>NZ_JAMXLX010000009.1 GCF_024055605.1 Ciceribacter sichuanensis | reverse complement strand
CGATGCCGGTGGTGACGCCGCAGCCGATGTAGCAGATCTTGTCGAAGGGCGCGTCGGGATTGACCTTGGCGACCGCGATTTCCGGCAACACGGTGAAGTTCGAAAACGTCGAGCAGCCCATGTAGTGATGGATCTTGTCCTTGCCGATGGAAAAGCGCGAAGTGCCGTCGGGCATCACCCCCTGGCCCTGGGTGGCGCGGATCGAGGTGCACAGATTGGTCTTGCGCGAGGTACAGGAATAGCATTCGCGGCATTCCGGCGTGTAGAGCGGGATGACGTGATCGCCCTTCTTCACCGAGGTGACGCCCGGTCCGACATCGACGACGATGCCCGCACCTTCATGGCCGAGGATCGCCGGGAACAGGCCTTCCGGATCGGCGCCCGACAGGGTGAAATCGTCGGTATGGCAGATCCCCGTCGCCTTTACCTCGATCAAAACCTCGCCGGCACGCGGGCCTTCGAGCTCCACTTCAGTCACGACTAAGGGTTTTCCGGCCTGAACAGCCAGAGCAGCGCGTGTGCGCATGGATTGCCTCCCGAATGCTTGTATGATGCAGACCTTCTCCGGCCTTGGGTACAGATTACAAACGGGCCAAGCGCAGTGACAATTGCGACCTTAGTGTGTGTATCGGCCCTTTTGGCACCGCCGTCAGTAGGCCTATACTTAGCGCCAGGGAGGACATTGTCATGAAGATCGCACGCCTTGCGCTATTTCTGGCGCTTGTGCCGGCCGCCACCGGAGCCGCGGATTTTTCCGATCCGGACTGGCCATGTATCCAGCGCAAGGTCGAGAATCTGTCGCCGGGACTGATGTGGCCGACCCCTGTGACCAGAACGCCCCTGCCTCCGGAAGCAGCCGATCTTGCCTCCTTGCTCGCCTTGCGACGAGTGAACCTCGAAGAGGCGGAAATGCAGGTTCGGGCCTTTCTCGAAAAGACTCCGGCCGCCGATGTGCAATTGCTCGGCAACATCTTCTACGACGCCTTCGACAAGCTCGCGGAAGACCGCCACCGCCTGATCAGCGGCATCGCGCGCTATTCCCGCAACCAGATCGCACTGTCGAAGAAGATCGACAACAGCCGCACCGAAATGGCGAAACTGACCTCCGAAAAGAGCCAGGACTTCGACCGTATCGACAAGCTGGAAGAACAGATCGACTGGGACGAGCGTATCTACAAGGATCGATCGCAGGCGCTGACCTATGTCTGCGAAACGCCCGTCATCATCGAAAAGCGCGCCTACGCCATCGCCCAGCTCCTGCTGAAGCAGGTCCCGCACTGACACGTGCCGCTTAAGAAAAGAAGCGGCGCCCTATTCCCATTCGAGTTCGGTATAGGCCGCAGTCGCGTTGCGTGGATTGTAGAGGTCGAACAACGCCCACTTCCCCGCTTCGCCCTTGCCGATGCTACGGGACGCTTCAGCAAGGGGCACGCCCGAGCGGATGGCCGCTCGCGTCTCCTCTTCCAGCACTTCCAGATAATAGGTGAGCGCCGCAGCACCAACTGGCCAGTCAAGCACGGGCCCGCCATGGCCCGGCACAGCACGGGCGGCCTTGATCCGGGTAAGTTCGCCCAGCACCGAGCGCCAACCCTTGAGCGAACCATCGAGTGCCGGGGCATGCTCGTCGAACAGCAGGTCTCCGGCGATCAGCGTCGCAGTCTGTCGGTCGAACACGGTAAGATCCGAGGAGGTATGGGCTGTCGGCCATGCCTTGAACTCGATCACGCGGTCGCCGAGGTCGATCGTCTCGACGTCGGACACCACCCGGTCCGGTGCAACGATATGGCTTCCGAGAAAAGGGAGGTCTCCGATCAACCTCAGGAAACTGGTCCGGTAGCTATCAGCTCGCTCCGCCAGCGCCCGCGGCAGGTTTTGCTGCCCGATGATCAGCGCCCCGGCTTCCTGCAATGGCTCGGCACCAAAGACGTGGTCGGGATGTACATGGGTCAGTATCAGATGGGATATCGGCAACGGTGTCCGTTCGCGAACTGCGAGATAGGCCTCCTCCCCCACCTGTCGAGAACCGCCGGCGTCGATGACCGCGACGCTTTGCTTTCCCACGATAAACACGATGTTGGAAACGTCGCCGGCATTACCCGCGTCGGGCTCCGCCACAGCACCTCGATGGACAAACAGGCCGGGTGCCACTTCTGTGAATTCCAGCTTTGACTTGGGACGTGGCGCGCAAAAGCGTTCGGCAAGCGAGAAACCGGAAAGCCATGACGCCGGCAGATGCTTCAGCCCTTCCTCGCACTCTGCCTTTCTCTCCGCCGCATGCCCCGGCAGCAAGGCCATACGGCACAGTTGTCCGGCGGAGGCCGCACCTGTCGCCTCCACGGCGGACATCAGACACAGGGAAACGAAAGCCTCGAACATCGGCCAATCCCGCTTCTTAACACAAGTCTCCCACCGAAGCTGCGTCCATGACAGCAACCTCACAACACATCCGAAAGGCTCGCTTTTTCGCGCATCCGATATGGCTTATGATAACGAGCATGAGTGCCCGGGTATTGCGTCACCAACATCAGAGGGGGACATCGCACCCATGAGACAAGCACTTGCAGCTCTCTCGCTTCTGCTCTCGGCCGGCATCGCGCTTGCTGATGATCCGCCTGTCAATCCGATCGTCGAAAGCGCCACCTGGAATGACATCCGCGGTGACATCGTGGGCGACGTCCATCTACTCGACGGCGCAAGCCTGCTCACCCTGACCGCCCCCTATCGCGCCGACGACGCGGCCACCGTGCCGATCACCATCGAGCAGACGGGCGTGAAGGACGTTCCCATTTCGTCGATCAAGCTGGTGATCGATGAAAACCCGTCGCCGGTTGCAGCGGAAATCCGTTTCGGACCGGCGATGATGCCGTTGAAATTCGAGACCCGGGTACGCGTCAACCAGTATTCCAACATCCGGGTGATCGCCACGACCCCGAACGCCAGCTACATGACCGGCCGCTTCGTCAAGGCGTCCGGCGGCTGCTCCGCCCCGGCAACAAAGGATCCCACGGCTGCGCTAAAGGGCATGGGCGAAATGCGGCTGAGAAGCTTCGATACGGGGAACGCCGCTCCGGCCGTTCCGCGGGAAGCACAGATCATGATCCGGCATCCGAATTATTCAGGCCTGCAACGCGACCAGATCACACAGCTCTTCATCGGCGCCCACTTCATCACAGAACTGGAGGTGCGGCAGGGCAAGGAACTGCTGTTTTCCCTGCAGGGCGGCATATCGATCAGCGAAAACCCGACCTTCCGCTTTACCTATATCGATGATGGTTCGCCTGAGCTTACCATTCACGCGGTCGATACGGAGGGCAACGTCTTCGACCGCGTCCTGCCGAAACGTCCGCCGGCCTGAGGGAGACGGTTTAGAAGCAACGCATCTCCGCCTCGGCCTGTGCCCGTCTCAGTTCGGTGACCATACCACGCGGAACGACCGCACTCTTGAACATCGAAAGCTGCTCGCCCGCCCCCTGCTGCAAGGTCAGCACGGTCTCGGCCTCGACATATTTTTCGTAAGGCAGGATGGAAGCGATCACATCGATGGAACAGGCGCATTGCCTGAGGACATTGCGGTTTTCGCCGTTTGCAGCCATGCAACCGAAGACGTAATCGGCGCGCGCCTCCGTCGGATAATCGTTCAGCCGCTCCGTCAGGCTTTGCCCCAACGCAGGCGCAGCGAAAGCCGACACCACAAGAAGGCAGGCTGCCAGCCGCTTCATGGCTTGGCCTCGCCCTTGTCCGTCAGCTTGATCGCGTTGCGATAACCCGCATCTTCCGGCCCCTGCCCCTCAGGGACATTTGCCTCCAGCGAATAGAGCCAGCCAGGCACCTGTTCCGATACGGTGACAGAGAGCGCCAGCTCGGCAAAACGTCCCATCTTGCTCCGCGCCTTGTCCTTTTCGAGCGGACGCAACGTCACCTTCTGCGCGGCGATGTCGCGATCCCCGAGATGCACCGAAACCGGAACGATCTCCGCATCCTTCATCAAGGCCTCCTTGATGCGATTGCGGATGTAATAGGGGCTTCCGCCGGACTGCGCGGCGACATCCGACAATGTGCTTTCGAGGAAATACATGATGAGCGGATTGCCCACCGAAGCCGGGAAATTGCCGAGCGACCGCATTCGGGGACCTTGCCGCAGGATCAGCGCCACGTTGTCGTCGGCAGAGAGTTGCAGGCCGATATTGTCGTTATCCGGCGCCTCGCCCTTCTTTCCCGACAAAAGCACCCGATCGTAAAGCAGCGCATCCGGCGGCTCTTTTCCGGCACTCGCAGAGGCCGGAACGTGAAGGCCGGAAAGCCCCCCTTTGTGAAAGAGAAGATCGTAGGTTCCGGCAGCCGATGCTGTCGCGGCAGAGCCGAGCATCACGAGAAGAAGCACGAAAAGACGCATTGCAAACCTCCCTTTTTATGAAGAGCCTAATGCCGCCACGATTGTCTCGTCACCGCAGACATTGGTCGGTATTGGGAGCCATATGGATATGAGCCCCTGATCGCCGTCACGCCACCCGCGCACGGGTCTTCCAGTCGATCAACGCCCTGAGACGCACGAGCTGCACCGGCTTGGTCAGCACGGCAAAGGACATCTCGTCCGCCTGCGCCTGAAAATCGCGATGCCGGTTGGCGGAAATGATGATGGCCGGGATTTCACAACCGGCAAGCGCCCTGAGCGTTCGGATCGTCTCGATGCCATTGTCCTCCTCATCGAGCTGGTAGTCGGCAAGTACAATGTCCGGCGGGGTCCCGATCTCCTGCATCAGGGAAATCGCCTCGAGCGTCGAGCCGGCCGCAAGCACGCTTGCGCCCCAGCCCTCGAGCTTCTGCGTCATCGCATGCAGTTCGTCCGCATCGTTTTCCACGACCATGACAATCAGGTCCAGATCGCCCGTGGGGGCCGCCTCCACCACCGGATTTTCGTAGACAGTGACATGGCCGGGGGCTGCGAGCGGAACCTCGATCGAGAACATCGAGCCTACCCCCGGACGCGACACCAGCCGTACCGGGTGATCGAGGTGACGGCAGGCCCTTTCCACGATCGAAAGCCCCAGCCCCATGCCGGTGCCCTTGCCTCCCCCGCCACGGGTGAATTCCTTGAACACCCGCGCCTGGTCCGTTTCCGATATGCCGATCCCGGTGTCCCATACCTCGATGCGCAGGCGCGTACCCGCAAGCCGGCAGCCGACCAGCACCCTGCCGCGCTCGGTATACTGGATCGCGTTGACCACGAGGTTCTGAACCGAGCGCATCAGATAGCGCTGATCGCTCGTCACCCAGCGGCTCGATGGAACAATGCGGAGCTCGATCCTCTTTTCCGCGGCAAGCGGAGCGAGATCCTCGCTCAGCCCCTGCAGCATGTTCCCGATGGAGAAGGAGGTGATGTTGAATTCGGCGCCGGAACTGTCCAACCGGGAAATATCCAGTAGCGCCTGCAGCAGCGTCTCGATCGAGGTGAAGGAGCGGTTGAGACGGTTTACGACCTCTCTGGCACCTCCTTCTTCAACAGTCTCCGTCAAGGTCGAGAGATAGAGCTTGGCGGCATTGATCGGTTGCAGGAGATCGTGGCTGGCGGCCGCCAGAAATCGCGTCTTGGAAACATGCGCCGACTCGGCCGCCTCCTTGGCAAGCCGCAGCGCGCCTTCGATCTTCGTCTGCTCCGCAGCATGCACCTGCAATTGCCGGTTCGCCTCGGTCAGTTCCGCCGTGCGTTCCGCAACCCGCTGTTCAAGCAGAGCCGCAGCCTCCGTTTCCGCCGTCACATCCATGAGGGACACTATGAAGCCATCGTCCGGCAGGCTGTGCAGCCGCATGTCGAGCCGCATGCCGTCGCGCCTGCGAAAATGCTGCTGCACGGTCTCTCCCCGCCGCAATGCCTTGAACCAGCGCGCAAGTTCCGGCCGGCGCGATTTCCGGTCGACGATCTCATGGCGCTCGATATGTTCGAGAATCCGCTGGAATGACGCGCCCTTCTTCAGGAGGGGTAAAGGCAGACCAAGCAGCGCGCTGAAGCGTTCGTTATGCACAAGGAGTTCACCGTCCGACGAAAAGGTGCAGACTCCGAGCGACATGTGGTCGAAAGCGGCCTGCAGCAGATGGGCCTGCTGGTCGATCAGGCGATCCTTCTCCCGCCGGTTCTCCCGCACCAGATCGGTAATTTCCGTCTGCAGAACCGCGATATTGCCGGACGTCGTCTGGCGACAGGAAATCTGGAACCAGCGGTCATTGCGCAGCGCTATGACAAAGGAGGAAAAGCCATGGCCCGGAGCCTCCGGCAAACCGCTCGCCGGCGACCGCCGCACGGCTTTCACCCCGGCATCCTCCTCGCTTGCCAGCGACTTGCTGACCTCGACGGCCCGGAGATAATCATCGAAGGCGAGTCCCGGTTTTATCAAGGGCTCCACATCGGGCAGAAGCCGCCGGAACTGCGTGTTACAGACCTGCAACCGATCCTCGGAAAAAAGGGCAAAGCCTCCCTCCATGGCAACCATGGCATCGGCAAGGTTGCGCTGCATCCTCTCCTGGGTCTGGTAGGCGATTTCCAGCTCGCTCGACGCCCGGCCCAGCGTATCCAGCGCCTTTTCCAGATCCTTGGTCTTCTCCCACACCTTGGCCTGAAGCGTGATGGCCGACTGGAACAGCGAATAGGCCGTGCCGCCCACCTCATGACCACGCTCGGCGCGGTTGATCAGCGCCTCGATGATCCGCGCCTGCTTGGCGATCTGGACTTCGGGAGGATCGCTCGGATCGATCACGGCACCGCCCCCCTTCTCGGCCGGAAGAAGGCGACGCCGACGAAGGTCTGGTTCACATGCACGCCGAGATGCTGTTCGCCATAGGTGCTGAAGCCGACCACCCTATGCTGACGGAACCGTTCCGATGCTTCGTCGGCCAATCCCTTACGTTCGATCTCCAGCTTCCTGAGATAACAGTCGAAACCGAGGATGAAATCGGGCTCGGCGCCCTGGTCGTCGGTCACCGTCAGTCCGCTGTCGAGGGTGCGGATGATCTCCTTGCCCCGCCCCAGCGTCAGGAGCAGTCCGTCATCGATCGCCGACAGGAAGGTCAGACCATTCTCGCCGTGGATCTGCTGGATGGCGCGCACATGATAGAGGTCACGATTGCGCACCAGCACGGGATTTTCGGCAAAAATGGCGGGAGAAAGTTCCTCGACCGAAACGCCGACAAGCCGCGCATATTCCTCCGCCGCCGGGGAGCCGTTGATCTCCAGAACCAGGCGCTCCTCCGGAACCGCGCGGGTCACGACCATGCGGCTTTCCGTCGGCTGGAAATGATCGAAACCGAGGCCACGGAAATCGAGGTCTGTTTCCAGCAACAAGAGAAGCGCCGCGTTGCTGTGAAACCTGCCGTCGCGCAGAACCTTTGTCTCCCGGAAACGTAGCCCATCGCCTGCGGAGCCGCCGAAGACAGGGATATCCGCAAGCCCCGCCTCCAGCGTGGCGACGAGGATATCCTCCTGCTTCGACAAGCCGTCGGCAAAGATCAGCGCCAGACGATGGCGTCCCGGCGTGCTGCCGAACTGGGCGGAAAGCCGTTCGGCCTGTGAAACCACATCGGCGATGGACAGCGGCGAGATCGGGGAAAACAGGGCCGACGCCACACGGAAATGACTGCGCTCGAACGCGATCGCGACGAGCGCATCGCTGTCATATCCGCGCGGCGTTATCTGGCCGGCGGTCGTGCAGCCGAACACCACCGTCTCCGGCATGATATCGGCAAGTGCGGTTGGCAACGCGTCCGTCGCCAGCCGACAGGGCAGGAAAAGCAGGACGAAACTCGGCCGCGCAGTCGATAACTGGCGGCGGATGTCGAGGACAGCCTCCGTCGTATCGCCGGCATGAGACACGGCAATGCGCACCGCTCTCGCGGGCCTGTTATCAAGAGCCTCCCGTAGCGCCGTCACCCGCCTGCCGTCCTCCGCTGGCTGTCCTCACGGGCAAGGTAGTTTGTTTCCGCCATGGCCTCCTATTGAAGGTTATGGCGGATGGAAACCTCCCTCACCAGCATCGCCGCCTGCGTGCGGTTGTGCACGCCAAGCCGCCGCAAGAGCGCAGTGATATGCGCCTTGACGGTCGCTTCCGCGAGTTGCATCTCGTAGGCGATCAGCTTGTTCGGCATGCCCTCGCAGATCAGGCTGAGAATGCGCGTCTGTTGCTGCGAGAGATGGGCGATCTTGCGCGAGATGGTCTCGACGGAACGATCGCCTTCCTTCGGACGGGCCGGCATGGCATAGCCCGGCGGCACATAGGTCTTGCCGTTCCAGATATCCGTCATGGCCTCCTGGAACACCTGCCGCCCGGTTTCTTTCGGTATGAACCCCGCCGCTCCGGCGGAAATCACGGAATGTACAACACCTTCCGTCGTGATCGCCGAAATGACGATCACCGGAACATCCGGCATCTTTTCCTTTATCTTCAAGAAACCGCTCAGGCCCGACGCATCGGGCAGGTTGAGATCCAGAATGACGAGATCCGGCGAAAACCGCATGCGTATTTGATGCAGTGCCTCGCCTAGCGTAGTCGCTGTTCGAATCCGACGGGTATTGAAGATGCTCTCCATCGTCGTCGCAAGAGCATCGCAATAAAGCGGGTGATCATCGATCACCAGCGCCGACTTGATCGAAAGCGACGATACGGACAGTTCTGCCCGCGACATGGCTTTCCTCCCAAAAATATTCCTTGTTTGGACAACGAAGCGTCTCCACTCCGCTCCGCATATTCATTGGATATATTTCTGCTCCCAAATGTGGCCGGCTCTCCCCAGCGCAACCACATGTATTTTGTTACATAGATTTGCGATGCATGCAATTGCCGAATTCCCAGGCAGAAGGTGGCGTCAAATAAGGCAAATTTCCGAATTTTCTTATATTCTGGATAACGTCCGCCAGTGGCCGTACTCTTTCGTCCCGTACCGGACGATATCCCCGTCAGTCAGCGATGAAATCACTGCCCGCCACGAGGTCGCAGGCCGAGAAACAACTTGCGTCGAAGAAATGTCGACAGTATGTCTACATATACTTCAACACAAACGGATCGGCTGTCACGATGCTCGAACCCACCACTTCGGACGATACCGCCGAAACGCCACGCTCCCGCGGCTCCGGCACGCAGACCGTCTACACCACCCTGCGCCAGGAGATTCTGGCGATGGCCCTGCCGCCAGGCAGCCCGCTCGACGAGGTGCGGCTTTCGGATCGCTTCGGCATGTCGCGCACGCCGATCCGCGAAGCCCTGCTCCGCCTCGCCTCCGACGGGCTTGTCACCACACTACCGAACCGCAATACCATCGTTGCGACCATCGACTTCGCCACGCTGCCCACCTATTTCGATGCGCTGACGCTGATGTACCGGGTCACCACCCGCGCCGCCGCCGCGCGCAAGAACCCGGCGATCATGGCCACGATCCGCAAGCACCAGAACGAATTCGAAGCCGCCGTGAAGGCGCAGGACGCCTACGCGATGATCGAGGCGAACCGCGAATTCCACGTCGCCATCGCCGAACTGGGCGGCAATCCCTACTACACCACCTTCTTCGCCCGTCTTCTGGATGAAGGCCGGCGCATTCTTCGGCTCTATTACTCGACCTTCGATGATCGTCTGCCGCTGCAATACGTGCAGGAGCATGAGGATATGATCGCAGCAATCGACTCGGGAGATGTCGAGCGGTCCGATCGCCTCGCCATCGCCCATGCGGAACAGATCGTGCGCCAGATCCAGGAATACATCGCGCGCGACATGAACCACGCCGTATCGATCGGCGACCTCTGATCCATTTCACCTGACCCGCAACCAGATCAATCAAACAGCAAGAGAATTCTCCGATGCCTGCTCAAACGAAAGCCGATGTTGTCGTTATCGGTGCCGGAATTGTTGGTGCCATGTCGGCCCTCCATCTTCAACAACAGGGCCGCAGCGTTGTAATTCTCGACCGCACGGGACCCGCCGCAGGCGCAAGCGCCGGAAACGCCGGCATTCTGGCTTTCCCCGAGATCATCCCGATCCCGTCTCCCGGTGTGATGTTCAAGGCCCCGAAATGGCTCCTCGACCCGCTCGGCCCGCTCAGCATCCGGCCGGCCTACGCATTGAAGATCGCCCCCTGGCTCTGGCATTTCTGGCGCGCCAGCTCACGCAAGGTCTTCGAACAGGGCATCGTCACGCAGACCGCGATGATGGAGCTTGCGGCAGCCGAAATGGCCCGCATCCGCGCCATTCCGGAGCTTGCCACCTTCTTCGACAACACCGGCACGCTGGACCTTTATGACAGCGAGGAAAGCTTCAACGCCGCCGCCCATGACTGGCGTGAGAAGGAAAAGGCCGGCTTCGAGTTCAGGCGTGTAAACCGCAAGGAAATCGAGGAATTGCAGCCGGGCCTCGCTCCCCATTTCCGGCATGCGATGTATTCGGTTTCCGGCGTGCAGATCAACGACCCCAAGGAATTCACCCGGGCGGTATGCGCGCAGGCAGAGGCTGCCGGCGCAGCTCTTCGGACCGCCGACGTTACCGACATTGCCGCAACCGGCGACGGCGCGACCATCACGCTCGCCAATGGCGAGACCATTGAAGCCGGAACTGTGGTGCTGGCCGGCGGCGCTTGGTCGAAGAAGCTCGCCACCAGACTTGGCGACCGCGTACCGCTGGACACGGAGCGGGGCTACAACACCACACTGCCGACCCAGTCCTTCGACCTGAAACGCCAGCTCTATTTCAACGATCACGCCTTCGTCGTGACACCACTTGCGCAGGGCATCCGGGTCGGCGGCGCGGTCGAACTTGGCGGCCTCGATCTCGCCCCCAACTATAACCGGTCGAAGAACCTGCTGGCCAAGGCCGGCCGCTTTCTGCCGGAACTGGATACGCGCGGCGGAACGGAATGGATGGGCTTCCGCCCGTCGCTGCCCGATTGCCTGCCGGTCATCGGCTATTCGAAGGCAAGCCGTTCGGTCGTTTATGCTTTCGGTCACGGGCATCTGGGATTGACGCAATCGGCCGCCACCGGAAAACTGGTTTCGGACCTCGTTGCGGGCCGCGCCACCGGCATATCGCTCGCCCCCTTCCGCCCGGACCGTTTCAACTGACATTCGGCCGTTCGGCACTCCGCCGCACGGCGTGACCGGCCGGGGCGCCACGACCCCGACACGACCATGATACAAAGGAACACAAGATGACGCCGAGCACCCCAGCGCCGCGTATTTCCGACGAAGAAAGACTGGCAAGGCTCTCCCGGCTGCGCTCCACCATCGAAAAGGCCAGCCTTGGTGGCGTACTGCTCGGACCGACGGAAAGCCTGCGGTATTTCACCGGCCTTGTCTGGCATGCAAGCGAGCGTCTTCTCGGCGCGCTGGTGACGCCGACGGCGCTTTATTACATCGTGCCGGGCTTCGAGCAGAGCCGGGTCGAAAGCCTGCCGCATCTGCCGGGTGAGATCTGTGTCTGGCAGGAAGAGGAAAGCAGCGCCGCACTGGTTGCCTCACTTCTCGGCGCAGGCAAGAGCCTCGCCATCGACGATGCCGTCGCGCTTTTCGTTTATCATGCCCTGGTTCGTGAACTTGGCGCAGAGCGGATTGTCGATGGCGGCCCGATCATCCGCAGCCAGCGCCTGCGGAAATCGCCAGCCGAAATCGCCATCATCCAGTATGCGATGAACCTCACGCTCGACGTGCACAAGCGAGCCCACGGCATCCTGAAACCGGGCATTCGTGCCTCCGAAGTCGTCCGCTTCATCGACGACGAACACCGGGCACGCGGCGGCGAGGGCGGCTCCAGCTTCTGCATCGTTTCCTTCGGCGAGGCGACCTCCCTGCCGCATGGAGCCGATGGCGATCAGATCCTGCAAGCCGGCGACATCGTTCTGGTCGATACCGGCTGCCGGATCGACGGTTATCATTCCGACCTGACCCGCACCTACATGCTCGATGAGCCGACCGAAGAATTCACCCGCATCTGGGCGATGGAGCGCGAGGCACAGCAGGCCGTGTTCGAAGCCGCAAAGATCGGCGCACCGTGCGAAAGCCTTGACGATGCGGCGCGCGCCGTGCTCGCCCGCAATGGTCTCGGCCCGGACTACCGCCTGCCCGGCCTGCCCCATCGCGCCGGCCACGGCCTCGGCCTCGAAATCCACGAGGAGCCCTTCATCGTACGAGGCAATCGCACGGCGCTCGCGGAAGGCATGTGCTTCTCCAACGAGCCGATGATCGTCGTTCCCGGCAGCTTCGGCGTGCGGCTCGAGGACCACATCCACATGACCGCCACCGGCCCGCAATGGTTTACCCAGCCGGCCAAGGGACCGAACGACCCCTTCGCCTGACAACCATCGACACCTTATCGGCTGAAATGGGCCGGCATGCGCTTTTCACCGGCGGCCCATTCTCGTTTTGACGCCCGACTGATAGAGCGTTTCCGGCGACAACAGAATCGCCCCAATGCTCTATCTCTTTGTTTTCGCGCAATTGCGGACGCAAAACCGAGACAGACAACACACAGACGCGACCGACAGGAACGCCAGCAATGTCCGCAGATATCGAATTCATCCCCGTGGAAGATGCAACGAAGCTCGCAACCGGGATTCTGCTCGGCCTCGGCCTGTCCGCAGGCCATGCCGAAGCGATCGCCAGATCGGTGGTCACCGCCCAGCGGGACGAATGCTATTCCCACGGCCTCTGGCGTCTGCTCGGTTTCGTTCCCACCACCCGCAAGGGCAAGGTCAGCCTGAATGCCGTGCCCGAGGTGGATGCCTCCGCCCCCGGCGTCGTCAAGGTCGATGCCCGCTACGGCTATTCGCTGCTCGCTTTCCGTGAAGGCCTGCCGCATCTCGTCGAGAAGGCAAACACGCTCGGCATCGCCGCCATGGCGATCAACAATTGCTACCACTTCTCCGCGCTCTGGCCGGAAGTGGAGGACATCGCCAGCGCCGGGCTAGTGTCGCTGGTCATGACGCCAAGCCATAGCTGGGTCGCTCCGGCCGGCGGCAAGAAGCCGGTCTTCGGCACCAATCCGCTCGCCTTCGGCTGGCCGCGCCCCGGTCCCAATCCTTTCGTCTTCGATTTCGCCACCAGTGCCGCAGCCCGCGGAGAGATCGAACTGCACCGCCGCGCCGGCAAGACCATTCCGCTCGGCTGGGGCATCGACAGTGACGGCAACGACACCACCGACCCGACCGAAGCCCTGAAGGGCGCCATGCTCACCTTCGGCGGCCACAAGGGATCCGCTCTCTCGGCCATGATCGAACTGATGGCCGGCCCGCTGATCGCCGACATGACCAGTGCCGAATCCATGGCCTTCGACGATGGTGCCGGCGTCACCCCCTGCCATGGCGAACTGATCATCGCCCTCGATCCGAAGGTATTCCTCGGCGGAGCAATGGTCGAAAACATGCAGCGGGCGGAAAAGATGTTCGACGCCATTACCGGTCAGGGCGCCCGGCTGCCGTCGCAACGCCGTTACGAGGCCCGCGCCCGCAACCGGGAACTCGGCGTTCCGGTCCAGAAGTCGCTGCTCGCGGAACTGCGGGAAACGCTGGCGTCACTCGTCTGACGACGACCGACTGAGTAAGGAATATCAGGAGGTGGCGCCGCTGAAAGTGCCACCATCCCTCGCATCGTCACGCTCGGGCGTCGCAGTCTTGTGATTGCGGGCCTTGAGATGATCGGCCAGCCGGATCGCCAGCGCCAGGATCATCAGGGTGGGATTGGCATGCCCTGCGGTCGGGAAGACAGAACTGCCGGCGATGAAGAGCCCGTCCACGCCATGCACCATGGTATCGGCATCGACGACGCTGGTGGCGGGATCTGTCCCCATCCGCGTCGTACCGGACGGATGGGCCATGTCCATAAAGACCCCTTCCCCGTCGCCATCATTGACGATCCACTCGGCCAGCGCCGGTCTCGGCAGGCCGACACGGGTAAACTCGCTGGCCATCAATCGCGCCAGCCGCTTGACGCTTTCCCGCTCGGTCGAGCCGATCTTCCAGTCCACCTTCGGAAGGGGGGTACCGAAACGGTCGCTCATGCGCGACAGCGTCACCCGGCTGTCCGGGTTCGGCGGTTGCTCGACCATGACGTCGAAACGCAGTTCGGCGGATTTGCGCGGCAGGCCGCGCTTGCGGATGAGCCTGTTGTAGAGCCCCCCGGCTACCAGACCCGGCGAACGCAGAACGGTGGCGATATCGCCCGGCAAACGCGAACCGGAGCCACGGGAGATCCGCTTCACCGCGGCCCAGGGATCGTCGGACGCGAAGGTCTGGACGGGATAGGTGGCGCAGTTCATCAGCTTTTCCCGCTCCTGCAGTTCCGGACTGAGCGACATGCCGTGCAGGTAGAAATGCGAGCGGCCTTTGTGGGTGAGGCCGAAGAAACCGAAATGCTCCGCAACGCGGTCGATATCGGGGCCTTTGAAGCGGGCGATCACCGTGCGCGGATGATCGGCGAGGTACCGCCCGACCACATCCGAACCATTGCCGATGCCGTTCGGCATCACCGAATTGGAGGCAAGCAGCAGCCGCGCATTCTCCACGCCACCGGAGCAAAGCACGACCGTGCGGGCATGGATGGAGGCCTTGTTATCGCCAAGGCTGCGGACATCGAGGGAGGCTACCCGGCGCCCCGACGGCTCGACATTGATCCGGGTCACCGTGCCATAGGTCAGGATATCGATGTTCGGTGCCTTGAGGTCGCGCGCGACGTCCACAAAACGCATCGGCTCGCCCCGCACCGTGCGTTGATGGCTGAATTGCCAGAAGAACGAACGCAGCAGGTGATGATCGACACCACTGTCTCGCGGGGGAGAACGCAGGAGGCCATTAAGGCGCTCATCATACAAATTCGGCCCGAGATTGAGCAAATCCGCGGCCCGTTCGAGCGCCGCGTCCAAGCTCTGGCGGGGGAACGGCCATCCCGAGCCGGGCAGCCAGGCTCGCTGCCGGAAATCGACCTCGTCAAAGGCGGCGCATTTGCCGACCCATGTGTGGGTGCTGCCGCCAAGGCAGCGGTTGCGCAATTCGAAAGCGGGAATATCGTTGAGCCATGCAAGGCTGGCAGTGTAGCCACGACCGAGCCTCTCGGACGCCTCGTTGCGCGAGGGCTGACCGACATTTTCGACCCGATTGAGCAATTGCGTCTCGCCGTCGAATTCAAAGCCACCGCTCTCGATCAGCAGAACCTTGATGGAGGTGTTCGCGAGTTCCCGTGCAATGGCCAGTCCCGCCGGCCCGGCGCCGATGATGGCAACATCGGCATAAAGCAGGGTATCCCGCGGAGCGGTTCGCAGATCACGCACACTCATACTACACCCCTTTTGCCACGCCCTGATGTCCCCTCATTGTGGCCTTCAATTGGTAGCAAACTGGCCAATTTCCGGAACTTGGCCAATGTGGGTAGCGACGGCTCCGGGCGTACCCATTCCGTCGGACCTGCGGCTTAAGCAACCACACGATCCTAAGCCGGATGTCCGTTTTGAAACGTCCTGAAAGAGCGCATAGGCTCTGGAGATATTGGAAAACTGCGCGTCGATGGAGGGGGTCATGGCACGTGTTGGCTTAAGGGAATGGCTGGCGATAGCACCGGTCATCGCTTCCGGCCGCCTCTCCCGTTACGGCAACGGCGATGGCGGCCCTCTCACACGTTTCGAGACGGCCTTTTCCAAAAGCTTCGGCGTCAAACATGTGCTGACGACGAGCAGCGGAACCGGTGCGCTGATCGCCGCACTCGTTGCAGCTGGCATCGGCCCGGGCGACGAGGTTCTGGTGCCGGCCTATACTTGGATTGCCACGGCCGCCGCGCCTCTTGCCGTCGGTGCTGTCCCTGTTCTTGTCGAGATCGACCAGACGCTGACGATCGATCCCGCCGATATCCTGCGCAAGATCACCCCCAACACCCGCGCCATCATCCCCGTTCATATGGCCAACATGGTCTGCGACATGGACAGCATCATGCGCATTGCCCGCGAACACGGTCTGCTGGTGATCGAGGACGCCTGCCAAGCGGTCGGTCTCAGCTACAAGGGCAGGCGCGCCGGCACCATAGGCGATATCGGCGCCTTCAGCTTCAACCAGTTCAAGAACATCAGTATCGGCGAAGGCGGCGCGATCGTCACCAATGACGATCACTTCTTTGCCCGCGCCCGCATGTATCACGACATCGGCTCGGTGTTCCGCGGCCATCTCGACAACGCCAACGAACCACTTCTCCCCGGTATCAACATGAAGGCGAGCCAGATTCAGGGCGCCATGCTCAATGTCCAGCTCAAGAAGCTCGACCCGATGGTGCGGCGGATGCGCCGGCGCTACGACGCCCTCTCCCGAATACTGGAAGACGGCGGGGAACTGCATGTCGGCCCGCATAACGACCGGGCCAATGCCGCCGGCCTGCACGTCATCTTCGACAGCGAGGAAGAAGCGAAATCCTTCGCGGCCCGCAACAAGCGCGGCGTCTATCGCCTGCACGACTCCAGCCGCCACGTCTACACCTTCTGGCAACCGATACTGGAGCAGCGGGCCATTCATCCGAAGATGAACCCATTCGCCTGGGCGGAGAGGAAGATCGATTATTCGCCGAACGCCTGCCCTCGCTCCCTCGATATTCTGAAACGCACCTGCCGCATCGGCCTCGGGGAGAACTACCCTCTTCCGCTCATGCAGTATTTTGCCCGCAAGATGGCTCGCCAGAATGCTACGCCAGAGCGCAACCTTGTCGCAACGCCGGGGATTTCCTGAGATGCTTGCGCGAACGGCACAGACTGAAACCCGACCCGACCTCGCGCTGGTCGATATCTGGAGCTGGTCGCTCGACCAGTCTGACGACGAAATCGCTCGACTTTCGACGCTACTCTCGACGGATGAGGTCATCCGTGCCGCCCGCTTCATCAAGGAGCGCGACGCCATGCGCTACGTCGCCGGCAGGGGGCGGCTGCGCCTCATCCTCGGGGACTATCTCGGCATTGCGCCAAGGAAGCTGACCTTCGCCTATAACGACTTCGGCAAACCCTACCTTACTTCGGCAAGCCGTGAGGACCTGCATTTCAACCTCAGCCACAGCGCCGACCGCGCCGTACTGGCTATATCGGATCGCTTCCCGCTCGGCGTCGACATCGAGCAGGCAAGGCCGATGGAGGAAGATATTGCGGGACACTTCTTCTCACCCAAGGAATGCGCGATCCTGCGTGCCATGCCGCAGCATCTCTATATTCCGGGCTTCTATCGCTGCTGGACCCGCAAGGAGGCCTTTGTGAAGGCCCATGGTGCCGGCCTGTCACTGGCGCTCGATGCCTTCGATGTGTCTCTCGGAAGCGAGACGACGCTCAGGCTGGAACGCCTCGACGACACTATCGGCACGCCGGATGACTGGAGCCTTCTCGACCTCGCTGTCCCGGAAGGCTTCTTCGGTGCGGTCGCGGCACTCACCTCCGGCACATCCGTCGGGCTGCGCTATCGGTCCTGATCCCCAGGCAATTCCGGCGGGAAATCCACTAGAGCGTCAACCTCGCATCAATGACATATCGCCCGCCGCCGGCGTCGAAGTGGTGGCAGCCCATCAGGCCCGGTTTGAAATCCGGAGTGATCGTGCGAATGCAACGCTCCCGATAGGTATCGAGATCCAGCTGTTCGATCTCCATGATGTTGAGTCCGTAGCCGTAGATGCCGTGTTCGTTACGCTGTGACGGACGGTAGAGCCTTCCATTACGCTCGAACATGCGCCCGGCATTGCGGGCAATCGTGCTGTCGATGACCACCGGGTTTCGCTTGTGCGGCACGACGCGCGAGAGCTTCGGCCCGTCCACCTCAAAGACATGCAACTCGCTGCAATGATCCTCATAGGCGTGGAAATCGGAGAGGTTGGTGAAGAGCCACCACTTGCCCTGATAGAACGTCAGCGAACTGTCGGCGGACGACAGCCCCACCAGCGCGGTCGAATAGAGCTCCCATTTGAGCGGGAATTCGACACAGCGCCAGACCTCCAGCCGCCGCGCCTGGTTGGTTTCCGGCATCATGAACAGATCGCCGTCATGCCGGAAAACGAAAGGGTAGGAAAGATGATGGTCGCATTCGAGCGCCACGCCCAGCCGCTCCAGCTTGTCGCCGACGAAACGGCTGACCGCGATATGAGCCTTGTGCTGCCCTTGCGCATAGGCCTCGTAGAAGAGATAGCACTTCCCCTCATGCTCCAGAATGAAGGGATCCGCGCGAATCTCGTCGTCCTCGGGCACGATTTCAACGGCCTGACTCGGATCGAAATCGTCGATCGTGCCGCGACCTGTATAGAGCGTCCAGACGGCGGAACCGCCGCCCATCTTCGACATCAGCGCCTTGCCGGCCCGGCCGAGCAACGCGCTCGACAGAGAATATCCATAGCGCAACAGATCCATATCGGATGGCGCCGTTTCCGAAGGCGCCGGCTCGTCTCCCGCCACCGCATCGCCAAGGTTCCCGGTATCGGCGATGCGACCGAGTTCCCGCATGACCAGCGTCACGGCGCGCTCCTTGACGAAATCCCCGTTTCGCACGGCACTGAACTTCGTGTTGAAGGCCGACGACGCGATGGACAGGGTTTCGACCGGATTTCCGCGCCGGACGAGAAGCCTAAGCCCGGTGGACGCCTGCTTCCCGATGATGCTGGAATAACCTGACCAGTCGATATCTCCCGAACTCAGGGCCGAGAACGACAGATGCCACTCCCCGAACGGCAGCAGGCGCAAGGCTTCGTCCGGCAATCCTTGCGCGCCGAGGCAGAGGACCAGATCGACATCCTTGAGGATGGCAGTCAGGCGCCCCACACTTCCCCGACCGGTCCCGTCGCCGATGAACTCGAACCGTTGGGCATCGAGATCGAAATGCTGCGGGACGAATGCCGGCAGGCGGCCAAGCGTTGCCCGCTCCAGCCGCGAAGCCAGACCAAGCAACGATGAGGCTTTGCGTTCCGTCGCATGCGGCGGACACAACATAAGGGCTTCAAGCCGGAAGCGGCCGTCACCGACAATGCGATCCAGCACCCGCAACTGCCAGTTCTCGAACCCGCCCGTCCTGTCGGTCGCCACGCCGATGCGCAGCGGCTTCGAAGCCGAAAGCGGCGGTGAAATATTGAGATGCATAGCGGGGTTGTCTGCCATGTCAGAACCGTTCAGCCAGAAGCTTGTCTTCGACGGAGAGCGCAAGGGTACGAATGCCGTCCATGGTCAGAGAATCCTCGTGCCAGCCGTCGAGATCGATAACCTCGGCATCCTGACCGGCGGCATCGCCCCATCCGAACCGAAGCCTTCCGGCACGCGGATGATTGGCCTGACTGCGGAAAAGCAGCGTGGCTCCCCCCTTCACGGGCTTGTAATCACGGGCGGCCTGCACCAGCAGATCGGTCACTAGAGCGTTGGAGCTTTCCTCCGGCGTATAGTTCGCCCCCTCGATCCCGAGCTTCCGCATCAGGTTCAGGGTCAGGTTGAATTCCTTGAGAAAAACCATCAGACGCATGCGACCGGACAGGAACTTGCCAATAAAATAGCCGAGACGCTTGATGCGCTTTTCGGTGTTCCACCAGCGCTGGCGGGACTTCGGCAGCGACCGGAAATAGCCGGGCGCCCAGGAATCGATAACGGCGGAAAAGGCGACATCGACCCCGGCGTCCCGCAGCTGGCGGGCCACTTCGATCGCCAGTACACCGTTCACGCAAAGCCCGACGATGACGATAGGTCCGCGATGCTCGCCAAGCTGCATGGCCTCGATCGCCTGCGCCGCAATGTCCTGCAGCGAAGCCCCGACCGTCGACTGATCCTTCGCGGCGCCGAACATGTTGACGTTATAGACCGAGATCGAATCGTCCAACTCGTTCGCAAGGCGATAGTAGAGGAACGGATTGTTGAGCGTGTAGACGGAGCAGGGGCCAGTCCCGGTCTTGTAGACACTCATCTCCCAAGGCGAGCGCCTGGGGCTTTCGCCCTGTTCGCCTTCATCGTCACCGAACAGCGCATGCGCAAATCCCTTGAGCGTCGGCTCCTTGAAGAGAAGCGCGAGATCCGCCTTCACCCCAAAGCGCTCGCGAACGGCCGAAAGCATCCGAAGTGCGAGCAGGGAATGCCCGCCAAGCGCAAAGAAATCGCCCTCAGGCTCGACTGTCTTGAGTTCGAGCACATTAGCCCAGATCTCGGAAAGCGCCGTGATGCGTTGCGCCGCCGACATGGCGGAAGTGTCCTCCGGCGAAGAGGCCTCCTCGACTTCCTTGGGCGCCGGGCGGAACCGCGACAGCTCGATCACCGGAACGTCCGCCACCTGTCCGCCACGCGGCGGCACCCGCAAGGCCGAAAGAGGCGCATCCGGATGTTCCAGCGCCAGCTCGTAGATGTCCTGCCAGAGCTGCAGGAGACCTTCGATGGTGCCGCGATCGAAGAGATCGGTGTTGTATTCGATCGACATGCGCCAGCCGGACGGACGACCGATCATGATGAAGCTCAGGTCGTAGATGACACCGGGCGACTGCGACGGAGCGCTGATCAGTTCGAAATCCCCGTAGCGCCGGTCCTCGAGAAACGCCTTCTGCAAATTGAAGTTCACCGAGATCAGCGGATTGCGCGAAGGGTCGCGCACCGGATTGAGCATTTCGACCAGCTTGTTGAACGGCATCCGCTGATGATTGAGAGCAGCGGTAACGATCTCGCTCGTTGCGTGGATGTGCTCGGAGAACGAGACATCGGGCGAAACGGGAAAACGCAGAACAAGGTTGTTGATGAAGACGCCGATCAGGTCCTCCAGGTCGGAGTGATCCCGGCCGGCGATCTGCGTTCCGAACAGGATATCCTTCGCGCCGGTGAAGCGATGCAGCATCGAGCTCATGATGGCAGCGCCGTAACCGTAAAGCGAAACGCGCTGTTCGCGGGCTGCCCTCTCGATCCGTTCGCCGAAATCCGCCGGTCTCACGACGGACAGGATGTTCCCGTTATTGCTCTTGATCGCCTGCCGCGGATGATCGGTCGGAACCTCGAAATAGGGCGCATTGCCCAGTTGTTCCTTCCAGAAGGTCTTTTCCGTCTCGAAACCGTAGCTTCCCAGATATTCGTCCTGCCAGAGAGCGAAATCACCGTATTGCAGCGGAAGGTCCGGCAGTACGGGCTGGCGGCCCGCATCGATCGCAGCGGCGATTTCCCCGACCTCGCGCCCCAGGACGCGGATCGACCAGCCATCGAAGCAGCTCTGGTGCGCCGTGATCAGGATGAATGCGCGGTCGTTTTCCACCATCAGCAGGGTGACCCTGAACAGGCAGGGTTTTCCGAGGTCGAAGGGAGCCGAAGCCGTCTCCTCACCGATAGAGAGAATGCGCTGCTCCCTCTGCGCGGCTGGCATATTCCTGAGATCGATAACCGACATGCGGAAATCGACCGCTTCGACCACCTGCTGGTAAGGCCGGCCGGCCCGCTCGACGAAGCGGGTTCTGAGAACTTCGTGTCGCTGGATGATCCTGCGGAACGCTGCTTCGATCGTGGAAGCCTTGAAGGCTCCCCGGATTTCCCAGCGAACGGCGACGTTCAGCGCCGGATTGCCCGGCTTCAGCTGATCGAGAACCCAGCAGCGCAACTGCGTCTGCGTGCACGGAAATTCTGCGATGAAGCCGGGCTCGGAGCCCGAAGCGACTGTCGTGTTTTCCATCTGACTCATGACACACTCTCTACTCGGCGACGCGCACCGTTACGGAAGTCCTTCAGCGACGGGATCTGGTAGGTCATGCCGGCCGGTGCCGCGTCCTTCTGCTCCTCGGCATAGGCCGCGAGTTCCGCAATCGAGGGATGGCGAAGCAGATGCTTGGCCTCCAGCGGCAGACCGGCATCCAGCATGCGGGCGGCTATGCGGAAGATGGTGAGCGAGTCCGCCCCCAGCGCATAGAGATTGTCCTCGACACCAATGTTCTCGACATCCAGCACACCCTTCCAGATGGTCCAGAGCCTGGTCTCCATCTCAGTCCGCGGCTTGACCTTGGTTGCGGCGGCGGCAGCCTCGTGCTGGCGGATATCCCGCTTTTCCAGCGCCTTACGGTCGAGCTTGCCATTGGCGGTCTGCGGCAATGCGGTTTCCAGCACCCATGCCGCCGGCACCATGTAGGCCGGCAGGTTCGCCCGGGCCAGCGCCGCAAGCCCTGCGGCATCGGGAACGGACGTACCGGGTTCGGTGACATAGTAGCAGACCAGCGAGACGTCGCCCTTGCTGTTGCGGACACCGACGACGGCGCATTGGCGAACACCCTCGACTTCAGAGATCACCGCCTCGATGTCGCCCAACTCGATCCGGAAGCCACGCAGCTTGATCTGGTTGTCGCGACGACCGAGCAATTGCAGGGAACCGTCGGCGAGACGCCGGCCGACATCGCCCGTCTTGTAGAGACGCTGCATACCGCCCGTGCCAACATCACGCTGGACGAAAGCCGCTTCGGTCAGGTCGGGGCGGTCGAAATAGCCCTGGGCCAGACCGTCGCCGCCGATATGCAGCTCGCCCGTCACGCCGACCGGAGCGATCCGGCCGTCCTGATCGAGAATATACAGCTGCGTATTGGCAATCGGATGCCCGATGGTGACGGGAGCGTCATTGTCGAGAACCTGTTGCACGGAAGACCAGATGGTCGTTTCCGTTGGGCCATACATGTTCCAGAGTTCACCTTCCATTCGAACGAGGGTGCGGGCCAGATCCTTCGGCAGCGGTTCTCCGCCGCAGAGCTTCTTCAGCCGCATCGTCTTGCCCATGCCAGCCTCGACCAGCATCTGCCAGAGTGTCGGCGTGGCCTGCAGCACCGTGGCATTGCTTTCCTCGACCAGCCGGACCAGGGCGAAACCGTCCTGTACCTGTGTACGGTCTGCAATCACCACCCTGGCGCCGGCGATCAGGGGCAGGTAAAGCTCCAGCCCCGCGATATCGAAGGAAATCGTGGTCACCGCGACGAGTGTATCATCGGCGCCAAGCCCCGGTTCCTTCTCCATCGACAGCATGAAGTTGGTCAGCGCACGATGGGAAATGGCGACACCCTTGGGCGTACCAGTCGATCCAGAGGTGAAGATAACATAGGCCGTCGTTTCGGTATCGGTCGGCAAGTTCTCCAGCGCATCACCGGAAAGACTACCGATGGCCTTTGCACCACTGTCCGTCCGGATGATGGCGACACCATTGCCGGCCAGTGCAGCACCAGCATCACTGTCGCAGATCATCGCAACGGGACGAGCCGTTTCCAGCGTCTGGCGCAGGCGCGGTTCGGGATGACCCGGATCGAGCGGAATATAGGTATGGCCCGATTTCATGATGGCGAGGAGCGCCACCAGCATGTCGAGCGACCGGTCGACCAGAAGCGCGATACGCTGCCCTTTACCGGAGACGACAGAACCAATGTGACGGGCAAGCCTGTTCGACTGCCGATCCAGTTCGCCATAAGTGATCGTCTTGCCACGATGAACGGCCGCGACCTTTTCCGGATGTTCAGCTGCCTTGCGGGAGAACAGCGAGAACACGAAGGCATCCCGGTCATAATCGACCGTGCTCTGGTTCAAGCCATGGACCAGCCAGTCGGTTTCCTGGGAAGACAGGAGCGACAGGGCGGCGATCGGCTGTTCCATATCCTTCGCCAGCGCCGTGACCAGCGACACGAAATGGCCGACCCAGCGTTCGACAGTCTCGCGATCGAGCACGTCGGCATTGTAGTCGACATCGATGCGGATGCCGTCCGCTCCCTCGATCATGTTGAGGAACATGTCGAAGTTGGAGAATGCCTTCGGATTGGGCTCCATCTTCGCCGTCAGCCCGGAAAATTCCGCATTGCCGGCGACCCTTTCGAGATTGAACTGGATGCCCGTCAGCGGCAGGCGGCGCGGATCACGCTTGACCCCGAGCGTCTTTACCAGCGTGCCGTAAGTATAATCCTGATGCTCGAACGCCTTCAGCACGAGCTGCTGCGTCGCCTTCAGATGCGTTTCGAAGGGGCTGGATGCCTCCACCATCTGGCGAAGCGGCAGGAGGTTGACGCAATGGCCGACAAGGGTCTGGCCGTCAAGTAGGCTTTGGCCGGCAGACGGGACGGCGATCACCACGTCAGGCTGTCCCGACAGGCGGGCCACCATCACCTGCAGGGCGGCAAGCAGGGTGGAGAACAGCGTTGCGCCGCTGCGCGCACCGCGCTTCTTCAGGTCCTTGTAGACATCGGCCCCGATTTTCCCCGTGCAGGTTCCGCCGGCAAAGGTTCGCTGTTCCGGATAGGCACGGTCGAACGGCATTTCCGCCGGTTCCGGAATATCCTTGAACTGGTCGAGCCAGAACTTCTGGGTATCGGGATTGACCTCCGCATCCGGCGCAAGATCCGTCGCATAGGTAGCGAACGAAAGCGCCGGATCGAACTGCGGGTTTTCGCCGCGCACCAGGGCGGAATAGGCCGCCGACAGTTCCTCCACCAGCACGTTCATCGACCAGCCATCGCAGACGATGTGATGGGCGGTGAAGACGAAGGTGTGCCGGTCCGTGCCGAGCTTGACGAGTTTTGCCCGTGCCAGCGGCCCCTGCACCAGATCGAAGGGCATATGCGCCTCATCACTGATGATCGCCCGCAGCTCTTCCTCCCCATCGCCTTCCTGCGACAGGTCGATGATATCGACGCCGAGATCGAAGTCGGGAATGAAGCTGAAGCGCTCGCCGTTGCGGTCGAAGCGGATGTGCAGGGCGTCATGCCGGTCGATGACCTCCTTCAGCGCCTTGAGAAAAGTGGCCTGGTCGAGAGAACCGTCAAGGGTCAGCGTGAAGGACTCGTTGAAGGAGCAGGATGCCTCTTCGCCAAGCTGGGCAGCGAGCCAGATTTCAGACTGGGCCTCTGTCAGCGGGGCGGATTGAGGCCGCTCGGCTGCGATGGCGATCTTCCTGACCGGCGCATCGCTGGTAACCGCCGGTACGCTGACGCCCTTCGGCGCCAGAATGCCCACGGATTGCAGAGCATCGACCGCATCGCGATAGGCCTTGGCGATTGCCTGGAAATCCGCTTCGCTATGCTCTGTCGTCAGGAAGCAGGGATAGCCATCCTGCGTGTGGATGCCGTTCATCCTCATGATGGGATAGACCAGCCCGCCCAGCGGATCGAGACTGCTGAAATCCGTATAGAACCAGCTCTTGTAGCCGTTGACGACCGGA
Source organism: Ciceribacter sichuanensis (assembly GCF_024055605.1). GTDB lineage: Bacteria > Pseudomonadota > Alphaproteobacteria > Rhizobiales > Rhizobiaceae > Allorhizobium > Allorhizobium sichuanense. The sequence continues at coordinate 162,736 of NZ_JAMXLX010000009.1, read as the reverse complement.
CCTATGCCACGCTTTTCGAGATCGGAGTTGATCTCCGCGACAAGCGCTTCCGTACGCTTTGCGACGCGGTCGTAAAGTGCGGCTCCTTCGCCCTTGATATGTTCGAGCACCGCTTTGACGGCCGACAGCACGACCGGATGGCGAACGAAGGTGCCGGCAAAGAAGGTCGGAGCGACCATCGGGACGGAATCGTCGCCATAATTCCAGTAACCGCCGTCGAGCGCATCCATGAAGCGGCTGTTGCCCGTCAGGACACCGATCGGCATGCCGCCGCCGACCACCTTGCCATAGGTGGCCATGTCGCCCCGGATACCCCAGACGGCCTGCATGCCGCCCGAGTGAACGCGGAAGCCGGTCACGACCTCGTCGAACACCAGGGCGAACTCCGATGCGGTCGCGATTTCCCTGAGGCTGCGGACGAATTCCTGCGGCCTGAGTTCGGGATGACGGCTCTGCACCGGCTCTATGATGACAGCAGCGACATCGTCGGCATTTGCACGGATCCAGTCGAGGCTTTCCGGCGCGCCATAGCGCAAGACCACCATGTTGGAGACGGAACTGTTCGGAATGCCGGCCGCAATCGGCAGCGCGACGGGATTGCCGCCGCGATTGCGGCCCTTCACCAGAACCTCGTCGAACTGACCGTGATAGTCATTGGCGAAGATCACGATCCGCTCGCGACCGGTAACGGCGCGCGCCACGCGCATTGCGGCCATGACGGCTTCCGAACCGGTATTGCAGAAGGTCACGCGCTCATGACCCGTGAGTTCGCAGACCAGTTCGGCCGCTTCGCCGGCAAGCAGAGTCTGCGGACCAATGGCGAAACCGGCATCCATCTGCTTCTTCATCGCCTCGACCACGAAATCCGGCGAATGGCCGAAAGCCGTCTGGCCGAACCCGTTGACCAGATCGATGTATTCGTGGCCGTCGATGTCCCAGATGCGCGAGCCCTTCGAGCGGTTGGAAACGATCGGGAAAATCATCTCCTTCCAGTCGGCGCGGAAACCGGATGCGGTGCGCGGATCGGCATGGCGCCGGCGGTTAGCCTCGGTAAAGGCCTTCGATCCCTTGTTCCGTTCGGCATAGGTCGCGATGATGTTATCGATGAATGCCTTCTTCTCCGGCGTCAGTTCTGGAGCGTTGCTCTTTGTGCCGGGACGATAGAGCTTGATACGTTCCGTGCCGATTTCTCCCTGATCCTCGGTCGAGGCGGCCGATGCAGGCACCGGCGTTGCTGCAACAGGTGTTGCAGCAACCGACTGAGGAGCGGATTGGGCAAAGGAAGGCTGAACAGCCGGCAGGGCCGCGGGAACGCCTGAAGCGGCACCGGCTGCCTGGAGAACCTGGAACTGTTGCGCAAACAACGTCTGCGCCAGGCTGAGCTGTGACTGCAGGACTGCTTCAAGACTGGAGTCGAGACTGCTGCCGCGCTGCGTCGTTGTGGCAGGAACGGACACTGCGGGCATGACCATGGCGGCCGCCATTGCCGGAGCCGCTGCGACAGGTTGGGATACGATGGCAGGAGCAGCCGCCGCGACCGGAGCTGGCTGCGGCGCGCGCTCGGGTTCCGGCGGCATCGCGCCATCCAGATACCGGGCCAGATCGGCGACCGACGGGATATTGCTCAACAGTTCCCGGAACGAAATCTTGATGCCGAACTGCTTGTCGATCTTCTGGGCGAACTGCCCGATGAAGAGGGAGTCGAAACCGAGTTCGAGGAAGGTGCTTGCCTTGCTTTCGGCGTCAAGCGTTTCTCCGGACATGTCGCTGAGCAAAGCAAGCAGCGACGTTTCCAGTTCGGGAATACGGGCTGCAACTGCAGCCGGAGAAGAGCTGATAGTACTCATGATTTCTATCTCGCCGTTGGATTCTACTAAGGGCATTGAGGGTTGAAGCACCGCAGCACTGGCGGCGCGTCGCGCGGATGGCGGCGCGTCGATCCAGTGGCGTTGGCGCTGGAAGGGATAGGTAGGCAGAGGCAGGTTACGCTCGCTTCCCGCCGGAAGGGCCGGCCAGGGAAGTTCCCGGCCTGCCATCCAGAGCTTGCCATGCGCTTCCGCGAGCATGTCTACCGCCGCATCGGCACGGTCATGTTCCGGCATCGACTGAATGATCGCGGAGACACCGCCACGGCCGATGGTCTGGGAGGCGAACACCGAAAGCGTTCGTCCGGGGCCGACTTCGAGAAGAACCGGCTTCTGATCCTTGCAGAGCGTGAAGAGCCCGTCGGAGAACCGCACGGCCTCCCGGCAATGCCGCGCCCAGTAGTCGGCAGACCGGCCGAGTTCATCCGTCTGCCAGTTCCCGGTCACGCAGGAAATATAGGGAATGGTCGCGGTTCCATAGGTCACCTTCGCCGCTTGCTCCCTGAGATCGTCGATGCAAGGCTCCATCATTGCGGAATGGAAGGCGTGGGATGTATGCAGCCGGCTGAAGGCGATGCCTGCCTTCTCGAGTTCGACGCAGACGGCATCGATATCCTTGAACGGCCCCGATGCGACGCAGAGCTTCGGCGCGTTGATGGCGGCGATCTCGGCGCTGCCACGCAGGTATTGCTCCAGCACGTCGGGTGCTGCGCGAACGGAGAGCATCGCCCCCTGCGGCTGCTTCTGCATCAGCTTCCCGCGGGTCGCCACCAGCGTCAGCGCATCCTCGAAGGAAATGGCATTGGCAAGCGTCGCCGCAACGAACTCGCCGACGCTGTGGCCGATCATGGCATCGGGCTTGAGGCCACGGCTCATCCACAGCCGCGCCAGCGCATGCTCGACCAGATAGAGACACGGTTGGGCGATCCGGGTGTCGCGCTGTTCCTCCGCCATGGCTTCGGTGACCGGCCCCATGTGGCAGAGATAATCGCGGACATCGACATTGTATGTCATCTTGAGCACTTCGGCACCGCGATCGATCCAGCGGGTGAACTCCGGTTCCCGCTTATAAAGCCCCGCCCCCATGCCGACATATTGCGAGCCCTGGCCGGGGAACATGAAGACGACGGGCGGCGCGACATCAGCCGCCACATTGGTGCTGACCTTCTCCGAACGAAGCTGCTCCACGGCAGAGTCTACACTGTCAGCGACAACGGCCACGCGATGGGCGAAAGGATGCCTCGCCTCCTGAAGCGTGCGGGCAACCCCTGACAGCGGCAGGCCGGTGTTCTTCTCCAGGTAGTCGGCCAGGTTTCCGCGCATGGCGGAAAGCGCCGTCTCGCTGCGAGCAGAAAGCGGCAGGATATACGGCCCCTCCCCATCTTCGACGGCGGCCTGTTCCCGAACTGGCGCCTGTTCCAGAACGACATGGATATTGGTGCCACCCACGCCGAACGAACTCACGCCGGCGCGCCGGGGCGTTTCGCCGTCCGGCCAATCCGCCGTAGTCGTCGGGATGTAAAAGGGACTGCGTTCCAGATCGATCCGCGGATTGGGCGTCTTGTAGTTGGGCATTGCGGGGATCTTGCCGTAATGCAGTGCGAGGGCGGTCTTGATGACGCCCGCGACGCCGGCAGCAGCGTCCATATGGCCGACATTTCCCTTCACCGAGCCGAGCGCGCATGTGCCCTGACCACGGGCAACGCCCGAAAAGGCGCCCTTCAGACCGGAAAACTCGATCGGATCTCCAAGCGGTGTCGCCGTGCCGTGGCATTCGATATAGCCTATGGTGGCCGGATCTATGCCTGCATGGGCGATCGCAGCCGAAATCGCTTCCGCCTGCCCCTCGGCGCTGGGGGCGGTGAATCCGATCTTCTCGGAACCATCATTATTCACTCCGTAGCCGCGGATGACAGCATAAACGCGATCGCCATCGCGAAGCGCGTCTTCCAGCCGCTTGAGCAGCACGACGCCGGCACCGCTGGCAAACACCGTGCCGGAGGCCTCCGCATCGAAGGGACGGCAGACGCCGTCCTTCGAGACCATGCCGCCTTCCTGATAGAGATAACCCCGCTTCTGCGGCAGGGTGATAGACACCCCGCCTGCGAGAGCCATATCGCAGCTATAGGTCAGGAGGTTCTGGCAGGCCTGGGAAATGGCGAGCAGCGACGTGGAACACGCCGATTGCAGCGTAAACGCCGGACCGCGAAGATTGAACTTGTAGGCGATGCGGGTCGCAAGCGCGTCCGCCACCGATCCGACGATCTGGTTGAAGCAACCGATCTGGTAATTCGAGGTGAACTCCTCGGTCTTCGACCTGTCACCAAGCACGTTGTTGATGAGGTAGGTCGGCATGGAGCAGCCGGCGAAAACTCCGACAAGGCCGGTGTCGGCATAAGGGTCATAACCGGCGCTTTCCAGCGCCTCCCAGCAGACTTCGAGGAAAACGCGATGCTGCGGATCCGTCACCGCCGCCTCGCGCGGATACATGCCGAAGAATTCAGCATCGAACTCTTCGACATCCGCAAGGAAGGGACGGGCTGCGACATAGTCCGCGCCGGCGCGCTCCTCATCGGTAAAAGCATCCTCGATCTCGTCGGGCGAGAAGGTGACGAAGCCGTTTCGCCCCTCCTCGACAAGCTGCCAGAGGGCCTCGACACTGGGTGCGCCGGGGAAACGACCGGACATGCCGACGATGGCAATTCCATCCGGTGCATAAAATTCTTCGTGGTCACTCTCGCCCGACCTGATATTGAGCGGCTGATCGTCTTCCGTCATGTGGAACTCCTGCGGAAATTGGATGCGGTCCGTCTCTGCAATGCTGCCCTCTGGTCCGGCGTCATGCCCCTGGACGCCTGCGGCGTCCTGCCATCGAGGAAGCGCGCGAGTTCGCGAATGGTGGGATGCTTGAACAACGCGATCACATCGACGTTGCGCCCGAGTTCGGCCTCCAGCCCCGCATGGACCTTCAGGAGCTGAAGCGAGGTCCCGCCGAGATCGAAGAAATTGCGATCGACAGGTATCTCGGCGGCGCCGAGAGCCTCCTGCCAGAGCCCTGTCAGTATTTCCTCGCTGCGGCTCCCCGGAGCCTCCGGCTTTGCGCTTTCGACGGGTGGTAACGGCAGTTTCGCCCGGTCCGTCTTTCCGGCCTGCGTCAGCGGAAATTCCTTGAGAACCATGGCGGCGCTGGGGATCATGTAGGCCGGAAGCGCGCTGCGCAGCTTCTCCATCACCGCCGGAAGAAAGCCCGGATTATCGACATCGCTTTCGTTGCGCGGGTGAAGATAGGCGACAATCCGCTTGAGGGATGGTCCCTGCTCGTGGCAGGCGACAACGGCATCCAGAACCCGAGGGTCTCGGCGCAACGCTGCCTCGATTTCATCGAGTTCGATGCGTTTGCCGTTGATCTTGATCTGCCGATCCCGCCGCCCTCTGAAGAACAGCATGCCATCGGCCCCCATTGTCGCGAGATCGCCGGTCAGATAGCAGCGCACCGCGTCGCCATCGCCGCTTTCCACCATGACGAATTTCTCTGCAGTCAGGTCAGGACGATTGACATAGCCGATCGCCAGCCCGTCGCCGGCCAGCGCAAGCTGCCCCTCGGCACCCGCCGGAAGCGGACGCAGGTTTTCATCAAGGATGAGCAGGTCCGTATTGGCAATCGCGCTGCCGATCGGCAGGTCCTTTGCGTCGAAACCCGCCGGAATGGTAAAGGTCGTCGCAATGACCGTCGCCTCCGTCGGGCCGTAGGCATTGGTGAGGCGGCAGCCGGGATGGGCGTTCTGGAAACGCCGGGCATGCTCGACCGAACCCGCCTCGCCACCGAAGAAGACATGGCGCAGGCTCGGCAGGTCTCCAACCGCATGATCGGCGAAAAGGTTGAACAGGCCGGTTGTCAGCAGCATCACCGTCACCCCGTTTTCGCGGATGACGTTGGAAAGCTCGGCAAGCGAGAAACTGCCGGCGGGCATGCCGGCCAGAGCGCTGCCGTTCAAAAGCGCGCCCCAGATCTCGAATGTCGCGGCATCGAACGAGATCGTTGCCGTGTGAAGGACCACGTCCTCATGATCGAAGAGGACATAGTTCTGGTCGAGCACCAGCCGCGCGATACCCCTGTGCGGAATGACGACCCCTTTGGGACGGCCGGTCGAGCCGGACGTATACATAACATAGGCCGGATCCGCTCCGCCGACCTCCGGCAAGGTGCAGGAAATTCCGGCCGTCAGCGTGGGAAGAAGCGCGGAGAGATCGACGATCTTGCCCGCACCGGCAGTAGGCAGCTCGATATCAGGCCCGTGCGCGGAATCGGTGAAAATGACCTTTGGCGCGCACTCGCCGATGACATAGGCCAGATGATCCGCTGGGAAGGCCGGATCGACGGGAAGATAGGCAGCGCCGGCCTTCAGGATGCCAAGCTTGGCAACCACCGTCGAAAGCGCGCGCGGAACCAGCAGGGCGACCACTTCGCCCTTTCCCACTCCACACGAAAGCAGGTAGGCCGCCAATGCATCCGAAAGGTGGTCGAGTTCGCCATAGGTAAGGGAGGAACTACCGAAGACCAGCGCCCGTGCATCGGGATTCGAATGAGCATGGTCACGGAAGATATCATGGATGCTCCGTTGCCTGTCGTAATGAACTCTTCTCCGGAACTCTCCGTCCGGCGCGATACTGGCGCCGTTCATTCCGTAACCTGTGGTGTAACTCATCGGCTTCCCCCTTACCTGGATGGTCCGAAACACGCATCGACGGGAAAACTTCACATGCCTCCGCCAAAACGAGCATGGCTTGCGGCTTTCCCCCGTGGCCAGAATTTCACGACGGGGAGAAATGGAAAGCTGGTCATTGGGGTGAACCCTGAGACCGATAGGGACCTGTGAACTAAGTCATTCGGCCAGTCGGGACACATCCGGCCCCTCCGCTATCCCCTCGTCCACCCATTCGGCTGGCCGAAAGCACTATCGTCGCCAGGCACCACACGCCCGATGCGATCGCATTGGAGGCAAGGGAAAACAAACACATGCGGGAAAGAGACCATGCTGCCGGCAGTCTGCAGGCCCGCTTCTGATAATTGCGCTCATGGTGAAGATAACGGCTCGGGGTCAGTCGAGCGTGTAGGCCCTGGCATAGTCGACATACATGTAGGAGGGATCGGGGGTCAGAGCCCTGACGCCCTCCTCGACCAGAGCAAGATTGATCAGCATGTACATCGGCTGGCGATGCTCCGGCTGTGTCTCGGTCTTCCAGACAAGACGGCCATCAAAATACATCCGGATGAATACCGGATCGATCTTTACGCCATAGGTATGAAATTCGGTCGGGTCGGCATCCTTGAAGACCTCGACGCGCTTGCCCTTGGAATAGTGTTCCCCGCCCTTGTGCCACACATGGACGACGGATGAGTAAGCCTCCGGTTTATCACCGTAGAACTCGAGCACATCGATTTCCGCAGTCGCCTTGGAACGGTCACGGCCGATCAGCCAGAAAGCCGGCCAGACGCCGGACCCGAGCGGCAGGCGCGCACGGATTTCGAAATAGCCGTATTGCTGGGCAAAGCCGTTACCCTTGGTATCGACAGAGGCGAGCATGCCGGACCGCCAGTCGCCCTCTGCGTCGCTGCTGGCCTCTATGCGAAGCACCCCCTCATCCGTAGTAAAAGGGAAGCCTTCCTTGGGCGCAGCAAAACGTGCGCCCCCGAAATCTCCGGACCACGGCGTATGCGCGATCCAGCGAGTTCCCGGCCCCCATTCGGAAACGTCGAGATCTTCGAATTCCTCGGAAAAGGAAAGCGTCATGGCGGTGAGGTCGATGCCATCGCCGCTGTCGCCTGAAGCGGCTTCTTCGGCATGCGTAGCCGGAACCAGCAGGAAAGCTGCCAGGGCCAATCCCGCAACCCAACCGCCCGAACCTCCACGAAGTCCAAAACCACACCGGAAGCTGGCGTATCGTTGCTCGAAGTACGACATGGCAAATGCATATCGCGCCGATCACCTAGCCGCATAGAACCGAATTCGGATCGGTCCCTACCGAAAAAGACTTAAGCGCAGATGTAAATACAGGGGCTTTCCTTCCATGCTAAATTATCGAGCGCTCACAGATAGTTGAGCGAAGACTGAGGTTTGAATGCCCGTCGATGCCGAGTTTCCGGACGCGGGCGGGAGTTGCCGGAATGGCTTCTTGCCTCCGGCGCCCTTCGATGATCCGCCGGACGGGACGAGGACCAAATGGGTATTGAGTTGATGGGACTGATCACCATCCTGGTGGGTTGCGTGATCCTCGCGGCGCCCGCCACCTGGGCCTTCACCATCATGGTGGTTTCGACGGTCTTCGGCGCTGCGGCGGCGATCGGCCTTCCGGCGCTTGGCGGACCGACGGTGCTTGTGCCAAGCCTGTTTCTCGTCTTCTTCGCCATTCGGGTGCTCATGGCCGCCGGAGAGGGCCCGCTGCTTGTGTCCATGCAGCCGGGGCGAGCAGGCTTCTGGCTTTTGCTGCTGACGGCCTTCGGCCTGCTGAGTGCGATCTACTTTCCGAGACTGTTCGAAGGCATGACCGACACGATGACGGTGGAACGCGTGAGCAGCACGCGCTCAACGATTGCGCTGACACCGCTTCGCTTTTCGTCCAACAACATCACCCAGACCGTTTACGCTCTGGGCGGCCTTGTCTGTTTCGCTGCGGTTTTCGCCTATTTTCGCCACGCTGGAAAACCGGAGCACCTGATCAAGGCCATCCTCCTGCTTGCCGCCGTGGACCTCGGCTTCGCGGTGATCGATGTCGTCACCTATTTCACCGGCACGGAATACCTGCTGAGCTTCGTCCGTACGGCAAACTACGCCCTCCTCACCGCCTCCGAGAAAGGCGGCCTGAAACGTATCTCGGGAACGTTTCCTGAGGCCTCGGCCTTCTCGGAATATACGCTCGTGCTGTTTGCCGTGATGGCGAGCCTCTGGCTCGACCGGGTGCGCACACGCGACACCGGCATCCTGTCCCTGGCGCTGTTGGTGGCGCTGCTGCTGTCGACATCCGCAACGGCTCTCATCGGCGTCGGCGTGGTGGTACCCTATCTGTGGACACGCGCAGTGCTCGGCACGATGCGGGGCTCGACAGGAGAAGGGCGGCCGGTCTTCATCGCCGCCTGTGTCGCTATCATTCCGCTTGCCATCCTCACGACATTCGTCGTCTTCCCGGGCCTCGTCGATCAACTGGGTGACTTCCTCGACGAAATGCTGCTTTCCAAGGCCGAGAGCCAGTCGGGCAAGGAACGCTTCATGTGGAATGCCATGGCCCACGAGGCTTTCCTCAACACCAATGGTTTCGGAGCCGGTCTCGGAAGCGCTCGCGCCTCGAGCTATATTCTCGTTCTGCTTTCCAATCTGGGCATCGCCGGAACCGCGCTGTTTGGATTATTCGTCTTTTCCATCCTGATCGGCCGGTCGCAACCCACCTCCCGTGACGAGGACGTCACCGGGGCAACGATACGTGCTGCAAAAACCGGCCTGATCGGTCTGCTGACTGCGGCCTGTATTTCCGGCACCGTCTACGATCTCGGACTGATGTTCTACATATTGGCCGGAAGCGTTGCCGCCCTTGCAGGCGAGCGCATGTCCGTGGAGAGGCCGTTTCCCGTCACCGGCAGTTTCAATGGCTTTCCGGGTATCCGGGATGGACGCCAATGAAGATCCTGGTCTTCAACGTCAAATACAGCGAGAACCTTGGGGACGGCATTCTCGCCCAATGCATCGAAAACGCGTTGACCATGGACGCCGGCACGCAGGTCGAGACGATCGACCTTGCCGGACGCACCGGGTTCGGCACCACCCACCAGCATCGCCAATATGCCATCCATGTTTTGCACGCCCTGCCCTCCTTCGCCCGTCGTCTCGCGGTCGCGTTCATTCTCCGGCCCAAGCTTGAAAAGCTCGAAAAGGAATGGAGCCGAAAGCTTGCTTCCGTCGATGCGGTCGTGCTGGGAGGCGGAAACCTTTTTCAGGATGACGACCTGAACTTCCCGCTCAAGATCGGCACGCTGCTGGATTGCGTGCGTCGCAGCGGCAAGCCGCTGGCGATCTATGCCGTCGGCGTCGGCGAAGACTGGTCGGTCAAGGCGCGCGAACTATTCGGCCTCGTCCAGCAGACGGACCTCGTTCACCTCTCCGTTCGCGACGGCAAGGCGCTCGAAAACTGGAACAGACATTTTCGAGAGGGGCCAACCCCCGCCATAGTTCCCGATCCCGGTCTGCTCGCTGCCCATTTTCTCGAGCAGGTAGAGGATCTCGACCGAACCGGAGGCAAGGTCGGCATCTGCGTAACGGACCCGGTCATTCTCATGCGCCACGCTGGCAGGCGTTCGCCGGATATCTGCTTCAGGACGGCAGCGGAATATCGCGAGCTTATCCGTCTTCTGGCCCGGCAGGGCTATTCCGTCCGTCTTTTTACCAATGGCGCGAGGGAGGACCAGAGATTTGCCGAGAAGATCCTCGATGACGAGGACATGATACTCTACCGTGCCACCGGCGTGATCGACCTGATCGAACGCCCGCAGCTGCCCGAGGATGTCATCGGTATTCTGCGATCGCTCTCCGTGGTCGTCGCTCACCGGCTGCATGCGTGTATCGCAGCCTATTCACTCGGCGTGCCGCATGTCGGCCTGGGATGGGATAGCAAGGTCGCCAGCTTCTTCCGGTCTGTTGGTCGCGAAACCTATTTTGCCGGGGGCAAGACGGCGTCACCACCCCATGTCGCGGCGCTGGTGACGGCCGCCGTGGCCGATGGAATCGACCCGGACAGGCATGGCGCAACACTCGTCGAAGCGCTCGAAAGCGTGCGGGGCATGCAAAATAATCTTTGACACCTCACGCAGCGAAAGGCCCATTTTGGGGCAAGCCCGCACGTCATCGGTCGCGCATAATCACCGTTTCATGAAATAACATTTTAATTCAGGACAAACTAATATTTGTCCATTGAAAACTTATTGTCGTTTCAATTGTGAAAAATCCTTAGATTTTTACTAAAATTGACAACAATTTTAGCGCGTGCAAGTCACTTTCTTATCTTATTATTTGCTGATACACTTTTTCTCCATCAAAAGGGGTAGTTTGGGTGGGCGTTTGAATGAGTAACGGGAATCTGTCGAACGACAGACAAGCGGTAACATTTCAGTACAGTAAACATGGGCCGAAACTCAGTGGAGCATTTCTGCGCAGTTTCCCCGCCGGTGCCACCATCTTCGAACCCGACAATGACAGCTCGCGAATCCTGTTCATAAAAAGCGGGTGGGTGATCTCCAGCAAGAACCTGTCCAACGGCACAAGGATCGTCACGGAGTTTGCTCTGGGCGGCGACATGCTCTCCTCGGTTTCGGCCGCGCTGGCACAGGAAAGCGTCCAAGCAGTCTCGCCTGTCACCGGCTATGAATTCGTCGGCCAGCTGACGGGCAAGGGATCCGACGTCTCTTCGCAGCTTTCCCTCATCATCATCATCGAAATGATGAAGCGCCAGGCCCGGATGGCGGAGCGCCTTGCCAATATCGGCCGGCGTGATGCTCTTGAGCGAACCGGCCACCTGCTGCTCGAACTCGCGACCCGCTCGGGCGTGAGTACCAGACCCGGCTTCGATGGCTTCGAATGCCCGCTCAAGCAATCGGATATAGGCGACGCCGTAGGCCTCTCGACAGTCCATATCAACCGTGTCCTCAAGGACATGAGGCTGAACGGCCTCGTTTCATTCAGGAACGGGATTGTCGAGTTCCTGAACCGGAGGAAGCTTGAGGAACTCATCGAGTTCGACGCTTCCTATCTGGCAGGCCACATGGGCTAACCAGCCAGACCCCGAAACTTTTGTAAAATATATCGCCCAGCATCGATTTGGCGCGAAATTACGATACCTAATGCACGGTATTATATTTAGTTTTCCGGACTAATCACTTCGGGTAATACTTTCATTAAAAGCATAATCCACACGCAAATTACGCAGTAATTCTTACCCTATTACGACTATAAATTAACTCACGTTAATGCGGTCGATATAATTTTATGAAAACGTTTAACCGTCGTCATCCAGAAATACAGATATCCGTTCGATAACGCCTCAGACAATTGGTCAAAATGGCACAGGTATTTACTGCCCTGACGACGTAGAAGAAGAATGCAAAACATAACAGGGACAGGAGAAGAACGATGAATACACACACTGCACTTCCCGATAAAATCGCATCTCTTCAAAAGGCAGACTTGAATTATATTCACTCAATTTCGGAAAGCGTCACACCAGCTTCGGAATCGGAGAAATATATACTGATTATCGATCCGCGGGCGCTTGATCGCGAATGCCTGTCGCGGAGCCTCTCGATCTACAACCCGGCGATGAACATCGTCACGACGGGGTCGGTCGAGGAATGGCGCAAGCGACATATGTCCGATCAACCTTCGGCGGTCCTGCTGGTGTTCGGCAGCAAGAAGCTCACCGAGAGCGGGGCCTGTGAAAAGATTACCGGCGTGGTCGATGCCTTCAGGCAGAGCCCGGTCATCGTCATCGCCGATTCCGACGATCTCGGGGACATCCTCAAGGCCGTGGAATCCGGCGCCTGCGGGTACATTCCCACAAGCGTCAACATCAGCGTTGCGGCGGAGGCAATCGCCCTGGCGCGAGCCGGTGGCGTTTTCATTCCCGCAAGCAGCATTCTCGCCAGGAAGGAGGCACTGAGTTCGATGGTAACCGGCTCGACCTACTCCAACGAGGCGTTCACACCACGCGAGATCGAAGTTGCAGAGGCCTTGCGCCGCGGCAAGGCCAACAAGATCATCGCCTATGAGATGAACCTCTGTGAAAGCACCGTGAAGGTTCACATCCGTAACATCATGAAAAAACTGAACGCGACCAACCGCACGGAAGTCGCCTTCAAGCTGAGATGATCCGGAAACCGGCGGGCGGGACACAATGGTCCACCCGCCGGATCGAAACTCACGTTGAAACTACATGAAAGATACAAGGGTTGCGTGGACGCTTGTCCTCAAGGAGAGGCAGTCACGCAACCCTCTGTTTTTGCGCCGGCAAGAAAGCGACGTTTTTCAACGTGCGAAATCCGGACCGTCGAACCATACCTGGTTTGCTTGGCTCGCACGCTCTTGTCGCGGCAACTCTCCTTATTGCAGGCGAACCATCCACCGGGCAGCGAGCAGGATCAGCACGACCATCAGCACACAAACACCGATGGCGTAGAAAACAAGATATTCGATCGGATAGAACAGCAGAGCCGGAAGACCGGCGGCCTTCCCGGGCAGCTTGCCCACTCCTCCCATGCCGTGCCTGTCGAGCGCGATGTAGCGTCTCATCATCAGGTTCATCGTTCCCCTCCCCACTCCCGATACCCTGATCAATGCAGAGGAACCGGCCTGTCGTCGTTGTAGAGATATGGCGCAGCCACCATGCCCGTTTCCCTCGCACCGGGTGCCTGTTTTGCCGCAAGCTCGTCATCGATGATTTTCTGCATGCTGGCGCGAAACTTCGCGAGGCTGAAACGAGCCGCATGCATGCGGATAGCTTCCGCGCGGAAGCCACGTTCCTGCTGTTCGAACGTCTCGACCGCCTCGATCAGCGCCTCGACCGACTGCTCGTCAAACAGTATGCCGGTCTGCCCGTGGATAACGGTTTCAAGGGCTCCGCCACGTCCGTAAGCGATCACCGGCCGGCCGCTGGCCATGGCCTCCACCGGAACGATGCCGAAGTCCTCCTCACCCGGAAAAATCAGGGCTCGGCAGCGGGCGAGATGGGCCTTGAGCACCGGAAAGGCCGTGCGGCCCATGAAGGTCACGCTTGGCCCTGCAATCCGTTTCAATGCCTCCACATCCCCCTTAGCACCCTCTCCGATGATGACCAGCTTGCGCTCCATCTTCGAGAAGGCTCGGACAGCCAGGTCGATCCGTTTGTAGGGAACGATCTGGCCAGCGCAGAGGTAGAAGTCCTCGACGCCGGTTACCGGCGCGAAGTCCTCGACGGAGACAGGAGGCGGAACGACCGTGGCGGACCGCCGGTAATATTTACGGATACGCCCGGCGACGTGATGGGAATTGGCGACGAAACGGTCCACCCGCAGGCTGGAATTGGCATCCCAAGATCGAAGCAGAGGCGCGAGCACGGGCATCGTGATCCGGGCAGCCAGCCCCGCATTGTCCCGATAGGAATGATAGTGATCCCAGAGATAGCGCATCGGCGAATGGCAATAGCAGACATGCGCCGCATGGGGCGGCGGGATAATGCCCTTGGCCGGGCCGGATTCGCTTGAAATGATCAGGTCGTAGCCGCGAAGATCGAGGCTTTCGAGTGCGAAGGGCATCAGCGGCAGCAGCGACTGGTAGTAGCGCGTGGCACCTGGTATCCGCTGCAGGAAGGACGTCGTGATCTTGTGGCGGCGTATCTTTTCGGAAATCTTCTTCTCATCGCAGACCAGCGTGAAGATGTCCGCTTCCGGATACATGTCGCAAAGCGCCTCGACGACTTTTTCCCCGCCCCGCATCGACACGAGCCAGTAATGAACGATCGCTACCCGCATGTTTCCCTCACGCACAATTGTTAAGGGCATCATAGAAGCGGCGGACGCGACGGGCACAGGACCACCTTAGGGCTGCGGACATAGTCAAAGTGAGGAATGGACCGGAACGAAGGCGGCTGAACTGGCTGATCGGACAGGATAACGATGCTCCCACCGATCAGCCTTCATCCGTTCGAGGTGAAGGCTTAGGCCCCTCTACCCTAAGGGAGTAGCGTCACCGCAACACGCAGGGGATTTACTCGCATCGCTTTGAGCCGACAATCGGCGATCAGAGGCCTGGCCTTACGTTCGAACCTGAAGGGCAGACCCGACAGGTCCTGTGTTGCCGAAATTGCGAGGCGCGTTCATGCCGATTGTATCTTTTGGAAAGCGGCAGCTTACATCCCGAAACAGAAGCCTATTGCTCGTCTGTGCGTTGACGGGATTGCTCCATATTGTCCTCTCCTCGGGCGGCGCCATGGCCGCTTCCGGCGACGGATATCGCCTGCGTCCCCAGACAAGAGTGAAAGTCACGATTGTCGAATGGGTCGCATCGACGGGCGAATACAAGGAATGGACGGCGCTCAACGGGGAATACTCCGTCTCGCCGCTCGGAACGATCTCGATCCCGCTCATCGGCGAACTGGTCGTCGTGGACGACACGACCACCGACATGGCGGATCGCATTGCCCGTGCGCTGAAGGAAAAGACCGGTCTTGCCTCGCCTCCGGTCGCAACGGTCGAGGTTATGAAATATCCGATGATCTATGTCTCGGGCGCGGTCGACCGGCCCGGAGAGCTTGAATTCCGGCCAGGTCTCACCGTCATGCAGGCCATTGCAATGGCTGGCGGACGAGAGCGCCGGACAAACCCCAACGGCTCCAACGATCTGGAACAGATCCGCTATGCCGGCGAGTTGAACCGCTACGACCTGTCTCTCCAGCAGCTTTCGGCGCGCCGGGCCAGGCTTGCGGCGGAACTCAAGGGAAGCCCGACCGTCGACTTCCCGCCCGAGCTTCTCAATGCCCGGGACCAGAGCACCGGCCGGCTGATTACGGAAAGCGAGAACAGCCTGTTTGTCGCCCGTGCCGAAGCCCTGAAACGGCAGCTGGATTCGCTCGATGAACTGCAGGCCCTGCTCCAGAACGAAATAAAGGTGCTGGAGGAAAAGAGCGCGGTGCAGGAGCGCCAGATCAAGATCGCCCAGCAGGAACTCGCCAGCATCGCATCGCTCGTCGATACCGGAACACTGGCGAAATCCCGCGAAACCTCGCTTGAACGCGTGGTCGCCGACCTCAGCAGCGGCAAGCTCGATCTCGTCGTCGCCGCCATGCGCGCCAAGCAGAAGGTGAGCGAGACGCAGCGCGACGCGATCGCGCTGAAGGGACAGTACCGCACGGACGCAGGGCGCGACCTGCAGACGGTCGAGGCCGAAATCGACGACACAAAGCTGAAGCGGGCCACGACCCTGCAGCTCCTGCAGGCAAGCGGCGCCTCGCTGTCCCGCTACAACGCCATGAAGGCGCTGGAGATCCAGCCGATGGAATACTGGATCACGCGCCGCAACGACGTGCGTTCGCCGACCAAGGTGTCGGAGACGGCGACACTCGAGCCGGGGGACGTTCTCGATGTTCGCTACGACGTATCCGCGGGGCTGGCCGGCCCGCTGCAATTGTCCAGCCGGCCGCAGCAGTCGCAGTAATCAGTTCAGTGGGGCAGGCAATAAAAACAACAGGGTGGCGTAAATGGGATTCCATGAGTTTGGAAACATTGAGACGGTGTCGCACCTCGAAAAGAAGGACGTCTCGAAAAAAGAGTACATTTCGTTCCGCGATATATTCAATTTCCTGAAGAGGAACATGATCGTCATTGCCGCATGCACCGCAACTGGCGCGGTACTGGGCGGCATTTACGTTCTCAATTCCAAATCCACCTATATGGCGACGACACGTCTGGTCATGGACCCGGAACAGGGCAGGATCGTCTCGCAGGATGCCGCCACCGGCACCGTCATCATCGAAGCCGCGGAAATCGCCAGCCAGGTGGAAATCGTCAAGTCGGAAGCGATCGCCCAGGCCGTCATCCATAAGCTCGGACTTACCGAGGATCCGGAAATCATCAACTCCCGTTCATTGAAGTCTGCCCTGAAGGGCTTCGTGACGTCGGTAGCCGGTATCTTCACCGGCGGAACCGACGAAGAAGAAGAGCCAACCACGGACGAAGAACTGATGCGGCGCACGATGGGCGGCTTCCTGTCCCGCGTCTCGGTGCGCCGTGTCGGTCAATCCTACGTACTCGAGATCGGCTACACATCCGGCGATCCGGAGAAGGCGGCGAGAACGGCAAACGCCTTGGCGGAAGCCTATATCCGCAATGGCTTGAACGATCGCGCGGACGCCGCCAAGCGCGGCGCCAGCTGGCTGGAAAGCCGGCTGATCGAGGTGGGCCGCAAGGCGCGGGAAGCGGCACTGGCCGCAGAAGAATACCGGAACAAGCACGACATCACCGCGATGGCCAATTCCTCCACGCTCGACCAGCAACAGCTAGCCGAGGTCAGCAGCCAGATGCTCGCCGCAAGGGCGGCAACCGCCGCTGAATCCGCCAAGCTCACCACGCTGACGAGGCTGATCGAAGGCAAGTCCGCAGACGGCAATATGGACGAGATCGCCAACAACCCGCAGATCCAGAAACTGCGGGATGATATCCGCCTCGCGGAAACGAAGCTCGAAAACCTGAAGAGCCGCTACAATGACGGCAACCCCGCCATCATCGCGGCACAGGACGAAATTGCCCGGATGAAAGCAGCCATCAACGGCGAGCTTCGCCAGATCGAGGCCATCTATCGCTCGAACGTCGAAACCGCGCGCACCCGCGAGCAACTCGCAGAGGAGCAGTTCACCAACGCCACGGAAAAGGGGGCGGACAAGAACATCGCGCGGGTGGAGCTTTCCGAAATGGAAAGCCGGGCGAACACCTACCGGCGCCTGTATGAAAGCATCCTCCAGCAATATGTCGGCACCATGCAGACGCAGTCCTTCCCGCTGGGCAAGGCTCGTGTCGTGACGGCGGCCACAGCACCCTTCGGCAGGATCTGGCCGAAACCTTCGATCATCCTGCCCTTCGCCACAGTGCTCGGCTTTGCAGGCGGGCTCATGGCGTCGATCTTGCGCAGCGGGCTCGACCGCCGTGCCGGCTCCGGCGAAAGGTTGCAGCGTGAGTTGGGCATCACCTCGCTCGGGAGCATTCCGGTCTACCGACCCCAACTTGACGGCGGCAATGCCGGAAAGCCCCTGCCGACGACGATGCTGCCGCTGAGATCAGTGCTCGACATGCCGTATTCGCGCTTCTCCGAGGCCCTGCGAAGCGTCAAGAACTCCCTGGACTCGATCATCCCGGCGAACGGTTCGATCGTGATCGGCGTAACCTCGGTCGGCCCTGGTGAAGGCAAGACGACGATCGCGACCAACCTTGCACAGCTCTACCAGAACGAGGGGCAATCGGTCCTTCTGGTCGATGCCGATTTCATCGGCTCGCGGCTCTCTCGCCTTGCGGCAAGCGCTGCGAAGGATGTCGCTGTGAGGCCGGTCGAACTCTCCTTCCTGGGCGAGCAGCCCGTGGTTCTGCAGCCAAGCCGTTCGTCGGCAGGCAAGGGTATCCGCGGTGCGGCCGTCTCGGAACTCGAGAGGGACGATGTCGATATCGATGAAGACGCGGGCGACACGAACCCGGTCCCGCTGGTGACAGTGGAGCAGGCCAAGCTGGCTTCCGCCGCTAACCAGCGCTACGGCCACCTGACCACGCTGAAGGAAGCCATCGTGAAGATGCGCCGGCGCTACAAGGTCATCATCGTCGATATGTCCGGCTTCGAGGACTCCGCCGATACGAGAGCCATCTGCACCTATGTCGACGGCATCATTCTCGTTCTCGGTAATTCCAACAAGATGACAATCGAACGTCTTGCCGACGCCCTGTCGGCCTTCGGCAAGTCCCGCATCGCCCTGCTGGGCGTCATTTCCAACCGGAGCGACGCACGGCGAAGACATGCGGCCGGTTAGGCCCATACCGACGAAGGAACGGAAGCTGATGACAAATGCCCTGGACCAGATCGGCGAACGCCGTGCTGCAACCGCCAGCTCTCACCAGTTCAGGCTCATTGTCGGAATACCCAGTGCAGGCAGACGGGATATACTGGCCGCTGTCACCCCGCATATCGCCCGGCAGACCCGGTTGCCGGACGAGATCGTTGTCTGCGTGCCGTCCATCGAGGATGCGGACCGGGAGGCGCTGTCGCGCCTGCCCTGCCCGGTCCGGGTGCTCGTTTCGGCAAAAGGCAGCTGCCGGCAACGCAACCATATTCTCGAATCCGTTCCGGAAACCGATATTGTCGTTTTCCTTGATGACGATTTCCTCATGGCTCCACCCTATCTGGAACAGACAGAGGCGATCTTTGCGGCCAATCCCGATGTCGATATCTGCACCGGCAATGTCATAGCGGACGGGATCACCGGACCCGGCATTTCCGTGACCGAGGGCTGGCAGATGCTGCGGCCCCATGGACGTCCGAAGGGTAAACACCTCCCAGTTTCCCCGACCTACACCGGCTATGGCTGCAACATGGCCGTGCGCATGTCGGCGGTTCGGATCGGCGGGCTGCGTTTCGACGAGAACCTGCCGCTTTACGGATGGCTCGAGGACGTGGACTTCAGCCGGATCGCCGCACGACACGGCCGTGTCGTTTCCTCACCCCATCTTGTCGGCGTTCATCTGGGAACGAAGGTCGGGCGCACTTCCGGCGTGAGGTTCGGCTACTCGCAAATCGCCAATCCGATCTACCTCATGCGTAAGGAGACCATGACAGCCCGCCACGCCTGGGTTCAGATGGGGCGCAACCTGGTCGCCAACATAGTGAAAATCTGGAAGCCGGAACCGTGGATCGACCGGCGTGGCCGGCTGCGAGGAAACATGCTGGCCTTCTCGGACCTTATCGCGGGCCGCCTTACGCCACAGAACATCGAGAGGCTGGACTGACCATGACCCTGTGGCAACCCGACCGGGTCGTGGTCATCAACGACCGCTCTGCCATGGTCGGCGGCGCATCGAACCTCGCCATTCTCTCCGCTGGTCTCCTGGAGCGCCACGGATTGCGGGTAACCTATTTTGCCGGCGACGACCCATCCCGGGACAAACCGGTAGACGATACGATCAATCTTGCCGGAAAACCCCTCGTGCAACAGGGCAAGCTCTCCGCCTTCGTCGGTGGGATCTACAATGCAAGGGCCTATGATGCCCTCCACGAGCTGATCTCGCTCCGCGACACGCCATCGACTATCTATCATGTTCACGGATGGTCGAAGATCCTCTCGCCTTCCATCTTCCGGGCTTTGGCAAAGGTGCGCGAACGCACGGTCCTGCACGCCCACGACTATTTCCTCGCGTGCCCCAATGGCGGCTTTGCCAACTACCGCAAACAACAGGTCTGCGACCTCATACCGATGTCCGCGCAGTGTCTCGCAACCCAATGCGACAAGCGGGGCTATCACGAGAAACTCTGGCGCAGCGCCCGCCATTTGCTGCGCGAACAGTTTTATCCCACCACTCTTCCTGCGAATATCGTCGTGGTCCACGAACGGATGCGGCAGATGTTCGAGCGTTCCGGCGTCAATGTCGAGCGGGTCGAAACAATCCGCAACCCGGTCGAGCCGTTTCCCACCGGACCGGTCATGCCCTCGCGGAACAGCGCCTTCTTCTTCATCGGACGACTGGAACCTGAAAAGGGTTTCGAGGATGCGGCCAAGGCGGCGCGGCTCGCCGGAACCAAACTGCATGTCATCGGTGACGGCAATGGCCGGGCCTTGCTGGAAAACATCTATCCCGAAATCACCATCCATGGCTGGCGCGGACGTGAGGAAATCGGCCAACTGGTGCGGAATGCGCGGGCGGTCGTCATATCCTCGCGTGTTCCCGAACCCTTCGGCCTCGCAGCGCTGGAAGCCGTCTCCGCCGGCATCCCGGTCATCATGCCGGATGCGGCCCTGCTCGGTCGCGAGCTGGAAGAACTCGGCTGCGGCCTGACATTTCGGAGCGGCGATACCAAAGGCCTTGCCGATGGTCTTCGCCGCCTCGCAACAGACGACGATCTTGTCCGGGCAATGAGCGAACGATGCCGGGTGAACGCCGGTAACCTCGCCCATACGCCGGCGTCATGGGGAAATGCGATCATGGCGCTCTACGATCGTGTCCTCAGACAAGCCGCCGATCCTCGACGCTCCCCAGGGCATCGCCCCGTGTCGACCACGCATCCGGCGAGGATATCCGGATGATCACGTCCATCTCACTTTTCTCGTCGAAAAAAACTGACATTGCCGGGAACAACAGCCACCCGGCCAGCCCCGCTACTCCGCCTACCGCCATTGAACTAGCGGCTGCCCGCCACGATCAATTGAAAAGTAGGCTCCCCGCTGTCAGCCTCTTCAAGGGTATTTCAACGGGAGGGCTGAACAATGCGGTTTGTTACGGACCAGACGACCAAACGGGACCAGCAGAACAGAGCGAAGACCGTCGCGAAAAGCGCCCGCATGCCGGAGACGATCGATATCGTCGGTCTCCTTTTCGCAATGGCCCTGCTATCGCTGGGACTGTTCCTGATCGCCGAAGAGATAACGGGCCGGGCGGTTCTGTAGAGCCGTTCAGGCAGGGGACGTTCGCCGGCAACTTCACCTTCAATCCGAATGACCTGGCAGGCCGCCCGAGAGAACGGGCGGCCGACGGCTTCAGAAAAAGACAAGGTAAACCGCGATGAGCCACACGGCCAGGCAAAGCAGAATGATGAGCCAGCGTAGACCGTACTTTACATACCAAGCAGACCGGTCACCCATTCCAGAACATCTCCTTGCTGTCGCGCCATGCAGCGGCATCTCATCCGTGCGGCCGATCCCCAGCGGGATCACATTAGCGCGCAAACTCCTTTCGAAACAGACCAGCGACCACCTGATTCACTGCCTTTGCGCAGCCGAAGCCTCCTCGATACGGCTGGGGGAACGCCGATGAACATCGCGAAACTCAAGGCCGTGCAGGCTTTGAAACGCCGCCTGCAGGGTCTCATTGCACGCCAGCATTCGCTTGTCAGCGATGGCATGTTCACGATGATCGCCAAGGGCACCTCTCAGTTGGTGCAACTGTTGATCTTCATCATCGGCGCGCGCGTGCTAACATCAGCCGAATTCGGTTTCTTCGCCTTCACCTCGGCCTTCGTCGTCATGCTGATCGTTCTGGCCGAAGGCGGCTGGGGCGAATTTCTGATGAAATCCCACAACAGGGAAGCCGATTACGATCAGGTCGCCACCACCGCCATGATCTCGGGCCTCATCGTCTCGACACTGGCGCTTGCCGGCGCGCTCGCCATGGGCTCCTGGTTCGGAGACATGCTTCACCTGGAGATACTTGTGATCTCCAGTGTCCTGATCTTCGCCTGCGCCCTTTCCACCATCTATGACGGCATTCTCGTCGCACAGGGCAGGCTGAAGGATCAGGCGAAGATACGCATCATATCAGAACTCGTCGGCTTTGCCGTCGTCGCAGCCGGCCTTTGGAGCGGCTGGAATATCATTGCCCTCTTCGCCGGCAGGCTGGCGGCGCAGCTCACCAGCCTCGGCTGTTCCATGCTGGCGGTCCTGTGGCTGCCGAAGATCCGCCTGACGCGTCCCTTCCTGCGCGAAATCCTGGGGTTCTCGCGACACATACTCGCTAACAGGCTGATCGTCTTCCTGCGCTCCTATTCGGCAACGCTCGCCGTCGGTGGCTTCCTGGGCCTCGCGGAGGCCGGTTACTACCGGGCGGCCGAACGCATCGTCGCAAGCATCTCCGAACTGTTGGCTGAACCCGCCCGCCTGCTGGGCTGGGTGGTCTTCCGCAAAGCCCGCGACCGCCAGCCGCAGGATATCGCCGGCGGCAATGCCCGGATCGCCACTGCCGCCAACTCATTCGTCGTACTGCTCATCGCCATTGCTGCCCCCTTCTATCTCGGTCTTTCGCTTGCTTCCGGCGCGCTCATCAATTTCGTGCTGGGCGATGCATGGATGCCGGCCGCGATCGTGGTTTCGATCCTCGCAATCCGCCAGCTCCTGCTCATCCCGGCCGCCATCATCGAACCCTTGCTTTCCATGGTCGGTGAATTGCGGAGGCTCCCGCCGATTGCCCTGATGAACGGCGGGATTTCCATCGCCCTGATCGTGGCGCTGGCACCCTTCGGCCTCATCCCGCTCGCCCTCGGCCAGGTCGCCGTTGGCGCATTCTGGCTGGGCACCATGATCTGGCTGCAGCAACGCCATGGCGGTCTCGACTGGAGCCGCATTGCCAGACGTTGCGGCCCGACGCTCGCAGCCCTAGGGGCGATGCTGCTGGCCGATTTCGCGTTGAACTACATCACGCTTCCCGCCGCTCTGCCGAATGCCCTGACGACGGGCTTCCAGGTGGCAGGCGGGGCAATCGCCTACGTCGCGGTTCTGGCTATCCTCCACAAACTGGTGGTGGCCACCGCCGAACCGCTCGCCCAGCAACGCAATTCCTGAAGGCCATGCCGGACATGGCCTGAACAAAAGCCACCAGAGGGGAACAGGAAAATGGTCATGGCAAAATCGGAAGCAACGAATTCGATCCGGCATCTGGTGCACGGGTTGAGACGCACGATGACGCCGCTGCAGATCGCGGGCGGGCGGATGAAGTTCCTCTCGCCCTTCCCGCCGCAGTTTTCGGGCGCCTATCCTACCTACGATACGGCCATCGCCGCCGGGCGTTCCGGTAGCAAGGTCGGCTTCGACCACGACGAGGTCACCGACATCGCTTTCGAGCGCATGTGCGAGATCACGCCCTGGGATTATCCGCTGCTGTTCTGGCTCGGCGGGATACTGCCGGAAATCGATCTTCTGGTGGATGCCGGCGGGCACATGGGCACCAAGTTCCGCGCCTTCCGCAAGCTGCTGCCGATAGAGGCTTCCGTCGACTGGGTGGTCTACGACGTCCCGGCAATCGTCCGGGCAGGACGGCGGCGCGCCGAAGCCGACGGCCTCGACAAACTGCGCTTCGTCGAACGCATGGAGGATGCGGGCGATCCGGATCTCTTCATCGGTTCCGGCCTTCTGCAATATCTCGACGTGCCGCTCGCCACGCTGCTGTCGCGCCTCCCGCGGCTGCCCAGACACATGCTGCTGAACAAGGTGGCGCTCAGGCAAGGACCTACCGTCTTCACCCTGCAACGCTTCGAGGAGGTCACGGTTCCCTACCAGATCCGCAACGAGGCTACGTTCATGGCCGAACTCTCGCGCCTCGGCTACGAGGTCGTGGATCGCTGGACCATTCCGACCCTCTCCCACACCATCGAAACCCACCCCGAGCTCGGCGAAAGCGAAAGCACCGGGTTCTATCTTCGTCTGGCCTGAGGAAAGCGGGCGCAAGCCCGCATCCCGATCTGCCCGGCAGGATATCGGTTCCGTTTCGATCACACCAAAACACCCATGAGAATCGGTACCACATGCCGGTTTCTCTTTTTGTGCGCCTGACGACGATCACGGGATTGCGAGATCTGCGAGTTCAATCGAGGCCGTGAAAAACCCGGCAAGGCGAAATGCTTGCCGGGTGCGGACATTCGAAGGTTGAAGGCGCCGGGGTAAAACCCTAGAGCGCCGTGCGTCCATTTGGACGACAAAGGACGCTCTAACATCTTGAATCTACGCATCGAGCTTTCCGAAAATCGATTCCGATTTTCGGGTCGATGCGCTAGGAGCCTGTTTCTCGGTCAGCGTTCGTTTTGTGCAAAGAGCACCACGCCGACGGTCCGCACGATGATACCGACATCCCTCGCGAGCGAAACACTGTGATAATAATCGACGTCGAAGCGAACCCGCTCCTCGTAGGAGGTGCCTTCGCGGCGGGAGACCTGCCAGAGCCCGGTAATTCCCGGATACATCGCCAGGTAGCAGTGGGCCTGCGGCCCGTAGCGCTCCAGTTCCTCCGCAACGATCGGCCTCGGGCCGACAATGCTCATCTCCCCGCGCAGGACGTTGAACAACTGGGGAAGCTCGTCGAGGCTCGTGATACGCATGTACTTGCCGAGCCAATGAACCCGCGGATCGCTCTTGAGCTTCTGGGTCTCCGTCCATTCCCGCAGACGATCCGGATTGCTGGCAAGAAGCTCTTTCAGCGCCTTGTCAGCATCCTTGCGCATGGAGCGAAATTTCAGGCAGTCGAACGACCTGCCATTTCGCCCGACACGTCTGTGGCGGAAGATGATCGGTCGGCCATCGATGATCAGAAGAGCAAGCGCGATCAGCGCCAGTGCCGGCAGCAGGAAGATGATCGAGGAGAGCGCGAAGATGATGTCGAACACACGTTTTCCACCCCGACTCCTCACAACCCGTGCAGGAGAGACGGCGGCATGCCGCTGTGCAATATTCTCGGAAACCAATGACATTTCGCAAACCTCCAGCCGACAACAAGGCTGCTCCTGAAAGCGAAACGATTCAATTGATACTGATAGGCAAAGCTCTCCGCTGATGGAGGTAGACGACTGCTCCCATTTTCTTCTTGGTGGCAGGAAACTTCAGCCAAACCCGGTTCCCGAACCCGGAAAAGGGCCGGCAACCTTGCTGCCTAAGGCAGGAAAATGGGAACGAGCCGGAGCGGCGGATGCCCCGGCTCGTTCGTGTCGCGCCGGAACCGTTCAGTTGGTCTGGCGCAGGGTTTCGAAGAGGAACCAGCGGCGGCGCTCGCCCTCGTCGATCCAGTTTTCGAGCAGGCTGGCGGTAGCGACATCGCGATGCTCGTCGCAGAGATCGTGAAGCGCGCGCATGCTGGCGACGAGCGAACCGTTATCGTCGCGCAATTCGGCGAGCATCTCGTGCGGATGAACGAATTCCGCATCGTTGTCCTTGATCCGCTGCTTGTGCGAGATATCGCCGATGGAGCGGATCGTGCTGCCGCCAAGCTTGCGCACGCGCTCTGCAAGATCGTCGGTCATGGCAAAGATCTGCGCCGCCTGTTCATCCAGCAGCAGGTGATAGTCGCGGAAATGCGCGCCCGACATGTGCCAATGAAAGTTCTTCGTCTTGAGATAGAGAGCGAAGACATCGGCAAGCAGCGCATTGGCCGCCGCGGAAATATCGCGCACCGCATCCTGGCCGAGACCGGACGGAGTGTGAAGATCCGCCGAGCGGCGAGATTTGGCAGAGTTATCCATTATCAGGCTCCTTTTCCGGCGTGGGCATGACGCCCCGCCATGCTGAATGAAAGGACTATTCGAACCGTCCGGAAGCCGGCGGATCGCTTGCCGGAAAGGTTTCCCGCAAGGCCTCGTCCAGATTGCCGTCGTCATGACGCTTCTTGATGTCCGCAGGAGAACACTCTTCGAGGTCTACAGGCTCCGCGAGACTTTCCTTGCCGTCCCGGTATTGCTGCTTTTCTTCATTGCCCTGCCGTTTCATGACGATCTCCCTTGGATGACTATCGTTCATAGGCGCCGCACCAACGGTGACATTATATCACGTCGCTGGCTGTTTATCTGCCGCAAGATGCACGGCCAGACCGAGAGCGACGAGAACCGGCGGCACTGCAAAACACCACACCGGGGACGCCATGAAGGCGAGCGCACCGCCTGCGCAGCCGAGCGCGAACGTCACCACGCTCAACCCCATGCGCATAAGCCGGCTCCTCACTGTACCGGCATCGGCTGGATGTCCTCCGGTCAGGAGATCGGCGAGATCCAGCATGATCTGCGTCGTCGTGCCCGTCATCAGCGTCGTCGGCGGCTGCGTCGCCATATGCGCCCGGTGCACTGCATTCTGTATCGCCATCGCAGCGACAAGCGTCATGCCGACGATAATGCTCGCCAGGTTTTCCGCAGGACCGAACGGCCCGTGGCGGACCACCAGAGCCGCAGCAGCGACAAACAGCACCAACTTGATCGAAAGAAGGATCGGCATCGCAGAGCGTCCGCAACTCTCGAGCCTGAGATCAAGCAGACGGGCCAGCAGGACGACGATGCAGAAGACCGGCAAGGCCAGGATCTTGGCGATGGCGCCGCCGGTCCCGAGCGCGATCACCGCGCCGAGCGTCACGAAGTTTCCCGTCACATGGGCGGTGAAAAGGCCCGTCAGGGCGAGAAAGCCCATGGTATCGACATAGCCGCCGTTGAAGCTCAAGATTGCGGACAGGGGCGGTCGGAGCATGGCAAACCTCCAGGTGGTTCGGGCTTCGGGCAAAAGGCGCCCGGACATCAGAAAGAAGCCGCGCTGTCCCCGCGGCATGCAGCGTAATCGGCCACATGCCGCGAGGTTCGATATCTGATCAGGCCTGAATGAACTTCAGGAGATCGGCGTTGAGCGGCTCAGGCTCGGTCGACATCATGCCGTGCGGATAGCCCTTGTAGACCTTGAGCTCGGCATTCTTGACGATCTTGGCCGCAAGCAGGGCGGAATCGGCGATCGGCACGATCTGGTCGTCGTCGCCATGCATGATGAGCGTAGGCACTTCGATCTTCTTCAGGTCTTCGGTAAAGTCGGTTTCGGAGAAGGCCTTGATGCCGTCATAATGGGCCTTGGCGCTGCCCATCATGCCCTGCCGCCACCAGTTCTGAATGAGGCCCTGGGAAACCTTTGCGTCCGGCCGGTTGAAGCCGTAGAACGGGCCGGAGGCGACATCCAGATAGAACTGGGCGCGATTGGCGGCAAGCGCCGAACGGAAGCCGTCGAAAACCTCCATCGGGAGGCCGCCCGGATTGTTCTCCGTCTTCAGCATGATCGGTGGTACGGCGCCAATCATCACCAGCTTGCCAGCGCGGCCCTTACCGTGACGGGCAACATAGGCTGCAGCCTCGCCGCCACCGGTGGAATGACCGATATGGACCGAATTGCGCAGATCGAAATGCTCGACGAGCGCGGCGACATCGGCCGAGTAGTGCTCCATGTCGTGACCGTCGCTCACCTGGCTGGAACGGCCATGACCACGACGGTCATGCGCGATGACGCGAAAGCCCTTGTTGACGAAGTAGAGCATCTGGGCGTCCCAGTCGTCAGACGAGAGCGGCCAGCCATGATGGAAGACGAGCGGCTGGCCCGTGCCCCAGTCCTTGTAGAAAATGTCGACGCCATCCTTGGTCTTGATGAAGCTCTCGGTCATGGGAGTGGTTCCTGTGTTGCTGTTGGAGGACGCCTTCTGCGCCGCAAACGCGGGCAAGCGAAACGCCCACCCCGCCGACCAGCGTTTGCCGGCGGGAAAGCGGGAACGAAAAAGTATCCGTCATCGCAAATCATCCTGTTCGTCGGGCAGCGTGACGCAATCCCGCTGCCCCTGGGTTTGCGGCGACATATTTTCACCGGAACCGAGATCTGGATTGTCTATTCCGACTGTACTTTGGATAAAGACCGCCTGTTCGCCGTTCCGGATTGGACGGGGCGCATGCGACCCTCAGAAACCGGAAAACCGTCTCAGACGGGGCGGACGGCCGTGACGAAATTCTCGAAGAAATCCGAGAACTTGGCGACCCGCATCGGCAACTTTTCATAGGGAGGATAATAGAGCGTCAGCCAGAGTTCGGGCGACTGCCATTCAGGCAGGATCTGGACGAGATGGCCGTCGGCAATAGCCCTTTCGACGATGAAGGACGGCAGCAGGGCGATCCCCTCGCCGTTTTCCGCAAGCCGCGCGGTCAGTTCGCCGTTATTGCCTGCAAGCACCTGGCCCGCCCTCACCTTGCGCGTCCTGCCGGCGGAGGAAAGCTCCCATGTTTCAGAAAGCGCTTCCTCGTCATAGGCAATGCATGCCGCTTCATCGAGATCATCGGGCGATTTCGGTGTACCGTTGGCGGCGAGATAGCCCGGAGATGCCACAAGCATGCGACGCACCGGGCAGATCTTGCGCCAGATGGTGGACTTGTCCCGTGGCGGCTCGGAAATGCGGACGGCGAGATCGAAACTGTCGGACACTATATCGATGAACCGGTCGGTCAGCGTCAGCGACACCGCGATACCCGGATTCTCGACGCGGAAACCGGAAACGACATCCGGCAGGATACGCTGCCCGAGGGACAACGGCACATTGAGCCGGATGAGGCCTGCGGCATGGCCGGTTTCAGCGCGAACCTCGTCCGCTACCGCCTCGAAGGCCTCCACCAGCGGCTCGATGCGCGCTGCATAGACCGCACCCGCCGAAGTCAGGGACACATGCCGGGTGGTTCTGAGCAGAAGCTGCACACCGAGACGCTCCTCAAGCGCACTGACGGCACGTGTCACCGTCGGCGCGGTCATCGAAAGCTGCCGGGCTGCAGCGACAAAGCTGCGCTCCTTGGCAACGGCCAGGAAGATGCGGATATCGTTCAGATCACTCATGTCAGATAATTTCACTTTTTGAAATAATATTGTCAATATTATTGCCATTCACTTCAATAAGCTTTGGCCCCATCTTCTGCCTCGGAACAAGGGATGCAACGGCATCCGAACAGAAGGATGACAAAAATGCTTAATCAGATCAAAGGCTTGCACCACATCACCTCCATGGCTGCCGACGCCCAGGAGAACAGCGACTTTTTCACCAAGACGCTCGGACTGCGCCGTGTGAAGAAGACCGTCAACTTCGATGCCCCCGATGTCTACCACCTCTACTATGGTGACGAGGCCGGCACCCCCGGTTCTGTCATGACCTATTTCCCCTTCCCGCATATTGCCGCCGGCCGCCCGGGTGCCGGTGAAGTTGGTGAATCCTACTTCGCCGTACCGAAGGGTTCGCTGGGCTACTGGACAGAACGCCTGACCAAGCTTGGTGTGAAGAACCTCTCGGAGACGGAAGTGTTCGGCGAAAAACGCCTGCGCTTCGCCGGTCCGGACAGTGACGGTTTCTCGCTGGTGGAGGTCGACAACGACAAGCGCGAAGGCTGGCTGCATGACGAGATCGGCGCTGCTGAAGCCATCAAGGGTTTCCATGGTGCGAGCATGAGGCTCAAGGACACCGGCGCGACCCGCGAACTGCTCGGCTTCATGGGCTACGAGAAGGTCGACGAAAAGGGCGAATGGGCTCGCTTTGCCATCGCCGGCGGCAACGGTGCGGATTTCATCGATCTCGAAACCGTCCCGCAGGCAGATTTTGCCCGCCTTGGCGCAGGCTCGGTCCACCACATCGCATTCGCGGTGGAAGACAGGGCGGCACAGCTTGAGGTCCGCAAGGCGCTTCTCGACACCGGCTATCAGGTGACCCCGGTCATCGACCGCGATTACTTCTGGGCGATCTACTTCCGCACGCCGGGTGGCGTGCTGTTCGAAATCGCAACCAACGAACCGGGTTTCGACCGAGACGAGGATACCGCGCACCTCGGCGAAGCCCTGAAGCTGCCATCCCGCTACGAGCCCTATCGAGGCCAGATCGAAAAGCAGCTTCAGCCGATCGCCGACTAAAGCAGTGGCAACGATGGATGGAGCGGCGGGACCGTATGGTCCCGTCCGCAGGAGAAAGACATCATGAACACGATGACCAGCACATATCATGCCTTCACCAAGCCGGGTTCCGATGGGGCTCCCCTCGTCTTCGCTTTCCACGGCACCGGCGGCAATGAACTCCAGTTCACCGAATTGGTCGAGCAAATCCTTCCCGATGCCGGGATCGTATCCCCGAGGGGCGACGTTTCCGAATACGGTGCCCTGCGCTTCTTCCGCCGCACAGGCGAAGGCGTCTACGACATGGACGACCTCGCCAGACGCACGGACAAGATGATCGACTTCCTCGCTGAAAAGAAAGCGGAGAACCCCGGCCGCGCGGTCTATGCCCTCGGCTACTCGAACGGAGCGAACATTCTCGCCGCCGTCGCGTTCAAAAAGCCCGACCTCTTCGACCGCGTGGCGCTCCTGCATCCGCTGATCCCGTGGAAGCCGGAAAACAACAGCGCGCTGAAGGATCGGCAGGTACTCGTCACAGCCGGGCGGCATGATCCCATCTGCCCGCTGCCGCTGACCGAAGCGCTTGTCGACTACTTCGAACGTCAGGGCGCCAAGGTGGAAACCAGCATCCATGCCGGCGGACACGAAATTCGCCAGACGGAACTGCAGGCGCTGAGCACCTTCCTCACCCGATAAGCGTTCCGGCCGAGACGACACGGCCTTGGCCGGAACAAAACTGCGAAACCACCCATCGGAGGCCTCGTGCCTCGATGCAATCCGGGAGAGAACCGATGATCCTGATCCACGAAAACATGAGCCGCGGCAAAACCAGCAAGGGCTGGCTGAACAGCTTTCATACCTTCTCGTTCGGCGGTTTCCAGGACCCGACGCGCATGGGCTTCGGCCCGCTTCGCGTCATCAACGAGGACTGGGTCATTCCGGGCTCGGGCTTTTCCGAGCACGCCCATGACAACATGGATATTCTCACAGTCCTGCTCGAAGGCAAGCTGCGCCACCAGGACACGATGGGAAACGTCTCGACGTTCGAGGCCGGGGAGATCCAGTTGATGTCCGCCGGCACCGGGGTAAGCCATTCGGAAATGAATGCTTCGGAAGACGAGACCGCTCATCTCCTGCAGATCTGGATGATCCCGGACGTCAGGGGAACCGCACCGCGCTACCAGCAGGCTCGCCTGCCGGCCGCGGAAGACACCCGGGACTGGACGCCGATCGCATCCGGTACCGAGGGCGAGGCTCCGCTTCACCTGTTGT
Organism: Ciceribacter sichuanensis; assembly: GCF_024055605.1. Taxonomy (GTDB): domain Bacteria; phylum Pseudomonadota; class Alphaproteobacteria; order Rhizobiales; family Rhizobiaceae; genus Allorhizobium; species Allorhizobium sichuanense. The sequence continues at coordinate 131,663 of NZ_JAMXLX010000009.1, read as the reverse complement.
CCGATAGCAGGATACTGATCGCCAATCCGAAGGAAGGTGACGTCGGCACCATTCCCGCACGGCCCGGACGCCTCGTCTTCGTCCATATCGTGGACGGACTGGCGAGGATAGATGACGAGAACCTGAGACCGGGCGACGGGCTCCAGATCTCCGACCCGGAGACTCTGGAACTCAACTGGCTGACGAACGGAAAGGCCCTCCTGTTCGACATGCCCCGATGAGAAAATCTGAACCGAGGAGCGGCGGGAACTCCATCCCGTCGCTCCTCCGGCGGACGTGGGTTCAGTTCGATCCGCCGCCCTTCGCTTGCAGGGCGGCGTCGAGACAGGCCGCCAATGCATCGGCATGGAACGGCTTCTGCAGCACCCGGACATGCTCGCCGATATACTCGCGCACTTGGCTCTCCGCGAAGGCAGTGATGAAGACAAACGGAACTCGGCTCACTTTCTCTTCCTGCAGCCGGAGATAAAGCTCGATGCCGCTCATGCCGGTCATGTTGACGTCTGAAACGATGCAGGATGCGGACCGGTTATCCGCGTCCGCCAGAAATTCCTCAGCGGAAACGAATGACTTCGCCGTAAAGCCGAGTGAGCGGACGAGGCTGCTCGTTGCCCGCCGGACATCGGCCTCGTCGTCTATGATTGCAATGAAACTGGTCGTTGCCACGGAGGAAGTAGCCAATCTCCGGCGTACCGGCACACAATTGCTGATAGCTCTGTATAGCTCCAGCCGTGCGACGGATGAATTATACAGAGGTTTACCGACAGCACCGAAAGGTAAACCTTGGCATCCGACGTCGAACGTCTCCCGACCGTAGTTCTCCGTATAGTTCCCCCCACTCCAAACAGCCTGCCTCCGGTTACTGGCGAAGCGCAAAGAGCGCCTTCTGCTCCTGCACGCCCTTGAGGTGAAACGAGCCGAGATTGTGGAACGCGCTCAGGCCCTCTTCGGGCGCAAGCGCCGCAAATTCGCGGGACGCCAGCGCGGTCTCGTTGACGGAACGGCACATGGCCGCCATGCGGCACACCTCGTTGACGGCCGGGCCGATCACCGTGAAATCGAGCCGTTCGTCACTTCCGACATTGCCATAGAAGACCTCGCCCTCGTGAAGCGCGAGATAGACCGAAGTCGTGGCCAGCCCCTCGTCACCGCGCCTGCGATTGAGCTCCGCGATCCTCCTGCCGACATCGGCCTGCGCCTGCAGCGCAGCGCGCGCGGCCTCTCGCTGATCGCCGTGGTTGAAGATGGCGAGAATGCCGTCGCCAACAAGCTTCAGGATATCGCCGCCTGCATTATGGACGGCCGAGATGACCGTATCGGCATAGTCGTTCAGAAAGGCGATAAGCCTTCCGCTTTCCATGGTTTCCGAAAGCGAGGTGTAATTCTCCATGTCGGAATACCAGAGGACCGTCCGGATGGTCTCGACCTTCCCCCGCTCGATACGGCCTTCAAGCACCCGCCGGCCGGGATCCCGGCCGAGATAGACCTGGACCAGCGACCGCGCGATCTGGCTTAGCGAAGCCGACTTGATTGCCAGCGCAAGGCTCGCGACGAGCTTGCGCAGCACATTCAGGTCATCCTCGGAAAAACCACCCGGCTGGCTGGTCGACCATCGGGAATAGATGTTTTCGACTTCACCGATCGTCGTCTTGCCACCCAGCTTGTGCATCAGCACAAAATAGTCGGTGTGCCCCTCTTCCAGGAGATCGCTGATGATGCCGAACCTCGATCGGTCTGCATTCACAAGCGGAATGTGCAGCTCCGAAAGACCGTTCTCGCTCATGTAATGAAAGGGACTGCTGCGCCAGAGGTGAGCGTTGCGTATCGCCTCCTGCCGCGTGAACTCCCGATGCACCGGGCCGTTCTGATTGGTAATGTTCCAGAACACACCCTCCGATTCCTGCACCGGATGGAGCGTATCGAAGAAAAGGGCGGCTCCCACGATTTCCAGCCCGCCCTCGCGCAGGCGGTTACAGAAACCGTCTACGAGATCGGTCTCGCGCAACCCCAACAGTCCCTGCTCGATAACCCAGTCATTGATCGTATCAAGCGTTTCCCTGTCCATGGGTATGCCCTCCCGCACCTGTCGCGCGCATCATATATCGGCGCATTATCTGAAAACGCCGAAGGCGAATTTCAACCCATGCTTTCAAAGATATATGAGCAATTGCCGGAACAGCACACAGCATCACCCCGCCACCGATTCATGAAGCGACAAGGGGGGCTTATCTGTGGGCACGAGACATAGGGAATACATGCCATTTCGTCGCGTGCGGCGCGCTCTCAGAAATCCCAGTCCTCGTCTTCGGTGGCGACCGCCTTGCCGATGACATAGGAGGAACCGGAGCCGGAAAAGAAGTCGTGGTTCTCATCGGCGTTCGGCGAAAGCGCCGACAGGATCGCGGGATTGACCTTGCATGCCTCGGGCGGAAACAGCGCCTCGTAGCCGAGGTTCATCAGAGCCTTGTTGGCGTTGTAATGCAGGAATTTTTTGACGTCTTCGGTCAGACCCACGCCGTCATAAAGGTCCTCGGTATACTTCGCCTCGTTGTCGTAAAGGTCGAGCAGGAGTTCGAAGGCGAAATCCTTGATGTCCTGCCGCCGCGTTTCCGGTTCGCGGTCGAGCGCCCGCTGGAACTTGTAGCCGATGTAATAGCCATGCACCGCCTCGTCGCGGATAATGAGACGGATCAGGTCTGCGGTGTTGGTGATCTTCGCCCGGCTCGACCAGTACATCGGCAGATAGAAGCCGGAATAGAACAGGAAGCTTTCGAGAAGGACGCTGGCGATCTTCTTCTTCAGCGGATCATCAGAATCGTACTGCTCCATGATCAGCGCTGCTTTCCGCTGCAGGAACTCGTTTTCCTCCGACCAGCGATAGGCGTCGTCGACATCGGGCGTCGAGCAGAGCGTCGAGAAGATCGAGGAATAGGAGCGCGCATGCACCGCTTCCATGAAGGAGATGTTGGAGAGCACCGCCTCCTCATGCGAGGTCTGGGTATCGGCCATCAGCCTGATCGCGCCGACGCCGTTCTGGATGGTGTCGAGCAAGGTGAGCCCGGTGAAGACGCGGATCGTAAGCCTCTGCTCCTCCGGCTTCAGCGTCGCCCAGGATGGAATGTCATTCGACAGCGGCACCTTTTCCGGCAGCCAGAAATTCGAGGTCAGGCGGTTCCACACCTCAAGGTCCTTGTCGTCCTCGATGCGGTTCCAGTTGACGGCAGGGACTGCCCCCTGAGAGCGAACAGGCTTGGACTTCAGTTGGATGTTCATGGATTCAATCCTTGCTGTCACAGCGCGCAGGAAACGCAGCCCTGCACTTCCGTGCCGGTCAGCGCCATCTGGCGAAGACGGATGTAATAGATGGTCTTGATGCCCCGCTTCCACGCATAGATCTGGGCGCGATTGATGTCGCGGGTGGTCGCGGTGTCGCGGAAGAACAGCGTCAGCGAAAGCCCCTGGTCGACATGCTGCGTTGCCGCCGCATAGGTGTCGATGATCTTTTCCGGGCCGATCTCATAGGCATCCTTATAATATTCGAGATTGTCATTGGTGAGATAGGCGGCGGGATAGTAGACGCGGCCGATCTTGCCTTCCTTGCGGATCTCGATCTTCGAGACGATCGGATGGATCGAAGACGTCGAGTGGTTGATGTAGGAAATAGAGCCGGTCGGCGGCACGGCCTGCAGGTTCTGGTTATAGAGCCCGCCCGTCATCACCGCCTTTTTCAGCGCCAGCCAGTCTTCCTGTGTCGGTATGGCGATGCCGGCTTTCTCGAACAGTTCCGCCACCCGCTCCGTCGCAGGCACCCATTCCTGCTGCGTATATTTGTCGAAATACTCGCCCGACGCATATTTCGAATTCTCGAAGCCCTTGAAGCTGACGCCCCGCTCGACCGCCAGCCGGTTCGAAGCTTTCAGGGCGTGATAAGTCACCGTGTAGAAGTAGATATTGGTGAAATCGATGCCTTCTTCCGAACCGTAGAAGATGCGCTCGCGGGCGAGATAGCCGTGCAGGTTCATCTGGCCAAGGCCGATGGCGTGGCTCTCGTCATTGCCCTTCGCGACCGAGGGCACGGACCCGATATGGCTCATGTCGGAAACCGCGGTCAGCGCCCGGATCGAGGTTTCGATGGTCTTGCCGAAATCCGGCGCATCCATCGCGGCGGCAATGTTGAGGGAGCCAAGATTGCAGGAAATGTCCTTGCCCATATGGCTGTAGGAAAGATCCTCGTTGAACTCGCTGGCCTCGCTTACCTGCAGGATTTCCGAGCAGAGGTTGCTCATGGTGATGCGCCCGGCCACCGGATTGGCACGGTTCACCGTGTCCTCGAACATGATGTAGGGATAACCGCTTTCGAACTGGATCTCCGCGATCACCTGGAAGAATTCGCGCGCCTTGATCTTCTTTTTCTTAATCCGGCTGTCGGCGACCATTTCCTGATACTTTTCCGTCACCGAAATTTCGGTGAACGGCACGCCGTAAACACGCTCGACGTCATAGGGCGAGAACAGGTACATGTCCTCGTTGTTGCGGGCGAGTTCGAAGGTGATGTCGGGGATCACGACGCCGAGCGACAGCGTCTTGATGCGGATCTTTTCATCCGCATTCTCGCGCTTGGTATCGAGGAACCGCATGATATCGGGGTGATGGGCATGCAAGTAGACGGCCCCTGCTCCCTGCCGGGCTCCAAGCTGGTTCGCATAGGAAAACGAGTCTTCCAGCAGTTTCATCACCGGGATCACGCCGGAGGACTGGTTCTCAATCTGCTTGATCGGCGCACCTGCCTCGCGGATATTCGTCAGCGACAGGGCAACGCCACCACCGCGCTTGGAAAGCTGCAGCGCCGAATTGATCGCCCGCCCGATGCTCTCCATGTTGTCTTCCACGCGCAGCAGGAAGCACGAAACGAGTTCGCCCCGCTGCTGCTTGCCGGCATTGAGAAAGGTCGGCGTCGCAGGCTGGAAGCGGCCGGAAATGATCTCTTCCATCAATTCGCGGGCAAGGCCCTCGTCGCCGCGCGAAAGCGCCAGCGCCACCATGCAGACACGATCCTCGTAGCGCTCGAGGTAACGCTTCCCGTCGAAGGTCTTCAGCGTATAGGAGGTGTAGTACTTGAAGGCCCCAAGAAAGGTCGGGAAGCGGAACTTCTTCGCATAGGCCTCATCGAACAGGTCCCGCACGAAGTTGAAAGAATACTGGTCCAGCACCGCCTGCTCGTAATAGCCTTCGCTCACCAGATAATCGAGCTTCTCCCGCAGGTTATGGAAGAAGACGGTATTCTGGTTCACATGCTGGAGAAAATACTGGCGCGCTGCCAGTCGATCCTTGTCGAGCTGTATCCGGCCATCCTCGTCATAGAGGTTCAGCATCGCGTTGAGGGCATGATAGTCGAGCGAAACCTCGCTCGCGCCCACCGGTCGGGTTTGTGTCAGCGTGTCCAAAATTTTCCCAGTCCCTGTCTGACGTTGTCGACATCCTCCGCCATTCCGAGAAGTTCGAAACGGTAGAGGAACGGCACCCCGCACCTCGCCGAGACGATGTCTCCGGCGATGGCGTAGGCTGTGCCGAAATTGGTGTTTCCCGCCGCGATGACACCGCGGATCAGGCTCCGATTGCGAGGATTGTTGAGAAAGCGGATCACCGGCTTCGGCACCGCCCCCTTTTCCGATCCTCCGCCATAGGTCGGCGTGACCAGCACGAAGGGAGCCTCCGCCTCCGGCGGCTCCTCGCTCGCATCGACTGGCAACCTCAGCCCACCAAGGTCGAGTTTCTCGACGAAGCGCCGGGTGTTCTCCGACCGGCTGGAGAAATAGACGAGGCCGCCCATGGGTATAGCCTCGTCAGGCGAGTGCGCTGATCATGTCGGGCCGGAAACCCGACCAGTGCTGCTCGCCGGCAATCACCACCGGCACCTGCCGGTAGCCAAGTTCCTGCACCAGTTCATAGGCGTTTGTATCTGCGGACACATCGATGACGGTGTATTCGATCCCCTGCCGGTCGAGAGCGCGCGTGGTTGCGGTGCACTGAACGCAGGCGGGCTTGGAATAAACGGTGATGGTCATGGGTTTCCTCGTGAAATTGGCATGCGAAAGGGTTCCGGAACATCCGCCGATGAACCGGGATCGGGATTGAAAACTGGAAAGAGCGCAGCAGAACACGGTCTATCGGCCGGCAACGGCCGAAAGACTGGTATTAGAAAGCGGGTTTTAAGGGACGCAACAATTCAGACATGGACTTCACCCCGAAGCGACAGAAGACGAAGCGCGGGGCAGCGGTCTGACCGGGGAAAACCGGACACAGATAACCGCGACCTTCCGGGCACCCCGCCGGTGGACGTTCATGTTCAAGGCAGGTCTCCTGGCTCTCGGATCATCATGCCCGCTCAGCCTTCCCGGGCTTTCACCCAGTGGCCGGATCGAACGAACATTCACCGCTCACAGTTGCGGGGGCAGCTTCGGCATCGCGTGCATCATGCCCGCTACCGAATTCCCGTCTTAGCCTTCGACCCTCTCGAATCGAAGGAACCTTGAACACTAGATATAGTATCCAAGGCAAATTTAACGTCAACAATTATGTTTTCCGTCACCCAATTTCATCTGGGATAACCGCCACGGGACGATGCTCGGCATCGACTGCGACCATGACGAAAAGCCCTTTCGCCGTCTGCCGGCGAAGCCCGGTCAGCAGTTCTTCGGACCACAGCTCCACCCCGATCCGCATCGATGAGCGGGCTGTGGAAACGACCCGGGCGACGACCTCGACGATGGAGCCCAGCCGGATCGGATAGTGGAAATCGATGCGCTCGGACGACGCGAGAACGGCCTGCCTGCGGCTATGGCGCGAGGCCGCGACGAAGGCTGCCTTGGTCATGAAGGCAAGTGCGTCTCCACCGAACATCGAGCCGGAACTGTTGGTCTGATCGGCGAAGACGACATCCGCCATGCGAACCTCGCCGTCGGCCTCCGTCGGATGACTGGTCGGCAGCGGCGGCAGCGTCCACCCTTCGCCTCCGGCATCCCCCGGCACCGCGACCATGTGGAAGACACCGCGCGTGCAGACCTGTCGCTCGCTGGCAAGAATGCTTTCCGCCGCCATTTCCACTTCCACCGTCAGGGAGCGCCGTCCCGCCCAGACCGGCGTTGCGGTGAACGAAACGATCTCGCCGATATGCGCGGGTTTCCTGAAATCCACCCGCTCGCAGGATGCGGTGACGAAGGGCACACGTCCATGACGCGTGGCCGCAACGAAGGCCACCCGGTCCATGAAGGCGAGACCGGCGCCGCCGAACAGCGTGCCATGATGGTTGACCGCACCGGGAAAGACGATATCGACGAGGATGGTGGGAGCCGGCCCTCCGGCCGGCTCCCCTTCAGATGGTGTTTCCCGCTTCATGCGATCACCCTCCAGCCGTCGCTTTCGGCAAACCGCAGGCGAAGCTGCCGCGCCGCCTGCACCATGTTGGCAAGCGCCGGCTTCACCTCCTCCCAGCGGCGCGTCTTCAGGCCACAATCGGGATTGATCCAGAGCTGGGAAGGGTCGAGGCGATCGGATGCGGCCTCGATCAGTTCGACGATTTCCTCCACCGTCGGCACGCGCGGAGAATGGATGTCATAGACACCGGGGCCGATCTCGTTCGGATAGCGCTTGTCCGCGAAGACATCGAGAAGCTCCATTTTGGAGCGCGATGTCTCGATCGAGATCACGTCGGCATCCATCGCGATGATGGCGTCCATGATGTCGTTGAACTCGGAATAGCACATATGTGTGTGGATCTGAGTGCGGTCGGCCACGCCCGAGGCGGAAAGGCGGAAGCTCTCCGTGGCCCAGCCGAGATAGGCCTGCCAGTCCCTGCGCCGTAGCGGCAAGCCCTCGCGAAGCGCCGGCTCGTCGATCTGGATGATCGCGATACCCGCCTTTTCCAGATCCTGCACTTCGTCGCGGATAGCGAGCGCAATCTGACGGCACACGACATCACGCGGAATATCGTCCCGCACGAAGGACCATTGCAGCATGGTCACCGGCCCCGTCAGCATGCCCTTCATCGGCTTCGACGTTTTCGACTGCGCAAACATCGCCCAATCGACCGTCATGGGGCGCGGCCGCGAGACGTCTCCATAGATGACAGGAGGACGGACGCAACGGGAACCGTAGCTCTGGACCCAGCCGTTCCTGGTGAAGGCATAACCGTCCATCTGCTCGGCAAAATACTGGACCATGTCGTTACGCTCGAACTCGCCGTGCACGAGCACGTCGATGCCGGCATCCTCCTGCCAGCGGATCGCGCTTTCCGTCTCGCGCTCAAGGAAGGCCTTGTAGTCGATATAGGAAAGCTGACCCTTGAGGTGGGCGGAGCGCGCCCGCCGGACCTCCGTCGTCTGCGGGAACGAACCGATGGTGGTGGTTGGCAGGACCGGCAGATGCAGATGGTGCTGCTGCACGGTACGGCGAGCGGAGTATGGACGCGCCCGTTGCATCATGTCACGCGAAACAGCAAGCAGCCGTCCCTTGACCAGCGGGTCATGAACCTTGCGCGAGGTCCGCCGCGTCCGCGCGATCCGGCTCGACGCAGCTATCTTTGCCTCGACGGCTGGCCGGTTTCCGGAAAGCGCCTCTTTCAGAACCGCAAGCTCATCCAGCTTTTCCGAAGCAAAAGCGAGCGAAGCGCGCAATTCGAGATCGAGCGCGGTTTCGTCCGAGAGATCGAAGGGCAGATGAAGCAGCGAGCAGGATGGCGCGATCTGCAGAAGATCGGGCGCGCGCCCGGCAACCAGCGGTTCGATGCGCTGCACCACCTCTTCGAGATCGGCCCGCCATATATTGCGGCCGTCGATCAGCCCGAGGGAAAGGAGGAGGCCAGCCGGCGCATCCCCGGCAATTGCCGCGAGTTCCTCACCCCCGCGAATGCCATCCAGATGCAGGCCGGCAACGGGAAGCGACAATGCGGTATCGCGATTGTCCCCGAGCGGTCCGTAATAGCTGGCGACCAGAATGGAGAGCCCCGGCACCGCCTCGGCGAAGGCGTTGTAAGTCCGCACAAGACTGTCCCGCTCCTTGGCCGTCAGGTCGAGTGCGAGGCAGGGTTCGTCGATCTGCACCCAGTCGGCCCCGGCCTCCTGCAACTCGACAAGGATCTTGCGATAGACCGGCAGCAGCCTGTCGAGCAGATCAACGGGATCGGAACCGTCCCGTGCCTTGCCGAGCTTCAGGAATGTCACCGGTCCAAGGATTACCGGCCGGGTGTGAATGCCGATGGCCCGGGCTTCAAGGAAAACCTCGAGCGGGCGGTTTCCCGTCAGGATGAAACCCTGCCCGGCACTGAATTCCGGCACCAGATAATGGTAGTTCGTATCGAACCACTTGGTCATTTCCAGCGCGGCCCGCGGCTCGCCATGAGTGCCGCCGCAACCGCATGCTGCCTCACCCTGCGAACCCCGCGCCAGCGCAAAATAGGTGTCGAGACTGACATTACCGCCGGACCAGCCATAGCCATCCGGAATGGCGCCGACCATGACGGCAGTGTCCAGAACATGATCGTAGAAGGAAAAATCGTTCGAAGGGATCGCGTCGATCCCCTTTTCCTGCTGGAGTTTCCAGTGTTTCGCCCGAAGCGTTCCAGCCGTTTCCAGCAGGGTTTGCGCGTCGCTCTTTCCCGACCAATAGGCTTCCAGCGCGAACTTCAGTTCACGATGCTTGCCGATTCTGGGAAATCCGAGATTTGCAGTCTTGATGCTCATTTCCTTGACCCCGAAGGTTGTGGGCAAGGCATTGGCGAGCGCGATGCGACAGGCACGCGAATGCGCCGTTCGCAAAAGCGGCACACCGGGACACCCCGCCCGTGGACGTTATCTATCGCGGCAGGTCTCCTGGCTTGCGGGTCACAGCCGGCATCCGTCTTCCCGAGGCGTCTTCCTCAGTGACATAATGGATGCAAGCTCACCGCCTACAGTTGCGGGGGCAGCTTCGGCATGGGTGCAAAAAGCACCTTCACCGTATTCCCTCTTAGCTCCGGACCATCCGATCCGCAGAACCACGATGACTTCACCATGACGGACCGGGTAGCCCTCGTCAAGGGATATAAAGATATCTTTATATGAAGGATCTAGACCTGCATGCATCCAACCGCGACGCGAAGGAGCGTTACGCGTCCTATTCAGGACGTTTGCAGGAGAGGATGAAACGCCGGTAGAGCAAGGTTCTCAGCCTGTTTCTGAGATCGGCGGTCTGCCGTTGCGCCGCCGCGATCGGAGTGTGGGACCCGATCTCGACAGCCTTGAAACCGGCTGCATCGAGAAGCGGCTTAAGACGCTCCACGGTGAGCCCTTCGCCAAATGGCAATCGCCGCATGATGTCCGCATGCCTGTCGCTCATAGCTCCGTCATAATACGGATCGACGCCGACAATGCGGTCGATCAGCTCTATCGCGCGGGAAACGATCCGCCCCAGAGGCGTCGGCGCCGCCCAGTTACCGTCGAAGATCAACAGCCTTCCGCCCGGCTTCAAAACCCGGAACCACTCCGCAAAGGCCTGCTGCGGTTCCGTAAGCGCCCAGACGAGGTGACGACAAACGACCGCATCATAGGTTCCGTCCGGCTCCATGGTCTGTTCCGCATCGGCAAGGATGAAACACACCCCCGACCTGTCCGCATGCTTGCGGCGGGCGACATCGATCATGGCCTCGGAAAAATCAAGCCCCGTGACATCGTGGCCGAGCGAAAGCAGGACGTTCGTCACCTCGCCCGTACCGGACGCCAGTTCCAGCACCTTCAGCGGTTCAGAGCCGAGACGCTGGCGGACCGCATTCGCCCAGGCATTGAGTTCGGGACCGGGTGGAATGCGGTGCCCGAAGGCAAGGTCGAAGGTTTCCGAGCGCTTCGACCAGTAATCGCGGATGTCTTCCTTGAGGTGATGGTTCGAAGGCTGCCGGCTCATGGCGAGGTCTTGCCAGTCGCACTGTCGAACAGGGTTTGCATGCGCGGTCTGGCCCGCGCCGGGATATCGATCTGGCGATATTGTTCCGGCAGCTCGGCCTCACCGACCTTGATCAGCATCACCATGCCCATGCCGAAATGCGGCGAGCACTTGATACCGTAGAAGCCCGGCTGGTCGAAGCCGACCTCGATCTCTTCATTGATCTTGCCCTTGAAACCCGGATAGCCCTCCGGCAACATCCCGTCGATGGTCGCGACGTTGTGGCTCTTGTTGGTCGCGATGAATTTCACCCTGTCGCCCGGCTGGACATGCAGGAAATCCGGTTCGAACACCATAGAACCCTTCTCTCCGCGGTTCATCATCTTCACCTCGAAGGTCTCGGCAAAGGCCGGAGCGGCAAAGGCGATAAAAGCCGCCAGAACGAGGAAATATGTCTTCATGAAACGAGTGCTTTCTCCTTTTCAGGGCGCAGATAACGGATGGAACAGCCATCCGCGCCGTGCCGGTCGATAGCGACCTCCACACCGAAGACATCGCGGATCCGCGTCGGCGTCAGCACGTCGCGGGGCTTGCCGAGCGCGATCAGCTGACCGGAATACATGACGGCGATGCGGTCGCAGAACATGGCTGCGTGGTTGAGATCGTGAAGGGCCGCCACCACGGTCAGTTCCTGGCGGCGGACGAGATCGAGCAGGCCGATCTGATGGCCGATATCGAGATGGTTGGTCGGCTCGTCGAGAAGCAGAATACCCGGCTCCTGGGCGAGCGCACGGCCGATATGCAGCCGCTGGCGTTCACCGCCCGAAAGCGTGTGCCAGGACCGGTCGGCAAGATGGGTCATGTCGACATTGGCAAGCGCCGTATCGACGATTGCCGCGTCCTTCACCGACCATGGTGAAAGCGCGCCGAGATAGGGCGTGCGCCCGAGTTCGACGGCCTGCCGGGCGGTGATCCGCTCGCCGGTTTCCGCCTGCTGCTCCACCAGCGCCAGACGCCGGGCGACTTCGCGCCGGCCGAGCGCGCTGATCGGCGCGCCGTCGAGGAAAATGTCTCCCGACTTCGGCTTCCTGATGCCGGCGAGCAAGGCCATCAGGCTGGTCTTGCCGGAGCCGTTCGGCCCGATGATGCCGAGAAATTCACCTGAACGGACATCGAGCGTGACATTCTTCAGGATCGGGACATTGCCGACGCCCCATGAGACATTTCTGGCTGAAAGCGTCATGCACGCCCCCTCTTCTGCCCCAGAATGAAGGCGAAGGCCGGCGCTCCGACCAGCGCCGTGATGACGCCGATGGGCAGGACCTGCCCGGTGATCAGGATACGCGAAAGTATGTCCGCACCGATCATAAACACCGCGCCGATCAGCGCGGCCGCAGGCAGAAGCACGCCATGGCGAACTCCGACCATCATACGCGCCGCATGCGGGATGACGAGACCGACGAAGCCGATCGAACCGACGATGGACACCATGACGGCTGTCATCATCGCAGAGACGCCGACAAGCGTGAAATGGGTGCGACGGACCGAAATGCCGAGAGATGCTGCGGATTCCGCTCCGAAGGTAAAGGCGTCAAGCGCACGCGCATGCCAGAGACAGACGACGAAACCGGCAAGCGTCGCGGGAATGGCAAGCCATGCATCAGGCCAGCGCACGCCGGAGAGATTGCCAAGCAGCCAGAACATGATGCCCCGCGCCTGTTCGGCGGTCGCCGCCTTGGTGACGATGAAAGAGGTCAGTGCGTTGAAGAGCTGCGATCCGGCCACCCCTGCGAGAATGATGGCAGCCGTTCCACGGCCCGCCTTCATCGCCAGCAGACTGACGAGCGCAAAGGCAACGAGCGCGCCGGCGAAAGCACCCATCGGAAGGGTCAGAAAGCCCGCCCCGACACCCAGGATCGCAACGCTGACGGCACCGGTCGAAGCGCCGGCCGAAATGCCGAGAAGATAAGGATCGGCGAGACAATTGCGCAGCAACGATTGCAGCACGACGCCGGACAGCGACAGCGCCGCACCACAACAGGCCGCGACGACGGCCCGGCTGAGACGATAGCTCCAGACGATGCCCTCATCGATCGGTTCCAGCGGATAGCCCGCACCCCACAACCGGTTGGCCACGGTTTTCGCCACTGTATCGAGCGGAATTGCCGTCTCCCCGATTGCCGCGCCTAGCCAGAGCGCGGCAAGCAGGATGACGAGCGCGGCAAGAGCCACGCCCGTTCGTCCGAAGCGTGTGACTGCGGATGTCACTTGCTCAGACCGGCAGCTTCGATGGCGTCGGCAAGCGTCTCGATACCCTCGATCGTGCGGATCGTCGGGTTCATAGCCTGTGCATCCATGTCGAAGACATGCCCGTTCTTCACCGCCGGCATCAGGCTTGCGACCGGATCCGCCTTCAGGAACTCATGCTTGACGGCCACGTCATCAGCCGGGAAGCGGCGACGGTCCATCCTGCCCGCAACGATCATCGTCGGGTTGGCCTTGGCGATGGTTTCCCAGCCGACCGTCGGCCACTCCTCATCGCTCTCGATAATGTTGCTGATACCAAGTGCGGACATGATGTAGGCGGGAGCGCCCTTCTTGCCGGCAACATAGGGATCGACGTCCAATTCGGCGCTGGAGAACCAGAAAACGGCGGAGAGCTTGCCCTGTGCCGAGGCGATCTTCGCGCGGGCGGCCTCCTCGCGCTTCTTCAGGTCGGCCACGACCTCCTCGCCCTTTGCCTCGACATCGAAGATCTTCGCGAGGTCGCGCACTTCCTGATAGATCAGGTCCATGGTGAAGACCGCGTTGCGCACGCCGTCGCCACCGCCGGAATTGTCCTTGCCGATGCAATCGGCCGGCGAGGTATAGACCGGAATGCCCAGTTCCTCGAATTGCTGCGGCGTTGCGACGATACCCTCGGGACCGACGTGCCACTGGAACTGAGCAGTGACGAGGTCCGGCTTCTTCGCAACGACGCTTTCGAAGCTCGGATCGTTGTCGGCCAGCCGTTCTACCTTGGCGTTCGCGCTTTCATAGCCTTCGAGCACCGGACCGATCCAGACAGCGGTGCCGACCACCTTGTCCGCAAGGCCGAGGAGATACAGGATCTCGGTGCTGCTCTGGCCGATGGAAACTGTCCGCGAGGGTGCCTTCTCGAAAGTGACCTGGCGGCCGCAGTTCTCGAGCGTCAGCGGATAGCTGGTTCCCGCAGCCATGGCATTGTGGAAAAAGCCGGAAGCGAGCAAGGACAGGGCGCAAAGGCCCGCGCGCATCGGCCGCTTGAAAATGGTCTTCATCATAATTCCCCGAAAAAGATGTGAGTGCCGGCCCGGGATGTGAGTGCGAGACGGCGATGAGATCAGAATGCCCGGTGGGCATTCCGGTCGGTCAAACGATCGTCGGAATACGGGGAGTGCGAAGCGTCGAAACGCAAATGAGCGACAGACATGAACATGACATGCTCCTGTTCCGGGCTTCCCCGCCCGTGACGATGGATCGATTTTGACGGCAGGTCTCCTGGCTTACGGATATCTGTCGTCCATCTGCCTTCCCGCGCCCTTACGGCACAGTGGCATGACGCCCTTCGGCGTCACGGGGATGGACGGCAATCCGCTTACAGTTGCGGGGGCAGCCACGGTCTTGGTCCCTGTTTGGGTCCTCCGCACCGTGTTCCCTATTAATCCCCTTGCTTTAGGCTCGGGGAACCGTCGGCCCTCAGATAAGGGGCGGCATGACCCTGCGTCAAGCCGAAAGGTGGACAGTTTCACAATCGCATCGCGACGGCAGACGGAGGATCGGTCATGTTGGCTCCACAGGTTGCCATGGCTGAATATGTAATGTTGTTACGCTCGTCAATTGAAAGTTATGTAATAACATATCATATGAATATGCACGCCCGTTGGCGCCGCGAGAGACATCGTGCCAGCGAACGCAGAACGCACCGAATCTTATTCCCTTTAAATCTACAAATTTAGTCTGATTAATCTCCCTCTACTCCCCATTGCCCCCTAGTCTTGCGGAAATGCCATTTATCAAGATTGGGGAGACCAACATGAGCTTCATCCGTACGACCGTGCTCGGCCTCGCGGCGGCACTTGCCCTCGGCCTCCAGGTCGTTCAGGCATCCGACCTCAAGGAAATCCGCATCGACTGGGCCACCTACAACCCCGTGAGCGTTCTCCTGAAGAAGGAAGGCCTGCTGGAGAAGGAGTTCGAGAAGGACGGCATCAGCGTCACCTGGGTACAGTCCGCCGGCTCCAACAAGGCTCTGGAATTCCTGAACGCCCAGTCGATCGATTTCGGTTCGACGGCAGGCGCGGCAGCCCTGATCGCGCGCGTCAACGGCAATCCCGTCAAATCCGTCTACGTCTATTCCCGTCCTGAGTGGACCGCCCTTGTCACCCGCCCCGATACCGGCATCACCAAGGTCGAGGACCTGAAGGGCAAGAAAATCGCCGTGACCCGCGGAACGGATCCGCACATCTTCCTCGTGCGCGCGCTTGCCGACGCCGGCCTCAGCGAAAAGGATGTCAGCCTCGTTCTTCTCCAGCACGCCGATGGCAAGCTCGCACTGCTGCGCGGCGATGTGGATGCCTGGGCAGGCCTCGACCCCCTGATGGCTTCGGCGGAAGTGGAAAGCGGCGCGCAGCTGTTCTTCCGCAAGCCGGAAAACAACACCTGGGGCGTGCTGAACACAACCGAAACCTTCGCAAGCGAACATCCGGAAATCGTCAGCCGCGTGATCGCCGTCTATGAAGCCGCCCGCGCCCAGGCCATCGCCGATCCCGCCGCGCTCAAAGCAGCCGTCGTCGAAGCCACCAAGCTTCCCGAGAACGTGATCGCCAAGCAACTCGAACGAACCGACCTCTCCCAGCCGCAGATCGGCGAGAAGCAGCGCGAGACGATCCTTGCCGCCGGCCTCGCTCTTCAACAGGCAGGCGTGCTCCCGGCCGATGTCAAGATCGAACAAGTGGTCTCGCAGCTGATCGACGACCGTTTCGCAGTCAGCCAGTAAGGCGGAAAGCGATGACCAACGCGGTAGAAGAAACGCTTCAGCCTTCGGCGCCGGCAACCTTATCCGGCGGACTTGCGACGCGGCTCGCGTCGAAGTTCGCCGTCGCTGTCGCCGTACCGGTCCTTGGCCTGCTTCTCTGGGAGCTTGCGGCCTCTGCCGGCTGGCTGAACGCGCGTCTCATGCCGCCGCCATCACGCACATTCGCGACGCTATGGTTCCTCACTGAGACCGGTGAACTCTACCGGCATATCGCCGCCACGACGCTGCGTGTGCTGATCGGCTTTGCCGTCGGCGCGGCCGCAGCCACTATGGCAGGCGCGCTCGTCGGCTATTTCGCCACCCTGCGAAGGCTGCTCGACCCAACCTTGCAGGCGCTTCGGGCGATCCCCTCGATCGCCTGGGTGCCGCTGTTCATCCTCTGGTTCGGCATTTTCGAGACGTCCAAGGTGGTGCTGATCGCCGTCGGCGTATTCTTCCCCGTCTATCTTGGCGTGGTCGGCGCAATCCTCAGCGTCGACCGCAAGATCGTCGAGGTCGGGCGCATGTTCCGCCTCTCCGGCTTTGCCCTCGTCCGGCGCATCCTGCTCCCTGCCGTTCTGCCGACCTACATCGTGTCACTGAGAGCCGGCCTCGGCCTCGGCTGGATGTTCGTCGTGGCCGCCGAATTCATGGGAGCGTCTGAAGGACTGGGCTATCTGCTCGTCGACGGACAGCAGCTCGGCAAGCCAGATCAGGTTCTCGCCTCCATCATCGTCTTCGCAATCGCCGGCAAACTGACGGACAGCCTCCTCCTTGCCGCAACGGCGCCATTGCTGCGTTGGCAGGACAACTTCCGGCAGGAGCACTGATAATGCTGGCGATCGAAAACCTTTCGAAGACCTATCCCAACGGCGCCCACGCATTGGAACGCTTCTCGCTGAATGTCGACCGCGGCGAGATCGTCGCCGTGATCGGCGGTTCGGGCTGCGGCAAGAGCACCTTGCTGCGGCTGATTGCGGGACTGGAGACCGCGAGCCAGGGCACCGTCACCGTCGCTGGTCAGCCGATCAGGACCCCGCATCCACTGGTCAACCTGATCTTTCAGGAACCACGCCTCCTGCCATGGCTGACGGTCGCCGAAAACGTCGGCTTCGGCCTCGCCGATGCGGAAATCGATGCGCGCGGGGAACTGATCGAGGGCGGGCTTCGCCGCGTCGGTCTATCCGATTACGCCAACCGCTGGCCCAAGGAACTGTCCGGCGGACAGGCGCAGAGGGTGGCAATCGCAAGGGCACTCGTCACCCGCCCGCAGGTGCTGCTGCTCGACGAACCGTTTTCGGCGCTGGATGCCTTCACCCGCGCTGACCTTCAGGACCACCTCCTCGAGATATGGGCAACCGCGCGGCCAACCATGCTGCTGGTCACGCATGACATCGATGAAGCGCTGGTTCTCGCGGACCGCGTCGTCGTCATGCAGCCCTGGCCCGGCCGTATCCTCAGGACGATAGACATCGATCTTCCGCGCCGCCGCGACAGGGGTTCGGAGGAATTCGCCGCAGCCCGTCATGACCTGCTGCTGGTGCTGAACGACTCGCTGCGGCACCGCCCGGCTTACGCCCGGACGGCCTGAGATCACTGCCAAGCCCCTCAAGGATACCAGCATGCCGAAGCAGATCCTGCTCAACGCCTTCAACATGAATTGCGTGGGGCACATCAATCATGGCCTCTGGGCGCATCCACGGGATACCTCCCATCGCTACAAGGAGCTGGGATACTGGACCGATCTGGCCCGTACGCTTGAGCGCGGATTGTTCGACGGGTTGTTCATCGCCGATATTCTCGGGGTCTACGATGTCTATGAAAACTCCGTAGACCTGACGCTGCGCGAAACCATCCAGCTTCCCGTCAACGATCCGCTGATGCTGGTCTCCGCCATGGCGGCGGCGACCTCCAATCTCGGGTTCGGTGTGACCGTGAACATCGCCGCCGAACATCCCTATCTCTTGGCACGCCGGTTCTCCACGCTCGACCACCTGACCTCCGGCCGCATCGGCTGGAACATCGTCACTGGCTATCTCGACAGCGCCGCCCGCGCCCTCGGGCAGACGGGCCTGAACGAACACGACAGCCGCTACGATCAGGCCGACGAATGTATGGAGCTTCTCTACAAGCTCTGGGAGACAAGCTGGGACGACGATGCCGTCGTTCTCGACCGCACCGAGCGGATCTATGCGCGCCCGGAAAAGGTGCAGCCCATCAGCCATCATGGCCGCTATTACGACGTGGAAGGCTATCACCTGAGCGAACCCTCGCGTCAGCGCACCCCGGTTCTCTTCCAGGCCGGCACATCGCCGAGGGGCAAGGCGTTTGCGGCGCGTCACGCCGAATGCACATTCATCAACGCAACCGATCCGGCGTCAGCGCGCGCCGCATCCCGCGCCATCCGCAAAGCTGTTGCCGATGCCGGCCGCCGGCCCGACGATATCAAGATGCTGGTCGGCATCACGGTTGTCGCAGACCAGACCATGGCCAGAGCGGAGGCGAAATATGCCGATTACCGCCGCTACGCCAGCCCGGAGGCGGGACTGGCGCATTTTTCAGCCGGCACTGGCATCGATCTCTCCCGTCTCGATCTGGATACGCCCATCGCGCAGAGCGCGGACAATGGCAACGCCATACAATCCAACATCCAGACGGCCCGCGACACGGGCCTGACCAAGCGCAAACTACTGGAAAAGCTGTCGCTCGGCGGCAGATATCCTGTAATCGTCGGCAATGGCGAGACGATTGCCGATGAGCTCCAGACCTGGATCGAGGAAGGCGAGATCGACGGCTTCAACCTGACCCGGACCGTGGTTCCCGAAAGCTTCGACGATTTTATCGACGTCGTCATACCCGTGCTTCAGGAGCGCGGCCTCTACAAGACAGCCTATGAGAAGGGCTCCTTCCGCAACCGGCTGTTCGGTCATGGCGACCGCCTGCTGGCTCCTCATCCTGCGGCCGGCCTCCGCTGAAACAGGCGCTTTGGCGGCCTTTTTGGCGACACGCAATACAACCCTGAAAAGCTCCAAAATTTGGGCGACATGTCCAAACTTTGTGCGCAATGCAAAATAAAATACCTATTCCATAAAATTAGTCGATTTATGATCAAAACAGTTCCGCATCGGCATCAAGCGATGGGAATTTCAAAAACGAGCAGGAGATTTCATGCTGGACTTTTCGAAAATCAATCGCCGCGCCGGCCGTATCGCCGCCATCGCCCTGATGGCAGCCACAGCACTTTCTGCGGGCCTCGCCAACGCCGGCGAAACTCTGGACAAGATCAAGCAACGCGGCCTCATCAAGGTCGGCGTCGGCACCACGCCGGGCTTCTTCTCCCCGGACAGCAACGGCCGCTGGAACGGCTTCTTCATCGATTACGGCCGCGCACTCGCGATCACCGTGTTCAACGATCCGGAAAAGGTCGAATTCACCAACTCCTCGCCGCAGCAGCGTCTGCCGGCCCTGCAGTCAGGCGAATACGACGTCCTGCTCTCGGGCGTCACCCAGACCATCACCCGCGCCTTCAAGCTCGGCTTCCACTTCGGTCCCGTGATCTTCTATGACGGCCAGGGCCTGCTGGTCCGCAAGGATCTCGGCGTAACCAAGGGCACGGAACTCGATGGCGCCACCATCGGCGTCCAGAGCGGCACCACGGGTGAACTCAACATCGCCGACTTCTTCCGCAAGACCGGCAAGAAGTTCACCCCCGTGACGATCGAGGAAACCGGCGAATTCGTAAAGGCGCTGGAATCCGGCCGCGTCGACGCCCTCACACAGGACGCCACCGACCTTGCCGGCAAGCGCACCCAGCTGAAGAACCCCGACGACTACGTCCTGCTCCCCGAGCGCCTTTCCAAGGAACCGCTGGCTCCGGCAATCCGCGGCGGTGACGACCAGTGGCTCGAAATCGTCAACTGGACCGTCTACGCAACGATCCAGGCCGAGGAGTATGGCATCACCAAGGCCAATGTCGATGACTTCCTGAAGAGCGAAGATCCGGCGATCAAGCGCTTCCTTGGCGTCGACCCCTCCCTCGGCGAGGCGATCGGTCTCGATCCGAAGTTTGCCTACAACATCATCAAGACGCTGGGCAATTACGGCGAAATCTTCGACCGCAACATCGGCAAGGGCACCACGCTCAACCTCGAGCGCGGCTACAACAATCTCTGGACGAATGGCGGCCTCCTCTATTCTCCGCCCTTCCGTTGATCGAAACGGCAACACCCATGACGACGAAAACCCTGCCGGGTCCGATAGGGCCCGGTTTGCTCGTCAAGTTCTCGACATGGATCGGACCCCTGCCCTTCAGGCAGGTGGTGCTCCTTCTCGGCGTACTGCTCGCCTTCTGGTTCTTCAGCGCCAATACGCTCCAGAACATGCAGAAGGCAAACCTCGCGCCCGGCTTCGGCTTCCTCTTCCAGCAGGCCAATTTCGAGATCGGCGAAAGCGTGGTCGCCTATCAGGCCGGAGACAGCTATGGCCGCGCCCTTCTGGCCGGACTTGCCAACACCGGCAGGGTCGCCCTGCTCGGCTGCATTCTGGCAACCGTTCTCGGTGTCTTTCTCGGCATCGCCCGGCTGGCAGGCAATCCGCTTCTGGCGGCGCTGATCCGCGGCTATGTTGAGATCCTGCGCGGCACGCCGCTGCTCTTGCAGCTCTTTCTCTGGACAGGCGTCTTCCAGAGCCTGCCCGCCCCCCGCAACGCCATCACGGTTCTCGACCTCGCCTTCCTCAGTAATCGTGGGGTCTTCGTCCCGTCGCTTGCCATTGACGGTTTTTCCTCCACCATCTGGCTTCCGCTCCTGATCGCGGTCGTCGCGGCACCCATTGTCGCCGCGCGAAAGCTGTTCAAGGGCAAGAGCTTCTACGTCACGAAAAGTGCCGCCCTTGTCACCGCTACCGTCGGCGTGACGCTCGCCATTCTCGCCCTGTTCGGTCACCCGCCCGTCGTGGAAGCGCCGGTGCGCGGCGGCTTCAATATCCGCGGCGGCTGGTCGCTCACACCGGAATTCGCAGCTCTCCTGACCGGGCTGACTATCAATGCCTCGGCCATCATTTCGGAGATCGTGCGCAGCGGCATCCAGTCGGTGAAAAGCGGTCAATGGGAAGCGGCCCGCGCACTCGGCCTGAAACCCGGCCAGGTCATGCGCCTCGTCGTCCTGCCGCAGGCCCTTCGCGTGATCACCCCGCTGATGACATCGAACTATCTCGACCTGACGAAGAATTCGAGCCTTGCGGTTGCGATCGGCTTCCCGGATATCGTCAGCGTCGCCAACACCACCGCCAACACGACCGGACAGGTGATCGAGTCGATAACGTTGATCATGCTGCTCTATCTCTCGATCAATCTCGCGGTCTCCGCGTTGATGAACATCTACAACCGCAAGATCGCGCTCAAGGGAGCCCTTTCCCGATGACGATGCTCTCCCTTCAGGGGCCTCCCGATGCCGTACTGATGAAGAGATGGAAACTGATCTCCGCGCATCCGGCAAACACCGCAATCACTTTCCTGCTCGTCGCGCTGCTTGTCTGGTTCGGCTTGCCCATCCTGCGCTGGGCGCTTCTCGACGCCGTCTGGTGGGGAACGGCGGACGACTGCGCGGCGGAAACCGCCGGGGCCTGCTGGGCCTTCGTAGTGATAAAGCTGCGCTTCATCCTCTTCGCCTTCTATCCACCCGACCTGCAATGGCGACCCGCACTCGCCGTCGCTGCCACCTTGCTTCTGCTGATCGGCACTGCGCAGCCCCGCTTCTGGGGCCGGAATCTCGTTACCGTATGGCTCGCGACGCTGGCCGCGGCCTGGCTGCTCGTCTCCGGCACCGTCATTGGGCCGCCGATCTCCACAAACCAGTGGGGTGGCCTGCCGATCACGCTTTTCGTCTCCATCGCAGGCCTTGGCTTTGCCTTCCCCATCGCAGTCGCCATGGCCCTTGCGAGACAGTCTCGCATGCGCATCGTCCGTAGTCTCGCAGTCGGATATATCGAAATCCTGCGCGGTGTGCCGATGATCGTCGTGCTTTATGTCGCCATGCTGATCGTGCCCATGGCGCTGCCGGCCGGCGCGCTGGTCGACAAGCTGCTTCGCGCCCAGATCGGCATCACGCTCTTCACCTCCGCCTACCTTGCCGAAATCATCCGCGCCGGGCTGCAGGCGCTGCCGGCCGGACAGACAGATGCGGCATCGGCGCTTGGCCTCACCTACTGGCAGACCGCGCGACTGGTCATCCTCCCACAGGCCTTGCGCGCCGTCATCCCGGCCATCGTCAATCTCTCGGTCGGCATTCTGCTGAACACGTCGTTGCTGGCCGTCATCGGCATTTACGACCTGCTGAATGCCGCCAAGGCATCCGCGACCGATCCGCAATGGCTGGGCTACTACACGGAAGCCTACATCCTCGCCGCCGCGATCTATTTCGCCATCAGCTTCAGCGCCTCGCGCTACAGCCTCTGGCTGGAACGCTATCTGCGGGCAAGCGACCAGCACTGAAACATGCAAAAGGCAAAATGCCCGGACCTGCGCTTCAAACAACAGGTCCGGGCATCGAAAAGGCTCCACAAAGGGAACAGAAGGCAGAGCGATCCGGTCAGGCCCGGGGCATTTCCCGCTCGACCAGATCGTAGACGAAGGCAAAGGCCTGACGGGCACCTTCGACGGCGCGCACGTCTTCTTCCGGCTGCAACGAAACGGCATCCAGCGCCGCAGTGAAGTTGCGCCAATGCAAGGCACGACCGTCGGAATGGCCAACGAGATGACGCGCTCCGAAGGTCTCTGAAAGACCGAGCGTCTTCGTCGCCGTTTTCAGCAGAATGGCCGCACCGAGATTGGAGCCCTCGACGACATAAAGCCAACCGAGCGCCGTCGGCACATCCACCGGCTCATCGACTTCCACGGCAGGCACCGGCAACTCACCGGAAACATCCTCGAAATCCTTCAGAACGCTATCGAGCCGCCGACGCGTGGAGAGGCCGGGAAGCAGGGCTTCAAGCTGTGGATCGAGATAGTAGCGATCCACCCTGCTGTGCAGGGCGTGCTGCACCCTGAGAAATGCGGCGTAACGGTCGAGACCGCCGAATGGATCGGCGCTCATGATCCGCTTGTCGAGCTTCTCATGGGTGGCATGAGTTCCAAGGCGCAGGCGCATCGCACGGCCTGGCTCGGCAAGTACGGCTTCAGCAGTCATTTATGATCCTCATATGTCGATTGTATCGTTAGGTTGGGTGATGAAATGGATGGCATTGCCGTCATTCCTCCCGGAATGCCCGGTTAATCTGGTCTTCGATCGGTTTGACGAGATAGGAAAGCGCCGTGCGGTCTCCGGTCCTGATCATCGCCTCGGCCGGCATCCCCGGCACCAGCGCCAGACCGCCAAGCTTCTGCAATTCCTCGTGCTCCACAGTGAGCCGGACAAGGTAATAGGACAGGCCGCTTTTCTCATCGGTCGAAAGATCCGCCGCAACGCGGCCGACACGGCCGTTGAGCTCAGGGGTTGTCCGTTGACTGAAAGCGGAAAGGCGCAGGACGGCCTTCTGTCCGGGATGCACCTGATCGATGTCCTTGGGCTGGATGCGCACATCGAGCGCCAGATCGTCACCCTCCGGTACGATCAGCATGATCGGATCGCCGGGGGCGACGACCCCTCCGACGGTATGCACGGCAAGCTGATGGACCGTACCGGATTGCGGCGCGACGATATCGATCCGCTTCAGATCGTCCTCGGCCGCCGCCTTGCGTTCGATAAACTCACCGATCTGTCCCTGTATCTCTCGAAGTTCCTGGCCGACTTCCGTCTTGAGGTCCTGCTCGATCTGCAGGATCTGCAGCCGCGTCTCGGTGATCCGGCCTTCCGCCTGCGCCTGATAGGCGATCTTCTCGCCGCGCTCGCCGCCGAAGGTCGCCGCCTGCGTGCGCAGACTGTTCAACCGCTGAACCGAGACCACGCCCTTTTCGCGCAGATCCTCCTGCGAGACGATCTCCGACCGCAGGACTTCGAGACCATCGGCATAAGCAACTTCCTGGGCCTTCAGCCCCTCGATCTCGTGCTCATATTGAGCGATGCGTTCGCCAAGCTGGGCCCGCTTTCCGTCCCGCGCCGCCTTGCGGAATTCGAACAGCCGCGTCTCGCTGCGGATCGCGGATGCCACATCCGCATTGTCCTGCCGCGCAAGCAACTGGTCCGGAAAGACGATTGTCTCGACATCGTCACGCTCAGCCTCGAGCCGCGCCAGCCGTGCCGTCAATTCGTCGAACCGTTTCGTAACGATGGCGAGACTTGCGCGGGTCTGGGTCGCGTCGAGGCGCATGACGACGTCTCCCGCCCTCACCCTCGCGCCTTCCTGCACGAGGATTTCGCCGACCACGCCGCCCTTCGGGTGCTGCACCTTCTTGACGTAGGAATCGACGACGAAGGAACCGGAGGCGACGACAGCACCGGCCAGTTCCGTCGTCGCCGCCCACCCGCCGGCACCCCCGACGAGGGCAAGGCCGATGGCCAGCCCGGCCACCAGATGGCGGCGGATCGAACGCATGACATGATCGTCGTTAGTGGCGGACATCGGCATCCTCCGTCTGCTGTTCGGTTTGCGATTCATCCGCCGGCTCCGCCCGCTTGGCGACCACCCGCAAGGGCTTGAGCGCCTGGGCTGTCACCGGAAAACCCTTCACGGTTGGCAGCACA
The DNA here is from genome assembly GCF_024055605.1 of Ciceribacter sichuanensis. Lineage (GTDB taxonomy): Bacteria > Pseudomonadota > Alphaproteobacteria > Rhizobiales > Rhizobiaceae > Allorhizobium > Allorhizobium sichuanense. The sequence continues at coordinate 107,039 of NZ_JAMXLX010000009.1, read as the reverse complement.
GACGCGGACGGCATCTTGAGTACCTGCGCAAACACCTCGTCACGCGGCCCGAATGCCTTCTGCCGCCCGTTTTCCATGACGAGAACCTGATCCACCACGCCGAGCGCACTCGGACGGTGAGCAACCACCACGGCAATGCCGCCCCGGCTGCGCACGCCGGCGATTGCCTGCACCACGGCAGCTTCGCCCTCGGCATCGAGGTTGGCGTTGGGCTCGTCGAGCACCACAAGGAAGGGGTCTCTAAACAGCGCGCGGGCAAGCCCGATCCGCTGGCGCTGCCCAGCCGATAGTGACGAGCCACCCTCGCCGATGCGCGTGTCGTAGCCAATGTCGAACTTCAGGATAAGTTCGTGAGCACCGGCCGCCTTTGCCGCGGCAACGATGGCTTCGGGTTCGGCATTGTCCTCGAAGCGAGCGATATTTTCGGCGATCGTGCCATCGAAGAGTTCGACACCCTGCGGCAGATAGCCGATGTGACGGCCGAGTTCTTCCCGATCCCACTGGTCGAGGCTTGCGCCATCGAGGCGAACCTTCCCGGTTGCGGGGGTCCATGCGCCGACCAGCACGCGGGACAAGGTCGATTTGCCAGAACCGGAAGGCCCAATGATGCCAAGCGCGCTGCCCTTCTGAATGGTGAAGCCAACCTGCGTGACGGTCGGCTTTCGCTCCCCCGGCGGCAGGATGGCGAGGTTCTCCACCCGCAACTCCTGCTGTGGCGCTGGCAGAGCCATCACTGGCGGCCCATCCGGGATCTTCGACAGCAGTTCCCGAAGGCGGGACCAACCCTGCCGTGCCATCAGGAACGACTTCCAGTTGGCGATGGCGAGATCGACGGGCGCAAGGGCACGGCCCATCATGATGGAACTGGCGATAATCACGCCGCCCGTCGCCTGCTGCTCGACCACCAGCCATGCGCCGACAGCGAGTATGCCCGACTGGAGCATGACCCGCATCGCCTTCGACAATCCGCCAAGCCCTCCGGCGACATCACCGGCCTTGCGGTTTGCTGCGAGATAAGCCTCGTTGGCGACACGCCATCGGCTCGCCATACGGCCGGAAAACCCCATGGCGGCAACCACTTCCGCATTCCGCCGCGTGCTCTCCAGAAGGGCGTTGCGAGCCATGTTCTGCGCTATGGTTTCGCGGACCCATTTCTGCGAAAGCCCGTTGGCAAGAATGGTCAGGAGAACGAGCAGGATCGCTCCGACCAGTGCGGTGACGCCGATCCAGAAATGGAAGAGAAAGCAGATCCCGAGATAGAGCGGTATCCACGGCAGATCGAAGAAAGCGGTCGGTCCGGCACCGGACAGGAAGCCCCGCACGCTATCGAGATCCCGCAGAGGTTGAAGCCCGTCGCCCGGCATGCGGGTCAGGAGCGGCAACCGCACCACGGCATCATGGACACGGCCGGAGAGCTTGTTGTCGAAGTGCTCCCCGATCCTGAGCAGCACCCGCGCGCGCAGGATATCGAGCGCTGCCTGGAACAGATAGAGCCCGGCCGCCAGCACGGACAGACCCACCAGCGTCGGTACGCTGCCGCTCGAAAGCACCCGGTCATAGACCTGAAGCATGAACAGGGGCGAGGTCAGCGTCAGAACGTTGACGACACCACTGATGAGGGCGATCGCAACAAGCGATTGCCTCAGCGGCGAGACGACCGCCGCTGTCAGAGACAGCGGCGGCGTATATGTCGGTTTCCTCAGCACGTCGGCGCCGTCATCAAGCGGCCAGCGCCGGAGCGAAGATGAAGTCGCTCACGTCGAGAACGCTGGAGCTGACACCGACGAGCGTGATGCCGACGGATGCGTCGGTGACCGAGCCGATGACCGCATAGCCGTCGGTATCGTCATACCAGTAGATATCGTCGACCGAGCTGGCGCCCCATGCCGATACGTCCAGCGTATCCGTTCCGTCCTGGTATCCATAGGTGCCGGCAGGGCCCGCCTTGACCGTGTCCACACCACCGGAGAAGACGAAGGTGTCAGCACCGGAGAAGCCGACGAGAACGTTGGAGGCGGTGGTGTCTTCGATAACGGTGCCGACTTCGCCGAGGTAGTCGTAGAAGCTGGAAAGCGAGCCGTTGACCGTCAGATCATAGATCGCCCAATCGAAGGAATCCTGACCGGCGCCCGGGATCGTGCTGTCAGGCGTGATCACGAGTTCGGCCGAGACGCTGAAGCCGCTGGCGTTCGACTGGCTGAAGCCGCTGCCGAGCGTGATCGTGTCGACAGTGCCCGTCAGGTTACCGCGGGCATACTGGACCTCGCCCTCAAGGTAGATGCCCTTGCTGCCGGCGGTGCCGTTGCCCCACTGCTCATAGGTCGTGCCAGCCACGGGGTTGGTCACAAGGCCTGCGCCCTCGTCCCAGAACGCGCCGTAGCTCGTCTGGAAACCGCTGGTCCAACTTGTCAGGTAAGCTTCCAGATTGGAAGAAGCCGAAGTGAGTTCAATGATTGCAGCCATTTGTCTGCTCCTCGGATGGGTGTTGCAAAATGCCGGATCTCAGCCCGGACAGTGCTCCCCGGACAAAACCGCCACGGTTTCGGGGAGACTGCGTTGCATCGGAAAGTCATCGCGGATTTCTTGCATCAGAACCTCATGTTGAGAGATGCCAGGAAGGTTCTCCCCGGCGCTGTGTAGGAGCTGGTCGCCGGGATGTAGTTGCGGTCCGTCACGTTGTTGACGGCCAGTCTGAGCGTGGCGCTGTCCGTCAGCGCGTAGGAAGCATAGACGTCGGCCACGGTGTAGGGATCAGTGACCTCCCTGAGGTTGCCGTCGTCATCAAGAGTCCGGCTTTGGGTCGGCGTGACATGCGTCAGGCGACCACCGATGGAGAGACGATTTTCAAAGAACCTCAGGCCCGCGTCAAGCGTGACCTTGAACCTTGGAGCCACCGCACCCGAGGTAGCGAAGACTTCGCCATCGGTCGTGACGGTGCCGTTGGAGAAGACCTGTGTCTTTTCGGGCCACTCCGTATCGAGGAAGGTCATGGAGCCGCCGAGCCAGAAACGGTCGGCATTGTAGTTCCCTTCCAGCTCGACGCCACGCATCGTGGTGGTGCCGTCATAATTGACGAAACCGTAGTAGCTCCTGTCGGTCACACCCGGGGTCAGGATGGAGCCAAGGACGATGTAATCGTCCACTTCGCGATAGAAGGCGGTGGCCTTCAGCCGCAGGGAGTCGCCATCCTGCAAGACATCATCCAGGAGGATATTGGCGCCGATTTCGGCAGTACGCGCCCTTTCCGGCTTCAGCCACTCATTGGGCGCGAAAATCGTGCCCGGTGCACCTTCGCCCGGAGTACCGCCGGAGAAGAAGGTTTCGAGAATGGTCGGCGGACGGAAGCTGTGGGAATAGGTGACGAAGGGACGGAACCAGTCGGTGGGTTTGAACTCGATACTCGCCGAGGGCAGCCACGCATCGTCTGTGCGGTTGATGTCCATCTCGTAGGAAGGATAGTCGACGGTGGTAACGATCTCGCCCGGGATCCACTGCCCCGTGCGATACCAACTGCCGTTAACGATTTCTCCACCACCATTCAATGTTGCGCAGGCGCTGGCGATATTGCGCACATTGCAGAGCATTGTCAGGGTGTTGTAAGTGCTCGCGCCCGCCGATCCCAGCGACAGCAGAAAGTCGCGATAGACCGAAACGGCGGTCGCCACGCGCGAGGTATCGGTGGTGGTCGAGCGACGCGTGTAATAGGTCGACGTTCCCTGCAACCTCGACCAGTCATAGCGTAGTCCAGCCCGCAGGGTGACCCAATCCGTCGGCTCCAACGCTCCGTTGATGAATAGGCTCGCCATATCGCGCCGCCCGTCCGGGCTGAAAGATGTATAGTTGCTGGCCCAGTCGGGATTGAGAGCGATGGTCGCGCTTGAGGCGCTGGAAGCCGCGATATCGCGAAACGCCTCGACGCCGTAGTTGACGCTGAGCGCACCGGCCTGCGTATCGAAGCGGCTGGTATTTTCCAGCGAGCCGCCGAAGCTCTTCAGCCCGGCATCGATGAAGGTATCGGGCGTGCCGTTGCTGCGAGCCTCGCGCGTTTCCTTCGTCATGGAATCGTTGAACCAGAACCGACCGGTGAAATCGATCAGTTCGCTTTCCGGATCCCACTTGAGTTCCGCCGAAACGCTGTCGTTGCGCGCGTCCTCGAAGTTGCGGCTGGTGCCGCCGGAGGAGCCGTAGAGGAACTCGTTTTCCTGATGCATCCAGGAGAGCGAGGTCTGGACGTCTCCGAAATCGCCCTCGATCTTCGCCAGGGAAGACCAGCTCTCGCGACCGAGCTGGTTCTTCATCGTGTCTTCCGTGGTTGTCGCATCACCGTTGCCGCCGATCTCGTATTCCCCGAGTTTGGTACGGCTGTAACCGCCGGTCACGGAGAACGGCGTATCGCCGAGATGGGCAGACCCGAGGATCGAACCCTGGAAGTCATAGGCGTTGTTGCCGCGCGCGGCATTCAGCTCCACGCCCCATTTCTTGCCGTCCTTGATCAGGTCTTCGGCACCCACCGTGCGGAAATCGACCGAACCACCAAGTGAACCGACATTGCCTGATGAAGCATCGGTGCTTTTTTCCACCTCGACCGAGCGGATGAAGGCCGTATCGACATAGGCCTGCCCGGAATCCGACTGGTAGCCGCCATCGCTCCCGCCAAAGCCCAGACCGCGTTGCGCGTTCTGCCGCGCGCCGTCGATCGAAACCACGACGCGCCCGGCATCCTGAAGACCGCGGATGTTAGGGGATACCGTAGGGAAGCTGCCATTACCTTCGCCCGCATAGACGCCGGAAATGTTGTTGAACAGGTCGCGCGTATTGCGGCCCCCGCTGCCCCGGATAGCCTCGCGCGAAACGACGCTGACCGATGCCGGTTCCTGATAAACCCAGTCGGGCGTGCCCTGATAACCGGAGCCGGTGGCGACATAGCGCCCCGTCTTTCCGGAAATGACGATTGGCGCAAGGACGGTGTCATCACCCGTTTCGACGGCACCCGCGTCGCCATCGTTCGCGGTCTGCGGACCGGTAACGATGACGGTCCCTTCCGCCGTGATACGGTAGGAGATACCCGTCCCCTGCATCATCAGTGCAAGGGCCTGCTGCGGCGTGAAAAAGCCGACCACGGCATTCGAACGCAAGCCCTTGGGGACCTCCGTCGGAAAAGCCACCTGAAAACCGGACTGCCGTCCGAACTGCGTCAGCGCGCCGGTCAGCGGCTGGGACAGAATGTTGAAGGAACGGGCTCCTGGCTGCGCAGGCACCTGCGGCTGCGCAGTCTGTGCAAAAGATGCTCCGGCAAGAAAGACCGGTACGCCCGATAATGCACACACTGCCACGCCGACAAGCAACCGGGACGTCACTGCTGCCAGCGCCTTGCCCCCTGCCGCCCCTGTTACCCTACCCCCGATACGCATTCCGCTTTCCGTCTCCGATCATGCCCGCCAGACGTCATGTCCTGCGCTTTCATGAGTAGAGACGAGCGGCTCAGAAAAATTGCCAAAATGACTCAAGTTTTTTCGAAATTTTTCGCCGGATCGCGGAAATAATAAATCAGAGTCTTGAAATCACACGGGAAAGCGGCGTTACTGCACGCACCTTGCCGCCGAAGGGACCGACGATAGCGGTCAGCGCCTTGTCGGGATCGGCAAGATCGAAGAGACCGCTGATCCGGCGTTCGGCAAGCCCGCTATCCGGAATGACGATCCAGGCCGGGTGATAGCGCTGCACGATCTCGATCGCTTCGCGCACGGTCGCGCCTTCGAGCAGGATCTTTCCATCCCGCCACGCGCCGATATCCTCAAGGGCGATGTCCCTGACCGTAACCTTGCCATCGGCGTGATCGATGACAGCAACCTGACCCGGATGGAGAACGACGGGAGCGTCATCGCTTCTCGTCATCTCCGCACGGATCGAGCCGCGCAACAGGGCAACGGTGGTGGAAGCACTGGAGACCTGAACATCGAAGGCGGTTCCAAGCACCGTCACCTCGATGCCGTCGGCATCGACAAGAAACGGCCGTCCCTCGTCATGGGCGACATCGAAGAATGCGGCGCCGGCAAGCAACTTGACACGGCGCTCGCCGGAAGCAATCTGCGTGGAAATGGCGCTGCTGCCGCTGAGTTCGACCGTCGAGCCATCCGCCATGCGGACGAGTTCCGTCTGGCCCGCCGCCGTGCGGTAATCGGAACGCAAGTCGATCAGCATCCCCGGCACTAACACCCAGAGAAGACAGATGGCTGCAAGGGCGGAAACGGCAAGGGCAAACGGCCGGCGCGGCAGCCGTCGGACAATCCGATGCGAGCGGCGCGAGGGTGAAACCGTCCTATCAGACGCAGCAACGGCCCAGTTTCTATCGGCATAGGCGGGTTGAGCCGCGCCGAGAACGTTCCAGGCCTGATTGACGCTCGCCCAGGCGGACTGATGATCCGGCGACGTGGACACCCAGGCATCGAATTCCAACCGCAGGGGAGAACCCTCCGGAACACCGCGCAGCCGGAGGATCCAGCGTGTCGCCTCGCCGAGCAGTTCCCTCTCTGTCCTTGCCTTGCTGCCCAACGTCGTTCCCCTTGCGGGCTCCTTAAGTCTTTCCAACGGCCTGGCCGAAAAATACAGCCGTTGCTCCCGTTTCATCGTTCAGGTCCGTGCCAGCGGCAGCGAACTTCATGCTTGTCATATTAGGGCTTTCTCCCGTGGGGAGGAAGATCGTCCGTATCCTGCTGCAGACGAGTGGTCACCGCGATCATCGCGTCCTCTACCAACCGATAGGCGGTACGAAGCGAAACGCCGAGATGGGCAGCAACGTCCTCGGCGGAATACCCGCCGAACCTGACCATCTCCAATGCAATGCGCTGTTTTTCCGGCAGGCTGGCAATCATGTCCATGGCGCGGCGCATACCCTCGCAAAACAAAACGGATTCCTCCGGCGTCGGCATGGCCTGCGGCGCCGCCCAGTCCGGAGCGTCCTGCTCGCTCTGCTTCGCCTCCAGCTTCCGCCTGCGATGCCGGTCGATCACCAGATTGCGAACGATGCGAAACAGATAGGACCTCGGCGGCAAGGCCGCCTCCCCGCGCGATGTCGCCGGCAGGAACCGCAGGAAGGCTTCCTGCACGATGTCCTCCGCGCCCTCACGCGTGCCGAGCAGACGGCTCGCATAGTCGATCAGCACAGGGCGATGGGCCATGTACAGGCCGAAATGAAGATCGGGCCGTTCGTTCATCCGGCATTTTCCCAGATAGCACTCAAACTCGTCTTCCTGCCCAACAAACGCCGGCGCACGCCCCTGACATCAGAGGCACCCCAGCCCAATCCTTCGAAATCCGAACCGCCGCCACGGCCGCCATCTCCGTCCTGCAACAGACCCCACAGACATGCCGCCGGTCGTTTCCTGTCGACCGCGAACGAATAGGCGGCAGAAAAATCCTTGGCAATACCAAGCATTTACAGGGGGTTCGGGCGCATGACGCGTGACTGGAATTAAACTAGACTTATTTTATCATATTTATCAATACATTCGCGCCAATGGCAAGAGTGCCTCGCCAGACGAACAAGTCAGCCACATTTTTTTGGCGCACATTCAACTTTCCGTGATTCCGAAATGGGAACATCGGTGCAAACGCAAAGCGCCATCCCGACCGCTGGACCGGGATGGCGCTACGAGTATCGAGCCGACGCTTCAGAGCCGCGCGTTGCTAATGCTAAGTTGTCAGGAGGCCTTGGCAAACCGTTCCGGACGGAAGGTGGCAAGCATCGGATGACGGGCACCGGTTGCCATTTCATAGGCGACCAGTTCGCCGACGATCAGGCCGAGCGTCGCACCGCTGTGGCTGAAGGCCACAAAGCAACCCGGAACGCCCTGCAATTCTCCAAGCACCGGCTCCCCGTCGCCCGGGATCGGCTTCGGACCGGCTCCATAAGAGGCGACCTCCAGAACCGGATTGCCTTCCATCACCTTGGAGGCTTCGGTCAGCAATCCCTGCAATGTCTCGGGCTTCACGAAGAGCGACCCGTCCGCCTTCACCTCGACCTCCTCGGCTGCCCAGTCCGCATCGAGCGAGAAGGTACCGTTCGGCGCGGGACGAACCGCAACGCGGGGAGTGTTCAACACGGCACGCAGCGGATGGTCGAGGGGCTTGGTCTGGATCAGCAGGGCAATCGGCGTTCCATCGCCGATAGTCGCGCCGATATCGGAAGCCATTCGCGGAACCGCCGGCCCGGTCGCGATCAGTACGGCGTCCGCTTCGAACCGCTTGCCGGAAGCCGTCACGGCTCCGATCGCGCAACCGCCTTCCACCAGTGGCGACGCAGCACCCTGATCCGTGACCAGAACGCCGCCGAGCGCCGAGAACTCCTTAAGGAGATGGTCAATCAGGATTGGCAGGTCGACCCAGCCCTCGCCGGGATTGAAGATTGCGCCCTGCGGCGTGATCGCCCGGCCGTCGATGCCGGGAGTGACCTTGGCGATATCCGAACCCTGAACATGCAGCGCGTCATAGGCCAGCGATATCTCGTAACGATAGGCGGCGTCGATCTCGTTGCCGGCGCCGTCCGCGTCCCAGGTGAGGCCGCCCTCGAAGCGCAGCCAGTCCACATCGGGCAGCTTCGCCGACAGCGTGCGGTAACGATCGACACCGGCCATGCGCAGGCGATGATATTCCTCCGAGCGCATGCGGGCGGAGTTCAGCCACGAAAGCGAGCGTCCGGATGCGCCATTGGCTGGTGGGCCATCATTGATGATAGTCACCTTCACGCCCCGGCGGGCAAGCTGGGTCGCGGTGGAAACGCCGAAAATACCGGCGCCGATGATGACTGCTGAGGAAATCTTGTTTGTCATGGTCTTGTCTTCTCGTCTGACGGATCAAAAATGTCGTTGGATGTAATCAGGGGGTTTCCCACAGCCCGGTGCGGGCCGAACGGAACAGCGCGTCGATCGCCTTCATGTTGGCGACGGCATCGTCTAGGCCCGTTTGCAGCGGCTCGCCCGTAAGAACGGCATGCGCAAAGGCATCCGCCTGAAGGCGATACTGGTCGACAGGCTCGATCACGATTTCCTCCCGCCCGCCGCCGGTAAGATCACGGCCGTCATCGACTGCAATGACTGTCTCGGCATCCGCCGGCGCGTTGAACGGAATGGCGATCTCGATGCGCCCGTTCGTCCCGAGAATGGTGACCTTCTGGGTCAAAGCGAGCTGGGTCGAACAGGTGAACGCAAGCTGCCGGCCTTCGGGAAATGCCAGCAGGCCACTCGTCAGCCGGTCGGTGCCGAAACGGCTGTCCCGATCCATCAGCGCGACGGCGCGTTGCGGCTCCGTGCCGAAAATGTAGCGCGCGGTATTCACCGCGCAGCAGCCGACATCATAGAGCCCGCCGCCGCCGATCTCGGCCTGGTTGCGCACATTCTGCGGATCGTCGAGGAAGTAGGAGAATATCGTCTGGATGACGCGAACCTCGCCGATCCGGCCTTCGTTCACCAGCACCCGAACTCTCTGCCATTGCGGATGATGGCGAACCATGAAGGCCTCCGCCACCGGCAGGCCCGACGCCTTCTGCGCCTCGACGAGCGAGAGCGCGCCATCCGCCGACAAGGCGACCGGCTTCTCGCACAGCACGGGCTTGCCCGCCTTCAGGGCCGCAACCGTCATCGGCACATGCAGATGATTGGGCAGGGGATTATAGATGGCATCGATCTCGGGATCGGCAAGCAGCTCCTCATAGCTGCCATGGACCTTGGGAATGCCGAATTTCGCCGCGACATCCGCAGCTTTGTCCGGCGAGCGGGAGGCAATGGCCTGCACCCTTCCAAACTGGCTTGTCTGGATGGCGGGGATGACAGCTTTCACCGCGATGCCCGCGGCACCCAGCACCCCCCATCTTATCGTCTGTGTCACTCTGCACCTTCCTTCATGCAATTTTCCATGCGATCACGGGCCTTCATGCGGGCGGCGGGATCAGAGCACTTCCGCCAGGAAGCGCTGGAGACGCGGGCTCTGCGGGCTGTCGAAGATCGCTTCGGGCGTTCCCGCCTCCACGACGCGGCCTTCGTCCATGAACACCACCTGATCGGCCACGCGCCGTGCGAAGCCCATCTCATGGGTGACCACCACCATGGTCATGCCGCGCTGGCCGAGATCAGCCATCAGGTTGAGGACGCCCTTCACCAGTTCAGGATCGAGCGCGCTCGTTACCTCGTCGAAAAGGATGACTTCGGGTTCCATGGCGAGCGCCCGGGCAATGGCCACGCGCTGCTGCTGACCACCGGACAGACCGCTGGGACGATGATGCTGGCGGCTTGCCAGCCCGACATCGGCCAGCCGTGCCTTGGCGATGCGCTCGGCTTCTTCCTTCGGCATCCCCTTGATCTTGGTGAGCGACAGCATGACGTTTTCGAGCGCCGTATGGTCCGGGAAGAGATTGAAATGCTGGAACACCATGCCGACCCGGCGGCGAAGCTTTTCCGGCTTCATGGCAAGAATGCTCTCGCCATCCAGCAACACGTCGCCGGCCTTCGGCTCGACCAGACGATTGAGGCAGCGCAGCAGCGTCGACTTGCCCGAACCGGAGGGTCCGATGATGCAGGTCACGGAACCCGGGCGCACCGAAAGGTCGACACCCTTCAGCACATCCAGTTCGCCATAGGCCATGCCGAGGTTCTTCACATCGAGGCTTCCGCCCTTGAAGCCCGCCCCGGATTTCGGATCGGCGCGTTTTGCGCCATCGAGTTCATCGACCTCCTCGAGACCGCTTGAGACGCTCGACGGCTTCTGCTTGCCGAGCCGCAGGCGCGTGTCGATCATGTTGACGACATGGGTCAACGGCACGGTGATGACGAGATAGAAAATACCCGCGAGCAGAAGCGGCGAAAGATTGCCGGTGACGACGGCATGGTCCTGCCCGACGCGGAAGATTTCGCGCTCGGAGGCCAGGAGACCGAGAAAATAGACAAGGCTCGAATCCTTGACGTTGCCAATGAACTGGTTGACCAGCGCCGGCAGCACCCGTCGCACACCTTGGGGCACGACGATCAGCTTCATGCCCTGACCATAGCTCATGCTCAGCGCGCGGCAGGCTTCCATCTGGCCGCGGTCGACGCTCTGGATGCCCGAACGGAAGATTTCGCCGATATATGCGCCCGCAATCAGGCTGAGCGCCATGATCCCCAGCGGATAGGGCGACGGCCCGAACAATTCGCGGCCGATGCGGGCAAAACCCTGACCGATCAGGAGGATCGTGACGATGGCCGGGAGGCCCCGAAAGATATCGGTATAGACACGCGCCGGAATACGCAGCCACGGTGAACGGGAAATACCCATGATCGCCAGCACCATGCCGATGATCACGCCGAAGACGGTGGAGGCGGCAGCGAGGATCAGGGTGTTCTTCAGGCCGACCGCGATCATGGTCGGCAGCACCTCGGCCATCGCGTTCCAGTCGAGGAAACTGCGACGCAGATTTTCAAGCCAGTTCATCAAGCTCTTCCTTGAAATGCGGGGCCCGGCGGCAGGCCGCCGGGCCGAACGGGATCACTTGGCGGGTTTACTTGGGAAGATATTCAGCCGGCATCGGCGAGCCGGGGAACCATTTCTCGTAAAGGGTCTTCCAGGTCCCATCCTGCATGGCTTCGTGCAGACCCTTGTTCAGGGCTTCCCGGAAGGCGTCGTTGCCCTTGCGGATCACGAAACCGGCCGGAGCGTCAAAGCTCGGAATGTTGACGGTAACCTTCAGATCCGTATAGCGGGCGGTATAGTCCTTGGCCGCCTCGTAATCGAGGAAGTGAGCGTCGATCGTACCATTGTTGAGAGCAACGACGGCAGAGTTGTTGTCGGGGAACTTGACCAGATCGGCGCCGGTGAAGTTCTTCTGGGCATAGATTTCCTGCAGCGTGCCCTGCACGACGCCGAGGCGCTTGCCTTTCAGCCCTTCAGCGTCGGTGATCTTGGCATCCGGCGTCAGCACCGAGAGATAGCCGGCCAGATAACCGTCGGAAAAGTCGATGGTCTGCTTGCGCTTTTCGGTAGTGCCGATCGCGGCAACCGCAACATCGAAACGGCCGTTCGCGACGGAAGGCATCAGCGCCGAGAATTCCTGACCGGTGAATACAACCTGATCCTTCTTGTAGCCGATGCGTTCGGCGACGTTGAGGAACAGTTCGATATCGAAGCCGGTAAAGTTGCCGTCAGCGGTGGTAAACGTATAGGGCTTGGCATCGCCCATCGTGCCGACGCTGATGATCTTAGAATCGATCAGGCCATAGGGATTGTCTTCCGCGAGTGCCGTCGCGGCCGTAACGCCTGTAAAGGATAGAGCCAGCGCGAGCATGGCAGCGCGCATCCGGCCTATCGGAGAAGATGTGTTTTCGAAAAGTTTCATGTGCTCGTTCTCCTGCTCTGGTGGTCTCGTTTGCGACGGTTTTGGGCGCAAGGGTCCCATCCGGACGGTGACCGAGGTCAACCGTCCAGCCCATGCTCGTCGCATATGCCGGGGATTCCGTTTTGATTATGAGACCGGTCTCTTTTTAGTTTGAGACCGGTCTCTTTCAGTTTTGACAATTGTTATATTCGCATTTGCCAGTCGTCAATATCTCTTGTAAGGCTAATGTCATGGAACAGAGTCCAGCCAGATCTTCCTCCGTTACGGTCGCCGATGTCGCTCGCGAGGCGGGCGTTTCGAAGGCAACCGCGGCGCGTGTTCTGGGAGGCTACGGTACAGTCAGCGCCAAGGTCCGCGAGGCGGTGAAGGCTGCTGCCAGCGCACTCGATTATCGCCCGAATGAACTCGCCCGCAGCATGACCACCGGACGCTCCGGAACCATCGGCGTCGTCGTCGGCGATATCGAAAACCCGTTCTTCAGCCTTGCCGTGCGCGGCATCACCGATGTCGCCCGCCTCGCCGGCTTCAACGTCATCCTGTCCAATTCCGGAGAAGACGTCGCCGCGGAAAAGGCGGCGATCCGCACGCTGGTCGCCAAGCGCGTCGATGGCATCATCGTCTCTCCGGCGAAGGAAGGCGATGTCGAACATCTGAAAGATATCGAACGTTCCGGCCGCCCGCTTGCCCTGCTGGATCGCTCGGCACCATCCCTGAACGTCGACACCGTCATTGCGGACGACATGCAGGCGGCGGAGGGCATAACCAGACTGCTGATCGGGCGCGGACATCGCCGCATCGCCTACGTCACGGCCTGCGACACCCCGGACCATGTGTTTCATTCGCTGGACGACATCTATACCGACTCCGTCCGGCGCCGCATCGAGGGGCATCTCGGCGCCTGTCGCGAGGCATCGCTGACCAGCATGGAGGAATGGGTGCGTGTCGGAGCCAACAGCCCCGAGGCAACACGTCGGACCGTGCTGAACATGCTGCAATCGGCGGAACGGCCGAGCGCCATCATCGCTTCCGACAGCGTGATCGGCCTTGAAGTCTTCAAGGTCGCGCGTGAACTGGGCCTCACCCTGCCGGACGACCTTTCGCTGGTGTCCTTTCACGACGCCGACTGGACATCCGTCACTTCACCACCGGTGACCGTCGTGCAACAGCCCGTCTACCAGCTTGGGGAAGCCGCCGCCACGCTGCTGGTGGAACGGTTGAACGGAGAAGTTGGCGAAGGCCGCAGGGTCGTGCTGCAGACACGGCTCATCGAGCGCGCATCCGTGGGCGCTGCCCCCTCATCCGGTTCGTAAGGGAAAAATCCCGCTCGACGGGAGAAAACCGCATATCCAATCCGTACTGCCTATCGCGCGAGCGGTAGAAGCACATGAAATTCGGCACCGCCCGCCTCGTTGTTGCGCACGGTGATCTCGCCGTTATAGTCCTGCACGATGGTGAACGTGATCCAGAGCCCCAGGCCCGTTCCCTCGCCGACATCCTTGGTCGTGAAGAAGGGTTCAAAAACCTTGTTCATCTCGGTTTCCGCAATACCCGGACCATTGTCGCTGACCACGATCTCGACGGAATCCCCGCGCTGCCTTGTGGAGATGTCCACCCGCCCGTTCTGCCGGTCGGCAACGGCATCCAGCGCATTGGCGATCAGGTTGACGAGAACCTGATGGATCTGCCCTTCATGGGCATCGACGAAGAGGTTGGCATCGCTGTCGATCGAGACTTCCGCCATCGCATTCTTGGCCCGCACGGCAAGATGCGTGGAGTTACGCAGCACCCTGTCGAGATCGACTGCATGGCGCTCGCCCGTCTCGCTGAACGAGAGACGCCTGAGATTCTTGACGATCTCGCTGACCCGGTCGGCGCCCTCCAGAGTGCCTTCGAGAAGCGGCGCGATGTCTGAGAGGATACTGTCGATCTTGAGCCCACGCCTGAGGTCCGCAATCTCATCGTCTCCGGCACCCTGATGCACTGCATCGAGATAAGAGACGAGGTTCTTGCGATAACGGTCGAGCGTGTAGATGTTGGCGTAGACGAAGCTGATCGGATTGTTGAGCTCGTGAGCGACACCGGCAACGAGCCGGCCGAGGCTTGCCATCTTCTCCTGCTCGATCAGCTTGCGCTGCGCCGTCTGCAATTCGAGATGCGCCTGATGCAGCGCCTGATAGGCTTGCCTGAGTTCGCTGATCGGCCGCCCCGTCAGCACCGCACCAAGACGCCGCCGCCGGCTGTCGAAAAGAGCGGCGCAACGCATGGCGAGGCATTCCTCGCGATCCGCCGCCGCCCTGAAATGCAGGTCGCCTTCCAGAACCCGGCCTTGCTGCCCCGCGCTCATCAGCCTTTCAGCTTCCTTGCGATCGGCCTCGATCACGTAATCGAAGATGCGGGTGCCGATCACCTTCGCTTCTTCCATGCCGACCAGAGTGAGAAATGCCGGATTGACCTTATGGATCACGCCATCGCGACCGCAGGCAATGAGAATATCCGAAACGGAAGCGACGACGCTCGAAATGAAGGTCTGCGCCTCCTCGAGTTCGGCATTCTTGCGCTCAAGATCCGTCTCGTTGCGCAGGAGTTCGGAATAGACCTCCTCCATGCGGTGAATGACATCCACCCACATGGCTTCGCCCGAGCCATCAAGCGCAAAGACGCTGGGCAGCGAGACTTTTCCGGCGAGGTCTTCGCCGGCGGGACGGTCCGTCTTGTCAATCACTTTCGTCATCGCGATAACGCCTGAGGTCGTACCGCTCGATTTTGCTTCTTAGCCCGACGCGTGACAAGCCCAGTTCCTCGGCGGTACGACTGATATTGCCGTCATGGCGTGCGAGGCTTGCCTCGATCGCCGCCTTTTCGACCTCCTCCACCATGTCCTTGAGCAGCCGCAGACCGCCATCCGGGGTCTGTGTGGCCGTCACCTCGCCGTTGCGGATGGCCGGCGACAGAAGCTCGGGTGGCAGCGGTTCATTGCCGTCGGAAAGCACGGTCATCCGCTGGATCTCGTTCTGCAGTTCGCGCACGTTGCCCGGCCAGGAATAGGAGGTCATCAGGTCGAGTGTACGCGGATGGAAACCCGCCACCTGCCGGTTGAACGACTGGTTGACCTGCGTGAGGATCCGGCCCGCAAGGGCGGGAATGTCCTCGATCCGGTCGCTAAGCGCCGGCATATGGATCGGAAAGGCCGCCAGCCGATAGTAGAGGTCACGGCGAAAGCGTCCGGCCGCAACCTCGGCCAGCAAATCGCGGTTGGTGGCAGAGATAACCCGAACATTGACCTTGCGCGGCCGCTGCGCGCCGAGCGGCCGGATTTCGCCCTCCTGCAGAACACGCAGCAGCTTCACCTGAAAGGCCGGCGAGGTCTCCCCGATCTCATCGAGAAAGATCGTGCCATTGTCAGCGAGTTCGAAAAGCCCGATGCGATCCTGATAGGCGCCGGTATAGGCTCCCTTCTTGCAGCCGAAGAGTTCGCTTTCGAGAAGCTCGTCAGGCAGCGCGCCGCAATTCTCAACCACAAATGTCTTGTCGGCGCGGGCGGATTCCTGATGGATGGCGCGCGCCAGCAGCTCCTTGCCGGTCCCCGATGCACCTGTAACGAGCACCGAAACGTCATAGCGCGCCGCCCGTCTTGCAAGCGCGATGGAGTTGACCAGCGGACTGTCAGCGCGATGAACGATCCGGTCGAAGCTAAAGGATTGCGCCTGATTGCGGCGGCGGTCGCTGATGACCTTCTGCAACGCCTCGCTCGCGGGCTTCACCTCGATGCGCATGTCGGTGACTTCATGCTGCAGGCGCCAGAGATTGGCGCTCTCGCGCACGCAGGCGATCAGCTTGTCGGGGCTCCACGGCTTGGTGATATATTGGTAGATGCCAGCATTGTTGACGCCCTCGATGATATCGCCACTATCGGTATATCCCGAGATGATGATGCGGATCGTATCCGGCCATAGCTCGCGCACCCGCTTCAGGAAGTCGACACCGGATTCGCCGGGCATGCGCTGGTCACACAGGATCACCTGCACCATCTCGCCTTCAAGTACCTCCTCCGCCTCCTTGGCGTTACGAGCGCCGATCACCTCGAACTCGTCGGAGAGCACCCGCTGGATCGCTTCGATCGAACGAACCTCGTCATCCACGACAAGGACGGTTGCGTGCGGGTTTGTCATGTGATGCTCCTCCTGCGGTCCACGCCATTCCTCCCGGCACGATGTATAGCGAGTGTCACCGGCGTGCGCGACTTCGGCGTTTTGCGGATGAAATTGTGCCGCGCCACGTGATAGCTCGGATCAAAGCCATAGAAATTCCGCCGCATGCGCTGCAACTCCTCTGCGCGATAGGCAGAAAGCGGCTTGTCGGCCTCGTCACGAAGCCGGCGTTTGCGCTTGGCGGCGATACGGTCAGCCAGATCCGGCGATGCGGCGAGTTCGATTGCCGCCCGGCGAAGCTCCGCAACAGCAGATGAAACATCTACGGGAAGGCGTCGCGTCACGAGACCGAGTTCCAGCGCCTCGTCTATCCCCATCGGCAGCCGCGCCTGCGTGACGCGCCGGGCACGCTCCTCCCCGACGCGGGCAGGCAGAAGATAGGTCCAGTATTCGGAGCCGTAGAGATTTCCCATATCCTTGTAGTGCGGATTGAGGACCACGCCTTCGCGGATCCAGACTTCATCGGCGGCAAGCGACAGGAAAACGCCGCCGGCGCCGGCATTGCCGATAACTGCCGCGATCACCAGCCGGTCGTCCGAGACGATGATCTCCCGCACCAGGTCGTTCATGGCATTGATGTTGCACCAGGATTCGTCGGCAGCACTTGCGGCGTTTTCGATGAGACCGAGATGGATACCGTTCGACCAGCAATCGGCATCGCCCTGCAGGACGAGCACCGGCAAGGCCCGCGTCTTTGCGGTCGCGACTGCTTCACGCAGAGCCTCACAATCCTCCGAAGACATGGCACCATTGTAGAAGCGAAAATCGAGAAACCCGACGCCACCCTCTTCGTGATAGCGGCAGTTCTCCGGTCCCGCGATAACGGGCAGGTCCCGCGCATCTTCACCGAGCAATGCCAGCGCCGGCAGTTTGAGGCTGCCCGATTCCGCCCTGCGAAAATGGCCTATCCAGAGCCCCCCCTCCCGGAACGCAACGGCCACGGCCTGCCGACAGCGTCCGACAAGCGCACCGGGCGCGCCTGAAAGGCCCGACGCAAGACTGGCGTCGAAAGACAGAAACGCCTCCGAGCCTATTGTCAGCCAGGCGCCCGGATCACCATCCGAAGCATGGATAATGCGAAGCGCTTCCTCCGCCGTCTGCGTGAAGGGGTCGAGCATCCGGTCCGCCCTGCGGCAGGCGGGGCGCTCGCGCCCTCCGCCCCAGTTTGCCGGCATCTCCGCGCCCTCCTGCCGCTCCAACCGGCCGATGGCTTCGAAGGCACAGGCGACGGCGGCCTCCGTCACCTCATGTCGATAGATGCTCGACTTGCGCGCAAGCCGCATCGGAAATTCCCGCCACGCCCAGACGGGGCCGGCATCCATTTCCTCCCGCGCTTCGATCAGCGTCACGCCCCAGCGCTCCTCGCCATCGAGGATTGCCCAGTCCAGCGCACTCGGTCCCTTGTCACCGCGAATACCGGGATGAACGATGAGACAGAGGGTCCGCCGCCAGACATCTGTCGGGATCGCCCGCTTCAGGAAAGGCGCGACGATGACATCAGGCGAAAACAGCGAGACAGCCTCACGGGTCAGGTCGTCATGCACATCCAGCTCCACAGACACCTCATGCCCCGCCCGACGCAGATCGACATGCAGGCGCTGGGACAATGAATTGAAGCTATGACAGAGAAGCAGGATGCGCATCGTTCAGCAGATCCGCGGCAGCTGCTCGCCGGACAGCCAGTCGACAATCCGGCCGCCGCCGAAGCTGGTCGCCATCTGCACGAAGCAATGATCGTCGGCCACGGCATGGCCGATCAGTGCGGCTTCCTCCCCCAGAGGATGCGCCCGCATGGCGGCAAGCACCGCCTCGATACCCTCCGGCGCAACGACGACCACGAGCTTGCCCTCATTGGCGACGTTCAGCGGATCGAGCCCAAGAAACTCGCAGGCCGCCGCAACCTCCGGCTTCAGCGGAATGGCTTCCTCATCGATATGGAAACCGAGCTTCGACTGATGCGCGATTTCGTTCAGCGTCGCGGCAATGCCGCCACGGGTGGGATCGCGCATCAGGCGGATATGCTGGCCGCTGGCCTCGACCATTGTAGCTACGAGGCCGTGCAACGCCGCACTGTCGGAGACGATGTCGGTATCGAATTCCAGGTTCTCGCGCTTCGACATGACGGCAACGCCATGGTCGCCGATCGAGCCCGAGACGATCACCGCATCGCCCGGCCGCGCCGCATCCGAACGCAGGTCAAGACCGGCCGGAACCATGCCGACGCCGGCGGTCGAGATGAAGACACCATCGGCCTTGCCACGCTCCACCACCTTGGTATCGCCGGTAATGATCGGAACCCCGGCTTCGCGCGAGGCAGCCCCCATGCTTTCGGCGATGCGCTCCAGATCGGCGAGCGGAAAGCCTTCCTCGATGATGAAGCTCGCGGAGAGATAAAGAGGCACGGCACCGGCCATGGCGACGTCGTTGATCGTGCCATGCACGGCAAGCGTACCGATATTGCCGCCCGGAAAGAACAGCGGCGAGACGACATAGCCGTCGGTGGTCATCACCATGCGGCCAGCCGCTACGGTGAAGGCCGACTGGTCGTTTCCGGCCCTCAGCCATTCATTGTCAAAGGCCTTGTGAAAGATGCCCTCGATCAATTGCCCCATCGCCCGGCCGCCCGCGCCATGCGAAAGATCCACCCGGCCATTGGTAATGTCGAGCTTACGCTTATAGGCTTTGATCGCCACATTCATGCCACTGCCCTCCCCTCATCCTGCGTGCGCGCCTTCTCCCGGAAGCGCCCATAGGTCCAGTGCGCGGCACAGGCACCCTCCGAAGACACCATGCAGGACCCCATCGGCGTATCCGGCGTGCAGACCGTACCGAACAGCTTGCAATCCGCCGGTTTCTTCACCCCGCGCAGGATCGCTCCACACTCGCAGGCAGGATTGTCCTTGGCGGCAGGCGTCACCATCGAGAACCGCTTCTCGGCATCGTATTGGGCATATTCCGGCCTGAGACGCAACGCGCCATAGGGCACTTCACCAAGGCCACGCCATTCGAAGCTTTCGCGCAGTTCGAAGAACCTCGCCACCTCGTTCTGCGCCTTCTCGTTGCCGAGCGCCGTGACGGCACGGATATACTGGTTTTCCACTTCGTGCCGGCCGTCATTGACCTGATGCACCAGCATCAGGATCGCCTGGATGACGTCGAGCGGTTCGAAGCCCGCGACCACCACCGGCTTCTGGAATTCCTCGGCGAAGAATTCGTAAGGCTCGGTGCCGATCACCGTGCTCACATGGGCGGGACCGATGAAGCCATCGATCTTGATCGTGCCGAGCTTGCGCACATCGGGGCTCTCCAGAATGTTCTGGATCGCCGCCGGCGTCAGCACGTGGTTGCAGAAGATCGAGAAGTTGGGAAGCCGCTTTGCAATCGCCGCCCTGAGCGCCAGCGCCGTTGGCGGCGTCGTGGTCTCGAAGCCGATGGCGAAGAACACGACTTCCCGATTGGGCTCGGCTTCCGCGATCTTCAGCGCATCGAGGGTGGAATAGACCATGCGGATGTCGGCGCCGGCAGCCTTCGCCTTCAACAGGCTGGAGCCGTTGGACCCCGGCACCCGCATCAGGTCGCCATAGGTGCAGAGCGTGATTTCCGGACGCATGGCAAGCGCAATCGCCGCATCGATGCGACCGATCGGCAGAACGCAGACGGGACAGCCCGGCCCGTGGATCATCCGCACATTGGCGGGCAGCAGGTCTTCGAGGCCGTAGCGGGAGATCGCATGGGTATGCCCCCCGCAGAATTCCATGAAATGGTAGGAACGCGCAGGGTCCACGGCTGCGGCGATCTGCCGGGCGATATCCTTGGCGAGTCTGCCGTCGCGATATTCATCGATGTATTTCATGCTGCGTCTCCCATCGCCGCTTCGCGCAGGAGCGCAAGCGTCCTCTCCGCTTCCTCCGGGTCGATCTTCGCCAGAGCGTAACCGACATGCAGCACCAGATAATCGCCGGGCTTCACATCATCGACGAGCGCGATGGACACGATCTTCGTGACGCCGTCGAGCGTCACCTTCGCCATGTCATCGGGCAGGATTTCCTTGACCTGAACCGGTATCGCTAGGCACATGTCCGGCCTCCTTCCAATTTCATCTGTTCATTCATGATGACCTGTCGCGCATAGGCCGCCTGACCGAGCGCTATGCCGCCGTCATTGGCGGGCGCAAGGCGTGGCAGATATGGCTCGAGGCCGTGGTTTCGAAGTGTTCGTGCAAGCCCGCTTGCGAGAATGCGGTTCATCATGCATCCGCCGCCAAGCGCGACCTGCCGGATGCCGAGGCGGTTCGCGCCAGCGGCGGCCCATTCAGAAAGACCCGCAATCAGCGTGCCATGGAAAAGATCGGCAGCCTCGGCCGGGCCGGGCCGCTGTTCCGCCAGATGCAGCATGAGCGAGCGGAAATCGAGGACACCATCACGGATGGCATAACCACCCTCAAGCGGACCCGGTTCGCGGACCAGCGCCTCGAACTCCATCGCCGCCTGCCCTTCATAGCTCTGGACGAGGCGCACATCCGCAATCGCCGAAGCAGCGTCGAAGAGACGGCCAAGGCTCGTCGTTCGAGGCGGTTGCATGCCACGGGCAAACATCGAGACCAACTGTGAAACGCCGGAATGTCCAGGCCAGAGTTCGCTCGCCAGATCGGCGCGGCCAGCCTCGACGAGAGCAGAGACACCCATTCGCCATGGCTCGCGCGCCGCCTTGTCTCCGCCCGGCAGAGGCAAGGGCGAAAGCGATCCCTCGCGATCCCACTTGTAACCATCGACTATGAGCATCTCGCCGCCCCAGGCCGTTCCGTCAGTGCCGAAACCGTGGCCATCCAGCGCAAGCCCGAGAACCGGGCCTGACAGACGATGTTCGGCGGCAACGGCCGCAACATGGGCAAGATGGTGCTGGACCGGGATTACCGGCAGGTCGAGGCTTTCGGCCATCCGCACCGAGCGGAAATCCGGGTGCAGATCGCAGACCGCATAATTCGGCTTCACGTCGAGGATGGAACAGAGCTGCGCAATTGCCTCATTCTGGAAACGGATCGCCTCGGCATTGTCGAGACCGCCGACATGCTGGGAGAGAAACGCCTCGCGCCCGCGCGTCACGCAGACGGTATTCTTCAGGTCGGCTCCCGTTGCGATCACCGACGGTCCGTCCTCACCGAGATCGACCGGCTCCGGCACGAACCCGCGCGCACGGCGGACAAAGGCCGGCGCGCCGTCGATCACCTGCATCACGGAATCATCTGCGCGCACGGCAATATCGCGGTCGTGCGTAACGATCAGGTCAGCGATGGCGGCGAGACGACGTTCGGCACCGACATTGTCAGCAACCAGCGGCTCGCCGCCGGGATTGGCGCTGGTAGCGACCAGCGCTGCGGGACGAACAGTATCCATCGAAGCCAGCGCATCGAACAGCAGATGATGAACCGGCGCGTAAGCAAGCATCACCCCGATCCGGCTGAGCCTCGGCGCAAGCAGAGGCGAAAGCTCGGCTGCACGCGCCTCCACCAGCACCACCGGCCGGGCAGCTGAGATCAGCAATGCTTCCTCGGCTTCGCTCAGATCGCAAAGCTTTCGCACCGCTTCGATATCGGCAACCATCACGGCAAAGGGCTTCTCGTCGCGCGCCTTGCGCTGGCGAAGCGTTGCGACCGCTGCGTCATTGCGGGCGTCGCAGACGAGATGAAATCCGCCGATCCCCTTGAGCGCAACGATCCCGCCAGCCTCGATGGCAGCCGCAACGTCCACTATCGGGTGGCTGAGCCTCGGACCGCAAGCGGGACAGGCGACCGGCTCGGCATGAAAACGCCGGTTTTCCGGATCGGCATAATCCGCAGCACAGGCAGGACACATGGCAAAAGGCGCCATCGACGTCTGGGCACGGTCATAGGGAAGCGCCCGTGTAATGGTGAATCTTGGGCCGCAATGGGTGCAGTTGACGAAGGCATAGCCGAAGAAGCGGCTTGACGGATCCCTCAGTTCATCGAGGCATTCGGCGCAGGTCGCGGCATCGGCGCCGATGCGGGTGACCGTGCGGCCGGCAAGGCTTTCCAGTATCTCGAAGCCCTCGCCACCAGCCGGCATCAGCTCCATCACCTCGACGGCGTCGATACGGGCAAGCGGCGGCGCCTTGCTTCGCATCGCTTCGGCAAAGCCCGTGGCATCGGCACCCTCGATCTCGATCAGCACGCCGGCGCTGTCGTTCAGCACGAAGCCGGAAAGCCCCATGCTGCGCGCAAGCCTGTAGGCGAAGGGCCGGAAGCCCACGCCCTGAACCACGCCGCGCACCCTGAGCCGCAACCGGCGAACCGGGCTTTCCAGAGATCGTACGAGCGCAGTCGTCATGGCTCAAGCCACCTTCGCCCGGGTGGAGCGGCGAGCGGCCGAGGTTTCGAGCCAGGCGTAGAAGGCTTCCATGCCCTCGCCGGTGCGAGCCGAAACGGTCAACGTCTGCAGGCGCGGATTGACGCGCAGCGCGTTGGCGATGCAGAGCCCGACATTGAAATCCAGATGCGGCAGCAGATCGGACTTGTTGAGGATCATCAGGTCGGCGGCGGCAAACATGTCGGGATATTTGAGCGGCTTGTCCTCGCCCTCGGTCACCGAGAGAACCACCACTTTGTGAGCCTCGCCGAGATCAAAGGCCGAGGGACAGACCAGATTGCCGACATTCTCGATGAACAGTGCCGAACCCGGTTCCGGCGCAAGATCCTCGGTCGCATGACCGACCATGTGGGCATCGAGATGACAGCCCTTGCCGGTGTTGATCTGGATCGCGCGGGCGCCCGTCTCGCGGATGCGCGCCGCATCGTTCGAGGTCTGCTGATCGCCCTCGATCACGTTGATGACGAGACGACCCTTAAGGTCGCTGATGGTGCGCACCAGCAGGCTGGTCTTGCCTGAACCGGGACTGGAGACGAAATTCAGCGCGAAAATGCCCTGACGCTCGAAATGACGACGGTTTTCGGCGGCATAGCCATCGTTCTTGGACAGGATATCCCGCTCAACCTGGATAATGCGTTCCTGGCTCATGCCCGGAACATGAACCCCGGCAATGCCTTGCCCGTAATGAACGCTGCCATCCTCGGCGTGATGATGATCATGCTCGCCCCCATCGTGATGATGGTGCTCATCGTGGCCGTGGTCATGGTCGTGATGACCGTGGTGATGGTGCCCATGGTCATGGTCGTGATCGTGGGCATGGTGGTGCTCATGCCCTTGAGCATCCGAACCGTGCTTGTGTCCCTCGATGGTCGAAGTTCCGCAGCCACAAACCGTACACATCAGATAACCTCCAGATCCCTTATCTTCAATTCATCGCCCGACGTCATCTGGACGCGGTGCCTGCCGCAGTCCGGGCATGCCCCGAACCGCTCCTGTAAAGCGACCGTCTTGCCGCAGTCGAGGCACCAGCCCTCCCCGGGAATACGGTTGATCTCCAGCGTCGCATCTCCGGCAATCGTGCCGTGGCGTACGGCCTCATGACAGAACAGCAGGGCGCTCGGATCGACATGGCTGAGCACGCCGACATCGAGGCGAATGGACTTCACCCGCGCCGCGCCATGCTCGCGCGCGGTCTCGCAGGCGATATCGATCACGCTTTCCATCAATGACATCTCATGCATGGCTGACCTCCCGAACGCCGACCTCGAAGGCCACGCAAGGATCGAACAGGACGGCGAGCCGCGAGACAAGCCTTATCGCCTCTTCGCCCTTGCCGATGCGCGATGAAAGCACCGTATCGACAAAGGGGCCGGCCGGGTGAAAATTCCATTCGGTCGGAGCAAGAATACGGTAGGCCGAGAGACGCCCGTCGCTGCCGATTTCCGCCTGATGATAGAGCCGCCCGCGAGCGCATTCCACCGCACCATAGCCTCCCGAACCGGGCGTCGGACCGCCGCAGGCAAGCGAGGCCCAGTCATGGCTGCCTGTTCTCACCAGCCGTTCGAGTTCTTCGAGACAGAGGCGGACGTCGCCGATGCGGGCCAGAAAACGGTCTGCAAGGTGAGAGCCGCTGGATTTTGCCGTGGCTCGGGGGCGAGCATAGGCTCCGGTCTCTGCGACGCGGTCGTAAAGATAGGGCAATCCGGCATATTCAGGCTCTTCGCACAGCCGGGCGATGACCTCGACATCATCCGTGGAACCCAACGGATCGGGACGCCGGCCAGCAAAAGTGCTGTCATCGGCGATCTTCGCAAAGATCGCCGCGCAGGCCGTCTCCGGCTGCGGCTTCGATCCGGTCTCGGGAATGCCGAGAGCGCCAGCGGCAGATGTCAGCCGGGCAACGGCTGCCACCAGGTTTTCCCGGTCGAGCCTCGGTCCATTGACCTCGGAAATGATCACTTGCGAGGCGGCGAGCGCATCGCGCAGATATTTGCCAACCGCAGCGGAAACCTGCTCCGACAACGGATCGGGCCAATGCAGGATCAACGCCCGGACGGATTCGAAGATACGCTCGGCCAGCAATCCCGCTCCGGCGCGAAGCCGTGCCTCGGGACCCATCGGCAGGTCAGCTGCATTGAGCACGGCGAGCCGTGCGGCAACCGATTGCGAGAAGCCGCAGAGGGAAAAGACCTGCCCGGCCAGCATCGGCGCCTCGTCCGGCCGGCGGCCGACGAACATGCGCGTGATCCCCTGAGGGCGCTTCGCCTTGACCGCCACGGAACAGGCGAGCGCGCGGGACACCGTCACGTCGATCGTAATGCCACCTGCTCCGAGAAGGAACGTCATTCCGCCGGCTCCTCACGCTTGCCAAAATTTCCCCGCAGCAGGTCGCGCCGGTTGACCGGCGCAGGTGGCGGTTCGAGCGTTGCAGGATTGAAGAAGGCGCGAACGGCTTCTTCCGCCGTTTCCACCGCCGCCTCCATCGAGGCGAATTCGAAAACCGGCGAGAACAACGAACAGGAATCGATCCTGCCGATCCCCTCGAGTTCGCCGGCGATGAAATCGACCTCCCCCGCGGGAAGGCCGATCCGTACGGTCATGCCCATGCCTGCGGGTGCGGACGGAGTGCCGCCCAGCAAGTCGCTGGCGATCAGGTTCATGAACCAGGGCGTCGTGACGATGCCGAAGGCTCGCCCGCCATAAATCCTGAAACCGGTTGCCGCCACGCCGAGCGCCGGATTGCAGATCGGCACATCGGCCATGGCCGTGGCGTGGATGTGCCGGTAGCACGTCTCCAGCCTCTGGCCTAGCTCCTGTGCCGGATCGCCACCGGCCAGCCCATCTGCAGCCGTTTCAGCCTGCATCGCCAAGCCTCATGAACTTCAACTGCAGCGCGTCGCAGTTTGGACAGCGCCAGTCCTCAGGAAGCGCCGAGAACGGCGTACCCGGCTCGATCTGCCACACGGGATCGCCTTCCGCGGGATCGTAGACATGCCAGCAGATGCCGCATTCCATGCGATCCCCGTCGGAGATGATCTCCCGCCTGTCGAAATTCTCGAACGCGCTCATTTGAAATAGGCCTCCTCGATATCGCGCAGGCGAGCCTCGGAATCGAGAAAATCCTCTTCCGCCGCAATCGCGACGGCGGGGATGTCACAGATCTCCAGCGTATCGAGGATGATCGTATCCATGGCGTTGTAGAACTGCACCGACCAGACATTGCGGATGCCGGTGGCCACGATGCGGCACGAACCATAACCACGCGAGGTGAGCTGCACCGGTCCAGCACCCAGCGTCTCCTGCAGGAAGTTCATGTCCTCCGGGCTCATAGGGAACAGCGAGAAGGTGATGATATGGGCAGGATCGCCATCCCGATAACGACCGGTCCGGTCGCCGATCTCGGTCAGCACGGGCATAACGTTCATCGTGCCGTCAGGAGCCGGACCATGGTCGATCGATGCCGGCAGCGCCGAACAGGCCTGCCTGACGGCAGCCGGAATGCTTGCGACCTCGATATAGTCGGCAACCAGCCGTCCCTCGGCATCGGTGAAACGGATGCGCCAAACACCGGCCATCACCGCTTCCTGCATCTGCGCAGTGATACCCGACGGCAGCACGGCGACGCCCGCCACCTCGCCTTCGCCGAGCGTCTGGGTGATCAGTTCCTTGTCATCCTCCGGATAATCGGTGATGTCGAACAGCCGGCCCGGACGGTCAGCCTTCTGGACAGCAAGGGCATCGGCGAGCTCCGGCAGGAGCTCCGCCGTCCGCCGACATCGACGGATCATCTCCTCTGCAGTGCTCGTCGCCAGGAAATTCAGCTTTCTTGCGCGAAGCGGTGGCTCGGCGCCGATTTCCATCACCGTCATCGGAGCGTCATCGCCGTCGGGCGAAACCCAGAAACCTGCCTTCATCGTACGATCTCCTTGCCGGCATGCGTGATTTCGACCTTAGGCCCGCCGGAGGGAACAATGACGGGCGCATCGGGCGACAGCCATGCGCTGATCTTTTCAACATATTCGGACCAGTCGCGGATCTTGCCGAGCACGCCGACGGGCTGGTCGCGACGGGTCACGACGAGGCTCGGCATGACCATGACGCTGAAGCGCGTTTTGAGCTTGTCTTCCGCGCTCCGCTTCACCACCGCACCGCGAAGGCGGCCGCGAAAGGCCTGCAGGATTTCCGGAAGCACGACGGCCACGTCATCGGCCTCGGGCCGCTGCGCGGGATCACCGGTGAAGAACAGCACAGTGTTCTCCGCCTCGCCTTCAGTCGGGGCAAGGAAGGCGTCGATATTCGTTTCGTCGACGACGGGCAGTTGCGCTCTTTCACTGAGAGCGCGAACCAGATGGGATGGCATCATTTCCTCCACAAGATTGCCGTGCAAAACATTCTCAAGAACTGATCAGCAAGCGGCGTGCCAGACTGGGCAAAGATGGATTCCATTGTTCCGGAAGGGAAATTTTCAGACCGACCGATTATTTTCGACGACCAAATGGAAAGTAAATTTCCATAGTGAGAACTATCTTTTCACTCCGTGCGCAGATGCGCCGGGAGTTCCGGCTCGCGGGATACGAGATCGGCAAACAGCATTTCGAAGTCACGGCCTTCGACAGCCTCGGCCAGACCGGTGAGCGCATTGTCGATGGCCTGCGCTTCCTCAGGATCGAGAACGCGCATCGCGGTGCCGAGATGGGTGAGCAGGTAGGTTCCGGGTTCCTGGGGGCCGACCAACATCAGCGAGATCGGGGATATCGTACCGTGGCGCTCGCATTGCGCGACAAACTCGCCGCCCGCGACCACTCGCATGGGAATGCCTATGCACATGGCATCCGTTCTCCATCATTCGTATTGCAAAGAACGGGGGCCGAGGCGACCTGCGCCTCCCGGCCCCCGGAAGATATCGATCCGGGACCTTCCGGTTCAGCCGGCGATCAGCGCCGCACCGGTAAGGGCGACCGCCGCACCGGCGATACGACCGACAATCTGCCCCGCCTTGCCGAAGCGCAGCGATGCGAGCCCGATGCCGATCAGGTGCAGGACGACGGTCGCCGCCATGAAGCCAGCAACATAGCCGCCGGCATGCGCCATCTCAGGCAATTCGGAACCGTGAGCATGGCCATGGAAGAGAGCGCAGATGCCGACGATGACTGCGGCAGCAGCAGTCGGGACCTTGACTTCGAAAGCGACCAGCAGACCGAGCACGGCAACCGTCAGCGCAATGCCCGTTTCGACCATCGGCAGCGGAACGCCGTAAATGCCCATGAGGCCACCAAGCGCCATCACCGAGACGAAGGCCGCCGGCACGATCCAGCGGGCGCGCCCGCCGAGCGTCGAGGCCCAGAAGCCGACGACAACCATGGCCAGGATATGATCGAGGCCCCTGAAGGGATGGCCGATACCGGCCATGGCCCCGTCCGTATGAAGCCCGACATGCGCATTGGCGACGCCCGGCAGCGCCAGGACTGCAAGCGTCAGCGCCAGTTTGCGATAGTTCATGATAGTCTCCTCAAGGGTTGAGGGCAGCCGCTTCCGTGCGCCGCTCGTAGCTTTCAAAATCGATGTCGTTTTCCAGAAGCGGCGGAACCGCCGCGCCCTGTGGTCGCCGTGTGACCGTGACGCCCCAGTTTCGCAGGATGCCCACCGCCGCCTCGACGGCCGCCGGAATGACGGCCTTGACCGGCGGGGTCAGCGGACCGCCCCAGTCTTCAAGATCCAGCGGCTGGCAGCCGATCAGGGTCAGGCGTTCCGGGTAATGGCCCATGAGGTCGGCAGCGCTCAGCACTTCCTGAAAGCCCGTCTGGTGAAGGCTCATCTTCTTGGCGCCGGTGAATTTCGGCACCTCGTCGTCTTCCACCACCTTCATCGTGCCCGGCTCAAGGCCGTAATCGATGGCATCGAAGACGATCAGGCGATCGTGTTCGTTGACGAACTGCACGAGGTAAAGCCCCTGCGTGCCGCCGTCGAGGATGGTTACGTTGTCAGGCACTTCGTAGACCTTGTGAAAGGCCTCCACCGCCCGCACCCCGAAGCCTTCGTCGGCCCAGAGTATATTGCCGATGCCGAGCACGAGGATGCGCGGGGAACCGGTATCCGGCTGTACAGCCATCTCAGTCCTCCCGGTCCTTGAACAATCGCTCGCCCGAGATCATCGAGGAGATGATGCTCTGGCGACTCATGATGTCCTCGCGAACGGCCACGTAGATATGCACCATGACGAACAGCAGGATCACCCACATGCCGAAGTGATGATAGGTGTGGACGTCCTGGCTGTTGGGCCAGATCGAGAAGACCCAGCCGAACAGCGCATACTGCCAGCTGTCGCGCCCGGTGCCTTCGCTGTAGAGCGCGAAGCCCGTGACGACCATGAAGACCAGCGGCAGCATGAAGGCGAGGAACATCGAGAACTGCGCCAGCGGATTGTGGCCGATGTATTTCTTCGGCTCCGACGCGAGGAAAGAGTACCACTTCACCTCGTGCAACCATTCCCTCCAGTACTGCGCGCTCCAGAACGGTACGAAGAAGATCTGCCGGGCATGCGGATTGCCGACAAAGGCCCAGTAGACGCGCAGCAGCAGGAAGACCGTCAGGATCTGGCCGGCGGCGAAATGCGTGAACCGGATATAACCCATCAGATAGTTGGCGCTGGCCTCCCCCGGCATGGAAGGGAGAGGCGTTCCGATGAAATATCCGGTGAGCGCCAGCGTGAAGATCGCGAAGGCGTTCACCCAATGCCAGATACGGACCGGCACCTCGTAGACGTAGACGGTCTCGACCTGCGCAGTGGCTTCCCCATGGGAATCAGCCGCCAATGACTTGTTCGTGTTCATGGCGACCCCTCCTCACCGGACCTGAACCTTGGACATTTCCTGACCGTCCGGGCTCATCACATGCGTCGAGCAGGCAAGGCACGGATCGAAGGAATGCAGCGTACGCAGGATCTCGAGCGGCTGCTCGGGATTGGCCATCGGCGTATCGAGCAGCGAAGCCTCAAAAGCGCCGATATTGCCGTCCAGATCGCGTGGGCTGCCGTTCCAGGTGGTCGGGACCACACACTGGTAGTTCTCGATCTTGCCGTCTTTGATCTTGATCCAGTGGGCAAGCGCGCCGCGCGGAGCCTCGGTGAAACCGACGCCCTTGACCTCCTTCGGCCATGTCTCCGGCTTCCACTTGTCGACGAAGGCCGTGTTGCTGTCGCCGGCCTTGATATTGGCGATCAGCTTGTTCTGGAAGTGGCGCATCTGGTAGCCGGCCCACTGGGATTCCAGTGCACGGGCAGCAGTTCGGCCAAGGGTCGAGAACAATGCCGAGACCGGCAGGTCGAGATCCTTGAGGAGCTTTTCGACAGGGTCCTTGAACTCGGCCTTGTTCTGGGCATAGCCGATGATCCAGCGCGCCAGAGGACCGACTTCCATGGCATGGCCGCGCCAGCGCGGAGCCTTGATCCAGGAATACTTGCCGCTCTCGTCGAGCTCCTGGATGTTGGTCTTCGTGCCTTTGGCATTGGGGCCGAGTTCGTAATGCGGCTCGGTGACACCGTCCCACGGATGCAGACCCTTGGTCTCGTCCGGATATTTGTACCAGGAGTGCGCGACAAATTCCTGGATCTGCTCGGGGTCGGCGTGGTCGATCGGCAGGACCTCGGCGAGATTGCCGTTGATGATCGCGCCGCGCGGCAGCTTCAGGCTCGCCTCGGAATAGTCGTTGGCATGCTCCGGCACGTCGCCGTACGACATCACGTTCTTGCTGGAGAGACCGCCGCCATAAAGCCAGTCCTTGTAGAACGAGCCGATGGCGATGACGTCGGGCACATAGACCTTGTCGTTGAACTCGATCAGTTGGTCGATGATCGAGGTGACGTGATTGAGGCGTTCCATGTTGATCGCGCCGACGGCACCGGTACCGTCGATGTTGATCGGGCACGGAACGCCGCCGACCAGCCAGTTCGGATGCGGGTTCTTGCCGCCGAAGATGGTGTGGATCTTGACGATTTCCTTCTGGAAATCGAGCGCTTCCAGATAGTGCGCCACGGCCATCAGATTGGCTTCGGGCGGCAGCTTGTAGGAGGCATTGCCCCAGTAGCCGTTCTTGAACGGGCCGAGCTGGCCGGATTCGACGAACTTCTTCAAGCGGGTCTGGATGTCCTTGAAATAGCCCGGCGACGAGAGCGGCCAGTCGGATACCGATTGCGCCAGCGCCGAGGTCGCCTTCGGATCGGCGGAAATCGCCGAAACGACATCCACCCAGTCGAGCGCGTGCAGGTGGTAGAAATGCACCACATGGTCATGCACCTGCAGCGCAAGCTGCATCAGGTTGCGGATCGAGTTGGCATTTTCCGGAATGGTGATGCCAAGCGCATTCTCGACGGAGCGCACCGAGGTCAGCGCATGCGTGCCGGTGCAGACGCCGCAGATCCGTTCTGTGAAGGCCCATGCGTCGCGCGGGTCGCGATTGCGCAGGATCACCTCGATGCCGCGCCACATCGTGCCGGTCGAGACCGCGTTGCGGATGATATTGTCCTGGTCGACATTGACCTCGACGCGCATGTGACCCTCGATACGGGTAACGGGGTCGACGACGATGCGTTTGCCGGAATTGTCCAGCGAAAAACCGTTTGGAGTCTGGATTGTCATGGTGCTGTTTCCTGCCCGGATTGGTTCTTATGCGTCGGCTTTTTCGCGCTTGGCGGTAACGCGCTTGACGGCGGTCAGTGCCGCATGCGCGGCGATCGCCCCGCCCACGACGCCGGCTGCTGTCATGCCGATCTTGTCGGCATTCGCTTCGATGCCGAACTGCTGGATATTGGTCAGGCGGTCATAGAAGCTGCCCTGATCCCAGAAATTGTCTTCCGAGCAGCCGATGCAGCCATGGCCCGACTGGATCGGGAAGGAGACACCGCCGTTCCAGCGAACGGTGGAGCAGGCGTTGTAGGTCGTCGGACCCTTGCAGCCCATCTTGTAGAGGCAGTAGCCCTTGCGTGCGCCTTCGTCGTCCCATTCCTCGACGAACTGGCCGGCGTCGAAATGCGGACGGCGGTAGCACTTGTCGTGAATACGCTGGGAATAAAACATCTTCGGACGACCCTGACGGTCGAGTTCCGGCAGCTTTCCGAAGGTGGTGATGTAGGTGACGACGCCCGTCATGACCTCGGCGATGGGGGGACAGCCGGGAACCTTGATGATCGGCTTGTCGCGGATGACCTTGTCGATCGGGGTGGCCTGGGTCGGGTTCGGCTTGGCGGCCTGCACGCAGCCCCAGGAAGCGCAGGCGCCCCAGGCGATAACGGCGAAGGCATCTTCGGCCATCCACTTCAGCTTTTCGACGAAGGGCCGGCCGCCGTCGATACAGAACATCCCGTCCTCGTTGAGCGGCGGATTGCCTTCAACGGCGAGGATATACTTGCCCTTGTATTTTTCCTTGGTCTCTTCGAGGATCGCCTCGGCCTGATGACCGGCTGCCGCCATGATCGTGTCGTCATAGTCGAGCGAGATCATCGACAGGATGACGTCCTTGACCAGCGGATGGGCCGAGCGGATGAAGCTCTCCGAACAGCAGGTGCATTCCAGCCCGTGCATCCAGATGACCGGAACGCGTTCCTTGGTTTCCAGCGCCTCGGCCATGGCGGTTGCAGCTCCCGGACCGAAGCCCAGGCTCGCGGCCGTCAGGCTGCAGAATTTGGTGAAGCTGCGCCGGGTGATCCCCTGGCGGCGAATGACGTCATAGAAAGTTTCAGCAGTTGCCATAAGTATCCCTCCGGCAGTTCCATTCCGTGGCCGCGCCGTTCGAACTCATCGCGGCTGCGTCAAAGCAACGCACAGCAAGAAGCGGACCACTTTGGATGCACCCGAGATTTTTCTGGATATGAGATTGATATAACTGCGTTATTTTATGAAAAAGAGTCGCAGGAAATATCCGCTGCCGCAGACAACATGAAAAGCAGCATTACACCGCTGCAAGCCGTGTTGTCGGCTTCATGACCGCCTGACCGTCGTCAATGGGCAGTGCAGACCATGCAGGGATCGAAGGAACGGATAACATGCTGCAATGCGGCCGACTTTGCGCCGAAACAGCCGGTATCGAGACCGGCAAGCGCACTTTCGAGCGGCCCCGGAACACCCGCGGCATCGCGCGGCGAAAAGTTCCAGGTGGTGGGAGCGATGATCTGGTAGCGCTCGATCCGGTCTGAACGCACAGCCATCCAGTGGCCGAGCGCACCACGGGCGGCCTCCACCAGACCGACGCCGCTCGCCTCTTCCGGCAGGGCGAAATGGCTGCAGAATTCGTCCTTCAGCCGAAGCTGGCGGAGCCATCCCTGCATGCTGTAGACGAGCAGCGCCGTCTCGATCAGTCGCGCGACGACGCGCGTTCTGACGGAAGTGCCTCCATCACGGGCGATCAGCGCCTGAACCAGCGGATGCCCTGCCACCGCAAGCCGTGCGGCAGCGCCGGTTTCCACCGGAAAGCCATCCAGCCGTGGAGCCTTGGCCCAGGAATAGGCTCCTTCCTTCTCCGCAACGGGAATGGTTTCGGCGTCCCATGGGCGGTCGCCCGTCCGCACGAACCAGGAGTGGGCGACATCCTCGGAGATGCCCTCGATATCGAGCGGCGAGATCGTACCGTCCGCCCGCATGACACCCGCCGGCAGCAGCGAGCTTTCCGCCGTGTGGTAGGCGCCGTAGGACAGGAGCTTGCCCGGCCCCTTGCCAAGCCGCGAAAGCGTCAGATCGTCG
Source organism: Ciceribacter sichuanensis (assembly GCF_024055605.1). Lineage (GTDB taxonomy): Bacteria > Pseudomonadota > Alphaproteobacteria > Rhizobiales > Rhizobiaceae > Allorhizobium > Allorhizobium sichuanense. The sequence goes on along the minus strand of NZ_JAMXLX010000009.1, from coordinate 73,357 downwards.
GCCAGCCTCAGGAAGAAGCGGAAGTCGCCGCCGGGTTCCTGCGCATAGGCCTCAAGCTCCTCCGGCGTCTCCATGGCAAGCATCTGCTCCAGCGGCGCGCCATAAAGCGTCTGCGCGAGGAAAACCTCGAACTCGCCCAGAAGGGTCGCCAGCTGCACCCGCTCCCCGACGTCGATCGCACGCGTCGTGCCGCCGGGCTGGATGGCGAGCGAATGCGGCCACTTGCCAGCAATCACCCCCATGACTTCCAACAGCCGCTTGCGCATGGGCAAGAACTGCGCCGAACCGCCGCCGCTGACCGCCTTGAAGCGTTCGACGGCATGCCCGAACCAGCCTCTGGCGGCATATTCGTCGCGGGCGAAATCGGGCATGAAGAACAGGTAGAAGTGGGTAAGATGATCGGCGATGTTTTCCGCCGCATGCGCGAGATTGGTCGCCAGATAACCATTCGTAGCTGCCCTGCCGCCGGCGAGATTGCGCAGTGCCGTGGCCGCAGCAACCGACTGCGACACCGAACAGATGCCGCAGATGCGCGGCGCAATCACCAGCGCGTCCAGCCCCGGACGACCACTCAGCATCTGCTCGAAGCCGCGATAAAGCGTTGTGGTGACCTCGGCCTTCTCGATCACGCCGTCCTTGATGTCTAGCGCAACCTCGAGATCGCCCTCGATACGATTGAAGGGACCGGCAACAACGCGGCTCATTCGCCTGATTTCCCGTTGCGCTTGGGATCGAGGATAACGCGGTCGGAGGTTGCGTTTTCACGCACGCGATCCGGCGTTGCCGATTTCGACAGCGCGGCCAGCGCCACGAACCATGCCTTCGGCATGTCGAGCGGCAGCCCGACCGGAATACCGCCCACCTTCGGCGTCTCGAGAAAACCGGTCGTGCCCTCGAAACCGGGCGAGGTGCAGGCGATGCAGGAAAAGCCGCCATGGGTGCAGGAACCGCCGCCATTCCAGCCGCGCTGGTTGCAATCGCCGACCGCCTGCGTCGCCTTGCAGCCGAGATGTTCCATCAGACAGCCGAGATCTGACAGCTTCTCGGCGCTCGCCTTGAACTCGTAATATTCGTTGCGCTCGCAGCCGTGATGGGCCAGCGTCTTGGCATAGAACTTCGGCCGCCCCAGACTGTCGAGGTCGCGTTCGTCGAAGTCGCCCATCTGCAGGCCGACGATGGTTTCCATGATCCAGCCCGGATGCGGCGCGCAGCCGGCGATATTGATCACCGGCAGGCCGGCAAGCGAACGATAGTCGCCGCCGAGCGCACCGCCGGAAAGAGACCCTTCATATTGCAGCCCGCAGGCCTCCGTCGGGTCGGGCGCCGAAGCATGAATGCCCCCGTAGGACGCACAGGTGCCGACCGCCAGACAGTACTGGGCGTGTGGCGCAAGCCGGGTCACCCATTCCAGCATTGTACGTCCCGTCCCTGCCAGCCGGTTGAACAACCCGCTGCCATTGGGTCCACGCAGGATCGATCCTTCGATACACAGGAAATCGAGCGGTGTTCGGCCCTCGGCCACGGCCTCGAGGATCTCGATGGCCTCGACACCGCTCTCTTCGCTCAAGGAAGGATGCCACAGCAGTTCGATGCCGAATGACTTGAGTTCACGAGCCCAGCCCTGCGCGCCATTGTCCAGCACAGACATCGTGCATCCGCCGCAACTGCCGGCTTGCAGCCACAGCAGCGTCATCGGTCGCTTGTCTTTTGTCATTCCGGCAAACATGATGGCGGAATGTCGCATCCCGGCACGAAGCGGTCAACCGGCGTTCGAGACGCCGGCTCGCGCATTCCGGGGCTGCCGGATTTCGATCCGGCAATCCATTTGCTTTCCCACGAAAACCAAGCTCGACCGGAAAGCAGACACCTCGCTTAGCGGGAGACGTCGATGACGACACGGCCGCGAATCTGGCCGGCGACGATGGCGTCGGCGAGTTCGGGAAGCTTCGACATCGGTTCGACAGTGGTGAGCGCCGAGAGATGCTTGATGTCGAGCGATTCCGAAAGGGTCTGCCAGGCCCGCACGCGCTTCGCCATGGGCGCCATGACGGAATCGACGCCCAGCAGGGCAACACCGCGCAGGATATGCGGCAGAACCGTCGCCGGAAGATCCGCACCGCCGGCAAGTCCGCAAGCCGCAACGCCGCCGCCATAGACCGTCTGTGCCAGAACATTGGCGAGCGTGGTCGAGCCGACGCTATCCACCGCGCCGCTCCAGCGCTCTTTCTGCAGCGGCCCACCCTTCTCGGAAAGGCTCGCACGGTCGATGAAGGCTGAAGCACCGAGCGAGGCGAGGTAGTCATGGGTTTCGGGACGTCCGGTCGAAGCGGTCACCTTGTAACCCCGCGCCGCCAGAAGGCTGATCGCGACCGAACCGACGCCACCTGCAGCGCCGGTGACGAGCACTTCGCCCTCACCCGGCTTGATGCTGCCCCAATCCTCGAGCACGTTGACACAGAGCGCCGCCGTATAACCGGCGGTTCCGATAGCCATCGCCTGTTCGAACGAAAATGTCTCCGGCAGACGCATCAGCCATTCAGGCTTCAGGCGCTGGAAGCGCGAGTAGCCGCCCCACTCCGTTTCGGAAAGACCGAAACCGTTGACCACGACCTTGTCGCCGGCCTTCCACAGCGGCGACCGGGATTCGACGACCGTACCCGCGAGATCGATGCCAGCCACCAGTGGCATACGACGCGCAATGCGGCCCTTGCCGGAGACGGCAAGGCCGTCCTTGTAGTTGAGCGTCGAAAACGCGATTTCGACCAGCACGTCATTGTCAGGCAGATCGGACAGGGAAAGCTCACGGAATTCCGGCTTCGGCTTTCCATCCACGGCATCGATGACGATCGCGGTAAAGGTTTCGGTCATGGTTGGGTGATGCTCCTGGCCTTGGATGATGATGGTGTTTGAATTCACGCGGGAGCGTGGCCGGCGGAAGCCGCACGGCTCTCACGCGCAGAAACGGCGGTCGCATAGGACTGGCTGACATAGTCGAGAAGAGCGCCAAGCGCCGCAATCGCGCGGTCGGCGTCCCTCAGACGGACGGCGTCGAGAATTTCCCGGTGGAAGGCCGCAACCTGACGGCGCTCGCGCACCCGGAAGACGATCATGTTGGTGATCGGAATAAAGGACTCGATGACGGTGTACATCATCAGTTTCAGCGGCCCATTGCCGGTCGAATCCACAAGCGCGCGATGGAAGCGCACGTCGGACGCACAGAAATCCTCGTCGCTGATCGTTTCGTCTTCCTGAACCCGGATCTCGTCTTCCATCAGGGCAAGGTGCTCGTCGCTGCGGTTCTCGACAGCCAGCCGGCAGCAGATCGTCTCGGTTTCGCGACGCGCCACCACGATCTCGTCGATATCGAAAGCGCCAATGCCAACCAGAAGCGTCGCCGCACCGGTGATCGCCTTGGAAAGCCCCTCGGGGTCGGGTCGTTTGACGAAATTTCCGCCGGTCGGGCCGCGCTTGGAATGAATGAGGTTTTGGGCGGCAAGTCGCTTCAACGCCTCGCGCACCGTCGGGCGGGAGATGCCGAAGCTGCGCGCAAGCTCTTCCTCGCTCGGTAGACGCTCGTCGATCTTCAGCCGTCCGTCCATGATCGCCGACCGGATATTGTCGGACACCTGCTTGGCAATGCCCGTTCGCACGACCTCGTCATATTTCAGGATCATTGCCCATCTCCCCTTGATTTTTGCGAGCATGCCATGATTGCCGAGGGAACACCATAGCTTTTTAAATATAGGTTTGACAAATATGGGAACCTGTATAACGATGCCCCTAACCATTCAGGGGAACAACAAAAAATGAATAGCGGGACGGGCTCAAACCCGGCCGTTGGCGACGTGCGCCCGGCGACCAGCGATGCCAAGGAGGCGAGGCTCTCGGCGTTGATCGGAGCGCTTTCCGCACGCCTCGACCAAGGCGCGTTGCTGATGGGCGACGATGTCGGTGACGCCTATCTCGGCGACGCCACGGATGCACGCGGCCCTCGCCCGGCTCTCGTATTGAGACCGCGTGATACCGCGGACGTTTCCCTCATTCTCTCCACCTGCAATGATCTCGGCCAGCCCTTGGTGATCCAGGGCGGCAGAACCGGCCTTTCCGGCGGCGCACGCCCATGCGAGGGCGAGGTGTCGCTTTCGCTGGAGCGCATGACGCGTCTTGAGAGCGTGGACCTGCGGGCCGGAACGGTCGTCGTGGAAGCCGGCGTCACCATGCAATCGGTTCAGGAGGCGGCAGAAGAGGCCGGTTTCCTGTTCGGCGTCGATATCGGCGCCCGGGGCTCCTGCACAGTGGGCGGCAACATCGCCACCAATGCCGGCGGCATTCGCGTCCTGCGCTATGGCATGTACCGCGCCCAGGTCCTCGGGCTTGAAACGGTGCTGCCCGATGGCTCGGTGCTCTCCTCACTCAAGGGACTGCCAAAGGACAATTCCGGCTACGACCTCAACCAGTGCTTCATCGGCTCCGAGGGCACGCTCGGCGTCGTCACCAAAGCCTGCCTGCGCCTGCATCCGCTGCCGCCGCTGCAGGTCAACGCGCTCTGCGCTCTGCCGTCGCTTGCCGCCGCCCAGGCGCTGCTTGCACGTCTTCGCCAGGAGCTCGGCCCGCTGCTCTCCGCCTTCGAGGTGATTTTTCCCGAGGTTTATGCGGGGGTGGCCGCCGGCGGTTTCGCCACACCGCCGCTTCCCGTCGGCGCCGGCCTCTATGCCCTCGTCGAGATTCAGGGGCAGGACGAAAGCGAGAACCACGAACGTTTCGCCGCAACGCTCATGAGCGCGGTCGAGGCCGGTCTCGTGGATGACGTGGTCGTGTCGCAATCACCGAGGGATTATCGTGGCCTCTGGGCGCTTCGCGAGGCATGCAGCGCCTTCATCTTCAGCATGGACCGCATGGTCGGCTTCGACGTCAGCATTCCGCTCGCCCGCATGCAGGATTTCCTGACCGATGCGGCCGTCCGCCTGCTTGCGATAGACGGCTCCGCCCGCCCCTATGTCTTCGGCCATCTTGGTGACGGAAACCTGCACTACATGGTCAGGACGGATCGCTACGAGGATATAGCCGATGCCGTCTTCGCCGTCGTTGCCGAAACGGGTGGAGCCATTTCCGCCGAACACGGTATCGGTCTCGAAAAGAAGAAATGGCTGCCGCTGGTGCGCAGCGCCTCCGAGATTGCCGCCATGCGCCGCATGAAACGCGCATTCGACCCCAATCTCATCCTCAATCCGGGTCGCGTCTTCGACATGGAGACCGAAGCCGCTGGAAAGGCCGCAAGATGAACCTTCCCGTCGCTCCGTCGCGCATTGCCGCCAGCCACCAGATCAACGAGAGCATCGACCTCGACGACCGCTACCGGCTGGAGGAAGGCCGCATCCTCGTCTCCGGCACCCAGGCCCTCGTCCGCCTGCCGATGATCCAGCGAGAACGCGACCTCGCCGCCGGCCTCAATACGGCGGGCTACGTCTCGGGCTACCGCGGCTCTCCCCTTGCCGGCTTCGACCGGGAAATGGTCAAGGCGCGCAAATATCTCGAAAAGGCGCATATCAAGTTCCAGCCGGGCCTGAACGAGGACATGGCTGCCACCGCCGTCTGGGGCACGCAGCAGACCGGCATATTCAAGGGCAACCGCTACGACGGCGTCTTCTCCATGTGGTACGGCAAAGGCCCTGGCGTCGACCGCAGCATGGACGTCATCCGTCACGCCAATGCCGCCGGCACCAGCCAGCATGGCGGTGTGCTGCTTCTCGTCGGCGACGATCATGGCGCGGCCTCCTCCACCCTGCCCCATCAGAGCGAACACAACCTGATCTCCGCCATGGTGCCACTGCTTTCACCGGCGGGCATTGCCGAATATATCGACTACGGCCTCTACGGCTGGGCCATGAGCCGCTATTCCGGCGCATGGATCGGCTACAAATGCCAGACGGAAATCGTCGAATGCACGGCGACGGTAGAGATCGGCCCCGGCCGTCCCTCGATCATCCTTCCCACGGACGGACCCGCGCCGGGCGAGCTGTCGCTGCGCTGGCCCGATGGCCCGCACGCGATGGAGCTGCGGCTTGAGCGCAAGATCGAGGCCGTGAAGGCCTTTGCGCGCGCCAATAATCTCGACCGCCGTTCTGGCACTCCATCGCGCGGCCGGCTCGGCATCATCTCGACCGGTAAGTCCTGGCTCGACCTGCTCGGCGCGGTCGCTGCATTGGGGCTGAGCGAAGGCGATCTGGAACGGCTCGGCATCGGCCTCTACAAGATCGGCCTGACATGGCCGCTGGAGCCGGAAGGCATCTCCCGCTTCGCGCTGGATTTCGACGAGATTTTCGTCGTCGAGGAAAAGCGCCCGGTGATCGAGGAACAGTTGAAGGCCCTGCTCTTCAATCTGCCCGCCGACCGGCGTCCGCGCGTCTTCGGCAAGACCGGTGACGCCGGCGAACGGCTGCTGCCGTCGATCGGGGAAATCTCGATGGTCGCGGTCGCCCGCGTTCTGGTCCAGCGCCTCGGCGGCAAGGAAGGCCCGCTCGGTCCGGCAGCACTGCGGCTCGAGGAAATCACCGGCGCCGTGGCAGACGACACCCCTGCCCTCAAGCGAGAACCCTATTTCTGTTCGGGCTGTCCGCACTCCATCTCGACGCGCATCCCCGATGGCAGCCGCGCCACGACCGGCATCGGCTGTCACATGATGATCATCGGCGTCGAGGATCGTAACACATCGACCTTCACCCAGATGGGCGGCGAAGGCGGTGCGTGGATCGGCCTTTCGCCCTTCACCGACGAGAAGCACATCTTCGTCAACATGGGCGACGGCACCTATTTCCATTCCGGCCTTCTCGCCATCCGGGCGGCCATCGCTGCCAAGGTCAATGCCACTTACAAGATCCTGTTCAACGACGCGGTCGCCATGACCGGCGGCCAGCGTCACGACGGCGAACTCAGCGTCCCCGCCGTCGTCGACCAGATGCTCGCCGAGGGTGCGCGTCGGGTCGTGGTCGTGGCAGAAAATCCCGATGCCTGGATCGGCCGCCTGCCGCGTGAAGTCTCCATTCATCCGCGCGACGAACTGGATGCCGTGCAGCGCGACCTGCGCGAAACCGAGGGCGTGACCGCACTGATCTACGATCAGGTCTGCGCCGCAGAAAAACGCCGCCGCCGCAAGCGCGGCGCATTCCCGGTATCCGACAAGCGCGCCTTCATCAACGAACTCGTCTGCGAAGGCTGCGGTGACTGTTCCGCCGTCTCCAACTGCATTTCGATCGAGCCGAAGGAAACCGAATTGGGACGCAAGCGGCGGATCAACCAGTCGAGTTGCAACACCGACCTTTCCTGCATCAAGGGCTTCTGTCCGAGCTTCGTCACGGTCGAGGGCGGCAAGATCCGCAAGCCTGCGGGCCGCGCGGCAAGCATCGACGCCTCAAACCTGCCGCTGCCGGTGATCGAGGCCGACCTCAACCAGCCCTACAACATGCTGCTCGCCGGCATCGGCGGCACCGGTGTCATCACGGTCAGCGCCATCCTGTCGATGGCAGCCCATATCGACGGCCTCGCTGTGCTGACGCTCGACCAGACCGGACTTGCGCAGAAGAACGGCGCCGTCGTCTCTCACCTTCGCATTGCCGCCAATCCCGAGGCGCTGAACACCGTACGCATCGGCCCCGGCGAAAGCGATGTCGTGCTGGGCTTCGACGTTGTGGTATCAGCCGGGCGCACCGCGCTTCCGACCTTCGTCAAGGGCCGCACCCGGGCCGTCATCGACGATCATTTCGCCCCGACCGCAGCCTTCGTGCAGAACACCGCAATCGACCTTCGTCAGGAAGCCACGCTGCGCGCGCTGAAGAAGGCGGCCGGCGAGGACGCTCTCGCGCTGGTTCCGGCGACGACCGCCGGAACCGCGCTACTCGGCGATGCCATCGCCGCCAACATGCTGCTGCTCGGCAACGCCTGGCAGCGCGGGCTGATCCCGATCAGCCTCGACGCCATCCAGCGCGCCATCGAACTTAACGGCACCGGCGTCGTAATGAACCGCGCCGCCTTCGACTGGGGCCGTCGCCTCGCCGTCGAGCCCGATGCTGTTGCCAAGGCCGCAGGCCTCTCGCAGGAAGTGCCCGAGGCGGAAACCCTCGACATGCTGATTGACAAGCGCGTCGCCTTCCTGACCGACTATCAGGATGCGGCTTATGCCCGGCGCTACCGTACACTGGTGGAACGGGCGCGCACCGCCGAAGCAGCCATCGGCGGCAAGGGCGAATTCGCTGAGACCGTCGCCCGCAACGCGTTCAAGCTCATGGCCTACAAGGACGAATACGAGGTAGCCCGCCTGCATCGCGATCCATCCTTCGCCAAAGCGATTTCCGAACAGTTCGAGGGCGATTTCCGCATCCGCCATCATCTGGCGCCGCCGCTTCTGTCGCGCCGCATCGACGCGCGCACCGGCCGGCCGGCAAAGATCGCGCTCGGCGCATGGATCAGCCCCGTCTTCGGCATCCTCGCAAAGCTGAAGGGCCTGCGCGGCACCCGTTTCGATCCCTTCGGACGGACGGAGGAGCGTCGGATGGAACGCCGCATGATCGAAGACTATGCGGCGCTTATCGAGGAACTCTCCGCAAACCTTTCCCGAGCCGGCCTGAACGCCGCCGTCGAGATTGCCGGCCTGCCGGACATGGTGCGCGGGTTCGGACCGGTCAAACTTGAGAGCGCCGGTCGATACGAAACGCGCAAGAGCGAACTGGTCGGACGCTGGCGCAACGAAGCGCCGCTTTCCCGGACGGCATGAACAGGAGGCGTCGAGGATGAAACTGGTACCGAAGGACAAGCCCATGGCTGAGAAAATCATCATCGACACCGATCCGGGTCAGGACGACGCCTTTGCCATTCTACTGGCGCTTGCCAGCCCCGAAGTCGAACTGCTGGGCATCACCACCGTCGCCGGCAATGTTCCACTCAACCTCACTCATCGCAATGCGCGGCAGGTGCTCGAACTCGCGGGACGCTCCGAAGTCCCCGTCTTCGCCGGCTGCGCAAGGCCGATGGCCGTGCCGCTGGTCACCGCCGAACATGTGCACGGCGCGACCGGACTTGACGGCGCCGAACTGCCGGAACCCGTCATGCCGCTGCAGGATCGCCATGCCGTCGAATTCATCATCGACACGCTGATGAAGGAGCCCGAAGGTTCAGTGACGCTCTGCCCGCTCGGTCCGCTGACCAATATCGGGACAGCGCTGACCAAGGCCCCGGAAATCGCCTCGCGCATCCGTCGCATCGTGCTGATGGGTGGAGGCCTGTTCGAAGGCGGCAACATCACACCTGCCGCGGAATTCAACATCTTCGTCGATCCACAGGCAGCAGCAATCGTCTTCGCCTCCGGCGTCCCGATCGTCATGATGCCGCTGGACGTCACCCACAAGGTGCGCACGACGCGCGAACGGGTAGAACACATCCGCGCGCTGGAAGGTGAATTCGGCGCGGTGGCTGCCGGCTGGCTCGACTATTTCGAGCGTTTCGACGAGGAGAAATACGGAACCGACGGCGGCCCGCTGCACGATCCGAATGTGATCGCCTACCTGATCCGGCCGGACATCTACGGCGGCCGCCACTGCAACGTCGAGATCGAAACCGAATCCGAATTGACCAAGGGCATGACCGTGGTCGACTGGTGGAAAGTCAGCGGCCGCCCGGCCAACGCGCTCTTCATTCGCGACGTCGACGACGCGGCATTCTTCTCGCTTCTCACGGAGCGTCTTGCGGTGCTGGCGTCTGCGACATCCATTGCACCGCGCCAGCGGGTCGGCGCATGAACCGAAGGAAAGAGGGAGCGGTGCCGAAAGCTACCGGACACCGCCCCAAAGACCGGCCTTCGGGGGATGAGAAGGCCGGGGGAAGCTCAGTCGTCAAGCCCCTTGAACGGCGCGTCACGCACCTCGAGATATTCCTTCAGGGACATCCTGCCGAGATTGGCCATCCACTCCTGGCCCTTGCGGCTGACGTGAAGTGCGGCGATCGCATGCACGTTATAGTCCATCGAGGTCATCAGGCCGGCGGCGATCTGTTGGTTGTTGATCGAAGCCTTGGCGTATTTGATCGCCGGAACCGGCATGCGCGCCAGTTTACGGGCGAGGTTTTCGGTCTTCTGCTTGAGTTCGGCGGCGGGCACGACCTTGTTGACGAGATGCATGCGCAATGCTTCCTCGGCATCCACGACATCGCCGGTATACATCAGCCAGCGAACATCGCGGGTGGCGAGCAGCCAGGGCATGAACAGCGACGGCGGACCGGAATTGTGCCGCACTTCCGGCTCACCGAACTTGGCGGTGTCGGCGGCGATCGCAAGGTCGCAAGCCATCATCAGTTCGAGAGCGCCGGCAAGCGCGTAACCGTTGACGGAAGCGATGACCGGGATCGGCGCCTTCCAGATGTTCAGCAGCGCCTGGGTGTTCTCACCCATATCGGCATGCCAGTCCTCGATATCGACGTCGTAGTCGGCGCCCTGCAGATCATAGCCGGCGGAAAACGCCCGGCCGGCGCCGGTGATGACCAGCGCATTGATATCCGGATCCGCGACGGCCGCAGCCACGGCAGCGTCGATCTCGCGGATCGCCGTCTTGTTCATCGCATTCAGCTTGTCAGGACGGTTGAGGGTAATGGTCGCGAACTTGTCGGTCGCGTCCTTCTCGAAAAGAATGGTCTCGAAAACAGGCATGTCGCTCATGGGGGCGTTCCTTTCGTGAAATCTCTAGCGACCGCTGGCCAACACACTTGGGGCCAACGCTCTGATCGCGACGGCGATCTTCGCGGCAAGCGCGGCATTGTTCATCACCAGCGCGATATTTGCCTTGAGGCTGCGGCCCTCGGACAGTTCGTTGATCCGGGCGAGCAGGAAGGGCGTCACGTCCTTGCGGGTCACGCCGCGCTCCTCGGCTTCTGCCAAAGCATCGGCAATCGTCGCATTGATGAAGGCTGGGTCGAGTGCCGCCTCTTCCGGAATGGGATTGGCGATGAGCAGACCCGTTCCCGAACCGAGCGCGTGATGGCTGATGATGGCCCTGGCGATCTCCTCGGCGCTGTCGAGGCGATGATCGGCCTTTTCTCCGCTATCGCGAGTGAAGAAGGCGGGGAAGGCATCCGTGCCATAGGCGATGACCGGAACCCGCTGCGTCTCGAGAAACTCGAGCGTCTTCGGGATATCGAGGATCGACTTTACGCCAGCGCAGACGACGGCCGTGCCGGTCCTGCCGAGTTCGGTCAAGTCGGCAGAGATATCGAAGCTCTCCTCGGCGCCGCGATGCACGCCGCCAACGCCGCCGGTCGCAAAAACCGGAATGCCGGCAAGCTCGGCAATGCGCATGGTGGCCGAAACCGTCGTGCCGGCCGTGCCGCCACGCGTCATGACCGAGGCAAGGTCGCGGCCGGAAGCCTTGACCGCGCTCTTGTCAGCGGCAAGCGCGGCAAGCGTGTCGCGATCGAGGCCAGCATGCAGCTTGCCGCCGATCACGGCGATGGTCGCAGGTACCGCGCCGTTCGCCCGGATGGTGTCTTCCACCGCAATCGCGGTCTCCAGATTGGCCGGATAGGGCATGCCATGGGTGATGATGGTCGATTCGAGCGCCACGACGGGCCGGCCATCAGCAAGCGCTGCGGCAACTTCGGCACTCATTTCGGGTTTCAGGAGAGGCATGATTTCAGATGTTCCTTTCAGTATGCAGGCGCGTCAGTCTTCGAGGCGATGAAGGTTCGCCTCGATGAAATGCGCCGAAAGTGCTGGATGAACGCTGGTGGTGCATTCGGTGGTAAGCGTGCCCATGAGGCTGCCGATGCGGGCCGCGCGGACGATATCGTCGCCGGAAATGATCCGGTTGAGCGTCGCCGCGATCATCGCGTCGCCGGCGCCGGTCATGTCGACCGGTCGGGCCGGCACGGCTGCGAAGCTCGCAATCCCGTCCTGCGCGGCAACGGCAACACCAGTGGAACCGAGCGTGACCACGGCTTCCGTGGCGCCCGCAGCCTGAAGCGCCCGCGCGGCGTCGCGCGCCTCGTCCAGCGAAACGCCGGATGCCGGCAGATGCCGTCCGAGGAAGGCGTAGGCTTCGCCGATGTTCATGAAGATGATATCGACGCCGGAAAGGTCCTTCGGCAGCCGGGCGACCTTCGGTGTCGAAACGGCATCGATCGCGAGCCTGGCGCGCGAACCGCGCTTGCGCACGATCAGCGCTTCGAGGGTTTCGGCCGGAAGGTTGCAGTCTGCGAAAATCCAGGTGGCCGAGCCGATATGCGACCAGACGCGGTCAAGCACAGCCGGCTGGAACTCCTCGAAGATGGCCATGTCTGCAAGACCGAAGCGCAAAGCGCCGGTCGATTCCAGCAGCGCCACGTATTCGGCGGTGCGGCCCTTGTCACTGATCTGCACCTGGCTGACATCGACGCCACGCTCGCGCAGATGGCCGAGAATCTCCCGGCCCGGCTCGTCATTGCCGATGATCGAGATGAAGCTCGTTTCCGTGCCGAGCAGGGCAAGGTTTTCCGTCACGTTGCGGGCGACGCCACCGCTGGTGCGCGATCCCTGAACGGGATTGGAGGTATCCTCCACCAGCGGATCGAGTGCGCGATACTTGCGGTCGAAGACGGCACCGCCAAGGCAGGCAACACGCCGGACAGCCGGCAGCACATAGCCGCGACCGAGAATGTAGCCCTTCTGAATGAGCTGGACGATATGTGCGGCAACGGTGGAGCGCGCCAGCCCCATCATGGTGGCGATCTCCTGCTGCCCGGCAAAGGGATTGGCCTTCACCAGCTCCAGAACCGCGCGTTCCTGCTCTCCGAGTTCTTCCATCCTTGCCCGACCGCGTTTTTCGAAAAATTGCTGCTATCGGGATATGGACAACAACAGATGTTTTTGTCAACATCTGTTTACAAAAGGAGCAACGATCAAGATCGCTCCATGCCAGAGGGAAATCGTCGTCATGCAGCGTGAGACAACGCCACAGGTCTCTGAACAGACCATTCCGGTCATCGATGTCGCTCCGTTCATCGCGAGAGCCGAAGGCGCTTCCGAGGTGGTTTGCCAGCTCGAAACGGCGGCTCGCGACACCGGCTTCTTCCTCGTCACCGGCCATGGCGTCTCACCGGAAATCACAAAGCGGCTCTACGATCTCGCCCGTTCGTTCTTCGATTTCCCGCAGGAATGGAAAGTGACACAGGGCCGGACCACGGATCTCGACGGCGGCGTCGCATTCTCGCCCATCGCGGACGAGGCGCTTGCCGCAACGCTCGGCATCAAGACCCCCGGCGACTACAAGGAAAGCCTGAACTTCGGCCCCCGTCTCAAGGGTGGCGCTTGGCCCGACCAGCCGGCCGGGCTTCGGCAGGCCTTCATCGACTATTTCGGCGAAATGGAACGGCTGGCATTTCATCTCCGCCGGGCATTCTGCGCGGCAATCGGCCTGCCGGCCGAATACTTCGAGCCTTCGTTCGTCGATCACCTCTCGGCACTTCGGGTCATCAACTATCCGGAGCAGGAAGAAACGCCCCTGCCCGGCCAGATGCGCGCCGGCATGCATACGGATTACGGCTTCATGACTATCCTGCGCTCGGAAGCGTCCCCCGGCGGACTTCAGGTCCAGCGCCGCGACGGAGCGTGGCTGGATGCACCCAATATCGAAGGCGCCTATGTGGTCAACATCGGCGACGCCTTCATGCGCTGGACGAATGACGAATGGGTCTCGACGCCGCATCGGGTGGCAAACCCGCCCGGCGACCGCAAGGGCAGCGCACGGCGCCAGTCCATTCCCTTTTTCCTGAACCCGAACGCCGGAACCGTGATCGAATGCCTCGAGCCGTTCACCCGGGACGGCAAGGCCGCGAAATACCAGCCGATCACCTACGGCGAATACATCGCGCTGAAGACCAGCCAGGCCTTCTCGAAGTCCTGACGGAAAGAGCAACACAAGACCCGCATACGCATGCACTGAACGATTTGAACAACAAGGGGAACTGAAATGACGAATTTGACGAGACGCCAGACGCTTTCGGCGATGGCGGGACTTTCCGCCGCCGCCATGTTCGGCCTGCCGGCGCGCGCTCAGGAAAAGACCCTGGTGGTGCCGACGCTGGGCGGCGCCTGGGAACAGTTCTGGCGCACAACGCTCGCCCCGGCCTTCACGGCCAAGAGCGGAGCCGCGGTAACGCTCGACGCCGGCAATGGCCGCGTCTGGAGCGCCAACCTGCGCGCCGCCGGCGTCGACAAGCCGCCCTATTCGTTCCTGATGACCAATGAGGCCTTCGCCAACAGCCTGCGCAAGGAGGGCTTCTTCGAAAAGCTCGATCTCACCAAGCTGCCGAACTACGCCGACCTCTATCCGCTCGCCAAGAAGACCGACGGCTGGGGCGCAGTCGCCATGGTGTCGCCGATCGGCCTTGCCTACCGCACGGACCTCGTATCGACGCCGCCGAAGGGCTGGAAGGATCTGTGGAACAACCCGGAATTCAAGGGTCGCATCGGCCTCTACAACTTCGCCAATACCGCCGGCAAGATGGAGCTGATGCTCTTCTCCAAGATCTTCGGCAAGGACCAGTATGACGTCGACGCAGGCTTCAAGGCGCTCGAAAACCTCGGCCCCGTGATCCAGGCGGACTTCAACCTCTCCACCGGCATCGCCGCCGGTGAATTCGTCGTCGCCCCCTTCGACTTCGGCGAAGTTGCTCGCCTGCGCAAGCAGGGTCTGCCGATCGATATCGTCGTGCCGGAGGAAGGCATGCTGATGTTCGACCAGACGCTCAACATCCTCGTCAACGCGCCGGAGAAGGAACTCGCCTACGAATACGCGAACTTCATGCTGTCGCCGGAAGCCCAGACGCTGCTGATGAAGGAATTCTTCGTCTCGCCGACCAATGCCAAGGTCGTGGTTCCCGATGACCTGAAGGCCGACGTTCCGATCTCGGGCGCCCAGATGGACAATATCCTGACCTGGGACTGGGAATTCATGAACGGCAAGCAGGCCGAATTCGCCGAGACCTGGGCAAAGACCGTCAAGTAATCTTGCCGGAAGGGCGGGTGGTACGGCAGCGTATCCCCGTCCCCATGCATGCCAGGCCGGCAATCCCTCCGCCGGCCTGGATTTTCGACATCGAGGCATGCCTGCGCTTTTTCTCGTGGGCCACAGGGAAAGTTGAACACCATGACAGAGGTTAGCATCGAGCGGCTGACCAAGGACTACGGCAGCTCACGCGCCGTGGACGGGATCTCCATCCGCATCGGCGAAGGCGAGTTCGTGTCGCTGCTGGGACCATCCGGTTGCGGCAAGACCACGACGCTGAAGATGATCGCCGGTTTCGAGGATGTCTCAAGCGGCGCGATCCGCTTCGACGGCAAGGATGTCGTGCATGTTCCCGCCGAAAAGCGCGATATCGGCATGGTGTTCCAGAACTACGCGCTGTTTCCGCACATGACGGTTGCCGGCAATCTCGCCTTCGGGCTGGAGATGCGCAAGGTGCCGAAGGCCGAGATGCGCGACCGCATCGCAAAGGTGCTCGACATGGTGCAGCTGTCGAGCCATGCCGACCGCTATCCTCGCCAGCTTTCCGGCGGCCAGCAGCAGCGTGTGGCGCTTGCTCGCGCGCTGGTCATCGAGCCGAAGATCCTGCTGCTCGACGAACCGCTCGCCAATCTCGACGCCAAGCTGCGCGAGGAAATGCGCGTCTTCATCCGCGACATCCAGCGCCGCGTCGGCATCACCACCGTCTACGTCACCCACGATCAGGCCGAGGCGATGACCATGTCCGACCGCGTTGTCGTCATGTTCGGCGGACGGATCGCCCAGTGCGGCAGCCCTTCGGATATCTATGAGCGTCCCGCCAGCACCGAGGTGGCGAAATTCGTCGGTCAGGTCAACCTCCTGCCAGCAACGGTCGAGACGGTTGCTGGCGATGGCCGCTACGGTGTGAAGAGCGCGCTCGGCCCGGCCGAAATCGCCTGCGACCGCGCGTTGAAACAGGGAGAGACGATAACCCTTGCAGTCCGCCCAGAAGGTATCGAGATCGCCACGTCGGGCGAAGGGACTGCGGCGACCGTCCTGTCCAGCTACTATTCCGGCAGCCTCATGGATTATCGCCTGAAGCTAGATGGCGGCACCGAAATCGACGTGCAGACCTTCCCGCGCCACCGTTTCGCCGATGGCGAACGGGTGAAGCTGACCGTCCCCTCCGATCGCTATTGGGTATTGGAGGCCGGCGCATGACGGAGGCAGGTTTCAGACGTCACGCACCGCTTCTCCTGATCGCACCCGCCGCAATCCTGCTCTTCGTCTTCATCGTGCTGCCCTATCTCACCATCGTCGTGATGAGCTTTCGCACGCCGGGACAGGGTGCGCCCTATGGCGAAGGCTATACGCTGGCGAACTACATTCGCTTCCTGTCCGACAGCTTCTACATCGGACAGACGCTGAACACGCTGATGATCGGCTTCATCTGCACCATCGTCTGTCTCGTGCTCGGCTTCCCCGTTGCCTGGCAGCTTGCCCGCGGCACCTCGCGTTTTCGCGGCCTCGCCTATGGCATCGTGCTATCGCCACTTCTGGTCGGCATCGTCATCCGCAGCTATGGCTGGACAATCCTGCTCGGCAATAACGGCGTCATCAACCGTACGCTGATGAACCTCGGCATCGTCGATCGCCCGGTCGGCCTGATGTACAACACGCTCGGTATCGTCATCGCGCTGTCCCACGTCTTCCTGCCCTTCATGATCCTGCCGATCATGAACGCCATCCAGGGCATCGATCCCTCGCTGGAATCGGCCGCTCGTTCGCTCGGCGCATCGAAGACGACCATCTTCCGGCGCATCGTCCTTCCGCTCGCCATGCCCGGCATCCAGGCCGGCTGCATCCTGACCTTCGTCCTGTCGCTGTCAGCCTATGTGACGCCTTCCCTGATTGGCGGCTCCAAGGTGAAGACCATGGCGGTCTCGGTCGTCGATGCGCTGGTCGACACCTTCCAGTGGCCCTTCGGCTCTGCACTGGCCCTTGGCCTCGCCGTCACCGGCGGCCTGATCGTCGTTGCCTTCTCGCTGGCGACCCGCATGAAATGGAAGGCGAACTGACATGTCCAAGCGCTTCTTCACCGTCTATTGCCTGTTCATCTACGTCTTCCTGCTGGCGCCGATCCTCGTGGTCGTCGGCGCCTCGTTCAACGCCGGCGCCTTTCTCACCTTTCCGCCGCAGGGCCTGTCGCTGAAATGGTACAACGTCTTCTTCCATAACGAGGTCTTCCTCCGGGCGATCAAGACGTCACTGTGGGTAGCCGCCGTGTCGACGGTGATCTCCGGCGTCATCGGCACCATGGCGGCGATCTATTTCGTGCAGTTCGCCGGCCGGCTGAAGGAAGTGGTGCGGATTACCATGATGGCGCCGCTGCTTCTTCCCGAAGTGCTGACCGCCATTGCACTGCTGTTCTTCGTCTATACGATCGGCATCGGAACCCAGACCATGTTCGCCATGATCGTCGGGCACGTGCTGATTACCCTGCCCTTCGTGTTCATCAACGTTTCCACATCGCTTGAAAGCTATGATACGGCATGGAGCATGGCGGCCCGCAGCCTTGGCGCCGGAGCGTTCACCCGCTTCCGCCGCATCATGCTGCCGCTCATCAAGCCGGGCGTCATCGGCGGCTGCCTCTTCGCCTTCATCATCTCCTTCGACATCTTCACCATCTCGTTCATGCTGAAGAGCGTCGGGACGGCGACGCTGCCGATCCAGCTTTACGACTACCTGCGCACCAACTTCACGCCGGAAGCAGCCGCGGTCTCCACAATCTCGGTCGTGCTGACGCTGGTCGTCGTGGTGGTGACGGAGAAGTTCCTCGGCCTCAGGATCCACCGCTTCTGATGGCCTTGACGCTCCGGCGACGCCCGAAACCGGGCGTCATTTCTGCTCGGCCAACAGACCTAACCGCGAACGGCGACCGGGAAAACACGGTGATTGGCGATGCGGATCGAGCCGTTTTGCCCCTGCGCGACATCGGTCATCGAGGGAACGCGCACTTCGAAGTGTTCGCCTGTCGGCGTGCTGACGAGAAGATTGCGCTCGCCCGGCCTGTCCATGACCCGGTTGACGGTGACCGGAATGCCGTCAGTTTCAGAGGAAGACCAGGTGGCATCGGAGGGACGGAAGAACACCTCCGCCGGACCATCCGGTACGCCTGCGGCCTCCAGCGAAGTCGTGCCTTTCAGCACCACACCGCCGGCGACCTCTGCCGTAAACACGTTGGTATCGCCGAGGAACCGCATGACGAATGCCGAATTCGGGCTTCGGCAGATATCCGTCGGGCTTGCCTCCTGCACGATCCGGCCTTCGTTCAGGATGACCACCCGGTCAGCAAGATCGAGCGCCTCTTCCTGATCATGCGTAACGAAAAGGGTGGTGATACCGAGCTGGTCGTGGATTTCACGAAGCCATTTCCTGAGATCGCGGCGCACCTTGGCATCGAGCGCCCCGAACGGCTCGTCGAGCAGCAGCACCTTCGGATCGACGGCGAGCGCGCGGGCTAGCGCCACGCGCTGACGCTGGCCACCGGAAATCTGGCTCGGAAAGCGGCCGCCCAACCCCTTGAGCCGCACCAGTCCCAGGAGTTCCTCGACCCGGGCATCGATCTCCCGCCGGCTGCGCTTCTTCGCCCGCGCCGTCGTCATGCCGAACGCAATGTTCTCGGCAAGCGTCATATGCGGGAAGAGCGCGTAGTGCTGGAAAACGAAGCCGACGCCACGGTCGCGAACCGGGATGCCCGTCGCATCCTGATCGCCGAAATGGATGGTGCCGCCATCGGCAAATTCGAGGCCCGCGACCATGCGCAGGATCGTGGTCTTGCCGGAACCGGAGGGACCGAGCAACGCCACGAGTTCGCCGCTGGCGATATCCAGCGAGACACCGTGCACGGCGCGGAAGGTGTCGAAGGTCTTGACGATGTTATCGAGCTGAATTCTCACGCGCTCTGCTCCTTGACGGTTTCGGCAGCGGGAGCGGCAACACCCCTGCGGCTTGCGCCATGACGCTCAAGCAGAGCCTTGGCAATGATGGTGATGACGGCGATGACGGCCAGAATGGAGGCGGCGGCGAATGCACCGGCTGTCTGGTAATCGTGATAGAGCAGTTCGATATGCAGCGGCAGCGTGTTCGTCTGGCCGCGGATATTGCCCGACACCACCGATACCGCGCCGAACTCGCCCACGACGCGCGCGTTGCACAGCACGACGCCATAGAGCAGCGCCCATTTCACGTTGGGAAGCGTCACCCGTAGAAAGGTTCGGAAACCGGAAGCGCCGAGCGACGTCGCGGCCTCCTCGAGATCCCGTCCCTGCGCCTGCATCAACGGGATCAACTCGCGCGCGACAAACGGCGCCGTCACAAACATCGAGGCCAGCACGATGCCCGGAAGCGCGAAAAGCACCTTGATGCCGGCATCCTGAAGCATCGGCCCGAACAGTCCCTGAAGACCGTAGACGAAGAGATAGCAGACGCCGGCGACGATCGGGGAAATGGAGAAGGGTATCTCAATCACCACGATCAGCAGGCGGCGCAGCCGGAAATCGAACTTGGTAATCGCCCATGCCGCACAGACACCGAAGGCCGTATTCAACGGCACTGCGATCAGGGCTGTCAGGACGGTCATCATGATGGCGCTGCGCGTATCCGGATGATTGACGGCAGCCCAGTAGACACCGGCCCCCTTCGAGAAAGCCTCCATGCCGATCACGATCAGCGGCGCGAGGATGAAGAAAGCACCGATGACGAGCACGATACCGATCAGGGTCCGGCGAACCGCAGGTGTGTCGCCGACGCGTGTGGGACGGGCGTTGGGAGAGTGTGACATCGCTCAGCCCCTCTCGGCATAGCGCAATGCACGGTTCTGCAGCGCATTGGTGACGGCAAGCATGACGAATGCCGTGATGAGAAGGACTGAGGCAATCGCCGCCGCCGCCTGATAATCATATTCCTCGAGGCGGATGAAGACGAGCAGCGCGGTGATTTCGGTATGGAACGGCTGGTTGCCGGCGATGAAGATGATCGCGCCGAACTCGCCAAGGCTACGGGCGAAGGAAAGCGACACGCCGGCTAGCAGCGCCGGCTTCAGCAACGGCAGGATGACGCAGGAAAACACTTCCCTGTCCGTCCCGCCAAGCGACTGGGCAGCTTCTTCAAGTGCCGGATCGATCTCTTCCAGCACCGGCTGGACCGTGCGGACGATGAACGGCAGGCTGGTGAAGGCCATGGCAATCACGATACCGATAGGCGTGTAGGCGACCTGTATCCCGAGCGGATCGAGAAAGCCTCCGAACCAGCCGCCCGGCGCAAACAGCGTCGTCAGCGAAATGCCGGCAACGGCGGTCGGAAGCGCGAAGGGCAGGTCGACAATCGCATCGACGATCCGGCGTCCGGGAAACCGGTAGCGCGACAACACCCAGGCAAGCGCCAGTCCGAAGAACAGGTTGAAGGTGGTCGCCACCGCCGCACAGAGAACAGTGACGCGATAGCTGGCAACGGCCCGCGGAGACGAGATGATTGCCCAGTAGTCATACGGGCCAAGGCTCGCCGCCTTGAAGACCAGCGCAATCAGCGGCAGGACGATGATCAGCGCGACATAGAACAGCGTCACGCCGAGCGACAGATGGAAACCGGGCAGGACGCGATGTTTCAAACGACAGCCTCTTCGAACATAAAATAAGCCCGGCGGCCGAAGCCGCCGGGTGAATAAAAGGTTTGGCGTTTTCCTTAACGCTGCCCGTAAAGCTCGTCCAGCAGGCCGCCCGAGGCGAAATGCGTTTTCTGGATATCGCTCCAGGAACCGAAGACATCCTCGACCTTGGCAAGTTCGACCGGCGGGAACTCGCTCTTGAATGCCGCGCTGACCTCGGGATCGTTCACCCGGTTGCCGTTTTCGGCAAGGATGCGCTGACCTTCCGGCGTGTAGAGGAAGTCGAGATAGGCCTTGGCCAGATCACGCGTTCCACGCGCATCGACAACCTTGTCGACGATGGCGACCGGAAACTCGGCCAGCAGGCTGGAAGGCGGGGTTACGGCTTCGAGCTTGTCCTTGCCGAATTCCTTCACGATGCCGCGCGTCTCGGCTTCGAAGGTGACGAGCACGTCGCCGACATTACGCTCCACAAAGGTCGTGGTGGCGGCGCGTCCCCCGGTGTCGAACACCGGAACATTATTTAACAGCTTGGTGATGAATTCCTTCACCTTGGCCTCGTCGCCACCATAGGCCTTCTTCGCGAAGGCGGTCGCGGCCAGATAGGTGTAGCGGGCGTTGCCTGACGTTTTCGGGTTCGGGAAGATCACCTTGACGTCGTCACGGACGAGATCGTCCCAGTTCTTGATGTTCTTCGGGTTACCCGCACGGACGACGAAGGCCGGGAAGGAGTAATAAGGCGAAGCGTTGTTTGGGAAATTCCTCTGCCAATCGGTGGAAACGAAACCACCCTTGGCCAGCGTTTCGACGTCCGTCACCTGATTGAACGTGACGACATCGGCTTCAAGACCTTCGAGGATCGAGCGCGCCTGCTTGGAAGAGCCAGCATGCGACTGATCTACAACCACATCCTTGCCGGTATCAGCCTTGTACTTCGGCACGAAGGCCTCATTCACGGCGACAAACAGTTCACGCGAGATATCGTAGGACGCGTTGAGAATCTTGTCTTCGGCCCGCGCGAGCGACGTGCCTGCAAGCACTGCCGCCACCGCAATCGAAAGCCTGAAAATACGCTTCATGAAACAAACCCCGGCAAAATGTTGATGCTGAAACAAAGGTATCGGCCGGGAGAAGGCAAAACGAGGCGATAACAGGTCGCGTGTTCGGCGAAAGCCGAAATGATTTTCCGCAACTAACAGCACATGTGGCAGAGATTTCCGGCGGGCGCTGTCCCGTCGCTCCACAGGGCTTCCATTATTACGAATTTGCCCATGCAGACCACGATCGGCGTTTCCGCATGTCGCATCCAACGCAGCGCAATATAATATGATAAATATACTCACCTTATCTTGCGCCGATGGCTCCACATATGCCAGTGTCCAGCCACCGCAGGAACGCGCGGACGCGGTGGCAAGGGGGTTGTAGAGCGTGGAGAAGGTGCTTTGACGTCGGGGAGCGAGACATCCGGCAAGGATCTGCTCGATCGCGCCATCGAAGCCTATTACGACGACCTGCGAAACGCCGTCGGCAAACGCGGCATACCACAGGTTCACGCGACGGAAGTCGTGCACGACCTTTATGTGGCGCTGTCGCGACACCCTGAAAGCCTGGAAGGCAAGACTTCCCTTCGCGCATTCCTGATCCGCGCCGCCGTCAACCTCTGTATCGACCGCGGCCGTCGCGTCGCCTTCGAAAACCGCCTTTTCACCCTGCTGGATGCACAGGCGCTTGCCGTGCCCATGCGGTCGTTCACGGTCTACAGCCGCATCGATCTCCGCAAGCGCATCCTCGTATTGAAGAACGCGATCGCCGAACTGCCGCACCAGTGCCGCATCGTCTTCATCGCCTATCGCATCGGCGGATTGAGCAAGGATGAAATCGCATCAAGCCTCGGCATCAAGCGTCGCATGGTCGACCGCCACATCCGCAACGCCCTGCTGTCATGCCTCGAAAAAACGCAATCGCTGGACTGATGGACCGCAACGGCTCCGTCAATCGTCTATGAAAATAGGCGAGCATTTGGAAGCGCTTGTACTGCGGGGAGATAGAGACATGCCGGAAGATATTCGGGAACAGGCAGTCGACTGGGCGATCCGGCTGCATGACGGCGATCTCTCCGATGCCGAGCGGCAGGCGCTCGACCAATGGCTAGACCGCTGCCCCGATCACGCCAGGGCGCTGGACGTCGCCCGGGAGCTCATGGGCGATGCCGGTCGCGCCCTGGCAGACGACCCGGATTTCACCCGCCGCCTTGTCCGTTCAACGCGCAAGTCCGGTCGTACGATTATTGCTCTTGCCTTTGTCGCCGCGCTCGCGGGCGGCGGCTTTTTCCTTGGCGGCGGTCCGCTGATGCTTCAGGCCGATGTGATTTCGGCGAGCAACGAAATGCCCGTGGTCAGGCTTCCCGATGGCTCGCGCGTCCACCTGAACGGCAAGAGCGCCATCGCGGAGCATTTCACCGCCACGGATCGGCGCATCGTGCTCCTGGAAGGTGAGGTCTTCTTCGAGGTGGAAAAGGATGCCACGCGGCCCTTTATCGTCGAAGCCGGCGCAGGACGCATCGAAGTGACGGGAACCGCATTCAACGTCAACCTGCTTGACGGCGGCACCGAGGTGGTGGTCACGGATCACACCGTCGCCGTGGCCGGTAAGGCATCCGGACGGCCGACCCGCATCGAGGCCGGCCAGAAGCTCTTCTATGACCGCAGTGGTGTTGTCGGATCGGTCGAGGCCGTGCCATCCGGCCTTGAAGTGCCGTGGCGTTCCGGCCGCCTGATCTTCGAAAACCGGCCGCTGGCGACCGTGGTGGAGGAAATCTTCCGTCACATTCCGGGCAAGGTGGTGGTTGCCCGCAGGTCGGTGGCCGAGAAAAGGATCAGCGGCTCCTTCGACATATCGAACCCGCAGGAAGCACTTGCAAGCTTCGGAGAAATCTTCGGCGTTCGGATCGTGAAGGCCGGAAATCTGATGACACTGATTTACTGACAAAAAAACTCAGGTATCGACAGCCTCGAATGACACCCCCGTTCGTCTTTCCATTCGAAGCCCCCTTACGGCCATGCCGGCCGGGGGGTGTCGAACAGGAGAGGGAAGTTCATGCAAGGAAAGTCCGGCGCGGCGCGTCGTCCAAATATGTCGGGTTCAAGCGCGCTCGCATTTCTTGTCGCATCTGGTCTCGCCATGGGTGGCGTTTCCGCAACACCACAGCCGGCGATAGCGCAGGAAGCCGCAAGCGCCTTCGATATTCCGGCCGGGCCGCTTTCCACAGCGCTCAACAGGGTTGCCGCGCAGAGCGGACTTCATATCGGCTTCGAGAGTTCGGCGGTCGAGGGGACAACGACCGCCGACCTCAAGGGCCAGTACTCGGCGGAAAACGCACTCGGTTCCCTTCTCGCCGGAACCGGGCTGATCTACCGCTTCACCAATCCGAAAACCGTCACCGTCAGCGCTGCGGCAACACCGGACAGCACGAACAATCTGTCGAGCGGCAGCAGCACCGAGCTTGAGGCGATCGTCGTCAACGGCGGCAGCGGCGGCGTCATCCAGGCGGACGGTTATGTCGGCACCAGCAGCGCGACCGGAGCCAAGACGGACACGCCTTTTGTCGAGACGCCCCAGTCCATCTCTTCCGTCACCGAAAAGCAATTGCAGGACCGCAATCCGCAAAACCTGCTCGACGCCATTTCCTATACGCCCGGCGCACGCGTCAACGCTTACGGCACCGACCCGCGCTTCGATTCCTTCTTCGTGCGCGGCTTCAACGTGACGAATACCGGCGTCTTTCGCGACAACCTGAGGCAACCCGCCAGCGGTTACGGCATCTTCATCACGGAGCCCTATGGCCTTGAGGGCGTATCCATCCTGCGCGGCCCGTCCTCCGCGCTTTACGGCGCAACCGGCGCCGGCGGTCTTTACAACGTCATCACCAAGCGGCCGACCGAAGAGGCCGAGCACGAGGTTCAGTTCCAGCTCGGCACCGACCAGCGCTACCAGGGCCAGTTCGACTTCTCCAGCCCGGTGAATGACGAAGATCCGTTCTATTACCGCCTCACCGGTCTCGGTCGCGTCGGCGATACGGAATTCGATGCTGTTTCCGACGACCGGACCTATATCGCCCCGGCCTTCACCTGGAAGCCGGACGAGGATACCAAGCTCACCGTTCTCGGCGAATATTCCCGCTCGAAGAGCGGCGGCAACCCAGCCTATTACAACGACACCTACGGCCATGTGAGCGAATTCGAAGCCGGCGATCCGGCCTTCAACGCGCTCGATCACCAGCAGGCCCGCATCGGCTGGGAATTCGAACATTCCTTCGATGAAGTCTTCACCTTCCGCCAAAACGCCCGCTATTCCTGGCAGGATATCGACGCCAAGTATGTCTATGCCTATAATGGTGCGCAGCATGCACTGGACTCCGCACTCGTCGACCGCGGCTCTGGCAATGAACAGCAGCGTCTCGATGCCTTCGTGATCGACAACCAGCTGGGGGCGCAGTTCTCCACGGGTCCGATCGACCACGTTCTGCTCGGCGGCGTCGATTTCACCTGGAGCAAGTATCGCCTGCTTGCCGGTTATGGCAGCGTCGATCCGCTGAATACGCTGGTCCCGAACTACGGCAGCTACATCGCCACGCCCGACCTGACCTCACGGACCGACCAGCGTCAGTTCCAGACCGGCATCTACCTTCAGGACCAGCTTCGCTACGATGCATGGACCCTGACCGTCGGCGGACGCTACGACTGGGTGTCGACGAAGACGGACAACACGGATCTGACGACCAGCACCAAATCCTCGTCCGAGCAGGATGAAGGACAGTTTTCCGGCCGCGTAGGCTTGACCTACGAGACCGAATTCGGCTTCGTGCCCTATGCCAGCCTGTCCACCGCGTTTTCGCCGAACATCGGCTACAACTCGACCACGGACGCACCGTTCAAGTCGACCACCAGTACGCAGGAAGAAGTCGGCGTCAAATATTTCCTGCCCGATACCAACGTGATGCTGTCGGCATCGGTCTTCAATATCGACCAGCGAAACGGCCTCTTCTACACCGTCATCGACGGGGTCAACACGCAGGTCCAGCGCGGCAAGCTGCGTTCGCAGGGCGTGGAGCTGGAAGCGGTGGCGAGCCTCGACAACGGCCTCTCCTTTGCGGCGTCCTACACCTATACCGACCTTCGCATTCTCGAGGGCACGGCAGGAACGGTGGACAATTTCGTCTCCAGCGTGCCGTTCAATATGGCCTCGCTCTGGGCGCATTATCAGCTGCCCGAGGGCACCCCGTTTTATGGCTTCGCCGTAGGCGCCGGCGCGCGCTTCATCGGCACGAGCTACGGCGATGACAAGAACTCCATCGTCAACGGATCCCGCGTTCTGTTCGATGCGTCGCTGAGCTACGACTTCGCAGCCATCGACCAGAAATACGAGGGCCTGAGCCTGCAGGTGAACGCGACCAACGTGTTCAACCGTCGCGATACGACGTGCACGTCGGGCTATTGCTACCTCGATCCGGGCCGCACGGTCATCGGCACGTTGAAATACACCTGGTAAGCAGCAGAGGAGTAGGCTCTAGTGGGCAGGACGTTTTTCAATCTCTCGGTCAAGGAGCGCCGGCTCCTGAGCCCCGGCATGGTGCGCGTCACGTTCGCGGGAGAGGAACTCTCCGAGTTTTCCTCGACCGGCATCGGCGACGAATACCTTCGGCTCTTCTTCCCGAACGAGGAGAGTGGAGAGGTCGTCCTGCCCATCATCGACGATGAGGGCCGCTGGACCTATCAGGAGGGCAAGCCTCCGGTCCGGTGCGCCACTTATACCGTCCGGCGCTTTTGCCCGGATGAACGCGAACTGGATATCGACTTCGTCGTCCACGAAGGCGGAGTGGCGGGTACATGGGCGCAATCCGCAGCACCGGGCAATCCGATGACTATCAACCGGCCGCGCGGGCTCTACGAACTCCCGGAGGACGCCGCATGGCAGCTGCTGATGGCCGATGCCACCGGCATTCCCGCCCTCGCCCGGCTTCTGGAGGATACGCCGCCCCACATCACCAGCCGGATCGTCATCGAGATCGCCGCCGCCGAACACCGGCAACCCCTGCCGGATCATCCGGGAGCAACCGTCACATGGCTTGAGGCAAGCGGCAATGGCATCTCACCCAGCCGGCTCGAAGCCGCATTCCGGGCGATGAACCTGCCATCCACCCCGGGTTACATCTGGGTCGCTGCGGAACAGAAGCCGGTGCGCGCAATCCGCAAGCATGTGCGCCAGACGCTGAAGATGCCGGCCGAGCGCTACAGGCTGGTCGCCTACTGGATCGAGGCAAAGCAGGAATGGGACGCAGGCTGGAATGCCTTGCCGAGCGCCGTGCGTGAGGAGATCGAGGCGGCATGGCAATCCGGGCGCGACGCCGAAGAGGTTCGCGACGAGGTCGAAGCGAAGCTGGAGACCTTCAATCTTTGACACCTGCGTCATCGACCTACGTCCAGACGCGAAAACCCTCGCGCATCGGACGCCCCGGCATCATGGCCGGGGCGATCGTGTTTCTGGCCATCGTCATCTTCGCAAGCCTTGCCGTGGGCAAGGGCGGCGTTTCGGCGTCGATGGCAATGAACGCCATATTCTCCCCCACCAACCTCTCCGATGCCGAAGCAGCCCTGATGGAACTGCGCGTGCCTCGCACATTGCTTGCGACACTGGCGGGTGCAGCCCTCGGCGTCTCCGGTGCCATCATGCAGGCGGTAACACGCAACCCCCTCTCCGACCCCGGCATTCTTGGCATCAATACGGGAGCGGCCCTCGCCATAGTGCTCGGCACCGGCTTTCTTGGCATTGACGGCAGCTACGGCCCGGCCTGGCTCGCCATATCCGGCGCGGCACTCACGGCCATCCTCGTTCATGCGATAGGCTTTGCCGGCTCGCGGGAAGCGGCGCCCGTCCGCCTGACGCTCGCGGGCGTCGCCATCACCGCGATGCTCGGCGGCATCGTCACCGCCATCCTGCTGCTCGATCCCGTGAAATTCGACCGCATCCGCGGCTGGAACACCGGCGCGCTCTCGGGCGCCGACGTCAATGTGATGCTGCCGATTGCTCCCTTCATCGCCGCAGGCCTCCTGTTTGCGGCCCTTAATACGCGCTCACTCAATGCGCTCGCGCTCGGCGAGGATGTCGCCCGCGCCATGGGTGCGAATGTAACCTCGGCCCGCCTTGTCGGTGGATTGGCTGCCACCTTGCTGGCTGCGACCGCGACCGCCGGAGCCGGCCCGATCCCCTTCATCGGCCTGATGGTTCCCCATCTTGTCCGTGGTGTCGCCCGCGCCGATCAGCGCTGGACGTTCGCCTTTGCCCTCGTTCTATCCCCCGCCCTCCTGCTTACCGCGGATATTCTGGGCCGAGTGCTTCTTCGATCCGGAGAAATACCGGCCGGCATCGTCATGGCGGTCATCGGCGTGCCCGTTTTTATCCTTCTCGTTGGCAGGGAAAAGGGCGTGCGGTCATGAGCGACAGCCGCCCCATGCGCCGGCCAACCATCACCCTCCGGCTGTTTGAAGAGCGGATTTCCGCAAGGCTCGAAATTCGCCCGTTCGTGATCGGTGGCCTGCTCCTCCTGACGGCCCTTGCAATAGCCCTCATCGATCTTTCGCTGGGAGCCTATTCCACCCCTCTGCCGCACGTCCTGAATACCTTACTCGGAGGGGCAGATGAAAAGCTGACGATGGTGATTTTCGAATGGCGCATGCCGAGAATTGCAGCGGCCCTGCTTTTCGGAGCGGCACTGGGTATCAGCGGTGCCATCTTCCAGTCCCTGACCCGTAACCCGCTGGGCAGCCCCGATGTGATCGGCATTGACGCCGGCGCGTTCACCGGGGTGTTGGTCACCATCACGTTCTTCGGCTCCGCCTCCTGGCAATTCGCACTCGGAGCCCTGTGCGGCAGCGTGACCGCGGCCGGAACGGTTTTCGTGGTATCCCGCGGGACCACGGGGCTGCGGTTCATTTTGACCGGGGTCGGCATCGGCATTGCGCTGACCGCGATAAACACATGGTTCCTTTCCACCGCACGGCTGGAAGCAGCCATGTCCGCAGCCGATTGGGGCGCCGGCGCTCTCGACGGCATCGAAGCCGGCTGGCTGCTTCCGGTCGCGTTCACCCTTTGCGCGCTCATCGTTCTCGCCATGGCCTTGCAACGCGCCGTTAGCACCATGGAACTCGGCGGCGATGTGGCACTCGCCCTCGGCGTTCCCGTTGACGCGATCCGGCTCGCCATGCTTCTGACCGGCGGCGCCCTGACGACAATCGTCACCGCATCTGCCGGCCCTATCGGCTTCGTCGCACTCGCCGCGCCGCAACTCGCACGCATGCTGGCCGGGACGCCAGGACTGTCGCTGCCGCTCTCGGCTGCAATGGGAGCGGTTCTGCTGACAATCGGCGATCTCATAGCCGCCAACGCCTTCGCACCGGGGCGACTGCCGGTGGGCGTGGTCACCTTCTCCGGCGGCGGAGCCTATCTTCTCTGGCTTCTGGCCTGCAGGCGCCACTCTCGAAAGTGATTTCATGACCGCAGGAAACGACAACATCCCTGAACGTGGCCTCTCCACAAGCGCGATCACGCTTGCCTATCGCGACCGACCGATCATCCGCGATCTCGACATCGCGATTGCTGAAGGATCCTTTTCCGTCATCGTCGGAGCCAATGGCAGCGGCAAATCCACGCTCCTCAAGGCGCTCGCCCGCCTGCTGAAACCGGAAACCGGAAGCGTGCTGCTGGACGGACAGGCCATAACCACGCTCCCCTCGGTAGAGATTGCCCGACGCATAGGCCTCCTGCCCCAGACCGCGGAAGCACCCGAGGGTATCACGGTTGCCGATCTCGTCGCGCGCGGCCGTTATCCGCACCAGACCTTCTTCCGCCAGTGGAGCAGACAGGACGAAACAGTGGTCGCGGCGGCGATGCAGGCCGCCGGCATTGCCGAACTGGCGGACCGGGCGGTCGATACGCTTTCCGGAGGGCAGTGCCAGCGGGCCTGGATCGCCATGGTGCTCGCCCAGGAAACGCCGATCCTGCTGCTCGACGAGCCCACGACCTTTCTCGATATGGCTCATCAGGCCGATCTTCTCGATCTCCTGCAGCACCTGAACACCGACATGGGGCGAACGGTGATTGCCGTTCTGCATGACCTCAACCAGGCCTTTCGCTATGCGACCCACATCATCGCCATGCGCGAAGGCACCGTGGTTGCGGAGGGTCGGCCGGCGGATGTCGTGACGGAAGAGATGCTGGAAAAGGTCTTCGACCTGCCCTGCATGATCATCGCAGACCCGGTTACCGGCACGCCGCACGTCATTCCG
This sequence comes from Ciceribacter sichuanensis, assembly GCF_024055605.1. Classification (GTDB taxonomy): domain Bacteria; phylum Pseudomonadota; class Alphaproteobacteria; order Rhizobiales; family Rhizobiaceae; genus Allorhizobium; species Allorhizobium sichuanense. The sequence goes on along the minus strand of NZ_JAMXLX010000009.1, from coordinate 43,352 downwards.
CGCAGTCGCCGTCGGCCCATGAACGGGACCGATGCCGCATGACCGGCTCCTCCGTGTTTCGCCGGGCTCTCGCGTTGCTCGTTTTCCTCTTGGTGTCATCGGCCAATGTCATGGCCCAGTCCTTTCCGGTCACCATGCACCACGCGCTCGGCGAAACAACGATCACTTCTCAACCCAGACGGATCGTCTCCCTCGGCCTCAACGATCAGGATTTCCTCTATGCCCTCGGCATTTCTCCGGTTGGAGTGCGGGAATGGTGGGGAAGGAAGCCATTCGCGACATGGCCCTGGGCCGAGCCGTTGCGGCGGAAGCTCGGCGCGGCACCGGAAGTAATGACCGGGCGCAGGATCGATCCGGAATGGGTTCTGTCGCTTGCGCCCGACCTGATCGTCGCCACCTATGCCGATCTCGACGAGACGACCTACCGGAAGCTCTCACGCATCGCCCCGGTCATCGCTTCGCCGGAAGGCTACCTCCCATGGGGGGCGCCATGGCAGGTGCAATTGCGGCAACTCGACATGGCCACGTCAGGCAGCACGGAAAGGGCCGATGCGATCATCGCCGGCATCCAGCGGCAGATCACCGGAATTCGCGCCGATCATCCGGAGTTCTCTAGCAGTTCCGGCAGCTTTGCCGATATCCGCAATGGCCAGATCGTTCTTTGGGGAGCCAACACTTCGCCGGGTCGCTTCCTCGCCGATCTCGGTTTCGTGCTGCCGGACAGGCTGTCTGCATTGGCGGATGACGCGGGATGGATCAGGCTCAGCCTCGAGCAGGCACCACTGCTCGATCTCGATACGGTGATCTGGCCAAACGGACAGCGCGAGCGGATCGAGGCCATGAGAAGTTATCGCAATCAGCGCCTTTCGAAGGAGAAGCGCTCCATCTGGCTGGAGTCCGACAGCGATCTTTCCGCCGCGCTCTGGTTTCAGTCACCGCTTTCGCTCGATTTCGTGCTAGAGAGGATCATCCCCCTTCTCGCCGACGCTCTTTCCCCCGCAGGAAACTGACCGACCCGAACGGGATGGGTGACGGCGCCTCCGCGACGTCGATCACGGGTCAAAGTTGAATTATTTTCCGCATTACCTCTAGAAGATAGTATTTTATTTCTTCATTCGAACGCGCACTTTCAGCGAGAATGAGACAGACCGTTCTACCTCGGAGGCCCATGCGAAACCACATCCTGAAAGTCGCCGAAAGACTATTTTACGACGAGGGTATCCGGGCAATCGGGATCGATCGCATCGTGGCCGAAGCGGATATCGCGAAGGCCACCCTCTATCGCCATTTCCCTGCGAAGACGGATCTCGTCGCGGCCTATCTCAAGGCGCGCAACCAGCGTGTGCTGGAGGCAATGGGCCAGGTCGCGACCGCGGATAAGGCCTCGCCGGTAGAGCGCATCCGCGCCATTTTCCGTAATCTTCACGAGAAGGCGGACACGCCGTCGTTCCGGGGCTGCGCCTTCATGCTGGCGCTGGCAGAGAGCGAAGGCACGCCTGAGGTCGTCGCCATTGCGCGCGAGCACAAAAACGTCGTCAGGCAGATCCTTCTGGAACTCTGTCGGGATTTTGCGCGGGAGCCGGAACGCCTCTCGAAGCGCATCGCGCTCTGTTATGAGGGTGCGCTGGCGACCATCGCAGTCGACCGCGATCCGGGCGCGGCACAGGTTGCGCTCGATATCGTCAACAGCCTTATCGAGGCCGATGGCACAACACCCGAGCCGTGACGCAAAGGCCCCTCGGCGGCAAGCCGAAGGGCCGTTTTCCGGCAATCAGGCCGGCAGAACGTCGATGAAGCCATCGGCTTCGTTATAGACGATCCGCGTACCGTAGGCTTTGCTCATCTCCGCCACGGACGCCGCGATCTCGCGTGCAAGTTCGGGGCCGGCAATGGCCGGCAGGCCGCGTTCGGAGGGCCGCTTGCGGTTTAGATCGAGGTCGATCGCCTTCAGCCGAACCTTCACACCGTCGTTCTCGACATCGCAGATTGCAACGCAGGAATTGGAGAAACGGCGGTCGCCATAAAAGCCGATCGCGTTGCCGTCCGCGTCACGCGCACGTGACATATGCAGGTCGGACGGCAGGGAATCCTTGGTGAAACCATAGGATTCGTACATTTCCGGCGTCATCTTCTGCATGCCGGCCTCGAATTCCATCAGCAGGCTGCCGAGCGAGTAGAAGATCGGCTTGCCCTTGTAGAACTCGATGCCGCGCAGCATGTGCGGGCCGTGCCCGATCACCATGGTTGCACCGGCGTCGATGGCGCGGCGAGCGAAGTCCTCAAGGAACGGCGCAGGGCGCGGCGAATACCAGTTTTCCTCGGTTCCCTCATGCGCATGCAGGCTGAGCAGCACGCATTCAGAACGGTTGGCCGCATCCCGGATGTTGGCGAGAATGGCCTTCGCATCCCGCTCGTTGTAATGGTAGCGAATATAGGCGCGGTCGCCGCGTTCGAACTGCAGCGAACCCTCGAACACCGAGCCGAAAGGCAGGCGATCCGCACCCGGATCCGGCATGATCTCGATATCCATCACTTCCTTGCGGCCGGCGGAGATGCCCAGCATTTCGTCGATGCGTCGAAGCTGCTGGAACTCCTCTTCCGGCAGCACATAGGCCCGGCCCCAGCGCAGCGGGTTGAGACCCGCGCGAGCGGGAATGCCCGTACCGGCCGTTGAGGCGGCAAACTCGGCGGAACGTGTCGTGCTCGTCGAAATCAGCGAGATGCGTCCCTCGGACGTATCGAGGAAATGCGGAAGCCGTGCCTCTTCGAGGCTGCGGCCGATACCGCTGTGAATGATCCCGCGTTCCTCACAAGCCTCGATCGTATCCAGAACGCCCTGCGGTCCGAAATCGCCGGTGTGGTTGTTGGCAAACGAGAGCATGTTGACACCGATCGACGTCAGTTCGTCGACGGCCTCGATGCCGACCGCGGTCATGAAGCGCCGCGGCGCCGGGGCAGTACCATAGGCCGGGCAGATGAATTCCGCATTGGAGAAAGTCGCATCGGATTCCTCCAGGATCGACAGGAGTTTCGGATCGAGCCTTTCGGCAAGGTTCCCGCCGGAAAACAGGGCATCACCGGTCGCAACCACACGCATTTCTCATCTCCTAAACTGATAATTCCGAACCCCGGCCGCAATCGGCCTGGCAGCGGCAGCCCCGGTCGGCGAGCGATCTCTTTTCGCACGCGTCAAGGGGCGGGCCGGACCCTAATACGATGGTGCGACGCAGCACAAGCCCACCATCCCCGGCATGCGCGAGAGCCCGCTTCCCGCAGTGGTAGCGCATCTTTCCCGCCCTCCCGCAGAAGAAGGCTCTGAAAAGCAAACAAATCGAGTTACCGGAGAAATTTTCCTAATATCACAAGATTGGAGGAAAATGCTTTCTTAAACTCCAGCGCGCCGTCCGATAGCTATTTTGGAAAAATATTTTCGAGTGACGAACCTCCGGGAGGGAGCAGGACGTCACCCAAGGGCCGGAGCATCCAGACATGACATTCCCTGCCGCATCGTTCCGGCCAGTGATCGCCTGCAACCTCGATCCGGAACAGGTCGAACGACTTCGCGCGCATCACAGCCAGCCCGTCGTCATCCCTTACAGCGAGACCGTACCCGTGTGGGAAGTGCCGGAAGAGGCCGATTTCCTCTTCACCTTCTTCAAGGGCTGGGCAAATGCGCCGAAGCAGAAGCCGGCCGGCTGGCCGCATCGCCTGAAATGGGTGCAGATCGCTTCCGCTGGTATTGATGCTTTCCCCGACTGGATCTTCGAGGCGCCGCTGGTAACCACCGGCCGCGGCATCTCCGCCGAAGCCATCGCCGAATATGTCATCGCGTCCGTCTTCGCCCATGAGAAGCATCTCTTCGATGATCTGCTCGTCGGCTCCGCCGACGCCTGGCAGAGGCGGACGCTTAATCTCGTATCCGGCAAGACCATCGGCTTCTATGGCTTCGGCGCGATTGCCCGCCGTACCGCGGAGAAGGCCCGTGCTCTGGGAATGCAGGTCGCAGCCACCCGGCGAGGCCCCGCCGGTGAAGGCGACGGCATACGCTGGTTCTCCGACCTCGCCAGCATGGCCGCCGAGGTGGACCATCTCATCCTCGCCGTGCCGCTGACCGCTGAAACCCGCCGCTCGGTCGATGCCGGCGTGTTGGCCGCAGCGCGCCCCGGTCTTCACCTCGTCAACGTCTGCCGTGGCGAGGTTATCGATGACGATGCATTGCTCGCAGCGCTCGACAACGGGCAGCTCTCGGCCGCGACACTCGATGTCACCGCACCGGAGCCCCTGCCGGCCGGACACGTCTTCTACACCCATCCGAAAATCCGGCTGACCCCGCATATCTCCTGGACTTCCGAGGACAATGCGGCGCGCATCGCAGCCAAGCTGCACGGCAATCTCGATCGCTTTCTGGCCGGCGAACCGCTGGAAGATACCGTCGTCGCCGGCCGCGGCTATTAAGGGAAGGATCTCGACCGTGACGGCCGAAAACCACCAGACCGACACCACCCATCGCCAGCTCGGCCCGTTCTGCATCATCGTTGGCGCCGCCGCCCTGTGGATCGCGCGCGACTATGAGACCGGCACCTTCGTCGCCATGGGACCCGGCTTCTTCCCCAAGACCGTTTCCATGCTGCTGATCGCGCTCGGCGCCTTCATTCTTCTCGTTGGCGGCCGGGATCTTCCCGCCGATGACGAGCAGGACGCGCCAGTCCGCGGCCACAATATCGCCGATGTGCTGAGAGTGATCGGCTGCGTCACTGGCTCGATCATCATTTTCGGCCTGACGCTGAAGCCCTTCGGCCTGCCGGTCGCAAGCTTCCTCATGGTCGTTCTTGCAAGCTTCGCCCGCAAGAGGGCAAGCATCGCGCAGACGCTCGCAGCCGCGGTTGCACTTGCCGTCTTCGCCACGCTGCTTTTCCCGCTGGCCCTTGGGCTGCAAATCCCCGTTCTGCCGGAGTTCGTTAGATGATCGACGGCGTTGACGTCTTCAGTGGCATCACTATCGGGCTCGGCGTCGCCCTGACACCGACCAATATCGCCTTCTGCCTGATCGGCTGCCTGGTCGGTACGCTGGTCGGCGTTCTGCCGGGCCTCGGCCCGACGGCCACGATCGCGATCCTTCTGCCCATGACCTTCGGGCTCGATCCGGTAACCGGCCTCATCACGCTCGCCGGCATCTATTACGGCGCGCAATACGGCGGTTCGACCACCTCGATCCTGCTAAGGCTACCGGGAGAAGCATCATCGGTCGTCACCGCGCTCGACGGTCATGCGATGACCCGCAACGGACGTGGCGGGGCTGCTCTCACCATCGCAGCGGTTGCCTCGTTCTTCGCCGGCACCGTCGCAACCTTCTTCATGGCCGCCTTCGCGCCGGTTCTTGCGAGCGCCGTGCTGAAATTCGGTGCGCCGGAATATTTCATGCTGATGTTCCTCGGGCTCATCACCTCGGTGGTGCTGGCGCAGGGTTCGGTGCTCAGAGCCGTCACCATGATCGTGCTCGGCCTGCTTCTCGGCCTCGCCGGCACCGACATCAATTCCGGCCAGTATCGCTATGACTTCGGCTTCTTCGAACTCCTGAACGGCGTTCCCTTCGTGCCCCTCGTCGTCGGCCTGTTCGGCGTCGCGGATATCCTTGTGACGCTGGAGCGGGTCGCAAGGGACGAAGCCCCACCGGTCATCAACCGGATCAGCAGCCTTTGGCCGACCCGTGAAGAAGTGAAGCAGGCAACCCCCGCCACGGTGCGCGGCACCATCATCGGCATGGTTCTCGGCCTTCTTCCGGGCGGCGGCGCATTGCTGTCCTCCTTCCTCGCCTATACCACCGAGAAGCGGTTCTCCCGCACGCCGGAAGCCTTCGGCACCGGCCTGCCGCAGGGCGTGGCCGCTCCGGAATCGGCCAACAATGCCGGCGCCCAGACGGCCTTCCTGCCGCTGCTGACCCTCGGCATTCCGTCAAACGCCATCATGGCGCTGATGGTCGGAGCCATGATGGTGCACGGCATCGTTCCCGGCCCCAAGATCATCACCAGCCAGCCCGACCTGTTCTGGGGCCTGATCGCCAGCATGTGGGTAGGTAACCTGATGCTGCTCGTCATCAACCTGCCGCTGGTCGGCATCTGGGTGCAGCTCCTCAAGATCCGCTACCAGTTCATGTTCCCGACGATCCTCGTCGTCTCCATCGTCGGCATCTACGGCGTCGAATTCACCACCTTCGATGTCTACCTCACCGCCATCTTCGGCCTGCTCGGCTATTTCATCCACAAGTGGAAGTGCGAACCGGCCCCGCTGGTGCTTGCCTTCGTGCTCGGGCCGATGATGGAGGAATATTTCCGCCGTTCCATGCTGGTCGGACGCGGCAACCCGATGATCTTCATCGAGCACCCGATCAGCCTCACCATGCTCGTCGTCACGGTCCTGCTGATCGCCAGCATGTTCTTACCCTTCATCCAGAAATTCCGGCAAAAGGCCTTTGCCGAATAACGCCGAAAAGGATCTCGACATGACCTTCAACCTGACAAGACGGACCTTCCTTGCCGCAACCGCGCTGGTGTCCGGTAGCGCCCTTGCCGGACGTTCGGCCTTTGCCGATACCTTCCCGTCGCGCAAGATCGACTACATCATCCCCTACAACGCCGGCGGCATGAGCGATAACCTCTCGCGCCTGATCGGGGAAAGACTGACGACCGCGACCGGCCAGCAGGTCATCAACGACTACAAGCCAGGCGCCGGCGGCGCGATCGGCGCCAACTACTTCATGGGCACGCCGGCTGACGGCTACACCCTGCTGCAGTCCACCAACAGCTTCTACGGCATCATTCCCTTCGTCACCAAGGTTCAGTACAAGCCGCTGACGGATCTGGTGCCCCTGGTCCTGATCGGTGACGCGCCGATGGTCATCGCCGTCAATCCTTCCGTGCCGGTCAAGTCGCTGCCGGAACTCATCGCGTACGCCAAGGAGAACCCGGGCAAGCTCGCCTACGGCACCTCCGGCAAGGGCACGGTCGGCCACCTCAGCGGCGAATGGCTGCAGAAGGCCGCCGGCATCGAACTGCTGCACATCCCCTACAACGGCGCTCCCGCCGCCCTGCAGGCCGTTCTCGGCAACGAAGCCCAGGTCTTCTTCGGTCCGGAAGCCGCACAGCACATCACTGCCGGCACCCTGACCGGCATCGCCGTGCTCGGCGACAAGCGCTGGGACAAGCTGCCCGACCTGCAGAGCACCGCCGAAGGCGGCCTGACCGGCTGGGCTCCGCGCAGCTGGCACACCATCTCCATCCAGGCTTCCGTTCCCGATGACGTCAGGCAGCAGCTGAATACCCTGATCAACAGTGTTTTGGAACAGCCCGACGTCCGCGAGAAGATCATCAGCTTCGGCCTCATCCCCGGCATCGAAACGCTGGAGCAGGTTGCCCAGCGCGCCAAGGACGACGCCGAACAGTTCGGCGGACTGATCCGCGACGCGGGCCTGGCAATCGCCAACTGATCTGATACAGGACGGGCGGCAACACTGCCGCCCGTCTCCTTCCTGCCGCCCATCCCCATCCTCATGAAGGCTCCTCCGGGATGCGGCCAACCAGACGGCCACCCGGCCACTTCGGAGTTCATCATGTCGCTCACCCTCCCCGGTTCCCTCGTCACCACCGAATGGCTCGCCGCTCATCTCGACGCGCCGGGGCTGGTATTGCTGGACGGTTCGTTCACCATGCCGGGCGTCACGCCCACGGCTGCCGAGAACTATCGCGAGCGGCATATTCCAGATGCGCGCTTCTTCGACATCGAGAATGTCGCCGATCACGCCTCGTCGTTGCCGCACATGCTGCCTTCCGCCGAAGCATTCGAGGCTGTCGCTCGTCGTCTCGGCCTTTCCAACGACAGCGTGGTCGTGATCTACGACACCCCCGGCCTCGTTTCCGCCGGCCGCGTCTGGTGGACGCTTCGGGTCTTCGGTCACGAGAAGATTGCCGTGCTCGATGGTGGTCTGCGCAAGTGGCGCGCCGAGGGCCGTCCGGTAACCGCCGAGATCCCGACACCCGCTGAAGGAATGTTCCGGGCCGCCTTCCATCCCGAACTCGTGCGTTCCAGAGCGGACATGCTGCATAACCTCGGGACGAAGGCCGAGCAGGTGATCGACGCCCGCGCCGCTTCGCGCTTCACCGCAGCCGAAAACGAACCCCGGCCCGGCCTGCGCTCCGGCCACATCCCCGGCAGCTTCAATCTGCCGTCTTCCAGTCTGACCAACCCCGAGAGCGGAGAAATCCTCAAGCCGGAAACCCTGAAGACGCTGTTCGAAAATGCCGGCCTCGACCTCTCGCGACCGGTTGCCGCCACATGCGGTTCAGGCGTTACCGCCTCGGCGCTCGCCTTCAGCCTGCACCTGATCGGCAATGATAACGTGGCCGTCTATGACGGATCCTGGTCGGAATGGGGCCTGCCTGGCGACACGCCGGTCGCAACCGGTCCTTCGGGTGAGGAAGAAAAGGCCGGTGCGGGAGAAAAGGCATGAGCGGCCTGCCGGAAACCCTGTCAGAGGCTCTTGCCGGCCGCTTTGGCGAGCGCTTTTCGCTGACACAGGCCGTGCGCGAGCAGCACGGCCATGGCGAATCCCACCACACGACCGCCATTCCCGATGGCGTGGTCTTCGCTGAAACCACCGAGGATGTCGCCGAAACGGTCCGCCTTTGCGCCGGGCACAAGGTGCCGGTCATCGCCTTTGGCGCCGGCACCTCGCTCGAGGGACACCTCATCGCGCTGAACGGCGGCATCTCGATCGACCTCAGCCGCATGAACAGCATCCTTCGCGTCAGCTCCGCCGATCTCGACTGCACCGTGCAGGCTGGTGTGACGCGCGAACAGCTCAACAACGATCTTCGCAACCTGGGCCTGTTCTTCCCGATCGATCCCGGCGCCAACGCTTCGATTGGCGGCATGGCCTCAACCCGCGCTTCGGGCACGAACGCCGTGCGTTACGGCACCATGCGCGAAAACGTGCTGGCACTCACCGTTGTCCTTCCCGACGGCAAGATCATCCACACCGGCAGCCGGGCCCGCAAATCCTCCGCCGGCTACGATCTGACGAGGCTCTTCGTCGGCTCGGAAGGCACGCTCGGTATCATCACCGAAGTCACTGTCAGGCTCTACGGCATTCCCGAAACGATCTCGGCGGCGCTCTGCTCCTTCGAAGACGTCTCGCAGGCCGTCGACACGGCCATCGCCATCGTGCAACTCGGAATTCCGGTCGCACGCATGGAACTCATGGACCGTGGCCTGATCGCCGCCGTCAACCGTTATTCCGGCTTGGACCTCAAACTGGAAGACACGCTGGCCTTCGAATTCCATGGCTCCCCGGCAAGCGTCGAGGAACAGGTCGCCATGGTTCGCGACATCGTGCGCGACAACGACGGCGTGGACTTCGAATGGGCAAGCTCCCCGGAAGAGCGCAATCGGCTCTGGAAGGCGCGCCACAACGCCTTCTACGCCGTCGTTTCCCAGCGAACAGACGCCAAGGGCTGGTCTTCCGACGTCTGCGTGCCGGTTTCCGAACTCGGCAGCTGCATTCTCTATACCCGCGAACTCCTGAAGGAGTGCAAGGTGCCGGCCGCCATTCTCGGCCATGTCGGTGACGGCAACTACCACGTTGCCTTTGCCGTCGATCCCTCCAACAAGGAGGAAATGGCCGAAGTCGCTGCGATCAACAAGCAGATGGTCAAGCGGGCAATCTCCGTCGGCGGCACCTGCACGGGTGAACACGGCGTGGGCACCGGCAAGATCGCCTACATGCGCGAGGAACATGGCGACGCCGTAGATTTCATGGCACTGCTGAAGCATGCCATCGATCCATCCGGCATCATGAACCCGGGCAAGATACTTCCCTGACGGCTGGCCGTTGAAGCATTTCCAGCAAAAGTGTGCCACGGTTTTGCGTTCGGAAATGCGTAAAAACAAACAGATAGAGTATTTTCGCGTTTCGGAGAAAGGCGGAAATACTCTAGCCAGTCACCCTCAATCTTCAATGAAGATCAACGCTGGCGTTTCCAGCAGGGTTTTCAGCCGCTGGACGAAGGTTGCCGCATCCCAGCCGTCGATCACGCGGTGATCGAAGCTGGAGGACAGGTTCATCATCCTGCGGGGAATGAACTGTCCTCTGCCGTCCCAAACCGGACGCGTGGCGATCTTGTTGACGCCGATGATCGCCACCTCGGGGTGATTGATGATCGGCGTCGAGACGATGCCGCCCAGCGAGCCGAGCGAACTGATGGTGATCGTGGAGCCTGTCAGTTCCTCGCGCGGGGCGCGACCGGTTCGCGCGGCCTCCGCAACGCGGCCGAGTTCAGCCGCGCACCCCCATAATCCCAGAGCTTCGGCGTGACGCACCACCGGCACGGAAAGTCCGGCCGGCGTCTGCGTCGCAATGCCGACATGCACCGCGCCATATCGTGTGACGATGCCCGTCTCGTCGTCAAACGTGGCATTCATCGCCGGCTGATCTTCCACCGCCCGAACCAGCGCCCGCATCAGAAACGGCAGGATCGTCAGTTTCGGCTGATCCGGCTTGCGCCCGCCATTCATCGCGGCCCGAAGCTCCTCCAGATCGGTCACGTCGATTTCCTCGACATAGGTGATGTGGGGGATGCGCGAGGCGGAAAGGGCCACCTTCTCGGCAATCTTCCTGCGCAGGCCAGTGATCCTGATCTCCTCGACCGCCATGTTCCGGCCGAAGCCTGCGGCCACGCCCGGCGGATGCGGTCCGCTCGACAGGAAGGCATCAAGATCCTCATGCGTGATGCGCCCCTCCGGCCCAGTCCCTTTCACCTTGTTCAGATCGACACCGGACATCTGTGCCCGATGGCGCACGGCAGGAGCCGCCAGCGGCTTGGCCCCCACCTCGCCAGTCGGCACCGGCAGGGGGGCATTCTTTTCCGGCGTTTCGGGAACCTCCGGCGGAACAACCTCCTGAGCGGGCGCAATCTGAGCAGAGGGCGCGGGCATTTCAGCCTTCGCCACCGGCTTCTTTTCTTCAACCGGTGCAGGCGCAACCGAACCGGAAGCGATATCGATCCTGACCAGCGGCGCCCTGACCGCCACCGAGTCGCCGACCTCGGCGGCAAGCCATGTCACGATGCCCGCCACTGGTGATGGTATCTCGACCGTCGCCTTATCGGTCATCACCGCAGCCAGCACCATGTCTTCACGGACCGGATCGCCGGGCTTCACATGCCATTCCACCAGCTCGGCTTCTGCGACACCTTCGCCGACATCGGGCATATTGAGAACATATTCGCTCATGGGTCACGCCTTCATGATTTCTGCGAGCGCCCTGCCGATGCGCTGCGGGCCGGGGAAATAGTCCCATTCCTGGGCGTGCGGATAAGGGGTGTCCCATCCGCAGATGCGGATCACGGGCACTTCCAAATGATAGAAACAGTGTTCCTGAACGAGCGAGACCACCTCCGCGCCGAAGCCCGAGGTCAACGTCGCCTCATGCACCATGATGCAACGACCGGTCTTCGAGACGGATTGAACGATGGTATCGAGATCGAGCGGCAGGAGGCTTCGAAGATCGATGACCTCGGCATCGACGCCCGTCTCCTCGACGGCGGCGAGCGCCACATGAACCATGGTTCCATATGCGATCACGGTCACATCATTGCCCGGCCGCCTGACCTTGGCCTTGCCGATCGGCACGGTATAGTGCCCTTCTGGAACGTCACCCAGGGGATGGGTGGACCACGGAACCACCGGGCGGTCGTGATGACCGTCGAACGGACCGTTGTAGAGCCGCTTGGGCTCCAGGAACATCACCGGGTCCGGGTCCTCGATCGAGGAAATCAGCAATCCCTTGGCGTCGAAGGGATTCGACGGAACAATGACCTTGAGACCGCAGACATGGGTGAACAGTGCCTCCGGGCTCTGGCTATGCGTCTGGCCGCCGAAGATCCCGCCACCCGTCGGCATCCTGATGACGATCGGGCAGGTGAAATCGCCATTGGAGCGGTAGCGGATCCGCGCTGCCTCCTGGGTGATCTGGTCATAGGCGGGAAACATGTAATCGGCGAACTGGATTTCGACGCACGGCTTCAACCCATAGGCCGCCATGCCGATGGCCGTGCCGACGATACCGGATTCACTGATCGGCGTGTCGAAGCAGCGCGTTTTGCCGTATTTCGCCTGCAATCCCTGCGTGGCGCGGAAAACGCCGCCGAAATATCCCACGTCTTCGCCGAAGACGACGACGTTGCCGTCACGCGCCATGGAGATATCCATGGCGCTGCGCACCGCTTCGATCATGGTCATTCTGGTCATGTCAGCACCCCGCCATCCTGCGTTGACGATGGAGATGGGCCGGCATCACGGCATAGACGCCCTCGAAGATATCGCGCACGGACGGCTTGCCTCCTGCATGCAGGGTACCGTGGCTTTCCGCCTCCTTCTGCGCCTCGATCACCGTGTCCATGATCTCTGCTTCAGCCTGCAAGTGCCGCTCCTCCGACCAGACCCCGCGCGCGATGAGATGCTTCTTCAGCCGCAACACGGGATCACCGAGCGGCCAGGCTTCCGACTCCGTCTTCGGACGATAGGCGCTCGGATCGTCCGAGGTCGAATGGGCGCCGACGCGGTAGGTGACGTATTCGATCAAGGTCGGCCCGAGATTGCGCCGCGCCCGCTCGACCGCCCAGCGCGCGACGGCGTGGACGGCGAGATAGTCGTTTCCATCGACCCGCAGCGCCGGAATGCCGAAGCCGAGGCCACGGGCGGCAAAGGTGCCGGACCCGCCCCGGGCAATGCCCTGAAAGGTGGAAATGGCCCACTGGTTGTTGACCACGTTGAGCACGACCGGCGCCTTGTAGGTCGAGGCGAAAACCATGGCCGAATGAAAATCCGATTCCGCCGTCGATCCGTCACCGATCCAGCCGGCCGCGATCTTCGTGTCTCCCTTGATGGCGGAAGCCATTGCCCATCCCACCGCCTGCACGAACTGCGTGGCGAGATTGCCGGATAGCGTGAAAAAGCCGTGCTCCTTCGACGAATAGAGCACCGGCAACTGCCGGCCGTGCAGCGGGTCTCCCTCGTTGGAGAAGATCTGGTTCATCATGGTCACCAGCGGATAGCCATCCGCGATCAGCAATCCGGCCTGACGATAAGTAGCGAAGTTCATGTCGCCCTTGGAGAGCGCCTTGCGAAAGGCGCAGCTTACCGCTTCCTCACCGAGATGCTGCATGTAGAAGGACGTCTTGCCCTGCCGCTGCGCCATCAGCATGCGCGCATCGAAGGCGCGCAGCAGCAGCATATGCCTGAGCCCGGAAAGAAGCTCCTCGTCAGAGAGAAGACCAGCCCAGGGACCGACGGCATTGCCCTCATGATCGAGCACGCGAATGATCGAATAGGCAAGTTCACGCATGGTCTCCGGTGCGGCGTCGATCTCCGGTCGCGGCACCGAGCCGGCCTTCGGAATCTTGACGTTGGAAAAGTCCGGCTGGTCGCCCGGCCGAACGGCCGGCTCCGGCACATGCAGGCTCAAATGCGTGTTTGCGGTCATGCCTTGTGCTTCCTCCCTGCTCTCACCGCCGCCTCCAGACGGCTTGCCGAAGAGTTCCACTCTTCAGCAAAGTTCGACAGCGACCGCGGTGGCCTCCCCGCCACCGATGCAGATCGCCGCCATTCCTCGTTTCAGACCGTGCTGCCGCAGTGCGGAGAGCAGCGTCACCATGATGCGGGCGCCTGAGGCGCCAATCGGATGGCCAAGCGCGCAGGCGCCGCCATGGACGTTGACCTTGTCATGCGGCAGATCGAGGTCACGCATGGCCGCCATCGCAACTACGGCAAAGGCTTCGTTGATTTCGAACAGATCGACATCCCCGAGTTTCCATCCGACCTTCTCGGAAAGCCGCTCGAGCGCTCCAATGGGAGCGGTGGTGAACCGGGCGGGCGCCCGTGCATCGGTCGCGTGCCCCATGATCGTGGCCAAGGGTGCAAGCCCACGCCGCTCGGCCTCAGACCGGCGCATCAGCACCAACGCTGCCGCACCGTCGGAAATCGAACTGGAATTTGCGGCCGTAACCGTGCCGCCCTCGCGAAAGGCCGGCTTGAGGGTCGGGATCTTTTCCGGTCGCGCCTTGCCCGGCTGCTCATCAATGGCGATCACCTGCTCGTCCCGACCAACGGGAACCGCCACGGGTGCGATCTCCCGGTCGAACCGGCCTTCAGCGATTGCCCTGCGGGCACGTTCCAGCGAGCAGACAGCATAGGAATCCTGCATGTCGCGTGTGAACTGATAGGCTTCGGCGCAATCCTCTGCAAAACTGCCCATCAGCCGGCCCCTGTCATAGGCGTCTTCGAGACCATCAAGGAACATGTGGTCCATGACCCTGCCATGGCCCAGCCGATAGCCACTACGGGCACGGTCGAGCAGATAGGGCGCATTGGTCATGCTCTCCATGCCGCCGGCGACCGCGATGGAGGAACTGCCGGCGATAATGAGATCGTGCGCCAGCATCGCGGCCTTCATGCCCGAGCCGCACATCTTGTTGATGGTCGTCGCACCGGTCGAATTGGGAAGGCCGGCCGCGACCGCCGCCTGCCGTGCCGGGGCCTGTCCTTGTCCCGCCGACAACACGCAGCCGAACAGCATCTCGTCGACCTGATTTTCGGCAAGGCCAGTTCGCTCGAGCGCTGCGCGAATAGCCACCGCACCGAGAGCCGGAGCTGTCACGGATTTCAGTGCGCCCTGAAAACCGCCCATGGGCGTGCGAGCGGAACCTACGATAACGACAGGATCATGCTCAGTCACTTTCCACCTCCCCGGAAAGAACCTTGCCCGCATCACGGCTCCTCCAAGCCGGGACGCTCACGACCGGGACATGAGATCAAACGATCTGCCAATTCCCGATTGAGTGAACGGTATCACCATAGCGTTTTCATTTCAAAGCTAATTTGATTGACAGATTTCGCAACAAAGATATCTTTGATCCATCGATTTCAGGAACTGTAGATCATTTGATCCATGGAAACGCTCGATGCCTTCGATCGGAAAATTCTGCACGTTCTCGGCGAGGACGGGCGGATAAGCTGGCGCGATCTCGCATCCCGGATTGGTCTGTCGTTCACGCCGACGCTGAGGCGAGTGCGCAAGCTGGAGGAAGCCGGGATAATCCGCGGCTATACCGCCGTCTTCGACGAAAACCGGCTCTTGGGCACGATGGGTGTATTCATCTCGGTTACGCTGGAACGCCAGATCAAGGACGCGCTGACGACGTTCGAACATAGCGTCGCCTCCATTCCGGAGGTGGTCGGCGGCTACCAGACCAGCGGAAGCTCGGATTATCTGATCCATGCCATGGTGCGCGACCTGCCGCATTACCAGGAACTCCTGGACTTCCTGACGACGGTTCCGGGCGTGGCGCGCATCCAGTCCAATTTCGCCATAAAGACGTTCGTGCGCCGGTCGGCCGCGTTCACCGGAGGTACGGAGACATAAAACAAGGCGGGCGGTGTGGAGGAGACGCCGCCCACCTTTCACCGCAGGAGACGGCTGCGTGAAAACCGTCGAGAGGAGGAGTATGCGATGAGCCTGGATCTCGCCGCAGTTTTCGACGCCGGTCTCGGGGAGGAGATCGGGGCGCTGCGCGACAGCGTGCGCAAGTTTGCTCATGACAGGATCGCGCCGCTTGCGACGGAAATTGACCGGGAGGATTGTTTCCCGAGGCATCTCTGGCCGGAGATGGGTGCGCTCGGCCTGCATGGCATCACGGTCTCGGAGGAATATGGCGGGGCTGATATGGGCTATCTCGCCCATTGCGTCGCGATGGAGGAAATCAGCCGCGCCTCGGCATCCGTCGGCCTTTCCTACGGCGCTCATTCCAACCTCTGCATCAACCAGATCCATCGCTGGGGCACGACCGAGCAAAAACAGCGATACCTGCCGAACCTCATATCCGGCGCGCATGTCGGCTCGCTTGCTATGAGCGAGACAGAAGCGGGATCCGACGTCGTATCCATGCGGCTCAAGGCGGAGCGAAAGGGGGACCGCTACCTCCTGAACGGCTCCAAGATGTGGATCACCAATGGCCACGAAGCGGATACGCTGGTCGTATACGCCAAGACGGACATGGCTGCCGGCCCGCGCGGCATTACTGCCTTTCTCATCGAGAAGGGCTTCAAGGGCTTCCGTCCGGCGCAGAAGCTCGACAAGCTCGGCATGCGTGGCTCTCCAACCTCCGAACTCGTCTTCGAGGATTGCGAGGTCCCGGGGGAAAACGTGCTGGGCAAGGTGAACGACGGCGTCACCGTGCTGATGAGTGGCCTCGATTACGAACGGGCCGTACTGGCGGCGGGCCCGATCGGCATCATGCAATCGGCGCTCGATCTCGTTCTTCGCTACATCCGTGAACGACACCAGTTCGGCAAGGCGATCGGCGAATTTCAGCTCGTGCAGGGCAAGATTGCCGACATGTATACCGCGATGAACGCCTCGCGCGCCTATGTTTATGCCGTGGCCCGCGCCGGCGATAACGCTCGCCTCACTCGGCAGGATGCGGCAGGCGCGATCCTGTTTTCCGCCGAGCGTGCGACGCAGGTGGCGCTGGATGCCATCCAGCTTCTGGGCGGCACCGGCTACATGAACGAAAGCCCCGCCGGGAGGCTCCTGCGCGACGCCAAGCTCTACGAGATCGGCGCCGGCACCAGCGAAATCAGGCGCATGCTGATCGGTCGTGAATTGTTCAAGAACAATGCGTGAGGGAATGATGAGGCTCAAATCCAACATCACCCGCGACGCCAGCTATCACGCCAACACCGCCTTCATGCGCGGCCTTGTCGATGACCTCAACGCGAGGGTCTCCGAGATCGCCATGGGCGGCGGTGAAGCGGCCCGCAACCGGCACACGGCCCGCGGCAAGCTTCTGCCACGCGACCGCATAGACACGCTTCTCGATCCAGGCACGCCGTTTCTGGAACTGTCGCAGTTCGCCGCCTACGGCGTCTATGACGAAGCGGTGCCGGCGGCAGGCATCATCACCGGCATCGGACGGGTGGCCGGCCGCGAGTGCATGATCGTCGCCAACGATCCGACTGTGAAAGGCGGGACTTACTATCCGCTGACGGTGAAGAAGCATCTCCGCGCCCAGGAAATCGCCCGGGAGAACCACCTGCCCTGCCTCTATCTCGTCGATTCCGGCGGCGCGTACCTGCCGCTTCAGGACGAGGTGTTTCCCGACCGCGATCATTTCGGCCGTATCTTCTACAATCAGGCGACCATGTCGGCGGAAGGCATACCCCAGATCGCCGTCGTCATGGGAAGCTGTACGGCAGGCGGCGCCTATGTGCCTGCCATGAGCGACCAGTCGATCATCGTGAAAAACCAGGGCACGATCTTTCTCGGCGGCCCGCCGCTCGTGAAGGCCGCGACCGGCGAAGTGGTGACCGCCGAGGAACTGGGCGGAGCCGACGTCCATTCCCGCACCTCCGGCGTGACCGATCACTATGCCAATGACGACCGCCACGCGCTGGCGCTGGCACGCCGGATCGTCGGCACGCTCAACCGGCCGAAACGCATCGACATCGAAATCCGGCAGTCTGCCGAGCCGCTTTATCCAGCGGAGGAGCTATACGGCATCGTGCCCGACGACACGAGAAAACCCTTCGACGTGCGCGAGGTCATTGCCCGCATCGTCGACGGTTCCGAATTCGACGAGTTCAAGGCGCTCTACGGCACCACGCTGGTCTGCGGCTTCGCCCATATCTTCGGCTATCCCGTCGGTATCGTCGCCAATAACGGCATCCTGTTTTCAGAGTCGGCGCTGAAGGGTGCCCATTTCATCGAACTCTGCTGCCAGCGCGGAATTCCGCTCGTCTTCCTGCAGAACATCACCGGCTTCATGGTCGGTAAGAAGTATGAGGCCGGCGGCATCGCCAAGGACGGCGCGAAGCTGGTGACGGCGGTGGCCTGCGCAAGGGTGCCAA
Organism: Ciceribacter sichuanensis; assembly: GCF_024055605.1. Lineage (GTDB taxonomy): Bacteria > Pseudomonadota > Alphaproteobacteria > Rhizobiales > Rhizobiaceae > Allorhizobium > Allorhizobium sichuanense. The sequence goes on along the minus strand of NZ_JAMXLX010000009.1, from coordinate 25,397 downwards.
AATTCACCGTCATCATCGGCGGCTCCTTCGGGGCTGGTAATTACGGCATGTGCGGTCGGGCCTATTCGCCGCGCTTCCTCTGGATGTGGCCGAATGCGCGGATCTCGGTGATGGGCGGCGAACAGGCCACCTCCGTGCTGGCGCAGGTCAGACGTGACGGCATGGAGGCTCAGGGCAAGGTCTGGCCAGCCGAAGAGGAAGAAGCCTTCAAGGCGCCGATCCGCAAGAAATACGAGACTGAGGGCCATCCCTATCATGCCAGCGCGCGACTATGGGATGATGGCCTGATCGACCCTGCGGACACGCGGATGGTGCTCGCCCTCGGGATTTCCGCGGCTCTGAATGCGCCCGTCGAACGCACCCAATTCGGCATATTCAGGATGTGAGGCGCGATGTTTTCCAGAATCCTTATCGCCAATCGCGGAGAAATCGCCGTCCGGATCATCCGGACGGCAAGGCGCATGGGGATTGCGACGGTCGCCGTCTATTCGGAGGCGGATCGAGACGCCGCCCATGTCGCCATCGCCGACGAGGCCCTTGCCATCGGCCCGGCATCGGCCCGCCAATCCTACCTCGACGGCGACAGGATTATTGCGGCCGCTCGGGAAAGCGGAGCCGAGGCGATCCATCCCGGCTACGGCTTCCTGTCTGAAAACGCCGACTTCGCCGAAGCATGCTCGGCAGCCGGCCTTGTTTTCATCGGCCCGCCGGCCGCAGCGATCCGCGCCATGGGCGGCAAGAGCGCGGCAAAGACCCTGATGGCAGCGGCAGGCGTGCCACTGGTTCCAGGCTATCACGGCGACGACCAGTTGCCGGCGCTCCTTGCGGCGGAAGCAATGAATATCGGCTATCCCGTGCTCATAAAGCCCTCCGCCGGCGGTGGTGGCAAGGGCATGCGTATCGTCGCGCAGGCAGAGGATTTTGCCACTGAACTGGCTGCGGCGAAACGCGAGGCGCTTGCTGCCTTTGGCGACGAGCGGATGCTGATCGAGAAATATCTCGCCCGTCCCCGACACGTGGAAGTACAGGTCTTTGCCGACAACCACGGCAACTGCCATTCGCTCTTCGAGCGCGATTGCTCGATCCAGCGTCGGCATCAGAAGGTGATAGAGGAAGCCCCGGCCCCCGGCCTGCCGGAACCGCTGCGCAAGAAGATGAGCGAGGCTGCCATATCCTGTGCCCGCGCCATCGATTACTCCGGCGCCGGCACGGTGGAATTCCTGCTGGATGCGGGCGGTGAATTCTACTTCATGGAGATGAACACCCGTCTTCAGGTCGAGCATCCCGTCACCGAATTCATCACCGGCCTCGATCTCGTCGAGTGGCAATTCCGGGTAGCGGCCGGCGAGCGCCTGCCGGAGGATTGGGCCGATCTGAAAATCCGGGGACATTCGATAGAGGCGCGGCTTTATGCCGAGGATCCGGACCATGACTTCCTGCCATCGATCGGCAGGATCGGCCACCTCGTCCTGCCCGAGCAGAACGACCATATCCGCATTGACAGCGGCGTGAGGGCCGGCGATGCGATTACGGTGCATTACGACCCGATGATCGCGAAGTTCATCGTGTGGGATGCCGACCGTCCCTCGGCCGTTCGCAGGCTGCGCGCTGCCCTTCGCGAGACGGCCATCACAGGCGTGACCAGCAATACCGGCTTTCTGGCGCGGCTGGCAGGCCTTGTGGATTTCGAGGATGCCCGTCTCGACACCGGCTTCATCGTCCGCAACGAACCGAGACTACGGCCAGACATTGGCTCTGATGGCGTAACAACGACGATGGCCGCCCTCGGATTCATGCTTGCAAACAAGGCCAACACTCAGCGCCGGGCAATGGCAACGGCCGATCCGCACACTCCATGGGCAATGACCAATGGCTTCCGACTCAACCGCCCCGAACGGCAGGAACTACAGCTCATCATTGCCGGGAAGCCCATGGAAGTGGATGTCCTTTATCTACAACGCGGTTTTGAGATCAGCATCGATGGTGAAACGATATCCGTCGAGGGTTCACTGGCCGCGGATGGCAAGCTCTCGGCGACCATCGCCGGGAGGAAACACAACGGCTATTTCCTCCCGAACGGCGATGCCTTCGATCTGGTGATCGACGGAACCGTCCATCCCGTCGCGACGACAGACCTTGCCGGGTTCGAAACGCCCGAGGCAGCAGCCGGCGGGCTGACAGCACCGATGCCGGGTATGATCCGCGCGATCCTGACCAATACGGGCAATCGCGTCGAGGCCGGCGAGGCGCTTGTCATCATGGAGGCGATGAAGATGGAACACACGATCCGCGCACCATCCGCCGGGCTGGTCGTGAGGCTCAACTGCGCGGAAGGGGCAATGGTCGAGGCCGGCACGGTGCTGGTGGATTTCGAAGCGGAGGCCGGCTGACATGAAGATGCCGGAAAGGGTGAAGATTGTCGAAGTCGGTCCCCGCGACGGACTGCAGAACGAGAGCGCCCGGGTGCCCGTCGCCGTGAAGGTCGAACTGATCGAACGTCTCGCCAAGGCCGGATTGCCGGCAGTGGAGGCAGGCGCGTTCGTTTCCCCGAAATGGGTACCGCAGATGGCCGATTCCGACGAGGTCTTCCGCACTCTTCAGAAACGACCGGGCACGATCTATCCGGCCCTCGTTCCCAATCTCAAGGGTCTGGAAGACGCGATTGCCGCGGACGTTGGCGAAATCGCGGTCTTCGTTTCGGCGTCGGAAGGCTTCAGCCTGAAGAACATCGCCTGCTCGCGGGCCGAAAGCCTCGCCCGGCTCCGCGACGTCTGCGATCTCGCCATCACCAGAGGCATTCGGGTTCGCGGCTATGTCTCCTGCATCGCCGGCTGCCCCTATGACGGCGAAGTACCGCCGTCCGAGGTCGCGGTTATGGCGCGCGAACTGCTCGCCATGGGTTGTTACGAAGTCTCGCTCGGCGACACGATTGGGGTGGGTACGGCAGCGCAGATCCGCAACGTCATTGGCGAGGTCACGACAACGATACCGCATGAACGGATCGCCATGCATTTCCACGACACCTACGGGCAGGGCATCGCCAATGTGCTGGCGAGCCTTGAGGAAGGAATTGCCGTCTTCGACAGTTCCGTCGCGGGCCTGGGAGGGTGCCCCTATGCGCCGGGGGCGAGCGGCAATATCGCAACGGAAGACCTGCTCTACCTGCTGCATGGCCTGGGCATTTCGACGGGAGCCGACCTGCAGGCTGTCGCGGAAACGGGCGGATGGATCAGCGATATCCTGGGGCGACGCAATGAAGCGCGGGCGGGACGGGCATTGCTCGCCCAAAAACAGACCGGAGGACAGCATGGCCGATGAACTGCTGCGTGAACGCCGTGGGCATGTATTGTGGCTGACCCTCAATCGATTGGAAGTCCACAACGCCCTCAACTCAGCCCTGACCAGAAGTCTGATCGAAGCCTTTGAAGAGGCCTCCGTTGACCCGACATTGCGGGCGGTAGTTCTGACGGGAACCGGCGAGCGCAGCTTCTGCTCGGGCGCCGATCTCAAGGAAAGCGCAGGCGGCATGTTCCGGTCTGACGACGGAGGCAACCCGATCGCTGGTGTGCTGAATGCAATCGAAACCTGCGAAAAACTGGTGATCGCGCGGATCAACGGCTCGGTTCTGGCAGGCGGCATGGGCCTGTTGGCCGCCTGCGATCTCGCCTATGCCGCCAGACACGCGAACTTCGGCCTGCCGGAAGTGCGTGTCGGCCTCTTCCCGATGATGGTTGCCGCTCGGCTGATGCCGAAGATAACCCTGCGACACCTGCAGGAAATGGCCTATCTCGGTGAAAGCATCGACGCGACAACCGCCCTGCAATACGGTCTCATCAACGGCATCGCCCCTGTCGGTGACCTCGATGAACTCATCGCCGACGTTCTGGAAAAACTCGGACGGAATTCCGCCGAAGCTATCTCAGCCGGAAAACGAACCCTCCGGGAAATGCGAAGCATGACAAACCCGGAGATGCTCGCCTTAGCCGAACGACGGATCGCCGAAATTGCCGAGACGGACGACGCTCGCGAGGGACGAGCGGCTTTCGCAGAGAAGCGAAAGCCGCGATGGTCGCATTAGCGACGACCTTATGATCATCACCCCTTGGAAAGGGCGGCGACCGGATCCAGCTGCGAAGCGTTGCGCGCCGGCAGGTAACCGAAGACCACACCAATCAGGCTGGAGCAGACGAAAGCCGCGACGATAGAGGTTGTCGAATAGACCAGGCTGAAGTTCGAGCTGAACAGGCTGAAGAGCCCGCCGAAGCCGAGAGCCACCGAGATTCCGGCCAGCCCCCCGACGAGGCAGACCAGCACAGCCTCGATGAGGAATTGCCTGAGGATGTCGCTCCGCCGCGCACCGACCGCCATCCGCACGCCGATTTCCGAAACACGCTCGGACACCGAAACAAGCATGATGTTCATCACCCCGATACCGCCGACCACCAGCGAGATGACGGCAATCGCCGCGACCAGCAGGGTCATCGTCTGCGTAGTGCTGGTGATCGTCTCGCGGATATCGTCCGTATTGAGGATGTAGAAATCCTTCGTTCCGTGACGAAGCGTCAGGAGTTGTGTCACGGCCTTTTCAGCCAGCGCGGTGCTGGTTTCGTCGTTGACCTGCACGGTGATGCTGCGCAACGACAGGCTACCGAGAAACCGCGCCTGCACCGTGGTGTAAGGCAGATAGAGCGACAGGTTCTGGCTGGAGCCGAAGCCGCCCTGCTGCGTCTTCGTTACCCCGACCACGCGTGCCGGCACCGTGCCAATCAGGATAACCTTGCCGACAGGGCTCTCGTTCAGATCGGCAAACAGCGCCTTGCGCGTGTTCTCGTCGATCACGACTTCCTGTGTCTTCTCCAGAACGCTTGAAGCATCGAAGAAACGACCTTCGGAAAGCTTGGTGCCCTTGGCAACGAAGTAGCGTTCGCTCACTCCGCTGATCATGGCATTCGACTCCTTCGCGCCGAAGCGAACGGTGCTGGAGGTGGAAACAGTCGGCGTTACCGCCGCGACATAAGGCTGGCTGGCGAGCGCGTCCGCATCGGAAACGACAAGCGTGGTGATCTTGCCGGAGCGGACGTCACCGAAATCCTTGCCGGCGAAGATTTCCAGTGTGTTCGTGCCAAGGCTCGCAATGTTTTCGAGCACGCGCTGCTGCGACCCCTTCCCCAGCGCAACCACGCTGACGACGGAAGCAATGCCGATGATGATGCCGAGCATGGTCAGGAAGGTACGCAGCTTGTGCGCCCGCATGGCAAGAAGCGCCATGCGAAAGGCTTCCTGAAGCGAAGAGAGGAAACCACGCAGGCGGCTCGTCTTGATCTCGGATGGAGGCTTCTCTTCGATAGCCGGCGATGACGTTGCTCCGTCTTCGCCCTCCACGGTATTGCGATTGTCCGCGACGATGCTGCCATCGCGGATTTCGATGATGCGCTGCGCCCGGCGGGCGATCGACATGTCATGGGTCACGATGATGACCGTGTGGCCCTCGGCATGGAGTTCGCCAAGAATTCGCAGCACTTCCTCGCCGCTGTGGCTGTCCAGCGCACCGGTCGGTTCGTCGGCCAGGATGACCTGACCGTCATTCATCAATGCACGGGCAATGGAGACGCGTTGCTGTTGGCCACCGGAAAGCTGGCCGGGACGATGCCCCACCCGCTCGGCCATGCCGAGGCGAGCCAGAAGCGCTTCTGCCCTCTCCTGCCGGGCGTTGGGAGAAACGCCGGCGTAGATCGCGGGGATCTCGACATTGCCGAGCGCCGTGAGTTCGCCAAGAAGATGATAGCGCTGAAAGATGAAACCGAAATGCTCGCGACGAAGCGCCGCCAGCGCATCGACATCGAGCGCGGAGGTTTCCACACCGGATATGCGGTAGCTGCCTGATGTTGGCCGGTCGAGGCAGCCGAGGATGTTCATCAGCGTCGATTTGCCGGAGCCAGAGGCCCCGACAATCGCCACCATTTCCCCTGCCTGGATAGACAGATCGACGTCCTTCAGGACGGCAATCGTGCCTTCGCCCGACGGGTATTCACGCCGGATGCCCGAAAGGGCGATAATCGGTTCGCTCATGGCCTCAGAAACCCATGGGGGGAGGACCGCCGGCATTGCTGCTGGAGCTGTCGTCAGCGGCCACCTCACCGGTCACAACCCTCTCGCCTTCGGAAAGGCCGGAGCGCACCTCCGCGATCATCTTGTCGTTCAGGCCGATTTCCACCGTCTTTTCGGAGATGGCCCCGCCGGTTCCAATGACCCGCACCGTGTAACGGCCATCAGCCTGCGCCGCACCGAGAGCGGCCGCGGGAACAGTCAGCACGTCATGTACAGCACCCAGCACGACGTGCACTTCGGCGGTCATGTAGGTGCGCAGCCTGCCATCCACATTCGGCACGTTGAAGATGCCGTTGTAGTAAATCGCCTCGGAAGAGGATGAACTGCTGCTGGACGAAGACGAGGAGGACGACGAAGACGAACTGAAGCTTGAATCGCTGCGGATCGATTCCGGCGCCGGCTCGATCGACTCAAGCTTGGCATCGTATCGCTTCGCCGGTTCGCCAAGAACGGTGAAGTAGACCGGCAGACCGGGCGAGACCTTGGTGATATCAGCCTCGGAGATCTCGGTACGCACCGTCATCGTGTCGAGCTGGCCGAGAATGGCGATGGTCGGGGCCGACTGGCTGGCATTCACCGTCTGGCCTTCCTGGCTGACGATAGAAAGCACGGTGCCATCGATGGGCGCGGTGATCCTAGTGTAGCCAAGGTTGATCTTCGCCGTCTCCACAGCCACCTGCGCCTCCTCGATCTGCGCGTCAAGAGCGGATAGCTGCGCCTTTGTCACGTCGAGATCGGCGACCGCGCTTTCATAGTCGGCGCGGGATGCAGCATTCTTCGAAACCATTTCCTGCTGACGGGCGAGGCTTTGCCGGTTGAGCACCATCGTCGCCTCTTTTTCAATGCGCTGCGCCTTGACGTTGGCGAGCGCCGCCTCGGCAGTCCGCAGGCTGTTCTCCTGCGTCATGGAATCGATCTCGGCAACAAGATCACCCGCCTTGACTGTCTGTCCCAGCACGACCTTGATCCCGGTGATACGACCCGAGGCCTGAGCGCCGACAGCCACCAGCCGCACCGGCTTGAGAATGCCGGTGGCGAGCACCGTCACCTCGACATCGCCACGCGCTACCGCCGACGTCAGAACGGAGGGTGTCTGCGAAGCCGCCCGCTGCTGCCAGAAGAGAAATCCGCCCACCGCCAGTGCGACGGCAATCGTGCCGACGATAGTCGCCTTTGCCTTACTCATCATGCTTCTCGTTTCATTGCGCCGTCAGCGGCTCTTGGCCCACTCAAAGACGCAGTTCTTCTTGTTGTCCTTCTGGCCCTTCTTACAGACAGTGGGCTTCGCGGGAGTCTTGACCTTTGTCTGGGCCTTGGGCTTGACGGTCTCTGCCTGAACGGCCCGCTTCTGAGCCGGAATCTGCTGTTCCGTTGCCGGGGCGGCATAGGAGGTCTGCAAGTCCGCCAAACCAAAAGCTGCGACAGCGGCGATGCGAAATAGCTGGTTCATTTCAACTCCAATCTAAAAGAATTCAGCCATGGGTGGCACCGGCGGATGCCACCCATGGCGTGCAGCCGACGAGGCTGCGCCTTCCTCTTTCAATGGGGGTGAGTAAAGAGGAAGCCCGGGATTGGTCAGCCCCTCACGTCTCCGGCAGGATCATGAGGACCGGGGCCCTTCGGAGGCATCATCACCCGTTCCAGCCGACCAAATCTTTCATGCTGTTCAGAAGTAAGGATCGGCTCGAGGGCATCAGCAGCGTCCTTCAACGCCTTCGCTTTTTCGGCGATAGCCAGAATACCGTCGGCAAGCCGTTCACCGGGGAGCGGCACTGTCTCCTGTGCCTTGCCGTCAGCGGGAAGCCTTGCACCCGGCATTGGCGACTTCGCACCACCCTTCGGCTCGGGCGCGCCGGGCGGTCCCATATCGGCAAGCGCAACGAATGCACTGGCATAGGAACGCCACGGGCCGAGCTGGTCCGGTGTAATTCCGAGATAGATTTCCGCCGCAGAGAGTTTCGTCGAAAGGTCAAGCGCCGCGAATTCACGATCCGGTCGCGGACCATGCGGACCCGGTCCGAGCATGCCTTCGTCCGCATCAGCTTCCACCACCGGGAGCTGAGGAGCGCGGGGATCGGCATCATCCTGTACGACCACATCCGAGGCGGGTTGCTGCGAAAGAGCCGTAGGCAATGTAGCTGCCAATACGCCAAACACGGTTGTGGAAACGATGACAGTCTTCAAGGTCAAGGATTTCACGGGGGTATCCCTCCTGTCTTTGCTGCGACAGGAAGTTAGGTGGCTGCTGTTGCCGGCCTTGGTCCCAATGTTGCCGAACACTTCCGGGCAAGCCATTTTTGTAAACGAATGTTTCCACAATCCCCGTGGCAACCTTTTGTTGCCAAAAACGCGCCTCAAGAGCCGTCCGGCCTGATAAGAAAGAAACATTCACAAACAGGTTATGCCATGACACAACAGGCCACGCATATACTGATCGTCGACGACGATCCCGAGATCCGATCCCTGCTCGCCCGCTATCTCGGGGGACAAGGCTACCGGGTTTCGGTTGCCGCTGACCGGCGCGAATGCGAGAGCCGCATCGCCTCCACGGACCCGGACCTGATCGTTCTGGATGTGATGCTGCCGGACGGTTCCGGCCTCGATATCTGCCGCAGCCTTCAGGACCGGCGACCACGCATTCCCGTCATCCTGCTGACGGCGCTGAAGGAAGACGTGGACCGTATCGTCGGCCTCGAAATCGGCGCGGACGACTATCTGGGCAAGCCCTTCAACCCGCGCGAACTCACGGCCCGCATCAAGGCGGTACTACGTCGCGCCGGTCCCGGAGAGGCTCCGCCGCCGGAACAGCATGTCTATACCTTCGACCGGTTCTCCGCCGATCCGCAATTGCGCCGCATCATGCGCGACGACGGGCAGGAGGTCATCCTGACCGGCGCCGAGTTCGACCTGCTCAAGGTCTTCCTCGATCGCCCCGGCAGGCTTCTGTCGCGTGAACAGCTTCTCGACCTGACGCAGGGCCGCGACCGCAATCCCTTCGACCGCTCGATCGACGTGCTCATGAGCCGCCTGCGCCGGAAGCTTGGAGAACAGGATGGCGCGGCAATCTTCAAGACCGTACGCAATGGCGGCTATCAGATGACTGTCGCGGTTCGCACTGTCCCGTCCGTGCCATGAGTTCGCTCCGCAACCGCATTGCCGCGCTTCTGATCGTCGCCATCATCTCCGTCGTGGCGCTTGCAACGCTTGCCGCGCAGCAGGCGCTTCAGCCGCCTTCGCCAAGTGCGACAGTCGAGCCATTGGCGCGTCATCTGGAACTGGTGGCACGGGTCGTCGAGCAGGATCCCTCCATCGCTGCAGCCAGCGGTGTGGAGCTTCGCTCCGCGCCTGATGCCGGCAAGGTTGACGAAGGCCTTTCGCATTTTCTCCAGAGGGCCTTTGCCGCCAACGGCTCCACCCGGACGGCCATCGTCTCGCGCGATCCCTCGCGCCCCTCCCCCGCCCTTTCGGTCACTCTCTCCAACGGTCGCTGGCTGGTGACCGACCTGCCGGACATGGGACCACCCCCGGACGGCTGGAAGATATTCGGGATCTGGATCGCGATCATCGTCATCGGCAGCACGATCGTATCCATCTTTACCGCCACGAAAATCGTCCGCCCGCTCACCATGCTGGAAAGCGCTGCATCCCGCCTCGGGCCGGATGGCGCTCTGCCCCATATTCCGGAGACAGGGTCGGCTGAAATCCGTGCCACGGCTCGGGCGCTGAACGGGCTTTCCGCGCGCCTGAAGGCGGCGATGGAAAGTCGGCTCCGCGTCGTCGCGGCCGCCGGCCACGATCTCAGGACGCCCATGACCCGCATGCGGCTCAGGGCGGAATTCATCACCGATGACGAAGAGCGTGACAAGTGGCTATCGGACCTGACAGAACTCGACGCCATCGCCGACAGCGCGATCCGGCTGGTGCGTGAGGAAGTCGATCGCGATGCGACCGGAACCGTGGACCTCAATGCGCTGGTGAGCGAGATCGTCAGCGAGTTGCAGGACATCGGTCACGACAATGCGGTCACCTTTACCGGCCCCTCGGTGCCGGTCCATATCGAGGCAGCACCCCTCGCCCTGAAACGGGCCTTGCGCAACCTCGCAATGAACGCGGTGACCCATGGGAAAGGCGCGGAGATCGTGCTCCGGCTGGACGCCACGGAAGCAGTGATTGTGATTACGGACAAGGGGCCGGGTATTCCTGAAGAGATGATCGGGCGCGTATTCGAACCCTTCTTCCGCGTCGATCCCGCCCGCCGCAAATCCGTTCCGGGCGCGGGCCTCGGCCTTGCCATCGCCAAGGAGATCATCGAGCGTCTCGGCGGACGCATCTCGATTGCCAATCGAAAGCCCAACGGCCTCGTGCAGACCGTAACCTTCCGGCTCTGACGGCGTCGGAGATAATTCCGTGGCCGGTTCGGGCCGCCACGGAAATCCCTTACTCCGTTCGCCCACCACATGCATGTGGAGAGCGAAAGAAGCAAGACGGGTCAGCCTGGCTTAATAGCTGAAGGGCGACTGGCACTGGGCGCGAGCACCGGCCCGCGGCACATAGCTGTTATCTCTTGCACTGTAGCTCTTGTAGCGCTTCGCGCACCATGCGTAGTGCTCGGGGCTCAGACGATCGGGGCGAGCTTGTCCACCACCGGGTGGCGGTGGCGGCTGACGGCCTTCCGGCGGCGGGGGAGGAGCATCACCGCCATTACCGGAGCCAGCGATGGCACCGCCGATAACGGCACCGGCTGCGAAGGCCGCAAGCGGATACCACCAGCCGTCGTCACCTCGACGATAGCCCGGACGCTGCTGGCGCACGCCCTTGTAGCCACGCCACATTCCGGGAGGCGCTTCCTGCACCAGCGTCAGGTCAGAACTACCGGTTGCGGCTGAAAGTGGAAGAAACGGTGCGGCATTCGCCGTCGTGAGAGACAGGCAGCCGGTAATAACGACCACCGACGCCCTTGTGAAAATATTCATGTCGAGAGCCCCTTTGCACTTGATTTGAGGACAGCCCGAAACTCCGTTTTCACTATGGTGGCGTGGTGGCCGCAACGTAATTCAAAGTAATTTTTCGTAATATTTTGTTGCCGGGATCCGAATATACCGATCCTCAGCGAACCGGCATTCAGAATCCGTAGCCAATGACTGAAGATCAAAGGGGAAGATGAGGTATCGGGGGCTTCTAAACCCCGACGCCCCGCTGGTTCACTTACTGGGCAGCCTTGATCTTGCTGACGTCCTCGGCGCTCATCTCGCCGACGGTGGTCACCTCGCCATTGGTGATCTTCCAGAGGCGGAACGGGCCGGTGATGTCGCCATATTGGTCGAAGCTGACCGGACCGATGACGCCTTCATACTTAACCGGCTTGCCTTCCTTGATCAGCGCCAGCGCCTTGGCGAATTCTTCCTTGCCAGCATGGATGGGCGTGCCGCCTTCGGCGACCACGGCGGGCACTGCGGCCTTGATGGCTGCGGCATCGGCCTTGCCGGCCTTGGCAATAGCAAGCGCCACGATCGCGCCCGCGTCATAGGAGCGGTCGGCTGCCGGAGCGGATGCGGAGATGCCGCCCGAGAAGGCTTCGTAGTTGGCGTTAAAATATTCCGTCGATGCCGTCGGGCTGGTGCCCGAAGAGGTGCCGTAGGCGTTTTCGAGATACTGCGCGCCGACGCTTTCGATGAAATCCTTGGAGTTCATGCCATCGTTCAGTAGGAAGGTCTGCTTGCCGCCGCCCGAAATCCAGGCGCGTGCGATGGTGGCGCCGTCGACGGGCGTGCTGACGAGATAGAGCGCATCCGGATCGCCCGCCATCGCTGCGCTTGCTTCAGAGGTGTAGCTCGACTGCTTTTCGTTGTAGGGCGTGGTCGAGGTGATGGTGCCGCCGAGCTTTTCGTAAGCCGTGGCGAACTCCTTCACCATGTTGACGCCGAAGTCGTTGTTGACGTTGATGATGGCGATCTTCTTCAGACCCTGATCGATTGCGTATTTCGCAGCCGCCGTGCCCTGCAGGGCATCCGAGGTGATGGTGCGGAAGAACACGCCATTCGTCTTGCCTTCGCGGCCAAGCGACGTCAGCGTTGGCGAGGACGAAGCGGGCGAGACCTGCACGACGCCGGCCGGTGCCGTCACCGAGGTCAGGATCGGGATAGATACCGACGAAATGATACCGCCGATGATGACCGGCACCTTCTTGATGTTGACAAGCTGCGTCGCCTGATCGACGGCAACGTTGCCCTGGCTCTGGCTGTCGCGGGTATCGGCCACGATGTTGCAGCCGTCGACGCCACCGGCTTCGTTGAAGTCACGGAAAGCCATGGCGACCGACTTGGCGCCGGCCTGACCGTATTCACCGGCCGGGCCGGTCAGTTCCATCACGAGACCGACGGTGATGTCGCAATCGGCTGCAAAAGTCGGCGCGGTGGACGCAGCAAGCGCTGCGACCACGGCTGAAAGCAGAAATGAAGTCCTCATCGTTATTCCCCTTTGTTGAGATTGTATTTCATGATGCTGCCGTGGCGACCTTCCCGGTCCCGCTCGAGCGTGTAGACGTCCCCTTCGAGCGGCGAGGCCTCGAACAATACGTTATCGATCTCGGCCCGATCGGTATCAGTCAGCCGGATGTCGGAAATGGCAAGATTTGAAGCCAGATGCTCGCGGTTGCGCGCACCGACGATCACGGCGGCAACGCCCGGCCGGGTCAGCATCGCGGCACTCGCAACAGTGGCGATATCCACCTGATGCCGGTCCGCGATTTTCCGCAATATCGAGAGAAGCGCCTGAAACAGGTCCCAGCCGCCGATGTCGTCGATGATCAGCTTGTATTTTGTGAGCGAACGGTTCTCGAGCGGATGTTCCGGCTCCGGCTTGCCGAGCCAACGGTCGCCAAGGAAACCGCCCGCGACAGTACCGTAGCAGAACAGCGCGAAATTCTTCTCCGCTGCAAGCTGCACCATCCGCTTTTCCGGACGCCGGTCGAGCAGCGAATACTGGAGCTGTAGCGATGTGAAAGGCACGCCGGTGGCAATGATCGCCTCGACATGATCGGTGTCGAAATTGGTGCCGCTGACCTTGTCGATCTTGCCGGCCTGCTGCAACTCCTTCAGCCAGCCGGCAGTCTCCAGCCAGCCGTCGATGTCGTAGGCCCACCAATGGAACTGGACCAGATCGAGCCGTTCGAGATTGAGCCGCTTGCAGGAGGTGTCGATGACGCCCTCGACATAGGCCTTGCTGATCGTCGGGAGAATAGTGAGGTCCGGCACGAACTTGGTATGCACGCGGATGCGCGACAGCGCCTCCTGTCCACGCAGGTTTGCATAGCGCAGCCGGAAGCGGCCGATCAGTTCCTCGACACCGGTATAGATATCGGCGCAGTCGAAAGTGGTGATGCCGGCATCGGCAAAGGCGACCATGTCATCCACCGCCCCTTCGGCATCGATCGGCCCGTGGCCGCCGGCCATCTGCCAGCCGCCGCGGATGACCCGCGATATCTCATAATCGGGTGCGATGGTGATACGCTGCATGTCTTTCTGCCTATTCGTCATTCACGGGAGGCACCATGTCTGCGACAGGCGCCGGGTCTGCTGAAAGATTAAGGGGAACTGCCGTGGTCGCAGCATGGCTGAAACGGCGCAGTCCCGTTCGCCTGATCCGGAGCCGGGTCGAGCAATTCGGGTCCGGGCACGCGATCTCCGCATCGGTGGTCATCCAGTCATGGGCATGGGTCGGCCGCTGCTTGGCCGCCAGAAGCGGCAGCACCGAGGAAAGCGAGTAGATCGAAATGCCCTGCCCGGGGGGCAAATACAGCATCTCGCCATGCAGTTCGAAATGATCGCCCGGCTTTGCGCCGCAATAGATGGCGCCGCCCTCGGGGATGATCACGTCCACGCGCAGGTCGAAGAGATCGAAGCCGTCGTTCGTCTCAGCCATGATCCGCCTGCCCCGCTGCGTTTTCTTCCTGATCGAGCCGGCCGCGAATGAGATCGAAGGAGCGGCTGATATCGTTGGTCAGCGATTCAAGCGCAGAAGCCGGATCGCGCCGTTCCAGCGCATCGATCAGTGCCCAGTGATGATCGGTCGCCGCCAGCCCGCCGTGCTCGTCATGGATGTGCGCCGCCTTGCGGATGATCGCCCCGGATTGCAGCCAAAGGCTTTCGACGATCGGGATCATCACCGCCGACCGCGCGGCGCGATAGATATGGAAATGGAACCGCTGGTTAAACTCGGAGGTGACCTGTCCGATGTCCTTGCCATGCCGCTCGAAGGCCGCATCGCAATCGACGTTGATCTGCTTGAGGATCTCGAAATCCTCACGTGTCAGATTGGGCAAGGCGAGCGCCACAAGCTGCCCTTCGATGAGGATGCGCGCCCGGGCAAGATCGTCCAGCCGTTCGCGGGTAATCAGCGGCACACGGACCGAGCGGTTCGGCAAGGCCTCGAGCGCCTGTTCGGAGACCAGACGCCCCAGCGCCTCGCGCACCGGCATGGTGCTGGTCTGAAGGCGCTCAGCCAGATCGACGATGCGCAACACGTCACCGGCATCGAACATGCCATTGATCAGGGACCGGCGAAGCTGGTTATAGACGCGCTCGTGCAGCGTCTCGCGTCCGACGGGCGACAGAGCGCCGCGACCGGTCAGACCGTCACCGCTTTCCTGCGGCTGTCGCGCATGGGCCGTCATCAACTTCCTCCGCTTCAACCTGCTTTTTCGGGTTGCTTTTCCTCGGGCAGTAAAGTTTGATCAAACATCACGCATCAAATCAAGAACCTTTCTTTCGCCAATGTCTCCGCCTCTGACAAATTCAGTCGATATCCCCCCGCGGCCCTCCGGAGCGGTCATCGACGCGCGCAATCTGGTCAAGCGCTTCGACGGCATGACGGCGGTTGCCGGCATGTCGCTGACGCTTGGTGCTGGCGAGATGGTCGGGCTGATCGGCCCGAACGGCGCGGGAAAGACGACGCTGTTCAATCTGATCGCTGGCTCGCTGAAACCCACCTCCGGTGAAATCTGGATCGCCGGCCGCGACGTGTCGCAGGACAGCCCGGAAAGGCGCATCGCAAGCGGCGTCGGGCGCACTTTCCAGATCCCGCGACCCTTTCTGGAAATGAGCGTGCTGGACAATGTGCTGACCGGCGCTCAGGCACAGGATGGCGAGCGACTGATCACCAATTTCCTCCGCCCCGGCCATGTGCGCCGGCAGGAAAAGGCAGCGATAGAAAAGGCGCGCTCGCTCCTGGAATTCGTCACCCTGTCAGGGCTGGAAAGCCAGCCGGCCAGGGTGCTTTCCGGCGGCCAGCGGAAACTCCTCGAACTCGCCCGTATCCTGATGGCCGATCCCGCCGCGATCCTGCTCGACGAGCCCGCCGCCGGGGTCAATCCGGCCCTTCTTGAGACGATCATGGAGCGGGTGATCGCGCTCAATAGGCAGGGCAAATCGATCCTGCTGATCGAACACAACATGGAAATGGTCTCAAGGCTCTGCACCCGCGTGGTGGCCATGGCGCTCGGCAAGCCGCTGGCCGAAGGCTCTCCCACCAATGTCGCCGCCAATCCCGCCGTGATCGAAGCCTATCTCGGGGGGACGATATGACGGCCCCGGCCTCGCAGACACCTGCCCTGCAAGCGCAGGCCCTCGTCGCCGGCTACGAACCCGATCTGCCGATCGTGCGCGGCGTCGATCTTTCCGTCGCGCCGGGGGAACTGCTGGTTCTTCTCGGGCCGAACGGCGCAGGCAAATCGACGCTGGTGAAAGCGATTGCCGGCGTGGTGCCCATCCATTCCGGCAGCGTAATGCTTGCCGGCCGCGACATCACCCGCACTCCCACCCATCGCAAGATCGCCGAAGGCCTCGCCTTTGTGCCGCAGACGGAAAACATCTTCGCGACGCTCTCCATTCACGAAAACCTGCAGATTGCCGCGGCAGCGTTGCCGAAGCCCGTCCGGTCCGGGAAGATCGCGGCCCTCTACGAACGCTTCCCCGATCTCGCGGCCAAGCCTTCGCGGCAGGCCGGCACCTTGTCCGGCGGCCAGCGGCAGATGCTCGCCGTCGCTCGCGCGCTGATCATAGACCCACCGGTGATCATTCTCGACGAACCATCGGCGGGTCTTTCGCCGAAGATCGTCTCCGAAGTGTTCGAAATGCTCCGGCAAATCAACGCCACGGGCGTCACGGTCGTCTTGGTCGAGCAGAACGTCAAAGCGGCGCTGGCGATTGCCAGCCGTGCAGTCGTCCTCGTCGAAGGTCGCATCCGTCATGAGGGGGCTGCCGCCGACCTGCTCGGCGACCCGCTGATCGCCAAGCTCTATCTCGGCACCGGCCATTCCGCTGGCTACTCCCAAAAGGCAGAGCATCCATGAACCCTCAGTTTGTGATGGATGGCCTGATCGCAGGCGCGATGATCGGCCTCGGCGCCATCGGCGTGACGCTGACCTATTCGATCCTGCGCTTCGCCAATTTCGCCCACGGGGAACTCCTGTCCTGGGGCGCCTATCTCGCCATGGCGGTCAGCGGCGCTCTCGGCCTGTTGTCGACGGGACTGCTGAAGCCGATCGGACCCTTCTCGTTCGGCTGGTCGCTTCCTCTGTCAGCCGTTCTCGCAATCCTGCTGACCGGGCTTCTGGCGCTCGCGGTCGATGCGCTCCTGTTCGGCCGGTTGCGGAAACGCGGCAGCGCCGTGATCATTCTGGTCATGGCGAGTTTCGGCGCATCCCTCGCTCTCCGCAGCCTTCTCGAATTCATCTTCACCTCCAAGCCAGCTTATTACACCAAGGCGCTGCAGATCGCGGTGCAGCTCGGCGGAGGTCTGCGGGCAACGCCGGACCAGCTTCTTTCGCTCGGCGTCACTCTGATCGCCGTCATCGTCATCCACCTGATGATGACGCGCACCGGCATAGGGCGTTCGATGCGGGCGGTCAGTGAGAACCCGGCGCTTTCAGGCATTGCCGGCATCGACGTGCGCAAGGTCGTCATGGTGGTCTGGTTTCTCGGCGCCGCCCTTGCCTGCATCGCCGGCATCATGACCGGACTGCTGGTGCAGATCCGCCCCTATCTCGGCCATGACCTGCTGCTGCCCCTGTTTGCCGCGACGATCCTCGGCGGCATCGGCAGCGTGCCGGGCGCGATGCTCGCCGGCCTGATCGTCGGACTTTCCGAAGCCGCCGCCGTGCAGTTGGTCGGGGCGGAATGGCGAGCCGCCGTCTCCTTCGTCATCCTCGTCGTGGTCCTGCTGCTCAGGCCGCGCGGCCTGTTCGGGAGAGCGGCATGAGCGTCGATATCATCGGCTATGGCGCCTTCTTCCTGACCATGGCGCTGACCTACTCCATCATGTGTCTCGGCCTCAATGTGCAGTGGGGCCAGACGGGCCTGTTCAATGTCGGCATTGCGGCTTTCGTCGCCATCGGCGCCTATGTCTCGGCATTGCTGACCACGCCCGAAACGCCCGACCGCTTCGGCGGCTTCGACCTCCCGATTGCCATCGGATGGCTTGGCGGCGCCCTTGCTGCCGGCCTTGCCGCATGGCTCGTCGGAGCGCTGACGATTCGGCTTCGGTCCGATTATCTCGCCATCGCCACCTTCGGCGTTGCGGTCTCAGTTCAGCTCTGCGTGCTGAATATCCAGCCGCTCACCGGCGGCGCTTTCGGCATCGGCTTCATACCGCGACCCTTCGCAAACCTCGCCGGCAATCCGCTGGGCTTCGGCCTTGCCAATCTGGCGCTGGTGGCTGGTGTGGTACTGGCGCTCTATCTCGCACTAGAACATCTCGCCAAGAGCCCATGGGGCCGTGTGTTGCGCGCGATCAGAGAGGATGAAACGGCGGCACAGGCGCTCGGCAAGCGCCCGATCCGTTTCCGCCTGCAGGCCTTCACCATCGGCGGGGCCATCATGGGTCTGGCGGGTGCGGTGCAGGGCCATTTCATCGGCTTCATCGCACCGGACAACTATCTGCCCATCCTGACCTTCCAGGTCTGGGCCATGCTGATCGTCGGCGGCTCCGGCAGCAATCGCGGAGCGATCCTCGGCGCCATTCTCGTCTGGGGCCTCTGGGCGCTTTCGGCAGCGGCAGTATCCGCCGTCGTTCCGCCCGAACAGCAGGCGCGCGCCGCCTCGTTGCAGATCGTCGCCATCGGCATCGGTCTTTGCCTCATTCTGCTTCTGCGTCCCCGTGGTATTCTTGGCGAAGGCCGATCTTCGGCCACCGGACGCGCCACAATGAAATCCAAGGCCAACTCCAAGGCCGAATCCTAGGAATGACTACCATGAGCCAGTCGCCCGAACGCATCGCGCTCACCAGCAATCTTTCGATCAGCCGCCTCGTTTGCGGCCTGTGGCAGGTCGCCGATATGGAAAAGAACGGCGAGATCATCGATCCGGAAACAGGCGCCGATGCCTTGCAGGCCTATGCACAGGCCGGCTTCGACAGCTTCGACATGGCCGACCATTATGGCTCGGCCGAGGTGATCACCGGCCGTCTGCTCTCCCGTTATCCAGACGCACGCAATCGCCCCGCCGCCTTCACCAAATGGTGCCCGGAACCGGGGCCGATGACCCGCGATGTCGTTCGTCGGGGCGTGGAAGAGCGGCTGCAGCGGCTCGCCGTCGACAAGATCGATCTCCTGCAATTCCACTGGTGGACGTTCGAACACCCGGCCTGGCTGGACGCCTTGCACGAGATGCAGCGCATGCGCGAGGAAGGCCTGATCGAAGCGCTGGGCCTGACCAATTTCGACGCCGCCCATCTTGCCGTGGCACTTGCCGATGGCATCGAGATTGCCACCAACCAGGTGTCCTTCTCACTGGTGGACCGCAGGGCGGCGGGCGCGCTTTCGGATCTCTGCGCCAGGAGCGGCGTCAAGCTGCTCGCCTATGGAACGCTTTCCGGTGGCTTTCTCTCGGAAAAGTGGATCGGCAAGCCGGAGCCGACGGAGATCTCCGACTGGAGCCGTTCGAAATACAAGCGTTTCATCGATACGGCCGGCGGCTGGGCTGCATTTCAGGGCATCCTTGGAGCCGCGGACCGGATCGCGAAAAAGCATGGCGTCTCGATCTCCAACGTCGCGAGCCGCTGGGTGCTGGAGCATGAGGCGGTCGCCGCCACCATCATCGGCGCGCGACTGGGCGAAAGCGAACACCGCGACGACAATCTGAAGGTCTTCTCCTTCGCCCTCGACGGCGAGGATCACGCCTTGCTCGACGACGCCTTTGCCGCCACCAGTCCCATTCCGGGCGATTGCGGCGACGAATACCGCAAGCCGCCCTTCCTCACGGCCTCCGGCGACCTCAGCCATCACCTCGACGCCATTCCATCTATCTACACTGCCAAATCCGTGCCGGGACGGCCCGACAGGCTTCGGGTTTCTTCCGGCAGCGTATGGGAACCGATCGCCGGCTACAGCCGCGCGGTCAGGATCGGCAACCGGATTCTCGTATCGGGCACCACGGCAACCCATGGGACGGACCGCTGCGTGGCACCCGGAAACCCCGGCGCACAGGCGACTTATATTCTCGACAAGATCGCGGCCTCCATCTCCGCTCTCGGCGGCAGCATGGACGACGTGATCCGTACCCGCGTCTATCTGCGCGATGCAAATCAGTGGGAACCGGTTTCGCGCGCCCACGGTCGCGTCTTTTCGAAGGTCCTGCCCGCCAACACACTAATCGAGGCGGGCAATCTGATCGGCGAATACGAAGTGGAAATCGAGGCCGAGGCGGTTTGCGACTGACGGCGTTCGGGGCCGAAAGATCAGGGTCCCGCCATTTCCGCGACATAGGCTCGCAGATGGGCAAGGAGTTTTTGCGCGAACCGCGGTAGCTCCGCCTCGCTACGCACGCAAAGATAAAGTTCGCGATCGGCCCAGCCGTCGCCAATCTCCAGAACGCGGAAATCCATGAAGCGCCGGTAACGGCGAGCGGCGCTATCCGGCACGACCGCAACACCGGCCCCGCATTCCACCATGCGGCAGACGCCTTCGAACCCGTCCATGCGCATGCGAAGCTTCATGTCCCGGCCAAGTTCGACGGCATGCCGCTGCAGGAACTGCGAGAGCGCCACCTCCTCCTGCAGACCGATCAGGCGAAAATCGAGAATACGGGAAAACTCCACCGGACCGGAAAGCAGTTCGCCAAATTCGCTTTCCGGCGGCACCACGAGAACCAGCTTGTCGGGCACGAAACGCCAGCGCTCGAGCCCTGTCATATCAGCCGAAGCAGCAACGATCCCGATATCAGCGTCGCCGTTCTTCAGAAGCGACACCACTTCCAGGCTCGGCTTGTCCTTGACCGAAACACTGATATCCGGATTGGCCGCCAGAAACCGCCCCAGCACCACCGGCATATGCTCGGCCAGCATGTTGGTGTTGGACGGAAGGCGCACCTGTCCGCGGCGACCATAGGCGAAATCGCCGAGTTCCACCTCGATGCGCCGCGCGTCGTCCAGCACCCGGCGCGCATGCTGCGCCAGCATGTCGCCCGTCAGCGTCGGACGAATGCCGCGCCCGGTTCGCTCGAACAGCGATAGATCGAAGGCCTCCTCCAGCTTGCGCAGCCGTGCGCTGACCGCCGCCACGACGAGATTGTTTTGCGCGGCAGCGGCCGTAAGGCTGCCGCCTTCAACCGCGGAAAGGAAGATTCTGAGATCGGCAAGATCGAATTTCATGGCGCCCAACAGTTCGCCTTTGGTGAAATCTGCTTGTGGAATAAACTGGCTACCCAAGTCATCAACTGCGGCGCTATGACACAGATCAAGTCGCGCCATCTTCATAGTGGCCACATCGGCTCGCCGCTCAATCTGGCTCGAGATCCTAAAATCAGGCGTTTTGTGCAAGGAATTCTCTGAAGAGGGCGGCATTCTTGCGATGTTCCGTTCCGGTTTGCGACGATCCGGATCAGCCCTGCACGTGGGAGGCGTGGATGGGTCTGGCACCTGTTGTTCACGTTTGATGAAAGCATGGGATTTATGCTCACGCCTCCTGTTAAGCCCAACACCTCCTTCGGCCGCGCGTTTTTCGCGCCGGTTTCAGCCTCGCTGCTCTGTTTTTCCGCGCTGGTCGCAACGGCCGGCGCAGCGTTTGCCGAGGATGCTTCCGATCTCGTCGCCCGCGGACGCTACCTTGCGACGGCCGCCGACTGCGCCGCCCGTCATACCGCTCCCCATGGCGGCGAACCCTTTGCCGGCGGCTACGGTATAGATACGCCTCTGGGCAAGATCTTCTCGACCAACATCACGCCGTCGAGGACCGATGGCATCGGCAGCTATAGCGAGGAAGATTTCGCCCGTGCTGTTCGGGAAGGTGTCGCAAAGGACGGCAGCCATCTCTATCCGGCCATGCCCTATACGGCCTATGCGAAGATCACCGATGACGACATGAAGGCGCTCTACGCCTATTTCATGCCGGAGGTGAAGCCGGTCAAGCACAAGCCGCAGCAGACGGAGCTGCCCTTCCCCTTCTCGATCCGCGCTTCCATGGCCATGTGGAACCTGCCCTTCCTCGACAAGGATCGTTTCGGGCCCAACCCGGCCAAGTCTGCGGAATGGAACCGCGGCGATTATCTCTCGGAAGCGCTGGAACACTGCAGCACCTGCCACACGCCGCGCAACCTCTTCATGGCGGAAGCTGGCGGCCAGTCACTTGCCGCGGCCCCGTCGGCTCCTAGTACGCCCCCAACATCACTTCGGACGCGGTATCCGGCATTGGTGGTTGGTCCGACGACGAACTGACCCGCTATCTCAAGACAGGTCATGTCGCCGGCAAAGGCGCAGGCCGCCGGCCCCATGGCGGAGGCCGTCGAAAACAGCCTGCAATATCTGCCCGATGACGACATCAAGGCCATCGTCACCTATCTCAAGGATGTGTCGGCGATATCGTCCGGCGACATTCACCCCCGCTCGGATTTCGGCAAACCCTCCACCGAGACGGAAGCTTCGCTACGCGGCCTGCCGGGACAGTCGGAAAACCAGAATGGTTTCCACGTCTTCAGCGGCAGCTGCGCCGCCTGTCATCAGCTCGAAGGCCAGGGCAACGACCATTACCCCTCGCTGTTCCACAACACCGCAGCCGGTGGCGATCGCCCGGACAATCTGGTCTCGACCATCCTTTATGGCCTTCATCGCACGGTCGGCGATCATGTCGCCTTCATGCCCGCCTTCGGCCCGGACGCATCCTATGCCGACCGGCTGTCGGACAGGGATATCGCCGACGTCAGCAACTACGTGCTGACCCATTACGGCAACCCGTCCGTCAAGGTAACGGAAGCCGACGTGGCCCGCATTCGTGACGGGGGCGAGAAACCCCTGATCGTTCGACTTGCACCGTTTGCGGCACCCGTTGCGATCGTGTTCGCGCTTGCCGTCGTTGCGCTGCTCTCCTGGCTGGTTTCCCGACGCCGCGAGCGTCCGGTTCTCGGCTGAACCGCAGCATCCCAACCCGTTCGCATTGAACGCTCCCCGGAGATCCTGATGCCTTTCAACCCCTCCTCCCTGACCGCTCCCGGTCACCACCTATCTCGTCGCAGCCTGCTGCGCGCCAGCGTCGCAATTGCCGGCCTCGCGCTCATTGCCGACATCGCCGGTCCGTTGCCGACGACCGCGGCGGATGATGCGGTGACATCCTTCACCCAGTTGTCGGAGTTCCTGACCGGATATTCGCTCGATCCCGTCCTCGGCGGCCGTTTTCTCACCGCCTTGAGAAAACGCGATGCCGGTCTTGATGCCAGCCTTGCCGCGCTTTCCGATCTGATCAGGAAATCCGCCGTGCCGAACATGGATGGCTTCCTTGCCCTGACCGACACGGATCCAGCACTCATGGAGACGGCAACCAAAGTCGTTTCGGCTTGGTATCTCGGCGTTGTCGGAGAGCCGGAGGATCGGGAACTCATCACCTATGCCGACTCGCTGATGTATCGCCCGACCAAGGGCCTCCTTCCCATTCCGACCTACGGTCCCGGCCCCAACGCCTGGGGACCGAAACCAGGAAGCAAGATCTGACAGGAATAAAGACAATGGCTAACGATACATATGATGCCGACCTTATCGTGATCGGCTCGGGCGTCATGGGCGGCATCATCGCTGCCAATCTCGCCAAGGCTGGCAAGAGGGTCATCGTGCTCGAGGCGGGCCCGCGCGTTAACCGCCGCGAGATCGTGGAAACCTTCCGCAACGCTCCGGTGAAGCTCTCGCTCGCCAACTCCAAGCTTCAGGGCGCCGGCTCGCCCTTCCCTAACCTGCCGCACGCTCCGTCGACCTATGGCGACTATCTGCAGTTCGAAGGACCGGTAAAGTATAATACCTCATACCTTCGCGTCGTCGGCGGTACGACCTGGCACTTCGGCTCGGCCCTGTGGCGCATGATCCCGAACGACTTCAAGATCCAATCTCTCTATGGTCGCGGCCGCGACTGGCCGATCGGCTATGACGATCTCGAGCCTTTCTACAACAAGGCGGAGCTGGAACTCGGCGTCACCGGCGTCGATGGCCAGGACGAAAGCGGCCAGGGCGGCGGTCCGATGCCGCCCCGTACCATGCCCTTCCCCATGAAACAGCTCAATTCCAGCTACATGTTCCAGACTCTGGCGGAAAAGCTCGGCGTCGGAGGCTTCAATCCTGTTCTCGAGCCCCATGGACGCGCCTCGCGCCCCTATGGCAACCGCCCGATCTGCGCCGGCAACAACAACTGCAATCCGGTCTGTCCGATTGGCGCCAAGTATGACGGCTCGATGCATATCGACGAAGCCGAGCGCCACGGCGCCAAGCTTCTGGACAACTCGCCAGTCTACAAGATCGAGGCCGGTGACGACGGCAAGATCACGGCGATCTGGTACAAGAAGCCGGACAACTCCGAGCATCGCCTGACGGCGAAATATTTCGTGCTCGCCGCCTACGGCATCGAGTCGGCAAAGCTGCTCTTGATCTCAACATCCGACAAATATCCGAACGGCATCGCCAATTCCTCCGATCAGGTCGGCCGCAACCTGGTGGACCATACCGGCATCAGCATGAACATGCTGACCAAGGAAGACATGTGGCCGGGCGAGGGCCCGACCGAGCTTCTGGTCTACCTGAACCAGCGCGACGGTGAATTCCGCAAGGACTATCCGAGCTACAAGATCAAGGTACGCAACACCGTGCCAACCGCGCAGATGACCGAGGGCTTCATCAAGAAGGGTATTCTCGGCTCCAAGCTCGACGAACAGATCCGGAAATACTCGGCCCGTTCGCTCAACTGGGCGATCGACTTCGAACCCCTGCCGCTCCCGGAAAACCGCGTGACCCCGTCCAAGACCAAATTCGACGCGCTCGGCATCCCGGTTCCAGTTCTCTACTACAGCGTCACCGAATACTGGGACGCCGGCCGCGACAGGGGCCTGCAGGACCTGAACAGGATCGCCGAACTGCTCGACGCGGAAGTGCTCTCCACCGACGTGAAGTGGCAGAACCGCCAGCACGTCATGGGAACGACCCGCATGGGCGACGACCCGAAGGACAGCGTCGTCGATCGCGACTGTCGCACGCACGACCATCCCAACATGTTCATCGCCGGCACAAGTGTCATGCCCTCGGCTTCCTGCATGAACCCCACACTCACCGGGGCAGCGCTCAGCGTTCGTATCGCCGAACAACTGATCCGGGAAATCTGAAAGAAACCGCGCGGCGCTGTGCCTGGAAGGGCGGCGCGCGGAGCTTCATGCGCTCTCGTCGAATTTCCGTCACTGAATGCACCGACTTCCATACGGAACTATCAGGGCCGCATGGGCTGCGCTGCTGTAGTCTGCGAGTTCTATTCTGTTGCTTGGTCCCCGCGGCGCGCGAGTTAATCTCCCACGGCTATCTGAAGGTTGTTTCGCTTACGGGTAATCGTGAATCGGATGTGGTGGGTGACGATCTTGCAAGTCTGGCTCTCGACGCCGCGGCGGAAGAAGAGGGCTACCGCTGCACGGGCTTCAACCCCTTTGCGCTGCCAGGTTGACGTCTCGCCTGTCGAGTTTTTTTCTGGGAAGGGCAGGCCCGCCAAAAGCCATTCGCTGGGGGCTTTCCTTGGATATTTTGTTTTCTGGGCGAGACTTTGACGTTGGTTCGTCAGGTTCTGGTCGTGCTACGGAGGGTCAGACCTGGCCCACGAAGAAGCATTCTTGGTGGGTCGATGACGGGTCGGCTGTGATATGTTTTGGAGGGGGTATTTTTGGTTGCGGGGGCAGGATTTGAACCTGCGGCCTTCAGGTTATGAGCCTGACGAGCTACCGGGCTGCTCCACCCCGCGCCATTTAGGTAAGCCGCTTTTCGGCTTATCCGGTGTGCAAAACCCTTTT
>NZ_JAMXLX010000008.1:7500-207500 GCF_024055605.1 Ciceribacter sichuanensis | reverse complement strand
AACTTGTACAGTCTTATTGGATTGGCTGTGCAGGGACGCGGTTCCAGGAAATAGCTCCACCGTACAGACCGTACCCGAAACCGACACAGGTGGTCAGGTAGAGTATACCAAGGCGCTTGAGAGAACTATGCTGAAGGAACTCGGCAAATTGCACGCGTAACTTCGGAAGAAGCGTGACCCCTTTTGACGCAAGTCAGATGGGGTGGCACAGACCAGGGGGTAGCGACTGTTTATCAAAAACACAGGGCTCTGCGAAGTCGCAAGACGACGTATAGGGTCTGACGCCTGCCCGGTGCTGGAAGGTTAAGAGGAGAGGTGCAAGCTTTGAATCGAAGCCCCAGTAAACGGCGGCCGTAACTATAACGGTCCTAAGGTAGCGAAATTCCTTGTCGGGTAAGTTCCGACCTGCACGAATGGCGTAACGACTTCCCCGCTGTCTCCAGCATAGACTCAGTGAAATTGAATTCCCCGTGAAGATGCGGGGTTCCTGCGGTTAGACGGAAAGACCCCGTGCACCTTTACTATAGCTTTACACTGGCATTCGTGTCGGCATGTGTAGGATAGGTGGTAGGCTTTGAAGCTTGGACGCCAGTTTGAGTGGAGCCATCCTTGAAATACCACCCTTATCGTCATGGATGTCTAACCGCGGTCCGTTATCCGGATCCGGGACAGTGTATGGTGGGTAGTTTGACTGGGGCGGTCGCCTCCGAAAGAGTAACGGAGGCGCGCGATGGTGGGCTCAGAGCGGTCGGAAATCGCTCGTCGAGTGCAATGGCATAAGCCCGCCTGACTGCGAGACTGACAAGTCGAGCAGAGACGAAAGTCGGTCATAGTGATCCGGTGGTCCCGCGTGGAAGGGCCATCGCTCAACGGATAAAAGGTACGCCGGGGATAACAGGCTGATGACCCCCAAGAGTCCATATCGACGGGGTTGTTTGGCACCTCGATGTCGGCTCATCGCATCCTGGGGCTGGAGCAGGTCCCAAGGGTTTGGCTGTTCGCCAATTAAAGCGGTACGTGAGCTGGGTTCAGAACGTCGTGAGACAGTTCGGTCCCTATCTGCCGTGGGTGTAGGAATATTGACAGGATCTGTCCCTAGTACGAGAGGACCGGGATGGACATATCTCTGGTGGACCTGTTGTCGTGCCAACGGCATAGCAGGGTAGCTATATATGGAAGGGATAACCGCTGAAGGCATCTAAGCGGGAAACCCACCTGAAAACGAGTGTTCCCTATCAGAGCCGTGGAAGACGACCACGTTGATAGGACGGGTGTGGAAGTGCAGTAATGCATGAAGCTTACCGTTACTAATAGCTCGATTGGCTTGATCGTTCTCATTGACCATGCTCATCAAGGGCCCGCAGGGGCCTTGATGATGCTGAAAACAAAGATGTGTTCATAAAAGACAAAAGAGGCATAACGCCTCGCCAGCTTCTCAGATTGTTGCGCTTCGCTGACCTGGTGGTTATTGCGGGGCGGCTGCACCCGTTCCCATTCCGAACACGGCCGTGAAACGCCCCTGCGCCGATGGTACTTCGTCTCAAGACGCGGGAGAGTAGGTCGCTGCCAGGTCTGCAAAACGCAACAAAACAAAATCTTCTCGACGCACAAAGGGCCTCAAGCCCATAACGAGGCCGCATACAACGCGGCCTTTTGGCTTTAAGGCCTATATACAGTATGAAACTTCAACGCACCGGATCTATAACCGGGCGTCCCTTACAGGAGCAGACAGCCTTCGGCAATCTGCTCCGGAAGTCGTGCAAACTGCGTCGCAGTTTACACACCGTGACAAAACCAAAAGGGTTTTGCACACCGGATAAGCCGAAAAGCGGCTTACCTAAATGGCGCGGGGTGGAGCAGCCCGGTAGCTCGTCAGGCTCATAACCTGAAGGCCGCAGGTTCAAATCCTGCCCCCGCAACCACCGAAACTTGTAACGACATCCATTCCTGTTCCCGCTCGGCCAGCACGGCCTCGCAGCGACGCAGGAATTTTGTCTTGTCGGCAAGTGATTTGAACTCTCCGGCAGAACGTTTGCGGACGAACTCCGAAGATTGTCCGTCGTCGAATGATTTGAGACTTTTGGGGCTCTGGAAGAATGGAGTTTCCGGCTCGGTTTGCGGATTGATTTAAGCTGCTTTTGCCTGGTGGTTCAAGCGGCGCTGTTTGATCGTGTCTCGTTTGATCCTTTCGCGTTCGAGCAGGATGGTCTGGCCGCGCCCGAAGTAGACGTCGGCCGGGGTGAGATTGTCGAGGCTCTCGTGGTATCGGCGATGGTTGTAGTGCTCGATGAAGACTGCGATCTGGGCTTCGAGGTCTTCTTTGAAGAAGTAGTTTTCCAGCAGGATGCGGTTCTTCAACGTCTGATGCCAGCGTTCGATTTTGCCCTGCGTTTGCGGATGGCCGGGAGCGCCATGAACCTGGTTGATCCTGTATGTCTCCAGCCATTCGCCCAGATCGGAAGCAACGTAACACGGGCCGTTGTCGGACAGCAGGCGCGGCCGGTGCTCGACCTTGACCTTGTCGCAGCCAGAGGCGGCCAGCGCCAAGTCGAGCGTGGCTGTGACATCGTCTACCTTCATGCTGGTGCACAGCTTCCAGGCGATGATGTATCGCGAGAAGTCATCGAGAATGGTCGACAGGTAGAACCATCCCCAGCCGATGACCTTCAGGTAGGTGAAGTCGGTTTGCCACATCTCGTTCGGCCGCGTGGTCTTGTCCTTGAACTCGTCATTGGCCTTGATGACGATATAGGCTAGCGACGTGATCAGGTCATGAGCTTTGAGCAGGCGATAGACCGAAGCCTCTGATACGAAATAGCTTTCCATGTCGGTGAATTTCACCGCCAGCTCGCGCGGGGACAGATCGGCGTGATCCAGTGCCATTTCGATGATCCTGCCCCTGATATCGTCTGGAATGCGGTTCCAAACCCGTGATGGCGCGGACGTCCGGTCTTCCAGTCCCTCGACACCGTGGGTCTGGAACCGGTCATACCATCTGTAAAATGTTGGCCTGGGAATGCCGAGCCTTTCGAGGGTTTGCCGGACCGACAGATGTGACTGCTCTACCAACCGGATGATCTCAAGCTTTTCGGTGGCGGAATATCTCATTCGTCGTCGCCCCCATGCCCGATCATGCTTTTTTTGAGCAGGCGGTTCTCCAGGGTGAGGTCGGCCAGCGCTTCCTTCAGTTCGCGGCTCTCCTTGCGCAGGGCTTTCACCTCGTCACTCGTTGCCGAACGAGCAGTGTCGCCTGCAAGCCGTTTCTTGCCAGCTTCGAGGAATTCCTTCGACCAGCTATAATACAGGCTCTCGGCGATCCCCTCGCGGCGGCAGATCGCGGCGATGCTGTCTTCGCCACGCAGGCCTTTCAAGACGACCCGGATTTTGTCCTCGGCTGAATGGTGCTTGCGCGTGGCGCGGCGGATATCCTTGATCGTCTTCTCGGCCGCCGACGTCTGCGGCCCGGATTTTTGTCTCATCTTCGCTTCCTTTAACAGAGCTACGACGAGCCGAAAATCCTCTCTTCCCAATTAAGCCAGTTCTGTCTCATGGGTGCTGATGTCGGACAATGCTGCACGACGAGGCCCGAGCCGATCTGCTCAACATTGATCGACATGCGACGACCGTCGTCGGTCCATGTGACGCCGGCTGCAATGTGATCAGGCGGGCAGCAGCGTAGGTATTCGGCCTCCGGCAGGGTGAAGAGCCAGTCGGCAATGTCGATCTTTTCGAGCGGAACGTCGATCTCTGCGGAATAGGCGGACTGGGAGAGAATTTAATCTAGGACCTTGACCATTGGAGTGTTCCTTCTGTTTGTTGGGCGACCGCCCGTTGACGAGAAGGAAAGTGCTCCTGATGCCCGCAGATGATAACGAACTGAATGGTCGAAACGGTTTTGCGCTGTAGGCAAAGATGAGAGCCCCACGGTTCGCTGAACATCTCTCTGTTTACGTCGACGTTGTCCGCACAGGGAGCTTCTCAGCTGCCTCTCGGCGGAGGGCTGTCACGCCTTCGGCTGTGGTTCGACAGATCGATGCGTTCGAACAGGACCTGGGCGTATCCCTCCTTGTTCGCTCGACACGGGCGTTGTCATTGACGGACGCTGGCCGTCACCTGTTTGAGCGCGCCCAGCGCCTGCTCGATGACCTGGCCGATACCCATGCCGAAGTTTCCGCCTTCGATAGTGCGGTCAGCGGCACGCTCCGCATCGCTTGTTTCCCAACCTTCGGGAAACGCTATGTCATTCCTGTTCTCGCATCGCTAGCGCAGGAACACCTGGGCCTGCATGTCGAGCTGGATCTTACCGAGCGGCTGGCTGATCCCGTGGCCGAACGGCTCGACCTCGTGGTGAGGATGGGGGAGCTTGCGGACAGCTCTCTGATTGCCACGAAACTTGCTCCGCTTGATCGCATCCTCGTTGCAAGCCCTGGCTATGTCGACCAATTCGGCGAGCCGGAAGACGAGACTGCGCTCCGCCATCATCGCCTTCTCGACAAGCTCCATGGCAATGATCTGCTCGGATGGTCTGACATTCTCGGCAGCCCAGCCGGCGAGGCCTGCAAGCAGGTGGCTTTCCGGTCCGATGATTTTGAAGCGTTAAACAGCGCCGCGATCGCAGGCATGGGTGTGGCGTTTCTGCCGAGCTGGGTTTCGGGGCCCTTCACGCAGGCAGGTAATCTCATCCGGCTGAAGCTCCGCGGCGAGCGATGGAACGAGCGATCGTCAGGCATCTATCTCCTGCGTGCCCTCCAGGTGCCGTCCGCCAAGGTCAGGGCGTTTACGGAAGCACTCAAGGCCCATATCGGCGCACCACCGAGGTGGAGTTGAAGTGGGGAATGCAACGGCCCGCAGATCAAATCCTGAGGAAGTCAGTGCTCCCACGACTTGCCCAGTAAAGGTTCGATTCTCATCAAGAGCGCTCACGGGCGGTGGGTCTGACGCCGCGCCCATCACGAAGGTCGCTCCAGCCTTCAGTCCATCCGCTACGCATTTTCGGCTAGAAAGATCTGAATATCCGTTGCAATGGAGACTGCTTCTCCCGGTAGCCGCCCTAGGAGTTTTGCGATGGTCTCAACCGCCAATCGGGCTTCCAGAAGTGGTCGTTGGTCAATAACCGCGTTGATCTTTCGGGACTTTAGCAACATCCGTCGGTTAGGCGTGAGTTCATGGGTGATGACCACAGTGTCGTCGATCCTCGCAAGGCGCTGGAGAGTGCTTACAATCGGCATTGCGCCTGCCGACAGATGATAGATGCCTCGCAATCCCGGGTCATCCCGAAAAGCAATCTCTACGACACGTCCTGCCTCCTCCTGATTTTCTCCAGTCTCCAGAACCGCAGCAAGACTGCATTCCGGGTAGCGTTCGGTCATGATGGCTCGAAAGCCGGCTTCCCGTTCGCGATGGCCGGTGATATCGCGTGAGCCTGCAACCACGACGACGCGACCGCCTTCCCGTCCGAGGAAAAGTCCCATCAGGTCACCGGCCACCCGACCAGCCTGCCTGTCGTCCGGCCCGACATAGGCGGCACGCCCGCAATCGGCGAGGTCGGTCGCCAGAGTAACCACCGGGACCTTGCGCGATAGGATTGCTACGGCTTCCCTAACTCGAATATCGTCAGGGCTGGTGATGACGAGGCCGTCATAGGAGCGACAATCGCGGACGGCGGCGGCGATTGCCGCAGGCTTTCGCGGGTCGATGTGATTGACGAAGAATTGCACGTTCAGCGTTGTGTACATTCGCGACGCAAGATCGATACCTTCGCGCAACGCCGCGTGAAACGGGTTGACAGGTGGTTGGATAAGGACCGCGACGCGTAGCGCGCGAGAGGGCGTGCGGTCTAAAGCCCGGTCAATACCGAGAGCACGTGCCGCAGCCAGCACGCGGTCTTCTTTGTCGGTACGCACGCCGCCCCGGTTGTTGAGAACTCGATCCACCGTCGCGGCCGATACCCCGGCTGCCTTTGCAACGTCCGTAATGCTTATCTTTCGTGCAATCATTTGCCTCTCCGCCGCGCATTCTGATTGAATCCCATCAAAATCCAACTTTGTAAATCAGATACCTCCAGTTAAATCTCTGGGCCAAGGAGGGTCGCCCACCAAGTGAGCGACGCCAGGGAAGGACCAGAACATTATGAGTATTACCGTTACCACGGCACCTTGCTGCTGGGGCGTTGACGACGTGCGCAATCCGAACCTCCCCCCGTGGGAGCTCGTTTTCGACGAAATCAAAGCGGCCGGATATGGTGGAATGGAGCTTGGCCCCTACGGCTATGTACCGCTGGACATCGATTTGGTGTCTCAGGCTCTGACGAGCCGAGGGCTCTATATCGTGGCCGGAACGATCTTCAATAATCTTGTCGCTCAGGAAAACCGCGATAGCCTGCTGCGCCAGACGGACGAGATTTGCGCTCTGATTGCCCGACTGCCGAAGCCCCCGACATCTTTGGGCCAGCGATTTTCAGCGCCTTATCTGACTGTCATGGATTGGGGGCACGACGAACGCGACTACGCAGCTGGCCATTCCGACAGAGCGCCCAGACTAGACGACGCGGCCTGGGCCGGGATGATGGACAATATCAGGGCGATATCCGATCTCGCCCGCGAGAAATATGGCGTTCGCGCCACCGTACACCCGCATGCCGGGGGCTACATCGAGTTCGAGGACGAGATTGCCCGTCTCGCTGCTGACATCCCCCGGGAGGTCGCCGGCTTCTGCCTCGACACTGGCCATACCTGGTATGCAGGTATGGACCCTGTCGAAACGCTACGTAAATACGCCAACCGGCTCGACTACATCCACTTCAAGGACATCGACAAGGCCGTCTTCGATCGCGTGATGGGCGAGCACATCCGCTTCTTTGAAGCCTGCGGGCAGGGCGTCATGTGCCCGATCGGCAAGGGCTGTATCGATTATCCCGCAATCCGCGCACTTCTCGACGAGCTTGGCTATGAAGGCTTCATCACCGTGGAGCAGGAACGTGATCCGCGCAACGCCGGCGGGAGCCTGGCCGATGTGAAACTGAGCCGCGACTATCTCAAGTCGGCTGGCTTCTGATAATCCGGGAGTAACCTCATGATTTACGGAACTCGTCAGACGAAACGACCCCTGCGCTGGGCTATGGTGGGCGGTGGCCGGGGAAGCCAGATCGGCTATATTCATCGCAGTGCCGCGCTTCGTGACCGCTACTTCGATCTTGTCGCCGGCGCCTTCGACCTTGATGCCGAGCGCGGCCGCGTCTTCGGTGTTGAGCTGGGGCTGGAGCCTTCGCGGTGCTATGCAGATTGGCGTGCGCTTTTCGCAGAAGAGGCAAAGCGTCCAGATGGGATCGAGGCAGTATCGATAGCAACACCTAACAATACCCATTACGAGATCACCAAGGCTGCGCTGGAAAGCGGGCTGCATGTGGTGTGCGAAAAGCCGCTGTGCTTCTCGGTGGCCGAGGCCGAGGATCTTCAGCGTGTTGCCGCAGAGCGTGGCCGTATTGTCGGTGTGACCTACGGATACAGCGGCCATCAAGTGATCGAACACGCCCGCGAGCTAGTTGCAGCTGGCGAATTGGGTGAAATACGCCTGGTAAACCTGCAATTTGCGCATGGCTTTCACAACGAGGCGGTCGAGCTTCAAAATCCGGCGACCCGCTGGCGCGTCGATCCCAAATTTGCCGGCCCAAGTTATGTCCTCGGCGATATCGGTACACATCCGCTTTATATCTCCGAGGTCATTCTACCGGAGCTCCATATCCAGCGGCTTCTTTGCGCCCGCCAGAGCTTCGTTAAGACGCGTGCGCCGCTCGAAGATAACGCGATGACCCTCATGGAATACGACAACGGCGCCTTTGGCACCGTCTGGTCGAGCGCCGTCAATGCGGGTTCCATGCATGGTCAAAAGGTGCGCGTCGTCGGATCGAAAGCTTCAATCGAGTGGTGGGACGAGCAACCGAACCAGCTTCGCTTCGAGGTTCAGGGCGAGCCGGTGCGAATTTTGGAGCGCGGTATGGGTTACCTGCATGCAAAGGCGCTTGCCGACGATCGTATCGGTGCGGGCCATCCGGAGGGTCTCTTCGAGGCCTGGGCAAACCTTTACGACCGCTTTGCCATCGCCATGGAAGCGCGCAACGAAAACGATGGGGAGCGCCTTTCAGGCCTTCGTTATCCGGGTATCGAGGCAGGCGTCGAAGGCGTTCGCTGGGTGGAGAATTGCGTTCGTTCGGCCGACCTCGGTGGGGTCTGGGTCGACTATCGGTAATTGGGTAGAGGGTGCGATGGTCGTACCCTCCCTCAAAGGGAGCTCTTAAGTAGGGAGGAGAGCAGCATGAAATCCAAATTGGTTATGGCCGCAATGTTGGCGGGCCTAATGGCTGGCACAGCACAGGCTGAAAATATCGGCGTGTCAATGGCCTTGTTCGACGACAACTTTCTGACGGTCCTGCGCAACGGTATGATCGACTATTCCAAGGAACTGAAGGATGTGAATCTTCAGATCGAGGATGCGCAAAACGACGTCGGCAAGCAGCTCAACCAGATCCAGAACTTCGTCGCCTCCGGCGTCGATGCGATCATCGTGAATCCGGTTGACACCGATGCGACGGCCGCCATGACGCAAGCTGCTGCCGCTGCGGGTATCCCGCTCGTCTACGTCAATCGCGAGCCGGCCAATGTGGATCAGCTTCCTGACAAGCAGGCATTCGTTGCCTCCAAGGAAATTGATGCCGGCACTCTTGAAACGCAGGAAGCCTGCCGCCTGCTGAAAGCCGCCGGCAAGACGGAGGCCAAGATCGTCGTTCTTCTCGGCGAACTTTCCAACCAGGCCTCCCGCATGCGCACGCAGGCTATCAAGGACGTGATCACCACGCCCGATTGCCGCTTCATGTCCATTGCGGAAGAACAGGTTGGTAATTGGTCTCGCACGCAGGGCGCTGACCTCGTCACCAACTGGCTGTCGGCTGGCATCAAATTCGATGCTGTTCTTGCGAACAACGACGAAATGGCGATTGGCGCCATCCAGGCGCTCAAGGCCGCAAACGTTCCAATGGATCAGGTGATCGTCGGCGGGATCGATGCCACGCAGGACGCGCTCGCGGCCATGGCAGCCGGAGACCTGGACGTGACGGTCTTCCAGAATGCCGCAGGTCAAGGCAAGGGCGCGGTCGATGCCGCGCTGAAGCTGGCCAAGGGCGATAGCGTGGAAAAGAAGGTCTATGTGCCCTTCGAACTCGTTACACCCGCCAATCTCAAGGACTTCCAGCAAAAGAACTGAGGTTGCAAGAACGGCGAAGGGGTCGAGCACCCCTTCGCAGATTTTTGGGAGGAGGATGTAAATGGCTAGTCCGGCCACGGCGTCAGCAATCAAGCAGGTACTGGAGAAGATAGAGATCGACGGACTCCTCGCGCTTGAGGGAATCCGCAAAGAGTTTCCCGGTGTTCTTGCGCTTGATAACGTCCAGCTTCGCGTCCGCCCGGGAAGTGTGCATGCATTGATGGGTGAGAACGGCGCCGGCAAATCCACTCTCATGAAGATTATCGCCGGCATTTACCAACCCGATGCAGGAGAAATCCGGCTGCGTGGAGAGCCGGTGACCCTGAAATCGCCGCTCGACGCTCTCGAGCAGGGCATCGCCATGATCCATCAGGAACTCCAGTTGATGAACTGGATGACGATTGCCGAAAATATCTGGATACGGCGCGAGCCGCGCAATCGCTTTGGCCTGATCGATCACGGAAAGATGGCCGAGATGACCCGCGAGCTCTTCTCGCGTCTCAATCTCTCACTCGATCCCGGCACCCAGGTTTCCGAGCTGACGGTAGCACAGAAGCAGATGGTCGAGATCGCGCGCGCCGTCAGTTATGAATCGCGTATCCTCATCATGGACGAGCCGACCTCTGCACTGACCGAGCGCGAGGTGGAGCATCTCTTTGCCATCATTCGCGACCTGAGGGCCCACGGTATCGGCATCATCTACATCACTCACAAGATGAACGAACTATTCGAGATCGCCGACGAGTTCACAGTCTTCCGCGACGGCAAGTATATCGGCACACATGCATCGAAGGATGTGACCCGCGACGACATCATTCGTATGATGGTCGGGCGCGAAATCACCAATATGTTTCCAAAGATCGACTGCCCGATCGGCGATGTCATTCTAGAGGTAAACAAACTCACGATTCCGGGTGTCTTCCACGACATTTCGTTTTCGTTGAGGCGCGGTGAAATATTGGGTCTCGCCGGCCTGGTCGGCTCAAAGCGCTCGAATGTCGCCGAAGCCCTTTTTGGCGTGAATCCTGCCGCAAGCGGCCAGATCCTCATCGATAACAAGGCGGTCACAATCAGTAGCCCGAACGAGGCGATGGCGCATGGCATGGCATTCCTCACAGAGGATCGCAAGGAGACCGGGTGCTTTCTCGCTCTTGATTGCCTGGAGAATATTCAATCCGCGCTGATCACGCGATCGCATGTCAAAGCAGGCTTCGTCGATCAGAAGACGTTGACCAGGCTGGCCGCGGATATGGCTGCGAAGCTTAGGGTCAAGACACCGAATCTCCACGAGATCGTTGAAAATCTGTCGGGCGGGAACCAGCAGAAGCTGCTGATCGCACGCTGGCTACTGACAAAGCCACGCATTCTTATCCTGGATGAACCGACGCGCGGGATCGATGTTGGCGCCAAATCGGAAATTCACCGGCTGATTACGGGCCTCGCGGCCGAAGGCGTCGCTGTCCTGATGATTTCGTCGGAGCTTCCGGAAGTTCTCGGTATGAGCGACCGGATCATGGTCATGCATGAGGGGCGCGTTTCCGGGTTTCTCGACCGCGCGGATGCTGACCAGGTCAAAATCATGGATCTCGCGGCGCGCTGACGCGGCGCCGAAGAGGAGGAGAACATATGAATACGATTTCGCAACAAGCTGCGGCCGTAGCAACGACGAAACGCAAGTTGCCGTCCGAGCTGAATATCCTGCTGGTTCTCATCGGCATCTCTCTGACCTTCGAGATCCTCGGCTGGATCCTGCAGGGACAATCGTTTTTGCTCAATCCCCAACGCCTGTCGATCATGATTCTGCAGGTGTCGGTGATCGGCATCATTGCGATCGGTGTCACCCAGGTCATTATTTCCGGCGGCATCGACCTCAGTTCGGGATCGATCGTCGGCGCGACGGCCATGATTGCCATGAGCTTTGCACAAATCGGCACTTTCGAGCGGGCACTGTATCCCGGCCTGACAGACCTTCCGGTTATTGTCCCTGTC
The DNA here is from genome assembly GCF_024055605.1 of Ciceribacter sichuanensis. Taxonomy (GTDB): domain Bacteria; phylum Pseudomonadota; class Alphaproteobacteria; order Rhizobiales; family Rhizobiaceae; genus Allorhizobium; species Allorhizobium sichuanense. Next base: position 196,256 of record NZ_JAMXLX010000008.1, on the reverse strand, counting down.
GCGATCGGATTGATCGTCGGATTGATCTGTGGGGCCATCAACGGAGCCCTGATTGCCTATACGCGCATTCCGCCGTTTATCGCCACCCTCGGCATGATGGTGACGGCCCGCGGCTTTGCCAAATGGTACACGAAGGGGCAGCCGATCAGCTTTCCGACCGACAGCTTCGCAGCGTTGGGCAAAGGCATGACGCCGGTTCTGATCTTCCTCGTCGTCGCCGTGATCATGCATGTCGTGTTGCGTTACACCCGATACGGAAAGTTCACTTACGCAATCGGTGCCAATGCCCATGCGGCACGCGTGACCGGGATCGATGTCGAGCGTCACACTGTGAAGATATATGCCGTGGCCGGACTGCTTTCCGCTCTGGCCGGGATTGTGGTTGCCGCGCGCGGCCTCACAGCCCAGGCTGGCATGGGCCAGATGTATGAGCTGGATGCCATCGCCATGGCTGTCATCGGCGGCGTGTCGCTGTCAGGCGGACGCGGCTCCGTTCTCGGGACGTGTATCGGCATGGTCATCTTCGGCGTCATCATTTCCGGCTTCACCTTTCTCCGGCTTGATGCCTACTACCAGGAAATGCTGAAGGGCCTGATCATCGTGGCGGCTGTCGTCGCGGACGTTTATCGCCAGAAGAAGCGCGTCAAGAAAGCCTGAAGACCAGCCTTATGAAGAAGCTCGTTGCTGACCTCGACATGTCTCGCGACCTCCGATCATGGCCGCTTATGTGAAGTAAGCGGACCTTGCTGCGGGCCATCCCTCCCTGGCCCGCAGCCCCAAACAGTGCCGTCCAACACAATGTCAACACAACTCCGCCCGGAGGCAGAAATGCGCATCGCAATAGACCCGTTCATGCACCGTCACCTCAGCCTTGAGGAGCTGCCGCGCAAGGTACGCGAGCTTGGCTATAACTGGATCGAGATGAGCCCGCGCGCCGATTTTCTCGAATGGTTCAAGGCGCCCCGCGTCTTCCCGCAGCGGATGAAAGAATTCAAGAAAGCGCTGGCGGCGGAGAATGTGAAAATCGCCTCGCTACTGCCAATGTATCGTTGGGCTTCTAACGACGAGAGCGAACGACAGGCGGCGGTAAAACACTGGAAGCGCGCCATCGAAATCGCCGTCGAAATGGAAATCGATACAATGAATTCCGAATTTGGCCGCGGTCCGCACCCCGACAAAGGCGGCTGCTACTGCTGCCATACCGGCTCGATGATCGAGGCCTGCGAGGACGCCTGGTGGAGATCCATGGAAGAGCTCGTTCCGGTCTTCGAAAGGGAAAACATCCAGCTCAACATCGAGCCCCATCCGGAAGACTGGTGCGAGACACTGCAGCCAGCGCTCGACATCATCCGCACCGTCAATTCGAAGAACGTCAAGTTCCTCTACTGCGCGCCGCATACCTTCTACTTCGGTGATGACACCAAGGCCATGCTGCGCGAAGCAAAAGACGTTCTCGCCCACGTCCATGTAGGCGATACGTTCAATCACAAGGCAAGCTCGGGACTGCGATACATCCTCAACCCGCCCGGTACGCAGGCTCGTGTGCATCAGCACCTCAACATCGGCCAAGGCGAGGTTCCCTGGGATGACTTCTTCGGGACGCTGGGGGAAATCGGTTTTGACGGCATCATGACCGCCTGTGTTTTTGCTTGGGAAGATAAGGCGGATCACTCCGGCAAGTTCATGCTGGCGGAGATGAATCGCTACATCGAAAAATACTGGCCGAAATAAGTCAGGAGCCGCCTGCAGCGCATCTCAGGCCAATGCCAACGCAAGATCAACGGCGTGACCCTGTCGCCCGGTGGGGAAGCTGTGTCCTGCTTAGACCGTCGACCGCGCTACGGCGTTTACGGAGAACGAAATGAAAAAGTCTCTCGATCTTATCACAATCGGACGTTCCTCGGTTGACCTCTACGGAGCACAGGTCGGAGGCCGGCTGGAGGATATGGCGTCCTTCCAGAAATATCTCGGAGGTTCGCCGACAAACATCGCGGCCGGTGCTGCGCGCCTCGGGCTCAAATCGGCACTGATCACGCGTGTCGGCAATGAGCATATGGGCCGGTTCATTCGCGAGGAACTCCAGCGCGAAGGTGTCGATACCCGTGGCGTGGTGACCGATCCGGAGCGGCTGACGGCGCTGGTGTTGCTGGGCATCCGCGACGAGGATCATTTTCCGCTGATCTTCTACCGTGAGAACTGTGCCGACATGGCGCTTTCGGAAGACGACATGGACGAGGATTTTATCGCCGAAGCCCGCGCCGTAGTCGCGACGGGTACGCATCTAAGCCATCCCCGAACGGAGGCTGCCATGCTGAAGGCGTTGGCCGTAGCCCGCAGGAGTGGCGCCCGCACCGGTCTCGACATCGATTATCGTCCCAATCTCTGGGGCTTGGCCGGTCACGGAGACGGTGAGAGCCGCTATATTGAAAGTGCGGCCGTCACCGCCAAATTGCAGAGCCACCTGCCGTTGTTCGACCTAATCGTCGGAACGGAAGAGGAATTCCACATTGCCGGTGGCTCGGCTGACACGATCGAAGCCTTGCGGGTCGTTCGCGAAAGGACGCCTGCCGTCCTGATCTGCAAGCGCGGTGCGGCAGGTGCAGTTGCCATTGCCGGTCCCGTTCCGGACTCCCTGGACGAGGCGATTAGCGGTCGGGGATTCCCTATTGAAGTGTTCAACGTTCTGGGCGCCGGTGACGGCTTCATGGCCGGCCTGTTGAAGGGCTGGCTCGACGACGAACAATGGCCGAAGGCCCTCGAATATGCCAACGCTTGCGGCGCTTTCGCCGTCAGTCGCCACGGCTGCACCCCCGCCTATCCCTCGCTGGAGGAATTGAACTTCTTCCTCAATCGTGGCGTGGTCGAAAAGGCCCTGCGTCATGACAAGGTTCTGGAGCAGTTGCATTGGTCCACCAACCGGCGAGGCGATTGGCCGGTCATGCGGGTGTTCGCCTTCGATCACCGCATTCAACTGGAAGCCATCGAAGGTGCTACGCCTGAACGGATAGGTGAATTCAAGGAACTTTGCCTAAAGGCTGCGTTGAAGGTGCAGGATGGCCAACCCGGCTACGGTATTCTATGCGACAACCGCCTCGGGCGTAATGCTCTGCACGCGGCATCTGGTTCGAGGTTGTGGATCGGACGCCCGGTGGAGTGGCCGGCATCCCGCCCACTGGTGCTGGAACCGGAACTTGGTCCCGACTATGGCGCGCTCGCGGAATGGCCGCTTGAAAACGTCGTTAAGGTCCTTTGCTTCTGCCACCCGACCGACACGTTGGAAATGCGTGAGAAGCAGGAGGCTGTCGTCACGCGGCTGTTCCATGCAGCTAGGCGCAGTCGACTCGAATTCCTGCTGGAAATCATCCCGTCGAAGGTCGGTCCGGTGGATGACACGACTACCGCAGCCTTGATCAGACGGTTCTATGAGATCGGCATTTATCCCGACTGGTGGAAACTGGAGCCGATGGCCACGCATGAAGCGTGGAGCCAAACCTGCCAGGCCATTCACGATCACGACCCCCACGTGCGCGGCATCGTCGTGTTGGGTCTCGACGCACCGGAAGACGTGCTCGCTGAGAGTTTCCGAGTGGCGGCGGGTTATGATCTCGTCAAGGGATTTGCAGTTGGCAGGACGATTTTTGGCGAGGTTGCACGCAATTGGTTCGTTGGCAAGATCGATGACGACGCGGCGGTGATCGCTATGGAGAGGCGCTATCGACGTCTTTGCGACATATGGGATGAGGCGCGAGAAGCGGTAGGAACCGGACAACGCAAAAGTCGCAGCGCCGAAGAGGAGTTTTGAACATGACGAGACAAACTACTCGCCTGACGGCAGCGCAGGCCATGGTCCGCTGGCTTTCGGTTCAGATGAACGAGGACGGGGAGCGGTTCATCGAGGGTGTCTGGGCTATCTTCGGCCATGGTAATGTCGCAGGCATGGGAGAGGCCCTGCACGGTATCGGCGAAAAGCTGCCGACCTGGCGCGGCCAGAACGAACAAACGATGGCGCATGCTGCGATAGCCTATGCCAAGCAGAAGCGCCGCCGGAAAGCCATGGCCGTCACCTCTTCAATCGGTCCGGGCGCGACCAATATGGTGACGGCGGCTGCTTTGGCGCATGTCAACCGCCTGCCGGTGCTGCTTATCCCCGGCGACATTTTCGCAAACCGCCGTCCCGATCCCGTGCTTCAGCAGATCGAGGATTTCGACGACGGCACAGTCAGCGCCAATGACTGCTTCCGTCCCGTCAGCCGGTACTTCGACCGGATCATGCGGCCGGAACATCTTCTGACGGCTCTTCCACGCGCCTTGCGCGTGATGACCGATCCGGCCAATTGCGGCCCGGTGACGCTGGCCTTCTGCCAGGACGTTCAGTCCGAGGCCTGGGACTGGCCGGTCGCCTTTTTTGAACCCCGGATTTGGCGCATCCGCCGCCCGGAAGCCGACGCAAGCGAGGTCGAAGATGCGATCCGCATGATCCGCGCGGCGAAGGCGCCCGTGATTGTATCCGGCGGCGGTGTGCTCTATTCCGGCGCCGAACAGGTGCTCGCCGACTTCGCACGCAGACATGACATCGCCTTCGTGGAAACGCAGGCCGGCAAGGGCGCCAACCCGGCGAGCGACGACCTGAACTTCGGCTCTCCCGGCGTCACTGGTTCGGATTGCGCCAACCGGCTGTGCGGCAAGGCCGATCTGGTCATCGGCGTCGGCACGCGCTTCCAGGATTTCACCACGGGGTCGTGGACGCTGTTCGGCAACGACAGTTGCCGTCTCCTCAGCATCAATCTGCATGGCTACGATGCCGTCAAACATGGCGCTATCGGTGTGGTCGGTGACGCCAAGCTGACGCTCGAACGCATTTCTAGCGGGCTTGGCGATTATCGCGCGCCCGCCCCTGACAAAGGCAGCCGGGCCACTTGGTTGGAAACGGTGAAATCCGTAACCGCTGCCCCTGCGGACGAGCAGGGGGACATGCTGCCAAGCGATGCGCAGGTCATCGGCGCGGTGCAACGCATGGCAACGGACGACACGGTGGCGATGTGTGCCGCCGGCACAATGCCCGGTGCGCTCCAGGTTCTATGGCAATCCGCCCGCAATGGCTACCATATGGAATACGGCTATAGCTGCATGGGCTATGAAGTGGCGGGCGCGATGGGGATCCGCTTGGCCGACTCGTCCAAGGAGGTTATCTGCTTCGTCGGCGACGGCAGTTATATGATGGCTAATTCCGAACTCGTCACCGCCGTCATGATGCGCGTGCCCTTCACGGTCGTGCTGACCGACAACCGCGGCTACGGGTGCATCAACCGGCTGCAACAGGAATGTGGCGGCGCCGAATTCAACAATATGTACAAGGACTCGAATATCGAGGAGCAGCCGGAGATCGATTTCGTCGCACACGCCGCATCGATGGGCGCCCACGCCGAAAAGGCATTAGGCATTGCCGATCTCGAAGCGCGCATCGTCGCGGCACGGGGGCGCACCAAACCGACCGTCATCGTGATCGACACCGAGGCCGTGAGCGGCACGGGCGCGGGCGGGTACTGGTGGGACGTTGCGGTGCCGCAGGTGGGTGGGCCGGAGCGCCTCGAAAAGGCCCGTGCCCGCTACAACACCAATCGTGCGCTCCAGCGTCTGATGAACTGACGACAGGGAAAGGGTAGTCCATGGCAAATCTCATTCGCAAGCCTTTCGGTGACCATGGGAAGATCCATGAGATCACGCCGGCCGGGGCAGGATGGCGCTATGTCGGCTTCTCGCTCTACCGTCTGCGGGCCGGGGAGAGCGCCACCGAGTCCACCGGAGCGATGGAAGCGATCCTGGTGATGGTGGAGGGAAAAGCGATCTTTACCGCTGCGGATAAGGACTGGGGCAAGCTTGGCGATCGCATGGACGTGTTCGAGAAGACGCCGCCTCATTGCCTTTACGTTCCGAACGGAACGCAGTGGGAGGCGAAAGCGACGACCGACTGCACGACCGCTGTGTGCCTGGCACCAGGAAGGGGCGGCCGTGCCGCCCGCCGCATCGGCCCTGATGGTATTAGCCTTACCCAGCGCGGCGAATGTTCGAATGCACGCTATATCAACAACATCGCCATGGAGGCCGAGGACTACTGCGACAGCCTGCTGGTGACGGAAGTATTCACGCCCACAGGTCATTGGTCGTCCTATCCCAGCCACAGACACGACGAGGACGATTTTCCTCGCATCACTTATCTTGAGGAGACCTATTATCATCGCCTCAATCCACCCCAGGGCTTCGGCGTCCAGCGGGTGTACACGGAAGACGGGTCTCTTGATGAGACGATGGCAGTGAAAAACCACGATGTCGTGCTTGTTCCTCGTGGTCATCATCCCTGTGGGGCGCCCTACGGATACGAGATGTATTATCTCAACGTGATGGCAGGGCCGCGCCGTGCATGGCGCTTCCAGGCCGATGCGGATCATGAGTGGTTGATGAAGTAATTGAGCCAGGTGGTACGGGGATGACAAATCTTTTTACGTTGAAGCAGTGGCACGCCCACAGCATTCGATGCAGGCTATGAAAGTCCAATTCAGTTCAGCCTCGAATATGCTCCGCGGATCAACCTGTCGCCTTCGAAAGATGGAGTAAGGCTAGGAGTTTAGAGCGCGCGCAGTGCGGTGGGGCGTCGCCGGTTCATATCCCTTCAAGGCGGAGGCCACGGCAGCGTGGCGCCAAGTGCGGGCTTTCAATGCCTGTTCGTCGGCTTGACATTACAGCCGCTGATTATTTATAACCATCTGGTTGGAAATAATCAGATGGCGCACAGTGGGCAGGAAACGTGTTATCGACCAGCAGGCGGTGCTTGATGCCGCTGAACGGGTTGTCGGGCGGGATGGCGCGGCCAACCTGACCATCGATGCCGTTGCCAAGGAAGCGGGCATCAACAAGGCAAGCGTGCTCTATGATCACAAGTCGAAGCAGGCTCTGCTCGAGGCCGTCGTGGACCGCGCGTTTGAACGAGACAATGCCCATCATTTCGGGATCGAGGAACAGCTCGCCGATCCTGACGACAGGGCAATCCGTGGTCGTATCCTTGCTGCCGCAGCGCCGCCGCCGGAAGAATTCAGAGCCGTCGCGCTTAACCTGAGTGCGGCCCTCGCGCTCGATGCCACGCTGCGCTTGAAGATGCAGGAGAACCAGGCCCGCACCATAGCGCGCATAATGGAGACATCCGCTTCTGCGCGGGGCGCGCTTCTCGCCTATCTGGCGCTTGAGGGACTGAAATTCCTCGAGCATCTCGATTTCCATCACTTTCCCCGTGAGGAGCGCGACAGGCTTCTACGCGAAATCAACTGGCTCGTGACGACGCAACCGGGAGAGAGCGATCTTCCCGATATCGCGGCGGACTGATCCTCCCAAAAGACATCAGGTGAATGACATGACTAAGAGCAATGCCGCACAGGCCGCGGCCACGGATAAACTCGTTCCGTTTCAACAGATCTTTCTGACCGGAGGCAGCGGCTATGTCGGCCGTAATCTGATCCGGCATTTTGCCGCCTGCGGGGTCGCAATCAAGGCTCTTGCGCGCAGTGACAAGTCAGCGGAACTGGTGCGTTCTCTGGGAGCCACTCAGGTCCGTGGCGAACTGTTCGACGATGCGCTTTCTGAGGCCATGGCCGGCTGCGATGCGCTGATCCATGCGGCGGCAGACACCGACCACGGACCCGCCACGGATAGGCAGCGGCGCGTCAATGAAGATGGCACCCGTGCGGTCATGGAGGCGGCTCACCGCGCCGGTATTCGCAAGGTCATTCATCTGAGCACCGAATCCGTTCTCGCCACCGGCAGGGCGCTCGTCAACGTGGATGAGAGCACGCCATTGCCGCTGAAACCGGCCGGCGGTTATTCGCGCACGAAAGCGGCAGCCGAGCGCATCGCGCTTGCCGCCAATGCAGACAATTTTGCCGTCGTCGTCCTGCGCCCGCGTTTCGTCTGGGGGCGGGATGACACGACGGCACTTCCAGCAATCACCGAAGCGGTAAAATCCGGCAAATTTGCCTGGATCAGCGGCGGCACCTATCTCACCTCGACTACCCATATCGGCAATCTTTGCAACGCCGTTGAACTCGCGCTTGCCCATGGACGGGGTGGAGAAGTCTATTTCGTTTCGGATGGCGCGCCGGTCGCCTTCCGCACAATCGTGTCGGGGCTCCTTGATACGCAAGGGCTTCAAATTCCGGATAAGAGCGTGCCGCGCGCCGTCGTCCGTACCGTGGCCATCATCGGTGACATTCTTGCGGCAATCTCCGTCGGTAGGATTGTTCCACCACTGACAAGGCAGGCCTATGCCACCTCTGCGGTGGAAGTCTCGTTGGATATCGGCAAGGCCAGGCGCGAACTCGGATACGAACCGGTAATATCAAGGGAGGAAGGGCTGGCCGAACTACATGCGCTTCAGCACTGATAGTCTTCAAGGCGGATGCGTCGTCAGGCTTGCCCGCCTTGATCCAGTCCACCTTGCCCGCAAGATTGACAGGGCTGCATCCGATGCGGCCTTTCGTTTCTCCAACCAAGCGATCTGCTTCTGCAGCACATCAATAGTGCTGTTGTTTGGCAGTTGGATTGTAAGCAGGTGGGAGGAGAATTCGGACTCGGCAATCAGAAGAGGCAGTGATCTTCACCAAAAAAATTGACGCCTGAGGCCGTGCCCCGCTTAAAGGCCTTTTCGCTGAGGTTATAGCTCAGGTATTGGGTTAACCCGTAGGGGGATCAACCACTAAGGACGATTCGTCCACGGTATGAACATCGGCATCTACTATCGTTCCGCCGTAGGCGGGCTGATGCCTCAGGCGGCTCTCGCAAGCCGCCGGATCGTCTGGCGCGGTTGTCCATACTAGCGCATCAACGCATCGCGCATACGCTGAAGATCGTCGAAACCACTTTCCCGCGCAATCTGGCCCATGGGATGACGGGTCTCCTCGATCATCAGGCGAACGGCCCCAGGGTGCATCTGCTCGATGGCCTTGGTGGGCGTCTGTCCGGTTTTACAACCGCATGGGCACGGTACGCTTGTCTGGGCGATTGACGCCAACGGTCCAGGTGACTTCTCTCTTACCTGGACAGAGCGGGGTGGGCCGCCGGTGCGCGAGCCGACACGACAAGGACATCCGCCATATGCGGTCACTGGCCGCCAAGTCTGAAAACGGCCAAGACCAAGTGTGGCATTGCATTTTTTGACCTTCTCCTATAGTGACCTTTCGTCGCGAAAAACGGCCGCCACAGTGTGGCGGCCGCGCACACGCCAACCGGGCCTCATGCTCTTGCTGGCCAGCGTCTCCCGAAACAGCCGCCCGACATGATTGGGCGAAAATAGTCATCAGCGCCTTGGGGCGTTCGGTGCCTATGTTCAATAGGAGCGCTTAGTGCAAACCCCGATTACGATTATTGGTGCCGGTCTTGGTGGCCTGACACTCGCACGTGTCCTTCACCTTCATGGCATCCCCACAATCATCTACGAGGCCGAAGCCTCCGCAAACGCGAGACCACAAGGCGGCCTCCTCGATATCCACGACTATAACGGTCAGATTGCCCTGAGGGCTGCGGGGCTCTACGAGACCTTTCTCGAGCTCGTTCGCCCCGGCGAGGATGCAAAACGTGTCGTCGACAGGAATGGACATGTTCTGTTCGACAGTCCCGGAGATCATAGCACCCATCGCCCTGAAATCGACCGGGGCGATCTTCGGAACATGCTGATCGACTCCATTCCTCCGGAAACGATCAAATGGGACCACAAGGTCAAGTTGATAACCCCGCTCGGCACCGGCCGCCATGAGGTCGCTTTCGTCAATGGCTCCACCGTTACCACCGACCTGCTCGTGGGTGCCGATGGCGCTTGGTCGAAAGTTCGTCCGCTCCTGTCTGATGCCAAGCCTGTCTACTCCGGCATCTCGTTCATAGAAACGCTGCTTTTCGATGGCGATACGCGCCATAATGCGAGCGCGGAGGCGATTGGCAGCGGTACATTGATGGCCATCGCTCCGGGTCGGGGCATCCTCGCACACCGTTATGCGAACGGAACGCTGCATACCTATGTGGCTTTGACCAAGCCGGAGGAATGGACGAAGTCCATAGACTTCACCGACCCCAAAGCGGGCCTGGCTCAAATCGCAGTGCAATTCGAAGGATGGGCTCCCGCGCTCACCGCCCTCATTACAGATGGCGAGACCGATCCTGTGCTTCGTCCGATCCATGCCTTGCCAGTCGGACACCAATGGCGACGAGTGCCGGGCGTGACATTGCTCGGAGATGCCGCGCATCTGATGTCGCCGTTTGCGGGCGAAGGTGCAAACCTTGCCCTCTATGACGGCACGGAACTCGCAATAGCCCTCGTATCGTCACCCAACGATGTGGAAGCAGCGCTTGCGAACTATGAGAAAAGCCTTTTCCCCAGAAGCACCGAAGTTGCAAATCAGACAGCGCAAAACCTAAGTCGTTTTTTTGGCGACGATGCCCCTGGCAGCGTGGTCGCGCTCTTCGGCGGCATCTCGGGCAAGTAGGTGTAACCGTGTTGCCAATGTCTTCACTGGGCCGATCTGGGGAAAACGTCGGCTCGCTCTTGGCGGAAGGCTTGCAAGACCAAGGCGCAGTTCGAGGACGATTTCGCCAATGTCCAATGACGGCCCACAACCACAGGTGGCTGAGCTGCGCGGACAGAGATCCTAGGGGCTTGCGAGGCAGGCTCTGGTTCAGAGGCCGCCCGCACTTGCCGATAGTGCCCCTCAAACAGAAATTACACCCGAAAGGTCTGAAGATATGCAGTGACGAGGCGGACCAGATGGAGGTGTAGGCTGTCTTGAACTCCATTGGCCGTGTAGCCTTCTAACACCGAGCGAACGGGCCCTGCCATTGCATCGAACGCGATCGCTGCGCTCAAGGATGGATCGGCAAAAGACGCGTCCGAGGCGCTTGCGATCATGGATGCAATGGCCTCCACCGTCCGCGAATATACGCGTGCAACAAGTTCAGGCCCACCCCTTTCCGATGCGACCGCGTATAAGGCTTTTGCCTGCACTGGATCACTGAGCTTCACTGCGAGAAACGCAGAAACGAGAGAGGAAGCCATTTCGGCAACCCGCATGCCCTTCTGTTGGCGGCAGGCCTCATCGATGGCGTCAGCCATTGCGTTGAGGTGTCTCTCGAGGACGGCTGCGATCAGGGCATCACGGTTCGGATAGTATTGGTAAAGGCTCCCGATCGATGTCCCTGCGCGCTCGGCGATCCGTGTCGTCGTCGTTCCGCTCAAGCCGTACCGCGCCAAAACCTGAATGGCAGCGGCTTGCAGCGCATCGATAGTGGCCGTTGATCGGCTCTGGACCGGTGATTTTCTTGGCCTTAGAGCCTCTTTGACTACGCTCATGAAACGCGAATTCCAAAACCAAATATTCCTTCCCATAATTCCAAAAAGACATCAACGCCAGGAGATTTGTCATGAGCAACGACGATTGGATAGCGGCTTTTAAGCTGCGTACTCGTGACATGAGGCGGGTCGGCTATGGAGGCATGCAGCTTGTCGGCAACGACGTCTTCGGCCCGCCAAGAGATCGTGCAAGCGCCCTCCCAGCAGCGTGAAGCAGTCCTTAGTTGTCATCTGCGGGGCCGCCGAGAAGCTCGAATTGCCGGAGCAGGCGATAGCCGCCCTTAACGGCGTCACGGCCTCCAAGGCTTGACGGACCTGGGGCCTGCTCTGGCCCAGTCATGGACGCCTTTGACGGATGCTCTTGTCTCAAAAAGCGCTCTGTCGCGCATCCAGTACACCCTTTCCCTGAAACGCAACATTGAACCAAGAGGAACCAAATGTCCGACGGCCACAATACCCTCACTGTCCTGCTCTGGGAGGCAAGCGCCAAGCCCGGCAGGGAAGCCGACATGAAAGCATTCATGAGCAAGGCCGTCACGGCCTCGCGACATGATGAAGGTTGCATCGACTATGAAGCCCATGAAGTGGCCGGACAGCCCGGCAAGTTCGTCATTTACGAACGTTGGGTCAGTCGAGAAGCTCTTGAGGCACATCTCCATGCGCCCCGCATGGCGGAACTCGTACCGCAGTTGCTTGAAATGATGGACGGCACGATCGAAGCGGGAATTCGCTTTCTTGAGCCGTTTCGACCTGCGAATTGAAAGGGTTAAATGACCTGACAGTTACTTGAAGCGTTGACTGCCACGGAGGGACTTCTCCGAAGTCACCGGTCCCGCAGAAGTGGCTGGGTCCGATGTTTTTTATCTCCCACACCTTGCGGAACTCAGTCGAAATTGGCTGAGTTCCGCGAGGCACCAGCACCCGGATAGCAGACGACAATATGAATCCATGTTTGTTGTCTTGCTGGCGGCCCACATCGCCATTGGTTTCACCCTGTTGATCCTAATACCAATTCGGCAGCCAGTTTCGCTTTTGAAACATCTTGGCTGTCTCCCGATGGGTCGCAGCCGAGCAATATGCGGAGAACGTCGGCACCAAGAAGACAGTCCACGTACCTGCGAGACAGGATATCGGCATCTCCGGAGAAATGAGGAAACCCGATCCGGATGACTTGCAATGCCAGTTCTTCGAAGTGTTCTATGAACGCGCCATAGGCGAGTGGCAACAGAGCCGGAAAAGAACCAGCCTCAGCGATAACAAGACGCATGAGCGCAATGCTGTCAGGATGCAGAATCTTGAGACGCATCTCGATCCCGCTGGTTATCAGCATCTCCCGGACCGGCAGGTTCACAAGATTTTCATAGTATTGCCGCTCATTTTCATCGCGGGCGCGGCAAGCGTCCGTGACCGTTGCCGCAAAGAGGTCCTCCTTGCTTTCTGCGAACCTGTACAGCGTCATGAGCGAAATACCGGCCGCCTCAGCGACTGTTTCCATCGTGGTGCCGGCATAACCGGTTCTGATGAAACAGCGCTTGGCCGCATCGATGATCTCGCTCCTTCGCCGCGCCATTGCCCTGGCCTTGGGGTGACTTTCCGGCCACTCACGCATGCTGTTGACTCCATATGATAGTCAGGACTATCAAATAGCGCAGTGTTCAATACCGCGCGGTTTAACACATCGCCCCTGGAGTCTGCATGAGCAAAACGACGACTTTCGCCTGGACTGGGCAAATCCTGCTGGCTGCGTTTTTCGGCTACGCCGGCTGGACGAAGCTGACGCAGCCTCCGGAGGCCATGGCGGCGATGGGTTGGAATTGGACCCTGGAAGTTCCGACTTGGCTGATTACACTGATCGGCTCTGCGGAGAGCTTGGGCGCGATAGGCCTCATTTTACCTGCCGCACTCGGCATACTTCCTTGGCTGACGACCGCTGCAGTCGCGGGATTGCTCCTGCTCCAATTTGCAGCGATCGCCTTTCATGTCTCTCGACAAGAGTTTTCGGTACTGTGGCTCAATGCGATTGTCGTCGCGATCATCGCCTTGGTTCTGGCGGCACGCTTACGACCAAGCGGCCATCTTTTTAGATCTCCTGCATAAGATAGATCATTTTTTTGCCGCCGTATGACGGAGATTTCCTCCCGCCGCCTTTATCTAATCATCGACGACAGGCCCGATTATGTGGCCTCCCGTTGTCTGAACTCAGGGCCGCACCACATGCCGTGGAGACCAGCACTTGGGCTAGGCCGCGTCGATCAACATTTCGATAAAGGCACGAACAGCCGGGTTGGTACGGCGGCTTTGGGGCCAAACCACAGTGACGTTGTGTCGTTCGACGGCAAATTCTGAGAGGATCGGCGTCAATTGCGCCCGCTTGACCCAGGCGGTCGCGGCAAAACTTGTGGCCATTCCAATTCCGGCGCCGGCCGCGACTGCGGTCATGACGCCTTCGCTTGCATCGACAACGATACCCGATGACGGAACGATTTCGACCTCACGTTCCCTGATACGGAACGGCCATCGAAAAAGCTGGCCCGTGCTTTTGTACCGCAAATTGACCGTCTCATGCTCCGCCAATTCGTCAGGATGTCTCGGGGTGCCATGTTTAGCCAAATATTCTGGCGATGCGTAGCAGCAAAGTCGATGGGGCGACAGACGCCGTGATAGGAGACGCGAGTCGTCAAGTTCTCCGATGCGAATAGCCAGATCAACGCCCTCAGCGATCAGGTCGATCATCTGATCACTGAGACGCAAGTCAATCGTGACGGTCGGGTACCGCTTCCTGAATTCCGCAAGTATTGGAGCGATGACATGCAGACCGATGGGAAGCGACGCCGCAATTTTTAAGTTGCCGGAGGGTGCGGCGCGGGCGGCCTTGGCCACTTGCTCGATTTCTTCCGCGTCGCGAAGTAGGCGAAGCGCCCGCTCATGCAGTTCTCGCCCCTCAGTGGTCAGCGTCAACGAGCGTGTCGTGCGGGTGAAAAGCGAGACCCCGAGACGTTGTTCAAGTCGCTGAACGCTCTTGCTGACGGCCGAGGGGGAAATGGATAGCGATAGGGCCGCGGCCGTGTAGCTTCCCAAAGATCCCGCTTTCGTGAAGGCGATGAGGCCGGTCAATCTGTCCAAGGCGATTTGTTCCGTCATGGAATTATTAAAGTGAATTACAGCGCGATTATCAATGTCAAAACGACACCTTATTTGCTGAGAGACAACAGAATTTCAGAGAGATGAGGTTACAATGACCCAGATGATGCAAGCAGTCCGACTGCACGAATTCGGTGGCCCCGACGTTTTGGTTTATGAGGACGCTGCTCGGCCCGTGCCAGCGAGTGACGAAGTGCTGGTTCGTGTCCATGCGGCGAGCCTCAATCCACCGGATCTTTATTTGCGTGACGGTTATCGAGCGTTGCCTCCCGAATGGCGACCCAACGCTACCTTTCCGCTGATCCTTGGCACCGACGTCTCAGGTGTCGTCGCAGCAACGGGCGAACAAGTTTCGCAATTCAGTGTTGGGGACGAAGTCTATGCCATGGTCCGCTTCCCCGAGGATCTAATGAAAGGCAGTGGTGCTTACGCCGAATACGTCAGCGTGCCCGCATCGGAACTGGCGAAGAAGCCGTCGGGAATAGATCACCTCCACGCGGCCGGCGCGCCGATGTCGGCTCTGACAGTCTGGCAGTTTCTCGTGGAGCTAGGCCATGATGCACCCAATCCCTTTCAGTCCTTTCCGCATGCCCCAATTCCGCTTGAGGGCAAACGTGTCCTGATCAATGGCGCGGGAGGGGGCGTCGGCCATCTGGCAGTTCAGGTTGCGAAATGGAAGGGTGCTGATGTCACTGCGGTCGCCTCTGGGAAGCATGAGACGCTTCTTCGTGAACTCGGCGCAAGCCAGTTCGTCGACTACACCAAGACGTCCGTCGATGCAGCCGGACAGGATTTCGATCTGGTGATGGATGCCGTTGGGGGGCCGAACATTGAACGCTTCTTGAGCGTCATCAAGCCGGGTGGGGCTCTCTTCCTCGTCAATCCCTTGGGCTTTTCCGGCCACGAGGACGCCGCCAGGCGTGGGATTACCGTCTCATCCACCCAGGTCCGATCACATGGCGCGCAACTGGCTGAAATCGGTCGATTGCTCGACGACGGCACAATTCGAGTCGTCATCGACAGCGAGTTTCCATTGGCGGAAGCATCTGCTGCCCATCAGCGAGCTTCGCAAGGCAGCATTCAAGGCAAGATCGTACTGAGGGCGGTTTGATGACACCAGATCACACGAGTGCGGTCACTCCCCCCGAAGGCGCTACAACTAAGGCAAGCATGATGCTGATAGTAACAGGATATATACACGTCGATCCCCAGGGGGTTCCGCAATTTCTTGCGGAACTGAAGGATCTTGCGGCCATGACAAGACAGCGTTCTGGAAACATCTCCTATGATGCCGCAGTTGATGATCCCGCAGCGGGTAGGTTGTTGATCGTGGAACGCTGGGCCAATCAGGAGGCGCTTATTGCTCATCTTGATGCCCAGCAGACGAAAGCTTTCGTTGCGCGATGGCAGGGACGCATGCGGGGCGATGTGCGAAAGTTTGATGCTTCGAACGAACGGGGTTTGCTCGACTGAAAATCATCTCGAACGCCCGGCCCGGCCGGTTCAAGAGATCCCCACGGCCAAAATGAAGGCAGTAATGATGATCTAACAACCGGCGGGAGAATTGAGCGGAAATCGTTTGTCATCCTGCCCTCATTGCGCCGTCGGTTATCGCGTGAAGACGGTCTTTCCGCGCGTGCGGCCCTCGATCATGTTGCGGATCGCTTCGCGGGCTTCCGTCATCGGCACCACGGCACCTATCTCGGGCGTGATATTGTTGCTGATGACGAATTGCATCATGGCCTTCATTTCTTCGAATGTGCCCATAATGGTGCCGCGGATGTCGATCTGTTCCACGAAGATACGCAGCAGATCGGTCTCGGCGGTGTGGCCTGTCGTGATGCCGTTGATCACCAAAACGCCACCCCTTTTGACAGCTTTCAGGCTGTCTGCCCATGTCGCAGCTCCGATATTGTCAACGACCGCGTCAACGCGGCGCGGTAGGGCGTCGCCATGCCGGAATATCCGGTTGGCGCCAAGACGCTCGGCGATCGCTGCCCCTTCGTCGTTTCGCGTCGTGACCCAAACTTCGAAGCCAGCAGCCCGACCCATCTGGATGAGGGCCGTCGACATGCCGCCGGACGCCCCCTGCACGAGAAGGGTCTGGCCGGGGATCAGTCGGGATTTGGTAAAGAGCGAGCGATAAGCCGTCAGCCAGGCCGTGCCGAGCAGTGATGCATTGAGCGGGGACAAACCTTCAGGAATAGGCACAGCGTTGCGCCTGGGGACAGCGACATAGTCAGCCAGCGTTCCCGGCACAAGCTCGCTGAGAACATGCCAGTGAGGGTCAATCGTCTCGTCGCCCTTCCAGTCTTCCGTTCCCATTACGGGGTAGAGCACCACGGGCGTCCCATCTTCGAGCAACCCTGCGGCATCATTGCCCAAGATCATTGGGAATGGGATCGGCTCTTCTTGCGAGGTCATCCCGCGAAGTGTGAAAATGTCGTGCCGGTTCAGGCTGGCATGTGTCACTTTCACTCTGACCCAGCCCTCTCTCACGATCGGATCCGGACGTTCTCCGACGACGAGGGAGGCGAGTGGATCGTTGAAATTGGCTTCTTTCGCGTAGACGGCAAACATTGTCGTTCCATTCAGGTGGTTGAATCTTGATGCGGTGCGACCGAGGCTCCCTGACGGCTTCATCCTTCGGCCAAGGCTGGAGGGCTCCCGGCGTCCTCACTTCCGCGAACGCCGGGACCCTCGCTCATACCGTCCTTATCGTACCGCCATCGATGACAAACTCGGCGCCGTGGATGGCAGCAGCACGGTCAGAGGCGAGGTAGGCGATAAGGTCGGCTACCTCCTCAGGTTCAGCTCCGCGCCCAATGGAGATCCCGCCCAGCGCATCGAGCACGGACTGACGCGCGTCCTCGATCGTGCCGCCATTGGCAGTCCGAAGCATTTCGAGAAAGTCTCCAGTGGCCTCAGTCATGATCCAGCCGGGAGAGACGGAGTTGACCCGCACGCCTTTGGGACCGAGTTCTTTGGAAATTGACTTGCTGTAGGTCCTCAGGGCGGCTTTCGCAGCGGCATAGCCTGTGGTGGATTCGGGCAGCGGCAGGACGGACTGAATTGAGGTGATGTGCACCATGGTGCCCTTGCCCCGCTCCAGCATCTGCGGGATCAACAGGCGATCGAGCCTAACCGTCGCCAGTAGATTAAGGTTCAGCTCGGCGAGCCAGTGGTCGTCCGTCAGCGCGGCGAAGCCACCCGCCGGCGAAGCCGAGCCACCGATGACATGGGCAAGGATGTCGATGCCGCCCAGCCGCTCAACCGCTGCCTTGGCGAGCGCTTCACCACCCTCCGCAGTGGTCAGGTCCGCCTGGACGTATTCAACGCCATCGATAGGATCCTTGATCGTGCGGGCGGCGGTGATAACACGGGCTCCGCCGGCGAGAAAGCGCTCGACCGTGGCGCGGCCCAGACCCTTGGTGCCGCCGCTGACGAGCACGCGCTTGCCAGCGAACTCGTTTGGATCTGCCTGGATGCTCATACCGTGGTCTCCATGCTCTTGATGGCGTCGTTCGAAAGCGTTACGCGATAGGTGAAACGGATCGGGCTGCCCGGGAAGTCTCCATGAGCGGGACCTTCGAGCACGACATCGCCGTCTTCTTCCCGCACAGTGTCAGGCGTGAAGATCGCCTTGACCGCGATCGCTTCGTCCTTCAGTAACCTGCGGATCTCAGCCAGGCCTTCGTAACGCTTGCCGTTGTCGATGAAGACGGCGTCATTCGAGAAAGGCCTCATCATGCCGTCGATATCGAGACGGGCATTTGCCTCAATGTAGTCGGCGATTGGTTTGGGTAGGTTGGTCATGTCCATCTCCTTGATCGTGACGAGGCCAATTTAGCGATGGACTTTTCGCCCGATAAGCGTGACAAACCAGCATGGGGCATCACGGAAAACGGGACAATGACGCGCCATTCATTGATCGAGCTTGAGGCGGTTCTCGCTATCGTTCGGTGCGGCTCGTTTCGAGCGGCGGCGCTCGATCTCGGCATGTCGACCACGGCCATCAGCAACGCGGTGGGCAAACTCGAGCGTCAGCTTGACGTGCGATTGTTCAATCGCACCACGCGCAGCGTCTCGCTCACCTATGCGGGGCGGATCTTCGTCGCACAGATCAAGCCATCGCTTGAGGGCATCCAAAAAGCGATGAACACGGCGCGCTCCCAGCAGGAGACGCCGTCCGGCATCTTGCGCATCAATGCCTTCGCGACGGCGGCGCGCGAGATCATGGCGCCGCTGGTCCTGGGCTATCTGAAGCGTTGCCCGCAGGTTCATATCGACATCGTCACCGAAGGGCGGCTCGTTGACGTCGTAGCGGCGGGCTTTGATCTGGGATTGCGTAGCGCGGATCTGGTACCAAGCGACGCAATCGCCATACCGCTGGGTAAGATGCGACGCATGGCGGTTGCCGCATCGCCCGCGTTTTTCGAGAACCGCACCATCCCCAAAATGCCGCAGGATCTGCTTTCTTACCCCTGTATTCGCGGACGGCTTCCCGATGGTTCATTGCTCCGATGGCGGTTCGAGAGGGACGGCCATGAGCTGCAGCTCGACGTCGAAGGACCGATCACTCTCGACGAAGCCTCCCTTGCCCGGATCGCAGTAACGAACGGCGTGGGGATCGGCTACTTCATGGAGACCGATGTCCGCGAAGACATCGCTGCGGGACGGCTTGTGCGCATTCTCGAAGACTGGACGCCGCCGCTCGTGCCGCTGTGCCTATATTATTATAATCGACGAAATTCCTCCGCGGCTTTCCAGGCCTTTATCGCGCTCGCGCGCGACTTCGCCGCCGGACGGCTCGTGTGGCCTTGAGCCTTCTCGTGCGATTCCGCGCCGCGCGCCGCGGTGCGCCAGGCATTTCGACGACGCGACGATTTGGGCCACCAGCGAACTCTCGCAGCGTGCGGTCGATGCGGAGGCGGGCAGGTCCGGTTTCGCCGTCCGGCACCCCATCATCGGACAGTCCGTTATCGGCCCCCTTCGGACATTCCAAATGAACCAGATGCATGATCTGGCTCGCTTTTCTGCCGGCTTGGATCCGAAGTTATGGCGGGTCGTCGGTTCATGTCCCTTCAGGGTGAGGACATCAAAGACATACTGATCTTTATGCAACATCACGCTGCAATATCCGCAACTTTGCTCTCGTTCGTCCTCAGCATCGCCTCACGGATTTGCTGCCGCAACCATGCGCAGCCCAGATCGGTGTGCATGTGGAGCGGCCAAACCATTGCCACCGGTGGGAAAGAAAGTGCCAGTGGCAGCGGACTGACCTCGAGCCCCAATAGCGGCCCATAACGAAGCGCGATGCGCGAAGATACGGTGGCAATCACTGCAGATGAACGCGCGGTGGCCAATATCGACATGAAATCGGGAGCTGCCGCCACGACTTCCAGGTCTGCACCTGCATGTTCCAGCGCATCCTTAACGCAGCCATGAAGGCTGTCGGTTTGTGAGATCACCGCGTGCTGTGCGGCCATATAGTCATTGCGGCTCACTGGGTTGGAAAGGTTCAGTAGCTGCGGGTTGAAACAGCACAATACGCTGGACTGATACAGGGGCTCGCTATGGTGCCGTGAGTCGGGCAGATAACTGCACCCCACAGACAAATCGATGACACCCGCATCCAGCATCGCGTCGACCTCCTGCGCATCACCACCGCGGGCGAGAATACGGATGCCCGGCGCGATATCCCGCAACCGCGCCGTCAGATCGGGCAGCAATAGCAGTTCCACCTCGCTGGAAAGCCCCAGCCTGAATGTGCGTTGCTCGGTGGCTGGATCGAATGCATCCGCCATCAACACGGCCGCCTGCGCCTGCCGCAGAGCCTGCCGTACCGGGCCGGACAAATTGAGCGCCCGTGCGGTTGGCTTCATCACCTGACCGACACGGATGAAAAGCTCATCCTGAAACAGCGTGCGCAGGGTCGCTATGTTGTGGCTCATCGCAGGCTGCTGAATTTTAAGCCGCTGGGCTGCCCGGGTGACGCTCATCTCTTCCATCATCGCATCGAAAGCGACGAGAAGATTGAGATCAAAGGAACGAAGATTGAAATGATCGATGACGTGCATGAGCGGTATCGATTTGATTGCTGACCGAAGCATCCTTAGCTGATGGGCAGGAACTTGCAAGCCGTTCCGCACCCTCACGTAAGGAGCAAATCCATGCCATCCCGTCGTTCCATTCTCAAAAGCGCTCTGACCGGCTTCGTCACAGCACCCTTCGTCGCTCCATCAATCGTCTTCGCCAAGGCGCCTTATGCCGCTGTTCAGGCACCGGGTTTCTACCGGCTTAAGATCGGCTCCGTAGAGGTCACTGCCCTGTCGGACGGCACCATCGCCCTGCCGCTCGCCAAGCTCTACACCAACACGAGCGAACGACACGCGCAGGGCGCTTTGAATGATGCCTTTCTGCCCGAAATGGTACCAACTTCCGTCAACGCGTTCCTGGTCAACACCGGCGAAAGACTGGTGCTGATTGACGCGGGCACCGGTACCTATCTGGGCCCCTCACTCGGCAGGCTCGCTTCGAACATTGAGGCATCCGGTTACAAGCTGGATGAGATCGACGACGTCGTTCTCACCCATATTCATACCGATCACTCCGGCGGGTTGATGAGCAAAGGCAAACGCACCTTCTCGAACGCCACCTTGCGGGTCAATGAACGAGAGGCAAAATTCTGGCTGAATGCGGCAAACGCCAAGGCGGCGACAGGCATAGTAAAGCAGCATTTCGGCGAGGCGGATCAGTGCGTGACGCCATACGTGGAAGCCGGAAAATTCGAAACCTTCGCGGATAACGCAGCGCCTGTTCCCGGTCTTGGTTCCATTCTTTATGCGGGACATACGCCGGGCCACAGTGCCATCACGCTGGAAAGTGAAGGCCAGAAGATCGTATTCTGGGGTGACATCACCCATGGCGATATCCTGCAATTCGATGAACCCGGCGTCGCCATCGAATTCGATATCGATCAGAAAGCCGCTGTGGCTGCACGCGACGCTGCGTTCAAGCAGGCGGTGGCGGGCAAATATCTGGTGGCAGGCGCGCATCTCGCCTTTCCGGGTATTGGCCATGTCCGCAAAGACAGCACGAATTATGACTGGCTGCCCATCAACTACGCTTAAGGTCTGACAGCCGGCTCTAACAAGGCGAAACATGCGGATCCGTGAAGAGGCTGCACACCAGCCTCTTCTTCCATAGTGACGAACGTCGTTTTCGCTGCGGGCCTTGCCGCTTTCGACCTTCTGGAGCCGCGTGTCCATTCTCACCAATCTGCGCCACCTTGGCCTGGTTCGGGCCGGCCGAATTAGCGAATAGCTGGGCATTATACGTGTCCGATCCCACGCACAAAACCCCGTGTGCCCTGGCGACTGACAGCTAGGATGACGTCGGTTTGTATGCACGAACGTGGTCAATGAGCGCTCGCAGCTTGGGCGCCATATTCCGGCGATTGGGGAAGTAAAGGAAGAAGCCTGGAAATGGCGGCAGATAATCGTCCAACACCGTGATCAACTCGCCGCGATCGATGTATGAACGAAACGTCTCCTCCAACGCAAATGTAATGCCGCCACCAGCGAGTGCGGTCCGTATCATTAGATACAGATCGTTTGTGGTGATTTGCGGCTCAACGGCAACGTCGATAGAAATTCCATCCTCCTCGAACTCCCATCGGTAAGGCGCAGCACTTGGAGACGGACGCCAACCGATACAGCGATGACGCACAAGGTCCCGAGGATGGCGAGGCGTTCCATGGACCTCGAAATATCGCGGCGTCGCGACGACCACTTCTCGCTCTTCTTTCGTCAGTGGCACCGCGACCATGTCCTGCTCGATCACATCACCCAGCCGGACCCCCGCATCGAAGCCGGCAGCTACGATGTCAAAGACGTCGTCGGTCACCGTGACGTCGATCGTGATGCGGGGATGGGCTTCAGCGAAGGACGCGATCAGCGGGCCGGACAAAAACTGTTCGGCAATCGATGTCACCGCGATCCGCAGCAAGCCGCTCGGTCTTGCGTCACCCGCTACATTCTCGAACGCAGATCTGACCTCTGCCATTGGTTGGGACAGTGTTTCGCGGAAGCGGTTGCCCGCCTCGGTCAGCCGCACACTACGGGTCGTGCGGCTAACGAGCGCGATGCCGCAGATATCCTCGAGTCGGCGGATGCCCTGGCTTACGGCCGAGCGTGTAACCCCCAGCCGGTCGGCCGCGGCCCTGAAGTTCCCCTCTTCGGCGACCGCCAGAAACACTGGCACCAAGTTTAGGTCAATTGTCATTGTCGCATCCTGCTAACCAATCACGTTAGCGGAAAGGGAATACAAGCGACAATCAAATTTGTCTACCTATTGCTCGTGGCCGACAAACGTATCTCGCACAGCACGGCAGGCAACAAACAACGATCATCGAAGGAGATATTCCAATGACGAACATCAAGATCACGCTCGCAGCAGCATTGGTTCTGGGGATCTGCGCCGGACCTGTCGCTGCACAGGATAGCACGTGCCCCCGGGAAGGCGCCGAGGCTCCTCTCGCGCTCCATGCCGACTGGATCATGAAGGGCTGGGAGCGTCATGAAGGCGATGGTAAATTCGTGTTCGCAGAAAAGCTGAACAAATATTACGACCTGGAAAACACCAAGGGGGTTTTCTACGACAATTTTGCGCCTGGTAGCACACAGCTCTTTGACAATTCGGCTCGCTACGGCGCCAACTGGGAGGCATTGCAGAACGCCGCCCGATCCGTTCGCCACGGATTGACCGGAGGCCATGACGCAATCGTCGGCGACACAGTTGCTTCGACGACTCTTGGCTTCGTTGGCCGCATTGATCGTCTTGACGGCAAGGTGATCGCTTTTGATGGCCGCTCGCAGCTGGGCTGGGAATGCACTGGTGGCAAATGGAAGATCCGGCACGAACTGAACTACGCCTGGGTCGTCGAACCCGAGACCATTCAGTCTTTCCTGGGCAAGACGGAGGCGGCACAATGACGACCGCAACGCCTTCACACCCTTATGTCGGCATGTGGGTGACCGCAGACGGCCGCATCCGGCACCAGTTGCTTCCGAATGGCCGCTACGACGAGGCCCGTGGCCGACGCGAAAGTGCCTATCAAGGACGATACGAGGTGTCGGGAGATCACATCGAGTACTGGGACGACACCGGCTTTACTGCCGACGGCGATTTCGTCGATGGCGTCCTGTACCACGCGGGAATGGTTCTCTATCGCAATCAGTAGTCTGGACACGCCGGCATAGCCAATGCCGGCGTGTCCAATTCTTTCACTCGATGGGAACATCTGCGTCCGTGAAAAACAGATCAAAAGAAAGCGATGATAATGAGTAAAATCGAAGAGCAGCTCGAGAATTTGGCCTCGCCAGAAGACAGACAAAAACACCTTCGTGGTCTTGCCGTTCTCAAACAGATCGGAGGTGAGAATTTTGGAGGGCCGGTAAGCCAGCTTGCGCGCTTCTCGGAAGATCTGGCGCGGTTCACTATTCAATATCCCTATGGCGATGTGTTGTCGCGGGATGGTCTTGATCTGCGAACACGCCAGATTCTGACCACGGCCACGTTGCTGGCCCACGGATCGGCGCAATCTCAACTGTCTTTTCACCTCAACGGATTATTGAATGCCGGGGGAACCCCCGATGATGTTGTCGACCTGTTGTTTATTTCCGCGGGTCTTGTTGGGTTTCCGACGGCGATCAACGCCGTTCCCATCGTCCGCGATATTCTCGCCGAGCGGGGCGAAACCAGTAATGCCACGGAGGCTCAGGCATCACCTGCCATCCCGGATATCTCCTCCGACCGTCTCGCTGTCCTTGATCGAGTTGCGCCCGAGTTCCTGAAGTGGCGCGAACAGGTCCTTGACGAAGAGATCTTCTGCGCCGTGCACCTGGAGCCGAGGCTGGCCCATCTCGCGTCCGCTGCAATGCTCGGGGCGAGGGGGAAGGTGGGGGCGAGCTTCGACGCCCACATCGCTTCGGCTTTGGCTACGGGCGCAACCCACAGCGACATTGTCGAAATGGTTATCCAACTGAGCGTCTATTCCGGGTTCCCTGCAGCGCTCAACGCTGCTGGCAGAGCGAACAATGTCCTGGTGGCTTCCGAACGACCACAAGCGAATACCCAGAAAAGAGTCCAGACCACCAAAGATGATGAGAAGCGCTTCATGAGCGGGGCCGCAACACTTGCCGCAACATCAGGAGGATCCGGCGCTGATGTGGTCGACAGCTTCAAAGATATTGCTCCTGGTCTGGGTAGGCTTATTGTTGCGCATTGCTACGGCGATATCTTTTCACGCTCAGCGCTTGACCCCAAGGGACGCGAGCTGGGTGCAATCTCTGCTCTCGCCGCCCAGGGAACTATCGCGGCGGAAAAGCCGCTGGGCGTCCATGTCGATGCAGCTCTCAATCTCGGGGCCACCCGGGAAGAGATTATCGAGACCCTCTTCAACGTCATTCCCTATGCTGGCTATCCATTGATCGAAAAAGCTCTGCTGATTGCCGATGATCGTATCTCGTTATTCAACGAAAAGCAGGCTGCTGACTCCGCTTCGTGATGACTGAGGCGCTGGGGTTCCGACCCCTTGGCAGTTTCACGAGCGCTCAAATCTCCATGCGGCAGATGCCAGCATCCACATTGGCGCGATCAGACAATCTCATTGGAGCTTCGTTCTACCGATCCTTGATCGTCACGGGCGATGCTAGCCCAAACCTACGAACGATGGAGTGGATCATGTTGGGCGGTGCAGCAGCCACTTTCATTCGAGCGATGCGAGGGGAGCGTGCCGCCGGGCGGTTGCTTCTTGAGAAAGAGGTCAATGGAGGTTTCCCGAAGGGTGCTACGGAGCCGGAAATATTTACATGTGACGTTGATGTGGATTTCGTTTGCCCCAAAGAGTGCGTTGAGACCGGATTTATTTTCTCATCGGACGAAACCAAATGCTGCATTGCATCATTGATGGTGGTTGTGGGCGGAGATGTGAACCGGGATATGTTCCATTGAACCCTTAGGCAACCTACACAAGCTATGCTCGTTTTAAGAGAGGGTCCGCATTGGAAACCATCGAACCATCCCGCCAAAACGTTTTGCCCCCAATCCCGGCCGTTACCGGAAATCCCATTTATCCAGCGGCACTCGTGCCCGAACTGGAAGAGGTCATTGCGAGGCCCGAGCGGACGTCCCCGGTCGGGCTTGAACAGTATATTGCCGGTCGCACGCTTGTTAGTGGCGATAGTCCGGCGTGGAACGACATGTTCGTGCAGGTCTATTCCCGTCTCAACAAGCAGGAGCCATTTCTTGTTCCTGCTGTTGCAGAACCATTGATCGTTTGGGTGATGTCAGGCGAAGCTGTCGTTGAGGAACGCGACCTTGACGGGGACTGGGTCGCCAACACGGTCACAGTTGGTGATTTTTTCCTGACCCGCTCCCCCACCCCATACGAGATGCGCTGGCGCGCCATCGGCGACGCACCTTTCCAGGTCATGCACCTTTATCTCTCCGTTCCGCTGTTCGAGCGCGTCGCCTATGATGTGCTGGGCTGCGCCGCTCCTCCCGCACTCCGCGATATTTCAGGGGGTAAGGACACGCAGCTGTCACTCCTTCTTTCCGTGATCCACCAAGAACTCACGTCTGAGAGGAAAGGAAGTCAGCTGTTCATTCAGGGTCTTGCCCAGACACTAGCCGTGCATCTGATCCGAAATTATGCCGCGAGTGAAGCCGCGGATGATCGTCAGAATGCACTTCCAGGCTTCAAGCTTCGTCGAGCCGTCGCATATCTTGAGGAAAATTTAGCCGAGCCGTTCAATCTCGCACAGATTGCCGAGACAGTCGGCATGAGTGAATTCCATTTCAGCCGTTTGTTCAAGAAGGCGACCGGGCTCTCGCCCTCGCGCTACTTCATTCGCCAGCGCGTTGCCCGGGCACAGCTTCTTCTGCAGGAGACGGATACGAGCATCATCGAGATTGGCATGTCCGTCGGCTATTCGAGCCCAAGTCACTTCGCCCAGGTCTTCCGTCGGGAAACCGGCCTGCCGCCGAGCCACTACCGGCGGGGCTGATTTTTTTGCCTTGTCGCGATTTCGAGCAAGAGCGCGCCAGGCTCCCAAAGGTGCGAAAGATCGTTTCCGGGTGTTCCGTAAATACCCGGGAGGCAGCGATGAACAACGGTCGGGAACTGCAGCATTGGTGTGATTAGAAGCTAAAGGCTCTTGTTTCGGTGAAACTCAACCCGCACAGTAAGTCACTGACAATTTTGCGCGGAAATTCTAAGTGGTATGACTAACGAAGACATTGAGAGGATTTCCGCTTGGGTAGCACAGCAAGGGCTTCACGGAGCAAGCGAGTCCGTGTTGCTCGGCGGCTTTTGTGCAGCATGTCGTGACGCCGGTTTACCGCTTGACCGCAGTCTTGCACTTATTGACACGCTGCACCCGGTTCACGAGGGGCGCGCCTTTCGATGGGACAGTCAGCAAGTCGTGGAGACAGAGTTTGAGTATGGTCCTAGCAGTTCTGGAGACGCCTTTGAAAATTGGAAGCGCTCAGCCTTCTACTATCTCTGGGCTGGGAAGGAGTCCGATGTCCGACGTCGTATCGGACGAGGAGACCCGACCGATTTCGCGATGCTCGACGACATGCGTAACTCCGGGGTTATAGACTTTGTGGCCTTCATCCATCGATTTGAGAAGCAAGGGACCATTGGAGAGATGGACTGCTTCTTCTCTCACTTCGCGACTCGCGACCCCAGTGGTTTCTCTGATGTCGATCTTCAAAACCTTCGCAAACTTTTGCCGGTTCTTGCATTGGCGATTAAAAGCACTGCGCTTGCGCGGATCGCAAGGACGATTGCCGAAGTCTATCTTGGGCACGACGCAGCACGAAAAGTTTTCGAAGGTAAAATCAACCGGGGCGCGTCGGAACGGATATCCGCGGCCCTGTGGTTCTCGGACCTTGCAAACTATACAAGAATTTCTGCCTCAGTGTCGCCTGAGGAGATCATTCCTCTCCTGAATGATTACAGTGATGCGGTCATCTCAGCAGTCCATGAGGCTGGCGGGACGGTCCTGAAATTAATCGGAGATGGTATCCTGGCAATTTTCAGGGCGGATCGACAGATTGATGCTTGTGACGCCGCGCTGCAGGCCGAAAACCTCCTCCGCCTGAGGCTGAGATCCCTTAATACCCGGAGGACATCGGAAGGCCGTCCCACAACGGAAGTCTGTCTCGGGCTACATATCGGTGATGTCTTCTACGGGAATATCGGAAGCGAGGACCGGCTCGATTTCACTGTGATAGGTCCCGCCGTAAACGAGGTAAGTCGCATCGTTTCATTGTGTCGGTCGCTGGATGTAAACCTGCTAACCTCTTCAAACTTCGCAGACTGTATGGAGGGGCGTAATCGCCAGCGTCTTGCATGCGTAGGCCGGTTCGCACTCAAGGGCGTAGAAGGCGCGCAAATGCTTTACACGCTTGATACTCCCCATCATGCCGTCGGCTGAAAGAGAGTTTTTGCTCCATCAAGCGCCGTTGGCACGCTTGCATCAGCAGCATCAGCTCCAGACGAGTGGCCTCACCTGTAGTGTGTCTCGTCTCCCTAAACATGCCCTGATTTCGGGAAGCGGATAATGGGCCCCCTACCTGATACTTTGATCGGCTCAGCAAACGCAATAGCGCGCGTGGCTGCGGCCGCATGCTCGTTTACGTCGAAATCGACGAAGACTTTCAGTTGGTCTGGCTAGTCCGTCGTTAAACTGGCCTGCCGCCCCAGTCACCATCGCCGAGGCTAGTTTTTAACATCTTACGTTTCGAGCAAGATCGCGACAGGTCGAGCAAGAGCCCGTGAGAAGGGCGCTGATGAACGGCTTAAATTCCTCCTTGTTAAAACGAAACGCCCACCGCGGTGGTGGGCTTCAGACAAGGAATGAAGACAATGACCAACCTCAATGGAAAGATCGCACTGGTGACCGGAGCATCGAGTGGCATTGGAGCCGCGACTGCTGCGAAGCTTGCTGAAGCCGGTGCAAAGGTCGGTATCGCTGCACGGCGCACCGACAAGCTCGAAGATCTCAAGAACCAGATTGAAGCCAAGGGCGGCGAAGCTCTTGTGATCGAAATGGACGTGGTTGACACGAACTCGGTCGATGCGGGCGTGAAGAAGCTGATCGATGCCTATGGTTCGATCGACATCCTCGTCAACAATGCTGGCCTGATGCCGCTCTCCGATATCGACCAGTTCAAGGTCGACGAGTGGCAGCGAATGGTGGACGTTAATGTGAAGGGCCTGCTCAACACGACGGCAGCCGTTTTGCCCCAGATGATCAAGCAGCATTCAGGCCATGTCTTCAACATGTCCTCGATCGCTGGCCGCAAGGTGTTCAAGGGTCTGTCGGTCTACTGCGCGACAAAGCATGCGGTCACGGCTTTCTCTGATGGCCTGCGTATGGAAGTCGGCCAGAAACACGGCATCCGCGTGACCTGCATCCAGCCCGGCGCCGTTGCCACCGAGCTCTACGATCACATCACCGATCCGGGCTACCGCAAGCAGATGGACGAGCTGGCGAGCCAGATGACCTTCCTCCAGGGCGAGGATATCGGCGACACCATCGTCTTCGCCGCCCAGGCCCCGGCTCATGTGGACGTCGCCGAGCTGTTCGTTCTGCCAGTAGAACAGGGTTGGTAACAGACCGGCCCTGAAGGGTCCCTGCCTAGATGCAGGGACCTCTCAAGGGAGATTGTCATGAAGGAATTACCCGCATCTCAAGCATATCGCGTTCTGGAACCTGGCCCAATCGTCATGGTCTCAACGAGCGATAACGGCAAGCCCAATGTGATGACAATGGGCTTCCATATGATGATCCAGCATGACCCGCCGCTGATCGGTTGTGTCATCGGGCCGTGGGATCACAGCTATCAGGCTCTCCGAAAAACCGGAGAATGTGTCATCGCAGTCCCCGGTCTGGATCTCGCCGAAACGGTTGTCGACGTCGGCAATTGTTCGGGCGATCGGGTAGATAAATTCCAGAGGTATGGTCTCAAAACGCGACCTGCCAAGGACGTATCAGCCCCGCTCCTCTCAGACTGCCTGGCCAACATAGAATGCCGGGTCGTCGATACCAGGCTTTCGGATCCCTACAACCTCTTCATCCTTGAAGCGACGAGGATCTGGATCAACGAGACCCGAAAAGAGCGTCGAATGATGCATCACCGCGGCGACGGCACGTTCACCGTCGATGGTGGCATGCTCGATCTCAAAGAACGCATGGTCAAATGGCGCCATCTCCCCTGAGAGGCGCCGGGCCCAAAAAAATCACCTGCAACCCATTACGAAAGGAAGACAACCATGACTGCGTACCTCGTCGTTGACCTCGACATTCACGACATGAAGTCTATCGAAGATTACAGGTCAAAGGCATTGCCGCTCGTCGCCAAAGCCGGCGGCAAGCTCATCGCAATCGACGAAACACCACTGGAGCTGGAGGGCTGGACCGCCACCAACATGCTTATCATCGAATTTCCGGACAAGGATGCGATCCGCCAGCTCTTCGCATCCCCCGAATACGCGCCCTTGGCCGCTCAGCGGCAGGCTGCGGCCGCATCGCGCATCATCGCGATCAACGGCGTCTGAAAGGAGCAAGATCACGACAGCTCCCGCAAAGACGCGGCAGATCTTTTCCAGGCATGCCGTCACTATGCGGGTGTTGCCCTAACCGAGAAGGAGACCTGAAATGGCTGACCTCACCGATGTGGCCTACTTCACCGCAAAGCCGGGCCGCTCAGGAGATCTGGGTGACGAACTGCTTCAGCTCGTCGCTCCGTCCCGAAACGAGGAAGGCTGCCTCCGCTACGAGATCCACCAGTCCAATGACGTTCCCGACGTGTGGATGGTGCTCGAAGACTGGCGGCACGCCTCCGACTTCAAACTGCATATGAGCACACCTTACGTCGAGGTCTTCATGGCGAAGGTCCCGGACCTTTGCGTCGAAGACGTTGAAATCTGCGGCTACCAGCAACGGTCGCCGCAGGTCTGAAACAGAAAGGAGTATATGAAATGAGGACGCAAAACCCTAAAGTCTGGCTCGTAACCGGATGCTCTACAGGCTTCGGTCGCTATATCGCGGAACACCTGCTGGAAGCCGGTGAAAAAGTCGTGGTGACGGCTCGCAAAACCGACAAGATCGCGGATCTTGAGCAGAAGGGCGATGCCCTGATCCTCCCGCTCGACGTCATCGATCGGGATCAGTGCCAAAAGGTTGTTGACGCTGCAGAAGCGCACTTCGGACGCATCGACGTTCTGATCAACAACGCCGGGATCGGTTTCTTCGGTGCTATTGAAGAAACCGCCGAAGCCGACGCCCGCCGCCTGTTTGATGTCAATTTCTTTGGTGTCGCCAACACGATCCATTCGGTGCTTCCGCATATGCGAGCCCGCCGCGGTGGTACGATCGTCAATCTGACATCAATCGGCGGCCTGGTTGGCTACACCGGCGTAGGCTATTACTGCGCGACCAAATTTGCCGTGGAAGGCCTGTCGGATACGCTCCGGAAAGAAGTCGTCCCACTCGGGATCAACGTCATGACCGTCGAGCCAAGCGCGTTCCGGACGGAATGGGCAGGCTCGTCGAACGAGGTCTCCGCGTCCATTGAGGATTACGAGGCGACAGCGGGCGAGGCACGTCGTGCTTACCACGCATCGGTCGGAAAGCAGGCCGGTGATCCCGCGCGCGCAGCAAAGGCGATCCGGAAAGCCGTGCTGGCGCAACAGCCTCCGCATCACCTTCCGCTCGGCAATGACGCCGCGGACGCAGCCCTGAAGAAGGCTGAAGACCTCAAGGCGAACGTCCTTGCCTGGGAAGCTTTGTCTCGTTCCGCCGACTTCCCGACAAACTGAACCAATCCAGTTAAACCCAAACACGAAACCAACACTGCCGCGGCCTTCGCCACGGAGAATGAAGGAGTGTGTCATGTCAAAGCGATTTGATGGAAAGGTAGCAATCGTAACGGGCGGTGGTTCCGGTATCGGCGCCGCCATTGCTAACCGGCTTCTTGAAGAAGGAGCGTCCGTGATGATCTCCGGCAGGACGGAGAAGCGGTTGTCGGACGTTGCCTCCAAGATGCCGGCCGACCGCAGTGGCACCTTTGTCGCGAATGTTTCTTCACGGCCGGACTGCGACGCCCTTGTTGCCGCGACCGTGGAGCGCTTCGGCCGGATCGACACTGTCGTCAATGCCGCCGGCATGAATCTCGTCGGCACCATCGAAGAGACGAGCGATCAGGATTGGGACGAGTGCATTGCCTCTGACCTCTCCGGTGTCTTCTACATGAGCCGTGCAGCGGTCCCGCATCTGAAGGAGACCAAGGGTTCGATCGTCAACATCGGCTCCGTGTCATCCCTTGGTGGCGGCTGGAGCCATGCGGCCTATAATGCTGCAAAGGGTGGGGTTGCGAATTTGACCCGCTCAGCAGCCTGTGACCTCGGCAAGTTCGGTGTCAGAGCCAATACAGTGGCGCCCGGGCTTACTGTCACGGGAATGGTGGATGCTATCATGGATGACGACGCGCTTCTCGATAAGGCGTGGGACCGGATTCCGTTGCGACGGGCAGGCCAACCTGAAGAGATTGCCTCGGCGGTTGCTTTTCTTGCCAGTGATGAAGCGGCCTGGATCACCGGAATTGTCCTGCCTGTCGATGGGGGCCAGACCTGCACCGATGGCGGCCCGGAATGGGGCAAGTAAAAAGCACGAGAAGCCCGGACCATCGTCCGGGCTTTTCTTTTGATCGGGTGCTTCGCTTAGCGGCGGGCGTCGAGGCTGAAACGGCCTGCGCCGAACGCCACGACCTGGAGCAGGCCGCCGGCCATTGCGATGTTCTTGAAGAAGTGGATGAACTGGTTCAGGTCGCTGAGGTTGTTGTGGAACGTCAGTGCCGTGGCAACGCTGAACAGGGCAAGGATCAGAGCGACGATGCGGGTCTGGAAGCCGAGGATCAGGGCAATGCTGCCCAGGAGCTCAGTCACGACCGCTGCACCGTAGGACAGCGGCGGGAAGGGCAGGCCGACCATATTGATATAGCCGATCGTCCCAGCTGGATCAGAGATCTTACTGATTCCGGACAGAAGGAAGATTGCCGCCAGCAGGACGCGGCCGGTGAGAGGCGTGACGCCGTTGATGAGGGCCGAATGGGAGAGAGTTTCAACGCGCTGGGCGATTGCTTCGGAATAAGACATGGACGTTCTCCTTAAGTTTGGGGCGTAGCCACCGTGGCTGCGTCGTGGGGAGAAATTGCCATCATCCAAGCGAACGAAAAAGCTGGATAATATCGCCGATTATCGTCGAGAAAATCGAATGATGGAAGCAAAGAAAAACCCGCGCTTTTTGAGGGCGCGGGTCCGACTGGAGGGTCGAGAAATCAGATAACGGAGAGCAGCCCTCCATCCACGAGGAGCGTGGTACCAGACACATAGCTCGATAGGTCCGAGCCAAGGAAGGCGACAGCATCTCCGACTTCTGCCGGTTTGCCAAGCCGGCGAAGCGGCGTCCTCTGGCGAAAGCCCTCGGAGGCCTGTGCGATGCCGGGGCTGGTGCGAAGAAGCTCGGTGTCGATGGTGCCGGGTGCGACTGCATTGACGCGGATTCCGTCAGGGCCAAGAGCGTCGGCCAATGATTTGGCCATCAGCACAACGCCGCCCTTGCTGGTCGAGTAGGCGACGGTGATGCCGGCGCCAGAGATCCCGCCCATGCTTGCCATGAGGACAATGCTGCCCTGCTTGTTGAGTGCTTTCATCTGACGCGCAGCTGCCTGCGCTCCAAATAGCGGGCCATCGAGATTGACAGACATCAGGCGGCGGTAATCGTCTTCCGGAACCTCCGCCCCGTCTGTCTTCAGCGTAATGCCTGCATTTGCGACCATGACATCGACGCCGCCGAATTCTTCTGCCGCCGCAACGAGGGCGTCGTTGTCAGCCTTGCGGCTGACGTCTGCTTTCACGAAGACGGATTTTGCCCCCAGTTTTCTGATCTCGGAGGCAGTCGGTTCACCGCCTTCGCGCGGTGCTTCCACGACGTCAGAGACGATAACTGCTTTGGCGCCATGTTCGGCAGCCCGGATGGCGATCGCACGGCCAATGCCGCTTGATGCGCCGGTTACGATGACGACCTTGCCGTCGAGAATGTTGCTGTTGCTCATTGTGGTGATCCTTAATGTTCCGGCACTTTGGGAGCCGAGGAGGGCAGGGCGTCGAGTTGTTGCAGAAGATAATAGAGGTTGGCCACGCCCCAGTGTTCGACGATCTGGCCGTCGCGAATGCGCATGGCGTCGACGGTTTCGAACTTGATCTGGCGGCCCGTTGGCGCGATCCCAAGGACGACGCCCTGATGCGTGCCGTGATAGGTCTTGAAAGTCGTCACGATGTCGCCGTCGACCGCTTGCCAGTGAATTTCGGCGTGGAAGTCCGGGAAGGCTTCGCGCAGAGCATGGTAAAGGCGGCGGGCTCCTTCCTTGTCTGGCGTCCCCCCAGGCTGCGGTGTGTGGTCCAGAAAGTCTTCGGCGAAAAGCTGGTCAAAGAGCTCGAAATTACCGCCGGACTGCACCTCGAGTGTGTTACGGCGGACGACTGCTTTCAATGCTTCGTTTTGGTCAGACATGGGATGTTCCTTTCAAGATTGAGCGTCAAAGTTCGAAGCCACCAATCGTCATGCCGCCATCGACGGTCAGCATGTGTCCGGTGACATAGGAGGTGGCTTCGGAGGCAAGCCAGATTGCCGCGGCCGCGATTTCCTCCGGCCTGCCGCCGCGTTTGGCAGGAATGGCGTTTTGAGCGAGTGCGGCAAAGGCGGGGTTTTGTTGGCTGTTTGCCACAACCATTGGCGTTTCAGTCCAGCCGGGCGCAATCGCGTTGACGCGGATGCCGTGCGCCGCATTTTCCATCGCGACAACCCGGGTCAGCCCTTGCACGCCATGCTTTGAAGCAGCGTAGGCACTCATGCCTCCTAGTCCCGTCAAAGCAGCGACCGAAGCTGTGTTTACGATCGAGCCACCGCCACTGCGCTTGATCAACGGGATCTGGTACTTCATCCCGAGAAAAACACTTTGCAGATTGACGGCGATCACCCGTTGAAAATCCTCAAGAGCATAGTCTTCGATGCGCTTCGCAGGGCCGGTTATACCCGCATTGTTGAAGGCCGCATGGAGACAGCCGGATGTAGAACCGATCTGCTCGATCCATCCGACGACCTGGAGTTCGCTTGCTACGTCAAGTTCGGTTGTGAACACCCTGCCATCTTCGGCTCGGATGAGCTCTGCAGTTTGGGTGAGCGCGGCGGCATCGCGATCAGCCAGATGTACTGTTGCGCCGTCGCGAGCGAGCCCAAGTGCTATCGCCCGACCGATCCCAGAGCCTGCACCGGTGACCGCGACAACCTTGTTTGAGAAAAGCGAGGACATGACTTCTCCTTACCAGCCGATCGCAATCGGCTGGTCTGGTTGGAGCTGAATTTTAAGATTGATTTAGGCGGGTTTAGTTGCGGGCAGCGACAAGAGCAGCTGCAGTGCGGGCGACGATCTCGCCCTGGTGGAAGGCACCCGCGAGATCGATCTGCGAAGGCTGGCGCGACCCGTCGCCACCGGCAACTGTCGTTGCCCCGTAAGGAGCGCCACCAACAATTTCTTCAGTGCTCATCTGGCCCTGGTGGCTATAGGGCAGGCCGACGATGATCATGCCAAAGTGCATGAGGTTGGTGATGATCGAGAACAGGGTGGTTTCCTGTCCGCCATGCTGGGTGCCGGTCGATGCGAACGCTGCGCCCACCTTGCCGTTGAGAGCTCCCCGTGCCCACAGGCCACCGGCCTGGTCGAGGAAGGCCGCCATCTGCGACGACATCCGCCCGAAGCGTGTTCCGGTACCGACGATGATCGCGTCATAGTCGGCGAGTTCCGCTACCGTCGCAATCGGTGCGTCCTGGTTGATCTTGAAATGAGCCTTTTCGGCAATTTCGAGCGGGACAGTTTCCGGGACGCGCTTGATCGTCACATCGGCGCCGGTGCTTCGTGCGCCTTCAGCGATTGAGCCCGCCATTGTCTCGATGTGGCCGTAGGACGAGTAGTAGAGAACGAGAACCTTGGTCATTTCTGTAACTCCGTGGGTATGTTGGTGTCGATGAAAGCAACATCTGTTTTTTCATCGTTCGATAAAAGCTGCATAATTTGATCCATAGCGTTCGATTTAATCGACTGTATGTGGCGCCAGAGATCCAAAATTGCCTTCCCTGTAATCGCTCTCTATGGAACGATTTCAGTCCTTCAGCAGGTTGAGCGCGACCAGCGGCTGCCCGAAATGCTGAAGGGACCCGGAGGCTTTGAAACTGCCTAGATCAGACGGAGCGAAACCCAGACGAGCAATGAGGTCTGCTACCTTCTTGCTGGCCTCCGGATAGTTACCTGATAGGAAGAGAACGCGCTTTCCACTCGTTTTCTCCGGATCGGCAGCCAGAACGGCGGCCGGGAGGGTGTTGAACGCCTTGACAAGCTGGGCGCCGGGAAAAAGCTCTGCGACGATCTCCGATGATAGTCGGCCACCGAGGTCGCGCGGTTTGAAGGCGGGAAAGTCAATTGCATTTGTCGCATCGACGATCGTGCGGCCATCCCAGGCAGTCTTTCTGCGGGCGACGTCCGGCACGGCGTCGTAAGGCACGGCCAGAATAAGGACGTCCGACTGAAGAGCCTGATCGAGTTCGACCGCCTCCACCTTGGTATCGAACTTCTCGGTGATTGACTGAAGCGAAGCCGGACCGCGGGTATTGGCGATAACGGCATACACGCCTGCTGCATGAAAACGTTCGGCCAGTGCAGAGCCGATCGCACCGGAACCGATGATTGCATAGGTCGTCATGGTATTTCTCCTTGGTTGTATTTGATTTCAGGTGAAGTTGTCGGGGAGGGGAATGAACTCGTCGTCGCCGGGCACGCCGGGGAATTGTCGTTCGCGCCACTGGTCGGCAGCATGGCGAATGCGCTCCTGGTCCGTGGCCACGAAATTCCAGCGGATGAACCGCTTTTCAGGAAGCGGCTCGCCTCCGAAGGCAAGAAACCGGGCTGGATGGTTCGCTTTCACCACGATCTCGGCGCCCGGCTTGAACACGATGAGACGATCCGGACCATATGTACCGTCTTGCCCGATGATCTCGATTGTACCGGTGACGACGAAGATCGCTCGCTCGATATGCTCTCCGTCGATCCTGTAGCGGGCTCCAGCCTGAAGTTGGATCTCTGCAGAGAAGAGGTCAGAGAAGGTTCTGGCAAGTGAGCGCCGTCCGTGCAGGTTGCCGGCGAGAAGCTTCATATCGATGCCCTCGCCATTGATCGTTGGCAGTTCATGGGTGCCAAGGTGCTGAAAGAGCGGCCCAATCTCTTCCGATTGTTTAGGGAGAGCGATCCAGCTCTGCAGGCCCGTGAGTTTGCCGCCGTCCTTGCGGATATGTTCCGGCGTCCTCTCCGAGTGGACAATGCCGGAACCGGCGACCATCAGATTGACTTCCCCGGGGTTGATCGCCTGCACGTAGCTTTCGCTGTCACGATGCAGCAGCTCACCTTCTAGAAGGTAAGTGAGTGTTGAAAGGCCGATATGTGGGTGAGGGCGGGTATCAATCCCTTCTCCAGCACCGAACCGCACAGGTCCGAAACTGTCGAGAAATATGAACGGCCCGACCATCTGGCGCATGGCTGCGGGCAGGGCCCGGCGGACGGAGAAGCCTCCGAGGTCACGGGTCGAGGGCAGGATAACCTGCGCTATGTCAGCGTTCGACAAATAAGACATTGTCAGCTCCGGCGGTTGAATTCGATGGATTGAAGGTAGGCCCACTAGACGTTTCGGAAAACTGAGATAATTTTGACGAAAACGTTCGAGGAATTGGAAATGTCAGACCCCGGCCAGCCGACGCTGGATCAGCTCAGAGTTTTCATCACGGTCGTCGAGACAGGCAGCTTTGCGGCCGCGTCCAGGAAGCTCAACCGTGCTACTTCTGTGATCAGCTACACGATTGCCAACCTCGAAACGCAGTTGGGTGTCACGCTCTTCGACCGGCTCTCAACGAAGAAGCCGCAGCTGACGTTGGAGGGGAGGACGGTCCTCGCTGAAGCTAAGGGCGTCGCCCATGGCATCGACAATCTCCGGGCTAAAGTTAAAAGTATGCTCCGCGGCGTGGAGCCGGAGGTGCACCTCGCGCTGGACGTCATGCTACCTGCCGCCCGCGTCATGGACGCCTTGAAAGCTTTTCGAAAAGAGTTTCCCAGCGTATCTCTTCGGCTTTATGTCGAAGCCTTGGGCGCCGTGACGCAGATTGTGCTCAATCGAACCGCCGCGATCGGCATCAGTGGCCCACTTGATGTCGAAATCGCGGGCCTGGAGCGCATCGGGGTGGGCTTCGTAAAGCTGATCCCCGTCGCCTCGCCGGATCATCCCTTGGCGGGTGGTTCTCATCCTCCGGGCGCGGCCCGAGGTCATATCCAGCTGGTCTTGACAGACAGATCACCTCTTACCCAAGGGCACGAGTTTGCTGTTGTCGGGAACCATACGTGGCGCCTCGCTGATCTTGGCGCCAAGCACATGCTGCTAAAGGAAGGCATTGGCTGGGGCAACATGCCCGAACCAATGGTGAGAGATGATATACAGGCAGGGCGTCTGGTGCACCTTGATCTCCCTGACTGCAAGGGCGGTCCTTATCGCCTTCAGGCTGTTTACCGAACGGACACACCTCCAGGACCGGCCGCCCGCTTCTTGATCGACCATTTCCAGAGCCAAGATATTGATGATCCAATAGCGGCTGGTTAGGACTTTGGAAAATGCCACAGTCGGGAATTGCAGTGGCGCTGCCATGACCAATGCACTCGAAGACACCAATCGTCGCAGCTTCATCGCTTTCGCTCTGGCCGCCAGCACTGTCGACGTCGCCATTGCGGACACAAGCGCAGCGAACGCCGCCAGCAAAGCTTCGGCTACGGAGAACAAAAAGCACCAGCATGCGTAATTGGCGCCGAAGCGTAGCGCCCTTTCAGCGTCTATGAATGCCCCCAGTCCGTAGGAACCTGCGGCTTGATCTATATGTTCTTCGGCCGGCGAAGAGGGCATTCGGCGTCTGTGGCAGGGGCAACTGAACGCGAATGGGCCGATCTCCGCAACACACCTCACCGTGCTGGACAGCTTGGAAAGTACGGAGAAATTCCATAACACATCTTATCTGGCAAAAAGCCCAGTTCGTCGCTGCACAAGTGAGACTTCGTACAAGTCTAGGTGCAATCAGGCCCCCGCAACCATCTTTACTTGCGACTTGCCCGCCCCTTCGGCGGGCTTTTGCGTTTTTACCGATAGCGTCAGGATTCCAGCGAGATCACCGCGAACGTCGATCTCGAGTTTGCCTTTGACGGGCGTCAGGATGATGTCCTCGACAAGTGAACGGATTACGTTCGCCGCTTCAATACGCTTCTCCTCGGAGTCGTCCTGGAGCGTTTCGTAGAGTTGCTGAACTCGCTTACGATATTGCTGCGCCATTGCAGGATGCAGAAGGGGAGGCGGCTCGTCCGCGGTCGTGAGGAATGCGCTGAGCTCGGCCTTGCGGAGCTTCAACAGATCGCCACGTTCCTTCACGGCTTCGATGGAGATGGCCTCTTTAAGATAGAGGTCCATCAACCGGCCTTCCTCCCGGCTGATCTTCTCAATCTCAGCTTGAGCCGCATCGATATTCGCGCGGCTTTCCATGCGCAGACGATTTGTCTCCTGTGTATAGGCGTCGCAGAACTCCGCAAAGATCGCTGGATCAAGCATCCGGTTTCGGAGCGCGTTGAGCACGCGCGATTCCAACTCGTCGCGGCGAATGTTGACACGGTTGTCGCAGGTGTCCTTGTTCCGCGCGGTCGAGCAGCCGATCAGATTTACCGAGATCGCCGAATAGCCGCCTCCGCAGTAGGCGCATTTGGTAAGCCCTGAGAAGAGGTACTTGGGTCGACGGCGCGTGTTGATGACGGCGACATCGGCGTGGCCGGTTGCGCCGGGCTCGATCCTGTTCTCTCCTTGACGGACCTTTACTGTCTGCCACAGTTCGTCGCCGATGATGCGCAGTTCAGGCGCCTCCTGAACGACCCATTCTGACTCCGGGTTGGGCCGCGCTTGGCGCTTGCCCGTATCGGGATCCTTGACGAAGCGCTGACGGTTCCAGACAATCTCGCCGATATACATCTCGTTGTGAGGATGCCGTTCCCGCGTTTCGGGTTGCCGTTGATCGTGCTGAAGCCCCAGTCGCCCCCGGAAGGGGCCGGTATTCCCTCCTTGTTGAGCGCGAACGCGATGGTCTTGGCAGACTTTCCGGCCGCGTAGTCACGGAATATCCGTTCTACGACCCTGGCCTGGGCCTCGTTGATGGTGCGGTCACCGCGAATAGGCTCGCCATTGCCGTCCAGCTTTTTGACGACATCGTAGCCGTAGGCGTTCCCGCCGCCCGATTTGCCGGCCTCGACCCGCCCGCGCTAACCGCGGCGCGTCTTGTCGGTCAGATCCTTGAGAAACAGGGCGTTCATTGTGCCCTTGAGGCCAATATGAAGATGCGAAACTTCACCTTCGGACAGTGTGAAGATCTTTACGCCCGAATAGGACATCCGCTTGAACAAGCCGGCGATGTCTTCCTGATCGCGCGACAGGCGATCCATCGCCTCGGCCAGGATCAGATCGAAACGACCGCGCGTGGCATCCGAGATCAGCGCCTGAATGCCGGGTCGAAGAAGGGAAGCGCCCGAGATCGCGTGATCGGTGTATTCCTCTACGATGTGCCAACCTTGCTTCTCCGCGTGAAGCCGGCACATGCGGAGCTGGTCCGCGATGGAAGCATCGCGTTGATTGTCGGAGGAATAGCGGGCGTAAATGGCGACTTTCAATTGGGGTCTCCCGTCTTCAGGAGCCGTCCGAACCCCGTTTGTTCGACTGCGCCTCGAAATTCTGACGAGCCATCTGCCTGCCGAGCAACCGGGCGAGTTGCACGAGACGGGGATCTGGATTGCCGCGCGGGGTAAGTGCCAGTTCTGGCGCGTCCAGAAGCATCGCTGCGAGCAGCTCTTCGCGCTCGCTTTCCGATACCCCAGTCCCTGATGGGCGTGCTTTCTGGCTCATGCCCCGCAAAATTCACGCTAAAACCCTGATAAACAACTGAATTCAAAGGTGAGCAGGCGGCGATGGTCGGGGCGGATGCGCGCGTCACGGAGCAGTCCAGCGAAGCATATCGTATGCTGGCATAGTGAAATGACCTACGAAAACTCCGTGAAACCGATCCGTGGCGCATATAAACTTCTCGGTGACCATCCTCCCGCGCTAATTCCATAATGGCAAGGCAGATCGTGAACGAGATTGATAGTATCGTATTGCATTTCGCGCTACAAGTCGCTATTTTCCCCGTAAAGGAGATAAGTTATGGTCGCCACTGTCGAACGCAAGGAATACCCGATCTCAATGCGCTTGCCTGAAGCAGACGTCGCAATGATCGATCGTGCGGCAAGCCTGCGCGGCCGCTCACGAACCGATTTCGTGCGGGAGGCCGCTGTGCGCGCCGCAGAAGAAGTTGTTATGGAGCAGGGGCTCATCCGCATGAGCCCGGAAGGCTTCGCTGATTTTATGGGTGTCTTGTCCCTACCGGCCGCTCCTGTTCCCGAGATGGTGGAACTGGCCAGGCGGCCTGCGCCATGGGAAGCCGGTTACGAGCCGAAGCGATAAGCCGTGGCTTTATCGGCTCCAGAACCGCTCACGGCGGCGCATGATGTTTCCGAGTTTTCCTGCAGTAAACCGACGCTCGATCATTGGCTGAAGACGCGCGCGCTTTCCAATCAGGAGAAAGGTTTCACTGCGGTTCTCGTCGTTCACGAGGCCTGGCGCGTCGTCGGGTATTACGGCTTGGCGCCGACCGCTGTCGTTCCTGCGATCCTGCCGCGCTCGATCCGCACCGGGCAGCCGCCCGATCCGGTTCCCTGTCTTCTCCTCGGCCAGCTTGCCACGGACACGGAATGGGCGGGGAGAGGCATCGGTACAGCTCTGGTGAAACATGCCCTTGAGCGATGCGTCCAGGCCGCCGCTCTGATCGGCGGGCGGGCGTTGATGGTCAACGCCGTCGATCACGAAGCGGCTCAGTTTTGGCAGCGCCGAGGTTTCATGCCCTCGAAGGACGATCCGCTCGTCCTGTTTCGCTCCATCGCCGCAATCGCCGCATCGCTGACGGAGGCGCGGTCGCAAGGGCAGGGCAAATAATCTGAAGTTTTCCCAAGCCAGGCAATTGGGCAAAAGGCATAACGAAGCATTTGATAATGGACCACGAAGACGACATTCTCGTTTCACAATATTCTGAGTATCGGAAAGCTCTCCGCGACATAGAACTGAATAGCCCCGAGTTTCGTAGACACCCTCGGGCTACGTTTTCTGTTGGCGCTCGAACTCGACCGACGACAGCATTCCGTTTCTGACGTGCTTGCGTTTCGGGTTGTAGAACATTTCGATGTAATCGAACACGTCCTGGCGGACTTCGTCTCGTGAGCGATAGACCCTGCGGCGTATGCGTTCACGCTTGAGAAGGTTGAAGAAGCTTTCGGCGACCGCGTTGTCGTGGCAGTTTCCACGACGGCTCATTGAATGAACCAGATTGTGGTGCTTCAAGAACGAAGCCCAGTCCATGCTGGTGAACTGCGAGCCCTGATCCGAATGGACCAGAACCTCGTTCTTCGGCTTGCGTCGCCAAACCGCCATGAGCAAGGCTTGCAGCACGATGTCCGTGGTTTGACGGCTCTGCATTGCCCAGCCGATCACCCGGCGGGAATAGAGATCGATGACGACAGCAAGGTAGGCGAAGCCCTCGCAGGTGCGGATATAGGTGATGTCTGTGACCCACGCTTTGTCCGCAGCTCCGACGTCGAACTGCCGGTCGAGCGCATTGTCGACAACGACAGAGGGTCGGCCGCCATATATGCCGGGACGGCGCTTGTAGCCGATCTCAGCTTTGATCCCGGCAAGCCGTGTCAGACGTGCGACGCGGTTCGGGCAGCACATCTCTCCCTGATCAAGCAGATCGTCATGAAGCTTGCGATAGCCATAGACCTTACCGCTCTCCTGCCAAGCCTGAAACAGTAGATCGGTCTGTCGTTTGTCTTTGCTGGCCCGTTTGCTCAACGGGTTCTTCAGCCAGGCATAGAATCCGCTCGGGTGAACATGAAGAAGCCGACACATCGCCCGCACCGAGAACCGCAGGCGATGCGGGGCAATGAACGCGTACTTCACTTTGCATCCCTGGCGAAGTACGCGGCCGCTTTTTTTAAGATGTCGCGTTCCTCGGTCACGCGAGCCAGTTCTCGCTTGAGCCGTCTGATCTCCTCGGCCTCATCGCTGCCCTTGCCGTTCGACGTGCCGAACTTCTTCTTCCACTCGTAGAGCGAATGCTGGCTGACCCCCAGCCGCTGAGAGACCTCCGCTACCGGATAGCCCCGCTCGGTGATCTGATGCACCGCGTCGCGTTTGAACTCTTCCGTGAAATTGGCTTTGCCCATGTAGGCCTCCTTGCCTCAGTCTTAGGGAAGAAGGCGTCTACAAATCTAGGGGCTATTCAATGATCGAGAGTCGTTCGATCGAGGACAGCGATGGCTGGAGCATCGTACAGATGCTTGCACTTCAGAAGGCGCGAACACTGCGGGCCGAGGAAGAGTACAACAACACGGCTGAAAAAATGACTCGCCTTTGGCTGCACGGTCGGGTCAGCGAGGAAGCACTCCGATCCGTCAAGATCGGGCTGAAGGATGCCGCCAATCACAACGTTGCAACAACCTTGGCGATGTGCCCTATCCTCTTTGATTTGAAGCAGTTCCTGATCATCAACGGGACGTCTATCCCGTTTATCATTGCCGACAATCCTGTTGTGCAAACAAACTGGTTCGGACGAGTCAGAGAGCCCCATCGAATGGGCGGCCTCACTCGCGCCGGTCTGCAAATGTTGATGCCACTTTCGCCTCGCTTCGCGGTGCTCTTACATGACCCGAACGTCTACGGAGCGGATGCCGATGGCAACGTCATCCGACTGAAAAGACGTGACGAGGTTGTAGCACTCAACGAGCTTCAGTGGTTGAACGCGCACAAGAACGTGTACTTTCCTCCCTCTTTTGCTGCCGATGACCTTGATTCCATAATGCGCATTTCACGGGCCGGAACTGCATTGGCAAATTTCACTCGAGCCGAACGCGTTGGCGACAGTTCAAGTTGGAAGATGACAGACAAGGATGAATTTGCGCCACCATCTGAAGGAGTGTCTTCTGAGCTTGTTCTCGTTTCGGGCGGATCTCTATCCAAAGACATTCGCTTGCGCGCGGTCCGTATTCGCAGCCGACCTCGCTATCACGACGACGGTTCCATCGGTTCGTTCGTCCGCGACCCTATTTGGGAGGTGATCGTCGACGACTTTGCAAGGATTGCCACCACACAGGAAATTACCTTGTCTGACTTCTGGGATTTTGTCGCCGACCATCCGTATGAGAACCAAGTCCGCCCGTGGCTGCGGAAGAGCGCACGACGTGGTAGGCGAAAGCTTCTGCGCCGAGCATCGTCAGGTTATATCTGATAGTTATTCGGCCAATATCGTTCATTCCATAATATGGTATTTACATTCTTGGACCCGTTTACCAAGGTGAAGCTCGTTACGCTACTGTACGAAATAGGCCGCTCCGGTCGCCGGTAAGAAGAATTTTTAGTAGGTCATTGGGCGGTTGCGACGATAACAAGTTAAGATTAAATCCTGCCCCCGCAACCCAAAATCCCTATGATGCCAAAGAGCCCCTCCGCGGGCTTTTTGCGTTTCTGGGTCTCGGAAACCGCAGTCTGTGCGATCAGATCCGCGATAACTGCCTTCTGCTCTAGGAAAGCCGGGTTTTTCTGGCCGCAGGCAAAGGCCAGATGCCGCCGGCCTC
Source organism: Ciceribacter sichuanensis (assembly GCF_024055605.1). Classification (GTDB taxonomy): domain Bacteria; phylum Pseudomonadota; class Alphaproteobacteria; order Rhizobiales; family Rhizobiaceae; genus Allorhizobium; species Allorhizobium sichuanense. The sequence continues at coordinate 151,762 of NZ_JAMXLX010000008.1, read as the reverse complement.
GTCTATGCGACCGACTACAATGCGGGGCTGGAAATCATCGAATACGGCGGCTGAACCGCAAGACGACAGCTTACCCTTCCTTTCCAACAAGATTGCGGTCACGGGCTTTTCATCCGGCGCCCGCTTCTGAGGCGGGCGTAAAGTCTTTACATTCCCCTTTCTTGATTGGCATATTCGAACATTGGGAAACGGAGGCGGTCTTTCTTCCGAGGGATCGCGGCATTGTTCGATGTCGTTTGCTGACCATGTCAGGGAAATCGAAAGCGTCAGCCAGGGTGTGCAGACCGGGCGTGACGATATCGTCGTGGAGTCCTGGCGGCGCTGCCTCGAGGATTACCAACTCGATCCCTCCCGCGCCCGCGAGGCGGTCATCGTCTCGGAGACCCTTCTGCGCGAGCACCGGCAGCAATCGGAGGATCTTGTCCGCATCGCCCGGTCCGGGCTGGAACGGCTCTATCATCAGGTTGCCGAGCAGAACTACGTGCTGCTTCTATCCGACCGGCAGGGCGTGACGGTCGAATTCCTCGGCGATCCCTCCTTCAACAACAACCTGCGCAAGGCCGGGCTCTTTCTCGGCTCGGAATGGTCGGAGCCGAGAGCTGGAACCTGCGCCGTGGGTGCCTGTATCGCTACCGGCGAGGCACTGACGATCCACCAGACCGACCATTTCGACATGACGCATACGCCACTTTCCTGCACGGCGGCACCGATCTATGACATGCATGGATCCCTGACGGCGGTGCTGGATATCTCGCTGCTCAGTTCGCCGATCCTGAAGACCAGTCAGAACATCGCGCGCCATTTCGTTTCCTCGACGGTGCGCCGGATCGAACTCGCCAATCTGATGGCGCACAGCCGCAACGATCTGGTGCTGCGCTTTGCGGCGGCACCTGAGTTTCTCGATGTGGATCCGGAAGCCGCCATCACGCTTGATGGCTCCGGCCGGATCAGCGGCATGACCCACGGAGGCGCGCGGATTCTCGCGACTTCCTGCGGTCTGGACTGGCGTCGCCCGCAGGACATCATCGGCCAGCCGGTGGTGCGCTTCTTCGATGCGGACGTCAACGAACTCGCCGCGCTCACCCGCAGCCGGCTGCCGCAGGACAGGCGCATCGCGATCCGCGATGGCAGCACGCTCTATGCCCATGCGATCGAACCGCAGCAGAAGACCCGGGGCGTTCCGCTTTCTTCCGAACGGTCCGCCGTTCCGGCCGTCGGCCGGCTCGGCGGCGATACGCCGGAAATGGATGCACTGCGTCGCAAGGTCACCCGGCTCGGGCGCACGTCGCTGCCCATCCTCATCCAGGGGCCGACAGGAACCGGCAAAGAATTCCTCGCGCGCATCATCCATGATGCGAGCGGATTGAAGGGCCGGTTCGTCGCGATCAATTGCGCCGCCATTCCCGACCAGTTGGTGGAAAGTGAGCTGTTCGGCTATCTTCCCGGCGCATTCACCGGTGCGCTGACCAAGGGGCGCAAGGGACTGGTCGAGGAAGCCGATGGCGGCACGCTGTTCCTCGACGAGATCGGTGACATGTCTCCGACCGCGCAAAGCCGGTTGCTCCGCGTGCTTGCAGAAGGAGAGGTACTGCCGGTTGGCGGTTCCGTGCCGCGCAAGGTGGATTTCCGGGTTGTCTCCGCTTCGCACCGGCCGCTATCTTCTCTGGTGGAGGAAGGCCTTTTCCGGGAGGATCTTTATTATCGCCTCAATGCGGCGATGCTCGTCCTGCCGTCGCTTCGCGACCGTGGCGATTTTCCCTGGCTGCTCGACCGTCTCCTGGAAAAGCACGGGACGGCCGGTAAGCCGTTGCGCCTTTCCGATGCGGCGCGCTGCGTGGTTCTCGGATATGACTGGCCGGGAAACATCCGCGAGTTGGACAATGCGCTGGCCTTTGCTGCCGCTCTCTGTGACGGAGGTCTGATCGAGGTTTCCGATCTTCCAGAGCATCTTGGCAGGACGCGTTCGTCGGCGCCGACAGACAAGCGTGAAGCCGAGCTTCGCGCCGTTCTCTCCGCCTGTGACGGTAATGTTTCGGAGGCGGCCCGGCGTCTCGGGATCGACCGCACCACGCTTCATCGGCAGATGCGGCGTTTCAATATCGGCAAGCTTCACTGAGGTGAGCATGGTGCCGCACCTGTGGCGCCACACTTGTCGCATCTCCCGGCGGAAAAGCATTGGCTTGCCGGATGAAAATCTAGGAAACAGCGGCTTTTCCGGGGGTCGGTCCACCATGGCACGCACCTTGCTGCCTAGTCTGCATTACAAAAGCAGAAAAGGGAGTAAACATGCGAGCCCTCCGTTTCCACGCAGCCAAGGACCTGCGTATCGACGACATTCCGGAACCGAAGAACCCGGGCAAGGGGCAGGTTCTTGTGAGCAACCGCTTCGTCGGCATCTGTGGCACCGACCTTCACGAATACAGCTATGGCCCGATCTTCATTCCGACCGAACCGCATCCGTTCACCGGCGCGCATGGCCCGCAGGTTCTCGGCCATGAATTCGGTGGTGTGGTCGAGGCGATCGGCGAGGGTGTTACCTCGGTAAAGGTTGGCGACCGTGTTTCCATCCAGCCGCTGGTGATGCCGCGTTCGGGCGACTATTTCGCCGACCGCGGGCTTTTCCACCTCAGCACGGAGCTAGCCCTGGTGGGCCTGAGCTGGGATGGCGGCGGCATGGCAGAAGCCGCGATCGTCAACGAATATAACGTCCAGAAAATCCCGGATGAGATGACTGACGAGGAAGCCGCGCTGGTCGAGCCGACGGCGGTTGCCGTCTATGCCTGCGACCGCGGCGGTGTGTCCGCCGGCAACAGCGTTCTCGTCACCGGAGCCGGCCCGATCGGCATGCTGACGCTCCTTGCCGCGCGCGCGGCTGGAGCTGCCCAGCTCTTCGTTTCGGACCTCAACGATGCCCGTCTGGAATATGCGAAGGGCATCCTGCCTGACGTCATCACCATCAATCCCAAGCGTGACAATGTGGGCGACGTCGTTCGTTCGCTGACCGAAGGCAATGTCGGGTGTGACGTTGCTATCGAATGTGTCGGCAACGAGCATGCTCTCAAGGCCTGCGTCGATGCCGTGCGCAAGCAGGGCGTGGTGGTGCAGACCGGCCTGCATCCGCATGAAAACCCGATCGACTGGTTCCAGGTGACCTTCCGCGATCTGGAAGTGAAGGGTTCCTGGGCCTATCCGACCCATTACTGGCCCCGCGTCATTCGCCTCATCGCCTCAGGCCTGCTGCCGGCGAAGAAGGTCGTGACCAAGCGCATCACGCTGGATACCGCGGTCAAGGAAGGCTTTGACGCCCTTCTCGACCCGGCCGGTACGCATCTGAAGATCCTGATCGATCTTTCGAAATAAGGCGTCTTCCGCGTCGCCTGCCGGGAAGAGGAGCCCGGCTGGCGTTTGCGGCGATCCCTTGAGATGCCGCCCGCAGAGGCCGCGGCATCGCATCAGGCAGTTTCAAGCAACCATGGAGGAGATGACATGCTTGACGGAAGCCCCAATACCAAAATCGATACCGTTCTCGCCAAACTCGGCCGCGCCCTTGAACAGGGTGATGTCGAGGCCGCGGTCAATCTGTTCCAGGCGGATTGCCATTGGCGCGATCTCGTTACCTTCACCTGGAACCTCAAGACACTGGAAGGTCGGGAGCAGATCCGCGACATGCTGCAGAGCCAGCTTTCGTCGGTTAGGCCCGAAAACTTCGTGCAGGATGCGAAGGAGCCTGCAAGCGAAGACGACGGCGTGACCCAGGGCTGGTTCGAATTCGAAACCGGTACCGCGCGCGGCTACGGCCAGATTCGCCTCAAGAACGGCCTGATCTGGACGCTTCTCACCACCATGAGCGAGCTGAAGGGCCATGAGGAGCCGAAGGGCATCCGACGCCCGATGGGCGCCGAACATGGCCATGACAAGAGCCGCAAGAGCTGGAAGGAAAAGCGCGAGCAGGAAGCTGCCGAGCTCGGCTACAATACTCAGCCCTATGTCGTGATCATCGGCGGCGGGCAGGGCGGCATCGCGCTTGGCGCGCGCCTTCGCCAGCTTGGCGTGCCGACCATCATCATCGAGAAGAACGAGCGGCCGGGCGACAGCTGGCGCAAGCGCTACAAGTCGCTGTGCCTGCATGATCCCGTCTGGTACGACCACCTGCCCTACATCCCTTTCCCGGAAAACTGGCCGGTCTTCACGCCCAAGGACAAGGTCGGCGACTGGCTGGAAATGTACACCAAGGTGATGGAGCTCAACTATTGGGGCTCGACCACCTGCAAGTCTGCGTCGTTCGACGAGGCCACCGGCGAATGGACCGTGGTGGTCGATCGCAACGGCGAAGAGGTGGTTCTGCGGCCGAAGCAGCTGGTGCTGGCAACCGGCATGTCGGGCAAGCCCAATGTTCCGAAGGTCCCCGGACAGGATATCTTCAAGGGCGAGCAACAGCATTCCTCCCAGCATCCGGGACCCGATGCCTATGCCGGCAAGAAGGTCGTGGTGATCGGCTCGAACAACTCTGCCCACGACATCTGCGCAGCGCTCTGGGAAGCAGGAGCCGACGTCACCATGGTGCAGCGCTCCTCCACCCATATCGTTCGGTCGGAATCGCTGATGGAAATCGGCCTTGGCGATCTCTATTCTGAAAGAGCGGTGGCCGCCGGGATGACGACGCGCAAGGCGGATCTGATCTTCGCCTCGCTACCTTATCGCATCATGCATGAATTCCAGATCCCGCTTTACAACCGGATGCGGGAGAAGGATGCGGACTTTTATGCCGCGCTGGAAAAGGCCGGCTTCATGCTGGACTGGGGCGCTGACGGTTCAGGCCTGTTCATGAAGTATCTGCGGCGCGGTTCCGGCTATTACATCGATGTCGGGGCCTGCGATCTGGTGATTGACGGTTCGATCAAGCTCAAGTCCGGCTCGGATGTCGAGCGGCTGACGGAAGATGCCGTGGTGTTGAAGGACGGCACGGTGCTACCGGCCGATCTCGTCGTCTATGCGACCGGCTACGGTTCGATGAACGGCTGGGCCGCCGATCTCATTTCCCGTGAAGTAGCCGACAAGGTCGGCAAATGCTGGGGTGTCGGCTCCGACACGCCCAAGGACCCCGGTCCGTGGGAAGGCGAGCAGCGCAACATGTGGAAGCCGACCCAGCAGGAGGCACTGTGGTTCCACGGCGGCAACCTGCATCAGTCCCGGCATTATTCCCAGTATCTCTCGCTGCAGCTGAAAGCCCGCCAGGTGGGCATCGATACGCCGGTCTATGGGCTGCAGGAGCGCCATCACCTGTCATGATCGAGAATGCCGCGCCGGTCACAGACACCGGCGCGGTATCGTTTTCTGACGGTTTCATGACGGAATTGGAAGAAGGCTGAAAAGGGCCGTTAAGCGGCTGACACGGACAGCACCTAAACACATCGGACATAGCGCGGACAACGTCCCGCCTCCAGTGTTTCAAGGTGCAGCCCCATGAAAATCGTCCAGATCAGCGATACGCATTTCAGTCCGTCCAAGCCGCATTTCAACGGCAACTGGGAACCGGTACGCCGCTGGATCGAGGCAGTGAAACCCGATCTCGTCGTGCATACCGGCGACCTCACCATCGACGGTGCCGACAAGGAAGACGACATCGTCTTCTCGATGGCGCTGCTCGATGAACTCGACGTGCCGGTGCTTATGGTGCCCGGCAATCACGATGTCGGCCATATGCCTGGCTCTCATCAGCCGATCAATGACGAGCGCCTTACCCGCTGGCGGCGTCTCGCCGGCCCTGACCGTTTTGCCAAGGATGTGGGCGAGTGGCGGCTGATCGGCATCAACAGCCTGCTCGTCGGTTCCGGCCATGCCGAAGAGGCGATGCAGCTCAACTGGCTGGCGGAACAGCTGGAGACCCGCGACGGCCGCCGTGTGGCGATGTTCGCCCACAAGCCGCTGTTCGTCGATGATCCTTCTGAAGGCGATACGGGATACTGGGGTGCAACGCCGGCAGAACGCCAGCGTCTGATCGATCTTATTGCGGCTCATGACGTGGCGCTCTACGCCAGCGGTCATCTGCACTGGACATGGCAGGGTGCGTTGAACGACACCAAACTCGTCTGGGCGCCGCCAACATCTTTCATTCTCGACAAGATGGAGCGCGAGATGCCGGGCGAGCGTCTTGTCGGCGGCGTGGTGCATTACCTCGGCGATGAGGTGACGAGCGAGGTCTTCGCTGTCGAAGGGACGACTGCCCACGTTCTCGATGACGTCATCGATGAGGTTTATCCGCGTGCTGCCGCTGTTCCGGTGGAGACGGCCCAATGAGCGCCTTCAGCCTTCGCGGCATCGAAAAATCCTATGGCGGCAACAGCATCCTGAAGGGTGTCAGTCTCGAAGCCGAGGCTGGTGAATTCATCGCGCTGGTCGGGCCGTCGGGCTGCGGCAAGAGCACGCTTCTGCGTATCGTCGCCGGTCTCGACCATGCCGATTGCGGCGAGATCGTCATCGGCGGTACCGATGTGGCGCACAAGGCAGCCGGAGACCGCAACGTCGCCATGGTCTTCCAGTCCTACGCGCTTTATCCGCACCTGACCGCCGCGCAGAATATCGCCGTGCCGCTTGCCATGCGGCGGCTGAGCACGGCCGGCCGTCTGCCTGTGATCGGCGGGATGATCGGCAGCCAGCGCCAGATCCGCGCCGATATCCAGCGTCAGGTCAACGAGATGGCGACGTCGCTCAAGATCGATCACCTGCTCGACCGCAAACCGGGGCAGATGTCCGGCGGCCAGCGCCAGCGCGTGGCTCTTGCCCGCGCCATGGTGCGTCATCCCAACGTCTTCCTGATGGACGAGCCGCTTTCCAATCTGGACGCAAACCTGCGCGTTCATGCCCGCGGCGAGATCGTCGAACTGCATCGCAAGGCCGGCGTGCCGACGCTTTACGTCACGCATGACCAGTCGGAAGCGCTTTCCATGGCTGACCGCGTGGCGGTAATGATCGGCGGCCGGATGCTGCAGCTCGATACGCCCCGCAACATCTATGACGATCCCGCCCATATCGAGGTCGCCCGCTTTCTGGGCCAGCCGCGCATCAACGTGATCTCCACCCGGGTCGATGACAGCGGTCTGGTGCAGGCCGGCGACATCAGGCTTGCCACGCGCAGCTATCTCGTTGCGGGCGCACCGGTTTCCGTCGCCTTCCGACCGGAGTTCGTCCGGCTTGCGGCAAGCAGCGAAGGTGGGCTGCCGGCGAGCGTAGAGCGACTGGAATTCCTCGGTTCGGAAGTCGTGGTGTTTACCCGGCTGGCGGCGATGGAAACCATCGTCGTCGCGAAGATATCGCCCGCCGAGGCCATCGGCCTGTCGGCCGGTCAGCGCGTCGACCTGAAGATTGCTCCCGAAGCGTTGATGGTCTTTGACGAACACGGCGCAAGACTGTCGGCGGATGTCGCTTCGGTCGCCGGGCATCGGGTGGAGGCGCTTCATGGCTAGCCTCGCTTTCGACGGGATGCAGGCGGGTTCGGCTCATTCGCCGGCAAAGGTCGCGCGCCGTCGGGAGGCGCGTATTGCGCTTCTTCTGTCCGCACCCGCGCTCGTGCTGATGCTGCTCTTCATCATCCTGCCGACGATTGCCGTGATCTTCCTAGGCTTCACCGATTTCGAACTCGGTTACGGCAGCTTCCGTTTCGTCGGCTTCGAGAATTATGCCGACCTGATCAGCGACCGGACCTTCCGCAAGTCTCTGTGGAACACCGCGGTCTACGCGGCCATCGTCGCGCCTCTATCCATGGCGCTCGGCCTTGGCATCGCACTTCTCATCGAGGCGGAAGGCTGGGGCAAGGGATTTTTCCGCACGGCCTATTTTCTGCCGGTCGCATCGCTGCTCGTCGCCATGGCGACCGTCTGGCAATATCTCTTCCACCCGACCATCGGCCCGATCAACGCTCTTCTCGATCTGGTGGGCATCACCGGTCCGAACTGGCTCGGCGCGTCCAGCACCGTGTTGACCAGCCTTGCGATCATCGGCATCTGGCAATCGACCGGTTTCAACATGGTGCTGTTCCTGGCCGGTCTCTCCGCGATCCCACGCGAACTCTATCAGGCGGCGGAGATCGATGGCGCGCGCTCGGCTTTCTCGCGCTTCGGTCTCGTGACGTGGCCGATGCTGGGGCCGACCACGCTCTTCGTCACCACGATCAGCATCATCAACGCGGTCAAGGTGTTCGAGACGGTCAAGACGCTGACTGAAGGCGGCCCCAACAAGGCTTCGGAGGTTTTGCTTTTCACCATCTACCAGGAAGGTTTCGTCTACCTGCGGGTCGGCTATGCCTCGGCCATGACGGTGATCTTCCTCGCGATCCTCGTGTCGCTGATGTTTCTCCAGTACCGCGTCATGGACCGGAAGGTGCACTACGCATGACGAACGACGCTCTTTCTCTCGGCCGCATCCTCCGACTTTCGGTTCTGACAATCGGGGCGATCGTTTTCCTCGCGCCCTACATCTTCATGATCTCCACGGCCGGCAAGGCGCAGAGCGATATCTTTTCGTCGTCGCTCTCGCTGATCCCGCAAACCTGGTTCTATGTGGAGAATTTCTCCAAAGCCCTCAGCCGCGTCTCCATGGTTAGCCTGCTTCTCAATGGCGTGGTCGTCTGTGGCCTGATCCTGATCGTGCAGGTGGTGGTCGCCATTCCCTGCGCCTATGCCATGGCAAAGCTCTCCTTCCGGGCAGCGCGGCTGATGATGGCGCTGGTCATGCTCGGCCTGCTGGTGCCGATCCATGCGACCGCGCTGCCGCTTTATGTCGCCTTCGACAGGATGTCGGTGCTGAACAGTTACTTCGCCCTTGTCGCGCCCTTTTCGATCTCCGTCTTCGCCATCTTTCTCTTCCTGCAGTTCTTTCGCGGCATTCCTGATGACCTGATCCATGCGGCGCGGCTCGACGGCATGTCGGAGACGGGCATTGTGATGAGGGTCATCGTGCCCAATGCCTGGCCAGCGATCACCGCCTTCTCGATCTTCTCGGTGGTGGCCCACTGGAACGACCTGTTCTGGCCGCTGATCGTCGTTACCAACCAGGCCTATGCGACGCCGCCGCTCGGACTTCTCTATTTCCGCGCCGCGGAAGCCGGCGACGACTACGGCGCGCTGATGGCCGCGACCCTCATCATCACTCTTCCCCTCGTCCTCGCCTTCCTGCTCGCGCAGAAGCGGTTCGTCGAGGGTATCACCATGACCGGTCTGAAAGGCTGATCGGTCCAACCCAGGAGCACAGCGATGACTCTCTTCAAAAAGGCGATTGCCGCGGCGGCCGTGACGCTGGCGACAATCGTTCCGGCCCATGCCGAAACGACGCTCAATGTTCACTATCCGATGCCCGGTTTCTTCAAGGACGTGATGGACACGATCTCGAAGAAGTTCATGGAAGAAAATCCGGATATCAAGATCACCTTTGCCAATCCTTCCGCGACCTATGAGGAAGGCATCCAGACCATTATGCGTCAGGCCGGCACGGCCGAAATGCCTGACATCACCTTCATCGGCCTCAACCGCCTGCGCATGGTCAACGAGCGCGATATCCCGGTCGATCTCGCGCCGTTCATCGCCAAGGACGGCAACATGGCCGAGCAGGGCTTCTCGGACAACATCCTGAAGCTCGCCCAGGTCAAGGGCAAGCAGGTCGGTCTCGCCTTCGCGACGTCTAACCCTATCATGTATTACAATGCCGACCTCGTTCGCAAAGCCGGCGGCAACCCGGATACCCCGCCGAAGACCTGGGACGAAGTGATTGCGCTTTCCTCCAAGATCAAGGCGCTCGGCGACGGCAATGAAGGCATCGACTTCCGCTGGCAGGGCGACGACTGGATGTTCTCCGCACTTCTGTTCGGCGCCGGCGGCAAGATGCTGAACGACAATGAAAGCGCAGTCGCCTTCAACGGTCCGGAAGGTCAGAAGGCTATTGAACTGCTCGACCGCATGGTCAAGGAAGGCGGTCTGCCGGTCTTCACCAAGCAGGCCGGTGAGCAGGCCTTCGTTGCCGGCAAGGTCGGTTTTGCCTTCCAGACCACTGGCGCGCTGCGCAACACCATCAAGAACGTTGGCGACAAGTTCGACCTGCGCACCGCCCAGATCCCGCTGATCGATCCGGTGAACGGCAAGCTGCCGACCGGCGGTAACGCCGCTGTCATGCTGACCCGCGACGTCGCCAAGCAGGATGCCGCATGGAAGTTCATCAAGTTCGCCGCTGGCCCCTTCGGCGCCTCGGTCGTCGTGCCGGGCACCGGCTATGTGCCGAACAACGAACTCGCTGCCGCTTCGCCTGAATATCTCGGCAACTTCTATAAGGAAAACCCGCTCTTCGTCGCTGGCCTTTCGCAGATGCCGCGTATGATCCCGTGGTATGCCTTCCCGGGTTCCAACGGCGTAAAGGTCACCCAGACGATCGTCGAGAACCTGTCGCGCGTGGTCGAGCAGACGGCTTCGCCGAAGGAAGCTCTGGATGACGCTGCTGCCGAAGTCGAAAGCCTGCTGCCGCGCAGTTGAGGCATCTCACTCACGAGGAGCCAAGAAGCGCCGCCCGAATGGGCGGCGCTTTCGTCGATGCAGGAGGAAGATGAAAGCGTCAGCTCAGCCGACGCACGGTGCCGCCGGCATGCAGCTTGTAACCGATCATCAGGTGACGCGGGGTCGCGGCGTTGTCGGCGATATCGAGCAACAGCGAGGCGGCGGTTGCGCCCATGCTGGTATCGGGCATTTCCACCGTCGTGAGCGGCGGATCGATCAGGCGGCCGATGGCGATGCCGTCGAAGCCGACAACGGAGATGTCACCGGGAACTGTAAGCCCTTCGCGCCTGATCGCCCCAATGACCCCCAGCGCGAGGAGATCGTTGGAAGCGATGATGGCCGTTGGTCGCTGGCGTTTCAGAGGTTCGGCAAGATCGAGTTCGTCATGACCCGTGACGAAGGGGATCTGCAGCGCATCGAGCACGGGCAGACCGGCGGCGGCCATGGCCTCGCAATGGCCGTCATAGCGCAGCTTGGCCCGGTCGGACGCCTCGAAATGGCCGGAGACGAAAAGGATTCGCCGATGGCCATGTTCGATCAGATATTCTGTGATTTCCTGCCCGGCGAGCCGGTTGTCGGTCGTCACTGCCGCAGGAAAGCGTGGTGTTGGCAGGTTGTTGAGCAGCACGGTTGGCGGCATGGCAAAGGGCAGGGACAGTTCGCTCTTCAGCGGGTTGCACACCGTAAGGATCAGGCCTGTTGGCTTCTCGGAAAGGAGATATTCGATGGCTTCCGCCTCGCGCGCCGGGTCGTAGTCCGATTGTGCGATCAGTACGCCGATCCCGGAAACGCGCATGCGGTTTTGGATGCCGAGCAGCGAAGCGGCAAAGACGGGATTGGTGATGCTCGGGATCAGCACGCCGATGGCGGACCGGCGGCGGATCATCGGGGCGGGGCGTTCCGTCCGGCGATAACCGAGGTCGGAGGCCGCCTTGCGCACGCGCCGCACCATGCCTTCGCTCACCGGACCGCTGCGGTTGAGGACCCGGCTGACGGTGGCTGTCGAGCAGCCGGCTTTGGATGCGATGTCCTGAAGCGTCGACATTTGGCCCTCGGCGCGGTTTCGGGTCCTTCGGTCCCCACGGACCTGCCTGGCGATGATCCGATAACGGGTCGTTGTGACACTGGTTTGAAGGTCGTCACAAAGAGAGCGGCTGCCGCCGGTTGATATTCTCGGCGGCAGCCAGTCTTTTCACTCGGCGGCGACAGCAGTCTTGTGACTGTTCAGCGCGATGAGATTGCGGGCGCGTTCAAGGCTTTCCGGCTGTTCGGCACGGTAGCGGGCGCCTATTTCCATCATCAGCACGGTGCCGGGCAGGAATTCCAGCTCGCTGAAGATGTCGTCCCAATCGATGTCGCCCCAGCCGAGCGGCATGTGAAGGTCGCCGATGCCCATCGCGGTGTTTTCCTGCGGATGGTAGCCCTGATAAAAGCCCTGCGGACGGCCGAAGGAATCATGGACATGCAGATGCCCGGCGACGGGCGCCATGGCACGGAGTTGGTCGCGGAAGTTGAGCCCGCGATAGGTCGATTCGATATAGGCGTGGCTGAAGTCGATCAGCGCGACAATGTTCGGATGGTTCAGGGCCTTTACGGTTGCCGCCACCTCGGCCGGCGTCTGGCGATACTGGCCGGGCTCGGTGGTGAAGATGTTCTCCAGCGCGATCCTCACGCCATACGGCTTGCAGAACTCGGCGAGTTCGAGCAGCGCCTCCCGTTCGCGAAGGTCAGCTCCGGCGCGTTCGGCAATCTGGTCGGCGCGCAGGCAACCGCCGTGCTGGACGAGGATGCGTGCACCAACCCGGTCGCAGATCTCGACCAACGCCTTGGCGGCGTCAAGCTGGTAGCGGCAGGTCACCGGATCCATGAAGTTCGAGGATACGAGGCCGTGCACCGTGTAGCGGAAGTCGAACTGGCTGGTGAGCGCGATGAGGCGGTCGGCCCGTTCCCTGATGATGCGACCGCCGGCGATCAGGTCGACACTCGTGATGCCGAGTTCGACCGTGTCGACGCCGATTTCGGCAAGTGCGCGCAGATCCTGTTCGAGGCTGGCGAATTCGCCGTCTTTCGAGCCGACGTTGAAGCCGGTTCCAATGATATTGCTCATGGTTATCTCCCGAGAGGTGTGAGGAAGGTCATACGTGTTCGGTGATCTCGGCGCGGAGGCGCAGCGCAAGGTCGGGGTTGTCGGAGGTCAGATGGCCGATGCCCCGTTCGAGCCACGGCCGGATCAGTGCCTCCTCGTTGAGCGTCCAGACGCAGAGGCGTTCGAGCGGCAGCCGTGCGGTGATGAGGTCCCATTCGGCCTGCATCAGTTCGTGATGGATGGCGACGATGTCGACGAGGCCATCGACCTGGTCGAGAAAGGCGGCAAGTCCGCCCTGCCGGTCGGCCCAGTCCTTGTTCACTGACACGAGACGGGCGACCTGCGGCGCGGCTTTACGGCAGCCTTCGAGGATCGAGGTGTCGAAGGAGGTGAGGTGCGAGCGTTCCGTGACGCCGAAGCGGATTGTTTCTTCGACAACCTTTTCGACGATGCCCGGATAAGGCTTGCCGTTTTCATCGATCTTGATCTCGATGTGCAGGTCCTTGCCCGAGGGGGCAAGAACGGCAAGCACATCGGCGAGAGTCGGGATGGTATCGTCGGAGCCCTTCAGCTTCGTCGTCTTGCGGGTCTCAGGCGAAAGCGCGCGAACCGGGCCGGTGTCTTCGGCGGTGCGGTCGAGTGTTGCATCGTGGATGACGATCAGCTCTCCCGCATCCGTCAGGTGAACGTCGAATTCCACGGCGTCAACGCCGAGCGCAAGCACGTTGCGGAAGCCGGTGAGGCCGTTTTCGGGCCAGAGATTGCGGGCGCCGCGGTGGCCGGTGATCTTTGTCATGGGTCTGTCCTGATCGATGAGTTTGAAAACGTTCAGCGCACGGTGGGGTCGAGTTTGTCCCGCAGCCAGTCGCCGACGAGCGAAATGGAGAGCGTCGTCAGCATGATGACGAGGGCGGGCGCGAGCATGATCCAGGGTGCGCGGGTGAGATATTCGCGGCCGAAGCCGACCATGTTGCCGAGGCTGGTTTCGGGCGGCTGGACGCCGAGGCCAAGGAAGGAAAGTCCGCTTTCCATGAGAATGATCTCGGGGAAGGTCAACGTCATCGAGACAATGAGGGTCGAGGCGACGTTTGGCAGAATGTGACGCATGTAGACCCTGAGCGGTGTCGCGCCGAGCTGCACCACCGCGGCGGCATAGCCCTGCGCGCTTGCCGAAATCGCAAGGCCGCGGGCGATGCGGGCATAGCGTTCCCAGCCGTAGAAACCCATCAGGCAGACGAGCAGCGTCATCGACGAGCCGAAGAAGGCAAGCACGGCGAGCGACATGATGAGGAAGGGAAGCGCTGCCTGGAAGTCGGCGAGAACCAGCACCAGATGCTCGACGGTGCCGCGGAACTTTGCCGCGAGAAAACCGAGCGTGGTGCCGAAGACGGCGGAAATGATCGTCGCGCCGAAGGCAATGACGAGCGACACGCGGATCGACTGGATGAGACGCGAAAGGACGTCGCGGCCGAGTTCGTCGGTGCCGAGCAGGTGGCCGGGATGGCCGGGCAAAGCGAGACGGCTTCTGAGGTCCATGGCGGTGATGCCGTAGGGTCGGATGCTGTCGGCGAAGACGGCGACGAACACCATTGCCGCAAGCCAGAAGATACCCAGTCCGACGGATAGAGGCACATTGCGGCGAAGCATGCGGATCAGGCGCATGGTTCCCCGCGGGGCTGGATGAGCGTGAGAGATCTCGATGGAGGTCATGGCTTCATCCTCTTCAATGGGCTGCCTGGGTGCGAAGCCTGGGGTCGAGCCAGCCGTAAAGCAGATCGACAACGAGATTTGAGAACACCATGGCGGCGGCGATGATCAGCAGGATACACTGCACGACCGCGAGGTCGCGATTGGTGACCGAGACCACCAGCAGGCGGCCGATGCCGGGCCATGAGAAGATCGACTCGACCACGACCGCGCCGGCGATCAGCGAGCCGACCATGAAGCCGACAATGGTGACGATCGGGACGGCCGCGTTCGGCAGGGCGTGGCGCCAGACGACATCAGGCCATTTCAGCCCCTTGGCGGAGGCCGTGCGGATATAGGGCTGGCCCATCACCTCGATCATGGCGCTGCGGGAGAAGCGGGCGAGGATGCCGATGCCGCCGATGCTCATGGTCAGGGTCGGCAGGATGCCATGCATCCATGTGTCCTGCCCACCGGACGGAAGCACGCCGAGGATGACGGAGAAGATCAGCACCAGCAGCAGGCCCATGACGAAGGATGGGATGGTGAAGCCGAAGATCGCCGCAAGGATCACGCCTCGGTCGATGCTGCTCTGGCGGTGAAGCGCGGCATAGACGCCGGCGGGAATGCCGATGGCGAGCTTCAGCAGCAGGGCCGGAATGGTAAGCTGCAGCGTGGCCGGCACGCGTTCGATGACGAGTTGCAGGGCGGATGCCTTGTCGCGCATCGAGACGCCGAAATCGCCGGTGAAGATCGACTTGATATAGGCGAGGTACTGGATCCACAGCGGCTGATCGAGGCCCCAGGCGGCGCGGAAGGCATCGATCGATTCCTGCGGCACGTCGGGGCCGAGCATGACCTGTGCCGGGTCGCCGGACATGCGCAGCACGATGAAGGCGAAGGTGACTACCGCGAGAATGGTGATGAGTGCCCTGAACAATCGCGTGAGAACGAAACGGATCATGATTTCCCTTTCCTCTTCAGGCGGCCATCGAGGCGTCGTCGCCGTCGATCATGTGACAGGCGGCGGTGCGGCCGTTGCCGAGTTCGCGCAAAGCCGGAACCGAACTGCGGCAGATATCGCCGGCAAACGGACAGCGCGGGTGGAAGGCGCAACCTGCCGGACGATTGGCCGGGTTCGGTGGTTCCCCCTGCAGGATCATGCGGCCGGTCAACGGTTTTCCCGGAACGGGTACGCTTGAAACCAGCGCCCTGGTGTAAGGATGGCGGGGTGAATGAAAGATCACGTCCGACGAGGCTTCCTCGACGATCCGGCCGAGATACATGACGGCGACACGGTCGGCGATGTTGCGCACTACTTTGAGGTCATGGCTGATGAATACCATGGCGATATCGTTTTTCTCCTGCAGATCGCGCAGCATGTTGACGACCTGCGCCTGGATGGAGACGTCGAGCGCCGAGACCGGTTCATCGCAGACGATGAGTTTCGGGCGGGTTGCGAGCGCCCGGGCAATGACGGCGCGCTGGCGCTGTCCGCCGGAGAGTTCGTGGGGATAGCGGTCGGCCTGATCGTGGCGCAGGCCAACGGCGGCCATCAGTTCCTCGACGCGGGCGGCACGTTCGTTCTTTTCAAGCAGGCCGTGAATCTCGAGTGGTTCACCTATCTGGGTAGCGATGGTCAGGCGGCGGTCGAGAGCTGCAAGCGGATCCTGATAGACGAGCTGCATGCGGGCGCGCAAAGCTCGCCATTGCGGCGTGCCGAAGGTAGGCATGGGTTGTCCTTCGAAGGTCACTTCGCCGCTCTGGGCGGGGTCGATACCGAGCAGCATGCGCCCGAGCGTCGACTTGCCGGAGCCGGATTCGCCCACGATGCCAAGCGTCTCTCCGGGCTGGACGGTGAGGGACACGCCATCGACAGCGCGGACAGGTGTGGGTCTGCCCAGCAGGCCGTGGCGGATCTGGTAGATGCGGACGAGTTCTTCGGCCTTGATGAGAGGTTCTGACACTTAGACGCTCTCCAGTATCTTCGTCTCGACGCGTCTGATCGTCTTGACGGGAACGGGGTTGAGGCAGGCGAGCAGTCGGCCGTCGTTCATCGTCTCCAGCGCGGGCCGCAGGGCGTGGCAATCGTCTTCGGCGTGGGCGCAGCGCGGGGAAAAGGCGCAACCGGTCGGAAGATGCTTCGGGTTCGGCACAGTGCCGGGAATGGGGATCAGTCTTTCGCGCGGTCCATCGAGGCGCGGGATCGCGTCGAACAGGCCGCGGGTATAGGGATGGCGAGGTTCGCCGAAGAGCTGGGCGATGCCGCCTTCTTCGACGATCCGGCCTGCATACATGACGCAGACGCGCTCGCAGACCTGGCTGACGGCGCCGAGATCGTGGCTGATAAAGACCGTCGCCATGCCGGTTTCATTGCGAATCTGGATGAGGAGATCGAGGATCTGCGCCTGGATCGTCGCGTCGAGCGCGGTCGTGGGTTCGTCGGCGATCAGGAGGTCGGGCTCGCCGGCAAGCGCCATGGCGATCATCAACCGCTGGCACTGGCCGCCGGAGAATTCGTGAGGATAGAGATCGAAGCGGCGGCGAGCATCGGGAATGCCGACCATATCGAGCAATCTCAGGGCTTCGGCCTTGGCCGCCTCTCCACGCAGGCCGCGATGGAGGGAGAGTGCCTCGGTGATCTGACGGCCGATCCGCAAAACGGGATTGAGCGAGCTCGACGGGTCCTGGAAAATCATTGCGATCTTGCCGCCGCGCACGGCTTCCAGAGCAGATCTCGGGCCGCCGCAGAGTTCCTTTCCGTCGACGCGGACCGATCCGCTGACGGTCGCCTTGCCGGGCAGAAGCCCAAGCGCCGCAAGCCAGGTGACGGATTTTCCGCAGCCGGATTCGCCGACAAGGCCGAGAGCTTCGCCGGGTTTCACATCGAGATTTATGCCGTGCAGGACCTGCACGCCGTTAAAGGCGACTTTCAGGTCGCGGATTTCCACGAGATGGGTGTTCATGGCGATCACCTTTCAAGGGCAGTTAGGGCTTTATGGCCAATGCGGAGCAATCGGGCACTCGCCTGTGGCATTGCAGGATGAGAGATCCGGCGGCGCGTGGCCGCCGGATCGCATCGGACCGATCACATGGTCCAGTTGTTGGAACGGAAGTCCATGGCGAAGGCCGGCGCGGCCTTCCACTTCAGCGAGGACTTCATGCCGGTGAAGACCGCGTTCTGGTGCAGGACCTGATAGGCTGGGTCTTCGCGTTCGGCGATTTCCAGCATGCGGGCGATGGCCTTCTTGCGCAGCGCGCGGTCTGTCGAGGTTTCCATAACGACGGAAAGTTCGTTGACCTCGGCATTCGACCAGTCCTTCTTCTGCTGCATTTCGCCGTTCGGGCCGAACTGCACCACCATCGGGGTGATCGGGTCGTTGATGGTGTTGGAAGCGGACCAGTCGCGTACGCCCTTGACGCCCTGCGGATCGTGGATCTGCGCCCAGTTTTCCTTCATCTCGATCTCGACGTTGAGGCCGACCTGCTTCCACATCTCGACCATGATCTGCGCGTTGGCGGTCTGGTTGGTGTAGTAGTTGTTGAGCAGGCGGTAAGGGATCGGGTCGCCCTTGTAGTTGGCTTCCTTGAGGAGCTTCCGGGCGAGGTCCGGGTTGAATTCCGGTGCGGCCCAGCCATCGATGAACATGTCGGTGGCCTTGAAGGATTCAAACTGCAGACCGGCGGGAACGACGGTCAGGCCACCCCAGAGGGCCTCGACGATCGCCTGACGGTCGATCGAATGGGTCATGGCGCGACGGACCAGCGGGTTGGCGAGGATTTCGTTCTGGGTGTTGAACACCGAAATGCGATGGTTCCAGATGGTCGAGCTCTGCACTTCGAAGCCGGGTGCTGTCTGTACCGTTGCAATCTGGTCCGGCGGCAGATCGCACGCGAAGTCGTACTGGCCGGAAAGCAGGCCGTTGACGCGCGAGGCGACTTCCGGAACCTCGACGAAACGGATTTCCTCGAGCGGCGGGCGGCCACCCCAGTATTCATCGAAGGCGACAAGTGTTAGCGAGACGTCCGGCTTGTATTCGCCGACCATGTAGGGGCCGGTGGTGATCGGCTTGCGGGCCCAGTCGGTGTAGCTTGCGGCTTCATCCCAGGCGCGGCGGTTGGCGATCTGGCTACCGCCGGAATAGAGCCGGCCTTCCAGCGTTACGTCCGGCGTGGCGTTGTGGAAGCGGACGGTATACTTGTCGACGGCTTCGACACCGGCGAGTGCCGGCCACAGGCGACGGCCGATGCCGGGAACGATTGCCGGCAGTTCCTTGACGGTGGTTGGCTTGTTGTCGGATTCGAAGATCGTCTTGCCGCCCTTCGGTTCGGTATTGCCGAACACGCGCTCCTTGGAGAAGGAGAAGACGACGTCGTCCGCCGTCAATTCGTCGCCGTTGTGGAACTTCACGCCCTGGCGCAGCTTGAGTTCAAGCGTCTTGTCGTCGATGCGGCGCCATTCTGTGGCGAGGCCGGGAACTGGACCCTGGTTGCCCATCCAGTCACGCAGGATCAGACCTTCCCAAAAGTTCGGGAAGAAAATGCGCTCGCCGACGTTGGACTGTTCGTTCCAGACGTCGAGGGTATTGTTGTTGGTGATCTTCTGCACGGCGATCGTCACTGAGGGGCGCTTGCCCTGGCTGAAAACCGAGCGTGGCAGGATGAGGCTGCCGGCGGTCGCGCCCATAAGTCCGAGCGCGTTACGTCGTGTGATGGGAAGCATCGGGATACTCCTTTTCGCAAGAGGACGGCATGGAAAGCGGAAGCAGTGTTCTTGCGCCTTCCGGATGTCCGTCTGTTAATGGACCCATGAATTTTTGGTGATATTGCCCGCCGCGGAGGCCGCGACGCGCAGCGATCAGGCGTCCACGGGGAGATCCGCGACATCGCGTCCAAAGGAATGGCGCGCTGGCGGGGACAGGACCGTGTCGAAAGCTCTTGAAAGTTCATCCGCGCCGGTGGCGACGCAGATTGCGCCGGCGCCTGCCAGCACTGCGTGACGTCCTTCCCGCGGATCGGCGGGATCGACGAAGCCGATAGCCCTCATGCCGGCGGCGACCGCACCCGTAATGCCGTGGGCGCTATCGTCGATGACAAGGCAGCGCGAAGGTTCGACGCCGAACCGCTCGGCGCAGAGAAGAAAGAGATCCGGCGCAGGCTTCGGCCTGTCGACCATCTCGGCGCTGAAGACGTTCGGCGAAAACTCGTTCCAGAGATCGAACAGGCCAAGACTGTTCTTCAGCCGCTCCACCGTGCTGTTGGAGGCGACGCATTTCGGTTGACGCAGGGCGCGCACGACCGGGACGATGCCGGGCATCGGGGTCAGCGCGTGGGCGAACTCGGGGTAAAGATTGGCCGAGGCTTCTGCGAAGACACTTTCGACATCCTCTATGCCCAGTTCCTCGGCGCAGATGCGTTTCGCGTCCGTTTCGGAGTAGCCGGTGAAACGGCGGTGGACCTCGGCATGGGAAATGTCCGAGCCGGCGTTGCGCAGGGCCTGCCAGAATACCCGGCTGGCAAGCGGCTCGCTGTCGATCAATACGCCGTCGCAATCGAAGATGATGAGATCTGCTGTCACTATTCCAATGCCCGTCCTGTCCGGCTTTGCCGGGGCGGAGACGCAGGATCGGTAAAATCTGCCTCGTCGCCGCCATGTGGTTGCCGATCGGGGGAGTTTCCGGGACATTGCGCCTGGACCCGCGATCGTCTATGCGGCGTCTCTAGGTTACATATGTTACGCCAGTGTGACATTTGAGCGGAGGTTGTTTTGGAAAATCAGGAACTGATGGTGCGGGCCTCGTGGCTTTACCATGTGGAGGGGCTGACCCAGGCGCAGATCGGCGAGCGCATGAATCTCACGCGCCGGCGGGTCAACGAACTTCTGGCTGCCGCTCTGGAGAAGGGTGTGGTTCGTGTCAGCTTCAGTTCACCGCTGGCGGAAAATGTCGAACTGGAAGCGCGACTATGCGAACGTTACGGACTGCAGGACGCGGTTGTGGCCCCGACGCCGGAAGATCTCTCCCATATGCATGCGGTCATAGGCCGGGCATCGGCGGCATTCCTCGATCGTTTCATTCAGGTGCGCAAACCTGCCTCGATCGGTGTCGGTTGGGGGGCGACGCTGCACGAGACCGTCCAGCAGATGACGGGTACGAGTGAGCCGGAAATGCGGATACGCTCGCTGATGGGCGGCCTGACCCGCGGATCGGAGATCAATACCTTCGAAATCGTCAGAAGCCTGGCCAAGGTGCTGAACGCTAAATGCCATTACTTCGCGGCGCCGATCTATGCGGGCAGCGAGGAGGCTCATGACGTGATCATGGCGCAGCCGGTGTTTCGCGATTTTCTTCGGGACGGATCGAGTGTCGAGCTTTCCTTCCTGAGCGTCGGTGATGTCACCGGCCAGTCCCTTCAGGTTCGCTATGGCCTGCCGCAGCATGTCGATATCGGCGAACTCGTCGCCGCTGGAGCCGTGGGAGATTTGCTCGGGCGTTATCTCGACAGGGACGGGCGGCCTGTCGACCATCCGCTGAACCTGCAGGTGATCTCTCCCGATCTCGACGCCTATCGCGGTATTCCGACCCGGATCATCGCCTCGGGCGGACCGCACAAGCATGCGATCCTCGGTGCGACGCTCAAGGCGGGGTTGGCAACGGTCGTCATTACGGATGCAGACAGCGCCCGCTGGCTGCTTTCAGAACGGAGTTGACGGGCCTGTGATGGAAGGCGGGCAACTCCCGGGGAGCTGCCCACTTTTCGAATTTATCAGGCGTGATGGCAAGGTGCTAAATGACGTTCCACGCCGGTCTCGGGTCTGCGCACTTGCGCAGAAACGGCTTCGAGACCTTGATGACACCTTGCCCCGAAACCTGCCGGTTGATGTTGATGACAAGCGGGCGGGTCGCGATGCGCAAGGTCGTCGCATTGATCCCGGCTGGCACCTGGAAAGGCGGAATCTTGAGCCAGCCGGAAAAGCCGTCGGCTGCAAGCGGTAGATCCTGTGTCGTATAGTCCGCATTCTGCAGGCCGCCGCGGGCAATGAAGGCCTGAGCATTGGCGGCATTGTAGAATTCCATCTGCCAATAGACGGAAAGCCAGCCATCCCAGGGGTTGAGTTCCACATGGACGCCCGATTCCAGCCAGTCGGTTCCCGGGACTATACCGGCCGTAGAGAGAGTCAATGCGGCGCTCCTGGCGACGCGCCATTCCTCGTGGCGATTGCCTGAAAGCGTGCCGCTTGGCGTGATGGTAACCACCTGCGTCTTGTAGCTTCCCGTGGTCTCGACCGAGCATGCAGCCGTGCTGTCGCCGCTGGCACGCGTGATCGCGAGCGTGCTGACGCGTGTGCCCGAGGTGCCGGCGTTGCTTGCGGCGGTCGTGGATGCGAAGGCCGCGTCGCTCCAAAGGTTCGAAGCGGAGAGCACGGCAGTGTCAGCGACATTGATATGTTCGCCGGCGCTTACCATGGATTGCAGGATCGGCAGAAGGACGCCGGACATGCGTTCCGCGCCCTTGGGATTGGGATGAAGGACATCGCCGCCGAACAGGGTCGGGTCAAAACCGGGATAGTTGAAACCCAAGCCGGTCAGATCGCAGACCCGCAGCCCTTCGCGGGTTGCCTGCGCCTTGATCCACGCGTTGACGCTGGCAACCATGACTGCCTTTTCCGATCCTTCCTCCCAGGCACCCCGGTCCGTGATGGTCTGGATGACGGTCCATATGCCTTCGTCGCGCAGCAGGGTCAGTTGCCTGTCGAGGCGCTCGATCAGCTTGCGAGGGGAGTTCATGCCTTCGCCGCTTGAAATATCGTTTGTGCCGATGTCGAGATAGACGATGCCCGGCAGCATCGAGGCGACATAAGGAGTCCTCGAGATGGTTCCGGGAGCGTTGCCTTCCGCAACGATATGGTCGCCGCCGCGCCCCTGGAAGGCGCCGCTGATATAGTTGTCGTTGCCCAGATTGTTGTTCAGGTCATACCAGGCGTCGAGGTTGAAGCGATTGTCGCGCAGCCTGATCCAGGGAAGAACGCCGCGCACGATGCTGGTCGCCAGATCTTTCGGAATGCCATCCGCAACGATCGCCCAACCGCCACGCTGGATGAAGGAGTGGCCAAAGCCGACAACCTTTGCGCTTGCGGCCAGAGGCAGCGCCGGAAGCGGACGGCGGACGTTGATGGCAAGCGCCTGGCTTATGCTGCGTTCGCCATCGCTGGCCGTCAGGATGATCTTCGGCGAGGGGGCGGTGCCGTGGTTCAGCGGGCTTGTGCCCGTTACGAGGTTGTTGCCGGACAGCGCGAACATGCCGCCGGCATCATCGTCCAGGGTGAAGCTCCACGAGCCGGACGTGGTATTTTCCACCGAGATCTCTCCGACCTGAGAACCGGCGGCGCTGTCGTCATCGATCGCCTGCCCGGACAGGCGAATGAATGGTCGGCCGGCCGCAAGAGCCTGCCCCGACAATGAAAGTCCGATACCGATCATGGCCGCACCTCCGCCGAGGACGGCGCGACGGGTGGACAGCAACGAGGATTTCGGTTCATGGCAATTCCCTTCCTGAAGAACTGCCTGAAAGCCTAGCGTGCTCCTGGATGAGGGGGACGCGAAGCCCATTTTTGACCGCCGGTTTCGCATCGGTTTCTCCTCTAATCGCTTGTTCTGACTACTATGAGTAGCGAATGCTCAGGGCGCGGTCTTCCCCGGTTTGCAACCGTTTCCCACAAGATAGCGGACCAGTATCGGCGCCATGATCTCTCCCGCCCTTTCAGGTCGTGGATGCAGCCCGTCGGGGATCGCGTTTTCGAGGTCGGCTTCTGAAAGGGCATTCCACGCAGGCCTGAAATCGACGAAACCCATGCCGCGACTTTCGGCTTCCTCT
This sequence comes from Ciceribacter sichuanensis, assembly GCF_024055605.1. Lineage (GTDB taxonomy): Bacteria > Pseudomonadota > Alphaproteobacteria > Rhizobiales > Rhizobiaceae > Allorhizobium > Allorhizobium sichuanense. Next base: position 128,581 of record NZ_JAMXLX010000008.1, on the reverse strand, counting down.
CGATGGGCGTCTATGTAGGAGGACAGAAACGGCCTCATCCAGCCGCGCAGGCCGAAAACCGGGTTCATTGCCATGACCACGATCCTGGCCTGTGGGGCGCCCTTATGCAGACCGTCGAGGATTGCTGCGACGTTCGAGCGGCTGGTGGAAACGCTCATCCAGCGATCGATGGCCGCATCGTTGGCGTAGAACTCCATCAATATGATATCCGGCTTCTCTCCCGCCACCCGGTCTATCTGGCCGAGCGCCCAATTGGTGGTGGAGCCGGCCAATGCCACGGTCCTGACCGCCACCGGCTCCTGCAGGCAGGCGGAAAGGGTCTTCTCGAGCATCTCCGGCCAGCCTCCCCGAGACGTGAGAGAGGTTCCAAGCGCTACGATTTTCAATGGCGGGTTCTCGCCGATATTGGTTTGAGCTTGAGCCGAAAGTGACGTCAGAAACAAGAAGGCTAGTGAAACGAGTTGTCTTCCGATCACCATGGTGTGGTTATCGGCCTGTTGTTATTACCAAATTTCTCTGGCGACAGGCTGCTGTTTCTCTTTGGAATTATCCTGGCTGGAACGCCAACGGCTATCGAATTGTCGGGAACGTTGCGCAATACCACTGCATTCGCTCCTATCGTTACATTGTTGCCGATCGTTATTGCGCCGAGTATTTTCGCGCCCGCGCCGATATCGATGTAATCGCCTATCGTCGGTACGTCTTTCGGCTTTTCGGCAATCTTGTTTCCGATTGTTACGCCGTGGCGAATTCTGGCGTAATCCCCTATCCTGGCTTCCGAGTTTATAACGATGCAGCCGGTGTGTTCTATGAGAAAAGCTTTTCCTATCCGCGCATTCGGTCCGATATAAACGCCGAGAAACATCTCCGATACTTTCATCAGGAAGAAGTGCAGCATCTTTGCCGGAAATCTCACGGGCAAAAATCGAGTATTTCTCGAAAAAGTTCCATACCTGTGTATCGCTCCCGCCCAAAACCCCTGGGACACGATCGGATACCTGTAACGTTTATAGTCAGATATGATAACTTTCATTCCACTTCTCATTTCCTGGCGTAGATGCCAATTTTGAAGTTCTCTCCCAGTTATTTTGTCGTTTTTCTTTTGCCTGGGATGAAGTTCTCGTTAGGCGTGCCGAGAAGACAAAGGACGCCAATGCCAACATGAACGGTGTCGTTGTTGAGCTGATGGCGTTGTCGGTACGGCAATACACGAAGAAACTGACGCACATGAGGACGAACGCGAAATTGCGCCCGGTTGCCGGTCGCAGCCATATCGCCACGCACATCAGGGCGATGAGAGCGAAGATCACGGTTGCACCGACGTAGCCGGTTTCCACGGTAACGCGGAGATATTCGTTATGGGCGGCCATTGTCTGGGCAAGGAACGCAACATCGCCGGGAATGACCAGAATCTGATGTCCAAGTCCAATACCGAAATAGGGATAGGCGTCAGCCACTCGCTGGAGTGCATCCCAGATCAGGTCTCGACCGCTGAGGGATTCACTGCCGAAACGGGTGAGAATGGATTCGCCGAAAAGAAGCACGAAACCCGCGGCGGCCGGAATGACCGCGCCGACTGACGCCGCGCGCATGAGGAAACTGCGGTTGACCATGACGAAGTACACATAGCCGCAGATGGCCACGGAAAGAGCGAGCGGCATGCGGGCGGCAGAGAGAACGAGAATGATCAGGTTTACGAAGGCCAGCGGAAGATAGATCTTCTTGTTCAGGAAGGCGGCTCCGAGCATGGCCGCAACGGAGCCGAGATAGCCGGCGGTGCCGAGGCCTGCCGGAATGCTGCTACCCTGCAGGCGTGGCGCACCGAGGAAGTCGACATAGAAAAGCGTTCTGATGCCCACCACCTCATAAATGCTGCCCATGACCACCATGATGATGGGCAGCGCGGTCAGGAGCCGGATCATCGTGTTCCGATCCTTCTCGGTCGGCGTTCCGGCGAGCAACAGGAATGTCGCGCTCAGACTGAAGACCGAGCGGACATAACGATTGAAACTCAAATTGTAGTATGAGGACAGGAATGCCGATATCAGCGTCATCAGCAGCATAAGTACTATCAGTATAAGTACGTCCCACCGTACCTTGCGCGTGAACAGGAACAGCATCCCCAGGCCGAAAAGCATCGACTTTTCGACAGGGTTGGAATCGATGTGGACGAAATTGTCCACGCCGACACCTACGAACAGGATGAAAAACGTCAGGGCATAGCGAAAAAGCATCTGCCAGTTATCCCCTTGCTCCGTTCATGCCAGCCTCCCGATAGATGATACGGATCCCATCCGTAGACCTCTATCGGGAATTCATGGCAAGACAAAGTCCTACTGAATGATACGTCCGGTGACGGCCTTGAAGCGGGACGCGAGTTCGTCACGCTTGCTTTCGAAGACACGATCATCGCTCAGATAGGACGTTGCGCCGGCTGCCTTGCGAAGCGCTTCGGTCGTTGCGTCCAACGCGCGTTTGTCGATGAACTTGCGCAGGGGTGTCGCCACACCGGATGTCAGCGCCGGCTTGGCGATGTGCTTGTGAAGTCCGACGACGATATTGCGCCGAGGGATCCACCACGGGGTCTGCCGGACCTTCTGGTAGTTCTCGTAGTGGCGAAGTGCATTTTCCGGTCTGGCATCGCGTACGGCGAAATTGCCGGCGCGCAGCGGCAGCGTCGCGTTGCGGATCAATTCGACGGCCGAACTGGAGGGCAGGCGGATCGCGTTGTAGGGCATGTCCAACGACATGGTCCAGTCGAGCCATTTGAAGGTGTTGATTTCAGAAGACGTCTGCACCGGGATCCACGGCACGCGCAGCGTATCGGCGACGATGGCTGCATGCATGGCGTCGGCGATGACCAGGCGGGCGGTTCGCAGCCTTTCGGTCGTCGCCTTGCTCTCCCAGCGAGGGCTCAGATATTCGATGCCGGCAGCGGCGCAGGCTTCCTCGAGTTGTACGTCGTCCATGCCGAAATGGTGGGGCATGAAGACGATGCCGTGCCGCTCGCTTTCCGGCGCCGGCTGGCACTGCGGAAGGTAGCTCAGCAGGGCCGCGCCGTCGGTGACGTAGGCATCCGATCCAAGATTCATGATCTTCGCAGACAATGGCCCGCGTACGCAGGCAATCGTTGTCTTGGACAGGATGCTGCTGTCAGGCAGTGGGCCATAGCCGACGCCGCTGCTGAAGATCACCCATTTCTTGGCATCAGGCATGGTCTGGTCGATGAGGGTGCCGATGCCGCAGAACAGGGTCTCTGCGTCGTCGCGCCAGAGGCCGGGAGCAAGAGATTCCCAAAGCCAGCCGTTGATTTCGTCGCCGTAGTTGCTGAGCGAATGGCGATAGTAGTGAAGCCTGAAACTATCGTGCATAGGGGCCTTTCCGAAGCTTTTTCAGAGCCAGAGTTGCTACCGACTTTACGTTGGCGGGATAGATGCCGGAAAGCTCCCCGATCGCAGTCACGAGGACATAGATCAGTATGCCGACCGCGACTTCCAGCAGAAGCGTTACGTAAATGTCGTGCGTTAGATCGAAGCTGCGCAGAGCGAAGACGGCAGCCAGCATGAGCAGGCTGGCGGTCAACGGACCTATGCAGCGGGCAAAGACGTTGCGGAACGTGAAGCCGAGGCTTCTGCGGATGGCGATGGCGTTCAAAAGGACGAACAGATAGACGCGCGCTACATGTACGAGGAGAACAACCTCGATGCTGAACTGCGATGAGAAGAACACCGTCACGACGGTAAACAGCAACTGGAAGAGGGACTGCCGCCGGAGGAAGCCGGTGTTGCCGGTTGCAAGCATTGCGGACGGAAACATGTAGTTCAGCGGCAGGGCAACAAAGCTGAGGCACAACCAACGCAACATGCCTCCTGCCTGCTCCCAGTTCTGGCCGAACAGCAAGGTAACCACATCCGATGATACCAGAATGACGCCTGCAAAGACTGGGTAGGCGATGACCGCGAGAGCACCGACATAGTCGCCGAAAACCTTCCGCATGCGTTCCGCGGGCAGATCCGGTTGCGTCAGGGAACTGACGGCGACATTTGCCACGGGCTGCAGGGTGAATTGCAGCAGCAGGTCGAAGAGGCGCCAGGCAATGCGCAGATTGCCGAGGATGACGAAGCCGAAATAATGCCCGATGAAAAGGTCGATCACACGGCTGTTCGCCATGCCGATCAGGTTGGCCAGAGACACGTCGAAGCCGGCGCGTGCGAGGGGTTTAAGCCTCGCCAAACTGAACCGCATGCGCGGCATCCAAGGCCGATAGGCTGCAAGCGCGAGACTGTTTACGAGAGTGAACAGCAGTTTCTGGGCGACCAGTGCGTAATAGCCGTAGCCCATATGGGCCATGACCACGGATACGATCCCGCTGATCAGCGTCGCGCTTACATTGCGGAATGCGATGCCGCGGAAAGCGAGGTCACGACGTAGCAGATATTCGTTCGCCAGAGTGACGTTCTGGATGAGGGGGATGGGGGCGAGCAGAAACAGGATGATCGGGATCCTGTCGTCTCCATAGAGATCTCCGGCAAAGGCGCCCAGGCCGATAATCACGGCCATCAACACCACGCCAAGTCCGACCAGGAACCAGTGCGAGGTGTGCACATCGACGTTGTCCTGATCCTTGCTTTGCAGCAAGGCCTCGACCTGGCCAAAACGCGCGGCGATCGTCAGCAGGTCGACGATGGCTGCGGCCATCGCAACCACACCGAAATCCGATGGCGCAAGCTGCGCCGCCAGATAGAAGAACAGCGCCGTTGCGGCGAGCTGTTGTCCCCAATTGGCCGCAAAGCTCCAGGCGGAGGCGGCTATCGTTGAGGTTCTCCGGCTCATGATCGCGTGCCTTTCTGCAGCAAGCGCTCCAGCTTGCGCTTTGCAAGCGGTGGAACGACCAGCAGGCTTTCAGGGGACTGCAGGATCAACCGCACCGCCTTGGCGAAATTGCGCTGGCGCAGCGCGATTTCGATGCCGCCGAACGAACTCAATCGGCGAAGCATCGTCGAACGGTATGTCAGGGCGGCGACGGACTTCTCCGAGACCATTCCTCGATATTCGGAAAGGAACCGGCCGATGGCGTCCGACATGGATTTGAAGTTGACTGCCTGGGACTGGCTGAGCGATGCCGGTCTGCGCCGGTATATATAGCCGTCATGGCCCACGCCGAGGCATTTCATTCCCTTGGCGAAGAGGGTGGCATAGAAGATGAAGTCTTCGCTGACGCGCATGTCGAGCGGGAAGCCGACACCCTGCTGGTGCAGCCAGTCGCGCTTGATCATGGCCTTCATGTATCCGGGTCGGAGATAGCGGTCGATCTTGCCCTCTTCGGCGAAGAAGGTCTCGGCGGTGAAGGGTTCTACCTTTCCGGGCGTCAGGAAGCGGAAGCCCGAAAATTCATGCGGGCCGTCGGGGTAACGCCTGACGCTCTGGTTGTCGACGGCGGCATTCGCATCGCTGCCCGAAACGGCGGCAACGAGTTTCTCGATGCGGCGCGGATCGTAGAGGTCGTCGGCGTCGAGGAATGTGACCCATTCTCCGCTCGCCATCGCCATGGCCTTGTTGCGTGCGGCCGAGGGGCCGCCGTTTTCGTCTAGCAGGACAGGTTGGATGCGGGCATCGGCGGCGGCAAGACGCTGGATGATCTCGCGCGAACGATCCTTGGATGCATCGTCCACGACGATGCATTCGACGTCCTGATGGGTCTGCCCCAGCACCGAGGCGATCGCCTCCTCGATGAACTGCTCGCCGTTGAAGCATGGAATGACGACGGATACTTTCATTCTTTCCCACTTCTCCTGGACCATGTGCCGAAGACCGGACGCGCTTGCATGCGACCGCTTATTCTTTCACCCGGTCCTTCAGGCGTCCGAACTTCAGGGTTTCGATTCCGCTGCGAATGACCTGTGCCGGGTTGCCGGCGGCGGCGCTGTTCGGAGGAATGTCCTTGGTGACCACGGCTCCGGAGCCGATGACGCAGTTGTCGCCGATCGTCACGCCGGGGAGAATGATGCTGCGGGCGCCGATGAAGCAGTTCTTGCCGATCCGCGTGTCCGTCTTGATGGCGCGGGTCATGTCATGGGCGAGGATGGCGGCATCGAATGCGATATAGGTGCCTTCGCCGATATGGATGCCCCTTGGGTGGGTCTTGTCCAGCCGGGCACTCAGCGACATGACAACGGTCGGGTGGATGTCCATGCCCCAGACCTTTGTCAGGTAAAGGCGCTTGCAGCCGACAACGAGACGCTGGAGCTTGATGAATTGGTTCAACGAACGAAGCATGGATGACCTTATCGCTTATACAACTGGTGCGTCGGGATTATCTGGCAAACGCCCGCGTCAGGGCCGAAAAGTAATCCTTCCAGGGCATTTGCCCCCGGGCGGCGAGCATGCTTCCAACGAGAAGCTTGCGCCCCAGCGCCTGTATCTCCGAGGGGCGCGACCGCACATTCTTGGCGATGGCCCGAAGAGAGCCGGGATAGTATTTTGCCTTCAGGGCTTTATTGGGGTCGCGGTGGCCGATACAGCGAGCGTCGACATAGGCGGCCTTGCGGGCACCCTGAAATGCACGCATCGCGTAGTCGGTATCCTCGCCGCCCGAAAGGGCTGCGCCAACACCGAGCTGCTCGTCGAAGCCGCCGATCCTTGCGGCAAGCGCGCCGCGTAGGAAGATGGTGTTCGACGAGGCAAAGGAGATAACGGTCTGCAACCGGGGCCTGGTTGCCGTGTAAGACGCCGCCGAACGCGGTTCCATGCCGTAGCGGCAGTACCAGAAATCGAGCGACGGGTCGGCGGAGAAGGCCTTGTGGATGGTGTCGAGCGTATCTTCGGGATACCAGCAGTCGTCGTCGGGGAAGGCCACGATGCCGTTGAGTGCGAGACGACGCTTGGCGTCTTCACCGGTCAAGAGCATGTTGCGCGCGGCCGATAACGACCGGCGATCCGGGATGGCGGACACCTGAGCCCAGGCGGGGCCGTTTGCGATGAAGCGTTCCGCGGTGGCGGCGTCACAACGCTGCAGCAGGAGGAACAGGACGACGTCCACGTCCGGATTACGCTGCTTGAAGGCATCGATCGAGCCAAGCATCCGGGTGATGTCGTCATCGCGGCCCGACTGCATGTCCGTGGTCGAAAACAGGGTGATGGGGAGCGCGGCTCCACTTTCGGTCATGGGCAAACTTCCTGCAACTCGGTTACTTTGTTTTCGCGGGTTTTGCCGAACGGCCTGCCGTTGGAAATGGCCAGCGAAGGAACACGCCCGGCGACTTCCATGTCAAGCTGGCGCAAGCGTCTTGTTTTGGGCATTGTTGCTGGTTGCAACGTGTTTCCGTTCAAGTCTTTCAGCCCCAGATTGATTTTCGGCTATAGTTATTTGGCGGGTTCGTACGGCTTCTCTTGCGACACGGCAGGCGTTATTTGTGCGGAGCCGCGTCGGCTACAGATGCCATCGGTCCCAATGCGTATTCCCATGGGTAATACTATAGTCCGAGCCATCGCAGATCATCAACCCCGATTTGCCGCACTGCACAATTAACCTTTACGGGCCAGTCGGCCAACCTTCCCGGTGGCAAGGGAAACCCCTTGGCGCGCAATGGTTTGGCGTCCGGTGAACGGTTTATCCGAGCAGATTGGATGTCGAGTGCCAGCGCCAGGCGGTGCGAATGATATCCTCGAGCGAGGATTGCGGTTCCCAGCCGAGCACCTGCCTTGCCTTGTCGTTATTGGCGACAAGAGCGGGTGAATCTCCCTCGCGGCGGTCGACATAGTCCACCGGGAAAGCGCGCCCCGAGACCGTCTCGATCGTCTGGAGCAGTTCCTTCACGGTCGTGCCGGTGCCGGTGCCGAGATTGAGCGCCACAGAGGATCCGCCATCCAGAAGGTATTCCAGGGCGCGGACATGAGCATCGGCGAGATCGAGCACGTGGATATAGTCGCGCACGCAGGTGCCGTCCCGTGTCTCATAATCGCTTCCGAATACCTTAAAGCCGGCCCGGCGTCCGAGGGCGGCCTCGATCGCGAGCGGAATGGCATGGGTTTCTGGGGTATGCCATTCGCCGATGCGGCCCTCGGGGTCGGCGCCTGCCGCATTGAAGTAGCGCAGGACGGCGGAACGCAGGCCGACATAGGCGTCATAGTCCGCCAGCGCCTGCTCGATGATCCACTTGGTGCGGCCGTAAGGATTGATCGGCTGCTGGCGGTGGGTTTCGTCCATCGGAACCTGTTCCGGCAGACCATAGGTCGCGCAGGTGGACGAGAAGACGAAGGCCTTGATGCCAGCTGCCTGAGCCGCAGACAGCAGGGTGAGGGAGCCGATCACGTTGTTTTCGTAAAAGGATGGCGGGTCCTTGACGCTCTCGCCGACCTCGATCAGCGCGGCGAAGTGCATGATGGCCGCTGGCTTGTATTTGCTCAGGACCTCGTTCAGGCGGGTTCGATCACGGATGTCGCCCTTTTCGAGAGGACCCCATTTGACGAATTCCGAATGGCCGTTCGACAGGTTGTCGTAAACGATCGGCAGGAAACCTTTTTGCGAGAGTTGCAGGCAGGTGTGCGAGCCAATGTAGCCAGCACCGCCGACTACCAGAACAGGCGTTTCCGTCATCAGTAATAAGGCTCCCGTTGCAGTGCACACTTTTCTAGGGACTGTATCAGCAAAAGACAAGCCGGCGTTTCCGCCGGCTCTGCTTTCGAAATAACCCTATATGGGAGAAGGAAAATCAAAGGCAGACTGTCTGCCTTTGATCTCTTTTCCCGCCGGCCGCTCAGAATTCCGTGTCGGCGCCCGGCACTTCGGCGGTGTCACGACCGCCGATGATGATGGAGCGTTTTCCGACGTGGTTGGCCGGGCCGACAAGCCCTTCCTGCTCCATGCGCTCCACCAGCGATGCCGCCTTGTTGTAGCCGATCGAGAGCCGCCGCTGGATATAGGAGGTCGAGCACTTCTTGTCGCGAAGGACCACCTTGACCGCCTTGTCGTAGAGGTCGCTGGCATCCTCTTCGCCAATGGCAGACTTGTCGAAGACCGCGCCGCCATCCTCGGGCGCTTCTTCCGCCTCGTCGGCGTCTTCGGTCACGGTGCCGAGATATTCGGGGCGGCCCTGCGTCTTCAGGTGAGCGACGACCTTTTCGACTTCCTCGTCGGAAACGAAGGGTCCGTGGACGCGGGCAATGCGTCCGCCGCCCATCATGTGCAGCATATCGCCCTGGCCGAGCAGGTGTTCGGCGCCCTGTTCGCCAAGAATGGTGCGGCTATCGATCTTCGACGTCACCTGGAAGGAGATGCGTGTGGGGAAGTTGGCCTTGATCGTGCCGGTGATGACGTCGACCGAGGGGCGCTGGGTTGCCATGATGAGATGGATGCCGGCGGCACGCGCCATCTGCGCGAGACGCTGGATTGCGCCTTCGATCTCCTTGCCGGCAACCATCATCAGGTCGGCCATCTCGTCGACGATGACGACGATGTATGGCATCGCAGCGAGATCCATTTCCTCCTGCTCGAAGATCGGCTCACCCGTCGAACGGTCGAAACCGGTCTGGACGCTGCAGAGGATCGTCTCGCCCTTGGCACGGGCCGAAGCGGCACGGGCGTTATAGCCGTCGATATTGCGCACGCCGAGCCGCGACATCTTGCGATAGCGGTCTTCCATCTCGCGGACGGCCCATTTCAGCGCCATGACGGCCTTCTTGGGATCGGTCACGACGGGGGTCAGCAGGTGCGGGATACCGTCATAGACGGAAAGTTCCAGCATCTTGGGGTCGACCATGATCAGGCGGCATTCTTCCGGCCGCAGGCGATAAAGCAGGGACAGGATCATGGTGTTGATGGCGACCGACTTGCCGGAGCCGGTGGTGCCGGCGACAAGCAGGTGAGGCATCTTGGCGAGTTCGGCGATTACCGGTTCGCCGCCGATGGTCTTGCCAAGCGCCATGGCGAGCTTGAAGCGCGTCTCCGTGTAATCATGGGACTCGATCAGTTCGCGCAGATAGACGGTCTCGCGCACCGGGTTCGGCAGTTCGATGCCGATGACGTTGCGACCGGGCACGACTGCAACGCGAGCAGATAGGGCTGACATGGAGCGGGCGATATCGTCCGACAGGCCGATGACGCGGGACGACTTCACGCCCGGTGCCGGCTCGAATTCGTAGAGCGTGACGACCGGGCCGGGGCGAACGTCGATGATCTCGCCTTTAATGCCGAAATCCTCCAGCACGCTCTCCAGAAGGCCGGCGCTCTGTTCCAGCGCTTCGGGCGTCATCGCCGTCGTTTCCTGGAACTGCGGTTCCTGGAGGAGGTCGATAGGCGGGTATTCGTATTCACCTTCGGCCAGAGCCACTACCCGGCGGAAGACCGGCTGGCTTGGCTGCAGCATGGGAACGGCATCAACGATCACGTTTTCGACCGGCGCTTCCGGTACCGGTTCCTGGAGAACGGCGGCTTGCGCTATCTCCTCGACGATCTCGGCGGAAGCTACGTCCTGATCTGGTTCACGCAGCCCGACTTCGCGGTAAAGCGCGATGACCGACCACTCCGGCGCCTGGAAGGCCGGCAAAGCCACCTGCGGCAATATGGGAGCGGGCTGTGGCGCGAGAATCGAGGCCCTTACAACGGTTGCCTTCACGACAGGAGGCTTGCGCGCGGGTGCTGCCGCCGGACGGACCGGCTGCGCCATTCTGGCGAAAACCGGATTCTGCGGTGTGACGGTGTCTGCGCGAAGCGGTTCGATATCGTCGGCGCCGCCATCGAGGTTCATTGCTTCCCAGAAGACATGGTCCGAGAGATAGGCAGCATAGGCCGGTATGGTGGGAGCGGGCACGGCTGCCGATGTATTGCGTTCAGCCTGTTCCTGCGGCTGCGACGAGGTGTTCGGCTGCTGCGGCTCGACAATGGTCGCGACCGGAGCGGCCACATTCATTTCGGGGGTCTGTGTCTGGGACTTTTCCAAAACGGCGGCCTGCTGCAATCCGGCAGACGCAGCTTCTTCCCGCTGGCGAGCGAGTTCTCGACGCAGCTTGTAGGTGAGGGCGCGCGCGCCGGTAGCGTCCGGCGGCTGGGGCAGTATGACGGACAGCCCGGCGCGGCGCTCCTCGCGGGGAGCGGCAGGCTGCGGAGGCGTTGCCTGCGCGGTTACGGCCGCGGCGACTGCCGGGGCGACGTTTGCAGTTGGCGCTGGCACGGGTTCCGGAACGGCCGATGCTGGCACGACCGGTGCCAGTTCGGCGTTTTCTGGCGCCGGCCGACGGCTTATCGCGGTCTCCGGTGTTCGTGTGAAACGCACGTTCGGCGCCATGGCAAAGGCGCTCTGCCAGGCCGGCATTTCGGAGCGGCCCTCGATCTCGCTTGCCGCAAGGGCATCGGTATGGTGACCGTTTACACTCGGGGGTGCGGCGGGCGTTCTTTCCTGACGTGCGGCTTCAGGGCGCCGAAGCACCGCCGGAGCCGGCTCGTGGGCGTTTCCTTCCCCTATGTTATTGTCAGGATTCAAGAAATTGGAGCGGGGGAGATGCATGGCAACCTGTACACTCGTTATACGCGGACAATGAACATGCCTTTTCAATAGAAAATAAACGTTAACCACCTCTTGCCGAGGCGGCGGACATGCCCTGTTTCGGGGCGCTCAGGACGAGTGCAGAGCGCCAATTTCCAAGCAGGTTCAAGGCCTCTCGTGAGGTAAAAAAATTTTGTTAAATTTGCTTCTTCGAATGAATGGACGCGTCAGGCAACATGATTGCTCGACTGGGGGCGCAGTTGCACGATGTCCTGATCCACCAGAGCCAGTGCCTGATCGAGATGTCCCTCGAACACGAGGCTGCCTTCGTCTGAGATGACGGTGATTTCCGGCATGCCGGCGAGCCTGACGGCATGGGATTGCGACAGGCCTTCTTCGATGCCCTGCCGCAACAGGTCATAGTAGCGCGTACCGGGGCCGGTGATGGTGATCGGCATATGTTCATAGAGGCTGAGAAGCCGGGATAGCCCGTTGCCGAGTGCAAGGCCCGCCTGCCGGAAGGCATGGACGCTGCCTCGGTCGCCGCGGTTGGCAAGTGCCGCGATCTTGTCCACCTCCGACAGGGGCACGAATTTTGCCGGCAGCGTGTCGATCGGTACCTCGAAGGCGGTCCGCAGAATAGCGTAGAAGCCGGCATAAGCCTCGATGCAGCCGCGGCCACCACAGCGACAGAGCGCACCGTTCGCCAGATGCAGCATATGCCCGAAGTTCGGAGACGCGAGGACGTAACCGCCAACCGGAGATTGCGAGGCGAGGCCCAGACCGATGCTGTGGCCGAGGGAGAGTGCCGCAAGCGAGCGTCTGGCCATTTGTCCCGATCTCTCGACACGGCCAGCAAGTGCGCCCGCTACGAGTTGCGTCTCGTTGGCAAGCAGGATCCGGGCTTTCCAGTCTCGCGACAGAAGCGACTGAAAGTCGATCTGTTCGCTGCCGAGCACTGGGGACCAGATGAGGATCGGCCGTTCCGCATCGACCAGCCCCTTGCTGCTGATGGAAATTGCCAGCACCGCATCCCTGTCGAGGGCGGCGCGGCTTACGGTTCTTTCCAAGCCTGCCTCAAGGGCCGCGGAAAAGGCGGCTGCTCCGCCGGATGGCATTCGGGGTTCCGCAAAGCGGTCGATCAGTCGGCCGGAGTAATCCACAAGCGAGTATTCGAAGGTGTCGGAGGAAATGCTGACGATGATGAGATAGCCGCAATCGCGTCGCGGTTCGAACAGGACGCGCGGGCGGCCTCTTCCGCCTACCGGCTGGTGCTCGGATTTCACCAGGATTTCCGCGCGCTCGAGTTCGGCCGTGATGGCGGAAACCGTTGCGGATGACAGGCCGGTCGCAGCGGAAAGTTCAGTGTGGGCCAGCCGGCCGCCGCGCCTCAGCGCCGCGAGCACCAGCGCGCTGTTCTGCCGGCGGATGATTTCCGTGCTGCTGGATTTCGTCGGAAACATCGATCCCCGTTCCTGCCCGTCACCAACCTGCCGGTAGCGTGGCGAGTGTTCGCCACAACAACCGAAGGCATTTCCCTGTCAACCTGCAAAAGCCGTTGAGCCGTTTTTCGGTCGATTTTTCACCTGCGCAGGATTGCAGATGATGGCCGGATTTTACCGGAAATTGTCGTGTTGACAGTGCCTGTAATCTCTGACATCTATTTTCTCGACTGTCGAGAAAAATATTGGAGGCTCGACGGCACAATCGTGGCAGCCGGCGGGAGCAGAGGAATTGCATCCGGCAGCCCACATCGGGAGGACATCATGAAATCTATTTTCAAGCTGATGGCGGGAACTGCCATCATCGTTTCCATGCATTCTGCCGTTGCCATGGCAGCGGACGTCGTCGTTGGCGTTTCCTGGTCGAATTTCCAGGAAGAGCGCTGGAAGACCGACGAGGCCGCGATCAAGAAGGCGCTTGAAGCTGCCGGAGCCAAGTACATTTCCGCCGACGCGCAGTCCTCGGCTGCAAAGCAGCTGACCGATGTCGAATCGCTGATTTCCCAGGGTGCCAACGCCCTGATCGTACTTGCGCAGGATTCCGATGCGATCGGTCCCGCCATCGAGAAGGCCACGGCTGAAGGTATCCCGGTCGTCGGTTATGACCGCCTGATCGAGAACCCGGAAGCCTTCTACATCACCTTCGACAACAAGGAAGTGGGCCGCTTGCAGGCGCGCGAAGTGTTCAAGGTCAAGCCGGAAGGCAACTACGTCTTCATCAAGGGCTCGTCTTCCGATCCGAATGCTGACTTCCTTTTTGCAGGCCAGCAGGAAGTGCTGAAGGAAGCAATGGACGCAGGAAAGATCAAGAATGTCGGCGAGGCCTATACCGACGGCTGGAAGCCCGAGATCGCCCAGAAGAACATGGAGCAGTTCCTGACGGCCAACGACAACAAGGTTGATGCGGTCGTCGCTTCGAACGACGGCACCGCAGGTGGCGCGATTGCGGCTCTGGAAGCCCAGGGGCTTGCCGGTTCCGTGCCGGTTTCGGGTCAGGACGCGGATAAGGCTGCCCTGAACCGCGTCGCGCTCGGCACCCAGACCGTTTCGGTGTGGAAGGACAGCCGCGAACTCGGCAAGAACGCTGCGGAAATCGCTCTGCTTCTCGCTGGCGGCAAGACCATGGACGACGTCCCCGGCGTGCAGAGCTTCAATGGCGGCCCGAAGGGTGTTGCGATGAAGTCGGTCTTCCTCGCCCCGCTTCCGATCACCAAGGACAACCTCAACGTCGTGATCGACGCTGGCTGGATCAGCAAGGCGGAAGCCTGCCAGGGCGTCAAGGCGGGTTCTGTCGCCGCCTGCAACTAAGCGGCGGGCGCAATGCCTCGAATGCCGCAGCGGGGTCGCTGCGGCATTTGTCGCGCGATAGGCGAAGGGACGAAAAACCTTGTCATCAGTGAATGAAGAGTGGAGGGGCGGCAACGCAATGGCCGGCACGATGCAGACCACAACATCGAAGAATGCAGGAACGTCCAGCGGCGGGGCAATCGCCTCGTTCTTCCGGGCGACGGAGATCGACACGCGCCTTCTCGGCATGGTCGGGGCCCTTCTCATCATATGGATCGGCTTCGAGATTCTGACCGGCGGATTGTTCCTGACGCCCCGCAACCTGTGGAACCTTTCGGTGCAGACCTCCTCGGTGGCTGTGATGGCGACCGGCATGGTTCTGGTCATCGTCACGCGCAACATCGACCTTTCCGTCGGTTCCATTCTCGGCTTTACCGGGATGATCATGGGTGTGCTGCAGGCCAAGCTGCTCCCGGGCATTCTCGGTTTCGACCATCCCGCCACATGGATCCTCGCTCTTGCCGGAGGCATCGTCGTCGGCGGGCTGATCGGCATGTTCCATGGCGCGATCATCGCTTTCCTCAACGTGCCGTCCTTCATCGTCACGCTCGGTGGCCTGCTGGTCTGGCGCGGCGCGACATGGTTCGTCACCAGCGGCCAGACCGTTGCCCCCATGGACGCCAATTTCCGTTTGATGGGCGGCGGCACCGATGGCTCCATCGGATGGACCGCAAGCTGGATCGTCGGCGTCATCGCCTGTATCGGCATCGTTGCCGGGATCATTCATTCGCGCCGTCAGCGCAAGCGTTTCGGCTTTCCGCAGCGGCCGCTCTGGGCAGAGTATTTCCTCTCCGCACTCGGTTGCTTCATCGTTCTCGGCTCCGTGCAGGTGGCAAACAGCTATTACTGGCCGACGAACATCGCCCGGCGCTATGCCGATGCCAACGGCATTGCATGGCCAGATGGCGGGCTGCTGATTTCCCACGGCGTCGCCATTCCTGTGCTGATCGCGCTCGGCGTCGGCCTTGTCATGACCTTTGTCGCCACGCGGCTGCGGTTCGGGCGCTATGTCTTTGCAATCGGCGGCAACCCGGAAGCGGCGGAACTCGCCGGCATCAAGACCCGCTGGGTCACGGTCCGCATCTTCGCGATCATGGGCATTCTCTGCGCCATCGCAGCCGCAATCTCTACCGCCCGCCTCAATGCGGCGACCAACGCCCAGGGCGAACTCGACGAGCTCTATACGATTGCCGCAGCCGTCATCGGCGGCACGTCCCTTGCCGGTGGCACCGGCACCGTTGCCGGGGCCATCCTGGGCGCGCTGGTCATGCAGTCGCTGCAGTCCGGCATGGTGCTTCTCGGCATCGATACACCCTTCCAGCGCATCGTCGTCGGCGTCGTCCTCGTTGTCGCCGTCTGGCTCGATACCGTCTATCGCGCTCGCGCCAAGTAATCAGGAGTTTCCATCATGACGGAGCAACGCACTCCCCTCGTGGAAATGAAGGACATTTCCATCTCCTTCGGCGGTATTCACGCCGTCGACAGGGCATCCGTCGATCTCTTTCCCGGCGAAGTCGTGGCCCTTCTCGGCCATAACGGTGCGGGCAAATCGACGCTGATCAAGATCCTCTCCGGCGCCTATCGGCGCGATAGCGGCGATATCCTGATCAACGGCACGTCGGCCGATATCCGCAATCCGCGCGACGCCAAGGCTTATGGCATCGAGACGATCTACCAGACGCTCGCGGTGGCCGATAACGTCGATGCCGCCGCCAATCTCTATCTTGGCCGCGAACTGAAGACGCCGTGGGGCACGCTCGACGACGTCGCCATGGAAGCCAAGGCGCGCGAGGTGATGGGCCGTCTCAACCCGAACTTCAAGCGCTTCAAGGAACCGGTAAAGGCTCTTTCCGGCGGTCAGCGGCAATCTGTGGCGATCGCCCGAGCAATCCTGTTCGACGCCCGTATCCTGATCATGGACGAACCGACTGCGGCGCTCGGGCCCCAGGAGACGGCGCAGGTCGGCGATCTCATCCGGCAGCTGAAGTCGGAAGGTATCGGCATCTTCCTCATCAGCCACGATATCCACGACGTCTTCGATCTGGCGGACAGGGTGTTCGTCATGAAGAACGGTCAGGTGGTCGGGCATGCGCGCACCGAGGATGTCACCAAGGACGAAGTGCTCGGGATGATCATCATGGGTAAGTGCCCGCCTGGCGCGATCCCCGGTCCGGGCGCCATGCGCGGCTGACGAATTGCTTTCGGCACTCGTGCCGGAAGCTTCCTCCCGGACAAGATATGGCGTCCTTTGCGCGTGTCAGGTCTTATTGCGTCTGTTCGATGCCGGCGAAGAGGTCGTCGTCGAGGTGCACGAAGCCATTGTCCTTCTGCCGGGATCTCAGCACATTCGGCGTGCAGCCGAAGGTCTGGCGGAAACGTCGGCCGAAATGGCTGGAATTTGCAAATCCCACTTCAAGCGCGATGTCGATCAGCGGCTTCGAGGTCTGCAGCACGAGGCTTCGGGCGCGCCGCATCCGCAGTCTCGCATAGACCGCGCCGGGCGACATCTTGAGCCTGCGGTGGAAGAGCCGTTCCATCTGCCGGCGTGAAAGGTTCATCGATTTCGCGACATCGTCCATCGAAACCGGCTTGTCGAGGTTGTTCTCCATGAAGATCAGCGCAAGCCGCATCTTGGAGTCCTTGTGCTCGGTCGAAAGCGGGTTGCGCGGCTGGATCTCGCGGCCTTCGCGCCGACGCTCGATCTGCAGGATCTGAAGGGCGTTCTTTTCGGCCGTATTGCCGATGTGCCGGCGCACGAGGCTCGCCGCGAGGTCGGCCACCGCGCTTCCGCCAGCGCAGGTGATGATATCGCGATCCTCGACGTAAAGCTGGTTGCTGACAAGCCGGTGGTCGGGAAACCGGTCGAGATAATCGTGATGATGCAGCCAGCTTACGCAGGCGGTGCGGTTCTTCATCAGGCCCGCCTGCGCCAGAATGAAGCTGCCGGTGCAGACCCCGATGACTTTCACCTTTTCATTGATGGCGCGCTTCAGATAGCGCTCCATCTCCCCGTCGATCGGGTTCTCGACATTCAGCAAGCCGCCGACGACGGCCAGATAGTCGAATTCCCTGGGCGCCGGCAATCCGGTTCCCGGCGCGATCTGCACGCCGCAGCTTGAGCGGATGAAATGGCCATGGGCGCTGAGGATCTGCCAGTCGCAATTCTTGCGTGTCGAGCGATCCTCGTCGTCGCTGGCAAGCCGCAACGTATCGACGAACAGCGCAAAGGCGCTGAGCGTGAAGCTCTTGCTCAGGATGAAGCCGACCTTGAGGGGCTGGCGCGGCTTGATGGGCTCGGAACTGGTCATGATGCGATCAGCAAGGCTTTCCCGAACGGACAAAAGGGATATCGACGACCGGCGATTTTACCGCCTTCAATCAAAAGCGCCATCCGTGTTTTTTTGAAGCATCGACATGCGGAATTTCGTTGAGGTCGACGAGGGGGCGGCGGGCAATGTTTCCGGTGTGAAGGATGATTGAGCGAAGGGCAATCAGCGCTCCAGGATCGCGGCACAATCGTTTTCTGTGCATTGTCTCGAACCACACCTTAATCTGGACCAACCGAACCGTTCCTGCCGGAAGTTACCTTGTTATACTCCCTTCGGGCGTTATGGTCCGGTCCGTTTACGGCAGGCTTTTGCGGAGACAGATCGGTCGCCGCATGTTTGGTCGGCCGATAGCCCAGGTTCTACGCACGACGGACGAGACGCATTCCATGATATTCGGCATGCCCTATGGCGACCTTCTTCTTCTGATCCTCGCCCTGCTTGCGGCCGGCGCGCTTACCGGAGTGCTTGCCGGCCTGTTCGGCGTCGGCGGCGGCACTGTCATCGTGCCGATCCTCTACGAACTCTTCCGCATTCTGGAAGTGCCGGAGGCAGTGCGGATGCAGCTCTGTATCGGCACCTCGCTTGCGGTGATCATTCCGACTTCTTTCCGTTCTTTCCTGACCCACAAGCGCAAGGGCGCAGTCGATCTTTCGGTGCTGCGCATCTGGGCGGTGCCGATCGTCGCCGGCGTACTCGGCGGCAGCGTGATTGCCCGCTATGCTTCACCGGAAATCTTCAAGGTCGTCTTCGTGGTGGTGGCCGGCTTTTCGGCGATACGCCTGTTGTTCGGCCGTGACAGCTGGCGTCTTGGCGACGACCTGCCGGGCAGCCTGCCGATGAGGATTTACGGCGTGGTGATCGGCGTGCTGTCGTCCCTGATGGGTATCGGCGGCGGACAGCTTTCCACCATGGTCCTGACCTTTTACCGCCGGCCGATCCATCAGGCGGTCGCCACGTCCGCCGGCGTTGGCATGCTGGTGTCGGTGCCGGGTGCGCTCGGCTACATGTATGCCGGCTGGGGTCGCGCCGCCGATTACCCCGATGTCATGGCGCTGCAGTTTCCGCTCTCGATCGGGTTCGTCTCACTGATCGGGGCTGCGCTCTTCATCCCGACCAGCGTGATGTGTGCTTCATTCGGCGCGACGCTCGCGCATGCGCTTTCCCGCCGCAAGCTGGAGATCGCCTTCGGCCTGTTCCTGCTGGCAGTCAGTGTCCGCTTCCTGCTGACGCTTTGACAGGCTTGCCCTCCCTCACGGATGGCTGGCGTCCGGGTCCGTTGGCGTTCCGGTGACCAGCCGGGGCACGGCGGCGATGAGCGCCTTTGCCGCCGCCGATTGCGGATTGCCGATCACAGCGTCGGCCGGTCCCGTCTCCACGATTCGGCCCTCATGCATGATCGCGATCCGGTGCGAGACGGCTCTCAGAACGGCAAGGTCATGGGAAATAAAGAGATAGGCGATGCCGCGTTCCTGCTGCAACTCGACGAGAAGTTCGAGAATGCGGCGTCTCACCGAGGCATCCAGTGCGGATACCGCCTCATCAAGGACGATCAGCGACGGACGCGTGGCGATGGCGCGGGCGATTGCCACGCGTTGGCGCTGGCCGCCCGATAGCTCGCGGATCGAACGCCCGGCATAGGACGCTGGCAAGCCGACGCGTTCGAGCAGGCCGGCGATTTCGCGTGACCGTTTTGCCCGCTCGACGATGTCGTGAATGCGCAGCGGATCCTCGAGCACGGAGCCGACCGTTGCGCGCGGGTTGAACGCGCCGAGCACATCCTGAAACACCATCTGCATTCCGCGGCGCTGTTGCCTGAGCCGCGAACCGGAAAGCGCCAGCCAGCCCTCACCGGAGAAATGCACCTGTCCGGCGTCGGCGGCAAGCAGCCGCAGCAGCACGCGGGCGAGCGTCGATTTCCCGCTGCCCGAGGCGCCGGCAAGGCCGAGCGTCTGTCCCTCGGCGAGTGTGAACGACACGCCATCGAGGGCCGTGATGCGGCGGCCATGGCGCATATAGCTTTTGGTCAATCCATCGACGGTCAGAAGGGTCATCGGGGAGTGTCCCTTCCGACCAGCGGCGGCGAGGACAAATCGAGATGGTTCGCGATCAGGCTTCTGGCATAGGCGGTTTGCGGGGCCGCGAGCACGGTTCGGATCGGGCCTTGCTCGACCAGATGGCCACCCTCGAAGATGGCAACGCGATCGGCAAACCCCGAGGCAAGCGCCAGATCATGGGTGATGAAAAGCAGTGTCATGCCGTTTTCGCGGACGAGTTCATCGAGCAGAGAAACGATTTCGGCCTGCACCACCATGTCGAGCGCGCTCGTCGCCTCGTCTGCGATCAGGAAGGAGGGGCGGGCGGAGATGGCCGTGGCAATTGCGATGCGCTGGCGCTGGCCGCCGGAAAACTGGTGCGGATAGGCCTTCAGCGCCTTTTCCGGATGGGGAATGCGAACGCGGTGCAGTAGATCCAGCGCAAGTTCATACGCTTCCTTCCAGCCGATGCCGAGATGCCGGCGGGCGCCTTCGGCAATCTGCTCGCCGATGGGCAGGACAGGATTGAGACTCGCTGTTGGATCCTGAAAGACAAAGCCGATGTCCCGACCGGGTCTCGGTAGTTCGCTCCGGGAGGGCCAGTCGATTTTGCCCCGGACGCTTGTCCCTTCCGGCAGCAGGCCGGCAATGGCGCGGGCGAGCGTGCTTTTTCCCGAGCCGCTTTCGCCGATGATGGCGAGCCGCTCGCCTTCGATCAAATCGAGGCTTACATCGCGAAGTGCTGCCGGCTGTGTGGCGTCCTTTCCGTAGGTTATCGAGAGCTGCCGGATGGTGCAGAGAACGTTGCTCATGGCGTGTCATCCTTCCCGTCCTTCAGCGCCCTGTCCAGGCCTTCGCCGACGAGATAGACCGCGATCACCGTGACAACGAGAGCGAGCCCCGGAACGATCGAGAGCCAGGGCGATGAACGCAAAACGTTGCGCCCCTCCGCAATCATCGAGCCCCAGGTGACCATGTTCGGGTCGCCAAGTCCGAGGAAAGAAAGTGCCGCTTCGGTCAGAATCGCCGCGGCGACGATGACGGCGGAGAGCGCGAGCACCGGCGGCAGGACATTCGGCAGGATTTCCTTCAATGCGATTTCGACCGGATGCATGCCGATGACGCGGGCGGAGGCGACATAGTCCTGCTCTCGCGCCGACAGGACCTGCGCACGGGTCAGGCGTGCCGGGTCCGACCATGCGCCGAGTGCGATGGCCAGCACCACCACCGGCATCGATCCTCCCATGACGCTGACGAAGGCGAGCGCCAGCAGGAAACCGGGAACGATCTGGAAGGCGTCGACGACGCGCATCAGCGCTTCATCGACAAGGCCGCCGGCAAAGCCCGCAGTCAGGCCGACGCTCAGTCCCAGCGCAAGGGCTGCGATGGCGGCCGCCAGTCCGACGGCAAGCGAGGTGCGCGCACCATGCAGCAGGCCTGCAAACACGTCACGGCCCAGCCGGTCGGTGCCGAGGGGAAGAGCGGGATCGGTGAAAGGGGCGACAAGGGCGCGGCCGGCTATGCGCAGCGGATCACCGGGCGAGAAAACCGGCGCCAGCAGGGCGATCAAGGCAAGCAGGAGCAGCAGGGCAAGACCGATCGCACCTTCGGGCGTGGCCAGCAGCTTTTTCGCGAGCCTCAAGGTGTGGCCTCCGAAACGCCCACTCGGGGATCGAGCCAGGAATATAGCATGTCGATCACGAGGTTGATGAGGATCACGAGAATGGCGGAGGTGAGGATGATGCCCATCAGAAGGGGGGCGTCGCGACCGCTGACGGCTTCCTGCGCCAGCCTTCCGAAACCCGGTATGGCGAATATACTCTCGATCACGACACTGCCGCCGAGCATGGCGGCGGACCGCAGGCCCAGCATGGTGACGAGCGGCAACAGCGCGTTTCTTGCAACGTGGCGCAACACGATCCGTGTCCGTGAAAGACCACGAGCGCGGGCGAAGAGAACGAACTCGAGCGTCCAGACCTCGGCCATGCCGGCGCGCATCACGCGAAGGAAGAGAGCAAGATAGATCAGCGCGAGGGTTGCGACGGGGAGAGCGAGGTGTGCCGCAATGTCGGCCGCGCGCGCGAGGCCGGTACGGCCCGAGGCAATGGTCTCGATGCCGGATACCGGCAGCCAGCGAAGCTGGACGGAAAACAGGATGCTGAGCATCAGGCTGAGCCAGAAGCCCGGTATGGCATAGAGGATGAGCGATGTGGTGGAAAGCAGCCTGTCACGCAGGCTGCTGGGTCTGGCGCCAGCGAGAATACCGAGCGCTGTGCCGAGACCGAAGGCAAGTGCTGTGGCGCTGCCCATCAGGAGCAGGGTGTTTGGAAGGCGTTCAAGGAGAAGGCCGAGTACGGGTCGGTCGAAGGCGACCGACCAGCCGAGGTCGAGCCGGGCAAGCGAGGACAGGTAGAGCCAGAGCCTTGCCATCATCGACTGATCGAGGCCGTAGCTCTGCCTCAAGGACTGGACGAGAGAGGGATCACCGCCGCCGATCGAGACGAGATAGGCGTCAACCGCATCGCCGGAGGCGGATTCCAGCAGGAGAAAGGTCAGGAACACGATAATCAGCAGCACCGGAATGCTGCTGATTGCACGTCTTCTGATCAATCGGATTGCGCGCGTCACGCCCGGGCTGGCCTTGGTTGGTCAATGAGAAGGGGCCAAGCTAGCACGCTGCACCATCAGGATTGAAGCGCCGTGTCGGCCCAGTTGGAGACCGCCCAACGCGGATTGCTCGCGACGTTGAGAACCGTGTCGCGCGCCACGGTGATAAAACCCCATTCCGCAACGTTGATCAGCGGCAGGTCGGCTGCGACGCGTTGCTGGAATGTCCGGTAAAGCGCGGTGCGGGCATCGGCATCCACCGTTTCCGCAGCCTTGGCGATGATGCCGTCGAGTTCGGCACTGGCATAGCCGCCCTGATTGGAGAAGGGCACGCCTGCCGGAATGCCGGATTGAACGAGAATGGTCGTCGAGATTGCCGGGTCGCCGCGGAAGACCGGGGGCGCCACCGCCAGATCGAAGTCGTGATCGGTGTAGACGGCTTTCTGATGCGCGGCCGAGTCGGCGTTGACGAGTTCGGCGTCGATGCCGACGACTGCAAGCGCCTGACGGAGATAGTCGCCGAACTGCCGTGTCTCGTTGAAGTAGGGGGCGGGCCGAAGCTTCAGCGAGAAACGCGTGCCGTTTTCGCTGCGCGGGTATCCCGCCTCGTCCAGCAGGGCATTGGCCTTGGCGACATCGAAATCATAGGTCTGGACGTCCGGATCGTAGAATTCCGGTGCGTTCTTCGGAACAGGCCCGGTGGAAGCTGTGGCATAGCCGAGGAAGATGGTGTCGACGACGAACTTGCGGTCGATGGCATGGGCGATTGCCTGCCGCACCTTGAGGTCGGCAAGCTCCTTGCGGCGGTGGTTGATCTCGACCACGAGCTGATAGGTGAGCGCTTCATAGCCCTTGGTGATGACCTTGATGCCCGGAACCTTGGAGATGCGGTCGAGGTCTGCCAGCGGCACGGCGGAAAAGGCGGCGAGCTGGATTTCTTCCGCTTCCAGAGCCGAGGCGGCCGCTGCGCGGTCCGGGAGCACGCGATAGATTACCTCATCGAGCTTCGGCTCGTCCTTCTCCCAGTAATCGGGATTGCGTTCCAGCCGGTAATATTCGCCCGGCTTGTGCTCGGCAAATCGGAAGGGGCCAGTGCCGACGGGGCTGGTGTTCGCCGGGTTCGCGGCGATATCGGTTCCCTCGTAGAGATGCTTTGGCACGACGCTGCTGACGACGGGCAGGGCGTTGCGGATCAGCTGCAACGGCGTAGGCTTAGAGAAGCGGCAGATTGCGGTCAGCTCATCGGGCGTCTCGACCGTGTCGAGATTGGCGAAGACGATGCGCCCGAGGTTTTGCAGCGGCTTCCATATGTTCAGGGCGGAGAAGGCAACATCGGCGGAAGTGAAGGGCTTGCCGTCATGCCATTTCACGCCCTCGCGCAATTTGAAGGTGATGCTGCGGCCATCTTCCGCGCCTTCCCAGGAGAGCGCGAGCCGTGGCGAAAGGCCGTCTTTACCTTCGAAGGAGGCTTCTGCCAGAGGTTCGACGACCTTGCTGGAGATGAAGAAGACGCCGTTCGATGCCACGATTGCCGGGTTGAGGTTCTTCGGCTCGGAGTCTGCCGCAACGATCAGACGCCCGCCGCCTTCAGCGCTCTGGGCAAAGGAAAACGATGGCAGAGCGGTGGAAGCGAGCAGCCAGCCGGCGCCCTTCAGCAGGGAACGGCGGGAAACGACAGAATGGGTCATTGATCTTTTCCAGGTGGGATTGCGGTGCCGTCATATTCGGCCGTAAAGCGGGCCGCCGGAAGTCATGAAAATCCTGTCCATCCAGCGGTCGTGGCAAATCATTGTAAGGACTGCGCCGGGAAAGAAAAGGTCGTTCACCTGAGGAGGATGCTGGAAAGTGTCCGGTGCAGTTCGGCGCGGTAGCTGTCATCCTTCCGGGCCGTCTCTGTGAAGCGCGCAAGGTAGGGGCGGGTGGCGGCAGTCATCGCCATGGCGCTGGCAAAGGCATAGAACAGAAAGTCCGGATCGCCGGCTGGAGCCTTGCCGCGTGCCTGTGCGACCCGGATGCGGGCGACGAACAGGCCTCGCATCATGGCGCCGATTTTTTCGAAGGCATATTCGAAGCGTTCATCCCGGTCGGCGAATTCGTTGAGCATGAACATTGCGAGTTCCGGGCGATCGCAAAGATGGTTGCAGAGCACTGCTATGGCCTGAGGCAGGGCATCTTCGACATCCGGTTCCGGAAGATTTCGCAGGCGATCAACGAGTTCTTCAGCGACGCCGTCGATCGTCGCTTTCCACAGTCCGAGCTTGGAGCCATAGAGGCGGCCGACATAGGCGACGTCGACATCGGCTCTCTCCGCGATCAAGCGCAAGCTCGTGCCTTCATATCCGAATTCGGCGAAGGTGAAGGTCGCCTTCTCGACGATCGTTCCGGCTTTCAGCTCCTGTCCCAGCGGCGGGCGGCCACGGCGACGCGTTTCCTTCATACTGTTACTCGGCCTCAGCGACCACCGGTGTTGCCGGTGTGTCGGGTTTCAGCCGGAACCAGGCCACATAGAGCGCGGGCAGGAAAACAAGTGTCAGCAACGTGCCGACGATGATGCCGCCCATCATTGCGTACGCCATCGGCCCCCAGAACACTTCGCGGGCAATCGGGATCAGGCCGAGACTTGCGGCGGCGGCGGTCAGCAGGATCGGTCGCGTTCGATGCTGGGTCGCTTCAACCACCGCCTCCCATGGCGCCTTGCCCTCCGCTCGCAATTCCTCGATCTGCACCACCAGGATGACCGAGTTGCGGATCAGGATGCCGATTAGCGCGAGTACACCGAGGATTGCCACGAAGCCCATCGGAGCGCCGCTGGGCAAAAGGGCCGCGACGACGCCGATCAGGGCGAGCGGCGCGACGGAGAACACCAGGAAGAGCCGCGAAAAGCTCTGCAGCTGGACCATCAGGATGGTCGCCATGGTCAGCAGCATGTATGGCACGACGGCGGCAATCGGCTGCTGGCTTTCCGCGCTGGATTCCACCGTGCCGCCGATCTCGAGCGTGAAGCCCGGCGGTAGCGTTTTGCGGAATTCATCGACGTCGCCCGTCAATTGTTCGACCACGGTCGCCGGCTGGGTCGCGTCGAGAACGCCGGCCTTTACCGAGATCGTCGGTATGCGGTCGCGCCGCCAGATGACCGGCTGTTCGGTCTCGTAGCGGAAGTTGGCGACTGCGGCGAGAGGCACCGAGTTTCCGTTCGAGCCGGTAAGCTGCAGGTCTTCAAGCGTGTCGATCGAGCTGCGCTCCTGCGGATTGGCGCGGGCCACCACGTTCACGAGATAGACGTCATCATTGATCTGGGTGACGGTCGTGCCGCCGACGACGCTGTTGAGGACTGTCGCGATGTCCTTGGACGAGACGCCGAGCAGGCGGGCCTTGTCCTGAAGCACATCGACGCGTAGCACGCGAGCCGGTTCCATCCAGTCGTAGACCACGTCGCCGACATGCGGGTTGCGCGCCATGATGCCGGCCAGTTCCTGCGCCTTCAGCTTCAGGGTCTCGATGTCCTCGCTGGAAATGCGGTACTGGACGGGTCGGCCGACGGGCGGGCCGATGTCGAGCAGCTTCACATAAGCGTCTGTCGCCGGGAAGGTCTTCTTGAGATAGTCCTGAAACTGGCGCTTGAGCCTGTCGCGGGCTTCCAGATCCTTGGTGATGATGATCGTCTGGCCGAAGGCCGGATCCGGGGGCTGCACGTCGAAAGCCAGAACGAAGCGGACCGATCCCTGGCCGACATAACTCGAATAGCGGATCACGTCGGGATTGCCGGCAAGCTGTTCCTTCTCGAAGCGTTCGATCTCGGCGTTGGTTTCGGCAATCGAGACGTTCTGCGGCAGCGACCAGTCGACGATGAGTTCCACGCGGTCGGAGGACGGAAAGAACTGCTGCTGGACGAATTGCATGCCATAGATCGACAGCCCGAAGACGGCGATGGTGGTGGCGATCGTCGCATAGCGCCAGCGCATGGTCAGATGCAGGAAGTTTTCGAATATGCGGCCGGCGCGGCTCTTCTTGTGTTCGTGCTTCTTCAGCTTTTCCGACAGGATGGTTGCGCCGAGCAGCGGCGTGAAAAGAACGGCCACGATCCATGAGGTGAGAAGCGAGACGGCGAGCACCACGAAGAGGGTGAAGGTGAATTCGCCGGCCGCACTGCTGTTCAACCCGATCGGGATGAAGCCAGCGACGGTGACGAGGGTGCCGGTCAGCATCGGAAAGGCGGTCGATGTGTAGACATAGGTTGCCGCCTTCTTCATGGGATCGCCAAGTTCGAGGCGCGCCACCATCATCTCAACGGCGATCATCGCGTCATCCACCAAGAGGCCAAGGGCGATGATGAGCGCGCCGAGCGAAATGCGTTGCAGCGAGATTTCGAGCAGCGACATGACGAGGAAAGTGATCGCCAGCGTCAGCGGGATCGAGAGCGCCACCACGAAACCGGCGCGCAGGCCGAGCGATACGAAGCTGACCACCAGAACGATCACGACCGCTTCGAACAGGGCCTGGGTGAAGCCGGAAACCGCTTCCTCCACCACCTGGGGCTGGTCGGAGACGAGATGCACGCCGACGCCGACAGGAAGCTTCGACTCGATGTCGTGCATCTCCGCCTTCAGCGCCTTGCCGAATTCGAGAAGGTTGGCGCCCTGTTTCATACCGATCGCAAGCCCGATGGCCGGCTGGCCGTTGAAGCGGAAGAGATCGCTCGGCGGATCGGTATAGCCGCGGCGGATGGTGGCGATGTCGCTCAGGCGGAAGAAGCGGTCGTTGACGCGGAGATTGACCTCCCTCAGGCTTTCCTCGCTGGAAAACTGGCCGCCGACGCGAACGCTGATGCGTTCGGGGCCGGACTGGATGACGCCGGAGGGCGCCGTCGCATTCTGGGCCTGCAGGGTTGAGAGCACGGCCGTCTGGTCGAGGCCGAGAGAGGCGAGCTGGCGGGTGGAGAATTCGAGGAAGATCACTTCATCGCGTGCACCGACGAGATCGACCTTGCCGATATTGTCGACCGCGAGGATTCGGGTTCTGGCTTCCTCGACATAATCGCGCAGTTGCCGCTCGCTCAGCCCGTCGGCGGTGAAGGCGTAGATGTTGCCGAAGACGTCGCCGAAATCGTCGTTGAACTGCGGTCCGACGACACCGGAGGGGAATTCCCCCTTGATGTCGGCCATCATGTTGCGGATCTTCTGCCAGATCTGCGCCACGTTGCGGGCCTTGGTGGTCGGCTTCAACTCGACGAAGATCAGGGTGGAGCCAGGACGGGTGATCGACTTGGTGTAGTCGAGGCTGTCGAGTTCCTCGAGCTTGCGTTCGATGCGTTCCGTCACCTGCTTCGTGGTGTCGGAAACAGAAGCGCCCGGCCATTGGGCCGAGATCGTCATGGTCTTGATGGTGAAGGAGGGGTCTTCCTCGCGACCGATTTCCACGAAGGAAAGCGCGCCGGCCAACATGAAAATGATCATCAGGTACCAGACAAGCGATCGATGCCTGAGGGCCCAATCCGAAAGGTTGAAGGACTTCATGGCTTGTTTCCTTCCGGAAGAATGACTTTCTGACGGTCCTCGAGCGTGTGTACGCCGGCAATCGCCACGCGGGCGCCCGGCTGGAGGCCGGTGGCAACAGTGAAGATCCCGTCCTCACGATGGGCAACCCCGATCTCCTGCTTGACCGCGATGCTGTCCTTTTCGTCGATCAGCCAGACATAGGCCTTGCCGTCCTGTTCGAGCAGGGCGGAGGCCGGAAGCGTCAGCGCCGGGGTGCCGTTACGCTCCAGCGTGGCACGAACCGTCGTGCCGAGACGGAAGGATGGCGGCGGGTCGATGAGCGCGATGCGAACGCGCAGTGTGCGCGTGATCGCATCCGCCTCGGGAGCGACTTCGCGCACGCTGCCCGCAACGACGGCGCTCGGGTCCATCTGCAATGCGATCCGGAACTTCGTTCCGATGGCGATGGGGCCGCTGTCGACGGGAATATCGACGACCGCGTCCCTGAGATCAGGCCGCGCGATCGTCACCACGGCATCGCCGGGTTCGACAATCTGTCCGACTTCGGCAGCGGTGGCCGTCACGACGGCATCGAAGGTCGCTTCGACCTGGGCATAGGAAAGCTGTTCCTCCGCCTTTGCCAGTGCCGCCTGGGCACGGCTTACCGTGGCTTCCGCTGCAATCGCGGCCTGATCGGCGCTTTCGACCGTGGACTGGCTGGACGCCTGTGTCGTCAGAAGCGCACGCTGGCGCTCGGCAGCGGCCTGGGCGTTGGTGAGCTGGGCAAGCGCGCTTCCGACCTCGGCGGAAGCCGAGCGAACGGCAAGCTCCAGCGCCGTCGGATCGATTGCAGCAAGGCGTTCGCCGCGAGCAACCGTGTCGCCGACATCGACATCGCGGGAAATGAGGCGGCCGATGATGCGGAAACCGATGTCCGTCTTGATCTGCGGTTCGACCGTTCCCGCATATTCTTCGCTGCGCGCAGGTTTCAGTTCTGTAACGGCCGTCAGTACCGGCCTCGGCTGTGTAGTCTTGTCGGCGTCCTCGCTGCTGTCGCAGGCTGAAAGCGCGAGCGTTGCGAGCATCAGGCAGCCCGCTCTTCGGATGAAGCCGTTCATTGGGTTACCTCCGGAAGAACGGTGACGGTCTGCCCGTTGCGCAGGAGCTTGGTGCCCTCGCTGACCACGATCGTGCCGGGTTCCAGTCCGTCGGACACGAGTATCCGGCCCTTTTCATAAAGGAAGATATGGATCCTGCGCCGCTCGACGGTATTGGTCTTCGGATCGAGCACCCAGACGGCGGGCTCCCCGGCCTCTGTCGCAAGTGCCGTCCACGGAAGCGTGATGATCTCGACCTGCTGCAGCGTACCCGTGCCGGTAACGGCGGAGCCGAGGGTCATCGCTTCGGGCGTGTCTGCAAGGCCGACCTTCACCCGCACGGTGCCGGTCGATGGATCGACGGTCGGCGAGATCTCGCGGATCTTGCCGATGGCCGTTACCTTGGGATCGTTGACCAGCGCAATATTCATCTCGTCGGAGACACGCGCGCCGGCGTTGATGAAGGGCGTTTCATAGAAGCGGAAGATCGCGTCCCGCTGGCCGTTATGGGCAAGACGGAAAACCGTCTGCGCCGCTTGCGTCAATTGCCCGATTTCCGCCTTGCGCTCGACGATGACGCCATCGGCCTCGGCCTTCAGGAGCGTGTAACCGAGCGCTTCCCTGGCGTTGGCTAGAGCGGCGCGAGCACCCTCGGCGGAGTTGACCGCGCTGTTATAGGCAGCGTTAGCCGCATCGAAGTCGCTGCGGGTGGTGAAACCCTTGGTCAGCAGTTCCTGCTGGCGGCGCAGCGTTGCCTGACGCTGGTCGACCAGCGATTCCGCAGAACGGACCGTTGCTTCCGCCGAAGCAAGGTCGGCCTGCTGTTCCTCGGCATCGAGCCGCGCCAGCACGTCACCGGCTTTCACCTGGCTTCCGACATCGGCATTACGCTCGATGATGCGGCCGGAAACCCGGAAGGAAAGGTCGCTCACCGTGCGCGCGCTGATTTCACCCGTCAGCGTGATGGTGCGCGCATAGGGGGCCTTTTCCGCAACGATCGTGCGTACGAAGGTTTCCGCGCGGGGTGTCTCGCCCTTTTCGTCGCCGCAGCCGGAGAGCGCCAGCGGTATCGCCAGCGCCACGAGCGCCGGCCAATGCCGCCAGCCGATCGATGTCTGCTGTCTGGACCACGGATGCGCTGGCGCGCGCCGACGAGGGAAAGGTAGCATCCGTTTCCTGCTCCGGTTGACGGTATTGGAATGCAGCCCCTTTTTGTGGGGCCGCGCAAGTTGAATTTAATCAATGAGTGTTGATTAAATTCTTCCAATCGGAAAGCAAGCGGAATTTCGGATCAGGCCCCTGCGGCGCTGTGGGCCGTATCCCTTGCGCGGGCAACCCATGCCGCACCTTCGTGGGCATGATGGAAGCCGTTGGAGAGTGGGGCCGATGGATAAATCGCGCGCAGTCTCTCGATCGCTTCGGCAGGCTCCATGTTGCCGTCGAGAACCGACCGGTAAAGACTTGCGACGGCTACCATGTCGCAATCCTGTGGCGAGAGGCGGAAGCCGGAAATCCCGACAGCCGTCAAGTCGGCCAGCTCGCCGAGCAGCGCCTGACAGGTGTGGGAAACGGTCTGGACGCCGTTGAGCACCAGAAAGGATTGGCGGTCGAGGGTTTTCACCGGCAGACCGTCGGGATCATCACCGCAGACGAACTGGCAGTTATCCTTGATATGGCCCTTTGCGCGGGCATGGGCGCAACGCGCCGAAATCGCAAGCGGCATGCGGCCGAAGGCAAAGACTTCCAGCGCGATATCGGGTGTTTGTTCCGCGATTGCTTTCACCGAGGAGAAAGGTAGTTCCGGCGGCAGACAGATGCTCGTTGCGCCGCGTCCGCCCAGAAGTCTCGCCGTCGCCGCGTTGTAGACGTTGACCAGCGGACCTATCGAATGGGGCTTGCCATTCAGCAGGCCGAGCGCGGAAAGATCATTCGCTTCAACCGGATGCTCGCTGTTGGCGATCATGTCGCGGACATGGCGGCTTTCGCGTTCCAGCGTCACCAGCGCGAGCGTCGAGAGTACGACGGTCTTTCCCGCGGCTTCCAGCCGTTCGATGACATCGGCGAGATGGGGTTCGATGAAGTGCTGGCGCTTGGAACAGACGGTTTCGCCGATTACGATGCGGTCGAAGGGTGCTTCGTCGGCGATGCGGAAGTGAAAATCGCGCCACTTCGGGCCGTCCCAGAGATAGTAGACGGGACCCATTGTCAGCGAGGGGGTCGGATGGGGCATGGTCATCTCCAGCGCTTTTCGTAGGCCCCCGACGTGGTCTTCTGACCTTCGCTCAGGGTGCTGAGGCGGGAAAGCAGCGCGGTCCGGCTTGCCGGTTCGGCGGCCAGCGCTTTTTTGAGGGTCGAGACGACTTCCGCGACATAGGCCTTGCCGCGCTGACGTCCCTCGATCTTGAGCGCGCTGACGCCGGCCGCCTTCAGGGCTTCGATCTCGCCCATGACATCCAGCGAGACAGGATCCTCGAATGCATAGGCATGGGTTTCGGCAATGTCGAAGCGTCCCTTGCAGAGGGTGGGATAGCCGGCTGCCTCTCCGCGCGGGAAACGGTTGATGGTGTATTCGCCGAGTTCGGAGACGAGATCGTCGCCTTCGTTGCGATAGTGAACATGGCTTGCGGGGGAACAGACACCGTTCATGTTCGGCGACTTTCCCGTCGCATAGGAGGACAGCGAACAGCGGCCCTCCGCCATGACGCAGAGGCCGCCGAAGACGAAGACCTCGATTTCGCAACGGATCTGTCTGGCGATGCGGGCGATGTCGCCGATCGTCAGCGTTCTGGGCAGGACCACCCGTTTGGCGTTGAAGGCGTCGATCAGGAAATTGATGGCATCGGCATTCGATGCGGAAGCCTGCACGGAGACATGTAGCCGTTGTTCCGGGTAACGC
This sequence comes from Ciceribacter sichuanensis, assembly GCF_024055605.1. Lineage (GTDB taxonomy): Bacteria > Pseudomonadota > Alphaproteobacteria > Rhizobiales > Rhizobiaceae > Allorhizobium > Allorhizobium sichuanense. The sequence goes on along the minus strand of NZ_JAMXLX010000008.1, from coordinate 96,816 downwards.
TCCGCGACATGGGCCATGAGGCCGAAATCGGCGAGGATCAGGGCATCGGCACCGAGTGCGACCGCATCGGCGGCGGCGCGGTACCAGATTTGCTCGTCGCCGGCGCGCATGAAGGTGTTGAGGGCGACAAAGGTCTGGGTGCCGCGTTTTCGGGCGTAAGCGATTGCTTCACGCAGTTCCTCGCGGCTGAAATTGAGGCCCGGGAAGTTGCGTGCGTTGGTTTCGTCGCGAAAGCCGCAATAGACGGCATCGGCGCCGGCATCGACGGCTTCGCGGAAGGCGGCGGGCGTGCCGGCGGGGCAGATCAGTTCCATGCGGTGTTCTCCCCGGTGAGCGCCCGGCGGCGGATTTCGCTGGCAACGCGGCTGAAGATCGGTCCGAAAGGCCCGGCCAGGGCGGAGAGATCGCGGGGCAGGTCTATGTTGCAGTCGTCGAGCGCATTGCGCATGGCGAGCATGGCTTCCATGTCGCCGGTAACGACGAGATCGCGGGAAAAGAACAGCGCATCGGCATCGCAGCGTCCTTCAAGCAAGGCGAGCAGCAGGAAGAGCGGACCTTCCACCGATGCATCGGCCTCAGTGACCGAGGACTTGCGCTGCACCTTGATGGCGGGTGCTCCCGGATCGACGATGAAGGCGAGCGGCAGGTCGGCGGGCAGAAAGGCGAAGCGCTTCGCCTTGTGCTCTCCCAGCCGCTCGAACAGCTTCGGATGCTCCTTCAGCATCCGTCTGAACAGCATCCCGGTCGCTCGATCGATCGCCGGAAGCGGCATGAGGTCGAGCGGCATTGCGAGCGTTGCAGGAAATTTCATGGGCCTCGGTCTCTCGGGGACAGCTATCGGATCGCAAGCTAGCCGTAGCGACGGGCAACGGGTTTGAGCTATCGCAAAGACGGGGAGATTTTGCCGGGCCACACATTTGACATGACAAGCCCTCCCTCTCCGCCCCGCCGCTATGACAGCCTCCAGCATTTCGCCGCCGAGCTTGAGCGAACCGGGCGGCTCAAGCGGATTTCCCGTCCTGTCTCGCTGGTGCATGAAGTCACGGAAATCCATCGCCGCGTGCTGGCAGACGATGGGCCGGCGCTGCTCTTCGAAAAGCCGGTGAATGCTGCGGGCGAGGTGGTGCCCGTGCCGCTGCTTGCCAATCTTTTCGGGACACGCGAGCGCATTGAGTGGGGTTTCGGCCTGGCCAGCGGCCGGATCGGCGACCTTGCCGCTCTTCTTGGGGAATTGCGGGAGCCAAGGCCGCCGGCCTCGTTTCGGGAAGCGCTTGGCAAGCTGCCGTTGGTGCATTCAGCACTTTCGCTCGGGGTGCGCCGGGTTTCGCGCGCGGCCTGCCAGGATGTGGTCTGGCAAGGCGATGATCTCGATCTTGGGCGGTTGCCCATCCAGTGGTGCTGGCCGGGAGAACCTGCGCCACTCGTCAGCTGGCCGTTGGTGATTACCTGTTCGCCCGACGATCCCGATGACGTTAACGTCGGAATCTACCGCATGCAGGTGCTGGGCAGGGACCGCCTCATCATGCGCTGGCTCGCCCATCGGGGCGGCGCGAAACACCATCGCCAGTGGCAGAAGCTTGGGCGGGACATGCCTGTTGCCGTGGTAATCGGCAGCGATCCCGCTACCATTCTTTCAGCGGTGATGCCGCTTCCGGAAGGCATGAGCGAGCTTGGTTTTGCCGGCGTCCTGAAGAGAAGACGCAGCCGGGTGGCGAAAGCCGTCAGCCAAGCGCTTCTCGTTCCGGCCAATGCCGAGATCGTGCTGGAGGGAACCGTTTCGATGACCGAGACGGCGGAGGAAGGGCCTTACGGGGATCACACCGGCTATTACAACTCCGTCGAGCGTTTTCCGGTGATGACGCTTTCGGCAATCACCATGCGGGAGAACCCCTTCTACCTCTCGACCTATACCGGCCGTCCGCCGGACGAGCCTTCGAAGCTCGGCGAGGCTATGACCGAGCTCTTCATCCCGCTGGTGAAGAAGCAGTTTCCCGAAATCTCCGACCTCTGGTTGCCGCCGGAAGCCTGTTCCTATCGCGCGATGGTGGTGTCGATCGACAAGCGGTATCCGGGGCAGGCGAGGCGGGTGATGATGGGGCTTTGGTCCATGCTGCCGCAATTCAGCTATACGAAGCTCATCATCGCCGTCGATCCCGATGTCGATGTGCGAAACTGGGACGATGTTGTCTGGGCGCTCTCCACCCGCTTCGATGCGGGCAGGGATACCGTGCTGATCAACGACACGCCGATTGATTATCTCGACTTTGCCTCGCCGAAGCATGGTCTTGGCGCGAAACTCGGTCTCGACGCGACTGTCAAGATCGGTCCGGAGACCGACCGGGAGTGGGGCCGAGTCCTGAAGATGACGCCCGAGGTCGGGGCGAAGGTCGATGCCATCTGGCACGAACTCGGACTTGGAGATCCGGCATGACGGGCACCAGCAAACGGGTGGTGCTTGGAGTGTCCGGCGCTTCGGGGGCGGCGATTGCGCTGAGGATCGGCGAGCGGATTGCCGCGCTTGCCGGTGTCGAGCTGCATCTCGTCGTGACGCGTTCGGCGCTCAGGACCTTTACCCAGGAACTCGGCGCGGATGCCATCGGCCGGCTGGTCGGGCTCGCGGACCGCTATTACAAAATCGATGACATCGGTGCCGCCATCGCCAGCGGATCATTCCGCACCGCGGGCATGATCGTTGCGCCCTGCTCGATGAAGAGCCTTGCCGGGATCGCGACGGGGCTTTCCGACAATCTGCTGGTCCGGGCAGCCGATGTGCATTTGAAGGAACGGCGTCCGCTTGTCCTTCTAGCAAGGGAAACGCCGCTGCATCTCGGCCATCTGCGCAACATGACCGCCGTGACGGAAACGGGGGCCATCGTGATGCCGCCGGTGCCGGCCTTCTATCGCCGGCCGCAGACGCTGGACGATATCGTCGACCACATCGCCGCGCGCGCCATCGATCTTCTCAAGCTGACGGAAGAGCCGCTCGCCGTCGAATGGCGGGGAGAGCAGGGCAGTTAATACGAAAGCGCCGTTATCGGGTCTGCGCCGAAAAGCGCGGCGTGACCGCCCATCAGCAGCCAGATTGTGATGGCGGCCGTGATCGCCAGAGACAGGGCAAGCGGCGCATCGATGCGAAGACGGGCCTTGCCCTTGAACAGGCCGGCAAGGGGCGTCATCGGGTAACGGGCGGCAAGTGCCGGCCAGCCGGAGCCGATCCGCCGGCGGGCGCGCCGGTCGAGAATGAAAAGTCCGCCCACGGAGAACAGGCCGAGGCCGCCGAACAGTACGAGCGAGCGGAGGTCGCCGTTGACCACGAGGTGGCCGAGCGACCAGAGCGTGAAGCCCCATTGCACCGGATGGCGCGTGATCTCGACGATTGCGCCGGGCTCTTCGCCATGGCGAAAGCTGATCGAGAATGGATTGGTCGAGAGCAAGCCGGCGGTCACCAGAATGAGGCCGAGCGGGGCAAGCACAAGCGTCACGATCGCCTGCCAGCCGGCCGGTGCCCAGAGTTCGATATAATCGGTGTTCAGTGCGGCATGGAAAAGCCAGGCGAGCACGATAACCGAAACCAGAGAGTAAAGGCTGAGGTAGGTCCTGCGTCCAAGCAGAGCGATTGCACCGGCGCGGACCGGTGGCAGTGCCGGGATCGAGTGCAATGCCAGAAAGGCGACAAGCGCCATAAGAAGCTGGCTCACATCAGGATCTCCCGCCCCTCCGCCTCGGCGACGCACAATGCCTCGATCATCAGCTTCTCGGCAGCGACGTGCCGGCGGATGCACTCGAAGAAGCCGCGAAGCATGTAGCCTACCGTGTCGAAAGACAGGCGGCAACGACCTTCGATCATCGCTTTCAGCGTCAGGGAAATCTCTTCGGCCGCAAGCCCGTCGCAGCGGTGCTCGCCCTTCAGTCGCTCGATCATCATCGCGGCGAAACACGACCCGGCGCTTCGGTCGAAATCGGGGAAAAGAACCCGTTCTTCCAGTTGCTGCGTCTGCCGGAGCAGCGGCGTGGCCGACTGCGCCACCTCGCGGCAAAGGTCCTCGTTGATGTCGAAAGGCAGCGAGTCCGCAATCTCTTCGAGCTTGAGACAAAGGGTAAGCAAAGCATCGTGGTTCCTGCCGAGGGCGGCAAGATCCTGTGCATTGAGTGGTGATCGGGACGTCATCTCCGCCTCCTCATTGTCCGACGAACAGGATGGCCGCGATGGCGACGGAGGCGAGCACCGCCGAGATGGTACCGCCGCGCTGAAGCACACCCATCCTGTGCAGGGTGACGGCGAAGCCGACGATAACGGGTGTCACCACGGCAAGTCCGATCTGTGCGTCTGTCATAAGCAGAATCTCCTTCGATGCTGCAGACTATGCCCGCCAACTGCGCGCTTCTTTGTGTTTGCTCAAAGAGGCCGGCGATGGTGGCGGCTAGAAAAGCGCCATGAACGCAAGCGCCAGATCACCGAACCAGTCCGTCACGAGTGTCGCCGAAGAGGAGGGCGATACGCTTCTCCTCTGGATACTCGTATGGAGCGAACTCGTCGCCTTCGGCATCCTGCTTGCCGGGTTCCTTGTAATGTCTGTACTGGAACCGGAGCGTTTCGCAGTAGCGCGGCACTATCTCAATCCGGGGCTCGCGGCGTTCAATACGGTCATTTTGCTCTCCAGCGGATGGCAGGCGGCGCTCGCCGCCCGTAGGGCTGCATCCATCATGGAGGTCCGTCGCTCACTGTGTTTTGCCGCGGCTCTCGGCTTTGCCTTCATGGCGATCAAGCTTGCCGAATATGCCGGCGAGATCGGGCATGCGGGGGAACAGGCGCTGAGCGGCTTCTTCGAGATCTACTTCCTCATCACGGGCTTCCATCTGCTGCACGTCGTCTTCGGCTCGGTCATCCTCCTCATTGTCGCGTGGCGGCCGGCACGGCAGAACGTGTTGCTGATCACCACGCTCTGGCATGTGATCGATCTCGTCTGGATCGTCATGTTTCCCATTCTCTATCTGGCATGATGCGATGACCGACGCTTCCTGGGGGAAATTGTTCGGCAACTTCGCGACGCTGATGGTGTTCTCTTCCGGCGGGGCTGCGCTCGCGGCGCTCAGCGGGGGTCTTCTGGTGCCAATCGCGGCGGTCCTGCTGATCGCCGTGGCGAAGACGCGTCTCGTTATTCTGGATTTCATGGGGCTCCGCTCCCAGGGGCGCGGCATGCGTCTGGCGCTCCTTTCATGGCCGGTGCTTTTCCTCCTCGCGGCGTTCGCGCGGTCGGCTGCGTTCGCCTTGTTCGTCGTCGCCTGAGCGGATCGTTCGCTTGTTTGCAGAAGCGCAAAGAAGGCTTTCTCCCTGCCGCTAGAAAGGGAGCGTCCCGCAGCCTGCGCGTCCTGATCATCGCGCGGGCTGCGGGCGGGGATTTCAACAGGCCGGCGGGTACTGACCGCGGGCGAAAGAAAGGACCAGGGGATGGCAGAGCGCCTGACCAAGACAGGGGCCCGCAATGTCTTTTACGGCGGGTCCATCTTCTTCTTCACGATCTTCGTTGGGCTTACAGCCCACAGTCATTACTACATGCGTACCACGTCCACGGACGAGACGACGCTGACCGACAGCGTCGCCCGGGGCAAGCATGTCTGGGAGAAGAACTCCTGCATCAATTGTCACACCCTGCTGGGTGAGGGCGCCTATTTCGCGCCGGAACTCGGCAATGTCTGGAAGCGCTGGGGTGGTGACACCGATCCCGAAGGTGCGCGCGAGACGCTGAAATCATGGATGGCGGCCCAACCCTCCGGCATCGAGGGACGGCGGCAGATGCCGCAGTTCAACCTGACGGAACAGGAACTCAATGATCTTTCCGATTTCCTCGAATGGACGAGCCGGATCAAGACGCAGAACTGGCCGCCGAATGACGCCGGCTGAGCAACGTCGATCCAAGGAGAACCTACTCATGAAGTACCAGACACAGAAGGTCGCGATGCTGTATTTCTACGGCGCGCTCGGCCTGTTTCTCGCTCAGGTCCTGTTCGGCGTGCTCGCCGGCACGATCTATGTCCTTCCCAATACGCTTTCCGAGCTGCTGCCCTTCAACATCGTCCGGATGATCCATACCAACGCACTGATCGTCTGGCTGCTGATGGGCTTCATGGGCGCCACCTATTATCTCCTGCCGGAAGAGGCGGAGACGGAACTCTACAGTCCGAAAATCGCCATCGCGCAGTTCTGGCTCTTTCTCGTGGCGGCGGCAATCGCCGTGGTCGGCTATCTCTTCCATATCCATGAGGGGCGCGAGTTCCTCGAACAGCCCTTCGCCATCAAGGTCGGCATCGTGATCGTCTGCCTGATGTTCCTGTTCAATATCACGCTGACGGTGCTGAAGGGCCGCAAGACGGTCGTCACCAACATCCTGATCTTCGGTCTCTGGGGTGTGGCGATCTTCTTCCTTTTCGCCTTCTACAATCCGGCGAACCTCGCGCTCGACAAGATGTACTGGTGGTACGTCGTCCATCTGTGGGTCGAGGGCGTTTGGGAACTGATTATGGCCTCCGTGCTCGCCTTCCTGATGATCAAGCTCAACGGCATCGACCGTGAAGTGGTCGAGAAGTGGCTCTATGTCATCGTCGGTCTGGCGCTGTTCTCCGGCATTCTCGGAACGGGCCACCATTACTACTGGATCGGCGCTCCGGGCTACTGGCAGTGGATCGGCTCGCTGTTCTCCACGCTTGAAGTCGCTCCGTTCTTCACCATGGTCATCTTCACCTTCGTCATGACCTGGAAGGCCGGCCGCAAGCATCCGAACCGGGCGGCGCTGCTCTGGTCTATCGGCTGCTCGGTCATGGCTTTCTTCGGCGCGGGCGTCTGGGGCTTCCTGCACACGCTGTCGTCGGTCAACTATTATACCCACGGCACGCAGGTCACCGCGGCCCATGGCCACCTCGCCTTCTTCGGCGCCTATGTGATGCTGAACCTTGCCGTCATGGCCTATGCGGTTCCCGAGATCCGCGGACGCCAGCCCTATAACCAGTGGCTTTCCATCGCAAGCTTCTGGGCCATGTGCACGGCAATGTCGGTCATGACCTTCGCGCTCACCTTCGCGGGCGTGCTGCAGGTGCATCTGCAGCGGGTTCTCGGCGAAAGCTACATGGCCGTGCAGGACCAGCTCGCCTTGTTCTACTGGATCCGCCTCGGCTCTGGCGTCGTCGTGCTTGTCTCTGCACTGATGTTTATCTGGTCGATCCTGGTGCCCGGCAAGGAGCGCGAGCCCGCCTTCGGCGGCATCGTGGAACCGGCTGAGTAACGAAAACGGCCGTCTTCTCCTTTCGGGGGCGGCGGCCGCATCAAACGTCCTTGCCCGAAAGGAAAACACCCCATGAACCTGATGCTCACCAATCCGCCTTCGCCCGACATCCCGGCCTATTCTCCGGCGGGCAACGAATGCGCGCTTTTCGAGACCGCCTGGACGCGCCAGCTGCCGCTGCTGCTCAAGGGGCCGACCGGATGCGGCAAGACCCGTTTCGTCAGCCACATGGCGGCCCGACTCGGCCTGCCGCTTTCGACGGTTTCCTGCCATGACGACCTTGCCGCCGCCGACCTGACCGGCCGCTACCTGCTCAAGGGCGGCGATACGGTGTGGGTGGACGGGCCGCTGACACGCGCCGTGCGCGAGGGCGGGATCTGCTATCTGGACGAGGTGGTGGAAGCCCGCAAGGACGTGGCCGTTGTACTCCATCCTCTCACCGACGACCGGCGCATCCTGCCGCTCGAACGCACCGGCGAACAGCTCGAAGCGCCGCCGGGCTTCATGCTCGTCGTTTCCTACAATCCCGGTTACCAGAACCTCCTGAAGACGCTGAAGCCCTCCACCCGCCAGCGCTTCGTCGCCATCGAATTCGATTTCCTTCCGAAGGATCGCGAGATCGAGGTCGTATCCTCCGAGAGCGGACTTGGCCCCGGAGAGGTTGCCCCGCTGGTCGAACTGGCGCGGCGGTTGAGGGTGCTCAAGGGCCACGACATCGAAGAGGGCGTATCGACCCGTCTCCTCGTCTATTGCGCCAGCCTGATCGATGCCGGCCTTTCACCGCGCGATGCCGTCCGCTCGACCATGATCGAGCCTTTGACCGACGAGCCGGATGTGCGGGCTGCACTGATCGAACTATCGCAGGCGGTTATCCGCTAGGAGACGAGCGATGCTGGACTTCCTCGAGCTTGAAGAAACCGTGGGGCGTGCCTGGCATAACATTGCCGGTAATACCCGGACATGGCCGCGCTATCCGCAGGCTGCCATATCGCTGGAGGAGATCCAGCCGATGCTGGCCGTCTGCTTTCGCGGGTTCGGCGGCGAGCGCACGGTGCAGGTGGCGCCGGCCCGCGGACGAACCTCCGGTCATCGGCTGAAGTTTCGCCAGCGTCTGGGTCTTGGAGAGGAAAAGCTGGTGCAGCCCGGCCGCGACCACGCCACGCTCATGCTTCCCCCGGTGATCGATCTGATGCCGGAGGCCGATCTGAACCGCGATCTTTATGTCTGGCTGGCTGCGATGATGGCGGTGATGCCGCTGGAACCGGTGCCGGATGCCGATCCCCTGCGGCGGGATCTTTCTGTGCTTGAGCAGGCGCGGGTGACGGTGGAAGATGTCATCGCAGCCTTTCCCGGCATGGCGGATCGGTATGCCCGTTTATGCCTAGCGCTCCTTGCCGAACGCCGGCGGGGCAAGCTGCCGCGCATCGAGCAGATGGTGGAGGAACGCATCGTCGATCTTCTGCGCAAGGGGGCGGGCCTCGCTTCGCTGCATCCGCCCGTGATCCTGCCGGCGAAGGCGCCGCCCGGATACCTGCCGATGCTGCCGGTGCCGCTCTGGCCGGATGCGTTGCTGCGCGAAGAAAGTGCCCTCCGCGAGGTGGAGGATCGGCCGGCTGCGGGCGGCGACAGGCAGGCCATGGCTGCGGGTCGGCACATCGCGACACGGGAGAAGACCGATGGTCGCGACAAGGATCGCAGCCCGTTCATCCTCAACCGGTTCGAAAAGATCCTGGCGATGGCGGAAATGGTCAATGTCGACCGCCCCGGCGACGACAGCGACGATCACGATGCAGCGGCGGCGGAAGAGCTTGACGACATGACGCTCGGCGAACGGAAGGGCCGGCCATCCGCCCGTTTCCGTTTCGATCTCGATCTGCCGCCCGAAGCGCTGGACCGCACGCCATTGACGGCCGAGCTTTCCTATCCGGAATGGGACTACAGGCAGGGCGTCTATCTCAAGGATTATTGCCGGGTGCTTGCAACACCCGCGCCGGAAGAGGGAGCTTCTCTGGCGACGGATGCGGCGATGAAGGGCCTGATGCGCCGGGTGCGGCGGCAGTTCGAAGTGCTGCGCCCGAAGCACGAAATGCTCCGTGCCCAGCTCGATGGCGTCGATCTCGACCTCGATGCCGTCGTGCGCAGCCGCAGTGATCTTGCCGCTGGCGGAGAGGGCAGCGACCGCATCCATCTGATGAGCCGGCCGCAGGCCCATGATCTCGCCGTGACGCTGCTTGTCGACGTTTCTCTCTCGACGGATGCATGGTTCGACGACCGTCGCGTGCTCGATGTGGAGAAGGAGGCTCTGCTCGTGCTGGCCAATGGCCTTGCCGCCTGCGGCGACAATCATTCGATCCTGACGTTCACCTCCCGGCGCAGGTCGTGGGTCCGCGTCGAAACCGTGAAGGACTTCGGCGAGAAGATGGGACCGGCAATCGAACGGCGTATCGGCGCGCTGAAGCCCGGCTACTATACCCGGATCGGGGCGGCGATCCGTCATGCCTCTGCGGGGCTCGCAAAGCAGCCGAACCAGCGGCAGCTGCTATTGGTACTGACGGACGGAAAGCCGAACGACGTCGATCACTATGAGGGCCGTTTTGCGCTGGAGGACAGCCGCCGCGCGGTGATGGAAGCCAGACGCAAGGGTATCCGGGTGTTCGGCGTGACGGTCGACCGCGATGCCAAATCCTATGTGCCGGCGATCTTCGGCCAACACGGTTATGCGATCGTCTCCAATATCGCGAAATTGCCGGCAGCCCTGCCGGCGATCTATCGCAGCCTTGCGGGTTAGGCGGTCCGCGAGGCGCGGAAAAGGCCCGGCATCGGGGTGTTGCCGGGCCTTTTCTCATTCAAGTGTGTTTGACGAGTTGGGGTTTCAGGCGGCTCTCGAATGGGTGCGGCCGGCTTCGCCGAGATAGGCGTCGAAGCTTGCGGCGACAACGCGGATCACGAAGCGATAGTCGCTGCTTACGCGAATGATGCCATCTCCGATCTCGATGATGCCGTCACTGGCCAGTCTCTCGATCATCGTATTGCCTTCCGTCAGCAGGCCGGTGTCAAAGCCGTGGCGGCGGGCGAGGCCGTCGAGATCAGCCTCGAAATCACACATCAGGCGTTCGATCACGTCGGCGCGAAGCCGATCCTCCCTCGTCAGCCGGTAACCCTTCGAGGTGGCAAGCTGTCCCGAGGCGATCCGTTGGGCATACTGGCCGATGGCGACTTCGTTCTGCACATAACCTTCCGCGGTCCTGCCGATGGCGGATGCGCCGAAGCCGATGAGCGTGCGGCAGGCGTCTGTCGTGTAGCCCTGAAAATTGCGATGCAGGCGCCCGTTTTCAGCGGCAAGGCTGAGTTCGTCTTCGGGACGTGCAAAATGATCGAGGCCGATGCGCCGGTAGCCGGCCGCAACAAGCGTTTCGGCGATGGCCTCCGCCTGGGCATGACGCTCAGTGGTATCGGGGAGGGTCTGTTCGTCGATCAGTCGCTGATGTTTCTTGAAAGAAGGAATATGAGCATAGCCGAAGACCGCGAAACGATCCGGCTGCATGGCGATCGCCGTTCGGGTGGTCTCGATGCAGGAGGCGACGGTCTGGTGGGGCAGGCCGTAGATCAGATCGAAGTTGATGCTGTCGATGCCGGATCCGCGAAGCCTATCCGTAGCCCATGCCGTCTGCTCCGCGGTCTGTATGCGGTTGATGGCCTTCTGCACGACCCGGTCGAAGCTCTGGACCCCGAGGCTTGCGCGGGTAACGCCGGCTTCGGCGAGTGCGCCGATCATGTCGCCGGTCAAGGTGCGTGGATCGATCTCGACGGCGATGTCCACGCCGGGCATTACGTCGAGCCTTTTCTGCATGAAGGCGGAGAGGTCGAGGAATTCCTTGGGCTTCATGATCGTGGGCGTGCCGCCGCCGAAATGGATGTTGCGTACCTTCAGCGGCTTGCCGGCCGTCTTTGCGACGATGGATATCTCGCGCTTGAGCACGTCGAGATAGTCGAGGATCGGCTCGTCCTTGAGGGTGATCGAGGTATGACAGCCGCAATACCAGCACATCGACCGGCAGAACGGGATGTGAAGATAGAGCGATACTGGCTCGCCCGCCGGGATCTGGGTGAGCCAGTCGCTATAGGTGCCGGCGCCGATGGAGGGGGAAAAACGCGGCGCGGTTGGATAGCTGGTGTAGCGGGGCAGGCGGGCTTCGCCGTATTTTTCGACGATATCAAGGGACATGGGGCGGCACTCCGTTCGAAACTGCCAGGAGCCTAGATCGCGGTCCGCTTTTGCTCTTTGCCAAATCCCAAGCAACGGAGCGAAAGCTGGATGATGTTCTCGATATTATTTGCGCAGCGACAAGTTCTCATCGCTCCCTTGGGGCTAGGTTTCGCTCGCAGGCCGGAGCCCGGGCCTCACAAAGACGACTTCGGGCCGATGAAGGACAAGAACGACCCATGAACCAGACCACGCAAGAAAAGCCCTCGATCGATGTTCGCACCGTGCCGCCGGCCGAGCGGCATCCCCGCATCTTCGGCATGCTCAATGCACTGCTTCCCGGTGGGGCCATGCTGATCACGAGCGATCACGATCCGCGACCGCTGCACTATCAGCTCGAGATGCATTTCTCCGGCATGTTCGGCTGGGAATATCTCGAGCAGGGTCCGGACGTCTGGCGCGTCGAAATCGAGAGGCTGCAGAACAGCGGCTGCGACTGCTGCTGCGGCGCGGATCATTGAGGCGCGTAGTTTCTCGCTGAGTGAGGTGATCGATATGCCGGGAGCAAGCCTTTCCCGCTGGACCATGAGCTATTTCGCCGCCGCCTGTCTTCTCCTGCTTGCGGGAGAGGGCTTGCTGGCGGTGGGTTATGGCAATCCGGTTGCCGGCATTTCCGGCGGCGATGTGCTGGCCGTCGTTCATCTGATTACCGCCGGATGGCTTGGTCTCCTGATGTCGGGAGCCCTGCTGCAGTTCGTGCCGGTGCTCGCGGCAAAGCCGCTGCGGGCTGGGAGGCTGGCGCTTCCGGCCCTCGTTGCGATCCTTGCCGGCGAAGTCGGGCTGGTGTCCGGCTTCGCCCTTATTGCCTCGGGCATGGCGGTGTCGGAGCATCTTCTGGCCTGTGGAGCATTGCTTCTGGCGGTGGGTTACCTCGGCGTGGCCGTTATGGTGGCACGTACATTTCTCGACGCCCGGCCCCTGCCGCTGGCGGGGCGTTTCGTGGCGCTCGGTATCGTCGGCCTGATCGGCACGCTGTGTCTCGGCGTCTTCATGGCGTTCGGACTGTCGGGATTGCTGCCGGGGGAACTTCTGGCGCTCGTGACCGATATTCTGCCTTTGCACGTGATTTTCGGGATTGGCGGCTGGCTGACGCTCTCGGCGCTCGGCGTGAGCTACAAGCTGTTGCCGATGTTCCTGCTTGCGAGCGAGCCTTCCGGCCGCCGGCCCAATACGGTTCTGCTAGGCGGGGCTTCCGTCCTTGTGCTTCTCGTCTTATTGGTGCTGTTGACCGTGTTCGATGTCAGCGGCGTGTTTGCCGCCCTGTTGCTCGGGATCGTTACGGGCATCGGCCTCCTTCTTTACGGTCTCGACCTCTCGGCGATCCTGAAGGCTCGGCGGCGTCGGGAGATGGAGTTGAACAGCATTGGGAGCCTTGCGGCTTTCCTCTGGCTTTTTATCGCATTCGTCTGGCTGGCGGTGGCGTTTCTCCTTGACCGGCTTGAAGAGCAGATGCCGGCCATCGTCTATCTTGCCGGCTTCGGCTGGCTGACCGGTCTCGGTCTCGCCCAGCTCTACAAGATCGTGCCGTTTCTCACCTGGCTTGAATGCTATGGCCCGGTGCTGGGACGCGTTCCCACGCCGCGGGTTCAGGATATCGTGCGCGAGCAGCGTGCCCGACTGTGGTTTCTGGCCTTTCATGCGGGCGTGACGACCGCCACGCTTGCCCTCATGATTGGTCACTCCTTCCTTTTTCGCGTGGGCGTTGTTCTGCAGTTCGGAGCAACTCTTGCGCTGGTCCTTGAATTCTTGCGCGCAAGACGTCTTGCAGATGTCGATGCCGACTTGCGCTTGCCGAAAGGCACCATCCGCCCCTATCTCTTTCTGCCATCCCCCGACCTCAGGAGGTAATGATGACACGACCATACAAGGAACTCGATGTGCGCCCCATACTGCGCAATGGAGGTGAGCCGTTTCAGGCCATCATGGAGGCTGTGCAATCGCTCGCGCCGGGTGAAGGGCTGCGACTGCTGGCGACTTTCAAGCCTGAGCCGCTGTTTCGCGTGATGGGCAAGCGCGGCTTCGGCCATGAAGTCTCGCAGATCGGCGGAGGTGACTGGCAGGTGCTCTTCACGCCTGAGGCCGGCGGTCCTGCTGACATTTCCGCATCGGCCAGCGGAAACGACGCCGCTGCATGGGCCGAGCCGGTGTTTCATCTCGACCTCACCGATCTTGATCCGCCGGAACCGATGACGCGCATTCTGGCGAGGATCGAACTCATGGATCCCGGCGAGGTTCTTTTTGCCCTTCTTTCACGGGAGCCGGTTTTTCTCATGCCGGAACTGGAGAAGCGCGGGCATCAATGGGTCGGCAATTTCGATGAAGGTGGCTCTGCCTATCGGATGCTGATACGTGTCGGTGAGGCCCGGGAGTAACTGACGTGAGCGACGATGCTGTGAGTGCCCTCGTGGCGCGTATCTATGACGCGCTGAGTGGTATCCTTGATCCCGAAATTGGCGGAAACATCGTCGATCTCGGGCTGATTTATGAAGTCACGGTAGACACCGACGGTGTCGTCGCGATTGCCATGACAACGACCTCGCGCGGTTGCCCGGCTGCGGGTTTCCTGAGGGACGCGGTCGAGGCGAGCGTGGTTGGGGTCGACGGGGTGAGCCGGGTGGCTGTCGAGTTGGTTTACGAGCCGCGCTGGACGCCGGACAGGATCCGCGCCTCCGCGCTGACGGTCGTCAGCCGGCATTGAGCAGAGGCATTGCAGGTTCATGAACGAAAACGCCCGGTCTGTGAACCGGGCGTTTTCGTTTATCCTGCTGCTGTCAGCCGCGGCGAACGCGGGCGAGCATCGGACCGTATTCCGCAAGGAAGAGGCCGAAGGCGGTCAGCCATGCCAAACCGGCAAGACTGTAAAGCGTCATGGCCTGGTCAGGCAGAATGTCGGCAAGCGGTCTGAGGATCGCGGCCATGAGGATTGCGGCATAGGAAACGTTGGTAAGCCATGAGGACGCCAGTTGCCTGCCGGTGTGGCCGCGAGTGGCGCGGGTCATCACCGCCAGCATCATCGCCGTCATCGCCCCGACTGTCATGACATGCATGATCGCGGTATCGCCGAGGCCGATGCGGTCACCGAGCGCGATTGCCGCAAATCCCAGCGGCAGGAAAGCGTAGGCGACATGCAGGATGAAGAGCAGCTTTTCCGGCCACACCGCCAGACCGCGCCAACGCCTCAGCCTTGCTGCATGGGCGATGCCGGCGATCGCGGCAAGCGCAAGCGTTGCCGGCTCATTTGGGCGAAGGCTCCAGCAGGCCAGCGCCAGCGCGCCGATTATAATGACCGCTGTGTCGAAGCGTCCGTAAGATGCCGGAAAACGCGTCTCACCCTTCTGGTTCAGCCAGTTGCGGCTGAAGCTCGGAATGATGCGACCGCCGATGATCATGATGAGGACGAGATAGGCTGAAACCGCCAGTCTCTCGACCATACCGCCGTGCTCTCCGGCCAGCGTGTCCAGATGGAAACCGATATTGGCGAGCGACAGCACGGTCAGAACGCCGAGCACCTTCAGATCCTTCCACTTGCGTCCGGTGATGATTTCCCGGGAGCAAATGAAGAGCAGAACCGGAAGGAAAAGGCTCTCGATGGCGACCGAGGGCACAATGCCGATCAGGTCCGGCCAGAGCATCAGCAGGCGGCCTGCCACCCAGAGCGCGAACAAGCCGGCGAGCGGCAGTCCCGAAACCGGCAGTCGGCCGGTCCAGTTGGGAACTGCGGTCAGAAGAAATCCAGCGACCACGGCAGAGGAAAAGCCGAACAGCATTTCATGGGCATGCCAGTGATGAGCGCCGTAAGAGCCGCCGACTTCGACAATTCCGGCCAGCGCCGCGATCCAGAGGATCATGGCCGTCATGGCGACGATTGCCGCGCCGAGAAAGAAGGGGCGAAAGCCATAGGAAAACAGGACCGGTCCTGTTTTGGACAGTCCGCGTGGAATTCCGCCCGCCGGGCGGCTCGTCTGTTGGCTGGTGTTCATGGAGCGTCTCCGACTGCTTGATAAACCGCAATCGTTTTAGAAAGAAACTTTTTGCCGCTCTTTGTGCATTCGCAAGCAAATGGCTGCGCGGTTCTTCTTCTGATCTTTGTCATTTCATGACCTGCCAAAATGACGCAGTGAAAACCCCCGTCGAAGAAGTTTGTTCTGGCACAAATTACCTTTTACGATCGGGAGTAGAACTCTTGTCAACGGACGATATCCGCTCCGCTCTACCACAAGGAGACATTCCGATGACTGAGCAGTTTCAGGTAACCCGCCGCACAATCCTGGCCGGCGTGGCCTTTGCCGGCGCCCTGGCGCCGATCATCAATACTTCCGAGGCCCGCGCCGAAGGAGGTGGCATCAAGACCAATGCGGCAGCAACCGCTGCCGACATCGCCAAGCTTCCCCGGGAAAAGGTCGAACTGGTCAAACCTCCGTTCGTCCACGCCCACACGCAGAAGGCCGAAGGCGGTCCGAAGGTCGTCGAGTTCACTTTGACGATCAAGGAACAGAAGATGATCCTGGACGATGCGGGCACGGAAGTGCACGCCATGACCTTCAACGGTTCGGTTCCCGGCCCTTTGATGGTGGTGCACGAGGGAGATTATGTCGAGCTGACTTTGATCAACCCGGACACCAATACGCTGCAGCACAACATCGACTTCCATGCTGCAACCGGTGCACTGGGCGGCGGCGCGCTGACGTTGGTCAATCCCGGAGAGCAGACGGTGCTCCGCTTCAAGGCCACCAAGGCCGGCGTCTTCGTCTACCACTGCGCACCTCCCGGAATGGTTCCGTGGCACGTTACCTCGGGCATGAACGGCGCGATCATGGTGCTGCCGCGTGACGGCCTGAAGGATGCCAAGGGCAACGACCTGACCTATGACAAGATCTACTATGTCGGCGAACAGGACTTCTACGTTCCCAAGGACGAGAACGGCAACTTCAAGAAATACGAGAGCGCCGGCGATGCCTATGCCGATACGTTGGAGGTCATGCGGTCGCTCACTCCGAGCCACATCGTCTTCAACGGTGCGGTTGGCGCGCTCACGGGCCAGAACGCCATGAAGGCAGAGGTCGGCGACCGGGTCCTGATTGTCCATTCGCAGGCCAACCGCGATACCCGTCCGCACCTGATCGGCGGGCATGGCGATTATGTCTGGGCTAACGGCAAGTTCCACAACGCGCCGGACACCGACCAGGAAACCTGGTTCATCCCCGGAGGTGCCGCAGGCGCTGCCTACTACACCTTCCATCAGCCGGGCATATATGCCTACGTTAACCACAACCTGATCGAGGCCTTCGAGCTTGGCGCCGCCGCCCACTTCACTGTCACCGGTGAATGGAACGACGACCTGATGACCTCGGTACTGGCGCCGAGCGCAAGCTGAATGACAGAGGATCCGCGTCTGCCGCAAGCGGGCGCGGATCCGCCACGTCCATCGCGGCCTTGGGGAGGTCGTCATGCTTTCCGTTCATGCAAATCGTTCCGTTTCCGCCCTGTCGCTGATGCTGCCGGGGGTGCTGCTGCTTGGCCTTGCGGGGGCGCTTGCCCTACGCACCGGTATCGTGCCTCAGCCCGGCGTGGTTTCGGTGGCATCGCCGGAGACCGTTCTCATCGAGCCGCGGGCCTTCAGCTACCGGCAGGCGGGCGAGTTCTTCAAAGCAGGATTTGCCGTCGATGCCCCGATGCTGGAACGGGAAGCTGCCCAGGCTTTAACGATCACCAGATACCAGATTTCTGCCGCCGAATATGACCGTTGTGTCGCGGACGGAGCATGTCCGGCGCGGGAATCGAAGATGCCCTCTTCTTCCGACATGCCCGCGACCGGCGTCAGCTATGACGATGCGACCGGCTATGCGGTCTGGCTCAGCCAGCACAGCGATGCCGTGTGGTCGTTGCCGAGCGACGAGCAGCTTGCTTTCGCTGCAGGCTCAAAATTTCCAGACGATGCGCTTGGCGTCGATCCCGACAGCAAGAACCCTGCGCTCAGATGGCTGGCCGACTATCAGCGTGAAGCCGCCCGCAAGGCATCGCGGGAGCCCGCTCCGCAACCCTTCGGATATTTCGGCGAGAACGAATATGGACTTGCTGATTTCGCCGGCAATGTCTGGGAATGGACGACCACTTGCAACCGCCGCGTCAACCTCGGGGCCTCGGGCGAGGTCATCGACAGCGTCGAAAGCTGCGGCATCTATATCGCCACCGGCAAGCATCGTGCGCCGCTCAGCGCCTTCGTGCGTGAGCCGAAGGGTGGCGGATGCTCGGTGGGTACACCCCCCGATAATGTCGGCTTCCGTCTTGTGCGGGACGAACGCTGGATTGCGCGCCTCTTTTTTACCTTCCGCCAGGCAAGGCTCTAGTCTAAAGGAATCGATGATGTTGCATTTGCGGATACAGGGCGTGCGCACGCGCGCACCCTGTTCGTAACGTTCGATGCCGGAGGAAAGGGTTGCGGGAGTGAAGATTGACCGGACCGTCGTGAAGACGCTCCCGTTGTTCGATCGCATGAGCGACGAAGAGCTGGACAGGCTGCTCTCATACGCGACTTCGCGTCGTGTGCCGCAGGGCGAAGCCGTGTTCGAACAGGGACAGCCGGCAATCAGTTTCTTCCTTCTCCTCCATGGACGTCTCAAGGTCACTCAGGTGACGGAGGACGGGCAGCAGATCATCGTGCGTGTCGTCCATCCCGGAGATCTCTTCGGTTTTGCCAAGGCGCTGCAGCGGACGGATTATCCCGGTACCGCGATTGCCGCGGCCGAGAGCGTGACGCTGTGCTGGCCGACCGATCTCTGGCCGAATTTCGTCGAGCATAATCCCCGCCTCGCTGTCAGCGCCATGCAGACCATCGGCCAGCGGTTGGAGGAGGCTCATACCCGCATTCGGGAGATGTCGACCCAGGAAGTGGAGCGTCGCGTCGCCCATGCGGTGCTGCGTCTGGCGCGCAAGGCCGGGCGAAAGGAAGCTGGCGGCATCCGCATCGACTTCCCGATTTCCCGGCAGGACATTGCCGAAATGACCGGTACCACGCTGCACACCGTCTCGCGCATTCTCAGCGCCTGGGAGTCGCGCGGCTTCGTCGAGGGCGGGCGCCAGAAGTTGCTGGTGATCGATCTTGAAGGCCTTGCCGAACTGGCGGACGGCGCTCGAGATTAATTTCCATCAGTATTGAACACGCCGGCTTCGCCGCTTCGCACAAATTGCGCTTTGCTATTTGTGCAATGACAAAGAAGGTGCGGGCTCACGGGCGTATCTCCTTGTTCAACAGGCCCGAGGGGCCTCTTTCAAGGAGCAAGACAATGACCATGATGATGAAGCGTCTCGTTGCCGCCGCCGCGATCCTCGCCGCTTTTGCCGGCACTGCCGCTGCCGCAGATTACGAAGTTCATATGTTGAACAAGGGCAAGGACGGTGCGATGGTCTTCGAACCGGCAGGCATAAAGATCGCAGCAGGCGATACTGTGACCTTCATTCCGACCGACAAGGGCCATAATGCCGAGAGCATCAAGGGCATGATCCCGAATGGTGCCGCCGAGTTCAAGGGCAAGATGAGCGAGACGATCAAGGTGACCTTCGACGTGCCCGGCGTCTACGGTGTCAAGTGCGCACCGCATGTGGGCATGGGTATGGTCGGCGTGGTCGTCGTCAACGATCCGAGCGCGAACCTCGATGCCTTCAAGACCGTCAAGCTGCCGAAGAAGGCCCAGGAGCGTATCGACGCCGCACTTGCCAGCGTGCAGTAATATAGCTTACCACCGCGTCCTGCGGGACGTCCCAAGGGCCGCTCCTGCAAAGAGAGCGGCCCTTTGTCTTGTGAGCGCCGGCCTAGACGTATTCCAATGCTCGCTACCGGGAAACACGTCAGGATGCGATTGCCCAGCCCAGCGCCGAGGCCGCGCCCCAGATCAGCCCGCCGGACGTGCCGAGTGCGATTGCGGCAAGCACGATGCCGAACAGTGTCGCGAGGCCGTCTCTTTCCATGAGGCCAATGGCTATTACCACGAGTGCGCCCACCGGCAGGAAATTGCCGAAGGGAATGGGCAGGGCGATGGCCACGGCGAGAAGGAAGACCGGAACGCCGAGCAGCGTCTGTGCCCTGTGGCCGGTGAGCGCCCGCAACCGACCACGTTGCAACAGGGCCTCGACCCTGCGGACGAGGGGCGCGGTATGGCGGACAACGAGCGTCACGATGGATGCCGAGAGCTTTCGGTCAGCGAGTGCGCGCGGCAACCAGATGCGCCTGTAGCCGGCGATGATCTGCAGGGAAACGATGGCAAGGCAGGTGCCGAAGAACATGCCGAACGGTCCGGGGATCGGGGTTAGCGCCGGCAGGGAGAGGATGAGGATTGTGAAGGCGATGCTGGTCCGGCCCATGGCGTCCAGCAACTCTCCGAGCGAAAGCGTGCCTGCGCGGGTGGCGGTTTCGGCCAGGGCCTCGAGCTTGGCGGAGGTAATGCCGGCGCGTTGCTCTTCGGTTTCGTCCTTCACTCGGATCCTCTTTTCTGTTGGAAGCGATTTCCGCCATCACCCTTGGCACGGGCTGGCCGGACTGATGTAAGAACGCGGGCCGACGGGGCAAGGTTCGGCACAAAAAGGCCCATATTGCTTACGGCCGGGACTAGGTATTCCATTTCGTAATACGAAAAGAGCCGGCGCAAAGGCCGGCTCTTTCGTTTCCACCGTCAGTTTCTGAGGTCAGATGTTTTCAGCGATGGTTTCCCGGCTGTGCTGTAGTTCCTCTTCCCGTTCCCTGCGGTTGTAGCGGATCGAGGACCAGAGCGAGATGCCGATCAGGGCGGCGCCGCCAAGGCCGGTGATGACCTCGGGGATGTGTACCAGCGTCTGGCAGTACATGATCACCGAGAGGATCAGGATGGCGTAGAAGGCTCCGTGTTCCAGATAGCGGTATTCGGCGAGCGTTCCCTTATCGACCAGCATGATGGTCATCGAGCGAACGTACATTGCGCCGATGCCGAGGCCGATCGCGATGACGAACAGGTTCTGGCTGAGCGCGAATGCGCCGATGACGCCATCGAAGGAGAAGCTGGCGTCGAGCACTTCGAGATAGATGAAGGCGCCGAGGCCACCCTTGGCGGCCGCCGACATGGTCTTCTGCGACTGGTCGAGCAGGCCGCCCAGAACTTCCACCGCAAGGAAGGTCAGAAGGCCGTAGATCGCGGAATGCACGAAGGTATTGGCTTCCTCGCCTTCCAGCAGGTTGGAGAACAGGAGGATGAGGAGCAGCACGAAGGCGATCTCGATACCCTTAATCGAAGCGGAGCGCGCCATGTGCTTCTCAAGGAAGACGATCCAGTGCACTTCTTTTTCGTGGTCGAAGAAGTAGGTGAGGCCCACCATCATCAGGAAGGTACCGCCGAAGGCGGCAATGGGCAGATGCGCGTCGTTCATGATGCGCGCGTATTCAGCCGGTTCGCGCGCCGCAAGGAAGAGCGCCTCGATCGGGCCGATACCGGCGGCGATGACCACGATCAGCAGCGGGAAGACGATACGCATCCCGAACACGGCGATGATGATACCCCAGGTCAGGAAGCGATGCTGCCAGACGGGGGTCATGTCCTTAAGCTTGTTGGCATTGACGATGGCGTTGTCGAAGGAAAGCGAAATTTCCAGAACGGCAAGCACCGCGCAGATGAAGAAGACAGTCGCCATGCCGCCAAGCGTGCCGGTGGTCTGCCATCCGAGCCATGCACCGATCGCGAGGCCGGCGGCGGTGACGATAAAAGCCCATTTAAAGTAGGAAAGGGTTGGTTGTCCGGTCGAAGGCGTGCTCATTGGCGTGCCTCCGGAAGGTTGAATGCGAAAAGATACAGGAAATCGGCGTGCACGGCGTCGCATGCACGCGGGAGAGGCATGATCTGAAGAGTCATGTTTTTGAATCCGCCGGCTCATCTTGCTGGCGGTACCGACATCACGAGAGCGCCGTAAACTCTCGCCAGAGGGGCCCGGCACCAGAAGTTTGGTCCGCAACGCAAGGCACAAGGCGTTGCGCGACAAGCCGGTTTTATCTCAGCGTGACCATCCGTCAAGCCTTGAATCCGCCAACCCGCTGCTCAGGTAGGGTCGCGCGTGCAAGATTTCCAGTGCGGGCTTAATTTTTGTCAGAAACAATCAGTCGCCGAGTTCGATCGAGAATGCGGGGCTGCCTGCCAGCGTGTTGCTGACCGTGCAGATTTCCTCGGCCGCGTGGATGATCTTCAGGCGAGTGTCGGCTTCGACCTCGCCTGCAATGGTGATGCGGACATCGAAGCGCGTGACCCGTGAGGGGCCTTCATGGGCTTTCTCGCCTTTCACCTCGGCAGTGATGCCGGTGACCTTGTCCATGACATGCATCTGCGTTGCGGCGATGCGGGCGCTCATGGCGAGACAGGCGGCAAGCGATGCGTAAAGCAGGTCAACGGGGTTGAAGCCTGGCTGGCTGTGGCCGGTGACGATATCGATTTCGCCTCCGGTGGCCGATACGACATGAGGAAAGCCGCGATGGCCGAGCGTTGCCGTTGCGCCAGTCTGTCTCGTCTTCAGTTCCGTCATGGCCTCGATCCCTTTTCCTGTCCGTCATGGCTTACGCTTGTCCAGGCTGGCGGGCAAGTCGAGCATCTCTTTGACTTGATAAGCAACACGTTCAGGATCGCACGAAAAAGCCCACGGTTGCCGCGCGGCCAGCGGCGTCGATGACCGTCAGCGTCGAATAGCCGACACCTTCCGGTGTCCACTCAGTCGTGCGCCGGCGAGTGGGTTCGGAAAGCGGCTTGCCATTGGCAAGCCAGCGGAACGGCGCTCGCCCGGACTGCAGTTTTAGGGCAAGGGGCAGGGGCGCGCCATCTGGACCGATGCCGAGTTCGATCTGGGCGCCTTCCGGCGGATAGACGATCTGCGGCGGTTTTTCGCGCGTCGAGGCGGACAGGAGACCGCTCGGATCGAGCGAGAAGCGGCGCTGGCTGATCGGCAGCTCCGATTGGGCGATGCGGTTTGCGCCGCGCGGGGCGGAGGGAAGCGGAGTGCCTGACAGTCCCGATTTCGAAAAGGCTTCGAACAGAAGGGGAGCCGCCGTCGCATAACCGGAAATGCCTGCTACCGCGGCATTGTCGGGGCGGCCGATCCAGACGCCGAGGACATAACGGCCGTCGAAGCCTACAGACCAGGCGTCACGATAGCCATAGCTGGTGCCGGTCTTGTAGGCGATGCCGATGGTGGGGCTGCCGGATGGAGGCAGAACGCCCGAGAGGATGTCGGTGACATTCCATGCGGCGACGGGTTCGAACAGGGCGGCGGTGTTCTCTATCTCGCCGGGCTGGTCGTTGATACCGTCACCCAGCCGAACCGGCGTCCTGCGGTTGGCGAGGCCGGCATAGAGCTGGACGAGTTCCTTGAGCGTCAGGCCGGCGCCTCCGAGCGCGATGGCAAGTCCGGGTGCTTCCGCGGTCGGCAGGCGCGGACGCACCTCGGCGCGACGCAGCCTTACCATCAGCTTCGAAGGGCCGAGCGCATCGAGTAGCCGCACCGCTGGTACGTTCAGGGAGAGTTGCAGGGCCTGGCGGATGCTGACATCACCCTGATAGCTCATGTCGAAATTCTTCGGCCGATAACCGAAGAAGTCCGCCGGGCGATCCTCGACGATGGTTTCCTGTGCGACCAGTCCTTCCTCGAAGGCCAGTCCGTAGATGAACGGCTTCAGTGTCGAGCCGGGCGAGCGGCTGACGCGGGTCATGTCGATCCAGCCGGAGCGGGAGGCATCGAAATAATCGGCCGCGCCGATCTCGGCGACGATTTCCCCGGTCTCCGCATCGGCCATCAGCATGGCGAGCGACACCTTCGGATCGAGACGTTGGGAGGTTGCTCGCGCAACGGTTTCGAGCCGCTGCTGCACATCCCGGCGAAGCGTTGTCCGATATGTTGTTTCGGTCGGCGCCTTGCGTCTTGCTGCTTCCGCCAGATGGGCGGCGAGTGCCGGCAATTGCAGGCGTTTTTCCGGCAGGGGGGCGATTTCGGCGCGGGCGATCTCGCCGGATTCCAGCACGCCGGCGTTTTCCATCCGTTGCAGGACACGCTTGCGGGAGGCTTCGGCGTTTTCCCTGTAGCGGTCGGGGCGGCGTCGTTCCGGCAGTTGCGGCAGCGCGACCAGCAAGGCGGCTTCCGCCGTCGAGAGACGTTTCGGTTCCTTGCCGAAATAGGCAAGGCTTGCCGCCCGCACGCCCTCGAGATTGCCGCCATAGGGCGCGTGGGTGAGATAGAGGTCGAGGATCTCCGATTTTTCCAGCCGCCGTTCGATCTGCAGGGCGCGGGCAATCTGGATGAGCTTGGCCGTCAGCGACCGTTCGCGACGCGGCTCGATCAGGCGGGCGACCTGCATGCTGAGCGTCGAGCCGCCCGAAACGATGCGGCCATTGGTCAGCAATTGCCAACCGGCGCGGCCGAACGCCATGAGGTCGATACCGGAATGCTCGTAGAACCGCCGATCCTCATAGGCGACCAGCATTTTCACGAGTTGCGGATCTACATCGGCAGCCGTCGTCTTCAGACGCCACAGCCCGTCCTTCGTCGCGAAGGCACGCAGCAATTGCCCATCGGCGTCCAGCACTTCTGCCGAGACCGTGGCGGCCTCCGGCAATGGCGGCGGGAAGGCGCGATCGGCTGCGTCGAGGGCAAGGAGCGCCACGGTTGCTGCAACAGCAGCACCTGCAAGGCTCCAACCCGCGACGCGCAGCTTTCCCATCACCCTTTTCCCGTTACTCCGCCGCCGAGACCTGCATGCGGCCGGTGGCTGTGCGGGCCGAGAACTGCGGCCGGTACATGTCCTCGACCGAGGCCGCCGGATGCTCGTATGTGCCGGGCGTCACGGCGCGGACGACATAGGCGAGGGTGATCTCGCCGTTCTCGTTGGCCGGCCGGTCGATTGCCGCGACGAAGCGGTCGTTGCGGAATTCGAGATGGGCCGTTTCCGTCTCGCCGATCCAGTCGAAGTTGGCGAGTGCCGCACTGTCGACGAGGCTCGGATTGTCGATCTCGAAGCCGGCGGGAAGCAGGTCGGTGATCAGTAATTGCGCCGGCCAGTCGTCATTTTCGGTGACGTTGAGAACGACGACATAGCGCTCGTTCTGTGCGGCTTCGCTGACATTCGCCTCCTCGCCATCCAGCGTGTAGTAGGTGCGGGTGATGTCGAAGCCCTCGCCGCCGGCCGGCAGCGGAGCCTTCGGTGCCGCGACCGTGGTGATTGCCGCTGAAACCGGATCGCTGCTTTTATTGGTCAGCGTGACGGCATGCTGGAGCAGGGCGTCGCCGGTGATGCTCGCCTGATAGGTGCGGTTATGCTGAGCGCCGTTGACGTCGAGCGACAGGCCGTCGTCACCCTTCTGCAGGGCGCGGGCGGCCAGCAGAAGCCAGGTCTGCTCCTGGGTGCTGAGATACTGCTTTTCACGCCATTCGTCGGTCACGACCTTGGCGAGTGCCGGCACGATCGGCGGAACCGGGCGGCTTTCGGCGGCAAGCGCAAGCACGGCCGCCCCATCGCGCAGCGACGAGCCGTAGTCCGAGCGGTTGAGGCTGACCTTGGTCAGGCGTGCTTCTTCCGACATGCCGGCTGCGTCGAGGAAGACCGAGCGCGAGCGTTCGGCATCGCCATAGAGCGAAAGTGCCGCGGCCAGATGCGCCTTCGAAAGCGGGGTCGGGAAGTCGCCGAGCATGGTATCCGCATAGTAGCGCAGGTCACTGATCGCGGCCTTGCGATTGCGCGCCAGCACGTAGAGCGAATAGGCGATCTCGTTGCCGCGGCTGCGGATATCGGCGTCATAGCCGATGCGGTTCTGCAGGTTTTCGATTGCCTGCAGCATCGCCTGTTCCGGCACTTCGAACTTCTGCTCGCGGGCGCGGGTGAGGAAATCGGTGACATAGGCATCGAGCCACAGGTCCTCATAGCCCGGAGCCCAGAGGCCGAAGCTGCCGCTGGAGGATTGGTAAGAAAGAACCCGGTAGATCGCGTCCTGCACCCGCTTCTTCACATCCTCGTCGTCTGGCAGGCCCGAGATCTTGGAAAGCTCGCTCAGATAAAGCAATGGCAGCGCACGGCTGGTGGTCTGCTCGGCGCATCCATAGGGATAGCGGTCGAGACCCATCAGCAGGGCCGGAAGGTCGAAGCCATCGGCGCGGCTGACATTGAGGCTGACCGCCGCATCCTGCAGCAGGCTGTCGGCGAGCAGGTCGGCATCGACGGTCAGGCTCTTGCCGGGAGCGAGAGACAGAACCCGGCGTTCCGTCACCGGTAGGGATACCGGGCGAACGGGGACTTCGAGGCTCTGGTCGAGCGACAAGCCGGAAGCGTTGGACAGCGCGATGTCGATGGTCGCCGGGCCCGGCTCGACGCCGGTGACGGGCAGTGTCACGATCGTCTTACCACCGGCTTCCAGGCTGATGGTCTGGGTCGTGGCCTGTGGATCGATGCGAACCGCATCGTTGGACGAAACCGCAAGAGTGTAATCGCCGGTGGGCGCATCGGTTGCGGCGATGTCGAGACGCAGTTCGGTTTCGTCGCCGGGGGCGAGGAATTTCGGCATGCTGGCCGTGACCACCACCGGATCGCGGATGATGACATCGGTCTCGGCATGGCCGACGCCGGATTTCGACCAGGCGACGGCCATCACGCGGGCCGTCCCGTTGAACTGAGGAATATCGAAAGACACGGTGGCGCGGCCATCGGCATCGAGCTTCACCGGACCGGCGAAGAAGGCGACCAGCTTTTCCTTCGGCGGATTGCCCTGAAGCGGGCTTTGTGCACCGTCGCCACCTGTGCGCAGGCGTCCCATCGCGCCGAGCGATCCGTCGATCAGGCGGCCGTAAAGG
The DNA here is from genome assembly GCF_024055605.1 of Ciceribacter sichuanensis. GTDB lineage: Bacteria > Pseudomonadota > Alphaproteobacteria > Rhizobiales > Rhizobiaceae > Allorhizobium > Allorhizobium sichuanense. Next base: position 70,440 of record NZ_JAMXLX010000008.1, on the reverse strand, counting down.
TCGCGGATCTCAAGACCCAGACGGCGCTGGCCGAAATACCAGTCTTCCGGGTTTGGGGTTTCGTAACGGGTCAGGTTGAGGATGCCGACATCGACGGCAGCGACCATGACATAGGCTTCCTCGCCAATGCCTGCGCCCGGCACCTCGATGGGGATCTCAAGCGGTTGACGCGGCAGGGTCTGCTTAGGCGGATCGAGCTTAATGGCGAGCTTGTCCTTGCCCGGATCGACCTTCAGCCAGCTTACGCCGATGGCGCGCGCCGGCATGCGGCTTTCCTGCGCGTCGCCGGGCCGGAAGAGTGTTGCGGTAACATAGGCGCCGGCACCGAACTCGGCGGTGACAGGAATGGCGACTTCTCCGCCTTCGGCGGGAATGGTCGCCACCTGCGAGGTGACGAGGGATTCGGTGCCGACGGTTACAAGCAGTTCGCCGGCAAAGCGCGGCGAGACCTTCAGCGTCGCCGTATCGCCGATGGCGTAGCTTTCCTTGTCGAGCCCGATTTCAAGCGCATCGGGTGTTTCCGTGGTGCTCGCCTCGACAAACCAGCCGGCGTCGAATTCCACGCTGGTCGCGGGACCGTTGAGGATCGCCGTTTCGATTTCGAGGCGGTAGCGGCCCCATTGTACCGGGGCGGATACCTCGGCTCCATCGGCGGAAATATCGACGGTGCCATCCGCCACCTGCTTGGTGCTGATGATCGGCTCGTAGCGCCAGGATGTACCCTCGCGATACCACTGGTAATTCCGCTCGAGGCTGACGAGTTTCCACTTTGCGCCGGAAAGCGCCTGACGCTTGCCGTCGGGACCGAGCGCGATGACGTTGAACTTCGCGATCGAATTTTCGGCAAGGTCGCCGGTGAATTCGGGCTTGATGCCGATCATCGGGCCTTCGGGGCGAACCGGAAGCGTGAGCTTGCGCTCCACGGCGCGGCCACCACCTTCGACAAGGCGCAGCACGACTTCGGCGTTGAGAAGCTGCGTTGTCGACGGCAGTTCGCCAAGTTCGACGTCGAAGGTCGTCTTGCCGTCCTCATCCAGCGGTTCCAGCGCTTCAAGCGGCACCTGGGTTTCTTCGCCGGCCTCCTCGTCGGCAAGGCCAAAGACATAGCGCTCATAGTCCGGATGGCTCCGGGTCGGGCGGATGTTGACCTCACCTTCCAGCGACAGGCCGGCAGCGGGTGCGCCATAGAGATAGCGTCCGTCGACGCTGACCGGGACAGAGGCGCCGGCTTCGATGTCCTTCGCTTCGCTGGTGATGTCGAACTCCAGCCTATCCGGCACGAAATCGTCGACCAGGAAGGTCTGGCGAGCGATGGCCTCCTTCTTCGGATCGGTGTGGATCGCGAGGCTCCAGGTGCCGCGCATGGAATTAGCGAGCAGGGGCAGCTCGACAGCATAGCCGCCGAGCGTTTCGCTGGTGACCACCATGCGGCGGAATTCAACGCCGTCCGGCCGGGAGAAGATGAAGGTCAGCGGCAGCCGGTCGATGGAGTCGGCCTCGATGTCGCGGGCGAGAGCTGCGGCATGCACGGTCTCGCCGGGGCGGTAGATGCCGCGTTCGGTCCATGCGAGAAGATCGATCGCGCCGGGAGCAGGCCGGCCGGTGACACCACGGTCCGAAAGGTCGAAGCCGGCGCGGGTCATGTCGAGGAAAACGTTGTCGTCGTCCTGCGAACGGGCGGTGATGACGGCCGGAGCAAGAGCCGCGCCGGCGCGGATCAGGCCGGCATCGAAGCGGGCATGGCCATAGTCATCCGTCTTCGCCGTTGCCAGCACCTCGTTGTTCTTGGCGATAAGCTGGAGATCGACGCCAGCCAGCGGCTTTGCCGTCGCAAGCGAGCGGGCAAAGACGTGCAGACCATCGGTGCCGGCAAAGGTGGAAAGCCCGATATCGGAGACGACGAACCACTGGGTCGGACGGCTGTCCCAGTTCTCGGAGCTGGCATTGGCGACGGATGCCGTCATCACGTAGATGCCGGGCTTGCGCTGGGGCAGGACCTCATCCACCGGGAAGCTGGTGACGACGTCCTTGTTGAGTTCGGTGGCGATATCGATCGAGCCTTGCCACACGAGTTCGCCGGTTTCGCTCTCGATGCGGTCGGCGCTGTAGCCGTCGAGCTGGGTGAGGAACTGAGAGGCGGAAAGCAGGGGAGCGACGTTGCGGTCGCCGATGCGGTAGAGCTTGAGGTTGGCGCTGTCGGTGTTGACCGAAACCAGCGGGATGCCGCGCCGCGCCGTGGACGGCAGGACGAAACTGTCGCCGGTGAAGCGGACCGATGCGGAACGGTCGCGGACATAGATGTCGAGATCGACCTGCGCTTCGAGGCTTTCCTTGACGGAGGAGGGCAGGCCGGCGCGCAGCGCCAGCTTGTAGCGGGCGCCATGGGTCAGGCCTTCGACGCAGATCTGGTTGTCCTTGGCTTCAAGTGCCTTGGGTGCTGCGCCGTCGAGTGTCACGAAGGGCGTGTAATCCACCCCGCGCTTGACCAGTGGATCGGAGAACTCGACGCAGGCGCGCGGCGTCAGGCTGTCGGCATCGACGCTATTGGATACGACGCGAAAGCCCTTGCGGGAACGCAGGTCGTTATAGGCGGCCTGCACTGTCTTGGCGGTGACGAGCTTGAGGCTTTCCTTGTAGGCGTTCAGCGCGTTGCGGTAGTCCTCGGAGTTCTCCAGCCCCTTGGCAAGGGTGGCGAGTGCATCGGCGCGGGTTTGGGTGTCGCGGCTCAAGAGGTAGCCATTGAGTGCGGCGAGCACGCCCTGTCCGGTGACGCTGCTGTTGCCGGTAATTGTATTGGCAGCACGGGCCATTTCCAGCCAGATGGCGGTGTCGTCAGGCGTGATCGCGAGCGCACCCTTGAAGGCATAGAGTGCCGCGTCGATGTTGTTGTTTGCGAGCGACTGACGGGCGATGACGAGGAGGGCGCCCTGGCCGAGTTGCTGCTGGTCTTCTCCGAGCGCGAGGTCTGCGCGCTGCGTGCGGGCATCCTCCATCAACTGGTCGGAGACGAAATCGGGACGCTTGGCTACCCCGAGATCCTCCGCAACGCCCGCTTCCACTACGCGACCGGCAATCGCGCCGGCAAAGGTGTTGAGCTGGTTGAAGTCGGATTTCAGGAAACACCACTTCACCTTTGGATTGTAGGTGAAGGCGCGGCAGGAGCCATCGGCGATGCAGCTTGCCTCGCACTCGTCGAGCGAGAGGTTCTTCTCGGTTCTGAGATCAAAGCCGAAGTAATCGCCGTCCGGAGTCGTGACGATGCTGCGGGTGTCGGCCGCGACAACAGGCGTTGCCAGCAGCGAGATTGCCAGGAATTTTGCGAGAAAACCAAAAGCCTTGCGCCCAGACATCCTGTCCCTCCCACGCTGACCGTTTTATTAGGAGGTACTCTTCTTCCATAACAACAGCTTGTCAATTGGACCGAAGATGAGGCTGTGCGTGATGACACAGTCTCGTTTTATTTTTCGGTGGGCACCGAACGGACGTTCACATGGGCGAGACGTCCGGCGCCCCAGCCATTGATCGCGGCGCCAAGGCCGAGTGCGACGAAAAGTAGTGCCGATGCCGAAAAACTTCCCGTCCAGCTTCTTATCAGCCCGACCAAAAGGGGGCCGATTGCCGCCAGAAGATATCCGATGAACTGCGCCATCCCCGAGAGATGGGCGGCGACATGGGAATCCGGCGAGCGTAGCACGATGGCGGTCATGGCAACGGCAATCAGGCCGCCCTGACCAATGCCCTGAAGCACGGCCCATATCCATATCGTGGAGAGTGGTGCGAAGAGGAGACCGAGCAAGGCGACGACTGCGAATACGACCAGCGTAACATTGATAAGCCGCTGGTCGCGTCCGCGCACCGCGATCTGCGGCGATATGATGCAGGACGCCGACTGTACCATCACGGAGACCGAGACGATGGCGCCGGCGGTCACCCCGTCGATGCCGCGTTCGCGCAAAATGGGGACCAGCCAGCCGAAGACGCAATAGGCGAGCGCCGATTGCAGCCCCATGAATAGCGTGACCTGCCAGGCCAGCCTGTCGCGCCATAGGCCTTCGATGCGAATGCCGCTGCCCTTGGCGGGTTTGGCGCTTCGCAATGCCTGCGGCAGCCAGATTAATGCCACCACAAAGGCGGGCAGTGCCCAGAAGGCAAGCGCCGCGCCGAGCGAACCGCCGAAGGCTTTTCCCACTGGCAGGCTTAAGCCCGCAGCGCCTGCAGCTCCGGCACAGAGCGCCATGGTGTAGAAACCGGTCATCAGCGCCGTGCGATCGGGAAAATCCCGTTTGACCAGGCCCGGCAGGAGCACATTGCCGATGGCAATGCAGGCGCCAGCAAGGGCGGTGCCGAAGAAGAGCAGCGGAAGCGAGGAAAGGCCCCGCAACGCGGTTCCGGTTGCCAGCAGGAAGACGGCGAGGAGCAGGGTTCTTTCCGCACCGATCCTCTGGGCAAGGCGAGGCGCCAGCGGAGAGAAGAGACCGAGGCAGATGACGGGAATGGTGGTGAGCAGGCTGGTGCCGAGGGCGGAAAGCCCGAGTTCGGAACGGATTTCAGGCAGCAGGGCCGATGCACTGGAGAAAACCGGGCGAAGGTTGAAGGCGATCAGTACGAGGCTGACGGCCAGCAGCCAGCGAGTGGCCGGACCTGTGGTCTCGGTGATGGCGGTTGAAGGCGCATCTTCGGCGTCGATCAGAAGCTCGTCCGCGAGGTCGAGCGTATGGCTATCGGCGTTGTCGGTCATCAGTCGTTCCGGCGGTCGAGATAGGCAAAGACCGGGGCCATGAAACGACGCACGGCGGCGTCCGCCTTGTCGGGCTCGCCGGTTTCGATCGCATCGACGATTGCCATATGGGCGGCCATGTCGGGTTCGGGCAGGTCGCCCATAGTCGTGGCCTCGATGGTTTCCGCGATGGTGGCGGAGAAGAAGTCGTAGAGCTCGACCATGGCCCGATTGTTGGAAGCAGCAACGACGGCCCGGTGGAAGGCGAAGTCGCGCGCGATGAACGCAGCGCGGTCGCCCTTGTCGGAGTTGCCGCGCTGGGCGAGCAGGGCGCGCAGGCGGGCGATGGTTGCGGCGTTGGCGCGAAGTGTGGCGAGACGGGCTGCCTCGACGTCGAGGGCGCAGCGTGCCTCGAAACGATCGCGCAGGCTGGCCCGACGAGCGAGATCCAGCGCGCCATCGGTTTCCACAAGGGAGCGCACATAGGTTCCCGAACCGTGGCGCACGTCGAGAAGTCCCTGCGAAGCCAGAACCCGAACGGCCTCGCGAATGGTGCCACGGCTGACGCCGAGCGTTTCCGAAAGGGAAGCTTCGTTGGGAACGCGGGAACCGACCGCCCAGCGACCGCTACGGATTTCCGCGCGCAGCGCTTCGGCAGCGGTATCGGCGAGACTGGTTTTGTGAAGCGTCTTCATGGCATGATGATTAAGTCATCAGATGACTTTGGTCAAGCTTGCCGTTACAAGATGTCTGCTGGCCGCTCATTCAGGATGTCAGTTCGCTCCGACCAGCCTGCCGGGCATTGAACTCACGAACCTGTTCCAGAAGCCATTGCGAAAAGGCGGTGGCGGGTGGGTAAGCCATCTTCGAAAGGGGCCTGACAAGGTAATAGGCGCTGGCGCTCCTGACCTCATGGTTCCAGGCGCGAACAAGTTGTCCGCTGGAAAGCTCGGGTTCGATCAGGAAGGTCGGGACAAGGGCGATGCCGAGACCCGCGAGGCAGGCCTGCACCACGTTGGAAATCTGTTCGAAGCGCATGCCGCCACCGCGGCCGTTTGGTATGTCCAGACTTGCGAACCAGTGCTCCCATGCGCGGGGGCGCGACGCGAGATCGAAGAGCGGCATGGAGAGCAGGTCTTGCGCACTCGCGACCGGGTGATCGCGCAGGAAGGCCGGGCTGCAGACAGGCGCCACCATCTCCTGCATCAGGAACTGGCAATCGGTGCCGGGCCAGTTCGGATCACCGATATGAATGGCGGCGTCCAGCCCGGAGCTTTCGAAATCGAACTGCCCGATGCGGGTGGCGAAATCGATGATGATAGAGGGATTGCGGGCGAGGAAGTCCGGTATGCGCGGCATCAGCCAACGGGTGCCGAACGTCGGCAGCATCGCAAGACGCAAATGGGTGTCGCCCGCCTTGGCCATCGCCTCCAGCGAAAGCGTACGGATCGTCGCCAGCGCGTCGCCGATGCCCTTGGCGTAATCGCGGCCGATGGGTGTCAATTCGACGCCGCGATTGTTGCGCTCGAAGAGCTTGACGCCGAGCTGATCTTCCAGAAGGGATATCTGCCGGCTGATGGCCCCTTGCGTCAGCGCCAGTTCGTTGGCTGCGGCGGAAAAGCTTCCAAGCTTGGCCACGGAATCGAAGGCCGCGAGCGCGCTGGTGGAAGGCAGGAAACGGCGTTGATGGGTCAGCATCCGATATGAATAGACCTGATGGCAGCATGAGTAAACATGGCTTGCGCAAGGGGGCGATTTCGTCAATCTGGCCTAAAATCTGAAGAGGATATGAGTGATGAGCGATATGCGGCCCTTTTCCTGGAGCGATCCTTTCCTGATGGCGGAGGCTCTTTCCGAAGACGAGCGGATGATCCAGTCGGCGGCAGCGTCCTTTGCCGAAAGCGAGCTTTTGCCGCGCGTGAACGAGGCGTATCTCGGGGAAACGGTCGAGCCGGAAATCTTCCGCCTCATGGGGCAGGCCGGTTTGCTCGGCCTGACGCTGCCGGAAAAATACGGCGCAGCCGGTGCGAACTACGTGTCCTACGGCCTCGTCGCCCGTGAAGTGGAGCGCGTCGATTCCGGTTATCGCTCGATGATGAGCGTGCAGTCGTCGCTGGTCATCCATCCTATCTATGCCTATGGCTCCGAGGAGCAGAAGGACAAGTACTTGCCCGGTCTCGTTTCTGGCGAGTTGATCGGTTGCTTCGGCTTGACCGAGCCGGATGCCGGCTCCGATCCGGGCGGCATGAAGACACGCGCCGAGAAGATCGAGGGCGGTTATCGCCTGCGCGGTTCCAAGATGTGGATTTCCAATGCGCCGATCGCCGACGTTTTCGTCGTCTGGGCGAAGTCGGAAGCGCATGGCGGCGAGATTCGCGGCTTCGTGCTGGAAAAGGGCATGAAGGGCCTGTCGGCGCCGAAGATCGGCGGCAAGCTTTCCCTGCGTGCCTCGGTGACCGGCGAGATCGTGCTTGATGGCGTAGAAGTTGGCGAAGACGCATTGCTGCCGGGCGTATCCGGTCTCAAGGGGCCGTTCGGCTGCCTCAACCGCGCCCGCTACGGCATTTCATGGGGTGTGCTCGGTGCGGCAGAAGATTGCTGGTTCCGTGCCCGTCAATACGGCCTCGAGCGCAAGCAGTTCGGCAAGCCACTGGCCGGAACGCAGCTTTACCAGAAAAAGCTTGCCGACATGCAGACGGAAATCACGCTTGGCCTTTTTGCCTCGCTGCGCGTCGGCCGGCTGATGGACGAGCACCAGTTCGCGCCGGAAATGATCTCGCTGGTCAAGCGCAACAATTGCGGTAAGGCGCTCGATATCGCCCGCATGGCCCGCGACATGCACGGCGGCAACGGTATCCAGATCGAATACCATGTCATGCGCCACGCCCAGAACCTCGAGACAGTGAATACCTACGAGGGAACCCATGACGTGCATGCGCTGATCCTCGGCCGTGCCCAGACCGGCATTCAGGCGTTCTTCTGAGTCTTCTCCCGATCGCCAAACCGGATCGCAGCTCACGCAAAAGGCCCATCATTCGATGGGCCTTTTGTTTTTCCTTCTTCACCCGAAGCGCGCGACCTGCCTCAGTGCCGTCCGGCCCGTCCGGGGGTGGAGGAATAGGTCGCGGAAACCGGGTCGCTGGCGGGGAAGGAATCTTCCAGACCTTCTTCGAGCTGGGTTTCCAGTTCTTCGGCATCCTGCGAGCGGCGCGCGCTCAGCACGGCATCCGACAGGCCGGTCTCATCCGTTCCGAGACGGTCGCGCATGGCGGACCGATCGTCGGCACCGGCAAACGAACCGACCTCAAGCAGGAATGCGCGGGCCTTTTCCAGCGCGTTATGGTGATTGATGCCGTTCATTTCGGTCTGCTTCATGTGAACCGAAACGATCTCGCCTCCATCGCAGACGAACTCGACCGTGAAACCCGGTTTGCGGCCCGCATCTTCGTGAACCTGTGTACTGATGACCTGCATCGCCTTTCTCCCTTCTGGAGCGCTTCGGCGAAAATGGAAACGCCGAAGCGGCTCTCATTGTTGTGAGTATGTTCCGGTGGGCTGATCGGCAGCCTTCTCCCGGAAGTACCTGTCCGGGAGATACAACGTTCGAACATCCTCAAGGTTCCACAGCGACGATGGTTGAAAAGAAGGAATTCATTAACCAAAAACAACATGAATTCATGGAAAACCGAACAATACTGGATGGACCGCGTTCTGTTGCAAAAGGAGACAAATCATGCAGCCAAACGCAGAAGCACTTGAGGCCGATACGGTCCTGATCGTCGAGGACGATGCGCTGATTTCCATGGATGCGGCGGAAAGCGTCGCCCGTGCCGGTGTGAACGTCATGACGGTGGAAACTGTGGCGGATGCACTCGAGGTTCTGGATCACGAGCGGATCTCGGCGGCTATCCTAGATTTCCATGTACGCGACGGCGCCGTCACACCTGTCGTGGAGCGATTGCAGCGATCGGGCGTTCCCTTCCGCATCGTGTCGGGTTCGCCGCTTTCTGAAATCGCAGCTAAAGGCATCCCGCTCGACCTCTGTGCTCAGAAGCCGGCGGATTATCTGAAGGTTCTCATTTCCTTGATCGGTGATCGGCCCTGGGTTTCGCTGAGGGCCAGTCATTGAAGCTTCGCCCGGAAGATCAGGCCGTGCGGCGCTGGTCCAGAAGCCGTGTTAGTGTACGCTCGACGACGTCGACCATCACCATGGTCTGGTGATCGACCTCGATATTCAGCTCGTCGCCCGGCTTGTAGCGCGGGAATGTGGTCTGGCGCAGCGTTTCGGGAATGAGGTTGATGGTGAACTCGTTCCTGTCTGCGTCGGCAACCGTCAGGCTCGCGCCGTTGACGGCGAGAAAACCACGCGGAAAGACGTATTTCGCCCATTCCTCCGGAACCGCAAAGCGGATGAAGGCGCCGGGCATTTCCATCTTCGCATCCACCAGCTTCGCGGTCGTCGCGATATGACCGGCGATGGCGTGGCCGCCGTTCTCGTCGGTCGGCTTGGCGGAGCGCTCGATGTTGACGTCATCGCCCTGATGCAGGGTGTCGAGATTGGTACGCGACAGAGTCGCATCCATGGCGTCGAAGGTCACGGTGTTGCCGCTGATCGAGGTTGCCGAGAGGCAGACGCCTTCCACCGCAACGCTGCCGCCGATCTGCAGGTCCTCCAGCAGGTGTTCGGGAAGTTCGACTGAGAGCGTGGTGTAACCGTCATGGCGGATGATGTCGGTTACGGGGGCCACGGTCTGAACGATACCGGTATACATTGCCAATCCTGTGTGTTTCCTCGGCGCACAACCGCCGGAACTTTAGCGAAATCCTCACAAAGGTAATGTCTGTCCGACCAAAGACAACCGCGAAATCGGGACGCTGCGTCAAGATTTTCTGAACGGTCATACTGGAGACCTTTGCGAGTTGCAAAGCGAGGCCTGCTTTGCCATGAAACGAAAAATGGTTCGGCGACCGAGGGACATGGAAGGACATCCCCAATGCAGCCCCACGCCTTTTGGCAGGACATTCATCCGGCCGGCAGTTTCGATCCTTCCGGTCCGCATGAGGCGCGCTTTCCGGCTACGCTCGACAATGGCCGGCAGATGCTCCTGCCGATACGCACGCTTGCGGACGGGCGGCACGGGATTGCCTCGCTGATCGTCAATCAGGCAAGCTTTGCCGTGTTGCGCGCCCTTGCCGAAGATCTCGCCGCAAAGCTCGAAGCCTATCGGCCGGAAGTTATAGTCGGACTTCCGACGCTCGGCCTGACACTTGCTGCTGCCGTTGCCGAGGCCCTGGGGCATACGCGTTATGTGCCGCTCGGGACCTCGCGCAAGTTCTGGTACGAGGACGAGCTTTCCGTTCCGCTGACCTCGATCACCACCCCGAACCAGCAGAAGCGGCTTTATGTCGATCCCCGCATGTTGCCTCTCATCCAGGGGCGCCGGGTCGTGCTGATCGACGACGTGATGTCGAGCGGCGCTTCCATGGCTGCGGGGCTTTCCCTGCTTGCGGCGGTCGGCGTCGAGCCGGTTGCGGTCGGGGCGGCCATGCTGCAGACGGACCGTTGGCGAAAGGCCATAGCTGCGGCTGGTACTCAATGGCCCGAGCGCGTAGTCGGGGTATTCTCGACGCCGCTTCTGGTTCGAAGTGGCGATGGCGGCTGGGTTGCTGCTCCCCCCAGCCTTTAGAAGCGTTGAACGAGGCGTGCTGCGCGGCTATACCGGATCGGCCGGGCAAGCGTTTTATCGCCGGGTAGTTTTCTTTGATTTGTCATATTGGAACGGTAGCTTCGGGCATGTCGAAAATTCTCTCCATCGCACTCAATCCCGCTATCGATATTTCCAGCGACGCGGACGAAGTGCGGCACACGCACAAGACCCGTACGCATAACCAGCGCCAGCACGCAGGCGGCGGCGGCATCAATGTAGCGCGCATCATCGTCGAACTCGGCGGTCATTGCGAACTGCTCTACCTTTCCGGCGGAGCGACCGGCGAATTGCTGGAAACCATGCTGCGGCCGCTCGGTATCCGGCAGCATGTGATGAAGATCCACGATCCGGTGCGGGTCGCCTACAATGTGCACGAGCTTTCGACCAATCTCGAATACCGCTTCGTGCCCGAGGGGCCGCTGGTCAGCGAAGCGGAACTAGCGCCGGTATTCGATCTGCTCGAAACCACCGATGCGGATTACGTCGTCGCCAGCGGCAGCCTGCCGCGCGGCGTGCCGATGGATACCTATCTTCGCATGGCCGAAATCGCCCAGCGAAAGGGCCAGCGCTTCGTGCTGGACACATCCGGCGATGCGCTCCGCGAAACACTTGCAAGCTGCCATGTCTTTCTGGTGAAGCCGAGCCTTGGGGAACTCGAAGGGCTCGTCGGACGCAAGCTCGATCACGAAAGCGTCGGTCCAGCGGCTCAGGAAGTCATCCATCGCGGTGCAGCGCAGTATATCGCCGTCACGCTCGGTGCCGACGGGGCGGTTCTGGTCAGCTCCGACAGCATCACGCGCGTTCCCGCAATCAAGGTCACGGTGCAATCGGCCGTCGGCGCGGGCGACAGCTTTGTGGCAGGCATGACATGGTCGCTCTCCAAGGGGCGGGATATCGTCGACGCCTTCCGTCTCGGCATGGCGGCGGGTGCCGCGGCAGTGATGACATCGGGCACCGAGCTTTGCCGGCAGAAGGATATTCTGAGCCTTTACGACGCCAGCAAGGGCTGAAGTCGTCTGCGATTGATCGCGAACCCTGTTAATGAGACGGACGGAAATATTTCCGTCCGTTTTGTCCGATCCGAGTCCTTCGCTCAGCGAAGTCCGAGAGCGGCTTCGGTTTCAGCAACCTTGCGCTTCACCTCCATAAAGCTGTCGGGGCTGACCGACATGGAGTCGATGCCGCATTTCACCAGAAATTCGGCAAACTCCGGATGATCGCTCGGCGCCTGACCGCACAGGCCGATCTTGGCCCCGGCCTTGTTGGCTTCGGCGATGACCTTTTCGATCATCCACTTTACGGCTTCGTCCTGCTCGTCGAAGAGATCCGCCAGTTCGCCGGAATCGCGATCGACGCCGAGGGTCAGCTGGGTGAGGTCGTTCGAGCCGATGGAGAAGCCGTCGAAGCGGTCGGCAAACTTGGCGGCCAGGATGACGTTGGAGGGGATCTCGCACATCACATAGACCTGCAAGCCGTTTTCACCGCGCTTCAGGCCATTCTCCGCCATCACGGCAAGCACCTTGTCCGCTTCTCCGACCGAGCGGCAGAATGGGATCATGACGACGACATTGGTGAAGCCCATCTCGTCGCGCAGCCGCCTGATTGCCTTGCACTCGAGCGAGAAGCCTTCCCGGTATCGCGGTGAGTAATAGCGTGATGCCCCGCGAAAGCCGATCATCGGGTTTTCTTCGTCCGGCTCGAATTCCGCGCCGCCCAGAAGGCCGGCATATTCGTTGGTCTTGAAGTCGCTCATGCGAACGATCACCGGCTTCGGATGGACGGCGGCTGCAAGGCGGGCAAGGCCACGGGCGAGCTTGTCGACGAAGTAATCGGTCTTGTCGTCGTAGCCGGCGGTCAGCGCGGCGATCTCGGCCTTGGCTGCCTCGTCCTTCAGGCGGTCGAAGTGGACCAGCGCCATTGGATGGACCCGGATCGCATTGCTGACAACGAATTCCATGCGAGCAAGACCGATGCCATCGGAGGGCATTCGCCACCAGCGGAAGGCGGAGCCGGGATTGGCGAGATTGAGCATGACCTGCGTGCGGGTTGCGGGCAGGTCGCTGACATCGAGTTCCTTCACCGCATAGTCCGCAATGCCCTCGTAGACGAAGCCTTCATCGCCTTCGGCGCAGGAGATCGTTACCTCCTCGCCGCTGTGAAGCAATTCAGTGGCGTTGCCCGTGCCGACCACGGCCGGCAGGCCGAGTTCGCGGCTGACGATGGCCGCATGCGAGGTGCGCCCGCCGTGATCCGTCACGATTGCCGCGGCCCGTTTCATGATCGGCACCCAGTCGGGGTCGGTGGTCTGGGTGACGAGAATGGAGCCATCGATGAACTGGTCGATGTCCCTGACGCTTTCGATGAGGCAAACCTGTCCGCTGGCCACCGCATCGCCGATCGAAAGTCCCTTCGCCAGCACCTTGCCCTTGTTGTTGATGCTGTAGGACTTGAAGACGCCGGCGCCACGCCGAGCCTGAACGGTTTCCGGGCGGGCCTGAACAATGAACATTTCGCCCGTCTTTCCGTCGCGCGCCCATTCCATGTCCATGGGGCAACCGTAATGCGCCTCGATGATGACGGCCCAGCGGGCGAGATCGAGGATTTCCGGTTCGCTCAGCACATAGGCTGCGCGTTCGGCCTTGGATGTCGGCACGTTGCGCGTCGGTTTCTCGCCGGTCGCGTAGATCATCTTGATCGCCTTGGCGCCTTTCTTCTTCTCGATCAGCGGCTTCAACGCGGCGTCGGCCAGCAGAGGCTTGAATACCTGGTATTCGTCCGGATCGACGGCGCCCTGCACGACGTTTTCACCCAGACCCCAGGCAGCGTTGATCAGCACCACCTTGTCGAAGCCGGTTTCGGTATCGATGGAGAACATGACGCCCGAGCCGCCAATATCGGAGCGGACCATGCGCTGCACGCCGATGGAGAGCGCGACCTTCATGTGGTCGAAACCCTTGGCCTTGCGGTAGCTGATGGCGCGGTCGGTAAACAGCGAAGCATAGCAGCGGCGGCAGGCGTCGATCAGGGCAGCCTCGCCCTTGATGTTCAGGAAGGTTTCCTGCTGGCCGGCGAAGCTCGCATCCGGCAGGTCTTCCGCCGTGGCGCTGGAACGCACGGCAACCTCGATCTCTTCAAGCCCCGCACGTTTCGAAAGCTCGCGATAGGCGGCGCGGATCGCTGCTTCGGTTTCAGCCGGCCAGTCGCCCTTCAGGAAGATATTGCGGATCGCCTCGCCGGTTTCGGCAAGCGTCGCCTTGCCCGCCTCCCATTCTGCGAGAAGCGCGGTCATCCGGTCCCTCAGCTTGTTGGCCTCGACATAGTCCCAATAGGCGTCGGCCGTGGTGGCAAATCCCGGAGGCACCCGGATGCCCTTTGCGGCCAGGGTCCGGACCATCTCTCCGAGCGAGGCGTTCTTGCCGCCCACTTTGGGGACATCCCCGCGATTGAGGTTTTCGAACCATGCAATGGTTTGCAACTTTGCGGACATGAAGGCCTCCCGTGCCACAATAGCTTCCTTAGTTGCCAGAAACGCTCTGGATGTTGTGCAGCATAATCATATCGGCAATCGCTGCCTTGATAACGATCAAATCGACGTACGGCTCGCGGCTGGCGTCTATCGGCGCCCTCATGCCGCGCGGAGAGATTTGGTGCGCGCGCCTTCGATTTCCTGTGTCTTTTTGTCCGGTTTTTTCCGCAGAACTTGGTTTATTACTTGTCAAAAGAAGTCAAGTTTACTATCGAAGACGAAGTCGCGGCCCACCCGATCCCAAGCGGGCAGGGCTGTCTCGTCCTGTTCAGTCATTGCCAAAAGGAGTTCCCAGTGTTTCTTCGTCATTCGGGACCTTCCGCCGCGGCCGCCTTTGTGGCCTGCATGATGATCCTCGCCGCGCAGCCGGTCGTTGCTCAGGAGACGGCTCCCGCCGTCTCTGCATCGGAGGCTCCGGCCGCAATGCCGGTTGCTCCCGCGCCTGCCGTAAGTGCCGATACCACCGCTCCGGCCCCGGTTATCGCGCAGGAGGTTCCTGCCTCGGCCGCATCCGACGCCGCTCCCGTTGCCGGCGAACAGGCTGCTCCTGTTGCTGTCCAGCCGGTTGCGACCGAGCAGCCGGTAGCACAGCAGCCTGAGAGGTCGCAGCCTGTCGCTCGGGACGCTGCCCCGGTGGCAGTCGAACCGGCGGTTTCCGCTCCTGTTGAAGCCGCTCCGATCGAGGCTACGGAAACCCTCCTGCCCGATCTCTCCGCTCCGCGCGGGGATCTACCGCACAACCTTTCGCCTTTCGGCATGTTCATGGCTGCCGACTGGGTGGTCAAGTCCGTTATGATCGCGCTGGCTCTTGCCTCGCTGGCCACCTGGACGGTCTGGCTGGTCAAGACGCTGCAGCTCACCGGCGCTCGTATCCGTGCGAAGAAGGGTGTGCGCGCAGTTATCAAGGCCGCAACGCTTGGGCAGGCACTCTCGCATGTCGAACGCCGCGGTGGCGTCGTGGCCGGCATGGTACGCGCTGCCAATCACGAGGTTCGTCTTTCGGATGCTGCCATCGATTATGCAGGCGGCGAGGGCGTCAAGGAACGTGTTTCCTCCGCTCTGGCACGAATTGAGGTCGGCGCGGGCCGGAACATGGCCAAAGGCACCGGTGTTCTTGCGACCATCGGTTCGGTTGCTCCGTTCGTCGGCCTGTTTGGCACGGTTTGGGGCATCATGAATTCGTTCATCGGCATTTCCCAGTCCAACACGACCAACCTTGCCGTCGTCGCGCCCGGTATCGCCGAAGCGCTTCTGGCAACCGCGATCGGCCTTGTCGCCGCTATCCCCGCGGTCATCATCTACAACATGTTCGCACGCTCCGTGACAGCCTATCGCCAGCTTCTGGCGGATGCCGCGGCCGGCATCGAGCGGCTCGTCAGCCGCGACCTCGATTTCCGCAAGGTGCCGAATGACGGTCGCCATGCCAGCGTGAAGTTTGCTGCGGAGTAAGAACGATGGCAGGCGGTATTCGCGAGAACCACTCCGGCGACGAACTCCAGGAAAGCCACGAGATCAACGTCACGCCATTCATCGACGTCATGCTCGTGCTGCTGATCATCTTCATGGTGGCGGCGCCGCTTGCCACCGTCGATGTCAGCGTCGACCTGCCTGCCTCCACCGCCAAGCCGGCGGAGCGTCCCGATGAGCCGGTTTATGTGACGCTCAAGGAAGACATGTCGCTGGCGCTTGGCAACGAGACCGTGGCGCGTGATGCTCTCGGCACGAACCTGGACCGTCTGACCGAAGGCAACAAGGATGCGCGCATCTTCCTGCGCGCCGACAAGGCTGTCGATTACGGCGCGTTCATGGAGGTGATGAACCTCCTGCGTGACGCCGGATACCTGAAGATCGCCTTGGTCGGCCTTGAAACGCTGCCTGCTGCACAGGCGCCCGCTGCATCGAACCCGGCCGCACCGACTGCTCCTGCCGAAGGCCAGACCCCATGACTGGCCCTGGCGGATTTCGGTCTCGGTTCGCTGTTGGTGAACTGCTGCTGTGGACGTCCGCCGCCGTGCTGGTGGCGAGCGCCCATGCAGGCGCTGTCGCCTTTCTGATGCGGTCGACGCCGGAACCCTTGGGTGAACCCGCGCCGCCGGCTGCTATCATGATCGAGATGGCAGACATACCGGTGGCAGCAAACACCGAAGAAGAACAGATCGTAAATGATCAGACGGATGCGGAAGAGGTGAAATCGGATTCCATCATTCCGGAGCCGATTGTGGAGCCTCCGCCGGCGCCCGATCCGGAACCGACGCCTGAGCCAGTAGAAGAAGTGGTTGAAGAGCTGCCGCCGCCGGAACCGGAACCCCTGCCGGAGCCTGTTGAAGAGCCGCCGCCGGAAGTGGTGGAGGAGGTCGACCCGATCGAGCAGCAGGTATTGGCTCAGCTCGAAAACGTTGCCGTGCCGGTCCCGGTGGTACGCCCTCCCGAACCGAGGAAGGTCGAGGAACAGCCCAAGAAGAGGCCGGAAAAGAAGGTTGAGAGGAAGAAGCCGACACCACAGCCTCCTGCTTCTCAGGCCGCCCGTCAGGCGAAACTCGACACCATGAAGTCTGACCGCACCGCGGCCAAGCAGACGAGCAGCGGCGGCAACAACAGCATATCGCCTGCAAAATGGATGGATCGCGTTCGAGCTCACATTCTCCGGCGCGCAAAAACGGTGCCCGTAAAGCAATCAACTATCGTAAATCTGTACTTCACGTTTGATGGCTCTGGGAACGTACTTTCCGTTTCCGCAAAGAGTGCGTCGGACGATGCAGCACTGGAGGCGGCCGCTATCGCTATCGTACGTCGTTCTTCACCACTCCCGCCGCCGGTGGATAACGTTGCCAACCATTTGTCTGTCGCTGTGAAGTTTGACGCTAGATAATTCGGCGCCAACCGGTGTCTGTGGACAGACCGTGTTTGCTGACCTGGCTCGGGCCTTGAACCCATCAGGCTGATTGAGTTGCGCTTCCCTTGGGCTTAACCGAGCTGAACCGGAGGGAAGCGCATCTCCGGTGCCGGCCCCGCCGCCGGGCGTCAACAAGACGATCACGGCACCAGTGCGGTTCAATCTCCGGTAAGCAGTAAACCCCTTGCCATGTTGCGCTGCGTCGTACAGGTTTAGCTGTCGACGGAGCCAGAGGGATTTCATGGAATTGCTGCAGGCCTATGAGGCGGAATATGCGTTGATCGAGTCCTGGCTCGATATGGTTTTGCCTCAGGCTTGTGTCGATGCCGGTCTCGAAGTCATGGCGTCTAAACCGCCCGAGCATGTGAGCATCATTGCCCGCGACGAACGCTGGCTGCGTGTGTCGCAGGAGGATTGCGTCGATGCGCTCCTCAACGTCTACACCAACACCACCCGCTGCAATGTGGTGATTATAGCCGATCCGTCGACGCCGGCAGATTTCCTCGCCGAAAAGGTCAGGGCGACGACTGTCGGCGCCAAGCAGATCGGCTGGACGTTTCTGGCGGTGGACGACCGCCGCCTCGTCTGTTTTTTCGAGGATATGGATCTTACGGCCTCATCGGGCCGCAATTCCGGCTGGGTGGCGCGCGATCTTGCCCGGATGCTGCGTTGGCTGTTGTCCAGAGGCACCGCTTTTTGAGCCCGACCCGCGACGAAGCGTAGAACTCCAGACGCGGCATTTTCTTTGAGACAATGGATTCAGTCAGGGAAGGCTTACGCTCTTCCCGACAGTGGTCTCTCACACGCAGACAGATTCGGCCTTCACGACGAGGGACAGCACCCTCTCCACAAGTTCATTGGTCGGCACCGTTGTTGCGAGCCGGATCCAGTTCATTTCACCGATATCCTTCGCAAGCTGGCGTTCCAGAATATCCGTCGTCGCATCCGACTGTCCCTGCGGGCGGGCGGCGATCCTGGCTTTCAGGGTTTCGGCGTCTGCCTCCAGCCATATGCCGGTGAAGGCTATTCCGGCCTCGGCTGCAACGGACTCGATGTGCCTGCGTTCCTCCGGCCGGTCGAACACGGCATCCACCACGACCGCGCCATTGCCGGCGATGATTTTCGCGGCGCGGGTGGCGAGGCTGTCATAGACCCTTTGAGAAACTTCAGGCTGGTAGGCCTCAAGCGGCAGACGCTCGTCGACGGCTATGCCGAACATCGCCTTGCGTAAGCGGTCGCTTTCCAGAAGCCGGGCTCCGGGTGCAGTTCCAAGCCGTGGCGCAAGCGCATCGGCCAGCGTCGATTTGCCTGAGCCGCTGAGGCCGCCGATCGCGATCAGCCGGGGTGTGCCGGGTTTCAGCAGTTCGGCCGCGAAGTCGAAATAGCGGCGGGCGCTCTGTGTAAGGCCACCATTTGCGTCGCCTGCTTCCTCGATCTGGGTTCCCGTCACATGCGCGCGCACGGCGGCCCGCACGGCCATGAAGAAGGGAAGCAGGGCATAGCCGTTATCGTCGCCGGTGCGGTCGAGATAGCGGTTCATCACGATATTGGCGAAGTCCGGGAAACCGCGGTGCCAGAGATCCATCAACAGGAAGGCAAGATCGTAGAGCACATCGACGGTGGCGATCTGGTCGTTGAAGTCGATACAATCGAACATGCGTGGACCCGCAGCGCTCATGAAAAGGTTCCGGAGGTGGAGGTCGCCGTGACAGAGGCGCACCTTGTCCTGCTCCTCGCGGCAGTCCATTAGGGATGCATGACCTTGCCAGGCGGCGCGGAAAGTCTTGGCCAGACGCGCGATCTCTTCCGGCGGAAAGATATGGCTGGTGGCAAAGCCGGCCTCGTTGATATCGAGCACGCCAGCCAGATTGGCGGAGCCGCTACCGGCGTGAACGACCTGCGCCTTGGCATGGAAGCTTGCGACGAGGCCGGCGGTTTCCTCCATGATCCGGGTCGTCAACCTGCCTTCCTGCGCCATGCGGTCGAAGAGGTCATGCTGGGCAAAGCGGGTCATCTCGACGATCACGTCGACTGATTCGCCGGTTCCGTTGAAGGCAAGCCGGCCATCGGCTTCGCGGGTGATCCGGCGGATGCCGAGATAGAGATCGGGGGTCGCACGGCCGTTCAGTTCGACCTCGCGCTGGCAGTAATAGAGCCTGAGATCGTATGTTGAGAAATCGACATAGGGTAGCTTCACCGCCCGCTTCAGCTTGAAGGCGCGGCCATCGATCAGAAAGACGAAGGAGATATGGGTCTCGATGACCTCGACCCGTCCGGAGAAGCCGTAGCTTTCGGCGCTGCCGAGGAATTCGATGGCCGCCGACTGATCGTGAATATCCATTCGCCCTCCGCGGGAGCCGTCAAGTTCACTCCCGGTACCTTGTCCGATTCCGACAGGGAAGGCCAGTCTTTCGCGCCCGACCTTCGTCGCAGACCGGTCTTGGAAGCTAAAGCCTGGAATGAAAAAGGCCACACGATCCCTGCGGATCGCGCGGCCTGATATTGTTTATCGGCTAGTATCAGCCCACGTCGAACTTGACGCCTTGGGCGAGCGGCAGGGTGCGGCCGTAGTTCACGGTATTGGTCGCGCGGCGCATATAGGCCTTCCAGGCGTCCGAACCGCTTTCACGGCCGCCACCGGTTTCCTTTTCGCCGCCGAAGGCGCCACCGATTTCGGCGCCCGAGGGGCCGATGTTGACGTTGGCGATGCCGCAATCCGAGCCACGGTCCGAAACGAAGGCTTCCGCCTCGCGCAGATCGTTGGTGAAGATCGAGGAGGAGAGGCCCTGCGGCACGTCATTGTTCAGCGCGAGTGCATCGTCGAAGTCGCTATACTTGATGACGTAGAGGATCGGGGCGAAGGTTTCCTCGACGACCGGGCCGGTCTGGGCCGGCATCTCGACGAGAGCCGGGCGCACGTAGAAGGCGTCTGCGGCTTCTTCGGTATTGACGCGGTCACCGCCCGCCACCTTGCCGCCGGCTGCCTTGGCGGCTTCAAGGGCCGTCTGCATACGGTCGAAAGCGCCCTTGTCGATCAGCGGGCCGATCAGGGTGCCGGTTTCCAGCGGGTTGCCGATGGAAACTGAGCCGTAGGCCTTGATGAGGCGCGGAACCAGCGTGTCGTAAACGCTTTCGTGGACGAACAGGCGACGCAGGCTGGTGCAGCGCTGGCCGGCCGTGCCCATGGCGGCAAAGGCGACGCCACGCAGGGTCAGGTCGAGGTCGGCGGTCGGGCAGACGATTGCCGCGTTGTTGCCGCCGAGTTCGAGGATCGAGCGGCCGAAACGGCCGGCGACGCGCGGACCGACGGCGCGGCCCATGGCGGTGGAGCCGGTTGCGGAGATCAGCGGAACCTTCGGATTGTCGACGAGGATTTCACCGATGTCACGGCCGCCGATTAGAAGCGTCGAGAGGTTTGCCGGAGCCTTGTTGCCGTCTGCGACATAGCGGCTGACAGCCTTTTCGAAGATCGCTTGGGTGGCGATGGCGGTGAGCGGGGTCTTTTCCGATGGCTTCCAGATGGTCGAGTTGCCGCAGACGAGCGCCAGCGCCGAGTTCCACGACCAGACGGCGACCGGGAAGTTGAAGGCGGAGATGATGCCGGTGACGCCGAGCGGATGCCAGCTTTCCATCATGCGGTGTTCTGAGCGTTCGGTGGCGATCGTCAGGCCGTAAAGCTGACGGGAAAGGCCGACTGCGAAATCGCAGATGTCGATCATTTCCTGAACTTCGCCGAGACCTTCGGATGTGATCTTGCCGACTTCGATGGAGACGAGACGACCGAGGTCAGCCTTGGCGGCGCGCAGTTCCTCGCCGAGCAGGCGGATGAGTTCGCCACGCTTGGGAGCCGGTACGAGGCGCCATTCGAGGAAGGCCTGGTGGGCGGCTTCGATTGCAGCCTTGGTGCCGGCGGCGTCGATTTCGCTGAGGGCGGCGATCTGTTCGCCGTTGATCGGGGAGCGGACGGTTAGCGAGCCGCCGGTCAGGGCCGAGGCGGGTACGCCGAGCTTGGCCATGATGGATGCGACTTCCGCTGCGAAATTCTGTTTGGCAAGGGTCATGGAGTTCCTTCCGGTATCCTGTTGTGTTCCGTTGTCGTTTCGTGGTTCGGCGTGTTCCGCTTTCAGAAGCGTTCGCCGGCAAAATGGGCGATCTGGGCGCCTGCCTCGTAATAGGCGCCCTTGAGGTTGCGAAGAGGGGCCTCTTTCACATCCGTAACCGGCAATGGCATCTCCTCCTCGGAGAGTTCGCCCAGAATATGGCGTGCCAGCGTCTTACCGAAAACCGTGCCGGGTGCAATGCCGCGGCCGTTATAGCCGGAGAAGCCCACGACATTCGGCGCGAACTTGTGGAAGCGCGGAATGGCGTCGTCGGTCATGCCGATGCGGCCAAACCACTCGGCCTCGAAGGCGATATCCCCAAGTTCGGGGAAAAGCCTCTTCAGCGAGCGCTTCGCCCAGGAGCGATGGATGGACGCGCCGGTATTGCGCAGCGCGCCGACGCTGCCGAATACAAGGCGACCGGCCCTGTCCATGCGGAAAGAGGAGAGGATTTCCTTGGTGTCCCAGCATCCCTCGCGGCCCGGCAGGATCTTTTCGAGCTGGGTCTTCGACAACGGCACCGTGGCGAAGTTGAAGTAGGGCAGCAGCACCTGTTCGTTGCGAACCTGTTCCCATGGGCCGGTCGAATAGAATTCCGAGGCGACGACGATCCAGTTGGCCGTGACGGAGCCGTTCTTCGTCCTGACGATCCAGCGGTTGCCGTTGCGCTCGGTCGAGATGGCGGCGCTGCCGGTGTGGATCTTCGCGCCGGCGGCTATGGCCGCCTTGGCAAGGCCGCGCACATAGGCGAGCGGCTGCAGCGTACCGGCGCGCATGTCGAGAAGCGAGCCGCTATAGGCCTTCGTTCCAATACGCTTTGCCGTTTCCTCTGCTGAAAGGACACGGACATCGGCGCCTCGTGCGGCCCATTGCGCACAGCGCTCCTTGATTTCCTTCAGGCCTTCCTCGCCGACGGCGCAATGCAGGGTGCCGTTCTTCTCGATCTCGCATTCGATGTTGTGTTTTTCGACCAGTTCACGCACCAGCAGGGGCGCATTGCCGAGAAGGTCGAGTACCCGTTCGCCATAGACCGGGCCGAGTACGCCCGGAATTTCCAGCGGCATGACCCACATGCCGCCATTGATCAGGCCGACATTGCGGCCCGCGCCGCCAAAGCCGATTTCGGTGGCCTCGAGCAGGACGACCTTCGTGCCCGCCTGAGCAAGATGAAGGGCAGCGGAAATGCCAGTGTAGCCACCGCCGACGATCACGACGTCCGCATCGGCATTGCCGGACAGGGCTGGAGTCGAAGGGGCCGCGGGAGCGGTTCTTTCCCATAGACCGTGGGAGCGGGGGTCGTTCAGCATGATGCCATCCTCTGACGTGGCCGTGACAACTGGCCTCAAAGACGCGTTCCGGGCGGGATGGCACGGCGGCTGCTTCGTCCCTCCCCGGAGGAAGCAGCGTTCGTCGGCGCGTCATTCCGAAACGTAAAGTCTTGCGAAATTTAGAAGACGAAACTAACCCGTTCCAACGATAATTTCTCAAGAGTTCATTCCAGAGGCGCATGACATGCTGGCGGCCAGACGCTTTCTTCCGTCACTCTCCCTGCTGGCCGCTTTCGAGGCCGCGGCGCGCACCGGCAGTATTACGGCGGCGGCGCGTGAACTGGATCTCACCCAGAGCGCGGTCAGCCGCCAGATCAAGGCACTGGAAACCCAGCTCGGCGTGGAGCTTTTCCTGCGCGAGCGTCAGACGATCCGCCTCACCGTTGCCGGTGACGGCTATGCACGCGAGATCCGCGAGGCCCTGCGTCGCATCTCCAGCGCCTCGCTCAACCTTCGGGCAAACCCGGATGGCGGCTCGCTCAATCTCGCCATTCTGCCGACCTTCGGCGCGCGGTGGCTCGCCCCGCGGCTGGGCAAGTTCCTGTCCGCTCATCCCGGTATCACCATCAATATGGTCACGCGCCTGTCACCTTTCGATTTCCGGCTGGATTCCATCGACGCGGCCATTCATTTCGGCGATCCGGTATGGCCCGGCGCGGAGCTTGATTTCCTGATGCGGGAGACGACGCTGCCGATGTGCAGCCCGGCATTCAGGGACGCACACAAGCTGGACGAGCCGGCGGATATTCTCGATGCGCCCCTGCTGCACCTGACGACGCGTCCGGATGCCTGGGAGCGCTGGCTGACAGGTCGCGGGGTGGCCTTCGAAAGTGTCCATGGCATGTTGTTCGACCAGTTCGCCACGGTGGCGCAGGCGGCCATTGGCGGGCTTGGCGTTGCGCTTCTGCCCGTCTTTCTGTTTCGTGATGAACTGGAACGGGGCGAACTGGTGCCGGCAATCGAGGGTGAGGCCGAGAGTGCCGAACGCTATTATCTCGCCTTCACGCGGGAGAGGGCTGACTATCCGCCGCTTTCCGCATTCCGGGAGTGGATCGTCGAGGAAGCGCGCGATGCGCTCGTTGTCAAAGGGTCTGGCTTGTCGCCAGAATGATGGCGAAGACAAGATGGGTGATGTGATGCAGCGTCTGGTCGGTGCCAAGCAGCCACCAGAAGCCGGTTGTCGTCGTGGTCAAAGCGTAGTGCTGCTGGATGATAGCCTTCGACCGATCGATGGCGAAGTGGATGGCAAAGTCGACGGCGCCGATCCATGCCAGCGGCGGGGCGAGCGTGGCAAAGATTGCGGTGGTCAGGGCACCATGGACGGCGGCATGAATTGTGAGCGGCACGAGCCAGCCTTGCACCCGTTCCTTGCCGAGCGCCATCCATTTGGTCTGCAAGATGAAATCCGCAAGCAGATGCTTGGCCAGAAACAACGCGATACCGTTCATCATCCACGTGGTGGAGATCTGGTCAGGCAAGGTTAACATCATACTCCCTTCGGCAGGGTGGGCTGCGGACCAAGGATAAACCGGCGCGTAAAGCAATGGGAAGACGGATTCTGAGCGAGCTGGTGTTGCGATGTGTGAAATGTTGACGACATCGGAAAAGATCCGATGTCGCGGTTATCGTGAATTAAGATCTTTCGCTGTCGCTAAAATGTTCTACCAGCCCTCGCAAAGTACCTTTTCGAGCATGTCGGCGAAGAAATCGGCGCTCTCGCGGCTCAGGCACAGCGGCGGTTTTATTTTCAAAACGTTAAGATGATCGCCTGTCGGCTGCATGATGACGCCGAGATCCAGCAGCCTGTCGCAGATTGCCGCGGTCTCTTCCGTTGCCGGCTCCAGCGTTTCCTGGTCGCGGATGAATTCCAGCCCGAGATAAAGCCCCATGCCATGGACGGCGCCGACCAGCGGAAAGCGCTGACCGAGCGCCTGAAGCCGGGATTTCAGGTAATCGCCGGTGTCGCGCGCGTTCTCCTGCAAAGCTTCATCGCGCATGATATCGAGCACCGTCATGCCGACGACGCAGCTGACAGGGCTGCCGCCGGCAGAGGAGAAGAAATAGCCTTCCTTTTCCAGGCTGTCGGCGATTTCCCGGCGGGTGATGACAGCGCCGAGTGGCTGGCCGTTGCCCATTCCCTTGGCGATGGTGACGATATCGGGAACGACGCCCTGTTCCTCGAAGCCCCAGAAGTAGTGTCCAAGACGCCCGTAGCCGACCTGAACCTCGTCGGCGATGCACACGCCGCCACGCTCGCGCACCTTGGCATAGACTTCGCTGAGATAACCCGGGGGCAGGGGAATGCCGCCCGCATTGCCGTAGACGCTTTCGCAGATGAAGCCCGCGAGGCCTTCGCCCACCAGATCGAGCGCTTCCAGCGCCGCCTCGACGCGCGCAACATAATCCGGGGTCGATGACGCCCCGCGAAAGGGGCCGCGATAGGTGTTGGGCGCGGTGACGGGGTGCACCCAGTCGGGACGCGTTTCGAGCGCTTTCGGGTTGTCGGCGATGGAGGTGGAAACGGCGTCGCTCGCCACCGTCCAGCCGTGATAGGCCTCAAGCAGGCTGATGATGTTGCGGGCTCCGCTATGGGCCCAGGCGAGGCGCAGTGCGAGGTCGACGGCTTCTGAACCGCTGTTGACGAGGAAGACCGTATCGAGGCCATCAGGCGCAAGCGAAGCCAGACGGTCGGAAAATTCCGCGACGGCCGCATAATGGAAGCGCGAGTTGGTGTTGAGCAGCGACCACTGACGGCCGGCAGCGCGCGCGAGTCGCGGATGGCCGTGGCCGAGGATCGTGACGTTGTTGACCATATCGAGATAGGCGCGGCCAGTCACATCGAACATGTGTTCCTTCCAGCCGCGCTCGATTTGCGGCGGTTCGGCGTAATAATTCTTCTGCGGCCTGGCGAAGCTCTTGTGCCGCTTTTCCAGCAGTTCGCGGCTCGTGGGGGCGGGCGCATCCAGATCGACGCCAAGGAGTGGTGACGGCGACGGAGCAAGCCTCGACCACGCGGCCGCGTGCCCGGGTCGGGCAAAGAGTGGCGGCACGAGGTTGGCGTCGCGGCAAAGCTGCAGCCTGAGACCACCGACGGAGCCCGGATGGCCGGAGACAACGCCGATCGGATCGCCCGCGGAGACCGCGGTCTCATGTTCGAGCGGGGATTCAAGCCCGTCGAGATGCAGGCGAATGTCCGGGGACGAAAGAATGAGGTGATGGCCATCCTTCAGCAGCGTTCCGTCGAAGGGGGCGACAGCCTGCGCTTCAGCCGGCACGCAGACATCGACATGCAGCGCGAAAGTCGCAGGCGCGCGCGGCAAGAGCGGCTGGGTGTAGGACAACCGGTATTCGCCGTAGCGGGTCGAGGCCGCGCCGGTTTCGGTGGCGGCCCGGGCGAGCACGCGCCAGTCGATTTCCGGGTCGGACCAGTTGTTTTCCGCAAGCTCCGCACTCAGTACCGAGAGATCGGTCAGGTGAATGGCTTCCGGTGCGATGTCCGGAAGGAGACGGCCGATCGCCGGCAACGCCTTGTCCGCGATGCCGGTAAGCTGGAGGATTGCGGTCTCCATCAGCACGAATGGAACCGAGGTCGCAACCTCGAACATCTCGCGCTCGTGGTCGGCATTACCGATGACATATTCGTTGTCCGGATCGATGGCGAGCTGCTGCTCGGTGCTGGCGACAAGCACGCCGGCACGGGCGACGACCAGAGGCCAGAGCGCCCGCAGCTCTTCTTCGTTCAGCGGATGGATATTCTGGAACGCGCGAATGGCGGGCAGAATGAAGAAAGGGTCGCCGTCTGCATGGTGCAGCAGGGCGGTGCAGGTCACCGCAAGGTCGGCCACCAGCCAGCCGGAGATGACGTCGCCGAAGTCGATCACGCCATCGGGCATCAGCCGGCCGCCGGCATCGGGCCGGGCCACGACGTTGTCGTCGGTGATGTCGTGATGGATCGCCTGGGTGCGGAGCGCCGGCGCGAGGGGCTGAATGCGCTTGACCGCTGAAATCATCGCCTTGGCGATGCGGTCGCGGCGATCCTGATCGGTCACGGATTTCAGGAGATGCAGGGCGACCGGGCCGGCGCGGCGAAGATCCCATTGCAGATCACGCTGCAGGCCGGCGTGGCTGAAGCCTTCCAGCCCTCTGGCGATGCGGGCGGAAACCGCTCCGAGTTCGGCAACCACGGAAGGGGCTAGATACTTGCGGCGGGTCAGGGATTCGCCTTCGAGGAAAGTCAGGAGCCGGACCTGATAGTCTTCGCCTTCCAGCGAGAGGAAGAGGATGTCCTCGCCGGTTTCCGGTGCGGCAACCGGCTGGGGGATGCGCGGCATGCCGGGCAGTGAGCCGAGATGACGCATTGCGGCATTCTGTGCTTCCAGCTCTACGGTCGCATATTCCGCACGGCAGATCTTGAGAACGAAATGGGCTTCGCCGGTGTCGATCAGGTAGTTGCGATCCTGCTGGCTTCCCAGTTCGCGGATCGTACCTTCCAGCCGGTAATGGTCCTTCAGGATTTCCCGGGCCTGCGCCTCCGACACATTTGGTCTCGGCAGCTCGGTGCGCTGAAGAAGAGCGGAGTCCGGCATGCTTGTTTCCCCTCGTGAATCACAGCTGTGACATTATCAGAGGAAGTGACCGCGTCCATACCACGCCGCAACGGGACGGCGGGTCGCCGTCCCTTGTGTCGAGCTGTCTTCAGCCCATGCGCTCGGAAGCGTAGGAACCCGGGCTGGCCGGGAAGACGACGGTGCGGTTGCCGTTGATGAAGGTGCGATGATGGATATGGGCGTGTATGGCGCGGGCGAGCACCTGGCTTTCGACATCGCGGCCGATCGAAACATAGTCATCCGCGGACTGGGCATGGGTGATGCGGGCAACGTCCTGCTCGATGATCGGGCCTTCGTCGAGGTCCGCGGTGACATAGTGGGCGGTTGCGCCGATCAGCTTCACGCCACGTTCGAAGGCCTGCTTGTAGGGGTTTGCGCCCTTGAAGCTCGGCAGGAAGGAGTGGTGAATGTTGATGATCTTGCCGGACATCTTCTTGCAGAGGCTGTCGGACAGCACCTGCATGTAGCGGGCGAGCACGATCAGTTCCGTGCCGGTCTGCTCGACGAGGTCCAGAAGCTGTGCTTCCGCCTGCGGCTTGTTCTCCTTCGTCACCTTGATGTGGTAAAAGGGTATGTCGTGATTGACCACGACCTTCTGGTAATCGAAATGGTTCGATACCACGCCGACGATGTCGATAGGCAGCGCGCCGATCTTCCAGCGATAGAGAAGGTCGTTCAGGCAGTGGCCGAAGCGCGATACCATCAAGAGCACCTTCATCCGCTGCGCGGCGTCGTGGAATTCGCAATCCATGCCGAACTTCTCGGCAATCGGGGCAAAGCCTTCCACCAGCGTGTCGCGCTTTGCGCCTTCCTCGGAAATGAAGCTCACGCGCATGAAGAACTTGCCGGTGCCGAGGTCATCGAACTGGGAGCTATCGACAATGTTGCAACCGGCGCCGGCCAGATAACCGGAAATGGCGGCGACGATGCCCCTCGTGGACTTGCAGGAAACCGTCAGTACATAGCTCGTCATGTTCTCATCCTCTACTCGCTCGGCAAACCGCGCGGGCTGTCTCTACTCTAATCAAAAGGCGTCGGATAGATCCGACGCCATGATTCGGGAATGGCGAATTGTCGCCCGAACGGAAGTTCCGGCAGCCCTAGATATCGAGTGTGGTGGTGCGTTCCCACTCGGTAAAATGGGCGGCGTAGGCGTTCCATTCATTGTGCTTGAGCTTAAGATAGGCGGCGGAAAACTCCGTTCCCATTGCGCCTTTCAAAAGCGTATCCCCGTCGTATTCACGAAGCGCATCGAGAAGATTGAGCGGAAGACGCGGCGCGTCCTTTACCAGATGGCCTTCCTGATACATGTCGATATCGTAGTGCGGGCCGGGGTCGGCCTTGTTGCGGACGCCGTTGATACCGCAGGCGATGATGACGGCCTGCAGGAGATAGGGGTTCACGGCGCCGTCAGGCAGACGCAGTTCGAAGCGGCCGGGGCCGGGCACGCGCACCATATGGGTGCGGTTGTTGCCGGTCCAGGTGACGGTGTTCGGCGACCATGTGGCGCCGGAGATGGTGCGCGGCGCGTTGATGCGCTTGTAGGAGTTGACCGTTGGATTGGTAATGGCGGCGATTGCCGAGGCATGCGCCATGATGCCGCCGAGGAAATTTCGGCCCTTGGCCGAAAGGCCGAAGTCCGCGTCGCCATCGGCAAAGACATTGACCTTGCCGTGTGCATCCCAGACCGAGATGTGGCAATGGCAGCCATTGCCGGTCAATCCCTTGAAGGGTTTCGGCATGAAGGTAGCGCGAAGCCCATGTTTCTCCGCGACCGATTTCACCATGAACTTGAAGAAGGAGTGCTTGTCGGCGGTTTTCAGCGCGTCGTCGAATTCCCAGTTCATCTCGAACTGGCCGTTCGCGTCCTCGTGGTCGTTCTGGTAGGGACCCCAGCCAAGTTCCAGCATGTAGTCGCAGATTTCGGAAATCACATCGTAGCGACGCAGCAGCGCCTGCTGGTCGTAGCAGGGTTTCTCGGCAGTATCGGCTCGGTCGGAGATTTCCGAGCCGTCGGCGGAAATCAGGAAGAATTCGGCCTCAACGCCGGTCTTTACGCGCATCCCGTCGGCGGCGGCTTCCGCGATCAGCCGTTTCAACACGTTGCGCGGAGCCTGCTCGACCGGCTTTCCTTCCATGTAGCAGTCGGCCGCCACCCAGGCGACTTCCTTCTTCCAAGGGAGCTGTATGACGGAAGAGGCGTCCGGCAAAGCGAAAAGGTCTGGATGGGCCGGCGTCATGTCGAGCCATGTGGCGAAGCCGGCAAAACCCGCGCCTTCCTCCTGCATGCCCTTGATCGCCGCGGTGGGAACGAGCTTTGCCCGCTGTCCGCCGAAGAGATCGGTATAACTGATCATGAAATATTTGACGCCATGCTCCTTGGCATAGCTTTCGAGATCCAGTGTCACTTCGTTCCCCTTTTGGATTTTATGAAGACACTTCTGGCGATGTAAG
The DNA here is from genome assembly GCF_024055605.1 of Ciceribacter sichuanensis. Taxonomy (GTDB): domain Bacteria; phylum Pseudomonadota; class Alphaproteobacteria; order Rhizobiales; family Rhizobiaceae; genus Allorhizobium; species Allorhizobium sichuanense. Next base: position 41,107 of record NZ_JAMXLX010000008.1, on the reverse strand, counting down.
CGGGGTTGGCTGGGAGGATCAGAAACCTCCCTTGCCGGGGTACCAGCTGGTGCCGGCAAGTGGCACCTGCGCCATGGCGGCGGCTTCCATGGTCAGCGCGCAGAGGTCTTCCGGCTCCAGATTATGAAGCTTGTTCTTGCCGCAGGCGCGGGCGATGGTCTGGGCCTCGAGCGTCATGACCTTCAGGTAGTTTGCGAGCCTGCGGCCGGCGATCTCCGGATCGAGCCGCCTGGCGAGTTCCGGGTCCTGCGTGGTGATGCCGGCGGGGTCCTTGCCCTCGTGCCAGTCGTCATAGGCGCCGGCCGTGGTGCCGAGCTTTTGGTATTCCGCCTCCCAATGGGGATCGTTGTCGCCGATGGCGACCAGCGCGGCGGTGCCGATCGAAACGGCATCGGCGCCGAGCGCCAGCGCCTTGGCGACGTCGGCGCCCGACCGAATACCACCGGAAACGACGAGCTGGACCTTGCGGTGCATGCCGAGATCCTGAAGCGCCTGCACGGCCGGACGGATGCAGGCGAGTGTCGGCATACCGACATGTTCGATGAAGACGTCCTGCGTTGCTGCGGTGCCGCCCTGCATGCCGTCGAGAACCACGACATCGGCCCCGGCCTTCACGGCCAGTGCCGTGTCATAGTATGGGCGTGCGCCGCCGACCTTGATGTAGATGGGTTTTTCCCAGTCGGTGATTTCGCGCAGCTCAAGGATCTTGATTTCCAGATCGTCGGGGCCGGTCCAGTCGGGGTGACGGCAGGCCGAACGCTGGTCGATACCCTTGGGCAAAGTGCGCATTTCGGCGACGCGGTCGGAAATCTTCTGGCCAAGCAGCATGCCGCCGCCGCCGGGCTTGGCGCCCTGTCCGACCACGACCTCGATCGCATCGGCGCGGCGGAGATCCTTCGGGTTCATGCCGTAGCGGGAGGGCAGGTACTGGTAGACGAGCTTTTCCGAGTGGCCGCGCTCCTCGTCGGTCATGCCGCCGTCACCCGTCGTGGTGGAGGTTCCGGCGAGCGTCGCGCCGCGTCCTAGCGCTTCCTTGGCATTGCCGGAAAGCGCGCCGAAGCTCATGCCGGCAATGGTGATCGGGATCTTCAGCTCGATAGGCTTCTTAGCAAATCGGGTGCCTAGAACGACCGAGGTGTCGCATTTCTCGCGGTAACCTTCGAGCGGATAGCGGGAGATCGACGCGCCAAGGAACAGGAGGTCGTCGAAATGGGGCACCTTGCGCTTGGTGCCGCCACCGCGAATGTCATAGATGCCGGTTGCTGCCGCGCGGCGGATTTCGGCAAGCGTATAGTCGTCGAAGGTGGCTGACTTGCGCGGCGGGGTGTAGGGGTTCTGATAGCTCATGGCTGTTCCTCGCCTCAGTACGCGTCGGCGTTGTCGATGTTGAAATTGTAGAGCTTGCGGGCGGAGCCGTAGCGCTTGAACTCTTCCGGCTTGACGTCTTTGACGCCTGCCTTCTCCAGGAGAGCGGCGAGCTTTTCGAGATGCTTCGGCTTCATCTGTTTTTCGACGCAATCCGCGCCGAGGCTTTTCACCGTGCCGCGCACGAAGAGCTTCGCTTCGTAGAGACTGTCGCCCAGGGCCTCGCCGGCATCGCCGAGCACGACCAAATGGCCTGATTGCCCCATGAAGGCGGACATGTGGCCGATGCTGCCATGGACGACGATGTCGATACCCTTCATCGAGATGCCGCAGCGCGAGGCGGCATTGCCCTTGATAACGAGAAGCCCGCCGCGGCCGGTTGCGCCGGCATATTGCGAAGCATCGCCTTCGATGACGACAGTGCCGGACATCATGTTCTCGGCGACGCCGGGACCGGCCGAACCGTGCACGGTGACCGTGCCGCCGTCGTTCATGCCGGCGCAATAGTACCCAACGGAACCCTTCACCTCGACGGTAACGGGGCTGTCGATGCCGACGGCGACGGCGTGGCTGCCGCGCGGGTTCACCACTTCGAAGACGGTGTCGTTGGCACCCTTCTCTATCTGGTGAAGGGCGCTGTTGAGTTCGCGGAGCGGCGTTTGGGAGAGGTCAAAGACTGGCATGGTTCAGGCGGCTTTCTCGTGATCCCAGAAATAGACGGTCGCCGGTTCCGGCTCCCAGATCCTGGCGTTTTCGATGCCGGGCAGGCCGACGAGTGCACGATATTCGGAGCCGAAGGCGACGTACTGGTCGGTCTCGGCCATTACTGCAGGCTTGCAGGCGATCGGATCGCGCAGCACGCCGAAGCCGGATTTCGTGCCGACGACGAAGGTGAAGAAGCCATCGAGATCGTCGAGGGCGCTTTCCAGCGCCTTGCCAAGATCCTTGCCCTTGGCCATTTCCGCGGTGAGATAGGCGGCTGCGACCTCGGAGTCGTTGTCGGTTTCGAAGGCCATACCTTCCCGCTTCAGCTCGCGGCGCAGGTTGTTGTGGTTCGAAAGCGAGCCGTTGTGCACGAGGCATTGGTCGGGACCGGTGGAGAAGGGGTGGGCGCCGAGGGTGGTGACCGCGCTTTCCGTCGCCATGCGGGTGTGGCCGATGCCGTGGGTACCGCCCATGGCGCGCACGTCGAAACGGGAAACCACATCCTTCGGCAGGCCGGTTTCCTTGTAGATCTCGACGCTCTCGCCCGAACCCATGATCCTGATGTCGGGACGGATTTCGGCGAGTACTGAGCGGATCTCGCCAAGCTTGCCTTCCTCGATCTCGATGACGGCATGGGTGCTTTTCAGCGTCACGCTTGCCGGAATTCCCGCCTTGGCGAGGTCCGCTTCCAGGCCGGGTAATTCCTGTTCCGGCTCGGTGGATTGTACCGTGATCTTGGCCCTGCCCGCGGGCGCGCCGCCATAGATCGCGATGCCCGCCGAATCCGGCCCGCGGTCGGTCATGGTGATCAACATGTCCGAGAGCAGGGCGCCAAGTTGGGGTTCAAGGCTCTTGTCCTTGAGGAACAGGCCGACGATTCCGCACATCGCTCTTCTCCTTGCCAGTGTGCAACTGCACAATGGCTAGCAAAGGAAAAACTCCAAATCAACCCGAGAGAAATTTAATTTCCTACAGTGAAATTTATGTTGAATGTGGCGAAGGTTTAGCCGTCAATTCACAGGCTGCGGCCCTTTTTCGGCGTGGTGCCGTAGAGTTCCCGGTAGCGGCGGGCAAAATGGGCGGGGCTGGCAAAGCCGCAGGCGAAGGCGATTTCCGACACGGAAAGGGCGCTCTGTTGAAGCAGCTTGCGGGCGTGTTCGAGCCTGAGCCGACGGTATTCCTGCAGGAAGGTCGAGGCGAGATGTTCGGCGAACAACCGGTCGAGATGGCGGGGCGTGATACCGGCAAACCGCGCCATGGCATCCCGGTCGAGCGGATGTTCGATCGTCGCTTCCATCTTCTCAAGCACTGCGAGCAGCGCCGGATGATGAAGGCCATGGCGTTCGGCGAGTGAAGCCCGCTGAGGTTCGGCGGATGAGGCGACATGGGTATGCAGGTACCAGTCGCTGACGCGGGTGGCGAAGGCGGGGCCGAAGCGGGCGGATATCAGTGCATGCATCATGTCGAGAGGCGCCACACCGCCGCCGCAGGTCAGGAGATTGCGGTCGAAGATATAGCGCGCCTGCTCGGGCTTGAGGCCCGGAAAATCCTCGATGAGAGCAGGTGCGTGTTCCCAGTGGATGGTGAAGCGGTGATCGGTCAGGAGGCCGGCGGCAGCAAGCAGATAGGGTCCGCCCGATATCCCGCCGATCGTCACGCCATCACGCTCGAAGGCGCGCAGGCTGGCATGAACGGTCGGCCATTGCCAGCCGGAGGGATGGCCGCCGGCAATGACGAAGAGCGAATGCAGACGTTCCCGCTTCGCCGAAGCCAGCGGTTCGGCGGGGACGACGGCGCCAGAAGAGGAGGGAACAAGTTCACCTGACGGCGAATACACGTGGACGCGATAGAGTTCCCGCCCGGCAAGCAGGTTGACCGCCCGCAGCGGCTCGACGGCGGAGGCATAGCACATGAGGGCAAAGCCGGGGATCAGAATGAAACCCACATCCTGCACATTGTTGTCGGTTTCCCGCATGCTGCTCCGCGTCCCGGAATTTCGATGCCAATTGCCGTGCGGCCAGAAAACATGAGTGCGGAAAAGCTTGCAAGGGAGATGCCGGCTGGGTGCCTTTTCAGGCCGGCTCCACGAGAACGATGCCGAGTACGATGTCACGGCTGTAGCCCAGTGTTTCGAGGAGATCGTCGACGTCGGAACCGGTTGTCCGGCCGATCTCCATGAGAACCACGATCGTATCGGCTTCATGAACGAGTTGGGGAAGACATTTCGCTGCCGGTGTTCCGCAGGCGTTGATGACCACCATGTCGGCATTCGAAGGGTGAGAAATATTGTCGTAGCGGGAGAAGGTGCGACCGATGCCGGCGAAAGCCGTCACTTTCCCCGCCGAGGCTAGATGTTCGTATTTCAGGAGTTCCGCGAGCGGAGCTGATCCTTCCGTTGCCGCGTCGGCAAGGCCCGTTACCCCCTGTCGAGGCGCAGTGCCTAGGCGTGTTACCTTTGGCTTCAATGCACCGGGGGCGTATAGAATATCGCGGCCGGCGTCGACCAGCGCCTGCACGACGTCCGCTGCCACCCCGCGCGGTTCGTCGATATCGCCGATGCCGAGCAAGAGAACCGTCCCTCGACGTCCCGATGGCATGGCAGCCTGTAGCCTGTCCGCCACATCGTGAATGCCGTCATTGGCAGCCCGGGGCGATGCCGTGCGGGTTGACCGGCCAAACCGCAGGAGCCGTGAGAGGCCGGAGGATTTCCGGGTTGCCTGCATCGCGGAAGAGACGCGGCCAAGGATCGGGAAGCCGGTCTGTTTCATGAGGGTTTGTTCCGACAAGCGTCTGGAGACAGGCAGGCGGGTCAGGAAGGTGAGGCCGCTACCGATGGCGAGGCCGCCAAGCAGGACAGCCCCCAGAAGAGGCCATATCCTGACGGGTGGTTGCCTTTCCACCGGCACGGCGGCAGTGAGGATGCGTGAATTGAGCGTCACAAGGGATTGCTGCCGCCTGTATTCCTCTACCCGGTCCATTGCTTCCCTGTAGGGCGCGTGCGTCGCTTCGGCCTCGGTCTCGAGCTGACGCAGCCTGCTTCGGACGGCAGCGCTGTCGACGCTTGCTTTTGTCAGGATCTCCAGTTGACCGGCAAGCGAACGGGTGTTGGCGGTTGCGCGCTGGTAGCTGGATCGCAGCGATTGCCTGAGACGGTCGATCTCCGTCCGCATCGTCTGCTTCACACTGGTCATCTGCGTGTCGATGGCGCGCATCTGCGGATGGTCCGGGCCGAGATGGATGGCGAGTTCCGAATACCTCTCCTGCAACGCATCAAAACGTTCGCGCAAGCGCGCGATGGCGCCGGATTGAAGGACTTCGGGAATGGTTCCCTGTTCCAGCGAACCGACTGTCAGGTTGCGCGCCTGTTCGTATATGGTGCGCTGCTGTTCCTCGGTATTGCGGGCATCAAGCAGTTGCTGGTTGAGGTTGGCGAGCTGCTGGTCGGCCAGCTGTCCCACCTGCTCGGCACCGACAAGGCCGTTTTCCGCCTTGAACGTTTCCAAGGCGAGATCGGCCTTGCGAACGCTCTCTCCCAGTTCGTCCACCCTTGCGGTGAGGGCATCGGCGGTGCGTTTCGTCTCTTCATCGCGCGCCTCCTTCAATTGCCGGAGATAGACGTTTGCCGCGGTGTCGGCGATCTGTGCCGCACGTGTTCCGTCCGGATGTTTGGCGGTGATCCTGAAGACGCTGGATTTGCCGGCCCTGGCGATGGTCAGGCGCGCCCGCAACCTTTCGGTGATGGCGCTCGGCATAGCGGGAGGGGCCTGGTCCGATAAGGCGCTTCGCGTGGCGAAAACCGGGTCGTTTGCCAGGTCGAGTTCGGTGGCGATGGCGTCGAGAACCCGGCGTGACTGCAACACATAGATCTGACTGTCGAGAGTGGACGGATCGGGGCGGGTGCTTCTTACCCCACCATTCGTGTTGGTCGTTGCGAGGTCGGCCGGGTCTACCAGCAGTTCCGTGGTCGCGGCAAAGCTCGACTGTTGGCGGAAGACATGGATTGCAGCCAGGAGAGCACAGAACGCGACGGCGCAGGCCACGAGGAGCAGCCAGCGTTTCAACAGTCCCGTCTGTCGCAAAATGCCGATACCCGTTCTCCCGTCAGAAGCGCCATATCGCGGATTGCCGCCTTACCAAGCGTTTTCCGCGTCGATCCTGTCCACGTACGTGTCCGGTCCAATCGCATTCGGCCGCGAGCGCACCTCCGACCGAGCGCGATTTCGGATAAATCCTCTCCACTCCACACTTAACCAAGCCTGAACGCAAGCTATTGCAAGTATTAACCTTGCTCGCAAGCAAGCGGTGCGTGGAAGGCGGCACAACACCTGATGTTAAGAGTTGCCAGCGTTGAGAATAGGCCATCGCGAGGCATTCTCCCGGAGTTGCAGATTTTCTCCGGAGCCGCAAACCAGGCAGGTGAAAAATGGCGTTCAGCTCTTCCACAGCCGGATCGATTCCGCTCGGCAAGTCAGGCTCTCCACTCGTCGTGCAGGTCGTCCGTCAGTATCCGCCAAGTCGCGGCGGGCTGGAAGACGTCGTTTCCAATCTCAGCCGGTTGCTTTTGAAACGGGGTTTCCGCGTTCGCGTCGTCACGCTCGATCGTCTCTTCGTGGATCCCGGTACGACGCTGCCCGCGCATGACGTGATCGACGGTGTCGAGGTGGTGCGTATCCCGTGGAAGGGAAGCTCCCGTTATCCCGTCGCTCCGCAGGTGTTCCGCCATATCGGCGATGCGGATCTCGTGCATGTGCATGCGATCGACTTTTTCTTCGATGCGCTGGCCTGGACGCGACCGTTTCACGGCAAACCGATGGTCGCGACGACCCATGGCGGTTTTTTCCACACGAAGAATTATGCGGCGATCAAGAATGTCTGGTTCAAGACGGTGACCCGGCTTTCGGCGTCCGCCTATCGCTCCGTCGTCTGCTGCAGCCAGTCGGATCTCGACCTGTTCGCGCAGATCGCGAACCGACGTTCCGTGCTCGTCGAGAACGGCGTCGACAACGAGAAATTCGCGCGTCTTTCTTCGCCGGTGCCGCAGCGCCGCATCATCACCATCGGGCGCTTTTCCGTGAACAAGCGGCTGGACCGGCTGTTCGACACCATCTACGCGCTCAACAAGATCGAGCCCGGCTGGGCACTCGATGTCGTTGGCTCCGTCTCGGATCACAGCGAGGCGGATATCCGCAACGAAATCGCGCGTCGCGGACTGGAGGGGCAGGTTACCCTGCATGTCGGGCTGGAGAATTCGGAGGTCCGCAAGCTGATCGGCCTCGCATCGCTTTTCGCTTCCGCATCGGAATATGAGGGTTTCGGCCTCGTTGCCGTCGAGGCGATGAGTGCCGGTCTCGTTCCGGTCCTGCATACCAACGACGCCTATAATGCGCTCGGCAATCGGCATGGCGGCATCTTCCTTGCCGATTTCGCCCGGCCGGAAGAGGCGGCGGCGGCTGTCCGCAAGGCTTACCAATACCTGTCGTCCGATCCGGAAGCTGTTCGCAACGCCATGATCGATGCGGCTGCGACCCATGCCTGGGCGAGCGTCGCGGATCGTTATGCCGCAATTTACGAGGATGCGCTTCGCGGACGTCCTGTCCGGGCGAGTGCCTGAGCCGATGGTCGAGCCTCGCATGCCCCGCCGTGTGCTCATCGTTAGCGGCCAGCATTTTGCTGCCGCGCCGCGCAAGGTCGACCTGCATTTCATGGCCGACGCCTTGCGGGCGCAGGGGGATCACGTCGATTTCCTCACCTGCCGGCTCAGCCCGATCAGCCGTTTCCTGAAGGACGGGCGCTATGCCTATGCCCGCAGGCGGGTGCTCAATCGCTGGGTAGAGATCGGTCCGGGGTTCGAGGAATTCATCTGGTTCGCTCCTTTCCACCCGATGAACCTGAAGAAGCCGTTCCTCAATCGCCTGTCCGGGCTCTTCTTCCGGCATTATGCGGATCTGCTGCCGAAGGCTGTGCAAGATCGCCTTCCGGGCTATACTCATGTGCTGATCGAAAGCGGGCCTGCGCCGCTTCTCACCCCGCTCATTCGCCGCAAGGCACCGGATGCGCAGATCGTCTATCACGCTGCCGACCGGCTGAAGACCATCGGGGTGCATCCGGTGATCGAAGAGGTGCTCAATGAGAGTATCGGTCTCTATGACCTCGTCCACATCATGGCGGAGGCCATGCGGCCGGATTTTCCCGCCGATGCGCCGGTTCTCTATCTGCCGCACGGCATCAGCAAGGGGGTCTTCGATCAGGCAACTGCAAGCCCCTATGCAAAGCCGCTCAATGCCGTCAGCGTCGGCGACATGCTGTTCGATGCCAATGTGATCGATACGCTTTCGGCGGCCAATCCGGATTGGACATTTCATCTCTTCGGCAAGAAGACGCTCCCGGCAAAGCCGCGGGATAACATTGTCGTCCATGGCGAAATCGCCTTCGAGACGATCGTACCTTTCATCAAGTTCGCCGATATCGGTCTCGCGCCTTATCGCCTGAGTGACGGTGCCGACTATCTCAGCCAGTCGAGCCTGAAGATGATCCAGTACAGCTATTCGAGGCTGCCGATCGTGGCGCCTGCATTCGCGGCAGGGGGACGGGCGCATGTCTGCGCCTACGATCCCGCGGATCTGGCATCCATTCGCGAGGCTTTTTCAAAGGCCGAAGTCTACGACCGCAGCAGGATCGACGTGTCCGGGATCAGAACCTGGGAAGAAGCCGTGCAGGTTATCTTCCCGGCAGACAGGTCAGGTTAACCACATTTCAAACTCATCCGCCCGGAAGGCGGCGCAGAAGAGCAATTTTCAACGATTTCCCACTACAAGCGCTGGATGTACGCACCTGTATGATGCAGGGCCTGGATAGAGGTAAAATGGTAAAGCGGATCGTCGCAAACTCGGCTCTGAATGCTGCCGCAGGCATGTCCCTGCTGATGATCGGTTTTGCCTGCTCCATCATCACCGCCCGTCTTCTCGGGCCGGAAGCCAACGGTATCATCGCATTCTCGCTCTGGCTTGCCGCCACGGCAGCGCTGATTGCCGAACTCGGTACCGGCATCACCCTTCTCCGGTTGCTGCCCCAGCTTCGCGCGCAAGGGTATGGTGACGACGCTCGGCGTGGCTTTGCGGTCTATCTGCTTCGCCCGGTCGTCCTTGCGACCATTGCCATCACCATACTCTACGGCGGCATCTACTGGCTTGCGGAACACGAACACTGGGCCACGAATACACCCGTCGTGCTGATCTTCACCGGCATCCTGCTGTTCGTGCAGTCGATCGGATCCTTTACAAAGAATGTGATGCTCGGAGAGCAGGACGTTGCCGCCTTCTTCCGCATATCGGTGGTGGCAGGTTTGTTGCAGTTCGGGGGCGTGCTGTTCGGCGCGATCTTCTTCGGGATACCCGGGGCGCTTTGCGGCTATATCCTCGGCTTCATCGTCCAGTTTTTCTATTCGCTCAGCCTGTTCCGCAGTCCGGCCAATCTGTGTGGTATCGCACCGCGCTATCTGGTGACATCGTCGGCTATGCTGTCGGTGCAGTACATCATCGAGTCGATCTTCCTCACCCGTGTCGAGATCTACTTCCTCGAACGTTCCCATGGCGTCGAGATGGTGGGTTACTATGCGGCTGCGTTGTCGCTGGCGAACCTTGCCCTGCAATTGCCCGTCCAGCTGACTGGCAGCCTCGTCCCTTATTATTCGGAGAAGATACATGCCAACGGGCATGGGCGCTTGCCGGTCGAGGTGTTCGAAAGCGTTGTCCGCAGCCTGTCCTACATCACTCTTCCGATGAGCTTCGGGCTTGCCGTCATCGCGCCGCGTCTGGTGACGACCGTCTTCGGCGAAGCCTTTTCGGAAAGCGGCCCGATGCTCACCATCCTCGCGCTGGTCACGCCGATCTATGTCTTCGGGCTTGTCTGCTCGCAATATCTGCTGTCGCTCGACCGGGTACGTGCCCGTCTCATCATATGCTTCATCGGGGCCGTCATCATGGTCGGTGGGGCCTTGTTGGTGGTGCCCGAATTCTCCGGCGAGGGTGCGGCATCCATCCGTTTCGTCGTATTCCTGGTCATGGCGATCCTGACGCTGCGGCAACTGGAATTCGTGGGATCGTTGCGCAGCATGTATGTGACGCTCGTCAAGGTGACGATTGCCGCAACCCTTTGCGCAGGCGCTGCCTATGGCGTTCTTAACGTCGTTCCGGGCTTGGCGGGCCTGGTTCTGTCAATTGGTTGCGGCGCGCTTGTCTATATCGCGGCCCTTAGGTTGTTCGGGGCCATTCCGGCGGAAGATCTCGTAGCCATTGAGAGCATTGTGGTGCGCCTGCCGGGACCGGCGGCATCGCTGGCCAACAGGCTGCTCGGTTTTCTTGTCGCCAAGCCACGGGTCTTCGAGGGGAGTAACTGACGCGGGGTTGCGCGCGGTGAAGGGGGAGCCATGAACGCCTTGTCGAAGTTGCCAATGGAAAACTCAGGACCTGCCCTGAAGCCGGCCGTGTCGGCGGCGCGGCCGGTCACGTTTTCCGGTAAGGTCGGCCTTTTCATGCCATCAGCCGCCCCGACCCACGATCTCGCAGTGCTGTTTGTCAGCCCGTGGGGGCTGGAGGAGCTTTGCGTTCACAAATTCTGGCGGGTGCTTGCCGATGCGCTTTCGGCGGGCGGGATCGCCAGCCTGCGCTTCGACTATTCCGGGACCGGTGACGCGTTGGACATTGCCGATGGGGCGGCTTCCGGGCTCGCTCTCTGGGAAAACGATATCGTCGAAGCGGCAGCGCAGTTGCGGACCTTGTCCGGCTGTAAAACCGTTGCCGTCGTGAGTCAGGGGCTTGGCTCCATGCTTGCCCTGCGGGTGCTGGAACGGCTGGATGACGTCGCAGGCATTGCCTGCCTTGCGCCCGTAACCTCGGGCCGCGCCTATCTCAGGGAATTGCAGATCTGGTCCCGCATGGTGGATGAAGGGCTTGGTATACCGGAAAAGGACCGCATTCGCGATCAGGTCTCGATAGCCGGGCTGCGCATGCCGGAGGACATTGCGGCCGATATCCGCAAGGTCGTGGTATCAGGTACCGCTACTCGCTATGCCTTTGTCGCGTGCCGCCCGGACCGGCCGGGAGACAGGGAACTTGCCGAAGCGCTGCGGCGCGACGGTGCCGATGTTCTCGAGATCAATTATGCCGGTTATGATGCGTTCATTTCCAACCCGCTGATTTCGGTCATGCCGGAGAGCGTTGGCGAGAAGCTGGTGTCGTGGGTTTCTGGCCTGCGGGGTCCACAGCCTGCAAGCGGAGACCGTGTATCATCGATGACCAACGCGCCGAGCGAGTTGCGTGGCCCTGAATTCCGGGAACTGCCGGTAACCTTCGGCAACCACGGCAGGCTCTATGGCGTCCTCTGCCAGCCGCTCGGTGAGCGGAAGGGCGCCACGACCATCATTCTCGGAACGGCCTATGACCGGCATGCGGGCTGGGGACGCTCCGGCGTCGAAATGGCGAGGCGGCTTGCGGGCGAGGGGATCGCGTCCCTGCGGTTCGATGCCGCCAATGTCGGTGACAGCCCGCCGGTGCCGGGTGGGCCGGAGCAGATCCTCTACAATCCCTCGCAGCTCGACGATGTCGCGGCCGCTGTCGATTTTCTTGAAAAAAGCGAACTGCTGCCGGCGGTCATCTGCGGTCGTTGCAGCGGCAGCTATCTCGGATTTCGCAGCGTCGTCGCCGATAAACGGCTTCAGGGCGCGGTGATCGCCAATCCCTATGCCTTTCAGTGGGATCCGGCGCTCGATGTCGATGTTGTCATCCATTCCGCCCCGCGCCAGCTTCACGAATATCGCAGTCGGATGCTGAAGCTCGAGACATTTCGTCGTCTGGCGAAGGGGGAGGTCGATGTCGTGGGGGCGGCAACGAACATGGTGCGGGCCGTCGCGCGCCGGCTGAAGCGTTATCTGCTGCCGGTTCTCAACCGCTTTTCAGGCAGCGGTTCGCTGCATTCCCAGATTGTTGGCGAGTTCCAGGCGTTGCAGGATCGCGATGCAGCGATAGGCTTGATCTACAGCGAAGACGATGTCGGCCTTGTGCATCTCGCCGAGCATTTTGGCGAGGGCGGACGCGGGCTTTCCCGTTATTCCAATGTCCGGATGACGATCCTGCCGGATGCGGATCACAATCTCACGCCGGTTGCCGCACGCGAAGCCTATCTTCGCGCGGTACAGGACATGGCGGTTCTCAAAAACTGAAACGGCGCTGCGAGCCGAGGTGGGAGACTGTTCCCGCCGGCTTGCCTTCTCCAGACGCGCCCGTAGGGCGAAGGCGGATGCGTCGGCTTGCGCCCGGCGGAAGATGGAACCAGTTTTCCTCCGCGTCGTGGGTCTCTGTCGCGATATGGACGGACTGGGCGAAAACGCTGGTGGACAGGTCTAGCATCCAGCCTTCCTCTGTCTCTTGCAGGGCGAGCGCCAGTTCTGCCGGGTGAAGGGCGGCCTTGCGGCCCTGCGGGAAATGAAAGGCTTCCGCGAGTACGGCACCCGTTTCACCATCCAGAAGGCGTGCGACGGTTATGTCATGGGACGGCGGGCCGAAACGGAAGGCATAGGTGGTATCGAAGAAAGCGCCGAACAGATCGGTGCAGGCGATCGTTTCACCGGCATGGGGCGCAAGTACCATCTCGCGCTTGCCGCTCACGACGGGCTGTAGGCCTTCCCGAAGGCACGCGACTTCAATAACGACTTCCCTGGTGGTTGTGGTGTCGTTGAGGAGGTGAACGTCAAGGCCGTTGGTGCCCTCGTCGGTCAACGCGACCTGCAATGGGCGGAAGGCACGCTTCAGGGCATGCCAGACGGACTTGGGCTTTCCGGTTGAATCGACGACGCCCCAGCCGGCGCCGGGCTGAAGATCCTGCAGGGTCCAGACGAGGGCGCCGTTACAGGTCGATTTCGGCCTGCGCCATTCGGCATAGGTCTCGGTTACGACCTCGGCGACGGCGGCGCGGGAGAAATCGAGATAACGGCCGGCATCCTCGCGGCGCAGGCGGGCGGGGTCGAAGCCGTAGAGATCGCCGAGATAGTGGTCGCGGACATCCTCGAAATCCCAGGATGCCCCACGGTCGCGCGGCACACGCGCCTTCCAGCGGGGATCATGAGCGGGTGCGACCGGAAGGTGCCGGTCGAGGGTTTCCTGTTCGGGCACATTGGCGAAGGCGAGGCTCTCGGCGGCGAAACGCACTTCGGCGCGACGGGCGTCCTCCAGCGGGCGGCAATAGGCGCCGACGCCATAATAATGGGTGACGCCGGAATTCGGCGAGAAGGGCATGGTCCCGCCGGAAGGCGAGTTCTCGACATAGGCAACGCCTGGCCGTGCATCGGAAACGATACGGGCAAGGACTTCCGCAAAGAACGGCGTTTTCCAGATCCGTTCCGGCAGGCCCAGCATGGCGGCCTGCTGGTAGACCTCGCTGCCACCGCAGACGACGGCGAGCGATGGCGACGCCTGTGTTGTCGACAGCAATTGCCGGATTTCGGTGTCGATCGAAGCGAGGAAGGCCTCGTCCGCGACGGGATAGTCGAAATTCGCGAACATCAGGTCCTGCCAGACCATGATGCCGAGCCGGTCGCAGAGGCGGAAGAAATCGGGGCTCTCATAGCTCATGGTGCCGCCGATGCGGATCATGTTCATGTTTGCCTCGGCCGCCTTTGCAAGCCAGGGAGCGTAGTCTTCTGCCGCGCCGGGTAGGCGAAGGATATCGGCATTGGTCCAGACGGCGCCGCGGCAGAAGATGCGCGTGCCGTTGACCAGAAGAGCGAAGTCCTGCCCGTCGGTTCCACGGTTGATCTCGATTCGCCTGAAACCGGTGAGGCCGAGCGAATGGCGCTTGCCGTCGATGTCGAGGGTGACGTCATGCAGTTTCGGTTCGCCGTGGGTGCGTGGCCACCATGGCTGCACCTCGGGCAGGGAAAGCTTGGCCTGCCAGCGTCCGTCGGCGGTTCGTGCGAAAACGGCTTGCCGACCGTCGCAGCCGAGGCGAAGGCTTTTGGCGGTCTCCGGCAGAAGAAATGAAACCGAGAGGCTTCCCGTTCCGTCTTCCGCAAGGCCGCTGCGGATCGAGAGATCCTTGACACCGTCACCTTCCGTCCTGATCAGGCTGATCGGGCGAAACGGGCCGACAGGGTGAATTTCCGGGCACCAGCCGGGCATGCGCCCGAGCGGCGTGGTCCGGACAAGCCTGAGACCCTGATTGTCCATCAGGCCGGAACGCCAGCGGGCTCGGGGGCCGCGCTTGGCGAGTTCATCTACCAGCGCGCGGAAGCATATGGCGATTTCGTCCCTGCCGGTCAGGACAAGTTCGAGGTCATGCGCCTGATACATGCTTGAGGAGGAGAGCCTGAGCTCTCCGTTCAGATAGATTTCGGCGATGGTCGCAAGGCCGGCGAACCGCAGGATGGCCGGCCCCGGCTCTTCGCCTTCCAGCGAACGGAAATACCAGGCGTCCTTGTCATGCAGGGACTGGGGCTTTTCGGGATCGAAGAGGCCGGCCCCGGCAAGGGCTGAGGCGACGGTTCCGGGAACCGGCGCGGGGATGCGGGCGGACGGACGATGCACGTCGCGCGCGGTGACATAACGTCCCGCCTCGGTGACGAGCATCGTCCAGCCGCTTTCGAGCGGTCGCTCGTCAGCGCCGAGATAGGTCGTCATGCCGGTCATGTGTCAGCGCGCCCCGTGAAATTGCACCCGATTGTGCTCTAGGCCGGATCTTGTCTTCAGGAAAGCGTCTTGCCAAGCTCGCTCATCAGTCTGTCCCAGGCTTCCGCCGCCGGGTCGAGAGCCGAAGCCAGAGGATCGAACTTCTTGCGAGTGACGGCGCGTGCAAGCTGGAACTGCACCGATTTCGCCACTTCCGAAATCTTCAACGCCTGCTCGACGACCGGAACGAAGCTCTCCTCCGAAAGCCAGGTGAGATGGCTTGCCAGAAGTTCGAAATTGGCGCCGAACTGACGGAGCGTGTTGAAGGCGTATTTGTGGAAGTAGCCGAACGGACGCTCCGCGATCGCCTCGACCTGTGCCGGAAAGACGGCAGCAAAGGCCGCGATCGGGTTGGCGTGAGGCCGGCGGTCGTAGTGACGGCGGAGCAGTTTTGCGGCGACCGTGCGCTTGTGTTCGCGGGGAACCGGTTTTGCCGGAAACTTGGCGAACTCCGTGTAAGGCAGGAAGGGCAGGGTGCCTTCCGAGACGTTCAGCTGGAAGAGGCCGTCGAAGTCCTCGCCATCGACATGGAAGAAACCGCCATTGTGGAAATAATCCATGGAGCGACCGGCCATGTCGAGCCGGTTGATCGCGACCGTCGTCTTGCCGTGGTCCTGCCTGTAGCCGACACCGCGGGTGTCGGGCATGTAGAAGCTGTCCATCTCGACGAGGCAGATGCGGCCGCGCCGGATCTGTTCCGTGACATGAGCCTCGACGCTATCGAAGATCGCCAGTTCCGTGACGCGGATACCGTAGAGTTCCTCGAGGTCTTCCAGCGGCACCTTGAAGAAGGTGAACTGGTCGCCCTCGAAATCCTGCGTCAGGGTGAAGCCCAGCATGGCTTCGGGCGCGACATGATGGCTTGCCAGCACCTCGATCCAGAGGTCGACATAGCAGTTGGTCTCCGGCCACATCCGGTCGCTCGCATGCAGGGCATGCGTTACGTATGTGGCCGGCTCGATGCCGGGAAAGACTGCGTTCATCGGTCGGCTCAGCCCCAGAGTGCTGCGCGGACCGATGCCGGCCATGCCTCGGTGTCGAGGCCATGGTGATGGAAGAGCGCAAGCGCGATGCGCTCGAGGCCGAAGCCGACGCAGGCCGTGTGCGCGACGGCTCCGTCCGCAAGGTTGAGGCCCCACTTCGTGCCGAAGGCGTCCTGATGGTAGTTGAAGCTCATGCAGGCCGTGGGCTTGGTGACCGATGTAATCGGGATCAGCAGTTCGAACTTCAGGTTCTGGTCGCGCTGGTTGTTGGCCATCATCTTGCCGGCGCGGCCGAAGAAAGGATCGTTGGCCACGTCGATTTCGACCGGAAGCTCGACTTCGGCCATCATCTTGACGCCACGGTCCATCCAGATCTGGCGGAACTCGGTGACGTCGGCCTGCGTGCCCATGCGGACATATTCGCGCATGCGGAAAAGCTGCTGGCGCGCCGGGTCGTTCGATGGTTCGTGGCGGAAGCAGTAGGACTGCAGGTCGTAGAGGCCGCCGGCTTCCGGCAGGTTGCCGCGTTTGGCGACGGTCGGATAGAGCGGATAGCAGGCCGCCGGCGTCAGCACGATATCGGTCGCCTTCTGCTCGGCCGTCCAGTCGCTGCCTTCGTCCATGCATTTCAGCAGGCTGACGTGATCCAGTTCGCAGCCGCAGAAGCTGTGCACCGTGCCCGCAAGCTGCGGGAAGCTCTTCATGTAGCCGCTCTTTTCGAAATAGGCCCGGTTCATGCCGGGCGGAAAGCGGATCGCTTCCGCGCCGTCGGCAGCGCCATAGCGGTCGATGAGGCGTTCGAACGCCGCGATCACGTCTTCGAAGCGGCCGCTGCGGCCGTAAAGGCCGTCGACACCGGTTTCGATCAGGAGACCGCTTTCGAAGAGGCGGTCGAGAAAGCTTACCTGCATATCCATGGCTTTTACCCCAGCAATCCGGTTTCCTGCTTGTGAACGAGCAGCATGGTGGAGGTGTTGGCGAGAATGCGATCGTTCGAGATCATCAGTTCCGCCGAGTGGGCGTCGCGCAGATGGCGACCGAGACTATAGGGCGTACCGTTCTTGTAGCCCATGATGCCGCAGATGCGCATGGCCTGGTTGATGACCGGCAAGATCATCTCCGAGGAGGCGATCTTGACGTTGTTCATTGCAACGGCGAAGCCCATTGAAGACAGGCGGTCGGAATCCTTGCGTGCGGTTTCGAAGGTTTCTAGGCCGGTCACGATATTGGCGCGGATCGCCTGCAACTGGCTCGACATTTCCGCGAGTTGCACGAGGCCCGGAGGCTGCGTGCCCGGCGCCTTGCGGGCGGCGGCGCGGACGAAGTTCTGGGCGCGGGTGAAGGCGTCGACGGCGATGCCGTACCAGAGGGCGCTCCACAGAAGATGCGCATTCGCCAGCATCGACTGTGCGGCGATTTCCGCGAAAGGCAGCGGCAGGATCTGTTCTGCCGGAGCCTCCCCGCGGAAGATAAAGCCATCGGAGCAGGTGCCGCGCATGCCAAGCGTATCCCAGGTCTGGGTGTGCTCGAGCGTGTACTGGTCCTTGGTGAAGACGGTCATCACCTGATCGGTGGATGCTGCATCCTTGTGGCTGCGGGAGGTAATGAGGATCGCGTCGGAATCGGCACCGTAGGAGATGACGGTTGCGTCCTTCTCCAGGCGGCAGACGCCGTCCTTGACCTCAATGGCGCAGATGCTGTTGCGCATGTTGCCGCCGATGCCGGCTTCCGTGGTTGCGGAGCCAAGCAGGAGCTGTTCGGCGACGACGCGGCGCATGAAGGCACGGTGCCATTCGGCCTCTCCCCCGTGGGAGACGAGGCTCGACGTCTTGATCTGGTGCATGGCGAAGATCATCGCGCTCGACGCGCAGGACTGCGCCAGCAGGGTGCAGGTTTCGGCGATCTCGGCGTGGGAAAGTCCCTCGCCGCCGAACTCGACCGGGATCATGATGCCCATCAGCCGTTCGGCCTTCATGGCGTCGATCGCCTCGCGCGGGAAGCGTCCCGCCTTGTCGACTTCATCCGCATAGGCTGCCGCTACCGCCGCCACGCGTGTCACCCTGCTTTTCAGGCTCTTGTCGATAGATCTTGCCGAGAGGTCCATTATGCGACCTTTCTGTCTTCCAGGATCGTCGAGAGAGTGGTCTCGATAGCGGCGATGCTGACGAAGGATTTGCGGTTGAGCAGATGGTCCGGGAATTCCAGATCGAAGGCTTCTTCAAGACCAAGCATCAACTGGACGGAGGCGAAAGAAGAAAGACCGGCTGCGTAAAGATCGGCCTCATCGGAAATCGCCTCGACGGATGTTGACAGTCCACCAACCTTGGCCAGCAGAGAACGAATGGTTTCGTTCATGTTTCTCCCCTTCTTGTACATGAATTTCCAAATTTCGGGGAATTTCTACTGCAGCAAGGCATAAGATTCCGCTAAGTCACGTAGTTAAATAAACGTGATTGCGTCTTATCAATTTGAATGAATTGTATGAAGGCGGCCGGAAAAGTCTTTCACGGCAGGAAACTTGCTGTCGCGTTTTCGCGGTGGCCGCTCAAGGATAACGATGGGTTGTCCCATTTCGGTCCAGTATTGCAAAGGTGTCGCCATCAGCTTCGTGGATGGCGCCTTCGCCGACCGCGACCTTGCCGTAACCGCCCGGCAGATCGAGAATATAGGTCGGAATGCAAAGGCCGGAGACCCGGGCGCGAAGCTCGCGCATGATGGCCTGCCCCTCGGCGATCGTCAGGCGGAAATGTCCCGTTCCGGGCGCCATGTCGGGATGGTGCAGATAATAGGGTTTTACGCGAGCCTCGACGAAAGCGCGCATCAGTTCCGCAAGGATTGTGGCATCGTCGTTGATGCCGCGCAGCAGTACGCTTTGGCTGACCATCATGATCCCCGCATCGACAAGCCGGCCGCAGGCATCCCGTGCGGCCTTTGTCATCTCGCGCGGATGGTTGGCATGGAGCGCCAGATAGACGGTCTTGCCACCGGTTTTCAGCGCTTCGATCATCTTGGCGTCGACGCTATCAGGATCGACGACGGGCACGCGGCTGTGAATGCGAACGATCTTCACATGCGGCATCGAGGCAAGCTCGACCATGATGGCGCGGAGCCGGCGAGGCGACATTACCAGCGGGTCGCCGCCGGTCAGGATCACTTCCCAGATCTCGTCATGGCTGCGGATATAGTCCAGTGCGGCTGCAAGCTTCTCAGAACTCAGGTTGCCGTCCCCCTGTGGCCCCACCATTTCGCGGCGGAAACAGAAGCGACAATAGACCGGGCAGACATGCACGGCCTTCAACAGAACCCGGTCGGGATAGCGGTGAACGATGCCTTCGACGGGTGTGTGAGCATGATCGCCGATCGGGTCGTCCCGTTCGCCTTCGGCTTCCACCAGTTCGGCGGGCGTTGGCAGGAACTGGGCGGCAATCGGGTCTGCCGGGTCCGTCCGGTCGATCAGTCCGGCGACCGTCGGCGTGAGCGCCACGGCATAGCGATCCGCGACCTGCCGGATGCCGGAGGTGTCTGAGGTCGGCAGTAGCCCGGAGGCGACGAGATCGTCGATGGTGCGCAGGGTGTTTGCGCTCAACGGGTAACCTCCGCAACGGGAGCCCACATGACTTGATCGATCCTGAGCGCGCCGGTTGCCAGCATCACGAGACGGTCGAAGCCGAGCGCGATGCCGGAGGCTTCCGGCATGACCGCCAGCGCATCGAGGAAATCCTCGTCCAGCGGATAGGTCTCGCCGTAGATGCGCTGCTTTTCCGCCATCTCCGCCTGGAAGCGGCGGCGCTGTTCGGCTGGATCCGTGAGCTCCCCGAAAGCGTTGGCGAGTTCGACGCCGCAGGCATAGAGCTCGAAGCGTTCAGCGACACGCGGGTCGCGGGTGGACGGACGTGCAAGGGCCGCTTCGGCAACCGGATATTCATCGAGAATGGTGGCGCGTCCGAAGCCGAGATGCGGCTCCACCTTCTCCACGATCACACGGCTGAAAAGATCGGCCCAAGTGTCGTCGTCGGCGATGCGGATACCGGCTCGTGTGAGTTCAGCGGCGAGGCGGTCGCGATCTGTTGCGCCTTCGGGCTCCACCGAGGAGAGGAGATCGATCCCCGCGTGACGCTCGAAGGCCTCTGCGACTGACAGTCTTTCCGGCTCGGCAAAGGGATCGCATTCGCCGCTGCGGAAGGCGAAGCGGCTGGTTTTTGTAGTGTCGGCCGCGAGTTGGAGGATCTCAGCGCAATCCGCCATCAGCCGTTCATAGCTCTCTCCGGCCCGGTACCATTCCAGCATGGTGAACTCGGGATGATGCAGCGGACCACGTTCGCGGTTGCGATAGACATGGGCAAAGCAGGCGATCCGTGGCTCGCCTGCTGCGAGCAGCTTCTTGCAGGCGAATTCGGGGGAAGTGTGCAGGTAGAGCGGTGCCGCCTCGCCGTCATTGCCGATGGCTTCGGTTGAAAAGGCATGCAGATGCGCCTCGTTGCCGGGGGAAACCTGTAGAGTGGCGGTGTCGACCTCGATGAAATCGCGCGCAGCGAAATAACCGCGCAACGCCGCCTGGATCGCATTCCGTCCAAGCAGGAAGGGCCTGCGATCGGCATGGATCGAGGGCATCCACCAGGAGGGAGAGGCGGGTCTGCGATCGGTCATTCAGGCTTTCTCTGTCCTTGTTGCAACACGGGCTGGCTATTTCGCCGATTTTAGGTTAGTTGCGCCCAAGAAATTTGATGACGTCATACGGACGGCGGGTCGTCCTTTACGATGGCTCACAGGCAGATACAAGGAATTCCCATGGTCAAGATCATCGCTTCTTCCGTCCGCAAGGGCAATGTCCTCGAGGTCGACGGCAAGCTCTACGTCGTGCTTACCGCCCAGAATTTCCATCCGGGCAAGGGCACGCCGGTTACCCAGGTCGATATGCGCCGTATCGTCGATGGCGTGAAGGTTTCCGAACGCTGGCGCACGACCGAGCAGGTCGAGCGCGCTTTCGTTGAAGACCTGAACTTCCAGTTCCTCTACGAGGACGGCGAAGGCTTCCACTTCATGAACCCGGAAAGCTATGACCAGGTCGTCGTCGACGTGGATACCATGGGCGACATGAAGGCCTACCTGCAGGAAGGCATGACCTGCGTCCTGTCGATCCATGAAGGCATTCCGCTTTCCGTCGAACTGCCGCGTCACGTCACGCTCGAGATCGTCGAGACCGAACCGGTCGTGAAGGGACAGACCGCTTCTTCTTCCTATAAGCCGGCAATCCTTTCGAACGGAATCCGCACTCTGGTGCCGCCGCATATCGACGCCGGCACCCGCGTCGTCATCGCGACCGAAGACAATTCCTACGTCGAGCGCGCGAAGAACTAATCTGGTTCGACTTCGTTTAAAAGAAAGGCCCCCGGAACTTATGTTCCGGGGGCCTTTCTTTTTGTTGCTTCGGTTCTACGAACGCGGATAGATTTTCGCTTCGACGGCTAGGCGGCACCAGTTTCGGTCGCCGATTTCCTTTTCGCATTCGGAGACCGTCGCCTCCAGTTCCGCTTCCGCCTTTTCCCGCGCTGCCGTTTTGGCTGCTATCTCGCGGTTTCGCTGATCTTCGAACTGCTCCTTGCGGGAGGTATAGGCCGAGGCCACGTCCGCGCCGCAGATCGCGGTAACGCGACCCAAGTCGGCACCCCGGATCGGATAAAGCCAGTCGGGATCGTAACCGCGTTCCTTGGCCACGGCGAGGACGGAGTCCATGTCGGTCGTGCAGATGATCGTGGTGTCGATACAGCCGGCCTTGCGGAGATGCTGATAGATCGAGTCTTCCTTGACCTTGTCGTAGCGTCCGGGTGTGATCACATCGAACCCGTCCTTCTTCTGGCCATCCGCGCAAGCTCCGGTCATCTTGCGGAAGTCGCGGTATTCGATCGCGGTTTCCAGCGCGCTCATGTCGAAGATGTTTTCGGCAAGCCGTTCGGTGTTATCAGCGGTTTTCGATGTGCTTTCGGCCGTTCTGGCCGTGTTGTCAGCCGTTTCCCTTGTATTATCGGCAATCTGCTTGACCGATTCCTCCATGCTGAGCAGCTTCTGCTGGACATGAGCCATGAATTCGCTTCCGCTGGCAATCCGGCCTTCCGGCGATCCTCCGGTGGTCGACCAGAGGCCGAGGCAGGTGAGTACCGCGCCGAATACGGCGGACGATTTGGTGAGGTCGCTTTCCCAACCTAGCCTGCGGGCCAGCGGATAGGCGCTTATCAGGAGCACAACGCCGGCGGCGAGCATCCAGTAGATGTAAGGCCCTACCGGGGTGGCGAGATCACCTGCAAGCCCGATGGCGCCGCTGATTACGCCAAACTCCAGTAGCTTGCCCGCGCCGGTAAAGTTATTGGAAAATTTCTTGAGCACGGCTTTTTCCCTCTCATTTCGAGGGCAGTTGATAGCGGTCAACGCTTACGGTCCGGCGAAGCTGAAGGCTAAAAATCTATGCAATGCCGCGTTCGGTGCCGGAAAAAAACCGGGAGAATGGTTCTCCCGGTTTCTTGTCAGATGATGGATCTGATGCTTATTCGATGCCGCCGAGGCACATGTACTTGATCTCGGTGTAGTCATCGATGCCGTACTTGGAGCCCTCGCGGCCGAGGCCGGACTGCTTGATACCGCCGAAGGGTGCCGTTTCGGTGGAGATCAGGCCGGTGTTGATGCCGACCATGCCGTATTCCAGCGCTTCGGCGACCCGGAAGATCTTCGCCACGTCCTTCGAGTAGAAGTAGGAGGCAAGACCGAACTCGGTGTTGTTGGCGAGTTCGATGACCTGCTCTTCGGTTTCGAACTTGAAGAGCGGCGCGACCGGGCCGAAGGTTTCCTCGGTGGAGACCCGCATGTCGGGCGTCACGCCGGTCAGGATGGTCGGTTCGAAGAACAGGCCGCCCTGGGGGGCCGGCTTACCACCGAGTTCGACCTTGGCGCCCTTGGAAACGGCGTCGGCGACGTGTTCCTCAACCTTCTTCAGGGCGTTCTTGTCGATGAGCGGGCCGGTGGTGACGCCTTCGGCGAAGCCGTCGCCGACCTTCATCTTGCCAACGCGTTCCGCGAGCTTCTTGGCGAAGGCGTCATAGACGTTGGCCTGAACGTAGAGACGGTTGGCGCAGACGCAGGTCTGGCCGGCGTTGCGGTACTTGGAGATCATCGCGCCTTCGACGGCCGCATCGAGATCGGCGTCGTCGAAGACGATGAACGGGGCGTTGCCGCCGAGTTCGAGGCCGAGCTTGAGGATCTGGTCCGCACCCTGACGCATCAAGATCTTGCCGACATTGGTCGAGCCGGTGAAGGTGAGCTTGCGCACCTTGTCGTTCGCGCAAAGCTCCTGGCCAACCATGGCCGCGTCCGTGGAGGTCAGCACCGAGAACACCCCGGCCGGTACGCCAGCACGCTCGGCAAGGATGGCTAGCGCGAGAGCCGAGAGCGGCGTCTGGGCTGCCGGCTTCGACACCATGGCGCAACCGACAGCGAGAGCCGGAGCCATCTTGCGGGCAAGCATGGCGTTCGGGAAGTTCCACGGCGTGATCGCGCCGACGACGCCGACCGGCTGCTTGACAACGATGATCCGCTTGTCGGCCTGGTGGCCGGGGATCGTGTCGCCATAGACGCGCTTGGCTTCCTCGCCGAACCATTCGACATAGGATGCACCATAGAGGATCTCGCCGCGGGCTTCCGGCCACGGCTTGCCCATTTCCATGGTCAGGATGGTGGCGAGGTCATCGGCATTGGCAACCATCAGGTCGAAGAGCTTGCGAAGGACCGCGGCGCGCTCCTTGCCGGTCTTCTTCGCCCATGCCTTCTGCGCGATATAAGCCGCGTCGATGGCGCGGGCGACCTCCACCTTGCCGAGAGCCGGCAAGGTGGCGATGACGTCGCCCGTCGAGGGGTTTGTGACTTCGAAGGTCTTGCCGCTCTCGCTCGCGGACACCCATTCGGTGCCGACGAGGGTTTTGTCGGTGACGAGCGACGTGTCCTTCAGCTTCGATGTGAGAAGGGTCGATATGGTCATGACTTGGCCTTTGCTGCGCATTCGCGGAGAGAGGTTTCGATGATATCGAGAGCTTCGTTAAAGACTTCGTCCTGAATGGTGATCGGGGACAGGAAGCGGATGACATTACCGTAGACGCCGCAAGTCAGGAGAACCAGACCCTTTTCCAGAGCCTTCAGGCGAACGGCGTTGGTGAAGTCGGCATCCGGTTTGATCGAGCCGGGATGGCCGAATTCGACGGCAACCATGAAGCCAGGGCCGCGGATGTCGGAGATCTGCGGAATGTCGGCGCGCAGGCCTTCGAGGCGTTGCTTCAGGCGGCTGCCGAGCTGGTTGGCGCGGTCGCACAGCTTTTCTTCCTCGATGACGTCGAGAACGGCATGGGCGGCAGCGATCGCCAGGGGGTTTCCGGCGTAGGTGCCGCCGAGGCCGCCGGGGCCGGGAACGTCCATCAGTTCGGCGCGGCCGGTGACGGCCGAAAGCGGGAAGCCGCCGGCAAGGCTCTTGGCCATGGTGACGAGATCAGGGGATACGTCATGGTGTTCCATCGCGAACAGCTTGCCAGTACGGGCAAAGCCGGTCTGCACTTCGTCGGCGATCATCAGCATGCCGTGTTCGTCGCAGATCTGGCGAACGGCCTTCATCAGCGCGCGCGGAACTTCGTAGAAGCCACCTTCGCCCTGGATCGGCTCAAGAATGATGGCGGCGACGCGCTTCGGGTCGACGTCGGCCTTGAACAGCTTGTCGAGAACGTCGAGCGATTCCTCGACGCTGATGCCGTGCATCTCGATCGGGAAGGGAACGTGGAAGACGTCGCCCATCATCTGGCCGAAGCCGACCTTGTAGGGGACGACCTTGCCGGTCAGGGTCATGCCCATGAAGGTGCGGCCGTGGAAAGCGCCGGTGAAGGCGATGACGGCGTTGCGGCCGGTGGCGGCGCGGGCGATCTTGACCGCGTTTTCGACGGCTTCCGCGCCGGTGGTGGTAAAGATCGTCTTCTTCGGGCCGGAGATCGGAACGAGCTTGTTCAGGCGCTCGGCCAGGGCGACGTAGTTTTCGTACGGCATGACCTGGTGGCAGGTATGGGTGAAGGCATCAAGCTGCTTCTTTACGGCCTCGATGACCTTGGGATGGCGATGGCCCGTGTTGAGAACGGCGATGCCGCCTGCGAAGTCGATGTAGCGATTGCCTTCGACGTCCCAGATCTCCGCATTCTCTGCCTTGGCGGCATAGATCTGCGTCGTCATGCCGACGCCACGGGAAATGGCCGCGTCCTTGCGAGCTGCGATTTCGGAGTTTTTCATTCTCGGATTCCCTTTGGTAGCAGTTGACCTTCGGCGTCGGGCTTATTTTCGATCGCGAGGTTGCATATTCCCTACATTTTTTCTGTAGACTTGCAATATGGTTTGACGCATTTATCACGCATGGCAATGACAACGCGCTGACAGGGACCGGCCTATGGATGACGTCCGCTTCAAGATTGCCGAAGCCGCCCGTATGGCGGGGGTTTCCGCCTCGACGCTGAGACTTTGGGAGACGCAGGAACTGATCCAGCCGATCCGCACGCCCTCGGGCCAGCGGCTCTACGACCTCGCGCTTGTCGAGCGCTTGAAGATAATTG
Organism: Ciceribacter sichuanensis; assembly: GCF_024055605.1. GTDB lineage: Bacteria > Pseudomonadota > Alphaproteobacteria > Rhizobiales > Rhizobiaceae > Allorhizobium > Allorhizobium sichuanense. Next base: position 15,715 of record NZ_JAMXLX010000008.1, on the reverse strand, counting down.
CATGGCTTCGTAGCGAAAAGGGCCTCAACCCGGCTGCGATCCGCGAAAGCCTTCGCGAGGAGGTTCCTCCGGCGGTGGAGGCCGAGATCGCTGAAATCCTCGAGGACGACGACACGGAGACCTCCGAAATCGCCGTCGGGCAGAAGGTGCGGCGGCTTCGACGGGATGCCGGGAAAACGCTTGAGACCGTGGCGCAGGCGACGGGCGTTTCCGTTTCTCAGCTTTCGACCTTCGAGCGCACTTCATACGGCCTGTCGTTCACGGCGCTGCATACGGTCGCAAGCTATCTCGGGACGACAGTCGCCAATCTCAGCGGGCAGGAGCAGGGGGATGGCGGGGAATCCCTCATCCGGGACGGCAAATGGCCGACATGGCCGACGACTTCATCCGGCGTGACAATCCAAGTGTTGGCGGAAGGGCGCAACCAGATGGAATGCAATCGCTTCCAACTTGCTCCCGGCGCATCGAGCGAAGGCGCCTATCAGCATGAGGGCGAGGAATTCATGCATGTGCTATCAGGCAGTCTGGAGATCATTCTGGACGGCGACCGGTTCTTCGAGCTCAATGCCGGCGACAGCTTTTATTTCGAAAGCCGCAGGCCGCATTCCTGGCACAATACGTCCGATGGAGAGACGGTGCTTATCTGGATCAATACGCCCGCCACTTTCTGACGGCTTCACGGTCGCCTTCCGGCGAGCGATGATTAATCGACATTACGGGCATGAAAAAACCCGGTGGCTCTTGGAGCTACCGGGTTTTCAAAGCTTGGTTGAAAGCCGACCTTAGTTGGTCTTCGGCTTCTTGCTGTCGAAGGCATAGCCACCGCCGATAGCGACGTTCAGCGAGACGTAGTCGGCTGCCATCTGCTGTACGGCCTGGGCTAGGCTTGCCTGAGCGGTCGATACCGAGCGCTGGGCATCCAGAACGTCGAGCAGCGAGGATGCGCCGTCGCGGTAGCTGGCGGTCGAAAGCTGCAGGGCTTCCTCGTAGGAGCGAACGGTTGCGGTGAGTGCGGCCACGGTCTGGCTGTCGCGGTTGACGGCGGCCAGTGCGTTCTCGACTTCCTCGACGGCGCTCAGCACGGTCGACTTCCAGGCGAGATAGGCTTCGCGAGCCGAGGATTCCGCGATGTCGACATTGGCCTTCAGACGACCGCCATCGAGGATCGGCAGCGAAAGGCTCGGGCCGAAGGACCATGAGGTGAAGGATCCCTTCAGCGGCTTGGTCGAGATGTAGGACGGGGTGATCGAGCCGCCCAGCGTGATTGTCGGGTAGAGCTGGGCTTCGGCCACACCGATTTCGGCGACGGCTGAAGCCAGCGTACGTTCGGCCTTGCGAATGTCAGGACGGTTGCGGATCAGGTCGGCCGGAACGCCGGCATTGACGCTGCGGCGAGCGACCGGCTGGGGCGCCCCCTTCTGCAGTTCGGAAACCAGCGCGGAGGCAGGCTTGCCGAGCAGCGTTGCGATGTGGTGAGCCGACTGGCGGAAGTTGGTTTCCAGGCCGGGCAGATCAGCCAGCGTGGAGTTGACCAGACCTTCGGACTGCACCACGTCGAGACGCGAAGCCGCACCGGCTTCAAGCTGCAGCTTGGTGAGTTCCAGGGTTTCGCGACGCGATGCCAGGTTCTTTTTGGCGATGGCGATGCGCTCCTGGTAGTACCGGGCGTTGATGTAAGAGGTCGTCAGATCCGACAGGTAGGAGAGCTTGGCGACATCCGCGCTTGCGTAGGCGCCGTCGAGCGAGGCCTCGGCCCCTTCCTTCGCACGCTTGTACTGACCGAAGAGGTCGAGCAGCCAGGATACGGTCAATCCACCGCTGGTCGTCGAGCGCGTGTCCTGCTTGCTGAAGCCGCCATCGGCGCCGCTGACAGACTCGCTGGCGCTGCCGTCCAGGCTGGGCAGGGCGCCCGCGCCGGCCACAGTCACATTCGCCTCGGCGGCGGTGATGCGTTCCAATGCCTGAAGAATGTCAAGATTCTGGTTCAAGCCTTCATCGACATAGGCATTCAGCCGCTTGTCGTTAAAGGCCGTCCACCAGGGGGCCATGGCCACATCGCCGGTGCTCTTGGAGCCGCCTTCGCCGAATTTCTCGGGAAGGGGCATTTCAGGAGCCTTGTGATCCGGGCCAGTGACGCAACCCGAGAGCAGAAGTAATGCAAGGGGGGCGGCTACGCGTATGGATACCATCATACTATCCTAGTTTTTTGCTCGGTTGCGTCGCGCGTCAGGCGCGTCGTCATATGTCTCTGGCGCTGCGCCTATCGTTCCAAGAGGAATCAATTATGGTAAATATCTGCTTAACGTAACGATATCCATATCCTCATGACAGCGCTTCCTTCGGTTTTGCACGGGTTGTGACTTTTCGGACGACCACGAAGAACGACGGCACGAAGAAGATGCCGAGCGCCGTGGCTGCCAGCATGCCGCCGAGAACGCCGATACCGATCGAGTTCTGGGCAGCGGAGCCAGCGCCGGTGGCGATGGCAAGCGGCACGACGCCGAGGATGAAGGCCAGCGACGTCATGATGATGGGACGAAGGCGCAGGCGTGCTGCCTCCAGCGTCGCATCCATCAGGCTGGTGCCGCCCGTCATTCGGTCCTTGGCGAACTCCACGATCAGGATGGCGTTCTTCGCGGCGAGACCGATGGTCGTCAGCAGGCCCACCTTGAAGTAGACGTCGTTTGCCTGGCCGAAGTAGTAGGCGGCGGCGAGAGCACCGAGCACGCCAACCGGGACGGCCATGATAACCGAGAACGGAATGGACCAGCTTTCATAAAGCGCCGCAAGGCAGAGGAAGACGATCAGGACCGACAGGGCATAGAGCGCCGGGGCCTGAGAGCCGGACAGGCGTTCCTGATAGGAGATGCCCTGCCAGGCCACCGTGTAGCCGCCTCCGAGGTCGGCCGTCAGCTTTTCCATTTCGTCCATGGCGTCGCCGGAGCTGACGCCTGCACCGCCTGCACCTTCCAGGGAGATGGCGCTCGTGCCGTTGAAGCGGGCCAGTGTCGGTGCGCCGCCCACCCAATCGACCTGGCTGAAGGCAGAAAAGGGAACCATCTCGCCTTCGGAGTTGCGGGCGTACCAGTGGGTCAGGTCGTCGGGCTGCATGCGATAGGGCGCATCGCCCTGCACATAGACGGGCTTCAGTTCGCTGTTCAGCGTGAAGTCGTTGACATCCCGGCCGGCGAAGATCGTCGACAGCATCGAATTGACGGAAGCAAGGTCGAGACCCATGGCGCCCATCTTTTCCTGATCCAGCAGGATCTTCAGCTGGCTTTCCGCATCGGGGCTGTTGGAACGCAGGGTGCTGATCTTGGCATTGGAGCTTCCGAGGCCAATGAGCTTCTTGGATGCCTGGGTCAGCGCATCGGTTCCGGTCTTGCCGCTGTCCACGATATACATCGAGAAGCCGCTGGAGTTGCCGAGGCCGGGAATGGCCGGCGGCTGCAGTGGGAATACCTGCGCATCCCGGATGGTGAAGAAGTAGCCCATGGCGCGCCGCACGATGGCGGATGCTGCCAGATCAGGGCTCTTGCGCTCATCGAAGTCTTTCAGCTTGGCGAAAACCATCGCGTAGTTCTGTCCCTGGCCGACGAAGCTGAAACCGGAGACGGCGAATACGTCCTTGACCGCATCCTTTTCCTTGTCGAGGTAGTAATCCTCGATCTTCCTGATGACTTCCTGCGTGCGGGCTTCGGTCGCGCCGTTCGGAAGCTGGACGATCGTCATGAGCACGCCCTGGTCTTCCTGCGGAAGGAAGGAGCTGGGCAGGCGGGTGAAGATCCATGCGCAGCCGCCGATGACGATCACGAACATCAGCATGACGCGCATCGGACGCTTCAGGAGGTAACCGATCGTCGAGACGTAACCATTGGTCGTGCGGTCGAAGGTCCGGTTGAACCAGGCTGCGGGGCCTCTCTTCGGCTTCGTGTGGTCGACAGGCTTCAGCATCGTGGCGCAGAGCGCCGGCGTCAGAACGATGGCTACCACGGCCGACAGCAGCATCGCCGAGACGATGGTGATGGAGAACTGGCGGTAGATGATGCCGGTGGAGCCGCCAAAGAAGGCCATCGGAATGAACACGGCGGTGAGCACGAGCGCGATGCCGATGATGGCGCCGGTGATTTCACCCATCGATTTTTCCGTCGCCTCAAGCGGTGACAGGTGCTCCTCGGACATGATGCGCTCGACGTTTTCCACGACCACGATGGCGTCGTCGACGAGCAGGCCGATCGCCAGAACCATGGCAAACATGGTGAGCGTATTGATCGAGTATCCCGTTATGGCAAGGATGCCGAAGGTGCCCAGCAGAACGACGGGAACGGCGATCATCGGAATGAAGGTCGCACGCAAATTCTGCAGGAAGATCAGGAGCACGAAGAAGACGAGCACGATTGCTTCGATCAGCGTGTGAACCACTTTCTCGATGGAGAGCTGAACGAACGGCGTCGTGTCATAGGGGTAGGTGATGACCACGTTTTCCGGCAGCGACGGCGCCACGGTGTTTAGCGCCGCCTTCACACGCGCTGCGGTGTCGAGAGCGTTTGCACCGGTCGCGAGGTTGACGGCGAAGCCGGTCGCCGGATTGCGGTTCGACCGGGTGTTGGTCGAGTAGCTTTCTTGGCCGATCTCGATACGCGCCACATCGCTCAGGCGAACGGTCGCGCCGTCGGTCTCTACCTTCAGGATGATCGATTCGAAGTCGGAAACGGTCTGGAGCTGGCTCTGCGCCGTGACGGTCACGTTGAGCTGCTGCCCCGGAGCCACCGGCTGTGCACCGAGAGAACCGACGGAAACTTGCGTGTTCTGGGCTTCGATGGCCGTGGTGATGTCTGTCGGGGTGAGCTGGAACTTGTTCAGCTTGAAGGGGTCGAGCCAGACGCGCATGGCGTAGCCCGTACCGAAAACCTGAATGCTGCCCACGCCTTCGAGACGCTTGATCTGGTCTTCGATCTGGGTGGAGAAGATATCCCCGAGTTCGACCGGCCTGCGCTTGGCGTCGGTGGAGACCAGCGCGCCGACGAGAAGAATACTGGAAGTCGAGCGGGTTACCTCGATGCCGGCGGTCTGTACGACATCTGGGAGCTGAGACTGAACGAGCTGCAGCTTGTTCTGCACCTGCACCTGGGCGATATCCGGCTCGATGCTGTTGCCGAAGGTCAGCGTGACCGTCGCGCGGCCGGTGCTGGACGACGAGGTCATGTAGGTCAGGTCGTCGAGGCCGGTCATGCCGTCCTCGATGATCGTGGTCACCGACTTCTCGACCGTCTCGGCGCTCGCGCCGTTATACGTCGCGGAAATGCGCACGGTGGTCGGCGCTATCTCTGGATACTGCGAAATCGACAGGGTCGAGATTGCCAGAGCGCCGCCCAGCATGATCACGATCGCGATCACCCAGGCAAAGATCGGGCGGTGGATAAAGAACTTGGCCATTGGTTACCCCTTTGCGCCTGATTGCTGCCCGTAAAGCCGCACGATCATGGCTTTGCAGCCGGGGCCGCTTCCGGCGCCTTGGGTGCTTCGACGACGAAGCCGTTTTCATCCACGGTGGCTTCCACCGGCGCGACGGTCGCGCCGTCACCAATCCACTGAAAGCCATCCACGATCAGCTTGTCGCCATCGGCGATGCCATCGGCGACAAGCCAGTTGTTGCCGGAAACGCTGCTCTGTTCGAACACGCGCGTCTCGACAACGTTCTGGGCGTTGACGAACTTGGCGGTGAGTTCGCCGCGAGCATTGCGGGTCGCCGCACGCTGGGGAATGAGGTAACCATTTTCCTTGCCGACGGTGACGCTTGCACGCACGTACATGCCGGGCAGAATCAGGTTGTCCGGATTGTCAAAGACCGCACGGATCGAGAAGGTGCCGGTGGTCTCGCTGACGGCCATTTCAGACATGTCGAGCTTGCCGATGATCGGATACTGGGTGCCATCCTCCATAGTCAGCCGAATATCGGCAATCTGGCCGCCGGGCTGGTTTACGCGACCGGCGGTGATGGCTTCACGCAGACGCAGGAGGTTTGCGCTGGACTCCGTCAGGTCGATGTAAATGGGGTCGAGCCGACGCAGAGTGGTCAGCTTGTCCGTCTGGTTGGCGGTGACCACGTTGCCGATGGAGAAGGTCGAGACGCTGGTAACCCCTTCGAAGGGCGCCTTGATATCGGTCAGCGCAAGATTGATTTCCGCGGCGTTCAAAGCAGCCTTTGCCTGGGCCACATCTGCTTGCGCCTGCAGCAGCGTTACCTTGGCGTTTTCATATTCGATCTGGGTCGCGCCGCTGTTGACCAGTCGCTCATAGCGGGCAAGGTTCGATTGCGCTGTCGGTACACTCGCCTCGGCCTTTGCGAGGCTCGCCTGCGCCTGGGCCACTTCGGCGCGGTAGGTGTCATCCTCGATCTTGTAGAGAAGGTCACCCTCGTTGACTTCGCTGCCTTCCTTGAAGGCGATCTGTTTGATCACGCCGCTGACGCGCGGGCGGATATCCGCGGTCTGGAAGGCGTCCGCACGACCCGGCAGAAGGCTGCTCAGCGGATGTTCGGCCTTTTTCATCGCCACGACGCTGACAGGTGACGGCGGGCGTTCGGCGCCTGCTGAGCCTGCATTCTTGCCCGATGAGCCGGAATCACTGCAACCTGCGATGACGGCGGTGAGCAATACGATTGCCGAGGTCAGGTGAATGCGTCGTTTCATGGTTTTTCCACGTCGAGATTGAGGCAGCCCAGGACGCATCGCTATAGCACGCAGGCGCAACGGTGAAATTAACTCTCGTTAATTTTTGTTATTGGTGCTGCGTGTGACGAGATAGCCACGGGACTCGCCATTGCAGGCAGTCTTGCGAAGTGACGTATGTTAAAATTCGTCACTTATCAAGGGTGGTTTGCAGCGCAGCATTGATCAGACGAGCAACTTCCTCGCAACGTGTTGCCAATATGTCGGGCTGCTCGTTGGCGATCATGACAGGATGTAGAACGCAGGCGAGGGCATAGAACGCGGCGTCGGCCGCGCGACGGCTGTCCTGTGGGGCGAATTCGCCATCTCTGGCGCCGTCCACAATGATTGCTTCAAGCGCGCTCCGCACGATATCGCGATATCGGTGTCCGCATTGAAGATCGTCTTTTGCCGTCAGCAGGATCATTTCAAAGATATAAGGATTTTCCTCAAGGTCGCGCCTGTGACTGGCCATCAGGTGGCGCGCGAGGTCAAGTAGCCTTTCACGCGCCGGCCGACTGCTATCGACCGAGGCAAGGCCGGCGAACTTGACTTCCATATGGCGGGCGGCAATCGCATCCACCAAGCTCGCCTTGGAATGAAAATGCTTGAACACGTTGGCGGGAGACATGCCCAGCGCATGGGCGATGTCGGCGATGGCCGCATTGGCATAGCCTCGGGTGCGGAAGAGTTCTTCCGCCTTGTTGAGGATGTCCTCCCGGGTCTCGCCCGCAGGCCGGCGCACACGACGGGGCTGTCGCTCGGCGGCTACGTCCGAACAGGAGGCTGTCGTTGTGCGATGGGCCTTGCGTGCGTCTGACACGGGAACGTCACCTCCGGGGGAAATAGGTGGCCAGGTTCTCTCTTATACGATCGCGCGGCGTTTCTCCGCGATTATCCGGCTCGAATGTCTCGCCGGTGATCGCCTCATAGGCCTTAATGTAAACCTTGGAAGTCTGTTCGACCAGTTCCCGTGGGATTTCCGGAATATCGTCCTTGTACGGATCGCAGCGCTCGGCGACCCAGGCGCGGACGAAATCCTTGTCGAAACTCTCCGGCCGTTTTCCAGCCTCGAAGCTCGCCCGATAGCTGTCCGCGATCCAGTAGCGGCTGCTGTCGGGCGTGTGGATTTCGTCTGCGAGCAGAATATTGCCGTCAGCGTCGGTGCCGAACTCATACTTGGTATCGACAAGAATGAGGCCGCGTTCGGCAGCAAGCTTCTGCCCGCGGGCAAAGAGCGCAAGTGCATAAGCCGCCACGGTGTCCCACTGGTTCTGGGTCAGCAGGCCTTCCGAGACGATCTGTTCCGGTGTCAACGGCTCGTCGTGCCCGCCATCGAAAGCCTTGCTGGTCGGCGTGATGATTGCCTGGGGCAGGGCCTGATTGTCACGCATGCCGTCCGGAAGCGTAACGCCGTACATCGTCCGCTGACCTTTCTTATAGAGCGTCAGAATGGATGTACCCGTGGTGCCGGCGAGATAGCCGCGCACCACCATCTCTACCGG
>NZ_JAMXLX010000008.1:0-2500 GCF_024055605.1 Ciceribacter sichuanensis | reverse complement strand
TCGGGGGTAGAGCACTGGATGGGCTATGGGGACTCACCGTCTTACTGATCCTAACCAAACTCCGAATACCGAGGAGTACTAGTCGGCAGACACACGGCGGGTGCTAACGTCCGTCGTGAAAAGGGCAACAACCCTGACCTCCAGCTAAGGTCCCCAAGTCATGGCTAAGTGGGAAAGGATGTGAGGATCCCAAAACAACCAGGATGTTGGCTTAGAAGCAGCCATCATTTAAAGAAAGCGTAACAGCTCACTGGTCTAAATAAGGGTCTTTGCGCCGAAAATGTAACGGGGCTAAAGCCATGCACCGAAGCTGAGGATGTGGATTTATCCACGTGGTAGCGGAGCGTTCCGTAAGTCTGTGAAGGGGGATCTGTGAGGACCCCTGGAGATATCGGAAGTGCGAATGTTGACATGAGTAACGATAAAGGGAGTGAGAGACTCCCTCGCCGAAAGACCAAGGGTTCCTGCTTAAAGTTAATCTGAGCAGGGTTAGCCGGCCCCTAAGACGAGGCGGACACGCGTAGTCGATGGGAACCACGTTAATATTCGTGGGCCTGGTGGTAGTGACGGATTGCTTAACTTGTACAGTCTTATTGGATTGGCTGTGCAGGGACGCGGTTCCAGGAAATAGCTCCACCGTACAGACCGTACCCGAAACCGACACAGGTGGTCAGGTAGAGTATACCAAGGCGCTTGAGAGAACTATGCTGAAGGAACTCGGCAAATTGCACGCGTAACTTCGGAAGAAGCGTGACCCCTTTTGACGCAAGTCAGATGGGGTGGCACAGACCAGGGGGTAGCGACTGTTTATCAAAAACACAGGGCTCTGCGAAGTCGCAAGACGACGTATAGGGTCTGACGCCTGCCCGGTGCTGGAAGGTTAAGAGGAGAGGTGCAAGCTTTGAATCGAAGCCCCAGTAAACGGCGGCCGTAACTATAACGGTCCTAAGGTAGCGAAATTCCTTGTCGGGTAAGTTCCGACCTGCACGAATGGCGTAACGACTTCCCCGCTGTCTCCAGCATAGACTCAGTGAAATTGAATTCCCCGTGAAGATGCGGGGTTCCTGCGGTTAGACGGAAAGACCCCGTGCACCTTTACTATAGCTTTACACTGGCATTCGTGTCGGCATGTGTAGGATAGGTGGTAGGCTTTGAAGCTTGGACGCCAGTTTGAGTGGAGCCATCCTTGAAATACCACCCTTATCGTCATGGATGTCTAACCGCGGTCCGTTATCCGGATCCGGGACAGTGTATGGTGGGTAGTTTGACTGGGGCGGTCGCCTCCGAAAGAGTAACGGAGGCGCGCGATGGTGGGCTCAGAGCGGTCGGAAATCGCTCGTCGAGTGCAATGGCATAAGCCCGCCTGACTGCGAGACTGACAAGTCGAGCAGAGACGAAAGTCGGTCATAGTGATCCGGTGGTCCCGCGTGGAAGGGCCATCGCTCAACGGATAAAAGGTACGCCGGGGATAACAGGCTGATGACCCCCAAGAGTCCATATCGACGGGGTTGTTTGGCACCTCGATGTCGGCTCATCGCATCCTGGGGCTGGAGCAGGTCCCAAGGGTTTGGCTGTTCGCCAATTAAAGCGGTACGTGAGCTGGGTTCAGAACGTCGTGAGACAGTTCGGTCCCTATCTGCCGTGGGTGTAGGAATATTGACAGGATCTGTCCCTAGTACGAGAGGACCGGGATGGACATATCTCTGGTGGACCTGTTGTCGTGCCAACGGCATAGCAGGGTAGCTATATATGGAAGGGATAACCGCTGAAGGCATCTAAGCGGGAAACCCACCTGAAAACGAGTGTTCCCTATCAGAGCCGTGGAAGACGACCACGTTGATAGGACGGGTGTGGAAGTGCAGTAATGCATGAAGCTTACCGTTACTAATAGCTCGATTGGCTTGATCGTTCTCATTGACCATGCTCATCAAGGGCCCGCAGGGGCCTTGATGATGCTGAAAACAAAGATGTGTTCATAAAAGACAAAAGAGGCATAACGCCTCGCCAGCTTCTCAGATTGTTGCGCTTCGCTGACCTGGTGGTTATTGCGGGGCGGCTGCACCCGTTCCCATTCCGAACACGGCCGTGAAACGCCCCTGCGCCGATGGTACTTCGTCTCAAGACGCGGGAGAGTAGGTCGCTGCCAGGTCTGCAAAACGCAACAAAACAAAATCTTCTCGACGCACAAAGGGCCTCAAGCCCATAACGAGGCCGCATACAACGCGGCCTTTTGGCTTTAAGGCCTATATACAGTATGAAACTTCAACGCACCGGATCTATAACCGGGCGTCCCTTACAGGAGCAGACAGCCTTCGGCAATCTGCTCCGGAAGTCGTGCAAACTGCGTCGCAGTTTACACACCGTGACAAAACCAAAAGGGTTTTGCACACCGGATAAGCCGAAAAGCGGCTTACCTAAATGGCGCGGGGTGGAGCAGCCCGGTAGCTCGTCAGGCTCATAACCTGAAGGCCGCAGGTTCAAATCCTGCCCCCGCAACCAA
>NZ_JAMXLX010000007.1 GCF_024055605.1 Ciceribacter sichuanensis | reverse complement strand
TCAATGTATCGAAGCTCGCTTTCCGGCCGCATGTGACGGCAGGGGCCGGCGGTTTCGTCGATATCACGGCACGGGCACGGAAGATCGTCTTCTCCGGCATGTTCAATGCCGGCGCCAGGCTTGGCATGGAAAACGGCCGGCTAGTCATCGAGAAGGAAGGCAAGCTCCGCAAGCTCGTCAATGAGGTGGAGCATGTGACCTTCTCCGGCAAGCGAGCCATCGAGCAGGGGCAGGACATCACTTATGTCACCGAGCGTTGCGTGATGAAGCTGACGCCCGCCGGTATCGTGGTGACGGAGATTGCGCCGGGTGTCGATCTTCAGGCCCATATTATCGACCAGTCGGAATTCCCGCTGATCGTTGCGGATGATCTGAAGGTGATGGACGCGGCTCTCTTCGCCGAAGCGCCGATCGGCCTCTCGCTTCCAACAAAGCCGCAGCGGGTTTTGGAGGGTGTCTTCCATGGCTGAGGTTCGCATCGACGTTGAAGGTGCGGTGGCGATCCTCACCGTTTCCCGCCCCGAAAAGCTAAATGCGCTCGATATCGACATGCTAAAGGCGCTTGCTGCGGCCTGCGACACGGTGGAGGCGGACAGCCGCATCCGGGTGGCTATCCTGACCGGTGATGGCAAGGCCTTTTCCGCCGGTGGAGACATCAAGGCATGGAGCGGCATGACGGCCAACGAGTTTGGCCATGCATGGGTTCGCTTCGGCCACCGCGTTTTCGAGCGTCTGGCAACATTACGGGTGCCTCTGATCGCTGCGATCAACGGACATGCGCTGGGTGGTGGGCTCGAACTCGCCGGCGTTGCGGATATCAGGATTGCCGAGCGGCAGGTAAAGATCGGTTTGCCTGAAACGAGCCTCGCCATGGTGCCGGGATGGTCGGGAACGCAGCGGTTGGTGCATCGGTTTGGCGCTCAGGTCGTCAGGCGAATGGTGCTGGGCGGCGAGATGTTCAGCGCGGAAGAAGCGCAGTCGCTCGGTATCATAGATGCCGTGGTGGACACCGGAACGGTCCTCGATGCCGCGAGGAGCTATGCCGAACGCGTTGCCCAGCGCGGGCCGGCGGCGCTTGAGGTGGCGAAGCTGATGATCGCTGTCGCCAATGGTGAAGACAACGGTTCTGCCGTGGAGGCGCTTGGCTCGATCCTCGTTGCCAAGACTGCAGATCTGAAAGAGGGCGTCGCCGCATTTGGCGAAAAGCGCCCCGCTGTATTCAAGGGAGAGTGGTGATGACAATTCTGGTGAGCCCGAAGGCGCTTCCCGACCTCAAGGTCGGTGATTTCAGGATGCTGGTCGATGGCGCGTGGGTGTCTTCCGCCGATGGCGACACAATCGAACGCACCGCGCCGAGCCATGGCGTGGTCGTCAGCCGTTTTCAGGCTGGCACCAAGGCCGATGCGGAAAAGGCGATTGCCGCCGCCCGTCTTGCCTTCGACAAGGGACCCTGGCCGCGTATGACGGCTTCCGAGCGTTCCGCCATTCTTCTGAAAGCCGCCGATCTCATCGCCGCCCGGCTGGAGGAAATCGCCTATCTCGATGCCATCGAGGCTGGCAAGCCGATTACGCAGGTGCGTGGTGAAATCGCCGGTGCCGTCGATATCTGGCGCTATGCCGCAGCGCTTGCGCGCGATCTGCACGGCGAAAGCTACAATACGCTTGGTGACGGAACACTTGGCGTCGTGCTGCGGGAAGCCATAGGTGTTGTCTCGATCATCACGCCGTGGAATTTCCCCTTCCTGATCGTCGGCCAGAAGCTCCCCTTCGCACTGGCGGCCGGTTGCACGACGGTGGTCAAGCCGTCGGAACTGACCTCCGGTTCGACGCTGGTGCTGGGTGAAATTCTGGCTGAAGCCGGCGTTCCAGCCGGTGTGGTCAACATCATCACGGGAACCGGCCCGGAGGTCGGCGCGGTCATGACGACCCATCCCGAAGTGGACATGGTGTCGTTCACCGGTTCCACCGGTGTCGGCAAGCTGACCATGGCCAATGCCGCCCAGACCCTGAAAAAAGTATCGCTGGAACTCGGCGGCAAGAACCCGCAGATCGTCTTCCCGGATGCCGATCTCGACGCCTTTATCGATGCCGCGGTGTTCGGCGCCTATTTCAACGCCGGCGAATGCTGCAATGCCGGCTCGCGCCTCATTCTGCATAAGAGCATAGCCAGCGATGCGATTGAACGGATCGCCGAACTGGCGAAGAAAGTGCGTGTCGGCGACCCGCTCGACCCGACGACACAGGTCGGCGCGATCATCACGCCGCAGCACATGGAAAAGATTGCCGGCTATGTTTCAGGCGCGAAAAGCGGTGGCGCGAAGATCGCTCATGGCGGCGAGGCGCTCGATTTCGGCGTCGGCCAGTTCATGGCGCCGACCATCCTTTCCGAGGTAACGCCGAACATGGCCGTTGCTCGCGAGGAGGTCTTCGGGCCGGTCCTCTCCGTTCTGACATTCGAAACCGTGGAGGAGGCGATCGAGATTGCCAATGCTGTCGACTATGGCTTGTCAGCCGGCGTCTGGAGCCGCGATTTCGATACCTGCCTGACGATCGGCCGCAAGGTGCGGGCCGGCACCATCTGGATGAACACCTTCATGGATGGAGCGTCAGAGCTTCCTTTCGGGGGGTACAAGCAGTCCGGCCTCGGTCGCGAACTCGGCCGTCATGCGGTGGAGGATTATACCGAAAGCAAGACGCTCAACATGCATATCGGTGCCCGCACCGGCTGGTGGATGCCGCGCTGAGGTCGTCATGATGAAGCCCTGGCCCCAACATCGGAGAATGCGACGGGATGGCGGCAGCTCAGTCTGCGGCGGTTCCGAAGCTCGGCTGCGGCGGCTGCAGGATCTGCAGCGTTTCAGCCGCCTCCCCTCCGATGCGCCGCAACAACAGCTTGCCGAGTTGCTCGCCGGCTGCGGTCAGGTCCTCGTAGATGGTTTCGATGCCGGGCTGGATGTCGCTGAGCAGGCGCGAGGTCTGCTTCGCCACCATGTCGAACTCCCGGCCAAGCGTCAGGCCGGCCTCACCGAGACCGGCAAGGGCCGCAAGGGCGGAAACTTCGCCGGGACAGATCAGCCCGTCCGGCGGATCGCTGAGCCCTGCCCTTTCGCGGAAGTGGTTGCGGATCGCGCCAGCCGGAGAATCGAGGTCGATATCCTCGGGGATCTCGAAGGATGCGCCGGCCTCGCGAATGGCGGTCATGAAGCCGTGGCGCATGTGCTGGCTGAAGGTCAGGTTTCGCGACGGCAGGATGATGGTAAGGCGCGACCTTCCCTTGGCCAGAAGCCGGCGTGCGGCCTCATAGGCAAAGGCGAAGCTGTCGAAATCAACATAAGGATGCGGCGTCGAGAACTCGCTGCGCCCATGGGTGATGAAGGGGAAGTCTTTTTCGATCAGCAGTCTGACGCGAGGATCGAGCGGCTCGGTGCGGGTGAAGATCAGCCCGTCCGCCAGATTGTTGCGAATGATGTAGTCGACGGCTTCCGCATTCGAGGACTTCACGAAGCTCGGCATGACGATCAGGTGATAGGGCGTGCCGGCAAGCGCTTGCGTCAGTCCAAGCATCAGCGAGGTGCCGAACCCGAGGATTTCCTCATGCGGGTCGAGCAGGACGCCCACGACATTCGTCCGACCGGTCTTCAGCCTTTGGGCGGCGCGGTCGGGCATATAGCCGACTTCCGCAGCAGCCTGATGGATGCGACGTCGCGTATCGATATTGATCAGAGGGTCATCGGCAAGGGCTCGGGATACGGTGGTTACGGCAAGTCCGGTCAGCTCTGCAATGGTTCGCAGCGTCGGCTTTGCGGACTTGCGTCTTCGCCCTTCCTGGCTTGTCGGGGTATCGGTCTTCGGCACGATCTTGGCGCTGGTATCTCTATGTTCGGAGGTCGGAGCCTACTCCGCGGAGCCGTTAGGTTCAATCGGAAAGTGAAACGTTACAAATTTCCGATCACTGAATATCACGTGCAGCATGTTGAGCCTAATTTCCCTTGTTTTGTTGCGTTGCACAAATAATTACCGGGAGTGACAGAGTTGCTGTAAGGGCTATTGACTCACAGGAATTTATAACGTTTCAAATTGGTGGGCGAGAAGGACGTCCATAGGATAGCCCGCAGGCGAGGAGCGAGGCGGGCACCGGCGGAACATCCGCATTTGAACTTGCAAACGGGAGGATTACGATGCGCAAGTTTCTGACGACGACTGCAGTGGCATTTACGATGATGGCCGGGATTGCCCAGGCCGCTGAAAACGTGGAAGTGCTGCATTGGTGGACTTCGGGCGGCGAGGCTGCTGCTCTCGACGTTCTCAAGAAAGATCTGGAATCCAAGGGCATCAGCTGGACCGACATGCCGGTTGCCGGCGGTGGCGGCACCGAGGCGATGACTGTGCTGCGTGCCCGCGTTACGGCCGGCAATGCACCGACCGCCGTGCAGATGCTCGGCTTCGACATTCTCGATTGGGCCAAGGAAGGCGCGCTCGGCAATCTCGACGACACCGCTTCCAAGGAAGGCTGGGACAAGGTGATCCCTGCCGCGCTGCAGAAGTTCTCGAAATATGACGGTCACTGGATCGCTGCGCCGGTGAATGTTCACTCGACCAATTGGCTGTGGATCAACAAGGCCGCTCTCGACAAGGCTGGCGGCAAGGAGCCGGCGAGCTGGGACGAACTGATCGCTCTGCTCGACAAGTTCAAGGAACAGGGCATCACGCCCGTCGCGCATGGCGGCCAGCCCTGGCAGGATGCGACCATCTTCGATGGCGTGGTGCTGTCGCTTGGCGACGATTTCTACAAGAAGGCCTTCATCGACCTCGATCCTGCAACGCTGGGTTCCGACAAGATGAAGGAAGCCTTCGACCGCATGACGAAGCTGCGCTCCTATGTGGACGACAACTTCTCCGGTCGTGACTGGAACCTTGCATCCTCCATGGTCATCGAAGGCAAGGCCGGCGTTCAGTTCATGGGCGACTGGGCTAAGGGCGAATTCATCAAGGCCGGCAAGAAGCCGGGCGAGGATTTCGTCTGCATGCGCTTCCCGGGAACCCAGGGCGCCGTTACCTTCAACTCCGACCAGTTCGCCATGTTCAAGGTTGCTGCTGACAAGGTTCCGGCCCAGCTCGCCATGGCCTCGGCAATCGAGAGCCCGACCTTCCAGTCGGCCTTCAACGTGGTCAAGGGCTCGGCTCCGGCCCGTACGGATGTTCCGGATACGGCATTTGACGCTTGCGGCAAGAAGGCGATCGCCGACCTTGCTGACGCAGACAAGAACGGTCGCCTCTATGGTTCGATGGCCCATGGCCATGCCAACCCGGCTGCCGTCAAGAACGCGATCTACGATGTCGTGACGCGTCAGTTCAACGGTGAGCTTTCTTCCGAAGACGCCGTGAAGGAACTCGTCTCCGCTGTCGAAGGCGCAAAGTAAGCCGGGGAAATCTCCCGGCCCCTCTCCCCGGTCTCCGGGGAGAGGGTTTGCCAAGGGCTCCGACCCTGCCCCGCTCCTCGCCTAAGAGGTGCGCGAGCCCAAGGGGCTGGGCCTCGAGAAAAACTAGAACCCACTATCGAACGGTGTCGCGATCATGGATAGCCGCAGCCGACTTCAGGAGCTATTGCCCAAGCTTGTGCTGGCGCCCAGCTTCGTCGTCATACTTCTCTTCGTCTATGGCTTCATCGCCTATACCGGCTATCTGTCGCTGACAGACAGCAAGATGCTGCCGTCCTACAATTTCGTCGGGCTGGAAAACTACTCCAAGCTCTGGGCCCTGCCCCACTGGTGGCGCTCGATTTCGAATCTGGCGATCTTCGCCTCGCTCTATATCCTGATCTGCTCCGTGCTCGGACTGTTTCTCGCGATCCTGCTCGACCAGAAGATCCGTGGCGAGGGCTTCCTGCGGCCGATCTATCTCTATCCGATGGCGCTTTCCTTCATCGTGACGGGCACGGCCTGGAAGTGGTTCCTCGATCCGGGCATCGGGCTTGAAAACACCATGCACCTCTGGGGCTGGGAGAGCTTCACCTTCACCTGGATCAAGGACAACAAGCTCGCCATCTACTGCGTCGTCATCGCCGCCGTGTGGCAGTCCTCGGGCTTTGTCATGGCGATGTTTCTTGCGGGCCTTCGCGGGGTCGACAACGAGATGATCAAGGCCGCGCAGGTCGATGGCGCCTCGAGCATCACGATCTACCGCCGCATCATCATTCCGCTGATGCGCCCGGTCTTCCTGTCCGCCTTCGTGGTGCTCGCCCATCTCGCGATCAAGGCATACGACCTGATCATCGCGCTCACCGGCGGCGGCCCCGGCCAGGCGACGCAACTGCCGGCGACCTTCATGTATTCCTACACCTTTACCCGCAACCAGATGGGCATCGGCGCATCGTCGGCGATCATCATGCTGATCATGATCTTCTCGATCATCATCCCTTATCTCTACTCGGAAGTTCGCGGAGGAAAACGCTGATGAGCGGCGCCGCCAATCCCCAGAATGCCATTTCGCACGGACACCTGACACGTGCCCTGATCTATGCCGCGCTGATCCTCTTTGCGATCTACTATCTGCTGCCGCTCTATGTCATGGTGGTGAATTCGCTGAAGCCCCTGGACGAGATCCGGCAGGGTGGCATGCTGAACCTACCGCAGACATGGACCTTCGAACCCTGGGTTTCGGCTTGGTCTACTGCACAGATCGGGGTCCAGCCGACCGGCCTCAAGCCCTTCTTCATCAACTCGATCCTGATGGTGGTGCCGGCCGTCGTCATTTCTACCTTCGTCGGCGCACTCAACGGCTATGTGCTGACCAAGTGGCAGTTCCGCGGCTCCAATATCTTCTTCGGAATGCTGCTGCTCTCGTGTTTCATCCCGTTCCAGATCGTGCTGATCCCGATGGCCCGGGTGCTGGGCCTGATCGGCCTCGCCGGATCGATCTGGGGCCTGATCCTCGTGCATGTGGTCTATGGCCTGGGCTTCACCACGCTCTATTTCCGCAACTACTATGAGGCGTTCCCGACCGAGCTCGTCCGGGCCGCGCAGATCGACGGCGCAAGCTTCTTCCAGATCTTCTGGCGCATCCTGCTGCCCTCCTCCGGCCCGATCATCGTCGTTTCCGTCATCTGGCAGTTCACCAATATCTGGAACGACTTCCTGTTCGGCGCATCGTTCTCGGGTGCTGCAACGACACCGATGACGGTCGCGCTCAACAACCTCGTGTCCTCCTCGACGGGCGTGAAGGAATACAACGTCCACTTTGCCGGCGCGATCCTCGCCGCCCTGCCAACCCTTATCGTCTACATCGTCTCCGGCCGCTACTTCGTCCGCGGTCTGATGTCCGGCGCCGTGAAAGGATAAGACCCATGTCGTTTCTCAAGATCAGCCATCTGCGCAAGTCCTATGGCGCGCTGGAAATCCTGAAGGATATCAATATCGAGATCGAGGAAGGTGGCTTCCTCGTGCTCGTCGGCCCCTCGGGCTGCGGCAAGTCCACGCTTCTCAATACCATTGCCGGGCTGGAGCCGATCACATCGGGCGACATCGAGATCAATGGACGCTCGGTGTCGGGCCTTCACCCTTCCAAGCGCGATATCGCCATGGTGTTCCAGTCGTATGCGCTCTATCCGAACATGACGGTTGCGGGGAACATCGCCTTCGGCATGGAAATCCGTGGCGTGCCGAAGGAGGAGCGTGAAAAGGCCATCCATCAGGTCGCCGACATGCTTCAGATCGGCCATCTGCTCGATCGCAAGCCGAGCCAGCTTTCCGGTGGACAGCGCCAGCGTGTCGCGATGGGCCGTGCGCTCGTGCGCAATCCGCAGGTCTTCCTGTTCGACGAGCCGTTGTCCAATCTTGATGCCAAGCTGCGCGTCGACATGCGCACTGAAATCAAGCGCCTGCATCACCGGATGAAGACCACGATCGTCTACGTCACCCACGACCAGATCGAGGCGATGACGCTCGCCACCAAGATCGCTGTGCTGAAGGATGGTGTTCTGCAGCAGTTCGGCTCGCCGGCCGAGATCTACAACAATCCGGCCAACATGTTCGTGGCGGATTTCATGGGTTCTCCGGCGATGAACCTGCTCGAGGCGACCGTCGAGAAGAACGACGCCGGGCTGTCGGTTCTTCTCTCGCGAGGCGGCGGAGAGCCGCTGCGACTTCCCGTTTCGGCCGACAAACAGGCGCTGGCTGCCCATGCCGGGCGGCAGGTGATGTTCGGCATCCGGCCGGAGGCGCTGACCGATCCGGACGGGGCCGATCGCAACGCCAAGCTGCTCGCCGAGGGCGATTGTCTGATCGAAGTGGTGGAACCCGCCGGCGCCGACACCTTCGCCGTCACACATCTCGGCGGCAAGGAGATCGTCGCACGCCTGAGGGCGGACGCTCACATCCATGCCGGCCAGACGGCTCGCCTCGCCTTCAATCTCGACAAGGCCGTCTACTTCGACCCGCAGACGCAGGCGCGGATTGCCTGATACGGATGCGGGGGACAGCAAGATGACCAGTAACCCGGATATCGTCATCATCGGCTCCGGCATCGGCGGATCGACCGCCGCCGCCGGACTGGCGGCGACTGGCGCCTCGATCTTGATCCTGGAAGCGGGCGACCACATCGCCGACCGCCCGGAAAACCGGGACCAGCGAGCCATCTTTCAGCGCGGTTACTTCCGTCCGAGGGAGATGTGGTATGAGTACGGCGGCCAAGCCTTCAATCCCGGCAATTACTATTATGTCGGAGGAAATTCGAAATTCTACGGGGCGGTGCTGGTGCGTTACCGTCGCGAGGATTTCGAGGAGATGGCCCATCGTGAGGGTGTCTCGCCGGCATGGCCATTCCCTTATGAAGAACTGGAACCCTGGTATTCCCGGGCCGAGCAGCTTTTCATGGTGCGTGGAACTCTCGGTGAGGATCCGACGGAACCGCGACACTCCCTCCCCTACCCCTTTCCGCCGGTTCCGGACGAACCGGCGATCGCCAAGGTTCGCAAGCGGCTGAAATCCATCGGCATGCATCCGTATTCGCTGCCGCTGGGCATTGATATCGAACGCTGGCTTGCGAAAGCGAGAACGCCATGGGACGCCCATCCGAATGCGAATGACGGGAAGATGGATGCGGAGACGGCGGCGCTTGCCTACGCCCTGAAGCATGAACAGATCACGCTGCAGACGGGATCTCGCGTTACTCGTCTGGAAGTCGGGTCGGAGGGCAAGTGGATCGAAGCCGTTCATTACGAGAAGGATGGCGAGCAGTGCAAAGTGTCGCCGAAACTGGTGATCCTGTCGGCCGGAGCGGTCCAGTCGGCAGTGCTGTTGCTGCGTTCGGCCGAGGAACGCCATCCCGGCGGACTGGCCAACAGGTCCGATCAGGTCGGTCGCAATTTCATGAACCACAATTCGAGTGCGGTGCTGGCGATCTCGCCCACCTATCGCAACGATAGCGTTTACCAGAAGACTTTCGGTTTCAACGATTTCTATCTCTCGGATGGTGAGGGTGGCCCGCCGCTCGGCAATGTTCAGCTTCTGGGTCGGGTTTCGGCTGCGATCCTGAAGGCGAACATGCCGAAGGTGCCGGAATGGCTGCTGGGCCAGATTTCCGCCCATGCGATCGATTTCTACGCGATGAGCGA
Organism: Ciceribacter sichuanensis; assembly: GCF_024055605.1. Lineage (GTDB taxonomy): Bacteria > Pseudomonadota > Alphaproteobacteria > Rhizobiales > Rhizobiaceae > Allorhizobium > Allorhizobium sichuanense. Next base: position 291,906 of record NZ_JAMXLX010000007.1, on the reverse strand, counting down.
GGATATCCCGCATCCCGAGAGCCGCATCATGGTGGATGGCGACCGCATCGTTCTCAAATGGCATCGCACCAACTGGGATGCCCATCTCGATCTGGTACGCAGGCTGAAAGGGGTGCTGAAGAAGGCGGGTTTCCCGATCGTGCTTTCCCGTCCGTTCGACAAGCGCACGCCATCGCATCAATGCGGCACTATCAGGATCGGGCATGACCCGGCAACCTCGCCGCTCGATGTCTATTGCCGTGCCCATGATCATCCGAACCTGTTCGTGGTCGATGCCGGCTTCCTGCCCACCTCGGCGGCCGTCAATCCGGCGCTGACGGTGGCGGCCCAGGCGCTGCGCGTTGCCGATCACATCGCATCGGAGGATATGAGGTCATGACCGGTTCCCGCCCGCTTGCAATCGTCACCGGCGGCCGGCGCGGCATAGGCCTCGGCATTGCCCGGGCGCTCGCCGCCGATGGCTTCGACATCGCCCTGACCGGCCTTGGGCCATATGGCACAGAAGAAAGCGTGCTGGCCGATCTCGAAGCGCGGGGCGTGAAAACCGCCTATTTCGAGGCTGATCTTGCCGATGTCACGGACCATGACGCGACCATCGGAAAGATCATGACCCGCTTCGGACGGATCGATTGTCTCGTCAACAATGCTGGCATGGGCTCGGTGGTCCGGGGCGATTTCCTTGGCCTGACGCCAGAGAATTTCGACCGGATCATCGCCACCAACCTGCGCGGCACGGTGTTTTTCACGCAGGCCGTATTGCGCGCGATGCTGGCCTCGCCGTCACCGGCTGGCGCGCGGAGCATAGTCAACATCACCTCCGTTTCGGCGGCGATGAGCTCACCTGAGAGACTTGATTATTGCATCAGCAAGGCGGGGCTTTCCTCCTTCAGCAAGGGGCTGGCGCTCTATCTGGCGGAGAAGGAAATCGCCGTCTTCGAGATCCGTCCGGGCATTATCCGGACCGACATGACGGCCGGTGTGGCCGGGAAATATGACGCCCTGATTGCCGGGGGGCTGGTCCCGATGCGGCGCTGGGGCGAGCCGGATGACATTGGCGGCGTGGTTTCCGCGCTCGCCTCCGGCCGTTTCGCCTTCGCGACCGGCTCGGTGATCGATCTCGATGGCGGGCTGTCGATCGGAAGATTGTGATTTCCCCTCCCCCTTGAGGGAGGGTGGACGAACGACTTGAGGAAGACGTTATGACCTATGATTACATCATCACCGGTGCCGGACCTGCCGGATGCGTGCTCGCCAACCGGCTGAGCGAGGATCCTGATGTCCGCGTGCTACTGATCGAGGCTGGTGGTGGCGACTGGAACCCGCTGTTTCACATGCCGGCCGGTTTTGCCAAGATGACCAAGGGTGTAGCGAGCTGGGGCTGGCAGACCGTGCCGCAGAAGCACATGAAAGGTCGTGTGCTGCGCTATACACAGGCCAAGGTGATCGGCGGCGGCTCCTCGATCAATGCCCAACTTTATACCCGGGGTAACGCTCGGGATTACGATCTCTGGGCGCGGGAGGAAGGCTGCGAAGGCTGGGACTATCGCTCGGTCCTGCCCTATTTCAAGCGTGCCGAGGACAACCAGCGCTTCGCCGACGACTATCATTCCTATGGCGGGCCGCTCGGTGTCTCGATGCCGGTCTCGCCGCTGCCGATCTGCGATGCCTATATCCGCGCCGGCCAGGAACTGGGCATTCCCTACAATCACGATTTCAATGGCAGGCGGCAGGCCGGCGTCGGTTTCTATCAGCTTACCCAGCGCAATCGCCGCCGCTCTTCCGCGTCTCTGGCCTATCTCTCCCCGATCAGGGACCGAAAGAACCTGACGGTAAAGATGAATGCCCGTGTGGCGAGGATCGTGGTCGAGGGCAGGCGCGCCGTCGGCGTTGAGATTGCCGGCAACAATGGCCGCGAGATTGTCCGGGCGGAGCGCGAGGTGCTGGTTTCCTCGGGCGCCATCGGATCGCCCAAGCTTCTCCTGCAATCCGGTATCGGCCCTGCCGATCATCTTCGCTCGGTTGGCGTAGAGGTGAAACACGACTTGCCCGGCGTCGGCGGCAATATGCAGGACCATCTTGACCTGTTCGTGATTTCCGAATGCACCGGCGATCACACCTATGACGGGGTGGCGAAGCTCCATCGCACACTATGGGCCGGCATCCAGTATGTCCTGTTCCAGACGGGACCGGTTGCCTCCTCGCTCTTCGAAACCGGCGGCTTCTGGTATGCCGATCCGGATGCCCGCTCGCCTGATATCCAGTTCCACCTTGGCCTGGGCTCCGGTATTGAGGCGGGCGTGGAGAAGCTCAGGAATGCCGGCGTGACGCTTAATTCGGCCTATCTGCATCCGCGCTCGCGCGGGACCGTGCGCCTTTCCTCCTCCGATCCGGCAGCGGCTCCGCTGATCGATCCGAACTACTGGGAAGATCCGCACGACAGAAAGATGTCGATCGAAGGACTGAAGCTTGCCCGCGAGATCATGCAGCAGGCGGCGCTGAAGCCCTTTGTGCAGGCGGAGCGTCTGCCGGGGCCGAAGGCGATGACCGACGAGGAGCTGTTCGACTACGGCTGCGCCAACGCCAAGACGGATCATCATCCGGTCGGGACCTGCAGGATGGGCACTGGCCCGGATGCCGTCGTCGGGCTGGATCTCAGGGTTCATGGCCTTGATGGACTGCGGGTCTGCGACAGTTCGGTGATGCCGCGAGTTCCCTCGTGCAATACCAATGCCCCGACGATCATGGTGGGGGAGAAGGGTGCGGATATCATCCGGGAACTCCCTCCCCTGCCCCCGGCGATCTTTGCCAACGAGCGCAACGACACACGGCCCCGCGCCCGGGCGGAGGTTTGCTGAGATGATCCGCCATTGCGTCTTCATCCGCTTCAGGCCGGAGGTTTCGACCGAGGCAAAGCTTGAAATCTATTCGGAAATCCGCAGTCTGATGCCGCGGCTCGATGGCTTGCTGGCGGTTCATGTCGGAGACAATGTCAGCCCCGAACACGGCATGGACAAAGGATACTCCGAAGGCTTTATAGTCGACTTCCGGGATGCTGCTGCCCGCGACCTTTACCTTGAGGATCCCGAGCATCGCCAGACCGGCGGAAAGATCGTGGCGGCTGCCATTGGCGGCATCGACGGTATTTTCGTCTATGACATCGAGATTGCCGGAGACTGAGTTGACGTTCGAGTCGCGTGCCTTCCTTGCCGACCTTTTTCACGCAGCGGTTGCTGCGGCTGACCCTTATGAGGCGATCGTCCGGCACCTGCCGGCAAGGCCGAAGGGCCGCACCATCGTTGTTGGAGCCGGAAAGGCCGCCAGCCAGATGGCGGCAGCCTTCGAACGTGCATGGGGAGAACCGGTCGAAGGGCTGGTGGTTGCTCGTCATGGACCTGTCGAGACCTGCCGGAATACGCGGGTGCTGACCGCGGCCCATCCCGTACCCGACGAGGCCGGGATTGCCGGGGCCGAGGCGCTGCTACGGCATGTCGAGAGGCTGACCTCCGACGATCTGGTCGTCGCGCTGATCTCGGGAGGCGGATCGGCACTTCTCCCCGCACCGCCGGTGGGTTTCTCCCTGGCAGATGAAAAGGCGTTGAACAAAGCACTTCTCGCCTCGGGAGCGCCGATCTCGGCGATGAATGTCGTCAGAAAGCATTTCTCGCGCATCAAGGGCGGCCGGCTCGCAGCACGGGCCTATCCGGCAAGGGTGGTCAGTCTGGTCGTTTCCGACGTTCCCGGTGACGATCCGGCGCTTGTGGCGTCAGGTCCGACAGTTGCGGGAGCGGGTGACGCCGAAGAGGCGCTCCGCATCATCCGCGATTATCGCATCGGACTTCCCGCTTCCGTCGTGGAGTTCATCGGCAGGGAGAACGCGCCTCTACCGGACGATGAAGCATTTGCACACAATGAGGTGCATGTCATCGCTTCCGCGCGCGTTTCACTGGAGGCCGCTGCCGCTCACGCTCGCAAGTTCGGTGTTCAGCCGTTGATCCTGTCGGACAGTATCGAAGGTGAGGCGAAGGACATTGGGCGCATGCATGCCGCGCTGGCGCGGGAGTTCGCGGCCAATGCTCAAGGCCTGTCCAAACCGATGGTCCTCCTGTCCGGCGGTGAGACGACGGTGACGATTGGCGGCGGAAAGTATGGCAAAGGGGGCCGGAATTCGGAGCTGCTGCTATCGGCCGCCATCGATCTGCAGGGAGCAGAAGGAATTACGGCGCTTGCGGCCGATACAGACGGGATTGACGGTTCGGAAGACAATGCGGGTGCGTTCTGTGACGGGGGAACGGTATCAAGGATCAGGGCCGGTGGTGGTGATGCGCGAACCTATCTTGCCGGTCACGACGCATGGTCGGCCTTCGATCTCGCCGGAGACCTGTTCGTTCCCGGTCCGACGGGAACCAATGTGAATGATCTCAGGGCGTTCCTGATCGTCTGACAGAGCGAAGCTCAAAGAGAAAGGGCGGGATCCGAAGATCCCGCCCTTTTTGCTGTCCGATTATTCGGCTGCGATCTGGTGGGTATCGCCACCGGCGGCCTGACTGTTTGCGGCCTCCTGCCGTTCGTGGTGAATGAGCGGCCTGTTGCCCGTCAGCAGGCGCACCAGCACGTAGAAGACCGGTGTCATGAAGATGCCGAAGAATGTCACCCCGATCATGCCGGAGAACACCGCGACACCCATGGCGGCACGCATTTCCGCACCGGCGCCGGTGGAGACGACCAGCGGCACGACACCCATGATGAAGGCCATGGAGGTCATCAGGATCGGGCGCAGGCGAAGGCGACTTGCCTCGATTGCGGCCTGCACCGGCGTTCGTCCTTCGAACTCCAGCTCCCGCGCAAACTCGACGATCAGGATCGCGTTTTTCGCCGATAGTCCCACAAGCACCACGAGACCGATCTGGGTGAAGATGTTGTTGTCACCACCCGTGAGCCAGACCCCGGTCAAGGCGGCCAGCACACCCATCGGCACGATCATGATGATCGCAATCGGCAGGGTGAGGCTTTCATACTGCGCTGCAAGCACCAGATAGACGAGCAGCAGGGCGAGCGGGAAGACGACAATGCTCGAATTGCCGGCAAGGATCTGCTGGTAGGTCAGGTCGGTCCACTCGAAGTCGATGCCGGGGGGCAGTGTCTCGTTGAGGATCTTCTCGATCGCTGCCTGTGCCTGACCGGATGAAAATCCCGGTGCGGGTCCGCCGTTGATATCCGCAGCGAGGAAGCCGTTATAACGCGTGGTGCGTTCCGGTCCCGTCGTTGCATCCACCTTCAAGAGAGCCGAGAGCGGGATCATCTGGCCGGATTGCGAGCGAACTTTCAACTGGCCGATATCCTCGGCCTTGGCGCGGAACTGGGCGTCGGCCTGGACCCGGACGCTGTATGTGCGCCCGAATGCGTTGAAGTCGTTCACATAGAGCGAACCGAGATAGATCTGCAGCGTTTCGAAGACGTCGGTCACCGAGACGCCGAGCTGTTCGGCCTTGGCGCGGTCGAGATCGGCGTATAGCTGTGGCACGTTGATCTGGAAGCTCGAGAAGATGCCGGCAAGTTCGGGCGTTTGGTAGGCCTTTGCGATCACCGCCTTGGTGGCTTCGTCAAGGACCTTGTTGCCAAGGCCGGCGCGATCCTCGATCTGCAGCTTAAAGCCTCCCGTCGTGCCGAGACCGTTGACTGGCGGCGGCGGGAACATCGCGATGAACGCATCCTGAATGCCCGCATATTTCTGGTTCAGCGCCATGGCAATGGCGCCGCCCGAAAGTTCGGGCGACTTGCGGTTCTCGAAGTCGTCGAGAACGGCGAAGACGATGCCGGCATTCGAGCCGATGGTGAAACCGTTGATCGACAGGCCCGGGAAGGCGATCGCATGGCTGACGCCAGGATGTGCCAGGGCTATGTCGCTCATCTGCTTGATGACGCTTTCCGTGCGGTCGAGGGTCGCGCCGTCCGGAAGCTGGGCAAAGCCGATCAGGTACTGTTTGTCCTGCGCCGGCACGAAACCGCCCGGCACGGTACTGAACATGCTATAGGTGGCCCCGACCAGTGCGAGGTAGATGACCATCACAAGGCTCTTGCGCGACAGGAGTCCGCCTACCGTGCGGCCATAGCCGTTGGAGGCGGCCCCGAAGACGCGGTTGAAGCCGCGGAAGAACCAGCCGAAGATGGCATCCATGAAGCGCGTCAACCAGTCCTTCGGCGCATGGTGGTCCTTCAGCAGAAGTGCCGCAAGTGCCGGTGAAAGCGTCAGGGAGTTGATCGCCGAAATGACGGTCGAGATTGCGATCGTCAGCGCGAACTGACGATAGAACTGGCCTGAAAGACCGGTGATGAAGGCAAGCGGCACGAAAACCGCGACCAGAACAAGTGCGATGGCGATGATCGGGCCGGAAACTTCCCGCATGGCGCGATAGGTCGCATCGCGTGGACTTAAGCCGTTCTCGATATTGCGCTCGACGTTTTCCACCACGACGATCGCGTCATCGACCACGATGCCGATGGCGAGCACAAGCCCGAATAGCGTCAGCGCGTTGATCGAGAACCCGAACGCATACATCACCGCAAACGTACCGATGATCGAGACGGGAACCGCGATCAGTGGAATGATCGAGGCGCGCCACGTCTGCAGGAACAGGATGACGACGAGCACGACGAGCGCGATGGCCTCGAGCAGGGTATCGACAACCTTCTCGATCGACGAACGCACGAACTTGGTGGTGTCATAGGCGATTTCGAACTTCACGCCGGTCGGCATGGCGAGCTGCAGCTCGTCCATGGTCGCGCGGACATTGTCGGAAATCTCGATGGCGTTCGAACCCGGAGCCTGAAGGACGGCGACGGCGACGGCCGGCTTGCCGTCGAGCAGCGACCGAAGCGTGTAGTCGGCAGCGCCGAGTTCGATGCGGGCGACATCGCGCAGGCGCGTGATCTCGCCGTCTTCGCCGGTCTTGACGATGATGTTGCCGAATTCCTCGGGAGTCTGGAGACGGCCCTGGGCGTTGACGTTGAGCTGCAGGTTGACGCCTGGCAGGCTGGGCGATGCGCCGATAATACCGGCCGCGGCCTGGACGTTTTGTGAGCGGATGGCATTGGTGACATCGCTTGCCGCCAGTGAATGTTCGGCCGTCTTCTGCGGATCGATCCAGATGCGCATGGAATAGTCGCCGGCGCCGAAGACCTGAACCTGACCGACGCCCTCAATGCGGGCAAGACGGTCCTTGATATTGAGCGTCGCGTAGTTGCGCAGATAGGTGATGTCGTAGTCATCGACGGTCGAGACCAGATTCACCACCATGATGAAGTCCGGCGAGCTCTTGACCGTGGTGATACCCAGCGCGCGCACTTCGGATGGAAGGCGAGGCTCGGCCTGTGAAACGCGGTTCTGCACCAGCTGCTGTGCCTTGTCGGGGTCGGTGCCGAGCTTGAAGGTCACGGTGAGGGTCAGGACGCCGTCGGACGTCGCCTGACTGGACATATAGAGCATGTCCTCGACGCCATTGATCTGTTCTTCCAGCGGCGTTGCCACCGTCTCGGCGATAACCGTGGGATTGGCGCCCGGATAGCTGGCACGCACGACGACAGACGGCGGCACCACTTCGGGATATTCGGAAATCGGCAGCGAGCGCATGCCGATCAGGCCCGCCACCACGATGAGGATCGACAGCACGGCCGCGAAGACGGGTCTGTCGACGAAAAATCTGGAGATGTTCATGTCAAAGCCCTCTCCGGGTTGAACATAGGCAAAACGACCCCGCCGCCTGCGATCGGGTGATCACAAGCTTCAAAGCGGGTTGGAATGGGTGGCCGGCAAATAGCGCCGGCCGTATTACTGCTGGGCGATCGTGGCTTCCGCTTGAGGATCGACCACGGCACCGGGCCGGATGCGCTGCAGGCCATTGACGACGATCCTGTCGCCGGCATTCAGGCCTTCTTCCACGATCCGCTGGCCATCGACGCTGCTACCGAGCCTGACCTGGCGGATTGCGACCGTGTTGGATGTATCCACCACAAAGACGAACTTCTTGTCCTGATCCGTGCCGATCGCCCGTTCGCTAACGAGAAGATGCTCTTCAGCCTTGGGCTGGCCCATGCGAACTCGCACGAACTGGCCGGGGATCAGCCGTCCTTCCGGATTGTCGAAGATTGCCCGGACGCGGATGGTGCCGCTCGAAGCGTTCACCTCGTTGTCGATGAGCTGGAGCTTGCCGCGGATCGGGGTGCCGTTGTCGGAAAGCGTGCCGACCTCGACGGGGACCTGTTCGATTGCCGGAAGACCGTTTGCGGCGGGCAGTTCGGCAAGCGTGCGGGCCACCAGCTCTTCGCTGGCGTCGAAGCTCGCATAGATCGGATCGGTGGAAACCAGCGTCGTCAGCGGCGTCGAGGAGGAGCCGGCAGCAACGAGGTTCCCGACGGTGACTTCGATCCTGCCGACCCGGCCGGCGATCGGCGCGTGGATCTGGGTGTAATCCAGATCGAGTTGGGCCGATTTCAGGGCCGCCTTGGCGGACTGGAGGTTCGCCAGCGCCTCATTGCGGGCGCTCTGACGCTGGGTAAGATCGCTCTGGGAGATGGTGTTCTTGGATGCAAGGTTCTTGCCGCGTTCGAACTCCGTAGACGCCAGTTCGACGCGCGCCTGCGCCGAGGCGACCTGGCCTTCGGCCTGAGCGACTGCCGCCTGATAGGGTTCGGGATCGATCGTGACGAGCAGGTCGCCGGCCTTCACCAGACCGCCTTCGCGGAAATGGACCGACTGCACCATGCCTGCGACGCGCGGACGAACCTGCACCCGATCGACCGCTTCCAGTCGACCGGAGAATTCCTGCCATGTGCTGATACTGCGCGGCTCGACGGTCGCGACAGTCACGGGGATGGCCGGGGCGGGTGCGGCAGCAGCGGTTTCAGAGGCTGCATTGGCTCCTCTCGGCAGGTCCAGATACATTGTCGCACCTGCGATGGACGCAACGGTCCCTATACCGGCACCCCACAGGGCCCAGCGCTTGTTTTTCGCTGTCATGATATCTCCTTGCGGCCCGAAACCGGCCGCTTTCAGTTCTGAAATACTGTCCTGCTAAGCACTTAATTCCTGAACGAAACCGGTGAATTCGGCACCGAGCGCCTTCATCCATTCACCGCCATCGTCCCTGTAGATCCCGGTCCAGCCGCTGCCGGCCGGGAAAACATGTTGGCGCACCCTGACGCCGGAACCACGAAGCCTGTCACCGTAGCCGCGAACCTCGTCACGCAGCGGATCGTCTTCCGCTGTCACGATCAGAGCCGGTGCCAGACCGTTCAGCCGCGAACAAAGACATGGCGCCGCATAAGGGTGCTGCGAACCGAAATGCGAGCCGAGATAATGGCTCCACCCATCCGACCAGCGTTCCCTCATTCCGATCTTGTCAGCCTCCCGGAAGGATGCCGATGCCATCATCGGATCGATCATGGGCGACAGCAAAATCTGTCCGTCCAGTTCACCCTGCATCTGGTCGCGCGCCTTCAGCGCCACCCCGGCGGCGACGTTGCCCCCGGCTTCATCTCCGGCCACCAGCAGCAGCGACTTCGCAGTTCCGAATTGTTTCCGGCGACTGTTCAGACACAGCAAGGCAGCGAATGCGCATTCCATCGCCTGTGGAAACAGGTTATTCGAAACGCTGCTGTAGTCCGCTTCCAGAACCACGGCGCCTGCATCCGCAAGCGCTCGTGCGACCGGTTGCTCTTCCTCTTCGCGGTCATCGGCCAGAAAGGCTCCGCCGCGAAGATAAAGCACCAGGGGGGGCGTCTTGCACTTGCCCTTCCCTTCGTAGAGACGCATGGGAACCGGTGGCTTGGCCGACCTGTCGAAAGGTATGTTTCCCCACTGCGCTGTCATTGAAAAATCCTCGATCGATCCCAATTCAGGGATCTATATCCGCTGCCGGACACGCAGTAGATATTATTGTTCTTGTCGAATTGCGCAAGCTTGCTAAATTCGACTACACTATTCCAAATTTCGGGATAATGGCGCAACGCAACAAAGGCTGATGTATGGATCAGATTTCCGCAATGCGCGTTTTCGTGCGGGTGGTGGAGACCGGGAACTTCACCCGCGCTGCCAAGAGCCTCAACATGCCGAAGACATCTGTCACCAATCTGGTGCAGGGGCTGGAAGCTCACCTTAGCACGACGCTTCTCAATCGCACCACCCGCCGTGTCATGGTTACCACCGACGGTGCTCTTTATTACGAGCGGGCAACGGAAATTCTCTCGGAACTGGATGAACTCGACGGCAGCTTTTCAAATTCCCAGGCACTGCCCTCCGGCCGCCTGCGTGTTGAAATGGCGAGTATTTTCGCCGATTCCGTCGTGATCCCGGCGCTTTGCGATTTCTACATGCGCTATCCGCAGATCCAGCTCGATATCGGGGTTGGCGACCGGCTGGTCGATTATATCGCCGAAAACGTCGACTGCGCACTGCGAGCGGGCACATTGTCCGATCAGTCGCTGGTTGCCCGCAAGATCGGCGAACTGAACATGCAGACCTATGCTGCGCCGTTCTACATCGAAAATTTCGGCATGCCAGAGCATCCGACAGATCTGGAAGGCGACCATTTCTGCGTGGGCTACATGAAGGCTCAGGCCGGTCGAGTGCTGCCGATGGAGTTCCGCAGAGGCGACGAGTTTATCGAGGTGTCGCCCCGCTTCATACTGTCGGTGAATGACAGCCGGTCTTATCTTCGGGCTGCTGTTTCCGGTCTCGGGATCGTCATGTCTCCGTTGTTCGTAGTCAAGGAAGCGGTGGAGAAGGGAGAACTGGTGCCTGTGCTTCCTGAGTGGAACCGGGATCCGGTGCCCCTCTATGTCGTCTATCCCCAGACCCGGCACCTGAGTAACAGGGTGCGCGTGTTCGTGGACTGGCTGGCCAAGCAACTTCAGGTGATCACACGCGATCCGGCCGCCCGCACCGGCAGGGCGAAGACGGCCGAACTTGCCGCGGTCAGATCCTGATCTGCCGCAGGCGCAGCGAGTTGCCGATTACGCTGACGGATGAAAGCGCCATCGCCGCCGCCGCGATGATCGGCGAAAGCAGGATGCCGAAGCTCGGATAAAGTAGGCCTGCCGCCACCGGGACTCCTGCCGCATTGTAGATGAAGGCGAAGAACAGGTTCTGGCGAATGTTCTGCATGGTCGCGTGGCTGAGTTGCCTTGCCCGCACGATGCCCTGCAGGTCGCCCTTGAGAAGGGTGACGCCGGCGCTCTCGATGGCAACATCGGTTCCCGTTCCCATGGCGATGCCAACGTCCGCTGCCGCAAGCGCGGGTGCATCGTTGACGCCGTCGCCGGCCATGCCGACGATGCGGCCTTCGCCGCGCAGCCGGGTGACGATCTTGCTCTTGTCCTCGGGCAGAACCTCCGCTTCGACTTCGGAGATGCCGAGGCGTCTGCCGACCGCCTCCGCGGTCGTGCGGTTGTCGCCTGTCAGCATGACGACGCGGACCCCGGCATCGACAAGGCTCTTCAATGCGACCGGTGTCGTCATCTTGATCGGATCGGCGATGGCGAAAAGGCCGGCAACGGCGCCGTCAGCGGCCAGGAAGATGACGGTGGCACCGTCATTGCGAAGCTCTTCGGCTTTTGCCGTCATGGCGGATAGGTCGATGCTTGTTTCCTCCATGATGCGATGGCTGCCGATCACAAGGCGCTTTCCGTCGACCACGCCCGTCACCCCCTTGCCGACAGGGCTGTCGAATTCGGTCGCATCCGCGAGCGACAGACCGCGTTCCTCTGCGGCCGCCACGATGGCGATGGCAAGCGGATGTTCGCTGGAGCGTTCAAGCGTAGCGGCGAGGCGCAGCAGTTCCTGTTCATCCAGGCCTTGTACGGGAACGATGGCCGTGACCCTGGGCTTGCCCTCCGTCAGCGTACCGGTCTTGTCGACCACCAGCGTATCGACCTTTTCGAACCGTTCGAGCGCTTCGGCGTTCTTGATGAGAACGCCTAGATGGGCACCCCGCCCGACCCCCACCATGATCGACATCGGAGTGGCGAGGCCGAGTGCGCAAGGGCAGGCGATAATCAGCACGGCGACGGCTGCGACCAGTCCGTGCGCGAAACGCGGTTCAGGCCCGACCGTCATCCAGATGGCGAAGGCAATGGCTGCGATAGCAAGAACGATGGGTACGAACCATCCCGACACCTCGTCGGCAAGGCGCTGGATCGGGGCGCGGGAGCGTTGCGCCTCCGCCACCATATGAACGATGCGCGACAGCATGGTATCGCGACCGACCTTGGCGGCCTCCATGACGAAGCCGCCGGTCTGGTTCATGGTGCCGCCGATGAGCCTGGCTCCCGTCTCTTTGGTGACGGGCATGGACTCACCGGTGATCATCGATTCATCGACCGAGCTTCGTCCTTCGATCAGAACGCCATCGACCGGCACCTTCTCGCCGGGACGGACCCGAAGCTTGTCTCCGACAACGACCGCTTCCAGCGCGATGTCCTCGTCCGTACCGTCTTCGCGGACGCGTCGCGCCATCTTCGGGGCGAGATCTAGAAGCGCACGGATAGCGCCACCGGTCTGTTCCCTCGCGCGCAGTTCGAGAACCTGACCGAGCAGGACCAGAACCGTGATTACCGCTGCCGCCTCGAAATAGACGGCGACCGTTCCTTCGGCCTCGCGCAGGCTTGGCGGGAAAAGGCCCGGCGCGACCGTTGCGACGATGCTGAAGAGCCATGATGCCCCGGTGCCGATGGCGATCAGCGTGAACATGTTCAGGTGTCGGGTGACGATGGACTTCCAGCCGCGCTCGAAGAAGGGCCATCCGGCCCAGAGCACGACAGGCGTGGCGAGGATCAACTGGATCCAGTTGGACGCCTGAGCACCGATCAGCATGTGCAAATCAATGAGGTGTCCGCCCATTTCGAGGATCACGACCGGTATAGCCAGTGCGAGGCCGATCCAGAAGCGGCGCTTCATGTCGATCAGTTCGGGACTGGGGCCCGTGTCGGCGGTTGCCACTTCGGGCTCGAGTGTCATGCCGCATATGGGGCAGTTTCCGGGCTGTGTCTGCCGTATCTGGGGATGCATCGGGCAGGTGTAGATAGTCCCTTCCGGTGCCGGAGTTGCGCCCTTTGGTTTCTGGTCGGCGGGGTGGTCGTGGTGATGAGCATGATCGTGATGGGAGTGATCATGGTGCTCCTGCCCCTGACCTTTCTCCTGACTGTGCTCATGGCCGGCATGGTCGTTGTTTTCAGTATGATGTTCGTGCGTCATTGGGGTCTCCCTGAACGCGAAAATTGCTGCAATATGACCTTTGCTCAGCCGGCCTCGTCGTAAGACACGAAGGACATCATGCCGCTGGCCATGTGATACAGATGGTGGCAATGGAACGGCCACCGACCGGGATTGCTGGCATCGAACTCTAGCACGGCCTCTGCCATCGGCGGCAAGAGAACCGTGTCCCGGACTGCACCTGCGAAATCCCTGCCGTTCAGTCCGACGATCTGGAAATGATGACCATGCAGATGCATGGGATGCGCCATCATCGACATGTTGCGGATGACGAACCGGATCCGGTCGCCGGTCTTGACGTCGAGATGTTCACCGCCTTCGATCTGCCAGGTGTAGCCGGACATGTTGCCGCTCAGGACCATTTCGAATGTCCTGGCGGGCTCGGCATCCTTGAGAGGCTTGAGTGCACGAAGCCGTTGCTCGAGTTTGAGATCGAGAACCGGGCCGGTTTCGATCCCTTCGGTGGCGAACTTCTGAATGCTTGCCCCTGCAGTCGCGAGAACAATCCCGGTGCGATGCGGGGAACCTTCGCGCAGCGCGAATACAGGGAACGCTCCGCCTTCACCGGGTATGTCGAGCAGGATATCGACACGCTGGCCCATTGAGACGGGAACGCGTTGAACGGTAAGCGGCTGGACGGGAATGCCATCGACCGCGACGAGGATGCCTTTCAGCGCGCCGGTGTCGATGGTGAAGGCGGTTGCCGTGGCACCGTTGATGATCCTGAGTCTGACACGACCACCCTTCTCGACGGGGAAGGTTTCCGGATCATCAAGGGTGCGGTCGTTTGCCAGATAGGCATCATATTCGATGTCGTTCAGGTCCATGGACGGCATCCCTGCCATATCGGGCATGTTCATCCCCGGCATGGCCATGCCGTGGCCACCCATGTTGCCCGACATGTCATGCATCATGCTGCCGTGGTTCATGCCCATCGACATTCCGTGACCGCCGGCGCCCTTGAGTTCGGCAAGGAGTTCTTCCGGCGTCCTGAAGGAGAAATCGTGGAGCAGGACGACCACCTCCTGCACGTCGCTGTTTCGCTCCTCCACTGTGCGGACGATGAGAGGTGCGGCCAACAGGTTCTGTTCCTGCAAGGTGTGGGCGTGCATCCAATGGGTCCCGCCGGCACCGACCGGAAAATTGTAACGGCGCTCTTCGCCCGGCTGCAATAGGGCGGCCGGATTGTCCGGCACGCCATCCATGTTCCATGGCGGCGTCAGTCCGTGCCAGTGGATGAGCGTGCTTTCCCCGGTCTGGTTGGTGAGTTGGACATCGAATTGCGTTCCGGCGTCCAGTGTCAGTCCCGGCTTTCCATCAGGCTGAACAAGGCCGAAAACCCTGGCCGCCTTTCCGTTCACTTCGATTGTCCGGGTGGTGACGGCAAGGTTGAGCGACGACGGTGTCGTGGCGGCCCGGACGCTCCATGGCAGGCTTGCGCCCGATCCGATGGCTGCTGCGCCGAGCGCAAGATTCTGGAGGAATTGACGGCGATTCATGATCTTTCTCTCGATCCATAGGTCGGCAATGCCGACGGCTGCTGCGAATGATGTGTGTTGAGGTGCGGCCGGACTGGCGGCGCACTAGCATCAGGCAGCGTTGCGGGGAGGACCGAGAACAGGAGGCGTGCTGCGTCCCGTGGGAAATGAGGTTATGTCGATAAAACGGATATCGACGAACCTCGCCGGCATCGTCTCGAACTTGTCCGCGGCTTCGACCACACTGCAAAGCATGCAGACGGAACTGCAGCAGAGCATCTTGTTGCTTGCGGGTGACTTGCCGGGATGGCTGTGGGAGCCGGTGTCGGTGTGCATGGAAGTCTGCACCTGCTGCGACTGGCAGGGATGATCCGCCGCCATTGCCGCCGACGAACCCATCACCCCGGCAATGACTGCCGTGGCCAGAAAGGTCCGAATGACCAGCATGATGTAGCGCATCAGTTCCATCGGTCGCCTACGACATCCTGCAAAGTACTCTATAGCAGAAGTTGGGGGCGTCGTTGACCTTTGTCAAATGATTGTGCGCCGGAAGAGATGTCCCAAATTGTCCTCATTGAACAGCCCCGAGAGCAAAGGGCGTCGCATCCAGCGCGGCCGGCTTTTCATCGATGAAATCGCGGATCAGTCTGGCGCTGCCGCAGGCCAGCGTGAAGCCCAGCGCGCCATGACCGACATTGAGAGACAGGTTGCGATAGGGCGTCTTGCCGATGATCGGCTTTCCTTGCGCCGTGGCAGGACGAAGGCCCGCCCAGGATTGAGCGTTGTCGAGGTCAGCCAGCTTCGGAAACGTTGAGCGGACCTGCCTTTTCAGTGTGTCGAGCCGGCGCGGATTGACGGCGGCGTCAGACGTACCGATGTCGACCATGGCGGCAATGCGCAGGCTGTCGCCCAGTCTCGCATAGACGATCTTGTTCTGGCTGTCGGTGACGCTGATCTTCGGCGCGGCTGTTTCTGTGGCCTCCGGAACCGCGACCGTCAGGCTGTAGCCCTTGAGCGCGCAGAGCGGCAACGATACGCCGAGCGGGCGCATCAGTTCCCGGCTCGTCAATCCCGCCGTCATGACGAAATGGTCGGCTTCTACATCGCCGCGATCGGTGGAAACGGCGCGCACCCGCCCCTGATCGGCGCGCAGAGCGCCGATCTTGTGGTGGTAAAGCCTCGTTACCCCATACTGTTCCCCGAGCACCTTATCGAGGGCTTCGCAGAACTTGCGGCAGTCCCCTGCTTCCTCGGATGGGGTGAAGACCCCGCCGCTGAATTGGCCCTTGAGACTTGCAAGAGAGGGCTCAAGCGCAATGCAGGCCTCGTCGTCGAGTACGTCCTGCTCTGCTCCGAGTTCCTTTTGATAGGCCGCGAGGGCGACCGCGTTTTCGAAACTCTTCCGATCCCGATGGATGACCAGTTTACCGAAGCGGTTGAAGTCGAAGTCCAGTGATTCGGCCTGCATGAGATCGTGCATCGCCGTGCGACTGAAATCCGCAAGCATGGCGAGTTCAGCGGTGTGCTTCTGAAAGGTGCCGGGGCTGCACGCCCGAAGGAAATTCAGGAGCCAGCGCCATTGGCTCGGATCGGCGCGAAGCTGGAAACCGAGCGGCGACTGCCGGTCCAGAAGATATTTCGGAAGGCTTGGAAAGATCGAAGGTGCAGCAAGCGGCGCGACGTAGGAATAGCTGAGCTGGCCGCCATTGGCGAAGCTGGTTTCCTGCGCCGGCAGTCCGTTTCGGTCAACGATTGAGATCTCGTGACCGCTGCGCGCCAGAAAATAGGCGGTGGTCAGCCCGACGACACCCGCGCCCAGAATGCAAATCTTCATGGTGAAAATCCCTTGCCCGATGACGGGACTATGGCCAGAAGCCACGGCTTGAGCAATTTCCTTTGTTTCGTATATATATAAACAAAAGTTATGAGCTGATCGCGAGCCACCGTGCTTCAACTGCGTCACATAGAAGCCTGCCATGCCGTCTTCCAGACAGGCGCAATCACCCGTGCCGCAGGGCTTCTGGGCATCAGCCAGCCTGCCGTCAGCAAGCTGATCAAGCATGCCGAGCAGCAGCTCGGGTTCCGGCTTTTCGAGCGCATCAAGGGACGGCTGGTCCCCACCCGCGAGGCCGAGATGATGGCGCCGGAAATCGCCAAGGTCTTCGACCAACTGGGGCACTTGCGCCGGCTCGGACAGAATCTTGCGCCCCATGGACAGGGGCGCATCCGGGTCGGCTGCATTCCGAGCCTCGGCATGAGCGTCGTGCCGGACGCCATACAGCGCTTCCAGAAGGCGCATCCCGAAATTTCCTACGAAATTCGCACCCAGCATACGGCGCAGCTCATCCAGAGCCTTATGGCGCAGGATCTCGACATTGCCGTTACCTTCGATCCCGAGCCGCATGTCGGTATCAGGGCGGAAAAGCTCGGGCACTCCAATCTGCTGTATGTCGGACCTGCGGGTGACCGGAATGCGCAGAGGAAGGAGATCCGGCTCGCTGAAATCGATCCGCAACGATTGATCGGTCTGATGGACAGCGATCCCGTCGGTCGGTTGATCGATCGGGAAATGCGGTCGGCCGGCATGGCTGCTGCTCCCGCGATCCAGGTGCAGACCCATTCCATCGCCTGCAAGCTTGCGGAAAAGGGGTGTGGCGCGACGATTGTCGATGCCTACTCCGCTTCCTCGTTCAAAGACCGCGCTGTCGAGATATTGCGAATGAAGCCGGCCATCGGACTGAACACGGTCGTGCTTCACAGCGACCTCAGGGTGCTTTCACGCCACAGTGCGAGTTTCATTCGCTATCTGAAACAGGCCTGCAGCGCCTATTCCGAGTGAGCGCTCTTTTCCTTCCCTTTGCTTGCCGGGGGTGTCTTCAGAAGGGTCAGCAGCGAGAGAACTGCGCTGCGCAGGGGCTCTTTACGGCGGTGGAAAACGATCAGGGGAACAGTCGGGACATTCCCGAGCGGTTTCCAGACGAGGGCGGGACTCGTCAGCCGGCCGGCAGTCAGTGCATCGATGACACCCACCCCGCCGCACGCTTCCACCAGATGGCAGACAGTCGAGCAGAACGGCGCTTCGCAGGACAGATTGTATTTCAGTCCCTTGGCTCGAAAGGCCTGCTGGATGACTGCGCCCATGGGCGACCATGCCGGATCGTAGGAGACCAGCGGCTCGGCGGCGATATCCGTGATGCTCAGGCGATCTTTCGACGCCAGCGGATGATCGCGGCGCATCACGGCGCCGAGCGCCACCTCCATCAGCGTTTCCGCGTGGAAGTCCGCCTTGGCCGGTACCGCCATCTGCAGGCCGATATCGGCCCGGCCGCTTCTCACGTCCGTCTCAGGCTCTGTCACCCACAGGCGGAGATGTTTCCGCCAGTTGTCATAACCGGCGGTCGCCAGCCGCTCGGCAAGGAAGCCTTCGACGATTGCCGGCGTGGCGGAGATCGTCACCGGCGCGCGGGCAGCGCTCGCCAGCTCCTCGATCCGGGACCGGATTTCCGCCTGGGTGGTGAAGATCGGCGCGGCCTGCGCGAACAGGGCGTGCGCCTCGGCGGTTGGCTCCAGCCGGTTGCCGACGCGCTGAAACAAGGTGAGCCGCAGCCGGGCCTCGATGCGCTTGATCTGGGCGCTGACGCCTGGCTGCGAAATTCCAAGGACCGCTGCCGTTTCGATCGTGGTCCCGACCCGCATCAGCGTGCCGAAAAGCTCGAGTTCCCGGAGATTCATGAGGATCCTTTCCGTGGGAAGACTATTAGCTGGGTAATAGAAGATGCAGTTTTAATTATTTTACACAATCTCCGATGCGGGGCTAGCTTTGTCCTCAGACGCCCATGGCGAAATGAGAATGCAGACAAGGAAATGCCCATGTTCTTCACCCAGACCCCGGAATGGCAGCAGCGCGGAGACAGGCTTGTTGCGAAGCTGCTGGAGCAGCTTTCTTCCCGGGGATTGCGCGAGGAACGGTTGGGCCTCGTGATCGTGACGCCGGAAAATAGCCGCCCCGTCGGATATTCGTGGCGTGGAGACTGGGTGTGCTATCCGTGCAGCCTCGTGAAGGCGTTCCATCTGGTTCATGCGCTGGATTTGCTGGATCAGGGTGTTCTGACGCCGCATGAGGATCTCGACCGCGCCATGCGCGACATGATCCTGTGGTCCTCGAACACCGCGACCAACTACGTCATCGATCTGATTACCGGTACGACCGGCGACACGCTGCTATCCGGCTCTGAATTCGTCGAATGGCGTGAGCGCAGGGAGATGCTGAACCGCTATTTCCTGAGCCTCGGATGGAGCGAATTTGCCGGCTGCAACATCACCCAGAAGCTGATGGACGACACGCGTTACGGACGCGAGGCGCAATATGCGGGGCGCGACCGGTCCTATCTCAATGCGCTCACGCCGCTTTCGGCCGCGCGCCTGATGTGGGAACTGTTCGAAGGTGAGCTGCCGCTCTCCGATGCCTCGCGCGCGCGCGCGCAAAAGGAGCTGCGCCGGGATCTGGCAGGCCCCGAAGCCGGTAATTCCGGCTATCAGGTGACAGAGTTTCTCGGCGGCGGCCTGCCGACCCACCTGCCCTACTGGAGCAAGGCCGGCCACAACACCTGGACCGGCGATCCCCGCGCCTCCTATTTCAAGCACGACATGATCCGCTTCCAGCCTGACCAGCGGCCGGCGGTGATCGCCGTGGTGATGACGCAGGGCAAGGAACTCAGCGTCGATCACCCGCAGGCCTTCCATGATATCGGCCGCATTTTGGCTGAACATCTGGCCGAGGCGGAGGTTGCCGCATGACGGAAACAGCGGATACGACACGCCGCAGCCTGTATCCCGTCATCGAGCCTTATGACACTGGCTTTCTTCAAGTCAGCCCGGTGCACCGTATCTATTACGAGCAGTGCGGCAATCCGGATGGAAAACCGGCGCTCGTGCTGCATGGAGGCCCCGGGGGCGGGATATCACCGTTCCTGCGGCGCGGGCACGATCCGAAGCGCTATCGCATCATTCTCTTCGATCAGCGTGGCTGTGGCCAATCCACGCCCTATGCCGAACTGGCCGAAAATACCACCTGGGACCTAGTGGCCGACATCGAGACGCTGAGGCAGCATCTCGGCATCGATCGCTGGCAGGTCGTCGGGGGATCATGGGGCTCGACGCTGGCCCTTGCCTATGCCATCACCCATCGCTTGCACGTGACCGAACTGATCGTGCGGGGCATCTTCGCCGTGCGTACTGCGGAGGTGCGCTGGTTCTATCAATCCGGCGCAAGCTTTCTCTATCCCGATGCCTTTGACCGGTATCTGGCGCCAATTCCCGAAACCGAGCGCGACGACCTGCTCGCCGCTTATTACCAGCGGCTGACGAATGGCGATGCGGCGAACCAATTGGAGGCCGCCAAGGCTTGGAGCGCCTGGGAGGGCGCGGCGCTGAGCCTGATACCGGACCCGGAGCGCGAGGCGTCCTTCGCCGAGGAGGAAACCGCTGTCGCGCTTGCCCGGCTCGAATGCCATTATTTCATGAATGGCGGCTTCTTCGCCCATGACGGATGGCTGCTCGATCAGGCGGCCGCGCTCAAGGGCGTGCCGGGCGAGATCATCCAGGGCCGCTATGATCTGGTGACGCCGATGCAGACCGCCCATGACCTGGCGAAACGCTGGCCGGACGCGACTTTCACCATCGTTCCCGATGCCGGTCATTCCGGCGTGGAGCCCGGCATCGCCGATGCCACGGTTCGCGCAACCGACCGCTTCGCCTCATGAACACACGTCGCTGGAAAACCGAAGCGACGACCCGCCCTTGCGGTTACCGCAGTCCGACCAGACTGCTGGACCGCCAGCCGAACGCCGGTATTGCCGGCGCTGCCTCCCCTGCCGATCCGGAAAGATCAGCCACAAATATCACTAACAATGAGGGATCCTGCATGACATCACATCATAAATTCTCGTTGCGATCGCTGCTTCTCGGTTCGGCGCTGGCCTTGCTGCCGATAGCATTCGCACCGGCTGCGCTCGCCGAAACAGTTCTGGACCGCGGCAATGTCGACGATCCGGAATCCATGGACCCGCATCGCACCTCGACGATGGCCGAAGGCAATCTTATGCGGGATCTGTTTCTGGGACTGACCGCCCATGATGCCGCCGCTCGCACCATTCCGGGCGCTGCGGAAAGCTGGGAAGTTTCCGAAGACGGCAAGACCTACACCTTCCATCTGCGCGCCGACGGCCGCTGGTCCGATGGCAGCCCGGTGACGGCCGAGGACTTCGTCTATTCCTGGCGCCGTGTGGTCACGCCTGAAACGGCTGCCGAATACGCCTACATGCTGGCCCCGGTGGTCAACGCGGAAGACATTACCGCCGGCAAGAAGAAGCCTGAAGAACTTGGCATTTCGGCGAAGGATAAGCTGACTCTGGTCGTGACGCTGAATGCGCCCACGCCCTATTTCCTCGATATGCTGAGCCACCAGTCGACCTATCCGGTCAAGCGAGAGAATGTCGAAGCCTTCGGCGCCGATTTCACCAAGCCCGGTCATCTCGTTTCGAACGGCGCTTACAAGCTTGCCGGCTTCGTGCCGAACGATCACATCACACTTGAGAAGAATCCCGAGTTCTACGACGTCGCCAATGTCGCCATCGACAAGGTGAACTACTATCCGACGGCCGATAACGCCGCGGCCGTGAAGCGTTTCGAAGCGGGTGAACTCGACGTCAACCGTGACTTCCCAACCGAACAGACCGCTGACCTGAAGGCCAAGTTCGGCGATGAGGTGCGCGTCGGGCCGATCCTCGCTACCTACTACTACGGCTTCAAGACCGACAAGGCTCCGTGGGATAATCCGCGTCTGCGGCAGGCGATCTCGATGCTGATCGACCGCGACTTCCTCGCCAAGAAGGTCTGGCAGGACACGATGCTGCCCGCCTACTCTTTCGTGCCGCCGGGCATTGAGGGTTACACGGCTCGCGCCCCGGAATATGCCGAAAAAGCCCAGATCGACCGTGAAGATGAAGCCGAGAAGATCCTGACCGAGCTGGGCTATGGTCCGTCCTCGCCGTTGAAGATGGAAATCCGCTTCAACACCTCCGACAACAACTCGAACACTGCTGTCGCCATTCAAGAGATGTTGCGTCCGTTCGGGATCGAGGTTTCGCTGGTCAATGCCGACACCAAGTCGCATTACGGTCTGCTCGAAGCCAAGGGCAATTACGATGTGGCGCGCGCCGCATGGTATGCCGACTATGTCGACCCGGAAAACTTCCTGGCGCTTTGCAAGACCGGTACCGGCAACAACTACACGCAGTATTCCAATTCGGAGTATGACGGCCTGCTCTCCAAGGCCGCTGCTGTCGAACCTGCCGAACGCCTGAAGATCTTGTCGGATGCCGAGGAAATCGGCGTCGCGCGCGATCTCTGCGTCATGCCGCTGATGTATTACAGCTACCACAACCTCGTTTCTGCGAAGGTCGGCGGCTGGCAGGAAAACGTGATGGATATCCATCCCTCGCGCTTCCTGACGCTGAAATAACAAAAAACGAAGGGCTTGCCTCCGTCTGTTTGCGGGGGCAAGCATCCCGGCCTGTCGTCGCGGCCATCGCCGTGCTGATGACGTCCGCCTGTCTCCTCATGTGAGCCCACCATGATCCGTTATGTCCTGCGGCGGCTGCTGACCGCCATTCCGACGATCTTCGTGATCATCACGCTGTCGTTCTTCATGATGCGCGTCGCTCCGGGCGGGCCGTTCAATCAGGAACGAGGCCTGGATCCGGTGATCCGCGCCAATCTGGAACGCGCCTATCACCTCGACCTGCCGCTATGGCACCAATATCTCATCTATCTCGGCAATCTCGTGCGTGGTGATCTGGGACCGAGCTTCACCATGCCGGAATTCACTGTCGCCGAATTGTTCATGGCCGGGCTGCCGGTCTCCGTGCAGCTCGGTGGTCTCGCGCTCATTATTGCGCTCATCCTTGGCGGCGCGCTTGGCATTGTCGCGGCGTTGCGGCAGAACCGGGCTCCCGATGTTGCGGTGATTGCGGTTGCGACCGCCGGAAGCACGATCCCGACTTTCGTTATCGCGCCGCTCTTCCAGCTTTTCTTTGCGTTGACGCTGAAATGGCTACCGGTCGGCGGCTGGGGCGATGGTGCCCTCGTCAACAAGATCGGGCCTGTGGTGACGCTGATGCTGCCGCAGCTTGCCATCGTCGCGCGGTTGATGCGGGGGGCGATGATCGAGTCCCTTCATGCCCATCACATCCGCACCGCCCGCGCGATGGGTCTCTCGGATTTCTCCATCGTGCTGCGCCATGCCCTGCGCTCGGCATTGCTGCCGGTCGTTTCCTATGCGGGGCCTGCCGCTGCGGCTCTGCTCACCGGGTCGGTGGTGGTCGAGACGATCTTCTCCATCCCCGGCATTGGCCGCTATTTCGTCGATGCAGCACTCAACCGCGACTACACCGTCGTCATGGGCGGGGTCGTCATCGTCGCGGTCTTCACCATCCTCTTCAACCTCATCGTCGACATCCTCTATGCGGTGATCGATCCGAGGGTTCGCTATGAATGAGAATACCGCTTTGACGGGCGAGAGCCCTGCGGTCGTCGGCCGTTCGCTTTGGGGCTACGCTCGTTCGCGTTTCGCGCGCAATCGCGCGGCCATGGCAAGCGCCGTCTACCTGTTGCTGATGGCGGTCGTCTGTGTCTTCGGCCCGATGCTCCTGCCGAACAGCTACGAAGCCATCTACCAGAACTACACACGGGTGCCGCCAAGCCTTGCCCCCTACCCTACCGCCGACATGATCGGTCCGGCCATTGAGGAAGCAGTCGCCCGCGCTCGGTTGACTCTCGATGGGTGGGAGGAAAAGGACGAGCGCGTCGAGATACGTCTCTCTTCCAAGGGCGATATCGATCCGCGCGTGACCCGCTATATCGACCGTTCGGACCTTCTGGAGGACGCACAGGTAAAGACGAGCGCGTCCGGCTCCATGACGATCTCAGCCGCCCTTGAAAAGCGCTATTTTTTCTTCGGCACCGACAGCACCGGTCGCGATCTTCTGGCACGGACCCTGATGGCGGGTCGCGTGTCGTTGTCCATCGGGCTGCTCGCAGGCCTGATCGCGGTGGTGATCGGGGTCTTCTATGGTTCTACGGCCGGGTTCATCGGCGGCAGAACCGACCAGGTGATGATGCGCATCGTCGATGTCCTCTATTCGCTACCCTTCATATTCTTCGTCATCATGCTGGTCGTCTTTTTCGGGCGGAATTTCCTGCTGATGTTCGTGGCCGTCGGAGCGGTGCTGTGGCTGGACATGGCGCGCATCGTGCGCGGCCAGACACTCTCCCTGCGCCGTCAGGAGTTCGTGGAGGCCGCAGAGGCGCTGGGTGTTTCCCGCGCCCGTATCCTGCTGCGCCATATCGTGCCCAATCTGCTCGGTCCCGTGGTGATCTACATGACCCTGCTCGTGCCGCAGGTCATCATTCTCGAAAGCTTCCTCTCCTATCTGGGCTTCGGAGTGCAGGAACCGATGTCGAGTTGGGGCGTGCTGATCGCACAGGGCGCCCGTTCGATGCCATCGGCCAACTGGCTGCTGGTCTTCCCGTCGGTTTTCCTCATCACCACGCTCTTTGCGCTGAATTTCATCGGCGACGGCTTGCGCGATGCTCTCGATCCCAAGGACCACTGACATGACCCCTGACGCCAATGACAAGCCCGTCCTTCTCGCGGTCGAGGATCTGCGGGTCGGGTTCCAGACCGACGAAGGTTCGGTGGAAGCCGTTCATGGCATCTCTCTCCATGTTCGTTCCGGAGAGACCATTGCCATCGTCGGCGAGAGCGGATCGGGCAAGAGCCAGTCGATGATGGCCGCAATGGGCCTGTTGCCGAAGAATGGACGCGCGACAGGTCGCATTCTGTTCCACGGCGAGAACCTCGTCGGGATGAACAAGACGGCGCTGAACCGCATCCGTGGCGACCGGATCGGCATGGTTTTCCAGGAGCCGATGACTTCGCTCGACCCACTCTATACGATCGGC
Organism: Ciceribacter sichuanensis; assembly: GCF_024055605.1. Lineage (GTDB taxonomy): Bacteria > Pseudomonadota > Alphaproteobacteria > Rhizobiales > Rhizobiaceae > Allorhizobium > Allorhizobium sichuanense. The sequence continues at coordinate 267,141 of NZ_JAMXLX010000007.1, read as the reverse complement.
AGTCAGCTCGTTGAGCCAATCATGCGCCATCAGCGCATCGGCAGGAAGACTGCCAGGGAGCGGGCGCTGGAGATGCTTCGCCTTGTCCGCATCCCGGATCCGGAGAGACGGATGGATGCCTATCCGAACGAGATGTCGGGCGGGCAGCGTCAGCGCGTGATGATTGCCATGGCGCTTGCCAACAATCCGGAACTCCTGATCGCCGACGAGCCGACGACGGCTCTCGACGTGACCATTCAGGCGGAGATTCTCGACCTGATCGCCGACCTGCAGGCGCGGCTCGGCATGGGGGTGATCTTCATCTCGCATGACCTTGGCGTGGTGCGGCGCATCGCGCAGAGGGTCTATGTGATGTGCCGGGGCGATGTCGTCGAATCCGGGCCGACGGCGGAGGTGTTCGACAATCCGCAGCATGACTATACCCGTGCGCTGATAGCGGCGGGGCCTTCGGGATTGAAGCAGCCTCCTGTCCCGGATGCGCCCGAGGTCATGTCGGCTTCAAATCTCGATGTGTTCTATGGACGCGGAGCCTATCGGCGGCAGGCAGTCTCGGACGCGGGGCTGACCCTGCATCAGGGCGAGACCATCGGCATCGTCGGTGAAAGCGGTTCGGGCAAGTCGACGCTGGCAAGAGCTTTGCTGAGGCTGTTGCCCTCGTCCGGCCGGATACGCCTCGACGATAGGGATATCTCGGGCTATGACCGAGCGCAAATGCGTCCGCTGCGCCGGCAGTTGCAGGTGGTGTTTCAGGATCCCTTCGGATCGCTCAGTCCCCGAATGACCGTCGGGCAGATCGTCACAGAGGGGCTGACCGTTCACGAACCGGGCCTCAGCGCCCGTGAGCGGGACATGCGCGCCATCAGGGCATTGGAGGAAGTTCACCTCGACCCGGTGATGCGCAACCGCTATCCGCACGAGTTTTCCGGCGGGCAACGCCAGCGGATCGCCATCGCCCGAGCGATCATCCTGAAACCCCGTGTCCTGCTGCTCGACGAGCCGACTTCGGCGCTGGACCGGCAGGTGCAGAAACAAATCGTCGATCTGCTGCGCGACCTGCAGGCCGCACATGCGCTTTCCTATCTCTTCATCAGTCATGATCTTGCCGTGGTTCGCGCCATGGCGGACAGAATTCTGGTGATGAAGAACGGTCGGGTCATCGAGGATGGCCCTGCCCTGTCGGTCCTCGACAGCCCGCGGGAGGATTATACCCGGACGCTGATCGCTGCCGCCTTTCCCGCAGACGGAGCATAGGCAATTTCACAGACACTGGATCACGGCCCCGATATCAAGGCCGTGATCGCTCGGAAACTTAAAGCGTCGCGTTGTCTATGACGAAGCGATATTTGACATCGCTCTTCTGCATGCGGTCGTAGGCCTCATCGATCTTTTGGATCGGGATCATTTCGATGTCCGAAACAATGCCCTTCTCGGCGCAGAAATCCAGCATCTCCTGTGTCTCCGCAATGCCGCCGATAAGCGATCCCGCGATCGAGCGTCGCTTGAAGATCAGCGGGAAGATGTTCGGCGACGGATGCGGATGTTCCGGAACGCCGACCAGCGTTAGGGTCCCATCCCTCTTCAGGAGATTGGTGAAGGCATCGAGATTGTGGCTGGCGGCAACAGTGTTCAGGATGAAATCGAAGCTGGTGGCGTGCTTCGCCATTTCGTCCGTATCCTTTGAGATCACGACCTCGTCTGCGCCGAGATCATGCGCTGCCTGTCGTTTGCTTTCCGATGTTGTGAAGGCGACCGTATGCGCGCCCATGGCATGGGCAAGCTTGATGCCCATGTGTCCGAGACCACCGATGCCAACGATGCCGACTTTCTGGCCCGGTCCCACCTTCCAGTGCCTGAGCGGCGAGTAGGTGGTGATGCCGGCGCAGAGGAGTGGTGCGACGGCTGCAAGCTGATCCTCCGGATGGCGGATCTTCAGGATGAATTTGTCCTTGACCACTATGGTGTCGGAATAGCCGCCAAGGGTGTGCCCCGGCTCGTCACTGGTCGCGCCATTATAGGTGCCGGTGAAGCCGTGTTCGCAATATTGCTCGAGACCGTCGTCGCAGGCATAGCAGTGCTGGCAGCTATCGACCATGCAGCCGACCCCGACCGTCTCTCCGACCTTGAATTTCGTGACGTTGCTGCCAATGGCGGTTACGTGCCCGACGATTTCATGGCCGGGCACGCATGGGTAGATCGTGCCTCCCCACTCCGAGCGGACTGTGTGCAGGTCGGAATGGCAGACGCCGCAGTAGGCGATCTTGATCTGCACGTCGCTTGGACCAGGCTCGCGCCGGAAGATGTTCATGGCCTCGAGCGGTTTGTTGGCTGCATAGGCGCCGAATGCTTTCGTATGCATGGGTAGGCTCCTGTCGTTGGGATTGTCAGTTTGATCAGCGAGCGGCGTATTGTTCGTCGCTGACATGCTCCATCCAGTCCACGACCTTGCCGTCCAGGGCCTCCTGAATGGCGATATGGGTCATCGCAACGGTCGCAGACGCTCCGTGCCAATGCTTTTCCCCGGGCGGAAACCAGATAACGTCGCCCGGCCGGATTTCCTCGACCGCTCCCCCTTCCCGCTGCACAAGTCCAAGCCCGGAAACGACGATCAAGGTCTGACCGAGCGGGTGCGTGTGCCAGGCGGTTCTGGCGCCGGGTTCGAATGTCACCGATGCCCCGGCAACGCGAGCGGGTTCCTGCGCCTGGAACAGCGGGTCTATCCGTACCGTGCCGGTAAACCAGTCGGCGGGTCCCTTGCCCGAAGGCCGCGTTCCAACTCTCATGATATCCATCAGACCACTCCTGCAGGGTCGGTTGCCACACGGAATGCCGAAAACGGCGTCACCGGAGGACTATAGGACCCGATCTCTGTTTCGATTAGTCAACGCACCGAGATTGGGCTTATATCGGAGTTCAATAAATGCGCGACGTGCAACCCGACGATGCGCCGGTCCCGATAACGGTAATGGATGAGGCGAGTTTTACCAAGGGTCGTGACAGACCTTCTGGCGGGCTTTCATCAGCGAGACGACTCGATGTGTTTTGCTTGCAAGACGGTGAGTCGCGCGATTTTATGTTTCTCGATCGATTTTCAGGTGAGGAACAGGCGTGATTAGTTGTCAAAAGGCGGTCTCGGCCTGTGGCTGTTTCCGGTAAAATCCGTCCGCGAGGTCGCGCATGCGACTCAGCTTAACATTCTGAATCTCAATCAGAATATCGAGCGCGGCGTGCGGCCCGCAGCGACCACCGTGGGACTTTGTTAGGAATGTATTAACTCTATTTCCCTTGTTTGGGTTCGAGAATCGCAGATAATAACGATTAACTGCGGGCATAGGCCTGAATATCGTTATTTGAGAGCGACCACCCCATGAACGCGAAACCGTCAATGGCTGCGAGCCAGCCTGCTCACTTTGAAGATGAGATCCTCGAACAGGGCGATCTGATTTCAAAGAAGCTGCATCTGCTCAGCATGCAGCGCTTTCCGCCGAACGCGAAGAAGACCCTTCGCCAGTTCACCATGGCGGAGGTGGCGAATTATATCGGGGTTTCCCAGAGCACGCTCAAGAAGCTTCATCTTGAGGGCAAAGGGCCTCTCCCCGACACGTCGTCGTCGGGCCGGCGGTTCTACACGGCCGACCAGATGCTTGAGCTTCGGCGTTATCTCGATGAGCACGGCCGTTCGGAAAGCCGCAACTATGTTCCCCATCGGCGAGCGAACGAGAAACTGCAGGTCATCGCGGTCGTGAACTTCAAGGGCGGCTCCGGCAAGACGACCACGGCTGCCCATCTTGCCCAGTACCTCGCGCTGACGGGGCACCGCGTGCTGGCGGTCGATCTCGACCCGCAGGCCTCCCTGTCTTCGCTGCATGGGTTCCAGCCGGAGCTGGACCAGACGCCGTCGCTCTACGAAGCAATCCGCTACGACGATGGAAAACGTTCGATCCGGGACATCATTCAGCCGACGAATTTCCCCGGGCTCGATATCGTGCCGGCCAATCTCGAGCTTCAGGAGTTCGAATACGATACGCCGCTCGCGATGTCGAATAAGTCGACCAATGAGGGCAAGACCTTCTTCACGCGCATTTCACGGGCACTGGCCGATGTTGATGATCGGTACGATGTCGTCGTGATCGACTGCCCTCCACAACTCGGCTACCTCACCATCACCGCGCTCACGGCTGCGACCAGCGTGCTAATTACAATCCATCCGCAGATGCTGGATGTGATGTCGATGGGTCAGTTCCTGCTCATGCTCGGCGGGATCCTGAAGCCGATCCGGGAGGCTGGCGCTGAGGTCAATCTCTCCTGGTATCGCTACCTGATTACCCGGTACGAGCCGACGGATGTGCCGCAGGCGCAAATGGTGGGCTTTATGCAGACGCTCTTCCATCAATACGTTTTGAAGAACCCGATGCTGAAGTCGACGGCGATATCGGACGCAGGAATTACCAAGCAGACCCTTTACGAGGTCGACAAGAGCCAGATGACCCGCTCGACCTATGACCGGGCGCTGGAGTCTTTGGATTCCGTCAATGAGGAAATCGCCCAACTCATACATGCGGCCTGGGGAAGGCCGGTTGTCGGCTGACAAAAACGGAGATTTCGCTTTTGTTTTCAGTTATCTACCTTGAATTGGAGTAGTGGATGGCGCGTAAAAACCTCTTGGCGGGCCTGACCGACGCCGACGAGCCGGAAGCTTCGCCGGCCGCTGGCAATTATCCGATGCGCGGCGCATCCAAGAATATGATCCGTTCGTTGGATGAACTGGCCAAGCAGGCCGAGAAATTCCTGGAAGGCGATGCTGTCGTCGAACTCGACCCGGAAACCGTGGATGGGTCCTTCGTGTCTGATCGGTTGGAGGATGGCAGCGAACAGTTCGAAGAACTGAAAGCGGCGATCGAAGAGCGGGGGCAGGACACACCGATCCTGGTGCGCCCTCACCCGACAGCGACAGGCCGTTACCAGGTGGTTTTCGGCCACCGGCGTCTTCGTGTCGCCCGCGAGTTAGGCCGCAAGGTCAAGGCCGTCGTCAAGCCGCTGGATGACCGCACGCATGTCATCGCTCAGGGGCAGGAAAACTCGGCACGTGCCAATCTCTCCTTCATCGAGCGGGCTGCATTTGCGCGACGCCTTATCGAGCTTGGATATGACCGTGCGGTGATTTCGTCGGCACTCGCCGCGAATGCTGCTGCCGTCTCGAAGATGGCGTCGGTCACCGAGCGCATTCCGGAAAGCTTGATCGTCCATATCGGAGCTGCTCCGTCCATTGGACGCGAGCGTTGGGTGGAATTGTCTTTACTGATCGGCAAGGCCGGTGCCCAGGAGAAGATAGATGGTCTGGTCGAGAGTGAGGACTTTGCCGCACTCGGATCCGATGACCGCTTCAATGCGCTTGTCGCAACCCTGAACAAGGCCGGAAAACCGGTGAAGAAGGTTGTGCCAGCCCTCAAGCAGTCGTGGCAGGCGAAGGACCAGCGGCTCTCGGCCGAGATTATCAATACCGGGAGAACATGCACCGTGTCGCTCAAGGCAAAAGCTGCGGGAGATTTCGGGCGGTTTCTCTCGAATAATCTGGATCGGCTTTATGCCGAATTCCAGGAGCAGAGCTTCCACGAAGGAGATTGACCAGCAAAAGAAAAAAGGCCCCCGAACGTTGCCGTAGCGGAAGCCCTTCTCTTGTGTAGCAACCTGAGAATCTCATTTCCGCGAATCATAGTCAAGAGTCTTGGCGCCGTTCAGGTGAACTAATTTCTTTTGCCTGCAAGAAGGTGAAGAGAAGATGCCAGGTCAGACTATAACGACGCCGTTTGGGCGGCGAACTATGACGCTTGCCTTGATCAAGGGGCAGTTGGAAAGTGCAGATGTACCCGCGGGAAAGACCGTCGATAAATGGCGCGTCTATCGCGATGCATGCGATGCCCGTACCCTGCTCGGTCTCAGGGACCGTGCGCTTGCAGTACTTAACGCGCTCCTTTCGTTCTATCCGGAGGGCCATCTGTCTGCGGATGATAATCTCATCGTCTTTCCATCGAATGCGCAGTTGACTGCTCGTGCAAACGGAATTGCCGGCACAACGCTCAGGGAAAATCTGGCTCTGCTCGTCAAGGCGGGTCTCGTTCATCGTAAGGATAGCCCGAACGGTAAGCGTTATGCGCGCAAGTCCGATGGCGGAGCGATCGAGGACGCCTATGGCTTCAGCTTGGCGCCGCTACTGGCTCGTTCCGAAGAACTGGCGCTGCTCGCCCAGCAGGTTGTCGCCGAACGGCGCAGCATTCAACGGCATAGGGAAAAGATCACGATTTTGCGGCGGGATATCCGCAAGCTGATCACGGTAGCGATGGAAGAAGGGGCTGCGGGGGATTGGGCGATGGTTGAAGCCCGATACATAGGGATGGTCGGAGGCATAGGTAGGGCGAAGAACCTCGAGGAACTGGCTGCCATAAGGGAAGATTTGGAACTCCTGCACCAGGAAGTCGTCAACATTCTGGAAACGCAGCTTAAAACACAAAAAAACGTCGCCAATGGTGACGAATATCGTCAGCACATACAGAATTCAAACACCGAATCCATCCATGAACTTGAACCTCGCTCAGACAATGAGCAGGACGAGCCGCCGGCGGAAAAACCGGTACGTTTGCGCGAGCCGGTAAAGGCATTTCCCTTGGGCATGGTGCTTAGGGCATGCCCTGAAGCTGTTGCCTATGGTCCAGGCGGCGGGGTGACGAACTGGCGCGACCTGATGTCGGCGGCGGTCGTGGTTCGATCCATGCTCGGGGTAAGCCCGTCGGCCTTTCAGGAAGCCTGCGAGGTCATGGGGCCTGAAAACGCTGCCGTCGCCGTGGCCTGCATTCTGGAAAGGGCGGGGCATATCAATTCCCCGGGCGGCTATTTGCGGGATCTGACTCGAAAGGCCGCGCGCGGCGAGTTTTCTCTGGGACCGATGATCATGGCGCTCGCCAGAGCAAATCCGGCCCCGGCGACAAGGGCTTCCTAGGCATGGGAAGACATATCGCGTCGCGTGGAGCCAAGCCGTTGATCTGCGTGACATGCGTTCGCAGGGGGGCTGAGATATAGCGATGCGCCAGGAACGCCTGCGAGAAAGCCGCCGAAGCGGATCAGAGCCCCGCGGCTTTCGTGAGGTTGATGCGGAAGCGATCACGGCGACGCTGATAGCGCCGGGTCATTTCCGCGGAAGCATGGCCGAGCTGTTTCTGGACGTAGCGCTCATCGACTTCCGCAGAGGAGGCGAGACCGGCACGGAGGGAATGGCCGGCAAACTTCTGCTGGCGTTCGGCCTCGGAAAGATCGCCGCGGACGCCGGCGGCCATAGCCGTTCTCTTCACCAGCCGGGCAACTTCCTGATCGTTGAGGCGATCGGCACCAACGGATTTTCCCTGTCCGGTTACCCGACGGAAGAGGGGGCCTTTTGCCAGCCGCGCAAACTTGACCCAGGTCTCTATCGCCGCGATGGGGCAGGTGGTATCTGCGGATCCTCGGCCGACTTCGACCTCCCGCCAGCCGGTCTTGCCGCGCAGGGTGACGAGCATGCCCTTGTCGAGAATTTCGATCCAGCCCTTGCCGTCTTCCGTCTGGTCGCGGCCGAGATCGAGGCCGACAATTTCGGAACGGCGCAAGCCGCCGGCAAAGCCAAGCAGCAGCATGGCGCGGTCGCGCAAGCCTCTCAGGGTACCGCGGTCGAGGGTCTCCAGCATGGCGATGATGTCCTCTGGCAGGATCGCTTCCTTCTGCCGTGGTGGAGCCGCGTGGGTGTTGCGGATACCGGCGAGAACCGTGGCGATGTGTCGGTCTCTGCGGTCGAGAGAGAGACCACGCTGCGCGTAGTTCCAGGAAAGGGAGGAAAGCCGTCTTTCGATCGTCGAGACAGAATTGGGCTTTACCCCGCGTTCGACCGTACCGGATGCACAGGCGGTGATGTAGAGACCCACGACCTGAGGACTGGGCGGCAGAAGAGCGAGCCCTTGCCTTCGGCACCATGCCGAAAAATGCTTCCAGTCCGAGGCATAGGCGCGGCGGGTATTCGCTGAACTCGCCGCATCGACATAGGTGCGGGCGCGTTCCGTCAACTGCTCAAGGTGCGATGAGAGAACGACCGGCGGGGTCACCTCTTCCGCCGCGGGCTGCTCCTGAGCGGACACTGCTTCAGCTCCTGCCAATGGAGCCGGGGAGGGGAGGAGATGGTCTTTGTTCGAGTTTTCCATTCGGACCATTTTGTATGGGTTGCTGCGCGTCTCAAAACCGCGGACGCTTATGCCCTGCGTGTTGGCAGGTGATTTGCTCCAGATTAAGGGTTGACGGAGAGAGTGACAAGTTGATTGGCGCTCGGGTTATATTGTCCGACGCGATGACGACTGATGAACCAGAATGGCAAGCCGGATTAGCGCAGTTCGTTGGTATCACTTGGTCGCGGGGAGGACCTTGGTGCCTGGTTCGAAACTGGCGAGTGTTTCGTCATATGTCGGATGGATTGTTCCGATCAATCGGTCCCACCATGAGAAGGTGAAGCCATAATTGTATCTGAAATGTCGGTGGTGCCGATTGTGGAACACTTTGCTCGCTAGAGGAAAAGGCGAACGCCCGGCTAGGGAGGCGAAATGATCGAACCCGGCGTGGCCGAGCATGCCGCTAACCTGATCATAAAGCTTCTGTACCAACATTATCTGCCAGGGAATTGGAGGGATGAACGGAACGATGATGTAGAAGGCCTGATTCAGGAACGCCTCAGTGAGCGATTCATAATGATTGGTCCACACTGAAGGGGCGACGCTTTTGTGGTTCAGCGCGTGAAAACGATACATCGGCCGCCAATGCAGAAGCCTGTGGATCCGATAAAACCACGCATCATAAAGAACGATCGAAATTCCGGGTGACAGCGGCACGCTCCAACAGCTCAACGTCAAAGGCGTGATCGTCCATCCCTGCAACTGGGCGAAAATACCTCGGGAGACGCAGAACGCGATAACGGCGATCGGCCCCGGAGCATGGGTCAGTTCTTTCCATTTGCGACGGTTGCGGCGGTCCTTCTGTATCCAGCGTTCAGGACGGCGGCTGTTCATTATTTCGAAAAACAGCCCGACAATCACAAGTACAATGATTAGGACGGTGACAACTGCGCCGTAGATCAATGCAAACGCAGTGATACTAGCCTTCCAGCCCTCAGCTTCAGAGAGCGAAGTCAGAATATCCATCGAAGTCCCTAATCCGCTGGTCTCATCCACACTACAAGCGTGTAGTGAGCTCTATGTAATGGTTCCGTCGAGGCGGCGTCAGATAAACGAGGCGTGAGCAAGTTTGAGGACGGATGTCGAGGCCTGGATTTGGAAAACTGCTCGATGACGTGACTGCTTGTCCTCGTATGCGTCTATGCCGGGAATTGAAGCAAGAGACGTCTGGGAGCGATTTTCGCCCTTCTGCTCGATGATCCGGGCGTTTCCCTATATAAAGAGGACGAGGATCGATAATGCAACATTATCGATCATTATGCGATGAGTACAAACTGTGCGGTTTTGTCTGAAAACATTGGTATTAACCGCGCGTTCGGTGTAGCCTCTCCGACATGGATTCGTTGCCGGCTTTACCCAGTTCTGTCCCCTCCCTGTCATTCCATCTTCCTGGGTGGGGGGGCTCGCGCGGGCGTGAAACGATTGAAGCGGATGCGGCGTTTTCGGCTGGTATCGCCTTGAAAACAATTGATGATCTCGTTCGGTCAGAACCTGCATGGGCGGGGTGCTGGCGTAGCCGTCAGGCGCTGGCTTGTGCAGCGGAAGCGGTAAGGCTGATGGGTCGCAGGGAGGCTGAAAGTGAACTGCGCGATGCAGTGCTGCTGACTTCAGCAGGCGACGATCCGGGGCCGGCGGGAAAGGTGTTTCTCGCCTTCAAAAGGTTGGCCGGACAGAAAGGCATGGTCTCATCGAAGGTTATTGCCGAAATTGTGGGACAGCTTGGTCTTTCCGTGGATGAGCGGCTGATCCGTTGTGTCGACCATCTCGATGATGGGCTGCAATCCGGCCGGGCCGTTCCCTTCGCCGTGGCCGAGCTGGTGACGGCAATCTGCGCTGAACGTCCTGATGCGGAAACACTCGCCTGGTGGCTGGCGGACTGGCTGTTGGCGGCAAGATTGAAATGGGAGCGTCCCGTGCCTTTGTTGATGGCCGAGCGTTATGGTCCGGCTTTCCGGACGATAGGGGGCAGGGGGCGTGTTCGTCCTGGTGAGGACGCTTTTGGTCGTGCGGTCTGCCTTGCTCTTGTCGAAGGCGTGGGCAGGTCTTTGAGGACTGCGGGCGACATCGCCCGCCGAGCCGAACGGCTTCTTGCTGTTGCCGCGAAAGTTCGGACAAAAGGCGGTGACGCCGTCATCAGGAAGTTGCTCGAGGAGGACGCTGTTGCCGCTTCCTCGTCCGGTACGAACCTGTCGCGCTGGGCGAGTACCAGACTGTTCGAACGCCTTGAGAGTTTCGAGGCCGTTCGAGAGCTCTCAGGTCGATCCTCATTTCGTATTTACGGGTTGTGACCATGGCTGGATCGAACCTAGCCAAGTCCGCGCAGGGGCGGGGCAGGCCGAAGGCAAGGGACGAGGTGCTGCTCGACCGGGAGCTGGAGGATCTTCCGCCGGATCTACGCTGGCGCGAATGGATGTTGCGAATCGAGGCGGTTATTTTCGCATCCGCCGAACCGGTGACGCGCGAGACGCTGGCAAGAGTGGTGGGGAGAGATTGCAGTATCGATCTTCTAATCGACGACTTGCAGGAGGAGTTGCGCAGCCGTCCTTACGAACTCGTCGCTGTTGCGGGCGGCTGGCAGCATCGCACGCGGTCGCGCTATGCCGATTCAATTCGCGCTTCGTCGGTACCTGCCCGGTCGGGCACCCCAACGCTTTCGGAATTCGAGGCGATGGTGTTGATGGCGGTTGGCTATTTCCAGCCGGTCACGCGCGCGGAACTCGGCAAGATTTTCGGCAAGGAAATCTCACGCGACACGATCGGTGCCTTGCGTGCCGCCGGCTTCGTCGCTTCCGGACCGCGTAGCCCGGCACCGGGTGCACCCTATACTTATGTTACCACCAAGCACTTTCTCTCCGCCTATGGTTTCGAGACCCTTCGTGACCTGCCGGATATCGAGGCGCTCGAGGATGCGGGCTTGCTTAGTCGGCGTGTTGATGATGTGGACGATGAGCCCGAAGAGCAGGCTGAAGAGCCGCAGGATGAACAGATTGAGCCGGACATCACCTGACCTACCCTATGAAGAAGGGAATATCGCGCTGTCAGCGAAGTAGCGGTGCTGTCTCTGCAGATCGCGCAATCGTGAGAAAAATCCACCTTTACAGACGCTACGTATGTATACTATTAAGTTCGATACCGGACATAAGCGGGAGTCTGTGAACGATTGCCGTTTATGTCCGGTGCTTGTTATTGCGCCGCTCCATTCGCATCCGGGCATCCCTTGGCAGGGACGCCCGCCAGACTTCGGGGGTGGAAAAGGATGTCTCGATGGCGAAGCACTTCGATGGTGAAAGCGAGTTCTCGCCATGCGCAGCGTGGCCGCCGTCGAGGCTTGCCCGAGAGCAGTTCCCCTGGGGGAGGATCTCTCTTCCGGAGAGGCGAGCCGGTCGGAGAAATCCGGGTGGGGACGGTTCGTCTGTGCGCTCTCGCCTGATTACACGGAAATGCCTGCCCATGGCCGCGCCGACACGCAGCCCTTTTACATGCAGGATCATCTATGTCGGGGTGAACCAGACTTTGCCGAAAAGGTGTTCATGACTGGCCGGTCAAGAGACGAGCCCAGGATGCAACGCCACCCCGCGAATAAATTCCCTACAGAAAGGTTAGATATGTCTAGCAATGCCATATGGACGATCGGACGATGCGTCACGCTTGCTGCTCTGATCGGCACTCTTCCTGTTGCCGGCCACGCCCAGCAGCAGCCCTTGCCTTCGGTCACGGTCGAAAAGGTGAAGGTTGAGGATTTCACGCTGACTGCCCGCTTGCCCGGACGCGTCAAGGCTTCCACGGTCGCCGAGGTTCGACCGCAGGTTTCGGGCATCATCCGTGACCGGCAGTTCGAGGAAGGCGTCCGTGTCGAGGCAGGCGAGCCGCTTTACAAGATCGAAGACGAGACCTATGTCGCCGCCGTCGCATCGGCCAAGGCGGCAGTAGCGCAGGCGCAGGCAAACTATGATCTCGCCGTGATCGAGGCCCGCCGCGCGGAAGAGCTTTTCGCCAACAAGAGTGGTACCGCATCGAACCGTGACACCAAGGTTGCGGAGCGAAGCAAGGCCGATGCGGCGCTTCAGGTCGCGCGCGCGGAACTCACGACGGCGGAAATCGATCTCGACCGGACCATCGTCCGCGCTCCGATCACCGGGGCGATCGGCTTCTCCCAGACGACGCCCGGTGCGCTGGTCGCTGCTCAGCAGACAACGGCACTGACCACGATCCGCGCGCTCGACCCGATCTATGTCGACGTCACGCAGTCGGCGACCGACCTCCTGCGCTGGAACTCCCTGAACAAGTCCGGCTCCGCACGCGCTTCCGGCGTCGCCACGATGATCCTTCCGAACGGAGAGGCCTATCCGCTGAAGGGTGATCTCAAGGCCGCCGAACCGCAGGTCGAGCCGACCACCGGCATGGTCACGCTGCGCATCACCTTCGCCAATCCCGACCAGTTGTTGCTGCCTGGCCTCTATGTCGAGGTCGAACTGCCGCAGGATACCGCAAAGGATGCCGTGCTGGTTCCGCAAAGCGCGGTGATGCGCAACGCCAAGGGCGAGGCCTTCGCCTGGATCGTCGAAGACGGCAAGGTTGCGGTGCGACCGCTGACCATTCTGACCGGATCCGGCAATTTCTGGGTAACCAGCAGCGGACTGAAGGCAGGTGATGCGCTGATCACCTCGGGTTTCCAGAAGATCGCACCCGGTGCAACGGTTCAGATAGCCGCTGAGCCTGCGGGCAAGCCGCAGGCTGCTGCAAGCGGGAGCAACTGAGCATGGCGCGCTTCTTCATCGACCGCCCGATCTTTGCCTGGGTGATCGCAATCATCATCATGGGCCTCGGGATACTTTCCATCCTTCGGCTGCCCATCTCGCAGTATCCCTCGATTGCCGGACCATCCATCGTCATCGGCGCGACCTATCCCGGAGCCTCGGCAGAGACCGTAGCCGATACCGTCGTTCAGATCATCGAAAAGGACATGACCGGCCTCGACGGACTGCGCTACATCAACTCCTCGACCACATCGACTGGCCGGGCGACGATCACACTGACCTTTACGCTGGGGACCGATCCCGACATCGCCCAGGTGCAGGTGCAGAACAAGCTTAGCCAGGCCGAGGCAAACCTGCCGGAAGCGGTTACCCGCCAGGGCGTCACCGTCGAAAAATCGGCAACCGGCTATCTCATGGTTGTCGGCCTGATTTCGGAAGATGGTTCGCGCACTGCAATCGATCTGGCGGACTATCTGAACTCCTATATGGTAGAACCCATCTCGCGCCTGTCGGGCGTGGGCAAGGTCGAGGTGTTCGGTTCCGAATATGCGATGCGGATCTGGCTCGACCCGCAGAAGCTGAAATATTACGACCTGTCCCCCGATACGGTCGTCTCGGCGATCAGCGCCCAGAACGCGCAGATTTCCGCAGGCAGTTTCGGTGCAATGCCCGCGCCGGAAGGTCAGCAGCTGAATGCGACCGTAACCGCCCAGTCGCTGCTCAAGACGCCGGAGGATTTCGAGCGGATCGTGCTGCGCGCCGACACGGACGGCGGGCTTGTCCTGCTGCGGGACGTCGCCCGTGCCGAGCTTGGCTCCGAGAACTATGAAATTTCCAGCTTCTATAACGGCAAGCCCGCGGCGGGCATGGCGATCCAGCTCGCTTCGGGCGCGAACGCGCTCGAAACGGCCGAACTCATCAAGGCAAAGGTGGCGGATCTCGCCGAATTCCTGCCGGCCGGCGTCAGCTATGTCATCCCCTATGACACGACGCCCTTCGTTTCCCTCTCCATCGAAGCGGTGATCCACACGCTCATCGAGGCGATCGTCCTTGTCGTCCTGGTGATGCTGCTGTTCCTGCATAACTTCCGGGCGACGCTCATTCCGACGCTCGCGGTTCCGGTGGTTCTTCTCGGAACCTTCGGTATCATGGCGGCGCTTGGTTTCACCATCAACACGCTGACCATGCTTGCCATGGTGCTCGCGATCGGGCTTCTGGTCGATGACGCCATCGTGGTGGTGGAAAACGTCGAACGCATCATGCGTGACGAACATCTCGATCCCGTCGCCGCGACGAAGAAGTCGATGGGCGAGATTTCGGGAGCGCTCGTCGGTATCGCCATGGTCGTTTCCGCGGTTTTCGTGCCGATGGCCTTCTTCGGCGGCTCGACGGGGGAAATGTACAAGCAGTTCTCCGTCACCATCGTTTCGGCAATGGCGCTCTCGGTTCTCGTCGCGCTGATCTTCACTCCGGCGCTCTGCGCAACCCTGCTCAAGGCGCATTCGCATGACAGCAGCAAGGGGCTGGGAAAACGGTTTGGCAATTGGTTCGAGCGCTATTTCTCCCGACTGACGGCGATTTATGGCAGCATCGTTGGGGTCACGGCCCGGCGTCCGCTGCGGATGTTCGTCGTCTACCTGGTTCTGGTGGCGGGAATGGTCGGCCTCTACCTGCGCACGCCGACCTCGTTCCTTCCGGATGAAGATCAGGGCACGCTGTTTACGATCGTCCAGGCCCCCTCCGGTGGCACGGCGGAGAATACAGAGAAACTCCTGCGTCAGGTCGAAGGCTACTTCATGAATGCCGAAGGCAAGAATGTGGATGCCGTCTTCTCCGTAAACGGCTTCTCCTTCGCCGGTCAGGGCCAGAACATGGGCATGATGTTCATCAAGCTGAAGGATTGGGAAGAGCGCAAGGGGCCGGAAAACTCGGCTCAGGCCATCGCAGGCCGTGCTTTCGGTCCGCTGATGGGCGGCATCCGCGAAGCAATTGTCGTGCCGATCGTACCGCCGGCGGTAATGGAACTCGGCACGTCCAACGGCTTCTCGGGCTACATTCAGGCACGCTCCGGCCAAAGTCATGAAGAGCTGCTGGAGGCACGCAACGCCTTGCTCGGCATGGCGGCGCAAAGCAACAAGCTGATGGCTGTCCGTCCGAACGGGGTTGAGGACGCATCGCAGTTCGAACTCAACATCGACTGGGGCAAGGCAGGCGCTGTGGGCTTGAGTGCGTCGGATGTCGGTTCATTTCTCACCACGATATGGTCGAGTTCCTACGTCAACGACTTCCTCTATGAAGGCCGTATGAAGCGGGTTTACGTTCAGGGCGAGCCCTGGGCTCGTACGGGACCGGAAGATCTGGCGCTCTGGCGCGTGCCGAACTCGAACGGGGATTTCGTCGACTTCTCCACGTTCGCCACGCAGGACTGGGTCTTCGGCCCGCAGCAGGTCAGCCGTTACGACGCCTTGCCGGCGATGCAGATCGACGGCTCGTCGGCGCCGGGCTTTTCTTCCGGTGATGCGCTTGTCGAGATGGAAAGTCTCGCTGCCAAGCTCCCGCCGGGCTTCAGCCTGCAGTGGACGGGCCTTTCGCTGGAGGAAAAGGATGCCGGAGCGGGAGCGCTTCCGCTCTACGCTCTCGCGCTGGCGACCATGTTCCTGTGCCTTGCCGCACTTTATGAAAGCTGGACGATCCCGATCGCCGTGCTGCTTGCGATGCCGGTCGGTATCCTGGGTGCGCTGATCGGTGCTCAGATCGGCGGACAGTCGAACGGCGTGTACTTCCAGGTTGGCTTGCTGACCGTGGTCGGCCTTACCGGCAAGAACGGAATCATGATCGTGGAGTTCGCTCGCGAGCGGATGTTGCAGCTCGGAGAGTCGGCGTTCGAAGCGGTTTGCGAGGCGGCGAAGCTTCGCTTCCGTCCAATCCTGATGACGTCGCTTGCCTTTGGTCTCGGCGTCGTTCCGCTGGTTCTCTCAAGTGGCGCAGGTGCCGGCGCGCGTCAGGCGATCGGGTTTGCCACGTTCTTCGGTACGGTTACCGGAACGCTGCTCGCCATCGTCTTCGTGCCGGTATTCTTCGTGCTGGTGAATCGGCTTTTCACCCGAAGCAAGCCGACGAAGACGGAAGAGGCGACGGCCTGAGATCTTTGCCAATCGCAGCCCCGGACACGTTTTCGTCCGGGGTTGCTATAACCGCCCACTTCGTCATCGATGAGTGGATCCGGTTTTCAGTCCCGATGGACCAGATCGGGGACGGACGCTTCCATCAGCCGCAATCAGAAACGGGAAGCCTGCATTTGCGCTCAAGCCACTGCTTCGGGCATGGGGCACTTTTAAACACGGCAGAAACATTCTCAGTGAGGTGATGTGTTTCGATTTCGGGCACTACCCGGATTTGGATTGCAAGATTGGCAAAGCTTGACAGCATGTTCGGGAAAGGTATGCCGCACTGGCGTTTCGTCAATGATAACTGCGGTCTATCTGCTATCGATGGGACGTATTGGTCCGGTCCCCGATATCCGGCCTTCCTCTTGCTGAATAATAAAACGAGAATGGAGAAACACCGTGAGGAGAACGAAAGAGCAGGCAGCGGAGACAGGTCGGCAGATATTGCAGGCGGCCGAGGATCTTTTTCTCGAAAAGGGCTACGAGGACGTAACGCTAGAGGAGATCGCCGCGCTCGCCGGAGTGACACGCGGGGCGGTGCATTGGCACTTCAAGAACAAGCAGGGTCTTCTGCTCGCATTGCGCGATGCCGCGCAGGAGCCGTTTCGTATACTGGCTGACGAACTTGCGCCGAATAACGGTGCGGCTTCCTTGAAGAAGCTCGGAGATATTATCGCCGATCTGTTCGACCAGATGGAGAACGACCCGCGTCAGCAGGGACTGCTCCGGGGCATGATACGGTTGGACATCGCACTTTCCGAAAAGGACGAACCCGGCGGGTCCACGTTTCGCGAGGAGATCAACAGCATCTTCGTCCGGATCTTTCAGGCGGTGGAGCGCGACACCGGTATGCCGCCGCCATGGACGCCCCAGAAGGCGGCTTCTATGGTCAGTGCGACCATCAGCGGCCTCGTCATCGAATGGGCCTTGGGGAAGGGCGGCTTCAACATTTCCCCGGATGGTAGCCTGTATATCAGGACGATCCTCGCCAGCCTGACGAAATGAACTGACAGCGCCGCGCTGGTAAAGGCGATCCTGCACTTCAGCCCCTGAAGCAGGTCACTGTGTTCCTTCCTGAACGTGGAACGGGCGAGTTTTCAAAATCCAGCCTGCCGGTCTCCATCTCTTTCCTGTTTCCAGCCCTTCGTTCCCAAGGGTCTCCGCACCCGCTTGAGCCGTTTTCACAAGGCGACACGCGCACTGTCGTGTGGAAAATTTGCGTTCTGCAAATTTACAAACGTTTCGTTTGTATATATAAAGGTGATGTTGGCAAATGATCTGGTCTCTGGCGGCTGCCAGCCGGTTCCGTTCCAGCGCCATCGGATGGGGGAGCCAGATTGAAATGGTGGAGTGGAGTAAGGCCGGTGATGATGATTTGACCGCCGCGATGGCTGGTCCTCGACGTCGATACGCTGCTCGCAGCGCCGCTCACGACGAACTGAAAATGGGGAGAGGCCGCACTCCAGGAGTTCTTCGTATACCGACTCTCGTTCGGAGCCCCGCGGTCGAGGGTTGGTGATGTCCGTAAGATTCCCCTATCTCGGACATCAACCGGGACGCGCGCTATCCGCCGCGCGCGTCCCGGCTGTTTTCGATGTGATCCATCAGGCGGTATCGAGCAGGCGCAGGATCATCGTCAATCGCTTCCGGCAGCCCTCGGATTGGATACGGATTGTTGCATTGGGGATTCTTCTCGTCGATCTCGCGGTGCTGTCCTTCATGAACACGCTGACCCGTTGGGGCATGAACGGCTATTGGCCGGGCATGGGGGCCATGTTCGGGGGATTGCTCACCGGGATCATCATCATCCGCCTGTCGCGGCCGGAACTCTATCTGGACTGGATTGCCGCTGGCATTCTGCAGATCAGTTTGGGGCTCATGCTTTCAAGGGATGCGCAACTGGTGGCCCCATCGGAGTTCGCGCTTTTCTGTCTCGTCTTCGTTGCACTTGGAACGTTGAGGCTATGGATTGGAGCGACCCTCGAACCCGGCAAGGGAACCGCCTCTCTAATGGCGGGCGGGCTGACCAGCCTTTTCTGCGTCGGCTGGGCTATTCTCGAGCGGTTCGCGGCAATCGGAGTGGCGTGGGATGTAATTGTCGCGACCGACCTTCTGCTCACCGGGTCTTCCATCGTCGGTTTCGGCCTCGCCCTGCGGCATCCGCCCTCGACGATGCTTTGATGATCTGCGCCGGGGCAATCACATGAATGGTTTATCGCCCTTCATTCCGGGCAATTGTAAAGGATAAGATCATGCTCACGAAGGATATGGAGAACAGCGCCATATACGTTTTCGCGGCTCTCGCTCTGGTGGCCTGCCTTGTCATCGTGGTGGTTGCCATCAGGGATCTGGCGCGTGACAGGCAATTGAGCGGGCGAGCGAAAGTCATATGGTACCTGTCGCTGGTATTCGTTCCGGTCCTGAGTGCGCTGGTCTATATCGTCGTGCGCAGCGACAGCATGGTGGAACGGATCGCTGAACAAACCGCGCGAAAAAGGGACCTGACGGACGAATGGCTGCGGTAGATCGCGTCTGGCGCCCACTCTTACGCGGGCTTGATGTACCAGCCCCACGGTTCCTCGCTGTTGAATGAGGTGATCTGCTTGGTCTCCAGATAATTCGAGAGACCCCAGCGGCCGAGTTCGCGGCCGATGCCTGACTGCTTGTAGCCGCCCCACGGCGCTTCGGTGAAGGTGGGCTGCGAGCAGTTGATCCATACGATCCCGGCGCGGAAGGCCCTGGCGACCCGTTCGCAGCGGGCCTTGTCCTTCGACATGACGGCTGCGGCGAGGCCGAAGCGGCTGTCGTTCGCCATGCGGATCGCATCCGCTTCGTCCCTGAACGGTCTGACGCAGACGACGGGGCCAAAGATTTCCTCGGTCCAGACGAAACTGTCCTCTGCCATGTCGGTGAGGATGGTCGGCTCGAGGAAATACCCCTTGTCGAGACCGGCGGGCCGCTTGCCGCCGCCGGCGACGACAGCACCTTCGGCCTTGCCGCGCTCGATGGCGGCCAGAACCTTGTCATACTGACCCTTCGAGACGAGCGGGCCGAGCAGCGTTCCATCCTCAAGCCCGTTGCCGATGCGGATTTTCGCGGATTCGGCGACAAGCCGCTCCATGAGAGCTGGATAAAGGCTGTCCTCCACCAGAACCCGCGAGGTTGCCGAGCAGACCTGCCCCTGGTTCCAGAAGATGCCGAACATGATCCATTCGACAGCCTTTTCGATGTCGCTGTCGGCGAAGACGACGAAAGGCGACTTGCCGCCGAGTTCCAGGCTGACATTCTTGATGTCGCGCGCTGCCGCCGCCATGATCTTCGCACCCGTGGGAACCGAGCCGGTGAAGGCGAGCTTGTCGACACCGGGATGTTCCGAAAGCGGTTGACCGGCATCTGCGCCGAGGCCTGTCACGATGTTCAGCACGCCGGCCGGGAGCCCTGCTTCCTCCACGATCGCACCCAGTTCCAGCGCGGTGAGCGGCGTCAGTTCGGAAGGTTTCAGCACCATGGTGCAGCCGGCGGCAAGTGCCGGTGCCACCTTCCATGATGCCATCAGCAGCGGATAGTTCCAGGGGATGATCGCGCCGGCGACGCCGATCGGTTCCCGTACGACCTTCGAGGAGAAACGGGGCTCTGCGAGCGTGATCGCTTCTTCCGGGTTGTCGTCCATCTCTTCGGCGAGGCCGGCATAGAAGGCGAAGCAGCCTGCCGTATCTTCCATGTCCCAGACGGCTTCCGGCATGGGCTTGCCGTTGTCGATCACTTCGAGCCGGGCAAGATCATGCTTGCGGGCGAGGATGATCTCCGAAATGCGACGCAGGACCGCCCCGCGCTCCTTGCCGGAAAGTCTCGGCCACGGTCCCTGGTCGAAGGCAAGGCGCGCGGCTTTCACGGCAGCGTCGATATCTTCCTTCGTGCCTGCGGGCGCCCGATGCACCACCTCTTCGGTTGCCGGATCGATGACCGGGAAGGTGCCGCCCTTCGCCGGGGCCTGCCACTTGCCGTCGATGAAGAGCCTGTCACGCATTCGATGTCTCCCGCTAGGTTTAGATGGAAGCCCGCGCGGCGCTCTTGGCGCCCGTCGCGACCCTGACGATTTCTTCCGCTGCCCGCGTCACGCCGGCCGCCTTGCGCATGCCTGCCGCATTGGCCTTCAGCCGCGCATGCATGTCCCTGTCGCCGAGTAGTTCCTTGATCGCTCTGGCGAGCTCCGCCTCGCTCCAGCCGTAGCGGTCGAGTTTTCGGCCGACGCCAGTTTCGGCGGCGCGCGTCGCATTGTCGTGGCCGTCCCAGCAATAGGGCATGACGAGCGATGGAACACCGTAATAGAGCGCCTCGCAGAAGGAATTATTGCCACCGTGATGGATGAAGAGGCTTGCCTGTTCGACTACGGAGGGCTGTGGGAACCAGCTGTCGATGAAGACATTGTCCGGCACCTCGCGATATTCCTCCCGCCAGTTGCCCGCATTGACGAGGAAGCGGAATGGCAGGGTGGCAAAGACGGAAATCATCCGCTTCGTCATGTCCACGTCCATGGCCCCGAGCGAGCCGAAGCTCGTCAGCACCAGCGGTGCTTCGTTGTGGCTCGCAAAACGCGGCGGGGTGTAGGGCGCTTCATGGCGAACGCAGCCATCGAGAAAGATGAACTGCGCGGGATCGAGAGGCTCGCGGCGGCGATGTCGGATGATCTCGGGCGCAAGCAGCAGGTTCAACCAGGGCGAGGCATCGAGAAAAATCGGCGCCGACGGAGCTTTCAACCCGCAATCCGCGAGAAAGGCGGAAAAACGCTTGTGCGCGGGAGCGACGGTTCTCTCGTAGCGCTCGGAATAAACCGCCCATGCGGCGCGGTCATCTTCCCCGCAGCCGGAGAGATGGGGCGGCATGTCCTCGTCCGGTATCTCCGTTTCGGCGCAGGAGACGACGCGAATCCATGGTACACCCGCATTCGCGATTGCCGGAAACATGACGACGTTGTCGAGCACGATCGCATCCGGTTTCAGCCGCCCGAGAAGCTGGCGCAGCGGCTCCTCGACCCGCATGGCCGTGTCGACGATCGCATCCCAGGTCGGGCCGACATAGCTTTCGACCTGTTCCAGCGGCGTTTGCCGGAAGGCATCCTGATGACGCTCGATGAAGTCGTTCCAGTCAGTCTGAGTTCCGGCTTCGGCCTCGGCGAGTTGATATTCCGGGAAACCGTATTCCGCGAAAACGCCGCTGAAACCGGGATGACAGAGAAAGACCGGGCGATGACCCATGCGCCGCAGTTCCTGGGCGATGCCGACGCAGTTCAGCGCCGCGCCGTAGCTCGCTTCAGGAAAGAGGGCGATGGTTTTGACTGGCGCCATGGAGGATTAACGCGCGACGAGCTTGAAGGCGGGAGGGACGCCGCGTCCGGCAAGCCGGGGACGCTGGGTCTGGGAAAGCTGTATATGCACACGCATGAGATCGGCGGCAAGCTCCATCTGGCCACGCTCGATCTGCTCGAGGATCTGGATGTGTTCGAGGTTGGACTGCATGAGGCGGAAGGCGTTGACGTGCGCGGCTGGAGGCGTCGCGCGCCGGCGCCGGTGGTGATTGGTCAGCGCTTCCGCCATGAAGGGGTTGCCGCAGGAGCGGGCGATCAATAGATGGAAATCGAAATCCGTGCGGTCGAAGAGTTTCCGGTCGAAGGTCGTCTCGTTCATGCCGCGCAGGATCAGCATGGACTGGCGAAGCGCCGTCATGGCTGGGATATCGCGCTTGAAGTCGGGCAGCGTCAGCGCCAGCGGTTCGGTCGCCAGACGGAACTCATAGCTCTTGGCGGTGGCATCGCCGCTGATGGCGAATTGCTTCAGCACCCATTGTTGGCCGGAACCACGCTCCGCGAGGCTTTCCTCTGCCAGTTTCATCAGCGCATTTTGTACCGTCTGCCGGGAGACTTCATAGCGGCGCTGCAGGGCGGCAATCGTCTGGCTTTCGCCGATGCGACCAGCTGAAAGATCACGCAGGATCGCGGCGTAGATTTCGTTTTCACCTTCGCCTTCCGACGTATCCTCAAGACGCCCCGTGGCGACGGGATCGACCGCCAGGAAATAGCCGCCATCGGTGTCCGCCGCCACCAGTTCGCGCTCGGCAAGTATCTGCAAAGCCTTGCGTATCGGGGTTCTAGACACATTGCAAAGGGAGGCCAGTGCCTGTTCGGCAAGCCGTTCGCCGGGAAGCATTCCGCGCTCGCCGGCGACATCCAGTATTTTTTGCGCCAGTTCGACATGGCGGAAATTGGTACGTTTCGGTTCCTGGCTCATCGGCGGCAACTACTCTCCATGACCGTGCATGCTGCCCTTTGCGTCGCAGTTTAGCAAGTGCGTCAAAACCGGTTTTCGTTTCCGCACACAAAAATGCACGACCCCTATTGACGTATTTTTTTTCTAAATAATACTGCAACTCGACTGGGAATGAGACCGGAGAACCGGCGTGCCCATCAAAGAGGCTGGAACAATCGAAACAAGGGAGTCTTCCGTGAAAGCGAAGAACGGACTGACTGCGACCTCTGCGGCCGCGGTGCTTCTTGCTGCAAGCCTTGCGGCTGGCGCGGCATCCGCCGCCGATCTCGTCATCTCGAACTGGGATGGCTACATGGCTCCGGATATCGCCGATGCCTTCAAGGCCGCGACCGGGCTGGAGATCGAGGTGGTCAACCACGCCACCAATGAAGAGATCATGGGCAAGCTGATGGCGAGCGGCGGCAAGGGTTATGACGTCGTCTTCGTCTCCTCGCCTTTTGCAGAAATCCTGAACGGGCAGGGGCTGGCGGAGCCGATCGACAAGGCGGCTGTGCCGAACCTTGCCAATCTCTATCCGGAAGCGACCACGCTCGCCTATGATCCGGGCAACGCCTTCTCCGTTCCCTATACCTGGGGCACGACCGGTCTCTGCTACCGGTCCGACCTCGTTCAGGGCACGCCGGACAGCTGGCTGAACCTGCTCCAGCCGACAGACGCCCTGAAGGGCAAGACCACGATGCTCGCGACCGACCGCTGGCTGATGGCGGCGGGCGAACTCGCCAAGGGATATTCCGTCAACGAAAAGGACCCGGCCAAGCTGGAGGAGGTGAAGAACCTCCTGATCGAGGCGAAGAAGACGCTTCTCGCCTATGACGACACGACCTTCTATTCGAAGCTCGTGTCCGGCGAGGCTTCGCTCGTGCATGCCTGGGACGGCTGGTGCAATTACGGCATCACCGAGAACAAGGAGATTAAGTTCGTCGTGCCGAAGGAAGGCTCCGACCTCTGGATCGACACCATCGTCGTGATGAAGAGTTCCGAGCACAAGGATGCCGCGATGAAGTTCATCAACTTCATCCTCGACGCCAAGAACCACGCCTGGGCTGCTCAGAACATCCTCTACAAGGTGCCGAACAAGGCTGCCATGGAAAGCCTCGACAAGGCGCTTGCCGAGCAATATTCGAACATGGCCATGGCGCCTGCCGATCTCGTCAAATACGAGCTTCTTCGCGATCTCGGTTCCGCGCAGAAGGACTATTCCCGCATCGTGAGCGAGATCAAGGCCGCGAACTGACCGGTTGATCCTTCCATGGCGGCGGATGGTTTCCGGCCGCCATGGGCGGTCATTCATTCATGAACCATCGATGAGCGAAAGCCGGGCCTGGCTTCGCCGGAGTATGCCTTTGTCTTTCAACGCCGCCAGACCGAACCTGCTCGCCGCGCCCGGCGTCGCCTGGCTCGTCGCCTTCATGGTGGTGCCATGCGTGCTCGTCCTGAGCTATGCCTTCTTCGAACGCGGCGTCTGGGGTGGCGTGGAATACACGTTCACGCTGGAGAATTTCGCCCGCGTCGTCGATCCGCTCTACGCGAAGATCTTTCTCAATTCCGCCCGCATCGCCCTGACGGCGACGGTCGTTGCGATTCTCATTGCCTATCCAGCGGCGTATGCGATCAGCCGCGCACCGCGCATGACCCAGCCGATCCTGCTGTTCTTCGCGGTGCTGCCCTTCTGGAGCAATTACCTGATCCGCACCTATGCCTGGATCGTGCTGCTCAACCGCGAGGGCCTCATCAACAATCTGCTGCGTTCGCTCGGTTATACCGGGGAGCCGTTGTCGATGCTTTATACGGAAGCCGCCGTCATCACCGGTCTCGTCTACAACTACCTGCCCTTCGTCATCCTCGCGATCTATTCGACGCTGTCGCGGCTGAACCCGGAGCTGATGGAGGCCTCGCGCGATCTCGGGGCCGGGCCGGTACGCACCTTCCTGCGCGTGACCCTGCCTTTGACCATGCCGGGTGTCGCGGCCGGCGGTGTCTTCGTCTTCGTGCTGTCGATCGGCAATTTCGTCACGCCGGCGCTTCTCGGCGGCGGCCGTTTCCAGATGGTCGGCAATCTCGTTTACGACCAGTTCCTGACGGCCAATGACTGGCCCTTCGGCGCGGCTCTCGGTGCGGCCCTGATCGCCACGATGATCGTGCTGCTGCTGGTTCAGGCGCGTGCCACCGCTCACGCTTCGGGTGAGCGGAGAGGGGAGGCGGCGCAATGAACGCCACATTTTCCGGTAAGCTGCCGGGCCGCATCGTCCTGTTGCTGGTGTTCGGCTTCCTCTATCTGCCGATTGCTGTTCTGGTGCTGCTCTCCTTCAACGACAGCGGCCTGCCGACGTCCTGGTCCGGTTTTTCGACCCGCTGGTACGGGGCGCTTCTTTCCAACACCGATATTCTGCGCGCCGCCTGGAATACGTTGATCGTCGCCGTCTTCGCCACAGTGGTCTCGACGGTGCTCGGCACCCTGCTGGCGCTTGGCATGGAAACGCGGCGGCGCAAGAGCAGCGGGCTGGAGGCGCTCGCGTTTGCGCCGATGGTCATCCCCGATATCGTGCTTGCCGTGGCTCTTCTCACATTCTTCTCCCGGCTTGGCCTGACGATGGGCCTGCACACCATCGTCATCAGCCATGTGATCTTCGACCTTGCCTTCGTCTGCTCGGTCGTGCGCGCCCGGCTCAAGCATTTCGATTTTTCCATCGTCGAGGCATCGCGCGATCTCGGCGCTTCCGGCTGGACGACCTTCTGGCGCGTGACCTTTCCGGTTCTCCTGCCCTCGATCGTCGCCGGCGCGCTGCTCGCTTTCACGCTTTCGGTCGATGAGTTCATCATCGCCTTCTTCACGGCGGGCGCCGGCCGCTCGTCCATCACCCTCCCCATGCAGATCTATTCGATGATCCGTTTCGGCATCACGCCGGAGGTCAACGCGCTCGCCACCATCGTCATGGCGGTCAGCGCGACGGTTCTCCTGATCTCGCAATGGCTGAACAGAGAACAGCAGGTCCCATGAGCAGTTCACCGATCCTGCGCATCGAGAGTGTCGCCAAGACCTTCGGGCCGATCACCGCCGTCGACAGCATTTCGCTCGATATCCGCGAGAATGAATTCTTCGCGCTGCTCGGTCCCTCGGGCTGCGGCAAGACCACGCTCCTGCGCATGCTCGCCGGCTTCGAGACGCCGAGTGCGGGCCGCATCCTACTCGATGGCAAGGACATCTCGCCGCTGCCGCCGGAGAAGCGGCCGCTCAACCTGATGTTCCAGTCCTATGCGCTTTTCCCCCACATGACGGTGCGGCAGAACCTTTCCTACGGGCTCGAAATGGAGCGGCTGGACAAGGCTGAGATCCGCCGGCGGGTCGACGAGACACTGGCGATGACGGACCTGACGCAGTTTTCCGAGCGCAAGCCGGAACAGCTTTCCGGCGGCCAGAAGCAGCGCGTGGCGCTCGCCCGCGCCCTGGTGAAGCGGCCCAAGGTGCTGCTTCTCGACGAACCGCTCGGCGCGCTCGACAAGAAGCTTCGGGAAAAGATGCAGCTCGAATTGAAGCGCATGCAGCATGAGGCCGGCATCACCTTCATCATCGTGACCCACGATCAGGAAGAGGCGCTGGTCATGGCCGACCGTATGGTGATCCTGAAGGATGGCCGCCTTCTGCAGGTCGGGGCACCGGAAGAAGTCTACGAGCGGCCGGCCGACCGCTTCGTCGCAAACTTCATCGGCGTGATGAATTTCATCGACGGCAAGGTCGGCACGGATGGCCTCTTCGAGGCCGATGGCCTGCGGCTTGCGATGGCTGATGCCGGGCCCGGTGCGGCGACGCTTGCCGTCCGGCCCGAGAATATCGCGGTTGCGGCCTCCGGCAGCCTGCCGGTCGCCGGCGTAATCGCGGAGATCGCCTATCACGGCCTCGACCGCGTGCTGCACGTCAAGACCGCCGCCGCGGAGACACCGCTTCAGGTTCGCGTGCCGGCCAGCGGCGCGGGTGCCTGGCGGATCGGCGACACGCTGAGCCTCGGCATCGACCCGGTGAAATGCCGGCTCTTCCAATAAACGAGAACAGGGGAACACCATGTCCAAGACAATTGCATTCTTTCCGGAGGCGGCCTTCGGCCCGGCGCTGAACTCGGTCGGCATTGCCCAGGCGGTCGAGGCGCTCGGCCACAAGGCCGTCTTCCTCTCCGATCCCGGTTTCGTCTCGGTCTATGAGGGATACGGCTTCGAGGCCCATCCGGTGAACCTTTCCGAGCCGATGCCGCCCGAGCAGATGGCGAAGTTCTGGGAGGACTTCATCAATGGCCACATCCCGAATTTCCGCAAATCCCCCTACGACCAGATCGACAACTACGTGAAGGATTGCTGGACGGCGATCGTCGATAGCGCCAAATGGGCGCAGAAGGACCTGCCGGGCGTGCTGGCGAAGATCAAGCCGGACCTCATCTGCGTCGACAACGTCATTCTCTTCCCCGCGATCAAGCAGTTCGGCAAGCCCTGGGTACGCATCATCTCCTGCTCGGAAAACGAGATCGAGGACCCGAAGATCCCGCCCCATCTTTCCGGCTGCGGCGAGAAGGACTTTGCCTGCCATGCGGCCTATCGCGATCATTTCAACGCGGTCATCAAGCCGATCCACGACGACTTCAACGGCTTCCTTGCCGAGAGCGGAGAGGCGGCCTATCCGATCGGCCAGTTCTTCGAGGCCTCGCCCTTCATGAACCTCTTGCTCTACCCTGAGTCGGTGAAATTCGACCGCGAGCATCCGCTCGATCCGAACCGGTTCCAGTATCTCGAGGGCTGTGTCCGCAAGGAAAAATCCTACGAGGTTCCGACATTCGCTGAAAACAACGACAAGCCGCTCCTCTATATTTCCTTCGGCTCGCTCGGTGCCGGCGATACGGACCTCCTGAAACGCCTGATCGCGACCATCGGCAAGCTGCCCTACCGGGCGCTCGTCAATGTCGGCGATTACAAGGACCAGTATGACAATCTGCCGGGCAATGTCGTCGTCGACAGCTGGTTTCCGCAGCCCTCCGTCATTCCGCAGGTCGACGCCGTCATCCATCACGGCGGCAACAACTCCTTCACCGAATGCCTTTATTTCGGCAAGCCGGCGATCATCATGCCCTATGTATGGGACGGCCACGACAACGCCACGCGCGTCGACGAGACCGGCCACGGTTTCAAGATGCCGCGTTACGACTGGACGGATGCGGATCTCGCGGAAAAGCTCGATGCCTGCATCAACAGCCCTGCGATGAAGGCGAAGCTTGCGGCGACCAGCGCCCACATGCAGGCATGGAACGGCCCGCAGAAGGCGGCCGGCATCCTCGATGAACTCGTGAAGACCGGTGCCTATAATGGTTGATACCACCCAATCCTCGGCGCCGCATATCCATAACGCGACGACCTTTTCCGATCTCGTGGACTGGGGCGACCAGCCGGACAGCCTGGAGGGTCGGTCTCATTCCTCCGGCCGGCTGGTGTTCAAGGGGCCGAACAACCAGCCGGAGTCCGGCATCTGGGTCTGCACGCCGGGCCGCTGGCGGCTTTCCATTCCGCGTGACGAGTTCTGCCATTTCGTCGCGGGCCGCGCGGTCTACCGCTCGGATGCCGGCGAGGTGATCGAGGTGGAGCCGGGCACCGTCGTCATGTTCCCCGGCGGCTGGACGGGCGAATGCACCGTGATCGAGACCATGCGCAACATCTACATGCTGGTCTGACCGACCGATAAAACGAAAGGAAACATCCCATGACTGCGACACCCCTGATGCGCAAGCCGCTCGAGGAAACCGACCTCAAGGACTGGGGCGTGATCCCCACCATGATCGAGGGCGAAAGCCGCACCTCCGGCAAGGTCATCTACAAGGGACCGAACGGAGAATCCGAAAGTGGGCTATGGATCTGTACGCCCGGCAAGTGGTTCTGCCATGTCACGAGCGACGAGTTCTGCCACTTCCTCGAGGGTCGCTGCACCTATGTGCATGAGAGCGGTGAGGTGATCGAGATCACGCCCGATACCGCAGCCTTCTTCCCGAAGGACTGGAAGGGCGAATGCACCGTCCATGAGACGGTGAAGAAGGTCTACATGATCCGCTAAACGAGAATTGGCCCCTCACCCTGCCCTCTCCCCGCAGACGGGGAGAGCGGGATGAAATGCTGCGGCTTTGTTCCTGCGCCCCGCTTGCGGGGAGAAGGTGCCGGCAGGCGGATGAGGGGCAAAACAAGCTTGTTCGCAGAATGCCAAGGAAATGACTGATATGTTCAATCCAGCCGAACCCGTTTTCTACCGGCACCCCGCCTATGTTCAGAGCGAGGGCGAGCGCCATGTGGTGATCGACCCGGCGACGCTTGCGACCGTCGGCAGCTTTGCCGAGACGACGGCCGCCGAGATGGAAACCGTGCTTGCCGCCGCAACGGCGGCGCAGCGTGACTGGAAGCGACTAGACGCGAAGACGCGAGCCACCATCCTTCACCGCATTGCTAACCGCATCGAGGCAACCGACATGCGGCGTTGCGCGGAGTTGATGTCGCGCGAGATGGGCAAGCCCTATCCCGAGGCGATCGGCGAGGTGGCGAATTGTGCCGGCGCTTTCCGTTATTTCGCCGAGATGGCGCGTGATGAGGCGGGCAAGGTTGCGGGCACGACGCAGGCGGGGTCGTTCCAGCATGCGCGCTACGAGGCGCTCGGCGTCAGCGTGCATATCATGCCGTTCAACTTCCCGATCCTGCTGATGTGCTGGACGGTTGCGGCCTCGCTTGCCTCGGGTAATGCCTGCATCATCAAGCCTGCTCCCGCAACGACGCTTTCCACGCTCGAATTCATGACCGTGTTCGAAGCTTTGCCGGAGGGGCTGATCGCCTGCCTTCCGGGAGGCGCCGAGCTTGCCGCCGCGCTGATCGCTTCGCCGAAAACCCATGCCGTCGCCTTCACGGGTTCGGTTGCAGCCGGTAAGGCGGTGGCCATGGCCGCGGCAGCCCAGATGAAGCCGGCGGTGATCGAGGCGGGTGGTTCCGACCCGATGATCATCACCGCGAACGCGCCGCTTGATGTCGCCGCGCCCGGTGCCGTCACTGCCGCCTTTCATATGTCCGGGCAGGTCTGCACGTCGGCCGAACGCTTTTTCGTCGTCGATGCCGTGCATGACGAATTCGTCGGGAAATTCGTCGCCGAGACGAAGCGGCTGCGGATCGGCAACGGGCTCACCCGCGCCGAGATTGGCCCGCTGGTGAGCGAGGCGGCGCGGGCCAAGGTCATCCGGCTGGTGGAAGACGCCAGGGCCAAGGGGGCCAAGGTTGCGATCGGCGGGAAGATTCCCGAGAGCGAACCGACCGGCTGGTTCTATGAGCCGACCATTCTCACCGGGTGCACGCCCGATATGGCGATCATGCGGGAGGAGTGCTTCGGTCCCGTTGCCGCCGTCATGCGGGTCAGGGATTTCGACGAGGCGATCGAACGCGCCAATCACAGCGAGTTCGGCCTCGGGGCTTCCGTCTTCACCACCTCGCTGGAGGAGGCCATGGAGGCTGCCGACCGGCTGGAGGCGGGCATGGTCTGGGTCAACAATCCGTTGATCGACAACGACGCCCTGCCTTTCGGCGGCTGGAAGAAATCCGGCCTCGGGCGGGAGCTGTCGAAGCTTGGCCTCGATGCCTTCAGGCGCTCCAAGATGGTCATCATCGACCACAAGCCGGCGGTACAGGGCTGGTGGTATCCCTATCCGGACGACTGGTTCTACGAAGAGGGCGGGCGCAAGCACGTCTGAAACATGCATGCAAAGGAAAGATCAATGATTATCACCCTTCTCGGCGGCGCAGGCTTCATGGGCGCAGGCATCGTGCGCGACCTCGTTTCGGACCGCACCATCATCGACATCGGGACTATCCACCTCTGCGACGCCTCGCGGGAGAAGATGGAAGCGCTGGCGAACGATCTCGGCGACCCGCGCATCGCGCTGGTCGATCTCGACGTGACCGATGCCGAAGCGTTGAAAGCGGCGATTGCCGGTGCCGATCTCTGCATCAACTGCGTGCCGACCCTGCTCGGTTTCCAGATGACGATTTTCGAGGCGG
This sequence comes from Ciceribacter sichuanensis, assembly GCF_024055605.1. GTDB lineage: Bacteria > Pseudomonadota > Alphaproteobacteria > Rhizobiales > Rhizobiaceae > Allorhizobium > Allorhizobium sichuanense. Next base: position 236,602 of record NZ_JAMXLX010000007.1, on the reverse strand, counting down.
CCCTCGCACTCAAGGTTCCCTACATGGACCTTGGCGGTCTCGGAACCTACACCGTCAAACAGCTTGCCGAAGACGATCGCTTCAAGGCGGCCGGCGTGCCCGCCGTCATCGGCTGCGGTGCCGATCCCGGCATGTCGAACGTCATCTGCCGGGCCGTGGCCGATGAACTGGACGAGATCGACCGGATCAACCTCTATTGGGCCGCAGAACTGGTCGGCGACGAGAACCCCGTGCTGGTGCCGCCTTACAGTGTCTCGACGGTGCTGGCCGAATACGCCCATCCGAGCACCCAGTTCTACGACGGAAAGCATGTGGAATGCCCGCCGATGAGCGGCAGCGAATTCCTCGATCTGCCGGAGCCGTGGGGACGTTGCGAATTCATGCATTCGCCCCACTCCGAACAGCTTACCGTTCCGCTCGCCGACGGCATCCGGGAAAAAGGCATCCGGGAATTTTCCTGGAAGCTGCATCTGCCGCATCGGGAGCACGAGGCCTGGGTCGGGCTGGTCAAGGCGGGCTTCGGCGATTTCGACGAACCGGTCGAGATCGGCGGCGTCAAGGTGAAGCCGCTCGACGTTCTCAACAAGGTGATCGAACGCAATATCCGGAAGAACGCCGGCAAGATCCCGGCGCAGGACAGCCACGAAATCCATTTCGCCATCGGCCGGGGCCGCAAGGGCGGCGTCGAACGCACCGTTCGCGTCGAAGTCACGGTTTCGCCCGATGACATGTATGGTCCCTATGTCGACGCCTGCACCTCGATGAATGGCTCGATCGCGGCGCAGCTCATCCTTGCCTTGCCGAAAAAGCCGGGGGTTCATGCGCCGGAAAGCTATTTCGACGTGGCCACCTATTTCCCCGAGCTGGAAAAGCGGAAGTTTCGCATCGCCAAATTCGTGGAATGACGAGGCAGGACTGACAGCAGGCCCGTGACGTGAAGGTCCGATCTACTTCGGCCAAGGAGCAATAAAAAAGACCCGGGCTTCATGCCCGGGTCTATATGTTTTATCGCTGACGCAGCGATCTTTGGACCGCTGCCGGATGCTGGCCTCAGCCGGCGATCAGCTTGACTTCCATGAAGTCTTCGAGACCCCACTTGCCGCCCTCACGACCGATGCCCGACTGCTTGTAGCCGCCGAAAGGCATGCCCGGAGCGCGCGAGGTTCCGTTGATCTGCACCATTCCGGCGCGCAGCTTGCGGGCGACGCGCTGGGCGCGTTCCGGCGAACCGGTCTGGATGTAGGCGGCAAGACCATATTCGGTGTCGTTGGCGATGTGGATCGCATCTTCTTCCGTGTCGAAGGGGATCATGACCAGTACCGGTCCGAAAACCTCCTCGCGGGCAATCGCCATGTCGTTGTTGACGCCGGCGAAGATTGTCGGGCGGACGAAATAGCCACGGTTGAAGCCTTCGGGACGACCGAGGCCGCCGAGTACCGGCTTTGCGCCTTCGGCAATGCCCTTTTCGATCATGCCCTGTACCTTCTCGAACTGCGCGCCGGAAGAAAGCGGGCCGATGTGATCGCCGTCCTTGGCCGGATCGTCGACGACGACCTTTGCACCTGCCTTGGCGGCAATCTCGACCGCCGCGTCATAGACGGACCGCTCGATCAGCATGCGGGTCGGCGCGTTGCAGGACTGCCCGGTGTTTTCGAAGCAATGCTTGACGCCGCGCTCGATGGCTGCGGCGAGGTCAACGTCGGCGAAGACGATGTTTGGCGACTTGCCGCCGAGTTCGAGCGATACCCGCTTCACGGTGGATGCGGAAGCACGGGAGACGGCAGCACCAGCGCGGGTGGAGCCGGTGAACGACATCATGTCCACGTCCGGATGGTTGGAGAGGGCTTCACCGACGACGGCACCCTCACCGTTGACGAGGTTGAAGACACCAGCGGGGAACCCGGCTTCGTCCATGAACTCGGCAAACAGCATCGCGGACATTGGAGCGATCTCGGACGGCTTCAGGATCACGGTGCAGCCGACGGCAATTGCCGGGATGACCTTCAGCGCAATCTGGTTCATCGGCCAGTTCCACGGCGTGATCAGGCCGCAGACGCCGATGGCTTCATGCACGATCCGCTGGTTCGGGCGGGTTTCGTCCGGCAGGTATTCCCATTCATAGGACTTGAATGCTTTGATGAAGGCCTTCAGGTGGGAAACGCCGGAGACCGCCTGGGACTCGCGGGAAAGCTTGATCGGCGCGCCCATTTCGGCGGTAATTGCCTCTGCCATGTCCTCCATGCGGCGCTCATAGATGGTCACGAGCTTTTCCAGGTAGGCGAGCCGTTCGTCGCGGCTCGTGGTGCTCCAGCTGTCGAATGCCTTGCGTGCGGCTGCAACTGCCCGGTCGATATCGCCTGCGGTGCCGCCGGAAATGACGGCATAGGCTTCTTCGTTCGCCGGATTGATGACGTCGATCCGCGTTCCTCCAGCCGGAGCGACCCAAGCGCCATCGATATAGAAGTTGAGCTTTTCGATCAGTGTCTTGTTCTGCAGCATGGGGGCATCCTGACTGGTGGTAGATTGGAAAGGTGGGTGGGCATTCCTTACAGGCCCGCGGAGTGTCGGGCCAGCAATTCTTGCGCCGTGAAGAGATCGAGATGCGCGCCGCCGGCATTCTTGAACAGCGTTACGCCATCTCCGGATAAATAGGATGTCGCATCGCCTCTGCAAAGGTCGAAAAGATCCGCCTTTATGTCGTCCCAGGACATCAGCCCTTTCTCGATCGACTGGAAGAACTCCCCGCAATCCCTGCAGGCCTCCCGGCTGTCGGTGTAGAGTTCAGCCCGGCGGATGGTGTCGTCGTCGCATTCGCGCATGTCTGGCCGCCAACTGCCGATCAGGTTGACGTGGCTGCCCGGTTTCAACAGCGCGCCGCGAACAAGCGGTTCAGTCGCCATGGTGGCGCTGACGACGATATCGGCGATTGGCAGTGCATCGGCCAGGTCGGCGGCGGCGGTGATGGACACACCATCGAATGTGAGCGATGCGGCGAGCCTTTCGGCTTTTTCCAGGGTGCGGTTCCAGATCTGTACCCGCACAAGACCGGGGCGGACCGCAAGTGCAGCCTCGATCACATGCGGCGCAAGAGCGCCGGCACCCAGTACGAGAAGCGTGCGTGCGTCCGGCGATGCGAGGAAGTCGATGCCGAGTGCGGTATCCGCGGCCGTCTTGCGCAGCGTCAGCGCAGTACCGTCAGCGACCAGCGTCGGCGTCCCGTTGGTGGGGTCGAAACAGACGTAGAGCCCCTGATTGGCGGGGCGGGCGGAATGTTCCGAGGGGTTTCCCGGAAAGACGGTGACCAGCTTCACGCCGATCAGCCCGTCCTTCTGCCAGGCGGGCAGGGTAATGAAGGCGCGTTCCGGATCGCCGTCGGCAGGCTCGGAAAGGATGGCCTCTCCGGCGGAATAGACCGGGTTCCGGTGTGCCGTCTTCAAGGCGGCGACCAGCGAGGGATAGCCGAGCAGGCGATGGACGTCTTCGCCGGAAATCATCTGCATGTTCGCGCTCCCATGTTTTCCGGATCAGGTCCCTGATGTCAGAATGCGATGCAGAGGCGGAAGGCCTCGAACATGGCCGCGTGCACGTTGCGGCTCGCGACGGCATCGCCTATCCGGTAGAGTTCGTAACCGGAACCGGCAGCATCGTATGGCTGGCGTTTTGCCGCCATCAGCGCCGCGTTATCCGTTACGCCGGAATTGCGTGAACCTTCGACAAGAGCCTGGAACACTTCGTCGAGCGGCGCGGTACCGTGATCCACCACCACGGCGGCGGCCTCGATTTCCAGCGGTTCATCCGTCAACTCGTGATGGAAGAGCGCTCTCAGCCGGTTGTTGCCGCCGCGGGTGACGGCGACGAGACGGTGGTCGAAGGTGATGTCTATCCCGGCCTGTTTGAACTGCTTGCGATAGACGGCGCGTGTCGAATATTCGACCTCCTGCGCCAGCACTTCATCCACGGTCACGTACCGCACCGCCGCGCCGTTCTCCGAAAGCTGCAGTGCCGTTGCAGCGCTTTCGTGGCGGCCGGTGCCGTCGTAGAAAAGCACGTCGCCGGTCATCGGGGTCGAGCTGCCGAGCACGTCCCAGACGTTCAGACAGTGTTCGCCGCCATCGAGCCAGTCGAGATCGGGCAGTCCGCCGGTTGCCACCAGAACGATATCGGGGTTTTCCGCCTCGACCTCTTCGGCCCCGGCATAGACGTTGAAGCGGACGTCTACGCCGAGACGGGCAAGCTCCTGCTCGCGCCAGCCGACGATGGCCAGAAGATCGCGGCGCCAGATGGCACGGGCTGCCAGCAGCAGCTGCCCGCCAAGCTGGCCGGACGCTTCGAACAGCACGACCGAATGGCCTCGTTCTGCGCAGATCCGTGCAGCTTCGAGACCGGCCGGCCCGCCGCCGACGATGACGACCTTCTTTTTTTCACCTGTGGTCGGCTCGATGACCTGCGGTAGCAGCGTCTCGCGGCCCGAAGCCGGGTTGTGGATGCAGTTCGCCTTTTTGTGCATGCAATAGGACGCGCCGACGCAAGGCCGGATGCGGTCTTCTTCTCCCCGCATCAGCTTGTTGACGATCTGCGGATCGGCCATATGCGCCCGCGTCATCGCCACCATGTCAACAAGGCCTTCGCGGACGGCATGGCGGGCGGTCGCGAGATCAGCGATGCGTGCGGCATGGAACACCGGCAGCTTGGTCTGCCGGCGGAAGGCGCCGACCCGTTCGAGGAACGGTCCGAGCGGAACCGACATGCCGGGCATGTTCTGTTCCGCGAGCGCGATCACCGTATCCATGCGTCCGAAGATGCAGTTGAAGTAATCGACGAGGCCTTCCCGTTCGAAGATTTCCGCGATCCGCAGGCAGTCCTCGAAATTCAGCCCGTCCTCGATGTCTTCGTCGATGACGAAGCGGATGCCGAGCAACATGTGATCAGGCAGGTTGCGGCGGATTTCCTCATGCACCATGAGGCCGAAGCGAACCCGGTTTTCCAGCGAGCCGCCGAAACGATCGCTGCGGAAATTGGTGCGGGGCGAGAAAAACTGGCCGATCAGATGGCCGCCGGTCAGGGTTTCCAGGCCGTCGAGACCACCTTCGCGACAACGCCGGGCAGCCTCGCCATAGGCCTTCACCACGCGGGCGATATCGTGTTCGTCCATTTCGCGGGAAAACGCCCGGTGCTGGGTTTCGCGCGATCGGGAGGGCGCCATTGCCGGAAGCCAGTTGAGCACGGTCGCATCGGCGCGGCGGCCGAGATGCGAGATCTGGCACATGATCGCGGCGCCCTGCGCATGGATGCGCTCGGAAAACTGCTGCAGATGGGGAATGATGTCGTCGGTCGCCATGTTGAGCTGTCCGGCGCCGCCCCAGCTCGAGTCATTGTCGACCATGGAGGAGCCGCCGAACATGGTCAGCGCCAGTCCGCCCTTTGCCTTTTCCTCATGGTAGCGCTGGTAGCGTTCCAGCGGCATGCCGCCCTCTTCCAGAAACGGCGCATGGCTGGTGCTCATGACGCGGTTCTTCAGAACCAGCGACTTGATGGTTAGCGGCTGCAGCAGGGGATCGAGGCGGCGGCCTTCGGTGATGGTTCTGGACATTGCGGCATCGGCATTCATGGCTTGCGAACCTCACCGTTTGACCTTGCTTGCTGCTCCGCGGGCATTTTATGCACTGCGGCAGCCTTGAAAGCGGGAAAGGCGCGGGACATTGATGCCCGCGCCTTTCTCATTGTGGTGTCAGCCCCATAGGCCCTCGGCCTTCAGCTCGTTCTGTACCTTGACGATGCTGTCGCGCAGGATGCGGACCATCTCGTCGATCTGCTCCTTGGTGATGATCAGCGCCGGCGAGAGAACGCACATGCTGCCGATCGGACGCACGATCAGGCCGCCTTCGTAGCAGTAGCGGTCGACGCGGAGCGCGACCTGCTTGTCGAAATCCGAGGCTTCCGTGTCTTCCGGATTGGTGACACATTCGACGCAACCGAGAAGGCCGGTGCCGCGTACGTCGCCGACCAGCGGAAGCGCCGTCAGTTCCTGCAGCTTTTCCTGGAAATAGGGGGCGATATCGCGAACGTGCTCGAGGATGTTGTCCTTCTCGAACACCTCGATATTGGCGAGTGCCGCGGCGCAGCTTACCGGGTGACCGCTATAGGTGTAGCCGTTGGTGTAGTAGCTGCCCTTGGCGTTCTCGCCGCTGACGCGAGACAGGACCTTGTCGGAAATCACGAAGCCGCCGAGCGGAACGTAGCCTGACGTCACGCCCTTGGCGAAGGTGATGATGTCGGGAACGATATCGAAGACTTCCTCCGACGCGAACCAGTGACCGCAGCGGCCGAAGCCGGTCACGACCTCGTCGGAAATGTAGAGGATGTCGTGCTTGCGGCAGATTTCCAGAATGCGAGCGTGATAGCCCTTCGGCGGAATGAGAATGCCGCCGGAAGCAAGCAGCGGTTCGGCAAGGAATGCGCCGACATTGTCCGGGCCGAGCGTGTTCACCCGTTCCTCGAATTCGGCGATCAGGTGATCGAGGAACTGGGCCTCCGTCATGCCCTTCGGACGACGGAAGACGTTCGGAGCGGAGATGAAGGATACATTCTCAAGCGCCAGATCGAAATTCGGACGGTTGCCCGCGCGACCGGAGCAGGCGGCCGTCAGGTGCGTGCTGCCATGATAGCCGTCGATGCGGCAGATGATGGCCTTCTTGGTCGGACGGCCAAGGACGTTGTTGTAGAACTGCACGAAGCGCAGGGCGGAATCGACGGCAGACGAGCCGCCGGTGGTGAAGAACACGTGATTGAGATCGCCCGGCGCGAAATCGGAGATGTGCTTGGAAAGCTCGGCCGCCGGTCCGCTGAGCGAATACCAGGGTGAGTTGTAGCAGAGGCGCAATGCCTGTGCGGAAATGGCGTCGGCGATCGGCTTCGAATTGTAACCGACCTGGGTGCACCACATGCCGCCCGGGCCGTCCAGCAGCTTGTGGCCGCGATTGTCCCAGATGTAGACGCCATCAGCGGAGGCGAACATCGGCCGTCCGCCGGATGTTCCGAGCTTCGCCATTTCTTCGGCGGGGCTGATCAGGTGTTCATGCGCGGCAGTCTCAAGTTCGGCAGCGTTCCACTGCGATCCCTTTTCGATATACATTCCCTGTCTCCAGATCGTTGGCGGCCGGCCGGGCAGGGCGTGCCCGGAAGGCGCTTCAGGCTTTCTGCTCCTCCACGGAAAAATCCGAGGGGAAATAGGATGCGAGGTAGGCAAGGCAGACGCGACGGGAATTCTCCCGGTCGTTAGGCCCGTTCTGTCCCGTGACGTGGCTGAATACCCAGCGCCCGTCGGTGATGGCGTAGAGCCCCTGCGCTACCAGATCGGGGTCGAGTTTCACCGCGCGCAACGCGGCAAGTTCGGCCACCAGTTCGGTTATGACTGCGAGCGAACGCAGCTTGAGTTCGTTGCAGCGCTTGCGGTAGGCGGGCACCCGGCTCGCCTCGGCCCAGAAGGCCATCCACACGGCCAGGTATTTCGATTTCGCGACGCGGGCGTCGAAGTCCAGATCGACCAGCTTGCGCAGCTGTTCCGCCGGCGAGCTGACCGAGGCGCTGATCGTGCTGCGCCAGATTTCCTCATAGCTTTCGGCCAGGAAATCGAGCACGGCGAGCAGCATCTTTTCTTTCGTCTTGAAGTGAAAAGCGATGACGCCATAGCTGCAGCCGGCCTCATCGGCGATGTCGTTGATCGTGATTCCGGACAGTCCCCGGCGCGCCACGACATCCAGCGCGGCCTTCAGCAATTGCTGCTGCCGCGCCGCACTTTGGCTTGAAATCTTTTTATTTTTTTCCGTCATATAAAAACGATATCCACGTAACTCATTGGTGTCAATTATCTTTTTTTATAAGAATTTTGATCAATCAATCAGATTCTTATTGACGGATCAATTAAACTGAATTGTTATCTGCCCCATCGGCAGCGATCCCGAAGATAACGGAGACGCTGCAGGCTCCTCGTGTGAGCGAACCCGGGACGGCGTGGCCGCCCGGCAAGCGAGCACTCGACATCGGCGGCTGGGAGGGTCGCGGATGCTGCATGCCAGCGCGTGCCTGCCGGACGGCGGGACGCTTAAAGAGAACAAGGGGAACGAATTCATGAGTGACAATGAAAACAACACGACGACGGATCGCCGCATCGCGGTTCTGTCGGCCTCCAGGCGAGCCTTCCTCTCGGGCGCTGCAACCGCCGCTGTCGGGCTTGCGATCCTGCCGTCGTTCCCGTCAATGGTTTTCGCCGAAGCCAAGTCCGGCGGTCATGCCCGTTTTGCCATCAATGATGGCGCCCAGACGGACTCCCTCGATCCCGCGACCTGGCAGAGTTCGTTCACGCAGGTCGTCTTCGGCGGAACGCTCTGCAATGCGCTGACCGAACTCGGCGTCGATGGCTCGGCCGAGCCGGATCTGGCCGAGAGCTTCTCCAGCTCCGACGACATGAAGACCTGGACCTTCAAGCTCAGGAGCGGTCTCAAGTTCCACGATGGCAGGGACGTGACCTCGGCTGACGTCGTCGCCTCGTTCAAGCATCACATGGGTTCGGAATCGAGCTCTGCCGCCAAGGCGATCGTCGATGCCATCACGGACATCAAGGCGACCGATGATCTGACCGTCGTTTTCACGCTTGCCGGCGGCAATGCCGACTTCCCCTATATCGTCTCGGATTGCCATCTCGCCGTCTTCCCGGCCAAGCCGGACGGCACGATCGAATGGGGCAAGGGTATCGCGACCGGTCCCTACATCATCGACGACCTGCAGCCGGGCGTTTCGGTGAAGATGAAAAAGAACCCCGCCTATCACAAGCCGGGCAAGCCCTATTTCGACAGCGTCGAATTCGTCAACATTATCGATGTCGCTGCCCGCACCAACGCATTGATGACCGGCGAGATCGACTACATGGTCGATGCCGACATCAAGACGCTGACGCTGCTGGAGCGCAATCCGGAGGTCGAAATCTCCAAGGTCGCAGGCCTTCGTCACTTCACCTTCAGCATGAACACCGAAGTGGCGCCGTTCAACGATCCGAACGTGCGGCAGGCGCTGAAATACGCCATCGACCGCGAGGACGTCGTCGCCAAGGCCTTCCTCGGCAATGCCAAGGCTGCTAACGACAACCCGATTGCCCAGCAGATCGCCTTCGCCACCAATCCGGAGCCGGTGCACAGCTATAACATCGAGAAGGCCAAGGAATATCTGGCAAAGGCTGGCCTCGAAAGCCTGAAGGTCGATCTCTCCGTCGCCGAAACCGCTTTCCCGAACGCCATCGACGCCGCTCTTCTCTTCAAGGAACACGCCGCCAAGGCGGGCATCGAGATCAACGTGGTTCGCGAGCCCGATGACGGCTACTGGGACAATGTCTGGATGCAGAAGCCCTTCGTCGGCGTCGACTGGCTCGGCAAGCCGACCTGCGACAGCCTGTTCACCACGGTCTATGCCAGCGATGGCCCGTGGAACGATACTCACTGGAAGAATGCGCGTTTCGACGAGCTGCTGATTGCCGGCCGCGCCGAGGCCGATCCGGCCAAGCGCAAGGAGATCTATGCGGAGATGCAGCAGTTGCTGCATGACGACGGTGGTGCGCTGGTCATTGCCTATGCCCTCTTCATCGATGCCATGTCGAAGAAGATCGGCCACGGCCCGATCGGCAATATGCTCCAGTGCGATAACTTCCGTATGGCCGAACGTTGGTGGATGGCCTGAAGCCAGCCGCTTGAAAGCCGGCCGGACTCTTCCGGCCGGCCGAAACACAGGAAACAGCCGTGTTCGTTCGCCTCGTGCCCAACATCATTGCCCGGACCGTCATCGTTCGCCTTCTCCTTGGATTGGCGACGCTCTTCGGTGTGTCCATCATCATTTTCGCGGCGATTGCCGTTCTTCCCGGCGATTTCGCCAAGGTCGCCCTCGGTCGCTCGGCCACGCCGGAAACGGTCGCGAATTTCCGCCATCTGCTCGGCCTCGATCAACCCGCGTTACTGCGCTACCTGCACTGGATCGGAGGCGTCGCCCGTGGCGATTTCGGCCTGTCCTTTTCCTCCGGGACCGGCACGCCGCGAACCGTGGCGAGCATCATCGGCCCTCGCATCGCCAATACCCTGACGCTGGCAGCCGTCACGGCCTGCGTTGCGGTTCCGCTGGCGCTGGGGCTTGGCCTTCTGGCCGCGATGTACCGCAACAGCCTGCTCGACAGGGTTCTCAACACGGCGACGCTCATCTGCATCTCCTTCCCGGAATTCTTCGTCGCCTATGTGCTGATGCTGTTTTTTGCCGTGAAGATCCCGCTGTTCTACTCGCTGGCGCGCATCAGCCCGGACATGAGTTCGATGGAAATGCTCGCACGCATGGCCCTGCCGATCGTGACGCTCTGTTTCGGCATCGTGGCGCATATGATGCGCATGACCCGGGCGACGATCATCGGCCTGATGGCCAGCCCCTACATCGAGATGGCGCGCCTCAAGGGTGTCGCTCCCTGGAAAATCATCCTCCGGCACGCCCTGCCCAATGCCTGGGCGCCCATCGTCGCCGTCATCGCCTTCAACCTCGCCTATCTCATCGTCGGCGTCGTGGTGGTGGAAGTGGTGTTCGTCTATCCGGGCATCGGCCAGTCGATGGTGGACGCGGTGAAATCGCGCGACATTCCCGTCGTGCAGGCCTGCGCCCTGATCTTCGCCGCCACCTTCGTCATTCTCAATCTCCTGGCGGATGTGCTCGCAGTCGCCTCCAATCCGCGCCTGCGGCAACCGGCTTCGTGAGGTTCCATGACCGTGTTTGACACCGACCCCTCCGATCTCATCCCCGCGCGAAGGCATCTGGTGATCGCAAGGCTCCGCCGGATCCCCGGCGTGACGGCGTTGGCGCTCCTCATCATCCTCGTCTATGCGGCCGTTGCCCTGCTTGCGCCCTTTCTTGCCCCGCATGGTGAGGCGGAAGTCGTCTCGGCACAGCCTTTCCTCCCCTGGAGCGCCGAATTTCCCTTCGGAACGGATCAGCTCGGTCGCGACGTGCTGAGCCGGTTGCTCTATGGCGCGCGCAACTCGACCGGCATCGCCTTCATTACCACGGCGCTTGCCTTCGTCACGGGGGCGAGCCTCGGCCTCGTCTCGGCAATCGCCCCGCGCTGGGTCGACCACACGCTTTCGACCGTGGCCGACATGCTGATGTCGATACCGCAGCTCATTTTCGCGCTGATCCTGCTGGCCCTGTTCGGCTCCTCGATCCCGAGCATCATCCTGATCATCGCCTTGCTCAACGCCACCCAGATCTACCGTCTCTCGCGCTCTTCCGCGCGAAACACGGCGGCGCTGGATTTCGTGGAATTCGCGCGGCTGCGTGGTGAGGGCATAGGCTGGATCGCCTCGCGGGAGATCCTGCCCAACGTGTTGCCGACCCTGATTGCGGAATTTGGCCTGCGTTTCTGCTTCGTCTTCCTGACGATCTCGGCCCTGTCGTTCCTTGGCCTCGGCATCCAGCCGCCGTCCGCAGACTGGGGCACGATGGTCCGCGAAGGCGCGACCTTCATCAGCTATGGCGACATCACGCCCCTGGTGCCGGCAGCCGCCATCGCAGTGCTGACCGTCAGCGTCAATTTCGTCGTGGACTGGTTCCTCGACATAGCAAGCGGGCTGAAAGATGAACGATAGGACCGGTTCGAACGCGATGTCTTCTCCCGAGACAAACCTTCTCGAGATCCGCAATCTGAGGATGGAGGCCCGCACGCTGCACGGCTGGCATGGCATCGTGCATGATGTCAGCCTTTCCGTGAAGCGTGGCGAGGTCGTCGGACTGATCGGCGAATCCGGAGCGGGAAAATCGACCATCGGTCTTTCCGCGCTCGGTTTTGCGCGCGGCGGCTGCCGTTTCGCCGGCGGCGAGGTGGTCTTTGACGGCACTGACCTTCTGCGACAGCCGGAGCGCAAACTCCGCGCCCTTCGCGGCAAGCGCATTGCCTATGTGGCTCAGAGTGCTGCTGCGAGCTTCAATCCGGCCCGCAAGCTGATCGACCAGACAGTGGAATGCGCCCTGCAAAGGGGCGACATTTCCCGAGAAGAGGCCGTTGCCGAGGCAAAGGCGCTTTACCGCGAGTTGATGCTGCCGAACCCCGAGACCATCGGTGACCGTTATCCCCATCAGGTATCCGGTGGTCAGCTTCAGCGGGTGATGACGGCGATGGCGATGATCTGCCGTCCCGATCTCATTGTGTTCGACGAGCCGACCACGGCGCTCGACGTCACCACCCAGGTCGAGGTGCTGGCTGCGATCCGCCGCGCGGTCGAGGAACACGATACTGCAGCGCTCTATGTCAGCCACGACCTCGCGGTGGTGGCGCAGATGGCCCATCGTATCGTTGTGCTGAAGCATGGCCGGGTGGTGGAGGAAGCCGAGACGGCAACCATGCTGACGGCGCCGAAGGAGGCTTACACCCGTTCGCTCTGGGCCGTGCGCGACATGGCCAAGGATGAGAAGGCGCCGGCCGCTTCCATCCTCAGGGTTGCCGATGTCGATGCCTATTACGGCACGTTCAAGGTGCTCGACGGCATCAATCTCGATGTGCCGCTCGGCGGCACGGTGGCGATCGTCGGCGAGTCCGGTTCCGGCAAGTCCACGCTTTCGCGGGTGATCGCCGGTCTCCTGCCGGCAGCGAGAGGCTCCGTATCGCTTGCCGGTCGGGAACTTGCCTCCAATTCGGATGCGCGCAGCCGTGACGAATTGCGGCGCATTCAGCTGATCTATCAGTCCGCCGATACGGCGCTCAATCCGCGCCAGACGGTGGCGGAACTGATCGGCCGGCCGTTGTCGTTCTATTTCGGCATCGACGGTCGCGAGCGGACGAGGCGGGTTGTGGAACTGCTCGATCTCGTGGAAATGGGCGGTCAGTTCGCCTCGCGGCTGCCCTCGGAACTATCCGGCGGGCAAAAGCAGCGCGTCGCCATTGCCCGTGCCATGGCAGCCGATCCCGACATTTTCATCTGCGACGAGATAACCTCGGCGCTCGACCGGCTGGTTCAGGAGCAGATCCTGAAACTGCTGCTCGATCTGCAGACAAGGATGGGAAAGACCTATCTTTTCATCACCCACGACATCGCGACCGTCAACGCCATGGCGGACAAGGTCGTGGTTATGCAGCGCGGGCGTCTGGTCGAGGAGGGAACCCGCCGGGCGGTGATCGAGGAGGCGCAACATCCCTATACGCAATTGCTGCTGGCATCGGTGCCGCAGATGGATTCCGGCTGGCTCGACGATGCTGTCGCCCGTAATCGCCGGCTGAGACAGGGGCTTGAAACCATGAACGTCGCGTCGTGATGCCCCTGCGGCTACGGACGTTCGACAAAAAAAGGGTGAACCATGACGACAACTGGAAAGAAACTGGGACTGGCCCTTGCGGCAGGGATCTTCTCGCTTTGCGCTGCCGCCGCGGCACACGCAGCCGGACCGGAGTGGAACGAGATCGTGATCGGGACGGAAGGCGCCTATCCACCGTTCAACTTCGTCGATAGCGCCGGCATCGTCGGCGGTCTCGACGTGGATATCGCCAAGGCTCTCTGCGACGAGATGAAGGCGAAGTGCACCTTCGTAACCCAGGAATGGGATGGGATCATTCCCGCCCTGCAGGGCGGGAAGTTCGATGCCATCGTCGCGTCCATGTCTATCACGCCGGAGCGCGAGCAGCAGATCGCCTTCTCCGATCCGTATTACACCTCGCGCCTTGCCTTCGTCGGCCGCAAGGACGGCGCGCCTGCCAGCATCAAGGCGGAAGATCTCGCCGGCAAGACGCTCGGCGCACAGTCCTCCACGCCGCAAGCCGATTTCCTGAACGACCTTTACGGCGCCCATGGCGCGACGGTGAAGCTTTATCCGACGCAGGACGAGGCCGACATGGACCTCGCCAACGGTCGTCTGGATGGTGTCGTTGCCGACAAGTTCTATCTGGATTCCTGGCTCAAGGAAGCCGGCAAGGATTGCTGCAAGCTGATCGGCGACCTGACGGAAGGCGAAACCAAGATCGCCATCGGCCTGCGCAAGGACGATACGGCGCTGAAGGACAAGCTCAACGCCGCCATGAAGGCGATCGTTGCCAACGGCACCTACAAGACCGTCGTTTCGAAGTATTTCGACTTTGACATCTATTGATGCAATCAAGGGCGTCCGGCAAATGCGGGCGCCCTGTTCTTTCCTGGGAGGCCTTTTCTTTCCGGGAAGGAATGCCTCAGGGCTTCCAGCGGCGGGCGGCGTTTGCCGGATCGAATAGATATCGTCGCCGTATTTTTCCTTGACCATCTCGATGCCAAGCGCCGGCGTCTGTGCGCTATCCGTTCCCCTTTGCAGGCTGCCATCCACAAGATCGCGCGCGAGGCCGTAACGACTTTTATCGCGTCTGGCAGAGCATCGATCGTTACCGGCAGTCTACCTCGTGCCCTTCGCTGTTGTTGGAAACGACAATACGGGAAACGCCTCAGGTTTTCCGAGCATTGTGTCTCACGGTTGAGACACCGATGCTGCCCCTATGGCTGCCCGATTTTTCAAAAACATCATATTTTCAATCGGTTGATATTTATGCGACGCTAATGTTTACAAACATAAAGGTTGATTGACTTTTATAAAATATACTGCGAAGTTTCGCTTGCCTCATCGAACGGGAGCTGGCGGAGGCCACCTGAGGGGCACTGGGAGAGAGAATGAATATCCGGGAGGAAAGCCTGGCGCGCGTCGCGTCCGGCGCGGGCTTTGACGTGCTTGTTATCGGAGGCGGCGTGAACGGCGTCGCCGTTCTGCGCGAACTGGCCCTGAATGGCGTTTCGGCGCTTCTCATCGACCGCGCGGATTTCTGCAAGGGTGCAACGAGTGCTTCCTCGCGCATGGCCCATGGCGGTCTTCGTTATCTGGAGAACCGCGAATTCAAGCTGGTTGCCGAATCCGCCCGCGAACGCAATCTCCTCCTCAAATACGCCCCTCACTTCACCTTGCCGCTGGAAGTGGTTGTGCCGCTTTCCCATTATCTGCGCGGATTGGCGGGTTCGATCCTGCGCTTTCTCGGTCTGAGTAGCCGCAGCGGTCCGCTGAGCACGGCAGGCCTCAAGGGCGCGCTTTATCTCTACGAATTCCTGGGACGTGTGGACAAGGTTCTGCCGTCCCATCGCACGGCGCTGCGCCGTGCATCCTTTCCGAAAGCCCTCTCGTCGCGCTACCGCGCCGTCATCAGTTATTTCGACGCCCGCATCCGCAATCCGGAGGCGCTGGTCATGGAAATGATCGAGGACGCGTTGCAGGCAAGCGAAAACGTCGCCTGCCTCAACCATGTCGACTGGAAGCAGGACGGCAATGGTGTCGTGATCTCGGACCGTATCTCCGGCCAGACGGTACACCTGCGTCCGAAACTCGTCGTCAATGCCGCAGGCGCCTGGGTGGATCGGGTGAACGGGGTGCTCGGCCTGAAGACGAGCTATATCCGGCCGGTCAAGGGCGCGCATGTGCTCCTGCGGCACGACGAATTGCAGAAACGCATGGACGGCCGCGCTTTCTACTTCGACGATGGCACGGGCCGCATGGTGATCTGTTATCCGCTCGATCACACCATTCTGCTGGGCACCACGGAAATTCAGGTCGACAGTCCTGACGACGATACGGTGGCCGCTTCCGAAATCAAATATCTCACGGGCGCTCTCTCAAGTCTCTTCGACGACATCGACGTTACCGAGCGCAATATCGTGGCGGTGACGACCGGCATTCGTCCGCTGCAGGCTGGCGGTGGCGCAAGCGTCAACCGGGCGAACCGCGACCATCTGATCGCCGAGGACCGGCTCGGTTCCGGCCAGCCGCTTCTCTCGCTGGTCGGGGGCAAGTGGACCACCTTCCGGGCCTTCGGCGAGCAGGCATCTGACCGCATTTTTCAGCTCCTTTCCGTCAAGCGCAGGGTGGACACCCGCCGGCGGCAATACCGGGGCGCGGTGGGCATGGGACCGGGCGGCAGAGGGCTGCAGGAACTGGTGAGCCGGCTTTGCAGCGGACTTTCGCTTGCCCCGACAAGGGCGTCCGATCTGGTTTTCCGGTATGGTGCGGTGGCGCAGGAGGTGGCGACCTTCTGCAACGCGTCTGCCGATACGCCGATTGCCAGCCTTCCGGATTTCACCGAACGGGAACTGCGCTGGCTGATCGAGAAGCGGGCGGCTGTTTTCCTCGATGACCTGCTCTTGCGGCGCACGCAGATCGTTCTCGACGGTCGCTGTACCGAGGCCGTCGTGCGTGATTTTGGACTGCACCTGGCGAAGGTACGTGGGCTCGATGCCGCATGGGCCGAGAAGGAAATCGCCCGCTGCCTCGCCATGCCGACCGTTCTGCCGCAGGGTGCTGCTCGGGCCGAAACGCTGGAGGTTCGCCATGGGTGACCTGTTTCTGGCAATCGACGCCGGCGGCACGGCGGTCAAGGCCGCGATATTCGATGGAAACGGCCGGCTGGTGACATCGCGCGCCGTTGACGTTTCCACGATCCACCGCGACAACGGCTGGGTGGAGCGCGAGCCGGAAGCTTTCTGGCGCAACACGGCGCTCGCCATTCGCGAACTGACGTCCACGCAGGTCGATCCCGGTCGCATCGCCGCCATCGCCTGCACGGGCTTCGGCAATGGCGTATTTCTGGTCGATGAGAACGGTCGCGGTACGCGCGACGGTATCGTCTCCGTCGATCACCGGGCGCAGTCGATCGTCGAGGAGTTTCATCGCGACGGCACGGCCGAGGTGATGGAGGAACTGTCCGGCCACAGGATCTGGGGTGGCCAGACCATCATGCAGTTAATCTGGCTGGCACGGAACGAACCCGACGTGGTCGCGAAAACCCGCTGGGCGCTGGCGTGCAAAGATTATATCCGCATGCGGCTGACAGGCGTTGCTGCGTCGGATCCGACCGATGCAAGCGGCGGTGGCCTGCTGGATCTGGAGCGCGGCGACTACGATGCCGCCTATTTCGATCGGCTGGGTATCGGCACTTTCGTAAGCCGCATGCCGCCACTCGTGGAAAACACCGGCATCGCCGGGCGGATCTCACAGGCCGCGGCCGAGGAGACCGGCCTGCTTGTGGGGACACCAGTCGTCGCGGCGATGATGGATGTGAGTGCCTGCGTCACCGGTTCCGGTGTTATCGGCGGCGATGCGCTGACCATGATTGCCGGAACGTGGTCGATCAATGCGATCGAGACGGACAGGAAGGTGCGCAAGCAGCCGCCTATTCTCAACATGCTGCACCGGGATCGTGCCTGCCGTCTTCTGGCGGAAGGAAGCCCGACATCGGCGGCCAATCTCAACTGGTATCTCGCCCGTGCCGCCGGTGGCCAGATCGACGTGGCGACGGCCAATGAACTGGTTGCCGCAAGCCCGGTTTCTGGTCGGCGCTGCCACTTCATGCCCTTCGTCAATGGCCCGGCACCGAGGCGTGGTGCCTTCGTCGGCATCGTCAATTCCGACGACCGCGGCTCGATGCTGCGCGCCCTCTACGAAGGAGTTGCCTTTCAGCATCGCTGGCATGGCGAGAGTGTCGCGGAATATGTCGCGCCGCTCAGGCCTTCGACCGTCCGCCTCGCAGGCGGTGCGTCCAAGAGCGAGGTCTGGTCGCAGATCTTCGCCGATATCTGCGGCCTGCCGGTCGAGGTTTCCGAGGGCGAGGAACTTGGCGCGCTCGGTGCCGCGATGTGCGCGGCTGTTGCAACAGGCCATTACAGCGATCTTGCGGCGGCGTCGCGCGGCATGTGCCGCGTGACCCGGACGGCCCTGCCCAATGCGGCGGTGCGCCAGTTCTATGAGGAACGCTATCAGCAATTTCTGACACTCGATCAGAAACTCGCCGATCTCTTCTAGCGATCGGCACCCCGAAAATCAGTTCTTTGGAGGAGGAATGATGATGAAATTGAAGACAGCCTTTTTATGCTCCGTATGCATGCTGGCGGTGCCGGCTGCCGTCCGGGCGCAGGAAGATGCCTGCGTCGGCAAGGTGCCGACGCTGAACGTGATCGGCCAGGGCATGCCGTCCGTCACCGAACTCGACAAGTATGTCGGCGAGTTCAACAAGAAGTGGCAGACGACCGTGAAGATCAATCTTCTCGGCGAAAACGAGCGCCGCGCCAAGGCGCGCCTCGATGCCTCCACCGGCGCCGGTGCCTATCAGGTTCTTTATGTCGACGAGGCGAACACGCCCGAATATGCGACGGCCGGATGGATCTATCCACTGGCTGATGTTCTACCTGCCGAATACGACATTGCCGACTTCCGCGTCGACCTCGCCAATGTCGCAAGCTATCAGGGCAAGCAGTATTTCGCGCCCTTCGTCGGCGGCGGTGATATCCTGATCTACCGCAAGGATGTACTTGAAAAGGCTGGCCTTGCCGTGCCGAAGACGCTGGACGAGATGGTCGCCGGCATCAAGGCGGTCAACGATCCCGCCAACAAGCTCTACGGATGGGCGGCCCGCGGCCAGCGCGGTTCCGGCATGAACGTATGGCGCTGGACGCCGTTCTTCCGCGGTCTTGGCGGCGAATGGATGAATGGCGACCAGCCGGCCTTCAACTCCGACAAGGGCGTTCAGGCGACCGAACTCTATATCGACCTGATGAAATACGCGCCGCCCGGCGTCGGCACGTTCAACTGGTCGGACTCGGTTGAAGCCTTCCGGGGTGGCCAGGTCGCTTACCTGATCGAGTCCGATGTGTTCGGTCCGTGGATGGAAGATCCGGAAAAGTCGGTGGTCCAGGGCAAGGTCGGTTATGCCCCGCCGCCCGAGCCGCTCGGCTCTGCCGGCTGGGCACATGGCTTCGCCGTCTCGACGGTCGGCGCCAAGGACGAGTGCACGAAGAAGGTTGCCGGCGATTTCGTCGGCTGGGCAACCTCCAAGGAGATGGAAGCCCATCGTCTTGCCGATGGCATCGCTTCGGATATCGGCCGCCAGTCCACGCTGAAGAGCGAGGCCTTCGCCAAGGCCGTGCCGGCCGAATATATCCAGGCACTGTTGGCGACCGGTTCGCGCACGCAGCTTCTGATCATGGCAAGCCCCGTGTGGCCGGAGATCGGCGACAATCTCGGCCTTGCACTGGAAGAACTCTTCACCGGTACGAAGACGGATATTCAGGCAACACTCGACGAGGCAGCCTTCGCCGCCGAGGACACGCTTCGGCACGCAAAATAACGGCAGAGGCCGCGGCCGGGCGAACATGCGCCCGGCCAGGCCCGCAACTTTCAAAGAGCAACGGAATGCAAAAACAGAGATTCGTCTTCTGGACGCTTGCGCCCGCCTTTACCATTCTCGCGATCCTGGCATTGGTTTCCGTTGCCGGAGCGCTGTACTTCTCGGTGATGGACCGGTCGTTGCGCTATCCCGATTATGATTTTGTCGGGTTGTACAACTACCAGCGTCTTCTCGGCGACCGCCGCTTCCTCAATGCCCTCAAGATTTCCGCGATCTGGGAAGTGGTGACCGTTGCGGGATCGCTGCTGGTGGCAATGTTCCTGTCGGTCTATATTTTCGAGAACACCCGCTCGGCTCGCGCACGCAACCTGATCTGCCTGGCTTTCCTCGCGCCGGTCCTGCTTCCCCGCGTCGCGGCCGCCTTCATCTGGCGCTTCCTGTATTCGCCGTCGCTTGGCCTCATCAACTACCTTACAGGCCTGTTTGGTTTCGGTCCGATCGAGTTTCTGGCCAACCCCAAGCTCGCGCTGTTTTCGGTCGCGGTCGTCGACATCTGGCAGTGGGGCCTGTTCTTCACCGTCATCATGCTGAAGCTGCTGGAAACCCTGCCCAAGGATCCCATCGAAGCCGCCCAGCTCGACAATGCCAAGACCTGGGAAATCCATGCCTATGTGACCATGCCGATGCTGAAGGCGCCAATCATCAGCCTTGCCCTCGTCAAGGCGGTGGAATCGCTGCGGTCCTTCGATCTGATCTTCGTCATGACCGGCGGTGGACCGGGAACGGCGACCGAGACACTCGATCTCTATGCCTATCAGGCCGGCATCAATCTCGGCGGTCGCGTTTCCTATGCCTCCGCCATGTCCATTCTCCTTCTTCTCATAACCACGGTCGTCTTTACGCTCGTCTGGCGAGGTATCCGCAAATGGTCAGCCTGATCCGCCGCACCTTTTCCCGGGGCTTCCTGGCCCTCATGATCCTGATCGCGCTGTTGCCGATCGTCTGGACCATCCTCGGTTCGTTCAAGAAGCTGAAGGATATCGTGACGCCGGTCCCGACGCTCATCTTCACGCCGACGCTGGAGAATTTCGCGACCATCCTGCAGAACCCGTCCATCCGCGATGGTCTCGGCAATTCGATGGTGGTCGTGGGTGTCTCGGTCCTGCTCGGAGCGCTGTTCGGCATTCCCGCCGCCTACAGCCTCGCGCGGCATGTGGAGAAGAAGAAGGACGACCTGCAGTTCTTCGTTCTTTCCCTGCGCTTCATGCCGCCGGTGGCAATCGCGATCCCGTTCATCATCATCTATCTCGACAGCGGCATCTACGACACGCTGACCGGCCTGATCCTGGTCTACCTCATTTCCACCATCTCGACGGTCATCTGGCTTTCCGTGCCGGCCTTCGAGCGGGTACCGAAGGAGATCGAGGAAGCGGCGGCGATGGAAGGCTGCTCACAGACCGAGATCTTCCTCAAGTTTGCACTTCCTATCGCCGCACCCTCGCTGTTCGGCTCCCTCGTCTTCACCTTCGTGCTGGTCTGGAACGAACTGCTGCTGGCGCTCACGCTCGCTGCCGAAAACTCTACGCTACCCGTCGTGGCCGCCTCCATCACGTCGCTCGGCAAGGAAGTTCCATGGGGCGTCATCAATGCCTCGACCGTCATCCTCGTACTGCCGCCGCTGGTCTTCATCGGTCTTCTGATGAGCTTCATCAACCGCATGGTCGCCACGGGCCGCAAATAGGAAAAATCGACATGGCCAACATCAAATGCACCAAGATCCGCAAGTCCTATGGCAGCCATACGGTCATCTCGGATCTCAACCTCGACATCGCCGACCATGAATTCGTGGTCTTTCTCGGACCTTCCGGCTGCGGCAAGTCCACCATGCTGCGCATGATCGCCGGTCTCGAGGAGATTTCGGACGGCACGGTCAGCATCGGCGGCCGCGACGTGACGCATCTGCCGCCGGGCGAGCGCGGCGTGGCGATGGTCTTTCAGTCCTACGCGCTCTATCCGCATATGTCCGTGTTCGACAACATCGCCTTCGGCCTGCGCCGGCAAAAGGTGCCGGCCGAGGAAATCCGCCGGCGCGTCGAGCATGTGTCGAATATGCTCGGTCTCGCCCAGTTTCTGGAGCGCAAGCCGAAGAACCTTTCGGGCGGCCAGCAGCAGCGCGTTGCCATGGCCCGCGCCATGATCAAGACGCCGAAGCTCTTCCTGTTCGACGAACCCCTGTCGAACCTGGACGCCAAGCTGCGCGAGAAGCTGCGGACCGAAATCCGCCGCATGCATCTCGATCTGAAGACCACCACCATTTTCGTCACGCACGACCAGCTCGAAGCGATGACGATTGCCGACCGCATCGTGCTGATGCGGGCAGGCGCGATCGAACAGCAGGGCACGCCGTCGGAAATCTTCGACCGGCCGGCCACCCGCTTCGTCGCCGACTTCATCGGCTCGCCGGCGATGAATTTCCGCGATTGCAGTGTCGCTATCGACGGCGAACAGGCGGAGCTGACCTCGGGGTCGATCCGGCTGAAGGTGCTGGCGAAGGATTATCGGGACCTCGGTCAGGGGGCGAAGGTCGAAGTGGGCCTGCGTCCTTCCAAGATGGACATTGCCGCAGAGGGTGATGTCAACGTCATCAGCGGAACGGTGGTGCTCGTCGAAAACATGGGCAGCGAGGGACAGGTGATCGTCGATGTCGATGGCCGGGAGATGTCCTTCGTCACCAAGGCATTCCGGACACTCGAGGCCGGACAGCGGATCGATTTCTCCATCGACCCGGACAGCATTCACATTTTCTCGAAGGAAGACGGCCGCTCGCTCCTGCGCGCCGCGGCTTGAGGCATCTTCGACAGCACGATGGATCATGACATGACGAAAACCCGTTACGAAGAAAAGATGGAACGTATCCGTACCGGCCGGTACGCGAAGGGAGATTTCATCATCGCCGATGCCAAGGACGCCGATCTCTCGGGCGGCATCCTCACTGTTGGCCGCCGCAGGGATGCCGGGGGTCGGGTGACCGGCAACCGCACCCGCGCCGAATTTCTCGCCGAGATCGAGGCACTGGTGAAGCAGGATGTCGTCGACATCATGCTGGCCTCCACGTCCAACATCGAGAACCTGCAGTCGCGCGGCGTCTTCTCCGGCTCGCGCATCATGCCGGCCTTCCGCGCTAACGACACGACGGATGTCTGGGGTGTCATTCGCGGCGGCAACTACCGCGCGACGCAGTCGCTGCCCTATAGCGGCACGGACCTGACGCGCGCGCAGGCGGAGCTTTGCCTCTATTCGATGACCTTCAACAACAACACCGAGGCCGATACCGCGACGCTTGAAGCCTATCGCGACTTCCGTCCGAAGGCGCGGGCTGCCGACAAGCGGCATTTCCTTGAAGTGTTCAATCCCAACATGCCGACCGGCTTTAGCGCTGCGGAAACGGGCATGTATGTCAACGATTGCATCGCCCGCGCGCTTGCGAGCCTGACGGTGGAAGAGCGTCCGGAGTTCCTGAAGGTCGCCTATAACGGTCCCGCTGCCCTTGAGGAGCTCGTGGCCCACGACAGTTCCGTCGTGATCGGCGTGCTTGGCGGTGGCACCGGCACGCATCGCGACACTTTCGAACTCGTCTGGCAGGCGGAAAAGTTCGGCGCCCGTCTTGCGCTTTTCGGCCGCAAGATCAACATGGCGGAGCATCAGCCTACCTTCATCAAATGGATGCGCGCCGTGGCGGATGGCGACGCCACGCCCGTTCAGGCCACTCGCGGCTATCATGGCGACCTCGGCAATCTCGACCTTGCGGCGGACCGCTCTGTTGACGACGATCTGCTGATCACCGAAGAGGTGCTGATGGCCGCCGCAGAGCGGTGAAAGGGAATCGGGAAACATTCATGTACCGACCGCAACATCCGTCCAACAAGATCGTCGCCGAGGTGGCGTGGATGTACTACGTCAAGAACCTCAATCAGGGAGAGATTGCCGACGCGCTCTCCCTGTCGAGGCCGACCGTCATCAGCTATCTGAAGCTGGCCAAGGAGCGGAACATCGTCTGCATCCAGGTCGCGCCGGAGCATTACCGCGTCAATGCCATGGCGGATGCGCTGACCGAGAAATACGGCCTGAAGAGCGTGCATGTCGTTCCCGATGACGGGATGCAGGGCGAAATGCTGACGCGGGCGGTCTGTGAGGTGGCAGCGCACCACCTGCCGAACTTCCTCCAGAAGGGCGATGTGCTTGGCGTTTCCTGGGGGCAGACAGTGTCCTTTGTTTCGGAATATGTGCCACACTGGCCGATCGAGGAGCTGACGGTACGCCAGCTTCTCGGGTCCATCGCCAATCCGCTGCTCAGCACATCGGAGAGCTGTACCACCGAAATCGCCCGGCGCCTTGATGCCTACTGCATCAATTTCAATGCGCCGGCCGTTTGTTCCAGCGCAGCACTGGCAACAGCGCTGAAGGCGGAGCCGATCATCCGGGAGCAGCTAGAAAACCTGTACAAGTGCAACAAGTCGATCTTTTCGCTCAGCCCCTGCACGCCGGATACCCATGTGGTGCAGTTCAAGATCGCGACCGTCGAGGAAATCGATGAATACCGGAACCGGGGCGCAGTCGGTATCATCGCCGGCCGGTTCATCGACGAGGCGGGGCAGGCGGTTCTCGGTGATCTCGACAAGCGCATCATCGGCGCCGACCACGATCTCTTGCGCAAGATGGAAGGGCTGCTCGTGGTGAGCGGGGTCTTCAAGCTCGATGCGGCAAGGGCCGCGCTCCGTGGCGGTTTCGTCGATCATCTGGTCACGGATACGAAGATGGCGGAACTCCTCGCGTCTTCCGATTAGTCGCCTGATGCTTGTCCCCTGAGAGGGTCAGGCTTCCTGCGATGAAACCGGCACGATGACCAGATTGGCGCCGCTGTCATGGAAGCGCTGGCGCTCCTCCATGTCCAGCCCGTCATCCGTGAGGATGGTTCCGACGCGGTCCATCGCGGTGATGCGGTAGAGGGCGCGAGCGCCGAACCGGCTGGAATCGGCCATCAGCACCGTCGATGCCGCAGCATCCATCATGGCGCGTTTCGCCTGCACCAGATCCCATGAGGTATCGGAGGCGCATTCGCTGTCGATGGCCTGCGAGCAGAGGAAGAGCCGGTCGCAGCGCAGGTCGCGAAGGAAGGAAAGTCCCGGTTCTCCAAGCAGGGTAAAGGCGCCGGGGCGGCAATGGCCCCCGGGCACGATCAGCCGGATGTGGTTCTTGTTGGCGAGCGTGCCGGCGACGAAGAGATCGCTGGTGACGACGGTCAGCGGTATGGAGAGGCCGGCGACGACCTGCGCGAATTGGTGCAGGGTGGAACCGGTGTCGATGAGGATGCTCATATCCGGTTCGAGAAGACCGGCCGCCGCTTCCGCAATCGCGCGCTTTTCCTCGACCGCGGTCTGGCGGGCCTGATCGGTGGTCGGTTCGAAGGCCGCATTACGGCGGATGCGGACCGCGCCGCCATGGGTGCGCCGGACAAGTCCCTGGTTGTCGAGCTGGTCGAGATCGCGGCGGATGGTCGAGACGGAAGCGCCCACCAGTTTGGCAAGCTCCTGATTGCTTGCGGCCACGTTGTGTTCGAACCAGTCGAGAATCTTCTGCCGCCGCTCGGCGGGCAGCATGTCTTCAGCGCTCTGGAATTCGGCCTCGTCAGTCATGGCATGTCTCCCCGCTGCGGTCATGCCACCGTCCGGTGCGGATAGCAATGCGCCTGAAAAAGGGAAACGGGCGAAGCCTCGGCTTCGCCCGTTTGATATGGCCCGGAGAATTGGGGGAACCGGGCCATTGATTGCGATCAGATGTCGATCTTGACGTATTTCGCCTGGGCCTTGCCGACGCCGCGATAGGCCGTGACTTCGATTTCGACGCGATATTCGCCGGCGAGCGGCGTTGCGGTGATCGTCGATGCCGGGTCGATGCCGCGGAACTTCTCACCGAGAACGGCCATGACGGCTTCCTTGTCTTCCGCATGGGGGATGGCGACGCGCGAACGCACGACATCGGCAAGGCTTGCATCGACGGAAGCGAGTGCGGCTTCGATGTTCTTGAAGCACTGCAGGGTCTGCTCGCGGGCATCGGAGGACATGACGCGGGTCTTGTAGTCGATGCCGGCGGTGTTGGCCACGAAGATCATGTCCCCGACCATGGTGATGCGGGAGTAGCTGGCCTTCTCCTCGTAAAGGCTGCTGGTCTTGATCTTGACGACCTCGAGTTCACTCATGCTCATTCCTCTTGTTTGCCGGCCTGTTGTCTTGTCGGGTAGTGAAAGTCAGGCGGCCTTGCGCAGGCGCTTGAAGCGCTCCATGCGGAAGGGTGCGGGATCGACACAGGGCTTGGCGCCGGTCACGATGTCGGCCATCAGCGCGCCGGCACCCGGGCCGATGCCGAAGCCGTGGCCGGAAAAACCGCTCGCGAGATAGAAACCGGGAACGGAACCGACCGGCGCGATGACCGGGACGGCGTCCGGGGTGACGTCCATGAGGCCGGCCCACATCTGCATGATCTTGGCGCCGCGGAAGGCGGGGAAGGCATCGCGCAAATGATTGACGCCGCCGTTGACGAACCGCATCGACGGGTCCGGATCGAGAATGCGGACCTGTTCGAAAGGCGTTACCTCGTCGCTTTTCCAGCTGCGGGCCATCGTCGCCTCGCGGATGAACTGGCCGCCGACGCGAAGCGTCAGCTCCCTCCACGTCTTGATGAGGCTCGGAATGTAATCACAGAACAGGCGGAAGCTGTCCGGCGTCAGCGGGGCAATGTTTGCGTTGCGCTGGGCAACCGTGAAACCGCCATCCATCCGCTTGCGGAAGGAGAAATTGGCAGCACCCACGGGCATGTCCGAAACACCTTCAATGGAGGAGACACGCGCCACGCTACCGAGGATCTTCAGGACCGGAAGGTCGATGCCCATGTTGCCGGCAAAGAGTCGCGACCATGCGCCGCCCGCCAGGACGACAGATGAACAGCGGATCTCGCCGCGTTCGGTCACGACGCCGCTGACCCGGCCGGCCGACCGCTCGATGGAGCGAACGGCGCAGTTGGTGAGGATGTGCGCGCCCTTGGCTGCGGCTCCCCGCGCCATGGCCGGCACGGCGATGAATGGTTCCGCCTTGGCGTCGCTCGGGGTGTGAAGTGCTGCGCGGAATGGCTTCGCCATGCCGGGGATCAGCGTCTTCAGCGCCTCGCCGGTCACAAGCCGGGAATCGAGGCCAAGAGGCGTTGCGTGCTTCAGCCAGTCTTCATAGGCTGCGACATCGGCGTCCGTATCACAGAGATAGGCGATGCCTTGCTGACGGAAGCCGGTTTCGCCGCCCACGCGTTCGTTCATGCCGCGCCAAAGGCGCAGGCTTTCGATGGCGAGCGGCAGTTCCGCCGGGTCACGGCCCATCTGGCGTACCCAGCCCCAGTTGCGCGAGGACTGCTCGGCCCCGATCAGCCCTTTTTCGCAAAGGGCGACGCTGACGCCTCGCTCGACCAGCGAAAGCGCCGTCGCAACACCGATGATGCCGCCGCCGATAACCACGACATCCACCTGCGCAGGCAGTTCCTGCGGTGTGACAACAACATCGGGAATAATTCTGGACACGTCGTGCTCCTGAAATCAAGCGCGTGGGAGTTTTACGCGTTGTTGGGATTTTATGGTCGTTTATGATGCTAATTGCAAGTCAATAAGTGATTATATGGCATCATTTGGAATATTTTGAACTCTAATTGATTTTTTTCGTAGCAGAAACGATCAGGCGCCGGACTTGATGCCGGCGCCCGACCGGTCAGGAGCGCCGCATCTCCCGGAAACGTGCAATCAGCTGTTCGGTCCGCTTCGGATCGGTGAACGCCGAGATATCGCCGAACAGAAGGTCTGCCTCCTCGGCATTCATCAGTCCGTGCGCCACCGAAGCGTCCCGGATGGAAAGACCGTGGGCCGCCGCATGCTTGGCGACCGCGGACGCTGTCGGGTAATCGTAGATCGATGCCAGCGCGGTGGAGAGTGCCAACGAGCCGGAGGCATCGGTCAGGCAGCGAGCGACATTGACTTCGATGCCCGCCAGGCAGCCCTGGACGAAGAGCGGAATGGCGCGGCGCATCAGGCGGATGGATTCGCTCACTGCCTCGAGAATGATCGATTCCCAGACGTTGAGGTCCAGTTCGCCTTCCGCTGCCCGTGTTACCGTCGCGTCGTTACCGATTACACGGAATGCGACCTGTATCATCATTTCCGGCATGACCGGATTGACCTTGCCGGGCATGATCGAGGATCCGGGCTGCACGGCCGGGAGCACGATCTCGGCAAAGCCGGCCCGTGGGCCGGAAGACATCAGGCGCAGGTCGGCGGAAAATTTCGACAGCGTGACGGCGGTGGCCTTCAGCGCGGAGGAAACGTGGATCCAGTGATCGGCGTTCTGCAGCGCGTCGAAAAGGTTGTGCTCGGCGCGATAGGACTTGCCGGTCACACCCGAGAGTTCCTGGAAGACGGCCGTGCGATATTCCGCCGAAGCTCCGAAACAGGTTCCGACGGCCGTCGCTCCAAGCGGCAGGGCAAGGCAGGATTCTTCCAGCATGCGGATGTCGGCGATCTGGCGTTCGAAGGCCGCGCTGTATCCGGAAAACTGCTGGCCGAGCGTGATCGGCAGGGCATCCTGCAAACAGGTGCGCGCCAGCTTGACGATGTTGGAGAAGGCTTTTTCCTTGACGAGCAGGGCGTCGACCAAGCCATTCATCTCGGCCCTAAGCGCTGCAAGCTGGCCACCGACCGCCATCTTCATGGCGGAGGGGATCACGTCATTGGTGGACTGTCCCATGTTCACATGGGTGTTGGGGTGAACAGGATCGGCGCCCTTGCGGCCGGTGAGGATCTCGCTTGCCCGGTTTGCCAGCACTTCGTTGACGTTCATGTTGGCGGCGGTGCCGCCGCCGCCGTGGTAGATATCGACTGGGAAATCCGCACGGCGGATTTTTGCCGAATACTCCGCTGCTGCCTTTTCGATCGCTTCGGCAATCGCAGGTTCCAGCCCGCCTGTGCGCAGATTGGCGCGCGCCGCCGCCTGCTTGATGGTGACGATCGCCGGGACGAAGCCCTCGATGTCTGCGATGGTTCGCCCTGAAATCGAGAAATTGTCGACGGCGCGCGCCGTCTGGATCCCATAGGCGAGGTTATCGGGAAGAAGGCGCGTGCCGAGCGAGTCTTCTTCCATGCGGGGGGCGATGGCGGGCCGGTCCATGTCAGCGGCCCGGACGGTCGATGAAGTCGCGCAGACGATACCAGCCGGTAAAGACCGGCAGGAACCACGGCTTGCCCGAATAGAAGGGAATGGGCGTGAACTTCTTGCGGTCGAAGGCCGACGGCATGTTCTGCTCGCCGAGGATCTTGCGGGCGGTCTGATAGCCGAGATAGGTCATCAGGGCGACGCCGTTGCCGTTGCAGCCCACCGCGAAATCCGTGCCGTCACGCTCGCCGATATGGGCAAGCTTGTCGACGGTCATGGCGACGCTGCCGACCCATGCGTGGGTGACCTTGACGCCGGCAAGCTGTGGCCAGATCGTCAGCATGCGGGCGTAAAGACGCTTTGCGGCCTGCTTTTCCGACATTTCGAAAACACCCGGGCGCGAGCCGAACAGTAGGCGCGTGCCGTCCGGGGAGGGACGGGTGTAGATGAGGTCGCGGCGGGTATCGGAAACCATGCGCGCCTGCGGGATCAACTCGGCCAGAAGATCGGCGGGAAGCGGTTCGGTCGCGATCTGGTAGCTCTTCACGGGAACGAGCCTCCGGGCGAGTTCCGGCGAAGCGTCGGCGGAGGTGTAGCCGTTGGTGGCGACGATCACGTTGGTCGCACGAATGGTTCCGCGCGCCGTCGGCACGATCTTCTCGCCGTTGGAGCCGTCCTTCACGATACCGGCGCGGGCATGCGAACGCAGTTGAACACCGGCGGCTTTTGCCCGTTCGCGCAGCGACTGGTGATAGAGGCCGGGATGCAGCCCGCCGTAATCGTCGATCACCATGCCGCCGTGATAATAGTCGGAGCCGATGGCGGCGCGCTGATGCTCACGATCATAGAAGTGCACCTTGACGCCGGTCTTTTCGGCAAGAAGCGCACCGTGGCGCTGCAACGTTTCGTAATCCTTGGCGGCATGAGCGCCGAAGAACCGGCCGGTGAGCTTCAGCCCGGCATCCAGCTTCTCCGTCTCGACCAGCATTTTCAGGTATTCGAAGCTTTCATTGCTCTCGCCGATGAGGCGGGAGACGAGTGCGGGATCGATGCCCTTGATGGCACCGCCGACCACGAGTTTCTGTCCGCTCGAAACCATGCCGCCTGAGCGCGTCGAGCAGCCGGAGCCGATGCGGTCGCTATCCAGAACGACGACGGAGCGACCGGCGCGTGCCATGTGGGTCGCGGCGTTCATTCCGGCGTAACCGGATCCGATCACCACGACGTCTGCGCGTTCGGGCAGCGGATCGAGATTGGTCTCCGGCTCAGCGCCTTCCCACCAGTAGGGCGCTTCCTTGAAGTCCTCTGCATAGATATTGTCAAAACGGGACATGATGCATCGAGCCGGAAGGCTCGCCTTTCATAGAACGCGGGAAGACTTGCGCCGCGCAGCGCACGGACCGCCCCTTAAAGTCGAATGCGCCGGGCCGATGCTTTAAGCGCCGGCCCGGTGGCGCGATCAGAGAACCTGGCCGAGGAATTCGCGGGTGCGCGGATCCTGAGGATTGTCGAAGAGTTCGGCCGGCGGCGCGCTTTCAACGATCAGGCCGTGATCGGTGAAGCAGACACGGTGCGAAACCTCGCGGGCGAACTTCATCTCGTGGGTCACGAGAATGCAGGTGAGACCGTCGTCCACCAGTTCGCGGATGGTGAAAAGCACTTCCTTGACCGTTTCCGGATCGAGCGCCGCCGTCACCTCGTCGAAGAGAATGACTTCGGGCTGCATGGCGAGCGCGCGGGCGATCGCCACGCGCTGCTGCTGGCCGCCGGAAAGCTGGCCCGGATAGTTGTTCGCCTTTTCGGAGAGGCGAACCTTCTTAAGGAGCTTGCGGGCGCGGTCTTCCACTTCGGCGCGGTCATGGCCGAGCACCTGGATCGGCGCCATCATGATGTTTTCAAGCGCGGTGCGGTGCGGGAAGAGATTGTACTGCTGGAAAACCATCGCCACCTGGTGGCGCAGCGGCCGCATGGCCTTTTCCGTCTTCATCTCGTGGACGCGGTGCTCGCCCACGCGGATGAAGCCTTCGTCGACGGGGATCAGCCCGTTGATGCAGCGCAGGATGGTCGACTTGCCGGAGCCGGAGGGGCCGATGATGCACACGGCCTCGCCCTTCTGCACGGTCAGCGAGATGCCCTTCAGAACCTGAAAGTCGCCGAAGGATTTGCGGATGTTGTCGATCTCGATCAGAGCGCCGGAACGGTTCATAGATTGTCTCCTTTGACTGCACGTTCCAGCCGGCGCGCGAAGACTGCGATCGGGTAGCAGTAGGCGAAGAACAGGAAGAGGATGGTGAGGTAGAAGTAGACGATGACCCGTTCGCTCTCCATGGCGAGTGACGTGCTCAGGATGGTCAGTACATCCTGGATACCGGTTACCGTTGCGAGCGCGGTTGCGATCATCAGAAGTGCGTAAAGGTTCATCCAGCCGGGGATCATGCGGCGCAGTGCCTGCGGCATGATCACGTAGCGATAGATCTGGCCGGTGGTATAGCCGAGCGAACGCGCCGCCTCCCACTGGCCGCTATGGATGGACTGCACCGCGCCGCGGATGACTTCCGAGAGGTTTGCGCCCGTCGGCAGTGCCAGACCGATCACGGCCTTGATGAAAGGCGGGAAGGGGATGGACAAGCCGAAAATGCGCATCTCGAAGGGCAGGATGTAAAGCATCGCGAACAGCAGCACGAGCCAGGGCGAGTTACGCAGGAAGTTCATCACTGCGAGCGCCGGAAGCCGAATGATCGCAGACCGGGCAAGCGTCGAAAGACCGAGGATCAGGCCGATGAGCGTCGCCAGAGCCATGGAGGCAATGGACAAGAGGATGTTGAGCGCGAAGCCGCCCTCGACCGGCCAACCCGAACCGGAGCCGGTGAGCAGCAGCGGAAGACGGGCGATTACCCGTTGCCAGTGCTCGGCGCCGCCGGACGCCGCGTCAATGCCGACCCAGGCCACGACTACAGCGACGATCACCAGCAGGACCGCGCGTTTCTTGTCTTCGTAGGAAAGCGAGAAGCTCATGTTCAATGCCCCTTTCCGTAGCCGGGGAAGGCCATGAAGGCTTCGAGCCTTGCCATCGCGAAGGTGATGATGGACACCAGCACCACGTAGATGAAGAGCAGGAGGATCATCATCTCAAGCGTGCGGAAGGTGTCGTTGTAGATCTGTCCGGCGTAGTACATCAGTTCCGGTACGGTGATGACGGATGCCTGTGACGTCGTCTTGAACAGGTTCGTCAGGATGTTTGTCAGGCCGGGCAGGCAGATGCGGGTGGCGATTGGAGCTTCGATACGCCAGAACCGGGCCCAGCGGCCATAGCCGAGGGACCGGGCCGCCTCGATGATCGACCGGGGCATGCTTTCGATGCCCGAGCGGAAGGTTTCGATGGCCAGCGCTCCGCCAAACAGGCTGAGCGAGATCGAGGCGCAGGCGAAAGCACTGAGCAACGGAACCGACAGACCCGTCGACGGATCGGTTACCTTGAGGCCGAGCGTCGAGAGGGTGAAGTAGGCAAACAGCATTTGCAGAAGCGGCGGGGTGTTACGAAACACCTCGACGAAGAGCTCGATCAATGCGTCGAGCCAGAAGATCCGCAGCGTCAGGCCAAGGGCGCCGAGCAAGCCGATCAGGATCGCGGCGCTCGATGAGAGCGCCGCCAGTTTCAGTGTGTTGATGACACCGGTAAGCAGCCATTGCTGGTAGGCTGGGTCCGCGAGCCAGGAATAATCGAGACCAAACAAGGGCCGCTCCGTGTCCGTCAGTTCTTCTTTGCCGCGGCGGCCTTGGCGCGCTCGGCAATATAGTCGGAGTGCGGCATGCCGAATTCGGTTTCCCACTCGATGAGCTTGCCTTCGCCTTCGGCCTTTTCGATAGCCTTGTTGACGGCAGCCTGAAATTCGGCGTCGCCTTCGCGGATGCCGCCGGCCATCGGCAGGAATTCATAGGGAGCAACGGCGATCTTGTAGTTCGACCAGTCGGCTTCCTTGAGCTTCTGCTGGAGGGTCATGTCGTCGAAGACGAAACCGATGCAGCGGTTGTCCTTCAACGCGCGATAGGCTTCCGGCTGACCCTTGAAGGCGACGAGGTTGATGCCGAATTCCTCGGTCATCTTCTTGTTGTAGTAGGAACCCTGGATGCCACAGACCGGCTTACCCTTGAGTTCTTCCCACTTGGAAATCGTGGCTTCCTTGGCCATCAGGACCGAGGGGCCGGCAGCGGATACGTATTCCGTCGTGAAGTCGATGACCTTGTCGCGGTCGGCGGTCACGCCGAGGGTGGCGAAGATGGCGTCGACGCGGCCGGCAGTCAGGAATTCGATGCGGTTGGCGGCGACGACCGGGACGAGTTCGATCTTGTCCTCGGAACCGAGCAGTTCCTTGGCGACATACTTGGCAAGGGAAACTTCGAAGCCGACGATCTCGCCCTTGTCGTTGAGGAAGCCGTAGGGCGGATAGTCGTTCTTCACACCGACGATCAGCTTGTCGCGGGACTTCACATCCTCAAGCGTGCCGGCGACGGCAGCGCCGCTGGCGAACATGGCGGCGAGCGCCACAGCCGAAACAGTCAGTTTCTTGATTTTTGTCATTTAGTTCCCCTGGATAAATATGCGCCTTCCGGCGCTGTTGCTAGAAGCAGCGCCGCTTCAGCCCTCGGCTTTCGCGGATGCGGAGATTGGGTCGCCTAGAAATTGTGCATTTCCATGTAGCGATCCAATTTTCATCATTGAAGACGTATTTTTCTCATTATACAAGTTATCCATTATTCTTTTTTCATAATGTGAGATTTCATGTCCGAGATCGTCGTATCCCCCACAGGAGGAGCCCAGCTGCTCGACCGTGCCGTTATCCTCCTCGATCTCGTCGCCGACGGCGGTGTCGAGGGCATATCCCTGAAGGAACTGACAGCCCGTTCCGGGCTCAATACGGCGACCTGTCACCGTATCCTTAACACATTGGTCGGACACAAACTTTTGGCGCGGGACGACAAGAAGCGGCGCTATCGATTAGGCGCCCGAATGGCCATTTACGGGGTGCGCGCAGCCCGCGGTCCGGGCATCATCAGCCGGTGCGAAGTGGCGTTGTCGAGACTGCGCCGTCGCACCGGTGATACCACTCACCTGATGGCCCGATTCAACCACGATCTGGTCTGTCTGGACAGGCGCGATGGGGAATGCATCGTGCCGACTCTGACGGGTTCCATCGGTGGTTTCGTGCCGCTCGGGGCCGGGCCGGGCTCGATTTCGATGCTCGCCTTCCTTGATGAAGACGAGCAGGATTATATCATCCGCGCCAATATCGAGCGTTACGGAGCCTATCGCAACCTGACGGAAGAGAAGGTTCGCCAGCTGATCGCCGATACACGTACGCGCGGATATGCGGTGGATATCGGTGAACTCATCCCCGGAATCGCCGGGGTGGCGATGCCGATCATGCTTCCAGGAGAAAAACCGGGTGCGGCTCTCAGCTTTACGCTGCTCTGTGCAAAGTTGACGCCGGGCGTGATCGAGCACTATGCCGCTCTCCTCAAGGAGGAAATCGACGCGATCGTCGGTCAGTAGAAGCGGGGGAGTTCGGCCTGACCGGTGCTAAAAAGTCCGGTCAGGCTGTGTTGCCCGTCAGGGCTTGGGCACGACGGTCGCGAGCTTGCGGAAGGTCGAGAGGATCTCCAGCCGGCTCGCAACACCCTTGGCGACGCGCACGATGGAGCCGGGTCCGATCTTCACCGGTTCCGAGCCTTCCTGTGAATAGAACGCCTCGCCTTCCACAACGACGAAGGTCTCCTCAAGGTCACGGCCCGGATAGCTGTAAGTCCCGGGTGCTGCCTTCCAGACGGCGACGATGGTGCCGTTTTCGACGTCATCCTGCCAGATGGAACGCCTGTAGGAACCGCCGTCACGGCCATCTGCCGGCAGTCCGGGCGTCAGGTCTATGTCGTCGGAAATGTTGAAAATCTGCATGGTCATTGCGGGTTTCCTATTTCGGTGCAATCGGTATAGCAAGCGGAAGTTGAGCTCCCGCCGCCATGGCGCATGGTGATGAAAACGCTCAGGCGTGTGGCGGTAGCGGTGCGCCGGAAAGCTTCGCTGCGATATTGTCCCTGATCCGGTAGTAGCGCAGCGTCATGGCCGGGCCGAAGCTCATGTAGAAGGGCGCTTCCGTCAGTGGTTCGAGTTTCAGGGCCAGTTCGTTTTCCGGCTTGCCGAGCGCCCATTCCGACAGGATGGAGCCGAGCATGGAGCCGGTCGGAACCCCGCGTCCAGACAGACCCGTCAGCGCCACCACGCCAGGGGCGAGGGAATAGAAGCGCGGGACCGTGCGGTACTGCATGTCGAGTTCGCCGAACCAGAAGTAGTCCCAGCGGATCTCTCCCCTGATTTGCGGATGCAGCCATTTCAGTCGGTCGCTCATGACCTGCCGCGTATAGGCCATGTCTCGTCCGCGCCGACCCATCGGGAACATCGAGGCGACGATACGTCCCTCGGCATTGTACTTGTAGACGTAGATGTCGCCGCGTCCGTCGTGGATCGTGGTGTTTTTCGGCAGCACTGATTTGCGTGTCTCCTCGTCCAGCGGCTGGGTCGCCGCGACGAAGACCTTCTGGATCTTGAAAGTGCGGTCGAGCTTCTGCCATCCGCCCACGGTGTAGGCGCCGGTGGAGAAGATCACCTTGTCAGCAATCACCTCACCCCTGTCCGTCTTCACGGACCAGCCGCCCGTCGGACTACGGTCGCAGGCGATGACCGCAGAGCCGGTGTGGATGACGCCGCCTTCCTGCATGACGGCGCGTGCGAGGCCGCGCGCATAGCCGAGCGGATTGAGATGCCCGCCTTCTTCGTGCAGCCAGCCTCCATAAAATCGCGGACTGCCGGTCATGGCTTCGACCTCGTCCCGGTCGAGGACCCGGGTGCGGGCACCGACGGCATTGTAGGTCTCGACCTTCTTGTCGAGGCCGGCAAGCGCTCCCTTGTAGGGCGCGCCCATGACATAGCCGTTCTGCACCCATTCGCAGTCGATCTGGTAGTCGCGGATCATGCTGGAAACGCGGTCGTTTGCCCGCGTCTGGCGCTCGATCAGACGTTCCGCCCAGGGTTCGCCCAGCATGGTGCGCAATTCCGGCAGGCTGTAATGGGTGAAGGTGGGGGTGCAGTGGCCGGCATTGCGGCCGGAACCGCCGAAGCCAGCTTCCGCGCGCTCCAGCAGCACGACCCTGACGCCGGCCCGGGCGAGCTCAAGAGCGGTCGTCAGGCCGGTATAGCCGGCTCCGACGATGCAGACATCTGCCTGCACGCGGCCTTCCAGCGGTTCGGTTTTTGGTGCGGCGGCAGCCGTTGCATACCACAGCGTCACGTCGAAGGGAGAAAACGTGGTCATCGGAACCCCTCAGTTCAGGTCGCTGCGGGCGTCGAGGGCATCGCGCAGCCCGTCGCCGATGAAGTTGAAACTGGTCACCGCAAGCGTGATTGCGATGCCGGGAACGATGGCGAGCCAAGGGGCGCTGTCGAGATATTGCTGGGCGCCATTCAGCATGTTGCCCCAGCTTGGCAGAGGCGGCTGAATGCCGTAGCCGAGGAAGCTGACATAGGCTTCGAGCAGGATGGCGCGGGCGACGGTCAGCGTCGCGGCAACGATGATCGGGCCTATGGCGTTGGGCAGCAGTTCGCGGAACATGATCCAGGTGTTGGAAAGGCCGAGCATGCGGGCGGCGAGCACGAAGTCGCGTTCGCGCAGCGAGCGGACCTCCGCTTCCACCAGACGGGCAATTTCCATCCAGCTTGTCACCGCGATGATGACGGTGATCATGAAGGGGCTCGGCTTGATGAAGGCCGCAAGCGCGAGCAGCAGGAAGATGCTGGGGAAGGAGAGGAAGGCATCGACGAGGCGCATCAGTATCGCGCCGAGACGGCCGCCATAATATCCCGCGATGATGCCGATCACGGTTCCCA
This sequence comes from Ciceribacter sichuanensis, assembly GCF_024055605.1. GTDB lineage: Bacteria > Pseudomonadota > Alphaproteobacteria > Rhizobiales > Rhizobiaceae > Allorhizobium > Allorhizobium sichuanense. The sequence continues at coordinate 200,241 of NZ_JAMXLX010000007.1, read as the reverse complement.
GCGCCGTGGACAGCACCATGGCGAAGAAGCCGACCAGCAGCGAGATGCGACCGGCGTTGAAGAGCCTTGCTGCGAGGTCGCGGCCGAGAGGATCGGTGCCGAAGATGTGGTAGCCGGTGAACGGTGGCGCAAAACGGGCTCTGAGGTCGATATAGAGTTCGTCATAGGGCAGGAGGTAAGGCCCGGCCACGCAGGCGATGATGAGCACCGTGATCATCAAGAGGCCGATGACGGCCAGTCTGTGGCGGGCGAAACGGCGGACGGTGCGGTTGTTCCACCAGCGGGAACGCGGCGCGAGGTCCGGGGAGGGAAGCGTCGTAGCGGACATGGTGCGTCTCCTATCCGAGGCGGATGCGCGGATCGACAAAGGCGACCAGCAGGTCGGCGATCAGGCTGCCGAGCAGAACGAGAATGGCGGAAAACATCAGGAGCCCCATCACGACCGGGTAGTCGTGGTACCCGAGGCTGTCGAGGAACAGGCGCCCCATGCCGGGCCAGGTGAACACCGTTTCGGTGACCAGCGCGCCGCCGAGGATGGTCGGAAGCTGCAGGCCGGCGAGGGTGATCATCGGAAGCAGGGCGTTGCCCACCACATGCTTCATCAGCACCCTGTTGGGTTTCAGCCCCTTGGCGCGGGCCGTCCGCACGAAGTCCTGGTTGATGACGTCCAGGGTGGCCGTTCGCATGTAGCGGCTCCACACCGCGATGTTGACCAGCGCCAGCACCAGGCTCGGCATCACGAGATGGATCGCGTAGTCATAGAACGAGCCGTTGCCGATCGTGTACATGTTGCCGGCGGGCAGCCATCTCAGCTTCAGCGAGAAGACGTATATGGCGACGAGGCCGAACCAGAAGGTCGGGATCGAAAGGGCGATCATCGCGCCGACGGTCGCCGCATAATCGAAGATCGAATAGCGACTGGTTGCGCCCTTTATGCCGATCCATGTTCCGATCAGGATCGAGATCACCGTCGAGGAGACCATCAGCAGCAGGGTGGCGAACAGGTGGCCGGAGATGATCTCCAGAACCGGTCTCTGGTCGCGATAGGATTTGCCCCAGTCGCCCTGCAGCAGCCTCCAGATCCAGTCGAGGTACTGTATGGGCAAGGGACGGTCGAGGCCCATCTGGTGGGCGATGCGGTCGAGCGCCTCGCGGGTCATGCCGGGGGTCAGCGCATATTGCGACAACGGCCCGCCGGGTGCGAGGTTGAGGATGGCAAATCCGATGACCGAGACGAGCAGCAAGAGCACAAAGCTCTGCCACAGCCGGTGAAGAAGGTAGGACAGCATGTGCGGGCTCCGGGTCACGCCGAGGGACACGTCAGGCCGGCCGCGTGTCGTGCGGCCGGTCGATGTTCCGTGGCCGGTGCCAATGCGGCGCCGGCCGTGTCTTCAGCCTCAGGCCCAGCGCCAGGTCGCGACGTTCCAGGTGTCGATGCGAACGTTGACGTTGGGGACGACGTTCTCGACGCCCTGCTTGTGGCCGCGAACGGTCGCATACTGGAAGAGCGGCAGGAACGGCAGTTCCTTGCGCATGATTTCCTGGATCTTCAGATAGACCGCCTTGCGTTCCTCCGGCACGAAGATCTCTCCGCCCTTGGTCAGCAGGTCGTCCACTTCCGTATTGGCAAACTGCCACGTGTTCTGGCCGGCGCCGCCCTTGGCAGGGCTTGAATTGGAGCGGAAGTAATCGGAGGTATCCGGGTCCGATCCGGTCAGGAAGTCGAGGCCGACGATGACGGTGTCGAATTTCGACAACATCCAGTAATCGCCCCACATGACGGCCGGCGGCAGGTTGGAGATGGTCATCTCGACGCCGAGGTCCTTGAACGACTGCTGCATGTATTGCTGCACCTGTTCGCGGATATGGTTGCCGGCGGTCGTGGAGCAGGTGAAGGAAAGCTTCACGCCGTCCTTTGCGCGGATGCCGTCGGCGCCAGGAGCCCAGCCGGCATCATCGAGAAGCTTCTTGGCCTTCTCGATATCGTATTCGTGTTTCGGCAGGTCCGGATTGAAGTAGAAGGACTGCTGCGGCACGTAGCTTTCGGTCGGCGAGGGCAGGCCATAATAGAGCGCGTCGATGATCGATTGCTTGTCGATGGCGTGGTAGAGCGCCTCGCGCACGGCCGGATCCTTGAACTGCGGGCGTTCCATGTTGAAGGTGAAGGATTCGATCGTCGAGCCCGGCACGACGTTGACCGCTTTCCCTTCGAGCGCCTTCGCCTCGTCGTAATGATCAGGCGTGATCCACTGCAGGCCGACGACGTCGATATCGCCGGTCTTGAACTGGGTGTACATGACGTTGAGGTCGGGGACGTATTTGTAGATCAGCTTTTCGACATAGGGGCCATCGCCGAAATAGTCGGCATTGGCTTCAAGCAGGATATGGTCGCCGGCAACGCGCTCGGACCATTTGAACGGACCGGTGCCGACGGGGGCGTTGTTGAAGGCGGCCGTGTTCTTGTCGGCTTCCGCGCCAAGAATGTGCTTTGGTGTGATGAAGGTCGAGGCGAGAATGGACGGATAGGGCGCGAAGGGCTTTTCCATGCGCCAGGTGATCTCGGTCGGCGACACGACGGTCAGGTCGCGCACCAGTTCGTGGCCGGTCTTGCGCCAGCTGCGGAAATTGGGATCGACCAAGAGCTCGATGGTGAACTTGACGTCCTCGGCCGTAAACGGCTTGCCGTCGTGCCATTTGACGTCGTCGCGCAGCTTGACCTTCCAGCTCAGGCCGTCGGCGGAAATTCCACCATTCTCGACGGTTGGCACCTCGGCCGCCAGGGCGGCGACAAATTTGCCCTCGGGATCGACGGAAAACAGCGTGTCGAAAATGCTGAAATGGATGCCCTCATCCACCTCGATATGCGGCATATGCGGGTTGAAGACGGTCGGTTCCTGCGAGAAGCCGACGGTAAGCTGGCCCTTGATGGTTTTCGGCTGGGCGGCGAGAGCCTTGCCCATGCCGGGCATGCCGGAAAGAACGAGCCCCGAGGCTCCCAGAGCCATCAGGCCAAGCGCCTGCCGGCGGGTCGGTTTCATGAATGGGTTGTTTTGGTCAGACATGTCAGTTCCCCTTGTTCTTGGATTGGATGAAACGTCAGTTTGCATTTCTGCGCTGCCTCTCCGGGCAGTTTTCGCAGCAAGGCGGTGAACCCTCTTCACCGCCTGTTCCGGTGCCGGCGACATCGATGCCGCCGGCCAAAACCTGTCAGAAGCCGCTGATCAGCTCGATCTTCGATCCGTCCGAAAACCGCTTGAAGCGGAAGTTTTCACGTTCGACGAGCGGCGGACGTCCGGTCACGATGTCTGCCATCAATCGACCGGCCGCCGGGCCGATGCCGAAACCGTGACCGGAAAAGCCGGTAGCGACATGGAAACCGGGAATGGCGTCGATAGCGTCGATCACCGGGATCGCATCCGGTGTGACATCGATCATGCCCGCCCAGCGCTGCGCGATCTCCGCCTTTTCGAATACAGGGAAGGCCTTCGCCAGCTTGGCGAGCGCGCTGTCGGTCATTGCCTTCGAGGGGATCGGATCGAGAACGCGATTGTATTCGAAGGGGGAGGGCTCATCGAGAGCCCAATGGCGGGGCATGCGGAACTCGTCATAGAACCTTCCACCGAAACGGAAGCGGAGCGAACGCCATTCATGTCCCAGTGCGGGCAGGAATTTCGTGGCATAGCGGAAGGAGGCGGGCACGATGTCAACGATGTTCTGGAAGCCGTCGGCGATGGTGTAGCCGCCGTCCAGCCGCTTGCGGATGGCAAATCCGTTCGACCAGAGCGCTTCCTCCGGTCCGCCCTCCAGCGGTTTAGTCCTGAGCACCGAGTTCATCACCTTGAGCTGCGGTAGGTCGAGGCCGTTATTGCCGAGGAAGAGGCTGGACCATGCGCCGCCGGCGAGAACCACGGCCTTGCAGGCGATTTCCCCGCGTTCGGTCACGACACCGGAGACCCGGCCTGCGGAAAGCTGCAGGCCGCGCACTGCGCATTCGGTGAGGATATGGGCACCTCTGTCGCGGGCTGCCTCGGCAATCGCCGGTGCCGCCCGCTGCGGCTCGGCGCGGCAGTCGCCGGCGGTATAGAGAGCGCCGGCAATGTTCATGTTGGAGTCTGGATACTTTGCCTTGAACTCCGCAGCACTCAGCATGCGGGATTCGATCTGGTAACCCTCCAGATTGCGGTTCCAGCTGGCATGCTCCTCGAACTGCTTTTCGTCGGCGCAGGTGAAGACGATGCCGGATCGCTTGAAGCCTGTTTCGCGGCCGGTGCGGCGATTGAGATCGGCCCAGATCCTGAGCGATTCCGCCATCAGCGGCACTTCGCGCGGGTCACGGCGGGAAATACGCACCCAGCCCCAGTTGCGACTCGACTGCTCGTGGCCGATGCCGCCCTTTTCGCAGAGCGCGACGCGCAGACCGCTATCGACCAGTTCCAGCGCCGTCGACGTTCCGATGATCCCGCCGCCGATCACGACGACATCCACCTCCTTCGGCAGTTCATCATCGCCATGGACGGGAACGACATAGGGACCGGGCATCTCAGAAAGACTCCTCAAGCTGGCAGTTTATGGCGAATTCGGCGACCGAGGCCTCGTTCGGAAGGGAGACGAGCAGGGCGATGATGCGGGCGAGATCGGCAGGCTGCGTCAGCAGTTCGGCCGGGCGGGCGGTCAGCCCAGCCGCCATGTCGGTGGCTACGAAGCCGGGGCAGACCGCAGTGGCGCGCACGCCCTTTTCAAAACCGGCCTGACGGATCGCATGGGAAAGCGCCACGGCTGCGAACTTGGAGACGGCGTAGCTGCCCGACCCCGCCGACTTGACGCGCTTGCCGGAAAGCGATGCGAGGATGATGACACGTCCCTGACCGCTTTCGCAGAGCGGCTCCCAGGCGGCCTTTGCAAGACGCCGCGGCGCCTTGACGTTGACGGCGAGCATCGCATCGATGTCCTCGTCTTCCGCCTCGATCACCGTCTTGGGGATCATGATGCCGGCATTGGCGATGATCGCATCGACCCGATCGAAGCACTGCATTGCGTCTTCGACCCAGCGGGCTTCCGCCCCGGTGTCGTTGGCGTCGTATTCCGCAAGATGCACGAAATCTGCCGCATCGCCGGAACCGGCCCAGGCTGGCATGGCGGGGTTGCGCATGCCGAGCGATACCGCCCATCCCTGCCGGAACAGTTCGGCTGCCACATGGTCGCCGATGCCCCTGCTGGCGCCCGATATCAGCGCGACGCGCCTTTCGATCTTGTTTGTCATTCGCTAAGCCCCACTATGCGGCGGTAGGCGCGCCGCAATATGTCCATAAGTTGCTGTTGTTCGTTTTCCGGGATGAAGTCGAAGAACTCGCGCGACTGTTTCGGAACGAGTTCGCGGATCTTCACGGCGAGTGCTGCACCGGTCTCGGTGATGTAGAGTTCCTGGGCACGGTTGTCCTCGGAGGACGTTTCGCGTCGGAGAAGATGATGGGCTTCCATTTGATCGATGATCCGCCCCATTGCCGACCGGTCCTTCATGGTGAGGTGGGCGATTACGGAGGGCCTGATGCCCGGATGGCTGTCGACGAGAAGGAGCGTTGTGATCTTCCCCGTGCCCTTGGCCACGTCGAGACCGTTCAGACATTCGTCGAGATCCCGGGAAACTGCCAGACTGAGCGCTCGGATGTAGAAGCTCAGCGTATCTCCTAGGACATCGAGATCGATCTCCTTGACGGTGGTTGGCGGCTTTACAGGTGGTTTCGGCATTATGTTCCTGTTTTCTCATGAACGAGAAAACCCATCGGCAACCCGTGTTTACGTCGGGTTGCCGGGGAAATCCGTCCGGCCATGTCATGTGTCACTGTGATGAATAGGAAAGGGCAAATAGTGGATGAATGCAACTATATTATTCCGACTGACAGGAAATTTTTTCACCTGTTTGGAAAGTCTTGAATGCAACCGCTAACCCGCCGGATTCCTTGATGATCCAGCCGGTTCTTTCGCGTTTTTCTATCGTGGCCAAGGCTAAACCGCTTCCCTTGCTGAGAGCGGAAACGGTGTGTCTCGGGTGAATGCCCTTGGGGATCAACCCGTCAGGCTTCGGCCATCTTCGCGGCCGGTTCCCAGTCTGCTCCTGGGATGGCTGAAACCAGCCGCTGCGTATACTCGTGCTCGGGTGCCCGGAATATCTTCGAGGGCGGGCCGTGCTCCACCACGCTTCCCTTGTACATCACGATCACGTTGTCGCAGATCTGGCTTGCCACGCGCAGGTCGTGGGTAATGAAGATCATCGCGACCTTCATTTCCTTCTGCACGCGGGCCAGCAATTCGAGGATCTGGGCCTGGATGGACACGTCGAGCGCCGAGACGGCTTCATCCGCGACAAGCAGGACAGGATCGAACATCAACGCGCGTGCGATGCCTATCCTCTGGCGCTGGCCGCCGGAGAATTCGTGCGGAAAACGGTCGAAGGCCGCTTCGTCGAGACCGACCAGCTTCAGCAGGCGGAAGGCTTTGGTCTTCGCTTCGTGGACGGCGAGGCCATGGGCAATCGGTCCGACCGTCAGTATACGTCCGATCGTGTGACGCGGGTTGAGCGACGCGAAGGGGTCCTGAAAGATCATCTGGATATAGGGCCTGAGAAGCCGGAAGCTCTCTTCCGGCATGCTCGCGACATCGCGTCCGTCGAAGAGGATACGCCCGGCGTCCGGTTCCAGCAGCTTGAGCAGGACGCGTCCGAGGGACGACTTGCCCGAGCCGCTTTCGCCGACCACGCCGAGCGTCTGGCCCTTGTGAATGACGAAGCTCACGTCATTGACGGCTTTCACGGTGCGGCCCTTGCTGAGGAACGTTCCGGTGGTGCGGTATTCCTTCTTCAGGTTTTCCACCTGCAGCACGACAGGCGCTTCCTCTGCGATGGAGCGGTCATCGCTACGCATGCGCGGAACCGCGGCCACGAGGCGCTGGGTATAGGGATGCGACGGGCGGGTCAGCACGTCGTCGGCCTTGCCCTGTTCGACCAGTATCCCCTTTTCCATCACCACCACGCGGTCGGCGATCTCCGCCACCACTCCGAAATCATGGGTGATGAACATCACGCTCATGTTCTTGCGCTGCTGGATCTTGCGGATGAGCTCCAGAATCTGCGCCTGCGTTGTGACGTCGAGTGCGGTTGTCGGTTCGTCGGCGATCAGGACATCGGGATCGAGCGCCAGTGCCATGGCGATCATCACGCGCTGCCGCTGGCCGCCGGAAAGACGGAAGGGATATTGCAGGCGCATCAGCGCCGGATCGGGAAGGCCGACCTCTTCGAGCAATTCAAGCACCCGGGCGGTACGTGTTTCGGGCGTGCCGACGCCATGGGCCTGCATCACCTCGGCGATCTGGTCGCCGATGGTCATCAGCGGGTTGAGGGCGGAGAGAGGGTCCTGGAAGATGATGGACACGGCCTGTCCGCGCAAGGGGCGGATCTTTTCTTCGGGCGTGGCGATGATATCCATGCCCTTGAACAGGATTTGCCCGCCGGTCACTTTGATGGAGGGCGCGAGCAGGCCCATGATGGCATTGGCGGTAACTGACTTGCCTGAGCCGGATTCACCGATGATGCAGAGGATTTCACCGGCATTGAGATCGAAGGAAATATCGTGGACTGCGTGGGCGCGTTCCATCTTGGGAGGCAGACTGACCGTCAGATGACGCACCGATAGCACCACGTTGGGAGGCATAGAGGCTTGCGACATAGGTTCCCCTTGTTTTCTGGTATCGTCGCTATCTGCCGCGCGGCCTTTTGACCGTCGCCGGCACCAAGATAGTGGATGACATCCACTATCTTGTCCAGAGACCAATGCGGCTTCTGTCACAGAAGAGTAACACTTTCGCAGCCGCCTGCAGGAACCCATGAGAAAGCCCCTAAACGCAAGACGCCGGCAACAGGGCTACCGGCGTCTGTTCTTGCTTGCCTGCGCAGGCAGATCTTCGGGAGATGAGAAAAGCCTCAGACGATGCCGCCCGAACCACCCTTGACCGCCGGCCGTTCCGCGGCGACCTGCGCGCGGTAGCCGCTGGCGCGATAGGTGGCGACCGGATCGATGGCGCCGCCGGCGCGGCGACGAGCTTCGGCCAGGATCGCCTCGACATCCGTGCGATAGGCGCGCTTCAGCGTTTCCGTCGCCATCAGCGCATCGTTATCGCTCTGGAAGCCCTCCAGTGCCGTTCGGTCGACCAGAAGCGCCTGGGCATAGGCGCGGCGGATCTCGTTGGCGCTGGAAATAAGGCTCTCGATCGGATCCGTGACATTGTGGCTCTGGTCGATCATGTGGGCCGGGTGGAAGCCCTTGACGCCACGATGCTCGGCATCAACGAGTTCGTTGAAGACGAGGAAGAGGCGGTAAGGTTCGACCGAGCCGGCGTCGAGGTCGTCATCACCGTATTTCGAATCGTTGAAATGGAAGCCGCCGAGCTTGCCGAACTGGATCAGGCGGGCGACGATCATCTCGATATTGGTGTTCGGGGCGTGATGACCGAGGTCTACGAGGCAGAAGGCTTTCGGGCCGAGCGTCTGGGCGATCAGGAAGTTGGTGCCCCAGTCCTGCACGACCGTCGAATAGAAGGCCGGTTCGTACATCTTGTGCTCGGAGAACAGCCGCCAGTCTTCCGGCAGAGCCTTGTAGATGTCGGCCATGGAGGCGAGGTAGCGCTCGAACTGTCGGGTGAAGTTCGACTGCCCCGGGAAGTTCGAACCATCGCCGATCCAGACGGTGAGCGCCTTCGAGCCGATGGCATTGCCAAGCTCGATGCATTCGATGTTGTGCTCGACGGCCTGCGCGCGGGTTGCCGCATCCACATGGCTGAGTGAGCCATACTTGTAGGAATGAGTCTGATCCGGCGCGTCGGAGAAGGTGTTGGAGTTCATGGCGTCGAAGCTTAAGCCGAGCGCATCGCCCTTTGCCTTCAGGTCCTTCGGGTCCGCTTTGTCCCACGGAATATGCAGCGAAACCGTCGGCGTGGCGCGGGTCAGTTCGTTGATAACCGAGCAGTCTTCGAGCTTGTCGAAGATATTGCACGGCTCGCCGAGGCCGGGAAAACGGGCAAAGCGCGTACCGCCGGTGCCCACACCCCAGGAGGGAACGGCGACGAAGAACTCGGCGACCTGCTTCGTGACGGCGTCGATGTCGATATTGTTGCGGGCGAGCTTTTCGCCAAGGGCTGCATAGTCGGACTTGAGCGCGCCGGCGCGCTTTTCGTTCTCGGCCGAAATCACGTCGGCGGCGATCTTCTGTTCTGTCATATCATCCTCCCTGCAACGTCGCGCAACCATGAGGCGGCGTCAAAGACGTTGCAACTCTCCAAACCGCGAGGGGCCCGCCGCCGGCCTTGGGAGCGCCGGCAGCAGGCAATGGCTGTCGATCAGCGCGTAAAGCTCTGGGCGTTACCGGCATCGACGTTGATGATGTTGCCGGTCGACTTGGCCGAGAGATCGGACGCGAGGAAGTAGATCGCTTCCGCAATGTCTTCCGGGAAGACATTGAGCTTCAGCATCGAACGCTTGCGGTAGTGCTCCTCGAGATCGGTGACCTCGATCTTCGAGGAAGCCGCACGCTGTTCGCGCCACTCGCCGTTCCAGATCTTGGAGCCGCGCAGGACGGCGTCAGGATTGACGGTGTTGACGCGGATACCGGCGTCTGCCCCTTCCAGCGCAAGGCAACGGGCGAGATGGATCTCGGCCGCCTTGGCGGTGCAATAGGCCGAGGCGTTCGGCGAGGAGGCGAGGCCGTTCTTCGAAGCGACGAAGACGATATTGCCGCCGATCGCCTGACGGCGGAACAGGCGGAACGCTTCGCGGGAGACGAGGAAGTAACCGGTCGCCAGAATGTCGATATTCTTGTTCCACATCGCGAGCGTGGTGTCCTCGACCGGTGCCGAGGAGGCAATTCCGGCATTCGAAACGAGGATGTCGACACCGCCGAATTCGACGCAGGCTTCAGCGAAGGTCGAAGCGACGGCCTCTTCCTTCGTCACGTCGAGAGTGACGGAGCGAACGGCATCCGCGCCGTAGCGCTTGGAGAAATCGGCAAGCGTGTCGGACAGTGCGTTGGCGTCGATGTCGGCGAGCACCACGCAGGCGCCCTCGGACATCAGCCGTTCAGCCGTTGCCCGGCCGATGCCGCCGGCGCCGCCGGTGACGAAGGCTACGCGGCCGGCAAGCGACTTCGGCTTCGGCATGCGCTGGAGCTTGGCTTCCTCAAGCAACCAGTATTCGATGTCGAAGGCTTCCTGTTCCGGCAGGCCCTGATACTCGGAGACCGTCGAGGCGCCACGCATCACGTTGATGGCGTTGACATAGAATTCGCCGGCGATGCGGGCGGTCGCCTTGTCCTTGGCGAAGGACAGCATGCCGACGCCCGGAACCAGGAAGATGACCGGGTTCGGATCGCGCATGGCAGGCGAATTGTCGTGTTTGCAGGTCTCGTAATAGCGCGTGTAGTCGGCGCGGTAATCTTCGAGAGCCTTGTCGAGCCCGGCGATGATGGCATCGACATCCGGCTTGGCCGGGTCGAAATCGACGATCAGCGGGCGGATCTTGGTGCGCAGGAAGTGGTCGGGGCAGGATGTGCCGAGGCTGCCCAGCGGCTTCAGGTCCTTCGAATTGACGAATTCGAGAACCGCCGGCTGGTCGTCGAAATGACCGAGCTTGCGCTCAGCTTTGCCGATGCGGCCGCGGATTTCCGGCATCAGCCGTGCACCGATGGCGCGACGTTCTGCTTCCGGCAGGCTCTTGGCGACTGCGCCGCCGAAGATCGTCTTGCCGTCCGTCTCCCTGGCGAACCATTCGATCGCCTTGTTGATAATTTCGAGCGTCAGCAGGTAGCATTCCTTGGCGTCGTTCGCCCAGGTAAACAGGCCGTGGCTTTCGAGCACAACGCCCTTTGCCTTCGGATTGGCTTTGACGAAGGCTTCGAGGTCGAGACCGAGTTGGAAGCCCGGGCGGCGCCAGGGCAGCCAGCCGATTTCCTCACCGAAGATCTTTTGGGTCAGTTCCTTCGAGTTTTTCGAAGCGGCGATCGCGATGATCGCGTCCGGATGCATGTGGTCGACATGCGTGAACGGCACGAAACCGTGCAGCGGCGTGTCGATCGAGGCTGCGCGTGGGTTGAGGTTGAAGGTGCAATGGGGCAGGAAGCCCACCATGCGGTCTTCGTCGTGAACGCCCTTGTAGATGCTCTTCAGCGCTTCGAGCTTTTCCATGTAGAGGGTGGCAAAGCCGTCGAGTTTGATGGTGCCGACGTCGCCGCCGGAGCCCTTCACCCACATGACGCTGACCTGATTGCCCGTGAGCGGATCGGTTTCGAGCACCTTCGCGGAGGTGTTGCCGCCGCCGTAATTGGTGATGCGCTTGTCTGCGCCAAGCAGATTGGAGCGATAGAGCAGCTTGCCCGGTTCATCGAGCTTTGCAGCGTGAGCGTCGTCCCAACGGTTTTCGAGAAGGCGGGTTTGGCCCGTCATTGCTTCCTCCCTTGCGTGTCGATTCATGGACCGCTTCACTGAGCGGCCCATCTCCTTCTGGTCGACGGTATCGCGCATCGATCCGATAGTTGTCAATCAATTTCGATCATAAATGTTCATTGTGCGGTGCAATATTATCTTTTTTGATCGTTTTTGATTGACAACATAAAAGCAATGCGAATAAATTAAGCTCAGGAGGAGCCCATGCACGAACGCGAACGACATCGTATTATCTTAAGCGCGATCCAGGAAAAGCCGGTCATCACCGTGCAGGATATCGCTGAGCTGACGGAGGCTTCCGAGGCCACGATCCGTAGGGATATCGCGTCGCTTCATGTGCAGGGCAAGCTGCGCCGGGTGCGCGGTGGCGCCGAGGCGGTGCATCCTCCGCAGCTTGGAAATCTCGCGGCGCGGCCGTTCAGGGTGTCGGAATCAGTCAACATCGATAAGAAACGCGCAATTGCGCGCGCAGCCGTCGATCTCTGCGAAGAAGGCGATTCGATCATCATCAATGGTGGCACGACCACCTTCCAGATGGTGCACTTCATGTCTGCCCGCCGTCTGCAGGTCATGACCAATTCGTTCGCCATCGCCGAGCATCTGGTGAAAAATTCGAAATGCACGGTTTCGGTTCCCGGCGGCGCGATCTATCGCGACCAGAGTCTGATCCTTTCGCCTTTCGACAACGACGCGATCCGCAATTTCTACGCTCGCCGCATATTCATCGGCGCGCAGGGCATCAACGCGCTCGGCGTTATGGAATCGGATGCGCTGGTGATCCAGAGCGAGCAGAAGCTGGTCCGGCAGGCCGAAGAGCTGATCGTCATGGTCGATTCCAGCAAGTTTTCACGGCGTTCAAGCCTGATCCTGTGTTCGCTCGAGAATGTCTCGACGATCATCACGGATGACAAGATTCCGGAGGAGGCGGCCGCGATGGTCACCAATTCAGGCATAAAGCTCATAACGGTCAAGCCGATGGCCTCGACCGAGAAGGAGGATACCACGTCGGTCGCATGAGAGGCGCGGCTGCGTGGGGAGTTCAAGCAGTCCATCAACCTGGGAGGAATATCAAATGAAACTAGCCAAGACACTGCTCGCAGGCGTCGCCCTTGCCGCCATGGCCATGGGTTCAGCCGCAAGTGCCGCCGATATGAAGATCGCGCTCGTGGTCAAGTCGCTCGGCAACGGCTTCTTCGAGGCGGCCAACAAGGGTGCGCAGGAAGCCGCCAAGGAACTCGGCGGCGTCGAGATCATCTATACCGGCCCGACGTCCACGACTGCCGAAGGCCAGATCGAAGTCATCAACTCGCTGATCGCGCAGGGCGTTGATGCCATCGCGATTTCCGCCAACGACCCGGATGCGGTCGTTCCGGCGCTGAAGAAGGCTGCCCAGCGCGGCATCAAGGTCATCTCGTGGGACTCCGGCGTTGCTCCGGAAGGCCGCATCATGCACCTGAACCCGTCTTCCAACGAGCTGATCGGCAAGATGTGCCTCAAGCTTGCCGCCGACCACCTGCCGGAAGGCAAGGGTGACTTCGCCATTCTGTCGGCCACCACGACCTCGACCAACCAGAACATCTGGATCGAGGAAATGAAGAAGCAGCTGAAGGACTTCCCCGGCCTCAACTTGGTGACCACGGTCTACGGCGATGACCTCGCCGACAAGAGCTACCGCGAAGCCAACGGCCTGCTGTCGTCCTCGCCGAACGTGAAGGTCATCGTTGCTCCGACCACCGTCGGCGTTCTCGCGGCCTCCCAGGCTGTAAAGGATGCGGGCAAGATCGGTGACGTCTACGTGACGGGCCTCGGCCTTCCCTCGGAAATGGCCGGCGCCATCAAGTCCGGCGCGACCAAGGAATTCGCCATCTGGAACCCGATCGACCTCGGTTATTCGGCAACCCAGATCGCCTATCACCTGGTCAAGGGCGACACCGACGGTGCTCCGGGTTCGGAAATCGAAGCCGGCCGCATGGGCAAGATCAAGATCGGCGATACCGGGGAAGCCGCAATGGCGGATCCCTTCGTCTACGACGCATCGAACATCGATCAGTTCTCGAAGATCTTCTGATCCTCGGACACCAAAACACCCGGCGGCATTGGCCGCCGGGCCCTTTTCCATTTTCGGATGCACGGGATGATGACCGTTCAAGCTTCAAAAATCGGCGCGGGCGCTGAACCCGCTGACACGCCCATCCTCGAGATGCGTGGCATTTCCCAGATCTTTCCCGGAGTGAAGGCGCTCGATGGCGTGAACATCGCGCTCTATCCCGGCAAGGTGACGGCGTTGATCGGCGAGAACGGCGCGGGTAAGTCGACACTCGTGAAGATCCTGACCGGTATCTATCGCCCGAACGAGGGCGAAATCCTGATCGATGGTCAGGCGATGACCTTTGCCAGCGCGCAGGCCGCGATCGATGCAGGTGTCACCGCGATCCATCAGGAGACCGTGCTTTTCGACGAGCTGACGGTCGGCGAGAACATTTTCCTCGGCCATGCGCCCCGCACGCGTTTCGGCCTGATCGACTGGAAAACCATCAACCAGCGTGCGCGCGAGCTTATGGCGGAGCTTGAAAGCAATATCGATCCGACGATCCGTCTGAAGGATCTTTCGATCGCGCAGCGCCATCTTGTGGCGATCGCCCGCGCTCTTTCGGTCGAAGCGCGCATCGTCATCATGGACGAGCCGACCGCCGCTCTTTCACGCAAGGAAATCGATGATCTCTTCCGCATCGTCGAAGGCCTGAAACGTCAGGGCAAGGCGATCCTGTTCATCAGCCACAAGTTCGACGAGGTCTACGAGATTGCCGAGAACTATGCCGTTTTCCGCGACGGCAAGATGGTCGGCGCCGGCGTTCTGAAGGACACGCCGCAGGATGAAATCGTCCGCCTGATGGTCGGTCGCGACGTGCATGACGTTTTCCCCAAGGTGGAGGTCGCCATCGGCGGCACGGTGCTTGCCGTCGAGCGCTACTGCCATGAAACGGAATTCCGCGACATTTCCTTCGAGCTGAAGAAGGGCGAAATCCTCGGCGTCTACGGCCTGATCGGCGCTGGCCGCTCGGAGCTTTGTCAGTCGTTGTTCGGCATCACCGTGCCGGCGTCCGGGGCGTTGAAACTCGAGGGACGAGACGTGGTGATCCGCTCCCCTGCGGACGCCATTGCCGCCGGCATCGTCTATGTGCCGGAAGAGCGTGGCCGCCATGGTCTGGCGCTCGAAATGCCGATCTACCAGAACATGTCGCTGCCGTCGCTGGCCCGCACGTCGGCAAGAGGCTTCCTGAAGGCGATCAACGAGTTCTCGCTCGCCCGCAAATATGCCGAACGGCTGGATCTTCGCGCCGCAGCCCTTTCCGTGCCGGTCGGAACGCTTTCGGGCGGCAACCAGCAGAAGGTGGTCATCGGCAAGTGGCTCGCCACCCAGCCGAAGGTCATCATCCTCGACGAGCCGACCAAGGGCATTGACATCGGCTCCAAGGCCGCCGTCCACGGCTTCATCTCCGAACTCGCGAACGAAGGCCTCTCGATCATCATGATCTCCTCCGAACTGCCCGAGATCCTCGGCATGTCGGACCGCGTCATGGTGATGCGCGAAGGTCTTCAGGCCGGCATCTACCCGCGTCAGGGCCTCACCGCCGAGACGCTGGTGCGCGCCGCGACCGGCAATGCGTAAGGACATTTCAATGCAACGTCTCCTGAAAAACCGCGAATTGTTGCTCGGGCTGATCATCATCGTGATGATCGCCGGCTTCTCGACCCGGGCATCCAATTTCGCCACGCCCGGAAACCTCGCCAACATCTTCAACGACACGTCGATCCTGATCATTCTGGCGCTTGGCCAGATGACGGTCATCCTGACCAAGTCGATCGACCTCTCGGTTGCCGCCAATCTCGCGTTTACCGGCATGGCGGTCGCGATGCTCGACGCGGCCTATCCGGGCCTGCCGCTGGCGCTGCTGATCGTTCTCGCCGTCGTGATCGGTGCAGCCCTTGGCGCAATCAACGGCTTTCTCGTCTGGCTCCTGCAGATCCCGCCGATCGTGGTGACGCTCGGCACGCTGACGATCTATCGCGGCATGGCCTTCGTGCTTTCCGGTGGCAGCTGGGTCAATGCGCACCAGATGACCCCGGATTTCCTCAATCTGCCGCGTCTCGTGGTGCTCGGGATGCCGATCCTGTCCTGGGTGGCAATCGCTATTGTTTTCCTGATCTGGTTCGTCCTGACCCGCACGCCCTTCGGTCGCTCGACCTATGCCGCCGGCGGCAACCCGACGGCTGCCGTCTATGCCGGCATCGATATCGGCCGGGCGCGCTTTCTCGCTTTCGTGGTGTCGGGTGCGCTTGCGGGGCTTGCCGGCTATCTCTGGGTTTCCCGCTATGCGGTTGCCTATGTCGATATCGCAGCCGGTTTCGAACTCGATAGCGTCGCGGCCAATGTGATCGGCGGCGTATCGATTGCCGGTGGTATCGGGACCGTTGTCGGAACCGTTCTCGGCGCGCTTTTCCTCGGCGTCATCAAGAATGCGCTGCCGGTAATCGGTATCTCGCCGTTTGCCCAGATGGCCATTTCCGGCATCGTCATCGTGCTGGCCGTCGTCTTCAATGCCCGCGCCGAGCGCAAGAAGGGCCGCATCATCCTGCGCGACCGCGCAGCCAAGGATACCCATGAGGTGACCGCATGACCGTTGCAGCTTCGGAAAACGTCGTGACACGCCGCCAGATTCCGGATCGGCTGGGCACACCCTTCAAGCGGTTGATGGGAAGCTGGGAGGTGCTGCTGTTCGGCGTCGCCGTGGTGATCTTCATCGCCAATTCGCTGGCTTCGCCCTACTTCCTCGATGCCTGGAACCTGTCGGACGCGACCTTCAACTTCACTGAGAAGGCGATGATCGCCTTCGCCATGGCGCTGCTGATCATCGCCGGTGAGATCGATCTTTCGGTCGCCGCCATCATCGCGCTTGCATCGACAGCCATGGGCGCCGCCGTTCAGATGGGTGTCGGCACGCCCGGCCTCGTCGCCATCGGCATCGGCGTCGGTCTTGCCTGTGGCGCGTTCAACGGGCTGATGGTTGCTGGGCTGAAACTGCCGTCCATCGTCGTCACCATCGGCACGATGAGCCTCTTCCGCGGCATTTCCTATATCGTGCTCGGCGATCAGGCTTATGGCAAGTATCCTGCAGATTTCGGCTATTTCGGCCAGGGCTATGTCTTATGGGTCTTCTCCTTCGAATTTGTGCTCTTCCTCGTTCTCGCCGGTGTCTTCGCCGTTCTTCTGCACGCGACAAATTTCGGGCGGCAGGTCTATGTGATCGGCAACAATCCGCTTGCGGCACGTTTCTCCGGCATTCCGGTCGAGCGGGTGAAGTTCATCCTGTTTGTGCTCACCGGCCTGATGAGCGGTATCGCGGCCGTCTGCCTCACCTCTCGCCTCGGCTCAACCCGTCCTTCGATCGCTCAAGGCTGGGAGCTTGAGGTCGTGACCATGGTGGTTCTCGGCGGGGTCTCGATCCTCGGCGGTGCAGGCACCATCGCGGGCGTCGTCATCGCCGCCTTCGTCATGGGCCTCGTCACCTTCGGCCTCGGCCTTCTCAACGTTCCGGGCATCGTCATGTCGATCTTCATCGGCCTGCTTCTGATCGTCACCATCGCACTGCCCATCATCGGCCGCCGCATTCGCAACGCGAGGAAGAGCTGATGTCCGAGCTGGAAAAGCACGCCTTCAAGATGAAGCTCAATCCCGGCATGGAGGCCGAATACAGGAAACGTCATGACGAGATCTGGCCGGATCTCGTCGACCTCCTGCATGAGGCCGGCGTCAGCGATTATTCGATCCATCTGGACCGCGAGACCAACACGTTGTTCGGTGTCCTGACGCGCCCGAAGACCCATGGCATGGCGAGCCTTCCTGAACATCCGGTGATGAAGCGTTGGTGGGCTCACATGGCCGATATCATGGCAAGCAATCCGGACAATTCGCCGGTTGCTACCGATCTCGTCACGGTGTTCCACTTGCCATGACGGATACGAAATACGAGCGGGTCGCCGTCATCGATATCGGCAAGACCAATGCCAAGGTGGTCTTGCTGGATGGGAAAAGCGGCGCCGAAATCGCTGTGCGCAAGACGCCCAACACCGTCATCGCCGCGCCGCCCTATCCGCATTATGACATAGAGGCACTCTGGTCCTTCATCCAGGCAACGCTTGCGGAGTTCGCCCGGGCTCCGGGTTTCGATGTGATTTCCATCACCACCCACGGTGCGAGCGCGGTGCTGCTGGGCAAGGACGGAGAACTGGCGCTGCCGGTGCTGGATTACGAGTTCGAATACCCGCAGGCGATCCGCGATGCCTATGCAAAGCTCCGGCCGGAATTCTCCGAGACATGCTCGCCCGCCCTTTCCTCGGGCCTTAATCTCGGTGCCCAACTGCATTTCCAGAAGAGCGCCTTTCCGGAGGCGTTCGAACGCGTCTGGGCCATTCTCACCTACCCGCAATACTGGGCGTGGCGGCTGAGCGGGGTGGTGGCCAACGAGGCGACGTCGCTCGGCTGTCACACGGATCTCTGGAACCCCGCGAAGGGCGAGTTCTCATCACTGGTGGACCGTCTCGGCATCCGAGACCGCTTGGCTCCGATCCGTTCGGCCTTCGATGCTCTGGGACCTGTACGGCCCGAGCTTTGCGCGGCACTGGGGCTGGAACGTCCGGTACCTGTCTATTGTGGCATCCACGATTCCAACGCGTCGCTGCTGCCGCATCTTGTTTCCTGCGAGACGCCCTTCTCCGTGGTCTCGACGGGAACCTGGGTGGTGTGTTTCGCGACGCCGGGTAATCTCGATGCGTTGACGCCGGAACGGGATAGCCTCGCCAACGTCAATGCCTTCGGCAAGGCCACGCCTTCGGCACGCTTCATGGGTGGCCGTGAGTTCGAGGTTCTGACGCAGGGCCTCACCGTGTCGGACGGCGATCTGGATGAGGTTGTCGATACGGTCATCGGCAAGTCGCTGATGATCCTACCGAATGTCGTCGAGGGTTCCGGGCCCTTTCAGGGGCGCAGAATGCAATGGATCGGCTCGCCGGCTTCTGACGCTGAAAAGGTCGTTGCGGCCTCGCTCTACATGGCGCTGATGACGGAAGTCTGCCTCGATCTAATCGGCGCTGAAGGACAGATCGTCGTCGAGGGGCCGATGAGCCGGAACGCGGTCTATCTGAAGGCGCTGGCGTCTGCGACGGGCAGGGAGGTCGCCATACAGGCCGGCGATTCACTGAGCGGTACGGCGCTCGGGGCGGCCATGCTGACCGGAATGAGGCCGGAGGTCTCTGGAGCGATACGGCACAAGCCGTCACTTGACCTTGGTGGCTATCGGGAGCAGTGGCGCCGGGCGGTGGAGATCGGCTGAGTTTCGTTTGAGGAACTCAGAGGCCTAATGATCTCTGCCCATCGGCTCGAAGACCCGCTGGAAACAATATGTGGTTTTAAACAGCCAGCCCGAAGAACCGGGCTGGCTGTTTCCTTGTTATCAGGCCGCGCGCTTCAGGGCGTCGGCAATCGTCGAAACGATCGTGTCGATCTGTTCTTTCTCGACGATGAGCGGCGGGGAAAGCGCGATGATGTCGCCGGTAACGCGGATCAGGGTGCCCTTCTTGAAGCAATCGACGAAGACATCATAGGCGCGGGTGCCCGGAGCGCCGTCGCGCGGCGCGAGTTCGATTGCGCCGACGAGACCAATGTTGCGGATGTCGATGATGTGCGGCTGGCCCTTCAGCGAGTGCAGGGCTTCCTGCCAGTATTCCTCGAGACTGGCGGCGCGCGTCAGCAGGCCTTCTTCCTCGTAGATTTCCATGGTGGCGAGACCGGCTGCGCAAGCGACCGGATGGCCGGAATAGGTGTAGCCATGGAACAGTTCGATGGCATTTTCCGGACCGACCATCAAGCCGTCATAGACCTTGCGGCTGGCGAAGACGGCGCCCATCGGGATCGTACCGTTGGTGATGCCCTTCGCCGTGGTGACGAGATCCGGCGTTACGCCGAAGTAATCAGCAGCGAACGGCGTGCCGAGGCGACCGAAGCCGGTGATGACTTCGTCGAAGATTACCAGGATGCCGTATTTGTCGGCAATGGCGCGGATGCGCTCCAGATAGCCCTTCGGCGGCAGGATGACGCCGGCCGAGCCGGACATCGGCTCGACGATGACGGCAGCGATCGTTTCGGCGCCGTGAAGCGCGACCAGCCGTTCCAGATCTTCCGCCAGTTCGATGCCGTGCTGCGGCAGGCCCTTGGAGAAGGCGTTGCGCTCGAGGTCCAGCGTATGGCGCATGTGGTCGGCAGGGATCTGCGGGAACATGCGACGGTTGTTGACGAGGCCGCCGACGGAAATACCGCCGAAGCCTACGCCATGATAGCCCTTTTCACGGCCGATGATGCGGGTGCGGGTGCCCTGGCCGATTGCACGCTGGTAAGCGATGGCGATCTTGAGGGCGGTATCGACGGATTCGGAGCCGGAGCCGGTGAAGAACACGCGGTCGAGCTGGGCGGCAGCGCCGCCCGGTGCATGGGCTGCGAGCTTGGCGGCGAAATCGAAAGCGGCCGGATGGCCCATCTGGAAGGTCGGGGCGAAATCCAGCGTGCGGATCTGGCGCTCCACGGCCTCTACGATCTTCTTGCGGCCATGGCCGGCGTTGCAACACCACAGGCCGGCGGTGCCGTCGAGCACCTTGTTGCCGTCGATGTCGGTGTAATACATGCCCTCCGCTTCAGCCAGCAACCGCGGCGTGGCCTTGAACTGCCGGTTTGCGGTGAAAGGCATCCAGAAATTGTCGAGGACGGGGGCGTTGGCTTTGCTGCGGTGGTCCATGCGGGTCTCCTTTAAGATGCGTTGAGTTCAGCGATTTTTGACCACCGAACAAGTCCTTTTCTCGGCTTTTTTAAGTTGTTGATATTTAACATTTCGGTATCGTGTGTTTCGATATTTCGAACACCTTGAACACCAGAGTGCCCCATGACGGTCGATATCGGCAACAGGCTTCGCCATTTGCGCATGGCGCATAATCTCTCGCAGCGCGAACTTGCCAAGCGGGCAGGGGTGACCAACTCGACGATTTCACTGATCGAGTCGAATGCGTCTAACCCTTCCGTCGGCGCATTAAAGCGTATTCTGGACGGTATTCCGATCGGTCTTGCGGAGTTTTTCGCTTTCGAGCCGGAAAAGCCGCGCAAGGCATTTTATGCGGCAGAGGAACTGGTGG
Organism: Ciceribacter sichuanensis; assembly: GCF_024055605.1. Lineage (GTDB taxonomy): Bacteria > Pseudomonadota > Alphaproteobacteria > Rhizobiales > Rhizobiaceae > Allorhizobium > Allorhizobium sichuanense. Next base: position 179,523 of record NZ_JAMXLX010000007.1, on the reverse strand, counting down.
AGATCGGCAAGGGCGCGATTTCCTATCGCCAGATCGGCGAGAGCCTTTTCGGTCGAAGCCTTCAGATCCTGAAGGAGTGCTATCAGCCGGGCGCCGATACCGGCAAGGTGCCGCTGGTGCATGAGGGGGAAGAGGGCGGCATCGTGCTCTCCGGTCGGCTGGAAGTGACCGTGGACGACGAGCGGCGCATTCTCGGCGCGGGTGACGCCTATTACTTCGAAAGCCGCCGGCCGCATCGGTTCCGCTGTGTCGGACCGGTTCCCTGTGAGGTCATCAGCGCCTGCACGCCGCCGACCTTCTGAGTAGAGGACTCCGCGCCTTGGCCTAGCTCGATTGGCGCACCACGAGGCTGCAAGGCAGCTTGCGCGTACCGCCGCTCATGGACTGCCCCTTGGAAAGGGTAAGCACGGCGAGCCCTGCCTGACGTCCCAGTTCCTTCATCCCCATGTCGATCGTCGTCAATGACGGTCGGGTTTGTTCGGCGACGATCTCCCAGTTGTCGAAGCCGACGACGGAAACATCTTCGGGAATTGCGATGTTGCGATCGCGTAGCGCATCGATCGCGCCGCGCGCGATCTGGTCGTTGCCGCAGAAGAGGGCGTCCGGCGGTGCCTGGTCGCGCGACCATAGAAGGTCCACGGCCTGATGGCCCCAGCTTTCCTCCCATTCCCCGAACAGGACCGGTTCGTCTCCGCCGCAGAGATCGCGATAGGCCTCTGCGCGCACCCTGACGGCGCGGTAATCGTCGGGTCCAGTGATATGGGCGATCCGCTTGCGGCCCTTGTCGATCAGATGCTGAACGGCAATTCGCGCGCCCTGATAGTCGTCGGGGATGATGACCACGCTGCCGGGCGGTCCCTCCGCAAAGACATAGACCACCGGGATCGGCAGGCTCGACAGATCCATGTGGGGGCGTCGGTCGAGGCGCGTCGCTGAAAAGACGATACCATCGACCTGCTTGTCGAGCAGGGCCTCGATGTGCAGGTGCGTCAGGGCCGGGTCGTCATTCGTGGCGCACAGGAAGACGGAAACGCCGTGGTCTACAAGGGCTTCCGAAACACCGGCCATCATCGGCAACGAGAAACGGCCATAGGTGTCGTTGGTGAGAAGGCCGACGGTGAAGCTACGCTTGCTGAGCAGGCCGCGCGCCAGCGCATTCGGCCGGAAACCCAGTTCGGCCGCCGCACGCTTGATGCGATCCCGGGTTTCCGGCTGCATCCTGCCGTTGTTGTTTAGCGCCTTCGAGACGGTGGCGATGCTGACGCCGGCGGCTTTCGCCACGTCATGGATGGTCGTTCGCCGCGGCTGCTCGTTTTTCATGCACTTACGCTCCGAAATTTTGAGAAAACCTTTTATCAAATGATTTCAATAAAGAGAAAAGCTTTTCTCAATTTTCCCAGTTTTCTCTGCCCACACACTGTCGACAATGGATTTTTTCTCGCCTACCGTAATTTTCAGGTCGCCCGTATTGCCGAGTGACTGCAATCAAAAGGGGAATTCGATGTACAAGGCGAAAATCATCCTCGCTACCCTGGCTCTTGCAGGGTCGACGTCCATTGCTAATGCCGAGGAGGTCAATCTCTGGGTCCGCACGTCTTCCGGCGCCGTTCTTCAGGCACTTGCGGAACAATACAATGCCAAGCACGAGGACAAGGTCACAGTCACCCAGATCACGGCCGAGCAGATGGTTCCGAAGCTCGGCGCGGCGATTGCCGGCGGCTCCCCGCCGGAAGGTGCGGTTCTCGACCTGATCTATCTTCCGACCTTCGCTGCCAATGACAGCCTGGAAGACATTACCGATTTTGTGAAGGGACTGCCCTACACTGATGCGCTGAGCCCGTCGCATATCCGTCTCGCCACCTATGACGGCAAAATCTATGGCGTGCCCGCCCTGCCGGATGCCTCGATCATCGCCTACAACACCGACCTCTTCGAAAAGGCCGGCCTCGATCCGAAGAAGGCTCCGGCCTCGCTGGAGGAAATCGCCGAGGACGCCAAGAAGATCCATGCGCTCGGTGACGACACCTACGGCTTCTATTTCGTCGCCAATTCGGGAAGCTGGCTGATCTACGACTTCCTGCCGCACATCTGGGCCGCCGGCGCCGACATCCTCAGCGAGGATGGCCGTGAGGCAACCGTGGATACCCCGGCGCTGAAGGATACCTTCGCGGCCTATCGTGACATGTGGTCCGCCGGTGCGATCCATCCGACCTCGCGTTCGGGCAACGGCAACAATGCCGTCGAAGCCTTCGCCTCGGGCAAGGTCGGCGTGTTGATGACCGGCTCCTACATCGTCAATCTTCTGACCAGCAAATATCCGGACGTAAAATTCGACGTTGCCCCGATCCCGGGTCCGAAGGGCGGTGCATCCAGCTTCGCCGGCGGTGACTCGCTTGCCCTGATCAAGGGCGTCAGCGAAGAGAAGAAGAAGGTCCTTCTCGACTTCGTAGACTTCTACATGCAACCGGAACAGCAGGTGTTCATCACCAAGGAATCCGGCATGCCGTCGCGCACCGACCTTGCCGATCAGGCCTATGCCCAGTTCGACAAGCGCAACCTCGTTGCCTACGACATCCTTGCCAAGGCGCGCACGCCCTACACCTTCTCCTCCGATGAGCTGTTCGTCAGCCGCACCGGTCCGTTCCTGAACCTCATCCAGGGCGCGATCTTCGGTGACGACGTCGATGGTGCTGTTAAGAAGGCGCAGGACGAGTTCACCAAGATCCTCGACCGTACCAACCCTTGAGTTTGTCCCGAGGGGCGGCATGTGCTGCCCCTCGGTCACACTGCCTGACGCGGTCTTGCCGCAAGGGCTGAAGGAATGCCGCAAGGCGGCCGATGTTCACACTGAAAGAAGGACTGTACTTTGGTGTCCACACCCAAGACAGGAGAGGTGCGCGAAGCCTCCGCCCCTGCCACGGCCCGAGAGCCGCATGGCTGGCTCGGCCTCGCCTTCATCGCGCCGAGCATGGTTTTCATCATCGGATTGTTCGTCATTCCGCTGGCGATGACCATCTGGATGAGTTTCTATCACTGGCCACTGCTTGGTCGCAGGAAGTTCATCGGTCTCGAGAACTACGTAGAACTGCTGGGCGACACCCAGCTCTGGCATTCGCTCGGTTTTACGCTGCTCTATACGGTGCTGGTAACGGCCGCCATTCTTGCCGTCGCGTTTCCGCTGGCGCTTCTCGTAGACCGTCCCTTGAAAAGCGCCGGTTTCTTCCGCACCGTTTTTTTCATGCCGGTGGTGATCGGTTTCGGCGCGGCGTCCACGCTGTGGATGTGGCTGCTCAATCCCGATAGCGGTGTTTTCTCCCGGCTGCTGCAGGGCCTTGGCCTCGTCGATGCCGCTCCCCGGCCGCTTGAAAGCTTCTGGCCGGCGCTCGCCGTCATCATCCTGATGGTGGTCTGGAAGACGGCCGGATTTACCATGGTGATCCTGCTCACCGGCTTGCAGAGCATCCCCGCGGAAGTCGTGGAAGCCGCAAAGATCGACGGTGCCGGTGTCTTCTCCCGCTTCCGCCGCATCACCCTGCCGTTGATGCGCAATTCGCTGCTGCTGGCGATGGTTCTCAACATCACCTCGTCGATGCTCGCCTTCGACCAGTTCTTCATCATCACCCAGGGCGGACCGGAAAACAGCACGATCTCGGCGGTGTTCTCCATCTATCTCGCCTCCTTCTCGTCCTATCGCCTGGGCTATGGCTCCGCGCTTTCCTTCGCCCTCCTGGTCGTGCTGGTCGCCATCAGCTCCATCCAGCTCAGCTTCATGCGCGAACGTCCGGAGGAAGGTCGATGAGCAGTTTCAATCAAACATCTGAACGGACTGCCGGAGAGCGGCTCGGCCACACTACCTTCATTCTGGTGTCGTTGCTCTTCGCTATCTTCTTCCTGATGCCGATCGTCTGGTCGGTCGCCAATTCCTTCAAGCCGGCGGCCGAGGCGCTTGCCAATCCGGTTGCCCTGTTCTCCAAGGCGTTTTCACTGGAAAACTACCGGCGGCTGGAGGATGTCGGTGCCGGCTGGTACGTCTATGCCTCGAACTCGGTGCTGATCGCGCTCGGTACCATTGCCATTACGGTTCTGGTTTCGGTGCCGGCAGGCTATGGTTTCTCCAAGTTCCGCTTCCCCGGTCAATCGCTGATCTTCGTGATCGTCATGGCGACGATGATGATCCCGTTCCAGTCGATCCTGACGCCGCTTTTCCTGATCCTGAAGTTCCTCGGGCTGCAGAACAACCTGTTCGGGCTGGTGCTGGTCTACACGACCTTCCAGCTTCCCTTCTCGATATTCATGATGCGCAACGCCTTCGACGCCATCCCCGGCGCGCTGATCGAGGCTGCCCGCATCGACGGGGCCTCGCAGTGGACGCTGATGCGACGCATCATGATGCCGCTGGCGCTGCCCGGTGTGGCGACGGTCGCGATGTTCGCCTTCCTCAATTCCTGGAACGAGTTCCTGGCCGCGCTGATTTTCCTGTCGGACCAGAACAAGTTCACGCTTCCGATCATGCTGGTGAACGTGTCCTCGGGCATCTACGGCATCATCGACTGGGGCGCTCTCCAGGCCGGGATCACGGTCACCATGGTGCCCTGCATCCTGCTTTTCCTTGCTCTTCAACGCTATTACGTGCGCGGCCTCACCGCCGGCGCCGTGAAATGACCCGCAGACATCTGCAGAAGGAGTTTTCATGTCTTCGTCCCTGAAGAAGGCGGCCGGCAGCGCGCCGCGTCTTTTCGAACGCTACGTTCCCGCCGACCACACCCGCGTTTCCTTCGATGCCGGCTTCTGGAAGAGCTGGTCGGACACCGTGCGTGACGTCACCATTCCGACCCAGCACATGCGTCTCGACGAGGAAGGCTTCCTCGAAGTGCTCGACTTCAACAAGCCGGCCGGCCCGCTGGCGCGGCCGATCCAGCCGAGTGGCCTGTCGATGCAGCATTTCTTCGATTCCGACTTCGGCAAGTGGATCGAGGCTGCCAGCTATACGCTGAAGAACAATCCCAATCCGGATATCGAGGCGAAGATCGACGCGATTGTCGAAAAACTCGAGCACGGGCAGATGGAGGACGGCTACCTCCACAGCTGGTTCATCCGTCGCGAGCCGGAAAAGCGCTGGACCAACCTGCGCGACCTGCACGAGATGTACTCCATGGGCCATCTATTGGAAGGCGCCATTGCCTATTATCAGGCTACCGGCAAGCGCCGTTTCCTCGATGTAATGATCCGTGCCATCGACCATATCATCGACACCTTCGGTACCGAGCCAGGCAAACTGCGCGGCTACGACGCCCATGAGGAGATCGAACTCGCTCTCGTGAAACTCTACCGCGTTACCGGCGATCCGCGTCACCTGAAGCTCGCCACCTATTTTGTCGATGAGCGCGGCCGCATGCCGTCCTACTTTGATGAGGAAGCCCGCCGTCGCGGCGAGGATCCGGCCGACTATGTCTACAAGACCTATGCCTACAGCCAGGCGCACGTGCCGGTGCGGGAGCAGACGCAGGTGGTCGGCCATGCCGTCCGCGCCATGTATCTCTTCTCGGCCATGGCCGACCTCGCCTATGAGAACGACGATCCGACGCTGAAATCGGCCTGCGACCAGCTGTTCGACAATCTTACCGGTCGCCAGCTTTATGTGACCGGCGGTCTTGGTCCCTCTGCTTCCAACGAAGGCTTCACCCGCGAATTCGACCTGCCGAACGAGACGGCCTATGCAGAGACCTGCGCCGCCGTTGCGCTCGGGTTCTGGAGCCATCGCATGGCCCAGATCGACCTCGACGGCAAGTTCACCGATGCACTGGAAACCGTTCTGTTCAACGGCGCTCTCTCGGGCATTTCCCGCGACGGGGAGCACTATTTCTATGAAAACGTGCTCGAAAGCCACGGCCAGAACCGCCGCTGGAAGTGGCATTACTGCCCCTGCTGCCCGACCAACATTGCCCGCTTCATTACCTCGCTCGGCCAGTACTTCTACTCGGTGAAGGATGGTGAGGTCGCAGTGCACCTCTATGGCGCCAACACGGCCGAACTCGACGTTGACGGCACGTTCTTACGTTTGAAGCAGGATACCGCCTATCCGTGGGATGGCGATGTCCGGCTTGCCGTCGGTCTCTCCGCTCCGGCCTCGCTGACCTTCCGGCTGCATATTCCCGGCTGGTGCGGCAAGGCGCGGATCTCGGTGAATGGTCAGGAGATCGATTTCGCCGCTTCCATGGAAAAGGGCTACGCCGCCATCACGCGGGACTGGAAGGATGGCGACGAGATCCGCCTCTCCTTCGACATGCCGGTGGAGCGCGTCTACGCCCATCCCGCGGTAGGCGAGGATGCCAATCGCGTTGCCTTCAAGCGCGGGCCGGTGGTCTATTGCGTCGAGCAGGCGGATATCGGCACGGAGCCGCAGCGTCTGCGCATCATCCGTGATGCGGCGCTCAAGCCGCGTTTCGATGCGGACCTGCTTGGCGGCGCTGTGGTGTTGGAAGGCGATGCGCTGGAAGCTGTCGCCGACGATTGGACCGGCAAGCTCTACCGCACGTCGCCGCCCTCGCTGAAGCCCAAGGCCTTCAAGGCCATTCCTTATCACCTCTGGGCCAATCGCGACGAAGGCGCGATGCAGGTCTGGCTGACGGAAGAATAGGAGGCGGGCATGGCTCGACTGGAACTCAGGAATGTCGTCAAGTCCTACGGTATCTATGAGGCCGTGCGCGGTGTCAGTCTCGATATCGAGGACAAGGAGTTCGTCGTCTTCGTTGGCCCTTCGGGCTGCGGCAAGTCGACAACGCTCCGGATGATCGCCGGCCTTGAGCATATCTCTGGCGGCGAGATCATTATCGGCGATCAGGTGGTCAACCGTCTCGGTCCCGGCAAACGTGATATCGCCATGGTGTTCCAGAACTATGCGCTTTATCCGCATATGACGGTACGCGAGAACATCGCCTTCTGCCTCGAGCAGCAAAGCCTGCCGAAGGCGGAGATCGACAAGCGGATATCAACGGCCGCGGAAACGCTGCACATCACCGAGCTGCTGGACCGTCGTCCGGGTCAGCTTTCCGGCGGCCAGCGCCAGCGTGTCGCGATGGGGCGCGCGATCGTCCGCAATCCGAAGGTCTTCCTCTTCGACGAGCCACTGTCGAACCTCGACGCCAAGCTGCGCGTGAAGATGCGGACCGAAATCAAGCGTCTTCATCAGTTGCTGCCGACGACGACGGTCTACGTCACGCACGATCAGGTGGAAGCCATGACCATGGCGGATCGGGTGGTGGTGATGAACCAGGGCATCGTTGAGCAGATGGGCGAACCGCAGGAACTTTACCTCAATCCCGCAAGCAAGTTCGTCGCGGGCTTCATCGGCTCCCCGTCGATGAATTTCCTGCCGGCGCGGCTGGAGGCGGAAGGCGACGGTCTTGCCGTCGTTCTCGAGGATGGCGTGCGTCTTGCGGTACCGTCGGAAAAGGCGGATGTCTTCCGCAGCCACGCGGGCAAGGCTGTCACTTTCGGCATTCGCCCGGAGTCGATTTCCGCCCGGCAGGAACGTCAGGGCTGGGTTCCCTTCGACGCTCCGGTCGATCTGGTGGAGCCACTCGGCGCGACCACGATGATCTATTTTAACATCGCGGGCACCGGTATCTGCGCCAGTATCGAGCCGGATGCAGGGCCGAAGGCGGGGACGAAGGTACCCTTGTCCATTAACATGAACCAGATGCACCTGTTCGACGTCGACACGGAACGGTCTCTGGCGACCTGAGATCGGGCTTCATGGCTTCGGGGTACCGGTACGCTGGCGGTGCCGGATGGAGCCATCCAGCCGGACGCCGGTCCCGATCGTCCTGAAGGTCAGGATGATGGCAAGAAGCCGAGCCTTATGCCGTGATGGGAAGTGCTTCCCGCGGAACCAGTGCCCCATGGTGCCCGATAACGGCGGCCGCTACGCTTGCCGCGGCAATTGTGGCTGCCAACGCATCACCGTCCTGAACGTATCGGGCAAGGAAGGTACCGTTGAAGCTGTCGCCGGCGCTGGTGGTGTCGACAACTTTCTCGATACGGGTGGCGGCAATGAACTCGACTGGCGTGCCGGCAAAACTGAGGGTAATGCCGTTGGCGCCGTCCTTGACCACGACGCTCTCGGTGCCGAGCGCCTTGTAACGTGCGATGGTTGCGGTTGGATCGGCATCGCCGAAATGGGTGGCTTCATCGTCGAAGCTTGGCATCACCAGATTCGCCACGGAAGCACCGGCGCTGATGGTGTCGAGCATGACCGTCCTGTCCTGCCACAGCTGCGGGCGGATGTTGGGATCGAAAACCACGGTCTTGCCTGTCGTCTTTGCGCGGCGCAGTTCCGAAAGCAGGGTTTCGACGGCGTCGGCGCTCAGGATTGCCAGCGTGATACCCGAGAAGAAGATCACGTCTGATTGTTCGATCGCAGCCCGCAGATGAGCCGGATCGTCGGCGAGCGTCTTTGCCGCGGATGCCGAACGCCAGTAGGAGAAGCTGCGTTCGCCGTTGTCGAGATGGATCATGTAGAGGCCGGGTGTGCGTCCCTCGACGCGCCGCACGAAGCCGGTTTCTACGCCGGTGCTCTCGATGAAGCCGAGCATTTCCTCGGAGACCTTGTCGGTGCCGACGGCGCTCAGATAGCTCACGGCCCAGTCATTGGGTGCGGCGTGACGGGCGTAATAGGCGGTATTGAACGTGTCTCCCGCATATCCCTTGCGCAGAAGGCCTTCCTCCGCCTGCCGCAACTCCACCATGCACTCGCCTATCGACAGTATTCGTTTCATCATATTGCCGGCCCGTCTTATTCGAATGTGTTCCTCTATCGGACAACGGATGATCGCCGCCGGCCAAAGAGGCAGCGATGAATATCCCGACATGCCGATCCATGTCGAGTTCCGTGAAACTGGTTATGGAAGGCAACATAGGGAGATGGGCCGGTCGGTGCAGGTCTGCTGATCACGGGGACCGGGACAGCCGATGCTCGTCGTCGATCAGGATCAGTTTCGCCGGCGCGACGCCAGCCCATTGCCATAGCACCAGATTGAAATCGTCATCGCTCGCGCCGGCGGCGAAGCTGCGGACGAGCAGGGCATGATAGCCGTCGGCCATTGCCTGCCGGGCGAATTCCTGGGTTCTGGCTATGCCACGCGTCTTCATTTCGTCGCGCCAGGTGGCGGCGGCAAGCGCTGCGGTATCCATCCCATACGTCGCCAGTTCGCCAGCATCGCGGCTATCAAGAACCCGCTCGATCTCGGCGTCATAGGAAACGAGCGTTGTCGGCTGGAGATTGCCGACCTGGTTCGCCTCCCGCAGCGCCGTCATCACGGATAAAGATGCGTAGAGCGCAGGAACACCTTTCGGATTGAACCGCCCGCCATAAAGTTCTGCGCCGCGGCCGGAGAGCGGTTCGCGGGCGTAAATGGGATTGAGCGCCCGGTAGAGCTTGCCTCGAAAGGAAACCGCCATGGTCAGGCGTGAACGCCGGCGTCGACCGCGTCGATATAGTCGAGCACGTCCTCGGCCCGGCCGCTGCGGACGAGCTGCATGGCGGTCTGGCCGGAAAAGCCGGGGAGCGGTTCGGAGCGATACCAGGCATATGCCATCAGGGCCGAGCCGAATCGCGGCTCGACCTTGTTGAGGATCTCGACCATCTCGCGAAGACGCCGTTGCGTTCTGTCTGAACGCACCCGGTCCTTACGCTGTACGGCATCCTTGCCGAGCCCGGCGGTACGGGCGACTTCCTCGCTGGTGGTACGGAGCGTGTCGGCGATCTTGCGCGGAGCGAACATTCCGTCATCCGAATACTGGGCAAGTCCCATGATATTCACCTCGATAGCCTGCGCCTCTCATTCTGACGCAATATAGCGTCAGAATGAGAGGATTGCAATGATCAAGGAACGACAAGACTCCGGCTATATTGTGCCCTTAACCAGCAAAATTCGCGGTCAGCTGGTGGTCCGTGCCAAGCGTGATCGTCAGCAGGCCTGACGTGGCAAGGGGAACTGCGCCGCAGAGGCTGCCGGTCGTGATAATCTCTCCCGCGGCAAGCGAACCTTCCGGTCTGTCTTCGCGGTTGGCCCAATCCACGAGCCATGCAAGCACATCACCTGCCGGATGCTTGGCCGCGTCGGCAAAGATGATCGCGTCGCCCAGCGTGACTTCAAGGGGCGTGCCTGCGACATCGTCGACGAGGGCGGATGGCACTTCCGGCCCGAGCAGATAGCCGGCGTTGCCGAGACGGTCGGAAAGGAAAAGCAGGTAGGGAGACTTGCTGCCCTCGACGAGGCGGCTGTCCAGGACTTCAAGGCCAAGATGCACGCTGCCGACGGCCTTCTTGACCTCGTCGCGGGTATAGCCACCGGCACGGGGCGGCAATGCCGTCGCAAGCCGAACCGCGATTTCCGCTTCGATGGCGACGCCCGCCCGCCAGGGAAATGTCGCGTCACCTACTATGTGGAGCGGCAGCAGCCGTCCCGTCACGGCAATGCCGTCAGGAGAACGGGCGACCTTGTAGCCGACCGGTTCCGCAGGCGCATCTGCCATGGTGATTGTCTGTACGGCGAAGGCTTCCGCAATCGTCGAAGGAGCAACAAGGGTGTTCGCGGGAATACGCGCCTTGGCCTGCATCAGCGAGGTGGCAAGGAGTGTCGGGTCGAAAGTGGGGGACATGGGCATTATCCGGAATTGAAGGGGAATATCAGGTATCCCGTCGCACCGCCGCTGTCGAGCCATGCGGCATCAGCTCACGATGCCGCATCGTATCTCGCCCAATCCGTCCGAATGTCAAGGCAGGGCGAAAAGCCCTGCCTTGTAGCGCTGCGGTTACGTCTTGAGATAGGCGGAGATGACGGCTGCCACCTGGTCCGAATTGAGATTTCCCATATGCGAAGACATGAGCGCATCCAGTTGGGCGTTCGACAGACCCGAGATGTCCTGGGTGGAAAGGCCACCAACACCTGTGGAACTGAAGGAGGCAATGTCCTCGGTGGAGAAGGTGGCGAGATCCTCCATCTCCAGAGCCGCGACCTGTGTCGAGGTCAGGGAGCCGACCTGGCCCGAAGTCAGAGCCTCGGCCTGTGCCGTCGTCAGGGCGGCGATGACCCCGGTGCTCAGTCCGGTGACTGCACTGGAACTCAGTGCCGCGATCTCGTCGGTCGAGAACAGGGCGATGTCATCCGTACCAAGGGCGGCGGTCTGTACGGCGGTCAGGGCGGCAATCTGCGTGATCGACAGGGCGTCGATCTGGGCGGTACTCATTGCTGCGACCTGATTATAACCCAGCGATGCGACCTGCCCCGTCGTCAGGACGGCGATCTGGCTCGAGGAAAGCCCGGCGATGATGGCCGTGGACAGACCCTTGATCGCCGAGGAGCTGATCGCGGCCAGTTCCGCGGTCGAGAAGGTCTCCATGTCCTCCGTGGTCAGGCCCGCAAGCCCGTCCGAGCTCAGCGCCGCTATCTGGTCGGTGGTGAGCGAGTCGAGCTGTTCCCTGCTGAGGGCATCAACCTGGGCGCTGCTCAGGCCGTGGATGCCGGTGGTGCCGAGGGCCGCGATCTCGCCGGTGGAGAGCGACGCGATGATGGCTGTCGACAGACCCTTGATCGCTGACGAGCTGATGGCCGCCAGTTCCGCGGTCGAGAAGGTCTCGATATCCTCGACCGTCAGACCGGCAAGCGCATCCGAGCTGAGGGCGGCGATCTGGGCGGTCGAAAGGGCTTCGATCTGGTCAGCCGTGAGCGTTGCAACCTGACCGCTGGTCAGGCCGGCAATGCCTGCGGCGCTGAGGGCGGCGATCTGGCTCGTGGAGAGCGAGGCTATGTCGTCCGTTTCGAGAGCTGCAACCTGCTTCGATGTCAGAGCCGCAAGCTGAGCCGTCGAGAGCGCGGCGATCTGGTCGGAACTCAGCATACTGATCTGGGTGGTGGACAGCCCGGGGATCCCGGCGGCACCGAGGGCTGCGATCTGATCCGGCGTGAAAGCGGCGAGCGCCGCTGCCGACAGGCCGGATATGGCCGTCGAGCTGATGGCGGCGATATCTGCCGTCGAGAACATATCGAGGTCATCCGTGCCGAGCGCCGCGATCTGCTTTGATGTCAGGGCGGCGACCTGCGTGGAGGAAAGCGCCTCGACCTGTTCGGGGCTCAGAGCCACGATCTGGCTGGTCGAAAGCCCGGCAATGCCGGCAGTGCTCAGCGCCGCGATCTGATCGGTGGAAAGCGCTGCAATCGTCGCGGTCGAGAGCCCGGCAATGGCGGTCGAACTGATCGCCGCAATGTCAGCGGTCGAGAACATGTCCAGATCGTCGACGGTGAGGACGGCGATCTGTGCGGAATTGAGTGCCGCAACCTGCGCCGACGTCAGTGCCGCGACCTGGGCGCCGCTCAGCACGTCGATCTGGGCAGTCGTGAGACCGGCGATGCCAGCCGTACCGAGCGCTGCAATCTGGGCGGTGGTTAGCGATGCTATGCCATCAGTGCCCAGCGCGGCAACCTGCTTCGACGTCAATGCCGCCAGTTGGGCGGTCGTCAATGCGTCGATCTGCATGGCGTTGAGGGCGGCGATCTGGCTTGAGGAAAGCCCTGCGATGCCCGCGGCGCTCAGCGCTTCGACCTGATCGGGCGACAGCGATGCCAGAAGTTCCGTTGACAGGCCGACAATGGCGCTGGAACTGATCGCGGCGATTTCCGCGGTCGAGAAGGTATCGAGGTCATCCGTGCCGAAGGCCGCGATCTGCGTCGAACTCAGCACCGCGATTTGGGTCGCAGTCAGGGCCTCGACCTGTTCGGGGCTCAGCGCCACGATATCGTCGGTGGTCAATCCCTTGATGCCTGCGGTGCTCAAGGCCGCGACCTGCCCGGTGGAGAGTGCCGCGATGTCGTCGGTTGCAAGCGCCGCAACCTGTTTGGAACTCAGGGTGGCGATCTGCGCGGCGGTGAGGGCCTTGACCTGTGTGAGGCTCAGGATCGCGATCTGGTCGGTTGAGAACCCGGCGATTCCTGCCGTGCTCAGCGCTTCGATCTGATCTGCCGAGAGGGACTCCAGAAGGGTGGAGGTCAGGCCTGCAACGGCGTTGGAACTGATGGCGGCGATGTCGGCGGTCGAAAACACATCGAGGTCGTCGGTGCCGAGGGCCGCAATCTGTGCCGAGCTGAGAGCCGCGACCTGGGTAGACGTCAGTGCCTCGACCTGATCGGTGCCGAGGGCTGCGATCTGGCCGGTGGAAAGACCAGCGATGCCAGCGGTGCTGAGTGCTGCAATCTGGATGGTCGAAAGAGCAGCCAGAAGCGTGGTCGACATTCCCGAAATCGTGCTCGATGCGAGTGCTGCAATGTCCTTGGTGGAGAACATCGCGATGTCATCCGTTCCAAGCGCGGCAATCTGCGTCGAGGTCAGGGCGGCGACCTGGACACTCGTCAGAGCCTCGACCTGATCGGGGCTCATGGCCTCGATATCGTCAGTACCCAGAGCCTTGATGCCGGCGGTGCTGAGTGCGGCGATCTGGTCGGTCGAAAGAGCGGCGATGTCGTCGGTCCCGAGAGCCGCGACCTGACGCGAGGTCAGGGCTGCGATCTGCGCGGTCGACAGTGCCCGGATGCCGGCAGTTGTGAGTGCGGCAATCTGGTCGGTCGAGAGACCGGAGACGCTGGTGGCGTTGAAGGCCGCGACCTGATCGCTGGAGAGCGTCGCGATGAGCTCTGACGACAGGCCGGCGATCGCGGTCGAGCTGATCGCGGCGATATCCTTGGTGGAGAAGGTCGCGAGGTCTTCCGATCCGAAAGCGGCGATCTGAGCCGAGCTGAGCGCATTGATCTGCTTGGTGGAGAGCGCATCGACCTGAGCCGTGGTCAATGCGTCGATCTGGGCGGAGGTGAGGCCGGCGATTCCGGCAACACCGATGGCTGCAATCTGCGTCGTCGAAAGCCCGGCGATATCGTCGGAGCCCAGCGCTGCCACCTGTCTCGACGTCAGCGCGCCGATCTGGGCCGTGGTCATGGCCTTGACCTGATCGTTGCTGAGCGCATCCATTTGCTTTGTGGACAGGGTGGCGATGCTGGCGGTGTTGAGCGCCGCGATCTGTGCGGTCGAAAGTGACGCCAGCACGGAGGTTTGCAGGCCCGCGATTGCAGTCGAACTGATGGCGGCGATATCGGCCGTGGAGAAGGTGGCGATGTCCGCCGCTGTGAGTGCCGCGATCTGCGCGGAGTTGAGCGCGCCGACCTGAGAGGAACTCAGGGCTTCAGCCTGGCTGGTGCTCAGGGCGGCAATCTGCCTGGTGGAGAGCGCGGCAATACCGGCCGTGCTCAGGGCGTCGATCTGGACGGTCGAGAGTGCCGCGATCGCGTCGGTAGACAGCCCCGCAATGGCGGCCGAACTGATGGCGGCGATATCCTTGGTTGAGAAGGTTGCGATATCCTCGGCTTCGAGAGCTGCAAGCTGAGCTGAACTGAAGACGCCGACCTGTGCGGAGGTCAGCGCCTCGGCCTGAGCGGTGCTCAGGGCGACGACCTGCTTGGTCGAAAGTCCGGTGATGGCCGCGGTTGCGAGCGCTGCGACCTGCGCAGTCGAAAGCACCGCGATCTCGTCCGTGCTGAACGTAGCGATCTGGGCGGAGCTCAGGGCTGCGATCTGTTTGGTGGAAAGGGTTGCAATCTGTGACGCGTTCAGGGCGTCAACCTGCTTGGTGGTCAGCCCGGCGATACCTGCCGTGCTGAGCGCGGCAATCTGTTCCGACGAAAGCGACGACAGGATGGTGGTGGACAATCCCGAAATGGCACTTGCGCTGATGGCGGCGATGCCGGCCGTCGAGAAGGACTGAATATCGCCTGCATCGAGCGCAGCGATCTGGTCGGAGCTAAGGGCCGCGATCTGCTTGGTCGAAAGCGCTGCAATCTGATCGCTGCTGAGTGCGTCGATCTGCTTGGTGGTCAGGCCCGTAATACCGGATGCGCTCAGCGCCGCGATCTGCGCAGTCGTCAGTACCGCAAGATCGTCAGTGTCGAGGGCTGCGATCTGGGTGGAGGTCAGTGCGGCAAGCTGGGCCGTGCTCAGGATGGCAATCTGCTCCGGCTCCAGAGCCGCGATCTGGCGGGTGCTCAATCCGGCGATGCCTGCGGTTCCAAGAGCGGCAAGCTGCTCGGTAGTCAATGCCGTGACATTGCCCGTGTTCAGCGAGGCGACCTGCGCAGAGCTGAGGGCTGCAAGCTGTTTGATCGAAAGGACTGCGACCTGGCTCGAGCTCAAGGCGTCGATCTGCAGGGTGCTCAGACCCTTGATGCTGGTCGTGCTGAGGGCGGCGATCTGCTCGCTGGAAAGCGCCGCAATGATGCTCGTCGACAATCCCGAGATCGCCGTCGAGGTGATCGCCGCGATATCGGCGGTCGAGAATGTCGCGATGTCTGCCGTTTCCAGCGCTGCGAGTTGCAGCGAGGTGAGGGCGGCGACCTGGGTTGAGGTCAGAGCCTCGACCTGTGCGGTCGACAGCATGTTGACCTGATCGCTGCTGAGACCCTTGATCGCTGTCGTACTGAGCGCGGCAATCTGCTGAGTGGAAAGCGCTTCGATCAGTTCCGACGAGAGGCCTGAAATGGCGGACGAGGTGAGCGCCGCGATGTCGGCGGTCGAGAATGTCGCGATGTCGCCTGTCTCCAGAGCTGCGAGCTGCAGCGAGGTCAGGGCGGCGATCTGGGTCGGGGAAAGGGTCTCGATCTGGTTGGTGGACAGTACCTGAATCTGATCGGAGCTGAGACCTGTGACGGCCCTGGCGCTGAGCGCCGCGATCTGGCTGGTGGACAGGGACGCAATTCCGTCAGTTCCCAGGGCGGCGATCTGCTTCGAATTCAGCGTTGCGATCTGCGCTGCCGTCAGTGCCGCCAGCTGTGCGGTGGACAGGGCGTCGATCTGGTCTGTCGTGAGGTTCGCGATCGTCGTCGTGCTCAGAGCGGCGATCTGGCTGGAAGTCAGTGCCGAAATGGCATCCGTTACCAGACCTGCGGCAGACTTGTAGCTGATGGCGGCGATTTCTGCGGACGTGAACGTCGCGAGATCGTCGGCGCCCAGCGCTGCGATCTGCAAGGAACTCAACACACCCACCTGGGCTACAGTGAGCGCTTCGGCCTGTGCAGTGGTCAGGGCCGTCATCTGGTCCGTCGAAAGGCCGGTAATCGCGCTGGTGCTCAGCACGGCGATCTGGTTGGTGGAAAGCGAAGCCAGCACCTCGGTCGAGAGACCGGAGAGCGCCTTGCTCGTGAGCGCTGCAATCTCCGCGAGCGAGAACGTCGCGATGTCGTCGGCCCCCAGTGCGGAAAGCTGGATCGAACCCAGCGCTTTCACCTGATTGATCGTAAGGACTTCGACCTGGGCCGTGGAGAGCGCGGCAACTTGATCGGTGGTCAGGTTCGCAACCGCGCTGGTGCTGAGCGCTGCAATCTGCGCGGTGGTCATTGCGGCGATGTCGTCCGAATCGAGCGCCTGCATCTGCGACGCCTTGAGGACGCTGACCTGCGTCGCCGTGAGGGCGGCCAACTGGCCCGTGGAGAGGGCCGCGATCTGCGTCACTTTCAGGCTCGCGACGGCGCTCGTGCTCAGCGCTGTGATCTGGCCGGAAGTGAGGGATGCAATGGCATCTTCCGAGAGACCCGTTATGCCCTTGTTGGTGATTGCCGCCATTTCGGCGGTCGAGAATGTCGCGAGATCGTCGGCTCCGAGTGCGGCGATCTGCGCCGAACTCAACACCTTCACCTGCGTGGCCGTGAGGGCTTCAACCTGCGCGGTCGAAAGCGCCGCCATCTGGTCGGCGGTCAGGCCCGTGACCCCGCTGGTGCTCAGGGCGGCAATCTGGCTGGTGGACAGGGACGCGATCTGGTCGGTCGTCAGACCGGCCAGGGACTTGCTGGTGATGGCTGCCATGTCGTCAGCAGAGAATGTCGCCAGATCTTCCGTCCCCAGCCCCGCGAGCTGGGTGGACGTCAGCGTCTTGACCTGCGCGGCAGTAAGGGCCTCGACCTGCGCAGTGGACATCGCTTCGATCTGGTCGATGAACAGGGCCGGGACGGCCTTGGTGCTCATTGCTGCGATCTGGGCAGTCGAAAGGGTGGCGATGTCGTTCGTGCCGAGGGCCTGGACGTGTGCGGCCTTGAGGACGCTGATCTGGGCAGTCGTCAGGGCTGTCACCTGCTTCGTGGACAGGGCCGCGATCTGGTCGGTCGTCAGGCTCGCGACGGCCTTCGTGCTCAACGCCGCGATCTGGTCGGTCGTCAGCGATGCCAGCACGTCGGTGGAAAGGCCGGAAATCGCCTTCTGGCTGATGGCGGCGATGTCAGCGGTCGAAAATTTCGCAAGATCCTCCACGCCGAGCGCCGCGATCTGCAACGAGCTGAGCGCGGAAACCTGCAGCGAGGTCAGCGCCTCCGCCTGCGCGGTCGTGAAGGCACCGAGCTGGGCGGTGGTGAGGGCTGCGACCTGCTTCGAAGTCAGGCTTTCGACATCGTACTTGTCCAGCACGGCCAGCTGTTCGAAGGTCAACCCGACAATGGCGCTTTGCGAGATCGCGCTCAATTGCTGGGAATTCAGGACATCGACGTCCTCGGTATCCAGCGCCGCGATCTGATCGGAGGACAGGGCGCCGAGCTGTCGTGTGGACAGCATTGACACGTCTTCCGTGCTCCATGCCGCGACTGCGGCGGTCGAAAGAGATCTGATCTGAGTGACGCTGAGCGAGGGTATGGTCGAGGTCATACGAGAAAACCTTTGGCGTTAGCCGATTGTCGAAATCAATAAAGTTTACGAACAGTCGTCCCGGAAGGGCCGCGGCCGGCGTCGCCGGTCCGGCTCGCGGCAAATGCCGCTGGCCGGACAAGACTCTACCTAGCTAAAGGGAATTATAGGCAACAGGCTTGCCTGAACCTGTAGTTGGTCCGTCGTTGCGCTTCTACGCAACTTCCATGTGGCCTGCATGCTGAGTGGCGCATGCAGGCCGAAGCAATTCAGGCGTCTGGGGCGGTCCAGAGGCGGTTGTCGTGCGGGATGGCGGAGAAATCGTGCCATTCCGACAGCTTCTCGCGATAGCGCTGCCTGTAGGCGGCATCATCCCTGAAGGTCGTGTTTTCCAGAACGAGTTCGGCGCCGATATCGTAGTAGACATCGAGATTGCGCAGGTCCGGCACCGGCGTTTCGCCGCGCTCGCATTCCTCCTGCATCTGCCAGAGCAGCTCTTCCAGGCGGCGGGCGAGGCCCGGAATATCGCGCAATACGCTGGTTTCGCGTGCATCCTTCAGGGCCTGTTTGACTCGGCCGAGGCTTGCAGGATCCTTTGCGAATCCGATTGCCTTCTCGACGTAGTCCTCCGGGTCGGTGCAGATCAGGTCCGGAATGCCGGCTGCCGCAACGATGCTGTGGCAGAAGCGCGCCGCAAAGCTCTTGCCGGGGAAGGTAAGTACCGGCAGGCCAACGGTCAGCGCGTCGGCTGCGGTCGAATGAGCGCCATAAGGGAAGGTGTCAAGGAAAAGATCGGCCACCGCAATGCGGGCGAGGTGTCGGGCGTTCGGTGCCTTGGGCGCGAAGATCAGGCGTTCGGGTGCGACACCTGCACTCTCCGCAATCTTCCGCAGGCGCTGGTCGGCGCTGTCGTTGCCGCTCAGGAGCCAGAGCACGCTGCCGGGCGCGGCGACAAGGATCTTCATCCACTGGGCGAAGGTGTCCTCGGTGATCTTCTGCGTACCGTTGAAGCAGGCGAAGACGAAGGCGTCCTCCGGAAGGCCCGCTTCGGCGCGCGATGGCGTGTCCGCAATCACCCTCTTGCGGTCGATGGGCTGGCAGCAGGCGATGCGCAGCACTTTTTCCGAGTAATAGACTTCGTTTTCCGGCGGCACGATGTGGCCGTCGGTAATCATGTACTGGTGGAACGGGCTGCCCATGGAGCCCGGATAGCCGCAGAAATTGACGATGACCGGTGCCGGGCGGTATGCGAAGATCTTTGTTCTCGCACTCTTGGTGTAACCGTTGACGTCGATGAGGATGTCGATGTCGTCGCCGGCGATCTGTCGCGCCGCTTCCGCATCGTTGAGCGTGGCGATATCGCGCCAGCAGTCGACCGCTTTCTTCATGCGGGCCTGCGTTGCGTCGTTCGGCGCGGGATCGCCGCAATAATAGGCGTAGATTTCAACGCTTTCCTTGTCGTGCAATTCCAGCACTTCGCGAAGCGCGAAGCCGACTGCGTGGTCCCGGAGATCGGACGATACGTAGCCGACGCGAAGACGCTGGCCGGTGCCGACCTTCCGCTTCGGCGCCTTGCGCGGGAAGCTGCTGATATCGGGGCGTCCGACGAAGGACTTATTGTAACGGTATGCACGCGCAAGCTGGAACAGCGGATCGTCAGAGAAGCAGGCAAGCGCCAGCGGCGACATGGAATCGATCTGCTGCCGCTTGGAAACATGGTCCGAGGAAGCGAGTATCGGCCACGTGCACAGGCGCTGCCTGACGGCGCTCCAGTGCTGGCCGGCTTCGGTCTTGTCGGGCCGCAGCTCCATGGCCTGCCAGAGGGCCGTTTCCGCTTCTTCCAGCAGGCCGGCATTTTCCATGACGCGGCCGATATGCTGGAGCGCCATGAGGCGATGAGAGATCCGGTCCGCCGTGCTCTCGGAGGTGAGTTCCACCAGCGTGCGCCACTGCTGGATAGCCTGGGTGGCGATGCCCGCGTCCTCGAAGGCGCGCCCGAGGTTGATATGCGCCGGTCCGAACTTCGGATCGAGCTTCAGGCAGGCCCTGAGCGCATGGATGGAGCCCGCGATATCCCCGAGCTGTCGGAGCGTTACAGAGTAGTTGAAGTAAATGAGATGGAGGAAGGGATGGCCCTCGTTGAAAGCGATCCAGCTCTTGTAGATCTCGGCTGCCTCGGCTTTCAGCCCGGCCGCACTTCTGCTTTCGGCAAACTGGAAGAGATCGTTGAACGGCAGTTTCTGGGTGCGGGCAAGCTCCAGCATGCCGGCGAGGGCGGAAATGGATTTCGAGGCCGATAGATCATTCATGATCCTGAACATCCCGTATATGACCGGCTGTGATGGCCGGCGTTGCCAACGACTCGATAAAAACTCCCCATCGTTAACCGACGAAGCTTGCCCTAGGCATGTCATGAGGCTTGGAAAACATCTTGGAAACCGGAAAATCCGACTTCCCGGCAGAATGAACTTATGTCATTTGTATAGACATATTCAAGGTGGCAAGCTGCGGGGTGGCGTCAGGGCATGCAGGTCGAGCGGTATTCTCCGCGGATCGAGGCGGATGGCGGTGTGCGGAGCGCAAGCCTTGCCATGTATGCCAGTCCCGAACCGATAGCCGCCGCGAACGGCGCACTCTGGAGCTTCCTTCGTGACGGACTTCGGCAGGAGCGGATCCATGGCGTTCCCGACAATCTGAACGTCGATCTCGCCTACAACGAAGTCTGGTTTCATCCTGACCTCCTGTTCGCCCAGACCTGCGGCTATCCCTACATGCACAGCCTGCGGGGCCATGTGCGTCTCGTTGCCACCCCGTGTTATGCCCTTCCCGGCTGTGATGGTCCGAATGCCTGCAGTTTCATCGTCGTTCGCAAGGGCGATCCTTTCGCTTCTCTGGAAGACCTCCGTGGTGCCACTGCCGCGATCAACAGCCGTGACAGCAACTCCGGCATGAACCTGTTTCGCCGGGCGCTCGCGCCCTTCGCTCGCGACGAGCGCTTTTTCTCTGCCGTGGTCGAAACTGGCGGGCATGTCGCCAGCGTTGCGGCCGTTACGGCTGGTGCCGCCGATGTCGCGGCGATCGACTGCGTCACCTACGGGAATCTCCAGAGGTTCGCTCCGGACCGGCTCGCGGGTGTTCGTGTTTTGGCACGCACCTCATCTGGGCCGGGCCTGCCGTTCATCACCAGGGCAAGCGCTTCGGACGGCGAGGTGGAAGCCATGCGCCAAGTGTTGCGCGCCGCCCTTGTCGACCCTGCCATGGAGGAGGTCCGCCAGACGCTTGCCTTGCGCGATATCGTCACCCTCTCCGATGCCGATTATGGCCGGGTGCTGGTGTTGGAAGAGGAGGCCCGCTCGATGGGATATCCGCAGCTTGCCTGACAGGCTTCACTTACGGAATGCTATATTTTCTGCAGAATATATATAAAATATCTTTTCGCCCGCCGCCTCGGCACATTTCTGGAGTTCTCCATGCCGGAAAATCGAACTGCGACCGTTCAGTCCCCGCCGCCGGTCTCCCGCATCGAATGGCCTACGGTCATTCTGGCAGTCGTCATCTATGGCGGGTTTCTGGCCGTGACATGGTGGTGGCAGTCGCTGCCAGTCCTGCTGGTTGTCGTCATCGGCGCCTGGCTGATCGCCTGGCAGGGATCGTTGCAGCATGAAGTGATCCACGGGCACCCGACACGCAATCAGTGGACCAACGACGCGATCGGCTGGCCGCCCATTTCGCTATGGCTTCCCTATACGATCTACAAGGAAAGCCATCTCGTGCATCATCGCGACGAGTACCTGACGGATCCAATCGAAGACCCTGAATCCTACTATCTCACTCAGGTCGCATGGAACGCGATGGGCTCGGTCGGCCAGATGCTTTCGCGCTGGAACACGACCCTTCTCGGTCGCCTGACCATTGGTCCCGCGGTCATGCTTTTCGTCTTCCTGACGCAGGAGGCATTGATGATCCTTCGCGGCGACCGGCAGCGCGGAATGATCTGGCTTCGTCACGGTCTTGGCGTGGCGGCGGTGCTCTATTGGGTGCTCTACATCTGCGGCATGCCGTTCTGGCTCTATCTTTTCGGCTTCGTGTATGCCGGTGCGGCCTTGAGCCGACTGCGCTCCTATGCCGAGCATCGCTACGCCGACAGCTACGAAGAGCGTACCGCAATCGTCGAAAACAGCCCGTTGTTCGGCCTGCTTTTCCTCTACAACAACCTGCATGTTCTGCATCATGAACGTCCCGGCGTTCCGTGGTATCACATTCCGGCTCTCTATCGTCGCGACCGCGAGGCGCTGGTCGCGCTGAATGGCGGGCTGCTTTATGATGGTTATCTCGACGTCGCCCGCCGTTACCTGCTGACACCGCATCATGATCCGCGACATCCGCACCATCCCTGAAGGCCTGACACGCCGGGTTCCTCCGGCAGTCGATCACCTGCGGATTCCCTGCCTGCAAAAGGAACTCCCTTATGAGTGAGACCGTCATTCTCGATGGCCCCCTGACATGGCGGGAAATTGCGACCGTTGCCGGGGGTACCAATTTGCGGCTGTCCGATGCCGCATGGCGCCGCATCGAGCATGCGCGCGAGATTACCGACGCTCTGGTTGCAAACGGCATTCGCGGCTATGGCATCAATACGGGTGTGGGCGCCCTGTGCGATGTCGTCATCGATGAGAGCCAACAGAAGGCGCTGTCACGAAACATCCTCCTCAGCCATGCCTGCGGCGTCGGCGATCCGCTTGGCAAGGCCGAAACCCGTGCCGTCATGGCGGCACAGATCGCCAATTTTGCCCACGGATATTCCGGCGTTCGCCGGGAGACCGTCGAGGCCTTGCTGACCCTGCTGAACGGTGACATCCTGCCCGTCATTCCCGCTCGGGGTTCGGTCGGCTATCTCACCCACGCCGCCGCCATAGGCACGGTGCTGATCGGTGAAGGGGACGCGCGGCATGGCGGTGTCACCATGACCGGGAGGGAGGCTCTCGCCCGCGCCGGACTGCCTCCACTTGTGCCGCTCGCCAAGGAAGGGCTGAGCCTCGTCAACGGTACGCCTTGCGCGACCGGCCTTGCCTCGCTGGCGCTCGCCCGTGTGGAAAGGCTCCTGGATTGGGCGGATGCGGCGGCGGCGCTGACCTATGAAAACCTCGGCGCGCAGGCGGACCCATTCGCGGCCATGCCCCTTGCCCTTCGCAAGTCTCCCGGATTGCAGACGGTTGGCGATAATTTGCGGCGTTGGCTCGACGGTAGTGAACGGTTGAAACAATCTGCCGGCCGCCGCACGCAGGATCCGTTGAGCCTGCGTGCCGTCCCGCAGATACACGGTGCGGTGCGAGATGCCTTCGCGCAGGTTGCCGAAGTCGTGGACCGCGAGCTTTCCAGCGTCACGGACAATCCGGTGGTCGCCGGAAGCGCTTCCGCGCCAGAGGTGCATTCGCAGGCCCATGCGGTGGGGGCCGCCCTCGGCCTTGCTATGGATGGGCTCGCCGTCGCGGCGGCGGAACTCGCGGCGATCTCGGAGCGACGGATCGACCGGCTGGTCAACCCGCTGGTCAGCGGCTTGCCGGCCTTCCTTGCCGCGGATAACGGTGTCTGCTCCGGTTTCATGATCATGCAGTACACGGCGGCGGCGCTCGTGGCGGAAAACCGGCGGCTGGCCGCACCGGCAAGCCTCGATGGCGGCATCACGTCTGCGCTGCAGGAAGATATCCTGACCCACGCGACACCGGCCGCCGACAAGGCTCTCGCCATTATCGACAATCTCGAAACGGTGATCGCCATCGAGCTTCTTGCCGCTGCGCAGGCCTTCGATCTGCAGCCGCAAACACCTTCCGCAGCACTGGCGACGACCGTTCTTCACGGTAGGATACGCGCTCGCGCGCCTTATTATCAGGACGATCGTCCCCTGAACGGTCTCGTGCGAGAAGTGCGGCGGTTTATCGGGGCGGCGTTCCCGACGCTGGGCTGAGGACATCGATCCTCGCCGTTCATCTTCTAGCGTTCATTTTTTGAAGACAGAATGGTTCTTGGTGACAACTTGACGCAGGGTAAGGGCGCTATATTTTAGAGCGTGCGAGAGTGCGGAAATGCGCTGCTCGTTCCTCCCAAAAAATAAGGATTGATGCACCCATGCTCAAATCCGTCCTTTCCGTAATCGTTACCTTCGCCATCGTCGTTCTGATCGGGTTCGGCATTTATGCCTACCACTCGCCGATCGCCGCGATGTCCGCGGACGAACGCCCTAAGTTCGATGCCGCAACGATCGAAAAGGGACGTGTTCTCGCTGCCGCGGGATACTGTTCCACCTGTCACACCGCACAGGGCGGTGAGCCCTATGCCGGCAATTATCCGATCGAGACCGAGTTCGGCACGATCTATGCCTCCAACATCACGCCCGATCCGGAGACCGGCATCGGTACATGGTCGCCCGAGGCTTTCCGCCGCGCCATGCATGACGGCGTCAATCGCCAGGGTAGCCATCTCCTCCCGGCCTTCCCCTTCGACCACTTCACCAAGATGACCGATGAGGATGTCGATGCGATCTATGCCTACATCATGACCAACATTGCGCCGGTGAAGGAAGAGACCAAGGAAAGCTCCATTCCCTTCCCGCTCAACCAGCGCATCCTGCAGGCCGGCTGGAAACTGCTATTCGTCAACTTCGGCCGCTATGAGCCGGATCCCTCCAAATCGGACCAGTGGAACCGCGGCGCCTATCTTGCCGAGGGTGTTTCTCACTGTGGAGCCTGTCATACGCCCCGCAACGCGGTGGGCGCTGAAATGAAGACGGCCGAATACGCCGGTGCCTCGATCGACAAATGGATCGCACCGGCGCTTACGGCCGCAAACCCGTCCGCCGTGCCGTGGAGTGCTGCCGAATTCACGCAGTATCTCGAAACCGGTTCCGGCACCTATCACGGCATTGCCGCCGGTCCGATGGGTCCCGTGGTGCATGCCGGTCTGAGGGAATTGCCGAAAAGCGATCTCGAGGCGATCGGTGCGTATCTTGGCGACGTTGTCGGCGCACCGGATAGCGATCCGGCCCAGAACCCCATCGTTCAGGCAAGCCTCGAGGCGGGGCGGCCCGATCCGACCTATCGCAAGGATCTCGGCGAACGCCTTTATGCAACCGCTTGTGCCTCCTGTCATTACAACGCCGCCAGCGTGATCGAGGGCCGCCCCGATCTGGCGATCAATTCGGCCACCCGGCTCGGCGATCCAACCAACCTCATCCATGTTATCCTCGACGGCGTGAATGCCGTGAACGGGACCAAGGGTGTGGTGATGCCTGCCTTCCGCAATGCGCTCTCCGACGAGGAAATCGCGGCCATTGCCGGCTATCTGCGTGACAAGCGCACCGATCTCGCCCCGTGGCCGGATCTCGCGCGCAAGGTCGCCGATATCCGCGCCGATGCTGTCACGAATTGACGAGGACATGACTATGATCGAGTTCACCATCAACGGCCGCGCCGTCAAGATCGACGTGGAACCTGATACTCCGCTGCTATGGGTCATTCGCGACGAAGCTGGCCTCACCGGCACCAAATACGGCTGCGGCATCGGCATGTGCGGTGCCTGTACCGTCCATGTCGGCGGGCGGGCCACGCGCTCCTGCATCACCGCCGTCCAGGACGTCGCCGGTGCCGATATCACCACTATCGAAGGCCTCGATAGCGAGGGCAATCACCCCGTTCAGCAGGCCTGGCGTCACCTGCGGGTGCCGCAATGCGGATACTGCCAGTCCGGCCAGATCATGCAGGCGGCGGCTTTCCTGAAGGATATTCCCAACCCCACCGACGATGACATCGATGCCGTCATGACCGGCAATCTCTGTCGTTGCATGACCTATGGCCGCATCCGCGAGGCCGTGCGTGAAGCCGCCGCCGCAATGAGAGGGGAAACCGTCAATGGCTGATACCGTTTGTTTCTCCCTTCCCAAGGGCCGGGGGCCTCAACTCAACCGCCGTGGCTTCCTGATTTCCATGTGCGCGGCCGGCGCCGTGTTCGGCTTCCCGCGTGGCGGTCTTGCGGCCATGAGCCCGCAGGCCGTGGATGGCCTGCCGGTTGAGGCGGCTGGGGCACGCTACGAACCTTCGATCTGGTACTGGATCGATGCCGAGGGCAAGGTCAACGTCAATATTATCCGTGCCGAGATGGGCCAGCATGTCGGCACGGCAATTGCCCGCATTCTTGCCGATGAACTCGGTGCAAAATGGGAAGACGTGCATATCGAGCATGTCGATACCGATGCCAAATGGGGCCTCATGGTCACAGGCGGCAGCTGGTCCGTCTGGCAGAGTTGGCCGGTCTATCGACAGGCCGGTGCTGCGGGGCGCGTGGCGCTCGCCGAAAGGGCGGCGGAACTCTGGGGTATTCCCGTAGCGGATATCAAGGTGGCCGATGGCGTGGTTTCCGGCGGTGGCAATACCGCCACGTTCGGCGAACTGGTGGCGCAGGGCCTAACCCGCAGCTTCACCGAGGATGAACTCAAGGCGCTGCCGCTCAAGCCCCATTCCGAGCTGACCATGGTCGGCAAGGATGTGACCGCGCTCGACATCGCTGGCAAGACGACGGGCAAGGCGATCTTCGGCATCGACGCCAAGGTCGAGGGCATGGTCTATGCCGTGCCGCTCATGCCGCCGACGCGCTACGGTTCCGAGGTCGTCAGCATCGACGACAGCGCTGCGAAATCCGTCAAGGGCTACCAGCAGACGATCAGGCTCGACGATCCCTCGGGAACCGTTCCGGGCTGGGCCATGGTGATTGCGGCCAGCTATTGGGCTGCCTGCAAGGCGTCCGAACTTGTAAAGGTCGAGTGGAAGGCCGGCGAGACCGCCAAGGTGAGCGAAGCCGATATTCAGGACCACGCCCGCAAGCTGATCGCGGACGAAAGCAAGGGAGCGGTCCTCGATACCGGCGACACCGATGTCGATCCGGTCTTCGCAAAGGCTGCCGCCACGATCGAGGCCGAATACACCACGGCCACGGTGCTGCACTTCCAGCTCGAACCGCTCAACGCGCTGGCCTTCCAGAATCCGGAGGGTGTGTGGGAAATCCACACCGGCAACCAGTGGCAGTCGCTTGCGCTGCCCTGGCTGCAGAAGGCTCTCGGCGTGGACGAAAACGGTGTCATCATGCGCAGCTATCTGCTCGGCGGCGGCTTCGGTCGGCGGCTGAACGGCGACTATGCGGTGCCCGTAGCGCTTGCCTCCAAGGCGCTCGGCGGCAAACCGGTGAAGATGGTGATGATGCGGCCTCAGGACGTGTTGTTCGACAGCCCTCGTTCGCCGTCGGTGCAGAAACTGCGAATGGCATTCGACGAAAACAAGAATGTCATTGCCATGGATACGGCAGTCGCGGCGGGATGGCCGACTAAGGTGATGATCCCGGTGTTCATGCCGAAGGGTGTCAATGGAGAAGCCTACGATCCCTTCTCCAGCGATGGCGGCGACCATTGGTATTCGGTGGGCGCGCAGCGGCTGCGGGCGATCTCCAACGATCTGGCGGAAAGCACTTTCCGTCCAGGCTGGTTGCGTTCGGTCTCCCCGGGCTGGATCAACTGGTCGGTGGAAAGCTTCATGCACGAGGCTGCGGTAAAGGCCGGCAAGGACTCGCTGCAGTTCCGCCTCGACCTCCTGAAGGCCGAGGGACGCAACGCCGGCACCGCGCCGGATTCCGTCGGCGGCGCTTCACGACAGGCGCATGTGCTTTCCCGCGTCGCCGAACTCTCGGGCTATGGCAAGACCACGCTTCCGGCCGACACCGCAATCGGGCTTGCCACGACTTATGGACAGGCACGCACGATGCCGACATGGGTTGGCGGGGCGGTGCAGGTGCATGTCGACCGCAAGACCGGTCACGTTGACGTGCAGAAGATCTGGCTGGTGGTGGATTGCGGCGTTGCCGTCGATCCCGATGGCGCGCGCGCCCAGTGCGAAGGCTCGGCCCTCTGGGGCCTGTCCATGGCGCTCTACGAGGGCACGGAGTTCGAGAACGGGCAGGTGCGTGACAGCAATCTCGACACCTACACGCCGCTTCGTATGATCGATACGCCGGAACTGGTGGTGGAGATCGTCGAAAGTACCGAGGTGCCGGTTGGTCTTGGAGAGCCGGGAACGACGGTCGTTGCACCTGCGATCGGCAATGCGATCTTCGAAGCGGTCGGCGTACGCCTGCGCCATCTTCCCATCACCCCCGAGGCGGTGCTCGCGGCGTTGAAGGGTTAATGCAAGACGCCGCCGGATTTCTGGTCCGGCGGCGTCCTGATCCTGTCGGCTGTTCCCGGTTTCAGTCCTGCGCAGTCAGTGCGGTGTAGATTTCCGGGCGGCGATGAAGCCTGAAATTGAAGATGTTGGCGCGGATTTCGGTGCAGCGGTCGAGATCGCAATCATGCACGACCAGTTCGTCGCCGAGCGTGCTTGCCATGGCGACGATCTCGCCGGTGGGGGCAATGATGCAGCTCTGGCCGATGAGGTCGCAATCTTCCTCCTTGCCCGCCTTGGCGACGCCGACCACCCACATGCCATTCTGATAGGCTCCTGCCTGCATGCAGAGATGGTTGTGGAAGCACTGGAGATGGTCGTGCTCCGGCGCAAGCGGGTAATGAACCGGGGTGTTGTAGCCGATCAAGGCCATCTCGGCGCCGCGCAGTGCCAGTTCGCGATAGGTCTCCGGCCAGCGCCGGTCGTTGCAGATCGCCTGACCGATCTTGCCATCGAAGACATCAGCCGCCGAGAAGGGCTCCATGCCCGGCTCGAAGTAGCGCTTTTCCAGATGCTGGAAAGCGCGCCATGGTTCGTTTTCCTTGTGGCCCGGCAGGTGGATCTTGCGGTAGCGGTGCACGATCTCGCCGGTTTTGTCGACGATAACAGACGTATTGTAGTGTCGCGTGCGGCCGTCTTCTTCCGTCAGCTCTGCATAACCGAAGGAAAAGCCGATGCCGAGCGCCTTTGCCTTGGCGAAGAGGGGTGCAACCGCCTCGTTCGGCATGGAGCGCTCGAAGAAGAAATCGATGTCAGTTTGATCTTCCAAGAACCAGCGCGGGAAGAAGGTGGTCAGCGCCAGTTCCGGATAGACGACCAGATCGCATCCGCGTGCGGCTGCCTTCTCCATCAGCGCGATCATGCGGGCGACCACGCTGTCGCGGCTTTCCGAACGGGCAATCGGTCCGAGCTGGGCCGCGCCGGTGACAACTATTCTAGCCATCAGGCTTCTTCTCCATTCGTGGGCAGGGCTTGCTTCAGCGTGACCTGAAGCAGCACGTTCGCGCCGTTGGCGAGGTCTGCCGGTTCTGTGTATTCGGTGATGTTGTGGCTGATGCCGTTGACGCTCGGCACGAAGATCATCGCGGCCGGCGCGATGCGGGCGAGCATCTGCGCGTCATGGCCGGCGCCCGAAAAGAGTCGGCGGGTGGAAAGGCCAAGTGCCTTTGCGGTGCCGTCGATGTTCTCGATCAGCGCAGGGGTGAAGTCGACCGGCTCGAAACGGGCGAGGCCGCGCCGCTCGATTGTCACGTCTTCCTCACCGGCGATCTGTTCGATCAGCGCGGCAAGCTTTGCTTCCGCTGCCTGTAGCAAGGCTTCGTCGGGATTGCGCAGGTCAACCGTCATCACGGCCTTTTCGGCGACGACATTGACGAGGTTGGGTGTCAGCGTGATCGCGCCGACAGTGCCGACCTGATCGCCGCCCAGGGCGCGAACAAAGGCTCCAACGCCCGCTGCAATCCGCGCGGCCGCGAGACCGGCATCGCGACGCAGGCGGATCGGTGTCGTGCCCGCATGGGCGGAACGCCCGCGGATCGTCAGTTCGGTCCAGGAGATGCCCTGAACGCCGAGCACCACGCCGATCTCGATCTTCTCATCCTCAAGGACCGGACCCTGTTCGATATGCAACTCGAAATAGGCCGCGACTTCCTCCGGGCCCTGATCGGTGCCGGCATAGCCGATGGCCTCGAGTTCGTCGCCCAGCCTTTTGCCATCGATGGAGACGATGTCGAGAGCGTCCGCAAGCGGCAGCCCGCCGACGAAGACGAGGCTGCCCAGCATGTCGGGAGCAAAGCGTGCGCCTTCCTCATTGGTAAAGGCTGCAACAACGACCGGCAGATCGGTCTCGATGTTTCCGTCGTTCAATGTGGCGATGACTTCCAGTCCCGCCAGAACGCCGAGTGCCCCGTCATAAAGGCCGCCGGTTGCGACGGTGTCGATGTGTGAGCCGAGCATGACGGCGGGACCCTCGCGGCGGCCCTTGCGGGTGCCGAAGATATTGCCGATCGGATCGATCGCGACCTTGAGCCCGAGCGCCTTCATTTCGGCGACCAGATGATCGCGTCCAAGCTTCTCCGAAGGGGTCAGGGCAAGGCGGCAGACGCCGCCGCCTTCCAGTGCGCCGATCTTTCCGAGCCGTTCGACACCGGAAACCAGCCGCGCCGGATCGATGCGAAGTTCCTGGAGTATCATTCGCCTGCCTCCACGTCCTTGCCGCTCTTGCCGACGATGGACTGGTAAAGCTCGGGATCCGTATCGCCCTCGCTGCCGAAGAAGAGCACTACCGAGTTTTCATCGAGCCCCACTTCCTTGCGCCATTCTGGCTTGGCGGACGCAACGAGATAGCCGGCAAGGCCTGCAACGCCGCTTTCCCCGCCGACGAGCCGCGCTCCGGCTTCACCAGAGGCAAGCAGGCGCATTGTGTCCGCCACCGCATCGTCGGGGATTGCCATGAAAGCGCTGACGCCACCGTCTAGGATCGGCCAGGCGATAATCGAGGGTTCGCCGCAGGCAAGGCCGGCCATGATGGTTTCGAGATCGCCGCCGACAGTTGTCGGCTTGCCGGCCACTGCGCTTTCGAGGAGGCATGCCGCCGTTTCCGGTTCGACGACGGTGACAACAGGTGCGTCAACCCCAAGCACTTCCCAGAAATGGGCGGTGACAGCCGCGGCAAGACCGCCGACGCCGCCCTGTATGAAGATGTGCGTGGGGCGGAGGTTGCCAAGCTGTCGCTCGGCTTCGTCTGCCATCACGCTGTAGCCCTGCATGACGTTGCGCGGCACGTCGGTATAGCCGGGATAGGAGGTGTCTGAGACGACGTGCCAGCCGTTTTCAGCCGCCATTCGGGCGGCCTCGCGCACGCTGTCGTCGTAGTTTCCTGCGGTGCGGATGACCTTCGCTCCATAGGAGGCGATGGCCTGCTCCCGCGCTTGGGAAACAGTGGCGTGAATGAAGATTACAGCCTTGCAGCCGAACATGCGGGCACCCCAGGCGACGGAGCGTCCGTGATTGCCATCCGTCGCGCAAGTAACGGTCACGTCGGAAACGATGCCGGCGTAACGACCGTCGAGAATGTCCTGCGGCGCTGGTTTCGTGCCGGTCTCTTTCTCGATAAATGCTGCCAGCAGCCGATAGACGGCATAGGCGCCGCCGAGCGCCTTGAAGGAGCCAAGGCCGAAACGGCCGGCCTCCTGCTTGTAGAAGATGCGGGAAACGCCGGTTGCCTTCGCGAGCGCATCGAGGCTGACGAGCGGTGTTTCGGCATAACCGCGCCATGCGGAAATGGTCGACAGCGCCTCCTTCCCGGCGTCGCGCGACAGGACCGGCTTGAAGGTGTCGGGATAGGGGCCTTTCGGCGCGGGATGTCCTGCCTCGAAACGGGCTTTGACAGAAGCGAAATCGGAGACCATCGTTGGGAGATTCCAAAACCGGGAAAACTATGCGAAAGGATAGCCGGGGATTGCAGTCAGTCAACACAAAATGAAAAAGATTTTTCGTTATTGTTGATTTTTGAAAATGGAGCCGGGAATGAACGAGCACGAAGACAGTCGTCCGATCGACGTCAGGATCATGGGAATCTACGACGAATTGACGGCGAGCGAGAGGCGTCTGGCGGCGGTCGTCATGGAAGCGCAAACCAATCTCGCGAGCTTCACGGCAGGCGAACTGGCGGCGAAGGCGGATATTTCGAACGCCACTGCAGCCCGCTTTTTCAAGCGTCTCGGCTATGCCAGCTATAACGATGCCCGCATGCATGCCCGGCAGGCGGAGGACTGGGGGTCGCCGCTCTACGAACTGACCGGTACGGGGCGAAAGCGCCTGGCTCCCGGCGATTTCGGGCTGCATATCGCGCAGGACCTGCAGAACCTTACGCGCACGGCCGAGATGCTGAGCGAGGCCGATCTCGATCAGGCGGTCCGCATCATTGCCGAGGCGTCGCGGGTCTTCGTGGTAGGCTTTCGCAACTCCATGGCCCTGGCGAATTATGCCCGCGGCCTGCTGACCAACATCAAGCCGGATGTGCATCTTCTGCCGCTTGCAGGCGTTTCTATGGGCGAAGAACTGGCCGGCATTGGCGAGCGCGATGTCTTCCTGGTGCTTGGTTTTCGCCGCCGCCCCGCGCTTTTGCGGGAAATCATGGCGGTGGTAAAGGAATCCGGTGCTCCCTCGGTGTTGATTGCCGACATGACGGCGGCGCGGACCGCGCAGCTTGCGTCGGTAACACTGCGCTGCCACAACCGGGGACACTCCATGTTCGACAGCTATGCTGCGCCCATGAGCGTTATCAACTATGTCTGCTCCTCGGTCAGCCAGCAGCTCGGCGACTCGGCGGTCGAGCGTCTGGCCGAGATCGAGCGCCTTCATGAGCGGCTGGATCAGCTGGCTGGTCCAGTGCAGGGCAGAAAAATGCTCAAGGATTAGTCATTTGCCGAAAAATGAAACGTGATTTTCATATTGCATAAATTCTGAAAATGTTTTTTTATTTTGCTCGGACCGGAGAAAAGACCGGCCGCCTGTTTAACGGTCTCTCAGAGGGGACCCCATAAGGACCGAGCCCATGGAATTTCGCATCAACCGTCGTGGACTTCTGAAAACCGCAGCCGGCGCTGCAGCGCTTGGCGCGCTGCAGCCCTTCAACCGGGCGTTCGCAGCCACCGATATCGTCTGGATGACCTGGGAAAACCTTGCGAAGGACGATTACCTCGCCGCTTTCCTGAAGGATGGCGACGTTTCCATCACCAAGAACTTCATCGGTACCGATGACGAGCAGTTCGCCAAGCTGCGCGCTGGCGGCGCTTCCTCGGTCGATCTGATCACGCCCGGTCTCGACAAGGTGGAATACTATGTCGCTTCCGATCTGCTGCAGCCGATCGATTTCGCCAAGGTTCCGAACGCCTCCCTGCTGTACGACACCTTCAAGAAGACAGATCTCGGCAAGAAGGATGGCAAGACCTACGGCATTCCGTTCTATTGGGGCATCAACCCGATCGTCTATCGCGCCGACCTGATGGATGCCGAGCCGGATTGGTCCGTCTTCTTCGAGGGCGACAAGTATGCCGGCAAGCTCGCCATGCGCGACTACGCGCTGGAAGGCATCATGATCGCGGCTCTCTACCTCGGCATCCCCAAGGACAAGATGTTCGATCTTGACGACAAGGAACTGGCCGAGGTCAAGAAGGCATTGATGGCGCAGAAGAAGCTGCTGCGCACCTACTGGAACTCCATCGGCGACCTGACCAACCTCTTCGCATCCGGCGAAGTCGTCTGCGCCTTCTCCTGGGTCCCGCCCTATTACGATCTGTCCGCCCGCGGCCTGAAGATGGGCATGGCGAAGCCGAAGGCCGGCGTTATCGGCTGGTGCGATACCATTGCAGTGCCGGCTGCCGTCGAGGGCGAGAAGCTCGACAAGGTATTCAGCTTCGTCAACTATCTGCTCGGCCCGGAATACGGCGAAAAGCTCGCCTTCGGCGGCCCCTACGCACAGGGCACCTCCGCGGCCCTCGACAAGCTGCCGGACGACCAGAAGGACAAGATCTTCGTCAAGGATCTCTCCATCATGGACAGCTTCGTGTGGAAGAAGAACCCGGCCCGTTATAATGACTGGGTTGCCCTCTGGAACGAAGTGAAGGCCAGCTGATCATGAACGCCGCAGACCGGGTCGTGGACGAGACGGAAGAGCGACAGGGCCGTTCTCTTCTGCGCGGCATCGCCGTGCACAAGGAATATGGCGGTGTTCACGCCGTCCGTGGAGTGGATTTCCGCATCGCCCCCAACAGCTATGTGACCCTTCTCGGCCCGTCCGGCTGCGGCAAGACCTCCCTGCTGAGGATGATCGGTGGTTTCGAGGAGATTTCCTCGGGGATCATCGAACTGGACGGACGGTCGCTAGCGGGCATTTCGGCCAGTCGCCGGCCCGTCAACACCGTGTTCCAGAACTACGCGCTCTTCCCGCATCTTTCTGTCGAGGAAAATGTCGGCTTTGGTCTTGCCTATCGCGGGCTTTCGAAACCGGAGATCGCGTCCAAGGTGGAGGCGGCGCTCGCCATGGTGCAGATGACACCGATGGCGAAACGACGGCCGCGCCAGCTTTCCGGTGGCCAGCAGCAGCGCGTGGCACTCGCCCGCGCCATCATCAACGAGCCGCGGCTTCTGCTGCTCGACGAGCCGCTTTCGGCGCTTGACCGGCGGATGCGCAAGGACATGCAGATCGAGCTGAAAGATCTTCAGCGGCGGCTCGGCATGACCTTCCTCCATGTCACCCATGATCAGGAAGAAGCCTTCGCCCTGTCTGACGAGATCATCGTCATGAACAATGGCCGGATCGAACAGCAGAGCTCGCCGGCCGAGATCTACCGACGGCCGGCGAGCGCCTATGTGGCGGATTTCATCGGCGGTGCCAATCTCGTGCCGGGCAAGATCCACGGCGTCTCCGATGCCGCGACGGCGATCGAGACGCCACTTGGCATATTCGCAAGCCCCGGCGTTTCAGGGCTGCGCATGGGCTCGCCGGCGGTACTCTGCCTGCGGCCGGAACTTTTGCGGCTGGGTACGGACGAGGGGTTCGAGGCAACCGTCACGCACACGGTTTTCAAGGGAGCGGAATGGCTGGTGGAAGCACGCGCCCTTGGCAATCTCGCTCTTTCTCTCATCGTCCATGATGCGGAGCCGCCCGCGATCGGCAGCACGGTCAGTCTCTCTTTCGATCCCGCGCGCGCCTGGATCGCCGCTGCCGGCGGGAATTGAGCCGATGGAAACCTCCCGCACCGGTTTCTGGCTTTCGTTTCCGGTTTATGCCGCGGTTGCCGCCCTTTGCATTGCGCCGCTGCTGATCCTGCTCGTCTATTCCTTCTTTCAGGTGAGCTTCGTCGCGATCCTCAAGGAGCCGACGCTGAAGAATTATGTCCGTATCGCCGGTTCCGACACCTATCGCTGGCTGATCCTGAAGGCGTTCGGTTCCGGTCTTGGCATTGCGGCGATCACTGCCGTCATCGGCTATCCCGTTGCATGGTTCATCGCCAAGCGCGTGAAGGTGATGAAATCCGCCATGCTCACGCTGCTGCTCGTGCCGCTTTACACCGGTGACCTCGTGCGGATCTTCGCATGGCGCATGCTGCTCGGCGCGGAAGGCGTGCTCAATACCTTCCTGATGTGGACTGGCGTGATCCGGGAGCCGATCGGGGCGCTGCTCTTCTCGTCGCTCGCCACTCATATCGTGCTCACCTATAATTACCTGCCTTTCATGGTGCTCGGCCTTTGGCTCGCCTTCGAGGCGCTGGACGACCGGCTGCTGGAGGCGGCGTCCGATCTTGGCGCCGGCACGCTCTCAGCCTTCCGCCGGGTGACGCTTCCGCTCACCGTGCCCGGTCTCATTGCCGGCGGCGTGATGGTTTTTGTGATGGTGGCCGGTGACTATCTCACACCGCAACTCGTCGGCGGCGCCTCCGGTGTCACCATCATCAGTGCCATTAACGACCTGTTCGGCACGGCCTTCGACTGGCCGCTCGGCTCGGCCATTGCCTGGACCATGCTGGCCATCCTGATGCTTCTCTTTGCAGCCGCTGCGATCACCGTCAGCCGCTCAACGCTCGGCAAGGCACTGACGGGAGGTGAGGCATGACGGTGCGGCGTAGTCTTCCCCTGCTGTGGGTCTGGCTGGTCTATGGCTTCATGTACCTTCCGATCGCGGTCATTGCGCTTTTCTCCTTCAATGCGTCGGAGATCATCGCCTTTCCGCTTCAGGGCTTCACCCTGCACTGGTTCGGTCAGGTACTGGCTGACAAGCGTCTGACCGGCGGCCTCGGTCTCTCCTTTCTCGTCTCCGTGCCGGTTGCAGCCCTTGCGACACTTTTCGGCGGCATGGCGGCTCTTGCGCTCACGCGCTACCGGTTGCGCTATCGCGGATTGCTGTTCGCCATCATTCTTCTGCCCTTCCTTATTCCGAAGGTCATTCTTGCGGTGGCGCAGCTCATCCTGTTGTCGGAACTCGGGATCGGGCGCAGCCTGCTGACGATCATTGCGGGGCAGGCGATCATCATCCTGCCGTTCACGACGCTGGTCATCGCCTCGGTTCTGATGCGCATCGACAGGCGGCTGGAAGAGGCGGCCGCCGATCTCGGCGCAAGCGCCTGGAGCGCCTTCCGCCGGGTAACCTTGCCGCTGATGAAGAATGGGCTTCTGGCGGCGTGGTTCATCGCCTTTGTGCTCTCGTCTTCCGAATATGTGCTGACCTCGTTTCTCAGCGGTCGCAGCCAGCCGCTTTCGATTCTTGTCGCTTCGGACTTCCGTTTCAACATTTCGCCGGCATTGAACGCGCTGGCGCTGATGATCGTGGTTGCCAATCTCGTGCTGATCGCCATTGGCGAATTCGCCCGGCTGCGGTCGAAAGAGCAGTAAAGGAAATTGTCATGGCCGATTTCGACCTTCTCATCCGCGGCGGCACCTGTGTCACCGCCGCCGATACCTTTCACGCTGATGTGGCGATCCGGGGAGGGCGGATCGTCGCCACCGGAGAAAATCTCGGAAGCGCGGAAAAAGTGATCGATGCGTCCGGCCTGCTGGTCATGCCGGGTGGTATCGACAGCCACGTGCACCTCGCCCAGCATTCCGCGCCGGGCACGCCGCAGATGGCGGACGGTTTCGAGACAGGCACGCGTTCGGCAATCGCCGGCGGCACGACGACGGTGCTCTCGTTTGCGGTGCAGCCGCGCGGCGCCGGGCTTCGCGAGAGCGTCATGGCCTATCACGAGAAGGCCGAGGGGCAATCGTTCTGCGATTACGGCTTCCATCTCATCATCACCGACCCCACCCCGAACGTGCTCGGCCAGGAACTGCCATCGCTGGTTGGGGATGGCTACACGTCTTTCAAGGTCTTCATGACCTATGACGACATGGTCCTGAACGACCGCCAGCTTCTCGACGTCTTCGACTGTGCCCGCGGCTGCGGTGCGCTCGTCATGGTTCATTGCGAGGGCTACGACGCCATTCGCTACATGACAGAAAAGCTGGAGCGCGCCGGCAAGACTGCTCCCTATTATCATGGAGAGTCGCGTCCGCAGGTGGTCGAGCGCGAAGCGGCCCACCGGGCGATCAGCCATGCCGAACTGGTCGATGTACCGATCATGATCGTCCATGTTTCCGGCCGCGAGGCGATGGAGCAGATCCGCTGGGCGCAGCAGAAAGGCCTGAAGGTCTACGGCGAGACCTGCACGCAATATATCGCGCTGACCGCCGAGGACATGAAGGGCTTCAACATGGACGAGACCGGCGGCAAATATGTCTGCTCGCCGCCGCCGCGCGATCGTGCAAGCTGGGACGCCATCTGGGAAGGTATCCGTGGCGGCGTATTCCAGACATTTTCTTCCGATCATTGCCCCTTCCTCTGGGAAGGGACGGAGGGCAAGCAGAACCCGAAGGCGAAGACCTCCTTCCGCTGGGTGCCGAACGGCATTCCCGGCGTCGAGAACCGCATGCAGGTCTTTTTCTCCAAGGGGGTAAGCGAAGGCCGTATTTCGCTCAATGAATTCGTGGCGCTTACGTCGACCAATCACGCGAAGATGTACGGGCTCTATCCGCGCAAGGGTTCCATTGCTCCGGGTTTCGATGCGGATATCGTCCTGTGGGACGCCAATCGCGAGGAAACGATCAGCCAGTCGCTGATGCATCACGCGGCGGACTACACGCCCTACGAGGGGCTACGGGTCAAGGGATGGCCGGTGATGACGCTCCTTGGCGGCAAGGTCGTGTGCGAGGAAGGCCGCATTCTGGGGCAGCCCGGCGATGGCCGTTTCCTGCCGCGGGCGCTTTCGCCATAAGCGGCGACTTGATCACTCCCGTTCTATCGCATCGTGTTCTCCGCCATGAACGCCCGGTCCGGTTTCGGCACGGGCGTTCACGCATTTTCGGGCTGATTGCGCCGAGGCTGGCAGGCAACTCACAAAGCGTCGTTCCGCCCGGTCAATTTCCATCCGGGTGATTGACGCGCATTCCAAAAAATGGAATAAATAGTTTGCGAGATGACAAATACGGTTTCTTTATTCCGTTTTTCTCATCGAGCACAGGAGGATACGCAACCGGTCGGGGAGGCTGGTTTCCGGCTTGAACGAGTGGCGCCGGACACACTGGGAGGAGAAGATCATGATGAAGAAGCTCGTACTGGGCGCGGCTGTTTCCGTGCTCCTGAGCACCGCTGCGCATGCGGAAACCGTAGGCGTTTCCATGGCGTTGTTCGACGATAACTTTCTGACCGTTCTGCGCAACGGCATGCAGGACTATGCCAAGGGCATGAGCGGCGTTTCGCTGCAGGTCGAGGATGCGCAGAACGACGTTGCCAAGCAGCAGAGCCAGATCCAGAACTTCATTGCTGCAGGCGTAGATGCCATCATCGTCAATCCGGTTGATACCGATGCGACGGTTGCCATGTCGAAGCTCGCAGCCGACGCCGGCATTCCGCTTGTTTACGTTAACCGCGAACCCGTCAACGTCAACGAACTGCCGGACAAGCAATCCTTCGTCGCATCGGAAGAAATCGTTGCCGGCACTCTGGAAACCAAGGAAGTGTGCCGTCTTCTCGGCGGCAAGGGCAAGGCCGTCGTCATGATGGGCGAACTCTCCAACCAGGGCGCTCGCATGCGCACCCAGGCCGTTCGTGATGTTGTCGCGACCGACGAATGCAAGGGCATCGAGATCGTAGAAGAGCAGACTGCCAACTGGCAGCGTACGCAAGGTTCCGACCTCGTGACCAACTGGCTGTCGAGTGGTCTCGAATTCAACGCTGTCATCGCCAACAACGATGAAATGGCAATCGGTGCAATCCAGGCTCTCAAGGCTGCCGGCAAGGACATGAAGGAATATGTCGTCGCCGGTGTCGACGCGACCCAGGACGCACTGGCTGCCATGGAAGCCGGCGACCTCGATGTCACCGTGTTCCAGAACGCTGCCGGACAGGGCAAGGGCGCTCTCGATGCGGCCCTGAAGCTCGCCAAGGGCGAAGCCGTCGACAAGAAGGTCTATATTCCCTTCGAACTCGTGACGCCGGAAAACCTCAAGGACTACCAGGCTAAGAACTGATCTTTCTCTCAGGAAAGACCGAAAGGAGTGCGGGCTATCGCCCGCATTCCACCCCGGATGATGAGCGAGGAGACTTTGCTATGGTCAGCCCGACAACGATGGCTGCTGTCCGCAAGAGCGGCGCAATCCCGAATGCCGAATTTCTTCTGGCCGCAGAAGGCATCCGCAAGGAGTTCCCCGGTGTGGTGGCGCTCGACGATGTCAGCTTCCATCTGAAGCGTGGCAGCGTGCACGCCCTGATGGGAGAAAACGGCGCCGGCAAATCCACGCTGATGAAGATCCTTGCCGGCATCTACCAGCCAGATCAGGGCAGCGTGCTCATGAAGGGCGTCGAGATCCAGCTTCAATCGCCCCTCGATGCGCTCGAAAACGGCATTGCCATGATCCATCAGGAACTCAACCTGATGTCCTACATGACTGTCGCGGAAAACATCTGGATCCGCCGCGAGCCGCTGAACCGCTTTGGCCTTGTCGACCACAAGGAGATGAACCGGAAGACGGCCGCTCTCTTCAACCGCCTCAACATCGCGATCCATCCGGAAACCAAGGTCGGCGACCTCTCGGTTGCCAACCGGCAGATGGTCGAGATCGCCAAGGCGGTGTCATACGAGTCCGATGTCCTGATCATGGATGAGCCGACCTCCGCGCTGACCGAGCGCGAGGTGGAGCATCTGTTCCGGATCATTCGCGATCTTCGCGAACAGGGTATCGGCATCGTCTACATCACCCACAAAATGAACGAGCTTTTCGAGATCGCCGACGAATTCTCGGTGTTCCGCGACGGCAAGTATATCGGCACCCATGCGTCGAGCGATGTCACTCGGGACGACATCATCCGCATGATGGTCGGCCGCGAGATCACCCAGATGTTTCCGAAGGAAGATGTCCCGCTCGGAGATGTCATTCTCTCCGTGAAGAACCTGACGCTCGACGGCGTTTTCCGCGATGTTTCCTTCGATGTGCGCGCCGGCGAAATCCTCGGCGTGGCCGGCCTTGTCGGGTCGGGCCGTTCGAATGTCGCGGAAACCATCTTCGGCGTCACGCCGGCCTCTTCCGGCTCCATCGAGATCGACGGCAAGCCCGTTGCAATCGACAGCCCGACCGAGGCGATCCGCAACCGCATGGCGTTTCTTACCGAAGACCGGAAGGATACCGGCTGCCTGCTGATCCTCTCGGTGCTGGAAAACATGCAGCTCGCCGTGC
This sequence comes from Ciceribacter sichuanensis, assembly GCF_024055605.1. Lineage (GTDB taxonomy): Bacteria > Pseudomonadota > Alphaproteobacteria > Rhizobiales > Rhizobiaceae > Allorhizobium > Allorhizobium sichuanense. The sequence goes on along the minus strand of NZ_JAMXLX010000007.1, from coordinate 139,288 downwards.
TGCAGGATCGTTATGTCGACAAGGGTTTCGTCGAGCAGAAGAGCCTCAATACGGCCTGCGAGGAAATGTGTCGCAAGCTGCGCGTGAAAACGCCGAACCTCAATGAGCGCATCGAAAATCTTTCCGGCGGCAACCAGCAGAAGGTGCTGATCGGTCGCTGGATGCTGACCAATCCGAGGATCCTCATTCTCGACGAACCGACCCGCGGCATCGATGTCGGCGCCAAGGCGGAAATCCATCGGCTGGTCACCGAAATGACCAGGAACGGCGTCGCCGTCATCATGATCTCGTCCGAGATGCCGGAAGTTCTCGGCATGAGCGACCGCGTCATGGTCATGCACGAGGGACGCGTTACCGGCTTCCTCGACCGTTCGGAAGCCACACAGATCAAGGTCATGGACCTCGCGTCGCGCTGACGCCGTCCCGATGACCGAAAGGGAGGAGATGATGAACCATCCAACTGCCACGAAGGCCGATGTCGATCTGAAGACAGGCCGGCCCAACAGCCACCGCATTCCGCCGGAAGCCAATATCCTGCTGGTGCTTATCGGCATTGCCCTGATTTTCGAACTGCTCGGCTGGGTGTTCGTCGGCCAGAGCTTCCTCATGAACCCGCAGCGTCTGACGATCATGATCCTGCAGGTCGCGGTGATCGGCATCATTTCGGTCGGGGTGACGCAGGTCATCATCACCGGCGGCATCGATCTGTCTTCCGGCTCCGTCGTTGGCATGACGGCAATGATTTCGGCGAGTTTCGCCCAGTCCTCGACCTGGGCGCGCGCGCTTTACCCGGGCCTGACGGACATGCCGTTCTTCGTCCCGATTGCCGTCGGCATTCTGATCGGCCTGCTTGCCGGCTATATCAACGGCCAGTTGATCGCCAGAACCAAGATCCCGCCCTTCATCGCCACACTGGGCATGATGGTGACGGCGCGCGGTATCTCCAAGTGGTACACCAAGGGACAGCCGGTCTCTGGTTTGACCGAGCAGTTCACCTTCATCGGTACCGGCATCTGGCCTGTGGTGGTGTTCCTCCTCGTCGCAATCATCTTCCACATCGCACTGCGATACACCCGCTACGGCAAGTTCACCTATGCGATCGGCGCCAACGTTCAGGCGGCCCGGGTTTCCGGTATCAATGTCGAAAAGCATCTGATCAAGGTCTATGCCATCGCCGGCATGCTTGCCGGTCTTGCAGGCATCGTCACGGCAGCTCGAGCACAGACCGCGCAGGCCGGCATGGGCGTGATGTATGAACTCGATGCCATCGCTGCAGCTGTCATTGGCGGGACGTCGCTTGCGGGAGGTGCCGGCCGTATCACCGGCACGGTGATCGGCACGATCATCCTCGGCGTCATGACCTCAGGCTTCACCTTCCTGCGCGTCGATGCCTACTACCAGGAAATCATCAAGGGCATGATTATCGTGGCGGCCGTTGTTGCGGATGTCTACCGCCAGAAGAAGCGCGCGAAACGCTGATCTCCTCCTCAACCTCAGGGCCGGCTTTGCCGGCCCTTTTTCTATCCGGAGCAGGAATTCCATGACTGATATTTCTTTCGCGCTGAACCACATGTCGGCGCCGCAACTGCCGCTGCCGGCTTTCTTCGATCTTGCGCAGAAGCTCGGAACAAGGGCTGTCGAGATCCGCAACGATCTTGCAGGCAATGCCATCCTCGACGGAACGCCCGCGGCCGAAATCAGGACGCTGGCAGAAGACCGGCAGCTCACGATCCTCTCGATCAACGCGCTGCAGCGGTTCAACGAATGGACACCGGAACGCGAGGAAGAAGCGAAGGCGCTTGCCGGCTACGCTCGCGATTGCGGCGCGCGTACCCTGGTTCTGGTGCCGGTCAATGACGGCAGCGGTCGAGCCGATGGCGAACGGCAGGCGAATTTGCGCAAGGCCCTGAAAGGCCTGAAGCCCATTCTCGCAGATGCCGGGATCGGTGGTCTGGTCGAGCCGCTGGGCTTTCCGATCTGCTCGCTCCGCTCCAAGAGGGAAGCCGTCGAAGCCATCAACGAACTCGGCTTTGGCGCGAGCTTCCGCCTCGTCCACGATACCTTCCATCATCATCTCGCCGGCGAGCCAGAGCTTTATCCGGCCCAGACAGGGCTCGTGCATATTTCCGGTGTCACCGACAAGGCCGTTGGTGTAGATGACATGCTCGACGCCCATCGCGTGCTGGTCGATGGCGAAGATCGGCTCGGCAACATCGGCCAGATCCGGACACTGCGCGAGCAAGGCTATTCCGGCTTCTTCTCGTTCGAGCCTTTTGCGTCTTCCGTACATGAAGCGTCGGACCCGGCTGAGGCCTTGGCGCAGTCGATCGCGTTCATTAGAAATGGAATTTAGGGGACATTACGTATTGTGCGGCGGCCACTGCTGGGCGCCGTGCAACACGCGTAGAATTGAGATGGTTGTATCGTTTTCGGTGTAGATAACGATGTAGTTGGCGTGAACGACCATTTCTCGCGTTCCGGAGACCCGTCCCGTCCGATGCAGTTGTGGATATTCCGTCAGTCTCAACACCTTGGAAAGGATCTCGTCCTTGAGCCGTTGAGCGGTGCCGGGATTGTGATCCGTAATGAAGCCGATGATGGCAAGAAGGTCCTCGCGGGCCGTTTGGCGCCACTCAATCTTGAGCACGGCGCCTCCTGTCGATCAGTGCCTGAACTTCATCCATGACGACATCGTGTGAGACCGGCGGGCGGTCGTCAGCCAAGGCTTCGCGTACCTTTTCACGAAACCAGGCATCGTGGGTCGCGGGATCGACAGTGAGGCCGGCTGGAAGCCCGCCTTCACGTGTAATGCGAGTCAGAAGAATTCTCACGGCGTCGGAGACCGTCAGGCCGACCGTGGCAAGGGTCTCGGAGGCTTCGCTTTTCAGCTTTTCATCGATACGGATATGAAGCATCGAGGTCTTGGACATAATTCGCTCCTGAGTACTCAAGTGCGAATTATGTCTCTCAATTGAGATGCAGGCAAGGGAATTAGTCCCAAGCTCTGTCTAATCGGCTCGACAGTTTACGCTTCGCCGGTACCTACCCACCGCTTCTCGGCGAAAGCCCGGGCCATGGCGTGCACGGAGCGCTCGATCTTCAGCCCCTCCTCGAAATCGATGACATGGGCCTTCTCGCCGCCGATTGCGGCGATCAGTTCGCGGGATTCGATGATTTTCAGGTCGTTGAAGCCGAGGCCGTGGCCTGGGGCGGGAATGAAGTGGTCGTAAGGCTTGTGATGCGGTGCGGCGAGGATCGTGCGGAAGCCCTGTTCCTCCGGCCGGCCGGAGGCCTGATAGAGCTGGAACTCGTTCATCCGCTCCTGATCGTAGAGAATGGAGCCTTGCGAGCCGAAGATCTGTACGGCGATGCGGCCCTTGCGTCCCCAGGCGGAGCGGTTTGCCAGCAGCACTGCGGAGATCCCGCCCTCCAGCTTCATCAGCACGCTTGCGATGTCGTGGTTCTCGACCTCGCGGTCGCCGCCATCCTTCAGCGGTCTCGTCGGGTAGGGTTTCACCATATCGGCGACCACGCTTTCCACATGACCGACAAGCGTGAAGAGCAGCGACAGCGGATGAACGGCGAAGTCGTCGAGCGCGCCATAGCCTGAGTTAATCTCGCTCTTCCAGTAGAAGGGCGTTTCGGGGTCGGCCATGAAGTCCTCGTCCATCTCGACGCGGACGTGGTTGACGCTCCCGATCGCGCCTTCGTCAATCAGACGACGGATATGGCGGATCATCGGATTCTGGATGTAGTTGTAGCCCATCACGGCGGCGCGGCCGGATTTCTTCGCCGCATCGCGCATGCGAATTGCATCCTGCAGGGCCGGCGCCATCGGTTTCTCGCACCAGACATGCTTGCCTGCCTCAAGGGCGGCGATTGCCATTTCGGGATGGACGGCATTGGGTGTCGTCACCGAGATGACGTCGACTTCCGGATCGGAAAGCAGATCACGCCAGTTGCCGGTTGAACGGGCGAACCCGAGTTCCGCCGCCTTCTTCGATGCCAGGTCAGCATTCACTTCCGCCACCGTCACAAGGCGGGGCCGGGCAACGTCGCCGAAGACGCTGGCGACACTGTTCCATGCCAGCGCATGGCATTTTCCCATATAACCCGTGCCGATCAGGCCGATACCGAGACCGCTCATGTTCTCCTCCCGGGAGCTTCGTTAAAATGAGGATGCGAGGGAAGGCGCGTCAGGGATTGTCGCGCCGGAAGATCCAATCGTGGTCCGGATGGTTCTTGAAGCGCCACTTGCGCAGCGGACCAGCCATGACGTTGAGGTAATACATTTCGTAGCCGTAGGGCGCGCCGCAGGGGTGGTGCCCCCTGGGTACGAGCACGACATCGCCATCGGAAACGGCCATCGTCTCGTCCAGCGACCCGTCCTCGGTGAAGACGCGCTGGAAGCCGAAACCCTGTGCCGGGTTCAGCCGATGGTAATAGGTCTCCTCAAGATAGGTCATGTCAGGATAATTGTCCTGGTCATGCCGGTGCGGCGGGTAGGATGACCAGTTGCCCTGGGGCGTGAAGACCTCGGTCACCAACAATGCGTCCGCGACGTCGCGATCCTCCATGGCGATGGCATAGACGTAACGCGTATTGGCGCCCTTGCCGCGTTCGCTGAGGGAAATGCCTGCAGGTCCGATCACCTGAGCCTCGCGACCCGCCGTCGCGGGAGCAGTGCAGACGGCGAGCGTGCAGTCCGTCGTGGCGACCGCCGACCATTGGTTCTCGGCCGGAACGTAGACGCAGTGCGGCGGAGTGCGCTCGAACACACTCATACGGTCTCCGAGTTCCCCGAAGGCCTTGCCGCCGCTGGTGATTTCCGCCTTGCCTTCGACAAGCACGAGAATGACTTCCGTATCGCCGGTCTGTTCGGCGGCCCTTTCGCCGGCCTTCAGCCGATAGAGGCCGAAGCCGACATAGCCCCAGCCGGCGCTGGCCGGGGTGATGTCATGAACCTTGCCGGACGTTCCCGACGGCTTGCGCAAGAGCGAACTCATCTGTCATCTCCTTGCCGATCCATGGCTTTCGGGATCGGACGTATCGAAGGGTTCATAAGGGCGCGGGTCAATCAGGCCGCCGCTGCCTTGTCCAGTCCGGCCTCCCGGGCCATGGCCTTCAGTGATTTCAGGCCGAGGCTCTGGTACTGGAAGGGGTTGCGGACATCGGGATCCTGTTCGGCCTCGATGACCAGCCAGCCCTGATAACCGTGCCCTGCCGCAACCTTCAGGACCGACGGGAAGTCGACGCCGCCTTCGGTATCGCCCGGCACGGTGAAGACGCCACGACGCACGCCTTCGAGAAAGGAGAGGTTCTCCTCACGCACCTGTTTGGCGATGACCGGGCGGACGTTCTTTGCATGGATATGGCCGACCCGGTTCATGTACTTGCGGGCGACGCGTTCCGGATCGCCGCCGCCGAACAGGCAATGGCCGGTATCGAGCAGCAGCTTGGCATGCGGTCCGGTGTTTTGCATCAGCTGGTCGATCTCCTCCTCGCTCTCGACGATCGTCCCCATGTGATGATGATAGACAAGGGCAATTCCCTGGGCTGCGGCATATTCGGCGAGCGCTTCCACGCCCGCGCCGAACTTCACCCAGTCCCCTGCGGAGAGCTTCGGGCGGGCGTTGACCGCGACGGCATCATTGCCGTGAATGGCGTTGGAGGTTTCGCAGACGATGATGACCCTGGAGCCCATGGCCTTCAAAAGGTCGAGCGCCGGCTGCATGGCCTTCTTCTCATCCTCGATCGAATGGGTGAGCAGGTTCAGCGAATGCCAGCCGGATACATAACGCAGGCCGCGGGGTTCCAGAACGGCCTTGAGATCGGCCGGAGTTTCCGGGAACTTGTGGCCCTTCTCGATGCCGTCAAAGCCGATCTTCGACGTTTCGTCGAGGCACTGGTCAAGGCTGATATGGGCGCCGAGCGTGCGGTCGTCGTCGTTGGACCAGGCAATCGGATTTGTGCCGTAGAGGATCATGGTCAGTGTCTTTCCTTGAGTGCGGCCTCGTAACGGGCGCGGGCTTGATTGACTTCGGCGCGGGGCGAAACTTCGGGAACCGCAACGTCCCAGAAATGACCGCCGGCATCGGGCGTGGGATAAGGATCGGTGTCGATCACGATCACCGTCGTCACTGTCGATTCACGGGCGGCAGCGAGCGCCGTTTCCAGTTCCGCGATGCTGGCGACCTTGCTGGCGACCGCGCCCATCGAGGCGGCATGGGCGGCAAAATCGATGGCGATCGGATTGACGTTGGTGTGGGTGTAGAGATTGTTGAACTCGGCTCCGCCGGTGCCCATCTGCAACCGGTTGATGCAGCCGTAGCCGCGATTGTCCGTGATCACGAGGGTGATCTTCACGCCCATGCCGACCGCGGTTGCGAGCTCCGAATTCATCATCATGTAGGAGCCGTCGCCGACCATCACGATGACGTCGCGGTCGGGTTCCGCCATCTTGATGCCGAGACCGCCCGCGACCTCGTAGCCCATGCAGGAAAAGCCGTATTCCATGTGATAGGAGAGTGGCAGTTTGGCCTTCCAGAGTTGGTGCAGTTCGCCCGGCATGGTGCCGGCGGCGCACATGACGACGGTGTTGTCGCGCGAGGACCGCTGTACGGCGCCGATCACCTGCATGTCGGTCGGCAGGCTGTTGCTGTCCTTGGGTGCGTTCGTCACCGCATCCGCCTTGGCGAACCAGCCGTTCTTGATTGCCGGATCGGGCGCCTCGAATGTCTTGTCGCCGAGAGCGGCGGAGAGCTGTTCAAGTCCGATCTTCGCATCCGCCGTCAGCGGGATCGCGTCGTGCTTGGCGCTGTCATAGGCCTGAACGTTGAGCGCGAGGATCTTGCGGGTCGGGTTCTTGAACAAAGCCCAGGAACCGGTGGTGAAATCCTGGAAGCGCGTGCCGACTCCGAATACGAGATCCGCCTTTTCGGAAACGATATTCGCGCATTCCGTTCCGGTGACGCCGACCGCGCCGAAATTCAGCGGGTGATCCCAGGCCATGACGGACTTGCCGGCCTGCGTTTCGACAACGGGTATCTTGTGCTTTTCGGCGAAGGCCTTGAGCGTTTCGGTGGCGCCTGAGAAATGCACGCCGCCGCCGGCGACGATGACCGGGTTCTTCGCGGACTTCAGCGCTGCAACAGCAGCTTCGAATTCGGCCCTGTCCGGCTCGGGACGGCGCATGCGCCAGACGCGTTTTTCGAAGAAGCTTTCCGGATAGTCAAAGGCTTCGGCCTGTACATCCTGGCAGAAGGCGAGGGTAACGGGTCCGCAGTCGGCGGGGTCCGTCATGGTGCGCATGGCGCGGGGCAGGGCCGTCAGCAGTTGTTCCGGCCGCATGATCCGGTCGAAATAGCGGCTGACCGGGCGGAAGCAGTCGTTGACCGAAACCGTGCCGTCGCCGAAATCCTCGATCTGCTGTAAAACCGGGTCGGGGCCGCGATTGGCAAAGACATCGCCGGGGATAAAGAGCACCGGCAGGCGGTTCACATGGGCAAGGGCTGCCGCCGTCACCATGTTGAGCGCGCCGGGACCGATCGACGAGGTCACCGCCATCGCGCGGCGGCGACGAAGCTGCTTGGTATAGGCAATCGCGGCATGGGCCATCGATTGCTCGTTCTGTCCGCGCAGTGTCGGCAGTTCATCGCGAATGCCATGCAGGGCTTCGCCGATGCCGGCCACGTTGCCGTGGCCGAAAATTGCCCAGACGCCGGCGATATAGGGTTCGCCGTGCTCGTTCATCTGGTTTGCCAGATAGCGCACCATTGCCTGGGCGGCTGTCAGTCTGATCGTTTTCACGCCGCTTCTCCTCCCGGTCGGTTCGATCTCGTTGTGGTGGATGAACCGCCTTACCTTGCCTGTGTTGCCGCAATTGCGGGTGAACCCTGCGCGACGGCCGTACTGGACGCGCGCGCATCATCCCAGATGCGGCAGAGATTGCTGAAGCGCTGCGTCATGTCCTCCACCGCCTCGCTGTCGCTGATCGTGCCGGCAAGCCATTTGCGGGCCGCTTCTCCGAAGATGGTTCTGCCCACGGCAAAGCCCTTGACCAGATCGAAGCCGGCCGCAAGCCGGAAGCTTTCGGCAAGCTCCGCCTCCGGTGCATCGAGGCCCAGCACGACGATGCCGCGGGTATAGGGATCGTGGCGGGATACGACCTCGCAGGCATTCTTCCAGGATGCATGGGTCCGCATCGGTTCCAGTTTCCACCAGTCGGGATAGACGCCGATCTCGTAGAAGCGGTCGATGATCCGAGCAGCCGTCAGGTCGTCCGTCGGGGCGACCTTGGAGGGAATGACCTCCAGCAGCATTTCGAGACGGTTGCGGCGGGCGGCATGGAAGAGACGGATGACGGTCGCTTCCTGTTCGGCCCGCATCTCCGGCGGGTCGTCAGGATGATAGAAGCAGAGGACCTTCACCACGTTTTCTAGTGGCCATTCGCCAAGCCCGCCGTAATCGGGGCCGATCTCCGCTTCCAGCGTCAACGGACGGGAGCCCGGCCATTCGACCGGCCGGCCGATCCAGAGACCGGAACCGCTGGCCGCATAGAGTGCATCGCGCCCCAGCCGTCCGTCACAGAGAATGCCATAACCGGAGTTCTCACCGGCAACATCGAGGGCGGCTTTCAGGCAAAGCTGCTTGAAAGCGCCGATCTTGCCGGGATCGGTTCCGGTTTCCTTCACCATCGCTTCAAGCTGCATGCGATGGTCGAAAGCGAAGACCCGCATGGTCGACCGGTCGATCTTGCGGTTGGTCGACCAATGCACCTGTTCCAGTGCCTCGTCCTTGCGCAGCGCCTTGTCGCGAATGCCGGTGCGGAAGAAATATTGCAGTTCTTCCCAGCTCGGATAGGCCGGCGTGCAGCCATGCCGCGACACCGCGAAGGCACCGCAGGCATTGGCAAATTTGAGCGATGTCGGCCAGTCCTCTCCGGTCAGCCAGCCTTTAAGCAGGCCGGACATGAAGCCGTCGCCCGCACCCAGCACGTTGAAGACCTCGATCGGGAAGCCCTGGCCCGTTTGGCCCTCGTCCAGACTTTCGGGAATGTCTCCGGCGAAGACGACCGCGCCAAGCGGTCCGCGCTTGCACACGAGTGCTGCCTTCGAGATGCGGCGAACCGCCTTCAGCGCCTCGATCGTATCGGTGGAACCGCCCGCGATATGGAATTCTTCTTCCGTTCCGACGATGAGATCGAACAGATGCAGCGTCGATTGCAGCTTGGCCGTCACGGCATCGGAGCCGATATAGCGGCTTTCGCCGGCGCCGTGGCCTGCGAGGCCCCAGAGGTTCGGGCGGTAATCGATATCGAGCGCTGTTCTGGCACCGCTTTCGCGAGCGAGTTTCAGCGCCTTGAGGACTGCCGCTTCGGTCCGCGGATGGGAAAGATGCGTTCCAGTCGCGCAGACGCAGGCCGCTTCCGCGATGAAGGCTGGATCGATATCCTCTTCCGACAGAGCCATGTCGGCGCAGTTTTCCCGATAGAAGATCAGCGGGAACTGGTGCTCGTCGCGGATGCCCAGCAGCACAAGCGCGGTCAGTCTCTCCGGATCGGTTTTCACGCCGCGCACATCGACGCCCTCGCGCTCCAGCTGCTCGCGGATGAAGCGGCCCATATGCTCGTCGCCGACGCGGGTAATCAGCGCCGACTTCAGTCCCAGGCGGGCGGTGCCAGCTGCGATGTTTGTCGGGGAACCGCCGATATACTTGTTGAAGGAGGCCATGTCTTCGAGCCGGCCTCCGATCTGTACGCCGTAGAGGTCGACAGACGATCGGCCGATCGTAATGAGATCGAGTGTTTTCACGAGCCTCCTCCCTGGCTGCATGCCCTTATCCGCAAGGCGGCGGGCCTTTGTTCGTGTCGCTTGCCGGCGAACCGAAACCCTCCTCGGGTCTCGTGATGCATCCGACATTTCCGGGCAAGCGTACTCCCTAGCGTCGCCCATTCTCATTTTGGATTTTAAATTCCATTTTTTGGAATTTCAACAAAAATATTCAGTCTCGTTGCGTTCCGACCGCGACAGCCAGCGTGATCGCCACGCAAAGCGTTGCGGATAGAGAACGAAAGGCCCCGAAATCGACTTCCGTGACGGAGATCAGCTTTGCGCCGGATTTTCGAAGCGAACTGACGGCGGTGTCGGTGAGGGCGACAACCGGGATGTCACGGCTTCGCGCGGCGGTAACGAGATCGACCGTTTCGGTTGTGTAGGGGGAAAAGGTGATGGCGAGCACGGCATCGCCGGGCCTGATGGCGCTCTGGTTATCGAGCTTACCCACGGCGCTGTGCAGCATTGCCGGGACCTTCATCTTCTCAAAGGCATAGGCGAGGTAGCTCGCGACCGGAAAGGAGCGCCGCAGGCCGATGATGTGGATGATATCGGCCTTGGCGAGAATGGAGACGGCTTCGTCGAGATCGTGAGGATCGACGGTTTTCAGCAGGCTTTCCAGGGATGCACGGCCGGCTTCGACGAATTCGGCAAGCAGGCCGCCGCCGCTTTCCTTGCCCTTTTCGCGCAGGTGGTCGAGGCGGGTCGCATAGTCTGGCCAGCCGCCGACATAGGAATCGCGAAACAGCCGCTGCATCTCGGAAAAGCCGGAGAAGCCCATGATCTGACAGAAGCGCATGAAGGCCGAAGGCTGCACGCCGGCCCCTTCCGCCATCTCGGCAACGGTGGAGACGGCGATGCGGTCCTGATTGGCCGCGACATAGTCGGCGCATTGCCGAAGCCGCTTGGGCAGGCTGGCGGAAACTTCCAGCAGGCGCTCCTCGAAGGCCTTCACCGTGGCGGGCACTGCGCTTTCATTCATGCGGTTTCCTTTCCTGCTTGACAGTCATCTGTCCACACTCTAGCAAAATAGAATATATATTCCAAACGCGTTTTGCGCCGATATTTATGCTCACCCGGATCGAGGAATGAGGGGGAAGCTCGGCGCAAGGCGGCTACACCCAAGGGAGGAGATATCATGGTAACGAAGCTTGCGCTTCTGGGCGCCGGTCGCATCGGCAAGGTTCATGCACAGGCAATCGCCAGCGACAGTCGCGCCAAACTCGTGGCGGTGGTGGACGCCGTGGCCGAGGCGGCCCAGGCCATTGCCGATCAGGCCGGCTGCAAGGTCAGCACGATCGACGCGGTTCTCGCCGATCCCGAGGTCGATGCCGTCGTCATCTGCACGCCGACGAATACCCATGCCGATCTGATCGAGCGCTTTGCCAAAGCCGGCAAGGCCATTTTCTGCGAGAAGCCGATCGACCTTGACGTGGCACGTGCGAAAGCCTGCCTCGAGGTCGTTCGCCAGACCGGTGCGCGCGTCATGCTCGGCTTCAATCGTCGTTTCGACCCGCATTTTCGCGCGGTACGCAAGGCCATCGAAGACGGCACGATCGGCAAGGTGGAAATGGTGACGATCACCAGCCGCGACCCCGGCCCGCCGCCGGCCTCCTACATCAAGGTTTCGGGGGGCATTTTCCGCGACATGACCATCCATGACTTCGACATGGCCCGCTTCCTCCTCGGCGAGGAAATCGTCAGCGTCACAGCATTCGGCTCGGTGCTGGTCGATCCGGAAATCGGCAAGCTCGGCGACTATGACAGCGCCAGCATCATCCTGACGACGGCAAGCGGCCGGCAGGCGATGATTTCCAATTCACGCCGCGCCTCCTATGGCTACGACCAGCGTATCGAGGTTCATGGATCGCTTGGTGCCGTCTCGGCCGAGAACCAGCGGCAGGTGTCTATCGAGATCGCAACCGGAAACGGCTATACCCGCCCGCCATTGCACGACTTCTTCATGACGCGCTATACGGCTGCCTATGCGGCGGAAATCTCTGCCTTCATCGATTCGATCGTGGAGGGAACCCCGCCGTCGCCTTCGGCGGAGGATGGGCTGATTGCCCTTCAGCTTGCCGATGCGGCGCTCAGATCCACCTCTGAGCATGTGACGATCTCACTTGTTTGAGGCAGTGAGATGATAGCAGGCTGATTGTGAACGAAGGGCAGGGCCGTTGATCGAACATACGCCACTCATCCTGGCGATCGCTGTCGTCTCTGCCTTTGTGGTCGGCCTTTCCAAGGGCGGATTGCCTTCGGTCGGCACGCTGGCGGTGCCGCTACTTGCCCTCGTCATTTCACCGGTAACGGCAGCGGCGCTGCTGCTGCCGATCTTCGTTGCCAGCGATATGGTCGGTCTCTACCTCTACCGGCGCGATTATTCCGCCCGCAATCTCGCAATCCTGACGCCCGCCGCGATCGCGGGCGTTGCAATCGGCTGGTATTTCAGCGCCTCGCTTTCGAGCGTATTCATCGGCATGCTGGTCGGCGCCGTTGGTGTGCTTTTCTGCCTGAACGCCTGGTTCGGCGAGCGTTACCGCGCAGCGCGCGTGCGCTCCGCCGATATTCCGGGCGGTGTCTTCTGGGGCGTGTTGATGGGGCTCACGAGCTTCGTTTCCCATTCCGGCGCGCCGCCGTTCCAGATGTACGTGCTGCCGCAACGTCTGGAAAAGATGACCTTCGCAGGGACATCTACGATCCTCTTTGCCATCGTCAATGCGGTGAAGCTCGTTCCCTACTGGCAGCTCAACCAGTTCTCGCATTTCGACGTGCCGCTCGTTCTCGGCCTCGCCGTGCCCGCGATCATCGGCACCATCGCCGGGCGGCAGCTCACCCGGATGATTCCGGATGGGCTGTTCTTCAGATTGATCCAGATAACCCTGCTCCTGCTTTCGCTGAAGCTCATCTGGGATTACGTTGCATCGCTGTTCTGACCAGCAGGCCTTCTACGATGCACGGAATTCGTTATCGGCCGTTGCGGGCGGACGTGGCGAACTCGGCAAAGCCCGCAAGGAAACCTTTCAACTGTTCCTCGATCTTGGCGTCCGCAAGATTGCCATCGGCATCGAAGACGCCCGAAGCGCGCGACACCAGAAGACGGCCTTCCGACCAGAAATCCACCCCGAGCGTGCGGAGGATCGGAAGCCACGCATTCTGCGAAAGGATCGTGCCGAAACCGCCCGGCGAGGCCCCCATCAGCGCGACGGGCTTGCTGCCGAAGACGCGCTTGATGTCGTTCGAAGGGCGTGAAAGCCAGTCGATGACATTCTTGAATACGCCTGGAATGGAGTTGTTGTATTCCGGCGTCACAAGGATCAGGCCATCGGCCGCCGCAATCGCGTCTTTCAGCGTCTGCACCGCTTCCGGAATGCCCTGTTCCGCTTCGAGATCGCCGTCATAGAGCGGGATGCCGTGAATTGTCCCGATGGAAAGCTCCGATCCCGTCGGTGCAAGTTTCGCGGCGGCGTGCAGCAAGGCGCTGTTGTAGGAGCCGCGTCTCAGGCTTCCCGAGATACCGATCAGTTTCGCCATATCCTCATTCCTCTTGGTTCGGGCTTCATGGTTCCAGATTGCCAACGCGGCAATCAGGATAAGGACAAGAGAGGCAGCGTGTCCCGACGTCAAGCTGTTATCAGCTGGCGGTAGGATAGGCGGGAAGGTGTCCGATGCTGGAGGGTGAAAACATTCAGGCGACCGAAGCCGCCTGATATCCGTATTCTTTTGCGTGTGTTGATGGGCTCAGCCTGAGGCCCGCGCCAGCTTGAGCCGTGCCTCGCGGCGTTCTGCCTGCACATCCGGATCGGGGTCGAGGCCAGCGGCCAGCAGCGCTTGGGTATAGGGCATCTTCGGGGCCTCGAAGATCTGGCGAACCGTGCCGAGTTCCACCACCTTGCCCTTCTGCATCACCATCACGTGATCCGCAAAATCACGCACAACAGGCAGGTCGTGGGCGATGAAGATGAAGGCGATGCCCATTTCCTTTCGCAGCTTGTCGAGAAGGTCGATCACCTGCGCCTGAACCGAGACGTCGAGAGCTGACACGGCCTCGTCGCAGACGATCAGTTGCGGTTCGAGCGCAAGTGCCCGGGCAATGGCGATACGCTGGCGCTGCCCGCCGGAAAACTGATGCGGGTAACGTACCGCATGCTCTGGCCGCAGACCGACCTGCACCAGCAGTTCGGCGACGCGGCTGCGCCACTGTTTCTTCGGCAGGATCTCGGGGTGGATGACCCATGCCTCGGACACGAGATCGTACACTGTCATGCGCGGATTGAGCGACTGGGTCGGATCCTGGAAGACCATTTGCAGGTCGCGGCGAAGCTTGAAGAGTTCGGCCGGAGAAAGGGTAAAAAGATCCCGTCCTTTCCAGAAGGCCTGCCCGCCGCTCGGCTCGTCTAGGCGAAGCAGGATGCGGGCGAGCGTCGACTTGCCGGAGCCGCTTTCACCGACCACAGCCAGCGTCTCGCCCGGCATGAGATCAAAGGAAACGCCGTCCAGCGCGTGGAAGGCGCTGTAGTATTTCTGCAGGTCCCGGACCTTCAAGACAGGCTCGCGGGCTTCCAACGGCGGATGCATCTCGCCGCGTCCGGGGGCAGCGCCGATCAGCTTGCGCGTATAGGGATGTCGCGGGTTCTTGTAGACCTCGCGCGTGCTGCCGGTCTCCACGATTTCGCCGGCATTCATCACCACGACCCGGTCGGCGATCTCGGCGACAACTCCCAGGTCGTGGGTGATGATCAGCACACCCATGCCGGTTTCCTGCTGCAACTCGTCGAGCAGACGCAGCACTTCGGCCTGCACGGTCACGTCGAGCGCCGTCGTCGGTTCGTCGGCGATGATGACGTCAGGTTTCATGGCAAGCGCCATTGCGATCATCAGGCGCTGGCGCTGGCCGCCGGAGAACTGGTGCGGATATTTCTTCAGCGCGTTTTCAGGCTCGGGAATACCCACGCGGGTCACAAGCCTGAGTGCTTCGGCATGGGCCGCCGCCCGGTCGACGCCATGGGTGGTGAGCGCCTCGACGATCTGCCAGCCGACCGGATAGACCGGGTTGAGATGGCTGAGCGGATCCTGGAAGATCATGGCGATCTTCCGGCCGTTGATATCCCGGCGCTGGGAAGCGGAAAGCTTCAGCAGATCCTTGCCGTCGAACCGGATCTCGCCGCTGGTGATGCGGCCGGGCGGCATGTCGATCAGGTCGAGGATCGCCGAGGCGGAGACCGACTTGCCCGATCCCGATTCACCGAGGATGGCGAGCGTTTCGCCGCGGTCGAGATACCAGGAGATACCCTTGACCGCCTTGACCACACCGGCTGCTGTATGGAACTCGACCGAGAGGTTCCTGACTTCGAGAAGATGCTCAGCCATTCTTGTGACCTCTCATTTCCAGGCGCCAGCGCTGCACGGGATCGAGTGCGATGCGCAGCCAGTTCGACAGAAGGTTCAGGGACAGGGTGGTGAGAATGATGGCGAGGCCCGGCCAGAAGGAGAGCCACCATGCATTCGTAAGGTACTGCCGGCCCTGTGCGATCATCAGCCCCCAGGTGATTTCCGGCGGCTGGATACCGATGCCGAGGAAGGAAAGCGAGCTTTCCGCCAGCATGACATAGGCGAAGTCGAGGGTTGCGATGGTGGTTAGCGTCGGCAGGACGACCGGCAGGATATGACGGAAGATGATCCGCTTCTGCGAGGCGCCCATCACCCGTGCCGCCGAGACGAACATGCGTTCGCGGATTTCCAGCACTTCGGCGCGCGTCGTGCGCAGATAGACGGGAATGCGGGTGATCGAGAGGATGATGATCAGGTTGGTGACCGACGGGCCGAACACGTAGAGCACGATGACGGCGATCAGCAGCGACGGGAAGGACATGATCACGTCGGCGATCCGCATAATGATTTGGCTCACCTTGTTGCCGGCATAGCCTGCGATCAGGCCGAGCATCGAGCCGGCAATGGCCGAGAACAGCACGGCGCCGGCGGCCACCATCATGGTGTTCTGTGTCGCGACGATGATGCGGGCGAGAAGCGGCCGACCGAGCGCGTCGGCGCCGAGGAACCACAGCCAGCCGAGATCGAGATGGAAGGGCGGCGCATTGCGCCCACGCAGGTTCTGCTTCTGCGCGGCGGCGTCCAGCCAGGCGGGGCCGATCAGGGCCATCACCAGCACGATGAGAAGGAAGATCGCAGCGGTCAGCGCGAACTTGTCCGCCCACAGCATGCGGGTGAAGCGGGCGATTGGTCCGGGCGTTTCGGGCATGGCTTCGGTGTGTGTCATGATGCCCTCAGTAGCGGATACGGGGGTCGAGTACGGCATAGGCGAGATCGATCAGCAGGTTCATGAGGAAGATGGCGAGCGCGGTCACGAGGATCGCGGCCAGCACTACGTTGAAGTCGCGCTGCAGGATCGAGTCGATCATCAGCTTGCCCACGCCGGGGAAGCCGAAGATGGTCTCGATCACGACCGCGCCGTTCAGCAGGGACGCGGCCTGGTCGCCGATGACGGTGATCACGGGCAGCATGGCGTTGCGAAGGGCATGTACGAAGATGATCGGGCGGGCGCGGACGCCCTTGGCGCGCGCCGTCTTCACATAGGCGGAAGAGAGCGCCGAGATCATCGAGCCGCGCACCACCTGAACGATCAGGCCGAAGGGGCGGATGAAGAGAACGCCGATCGGCAGGATCCAGTGCAGGATAGTGCCCGTGCCGGATGTCGGCACCCAGCCGAGGCTGATCGAGAAGACGACGATCGCGACGATGGCGATCCAGAAGTCGGGCGCGGAAGCGCCGATCAGCGAAACGAGCGAGGCGATGCGGTCGAAGAAACCGCCGGCGCGGAATGCGGCGAGCGAGCCGACGACGATCGCTGCGGCGGTGACCAGCACCATGGTGATGATGGCAAGCTGCAGCGTCCAGGTGAAGGCTTCTAGCACGACATCGATTGCGGGACGGGCCTTGCGGATCGAGTCACCGAAATCGAGATGGAAAAGGTCCCAGACATAGCGGCCGAACTGCACGAGCACCGGATCGTTCAGGCCGTGAAGTTCACGGAACTGCACCCGCATCGCCTCGGTCGCATCTTCCGGCAGGAAAAGAGCCGCCGGGTCACCGGTCAGGCGCGACAGGAAGAAGACCAGCACGACGAGGCCGACCAGCGATATCAGCGAGGCAAGCGCGCGTTTGCGGATAAAGGTTAGCATGGCAGTTCGCTTTCATTGCGAGGGGGTAAGGGCGGGGTGTTCTCCCCGCCCGCCCGGTTTCACTTGAAGCCGATTTCAGAGAGTTGGAGCTGCGAGTTTGTCGCCATGGTCGGCTTGAAGTCGACCCGCTCGGAAACGCGGCTGTAACCGACCATATGGAACAGCAGGATATCGGCGGCCAGATCGTCATGAAGATAGGCGACGGTTTCAGACCAGAGCTTTGCGCGTTCCTCGCCGGTTGCTGCGGATGCACGCTTGATCAGGTCATCGACCTTGGGATCGCTGATGCCGGACTGGCGGCCGTCGCTTGCATATTTGAAGAACATCGAGAAGACGGGGTCGCCCTTCGAGTTGTCATGCATGGCCGTAACCAGCATCGGGCCGCGATCCGTCGGATAGGGCTTGGAGTAGAGCTTCTCGAATTCCGCGACTTCGTAGAACTTCAGGTCGACGTTGAAGCCGACTTCCTGCAACTGCTGCTGGATCGCTTCCATGATCTCGGTGATGTTCGGGAAGTTTGCCGTACGGGCGACGAGCGTGAGCTTGGTGTCGACCGGAACGCCATCAGCCTTGGCTTCCTCGAGCAGCTTCTTGGCGCCGTCCGGATCGTAAGCCGGGACTTTCACGTCCTTATTCCAGCCGAGCGTCGGCGGCGGGAAGACGGAGGTCGCGAGCAGCGTACCCTTCGGCACCAGCGTACCGACGAAGGCTTCGCGGTCGATCGCCATGTTCAGCGCCTTGCGGACGCGCAGATCGTTGATCGGAGCCATGGAGTGGTCGAGGCGGATATAGACCGTCTCGGAGTCGAGATAGGAGAAGTCGGTCGCCGGATTGGTTGCGTCGAGCTGAGAGATCGACGGAGCGATGTCAGCTTCGCCCGTCTGCACCATGGCGGCACGCACGGCCGGATCTGCGCGGAAGAGGTAGGTGGCCTTGGTGACGGCCGGCTTGTTGCCCCAGTAATCGCTGCGCTCTTCGAGAACGATCTGCTGGCCGGGTGTCCATTCCGTAAGCTTGTAAGGACCGGTGCCGATCGGTTCGCGGATAAAGGAGATCGGCGTACCTTCCGGCACGATGGTTACCAGCGAGAGCAGAAGCGGCAGGATCGGTTGGACCGGATCGGCGGAGAAGTCGACGGTCTGGTCGTCGACCACCTTTGCCGTCACCGTCATGCCGCCGAAATAGCGCGGCGTTTCGCAGGTGATCGACTTGTCCATGGCGCGGTTGAAGGAGAATTTCACATCCTTGGCATCGAAATCCGAGCCGTCAGAGAACTTCACGCCCTTGCGAAGTGTGAAGCGCCAGCTGCCGTCAGGCTGCTGTGCCCAGCTTTCGGCGAGACGCGGCTGCAGGCCCTTGCCGCCGCGAACGTCCAGTTCCGTCAGCGTTTCGCTGATGTTTCCGAGAATGATGCGGCCGATGTTGGAGCGCGTCGCCATGCAGGGTTCGAGCAGGTCGGCTTCCTCGTTGAGCACGATCTTCACGCCGGTGTCGGCAGCGAGGACCGGTGCGACGCTGGCGGCAAGCAGAAGCCCGCCGGCAAGCAATGTCTTTCTGATCATTTTCTTCCTCCCAGAATACGGCCACGAACCATTCATGGCTGCTTAGTTGTCCGCCGGAGCGGACGTGCGGCGAGTAGCACCGCGAAACAGATCATCTCGCCGCCGATCCAGGTGGCAGCACCTGCCACTTCCCCGAACAGCACATAGGCGAAGGCTGCGACCATCGGCAGCCGGGCAAAGTCGACGGGTGCCACGACGGAGGCATCCGCGAGGCTGAAGGCGTGGGTCATGGCCGACATGCAGATGGCGCCAAGCACGCCCTGAAGTGCCAAAAGGCCGAACTGGTGCCAGGTTGGCGTCGTCCAAACGAGCGCCGCGAGTACGGCGGCCATTGGCACGGTCAAGAGCAGGTTGAGGCAGACCAGCGTATCGGTGCGGTCGCCTGATGACATCGATTTCAGCATGAGCTGGATCAGCGCCTGCAGCAGCGCGCCGGCAAAGGCGAAGCCGATCGCAAGCGTCAGGCCGGAACCAACGGGGCTCACGACCAGCATGGCTCCGCCGAAGCCGAATAGCAGCGCCGCGATGCGCGTCGGCCCGAGCTTTTCGCCGAACGCCAGTGCGGCGCCGATCAACACGAAGATCGGCGAAGTGAAGGCAACCGCGGTGACATCCGTCAGCGGACCTCTGGAGAAGGCTGCGAAAAAAGCTACCAGCGTCAGGAGCTTGAGGCCCGCCCGCACCGTGTGCTGACGCAGCGGGTAGACCGAAATCATCACCCGAGGATTTCTCGCCACGATAGGCAAAATGGCGAGTGCCCCGAATACCGCACGGAAGAAGGCGATGATAAAAGGATGAACCTCGCCATTGAGGCTACGCACCAGCACGGCGTCAGCGGCCGACAGGCATGCGCCTGTTGCGGCAAGGGCCACAGCAAGGCCTGTGGACCGTTTTCTGGCGACGTGGCCGGTCATTCTCTCCTCCGTTGCAGACATCCTCCATGTCGTGCCTAAACCATGATGGGGGATATCATTTTTGTCAACATTTCTCGTAAACCTCAGCGAAAGAATTTTTTTACGAATTCATATCTAAATGATTTTATTGATATAATTGTTTATATTTGCATCGATTTTGCCAATGAACAAATTTCAATCAACTTGACAACAGATGATTTGAGGTCGATTTTCACGGCAGTTTCGATCCGGGAGGAGACCATGCATCCGGAAACTATTGCCGCCGCCATGACGGGCGCGCTGTCACAGGCAGCGCCCGGTCGGGAGGAGGCGTTTCTGCCATCGCCGAAAATCCAGAACCATGCCGCCTTTCTTTCAAGGCTGCCGGATGGCGCGCTGATTTGCGCGTGGTTTGGCGGCACTCTGGAAGGTAAGTCGGACATTTCCATTCACGCCTCTATCCTGCTGCCGGGTGCTTCCGTATGGGGACCTGCGCGAGCGCTGAGCGGCGATCCTGCCCATTCGGAACAGAACCCGGTGATCTTCACCGCGCCGGATGGGCAGCTCTGGCTGTTTCATACGGCGCAGCCATCCGCCAATCAGGACGAGTGCCGGATCCGTATGGCGCCTCTCTCCCGGGATGCGGCCGATCCGACGATGATCTCGAGCGGCGAAGGGCGGTTTCTCGATCTGCCGCGCGGCTGCTTCATCCGCGCACCCCTTGTCGTTCGTGACGATGGCGCCTGGGTTCTGCCGATCTTTCGTTGCGTTCAGCGGCCAGGCCAGAAGTGGAACGGCAGCCATGACGTCGCGGCAATCGGTGTCTCGTCGGATGCCGGCGCGACATGGCGGCTTGAAGAAGTGCCGGGTTCCATCGGATCGGTGCATATGAGCCCGGTTGCGCTGGGCGACAACCGTTTCGCGGCCTTCTATCGCCGTCGCCAGGCCGATTTCGTCCATCGTTCGGAAAGCACGGATGGCGGACACTCATGGTCGGCACCGCAACCGACCGATGTTCCCAACAACAACTCCTCGATTGCGGCTATCCGCCTTGTCGATGGTCGGGTGGCGGTGATCGGCAATCCGGTGAATGCCGCTATGTCCAGCGACCGGCGTGCATCCCTTTATGACGAACTTGGCGAGGACGATGCCCGTCCCGATGCCGACCCATCCGGTGGTTGCGTGCCTGTCTGGGGCGTCCCGCGGGCGCCTGTCGCCGTCTGCTTCTCCGAGGATGGCGGCTTGACCTTCCCAAGGCGGATCGTCATCGAGGATGGCCCCGGTACCTGCACGTCGAACGATTCTACCGACGGTCGCAACAAGGAAATGTCCTATCCCTGGATCCTTCAGGATCCGGATGGAACCCTGCATATCGCCTACACCTATTATCGCCGGGCGATCAAATATGTCCGGCTTGCCCCCGAGGCGCTGGCGAAACTCGAAGCGGAGAATTGAGGATGAGCGACATCATCGGCATTACCATGGGCGACCCGGCAGGCGTTGGTCCGGAGATCAGCCTCAAGGCGCTGGCGGAGATGAGCGAGGCTGACCGTAACCGCACGCTGATCTACGGCAACCTTGCGACGCTGGAGGCGGCAAAGGCCGCCATCGGTATCGACGTGGACCTCACGGACCGCGTCGTCGATCTCCCGATCGAGGGCGCTCCGCTTCCCTTCGGCAAGCTTTCAGCGGTCGCCGGCGATGCGGCGTTCCGCTTCATCGAAAAGGCCGTTCTTGACGCCGAAGCCGGCAAGATCGGCTGCATCGTCACCGCGCCGATCAACAAGGAAGCCCTGAACGCCGCCGGTCATCATTATGACGGCCACACCGGCATGCTGCGGCATCTCACCGGCTCTAAGGCCGCCTACATGCTGCTCGCTTCCGACCGGTTGAAGGTCATCCATGTCTCGACCCATGTCGCGCTGCAGGAGGCGATCCGCCGTTCCACCACGGAACGCGTTCTTGCAACCATCCGCGCCGGCGACGCCCATCTGAAACGCATCGGCATCGAGAAGCCGCGCATTGCCGTGGCTGGCCTCAACCCCCATTGCGGTGAAAACGGCCTGTTCGGCACCGAGGACGACGAGCAGATCGCACCGGCTGTCGCTGCCGCTCGCGCCGAGGGCATCGATGCCTACGGCCCGATCTCGGCCGATACAGTGTTTTACCGGGCCTATAGCGGCGCCTTCGATCTGGTGGTCGCCCAGTATCATGACCAGGGCCACATCCCGATCAAGCTGGTGGCCTTCGACACGGCAGTCAACGTTTCCGTCGAACTGCCGATCGACCGCACATCGGTCGACCACGGAACGGCTTTCGACATCGCCGGCAAGGGTATCGCCAATCACGGCAACATGAATGCGGCCATCGCCTATGCGCGCAAGCTGGTCGCGGGAGGACGCAAATGAGTTTTGCTATCGAGGGTGTCTATTGTGCTGCGGCGACCCCGCTGAAATCCGACGGAACGCCCAATCTCGAACTGTTCGGTGCGCATGCCCGCGCGCTGCTCGATGAAGGTTGCCATGGCGTCGCCATGCTGGGTTCCACCGGCGAGGCAAACAGCTTCGGGGTGCGCGAGCGCATGGATCTGGTCGAAGCCGCCCTGAAGGCAGGCGTGCCTGCCGATGGCCTGCTTCCCGGCACGTCGTCCTGCGCGGTGACGGATGCCGTGGAAATGACGCGCCATGCAGTTCAGGCCGGGGTGCGCGGCGTCGTCCTGCTTCCGCCCTTCTACTACACAGCGTTTTCCGACGAGAGCCTGTTCCGCTTCTACGCCAGCATCATCGAACGGGTGGCCGACGACCGGTTGAAGGTCATCCTCTACCACATTCCCATGCTGACGGGCGTTCCGATCTCCCACACGCTGATCGCCATGCTGCGCGACGCGTTCCCGGATACCGTCGTTGGTATCAAGGACAGCGACGGCAAGATCGAGAACATGCATGCGATCTCGGAGAAATTCCCCGGTTTCTGCGTGCTGGCGGGTGCGGACCCGTTGCTGTTGCCGGTTCTGCAGGGCGGCGGCGCGGGCTGCATCACCGCGTCCTCCAACCTGGTCGCGAAGGAATTGCGTATCGTCTACGACCACTGGAACGATCCCGCCAATGCTGACGAGGTGAAGGCAGCGCAGGACGTCATCGTCGCCTGGCGCACGCTCACCAATGCCTATGTCCAGCTTCCCACGGTGAAGACCATGATCGCCCGTCGGCGCAACGACCTTGGCTGGCTGAATGTCCATCCGCCCTTCTCGCCGCTCTCCGAAGACGAGCAGCAGAAGGTCTGGGCCGAAATGGCTCGCCTCGAAGCAT
The DNA here is from genome assembly GCF_024055605.1 of Ciceribacter sichuanensis. GTDB lineage: Bacteria > Pseudomonadota > Alphaproteobacteria > Rhizobiales > Rhizobiaceae > Allorhizobium > Allorhizobium sichuanense. The sequence continues at coordinate 116,493 of NZ_JAMXLX010000007.1, read as the reverse complement.
TCTGAGAGAGGAGTTCGCCATGACGGAAAACCGGATCATTACACTGCATCAGCCGCGCCGGATGGAAATCGGCGCGGGATCTGTTGCCCGCGTCGGCACCTGGGCGAACGATGCTGCCCGCATCTTCGTGCTTGCGACGCCGCATACGGCAGGTTTCGTCAATCGTCTCGGCCTCAATGGCACGATCACCGTTTTCGACGCCATTCCCGGCGAGCCCGACACCGCGACCTTCGATGCGGCGATGGAAGCGGCTCGCCGCGCCAGCCCCGATCTGGTCATCGGTCTTGGTGGCGGTTCTGTCATGGATGTGGCCAAGCTGGTGGCTGCGCTTTGGGATGGAAGCCGGTCACTTACCGATGTCGCCGGACCGGACAAGGTCGAGGGGCGGCGCACCCGCCTCGTGCAGATCGCCACGACTGCCGGAACCGGCTCGGAGGCGGGCATCCGCGCATTGATCACCGATCCGGGCAAGGGCAACAAGATCGCGGTCGAAAGCCCGCACCTGATCGCCGATCTTGCCGTCCTCGATCCGGAGCTCACCTACAGCGTGCCGGCGGCGGTTACGGCTGCGACCGGTGTCGATGCCATGGCCCATTGCGTCGAGGCCTTCACCAACCGTAAGGCCCATCCGGTGATCGACTATTACGCAAGGATCGGCATCGATCTCGTCGGCCGCTATCTGGCCCGCGCCGTCAAGGACGGTTCGGATACCGAAGCGCGGGAAGGCATGATGATCGCTTCCTTCTACGGAGGTATCTGCCTCGGGCCGGTGAACACCGCAGCTGGCCATGCGCTCGCCTATCCGCTCGGCACGCTGCTGCATCTGCCGCACGGACTCGCCAACGCCATCATCTTCCCGCATGTGCTGGCCTATAACGAGCAGGTGGCCCCGGAAAAGACGGCTGAAGTCGTGACGGCGCTCGGTATTGCAGAGCAGGCGAAGGCGGAAGGTCTTCTGGCTGCTGCGCACGGCTTCTGTGCCGGCCTCGGCCTGGAGATGCAGCTTTCCCGTCACGGTGCTCGTGAAGAGGATCTGCAGCGCTTTGCCGAGGATGCCCATGCCATCCGTCGCCTGATGGATAACAATCCGCGCGACATAAGTGTCGAAGACGTGCTCGGGATCTATCGCGCCGCTTTTTGACGCAACTGGCTTCCTCTCCACCCCAGCCTCCGGCGTTCTGAACAGGACGCCGGTTTTTTCATTTCGGAGAGGTTGGCGAGTCAGGCCACGCTTTCCTGATCGGGGCGGCGGCGTTCGAACAAACGTTCGCGGGAGCCGAGAAGGTGATGACGCATCAGGTTGCGCGCCTTGTCTGTGTCGCGATTTCGGATCGCCTCGAAGATGTCGGCATGCTCGCCAAAGACCCGGGTGAGGCCGGAGGCCTCCCGCTTCACCGAAACGCCGTGGAAGCGCATTCCTGCTGCGATGTGATCCTTGAGTGCTTCCATCGCGGTGGAAAAATATGGGTTCTCGGAAGCCTTGGCGATTGCCAGGTGAAACTGAAAGTCTGCGTCTTCGCGGTGCGACAGGCGATTGGTCGCGTCCCGCATCAATTCCAGCGCGTTGGCAATCGAGGCAAGTGTTTCCGGTCCGTGACGCTCGGCAGCGCAGGCGGCGGCCTCTGGTTCCATCGTCAGTCGGAATTCGTAGCAGTTGAGCAGATCCGATACGTTCTGCAGTTGGCCGAAGCCAAGCGGTTCCTTCAGTCCGATTGAGCGAACGAAACTACCGGCGCCCTGACGGGAATAGATCAACCCCTGGTCACGCAGACGCTTGAGCGCTTCGCGAACCACGGGGCGCGACACTTCGAATTCGGCGGCGAGATCATGTTCCGTCGGCAGGCGCTCGTCAGATCGATAGGCACCTGATTTGATCGCCTTCTGCATTCGCTCGAAGACAACATCGGCAAGGCTTTTACGTCCCGTTTCTCCCGCCATCCGCTTTCCTCAACTTGCCTTTTTCTCGCTGAGTCCCGCCAGGACCGCAAGCGTATTGCTGTCACCAAATCCGCCCGATTTGGCGATGATCGTCAAGTGCCCTGCCCGCGCGAGTGGCAGGCCTGACAGGCATTCCCCCAGAAGTATTGCTGAACGGATGCCCATTTGCCTCAGAATGGCTTCAGCCGTCGCGCCGCCGGTCATGAATAGCAGGTCACAGCCGGCAGTCAGGCCGGGATGGATGCTGCGGGCAAGATTTGCCGACACGTCCGCGCCGGAAATCTCAGTTTCTCCCGGCAGCGCCTGCACCAGCGTCAGTCCGGCGCTTGTGCCGGTCTCGGAGAGAATGCCGTTCGGAGCGCCGTAACACAGAGCGTCCTTCGTTCGCTTCAACGTGTCGACCTGCGCCAGTGTGATCGGATCGCGGGAGCCTACGACAAAGAGTGCGCGGCCGGCGGGTGGCTTCGGGGCATCCGCTTCCGCGCGTCCGGTCATCATTTCGGCCATGGCCTCGGCCAGTCCGCGCGCGCCGACCGGCAGGGCGTCGGGAGCGGTCTTGAGCGCTTGCCTCAGGTCGTCAAGGCTGTCCGTATCGGGAATGACGGCGCGGTCGGCAAGTGCGCCAAGACGGGGCCGGACTGCGATCGGTTCCGCCACGCCGAAGCCGGTCACTGCACCTGCCCGCACGTTGCGGCGGAATTCGGGAATGGCCGGAGCGACCAGCATCACCGAAGGGTTCAGGGCAGAGAGTTCCTCGGCGATATGCCCCTTCAGCCGGGAATCGATCTTCTTGAAGAGGCGTGTTCCGTGGGGCAGCTGCCTCAGCACCGCACGGACTGCGGCCGCAGCCTTTTCAGGCTCGATCTCGCGCGAGCGGGTGCTGACAGCGATGATTTCGGCACCCGTTACCAGCGCTTCGCCAACAGCCTCCGGCTCGAAGGCCACAGCCGTCGACATTCCTCGACCGGCAAAGGGAGCGGCACTGTCGAGAGCCCCCGTCAGGTCATCGGCGATGATACAGAGCTTCGGCTTTCCCGCAGGCACGAAGGAAGGCATGTCGTAAACTTATTCTCCTATATATTGGCTTATTCTGAATGATGTATTTTGAGTTGGCAAACAAATTTTATAGCGGATTGACATGTTGGGAGAACATAAGGTTTCCTCACCTGCTCCGACCAGCGGCGTTAATCGGGACAGCGTCCGGATGATCCTGTGATCGCAAACAGCAAGACGCAGTGCACTGTCGGCTGCGAACGCGCGATTGATGAGCGGATGTGGGGCGGAATTGGTTGATTGCTTGTCGGGGATCGGTGCCCGAAGTTCCAGTGAAGCTAGGCTTCGACCGTTTCCCTGACCCGTTGTGCAACGGCTTCGGGAAGGCTGATTTCGACCCGGGCGCCTCGTCTGTCGTCGCGATTGCTGATCGAGATGGAGCCGTTATGCGCTGTCACGATCGATCTGCACATGGCAAGACCAAGCCCCATGCCATTCGGCTTGGTGGTTGCGAAGGCCTTGAAAAGGGCTTCCTCCGTCTGTTTCAGGCCATGGCCGGTGTCGCTGAAACTGATAGTGAGGTTGTCGCCATCGCTTCTCGTGTCGATAACAAGCATGCGCTCGCAGGGCTGTGTTTCGTCCATCGCCTGCATGGCGTTGACGATGATGTTGACGAAGGCCTGCTGCAGCAGGATGCGGTCTCCGTGGACGGTTCGTGAGCCTGCGTCAAGGCTGAGCGACACACGGATGTCCTGCCCGGAAAGTTCTTTTTGCTTTAGGCGGATGACGTTTGTGATCAGCGCATCGACGGCAACGTCGCCGCTGTCCGATTTTGCCTTGCCGAGCAGCATGCGCACGCGCTTCACAACGGCGGCAGCCTGTTCCGTGGAGGTGATCGCGTCATCGAGCGCAAACCGTGCCTCTTCAAGGTCCGGCTTGGGTCGATCCAGCCATCTCTGGGCTGCCTGGACGAAGGCCATGATGGCCGAAAGCGGCTGGTTTACCTCATGGGCGATGGAGGCGGAGATTTCGCCGATCATGGCCGCCTGGGCTGTGTGTTCCAATTCCCTGCGGGATTTCTCCAGTGCTTCCTGAAAGGCCAGCCGCTCCGTGATATCGACGATACTGGCCTGGATGCGGTCCAGCCCCTCGCCATTCGGCGGGAAACTCAGGACTACAATGATCGGGATGAGGCGGCCGGTGCGGCTGCGCACCACCGTCTCCTCCTGAAAGACCGGATGCCCCTCGGCAATCGCGATCAGGCAATGGGCGAAACTCGCATCGTTTTCGGGAAGGAAGCCGTCGAGGTGGCTGAAAAACTCCTCCTTCGTCGGGACTTCCATGAGGCGGAGAGCGGTCTGGTTGACATCGGTGATGCGCACGAGCCTGCGCATCCTGATCACGAAATCGGGGTGTTCGGCGATGTGGCGCCGGATGTCGGTGACGCCCCGCGCGCGCAATGCGTCGAGTTCCCTCTTCACGTCTTGGAAATCATGTTCCCAGATCGCCACCGCCAATGTCTCGAAAATCGTCCGGTAGCGGTGTTCGCTCGCCCTGAGGGCTGCTTCCGCCTCCTTCTGCTGCGAGATGTCGATCCCGGTTTCCATGACGGTGCGCACCGTGCCTTGCCGGTCTTGCTCGACTCGCCATTGGCTGAAGACGGCAATCTCTCGCCCCCCTCTGGTTTTCGCGGTCGTCTCGCCGCTCCAGTAGCCGGTTTCGGCAAGCTGTTGTTCGGCGATGGCGCGGGAATGCCGCAGGTCGCAGCCGAGGAGTTCGTGCACCAGGCGGCCACGCGCCTCGGCGCTCGTCCAGCCGTAAAGGGCTTCGGCCCCCTTGTTCCAGTAGGTGATGCGGCCGTTGCGGTCACGCAGCAGGATGGCGTCGCTGGTCAGTTCCAGCAGCCGGGCCTGCGCCTCCAGCACCTGCCTGTCATTGCTGCGGCGGAGCAGAAGAGCACATGTCACTAGGTTTGCGGCGAGGGAGAAAAGGAGGCGGAAGACAGTCTGAAACTCCGCCGAAATGCCGTGAACGTAGAAAAAGCTTGCAAGAGTCAGGGCGGCACAAACGAGTGAAGTGGTCCAGATTGCCTGCCTGTTGCCGCTCTCGCCCGTGAGCGTCTGGACCAGTACGTAAAGCACGGCAATCGCACTGCCGATCGAGGTGAAGGTATCGACGAGGAAGATGCCGCAGGCGAGAACGGCAGCACCGGCCCATCGGTACCCACCCGATGTCCCTCCGGGCAGGGCGCTCGTTCTCGCGCCTTCCAGCCGCCTTGCCAACTCGATGTTCACGCGTCGCTCCTTGCCAACGTTGCGGGTATCGGGACCTTTGCATCGTTCAGCCGGATACTGGCGGAGTTCTCCGGCCAGTTATAGAAAGTTGGGATCGTCTTTTGCACATTTCTGACTGTTGAATGATCGGACTGTCTCCCCGCGCGAATGAGGGTTGGATCGTACAATAACCTTGTCGGGACAACTGCTAGTTCTATTGCCGTCAACATGGTTTCAGGGGCGCGGTTTTCCGTGCCCGATGGCAAGAAGCGCGTTGCACCTGCTTTTCGGCTCGGCTACCGTTTTGGTCCGGTCTGGCCGGGAATTATGATTGCAGCGGCACAAGCGACGCGCCAGCCGGGGGAAAGGGCCTTGAATTTGAGCGGCCGGGAAATGGCAAGCGTCGGTATCTGCTTCGGTATTCCCGATGCGCCATGCCTCGTCACCGTTCCCGTGAAATTCGCACCCTTCTCCGTCACCCGGATCGACCGGGATTTGGTCGAGGGTGATGCGAGGCGGATCAGGCTTCCCGCAGATGACGCCTATTTCCTGATGCTCTATCTGGATGACGCCCTGCATTGCGACGTCCTGCCGGATGGCTCGTGCTCCGCCCTTTGCCGCTACGAGCGCGGTTCGCTTTGTCTGGTGGACCTGCGCAATGGCGCGTCGATCGAGCTGCATAGCGGGCTTCACGCGCTGGCTTTCATGTTACCGCAGAGCCTGTTTGACGAGATTGCCGATAATTCCCCGACCACCCGGCGCCGGCGGTTGCGTTGCCGGCGCGGCGAGCAGGATGCCGTCATCAGCAATCTGGGCGTTGCCCTGCTGGCGATGTTTGAAGGCGGAGCGGCTTCGCCACCGGCCTTGCTGCAGCATCTGGCGACGGCAATCTGCGCCCATCTGCTGCAGGACTACAGCGATGCAGCGCTTCGCAACGGTATGTCGGAAAGTGCCCTTTCGCTTTGGCAGGAAAAGGCCGCGAAGGATCTGATGCTCGAAAACCTTGCCGAGGATCTTCCCCTTTCCGCGATCGCAGAGGCGACGGGCCTGTCGACGGGGCATTTCGCCCAGGAGTTCAAGAAGGCAACCGGTTCCACGCCGCATCAGTGGCTTACCCTGCAGAGGGTGGAGCGGGCCAAGGATCTACTCCGTCAGGACGGTTTTTCGTTGAAGGACATCGCCGGGCACTGTGGATTCACCGATCAGAGCCACTTTACCAAGGTCTTCTCGCGCTTAACCGGCATGACGCCGGCCGTCTGGCGAAAGGCCCTCTTTCATTAGAAGAGAGTTTGAGAACTTTTGTAAAAAACCCAGATGTTTTTTACCATGGTGATGATATCGTATCATAAAATCGGGCGCTTCGGGAGACAGGTTTGCAGGGGCAATTGGACGACGAGACGGGCAATCCGGCTGCCTCCGCCGTTCGCAGTGCGACGGTCAGGATTGCGGAGATGCCCGTGGCGCGCTTCCGTGGAACCGGGAGCGATCCGGCGCCGGTATCGCTCGGCAAACGGGCGGATGCCTTCTGCGTCATCGTGCAGAGGCTTGGGGCCGACCGGTCTATTCTCCGGAAAGACGATGAAGTTTTTTTCGAAGGTCCCACGCCGCGGGGGCATCTCGGTATTTTCGACATGCGGGAAGACTGGCGCTGCCACCATCTTTCTGACTTCGACAGCGTATGTTTCCAGATTCCCTTCGCCCGCCTTCGCGTTTTCGCGGAAAAGGCCGGGCGGCCGGAATTGACCGGGCTTTCCTGCGCCGAGGGCACGACGGATGACGTTGTTCTGGGACTTGCCCAGGCCCTGCTTCCCGCGCTTGACGACCCGAAACAGGCAAGTCAGCTCTTTCTCGACCAGATCGGGCTGGCGCTTCTGGCCCACCTCACCCAGGCCTATGGCGGCCTGCACTTTCCTGTCCGCAGGAAGGGAACGCTTGCGCCATGGCAGGAGAAGAGAGCGACAGAGTTCCTCTCCGCCCATGTCAGCGCGTCGTTCTCTATTGCGGATCTGGCCGAGGCCTGTAACCTCTCGCGCAGCTATTTCATCAAGGCTTTCAAGGAAACATTCGGCAAGACGCCGTATCGCTGGCTGATGGATTTCCGCCTTTCCAAGGCCAAGGAAATGCTGCGTTCGGATGCCCCTATCGCCGATATCGCGGTTGCCTGCGGCTTTTCCGACCAGAGCCATTTCACCAGGGTCTTCTGCGAATCGACCGGCAATCCGCCGGGAAACTGGCGCCGTCACAATCGGTCGGGCTATGAACCGGCATCCCGGATTTGAACTCGAGCCCTACAGATGGACCCGACGTTTCCACTGTCCGGGTGCAAGCCCCGTGATCCCCGAAAACACGCGGGTAAAGTGGGCCTGGTCGGAAAAGCCGCAGGTATAGGCGATCTCACCGAGTGAAAACGTCGTGTTGCGCATGAGGGCCATTGCCTTGTCGATGCGCCGCCGCGTCATCCAGCGATAGGGTGGGAAGCCGGTCGATTGTTTGAACGCACGGGTGAAATAGGCAGGTGAGAGGCCGCAAGCCTGTGCGATAGCCGCAACGGGCAGGTCGCCACTTAGATGCGCGTCCATCATCTCCATTGCCCGGTTCAACTGCCACGGAGCAAGACCTCCGGTATGTACCGGCGCCAGCGCCTTTGCGCCTCCATAGGTGACTGCAAGGTGTACCGACAACGCAAGGCAGACATGGTCGACAAAGATGCCGCTGGCGTTCTCGGGGGCATTGACTGCGGGCAACAGCGCTTCCGCGATGCCGCGGACCGTCGCATCGTCCATGTCCGCTCCCGGCAGGATGTCGAGCGTTTCGATCCGACCGGGTCCGAGATCGGCTTCCAGCGAGGTGATGGCGGCGCGCGGAATGTGGAAGTTGAGGCAGTCAAAGGCCGATTTCATGTCGGCCTGCCAGATGCGGTTATAGTCGTAGAAGGTGAAGTTGCCCCGGCGGCTGGTCGGAAACACCACGTTACGTCCGTCGACCCAGAGATCGCCGTGATAATCCTTCAACTGCACGGAAAGCAGGAATGCATCTTCCGTGACATGCTGGTCGACATAGCCATGGTTCGGCGCGTCCTTTGAAAGGTGCGTCGCGGTGATCACGCTCTTGGAGAGCGTCGAGGTTTTGACTGCCTTTGCCGACTCCACGCGCAGATAGTCCATGTATTGGTTACTGGCGGTGCTTCGTTCCGGCATGGCTTGCTGCATTCAGCCTCCCTTTTCCTATCATAATAGGACGCGGCATCCCCGCATGATTGAAGGATAGTCGGCAGTCTCGCGCTTTCCGGGCGACGCATGTTCAAGGCAGCGAGCCGTTCCGACATGGCACCGTCGGAATATCCAAATTTCCGCCGTTCGAAACAAGAAAGCTACGGACGGTTCGGCCATGCTGCCATCGCAAGTCCCAATCGGACACCCCCATCTCAAGGAAAACGACCATGACCGTGAACGCCACGCCCACGCCCGGCAGCCTTCTCATCTCGCCCAAGGATCACACGCTGATCATGATCGACTTCCAGTCGCAGATGTCCTTTGCGACGAAGTCCATCGATGCCGTCCTCCTGCGCAACAACGCGGCGCTCGTCGCCAATGCGGCCAAGGGATTCGGCGTTTCGACGATCCTCACCACCGTGGCCGAGAAGACCTTCTCCGGCCCGATGTTCTCCGAAATCACCGATGCCTTCCCGGGCCAGCCGCTGCTCGACCGCACCTCGATGAACACCTGGGAAGACGCGGCCGTCATCGACGAGGTCAACCGCATCGGCAAGAAGCGGTTGGTATTCTGCGGCCTCTGGACCAGCGTCTGCATCGTTGGCCCGACCCTTTCGGCGCTCGATCAGGGCTTCGACGTCTATGTCATTGCTGACGCCTGTGGTGACGTATCGGACGAAGCCCATGAGCGCGCAATGGAGCGCATGATCCAGGTGGGCGTGCGCCCGATGACCTCGCTGCAATACATGCTCGAACTGCAGCGCGACTGGGCGCGTACGGAAACCTACGACATGACCACCGGCATCGCGAAGAAGTTTGGCGGTTCCTATGGTCTCGGCATCATCTACGCCAAGTCGATGTTCGGTGCTTCCGAGGGCCATTGAGTAAAACATCGGCTGCGGCATGCCCAATTGCGCTGCCGCGGCCGAGCCTTTTTACCTTGCCTGGTTGCGGAATTCTTCCCCGCGCAACCGGCTGTCCCACAGCAGATCCATTCTGACTCAAACGCAGGGAGTGCGTCATGATCGCTTCACCGTCAAATCGCGCCACCGTTGTCCTTGTGCATGGCGCATGGGCAGACGCATCCAGTTGGCGCTTAGTCATTTCCCGTCTTCAGAAACAGGGCATCTCCGTCGTGGCCGTGCAAAATCCGACAACGTCTCTTGCGGCTGATGTCGAAGCCACTCGCCATGCGCTCAAGGAGATTGACGGGCCTATCGTCCTCGCGGGCCATAGCTGGGGAGGGACCGTAATTACGGAAGCGGGCGACGATCCGAATGTCAAGGCTCTGGTTTTTGTTGCGGCGTTCGCACCGGACGCCGGCCAATCGACCGGAGACCAAGTTGCCGCCCATCCCGCACCTCCCGGTCTCGGCGAGGTCAGCCCTGACCGCAGCGGTAGCTACATGATGGGCGTAAACGGCTGGATCAACGCGGTGGCGCAGGATCTGCCGGAAGAAGAAGCGCGGATCCTTGCTGCCATCCAGCCGCCACTTGGTGCCGCCACTTTCTCCGACAAGGTGTGCAAGGCTGCCTGGATAGGCCGCAAAAACTGGTACGTGATTTCAACCGAAGATCGCGCGGTCAGCGTGGAGCTTCAGCGGGAGCTCGCCAGAAAGCTGAACGCCCGCACGACCGAACTCAAAGCCAGCCACATGTCATTGCTTTCTCAGCCGGAAGCCGTTGCCTCCGTTATCCTGGAGGCGGTTGCCAGCGTGGACGCACTCTAATGGTCGAGATGAGTCGAAACGGAGAATTTCCATGAAAATCTACCTCTATTCCCTGGCGGCTGGCCTGCTCGTTGGCGTCATCTACAGCCTCGTTAATGTCCGTTCGCCGGCGCCGCCGGTGGTGGCGCTGGTCGGTCTTTTGGGCATTCTGGTGGGTGAACAGCTCATTCCGCTTGCCAGATCGCTCTGGTCGCGGGAACCGGCCGCGCATTCATGGCTTCATCAGGTCAAGCCGCATGTGTTCGGCCATCTGCCGAAGGGTGAAAAACCCTCCGACCGGACGCCGGTGTGATGCCGACGCGCCGCAATTTTCTCGGTGGAACGGCTGCTGCCCTGGCGCTGGCCGGCGCAACCGCTGCACAAGCCCAACAGAATACGGAGTCTCGTCCGATGACTGTCGATCTCATCCTTCACAATGGGCGTTTCACCACGCTCGACCGCAGCAATCCGTCCGCGACCGCCGTCGCCATTCAGGGTGGCACCTTCGTAGCCGTGGGCGATGATCGCGAGGTTCTTGCCCTTGCCGGACCGAACACCCGGATCGTCGATCTCAAGGGGCGCCGCGTATTGCCGGGCCTGATCGATAACCACACGCATGTCGTACGCGGCGGACTGAACTTCAACATGGAACTGCGCTGGGACGGCGTACGCTCGCTTGCCGACGCTATGGACATGCTGAAGCGGCAGGTGGCGGTTACACCCGCGCCCCAATGGGTGCGCGTCGTCGGTGGCTTTACCGAGCACCAGTTTGCTGAAAAGCGTCTGCCGACACTGGACGAGATCAATGCCATTGCCCCTGATACCCCGGTCTTCCTGCTGCACCTCTATGATCGCGCGCTCCTGAACGGCGCCGCACTTCGCGCAGTCGGCTATACGAAGGACACACCGAACCCGCCGGGCGGAGAGATCTTCCGTGATGCCAACGGCAACCCGACCGGCCTGCTGCTCGCCAAGCCGAACGCCGGTATCCTCTATGCGACGCTCGCCAAGGGGCCGAAGCTGCCCTTCGACTATCAGGTCAATTCGACCCGCCATTTCATGCGAGAGTTGAACCGCCTCGGCGTCACCGGCGTGATCGATGCAGGCGGTGGTTTCCAGAACTATCCCGACGATTACGAGGTCATTCAGAAGCTTTCCGACGAAGGCAACATGAACGTTCGTCTCGCCTACAATCTCTTCACGCAAAAGCCGAAGCAGGAGAAGGACGACTTCCTTAAATGGACGTCCTCAGTGAAATATAAGCAGGGCGACGACTACTTCCGGCATAACGGCGCTGGCGAAATGCTGGTTTTCTCTGCGGCCGATTTCGAGGATTTCCGCGAGCCGCGTCCTGACATGCCGCCGGAGATGGAAGGCGAACTCGAAGAGGTCGTGCGCATTCTGGCCCAGAACCGTTGGCCCTGGCGTCTGCATGCCACCTATGACGAGACGATTTCCCGCGCGCTCGATGTTTTCGAGAAAGTCAACAAGGATGTGCCGCTTGAGGGCCTCAACTGGTTCTTCGACCACGCCGAGACGATTTCCGAGCGTTCGATCGATCGTATCGCGGCCCTTGGCGGTGGTGTCGCCGTCCAGCATCGCATGGCCTATCAGGGCGAATATTTCGTGGAGCGCTATGGCAACCGCGCGGCGGAGGCAACGCCGCCGGTCGCCCGCATGCTGGAGAAGGGGCTGAAGGTTTCCGCCGGAACGGATGCAACCCGCGTCGCCTCCTACAATCCCTGGGTCTCGCTCTCCTGGATGGTGACCGGCAAGACGGTGGGCGGCCTGCAACTCTATCCGCGCGCCAACTGCCTCGACCGCGAAACGGCGCTGCGCATGTGGACGGAAAACGTCACATGGTTTTCCAACGAGGAAGGCAAGAAGGGCCGTATCGAGAAGGGGCAGTTCGCCGATCTCGTGGTGCCGGACAAGGACTTCTTCTCCTGTGCGGAAGACGAGATTTCTTTCCTTACTTCGGATCTCACCATGGTTGGCGGCAGGATCGTCTACGGCGCCGGCGATTTCGCCGATCTCGACGAGAACGATGTGCCGCCGGCAATGCCCGACTGGTCGCCGGTCCGCAGCTTCAAGGGCTACGCCGCCTGGGGCGAGCCGGAAGGTGCCGGGAAAAACTCCCTGCGGCGCATGGCCATCTCGACCTGCGGTTGCGCCAACAGCTGCAACGTCCACGGCCATGACCACGCGCGCGCCTGGGCATCGAACTCGCCGGCATCCGATCTTCGCGGCTTCTTCGGCGCGCTCGGTTGCGCCTGCTGGGCCGTATGACGGGAGGGTAGATCATGGACTTTCCACGTTCTAGACCCGGGGTCACCAGCAAGGCGCGGTCCATCATCGCCACGGCGCCGGTCGAGTTTCTGGCTCTGCTGGCGCTCTGCTCGGCCTATATTCAGGGGCCGCTCGTGAAGATCTTCGATTTTCCGGGCGCCCTGGCCGAGATGGAGCATTTCGGGCTTCTGCCCGCACCTCTCTTCGCCGTCGGTGTGATTGTTTTCGAACTGGCCATGTCCGCGCTTGTCCTCTCCGGCTTCTTTCGCTGGACGGCAGCACTGGCGCTTGCGATCTTTACCGTGATGGCCACGTTCCTCGCCTTCCGTTTCTGGGAGTTGCCGCCGGGTATGGAGCGTTCGATGGCGATGAACGGTTTCTTCGAGCATCTCGGTCTTGCCGGAGCCTTCGTGCTGGTTGCCTGGCACGATCTGGCCCGTCGCAAATAACCGATCAACACGGCTTTCCCGCCCCAAGGATATTGCGCGATGACGCATGATTTCATTGAAACGAAAGACGGCACCCGGATCTTCTACAAGGATTGGGGTTCAGGCCGGCCCATCGTGTTTTCCCATGGATGGCCGCAATCCTCGGATGCCTGGGATGCGCAGATGCTGTTCTTCGGACAGCAGGGTTTCCGCGTTATCGCCCATGACCGGCGTGGCCACGGCCGTTCCGCCCAGCCATGGGACGGCAACAATATCGACCGCTTCGCCGACGATCTGGCCGACCTGCTGGAGACGCTCGGGCTGGAAAATGTCATCCTCGTGGGGCATTCGATCGGCGGGGCGGAAATCGCCCGCTATATCGGCCGCCACGGTAATGGACGAGTGGCGAAGGCCGTGCTCGTAGGCGCTCCCCTACCGCTGATGGCTCGCACGGCGGACAATCCGGATGGGGTGCCGCTGGAGGTGTTCGACGGCATCCGCAAGGGCGTGGCGGAAAACCGGCTTCAGTACTTCAAGGATGTCGCGATCCCGTTTTACGGGTTCAATCGCGATGGGATCGTGCTGAACGAAGGCATCCGGGATGCCTTCTGGCTGCAGAGCACGTTTGCCGGCATCCGCAGCCTCTACGACAGCGTGCGGGAATTTTCCGAGGTCGACTATACGGAAGACCTGAAGAAGATAGAGGTCCCGACGCTCATCATCCATGGCGATGACGACCAGATGGTTCCGGCAGCGCTTTCGGCAGAACGGGCCGTGAAGATCATCAGGAACGCCACGCTCAATATCTATCAGGGCGGCGGCCACGGCCTGCCCCTGACTGAGGCGGGGAAGTTCAACGCCGACGTTCTGGCCTTCATCACGTCCTGATTTCGAAGGAGAAGCAATTCATGACCGGGCACCCGACGCCTCATGCCGAACAGGGCGGCAGTTTCGCACCACTACGGCAGACCGTCTTTGCCGTCCTCTGGGGAGCCACGGTTCTCGGCAATACCGGCAGCTTCATGCGCGATGTGGCGAGCGGTTGGCTGGTCACGGACCTTTCCGCCGCACCCGCCGCTGTAGCCATGATCCAGGCGGCGGGAACGCTGCCGATCTTCCTGCTGGCGATCCCCGCCGGTGTGCTGTCCGATATCCTCGATCGGCGTAAACTGCTGATCTCGGTTCAGCTTTTGCTTGCCGCCGTCAGTACGACGCTGATGGTGCTTTCCCACTTCAAGCTTTTAACTATCGAGGCTCTGGTCGGCCTGACCTTTCTCGGCGGCGTGGGTGCAGCTCTCGTTGCCCCCGTCTGGCAGGCGGTCGTGCCCGAACTCGTGGATCGCAAGGATCTGAAGAGCGCGATTGCGCTCAACTCACTTGGCATCAATATCGCACGCGCTATCGGTCCCGCCGCAGGCGGCCTTCTGCTGGCCGCGGTCGGTGCGGCCTTCACCTATGGCGCGGATGTCCTCAGCTATGTCTTCGTCATAGCAGCGCTTGTCTGGTGGAAACGCCCGGCGCAGAACCGCGACGAGCTGTCGGAACATTTTGCAGGCGCCTTCCGCGCCGGGCTGCGTTATGCGCGGGCGAGCCGCGATCTGCATGTGGTGCTCTTGCGGGCGGCGATCTTCTTTGCCTTCGCAAGTGCTGTCTGGGCGCTCCTGCCTCTCGTGGCGAGGAACATGCTGAACGGGACTGCCGGCTTCTATGGAGTGATGCTCGGAGCTGTGGGTGCGGGCGCAATCTGCGGTGCCTTCCTGCTGCCGCGTCTGCGCCAGCGCCTCGATTCCGACGGGCTGATCCTTCTTTCGGTGCTGGTGACGGCAGCCGTCATGACGGCGCTTTTCTTCGCTCCGCCGAAATGGCTTGCGATCGTTCTCCTGCTGCTGCTCGGCAGCGCCTGGATCGTTGCGCTGACGACGCTGAACGGTGTTGCGCAATCGATCCTGCCGAACTGGGTTCGTGGTCGCGCTCTGGCCATTTATCTGACGGTATTCAACGGGGCGATGGCTGCCGGCAGCCTGCTATGGGGCCTCGTCGCCGAAGCAATCGGCGTTCCGCAGACCCTGCTTGTGGCCGCCGTGGCACTGGTCGTTGCCGGCGTCGTCATGCACCGGGTCAAGCTGCCGCGCGGCGAAGCCGATCTCGTGCCGTCTAATCATTGGCCGGAACCGCTGATCGCTGCTCCCGTCGAGCAGGATCGCGGACCGGTTCTGATCCTCATTGAATACCGTATCGATCCCGCTGAGCGAGAGCCGTTCCTGCATGCGCTGACCCGCTTCTCCCACCAGCGGCGACGGGACGGGGCCTATAACTGGGGTATCACCGAGGACGTGGCCGATCCCACGGCGATCATCGAGTGGTTCTTCGTGGAATCCTGGGCCGAGCATCTGCGACAGCACAAGCGGGTTTCTCACAGCGATGCCGACCTGCAGAGCAAGGTGGTCCGCTATCATGTCGGCCCCGACAAGCCGCAGGTCAGGCATTTGCTCGCAGCAAGGCCGATGGTGCATGGCGCACAACGCGAAGATGACGCGGTGAGCCCCGAGATCTGACGAACGGGCGCGCTCGCGCCATCGCTCTCAGGAGCGGGTGGCGCGACGCCATGCGGCAGGCGATGTGCCTTTCGCGGCGGTAAAGACACGCATAAAATGCGTCAGATCCGCAAACCCGCAGGCGACGGAAATCTCGATCAGCGACAGGGACGACGATCGGAGCAGATCGCAGGCCTTGATGAGGCG
Organism: Ciceribacter sichuanensis; assembly: GCF_024055605.1. Taxonomy (GTDB): domain Bacteria; phylum Pseudomonadota; class Alphaproteobacteria; order Rhizobiales; family Rhizobiaceae; genus Allorhizobium; species Allorhizobium sichuanense. The sequence continues at coordinate 100,911 of NZ_JAMXLX010000007.1, read as the reverse complement.
CTGTTCGGCAAGCCACTCACTGGGCGTTGTCCCGGTCGTTTCCCGGAAGGCGCGGATGAAGGCGACGCGGGAGAGATGGCATCGGGCCGCCACATCGTCGAGAGAAATATCGCCGTCGAGCCGGCTGAGCATCATGTCCTTCGCCTGCGTTGCTGCTGTCCCTGAGAGTGCCTCGCGCTTGTCCGTCCGGCGGATACGGCCGTTGCCGTAACGGGTGATCAGGTGCAGGCCGATGGCGGAAGAGATCTGCTCCACGAAGAGCGGGCTCGGATGCGGCTGGGTATCGGCGAAGGAAAACAGCGCCTGTGTCATGCCGCCGAGAATGGGGTCGTGTTCTGCGACAACTTGCGAGAGTTCCGACACGCCGCTGGCATCGGCTCCGTCGGCCAACATTTCCAGATCGCCCTTCGACAGCTCCATCAGGATGAAACCGAATGCGCCGGAAAGGTCGGCCTTGTAGGAGTCGGCGAAATTGCGGAGATAGATCGAATTCTGGCTGAACTCGTAAAGTGTCGAGTGATGCTCGCTGAAAATGCGACGCCGGTGTCCGGTCTTCAGTGAAATTCCGATGAGATAGCCGCGATCGCTGGCGGGGGTCGTCACCTGGCCGGGTGCGGCGCTGATCGAGGACTTGCGATAATAGGCGAGATTGCCGCCGATGATCTGCCGGTCATCCTCAAGCTTGCCCAGCTGACAGCCAAACGTGTCCACTTTTCCGGGGCGAGGCGAACCGGCGCCGTGTGATCCGAGGTCCATCGTTTTGTCTTTCGAAGGGGGACAGCAATGTTCATGCGTGATGGTGCGTATTAAATTCACACCGGGACGGAATTGTCAAAACGCAAGCCCGCTGCTTTGTCGATGCGCGTCTGTTCGGCCGCCGCAGTCACTGGGGTTTCGGGCCGTCGGGCGAGGATATGCCAAGGCTTTCGGCCATCTTCACCAGATCCGCAAAGGTCTTGGCCACCATCTTGCGGGTGATCTTTCCACGATGGATCTTCACCGTGATTTCGCTCAGGCCGAGCTGTCCCGCGATCTGCTTGTTCATCAGGCCCGCCGTCGCCATCGCCATGATTTCCTTTTCGCGGGCGGAAAGGGCATTGTAGCGGTTGCGCAGTTCGAGTTCCGAGCGGTTAAGGTCGCGTGACTGGCGGCTTTTCTCGACCGCCGCGCCGACTGAATCGAGCAGATCCTGATCGCGAAACGGCTTGGCGAGGAAATCTGCCGCACCAGCCTTCATCGCACGCACCGTCATCGGAATATCGCCATGACCGGTGACGAAGATGACCGGAATGTCGACACCTTTTTCGGCGAGCTTCTGCTGAAAGTCGAGGCCGCTGGTGAAGGGAAGCCGTACGTCGAGGATGAGGCAGTCGGCTTCGGAAAGGCTCGCGTCTTCGTAGAGTTCCTGCGTTGTGGCGAAGGTCCTCACGGAATATCCGACCGAGCGCAGGAGCGTATCCAGCGCCTGACGCACCAGTTTCTCATCGTCAACGACAAGCACGAGGGGACCCTCGGACATGATTTTCTTTTCAACTCGTTTCAGTGTGACGAAAATTTCAAACACAACTGATGGAAATAGCAATGCATGGCTGCGCAGATTCGCAGCCTAGGCGGTTCGATCCGGCGACGGCAATCATACCGAGGTATGTCCCGGTAAGACCGACGTGTATCGTCACGGACCGACAGTAGGGTTTCGAAAGGGGCATCTCTGATTCAGAATGCAACCCGTAAATATGGACCGGTAATCCAAGGAGACGGATGATGAACGCCAACGCTGTGCTTCTGGATCGAGAGTTTTCCGCAATCGGCATCGAGCTGTGTGAGGCCGCCGGCTCCAGTGCTGCATCGGGCCTTCTGCTGCGCGCAATCACCTGGATGGAACGTGACGAGGCGGTCGCGACCGACCTCGTGAAGAAGGCGCTGACCGTTCTGGAAACGCCTGCGCCGGGTGAGCGCGCCTTCGGCGAAAAGGCCGTTTCCGGAGGCCTCGCCCCCTGGCAGGTCAGCCGTCTCAAAACCCATATCGATGCGCGCATCGCATATTCGATCTCGTTGGAGGAACTCGCCCGGCTGGTGAAGCTGTCGACGAGCCATTTTTCCGCGGCCTTCAAGGTGAGCTTCGGCACTTCCCCGCACAATTACGTTCTCTCGCGCCGCGTCGATCACGCCAAAACCCGCATGCTGAGCAGCGATGCGCCGCTTTGCGAAATCGCGCTGGATTGCGGGTTGGCCGATCAGGCGCATCTTTCCCGGGTTTTTCGGCGGATGACGGGCACGACGCCCAGCATGTGGCGCCGCGAACAGTTCCTGCCGGAAGACGCCGCTTCGGCGGCGTGACCCGGCAGGCGTCCTCCTCGGGTTTCAGATCTTCCGGTACAAGTAATAGCGCCCCGGTTCGAGATGATCCGGTATCGGCTGCATTTCGAGCTGCGGGTGATCGAGCGCAAGTCCGCTGACGGCATAACCGCCGGAGCGCAGCATGCCGGCAGCCAGTCCAGGCAGCCAGGACATCACGATCGCATCCTTTTCCGGATAACCGGTGCCGATATCGGCGTGCACAAGGGCCGCTTCGCTGCCTATGTAATTCTGTGCCGTTTCGCGGATCTCACCGATAACGAGGTCCTCCTCCGGCGGAATGGATGTCTTGTGGGCGGCGACGTGCCGGTCGAACACGATGAAGCGCCGGCCCGGAAAGGTTTCGATCATGTGGCTGTAGGTGCGGCCGTTGCCGAGACCAACTTCCATGATGGGGCCTTCCGGCAGAAGGTTCTGGTCGCGGAGAAGATTAAGCAGATCGCGCTGGGCGGTCATGCGATTGATGAAAATGTCGAGACGGGTCATGCTCAGGCCTTTACGATGACGCTGCCTTCCACCTTTCGGCGGGCAAGCGCGTTGCGGGTATCGACGATCAGCGGGCACCAGTCGGCCAGCGCCTGATAGTCGATGGAATCGTGATCGGTGGAAATCAGGACCACGTCGAAGCCTTCGATAGTCTCCCGGTTCCAGCCGACGCTGCGGCGGCCCATCAGGTCGGCATATTCGCGCGTTTTCGGCACTTCCGGGATGAAGGGGTCGTGATAGGCGACATCGGCGCCGCGTTCGACCAGCAGTTCCATCAACCGAAGCGAAGGGCTTTCGCGAATATCGGGCACGTTCTTCTTGTAGGCGAGACCGATGACGAGAACACGCGAACGGCTGAGCGCCTTGCCGGCCTTGCGGTCGAGGGCTTCTGCCACCTTTTCCACGACGTGATGGGGCATGGCCGTATTGACCTCGCCGGCAAGCTCGATGAAGCGTGTCGGCGTGTCGTATTCCCGCGACTTCCATGTGAGGTAGAAGGGGTCGATGGGGATACAGTGGCCTCCAAGTCCCGGACCCGGATAGAAGGGCATGTAGCCGAAGGGCTTCGTCTTCGCAGCGTCGATGACCTCCCAGACGTCGATGCCCATGGCGTCGTAGACCAACTTCAGCTCGTTGACGAGGGCGATGTTGACGGCCCGGAAGATGTTTTCGGTGAGCTTCACTGCCTCGGCCGTTGCCGTCGTAGACACTGGTACGATTGTCTTGACCACTGCGCCGTAAAAAGCCGTCATCAGTTCGCGTGCGTCTTCACCGTCGCCGGCGACCACCTTGGGAATGGTCGTTGTCTCGAAGTCGCGATTGCCCGGGTCTTCCCGCTCGGGTGAAAAGCCGAGGAAGAAATCCGTGCCTGCCTTGAGGCCGGTTGTTTCGAGAATGGGTTTCACGACCTCCTCGGTGGTGCCGGGATAGGTGGTCGATTCCAGCGAGATCAGCTGGCCGGGCCTGAGTGCGGCGGCGATCTGCCGGCAGGTGTTTTCGATGAAGGAGAGATCGGGGTCGCGATGACGCGTAAGCGGCGTTGGCACGCAGATCGCGATAACGTCGCATTCGGCAAGGCGGGAGAACTCGCAGGTCGCGGTGAACCGGCCTTCGGCGCATTCCTTCTGGAGGATATGGTCCGGCACGGCCTCGATATAGCTTTTCCCGGCTTCGATTGCCGTCATCTTGCCCGGATCGATGTCGAAGCCCGTGACTGAAAAGCCCGCTCGCGCCATGCTCATGGCCAGCGGCAGGCCGACATAGCCGAGACCGATGACGGCGGCCCTTGCGCGTCTCGACTGGATGGCCTGGAGGAGTTCGGTCGCAACGGGAGAGGTGGACATCGGTGGGAGATCTCCGTGGGAGGAATGTCAGCCAGTCACTTGCGTTTCCGCTGCCCCCCTGTCAAGGGCGCGCTTTTCTCTCCGGCAGTCGCAATCGCGTGATGCGGCGGTCTGACGCTGGAAAGCGTGCGGGTTCTCGTTGTCGCCTCTTGCATCGGGCGTTCGGTCGGGCTCTATGGCAGGCATGAGGATTGCCTTCTATGCCCCCCTGAAATCGCCCGACCATCCCGTTCCCTCGGGTGATCGACTGATGGCACGCCAACTCGTGCGCGCGCTGGAGGAGGGGGGGAACAGGGTCACGCTGGCCTCCAGTCTGCGTACCTTCCATGCCACGCCGGAAACGGTACTCCCGGGGCTGGAGGAAGCAGTGCAGGCGGAAAGGGAGCGGCTTTCAAGGCTGTGGGAACAGAACGGACCGCCTGACCTGTGGTTCTGTTACCATTCCTATTACAAGGCGCCGGATCTCATTGGTCCCGATCTCTGCCGACGCTTCTGTCTGCCCTATGCCACTGCCGAGGCCTCCTATTCCCATCGCCGGAACCTTGGTTGCTGGGCACGGCATCAGGAGATGTTGAAGGAGATGGTCGGTTTGGCCGGGGTCAACCTCTGTTTCACCGAGCGCGACCGCTCGGGGTTAGCGCAGGCGGTGCCGGGTGCCAGGCTGGCGCGTATCGCTCCCTTTATCGATGCTTCGCCCTTTCTTGCGCGACCTTCCGTTCCAGGGTCCGGCCGTCTGGTAACCGTTGCGATGATGCGTCCCGGCGACAAGATGAGCAGTTACACGGCGCTCGCCGAAGCGCTGACCCTGATCGCTGACCTCGATTGGAGCCTCGCCATCATTGGCGACGGTCCTGAACGGGCCGCAGTGGAAGCTCTGTTCTCGGGGTTAGCGCCCGGGCGGATCGAATGGCTTGGTGAGCTTTCGCGTGGAGAGGTGGCCGAGGTCCTGTCGGGCGGTTCTGTTTTTGTCTGGCCGGGGCACGGCGAGGCCTACGGGCTTGCTTATCTCGAAGCGCAGGCGGCGGGTCTTCCGGTGGTCGCGGAGCAGGTTGCTGGTGTGCCGGAGGTCGTGGAGCACGGCCGTACCGGTCTGCTCGTGGCCCCCGGCGATCCGCGCGCTTTCGCCGATGCGATCGCCTCCCTTCTTGCCGATGAACCTCGACGCCTGCTTTTGTCCGAGGCCGCCCGCCGTTTCGTGTCTGAGGAACGTTCCCTGCCGGTCATGGCCCGCCGTCTGTCGGAAGTGCTGGTTCCAGCTCTGGAGTATCCGTTATGACGAAAGCCCGCTTGCTTGAAGCACTGGACAGGGCCGCGACCGAAGGAGACCGTATGCAGCTCTGGCTGCGCGACGACGATGCCGTCGAGCCGACACCGGCGCTCGATCGACTGCTTGCCCTGACGAAGGCATACTCCGTGCCGGTGACGCTTGCCGTCATTCCGGAGGACACCGGAACCTCGCTATCCGAACGGCTTGCAGACGAGCCGCATGCCCGGGTCGCGGTTCATGGCTGGTCGCATCGCAACTACGCTCCGGCGGGGGAGAAGAAGCAGGAACTTGGGCGTCATCGTCCCGCCGAGACGGTGCTCGGTGAGTTGCGGGCTGGTTTCGCCAAGCTGTCCCGGCTGCACGGGCCGCGCTTCAGGCCGATGCTCGTGCCGCCGTGGAATCGCATCAGCGATGACCTCTTGCCCTCCCTCGCGTCCCTCGGCTTTGCATCGCTGTCGGTCTTCGGCAAGGAGCGTTCGTCGTCTCCGATCCCTCTGGTCAACACGCATGTCGATGTCATGGACTGGCGCGGGACGCGCGGTGGCCGGCCGGCCGAGGTTCTGTTCGGAGAGCTTGCCGACTGGATCGTCCGGGGCGATCGACCGCTGGTCATCGGGGTTCTCACCCACCATCTCGTGCATGACGAAACCGTGTGGTCGTTTCTCGAAGAGCTTTTCGAGGCAACGAGCCGGCATCCGGGCTGCATCTGGACCGAGCCCGCAGCTGTCAGGTAATTCCTACCAGGACTTCCAGGCAATCAGCAGGCCGCCATCCCGGTCCGATGCGCTTCGACGGGCTGCCTCTACTGCTTCGAAAGGCGCCTGCCGCGAAAGGCTCTCCGCCACGAAACCCGCTTCGGCGACGCAGACGCTCGTGCCGCGGCAGGCCAGCGTAAAAATCAAGGGTCCCGTCGACCACCAGGCCGGCGCCTTGGGAAGCAGTTCCATGACGCGCGGCATGGTCTTGACGATCCGTGAGAAAACCGGGTGCCCTGCAGGTGCTGCGATGAAGGAATTGGCCAGAAGCAGGCTGCCTGTGCTGGTCTTGCGAGGGATATCCTCGGCCAGCACGGAGATGCCGACAAGCGGCAGGTAATCGGTAAAGCTCAGATCGTCACGGGCGGGATACCAGTCGCAGTCGAGATAGATGCCGCCGAATTTTTCGAGGATGATGTAACGTGCAACGTCGACGGCGCCGGGATAGTCGCCTCGTGCCAGCATGTCGTGAAAGCTCGGATGTTCATCGAAGCCTGCTTCCACAAGATCGGCTTCCCGCCACAGGCGATATTCCACGCCATGGCTCTTGCAGTGCTGCCGCCATGCGTCCGTTGCCGGTGGCACGGGCAGGGTGCCGAGCCATATCTGGTGCAGCACGAGCGGCGTCTTCTCACCGCTCAGCCGGGTCATCTGGCGGCGCTGGTTGCCGTCGAAAGCGAAGAGGTCGGCAAGCAGGTCTGTCGGCGGCGCGAGCGTCGACTGCAGGCCGGCTATCCGCACGGGGTCCTTTGCGATCTTGGCAAGCCTTAGATAGGCCGAATGCAGCTTTCGCGGCAGGCCGAGCATGGTGGAGGGACCGAGTTCGGCAGCCTCCAGAAGCAGATGGTTGCCGGCAAGAGCATCGAGCCCGAGTCGTGCACGTTCCAACTCACCGCTGCGCGCCAGTTCCAGGCTCTCGGCGATGGTCTCGCGGGCAAGGCTTCTGGCGTCGCGTTTGCTGCTCACTGATTGTCTCCGACGATCTTCTCCGCCGCTGGTCTATCGGGAAAACAGATGAAGCTGCAAGCCTTTCAAAGCGGTTGCTGCGCCGTATCTTCGTGATGGACAGGGGGGCGGCGCGTGGGCTACGGTAAACTCAATAATATCAATCTGCATCAGCTTTTGATGGATAGCGTATCCGGGGGCTCTATAAATCGCATGGTCGTCGGCGCTGATCTGCTTTCGGTGGAAAAGCTCAGTGTGTCCTTTCCGCTGCTGCATGGCAGTGTCGAGGCCGTCCGCTCGTTTTCTATGTCCATCCGGCCGGGCCGGGTGACGGCGCTTGTCGGCGAGTCCGGTTCCGGAAAGTCTGCGCTTGGCCGCGCCATCATGGGTATCGAGGCGCCCAGCGCGCGCATCTCGGGGCGGGCCGTCTTCAACGATCCGGAAGGTGACGGGCCGGTAGACCTTCTCGGCCTGCCGCGTGACGGTCGCCAGATTCGCAACATTCGCGGCAATCGCATCGGCATGATTTTTCAGGAGCCGATGACCTCCTTTTCCGCTGTGCACACCATCGGCAACCAGATCGAGGAAGTGCTGCGCATCCATACCGTGCTATCGCCGAAGGAACGGCGCGAGCGCTCGGAGGAAATGCTCGGTCTCGTAGGATTCGACAAGCCGGATCACGTTTTCGACATGTATCCTTTCGAGTTGTCGGGAGGCATGCGCCAGCGCGCGATGATTGCCATGGCGCTGGTGGGGCGTCCGTCGCTTCTCATTGCCGACGAACCGACGACGGCGCTCGATGTCACGATCCAGGCGCAGATCCTCAGACTGCTGAAGGACATGCAGGTCCGGCTCGGCATGGCGGTTCTGCTGATTACCCACGATCTCGGCGTCGTCGCGAGCATGGCGGACGAGGTGGTGGTGATGTATCGCGGCGAGGTGATGGAGGCGGGAAGCGTTGGCGATATCTTCCTCAATCCGCAACACCCCTATACAAAGGGGCTGATGGCTGCGGTACCGACCTTCGAGATGGCGCGCGAGGAACGGCTGAAACCCTTGCGGGAAATCCGTGTCGATACGGCAGGCCTCCTCGGCAGTTGCGCGCTTCCGACCACGGATGAGGATGACGTCCTCCTTTCCGTGAGCAATGTCAGCAAGGCCTTCCGGGCGAAGCGTTCCTCCGGCTTCTTTGCCAAGCCCGAGCCGCCGATACGCGCGGTGACCGATGTGTCCTTCGACATAAAGCGAGGGGAGACGCTGGGACTGGTCGGCGAAAGCGGCTGTGGCAAGACCACGCTCAGCAAGATCCTGATGCGCGGCCTGCGGGCAGATAACGGCACGGTCGTCTACAACGGTGCTGACGAGCCGATCGATGTGCTCTCGGCGGAGGGTGAGGAGCTCCGGATTCTCAGATCCTCCATACAGATGGTCTTTCAGGATCCCGTATCATCGCTTTCTCCGCGTATGACGGTGCGCGGCATCATCAGCGAACCCTTGGAAATTCACGACAAGGGTGACGCTGCCAGCCGGATCGAGCTGGTCAAGCGTCTCCTCCACGCCGTCGGACTGCCCTCATCGGCCGGTGGGCGTTATCCGCACAGCTTTTCGGGCGGGCAGCGGCAGCGTATCGGCATTGCGCGCGCGCTCGCGCTCGGCCCTGGTCTCGTCATCTGCGACGAACCTGTGTCCGCTCTGGATGTCTCGGTTCAGGCGCAGGTCCTGAACCTGATGAAGGACCTGAAGGCAGAGCTCTGTCTCACCTATCTCTTCATTTCCCACAATCTCGCCGTGGTGAACTACATGGCCGATCGTGTGGCGGTGATGTATGCGGGCCGGATCGTGGAAATCGCCCCGTGCGAAATCATCATGAACCAGCCGGTTCATCCCTATACGCGCAAGCTGATTGCCGCCGTTCCCGCTCCTGATCTCGATTGCCGCATCGATCTAAGTCAGGCGGGTGAATCTTCTCTCGTTGCCCGGCGGGCATGGAAGAAGCATTTTCTCGATGAGGGCGATCCGGACAATCTCGCGCATGTCGATCTCGGCAACGGCCATTGGGTGCTGGCGCGGCGTGGCGTCGATGCGAGGGATCTGAGGTCATGATCACCCGGCGCGCCATCCTGGCCTTGATGGGCTCCACCATGTTGCCGCGGATTTCGGCGGCGGCGGAAGTCGTCGATCCGGATCCGTTGAAGGCCAGAGTGGCCGAAGGTGTCTTGTCTCCTCTGGCCGATCGCCTGCCGAAAGTGCCGCGTGTGGTGCCGCTCGACGGTACGGATGGCGGTGTCGCGGGGCGCCATGGCGGCACGATCAAGATGCTGATCGCCAGCCAGCGCGATATCCGCTACATGCCGATCAACGGTTACAGCCGTCTCATCGGCTTCGACCGGCATTTCAATTTCCATCCCGATATTCTCGAACGCTACGAGGTCGAGGGAGAGCGGGTCTTCACCTTTCATCTGCGCCCCGGCCATCGCTGGTCTGACGGCAGCCCCTTCACGACGGAGGATTTCCGTTATGTTTGGGAAGACATGTTCCATGACAAGGAACTCCACAAGGGCGGCATTCCGACCGTTCTGAGGGTGCAGGACAAGGAACCCGTCTTCGAGGTGATCGATGAATTAACGGTACGCTACAGCTGGGAGGATCCGAATCCAGATTTTCTGGCGGAACTGGCCTCGCCGGTTGCGACCCGCCTGATGTTGCCGGCGGCTTACCTCAAGCAGTTTCATCACAAGTACCAGACGCCGGAGCGGATTGCCGAACTGGTCGAGCAGCAGCGCGTCGATGACTGGGTCTCCCTGCATCAGAAGATGTCGCGCACGGCCCGCCCTGAAAACCCGGACCTGCCGACGCTCGATCCATGGTGCGCCACGACCGTTCCGCCCGCAGGCCAGTTCGTCTTCGAACGGAATGCCTATTTCCACCGTGTGGACCGTAACGGACTGCAACTGCCCTATATTGACCGCGTAGTCCTCAATGTCGGCTCCGGTGATCTGGTGGCGGCAAAGGCGGCATCGGGTGAAAGTGATCTGCAGGTCACCAATATCGATTTTGCCGACTATACCTTCCTGAAGAGCGCGGAAAAACGCGGTGCGATCAAGGTCTGCCTGTGGAAGCGTATCCAGGGTTCGCGGGTCGCGCTTATTCCCAACCTCAATTGCACTGACCTGATCTGGCGACAGACGATGCGGGATGTGCGGGTTCGCCGCGCGCTCTCGCTTGCGATCAATCGCGACGAGGTCAACAAGGCGGTATTCTTCGGTCTCGGTAGTCCCAGCGCGAACAGCGTCCTGCCGGATAGTCCGCTTTTTCGTCCCGAATATCGCGATGCGTGGGCTGAGTTCGATCCCGACAGGGCCAACGCCCTGCTCGACGAGGCGGGGCTTGTAAGGGATGGCGAGCATGGCATCCGCTATCTGCCCGACGGGCGGCCTTGCAAGCTCATCATCGAGACGACCGCAGAAACCACGTTCGATACCGACGTTCTGGAACTGGTGGCGGATCATTGGCGGCGCATTGGCTTCCGGATCTTCACGCACGTATCACACCGCGAGCTTTTCCGTCAGCGTATCACCAGCGGTGAGACGATCCTGGCGCTTTCGCCGGGCCTCGACAACGGCGTGCCGACGGCCGACATGTCGCCGCGCGAGCTGGCACCGACCAACAACGACCAGATCCAGTGGCCGCTCTGGGGGCTGCATCAGCTCTCCGGAGGAGGCGAGGGACGTCCTCCGGAAATCCCGGAGGCACAGGAATTGCTCGACCTCTTCCACGAGTGGCGGGAGGCCGATGCGCTCGGCGAGCGTGAGGAAATCTGGCACCGCATGCTGTCGATTTTCACCCAGCAGGTTTTCACCATCGGTATCGTCAATGCCGTGCCCCAGCCGATCGTTCGCGCGAGCCGGTTGCGCAACCTGCCGAACGAAGGCCTCTATGGTTTCGATCCAACCTCTTATCTCGGGGTCTATATGCCCGATACCTTCTGGCTAGAGGGAGGCGCATGAGATGATCCGCTATATTCTCTGGCGTGTCGCGATGATGATCCCGACGCTGATCATGATCTCCATGCTGGTCTTCACCATCATCGAACTGCCGCCCGGCGACTTCTTCGAAAGCTATGTCGAGGAACTGCGCGCCATGGGCGAAAAGGCTGATATGCAGGAGATCGAGGATCTCAAGGCGCGTTACGGCTTCGACAAACCGGCCCCCTTGCGCTATTTCGACTGGGTGGTCGGCTTCGCGCAGGGCGACTTCGGTTATTCCTTCGAATACCGCATGCCGGTGGCCGATGTTGTCGGCGACAGGGTGTGGCTGACCGTTCTCGTGTCGACCGTTACCATCGCAGTGACGTGGCTGATCGCCTTTCCGATCGGCATATACTCTGCCACGCACAAGTATAGCTGGGGCGATTATGGTTTGACCCTCGTCGGTCTGATCGGCATTGCGGTGCCAAACTTCATTCTTGCACTGATCATGATGTATTTCGCCAATATCTGGTTCGGTATTTCGATCGGTCACCTGATGGATCAGGATTTCCTCGGCCAGCCGATGAGTTGGGCCAAGGCGAAATCCATTCTCGAGCATATCTGGATTCCGGTCATCATCATCGGGACGGCCGGGACGGCAGGCATGGTCCGTCGCGTCAGGGCAAACCTGCTCGACGAACTGCACAAGCAATATGTCATGACAGCGAGGGCCAAGGGGCTTCATCCCTTCCGGCTGCTCATCAAGTATCCGCTGCGCATGTCGCTCAACTTCTTCATCTCAGACATCGGCTCCATCCTGCCGACGATCATTTCCGGCGCCGAAATCACCGCCGTCGTCTTGTCGCTGGAAACGACCGGGCCGATGCTGATACGGGCCCTGCAGAACCAGGACATGTATCTGGCCGGTTCCTTCCTGATGTTTCTCGCCGTCCTGACGGTGATCGGCGTTCTGGTGTCCGACATCGCGCTCGCCATCCTCGATCCACGGATCCGGCTGCAGGGAGGGCGCACGAAATGAGTGAGGATGTAGCACGCCTGCCGGTGCCGGAACATTATGTGTCCAAGGCTCCCTTCGATCCCTATGCCGTGGAAGCGGATGCGGATTCGGCGGTCGGCCATGCGTCCCAACTGAAGCTCACATGGTGGCGCTTCCGCCGCCACCGCCTTGCACTGATTTCCGGCATTCTGTTGCTGATCGCCTATTTCACGATTGCTATCGTGGAGTTCCTGGCGCCCTACAACGTGCATACGCGAAACGTTGACCGCATCTATGCCCCGCCGCAGCAGGTGCATTTCTTCCATGACGGTTCGTTCGTCGGTCCCTTCGTCTATGGCCGGACCATGGAACTGGACATGGAGACACTGCGCCGGGTCTATGGCGAGAACACAAACGAGGTACAGCCGCTACGCTTTTTCTGCCGGGGTGACAGCTATCGGTTCTGGGGCTTCATCGATGGCAACGTACATCTGGTCTGCCCGGCCGAGGGCGGTGACATGTTTCTGCTCGGCACGGACCGTCTTGGCCGGGATGTGCTGTCGCGCATTCTCTACGGCGCGCGGGTGTCGCTTACGATCGGTCTCCTCGGCGTGATGACGAGTTTCGTGCTCGGCATCGTCATCGGCGGTCTCGCGGGATATTGGGGAGGCTGGTTCGACCTTGCAGTCCAGCGCGTCACGGAAGTCCTCCATTCGATCCCCAGCATACCGCTGTGGCTTGCCATGGCGGCCATCATGCCTGCGGACTGGTCGCCGCTTTTCGTCTATCTGGGGATTACCTTCATTCTCGGGCTTCTGGATTGGACGGGGCTTGCTCGTGCCGTCCGCTCCAAGCTTCTTGCGCTTCGCGAGGAGGATTACGTGCTTGCCGCGCAGATGATGGGCGCGGGCAGCGCCAGGATCATCGGGCGGCATCTCATCCCCGGTTTCATGTCGCATCTAATCGCCAGCGCAACGCTGACCATCCCCGGCATGATCCTCGGCGAGACGACGCTGAGCTTCCTTGGCCTCGGGCTTCGTCCGCCGATCACGAGCTGGGGGGTGTTGTTGACCGAAGCACGAACTGTCAACGTGATCGCCCTCTATCCGTGGCTTCTTTTCCCGGTCGTTCCGGTTATTGTGATCATTCTTGCTTTCAATTTCCTCGGTGATGGTCTTAGAGATGCCGCCGACCCCTACAACTGATCCCCTCAAGATGAAGAAGATACGACCAGCCGCGGCATCTATGCTTCGGACCTATAGGAGAATAACTGCATGACTGGACAGTCGCGCAAGGCACGAATCCTCATGTATAGTCATGATACATTCGGTCTTGGGCACTTGCGGCGTTGCCGCACGATTGCCCATTCGCTGGTCGAGGATTATCGCGGCCTGCAGGTGCTGATCATTTCCGGCGCGACGATCGCCGGCGCCTTCGACTATCGGGCGCGCGTGGACTTCATGAAGATCCCAAGCGTGATCAAGCTGCGCAATGGCGAATACACATCAATGGACCAGCACATCGACGTAAAGGCGACCATCAGGATGCGCCAGTCGATCATCCTGCACACGGCCGAGACGTTTCAGCCGGACATCTTCATCATCGACAAGGAGCCTCTGGGGCTGCGCGGCGAGGTGGAGGAAACGCTACGCTTCCTGAAAGCGCGCGGCACCACCCTGATCCTCGGTCTGCGCGAGGTTATGGATGCTCCGCATCTCTTGGATGCCGAATGGAAGCGCAACGACGTGCTGCACAAGATCGGTTCGCTCTACGACAACATATGGGTCTACGGGCCACCGGATTTCTACGATCCGCTCACGGGACTGGACGTGCCTGACAGTATTCGCGAAAAGATGAACTTCGTCGGGTTTCTCCAGCGCAAGGCTTCGGTCGAACGGCCGCAGCCGCCGGAGGATTATCTGCTCGTCACGACGGGTGGCGGTGGAGACGGGGCCGATCTGGTACGTGACGTCATCGCCGCCTATCAGGCCGACCCGACGCTGACCCACAAGGCGGTCATCGTGCTTGGCCCCTATATGCCGGCCGAACAGCGCCAGAATTTCGTCGAGCAGGCGGGAAACAATCCGCATCTGGAGATGATCGAGTTCGACAACCGCATGGAAGACCGGATTGCGGGCGCGAAGGCGGTTGTCGCCATGGGTGGATACAACACCTATTGCGAGATCCTGTCTTTCGACAAGCCGGCCCTGATCGTTCCGCGCACGCAGCCGCGGCTGGAGCAGCTGATCCGCGCCCGCAGAGCCTCCGAACTCGGCCTCGTCAGCATGCTTTCAGGTCAGGAAGCCTCCGACAGCCTGCGTTTTGCACAGGCGATCAAGGATGTGTTGAAACGCGATCCTCCCTCGGCCAGCGCTGCCGGCCTACACCTCGAGGGACTGCAAACCATCTCGCAGATCGTCGGCGGGTATCTGAACGAAGACGCCAGATCGCCGCGTTTTGCCGCCCAGGGATAATTGATGAACAGAACTGGAAAGATTGTCGTCCTCCTGAAGGGCTATCCGCGCCTTTCGGAGACTTTCATCGCGCAGGAACTGCTGGGTCTGGAACGTGCCGGCTTCGAGCTTGAAATCGTCGCCATGCGCCGCCCCACGGACAAGAAACGTCACCCGGTGCATGGCGAGATCCGCGCCCGCGTCAGCTATCTGCCGGAATACCTGCATGAGGAGCCGCTTCGCGTCCTGAAGGCGCTGTGGACGACCTGCCGCCGGCCGGGGTTCGGCAAGGCGCTTTCTTCCTTCTGGAAGGACTTGAGACGGGATTTTTCGCGCAACCGTTTTCGCCGCTTCGGCCAGGCTGCCGTGCTCGTCGCGGAATGGCCGGAGGGGGGCAAGTGGCTGCATGCCCATTTCATTCACACCCCGGCTTCGGTCGCACGCTATGCCAGCGAGATCAGCGGTATACCGTGGTCGATTTCCGCTCACGCCAAGGACATCTGGACCTCGAAGGACTGGGATCTGGCCGAAAAGCTGCAGAGCGCCGATTGGGGCGTGACCTGCACGCGGGTTGGCTATGAAAAGCTGTCATCGCTTTCCGGCGGACGCGAGGTCATGCACCTCAGCTATCACGGTCTCGACCTCGATCGGTTCCCGCATTTCGATGGCCAGCGCCCCCGCCGCGATGGTTCAGATCCGGCTGATCCCGTCCGTGTCCTGAGCGTCGGTCGCGCCGTCAAGAAAAAGGGCTATGACGTGTTGCTCAAGGCGTTCGCTCGGCTTCCGGCGAGCCTTCACTGGCAGTTCACCCATATCGGCGGCGGCGACGAGCTTGCGAGCCTGAAGGCGCTTGCCGGCGAACTCGGTATTTCCGACCAGATCACCTGGAAGGGCTCGATGGACCAGCGTGATGTACTTGCCCATTATCACGAGAGCGATCTCTTCGCGCTCGCCTGCCGGATCACGGCGGATGGTGACCGCGATGGACTGCCGAACGTTCTGGTCGAGGCGGCAAGCCAAAGGCTCGTGGCTGTTTCCACGACCGTTTCTGGTATTTCCGAACTGTTTGTCGACGGCGAAAACGCATTGCTGGTCGAGTCGGAAGACCCCGAGGCTCTGGCGGGCGCCCTGCAACGCGTGATGACCGATCCCGACCTGCGGGAGAGGCTCGGAGCTGCGGCGGAGGCGCGGGTGCGGAAGGACTTCGATCACCACAACAGCATCCATGATCTCGACCGGCTCTTTACGGGAGCATGGGCGAGGAGAGGGATATGAGCGTGCAGCATCCCTCCTCTTCAAAGAAGCGGGTTCTATTCTATGTCCAGCACCTGCTCGGCATCGGCCATCTGGCACGTGCCAGCCGGATCGCCGAGGCTTTGGCAGAAGCCGGATTTTCGGTGACGCTGGTAACGGGTGGAGCGCCCGTCAACGGTTTTCCCGGAAAGGGCGTCGAACATGTCCAGTTACCGGCCGTCGTTGCGGCGAAAAGCGGTTTTTCCAGCCTTGCCGATCTTGAGGGTAATCCTGTCGATGCGGACTTCGAGCAGAAGCGGACGGCTCTCCTGCTGGAGACTTTTGCGAACGTCGGACCGCATGTCGTCATCATAGAGGCTTTTCCCTTCGGTCGGCGGCAGATGCGATTCGAGCTTCTGCCCTTGCTGGCCGCCATCGAGAATTCCGAGCGCCGGCCTCTGCTGTTCAGCTCGGTCCGGGATATCCTGCAGGAAAACCGAAAACCCGGCCGGGATCGTGAGACTGCCGACCTCGTTGCCCGTTACTTCGATGGCGTTCTCGTGCACGGCGATCCGCATTTTGTGCGACTGGAGGAGACTTTTCCGCTGGCCGGTGAGCTTGCGGAAAAGATCCATTACACCGGACTTGTCGCGCCGGCGGAGGCTTCTCCATCAGTAGACCAGTTCGGCGTTGTGATTTCCGCCGGCGGTGGCGCCGTGGGGACGGCGTTGATCGAGGCCGCACTCGATGCCCGCGATATTCTCGATGATCGTGAGGAATGGTGTGTGATCACCGGCCCCAACCTGCCGCAGGAGGATTACGATCGCTTCGCGGCCCGCGTTTCGGGTGGCGTCTCTCTTTTCCGGTTTCGTCCGGATTTCCCGAGCCTGTTGCCGCAGGCCGGTCTCTCGATTTCACAGGCGGGCTACAACACGGTCTGTGATCTTCTGCGGGCGCGTTGCCGTTCCCTGCTCGTGCCCTTTGCCGCGGGTGGCGAGACGGAGCAATCCGTCCGGGCCGAAAAGCTGGTCGCACTGGGACTGGCGAAGGTCGTCGCCGAGGATGGCCTGAGCGGGGCGGCGATGGCCGAAGCAATCACCGCTGCACGCGCACTCTCGTTCCCGCCGGAGCTACCGGTTTCGCTTGACGGCGCCGCCGGAACGGCCCGCTTGATCGGGGGAATGCTTGATGCTCAGCCCCACCGGGGCTGAGGGAGCCATCCCCGTTACTGAACGACGGAGCAGGCCTCCGCGTCTTCCAGCACGTCGATACAATCGGGCGAGCGACGGAAATCGTCATAGTAGACGGTCCAGATATCCGCAGCTCCGGCCCGGTAAGGGCCGAACTTGAAATACTGGTTTTTTCCGAGGCCGGCATCGCCATGGCCCACATATCCCTTCACGGTAGCGACCCAGACGCGGTCGGCGAAGATTTCGATCCGACCGTCGCCATTGGGGTCCGGATGGGAGAAAATCGCGAAATCAATCCATTCGGTGGATGCCTTGGGCAGAGGATTGTGCTGCACGACGGAAATCTTGTCGGTGCAGGACGGGAAGGTTGCCTCATCTTCGGCGCTCCAGTCGGAGCCGGAGGCGGCAAGGGCGCGCATTTGGTTGACCTCGGGGCGGAACCAGACGGGTGTGCTGCCTTCCGGGCAACGGCCGGCAACACCTTCAATCGGCGTGGGGCCACCCTCGACATAATTGGTTTCGACCGAGAAGAACATCTTGCCGCGGTCGAGCCGGAGCGCGAGGAAGGGGCTGAAATCCCCTTCGGCATCGGGTCCGATCTCGCGCTTCCATTGCGCCATCAGATAACGGTGGTCGTCCTGGGGGACGGGATCGGCGAGCTTCATGGCGAAGCCGAACCAGACCGGCTCCTCGTAGGGAACGCGAAGCGAGGTCTTTTCCCAGATTTCCGCGCGCTCGCTACACAGGTCGTCCGTCGCGGCACACTGCGAGCGAACGCTCAGCTTTAGCGCGCCGGCGCCGGAACGTTTCACTTCGTTCTGGAAGACGTAGGTGCCGGCCTTCTGTTCATCGTTCATGCGATAATAGAGGCCGCCATCGGGCGAAAAATCCTGTCCGTCGAAACCGTCGAACAGTTTCTGGCTGGTTGGCCTGTTGCCGAGCGCCGGTGCTGCGGCAAAGCAGCCTGCAAGGAGCGCAATGCCCAGAAAACGATAGGGTTTCAACGATATCCTCCTCTTGTGATTGCGAATGGCGGGTGCCCGACGAACGACGGTTCTTCAGGAAACCCTTTTACATTCCTCAATCAGCGGAGGCTAGTGTGGGCGAAAGCCTTGCGGGTCAATTCGTCGCGAGTTGCCCCGGCCTCAGGCGTAGCGCTTCGCATCCTCGGCGGAAAGCAGATAGACCCGCATGTTGGTTTTTCGCCCTTTAAGTGAGACGGAGCGACTGGAGAGCCCGTCATAGGGCACGTGGGCGAGCAGCATGATCGGCTCGGAAGCCGCGACCGCAACGTTGAACTGTTTGGCGACGGCTTCCAGGCGGCTGCCAACATTGACGGTGTCGCCGATCGCGGTCAGGCCGGCTACCTTGCCATAGCCGATCATGCCGACGATCGCGGGACCGAAGTGAATGCCGATGGCAATCCTGAGATCGACGCCGAACTCCTGCATCATTTCCTGATTGAGTTTCTCGGTTTCCGCGACGATCGTTGCAGCCGCCTTCAACGCCTGCCGACAGGCCTCGCTGGGCTCCGTCGCATCGATGCCGAAAAGGGCCATTACCCCATCGCCGATAAACTTGTCGACCTGCCCCTTGGCTTCCTCGACAGCCCGTCCGACGACGGAGAAATAGCGGTTGAGCAGGAAGACGATGTCGTAGGGCAGCCGGCTTTCGGAAATCGTCGTGAAATTGCGGATATCGCAAAAGAGGACGACGATTTCCTTTTCGCGGCCCGCTTGTTTGATCTGTCTGCCGGAATAGAGATCGCCGCCCACCGGCGGCTCCAGCAACAAGGCAACGGTGACGTCATAGTCCGGCCGGGTCTGGCAACTCAGTCTCGTGTCCGGTGCGGCCCTGATACGCAACAGCGTGGCCTGCTCCATCGCGCTCGGGGGAGCTAGCGGACCATCGCTGTCGACGATGCGCACCCGACAGGTGGAGCAGCGCCCCTTGCCGCCGCACACGGAATAGTGATCGACGCGACCGAGTCGGCTCGCCTCAAGGATCGAGGTTCCCTGCGGGACTCGGATCTGGGGGCCGTGGGCATAGGTAATGCGAATCTCCGGTGCATTGCGCCGCATGGATCGCGCGGCGCGCAGCACGACGACGAGGCCCAGGCCCAGGCCGAAGAAGAGGTAGATGCGGCGCTCGATGGTGGCCAGATCCAGTTGGGGCCGGCTCGCCTGATGGCGGGCCACGTTGCCGTCGGCTGCCGTGAGGACCTGTCCTTTGGCCTCCGCGACCGCTTCCATCTGGCGACCATTGACCAGCACGCCGACCAGCGCGAGCGTGGGCAGCAGGATCGCCAGCGCAAACAGCCATGGCGCCCAGCGCGGAAACCAGTCCCTGAAACGCATGGCGGCGTAAAGGCCGATGCAGCCATGCACCCAGACGACGATGACGGCCAGAACCATCTTCAAGCCAAACAGCCCGTTACCGGTCCACATGCCGCGGATGACGATCCAATAGGTGCTGTCAAACTCGCCATAGAGGGCGGGGACGCGCGCAGAAACCACATGCTGCGCGATCAGGACCGGAATGGAGAGGCCGAAAAGAACCTGAATCATCATGCGTGGCGGCAGGCGCATGTGACGGCGCAGGTAAAGCGTGCGGAGCGCCAGCAGGAAATGGACGAGGAACGAGCCGTAGAGCAGGAGCGTCCCGAGCGGATTTCGCCATATGATCTTGAAGATTTTCAGAGCGTCGTCGGCGAAATTGACCGATATAAGTGTCAGGCTGTGGTTGAGAAGATGGGTCGATATGAATGCGAAGAGAATGATCCCGGATGCGATACCGAGTTGATGTGCAGCCTTGTCTGGCAGAAACGGACGAGCAGGCTGCAGCATGAAAAGCGACCTTGTGGAAATGGAGCGCGGCGCAGTGCGTCTGGGGGATGAAAGCGGCTAAAAAGAGGCTTCGGTATTCTCACCCATCCGGGTTAAATTTCCATGCTCTGGCCGTCGTTGAAGACGTGTGCCGACGGTAACATTTGTCGCGCTTGCGCTGAGATATCGTCGATATCGGCATCCGTGTGGGTAAACGCATGATGGATGAAGCCAACGCTTGCAGCGTTTGCGGCCTTGGCCAGCCTTATGGCCTGCTGCCAGGAAGAATGTCCGATGCCCCGCACATGCTCCATGTCCTCATCGCCGAAGGTGCTGTCGTAAAGGAAGAGGTCGGCATGGTCGATGAGCGACAGAACGTTCGGGTCCAGCATCCCGGGGATATGCTCGGTGTCGGTAATCAACGCGAATACCTTGCCCTGCCATTCGATACGGTAGCCGACGGCCCCGCCGGGATGGGTAAGCCTGGCGGTTCGCATCACGATGCCGGGTGCAGGTGTGAGAATATCGCCGGGCAGGAAATCCCTGAATGTCAGGGATGCCTTCATGATCTCCAGACCGACCGGAAAATAGGGAGGACGCAACAGGCCTTCCACGATCTGTCGCGTGGTCATCTTTCCTTCGAGATGACCTGACCAGACGGCGGCCCGTACGCCGGAACAGTGGAATGGGCCGAAGAACGGAAAGCCCATGATATGATCGTAGTGGCTGTGGGTAAGAAACAGATTGAGGTCTGTAACCCGCTCGGTCTTGAGACGTGCTCCGGCCGGGATGATACCTGTCCCGCAGTCGAAAATCAGGACCTCATTACCACAGCGTAGTTCGACACAGGTCGTATTACCGCCGTAGCGGGAGAAGTGAGCGCCCGATACCGGTATAGAGCCCCGCGTTCCCCATACGGTCACCTTCATCCTGTCGGTTACGGTGGCCGGTTGGCTTGGGAAATCCTGCGTTCTGCTATCCACCGGACAAAGCCTCAAGCGCGCCTGTGTGGCCGCCGGGCTTGTCCCGATCGGTCAGGCATATTCTTCTTCATGGCTTTTCTGGGCTGCCAGTTCGGACGTCGTCGTCTGAAGGCGGGTGGCAAGCACGCGCATGACGCCGAACATCATCGACGGGCAATCCGCCATCATTTTTCGGAAGGTCTCCTTGTCAATACGCAAGGTATCCATCGGGGTTATCGCCCTGACAGTTGCAGTACGGTAGCCATCACAGAGAATGGCGATCTCGCCGACGATGGAATTCTTTCCGGCTTCGGCGACCTTCACCTCACCGCTCGGAGTATCGACAGCGATTTCCGCAGTACCATTGAGGATAACGAAAGCGGAATCCCCGGTATCACCCTCGTGGAACAGTTCCTGGCCGGGCGCGAACTTCATGCGGTCGGAGGTAAAAGCCAAAAGCTTCAGCTTGGCCGGATCCGCAGACGCGAAGAACGGCAGGGCGCGCAAGCATTGAACCTCATCCATAAGGACCATCGCATACCTCCAAACTGAGCCTGGGAGAATTTCTCCTAAAGCTACCTTGTCACCAGCTCTTTCACTATACCGTTTTCTTCCACCAGAGTCTCGTAGGTTCCGTCGGCAACCAAGCCGCCTTTATCGAACACCATTATCCGTTCGAAAAGCTTGCAAAGCCGCGGATTTGATAGAACCCATACAATAGTGCACTTTTCAGACTTTTCACGCAAGAACGAGATCACATTATTCACCAACTGTGCCTGCAGGCGCGGGTTCAGGCCCGGTAGAGGCTGGTTGAGAATGCAGTATTCCGTCTGGCGTATCAGCGCTCTTGCAACGTTGAGCTTCTGTCTTTGCAACAACGTCAGGCGCTTTCCTCCCGGGCCGAGGTCATAGTCGAGGCCGATTGCCAGTATCCCGGTGTATATCCCTTCCTTTTCAGCAACTTGGCGGATCAGGGAAGCGATGCGATTCTGCGCGTCGGCATGGCCTCTGCTGATCTTTCCGAACAGGATATTCTCGATCAGCGACGCCGACGACTGGAATCCGTCTGCCTCATAACGCGCAATGAGGCCGCTAAGTTCCGGCGGCAGATTGGCGTGGAACTGCTGGCGTGCCTCAACGATCTTGCGCATGATCTCTTCGGTCATGAGGCCGAAGCGATAGCGGCTCTCTACGTAGGAGAAGGCTGTCAGGAAGATCGCCCGGCGCTGTTCCTCGTTCGCGTCCTCAGGGCCGCGTCCTTCGATTTCTTTCAGAATGCGCGCGTAATCGGGCAGTTCGCGCCCTTCCATGAAAGGAAGTTCCGGCAGCAGCGGATTGTTCTGCTGCATGTCCCCGAACAGTTCGACGATTGTTGCGGCAACCGAACGACCCATTTCGAACAGCAGAGACGAGAGGCCGCCATCCCTGACGATGGAGCGGAAATAATTGCTGGCGATGATCTGCTGGGCGGCGGCGTCGCCACCGATCAGGGAGCCGAACAACAGGTTCTCCGCGACTGTCGCTTCCGTGTTGTATGCTGCGAAATCGAAGGGGATCACCAGTTCCGGCATATCTGCCTTTACGAGTTCGTCGCGAAGCGTCTGCCGGGCGGAGACCGCGAAACGGGCGATTTCGGCGTTGGTGTCCGGATCGATGGAACTGCGTAGGGCGAGGTCGAGCACATCCTCCGTCAGTAGAACCGTGTCGAGTACGCCGAGCATCCACGTGTTGAGCGTATCCGTGTCCACAGCGCTATCCGCTGCTGCCATGGTGCTGATCCACTCTCCTTCGATGTCGAAATCGACGTTTCCGGCAAGCCGAGCTTCATTGACTTCCCAGCGCCTGCGCGTTGCCGCCTTGCCCTCACGTTCCCGCGGACGCAGGGGCGCGTGCTTCAGGCCGTAAAGCAGGTTGTCCTTCAGGCTTCCATGGAAGAAGTAGCTTTCTGCGGACACGTAGCTGATCCGGCGACCGGTCACGGATTCCGGCAGTTCGCGAAGGTCGATATCGCCTGCGGCGACCTTGCCGGTCGTCGGCCATACTGCGCGACCGATCGCGTCCGCTATCATGCTGCCTGCACTGCCGTTCGCATCAAGGAAGGCGATGGTCTGGCCGGAATCGACATGCAGCGAAACATGGTCGACTATGCGGCCGCCGCTGTCGTCGTCGATCGCCAGATTGATCGCGGCAATCGGGCCGGGCAGGGGCGAAGGAACCCCGGTGTAGATCTGCTGGATCTCGGGTTCGAGGATGCTATCCGACTGGAACTGCTCGACGACCTGCTCGAACTTGACCTGAACGTCCTGCCTTGCCTGATCCCAGTCGATCAGGTCCTTGAGCGGACTAGGAAGTTCCTTGTAGGCGTTGATGACGGCAACGAGCTGGCCGACGTCGAGATGGCCGCGTAGCGTCAGATAGCCGCCGATACTGTAGAACAGGAAAGGTGTGATCTGGGCCAGGAAGTTGTTGATGAACTTCACCATGAACTTCCACTGGTAGAGATCGTAGCGGATCGCGAAGATCTCTCCGAGGCGGCGAGCCATGTCGGCGCGCTCATAGTTCGAGGTATCGTAGGCGTGGATGGTCGGCATGCCGTCCACCATCTCGCTAACACGGCCTGCGAGACGGCGAGCGGTGATCTGACGTTCGCGACCGAGGCGGATCAGCCGCCGTCGCATGCGCGGAATGATGCCGATCTGCAGAAGCGCCATGAAGGCGGCGATAAGGCCGAGCCAGAGATTCTGCGCCAGAATGAAGGCGAGAGCCGCAATCACCTGGCCGCCCAGCAGAGCCGGCTGAACGAAGGCGTCGCCGGCGAAGCCGCCGAGCGGCTCCACCTCGTCCTTGATCATGCTGGCGACTTCAGCGCTCTTCGTCTTCTTGAAATAGATCGGCGGAAAACGGAGAAGCCGGTCGATGAGCTGGAAGCGGATCCGGCGCAGCAGGCGCTCGCCAAGGCGGCCCTTATAGGTGTTGATGACGTATTTGAAGGCGTTGTTGATGACGACGAGTACCAGAAACTCGACGCTGAGGGCCATCAGCATGGACAGGCGGTCGAGCGGATAGCCGGCGTAGAGCTCCACATAGCCCACGAGCGGCATGTCGAAGCCAAGCTCGAAGAAGGGCTGGATCGCATCCGGTGTCGAAAAACCTTCGCCCTGGATAGGACCGTTGATGATCTGCTTAGGCAGATCCAGCGATATGAAATAGGGGATCATCGACACTGCGACGATCAGAAGAATAATGACTTGCTGATGCCAAGTGTGCTTCCAGATGTATCGGGAAAGACTTTTTTCCATAGGGGCGGGGCTGGCCTGATCGAGCACAAATCGGATTTTTAATCCCGTACTTATGTATTGTCAAAAGCCCCCGCAAGACAGGCGTTCAGGCTTCGTTTGTGCGGCCTAGGACACTGTCTCCGGGAGTTGTTCGGCAACTGCGCTCTCTCGTTTCCATTCCCTGTACCAATGGACGAATTCCAGAACGCCTTTTTCGACGGGCGTATCGGGTTTGTAGCCGGTCAGGGCATGCAGGAGGTCGGGAAGGGCAAATGTACGGGGCACGTCGCCCTTCTGCATCGGCAGCATGCGGCGGAGGGCGGGTTCTCCGACGGCGGCTTCCACGGTCTCGACAAAACGGATCAGCTCTATCGGCTGGCCGCCTCCGATGTTGACGATGCGGTACGGTGCGTGCCGGGATAGCGTGTCTTCAACGCCGGGAACCGTCACGCGGTTCTCCTCGGCCGGTACGACGTCGACCAGCCGGACGATCGATTCCACGAGATCGTCGATATAGGTGAAATCACGGCTCATCTTGCCTTCGCCGTAGATCTCCAGCGGGCGGCCGTTGAGGATCGCATCGGTGAACTTGAACAGCGCCATGTCGGGCCGACCCCAGGGGCCGTAGACCGTGAAGAAACGGAAGGCCGTCGTCGGGATCTTGTAGAGGTGGGCGTAGGAATGGCCCATCGCCTCCATTGCCTTCTTGGTGGCGGCATAGAGCGTCAGGGGCTCGTCGGCATGATCGGTCTCGGCAAACGGCACCTTCTCGTTCGCGCCGTAGATTGAGGAGCTGGACGCAAGCAGCAGATGCTTCGGCTGAACCCGCTTGGCGAGTTCCAGCACGGTCCACGAGCCGGTGAGGTTGGAGGTAACGTAGGCCTGCGGGTTTTCGAGGCTGTAACGTACGCCCGCCTGTGCGGCGAGATGGATGATGGCGTCCGGCTGCTCCACTGCCGCGGCGCGGTCGAGAGCGGCCATGTCCTCCAGCGCTCCGATGACGGGATCGAAGTTCCTGTAGGTTTCCAGGATGCCGTGGCGCTTGCGCTTCAGCGAAACATCGTAATAGGGCGTCATGCCGTCGAAGCCGGTGACACTGTGGCCAGCCTCAAGTAGCCGTCGGGCCAGATGGAAGCCAATGAAGCCCGCCGTCCCGGTAATCAGATAACGCATGGTCTGCCTTCGTTCCGCGTCGCTACTTCGATGTCCGAAGTCTTTTGGGCGCGGCTCGAAACCGTCACCATATCGCGGTCCTAGAGCTTCCAGCGAAAGACGACAACCGGATTCTGTCATAAAACCCTTTCAATTCCGCGAGAACGGAGATGATATTTCGTGATCAGGAAGTGCTGCGCCAGCAATTCTTGGTTGCTGACAGCGGGTGAAGGCTGTTTCACATTCCAAGTTTCGGGACGATTTCACCGCGCAGAAGGTCGAGATTGCCAAGGCCTCGGCGGATTTCGTCCTCGTTGAAGGCGGAGAAACCGACAAGCAGGCCATTCCTGCGCTCTTCCGTCATGTAGTAGGGAGACAGCGGTCTCAAAACGAGGCCCTTTTCCAGAGCCCGGCTGGCAACGGCCCGATCGTCGGCTCCCTTGATCAGCGGCAGGATGACATGCGTGCCGCTGTCGGGCGCCGACATGTAACAGTCCTTCCCGAAGATATCTTCAAGGCCAGTCGTCAGTTGCTGGCGACGCGCCTGATAGAGATTGCGCATCCGGCGGATATGCGACACGAAAAGCCCGCGCAACATGAATTCCGACAGGACCATCTGCTCGATCAGCGAGGCGTGCCGGTCAACGACGGCGCGCGCCTTGGCGAAGTGCTCGCTCAGATCGAGGGGGACCACGATATAGCCGAGCCTGAAGGACGGCAGCAGGGTCTTCGAGAAGGTGCCCATGTAGATCGTGCGCTGTTCGCCATCCATGGCGAAGATCGAGCGCAGGCTGTTGCCGTTGTAGATGAACTCGTTGTCGTAGTCGTCCTCGACGATCCAGGTGCCGTTGCGCGCCGCGATCCGCACCAGTTCCTCGCGCCGCTCCTGATCGAGCTGGCCGCCAAGGGGGTAGTGGCGGGACGACGAGGTGAAGATCAGCCTGGGCACGGGATGGGTTTGCATGGCTTCGTCGAATTTCGCCCCGCTTTCGTCAACGGGGACCGGACAGACGAAACCGCCATTGGCGCGAATGATCGAGCGGGCGCCGACATAGCCCGGCTCCTCCAGCCAGACGGGATCTCCGGCGTCGAGCAACATACGACAGATAAGATCCAGGCCCTGCTGCGAACCGGTGGTGACGATGACCTGCTGGTAGTTGCAGTGCATGCCCCTCGATGCGTTCAGGTGCTGGGCGATGGCACGCCGCAGCGGTTCGTAGCCGGCGTTCGAGGATTCCGCGAGGATCTGTCCTGTCAGGCGGCCGGAGGTTTCGTTCAGCAGGCGCATCCACGTGCGGATCGGAAATTCGCGCAGGTCCGGCAGGTCCGGCATGAAGGGCGTCGGTCGTTCCGAAAACTCTCCCGTCGCCGAGACGACGAGGCTCTTGCCGCGCCGGGAAAGCGAGCGGAACGGGTAGCCTCCCGCGCGGCTCGCAGGTTCGATCGGCGTATCAGGCTCGATGATCGTCTGGTCCTGAATGATGTCGGAGACGAAGGTGCCGGCCCCCACCCGGCTCGAAAGCAGCCCTTCTTCCGTCAGCATCTCAAACACCTGCACGACGGTATTGCGGGAAACGCCAAGCTCGTCAGCCAGGATGCGCGTCGAGGGGAGTTTCGTTCCCGCAGCCAGTCGACCGCTTAGGATTGCGGTTTTCATCCACTCGGTGATCTGGCGATAGATGGGCATATCCGCCGACTTGTCGAATTCCACCGTCACCAGGGAACCGGTGATTGCTGTCTTGGGCATTTACGCTCCCTCATGGGGTTTGGTCGGCAGGAACAGGACTGGACCGGTACCGGGAATTGGTACCAGACAAATTTTCCAAAATGGCACTAACACCGCAATTGTCGCGCAGATATCGTGAAAATGCAAATACACCAAAAGAATGGTGCAGCGCACAACAAAGTATCTGTTGGTTGTAATTCGTGAATTCGAGCTATTCACGATAATATACTTCTTTGTTTATGCGTGTATAGTACCGGTAAATTCTTATGCTGAGTTCACCTTGGCAATATACTCCAGAGGGAAAAATGCAAAAGAACAAAGAACGGATTGAATCCACGCTTGATGGGTTCGACGCAGCTCAGATGAGCCGACGTGGCTTTCTGCAGCGGATGAGTGCTCTTGGTGTGTCTGCCATGGTGGCGAACACGGTCATGCTGTCGCCGCTCGGCGCCCGCAAGGCCTTTGCCGCCATCGGTGGTGCCGAGGAGCGTGCCTGGGCGCTCGCCAAGGAGGCCGCGGCAAAGGCGACCAAGAAGAGCCTGACGCTGCTCATTCCGACGGGATCCATCGGCAACATGACGCCCTATGTCGACAAGTGGAAAAGCGAACTCGGCATCGACCTTATCTTTATCGAAGAGCCGGACGAAGTGGTCCACACCAAGGGCATGCAGGAAGCCGTCGCCAAGACCGGCAGCTATGACGTGATGATGCCGACCGCCATGTCCTATCCGGACTGGATCGACAGTGGCGTCATCTACGACCTCACCGACTGGGTCGAAAAGCACGATCCGGAAATCTTCAATCCGGACTACGGAGTCGTCTTCCCCGCCAGCCACCATGCGCAGCTCTACAACGGCCGTGTGGCGGGCCTCCTGAACGATGGTGACCAGATCACGCTTCTCTGCCGCAGCGACTACATCGAGAATTCCGACAAGGCGAAGGCCTTCTCCGACAAGTTCGGCTACGCGCTCTCGACGCCGAAGACCTGGAGCGAGTACCACGACATCGCTTCGTTCATGCACGATCCGGCCAACAACTTTTACGGAAGCCTCGAATACCGCTCGCGCTACTATGTGAAGTGGATGTTCATGCAGCGCCTGATTTCGAAGGGACGTCTCTACTTCGACAACGAGATGAACCCGACCTTCAATTCCGAAGAAGGTCTGGCGGCGCTTGAAGACATGCTGAAGATGAACGAGTTCCTGCATCCCGACGCCTTCAGCTTCACCTGGTCCTCCAACTACAACGCTTTCGGCCGCGGCGAGGGCTTCATGAATATCTGCTGGCCCTCGGGCTTCAAGTATTCGAAAGCCCCGTCCACCGGACCGGCGACGTCCGGCAAGATCGCCGCAACCGTCATGCCCGCCGACAAGCTGAAGGACGGCACGCTGCTTTATGCCGGCATGTTCTGCTGGGGGTACGGTTATGCCGTGTCGAAATATTCGGCCAATCCGGAACTGGCTTATGCCTATGCCCAGTGGATGACGTCGCCGACGATCTCGATGGACGCCATTCCCTATCTCGGCGGCTATTCGGATCCCTACCGCGTCAACCACATGAAGCAGCCTTCGGAACGGATGCTGGACACCTACACGGCACCCTATCTCGATACGCTGTACAACAACATGGTTAACACGGTTCCGGACTTCTGCCTGCCGGGGGGCTTCGAATACCAGGATGCCCTCGACAAGGAGATCCATGCCTGCATGACCGGCGAGAAAAAGCCGCAGCAGGCCCTCGACGACGCCTCGCGCTCCTTCGAACGCATCACCCGCCGCGTCGGCAAGGAAAAGGTCCAGAAATCCTGGCTTGCCCTCACCAAGAACCTCGCCGAGCCGATCAAGAAGGCCAGCGGCGCCGACAAGTGGGGCTGATCTCTCGGCTTGCCCATCCCGGCGGCATCTCGCTGCCGCCGGGTCTCTCCCCGAATGGCGGGGTTCTGGACTGCTCCGGCGACTGGATCGTCGGACCAAGAAGAGGTCAGGGATGAATCTTCACGTAACCCCGAATACGGACGGGGCGGATATGGCGACGGTGGGCAATGAGGCCAGGCCTGTCGCAGCAGCACCGCCGGCGAAGGCGGTCGGCAATCTCGGGCCGGCCCGTTTCTTCGCCGTGCCCGGCCAGATCGTCTCGCTGGTCGTTCTGGTCATGCCATTGCTCGTCGCGCTCTACATGAGCTTCACCGACTGGTCGCCCACACGCGGCTCGCTGGCGGAGGCTTATTTCGTCGGGCTGGAGAACTATTATGAGCTGCTGGTCTACGACAGCCGCTTCATCGAGGCGGTCATCCGCACGGTGTTGCTTTCGGCAGTCTGTCTGATGCTGGAGTTCACGCTCGGCCTTGGGCTCGCGGTTCTCTTCTTGCGAGAGTTTCGCGGCAAGGCGGTGCTTTTTTCCGCCTTTCTGACGCCGATGATGATCCTGCCCGTCGTGGTAGGCTATACCTTCTGGATGCTGTTCCAGTCGAATGGCCCGATCAATCAGGTCATCGCCCTGATCGCCGGTCCGGGCGCCATGCCGGAATGGTTTCGCAGCGCGCCGTTCGCGATTGCGACCGTCATCATCACCGAAGTCTGGCACTGGACGCCGCTTTTCTTCCTGATCCTGCTCTCGGGCCTCAACGCCGTTCCGGAAAATCCCGTGCGCGCCGCCGTCATTCTCGGCGCCTCGCCCCGGCAGGTATTCTGGCAGGTGGTTCTGCCGATGCTCAAGCCGGTGATCATTGTCGCTTTCGTGATCCGGGCGATGGAGGTCATCAAGTTGTTCGACGAGGTATTCATGCTGACGCGTGGCGGACCGGGTTCGGCGACAGAGACGATCAGCCTCTACATCTACAAGCTCGCCTTCAATGACTTCCAGCTCGCCTATGGCGCTGCCGCCGCCTTCCTGGTGCTGATCGGCACGCTCGTCATCATCAATCTCATGCTCCTTCCCGTGCGTGACCAGCTTCTGGAGGCTCGGCGCTGATGCTTTCCCGTCCGCTTACCCTGCCGCTCGCGATCGTTCTCGGCCTCGCGCTCGTCATCACGCTGTTTCCGGTATTCTGGATCGTGATGACCGCGATCAAGCCGCCGACCGACTGGAACGCGGCTCCCGCCATCTGGATCCCGGAACAGCCGACGCTCGTCAACTTCCGCACCCTGTTCGACCCGGATGCGATCCGCGAATACGGTGTCGGCGGCGTCAGCCAGCCTGCCACCGCGTCGGTTCTCGGCTCCATCTTCGCCTCGGTCATCGCGACCTTCTTCTCGATCCTGATCGGCCTGTTTTCGGCCATCGGACTATCGCGCTACTCGACCATCACAAAGGCGACGCCGCTGGTCATTCTGTCGGGACGCATGTTTCCGCCTGCTGCGATCGCCGTGCCGTTCGTCATCATCTTCTCGGTCACCAATGTCATCGACACCTATAGCGGGCTGATTGTCATCTATGTCGCGGTGACACTGCCTTTCTCGACCTGGATGCTGAAGAGCTTCATCGACGACCTGCCGCGCGAGATCGAGGAGGCGGCCATGCTCGACGGCCGTTCCCGGCTGATGGCGCACCTGACGGTCACGATCCCGCTGGTGAGAGGCGGTCTGTTCGCCACCACCATGTTCATCTTCATTCTCAACTGGTCGGAATTCATGTTCGCGCTGGTGCTGTCCTATACCAATGTCACCACCATTCCCGTCCAGCTCGCGAAGTACGTCACCGCGACGGCCGGCACGCTCTACGGCGTTCAGGCGGCCCTTGCCGTGCTCGCCATGCTGCCGCTCGTCATCGGCGGCTTCATGATCCAGTCCCATCTTGCCCGCGGCATGACCTTTGGAGCGGTGAAACGATGAGCGTGCCCAAGCTTCAGATCGTCAATCTCCGCAAGGAGTTCTCCGATGGCTCCGTCGCTGCCGTGGATGGTATCGACCTCGAGGTTGCCGCCGGTGAAACCGTCGCGCTGCTCGGTTCATCGGGTTGCGGCAAGTCCACGACGCTCAACATGGTCGTCGGACTGGAGAACCCGACCTCCGGCGATATCCTGATCGACGGCAAGTCCGTCATCGGGCTGCCGCCCGGCAAGCGCAATGTCGGCCTCGTGTTTCAGGACTATGCCGTCTTCACCTCCATGTCCGTCCGTCAGAACCTTGCTTTCGGGCTGAAGGTGAGGGGAGTGGCGAAGGCCGAGATTGCCCGCGCGGTGGATGAAGTGGCGGAACTGCTCGGCATGACCGGCAAGCTCGACGCTCGTGCAAGGGATCTTGGCGGCTCGGAACTTCAGCGTGTCGCCATCGGCCGCACGCTGGTGACCAAGCCGGATATTCTCCTGCTCGATGAGCCGCTTTCCAACCTCGAAGCGGCTGCGCGTCTTGCCATGCGCAAGGAGCTGAGACGGCTGCAGAAAGAAGCGGGCCTGACGATCATCTATGTGACGCACGACCAGATCGAGGCGTTGTCGCTCGCCGACCGTATCGCGGTCATGAGCGCCGGCAAGATCAAGCAGGTGGAGAAGGCCTCCCTCATCTGTCAGGAACCGGGCCATCTCTTCGTTGCCAATTTCATGGGCTCGCCGCCGATGAACCTGATCCGCGGATGGCTTTCGCGTGATGCAGGGCAGATTTCGTTCATGCGCGACGACTTCTCTGTCTCTTTGCCTGCGGAAACCGTGCTGCCGGAGAAGGAGCGAAACGGCCCTGTCGTTCTTGGCATTCGTCCCGAAACGGTCCGGCTTGCGAGGCCGGGGCCGGATACGTTCGAGGTCGCCGTTCGCGCAGTCGAACCCCGCGGTGCCGAGGCGGTACTGACGCTGGAACATGCCAGCCAGACGCTCAAGGCGGTCGTGCCAGCGCAGGAACGCCCGCTGGAGGGGGCTGTCGTCAACGTCGCGGTCGATCCGCAAACCTTTGTCTTGTTCAGCGGCGAGACCGATCTCAGGTTACCGCTTCGCGCAGGAGACGCAGCATGAACGCTTTTTCTCCCGCCCACGCCCTTGCCCAGGCCCAGCAGGTTCCGGCTCTCGTTGTCGATCGGCTGGCGAAATCCTATCGCAGTAACAAGGCGCTTGATGATGTCAGCTTCACCGTGCCGAAGGGCGCGCTGACGGTCGTGCTCGGTGCTGCCGGTGCCGGAAAGACCACGCTTCTGCGGTCGCTCGCCGGGCTTGAGGTGCCAGATCACGGCAGCATCCATCTTGGCGGCCGGGACAGTGCCGGGCTGGAACCCAAGGACAGAGATCTGGCGATGATCTTCGACAACCTGGCGCTCTATCCGGACAAGTCGGGTTACGACAACATCGCCAATCCCCTTCGCATTCGCGGTCAGAGCAAGGCGGAGATCGAGGAGGCGGTCAAGGAGGTCGCCGCGCGGCTGAAGATCGCGCATATCCTCGGGCGCAAGCCGAAAACGATGAGTGGGGGCGAACGCCAGCGTGTCGCTCTCGGTCGCGCGCTCGTCCGCTCGCCGTCTCTCTTCCTGCTCGACGAGCCGCTATCGAGTCTCGACGCGATGCTGCGCATAGAACTACGTGCGGAACTGCGCCGCATGCAGCGCGAGCTGGGGTACAGCTTCGTCATGGCCACGCCCGACTTTACGGAGGCGATGGCGATTGCCGATACCGTTATCATGCTTCGGCAGGGCCGCATCGTGCAGATCGCCGATCCGCAGACGCTTTATGATGCGCCTGTGGATCGCGAGGTGGCCCGCTTCGTGGGCGCTCCGGAAATCAACCTGCTGCCGGCGCAGATATCGACGGATGGCCTGAGATTTGCCGGCGCAATCCGGCCGCTGCCGGGCAAGATGAAGCACCTTGCGACGACCGATCCGGTGCAGGTCGAGGCGGGGATCCGTCCGGAAGATATCCGTCTGGTCCCGACCGGTGACGCGTCGATTGTTGGCAAGGTCACCGATATCGAGGCGCTCGGTACCAATGCCGCCGTTACGGTGGAGACCAGCGATATCGAGCTGAGGCTCGTGGCGCTGGCCTCCTCGCTGCTTTCCGTCGTGCCCGGAGCCGAAGTCGGCCTGTCGGTGGCGATGGAACGCGTCCACCTTTTCGATACCGGCACGGGAATGCGGCTTGTCTGAGGATAGCGGCAGGCACGCGACGGACATCCATAAGAACACATCCCCATAAGAATACACCAAGGAGAATACATGCGCATTCTGGTATTTCAGCATCTCGACGTCGAGCATCCCGGCATTTTCCGTGATTTCTGGAAGGACGATGGCCATCAGTGGGATGCCGTCGAACTCGATGCCGGCGAGGCAATTCCGCCGCTCGAAGACTATGATCTGCTGGTGGTCATGGGCGGTCCCCAGGATGTCTGGCAGGAGGATATCCATCCGTGGTTCATCCCGGAGAAGGCCGCGATCCGGCGCTGGGTCATGGAACTGAAGCGCCCCTATCTGGGCGTCTGCCTCGGGCACCAGTTGCTCGCTGAGGCGCTCGGCGGCAAGGTAACGCCGATGCAGATGCCCGAGGTCGGGCTCGCCGATGTGGTCTTTACCTCGGAAGGCAAGGCCGATCCGCTGCTGGCCGGGTTGGGCGAGGGCATGCTGACCTTCCAGTGGCATGGCGCCGAAATTTCGACGATGCCGGAAGGAGCTGTGATCCTCGCGGAAAACCCCGCTTGCGCCACGCAGGCGATCCGTTGGGGCGACCATGCCTATGGTCTGCAATATCACGTCGAAATCACGCCGACGACGGTGCCGGACTGGGAGAGTGTTCCCGCCTATGCCGAGAGCCTGCAGGTGGCTCTGGGGCCGGAAAAGGCCGCCCGTCTTCAGGAAACCGTGGCGCCCAGGCTTGCCGATTTCGGGCAGGCCGCCCGCACTCTCTATGACAATTTCTCACGAATTCTTGCCGCCACCGCCGACCGCAAGGTCGCCTGACGCGCAAGCTCTAACGATAAAAAGGGGTTCCCACATGCTGAAAGTGATTGATGAAGGTACGCAGGGTCGCCATGTGCCGCCGCTGGCGTTGGCAACGCGCGATGAAGCGGATGCCTTCGTCGAAAAGGTGAAGGCCGCAGGCTACGATTTCCTGCGCTTCGAACTGCCGGATATGGCCGGCATGAGCCGCGGCAAGACCATCCCGATCAATCATGTCGCCGGCTACATGCGCTCCGGCCTCAATCTCTATGGCGGCACCGTCGCGCTCGACAGCTACTCGATCCCGGTCCGCAATTCCGGCTACAACGAGGAAATGAACTATCAGGACTGCGTGATGGTCGTCGACCAGGATACGCTGTCTCCCGTTCCGTGGCTCGAAAAGACCGGCCGCGTGATCTGTGACACCATGTGGTATGACGGCACGGTGCAGCTCGCCTCGCCGCGCATGCTGCTGAAGAAGATGCTGTCGGTTGCAGACAGCCTCGGCTTCAGGGTGATGATGGGCCACGAATACGAGTTCTACGTGGTCGATGCGGAAACCCGCCAGCCGATCTTCGGGGGGCAGCCGATTTTCGCGACCGCACGCACGCACCAGCATCCGGCGATCGACGATCTCATCAAGGTTCTGCAGGCGCAAGGCATCGATATCATCACCTACAATGTCGAGCACGGCCCGGGTCAGGTCGAGATCAACTATTCAGCCGAAGTCGGGGTCGCGGCCGCCGATACCGCCTTCGTGTTCAAGAGCACGGTGAAGGAATATCTGGCGAAACACGGCCTGCTCGCCACCTTCATGACCAAGCCTTACAAGGGTCTCTCGGGCAGCTGCTCGCACTATCACATCTCGCTTCTGGACAAGGAGACCGGCAACAACGCTTTCCTCGATATCGCCGATCCGGATGGCATGTCGGCCATCTTCAAGAGCTTTATCCAGGGCGTGCTCGACCACGCACGCGGCGCGATGGCGATCTGGAGCCCGACGCCGAACTGCTATCGCCGCATTCGCCCGCGCACCTACGCACCCTCGAATATTTCATGGGGCATCCAGGACCGTTCGGCTTCGGTGCGCGTCAAGGCCAGCCGGGACAAGTCGACCCACATGGAAGTGCGCGTTCCCGCGGCCATGTCCAATCCCTACCTCGTCGCCGCTTCGGTGATCGGTTCCGGCCTGCTCGGGCTGATGCAGGAGCGGGAACTCATGCCCTCCGGCAACGGTCCGAAGGAGGACGATGCCAGCTATGCGAAGCTCCCGACCGAGATCGATGATGCGCTCGACGCCTTCGAAGCGGATACGGCGCTGCGCGATCTGCTTGGCGAGGAATTCGTGAAGGTCTACCTTGCCATGAAACGGCAGGAAACGGCGCGTCTACGCGATGAAATCCCGGCAGCGGAAATCAATGAATACTTCGAAGCCTATTGATGCCCCGATCGTTTCCTCGTCCGCCTTGCCGGGCGAGGACGTATGCTGGCTGACCATCACCGAACTGACGAACGGCTATCGTGCGGGCACGCTGTCGCCCGTCGCTGTCGCCAAAGCCCTGATCGATCGCATTCGTGCGCTCGATCCCGTCGTCAATTCGGTCGTCCATCTCGATGAGACCTACACGCTTGCGATGGCGGAGCAGTCACTGGCGCGCTGGCGCGCGGGCACGCCGCTTTCCGCCATGGATGGCGTGCCGGTGACGATCAAGGATCTCTCCGCCGTTGCCGGCATGCCGAAGCGGCGCGGCTCGCTCCTTTTCGGCACGGACCCGGTGCAGGAGG
The DNA here is from genome assembly GCF_024055605.1 of Ciceribacter sichuanensis. GTDB lineage: Bacteria > Pseudomonadota > Alphaproteobacteria > Rhizobiales > Rhizobiaceae > Allorhizobium > Allorhizobium sichuanense. The sequence goes on along the minus strand of NZ_JAMXLX010000007.1, from coordinate 65,345 downwards.
ATACGCCCTGCGTGGCGCGTTTGCGCGAGGCGGGGGCGGTGTTTCTCGCCAAGACGGCAACGCCGGAGGCCGGCTGCAAGGTCGTGACCCGCAGTCAGGTGCATGGCGCGACCGCCAATCCCTATGACCTTACAAAAACGCCGGGCGGCTCCTCGGGTGGCGCTGCGGCGGCTCTGGCGCTCGGTTTCGGGCCGGTGGCGCTCGGCAGCGATGGAGCGGGTTCGATCCGCATTCCCGCCGCCTACACCAACCTCTTCGGCATAAAGCCAGGCTTCGGCCGTGTCCCGGCCTTTCCGCCGGATATCGACATGCCGCATTCGGTGGTCGGTCCTCTCGCGCGAACCGTGGAGGATGCGGCGATCATGCTGGACGTGATCAGCCGCCCCGAACCGCGTGATCCCTACATCTGGCCGGTGCCGTTCTCCGCGCCCGATGATCTTGGGAACCCGTCGCTGGCCGGCATGCAGATCGCCTTTTCCGCCCGGCTCGGATGCCATGCCCCGCTGGTGGATGCCGAGACCGACAGGCTTGTGGCGGAAGCCGCTCCGCTGCTTGCGGAGGCGGGGGCGTCTGTTTCCGAAGAAGATCCGGTCTGGCCGGTCGATCCGTTCGAGCCCTTCAAGGTGTTCTGGGAAACGGCCTGCCTTTCCTGTGTCGAAGGGGCAGCACCGGACAAGCGCCACCTGCTGGATCCGCTGATCCTGAGCGTCGGCGCTTCGGGAGCGAATGTCTCGCTCTCCGGATACATGAAGGCGGTGGAGCAGCGCATGACGATTGCCGCGGCGTCCAAGGCCTTTTTCCAGCGATACGACCTGCTTGTTGGTCCTGTCATGCCCGTGCCGCCCTATTCGGTCGAGCGTGATGTGCCGGTCGGCTATGCCAGCGAAGACTGGGACTGGTGTCCCTACACCTATCCCTGGAACATGACCGGCCAGCCGGCCGCTTCGGTGCCGATCGGGTTCACCGAAGGCGGTTTGCCGGTGGGTGTGCAGATCATCGGACGGATGGGCGGCGAGGCGGATATCCTGCGCGCCGCCCGTGCCATCGAGGCCCGCCGTCCTCTTTACCGAAGAAGACCGGCGATGCTGGGCTGACGCGGATATCATAGACCGCAGAAGCGGTCTGTCGCCCGGAACGGCTGAGTGCGTTCCGGGCCATTTCCCCAGAGAACAGGAAGACCAGACATGACGAAGATTTTCGTAACGAACCCGGCTGGCCGGGAGACGGCGCTCGAAGCCGAAAACGGCGAGCCGCTGATGAAGGTGCTGCGCGCGGCAGGCCTCGGTATCAAGGGATCGTGCGAGGGCGCCCTGTCCTGCGGCTCATGCCACGTGCACATCGATCCGGCGACCAGCGGCTTGCTGGAGCCGCCGGCCGAAGACGAGATCGACATGATCGACCTTGCCGATGGCGCCATTCCGACCTCGCGGTTCAGCTGTCAGATCCGCATCTCGCCTGCGCTGGACGGCTTACGTCTTTCCGTTCCGGCCTAAAGGCACGGACTCTCAAGCAAGGATGATCCCCAAATGAAAACCAATCTGAAACCTGCCTCCTCACCATTGTATCCGTTGACCGACCTAGATCCCGACATCGCGTCCTTCATCGCAGCAGAGCGCGAGCGGCAGATCAATTCCATCGAGCTGATCGCTTCCGAAAACTTCGCAAGCCCGGCCGTCATGGCGGCTCAGGGCAGCGTGCTCACCAACAAATATGCGGAGGGCTATCCCGGCCGCCGCTATTATGGGGGCTGCGTCAACGCCGACGGCGTCGAGCGTCTCGCGATCGAAAGGGCGAAAGCGCTGTTCGGGTGCGAATTCGCCAATGTCCAGCCGCATTCCGGCAGCCAGGCCAATCAGGCAGTCTATCTTGCCCTGCTTTCGCCCGGTGACCGTATCCTTGGTCTGGATCTCAAGGCGGGTGGTCACCTTACGCATGGCGCGTCCATGAACATTTCCGGCCGCTGGTTCAATGCGGTCGGTTATGGCGTCGATCCCACAACGCATCTGATCGACATGGAGGAGGTCGAGCGGCTTGCTCTGGAACATCGGCCACGGCTCATCATTGCCGGCGGCTCGGCCTATTCCCGCATGCCGGATTTCGAGGCCTTCCGGCGGATTGCGGACAAGGTCGATGCGATCTTCATGGTCGACATGGCCCATTTCGCCGGGCTTGTTGCAGGGCGGGCCGTTTCCTCGCCTTTCCCGCATGCGCATGTCGTCACCTCCACCACCCACAAGACGTTGAGGGGGCCGCGTGGCGGCATCATCCTGACCAACGATGCGGAGATCTCCAGGAAGATCAATTCGGCGATCTTTCCCGGCCTTCAGGGGGGACCGCTGATGCATGTGATCGCCGCCAAGGCCGTCGCTTTCGGCGAGGCGCTGCAACCCGCTTTCAGGCAATACGCCATCGATGTCATCGGCAATTGCCAGATACTGGCCGATACGCTCAAGGCGGGCGGATTGCCGATCGTCTCCGGCGGCACGGATACGCATCTCGCCGTTGTCGATCTTCGGCCGTTCGGCGTGACAGGGGCTGACGCGGAAGCAATGCTGGAACGCTGCGGCATCACTCTCAACAAGAATGCTATACCGGGTGACGAGGCGAAGGCGATGGTGACATCCGGTATTCGCGTCGGCAGTGCGGCGGGAACGACGCGCGGCTTTGGTCCGATGGAATATCGCGCAATCGGTGAAATGATCCTCGAGGCGCTGACCGTTCTGCAGACGGGGGTCGGCGTCGAGGTTGCCGAAACCGCCATCAGAAAGCGCGTTCTGGCGCTGACGGCACTGTTCCCCCTGCCTTACTGATCAACCCCAAAAAAAACGCCGCCTCCAATCGGAGGCGGCCAGTCGGGGGGACTAAATTGCTGCGGCTATTTCTCGGCAAAGGCCCGTTCGATGACGAAATGTCCGGGGGTCGAGGTGTTGCCTTCGTGAAAGCCGCGCTCTTCCAGCATGGTCTTCAGATCGGCCAGCATGGCCGGAGAACCGCACAGCATGACCCGGTCGTGTTCGGGGTCCAGTGGCGGAAGGCCGAGATCGGAGAACAGCCGGCCTTCTTCGATCAGCGTCGTTATGCGTCCCTGGTTCTGGAACGGCTCGCGGGTCACGGTGGGGTAGTAGAGGAGCTGCGCCGAGATCAATTCGCCGATCGCCTCGTCACGCGGCAATTCCTCGCTGAGATAGCTTTGGTAGGCAAGCTCGCTCACCTCGCGCACGCCATGCACCAGCACCACCTGTTCGAATTTCTCGTAGGTTTCCGGATCGCGGACGATCGACAGGAATGGCGCAAGGCCGGTACCGGTGCCTAGAAGATAGAGCCGCTTTCCCGGCAGCAGGTAACCGATGAGTAGCGTGCCGGTTGGCTTCTTGCCGATGATGAGGGAATCTCCGGGCTGGATGTGCTGGAGACGCGAGGTCAGCGGCCCGTCCTCGACCTTGATGCTGAGGAATTCCAGATGTTCCTCGTAATTCGCGCTTGCAATTGAATAGGCGCGCATCAGCGGGCGGCCCTCCACCTGGAGGCCGATCATGGTGAAATGGCCGTTGGAGAAGCGAAGGGCGCTGTCGCGCGTGGTCTTGAAGCTGAAGAGACGGTCGGTCCAGTGGTGGACCGAAAGCACCGTTTCCTGATGAAAGCCCGCCATGGGAATATCCTCTGTGGGCGCGCGACCCGAAAAGGGGTTGCGGCTGCAAATGAAACCTTGAGCCCGGCAGAAGTTCCAGCCGTTGGGCCTGATGTCCGGGCAGTGAAGTGGAGTTCTGATATCGTGTGGCCAGACCTCAAGGATCTGCATTTGTGCAGACCCTTGAAAGCGGCGGCGGTTACTTCACTCCGACGTAGCGGAAGTTCTTGACGAAGGCCGGCATTTCGATGCCTTCGCGCAGCTTCGGATCGGCAACGGGATCAAGCTGTACAGTCCTGAGCGCGATGGAGCCTGCCCAATTGTCGGTTGCGTAGTCTTCGTCATCTTCGCTGGGGAGACCGTCGGCCACTTTGGCGGAGACTTCGTCCAGCTTCATGCGAATGACCTTGGTCGCCTTCCATTCCTGCTCCGCCGGCGGTCGGGCATAGGCCCAGAGACCGGGGGCGAGGCGGTCGGTGAAGGTCTCGAGCGCCTTGCGCTTGACGTCTTCCTCACAAAGCTCCGCTTCGCCGAAGGCCATGACCGAACGGTACTGGATATTGTGGTTGAAGGCTGCACGGGAAAAGACGATGCCGTCGAGATGGGTGACGGTGAAGCAGACCGGGATACCCTTCTGCTGCGCCTTCAGCATGCGGCTGGCCGATGAGCCGTGCCAATAGATGTGGTCATCGATGCGCCAGTGGTTGGTCGGCGTGACATAAGGCATGCCGTCGATCACGTAGCCCACCTGACAGACAATGCCTGCGTCGATGATATCGTTGATCGTGTCGCGGTCGTATTTGGCCAGCCAGTTGTATCGGCGAAGGCGCGTCTTGTCGCTCGGAGGGGCGGCTGTTTCGGTGTTGACGTCGGGGGCGCTCATGGTCTTTTACTCTTCCATTACAATGGCTAACATGGACCATCGAAATAGCGTCCCGATATCGGCTTCCCTAAGAGCCATTTTGCAAAAGAGTATGGGACCACTGGGTAGGCGGGGCTGCCGACCGGCTTGCCTCAGATCGTGACCGTGGCCCTCTCTATGAGCAAAGCGACCGGTGCATCAGGCCCCAGTGTTCCAAAGGCGAGGCCGTGTTCTTTTCCGAGCCGGGAACGGCAGAAGGATGCAGCAATGGCAGGGTCGGCGGATTTCAAGAGAATGGAGGCCTGCAGCAGGAGTGCGGCGCGCTCGACGATGGAGCGGCTGCGATATTCGAGGGTTTCCACATCGCCGAGAGAGCTGGTGAATGCCTTCAATTCCGCATCATAGGCCGGGTCGAGACCTCCGGCGGCGGCGAGTTCGTCGAACAGCGCATCGCGTGAAGTGGGCTCCTTGCGCAAGGCTCTCAGCACATCGAGGCACTGGACGTTGCCGCTTCCTTCCCAGATCGAGTTGAGCGGGGCCTGCCGGTAGAGACGGGGCATCATCGTCTCTTCCACATATCCGATACCGCCAAGGCATTCCTGCGCTTCATTGATGTGCGGGGGCGCGCGCTTGCAGATCCAGTATTTGCCCATCGCCGTGGCGATGCGGGCAAAGGCGGCCTCGCGCTGGTCGTGCCCGGCGGCATCTATCGCGCGGGCGACACGCATTGTCAAAGCGAGCGCCGCCTCGCTTTCGAGCGCGAGGTCGGCCAGCACGTTGCGCATCAGCGGTTGATCGACGAGATAGGCGCCGAAGGCCTTACGCTGTCGGGTATGGTGCAGGGCCTGCACCGTCGCCTGCCGCATCTGGCTGGCCGAACCGATCATGCAGTCGAGGCGGGTGAGCGCCACCATGTCGAGGATCGTCACGATGCCGCGGCCTTCCTCGCCGACGAGTTCTCCTGACGCGCCCTGAAACTCAACTTCCGAGGAGGCATTCGACCAGTCGCCGAGCTTGTCCTTCAAACGCTGGATCTCGACCGCGTTGCGGCTGCCGTCCGGGCGAAAGCGCGGCACGAGGAAGCAGCTCAGGCCACCCTCCGCCTGCGCGAGCACCAGATGGGCGTCGCACATGGGCGCGGAGAAGAACCATTTGTGCCCGATCAGTTCGTAGGTGCCGTCAGGCTGGCGGATTGCCCTTGTCGTGTTGGAACGGACGTCGGAGCCTCCCTGCTTTTCCGTCATGCCCATGCCGATGGTGCAGCCGGTTTTCTGTTCCATCGGGAGGCTGCGCGGGTCGTATTCCGTGGAGATAAGCTTCGGGATCCATTTCTCGGCAAGCGCGGGTGCGCGCCTGAGGGCCGGGATGGCCGCGTGGGTCATCGACATCGGGCAGCCGATGCCGGCATCTGCCTGCGAGCCGATATACATCACCGCGGCGCGCGCCACATGCGCGCCGGTCCGGTTGGCATTGCGCCACGCAAAGCCGTTCATGCCGTGCCTCATCGCTTCCGCCATCAGCCGATGATAGGCGGGGTGGAATTCCACCTCGTCGATGCGCCGGCCATATCTGTCGAACGACCGCAGCCGTGGGCGGTTTTCATTCGCTTCGTAACCCGCCCGGACAAGCTCGCCGCCGGCGAGCGAGCCGTATTCGCTCAGGTGTTCATGTGCCCAGTCCCCGCCGTTGTGCTCGACAGCCTCTCGGAGCGCAATGTCTGTCTCCCAGACATTGTATTCCTTCAGCTCTTCCGGCTGATTTTGTACTTCGTGCGTCTGGAATTGGCTGGTAAGTGACATGTTTTCCTCCTCGTGCGCTCCAGCACGCATGAAAGAAAATTACGCTTGATGTCGAATAGTGTCAAACATAGTAACTTTGAGGTGCCGAATGCACGGCGTCTGATCCTCAATCTGCTGGGTGTGGCTGAGGGTGGCGTATTGAGCGTTGCCGATGCCCTGAGAGCCTGTGCACTCTTCGACATTTCCGAAAACAGCGTGCGGGTGACGCTCGCGCGTCTTGCCCAGTCGGGTCTGGTCGAGCTTGTCGAGCGCGGCGTCTATCGGCTGGGGTCGGAGAGGCGAAGGATCCGTGACGATGTCGCCGGCTGGCGGACGGTCGAGGAGCGTCTTGTCCGATGGAACGGCGACTGGATCGCGGCATCGACCGGAGGGCTTTCCCGCAGCGACCGTAAGGTGCTGAGGGCACGGGAGCGGGCACTCTCCATGCTGGGTATGCGGGAGCTCGACAACGGTCTCTTTATTCGTCCCGATAATCTGGCGGGCGGAGCGGGAACGGCGCGTCAGCGCCTGATTGCGTTGGGCCTGGGAGAAGAGGCTGCCGTATTCCGGGCCGCGGATTTCGATCCGAACCGGCAGAAGCAGGCTCTTGGTCTTTGGGAATGTGACACGCCGGTCATGGCCTACAGGGAAGGCGTGCAGCGTCTGGAGGCATGGCTGGAGGACATGGCAAACTTGCAGCCCGAAATCGCTGCGCGCGAAAGCTTTCTACTGGGCGATGATGCCATCCGCCAGATCGTCTTCGATCCCATGCTGCCCGCGCCTTTGGCGGACGAAGCCGCCCGCCACGATTTCATCGAGGCGGTGAAACGGTTCGACGATCAGGGCAGGCGGATCTGGATGGAATTCTTCAGCGCATCCGTTTCATGAGCGATCGAGCCAGCCCCTTTGCTGTCTTTGCGGGGGGAATGGTCAGCGTCATGGCTGCGCCGGTCAGGGCGCAAAGACCTGCAAGTATTGCGACCCATGGCCAGCCGCCATGCTGCCAGAACCAGCCGCCGATCGATCCCGTGATGCTCGATCCCATGTAATAGAACAGCAGGTAAAGGGAAGAGGCATGGCTCTTGGCCGAGCCTGCATTCGCCCCGATCGCGCCGCTGGCCGCCGAGTGGCCGATGAAAAAGCCGGTGGTAATCAGCGCGATACCCGCGATGATCAGCGGCATGACGTCGAACAGCGTCAGCATGATACCGAAAAACACGGTCAGGAAACCGATGAGCAGCATGGTGCGCCGACCGAAGCGGTCGGCGAGCGCGCCTCCGACGGAGGAGGAGACGATGCCGAAGCCAAAGGTCAGGAAGATCATGCTGATGGCGGTCTGACCGAGGCCGTAAGGCTCTCCGACAAGGCGGAAGGTGGTGTAGTTGAACACGGTGACGAAGATGCTGGTCAGCAGGAAGCCGATGAAGAACAGCTGGGCCAGCACGGGCTTGCGCAAATGGGCGGCCCAAGTCTCGATATGCCGGATGAAGGGTGTGCCGCGTGTGACGGTGAAGTTCCGGGATGCCGGCAGCAGCCAGAGAAAGCCGAGTGCTGCGGCAATGCCCGTGAGGCCCATGACCGCAAGCGCCATGCGCCACGAAGCGAATTCGGTGATGACGCCCATGCCGACGCGGCCCATCATTGCGCCGAAGGCGGTGCCGCCGACATAAAGGCCCATCGCCCTGCCGAGATGGGCGGGTTCGATCTCTTCCGCGAGATAGGCCATGGCAATGGCCGGCACCCCACCAAGTACGAGGCCTTCCAACGTACGCGCAGCAAGCAGCCAGTACCAGCCCGGGGCCACGGCTGCCGCGAGGTTGCAGAGTGCTGCCAGCGCCATGGAGGCGAACATCAGCCGGCCGCGGCTGAAAAGCTGCGAGAACGCGCCGCTGGCGAGGATAGCGAGCGCAAGAGTGCCGGTCGTGAGTGAAAGCGCCAGCGACGCCGTTGCCGGGCTGAGGCCGAAAGCACTCTTGAATTCCGGCAACAGGGGCTGAACGCAGTAGATCAGCGAGAAACTTGAGAAGCCGGCAAGGAACAGGGCGAGGCTTGCCCGGCCATAGTCCCGGCTGCCTTTGCGGATCCATTGCTCGCTGAAATCATCTGCCGAGGAAATGGCCACGGCGCCGGCGGTTTCGCCAATTCTGAGGGTACGCATCTTTCCTGTCCTTTCTGACAGGCGAGATGTAGTCGAGCGAGGTCATTCGATCTAATATATGATGCTGTCGTTCTTCATACAAAAAATGAATACCATATGGAACTGAGACACATCCGTTATTTCCTCGCGGTAGCCGAGGAAGAGAGCTTCACCCGGGCAGCGGAAAGGCTTGGCATCGGTCAGCCGCCGCTTAGCCAGCAGATCAAGGCGCTGGAGGAGGAGATCGGTGCCCGGCTTTTCCGGCGGCTCTCCCATGGAGCGGAGCTGACGGAAGCCGGTAAGGTTTTCCGGGATCGCGTGGGTGGCATGCCTGCCGAGGTGGCGGAAGCCGTTCGCCTCGCACGGCGCGCCGCAGCCGGGGAAACGGGCACGCTTCGCCTGGGTTTCACGGGCACGGCGGCGCTCAGCCCCATCGTGCCGGCCTGTGTGAGAGCCTTTCGCCGAACCTATCCTGAGGTCGAATTCATCATCGAGGAGGCGAATTCGATGGCGCTTACGAAGGCGCTTGTAGAAGGCCGTCTCGATGCCGCCATCCTGCGGCCCTCTGCATCCGATCCGGCCGAACTGACGGAGGAGCGCGTGGCTGAGGAGCCGCTGGTGGCGGCTCTGCCCGCCGGGCATCCGTTGGCTGCGCAGTCCGGCGAGCTGAAACTCGCCCGTCTTGCCGACGAACCCTTCATCCTGACCTCGCGGGATCTGGGGATCAGCCTGCATGATGCGGTGCTTGCCGCTTGCCGCGAGGCGGGGTTCGAACCGCGGCTCGGTCCGTCTGCGCCTTAGATCGCCTCCATCCTCTCGCTCGTCGCTGCTGAACTCGGCGTTTCGCTCGTTCCGGCCTCGATGGGACAGATTAACGTGGGCGGCGTCTTGCTGCGGCAGCTCGAAGACGCGCCGCATACGGTGGGGCTTGCACTCGCCTATCGCAAGGCGACAACGGCGGTTGTCGTCAGGCATTTCGTCCAGATCGTGCGGCAGGTCGTGGCCGGAACATCTGGCGGCTGACGGCGCCCCATCGGGACGACGAAGCGTTGCGGTCCTCCTGTCGCCGTTCCCTCCGTCTATATGCTATGCCTATTTCATAGCCCGTCGATCCCAATCGAAAGGCTATGCGCTCGTGGTTACCTTTCTCGATACCCGGTCTCATCGACATCCCGTCGTGCAGCCGGAAATCAAGAAGGATTGTGGCATGTACGGTCGTTTGGGAAGTTTCTTTCTGGCGCAATATCTTGCGGAAAGCGATGCGCGAAACGGCGACAGACGTTGGCCCGAGCGTCGATCTGACCGTGGGCTTGCCAATCGGGATGCCGGGGTGCTGCTGACATGGTTTGCGCTTGCCGGCGTGGCATGTTGTGTTCTGGTCATCATTGCAGCGCTTTACTGAGGAGATCTCCCATGGGTAAGGCAGAGATGAATGCCGCTCCCTCGGCTGCGGGCGTGCGGTTCACCGTCGGGCGTGATGCGCGGGGACGCTGGGTTGTCGCTGACCGCGATGGTCTGGTTGGAGGTCTCTTCACCGATCGCGCCTCTGCGGTGCATTTTGCCATGTTTGAAAGTGACCATCAGCCGGGCGCCGTCTGGTGCGTTCCCGATCACGTCAGGCTGAAGATGGGGCGGCCTTTCGACGGACGCCCCGCCAGACCGGCCGGAACCAGCGCGAGGGCGTAAGACATGTCTCGCGCTTTCAATCGCCGGTTCAAGACAGTATTTGCACGCGCAGGCGGCGGGCGCGGGGAGCGCCTGCACGCCTTGAACATTGTTCCCGGTGCACTCGCCATCATGTTACTTGCGCTGCTTGCGACATACGGTCTGGCGCTCGCCGCCTGCATCCAGGCAAGGCCGGAATTCCTATAGGATTCCTATTTCTTTCCCGAACGTCCGCTCTCGAATCTATATGCGCCCGCGCCGCATATTCATACCCGAGGGATCGGGATGATCCTCTCCAGATCAGAAAGCATGGAGGTGCCATCATCGGAAGGCACCCTTTGTCTTGTCTGCTTCCAGTCATTGAAAAGGAGTGAAGATCAATGATGGATGTAATTCTACTCGCAACGGCGCTGATCTTCTTCGGGCTATGCTTCGCATACGTTCGCACATGTAACGAACTCTGAGGAATTTCAACGATGGTTCTCGATTACGTCTTGAGCGGTGCTGTGACCGTGCTTCTCACCGTCTATCTCACCTATGCTCTCATCCGTCCCGAGCGCTTCTGACCAAGCAGCCGGGCTATCGAAAGTTTTCCACCCATGACCCTCAACGGATGGTTTCAGATCCTGCTTTTTTGCGGGATCGTTTTCGCGCTGGTCAAACCGCTTGGCGGTTACATGACACGCGTCTTTTCTGGCGAGCGCACGTTCCTTTCACCGGTCCTCGTTCCCATCGAACGGGGACTTTACGCCATTGCAGGCACCGGCGAGCGCGAGGAACAGCATTGGAGCGCCTATGCCTTCGCCATGCTGATGTTCAATCTGCTCGGTGTTCTGTTTCTCTACGCGTTGATGCGCCTGCAGGCAGGATTGCCCTACAATCCGGCCGGCATGGGTGTTGTGCCGGAAGAGCTCGCCTTCAATACGGCGGTCAGTTTCGTGACCAACACCAACTGGCAGAACTATGGCGGCGAAAGCACCATGTCCTACCTGACCCAGATGGCGGGACTAGCAGTCCAGAATTTTCTCTCCGCAGCCACCGGCATCGCGATTGCCATTGCGCTCATCCGGGCGTTCTCGCGAGCTTCCGGCAAGGCGATCGGTAACTTCTGGGTCGATATGACCCGCGCCGTCCTCTATGTTTTGCTTCCGATCTGCATCGTGCTGACCTTGGTTTACGTCTGGCTCGGCGTGCCCCAGACCTTCGGTCCTTACGTGACCGCCACGACGCTTGAGGGTGCGCAGCAGACCATTGCGGTTGGTCCCGTTGCCTCCCAGCTCGCCATCAAGATGCTCGGCACCAATGGTGGTGGCTTCTTCAACGCCAATTCGGCACATCCCTTCGAGAACCCGGACGCGATCTCGAACCTGATCCAGATGGTCTCGATCTTCTTGATCGGTGCGGCGCTCACCAATGTGTTCGGCCGCATGGTCGGCAACCAGCGTCAAGGCTGGGCCATCCTCGCCGCCATGGGCGTGTTGTTCATAGCCGGTGTTTTCGTTACCTACTGGGCGGAAGCTGCAGGCAATCCGCTAATGCAGTCGCTCGGCCTTGCGGGCGGCAATATGGAAGGCAAGGAAGTGCGCTTCGGCATCGTCCTGTCTTCGCTGTTTGCTGTCATCACCACTGCGGCATCCTGCGGTGCGGTCAATGCCATGCATGGCAGTTTCACTGCGCTTGGTGGCCTGATCCCGCTCATCAACATGCAACTCGGCGAGATCATCGTCGGCGGCGTGGGTGCGGGCTTCTATGGCATCGTGCTGTTCATCGTCGTCGCCGTCTTCGTGGCGGGCCTCATGGTCGGTCGTACACCGGAATATCTCGGCAAGAAGATCGAAGCGAAGGAAATGAAGATGGCCGTTCTCGCCATTCTCTGCCTGCCGCTGGCGATGCTTGTCTTCACCGCGATCGCTTCGGTACTGCCTTCGGCGGTCGCCTCGATCGGCACGGCCGGTCCGCATGGTTTCTCCGAAATCCTCTATGCCTATACCTCGGCTGCCGCCAATAACGGCTCGGCCTTCGGTGGCCTGACCGGCAATACCCCCTGGTACAACGTGACGCTCGGCATCGGCATGCTGGCCGGCCGCTTCCTGGTCATCATTCCGGCGCTTGCAATCGCGGGATCGCTGGTCACCAAGAAGACGGTTCCGGCTTCCGCAGGCACTTTTCCGACCGATGGTCCGCTCTTCGTCGGCCTGCTCGTCGGTACCATCCTGATCGTTGGCGGCCTGACCTTCCTCCCGGCGCTGGCGCTCGGACCTGTGGTCGAGCACCTGTCCATGATCGCCGGACAGATGTTCTGAGGTGCGGTGGTGACCACGCGCATAAGACCCTCGAAGGCATCCGCCCATGCCCCGGTGAGCCGGGGCATGGGGGTCCCGCGGTGGCGGGCCTCCACTGTCATCGTGCTGATGACGGTCGGGCTTCTGGCCCTTGTGGCCGCAATACGAATTCTGCACGGCTGACCGGCCATCCGGTCCGCCTTCCTCGTTTCAACGCTGGAGTCTCTTATGAGCCAGGCAAAATCCGCGAGCATCATGGATTCTCGCATCCTTATTCCGGCCATCGGGGCCGCTTTCAAGAAGCTCAACCCGAGGACGCTTGCCCGCAACCCGGTCATGTTCGTCGTGGCCGTGGTTTCGGTACTGACCACCGTTCTCTTCATCCGCGATCTCGCCACCGGCGGCGGCAATCTCGGCTTCTCCTTCCAGATCAACCTCTGGCTCTGGTTCACCGTGCTCTTTGCCAATTTCGCCGAGGCTGTCGCCGAAGGCCGCGGCAAGGCCCAGGCGGACTCGCTGCGCAAGGCGCGCACGGAAACGCAGGCCAAGCTGCTGACGGGCAGTGACCGCGCCAGCTATAGCATGGTGCCGGGCACGAGCCTCAAGGTGGGCGATATCGTTCTGGTCGAGGCCGGCGATATCATTCCATCCGACGGCGAGGTGATCGAGGGTGTCGCTTCGGTCAATGAAGCTGCGATCACCGGCGAATCCGCTCCGGTCATCCGTGAATCCGGCGGCGACCGTTCGGCCGTCACCGGTGGTACGCAGGTTCTTTCCGACTGGATCCGCGTCCGCATCACGGCTGCTGCAGGCTCCACCTTCCTCGATCGGATGATCTCGCTCGTCGAAGGCGCCGAACGCCAGAAGACGCCAAACGAAATCGCGCTCAACATCCTGCTTGCCGGCATGACGCTCATCTTCGTTCTCGCTACCGCGACCATTCCGAGCTTTGCGGCCTATGCCGGCGGCTCAATCCCGATCATCGTGCTTGTTGCCCTGTTCGTCACGCTGATTCCAACCACCATCGGCGCTCTTCTTTCAGCCATCGGCATTGCCGGCATGGACCGCCTCGTGCGCTTCAACGTGCTTGCCATGTCGGGCCGCGCCGTCGAAGCTGCCGGTGACGTCGATACGCTGCTTCTCGACAAGACCGGTACAATCACGCTCGGCAATCGCCAGGCGACGGCGTTCCATCCGGTTCGCGGCGTATCCGAGCGGGATCTCGCCGATGCCGCCCAGCTTGCTTCTCTTGCGGACGAAACGCCGGAGGGACGTTCCATCGTCGTTCTCGCCAAGGAAAAATACGGTATCCGCGCCCGCGACATGGCGAGCCTGAAGGCGACTTTCGTCCCGTTCACCGCCCAGACGCGCATGAGCGGCGTCGATCTCGACGGTTCCAGCATCCGTAAAGGCGCGGTCGACGCCGTTCTCTCCTATGTCAATTCCGTTGCGCTTGGTGCGGGAACAGGCGGCGTGACCGCCGTCCGCACGGATATCTCGATCCTAAACGAACTGCAGTCGATTGCCGATGAGATCGCCAAGACAGGTGGCACCCCGCTTGCCGTTGTTCGCGACGGAAAGCTGCTTGGCGTCGTGCAGCTCAAGGACATCGTCAAGGGCGGCATACGGGAGCGATTTGCCGAACTGCGCCGCATGGGTATCCGCACGGTGATGATTACAGGCGACAACCCGATGACGGCTGCAGCAATTGCCGCAGAAGCCGGCGTGGACGATTTTCTTGCCCAGGCGACTCCGGAAAACAAGCTGCAGCTCATTCGCGAGGAACAGGGCAAGGGCAAGCTGGTCGCGATGTGCGGCGACGGTACGAACGACGCGCCGGCGCTGGCCCAGGCGGATGTCGGCGTTGCCATGAACACCGGTACGGTCGCCGCGCGCGAGGCCGGCAACATGGTGGACCTCGACAGCGACCCGACGAAACTCATCGAGATCGTCGAGATTGGCAAGCAGCTTCTCATGACCCGCGGCGCGCTGACGACGTTTTCGATCGCCAACGACATCGCCAAGTATTTCGCCATCATCCCGGCGATGTTCCTGGCCTTCTATCCGCAACTCGGCGTGCTCAACATCATGGGTCTTGCATCGCCGCAGAGCGCCATCCTGTCGGCAATCATCTTCAACGCGCTGATCATCATTGCGCTGATCCCGCTGTCGCTGAAAGGTGTGAAGTACCGGGCGGTCGGCGCCGGCGCGCTGCTCTCCCGCAACCTGCTCATCTACGGCGTCGGCGGCATCATCGTCCCGTTCATCGGTATCAAGGTGATCGACGTCGTCATCACGGCGATCGGTCTCGCCTAAGGAGTCATAAAAATGCTCAAGCAACTTCGTCCGGCCATAGTGCTGCTCGTCGCCACCACCGCTATCACGGGCCTCGCCTATCCCTTTGCCATGACAGGGGTCGCACAGGCGATCTTCCCTCATCAGGCCAATGGCAGTCTGGTCGACAAGAATGGTCAGGTCATCGGCTCGACGCTGATCGGTCAGGCATTCACCAGTGAGAAGTACTTTCACGGCCGCCCCTCTGCAGCCGGTGACGGATACAATGCAGCCGGCTCCTCCGGGTCGAACCTCGGTCCGACCAGCAGCAAGCTGATCGACCGCGTCAAGGCCGACTATGAGGCGGCCAAAGCGACCAATCCGGATGCGGAAGTGCCGATTGATCTCGTAACGGCATCCGGCAGCGGGCTCGACCCGCATGTCTCCCCGCAAGCTGCCTATTTTCAGGTGCCGCGTGTCGCCAAGGCGCGTGGCATGGACGAGGCGGCGGTTCGGGCGGTGGTCGACAGTCACGTGGAGGACCGGGAATTCGGTCTCCTCGGTGAACCGGTCGTGAACGTGCTGGCGCTCAATCTGGCGCTTGACCAGACGCATCCATAAATTGAAATAGATGCAATATCGTATCGGACGGCCATCAATCGATAGCCGCCCGATACGATCAAGAGATTTCAACCTATGCCGGATGACACTCGCGAAATGCTGAACAGGCCATCGCCGGATGCATTGCTGGAGCATGCCGAGCGGGAGACGCGAGGCAAGCTGAAGATCTTTCTCGGCGCCGCTCCCGGCGTGGGTAAAACCTATGAGATGCTGATGTCCGGCCGCGCCCAGAAGGCGGATGGTGTCGATGTGGTCGTCGGTGTCGTGGAAACCCATGGTCGCAGGGAAACCGAGGCGCTTCTCGACGGATTTGAAATCATCCAGCGCAAGCGGATCGACTATCGCGGGCAATATCTCGAGGAAATGGATATCGACGCCATTCTCGCCCGGCGTCCGGCGCTGGTCCTCGTCGATGAACTCGCGCATACGAATGCTGCGGGCAGCCGTCATCCCAAGCGCTACATGGATGTGCAGGAGATCTTGTCGCAAGGCATCGACGTCTATTCGACGCTCAACATCCAGCATGTCGAGAGCCTGAACGATGTCGTTGCCCAGATCACCCGCATCCGGGTGCGCGAGACGGTACCGGACTCGATCATCGATCGCGCCGATGACGTGGAGATCATCGACCTCACGCCCGACGACCTCATCAAGCGGCTGAAGGACGGCAAGGTTTACGTACCGACGACCGCGCGCCGGGCAATCGAGAATTACTTCTCACCGGGCAATCTCACGGCGCTTCGCGAGCTTGCGCTGCGGCGAACCGCGCAGCGGGTGGACGAGCAGCTCCTAAACCACATGCAGGCGCATGCGATCTCCGGCCCATGGGCGGCGGGCGAGCGAATACTTGTCAGCCTCGATCACAGCCGGAACGGCGCGAGCCTCGTGCGCTACGCCCGCCGTCAGGCCGACCGCCTCCGCGCGCCCTGGGCCGCATTGCATTTCGAAACACCGCAATCGATTAATCTTCCCGAAGAGGACAAGGACCGGCTCGCCGCCAACATGCGGCTTGCCGAACAGCTTGGAGCGGAGACGGTGACGCTGCCGGGGCTTCGCGTCTCGCGGGAGATCATTGATTATGCCCATGCCAACAATTTCACCCATATCGTCGTCGGCCGGCCGGGCAAGCCGCGTTGGCGCCAGCTCTGGCAGGGTTCGGTCACCCATGACCTGATCCGCCACGCGGGCGATATCAGCGTCCACGTGATTTCCAATGATGCGAAGGAAAACGACCAGCGACGCGGCATGAAGCCCGCATCGCAGCCGAAACCGTTCCGCATCAAGCCCTATGTCAAGAGCACGATCTTCGTCGCGCTCGCGATTGCTGCCGGTATTTTGCTGGATCAGACGCTCGCGGTGCAGAACCTCGCGCTCGTCTTCCTGATGGCCGTGCTGGCGGCTGCGATCCGCGGGGGGCTCGGAGCCGGTCTCTATGCTTCGCTGCTCAGCGCGCTGTCCTTCAATTTCTTCTTCCTGGAACCCCGATACACCTTCACTGTCCGAGATCCGGAAAGCCTTGTCGCTCTCTTCTTCTTTTTCGGCGTGGCGCTGGTCGCATCGAACCTGACTGCGGCTGTCCAGCGGCAGGCTGTCGCCGCGCGCCAGAGGGCGCGCACAACCGAGGATCTCTATCTTTTCTCGAAGAAACTCGCGGGGACCGGCACGCTGGACGATGTCCTGTGGGCGACAGCATTCCAGATCGCCTCCATGTTGAAGGTTCGGGTGGTCATCCTCCTGCCGGAAAAGGGAACGATTGCCGTGAAGGCCGGCTATCCCCCTGACGATACGCTTGTCGATGCCGATATTGCTGCCGCCAAATGGGCCTGGGAGCACAACCGTCCGGCCGGCCGCGCCGCCGACACGCTTCCGGGCGCCAAGCGGCTCTATCTGCCGCTGCGAACGGGACGTGAGGCGATCGGTGTCGTGGGGCTCGACAACGACAAGCAAGGCCCTCTGCTGACGCCCGAACAGCAGCGGCTGTTCGATGCGCTGGCCGATCAGGCGGCACTTGCCATCGAGCGCATCCAGCTCGTTTCCGATGTCGACAAGGCGAAGCTTGCGGCCGAGACGGACCGGCTGCGCACCGCTCTCCTCACCTCCATCTCGCACGACCTCAAGACGCCGCTTGCCGCGATCATGGGCTCGGCAGGTACGCTCAAGGACTTCGGCGGCAGTCTGTCGGAAGAGGCGCGGGGCGAACTGCTTTCGACCGTCATCGACGAATCCGAGCGGTTGAACCGCTTCATTTCCAACCTGCTCGACATGACGCGCATCGGTTCCGGCGCGATGGAGCCGAATTACGCCTTTCACTTCGTCGGCGATATCGTCGGCACTGCTTTGAAAAGGGCCTCGAAGATCAGCTCCCGGCATAAGGTCGCCGTCAGCATTCCGGCCGATCTGCCGATGCTGAAGGTCGATGCGGTTCTTTTCGAACAGGTGCTTTTCAACCTCATCGACAATGCCGCCAAATATGCCCCGGATGAAACGGTGATCGAGATACGTGGCTCGCGGGAAAATGGCTCGGTGCTGCTTTCGGTGATCGACGAAGGGTCGGGAATCCCGGCCGAGGACACCGAGCGGATCTTTGATAATTTCTACCGTGTCAGCAAGGGCGATCATGTGCGCGCCGGTACGGGGCTCGGCCTTGCTATCTGCCGCGGCTTCGTGGAAGCCATGGGCGGCACCATCCGGGCCAGCAATCGCTCCGACCGGTCGGGCGCGATTTTCACGATCCGTATGCCGGTGCCGGACGAACTGCCCGTTATGGGAGAAAGCGAATGACCAATTCAGCCGTCAGAATACTCATCGTCGATGACGAACCGCCGATCCGCAAGCTGTTGCGTGTCGGCCTGTCCACACAGGACTACGCGATCAGCGAGGCGATGAACGCCAAGGTGGCCATTGAGGCGGTGAAGGCGGAAAGGCCTAACCTCATCATCCTCGACCTCGGCCTGCCGGATATGCCCGGCCTCGATCTTCTGGCGAAGTGGCGGGGCGAGGGGTTGGACCTCCCCATCGTCATCCTGTCGAGCCGCACCGACGAGGCCGGTATCGTCAAGGCGCTCGAACTGGGTGCCGACGACTACGTTACCAAACCCTTCGGCATGAACGAACTCGTGGCCCGCATTCGCGTCGCCCTTCGTCACCGGTTGCAGAGCCAGGGGGAAAAACCGGTCTTCCAGACCGGCGACCTTTTGGTCGATCTCGTCAAGCGCGTCGTGAAGGTGGCGGGCAAGGAAGTGAAGCTCTCGCCGAAGGAATACGACATCCTGCGCATCTTGGTGCAGCATGCAGGCAAGGTGCTCACCCATCGTTTCATGCTGGAACAGGTGTGGGACAGCCTGACGGATGTCCAGTATCTGCGGGTCTATGTCCGCCAGCTTCGCCAGAAAATCGAACAGACGCCGGACCAGCCGCGTTACATACTGACCGAAACCGGTGTCGGTTATCGGTTGCAGGAAGGCCAGTAAGGCTCCTCCTCAAACATGGATAGCATCATGAAGCTCCGAGATTGTCTTCCGGCGGAGAACGTCGTGGTTGGCCTGCAGGCAACCACCAAGGCCGGTCTGATCAGACAGCTTTCCGAACTGGCGGCGGACAGGTTGCCGGTAGGCGCCGATGAGATCTCAAAGGCCCTTCTCGGACGCGAAAGGCTGGGATCAACCGGCATCGGCGACGGTATCGCCGTGCCTCATGCGCGTGTGAAGGGACTGGACAGGCACTTTTGCCTGTTTGTCCGTCTAGCCAAGGCAGTGGATTTCGAGGCGGTGGACGAATTGCCGGTCGACCTCGTTTTCGTGCTGCTCAACCCCGACAACCAGCCGAACCACCTGAACATCCTTTCCGGCATCGCCCGCAAAATGCGGGAGGACAAGGTTGCTCAGGCTGTTCGCACGGCGATATCGCCGGCGGACATCTATCGCGAATTATGTCCGCCGGAGCTCTAGTCGGTGTTGTTTTGGCCGTCAGGCGTAACGGCTGATCGCGAGATCGGTTGCGTCGATTTCGGCCTTGCGCCCGCTGACGATGTCGCTGATTACGCGGGCGGAGCCGCAGCTCATGGTCCAGCCGAGCGTGCCGTGACCGGTGTTGAGGAAAAGACCCTGGACCTTGGTCGGGCCGATGACCGGGGTGCCATCCGGCGTCATCGGACGAAGTCCCGACCAGAAGAGGGCCTGCGATACGTCGCCACCCGGGAAGAGGTCGGTGACGGAATGCTCGAGCGTGCGGCGGCGGGCAAGGCCGAGGTCGTTGGTATAGCCAGAGATTTCCGCCATGCCGCCGACGCGGATGCGGTCGCCGAGGCGGGTGATGGCGATCTTGTAGGTTTCGTCCATAACGGTCGATTCCGGAGCGCGGCTTGCGTCCGTGATCGGGATCGTCAGGGAGTAACCCTTGACCGGATAGACCGGGAGGCTGATGCCGACTTGCTTGAGAAGCAGAGGCGAAAAGCTGCCGAGCGCCACGACTACGGCATCGCCGCGCACCGGCGCTCCGTCCGTCATGATGCCGCGCACGCGGCCGCCCTCGATGTCGAAGCCCTTGATGGTGGTGCCGTACTGGAACCGGACGCCAAGTGCCGCGGCCTTTTCGGCCAGCGCATTGGTGAACTTGAAGCAGTCACCGGTCTCGTCCTTCGGTGTCAGCAGGCCGCCGACGATCTTTTCGCGGACGTGCCGGAGAGCCGGTTCGACCCGGATGCAGCCTTCCGGATCCAGAACTTCATAAGGGATGCCGTCTGCGGCAAGCGCCTTCACGTCTTTTGCCGAGGCGTCCAGCTGGTCCTGCGTACGGAAAAGTTGCAGCGTTCCCTGCATGCGCTCGTCATAGGCGAGGCCGGTTTCCTCGCGCACGGCGGCAAGCGAGGTTCGGCTGTAATCGGCGAGGCGGAGCATGCGGCTCTTGTTGAGCGCATAGCGGTCCGTGGTGCAGTTCGCCAGCATCTTGAACATCCACGACAGCATGGCCATGTCCAGCTTGGGGCGCAGGATCAGCGGCGCATGTTCCATGAAAAGCCACTTCATGGCTTTCAACGGAATTCCGGGTGCGGCCCAGGGCGAGCAATAACCGAACGATACCTCGCCGGCATTGCCGAAGCTGGTTTCGAGTGCCGGGCCGGGCTGGCGGTCGACGACGACGACTTCATGTCCGGCCTTTGCGAGTTGGTAGGCGGACGTGACACCGACTACGCCGGCGCCGAGAACGATGACTTTCATGATTGCCTCAATGACAGAAGAGAATTGTTAGCGGTATTGGCGGCGGTAACGGTGGCCGAGGCTGGTCAGCATCTCGTACGAGATCGTTCCAGCATCGGCGGCAAGCATTTCGAGCGTCTGGTTCGGGCCGATGACCTCGACCAGACTGCCCAGTGACAGTGTGCCCGCGGGCAAGGTGGAGATGTCGATCGTGATGCTGTCCATGGATACGCGGCCGACGATCGGCAGGCGCACGCCATTGAAATAGACGGCGCCGCGGTCGCTCAGGCTGCGCGGCAGCCCGTCGGCGTAACCGGCGGCAATCGTCGCAAGCCGCGTCTCGGTCTTGGTGACATAGGTCGCGCCATAGCCGACACGGGCACCGGCGGGAACGGTCCGGGTCTGGATGACCGCCACGTCGAGGCGGACGACCGGTTCCATCGGATTGGTTTCGCCGTTGTTCGGCGCGCCGCCATAAAGGGCGATACCGGGACGGGCGAGTACGCCGTGATATTCGCTGCCGAGGAAGACGCCGCCGGAATTGGCAAAGCAGACCTCGAACGCGGGGAACTCTTCCGCGATCCGGCGCATTTCCGAGAGCTGGTCGCCATTTTGCTGGCTGTCTGCGTCGTCGGCCGAGGCCAGATGGCTCATGATGAACAGGATTTCGATGTCCTGATTGTTGCGCAGTTCTTCGGCCAGAACGGCGCGTTCTTCCGGCGGAAAGCCCAGCCGCGACATGCCTGTGTCGAACTGCAACACGGCGGGCAGGCGGCGATCGAAGGCCCGCGCGGTGGCGGACCAGAGGTGCAATTGCTCCATCGAGTTCAGCACCGGGATGATGCCGGCTTCGGCGGCCGGGGTCTCGTTGCCCGGCTGAAGACCGTTCAGGACGAAGATGCGGGCTTCGCCGGAAAGATGCGGCCTGATCTCGGTCGCCTCGCAGAAATGGGCGACGAAGAAATGGCGGCAACCGGCTGCAAGAAGCGTGGCTGCGATTTTCGTGGCGCCCAGTCCGTAGGAGTCGGCCTTGACTACGGCTGCCGCCTTGGCCGGCGAGACGGCGGCGGAAAGTCTCTCGTAATTGCGGCGGATGGCGCCGAGATCGATGGTGAGATAGCCGGACGCACCTTCATCGCTTGTCCGTTCTCGAATGCGGTTGTTCCAGATGGCGTTATCCACGTCGTGCCCCTCATTTTTATGACGCAAGGATATTGAAACAATCAGAGAATTTTCCGTTGATTTGCGCTGGATTGTTCGATGAAATAAATCATCGTGAAACGATCTTCGAATTTACGGAATAATCTGCATGAGCGCTCTGGACGCCATCGACCGCAATCTCCTACGCCTCCTACGGCTCGATGCCCGCATGAGCAATGCGGCGCTCGCCGCCGAGGTGGGGCTCTCGCCTTCAGCCTGCCTGAGGCGGATCAAGCTTCTGGAAAAATCCGGCGTCATCCGCGGCTATACGGCGCTTGTTGACAGCGGCCAGATGGAGAATTCCATCGCCGTGATCGTCAACATCACGCTGGAACGGCAGACCGAGGATTATCTCAATCGCTTCGAGGCGGCGGTCCGGAAACATCCGGAAATCCAGGAGTGTTTCCTGATGACCGGCGGGTCCGATTACCTGCTGAAGGTGGAGGTCGCGAATGCCGGCGAGTTCGAGCGGATTCACAAGGAAATCCTCTCGACCATGCCGGGTGTCCTGCGAATTCACTCAAGCTTTTCGATCCGGGATGTTCTTGCCACCCGCGCCAAGGCCTCCCGCAACAGGCAGCCGCTGAAGCGGTAAGAAGAGTCGATTACGATGAGGATGCTTTCGAGATCGCCTTGGTGCGATCGATATCGTCGGATGACGCAACGACCTTGGGGCCTGTCGATCCGGGTTCGTCGGCAACCTCGCGTATCCATTCGCGAAGTATGGCGACCAGCAGTGCCATCAACACCGGACCGACGAAGAGACCGAGGAAGCCCATGGTCTTGACGCCGCCGATCAGGCCAAAGAACGTCGGCAGGAAGGGGAGCTTGATCGGGCCTCCGACGAGGTGCGGACGTAGTGTCTTGTCGACGATGAAGAGTTCCGTCGTGCCCCAGACGAAAAGGGCGATGCCGGGACCGGTTGAGCCGCTGGCGACGAGGTAGATGGAAACCAGCGTGAAGCTCAAGGGAGCGCCACCCGGGATCAGGGCCATGACGCCGGTGATGAGGCCGAGCGTGACGGCGGATGGCACGCCGGCCAGCCAGTAGGCGACGCCGAGCACGACACCTTCACCGATTGCGATGATGGTCATGCCGGTGACGGTCGAACTGATCGTCATCGGCACGATCCGCGACACGCGTTCCCAGCGATTCGGCAATATGCGCTCGCCGAGCTTATCGAGTTGGGCTGTGAGATAGCTGCCGTCGCGATAGACGAAAAACAGGGTGATCAGCATGAACAGGAGTGTCAGGAACCATTGGAACGCCGAGGTTCCGAAAACCAGCAAGCCTCTGTAGATGCTGCCGATATTCGCGCCGCTGGTCAGTTGGACCAGCTCACCGAGGCCGCCCGGATGGCCGAGATGGCGTTGCCATTGTTCCAGCAGGGACGTCCCGATGATCGGAATGCGGCCGAGCCATTGCGGTACGGGGGCTCCGGTCGCATTGGCCTGAACCGCCCAGGCAGCCCAGATCTTGATTTCCTGCACGGCATAAAAGGCTGCAAGCGAGATCGGGACCACGATGAAGGATATGACGAAAACGATCGCGATCGTCGCACCGAGCGTCCGATTGCCTGCGACGGATTCGAGCAGGCGGCGATAAAGCGGCCAGCTTGCAAAGCCGATTACCAGTGCCGCCAGAACCGGCACGACGAAGCCGTGAAAGAAATAAACTCCGGCGAGCAATACGAAGACGAGAAGCCAGCGTGCTGCCGATCGCGGACCTACGAGGAATGCCGGATCGTCGCGGTCATTGTCGGACGGACTGGGCGTTTTCACGGCCTTTTCACCTTCATGCATGGTCTCTTGCGTATTTCGGTTCCAGTTGACCTTATCCGGACTCTGGGCGCAATGACTTTGTTCGGTTTTGCGAGCGCGGCGAAGCTTTCTTGCGCACCGTCCCGAGCGTGGCCTGCATAGCAGGTGGCATTGCTGATTTGAAGTTCACAAAACGGTTTCGTGGCAATGCAATGCGCGTGCGTGTGCATTGCATGCACACTTTTAACGAGTATATATTTACATATAATAGTACTATTGCTAGCGTCACGACATGCCGAACCTGCGGAGGGCGGGTCAGGCAATTTTGGGGAGGAAATCATGTCTGTTCTATCCAGACTCGCGCTTGGCGCGGGTGTGTCTATCCTTTTGTCCACGACTGCGATGGCCGCTGATTTGACGGTCGGTTTTTCGCAGATCGGATCCGAATCCGGCTGGCGTGCGGCTGAAACGTCCGTGACCAAGGCCGAGGCCGAAAAGCGCGGTATCGATCTCAAGTTTGCCGATGCGCAGCAGAAGCAGGAAAACCAGATCAAGGCGATCCGCGGCTTCATCGCCCAGGGTGTCGACGCGATCCTTGTCGCGCCGGTTGTCGCCACCGGCTGGGAAGCCGTTCTTGGCGAAGCCAAGGATGCCAAGATCCCGGTCATCCTGCTCGACCGCGGCGTCGATGCATCTCAGGATCTCTACCTGACCTCCATTGCTTCCGATCAGGTCGAGGAAGGTCGAGTCGCCGGACGCTGGCTCACCGAGAACGTGAAGGACAAGGACTGCAAGGTCGTCGAACTGCAGGGCACAGTCGGCTCCACGCCGGCGATCAACCGCAAGAAGGGCTTCGAGGAAGCCATCGCCGACCACAAGAATGTCTCGATCGCCCGCAGCCAGACCGGCGACTTCACGCGCTCCAAGGGCAAGGAAGTCATGGAAGGCTTCATCAAGGCCGAGAATGGCGGCAAGGGCATCTGCGCAGTCTACGCTCATAACGACGACATGGCCGTCGGCGCGATCCAGGCCATCAAGGATGCCGGCCTGAAGCCGGGCTCCGACATTCTCGTCGTCTCCATCGATGCCGTTCCGGATATCTTCGCTGCCATGGCCGCAGGCGAAGCCAATGCTACGGTCGAACTGACGCCGAACATGGCCGGTCCTGCCTTCGATGCGCTCGCAGCCTATCTGAAGGATGGCAAGGAGCCAGCGAAGTTCATCATCACCGAATCGAAGCTCTACACCCCTGCCGATAACCCTCAGGGTGAATACGAAGCCCGCAAGGGTCTCGGCTACTGATCTTCCTGCCCAGACAGGGGGCGCCAGTAATTCCGGCGCCCCTTGCATTGAAGATGAGGTCGGCGAAATATCGTCGCGGAGTGAGGGGGGATGACTATGGAGACAGTGGAACCGGGCACGGATTTCGTGCTGGAGGCGCGTGGTGTCGGCAAGATTTTCGGCCAGAACCGTGCGTTGAACGATGTGACGCTGGGTTTGCGTGCGGGAGAGGTGCATGCCCTCCTGGGTGAAAACGGCGCCGGAAAATCGACACTGATCAAGATCCTGACCGGAGCCTATCAGCCGGATGCCGGCGAAGTCGTGCTCGATGGCAAGGCGGTTCAGTTTCGCGATCCGCTGGACGCCCAGTCCCATGGCATCGGAACCGTCTATCAGGAAGTCAACCTTCTCCCGAACCGCTCCGTTGCGGAAAATCTCTATCTGGGCCATCAGCCGACGCGCTTCGGTTTCGTTCGCAAGTCGCTGATCGCGCGCAATGCCCGCGCGCTTCTTGCGCGTTACGGCCTCGATATCGATGTCGAGGCAGAGCTTGGCAGCTACTCCGTCGCTGTGCAGCAGATCGTCGCCATCTGCCGGGCCGTCGAGCTTTCCGGCAAGGTGCTGGTGCTGGACGAACCCACTGCAAGCCTCGACCGTCACGAGGTCGACAGGCTGTTCGAAGTGATCGCCGCGCTGAAGGCCGAGGGCCTCGCGATCGTCTTCATCACCCATTTCCTCGATCAGGTCTTTGCGATTTCCGACCGCGTGACGATCCTGCGCAACGGTCGGCTTATCGGCACGCGCCCGCTTGCGGGCCTGACGCGCACCGATGTCGTGCGCATGATGCTCGGCAAGGATGTCAGCTTCGTTCCCGCCGTAACCGGCATAGAGGAGCGCGAGGCCGGCCCTGCCATGGTCGAGTTCGATGGTTGCGGCAAGACCGGCAAGGTGAAGCCTTTCTCGGTGCGTATCCACAAGGGCGAGGTGGTCGGCGTGGCCGGGCTTCTCGGATCGGGCCGTACGGAAATGGCGCGTGTCATGTTCGGCGTCGATCCTTCCGACAGCGGGGAGATCCGCATGGGGAAGAAGCGTATCGACCTCAAGAACCCGGTGCAGGCCATTGCTCACGGCTTCGGCTTCTGCCCGGAGGACCGCAAGGCGGAAGGCATTCTCGGGGATCTATCGGTGCGCGAAAACATCGTCATCGCGCTGCAGGGCAAGCTTGGCTGGTTCCGCGCGCTCAATCGCGACGAGCAGATGGAGATTGCGGGCAGGTTTGCCGAGGAACTCGATATTCGCGCGGCTTCTCATGACATGCCGGTGAAACTTCTGTCCGGCGGAAACCAGCAGAAGGTGATCCTCGCGCGCTGGCTGGCGACGGATCCGGATTTCCTCATCCTCGACGAGCCGACGCGTGGCATCGACGTCGGCGCCCATGCCGAAATCGTCCGCACCATCAATCGCCTGCGCGAAGACGGTCTGGCGCTGATGGTGATCTCGTCCGAACTCGATGAAATCGTCGCCTATTCGTCCCGCGTCGTCGTCATGCGCGACCGCGAAATGGTGGCGGAACTGCATGGCGACCAGATAACGCCGGCCGTCATCGTCCAGGCAATTGCAGCCCAGCCCGAAGGAGAAACCGCATGATTGCAGGCCGGCTGACGCGGGCTATCAATCCGCAAACCATTGCCCTGCTCGGCGTGCTGTTCATCAACTGGCTGCTGTTTCCGGGCTTCTTCGACATTACCTGGCAGGACGGTCGGCTGTTCGGCAGCATGATCGACGTGCTGAACCGTGGTGTTCCCGTGGCTATCCTCGCCATAGGCATGACTGCGGTCATCGCGACCAAGGGCGTCGACCTCTCGGTCGGCGCGGTCATGGCGATTTCGGGCGCGGTGGCGGCGACCATGGTGACAGCCGGTTATCCGGGCTATGTGGCTGTCAGCGCAGCACTTGCCGTCGGCCTTGTCTGTGGGTTGTGGAACGGCATCCTCGTGACCTTCCTTGAGATCCAGCCGATCGTCGCGACGCTGGTGCTGATGGTGGCGGGGCGTGGCATCGCGCAGCTCATCACGGAAGGTTCCATCGTGACCTTCGCGGATCCGATCCTGATCTTCCTCGGCACGGGCTCTCTCTTCGGCCTGCCCATGCCTGTGCTGATTGCTGCATGCCTGCTGATCATCAGCGTCGTGGCGGTGCGATCCACTGCCATCGGTCTCTTCATCGAGGCCGTCGGCGTCAACCGGACAGCCGCCAGCCTCGCCGGTATTCACAGCCGGCTGCTGCTGCTTGCCATCTACACCTTCTCCGGCTTTTGCGCCGCTATCTCGGGTATCATCGTTGCCGGCGACATCAGGGGCGCCGATGCCAACAATGCCGGTCTCTGGCTTGAGCTGGATGCGATCCTTGCCGTGGTGATCGGTGGCACGTCGTTGCTCGGCGGACGTTTCTCGATCGCCATGTCGGTGATCGGCGCGATCATCATCCAGGCCATGAATACAGGTATTCTCGTGTCGGGTTTCCCGCCCGAGTTCAACCTGGTGGTCAA
The DNA here is from genome assembly GCF_024055605.1 of Ciceribacter sichuanensis. GTDB lineage: Bacteria > Pseudomonadota > Alphaproteobacteria > Rhizobiales > Rhizobiaceae > Allorhizobium > Allorhizobium sichuanense. Next base: position 38,114 of record NZ_JAMXLX010000007.1, on the reverse strand, counting down.
GGCCGGCGTGATCATCCTCATCCTGCTGATGCAGTCTCCGCTCGCAGGGCGGCTCGTCGAAGCCCGGCGCAACCGTCGCCTTCTTTCCGGAAAATCCTCATGAACCGCAGCCTTCGTCCTCTGGCGGCAACCGCCCTGATCTTCGCGCTCGCCTATGCGGCCAGCGTCCTGCAATATCCCGGAATGTTCTCGACGCGCGTCCTCGGCAACTTCCTGACCGACAATGCATTTCTCGGCATCGCGGCAGTCGGCATGACCTTCGTGATCCTCTCCGGCGGCATCGATCTTTCCGTCGGCGCGGTGATCGGCTTCACCGGCGTCATGATCGCGGTCCTGGTGTCGTGGTTTGGCTATCACCCGCTCGTCGCCTTTGCCGTGGTGCTGGGGCTTTCCGCGGCTTTCGGTGCGGCAATGGGTGCAGCCATTCACTACCTCCAGGTACCGTCCTTCATCGTGACGCTCGCCGGGATGTTTCTCGCAAGAGGCGTCGCTTCGGTGATCACGCAGGATTCCATTCCGGTGACTCACGCATTTTATTCCAGCGCCTCCTCTACCTATCTCCTCCTGCCGGGCGGCGGGCGGATCAGCCTGATCGGTGGGTTGATGATCCTGGTCTTCATCGTCGGGGCGCTGCTCGCGCACCGCACGCGCTTCGGATCCTACGTCTATGCGCTCGGCGGCAACACCACTTCGGCGCAGCTGATGGGCGTTCCGGTGGCGCGCACGACAATCCTCGTCTATACGCTCTCTGCGACTTTATCGGGTCTCGCAGGTATTGTTTTTTCGCTATATACCTCCGCCGGTTATCCGTTGGCGGCGGTGGGTGTCGAGCTCGATGCGATCGGGGCCGTGGTCATCGGGGGCACCCTGCTGACTGGCGGTTACGGCTTCGTCTTCGGAACCTTCATCGGCGTCATGCTGCAGGGGCTGGTGCAGACCTACATTATCTTCGACGGTACGCTTTCGAGCTGGTGGACGAAGATCGTCATCGGCGGACTGCTGTTCGTCTTCATCGTATTGCAGCGGCTGGTCTTCTCGGCTTCCTCGGTACGAACAAGGGGCTTTTGGAAATTGAAACATGAGTGAACCCGGTAGCCTGATCCGCGCGCGTTCCGGGCGGTCGGCTGCACCCAATTTTCATTCGTTCATCATCAATGAGATCGGGGCCGGCATTGTTTCCGGCCGCTTTCCCGTGGGCTCCATCCTGCCCAGGGACGCCGAACTCATGGACACCTACGGCGTTTCCCGAACAGTGCTGCGTGAGGCGCTGAAGACGCTTGAGGCGAAGGGGCTGGTCGAGGCACGACCGAAGGTCGGAACGCGGGTCTCGCCGAAAAGCCGATGGCAGCTCTTTGACCAGCAGGTGCTGCTCTGGCATTTCGAGGCGGGGCTCGATCCGCAATTCGTGGGTTATCTCTTCGATGTCCGTCGCCTGCTGGAACTCGAAACGGTGCGCCTTGCCGCAAAGCTGCGCACCGCCGATCACATCCGCATGCTCTATTACTGGCTCCAGCAGATGAGCGTATCGCGCGGCATGGCCGATTCTTTCGCTCTTGCCACCTTAGAACTTCATCGCATCCTCGCGGATACCTCGCAGAACCCCTTGCTGCGGGCGGCGCTGGGTGTCACCGAATTCACGCTTGCGGCCGCCATGCCCGTAGGCGATAGCCGCGACAACAGCGTTTTCTACGAGACCGCGATCAACAGACGGCGCAATCTCGTGCAGGCCGTGGAGGCAGGAAATGTCGCCGAGGCGGAGGCGAGCATCTTGCAGGCGATCGAGGCGGATCTTGCCGGGGCCAGAGCCCGTAGCGCCGCCGGCATACTGCAAAACGATCATTGATTTCAGTGGTTTCCGTTTGGCTCGCCTGCCGCGTGCGGCGTGAAAAGCTTTACAAGCGAGTTCCGATATTAACTATTTGTTAACTATGGCGAGGGTACTTACGGTCAACGATTTGTTTACGTAGATGACCAAAGTGCTAACAGACGCCCGCTCGATCCGAATCAAAGGTCGCTCCTTCCTGGCGGTCGTATTGTCGCCGGACCTGCCGCTCGACCAGTGGCTGGAAAGGCTGGACGATCTTGCGGCGCGTTCGGCAGGTTTCTTCCTGTCCCGACCCGTCGTTCTCGACGTCAGCGAGTTGTCGCTCGACAAGGCACAGATCAAGGATCTGCTCGCCGAGCTTGCCGCGCGCAATGTCAGCATCATGGGTATCGAAGGCGCGCGTCCCTCGGCCATCGGGCCGGGAATGCCGCCTGCGCTGAAGGGTGGCCGCCCGGCCTCCGACTTCGAGATCACCCCCTCGGAGCCGACTGACGAGCCGGAAGAGAAGAAACAGTCGAGCGCCTCTGAAGCCGCGCCCGCACTGGTTCCGGAAGTGCGCCCGGTGCTGCAGTCGCTGGTCATCCGCGAGCCGGTGCGCTCGGGACAGTCGGTGATTTTTCCGGAGGGTGACGTGACGATCATCGGATCGGTCGCTTCAGGCGCCGAGGTCATTGCCGGTGGATCTGTCCATATCTACGGCGCGTTGCGCGGTCGCGCCATGGCGGGATCGCTCGGAAACGCCGAAGCACGCATTTTCTGCCGCAAGCTCGAAGCGGAGCTGGTCGCTATCGACGGCATCTACAAGATGGCCGAAGACCTGCCCGCCGCACTTCGCGGTCAACCCGTACAGCTATGGCTCGAAGACGATTCGATCATGGCAGCAAAAGTTATCTGAGCCGATGCCGGCCGAAAACAGGAGAGCAAGATGGGGAAGGTAATCGTCGTCACTTCAGGCAAGGGCGGGGTCGGCAAGACGACCACGACTGCCGCGCTCGGCGCGGCCCTGGCGCAGCGGAACGAAAAGGTTGCTGTCGTGGACTTCGATGTCGGTCTGCGCAACCTCGACCTCGTCATGGGGGCCGAACGCCGGGTGGTTTACGATCTGGTCAATGTGATCCAGGGCGACGCCAAGCTGCAGCAGGCTCTGATCCGTGACAAGCGGCTCGAGACGCTGTTCCTGCTGCCGGCCTCCCAGACGCGCGACAAGGACAACCTGACGCCCGAGGGTGTCGAGTGGGTCATCAACGAACTGCGGCGCTATTTCGACTGGATCATTTGCGACAGCCCGGCCGGGATCGAGCGCGGTGCGACGCTTGCCATGCGGCATGCCGACGTGGCCGTCGTTGTGACCAATCCCGAAGTCTCCTCGGTTCGCGACAGCGATCGCATCATTGGTCTTCTGGACGCCAAGACCCTCAAGGCCGAACGTGGGGAGCGCATGGAAAAGCACTTGCTGCTGACCCGTTACGACCCCGCCCGCGCCGAGCGGGGCGACATGCTGAAGGTGGATGACGTACTGGAAATCCTCTCCATTCCGCTGCTCGGCATCATCCCGGAAAGCATGGATGTGCTGCGTGCCTCCAATATCGGCGCGCCGGTCACGCTTGCCGATGTCCGCAGTGCGCCGGCCATGGCCTATTTCGACGCCGCACGGCGTCTTGCCGGCGAAACTCTGCCAATCACCATTCCAGGAGAAAAGCGAGGAATACTCGGCAAGATCTTCGCCCGGAGGGCAGCATGAGCATCTTTCGGCTTTTCACCCGGCAGAGGTCTGCTCCGATGGCGCGGGAACGCCTTCAGGTCCTTCTCGCCCATGAACGTGCCTCGTCAGGCTCGGATCTCGTGGCAACGCTGCGCGAGGAAATCCTCGCGGTCATCGCAAAGCATGTGGAGCTCGACAGCGATCGCGTGCATGTAAAGATGGATCGCGACGAGCATTATTCGATCCTCGAGATCGATGTCGAAATCCCGCTTGAGACGACCATGCAGGCCGCCTGAGTTTTCGGGACTTCATCATATGGCAGGCGCTGAGGCCTGTCCCTTCATTCAGGCCGTCGACCTCCGGGTGGCGGCCTGAACGATATTTGGGCACGGTTCCGGTGCCTGATGTTGTTACAACATTAAGATTCATTTCATCCGTTTTCGATATCGAGATGATGGATAGATCGGAAAGCCGCCGGTGTGCGGTTTCCGGGCCGCGGTATCGCGGCCAAAGCATCCTTTCAGGCGCATGAAGCATCCGAAGGAATAGCGATATGTGCGGCATTGCCGGCTATATGATCCCCCGCGAGGCACCGGCGATGCCGGCGCTGCTGCGGCGAATGGCCGGCGTCGTCCGTCACCGTGGACCCGATGCGACCGGCATTCATACCGCTCCGGGGATTGGCCTCGCCCATGCCCGTCTCTCCGTCGTCGACGTCGAGGGCGGCGCTCAGCCGATGTCGCTTGCCGATGGCAGCGTTTGGATCTCCTTCAACGGGGAGATTTTCAACCATGTTGAATTGCGCGAAAGCCTCAGGCAGCGTGGCCGTGTTTTCCGCACCCGGTCCGATACGGAAGTCATCCTCCATCTCTACGATCTGTTCGGGCCGGATTGTGTCGATCACCTGAACGGCGATTTCGCCTTCGCGCTTTGGGACGCCCGCCGGGGGCGGCTGATGCTGGCGCGCGATCGCATGGGTGTCCGGCCGCTCTACTACACGGAAGCCTGCGAAGGGCTCTATTTCGGATCCGAGATCAAGGCCTTGTTCGAGGTGCCCGGCATCGATCCGGAACCCGATCCGCTGGCGCTCGACCAGATCTTCACCTTCTGGTTCCCGCTCGCCCCCCGCACGCCGTTCAAGGACATTCTGGAGCTTCCGCCCGGCCACATGCTGCTGGCGGAGGGGGGAACAAGCAGGGTTCGTTGCTACTGGCAGCCCAGCTTTCCCGATGCCAGTCAGGTTGAAACCGGATTGGAAGAAGGCACGGTCAAGGAGGAGCTGCGATCCCTGCTGACCGACGCGGTTCGTATCCGGCTCCGGGCCGATGACCCCTGCGGAGCCTATCTCAGCGGCGGGCTCGATTCCTCTCTGGTGTCGGCAATCGCTGCAGGGCTTTCACCCCAGCCGCTGAAGACCTTTTCGGTGACGTTTGACGATGCCGAATTCGATGAGGCGGGACCGCAGCAGATCGTCGCCGATGCGCTCCGGACGGATCACCATGCATTGCGTTGCGCTGCTGGTGAAATCGGCAGGCTTTTCCCTGATGTGATCCGCCATGTCGAGCAACCCTTGATGCGCACCGGGCCGGTACCGCTCTTCACTCTTGCCGCTCATGTTCGCGAAAACGGGGTCAAGGCGGTGCTGACGGGCGAGGGTGCCGACGAGGTCTTCGCCGGATACGATATCTTCAAGGAAGCCAAGCTTCGCCGCTTCGTCGGGCGGCAGCCTGCTTCTCGCCGCAGGCCTCTGCTTTACCAGCGGCTTTATCCCTATCTGCCGCGTCTCAATCGCCAGTCGCCGGCCTATCTCTCCGCATTCTTCGCGGCGACACCTCGTCCCGATGATCCGATCTATTCGCATCAGCCGCGTTTCCGGGTCACGGCGGGGGCCAAGCTGTTCTTTTCCCGCGAGTTGTCCGATGAAATTGGCGGCTACAGCGCGCTCGATGATCTTCGCGGTCGCCTGCCGGCCGATTTTGCGCGCTGGCATGAACTGCATCAGGCCCAGTATCTGGAAATGACCGGTCTTTTGCCGGGCTATATTCTGTCCGCTCAGGGTGACCGGGTGAGCATGGCCCATGGCATAGAGGGCCGTTATCCCTTTCTCGACCATCGGCTGGTCGAATTTGCCGCGTGCATTCCGCCGTCGATGAAGCTGAAGGGGCTCCGCGAAAAACACATTTTGCGCGAGGTGGCGGGAGACCTCCTGCCGGAGAGTATTCGCGATCGGCCGAAACAACCGTACCGGGCACCTGATGGTGCAGCCTTTATCGGTGAAAGCACGCCCGCCTATGTGCGAGAGCTTCTCTCGGAGGGAACGCTTCGAGACGCCAGACTGTTTGATCCCGCAGCCGTTGGCCGGCTGTTCAGGAAGCTCTCTTCCGGTTCTGCGCCGAGTGCTCGCGACAGTATGGCGCTGACCGGTATCTTGTCGACGCAGCTATGGCATGAAAAATTTCCTCGCCCTGCGCGGGGCGAGAACGACACGCATCCAAGGGGAGTGGCCGCTTCATGATCAATTCCAAGCTTTTGCAGACCGTTCGCGGCTTTATTGCCGATAACTTCCTTTTCCGCGCTGAGAACGAAGCGCTGGGTGATGACCAGTCGCTGCTGGACAGCGGTATCGTGGATTCCACCGGCGTTCTGGAAATCATCGCCTTTCTCGAACAGACCTACGAAATCTCGATAGCTGACAGCGAGATCGTTCCGGAGAACCTCGATTCCGTCGGCCGCATTGCGGATTACGTGGAGCGTAAGCGCGCCGCCTGAGGTGCTGCCGGAGAGACGGAAAAGCCGATGCGCATAGAGGACCATCTGCGCGCGAGCGCCCGCAGGCTACCCGAGAAGGTGGCTTTGACGGCGGGTGAGAAAACGCTGACCTATTCCGGCCTGGATGAAGCCAGCGACCGTCTGGCCGCGGGCCTCATCCGGTTGGGTGTCAGCCCCGGCGACCGGGCCGTGTTGCTTCTGGAAAACGGATCTGAGTTCGTCACATCTCTCTTCGCAATCTGGAAGGCAGGCGCGGTTGCCTGCCCGTTGCATCCGTCCACCCGTGCGGAAAAGCTTGGGCGTATCGTTGAAAGCCTCGGAGCTTCCGCTCTGCTGACGCAGGCCCGGCTGCTGCAGACTGCACAAGCCGCCGTCTCGCGCCGGGACGGCTCGACTGTTCTGCTGGCCTGGGGACTGGCAGAGGATGCGCCGAATGAAAGCTCTTCCCGTTGTGAACAACTCCTTGCCGAAGGAACTGATGCACCTGCATTGCATGACGGCGAGCACGCGCTTGCCCTGATCCTGCACACCTCGGGCTCGACCGGTGAGCCAAAGGGGGTGATGCATACCCATGCGAGCCTCGGTGCCGCCTGTGCTTCAATCATCGCTTATCTCGGCAATGACGAGAACGACATCGTCTTCAACGTCCTGCCGCTGTCCTTCGGCTACGGGCTGACGCAGGTTGTGACCATGGCCATGGTGGGCGGCACTCTGCATCTTGAGAAGTCTTTCGCCTTCCCGGCAGCCATCTTCAAACGACTGGCGGAAACGCAGGCGACGGGGCTACCCCTGGTTCCTTCGATGGCCGCGGCGATTGCCAACATGAAAGAGCTGGAGCCCGGCTTCCTGCCTGAAATCCGTTACATCACCAGCGCGGCTGCCGCGCTGCCTCCGGCGATTGCCGGCAAGGTCAGGCGGCTCTTTCCCGCTGCGCGGCTTCACGTCATGTACGGCCAGACGGAATGCATCAGGGCCTTGAGCCTGCCGCCGGAAGCATTCGACGCGCATCCCGCGTCGGTTGGTTTCGCCATTCCCAGAACGGAGGCATTCGTCATCGACGAGAATGGCGAACGGGCTGCCCCGGGAATGGTCGGCGAACTCGTGATACGCGGTCCCCATGTCATGGCTGGCTACTGGAACGACCCGGAAGCGAGCACTGCCAAACTGCGAGGTGAGGCTGGCGGCAATAGCCGTACGTTGCTGACGGGGGATCTGTTTTCCGCCGATGAGAACGGGTTCCTGACCTTCGTCTCCCGCCGCGATGACATCATCAAGTCGCGTGGGGAGAAGGTCAGCCCTCAGGAGGTCGAGCGAGCGCTTTATGCCATCGACGGAATTGCAGAGGCAGCGGTGACAGGAGTTCCGGATGACTTCCTTGGTCAGGCGGTGAAGGCCTTTGTTGTCTTGGCGCCCGGCGTCACGCTCTCCCATCGGGATATCGTGCGTAGCCTCGCGCGGACACTGGAAGATTACATGCTGCCCCAGAGCACGGAGTTCTGCGATAGCCTGCCGAAAACGGCATCGGGCAAATTGCGGCTGGGACTGGCACAGGAAACAATCGGGGATTGAGGGATATGACGCATTTCAGCGCAGACGAATTGCGGCTCGATGCAGACGGGGAGATCGCGCGGATTTCCGGCTGGATGGTCGAAACCGTGGGAAAGACGCTGCGCAAGCGCGGCGTCGTGGTCGGCCTTTCCGGCGGGATCGACAGTTCGGTGACCGCCGCGCTGGCGGTTCGTGCGCTCGGGGCGGACAAGGTGTTCGGCCTTTTCATGCCGGAAGACGAATCCGACCCGCAGAGCCTCGAACTCGGGCGACAGCTTGCGGAGAAGCTTGGCATTTCGACCGCCGTGGAAAACATCGGTCCGATCCTTGTCGCCGCCGGTTGCTATACCCGCCGCGATGCCTTCATCCGGGAGATCCTGCCGGAATATGGCGAGGGATGGCGTTGCAAGGTGGTGCTGGAATCGGCCCTGTCCGGCCGGGGTTACAATATCTCCTGGCTGGTTGCCGTCGATCCCGATGGCCGCGAGTACAGGCAGCGCATGCCGCTCACCGTCTATCTTGGCATGATTGCGGCCGCGAACATGAAGCAGAGAACGCGCAAGCAACTGGAATACTACCACGCCGACCGCCTGAATTTTGCCGTTGCGGGAACGCCGAACCGGCTGGAATACGATCAGGGCTTCTTCGTGAAGAACGGTGACGGCGCGGCCGACCTGAAGCCTATCGCCCATCTCTACAAGACGCAGGTCTACCAGTTGGCGGAGGCGCTGGGCGTTCCCGAGGGCATTCGCCAGCGGCCGCCGACCACCGATACCTGGTCTCTGCCGCAGACGCAGGACGAATATTATTTCTCCCTGCCTTATCGCGAAATGGATCTCAGCCTCTACGCCCTCGACCGGGGAAAGAGCATTACTGATACGGCAGCCGTCGTCGGACTGTCGGAAGCCGAGGTGGAAGCGGTGTGGAAGAGCATCGAGGCAAAGCGCCGCGTGGCCGCCTATCTCGGCGCACCGCCGCTGACCATGCTGGAGAAGACGCAGGGCGTCAGGTGAAACGTTCGCCGATCAGCGGCGACCATGTTTCTCCCGCAAGGCCAGTGATCAGGGCCTTGCCGTTGTCGATCGCCTCGCGAATTTCACGGTCTTTCGTCTGGGCAACCACGAAGGAGCGGCCGAGAAACAGGGCCTTCTTGCGCAGCAGGAAAGGTGTGAGCCAGGGCTGGCCGGCACCGCGGATCGCGGCGCAGCCGGCATCGGCGGCGTGATGAAGCATATCGTCCACCATCGCTTCCATCCGTTCCGGACGGGCGAGCGATTGCAGTACCCAGGCAATACTACCGGGGCGGCCGTAATAGACATGGGCGGCAACCGGAGCCCCGTCCGATCCATAGGCGACCCGCCGCACGATCTGGCCGAACTGGCTCTTTTCCCTTGCCTGAGCGAGCAACCAGCCGAGAGATTGCCGGTTCCAGACGGGAGCGAGGGGAAAGGCAGGTGCCAGTGCCATCAGCGCTTCGGCAAGTTTTTCTTCACCGACATCCTGAAACGCCGGACCTTTTCCGCTCGCCGTCTCAAGGCCGAAGGAGGAAACGCCTCCCATGAGCGCGATCCGGTCGGCAAACACTCCGAAGGGCTTCAGTAATTTCGCGGCGGGGTGCACGCGGTTCAGGATATCGATGCCGGTAGACCCCGGCCGGAAAACCCGCAGCCAGTTCATGCTGTAGGCAGGGATCAGGTCGTGGCCGAGCTTGCGCCACATACCGAGCGCCGTGGCATTGGCAGTTTCGCTGATCGAAACGTCCTGCGGACCGGAAAGAAAGGCCCGGATAAGACGGGCACCGGCCAGCGGATTTTCCTTCGGGCGCTCTACCATCATGCTGCCGGCAAACGCCGCGCGGATCTCCCGGCCATCGATGGTCATGCGAGCGGGATTGACGCCGATGAAGCCCGAGACCTTGCCGGCCTCGTTCACGAATACGTGCGAAGGCAGGTCCGCGTCCGCGAAGGGATGGTCGATGAAAGTCTGCCTCAGGGCGGCCTCAAGTGCCGGCGAGGCCGGGGTCCCGTCACGAAAAGTTCGCTGGAAAAGATCTGCGACCGGGGCAAGATCGTCTTTGTTCAAGGGACGGACGGTGGAGGCAGGACTGTTCAAGGGTTCAAATATCCGGAAGGCCTGAAATCGTGGAAATGCTCTATGCCGTTATTTTTTCGCAATTCCGAACGTAAAGCCGCTGCACACCTTTACTGGAATTGCTTCAGATCTATACGATCACGAGCCGCATCGCGACTGCAATTTCCCCTACTGGAGGGCCATGAAAGCCTTCCGGCTATGACGGAGTTTCGCGGGGATCGGGGACATCGGTTACCAGACAGAGCCAGGCAGGGCATTCAACGGAATCTTGAGGTAGCGCTGGCCATCTTCCTCCGGTTCCGGCAGACGACCGCCCCGGATATTCACCTGCAGCGCGTGCAGGATGAGTTTTGGCATCGGAAGCGTCTTGTCCCTCGCTGTCCTCAAGGCGACGAACGCGGCCTCGTCCTTGCCGTTGACATGCGCATTGCTGCGCTTCTGTTCATCAACCGTGGTTTCCCACAGGGGCTCGCGTCCTCCCGGTTGATAGTCGTGGCCGACGAAAAGCCTGGTGTCGCCGGGAAGCGACAGGATCTGCTGGATCGAGTTCCAGAGACAGTTTGCGCTGCCGCCTGGAAAATCGGCTCGTGCAGAGCCGCTGTCGGGCATGAAGAGCGTGTCGTGGATGAAGGCGGCATCGCCGATCATATAGGTGATGGAGGCGAGCGTATGCCCGGGCGAAAAGAGCACGCGCGCCTCAAGTTCGCCTATCGTGAAACTGTCACCCCCAGCGAAGAGGCGGTCCCATTGCGAGCCGTCGGCCGGGAATTCGGGCCAGTTGTAGATGCCCTTCCAGAGTTGCTGAACCGCCGTCACATGGCTACCAATCGCCGTCTGTGCCCCGGTCCGTTCCTTCAGGTAATGAGCGGACGAAAAGTGATCGGCATGGGGATGGGTATCGAGGATCCATTCGAGTTCCAGTCCCTGTTCCTCGATATAGGCGAGCAGGCGATCCGCATTGGTCGTGGCCGTCGAGCCGGATTTCTCATCATAGTCCAGCACCGGGTCGATGATGGCGCATTTGTGCGTTGCCGGATCGGAAACGACGTATTGAACGCTGAACGTCCGCTTGTCGAAAAAGCCTTGAACGACCGGCTTGCGGTTCATGAAAATTCTCCATTGTTTTCGAGGTACGCCATCATGGAGGGCGTCGCGCCGCCGAAAAATAGCATGGCTGAAATACAGTCTTTCATTCGCCGCTCCGGTTCCCGGGCGGGCCGATATCTTCGTTGGTTTTCCCGCGGCTGGCGAGAACCCTGTTGCTCATCTCTTCGGATGTTGTCGGGTTGGCGGAAAGTTTTCGTGTGGGCATACGAAGCCGTGGGGCTTCCTTGCCGGGCGCGGACCATTCTTTCGCCATATGCGTTGACCAAAGGTAATCATGTCCCGTCGATCGCTTGATTCCCTATCAGCGGTCGCATCAGCTTTGAAGGAGTACAGGGATGAAAAAGATTTTTGCCGTGGCGCTCGCCGCCCTGCCGGTTCTGGCAGGCGCCGGAGCCGCCGTTTCGGCCGATGCCATCTCCCGTCAGGAACCGGTTCCGGATTTCAGGGAACAGGATAGCCGCGGTGGCGTCCGGATCGGCTATCTCGATTGCTCGATCGGTGGCGGTGTCGGTTATGTTCTCGGGTCTGCCAAGGAAGCCGATTGCGTGTTCACCTCCGCGATCGGCAGCGAGCCGCTCGACCGTTACACCGGCGTCGTTCGCAAGATGGGCGTCGATGTGGGCTTCACCACCCGCAGCCGTATGGTCTGGGCCGTGTTCGCCCCGACAGCCGGCTATCACCATGGCTCGCTCGGCGGCCTCTATCAGGGCGCTACCGCGGAAGCGACTGTTGGCGCTGGCATCGGCGCCAATATCCTCATTGGCGGCACGTCGGGTTCCATCCATCTGCAGACGATCAGCGTGAGCGGCCAGCTCGGCCTGAACCTTGCTGCAACCGGCACGTCCGTGACGCTTACGCCGGAAAGCTGATTTCTCGACACGGGCTGCCGGCTGAGAGATCGGCAGGTGGCCGGAAGTCGATGATAAAACAGGAAGGCGCGTCCAACCGGACGCGCCTTCCTGCATTCTGGATGTAAAAGATCAGCGCTTCAGGTGCTTGCCCAGTGCGCGGAATATCTGCAGTGTCTGCTGGTCGAGGTCGTCGTCGGCCGGAATGGGCTGAGATGAAAGCTTGACTGCTGTCATTTCCGCGGCCGGATCGACATAGATCCATTGACCGTGAATGCCGATGGCGCAGAACTCGCCGGGCACATCATCAGGGATGTACCACTTCGACCGGTAGCGCCCCGAAGCGAAGAGGTCGGTCAGGTCGCCGCGAGCCCAGGCCTGGCGGTCGCCGCCGTTGAGGATGTCGTCGATCCAGCTTTCCGGGATGACCTGCCGGCCATCGACGAGGCCCTTGAGCCGCATCATTTCGCCAAAACGCGTGAGGTCCGCAACCGTGGTGCAGATGCCGCCTGCGGTTCTGGCTCCGCCCTGCCGATCCACCGTGATGTAGGCATCGTTTTCGGCACCCATCGGCTGCCAGATGTAGCGCGACAGCAGTTCCGCCATCGCCATGCCGCCGGCGCGTTCGAGGATCCAGCCGAGAACGTCGGAGTTGGGTGAAACGTAATGGAACTTCTCGCCATGCGGACCGGCATCATGCGGAAGGGTCGCGACGAAGTCGTGCAAGCCACCCTCATATTCGAAGGCCTTCGGCGGATCCCAGTCCATCGCCACCCGGTAGCGGGCGACATCGCCCTTCGGATCGAGATAATCCTCGATGAAGCGAACCGATACGGTCATATCCAGGATATGACGGACAGTGCAGTCGCCATAGGCGGAGGCGGCCAGTTCCGGCACATAACGGATCACCGGCTGGTCGACATCGAGTTCGCCGCGCTCGACCAGCACACCGGCAAGGGTGCCGGTGAGGGACTTACTCACGGAAAAGACGATGTGGCGCGTTTCTGCGTCGGTGGCGGGGCCATACTGCTCGGCAATGATCCGGCCGCGATGCAGGACCATGAAGCCGTCGGTAAAGCTGTCGGAGAGAGCGGCGCTGATGGTCTTGCCGCCATCCGTCGAGATCGCCGACAGATCCACTTTCTCGGCGCGTGGCAGGGGACGCTTGTCCTGCCCGGTCTTGATCGGCTGGGTGGTGACCAGCCGGTCGACATGGCTGAAGCCCCAGGTGTTGTAGGGATGACGACGCCAGTTCTCCAGCGTCGCCTCGGGCAGTTCCGTTGTCATTGTTGTCATCGTGTTCTCAGGCGAGGAAATCGGCACTTTCGCGAACGTGAATAACAGTCGGACCGTCTGCTGCAAAGGCCGCGGTCACGGCTGCTTCCAGTTCGTCGAAGCTGGTCGGTTCGGCGGTGTGGCAGCCATAGGCCTTTGCCAGCGCGACGAAATCCGGGTTGTGCTGATTGACGCCGATGGTCGGGATGTTCCGTACGATCATGCCGTCGCGGATCTGCGCGAGACTGTCGTTGTTCCACAGGATGATCGCCATCGGCAGCTTGTTTTCGACCGCCGTGCCGAGTTCCTGAAGCGTGAACTGGAAACCGCCATCGCCGACGATGACGGCAACAGGTGTCTCCGGTGAGGCGATCTTGCCGCCGATTGCTGCCGGAAGCGCGAAGCCGAGTGTGCCATAACCCGCCGGGAAGAACCACTTGCCGGGCTTCTCGGTCGGGAAGAAGGCATAGCCGGTGTAAGCAAGCTGGGTCATGTCAGTGTAGACGACGCCCTCCGGCGGGATCGCCCGGCGCAGCGCGTCGAGCACGCGGACATGCTTCTGCTCCAGCGGCGTGAGGTTGTCGCGTTCGCTCTGGCGGAGGTCGGCAATGGCGTTCGAGCCATTGAAGCCACCCGTGACTGCGTCGGGCAATGCATCGAGCAGTCCTTCGACGGCAAGCGTGGCATCTGCGCAGATGGCGATCTCGGTATCATAGTCGCGGGCCAGTACGCTGCGGTCGATATCGACCCGGATCAGCTTGCCGGACATCGGAAGCGGGCCGTCCAGCCAGACATCGGGTTCGGCAAGTTCGGTGCCGATGGCGAGGATGATGTCGGCGCTCTCGATGAACTCCTGCGTCTTGCCACGGTCGAGCGTGGTCTCAATGGCCAGCGGATGGCTGTCCGGCAAAACGCCCTTGCCGGCAATGGTCGGAACGACGGCCGCGCCGATCTTTTCCGCCAGCATTTGCACGGCAGATGCCGCGCGGGCCGCACCGCCGCCTGCGATGATGAGGGGACGCTTTGCCTGCGCCAGCAACTGGGCTGCTGCCGCAAGATCAGCGGACGCGGGCGCTGCTTCGCCGCCAGCGCTGCGCACCTTCACCGGCTTGTCGTCCGGGGCCTTGAACACATCGAGCGGAATGGAGATGTGGACCGGACGCTTGCGGCCGGTCTCGAAGAGCGCGAAGGCGCGCGCCACATATTCGCGAACCTGCTCGGGATCATTGGCGATGGCCGAAAAGGCGGTGAGCGGCTCGGTCACGCGAGCCTGATCGGTGATTTCGTGCAGGCGGCCGCGCCCCATGCCGAGATCCTTGGTGGCAGCGACGGAGGTGATGACGAGCATCGGGATGCTGTCGGAATAGGCCTGTCCGATCGGGGTCGCGGCGTTGGTAACGCCGGGGCCGGAAATCAGCAGGCAGACGCCCGGCTTGCCGGATATGCGCGCATAGCCATCGGCCATGAAACCCGCGCCCTGTTCGTGGCGCACGCCGATATGGCGGATGCCGGCGGCTTCGAGACCGCGATAGGCTTCGAGCGTGTGAACGCCCGGCATGCCGAACACGGTGTCGACGCCATAGGCGGCAAGGATCTGCATGAGGCGGCTGCCGCAGGAAATTACTTCGGTCATAATGGTTGATCCATCCAGTGTGTTTTACTTGGCCGCGTCGGCAAGGCCCGACATGATCGAGCCATACTCATCGGCAACGACCATCAGCGAGGCGCCGAGGTTCTTGGCGTAATCCCGTTCCGCGCGCGACCACGCCGGCATAATCCAGGGTTTGCCGGCAGCTTTCGCCGCGGCTGCGATCTGGGCGAGATCGGCCTTGTCGGCATCGGTGTTGCGATAGGCGCCGCGGCCGCTGTCGAGCGAAAGGTCGCTCGGGCCGACGAACACGCCATCGACGGTGGGAAGGGCCAGGATCGCCTCGATATCGGCGAGTGCAGCGGCCGATTCCACCATCGGGTAGCATTTCGTGTTGGTGTTCTCGCGCTCGTAATATTCCGGCGAGACACCGCCATAGCGGGCCGGCCGGGTGCCGGAGAAGCTGCGATTGCCGAGCATCGGATACTTGGCCGAGCGGGTCACTTCCCGCGCATGATCGAGATTGCCGATATGCGGGATGATGACGCTGTCGGCGCCCATGTCGAGCGCCTGCTGGATCGGGATCGCCTGTGGCCCCAGCACCTTGGCATGCATCTTCATGCCGAGCGCCCTACCGAGCGCGATGATGCGGTCGAGCGCTTCGAGATCGAAGAGGCCGTGCTCGATATCGAGCACGATATGGCGATAGCCGATATCATGGGCGATCTCGATCATCGCCTGATGGGGCGTCGAAAGCCAGACGGCGAGGGTGTCGATCGTGTCAGCCATGGAGTTCTGCGTCCTTCCGGTTGCGTTCGGCGATCATGCCGGCGATGTCGACGAGATCCTGCAGGCTTTCGCCCTTCTTGAGCCGCTCGATCCAACCGCCTTCGTCGGCCTGATCGGCCAGGGCAATGGCTGTGAGGTCTTCGACCTCGGACGGCGGCAGCACGAGGATGCCGCAGTCGTCGGCGAGCACCGCGTCGCCCGGATTGACGGCCACGCCGCCACAGGAGATCGGAATATTGAAGCCGCCGCCGAGATTGAGCAGCTTGGTAGTGATCGGCGAGACGCCGCGTGCCCAAGTCGGAACGCCGGCGTCGCGGATCGCTTCCGGATCGGTGATCATCCCATCGACGATCACGCCGGCAATACCGCGCAGCTTCGCGACGGCGGCCATGAAGCCGCCCCAGGGGGCGTGGCGTTCGTCGCCGGCGCGGTCGATCACCAGCACGTCGCCGGGGCGTACCCAATCCATGGCATGGTAGAGCAATGTGGAGTCCGCACCCGCGATGGAGACGGTCACGGCTGTGCCGGCGATCCTGACACCGTCGATCAGCGGGCGCAGGTCGTTGCGCATGAAGCGGTCGTGCAGATAGTGGCCGACGGTTGCCGCTTCCACGCCGCGGAAGCGGGCGAGAAGCGTCTCGTCGAGGGCGGCCGGCATGTCGCCGAACCGGTAGGATTTCATGGGCATTTCAGGGCCTCAGTTGGTAAGAAGATGAATGGCGGCAAGCGGGCAGGAGACGGTCAGCATCTCGCCGGGCAAGGGTACGGGTGCAGCACCCAGCCGGTTCCTGACGCGCATGGTCATTGTCTCGCCGGTCATAAGCGTGATCGGGATCAGCCGGTCGGTGCCGGTGTAGACGGTCGTGCCGCAGGAGCCGGTAAAGGATATCGTCTCGCTTCCGCCCGTGCCGAGCGTCAGGGCCTCAGGGCGAATGGCGATCGTTGCCGTATCTCCGATGCCAAGCTGCCGAGGCGGACGCGGAAGAACGAGGTCCAGCCCTCCGGCCGAGACGGCCGCGTCGCGGTCGTCGATGTTCGTGATCTTGGCATCGAGCATGTTCATGTCACCGATGAAATTCGCGGTGAACCGGTCGCAGGGGCGCTCATAGATACCGACGGGGTCATCGACCTGCCGGATGATGCCGGATGACATGACCGCGATGCGGTCGGACATGGTCAGCGCTTCTTCCTGATCGTGGGTGACGAAGATGAAGGTGATGCCGAGCTTGCGCTGCATTTCCTTGATCTCGACCTGCATTTCCCGCCGCAGCTTCAGGTCCAGCGCGCCAAAGGGTTCGTCAAGCAGCAGCACGGACGGTTCGTTCACCAGCGCACGGGCGAGCGCCACACGCTGCTGCTGTCCGCCTGAAAGGGCTGACGGCTTGCGGTCGGCAACATGCGCCATCCGGACAGAGGCGAGCGCTGCCTGAATACGGTCGCGACGTTCCGCTTTCGGCACGCGCTTGACCGCGAGCCCGAAGCCAACATTGTCCGCCACTGTCAGGTGGGGGAAGAGTGCATAGCTCTGAAACACGGTATTGACGTTGCGCAGGTGCGGCGGCGAGCCGGAGACCTCGCGACCATCAAGCACGATATTGCCGCTGCTGGGTTCCTCGAAGCCGGCGATCATGCGCAGCGTCGTGGTCTTCCCGCAGCCGGACGGGCCGAGAAAGGTGAAGAACTCGCCGGCGCGGATCTTCAGGTTCATGTGGTCGACGGCATGGGACGGGTTTTCCGCATCGGAGCCGAAAACCTTGCACAGGTTGATCAGCTCGATGGCGGTCCTGTCCGGCCGCGGGGTGTTCCGGGTGTCGGGCGGCATCGCTCTTTCCAGGCTCATTCTGCAACAGGGATAAAAGGGGCGACGGTCGGGGTTGGGGATTCTCGGCCGCCGCCCACCGCTCAGATGGGAGTTACTGAGCGGTCTTCACCTTGGTCCAGCCATCCTGGTAGAGCTTGGTCGCGTCGCCGACATCGAGGATGAAATCGACCTTCGTCAGCTTGTCGGCCGGCGGATAGATGGCCGGGTTCTCTGCGACATCCTTGGGAAGCAGCGCCTTGGCTGCATCGACGACGGTTGCGGACTTCGAAAGGTTGGCAGCCTTGGCGGCCACTTCCGGCTTCATGATGTAATCCATGAACTTGTAGGCTGCATCGGCGTTCTTGGCTGCCTTCGGGATGGAGAAGCCATCGATCCACATCGAGCCGCCTTCTTCCGGGATCACATAGTGAACCTTCGGATTGGTGGTGATCGCCTGGGCGATGTTGCCGTTCCAGCCCTGCACGATGCAGGCCTCGCCCGAAGCGACGAGATCGCCGAAGTTGCTGCTGTTGTAGCCGCCGAGCACCTTCTTCTGCTCGATGAGCGACTGGGTGGCCTTTTCGATTTCCTCGGGGTTGGTGGTGCCTGCGTGGAAACCGTTGACCTGCAGGCCGGCGATGTAGGCGGCGAGCATGTTGTCCAGCATGTAGATGCGACCTTCATATGCCGGATCCCAGAGCGCCTTCCAGCTTGTCGGGGCGTCCTTCACGCATTCCTCGTTATAGGCGAAGCCGGTCGTGCCCCAGATATAGGGAACGCTGAACTTCTGGCCCGGGTCGAAGGATACGTTCTTGAAGGCTTCGCCGAGATGGGTGAGGTTCGGCAGCTTGGCATGGTCGAGTTCGAGCAGCAGGCCCTGCTTGGAAAGCACCTGAACCGAATACTGGCTGGGCTCGATCAGGTCGTAACCCGATGCGCCGGCCGAAAGCTTGGCCATCATGGTTTCGTTGGAATCATAGGTGTCCATGGTCACCTTGATGCCGGTTTCCTTGGCGAAGTCGTCGACGATTTCCTGCGGAAGTTCGCCGGACCAGGCGTAGATGGCGAGTTCCTCGGCGGATGCCGTGGAGGCCAGCAACAGCGAGGCAAGGCTCACTGTGGCGATGAGATATTTGCGGTTATGCATGTAGTTCCCCTTTTTTTGGTTGGAATTTTGGCATGCGGTTCATCCAGTCTTGCGGACCGTTTTCAGGTAACGCCCCATCACCAGCGCGATGGCGAGCACGTTGATGCCGATCAGCATGGTGCCGAGGGCGTTGATCTTCGGGGTGAGGCCGGTCTTCAGCATCGCGTAGATCTGGATCGGAAGCGGCGTCGTGCCGACACCGGAAACGAAGGTCGAGATCACGAAATTGTCGAAGGAGATGACGGCGCAGAGCAGGGTCGAGGAAAGAATGGCGGGAGCTAGAAGCGGCAGCGTCACGCGCATGAAGGTCTGCGGCCCGTTGGCCCCGAGGTCGGCTGCGGCTTCATCCAGCCGAGGGTCCAGCCCGGATGCGGCGGCGCGCACGATCAGGAAGCTGAACGGCACGGAAACCAGTACATGGCCCGCGATCAGCGTCGTATAACCAAGCGCCATTCCCATCCACACGGTCGCGACCAGAATGCCGACCGCCAGCACGATTTCGGGCAGGACGAGAGGCGCGATTAGCGCAGTCGAGAAGAGGGTCTTGCCGGAGAACTCGCGCTTGACGACGGCGAGGGCGGCACTCGTGCCGATCGCGGTTGCAAGAATTGCGGAAATGACGGCGACGATGGCGCTGACCTTCAAACCGTTTTGCAGGCCGCGATCCGAAAGCGCCTGCTGGTACCAGTCGAGCGAGAAACCCGTCCAGACCACCGTCGAGCGGCCGGCATTGAAGGAATAAATGACGAGCACCACCAGCGGCGCAAAGAGGAAGAGGTAACCAAGCGCCGTGATCGCCGGTACGACGAAGCCAGTAATGCGGTGAAGCCTCATGTCCGCGCCTCCTCGACCCGCCGCAACACGCCCATGTAAAAGACGATGATGACGGAGGAGATGACGAGCAGCGTCACTGAAACCGCAGCGCCGAGCGGCATGTTGCGGAAATCGAGGAAGAGCTGAACGATCAGGTTGCCGATGATGATGCTCTTGCCGCCTCCAAGCAGGACCGGGATGGCATAGACACCCATGGCCGGAACGAAGACGAAGAGCACGGCGGCCATGACCCCCGGTAGAGACAGCGGGAAGGTGACCCGCCAGAAGCTTTCGATTGGGCCGGCGCCGAGATCATCGGCAGCCTCCAGAAGCTTGCGGTCCATGCCCTGCAGGGCCGCATAGATCGGTAGCACAGCGGTAGGCAGGAAGGCATAGAGCATGCCGGCCATGACCGCGGGATAGGTGCCGATCATCCTGACCGGGGCTTCCAGTATGCCAAGGCCTGTCAGGATGCTGTTCAGCGTGCCGGTACGGCCAAGCAGCACCATCCATGCCGACATGCGGATCATGAAGTCGATCCAGAAAGGAATGATGAGAAGGGCGAGAAGCAGCGTCGCGTGGCGTCCGGCGCGAAAGGCGAGGAAATAGGCCATGGGATAGGCGACCAGAATGCAGATGGCGGTGGAATAGAACGCGATCTTCAGCGAATTCCAGAAGATCGGCAGGTAGCTCGGCTGCAGCAGTTCGCGGTAGCTTTCGAACGTGAAGTTCCAGACGGCGCCGCCATAGGCATCGCGCTCGGCAAAGCTGTAAGCCACGATGATCAGGATCGGGATAATCAGCAGCAGGATCGCCATGGCGATCGAGGGCGCCAGCATCAGGAAGGTGGTGAGGTTCCTGTTACCGGCGCGGCTCATGCGTTGGCCTCGCTGTCCGGTGCGACTGGCGCGGGAGCGACTGACGGCCTCGTGACCAGCTGAACGGAAGCGACAGTCAGGTGCTGTCGCATCGCGGCTTCCGCCCGGTCGGGATCGCGCGCTTCGAGTGCGGCATAGATCGCATCGAAGTTGGAGAGTTCGTCGAAGATCAGCGTTACCGGCAGGCGCGAGACATAGAGGCTGCGCACCGAGAGTGCGTAGAGCCTGCGAAGGGCCTGGGCGAGATAGGGATTGCCGCTCGCTTCAGCGATGATGCCGTGCATGCGTTCGTCGATGCCGAGATGCCAGTCGATTTCCGACCGTTGTTCGGCAACCCCCTGACGTGCCTCTTCGATCAGGCCGGCAAGTGTCCTCAACTGAATGACACTCATCCGGATCGCGGCGGTGCGAACCGCCATGATCTCGCTGTGCAGGCGGAACTCCTGCAGGTGGAAGAAGTCGGAGGCCGAGGTCGAGGAGACGAAGTAGCCGCGCTGCGGCACCGCGAGAACCAGATCCTCCTGCGAAAGCCGCTGCAGCGCTTCGCGCAATGGCGTGCGTCCTACATCGAGCATTTCCATGCAGGAGCGCTCGTCGATCGGGGCTCCGGGCAGAAGTTCGGCGCGAATGATGGCGGAACGCATCCCCTCATAGGCCGTGTCGCTCATGCGTTTCTTTGGAGAGTTGGGCGTCATATCAGCTCGATATATGAAAAATATATTTTTATAATATCCGTGAAGGCCGGGCCGTCAACCGTCAATTTTCCCGAAGCGGATTCTTTGCGGTGTAGGGTTGTCGGGGCTGTGGATTTCGGCTTGGAGCTGCGGCCAATGGCTTCCATGCGAGGAAGCGGTTTTCTCTTGGGACCTCGCGAAACCATCACGGTTTCGTGTTTGTGAGCGAGGGGCAGGCGCTCGCGTTTCAGCAATCGGTAAAGATTGCATTTAACATTTGCCGGTAAAACTCTGTTAGCAAATGCTGTCAGTGGTCCCGGCCGGAGCGGAATGAAGCCGCCCGCCGTTTGTATAGAGTATCGGTGCCATGCGTCTTTCTACCTTGTCCTCGATCGTCTTGGGATGCCTTGTCGTTGCGGGGTGCAGATCGACGTCCAGTCCGGAAGAGGTGCTGAACATCGCCCCCTCCCGGGAGACCACGAGCGCAGTCAGTACGGCTTCTGCCCCCATTCCCGCAGCGCCGGTAGGGCAGGCAAGCGCGCAGGCCATGCCGACGCAGCAGGTCGCTGTCGTCCAGCCGCAGTCGTCGCCAATGCTGGCCTGGGCCGGTACGGTGCCGGAGCCGCGGGCGCTTCAGCCGACAACACTTTCGACAGGCATGCCTGTACCGAACGAAAAGCCGGTGGCCATGCTGGTTCCCTCCGCTCCCCAACCCGATCCCACGCCGCGCGGACGTTCGCGGATCTACAGCCATCAGTTCCGGGATGCCAAGCCGATCAACTTCGGCAAGGCCTCGCCGAGGAGGCATGCGGTGCACGGCGTCGATGTCTCCCGCTGGCAGGGCGATATCGACTGGGTCAAGCTGCGCACGCAGGGCGCGAACTTCGCCTACATCAAAGCGACGGACGGGGGCGATCATCTCGACCCGATGTTCCGCACCAACTGGAAGCGCGCAAAGGATGCCGGGCTGAAGCGCGGCGCCTATCACTTCTTCTACTGGTGCCGCACCGCCGGCGAGCAGGCCGAGTGGTTCATCCGCAACGTGCCGCGCGATCCCGATGCGCTGCCGCCGGTGATCGATGTGGAATACAATGCGGAATCGAGTTGCAAACGTCGTCTCTCGTCGACCAAGGTGCGCGAGAAGATGCAGGTCTTCATGGACATGCTGGAGCGCCACTACGGCAAGCGTCCGGTGATTTATACAGCGCCGGATTTCTATGACGATCATCTGGACGGCCAGTTCCTGGAATATCCTTTCTGGCTGCGTTCGGTGGCGGCGCATCCTTCCAAGCGCTATCCCGGCCGCAAGTGGATGTTCTGGCAATACTCTGGCTCCGGCCTGTCGCAGGGCGTGTCCGGCAAGATCGACCTCAACGCCTTCCATGGCAGCGAGGACGAATGGCATCGCTGGACATCGCGCAACGGCGCTTGATGTGTCCAGTCTTCAGGAAATGAACCGGGGCGGATGCAGCTATCTTATGCCGCGGAATTATCCACTGTAGCGGATGTCCGTCAAACGGCGGTGCCCACCAGGGCGCCGATGCCAGCGGTCAGAGCCATGGCAAGAGCGCCCCAGAACGTGACCCTTGCTGTCGCCTTGGCTATATTGGCGCCGCCTGCGCGTGCGCCAATCGCTCCCAGCAGCGCGAGAAATACCAGAGAGGCAAGCGAAACGGAGATCGGGATCATCGTGACCGGCGACAGCAACGTCACGAGCATAGGCAGGGCGGCGCCCATGGCGAACGTTGCAGCCGACGTGAGCGCCGCCTGAATGGGACGGGCGCTGGTAATTTCCGAAATGCCGAGCTCGTCCTTGGCGTGGGCCGCCAGTGCGTCGTGCGCCATCATTTGGCTTGCTACGGTTCTTGCAAGCTCGAGTTCGACACCCCGGGCAACATAGATCTGGGCGAGTTCCTCGTGTTCGGATTCAGGGCTGGTCGCCAGTTCCCGCCGTTCCCGTTCAAGGTCAGCCTGTTCCGTGTCCGATTGCGAGCTCACGGACACATATTCTCCCGCAGCCATCGACATCGCGCCGGCGACGAGCCCGGCAATGCCGGCAACCAGGATCTCCGAACTGGCCGTCGAGGCCGATGCGACGCCAACAATCAGGCTGGCGGTTGAGACGATCCCGTCATTGGCTCCGAGCACGGCGGCCCTGAGCCATCCGATACGTGCGACAAGGTGGTTCTCTGTGTGCAGGCGCCCCACGATCTACTCCCTACAGCTTTCTGAATCGGCATTGCTGGATGCATGATTGCAGGTTGCGGTGCAGTTGGCCAGTTCCCGCTTCCCAAGCCGGAGCGGTGCCTATCGCAGCATCTTCTTCAACTCCGCCTGTACTGTGAGCAGCTTGGGCAGGTACCTCGCGGCAAGGTCTGAGACATCCTCCCCTCTGGCCGGAAGCCCGATGTTGAGTGCCGCGACAGTGATCCCGCGGGCGGTCAGCACCGGCACGGCGATCGAGCGCAGGCCGAGTTCCACTTCCTGATCGATGACGGCATAGCCTTGGGCGCGCACCGCGCGGATGCGTTCCATGAGCGTATCCGAATCGGTTACGGTGATGGGCGTACGCGCTGTGAGGGGATGAAGGGCGAGGCGTTGGCGCACTTCATCCTCAGAAAGCGCCGAAAGCAGGATCCTGCCCATCGAGGTGCAGAAAGCGGGAAGGCGCGATCCCGGCATCAGGGCGATCGACATGACTTTCCGTTGTGCTGCGCGCGCCACATAGACGATTTCGTCACCATCTAGGATGGATACGGAGGAGCTTTCCCCAAGTTCGTCGGAAAGCGTATCGAGGAGCGGTTGAACCATCTGCGGAAGCGGCATGGTTGCGAGGCAGGCGGTTCCAAGCCGCAATACTCTGGGCGTCAGCGTGAAGAACTTTCCGTCGTAGTCCGCGTAGCCGAAGTGGGCGAGCGTGAGCAGACAGCGCCGCGCGGTCGCCCGGTCGAGACCGCTTGCCGCGGCAACGTCGGAAATGCTCTGGCGCGGATGCTCCGCAGTGAAGGTCTCGATGACGGCGAGGCCCTTGGCAAGGCCGCCCATGGTGTCGCGTTGGGTAATGGGCATTGCTGTTCCGTGCGATATGTCAACAAATGCATCATATCGCACAAATCCATTGCCGGGAAGGGCTCTATTTTCTATCCATGATGCGGGCCGTGCGGCGTCAGTCCGTTGCGGCGATAGAGGAGATCCCGATGGACAAGACAGTCCCAAGTCCGGCCGAGGCTGTGGCCGAGATCGGCGATGGCGCAACGGTAATGATCGGTGGCTTCGGTGGTTCCGGCGCACCGATCGAACTGATCCATGCGCTCATCGACCGTTTCGTGCAGACCGGACACCCGAAGAACCTGACCGTTGTGAACAACAACGCCGGCAACGGCCATGTCGGCCTTGCGGCGCTGATCGAGCAGGGCATGGTCAGCAAGCTGATCTG
Organism: Ciceribacter sichuanensis; assembly: GCF_024055605.1. Lineage (GTDB taxonomy): Bacteria > Pseudomonadota > Alphaproteobacteria > Rhizobiales > Rhizobiaceae > Allorhizobium > Allorhizobium sichuanense. The sequence continues at coordinate 13,823 of NZ_JAMXLX010000007.1, read as the reverse complement.
CTCCTTCCCCCGCTCCGCCGATCCGCGCGTGTTTACGGAAAAGTATCAGGCTGGTGAAATCGAGCTGGAACTTGTGCCGCAGGGCACGCTGGCCGAGCGCATCCGCGCCGGCGGCGCTGGCATCCCGGCCTTCTTCACGCCGACCTCCTACGGCACCGAACTTGCCAACGGCAAGAAGATCGAGGAATTCGAAGGCCGTCCCTATGTGCAGGAACGCTGGCTGAAGGCTGATTTTGCGATCGTCAAGGCACATGTCGGCGATACCCATGGCAACCTGATCTACAACAAGGCGGCTCGCAACTTTAACCCGCTGATGTGCATGGCCGCGGCCACCACCATCGTGCAGGTGTCCAAGATCGTGGAGCCCGGCGAGATCGATCCGGAAGTCGTCATCACACCCGGCATCTTCGTGCAGTCGGTCGTCGAAGTGTCCAATCCTCAGCAGGAAGAAGTCTTGAACCGTGAGGGAGCGAGCTACCCATGACTGACAAGCTTTCCAACGCCCAGATCGCCTGGCGCGCAGCACAGGATATCGAAGACGGTTCCTATGTGAACCTCGGCATTGGCTTCCCGGAAATGGTCGCCCAATACCAGCCGCCGGGACGTCAGGCCGTGTTCCATACCGAGAACGGCATCCTCGACTTCGGCGAATCCCCCGCCAAGGGCGAGGAAGACTGGGACCTGATCAACGCTGGCAAGAAGGCCGTGACGCTGAAGCCGGGTGCCGCCTTCTTCCACCATGCCGACAGCTTCGCCATGGTGCGCGGTGGGCATCTGGATGTCGCAATTCTTGGCGCCTATCAGGTTGCCCAGAATGGTGATCTCGCGAACTGGAGCATAGGCGCAGGCGGTGTACCGGCCGTTGGCGGTGCGATGGACCTCGTACATGGCGCCAAGCGCGTGGCTGTCATCACTGAGCATGTTACGAAGAAGGGCGAGCCCAAGCTGCTCGACCGCTGCACCCTGCCGCTGACCGGCGTCGGCTGCGTGACCCGCGTCTATACCAGCCTTGCCGTGATCGATATCGAAGGCGGCCGTTTCGTCCTGCGCGAGAAGCTGCCGTCGATCTCTCTCGAAGAGCTGCAGGCCCTGACCGGCGCCGAACTTCTGGTGCCGGGACCTGTAGGTGACCTGATCGTACCGGAGTTGTGACATGAGCGAAGCCTATATCTGCGACTATATCCGCACCCCGATCGGCCGTTTCGGCGGTTCGCTCTCCTCCGTCCGCGCCGATGATCTCGGCGCGGTTCCCCTGAAAGCGCTTCTGGAGCGTCATCCGAGCCTCGATTTCGAAGCTGTCGATGATGTGATCTTCGGCTGCGCAAACCAGGCAGGCGAAGACAATCGCAATGTTGCCCGCATGTCGCTGCTGTTGGCCGGTCTGCCAGTCAGCGTTTCGGGTACGACGATCAACCGTCTTTGTGGCTCCGGCATGGATGCGGTCATCACCGCGGCTCGTGCCATCCGGTCGGGCGAGGCGGAATTGATGATCGCCGGCGGTGTCGAAAGCATGAGCCGCGCTCCCTTCGTCATGCCGAAGGCCGAGACAGCATTCTCTCGTCACGCCGAAATCCACGACACCACCATTGGCTGGCGCTTCGTCAATCCTTTGATGAAGAAGCAGTATGGCGTCGACAGCATGCCGGAGACCGGCGAGAACGTCGCCGAGGACTTCAAGGTGAGCCGCGAGGATCAGGACGCCTTTGCCGTTCGCTCCCAGGCCAAGGCCGCCGAAGCTCAGGCCAACGGACGCCTAGCGAAGGAAATCGTGCCAGTCACCATTCCGCAGCGCAAGGGCGATCCCGTCGTCGTCGAGAAGGACGAGCATCCCCGTGCAACGACCATCGAGACGCTGGCGAAGCTTGGAACGCCTTTCCGCAAAGAAGGTGGAACCGTGACGGCCGGCAATGCCTCGGGCGTCAACGATGGTGCGGCCGCCCTGATCATAGCGTCGGAAGCGGCTGTGAAAAAGTATGGCCTGACCCCGATTGCCCGGGTTCTCGGTGGTGCTGCCGCTGGCGTTCCCCCGCGAGTCATGGGCATCGGTCCCGCTCCGGCCTCACAAAAGCTGATGACGCGGCTCGGCATGACGCAGGACCAGTTCGACGTGATCGAACTGAACGAAGCCTTCGCCAGCCAGGGTCTTGCAACGCTGCGTCTGCTCGGCATTGCCGATGACGATCCGCGCGTGAACCGTAATGGCGGCGCGATTGCGCTTGGCCATCCGCTCGGCATGTCGGGCGCCCGCATAACCGGCACCGCGGCATTGGAACTTTCGCTCAACGGCGGCCGCTACTCGCTGTCCACCATGTGCATCGGCGTCGGTCAGGGCATCGCGGTCGCGCTCGAACGCGTCTGATCGTTTCTTCTCCAAGAATACAAAGGCCGGCGCGTCATCGCGCCGGCGTTGTCATGTCCGTTCCATGAGACCCGGTTGTCAGCCGATGCGGATGATATCGCGTGGCAAGCTGTTCATGCATTCGGTGCCGGTTTCGGTCACGAGAAACTGATCCTCGATCATCAGCGCGCCGAAGCCCTGCGCATAGAACGGCGTTTCAAGGGCGACGACCATGTTCTGTTCGATCACCTCGTCATTGCTGTTTGAAAAGAAGGGCCACTCCTCGATGCCGGCATTGCCGCCGACGGAATGGCCGAAATGTCCGCGATAATATTCGTCGAGGCCGTTCTTCCTGAACCGGGCGAGCATTGCGGCGTGAACATCCCCGAAACGACGGCCGGGCCGGATCTGCTCGAGACCGGCGAGAAAGGCTTCATGCAGGATGGCATGAAGATCCGTGGCGAGTGCCGCCGGTTGCCCGAGCACGAAGGTCCGCGCGCCGTCGGAGGAATAGCCCTCGACCAGCGTGCCGACATCCGCCTTGATCAGAGAGCCGGGTTTTACCGTGGCGCTGCCATCCGTGAGGTCGGGACCGACCGAAATATAATCCCAATGTCCCGAGAGCCCGAAGCCTCCGGCTGTGGCCTCTTCACGGGCACCTTGGAGCCATGCGGCTGATAGTTCGCGCAGGGAAGCATCGGGCTTTACGGCAGACACCAGCGATCGCAGGCCGGCTTCGGCAGCGCGCGCGGCTCGGCGCAGGCGCTCGATTTCACGTGGATTTTTGATCACCCTCAACCTCAGCAGAATGTCCGAGGCGTCTTTCCATGTGACATGGGGGAGGGCCTTCTTCAGCCTTTCGAAGTCTGCGGCAGGGAGGAAGGAGAAATCGGCCCCCAGCACTGCCTTGTCCAGTCCGCGCTCGGTGAGAATGTCGGCGAGCAGACGGAAGCATGCTTCCTGATCGAAGGTCTCCGGTCGCGGACCGGTGTTTTCCATATGGCGATAGGCTGCGTCGATATCGGCGATGGTTTCCTGTCCGGTCAGGGCGACGCCGTCGATCCATATGCGGTGCGTGCGGATATCCACGGATTGGTACAGCCTCGCCATGCCGGCGGCGGCATGATCGCTGATGACGGCGGCCAGCGAGGCGGTGGTATCAGACGGAACGACAGCGATCGCGGAACCTGCCCGCCCCCACATCGTCGCCACGCCGGCATGAGCGCCTATCGCATAGCGGAAAGCCTCCGGCTGGAAAAAGACGAGGGCATCGATGCCGGCTGCTCCCATCAAACTTTCCGCGCGAACTCGGTCCAGGTCGCTCATGTCCTCAGCCTTTCAGTTTTCCGATGCTTCTTGTGTGGGATGCATTGTCGATGGCGTACTTGAACTTCGTGAGTGTCGCGATAGCTCTTCATCGGAGTGGAAAATAATTCTCTTCATGCGGTGGAATTGCCTGTGAGCATTTTCCTCCGCAACGACAAATCAGGCGAAGGATCCAATACCCCACAAGTCTGGTAGGGTATAACACCAATCGAGATCAACGACCAAAAACACTGACGATACGAGGAGCACATCCATGAGCGGTTTTGCCAATAAAAACAGGCAGGGTTTCCTGTCCGAATGGCGCGCGACGACGGCTGCGGCCGCACTCGTCGCCCTTTCGTTCGCAACGCCGCTTGCGGCTGCGGACTTCGATGCCGATGCGACCGTCAACATCGGTTCTCTCTACGAGCCGCAGAACCTCGACAACACCGCGGGCGCGGGGCAGGGCATCAACGAAGCCTTCAACGGCAATGTCTACGAAGCTCTTTTCCGTCTGAGCGATGCGGGTGCTGTCGAGCCGGTTCTGGCTAAGGACTTCAAGGTCAGCGATGACGGTCTGACCTATACCTTCACCCTGCAGCCGGGTGTTACCTTCCATTCCGGCGAGCCTCTTACGGCAAAGGACGTCAAGTTCTCGATCGAGCGCGTCACGGCGGCCGAATCCAAGAGCTCGCGCAAGAACAGCCTCAAGACCATCAGCGCTGTCGAGACGCCCGACGACCAGACGGTCGTCGTGAAGCTCTCTGCCCGCTCGATCTCGCTGCCCTACAATCTGAGCTATGTCTGGGTGGTCAATGACGCCGCCAAGGACCTGCAGTCTTCTGAAGACGGCACGGGTCCCTACAAGCTCGAGGAATGGCGTCGCGGTTCCTCCATCTCGCTCCAGCGTTTCGACGGCTACTGGGGTACGAAGCCGAGCAATGGCGAAGTCGTCTACCAGTATTTCACCGAGGCGACCGCGCTCAACAATGCGCTGCTGACCGGTTCGGTCGATATCGTCACCTCCGTCCAGAGCCCGGATTCGCTTGCGCAGTTCAAGGACAATCCGGATTTCACGGTCGCCGAGGGCCAGTCCTCCACCAAGCTGTTGCTTGCCTATAACGACCGGGTGAAGCCGTTCGATAACGTCAAGGTGCGCAAGGCTCTGGCTCGCGCCGTCGACAAGAAAAAGCTCCTGAACGCCATCTGGGGCGACTACGGCATTGTCATCGGCTCCTTCGTGCCGCCGACCGATCCGTGGTATGTCGACCTCACCAATGTCGACGCCTATGACGTGGGCAGCGCCAAGGCGCTTCTGGCGGAAGCCGGTTATCCTGATGGCTTCTCCTTTACGCTCGATACGCCGAACTACGATCCGCATCCGATCGTCGCGCAGTTCCTGCAAACCGAACTTGCCAAGGTCGGCGTGAAGGTGAACATCAACGTCATCACGGCCAACGAATGGTACACGAAGGTCTACAAGGCTCATGATTTCCAGGCGACCTTGCAGGAGCATGTGAACCACCGCGATATCGTCTTCTACGGCAATCCGGACTTCTACTGGGGCTACAATAACCCGAAGGTCGTCGACCTGATCAAGGAAGCCGAAGCGAGCGCTACCACGGACGAGCAGACCGCGAAGCTCAAGGAAGCCAACACGGTGATCGCCGAGGATGCCGCCAGCAACTGGCTCTATCTCTATCCGCAGATCGTGGTTTCGAAGAAGTCGGTGACCGGCTATCCGGTGAACGGCCTCAACTCGCAGTTCTTCGCTTACGGCATCCAGAAGGCCGCCGAATAACGAACTGTTCAAGCCGCGGGCCTCGTCCTGCGGCACGCTCGACAGCAAGCGCCGCCCGAACTATTTTCGGGCGGCATTTTGCGTCTGAAGCAATTCCAGCAAAAGCGGGAACCGGTTTTGCGTCCGGAATTGCGTGAAAACAGAGAGAAGAGCTTTGAAGGCGCAACCGTTTTTGCCGGAAATGCTCTAAGAAAGGTGGCGACCATTCTTGCCTATCTCATACGCCGTTCGGTGATCCTCGTCCTGTCGGTCCTGATCGCCGCGGCCGTTCTGTTCCTGCTGCTGCGCCTGCTTCCCGGTGATCCCGCGAATGCCCTGGTTTCCGTTGGTGCGGACCCTGAGCAGATCGAGGCTGCGCGCCGGCAGGTCGGTTCCGACCTGCCTGTTTCGGAACAGTTCGTCCGTTTCGTATCGAGCCTTGCGCGCTTCGATTTCGGCAACTCCTTCATCAGCGGTGCGCCGGTGCTGGCGGAGATCGGCAAGCGGCTTACGGTCACTGTTCCGCTCACGCTGCTGGCTTTCGTTCTGGCAATCGTGATCGCCCTGCCGCTCGGCATCATCGCGGCGGTCAAGCAGGACCGCTGGTATGGCGTCCTGCTTTCGGTCGTGTCGCAGTTCGGCATCGCCGTGCCGGTGTTCTGGATCGGCATTCTTCTCGTCGCCGTTTTCGCGGTCAATCTGCGGCTCTTCCCCTCCGGCGGCTTTCCGTCTCGCGGCTGGACGAATGCCCCAGCGGCCTTTCATGCGCTTGTCCTGCCGGTGATTACCATCGCTCTTGTGATGTCATCGTCGCTGATCCGCTACGTGCGTTCCGCGACGCAGGACGTGCTTGGCAGCGACTATCTCAGGACGGCGCGGGCGCTCGGTTCCGGATTTTCGGAAGCACTGATCCGTCACGGTATCCGTAATGGCGCGGTGCCGGTGATTTCGATCCTCGGCATAGAACTCGCCTCGACCCTTCTCGGCGCGGTCGTGGTCGAGCGCGTCTTTTCGCTGCCGGGGCTTGGGTCGATGCTTCTGCTGGGCATCGAGCAGCGCGATTATCCGAATGTGCAGGGCGTGTTGTTCATCTCCACGCTTCTCGTGCTCCTTGTCGGCTTCGCCGCCGATATCGCGCAGCGTCTGATCGACCCGCGGCTGCGTGGCAGAGCGACGGGGGCAAAGGCATGACGTTCGACAATCCGGAATTGCCGGTCTCTCTTCCTCACGAGCGTTTCAGGGTTTCCGCGAACTTCATGCTCGGGAGCCTTGTCGTCGGGCTTCACATCCTTCTCGGGCTCGTCAGCCTGTTCTGGACCCCCTACGATCCGACAGGCATGGTCGGCGGGCGCCTCGAAGCGCCATCGCTCTTCCATTGGGCGGGAACGGACCGGCTCGGCCGTGACCTGATGACCCAGATCATGATCGGTTCGCGCATCGCGCTGGTGGTCGGCGCAGGAGCGGTTACCATCGGCGCGCTGATCGGCGTGACGATCGGGGTGATTTCCGCTTTTGCGACGAGAACCCTTGATGATGTCTTCGCCGCCACTTTCGATATCCTGATCGCATTCCCGACCCTGCTGGTCGCCATGCTGATCGTGGCTTCAAGCGACGGCGCGAGCCTCTGGACGGCGATCCTTGCCATCGGGATCGCCAGTTCCGCGATCATCGCCCGGCTGACCCGCATCCTTGCCAAGCGCGTGCTGGCCATGGACTACATCACCGCTTCGCGCGTTTCGGGGACCTCGTGGCCGGCCGTCGTCTTCATTCATGTGCTGCCGAACATCTGGCCGACGCTGATCGTCAATCTGGCGCTACAGTTCGGTCTTGCCGTCATCGCGGAAGCCTCGCTTTCCTATCTCGGGCTTGGCGCGCCGCCGCCGAATTCGTCCTGGGGACGTCTTCTGCAGGAAGCACAGGGGACAGTTTATACCGCGCCCTTCGGCGCGGTCGCTCCAGGCATTGCGCTGGTCTCGCTGGTAATCGGCCTTAACCTGCTCGCGGACGGCCTGCGCGATTTCGGAGATCCAACCCGCAGGAGGCGCCGATGAGCGATATCCTCAAGGTCGAAAACCTGACGATCAGGGCAGGCGGGCGTGTGCTCGTCTCCGACGTGTCGTTCTCCGTTTCGGCCGGCGAACGCGTTGGCCTGATCGGAGAATCCGGTTCGGGAAAGTCGCTAACCGCGCTCGCCGCCATCGGTCTTCTCGCGGATGGCATGTCTGCTGAAGGTTCGGTTCGTCTCGGTGACAGGGAGGTCATCAGCGCGTCTGACCGCGAACTCGTTCCGCTTCGGGGGGATGTCGCCGCAACCGTGTTTCAGGAGCCGCTGACGGCGCTCGATCCGCTGATGAAGATCGGGCGGCAGGTGGCGGAAGTGGTGCGCCGCCGCCGTCGCCGGGATGGCTTGAGCCTCGACAGGTCGGCCGTCGATGGTGAAGTGATCGGCCTGCTGGAGCGCGTGCTTCTGCCTGATCCGGCGCGCATCGCAAATTCCTGGCCGCATGAGATTTCCGGCGGCCAGCGCCAGCGCGCGGCCATCGCCATGGCGCTTGCCTGCCGGCCCAGGCTCCTGATCGCGGATGAGCCGACCACCGCGCTCGACGTGACCACCCAGGCGGAAATCCTGAAACTGCTCGAAAGCCTCGTCCGGGAAAGCGGAATGGCGCTACTGTTCATCAGCCATGACCTACCGGTGGTGGCGATGGCCGCAGAGCGTGTCGTGGTGCTGCAGCAGGGCAGGCTCGTCGAGCAGGGACCGGTTGGAGAAGTGTTCCGCCGTCCGCAGCACGCCTACACGCAAGGTCTTCTCGCTGCCGCGCGCTCCTTCGATCAGGCCCTCAGGAGAGCGCTATGACCCTGCTCGAGATGAAGAACGTCACCTTCGGCTACGGGCGCGGACAGCGCGTGCTTGACGGTGTGAGCCTTAAGGTCGAGGCCGGCCGCAATCTCGGCATTGTCGGCGAATCCGGCTCGGGCAAGACCACAATGCTGCGCCTGCTGCTGGGGCTCGCGAGCCCCGTCGCCGGCGAGATCGCGCTGAAAGGCAGGGCGGTCGATCTTTCGAACCGCGGGTTCATGCGGGACTTCCGGCGCTCGATGCAGGCGGTGTTTCAGGATCCTTATTCCTCGCTCGATCCGCGTCAGTCGGTCTTCGATATCATCGCCGAGCCGATCCGGTCGCTGAAGACGGGTTTCGATCCGAAACAGGCGGTTCCCGAGGCGCTGGCTTCCGTCGGGTTGCCTGCCGATGCGGCATCCCGCTATCCGCACGAATTTTCCGGCGGACAGCGCCAGCGCATCGCGATCGCCCGCGCTATCGTTTCCCGGCCGGAAATCATCCTTGCGGACGAGGTGGTCAGCGCGCTCGATCTTTCCACTCGCGTGCGGATCGTCGAGCTCCTGAAAGAGTTGTCGAACACCGTGACGCTGGTGCTGGTATCTCACGACATCAGCCTCGTCGCGCTGCTCTGTGATGAACTGGTCATTCTCGAGCGGGGCCGGATCGTGGAAAGCGGACCGACGCGGGAGATCCTGGCAAACCCCAAGAACGCCTATACGCAGAAGCTGCTGGCCAGCACGCCACGCTTTCCGGAATACGACTGAGGTTTCTGCCGTTCAGGCATGATCGAAAACGGTGAGAGAGGCCCGGAAACCTCACTCGATGCCGTAAACGCCGAGCAGGCTCTTCATGCGTCTTGTCGCAAGCTCCGGTTTGTCGAGCACATTCGCCCGATCCGCCAGCCGGAAGATATTGGCATAGTGCAGGATGCCACGTGCCGATTGCATGCCGGCCGGCAGGCTGAAATGCGACTGGTGCCCGTTCAGCCAGGCAAGGAAAACCACGCCTGCCTTGTAATATTGGGTCGGGCTTTCGAAGATCTTGCGGGAGAGGGGAACGGTCGGTTCGATCACTGCACGGAAGGTTGCCGTATCGCCGCCTGCCAGAGCCGCAAGTGCCTTTGAGGCGGAGGGGGCGACGGCGTCGAAGATACCGAGCAGCGCATGGCTGTAGCGCTTGCCGTCTCCCCCGATTAGTTCGGCATAGTTGAAGTCGTCGCCGGTGAAGCAGAGCACGCCTTCCGGCAGGCGACGGCGCAGTTCGATCTCCTTGGCGTTTTCCAGCAGGGAGATCTTGATACCCTCGACCTTGTCCCTGTTGGCCTCGATGATGTCGATCACGCAATCGAGTGCAGCCTCGAAGCTCTGTGAGCCCCAGTAGCCGGTAAGCTGCGGATCGAACATCTCGCCCAGCCAGTGGAGCACAACCTTGTCCCTGGTCTGGGACAGGATGCGTCCGTAGACGTAAGCATAATCTTCCGGCGACTTGGCAACGCGTGCCAATGCACGGCTCGCCATCATGATGGCGCGACCACCGTGCTTTTCGATGAAGCCGATCTGTTCCTCATAGGCCGCAATGACGTCATCGAGCGAGCGGGTATCGGCGGCTGCGAGCTGGTCGGTGCCAGCACCGCAGGCGAGATCGGCGCCTTTCACCGACCGTGCTTCTGCGAGCGAGCGGCTGATGAGTTCCTGCGCCCCGGCCCAGTCGAGGCCCATGCCGCGCTGGGAAGTGTCCATCGCCTCGGCGATCTTGAAGCCGAGGCTCCATAGATGGTGGCGGAATGCCATGGTCGTTTCCCAGTCGACTTGGGGCCGGTTCCAGGGATCTGCGTCACGGAACGGATCGGAGACGACATGTGCCGCCGCATAGGCAATGCGATTGAAAACTGGCGGCGAGGAAGGGCGGGCAATCGGTGTCCCGACCAGCTGATACTCGCGAACGGTTCCGCCTTCATCGGGCAGTTTCAGGCTCTCAGTCATCTCCATCCTCCTCTGGATTTTTGCTGAATAATTTGGAACGTTCCAAAATTCAAGAAATTTTTTCGAACACATGATAATGTTTGAATGGCGTTTCGGCGGATGATTTACGAGAAAAAATAGAAATATTTCTTTGTTTTCAGCGGCCGATCGACCTGTCGCAAGGATTTCGTGGGCCGGTGCTTGACATATTTGGAACGTTCCAATTATTTAATGCCAAGAGCGGACGAAAGTCCCGGGAGGAAGTCTGATGAACAAGGGACGGGTCACCGTCATTGATATCGCGGAAGCGGCCGGTGTGTCGAAGTCGACGGTATCGCTTGTCCTGCAGGGCTCTCCCCTTGTCGGTGAGGCGACCCGGGTCAAGGTCAACGCTGCAATGCGAGACCTTGGATACGTTTATAACCGCGGTGCGGCCAACCTGCGCCAGTCGAACGCCAAGTCGAAGATCATCGGCGTTGTCGTCAATGATCTGACCAACAGCTTCTTTGCCGAGCTTGCGGTGGGCGTCGACATGGTCGTGCAATCGGCTGGCTTCGTGCAGTTTCTTGCCAATACCGGAGAGAGCATCGACCGGCAGAGCGAGGTGATCGCCTCGATGCGCGAGCATGGGGTGTCGGGTCTGATCGTCTCGCCGGCGCGCGGAACGACGGCGAAGGATCTTAAGCCGCTGGTGTCCGCAGGCATTCCGGTTGTGCTCGTGGTGCGCAATGTGCCGGGCGCCAAGGTGTCTTCGCTCGTCTCCGATAACCGGGCGGGAACGGTGGCGGCGGTCGAGCATCTGGTTTCGCTCGGTCATCGTCGCATCGCCTTTATCGGTGGCTTTGCCGATACCGTGGTCTTTGCCGAGCGCCTTGAAGGTTATCGCGCGGCCATGGCTGCTGCTGGTCTGGAATTCGGCGAGGATCTGGTCGTGCCGTCCGCGCCGTCGCGGGCCGGCGGCGTGGAGGCGATCGGTCGGGCGATGCTGCTTGCGGAGAAGCCAACGGGCGCGGTTTGCTTCAACGATGCGGCTGCTTTCGGCGTCTGCGATGGCCTTCGGGCGCGGGGGCTGGAGCCCGGTCGCGACTTCGCCGTCGTCGGTTTCGACGATGTGATCGAGGCGCAGACGGCAGTGCCGGCGCTGACAACGATTGCGGTCGACCCGCAGGGCATGGGCCGGCGCGCCGCCCAGCTTTTGCTGAAGCAGATCAATGCGGACAAGGCGGAAGCCGAAGCGATCACGGGTGCTGTGCGCCTCGTGGTCAGGGAGAGCTGCGGCGCCGGACAGGGAATATTCGGGAGGAAGATGGCATGACTGTGCGATGGGGATTGATCGGCGCAAGCACGATCGCCCGTGAGTGGGTGATCGATGCGATCCGCGCGGCCGGAGGCGACGTCGTCTCGGTCATGAGCACGAATGCCGAGCGTGGGCAGGCTTACGCCGCGGAAAACGGTATTCCCAAGGCCGTTACCAGTGTCGATGAACTTCTGGGCGATGCCTCGGTCGATGCCGTCTACATTTCCACCACCAACGAGCTTCATGCTCCGCAGGCGATCGCTGCCGCCAAGGCCGGCAAGCATGTCCTCTGCGAAAAGCCGCTCGCTCTTTCGCTGGAGGATGCGCATGCCATGGCAAAGGCCGCAGCCGATGCCGGCGTGATCCTCGCGACCAATCATCATCTGCGCAATGCCGCCAGCCACAGGGCCATGCATCAGGCGATTGCCGATGGCCGGATCGGCAAGCCGCTTTCCGCGCGCGTTTTCCATGCTGTTTATCTGCCACCGCATTTGCAGGGCTGGCGACTGGACAAGCCGCAGGCTGGCGGCGGTGTGATCCTCGATATCACCGTGCACGATGCCGATACGCTTCGTTTCGTGCTCGGCGAAAATCCGGTCGAGGTGATCGCCTTTTCGCAGACTGGCGGCATGGGCAAGGCGGGTCTGGAAGACGCCGTGATGGGCGTCATGCGCTTCGAGTCCGGACTGATCGCCCAATTCCATGACGGCTTTACTACGAAGTTCGCGGAAACCGGTTTCGAGGTGCATGGCACCGAGGGCTCGCTGATCGCTCGCAATGTGATGACCCAGAAACCGGTGGGTGCCGTCGTTCTGCGCGACGCGTCCGGAGAGCACGAACTGCCTCTCGATCAGCACAATCTCTATGAGACGGCGCTCAAGGCTTTCCATGCCGCCGTCGCCGGTGGAGGCAAGCCGTCGGCGACGGTCGAGGATGGCATCTGGTCGCTGGCCACCGGGCTTGCGGTCGTCGAGGCGGCGAAGGTCGGTCACGCGGTCAAGGTCGAAACGGGATTTTGAGTTCACGTCCATGAGCAAGCACATCACTCCGGCGCAAGCCGCGGCCCTGATCCCAGATGGCGCTATCGTCACCGTTTCCTCGTCGAGCGGTCTCGGCTGCCCCGATCTCATGCTGAAAGCCATCGGCGAGCGCTTCGAAGCGACCGGCCACCCGCGCGAGATTACCACGCTGCACCCGATTGCGGCCGGCGACATGAGCGGCATCAAGGGTGTCGACCATATCGCCCGCAAGGGGCTGCTCGCCCGCATCATCGGTGGGTCCTATCCTTCCGGTCCCTCGACGGCAGAGCCGCCGTTGATCTGGCAGATGATCACCAATAACGAGATTCCGGCCTACAACATTCCCTCGGGCATCCTGTTCGACATGCATCGCGAAGCCGCTGCGAAACGGCCGGGCGTCCTGACCAAGGTGGGCCTCGAAACCTTCGTCGATCCCGCGCGTCAGGGCTGCGCCATGAACGAGGCCGCAAGCCGCGAACCGGTGGTAAAAAAGCTGCCGTTCGAAGGCGAGGAATGGCTTTATTTCCCGGCCATCGTGCCGAAGGTCGCAATCATCAGGGCAACGACCGCCGACGAGCGCGGCAATCTCACCTATGAACACGAGGGCGCCTATCTCGGTGGTCTCGATCAGGCGCTCGCCGCCCGCAACAACGGCGGCATCGTCATCGCGCAGGTCAAGCGGATCACCAAGGAAGGCTCTCTGAAGCCCCATGATGTCCGGGTGCCGGGCATGCTGGTCGATTATGTCGTGGTCGATCCCGACCAGAAGCAGACGACCCAGACGCTTTACGATCCTGGGATCTCGGGCGAAATCTTCCGCCCGCTGGACAGCTTCCGTGTGCCGGAATTCAATATCCAGAAGATGATTGCCCGCCGGGTGGCCCAGGAACTGCAGGCCGGCAGCGTGGTCAATCTCGGATTCGGTATCTCGGCGAACGTGCCGCGTGTTCTGCTGGAAGAAGGCCTGCACGGCGCGGTGACCTGGGCCATCGAACAGGGCGCTGTCGGCGGCGTTCCGCTTCTCGACTTCGCCTTCGGCTGCGCTTCGAATGCCGATGCCTTCATGCCCTCTCCTTATCAGTTCACCTATTTTCAGGGGGCCGGCTTCGATGCCTCGCTGCTTTCCTTCCTGGAAATCGGTCGCGATGGTTCGGTCAATGTATCGAAGCTCGCTTTCCGGCCGCATGTGACGGCAGGGGCCGGCGGTTTCGTCGATATCACGGCACGGGCACGGAAGATCGTCTTCTCCGGCATGTTCAATGCCGGCGCCAGGCTTGGCAT
>NZ_JAMXLX010000006.1 GCF_024055605.1 Ciceribacter sichuanensis | reverse complement strand
GGCCGAGAATTCTCATGTGCCGCTGCGAAAACGGGAGCGAGTGATGCAAGGCCTCCGTTCACCGGGAGGCCTTCGGCGCTTCGTCTCGGTTTTCTCCGCTGTCCGTAACCTTTGCGTCCCACCCCGCTCAAAACGCTCCGCATTCCAAAACCGCGTTCACCGCATCCAGGCGATCGCAGAGTGAAAAGCTGCGACCGGATCCATGGCCTGAGATCAATCCCCAAGGCCGAACGTCTCACGTGCATCCCAATTCAAGTTAACGTGATATCATCACCTGAAGGTCTTCCTCTCCACCATAACACTCGCGGCAACCGTGTTGTTCTGACTATGAGCCCTGAACCTTATCATCATCCGTTAAACCACAAACAACCTGGCATCACCTCGTTTGTAGGAAACCCGGGAAAGTTCCGGCACGGACCGTCCGGGATGCATAGGTTCAAGTGAAATCGAGTTGTCGCAGCACGCGTTCGACCACGCCGAGGAAAAGACCCTTCAAGAGGTCGATATTGCTGAGCGCGGAGACCAGCAAGCCGATCCTGTAGTCGCCGAGCGGTGTGTCGCGGATGGACGCGAATTTCAGCCGGCCTTGCTCGATCTCCCCCTGAAAGCCGATCTTCGTATAGATCCCAATCATCTGACTCGAAAGGATCGCCTGCCGGGCGATGGCAAGCGTGTTGGAATAGAGCTGCGTGCGCAGCGGCGAGGCGACAGATGCGATATCCTGATCGATCAGCGAATTTCGGCCACGCGCGTCAAGCGTCCTGACCAGCGGATAGGCGGAGAGATCGTCAATCGAAACACTGGCGCGTTCGGCGAGTGGATGATCAACCGCCATGAGCACTCCGAGCGGTGCTGGCTTCTCTGTTACCACGCGCACGTTCGGATGCACCATTTTGGTGAAGCTGATGCCTATATCGGCCTCAGCTGAAGCGACTGCCTGTGTGACCTCGTCTGGCTGGGCCACTGTAACCGATAGCGATATTCCCGGATGGGCGTTGCCGAACTGCTCCAGCACTTTGGGAAGAAAGCCGAAGGCAACCGAATCGATCACCTGGATGCTCAGATGCCCGGTCTTCAGGCCGCGTATGTCGCCCAGGAGAGCTTGGGTCTGCTCGAAGTCGTAGAGTGTCTTGCGACAGTGTTCGAGGATGATCCGCCCCGAGGTTGTGAGTTCGACGCCCTCCGGCGAACGGTCGAGAATTCTGACTCCCAGTTGCTCCTCGACCTGAATGATTTTCCGGTTCACCGATGTCGAGGTGACGTTGAGCACGCTGGCCGCCTTGCGGATCGAGCCCTGGCGGGCGACCTCGTCCAGATACTTGAGAAAAACGGTGTGCATCGGGGGGCTCCGGAGGTGGTGCGAAAATCGCACCACTGTTGGTAAATATTGGCTCTTCTGGAGTCGCCGGTGGCGGGCTTACTGTCAAGCAGATGGCAAAAACAAAACGGGGAATTTCCTAAAGTCCATCTCAAACTGTGGAGGCTGATCTTATGAAGACGTTCATTCCGCATGACCTTTCCCGCCGTTCCGTTCTCAAGGGCCTTGGGCTTGCCGCTGCCGGCGCGCTTTCAGGTGCTTCACTTTCCTTCGCGCCCGCGCGTGCCGCCGACGAGTTCACGGTCCGAATGCAACTCGGCTGGCTGGCAAGCAACGGCATTCTCGGCGAGGTGGTGGCTGACAAGCTGGGTTATTTCGCCGACGAGGGATTGAGGCTCGAAATCGTGCTTGGCGGGCCGAATATCGACGGCGTTGCGGCGATCGCCAGCGGCGCTGCCAATCTCGGCCAGCTTTCGTCGAGCCCCTCGCTGATGATGGCCCGCTCGCAAGGCATTCCGGTCAAGTGCGTCGCCGCCGGCTACCAGAAGCACCCCTACACCTTCTTCTCACTGAAGAAGAAGCCGATCCGCACCCCGCAGGACATGGTCGGCAAGGTTATCGGCACCCAGGCGACAGGTCGTATCCTGCTGCGCGCGCTGCTTGCCAAGAACGGTATTCCGGAAGCGGACGTCGAGATGAAGGTGATCGGCGGCGATATGACGCCGCTGATGACCGGCCAGGTTGATGCCATCACCGGCTGGCAGACGAATATTGCGGCGCTGGCTGTTCTAGGCGACGAGCGCGTCGATCTCATGCTGTGGGACGCCGGCATCCGGCTTTACGCCAATCCCTACTATGTGTCCGACACGGTGCTGGCGGAACATGGCGACAAGCTACAGGCAACCCTCCGTGCGATCGCGAAGGGCTGGGGCTATGTTCACGATAATCCCGAAAAGGCCGTTGAATTCTTGGTCGAGCGTTTCCCAAATCTCGACAAGGAAAGCGAGTTGAAGGCGGTAAGGCCGATCATCGGTTATTCGTTCAACGAAGAAACCGCCAAGGCAGGCTGGGGTGCGATGACGCGCGAAAACTGGCAGGCTCAGATCGAGATCTATGACCAGCTAGGTCAGTTCGAGAAGGGTGCGCCGGCGATTGACGACGTCATGACGCTTTCGGTCCTCGAAGCGACCGCCGCCGCCCGGCCGGTCTACGGCTGAAGGGCGCACTCATGAATGCGACCATCAAGGATGTCGCGGGCGGCAAGCCGCTAGCGGCCATACTCAGAAACGCGACGGTTCGCTTCGCCGATTTCACGGCGATCGACAGGATCAGTCTCGATATCGAGGAGGGTGCGTTTTATTCCATCCTCGGCCCGTCGGGCTGCGGCAAGTCTACGATGCTACGACTGATTTCCGATCTCATTCCGCTTGCCGACGGCGAAGTGACCGTCTTCGGCAAGTCTACGGAAGCCGCACGCCTGGCGCGGGAGTTTGCCTTCGTCTTCCAAGAGGCGACGCTGCTTCCGTGGCGCACGGCCATCGAGAACGTGTGTCTGCCGCTGGAGATCGGCAGAAACCGGGGTATCGACATTCCGGTCAGCGACTGGTCGCCGGCGGAACTTCTTGAACTTGTCGGCCTCAAGGGCCGCGAAAAGGCCCTGCCGCACGAGCTTTCGGGCGGCATGCGCCAGCGTGTGGCGATTGCTCGTGCGCTTGTCTGCAAGCCGAAGTTGCTTCTCATGGATGAGCCTTTCGGCGCGCTCGACGAGATGACGCGCGATCACATGAACCTCGAGCTCCTTCGCATCTGGCAGGAGACGGGCGTGACGATCCTGTTCGTCACGCACTCGATCCCGGAAGCAATCTTCCTCGGCCAGAAAGTATTGATGCTGAAGGCCAATCCGGGGAGGGTGAAGGAAATCGTCGACATCGACTTTGCCTATCCGCGTGAGACTTCACTCCGGGACACGCTGGAGTTCACCCGTTATTCCGCGCATCTGCGCCAGCTTCTGGAGACGTGCTGATGGCGACGACCGACAACATGTCAGCCCGTCCAGTCGCGCTTCGCGAAAGGACCAATTTGATACGCAAACTCGGCGGCACCACTCTGCCCATACCGCTCATCACGGCCATGGCGCTCGTTCTCATGTGGGAGGCGGGCGTGCGGATCTTCGGCGTTCCGTCGTATATCGCGCCGACGCCGAGCGACATCGCGAAAACATTGGTCAGCGATTTTCCGCTGTTGATGCGCAATTTCTGGCCGACCTTGTTCGAGAGTTTGCTCGGTTTTGCGACGGGTAATCTCGCCGCCGTGCTGATTGCGATCGCCTTCGTCCACAACAAGACGATTGAGAAGGCGTTCTTCCCGATCGCCGTCTTCATCAACACTGTGCCGATCCTCGCCATCGCGCCGATCCTCGTCCTGATCTTCGGGGGTGGGCTGACCGCCAAGGTGGTGATCGCCGCACTGATTTGCTTCTTCCCGACGCTCGTCAACATGGTGCGTGGCCTGGAATCGGTGAGCCCGCAGCTCATGGAACTTGCCCGAATCCTCTCGGCTTCCAAGCGGGAGGTCTTCTGGAAGATGCGGCTGCCTTCGTCGATGCCGTTCCTTTTCGCCGCGCTCAAGATCGCCGCAACAACCAGCGTCATCGGGGCGATCGTCGGCGAATGGGTCGGTGCTGACAAGGGTCTGGGCACACTCATCATCGACGCAACCTTCAATTTCCGTTCGGCGCAGCTCTACGCGACCGTGCTGATGTCGTCGGGGCTGTCGGTGGTGATGTTCGCGGCGGTCGCGATAGCCGAGCGGTTCTTCGTCCGCTGGGAACACAAATAGGTCATTCGAGGGGACAGGGCTCGTCTCACGGACCGCGAAAGCGCGGTGAGGGCGGGAATCTGTCCAAGGAGGAAAATCATGCCCGATAAGGCGAGAGACTTCATAACGTTGAAAAGCCAGGCCGTTCCCGTTGTCGCCGATTGCGATGTCGTGGTCGTCGGCGCGGGTCCCGCGGGTCTGTCGGCCGCCGTCTCGGCCGCGCGCAACGGCTGCTCGGTAACGCTGATCGAGCGCTACCACCATCTCGGCGGCATGGCGTCCGGCGGCATGGTGTTGGTGCTCGACGACATGGTCAACGACGGTGCCGAAATCGTAACGACCGGCATCGTCAGCGAATTCGTCGACCGGCTGCAGCGTCAGGACGCGGCCGTCTTCCCGCCACCGGAAGACTGTGTGACGAGCTGGGACATGTGGCGCAAGTGGTCCCGTTTCGGCTGCATCGACTTCCACAAGACCGGAATGCCGCAGCCGATCATCCATGCCGTCGCCTTCGACCCCGACGCCTGGAAACGTGTCAGCCTCGATCTGGTGCGCGAGACGAATATCCATCTGCGTCTTCACAGCTGGTTTTCCGAAACGGTGGTCGAGGATGGCCGTGTAACGGCTGTTGTCTGCCAGACCAAGCTCGGACGCCAGGCGATCCGCGCGAAGATGGTGGTGGACGCTTCGGGCGACCTCGACGTTGCGACCTCCGCCGGCGCCTCCTTCCTCAGCGGCCAGTATATTGTCACCACCGTCTTCCGGCTTTGCGACGTTGACACCGATGCGGCGGAAGCCTTTGAGTATGAAAATCCGGAGGCCTACAAGGAACTCGACCGCAAGGCGCGACGCATCATCGGCGGGGCCTGGGGCATGTGGTGGCTGAAGACACCGCTGCCGGGCATCGTCTGGTGCAATTGCCCGCATATGCCGGGCTTCGACGGTCTTTCGCCGGAAGACATGGTCTCGGCCGAAATGCAGGGGCGCGATCGCATGATGGCGCTCCTGGAATTCGCCCGTGCCAACCTTCCTGGCTTCGAGAAGGCGAAAATGCTGGGCGCCGCCGAGCAGATCGGCATCCGCCAGACGCGCCTTCTCCAGGGCGAATACGTTGTTACCCGCGACGACGTGAAGAACCGTCGTTATTTCGACGACACCGTCTGCCGGGGCCGCGATTACTATACGCCTTATCGCGCGCTCCTGCCGAAGGGCCTCGACAACCTGATCGTCGCGGGTCGTCACTATTCGGCTGAAAGCGAGGCGCAGAAGCTATCGCGCGAAATCCCGCCCTGCATGGCGCAGGGAGAGGCGGCCGGTGTTGCCGTTTCGCTGGCGCTCGAAGGCTCAATCGCGCTTCGTGATGTCGATGCCACGGCAATTCAAGCCCGCATGCGTTCACAAGGGGCTGATCCCGGCGACCGGCCTTCGGCAAACGCTCTCATCGAACCGCGCGCGGTCGCGGTCTGAAATCAAGGAATAGACAATGGTTCATCCTCTCGAAGGCATTCGTGTCATCGACTTCACCCAGGTCATGCTTGGTCCTTGCGCAACCCAGATGCTGGCCGATTTCGGCGCCGATGTTATCAAGGTCGAGCGGCCAGGCGCCGGCGACCTGTCGCGCAACTTCATGGGCGACATGAGCGAGACTGGCCAGAACAACGCGGTCTTCTGCTCACTCAACCGTAACAAGCGGTCGGTTGAGATCGACACGAAATCCAAGGCCGGGCGCGAGATGATCTATGATCTCGTGCGGGTGTCGGACGTGGTCGTCGACAACTTCCGCGCAGGCGTCATGGACCGGCTCGGTTTCGGCTATGAGACGCTGAAGGGGATCAATCCCCGTATCATCTGCGCTTCCGGCACCGGTTTCGGCGAGACGGGCCCCTATGCCCACAAGGGCGGGCAGGACGTGCTGGCCCAGGCGATGACGGGTGTCATGGAAAAGACTTCCGACCCGTCGATCCCGCGCTCGATCTATCCAACGACGCTGTGCGATTATACAGCCGGGATGCACCTCGTGCAGGGTGTTCTGGCCGCGCTTCTGGCGCGCGAGAAGACCGGCCATGGCCAGAAGGTGACGGTTTCGCTCTACGACTCCATCATTGCCATGCAGATGCAGGAGGCCGCGCAGTGGTCGAAGCATCGTGAGATCCTCAATTGGGCGGCCATGCCGCTGACGGGGCTCTTCGACGCCACTGATGGCGCGCTGGTCATCGTCGGCGCCTTCAAGCAGAATCCGCTTCGCGATATCTGCGCGGCGCTCGGTCTCGACGATATGTCGCCCGACTACCCCGATCTTGCCAGCCAGAGGGCGAACAAGCCCTTCCTTCAGGAGACGTTTCGCAAGCGGATCGCCACGAACACGGTCGATCACTGGCTTGCCAGGCTTGAGGAGCAGGACCTGCTTTGCGCGCCCGTTCGCTCCCTCGGTACCGCGCTCGCCGACCCGCAGACGGAAATCAACGGCATGTTCGTCGATATCGATCATCCGTTGCTCGGATCACTGCGCCTCCTTGGTTCGCCGGTACATTTGAGCGACTCACCAGTAACGGTGCGCCACCTCCCGCCCCGTCTCGGCGAACACACCCGGGAAGTGATCGAGGAGTTCGGCCTGGCTCCAGAGTTGAGGAGAACCGCGGTATGACGGTGCTTTTCACCATCGAGAACGGTGTCGCTCGCGTGACCATCGACCGGCCAGATCGCATGAACGCCGTCGATGCGGCGACCGCGGACGAACTTGAGCATATCTGGCAAGCCATTGAAGCCGATGCCAGCGTACGCTGCGTAGTGCTGACGGGGTCAGGCAGCCGGGCTTTCAGCGCGGGTGCCGATCTGAAATCCGACAGTGGCAAGAGTGGCCTCGAATACTGGGCGGCTGCGAGCATCAACGGTTTCGGAGGCATTGCCTGCCGCGCCAGCCTAACTGTGCCGGTGATCGCGCGGGTCAACGGGCTGGCGCTCGGCGGCGGCATGGAAATGGTACTGGGCGCCGATATCGTTATTGCCGCCGACCATGTCCGCTTCGGGTTACCTGAGGCCAAGGTCGGGCGACTGCCGCTCGACGGAGGCATGGTGATGCTGCAGCGACTGATCCCGCGTAACATCGCGGCGGGCCTCATGATGACCGGGCGTATGATGAGTGCTGCGGATGCGGCGCGCTACGGTCTCGTCAACGCGGTGGTGTCGGAAGGCGAGCTGGACGACGAAGTGGCCCGTTGGGTCGATGACATCTTGGCGTGCGCGCCGCTCTCGGTGAAAGCGATCAAGCGCTCGATCCGGGCGACCGCGCATCTGAGCGATACCGACGCGCGTGCGCTCAAGACACCGGAGCTGATCCATGCCTTGAACTCTGAGGATTCCGCCGAAGGTGTCGCCGCTTTCCGCGAAAAACGCCCGCCGCAATGGCGGGGCAAGTAGGCTCGGCATGGCGCTGGTCATCAAGAGCGAATGTATCGACGTGAAAGACGGTGCCTGTACGACGGTCTGCCCGGTCGATTGCATTTATGAGGGTGGGCGCATGTTCTACATCCACCCCGACGAGTGTATCGAATGCGGGGTATGCGAAAGCGTCTGCCCCGTCGACGCGATCCGCTTCGAAGACGAGGTGAAGAGCGATGACAGTCTGTTCGTGGCTGTCAACCGCGAGGCATTTTCGCTGGAAGATGGCTCGCTCGCGAGCCCCGGCGGATGGAGTCGCAAGGCACCACCGATCCGCGACCATCCGGCGGTCGCGGCATGGACGACAAGAAACTGAAATTGGGAGGTACCGCCATGCAGGGTGTAATCGCCGCTGTTCCGACGCCGCTGTCCAACCGGCTGGAACCGGTTCGCGAACCGTTTATCGATCATTGTCTGTGGTTACTCGACAACGGCTGCGACGGGCTCAATATCCTGGGTTCAACCGGAGAGGCGAACCTCTTCGATACAGAAACCCGCAAGCGCGTCATGACCTGGGCAGCTGAAGGCTTGCCGCGCGAGCGGCTGATGGTCGGAACGGGCACACCGTCGCTTTCCGAGACCGTCGATCTCACGCGCCATGCCGCCGCTCTCGGCTATCCCGTGGCGCTCGTCTTGCCACCCTACTACTATAAGCCCCTGCCGGACGATGGCCTTGTCGCCTGGTACATGGCCGTACACCAGCAGCTTGCCGGTTCTCCGATTGCCATCTATTTCTACAATTATCCGCAGATGACCGGCATCACCCTTTCAGCCGATGTCATCGCGCGTCTGCGTGACCTCGCACCGGAACGTTTCGCGGGCATCAAGGATTCCTCAGGAGATCTCGATTATTGCCGAGCGCTGGCGGCCGGCTTCGAAGGTTTTTCCGTCTTTCCAAGCTCCGAGGTTTCTCTGGGCGAGGCCGCTCGATCCGGTTTCGCCGGGTGCATCTCTGCCACCACCAACCAGACATCCGCCCAGTCGGCGAAGGTCTGGCGCCAACGACAGAACCCGAAGCAGGCCGATCTCGATGAAATCGCCGCTATTCGCAGCGCCATTGTCGGACCGGCACTGGTTGCTTCCGTGAAATACCTGGTCGGCCAGCGCACAGGTGATTCCGGGTGGGAGCGGGTCATGCCGCCTTTCGTTTCCCTTGACCCGCCGCAACGGTCCGCGCTTTCCGGTCGCCTCGGTACACTTGCTGCCTGACGGAAGAACGAAGATGGGCGAGAACGAAAAAGAAGCCAGATGGCATGACCGCTTCATGGGGCTTTGCAACCATATCGCCGCCTGGTCGGAGGATCGCGATTTCCGTGTCGGCGCGGTGGTCGTCGGCCCCGCGCATGAAGTGCGGACGATGGGCTATAACGGGTTGCCGCGCGGCGTGAAAGAGAACGAAGAAGTCCGTTTCGACCGTAAGAGCGGGGAGAAGTTCTTCTGGTTCGAGCATGCCGAGCGCAACGCGATCTACAACGCGGCGCGCATGGGTGTGTCGGTCGATGGCTGCACGATCTACGTCAACCGTTTCCCCTGTGCTGATTGCGCGCGTGCGATCATCCAGAGCGGCTTGCGGATGGTCTGCGTGCCGGCGAAACCCGTCAATGACGGCGTGCTCGACAAGAGCTTCGACCGATCCGAGGTTCTTCTCTCGGAGGCGGCGGTCGAAGTGTTGATCTATCCCGAATGACGGTTAGGCGGCATCCGGGAAATGCTAGCGGAGATTCCGACGCCTGAAATGATGTAGGTTCGGCAGTCGCCATGCTTCCCGCGCTCCGCCTGGAACGCATCAGCTGGAACGCATCAGTTGGCCGTGGCTGGCAGGCTGATGAGGGATCCTCGCTCGTCGTTGTGATGGTTCCAAGGGCTCTGTTGCAAACACTTCGCTTGGCTGTGAAGAGGTTTTCCTACGGCTTGGTTACGCGGTTTTGGCGTCGAGATTCTGCGCGAGTATTGCCACAACCTCGGTGAGCGCGCCCGCCCAATGCCGAAAGCGCGTTCTACGATGTGGGCCTCTCCGCGAATATCGCCGGTTAAGTTGAAGATCGCGGCTTGGCCCTTGCGTAGGGCGCGAATGAACGTCGTTTCACCCGGCATGGTCCAGACGTCGGCAAAGCAGACCTATCTTCGCAGCAATGCCGGTGCCGAGGAATGGATGCAGCAGACCATTCCGTTCGGCAGGCTCGCCGAGACCGAGGAGATCGCCAAGGCGGTTCTGTTTCTCGCATCGGACGAAAGCAGTTTCGTCGGCGGGGAGGAACTGTTTGTCGATGGCGGTTTCGTGACCTCCCGAAACCTTCGAACGGGTTCGCCGCGACACTCCCTCATAAGCGTCGGAGTTTCGCGGCGGAATTTTCACGCTGGAATTTTCACGGTGGCCGCCGATCGTGTCGGGCGAAACCGGGGCCTTGCCGAGGTTTACTTGATTACCCCGGCTTCTCCATCGGAATAGTTCACCGGTATCCAGTCAAATTTCTGACCATCCTGCAGGACGTTGCCGATGCCGGGAAACGCGATGTGGGCGCCGGCGACAAGATATCCTTCCGCTATCGCTTCGGCGAAAGCCTGCTTGCGGGACTTTACCGCGCTGGGGCGGTCGACATCGAACTCGATCGTCACCTCCGGCTGCTTGAACTGAACGATGTCGCCGTGGGTGATATCCCCCCAGAACACCAGCTTCTTGCCGCCACTCTCGACCACGATGGAGCTATGGCCGGGGGTATGTCCGGGGCGCAGGATCGAACGGAAACCCGCGATGACCTCCTGATCGTCCTTGAAGCTTTCGACCTTGCCGCGCTGCAGGTATGGGCGCAAACACTCTTCCGCCTCCTTGAACAATTGCTGGTTCAGGCCCGCAGGTCGCGCATCCGCCGGCGTCTTCAACCAGAAATCCAGTTCCCGCTTGGGAACATGCACGGTTGCGTTTTCGAAGACCACTTTTCCATCGCGGACCAGGCCGCCGGAATGATCGGTATGGACATGGGTCAGGATGATATGGTCGATCTGCGCGGCGCTGTAACCCGACGCTTCGAGATTGGACGCCAGATGTCCGACCTCCTTGCCCAGATAGGCCCCGGTTCCGGCGTCGATCATCACGAGACGCTTTCCGTCGTTGACCAGGAAGGCGTTGACAGAGGTATCGGTCGGGATGTCGCGGAAAGCCGCGCGCAGCAGTTCGGCGGCATCCTGAGCGGTGACGTCACGGTACATCTCGGGAAGCGGAAGGGGCAGAGTGCCGTCCAGCAGTGCCGTAATCTCGAGATCGCCGAGCGCCATCCTGTAGAAGCCGGGCGCCTGAAAGCCCTGTTTCGGAGCAGCCGCGAGGGTGAGGGAGGGCGCGCCCGTAACGGCGGCGACGGTCGCCAGGGCAGAAGCCGCCTTGAGGACGTTTCGTCTTGTAATGTTGTCCATGACAATTCCTTCATCGATTTCCGCCGCGAAAAAGTTCAATAATGAACGATGCGGCGCTTGCGGAAGGAAAGTAGGCTGGAGCGGCCCGTGTGATTAGGTCGCCAAGTCGGATCGCGCTGTCAAGAATCTGGCTACAATGAAGGATGACGGCAAGATGCGTCTCATTGCGCCTGCAATGCCTCCTCGAGGTGCTCCGCCAGATAGTCGATAAACGCCCTCACCTTGAGGGGCTGGACACGGCCGCCGGCTCTCACGGCGTACAACGTGGCGCTGGGCCCGGACCATTCGGGGAGAATGCGCACGACCTCGCCGGACGCGACCGCCGCTTGAACCAGGTAAGGATTGGTAAGCTGGATCCCCTGTCCCCTGACCAGGAATTCGAACAATGCTTCCGGATCTGTCGCAACGATCGCCGGATTGATCGGATAATCGACAACCTCGCCCTCTGTCGCAAGCGGCCATGAGTGGTAGGGGCGGCCATAAAACAATTGGGTCACAAGGCAATCATGGTCTTTCAACTGCGATGGGTGTTCTGGAACTCCATGCCGTTCGAGATACTGCCCGGAAGCGTAAAGACCTGTCTGAAGATCGGCCAGACGACGAGCAGCAAGATTGGAATCCGGCATCTGACCATTCCAGAGGCGGCATGCCACGTCTATGTCCTCGTGCACGATGTTTTTTATTTCGTGGTCGAGCAGCAGCTGGAGCCTGACCTCGGGATAGGCTTCACGAAAGCCGACCAGCAGCGGGGCGATAGCCTTGGTGACCAACCAGTGGGGTGCGGTCACTCTCAACCATCCGGAGGGCTTGCCGTGCACTTGTTCGACGGCGCTCTCGCCGTCGCCGATAAGGCGGGCGAGTTCCTGGCAACGCTCGAAATAGATGGAGCCCGCCTCCTTCAGACGGATATTGCGCGTCGTCCGATGGAGGAGCTTCACCCCCAGCCTTTGCTCCAGGTCCTGAACCTTCTTGCTCAGGCGCGCCTTGGACGTCCTCAGGCTGTCTGCCGCAGCCGTAAAACTTCCTCGCTGGACCACCTCGATAAACGCCAAAGTATCGCTCATGTCGCGAAGCATCAGTGCCTCCTCAGCCTTGACGGCTCCGCAGCGAATGCTGCGACACCTCAGATCGAGCCGAATGTTGATTTCTGTTAGGATGCGTCCCGGCGTCTTGCAAGCGCACTCGACTACCCGCCGGACATATCGAGATAGGCAAGGCACATGACGATGAGCTGTTTGCGGATTGCGATCTGCTCCGGCGCGGGGAGGTTGCGTTCGAACACGTTCCTGACGGTTCCGAAAATGACAGACAGCAGCGTCACGTTCACGAGGTCGATATCGGAATAATTCGCGTTCGGAGCGCTTTGCAGCATGGCTATGGTTGCCTCGTCCATGCGCCGGGCGAAAGCCTCGATCAGCGCCTCGTTGTCCAGTTCGACCGCCGAGCTGTAGAGCGCGCGGGTCACGTCGCTTCGCTCGGTCTTTGCCTCCCAGTAGGTGGTGACGAGCGCCTCTATCATCTCCTTCGTCGACTTGCCGTGTTGTGCGAGGCAGGCCTTTTCCACACGCTCCGCCAGTCGGTCGAGATAACGCTCGTTGAGCGCGTAGAGCAGAGCCTGCTTGTGCGGAAAATACTGATACATGGTGCCGACCGAAACACCGGCGCGCTCGGCCACGCGCGTGGTGGTCAGCCGGTGCGTTCCCTCGCCGATCAAAACCTGAATGGTCGCCTCGAAAATGGTGTCGACCGTCGACATTGCGCGCGTCTGACGCGGCTTTTTGCGGGCCTTCAGATGGCGAGGCGGCGATACATCCATATGCGAATCCCGAAAACGAATGATCCTTCATATATTGAGCGGCGTGTTTCGCCAATATCCGAAGGACATGCGATGACTGATACGAATAGAATTGCGCTTGTGACAGGTGCCAACAAAGGCATCGGGCTTGAAATCGCGCGGCAACTCGCAAAGGCCGGTGTGACCGTGCTGATGGGTGCCCGCGACCTGCAACGCGGACAGGCTGCCGCCGGCGAGCTGGCCCAGGCGGGACTGGCGGTGGAAGCGATCGAGGTCGATCTCAACAATGAGGCGACGATCACAGCCGCCGCCGCCGCGATTTCCTCAAGACATGGCCGGCTCGACATCCTCGTGAACAATGCCGGCATCGTCGACGCCGAAGACGGCCCGCCGACCGTCGCAACGGTTGCTGCGGCGCGAAGGCTGATGGAGACGAACTTCCTCGGCACGCTGGCCGTGACGCAGGCCATGCTGCCGCTGCTGCGCCGATCGAAGGCCGGACGCATCGTCAACCTGTCCACGACCCTTGGATCGTTGGCCGTCAATGGCGATCCCACGTCTCCCTATTACGAGGCGCGGCTGATGGGCTACAACGCCTCCAAGGCGGCGCTCAACATGCTGACGGTGCAACTGGCGGCAGAGCTGAAGAACACCCCCATCGTCGTCAACTCGGTCGCACCGGGCTACGTGAAGACGGATCTGACGGGCGGCAATGGCTTCATGACGCCCGAGGAAGGCGCACGCCTGCCTGTCGAGTACGCATTGCTCGGCGCCGACGCCGTCTCCGGCCGGTTTGTGGCGCCGGACGGTCCCGTCGCCTGGTGACGATGGTTCATGTGGGCTGGCACTGCCGGCCCACATGATGCAGCTCGCTGCCACCGCCGCGGAAAACAGCCTCCCCTCCGCTGCGAGACGCCAACCCGGCGAAGGCGCGTCCGCCGTCTAGTCTTCCGCTGGATGCGCGAGCGATCGTGTCCGGTGATCCCATCGCCAGCATTGGCGTCCCGTCAGGCGTGTTCCGCCCCACCAGCGGTCGATGCCGTGCGTTTCGACGAAATCCAGTTCGCCGGCGAGGATTTTATGGCCGACATCCGTCAACCGCACGCGGCTCTCTCGAAACCTGTCCCACGCATCGGCGTCCTCGAGGACGTCGTCAGCGCCGAGGCGCCCTTCCAACCCATCAATGAGCGGAGCCGCGCCGGACGCCAGCGAGCCGAGCAGGGAGACGATCTGCGGCCGGTCGATGAGCCTTGCCGGCTCCCGGTAAAACGCGCCGAACAACTCGTTCACCTTGGCGCCCTCGATGCCGATGGTCTCAAGCGCCAGCCGTTCGCATGCTCCAAGCCCCGTATCCCGTCGAGGCAGGTCGTCCAGCAGTGCGTCCCTTGCGTTTACCAGAAACGGGAAAAGAGCCATATCCTGGTGCCGCAGGCCAAGCCAGGCCTCCGGCGTCGGGGCGCAATAGGCTGACCAAAAAGACGCCGCCGCGCTCAGATGCCGTTCCTCCACCTGCGTCGGCGATGCCACTCGCTCAGGCGGGGTGCTGGCGTCCACCTGGCCCCATCGAGCAGGCGCATGCACGAGAAAAAGCCTGCGGTGGTCGATGCCGTCGACAAGCGCCCGGGTGAGCAGCAGCGTCATCAGAAGCTGACTGTTGGGGTCCGGATCGATGTAGAGCTCGCAGCGCTCGACCTCACCCAATCGAGAGAAGACGCCCGCGATGTCGGGCTCGACGGCGGGAGGAAGCGAAGTCTTCCCGCCTCCCGGAGGAAGGCCGTGCTTCGGTTGCGCCGAGGCGATCGGCGCGCGGATCAGCCGGGCAGGCAAGGGAACGATCTCCGGCCGGGGCGAGGAGGTCGCATGGACTGCCTTCAGATATCCGGCAGCGGTGTCGTCACAGGTCAGGCACAGTCGGGTTTGCACGTCGGATCCTCATTGCCTCGAAGTGGGCAGCTAGCCAGAGGATGATGACGTCAAAGTGACCCGGCCCGCCCTTATCGAATGATCGTCGTCGCGGCTGATGAAATCGGTTTCCACCGGCATCCTTCTGCACGAACGCCTTCATGCAGAAGCCGATGTCCCGGTATTTTTTCCCGGGAAGTGCCCGCAACAAATAGCAACAGGATGAAACGCCATTCCCCGGCCTGATCTTTAGGGTCGGGTTTGAGATCGTCTGCGGCTCGTGATTTTTCCGCAGGCCAACGAAGAGGTCGTTTCATGCATGGGAAAACGTGGCCGGGTCGGCTTGTTGCCTGGCGAACCATCGGCGCCGCGGTTGCCTGCTTTGCTGTCGCCGGTACGAATGCAGCGTCGGCAGGGGCGGTAGAGCAAATGCCGGTGACGGTGGTCGTCGCCCGCGAGGCGCCGGTGACAGAGCAGATCGCTGTGGTCGGTACGCTCGCCGCGCGCGAGGAAATCCAGGTCCATTCCTCTCTGGAGGGCCGGGAGATCAAACAGATTCTGGTCGAGGTCGGTGAGCGGGTGGAGGCCGGCAAGCCTTTGGCGCTTCTCGATGCCGCCGATACCCTGTTGGCGCTGGACAAGAATGCCGTCAGCATGCAGCGCGCCAAGGTGGCCATCGCCGCGGAAAGAAGCAAGGTCGATATCACTCTGGTGAGCGAGCGGGAGGCCTGGAAGAAGCTTGAGCGAAGCCGCTCCCTTCAGCCCAAGGGAGCCGTCTCGGATCAGACGCTTGAGGAGCACCAGAACGCCTATGATCGCGCGGTCGCCGAACTCGCTCTGGCCCGCCAGTCGCTTGCTCTGGCCGAAGCGGATGAGCGGATCATAGCGAGCGAGCGACGCGAGATCGAGTTGACGCTGGAGCGCTGTACCCTCCGGGCACCGAGCGCCGGCGTCGTACTCGATCGCCGCGCCCGCCTCGGCGCCGTACCGTCCAGTTCAGACGACCCTCTTTTTACCATAGCGCGCGACGGCGCGATCGAGTTTGTGGCGGAGGTGACGGATGGCAATTTCGTTCGGCTGAAGGAAGGCATGGCAGCCCGGATTGCCGTGCCCGGCCTCGATGTGCCGGTGTCGGGCACGGTGAGACTGACCGCCGCGCGGCTGGAACCGAAGACGAGGAGCGGTTCGGTCAGGATCGAACTCGACAGCGATGAGTGGCTGGTCCCGGGCGCCTATGCCCGCGGCGAGGTCGATACCGGGACGCGATCCAATGTTCTGCTGCCGGGAACGGCCGTCAAAAGCGCCGGCGGGATAAGCAGCGTCTACGTCGTCAGGAACGATCTTGTCTCGGTGCGCAACGTCAAGGTGGGCGTGCAGCGGGACAATCTCGTCGAAATCCTGGACGGTCTCGGCGATGGCGAGATGGTCGTGCTGAAGGCAGGCGGCTTCCTCAGGGATCGCGATCGTGTGATCCCCGTGCTTGCCTCGGTCGAGGGCGGTGCGCCGCGCGAGCTGTCGGAAGTCGTCGTACCGGCCGATGCGGAAGGAGTTCGTCGATGAACGCCAATCTGTCGGCCTGGGCAATCCGCAAACCGCTGCCTTCCATCCTGTTGTTCGTCATCCTGACGGTTGTGGGCCTCTACAGTTTCTCGCGCCTGCCGGTGACCTATTTCCCGACCATCGTCACGCCTCTTGTCAAAGTCACCATTGAACAGTCAGGGGCAACGCCGACCGAACTGGAAACGGAGGTTACGCGGCTGGTGGAGGATGCGGTTGCTTCCCTGCCGGGGCTGAAGGAGCTCAAGTCGACGATCGACCAGGGCCGCTCGGTCACCTCGGTCGAGTTCGAAGTGGGCAAGGTTACGCCCGACCGGGCGATGGTCGATGTGCGCGATGCACTTGCCAGGGTGCGTGCCGATCTGCCGCCAACCATCGACGAACCCATCATTGAACGGGTCGAGGAGGAGGGACAGTCTGTGGTGACCTACGCGGTGGCCAGCCGGAACATGACCGTCGCTGAACTCTCCTGGTTCGTGGACGATGTGGTCTCCCGGCATCTTCAGGGTCTGGCCGGGGTCGGACGCATCGACCGGGTCGGTGGCGCCGATCGCGAAATCCGTATCGAGCTCGATGCCGACAGGCTTCACGCACTCTCCCTTTCCGCGAAGACGGTCAACGACACCCTTTTTCAGTCCCAGGTGGACGCCTCGGGCGGTCGCAGCGACGTCAGCGGCCGCGAGCAGGCGCTGACGACGATGGCTGCGGCCAGAACCGTCTCCGATCTTGCGGATCAGCGCATTGCCCTTTCCTCCGACGCATCGGTCCGCCTGGGAGACCTCGGCCAGGTGGAGGACAGCATTGCGGAAGCTCGATCCTTCGCGACGCTCGATGGCAGCGATGTCGTCGGTTTCTCCGTCTACCGCACTCAAGGGGCCAGCGACGTTTCCGTTGCGGCCGCGGTTGCGGCCGCCGTCGCAGACCTCCAGGCTGCCCATGTCGATGTCGGGTTCCGCCTCGTAAACGACAATGTCGCCTATACAGCCGGCAACTACAGTTCGGCGATGCACACGCTTGTCGAAGGCGCGATCCTTTCCATCGTCGTCGTGTTCCTGTTTCTCAGGGATTGGCGCGCGACGGTCGTTGCCGCGGTGGCCCTTCCCCTGTCCATCATTCCGACCTTTTTCGCGCTGGAGTTTCTTGGCTTCTCGCTCAACATTCTCAGTCTTCTGGCAATCACCCTGGTCACAGGTATTCTGGTCGATGACGCCATTGTCGAAATCGAGAATGTCGTGCGTCACCGCAACATGGGCAAATCCGCCTATCGGGCCGCTCTCGATGCTTCCGACGAAATCGGTCTGGCGGTCATCGCGATTTCGGCCACGATCATCGCCGTCTTCGCGCCGGTGGGAATGATGAGCGGCGTCGTCGGGCTGTATTTCCGCGAATTCGGCCTGACGGTTGCCATTGCCGTCTTCTTTTCCCTGCTGGTGGCGCGGCTTATCACCCCTATTCTGGCTGCGTATTTCATGACGGGAAGTCCTCCGGTCGAGGCGCCCAAGGGATTTTTTGTCGCGACATATGAGCGGCTGCTTCGGTTCAGTCTGCGCTGGCGATGGATGACCGTCGGAGCCGCGGTTGCATCCTTTGCCCTTGCCATGGTGGCGCTGCTGTCGGTTCCAACGGCCTTCCTGCCGGAGGAGGATACCGGCCAGCTGACCTTGACCATCGAGCTTCCGCCGGGTGCGACCCTCATGGAGACCCGTGCTGTCTCCGACGACGTGTCCCGCCGTATCTTCGGCTTCGAGGAGGTCGAGGGCGTATTTGTCCAGGCGGGCTCCAGCATGTCGGGTCAGCAGGACGTTCGCTATGCCACCGTGCTGATCGATCTCACGCACAAGTCGGAGCGTTCGCGGTCATCCTTCGAGATCGAGGCCGACATGGAAAACCGGCTCGCCTCCATGACGGATATCAAGTTGCGCTTCCTGAACAGCCGCGGCGGGCGCGACATGTCGTTCGCCGTGCTCGGGACCGACGGCGCCAAGGTGCAGGCTGCCGCCGACAGGATCGTCACCGAAATGGGGACGGACCCCATGTTCATCGGGCCGGCCGCGGAGAATGCCGCGATGCGGCCGGAGCTCCGCTTCAAGGTGCAGTCCGACAAGGCGGCCATGCTCGGTGTCTCCCCCGTCGAGATCGCCGACCTCATTCGGGTGTCGACCGTCGGCGACAGCGATAGCCGTCTGCCAAGCCTGCTCGACGGCGCCCGACAGATCCCCATCCGCGTCGTCATCGACCGGCAGTCGCGCGACGATCTCGGCAGGCTGGAACTGCTGACGGTCGCGAGTGCGGATGGAACGCGCATACCGCTGACGGCGGTCGTGAACGCCAGTTTCGACGAGACGGTTTCCGCAATCGAACGTTCGGATCGCAGCCGCCTCGCAGAGATCGGTGCCGATATGGCCTCCGGCACGACGTCAGGACAAGGCATGGAGCGGCTCTTGCAGCTCGAAAGCGTCAAGAACCTTCCCGACGGGGTGCGCATCCAGGCAACGGGCGATTCCGACACCGAGGGCAGCGTTTTCGAGAGCTTCGCCGTTGCCATGGGATCGGGGATCATGCTGGTTCTGGTCGTCCTGATCCTGCTGTTCGGCAGCCTGCTCGCACCCTGGACCATTCTTGCATCGCTCCCGCTTTCAATCGGCGGCGTTGCGGCGGGTCTTCTGTTCAC
Source organism: Ciceribacter sichuanensis (assembly GCF_024055605.1). Classification (GTDB taxonomy): domain Bacteria; phylum Pseudomonadota; class Alphaproteobacteria; order Rhizobiales; family Rhizobiaceae; genus Allorhizobium; species Allorhizobium sichuanense. Next base: position 393,018 of record NZ_JAMXLX010000006.1, on the reverse strand, counting down.
CGGCAATGCCATGTCCTTGCCGGTTGTCATCGGCATCCTGATGCTGATGGGCATCGTCACGAAGAATGCGATCATGCTGCTGGATTTCGCCATTGAGCGGGAGGCCCATGGCTTGCCTCGGTTCGAGGCCATCGTCGAAGCCTGCAGTGAAAGAGTGAGGCCGATTATCATGACAACGCTCGCCATGGCGGGTGGCATGGTGCCTTCCGCCCTCGGGATGGGAGACGGAGGAGAATTCCGCTCTCCGATGGCAATCGCGGTGATTGGCGGACTGCTCGTATCCACGCTGTTGTCGCTGATCGTCATTCCCTCGCTCCATCTCATTGTCTCCAATCTTGGCGATCGCATTGCCCGAAGCGTCAGGCCGTTCCTCCAGCCGGCAGATGCCTAGGGCGCTAAGCGCGCAGCCGATTGCAGGCAATGCAAACGGGAAGGGGGCGGGCCTGCGTGGCCCGGCCCCTTCTTCCGTGGATGCGTCGCAACAAAACGTAACAAACCGAAACAATGGACGCTTTCGTGGAATGCATGCTGTAATGACAGTCGAGGGAGTCAGACATGCAGCCATCAGCGGCAAACGCACAGATATTGATCGTCGAGGACGATCCCGAAATCGGCAAGCTTCTTGCCATGACGATGCGGGAGAACGGCATGACACCGACGGTCGCCGAGGACGGTCATGTCATGCAATCGCTTCTGCGCAACAATAGCTTCGACCTGATTATTCTCGATGTCATGCTGCCCGGTGAGGATGGCCTGACGCTCTGCCGGAGAATTCGCGCCGAAAAGACCACCCCGATCATTCTGCTGACGGCGCTCGGCGAAGAGGTCGACAGGATCGTCGGTCTCGAAGTCGGCGCCGATGACTATGTCACCAAGCCGTTCAGTCCGAGGGAAGTCGTCGCCCGTGTGCGCAGCCTTCTGAGACGCGCCTCCTACGGCCTGGTTTCGACGGGCAGTCAGCGCAAACTGCGGTTTGACGGGTGGCAGATAGACCCGCTTCGTCGCCAGCTGCACGATCCAAGCAATGCCCGTGTCGCGCTCACCACCACCGAGTTCGATCTGCTTTTGGCCTTCTGCCGCAATCCGGGGCGGGTCATCACCCGCGAGGAACTGCTGACGCTCACCCATGCCGGACTTGCCGGACCGATCGAGCGCAGCATCGACGTCCATATCAGCCGTCTGCGCCAGAAGATCGAGGTCGACCCACGCGAGCCGGCGCTGCTGCAGACCGTCCGGCTTGGAGGCTACACGTTCACGGCGGCGGTCGAGGAGGTATGAACGAAAATGGCCGGGAGCGGGGCTCCCGGCCGTAGCGCAGTTCTGGCAGGCCGATCGTCAGAACTTGTATCCGAGGAAAAGTTGCGCGGATGGCTGGAGCTTCTCCTTGACGATCGGGCTGTCGGCGGCATTGCCGGTCAGGATGCCGAGGCCCGCCTGACCGCGGATCAGCCAGTTCTCGCTCAAGAGATAGGTCGCGGCGACGGAAACTTCGACGCGCTTGAGGCCTGCTTCGGCCTTGTACTGGGGCAAGCCCGACGCTGCGGACTGGGCCGCGTTCACGCCAAAATAGGCTTCCATGTGTTTGTCGTTTGCAAGAATGGCTTCCGCATTCGCCTCCAGAATGAGCCGTTCCGTCACCGGTGCCGAATATCCGATGCCGACCGTGCCGATGAGGCTCTCGCTTCCGCCGAGCGTCTGGTCGACGGCGGCATAGAATTCCACCGGCCCCCATTCATAGCTCGCCTTCGCCCCGAGCGTCGCGGCAAAGTCGATATCGCCCAAGCCGCGCAGGTCGGCATGATCGCTGTCATCCCGGCCGGATTCATAGCCGACATTGGCAGAGAGGGCGAAGTCTCCGTAGCGAAGGGGGGTCACGGTCACTCCGCTCGGGTCGATTTCGAGCCATTCGCCATAGGTGAACACCACGAAGGGCACGGGGCTGATCTTGAACTCATCGCTGCCCTCGTATTCCGGCTCGTATATCCCTCCTCCGCCGACAATAAGGCTCCAGTCGGGCTTCACAGGTTCGTTGGTCATGCGGGCGTTGTCGAATGCCATGTCCTGCGGCGGCTCTGGCTCGGAGGGATCTGCGGCAAACGCGCCTGCTGCCATTCCCGTTATGCCCAGGGCGGTAGAGAGCGCGAAGGACGAAACGCGCAGGTGGTTCTGTCGGACGAGAAACATGTTTGCTCCAGAATTGGGGTTATTCAGCCTGAGGTTGGGGTGGCCGACAGGCGAGAGGTTTGACACCACCAGTTTTCACAGGAGCGGCTTCTGCGGGGTGTCATTATGTTGCGGTTTGTTGCGCGGCTCTTGCCATGAGTGACGGCCGCGGGCGGGAGGGTGGACATGAAACGTAATATTTCCGACAAAGCCGATATGCTCTGCCTGTGCTAAAGCAGTACCACCAAAGGTGCGTCGCGGTTCTGCGTCCGGAATTGCAGAAAAGAAAGGGCTGATGCAGTTCCGCGGATCGGAGAACCGCGTGACAGCTCGGGGACAGTCGGATGGAGCCTTCATGAAAATGCGCCTGCTCTTCACCCTCAGGACGATCCACGCGCAGATTGCCGTGATTGTGGTTCTGGCGCTTCTGATCGTCGTCACGGCCGCTCCCATCGTCGAGCGCTGGCTCCGCGACGACTACCATACGCCCGACATCGAGCAACTTGCCGACCGGCTCCGCGCGGTGGCGGATATTCTGGCGGTCGCCACACCGACCGAGCGGGACACCATTGTCGAGGCCGCCCGGCATTCCGGCTGGGACATGACGCTCGAGCCGCTGTTGTTGAGCATGCAATTTGCCGGAGCCTCCGAAGGAGAGCGCCTCACCGACAGGATCGTCGAATGGCTCTTCCCGCCGGATGACTGGACAGTTCCGCTGGGAGGCTGGCGTACGTTTCTCGGCGACAGGCGCGTGGTTGCCATGCAGGTCGACGATACGTCGATGATTGTTTCGACCGTTGCGACCGACGACATCTTGCTGATTACCGATTTCATCGGCCAGGGAACCTATTATGTCGTGGCGATCCTCACGCTGGTGTTCCTTTTCTCCTCCTTCGCCATCTGGTCGATCCTGCTTCCGCTGCGGCGCATCGCGCATGCGGCTGGCAATGCGGACCTCAGCAACGACGCTCCGATTTTCGAGGAGCGCGGCAGCAGGGAGATCGTTGTCGTCGCGAAGGCGCTGAACAGCATGCACAACCGCATATCCGTGATGATGGAATCGCGGACCCGGATGCTGAGGGGGATCAGCCACGATCTGCGAACACCACTGACCCGGCTGAGGATGCGCGCGGAAAACTTGCCGGAAGGCGCCTCCCGGGATGCAATGCTGTCGGATATCGGTCGCATCGACGGCCTGCTCACCGAAAGCCTCGACTACCTTCGCGACAATCACCGCCAGGAGAGCATCGAGCGGACGGACATAGCCAGCCTGGTCCAGACCGTCTGCAATGAGTTCGCCGATGTCGGCTTCAATGTCGAGTACCGGGGCCCGAACCGGCTCACGGTCAATTGCCGACCGCTGGCCCTGACCCGGGCGATAACCAATCTCTGCGACAACGCCACGAAGTTCGGTCGTTCGGTTTCGGTCGAGCTCCAGCAGGAAAGCGACGGCGTGGCGATCGGCATATCGGACGATGGTCCGGGCATTTCCGGCCAGGACAAGGAGCGGGTTCTGGAGCCCTTTTTCAAGGCCGATGCCGCCCGGAACGGACCGAATGACGGCTTCGGGCTCGGCCTGCCGATCGTGGCCGAAATCGTTCAGGCCCATGGCGGTCGTCTGCAACTTCTGGACCGCCAGCCCCATGGGCTGCATGTTCGCCTGGAACTGCCCTTCAGCTAACAGAGGGCTGCATTGACCGGCCCTGGCGACCGCTTCTTCCGGCCGGACAATGCACCGGAAACTCTGACCGATCCGGTCCGGTTGGAAGGGTGCGGATCACAGGGTCTCGGTTCCGCAATCTTCCGGCGAAGCCCTTGAGTGCTGCGGCATCAGTTGATCCAAAGTGACCTGTCCAAACCGCTCCAGGAGCAGGCTTTCGGCGCGCAACATCGTATCGGAGAGAGCCGCATTCACGGTCTTCTCGATCATGCAATCCGGGTGCCTGCTACGAGAACCGATGGCAAAGAGCGTGGGCCGGTCGAGCGCTTCATAGACGGCAAGCAGCGAGATCTCTTTGAGGGGCCGGGCCAATCGCCAGCCGCCGCCATGCCCTTTGCCGGAGGTGACGTAGCCCGCTCTACGCAAACCGGCCATGGTCCTGCGAAACACCGCCGGATTGGTGCCCATGCTGACCGCCAGAACCTCCGAGGTCAACGGCGCCTCGACCTGCGCCAGATGCAGGAGCACATGCAGTACGTCCGATAACCTCGTGTCCTTATTCATCGCCTGCCTCCGCCGATGCGGTCTTCTCTCGTTAAATCCTGAAATCATGTAACAGTTGTTGATGCGTGACGCCAGAACATGTTATGCATCTTCATCTGATACATAAGAGGGCGCATCATGAATGGCAATCTCACCCCTTTCCTGGACCGGGCCTCCGTGAGCGCCTACGTTCGTGAAACGCCAGGCAAGGTGCCCGGTCTCGCAGACCTGCACAAAATGACGACGCTGCTTCTCGCGGAACAGGCGACCGATGCTGCGCATATGCTGGTTGTCGGCGCTGGCGGCGGGTTGGAGATACTGGAAATGGCGCGGGCACGACCGGCCTGGCGATTCACCGGCGTCGATCCGTCCCCGGCCATGTTGGAGATTGCCCGAGATACGACGTCGGCTTGCGGCGAGCGGGTAGATCTCATTCTCGGTACGGCCGTCGACGCTCCTTCCGGTCCCTTCGACGGAGCGGCCTGCCTTCTTACCTTGCATTTCCTCGACAAAGGCGAGCGGCTGCAAACCCTTCGGGAAATCCATGGGCGTCTGATGCCGGGCGGTGTCTTTGTCGCGGCCCATCACGCGAATGTCGATGGGCAGGCGGAAACCTGGCTGGCACGGTCTGCGGCTTTCGCCGGAGGCGTAAACCCGGATCCCCGAAAGGCCGCGGCATCTGGAAGGGCGATGGCAGAGCGGCTGCCGCTCCTCTCACCCGATGAGGAAGAAGAATGCTTTCGGCAGGCGGGTTTCCGGGAACCGGCGCTGTTTTATGCCGCCTTTTCGTTTCGCGGCTGGGTCATGACCGCTTCCGGTTCCATGACGCAGGCAACTGGAAAAGAGACCGGGTGATCGCCGATGGAGCTCTTCAACTTCGCCCTCGGCCCCTATCCGCAAAGGCTGAACATCTATCTGGCCGAGAAGCGGCCGAAAGATGTGGCCGTGACGATATACGAAGCGCCTGACAAATTCGTCGGCGTGCCCCCGCCCGAGGTCAAGACCCTCACCCCATGGGGTCTCTGCCGATCCTTCGGGATGCCGATGGCACAGTCATCGGACAGTCGCTGGCGATCCTCGAATACATCGAAGACCGTGTCCCGGAACCGGACATGCGCGGGAACACTCCGGCAGAGGGGCTCGGGTCCGCCCAGTCCTTGCTCGGACCGATATCTCGGTATCTCGCGGACAGGCCGCATCTCCAGTCTCTCCGCAGGCATCTCGTTCCTTCCTTGTCACCATCGACGGAAGGAACTTCACACAGGCAGAAAACCCAGGCGACATCCCTCCATAGGGGGCGGCATCATCTCGGAACGAGTGGGCGGCTATTTGTCGGAATTGGGGGCGGATTGCCTCGGAATTTGCAGCATTGAGGTCTTGGCGTTCATGTCAGAGGCCTCCGCGGCTTTACGCATGGTGAGGTTCTTGGGCTTTGGCGCGAGCAGGTCGGCATCGACGGAGACGAAGGTCGCAAGAGAACCTTGGAGACCGCCCACGCCACCTGTCATTCCGAAAACTTCGTCCTGAGGCTTGAATGCCGTCACCCCCGAACCGACCGCTTCCACGACCCCGGCGACGTCCATTCCAAGAATGGCGGGCAGGGGATGCCTCGCGTGTGGAGCCTGGCCGCTTCTGATCTTCAGATCGAGCGGGTTGACGCTACTGGCCTTGACACGGACGAGGACCTCTCCTGCCGCGGGAGTCGGGCAAGCCATGATGGTGCGGACGAAATCGGAGTTGGCTTCCTGAGGGACGAGTGCGTCCACGGTGATTGGGGTGGTCTTCATCTGCGTACCCCTTATGCGGTGTATCGGCGATTATCCGACGACGTACGGAAGACGGCAGGCAGATGCGTTTTCTGGCCAGTGAATCGTGGTGAATTCTTGTGACAGCGCGCACAAACGGCGCACTGCGAACGCACTCAAATCAGGCCCTCGCAGAGAGGAAAGCCCTGGCAGCGACCATGTCTGCGGTCTCAAAACCCTCGGTAAAACGCTCGTATACCATATGCGGCAACGACGATCGCGTCGGCACAATGATGCACCGCTTCAACGTTTAACTCAGCAGGGATCAGATCGGAAAGCCGAAATTGGGTTCGCATGGCGCTGATTCTCCACTGGAAACCAAACTAGTTGAACTCAAAACATCATCGCGAATGAGTCAGACCCCCGTTACGACGCCGATTGACAGCCCAATCCATTCCTGGCCACCGTCGGCCTGCGTATCGAGCCCAGATCCGAAGGGGCAGGCAATGCATTTGCTTTGGAAGCCGATGTCGGGCAGATGCCGGCGAGCTTTTACTGTGCCGTCGAGGCAGCGGTGTCGGAAACGCTCAAGGCATGTCTCTACGGCTGGCAGGTGATCGATTGCCATGTGGCGGTCACCGCGCTGAAGCATAGTTCGCCTTCGAGCACGGTAGTCGATTTTCGATCCCTGACGCCGCTTGTTCTGGCTTGCGCTCTTGTCGCTGCAGACACGGTCGTCTGTGAACCGTTCGAGCGATTTCAGATCGAGGTTCCGCTTGCCGTGCTTCCGGCACTGCATGTGCTTTTGTCGAAATCGGGTGGCGCGGCGCGGGCAACCGAGATCGATAGCGGTGTCGCTCGGCTGGAAGGAGTGTTTCCTTCAACCAAGATACAAAACATCCGCCAGCAAGTGCCGGGGCTTTCCAGTGGTGCAGGCGTCATGGAAACCGTCTTCGATCATCGTGCTCCGCTGGCGGGAACGCCGCCAATTCGGCGCCGTATGAGTACCAATCCGTTCGACCGTCCGGAATACCTTGCACGACTACGGTGAGGCGCGACTGGTGGCTGGCAATCCGATAGCCACAAATGAGGGAGGCATCGATAAACGGTGCCTCCTTTGTATCAACTGAACTCAGCTATCAGAGACTTTCTGTCCGCTTCGGGCCAAACCCCGCCGTGATGCAGACGTAGCGGTTACGACTGCGCCATCTCAAGCCCGTTCGGCAACGAAATCCAGATGACGGTTTGTGCCTCGGGGGAGTGGCGCGACAGGTGGCCCTTGCCGTGGGTGTCCTCCACCAGCACGAAGCTGCCCGCCTGAACGTGGCGGATCTCTCCGTCGCTCGTTTCGTAGTCGACCGAGCCATCCAGCCTGACCGTCAGCACGGGCTCCGGCACCGTGTGCCAGGCAACTTCGCGCATGCCTGCGGGGATGTGAGTGAGGCGGACACGGGATGCCGGATAGCTGGCCGTAACATCGAACGGCACGGCGTCGGGATGCACTGAAAGCGATGTGGTAGGCAGTTCGACTTCATCGAAGTGCGATTCACCATCCGGGGTTGCATAGATGCGCAGGCACTTCATCGCTGCTGTCTCCTTCGGCTTCGCGAACGGGGGCAGAGCATGCGTATCATGCGGGTTCCGGCGACGCCACCGGTCCGGTGCGAAAGTCAGTGTGGCCGGATACAACGTCAGCCGGATTGCGCAATTACAGGTCTTGTCGCGCAACATGATTGCCGCAGGCACTCTCGAACTTAGGAGAACTCTATGGCTCGCATAATTTTCTTACACGGAGCGTCGAGTAGCGGTAAGTCCACCATTGCCAGAAGACTTCAGGCTCGTATCGAAGAGCCGTTCTGGCACATCTCGATCGATCACCTGCGTGACGCTGGCGTGCTTCCGACAGAGCGTTTCAGGAGCGGCGATTTCCGATGGACAGACTGCCGATCCGCCTTTTTTGACGGATTTCACGGCTCACTGAAAGCCTATGCGGACGCAGGCAACAACCTCATTCTTGAACATATTCTCGATAGAGAGGGGTGGCTGGAAGAGCTTGTTGATCTATTGGCAGGTCATGACGTCTTCTTCGTCGCGATACATTGCCCGCTGGACGTCTTGATTGAACGCGAAACCGCGCGTGGGGACCGACCGCTTGGCAGCGCCAAGCGGGATTTCGAGACGATACATATCGGCAAGACGTATGAGATTGAATTGCAATCGGAGGACGGCGTTGAGGAAAACGTGGAAACGCTGCTCCGCGCGTGGAGAGGTAGTCGTCGATCTTCAAGTTTTGTCGGTTCAGCCACCGATTGAAGTCTGCTTTGGGCCGAACTGGGACCACATCGTCAGATGCCTGGATGTCCGCTCTTGCCATTCGGCGCCCCAACATCGGACAGTCCACTCCCGGCCCCACAAGCGTCATCCACCCAACCCAACGTCCGCTCCAGCCGCAAAGCCCCCCACCCTACATTCACCCCTCCAGCCCCCTATACGACGGCACAGCCCGGTTGGCCAAGACGCCTTTGCGCAGGATGGTGCGGTCGGAGTGGGGGCGGGCGATGACCTGGTCGAGCGTCCAGGCTTCCAGCACCATCAGGTCGGCAGGGCGGCCGGAGCGGATCGCGCCGGCTTCAATGCCCATGATCGCGGCGGGCCAGGGACCGGCATAGGCTGTGGCGTCGGCATAGGGGTGGTCGAGTTGAAGGATGCGCACCGATTGCCGCCATGTGTCGAGCATGTCGTGATCGCCGTAAGCGTAGAAGGGATCGCGGCAGTTGTCGCCGGCGGTCGCGACGCGGATGCCGGCGGCGGAAAGTTCCTTGACCGGGGCCACACCCCGCCAGCGCGGGGTCAGCCCTGCCTCACGGCCCTGCAGATACATGTTCACGGCCGGCAGGGTGATGATCGAAAGCCCGGCATCGGCGATCAGCGCGATCCGTTCGCTGAGCACGTCTTCGGGCAAAAGCGCCAGCGAGCAGCAGTGGCCGCAGGTCACGCGCCCCTCATAGCCATGCCGGATCGTCGCCCGCGCCACATGCGGCAGGGCGTCGGCGCTTGCGGCTTCGTCGACATGCAGGTCGATGTCGAGGCCGCGTTCCTTGGCCAGCGTCAACAGGCGGTCGAGCAGAAGGTCGATGTCCTCCAGCGCAGCGCCATGGGTGCCGCCGGAGGCGCGGGTAACGCCGCCCATCAGCCCGCCATGTTCAGCGACAATATCGGCAAGACGCGCGCCATGGGCGGTGCCATAGGCATCGATCGGCACCAGACCCACCGCCTGCAGGGTGATCCGGTCCCGCCAGCGGCTGCGCATTTCGGAAAAAGCCTCCCAGGTGGTTTCGGCCTGTCCCTCATGGCTGTCGAGATGGGTGCGGATCGCCGCGACGCCATGGGCGTCAGCCGTCGCAAGGCCGAATTCCATGCGCCGCAGGATGTCGTCGCGGGTCCAGTGGGCGAGACGGTCGGCGGTCGTCGCCGCCCGCGCGCCGGGATGCGTGCCGCCGGATTCGGGCGCACGGCCTAGAATATGCGCCTTATCGAGATGGGCATGGGCATCGACCAGCAGCGGCCAGACATGGCGACCCTCCAGTTCGACCACCGGATCGCCGGTTTCCGTGGAGACGCCGGTCCCGCTTGCCATCACGCGGGTCACAACACCGGCCTCGACGACGATGTCCACCATCGCAGCCCCGTCGCGGTCGATGCCTGCGCTTTCGGGCGCTCCTTCGCCAAGCAGGCTCACGGGAACCCGCGCACCGGCCAGAACGATGCGTGGATACCGTTGCAGCTGGCGCGCGAGATAAGTCGGGAAATCGATGTCGCTCATGATCCGTCCTGTAAAGGCAAGTCGAGGCAGCGCCGGGAGGCGGCGGGGGAGATTTGTCGGTGCTGACGCGCCCGTTTCCGCGTCGTGACATGTGACGACATGCGCGAGGGGGAGCGGCCTGCCGCCTATTCATGGGACAGCAATCATCGGCTGGCAAGGAAGAGCAGCGGCGAGCGGCGGGAGAAACGGTCTTTTCAGACGGGTTCCACGAAGGGCAGGCGCCGCAGGCTGTATCGGTCCGCAAGATCGGACCGTTTTCGACCGGAGCGTTCCGGCAGGCGGGTGCAGCGGTTCTGCGTCAGGAGCCGAGCCTGACCGAATAATGGAGCATGGAAGGCGTGTCCGTTTCCGCCGGAAATGCTCCGCCGCGATGCACAGGTTCAAGGACGCCGGAGCGTCCTTTGCGGATGCGGATGGGCCGCGACTACAACAGCGCCTTCGACAGCCCGCTATCGGCGCGAAAGGCCCTGAATTCGTTGAGCGAGCGCAGCGATCGGCCCTCATCGATGGCGGCGAGATCGAGGATGACGGCGTTGGCGATGGTCATCGGCACTACCAGCGACTGGGATTCGCCGGGATCGCCGCGCGAAACGAGGATCTGGAAATCGGGCGCCGGATCGATGCGGGCACCCTGAAGATCGGTCACGGCAAGCGTTTTTGCCCCGCGCGCCGCGGCAATCGCCCGCACCTCCTGCACGACCGGCGCCGCCCGACGAAAGGCCAGAAACCAGACGACATCCTGCGGCGATAGCGTCGAAAGCGCTTCGGGCAACTGGTGCATCTGGCTGCCGAGATCGACGGAATCGTAACCCGATCGCTTGAGGCGCAGGGCTATCAGCGAGGAAAGCGCCGCGAAGTGGCCCCGGCCGAGGATGAAGACCCGGCGGCAATCGCGCAGGCTCTGCGAAAATGCCCTGATATTGCCGTCGGACACCGTATTGCGCACCTGCTCCAGCGCGGCGATCTCGCTGTCGAGTACGGAGGAGAGCAGCCCACCTTCCTCTGCGCGAACGAGACGAGCGGCCATGCGGGCCGCAGGGCTTTCGAAATCGCCGACGCCGTCGATCAGGTTGGATTGCAGGAAGGAACGAAACTCGGGATAGCCCTTGAAGCCGAGGCGGCGAGCGAGCCGCACGGCAGACGCCGGATGCACGCCGGCGCGCGAGGAAACCGCCGTGCCGTTCTCCATCGCAGCGCGCACAGGATCCTGCATCAGAACGCCGAGCAACCGGGTGTCGGCCTCGGTCAGCCGGGTCGAATTGCGGCTGATGAGATCGCCCAGCGCCTGCGGAACTTCATCTTGTCTGTCCATGGTTTCCCGTATGCCTGATTTCCTGCGTGATTAAAGATGTTTGCGTGTTTCAGCCTGCGTTTGCGCCAGCATGCGCGGTCGGTTCGCCCGGTGCAAGTTCGATGCGGTTCTCGCTCTTGTCGTCGAAATAAAGTGCCCGGCTGAAATCGCAGACGGCCCACAATCTTTCGGTATTCTGCGGCATCGTCTCGCGCGGGCAGGTCAGCGTCAGGCGGCCGGCATCGCTGTCGCAATGCAGGATGATGTCGGAACCGGTCATCTCGGAAAGCAGAAGCCGCATGGGCAGCGCCGGCCCCGCGGGCTCTTGCGCCTGCACCGCGATATGTTCGGGGCGAAAACCGATGGTCACGTCCTGCCGGCCCCGCCATCCGGGCATCTTGGCCGCCGGCAGGAAGTTCATCGCCGGCACGCCGAGGAAGCCCGCGACGAAGCGGTTGGCGGGACGGTCATAGATCGCCTCGGGCGTATCGAACTGCTGGAGATGGCCGCCCTTCATCACCGCGATACGGTCGGCCAGCGACAGCGCCTCGGTCTGGTCGTGGGTGACGTAGACGATGGTCGCTCCGAGCGCCCGGTGCAGTTCCTTGATCTCGGTGCGCATGGCGACGCGCAGCGCATTGTCGAGGTTCGACAGCGGTTCATCCATCAGGAAGGTCGAGGTGTTGCGGGCCATGGCGCGGCCCATCGCCACGCGCTGCCGCTGGCCGCCCGAAAGCGCGCCGGGCTTGCGGTCGAGATAGGCTTCGAGCTGCAGCGTCTTCGCCACGCTTTCGGCCCGCGCATTGCGCTCCGCCTTCGGCATGCCGCGCAGTTCGAGCCCGAAGGCGATGTTCTGGCGCACCGTCATGTGCGGATAGAGCGCGTAGTTCTGGAAGATCATGGCAATGTCGCGATCCTGCGGCGCCAGATCGTTCGCCCGCCTGCCGTCGATCTCGATCTCGCCCCCGTCGATGCGCTCCAGCCCGGCGATGAGCCGCAGCAGCGTGGACTTGCCGCAGCCGGAGGGGCCGACGATGACGACGAATTCGCCGGGGCGGATGTCCATCGAAACGCCGTGCAGGATCTGCGGCCCGCCGGCATAGGACTTCCGGATGGCGCGAAGGGAAATGCCGCTCATCGGTGGGTCTCCCGGTTTTTCTCGTTGCGAATGGCGATGGCGAGGCTCGGCCGGTCGGTGGTGAAGACCTTGACCCCGAGCGAAAGCGCCTTTTCGATCTGCGGCGCGGTGTGGGCGGCCCAGCAGCCGAAATCGAGGCCGGCGGCCCGGATCTCCGCCATCAGCCCTGTGTCGGCCGTGTCGATATGAACGCCGATTTCGGGGATGCGATGGGCGCGGGCAAGCTCGATCACCGCCGAAACGCCGAGCTGCCTGAGCACCGGCGGGCTAACCAGCCAGAGCCTCGGTCGGTCCGTTGCGGCCGTGATCTGGTCCAGCGCCTCGATCAGGAAGGACGAGAAGGTGGTGCGCTCCAGCATGCCGTGGCGGGCAAGGGTCTCGACCACGCTCGGCACGAAATCGCGGTAGGGGCGGCCATCGGCCCCCGGCTTGATTTCGCAGCGGAAATCGACCCGGCTTTTCGAGAAGATGGCGCAGAGTTCGTCGAGCGTAAGAGGATGGCCGCCCTCGCCGTAATTGATGGTGGCGGCGCGCACCTCCGATACCGTCAGGCTGGCGATGGCCCCGGTGCGGTCCGTGGTGGCGTCGAGCGTGGCGTCGTGATGCACGATGATGGCGCCGTCGGCGGTCGGGTGTACATCGAATTCCACCTCCTCCAGCGCCATGATCGCGGTTGCCGAAAAGCCGCGGGGCGTGCTGTCGCCGAATTCGAGCGTTCCGCCGCGATGGGATGCGATATGTGTCATTTTCTGTTCCATGTTGAATTACTTGACCGCGCCCATGGTGATGCCGCGCACCAGATGCCGCTCGACCAGCAGGAAGCCCAGAAGCACGGGCAGGATGGTGATGGTCGATGCGGCCATGACCAGCGGCCAGTCGATCAGGCCTTCGCCGGGATTGGTGCGGTAGAGCCGCGCCAGACCGATCTGCAGCGTGAAGAGGTCCTCCTTGCCGACGGCGACCAGCGGCCAGATGTAGTTGTTCCACTCGGTGAGGAAGATGTAGAGCCCCATCGAGAAGATGGCGGGCTTCGAGATGGGCACGATGATCCGCCAGAGCACCTGCAATGGTGTGGCGCCGTCCATATAGGCGGCCTCGTCCAACGCCTTCGGAATGCCCTTGATATATTGCCGCAGGAAGAAGGCGGCGAAACCATTGGAGATCGCCGGCAGGACCAGCCCCGCATAGGTGTCGAGCAGCCCCGCCTTGGCAAGCGTCAGGTAGTTGGGAATGAGGCTGATATGGCTCGGGATCATCAGCGTCGCGACAGTTGCACCGAACAGCAGGTTGCCGCCGCGAAACTCGAAGCGGGCAAAGGCGAAGGCGGCCATGGTGGCAACCGTCAGCCCCAGTATCGTCACCAGCCCGGAGACAAGGATGCTGTTCAGCAAGTAACGGGCAAAGTTATACTGACCGACCGCGCGGGCGTAATTGCCGAGCGTGAACTCCACCGTGCCGGTGTAATAGGCGTGCGCCGTCTGGAACGACATCCAGATCGAATAGAGCACCGGCACGAGGAAAATCGTCCCGGCAGCCAGCGCAAGCAGGGTGAGGAGGCGGTTTTCAGGCTTCATAATGCACCTTCCTGCCGACGACGAAGGACTTGACCAGCGCCAGCACGATGAGAAGGACGAAGAGCAGCACGGCAAGCGCCGAGCCCTGGCCGATGTCGAACAGCACGAAGCCGACGCGGTAGAGCATATTGACCAGCATGTCGGTCGCGCCCGCCGGTCCGCCATGGGTCATGACATTGACGATGGTGAAGACCTGGAAAGCCTCGATCACCGAGATCACCATGAGGAAATAGGTGGTGGGCATGACCAGCGGCACGGTGACCCGGCGGAACACGTGGAACCGGCGGCCGCCATCGACGGCGGCTGCATCGTAAAGTTCCTGCGGCACGGCCTGCAGGCCGGCGATGTAGATGACGATATCGTAGCCGAGCTGCTTCCACGTATTGACCGCGATCAGCACCCAGAGCGCCAGCGACGGATCCTGCAGCCACGGCACCTTGCCGAGACCGAGCTTTACCAGCAGCGCATTGACCATGCCGTAATCGGTGGCGAACACCCAGGAGAAGACCACCGCGATGGAAACGGTAGAGGTGACCGAAGGCAGGAACAGCGCGCCGCGCAGCAGCCGCGAGGGCAGTGTTTCGCGCACCAGATAGCTGGCGATGGCAAGCGCCAGAGCGAGCCTCAGCGGCACGGAGAGCACCGCAAACAGCGCAGTCACCTTCAGCGCGTTCCAGAAATCGCGCGAGGAGAGGAGCGCCCGGTAATTGTCGAGCCCGACGAAGGGCATGTCCGGCGACAGGAAATCCCAGTGGCGGAAGCTCAGGTTGAGGCTCGACACGATGGGGATATAGGTGAACACCGCGATGAAGGCGATCAGCGGGCCGACGAACAGATAGGGTGTGAGGGTGCGAAGCATGGGAGCCCAGATCGAGCGGAAGAAAGGGTGAAGGACCGGCCGGCGCCCGAAGGCAGACCACCGGTCCCGCTGTTTCAGCAGAGGCTTATTCGCCGGTGCGTTCCGCTTCCTTGCGGGTCTGCGCGGCGAAGTCCTTCATGGTTTCGGTCGCGTCGCGCTGGCCGAAGGCCATGGCTTCCCACATCTTGTATTCGGTGGTGCGCATCCAGGTGACGACGGGGGCGCGCGAACGGCCATGGGCGAATTCGAGCTGCTTGATGGCGACGTCGATGCCCGGCTGGGTGGCCAGAGCTTCGACTGCGACCGGCAGGGCGGCGCTCTTCCTGTTGATCGGCAGATAGCCGGTTTCGGCAAACCAGATGGCGTTGGCCTCAGGCGAGGCGGCGTAGCTCACGAACTTGTAGGCCGCGTCCTGAACCGCCTTCTCGGAGGTGGAGAGAATGCCGATGCCGGCGCCGCCAATCGGAACCGAGCAGGTCTTGTTGCAGGGCATCGGGCGCGTTTCGAGCTTGTCGCCGAGCGCCTTCTTTGCGCCGCCGTAATTGCCGGTCGAGTTCAGCATGATGCCGACCTTGCCGGCGAGGAATGCGTCACGGCCATTGTCTTCCTCGGTCACGCCATCGGGCGAGGAGACCTTTTCCTTGTGCACCAGCGAGGCCATCCACTGATAGGCTTCGATGGTGTTGGGGCTGTCGAGCAGCACCTCGTTGGTCTTGGGGTCCATCAGCTCGCTGTCATTGGCCATGACGAGGCCCCAGCGGGCAAACTGGCCGGGAGCGGCGATGCCGCTGATGCCTTCCGAACCGAGCTTCTGGGTGATCGTCTTCGACGCGGCCATGATGTCGTCGAAGGTCTTCAGCGCGGGCTCGCCCTCGATGCCGGCGCGCTTGAAGATGTCGCTGTTATAGTAAAGGACCGGGGTCGAGGAGTTGAAGGGCACGATATAGTTCTTGCCCTTGTAGACGCCGACTTCGCGGGCGTAATCGTAGAGCTCGTCCTTCAGCGGATCGGCGTCGAAATAGGGGGTGAGGTCGGTCAGCACGCCGCGGTCGGCGAAAAGGCCGTAGCGGGTCACCTCGAGAATGACCGCGTCGGGCGCGCGCCTGGCCGGAATGGCGGCCTGCAGCTTGGCGACGATGTCGTTATAGTTGCCGATGAACTCGGCCTGGACATCGATATCCGGATTGGCCGCCTCGAAACCGGCGATGATCTTGTCCAGCGCCTCGCCGTTGCCCTTGTTGAAGCTGTGCCAGAACTTCACCACCGTCGCGGCTTCAGCCGAAGCGACCGTGGCCAGAAGGGCGATGAGGCTGGCGCCGGCCAGTTTTTGCAATTTATGTGACATGAATATTTTCCTTTGCAAAAGAAATTGCATACCGCTCGTCATCCTCTAGACCCGTTGCACGACAGTTTCGTGAAGCTGCGGGCAAGTTTTGATGACGTTTGCCGGAGACGGTGGTAGAGACTCCGACAGCGCCTGCAATTCTCGTTGCAGAATGAAAAACGGGGCGCCCGCAATTGCGAGGCGCCCCGTATCTCCTGCAAAGGTTTTGGCTGGGAGAAGGCCCATCCTTCCGTCATGCCGGACCTGTTCCGGCATCCAGCGGCGCGATGTCCATCGCGCGGAAGAGTCTCTTGCGATCAGAGACCTGATCGCTCTGGATCCCGGCTCAGGGCCGGGATGACGACAGCGGTTGTTCCGTCAGGCCGGAACCATCTACACCAATCACCGCGCCGTCGGATTGCGGCCCGCGTCGAGGCTGGCGGGGCGGCCGGGCAGCGAGAGTTCGGCAACCTTCGGCGCGGTACGGGCAATCACCTTGCCACGACGCAGGACGGCGAGGCGGGCGGGTTTGAGGCGCAGGGCCTCCAGCACGTCCTCGGCCTGCAGCACGACGAGGTCGGCATTACAGCCGACGGCAAGGCCATAGCCTTCGATGCCGAGCGCCTTCGCCGAATTTACCGTCAGTGCCTCGAAGATCTTCTTCTTGTCCTCGACGCCCGACATCTGCGCCACATGGATCGCCATGTGGCCGACTTCCAGCATGTCGCCGGAGCCCATGGAGTACCAGGGGTCCATCACGCAGTCATGGCCGAAGGCGACATTGATGCCGGCGGCCATCAGCTCGCGCACGCGGGTCATGCCGCGGCGCTTCGGATAGGTGTCGTGGCGGCCTTGCAGCATGATGTTGATCAGCGGGTTGGGAATGGCGTTGATTTCCGCTTCCGCCATCAGCGGAATGAGCTTGGAAACGTAGTAATTGTCCATCGAGTGCATCGATGTCAGGTGCGAGCCGGCGACGCGGCCCTGCAGCCCGAAGCGGATGGTCTCGGCGGCCAGCGTCTCGATGTGGCGCGACAACGGATCGTCGGTCTCGTCGCAATGCATGTCGACCGGCAGGCCGCGCTCGGCGGCGATGCGGCAGAGCGCCTCGACCGAGGCCGCACCCTCCTGCATGGTCCGCTCGAAATGCGGAATGCCGCCGACCACGTCGACGCCCATGTCGAGCGCGCGCTCCAACGATTTCACCCCGTCCGCCGCGCGGTAATAGCCATCCTGCGGGAAGGCGACGAGCTGCAGGTCGATATAGGGCGCGATCTTCTCCTTCACCTCCAGCATGGCCTCGACGGTGACGAGGCGCGGATCGGAGGTGTCGACATGGGTGCGGATATGCAGGAGGCCCTGCGATACCGCGAGATCGCAATAGGCGAGCGCCCGCTCGACCAGAGCTTGCCTCGTCAGGAGCGGCCGCAGCTCGCCCCAGAGCGCGATGCCTTCGAGCAGCGTGCCGGAAACATTCATGCGCGGCAGGCCGAGCGACAGCGTGGCGTCCATGTGGAAATGCGGATCGACGAAGGGCGAGGTCACGAGGCGGTGGCTTGCGTCGATGGTCTCGCCCGCTTCACCGGCAAGATTTGCCTGGATGGCCGCGATCCTGCCGTCCTTGATACCGATGTCGATGCCCTTGCGGCCGTCGGGCAGGTTGGCATTGCGGATGATGAGATCGAACATGGTCTTATCCTCGTATTCTCGCCTTGAAATCTTGGCGGATCTGCCGTCAGCGCTCGCCGCGCCGGTAGGGTTGCATCAGGGCCTGCGGCACGCGGGCGCGCCGCGCCATCACTGCAAGTGCTGCGATGGACAGGATATAGGGGATCATCAGGAACAGCTGGTAGGGCACGACGCCGCTCAGCACGGTCTGCAATCTCAGCTGGAAGGCATCGAAGAAGGCGAAGAGCAGCGCCCCGAACAGCGCCCTTTCCGGCCGCCACGAGGCGAAGACCACGAGCGCGATGCAGATCCAGCCGCGCCCCTGCACCATGGTCGGGAAGAAGCTGTTGAAGGCCGAAAGCGTCAGGAAGGCGCCGCCGACGCCCATCAGCGCGCTGCCGGCGATCACTGCGCCGTAACGCACCGCCATCGGGTTGATGCCCTGCGCTTCCGCCGCATGCGGGTTTTCGCCGGTCATGCGCACCGCAAGCCCGAGCGGCGTGCGCGAGATGAGATAGGCGAGCACGATGGCCAGCATAATGGCGAGATAGGTCGGCGCGGTCTGGGTGAAGAAGGCCTGGCCGAAGAAGGGCAGGTCGGAAAGGCCCGGAATGGCAATCGGCTGGAACGGCTCGATGGTCGGCGGCGTGCCGGCAACCGGCACCATCAGGCGGAAGACGTAATAGGCAAAACTGGAAGCAAACAGCGTGACGCCGAGGCCCGAGACATGCTGCGACAGGCCGAGCGTCACGGTCAGCACCGCATGCAGCGCGCCGAACACCGCGCCGCCAAGGGCTGCGGCCAGAAGCCCGGTCCAGAGATCCGCGCCGTTATAGACCGTGAGCCAGCCGATCATCGCACCGAAGGTCATGATGCCCTCGATGCCGAGGTTCAGAACGCCGGCACGTTCGCTGAGCAGTGCGCCGAGCGTGCCGAGGATCAGCGGCGTGGCGATGCGCAGCACGGCGGCCCAGAGCCCGGCGGAAGCAAGGATGTCGATCAGGGCGTTCATCGGCGGATCCTGTACTGGGTGAAGAAGACGGCGACCAGCATGGAGAGCAGCGACAGCGCAACGGTAACGTCGGCGATATAGGTCGGGATGCCCATGCTGCGGCTCATGCCGTCGGCGCCGACGAACATCATGGCGGTGAACAGCGCCGCAAACACCACGCCGACAGGATTGAGATTGGCAAGCATGGCGACGACGATGCCGGAATAGCCGTAGCCGGGCGAAAGGTCGGTGGTCACGTAGCCCTTGACGCCAAGCACCTCGATCGCGCCCGCAAGGCCGGCAAGCCCGCCTGAAATCATCGCGACGAAGACCAGCGTGCGCCCGAGCGGAACGCCGGCGAAGACCGCACCCGCCGGATTGAGGCCGGCTGCACGCGACTGCACGCCGAACACCGTGCGCGTCTGGACGAAATGCACCACCAGCGCGACGACCACGGCAATCGCCAGCCCGATATGCAGGCGCGAACGGTCGATGAGCTTCGGCAGGCGCGCGGCCTTGTCGACCGCTTCCGATTGCGGCCAGCCGAAGGCCGTCGGGTCCTTCAGCACGCCGTCGATCAGCATGGAGACGAAGAGGATGATGACGAAGTTGAGAAGCAGCGTCGTCACCACCTCGTCGACCGAAAAGCGCAGGCGCAGCCAGAGCGGCAGGAGCAGCATCACCATGCCGGCGACAGCGCCGATGACGAGCAGCAGCGGGATCTGCAGGATGGGGGTGAGCCCGGAGAGAAGATGGGCGCTTGCCGCCGCAACGGCGATGGCGCCGATATAGAACTGTCCCTCGGCGCCGATATTCCACAGCCTCGCCCGGAAGGCGACGGCGGCCGCAAGCCCGGTCAGGATCAGCGGCGTGGCGCGCATCAGCGTTTCTGTCGCCGAAAGGCGCGACCCGAAAGCACTCGTCAGGATCTTGCCATAGGCGGTGAAGACGGGCGCGCCCGCGAGCGCGATCAGCACGCCGGCAATCGCCATAGCGGCGGCAATCGCGATCAGCGGCGTGGCGATCACCAGCGCCGGCGACCTGTGTTCGCGTCGCTCAAACCGCATCGTTCATCTCCCCGCCTTTTCCTTGGCCGCCTTTCTGTTCCCATTCCCCGGCCATCATCAGCCCGAGCCGGCGCGCATCGGCGTCATCGGCCGCAACCGGCGGAGACAGCCGTCCGCCGACAATCGCCTGGATGCGGTCGGCGAGCGCCATGATCTCGTCGAGGTCTTCGGAAATCAGCAAGACTGCGGTGCCCGCCCGGCGCGCTTCCAGAATGCGCTCGTGCACGGCTGCGACCGCACCTTCGTCCAGCCCGCGCGCCGGCTGGGCGGCGAGAAGGATGCGCGGATGCTCGATCAGGTTTCGCCCGAGAATGAGCTTCTGCATGTTGCCGCCGGAGAGAAGCCGGATGCGGCTCGTCGGGGAGCCGCCGCGCACGTCGAAGGCATCAATGATCTTTCGCGCAAAGGCGATGCCCGCCTTGCGGTCGATCAGCCCGCCCCGCGAATAGCGTGGCAGGCGTTCCAGCACCGCGTTTTCCCAGATCGCCATCTCGCCGATGACGCCCTCGCGGTTGCGGTCTTCGGGAATACGGCCGATGCCCTTTTCCACCGCGTCCGCCACCGTCAGGTCGCCGATGCCCTGGCCGAAGAGGATCAGGTCGCCGGCGCTGCGCTCCGCCGTGCCGCTCAGCAGCTGCGCAAGCGTCGCCTGGCCATTGCCCGAAACGCCGATGATGCCGAGGACTTCGCCGGCGCGCAGCCTGAAATCCACGGATTTCAGCCGTTCGACGCCGCCCTGGCGCACACTCACGCCGATTGCTTCCAGCACGACTTCGCCGGGCGTGGCGGCGTCGCGCACCGGCCGTGTCACGGCGCGTCCGACCATCAGTTCGGCCAGTTCCGCCTTGCTGGTGTCGGCCGCCTTGCGTTCCGCCACCAGCCTGCCGCCGCGCAGCACGACGATGCGGTCGGCGGTCGCCATCACCTCGTCAAGCTTGTGGGAAATGAAGATAAGCGACAGGCCCTGACGCGCCATGTCCTTCAGCGTCGCGAAAAGCTTCTCCGCCTCGATCCGGGTCAAGACCGCCGTGGGCTCGTCGAGCACGAGAATGCGGGCATCGTTGTAGAGCGCTTTCAGGATCTCGACACGCTGCTGTTCGCCGACAGAGAGATCGCCGAGCCGCGCATCGGGATCGACCTTCAGGCCGAAGCGCTCGGAAATGTCGATCAGCTTGCGCCGTCCGGCCGAAACATTGGAGGCGGGCGACCACAGGCTTTCCGTGCCGCTCATGACGTTTTCGAGCACGGTGAGGTTCGGCGCCAGCGCGAAGTGCTGGTGCACCATGCCGATGCCGGCGCGGATCGCGGCGCGCGGACGGCCGGGCGGCAGGTCCTCGCCCATCACCGTCACCTTGCCGCTGTCGGGCACGTAATGGCCGAAGAGAATACTCATCAGCGTGGTCTTGCCCGCGCCGTTTTCACCGAGCAGCGCCACGATCTCGCCCTCGGCGAGCGTCAGCGAGATGTCGTCATTGGCGAGGTTGTCGCCGAAGCGCTTGGAGATGCCGGAAAGTTCGAGAACGGGAGGTTTCATGCGTCCAGTCCTCTCATATCCAGTCCCGCCACACCATGACGATGTTGCCAGCGCCCCTGCTTTTCCAGCCGTTCCGCAAGCTTCAGAAGAAGGCGATCCGCACCCATCGGCGCGATGATCTGCACCGGCAGGGGAAGCCCGTCGCCATCCGCGCCGAAAGGTAGCGTCACGGCCGGAAAGCCGGTCATGTTGCAAAGGGCGGCAAGCGGCGCGAAATCCGTCATGCGGCGGATCTGCAGGTCGATGTCGCCATGGTCGAAAGGAAAGGAACCGAGCGCGGGCGGGGCGGTCGACAGCATCGGTGTCACGAGAATGTCGAAGCCGGCAAAGAGATCCCAGAGCGCGCGGCTCGCATGCACCGTGCCGTCCATCGCCGACCACAGCGCGCCGCCGGTCACCTTGCCGCCATGGCGAATGAAGGCCTGCGTCAGCGGCTCGGCCTTTTCGGCATCAAGGCCGACAGCCGCAACGAAATTGGCGAGATTGACGGCGATCATGTCGCGGAACGCAATACCGCTCGCTTCGACCGGACCGGCGAACACAGACCAGTTGAGCCGGATAAGGGTGTGGCCGTCCGCTTCCAGCGCCAGTGCCGCCGCCTCGACGGCTTCGCTGCGGGCGGGATCGGTTGGATGGTCGGAGCCGGTTTCGGCAACGAGGCCGATCCGCAGTTTCCGGCCATCAGGGGTGGCCAGTTCGGGATCGGCGAAGGGGCCGCGCGCATCGCCTTTCACCGCCTCGAAGATCGTCTTGAGATCGCGGGCGGAGCGGCAGATGGCAAGCTCGCTGGCAATGCCGCCGAGATGATTGCCGAAGCCGGGGCCGGCCGGCATGACGCCGCGCGTCGCCTTGATACCGAAAAGACCGCAGCAGGCGGCGGGAATGCGGATGGAACCACCGGCATCGGTGGCATGCGCAATCGAAACGATCCCCGCGGCGACGGCCGCCGCCGCACCGCCGGAGGAACCGCCCGAGGTGCGCGTCTGATCGAGCGGGTTGCGGCAAACAGGTCCGGTCGCGGGTTCGGAGGAAAGGGAAAGCCCCATTTCCGGCACCGTGGTCAGCCCGAAGAAACAGAGGCCCGAAACGCGCATGCGGGCGGCGAGATCAGAATCCGGCGCGCCTTCGCCGTCATGATCCAGCATGCGCGAGCCGGCTGAAACGGGAAGGCCGGCAAAGGGGCCGCCAAGATCCTTGGCAAGGCTCGGCACGCCCGCAAAGGGCACATGCGCAGAGCCTTTGGTCAGCCGCTCGTCCGCAGCCCTTGCGGCAGCTTCGCCGAGCGTGGCGTCGACATGCGAAATCGCGCCGAGACCGGAAAACCGGTCGGCGCGTTCCAGTGCGGCCTGCATCGCCTCGCCAGCCGTGAGGCGACCCTTGCGGATCGCCTCGGCCAGCGACGTTGCGTCATTCGTCATGATATTGCCGGTTACTTCGGCTCGTCCATGTTGCGCGGAACCTCGAAGGCGCCGGACTTGATCTCGGCGCGCTTGGCTTCCATGGCGGCTTCAGCCTCGGCCGGGGCGACACCCTTCACATAGGCGATGTCGCTGCCGCCTTCCTTCAGAAGACCGAAGGCAGTGTAGTCCTTGCCCACCGGCTTGCCGGCGGCAACGTCGGCCAGCGCCGCGTTGAGGATCGGACGGAAGCCCCAGAGCGCGTTGGCGAACACGGTTTCCGGATAACGCGGGGTATAGTCGATCAGCGAGCCGACAGACTTGATGCCGCGTTCCTTGGCGGCATCCGCCGTGCCGATGCGCTCGCCGAACAGGATGTCGGCGCCGGCGTCGATCTGGGCGAGACCGGCTTCGCGGGCCTTCGGCGGGTCGAAGAAGGTGCCGATGAAGGAAACCAGCAGCTTGGCGTCCGGGTTGACGGCCTTCACGCCTTCGCCGAAGGCGTTGATCAGCATGTTGACTTCCGGGATCGGCATGGCGCCGACGGAGCCGACGACGTTGCTCCTGGTCATCTTGCCGGCCAGCATGCCGGCGAGATAGGCGCCGTCATGGTTCCAGGTGCCGAAGACGCCGAAATTGTCGCCGGATTCCTTGCCGCTCGAACCGAGCACGAAGGCGGTATCCGGATAGTCGGCAGCCACTTCACGCGCTTCGCTTTCAACAGCATAGGCTTCGCCGATGATCAGCTTGGCGCCCTGTTCGGCATATTCGCGCATGGCGCGCGGATAGTCGGTTCCGGAAACGCCTTCCGAGAACACGTATTCGATGACGCCTTCGGCGGCGGCATCCTGCAGCGCCTTGTGCAGCACCGAGTTCCAGGCGTTTTCCACCGGCGAACCGTGGATGCCGGCGACCTTGATGGGAGCGGCGGCGCGGACGGAGGGAGCGATGATGCCCGAACCGAGAACAAGACCGGTCGCCATCAGGCTCCGGCGCGTAAACATGATGTCTTTCGTCATTGCAGCGATCCCCTCTATTTTACCAGTTGGTCGAAATTCTCTATGGCTCGCTCAAAAATGTGTCAAGCGGACTGCCTGCCCGCGAGATAGGCATTGTTACCGCGCAGCCACAAGTATTCCGCAAAGTTCCGACCGCTCGGCGATCGACGCAATCTGCGTAAAACCTACCCAGATATCGCCCTTGACAGCAAAGCGTATGGTTCATAATCGTCGGCACGGATATTATTCGTCTCTGCGTCGTGTTTATTTGGCGCTACTTTGATTTTACTATTAAATCCGCAAATTTATGGGAGAAGGCAACGTGGGCATAAGGATGCGGAACCGGGGCTTCCGGCACTACACGGCACTTCTTCTTGCCACCGTTTCACTTCCGCTTCCCGCCTTTTCGCAGCAGGTCCTGCCGACGGGCGGTAATTTCACCGCCGGTTCCGGCAATATCCAGGCGGTTCCGACCGGCCTCATGATCGACCAGACCAGCGCCACCGGCATCGTCGAATGGCAAGATTTCTCCATCGGTTCGGGCGCATCGGTGCATTTCGACAACGGCGCGGGCGCAACGCTTAACCGCGTGACGGGCAATCTCGGTTCGCAGATCGACGGATCGCTGACGGCCACGGGCTCGCTCTATCTCGTCAACCGCGCCGGCATCGTGGTCGGCAAGGATGGCGTCATCTCGACCGGCGGCAATTTCTTCGCCTCCACCCATGACGTCACCGACCAGCAGTTCCTCGCCGGCGGCGCGATGACCTTTTCCGGCAGCTCCAAGGCCGCCGTCGTCAATCTCGGCACCATCAGCTCGGCTTCCGGCGACGTGGCGCTGATTGCCCGCGCGGTCGACAATTCCGGCAGCATCACCGCCGAAAACGGCACCGTCGGCCTGCTGGCCGGCTACGAGATCCTGGCCAAGGACACCGCCGATGCGGACGGCCTATTCGCCGTCGTGGTCGGCGGTTCCGATACCGAGGCTAGCAATTCCGGCGCCATCGCCGCGGCCAATGCCGAACTGCGCGCCAATGGCGGCAATGTCTATGCGCTGGCCGGCAATACCGGCGGTGTCGTCAAGGCGACCGGCGTCGCCAGCAAGGACGGCCGCATCTTCCTCACGGCAGGCGAGGGCGGCAAGGTAGAAGTCACCGGCAAGCTCAGCGCCACCCGTCCGCAAACGGCCTCGGCCAGCCTGCCGACGCGCGTTCCGGTTCCGCAGGCGCGGCCCGACAGCGGCGGCGACATCCGCATTTCCGGCGGCGATGTCATCATCAATGGCACGGTCGAGGCAACCGGCACCACCGGTTCCGGCGGCACGGTCGTCGTCACCGGCGACAGGATCGCGCTTGGCTCAGCCGCGACGGTCGATGCCTCCGGCGCAACCGGCGGCACCGTGCTGATCGGCGGCGATTACCAGGGCGGTTACAATGCCGCGACGAAATTCCTCGACGAAGACGTGGCGACGGCCGACAGGGTGGCGGTTGCCGCGGGTGCTGTGATCCGCGTTGACGGCACCGCCGGCGCGGGCGGGCGGGCTGTCGTATGGTCGGACGATACCACGGTTTTCGACGGCAAGATCACGGCGACCGGCGCCGGTACCGCGGCTGGCGGCCTCGTGGAAACCTCGGGGCACAACCTGCTGCTCGGCGACAATGTCTCCATTTCCACACTCTCCGAACAGGGGGCCATGGGCACCTGGCTTATCGATCCCTACAACATCACCATTTCGTCGTCCGCATCCAGCAATGTCTCGGTGACCGTGTCGTCCAACCCGTGGGAAGTGCAGCCCACCGCGAGCGGCGCAAACATCAACAACACGACCCTGAGTTCCTATCTCTCCAACAACAACGTCGCGATCACGACAAACGGCGCAGGCTCGGAAGCCGGCAACATCACTGTGGACGCCGCGGTAACATGGTCAGCCGCCACGACATTGTCGTTGCTGGCCGATGCCAGTACGGGCGGTATTTTGATCAACGCCGCGATTACGGGCAGCAACGCCGGCAGCGCGCTCGTCCTCAGCGCCGGCGCCGGCGGCATCAGTCAGACCGCCGCCATCACGGCCGGCACCGTCACCGCGACCGCCGCAAACGGCGGCTCGGTCGTCCTGACCAATGCCGGCAATACGATCTCCACGCTTGGCGCATCCAGCGCCGCGGGATCCTTTGCCTTCAGCAACAGCCAGACGCTGACCGTTTCCGGGCCGATCACGGCGAACGGAACGCTCAGCCTGACCACGACGTCGGGCGACCTGACGATCAACGGGGCGCTTGTCGACAGCCACGCGAATGCAAACGCCAGCCTGTCTGCGGCCGGTGCTCTGAAGATCGCCAAGAATGTGACTTTGAGCGGCACGAACGCGGCGCTGAGCCTTGGTTATGGCACAGCCTATTCGCTGCTGAACGGCGCTCGTGTGTCTCTGCCCGACAGCGGCGCATCGCTTTCCGTCAATGGCGCGGCCTATACCCTGATCCATGATGTGGCCGGCCTGCAGGCCATGGTCGACGGCACGAATTACGCGCTGGGCAACGATATCGACGCCTCGGCCACGGCAAGCTGGAACAGTGGCGCGGGTTTCAACCCGATTTCATCCTTTACCACGACGCTGACCGGTCTCGGGCACACGGTGGACCGATTGACCATCAACCGTCCCGGGCAATCGACCGTCGGACTGATCGGCACCCTGTGGGGAACCGTCAGGGATCTGACCCTGTCGAACATGTCGGTCATCGGCGCCGGAAGAGTTGGCACGGTCGCCGGCAATGTCTCCTCGGGATCGGTCATCAACGTGCATGCGACGGGCAGTGTGACGGGCACGGCGGGCCAGATCGGCGGACTGGTCGGCTGGTTCGACCAGGGCACGATCTCCGGCTCCTCCTCGACCGCGACGGTCAGCGGGGGAGACGAGGTCGGCGGCCTGATCGGCCGTCTGCGCGCCGGCTCCGTCTCCGATTCCTATGCCACAGGTTCGGTCACCGCAACCGGCAACTATGCCGGCGGTTTTGCCGGCAGTCTCTATCAGGGCGGCACCATCACCAATGTCTATGCCAGCGGCAGGGTGACGGGTCTGGCCAATACAGGCGGATTGATCGGCGGGGAAATAGTGGCGGGCTCGCTCACATTGTCCAACGCCTATTGGGACATAAATTCCACCGGGCAGGCCACCAGCTTCGCCGGCACCGGCATCTCCAACGCCTCGGCCTACACGCAGGCGACCTATGCCGGCTTCGATTTCACCAATACCTGGGTGATGATTGCCGGCCAGACGCGGCCCATGCTTCGCAGCGAATATTCGACCGTGGTCACGACCGCGGCGGCGCTGCAGCTGATGTCGCTCGATCTCACCGCCAGCTACACGCTGGGAGCCGATATCGATCTGACCGGCGCATTCACCGCCGTCGGCGGGTATTACAGCGGCCTGTGGGGTTCGTCGGGCTTCGTTTCCATCGGCAGCGACACCTCGAACTTCACCGGCAGCTTCAACGGCCAGGGCCACACCATCAGCGGCCTGACGATCAACCGCGCCGGCGCCAATTATGTCGGCCTGTTCGGCTATACGAACGGCGCAACCATCAGCAACGTGACACTCTCCGGCGGCAGCATCACCGGCAATGACGACGTCGGCGCGCTCATCGGCTACATGATCGGCGGCTCGGTATCGGGTGCATCGGCGAGTGCGACCATCTCGGGTGTGAGCACCGGAGAGGCCAATACCGGCGGCCTCATCGGAGCGGTCGACGGCGGCGCTGTGAGCGGTTCCTCGGCAAGCGGCAACGTCACCGGCGCCGGCTATCAGGTCGGCGGCCTTGTCGGCTACCTCTTCAACGGTGGCACGATCACCCAATCCTACGCCACGGGCAATGTCACCGGCACCGGGGGCAGCGACGGCTATATCGGCGGTCTTGTCGGCGCCAACGGCTATAGCCTCGACGGCGGCACCATCAGTCAGTCCTACGCCACCGGCACGGTCACCGGCAGTTCGGGTCCCATCGGCGGCTTCGTCGGGCATAACGAGGGGACGATCACGGATTCCTACGCTACCGGCAGGGTCATCGGGCTCGGCAGCGCCTCCAACATCGGCGGCTTCGTCGGCGTAAACTTCGTCAACGGCACCATCGCCAATGCCTATTCGACCGGCTACGTGACCGGCAGCAGTCAAGTTGGCGGCTTCGCCGGCTATAACAACAATAATGCCTCGGCAATCACCAACGCCTACTGGAACACCCAGACCAGCGGACAATCGGTCGGCATCGCCGGCGGCGCCGGCAGCGCCACGGCCCGCACCACTGCCCAGCTCCAGGGCAGCCTGCCTGCCGGCTTCTCCTCGTCCATCTGGGGAACTGGAACGAACCTCTATCCCTATTTCAAGTGGCAATACGCCACGACACCGGTCGCCGTTTCGGGCACCGCCTATAGCGATGCGGGCACGACGGCGCTGGTGGGCGCGAATGTGACCGCCGTATCCGGCGGCAGCGGCATGGGCAGCGCCGTCACCGGCGCCAACGGCTATTATTACATCATGCTCGCCCCCGGCTCCTCGCTCGCTTCGGCCGGAGTGCTGACCTATCTTGACGGCGGATCGACCAAAGGCGTTGCCTTCTCGGACATCACGGGCACCAACGGCGCGCAGAACGTTTCGATCTACGGCACGGCGGCGCACCTGATCACCGGCCAGACATCGCTTTCGGCAACGCAGACAGGCTATTTCGCAACGCTTGGCAGCTATAGCGATACCGATCTCGGCTTCCTTTCGCCATCCACCTTCGCCTCGCTCACCACGTCGGGCGGCTACGGCGTCTACCTCAACACCTCCGGCAACTACACGCTCGACACCAATCTCGGCTCGGCAGGCCTGTTGTCGCTCGACAGCGGCGGCACCTTCGGCGTCAGCGGCACGGTCGGGCTGACGGCGTGGGGTGACCTCGACATCGCGGACGCCATTTCCTGGTCGGATACGTCCAGCCTGACGCTGACCACGGTCACAAGCGGCGACATCACGCTGGGCGGCGCCGTTACCGCCGCCAACGGCACGCTCGTCATCTCCGCAGCCGGCACGGCCACCACGTCGAGCGCCATCGATGTGGGTCTCTTCTCGCTCACCGCCGGCACATGGAGACAGGTCGCCGGCACGCTCGCCTCCTTCCATGCCACCGACTTCCGCCTCGGCGGCGGCGCCACCTTCCTGCGCGCCACCGGCGGCGACGGCTCGGCGGCGACGCCCTACCAGCTCGTTGACGTTTACGGCCTGCAGGGCATGGGCTCGGCCAGCCTGCTGACCGAAAGCTTCGAGCTCGCCTCCGACATCGACGCCAGCAGCACCGCAAGCTGGAATTCGGGTGCGGGTTTCGCTTCCATCGGTGACTTCGCGACCGGCTTTACCGGCAGCCTCGACGGCGCCGGCCACACCATAAGCGGCCTCCTCGTCAACCGGTCGGTCGGCCTGGCCGGGCTGTTCGGCAGAATCGACGGCACGATTTCCAACCTGACCCTCTCGGGCTCCGTCACGGGCTCCATAGCCGGCCTGCTGGGGAGCTACAACTTCGGCACGGTCAGCAATGTCTCGGTATCGGGCACGGCCTCGGCCGGCAACAGTCATTATGTCGGCGGCCTGATCGGCATGAACGCCGGCACGATAACCAACAGCCATGCGGCCGTGACGGTCACGGCCGGCGACAATGCCTATGCGGGCGGCCTCGTGGCGTTCAACTCCGCCGCCACATCCGGCGGCGTCGTCATCAGCACCGGCACCATCACCGGCAGCTCGGCCAGCGGCACCGTCGGCGTCGGCGCGAACAGCGCCGCAGGCGGCCTTGCCGGCGCGAATGCCACCGGCATTTCGGCAAGCTATGCCACGGGCGCGGTGACTGGCGGCACCGATAGCTATGTGGGCGGCCTCGTAGGCATCAACACGGTGGACGGTACGGCAGGCACCACCGGCACCATCACCACCTCGTTCGCCACCGGCACGGTGACCGCAGGCAGCGGCGCCACCGCAACGGCGGGCGGGCTCGTCGGCGCCAATGCCGGCGGCATAGCCAACGCCTATGCAACCGGCAATGTCAGCGGCGGCAATACGTCCGGCGGTCTGGTCGGGGTCAACAGCGGCACGGTGGCAAACAGCTACGCGAGCGGCACGGTTCCGTCTTCGGCCGCACCTTACGGCGGACTGATCGGCAACAATTCCGGCACCGTCACGGCAAGCTTCTGGAATACGACGACCTCCGGCACCAGCCTCGGCGTCGGCATCGGTTCGTCGGGCGGCGTCACCGGCCTCACCACCGCGCAGCTGTCCTCGCTCTCGACCTTCACGACGGCCGGCTGGAACATCGACGGCGACGGCGGCACGGGTTCGATCTGGCGCATCTATGAGGGCCAGACCGGACCGCTGCTGCGCACCTTCATGACCGCGCTGACGATTACCGGCGGCAACGGCACCAAGGTCTATGACGCCTCGACCACAAGTACGAGCGTCGGTACGCTGACCTACAGCCTGCCCGGTTATGACGCCTCGCTCATCCTCGGAACCGCAGCCTATGCCAGCGGCAGCGCCAATGTCGGCGTCTATTCGGGCGGTTCCCTTGCCCTTGGCGGGCTCTATTCCGGCCAGTTCGGCTATGACATCACCTTCGTCTCGGGCTCGCTGACGATCACGCCGCGCGCCATTACAGTCACCGCGGACAACCAGTCGATGACTGCGGGCACTGCCGTTCCGGCGCTGACCTACACCGTCGGCGGACTGGGGCTTGCCGGCAGCGACAGCCTGACGGGCACACTTTCGACGCTCGCCTCGTCCGCCTCCGCCGCAGGCAGCTATGCCATCACGCAGGGCACGCTTGCCGCCTCCGCCAACTACGCGCTGAGCTATACGGGCGGCACGCTGACGGTCACGGCTGGCCCCATCGTACCCACGACACCCTCGACGCCCACGCCGACGGCCTTCCCGGCATCGACCGTCTTCGAACAGCCGTCGTCGATCACGCTCGGCCAGCCGGCACGCAGCACCGGCGAAGACCTGACCACATGCCCGGCCGGCGCGGTCATGGGAGCCGCATGTGCAGGCGTTCCCCACCCGGCCAACCGGTCGCTCGGCCAGTACATCATCATCGGATCGCTCTAATGAATACGTATCGACCGACCATTCTCGACCGTATCCGCGCGACCGTCTTCGATAGCCCCGCGACGCTTGCGATCCTGATGACGCTTGCAGCCGCCGGCCATGCCGCCGCGCAGTCGGCAGTGGAGCGCAACCCGCCGCCGGCCGTGACCGGCAACGCTCCCACGATCACGCTTCCCGAGGAAGCCGCGGTCGAGGCCGACAAGCGTCCGCTCGGGGCGGATCTGGCCGCCATCCGCCTGATCGGCGCGAAAGAGGAACCGAGCGCCGGCAGCGCCGCCGGTGTCGTCGTCGGCGATATCGGTCCGGGCCGCGATCTCGAGCCTCAGCTTGCCGGCGTCCTCAGGCCCTTCATCGGAAAGCCGCTGTCGCTGTCGCTGATCGCCGAGGCGCAGGCCGCCATTGCCGGCGTCTATCGCCGCGCCGGCTATCCCTTCGTGTCGGTCACCATTCCGCCGCAGGAAATCACCGGCGGCGTGCTCAATCTCCGGGTCATGGAATTCGGCTTCGGCAAGGTCACCGCACGCGGGGTCGAAGGCGAACGCGCCCGTTCCCTCGCTGCCCAGGTCAATGCGCCCGCGGGCGGGCGCATTTCGTCTGCCGGCGTCAACGAGGATCTTGCCTGGCTCAACCGCTCTCCCTTCCGCCGCGTGCAGGGCCTGTTCTCTCCGGGTTCGGAAGTCGGCCGCTCCGACCTTGCGCTGGAAGTCACGCGCGGCAAGCCGTGGCAGGTCTATGCCGGCTATTCCAACACCGGCGCGGAAGGCACGGACCGCGACCGCTTCTTCCTCGGCGCGGGCTTTGCCATTCCCGGCATCGACGGCGCTTTCGGTTCCTATCAGCTGACGGGTTCGCCGGATCTCTTCGAAGACCTCGGCGGCGTCTTCCCCGATCATAACGACCACCGGGCGCGCTATGTCAGCCATTCCGGCACCTTCGTCGTGCCGATCGAGGGCAGGCAGGCGATCGATTTCAGCCCGGCCTTCATCGCCACACGGCAGGAAAGCGATCTCTTCACCTTCGACACCTCGATCGTCGAACTGCCGCTCTATTATCGCAGCGCGCTGTCCAACATCCTGCCGGGCATCTATGGCGGCGAGGTCTATGCCGGCATCGAATACAAGCACCTGTCGCGCGATACCTTCTTCTCGGATATCCGCCTCGGCAGCGCCAATGCCGAACTCTTCCAGTTCGGCCTCGGGGTCAGCAAGTCGTTCAGCGACGATCTCGGCTCCACCCGCCTCGACCTGCATGTGAAGGCCAATCCGGGCGGCATCTTCTCCGACAATTCGGACAGCGCCTGGAACACCTTCTCGAACGGCGCGGTGACCGATATCTCCTACGCCTATCTCGGCGGCAGCCTTTCCCGGCAGACCGAGCTTGGCCACGATTTCCAGCTCAACAGCGACGTGCTGTTCCAGCTCGCGGGGCAGGCGCTGCCCGATACGGAACGTCTGGCGCTCGGCGGTCTCGACGGCGTGCGCGGCTACGATCTCGATGACGCGGTCGCCGATACCGGCGTCATCATCCGCAACGAACTGCGCTCTCCCGTCGTTTCACCGACCGGCAAGGACCGCCTGTCGCCCTTTGCCTTCCTCGACCTCGGCTTCGGCCGCGACAAGGCAGCGGACGAGGGGCTTTCCCTCGCCAGCACCGGCGCAGGCATCGATTATGACATCGCCGGCAATTTCAGCCTCCACATGACCGCGGCCATCGCGCTTGTCGACGAAGGAGACCGCGAAGCCGGCGACATGGATTTCAAGATCAGGCTTTCGGCGCGCTACTGACGCGCCACCTTTCAATCGACAACGGAAGAGTACCAAGGATGCACAAGCTCACCACCGCGGCCCTGTCCCTGCTGCCGCTCCTCGCCGCAGCCCCCGCCTTCGCTGAGGATGCGGCACCGGCCACCTTGCCCGGCGGCGCAAGCTCCCTGCAGGAAACCTACCAGGACTGGCGTGTCACCTGCGGTGTCGTGCAGAACAACAAGATCTGCTCCATGGCGCAGGTCCAGCAGCAGCAGGACGGCCAGCGCGTTCTCGCCATCGAGCTGCAGCCGGCCAAGGATGGCGGCGTGGCCGGTGTTCTGGCGCTGCCCTTCGGCCTCAAGCTCGACGCCGGCGCCAGCCTGAAGATCGACAGCAATCCGCCGCTCCCGGCCCTGAAATTCTCCACCTGCCTGCCGGCCGGCTGCCTGCTGCCTGTGACCTTTACCACCGCGAACGTCACCGCTCTTTCCGCCGCCGCCGCCCTCAACGTCACGGCAACGTCGATCCAGCCGAACCAGCCGGTCAACCTCGCCATCTCGCTGAAGGGCTTCAAGGCCGCTCTCGACCGCCTGACCGAGCTTGCAAAGAGCTAAGCCCCTCAAGGACAGACCATCACGGAAAAGACAAACGGCGGCTTCAGGCCGCCGTCAGGTTGCCGACAAAGTTCGGCGTTGGGAGCGTTATTCATTCCTCTCCGTCATGCCGGACATGTTCCGGCAGCAGCGCGATGTCCATCGCGCGAAAGACTATGTTGCGATCAAAGACTTGATCGCGCTGGATCCCGGCTCAAGGCCGGGATGACGGCGGTGGATGAAGCCCGCCATCGCAAGAGGCCGCCACGGATCAGCCCCATAGGTTTTCTCACCGCGGCGTTGCCGTTGCGCTGAAAGCTGACATTCGAGTCAAGATACGTAATAGCGGCTAAGCGCCTCCATTTCGGTCGTTCGCGCAGCGTTGGCGAATACCGATAGCAGCCATTCTGCTTTGGTCAGTTCTAGGACCGAAATTCAGCCTTTCCTTGTCGTTAGATGCCCACGGGCAGTGAACACTTGATCATGGACGGTTGTCGTGCCCCTGGAAGTGAGAGCGCTGACCAGAGCCGCCGCTTGCGAACGCACAACTCTCGCTGGGTCGAAGGTCAATATCAATCATGCGCTTCAAGTTAAGAGTTGAATTCTTTTCGATGTCAAATTCAACTATTTGAGGTATTGGACCTGTCGGAGTGCTTGTACTGAGCGGTAGGACTGCGAATGACTCTGTTTCCAGTATTTGACGTGCAAAATGAAATCGATGTCATTGAATACCTCGGCACCAAAGAGAAGTTCTGGTTGAATTTCGACGGCAGACTTCAACTTCTGAAATTTGGTCGTGAAGGGACCGGTGAGAACTGGGCTGAAAAGGTTGCCTGTGAGATCTGTGCCCTTTTGGGTCTGCCTCACGCTCACTACGAGTTCGCAACATATCAGGGCAAATTGGGCGTTCTGTCACCTAAAATGAACCCTGATGGTAGCCGCCTGATCCTGGGAAACGAACTGATCAATTCCGTCGAGAAAAAACTTGATGGGACTAGCTTCTACAAGTACCGGGGTCACACCGTTAGTCGGGTGACTGCTGTTTTACAGAGGTTTACCGATGATCCGGACGAGGCACTGCGATGTTTTGTGGGATATCTCATGCTCGATGCATGGATCGGTAACGGAGATAGGCACAACGAAAACTGGGGGCTTGTGCTGGATCCGCAGAAGCGCACTATAACACTGGCGCCAACTTTCGATCACGCGTCGAGTTTGGGTAGGGAACTGAGTGACGCAGTGAGAGCAGAGCGCATGGTTACGAAAGACAAGCGCTTCGATGTGCGCGCATACGCTGAAAAAACACGGTCGGGGCTCTACATGGACCAGACGGATAGACGACCACTGTCAACCATTGATGCTTTCCGTCTTGCGGGTTTAGCAGGGAAAAGGCACGAGCAGTTCTGGTTGTCGCGCCTCTCGAAAGTGGATCCGAGTGACCTATCTAATATCTTTGATCGGATACCGGCAGAACTCATTAGCACTGAGGCAGCGTCTTTCGCCTTGAATATGCTCGAGATCAACAGGCAAAAGCTCTTGGGGCAAACATGATGCGATCATTCTTCCTGAATTGGCAAGATCCGGACACCCAAAGATGGCTCCCTGTCGCAAAGCTGGTCAACCAGAGAGGGTACTTTGTTTTTGGCTACACGCGTGGCGCTCAAGTTTCAAAGAACTTTCTTCCGTTCGGCAGGATGAACGATGTCTCGTCGTTGTACATCTCTGACGAACTGTTCCCTATCTTTGCCAACCGGGTCATGAACGAAAAAAGGCCAGAATACGCGAGGTACGCGCGTTGGTCCGGCCTAGACAGGGAAAGCGACCCATTGAGGTTGATGGCGCGAATTGGCGGCGTGCGTGCGACTGATGCACTGCAGGTGTCGCCGGTTCCTGAGAAAAGTCGTGACGGTCGGTATAGATCCGTTTTTTTTGTTCATGGAATTAGTCATCTAGCGCCGGACTCTGCGGATCGCGTAGCAGCGCTAGAACCTGGCGAGGTCTTGTTTCCGATGCTGGATATTCAAAATCCGTACGATGGCAATGCTGTGTGTCTCAGAACGCGAGATCCTGCTGTCATCATTGGCTATTGCCCTCGATTTGTTGCTCCAGACCTCCGATATCTCTGCGAAAGTGCCGAGACGGCTACGCGCCTAAAAGTACTTCAGGTGAACCAGGATGCGCCCTCTCAGTTCAAGCTTCTGTGCGAAGCGGTGTCGACTTGGCCTGAGCACTTTGTACCCTGCAGTACCGACGAGCATCAGCTTATCAGCAATCTTTCGGTTGAAGATGCGCTGAAGACTGTGAGTACTGCAAAGCCATTTCAACGAGCAGTAGGCTAACGAGCGGGCCGAGTACTGCGGCTACTCAAAACTGGGGCATACAGGTTGGCTTTTCCTCGCTCGGGCCCCACAAGAAGGTTTGCCCGCACTCCTTCTTTATCCGCCGCTCATAGCGCGCGGAGGACCGCCGATGGTAGGGATCAAGCATCGCTTGGATATTGTCGAAGATGATGCAGTATCCCTATGGCACCTGAGGCCCGTAATGGGCCTCTTCCGAGCTTATATTCCAGAAGCGTTATGTTCACTGTTGTCTAGATCCTGCCCAATAGCGGACGGTCTGGCACCGGCCCCCCAGCCCAAATGCCCTGACCTTACCCCTCCGCCCCGCTCTTCGGGCAAATCCCGACATTGCCACCCTCCAGGCAGACGAAGGAGACCCCGCCGTTTTCGAAGGCGAGGCGCAGTTGTGCTTCCGTGGAGCGGTGAACGTTGTGGCGCTCGCCCTCATAGTCGCGGATGGTGCCTCGGGAAACGCCCGAGCGATCCGCCAGATCGCTCTGCGTCCAGTCGAGGAACCCCCGCGCCGCGCGACAGAGGGCAGGTGTCAAAAACGTCTGGCGGTCTGCTTGACCCATCGTTCGATTCTGCCCATAATGGTCAATATAGATCATATATGGCATTTTTGCCCGCATGGCTAGAGGCGCAGGACATACCCTCCTCGGGCACGCGCGGGCCCTTCAAAAGTAAAGGAACCGGGGCATTGGGATAACGTTGGAACCGTATTTCCTGCTGGTCCTGTTGATCCTGCCTTTCGCCGGAAGCCTCATCTCGGTTTTTCTCCTGAATACGCCATCGCGGGTCCTGCCCTCCTGGGTTGCAGGCTCGGCGGCTCTCACTTCCCTGCTGATCGTTCTTCTCGCCTATCCCGCCATCTCCGGCGGCGAGCCGCTCCGCTTCGAGGCGGAATGGGTTCCGCAGCTCGGGCTTGCCTTCAAGCTCCGAATGGACGGTTTCGCATGGATGTTTTCCGTGCTGATCACCGGCATCGGCTTTCTCGTCATCGTCTATGCGCGTTATTACATGTCGGAAGAGGATCCGGTTCCGCGGTTCTTCTCCTTCCTGCTTGCCTTCATGGGCGCGATGCTCGGCATCGTCATTTCGGGCAATGTCATCCTGCTGTCGGTCTTCTGGGAACTGACCAGCATCTTCTCCTTCCTGCTGATCAGCTACTGGCACAACGCGGCTGCCGCCCGCGACGGCGCGCGCATGGCGCTGACGGTTACCGGCATCGGCGGCTTCTGCCTGCTGATCGGCCTGTTGATCCTCGGCAACATCGTCGGCAGCTACGATCTCGACAAGATCCTGCAGTCCGGCGACCTGATCCGCGGCCATTCGCTCTATGTGCCGGCGCTGGTGTTCATCCTGCTTGGCGCCTTGACCAAGAGCGCGCAGTTCCCGTTCCATTTCTGGCTGCCCAACGCCATGGCGGCGCCGACGCCCGTCTCCGCCTACCTGCATTCGGCGACCATGGTGAAGGCCGGGGTCTTCCTGCTCGCACGCTTCTGGCCGGCGCTGGCGGGAACCGAAGAATGGTTCTGGCTCGTCGGCAGCGCCGGCATCATCACCCTTCTGCTCGGCGCCTATTTCGCCATGTTCCAGCAGGACCTCAAAGGCCTGCTCGCCTATTCGACCATCAGCCATCTCGGCCTGATCACCACGCTTCTCAGCCTCGGAAGCCCGCTTGCGACCGTCGCGGCAATCTTCCACATGCTGAACCACGCGACCTTCAAGGCCTCGCTGTTCATGGCCGCCGGCATCATCGACCACGAGACCGGAACGCGCGACATCCGCAAGCTCTCCGGCCTCTACCGCTTCATGCCGATGACGGCGCGGCTCGCCATGGTCGCGAGTGCGGCGATGGCGGGCGTGCCGCTGCTCAACGGCTTCCTCTCCAAGGAGATGTTCTTCGCGGAAGCTGTGCAGACCCATGCCGACTCCTTTCTCGACACCATGCTCCCCTATGTGGCGACGCTGGCGAGCGCGTTTTCCGTCGCCTATTCGCTGCGCTTCATCCACACGGTCTTCTTCGGCCCGCCGCCGGTCGGGTTGCCGAAGGAAAAGCCGCATGAGCCGCCGCGCTGGATGCGTTTCCCGATCGAGTTTCTCGTCCTGATCTGCCTCGTGGTCGGCATTGCGCCCGCCATTTCCGTCGGGCCGTTCCTTCTCACCGCCGTCTCGAGCGTGCTCGGCGAGCAGACGCCGGAATACGACCTTGCGGTCTGGCACGGCTTCAACCTGCCACTGGTGATGAGCATCATCGCGCTGGTCGGCGGCACCGCGCTCTATTTCACCTTCCGCAACTATCTGGCGCGCTGCGAGGACGGACCGCCCTTCCTGCGCCGGCTCAAGGGCCAGCGCATCTTCGAGCGCGTTCTCGTCGAGGTCTCCTGGCACTGGGCGCGTCAGGCGGAAAAGCGGATCGGCACCCGCAATCTGCAGCCGCAGCTGCGCTGGGTGGTGGCCATGGGCTTCTTCGCCGGCCTCCTGCCGCTCTATCTTTCCTCCTTCGAGCCGCGTCCCTTCGTCTTCACCGGCGTCGACCCCACCTTCGGCGCGCTCTGGCTGATCGGCATCTGCCTTGCGATCGGCACCGCCTTTCTTGCCAAGTATCACCGTCTCGCGGCGCTGGTCATGCTCGGCGGCGTCGGGCTGATCGTGTGCATTACCTTCGTCTGGCTTTCCGCGCCGGATCTGGCGATCACCCAGCTCCTCGTCGAGATCGTCACCACGGTTCTCATCCTGCTCGGCCTGCGCTGGCTGCCGAAGCGCTCGGAGGATTTCGACGAAACGATCACGCTGCGCGCCCGTTTCCGCCGCTTCCGCGACCTGGCGCTCGCGGTCGTCTGCGGCGTCGGCATGACCTTCATCGCCTATGCCTCGATGACGATGCCCGTGCCTGACGCCATCGCCAACTACTTCCTCGAAAACGCCTATTCGCAGGGCGGCGGACGCAATGTCGTCAACGTCATCCTGGTGGACTTCCGCGGCTTCGACACGCTCGGCGAAATCACCGTTCTCGGCGTCGTGGCGCTCACCGTCTTCGCCCTGCTCAGACGTTTCCGCCCCGCCGCAGACAGCATGGCGATGCCGGAACAGCAGCAGATCCAGAACCGTCTGGACGAGGAGCGTGAGGGCCGTTCGGCAGGCGATACGGTCAAGGACTACCTGTTCGTGCCCTCGGTCATCATGCAGTGGCTGTTCCCGGTGATCATCGTGTTCGCGGTCTATATCTTCATGCGCGGCCACGACCTACCGGGCGGCGGCTTCTCGGCCGGGCTGACGCTGTCGATCGCCTTCCTGCTGCAATATCTTGCGGGCGGCACGCGCTGGGCGGAAGATCGCCTGCGCATCCTGCCGCTTCGCTGGATGGGCATCGGCATGCTGACCGCAACCGCCACCGGCGCGGGCGCATGGCTGCTCGGCTATCCGTTCCTGACCTCGCATTTCCGCTATCTCGAGGTTCCGCTGATAGGCAAGGTTCCCGCGGCAACCGCGCTGCTGTTCGACCTCGGCGTGTTCACACTGGTCGTCGGCTCCACCGTCCTCATCCTCGTGGCACTCGCGCACCAGTCCATCCGTATCAACCGCCTTCACGCGGCTGAAATGGAAAAGGCGAAGGAGGCCTGATGGAGATTATCCTTTCGATCGCAATCGGCGTCATGACCAGCTGCGGCGTCTGGCTGATCCTGCGCCCGCGCACCTATCAGGTCATCATCGGCCTCTCGCTGCTCTCCTATGCGGTAAACCTGTTCATCTTCGGGGTAGGCGGGGTCAAATCGAACCTGCCGCCCATTCTCGATGAAAGCGCCTCGACCACGATGATCGCCGATCCCGTGCCGCAGGCGCTGGTATTGACCGCTATCGTCATCGGTTTCGCCACCACCGCGCTCTTCCTCGTCGTGCTTCTCGCCTCGCGCGGGCTCACCGGCACCGACCATGTCGACGGCAGGGGCGGTTCCAGATGACCGGCTGGACCCATCATCTCATCATCGCGCCGATCCTCATTCCGCTGATCGCCGCGGCCATCCTGCTCTTCGTCAACGAGCGCCAGCGCGTGACCAAGGCGATGATCAGCCTCGTCGCGACGATCATTCTCGTCGGTGTCGCCATCGCCCTGTTCGAGATCGAAAACCGCTCTAACGGTTTCGAGGGCGTCTATCTGCTCGGCAACTGGGCCGCCCCCTTCGGCATCGTGCTGGTGCTGGACGGGCTTTCCGCCCTGATGCTGCTTCTGACCGCAGTGGTCGCGATTGCAGCGCTCGTCTTCTCGCTTGCCCGCTGGCATGGCGTGGGCGCCCATTTCCACACCATGTTCCAACTCCTGCTGATGGGCATCAACGGCGCTTTCCTGACCGGCGACCTGTTCAATCTCTTCGTCTTCTTCGAGGTGATGCTGGCGGCCTCCTACGGCCTGCTGCTGCATGGCTCGGGCCCGCTGAGGGTGAAGGCCGGCCTGCACTATATCGCGGTCAACCTTGCGGCCGCATTGCTCTTCCTGATCGGCGTCAGCCTGATCTACGGCACCGCCGGCACGCTCAACATGGCCGATCTCGCAGCCCGCATTCCGCAGATCGAAGAGGACCGCCGCATGCTGATGGAGACAGGCGCGGCCGTGCTCGCCATCGCCTTCCTCATCAAGGCCGGCATGTGGCCGCTCTGCTTCTGGCTGCCGACGGCCTACAGCGCGGCTTCGGCACCCGTCGCCGGCGTCTTCGCCATCCTCAGCAAGCTCGGCATCTATATCATCCTCAGGCTCACCATGCTGCTGTTCGGCGAGGGGCCGTCCGCCGGCTTCGGCGCGAGCTTCCTTGTCTTCGGCGGCATTGCCACGATGGTCTTCGGCATCATCGGCGTGCTCGCCTCCCAGGCGCTCGGCCGTGTCGCCGGCTTCTCGGTGCTGGTCTCCTCCGGCACGCTGCTGATGGTTCTCGGCATCAATGACGGCGCAGTGTCCTCCGGCGCGCTGCTCTATCTCGTCTCCTCGACGCTGACGATCAGCGCCTTCTTCATGCTGATCGAGCTTGTCGAGCGCGGGCAGGATGCCGGCGCTGCCGTTCTCGCGGTCACCATGGAAGCCTTCGGGGAAGGCGAGGAGGGCGCGCCGGAAGAGGAGGAGGGCGTGACCATGCCGGGCACCATGGCGATCCTCGGCACCTGCTTTGCGGCCTGCGCCATCCTTCTGTCGGGCCTGCCACCGCTTTCGGGCTTCATCGCCAAGTTCGCCATGCTCTCGGCGATGATGGGAACGGGCGCCATCGGCGTGCCGCCGACCGCCGCCGTGTGGACGCTTTCGATCCTCGTCATCCTCTCGGGCCTCGCGGCGCTGATTTCCATGACCCGCGCCGGCATCCGCACCTTCTGGACGTCGATCGAGGGAACCGTGCCGCGCGTGCTGGTGATCGAGATCGTGCCGGTGATGTTCCTGCTGGCGCTCACCCTTGCGCTGACGGTGCGCGCCGGGCCGGCCATGCAGTACATGGATACGACGATCCGCACGCTGAGCAACCCCAGCATCTACATCGACGCAGTGACCAATGCCGCGGTGATGCCGGGGGTCGGCAACCGGTCCGGAACGGAGGAGGGCAAGTAATGTTTCCCTATCCCGTTCTCACCCTCTTTCTCGTCGTCATGTGGCTGCTGCTCAACGGCTTCACGCTCGGCCATTTCATTCTCGGCCTGATCGTCGCCACCTTCGCCTCCTGGGGCATGGCGTCGCTCCGGCCCGACAGGCCGAAGGTGAAGAAGTGGCACCTCTTGTTCAAGCTGCTCTTCATCGTCCTCTATGATATCGTCCGCTCCAATATCGGCGTCGCAAGTGTCATCCTGAGAGGCCACCCGGAGGGACACACGTCCTGCTTCATCACTGTTCCGCTGGAGCTGGAAGACCGCACGGCACTGGCGTTCCTGGCCGTCATCCTCACCAGCACGCCGGGCTCGGCCTGGCTCGAATACAATTCCAATGACCGCACGGTGCTCCTGCACGTCCTCGACGTCATCGACGAGGCGGCCTGGGTGAATACGATCAAGAACCGCTATGAAAAGCTGCTGATGGAGATTTTCGCATGAGCGCCATCATTATCTTCACCGCGGTCGCCATCGCCCAGCTGATGCTGGCGGCGGCCATGGCGATCGTCTCGGTGCGCATGTTCCGCGGACCGCGCGCGCAGGACCGGATCATCGGGCTCGATGCGCTCTATATCAACGCCATGCTGCTGCTCGTCACCTTCGGGATCGGAACGGGGCGGGTAATCTATTTCGAGGCCGCGCTGGTCATCGGCATGCTCGGCTTCGTCGCCACGGTGGCGCTCGCCAAGTTCCTGATGCGCGGGGAGGTGATCGAATGATACAGCCCGCAGCAGATATTCCGCTTGCCGTCGCCATCGGCGTCGCCTTCTTCCTGCTGCTCGGGGCGTCGCTGGCGCTGATCGGCGCCATCGGCTTCCTGCGGCTTGGGACCTTCTACGAACGCATCCACGCGCCCACCCTCGGCACCAGCTGGGGCATCGGCGGCGTGATGGTCGCATCCATGCTCTATTTCAGCTTCTCCCTGCAGAAGCCGGTGCTGCACGAACTCCTGATCGGCCTGTTCGTCACCGTCACCACCCCGGTCACCTTCCTGCTGCTCGCCCGCGCCGCCCTCTACCGCGACCGCACCGAAGGCAAGAACGGCGTGCCGGGCGGGATCGGCAAGGCTGCCGGCGAGCGGGCGGAGGAGGGGCCGGTGGAGAGGCTCTGAAGGGGGTGGGACGACGCTTTGCGCCTTCGTTACAGACGTTCCATGACCGTTCTTATCCACCCATAAATGGACATTACTCCCGGGATTACCGGAAAATGCGTTTAGCGAAAATCCGCGTCAAGCAATCCTGACGTGGTGGTTGCCCCCGCCCGCGCTCCGGCCTCTCCGATCTCGCCGCAGACTCAAACGGTAAAGGTGGCGAGGGGGTCTGGAAGTACGAACATCTATGCTGTCAATGCTCTCCAGTTATCCTTTAATAGGTCGTCACACGTTGTGTTGTGGAGGTAGCTGTCAGTCACCCGCGATTTCATGTGATGCCAAAGGGATTTCTTGATGTCCTCAAGAGCCGCCGCCGCGTTTTGCTGTGACATGCCGAGTGTGGTTCCATAGACCTGCTTTTCAGGGCCGTCGTCTTCGATCTTGAGAAGTTCCATATTCATAGCGCCGTAGGCAAAGCCCAAATAAACCACTTGTTCGGCTTCTGATATGGTTTTCCGCATGCGTGCAAGCATGGCGCGGTCATCCGACCGCTCGGTAAAGGTACGGAGCTGGTTCGCGATGGCTGGC
Source organism: Ciceribacter sichuanensis (assembly GCF_024055605.1). Lineage (GTDB taxonomy): Bacteria > Pseudomonadota > Alphaproteobacteria > Rhizobiales > Rhizobiaceae > Allorhizobium > Allorhizobium sichuanense. The sequence continues at coordinate 350,140 of NZ_JAMXLX010000006.1, read as the reverse complement.
AGGTTGCCGCCGTCAGCATCGTCACCGAAGGCAACGCCGTCACTGGGGTTGCCTTGCCAGGGCAGGCGGCCGACCTGCCCGTAAGGATGGATTATCTTTAAGTCCTGCATAAGCAGCTGAATTTCCTGAAGAGGCATACGCATATACGTCGAAAGCCAATTGGAAATGTAGTGTTCGAGGCACCGGTCGTAGTTGAAGGTGATGAAGCTCACGTTGTCGAAAACATACTCAATATCTGACCTCTGAAGCTGCTCGGTGAGCATCTGGCAAAAGGTATTCTGCCAGACCGATGGCATGTCCTTGAAGCCGAAATTCTTGCCGCTGCGGGGGTCGCCGTAGATGATGCTGCCCCGTTCAGCAGCAAGTATGCTTGAGGCAATGCCCAGCTTCCCCGCGAGGATAATATGCAGGTCGTCGGCGTGGGTATGCAGGTAGTTATCAATTGAAATGGCTTGTGACATGGCTGTTGCAACTTCGCGTCCGGCTCTGGTCAGTACCGAAATATCGCTGTTGCCGTTTACGTCCTGCGAAATCCGCGCCATTGCCTCGGCGATCCCAGAGTCGCCCGACACGAGCTCCTGTCCGTGCTTGAACGAGAAGCTAAGCCGTTTAGCAATTTCGTACTTCAAGCCGTCACCCACCGGCAAACGAAGGTTATAGCTGCCGCCAGCTCCTACGATGAAAACCGTCTTCCGCTTAAACATTCTTCGCTCCACGATCTGACGAATTCGTAGCATGGGCAAAGCGAGTCGCACAGCCAGCTGAACAGAACCGCCGACAGCCTGGAATGACTCATGGGGCTCGATCCGGACCTTCCGCTCCCGGCCCAAAAGCGGACTACAAACGCGCTTGCAACCCCACCCCTTCTCACCGCGCCCGCTGCAACATCCCGAACAAATCGCGCGGGTCGTCGGGGTCGGCGATGATGTCGATTTCCTGATAGAAATCGGTGCCCTTGAGCTTTTCGCGGACATAACGCAGGGCGGAGAAATCCTCGGTGGCGAAGCCGACCGAGTCGAAAAGGGTGATCTGGCTTGCGTCGCGCCGTCCCTCGGCCTCGCCGCGCACCACGCGCCAGAGTTCGGTCACCGGATAATCCGGCGCCATCTGCTGGATCTCGCCCTCGATGCGGGTCTGCGGCGGATATTCGACGAAGGTGTCGGCGCGGAGAAGAATGTCGCGGTGCAGTTCCGTCTTGCCGGGGCAGTCGCCGCCGATGGCGTTGATATGCACGCCGGCGCCGACCATGTTGTCGGTGAGGATGGTGGCGAACTGCTTGTCGGCGGTGCAGGTGGTGATGATCGCGGCACCCTCGATGGCCGACTGCGCCGAGGTGCAGGCGGTGACGCGCAGGCCGGACCCTTCGAGATTGCGGACCGTCTTTTCCGTTGCCCGGCGGTCGATGTCGTAGAGCCTGACTTCCTCGATGCCGAGCACGACCTTCATCGCCAGCGCCTGGAATTCGGCCTGCGCCCCGTTTCCGATCATCGCCATGACCTTCGCCCCCTTCGGCGCGAGATGACGCGCCGCCATGGCCGAGGTCGCCGCCGTGCGAAGCGCGGTCAGCAGGGTCATTTCGGTCAAAAGCACCGGATAGCCGGTCGAAACCTTCGCCAGCAGGCCGAAGGCGGTCACCGTCTGCAACCCTTCCACCTTGTTGCTCGGATGGCCGTTGACATATTTGAAGCCGTAGAGGACGCCGTCGGAAGTCGGCATCAGCTCGATCACCCCTTCGCGCGAATGGGAGGCGATGCGCGGCGTCTTGTCGAAACTCTCCCAACGGCGGAAATCCTCCTCGATCACATCCGTCAGCTCGACAAGCATCGTCTCGATGCCGACGTGATGGACGAGGCGCATCATGTTCTCGACGCTGACGAAGGGAATGAGAGCCTTTTCGGAGGGCGATTGCGGCATGGACGGTTCCTTGGCTTGGTCAAAGCCCAGGTTAGCAAGATGCCTCCGCTAACCGAAATCGCAAAACCATGTTGTTTTTGCCAGAAATATGAGCAAATTGTATAGTAGAATTGTCAATATTGCCAAAATCCATCCATAAAGCCGGGAGCGAACCCATGAGCGTCGCCAAATACATCCCCGACGAACTCGACCGCCGCATCATCGCCCATCTGCGCATCGACGGGCGGGCCTCGCTCGCCAAGCTTTCCGATGCGCTCGGCGTGGCGCGCGGCACGGTGCAGAACCGGCTGGACCGGCTGACGGGGACCGGCACGCTGCTCGGCTTCACGGTCCGGGTGCGGGAGGATTATGACGACCGCTCGGTGCATGCGGTGATGATGATCGAGGTGATCGGCAAGTCGACGACGCAGGTCATCCGCAAGCTGCACGGCATCCCCGAGATTTCCTCGCTGCACACCACCAACGGCAACTGGGACCTGATCGCCAATATCCGCGCCGGCAGCCTCTCCGATTTCGACCGGGTGCTGCGCGAGGTGCGCATGATCGATGGTGTCTCGAACAGCGAAACGAGCCTGCTGCTCAGTTCCGTCTGAACTGTCCCGGTAACCCGCCGGAAGGCAAGGCGGCTCTCAACGGCCGGATTGCCGGCCGCTTCTGCCTCACTCCCTCGGCATGCCCTCGGGCCGGAACAGGCGTCGCTGGGCTGCGATGCGGAAGGGGGCGTTCATCGCGCCGTAGCCGCCGTAATTGCCGCGCCGCTCGACGATCTCGAAGAAGAAGCCCTCGCCGAAGGTGCGGCTGTAGATCTGGAAATACTCACCGCCCTCGTCGCGGTCGTAAAGAATGCTTGCGGCCCTCAGCGCGTCGGAGAAATCCGGCTCCAGCCCGAACCGGGCTTCGAGATCGTCATAATAGTTGCGCGAGATCGGCAGCGCCTGAAAGCCTAGTGCCGTCAGGTTTCGCGCCGTGACGAAGATATCGTCCGTGGCGAAGGCGATGTGCTGGATGCTGGTGCCGAAGCTCTCCGCCAGGAACTTGCCGGCAAAGGTCTTGCGGCTGTCCGCACCGTTCATGGTCAGGCGGAAGCCGTGACCGTCGAGGCTTTCCACCGCCTGACTGCGCACCAGCCCGCCCGGATCGACCACGTCGACCATCGGGGTCCGCCGCGTCTCGAAGATCGAGGTGTAGAACAAGAGCCATGTCAGCATCTCGTCATAGCGCGTGGTCTGGGCGATATGGTCGATGCGGGTCAGCCCTGCGTTTCCGGCGGGTTTTGCATCGACGGGGGTAAACTCGTTCGTCCAGATCGAGGTGAGCGGCGGCGTGTCGTCGAGGAAATAGATGACGCCATTGCCCACGCCCTGGATCGCCGGAACCGCCACCTCGCCCTCATGGCGCGGCTCGGCAAAGACAGGAGCGCCAAGGGCTGCGGCCCTCAGCACCGTGGCCTCCGCATCCTCCACCTTCATTCCGAAGGCATAGGCATTGGCGCCGTGCACCGAATAGGAAGCGCCGGCAAAGCTGTCGCTGCCGATATCGCTGTTGATGACGATGCGGATGTCGCCCTGGGTGTAGAGATCCACCTTGCGGTTGAGATGGCCGCCGGTGCGGGCAAAGCCGAGGGAGGAGAGAAGCTCCTCCAGATTGGCCTTTTCCGAGGGGCCCGCGACGAATTCCACGAACTCCACGCCCCTGGCCGCCACACGCGCCGGCATGTCCGGCACCTCGATGCGGATATCGGGTTCCAGCCGCTTCACCTGATCCATGATGTAGACGAGCGAGCGATGGCCGTCCTCGGCAATCGCCCGGGCCGAGCCGCCACGGAACTGGTCGTTGAAGATCTCCAGCGACAGCGGCCCGTCATAGCCGGTCGCGGCGACGGCGCGCATGAAGTCCACCACCGGCAGGTCGCCTTCGCCCGGCATGTTGCGGAAGTGCCGGCTCCAGTAGAGCAGGTCCATGTCGATCAGCGGCGCATCGGCAAGCTGCACGATGAAGATCTTGTCGCCGGGGATCGCCCGGATGCTGTTGACGTCGATCTTGCGCGACAGCGTGTGGAAGCTGTCGAGGATGATGCCGATATTGTCGTGCCCGGCGCGGCGCACGATCTCCCAGGCGTCGCGGTGGTCGTTGATGTGGCGGCCCCAGGCCAGCGCCTCGTAGCCGACGCGCACGCCGTGTTTGGCCGCCCGCTCGCCAAGCTCGTGGAAATCGGCGGCCGCCCGGTCGATGCCGCCAAGCGAGATCGGCGAAACGTTGGAGCAGATCAGCATCAGGTCGGTGCCCAGTTCGCCCATGATGTCGAACTTGCGCTCGGCCCGGTCGAAGACGCGGGCGCGCTGCGGCTCCGGCATGCCCTCGAAATCGCGGAAGGGCTGGAACAGGGTGATCTCCAGTCCCTGATCGCGCGCCATGCCGGCGACTTCCCGCGGCGAGGCGTCGTGGGTGAGGAAATCGTTCTCGAAGATCTCGACGCCGGTGAAGCCCGCCTTGGCGATCGCCGCAAGCTTTTCCGGGAAATCCCCGCTGATCGATACGGTCGCTATCGAGGTCCGCATCTTCACGCGCTGTCTGCCTGTCTCGTAGCTGGCCATATTGCCTTCCTTTCCGGCTTTATGTACTAGTTAGTTAATACAAGGGCAGCCCGTGGCCAGCCCGGCGATGGATGGACGATGAAAGCGAACGCTGCGGCGAGCGACGGCAAGGAAGCCCGGGAACCCCGGCAGGCGAAACGCGATCCCGAAGGCGTTCGCCGCGATATCCTGTCGGTCGCGATGGAGGAATTCTCCCAGAACGGCCTTTCCGGCGCGCGGATCGATGAGATCGCGGCCCGCACGCGCACGTCCAAGCGCATGATCTACTATTATTTCGGCGACAAGGAGGGGCTTTACCAGCACGTTCTGGACGAGGCCTATGGCAAGGTGCGCGGCGGCGAAAGCGGGCTGGAGCTGGACGGGCTGGAGCCGGTCGCCGCCCTCGACAAGCTCTGTCGCTTCACCTTCGAGCACCACCGGCGCAACCCGGATTTCATCCGCATGGTGATGATCGAGAACATCCATCACGGCCGCCACATGCAGCTTTCCGAGACCATTCGCGGGCTGAACCGCCCGGCGATCGAAGCTCTGGAGGGGGTCTTGAGGCGCGGGAAGGAGAGCGGCGTGTTCCGCGACGGCGTCGACCCCCTGGAACTGCATTGGCAGATCAGCGCGCTGTCCTTCTTCAACGTATCGAACGCCGCCACCTTCGCATTCATCTTCGGCGATGGCCTGTTCACCCCTCAGGGACAGGAAACGCTGTCGCGCCACGCCGCCGACATGGTGTTGCGCTATGTGCTGAAGGCCGAACATATCGGCGCTATCGAGAAAGACGGCCGATGAGGTGGCGAAGCGCCATCTCGTAGCCTTCCACGCCGAGACCGGCGATCACGCCTTCCGCCCGCGTCGACACATAGGAATGGTGGCGGAAAACCTCCCGCTTGTGAATGTTGGAGATATGCACCTCGATCACCGGCGCCTCGAAGGTGTTGAGCGCATCGAGGATCGCGACGGACGTGTGGGTAAAGGCCCCCGGATTGATGACGATGCCGGCGGACTTGCCGCGGGCATCGTGGATCCAGTCGATCAGCTCGTATTCGCGGTTGCTCTGGGCAAAGAAGATTTCATGGCCCGCAGCCTGCGCAATCTCCCGGCAGGCCGCCTCGACATCCGAAAGCGTCTCCCGGCCATAGATTTCCGGCTGGCGCTGTCCCAGCAGGTTAAGGTTCGGACCGTTCAGGATGGTGAAAAGGCTCATGCATTGCCCTCCGCGGCACAGATTTCGTTGAAATGGGCGGTCATGCGCTCCGCATCCGGCTCGCAGCCGCAAAACAGTCGAAACGCCTCGACCGCCTGGAACACCGTCATGCCGCCGCCCTGCAGCGTGCGGCATCCCTTCGCCTTGGCCGTAGCCAGAAGCTCGGTGACGAGCGGCACGTAGACGATATCGGCCACCCAGTGGCGAGGCTCGAGAAGATCGGGCGAAACCGGAATGCCGGGATGGGCGAGCATGCCGATCGGCGTGGCGTTGATCAGCCCGTCCGCATGGGGCAGGGAGGATGCGGGATCGTCGACCGCAAATGCCCTGTCAGCGCCGAAGCGTCCGTTAAGGTCGGCGGCCAGCTTCTCGGCCCGCGCCCGGTCCCGGTCGAAGATGTCGAGCCGCTTGATCCCGAGCTTCAGCGCCGCATGAGCCACCGCGACACCTGCGCCGCCTGCACCCACCAGCAGGGCACGGTCGAGCTTCACATCCGGCAGTCCGCGCACGAAATTCTCGTGGAAACCGTACCAGTCGGTGTTGTGGCCGATGCGCCTGCCATCGCTGAAGACGACGGTGTTGACCGCACCGAGCATGCGGGCATCGTCCGAAAGCTCGGTGAGGAAGGGAATGACCGCCTGCTTGAAGGGATGGGTGATGTTGGTGCCGGCAAAGCCGCGCGCCTCCAGCTCGTCCAGCAGGTCGGGAAGGGCGCTGTCGGCCAGGTTACGGGCGGTCACGTCGACGATCTCGTAGATGTAGTCGAGGCCGTGGGCCGCACCCTCGCGCATGTGAAGCGCCGGTGATTTGGAACGCTGAATGCCGGCGCCGATCAGGCCGACGCGAAAGGATGTTTTCTCTGTCATGGTCCAGAACCGTTCGTTCGGCGTGGAGGAGGGCGGGGTGGTCCCCCGCCGGGTTTCATGGTCCGGGGGTCGGGTCCCGGCCTTAGAGCGCAGCTCGATCCGACTGAATCAGATCGGCGCTCTAAGCTCTTTAATTTGAAGCATAATTCTATCGATCCTCGTTTCACTCCGGTCGGATTATGCTCTAATGATGGGCGAGGATTTCGCCGAGGAAGGTGCGCGTGCGCTGGTGCTTCGGATCGCGGAAGAATTCCTCCGGCGGTCCTTCCTCGATGATTTCGCCAGACGCCATGAACACCACGCGATCCGCCACCTGCCGGGCAAAGCCCATTTCGTGGGTCACGCAGATCATCGTCATGCCGTCACGGGCAAGGCCGATCATCGTGTCAAGCACTTCCTTGACCATTTCCGGATCGAGCGCCGAGGTGGGCTCGTCGAACAGCATCGCCTTCGGCTCCATGCAGAGCGCCCGCGCAATCGCCGCGCGCTGCTGCTGGCCGCCGGAAAGCTGGGCCGGGTACTTGTCGGCCTGATCGAGAATGCGCACCCGCTCCAGATATTTGCGGGCGACGGTCTCGGCGGCGGCCTTGTCCAGACCCTTCACCCGCATCGGCGCAAGGGTGCAGTTTTCGAGGATCGTCTTGTGCGGAAAGAGGTTGAAGCTCTGGAACACCATGCCCACCTCGCGGCGCACCGCGTCGATGGCGCGGCTAGAATCGGTGAGCTTCGTGCCCTCGACGACGATCTGTCCCTCCTGGATTTCCTCCAGATGGTTGATGCAGCGGATCAGGGTCGATTTGCCCGAACCCGACGGGCCGCAGAGGACGATCTTCTCGCCCCTGCGAACCGTGAGATTGACGTTCTTCAGCGCGTGATAGGCTCCATACCACTTTCCCACCCCTTCGAGGGCGATCAGCGGAACCTGTTGGGTGGCGGATTGCGGCATGGAAACCTCCGTTTACTTCACGGTGAAGGGGATGTCGGGCAGGGAGTCCGGGAAGGCCGGGACTTCGCGCTTCATCCACTTGTCGTAGATCTTGGCAAGCGTGCCATCCGCCTTGATCTTGTCGATGAAGGTGTTGATGGCCTCGTTCCAGTCCTTCTCGCCGGGACGCGTGCCCGCACCGTTGTAGAGAGTGACGAGATCGAACTTCGGCTCGTACTTGTCGGCGGCGGCGGCGTTCAGGCGGTCGCCGTAGAACTGGTTGCCGCCCACGGCCTCGACCTGGCCGGAAAGCAGGGCCTGAATGTTGGCCGCATCGTCGTCGAAGCGCAGGATGTTGGCCTTGTCGCCGGCGCCGGCGGTAATCGCAGTGTCCATGGCGCTCGACTTCGGCACGCCAACGGCGACGCCCGCGAGATCGTCATAACCGGCGATCTTCTTGTCCTTCGGGCCGTAGACCGAGAGCACGTTGCCTGCATAGGGCTTGGAATACTGGATGGTCTTGGCGCGTTCGGCGGTCATGCCCATGGTGGCGAAGAGCACGTCGACCTTGCCGGTGACGAGCGCCGGGATACGGTTGGCGACGGCGAGCGGCACGAATTCCGCCTGAACGCCCAGCGATTCCGCAAACGCCTTGCCGATATCGGCATCGAGGCCGTCCTGCACGCCGCTCGAATTGACGAAGCCCCAGGGCGAGTTGTCGCCCTGAATGCCGATCACCACCTTGCCCTTGGCCTTGGCTTCCTCGACCGTGCCGGCATGAGCAACGGCGGGAAACGAAAGCGGCAGGGCTGCCGCCGCCATCAGGGCGAGCACGGTGCGGCGCGCGATTTTCATACCTGTCTTGTTCGGGCCTATTGTGGATTTCATCTTTTGCTCCTCCTTACAAAGCTGATGAAAAATGCATTTCCGGGCAAAGGTGTAAGCGGTTCTCCGTTTGGAAATGCGGTAAAACGGAGAGGTATCAACGGGTTGCGGTCTGCATCCGCTTTTCCACGCCGGCGCCCCAGAGCGAAAGCGGCCAGCAGATCAGGAAGTAGATGAGGCCGACCAGCGCAAAGACGGTGAGCGGGCGGAACGTCTGGTTCGAGACGATCTGGCCGGCGCGCGACAGCTCGACGAAGCCGACGATGGCCGCAAGCGAGGTGCCTTTGATGAGCTGCACCAGAAAGCCGATGGTCGCGGGAAGCGCGATCTTGAAGGCCTGCGGCAGCACCACGTCCTTCATCCGCGAGATGTAGTGCAGGCTGAGCGCATTGGCGGCTTCCGTCTGGCCCTTCGGCACGGCCTGGATGCCTCCGCGCCAGATCTCGCCCAAAAAGGCGCTGGCATGCAGTGTAAAGGCGATGGCGACCGCGATCCATGCGTCGACATTCAACCCGAGAAGCGCCACACCGTAATAGACCACGAAAAGCTGCATCAGGAGCGGCGTGCCCTGGAACACGGCAATGTAGCCAGCCGTGGCACGCTGGACCAGCGCGCTCTCCGAGACACGGGCAAGCGCGACGCAGAGACCGAACACGCCGCCGCCGATGAAGCCGATCACGGTCAGCGCCAGGGTCCATTTCAGCCCCTGCATAAGGAAGAACAATTCATTGGGACCGATGGATGCCATGATCGTCGCCTCACTTGACCGGATAGCTGAAGGAAATGCGGGAGATGAGAGCGAAGACGCCCATCATCAGCGCGGAAATGGCGAGGTACATCAATGTGATGGAGAAATAGACCTCGAAGGAGCGGAACGTATCCGCCTCGATTTTCTGGGCAACCGAAGTCAGCTCGTAGGCCGCGATCGACGTGCAGACCGAGGTCGTCAGCGTCAGCATGATGAACTGGCTGGTGAGCGACGGATAGACCGCCCGCAGAGCCGGCTTCAGGATGATGTAGCGGAAGATCTGGGCGCGGTGCAGGCCGAGCGCCAGCCCCGCTTCCACCTGTCCCTTGGGAACGGAATCGACCCCGCCGCGAATGATCTCGATGGCATAGGCTCCGCCGTTCAGCGCCAGCGCGATGATGGCCGTCACAGTCGGGCTGAGCCTCACGCCGATCTGCGGCAGCGCAAAGAAGATGAAGAAGATCTGCACGAGGAAAGGCGTGTTGCGGATGACCTCGACGAAGCCGATCACCAGCCCGCGCAAAAGCTTGAACCGCGAGCGGCGGGCGACGACGCCGAGAACGCCGATCACCGTTGCCAGCGACATGCCGGCAATCGCCAGACCTATGGTCGCAAGGCTGGCCAGAAGCAGTTCCGGCAGGCGATCCAGGACCACCGAGAAATCGAGGCTGTACGACATTGTTCCTCCGGACCCGTCACACGGGCCTGAACGGGCCTTCGCCCATTCCCTCCGTTCCGCGACCACTGAGAACCCGCGGAACACTCCCATTCCATTCGTCCCGGCGATAGCCCGAAGCGCGGTCTCCTCCAACGCTCCGATCCCCGGCACAGGATTGTTTGTACCAGTTAGTTCATTCTTGTGTCAAGGCGTTCCGAAACGTCGGAAAATGACGCTTGCTGGCGACATCGCCATACCGGGAAATACGCTGTACAATCGTATTTTTCTGTTTATTTTCAATATACAAGCTCTCCCCCTTCGACCGTCCGACGCAAGCAGAAGAACCAACCAGCTCATTTTTTCCGCTCGCCCGAAATGATAAAAGTCATCCCGACCGACCTTGTTCGAGCTTCCGCCCTAGTCGATATCACCGACCAAACTGCTATGCCATTGAGGGGATCGGAACAGCTTTTCTTCATGCACGATCAAGCATCCGGGCGTGAAATTCGTTACCATGAACGAAATCGCCGACGACTTTGCCGGGCACCTTCCGCGCAAAAAACAAGTTCGGTAGGAAAGATGCAGCCGCGCCGGCCTTCGACAGACCGACGCATCCAACCCGGAGGTAGCAGGATGTGCTCGCTTTGTGGTGTCCTTGGCGGCGCGGAACACTGGTCTGATGCGGCGGCAAGGCCCGGCGTCTTCACCCGCAATGTCGAGCGGATCGATCGCCGGCGGGAACGGGCAAACCGTGTGGCTGCCGCAAACCGCATCCTTGCAGCCTATGGGCTTACGCTTTCCGACTGGCAGGGCTCGTCCTTCTTGCTCGCCAGCAAGACCGGCAAGCACGAGGTGGTCGAGGATCTCGGCCATCTCTGGCCCGCCGCCGAACGCATGATCGGCCGGCCCTGCGATCCGCTCGATCCGGGCCTCGTCGCCCGGTTGGAGACTGAGCGAAGTGTCTGAGATTCCACAGTTTACAGCTGTCAACTTGCTGACCGGCTTCCTCGGCTCGGGCAAGACCACGCTGCTTCGCCGGATGCTCGCCGATCCAGCCCTTGCCGATACCGCCGTTCTCATCAACGAGTTCGGTGAGGCCGGTCTCGACCATCATCTGGTCGAGCGGATCGACGATAACATGGTGCTGCTGCAATCCGGCTGCATCTGTTGCACCGTTCGTGGCGAACTGGTCGATGCCCTGCTGGATCTGCATTCGCGCCGCGAACGCGGCCTGATCCCCGCCTTCTCGCGGGTGATGATCGAAAGCACGGGCTTGGCCGATCCTTTCCCCACGCTTTCCACAATCAAGGCCGATCCGGTCCTGCGCCACCATTTCCGCCCCGGAAACGTCATCACGACAGTCGATGCGGTGAACGGCGAAGGCAATCTCGACGTCTACGTGGAATCCAACCGTCAGGCCGCCATCGCCGATTGGCTGGTGCTGACGAAGACCGATCTCGCCGACGCTGCGACCACCGAAGCGCTGGAAAAACGCCTGCGGCAACTCAATCCCGATGCGACCGTGATCGATGTCCATGACGAGGCTCTCTCTGTCGCCGCCCTCGTCGCCTCCTCCGAGGCCACCCGTGGCAGCGGCCTGCAATCGGCCAGCGGCTTCTACTGCGAGGACAGCCGCGAACTGGTGACGGCGAGCGGCGAGGCCCACAGCGCCGCCTTCCGCTCCTTCGTCATCACCGTCGACCACGCCATCGACTGGACCGCCTTCGGCATCTGGCTCACCATGCTGCTCAACCGTCATGGCGACCGCGTGCTTCGGGTGAAGGGCATCCTCAACATCGCCGGGGAGGACAGGCCCGTCGCCATCCACGGCGTCCAGCATCTGGTGCACACCCCGGTTCACATGGGCGGCTGGCCTTCCGAGGATCGCCGTTCCCATATCGTCTTTATTGTTGACGGCCTCGACGCGACGTTGTTGAAACGGTCCTTCGAAGCGTTTGCGGTCGCCTCCTCCGAACCCGCCCATGGCCCGACGCCGTTAATGAGCCAGAACCGGTAGTCCGCGCGCATGAGCAAATCCAGATCTGCGATGTCCCAACTCGCCACGCCCGCGCTGGCAACGGCCGGCCTGCCGAAGCTTCGGGTGCTCGGCACGGCGACCTCGCTGCTGGAGGGGCTGCGCAGCGGCGGTTCCTACTGGCAAAGAGCCAATTCCATCGCGGTGTGGAACACCACGATCGACGAGCATAACTATCTCGTCCGGCGCTGGATGCAGTTCGTCGGCCGATAAACTTGAAAAAGGGCATGGATATGGGTCACCTCGGCAAATCGGTCGCGCAGCTTTCCGCACTCCTCCAGACGGGCGCGCTCGATCCGCGCAAGCTTGCCGAGGAGACGCTGGATGCGATCCGCACCCATCCGGACCAGTCGATCTTCACCGTACTGACGCCGGAAAGAGCGCTCGCCGAAGCCGACCAATCGGCAAAGCGGCTCGCCGAGGGCCGTTCGCTCGGCATTCTCGACGGCATCCCGATCGCCTGGAAGGACCTTTTCGACATAGAAGGTCTCACCACCACGGCCGGATCGACGGTGCTGGCGAAGAACCCGCCGGCAACCAGGGATGCCGCCATCGTCACCACGCTGAAACGGGCCGGCATGATTGCCGTCGGCCGCACCAACATGAGCGAATTCGCCTTTTCGGGCATCGGCATCAACCCGCATTACGGCACGCCGAAGAACCCCGCCTCCACCGACGTTCCCCGCATTCCCGGCGGCTCGTCCTCGGGTGCCGGCGTTTCCGTCGCGGCAGGCCTCGTGCCAGTCGCCATGGGCACGGATACGGGCGGCTCGATCCGCATCCCCGCCGCCTTCAACGGCATTGTCGGCTACAAGGGAACCCGCGGGCGCTACGCAATGGACGGCGTCTTTCCGCTGGCAACCAGCCTCGATGCACTGGGGCCCCTCTGCCGCACCGTGCAGGACGCGGTCTGGATCGATGCCGCCATGCGCGGGCGGACATCCTCCGAGGTCGTCAGAGGAACGCTCGAGGGACAGTCGCTCGTGGTGCCGGAAACCGTCTTCTTCGACGGCATCGAGGACGGCGTCGCCATAGCCTTCGAAGTCACGCTCGAAAGGCTTTCCAGGGCCGGCGCGCGCATCCGCCGGCAGGCCTTCCCGATCTTTGCGCAACTGTTCGAAATGATCGCCGAAAGGGGCGCGCTCGTCACCGCGGAAGCCTATGCGCTGCATCGCGAGCGGCTGCATGGCGACGACGCCCGCGGCATGGACCAGCGCGTCGTCTCGCGCTCACTGACCGGCCAGAAGATCACCGCGCCCGACTACATCCATATCCTTCAGGTCCGCCAGCGCATGATCACCGAAATGGCCCGCTCCATCACGCCGGGAGAGATCCTCCTCTCCCCGACGCTCCCTCACGTCGCGCCGACCATAGAAAGCCTTCTCACCGACGATGCGGCCTTCTTCGCGGCCAATGGCAAGACGCTGCGCAACACCCAGATCGGCAATTTCCTCGACTGGTGCGGCGTTTCCATCCCCTGCGGCACCGGCGACGCCGGCATGCCCGTCGGCTGCCTGCTCTCTGGCCTGCCTGATACCGACGAACACCTCCTGTCGGTCGCACTTGCAGCGGAGGAAACAGTGCGCGGCTGATCTCTCGTTCGCCGCAGATGCCCTGCACTTTCAGCTCGCACCACGTCTGCGAGTGCAGACTGGCCTCCCCTCACCTTGGGCATTGACTGTCAGCTTTCTTGGCAACCCCGCAGATTGTTGACATCCATCACAACATGACAGTCGATTTCAATCCGAGGGCGGTTGCCTGACGGTCCGGTCTTCGGCCAGACCAGTCGGAAAGTTTCACTCGGCCGCCGCGGCAGGCTGCTGCGGCGCAGTCGGGGTGAAAACATAGCCGGGCTCGTCGGAATAGGAACTGAATTTGGTGACCACGCCGGCCTTCAGGATTTCCCGTCTCCCGGGCTGGTACATGCCGTCCGGATCGGCCATTCCGATCATCACGAACATATCCTCCGCATTGAGGCCCATCTCCTTGAAGTAAACGGAAAGCTTGCGTTTCAAGGCCGGATCGAACTTCGTCGAGATGGCATCCAGGTTTCTGCGCGCCGCCGTCCCGTACTCCCTGCTTTTCTTGCCGTTTGTTACCTGATGGAGACCTATGGCCCCGTTTTCTGCAGCGCGGACCGTGCCTCCCGCGAGAACAAATGGACAGGCCGAGTAACAGTAAGCACTCGCGGACGTGACCTCGCCTTCCGACCAGCCATTCCTGACCATCTTTTCCACGCAACGGACATCAAGCATTGGGCAGTCTTTCAACTGCGTCCTGCCGACCGCTGTGTCGAGACCGGCCGCCCGGATCATGCGTCCCATTGCGAGCGCTGCGTCCACATCACCGCCGACTGACTGAAGCACGATCGGCAATTTTCGGCCCTTGAGGCTCTTCAGCATGGCCTTCAAACGTTTCGGTGTACCCGGCGTTATGGCGCCCTGGGCCGATATCCATTGAATGCAGCTGACGTTGCAGTCCCCGCTACGAACCAGGATGAAATCCATCGGCCGTTCCTCAGGTGCAATAGGCTCCTTCTGGGCTGCATCCGCCGATATGAAAATGCCCAGAGATAGGAAGAAGGCGGCGGTCATCAAGTAGAGTTTTGACAGAAAACGAAATCGGATCGACATGAAATCCCCCGGAAGCAATACACCAATTGCTACATTCCCGTTTCCAGCCATGCAACCAATCGAAGATGATGGACACGCGAAAATTGGGAGACATCAAACCCGTAAACTCCGGGCCTTCCCTGCGGCCGAAGCCGGAAAGCGATCGGTACGGAAGCCCCCTCGCCCGCGGCAACTTATCGCTATTGTTTCGGCAAGGCGCAGCCGATATATTCGGAGCACACGCAATGCAGTGTTTCGTTGCGTGATCTTTGGAGACTGGATGTCTGAGCTTGTGTGACAAGGCTCTCTGATCGTCAGAGAGCCGCGTGATTTCGAAATCGCCGGGTGGCCACGCCACCGGGTCATTTTTCACGTCTGTCATACGAGACTTCCATGAATATCTCACGCAATGAACAACGTGCCTTGCACGTGCTGGCGCTCGGCGGGCGCATCCTCCACGAACGGGAAGACGGCAAAAAGATCACGACCGTCACCTGCTTCACGCGCGACGGCCTGATCCTCGCAGACTTCGATATGAACGTTTTCAACCGCTTGCGGCGCAAGCGGCTGATCGAATCCCGCTCGGGAAGTCCATACCGGATATCGCAACGCGGCCGCCTCGCCGTCCGCTCGCAACTCGACAACCAAGGGTAACACCATGCTGATCCGCAATGAAACCGCCGGAGATATCCCGGCCATCAGCCGGCTTGTCACGGAGGCCATGCTGCTGCTTCCCCAAGCTACGGGCACGGAAGCGCGTATCGTCGAGCGTCTCAGGGCAGACGGTGCGCTTTCGCTTTCCCTCGTCGCCGAGGAAAAGGGCCAGGTCATCGGCCATCTGGCGGCATCAGCCGCCCGCATCGGCAGTCAGGATGGCTGGGCCCTGATCGGCCCGCTCGCCGTTCTGCCGGCATGGCACCGACAGGGCATCGGCTCCGCGCTGATGGCGGAAGCGCTGCGCAGGCTACGGACGACGAACCGGGGCGCGGCGCTGGTGGGTGATCCGGCCTATTACGGCCGGTTCGGCTTCCGTTCCTTCCCCGGATTGTTCGTTCCCGGTTGCCCGCCCGACGTGGTGCAGGCCCTGCCCTTCGATGACAGTACGCCACACGGCGAACTCATCCATCATCCGGCCTTCGGTCTGGACCCGCAGGCATGACAATGGACCGGGCTGCATCCCCACGTGGAGCAGCTCGGCCGCGCCCTCTGGAGCCAGATCGAGGCCGGCATGGTTCAGGCAAGAGGCGAAATGCCCCCAGGCGGCAGAAGGCCGAAATCGGCACAACCGGAACGCAGATCATGGCTCATATGCCCCCGAGAGGTCATCGCGATTGGAGGCACCCGATACCTTCTCCTCCGACGCTTGCAATCAGATGATGGGAGCGCTAGAAAATATACAGTTACACTGTATATTTTGCCATCAATCATGAAAGGGATCGGGTATGACGATTGATAACAAGGAAGTCGTTCGCCGCTTCAACATCGAAGTCATTCAGAATGGGAATGAAGCCGAATTCAACGCGTTGATGGCACCGGACTTCATCAATCACGCCGCACCGCAGGGAATGCCCAACGGCCCTGAAAGCATGTGGAACACCTTCCAGAACATTCTCCGGCCCGCCCTGTCGGACTTGAGGGTGACAATCCACGACCAGATCGCCGAAGATGACAAGGTCACGACCCGCAAGACGATCAGCGGCATTCACTCAGGTACACTGGCGGGAATTCCTGCGACAGGACGTGACGTTGCCATCGCCGTTATAGACATCGTGCGTGTCCGGGACGGCAAATATGCCGAACATTGGAGCCTGAACACCCTGTCGAATGTCCTCGCGGCACTATCGAAGGCGTGATCTTCGGCCTAGAGCAATTCCAGCAAAAGTGGGAACCGGTTTTGTTGGAATTGGGGGAAACAAAGAGATGGAGCATTTCCGGCGATGCCGTGTTCACCGGAAGCTCTAGCAAAGCCGTTCGATAACATGAATTGCGGCTTCAAGCGTCCGTTTATCCTTCTCGGACAGACGTTCCTCTATCAGGGCGGCAATCCTCGATGTCCGGGCTTCGCGCGAGCGAGACAATACCTCTCGCCCCTTGTCACTGATCGATAGAAGCTGGCTGCGCCCATCCGCTGGATTGGGCAATCGAAAAAGCAGGCCGTCGGTCTCAAGCTGGGCGGTCACCAGTCGCATGCTCTGATGCCGGACATTGCGGCAGCTTGCCAGTTCAGCCACACTCAGCGGCCCTCTTTTTTCAAGAAGCACCAAGGTTTCAGACTGAGATGTCGTTGGCGTGTCCGTCTGGTTCCTCACGCCGCGTACGAACCGGCTGAGCGTATCGCGAAGACCTTCCGCGAGTGCCAGCGCAGCGGCATCTTTTTCCAAGATGGCTTCATCGTCAGCCATTTGCTTTCTCTGCCCTTATGAAATGCGGTGCACCTTTCCATTATCCCACATGCAACGGAAGTGAAACAGCATCGGCTGTCATGACCGCTCCAGCCTGGAAGCGGTCATCGACCTGTCGCAAGAATTCCGTCGCGAAACGGATGCGCCGCGTTGCGTTTTCAAACCGCCACGAAGCCGCCGTCGACCAACAACTCCTCGCCGCCGACGAAACTGCTTTCATCCGACGCCAGGAACAGCACCGTCTTGGCGATCTCTTCGGTCCGGGCGAGCCTGCCGAATGGAATAGCCTGATGCATCCATTCCTCGGCTCCGGCATTGTTGCGCAGATAGGTCTCCATTGCCGGCGTCAGGACCATGCCGGGTGAAACGACGTTCACACGAATGCCCCGGCTTTTCAGATCGGTTGTCCATGTGCGGGCCAGAGAGCGGATCGCTGCCTTTGTGGCGCTGTAGATCGACAGGTTGGCAAAACCCTTGCTACCTGCCCCCGATCCAGCCAGCACGATGGCGCCGCCGGCGGACATAAGGGACAAAGCCTTCTGCACGGTGAAGACCGTGCCCTTCACGTTGATGCCGAAGACCCGGTCGAAATGGTCTTCCTCAATGCCGCCAATGGGGGCGGACTCGGATATCCCGGCATTCGCGAAGACCACGTCCACGCGGCCGTGATCGCGGTTTATCCGCACATAGAGCCTGTCGAGATCCTCAAGATTGCTGACATCGCCCTGAATACCGACAGCACCGTTGCCGATTTCCGTGAGCGCCTCGTCCAGGCGCTCCTGCCGCCGGGCCATGATATAAACATGGGCGCCCTCCGCTGCGAACGACCGGGCTGTCGTCAGCCCAATGCCATCCGTTCCACCCGTAATCACCACGACCTTGTCATCAAATCGCTTCGTCATGTCGTATCCTCGCTCTGTCGATAAGTGGAGCATTGCTCCACTTACTATATGGAGATACCCTCCACTTACAAGTCACTACAAGGCAGAATTTTTTGACGGACAAAACCCCATTGCGAGCCGATGCGCGGCTAAACAAGGAGCGAATCCTTGCGGCAGCCGAGGACGTCTTTCTGGAGCGAGGCGCTGGTGTCTCATTGGATGACGTCGCAAAGCGCGCCGGAGTGGGGATCGGCACGCTTTATCGCCGCTTCCCGACGCGCGAAGACCTTTTGGCCGCGACATACAGTGCCCGCTTCCTGTCTCTCGCGGAAACTAGCCACGCGAGAGAAGCCGATCTCAGCCCCTTGGATGCCTTGCGCACCTATCTCGAAGAGCTCGTCCAATATTCGAATCTTTACCGGGGTTTCGCCGCATCGCTCGGAACTGTTTTGCAGATTGGAACCCCCGGATGTCTCGCAACCACCCAGGAAGGTATCCGCCTCCTGGATCGTGCGCAGAAAGCCGGGGCTGTCCGGCCCGATATCAGCTTCAACGACCTGGTCTGCGTCGCGACCGCAATCTCGCTCGCGACCGAACAGGAAAGCGCACCGCAAGCGCACATCGCTCATCTGGTCGGCGTGTTCATGAATGGAATCGGTTTTCGCTGAGGCAACCAGTCATGACAGCAACCGGCACCATTGCTACCTCCCTCATTCCTTCATCTTTTCGAGCGCCTGAAGCATCGGATAGACGCTGAAGGCGGATTTCTCGGCCTTTGCGGTGAGATCGCGCAGATAACCGCCGGGCGAGCGGATCGTATCGACCCGCTCGAGAATGAAGGCGATCACCACCGAGGCCGCCTGCTCGCCCATCGCCGCCCTCGCCTTGCGCCAGGCATCGGGCGAAACACCCAGCATGGAGCGCACGAGATCGGCGGTCTTGATGAGATCGGACCAGTTGCGGATCCCGTCGCGGGCATAATCGAGAATTCCGGGGCACAATCGCTTCAATCTGTCGAGGCTTACCGCCATCTTGCGCTCGGGGGCCGCCTTTTCGGCGTTTGCGGGCTTCGCTGTATTATGTTCCCAGCCGTTTAATTCAGAAGTAGTTTCGGTATTTGAATTCTGATAATGGCGCTCACTTTGAGTGTCATTGGCGCTCATTTCTTCTTCGGAAAGACTTGAAAGGTAAGAGTTTTCCACTTCCGCACGAAGGCGGGAGAGTTCAGTTCGCCGGGCTTCCAGCGCGTCGATACCAGCATTGCGTGCCAGGCCACCTGAAATCATCGAGAGACGCTCGGCCATGTCGAGCCAGTCCCCTGCCCTGCCCTCTTCCAGGGCGCATTCGACGATGCGTGCGATATCCCGCTGGTGAAGCGTCACTTCGCTGCGCAGGGCCCTGATTGCCCGCTCTTCGCGACGTGCAGCTTCGGCGGCGGCATGGATTTCGCCGGCGCGGAGCGCAAGCGGTGCGAGATCGAAACCGAAGGCATCCTCGACCACGCCGCGATCATCCCGCAGGCAGTAACGCTTGCCATTGGCGCTATCGCGGCGAATGACGAGACCGGCATCCACCAGTGCAGCCAGATGTCTGCGGATCGTTGCCGGCGCCATACCGCGGGCGCGCATCGAAAGCTCGCGATTGGAGGGGAAGACGATGATCGGCGCACTGCCGTCGAGTTCCCGATCGGTATTGAAGGAAACAAGCGCTTCCAGCACGCAGATCGTGCGGTCGCCGAGGCCGAGCGCGCGGCGTGCTTCCGTCACCGCGCGCAGCAATTGCCATTTGTCGGCGCGGCCGCTGTCATTGCCGCCCTCGCCTGCTTTAAGCTTTTCCTGCCGCTCGGCAGTCCTGGCCTGAGCGGCAAAAATGCGCGCACTCACCCTGCCGCCGCCGAAAGGCGTCGTCACTATCCGTTCCATCATCGTCAGGTCCCTTGTCTGGAGACAAGCCGAACCCGTCGACGTCGCCATTCAGGCGGACGCAGTTCCACGTTTCGCGCAACGTAATGTTCGCGACTCTTGACTTTGACCTGCGGAAGTGATTCTCTCGAATTGCTACATAGAAGAGGGCTTCCGGAATGGTGACGTTTTGGGGGCCTTTTTTCTTGTCTCTTCGCTTCCTTTCCTGGTGTTTCAACCATCGCCAGCGGGGCTAACCGCCAGCCGAATCACGTGTTTCCGGCTTACGCCTCGCCTTTGCCAGCGGCTTCAGCCGCGACAAAAGCCGCATAATCCTCATTCAGCCGCGCGCTCATCCGCTCGATGAAAGCGGGCGCGACATCGGCCGCAAACTCGATCTTGACCGCCCTGCCCCGCCGGTCGACGCGGGCAAAGACGCGGCCATCGGGTGCTTTCAGTTCCAGCGGCGCGTCCTTCGCGCTTTTCCGCAGCCGGACGGGCAAGGCCCGGTCGAACAGCATCTGAAAACGCGTGTCGCTGTCGGCGGCGCGGAAACGTTCCGAAGTCGCCTCGTCGTCCGCCTTTTCGATCTCGGCGCCATTGCCGTTCAGGAAGATCTCGCCAAGCGCCATCCAGCGTTCGCGTCCTGCCTTCGGGGCCGGACCGATGGCGCGGATGAACCGCACGGGAACGGCATCGGCCACCTGCAACAGCCGCGAAAGCTCGCTTTTCTGCACCGCCAGTGCTTCGCAGATCAGCTTGCGGTCGAAGCCCCGGTCCTCAAGCGAGCGGGCAAAGACCGCGCGTTCGATGAAGCTCAGATTGCGCCGTTCGGCATTTTCCTTGCCCTGCGCCAGAACCAGTTCGTCATCGCTCAGCGAACGGACGATGGCGCGGATCGGAAGCCCGAGCCGGCGTGCGGCCTTCAGGCGCCGGTGACCATAGGCCACCTGATAACGGTCGGGCGTTTCGCCATGCGGGCGAACCAGGATCGGAACCTGTTGGCCGGCCTCGCGCATGCTTTCCACCAATTGCAGGAAATCCGGATCGTCCCGGTCTTCCTCGCTCAGGCGGTCGCTGACGAAGGACGCATCGACCTTGGCCGGATCGAGCGCAAGAATGCGTTCGCCGTTTTCCAATGCCTCGCGAAGCGCGCGCGCCTCTTCCATCTCGCGGCTGATCGACGACAGCGTCAGACCCATGGTACGCACGGCACCGGACGACGTGCGACCGGGAAGGCTTCCGGGCTGGGTAGTTGAATGTCCGGCCGGAGCAGGTGCTGTGGGAGAATGGGTCTCCTGCGACGGCTGGCTCGCGGCAGCGTTCACCGAAGCATCGCCGGGAACGGATTTCGTCTCGGGCGCCCGATGCTCGGTCTCGGCCGTTGGCAGCATATCGCCGCCGAACAGGGCCTTCAGAGAGTTCTTGCGATCCCGTCCCGCCATGTTCATCGCCTCCATGCCGTATGTACCAACTGCTCGATTTCACTGTTCACCGCATCGAGCGATTCCATCGCCCGGTCATAGGTTCCGCGCGAGAAGTTCTCGCGCCCGACCTCGTAGAGCGTCTGCTTGGTCAGGCCCGCATCAGAAACCGCGGTCGATTTCAGCATCGATGCCGTCAGCACGCGATTGCCGAAAAGGGAACGCAGGAAGCCGACGATCTGCGCCTGCGGCGCATCATGCGGTTCGAAACGGGTGACGAGGTAACGCAGGAAGTCGAAGTTCAGCTGCCCCCCCGCCTCGCGCACGACGCCGAGCAGGTCGGCGGTCATGAACAGGAACTGGCTCATCGAGGCGACGTCGAGCATCTGCGGATGCACTGTGACGATGACGGAGGTCGAGGCGCAGAGCGCCGAAAGCGTGAGATAGCCAAGCTGCGGCGGGCAGTCGATGATGACGACGTCGTAATTGTCGGCCACCTCGTCGAGGGCGGCCTGGACGCGGGTGAAGAACAGCGAGGTCGCATCGCCCGGACGGCGGGCGGAAAGTACCCGTGGCGTGGCGTGCTCGAATTCCTGCAGCTCGAGATTGCCCGGCACCAGATCGAGATTGTGGAAATAGGTCTTGCGGATGATGTCCTTCAGCGAGCGCCGCTCGTCGTCATAGCGGATCGCGCCGTAGATCGTATCGTTGCCGACAAGATCCAGTTCCGGCTGATAGCCGAACAGCGCCGAAAGCGAAGCCTGCGGATCGAGATCGATGGCCAGCACCCGGTGGCCGGTCATCGCCAGATGCTGGGCGAGATGCACCGACGATGTGGTCTTGCCGGAGCCGCCCTTGAAGTTGGTGACCGAGATCACCTGCAGGTGTTCGCCGCGTTCCGGGTCACGCCATTTGACATAGGAGCGCGCCTTGGCCTTGTTGCCCTTGGCCAGCGCCTGCTCCGCCAGATAGTGACGCAGCGCATCGATATCGGCGAGCGAATAGGAACGCCGTCCGCCGGCGCTGACCTCCGGCTGAGGCCCCTCCCCCGCCAGCGAAAGCTGGCGCAGATAACCATCGGATACCCCGACGAGCCTTGCTGCCTCTCCCGAGGAGAAGCTGCGCAGCGTCTTCTGCGATGTCGGCGCGAACAGCCGGTCGCGCATTGCCTGCAGCTGAAGCGAAAGCGCCTGCGCATCCTCGGCGATCGTCTCGTCGGCCGGACGCAGGCTGGACACCTTTTCTCCAATAGCGGGGTCTGACGGCATGGCCATCGGATCTCTCCATCTGTTATCCTGCTTGCGAAGCGCATCCGGAGGCGCTGGCGCTTGCAGGGTTCAATTCCATATTCTGCGCGATTCTCGCTTTCACGCATATACGCGGGGCAGAAAACCTACAGAGACTTTTTAAATTTACGGAAAATCTTCTCATCTCCGCCCTTTTCCGTAAAAAGCGTGGAGCATGCTCCGAGTCGCGTCAAGTCCTTTTTGGTTAACAAAATCTTACCTTTCCACGCCGTTTCTCATGCCCGCGATCATAGACCGGGGCATACGGGCGGGGATGAATTTCGTGGTCCGGGCTTGATTCAAAAGGATTATTTTCTCCGCCCTTCCCCGCTCCGCTCCGTTGACAGCAGTCAACGGCGGCGAGAGCCGCAAAGAGTCGCCTTTTGCCCGTAAGCCATAATCAACATGAATCGATGACGGCCGACCGATTCAGGAAAGTCGTTGGACGCGGCAACCAGCGCATCCGACAATGACGGCATGAACGAAGCACCCCTCTTTCACCTCGAGCGCCGCGACCCCGCGCGCAACATGAAACGCTTCTACCGCCTGTCGGTCGAGCGCGACCTGTTCGGCGAAATCCTGCTGATCCGCGAATGGGGTCGGATCGGAAGGCAGGGCCGCCGCAGGACGGAACCTCATGCCGATCCGGACACCGCACAACGGGCGGCGGCAGCACTTGCCCGCTCCAAGCGTCGGCGCGGCTATGTGGAAATCGTTGGCGCGGCGTGAGGGCCCTCCCTTGTACCGCGACGAAATGTTTTCATGCCGGAGAGTTCGGGAAGCCAAGGAACGGCGAGACGCTGAGCTGAATTCTCGGGAGAAAAAAATCGCCCCCTCCCCTCTTCCGGTGCACCGGGCAAGAAATCCGGATGGGCAAGCTCCCTCGACAGGACGTTGTTGACAGCTGTCAACGTCGGGGACGCCTCCCCTTCCCGACTGACAGATATCGCTCCGTCCCGGCGACCGCCCCGGTCAGACCCCGGTGAACAATCTCTCGGCGACAAAGTCGATGAAGGCCCGGAGCCTGGGGGTCATGAACCGGGCGGATGGCCAGAGGATCGAGAAGTGGCCGGGGGCTGCGAGGTGTTCCTGCAGGACGGCTTCGAGCAAAAGGTCGCGGATCGCATCCGCCGCCAGGAACTCGGGCATGTAGGCAAGGCCGAGGCCGTCGATCGCGGCGGCCCGGATCGCTTCCATGTTGCCGCAGGTCAGCGCGACCCGCATCTTCGACAGGGGATTGTCGCCGTTCGCCAGCTTCCACTCCTGAAACTTGCCGGAGGTGGGAAAGCGAAAGCGTAGCGCCTCATGGTCCTGAAGCTGGTCCGGGTGCACAGGCGACCCCATACGCCTGAAGTAGTCGGGCGATCCGCACAGCACGAAACGGAAGGGTCCGAGGCGTCGTGACATCAGGCTGGAATCGTCGAGCCTGCCGCTGCGGATCGCGGCGTCGAACCCGCCCTCGATCAGGTCGACCTGCCTGTCGTTGAAGTCGAGTTCCAGATCGATCTCCGGATAGCGCCGGCGAAACTCCGGGATGATCGGCAGCAGGAAGCGATAGCCGATGGTCGGCAGCGTCACCCGCAGGCTGCCGCGCGGCTCGGCCATCTCTCCGTTCACCGCTTCATGGGCATCCTGCAGGTCCGTCAATATCGCCCTGTAACGCTCGAACAACATCTGCCCTTCATTGGTCAACGAGACCTGACGCGTGGTGCGGTTGAACAGTCGCACGCCGAGCGAGGCTTCCAGACGCGCAACGCTCTTGCCGATTGCGGAAGGCGACAGGCCGAGGCTCTGTCCGGCCTTGGCAAAGTTCAGCCGTTCGGCAACGCGCACGAAGGCAAAGATTTCGCTCAGCTTGTCCATATTTCTGAATTAGAGAATATCGATCCGCAATGAAAGGACCATGAGGCCGATTATCGACTTCGGCTGATATCACGAAGATGCGCCCGATACCCGGCTCCAGCGCATCGGCCCGAAAATCGGAACCGATTTTCGGAAAGCTCGATGCGTGGATTCAATAAACTGGAGCGCTGCGCGTCCATCCGGACGCACAGCGCTCCAGGGTCGGGGGAACCTGTCCCAGCATCGGAGTTCGCATGAACGATATCCCTCCCCGGCCGCCCGCCCACCGCAATTCGGTGCTGGCGGCTGTATGCCTCGCCGCCCTCACCCTTCCCTTGAGCTTCTCGGCCGGCGCGGTGGCCACGCCTTCAATCGGTCTGGATCTGGGCGGCTCGCCCGAGAGCCTCACCTGGATCACCAATGCCTTCATGCTGGCCTTCGGCAGTCTTCTGATGGCGGCCGGTGCGCTGGCCGACCGTTACGGCAGGCGGCGTGTGTTCCTGATCGGCCTTGCGCTGTTCGTCGGTTTTTCGCTGGCGCTCGGGCTGGCGCCGTCGATCTGGCTGATCGATATCCTGCGGGCAGGGCAGGGCGTGGGTGCTGCCGCCGCACTTGCCGGCGGCACGGCGGCGCTGGCGCAGGAATTCGACGGTCACGCAAGAACGCGAGCCTTCGGGCTGCTGGGAACGACCTTCGGCGTCGGCCTCGCTTCCGGTCCCCTCCTGACCGGAGCGCTGATCGAGATGGTGGGATGGCGGGCGATATTCGTCGTCGTCGGACTGTTCGGCCTTCTCGCCCTGATCCTCGGTCCGCCGCGCATGCGCGAGACGAAGGACCCCGATGCCGGCAAACTCGACTGTGCCGGCGCCTTGAGTTTCACCCTGACGCTCACCCTCTTCACCGTGGCGATGATCGAGTTGCCCTCCCTCGGAGCACTCGGCGCGACCGCTCTTGCCGCAGGGTTCGTCCTGTCGTTCGCAACCTTCATCCTCATTGAAATGCGCGCCGAACGACCGATGCTGGACCTCTCGCTCTTCCGGTATCCGCGCTTCGTCGGCGTGCAGTTGCTACCGGTCGCGACCTGCGCCTGCTTCGTGGTTCTGCTGGTGATTGTTCCCCTGCGGCTGATCGGCATCGAGCAGCAGGGCGCGGTGAAGGCGGGGCTGCTGATGCTCGGTCTCTCCGCTCCGATGCTCGTCGTGCCGATCGTCGCGACGATGCTGGCGCGGCATGTCTCGCCGGGCATCCTTTCCGGCATCGGTCTTCTCATCGCCGCCGCCGGCCTTGTCTGGCTTGCCACGATCAGGATGGAGGATGGCGCGATGATCGTTCTGCCCATGCTCGTCGTCGGCATCGGCGCAGGTCTGCCCTGGGGGCTGATGGATGGTCTTTCCGTCTCTGTCGTGTCGGTCGAACGCGCGGGAATGGCGACCGGAATTTTCAGCACGGTCCGCGTGGCGGGCGAGGGTGTCGCGCTCGCCATCGTCAGCGCCGCACTGGCCGGCCTGATCTCGACCTCGCTTGGCCACCTCGCGCCCCTCGCCCCGTCGGTTCTGCAGGAGGCCGGACAGCGCCTCGCCGTCGGCGATCTGACGGGCGCCGCGACATTGTCCACCAACCTGCAAGTTGGCCTTTTGCGCGAAGCCTACCAGACGGCATTCTCGACGCTCTGCTGGTGGCTCGCCGCCGTCACCGTTTTCTGCGCCGTCGCGATCTTCGTCCTCCTGCCCGGAAGGGTGATCGCCGATGTCGGCGAGGCTGAGCAGGGAGCATCGGTGTAGAGATAACCCGTGAGACGAAAAACCTCCTCGTCCGCGCCCATCCGATCGCGAGCGAGGTGGCTTCGTTCTGCGTGCCAGGGCTTCTGCCGGACGTGTTTCGGGATCACCGCACCGAAGCCGTTGACAGCTGTCAACAGGGGGAGGGGTGCGAAGCCGAAGCCTTCAGATGGCATCAGTGAGGTTCCCGTTCTGCTTCCGCTTGGAGCCACCATTCCGATCAGCAGACGATAGCGGATCGGGCTATTTCTGAAAGTACGCCTTCGAAACATCCGCCGAGACCGGGAAAACGGCGCTCCGGTTTTCCACCGTTGCCAGCCGCGGAGACTGTTGACAGCTGTCAACACGCTCCAGCTTGTCATCCGCCCCGACGATTCGCCGATGCATGGATCGGCACATTCAGCCTGCGCCAACGCTATATCGATCTGGCGACTGCGACGGGAAGGGGCGGGATAGCATGGTAAACGATCGATGAATCGTCGTTCCAGCCCCCCTGCCGATCACATGGCCCCCCTCCCCCGGAAAAACGGCCTCGGGGGAGGGGAGGGGACTTTGCTGCGGGGTCAGTTGCTCCGCTCGGAGGGCGGAACGGCAAGCGTATCGCACTCGCTTTCGCCGATGATCTTTTCCGCCACGCTGCCGAGGAAGAGCTTCCTGGCGCCGTTGCGGCCACGAGTGCCGACCACGATCAGGTCGGCGGAAATCTGCACCGCGAGCGTCGCGATGGCAGCGGCGGCGACGGCGACGGAACCGCGTTCCGGCACGACGTGAATGGCGCGCGGATCGATCGGCTGGGTCTCGATGAATTTCAGGAACGCGACCGAGGCCTTCCTCTTCTCGTCATTCACGTAAGCGCTGATCTCCTTGCGGGCGACGCCCGTGCGCGCCGTCATCGTGGAGGCGGCGGCGTCGAACACGTGGAAGAGGGAGATCGCGGCGTTGCGGCCGATCCCGAGACCATTGGAAACCTCGATGACATCCGACGAGTGAGAGTGCTGCAGGAGGCCGACCGCGGACCGAGCCAGCGTCGTCGGCATGAAATCACTCCCGAGACCATCAGTCGCGAAGCTCCGCGAACCAGCCGAGCCGGCGCACCAGGACCTTCTCGACCTCGAGCAGCAGCATCAGCACCGCCCCTATGACCACCATGAGCGCACCATCCAGCAGGCCGAGGGGGCGGGTGTCGAAGAGCCGGTTCATGAAAGGGGCGTAGGTGAAGAGCAGTTGGGCGGCGACCAGCATCCCGATGGCAGTCAGCACCGCCGGCGTTCCCCTGATCCCGATGACGGTGATGGAGGGGACATGCAGATAGCGAACGTTGAACAGGTAGAAGATTTCGGCAACGACGAACATGTTGACGACCATGGTTCTCGCCGTCTCCACATCGCGGCCGGTTCCCAGCGCGAAGAAGAAGATGCCGAGCGCGGCCGTAGCGAGAAGGATGGAGACCACCACCACGCGCCAGAGCAGGAAAGGGGACAGGAGCGGCGCATTCGCGGCTCGTGGCCGGCGCCGCATGATGCCGGGTTCCGGCGGCTCGAAAGCGAGAACGAGGCCGAGCGTCGCCGCCAGGATCAGGTTGCTCCAGAGGATCTGGGTCGCCGTCATCGGCAGGGCGAAGCCCGCGAGAATGGCAAGCACCACGGCAAGGGTTTCCGCACCGTTGGTCGGGATCTCCCAGGAAATCACCTTGCGGATATTGTCCTGAACCCTGCGCCCCTCGCGCACCGCATTGACGATGGAGGCGAAATTGTCGTCGAGAAGCACCATCTGGGCGGCTTCCTTCGCCGCCTCGGTGCCCTTGATACCCATGGCCGTTCCGACATCCGCCTGGCTGAGGGCTGGAGCGTCGTTCACGCCGTCGCCGGTCATCGCCACGATATGCCCGTTGCGCTGAAGCGCGCGCACGATGCGCAGCTTGTGTTCCGGCGTGGTGCGGGCAAAGACCGAAACGCGCTCGACGATCTCCCTCAAATCGTCATCGCTCGCCGCCTCGACCTCCGCGCCGGTGATGACCTCGGGGTCTTCGGCAAGGTCCAACTGGCGGGCAATCGCCAGCGCCGTTGCAGCATGGTCGCCGGTAATCATCTTGATGGCGATGCCGGCGGAGCGGCACTCGGCCACCGCATCGATCACCTCCCGCCGCGGAGGATCGATGAAACCGACGATACCGAGAAATTCAATGCCGCCGGCAAGAGTCTCGAAGGTGAACGTCTCCGGGCGTGCCGCAAGATGTTTCACGGCAAAGCCCAAAACGCGCTCGCCCTCGGCTCCGGCATTGGCGATCCGCTCTTCCCAGAAGGCGCGGCCGGCCACGTCGTCCGTCTCCTCCTTCGCCGCCATGGCGAGCAGCGCTTCGACGGCGCCCTTGATGAAAACGACATACGATCCATCCGGCGATCCATCCGGGGCACGATGCAGCGTCGCCATGAAGCGATGGGCGGCATCGAAGGGGATTTCGTCCAGCCGCTGCCATTCCCCGCGGACATGGGAGGGATCGAGCCCCGCCTTCATGCCGAGCGCGACCAGCGCGCCCTCCATCGGATCGCCCGCCACCTGCCAGCCGCCCTCGACCTGGAAAAGGTCCGCATCGTTGCAAAGCAGGCCGCAGCGGACGAGACCGGTGGCATCGGCAAGGGCTGCGACGTCATCGCCATCCGGGCTCGTCAGCTCGCCCTCGGGCACATAACCCGCACCGCCGACCGAAAGGCGGCTGACCGCCGTCTCGATCCGCCGCGCGGTCATCTCGTTGCGGGTCAGTGTCCCGGTCTTGTCGGTGCAGATAACGGAGGTGGCGCCGAGCGTTTCGACGGCCGGCAGCTTGCGGATGACGGCATTGCGCGAAGCCATGCGGCGAACGCCGATGGCAAGCGTAATGGTGATGACGGCAGGCAGCCCTTCGGGCACCACGCCGACGGCGAGCGCCACCACGGCGATCAGCGCCTCGACCCAATCGAAACCGCGAACGAGCACGGCGAAGGCAAAGAGCAGGGCGCCGCCGATGAAGACGACCCAGGTGAAACGCCGGGCAAAGACATCGATCTGCCGCAGCAGCGGCGTGCTCAACGGCTCGACATTCTGCAACAGGCTGCTGATGCGGCCGATTTCGGTCTGCAGGCCCGTTTCCACGACGACGCCGGTCCCTTGGCCGGCAGCAACCAGCGTTCCGGAAAAGGCAAGGCACTGGCGGTCGCCGAGCGCTGCGTCGGCTGCAACCGGCAATTCGTGCTTTTCGGCGGCGACGGATTCGCCGGTCAGAAGCGCCTCGTCGATCAGCAGGCGGCGGGCGCGCAACAGGCGAAGATCCGCCGGCACCTTGTCGCCGGCCTCGATGAAAACGACATCGCCCGGAACCAGTTCACGCACCGGGATCGCCGACTTGCGACCATCGCGCAGAACATTGGCTTGCGGCGAGATCATGCTGCGGATGGCGTTCAGCGCCTCCTCGGCCTTGCCCTCCTGCACATAGCCGACGATGGCATTGAGCAAGACGACCGCGACGATGACGCTGGCATCGATGACATGATCGAGCAGAAAGGCCGCCGCCGCCGCAACCAGCAGGAAATAGATCAGCACATTGTTGAACTGGGAGAGGAAACGCAGCCAGGCGGGACGTCCCGTGGTCTCCGGCAATTCATTCGGCCCATAGCTCGCCAGCCGTCGCTCGGCCTCGGCCTGCTTCAGGCCATGAGCCGTTGCCGAGAGCTGGGCGAGGACGTCTTCGGTGGACTGGCTGTGCCAGTATCGCGTTTCCTTGGCGCCGTTATCCACCTGCTATCCCCCTGCCTCTTCTCCGCACTCTCGCCGAAGAATAGATGTCCGCAACCATGCAAGGCAACGTTGCCTCCTGCGACAAAAGCACCCCGAAGCGATCACGATGTGATTGCGGAAGCCTGATGACGCCAGAATGGAGCGAATAGCGGAGGAGGTTGGGGAGGAGATCGCCGGGAATACTGGTCGCGACGGTGTCGATGGATTTCGCCTGCGTCAGCGGAGTACCGCCCTCGTCCGACAGCGGCAACCTCAATGTTAAATATTACTGATATAAATCTTACGCTCGCGCGGGACTCTGCATGAGATCCATGCTCGCCTTGTGCTATGGGCTTCGTTCACAGATAGGTTCACGGAGCTCACCAAAAACCTCCGAAATCGGCCTTCTCTCTCATCGAGCAGAAGGCACTATGACACGGTCGCTGCCCCTCTGCTCGACGAGAGAGGGAATTTTTGATTTATTCTTTGAAGAATAAATATTTATTTTCCTAAAAAAATTATTTGCACGCTGGAATCATAGCACATCAACGACATTTATATGTATACTTTCTCCGAAAGATACGCATATATCGAGCATATTAATGCAATAAGCGTAAATAACATAAACGTCGGCATTCCGAAAATCACTCGTTTTCTGTTTGATTGCGCAAACATCGGATCATTGCTATCGCTATCGAACGTTGTTCCGGTAAATTTGTTATATATATCGAAATTCCATCCCCTGTTTCGGTAGAAAATTATCTCATATATTTGTTGGTACAAAAGATAAATGAATGAAAACCCAAAAACTATCGCGGATATCAAGAATAAATTCATTACTAGCCTCTGTTATTCCAGATATTTTATGATGAATAATTCCGCGTCTCGACCACCCGGCATTTTCGCGTCCTGATGGTATCATTCATGGATTGCGCATCAAAGAGTACGTCATATGCCTCCTCAAAAAAGAGGGCGGCGGTCTATTGAATAATGATGGTGGCAAGCCGCCATCTGCCATCTTGATGGCAGGTCCCGTCAGGCTTATATTGCCTAAAAATGGAGGCATTGATGGCTGAACCGCAACTCTCTGTTCGCAGCTCCAAGGCTCGGGATCTGGCGCACCGGCTCGCGCGCCGCGAGAACCGGTCGATTGCCGATGTCGTCGAGCGCGCCCTCGAAGCCTATGAGGTTCGCGAGGCCGGGCGGGAACCCGCCGCAAACTTCTACGCAAGACTTGCGACACAGGCCGGCACGGATATCGACCTGGAAACCGTGATCCAGGAAAACCGCAAGCCGCATCCGGGTATCGAGCTTTGATTTTCCTCGATACCAACGTCATCTCGGAAACCCTGAAGAAGGCCCCGGACGAGGCGGTCGTTACTTGGCTTGTTCGACACGACGCGGAACTGGCGCTGCCGACGGTGACGATTGCCGAGATTGCCTATGGCATCCAGAAGATCAGGCCGGACCAGCGGGCCGACCGGCTGGAACAGGGGCTGCAGGACTGGCGACGCCGCTTTGCCGATCGCATCTTCGGCCTGACCGAGGAGGCTGCCCTTGCCTATGGCGAAATCATGGGTGATGCAGCCCGGCAGGGACATATCATGTCCGCCCCCGACGGCATGATCGCCGCGATCGCGCAGGTCAACGGCGGCCGTCTGGCAACCCGCAACCTGAGAGACTTCCGGACGACCAGCCTGCATCTCATTTCGCCGTGGGATTTCTGACCCGCTTGGGCGCGACGAACTCGGCGGAAACGACGCGCCGGACGGGACCGCATCGTCGGTGAATTTCCCTATTCACCCGTCGAGACCTCGATCAGGCAGGTCCATTTGCGGCCTGATTGCGCCTGCGATTTTCGCCGGCAATCTCCGGACATGCTCCCGCCGTCGCGGCTTCGACCACAGAAGAATCGCGCATGGGGCGCAGGATGTCTCCAGTTAAAGCCTGTCCTTACGGATGTCGGCTGCGCCTACGGCTTCCGTCTCACGCGCTCTCCATGAACTGGCGGGATACGAGACCCGGCGGGATGCAGGTGCCGGCCAAGCGACAGGCGCGGAAAGAAGGACCCCTCACGCCCTTGGCGACAATATCCCCGAACGCCGTGTCGAGATACGGCGCAGAACCCTCTTCGAGGTGATTTTCGCCCTTCTGCTCGATGATTTGGACGTTTCCCCATACAAAGAGGACGAGGATGGATAATGCCCCTGACGGGATATCGTGAAGTAACATCCGCTTCTTTCCGTTTGGGCCAAGATCGAAGCCCCACGACTTGATTGGCGGTTAGGTGCAGCACTTTAGCATCCCGTCGCTGACCTCGAGAGTGAGCCTTGTGGAGCCGTCAAGGGAAACGCGGTCCGCTTGGAAAACCAGGCAACGTTTGCCTTCGAGTGCCTATCGCCACCAACTCAGTTGCTTGACGATTTGACAACCATGGTTTACAATCGACTACGTTTTCCATACGCGAAACTCTTGAGTATGCCACTTGGATCATTCGCTTGCGCGATCATCGTGCAAAGGCGCGAATTTCCCACCGCATCGACCGCCTCGCAATGGGAAATCCCGGTGACGTCAAACCAGTTGGCGAAGGTGTAAGTGAACTTCGCATCGACTACGGTCCGGGATACCGCGTCTACTTTGTGAGAGATGGTGCGGTTGTCATTGTCCTTCTGTGCGGAGGTGACAAGCGGACCCAGTCCAAGGATATTGAACAGGCCAAGGCTTTGGCCAGAACGCTAAAGGAGTAGCCTATGCCACTCGTGACCAGAGAATACGACTCTGCCCGCTATCTCGAAAACGATGAAGCTATAGCGGAGTATATCGCTGCAGCAAGTGAAAGCGGCGATCCCCATGAACTCGCTATGGCCTTGGGTGTCGTTGCCAAGGCCCGAGGGGTGACGGATTTGGCGCGGCAAACAGGATTGACGCGGCAGGCCCTTTACAAGGCTCTTAACGGTGATGGAAATCCGGAGCTTGGAACCATCGCCAAGGTGGCCGATGCCCTAGGTTTCAAGTTGTCGCTTGTTCCGAAACCTATAGCTCGGCCGGCGGCCTGACCAGACCGCCCACTGGGGCCGTACCGGTCCCGTGCTGCATCCGAGCGGATACGGGACACATCGAGGCCCTTTCCCTCGTGCTCCCCTCCCTTTATGAAGGTCGATAACGTGAGAGTACAGCCGACATAGAGCTTAACGCCGATTCGCGTGATAAACCATTGAATTATCTGACATTGACGGGGCCAGGCCGACACATAGACCACGATTTCGGCTCAGGCCAGAACCCACTAGAATCGCAATTCCAAGGTTAATATGGGTCCTTGTTGAACGACGTCGAAGACGAAACCGTCATTGCTGTAATCGACACCCACAGCGCGATATCCGGCTATCGCTGACAATCTTTCATTGAACCTGTAGCCGAGAGCCAAGGCGACATCCCAATCGACATCGGCCGAACCCGCTCCAACGAAGCCCCAACCGGTCACATAGACCTCCGACGTCAGTGAATAACTGCCGCGCAGACCTGCAAGTGCATCCACCCAAGTCGCACTGTCGCTCCTGTTCACACCGTTCAGGAGGCCGCCGCTAAACGAAATCGTGGTGTCGACAGACCACACCTTGATGCCGCCCACGACGTCAAGATAGCCGGAAGAATCCGACAGAACGGAATAGCCCGCGCCTATCAAGCCGGAGAAAGTTTCCGTCCTGACACTCACATCCGATGCCAGGATGCCGAAGGGAGTAGATCCTCCCACCGATAGCTTGGAGTATTCAATATCGCCAATGATGCTGAAGCGACCGTAGCGCGCTTCCCCCGCCGCCATGGCGGCAAAATCGAGATTTTCAAGTATATCGCCAAAAGAAGCATCAACATGCACCGCTGGCAAACTGAACTGTGCGGTATCGCCAGACAGACTCGTGGCCCAGAAATAGGGCGCGAAAGAGAAGGTCCAGCCATCCTGCGTTTCCGACTGCTCCGGCTTCGGCGTCAGGAGCGGCGTGACGTCGGCCGCCTGGGCCAGCGCGCCGGTGAAAATACAACACGCCGTCAGAATTCCCATTGCGAAGTACTTTTGCACGTTCGTCTCCAATCGCTCGCCGCGACCACCAAACGCCAATGTTTTTGGTCCGAATCCCGGCGACGTCCCCACGAAAATCCTATTATCAGCAACCATAAATTTCAATTTATTTTTAGAATGTTCTTTTATACGACTTACGCTGTACGGGGAAAAATATGGTAGAGCCGACGGCTTTGAAGCTGCACTATTCCGATCCCTCTTGCAGCCCCGCATCCGCGGACGCTACTTTGTTTCGCCGGCCAGGATGGCGTCGGTCTGGTCGGATTGCCGCGGCGGCGTCTTGCCCCCTGCGATGACGAGCGGAGCGGTCATCGTCGTTGCTGCCGCCTGACCCACGGTATTGACTGCTCCAAGGATCGTTTCTCCAAGACTGACATCCGAATCCGTAAGTGTCTGTCCCGTCACCAGCCGGGAGCCGACCAGTTGCACAATCTCGGGGCTTTCCGCAAATTTTCCGTGATTGAGCCAATCATCAGTCTTGAGCTTCGTGAGATCCACTACCGTAATCCCGGCGGCCTCCAGTTTGGTCCGATATGGTTCGGCCGCAGGATTGATCTGTCCGACCCGGTCGACGCCACCGGAGATCTGGCGCGATACCTTGAGCGCACGGTCGTCTTGGGAGACGAAAATGGTAATCTTGGGTTTGGCCTTTCCAAGCTCCCACCACTGGCGCGCAAAGACATCGACATCGAGGTCGGGTGAGGCGAGAATGACGTTCTTTATCTTCGCCGCGACCTTTCCATCGCGTATGGCCATCTGCCTCAGCGCTTCCATCGCCAGCCATGTGCCCATCGAGTGCGCCATGACGGTCACCTCCTTGACCGTGGCGTCGTCCGCGAGAATCCTCAGTCCCTCCTCCAATGCTGTTCGCGAGAAATTCGTACTCTCCTTGTCGTAGTTGTAGTCGAGCACATTTGCCCGCGACGGCCATGTGAAGAGCACGGGAACGACCTCCGCGTGGGAATCGTGGACGATCTGCGCGAAGCGAAAGACTGAATCCTCATAGCGATTGTTAAAGCCGTGCACGAAGACAAGAACCTGGCCATTGCTGTTGTGTTGGCTGAACCATTTGCGAGCCTCGGGCCCCCGCGACACGCTTTGCGCCCTGATAACCGCAAACTCCTTGTCAGGGTCGGGAGGCAGTTTTTTCGGCCATTGCACTGTGCCAGGCGACCGTTTCGCGGGAATGGAAACGGTGATGTCGGTCAGCGACAGGTTCGGGCTGCGTTCTCCTGAAAACAGGGTTGCGGGATCGCC
Organism: Ciceribacter sichuanensis; assembly: GCF_024055605.1. Classification (GTDB taxonomy): domain Bacteria; phylum Pseudomonadota; class Alphaproteobacteria; order Rhizobiales; family Rhizobiaceae; genus Allorhizobium; species Allorhizobium sichuanense. Next base: position 315,109 of record NZ_JAMXLX010000006.1, on the reverse strand, counting down.
TGATGGCTCTCGACTGGTGGCAACCAGCATGGTTACAGTTGATGCAGATGCCGAACTCTGGCTGGCAGCAACCGGTGTCAGAACACCCTCGATCCGTCCTGCGCATCCCGCGAGCGGCAGGCAGACAAGGATGACGACGGCCTTGATCGCGCATCCTTGCCCGGATTCGATGGCTTTGCGGCGCACGCGCGCGTCGGCAGCCGGCGCAACGGATGCAAGGCCGGTTTCCTGTCGAACATAATCCGCACTTCGGAAACCGGGTGGATATCCGGTCAGGCGATATATCGTATCGAGTATTCGCTGCCTCATAGGTATCATCTTTCCGCAATGCCGATCTTTCTGAAGGGCGCTCATGCGTTCGGGTCGACCTCGCCGGTGAACGGCTTGGGAACGGCCCGGATGCCGTTTTCGCGAAACGCCTGCAGTATGGCCTTCATGGCGGCCTTCCGGATGAGGAACTGCGTGCCGGGCTTTGCCATGAACTTCGCCTTGACGATAAGCGTGCCGTCCTCCACCTCCGTTGAGCCCTGGCTCTTGAAGGGTTCCAGAAGGTTCTGGTTCAGCTCGGGGTCCGCGGAGATCTGCTCTCCAATCTTCTTGAAGATCTTGCGCACCAGTTCGACATCGGTGTCCATGGAGACACGCAGGGCGATCTTGTCGATGACCCAGTCTCGGCTGAAGTTCTGGACCTTGCCCATCTGGCCATATGGGACGGTCGCTATCGGACCGCGGGAGCCACGCAGCGAGACGGAGCGAAGCGAGATCTTCTCAACCGTTCCCTTGGCACCTGTCGTCTCGATGTATTCTCCATAGCGGAAGGCATCGTCGATCAGGAAGAACATGCCCGAGACGACGTCCTTGACCAGTGCTTGCGTACCAAAGCTGATGGCCAGCCCGAAGAAGCTCAGGCCGGTGATCAGTGGCCACACGTTGACGCCGACGGTCACCAGAATGGAAAGGAATGCGAACACGACGATCAGCGACTTGCCGATCGAGCCAAACAGGGGAACAAGCGTGCCCAGTCTCGAGCTTGTCATGGTCGATCCGGCGGCGGCAGCTATCCTGTCCGCCCGTGACACGCGCTCGATCGAGGTGCCGATCAAATTCCAGCAGAACGCGGTGAACATCCCGATCAAGGCGACCTTGAAAGCGTCGAGCGCAACATGCCTGAGGTCGATGCCGAACCCCACGGCCAGCGGCGCTGCCCATAAGGCGCCCAGCGATGCGATTACGGCGATCAGGACGGTGAAGCGGGCCGTCTGCCGCCATGCGGCTGCCGCGGTCGAGATGTTCGGCGAGTTCAGGCCGCGCTGCGCCCAATCCCATATCATGGCATCGAGATGCGGCGTCGCGATCACGATGAGGGCTGTCATGGCTACGGCACCCCCCGGAAGCGCCACCCCCATCGTTCGGGCCACTTGCGCGTTGACCACAATGAAAAGAATGAAGCCGATCACGATAGCCGGCCAGCATCGCGCGAAGCTGCCGCGCCAGAAAGCGCGAGGACGGGGTCCGGCCACGGTTCCGGCAAGCGTTCGCCTGTGACGCCATATGGCGCCGGTGGACAGAAGCAACGTGGGCAAGGTTACCACCACCGTTCCCCACAGATCGATCATGCCGGCGCCGGCACCCCACAGCCGCAGTGAGGCAACAAGCGAAAGCCCGGCAACCGCCCATAGGATGGCAAGGGAGAGATCGCGAACGAATTTGGTCAAACGGTTCCGCCGAAGACGGGCTTCTGGAGGCTGCTGTTGCAGAAGCAGCCAATGCAGCGCGATGAGCACGACCCATCCCGCCACGGTGGACGTAACCCAAAGCTGGAGCGTTTGCACCGGCAATCCTTGGGATGCCAGCAGTCGCGCCGCCACGAAACCGATCGCCAGAGCTATCACCGCCACCGTCGCCGATAAAAGCAGGCGGCTCCACGCAGTGCCCGTCCCTATGCGGATCCGCCGGCCTCCGATGACAAGCGGTACGGCAACGATCGCGACGATCAGAAGGATCTGCGAAGCCATTGCGAAACCGGAGGTGGAGACCTGCGCGAAAGACGCCCGGAACGTTTCAAATTCCGCGGGCGCCGCCAGCCAGGCAAGGTATCGGACGTGGAGCCCCTCGATGAACCGTTCTGCGAACTGCTGCAGACCTGCGGCTAGAAAGGTGAGACCCGCATCCGAAGTGTTCTCAGCCATTACCCATATTCTCCTCCAGGCTCCAGCAGTCTCCGTCCCCACCTATCCCCAAGACGGGACCGTCGCCGCAACAGTCCAAATCTACTTCGGGAACAACATGGTGACACCCATCCTGAACCCTAATCCCTCGGGGCCACCTTCCGGGCTCTCCGCCCAGTATCGAATTCCGGCGGACAGACTGACGGGTTGTTTGTCCAAGACGACAAGCTTTGCGACCGTGACATTGACAGGGACGGACCATGCGTCGGCCTCCCAGTTGTATGTGCTTTCGGTGTTGAGCGTGAACGTCCAGGCGTCGGACGTCGTATATGAGACAAAGGGCTGCAGGAATGTCGCGTTGACATCGGGGCGGCTATCGTCGCCGCCGAATGACCAGATGTGGTTTGCAAGCGCTCCGACTGTCCATCCGTCGCTCTGTTTCAATGCGACGGCTGTGGGGCCGGCGCCCCATTTTTCCCCGCCCAGCAAGTCGTCGGTGGCCGTCGGAAGAAGGAACACCGGACCGACACCCCAGATGATACCTCCCTCCGTCGGCTTGACCGGAGAGAGAAAAAAGCTCTGGACCACGTCGCCTAGGCCGAACTGCTCGCCCGATGGTCCGGCAATATCGTTCTGCCAGGTGATGGGCACGATCGTTCGGGAGATCAGGTTCCATTCGTCATTGATGGAGATCGGTATGACAGGCTGTACATTGACGAAGCCCTTGTCGCCGTCATCGGGCCCATAGCCATGATCATAGTTGAACTGAAAGGGTACGCTTATCAACGAAGCAATCGGGTTCGACAGCTGCTTGGCGAGTTCCTGGGTTTGGTCCTGGGCCACCGTCTGGCCGGGGAAGATCAAGGTCGCAGTCACGACGAGTGCGCGAGATACGACCGATACTTTTGATGCCAGTCGCATAATCCCCTCCGAGGGTTAGCTTGCTATCGGTTTCTGCGGCGCGTCCGTTCCACGGGCTCGAATCTGCAAGAGGTTACGCAATTCGAAGTAGTTCTTGTGTTTCGGAAACTGGCCAGCCTCCCCACCTGATGGAATTTCGAAACCATGGAGATCGACGGCTTTCGGAAGGACGTGTGCTATACTCCCGTGTCATCAGTCGACATAAACGACAACGTAGCGTCCACCATAGGACTGGTAGTACGCTCCTCCGCACTGCCAGATGGACACACCGTTGATAACCACGGCCGAACAGCCCCTTGGCAAGGTCGAGACGTAAATGGCGGATCGGCGCACGACCCGGCGCGTTGTCCGGCGGGCAACGCCTGCAACGCTTCTGGGAGTGGCCGGCCGACCTACCCTGGCCTGGGCTTCGGAGATTACGAAATGCGACGGGATGATGGCTCCTTCGGTCCAGCAATCCACCGCCACCAAGGTAAGAGCCAGAGTGGCAATTGACAAATAGCGGCGCGATTTCATTGTGCATCCTCCAGAATGACATCGCCGATGGCATCGGAGCCGATCTGCTCGATCTTTCTCGCGCCTGCGGGGGGAGAGAACTCAAATACCGATTTGTCGATTGCGGGATCTACATTCCAGTTGGTAAGTCGTACCGAATATTCTGGGGCGCCCGTCACCCATTTCGAGGTGATCACATACTTGACCGGCAAGGGCTGTTCGCCCTTGCGGATCCAGATCTGCCAATCGACGGTATCCGTCCGAAATGCGAGATGATCGCATTCCACGCCGCCGACGAAGGCATTGCCGACGAATCTTCCTTCCTCGGCCGTTTCGGTCAGCAGCGCATAGGGATCGGCTGCGAGCAGATCGGCCCCCGCGGCGTCCAGGCCCGTCGACATGCGGAACTCCTCGAGACCGGCATCGATAGTGGCTTCCGGACTTTCCATCTGGGAATAGACGTTGAGCCCGCGGCCATAAAGCGAAATGCTCTTGCCGTTCAATATGGCCTCGATATCCGCGAAGGGACCTATGCGCGTTACGTGCAACTTGTCCGGTCGCGATATCGCTATCGTCCCCGAGGCGCTGTATTGCAGCTTCTGCCCTTGCCTGTCGACGATATCCTGATCGGTGTCGTAGTCAAACGTCGCCGCTTTCAGGCCGCCGAGATAAGACGACATGGCATGCAACAGCTTGTCGGCGTCATCATCGATCGCGCCTTGGCTTTGTGCCGAGGAATGGTACAGCCCCAAAACAAGTGATGCTGCGAGAAGGCGATACATCATGCGCCGCCACCCGCTCGATTGGGCGCCATGTGGAAGGATACTTCGCATTATTTCTCCCCACCAGAATTTAGCTTTCTCATTAAGTAATGCCTATCACATGAGTGCATCGGCAGAATACTAACCCCTTAGTAGCATGCCGAACCCTCCCGCATCATGAAGTAGAAAAGCGCGCAGCAGATCAGGGACGGGAGATACGGTCGCGAGCCGGCCTTGGCTTTCGCCCACGGACACTTTTATCTCCAGGGACCGAGTGACCCTGGAGCGCACAGCATCACGGCATGATCCCAACGACGCCACAACCTCGTTTGGCGGCAGTATCGCCGATGGGTCGGAAAGAGCGACGGTGCGGATGTGGTGCATGCGATTGCCTCTAACGACTGAGCCGGTTCACAGGTCCGCGAAGCAAGGTATAGGGAATGATCGCCAGAACAGTTCCGGCAACCAGCGCGCCGACGGGGCGAAAATCGTGGAAGACGATGTATTGGAAGATCAGGTCGAGGATGACGGCGATGATGAAGACCTTGCCGATCGACTTCCAGCCACTCTGCAACATGTCGCGCCGGTGCTCCGCATCGGTGAACAATGCCCAGAAATAAGGAGCCCGCCCCTCACGCGCGTCCCTCCTGCCATCGTCATAAGCGAAGAACAGCGCCATGAGCGGCTGCAGGAGCAAACGCAGGCTCATGGGACCGTCAATTCGGGCCAGCAAGCCATCGATAAAACTCAAGTGGTCACCCATATCAATCCTCCCGTTGCTGCCCCACCCCGCGCGCAGCCGTAGATGGCGATCACGTCCAGGAACGGGTTTTCTCAACTCTTTCCAATTTTCTCACTCCTCGTTCCTGGCTTTTGCCATGGCCAACGGCCCTCCACCTCGACGGTCAGTGTCCACCCGAGGAAGGTCCTGACCAGAACCAGGGCGCCGAGGGTCATGATGTTGTTCAAGGACGCGTCCAGAGCGACGGTGCGTATGATGTCTGCAGCGACCAGAAGTTCGAGCCCGATCAGAAGTGACCTTCCCACCGCTGTTCTGTAGCGCTCGTAAGCCCCTTCGACTGCCCGGGCGCTGTGAAGCAGCCAGCGGGCGGTGACAACGGCGATGAAGACCACCATGATAAGCACAGCCAATGCTTCAATGCACACGGCTGCCAGTGAAATCCATTCGCGCACGAGGTCCATCGGCGCTCCTTTTCTACGTCGCGATCATCATCATTGCATCCGCATGATTTCATCGGCGTAGCGACCCTGCTTCAGGAGTGTCGCCATTGTCTTCATGGGCGCATTTATATGCGTGAAGAACTGCTTGTAGCCGGCGCATAGATAGTTCAGACCCGGCTCGCCATCCGGCGTCATGATAAAGCGGTTCCGCGGGCATTCGCCATAACAGGCGAACAACACCTCGCATTCACGACAATATCGGGGAAGGCTGTCATACTTGTGCTGGCCGAATTGGCGTTGCTTGTCGGATGCCACCAACTCCAGCATGGGCGTCTCCTTGATGTTGCCCAGCAGGTAATCCGGCTCGACATAGTGATCGCAGGAATAGACGTCGCCATTGTGCTCAAGCGCGAGCGCACCGCCGCATGTGGGCGAGAAAATGCACAGATTGTGCTGCCCGACCCAGCTTCCCAGCGCCACATCGAAGGTCTGCACGAAAACCTCACCAACGTCCCGCTTTATCCATTCGTCAAAAATCGCGCAAAGAAAGCGTCCGAACTGCTCTGCCCCGACAGAGCGTTCCGTGACCAGACTGCCACGCTGCAGGTAAAGCGGGCGCTCACCGCCGGGCCGCTCGCCCCATCCATTGTTGGCAACCGGCAGGAGTTCCGGCGTGGCGCGCTCGACGATCGGAATGAACTGTATGAATTGTGCTTTCAGTTCATCGCGAAAGAACCGGTAGACGTCGAGCGGATGGTCCGCGTTGGCGGCATGGACGGTGCAAAGTATGTTGAAATCGACCTGATGCCGCCGCAAGGCCTTCCACGCGCGCATGACGAGGTCGAAAGAGCCGCCGCCGCGCTTGTCGACACGGTACGCATCATGCATGTCGCGCGGACCATCGATGCTGAGTCCAACCAGAAAGTTGTGCTTCTTGAAAAAGGCGCACCACTCGTCATCGAGCAGCAAACCGTTGGTCTGGATTGTGTACAGGATCTCTTGTCCCGGCTTGCGATGCCGGTCGACAAATTCGATAGATCTTTTGAAAAAGTCGAGGCCCATGATGGTCGGCTCGCCACCTTGCCAGGCAATGCTGATCTCCGGTTCGTCATGCTGGGAAAGGCGTTGCTGGATGTAGAGTTCCAGAACCTCGTCCGACATGCGGGTCTTCTCGTTCGGATAGAGGCTGTCCTTTGACAGGAAGAAACAGTATTTGCAGTCCAGATTGCAAGTCGCTCCAGTCGGCTTGGCAAGAAGATGGTAAGCGAGCGTTACTTCAGTCATGATTTTTGCAACCATTGAGGTAGGAAGATCGAACGGAAATACCCTGCCTGTCAACCGATGGCAGACCGGATTACTCTGAAGCTAGCTTTCAGGCGTTATCGCCTTGCATGAAAGAAGGTTGCACCGGCGGCCTACACGAGACGCAGCAGAACCGTCACGAATGCAATCGTACCGATGGCGGCCAAGACGATTGCGACGGCCAATGCCGAGGATTGCATCCCCATCTTCGTCGCGCCCGCCAAGGCGGAAAAATTCTCACTCCAGAGGTAGCGCAAGCCCCACTGGTACTGCTTGATGGCAATGATAAGTGCCAGAACGCCGCAGAAGATCAATGCCAAGCCCAGGTACCACGCCGCATCCGGAAAGAGGGCGGGCTTGATGCCGGGCAATTGCTGCAACCGGTCGAAAAACTGGACGATGGTAAACCCAAAGCCGATCAATGAGATCGCAGTGCGTACCCATGACATCAGAGTGCGCTCAAGGCTCATTCGCGTACGCAGCCATGAAAAATGGCTCTCCGCCGTCGTCCTCACTTCGAAGCGGCTCGGTGCGCTATCGCTGCTTGTATCTGCCATTGTGTTCAGTTTTCCCTGGCGACAACACCTAACCGCTACCACAAAGGCCACTGAATTGAATTCCTACCTTCGGTCACTCCTTCATATATTATGATAATAGACATAAACTCAAAGTTGTTGAATTGATGTCAATCAATGCGGCCATATGAATATATGCGAACATTCAGAAATGTGATGCAATTCACAGCAGTGCCGATCACCACCAGCTTGCGATAGCAAGCAAGGGTGGAGCTTAAAAAGTGCATACACGACTGCGCCAGCATGCACATTCATCGCCACACTTTCGGGCCCGCTCGGGTCAAGTCCCCTGCCATTCACAGGACCGGCACTTATTCGTTGCCTGAGCCTTTGCAAGACAGGCAGGTGCAAAGGAGGGGCGAACAATTCGCCGTAGGTACCCAAAGCAAATATTATACTACTATGGAGGAATATCTCGATGACGCCCAGCAACGACAAGAGACCTCGCACGCATCTTCCCATGCAGAACACCGCGCGCACCCGGTTCACTGCGTATGATGCGAAGGATCCGGATAGCAAGTTTCCGCCCATTGATGAGTTGCGCCCGCCTGAAGGTGCGCCGAACGTACTGGTCATCCTGATCGATGATGCCGGGTTCGGCTCGTCCAGCGCCTTTGGTGGCCCCTGCCAGACGCCGACAGCCGAGAAGCTGGCTGCCGATGGGCTGAAGTTCAACCGCTTCCACACCACGGCGCTCTGCTCGCCGACGCGGCAAGCGCTTCTGACCGGCCGTAACCACCATTCCGCGGGCATGGGCGGCATAACCGAAATTGCCACCGGCGCGCCGGGCTATTGCTCCGTGCTGCCGAATTCCATGTCGCCGCTGGCGCAGACCCTGAAACTAAACGGCTACAACACCGCTCAATTCGGCAAGTGCCACGAGGTGCCGGTCTGGCAGACCAGCCCAACCGGTCCCTTCAACGCCTGGCCCACGGGCGGCGGCGGCTTCGAGTATTTCTACGGCTTCATCGGCGGAGAGGCCAACCAATGGTATCCCACACTTTATGAGGGAACTACACCTGTCGAAGCGAAGAAGACGCCTGAAGAGGGTTATCATCTGGTCGAGGACATGACCGACAAGGCCATAGACTGGATCGCCCAACAGAAGTTCCTCGCCCCCGATAAGCCGTTCTTCGTCTATTTCGCGCCCGGCGCCACCCACGCTCCGCACCATGTGCCCAAGGAGTGGGCCGACAAATACAAAGGCAAGTTTGATCAGGGCTGGGACAAGCTGCGCGAGGAAACCATCGCCCGGCAGAAGGCACTTGGCGTCATCCCGACCGACGCTGATTTGACCCAGCGCCATGACGAGATTCCGGCCTGGGAGGATATGCCCGAAGCATTCAGGCCAGTTCTGCGGCGCCAGATGGAGGTCTATGCGGGCTTCATGGAATACACGGACCATCATGTGGGCCGAATCATCGAGGGCCTCGCCAAGCTGGGCGTCCTCGACAATACGCTCGTCTATTACATCATCGGCGACAATGGCGCCTCGGCCGAAGGCTCGATCAATGGCTGCTTCAACGAGATGAGCTACTTCAATGGTCTGCAACAGGCCATGGAGACGCCCGAATACCTCACGTCGAAGCTCGACCAGCTTGGTGGTCCCGAATCCTACAATCACTTTGCCGTCGGTTGGGCGCATGCGATGAACACGCCTTATCAATGGACCAAGCAGGTTGCGTCACACTTTGGCGGAACCCGGAATGGAACGATCGTCCACTGGCCGAAGGGCATTAAGGCCAAAGGCGAGGTTCGCGCTCAGTTCAGCCATGTCATCGACGTGGCTCCGACGATTCTTGAAGCTGCCGGGATTCCGGAGCCCGTCTCCGTCAATGGTATCCAGCAGGATCCGATCGAAGGCATCAGCATGCTCTACGCGTTCAACGACGCCAAGGCAGCGGAACGGCACGAAACCCAGTATTTCGAAATGTTTGGCAATCGCGGCCTCTATCACAAGGGCTGGACAGCGGTGACCCATCACAAGACACCCTGGGCTCCGTTGGACCAGAAACTTCCCGCGTTTGACGATGATGTCTGGGAACTCTACGACACCAGCAAGGACTGGAGCCAGGCACATGATCTCTCCAAGGAAAACCCGCAGAAGCTGCACGAACTGCAGCGCCTCTGGCTGATCGAGGCCACGCGCTACAAGGTGTTGCCGCTCGACGACCGCATGGCCGAGAAGATCAATCCTGATACGGCCGGGCGACCGGTGCTTATCAAGGGGAAGAGCCAGCTTCTTTTCGGGGGGATGGGGCGTCTGTCGGAAAACTGCGTTCTGAACCTCAAGAACAAGTCCCACTCCGTCACGGCCCAGATCGAAGTGCCGGCAGGAGGCGCCAAGGGCGTCATCATTTCGCAGGGGGCCAATATCGGTGGCTGGAGTCTCTACGCAAAGGAGGGCAAGCTCACCTATTGCTACAACTGGGGCGGCTTCAAACACTTCATTGTGGAGGCAACAAGCCCGCTCCCAGAAGGCGCACATCAGGTGCGCATGGAGTTTGCCTATGCCGGAGGCGGTCTGGGCAAGGGAGGCAAGGTCACGCTCTACACCGACGGTGAGAAGGTGGGCGAAGGCGATGTCGGGGCAACATTGGCCATGATCTTCTCAGCCGATGATGGTCTTGATGTCGGAGAGGATTCCGGTGCGCCGGTCTCGCCGGACTATGGCTCGCGGGACAACCGTTTCAACGGCAAGATCAAGGGCCTCCAACTCGCCATTGACGACGCAGCCGAGAATGCGGAACACAAGGTGGATCCGGTCATGGCCATTCAACTCGCTATGGCACGGCAATAGGCCTGAAAGAAATTGCTTTCCGGCGGCGTTCACGAGCCCACCTGTATGGTGATTGCCGGGAAGGGCCTATCGGGAATTCAAGATTGAGAAAGGTAGCCAGGATCATTCCTGGCTACCTTTATGCTTTGTGGACCACCTGAAGGCCGTAGAGATATGCAAGCAGGTGGTTCCGATCAGACTTGACTTCTGCTCGACGCGAGAGGCCGTTTTGCCGGTGGTTCATGCCGGATCTCTGTATAAGGAGAACAATGGTCGATAATGCAACATTATCGGTCATTATTCATAATTTGCATGCGGTGCGTTTTTTAAGCGATTTTCTCCACATAACCGCTCTCTTTTTGAAGACATTTTCCAAGTTTGCGGCGCTTTGCGCCCCGGCCGTGCATTTCGACAGATATTCGCCGATGGCATGCATGAGAAGAAAATCGTGTCTTATCAGCCATTTGAGTGAGCAATGCGCGCCTTGGCGCAGCTCGGGCACGGCTTGAGATCGGGGGCCGTTTAGGCTATTTGCCGTTCGGCACGATCAGCGAACAACAAAGGCGCAAATTCCCGCATGGCACCCGATTTCCTCGTTACGCATTCCGGCGGCTTCCATGCCGACGAAGTGTTGTCCAGCGTTGTCCTCACGCGACTTTTTCCTCAGGCGAAGCTGGTGCGGAGCAGGGCGCCGGAATGGATCAAGGCCGGCCCCGACAGGATCGTTTATGATGTCGGCGGCTTTTATGACGCCGAGGCGAGGATCTTCGATCATCACCAGCGCGGGGCGCCGTTGCGCGACGATGGCCAGCCCTTCAGTTCGTTCGGCCTGATCTGGAAGCATTTCGGACGGGATTATCTGGCCGCTCTCTCGGTGCCCGATGGCTTCATCGAAACCGTGCACACCTCGTTCGATGCAGGCTTCGTGCTGCCGGTGGATCTGGTGGACAATGGCGCGCTCAGTCCCGCCAGCGCCGGTGCACTGGCCGGCCTGACGCTGCCGTCACTCATCGAAACCCTGAAGCCGCCCTTCGACGAGCGGGACCCTGAGGCGACCGAACGCGCGTTTCATGCCGCAATCGCCATCGCCCGCAGCTTCATCGAGGCAAGGATCAGCGGGCTGAATGCCAAGCTTCGCGCCGAAGCGCTGGTCTTGAGCGCCATTGCCGCCTCGGGGCAGGGCAGGGTGCTTGAGCTGCCAATGGGCATGCCGTTCCGATCGGCCGTCGTGAAGGCGGGCGCGGACCAGTTGCTGTTCGTGGTCCATCCGCGCGATACGGACTGGTGCGTGACCGGTATTCGCCGGGGGGAAGAAGGGTTCGAACAGCGCGCCGACCTTCCCGCCGCATGGGCAGGACTGACCGGCAGCGCCCTTGAACAGGCAAGCGGCGTCGAAGGCGCAAGCTTCTGTCACAACGGCCGCTTCATCGCCGCCGCAAAGACGCGGGAAGCAGCACTTGCCATGGCGGATCTCGCCGTGCGCGAAGCGGAGAAGGTTGCCGCCTGAAGATCTGCGTTCGGATCGAGGTACCTACGCCCTGGCGCATTTCGCTCGGGCGTAGAGGGGCTGCCGGATGCGGCCTCTATTGGGCGGCGTACCCTGTGAGTCAGAAATTGGCGACCTTGCCCCAGACGGATGCGTGCAGGCGATCCGGGTGATAGGGCTTCGGATCGACAAGCGGCTCTTCGCCGGTGACGATGTCGGCGATGAGATGGCCAGCGCCCGGGCCGATGCCGAAGCCGTGGCCGCTGAAGCCTGCGGCCAGAATGAAGCCCGGCACTTCGGAAAGTTCGCCGATGGCCGGAACGCCATCCGGCGTGCTGTCGATATAACCGGCCCATGCCGCCGTTATCGTCGTCTTACGCAGTTCGGGAAGCAGATCGAGCGCCCGCTCATGCGTGAGCCGGATGGTGGATGCGTCGGTTGCCGGATCGAGGATGCGCATGCGCTCCATCGGGGTCTCCTCATCGAGACGCCAGCGCGTCAGGCTTTCATGCCCGGAGCGAATACCCTCCAGACCGCCCGGCGACAGACTTTTCCAGCGGTGCAGAAACATCGGCACGAATTGCCGGGAGAAGCGCAGTTGCTGGGCGGTCGGGTCGATGCGACCGCGGCCGCTGATCGCCAGCGTATAACCGCCATCGCCACGGCGCGTGACGGAGACTGTGGCGGTGTGCAGGGCATCGGGAAGCCCCTCGGCTCCGGCCGAAACCGACAGGATGGACGAGCGGACCGACGCCTGCGGAAAACGCACGCCAAACTGCCGGCAAAAGGAAGAGGCCCATGCGCCGCCGGCCATCACCGCCAGCTTTGTCCGGATCGTGCCCTTTTCGGTGACGACGGCGGAAAGGCGTCCGCCCTCGGTCTCGATGCCGCGCGCCGCGCACATCTGGTGCACCGAACCGCCGAGCGCCATGATCGCGCGGGCGACGGCGGGTGCGGCATTGGCCGGATCGGCAATGCCGTCCGTCGGCGAGAAGACGCCGCCCTTCCAGATGCGGCCGGTGGCGCGGCCGCGTTCGCTCGCCTCTGCGCTATCCAGCATATGGGTGGTGACGCCGACGGTGCGGGCGAAATCGCGCCAGCGCGCCCAACCCGCCAGCTCGGCCTCGTCATTGCTGAGATAGAAGAGGCCACAGCGGCGAAAGCCGGTGTCCTCGCCGCTATCGGTCGCGAAGCGCTCCCAGAGATCGAGGCTCTTCGTCGCCATCGGCAGTTCGCGGGCGTCGCGGTTCTGCTGGCGGCACCAGCCCCAGTTGCGGCTCGATTGCTCGGCGCCGATCCTGCCTTTTTCGATGAGCGCCACCTTCATGCCGCGCTTCGCCAGATAATATGCCGCGAATACCCCGACGATGCCGCCGCCGATCACCACGGCATCGGCGGAAGCCGGCAAGGTCTCTGTCGTTTCGATGTGGCGCAGGGGTGCGGGCATGGTTCAGCTCTCCGGAATTCTATCCCAATCTAACCGTTTGCCGCCGGAAGCGTGACCGGAGTTTCGCCGCTCCCGGCATTTCATTCTGTGGTTGTCCATGGCCGCAAACTATTATGCTTCAAAGACGAATTTCCTCGGAGATGGACAGTGAGGGGGGATGTGCTAAGCTCGTGACACGCCGATTGCAGCATTTTATGCTACCCTCGCGCATCCCTCGCTCGAACATGGCGGACGCGACATGAAACTGGACCGGATCGACATCAAGATCCTCTACGAACTGCAGAAGAACGGCCGCATCACCAATGTCGAGCTGGCGGAGCTGGTCAATCTCTCGCCCAGCCCCTGCCTGATGCGGGTGAAGAAGCTTCAGGCCGAGGGCTATATCGACGGCTATTCGGCGCAGATCAATGTCGGCAAGCTCGGGCAGACGCTGACCGTCTTCACCGAAGTCACCCTCAAGAACCACCGGCAGATCGATTTCGCCCGCTTCCTGGCCGCCGTCGAGAAGGTGGACCAGGTGATCGAATGCCATCTGGTCTCGGGCGGCTACGACTATCTCCTGAAATTCGTCACCGCCGGCATCGGCGAATACCAGACGATCATGGAACGCCTGACCGACATGGACATCGGCATCGACAAATATTTCTCCTTCGTCGTGCTGAAGTCCCCCATCGTCAAGGCGCATATGCCGCTGACCAGTTTGTTTCCGCTTTGAGGGGTGGGGAGCGATCCAGACTGTTGTGCAGACGGCCCGGAGCGAGAAGACGTGCCGAGGACAGCTTTGCCACGCCAATCCGGCCGTTAAGTCGATTCCTTCGAAACTCCAGAAGCGGGCGTCCCGGCAGAGCGCAAAACTGCTGCCATGCGCCTTCGTTGCAGTTCTCTGAAAGCTCTGGCTCTGTCTGGAAAGTCGAGGTATCGGGAACTTATCGAAGGCGAGCTGCACCTTGCAGCATCCCGTTCCGATGTGCCTGACCGCCATCAACGGAGGTGCGCCTAACAGGAACACTGGTCGGCCATCCGCCCGCGCAGACGGGGCGTGATCCAGTCCAGGAAGCATCGCACCTTCATTGGCAGCGGATCTACCGGTGCATAGACGACGTTCACGGGCAGCGGTTCCGGTGCGAATTCTGTCAGCACCTCCTGCAGAGCGCCGGAGCGCAATTGATCGGAGATCTGGTAAGACAGCACGCGGATAATGCCGATACCTGTTACGGCGGCCTGAATGGCGGCCTCCGTTGTGTTGACCGCGAGTTTGGGGCGCGGCTCGATGGTGAAGGACGTTCCATCGCCGCGGTAGCGCACTTCCGGCGCGGTCGCGAAGCCCTGGAAGCTTATGCCGTCATGCCGGGCAAGGTCTTCCGGCTGACGTGGCACACCTCGGTTGGCAAGATAATCGGGGCTTGCGCAGACGACCCGGCGCACAGTGCCGACACGCGTTGCGATAAGGGCGCTGTCCGCCAGATGTCCAATGCGCAGGGCCACATCGACGTGATCATCTGCGAGATTTATCTGCCGATCGGCGAGCGTCAGGCGCAGGTTGATATCAGGTTGCTCCTTCAGGAACTCCAGCGCGATTGGCAGCACATGACGCTCGCCAAAGGCAACCGGTGCCGTCATGTGCAGCCCTCCGCGCAAAGCGCCATAATCGCCGCTGGCCTGGCGTTCCGCGGCGTCCAGTTCCTCCAGAATACGACGTGACGCGGCGACGTAGCTGCGTCCTTCATCCGTCAAGGTAAGGCCACGGCGGGTGCGCAGCACCAGGCGCACGCCAAGGTGCTTTTCAAGATCTGCGACCTTACGGCTGACCGTAGCGAGCGGTGCATGCAATCGCCGCGCTCCAGCCGAGAGGCTGCCGGCATCGACCACCGCCAGCAACACCGACATCGCTTCAAACCGATCCATCTTAACCTTCCGAAAATTGAGAGGAAAACTCCTGAAATGGCAGGATACTCTATCGGTTCTGGATATCCTAGCTTTCGTGTCGTCGACGGGATGCCACCCGGCTCTCCGTATTGCCAAGGATCAGGAGAAAGACGCCATGCCTCAGCTTTCACGTCGCGCCTTCGCCAGCGCTCTTCCTCTCGGCCTCCTGGGGGGAGGACTGATCGGTGGCGTACCGGCCTTTGCCGCAGCGCAGAATACCGCCAAAACGCCTTTAAGCGTTACGCCACTGGCGCAGATCCGCATCGGTCGCTTCACGGTGACGGCGCTGACAGACGGCTATGCCGATATGCCCTACGACTATTTTCCGGGACGCAGCCCGGCCGAGGTCGAACAGGCGGCAGTTGCCCAGTTCACCGCCCGGCAGAGTGGGGTGCGATTCCTCTTCAACCAGTATCTCATCGATGACGGCGAACGCCGCATCCTGATCGATGCCGGTGCGGCTGGCTCGATCGGGCAAACCGGCAAACTGCCGCAGGCGCTTGCCACGCTCGGCCTGCAGCTTGACCAGATCGACGCGGTGATCGTGACGCATATGCATCAGGACCACATGGGCGGTCTGATCGCCGGCGGCAAGAACAATTACCCCAAGGCAGAACTCTATATCGATCGTCGCGACGTCAAGCATTGGACCGACCCGGCCAAGCGCAGCGGCGCGCCCGATTATCTTCAGACCAGCTTCCAAATGGCGGACGAGGTCGTGCGCCTTTACCCCAAGCTCCAGGCGATTGACGGAGAGCGCGAAATCGTGCGCGGCGTCTCGATCGTCGACCTGACCGGCCATACACCCGGCCATATCGGCGTGCGGATCGAAGATGAAGGGAAGACCCTCATCATGGTATCGGACATGGTCTTTCCGGTCGTGCATCCGGGAGCGACGGACGTGTTCTTCCTGTTCGAGCAGGACCGCGCAGCAGCCAAAGCGATGCGCGACCGCTTTTTCCCTCGCGCGGCCTCGGAAGGCGCGCTGATTGCCGCCACGCACATGCCCTTCCCGGGGCTCGGCCGCGTCGTTGCCGACCGGGGGCAAATGCGCTGGGAAGTTGCGGACTGGGCCTTGCAGGATTGAGGTCGGCTCCGGCCGCCCAGAGCATTCCCGGTGAACACGGGTTCACCGGGAATGCTCTATCTTTTTATTCTAACGCATTCTCCGAACGCAAAAGCGACCTCGCTCTTGCTGGAAATGCTCTGGAAAGGATGGAAGGGAATGAGCAGATATCTCAATATCGCCACGACGCCCTCCGTGGCGGCCGCGCAGGAGCATTATGGCAGCGCCGAGCAATGGGCGCGGATCGGCGCGCGCGGTGGCGCAGATGAAACTGTGCAGGGCCAGCGCCTCGGTCCGGCAGAAGCGGCCTTTATCCGGGGTCGCGACGGCTTTTATCTCGCCAGTGTCTCGGAAACCGGCTGGCCTTACGTCCAGTACCGCGGCGGGCCTGAAGGCTTTCTCACCATCGTCGATTCATCGACGCTGGGCTTTGCGGATTTTCGCGGTAATCGGCAATACATCACGACAGGCAATGTGCAGGCGAATGATCGCGTCTCACTGTTTCTGATGGACTATGCGCACCGGCGGCGCCTGAAAATCTATGGTCACATGCAGATCATCGATGCAAACGACGACCCGGCGTTGGCGAAGACGCTGACGATGCCTGATTATCCCGCTCGGGTGGAGCGCCTTGCCCTCATCACGGTGGAGGCGTTCGACTGGAACTGCCCACAGCACATCACGCCGCGCTTCACGCTGGCTGAGCTGGAGCGCTTTCGTACTCAACCCCTATAACCGTTGGAGATGGGGGTTGAAGTCATGAAAAGCTTCAGGGGGAGATCTTCTAAGAGGATTGGAGCACCGGACCGCCATCTCGTTCCGCTGTGGATGATCGCTGAGCGGCGGCTTTAGAAAAGTCGCGGTACCGAGAGCCGCTGATCCGCTTGCGGCCCCGCAGGCGACATAGCGCCATCACTCATAACTACAGCCCATTCCGAACAATGATCCACTTCCGAAGATCGGCCTCCTACTTCCGGCAGTAGGAGCGCACCAGATCGGGGTCCTGTTGGAGGCCGTCGAGCCAGGTGGGGTCGAGTTTCGGGACGGATGAGAACAGCAGTTGCGAATAGGGGTGCTGCGGGGCCTTCAGCGCCGCCGGGGTGATCTGTTCGACCTTCTTGCCGCCATACATCACCACGATCTCGTCGCAGATGGCCTCGACCACGGAAAGGTCGTGGCTGATGAAGACGTAGGAGAGGCCGAGTTCGCGCTGGAGTTCCTTCAGGAGTTCGATGACGGCCGCGGCGACCACAGTGTCGAGGGCGGAGGTGATCTCGTCGCAGAGGATCAGCTTGGGTTCGGCGGCAAGCGCGCGGGCGAAGTTGACGCGCTGCTTCTGTCCGCCCGAGAGTTCGGCGGGGTGGCGGTGGCGAACCGAGCGGGGCAGGTGCACCATGTCGAGAAGCTGGTCGATGCGGGCATCGCGGGTCTTGCCCTTCATGCCGTGATAGAAGGCAAGCGGACGTCCTAGGATTTCCTCGATGGGCTTGGCCGGATTGAGCGCCGTATCGGCATACTGGAAGACGATCTGCATCTCGCGCAGCTGGTCGCGCGTGCGTTCGCGGGCGCTTTTGCCGAGTTCGCGTCCGTCGAAGACGATGTTGCCCGCCGAAGCTGGAAGGATGCCGGCGATGGCGCGGGCCAGCGTGGACTTGCCGCAGCCGGATTCGCCGATGATGCCGAGATTGCGGCCCTTCTCCACCTTGAGGCTGACGGACTGCACGGCGCGCACCAGCGGCAGGCCGTCTGACTGGAGCGGACCATAGCCGGCGATCACGTCCTCGATGTCGAGCAGCGGCCGGCTTTCGTCTACCACTGCCGCGTCGGCGGCGCGGGGCCGGGGCTCGAAGGCGGCCAGCAGTTCACGGGTATAGGGATGCTTGGCGTCGGTGAGGATGTCGGCGGTCGCGCCCACTTCCTGAACCTCGCCGCCCCGCAGAACGACGATGCGGTCGGCGATCTGGGCGACGACGGCAAGGTCGTGGGAGACATAGACGCCGGCGATCCGGTCCTTGCGCATGACGGACTTGAAGGCGCGCAGCACCTCGATCTGGGTGGTGACGTCGAGCGCCGTGGTCGGCTCGTCGAAGATCACCAGCTTCGGCCCTCCGATCAGCGCCATGGCCGCGGCAAGGCGCTGCAGCTGGCCGCCGGAAACCTGGTGGGGATAGCGGCTGCCGATGGTGTCGGGATTGGGCAGCGACAGGGCGCGGAAGAGTTCGACCGCACGTTTGCGCGCTTCCTCCGGCGGCATCAGCCGATGGATGCGGGTCACCTCGATCACCTGCTCCATGATGGTCGAGGCCGGATTGAAGGCGGCGGCCGCACTCTGCGGCACATAGGCGACCTCGGTGCCGCGGATCGCGGCGCGCTGGCGCTCGGAGAGCGTCACCATATCCTTGCCGTCGACGGAAACGCTGCCGCCGGAAATGCGGCAGCCGGTGCGGGCATGCCCCATCAGCGTCAGCGCGATCGTGGTCTTGCCGGAACCGCTCTCGCCGATCAGGGCGACGATCTCGCCTGCGGCGACATCGATGCTGACGCCCTTGATGATCTCGACCCGGCGGCCGGAATCGGTGGTCGCCTCGACCTTCAGGTCACGGATTTCGACGAGGTTGGCCATCATGCGCTCCTGTCTCGGATCTTCTTGGGCAGGTTGTCGATCAGCAGGTTGACGCTGATGGTGAGGCTGGCGATGGCCAGCGACGGGAAGATGACCGCCGGCGCGCCGAAGGGCAGGCCGCCGATGTTTTCCCGCACCAGGGCACCCCAGTCGGCATAGGGCGGCTGGACGCCGAGGCCGAGGAAGGAGAGGCCCGAGAGCAGCAGCACGATGAAGACGAAGCGAAGACCAAGATCGGCCAGAACCGGGCCGATGATATTGGGCAGGATCTCCGAGCCGATGAGGTAGAAGATGTTCTCGCCGCGAATGCGGGCGACGGTGACGAAATCCATGGCGTTGACGTTGACCGCCAGCGCCCGGGCAAAGCGGTAGGCGCCGGGGATATAGATCACCGACAGCGTCATGATGAGCACGGGGATGGAGGAGCCGACGGCGGCGACCACCACGAGGCCGAAGAGCTTGCTCGGAATGGAATTCAGCGCATCGAGGAAACGGCTGAGCACGGTATCGAGCCAACCGCCGGCAACTGCGGCGATCATACCCAGCACGACGCCGGTGAAACAGGCGATGGCGACCGCGGCGAGCGAAATGCCGACGGTGTATCGCGCGCCCATCAGGATGCGGGAGAACATGTCGCGGCCGAGATAATCGGAGCCGAGCCAGAGTTCGGAACTCATCGGACCGAAATAGTCGTAATCGACGATTTCGCCGACGGGATAGGGAATGAGCAGGGGCGCGAGGATCGCGATTGCCGCCCAGAGCCCGATGATCGAGAGACCGATGATGCCGACGAGATTGAAGCGGTATCCGAACCGCGAGCCGGCCGGTCGTACGGAGGTGTTCGTATTCGTGGTCATCGGAGCCTCGGGTTGGAAAGGATTGCGATGATGTCGGCGGCGGTGATCAGGATCAGGTAGCCGAGGCAGAAGATCATGGCGCAGCTCTGGATGAGCGGCAGGTCGCGGGTTGCAACCGCATCGACCATCAGCTTGGCGATGCCGGGATAGTTGAAGATGGTCTCGACGATGATGACGCCGCCGAGCAGGTAGGAGAGCGACAGCGCCACCGCATTGACGATCGGGCCGAGCGCATTGGGCAGCGCGTGCTTCAGCACGATGCGCGGACGCGATGCGCCTTTCAGGAGCGCCATCTCGACATAGGGCGTGTTCAGCGTCTCGACCACGGCGGCGCGGGTCATACGGATCATCTGGGCCGACACGACGAAGGTCAGCGTGATGACCGGCATGGCATAGACCCGGAGCATATCGGTGATGGTGTGGACTTCATTGGCGAAGGAGAGCGCCGGCAGCCATTTCAGGTAGACGGCGAAGAGCAGCACGGCCGATGTCGCCACCATGAATTCCGGCACGGAGATCACCCCGATCGTCACGATCGTCACGATGCGGTCGTAGAGCGAGCCGCGCAGCATGGCGGCGGTGATGCCGAGGGTCAGCGCGATCGGAACGGAGAAGAGGGCGGTGACGCCGGCAAGCTTCATCGAATTGACAAAACGTCCCGCGATCAGCTGCGCGACCGGCATGTCGTTGGCATAGGAAGTGCCGAGATCGCCCTGTAGCAGGCCGAGCCCCCAGCGAATGAAGCGGAACAGCGCCGGCTCGTCGAGATGCATGGCCTTGCGCAGGCCTTCGACCGCTTCCGGCGTGGCCGCCTGGCCGAGAAGGATGGTTGCGGTGTCGCCGGGCAGAAGCGCCGTGGCGAGAAAGACCGCGAGCGAAACGATCACCAGCGTGATGACCGCGATGAGCAACCTGCTCAGGACAAGGGATAGGACCCGGGAATTCACGTAGGCTCTCCCCATGATGTTCGACGGTTGAACTATAACGCAAACGGGAAACGGACCGGGGGTGAAATTCACCCCCGGCCGGTGTTTTCGTCAGGCTTCCAGCCAGACGTATTCCGCGAAGGCGTAACCCATCATGCCGCCGAGCGGGTTGGCTTCGAGGCCCTTGAGCTTGCCGCTGGTCGCATCGACGTTGGAGATGTAGGCCGGGATGATCGTGCCGGCTTCCTCGGCGACCATGACCTGCATGGCGTTGTAGATTTCCTTGCGCTTGGCCTGGTCCAGCGAGCCACGGGCCTCGATCAGCATCTTGTCGAACTTCTCCGACTTGTACTGGCTTTCGTTCCACGGAGCTTCCGAGGTGTAGAGCAGCGAGAACAGGATATCCGGGGTCGGACGCGGGTTGATGTTGCCGAAGTGGATCGGCGCCTTGAGCCAGTAGTTGTCCCAGTAGCCGTCGGAGGGAACGCGCTGCACGTCGAGCTTCATGCCGATCTCGGCGCCGGCGGCCTGGATGATCATCGCCATGTCGATCGAGGAGGTCGCGGCTTCGGAAGCGATGACCGGGATGGACTGGCCGAGAACGCCTGCCTTCTGGAACAGCGCCTTTGCCTTGTCCGGGTCGAAGGCCTTCGGCTTCAGGTCGGCATTGTGGTAGAAGTTGGCCGGCGAGACCGGCTGGTCGTTGCCGACTTCAGCGAGGCCGCGCAGCGCCGACTTGACGATCTGCTCGCGGTTGACGAGGTACTTCATGCCTTCGATGAAGTCCTTCTTGTCGCCCGGCGCCATGTCCATGCGCATGTTGAGATTGGTGTAGTTGCCGGAGGTGGTCTTCGACAGCACGAAGCCGTCCTGGCTCTCGATGAGACGCATGGAACGGGGATTGATCGAGGCGGCGAGATGGATATCGCCCGACAGCAGCGCGTTGACGCGGGCGTTGTCGTCGCTGATGGCGAAGAACTCGAAGGAGTCGACGTTCGGGCCGCCCTTCCAGTAGTTCTTGTTCTTGACGCCGACCGAGCGCACGCCCGGCTCGAACACTTCGCGCACGAAGGCGCCTGTGCCGTTGGCCTTGGAGAAGTCGGTGGTGCCGTCGGCCACGATCATGAAGTGGTGCATGGCAAGGATGGTCGGCAGGTCGGCATTCGGATTGGCGAGTTCGATCTCGACGGTTTCCTTGTCGACGGCCTTGAAGCCGGTCATCTGGGCGGCGATCTTGGCGACCTTGGAGCCGACGCCCGGATCGAGGTGACGCTTCAGCGAGAACACCACGTCGTCTGCCGTCAGCGGCTTGCCGTCGTGGAAGGTGACGCCCTTTCGCAGCTTCACGGTCCAGGTCTTGGCGTCCTTGGATTCGATTGTTTCAGCCAGCTCCATCTGCGGCGTACCGGAAACGTCGAGGAAGGTCAGGCGGTTGTAGAACGAGCAGCAACGGACATAGTCGGTCGACAGCGAGGCCTTGGCCGGGTCGAGCGTATCAGCAGTGGAGGAGGACCAGCCGGCAGCCTTCAGCGCGCCGCCGGAAACCGGCGTTGCAGCAACGGCGTTGGTGGCGCGGCCGAGGATCATGCCGCCGGCCGACATGGCGACGCCGCCAGCCAGCATCAACTGCAGCAGTTCGCGGCGCGTTGCGCCCCGACGAATGGCGTTTTCGACCATCGCGTCGTCGGACTTCGTCCAGTTCGTAATCTTGTCGCTCATGTCATTCCCCTTTTTCGTTTGGTTTTGCAGAGCGGCCGGCCGTTCGGGCCGGGTCCGCTCCGAAGGCTGAAGTTCAGGCGCTTGCTTCTTTCACGGCGTCGGCGAGGCCGGCCATGGAGGTGAAGTGGTAGTCCGGCTCGGTAAACTCGGCCGGTTCGATGGTGCCGCCATATCCCTTCTGGGCGTGGCGACGCTCGATCCAGCAATTGGTCATGCCGAGTTTCCGGGAAATGCCGATATCGTGGTACTGGCTCTGGGCGACATGCAGGATGTCGTCCTTGCTGTTGCCCTCGGTGGCAACGAAATCGAAGACCTTCTGGAAGAAGGCGGGATCCGGCTTTTCGGTACCGGTATCGTCGGCGGTGAAGGCGGCATGGAAGGGATTGCCGAGTTCCTTCGAAAAATATTCGAACGCCCAGCGCCGCGCATTGGTCATGGCGATGAGCTTGTGGGTCCTGGCGAGGCTGGCAAGCGCTTCGGCGCTGTCGGGGAAGCCCTTCCAGTTCTTTGCGGAATCGCGCAGCTGCTCGCCGTATTTCTGTTCGGCGGGAAGACCGAGCTTCGGCGCGATCGACAGATAGACGCGCACGAGATCATCGGGAAAGAGATCGGCGTCATCCGAGTAGCGGGCCGCCCGATAAAGCGAGAGGGCTTCCTCTCCGTCAACCGATACACCGGCTTCGGCAGCGATCGCCGAGAGGCAATCCTTGATGCCGCCCTCGAAGTCGATGAGTGTGCCGACCACATCAAAAGTCATGTATTTGAATTGCGAAAGGCTCTTTGCCACGTTCACGTTCCCAGTTCAGCACGCCTTGGCAGGCGTGGCGCAGAAGAAAATTCTGTTCGATGCGATGGCGGCGGAACCGCCCTGCAAGCCGGAAAGCCCCTTTTTTCTTGGGTTTTATAGCTCTTTCCGACCCCCTTAGTTTCGCAGGTATGTCGCGCCGGATACTCCGAAATGAAACGGCGAGGCGGCACAAAATTCCGAATATGACAGTTCCGCGATATTTCGGGGGCTCGCGGAACCGTCAGCTTTTGCCCTGAACCCGCTCAGGCAAGTGCTGCACGGACGTCCGGATCCTCCAGCGTCTGGTCCAGCGTGCGGCGGGTCCGCTCGATAATGGCGTCGATATCGGTATCCGTGCAGCAGAGCGGCGGGGCATAGCCGAGGATGCCGTTGGCGAAGGCGCGGATGACGAGGCCGTTGTCCCAGGCGCGGTCGAAAATGCGGCGCGCCGGCTCGGCAGCCGCCGGAAGCGGCGTCTTCTTCTGCTTGTCGACGACGAGTTCAACGGCGGCGAGCATGCCGCGGCCGCGCACATCGCCGACCAGCGGATGATCTCGCAGAGCCTCAAGGCCGGCCATCAGGCGAGCACCGGCCTTTACGCCGTTTTCCAGAAGGCCGTTCTCATAAAGCCGCAGCACTTCCAGCCCGACGGCGGCGCTGACCGGATGGGCGGAATAGGTGTAGCCATGCCCGACCGCCGAAGCGCCGGCCGCATCGGCAATCACATCATACACCCGATCCGACATGAAGACTGCGCCCATCGGCACATAGCCCGAGGTGAGGCCCTTGGCGGTGGTCATGAAGTCCGGGACGATCTCGTCCTCGGCGCAGGCGAACAGCGGGCCGGTGCGGCCGAAGCCGGTGATGACCTCGTCGGCAATGAAGAGGATATCCAGCTCGCGGCAGACCTCGCGCATGGCCTTCATCCAACCCTTCGGCGGCACGAGCACGCCACCCGACCCCTGGATCGGCTCGGCATAGAATGCTGCGACGCGGTCGGGGCCGAGAGCCTCGACCTTGGCGCGAAGAGCCGCGACCGAAGCGGCGATGATCGCCTGCGGGTCCTCGCCGACCGGATTGCGATAGGCATAATGGGACGGGATCTTGTGCTGCCAGTCGAACGGCACGCCGAAGCCGGCATGGAAGGCTGGGAGAGCCGTGAGGCCTGCACCGACCGTCGAGGAGCCGTGATAGCCCTGCTCGATCGAGATGAACTGGTCACGCTGCGGCTGGCCGCGGGCGATCCAGTAGTAGCGGACGAAGCGGATCGTGCTGTCGACGGCATCCGAGCCGCCAAGCGTGAAGTAGACGTGGTTGAGGTCGCCCGGCGCGCGTTCGGCAAGTTCGGCGGCAAGCCGGATGGCCGGCTCCGAGCCGAGGCCGAAATAGGCGGTCGCGTAGGGCAGTTCGCGCAATTGCCGGGTGGCGGCCTCGACGATGCTTTCGTGACCGTAACCGGCATTGACACACCAGAGACCGGCGAAGCCATCGACCAGTTGCTTGCCCGATGCGTCTGTTACGGTCGCGCCGGAAGCCGAGGCGAGGACGCGAACGCCCTGCTTTTCGTGGCCGCGATAGGAAGCAACCGGATGCACCAGATGGGCGCGGTCGAGTTCGATGAGGGAATTGCTGTACATGGCAGTCTCCGTTTCAGCCCAGCGCCTGGCTGGCGAGGGCGAATGTCCTGGTCGTGGAATTTTGTGCTGCGGGCCTCGGCGGGCGCTGCATGGCGATACCGCCGCCGACATGCTGGAGGCCGAGCCCCGAAAGGACGGGAGCAAGCCCGGTATCCAACGTTGTGTCGATGCGCAGGAAGGCACCCGGCCGGCCGGCGGCGAAATGGGAAATCAGCGCGCTTGCGTCATCCAGATCCGAGGCGACGACCGGGCCGACCAACTCGCCGCGTCCGAAATCGCGCAAGGCCGCAAAGCCGCTGACCTTTCCGCCCTGCCGGATGACGGCGAAGCGGCCGACATTGGCGAGATAGGCGATCAGCCCTTCCCGGTCCGCGCCAAAGGCCTGCCGGTCGAGTTCGGCGATGGCCGGAATATCGGCCGGCGAGGCGGCATGAACGTTTGCCGGCGCAGCGACCGGGGAAGCCGGTCCCTGGAATTGCAGAACGGTGCCGGTCTCCTGAAAGCCGAGCTTCTGATAGAGCGGCAATCCGTCGGTGGTGGCAACGAGGCGCAAGGGGCGCTCGCCCGCCAGCGAAAGAGCAGCATCCATCAGCTTGCGACCGAGGCCGCGGCCGCGCATGGCTTCATCGACGATGACCATGTTGATGGTGGCGCAATCCTTCTTGTAAGACGTGACGAGCACGGTCGCGACGACGCGCCCGCTATCATCCACGGCGACGAAGCCTTCGCTGAGCGCGAGCGCCATCTGCCAGTCCTCGAGGCGATGAGGCCAGCCGGCCTGCCGCGAAAGGGCAAGCGCCCCTTCCAGATGACGGGGGCCGAATGCCACGAGATCGATTTGATTTGTCTGCATGGGCAGTTCCTTGTTTGCTGCCCACAAGTCTCTGCGTTCGGCGCCGGAAGATCGTCTGAAGGCGGCTCCCGTCGCGGTATCTTTCGCCGTAGCAATATGGGCTCACCGCATCTTATGCTGGAGCCTCTGCCGGCCAAGGCGACTTTCAGGCCCCGGAAGGCGGGCTTTTACCGCGATGCGCCGCAACTCTCTGCCAAACCACGCTCGGGATACGAAACATTCTGCTTCAAGGCAGGCCAATTCAGTGGCGTCGTCGTCCCCGGTCCATCCTATGATCTGGACGACGCATCTGATCCCGCTCAATCGCAAGGATGAAAAGCATGAGCCACTTCCGCCCGAAATACATCACCTTCGACTGCTACGGTACGCTGATCAATTTCCAGATGGCGGAAGCAGCCCGCGACCTCTACAGCGCAAAGCTCGACGAGCCGCGCATGGCCGAATTCGTCAAGAACTTCGCAGCCTACCGCCTCGACGAGATCATGGGCGACTGGAAGCCCTATGCGGACGTGGTCCACAACGCGATCGAGCGGACCTGCAAGCGCAACGGCGTCGCCTTCAGGGAAGAAGACGCGAAGATGGTCTATGAGCGGGTGCCGACCTGGGGTCCGCATGCCGACGTTCCGGCAGGGCTTGCCAAGGTCGCCAAGGAAATCCCGCTGGTCATCCTGTCCAACGCGATGAACTCGCAGATCATGTCGAATGTCGAGAAGCTCGGCGCGCCCTTCCACGCGGTCTACACCGCCGAGCAGGCCAACGCCTACAAGCCGCGCTTCAAGGCCTTCGAATACATGTTCGACATGCTTGGCTGCGGCCCGGAAGACATTCTTCACTGCTCCTCGTCCTTCCGCTACGACCTGATGTCGGCGCATGATCTCGGCATCAAGAACAAGGTCTGGGTCAATCGCGGTCACGAGCCGGCAAATCCCTATTACGGCTATGTCGAGATCGCCGACATCTCCGGCCTGCCCGGCGTCGTCGGGCTCTGAAGGAAAGGCATAGACCCATGAAGTTCCTGTCCTACTGGCACGACACCGCCCCGGTCTTTTCCGGGGCTGCGCAAGGCCCGGTCGAAGGCCACTACGACGTGGCCGTGATCGGCGGCGGCTTTACCGGCCTTGCGGCGGCGCGGCAACTCGCGAAAGCGGGCACGCGCGTGGTCGTGCTGGAGGCGGAACGGGTCGGCGCCGGAGCCTCCGGCCGCAACGGCGGCCACCTCAACAACGGGCTGGCGCACAGCTATCTCTCGGCCAAGGCCGAACTCGGGAAAGAACGCGCCATCGCTCTCTACAAGGCGCTCGACGATTCCGTCGACACCATCGAGGCGCTGGTGGCGGAAGAGAGCATCGACTGCAACTTCCGCCGCGCCGGCAAGCTGAAGCTCGCCTCCAAGCCACAGCATTTCGAGGCGCTGGCGCGCAATTTCGAGGCGCTGCATGCCGAGGCCGATCCCGATACGGCGCTTCTGAGCAGCGCCGATCTGAAAAGCGAGATCGGCTCGCCCTTCTACGGCGCCATGCTGTCGAAGAAGAGTGCGATGATGCATATGGGCCGCTATGTCGTCGGCCTTGCCGAAGCGGCGCGCCGCCACGGCGCGGTGATCCACGAGGATGCGGCCGTCGTCGCACAGGGCAAGAACGGCGCACGCCACAGCCTGCAGACCAAGCGCGGAACGGTGACCGCCGATCATGTTCTGGTCGCGACCGGCGCATACACCACGCCGAACTTCAGCTATTTCCGCCGCCGCATCATCGCCGTCGGCAGCTTCATCATCGCGACCCGTCCGCTGACCGATGCCGAGGTCGCCGCAACGATGCCGGGCAACCGCACCTGCGTCAACACGATGAACATCGGCAACTACTTCCGCCTGTCGCCGGATAACCGCCTGATCTTTGGCGGCCGCGCCCGTTTCTCCGCCACATCCGACCAGCGCTCGGATGCCAAGAGCGGCAAGATCCTGCGGGAAAGTCTCGCCCGGATCTTCCCCCAGCTCGCCAATGTCGAGATCGATTATTGCTGGGGCGGTCTGGTCGACATGACCAAGGATCGCTACCCGCGCGCCGGCTATCACGACGGCTTGTGGTATGCGATGGGCTATTCCGGCCACGGCGCCCAGCTTTCCACCCATCTCGGCATGATCATGGCGGACGCGATCCTCGGAAAGTTCGACCGCAACCCGCTCAAAGGGCTCGACTGGCCCGCCGTGCCGGGCCATTTCGGCAAGCCGTGGTTCCTGCCGCTGGTCGGCATGTATTACAAGATGCTGGACAAGGTTCAGTAAGACCCAACCTGGCGCCCGGCAAGTCGCGACCGAAACCGTGGCTGGCCGGGGCCTGGCAAAGACCGGATCGTCATGTCTCCGAGGCCAGTTCACCCAGGTGCTGACGAGCCCATTTCATCTCTTCCGACGCGGTACGGTGAAAGTGTCGTTTGAAGTCGCGGCTGAACTGGGAAGGGCTGAGATAGCCGACCGACATTGCCACGTCCGCAATGGTCTTATCCTGACGCGTCATCATCAGTCGAGCCTCATGAAGCCGCATCGCCTTCACATATTGTAGGGGACTGCTTCCGGTCAGCGCCTTGAAGTGCACGTGATAGGAAGGCACGCTCATGCCCGCGTCGCTGGCAAGGGCTGCCACCGAAATCTGGGAGCCGAGACTTGCGCGCAGGCGGGCAAGGCTCTGCCCGATACGTCCCGCCACACCTCCCTGTTGCAACGCTGCGGCCATTGCGGCACCCTGCGGTCCGACGAAAACGCGATAGTGCAGTTCGCGCAGGATACCTGGCCCAAGAACGGCAGTCTCAACCGGGCTGTTGAGCACCTTCAACAGGCGCAGGAGTGCGCCCTCGATATCGGGCTCCATTCGACTCGACACGAGGCTTCTCGCTCTCTGCGATGCTCTTTCCGGAACCTGGCTTTCAATGGCGGAGACGATTTCGGCACAAAGCGCCATGTCGAACTCGAGATATACTGCCAGCAGAGGTCGCGCCCGGCTGGCCACGGACTCCATGCGAAACGGCACCGGTACAGATACCGCCAGATAATGCTCCTCGTCGTAACGGAAGATCTCACCCTGAAGCAGGCCCTGCTTGCAACCCTGCAGCACGAAGACCGCCCCTGGCTTGTAGAGCACCGGAACATCGGCAAGCACCGTCTCGCTTCTCAGGATGCGGACCTCCCGAAGTCCTGTCGGGTTATATCCCTGACGAGGAGCGAGGGCTCCGGCCAACTCCACCAAGCTCAATTGCTCTTCTCTGTCATCATGCAGCTTCATAGGAATGGGCAATTATTTAAGATGATACGGCATCGATTCCTATCAGTTTGCAGATTATTCAGCAAATCCATCGATTGGAACACTGGAAAGTCAAGCATGACCAGAAAAACCTTTTTCATCACCGGCGCAAACTCCGGATTTGGTCTCGCCATCGCGACGGCAGCGATAGCCGAAGGTCATAATGTCATCGGCGTCGTTCGCTCCGAGGTCTCAAGGGTGACACTCGAAGCTCGTCTGCCGTCGGCGCATGCCATTCTCTGCGACGTCACCGATTTCGACAGCATAGCCGGCATCGTCGCACAGGTTGAAAATGCTCATGGTCCGGTGGACGTGCTCATCAACAATGCGGGTTACGGTCACGAGGGGATTCTCGAAGAGTCTCCCCTTGAAGAAATGCGGCGGCAGTTCGACGTCAACGTCTTCGGTGCGGTTGCGGTCGCCAAGGCATTTCTCCCGCGTTTCCGGAAGAGACGTCGCGGTTTCATCGTCAACGTCACTTCGATGGGGGGAATGATCACGATGCCGGGTATTGCCTACTACTGCGGCAGCAAGTTCGCCCTTCAGGGCATTTCCGAGGTGATGCGTTCCGAGATGGCCCCCTTCGGGGTCCATGTCACGACACTTTGCCCCGGCTCTTTTCGAACGGATTGGGCGGGGCGGTCTATGGTCAGGACTGAAAGGTCGATCCCCGACTATGACGCCCAGTTCGATCCGATCCGTCAGGCGCGGATTGAAAAAAGCGGCAGACAGCTGGGCGATCCCGAAAAGCTGGCCGCAGCAGTCTTGTCCCTGATCACTTCCGACAATCCGCCGCCGCAACTGCTTCTTGGCAGTGATGCCTTGAAGCTCGTATCGGAGAGAATACTGCGCTTGCGGCAAGAAATCGAAGCATGGAAGGCCCTCACCGTTTCGACTGACGGCTGAGCAAGCGCGTAGCGCCAGACGCGGATGCTAAGCTGCGCGCATGCTGGCAAGCGCCGCCTGTGTTTCGCGTGCAGGCGGCAGCCCAAACATACGGGCGTATTCCCGAGTAAACTGCGGCACGCTCTCATAACCGACGTTGAACGCCGCGATGCTGGGGGAACAATCTTCGGAGAGCATCTGCCGTCGCGCCTCGATCAGCCGCAATTGCTTCTGGAACTGGACCGGAGACAGGGATGTGATCGCCTTGAAGTGCTGATGGAAGGTCGAGGGGCTCATTCCCGCCGCGTCGGCGAGCATTGCGACCCTCAGGGGCTTGTCAAAGTCGCGGCGCAAGAGGCTGATCGCCCGCCCGATTTTCTGCGAGTTGGTGTTCGGCCATCCCAGGTCCCGGATTGCCGGACCATGGCGACCGCACAGGAGCCAGTAATGGAACTCCCGCACCATCTGCGCTGAGAGGATCGGGAGTGAGGTCGGCCGCTCTACGAGCCTCATCATGCGATGGGCTGCATCCTCGACTTCCGCATCGGTCGGCTCAACCCGTATGGGAGAATAATGGGCAAGGGGTGCCGCCTTGATCTCGACGGCAAGCTCCGCGAGGACGGCCTTGTCGAGTTCCATCACCACGGAGCAATAGGGATCGCCGACGCTGGCCTCGGTTATCTGGCTGACAGTCGGGACGTCGGCGCTGATGATGAGCGAGTCGCCGGCGCCGAAATCATAGACCTCGCTGCCCATCCGCACGCGCTTCCTGCCTTGCAGGACAATCGCGACAAGCGGTTGGGAAACGGCATATTGAAGCTCGCTCGCATGCGTGGCGCGGATCACGCTCAGTCCGGGGATCGGGCAAGAGGCTATTCCGGCCCGGTTGGCGTGAGCTTTCGCGTAGCGGAGCGCAAGTTCGAGAAACGTGTCTTTCATCGCCACATCTAACGACGGTTGCGATCGTCTGTAAACTCCATCCGGAGGAATAGGCAAGAAACTCCGAGCTTCGCGCAACACCGGCGTCCTCCCGTGAAGCAGAGTCCAGCCATCGGACAAACGCTCCCGGTTGTTCGATGTCCCTGCTTCAAAGGAGTTTCAAATGTCGAAAATTGCCATCGTCACCGGTTCCAGTCGCGGGCTCGGCCGCAACACCGCGCTCAACATTGCCAGCAAGGGCACCGACGTCATCGTCACCTACCAGAGCAACGCCGCCGATGCCGAGACAGTCGTTCGCGACATCGAGGCCATGGGCCGCAAAGCCGCCGCTGTTCAACTCGACGTCAGCAAATTGAGCAGCATTGCCGCCTTTGCCGGCGAGGTGAAGAACGTTCTGCGCGAGAGGTTTCAGCGGGATCGCTTCGACTATCTGGTCAACAATGCAGGCCATGGCGATATGGCCGCGATTGCCGACACCACGGAAGCGCAGTTCGATACGCTGGTGAACGTTCATTTCAAGGGCGTGTTCTTCCTGACACAGGCCCTGCTGCCACTGATCGCCGATGGCGGTCGCATCGTCAATCTGTCATCGGGCCTGACCCGTATCTCATTCCCCGGGTTTTCCGCCTATTCCGCAGTCAAGGGCGCGGTGGAAATTCTGACGCTCTACATGGCCAGGGAATTCGCCGACAGGGGCATCACCGCCAATACCGTAGCCCCCGGCGCCATCGAGACCGATTTCCTCGGAGGAGCGGTGCGTGACATGCCCGACCTGAACAAGACCTTCGCAGGGATGACCGCGCTTGGACGCGTCGGCGTGCCGGATGACATCGGCCCGATGATCGCCAGCCTGCTGTCGGACGACAATCGCTGGGTCACCGGCCAACGGATCGAGGTGTCGGGCGGACAGACTATTTAGGGCTTCAAGAGGCATCATTCGTACGCTTCAGGCCCGAATTGCAATTGAAAAGGGGCCGCTTGCACGGCCCCTTTGATGTTTTCCGCATCCGCCCATCGCCAGCCTCAGGCGAGGCCGCCGATGTGGAAGGTTTTCATTTCCAGATATTCCTCGATGCCGACCTGGGCGCCTTCGCGGCCGAGGCCGGATTGCTTGACGCCGCCGAAGGGGGCGACTTCGGTGGAGATCGCGCCGGTATTCAGGCCGACCATGCCGAATTCCAGTGCCTCGGCCACCTTCCACGAACGCTTCAGGCTCTCGGTGTAGAAATAGGCGGCGAGACCGAAGGGCGTGCCGTTGGCGATCGCGATCGCTTCCTCGTCCGTTTCGAAGCGGAAGAGCGGGGCGACCGGACCGAAGGTCTCCTCGCTTGCCAGCAGCATTTCGGTCGTGGCACCGGTCAGCACCACGGGCGCGGTGTATTGCGGTCCATCGGGCATTGCCGGCTTCTGCGTCACGACCTTCGCACCCTTGGAAAGCGCGTCTTCCACATGGCGGTTGATCTTGGCGATGGCCGCCTCGTTGATCATCGGGCCGATGGAGATGCCGGGCTCGGTGCCGGGGCCGACCTTCATCGCGTTGACGCGCTCGGAAAGCTTGGCTGCGAAAGCATCGTAGACGCTGGACTGGACGAGGATACGGTTGGCGCAGACGCAGGTCTGGCCGCCGTTGCGGAACTTGGAGACGAGCGCGCCCTCGACGGCAAGATCGAGATCGGCATCGTCGAACACGATGAACGGCGCATTGCCGCCGAGTTCGAGCGAGAGCCGCTTGACGCTGTCGGATGCGCCGCGCATCAGCAGCGAACCGACGCGGGTCGAGCCGGTGAAGGAGATCTTGCGGACCGTTTCGTTGGCCATGATCTCGTTGCCGATCTCCGTCGGCATGCCGGTGACGATGTTGACGACGCCAGCCGGGATGCCGGCGCGTTCGGCCAGCACGCCGAGCGCCAGCGCCGAATAGGGCGTGAATTCGGAGGGCTTGATGACCACGGTGCAGCCGGCGGCGAGCGCGGGGGCCACCTTGCGGGTAATCATCGCATTGGGGAAATTCCATGGCGTGATGATGCCGCAGACGCCGACCGGCTCCTTCAGCACCACGATGCGGCGGTCGGGCGTCGGCGAGGGGATGGTGGTGCCGCCGATGCGGCGGGCTTCCTCGGCGAACCATTTGACGAAGGACGCGCCGTAGCGGATTTCGCCCCTGGCCTCATCGAGGGGCTTGCCCTGCTCGGTCGTCAGGATCAGGCCGAGATCGTCGACATGGGCGATCATCAGGGCAAACCAGGCCTCAAGCAATGCAGCCCGTTCGGCATGGGTTTTCCGCTTCCAGGCGGGGTAGGCGGCATTGGCCGCCTCGATTGCCGCGCGGGTCTCGCCGCCGCCCATATCCGGCACGCTGCCGATGGAAGACTGGGTTGCGGGATCGATCACGTCGACGGTCTTGCCGGAGGCTGCGTCGACCCATTTGCCGCCGATGAGGCCCTGCTGGCGGAAGAGGCCCTTGTCCTTCAGGTTCTGCATGTCTTGTCCTTAAATATCAGGAAAGCGCCGCAAGCACTGCGGCGGTGATGACGTCGGTCTTGTCCTTGCCCGGTACGGTGCCGATGCCGCGGGCGGTGGTCTGCTCCAGCGCTGCCATGATGCGGACGGCGGCGTCCTTTTCGCCGAGATGATCGAGCATCATCGCAGCCGACCAGATGGTGGCCATCGGATTGGCGATACCGAGATGGGCGATGTCGGGCGCCGAACCATGCACCGGTTCGAACATCGACGGAGCGGAGCGGTCCGGGTTGATGTTGGCGGAAGCCGCAAAGCCGAGACCGCCCTGGATGGCGGCGCCAAGGTCGGTGAGGATATCGCCGAAGAGATTGGAGGCGACCACCACGTCGAGGCTTTCCGGCGCCATGACCATGCGGGCGGCCATGGCGTCGATGTGATAGCTGGTGACCGTGACATCGGGATATTCGGAGGAGAGTTCTTTCGTCACTTCGTCCCAGAACACCATGGAATATTTCTGGGCATTCGACTTGGTGATGGAGGCAAGCTTGCCGCGCCGGGCGCGCGCCTGCTCGAAACCGAAGCGCAGGATGCGCTCGACGCCCTTGCGGGTGAAGATCGAGGTTTCCACCGCCACTTCGTCAGCCGTACCCTGATGCACGCGCCCGCCGGCGCCGGAATATTCGCCCTCGGTGTTTTCGCGGATGCAGAGGATGTCGAATGCCTCGGCCTTCAGCGGGCCCTGCACGCCGGGCAGCAACCGGTGCGGACGGATGTTGGCATATTGCACGAAAGCCTTGCGGATCGGCAGAAGCAGGCCATGCAGCGAGACCGAATCCGGCACCTCCGCCGGCCAGCCCACGGCTCCGAGCAGGATGGCGTCGAAGCCGCGCAGCGTCTCGATGCCGTCTGCCGGCATCATCGCGCCGGTTTCCTTGTAGAACTTGCAGGACCACGGAAACTCGGTGCCCTTGAGAGCGAAGCCCGCGTCGCTGGAAACCTTTTCGAGCACGCTCCAGGCGGCCGCGGTGACATCACGGCCGATGCCGTCGCCGGGAATGAGCGCGATGGAATATGTCTGCATGGAAAAAGACCTTGTGCTGTCAGAGGCTGATGAGGACGCTCTTGCTCTTGCGGTTGGCGAGATAGGCATCGCGGCCGAGATCCTTTCCGATTCCAGAGCGTTTGTAACCCCCGGTCGGCAGGATGTGATCGCGCGAGCGGCTGTAGCGGTTGACCCAGACGGTGCCCGCCTGGATCTGGCGGGTCAGGCGGATGGCGCGGGAGAGATCGCGGGTAAAGATGCCGCTTGCCAGCCCGTAGGTCGGATGGTCGGAAAGCGCCAGCGCCTCTTCCTCCGTGGTGAAGGTCTGCATGGTCAGGACCGGCCCGAAGATCTCCTCGGTCACGGCGGGTGAATCCTGCCGGACATTGGCGATCAGGGTCGGGGCGTAGAAATAACCTTCGCCCTCCATCGCCGCGCCACCGGTCAGGCACTCGCCGCCGGCTGCAACCGCCGCCTGCACGATGCTGTCGATACGGCCGCGCTGGCGCTCGGAAATGATCGGCGAATACTGGCTTGCCTCGTCCCAGGTCGGGCCGGGGCGCACGGTCTTCATGCGGGCGATGATGGCTTCGACCAGAGCGCCGGCGACACTTTCCTCGACGATCAGGCGCGAACCCGCAACGCAGGCCTGTCCGGCATTGGAAAGAATGCTTCTTGCAATCTCGTCGGCCGCCTTGCCGAGATCGGCGTCGGCGAAGACGAGCTGCGGGCTCTTGCCGCCGAGTTCCAGCGTCATCGGCTTGACCCCGGTGCGGGCGATATTGGCCATGATCGCGGAACCCGCGCCGGTCGAACCGGTAAAGGAGATCTTGGCGATATCGGGATGCCCGGTGATCGCATTGCCGGTGGTCGGGCCGTCGCCCAGCACGATGTTGATGAGACCTGCCGGGATGCCGGCGCGCACGGCGAGTTCGGCGAGATAGACGGTGGAGAACGGGGTCATTTCGGAAGGTTTCAGCACCACCGCATTGCCTGCCGCAAGCGCCGGGCCGAGCTTCCAGCCGGCCATGGAGACCGGGAAGTTCCACGGCGTGATGGCGCCGACCACGCCGTAGGGCTCCGTCATCACCATGCCGAGACTGTTGTCGTCGGTCGGCACGAGATCGCTGCCTTCCTTGTCGGCGAATTCGGCGAAGAAACGGATCTGCTCGGCGGTGACGGCGATATCGCCGGCGACGAGATGGCCAACCGGCCGGGTGGAGGAAAGCGCCTCGAGCTTGGCAAGCGTTGCGGCCTCGGCTTCGATCAGGTCGGCCCAGCGCTGCATCGCCCTGGTGCGTTCGCGGGGACGCACGCCGCCCCAGTTGCTGACTTTCAGGGCCTTCTTCGCGGTTTCGACGGCGCGGTCGACGGTTGCCTCGTCGGCCAGAGGGCAGCCGGCATAGGCCTTGCCATCGGAGGGGCGATGCATGTCGATGACGCCACTGGCCTCCACCAGCCGGTCGCCGATGAAATGACCGACGGGCAGCGGAAGGGTATCGGGATCGAAACTGAGGGTCATGACGCGCACCTTTGCAAAACCTTTGGGCAAGGGTAACTGCCGCGCATGAGCAGCATGCATCGTGTGAGACGGCAGGCGCGAATGAAAATCCTGTTTTACCGGCGGGGGGCAGTGCAATCTTTGGCGGCAGCGAAGGAGCGGCGGAGGCTTTGCAGGAAAGCCGAGATGAAACGGGACTTCGGTCGCTGCTCGTTGATCGAAATCGAGACGCGTGTGGTGACGACCGGCTCGAAACGCCGGGCGACGATGCCTTCCCCGCCCTGAAGCACCGCGAGGCCATCGACCACGGCGACGCCGAGCCCCTGCCGCACCAGCGGCAGCGCACCGACGGATGAGGCGATCTGGATCGCGACATCGCGGTTGAGCCCCCTCGACGCAAAGGCCTCGTCGAGCGCCGGCCCGACTTCCTCGGCATGCGACCCATAGGAAATCAGCGGCACGCCTTCGAGAAGCTCCGGCGTGATGACCTCATGGGCGGCGAGCGGATCGCCTTCCCGCAACACCGCCACCATCGGCGTGGCGCCGAGCGCCTCCACCCGCACGCTGGGGGCCAGAATGGCCGAGAGCGTCACCGCGACATCGATGTCGCCGATGGTCAGGGCCTCGGCGATCTCGCGCTTGGGGAGCGTGTGCAGATGGATCTTCACCTCCAGATGCCGGGAGCGGAAATCGCCCAGCGCCGGCGGCAGCACCGAATAGGCAAGCGGCAGGCTCGCGCCGATCCGCAACAACCCGATCTTGTTGGCGCCGACATCGCGGGCGAGCGTCTTCAGCGCCTCCATCTGGCGGAACACGCGGTCCGCATCGGAAAACAGCAGATGCGCCTCCATCGTCGGAACCAGCCGCCCGCCGATCCGCTCGAACAGCGCGTAGCCGAGCTGATCCTCAAGCTGCAGCAGAAGCTTGCTGACGGCCGGTTGCGAGACGCCGAGCGAATTGGCCGCGGCGGTGATGGTGCCGTCGCGCATGATCGTCCGGAAGATCTCGAGCTGGCGGACATTCATGGAACGGCTTTTTCTCCGGGGTGGATGCTCGGTTCAGAGACCGTACCGGATTTTCATCTCCTGAAACAGGCCGCGCATCTGCTCGACGACCGGCCGGATGTCGGAGCCCAACTTTTCCACCGCCTCGAAGATCCGGTGCTTCAGGAAGAAGCGCCAGCCGACGGGCGCGGTCGCAAGGAAGCCGGTCAGCAGATCGTAGCGCTCGTTGGTCCAGACGGCCTCGAATGCCAGGCGTTCCGCTCCGTAGGTGATGACCGGGGGAGCGGGGTCTACCGGCCGGCCGGCGCGCAGGCTTGCCGTCTCGATTTCGTCAACGCGGCGTTCGCGAATGGCGACACCGTAATCCCGTCTTGCGCTTTCCTCGCTGACCGCCCCCTTCAGGACGTCGTCCAGAACGGCAGCGGGATCGCGCAGGAAGGGGTCGCCCCAGCCGCCGGCGCCGGGACCGACGACACGGATCACGTCGCCCGGACCGCAATGAACGACATCGGTATTGCCGAGCGACACCTCGTCGGCACGGCCGGGATTGCGCAGGAAGCGGGACACCGTGCCGGCCTTTGCGCCGTTCACGCCCCAGGCTGGCATGATCGAGCGGTTGCGGTTTCGCGCCGTCACCACGGTTTCGGGCGAGAACACCTCGAATTCCATGACGGCGGACAGGCCACCGCGATGACGGCCCGGTGCACCGCTGTCAGGTTCCAGCCCGTAGCGCAGGAAACGGATCGGCACTTCCGCCTCGCTGATCTCGATCGGCGTGTTGCGCAGGAAGCCGGTGGCTCCGCCCGCGCCGTCGCTGCCGTCGCCGAAGGGCGTGCCACCGCCACCGCCGCCGACCGGACCGATGGAAGCCATGACCGGCCGGCCGTTGCGACCGCTGGTCTTGATGTTCATGATCGCGTTACCGCCGGGAGAGGCGGCCGGCATCAGGTCGGGAAGCGCCTGCGCGAACGCGCCGACGGTGACGATCTGCGTCATGGCGCAGGTGAGCGAGCGCATGCCGACGGCGGCCGGCCGCTGGCAATTGACCACCGATCCCTCGGGCAGGATGGCGCTGGCCGGGCGCAGCGTGCCGGCATTCAGAAGCAGGCTGTTGTCCAGCGTGTAAAGCACGTAGGTCAGGCCGACCATCACCAGCGGATGGCGTTCACGCCCGCCGGTCGGCATGTTGAGCGAGGAGCCGAGCTGCGGATCGGAGCCGGTGTAATCGAGCACGATCTCGTCGCCGCGCACCTTCAGCGTCAGCGCCACGCGGCAGGGCTTGCCGCCGACGGAATCCTCATCGGCATAGTCGGCGAAGAAGTAGTCGCCGTCCGGCACGCGCGTCAGGATCTGGCGCACCTGTGCTTCGGCATAATCGAGGATCTGCTCGACGCCCTCGATGAAGGTGTCGAAACCGAAGCGGTCGATGATCTCCCGGATCTTGCGCTCGCCGACATTGACGGAAGCGATCTGGGCGTGGAGGTCGCCGAGGTTCTGGTCCGGCAGGCGAACATTGGCGCGGATCATCTCGGGAATGAAGGGGTTCAGCACGCCCTTCTCGACGAGCTTGACCGGCGGAATGCGCAGACCTTCCTGCTCGATTTCGTTCAGCGAGCGAGAGAGAGAAGCCGGCACTGCGCCGCCGACATCGGTATTGTGGATGTGGCCGACGACGAAGCAAGCGATGCGGCCCTCGTGAAACACCGGCTTCCAGATGTGGATATCCGGCGAATGGGTGGCGACGAAGCCGTTATAGGGATCGTTGGTGATGCAGATGTCGCCTTCGGCGTAGTCGTCGAACATCTCAAGCAGCGGGGCGTAATCGATGCCGCTGTACCATGGCGCGCCGAACTGGCGCGGATTGGCGAAGGCCAGCCCCTCGCGGGTGACGATCTGGCAGGAAAAGTCTTCCGTCTCCTTGACGAAGGCCGAATGGGCGGTACGCATCAGCGTGAAGGCCATGGCGTCGGCCGCGGCGGCGCAGAAGTTGGCGAGAACTTTCAGGTTGCGGCGATCGATGGCCATGCTCACAGCTCCGACTTGGTGATGACGAGATTTCCGAGGCGGTCGACGCAGACCTCGAAACCGGGCGGAACGACCGTGGTCGTGTCGTCCTGGGCGATGATGGCGGGTCCCTGGAATTCATGGCCGGCGGCGAGCTCTTCCCGTCGATAGACGCCGGTGACCCAGGTGCGTCCCTTGAACCAGCCCTCGACATGGAAACGCGGTTCGGCTGGTCCCGTTGCCTCCGGGGCCGGCTGCAGGACGAATTTCGGCGTTGCGCCGGAGATGACGAGCCTGAGGCTCACCATCTGCACGGCAGCCGTCTCGTCGGAATGGCCGTAGAGCCTTTCGTGCTCGCGGTGGAAGGCGCCGGCGACCGCAGCCGCATCGCCAGCGGTGAGCCAGACCGTCTCCAGCGGCGTCTCGATCTCAAAGGACTGGCCGAGATAGCGCATGTCGGCCGAAAGCCGGATCTCGCCTTCCTCCGTGTGGCCCTGTGTCTTCAACCAGTCTCGTGCTGCGTTTTCCAGGTCGGAGAAGACCGGAAGCAGCCCCGCGATGCCGGTCTCGTTCACCTCGCAATAGGTGGTGCGGATAAAGTCGTTCTTGAGGTCGGCGATCAGGCCGCCCAGCGCCGACACGACGCCCGGCGTCGGCGGCACGACGACGCCCTTCATGTCGAGTTCGCGGGCGAGGAAGCAGGCGAGCATGGCGCCCGCGCCGCCGAAGGCGAACAGGTGGAACTCCCTGGGATCGATGGCGAAACGCGAGACGAGCGCGCTCACTTCGGCATACATGCCGGAAACCGAGATATCGATGACGCTGCCCGCCAGTTCCTCGACGCTGGTGGAAAGCTGGGCCGCAAGCGGCGCAAGCGCCGCCCGCGAGGCCGCATGATCGACCGTGACCGCGCCGTAGCCGAGCGGCATGTGGCCGATCAGATTGGAGGCGGCCATGGCGTCGGTGATGGTCGGTTTGGTTCCGCCGCGGCCATAACAGGCCGGGCCGGGCGTCGAGCCGGCGCTTTCCGGGCCGACCTGAAGGAAGCCGAGCGGGTCCACCCAGGCGACCGAGCCGCCGCCCTGTCCGACCGAACTGACCGAGACCGAGGGAACATGGATCTGGAAGTCGCCGATCAGTTCGCCGACGCCGTATTGCGCGGTGCCGTCGACGATCACCGCGACATCGGCGCTGGTGCCGCCGATATCGAGGCTCATGATCCGGTCGAAGCCGCTCGCCTTCGCCAGATAGCCGGCGCCGATGACGCCGGAGGCCGTTCCCGAAAGGATCATCTGCACGCATTCGGCCCGGGCCTGGTCGATGCCCATCACGCCGCCATTGGTCTTGGTGATGAGCAGCGGGCAGGCAACGCCACGACCGCGCAGAACGGTTTCGAAGCGGTCGAGATAATGGGCGACGCGCGGCTGCACATAGCCGCTGATGACGGCGGTGATGGTGCGCTCGTATTCGCGGATGATCGGCCACGTATCGGCCGAGGAAACGACAGGCAGGCCGGGAGCGAGACGCTCGATCATCGCCTTGACGGCCCGTTCGTTCGCCGGGTTGCGATAGGAATGGAGGAAGGAGATGACGATACCCTTGCAGCCGGCGGCAAGCGCCTCTTCGACCGCGCGGGCAACATCATCCTCCCGGGGTGCCTCTGCGATCTCGCCGGTTGCCAGCGTGCGTTCCACGATCCCGAACACCCGGTCGCGACGGATCAGCGGTTCGGGCCGGACGGAATAGAGATTGTGGATCTGCGGGATCTTCAGACGCGCGATTTCCAACACGTCCTCGAAATTGCGGGTGGTGAAGAGCGCGATGTCATGACCATTGCGCTGGATCACGGTGTTGACGCCGACCGTGGTGCCATGGGTGAAATAGGCGATCTCGGCGGCGTCCATGCCGTCGCGCGCCTTCAGCGTATCGAGCGCAAGCAGGATTTCCTCGCCCGGCGCATCCGGTCTCGAGAATACCTTCAGCGTCGAAAGCCTCCCCGTGTCCTCGTTCAGCACCGCGAAGTCCGTGAAGGACCCGCCGACATCCACACCGATCCGATAAGTCATGCCGCTCTCCTGTCGTTCGGCATGACTGTCGCATCGGCTATATGACACCACCACCGAAAATCGATGAGGAATCCATAACCAACGGTTATGCTCTACTCGAGCTTAGGCACCGTCATGTAATATTCGGGATGGGGTGCCGGCCGGTAGCCGGCCTTCTCGTAGACGGCATGGGCGTCCTTCGTCGCGAGCATCCAGCTCGTGACGGTGGCAAGCTCCGGATGATTACGGATCTCCAGCGCCAGCCATGAGGCAAGACCCTGACCGCGATGGGCGGGCAGGGTGAAGACGTCGCGCAGATAGGCGAAGACAGCGTAATCCGTCACCAGCCGGCCGAAGGCGGCAAGCGTGCCGTCCGGGGCGTAGATGGCCACGGGAAGGGAGCCTTCCAGCGCCCTCTCCAGCTGGTCGAAGGTGAGGTTGCGCGCCCAGTAGGACTCGTTGACGAGGAAGCGATGAACCTCGACCGGATCGAACCGGCTCCGGTCCGTGCTCAGCGTATAACCCTTGCGGGAAGCCTCGAAGATGACCTTGTCGCGCAACATCGCAATCACATGACCGTAACGTAGATTTTCCGAACGGTTTCTATCGTCTTCCAGACGCCGACGAAACCCGGCTTCATGACAAAACTGTCACCGGCCCTGTAGACGACCGGCTCGCCGCCTTCCGGGGTGATTTCGACGACGCCCGAAATGATGTGGCAGAACTCGAAGGTCTCGCCCTTGATCGAGCGGGTTTCGCCGGGCGTGGCTTCCCATACGCCGGTATGGATCATCTCGCCGCGGGCGACATCCTGCGCCCATGTCTTGAAGGAGGGATTGCCGGCAATCAGGCGTTCCGGCAGCGGGCCGGATTCGCGCGGTGCAGTGGCGGGATTGGTGTCTATGGTCTTGAGCAGGGACATAGGGTTCCTTTCGAGGGGGGGGTAAGAAATCAGTAGCCGCGGGTGCGGTCCACGAGCCCGATGGGGTCGAGGCCGGCTTTGTGGCGCCTGACGTTCTCGACGACGGCGCGGGCGGCGGTTTCGGGTTGCGTGACGCTCGCGACATGCGGGGTCAGCAGGATTTTCGGATGCGACCAGAAGGCATGGCCGGC
The DNA here is from genome assembly GCF_024055605.1 of Ciceribacter sichuanensis. Lineage (GTDB taxonomy): Bacteria > Pseudomonadota > Alphaproteobacteria > Rhizobiales > Rhizobiaceae > Allorhizobium > Allorhizobium sichuanense. The sequence continues at coordinate 273,313 of NZ_JAMXLX010000006.1, read as the reverse complement.
GGCCAGCGGCTCGGGATCGGTGACGTCGATCACCGCACCGGAAAGATGTCCCTCGTCGAGGGCCGCGATCAGCGCGTCATGGTCGAGTTGCGGTCCGCGTCCGACATGGACGAGGCCCGCGCCAGCCGGCAGTTGGTGGAAAAGATCGGCATCGAGAAAGCCGCGGGTCTCCGGCGTCAGCGGCAGCAGGCAGACGAGAATGTCCGTCTCCGCCAGCATCGCCGCAAGCCCTGACGCGCCGCTGTGGCAGGTGACGCCCTCGATCTCGCGCGGGCTGCGGCTCCAGCCGGCAAGCGGAAAGCCGAAGGGCTTCAACCGTTCCAGCACGGCGGTGCCGAGCATGCCGAGGCCGAGCACACCGATGCGTCGCTCGCCTGCCTGTGACTGCGCCAGCATCCGCCACGTCTGGTGGCGCTGCTGGTCGAGATAGGCGGGCAGGTTGCGATGAAGGGCAAGCACCGCCATCGTCACATATTCCTGCATCATGCGCACGATGCCATCTTCGACCATGCGAACCACCTTCACATGCGGCGGCACGGCGTCGATGCGGAACTGGTCCACGCCCGCGCCGATGGAAAAGAGGATTTCCAGATTGCGGTAACTCGCGAGGTTTTCCGGAACCGTCCATGTGATGAGGTAGCGCACTGCATCGGGGTCGACGGTCGCCGGATCCATCGAGAACGGCACATCGGGCAGATCGCGTGCGAAAGCTTCGGCGAAGATCGCGCCGCGTTTTGCATCGGAGTTGAACAGAAACGTCATTTCGGTCGCATCCCCTCGTTCGTCAGGCCCGGCAGCGAGCGGCAAGCGCGCCGATCATCGCCCGGCAGGACTGCAGTTCCTCGATCAGGATGAATTCGTCGGGCTTGTGGGCGCGGCCGATATCGCCCGGACCGCAGATGATCGCGTCGATGCCGGCAGCCTGGAACAATCCGGCCTCGGTGCCGTAGCTGACCGCTGCGAGTGGAGGCGTTGCCGTGAGTTCAGTGAGCAAGGCGGCGAGCGGAGCGTCGGCGGCAAGCGACAGTGCCGGATAGCTGCTGGTCTCGACCCAGTCGACGGTAAAGCCGCGGGAGGAAAGGGCGCTGGCGGCGGCCTTCACCGGCGCGAGCAGGGCCGTTGGATCGACGCCGGCAATGGCGCGGGCCTCGAGTTCGGCGATGCAGCGGTCGGGAATGATGTTGACGGCCTGACCTCCGCTGATCGTTCCGACCTGAAGCGAGGAATAAGAGGGTTCGAAGGCCGTATCGAACGGTCCCTGCGTCAGCCGTTCGGCCTCCTCGACAGCGGCCGTCAGGATGGAAGCCATGGCGTGCACGGCGTTGAGGCCGAGATCGGGACGCGAGGAGTGGCCGGAGCGGCCGCCAATGGTGATGCGCGCGGCGGCCTTGCCCTTGTGGGCGAGGATCGCGCGCATGTTGCTCGGCTCGCCGATGATGGCACCGGCAGGCGTCGCGCAGAGTTCCGGTAGTTTCGCAAGCATGTGCGGGACGCCGCGGCAGCCGGCTTCCTCGTCATAGGAAAAGGCGAAATGGATCGGCCGCGCCAGCGGTGCTGCCGCAATCTCGGGAACGGCGGCAAGCACGGCCGCGAGAAAGCCCTTCATGTCGGAGGTGCCACGGCCGAAAAGGCGGCTGCCTTCGGCGCGCAGGCGGAAGGGATCGGAGGTCCATTCCGGCTCGCCGGCGGGAACCACATCCATGTGGCCGGAAAGCACATAGCCGGGCACATCGGCCGGGCCGATGGTGGCGAAAAGATTGGCGCGGTCGCCTTCCGGTCCGTCCAGCACATGGACGCGCGCGCCATGGCTTTCGAGATAATCCCGCACCCAGCCGACGATCGCACCGTTCGGCGTTCCGACGACGGAGGGGAAGGCGATGAGGCGTTCGAGGATTTCCGTGGTCTGCATCGTCACCTCACAGCATGCCCGGCTTACCGAGATTGGTGCCGTCGATCATGCGTTCATATCGATAGGGTTTCGGATCGACGCAAGGCTTGTCTCCGCGAACGAGATCCGCCGCCAGCTGACCGGCCGCCGGGCCGATGCCGAAGCCGTGGCCGCTGAAGCCGGACGCGATGAACAGCCCGGGCTGCGACGCGACGGATGAGATGACCGGAATGGCGTCGGGTGTCGAGTCGACCATGCCGCCCCAGCTTTCGGCCACCCTGATGCCCGCGAGCGCCGGATAGATCTCCTGAAGCTTCTTCAGGCCCTTGGCCACCAGATGGGCATCCGGCTTCGGATCGAGAATACGGGTGCGCTCGAAGGGCGAAATGCCGTCGGCGCTCCAGCGGATGATTGCCTCCGGACCATCGAGGAACTGCCGGCCGATGCCGAAGGTCAGTCCCTTGCGACGAAGCTTGAAGGTCGGCCAGAACGGCTTCGCCTGCAGCAGTCCATAAGGGGTGATCTGCAATTGACCCTGTCCGCTGAGGCCGACCGTATAACCGCCGTCCAGCCGGCGGCGCAGCGTGACATCCTGCATGGATACGCCGCCCTCGGTCACGGCCGGAGCCGCCATCGTATAAAAGGAGGTCGATTTCACCGAGGCCTGCAGGAACCTGAAGCCGTGGTGGCGCAGAAACATGCCGCTCCAGGCGCCGCCGGCAACCACGACCGCCGAGCAGCGGATCAGCCCCTGTTCGGTGATGACGCCCGAGACGCGGCCGGCGGTGGTTTCAAAGGCGCGAGCGGCGCAGTTTTCGACAATCACGGCGCCGGCGCGTTGCGCGGCGCGAGCAATGGCGGGAACCGCAAGCTGCGGCTCGGCACGACCGTCGGTCGGGGAATGCACGCCGCCGCGCCATGTGCGGCTGTTGCCCGGCAGCATGGCGGAAACCTCTGCGCCCGAGAGCATGCGGGTATCGACTCCGAAGCCACGGGCAATCTTGCCCCATTTTTCCCAGGTGGCGATGTCCGCGTCATTGTTGGAGGCATAGACGAGGCCGCTGCGCACGAAACCGGTTTCCTCGCCGGTCTCCGCATTCAGCGTTTCCCATATGCGGATGGCAAGCTGGGCAAGCGGCAGTTCGCGCGGGTCGCGGTTCTGCTGGCGGCACCAGCCCCAGTTCCGGCTCGATTGTTCGGCCGAGACGCGTCCCTTCTCGATGACGACGACGGAGGTTCCGCGCCGGGCCAGATGCCAGGCAGTCGCGATGCCCGCCATGCCGCCGCCGAGGATGACCACATCGGCCTGGGACGGGATCCTTGCGGCACTGTCGATGGAAGGAATGGGAGGCGTCATGCTCGAACTCTTCATTCGTGGCTGCGGGCGGTCGAAAAGGCCCCCGACGGTTGTTTCTGCTCATGAAGCTTAAGGGCAGGGCGCCCGATTGCATGCCGAAAGCGGGCTTGTTTTGGTGGATTGTTGTGTATGCTCAGCACTCTCAAGCAATTTGTATCGATGACGCCGGCGTATTCTTCAGGAAACTCAGTGAAATGCCGAATTCACGGGGTCGCGCGGCGCGGTACCGGAATAAACGGCATGGGAAAGGGAGATGGCGAATGGAACCCTCGGCGTCCGAGTCTCTGTTGGTCGATACATTTCAGGCGCGGATGGTCGACATCCACGACGCCAGTCTGGAGCAGTTGCATGCCCTTTCCATCGCGGTCGGCTGGCCGCACCGGGCGGATGACTGGCAGTTCCTCAGGGAAATGGGCCGCGGCTTCGTGGCGCTGGACGAGATCGACCGCGTCCTCGGCTCGGCCATGTGGTTCTCCCATGGCGACCACTTCGCCACCGTCGGCATGGTCATCTCCTCCCCAAGGCTGCAGACCAACGGCACCGGCAACTGGCTGATGCAGCGGATCCTTGCCGAGTGCAAGGAGCGCGGCCTTCGCCTCAACGCCACGCGCGCGGCGCGCCGTCTTTACCAGTCGCTCAACTTCGCGCCGGAAAAGACCGTCTACCAGTGTCAGGGCGAGGCAAGGCGGCTGGCGACACCCGTGCCGCTTCCCGACGGCGCGACGATTTCGACGCTTGGCCCCGAACATCTTGACCGGGCAACAGAACTCGACGCCCTGGCCTTCGGTGTCGAGCGGCGCGTGCTGATGGAAAAGCTTTTCGAGCAATCCGTCGGCTACGGTCTCTTCCGCGAAGGCCGGCTCGAGGCCTTCGCCCTGTGTCGCCATTTCGGCCGGGGCCATGTCGTCGGCCCTGTCGTCGCCGGCAATGACGAGGATGCGATCGCCGTGGTCCAGCCGCATGTGCTCGACCACGAAGGCGCGTTCCTGAGGCTCGACACCCATCGCGACGGCGGCGCTTTCGCCACCTTCCTCTCCCATGCCGGCCTGCCGGTGTTCGACACGGTCCTGACCATGTCGCTCTCCCATGGCAATGCGGTCCCTCAGGTCGCGACATCCGAGGGGCCTGCGACCTATGGCCTCGCAAGCCAGGCGCTTGGCTGAAACGGGCCGCCGGGCACGGGGCCGCAGAAGTCAGATCTGCGCCTTGCCGTCGCCGGCAAGCTCGACCAGGCCGGCCGTGTAGATCGGGTCGGGCGAGACCACATAGACGCGGATGCCCGTCTTCGAGCCACACGCAAGACGTAGGAGAACCGGAACGAATGTTCTTCGCCCATCGATCGGCACCCGCGATTGTTCGTCATTTCTGACAGGTGTTGTCATCAATGCCCGCTTTATCAAGTCGGCACAGACGGTAGGTTGACCCGAAACGCTTGATTGCGGCGATCAAGGTGGCAAAGCTTCGCCCTGCCTGGAATGCCGTGAAATATGCTGCCGTGACCCGCTCCGAAGACAGGGGGTGGACGCAATCGGTTCGGGGGCACGGGAAGAGGGGACCTGTTTTCATGCATATGCTGCTCGTTATTTCCGCCGGCATCCTCCTGCTCGGCGTTTTTGCGTTGTTTGGAAAGTTGTGGGGCGGGGATGCCGCCGGCATTGCGCTGGCTGCCCGGTATTTCGTGCCCGTCTGGCTGCTCGTGGCGCTGACCAACATGTGGGTGGGCGTGACCAAGGCCGGTTATGGCGTGTCGGAGGAACTGCCGATCCTTCTCGTCGTCTTCGCCGTCCCGGCCGCGATCGCCGGTTTTGCCGCCTGGCTCTTGCTGAAGTCCTGAGCGTGGCCGTAGCTTGGGACGGAATTCCTCACTCGTGAAAAGGTCTCCATGAGCCAGTCACTCTTCGCCCGTCTTTTTCCCGCCGACGCCCTGCGTAAACCGGATGCCGGCGCGCAGCCGCGCGTCACCAACATGGAGCTGTTCTTCGACCTGGTCTATGTCTTCTCCATCATCCAGCTTTCGCATTTCCTTCTAGCTCACCAGAGCTGGGAGGGCGTCGTGGAAGCCGCGACCCTGTTTGCCGCGGTATGGTGGGCATGGAACTACACCGCCTGGGCAACCAACTGGCTGAACCCCGACCATCGCAACGGCCGCCTGCTGATGGTCTTCCTGATGGGCTGTGCGCTGATGATGGCTGCCGCCGTGCCCGAAGCGTATTCGGAGCGCTCCGACCTGTTCGTCGGCGCCTATGTGACCATGGCGGTGGTCCGCGCCGCCTATATGGCGCTCGTTTTCCGGGGTGAGCGCATGGGCCGCAACTACGCGCAGCTCTGTGCATGGAGCGCGCTTTCCGGCCTGTTCTGGATTGCCGGCGCTTTCCTGCCGGAGCACAGGATCTGGCTGTGGATCGTGGCAGTCGCCGTCGATTACGGAGCGCCCTATGCCGGCTTCTGGCTGCCCGGCGCGGGCGCAACGCCGATGTCTTCCTGGCCGCTGAAGGGTCTTCACCTGCTCGAGCGCAACCAGCAGGTTTTCATCATCGCGCTCGGGGAATCCGTGCTCCTGCTCGGCGCCATGCTGGTGGAAAAGCCGCTGGACGCACCGATGCTCGGCGCAGCACTCGTCGGTTTCCTTGTGATCGTCGCGATCTGGTGGATCTATTTCGTGCAGCTGTCGGAAACGGGAGAGCATCGGTTCAGCCATGCGGCGGACCACACTGATCTTGCCCGCGCGGGGCTTGCCTATGCCCATGGCATCATGGTCTGCGGCGCGATCGTGGTCGCGGTCGCCATCGAGCAGATGGCGTCTCATCCGGTGGAAGCCACCCATGCCTCCACCGCGCTGATCGCGTTTTCCGGTCCGGCGCTCTTCCTGGCCGGCAGCGCGCTTTTCCATCGCACCATGGCCGAGAAGGTGCCGTTCAGCTATCCCGTCTCCGTTTGCGCCATCGGCGCGTGGTCGGCGCTGTCCTTCGTCATGCATCTTCCGACGCTTGCGCTCGGCGCCGGCGTGCTGGTCGTCATGCTTTTCCTCGCATCGAGCTGCCGGGAAGGGGAGGCCGCCCATAAATGACGACCGAGCCCGACGGCAACCGACAATCAAAACAGGCCCTGACGGCCAACGTCCTGCTGCTGGTCGCGATCCTGCTGCATAACCTGACCTATCCACTGTCGACGATTGGCGGGATCGGCCCTCTGGTCTTCTATCTGTTTTATGCCTCGATCTTCGTCGCCGGCACCTGGGCGCTGGAAAAGGGCAGGGGCTGGCGGCTGGCGGTAAGCGTTGCCGGCCTCTCGGTTTTCATCGCTGGCCTGCTGAACTCCTATCGGCCAGGCCCGATTGCGGCGCTCGACGTCTATCTGACCTCGATCGTCTATCACGGGCTGATGATCGCCGTTCTGATCCGCTATACCTTCACGGCGCGCATCGTCGTCACCGATGTCGTGCTGGCGGCGACCTCGCTCTATCTCGTCATCGGGTCATGCTTCGCGGCGGTCTTCGCGCTGATCGACTGGCTGCAGCCGGGTTCCTTCGTCGCCTCCTCAGGCGCACGGATCGGCTGGCAGCAACTCGTCTATTACAGCTTCGTGACGCTGACGACCGTGGGGTACGGCGACATCACACCGGTCGGCTTCTATGCCCAGTCCTTCGCTGCATTCGAGGCCGTGCTCGGCGTGCTTTATACGGTTATCCTGCTGTCGCGTCTGGTGGGGCTGCATGCGAGCCGACCGACGGAGTGACGAGGTTTCGGAGGGAGTGGGACAATGGATGCTCTGGCCAGCAGCGCGGAAGGCTTCACCCATGTGCGCGTGATCGTCGGCATGGTTCTCGGCCTCAGCCTCGCGAGGCTGGTGAACGGCCTGACGCGCTTCGTGCAGCATCCGGGCAGCGTGAAAATCTATCCGATCCATCTGGGATGGGCGTTCTTCCTGCTCGTCACCATCATTCATTTCTGGTGGTACGAATTTCACCTCAGGCTCGTTCCGCAATGGAACTTTCAGGTCTATTTCTTCCTGATCGTCTACACCATGCTCTATGCGGCGCTGACCGCGCTGCTGTTTCCCGACCAGATCACCGATTATCAGGGCTACGAGCACTATTTCGAGGCCCGCAAACGCTGGTTCTACGGCGTCCTCGCGCTGACCTTCATCTTCGATATCGGCGATACGCTGATCAAGGGACAGGACTATTTCGCCTCGCTCGGAACCGAATACGTCCTGCGCCAATGCCTGTTCGCGGCCGCCGCCATCACGGCCATGTTCGTGAAGGGGAGACGTTTCCAGTTCGTGTTTCTGGTGGTCGGAGCCATCTACCAGATCAGCTGGATCATCAGGGTCTATGACCTGCTTTAGAGATCGTCTCTCGATACCACGGGGCAAGGCGGGTCAGCCACGGGAGCCGACCCGGGGTCAAGTTGCTCCGGCTATCTGGAGCGATACTGTGCAACGAGGTTCCGGCAGGCGCGGAGCGTCAGGGCCACCACGGTGAGCGTCGCGGCGAAACAGCCGTTGCGCGTCTGGCGGGCGGTTTCAACTCGCTGCCGCCATAAAGCCTGACCCGTCTCAACCCCAAGGACGAGGGCGCATAAGGCTCTCCGAGCTTTTTGCCCGTCCCGTCAAGCGGCATCCCTTGCGATGGCAGCGTCGATCCAGGCGCGGGTTTCGTTGAGCACCTCATCCGAGAGTTCGGGATCGGCGATGGCGCGGGCGAGGATCACGGCGCCGACCATGGCCGACCAGCAGCCGATCGCCGCCCGGCGTTTTTCGGCCTCGCCCGTGCCCGGCATCGCCTGGCTTATTCTCTCGATCTGGGCGCGGACGCCTTCGGTCATCGCGGCCTGTGCCGCCGGGCTCTGATGGCGGGTCTCGGCCGCGAGGCCTGCCGTCGGGCAGCCATGGCCGGCATCGTCCCGGTGACGCGGCGACAGATAGCTGCCGATCCAGGAGGAGACGCTGGATTTGCCTTCGGCGTCGATTTTCAAGGCATGGGCCAGCGTCTGGGCGACCAGATCGTCCTTGGAAGAGAAATGACCATAGAAGCCGCCATGGGTCAGGCCCGCGGCCTTCATCACTTCGGCGACGGTCACTGCCTCGAAACCCTTGGCCCGGAAGAGTTCGGCTGCCGAATCGAGAATGCGGAGCCGGTTCTCCGCCATCTGCTCGCGCGTGACTTTCATCGCAAATTTCTCTCGCTTGTCGCTGGCCTTGTCATGACGACCAACATCCCTAGCATCAAACATGATGTCTGTCATCAATATGGGAAGAATGCGGCAAGGTTAAAGGCCCTTCGAATGCCCGTTTCAAAGGCCGAGTTTCGCCCAGGCGCGCTCCGGGCCGTAGACGAAGCCGTGGCGGCGGGCGATTTCCTTGCGGGCCTCAAGGAAGATCCGGCCGATCTCGAAAAGCCGCTGGGGAGCAATGAGCCTTGCGGCTTCCGCCGTTACGGCATGAACCCCGACGGCACACCTTCCGGCAAGAAACCCGCCGGCACCAATGGATGTCGGCTATCGCTCCAGAATGCTTTCCAGCAGGCGCGCCCGCTCGCCGCAGACGGCGGTCAGATATTGCACGAGGCTCTCGCCGCTGTTGACCACGGGCCGGTTTGCCGGCCTCAGCGCCGAAACGAGGAAGTGGATCGAGCGGGACAGCCTTCTGAGCACGATGGGTCTGTCACGATAGGACAGGGCGGTCAGCGGATTGATGATCGCCACCCCCAGTCCGCAGGCGACCATTTCGCAGACGGCATTTGCCGATTGCGTGCTGATCGACATCTTTCGCGTCACCCCGGCTTCGTCGAACATGCGGTCGATCTGCATACGGAAGGGGTCATTGTCGCCGAGAGAAATGAAGTCGACATCGTGGAAATCTTCTGGAACGAGAACCTTCTTTTCTGCCAGCGCATGGCCGGCAGGGATCACGCAGACCTGATCGAAACTGCCGACGGTCAGGACATCGGCGCTTTCCGAACCATAACTTCCCTCGATCAGGCCGATATCGAAGTTGAAGCCGGAAATCGGCGACTGGTCCCGCGGGTCGGAGGTGTCGATGCGCACCGAAACGTGCGGGTGACGGGTCATGAGACGCTGTAGCGCCTCGGGCAGCAGGTTCTGGGCGAAGGCGGGCAGGGTGGCGATATAGAGGATTTCGTCATAGGAGCCACGAAGCCCGTGGACGCAGACATTGATGCGATCGAGGCCGATGAAGGAAGCCTGTACTTCATGGTAGAGCTTCAGCGCCCGGGCGGTCGGATGGAGCCGCTGACGCCGGCGTTCGAACAGCAGGAAGCCCACCGTATCCTCGAGACGCCTCAATTCCCGGGTAATCGTCGGTTGCGACGAGGCGAGAGCGGCCGCCGCCGCCGTCACCGTCCCGAACTTCATCGTGGCCCTGAAGACCTCGATCTGCCGCAGATTGAGATCGCCCATGAAATACCCCCGGCCCGTGTCCACGCATCACAACTTCATATCATGAATGAATGAACTTGCAGCGCATTTTTCGTATCGAAGAGCTGCATATCGGACTTAAGCTTCATTCATGTTGATCATGACATCGCCATTACCGGGACCGGTTTGCACCGCTTTCGGAACGGCGAACAGAATGCGGATTGATACGTGAACGCGGCAGACTTCGACGAACTTCGAGACGGGATCATCGGCCTTGCGGGCGAGCGCAGCGCCGGCAGGCTGGGGCCGGATGCCATCGGACTGGCGCTCGCCGTTCATGACCGGCCGCTGCGCGGAAGCGGTTGCGGGCCTTTGCCGGAAACCGCGCTCTTCGGTTACCGACAGGATGTGCCGGTCTATCCGGCAAGCGTGATGAAGCTCTTCTGTCTCTACGCTTTCACCGCCTTCGAGGCCATGGGGCGCTTTCAGCCTGACGACGAAGACCGGCGCGCCGCCCGCGCCATGATCGAACTGTCGTCCAACGAAGCCACGGCATTTCTCATGGGCCGGCTGACGGGTGCGTTCGACGGCCCCTGCCTGGATGATGCGGACCTTGCCGACTGGCTTCGCCGTCGGCACGCGGTGCAGGACTGGCTGACAAGTCTCGACCGGCCGGAGTTCCGCGACATCAACGTCCTGCATGCCACTTACGAAGACAGCCCGTATGGCTGTTCCTATCAGGCAAGGTCTCATTCGAAGGGCAACCGCCTCACGGCGCGCGCCTGCGCCATGCTGATGCATGACATCGTGCGCGGCGCGACCGATGCCTCCGACTGGATGATGGAGCTGATGGACCGCAGCCGGGAGCGGCGGGCCTTTGCCGAAACCGGCATTCCGCCGGAAGGTGATCAGGCGCGGGGCTTTCTCGGGGAGGGAATGCCTGAAACCACGCTTCTGTGGTCGAAGGCGGGCCATACGAGCTGGACACGCCACGATCTCGTCTATGCCGAGACGGCATCCGGGAAAAGCTTCGTCGCCTGCGTGATGACCGACAGCCACTGGTCGGCCGACGACAGAACGTTTTTCCCCGATGTCGGGCGGCTCATTCACGAAGCCGTCCTGAAAGGAGGGCTAAACCCGTCCTGACACCCAATTTGCCTCGCGCCTCCTGTGGGGCAGGAAAAGAGCATCAAACGAAATGCTCGCATGCATGAAGATAGAAAATAACCACTAGAGGGATACTGCCATGACATTACTCAAGACATCCGCCGGCTGTTTGCGTTCGGCCCGCCTTCTGCTTGCCGCCACCGCAATCAGCGTTCTGACCCAGTTCTCGCCGGTTATGGCGCAGGACCCGATCCCCGGCGGCACGCTGCACCTGCCGGCCCCCTACAGCTCGGCGCTGAAATCGCTCGATCCGCACATCACCTATGAATCGCAGGACATGGCCGTTTCCAAGGCCTTCCACCGCGCGCTCTACACCTGGGATTCGGCCGAAAACCGGCCGGCGCTCGATCTGGCGACCTCGGTGGAAACCTCGGCCGACGGCAAGACTTTCACCTACAAGCTGCGCGACAACGCCTATTTCCACAATGGCCGCAAGATGACGGCGGACGACCTGATCTGGTCCTACACCCGCATCATGGACCCGGCGAAGGGCTATCCGGGTTCCCCGATGATCTCGGAAATCGTCGGCGCGGAAGACTATGCGGCCGGCAAGGCCACCTCGATCTCCGGCCTGAAGAAGATCGACGATTTCACCCTTGAGATCACCTTCAAGAACTACCTCGAGCCGGGCACCCTGCTGTTCGAGGCCGTGACCGCCATCCTGCCGAAGGAAGAGGCCGACAAGCCGGAATTCCTGTCGCATCCCGTCGGTCTCGGCCCGTTCCGCTTCGTCGAGCATGTCGAGGGTTCGCGCGTCGTCGGCGAGAAGTTCGACAAGTATTACAAGCCCGGCCAGCCCTACGCGGACCGCGTGGAATTCACCATTACCGATGAATACAGCGCGCTCGACGTCGCCTTCCGCGCCGGCGAACTGGACGCCACTGTGCTTTCCGGCAGCGCCTATGCTGCCTACAAGGCAGATCCGGAACTGTCGAAGGGCCTGATCGAGGTTCCCGAACTCTTTACCCGCCATATGGGCATGAACGTCCAGAAGGCGCCCTTCAACGACGTTCGCGTGCGTCAGGCGATCAACTATGCCGTCGACCGCGACATCATCATCCGCAAGCTCCTGAAGGACAAGGCGTTCAAGGCCACGGGCTGGCTGCCGATGACCTCGGTCGCCTTCGACAAGGACCGCCAGCCCTATGCCTATGATCCGGAAAAGGCCAAGCAGCTCCTGAAGGAAGCAGGCTATGGCGACGGTTTCGAATTCGAGGCGATGGTGACCGATGGCGAAAGCAGCCTCGGCGTTCTGCAGGCCATGATGCCCTTCCTCTCGGCGGTCGGCATCAACGCCAAGCCGAAAGTGGTGGAATCGGGCGTCCTGCTCGATGCGATCAATGCCGGCGAGGCCATGGCATGGTTCCGTTCCAACGGCACGGGTCCCGATCCGGTCGGCGCGCTGCGCTGCTTCGACAGCCGCGTCTCCCGCTCTGCCTGCAACCGCAGCGGCTATGCCGATCCGAAATTCGACGCCATGATCGATGCCGCCTCGTCCGACCCCGATCCCAAGCGCCGCATCGAGCTGGCCAAGGAAGCCGACGGCTACATCTTCGAACAGGCGCCGGTGTGGTTCCACAACTACAACAAGGCCGTCGTCGCCACGCAGCCCTGGGTGCACGGCGTCGACTCCAACGTAACGGAAGCCGCCATCCTCGAAGTCGACCAGATCTGGCTTGATGAGAACGCCCCGGGACGCAAGTAAGTCCATCGGCTCCTGTCAATCCAACCTTTCTGGCCAACCTTTCCGGTTCGGGCGTCGCGTGTCATCCATGCGGCGTCCGCGTCCCGGAACAGAGGAACACTTCATGCTGATGGTGATTGCGCGGCGGCTGATGCAGGCGCTTCTGACCGTCGCCGTCGTGGTGACGCTCGTCTTCCTGCTGTTCAGCGTCATACCCGGCAGCTTCGTCACGTCGCTGGTCGGTGAAAAACGCGATATCGATCCCAAGGTCATGGCCCGGATCGAGGAACAGCTTCATCTGAACGATCCCTTGCCCGAGCGCTTCGGCCGCTACGTCGCCGACCTCGCGCGCGGCGATCTCGGAACCTCCTTCTCCACCCGCCGGCCGGTGATCGACATGCTGGAAAGCCGCATCGTCGCGTCCTTCCGTCTGGCCTGCGCCGCCATCCTGTTCGCGGTCGCCATCGGCCTGCCGCTCGGCTTCATCGCGGCCTCAAGGCCGGGAAGCTGGATCGACATGGCGGCGATGATGGGGGCGGTTTCGGGGCTTTCCGTGCCCGGCTTCTGGTTCGGCCTGCTGGCGATGTATTTTTTCTCGCTGCAACTGGGCTGGCTGCCGACCTTCGGCTACGGGCAGGGCGGATTGCAGCACCTCATCCTGCCGGCGCTCACCCTTGGCATCGGCCCGATGGCGCTTCTCGCCAGAACCACGAGGGCGGCCGTGCTCGAAGTGCGCGGCGCCGATTTCATCCGCACGGCGCGCTCCAAGGGCATGAGCGAGACCCGCATCGTCACCCGGCATCTGGCCCGCAACGCCTTCGTTCTGGTGCTGACGACCATCGGCCTGCAATTCGGCTCCATGCTGGGCGGCTCGGTGGTGATCGAAAGCCTGTTCGCATGGCCGGGCGTCGGATCGCTGCTCATCCAGTCCGTCTCGCTGCGCGACATTCCCGCAGTGCAGGGCTGCATTCTCGTCATCGTGCTGTTCTTCCTGCTCATCAATACGCTGGTCGACATCGCCTACATGCTGATCGATCCGAGGATCCGCTACCGATGAAACTCCTCCATCTCCTGCGTCCCAATCTCTTCGTCGGCGGGCTGATCCTGGTCGTCATGGTCTTCGTCGCGCTCTTCGCGCCGCTGATCGCCACCCATGACCCCGTTCTCGACGCCAACCTCATCTATGCCGAGGAGCCGCCGGGCCTGTCGTTCCTGATGGGAACGGACGAACAGGGCCGCGACATCTTCAGCCGCGTGGTCTATGGCGCCCGCATTTCGCTCACCATCGGGCTGGTCGTACAGCTCATGAACACCTGCATCGGCGTGGCGCTCGGTCTTTCGGCCGGCTATTTCGGCGGCTGGTGGGATGAATTCGTCCAGGGCCTCACCAACCTGATGCTCTCCATCCCGACGGTGGTCTTCGCGCTGGCGCTGATGGCCGTACTCGGACCGGGAGTCACGAGCCTCTTGATTGCGCTCGGCATGACCGACTGGGCCTATAGCTGTCGCATCAGCCGCGCACAGGTGCTGTCGCAGAAATCGCGCAGCTATGTGCAGGCGGCGCAGACCATGGGCTACGGGCGCCTTCACATCATGTTCCGCGAGCTTCTGCCGAACATTGCGGGTCCGCTGGTGGTGATCGCCACCATGGGCATCGGCTCGGCGATCATGGCGGAGGCTTCGCTCTCCTTCCTCGGGCTGGGCGTCGTGCCGCCGGCGCCGAGCTGGGGCTCGATGCTCTCCCATGCGCGGGAGCAATTGATGGTCTCGCCATGGATCGCCATCTTCCCCGGTGCGGCGCTCTTCCTCACGGTTCTCGGGTTCAATCTCCTGGGCGACGGTCTGCGCGATCTCATCGATCCGCAGGGGAAGGCACGGCGGGCATGAGCGAGGATATCATTCTCAAAATCGAGGACCTGCGGATCTCGCTCTCCGTCAATGGCGAGGATTTCCCGGCGGTCGAAGGCCTCAACCTGTCGATTGGCCGCGGCGAGGTCGTCGGCCTCGTCGGAGAATCCGGCTGCGGCAAGAGCCTGACGGCGCTTTCGGTCGCGGGACTGCTGGGCGGCCCGCTTCGGGTGACCGGCGGCCACATCCGCTTCGATGGCGGCGATATCGCCCGCCTGCCCAACCGCAACATGCGGATGCTGCGCGGCAACCGCATCGCCATGATCTTCCAGGAGCCGATGACGGCGCTCAATCCGCTGATGACCATCGGCGACCAGATCGGCGAAATGTTCGTCCTGCATCAGGGCATGAGCCGTCGGGCGGCGCGCAAGCGCGCCATCGAATGTCTGGAACAGGTGCAGGTGCCGGCTGCCAGCCGGCGGGTAAACGATTATCCGCATCAGCTTTCCGGCGGCATGCGCCAGCGCGTGATGATCGCCATCGCGCTCGCCTGCGATCCGGATCTCCTGATCGCCGACGAGGCGACGACGGCGCTCGATGTCACCATTCAGGCCGAAATCATCGAACTGATCCTCGATCTCTGTCGCGCCCGAGGCACCGCCGTGCTGATGATCTCCCACGATCTCGGGCTTGTCGCCCGTGTCTGCCATCGGGTGGCGGTGATGTATGCCGGCCATCTGGTGGAGGAACAGCCGGCGGAGAAGATCTTCTCCGATCCGCAGCACCCCTACACGCAAGGGCTGGTGGCATCGCTGCCGCGTCTCGGCCGGCGTCTCGTCGCCGGTCAGGCGAAGCTTGCCGAAATACCGGGCGTGGTTCCCCCCATCGTCGAATACGGAAAGGGCTGCCGCTTCGCTCCGCGTTGTGCCGAAGTCATGCCGCAATGCCTGACAGCCGAGCCGGAAACGACGCCGCTTTCCTCGGGCGGCCGCAAGAGGTGCTATCTCAATGGCTGACGTCACCATGGAAAATCCCGGGACCGCGCGTCCCGATATCCTAGGCATCGAGGATCTCAAGGTTCATTACCCTGTCCGTCAGGGCTTCGGTTTCCGGCGCGGCCTGCTCAAGGCCGTCGATGGCGTGAACCTCGACCTGAAGGCCGGCGAATGTCTCGGCCTCGTGGGGGAATCGGGCTGCGGAAAATCGACGCTCGCGCAATCCATTCTCGGCCTTGTGCCGGCGAGCGGCGGACGGATCGTGCTCGACGGACAGGACGTGAGCGGCGCGAGCAGTCACTCCGACCGGCTGGACCGCGCACGCATCGTGCAGATGGTGTTTCAGGACCCGTTCGCCTCGCTGAATCCGAGGCACACCGTCGGCCAGAGCCTCGGCGGGCCGCTGAAGCTGCACGGCATCGGCAATGCCAGCGAGCGGGAAGACCGCGTCGCAGAGATGCTGCGCAAGGTCGGGCTTAGACCCGACGCAGCCAAGCGCTATCCGCACGAGTTCTCCGGCGGCCAGCGGCAGCGCATCTGCATCGCGCGCGCCCTGATCGTCGAACCGAAGCTCGTCGTCTGCGACGAGCCGGTATCGGCGCTCGACGTCTCCATCCGGGCGCAGATCATCAACCTGCTTCTGGAGCTGAAGAACGAACTCGGCGTGGCGCTGCTGATGATTTCGCATGATCTCGGCGTCGTGGAGCATATGTGCGATCGCATCGCCGTCATGTATCTCGGCCGGATCGTGGAACAGGGACGCTGGGACGAGATTTTCACCGCACCCGCGCATCCCTACACCCGCTCGCTGATCGCTTCGATACCCGATCCGATGAACCCGGCTTCCGGCAGCATCCGCCTTCAGGGCGAGATACCCTCGGCGCTCGATCCGCCGCCGGGTTGCGCCTTCAACCCGCGCTGCAGCCAGGCGATTGCCGCCTGCCGGACAGGTACCGTCCCCGAATTCTCCGCTTTGTCACCGACGCATCACGCGCGTTGCCATCTCCTGCAAGGTCTCTGACATGAATGACATCTCCGCTTCCCATCTCGTCCAGCCGGTCATCAAGGTGCGTGCCGGACAGGATCCGGACCAGCCCCACCGGGGCACGCTCACCATCGGCAACTGGACGATCCCCTGCGCCGTCGGCCGCTCGGGCCTGCGCGATCCGGCGTTGAAGCGCGAAGGTGACGGTGCAACCCCGATCGGTACCTTCCCGCTGCGTTATGGCTTCTACGATCCCGAAGCGCTGGGCGACGACCCGCGTTCCTTTGCCTTCCCCTTCCTTGAAAAGCCGGCCAACTATAACTGGGTCGAGGATCCCGAAAGCCCGTTCTACAACCAGTTCGTGCTCGACATGTCGCCGGAAGCGCAGACACGGACAGGCGAGCGGCTGTTCGATCTCTTCATTCCCGTCGGCTGGAACGACTCCACCCCGCGGGCAGCCGGCGGCAGCGCCATTTTCATGCATGCGGCGCGGCCGGATTTCAGCGGCACGCAGGGCTGCGTCGCCATCGCCCATGACCAGTTGCTGGAATTCGCCAGCCGGCTTCAGCCCGGCATGATGATCGATATCGCCCCGGCGGACGCTCCCGAACAGGCGACCCCGCCGGTGCAGACGGAAACGATGGAATGCGTGTCGTTCCGCGCGCTCCAGCCGGGTCCGAGCCTGATCGTCACCGGTTCCGTGCATGGCAACGAGACCTGCGGCCCGACCGCAATTGCCCGCGCCATCGCCGAGTTCCGCTCCGGCCGGCTCAGGCTTGCTCGCGGCAGCGTCACCTTCGTGCCGGTGGTCAACGCGCTCGCCTACCGCTGGAACCGCCGCGAGGGTGACCGCAACCTCAACCGCGACCTCGGCGAGAAGCCGGTGCCGGTGGACAACGAGGACCGCATCGCAAACGTGCTCTGCCCGCTGTTGCGCGAACATGACGTGCTGATCGACCTGCATTCCTTCAGTTCGCCGGGCGTTCCCTTCGCCCTGATCGGCCCAAGTGACAATAGCGGCACGCTGGAACCCTTTGCCAGGGCCGCCCAGGAGGAAGCGCTTGTCAAGGCGCTCGGACTGCCGATGGTGGTGCATGGCTGGATGGACGCCTTCAAACAGGCGGCAACCGTCCGCGCCGAACGCGGCTTCCCGGAAATTTCCCTGACGCATAGCGTCGGCACCACGGAATACATGCGTTTCGCCGGCGGCTACGGCGTTACCGTCGAATGCGGGACGCATACGGACCCGCAGGGAGCCGCGGTCGGCTACCGCACGATCCTCAACGGTCTCGCTCATCTCGGTCTCGTGGTCGCCGACCCGATCCTG
Organism: Ciceribacter sichuanensis; assembly: GCF_024055605.1. Lineage (GTDB taxonomy): Bacteria > Pseudomonadota > Alphaproteobacteria > Rhizobiales > Rhizobiaceae > Allorhizobium > Allorhizobium sichuanense. The sequence continues at coordinate 255,685 of NZ_JAMXLX010000006.1, read as the reverse complement.
CCGCAAGATGCGCCGCAGGTCTGGGAAATCTCCGAAGCCCTGATGACGGATGCGCCGGAAGACAAGTTGTCACGGCAGTTCGCCGCCGGCGAGGCCGTGCGGGAAGGCGAGGTGATCGGCCAGCGCGCCAGCGGCCAGCCGATCCGCGCGCCCTATGACGGCGCCGTGATTTTCGCGAGCCTCACCGCCGAGCCGGGCACGGAACTCTGCTTCTTCTGCCGACCGAGCAATCGTCTCGCGGACTGAGACCGATCACGTCCAAGGAGGCGGCGAACGATGGTTCTCCGTCTCCCAGCTCCTCACCCGTAGATCGAATTCGATCGCATCCACTGCCGCGCCGGTAATCGGGTGTTCTCACTTGCCGCCCAGATATTCGGCATCCGTGACGTGTTCGAGCCAGTCGACGACCTTGCCGTCGAGCGCTTCGGCTATGGCGATGTGGGACATGGCGACGTCAGCCGATGCGCCGTGCCAATGCTTTTCGCCCGGTGCGAACCAGACGATATCGCCGGCGCGGATTTCCTCGATGGGGCCACCCTCGCGCTGCACGCGGCCCAGCCCCGAAACGACGAGCAGGGTCTGGCCGAGCGGATGGGTGTGCCAGGCGGTGCGAGCACCCGGTTCGAAGGTAACGGTCGCGCCGCCTGTCCGGGCCGGAGCGGAACTCGGCGATCTGGTTGCATTTCTCATCGTTGCGGAGGAGCGCAGCTTCACGCGTGCGGCCGCACAGCTAGGCACATCGCAGTCGTCGCTCAGCCACACCGTGCGGCGGCTGGAAGAGCGCATGGGCGTGAGACTTCTCCTCAGGACGACGCGCAATGTCGCGCCGACAGAGGCCGGTGAGCAACTGGTCGAGACGCTGCGCCCGGCGTTCAACGACATTCGCAGCCGTATCGACGCGCTCAGCGCGTTGCGACAGAAGCCGGCCGGCACGATCCGCATCACGTCGAGCCGCCATGCCAGCGAGACGATCCTGATGCCGGTGGTGAAGCGGCTGCTGGCGGAATATCCGGATATCAACATCGAGATTTCCAACGACCCGAAACTCATCGATCTCGTCGCCGAGCGCTACGATGCCGGCGTGCGGCTGGGAGAGCAGGTGGAAAAGGACATGATCGCGGTGCGTATCGGCCCGGAAATGCGCATGGTGGTTGCCGGGTCCCCCGCCTATTTCGAGAAGCATCCCAAGCCCCAGACACCCCATGACCTGACGCAGCACACCTGCATCAACCTGCGCCTGCCGACACTGGGTGGCCTCTACGCCTGGGAATTCGAGAAGGACGGCCGCCCGCTCAATGTCAGGGTGGAGGGACAGTTCATCTGCAACGACCTGCCGATGATCATCGATGCGGCCGTGAGCGGCCTGGGGCTGACATGCCTTCCCGACGATCATCTGGAGAAGTTCATCGCCGAGGGAAAGCTGGTGAAGGTTCTGGAGGACTGGTGTCCCCCGTTTCCCGGCTATCATCTTTTTTATCCGAGCCGCAGGCAGGCTTCGCCGGCCTTCGCGCTGCTCGTGGACGCCCTGCGCTACAGGGGATGAGGCGTTTTCTGCGATCCGCTTGCCATGTCTTGCCTATTGCGCGGCAGGTGAAGGCTACAATTTAAGCACACACAAATGCTGCAATGCGCTATACGCATAGCTGCACTGCGGTAGAGCCCCTTCCTCGAAATCGGGAATGCGGTATAAATCATTTCATCGAAGCGATGCACCTCCTCCCGCAGAGCTTCGTGTTTCAGGCGACCCACTCCTCCTCCCAGGGAAGCCTGAGGGAACAACGACACTCCTCCTCCCAGTCGTTGTTCGGTTTTTCAGGAAAAGCCTGCCGCACCTCCTCCCGCGGCAGGCTTTTTCGTTTGCGCCCCGCCGAAACGCGATCACAACATTTTGATCTCGGCATCGCCGCAACTGTCGTCCCTTGACGATGGCGGGAGAGATCGGCTCACCCAACGCTACCCGACAAAAAAATCCAGCGATCCACCATTGACAGATTACATGATGACCATCATGTTTGCGCTCTATCATGATGATTGTCATGATTAAGCCTATCCAAAGGAAAGAGCAACGCAATGGCCGACAAGAATACTGTCCTCATCACCGGTGCCTCGGCAGGCATCGGCGCGGTTTACGCGGAAAGGTTCGCCCGGCGCGGCCATGACCTTGTGCTGGTGGCGCGCAATACCGAAAAGCTTGGCGAAAACGCAGCGCGGCTGCGGGCCGAAACCGGCGTCTCGATTGATCTCCTGCCGGCGGACCTGACCGACGAAAGCCAGCTGGCTTCAGTCGAGGCGCGGCTTCGCGATGACACCTCGATCGGCATTCTGGTGAACAACGCAGGCGGCAATGTCGGCGGCACCTTCCTCACCCAAAGCGCCGAGGACCTGACGCGCCTGGTGATGCTGAACGCAACAAGCGTTCTGCGCCTCAGCCATGCCGTAGCACCGCGCTTCGCTGAACGGGGCGAAGGCGCGATCATCAACATCAGCTCGGTTCTCGGCCTTGCACCGGAATGGGGCACCCCGGTCTACTCGGCGACCAAGGCTTTCGTCCTGACGCTGTCGCAGGCGCTGCAGACCGATCTCGGGCCGAAGGGCGTCTATGTCCAGGCAGTTCTTCCCGCAGCGACCCGAACCGACATCTGGAAATTCGTCGACGAGTCGCGACTGCCGCCGATGATGGAAGTTGCCGATCTGGTCGATGCCGCGCTCGCCGGTTTCGACCGTCGCGAGGAAGTGACCATCCCGCCGCTGCATGACGAGGCACGGTTTCTGGCCTTCGAATCCGCGCGCATCTCCGTGGTGCAGGGCATAGGAAACACCACCCCAGCCGAGCGCTATCGTGCCTCCGCCTGACGGCATTCGCGATAGAGCCCGCACGCTTCGTCATCGACCACGCCAACGCTCCGACGGGGTTGAAAGGTGCGTCCCGGGGAACGAAGTGCAGGGCTGCACCGTCACCGACGTCAACGCCTGAGCCCATTCCCGCATAGAAAGAAAGATCATGTCGACCCAGATCCTGTTTCAACCCTTCTCCCTGAAGTCCCTGTCCCTGAAGAACCGTATCGTCATGGCCCCGATGACCCGCGCCATGGCGAAGGACGGCATTCCCGGCGCGGCACAGGCCGAGTATTACCGCCGCCGCGCCGCGGGCGGCGTCGGCCTGATCCTGACCGAAGGCACGGTGATCGACCGTCCCGCCTCGCGCAACGATCCCGGCATCCCGTTCTTCCATGGCGAGGCAGCCCTTGCCGGATGGGACGCGGTGGCGAAATCCGTGCATGCCGCAGGCGGCAAGATCGGCCCGCAGATCTGGCATACAGGCTCGACCCGCTCCAGCCGCAGCCAGTCGCAGCCGGAGGATCTGGTGGAAAGCCCTTCGGGTCTCGTCGGGCCCGACGATCCGCGCGGCAAGGCGATGACCGAGGAGGATATCGCCGATACCGTCGCGGCCTTTGCGAGTGCTGCGGCTGACGCCAAGCGCCTCGGCTTCGACATCGTCGAACTGCACGGTGCCCATGGCTATCTGATCGACCAGTTCTTCTGGGAAGGCAGCAACAAGCGCACGGACGCTTTCGGCGGCGCAACCATCGCCGAGCGCTCGCGCTTTGCCGCAGAGGCCGTGCGCGCTGTAAGAGCCGCCGTTGGCGCCGACTTCCCGCTATCGCTTCGCGTCAGCCAGTGGAAGCAGCAGGATTATGCCGCCCGCAACGCGAGCACGCCGGATGAAATGACGGCATGGCTCCTGCCGCTGGTGGAAGCCGGTGTGGATATCCTGCATTGCTCGCAGCGCCGTTTCTGGACGCCGGAATTTCCCGAGATCGACGGTGATGCCGGGCTGAACTTCGCCGGCTGGGCCAAGAAGCTCACCGGTGCCGCCACGATCAGCGTCGGTTCGGTCGGTCTCTCGTCGGACTTCTTCGGTGCATTCGGAGGACAGGGGTCCGAAAGCGCCTCGTTCGACAACCTGATCGAACGGATGGAACGCCAGGAATTCGACCTCATCGCCGTCGGCCGTCCGCTGATTTCGGATGCCGAGTGGACCGCCAAGGTCTCCGGCGGAAAGCTTGAAGAACTGGGCGGCTTCAACGCCGCCGATCTGGCCCTGCTGGCCTGACCCCAAAAGGCTGCCCGGGAGGTATTCCCGCCCGGGCAGCCGCGAAGGCGACCCAAGGCGGATGGGGAGCCGAACAAGACGAGACAGGAACGGAGACATCCGATGAAGGCATTCGTCGTCGATCAATACAAGAAGCGGGGCGCATTGCGGCTGACCGATCAGCCGATGCCGGAGATCAAAGGGACGGATGTCCTCGTCAGGATCCACGCCACCGCCGTGAACCTACTCGATTCCAAGTTGCGCGACGGCGAGTTCAAGCTGCTGCTTCCCTACAGGACGCCCTTCGTGCTCGGTCACGATCTTGCCGGAACCGTCGTCAGGACGGGCGCCGGGGTGACGCGTTTCAAGGTCGGCGACGAAGTCTATGGGCGGCCGCGAGACCATCGCGTCGGAACCTTCGCCGAATTCATCGCGGTCGATGAAACCGATCTCGCGCTTAAGCCGAAGAACCTTTCCATGATCGAGGCAGCCTCGATCCCGCTGGTGGGGCTGACCGCGTGGCAGGCGCTCGTCGAGGTCGCCAAGATCCAGCCCGGCCAGAAGGTGTTCATCCAGGCCGGCTCCGGGGGCGTCGGTACATTCGCCATCCAGCTTGCCAGACATCTCGGCGCAACGGTCGCCACGACCACCAGCACGAAGAACATCGAGCTGGTGAAGAGCCTCGGCGCCGATGTCGTCATCGACTACAAGACGCAGGATTTCGAAACGATGCTGTCGGGATACGACCTTGTGCTGAACAGTCAGGATCCGAAGACGCTCGAAAAATCCCTGCGCGTGCTGAAACCGGGCGGGAGGCTTATCTCTATCTCGGGTCCGCCCGATCCGGCCTTCGCGCGGGCGCTCGGGCTCAATCCGTTCCTGAAACTCGTCATGCGGCTGCTCAGCTACAGCGTGCGCAAGAAGGCGAGGGCGCTCGGCGTCAACTATTCCTTCCTGTTCATGCGCGCCGACGGTCAGCAACTCAGCGAAATCGCAACACTGATCGAGGCCGGGGCGATCCATCCCGTCGTGGACAAGGTCTTTCCGTTCGACAGGACGGGCGACGCCCTTTCCTACGTCGAAACGGGACGGGCAAAGGGCAAGGTGGTCATTTCGATGCCGCAATAGCGTCATCACCGACCGGCGACAACAGTTCTTCGAACCCGGCTTTCACGATTGAACGGGCCAGCCCGGCTGCTCGCCCATGCGCATGTCGCGATCCTGCGACACTTTGCTCGGCCTCATTCGACCTATGACAATTACAAAAGTACGCACGCCTACTATATATACGGAGATACCAATTTAAACAAGGAGTTAGCTTCCTACTCCCGTGATCCTTGGGCCGGCGGCCGGGTCCTCCGTTTTTCTTGGAGGGCATACTGACATGGCTGACCGAAGCGTTCCCGGCTCTCCGTAAGCCCGGCGAAGTGACCCGTTTCGAGGGCCGCCGTCGGACGAGCCCGCGCGATGTCGAACATCGCTTCATTCCGCTTCGCAGGTTCTTCGCGATCCACTCTTGCCGAGCACCCGTCGGAGCCCATTCGTTATTGAAAGGTGATCCATCATGGCCTACGCCACAATCAATCCCTACACCGGCGAAACCATCAAGACATTTGCCGACGCCACGGACGCGGAAGTCCGCGACGCGATCGCAAATGCGCATAATGCCTTCCTGTCGTGGAAGGACGCATCCTTTGCCGACCGCGGCCGTATCCTCCAGAAAGCCGCCGATCTTCTCCGCAAGAACAGCGATGCCTATGCAAAGCTCTTGACGCTGGAAATGGGCAAGCTGTTTGCCGAAGCGAAGGCCGAGGTCGAGCTTTCGGCCAAGATATTCGAATATTATGTCCGTAACGCCGAGGAACTGCTGAAGCCCGAAAAGCTGCCCGTTCTCGATCCGACCGAGGGCGACAATATCATCGTGCATGAGCCGCTCGGCGTGCTGCTCGCCATCGAGCCGTGGAACTTCCCCTATTACCAGATCGCCCGCATCATCGCGCCGCAGCTTTCGGCCGGCAACACGGTGCTCCTGAAGCATGCGTCGAACGTGCCGCAGAGTGCGGCCGCATTCGAGGCGCTGATGAGGGAAGCGGGGCTTCCCGAGGGCGCGTTCCGCAACCTTTACGCCACCCGCTCGCAGATCGAACTGATCCTCAATGACGACCGGGTTCATGGCGTGGCGCTGACAGGTTCCGAGGGTGCCGGCTCCGTCGTGGCGGCGCAAGCGGGCAAGGCGCTCAAGAAATCGACGCTGGAACTTGGCGGGGCCGACGCCTTCGTCGTGCTGGCCGACGCCGATCTCGACAAGACCGTCAACTGGGGCGTCTTCGGACGACACTGGAACGGCGGCCAGGTCTGCGTCTCCTCCAAGCGCATGATCATCGTCGAAGACGTCTACGACGCCTACCTTGAAAAATACCGCAAGGGCGTGGCCGGCCTCGTGGCAGGCGATCCCTTCGACCCGAAGACGACGCTCGCTCCGCTCTCCTCGCAGGGTGCGGCCGACGAGGTGAAGGAAAAGATCCGCGAAGCCGTCAAGCTCGGCGCCAAGGCCGAGGAAGTCGGCCCCGCCGTTCCCAATCAGGGCGCCTTCGTGCAGCCGACCATCCTGACCGACGTCGCCGAGGACAACCCGGCCCGCTACTGGGAATTCTTCGGCCCCGTCTCCATGCTGTTTCGGGCGAAGGACGAGGACGATGCCGTGCGCATCGCCAACGACTCGCCATTCGGTCTCGGCGGATCGGTCTTCACCTCCAATCCGGCGCACGGCGCGGACGTGGCCAGGCGCATCTCCACCGGCATGGTCTTCGTCAACCATCCGACCAAGGTGGAAGCCGACCTTCCATTCGGCGGCATTCGCCGCTCCGGCTACGGACGTGAACTCATCGGGCTCGGCCTGAAGGAGTTCGTCAATCACAAGCTGATCGGCGTGGTCGATATCGACGCGCACTTCTGAAGCGCCGCAAGTCGGTCCAAAACAGCAGTGAACGGGAGAGGCATTCACGATGCCTCTCCTTTTTTGTCGCCTGGTTTGAATTGACGAATGACAGACTATGAGTTACGACTGACGAAATTCGAATTTCGTCAGTCGTAACTCATAAGGCAGACCATGAACCAGATGCCGGAAATCGACGTGGAAGAAGCCCGCCGCGATACCGCCACCCGTATTCTCGATGCGGCCGAGCGGACGTTCCGGCACTACGGCTACAGCAAGACGACGGTGGCCGACATCGCCGGTGAACTCGGCATGTCCACGGCCAACATCTATCGCTTCTTCGGCTCCAAGGTGGAAATTCACCAGGCAATCTGCGCGCGCATGCTGGGGACCTGCTACAAGCAGGCCTATGATACGCGCCATAGTTCCGACAGTGCGGAGATGCGGTTGCGCCGCTATGTCGAGCAGCAGCATCGCTGGACGGTCGAAACCATGCTCGACGAGCACAAGGTGCATGAAATGATCATCGTCGCCATCGAGCGCGACTGGCAGGTGATCGAGCGTCACATCGACAGGGTTCAGGATCTGGTCGCCGAGATCATCAGGGAAGGCATCGCAACAGGGGAATTTGCCGAACAGGACCCGGTTGCAGCCGCAAGATGCTTTGGCGCCGCCACGGTCAGCCTCTGTCATCCGCAAATGGTGGCCCAATGCATGGCCAAGGAAAACCGTGCAACCACGTCTGAACTGGTCGACTTCGCCATTCGTGCATTGAAAAAATAAGGTAGGCGCCGGTCGTCTGCTTCCGTTGAACAGAATTTCTATTATTATCGAGGATGCGAACATGACTTCGCTGAGAGATTTCCTATTTTCAAAATTCCCCGCTCTGGCGCTCGTTTTCGCCCTTGCGCTCGGCGTATCCGGGTGCAGCGAGGAAAAGCAGGCAGAGACGAAGGAACCTATCCGCCCGGTGAAGATCGCGCGCATCTCCGCGACATCGCACGAGCAGGCCGCAATTTATTCAGGCACCGTCAAGGCCCGTGTCGAAACGAGCCTCGGCTTCCGGGTCGCGGGCAAGATCATCGAGCGCCGGGTCAATGTGGGTGACCGCGTCAGGCCGGGCGATATCCTCGCAAGGATCGATCCGACCGACTACCAGTTGAGCGTCAGAACCGCCGAGGCCAGTCTCGCCGCGGCCGAAACTGCGGTCGCGACCGCTGATCTCGCCAACAAGCGCGCGCAGCAGCTCTTCGACAAGAGCGTAACCGCCAAGTCCCAGGTGGAGCAGGCCCGCCTCAATTACGATCAGGCGGTATCCACGCGTGATGCCGCGATTTCAACGCTCGATCAGGCGAGGAACCAGGTTTCCTACACCGAGCTCAAGTCCGACCGGGAAGGGATCGTCACCGCGATCAGCTCCGACACCGGCGCCGTCGTTGCCGCGGGTACGCCGGTCGCCACCGTTGCCCTCGACAATGAGAAGGAAGTGCAGATCGCGGTTCCGGAAGGCGACATCGCGGACTTCCGTCCCGGCAAGACGGTGAAGGCCAGCTTCTGGTCGGATCACACGCTCGCCATCGACGGCAGGGTGCGGGAAGTCTCCGGCAGCGCCGACACGCAATCGCGCACTTTCGCCGTCAGGATCAGCCTGCCCGACAACGCCCAGGTTCTTCTCGGCATGACCGCCACCATCGAGGCCGCAAGGGAAAACACCAAGGGCTATCTGGCTGTCCCGCTTTCGGCCCTTGCCGAAAGGAACGGACAGAAGATCGTCTGGGTGGTCGACCCGCAGACCTCCACGGTCAGCGCGCGCGAAATCCGCGTCGCGGAATTCACCGCCGATGGCGTCAACGTGTCGAGCGGTGTGAAGCCTGATGACCTGGTGGTCGCGGCCGGCACGCAGTTCATGCGTGACGACCTCAAGGTGAAATTGCCCCAGGAAGAATCCGCTCTTCTGCGCCCCTCGGACGCCGTTCGCTGAACCGGCCGGTTGGAAGGAATATCGTCATGACGAAATCGAGCGAAGAAAAGCGCCCCTTCAACCTCTCGCGGTGGGCCATTGGCCACCCCAGCATCGCGCGCTTCCTGTTCGGCCTGATCCTGATCACCGGCGTTCTCGGCCTCACGCGCATGGGACAGAAGGAAGATCCTGATTTCACCTTCCGCGTCATGGTCGTGCAGGCCGTGTGGCCCGGCTCCTCCATTCAGGAAATGCAGGACCAGGTCGTCAACAAGATCGAACGCAAGCTGCAGGAAACGCCGCATCTGGATTGGGTGAAGTCCTATACCCGCGCCGGCAGCGCGATCATCACCCTGCAGGTAAAGGGCGATACCAACGCCGCCGACGTGGCGGACGCCTTCTATCAGGTGCGCAAGAAGGTTGGCGACATCTCCAGCGAGCTTCCCGAGGGACTGCTAGGCCCCTATTTCAATGATGAATTCGGGGATACCTACATCACCCTGCATTCGATCAGCGGCGAAGGCTTTACCTTCCCGGAACTGAAGAAGATCGCGATCCAGGCGCGCGATATGCTGCTCACCACGCCCGGCGTGGAGAAAGCCGTTATCCTCGGCGACCAGCCGGAAAAGATCTTCATCGACGTTTCGTCGAAGGCGCTTGCCGAGCGCGGGCTGACGCTCCTCGACCTGCAGAATGCCATCAAGGGCCAGAACAACGTCGATGCCGCCGGCACCGTCGATACCGGCGTCCGCTCGGTTAGGATTTCTGTCGAAGGCGACGTGAAGCGGGCCGAGGATATCCGCGAACTGCGCCTCAACGCCGGCGGACAGATCACCCGTCTCGGAGACATCGCCACCGTTACGGCCGGGCTTGAAGACCCCTACCAGCGCAAGTTCCGCTTCAACGGCGCCGACAGCGTGCAGGTCGGCGTGGTCATGGCCAAGGGTTTCAAGGTGACCGATGTCGGCGACGCCGTAGAAGCGACCTACCATCGCTTCGAGGAAAGCCTGCCCTATGGCGTTTCTGTCCAGCAGATCTCCAACCAGCCGGAAGTCGTGACGGAAGCCGTCGGCGAATTCATGAAGGCGCTGGTCGAAGCGCTGGTGATCGTGCTCGTGGTCTCGTTCCTCTCCATCGGCTGGCGCTCGGGCCTCGTCATCGCGATCACCATTCCGCTGGTTCTCGCGGCCACCTTCGCCATCATGTACGAACTCGGCATCGATCTTCAGCGCATTTCGCTCGGCGCACTGATCATCGCGCTCGGCCTGCTGGTCGACGATGCGATGATCGTCGTCGAGCTGATGGAACGGAAGCTCGAGGAAGGGCTGGTCAAGATCGAGGCCGCAAGCTTCGCCTATTCATCGACCGCATTTCCCATGCTGACGGGAACGCTCATCACCACCGCCGGCTTCATTCCCGTCGGCTTTGCGGCTTCGACCGCCGGTGAATATGTGCGCTCGCTGTTTTACGTCGTCGGCATCGCGCTCGTCACATCCTGGTTCGTCGCGGTCTATTTCACGCCGTGGCTCGGCCACATGATCCTAAAGCAGCGCGCCCATGCCGGCGAACATCACGACGTGTTCGACACGCGCTTCTATCGCGGACTGCGTTCGACGGTCGGCTGGGCCGTTCATCACCGCATCATCGTGCTCGTCATGACGCTCGTGACCTTCGTCACCAGCCTGTGGGCCTTCCAGTTCATCCCGCAGAACTTCTTCCCGCAATCGTCGCGTCCCGAAATCCTTGTCGATCTCTGGCTTCCCGAGGGAACCAGCATCAAGGAAGTCGAAACGCAGGCGCGCGCGCTGGAAGGCAAGATCATGGACGATCCGGACAAGAAGTTCGTCGCCACCTATATCGGTGAAGGCGCGCCGCGCTTCTTCCTGCCGCTCGACCAGCAGCTTCGCAATCCGAACTTCGCCCAGATGCTCGTCATGGCCAATGACGAACCGGCCCGCGAAAGACTGATCGTCAAGCTGCGCGGCATTCTGGCGGATGATTTCCCCTCCATCCGCGGCAAGGTCGACCGGCTGTTCCTTGGGCCCCCGACCGGATGGCCCGTGCAGATGCGCGTCATGGGGCAGGATCGCCAGGAGGTGCGCCGCATCGCCGACGAGGTGAAGGCAAGGTTCGATGCCGATCCGCGGCTGAGCGCCGTGCATGACGACTGGCTGGAACCCGTGGCCGCGATGAAACTCGTCATCGATCAGGATCGCGCCCGTGCGCTTGGCGTAACCTCCCAGCGCATCCGGCAGATGCTGCAGGCGGCAATGAGCGGCGTTCCGCTCGACGATTTCCGCGATGGCGAGGAAACCGTGTCGATCGTGCTGCGTGAGCAGGATGACACACGCTCGCTGCTTTCTGCGGTGAACTCCGTCTACGTGCCGACGGATTTCGGCGGCTTCGTGCCGGTTTCCCAGCTGGCGCGGATCGAGCCGGTGCTGGAACAGGGCATCGAGTGGCGGCGCAACCGCCTGCCGACGATCACGGTGAGGGCCACCTTGCCCGACAACGTGCAGCCGAACGACGTGGTCATGAAAATGTATGCCGACATGAAGGATCTGCGCGACAGCCTGCCCGCCGGCTACAGCATCGAAATCCAGGGCGGCGCCGAGGACGCAGCCGAGAGCCAGGCCTCGATCGCCGCCAAGGCGCCGGTCATGCTGCTTGTCATCGTCGTGCTGCTGATGGCCCAGCTCCAGCATTTCGGCAAGGCCATGCTGGTGCTGGCTACGGGGCCGCTCGGCATCATCGGCGCGGCGGCAGCACTGCTGATCAGCGGCGCACCGTTCGGCTTTGTCGCCATCCTCGGCGTCATCGCGCTGCTCGGCATCATCATCCGCAACTCGATCATCCTCATCGACCAGATCGATCAGGACATCAAGGCGGGCATGGCGCGGCAGGAAGCAATCATCGGCGCGGCCGTGAGACGTTTCCGCCCGATCATGCTGACGGCGCTGACCGCAGTTCTCGCGCTGATCCCGATTTCCCGCGGGGTCTTCTGGGGACCGCTCGCCTATGCAATGATGGGCGGCATTCTCGTGGCGACCGTGCTGACCATTCTCGTGCTGCCGGCGGCCTACGCCCTGTTCTTCGGACGGGAGCCCAAGGCGCATACCGATACCCCCGACAGCATCGCGGAAGAGGAAACCATGCCCCACCCGACCGCCATGGCCGCCGAGTAAGCGGACGCAGGGACAAGATCACAGCCGGCGGGATGCATTTCAGGCATCTCGCCGGCTTTCTCGTCTTGTATTGAAAACTCAGGAGAAACGACGGCAGGCGCGCCTCACGCGCCCGACAGGCGGCGCGGGCTTGCCTCCGGGGAGGAGGAGGCTTTCAGGATGGCGTCCAGCAATCCGGGAAACCGATGGTCGAGATCCTCGCGCCGCAGGCTCAGCACGCGGCCTCGGCCCCTGGGTTCGTTGCGGATCACACCCGCCTCGCGCAGCACTTTCATCAGGTGCGATTTCGTCGATTTCGGCAGGGATGGATCGTTCAGATGGCAATGGGCCATCTCCAGCGGACCCATCGCCAGTTGCAGCACGATCTCCAGCCGCCCCGGATCGCTCAGCGCAAACAGCACTTGCGCCAGCACGAGTTCCTCGCGCGCGGGATGATGCAGTTCAAGGGGCGAAGAGACGGTCTGATCGTTCATCGTTCAACCATAATGGAACACATTTTGCCATCATAGCCCGGATTGCCGGAAAGCGTCCGGGTGCGGCAATGCCGCATGCTCTCGCTACAATCAGGTTTTTGATCCGTATCTACGCCACAGCCCGGCAATGGCCGCCATGATCGCGATGGTGGTGCCGTAAACGAGGACCGTTGCGTGCAGTCCGGCATAGGGAAGCGCCAGACCCGCAAACACGACCGGCAGACCGAAGGCCAGATAGCTCAGCGTGAAGATCGATGCGAAGAGTTCACCGCGCTCGTCGGGCGGGCTCAGCGGCACGATGGTTCTGAGCGAGCCGTAGAAGCAGGTCCCGAAACCCGTTCCGGCGAATGCAAGCGCGAGCAGATAGACGGTGAGGGATCCGATCCAGATGCCTGCCAGGGTGAGAACGGTCCCGACCGAGAGCGCGAACGTGCCATAAAGCATGATCCGGCGCGGCTGATGGGTTCTGGCAATGAAGCAGGCGAGCGCACCGGTGCCGGAAATCAGCGTCACCACCGCCCCCTGCATCAGGTAGCTGTGAATGCCGAAGACAACAGCGACGATGGGCGCGCCGAGCGACAGATAAAGACCGCCGGTCGCCCATCCCGCGATGATTGCGGGCGCGCTCTGCCAGAAGGCGGACCGCGCGGAGACGGGTACGCCAAGGCGCGGCATGAGGGCCTGAAGCAAGCCTTCATGCCGCGGCGATGTTTCCGGCAGCAGCCAGACGGCAGCCGCTAGGATAAGGCTTATGACGGTGATCGCGACGAAGACGTCAATCTTCGGAGAGCTTGCATGCTCCATGACGATGCCCGAGGCCAGCGCCCCCGCGGCAAGGCCGATCAACGGAAGGACCGAGTTGCAGACGGCGGCAAGCCCCGGCCTTTCGGGCGGCTCGAGATCGACGATGGCGGCCGAGAGCGTGGAAAGCAGAAACGCGCAGGCAATGCCCTGAAGCGCTCGCGCGCCGATCAGGCCAAGCGGCGATATCGCGGCCTCGAAGACGAGCGCCGACAGCGCCAGCAGCACGAATGCGAGCGACAGGATCGGACGCCGGCCGACATGGTCGGAACTGGAGCCGCCGACCAGCAGGGTGAACAGCAGGACGATCGCATAAACAGCGAAGATCGCCGTCATGGTGACGTCGGAAAACGCCATCTCCCGTTGCAGCACCGGATAGAAGGGGGAGGGCGCGCTGGCGCTTGCCATCATCAGGCCACTGCCCAGCGATGCGATTGCGAAACCGGCACCGTGTCGCCGGGTGTAGGAAATGCTGCTGGCTGTCGTCATGGCGAATTTCCGTTGCCTGTCGGCGATGCATGAGGTTGGTTCGAATATTATCGAACTGACCATATGCCACTCCCCGACGAATGGTTCAACTAATTTCGAACAATGCGGATCTGGATCTGCCGTTCCGTTGACGCGTGAGGATTTCAGGCAACGTGAAAATGCGCTGGCGGTGGCCATAACCACCGCCAGCCTTCGCCACACGGAGCTTGCAACGTTTCCGGGGGTGGCGAACCGGATTATCGATCTCAAGAGGTGGTCGAAACCGTTATTCCGTGATCTCCACGAGCGTTCCGTCCGGCATGAGGATCACGGCTTCATAGAAGCCGTCGCCGGTCATGCGGGGGCTGGAGGCGAGGCAACCATCCCCGGCGCAACGTCGGGCAAGTTCATCCACGGCCTCCCTGCTGCCGAGCGAGACGGCGATGTGATCCCAGCCGACGTGCTCCTGTTCCGGAGCATCTTCAACCCATGGCCCGGTCATCAGCTCGATCTCATCGGCCCCACCGGGCAGGTGGACGAAGCGGGAAACGAAGCCTTCCCGCCTCTTGCTGCGATAGGGTCTACCCACCGTTGCGCCGAAGTAGCGCTCCCAGAAAGCGGCGGCAACATCAACGTCTCTGGTCCACAGCGCGGAATGGGCGATACGCATGGTCCCTCTCAGTGTTTCGAGCGGGTGACAAGCCCGGCGCAGAGCGGAACGACGCAGAGCAGCCCAACGAGCATCCAGAAGGCCCCCGGAAGGCCGACGTGATTTGCCACGAAGCCGATGCTTGCCGGGCCGAGCAGGACGCCGGCATAGCCGATCATGGTAATAGCAGCCACGGCCAGCCCCGGCGGCATGACGGTTTGCGATCCGCCCCGGCGGAACAGCACCGGCACGATGTTGGCCGCGCCCAGCCCGATCAGCAGGAAGCCGCTCAGCGCGAGAAGCCGGATCGGGCTGGCAAGAACGATCACGAAGCCGACGATGGCAACGACCCCGCCCCAAAACAGCGTGGCGCGGTCGCCAAGCCTTGCGGTCAGGGCGTCTCCGGTCAGCCGGGCGGTCGTCATGGCGATGGCGAACAGGATATAGCCGATACCACCCTGTTCGGTGGGAACGATGCCGCCGGATGTCAGGAACAGGGCGCTCCAGTCGAGAACCGCGCCCTCGACCAGGAAGACGATGGCAGCCAGAATCGCAAGCAGCAGGACGGCCCCGCGCGGAACCGCAAACAGCGGCGCATCCCCGGCCTGCGCCGTATCGAGAAGCCGGGGCCAGGCCACGACAATTCCAGCGATCATCAATGCGGCACAGATGACGGTCGCGGTGAATGCCCCGGCATTGGCGGAAAGCAATACGGTCATCAGCAGCGAGCCGACAAAGCCGCCGATGCTGAACATGGCGTGAAACCCGGACATCAGCGGGCGGGCTGCTCCCTTCTCGACTTCCACGGCATGAATGTTCATCGCGACCTCAAGGGAACCGAGGGTTCCGCCGAAGATCGCCAGTGCGATGGCGAACGTCACTGGTGTGCTGGCCAGCGTGAGAACCGGCAGGACGACGGCCATTCCGAGACCACCGGCAATGACGATCGGCTTGCTGCCGAAACGCGTGTTCAGCACGCCGGTCGCAAGCATCGCCGCCACCGACCCAAGGCCGAGACAGAGAAGCAGGACGCCGAGAACACCGTCATCGACGCCAAGCCGTTCCTTGGCGAAGGGCACGAGCGGCGCCCAGCAGGCAAGGCCGAACCCGGCCACCAGAAAAGCGAGGCGTGTCGCCAGCCGGGTTGCCGGCCGATCAGCAGAAAGCATGTCGTTTCCTTGGGGTAAGATCAGTTTGTCGTTAAAGCGGGCTCGGCTCTCACGAGATTGAAGCCCGCATTCGCCAGCCGTTCCGACTCGTCGGCGGCAAGATCGTCTTCCACGATGAGAACCTCGATGTCCGACGCCACGGCGATCCGGTAGGGCGCGCTCTGCTGAAACTTTTCGGAAGTTGCGAGAACCGCGCATGTCGCGCTGTTTTTGAGAAGCGCGCGTTTGAAGGCTGCGTCTGCATGGTCATGCACGCTCATGCCTGTTGTCGCGGAAACCGCGCAGGCGCCGATGAAGCAGCGATCGATGTTGAGCAGGCTGACGGCTGAAATCGCGGAAGTATCGACACTGCCCCCGACATGGCGATTGACCGCGCCGCCGATCAGCAGAAGCTCGATATCGTCTCTTCTGGCAACGGCACTGGCAATGTCGATAGAATTGGTGGCGACGGTCAGGCCGAGATCCGGGCCAAGGCATTCCACGATAGCGAGATTGGTGCTGCCGCTATCGAGGAAGACAAGCTCTCCGGGCCGGACCATGGCGGCGGCGGCCTTTGCAAGCTGGCCCTTGCGAACAGAGCCTTCGCCGACGCGCACGGCCATCGGACGCCCGGTCGGCGCAAGCGGCAGGGCACCGCCATAGACACGGCGGCACTTGCCTTCCGCTGCAAGCGTTCTCAGGTCGCGGCGGATCGCATCCTCGGAGACGTCGAACTCTTCGGCAAGTGATGCCGCGGAAACCTGCTGCCCGAGAGCAAGCCTCGCCTCGATCGCATCACGCCGGGATAGCGGAAGATGATTGTTCATAATCGTGAATTAACGTACACAAACATGCATGTCAATTCATGAATCGTGCAACATCACGAATCCCAGAAGAGCGACTGCCTCTTCTACAACCGGGAAAAAGCCAGCGGCCGCAGAACTGTCGGGCAGGAGGCACCAGAGCTTTCGACCGCCAGCGGATCGGACGAGCGGGGCAGAAGCGAGAGCGGCTGGCATGGCCCGCCCGAGACGGGCTGGAAGGTCGCAATGCTTTCACCATCGGTCTCGCCATTGACGATCACCGCGCATTCCCCGGCAAAAAGCGGCGATCCGCCTTCGCGCGCGAGCAGCGGCTCCCGTCTTTGGCCGAGCGCCGTTTCGAACAGGCCGGAGCCGGAGGAAAGGCGCAGCATGCGGTTCTGCTGTTCCTCGACCAGCGCGAACGCCCTGGGAATGAAGCCCTTCACCCAATCGTCTTCCCTGGCCAGCGCCGCGCGGCAGGCCTCGCGCTCGGCCCAGTCCGCATAGCTCCAGAGATGATGGATCGTGTTGAGCGGCCCGGTTTCCGCGAGCCAGTAGCCCATCAGCGGCAGGTGCCGGCTCACGAATGGAAGCCCGTGGTCCGCCAGCAGTTCGAGATAGGGTATCGCCGCACCGGGCTTCAGCCGGTAGCTCCGCCATTCGTGAATCATGTGTCCTCCATGCCTGCGGCATCGCGCTCCAATGGCCATTGAAGTGCGACATGCATTGAAGACTGGTTCAGGAGGCCTTGCGATGAAATGGATCGTCCGTCGCAAAACATGGACGATCGACGTCTCTACTCATGGCTGCCCGCCACCTGCTTGCGATAGGCGCCGGGCGATATGCCGACCTGCCGGGTGAAGAAGCGGTTGAAATAGGCGGGATCGTCGAAGCCCGTCATATGGGCCACCTGCGCCACGCTGCTCTCGGTATAGACCAGATAGCGCTTGGCCTCGATGGTGACGCGCTCATAGAGCAGGTCGGAGGCCGTCTTGCCCGCCCGGTTTTTGCAGGCGGCGTTGAGTCGCGCCGGCGTGACGGCGAGAGCATCGGCATAGAAGGCCGGCGAGCGCTCGATGCGGAAGTGCTCCTCCAGCAGCGCCCGGTAGCGGGCGAGAAGGTCGTAATCCCTGTCGGGCGCAATGATGCGGGGGTCTTCCTGCGTGATACTGAGCCGCAGGACCACCACCAGTATTCGCATGAACTGCGCGAGGATGGCGGTTCGGCGGCCGGGGGCCGACCAGACATATTCCCGGTGCAGCCAGTAGAAGGTGTCGGTGACGGCGGCGATGTTGACGCCGGTTCCTTCCAGCGAATAGACGGCCGGGCGGCTGGCGGCATCGAGGAGCCTTGGGTCACTCGCAGCGGCCGCCTTCAGGCAGCCGAGGGCGGCGGTAACGACGAAGCCGTCGGTGCCGGGATTGAAGTCGATCTGGTGGACGATGCCGGCCGGGATGACCAGAACACCCGGCACGGGGATCGTCAGCGTAAGCTCCTCCATGCGGATGGTGCCGCCACCCTCGCGCACCAGCAGAACCTGCATGTGGTCGGGATGCGCATGCGGACGAATCCTCCAATCGTTCGGACCGCTTCGCTCCCGGATGATCTCGATGTTCAACAGGTCGAGTTCCACATCCGCGCCCTGATCTCCATAGAGATAGTAGTGCGGAATGTTCGCAGTGGCTTCCACGCCCATTTTTCCTCCCGTCATTGCTCCCATCGAATTGTGCAACAATTGCACGGCAGCGTCCATTGGTCCCGTCTCTTCCCGCGCGTAGCAATTTCCCCGTGGAGTGCAAGAAACGGGAGGAAATCATGGAACGGGCAAGCGAAGGGCGCGTCTGTGACGTGCTGGTGGTCGGATCCGGCGCGGGAGGACTCGCGACGGCGATCACCGCTAGAAAATACGGGCTGTCGGTCATCGTCATCGAGAAGGAAGCCGTCTTCGGCGGCACCACTGCCTTTTCCGGCGGCGTGCTGTGGATCCCCGGCAACCGCCACGGCAGGACGAACAATCCCGGCGATACCCGCGAGGCCGCGCGCCGCTACATGGCGGCGGAGACGGGAAACTGGTTCCAGCCGGAGGCCGTCGACGCCTATCTGGAGGCAGGACCGCGCATGCTCGACTGGTTCGAGAAGGAAACGGCGGTCCAGTTCGTGCCGACGCTTTATCCGGACTATCATCCGACGATGGATGGCGGCGTGGATGTCGGGCGTTCGGTGCTTGCCGCGCCCTTCGACACCAGCGCCCTTGGGGCCGACCTGAAGCGGCTGAGGCCGCCGCTTTCGACCATCACCTTCATGGGCATGATGTTCAATTCCTCGAATGCCGACATCAAGCACTTCTTCAACGCCACGAAGTCGGTTGCATCCTTCGCCTATGTGCTGAAACGGCTGGTCGCCCATGCCGGCGAGGTGGTTCGCCACGGCCGGGGCGTTCAGGTCACCAGCGGCAATGCGCTCGCCGCCCGGCTGGCAAAGAGCTGCCTCGATCTCGGCATTCCGATCCTCACCGAAACCCCGGCGATGCACCTCGTCAAGGCGGATGGCCGCGTCATCGGTGTCGATATCGGCGGAAAGAACCCGGGACGGATCACCGCGCGGCGCGGCGTCGTGCTGGCCTGCGGCGGCTATGCCCATGATCTCGCGCGCCGGGCGGAGGCCTACGCCCATCTGAAGGCCGGCGGCGGGCATTTTTCGCCGGTGCCGGAAGCCATCACCGGCGACGGCATAAGGCTTGGGGAGGAAGCGGGGGCTGCCTTCGATACCGAATACCCACAACCGGCCGCTTGGATGCCGGTGAGCCGGGTGCCGGGCAAGGGCGTGTTTCCGCACCTGCTCGACCGCTACAAGCCCGGCATGATCGCCGTGCTTTCGAACGGCCGGCGCTTTACCAACGAGAGCGAGAGCTATCACGATGTCGGCGCCGCCATGGTCGCCTCCGGCGAGGCGGCGGCGTGGCTGATCTGCGACCACCGCACCATCCGCAAATACGGTCTCGGCCATGCCAAGCCCGCCCCCATGCCGCTCTGGCTGTGGCTGCGCAGCGGCTACCTGAAGAAGGGAAGAACCCTTGCCGAACTGGCACGCGCCTGCGGCATCGACACACAAGGGCTGGAGGAGACCGTCTCGACCTTCAATCGCGGCGCGCGCGAGGGCCGCGACGAGGCCTTCCATCGTGGTGAGACGTCGTTCAACCGCTATCTCGCGGACCCGGACCACAAGCCCAATCCGGCCGTCGCACCGGTGGAGCAGGGGCCGTTCTATGCGGTTCGCATGGAGATGGGCGATCTCGGCACGTTTGACGGATTAAAGACGACGGTTCCGGGCGAAGTGCTCGACCGGCAGGGAGCTGTCATCCCCGGCCTCTATGCCGTCGGCAATGATCGGGCCTCGATCATGGGCGGCAACTATCCCGGCGCCGGCATCACACTCGGCCCCGCCATGACCTTCGGCTGGATCACCGGACGCCATCTCGCCGGCATCGCACAGGAAGCAGACAGCAAAACGGACAACAGGGAGAAAGCATCGTGAACTGGCTTGGACTGGAGGGAAAGACCGCCGTCATCACCGGGGCCGGCGGTGGCATAGGTCAGGCGCTTGCCCGCGCCTTTGCCGGGCAGGGCGCGCGCGTCGTTCTGATCGACCGCACCCTTGACCGCACACAGCCGCTTGCCGACGAACTGGGCAACGACGCCCTCGCTCTCGCCTGCGACCTGTCGCGGCCGGAGGAGATCGAGGCGGCGGCCGGCCGGGTGAATGTGCAGGGCGGCGCGGATATCCTCGTCAACAATGCCGGCGTGCTGCGCCCCGGCCCACTCGACAGCGTGTCCGTTGAAGACTGGTCGATGATGCTGTCAGTCAACCTCACCGGCTACATGCTGGCGGCACAGGCCTTCGGTAAGGGAATGATGGCGCGGGGCTCCGGTGCTCTGGTCCATGTCGCGAGCGTCGCCGGCAGCGAACCGCAGCCGGCAAGCGGCGCCTATTCCGCATCCAAGGCGGCGATCCTGATGCTGTCGCGCCAGCTCGCCTATGAATGGGGTCCGAAGGGCGTGAGGTCCAACACGCTGAGCCCCGGTCTGGTGCGCACCCCGCTTTCGGAAGCCTTCTATGCCGATACCGAGACCAAGGCGCGGCGTGAGGCCATGGTACCGCTGCGCCGCATCGCCACGCCCGACGACATGGCGGATGTGGCGCTGTTCCTTGCTTCGCCGCGCGCATCCTACGTGACGGGTCAGGATGTGGTGGTCGATGGCGGCCTGACCCAGTCCCTGATGGGCCTCGTGCCGAGGCCGGGCTATGCGTGAGGCGCTGGTCACCGGAGGCGCCGACGGCATCGGATTTGCCACGGCGCTCAAGCTCGCCGAGGCCGGCTATCGGGTAACGATTGCCGATCTCGACGGCGAAAAGGCCGTGGAACGCGCCGCGCAACTCAGACAGATCCATCCCGGTTCGCCTCATCGAGGTATCGCCTGCGATATCACCGACGAGGCACGGGCGGCGGAGGTATCGGCCTCCGCCGCCTTCGATGTTCTCGTCAACAATGCCGGTATCGGCGACAGCCATCTGCCCACGCTGGAGCAGGGGCTCGATGCCTTCCGCAAGGTGCTGGACGTGCACCTTGCCGGAACCTTCGTCATGTCGCGGGAGGTGGCGAAGGGCATGGTGGCGCGGGGCAGCGGCGCAATCGTCAACCTCTCCTCCATCGCCGGCCTCACCGGGTTGCCGAAACGCAACGCCTATGGCGCGGCCAAGGCCGGGGTCGTCGCCATGACGCGGGCCTTGGCCTGCGAATGGGCGGGCAGGGGCGTGCGGGTCAACGCCGTCGCACCGGCCTTCGTGGAAACGGCGCTGGTGAAGAAGCTCGCCGATGCCGGCCGCGTCGATCTGCCGACCATCCGCCGACGCACCCCGATCGGCCGGCTGATTGCCGCCGAGGAAGTGGCGGCGGCAATCGTCTTTCTGGCATCGCCCGAGGCCTCCGGCATCACCGGCATCGTGCTGCCGGTCGATGGCGGCTGGACCGCCTTCGGCGATTTCGGGGATGCGTCGGCTTAGAGCAATATCAGCGAAAGTGGGAACCGGTTTTGCGTCCGGAATTGCGTGAGACCCAAGAGATAGAGCATTGCAGGCGTTGCTGTTATCGCCGGAAATGCTCCAAAGTCGAGAGCGATGAAACGAACAGGCCTGGGCGTGCACCGGGCCTCTTCGTTTGATCACAAAGATGGACAACCCCGTCACCCTCATGCTCGGGCCTGCCCCGTGCATCCGCACACGATTGATTCTGTTGACGTGGGTAGATCCTCGGGACAAGCCCGAGGATGACGGGGGAGAGACAGAAAAGGCCCGGTGACACATTCACCGGGCCTCTTCGCATCATACCCTGGGAGGGATTTCTAACGCCCTCAGGCGGCGTCCTCGATGTGGCCGCCGAGGAAGAGCTGGCCGACGCGGGGGTCCTTCAGTAGCGTATCGGCCTTGTCGAACATGCGGGTCTGGCCGAGTTCGAGGACGAGGCCGTAGTCGGACATGGCAAGGGCCGCCTTGGCGTTCTGCTCGACCATCAGGATGGTCACGCCCTGATCGCGCAGGCGGATCAGCGTCTGGAATACTTCCTGCACCAGATTGGGCGACAGGCCGATCGAGGGCTCGTCGATCAGGATCAGCTTGGGATCGAGCAGCAGGGCGCGGGCGATCTCCAGCTGCTTCTGCTGGCCGCCGGAAAGCTCGATCGCCTTCTGGTCCCTGCGCTGGCGCAGCATCGGAAACTGGTCCATCACCTCTTCCATACGCCGCTTCACCCGGGCCTGGTCCTTCGACGTGATGCCGCCAAGCTCGAGGTTATGCAGCACCGAAAGCTGCGGCACCACGTTGCGGCCCTGCGGCACATAGGTGACGCCACGGGCGATCATCTCCGCCGGAGACTTGCGCGTCACGTCCTCGCCATCCAGCAGGATCTCGCCCGAATGGATGCTCAGAAGCCCGAAGATCGCCTTGAACACCGTCGACTTGCCGGCGCCGTTCGGGCCGATCACCGTGGTGATCGACGCCTTGGGGATGTTGAACGAGGTTCCGTTGAGAATGGTGATGCGGCCGTAGCCGCCGGTGACTTTCTTCATCTCCAGCATGTCAGCCTCCAAGATAAGCGTCGATGACCATCTGGTTCGACCGGATCTCGTCCGGTGTCCCCTCGGCGATAACCTCGCCCTGCGCCAGCACGATGATGCGCGTGCAGAGCGACATGACGAACTCCATGTTATGTTCGATGACGACGAAGGTCGTGCCGTGCTCGCGGTTGTAGGTGATCAACCGTTCCTTCAGATGCCCGAGCATGGTGAGGTTCACGCCGCCCGCCGGCTCGTCGAGAAGCACGATGCCGGGACCGGCCATGAAGGCCATGGCGGCATCCACCAGCTTCTGCTGTCCATAGGAAAGCGAGCCCGCCGCCGTATCGCGATAAGGCGTCAGGCGGAAGAACTCGATCAGCTGCTCGGCCTTTTCGGTGAGGCCCGCATCCGGCTTGCCGAACAGGCGCGAGAGTATCGAGCCCTCGTGCTCCTGGCCTGCAAGAATGACGTTGTCGAGAACGCTCATCTTCGGGAAGACCGAAAGCTGCTGGAAGGTACGGCCGACGCCCATCAGCGACAGGTCCGCCGGACGCACGCCGTCGGTGGACTTGCCGTTGATCTCGCAGTGGCCCTCGCTCGGGCGCAACTGGCCGAGAATGCAGTTGAACAGGGTCGACTTGCCGGAGCCGTTTGGCCCGATCAGGCCGAGGATCTCGCCCTTCTGAACCTCGAAGCTCACCCCGTTGACGGCGCGGATGCCGCCGAAGCGCTTGGAGATGTTGTGGACGGAGAGGATGGGTGCGTTCATGTTCACAGCTGTACCCCCTGTTGCAGGTCGCGGCGGGCCTCATGCCGGGGCTTCAGCTTTTCCGCGATACGCTGGCCGAGGCCGATCAGGCCGTTCGGCGAATAGACCATCAGCACGATCACCATGGCCGCGTAGATGATGAGGTAATAACCCTCGGTGAAGCGCAGCACTTCCGGCAGCAGGATGACCACGGCAGCGCCCAGCATCGGGCCGAAGAAGAAGCCGGAACCACCGACCACCACCATCAGCAGAAGCTTCAGGGAATGGATGAGCGCGAAGCTGCCGGGCTCGATGAACTGCACCAGCGGTGCCTGCAGCGCGCCAGCCAAACCGCCAAAGGCGGAGCCGATGGCGAAGGCGAGCAGCGTCTGGCGGCGGATCTTGAGGCCGAGGCTTTCGGCCCGGACCGGGTTTTCCCGGAGCGCCTTGAAGGCGCGGCCCCAGGGCGAACGCAGGATCCACCACAAGACGAAGGCCGCAACGAGGAAGCAGGCCAACGAGAAATAGTAGAAGGCCATGTTGCTGTCGGTGGCGAGACCGAAGAAGGACGGACGCTCCATGCCCGAAAGCCCGAAGGAGCCGCCGGTAATCTCCTCCTCGTTGCGCAGCACCAGGAACAGCAGCGTGTTGAAGGCAAGCGTCACGAAGGCGAGGAAGTGGTGCTGCACGCGCAGCGCCGGATAGCCGAGCACGAGGCCGACGGCGAAGCTTGCGGCAATCGAGATGATCGCGGCAAGGCCCCAGTGGATGCCAGCAAGCGTCATCAGCGAGGTGATGTAGGCGCCGATGCCCATGAAGGCCGCCTGTGCGAGGCTGACCTGACCGGCATAGCCGAGCGTCAGATTGAGCCCCATGGCGGCGATGGAGAACAAGAGCCACGAGCAGAGCGTGTAGACGATGTAATTGCCCTGGCCGATGGGCGCGACGAGCAGCGCCGCGATGCCGAGGACGAGAAGTACGGGTTGAAGACGGGTCATACGGTTCTCCCTTCCGGGGTGCCGAGCAGGCCCTGCGGGCGCAGCAGGATGATGGCGATGAGCAGGATAAGCGGCATGGCCGAGCGGTATTCCGCCGAGATGTAGACGGCGGATAAGTTGTCGATCACCCCGATCAGCAGGCCGCCGACCAGCGCGCCGCGGATCTGGTTGAAGCCGCCGACGATGGCCGCGATGAAGGCGACGAGGCCGAGCGTCTCGCCATTGGAGAACTTGGCGAGGTAGATCGGCGAGATCAGCACCGAGGCGATGGTGGCGAGCGCCGCATTGATGAGGAAGGTATAGAGCACCATGCGCTTGACGTTGACGCCGAGGATTTGGGCGACCGCCGGGTTCTGGGCGCTCGCCTGCATGCAGCGCCCGGTGCGGGTGCGGTTGAGGAAGAGCTGCAGCCCACCGATCGCCAGCATGGAAACGACGAGGTTGCCGATGTCCTGAACGGACACGCTGGCGCCCGCGACGTGATAGACCGTCTGCGGGAAGATCGCCGGAAACGGCTGGGCGGTGGCGCCGTAGAATTCCTTGACGCTTTCCTTCATCAGCAGGCCGAGCGCGATGGTGGCGATGACCAGCGGCAGGGTGCCATGCAGCAGCATCGGTTCGACGATCAGCCGCTTGAAGGCCACGCCGAGGATCAGGAGCGATAGCGCCAGCGCCAGAAACACCGAGGGCCATAGCGGCAGGCCGAAGACGGTCATGCCGACGAGCACGAAGAAGGCCGGCAGCATGACGAACTCGCCCTGGGCGAAGTTGATGGTTTGCGACGCCTGCCACAGCAGCGTGAAACCGACCGCGGCCAGCGCATAGATGGAACCGGCGGCAAGGCCGGAGATGAGAATCTGGATAAGCTCGGCCATGGGTTCGTCCTCAGGGGCTGGTGGTCGGCTTTGTGAAAGCTTTTGGATCAGAGCCGGCGGCACAGGCCGCCGGCAGGGGTTCATTTACCCGGATCAGTTCGGAGGAAGGATCGCGTCAACAACCTGCTTGCCGTTCTCGACCTTCACGAAGAAACTCTCGCGGGACATTTCGCCGGTCTCGTCCCAGCTCACGTCCATGAGAACGCCGGGATATTCGGAGGCCTTCAGCGTCAGGCCGTGCAGCTTTTCGGCAATGGCCTTGCTATCGGGGCTGCCGACGAGTTCGGTGGCGTATTTGAGCGTCCAGGCGGCGGTATAGCCCTTGATGGCGTTATGGTCAGGCGTGTACTTGAACTCGGACTTGAAGCGTTCGACCATTTCCTTGAGCCCCGGAATATCGGCGTCGGGCGTCAGGCCGACATGGCCCATGGCGCCGTTGGCCGCATCGCCGGCAAGCTCGATCACCTTGTGGCCGATCAGCGTGGTTTCGCCGACCAGCGGCTTGTCGAGACCCTGCTTGCGGGCTTCGCGCAGGAAGCGGGCGCATTCTTCTTCCGTGTAATAGACGAAGAACGCTTCGGCGCCGGAGTTCTTCAGCTTCAGCACGTCGGCGGAGAAATCAGCCTGCGCCTGTTCGGAAGGCACATCGACGACAATTTCCAGACCAGCCTTCTGGGCTTCATCGAGGAAAGCCTGATGGCCGCCCTTGCCGAATTCGGTATTGGCCCAGGCCACGCCGACCTTCTTCACGCCCATCTTCTCGACCATGTATTTGACGAGCTTCGGCACGCCCTTCTGGGAGCCGAAAGCGGTGCGGAAGATGTAGGGGTTGCCCTTGGCGGTGATCGACGGGGCTTCCGAGCCGGTGAACTGCGGAATGCCATACTGCTTGGCGACCATCATGTTCACCACGGTCGATGACGAAAACACGGTGCCCATGATGGCATAGACTTCATCGTCGATCGCCTTCTGCACCATGGCGCGGGAGACCTGCGGATCGGTCTGGCTGTCATATTCGATGATCTTCACCGGCTCCTTGAGAATGCCGCCGGCGGCGTTGATCTCCTCGAAGCCCATCTTCACGCCGTCGCGGAAATTGGTGCCGGCGGCAGCGCCCGGCCCGGACAGCTCCACGATCGAGCCGACCTTCAGTTCGGCCAGTGCCGGTGCGGCGGTGCAGGCCACAATAATTGCGGCTGTAGAAAGCAGTTTCCTGATCATCATCTTCCTCCCGTGAATGATCGTATCAAAAATCCGATAGCTGTCCTCATGACGGCTTCTCGGAATACGGCCGCCCCGAACTCCTCCCCGGGGTCGCCATTTCTCTCAGTCCCTTTCCACCGATGCGAACGCCGCATCGGCAGCAGATCCATCATGCCTCTATCGAACGCACGCCCATCAGCAGTTCGGCGAGCAGGACGGCCTGGGCGTTGAACATTCCCGATCCCGGCATTGTGCCGCATCCGGCAGCCCGGGCGGCGGCGATCAGTGGCGGCACGGCAGGACGCGTCACCACATCGGCGACGAACTGCTCCGATGTCAGGAACTCCGTCTGGACGGGCAGGGGGTCGCCTTCGCGCATGCCGAGCGGCGTCGCATTGGCGACCAGCGCAAAGCCGCGCGGATCCGTGCTGCCGGCGCGCGCCTTACCCGGAAAGGCTTCGTTCAGCCGGGCGAGAAGCGCATCGCGCTTTGCCGTGTCTATATCGTGGAGCGCAAGCTCGGAGGCACCGCGCGCGAGAATTTCGTAAGCGATGGCGGAGCCCGCCCCGCCTGCGCCGACCAGCAGCGCCGGCTTGCCGGAAACATCGAAGCCTTCCGCCGCGATGCCATCGAGATAGCCATGGCCATCGGTCGCGTCGCCGATCCACTCATTGCCGTCGCGGATCATGATGTTGACCGCGCCGGATGCCTTGGCGCGGGCCGAAACGCGGGCGCAGAAGGCAAGGCAGGAAACCTTGTGGGGAACGGTGACGATGATGCCGTCGACATTGCGCATGGCGCCAGCCTGCGCCAGCCAGCCCGGCAGATCCTCCGGCAGGATGTCGATCGGCACGACCATGCCGTTGAACCCCCTGTCCGCCATGATGCCGCTCAGGGATGCCGGCGATTTCACCTGCCCGATGGGATGGCCGACGATCGGAAAGATCCGGGTCTCTCCATCGACCTTCAACTGCTGCGTCATGCTTTCCTCCCAAGGCGCGGGCCAACGCTCGCCCGGCCGCTTCGATTGTAGACAGAACCACGGTCCATACGACCGGGAAATGGATGATGGGGCCGAAACATTGGACGATTCATTGAACGGCCCTCGCCGAAAGTTCGGCCAGCGTCTGCGCAATGCCTGCGGCAATTCCCGTCGAAGGCTGCGCGCCGAGAAAAGCCGGCACCGGATCGGAAGCCAGATCGGCGGGAATGCGCAGCGGCTTGCCGCTGACGGTGATGCCGTTCCAGCCGGACTGGCGGGCAAGCTCGCTGACGAAATCGCCCATCTCGGCGGTATCGCCCGCCATGGTCAGAACGGTCGCGCCCTCCAGCGGCCGGGTCATGGCCGCCGTCAGCATGCGCGCCACGTCATCCACATGAACGAAGCCGACGCGGCCGGAAAAGCGGATTTCCGCCGGTTTTCCCGCGACTGAGGCGGCAATCGCAATCGATGGTCCCGCGGCAATGCCGGCGCTGATGCCGGGGCCGTAGACGATATAGGGGCGAAGTCCGAGGCTCGGCACGCCGTAATCCAGATGCCATGCCCGCGCCACGCCCTCGATGGCGAGCTTGGTTGCGCCATAGACCGTCATCGGCCGTGGATGCACGGCGTCCTGTGGGCCGAAGACACCCGCCGTGCTGAGATAGGCGACCGGCAGCCGGGCCGCTTTCGCCGCCTCGAAGACATTGATGCTGCCGATCAGATTGACCCGCGTGGCGAGCGCCGGATCGCGGGCGCAATCGACCGTCATCAGGCCGACGAGATGGACGATACCGCTGCATTGCTTCGCCGCGGAGCAGACAGCGGCCGCATCGGTGATATCGCCGAAGACGATCTCGACATTGGCCGCGAGCGGCAGAAGCTCGGGGCGCGGCGCAAGGTCGAAGATCCGCACCTGATGGCCGGCCTTCAGCAGCGCCGCGACCGTGCGAAGGCCGACGAACCCCGCGCCGCCGGTAACGAGGATCCGGCTCATGCCGCTTCTCCCCGGCCAGCTTCTCCCCGACGGGCCGCCGCCGCGCGCTGCGCCGCATGACGGGCCGCGATGGCGCCGAAAACGATGGCCGGGCCGACGGTGATGCCGGGACCGGGATAGACGCCCCCCATGATCGACTGCAGATCGTTGCCGCAGGCATAGAGCCCTTCGATGATGGAACCGTCGTCCCGAAGAAGCCGGGCGTTCTCGTCGCCCACCAGCCCCGTCGCCGAGCCGATATCGCCCGGCCAGAGCTTCACGGCATAATAGGGTGCGGTCTCAAGCGCGCCGAGCGTCTGGTTCGGCCCATGGGTCGGGTCGCCGTTCGCCTTTTCATAGACGGTCGTGCCGCGGGCGAAATCGGCGTCGACGCCGGTCTTCGCATAGGCGTTCATGCGGGAAACGCTGTCCTTCAGGCCGTTGGCATCGATGCCGAGCTTGCGGGCGAGTTCATCGAGCGTTGCGCCCTCTGTCAGGTAGCCATCGGCAAGGTATGGCTTGATGTTGGCACCGCCGGGCCGGATCATGCCCATGCCATAGGTCTTCAGCGCCTTTGCATCGGCGATCAGATAGGTCGGCACGTGGCTGCCATCCTTGTTGGTCGCATACATGGCCGAGACGAACTGGTGGTAGCTGGTGCTTTCGTTGACGAAGCGCCGGCCGTCGCGTCCGACCGAAATGATGCCCGGCTTCGACCGGTCGAAGACGAAGTGCGGGAAGACTGCCATCGAACCATCCGGCCGACGACGATGCGACACCGGCGCCCAGAAGCAGGGCTGCGCCGAGGTGGTTCCGTGGTGAGCACCGGCGGCAAAGGCGAGATCGTGCAGCGCGCCGGTATGGCCGGGAGCGGACGGACTGAATTCGGGTGCCGGATGCGGCAGCTTTTCCGTGCGCATCTTCGGATGGCGCGAAAAGCCGCCAGAGGCGAGCACGACACCGCCCGTCACCGTGATCCGCTTGTCGATGCCCTTCTGGCGCAGGGTCACGCCCGTCACGCCGTTCTTGTCCGTGACGAAGGCGGTCGTTTCGGTCTCGGTCAGGATGTCGACGCCGAGCTTTTTGGCGGTCAGCAGCATCCGGCCGATCAGGGCGTTGCCCATCAGAAGGCGAGGATCGCGGCCATGGCGCATCTTGCCGAGATAGTAGCGACCGATCAGTCGCGCCGAGTAGACGGCGGATTTCAGCGACTTGCCCATCTTCATCAGGTGGCCGATATCGTCGCGGTCGATCATCATGCCGCCGAGAATGGTGAATTCCGGGATCGGCGGGCGGATGAGGGCAAGATCGGCCCCGAGCTCGCCGGCTTCGAAGGGTGTGGGTTCCAGCGCCCGGCCGAAAGACGTAGCACCCTCCAGTTCATAGAGATAGTCCGGGTGGAAGGGGCGGGGGCGGAAGTGGACGTCCGTTTTGTTTTCCAGCGTCTCCACGACCTCGGGTCCCGCCGCAAGAAATGCTTCCCTGAGCACCTTCGGGCTGCGGTTTCCGACCGCGCGATCGAGGAAGCCCGAAACCTTCTCGCGGCTGTCATCGGCGCCGATGGCGCGGGAATGGCGGGTGAGCGGTATCCATGTGGTCGCGGCGGAAAAGGCAGTCGTGCCGCCGAGATATTCCGTCCGCTCGACCAGCAGGACGCGCATGCCCTCGAGCGCAGCAAAGACGGCGGCGGACATGCCGCCTGCTCCTGCGCCGAGCACGACAACATCATAGGTCTGCCCGACCTCAGCCAACGCTTTTCGCATGCGGTTCTCCTCCCCGAGATCCCAAACAACTGCTGTTCTGGAGCTGACAATTGCAAAAAGTGGAAAATGATTCAAGAATAAAAATTAGTTCCATTTTCTTTTTTCGTCTGCTATCCGTCGAAACAGGATCGGGGAGGATCACATGCCGCAGACAATCGACATTGCCGTCATCGGTGCAGGCGCTATCGGCCGTACACACATCGATACGCTGGCGCGTATGCCGGGATTTCGCCTGTCCGCGATCGTCGATCCGATGCCCTCGGGCGCAAGCCTTGCGACCTCGCTCGGCCTGCCGGTTTTCCCGAACGCTGCCACCCTGATCGATTCGGGCGTGGCCAGGGCCGCCATCGTCGCAACGCCCAACGAGACGCATCTTCCGGTCTCCGAAGCGCTGCTGCGGGCCGGAATGCCCGTGCTTCTGGAAAAGCCCGTTGCGGAAAGCCTGACCTCCGCACTTCGCCTGATCGCGGTTGCAGAGGAGACCGGCGTTCCGCTGCTCGTCGGCCATCACCGGCGGCACAATCCGATCATCCGCAAGGCGCATGAAGCGATCCGGGCGGGCAGGATCGGCGATCTCGTGATGGCCACGGTGACCTGCTCCCTTGCAAAACCCGCCACCTATTTCGAGGCGGCGTGGCGCCGCATGCCGGGCGCTGGTGGCCCGCTTCTCATCAATCTCGTGCACGAGATCGACCTTTTACGTCACTTTTTCGGCGAGATATCCACGGTTCAGGCAATCGCCAGCAATGGATGCCGGGGCTTCGCCGTGGAGGATACGGCAGCCGTCTGCCTGAGCTTTGCCGGCGGCGGGCTTGCGACGCTGTGCATCTCGGATGCGGCGACCGGCCCCTGGGCCTGGGACCTGTCGGCCGGTGAAAACATGGTGCGTTTTCCCGCCCATCCCGTGACCGCGCATCATTATACCGGCAGCTGCGCCGGCCTTTCCCTGCCGGACCTGACGCTGTGGGAACCGGAGGGAGAACCGGACTGGACGCGCAAGCTGCATCCGACGAAGCTCGCCATCGAAGCTGCCGATCCCTACGAGGCCCAGCTTGCCCATTTCGCAGCCCTGATCCGCGAAGGCGGAGCACCGCTCGTCTCGGCGCGGGATGCGACGGCAAACCTCATCGTACTCGATGCAATCGGCAAGGCGGCCGCAACCGGACGCGCGGTTTCGGTTGACCTTTCGCCTCTGGATGGCATTAGTGGAACCGTATTCAACAACGGAATCGGTCCATGAGCAGCGTCCTCGAAAAATCCCTCGCCATCATCGAACTCCTTGTCGATCACCCGACCGGGCTGCCTGTCTCGGCCATCGCATCGGCGACCGACCAGCCCGTCAGCGGCGTGCATCGCACGCTGCAGGAACTGGGGCGGCTCGGTTATGTGCGGCAGGTGCAGGCGCAGGGCGACTATGCCCTGACCATCAAGCTGCCGGCCATGGGGCTCGGCTTCCTTGGCCGCGCCGGCATCACCGATGTCGCGCAGCCGGTGCTCGATGCGCTGGCGACCCGCTCGGGCGAGCTGATCCGCCTTTCGGTGATCGATGGCGATCGGCTGATCTGGGTGGCGGTGGCGCAGGGTGCGACCCGCGGCCTTCGCTACGATCCGGGACAGGAGCAGGGCGTGGTGGTACACCTCGCCAGCTCTTCGGGCGGCAAGGCATGGCTTTCGACGATGAGCGACGACGAAGCGCTTTCCCGGGTGGCCGCGCAGGGCCTGCTGCGGCAGGCGGAAGGCACGGGGCCGAATGCGCCGCGCAGTCTGACGCTGCTTCTCGAACAACTGGCGGAAGCCCGCGCACGCGGCTACGCCACGGCGGTCGACAGCTACATCGCGGGCATGGCCGCGATGGCGGTGCCTGTCCGCTATCACGCGAATGGCCCTGTTCTCGGATGTCTTTCCATCGCCGGTCCGGCGGTGCGCATGACGGCCGAGCGCATGGCGGAACTGGCTCCGGCGCTTCAGGCGGCGGCGGCAGAACTGGGAGAGGCGGCCGCCGGGTCGCAATATTTTCAAGCAATCGTGAAGGCCGTGGAACCGGCTCCCGCGACGGATCGCAAGACCGCGTAAGCGGCCTGCCGTTCCATCGCAGGGATGTCCCTACGTCACGTGCCCTCGAGTGGGGATGAATGGAACGGCAATCGATACGCACCCTCGGGTGCGATGTACTGGTCATCGGTTCGGGCGCGGCGGGATTGGCCGCCGCAGTGACCGCCGCGCATTTCGGCCTGAAAGTCGTCGTGGCGGAAAAGGAGGCTCAGTTCGGCGGCACGTCTGCCTGGTCGGGCGGCTGGCTTTGGATCCCGCGCAATCCGCTGGCGCGGGCGGCCGGCATCGAAGAGGCCCCCGAAGGGCCGATGGAATATCTGCGCAGCGAGCTTGGAAACCGCGCTTCGGACCCCCGGCTCTCCGCCTTTCTCCGCAACGGGCCGGAGATGGTCTCCTTCTTCGCCGCAAACACCGCCGTCCGCTGGATCGACGGCAATCGCGTCCCGGATTTCCACGAGACGCCCGGTTCGGTGAAAGGCGGCCGTTCCGTCTCCGCCCTGCCTTACGACGGGCGCGAACTCGGCGAGTGGGTGAAGAAACTGCGGCCGCCGCTCGATGTCGCAAGCCCCTTCGGCATGGGGATCGCAAGCGGCGCGGACATGACGCATTTTTTCAATGCGTCGCGCAAGCCGGGTTCGGCCTTGCATGCGATGAAGCGTCTTGCCCGGCATTTTCGCGACCTCGCCGTCCATCGCCGCGGCATGCATCTGGTCAACGGCAACGCGCTCGTCGCCCGGCTGATGCGCTCCGCGCTCGATCTCTCCGTCACCCTGATCGACAGCGCCCCTGCGATCGAACTTCTCCGCGACGGCGACCGCATCACCGGCGCGCGGCTTGCCACATCCGGCGGCGATACCGTGGTGCAGGCGGCGCGCGGCGTGGTGCTGGCAACCGGCGGCTTTCCGCACGATCCCGCCCGGCTCGATGCGCTGGCCACCCAGGCAGGCGGCGGTGAGGGGCATTTTTCCGCCGCTCCCCGCAGCAATACCGGCGACGGCCTGCGGCTCGGGGAAAAGGCGGGCGGCGCGGTGGCGGACGATCTTGCCTCGTCAGTGGCGCTCGCCCCGGTATCTGTGGTGCCGCGCCCGGATGGAACAACGGCGCATTTCCCCCATCTCGTGGAGCGCGCCAAGCCCGGCATCATCGCGGTCACGCCGGAAGGCAGGCGCTTCGTCAGCGAGGCGGATAGCTATCACGACTTCATGAAGGCACTGATCCTGGCAACGCCTGCGGGTCGTCCGCCCATCGCATGGCTGATAGCCGACCACACAGCGCAGCGCCGCTGGGGGCTCGGCTGGTCGAAACCCTTTCCCTTTCCCGTCGGTCCGGCGATCCGCTCCGGCTATCTCAGGACCGGACGAACGCTTGGCGAACTCGCCCGCGCCTGCGGCATCGACGCACAGGCTCTCGAAGAGACCGTCCACGCCTTCAACGGCTATGCCGCGCGCGGCGAGGACCCGGATTTCCATCGCGGCCGCTCGGTCTACAACCGGGTGCAGGGCGATGCTGCGCACGGCCCCAATCCGTCGCTCGCCCCGCTCGACCATGGACCGTTCTACGCCGTGAAGATCGTGCCCGGTTCGCTCGGCACCTTCGCCGGTCTCGTGACCGATCCGGCCGCGCGGGTGCTGGATGGCGCGGGCCAGCCCGTGCCCGGCCTGTTTGCCGTCGGCAACGACATGTCTTCGGTCATGGGCGGAAACTATCCATCCGGCGGCATCACGCTCGGTCCGGGCATGACCTTCGGATACATCGCCGGCCGCATTCTGGCCGGCCAGCCCGTCGAGGGCATCGAAATCGCTTCAAAGGAGGAAACGGCATGAACCTTTATGAACTTGCAACGCTCGACACGGTGATCTTCGGCGCCGGCAAGGCAGCGCCCGCCATCGAGGCCTGGGTGAAGGAAGGCAAGGGGCGGCTCTGCGGCGCCTGGGGCACGGATATCGGCACGCTGAACCGCGTGTTCGTGCTGCGCGCCTTCGACAGCCTCGAAGATCTCTATGCCGAACGCGAGCGTGCACTCCGCAGCGACAATCCGTTCGGCTGCGTCGAGCATCTGGTTTCGCTCGACATGCAGAGCTACCGCGCGCTGGACTTCTTGGCCCCGGTGGAGCCTGCCGCCCACGGCCCGATCTACGAATTCCGCACCTACCGGACGAAGATCAACGGCATCGTGCCAACCATGGGCAAGTGGGCCGACGCCGTGCCGGAGCGCGAGGCCTATTCCAAATTGACGGTCGCCATGTACGGTCTCGACGGAGAGCCGCGCCTGACGCAGATCTGGCCCTATGAAAGCCTCGCCGCCCGCTCGGAGGCACGGGCGAAATCCGTCGCCGACGGCAAGTGGCCGCCGAAGGGCGGACCGGACTGGCTGACGCCCGACATGACCAGCCAGATCGCCCTACCGCTGTCCTTCTCGCCGCTGAAATGACCATGCACGCGCTGTCTCTCGCGTTCCTGACGACCTTCGAGGTCGGTCCCGTCGAAGCCGTGCGCATCGCGGCCAAAGCCGGCTACCAGATGGTCGGCCTGCGCATCCTGCCCGCCGCAGCCAGCGGCGAGCCGGCCTATCCTCTGCTGACGGATGAAAACGTGCTGAAGGAGGTGCGTTCGGCACTTGCCGATACCGGTGTTTCCGTCGGCGATGTCGAAATCATCCGCCTCAAGGCCGAAAACGACTGGGATCTCTTCGCCCGCTTCTGCGAACGTTGCGAGGCGCTCGACGCCCGGCATGTGCTGGTCGCCGGCGACGATACCGACCGGGCGCGGCTCACCGAGAGCTTCGTCCGCTTCTGCGAACTTGCCGGCCGTCATCGTCTGACCGCCGATCTGGAGTTCATGCCCTGGACCGCCGTTCCGGACCTGAAGGCTGCCCTCTCCATCGTCGAGGCGGCGGGCCATGAAAATGGCGGCGTGCTGGTCGATGCGCTGCATTACGACCGGTCCGCCACGACGCTGGAGGAAATCGCAGCACTGCCGCGGGGCAGGGTCAACTATGTCCAGTTCTGCGACGGAGCCGTGCCCTACGATCCGAGCGACGAGGGGCTGATCCGCATCGCCCGGGGCGAGCGTCTCTTTCCCGGAGAGGGCGGCATTGATCTTCTCGGCCTCGCCCGCGCCATCCCGAAGGACGTGACCGTCAGCGTCGAGATCCCGCACCGGGCGCTTGCCGAAAAGGTCGATGCACTCGGCCGGGCGGAAATGGCCATCGCCGCGACGCGGGCAATCCTGAGAGCCGCGGGGCATCTGTAAGGCCACGCTTATCATCGAAGGGGCGGCATCTCGCGTGCCGCCCCTTCTGTCGATTTTCAAAGACGCGGCATCAGCCGGAGAAGCTCTTTCGTGTAGCTGTGCTGCGGGTTCGAGAAGAGCGCTTCGGTTTCGGCAACCTCGCAGAGCTTGCCATGGCGCATGACGGCGATGCGGTCGCACATCTGGCGCACCACCGGCAGGTCGTGGCTGATGAAGAGCATGGTCAACCCCAGCCATTCCTGCAGGTCCTTCAACAGGTTCAGGATCTGCGCCTGGATGGAGACATCCAGCGCCGAGGTCGGCTCGTCGCAAATCAGGAAGCGCGGGCGCGTTGCAAGCGCGCGGGCAATCGAGATGCGCTGGCGCTGGCCGCCGGAGAATTCATGGGGGAATTTGCGGCCGGCATCCTGCCCCAGACCAACGAGGTCGAGGAGATTGGCGACGATGATGTCGCGCTCGCGCCTGTCCGGCGCCAGTCGGTAATGCTCGATAGGCTCGGCGATGATGGCATCGACGCGCATACGCGGATTGAGCGACGAATAGGGATCCTGAAAGATCATCTGGATCTGCCGGCCGAATTCGCGGCGGCCGTCCTGACCGCCCAACGCCTTGCCGTCGAAATTGATCGAGCCTGCGGATTCCCGGTAGAGCCCGGCCAGAACGCGCGCGACCGTGGATTTGCCGCTGCCGGATTCGCCGACGAGACCGAGCACTTCTCCATTCTTCACGTCGAGGGTGAAATCCTTGACGGCATCGAAATAGCGCCGCCGGCGGGGAAAGACCGAACGGTGGGTGATAAAGCGCATGCCGAGATCGTTCATTTCGACGAGGGGTGTCGAACGGACGGTCCGCTCCGGAGAGGTCGCGCTGCCGCCCTGTCCGAGCCAGTGGCTACGCACATCGAACTGCGGCGCGGGCTGGCCCGAACCTTCGATGAAATCGACGCGCGGGAAGCGCTCGAGCTTGATATCGGCCCGTGGCACCGCGCCGATCAGGCTTTTGGTGTAGGCATGGGTGGGCGCGTGGATGATTTGCTGCGTCTCGCCGGTTTCCACCACGCGACCGCGATACATGACGGCGACGCGGGTCGCGGTCTCGGCGATAACGCCCATATCGTGTGTGACGAGCAGCACGCCGGCATTGCGCTCGGCGGCCAGCCGCTTGATGAGATCGAGGATCTGCGCCTGCACTGAAACGTCGAGCGCCGTCGTCGGTTCGTCGGCGATGATGAGGTCGGGATCGGTGCAGAGCACCAGCGCGATGACCACACGCTGCCGCATGCCGCCCGAGAACTGGTGCGGATACTGATCCATGCGGTGTTCGGCATCGCTGATGCCGACCTTTTCCAGCAATGCGATCGCATCGCGCCGCGCCTGATCGGCGCTGACGGAACGATGGGTGCGGATGGTCTCGGTCAGCTGCCGGCCGATGGTGTAGAGCGGATTGAGGCTGGTCAGCGGATCCTGAAAGATCATCGAGATGCGCTTGCCGCGAAGGCGGCGCATCGCTTCCGAACCGAGATTGTCGATCCGCTCGCCGTCGAGTTCGATCACACCTTCGGCAATCCGGCCCGGCGCGTCGAGCAGGCCCATGATGGCGCTGCCGATGGTCGACTTGCCGGCGCCGGATTCGCCCACCAGACCGAGGATTTCGCCGTGACGGATCTGTAGCGCCACGTCCTCGACGGCGACAAAGGTCTTCAGGCGTCCGGGATATTCGACCTTCAGGCCCTTGATGGCGAGAAGAGGGGGCTTTGCGTCCGTTTCCTGCATGGATGAGGTCCCTTCCGCAGTCATCGCAATTTCGGGTCGAGCGCGTCGCGCAGCCAGTCCCCGAGAAGGTTAACGGACATGACGAGCAGGGCGAGCGTCAGGCCGGGGAAGATCACGATCCAGCGCTCCCCGGAGAAGAGGAAGTTGTTGCCGATCCGGATCAGCGTGCCGAGAGACGGCTCGGTCGCCGGCATGCCGACGCCAAGGAAGCTCAGCGTCGCCTCGCCGAGGATCGCCACGCCGAGATTGATCGTTGCAATGACCAGAACCGGGCCGAGCACGTTGGGCATGACATGCTTCAGCATGATGACGATGGCCGGCCGCCCGATGATGCGCACCGCCTGCACGTATTCGCGGTTCTTCTCCACCATGGTGGAGGCCCGCACGGTGCGCGCCACCTGCGGCCAGATCGACAGCGCCAGCGACAGGATGATGACGAAAAGCGCCAGCTGGTCGTGCTGTTCGCGTGGGAGGATAACGCGGCTGATGCCGTCGATCAGAAGCGCCACCATGATCGCCGGGAAGGTCATCTGGATATCGACCACCCGCATGATGAAGCCATCGACAAAGCCGCCGAGATAACCGGCGAGAAGGCCGAGGATCAGGCCGATGGCGACCGCCAGCCCGACGGCGATGAAGCCGACGGCGATCGAGGTGCGGGTGCCGTAGAGAATGGCCGACAGCAAGTCGCGGCCTTGGTCGTCGGTCCCGAGCAGGAAGGTCCAGTCGCCGTCTTCCTGCCAGACCGGCGGGATCAGCGAGTTCATCAGGTCGACGGTTGCCGTATCGAAGGGATCGTGCGGCGCGATCCATGGCGAAAGCAGCGCACAGAGGATCAGGATGGCCGCAACAATGGCGGCGCAGACCGTTAGCGGCGAGGTGAGGAACTTGTAGAGCATGTCGCTCTTGATGGAGCTGGCCAGTCGTCCGGCTGCCATGGTCAGTGCCCTCCCGAAGCGTTATCGGCGCGAAGGCGCGGATCGACGGCGTAATAGAGAAGGTCCACGATCAGGTTGATGATGACGAAGATCGCCGCCACCAGCAGCAGGTAGGTGGACATGATCGGAATGTCGGCCGTGGAGATCGCCTGCAGGAAGAGGAGGCCGATGCCCGGCCACTGAAACACGCTCTC
Source organism: Ciceribacter sichuanensis (assembly GCF_024055605.1). Lineage (GTDB taxonomy): Bacteria > Pseudomonadota > Alphaproteobacteria > Rhizobiales > Rhizobiaceae > Allorhizobium > Allorhizobium sichuanense. The sequence goes on along the minus strand of NZ_JAMXLX010000006.1, from coordinate 217,310 downwards.
GGTGATGATGCCGAAGGCGATGATAGAGCCGAGCTGAAGGCCGGCGATGGTCATGACCGGAACCAGCGTGTTCTTCAGCGCATGGCCGAAATGGATGGAGCTGTTGCGCAGCCCTCTGGCTCTGGCGAACCTGATGTAGTCGGCGCGCAGCACCTCCAGCATTTCCGAGCGGATGAGGCGCATGATGAAGGTGAGCTGGAACAGGCCGAGCGTAAAGGCCGGCATCAGGATCGACTTCCATCCCGAGACGCTGAGCAGGCCGGTGGACCACCAGCCGAGCTCTACGACATCGCCGCGGCCGAAGGTGGGAAGCCAGCCGAGTTCGACGCCGAAGACGAGGATCAGCATGATGCCGATGAAGAAGGTGGGCAACGAAACACCGGCGAGCGAGACGATCATGAGGGTGCGGCTCAGCCAGCTTTTCGGATGAAGGCCGGTATAGACACCCATCGGCACGCCGAGCACGGAAGCCATGATGAGGGCCATGAAGCTGAGTTCCAGCGTCGCCGGCAGCCGCGTGGCGAGCAGGGTGTCGACCGGCTGCCCCATCTGGTAGGAAAGACCGAAATCGCCCTGCAGGATGCGGCCGACGAAGGTGACGAACTGCACCGGCACCGGATCGTTCAGCCCGAGCTGCTGGCGAAGTTCGGCGCGCTCGGTAAGCGACGTCTCCTGTCCCACCATCTGGGCCACGGGGTCGCCGATATAGCGGAACATCAGAAAGGCGATCAGCGCCACGGCCAGCATCACGATGGCCGACTGCAAAAGCCGTCGAAGCAGGAAAGAAAACATCGGGCACCAGAATGTCCGTAGGGAGAAGGCGGATCGGCGTCTCCTCCGGCGGAAAACACGGACAGGACACGGGCTTCCCGCGTCCTGTCCGGATGACAGAAGTTACTTCTTTATCTCAACGTAGCGCCAGTCGAAAACATCGTCCGGACGCTGCTTCAGCTCGACACCGTCGCGCACGCCCCATGCGATCCACTGCTGGTGCAGCGGCAGATAGGCGATGTCGTCGGTGGTGATCTTCCAGGTTTGCTTGATCAGCGCGTTACGCTTGTCCTGATCCGTTTCCAGGAGGATCTGGCCGGCGAGCTTGTCGACTTCCGGGTTGCAATAGCCGCCGTAGTTGGACTTGCCGTTCGACACCTTCTCGCGTTCGCCTTCCTGCCATGCGGCGGCTTCCGGCGAAACGCGAGGGCACACATGCAGCGAGTTGATCGGAGCAAGGCTGTCGAAGCTCGGCGGCGTGGAACCGATCAGGCCGACGCTGAAGTCGAGCTTCGGCGCGAAGACCTTTTCGAAGAACTTCGACTTGGTCTGGGCGTTGAGCTTAACCTTGACGCCGATCTTGGCCCACATGTTGGTGACCGCGACGCAGATCGCCTCGTCATTGACGTAGCGGTCGTTCGGGCAATCGAGGCCGAGTTCGAAGCCATCGGGATAGCCGGCTTCGGCCAGCAGGGCCTTGGCCTTTGCCGGATCGTATTCGAGACGCTTGAAGTCCTCGCTGAAGCCGTTGATGCCCGGCGCCACCATCAGGGCCGAAGGCGTGGACATGCCGCGCATGACCTTCTTCTTGATGGTCTCGATGTCGATGCCGCGATAAAGCGCCTCGCGGACGCGATGGTCCTTGAGCGGGTTCTTGCCCTTGATGTTCGAATAGAGCAGTTCGTCGCGGAACTGGTCGAGGAACAGATAGACGGTGCGCAGTTCCGGCCCGACGATCATGTGGGTGCCTTCGGACTGCTCGACGCGGTCGATATCCTGAACCGGAACCGGGAAGATCACGTCCATCTGGCCGGAAAGAAGGGCTGCGACGCGGGTCGCGGCATTCGGGATGGGCGTGAACACCACATCGGTCACATTGTCCGTGCGGCCGGCATTGCCCCACCAGTCTGCATTGGCGGAAAGCGTCGTCTTGATGCCGGGTTCGCGGGCGTCGAGCTTGAATGGGCCGGTGCCGTTCTCGTGCAACGTGGTGTAGGCTTCCTCGCCGGTGCCGGCCTTCTGCGGCCCGCCGACCTTGTTCTTTTCGGCCCAGCTCTTCGACATCATGTACCAGTTGCCCCACTGGTAGTGAATGATCGGGTTCGGCGTGGTGGTGATGAAGTCGACCGTGTAGTCGTCGACCTTCACGACCTTGGTGTCGGGCGCAAGGCGGTTCTTGAAGTCGGAGGCGCCGGCGCGGACGCGATCGGCGGAATAGAGGACGTCGTCGGCCGTAAAGGCGCTGCCGTCGTGGAACTTCACGTCCTTGCGCAGATGGAAGCGCCAGCGGGTCGGCTCGACCATTTCCCAGCTTTCGGCAAGCGCCGGCTGGATCGAAAGGTCGGGAGCGCGGCGAACGAGACCTTCATAGATGTTGCCGAGGAAGCCGGAGGTGAAGGTTTCGTCAATCGTATAGGGATCGAGCGAGGTTATATCGCCCTGGGAAGAGAACCGCAGGGTTTCCGCGCCGGCATGAAGTGCGGTGGCGCAAAGCAGAGATGCCGTCACAAGGCTGAAGCGAAGTTTCTTTCCCACGTTTTCGTGTCCCCTGATTGTCGTTTGCCAGCTCCAGGGCCTGCATCTCAGATCGTGCAAGCTTTCTGGAAAGTCGGATTTCATAGTATGACAACTTGAACAAGCGTCAACGGATTTCTGTAGCAAATTATATCAAATGACGTTGTGAACTTAGAAAATCTATCATATTGTACAGAAACAGAGGTGAGGCATGACGATCAAGGACAGGTTGACGGGCGGTGAGCTGAAGCTGACTGGCGCCGAGACCAGGGTAGTGCGTACATTGCTGGCGAATTACCCATCCGCGGGCCTCACGACCGTTGCCGGTTTTGCGCAACGCGCCGGCGTCAGCGTTCCGACCGTCCTCAGGCTCGTCACCAAGCTGGGTTTCAGCGGTTACGCCGCCTTTCAGGACGTGCTGATCGACGAGGTCAGCGAAAAGCTCAATTCGCCGCTTTCCATGTTCGACGACCGGAGCGCCGGCGAGCCCGGGGCCGGCGTCTATGCGGACTTCATGCGCAATCTCGCAGGCGCCCTGCATCAGGCCGCCGACGATTTTCGCGAGGCCGAATTCGAGGCCATGCTGGACCTGCTCGGCGACGAGCGTTCGACGATCTATTGCGTCGGCGGACGGTCGAGTTCGACGCTGGCGTTGCGGCTGTCGCTGCTTCTGGCTCAGGTCAGGCCGAATGTCTTCCATATCGGCAATGAATCCGTCCGGCTCTTCGACCGGCTGGCCGACTTCAACAGCCAGGTGACGCTCGTCGTCTTCGATTATCGCCGCTATCAGGCCGATGTCGTGGAATTCGCCAAGCTCGCCCGGGAAACGCGCGCCCGCATCGTGCTGTTCACCGATCGCTGGCTTTCCCCGATCAGCAATTTTGCCGATCGGGTTCTCGTTTCGCCGGTCGAAAGCCTTTCGGCCTTCGATACCCGCGTCGTCGCCTTCGCCCAGTGCGAGGCGATCATCGCCGCCCTTTCCAAACGCAACCCTGACCGCGTGCGCGAACGTCTTTCGGTGATCGAGGACCTGCGCAAGAAGGGCAATGCGCATCTCCATCGGATCGAACACAAGAATGACGACGAATGACAGGATGAAAACTCCGGTTGCCGACGCAAGCTGGCTGCCGGAAATCATCAATCCGGAGGGGCGCTTTCCCTGCATGATCGTGTGCGATCATGCGAGCAGCCGCGTTCCCGCCGCCTATGACAATCTCGGGCTCGACCCCGCCGATCTCGAAAAGCATGTCGGCGTGGATATCGGTATCGCCGAAGTGGTGCGCGAACTCGCCCGCCTTCTGGATGCGCCGGCGGTGCTGTCTCCCACCTCGCGCCTGCTGGTGGATTGCAACCGCTGGATCGAGGACAGCCGCTGTTTCCTGACGGAAAGCGACGGCATCGTAATTCCGGGCAACCAGAATCTCAGCGCCGCCGACCGGGAGGAGCGGCTGGAAGCCTATTTCTGGCCCTATCACGGCGAGGTTCACCGGGTTCTCACCGGTCTCGTCGAGCGCGTCCGGCACCCGCTGTTCCTTTCTCTCCACAGCTGCACGCGCCAGCTTGGCGGCGGATCGCTGCGCGACATGGATGGCGGCACGATCTGGCATGAGAACAGGGTGTTTTCCGATGCGCTGATTGCGCAACTGAGCGAAGAGACCGGGCTGGTGATCGGTGACAACGCACCCTATTCCGGCATCGGCGGCACCTTCTCCATCGATTATCACACATGGGGAAGCGGTCTTCCCGCCTGCGGACTGGAAATCGTCAACGACCTTCTCCTGACGCAGCAGGGGCGCTCGCTCTGGGCCGAGCGCCTTGCCCGCGCTGTCAAAGCCATAGTCCACCAGTCCATGACGCCGGCGAAGCTGCCGGCTCGTGAAAGCGTTTCTCTCTGAGAAAGGTCAAAACCATGCCGATCCGGGGTATCCTCTACGAAGCGACGGCGGCTCCGGCTCCGGCCACCACGTCGCTCGCCGGCAATCACGATGCCGACTTCGTAGTGATCGGCGCGGGGTATACCGGCCTGACGGCCGCCATTCACGCGGCATCCAGGGGCGTGAAGACCATCGTTCTCGAGGCGCAAGGTCCGGGCTTCGGCGGCTCGGGCCGCAATCATGGCCACTGTGTGCCCATTCTCGGCTTCATCAATGCGAAATCGGCCGTGGAGCGGCTGGGGCAGGAGCGCGGCCAGCGCTTCACCGGCATGCTGGTCAATTCCGGCAAGACGGTCTTCTCGCTGATCGAGAAATACGGGATCGACTGCGAGGCTGCGCCGACAGGCGCGCTGCAGCTTGCCCACAGCCCGGCGACCGTCGACCAGCAGAAACGCCAGTATGAGGCCTATGCAAAACTGGGTATCGAAGGCGTCTGGCTCGACCGGGACAAGGCCGTCGCCATGACCGGCTCCGAAGCCTTCCACGGTGGCTGGGTGCACCCCGACGGCGGTCACCTCAACCCGCTCGCCTATGCGCGCGGGCTGGCGCGCGCCGCAATCGGCGAAGGTGCCGAGATCTACACGAGTTCCCCGGCCATCTCGCTTGCGCGGGAAGGCGATGCCTGGCGCGTGACCTGCCCATCGGGCACCGTGCGCGCCCGCCGTGTCGGCATCGCCACCAATGCCTATACCGACCGGCTCCTGCCGCCGCTCGGGCAATCCTATTTCATCATGACGTCCTATGCGCTGGCGAGCGAGCCGCTCGATCCGGCCATTCGCCGCAAGATCCTGCCGGGCAACCAGAGCCTCGGCGACACCCGGCCCGATGTGCGCTACCTGCGCTTCGACAAAGACAACCGGATGATCGTCGGCGGTCTGGTCGAGACGATCCGCGGCCGCAATGTCGGCTGGACGGAGGGCCATATGCGCAAGCGCTTTGCCGCCGCCTTCCCGGAACTTGCCGGTGTGAAATGGGGGTGGTACTGGTCCGGCAAGCTCGCGATCAACATGGACCGGCAGCCGCATCTCTACAATCCGGCGGAGGGCCTCTACGCGCTGGTCGGCTATTCCGGTCGCGGCGTGCCGACGGCAACCGCTCTCGGCGAGGTTCTGGGCGAAGCCGGAACCGGCGTTCCGGCCGCCGACCTGCCGATGGAGATCGCAGAGGTCAGGCGTCTCCTGCCGGCCCCGCTTCTCTCGGCCGTGGTGCCGCGCTTCCGCGGGCCCATCAACCGCATCCGCTCCATCCGGGGCTGAGGCGACAATCTCTCCGGGAAGCAGGCGGGCGACGACCGAAGGTTATCCACCGCTCTGCCGATGCCACCTTTTGCCGCAGCGGAGCGTCACACCTGCCGGGCAGGGCTCTCGCGTGGATATCCATGCGTTGTCGCAAGACGTCATAATCCCGATCAAGGCACTGATAAGACGTGATTTTAGAGATTGATTGCGCGACCGCCATCGCCAAGGCGGCGGCTGGATCAGCGTCACAAAACTTTCCATATTGCAACGCATGAATTTACGCGCAAGGATTTTAAAGTTGACGCACGGAAAGTTTAATGGTTGATAAGGCGCATCAGCTGGTAAGGGAGGCCGCCAGTCTTGATGACCACGCCAACTGGTCTCTTGCATCAACAGGGAGGAAATCATGTCCATTTCTCGCATCGCCAAGTCGCTCCTCGTCTCTGCCGCTTTCACCATGGCCGCAGTCGCAGCGCAGGCGGAAGGCATCGGCGCTTCGCTGCTGACGCAGCAGCATCCGTTCTATAACGAGCTGGCCAAGGCCATCACCGAAGAGGCGAAAGCCAAGAACGTCAAGCTCGAGATCTCGATCGCCAATCAGGACCTGAACAAGCAGCTGGCCGATATCGAAGACTTCATCGTCAAGGGCGTCGACGTCATCATCATGTCGCCGGTCGACAGCAAGGGCGCTCTCGCCGCCGTCAAGCGCGCTGAAGCAGCCGGCATCAAGGTCATCACCGTCGACGTTCCGGTCGAAGGCACCCAGGTTGCCTCCTACATCGGCACCGACAACTATGCCGGCGGCGTCAAGGCCGGCGAACTGATGGCCGAACAGCTCGGCGGCAAGGGCAATGTCGCCATCATCGACTACCCGCTGGTGCAGTCGGTGGTGAACCGCGTCAACGGCTTCAAGGAAGCCATTGCCAAGTTCCCGGATATCAAGATCGTTTCGATCCAGACCGGCATCACCCGCGCCGAAGCCCTGGCAGTTGCCCAGAACATGCTGCAGGCCAACCCGGATATCGCCGGCATCTTCGGCTTCGGCGACGACGCAGCGCTTGCTGCAGCCGTTGCAGTCAAGTCCGCGGGCCTGACCGGCAAGGTCAAGGTCATCGGCTTCGACGGCATGCCGGAAGCAATCGCCGCCGTCGATAACGATCCGGATATGGTCGGCGTCATCCAGCAGTTCCCGGACCAGATGGGCAAGCTCGCCGTCGATAGCGCCGTGAAGCTCGTTGCCGGCGAAACGGTACCGGCCGACCAGCCGATCGTTCCGGGCGTCTACGTCAAGAAGTAACCTTTACCGAAACGCCTCCCAAGGCACCTTGTCCCCTCGGGGGCAAGGACCGCTCGGTTGCCGGCGGCTCGAACTCCTTTTCGAGCCGCCGGGCACGACGATGCGAAGGGTGATGCCATGCCTGCCACCGGCAATGATGCCATCCTTGAAATCAAGGATGTGACCAAGGTTTTCGGCGCTGTAACCGCGCTCAAGAACATGCAGTTGAAAGTCCGGCCCGGACGGGTTCACACCATCCTGGGCGAAAACGGCGCGGGAAAATCGACGCTGATGAAGATCCTCGCGGGGGTCTATCAGGTCACCTCCGGCGAGATCACGCTCGGCGGCCAGCCCTATGCGCCGGCCAATCCGCAGGAAGCGGCAAAGGCGGGGCTGACGATCGTTTTCCAGGAACTCAGCCTCTGCAACAATCTCTCCGTTGCGGAAAACATTCTCGCGACCCGCGAGCCGTCGAGAGCCGGCTTCATCAGCGACAGCGCGCTCACCCGCAAGGCCGAGGCCATCATCGCGGACCTGAAGCTGCCGGTGTCGGTGAGCGACAAGGTCGGCGACCTGTCGATTGCGCAGCGCCAGCTTGTCGAGATCGCCAAGGGGCTCAGCGTCGATGCGAAGGTGGTTATCCTCGATGAACCCACGTCCTCGCTCAGCGACAGCGAAGCCGAGATCCTGTTCGACATCATCGCGCGGCTGAAGGCGCGCGGCGTGGCCATCATCTACATCTCGCACCGGATGGAAGAGATCATGCGGCTGAGCGACGACATCACCGTCGTGCGCGACGGCGCCTATATCACCACCCGCGAGAAGAACGACACCACCATCGACGAACTGATCGCGATGATGGTTGGCCGCGACATGCACGCGATCTATCCGCCCCGCGATGTGCCGGCTCCGGCGCTCACTGAAAAGCCTGTCCTGACCGTCAGCGGACTGTCGCGAACCGGCGAATTCGAGGACGTCTCCTTTGACGTGCGTTCCGGCGAAATCCTCGGCTTCTTCGGGCTGGTCGGTTCGGGCCGCTCGGAGGTGATGAACACCCTGTTCGGCATGGGCCATATCGCCGCCGGCACGATTTCGATCGACGGTTCGGCGGTCTCCATTTCCTCGCCGATCGATGCCATCAACCGCGGCATCGGCTTCGTCACGGAAAACCGCAAGGAAGAGGGTCTCGTCCTCAGCCACAGCGTCGAGGCCAATATCTCGGTGGTGGCGCTCGATAAATTCTCGGGCCTTCTCGGCTTCCTCAAGCGTCGCAGCGAACGCGATGCAGCGGATCGGGAGGTGAAGCGCCTCGCCATCAAGACGGCCTCGCTTGACACAATCGCCGGCACGCTTTCGGGCGGCAACCAGCAGAAGATCGTGCTGGCCAAATGGCTGCTGACCAGGCCGAAGATCCTGATCCTTGATGAACCGACACGCGGCGTCGATGTCGGGGCCAAGTATGAAATCTACAAGATCATCCGCCAGCTGGCGGCGGAGGGCACGGCGATCCTGCTCATTTCCTCCGAACTCCCCGAGATCATCGGTATGAGCGATCGCGTTGCAGTCATGAGCGAAGGCCGCATGACCGCGACCGTATCCGGCGACCGGATTTCTCCCGAAAAAATCATGAGCTTTGCGACGGGAACAGTATCATGACCGACAAGACTGCAGCCAATGCTGCCCTTATGCGACTGATGAAACAGTATGGCGGCATCTTTCTGTCGCTCATCGTGCTGTGCGTCATCTTCTCCGTCATGAACCCGCGTTTCATGTCGCTCGCCAACTTCCTCAACGTGCTGCAGCAGGTGGCCGTCATCGCAATCGCCGCCTTCGGCATGACCTGGGTCATCCTGCTCGGCGAGATCGACCTATCCATCGGCTCGATCATCGCGCTTGCCGGCATGGTCGCCGCCCAGTGTTTCGCCTTCGGCCTCGGCTTCCTGCCGACGTTTGCGCTGACGCTTCTCGCCGGCGCCCTGCTCGGCTCGGTGAACGGAGTGCTGACGGCGAAATTCCTGCTGCCATCCTTCATCGTCACGGTGGCGACGATGGGCATCTATCGCGGCCTCGTCAGCCTGCCGACCAATGGCGCGCCGGCCATGATCACCGAGCCGACATGGACGGCCATCGGCACCCAGAGCTTCATCGGCATCCCGATCGTCATCTGGTTCGTCGCCGTGCTCTTCCTGTTCAACCACATCCTGCTCAGCAAGACCAAGTTCGGCCGCCGCGCCTATCTGACCGGCGGCAACCGCGAGGCAGCACTTTACTCCGGCATCAATGTCGACCGCCTGAAGATCGTCATCTTCATGATCTCCGGCGTGATGGCGGCGATCTCCGGCGTGCTGCTCTCGTCGCGCCTGTTCTCGGCCCAGACCAATGCCGGCATGAGCTACGAACTGGATGCGATCGCCGCAGCCGTTCTCGGCGGCACCAGCCTTGCCGGCGGCGTCGGCACCATGGTCGGCACGCTGATCGGCGCGCTCATCATCGGCGTGCTGAACAACGGCATGAACATGATGTCCGTCCCCTATTTCTACCAGCTCATCGTCAAGGGCCTGGTGATCCTCATCGCCGTCGGTCTCGACGTCCGCTCGAAGCGGGCCAGACAGTGAACCGACGCCAGTAAAACTCGAAAGCGAGCAGTCGTCCCATGTCAAAAATCCTGACCATCGGCGAAATCCTCGTCGAGATCGTCGCCACCAACCGCGGTAACGGCTTTCGCGAAGCGGTTCCCCTGATCGGCCCGTTCCCCTCCGGCGCGCCGGCGATCTTCATCGATCAGGTCGGCAAGCTCGGCCAGGAATGCGCCATCGTCTCACGCGTCGGCGATGACGATTTCGGCTGGGTCAACATCAACCGGCTGACGGAAGACGGCGTCGACGTCTCCGGCATCGAGGTCGTTCCGCAGGGCACCACCGGCAGCGCCTTCGTGCGCTACCGCGAGGACGGCAGCCGCGCCTTCGTCTTCAACATCCGCCACAGCGCCTGCGGCACTATCGATCTCTCCGAAAAGACGCTCGCCATGATCGACGGCTGCACGCACATGCATGTCATGGGCACGGCCCTTTATGCGCCGAGCGTGGTGAAGAGCATCCTGACGGCGGTCGAGCGCATCAAGGCGGCCGGCGGCACGGTCTCCTTCGATCCGAACCTCAGGCCGGAAACTCTCGACAGCCCCGGCATGCGCGAGGCGCTGCAGACGGTGCTCGCAAAAACCGACCTGTTCATGCCGAGCGGCGAGGAACTCTTCCTGTTTGCCGAGGCAAAGACGGAAGACGCCGCCGTCGCCGAACTGCTCGCCAGGGGCATCAAGGCAATCGTCGTCAAGCGCGGCAACAAGGGCGCCAGCTATTTCGACAGGGACACGCGGCTCGATCTCGAAGGCTTCAACGTCGTGGAAGTCGACCCGACCGGGGCGGGGGACTGCTTCGGCGCGACCTTCGTGACCTTCTGGCTGCAGGGCGCAAGCCCGGCCGAAGCGCTGCTCTACGCCAATGCTTCCGGCGCACGCGCCGTCACCAGGGCCGGCCCGATGGAAGGCGCTTCCACCAGGGCTGAACTCGAAACCCTCATCAAGACGCAAGGCAGGGCCTGACATGCGGCAGAACTATCTTTCGGACATCGCAACCTGGCGTCAGCGCGCCGGCTCCAAGGGCATCCCCTCGATCTGCTCGGCGCATCCGATGGTGATCGAGGCCTCCATGCTGCATGCGCTCGCCAGGGGTGAGCACCTGCTGGTCGAGGCCACCTGCAACCAGGTGAACCAGGACGGCGGCTATACCGGCATGACGCCCGCCGACTTCCGGGTCTTCGTCGAGAAGATCGCCGAAAAGACCGGCTTCCCGCTCGACAGGCTAATCCTCGGCGGCGACCATCTCGGCCCCAATCCGTGGAAGAACCTTCCCGCCGATGAGGCCATGGCCAAGGCCTGCACGATGATCGACGCATTCGCCCGCGCCGGCTTCACCAAGCTCCACCTCGATACCAGCATGGGCTGCGCCGGCGAGCCGGTCGCGCTTCCCGATGCCGTCACCGCCGAGCGCGCAGCGCGTCTTGCAAGCGTCGCCGAGGCCGCACTTGTCGGCTCGCACGGCGTCCAGCCGGTCTATATCGTCGGCACCGAGGTTCCGATCCCCGGCGGCGCGATGGAAGAACTCGACGTATTGGAAGTCACAAAGCCCGAGGCAGCGTTGAAGACGGTCGAAGTCCATCGCGAGGCCTTCGAAGCCGCCGGCGTCGAATCCGCCTTTTCCCGCGCCGTCGGAGCCGTCGTCCAGCCGGGCGTAGAATTCGGCAACCACAATGTCATCGCCTACGAGCCGGAAAAGGCCGCGGCACTCAGCGCCACGCTCGCCGGCATGCCGGGCATGGTGTTCGAGGCCCATTCCACCGACTACCAGACCCGCGACGCGCTGCGCCGGCTGGTGCTGGACGGCTTCTCCATCCTGAAGGTCGGTCCGGGCCTGACCTTTGCGCTTCGTGAGGCCTTCTACGGTCTCGACCGGGCCGCCGATTTCCTCTTCCCCGGCAAGCGCCGCGAAACCCTGCTCGATACCGTCGAGAGCGTTCTGACCGCGGAGCCGAAGAACTGGGAAAAATACTATCACGGCACGGCGGACGAACAGCGCCTGCAGCGGCATTTCAGCTATAGCGACCGCATCCGCTACTACTGGCCGCATCCCGAGATCAACGCTGCCGTCAGCGAGCTTTTCGCCATCCTCGACGGCGTCGAGATCCCCGAAACGCTGATCAGCCAGTACCTTCAGGCAAGCTATACGGCGGTCCGCGAGGGACGTGTGAAGCCTCAGGCCGAGGCGCTGGCGCTTGCAGCCGTCGACCACGTTCTGGAAGACTATTTCGAAGCCTGCCGCGCCTGATAGAGCAATATCCGACCGGAGTGAAACGAGGATCGACAAGACTATGCTTCAAAAAGGAAGTCCTGGAGCGCCGATCTGATTTAAACAGATCGAAATGCGCTCTAAGCTGCGGCTTGCAGCGGCGTGGAAGTTCTGGTTGAAACCATGAAGCTATAATTTAAATCGATTGAGAAACGGGGTGAAAGCGAATTTGGAAGACAGGCTCATCAGGACCATGGAGGACTTTGCCGAGTTTGTCGGATTGTCACGACCGACCGTCTCGAAGTATTTCAACGATCCGGGTTCGGTCCGCCGCAAGACGCGCGACCTGATCGAGGCGGCGCTGAAGCAGAGCGGCTTCCGCCCCAATATGTTCGCTGTCAATCTCAACCGGCGGCGGAGCAATATCCTCGGCATCATCATCCCGAACTCGACCGACCCGTTCTACATGGCGCTGACGCGGCGGGTGGAACTCATCGCCAATGCCTCCGGCTTCCTTGCCTTCGTCCTGTCTTCCGACGGCAATGCCGAGATGGAGGCCCGCGCCATCGAGACGTTCAAGTCGATGAACGTCGCCGGCGCGATCATTGCGCCTCTCGGCGTGCAGTCGCATCACGAGACGCTGCGGTCGCTGGCCGAATCCATTCCGCTGATCTTCGTCGACTCGCCGCTGGACGACACTTCGCCCTTCGTCGGCACCAACAACCGGCAGAGCTTCCAGTTGATAGTCGACTATCTATGTCGCTCGGGCGAGCCGCCCTGCTATCTCGGGATGCCGCCGGTCAACACCAATGCCAGCACCCGCGAGATGGCCTATATCGAGGCCATGTCGCAGCTGCGCATGGAGCCGATCGTGCTGCCGATTGCAAAGACCGCGGGCTGGGATTTCGAAAAATTCGGCTATGAGGAAACGCTGCGTATTCTGGAAAACGGCGGCTTCCCCACAGGCACGGTTCTCTGCGCCAACGACCGCGTGGCCTTCGGCGCGATTTCAGCCGCCTATCATGCCGGCATCAAGGTCGGGCGCGGCCCGGACCGCGAACTTCGCATCGCCGGCCACGACGACCATCCGCTGTCACGCTACGCCTGTCCGCCCATCACCACGGTCGCCCAGAGCTACAACGACATCGGCCGCATCGCCATGGAGCTTCTGCTGCGCAAACTCGGCGAGGAAGACGCCGGCTCGACCCCGGAACACGACGAACAGGTTCTCCTCAACGCGGAAATCATCCTGCGCGAATCCGCCTGACCGGCAGGGAGCGGGAAGCCCTGAAGATGGAGCGGACGTTTCGACGCCCGGCTCGCAACCGTCCCAAAAACCCGAGAGGCTCGATAGCGTCAATAGCACGCTATTTATCCCACACGGACATAATCGATGTTACGGGCCAGCCAGCAGCCGATAGCGAGGCCGGCGACAGAGCCATCGGCGTTGCGGCGAACCCTGACCGTCCAGTCACCAGGTGGCGATGCGTCGATGGAGCGGCGGGAGGTGACGATCCAGATGTCTTCGGCGAGCGGATACATCCGCTCCATCGGTCCCGTCCCCAGCATGCCCTTGAAGAGGGCATGCACCGCGCCGTCGCGTGCCTCGATCTCGAGGTCGGCATCCAGCTCGTCGGAATGGTAGAGGCCAGCGATTTCGCTGCCGTCGGCATAATCGATGCGGGCAAGCGGTCGCGCCCTGACATGCAGGTTTTCCTGGCTGCGATGCATGACCAGCGCCTCGCCGTCCTTTTCCAGGCGCAATCCCTGTCCACGGGCGATGCCATCGGTGCCGACCGTCAGGCGCGACGGCGACGGGCTGTAATAGAGCTTGACGCCGGTGGCGTCCTGAACGGTGCGCAGGATCAGCCCACGCTCCTCATCCAGCCACAACCCGTCCCATCCTTCCGGTCTGACCGAGGCATTCTGCCGGGGCGGCATGCCGAGGGCCGCCTCCATCAGCGCGATCGCGGAGGTAGAGGTGCCGGTGTCGTGATTGAACATCACCACCACCGAAAGCCGTTCTTCTGCGGCATGCAGGCGATAGGAGCTGAAACCGCGAAGGCCGCCGCCATGGCCGGTGAACCTCACGCCCGCCCAGCTGTCGCGACGCAGGCCATAGCCATAATCCGCAGGCGAACCGTCGGCATAGGTTACGGGCGCCGTCAGGCGGTTATAGAGGCTTTCCGGGTCGTCCCGCGTCGCGTCGATGTGGACTTCCCAGGCCAGCATATCGTCCAGCGCGGCCGAAATGCCGGCATCGCCAAACCAGTAGACGCCATTATCGGCGGGTAGGAAGCCGACCTCGTCATTGCCCTCGTAGCCGATGACGCCATCGAGCGGATGGCGCGCATCCGGCGAGAGAACCGCCGTCTTCATGCCAGCCGGCGCAAACAGGCGCTCCGACAGAAGCTCGCCGAAATCGCGTCCGGTTCCGCGCTCGATCAGCTCGGCCAGAATGCGGAAATTGGCGTTGTTGTAGGAATAGAGCGTGCCCGCCCGGAAATGATCGGTCTTCGAGCGGGCGATCAGCGGCAGCGCATCTTCGCGGCGGAAACTCATCTCCGGCAGCGCGCCTTGCAGGACCGTCAGCGCCCAGTAATCGCGCAGGCCCGACTGGTTGTGGCAAAGCTCCGCCACCGTCGGCAGCGGGTCGCGATAATTGGGCAGGAAATCGGCGACCTGCGCGTCGAGCGAGGCGGGGTCGTCGAACAGGTCGAGCAGCAGCGCGCAGGTGAAATGCTTGGAAATCGAGCAGATCGGCAGGCGTGTCGCCGCCGTCATTGGAAGCCGGCGATAGGTGTCTGCAAAACCCCATGCGCGCCGTGCGACGATCCTGCCGTCCTTTACCACCCCTGCCACGCCTCCGGGACCCTTGCAGCGGGAGGGAAGGAGGTTCAGCGCCCGTTCGAGCGCGGCAGTGTCGATCGTCGACATGACGAGGTATCCGGATTTCTATCAATGAAGGGTAGCGAGTTGAATGCGACGCGGGATCAGGCCGCGTCGCTGAAGCAGAGGCTGACGGACGGTCCGGCCCGAGCCAGAAATTCCAGAAGGTCCTCGCGGGAAAGTGCTGCGCAGCCGGCCGTCGGCGAATAGTTCTCGCGTGCGAGATGCAGGAAGATCGCGCTGCCGGCGCCCGGCACCACCGGATCGTCGTTCTGGCCGAGCACCACGACGATGTCGTAGACTTCGTCTTCCCGCCACAGCTCCTCATGGCTTGCCGCGTAGGGAAGCCGAATCTTGCGGTTGTACTGCGGATCGGAAGGCTCGTCGCACCAGCCGTCGAGGCGGTCGATGGGCGTGCAGGGCAGGGCGGTCGCGGGTTTTTCCATGCGGTCGGCGCGGTAATAGACATGCCGGATCGGCCAGCAGCCGACCGGGCTCACGCCGTCGCCTTCGGTCTTTTCGAGATGAATGCCGCCGCGGCCAACGGCGCAACGCCAGCTCCGGTCGCCATGACGGGCTTCCCACAGCTCGTCGCCGATCTTCTTCACGATCAGGTCCACGTTCTTTCCTTCCCTAACCTTACAGAGCCGCCGGGCTTATTCGCCCAGCGGAAAATGACAGGCGACGCCCCGGCCGTCATTGGTCACCAGCGCCGGATCTTCCGTGCGGCAGATATCCTTGGCATAGGGGCAGCGCGTGTGGAAGCGACAGCCGCTCGGCAGGTTCACCGGGCTCGGAATGTCGCCCACCAGCACCGGACGCTCGCGGTTACGCTGATGCGGATCGGCGCGCGGCACGGCCGAAATCAGGAACATGGTATAAGGATGGCGCGGATTGGAGAAGATCTCTTCCGTGGTCCCCACTTCCACCAGCCGCCCGAGGAACATCACCCCGATGCGATCGGCAAACTGCCTGACCACGCTGAGATCGTGGGTGATGAACAGGTAGGTCAGCTTCAGCTGTTCCTGCAGGTCGCGCAGGAGGTTCAGCACCTGCGCCTGGATCGATACGTCAAGCGCCGACACGGCCTCGTCACAGACGACGAATTCCGGGTTGTTGGCGAGCGCTCGCGCAATGCCGATGCGCTGCCGCTGGCCGCCGCTGAACTGGTGCGGATAGTGCCGCATCAGGTGCGGTCGCAGGCCCACCACTTCGAGCAGTTCCTGGCAGCGTTCCTCGATCTGGGCTTCTGTCCCGTAGGAATGCGCCCTCAACGGTTCGGCGAGAATGTCCTTCACCCGCATGCGCGGATTGAGCGAGGCGAACGGATCCTGGAACACGATCTGCAGCTTCTTGCGCAGCGCCCGCATCGAGCCTTCGTCGAGCGAATGAAGGTCCTGTCCGCGATAGTTGACGCTGCCGGCGGTGCGCTCCACCAGCCGCAGCATGGCACGCCCGAGCGTGGTCTTGCCGCAGCCGGATTCGCCCACCAGCGCGAAGGTTTCCCGCTCGTAGATTTCGAGGCTGACGCCGTCGACTGCCCGGATCACCTTGTCGCGCGAGCCGAGGAAGCCGGCGCTCATGCGGTAATACTTGGTCAGCTGGTCGGTGGAAATGAGGACTTCGCTCATGCCGCGGCTCCCTGCTTGTCGTGGAGCCAGCAGCGGGCCTTGTGGCCTTTTCCGAGATCGACGAGTTCCGGCGACTTGACGCTGCAGATCGGCATGGCGTCGCCGCAGCGGGGGTGGAACCGACAGCCCTGCGGCAGCTTGGCCAGATTGGGCACGACGCCCTTGATGCTGCTCATGCGCTCGCCGGTGCGCTTTTCCGTGGCCTTCGGGATAGAGGCGAGCAGGCCGCGGGTATAGGGATGCGACGGCCGATCGAAGAGGTCGAAGACATCGGCCTGCTCGACGATCTGGCCTGCATACATCACGTTCACCTCGTCGCACATCTCGGCGATGATGCCGAGATCGTGGGTGATCATGATGATCGCCGTGCCGATCCGGTCGCGCAGCGCCACCATCAGCCGCAGGATCTGGGCCTGCGTGGTCACGTCGAGCGCCGTCGTCGGCTCGTCGGCGATCAGCAGCTTAGGCTCACAGATGAGGCCCATCGCAATCATCGCACGCTGGCGGAGGCCGCCCGAGAGCTCGTGCGGATAGGCGTCGAGACGCGCGGCGGGCTCGGGGATGCCCACCGTCTCAAACATGTGCAGCACCTTGTCGCGAATGGCGCGCCGGCCGAGATCCGTATGGATGGACAGGGGTTCGCCGACCTGCTGCACCATGGTGCGCACAGGGTTGAGCGAGGTCATCGGCTCCTGGAAGACCATGGACATGTCGCGGCCGCGCTTGTGGCGCAGCTGGTCGGGGGTGAGCTTGGTCAGATCGCTCCCGTCGAACATGATGCTGTCGGCGGTAACAAGGCCGGAGGGCGACGCCACGAGGCCCATCAGCGAGAGCGAGGTGACGCTCTTGCCGGAGCCGGATTCCCCGACGAGGCCGACGATCCGGCCGCGGCCAACGTCGAAGGACACATTGTCCACCACCCGCACGGCACCGCGATGGCCGCGGAAATCGGTGCGCAGGTTGCGCACGCTCAGCAACTGGTTTTGATCCGTCATCGTCACGGCTTCAGTCCTTCATGTAGGGGTCGAGCGCGTCGCGCAGACCGTCGCCGATGAAATTGAATGCAAGCACCGTGATCAAGATCGCGACGCCGGGCATGATGGCGACGAGCGGCGAGGCGAACAGGTATTCCTTGCCCTTTGCGACCAAGAGGCCCCAGCTCGCTTCCGGCGGCTGAACCCCGACGCCGAGGAAGGAGAGGCTCGATTCCCACATGATCGCCTCGGGAATGCTGAGCGAGAAGAGAACGATCAGCGTCGGCACGATGTTCGGGAAGATGTGGCGGACCATGATCTTCGCCCTCGTCGTTCCGACGGCGCGGGCGGCCTCGATGAACTCCTTCTCCTTCAGCGCCAGCGTCTGCGAGCGGACGACGCGCGCAACGCCTGCCCAGCCGACGAGGCTGAGCGCGATGAAGATGTTGAAGAGGTTGGCGCCGAGCGTATACATCACCACCATCGCCAGCAGCAGCGAGGGAAAGGCGATCATCGTGTCGGCCAGCCGCATGATGATGAAATCGATCTTGCCGCCGTAATAGCCGCTGACGATGCCCATGACAGCGCCGATCATCAGCGAGATGAAGCTCGGCACGATACCCACCAGCAGCGAGATGCGCGCGCCATAGAGAATGCGGGTCAGCAGGTCACGGCCGAAATTGTCGGTGCCGAGCCAGTAGCTGGAAGACGGCGGTAGGAACTGTTCGTCCAGCGCCACCCGGTAAGGATCGTGCGGGCTGATGATCGGGATGAAGAAGGCGACGAGGAAGAGCAGGCTGACGAGGATCAGGCCCACCATCGCCATCTTGTTCTTGCGGAAGACCCGAATGGTGTCGCGCAGGAAGCTGTCGCTTTCCACGCTTTCGATGATGTCTTCCGGAGCTGCGGTCACTTCGGTCATTTCGCGCCTCCCTTCATCTGGTGGCGGATGCGGGGATCGAGAACGGAATAGAGAATGTCGGCCACCAGATTGCCGAAAATGACCAGCGCCGTGGCAAAGAGAACCGATCCCTGAAGCAGCGGCATGTCGCGGGCCTGGATGGCGTTGACGGAGATACGGCCGACGCCGGGAATGCCGAAGATCGCCTCGGTGATGACCGCGCCGGACAGCAGGCTCGCCACCTGGATCGCCATGATCGTCACCACCGGAATGAGCGAATTCTTCAGCGCATGGCGCATGATGACCTTGATCTCGCGCAGGCCCTTGGCGCGGGCGGTGCGGATATAGTCGTGCCGCATGACTTCCAGAAGGCTCGAGCGGGTGAGGCGCGCAATGACGCCCGCCGAACTCCAGCCCAGCACGATGGCCGGCATGATCACGTATTCGAAGCCGTAGAAGCCGGAAACGGGCAGCCACTTCAGCTTGAGCGCGAAGATGTACTGCATCAAAAGCGCCGACCAGAAGATCGGCATGGAAACGCCGAGCAGCGAAAAGCCCATGAAGAAATGGTCGAGCGCGGAATCGCGCCGCACGGCCGAGAGAACCCCCACCGGAATGCCGATCACCCATGAGACGATTGCCGCACAGACCGCCAGATAGAGCGTGTTCGGGAAGGCGTTGAGGATCAGCGTCGTCACGCTGCGGTTCAGCTTGATCGACATGCCGAGATCGCCCTGCACCGCGCCCGCGAGGAAGCGGAAGTAGCGGGTGATGAGCGGATCGTCGAGATGCATCTGGGCGCGCACGCGCTCGATAACCTCGGGGCTCGCATGCTCCTTCATCAGGAGCGCGATCGGATCGCCCGGAATGACGTTCAGCATGACGAAGAGCAGCGCAGTGATGCCGATCAGAACAGGGATCGAAGCCGCGATGCGCTTTATAGCAAACATCAGCATCGGTGGGTTTCTTTCATGGTCGGTCGCCGGATCGAAGGCCGCACCGGTGCGGGCTTCAAGGAACCGGGAAGGATGGACGAGAGCAGGCGGAGGCGGCGGATCTCCAACGAGACCCGCCGCGCAATAGGTCTTACTCGACTTCCATCTGGTAGTAGCTCATGTCGCTCCAGCCGTTCCACGGAACGGTGAAGTTCTTCACGCGCGGCTGTACGACATAGGTGTGATCGAGGCTGAACAGCGGTACCCAGGCCGCATCTTCCTGCACGATCCGCTCGTTCATCTTCTGGTAGAGGGCGCAACGCTCGTCGGCATTGGTCATCGTGCGCGCCTTGTCGAGTGCTGCGAAGACTTCCGGATCGTTGTTGTTGTAGCCGCGCACGGCCGTGCCGCTCTTGCTGAAGAAGGTGTAGAAGAAGTTGTCCGGGTCGTTGAAGTCGGCCGACCAGGTCTGCGTGTAGTTATCGACGGTGCCGGCCTTGCGGGCGTCGAGGTAGGCAGACTCGTCCATCATCTTGATCTGGGCGTTGAAACCGGACGCCTTGATCTGGGACTGGATGATCTGGTTCATGTCAGACCACTTCGACGACCAGCTGCTGACCTGCGTTAGGTTGATGTCGACGCCGTTCGGATAGCCGGCTTCGGCCAGAAGCTGCTTGGCCTTTTCCGGATTGTACTCGATCGGGGTCGCCGGAGCATAGCAGGTCACACCGCGCGGCATGACGCCGTTTTCGATCATGCCCTTGCCGTAGAAGTTCTTCTCGAGGATTTCCTGGCGGTTGATCGCCATCTGGAAGGCCTTGCGGACGCGCACGTCGTCGAAGGGCTTCACCGCCTGGTTGATGTTGTAATAGTAGATGCCGACGCGCGGGCCGGAGCGGATCTGGTCCTTCCACTTGTCGCTGGAGAGGAAGTAGGGCAGCTGCGTCGTGGCGTAGTCGACGTCGAACACGTCGAGTTCGTCGGATTCGAACAGCATGCGCAGGGTTTCGGCATCGGCCACGACGCGCACCACGATCCGGTCCAGCTTCGGCCGGCCCTTGTAGTAGTTCTCGTTGGCTTCCATGACCTGGCTGTCGTTCAGGTTATATTCCTTGAGAACGAACGGGCCGGTACCGTTGGTAGTCTCCGGCGAAAGGCCGAACTGGTCGCCGAGCGGCTCGGTGAACTTGCGATTGAAGATCGAGGCCTGCGGACTCGCCATCAGCGCGATGAACGCGGCATAGGGCTCCTTCAGGACGATCTTGACCGTGTAATCGTCGACGGCCTGCAGGCCGCGAACGGAGGTGGCGGTTCCGTCCAGACGCTCGCTGGCGCCATCGACGAAATCGAGAATATCGGTGCCGAGCGCCTTGGTCTTCGGGTCCAGCATGCGGTCGAAGGTGAAGACGACGTCATCGGCCTTCAGTTCTTCGCCATTGTGGAACAGAACGCCCTTGCGCAGGTGGAAGGTGTAGGTCTTGCCGTCTTCCGAAACGTCCCAGCTCTCGGCGAGGCCGGCGGTGAGCTTCGACTGGCCGGGGCCGCTGGTCTCGGCTTCGACGAGACGGTCGAAGAGGTTGAGCGGCAGCGTGTAGGCATCCGAGGTCTTCTGGACGTCGGCCGTCTTCGGATCTTCGGTATAGGCGATCCGCAGCGTGTGGTCGGCGGCAAGAGCCGGCGACATCAACGTCAGGCCGAGAAGGCCGGTCGTCACCAGGAGTTTCAGTTTATCAAGCATTCAGTTCTCCTTCTTCTTTGTTAGTTCCCCAATCCGCGGATGCGGGGCATCGGCCCCGCATCCGCGGTTCGTTCCGGACCGGAACGGTTCACGGCCCGTCCCTCCCAGGGGATCGGGCCGTGCAAGATGTTCAGCCGGCAGCCTTCTTCGCCGGGGCAGGGCCGTTCTGCCAATTGCCGGTATCTTCGAGCTCCAGCACTTCGCGAATGTTCTGCCGGCGGCGGATGGTGCGGAAGTGATCGCCATCCACCAGCACCTCGGCCACGAGATCGCGCGAATTGTAGGTCGATGCCATCGAGGCGCCGTAAGCGCCGGCGCAGTCGAACGTCAGGAGATCGCCGGCATTCAGCTCGCCGAGCCCTTCATAGGCGCCGAAATCATCAGAGCTTTCGCAGATCGGCCCGACGATCCGGTAGCGGGGCGATACGGCCGCGCCCTTCGCCTGATGAAACGGCAGAACGGGGTGTTTGGCATCATAAAGCGCGGGGCGCATGAGATCGTTCATGCCCGCATCGACGATGGCGACGTAACCGTCCTGACCGTCCTTGAGATAAAGCAGTTCGGTGACCAGAAGCCCGGCGCGGCCAACCAGCCAGCGACCCGGCTCCACGGTCAGCTGACAGCCGAGATCGCCGACGGTTTCAGCGACGATCGAGGCATATTCGGCGATATCCGGACCCGGATTGTCGCCGAAGGCGATGCCGATGCCGCCGCCGAGATCGAGCCGCGGAACCTCGAGCCCCTTGGCACGCAGCGCCGTCACCATCCCTGCCATCGAGGCGAAGGCGCGGCGGAACGGAGAAAGATCCTGAACCTGCGATCCGATATGAACGGCCAGCCCCTGTACATCGAGCTCCGGCCGTGCGGCAGCCTTTGCGTAGAGTTCGGGAATATCGTCGATGGCGATGCCGAACTTGCTGTCCTTCGTCGCCGTGGTGATCTTGGCATGGGTCTTGGCGTCGACATCCGGGTTGACCCGCAGCGCAATGGTGGCGCGGCGTCCGAGAGAGCGGGCGACCTCGGCGATCACTTCGATTTCGGCAGCGGATTCGACGTTGATCTGGTGAATGCCGGTTTCGAGAGCATGGGCGATTTCGGCCCGCGTCTTGCCGACACCGGAAAAGATGATCCGCGAGGATGGCGCGCCGGCGGCCAGCGCCCGCTCCAGTTCACCGCCGGAGACGATGTCCATGCCGCAACCGAGTTCGGACAGGAGCCGCAGAACGGCGATGTTGCTGTTCGCCTTCACCGCGAAACAGATCGATACGCCGATGGGGCTCAGCGCATCGGAAAGAACGGAATAAGCCCAGCGCATCGCCTCTGCCGAATAGCAGTAGAACGGGGTCGGAACCTCCCTCGCGATGTCGGTAAGACAGAGGCCTTCCACATGCAGTTCGCCGGCGCGATAGTGAAACCACGCCTGCTGGTCTGGCTGAATTTTCCGGGGGGTCGTCATTGCCATGTATCGTGTCATCCCATCACGAATGTCGGCCTGTCCGGCCGTCGAATGCGTGAGTGATTTCAGATATTGTCATGCTTGGGAAATAATTGCTAAAGCCGTCTTATTCATTTTTGATATATGCAAAATGGCTGACATTGATGTTCGTCATTTCCGGGAGGGGTGGAAAACCGCCAGAACAAAAGCCCTTTTCCCGGCTTCAGGGAGAAGGAACCGGCGATGCGTCTCAACCAGCGCCAGATCGAGGTTTTCAACGCGGTGATGGTCAACAAGAGCGTGACGGCAGCCGCCGCCGCACTCGGGACTTCCCAGCCGACGATCAGCCGCGAATTGCGCGAAATGGAACAGCGGATCGGCTTCGATCTGTTCCTGCGTTTCGGCAAGCGTCTCACCCCCACCAACCAGGCATTGCTGCTGCATGAGGTGGTGCGCCGGTCCTTTGTCGGCATGGACGAGATCAGCCGCGCGGCATCTGCGATCCGCACCTACAATGCTGCGAACTTCCGCATCGCCACCATTCCGGCCTTCGCCGAATCCGTCATGCCCCGCGTCGCCCAGAGGCTTCAGAAACAGCGCCCGGCCGTGCATCTCTCCCTCCATTCGCTGGAAGAACTTTCGCTGCAGCACGAGGTGTCGACCACCGTCTTCGATCTCGGCGTCACCGAGGGACGGTTCGAACAGCAGGGCGTCATCAGCCAGAATATCGAGGTCGGCGAACTGGTCTGCGTGCTGCCGATCGGCCACCCTCTCGCGGGAAAAAAGGTCCTGCTGCCGGAGGATTTCAACAACGAACCCTTCGTCTATTTCTCCCAGGACGACCCCTACAGGCGAAAGCTGGACGACATCTTCTTCGAGGCCGGCATTACCCGCAGCTACGCCGTCGAAACCACGACGGCGGCCAGCGTCTGCTCCATGGTTTCGGCAGGGCTCGGCGTCTCGATCATCAATCCGCTGACGGCGGAAAACCACATCGGCAAGGGCGTCGTGCTGCGCCGCCTCGGCGTCAGCGTTCCCTATGCGCTCGTGGTCTGGCGCCCGGCCAAGAGCAGCCGTTCGCGACTGGCGGAGCGGGTTATCGCCACGCTTTCCGACGTCGCCGCCGAAATGCGCCAGACCCTGCAGGCGGCGTTGAACAGGGAATAGACAGAAAACCTCGCCGATCCCGCCCGAGGATCGGAAGCGGGCGTCGCATGCTTCAATCTGCCAATTGCAATCTCCACACTTCCGGGCACAATGCCGGCGGTATCTGGAGGAGGATGCTCGAATGCTGGAAAATGCGCTGGTCTACGATGCGCAGGGCCAGCCGCTCCTGAACGGAAAACTGAATGCTTCCCGGGAGTGGGCTGAGGTCAACGCGTTCTGCAACAGGGTCTACATGCCGCTGGCGGCGAGGCCACTCGTCAAGGGAGCGGACCCGAACGCAACCTTGCGCACGCTTTCGATCGGCCGGATCGTCCTCAGCCGCTTCTGCTTCGGCGTGCCGACGAAGGCCGATGAATTCGATCCGTCCTCGGGCAATATCATCGTCGTCAATACCATGCGGGGCAGCGTGCGCCATCCGCTCGCCGACGGCGCCAGCATCGATACGCAGCCCGGTGACAGCTATGTGGTCGATTGCAGCCGCACGGACTACTGGAATGTCGCCAATGGCGACGACCTGCAGTTCAACCTGACCATTCCCCACAGCCTGATGGAGGAAACGGCGCAGCGTTGGTATGGCTTCGTGCCCGAAGACGACCTCTGGAAGAAACGCCTTCTCTTCGGCCGGGGGCAATCCGCCTGGCTGTCTCTGGTGGAATATGCGACGCGTTCCGTCGATGCCCGCAACGACCGCATCGCCAGCCCGCTGATCGAAAAACGCATCGAGGAAACGCTGTGCCTCGAACTGCTGCGCGGCTGGGCCGAATGCTCCGGCCTCAACCTCGATACCGGTGCGCGCGGCGCAGCACCCAGATATGTGCGCGAGGCCGAACGGCTGATGGAGGAACGGGCGCATGAGGGCCTCTCGGTGATCGAAATCGCCGCAGAGGTCGGCATTTCCGCCCGCAGCCTTTCCGATGGCTTTAGGCGGTTTCGCGGTATCACGCCGCACGATTACCTGACGGCACGCCGTCTCGACGGCCTGCGCAAGGCTCTGGAGGAAGCGCCCCCCGGCGAAACCGTCTCCTCGATCGGGCTTGCGCGGGGCTATGTGAACCTCAACGCCATGGCCACGAGCTACCGCCAGCGCTTCGGTGAAAGCCCTTACCAGACGCTGCGCAACCGCCCGGCCAAGCTCCCGGCAAGCTGACCGACAGGGGGCCGAACGGGGCCTGACGCCCCGCATTTCCTGACCTCCCGAAATCGCCGTTTCTGTGAACGGCGAGCATCGCTCCGTTGCGGCGGTGGATTTGCCTCGTCAGCCAATTGCTTCCGTTTTCGATCATCCGCTTCCGTAATGGAGCAAAGCCCAGCCAGCGGCGATCCTCCCCGTTGGCTATGGTGGCTGCGGGTGTCGTTTCGCACTCCACCATCCGGACAGGAGACCGGTTTGTGCAATCTTTGCAATATCATGCTGAGGGGCATGCCCCCTAGGGAGGATCTGATGAAAGCGCTTGTCTATAACGGACCGGGCAAGAAAGACTGGGTCGAGAAGCCCAAGCCGATCGTGCAGGAACCGACCGATGTCATCGTGAAGATCACGAAGACGACCATCTGCGGCAGCGACCTGCATATCCTGAAGGGTGACGTACCGACCGTTACCGAGGGACGCACGCTCGGCCATGAAGGCGTCGGCATCGTCGATGAGGTCGGCAGCGCAGTCCGCAACTTCAAGAAGGGCGATCCCGTCCTGATTTCCTGTATCACCTCCTGCGGTTCCTGCCCGAACTGCAAGCGGCAGCTTTATTCCCATTGCGACGACGGCGGCTGGCAGCTCGGCCATACGGTCGATGGCACGCAGGCCGAATATGTCCGCATCCGCCATGGCGACAACTCGCTTTATCCGATCCCGGCCGGGGCGGACGAGGAAGCACTCGTCATGCTCTCCGACATCCTGCCGACGGGTCTGGAAATCGGCGTTCAGGCGGGCGGCGTGAAGCCGGGTGATACGGTCGCCATCGTCGGCGCCGGTCCGGTCGGCATGTCGGCGCTGCTCACCGCGCAGTTCTATTCGCCGGGCAAGATCGTGATGATCGACATGGACCCGGCGCGTCTGGCGCTCGCCCGCCAGTTCGGCGCCACCGATACGGTGCAGGTCGGCGCGGAAGACGCTGCCGCGCAGGTTCTGGCAATGACGGACGGACGCGGCGTCGATGTGGCGATCGAGGCCGTGGGCGTGCCCGCCACCTTCGATATCTGCCAGAAGATCGTCTCGGCCGGCGGCAAGATCGCCAATGTCGGTGTCCACGGCAAGCCGGTGGAGCTTCACATCGAGGATCTGTGGATCAAGAACATCAACATCTCGATGGGCCTAGTGAACACCAACACCACACCGATGCTGTTGAAGACGGTGGAGGCCGGCAAGTTCGACCCGAGCAAGCTGATCACCCATCGCTTCGCGCTCGACGAGATCCTCGACGCCTACGAAGTCTTCGGCAATGCCGCCCGCGAAAAGGCGATGAAGGTCATTCTCGCGGCCTGAGATCTGCCGGATACCTGAAGCATACCGAAACAGCCACCGGCGTCCGACACGACGCCGGTGGTTCCGTTTTGACCGGTCCTTGCGTTGTCACCCATCGAAATCGCAAAACATTGGCATGGACATCGCCGCCGAATTGGCGAATTAAACAGCGAGACAAATGCTATCGGACGACATGATGACCAACAGCCCCTATTTCTCTGATGTCGGCGGCCTGCCGCCGCAGACCCAGACGCTTTCCAGCAAGGCCGTGTTCACCACGGCTTACGCGGTGATCCCGAAGACCGTGATGAGCGACATCGTCACCAGCGTCCTTCCCCATTGGGAGGGCACCCGCGCCTGGATCATCTCGCGCCCCTTGAGCGGCTTTGCCGAGACCTTCGCGCAGTACATCATGGAAGTGACGCCGGGCGGCGGCAGCGTGAAGCCCGAACCGGATATCCGCGCCGAAGCCGGCATCTTCGTCGTCGACGGCAATGGCACGATCAGCTATGACGGCAAGGACCATGCGCTGCGCACCGGCTCCTTCGCCTATCTGCCCGCCGGTGCTGCGTGGACATTCCGCAATGACAGCGATGCGCCGATCCGCTTCCACTGGATCCGCAAGGCCTTCAAGGTGGTCGAAGGCCTCGAGCCGCCGCCGGCCATCTTCACCCATGAAGACGAGTGCGTCATGCATGCGATGCCCGATACCGACGGCAAGTGGGCGACGACCCGCTTCATCGATCCGGCCGACGTGCGCTACGACATGCATCTCAACATCGTCACCTTCGAGCCGGGCGCAATCATCCCGTTCATGGAAACCCACATCATGGAGCACGGACTCTATGTGCTCGAAGGCAAGGCCGTCTACCGGCTGAACCAGGACTGGGTCGAGGTGGAAGCCGGCGACTACATGTGGCTGCGCGCCTTCTGCCCGCAGGCCTGCTATGCCGGCGGCCCCGGCCGCTTCCGCTACCTGCTCTACAAGGATGTCAACCGCCACCCGGATCTCCTCTGATCGCAAGAGATCTCTGCCGATCCGGCAGGGTACGACACCATTTTCCCGGCAATGGAAATGCCGGGAGCACGAGCCGGCTACAAGGCAGAAGCCGCCAGCCTGCGGCCATAGGCGGCGATTTCCTTGCCGACCGCCCAGCGATCGCGCTGGTATCGCGACAGGGCGGCCGAAAGGTCGTCCGTTCCCTTAAGCGCGGCGCGCAGCGCAATGGCATCGCCGGCGGCCTTGGAAACACCCATGGCCGTATGCGGCCGCACGACAAAGGCGGCGTCGCCCACGAGAGCCAGGCGTCCCGATGCCATCCACTCCGCCTCATAGTCGAAAATGCCCTGTATCGAGGGATTGTCCTCGGTTTCGATGGCAAGGGCAAAGGGCGGCGGCAGCCGGTCGAAGGCATCGTGGCGCAGCAAGGCGCGGCGTTCGTCGGAAAGCTCGCCGCGCGGCAGCGAATGCTCGAAGCGCCTTCCGTCCTTGCCGGTGAAGGCGGCGGCAAGCTTTTCCGCAGGCGTCGGGCGATACCAGACCCAGTTGTAGCGGCGCTGCCCTACCTGCATTTCGCCATGCGGGCCGGGAACGAGATAGCCAAGCGCGTGGATGCCCGGCGCGACATAGAAGGCGAAGCGATCAAGCAGAACGGATGCCTCTTCCGGCAGGGCGGTCTCGGGCACCAGCCCGCGCCACGCCACATAGCCGGCAAAGGAATTGGCGGCGTCTCGATTGAGGCTACCACGGACCGCCGAACCTATGCCATCGGCACCGATCACGAGGTCGGCCCGTTCCCGCGTTCCATCGGGGAAGGAAAGCGTCACCCCGTCCTCGTCCTCATGGACCGCCTCGACATGCCGGCCGAGGATGTAGCTGTCCGCAGAGAGCCGGGAATGGACGCTCTCGAACAGATAGTCCCAGGAAACCTGCATCTGCGGCATGGCGACGACCTGGGCGATGCCGCCTGCCGCGTCGAAATAGATGCGTTCCTTTGCCACCACGCCGATGCGGGCGACATGTTCGCAGCCGATCTCGCGCAGGACATGGAACAGTTCGGCCTGGGGCACGAGACCCGCCCCCCTTCCGGCCAGTCCGGAAGACGAGCGTTCATAGATCTTCACATCGTGGCCGTCCTTCTGCAGGAGGATGGCGGTGAAGAGGCCGGCAAGCGAGCCGCCGGCAATGCGGATGGTCAGCGGTTTCATCGCATCCTCCTACTTGCCGGCAGCTACGGCAACGGCGACACGACGGTCGAGGAGCCGGATCACCAGCGCGAGAAGGGCAAGCAGCGCGCCCAGCAGGCTGACGCCCGCCCAGCCGGCATGCCCCCAGGCGAAGGTGGCGAGGGCAGCACCGGCCGCACCGCCGAGGAACATCGCCGTCATGAAGATCGTGTTCAGCCGGCTGCGGGCCTCCGGATCGAGCGCATAGACGATGTGCTGGTTGGAAACGAGCGTGCTCTGGACGCCGAAATCGAGGACGATGACGCCGATGACCAGCGCCGCAAGCGAACCCCAGACGCCGAAGATCACCCAGGAGAGGAGCGTGAGCACCACGCCGGCCGAGACCACGAAATGCGGACCGCGACGATCCGCCATCCGGCCGGCGAGTGGTGCCGCGAACACGCCGACGGCTCCGACGATACCGAAGAGACCGGCGACATCAGCCCCGAGGTTGAAGCGCGGCGTCTGCAGGTAGAAGGCGAGGATTGTCCAGAAGGCGGTAAACGAGCCGAACAGCGCGGCCTGCATCAGCGAAGCCGAGCGCAGTTGCCTCTGGCCGCGCCAGAGATGGGCGAGCGAGATGAGGGCGTTGCGATAGTACATCCTCGATGTCGGCCGGTGGTCGGGCAGCGAAAAGAACATCAGAACGGCCGCCATGAGCGCCAGCGGAACGCTGATCCAGAACATTTCCCGCCAGCCCGCATGCTCGCCGACGAAGCCTGATAATGTCCGACTGAAGAGAATGCCGGAGAGAACGCCGGCCATCACCGTGCCGATGGTGGAGCCGCGTCTTTCAGGCGTTGCAAGCGTTGCCGCGAAGGGCACAATCTGCTGCGCAACCGTCGCGCTCGCGCCGACCAGCAGGGAAGCCCCGACCAGGAACCATGCGGACGGCGCAATCGCGGCGATTGCAAGGGCGGCCGCGAGGATAACGAACTGGCCGATGATGAGCTTGCGTCGGTGAACGATATCGCCGAGCGGCAGCAGGAAGAAGAGACCGAGCGCATAGCCGAGCTGCGTTGCGGTCGGGATCAGGCCGGTCACCGAGGTCTGGCCGAGATCCTTCTCGATGATGCCGAGCATCGGCTGGTTGTAGTAGATATTGGCGACCGCGATGCCGCTGGCGACCGCCATGGCGTAGAGCGTCGCCGTACCGAGACCGGCCGGGGCGTGGTGGCCCTGTTCGTGCTGGCCCTGCGCGGGCTGGTGGTGTGTTGTGTTGATATCCATGATCTTTCTGCCCGGCTTCGTCCGAAGCCTTTTTGAGGGGAACTTGTCTTAAGGGAAAAGGCCGGCGTCCGATCCTGTCGCAACGCCGGTGATGAAGGCATGTGAAGGTTCAACCCGGCGTGATGGCGGGCCGGTCCGCCGGAAACCGCGCGAGATCCTCGAGGCTGATGTTGAGGCGCTGCGCCACAAGTGCCGGCGGCGTGTGGGTCGGCCATGAGGAAAGGCTGACCTCCTGATATTCCGCAGCCTTGAACACCGCGACGAATTGCAGTTCGGTCGTCCCGGTATCCGCTGTGCGTCCAATGGCTCCGTTTGCAGGGACCGGGCCTTGCGAGATGGTTTCCATCGTCAAACTCCTTTGCTTTGCAGAGACCGGAGATCAGGGCTGTGTGAATGCGGCCTTCGACAACGAAGCCGCAGCAAAGCGCGGGGAGGAGGCCCGCTCCAGCAGGACGACGCGGCCGATCGGTTGTTCATCGAACAGCCGGCGCTTGAGGCGGCAGAAGGTGCGGGCATCGAAATCCTCGTGCCGGCCGGTCTTCCTGTCGGCGCGCTCGGTGATGCACGAGTTGTTTTCCAGATCAGCAATGGATGCGGTATCGCTCGCGGGGAATTCGCCCTCGTCAGCGGTTTCGGAAAGCCCGGTCAGGCGCTGCATCGCCTGCGGCTGCAGAATGCGGAAGGGGATGACCGATGCGGCCGGCCCGGAAGACGCAAGCGCCGGCTCCGTCGCCTTGAAGAGAAAGACGCCGCCGCCGATCAGCAACACGGCGTAAAGCGTGCAGGCGGCTGCGAT
Organism: Ciceribacter sichuanensis; assembly: GCF_024055605.1. GTDB lineage: Bacteria > Pseudomonadota > Alphaproteobacteria > Rhizobiales > Rhizobiaceae > Allorhizobium > Allorhizobium sichuanense. The sequence goes on along the minus strand of NZ_JAMXLX010000006.1, from coordinate 187,136 downwards.
CCTGATGCCGGATGGAACCCGGTCGTCTGCCAGTTTGCGGATGGAAGTCATGCCCGTGCTCCATGTGAAGGGTGGTCTTTCACGGACGCATGCCCGGCGGGGCAAGGCTGCGTCGATCTGGAGAAAAGGCTACGTCCGGGCAGGCATTCCGGCATCTATACAGAGGTCTAGTTTCGATGCGCGAAAGGTTTAAGCGGGATGGAGAAGGGATTGGTATCTCCGCTGGCTGGGTCCCTTTTGCACCTGGATCCTGCGACGGGGAAGTGCATGGGCTGTCGTCATCCCGGCCCTGAGCCGGGATCCAGCGCGATCAGGTCTCCGATCGCAAGAGATCCGCGCGATGGACATCGCGCCGCTGGATGCCGGAAAAAGTCCGGCATGAGAGAAGAGGACACTTTGGCTCGCAGCGGAAAACTTGGCGACGTTCCGACGGAACTTGTCTCACCCGCAAACGGCTTCGCCCCGGACATCCGGCGTCCGGTCACCCGGTATATCGCAGGAATTTCGTGAGAAGCGGGACGGCCTCAGCGCTCGGAAACGGCTGCTATCGCGGCTCGGGATGGCTGTTCCAGCGGCCGTTCGAATGGCTGGCCTCCGACCGTCTTCATCGGCTCGTTGCATTCCAGCTGGCAGCGGAAGGTATAGGATCTGTTCGACAGCCGGTTGAAAAGGCTGACGCTCAGGGAAAGCACCCCGTTGTCTTCCGAGAGTTTTGCGCGCGTGAATGACAGCATGTCTTCTCTCCTTGGAGGATTTTCAGCAAAAGGGTGTCGCGGCTTTGCGTCCGGAAATACGGAAAAACGAAGGACGGAAAACCGGTTGATGGGTATTGTTCAGGCGTATTTCGAGACGCTCAGCCCCTCGGGCCGAGTGCCGTTTCCAGGCACCCGATCAACGCGCCGATATCGACGGGCTTGCGCAGAACCGCCAGCGCACCGCCGTTCAGCGCGGTGTTCCTCGTCCTTTCATCCTCGTAGGAGGTGACGAAGATCATCGGCGGGCGGCTCTGGCGACGGTTGAGTTCGGCCTGCAGCTCGATGCCGGTCAGGCCCGGCATCTTCACATCCACGACCATGCAGTCGATCGCGGATCGCGGATCGAAATCCAGAAATTCCTCCGCGGAGGAAAACACGCGGCATTCGTAACCGAAGGACCTGATCAGATCATCCATGGCTTCACGGATGGCCAGATCGTCGTCAACGACGGCAATGATGGGGACGGGGGGCACTGAAGCGACCTTTTCTACTGTTCTGTGCCTCTTCTATGCGCCCGCACACCTTCGAAAGATACCATACTAAGATACAGGTGGCCCTCAGCCTTCGAGCATCTCCGCCTTGCGCACGAGGTCGGCGACGGACCGCGCCTCCATCTTGCGCATGACATTGCCGCGATGCAGCTTCACCGTCACCTCGCTGATGCCGAGGTCGAAGGCGATCTGCTTGTTCATCAGTCCCTTGACGACGGCATTCATCACCTCGCGCTCGCGCGGCGTCAGGTTCTGCGCAAGGGCCGCCACCGCCGCGCTATGGGCATTTTCCTGGCGGCTCCGAGCATCCCGTTCCATCGCGGTCGCCACCGCGTCCAGAATGTCCTGCTCCTTGAACGGCTTGGTGAGAAAATCGACAGCACCCGCCTTCATCGCCCTGACGCTCATCGGAATGTCGCCAAAGCCGGTCATGAAGATGATCGGCATCCTGTTGCCAATCCGCTCGAGCTGGACCTGGAAATCGAGGCCGCTGACGCCGGGCAGCCGCACGTCGAGCAGCAGGCAACCCGGACGGTTCACATCGGCCCTTTCCAGAAAGGTCGCAGCACTCTCGAAAGCCTCGGTATCGAATTTCATCGAACGGAAGAGGTCGGTCAGCGCTTCGCGCATCGACACGTCGTCATCGACGATGAAGACGACGGGAGCCGGCGGCTCCTTCGATGCTTTTTTCGGGTCAGGCATGGTCGGTCTCCGGTCTGATCGGCATGGACATGGCAAAGACCGCGCCACCTTCCGGGTGGTTGCCGCCATCGAGCCTGCCGCCGCGCGCCTCAAGTGTCGAGCGGCAGATGGAGAGCCCCATGCCCATGCCCGAGGCCTTGGTGGTGAAGAAGGGCGAAAACAGCTTTTCCTTTGCCTCCGCCGAAATTCCCGGCCCGCTGTCGCGAATGGTCACGCGGATGGCATCGTCATCCTGCTTTTCCTTGCGCACGGTGATGACGCGCTCGCCGCTGCCGGCTTCGTCCATCGCCTGAATGGCGTTGGTGATGAGATTGATGAGCACCTGCTGCAGTTCGATCCTGACAGCTTTCAAAAGCGGCGTCTCTTCCTTTTCGACAACAACGGTGGTGCCGCTGCGCTGAAGCTCGTGTTCCAGCAGGGTCAGCGTCTCGTCGATGAGGTCGTCCAGGCGGAAGCTTTCGAGCTTGCCGTCGGCATGGGCAAGCAGGCTCCGGGTGTTGCGGATGATTTCGCTGGCGCGCTCGCTGTCGCGGATCATCCGCTCGGCCGAACGGCGCGCGGCGGCCAGATCCGGCGGGTCGCGGTCCAGCCAGCGCAGAAGCGTCTGCGCATTGACGATGATCGCGCCGAGCGGCTGGTTCAGTTCATGGGCAAGGGATGCCGACATGGCGCCGACGGTCGCGGCCTTCGAAGCGTTGGTCAGCTCGGCCTGCGCCTCGGCGAGCGCCTTCAGCGCCATTTCGCGCTGGGTCACGTCGACCATGCTCACCACGACACGGTTGAACGAGGCCGGGTCGGCCGGAAAACTGATGCTGAGAAGCACCAGCTTGTCCTCGCCGCTATCCGTGCGCACCACCGCCTTGTCCTCGAAGACGCGCCGGTTGTCGGCAATCGCCTGCAACACGTCGATGAACTTGTCCTGTGTCGGGAGAATGGTCCGTTTCAGCGCGCCCATGGCCGATCCGTTCGGCCCGAGCATTTCCCTTGCCGCCTCGTTCGAGGCAACGACATCGATCAGGTCGATGCAGCGGTCGACAAAGCCGGGATTGGCGCGGCTGTATTCCCTGATATCCGAGATGCCCTGCCGCTTGAGGTTCATCAGCAGGGCGTGCAGTTTCGAATAATCCCGTTCCCAGAGCGCGACGCGGGTGCGGTCGAAGATCGAGCGATAGCGCTCCTCGCTCTCCTTGAGAGCGGAATTGATGGAAAGCAGCGTCAGCCGCGCGCTCTCCGTTTTCATCAGCAGCATGGTGGTGACGGCCAGCGCGGCAAGCGCCACGATGAGGCGCACGGTCGATTGCAGATCGCCATCGTCACCATGGGTCATGGCATAGGAAAGAAGCGCCAGCACGGCGCAGCATCCGGAGATCGCCAAAAGGCCGACCCGGGTTGTCGCCTGCGCGGCCAGCAGCATGGTGATGACGTAGAGAACCGCGATCGCGCCTTCTATGTCGGTATAGGTATCGACATAGAACACGCCCGCCGCCAGCACGACGGCCACGAGGCAGAAGACCAGATGCTGCGCTCCGCCTTCCAGATCGCGAGCGCGAAATATCGTTGACGCAATCGCCATTGTTCCCCCGATGCGATTTTCACGACAATAGCGTTTTTCGTGCACAACCTGACCTATACGTAGGTGTTGGTTGCGCCTTCCTTGGCGCTCCTGCCGATGGCCGGTTTTGGTAGCCGGTATCCGTGCCCGTTTCCGGGGTGGGAGCGTATCGGCTTTCAGCTGCGCCGCCTTGTACAAAAAGCTCCAGTTTTTCCTATTCCCGGCGTGCAATGCAGAAACGGTGTTTCACGCAGAGCAACCTTCTTCCACCTTGTCAGGCACTCGCGGCCGATATCATGATCGGCACGCCCTTGAAGGACGGCGTTCCCGAAAGACGGTCGTAATGGTCGAGCGCCACCACCGCGTTCATTTCCGGATAATAGCCGGCGGCCGAACCACGCGGGATATCGTAGGCGACCGCGGTAAAGCCCTTGACGAAGCGTTGCGCGCCGTCTTCGCCCGCCAGTCCGAGAATGTCGATGCGGTCGCCATCCTTCAGGCCGCGACCGGCGAGATCGTCGCGGTTCATGAAGATCACGTCGCGGCGGCCAAACACCCCGCGATAGCGGTCGTCCATGCCATAGACCGTCGTATTGTACTGGTCGTGGGCGCGGATGGTGGTGAGCACCAGCGCATCGGGATTGCCGACCAACGGATCCTCGTCGAGGCCGGGGGAGAGAAGGAAGTTCGCCTTGCCGCTTTCCGTATTCCAACGGCGGAAGGAGGCCGCGACGTCGAGCCGGAAGCCGCCCGGTTTCCTGACACGCCGGTTGAAATCATGGAAATCGGGAAAGACCTCCTCGATCTTGTCGCGAATGCGGTCGTAATCGGCGATCAGTCCCTCCCAGTCGATGCCGTAGCGGTCGCCGAGCGTTGCCCGGGCCATGCCGGCAATGATGGCGGGTTCGGATTTCAGCATCTCCCCCGGCGGGTTGAGGAAGCCGCGCGAGGCGTGAACCATCGACATGGAGTCCTCCACCGTCACCGCCTGCGGGCCGGACGCCTGGGTGTCGAGGTCGGTGCGGCCGAGGCACGGCAGGATGATCGAGGTGCGGGCGGTCAAGAGATGCGAACGGTTGAGCTTGGTTGCGATGTGAACGGCAAGGTCCAGCCGGCGCATGCCCTCGAAAGTCGCGTCCGGGTCGGGCATGGCCACTGCGAGATTGCCGCCGAGACAGACGAGCGCCTTCGATTTGCCTGCAATGATCGCCTCCACGGCCTCGATGGCATTGTGACCCTTCTCGCCGGAGGGTCGAAAACCGAAGGCCCGTTCCATGCCGTCGAGCAACGCCTTGTTGGGGATTTCGGTAATTCCCACCGTGCGGTCGCCCTGCACGTTGGAATGCCCGCGGATCGGGGCGATACCCGCCCCCGGCCGTCCCATATTGCCGCGAAGCATCAGGAGATTGGCGATCTGCTGCACATTGCCTGTTCCCTTCGCATGCTGGGTGATGCCCATGCCGTAGCAGACGATGACGTTCTTCGCGTTGACGTAAATGCGGGCGACACTCTCCAGCGCATCCCTCGACAGGCCGCTGAGCGCAACGATGCTCTCCCACGACGTCCTGCCGATATCCTCGAAGAGGGCCTCGAAACCGGTCGTATGTTCCGCGATGAAGGCGCGGTCGAGCAGACCGGCTCCGCCCGCCTGCAGGTCGATGGCGTCCAGTTCGAGGACGGCCTTCATGATGCCCTTCAGCGCGGCGAGATCGCCGCCGGTGCGGACCTGATGATAGGCGGAGGCAATCCGGGTGGAGGAAAGCGTTGCCATCTCCACCGGGTCCTGCGGGGCGGCGAAGCGTTCCAGCGCCCGTTCCTTCAGCGGGTTGAACACCACGATCGGCACGCCGCGGCGGGCGGCGGTGTGCAGCGTCGTCATCATGCGCGGATGGTTGGTGCCGGGATTGTGGCCGAAGGAGAAGATCGCATCGGCATGATCGAAATCCTCCAGCGTCACCGTGCCCTTGCCCACCCCGATCGATTTCGGAAGCCCGACACTCGTCGCCTCGTGGCACATGTTGGAGCAATCCGGAAAATTGTTGGTGCCATAGGCGCGCACGAAAAGCTGGTAGAGAAAGGCGGCCTCGTTGGAGGCGCGGCCGGAGGTGTAGAACTCGGCCTCGTCGGGATTGCCGAGCCTGTTCAGTTCCCGCGCAATCAGGCGGAAGGCGTCGTCCCATTCGATCGGTTCATAGCGGTCGCGTTCGGCGTTGTAATGCAGGGGAACGGTGAGCCGGCCGGCATCTTCCAGATCGTGATCCCTCCAGCCCCACAGCTCTGATAGGGTGTGGCTTTCGAAGAACTCCGGACCGGAGCGCCTTGCGGTCGATTCCCAGGTGATGGCCTTGGCGCCGTTTTCGCAGAATTCGAACGAGGAGGTGTGCTTGGGATCGGGCCAGGCGCAGCCGGGGCAATCGAAACCTTCCGGCTGGTTCGCCTTCAGGAGCGTCATGGTTCCCTGCGCCACCACCTGCTGATGCGCGAGTGTTTTTGCAACGGCTTTCAGCGCATCCCAGCCGCCGGCGGGATGGCTGTATCGTTCGATACCTTCCGGGCGTTGATCTTTCATCTCGGCAACTCCTTGAGAACTCGGGGTTTCTGAACGCGGTGGCATCCGACAAACGCGAAAGGGGAACGCTGGTTTAAGGTTCCCGGCCGGTGCTTTCAAAAAAAGGCCGTCTCCGGGCGGCGGAGACGGCCTTGGCGGATCTCGGGGGCGGATCCGCGGCTTCGGCGGAGGGGAGGACACCGAAGCCAGTGTGCTTTTGCAAGCAAATCGTCTCGAGGCGGTTGAGGCGATGACCAGAAGCTAGCCCGCTCCCGCTTCCGGCATAACTACACTTAGGTATGGGGCCGCCTGTACCAGCTGGCGATTTCGCCGACGCGGTTCTCCTCGCATCCTCAAGGCCGATCAGACGCCGCAGCCGGACACCACGCTGTCAGGCAATCGAGCGGCGGATCGAGACCCATTCGAACAAGCCCTTTCAGACCCAAGGAGAACCATCATGGACATGACCTCAGCCACCAGAACCCGCAAGCTTCCGCTTGCCACGCCGACCGATCTCGGCGCCGACGCCACCCGCGAAATCTCCGCCGCGCTGACTGCGCTGCTCGCCGATGTCTTCGCCCTCTACATCAAGACGAAGAACTTCCACTGGCATGTCTCTGGCCCGCACTTCCGCGATTATCATCTGATGCTCGACGAGCAGGGCGAGCAGATCTTCGCCATGACCGACGACATCGCCGAGCGCGCCCGCAAGATCGGCGGAACCACGCTGCGCTCCATCGGCCATATCGCCCGGGTACAGCGTCTCCTGGATAATGATGCGGATTTCGTCACTCCCGACGACATGCTCGCCGAGCTTCGCGAAGACAACCTGCAGCTCGTGGAAATCATGCGCCAGCTGCACACGCTGACCTCCTCCTACAACGATCACGCCACCACCAGCATCCTTGAAAACTGGATCGACGAGACGGAACGCCGTGCGTGGTTCCTGTTCGAAACGACCCGCCGCGGCCGCTGAACCCGGCTTTCGAAGAGGATCGCCCGATGAAAACCACCGTCTTCACCCTGCTCGCAGCCGGCATGCTGCTGGCTCCCGGCGTGTCTCATGCGGAACGCGCCGAGGTCGGCCAGCTCGACTGCGACGTCTCCGCCGGGATCGGCGCCATCGTCGGTACCCGCCAGGACATGGCCTGCACCTTCACCCCGAGCGGCAACGAGCCTGCCCGGCATTACACCGGCAACATCACGGAATTCGGCCTCGATGTCGGAACCATCGAAAAGGGCCGCATGGTCTGGCTGGTCTATAACGCCACCCGCGAACCGGTGGGCGGCCTGCAGGGCACCTATGAAGGCGTCACCGCCGGCGCGAGCCTCGGGGTGGGGGCAGATGCCAACATCCTGGTCGGCGGAAGTTCGAAGAACCTGTCGCTGCAGCCGCTCTCCGTCGAAGGCGATACCGGCTTCAACATCGCCGTCGGCGTCACCTCGCTCAAGCTGCGCCTCGCCCCATAAATCCTCAACCCGGAGCAGACGCGATGACCGACAATCCGATCGAACTGGCTCTGACCCGCAGACATGCTCTGCTGACCGGAGCCGTCCTTACCGCTGCGATGGCGATGCCGTCACTCGCTTTTTCGAAAACAACCAAACCATTGAAAGAAGGAGAATTTCCAATGACCGGCAATTTCGTTGAAACCAAGGATGGCGTCCAGATCTTCTACAAGGACTGGGGCCCGAAGGATGCCCAGCCGATCGTCTTCCACCATGGCTGGCCGCTTTCCTCCGACGACTGGGACGCCCAGATGCTGTTCTTCGTCCAGAACGGCTACCGCGTCGTGGCGCATGACCGCCGCGGTCACGGCCGCTCCTCGCAGGTCAGCGACGGGCATGACATGGATCACTACGCCGCCGATGCCTTTGCCGTGATGGAACATCTCGACCTGAAGAATGCCGTTCACATCGGCCACTCCACCGGCGGCGGCGAAGTTGCCCGCTATGTCGCGAAATTCGGTCAGCCGGCCGGTCGCGTCGCCAAGGCTGTGCTCGTCAGCGCCGTTCCGCCGCTGATGCTGAAGACCGCTTCCAATCCGGGCGGCCTGCCGATGGAAGTGTTCGACGGCTTCCGCTCGGCGCTTGCGGCAAACCGCGCGCAGTTCTTCCTCGATGTGCCGACAGGCCCGTTCTACGGCTTCAACCGGCCGAACGCCACGGTCTATCAGGGCACCATCGAAAACTGGTGGCGCCAGGGCATGATGGGCAGCACCAAGGCCCATTACGACGGCATCAAGGCCTTTTCCGAAACCGACCAGACGGAAGACCTGAAGGCCATCACCGTCCCGACGCTCGTCATGCATGGCGACGACGACCAGATCGTGCCGATCGCCGATGCCGCGCTGCTGTCGGTCAAGCTTCTGAAGAACGGCACCCTGAAGGTCTATGAAGGTTATCCCCACGGCATGCTGACGACCCACGCGGACGTCATCAACCCGGATCTTCTCGCCTTCGTGAAGGCCTGATCGGCTGAAGCGATCCGCCGCCCGGAACGAGGCCGGGCGGCGGACAGATGCCATTCCCGTCAGGAGGTCACGCCGATGAGACTGCAAGCGTTTCAGGACGATCCCGTCATCCGCGACAGCATCGCAAGCCTTCCCGAGATGGAAGACCTGCAGCTGGAGCTTCCGCTGCCGCCGCACCCTTGCGACGACGCGGGCTTCCGCATTCAGGACGAACCCTTTTCCCCCGTCATCGCAAGCACGGTCCGGGTCTTCACGGACCGGATGCCGCCCGACACAAGCCCGAAGGAGCTTGAAATCATGTCCGATACCGAAACCCGAAAGGCGCTGGAAGCCGGCACGCTGGCCCCGGCCTTCAGCCTGCACTCGACCCCTGACCAGATCGTGGCACTGGAAGACCTTCGCGGCGCTCCCGTCATTCTGGCCTTCTACCCAGCCGACTGGAGCCCCGTCTGCGGCGACCAGATGGCCCTCTACAACGCCGCGCACGCCGAATTCCACGCCCATGGCGCACAGCTGATCGGCATATCGGTGGATGGCGTTTGGTGTCATGCGGCCTTTGCCTCGGCCCGCAACCTGCATTTCCCGCTGCTGGCCGATTTCGAACCCAAGGGCGAAGTCGCCCGCCGCTATGGCGTCTACCGGGATACCGACGGCATCACGGAACGCGCGCTCTTCGTGATCGACAGGGACGGCGTCATCCGCTGGAGCTATGTCTCGCCGCTCGGCATCAATCCCGGCGTCGACGGCATTCTGGAAGCGTTGGACGGCCTTGCCGCGGCTTCCTCAATCAAGGAGGCACGGGCATGAACCGGCTCGCCATCCCCGTCACAGAACAGGATCACGCTCAGGGTCCGGCCACCGCCGCCATCACCATGGTCGAATATGGCGATTACGAATGCCCCTATTGCGGCGAGGCCTATCCCGTCCTGAAAGCAGTGCAGAAGGCCATGGGCGACGATCTCCGCTTCGTGTTCCGCAACTTTCCCCTCGCCGAGATCCATCCGCATGCCATGCGCGCCGCCGAATTTGCCGAGACGGCCGGAAGCAAGGGGCTTTTCTGGCAGGCGCACGACCTGCTCTATGAAAACCAGACAGCGCTGACCGAGGATGACCTCAACCGTTACGCCAAGCTTCTCGACATTCCACCGCTCACTGTTGCCCGCGGTCTCGCCGGCCGCTTCGACGGGAAGATCGAGGACGATTTCCGCGGGGGCCTCAGAAGCGGCGTCAACGGCACGCCGACCCTGTTCATTAACGGCCTGCGCTATGACGGTCCGCGCGAAGCGGAAACGCTGGTCGAAGTGCTGCGGGAAATCCTGCAGGAGGTCCGGCATGCGGCCATGCGGGGACAGGCCTGAACCTGCCCCGGATGCCGGCAGCCAGATCAGGCCTTGCCCATTTCGGAAATCACCGGCTCCTGCGGATGGGAAGCGCCGAGCGGCGCGCCGCGCAGATGCTGGAGATCGTCGAGCTGGGCAAGCACGTCTTCGGTGAAATCCTTGAGACGCTCGATATCGGGGGCATCCTTCGAATGCCGGTCCAAACGCTGGTTGAGAAGCTTCAGGGAGCTGATGAGCCTGTGGTTCTCCCGCTTGCTGCGCCCGATGCGCTGTAGCACCGCCTCGATCGCCCGGCGCAGGTCGGGCGGCACGGAGGTCTGGCGCAGCGCCGCGCGACAGCCGAAGACGACATCGCCGAGCGAAAGGGTCAGCAGCCCCTTGCGCATGGTGATCTCGGGGCGCTCGCCGCTCTGCAACTCGTGGAAGGTCCAGTTGGTGATCTTGAGGAACCGCGCCACGAAGCGCAGCCGCCACGCGCTGGCGGAGCCGCGTCCGGCCTGCGCCATGGCGATGGCCTGAAGCTCGCTCTTGATCATCTCCCACAGCATCTTGCGCCGGCGTGTCGCGTTGATCGGGAACAGGAAACGGAAGGCGATATAGCCGATCAGGCCGCCGCTTGCGGCGAGGATCGCCTTGGCGAGCGCCGGGAAGGTTTCGACATAGACGGCATGGGTCGGGGTCAGCAGCAGAAGCAGCGTCAGCGCATAGTCGGTGGCGGAAAGCGAGATGCGGCGATGCGAACGGATGAAGGCGAACAGCAGGAAACACGGCGTCATCGCCGCCACCTGCTGCCAGCCGTTTGCCCCTTGCGCCCACAGGAAAGTCTCGCAGGACCATGCGGTGACGGCCGCGATCAGCTGACCGATGGCCACGTCGCGCATGGCGCGGGACGGCGACACGCCGCTCGACGCCAGAGAAATGACGATAGCGGAGGAAATCAGCGCAACCTGCACGATCGCCTGTCCGGTCAGCGCCCAGACGAGACCGATCGAGCCGGTGACGAAGAAGATCCGCGCTGCCGCCTGGGTCGCGCCGCGCCAGTCGGATTGCCATGCAACACCTTCCGGCGGTGCAAGCGCCATGCCCCGGTCGCTGCCGTCCTCATCCGGGATCGATGAAGCGAGCGCGATGATCGCCTCTTCCAGCCGCGGGTCGTCGGTCTTCGACAGAAGCCGTGTCAGGCGTCCGTGAACGCCGGAAAAGTCGGTCTGCCCATGGAGTCTGGAGGCGATTTCGCCGAAGGCTTCCGCCAGCTCGGGATTGCTCTTCGCCCGCGCGCTGGTCAAAAGCAGATTGGTCGCACAGACCAGAACGTCGGTCAGCGGATCGGTGAGATGATGGGCACCCGAACGGCCGCTCGACATCGTGGAAAGCTCCGCCGAAAGCTCGGCGGCGGCGGCCGTCACCTTGTAGAGCTGGCCGACCCTCGCCAGCCCGTCGCGCCCGAGATTGGCGGCGGCCATGCCGAAGATGTCGGCGAGGATGCGCCGGGTCTTCTGTTCCATCTCCGTGCGGCTCGATGCCGGTGCCAGCAGGTAGCCGAGCGCGATGCCCGCGACGATGCCGACCATGATGGCCGCCACCCGGTCCATCGCCACCCATTTGACCATGTCGGGCGGGCCGACATTGTTCATGGCGACGATGATGGCGGAATAGCCGGCAAGCACCGTGCCATAGGAACGATAGGAACGCTGCAGCGTGCCGACAAAAAGACAGGCGGCACTCCAGATCGCCAGACCGGCTGAAATGATGGCGCTGTTGCCGTTGGCGATGGTCAGCAGCAGAAGGCCGACCACCGAACCGGAAAGCGTACCGACAAAGCGGTAGACGTTCTTTTCGATGATCTGGCCGCGGCTTGGCTGGATGGTGACGAAAACGGTGATCGCCGCCCACTGCGGATGGTTGAGGCCCAGGCTCCACGCGACGACCATCGCGAGGAAAGCAGTTAGCGCCACCCAGGCGCTATAGGTCAGTTTCGGAAGGTCGAAACCGCATTTCGTCATCAGATCGCGCAGCGTGGCGACAGGCTTGGTCATCGGGGTGCAATCGTCAGGAAGACAACCACGGGGAGGCCGCGGTTCGCGTGGATTCACAGGAGGTTGAGGGGGCAGTCTTGATTCTCGGCAATTTCTTTTGCCATCGCTATTGCGGCAGGAAAAAGATCATTTTGGAATCTTTTGTGCGATGCAGCATCATTCTTTGGTCGCACCGCGCAGACGCGCGAAAAATGTGCTGAGGTGGGAATTTCGAGCACCTTCTGACACCCCGCCAGCACCCTGCGGACGAGCACCAACGGGCCGGCGACCGGTTCTCTTGTCACAATGCGGCAGGCCGGCGCGACGGATCGTCGGCGCCGGTCTGAAGGCGAAAATCGCGAGAAGGAAGGTCTTACCAGTCCGCGAGGTCGCGTAGCATGGAGGCCTTGAGTTCGGGTTCGGCAAAGGATGCGGTGATCGAGGTGCGGGCAACAGCGCGAACCGTTTCCTTGTCCCAGCCGTTGGCGTTCGCCATGTTGGCATATTCCTGCGGCAGGCTGATGGACAGGGGCGAGGGGTCGTCGGTATTCACGGAAACCGGCACGCCCGCCTTGCGCAGCGCCTCGAAGGGATGGCTGTCATAGCCGCCATAGAGGCCGAGAGTGATGTTCGAGGTCGGCGTGATGCCGAGCGCGATCTGTTCGTCGACCAGCCGCTTGACCAGTTCCGCATCCTCGATGACCCGGACGCCATGGTCGATGCGTTCGACACGCAGGAAATCGAGTGCGTCGCGGACACCTTCCGGTCCGCTGGATTCTCCGGCATGGGCAGTGCGCCGCAGGCCGGCTTGGGCCGCCCGCCGATAGGCTTCGGCAAAGCGCGGACCGGTACGCCCGGCGGCAGCCTCGTTGCCATCCACGGAAAGTGCGACGACGCGCGGATGCTTCAGCGCCGTCAGCAGCTCGACCAGCTCGATCGCCTGTTCCGAAGTCTGCTTGCGCAACAGGCTGATGCAGAGTTTGGCAGGCACAAAACCGTCCTCTTCGGCCGCGGCAAAGCCGCCGTCGAGCGCATCGATCATATCCGGGATCCTGTGGTGCCAATGGGTCCAGTGGGTCGGATTGACGATGACGTCGGCATAGCGAACGCCCGACAGATGCATGCGGCGGGAAAAGGCATAGGCCGCGCCGGCAAGCTGCTCGCGAAAACGCACCAGACCGCAGGTCCAGTCGAGAAAGGCGAGGAAATTGGAAAGGCCGGAGGTATCGTAGAGGTTTTCCCGGCTGCGCGGCAGCGGCACGCCCGCATCCTTCGCCAGCGCCTCGATATCCTCGGGATCGAAACAGCCTTCGAGATGAATGTGAATTTCGGCCTTCGGCAGGCTCAGGAAGTCCATGGCGTTTCTCCCCTCCGGTCTTTCGTTGCCTGACGATGAAGAGATTGACCTGTGCGCACAAGATCAGAGTTTCGCTCGTAGCGTGCGAAAAATCACAACGCTATTCCGCTTCGACAGAGGGCAACGGCAGCGCCAGAAGCTGGCTGCGCAGGAGATTTTGCAGCGCCGCCACGGCAGGTGTCGTCGGCTGGGAGTTGCGGATGACCAGTGCCAGCGCCTCTTGCGGCAGTCGCCCGTCCGACAGGGGCACGAAAGTGAGGCTGCCCTCGTTGATCTCGTCCAGAAGATCGACGACGCCGAGAAAGGCAATGTGACGGCCGTCCCGCACAAGCTGTTTCATCAGCCGGGTGGAATTGGTGACAGCGCTCGGCACCGGGCTTGCCGAAACCGAGGCCATGGCCCGGTCGATCAGGCTGCGGGTCGCCAGCGAGAAATCCGGCAGGATGAGGGGATATTCCAGGCATTCGCTGAGCCGCACCGCGCTTTTGCCCGCCAGCGGATGGCCGGGTGCGATCACGATGCCCGCCGGCACGTCGAAGGAGAGGAGCTTGGTCAGATCGGGCTGCGGCGGGGCATTGAAGCAGACGACCATGTTCAATTCGCCGGCCATCAGCCGCTGCAGCAGTTGCCGCGTGCCGCCGACGAACAGTTCCAGCGTCAGCCCGCGAAACCGGTTCTGCACCTCGTCGAAAAGCGTCTGCGCGAAGGAGCCGGCCAGGCATTCCATGATGCCGATCGTGACATGGCCGCGCCGCAGGCCCTGCATTTCCTGCAACTGCACCTGCAGGCGCTCGTGATCTGCCCGCCAGCGGCGGATGTCGTTGATCAGCAGTTCGCCCGCCGCCGTCAGCCGCACGCCGCGGGGCAGGCGCTCGAAGAGCTTCACGCCATAGTCGGCCTCGAGGTTGAGAACGCGCCGGTTAAGGGCCGAGGGCGAGATGTTCAGACGCTCGGCCGCCTTGCGGATCGATCCGGTGCGGGCAACCTCGTCGAGCAGCAATGCGGAGGTGGAAATGAGCGTCATGGCGAAACCGTACGAATTTTCAGCACACTATGTGCAAATTGCGATGCTTGTAAACAACGCTCGATGTGGGGAAACTAGCGGTATGACCGATATGGAGTCCCTCGATGACCGACAGCGCCCACGCCCCGCTCGACCATGAAAAGCTGCTTCGCCGCGCCATTGAAGAGGCGGCAAAAGCGAAGGAGAGCGGCAACCACCCCTTCGCCGCCATCCTCGTCGGACCGGATGGCGAAGTGCTGATGACGCAGCACAACGCCTATCAGCCCAATCACGATATGACCGGCCATGCCGAGCGGGTGCTGATGACGCGCGCCTCCACCGGCTACGAGCCGAAGTTCCTGGCGGAATGCTCGATGTATACTTCCGCCGAACCCTGCGCCATGTGTGCCGGCGCGGTCTACTGGACCGGCCTGAAGCGGGTGGTCTACGGCCTTTCGGAAGCGCAGTTGAAAACCATCACCGGCAACCACCCGGAAAACCCGACGCTCGACCTGCCCTGCCGCACGGTCTTCGCCGCCGGCCAGCGGGAGATCGAGGTCATCGGCCCCATGCTGGTGGAGGAAGCCGCCGCCGTGCACGAAGGCGTGTGGGACTGATCCCGGTGCAATTGCCGACAAAGCCCTATCCGTTTCCGGCCCGCAACGATTTCGCGATCGCCAATACGGCGCTGATCGTCGGCAACCGGGGGCCGCGCGGGCGCTATCTCATACGCGGCGAACCGAGCTCGTAAATCGTGCTGGAAGTGGCGCCCATTGCGGGCGAGGCCATCTTCGACAAGCCATCCTACGGCTCCTTCGGCACCACGACGCTCGACAGTCATCTCAGCGAAGGGGGCACCCGCAGCTCTCAGGGGGAACGGACTGTCTCCGCGTTCGCAGGACCTGCGGCCGGCGCGGCGGCTCTTACGAGTTTCCCCTCCTCCGCCTTATAGAAATACTGGCTCGCCACCAGCCAACCTTTCAGCGGGCGCAGCGGGGGGATGCAGGTTAGGAACATGAAGGGAATGGTGACGAGGAGATGGACCCACCAGGCCGGCTGGAACTGCACTTCCAGCCAGACACCGAGGGCCACGCTCGGCACGCAGGCAAAGCAGATGACGAAGAATGCGGGACCGTCAGCGGGATCGGCAAAGGAATAGTCCAGCCCGCACGCCTCGCATCTCTGGTTGAGCGTCAGAAATCCCTTGAAGAGATGCCCCTGGCCGCACCGGGGGCAACGACCGCGAATGCCTGTCTGCATCGGGGGGAGGGAGGGCCATTCGGTTCGCATGACATCGTTCCTTGTCAGAGCGCGCAATCAGGAGCAATCAATGTCGATATTGAATGCATTCATTTCAAGCTACATGAATGCATTCAATGAGTCGACCTGCCAGAACGCCGCAGGCATTCCGGCAGGTCGACGCGACAGCGAAACAAAACGTCTCAGAAGAAGGAGCCGGCCATCTCTGGCGAATTGGCCAGCGCATGGCCCATGAACTCAAGGGCTGCCTTGAGTTGCGGGCGCTGGATCGGGCCTCCGAGGCACACCCGGACCGCTTCCGGGGCGGGGCCGTCCACGGCGAAGGCATCGCTTGCCACCACGCCGATCCCGGAGGAGCGCATGTGACTGCCGAAGGTGGAGCGCGTCCACCCCCCGGTCAATGGCAGCCATATGTTGAAGCTGATGGGATCGCCGCGATAGCTGCCCTTCGGCAGAATATCGGCCACGAGTTTCTGCCGCGCCGCCGTCTCGCTGCGGATGAAACGCAGGATACTGTCCGCCGTACCGTCTTCGATCCAGCGTGTGGCAAGCGCCACCGAGAGCGGCGAGGCCATGACGTTGTTGGCCCGCATGGCGCTGACGAACGGCCATGCCGCCTTGGTGTCAGGGGCCACCACATAGGCCAGCCGCAAGCCGGCCCCGATGCATTTGGCAAGGCCGCCGATATGCCAGGTCAGGTCCGGGGCCATGGCCGCGAGCGGCGGCGGACTATGGAGCGGAATGAAGCCATAGGCGTCGTCCTCGACGATCGGCACGTGATACTTGCGCGCGACCGCGCAGATCTCCTCCCGGCGCTTTTCCGGAATTGTGAACGTCATCGGGTTCTGCAGCGTCGGATTGAGATAAAGCGCCTTCGGCTTCTTCATCTCGCAGGCCTCGGCAAAGGCAACCGGGATGATGCCTTCGTCGTCCATCGGCAGACCGGCAAGGTTCAGCCGCAGCAGGGCGGCGATCGAGCGCATGCCGGGATAGGTTATGTTTTCCGAAAGCACCGTCTCGCCGGGCTTCGCCAGCATTCCGAAGAGGGCGAGCAGCGTCGGATGGGCGCCGGGCGTCACGAAGATACGCTCCTGGGAGGGCACGAGGCCGCGGCGGCTCAGCCATGCGGCGGCTGCCTCCTTGTCCATGCCCGCACCCCCGAAACCCTGGTAACGCAGGAGCGGCACAAGGTTCGTGGCCACGGATGAGAACCCCTCGCGCATGCGCGCGATCAGGTCCGGATCATCCGGCTCCGGCGGCATGTTCATGGAGAAGTCTACGACAGACGCCCGGCGCGGATCCGGCATGGCATCCGAGATGAAGCCGCGACGCTCCCTGTCGGCGCCGCCGGTGACAAAGGTTCCGCGACCGACATGGGTGCTGACGAGGCCCCGCTTCTGGGCCTCCAGATAGCCCCGCGCCACGGTTGTGAAATCGATTTCGAGCCTTCTGGCGAGTTCCCGCTGCGGCGGCAACCGGTCGCCGACAACCAGATGGCCGCTCCTCAGGTCCATTTCGATGACATCGGCTATCGCCATGTAGCGAGGGCCGTTGCTGCGGCTGAGGTCGGGGGTCCAGGTCTTCATCTCGTGCGGCATCCATTGGTCAAGGCGATGATTGACTGTATATTGTTGCCCGACATCCATGTCACCTGCGAAAGCATGGACAATGCGACGCATGTTCCCTTGCCCCGGCGCGCCGGCCGGCTCGGACGACGCCGGGAAATCGCAATGAATGCATATTGATTGCATTCATTTTTGATATTGATGATTTCGTTTTCAGCAGAGCTTTGCCGCTATTTTTGACTCTTCTCAAGTCTATGTCGATTATTGACTGTATTTTTGAATGCAAAAAATCACGATTTGATTGCAAATTAGGCAAATACAATACTGGCACAATGCTTGCAATTGAATGGCTGTACCCCACTCCGGGGCCTGACTTCAAACACAGGAGCCATTCATGCCCGCAGTTACCGCACCGGCCCACGCCGATGGAGATTTCTTCGTCGACTACGAGGAAAAGGTCTTCGAGGACGTCCAGGCCAAGGAAGGCGAAAAAGCCCTCATCACCTTTCACACCGTCGCCTTCGAGGGATCGATCGGCCTCGTCAACCTGTTGCAGGCGAAGCGCCTGAAGCGAAAGGGCTTCGAAACCTCCATTCTCCTTTACGGCCCCGGCGTCACGCTCGGCGTGCAGCGCGGCTTTCCCAAGCTCGGAGCCGAAGCCTTTCCCGGACATCTGAACTTCAACAACCAGCTCAAGGGTTTCATGGAAGAAGGCGGCAAGGTCTATGCCTGCCGGTTCGCGCTTCAGGCGCTTTACGGGCATGGCGAACCCTCGCTCATTCCCGGCATCCGGCCGATCAATCCGCTCGACGTGCTGGACCTGATCCTGATCCACCGCCGCGACGGCGCCTTCATCCTCGACACCTGGACGCTCTGACGAGCACTCGCGCAGCCGGAAGGCGGAGTTCATCGGCTCCGCCTCCGCAATTCCAACCGGAGGATCTGATGATGGAGAAGAACACGACCATGCGGAAATCGACGGTCAGGGCGGCCGCCGCCCAGATCGCGCCGGACCTGGTTTCCCGCGAGAAAACACTGGAGCGCGTACTGGAAACCATCAGGGAAGCGGCATCCAAGGGGTCCGAGCTCATCGTCTTTCCGGAGACTTTCGTTCCCTGGTATCCCTATTTCTCCTTCGTTCTGCCACCGGTGCTTTCCGGCCGCGAACATGTTCGCCTCTATGAAGAGGCCGTGACGGTGCCGAGTGCCGCGACCGATGCGGTGGCAAGCGCCGCCCGCGAACACGGCATCGTGGTGGCGCTTGGCGTCAACGAGCGCGATCACGGCTCCCTCTACAACACCCAGCTTCTCTTCGATGCCGACGGCAAGCTCATCCTGAAGCGGCGCAAGATCACGCCGACCTTCCATGAGCGGATGATCTGGGGGCAGGGCGACGGCTCGGGATTGACCGTCGTCGAAAGCGGCGTCGGCCGCATCGGCGCTCTCGCCTGCTGGGAACATTACAATCCTCTCGCCCGCTACGCGCTGATGGCGCAGCACGAGGAAATCCATGTCGCCCAGTTTCCCGGTTCGATGGTCGGGCCGATCTTCGCCGAGCAGATGGAGGTGACCATCCGCCATCACGCGCTGGAGAGCGGCTGCTTCGTCGTCAATGCCACCGGCTGGCTCACCGATGAGCAGATTGTCTCGATCACCCCCGACCAGAGCCTGCAGAAGGCGCTGCGCGGCGGGTGCATGACGGCCATCGTCTCCCCCGAGGGCAAGCATCTCGCTCCCCCGATTACCGAGGGCGAGGGCATCCTGATTGCCGATCTCGACATGAGCCTCATCGTCAAGCGCAAGCGGATGATGGACTCGGTCGGCCACTATGCCCGCCCCGAACTGCTGCATCTGGTCATCGACGGCCGCGCCACGGCGCCGATGGTCGCTTCCCAGAACTCTTTCGAAACCCCGACTGCAAGGAGCAGCAACGATGGAAACCGCGACACGTCTTTCGACCGAGATCCTGATCAACGAGTTGCAGTCCTTCGGAGCCAGGCTGGTTGATCCGAAAGCGGGTCAGGAAAGCCGCCGCGGCGGTGCAGGCCCGTCCGACCACAAGCCCATGACCATCGACGGTATGACCGTCATGGTGCCGGTTCATACCGCACCGGCATTCGAAAGCCCCTATCTGGTGGAAAAACCCGACGAGACCGGGAAAAGCCGGATCAGTCGCGACGGTCAGGTGCTGGGCGAGGTTTCCTTTCCGTTGCGGCCGCGCTTTTACGAACGCTCGACGGCGGACGGCATCCCCTATTCGCAGATCGCGGTGCTGCATGGCCGCGACGTGCTGGCGACAACCGTGCTGCAAACCTGCATCCGCTATCAGAGCCGGACAAAGACCTGTCAGTTCTGTGCCATCGGCCAGTCGCTGGCGGCTGGACGCACGATCGCCCACAAGACGCCTGAGCAGCTTGCGGAGGTGGCGAAGGCCGCAGTCGAACTCGATGGCGTCAGGCATATGGTCATGACCACCGGCACGCCGAAGGGATCGGACCGGGGTGCCGCGATCCTCGCCGACAGCGCGCGGGCCATCAAGGCGGCCGTCGACCTGCCGATCCAGGCGCAATGCGAACCGCCCGAAGACGACGGTTGGTTTCAGGTGATGAAGGATGCGGGCGTGGACGCGCTCGGCATGCATCTCGAAGTCGTCACGCCCGAAGTCCGCGACCGCATCATGCCCGGCAAGGCGCAGGTCTCCATCGAGAAATACATGTCCTCGTTCAAGGCGGCCGTCGAAGTCTTCGGCCGCGGGCAGGTCTCCACCTACATTCTCGCCGGCCTTGGCGATACGCGTGAGGCGATCCTCGACATCTGCGAAAGACTGGTGGCGATCGGCGTCTATCCCTTCGTCGTGCCCTTCGTGCCGATTTCCGGAACGCCGCTTGAAAGCCATGCCGGTCCGAAGCCCGACTTCATGCATTCGATCCTCGGACCGCTGTCGAGAATGCTGGTCGACAGCGGTCTCAAGGCGGTCGACATCAAGGCCGGCTGCGGCAAATGCGGCGCCTGCTCGGCCCTTTCCACCTATGAAAGGATGCTGACGAAATGATCTTCGAGCCCTTCGCGCCATATCAGGCCGGTGAATTCCAGGTGAAGTTCGCGACATCCGCATGGGAGCGGCAGGAAGCGCATGCGCTTCGCCGCGCCGTCTTCTGCGAGGAACAGAAGATCTTCCAGGGCGATGACCGCGATGCCATCGACGATCATGCGATCCCCATCGTCGCGCTGTCGATGATGGGGGTGACCGCCGACCGGCTGGTCGGCACCGTCCGCATCCATCAGGAAACCCCGGGCCTGTGGTGGGGCTCCAGGCTCGCGGTGCATGAGGATTTCCGCAAGATCGGTGCGCTCGGCGCAACGCTGATCAGGCTTGCCGTCTCCTCCGCCAATGCGATGGGCTGCCATACCTTTCTCGCCAATGTGCAACCGCAGAACGGACTGCTCTTTCGCCGGCTGCACTGGGATGTGGTCGAGGAATTCGAGATCTACGGCAAGCCGCATCTGCGCATGAAGGCGGACCTCGCCTGGTATCCGCCCTGCGCGACCCCCGAAGCGGGCTTCGTCGCCCTCCCGAAAAAGGCGGCGTGACCATGACCGCCATCGACATCCCGGCTCTTGCCACCAATCTCTCGGCGTCCGGCGGCATCGCCGCCAAGGCGGATATCGGCACGGTCGCGGAAAGCCTCGGCCTTGCCGGCCAGCCTGTCGCCGTCGGCGACGATTGCGCCGCACTTCCCGATGGCGACGGTTATCTTCTGTTCGCCATCGAGGGCTTCATCAACGAATTCGTCGCCGCCGATCCGTGGTTTGCCGGCTGGTGCGGCGTGATGGTCAACATCTCCGACGTCGCCGCCATGGGCGGGCGGGCGATTGCCGTGGTCGATGCCGTCTGGGCGAATGGCGAAGCGGGTGCTGCCCCGGTTCTGGAAGGCATGCGCGCTGCCGCGAGGACCTTCGGCATACCGATTGTCGGCGGTCATACCAATATCCGCACCGATCGCAGCCAGTTGTCCGTCGCCATCCTCGGACGAGCGTCAAGCCTGCTGACAAGCTTCGACGCGAAACCGGGCGACGTGCTGATCGCGGCGATAGACCACCGCGGACGCTACCGGGAACCCTTCAACAACTGGGAAGCGGCGACCGACGCGCCGCCCGCCCGCCTGCGCGGCGACCTCGAAATCCTGCCTGAAATCGCAGAGGCCGGACTGGCATTCGCCGCCAAGGACATCAGCCAGGGCGGCATTCCCGGCACGGCCATCATGCTGGCGGAATGTTCCGGGGTCGGCATCGAGATCGACGTCTCCGCCATTCCCCTGCCGGCGGGCGTCGCCCTCGACCGCTGGCTCGCCACCTTTCCGAGCTTCGGCTACCTCGTGTCCGTTCCGCCGGACAATGTCGCAGCTGTCCTTCATAAGTTTTCCGCGCGCGGCATCGTGGCCGCCGCTATCGGCGCCGTCACCGCCGGCAGCGAGGTCGCCATCAACGCCGATGGCGTCCGCGCGGTCATCCGTGACCATGCCCGAACGCCGCTGTTGCAACTCGCTCGACGGGAGGAGGCCGCATGAACCGGCTGCTGCGCATCGCCATGCTCACACATTCCACCAATCCCCGCGGCGGGGTGGTGCATGCCATGCAGCTTTCCGAAGCCTTGACCGCTCTTGGCCATGAGGTGGTGTTGCATGCCCCGGATGCGAAGGGCGCGGGCTTCTTCCGCAACCCCGCCTGCGGCACAGTGTGCATCCCCGCCGATCCAGCACCGGCCGGCATGACGGCGATGGTGGAGCAGCGGATTGCCGATTACGTCAGGCATTTCGAGAACCCGGCGGCGCGGGATTTCGATATCTTCCACGCCCATGACGGCATCTCCGGCAATGCGCTCGCGACCTTGAAGCAACGCGGCCTGATCCCGGCTTTCGTCCGGACCGTGCATCACATCGACCAGTTCACCGATCCGCGTCTCATGGAATTGCAGGATCGGTCGATCGACATGGCGGACGTCTTCTTCACCGTCAGTGTAACATGGCGACAGGCGCTGCTGGAGCGCGGGCAGACGGCCACCGTCGTCGGCAATGGCGTCGATGTCGATCGTTTCGCGCCCGTCTGGAACGGCGAACAGACGGCGCTGCGCGACCGCCTCGAACTGCCACCCGGTCCGACGTTTCTGAGCGTCGGCGGCGTGGAGGCACGCAAGAACACGATCGCAATCCTCGATGCCTTCCGGCAGCTGCGCGTCGTTCAGCCTGATGCCCAGCTTTTGATTGCCGGTGGTGCATCGCTGCTCGATCATCACGACTACCAGGAGGAATTCCGCTCCGAACTCGCCATGCTGCGCGAACACGCCGCCGCAGTGCATCTGATCGGTCCGGTTGCCGACAGGGACATGCCCAATCTCTACCGGCTTGCCGATGCCCTGGTCTTTCCCTCGCTGAAGGAGGGGTTCGGGCTGGTGGTGCTGGAGGCCATGGCCAGCGGCGTTCCCGCCATCGTCTCCTCCATCGCGCCCTTCACGGAATATCTCTCCACCGACGACGCAATCTGGTGCGATCCCCACCATCCCGCATCCATTGCCGAGGCGATGGCCCTTTCCCTCGTGCCGCAGATCCGTGACCGGATCATTCCGCGCGGCCTCGACGTTGCCGCCCGCTTCTCGTGGCGGCGCGTCGGCGAGGCTCATCTCTCCGCCTATGCATCGCTGAAGGAGGCCATCCATGCCTGAAATGCGCTTCGTCATCGCCTGGCCGGATGGCCGGGAGGAGACCTGTTACTCACCCTCGCTCGTCATCAGGGATTTCCTCGAGGAGGGCCGGACCTATCCGGTCCGCGATTTTCTCGAGCGCAGCCGCAAGGCCCTGACGATTGCCAGCGACCGGGTCGAGGCGAAATACGGTCATCCCTGTTCGCTTGCCCGCGGCCAACTCGCCCGCATCGAGGCCGCCGGCACGCCCTTCCTCCACGACGCTGACGCCCTCGTCCGCTGCCAAAGTTTCATCCTCTGAAAGGAACCACGTCCATGACCTCGTCCCTCAAGCCGCACTACAGCGCCGTCATCATCGGCGGCGGGCAGGCCGGCCTTTCCGCCAGCCACTATCTCAAGAAACACGGTATCGATCACATCGTCTTCGAGAAGAAAACCGTGGCGCACAAATGGAAAGACGAGCGCTGGGATGCTTTCTGCCTCGTGACGCCGAACTGGCAATGCCAGCTTCCCGACCATCCCTACGACGGCGACGATCCGCACGGTTTCATGGTCAAGGACCAGATCCTCGCCTATGTCGACCGCTTCGTGAAGAAGGTGGACGCGCCGGTTCTGGAAGGAACGACGGTCACCTCGGTCGAGAAGACCGGCGACGTCTTCAGGGTCGAGACTTCGGCCGGCACGGTGACAGCCGACAGCGTGGTCCTCGCCACCAGTCTCTACAGCCGCCCGGCAATTCCGCGCGCCGCCGAGCGCCTGCCGGAAAACATCCTGCAGCTTCACACCGCCGACTACCGCAATCCCGGCCAGTTGCCGGAGGGCGCCGTTATCGTCGTCGGCTCCGGCCAGTCCGGCTGCCAGATCGCCGAAGACCTGCATCTTGCCGGGCGCAAGGTGCATATGGTGACCGGAAATGCGCCGCGCTGCGCCCGCTTCTACCGTGGCCGGGACGTTGTCGACTGGCTTGCCGATGTCGGCCAGTACGACATCACTGTCGCCCATGACGGCATGTCAAAGAAGAAGCACGACACCAATCACTATCTCACCGGGCGGGATGGCGGACGCGACATCGACCTCAGGAAATTCGCGCTCGAAGGCATGTCGCTTTACGGCCGCATGCAGGGTGTTGCCGGCGGCAGGATGCTGTTCGAACCGAACCTCAAGGCCAATCTCGACGGCGCCGATCAGGTCTATAACGGCATCAACGCCCTGATCGACCGCCATATCGCGGCAAACGGCATCGACGCGCCGCCGGCAAGCGTTTACGTGCCTCTGTGGGAACCGGAAAGCGAACCCGCTGAACTGGATCTCGAGGCCGAAGGCGTCACCTCCGTCATCTGGGCGACCGGCTTCCACCCCGACTGGTCCTATGTCGGCCTGCCGATCTTCGACGGCACCGGCTATCCCATCCAGCGGCGCGGCGTGACCGGCATCGACGGCGTCTACGTGCTCGGCCTGCCCTGGCTCTGGACCTGGGGTTCCGGCCGGTTCCTCGCCGTCGGCAGGGATGCCGAGCACATCGTAAGTCATCTGGTTGACTACCTTGACGCCCGGGAACCGGTCGGCAAGCAGGCTGCAAGTGCTTGAGCCATGACGATCGCCATTCTCGATCCACGGGCAGCAACGCCCTCGGTGCGGACGTTCATGGAACGGGCGCTGGAGCCGTTTGTTCTTCTCGGAATGCCCCACCTCACTCCGCGCGGACTGTCGGAAACCTGGCTGATGAAGGAACTCGGCCACCGTCACTGGTTGATGCTTGCCCTCCGGCTTGGCATGGATAATGCGGATTTCCGGACACCGGATGGGCGCGAAGCATACGCCTCGATCTGCGCCAGTCTGCTGGAGGAGCGCGGAGAGGGCCTGCAGATGGCGGGAGCCAACGATGTCCTGGAGATCCGCTCCTCCTTCTGCTTCCTCTCAAAAAGCAGGCATTGCAGCCGTCACCGAATGACAATCGATGGTTACCCGGTTTGCGAGGTCGAGCTTGTTTCCACCTTCGTTGCGCGCCGAACGGAGAATGACAACCACTCACTGGCACGCGTTGATCAGAGAGGTTGCGATATTCGCACCTTTGCGACGAGCCGGCTTGCCGATACAGCCTCGATTATCCGGCGCCAGGCATCGGAAGCATCGCTCAACAGCGGCGCACAAACCTCTCACTTTCGCGAATTCTCGTTCACACCGGATCCGCAACATGATTTCAACGGCGCAGGCCTCCTGTATTTCGCCAACTTCCAGGCGATTTTTTCACGTGCATTGAGCACGTTGACCGCCATCTCGAAGCTGCCCTTACGTCGTGAGGTCTTCTTTCTGGGCAACCTACGCCCCGGTGAGGATGTGAAAGTGACGCTGGTGAAGGCCGAAGAGGAGGGAGGGCTTTCCTGCCGAATGGCTCGCTCCGACGGCAAGATGATCGCGCTTTTCAAGGCGGCGTGATCGATCATACCGCCCCGAAAAGCACGGCTGCCTCGCGGCCGCCAATGGCTTGTGTCCAAACGTGCGGTCAATTCTTTCCCCGGTGATCGATGCAGGGAGGGAATCGCTTCGGCTCCCGTCCACTCATCGAATGCGCTGGCAATCACGCCGGGATTTCTCGCCTGCCCTGGAGCGGTGAGAAAGACCGGGTTGCCTTCGTAATGCGCGGCGCCCGTCAAGGCGACGCCATCCATTCGAACGCACGATATTGAGCGTCCGCGATGGTTGTATAAGGTGGCCACCCAAAGCGCGCCCCGGCTTTCGGGGAACACGGATCACCGCTTTGGGCGATCTCCCTTATCAGCTTCCGACGCAGAGCCGTGGTGTAGTCGCCGACCGCCTTCGGCACCATCACGAAAGCGCTGAAACCGCCTATGACGTTGTCCGAAAAATAGGAGGCCAATAGAAGGCCGGGGTTCTCGCCGCTTCCATCCGGGATGGCGATGGCATTTATGGTGTATCCCTTTGCTACCGCCCTTCTCCTGGATTCCTGAACGGGCAGGCCGTCGTTGTTTTCTCCGTTGCCGGAGATGTCTATGACCTTTCTTTCGGCGGTTCCCGGAAACCGGTCGAGAAGCAGGCTTCCAACATCGATGGCGGAGGAAATGGATGTGCCGCCTCTGCCGCGGCGGCTGAAGCCGGTGTCGCCCTTGTTGGCGATCACCCGGGCGGCGGATTCGGCGTCCGCCGGACCGCAAATCCTCGTCCACGGAAGAACGACCCTGATCTGTGCCGGGCTCGCCCATTCAAAGTAAGTTACACCGATGCAGCCCCGGCGATTGCTGGAAATGGCATCAAGGAACTCCGGCGAAGTGAGTGCGGTAACATGCCCGTTCCTTTGCAGGTCGGCGGTGTCCGGATCGATCGATGATGAGAAATCAACTGCAAATACGATTGCAACATCGACGTCAAAGGTTTGCGCCTCACCGACACCAGTGGCGTGAGCCTGCAATCCGAAACTCAACGCCGCTGCAATCGCACCCGCCAGTTTCACGGAGAAATTTGTCATTCGCATAGGTCCCTCCCGCCGGTTTTCCTGCGGGGCATGATCCCCGTGAGGAAAACGGAACCATTGGGCGGGAATACATTCGACCCCCTTTTGGGGGTTGAAGGGAGACGGATGGCGCAGATTGCTCCGGCCCGAGAGCATTTGGAGGCGAGGGCGCGAAAGAGCCAGAACGATCGGTTACCTGAAGTCTGCGACCGGCATCGCTCGTGGCGGCACTGGCGCGGCCGCTATTGAAGGATAAAAACTATCTGATATACTTGCATCGGCAAAGTCGCAGAGAATATCACTTCCGAATATTGCGACGTATACTTTCAGATTTTCAAAATATCCACGGCAGCGCCGCCGATTCATATTGTATCCAGTCGATATATCGCTTGGCTTCTGCCCGCTGTTCGTGCCTGGCAATCACTTAAGGGGGGCGATATGTCGATAGACATCAGCCGCTTTCAACATGCGTCCGCGCACTTGTCGGACGTTATTGCCGATCCGTCGCGCTGGACAGAACTCCTGGAGGAGGTCGCGACGGCCACCGGCGCCATGGGAGCTGCCTTGATCCCGCAGACCGGGTCCGAAGGAGCGGTGGCGACCGCGCATCTTGGGGAGTGCCTGGAAACCTATGTCCGCGAGGGATGGCCTGAGCGAGACGCCGATAGTCACCGGCGTGCAAGGGTTCTAAATTTGCGAGGCGAGGTTGCCCTGGATCGTGATCTGATCGACGCCGCCGATGAGGACGCGCCATTTTTCGACGAATTCCTGCCTCGCTTTGACGGGAAATGGTGGGCGGGCATCGGAATCCATACCGGCCCGGACTTCTGGTCCCTGACGCTGCATCGATCTCTTCGCCAAGGGACATTCGAACAGACGGAAAGGGCGATCCTCCGACAGTTTTCCCTGCGGCTGAACGAGGTGGGCAGTCTTGCCCATCTTGCCGGGCGCGTCACATTGTCGACCGTTGCGAATTCGTTCGATCAAATCGGAAAGGCGGTGGTGGCGATCGATGCAACCGGCAGGTTCATCCATGCCAACTTGGCAGCACAGCAACTCCTGGGCGCCTCCGTCCACATCGCCGGCGGGCGGCTGATATTTCGCGATCGTCATGCCGAGGCGGAATACGGCAAGGTCATCGACCGACTGAGAGGGCTTCGCGAGGGCAAGACCTTGCGCGCACCTCCAATTGTCGCGCGGCGGGAGAACGCCGCTCCGATCGTGATCAGGATCCTGCCCGTCGATGGCGGGGCGAAGTCTCCCTTTCTTTGTGCGAGAGCATTGCTGCTTCTCGATGAGATCGTTGCTCCCGCCAAGTCCGACTGGCAGGTTCTCGGTCGCGCTTTCGGTCTCACCCCGGCGGAAGCGCGTCTCGCGGCGCTGCTCGCAAGCGGCGAGACCCTCGAAACCGCCGCGGAAGCGCTCGGCGTTACCAGGGAAACCGCCCGAAGCAGGGTCAAATCCATTTTCCAGAAGACCGACACTCATCGACAAGCCGCCCTGGTGGCCTTGCTGGCCTCTTTTGGGAGGTGCTGATTGTCGAGCGACCCGGCCTCCGGGCACGTCGAACATCCACGCGCCGCCTATTCAATCGACAATATAAAAAATGCCCCGCGAAGGCATGGCGTTCGCGGGGCACTGCATTGTGAACCCGGGCGGGATCTCAGTAGTGGACAGACAGGGAGTCGATCGGCTTCGTCTTCGGCGGAGCGAACTTTGTCAGGTCGATTCCTTCAACGGCAGACCGGTACTCTTCCATGCTCGGCGTGCGGCCAAGGATCGCCGACAGCACCACGACCGGGGTCGATGCGAGGAGAGATTCGCCCTTCTTGTCGGCCGTATCTTCCACGACGCGCCCCTGGAACAGACGGGTCGAGGTCGCGAGAACGGTGTCGCCCTTCTCGGCCTTTTCCTGGTTGCCCATGCACAGGTTGCAGCCGGGACGCTCGAGATAGAGGATGTTCTCGTACTCGGTGCGGTTGGTGGTCTTCGGCTTCACATCATCGAACTCGAAGCCCGAATACTTCTGCAGGATTTCCCAGTCGCCTTCGGCCTTCAGCTCGTCGATGATGTTGTAGGTCGGGGCAGCAACCACGAGCGGTGCCTTGAACTCGACCTTGCCTTCGGCCTTCTCGATGTTCTTCAGCATCTGGGCGACGATCTTCATGTCGCCCTTGTGCACCATGCACGAGCCCACGAAGCCGAGGTCCACCTTCTTGGCGCCGCCATAGTAGGAAACCGGGCGGATCGTGTCGTGGGTGTAGCGCCGGGAAACATCGGCATTGTTCACGTCGGGGTCGGCGATCATCGGCTCGTCGATCTGGTCGAGATCAACCACGACTTCAGCGAAGTACTTGGCATTATCGTCAGGCTTGAGAGCCGGCTTTTCGCCAGAACGGATCTCGGCGATACGACGATCGGCCTTGGCGATCAGGCCCTTGAGGGTCCCGGCCGCATTGTCCATGCCCTTTTCGATCATGATCTGAATGCGCGACTTGGCGATTTCCAGCGACTCGATCAGCGTCTCGTCTTCCGAAATGCAGATCGATGCCTTGGCCTTCATCTCGGCCGTCCAGTCGGTGAAGGTGAAAGCCTGGTCGGCAAGCAGCGTGCCGATGTGCACTTCGATGATGCGGCCCTGGAAGACGTTGTCGCCATGCTGCTTGAGCATCTGCGCCTGCGTGGCGTGGACCACGTCGCGGAAGTCCATGTAGGGCTGCATCGTGCCCTTGAAGGTCACCTTGACCGACTGCGGGATCGGCATGGTGGCCTCGCCCGTTGCCAGCGCCAGCGCCACGGTGCCGGAGTCAGCGCCGAATGCCACGCCCTTGGACATGCGGGTATGGCTGTCGCCGCCGATGATGATGTCCCAGTCATCCACGGTGATGTCGTTCAGCACCTTGTGGATGACGTCCGTCATCGAATGATAGACGCCCTTCGGATCGCGGGCGGTGATCACGCCGAAGTTGTTCATGAAGGACATGAGCTTCGGAATGTTGGCCTGAGCCTTTTTGTCCCAGACGGATGCCGTGTGGCAACCGGACTGGTAGGCACCGTCGACCAGCGGCGAAATGACGGTTGCCGCCATCGCCTCGAGCTCCTGCGCGGTCATCAGGCCGGTGGTGTCCTGCGAGCCGACGATGTTCACCTTCACGCGAACGTCGGAGCCGGCATGCAGGATCTTGCCCGGGGTTACGCCGACGGCGTTGCGGTTGAAGATCTTCTCGACAGCCGTCAGGCCCTGGCCCTCGATGCTGATTTCCTTGTTCGGGGCAAAGACCGGGGTCGGCTCGACGCCGAGCGTCTGGGCAGCAAACGTCTGGAGCTTCTTGCCGAAGACGATGGCATAGGAGCTGCCGGCCTTCATGAACTCCATCTTCTGCGGCGTGAAGGCGGCAGCGACATCGACCAGCTCATTGCCGTTCTCGTCGCGAAGCTTCTTGTTCTTGGCGTCGATCTTCAGCACGGTGCCGGTCTCGACCGAGAATTTCTGTTCGAGGACCGGGTTGCCGTCGTTGTTGAGGATCGGCTTGCCGTCTTCACCGGTCTTCCTGACCCAGTTCTTCAGGTTGATGCCGATGCCGCCGGTCACATCGACGGTGGTCGCGAAGATCGGCGAGATGCCGTTGGTGCCGGCGACGATCGGGGCGACGTTGACGAAAGGCACATAGGGGCTGGCCTGTTTGCCGGTCCACAGCGCCACGTTGTTCACGCCCGACATGCGCGAAGAGCCGACGCCCATCGTGCCCTTCTCGGCGATCATCATCACGCGCGCGTCGGGGTGTTTCTTCTGCAGCGCCACGATTTCCTGCTGCGCTTCCGGCGAGATCATACACTGGCCATGCAGCTGGCGGTCGGAGCGCGAATGCGCCTGGTTGCCCGGCGACAGAAGGTCGGTCGAGATATCGCCTTCGGCGGCGATGAAGGTCACGACCTTGATTTCGTCCTCGACATCCGGGAGCTTGGTGAAGAACTCGGCCTTGGCATAGCTTTCAAGCACGTCCCTGGCGACCGCATTGCCAGCCTTGAAGGCATCGCGCAGCCGGAACATGTCGGCGTCGTAGAGGAAGACCTGGGTCTTCAAAACTTCACCGGCCTTTGCGGCAATCGCTGCGTCATCGCCAAGCGCGATGTCGAGCAGCACTCCGACCGAGGGACCGCCCTTCATGTGCGACAGAAGTTCGAGGCCAAAATCGGGGGTGATTTCCGGAACGACCGCTTCGCCGAGAATGATCTTCTTCAGGAACGCGGCCTTGACACCCGCCGCGCTGGTCGTGCCCGGCAGCGTATTGTAGATGAAGAACTTCAGGGCATCTGGCCGGTGCTCGCTGCCGGCATCCTCAATCAGCGTGATGATCTCGCCGAGGAGCGCGCCGTCATCAATCGGCTTGGGAGCGAGCCCTTGAGTTTCTCTGCTTTTGATCTCAGCCAGGTAATCCAAGTAAAGGTTCATCGCAATCCCAACGTCTTGAGGTTGTGGCGCCGAAACGCAGCGACGCCGAATGGTATCGTTAATCGGCCCATCGTCCGACGGCTTTCGAGTACGCCAGCCGGGGCCGGCTGGCAAGATGCCCTATTCCGGTAAAAAAGTAGTACCATCGGTTCGGCATTGACGGGTTTGACGGTCCCTGTGCGCGCTTGCGGGACCGGGAGGATGCAAACCATCGTTTCCCCCCGCCTGGTTTTGCCGACCGGGGCCTCCATCACGATCCCGGATGCGCGGCCTCTCGAAACGAGCACGCGATCTCGCAAGCCTCGAATAGTCAGCGTCCGCCCGTGCTGCCATTTCGAGGAGGCGCAGAGGGGACTGACCGGACAGGATGAAGAGACCGTTGTGCCTTTCGTGGAAGCGATCCGGAAACTGCCCGGGGTTGTCGAGTGTCATCGATGATCCGAATACCGGATCAGCTCTATGCCTCCGGCGGCGGCCGCCGGAACTGCAGATAGAAGGCGTAGCGTTCCGGCAGGACGAAATCGGGTTTCGGCAGGCCGAGTTCGCCGGCGGCGCGATGCGCGAAATTCGAATCGGCCAGCAACTCCCGGCCGATGGCGACGAGATCGGCCCTTTCGCCGGCGATGACGTCATTGGCCTGACCCGACGCCGTGATTGCGCCGACGGCCATGGTTGCCATGCCCGTCTCGGCCCGGATGCGCTCGGCAAAACCGATCTGGAAGCCGGGACCTTCCTTGATGTGGCCGGGATTGGTGCGCACCAGAATGCCACCCGCCGAGCAATCCAGAACATCGACGCCGGCGTCCTTCAACCGTCGTGCCAGAAGCACCGCATCGTCGAGCGTCAGGCCGTCGTCCGGGATGCGGTCGATGCAGGAGGCGCGATAAAAGAGCGGCATATCGGGCGGCAGGGCGGCGCGCACCGCAGTGGCGATTTCCACCGGCAGCCGCATGCGGCCTTCGGCATCGCCGCCGTAGAGATCGTCACGATGGTTCGAAACCGGCGAGACGAAGCTGTGGATCAGGTAGCCATGGGCACCATGGATCTCGACAAAATCGAAACCGGCTTCCACCGCGCGGCGGGCGGCCGCCACGAAGGCTTCGACGACCCGTGCAATGCCATCTGCATCCAGCGCTTCCGGCACCGGCCAGTCCTCGTGATAGGCTATCGGTGAGGGGGCGACGGTCCGCCATGCACGCGAATCGTCTGGAGAGAGCGCCCATCCGCCATCCCAAGGCGGCGTGGAGCTTGCCTTGCGGCCGGCATGGGAAAGCTGGATGCCCACTCTTGCCCCCTGTCGCCTGTAGATCGATACGATCCGGGCAAGGCCGGGGATCTGGCTGTCGTCCCAGAGGCCGAGGCAATCGGGTGTGATGCGACCCTCGGGCAGGACGCCGGTCGATTCCACCACGGCACCACCGACGCCGCCCAGCGCCATGCGGGCGTGATGGTCGAAATGCCAGTCGCCGGCCTGTCCATCGACGGCGGCATACTGGCACATGGGCGAAAGCACGATGCGGTTTTTAAACGTCACGCCCCTCACATGGAGGGGCGTGAACAATGCGGGGATTTCCTGCTGCATCTCGGCTGCGATCAGATTTCGGCGAGCAGGGACGGATCGAAGATGTCGCGCGAGACCTTGATGCCGACCTTTGCGAGCGAGGCGATGTTGCCGTCGATCCAGGCGTCATCCATGGAAAACACGCCCTTCGGATGCTCCATCAGCGGCATCTGGATCTTGGCGTGGAACTGGGCCGCCTCTGGGGTGTAGCCGTTGCCCTTGTACCAGGTTTCCTCATATTCCTTGGCATACTTGCCCGGCTCCTTGAAGTCCTCGACCCAGCCCTTGCGGCTGGCGCGCAGGAAGCCGACGATATCCTTGCGGCGGGACTTCAGCGTCTCCTCGCTGACGGTGACGAGATCCTGACCGAAGGACATGCCGGCCTCGGAAAACAGGATGTAGCTCGCCTTCTTGCCGGAGGTCTGCTCGATGATGAAGGGCAGCGAGGTCATGAAATCGACGACGGCATCGACCTGACCTGTTGCCAGCGGCGTAGGGTCGAAGGTGTAGGGCACGATCTTCACCTGTTCCTCAGTGAGGCCGTTGACCTCCAGCAGCACCTTGAACGGGCCGAGGTTGAGCGGCGGGCAGGCGACCGTCTTGCCGGCCAGATCCTTGATCGTCTTGATGCCGGTCGCCTCGAGGCTGATGATGCTGTCCGGGCTCTTCTGGAACTGCACGCCGACGATCTTGAAGTTTGCACCCTTCTCGGTGATCGCGGTGGCCGTCTCGATCATCGAGGTCAGCGCGATATCGGCCTTGCCGGTGAGCAGCGAAGCCTGCGGAATGACGTCCGGGCCGCCCGGAAGATAGTCCAGCGCAAGACCTTCCTCGGCATAGTAGCCCTTGTCCATGGCGATGAAATAGCCGCTGAATTCCGGATCGTTGATCCAGATCGACTGGAAGGTCAGCTTGGTCTCGGCTGCGCGCGCAATACCGCCCAGAGGGCCGGCAACCGTAGTTGCGGCAAGCCCGGCAAGTGCTGCCTTGTTGAAGCTACGGCGGGAAAGGGAAAACGTCATCTCTTCACTCCTTGATAGGGGAACGGGTCAGGT
The DNA here is from genome assembly GCF_024055605.1 of Ciceribacter sichuanensis. Taxonomy (GTDB): domain Bacteria; phylum Pseudomonadota; class Alphaproteobacteria; order Rhizobiales; family Rhizobiaceae; genus Allorhizobium; species Allorhizobium sichuanense. Next base: position 153,838 of record NZ_JAMXLX010000006.1, on the reverse strand, counting down.
CGGAGAGCTGCCTTGCTTTCAGCAACGATAAGCTTTGAGGAATTTGTAGGGAGCGGAGATTTGTGCCGTCAAGGGACACGAAATCCGCTGCTCGCGCGCAGAAATGCAACCTCGAGTAACGAAATTGGCTTCCGCTCGTCAGGCCGCCCGACCACTGCGAAGAACTCGCTCACCCATGCCGGGAGAGACCATCCCGCAGTCTCGAAAAATCCTCCTGCCGGTGGCGGCTATCCTTTGGGCAGGGTTTTCACATCATTGTCACGATCTGCATTCCGATTGGGCATCGCCACCGGACCGCGCCCGAATTAACGGCACGCAAGGCTGCATGGCGACCGGCCGGGAAAGCGCCACACAGCCGTCGCCCGGCATCCGGCGCGTGGTCTCCCTCTGCTACCTCCGGTATTGGCCGTCATTTTCCGGGCGGGCACGTGGCCCCGGAACGCTTCTTGCTTTGCACGGATAGCCAAGATTTTTCGCCATGACGGACCATGGTCCGCGCTGGCCGAAACCGGGGGAAACGAGTTCAATTCCTTCAACGGCTTAGACGCGTCCCGAAAGTGGTGCTTCTGCCGCTTTCGGCGTCTGCGGAACGCGACATCGTCGCGGTCTGCGGGCGCAAACATGACAGGGAAAGACATGACAGCGAAAAGGGACAACCGGCCATGACGATATCGAGGGACGCGCAGACCCGCGCGCGCATTCTCTTCTCAGTGGTGGTCGCCCTTCTCGTGTGGGAACTTCTCGGCCGGGCCACGACATGGGGAGCGGCCATGCTGCCGCCGCCGTCGCGCATCCTGTTGCAGGCCTTTGCCGACCGGGAGCTTTACCTGCTCCATGGCAGCAGCACCATTCGCAGCGCTCTCTCGGGCTTTGCCATCGGTGCGGGCGTCGCGATCATCGCGGCGCTGGTCTTCTGCCTGTTCCCTGTGGTCGAGGTGATCTTTCGCGGCGTCAACATCGCGATCTTCGCCATGCCGGCCATCGTCGTCGGGCCGCTGCTCGTCATCTTCTTCAAGGGGGACTGGCCGCAGATCCTCCTGTCGGCGCTGATGGTCTATTTCCCTGCCATGTCGACCTGCCTGCTGGGCCTGAGGGAAGTCGATCCCCGGCTTCGCGACCTCGTGTCGGTCTATGGCGGCGGCCCGTTCACCCTGCTTCGCCGCGTCCGCCTCCGGGGCGCCTTGCCCTCGCTGTTTGCTGGCCTTCGGGTCGCCGCCCCGCTTGCCGTGCTCGGCGCGGTTCTCGGCGAGTTCGGCTCCGGCGCGCGCTGGGGCTTCGGCACCTTCCTGCTCGCCGCCCTGCCGCAGGGCAATCCGGCGCGGCTCTGGGGCATCGGCTTCGCCACCAGCCTGATCGCGCTCGTCGGCTTCCTCATTTTCCTGGCTCCCGCCCGTCGCCTTGCGGCGACCACCAACAGCGTGACCATGGCCGCGACACGGCCCGCCGAAGTCGGGGGAGGAGGCTGGGAGACGCTGAAGAACCTCGCGCTTGCCGCCGCGGCAATCGTGCTGCCCTTCTTCCTCTGGTGGCTGATGCTGGCGCTGACCAGGCTCAACCCCATCGTCGGTCCGGGTCCGCTGCGCACGCTCAACTTCATTCTGGACGGCGGCTACAAGCCGCTCTTCGCCGCACTGGCCGAGACGGTTCCGCTGGCGGGGCTCGGGCTTCTCGCTGGATTGGCCATCGCCTTCGTGCTCGCCTCGATTTCGGTTCTGGCGCCCGCCATCGGCCGGGCGCTGGTGCCGGTCGCCATGGTGGCGCAGAACATGCCGCTGGTGGCGCTGGTGCCCTTCATCGTGCTGGTCTTCGGTCGCGGCGTCACCGCATCGGTGTTCATGGCGGTCCTCGTCGTCTTCTTTCCCGCCTATGTGCTGCTCACCCAGGGCTTTTCGGCGGTGCCGAAGGCGGCAAGCGATCTCGTCAGCGTCTATGGCGGCGGGCGTTTCAAGCGGCTCGTCTATATCGTCGTTCCCTATTCGATCAGCTATCTCTTCGCCGCCGCAAAACTGGTCGCACCGCAGGCACTGCTCGGCGTGATGATCGCGGAATGGCTGCTGTCCGGCGTCGGCCTCGGCAACCTGCTCAACGTCTCGCGCGCCGGGCTGGATTACGAAATGGTCTGGGCCGGGGCGGTGGTCAGCATCATCATCTCGGTCATCGTCTACGAGTTCGTCGGCGTGCTCGAGCGAAGGGTGCGTCAGTGAGTAAAGCGACAGAACAGCCCATCCGCTGGCACCATGCCTCGCTGACGGTGCGGGACATCGATCCGGCCATCGTGTTCTTCCGGGAAGTCTTCGGCTTCGAGCCGATCTTCATCGAGCGGGGCATGGCGGATGACATCGCCGCCCTGACCGGCAGGCCGGGGCTGATCTGCGATTTCACCCAGCTTCGCGCCGAGAGCTATCCACTGATCCTCGAGCTGATCGCCTTCCGCTCCGAGGTCGAGGACATCCCGCCGGCCGATCCGCTGCCATGGCGTCCGGGCGCCGGCCATGTGGCCTTTCACGTCGATGATTTCGAGATGACGGTGGCAAGAGCGCGCGCCTTCGGCGCTGCCGTGCTCGGCCGCGCCATCGATTTTCCCGGCGGCAGGTCGATCTATTGCCAGGCGCCGGGTGGTGCATTCTTTGAAATAGAGTGGTTGGCCGAGGTCTGACGGCCCCGGCGAAAGACGAACTTCAGAGGCCGACGGCCTCAGCACCTTCGGGGTGAAGGCTCTTCATCAGCCGGTCGCAGAGCGCGTGGAAATCCGGGTGGGAAAAGAGTTCCGGCGTGCGCGGCCGGGCGAAGGGAACCTTGACGATCTCGGCGATCCGGCCGGGCCGGGCATGCATCACCACGATCTCGTCGGCGAGGAACACGGCTTCGTCGATGCCATGGGTGACGAGGATCGTCGTGGTCTTCTGCGACGACCAGATGCGCTGCAGCTCGATGTTCATCGTGCGCCGGAGAATCTGGTCCAGCGCGCCGAAGGGTTCGTCCAGCAGCATGACCGAGGGGTCGCTGATCAGCGCGCGGGCAATCGCCACGCGCTGGCGCATGCCGCCGGAAAGCTGGCCGGGCAGGGCATCCTCGTAGCCGGAAAGGCCGACCAGCGCGATCAGTTCGCGGATCTTCGCGTCATGCTTCGAGACCGAGCGCCCGAGCACCTGCAAGGGAAAGGCGACATTGGCATAGACGCTGCGCCACGGCAGGAGCGCCGGGTCCTGAAAGGCGATGCCCAGATCGCCATTGGCGCGAAACTGCTCCGGATGCTTGCCGCGCACCAGAACCGCGCCGTTATCCGGCTCTTCCAGCCCGGCGATCATCCTGAGCAACGTGGACTTGCCGCAACCGGACGGACCGATCAACGCGACGAAGGAACCGCGCTCGATCTTGAGCGAGATAGGTTCCAGCGCCACGAACGGCCCCTTGGCGGTGCGATAGGTCTTGCCCGCCTGATCGATGATGAGATCGACCGGCTGGCCGGCATCGTCCGAAGCATCGGCGGAAGTGTTTTCGGGGGCGGGAGCGATGGAAGGCTGCATGGGTCTCACCCGGAAATCTTTCGTCTTGTCCGGCAGCGCTCAGGCTGCCGGAGAGGGGCGATAGCCGAGCACGGCCTTGATTTCGAGGAATTCGACCATGCCGAATTCCCCGAGTTCGCGTCCGTTGCCCGACTGCTTGTAGCCGCCGAAGGGGGCGTTGAAATCGAAAGGCGGATTGTTGATGAAAACGCGGCCGGCCCGAAGCCTGGCCGCGACCGCGTTGGCGTGGTCGTAGTCCTTCGAATAGACATAGGCCGCGAGGCCATAGACGGAATCGTTGGCAATGCGAACGGCCTCATCCTCGTCCTCGTAGGTCAGCACCGAAAGCACCGGGCCGAATATCTCCTGTCTGGCAATTTCCATGCCAGGAGTGACGTCGATGAACACCGTCGGGCGGACGAAATAGCCGCGATTGAGGTTCTGCGGACGGCCGGGACCGCCGAGAAGCAGGGTCGCGCCGCCATCTATGCCCTTGCCGATCATTTCCTGCACCTTGCGGAACTGCGCGGCGCCGCTGACGGGACCCATGGTGGTCTCCGCCGAGAAGGGATCGCCGACCACCACCTTGGCGGCCTCGACCTTTATGCGCTCGACGACCTCGGGAAGCTGCGGGCGATGCACCAGCATGCGGGTCGGCGCGATGCAGGATTGCCCGGAATTGATGAAACAACGGGCAACGCCGTCACGAACCGCGAGATCGAGATCGGCATCCGGCAGGATGACATTGGCCGACTTTCCGCCGAGCTCCTGATGCACGCGCTTGACGGTCGGGGCGGCCGCGATGGCGACCTGAATGCCCGCGCGGGTGGAGCCGGTAAACGACACCATGTCGACGTCGGGATGGGCGGCGATGGCCGCACCCACCTCCGGCCCGGTGCCGTTCACCAGATTGAAGACGCCGGCGGGCACGCCCGCTTCGTGCAGCACTTCCGCCAGGATGAAGGCGCTGAGCGGCGAAAGCTCGCTCGGCTTCAGGACCACGGTGCAGCCGGCGGCAAGTGCGGGCGCAAGCTTGGTCACGATCTGGTTCAGCGGCCAGTTCCATGGCGTGATGAGACCGCAGACGCCGATCGCCTCATAGCGGATCCGGGTGGTGTCGAGCGTCGACGGGGTGATGGTGTCGAAATCGAAGCCTTCCAGAACGCCTGCCGCTTCCTCGAAATAGATGAGGCTGGAACCGGTCTGCATGTTCCAGGCGAGATCGAGCGGCGAGCCCATTTCGAGCGTTACGGCATCGGCCAGTTCCTTGCGCCGGTTGTTGAAGCAATCGACGATGCGGCGAAGCAGCGCCGCCCGTTCTTCCGGCGCAGTCGCCGCAAATGCAGGAAACGCGCGGCGCGCGGCGGCAACGGCGCGGTCGACATCCTCGGCGCTGCCCGCGCCGATCTGTGCCACGACTTCCTCCGTCGCCGGATTGACCACGTCGATGACCTCGGGACGGGCGGGCTTCACCCATTCGCCGTCGATGTAGAAGAGCGTCCTGTCGATCATGAGCTGATCAGATCCTTTCCAAATTCCGTTCCGCGCGCGCGATCGCGATATCCTGATGCGGCTGCAGGTCCTGATAGGCCATGCCGGATACCATGGGCGTGAAAGGGTCTTCTATCGAACCCTTGAGCCCCGACAAGGCCTCGATGATGCCGAGCGCATGGAACGGCACGGAAGTGCGGTGATAGCCCCCCTCATGGGTCATCAGAAGCCGGCCGTCGCAGAGTTCGTCGGCCACGGCCATCAGCGTTTTCGTCATCGCCGCGAAGGCGCCGCCATGCAGCATCATCCGCCCCTGCGGATCGTAGGCGCCCGCGTCGAGCCCGGAGGCGACGAGGATCATCTCCGGCCGGAAGCGCCTCAGCGCCGGGACGACTACCCGCTCGATAACAGCAGAATAGGCACCCACGCCGCAGCCGGGCGGCAGCGGAATATTGAGGTTGAAGCCTTCGCCCGCGCCGCCACCGATGGCCTCGACAGCGCCGGAATTGCCGGGATAGCAATTGTCCTGATGGATCGACATGGTGAGCACATCGGGGACTTCCCAGAAGATGTGCTCCGCACCGTTGCCATGGTGTACGTCCCAGTCGAGGATGGCGATGCGCTTCAGGCCGTGGACGGCCTGGGCATGGCGCGCGGCAAGGGCCACATTGTTGAAGATGCAGAAGCCGAAACCATAGTCGCGCTCCGCATGGTGGCCGGGGGGACGCACCAGCGCATAGGCATTGGCGAGCCTGCGGGTCGCGACCGCGTCGACCGCCTCCAGCACGCCGCCGACGGCAAGTGCCGCGATATCGTAGCCGCCGGGGCCGAAGGGCGTTACGCCGGCAATGCGTCCGAGCGAGGCGTCGCCGCCGTTCAGCGCGCTGAGACGCCTGATCTCGGCGATGTAACCGGGCGCATGAACCCGCGCCAGTTCGTCTTCCGTCGCGGCTCTCGGCTTGATGATGTCGAGCTGTTCGGTCAGGCCCGCCGCATCGAGAAGGTTCTTGATGCGGCGCTTGCTGGCGGGGCTTTCGGCGGGCAGGTCCGGCTCGACCACGCCGTGGCCGGCGGACATGAAATCCGCCAGCGCCGAGGTATCGTGCCACATCAGCAGTTCGTGCCAGACGAGACCCGTCTTCAAACCCATCATGCCACTCCGAAGGCCACGGCCGTCGCGTCGAGCGCCTCGCGGGCGATCTCGAACACGGTGTCGAGTTCGTCCCTGGTGATGACCAGCGGCGGCATCAGGCTCATGGTGTCGCCGTTGGCGCGGAACGCCAGTCCGCGCTTCAGCGCCTCGCCGGAGCAGTGGTAGCCGATCTTGGCCTCGTAGGGATAGGCCTCGCGGGTGACCCGGTTCTTGACGATCTCGAGACCGCCCATCAGGCCGACGGAGCGCACGTCGCCGATCAGCGGATGGCCGACGAAGGTTTCGAGCTTGGCGCGGAAATAGGGAATGAGTTCCTTTTCGGCGTTCTCGACGATGTTTTCCTCCTCCATGATCCGGATGTTCTCCAGCGCCACGGCGCAGCAGGAGGGATGACCGGAATAGGTGAAGCCATGCGCCCACTCGCCGCCTTCCTCGATCAGCAGGTCCGCGACGCGGTCGGACAGGATGCAGGCCGAAAGCGGCAGGTAGCCCGAAGTGATGCCCTTGCCGAGCTGCATGATGTCGGGCTGGATGCCATAGTAGAACGAGCCGAACCACTTGCCGGTGCGGCCGAAGCCGCAGACGACCTCGTCGACCACCAGCAGGATGTCGTACTTCTTGCAGATGCGCTGGATCTCGGGCCAGTAGCTCATCGGCGGGCAAAGCGCCCCCCCGGCGCTCTGGGCAGGCTCGGCAAAGAAGGCGGCGACCTTGTCGGGGCCGATTTCGAGAATGCGCTCTTCGAGCCAGCTTGCGGCCAGAATGCCGAACTCTTCCGGGTCCATGCCCGGACCGTTGCGATACTGGTAGGCGGTCTTGATATGGGTAACGGAGGGCAGCGGAATATCGCCGCCTGCGCCATACATCGGCGGAATGCCGGAAAGGCTCGCCGCCATGTGGGTGCTGCCGTGATAGGCGGCCTCGCGGGCGATGATCACCCGGCGTTCCGGCTTGCCGGCGAGATCCCAGTAGCGGCGCACGGCGCGCACGGCCGTCTCGTTGGCCTCGGAGCCCGAGGACTGGAAGAAGACGTGGTTGAGCCCTTCCGGCAGGATCTGCGACAGCTTTTCCGCCAAAAGCACCGCGCTCGGATGGGTGGTGTTGAAGAAGGACTGGCAGAAGGAAAGCGCCTGCATCTGATCCGCCGCCGCCTTCACCAGTTCCGGCCGGCCATAGCCGATGTTGACGCAGCCTAGACCGGAAAGCCCGTCGATGATGCGGTCGCCCTCGGTATCCCAGACATAGACGCCTTCGCCGCGCACGGCGACGCGCGAGCCCGCCTGCCTGAGCGAGGCGTGGTCGGTGAAGGGATGCAGATAATGGGCGCGGTCGAGAACCTGCCACGCCTGGGTTTCCATGTGCCGATAGTTCATGAATCTCACTTCTGGTGCCTGTCAGCAATCCGTGGCTGACCCTGACCCGGATTTAAGCCTTCATGCTCCCCCGGCGCCAGTTCGACGCCTAGGCAGGGCCAGCGGCAAAACATGACGTTCAATGCATGTAGGATGGTTGCGGCGGGGGCGGTCGGTGGGTTTGTGGGCGAAGGCGTGGGAAAACAACGGGATAGAGCGTTGCATCTTCTCTCGGACCGCATGCTCATCAGTGGCAAGCATCAATCGCCCGGAGAATTCCCGCCCGCAAGCAGCCCCCAACCTCACCCCGCCGTCGCCTCGCAAAGAAAGCGCTGGGCGGCCTGTCCGTGCTCGAAGCGGAGCTTCTTCACGTCCATGCCGACAGGCATTCCGTCGGTCACGCGCCACTCGCCGCCGACCATCACCCGGTCGGCCTGATGCGCGCCGCACAGGACGAGGGCTGCAAGCGGATCGCCCGCGCCGGAGAAGCGCAGTTCGTCCAGCGTGAACATGGCGAGATCCGCCTGATAGCCGACCGCGATGCGGCCGATATCGGTGCGGCCGAGGCAGCGGGCGGAGCCTTCCGTCGCCCAACGCAACACATCGTGATGGGTGACGGCGGATGCGCCATAGGTCAGGCGGCCGAGCAGCAGCGCCTGTCGCACGCCCTCCATCATGTTGGAATTGTCATTCGATGCAGAACCGTCGACGCCGAGGCCTACGATCGCGCCGGCCTCTTCCAGATCCTTCGTCCTGCACTGACCGGAAGCGAGCAGCATGTTCGAGGTGGGGCAGTGGCAGACGCCGATGCGGTGCTTGCCGATGCGCTTGATCTCGTCCATGTCGAAATGAATGCCGTGGGCGAGCCAGACCCGGTCGTTCATCCAGCCCACCTGTTCGAGATAATCGAGCGGGCGGCAGCCGAAATGATGCAGGCAATAATCGTCCTCGTCATGCGTCTCGCCGAGATGGGTATGCAGGCGGCAGTCGTATTTTTCCGCCAGCACAGCCGTATCGATCATCAGCTGGCGGGTGACGTTGAAGGGCGCGCAGGGCGCGAGCGCGACCGTGGTATAGGCGCCGTCGCGGCGGTCGTGATACTTGCCGAGCACGCGCTCGCAATCGGCAAGCACGGTATCGTAGTCCTGCATCAGCCGTTCGTCGGCGATGCCGCCGCTCTTCGAACCGAGATTGATCGCACCGCGCGTCAGCGCCACGCGCATGCCGAGCTTCGCCGCCTCTTCCGCCTCGATATCGACGGCGTCAGGCATGTCGGGCGGAAAGACGAAGAGATGGTCGGATGCGGTGGTGCAGCCCGACATCAGAAGCTCGGTCAGCGCCAGCCGCACGGCGAGGCGAAAGCTTTCGCGCCCGAGATGGGTGCCCCACAGCGGATAGAGCGCTTTCAGCCAGGGAAAGAGTTCCTTGTTGATCGCGGCCGGATGCGCCCGCGTCAGCGTCTGGAAGAAATGGTGATGGGTGTTGACGAGGCCGGGGATGACGACATGGCGGCTCGCGTCGAATTCCTCGTCCACCGGGGCGGCGGGACCGTCGCCCCCGACCAGTTCGACGATGCGGCCATTTTCCACGACGATGCCGTAAGGGGCATCGTCAGCCATGATGGCAAGCGGGTTCCTGATCCAGATGCGCATGTCAGGTATCCATCATCTCGGCGCTGAAGAGATCCTCGACCTTGAACGGCGTCGAGATCAGCCCGTCCTCCAGCATGTAGCGGGTGACGGTTTCCACGAGGTTCCGGTTCTTCGCCACACCCGTCGGCCAGTAGTCGGTGCCGAGATGCTTTTCGGTGAAGAGCAGGTGGTCCATCTGCCAGGGCAGCATGGTGGAGAGGGCAGCCGCCTCGAACAGGCGTTCGCGGGCGATCTGCTGTCCCCTGACAAAGGCGTCGTAGAGGGCGCGGACGATGCCCGGATTGGCCTCGGCGACCGGCCGCTTGATCGCCAGCACATGCATGGCCGGGAAAAGGCCGCTCTTCTGGTAGTAGGAAATCTCCTCGCTCACCGGATCGTCGAACAGGCGGCGCACAGTGTCGGATGGCCATGTGCTCGGCGCGCGGGCGGTGTAGAGCGCATCGATCTCGCCGGAAGCGAGAAGCTGGGCAAGGCCGGTATCGCGGCGCTCCTCGAAGGTGAAACGGTCGGGATAGAATTGCGGATGCTCGTCGCCGGTTCGCGGCCCTTCGAAGCCGGCCGTCACATAGATCGGCGCGGTGCGCGGCAGGTCGTAGTAATCCTCGAAGATGCCGCGCAACCAGACCGCCGCCGCCATGTCGAACACGGCGACGCCGATCTTCTTGCCGGCGAGATCGGCCGGCTTTTCGATGCCGCTTGCGGCGTTCACATAGACGCTCGAAAAGCGGAAGTGACGCGAGGGGAAGATCGGAATGGCGAGATAGGGCCTGTCAGGCTTTTCCAGCGTGCGCAGATAGGTGCCGAGCGGAAATTCGCAGGCGTCATAGGTGTGTTTCGAAAGCTGCTCGTTGAACAGCGCCTGCACGCCGACCATGGTCACATCGACGTCGAAGCCGACGATCGGGGCCTCGCCGCTGGCGATGTGTCTGGTGCGGTCGCTATCGCTCAGGCCGAGCTTCAGCGGGGTCTTGGTCATGATCCGTCCCTATTCCTTCTGGGGGTGTCTTCTGTCTGGGTGCCTTCAGGCGCGGTTGATGCGCTGGAGCAGAACGTCCAGCAATTCCGGCAGGGCGAGAGGCGTGGCGTTGGCGCCGCCGCGGCTGTAGATCGCCGTGGCGTGCGCGGTGTCGATGTCGAGCCGTTTGGCCAGCCGCACCACGGCGTCCTTGCATTGCTCGATGGTCGGCAGGCAGTCGATCCGCAGATCCTGCGGCAGGCCGTCATTGGCGCCTACCAGTTCCATAAAGCCGCTGCCGACCTTGCGCCGGGAGGCGACGTTGTTGGCGGCGCGCTCGTCGCGGGCAATGACGAAGCTGCGATGGGTCAGCCCCGGCGCCACCCAGGAAACGATGTCCGTATAGTTATGGCCGATGCGGTGGATGACCCTAGCGACCGTGGACGACATCTCGTTATGCATCGTCACGTAGCTGCGCTTTTCCTCGTCACCCCATTTCCAGCGCGTCGCCGAAGCCTTGACGGCGGTGGAATCCTCCCGCCAGGGCGAAACCGCATTGCCACGGTTCTCAAACAGGCCGGGATCGTCATAGGCGCAGGCCGGCGAAGGCTTGCCCTTGTATTGCGCGATATGCTCGTAAGGCACGACGCCCATCGGCTCGGAAATCACCATGCGGTGGATGATCGTTCCCTTGCCGTCGGTGAGAAGCGAGAGGTTCAGCACCTCGGTAGTGAACGGCGCCTCGATGCGGGCCTGCAGTTCCTGCGGCAGGTAGAGGCGGTCCATCGGCTTGAAGCCGCTGTCGAGCAGCCGCTGGTTGATCGACTGGTGCTCGGAGGAAAAGGGATAGGGCTTGGTCTTGGTGCAGGGCAGGAACAGCAACACCTTGCGCTCGGCATCCGGCAGGGGTGGCTGGTATTCCTCCTCGACGAACTTCAGCCATTCGGCGATGCGTGGATGCTTCAGCGATTCCACATTGTCCTGCGGGCTGTAGAGGCAGAGCGTCGGATCGACGGCAAACGGGCTCTGAATCTTCCTGGCGGATTCGGTGATGCGCTGTGCGCGGTCTTCAACGGAAATCATGGTCAGCCTGCCTGTCTCTCAGCATCGGTTTGCGGAAGCATCAGTTCGATCTCGCCATAGGCGGCGAGGCTTTCGTAATAGGTATCGGCATCGGCGAGGAAGAGTTCGCGGGTAATGCCGCGCGACAGCCGGTCCAGCCCGAATTTCAACGCCGAAATGCCCGCCGATCCGGCAAGGCTCGGCATGGCGGCATAGGTGTAGCTGAAGATGTGCCTGAGATAGGGTGCCGCCCCCGGCGTCTTCTCGGTGAACTGGAAGCAGTCGGAGAGATAGGGATAGCCGCCAAGCTGCGCATGTTCCTCGCCGGCCGGCGGCTGGTAGCGGTCCGACCATGTGGCGATCTCGCCGGCAAAGCGGGAAAGCTCGGGCCGGGCGGCAAAGTCGACGCCGAAACCGGTGCCGATGACGACGAAATCATAGCTCCCGGCACCGGCCGGCGTCGTCAGAACCGCCTTGCCGTCCTCGTATGCGACCGAAAGCACCGGGCTTCCGGTATGCATGGCAAAGGAGGGAAAGCGGGCGCAGCGCTCATAGGTATCCTGCGGCGGCGGCTGGTTGCGGTCGAAGATCGTCTTGACGAAGCGCCATTTGCGGGCGTCGTCCAGATCGCCGAAATGGCGCATGAAGCCGGCAAACTCCATCCAGCGGTTCGGATTGACGGTCGGGATTTCCTTGCGACGCACGAAGAGATCGACAGAGGCCGCCCCGTGCTCCAGCGCCTCGGCCGCATTGTCGAAGGCCGATGCGCCCGCGCCGATCACGGCGATGCGCTTGCCGGCTAGGGCGGTGAAGTCGATCCGCTCCGATGTGTGCGCATAAGCCTCGCGCGGCAGCACTTCGGAAAACATTTCCGGGATGATCCAGCGGCCGCATCCCTCGATGCCGGTCGCCAGCACGACGTTGCGGGCAAGGATGCGCTCCGGGGCTCCCTTCTTCGTCACGGTCACTGCGAAGAGATCGTCGGAAAGCGGCTCGATGCCGGTCACCTCGACGCCGTTTTCGATCGGGATGCCCGAGACCCCGCGCAGCCATTTCAGGTAGTCGTTCCACAGTTCCTTCGGAATGCGGCCGAGATCGCCCCAGGAATTCTCGCCGAACTTCGCCTCCCACCAGGCGCGGACGGAAAGGCTGGGGATGCCGAATTCCGGGCCGCTGACACCTTTCGGGGTTCTCAGCGTCCGCATGCGGGCGAATGTGACCCATGGGCCTTCCTGACCGGCCGGGTTGCGCTCGAGCACGCGGATATTGGTGATGCGCTCGCGCATCAGGCGAAAGGCGAGCGAGGTGCCGCTCTGGCCGCCGCCGACGATGACGACGTCGACCACCGGCTGGCCCTCATGGGTGCGGCGGCTCACCCATTCGCGGGCCGGATAGTCCACGCAGTCGAGATCATGGCGCGCGCGCCGTTCCAGGGCTTCAAGCCGTGTGCCTGCTTCAGTCATTCTGTCGTCCATCCTTCTCTTCCCGCGAAGCGTCTAGATGCGGGGCGGAGGCCTGAAGGCCTCTCAGTGAACCTGTGTCTTGCGGAAATCCCGCGGCGAAACGCCGAAATGGCCGCGGAACACCCGGCTGAAATGGGAGAAGTCCTTGAACCCCCGGCGCAGCGCGATGGTGGTGATCGGCCAGCCGCGCAACAGCGGATCGGAAAGATCGCTGCGGATGCGCTCCAGCCGTTGCAGCTTGATCCATTGCGCCACCTGGCTCTCCTCGGAGGCGAAGAGTTCGTAGAGCGAGCGCAGCGAGATCTGCTGGGCGCGGGCGATATCGGCCGGCGCCAGATCGGGATTGTCGAGATTGGCAAGGATGAAGGACTTGATCCGGCCGAGCTGGACCTGACGGCCCGCCGAAAGCGGCGTGCGCTCGGCGCTGCCGAGAAGTGCGGTCGCCAGAAGCTCGATCACATGGCCCTCGATGCGGGCGCGGAAGGGAGCGGCCGCATCGTCCTCCTTGATGTCGCAAAGGGCGACCGCGAAATCGAAGAGGAAGCGACCGGGAAGGGTTTCCGCCGAAATCTCGCGGGCGGTGAGCAGATCGATGCCCGGCACGCGGTCCCTCAGCGCCGCGCGCGGCACCTTCAGGGAAAGCTGGCGATAGGGGCCGTCGAATTCCATGCGATAGGGCTGGCGGCTGTCGTAGAGCACGATGGAGCGCGGATTGGCGATCACGTCGCGGCCGCTCTGGTTGAAGAAGCTCGTGCCGTCGATCTGCAGGTTCACCTCGTACCAGCGGTCGGAAGCGTTGATGTGCTCCTCCGTCCGGCTGACCTCCAGCGTCGTCGAGACGATATCGGCAAGCGTCACCTCGCCGAAGGAGCGCCACGCGATATGGCCGTAGAAACCAGAATCGGTGGACCGGCGCACGCGGGTCGGCGGAAAAAGGGTGTTCGTCGCGTGATGCCAGAAGTCGAGGCGATCATGCGGGGCGATTTCGTCGGTGCAGATTCTGCTCCAGCCTTCGGTCGGTGCCATGGACATGGGCTTCTCCGTTCAGTGGTTGGTCACGCGTACGGTCCGGTCTTCCTCCCCGTCTCCGTCAGGCCTTTCCGGCCAGAAGCCTCCCCCATCCCTCGATTGCGACATCGAGGCCGGCAATGCGGCAGGCCTCCCAGAAGGTGACCGCAATCGAGTCCACGATCGTCACGCCGAGTTCGTCCTCCATCTCGACGATCAGATCGGTTGCGTTGAAATTGGTGCAGACGACCGCGATGGCGTCTGGCTTCGAGACTGCGGCACGGCGCAGGACCTCGCGGATCGCATCCGGTTCGGCCGCGCCGATATCGCGGTTGGCGACGAGGCCGAGCGAGGCGACGTCGGTGATGGCGAAGCCGTGGCGCGCATATTCCACCGCGATCTGCGAGGAGATGTCGGCCGTATAAGGCAGCGCCAGCCCGATCCTCTTCAGGCCGAATTCGCGGAAGGACTTGTAGAAGGCAAGCGTCGAGGTCGAGGCGGGAAGCCCCGTCTCTTTGGTGATCGCCTCGCAAAGCGCCAGGTCGTTATGAATGCCGCGCCAGCTGGCCGAGGTGCCGTTCCAGACGATGGCGTCGAGCGGCGCATCCGCCAGCAGCCGTGCCGCCGCGAGCATCGGTTCCAGCTGGAACTGCGCCTCGGAGGAATTGTTGAGCGCCAGATGCGTGACCAGCGTGCGGGCGAAATGGTGCGCGACCGAGCGGCCGAAACCCTCGTTCATCGCATAGGTCAGCGGTTCCAGCGCGGTGTTCGAGGACGGCGTGATATGGCCGATACGGGTTACCTGGGTCATGGGGTGGCCTTGTTCTGGGAAGGAGTGTCCTGGGAGGGAAACTGGGACGGAAAGATGCCGCTCGACATGCGGCTGGCGAAATAGAGGAGCGGCAGGCCGTCACCCAGCTCGACGCCGGTTACGGCGCCGATGAAGATGCGGTGATCGCCGCCGTCATGGATGCGGTGCGTCTCGCATTCGAAGGCGGCAAGCGCGCCGGAGATCAACGGCAGACCACGGCTCGAAAGCGTGGTCTCGCATTGCCGGAAGGGGTCCGGCTGACCACTGGCGAAGAGGCGGGCGATATCCGATTGCTCTTCGGAGAGAACGCTGATGGCGAACGATCCGGCCTCCTCGAAAACCGGCCGGGAACGGGCGTTGTCGCGCAGGCTCCAGAGCACCAGCGGCGGATCGAGCGACACGGAGGAGAAGGAACTGATCGTCATCCCGACGGTCAGTTCCCCGGCACGGGCGGTAACGACCGCGACGCCGGTTGCGAACTGGCCGAAGGCGCGCCGGAGATCGGCGGACGGGATTGCGGGGGAAAATTCAGGCATGGGGGTCTCCTCTGCCCGCGAGATAGCGATTGACCGGCAGGGGCTCGCCGGCAAGGGACTGGGCATAGGCGACCACATGCGGCTCGAGCGCCGTCGAGAGCGCCTTCAGGTCTCCGCTGGCCGCCGCAAGCCTGAGGCGGGCGTCCTTCACCCTTGCCCCGAGATCCCGGCAGGCCTGGGAGGTGAGCACGCGGTCGCGAAGGGCAAAACGGCCGTCCACGAGGACATCGGTGACATTTGCGCCATCCGCCGAGGTCACCAGCTGGTTCACCGGGTCGTTGAGCGGGATGAAGTCGATGGCCGTGAGATCGAGCATGGCGAGATCGGCGGGCGCGCCCACTGCAATGCGGCCGGCGTTCGGACGGCCGGTCAGCTTCTGCCCGCCGGCGGTCGCAAGCTTCAGCACTTCGGCCGCCCCCAGCCAGTCCTCGCGGGGGCCGGTCTGGATATGGGAGACATAGGAGGCGAGCCGCATGACCCTCAGCATGTCGAGCGCATCGGAGGAGTTTGCCCCGTCGGTTGCCAGCGCCACATCGATGCCGCGCTCCAGCATCGGCCGGATAAAGGCGAAGCCCGCCCCCAGCCGCAGGTTGCTGGCCGGGATATGGGCAATGGACGCGCCGTGACGGGCGATCAGGTCGAGATCGCTGTCATCCAGCCAGACGGCATGGGCGGCGATAAAGTTTTCTCCAAGAACACCCCGTTCCGCCAGATAGGCGATGGGCGACTTGCCCCAGAGTTTCTGCGCCGCCACCGCCTGCAGGCGGGATTCGGCAACATGCATGTGGATGGTCAGCCCGTTATCGGCGGCAAGGCCGGCGCATTCCATCAGGAAGCCTTCGGAGCAGTGATGCGGGATGGTGGGCGACAGCGCCAGCGTGATCCCGTCCGGCAGCTCATGCCGCCGCGCGATGATGTCCCGCACAGCGTCGAGGGTGGGGCGGCCGTCGATTTCGCCGTCCACCTGCCTGCGCAGTTCTTCCGGCAGGGCGTCGAGCAGGCCGGGAATGGCCCTGAAGAGGCTGATATCCGAGATCATCGGCGACAGCACCGCGCGGATGCCCGCATCCGCATAGCCGCGCGCCACGGCGAAGAAGCCCTCGACCGTCGGCCGGGGAAATTCATAGACGAGATCGAAGCAGGCGGTGCAGCCCTTCATCAGCATTTCGGCGCCGGTCAGCAGCGCCGAGGCATACATGATGTCGGGATCGCGCCGGCCGGCGAGCCAGGGCGCGTTGGTCAGCGACGCCTCCAGCGTCCACTTGTCCGCCACGCCCTTGTGCAGGCTCATGTGGCCGTGGGTATGGCCGTTGACGAGGCCGGGATTGACCAGCCTGTCGGTTGCGTCGTAGAGAACGGCACCGGGCGCATCGATCGCGCCAGGTGCTCCGACGGCCTTGATTGTGCCGCCCTCGATCAGGATGTCGCGGGTCTCGGCCGTGCCGCTGTCGATATCGACCGTCAGGCCGCCGCGGATGAGGATCGGAGCGGTCGATGTCATCGCTGGCCCTCCGCCGGATGGGTGGCGATCCAGTGCCGCGCCACCTCGGAGCGGCCGGCGACCCAGACGTCACCGAAGGAACCGACGAGATCGAGGAAACGGCTGACCGCCTCGAAGCGCGAGGGCTGGCCGGAAATACGAGAATGCAGGCTCACCGTCATCATGCGCGGACGCCTTGCGCTCTCGGCATAAAGCACCCGGAAGGCGGCGGCGAGATGCTCGTACATGTCGACGGCGGTGCCGAGCTTCGCCGTCGCCAGCCGGTTGTCGTTATGGGTGAAGCTGTGGGGCACGACGAGATGCGGCCGGCCGGAAACGGCTGTCCAGTAGGGCAGGTCGTCGGCATAGGAATCCGCGTCGTAGAGAAAGCCGCCATGCTCGGCCAGAAGGCGGCGGGTGGCGGCGCTCGGGGAATAACGGCTCTGCCAGCCGAGCGGTGCGCGGCCAACCGTTCGCGTCAGGCTTTCGACGGCGCGGGCGATTGCCGCCCGCTCCTCGTCCTCGGTCATCAGGAAGTGCCGCACGAAGCGGTCGCCATGGCAGCAGAGATCGAAGCCGCTGTCGCGGATATCGGCGGCGATCTCGCCGTTGCGCTCCAGAGCCCGGGCGCAGGCATTCACCGTCAGTTTCAGGCCACGTTCGGCGAAAAGCTCGCTCAGCCGCCAGTAACCGACGCGGGAACCGTATTCGAACAGGGTTTCGGCGACGAAATCCCGCGTGCCTGCCGGCACCTCGCCGAAAATGCCATCGGTCAGCGCAATCTCGGTCGCCGGATCGCCGTCAGGGATGGAAGGCTCGGCACCTTCCTCCACGTTCAGCACGATCACCACGGCCAGACGCGCGCCGTTCGGCCAGCGTGGGTCGGGCGGGTTGCGGCCATAGCCGACGAAATCCCGCATCTGGTCGGCCGCAACCGTCATGCCGCACCCATCAGCGAGCCGAGCTTTTCGGCGAAGGAGAGCAGGCGCGCATCGCCGCGGGGACCGGCGATCAGCGACAGGCCGACCGGACATCCCTCGACAAGGCCTGCCGGAATGTTGATCTGCGGCAGGCGGCAAAGGCTCGCCACGCAGGTCAGCGCCAGCGTCTTCTCCCGGAACTCGATCTGGGCGCTGACGCCGGCTTCGAGCAGCGGCGGCAGGTCATGGGCGGTCGGCAGGATCATCAGGCCGTCACCGCCGAGCAGGTCGACCAGACGGTCGGTCAGCTTTTCGCGGCGAACGACCGCTAGCGCATGGGCGGCGGGATCGACGGTCGCGGAAAGCCTGATGCGCTGTTCCACGGCTTCGCTCAGCGTGCGGCCGGGCTCCATCGCCCAGTTGCCGAGCGTCGACCAGAGGTCGTGCAGTTGCAGCGGGCGGAAGGCATCGAGCCAGTAATCCACGCCCTCGGCATAAAGCGTAACCTCCGAAGCGCTGCCGAGGCCGGCCGCCGCCTTCAGAAGCACCTCGCCGATGCCTCTGACAGGAATGTCGAAGGCATCGCGGGCGATCAGCAGGCGCGGCGCGGTTTTCGCCTCGACGGGACCGAAATAGGCCTCCGCCACCCGGCGCAGCGTTACCGGATCGCGGGCAAGCCAGCCGACGGTATCGAAGCTCGGCGCCATGGCCATGACGCCGGCGACCGAGACCCGCCCGAAGGTGGTGCGCAGGCCATAGAGGCCGCAGAAGCTTGCGGGAACGCGGATCGAGCCGCCGGTATCCGAGCCGATGCCGAAATCGCAGATGCCGGCCGCGACCGCCGAGGCAGAGCCGCTGGAGGAGCCGCCCGGCGCCCGGTCGGGGGCGGCGGGATTGATCGGCGTGCCGTAATGCGGGTTCATGCCGAACATGCCGCAGGCGACCTCGTCGGTCTGGGTCTTGCCCAGCATGCGGGCGCCGCTCATCAGCGGCACCAGCACGGAGGGCGCGGTGGCAACGGCCTTGCGGCCTTCTCGCGCGCGGTCCGGATTGCCGCAGGTGGTCACATGGCCGGCCACGTCGAAGAGATCCTTCACCACGAAGGTCAGATCGGAAAGCGGCCCCTCCTCGCGCATCACGAGGGGGTGGCGCTCACGCGAAACGAATGCGCTTTGCGAAATGCGTTCCCTGTCCAGCATGACGCGCCTCACTCGGCGGCCGGACGGACGGCGGCGGCTTTCGGCAGGTCGTAGGTATCCATGAAACCTTCGACGAAGCCCTTGACGTTATCCCAGTCGTAGAAGCGGAAGGAATTGCCGCGGGTGACGAAGGACGGGCCGGAATAGAACATCTCGTATTGCAGGTGGCGCGAGCCGAATTCCGAGCCGATCGCATCCCAGGTGAGCTTCATCAGTTTGACGCGCTCCTCGGAATCGCAGACCGTCGAGCGCTGGGTCTTGCCGATGATCCCGGCCGTTGCGGGATTTTCGAAGTCCTCGTAGGAGGACGGCACCATGATCAGGCCGCCGCCGGAAAGGTTGCGGATCGTTTCGACCACTTCCGGATAGGTGGTCTGGGCGATCACCTGCGCCGTGCAGAGCAGCGAGCGGTCGGGCACGAAATAGCCCTCATAAGTCTCGCCCTTCAGCTCCATCGCGGTGACCAGCGCCTCGATATTGCTGACCTTGGCGGCCATGAGGCCGAGCGTTTCGCGCACCTGCGGATAGTTGATGATGTTGTTGGTCTCGGCCACCTTGCGGGCGAGGCCCAGCAGGAAGCGCAGCTTCACCATCAGGCGCACGATGCACTGATAGTTCTGGAAGACGTGGGTGCGGGTGGAATGCCACTGCGCCTGCGACATCCTGAGGTCCTGATTGACGAAGACGCGGTCCCAGGGGATCTTCACGTCATCGAAATAGACCACGGCGTCGTTTTCGTCGAAGCGATGCGAAAGCGGGTAGTCGAAGGCGGATATCGCGTTCGCCTCGTAGCTGCGGCGCGACATCAGGGTCAGGCCCCTGGAATTGATCGGGGCCGCCGCGGTGAAGGCATAGGCCTCGTCGCCGGCCTGCATGGCCTGGAAACCGGAAATCAGCAGTTCGTCGGCCAGCACGCCGCTGGTCGCCAGCATCTTGGCGCCGCGAATGGTGATGCCTTCCGAATCCTCGTCGACCACGGAGGCGACGAGGTGCTTGTCGGGCTGATTGCCCGCCGATTTCGCCTTGTCGGCCTGCGGATTGATGATGACGTAGGAGAGGAACAGGTCGTTGTCGCGAGCATAGCGGTAGTAGGATTCGACCGCTGCCGCCCGGGCCGGATCGTATTCCTGGAAAACCGGGAGCCCCATGCGGAAGCCGGCGATGGTGGAGGCCACATGATCGGGCGAACGACCGATCATGCCGCAGCTCTGCTCGGCCCAGCGCTCCATCGCCTGCCGGCGGCGCACCAGCGCATGATAGGTCTGCGGCAGTTCCCAGGCGCGGTTCACCGCGTCGCCCGTCGTCGGCGACACGAAGGTCATGTCCTCGATATTGGCGGGATCGCACTGGTAGTCGTAGAGGGCGGCAACGGAAGCCGCGGCGTTCCTGAACGCCGGGTCGCTCGCGACATCCTCTACCTTGCGGCCGTCGATGTAGATCGAACGACCGTCATTGAGACTTGAAAGATAGGATTTTCCATTCCTGGCCATATTTGGGGACTCCGCAATCGCTTTCCGGAATCCGACGCCAAGCTTTTTACCCATTGCAGTCGGAGAAAAAATGTAAAATGATGCTAGAAAATTGTTCATCATCTTGTCAAGCCTAAAAAATAGGCAATTTTTGATGCAATTTTCAGCAGGAAAGCCTGAAAACAGGTCCTGCCTTCACCGTGGATCGCTTTGGTCGCTTTTCAGCGAGCGGTTTTTTGCGCCCTGAATTTCGGCTCCGCGTGTCATGCCCTGCCATCCGCAGCGACGCGAAGCCCTGTCATCGCCGGTTCCGGCTCTCCATTCCGCCCGTCATTACCCCGTTGGAGAATACCTCATGAAAAAGGTCGTGCTGGTCGCGACGGGAGGCACGATCGCCTCCAGATACGATGCCGGACGAGGCGACGTGGGTGTCGGTTCCACCGGCTCCGCCTTCGTCGATCTCGCCCGCCAAAGATTGCCCGATGTCGAGGTGGAGGCCGCCGATTTCGCCGCCGTCGGCAGCTACATGCTGACCCTGCCCATGGCCTTCGATCTGGTGAAGACCATCCGCGCAGCAGTTGCCCGCGATGATGTCGATGGCGTCGTCGTCACCCATGGCACGGATACGCTGGAAGAAAGCGCCTATCTCGCCGACCTGCTCATCAATTCGGCAAAGCCTGTCGTCTTCAGCGGAGCGCAACTGGCGGCGGACGACCCCGAATCGGATGGCCCGCGCAATTTCCTCTCCGCCGTCATGGTCGCGGCAAGCGAGGAAGCGCGCGGCATGGGCGTACTGGTGGTGTTCGAGCAGGAAATCCATGCGGCCCGCGACGTCACGAAGATCCACGCCTCGCGTGTCGGCACCTTCGGCTCCATGGAGCATGGCAAGCTCGGCGAAATCGATCTGGGCAGGGTGATCTTCCACCGCAGGCCGCTCATCGCCAGCCGCTTCGACAACAGCGAAATCGAGGCCAATGTCGATCTCGTCAAGCTCGCCATGGGGCTCGACGCCCGCTTCATCGATTGCTCCGTCGCCTCCGGCGCGAAAGGCATCGTGGTCGAGGCGTTCGGGCGCGGCAATGTCACTCCCGAAGTGCTGAAGGGCATAGAGCGGGCGCTTGCGGCGGGTGTCACCGTCGCCGTCACCACCCGCTGCCCGAGCGGCCGCGTCGCGCCGATCTATACCGGCAGCGGCGGCGCCGGCCTCGCGCGCGCCGGCGTGCATTTCCTCGGCGATCTCAGCGGCATCAAGGCACGGCTGCTGCTCGCCGTGGTGCTCGCTTCCGGTCTGGATGAAAAGGCCCGCGCCGAAGCGCTGGCCGCAGCCTCCGCCTGACCGCTTTCAGCAGTTTCCCCAATACAGCGAAACCACATACGGCAAAGAAGGAGACAGGACATGACAAAGGAAATACTGGTCGGCATCGGCGTGGACGTCGATGCGGTCGCCGGCTGGCTCGGCTCCTATGGCGGCGAGGATTCGCCCGACGATATCTCGCGCGGCCTGTTTGCCGGCGAAGTCGGCTCGCCCCGCCTCTTGAAGCTGTTCGACAGGAAGGACATCCGCACGACATGGTTCGTGCCCGGCCATTCCGCCGAAACCTTTCCCGAGCAGATGAAGGCAGTCGCCGCCGCCGGCCACGAGATCGGCATTCACGGCTACAGCCATGAAAACCCGATCGCCATGACCCGTAAGCAGGAAGAGGACGTGCTCGACAAGTGCATCGAGCTGATCGGCAACCTCGCCGGCAAGGCGCCGACCGGTTACGTCGCGCCGTGGTGGGAGTTTTCCAACGTCACCAACGAGCTGCTGCTGGAGCGCGGCATCAAGTACGACCATTCCCTGATGCACAACGACTTCACGCCCTATTACGTGCGCGTCGGCGACGAATGGACCAAGATCGATTACAGCCGCGAGGCGAAAGACTGGATGAAGCCGCTGACGCGCGGCGTCGAGACCGACCTGATCGAGATACCGGCCAACTGGTATCTCGACGACCTGCCGCCGATGATGTTCATCAAGAAGTCGCCGAACAGCCACGGCTTCGTCAATCCGCGCGATATCGAGCAGATGTGGATGGACCAGTTCGAGTGGGTCTATCGCGAAATGGATTACGCCGTCTTCCCGATCACCATCCACCCCGACGTTTCAGGTCGCCCGCAGGTGCTGATGATGCTGGAACGGCTGATAGACTATCTGAAGTCCCATGAGGGCGTGCGCTTCTGCACGCTGGACGAGATGGCCGACGATTTCGCCAGACGCTTCCCGCGCCGCTGACGCCGAAGCCTTTCAGCGCCGGATGGGAGCGGAAAGGCTTCAAGATGGGCGGCTCCCATAGGGGGCCGTTCCTTCACGACGGTGTGGGCGCGGCCATGTCGAGCAGGCCCTCGCTCCTCAGGTCCGACCACAGGGCAGGGGGCACCGGCGCCGCGACGGCCGAGAGATTGCGGGCGATCTCGTCGGGATGGACTGCGCCGAGCACGATGGTCGCGACCGCGGGATGGGCAAGCGCGAACTGAACGGCGGCATGGGCGAGCTTTACGCCATGGGCCGAACAGACCCGCTCGATGCTTGCGACGCGGGCAAGGATATTGGGCGGGGCGGGCTCGTAATTGTAGCGCGCGCCCTCGACGGCACCGGTCGCCAGAATGCCGGAGTTGAACACGCCGCCCAGCATCACGCCGATGTTCTTCTCCAGCGCCAGCGGCAGAAGGCTCGAAAGCGCCGGCTGTTCCAGCAGCGAATAGCGGCCCGCGAGCAGGAACACGTCGAAATCGCCCTCGCGGATGAAGCGCTCGCACCATTCGTGGTCGTCGAGCCCGAGGCCGATGGCCTTCACCAGACCCTGGCTGCGAAGCGCATCGAGCGCCCTGAAGCCGCTGTCCATCACCTGCCGGTAGCGGATCTCCACCATGTCCTCGCCCTGGCTCCACGGATCGACGTCATGGACGAGCAGGATATCGATGCGGTCGGTGCCGAGCCGCAGCAGCGATTGCTCGAAGGCGCGCATGACGCCGTCGTAACTGTAGTCGAAGGCCGGCCGGTGCGGCAGTCCGCCGACGAAGCCGCGCGGCGGCGGCGGTGGCGGCTCGCCGTGCCGGGAAGCAGGTGACATCACCCGGCCGATCTTGGTGGAAAGGATCACATCTTCGCGGGCAAGGCTTCTGAGAGCCGTTCCGACGCGGTGCTCCGCCAGACCGTTTCCATAGTGAGGCGAGGTGTCGATCAGGTTGATGCCGGAAGTGACGGCGCTTGCGACCGTCTCGATGGCGGTCGCCTCATCCAGCCGTTCGAAGAAATCGCCGAGCGGCGCCGTGCCGAAGCCCACGGACGAGACCTCGATCCCGGTCCGTCCCAGTGCGGCCTTCCCCGGCCCGGTTCGGCCCAGCCCGGTGCCCGCAAGTGCGTTACGCGTCTTTATGCCCATTCTTCCGCACCGGTCTCCAACGCCTGCAGGCCACCCCGATCCGGGTCAGCCGTCATCATCTCGACCGAAACTGGCTGACGGATAGCCCGCTGTCAAAAGCACAGGAACCCGCCGCAGGGGCGGCAAAGTTATTGCGCTGAAACAGTCGACTGCGCGGGACCTGCCGGAGAGGCGGAAGCCTCCGTCAGGTCATGTAGACGCCGCCGGTGACGTTGATGCCCTGCCCGGTCATGAAGCGGGCGCTTTCCGAGCACAGGAAGACCACGACATCGGCGACATCTTCCGGCGTCTCGATACGGCCGAGCGGCGTCAGGCCGACATATTCGTTGAACACCTGTTCTGGCGAAATGCCGCGCAGGCTTGCTTCCCACTCGATTTCGCGGCTCTGCATGCCGGTCTTGACGAAGCCGGGGCAGACGGCGTTCACGCGGATGCCCTGTGGTGCCAGTTCGCGCGCAAAGGCCTGCGTCCAGCCGAGCACGGCGAACTTGCTGGCGGAATAATGCGCCAGAAGCGGCGCGCCGACCTTGGCGGCCAGCGATGCGGTGTTGACGATGCAGCCGCTGCCTTTTTCAGAAAAATGACGCCCGGCGATCTGGTTGGTCAGGAAGATGCCGCGGGTGTTCACATCGAAATTGAAGTCCCATTCCTCATCGGTCAGCTCCAGCGCCTTCTGCATGGTGGAGACACCGGCATTGGCGATCAGGATGTCGATGCCGCCGAGCTTTTCGACGGCCGTTGCAAACGCCGTCTCGACCGAGGAACGCTTGCGCACGTCGATCTCGACCGCAATCGCGCCGTTGCCGATCTCCGCCGCCGCATCTTCCGCCGACTTCAGATTGATGTCCGCAATCGCGACCGTCACCCCCTGGGCCGCGAGCGCGCGGGCAATCGCAAGGCCGATCCCGGTGCCACCTCCCGTGAGAAACGCGCGGCGGTTGCTGAGCTCTGGGAAAACCGGATGGGTCATGGATACTCCTTATTATGCTGCGCCACGATAAGAAACAAAATCGAACTTATCAAATGTTTTTTTTGTTTGCTTGCGTTCGTTTCTCTGTCTATGCTTCCTGCAACTCACATCCGTGTCGCGGCTTCCGGAGCCGTGCCGCGCCTCCCAACAGGCCCTTCGCCGCGCCCAACGGCACGGGGCCGGAAACATCGCCGGACGGGCAGTTTCGCCCGCAAGTCTGACGCCGCTGAAGGATCTGCAAATGGTTTTTGATTGCTTTGGAGCCCGCAAGAAAGTCGTGATTTCCATGGCCCATATCGGGGCATTGCCGGGCTCTCCGCTTTATGACGCCGATGGCGGCGTGCAGAAGCTCATCGATGACGTGATGTCGGACGTGGAAAAGCTCCAGGCCGGCGGCGTCGACGCCATCATGTTCGGCAATGAAAACGACCGTCCCTACGTCTTCAAGGGCTCGCCGGAAAGCATCGCGGCGATGACCGCCATCGTGCAGGCGATCAAGCCGTCGCTGAAGGTGCCGTTCGGGGTCAATTACCTCTGGGACCCGCTTTCGAGCGTCGCCATCGGCGCGGTCACCGGCGCAAGCTTCGTGCGCGAAATCTTCACCGGCCTGTTCGCTTCGGACATGGGCCTGTGGGAGCCGGATTGCGCCGGTGCTGCCCGCCTGCGCGCCAATCTCGGCCGCAAGGACATGAAGATGCTGTTCAACATCAATGCGGAATTCGCCCATTCGCTCGACCAGCGCCCGATTGCCCTTCGCGCCAAGAGCGCGGTCTTCTCCTCGCTCGCCGATGCGATCCTCGTTTCCGGCCCGATCACCGGCCAGCCGGCCAACCAGTCGGACCTGCGCGAAGTCTGCGAAGTCATCAAGGACGTTCCCGTCTTCGCCAATACCGGCGTGAACATCGACAACGTGCGCGACATCCTCTCCATGGCGCAGGGCGTCGTCATCGGCACCCACTTCAAGGTCGATGGCAATACCTGGAACGCGGTTGACGGCAGCCGTGTCAAGCGCTTCATGGACGTCGTCGAAACCCTGCGCTGATACGGAACCCCTCCATGACCGTCGTTCTTGGCCTGGATATCGGGACAACCTCGACCATCGGCATTCTGGTCGGGCTGCCCGACCGCATTCTTGCGACCGCCACCCGCCCGGTGACGCTTTCCTCTCCCCGCGCCGGCTGGGCAGAGGAGAACCCGGCGGAATGGTGGGAAAATGTCCGCGCCATCGTTGCGGAACTGCTCCAGCAGAGCGGCCTCGACGCAACCGCGATCAAGGCTGTCGGCGTCACCGGCATGCTGCCGGCCGTGGTGCTGCTCGATGCCGAAGGCAAGGTGCTGCGCCCCAGCATCCAGCAGAGCGACGGCCGCTGCGGGGCGGAAGTCACCGAACTCCGGCAGGAGTGGGACGAGGCCGATTTCCTGAAACGTGCCGGCAACGGCATCAACCAGCAGCTGGTCACCGCCAAGCTGCGCTGGATCGAACGCCACGAGCCGGATGTCTTCTCGCGCATCGCCACCGTGTTCGGTTCCTACGACTACATCAACTATCGCCTGACCGGCATCCGTGCAGTCGAGCAGAACTGGGCGCTCGAAGCCGGCTTCGTCGATGTCTCGACGGGGCTGATCGACGACCAACTGGTGCGGCTCGCCCATGTCGCCCCGGATGCCATTCCGCCGAAGCGGGCCTCCCATGAGATCATGGGCGTGATCGATGCGCGCGGCGCCGCCGAAACCGGCCTTGCCGCCGGAACGCCGGTTGTCGGCGGTGCCGCCGACATGATCGCCTCGGCGCTCGGGGCGGGCGTCATCGATGCCGGCGACGTGCTCCTGAAATTCGGCGGCGCGGTCGATATCCTCACCGCGACCGATGTGGTGAAACCCGATCCGCGCCTGTTCCTCGATTATCATCTGGTGCCCGGCCTGTTCATGCCGAACGGCTGCATGTCCACCGGCGGCTCGGCGCTCAACTGGTTCGTCGAAACCTTCGCCGGCGGCGAGCGCGAAGCCGCGCGTGCGACCGGAAAAAGCCTCCACCAGCATCTCGATACGCTGGCTTCCGCCCGGCCCGCAGGCGCTGACGGGCTGACCATCCTTCCCTATCTGCTGGGGGAAAAGACGCCGATCCACGATCCCGCGGCCCGCGGCGTCGTGGAAGGCCTCACCCTTTCCCACGATCTCGGCCATCTCTGGCGTGCACTGCTGGAATCCTATGCCTACGCCATCCGCCATCATGTCGAGGTCCTCGTCGATATGGGCCACGACCCCCGGCGCTACCTCGTCTCCGATGGCGGCTCGCAGAGCACCATATGGATGCAGATCGTCGCCGACGTGCTCGATGCGCCGGTGCAGCGGCTATCAGGCCATCCCGGCTCCTGCATCGGGGCGGCATGGACGGCGGCAATCGGCGTCGGTCTCGAGGACGACTGGCGCGGCGTCACCCGCTTCGTCACCTTTTCTGAAGTGCTTCAGCCGCAGCCCGGAAATGTCGAGGCCTACCGCGACGGCTACCGCCGCTACCGCGACCTCTACGACCGGCTGGCGCCGCGCTGGAAGGCGGGATCATGAGCATGCCGAATTTCCGGGCGGTCGCCTGGGATATCGACGGAACGCTTGTCGATAGCGAACCGCTGCATCACCGCGCGCTGGTGGCGGCATCGAAGGGATTCGGCGTCGATCTCACCGATCTGCCGGACATGGCGTTTCGCGGCGTTCACATGGGCGACGTATGGAAGCGCCTGCAATCGCGCTTTCCGCCGGGGCCTGCCGAACAGGAGTGGCTGGACGCGATCAACCGCCACTATATTGAACACCGCCACAGCCTGACGACCATGCCCGGAGCCGTCGAGACCATCCGCATGCTCGCCGATCTCGGCATTCCCCAGGTCTGCGTTTCCAATTCCTGCCGGGCGGTGGTCGATGCCAATCTCGACGCGATGGGAATCTTTTCCTGTATTCGCTTTTCGATCAGCCTCGACGACGTGGCGGAAGGAAAGCCTTCACCCTTCCCCTACCGCATGGCCGCCGAACGCCTTGGCCTTCCCGCGGGTTCGATCGTCGCCATCGAGGACAGCTTCACCGGGCTTGCTTCGGCAAAGGCCGCGGGCCTTTATGCGGTGTTCTATACGGCGCAGGACGAGGATACGGCGGCAGAGAGTGCGGGCGTGACGCCGGCCATGACGGTTGGTGCGCTTTCCGAGATCGTCTCGCTGTTTTCGTCCGGGCGGGCGGAGGGGCTCGCGCGTCGGGCGTAGGGCAGGGTTCAGCCGTTTTGGGCTTTGGCGTGCGATCTCGTTCGGAGTGAACGGCGCTGTTGCTGGTGGCCTGAACCCCCTCTGGCCTGCCGGCCATCTCCCCCACAAGGGGGGAGAACCGCAGAACGGCCACCCTTGTTCGCTTCTATTTCCAGCGATGCGATGACATTTTCGGTCGAGAGGGAGCGAGCGGTATCCCCATCTGATCTCCCCCCTTGTGGGGGAGATGGCCGGCAGGCCAGAGGGGGTTAGGTAGAGGGGGGGTAGGCCACACACACGTCTCCCACCCACCCCCATCCTGCACAACCTGTACTTTCGCACAGAGGTGACCATAATCGTCTGTGCATTGCGTGTTTGATTCGAACAGGCTTTGTTTGAAACATTTTCCCTTTCGGCTAAGCTGGTATCCATCCTTGCCGCAAGGGCATTGGCGACAAACGAAAGACAAGAGCAAATGGCGAGGGAACAGTCGGCGGTGAAAACGAACGAGCGGCCCAAATTCCTGGCGCAGGTCCGGCAGGCTGCGATCGTGGAAGCGATCGGCCGCGTCGGTTCCGTGACGGTCAGCGATCTGGCGCAGCAGCTTTCCGTGTCGGAAATGACCGTTCGCCGCGATCTCGTCGAGCTGGAGAAGGAAGGCAAGCTGATCCGCACCCATGGTGGCGCGGTCAAGCCCGACCGTGCTCCGGCCATGCCGGCAAGCGATACCGCCGATAGCGAGGAACCCGCTTTCGAGACCCGTCTGGTTCGCAACGAGAACCTGAAACGCCGCATCGCCTATGCCGCCGCCGATCTGGCCGCCGGTGCCCGCAGTATCGCGCTCGATGTCGGCACGACCACCTATTTCGTCTCGGAAACCCTTTCCGTCCGCCAGCACACCAAGATCTTCACCAACAGCATCCGCAGCGCCGCGCATCTTGCCGGCAAGGGCGCCGAGATCTATCTCGCCGGCGGCCGCATCCGCGGCGAGGAAATGTCGACCAGCGGCGCTTCCGCCATGAGCCAGTTCGAATCCCTGTGGTTCGACATCGCCTTTGTCGGCGTTTCCGGGCTGACCCCGGACGGCATCTTCGACTACTCCTTCGAAGAAACCGACATGAAACGCATCTATCTCTCCCGCGCCTCGCGGCGTGTGGTGTTGTGCGATTCCACCAAATTCAACAACATGTCGCTGGTCTATGTCGCCGCACTCACCGAGTTCAACACGCTGATCTGCGACGAGATGCCGACCGGCGACCTCTACAAGGCACTGACCGACGCCGGCGTCGAGATCATCGTCGCCAGCTAAAAGGCCTCTTTTCCGACCCGATATCCTGACCGCCATCGCCTGCGAATGGTAGACTGTCCGTGACTCGTGAAAGGCAGCAGGGCATGGCAGACGGCAACCGGGAAGAAGACAAGCTCAACGGCAGGTGGGAGATTTTCCAGGACCAGCCGAACCATGGCTGGATCGAGTGGCATGGCGGGCCGCCGCCATTCACCGACGGAGAAGTGGATGTCCGCTTGCGCTCCGGCAGGCTGATCTTCTTCCGCCATCCGCTGTGGATCGGGCAACGTCCGGGCGGGCAGGAAAAATGGGCCCATCTGGGCGATGGACTGGACTTCATCGCCTATCGCCGGCATCCGCGGGAAGCGTTTGGCCACGCCCCGAATGAAGCGCTTCCATTCTGAATGCCGGGCGAGAAAAGCACCAGATGAGCCAATAAATCTGACCGGAACGAAAGCGCATCAGGTTGCCTTTTGTTTCTTTGTGTTAGATATTGTTCTTTATTGATGATTTAGCGTCCCAAGGCTGCCGCCCACGTTCACGGGGGTATTTCCGGGACGAAAGAACGGTTTCGCAATCATGGTCACTGTCCTGAAAAGCATTTATCCCGATCCCTCGGCCGGCGAGCGGCTGCCTTCGCTGATTGCCGATGTCGGCCGTCACAGCGGCGAATTTCCTGTATTGCTCGCCAATCACCTGCCCATGGTTCTGGAAGCCATGGGGCGGCTCGGCGCTTCGCCGGCGCGGCTGGAGGAATATGCGGAGCATTATACCCGCATCCACGCCGTTCCCTTCCCGCCGTCGCCGGTGACGCTGATCGACGAGACCAACTGGGAAAGTGCGCTCGGAAAGCGCGAGCATGAAGGCGATCTGCGGCGCTTCTTTGCGGGCGTCGTCGCCGAAATCGGCGGTCACGAGACCATAAGACGCTATCTGCCGCGGCTCTTTCCCGGCATCGCCGCTTCCGCCACCCATGGCCTGATGCGGCTTGCCTATGCGGTGCTGCGCAATGACGACGCCGAAATCGCCGTCGCCCTCGGTTACTGGGCCGCCACCTACCTGCCTTACGACGCCATTCCGGCGGAAAACCATCGCGACGTCTCCGATCCGCTTGCGCCGATCCTTCAAATGCATGCCGATGCCCGGCTTCGCGATGTCGATGCGCCGACCTATCTCCTGTGGAAATGGATCGAGGCCATGGGCAAGCTCCCGGCGTTTCAGGGATATCTCGGGCGGCTCGCGCCGACGCCGGATCTGCTGGACCGCATGCGCCCCGCATCGCTCACGCTTTTTGCCGCCACCATGAGCTTCGAGGCGCTGCATGCCGTCACCGGCTGCCACTGGCTCCGGCTGGTCAGCCCCCATCTGGACGAACCGCAGCGGCTCGCCATGCATTTCTGGGAAGTCGTCATGGCGCTCTACCCGAAGATCGGCATGCCCGACCTGCCTTCGCCCGAGGTTCTCGACCGCTGGCGCGCGGTGCCCGTGCCACCCGACGACGTCATCGCCGCCGCCGCCGTCTCCTCCAATGACGAGCACGACCACTCGCTCGTCTTCTCCGCCTTCGAGGAATTCCGCTACACCGGCGACCCCCTCTACAAGGTCGTCGCCGCCCGGCGCGTGGGGCTGGTGGAATTCGGCGACTGAGTGCGTCAGGGGCTTTGCCGGTTGGCGCGAAGGAACCGAATCCCGAAGCCGGACTGCAGCGTTCCGCTTTCCGAATAAGAATGGGGCGGCATCTTCCGGGAAACCTTATTAGGTCCATCGATGCGAACGCGTCACCCCCTCTGGCCTGCCGGCCATCTCCCCCACAAGGGGGGAGAACGGCAGAACGGCCAACCTCTCGGCCTCCTGACCTCTCTGCGACAGTCGAACCAGGAACAGGTTCTTGAAAAAGGAACGAGCGGTGTACGCTATCCTGTCTCCCCCCTTGTGGGGGAGATGCCCGGCAGGGTAGAGGGGGTGGACGAAAGCACTCGTGTGGCGTGTTCTCCGGGAAAAATCACTACTAGTGTCTGCCTTCTGTTGCGCTCCAGTTCCGGACACGGACTGCAGCCGCCCCTCAAGCCGCCCCGTCGCAGCAATATTCCGGCTGGAAATGGATCTTGTCGTAGCCGTCGAGCGAGCGGTAGAAATGCTCGGCGTCGGCCTGGAAGAGGCCGCGGCAGATGCCGGAGACCAGTTTCGGCACGCCGGATTTCAGGCCGGTGATGCCGTTGCAGACCGGCCCGAGGCTCGGAACCGCGGCGTTGTTGAAGACGTGGATGTCGGCGAGCATCGGCAGCGTACCCGGCGCCTTTTCCTGAAATTCGAAGGCCGGGCCGAGATAGGGATAGGCGAGCAGATCGCTGTCGTCCTCGCCCTCGTTGGGCACGAAACGGTCGGCCCAGGTGGCGACCGAGCCGATCAGGTTGGAAAGCTCCGGCCGGCACGCGAGATCGACGCGGTAGCCGGTGCCGAGCAGCAGGTGGTCGAAGCGGAAATCGCCAGCGCTGGTGCCGATCAGGATGTCATCGCCATCCATGGCGATCGAGCGGAGGTCGGCCCCCGTCACCAGCCGGCAGGCGTCGAAGGCCATGGCGCGGTTGAACATCTCGTTGGTCGGCGGCGTCTTGAAGGCGAACATCCGCCGGGTAAAGCGGTAACGGCTGCGATCGTCCAGATCGGCGAAATGGTTGAGGAAGCCCGGAAAGTTCGACCAGTCCAGCAGTTCCGTGCGCGGCATCACGGAGGAACGCGCCAGAACCGTGACGCTTTCGGCGCCGGCTTCCAGCGCCGTCACCGCCCAGTCGAAGCTCGATGCCGCAGCGCCCAGAACGCCGATCCGCTTGCCCGCGAGAAAAGCAGTGTCGATCTCTTCGCCGCTATGGGTCCAGTGGTCGCGCGCAAGGTTTTCGCGGATGACATCAGGCACGTTCAGCCGGCCGGCACCTTCCAGACCGGTGGCGATCACCACCTTGCGGCCGGCAATTTCCTTCGCCACGCCATGCTCTTCCACCTGCAGGCGCAGATAGCCCTGGCCGGGCTCGATGCGGATGAGCCTGGTGTCGTTGCGCACCTTCAGGCCGAGCACCGCGCGGAACCAGCCGAGATAGGCCATCCAGTCGACCCGGTCGATCTTGTCCAGCGCGTCCCAGTTCTCTCTGCCGAAGCTGGCTTCATGCCAGGCGCGATAGGTCAATGAGGGTATTGCGAGATCCGGCCCGGTCAGCGTCTTCGGCGAGCGCAGGGTGCGCATGCGCGCCGTCGTGACCCACGGTCCCTCGCGGCCTTCCGGCGCGGCATCGATGAGAACCACGCGCTGAACGCCCTGCCGCTTCAGCCCGAAGGCGACCGACAGGCCCGAGAGGCCGGCGCCGACGATGACCACATCGGCCATCACCTCGCCCGCAGCGTCGCGCCGCTCCGGCACCCATTCGCGCTGGCCGGCCTCGATCATCGCCAGCTCGCGCGCCACCTGCGCTTCAAGTGCTGCAAGCGCCTCCGCTCCATATGCGGGGCAGGGGGAAGCTGAAACATCCGCTGTCGATGGCTGCATGGCGATTTTTCTCCGGAAAACGCCGTCAGAGTATCGAGAGTGGAAAAGTTGTAAAGTGTTTGATTGTGTTGTTTTCAATTTTTTCGCACATGCACACCCTTTGATGCACGCGCTCAGACCATTTTCCGGCGGAAAATGGATACTGAACAGACGCAACAAAAATATCAGAGCAAAAACAATAGGATGAAAAATCAGGCAATCCTGCCTGAAATTGGATCAAATCGCGATTACGCTTTCATCACCTTGCAAAAGGATTAATCAGAGAGGATGGAAGTGGTATGTTTTTTGTGATGGATGTGAATTTTTGTTTGACTTGAAATCGGTCATGACTAACCTGCCATCATCCCGTTCCGAAAAAAGAAGAGGTTGGCAGTCCATGATGAAACTATCCTCACCACGCATGACCGTCCGGGCCGGCAGGCTGGCGGTATCGGTTCTCGCGCTCATGGCGTCCGCCGCCTATGCCGAGGCCAAGTCGCTCGACGGCGTGACGCTGACGATTGCCTCGATGAACGACGGTTTCGCCAATGTGCTGCAGACGCTCGCCCCGGCCTTCAAGGAAGAGACCGGCGCCGACGTCAAGGTCGAGATCATGGACTACGGCACGCTGCTGACCAAGACGACCGCCGACTTCATCGGCGACACCAAGGGCTACGACCTCGTCACCATGGACATCGTCTGGGCCGGTTCCTATGCGGAAAACAAGTATACGGTCGACCTGACGGACTGGGTCAAGCGCGACGCCGCCGAACTCGATCTCGATGATATCTACCCGGTCATCTTGACGTCGCTCGGCCAGTATGACGGCAAGTATGTCGCCTATCCGCTGGCCGCCTATGCCAACGTTCTCGCCTATCGCAAGGACCTCTTGGAAGCCGCCGGCCTTTCCGTTCCCAAGACCATGGACGAACTGGTCGAAGACGCGCTGAAGCTCAACGATCCCGCCAAGAAGCAGTACGGCTTCGTTGCCAACGGCCAGAAGGGCCCGGCCGTGGCGCAGGACTGGATGCAGTACAACAGCCAGCTCGGCGGCTCGATCCTCGACAAGGAGGGCAACCCGGCGCTGAACTCCGAAGCCAATATCAAGAGCCTCGAAGTCTACAAGAAGCTCTTCACGGAAGCGGCCCCTCCCGGCGCCATCGAATATGACTGGGGCGGCCGCGAGGAAAGCTTCCGCCAGGGTCTCGCAGCCTTCATGCAGACCTGGTCCGTCGGCGCCACTTCCTATTCCGATCCCAAGGTCTCCAACATCGTCGGCAAGGTCGGCATTTCGGTTGCTCCGGTTTCCGCAGGCATGACGCCGCAATACGGCGTCGGCGGCTGGGGCCTGTCGATCAACGCCGATATCGATGCTGCCAAGCAGGAAGCGGCCTGGACCTTCATCAAGTGGGTCACCAGCAAGAAGATCCACAAGGAATTCAACATGCTCGGCGCCGGCGGCTTCATCCGCAAGAGCGAGCTCGATGACGCCGACCTGAACGCCAAGTTCGACTTCCTGCCGGTTCTCAAGGAAACCTACGAACACGGCAATGGCGAGTTCCGCCCGCGCATTCCGCAGTATCCGGAAATCCAGGATCTGCTCGGCACCGCCGTCAACTCGGCGCTCTCCGGTTCGGTCACGCCGAAGGATGCTCTCGACAAGGCTCAGGCAGCCGCTGAAAAACTGTTCTGACGAACAGCTCCGCCCGCCGTCGCGACAACGGCGGGCGGCCCCCGATTGCAACGCAGGCGAAATTGCGAGCAGTATGACAAACTTCGGTCTCCGCCGCTTTCCTGACGGCGAACCGGATTTAGAGTGGAGCGCGTTGGACCTGTGCGTTACAGCTTCTCAGACCGTCGCAGGTTTTTCCTGTTCTTCATGGCAGCCCCTGCCGTCCTCTATGTCGCGGCCATCGGGCTGTGGCCGCTCGGGCAGGGCATCTGGTACAGTTTCTACCGCTACAATCTGCTGCGGCCAGCCCGCACCAAGTTCGTCGGCTTCCAGAACTACATCGACATATTCTCGGATCCCTCGACCCAGAAGGCCATCCTCAACACCTTCCAGTTCACCATCTTCAGCGTCGGGCTGCAGCTGGTCTTCGGCTTCGGCCTCGCCCTTCTCCTGTGGCGCGACAGCCGCTTCAACCGCATCGTCCTTGCCTTCCTGCTGATCCCCGCAACCATCACCCCGCTGGTGGTCGGCCTGATCTTCAAGGCGTTGCTCGGCGCGGATTACGGCCTGATCGGCTATTTCCTCTCCGAAGCCGGCATCGGCCCGCGCAGCGGCCTGATGACCAGCGGCGACACGGCACTCTGGATGCTGATCCTCATCGACTGCTGGGAATGGACGCCGCTGATGGCCCTCATCCTGCTCGCCGGCCTGAAAGCCCTGCCGAATGACGTGCTGGAGGCGGGCAGGGTGGATGGCGCCACCGCATGGCAGCGCTTCCGCATGCTGATCCTGCCGCTGATGCTGCCTTCGGTGTTTCTGGCGCTGACGCTCAGAAGCATGGATGCCTTCCGCGTTTTCGACACCATCTTCGTCACCACCGGCGGCGGCCCCGACGATGCGACGAACACGCTGATGATGCTGGGCGTCAAGGAGGGTCTGCAATTCTTCAATGTCGGCTATGCATCGGCCGTCGGCAATGTCACCCTGCTGTTCATCGCGCTGATGGCGACGGTGCTGATGCTGGTGGTGCGCCGCGCCGATGTCCGGATCAACGGGAAGTAACGCGATGGCCATGGTCACCAAACGCCGCATCATCGTCGAGCGCGCCGCCGTTCTCGCTATTACCGTGCTGTTCCTGCTGCCGGTGTGCTGGCTGATCGCAACCGCCTACAAGCCGTCGAACCAGATCTTCTCCGTGCCGCCGACGCTGTTCTTCGAGCCGACGCTCGACCAGTTCCGCAAGGCGTTCGCCGCCTTCGACGTGGTATCGCTGGTGCGCTCCTCGCTCATCATCAGCATCGGAACGACCGTCCTGTCGCTGCTGCTCGGCGTTCCGGCCGGTTATGCGCTGGCGCGGGCCAAGTCGCGTTATGCGGCGGGCTTTGCCTATTTCTTCCTGGCGATCCGCATGATCCCGGCGATTGCGGCGCTCATCCCCTTCTATCTGCTGATGCGCGATATCGGCCTGCTCGGCAGCTGGTGGGCGGTCATCGTCTTCAACACCATGCTCAACTGCGCCTTCGTGACGTGGATGATGTTTTCCTATTTCAAGTCGCTGCCTCCCGACATGGAGGAGGCGGCGCTGACCGATGGCTGCACGCAGATGGGGGCCTTTCTCAAGGTCGCGGTTCCCGCCACCCGTTCCGGCATGATCGCCTGCGCGCTGTTCTGCATGATGTTCTCGTGGAACGACTTCCTTCACCCGATGTTCCTGACCACGCTCGATTCCAAGCCGATCTCGGTGGCGCTGCTCACCGCCTACGGCACCAAGGACATCACCTGGGGCACGCTCGGCGCGCTCGCCCATTTCTCAACGATCCCGATTGTCCTGATGGCGCTGTTCATGAACCGCTACTTCGTCCAGGGCGCGACAAACGGCGTACAGTAGGATTTCCGACATGGCCCAGATTTCGTTTCAGAACGTGTCCAAGACCTATGCGGGCGGCAAGTCCGCCGCGCTGACGGACCTGAACCTCACGATCAAGGACGGCGAGTTCATGGTGCTTGTCGGTCCCTCCGGCTGCGGCAAGACCACGGCGCTGCGCATGATCGCGGGGCTCGAGGAGATCACCGGCGGCACGCTGAAGATCAACGACACCGTCGCCAACGATCTCGCCCCTCGCGACCGCGATATCGCCATGGTGTTCCAGTCCTATGCGCTTTATCCGCATCTGACGGTCGGCGAGAACATCGCCTTCGGGCTGAAGGTCCGCGGTGCGAAATCCGAGGATGTCGCGACCAAGGTGCGCGAGACGGCCGCCCTTCTGGAACTCACCGAATTCCTCGATCGCAAGCCCGCGCGCCTTTCCGGCGGCCAGCGCCAGCGCGTCGCCATGGGCCGCGCGCTGGTGCGCTCGCCCAACGCCTTCCTGATGGACGAGCCGCTTTCCAACCTCGATGCCCGTCTGCGCGGCCAGATGCGCGCGGAAATCTCGCGGCTCCAGCGCATGCGCGCCGTCACCACCGTCTACGTGACCCACGACCAGGTGGAGGCGATGACCATGGGCCATCGCGTCGCGGTGATGAACAAGGGAACGCTGCAGCAGCTCGACAGCCCCCGCAGGCTCTATGACAGCCCGGTCAACATGTTCGTCGCAAGCTTCATCGGTTCGCCGCCGATCAATTTCATGGAAGCGATCCTCGTCGCCCATGAAGGCGCGCCGGCGCTTCGCATCGACCCCTTCCTGCTGCCGCTGCCGGCCTCCGCCGACAGGCTTTCGCCCCGCATCGGCGGCAAGGTCATTGCCGGCATCCGCCCCGAGGCCTTCAAGGTGACGGCCGGCCCGACAGGACCGGGCACGCTTTCGGCCAAGGTGCTGTTCGTGGAAGATCTCGGCGCCGACCTGCTGCTGCATCTCGATTCAGGCGAGATTTCCATGGGCCATGCCGACATGACCGAGGACGACCGCGACGTGATGAAATCCTCGCCGAAGCTGAAGGCGAGCATCGACGGCAGCCACCGTGTCTCCCGCGACGAGACCGTCACCTTCACGATCGATCCCAACGCCATCCTCGTCTTCGACGCGGAAACGGGTTTAACCCTGTGAGCGCGCCTGCAATGGGGCTTGAAACCAGCAGTTTCTGGCCGCTCGGCGGTCCCGTGTCGAAGGCTGGGATCGCGCTCATCATCATCGACATGCAGGTGGATTTCTGCGCGCCCGGCGGCTGGGTCGACCAGCTCGGCGAAGACGTCTCCAACACCCGCTCCGTCATCGAACCGATCCGCGACGCGCTGGAAGCGGCCCGGAAAGCCGGCATCACCATCATCCACACCCGCGAGGGCCACAAGCCGGATCTCTCGGATCTTCATGCCAACAAGCAGTGGCGCACCCGCGTCCATGGCCTCGGCATCGGCGACATGGGCAAGAACGGCCGCATCCTCGTGCAGGGCGAACCGGGCTGGCAGATCATTCCGGAACTCGAGCCGGCCGCAGGCGAAATCATCATCGACAAGCCGGGCAAATCCTCCTTCCACCGCACGGAACTGGCGGACGCGCTGGAAAAGCGCGGCATCACCCGCCTCGTCGTCACCGGCGTCACCTCGGATTGCTGCGTGCAGTCCACCCTGCGCGACGGTTTCGAATACGGCATCGAATGCGTGCTGCTCGAAGACTGCACCGCCGCCGTCGAGACTCCCAATCATGAGGCGACCATCGAGATCCTTAAATCCTTCGGCGGCCGCTGGGGCGGCGTCTCCGATCGCGCCGCGTTCAGAGCGATGCTCGATGGGACACATGGAGAGAAGGCCGATGACTGAGCGCGATGTAAAGTCCTTCGGCTCCATCGCCGCCAATCCCTATGCATGGCCCTTCGACGGCCAATGGTCGGCCTCCGACACCGCCCTCCTGCTGCTCGGTCTCCAGAACGGCATGATCGCGGAGCTTTCCGCCGGGGCGGAACTAGAGGCCGCCGCATCACTGCTCGATGCGGCGAACTCCGCAGGCATTGCCGTGGTCGCCGCCCGCCGGGGTGCTGGCCGGGGTATCGATGGCGCGCAGGACCCGCTTGCGGCGCGCCGCCGCCTGCTTGGCGATCGCGTACCCGACAAGCATTCCCCCGAATGGCAGATCAGCGACCGGCTGGCGCTTCCCGGGGATGCCATCCTCGTCGATTTCGGCGGCGACAACGCCTTCATTCGCACCGGACTTGAGGACGAGCTTCTCCGGCGCGGCGTACGCAACCTCATCGTCACAGGCCTTCCGACTGAAGGCATCGTACATGCCACCCAGCGGGCCGCCAACGACATGGGTTTCGAATGCATTGCGGTCGCGGATGCCTGCAAGGGCACGTCCGACCCGCGCCACACCGCGCAATTGCGCATCACGACCTTCGGCAACGGCCTTTTCGGCGCCGTTGCCGCCACCGCCGACGTTCTGGCGGCTCTCAAGACATCGCAGGAGTAGCATCATGTCAGAATTCATCTGGTCCGACGCCACAGGCAGTCTCGATCTCACCACGCTCGGCAATGCCTATGCCAGCGGCTCGCTCACGCCGACCCGCGTCGTCAGCGCCATCTACGACCGCATCGAAGCGCGCGGCGACGACCATGTCTGGATCTATCTCGTGCCGCGCGAAACCGCGCTGAAGGCAGCGGCCGAACTGGAGGCCGAAGGCCATGACGGCCGGCCGCTCTGGGGCATTCCCTTCTCGGTCAAGGACTGCAACGATATCGTGGGACTGCCGACCACCAATGCGCTGAAGGAAGGCGCCTATGTCGCCACCTCCAGCGGACAGGCGCTCGACCGGCTGTTTTCCGCCGGCGCGCTTCTGATCGGCAAGACCAACATGGACCAGTTCGGCATCGGCCTCGTCGGCATGCGCTCGCCTTACGGCGCCTGCTCCTCGGTGTTCGACGAGCGTTACATCTCCGGCGGCTCCTCCTCCGGTTCGGGCGTTTCGGTCGCCGCCGGCCTGTCGAGCTTTTCCATCGCCAACGATGCCGCCGGTTCCGGCCGCGTTCCGGCCGGCTTCAACAACATCGTCGGCATCAAGCCGACGCCCGGCCTCGTCAGCAATGCCTGCGTCTCCGGCGGCGGCTGCGTGAAGACCATCGAGACGCTGTCGGTATTTTCGCTCACCGTCGAGGATGGCATGAAGGTGCTCGACCTGATGGCCGGCTACGATCCGTCCTACCCGTTCTCGAAGCCGGAAGCCGACGACGTGCCGCTGGTTCCCATCGCGCCGGCACAGACATTCCGTTTCGGCGTGCCGGCAGGCGATGCCCTGCGCTTCTTCGGCGATGCCGAGGCCGAGCGTCTGTTCAACGAGGCCGTCGAGCGGCTCATCGCGATGGGCGGCGAGAAGGTCGAGGTGGATTTCACTCCCTTCGAGGAAACCCAGCGCATTCTCTATGACGGCCCGTGGATTTCCGAGCGCGCGCTCAGCCTCGACAGCGTGCTGGAAAAATACCGGGATGCGATCCATCCGGTCACCCGGCAGATCCTCTCGAAATCCGGCAATTTCAGCGCCATCGATACTTTCGCGGCAATCCACCGCATCGCGGAACTGAAGCGCGATACTCGCGCCGTATGGGACGACATCGCCGTTCTGATGGTGCCCACAACGCCGACCATCTACACCAAGGAAGAGATCGCCGAAAACCCGATCGAGCTGAACAGCAGGCTCGGCATCTACACCAACTTCGTCAACCTGATGGGTCTTTGCGGCATCGCCGTGCCCAACGGCTTCCGCAAGGACGGCCTGCCGCTCGGCGTCACCTTCCTCGCCCCCGGTTTCGAGGAAGCCCGAGCAGCCGGTATCGCCGCCGCCTTCCACCGGGCAACAGGCCTCAAGCTCGCCAAGTTCGACAATCCCTATCCGGACGCGACCGAACAGCCGCTGCCGGAAGGCTACCGGGAGATCGCCGTGGTCGGCGCCCATCTCACCGGCATGCCGCTCAACCACGAACTCACCGAGCGCGGCGGTTTCTTCCGCCGCTCCACCACCACCAGCGGTGACTACAGGCTCTATGCGCTGAACGGCACCGTGCCGGCAAAGCCGGGCCTGATCCGCGCCGAAGGCGGCGCGCCTGTGGCCGTCGAGATCTGGGCACTGCCGGTTGCCGGCTTCGGCGATTTCATCGGCCGCATTCCCGCCCCGCTCGGCGTCGGCAAGCTGACGCTGGCGGACGGTTCTGAGGTCACCGGTTTCCTCTGCGAAAGCAGCGCTATCGCCGGCCAGCCGGATATCACCGCTTATGGCGGATGGCGGGCCTATCGCCAGAGTGCGGCCTGAAACCGGGAAGCGCGAAAAACGATCTGGCGGCACGTTCGCCGGGTCCGCTATATCTTGCAGGGATGATGCAATGCACACCCGCACCGGATTTCGACGGAGCGCATGAGAAAGGGCGAGCGACTGTGACCGACACCGTTTTCACCAATGCCAGGCTGGCGGATGGCCGCCTTGTCGATATCGCCGTCGCGGACGGCCGCATCGCCGCCATCGAAACCGCGGGAACGGCTGTCATCACCGGGTCCACGGTGGATATCGCCGGCGCGCTCCTCGTGCCAGGCTTCGTCGAAGGGCATATCCACCTTGACACCAGCTTCTACGGCGACAAGTGGATACCGCATCGCCCCTGCACCAACGGCTTCGACGTGCATGAGCGCGTGACGTTTCAGGCCGAGAACATGGCGAACGCCGCGCCGATGGCGACACGCGCCCGCAACCAGCTCGATCTCTGCATCGCCAACGGCTCGCTCGCCATGCGCAGCCATGTGATGGTCGATGGTTCGGTCGGACTGAAATCGCTGGAAACCATTCTGGCCGTGCGCGAGGAATATCTCGGGATCATCGACATCCAGCTCGTCGCCTTCCCGCAGAGCGGCATCCTGAAAAGCCCCGGCACGCCGGCGCTGCTCGATGAGGCCATGGCACTCGGCGCGGATCTCGTCGGCGGGCTGGATCCGGGTAGCTTCGACCGCGATGTCACCGGCCATCTCGATGTCGTGTTCGGCGTCGCGGAAAAGCACGGTGTCGATGTCGATATCCACCTGCACGACGCCGGCACGCTCGGCGCCTTCACCATCGAGGAAATCTGCGCGCGCACCACGGCACTCGGCATGCAGGGCCATGTGGCGGTAAGCCACGCCTATGGCCTCGGCGATCTCGCCTCCGATGCCGCCCGCAAGATCGCCGGTCTGATTGCCAAAAGTGGCGTGGCGATCATGACCAATGCGCCGGGAGCCAACAATTTTCCGCCGGTAGCACTTCTCGCCAGCGAGGGCGTGACCGTGTTTTCCGGCAGCGACAACATCCGCGATTCCTGGTGGCCCTATGGTGACGGCGACATGCTGCGCCGCGCCGAAATCATCGGCTACCGCTCCGGCTTCTACACCGATGCCGAACTGGCGCTCGCCTTCGATGTCGTGACATCGGGGGGCGCGAAGGCGCTGAGGCTCGAAGGCTACGGCATCGAACCGGGCGCGAAGGCGGATTTCACCACGCTCGACGCCGAACATGTACCGCAGGCCGTCGTCGCCGTGCCGAAAAGCCGCCGGGTGTTCAAGGCCGGACGCCTCGTCGCCGAAAACGGCAAGGTCCTGCGCTGATGGAGCCTGCCGGCGGCGAGATGACGGACAGGAGCATCGCAACCAGCCGCAAGGGCATGGTGGTCGCGCCGCACTGGCAGGCGAGCGAGGCCGGCGCGGAGGTGCTGAAGCGCGGCGGCAATGCCATCGAGGCGGTGATTGCGGCGGGTGCTGCCCTTTCCGTGCTCTATCCGCATTTCTGCGGCCTCGGCGGCGATGCCGTGTGGATGATCGGCGATGCCTCGGGCAAGGTTTCCTGCCTGCTCGGCATCGGCCAGGTGGCCGAAGCGGCTGGAACCGCCGACATTCCCGAGATACCCGTGCGCGGTCCCGGCTCGACGCTCACCACCGCCTGTCTGGTTGACAGCTGGCAACGCCTCCTCGACCTCTCCTCCAGCCAGTGGGGCGGCCGCGAAACGCTTGCCCGCCTGCTCGAACCGGCAATCGCCCTTGCCCATGAGGGTTTCGAAGTCAGCCCCTCGCAGCGCTTCTGGTTCGACTTCCGCGCCGGCGAAAGGGAGGTGTGGCCGGGTTTTGCCTCGCTCTTCACCGGCGAGGGCATCCAGCGGCAGCCTGAGCTTGCCCGCACGCTCGAGGCCATAGCCCGCGAGGGTGCAAGAACCTTCTACGAGGGCGAACTCGCCACCCGCATCGCCCGCGGACTGGCGGAAGCCGGTTCACCGCTGACATCTTCGGATCTCGCGGCGACACAGGCCCGTTTCGCGGAGCCGGCCAGCCTCGATTACCGGGGCGTGACGCTCTTTGCTCCGCCGCCGCCGACGCAAGGGACCACCACGCTCGGCATCATGGGCGTGCTCGGTCATCACCCGATGCCCGACAAGGACCCGGCGAGCGCCGGTTACTATCACTATCTTGTCGAGGCGGTGAAACAGGCCTTCCTCGACCGCCACCGGCTCGGCGATCCCGATTTCGGCGATATAGGCCCAATGGCGGCGATGCTTGATCCCGCCCGTCTCGCGGCAAAGGCCTCGGCCATCGATCCCGACAGGGCGATGGACTGGCCGCATGTCTACCGTCACGGCGACACCTCCTTCCTTGCAGCCGTCGACGCCGAGGGGCGCTCGGCCTGCGTTCTGCAGTCCATCTATTTCGACTGGGGAAGCGGGGTCGTCGCCGGCGATACCGGCATTCTCTGGCAGAACCGGGGGGCGGCCTTCAGTCTCGATCCGCAAAGCCCCAACCGTCTCGCACCGGGAAAGCGGCCTTTCTACACGCTCAATCCCGGTCTCGCGCTGAAAGACGGCCGGCCGCATCTCGTCTATGGCACGCAGGGTGCGGACGGCCAGCCACAGACGCTCAGCCTTCTGCTCAGCCTGCTGATCGACCACGGTCTCGACCCGGCCGAGGCGCTGGCACGGCCGCGCTTCCTGCTCGGCAAGACATTCTCCGACAGCCGCGACAGCCTCAAGCTGGAGGAAAACGCCGGAGAGGCGGTATTTACAGCCCTTCAGGCGCTCGGCCACACCGTCTCGCCCATCGGCGCGCTCAGTCCGCTGGGCGGGCAGGCGGGCGTGATCCGCATCGATGATGACGGCACCATGCATGGCGCGCACGATCCGCGCAGCGATGGCGGGGCCATCGCGCTCTAACCAAACGGGTTCTGCAAGGGAAAAGGCGGCATGCTGTTCGATCTGGTGATACGCAATGCGCTGACGGAGCCGAACGGTGAGCCGGTGGATATCGCCGTCAAGGACGGCGTGATCGCGGCCATCGAGCCGGCCTTCCGCTGCGAGGCCGTGACGGAGACGGACGCGAAGGGAGCGTTTGCCTTCAGCGGCTTCGCCGAGAGCCATATCCATCTCGACAAGGCCGGCATTCTCGGCCGCTGCACCATCTGCGAGGGCACGCTTGCCGAAGCTGTCCGGGAGACGGCCCGCGCCAAGAAGGGCTTCGAGGTGGAGGATGTCTATGCCCGCGCCTCGGGCGTGGTAGAAAAAGCGATTGCAAGCGGCACGACGCGGCTTCGCACCTTCGTCGAGATCGATCCGCGCGCCGGCTTCCGTTCCTTCGAGGCGATCCTCAGGGTGAAGGCGGATTATGTCTTTGCCATCGACATCGAGATCTGCGCCTTCGCGCAGGAAGGGCTGACGCAGGAGCCTGAGACGCTTGCCATGCTGGACAGGGCGCTGTCGGAAGGGGCGGACCTCGTGGGCGGCTGCCCCTATACCGATCCCGATCCGCGCCGGCATGTGGAACTGATCTTCGAGCTTGCCCTGAAACATGACGTCGCCGTCGATTTCCATCTGGATTTCGACCTCAATCCCGAAAACACCAATCTTCCCGCCGTGATCGAGGAAACGATGCGGCACGGCTGGGGCGGGCGGGTCTCGGTCGGCCATGTCACCAATCTCTCGGCGCTTCCGGCGGAGGCGGTCAAGGCGATTGCCGCGCGTCTCTCCGAAGCCGGGATTGCACTCACCGTGCTGCCCGCCACCGATCTCTTCCTCAACGGCCGCGCTTATGAAGCGCTGGTGCCGCGCGGCGTCGCGCCGGCGCATCTCATCGCCGAATGCGGCGTCGTCACCTCGATTGCCACCAACAACGTGCTGAACCCGTTCACGCCCTATGGCGACGCCTCGCTGGTCAGGATGGCGAACCTCTACGCCAATGTCGCCCAGCTCTCGCGCGGCGACGACATGGCGCTGGTCTTCTCCATGGTCTCGGCGTCCGCCGCAAAGCTGATGGGCAAGCCACACGGCCTTGTCGTCGGAGGGGAGGCGACCGTCGTGCTCATCGATTGCGCCGGTCCGGCCGATGCCGTGCGCGAGGTGGCAAGGGTTATCGGCGGCTGGAAAAGAGGGCGGCAAAGCTTCTGGAACGGCCTGCCGCAGATCTTCCGGCCCGCCGGGAGAGCTTGAGCGACAGGCTGCGCGCATCCCAGGGATCTCACCGCCGATGCCGACCTGAACCGGACGAGGTTCCGGCCATTCTCCGCCGGGTCGCGCTCTTCAGGAACGAGCGGCGCCCACTCTCTCCCTCAGCGTCCTGGCCTGTTCTTCGAGGCGATCGATCAGTCGCTTGAGTTCCTGCTCGTCGAGTTTTTCTATCCCGACAAAGGAATTCTCCGCCTGACTGGTGAGGATGAGCTCGTCAAGTTTCGCCTGCAGCGCCTGCACATCGCGGTTCTGGGAGTTCTGGAGAACGAATACCATCAGGAAGGTCACGATGGTCGTGGCGGTATTGACGATGAGTTGCCATGTCTCGGAGTAATCGAAGATGGGGCCGCTGACCGCCCACACGACGATCACGGCAAAAGCCGCCACGAA
The DNA here is from genome assembly GCF_024055605.1 of Ciceribacter sichuanensis. GTDB lineage: Bacteria > Pseudomonadota > Alphaproteobacteria > Rhizobiales > Rhizobiaceae > Allorhizobium > Allorhizobium sichuanense. Next base: position 108,863 of record NZ_JAMXLX010000006.1, on the reverse strand, counting down.
AGCAGCTGGCTTGCCCGTCCATCCAGCAACCGCACTGGCAAAGGTTTCGAAGAAATGATGGTTGCCTGCTGTCTTTGACATCGTCGCGCCTCCGCATCCGGGATTGCGGATGAACGTGCAGCGAGGCGGAAAGGTCCGGGCAGGCGTGTCCGTCTCTTTCCTCAGGCCGGAAGGGCCGAGAGATGCTCGTGGACGGCGAGCCAGCGGCCGTCGGGCTGGCGGGCGAAGACGATGGTCTCGCGCTCGTTGTTGGTCACGGCCTCGCCGCCCACTTCGAGGTCGGTTTCGACGGAGTGGGTGAAGACTGCGACATCGCCGAAGAGCTGGACATTGCGGTTGGTCGAGCGGCAGGCGCGCACCGCAAAACCGTCGCGCGTTTCCCACAGCGCCCATTCCGCCTCGTATTCGGCGCGGCTCGAAAGCGTACGGTCGAGATTGTAGAAGATGAAGGTCGCCTCCGGCGAAAAGGCTTCGAAATAGGCGCGGGTATCGTGGCGGCCGAAGGCGTCGACAAGGGCTTCAGCTGCGGCGAGAACGGCGGTCCGGGTATCGGTCATGTCTGTGCTTTCCAGGGGATTGTCGTGTTGGCCCAATTGGACTTTCAGGCGGGCTTGACGCTGCTGATCAACGCCGCCACCGGGCGATGCTGCGCGGCCACGCGCGCCTTCAGCTCCTCGAGCGGCATGGCCTCGACCTTGCAGAACTCGATGAACATCATGTTGAGGTTGTTGAAAAAGACCTCGCCGACGGCGCGGGCATCGACACCTGCGATCACCACGCCGCGGCGCTGGAGCCCTTCGATCAGCTCGACCACCTGCGCGCAGAGACACTGGTCAAGCTCGGTATAGCGCTTCGACAGCGGCGTTTCCGGCTGCTGGATCGAATAGGCCATGGCGGTGCGCCACATCTCCTTGCTGAGATAGACCAGCGAGTGATCGTAATACTGTTCGATCAGCGCGCGCAGCGCCTCCTCGACGTTGAGCGGCGGGTTGGCGACAATGCTTTCGCCCGCCTCCAGCACCTCGGTCACTTCCATGGAAACGGTGGCGACGAGGATGTCGCCCTTGTTCTGATAGTAGTTGTAGAGCGTGCCGACGGAGACCTCCGCCATCTCGGCGATGTCCTCGATACGGGCGGCGTCATAGCCCTGTTCGCGAAACAGGGTGGTGGCCGATTCCAGGATGCGGCGGTTCCTGTCGGCTTTCTGTCGTGCGCGCAATCCGGCCATGGTCAGCTCCGTTTGAATCTCCTCAAAATTGAGATTGACTTAAAAAATGAATTCATTCAATCTTTTTCTCAAGGCGCCGAAACGAGTGCCAAAACGATCAACGCGAGGGCTCGACGGGGGTCTTCGACAAGAGGGAAACAATATGGAAAAGACCGTACTGGGCGGGCTATCCCGCCGCATGCTTCTCGCGACCGCCGCCATCTGCGCTTTCACCGCCAGCGCTTCCGCCCAGGAAGAGCTCAACGCGCTCGTCTGGTGCGACCATACCGATCCGGCGCTGATCGAGCCCTTCGAAAAGGCCAACAACGTCAAGGTCAATCTCAAGGAATACGAGGGCACGGGAGCCGGCCTTTCCATCGTCGAGCAGTCGCGCCCCGGCGACTGGGACGTCTTCGTGATCGATGGCGTCGACGTGCCGCGCGCCGTGGACATGGGCATTCTGGCCGAACTGCCCGCCGACAAGCTGCCGACCGCCGACATCTTCCCCGAAGTGCGCATGGAAGCCAACAACACGAAGGACGGCAAGATCTACGCCGTCACCGAGAAGTTCGGCTACAACACGATTTCCTACGACAAGACCAAGGTCGATCCGAAGGATATGGAAGACCTGTCGATCTTCTGGTCCGACAAGTACAAGGGTCGCATCGCGCTCTACGATTATTACCTGCCGATGATCGGCCTCACCGGGCTTGCCATCGGCAAGAAAACCGCCGACCTCACCGCCGACGACCTGCCGGCGATCAAGGAAAAGCTGTTCGAGATGAAGAAGGTCGCCCGTCAGGTGAGCGACGTCGTCGCCTCGCAGACCGCGCTCGTCAGCGGTGAAGTCGATATCATCCTCGGCGGCGGCGAATGGGTGACCGCGGGTCTCACCACGGAAAAGCCGAACCTCGACTGGACCGTGCCGAAGCAGGGCGCGCTGCGCTGGGCGCAGTCGATCGGCGTGTTCAAGGATTCCGCCAAGCAGGATCTCGCGGTAAAGTTCGTGCAGTATATCCTGAGCCCCGAGGGCCAGTCGAAGCTCGCGACCTCCTCCTGCTACTGGGGCATGCCGGCCAATTCCAAGGCAGGAGAACAGCTCAACGACCAGCAGAAGACCGCGCTGCGCTGGGACAAGCAGCCGGAATACCTGAAGAACACCCAGCTCTATCCGGTCGTCGACGCGGATCTCGATGCCGCCATGCAGGACGCCTGGACGGAAATGCTGCAGCATTAAGACGAACCGGCCCGGGTTCGGCGCCTGTTCGCGGTACCCGGGCTTCAAAGTCCCCCTCTGCCTGCCGGCATCTCCCCCACAAGGGGGGAGAAACGAGCGGCGGGCTCTCATTCCATCCGGGGTAACGTGCGTGCGGACGGGTTCATTCCTCCTTCTCGCGGAGGAGAAATGCGAGCCACACATGGTTATCCTGGAAGCCGGGTTTCCCACCTTCCGGCAGATCCTGAACGTCAAGGGAGAAGCGACGCCATGACGACCACGCCGCTTGAACGGGCGGAACGGCGAAAGGCCTGGGGCTTCGCGCTGCCGGCGCTAATCTTCACCATCGCCTTCTTCCTCGTTCCCTTCCTCTACATGGCCGCGATCAGCTTCTGGAAGCGCGAGGGCCGCGAGATCGTGGCGAGCTGGACGCTCGACAACTACGCCGCCTTCCTCGGCAAGCCGCATCTCCTGAAAGCCCTGTTCAACTCGCTGGAGGTGACGGCCATCGTCACCGTCATCTCGATCCTGCTCGCCTATCCTCTGGCCTGGATCATCGCCGAGCGCGTGCCGCGCCGCTGGCAGCGGTTTGCGCTGATCATGGCGATCCTGCCGTTCTGGACCTCCTATGTGGTGCGCTCCTATTCGTGGCTGCTGGTGCTTTCCGGCGGTGGCGTGGTCAATCAGGCGCTGATGTGGACCGGCCTGATTGCCGAACCGCTGCAGCTTTCGGCCAACCGCGTCGGCACCGTCATCGGCTTCGTGCATTTCTTCGTCATGCTGCTGACGCTGACGATCTACGCCAATCTCGTGCAGCTCTCGCCGAACTACCGCCGGGCGGCGGCCGATCTCGGGGCGAACGGCTTCCAGACCTTCTGGCATGTCATCCTGCCGCTGACGCTGCCCGGCATCATGGTCGGCGCCTTCCTCACCTTCGTGCTGTGCATCGGCGACTACATCACGCCGCAGATCCTCGGCGGCAACAACGAACTGGTGCTGCCGCAGGTCATCATGCTGCAGCTTGGACGCCGCGCCGATTTCCCGATGGCGGCCGCCCTTTCGCTGGTGCTGATGGTGGTGGTGACGATCGCCTATCTCGCCTGCGCACGCTGGCTGAAGATGGAGAGGACCTGACCATGCGGCACCTCAACACGGCGCTTTCCGCCCTCTATGCCAGCGCGCTCTATGTCTTCATCTTCCTGCCGGTCGCGGTCCTTGTGCTCTTCTCCTTCCAGGACGGCACGCTGCCGGTGCCACCGCTGCACGGACTGACGCTGCGCTGGTATGGCGAGATCTTCGCCGACGCCAAGCTGATGTCGGCGCTCGCGCATTCGCTGGTCGTGGCGCTCGCCTCCTCGGCGGTCGCCTGCGTGCTCGGCTTCCTCGCGGCCTATGCCTTTGCCCGCTACACCCTGCCGGCATCGGCCCTGCAGCGCGCGCTGATCGTCGCGCCGATGACGGTCAGCACCCTGATCATCGGTCTTGGCCTGCTCTCGCTGTTTTCGCGGCTCAACGTCACGCTGTCGCTGTGGACGGTCGGCATCGGCCATGTCGTCATCAACCTGCCGCTGTGCTTTGCCATCATCTATGCCTCGATGGGCGGGCATCAGGTCAATATCGAGCGGGCCGCGCGCGATCTCGGGGCCAGGGACTGGCAGGTCATGGCGCTCGTCACCGCGCCGATGCTGGCGCCCTCGATCCTCGCCGCCTTCTTCCTGTCGGTCACCTTCAGCTGGGACGAGTTCATCGTCGCCTTCCTGCTGTCTCGCTTCAACGTGACGCTGCCGGTCGAGATCTGGAGCATGCTGCGCTCCGGCCTCGATCCCAAGACCAATGCCATCGGCAGCGTCGTCTTCCTCATCTCCGTGGTGTTCCTGATCGTCATGGAAATCGCCGTCTTCAGAAAATCCGGGAAATCCAAATGACCGCCGACGTCTCGATCAGAAACGCCACGAAAGTCTTCGGCTCGTTCCGCGCGCTTGATGACGTCTCGCTCGATATCGCCGCCGGCGAGTTCATCGTGCTGCTCGGCCCGTCCGGCTGTGGCAAGACGACCCTGCTTTCCATCCTCGGCGGCTTTCTCGAGCCGACCTCGGGAACGATAGCGATCGGCGGACGGGACATGACCCATGTCGCACCGGCGAAGCGCCCGACGACGACCATGTTTCAGGATTACGCGCTTTTCCCGCATATGAGGCTTTCCGACAATGTCGGCTTCGGCCTGCGCATGCGCGGCATGGGGAAGGCAGAGCGGGACGACAGGGCGCTTGCCCTTCTCGATCTCGTCGGCCTCAAGGCATCCGCCGCAAAGAAACCGCATGAGCTTTCCGGCGGCCAGCGGCAGCGCGTGGCGCTCGCCCGCGCACTCGCCGTCGATCCGGACGTGCTGTTGCTCGACGAACCGCTCGGCGCGCTGGACCTCAAGCTGCGCCGGCAGATGCAGGACGAGCTGAAGGCGATCCAGAAGCGCGTCGGCACCACCTTCATCCATGTCACCCACGACCAGGAAGAGGCGATGGCCATCGCCGACCGGATCGTGGTGATGAACCACGGCCGCATCGAGGATGTCGGCGCGCCCTCCGACATCTACATGCGGCCGCGCTCGCTGTTTGCTGCGGGCTTCATGGGCGAAGCGAATTTCCTCGACGCTAGGATCGACGGCATTTCCGGCGGCGAGGTGCGGGTGGAAACGGCGCTCGGCCAGGCCGTTCTGCCGGCCACGGCCTTTACGGCGGGACAGCCTTCCGAAGGCGGCAAGGCGACGCTTTGCATAAGGCCAGAGCATTTCCGCACCGGCGGCGAGGGCGGAGCCGCGATTTCGCTCGGCAGCGCCCGGATCGTCGACAGCGCCTTCTTCGGCGCGCATCTGCGCTGCCATCTGCAGCCGGAACGTCCCTCGGGTGTGGCGATCACCGCCCATCTTCCGCAGACGGCAAAGCCGCAGGCCGGTGACCTCCTTGAACTTGCGGTTCCCGCCGATACCATCGTCGCGCTCGTCTGAGCCTTCAAGGAGCCCGCAATGAAGCCGCGCATGCGCCCGCAGGACTGGTACAGCGTCCGCCGTCTCGACGACGACGTGACCTTTATTTCCGAACCCCATATCCAGGAATTCTATCGCTGCAACATCTGGCATGTGCGCGGGCGAGAACGCGACATGCTGGTGGATAGCGGCATGGGCGTGGTGTCGCTGAGGGAATGGGTGCCGCTGGTGACGGAGCGCGAACTGATCGCGGTGGCGAGCCACACCCATTTCGACCATATCGGCTGCCATCACGAATTCGAGTGCCGCGCCGTGCATTCGGCCGAGGCCGATCTTCTGGCTGATCCGACGCGCGAGAACACGCTGGCCGACCCTTACGTCACCGACGAGATCTTCGACGCGCTGCCGCCGGAACCCTATTGCTCGAAATGCTATGCGGTGAAGCGGGCGCCGGCGACCCGCATTCTGGAGGATGGCGACGTCATCGATCTCGGCGACCGGCACTTCGAGGTGATCCACACACCGGGGCATTCTCCAGGCGGCATCGCGCTCTACGAGAAGGCGACGGAAATCCTGTTTTCCGGCGATATCCTCTATGACGGTCCGCTGATCGAGGACACCTACCATTCCAACGCCGCCGATTACCTCGCCTCGATGGAGCGCCTGCTGACGCTTCCGGTGCGGCTGGTGCATGGCGGCCATTTTCCAAGCTTCAGCGGCGAACGCTACCGGGACCTCATCACCGGCTGGCTGAATGAGAAGCAAAAGACGACCTGACGGGAGAAGCACATGCTCGACAAACGCAAATTCTACATCGACGGCGCATGGGTGGACCCGATTGCGCCCAACGACCTCGACGTCATCAACCCGGCGACGGAACAGCCCGTCGCGGTGATCTCGATGGGCAGCGCCGCCGATATCGACCGCGCCGTGGCCGCGGCGAAGAAGGCGTTCCAAAGCTACAGCCGCACGAGCCTCGACGAGCGCATCGCGCTTCTGGAAAAGCTGCTGGAAATCTATACCCGCCGCTATGACGAGATGGCGCGTACCATCACGCTCGAACTCGGCGCGCCCATCACAATGAGCACCGAGCAGCAGGCCCATGTCGGCATCGGCCATCTCGAAGGTTTCATCGACGGCCTGAAGCGCTTGAAGACACGCGAGGAACTGCCGAACGGCGATCTCGTGCTGCGCGAGCCGGTCGGCGTCTGCGGGCTGATTACCCCATGGAACTGGCCGATCAACCAGATCGCGCTCAAGGTCGTGCCGGCGCTCGCCACCGGTTCGACCTGCGTGCTGAAGCCATCCGAATTCACCCCGCTCAACGCCCTTCTCTATGCGGAAATGGTGCATGAGGCCGGCTTCCCGGCCGGCACATTCAACCTCGTCAACGGCGATGGCCTGAATGTGGGAGCCGCCCTTTCGAAGCATCGCGACGTCGACATGATGTCGTTCACCGGCTCGACCCGGGCGGGAACGGCGGTCAGCCGCGATGCGGCCGAAACGGTCAAGCGCGTGACGCTCGAACTCGGCGGCAAGTCGCCCAACATCGTGTTCGAGGATGCCGATCTGGAGGAGCGCGTTACCGGCAGCGTGCTCGAATGCTTCAACAATTCCGGCCAGTCCTGCGATGCACCGACCCGGCTTCTGGTGCAGCGCTCCGTCTATGACAAGGCGGTCGATATCGCGAAACGCGCGGGCTCAGCGGTCGGCGTCGGCAATCCTGAGGAGGAGGGCGCCCATATCGGGCCGCTCGTCAGCGACATCCAGTATGGCCGCGTGCAGGCGCTGATTACAGCTGGCATCGCGGAAGGCGCCGAACTTCTGGTCGGTGGCGCGGGCAGGCCGGAAGGCTTCGAGACCGGCTATTACGTCAAGCCGACCATCTTCGCCGGGGTGAACAACGGCATGCGGATCGCTCGCGAGGAGGTGTTCGGACCGGTGCTCGCCATCATTCCCTTCGACACCGAGGACGAGGCGATCGAGATCGCCAACGACACGCCCTATGGCCTTGCGGCTTACGTCCAGACGGGCGATGCGGCGCGGGCGGAACGGGTGGCCGGCCGGCTTCGCGCCGGCATGGTGCATATCAACGGCGCTCCCCATCGCTATGGCAGCCCCTTCGGCGGCTACAAGCAATCCGGCAACGGCCGCGAAGGCGGCATCTTCGGGCTTGAAGACTTCCTCGAAATCAAGACGGTCCACCGTCCCGACGCAAACTGAAAGCATTCCGAAATGACCATACCCAAGACCATGAAGGCCGCGATTGCCGAGGCCTCCGGCGCACCGCTGGTGATCCGCGAGGTGGCCGTGCCCGAACCCCGGCGCGGCCAGTTTCTGGTGAAGCTCGAAAGCTGCGGCGTCTGCCATTCCGACCTGCATCTTCGAAACGGCGACGAGAACCTGTCGGACGAGATGTATCCGCTGATCCTCGGTCATGAGGGCATCGGCCGCATCGTGGCCATCGGCGAAGGCACGGAAACCACGCTTTCGCCCGGCGACCGCGTCGGCCTGCCCTGGCTTTACGATACCTGCCTCGATTGCAGCCCGTGCCTGACCGGGGCGGAAACCTTCTGCACCCACCAGCATGCGCGCGGCATCCATTATCACGGCGCGTTCGCCGAATATGCGATCCTCGAATCCCGCTTCGCCTGCACCATTCCCGATGGCATCGATCCCCTGCAGGGCGCACCGCTGCTCTGCGCCGGGCTGACGGCCTGGAGCGCGCTGCGCAAGACCGAGCTTCGCCCGGGCAAGACCGTGATGGTGATCGGCTGCGGCGGGCTCGGGCAATATGCGATCATGATCGCCAAGGCCCATGGCGCGACCGTGGTCGCCGTCGACCGCGATCCGGCCAAGCTTGAGGAAGCCCGCCGGCGCGGCGCGGACCATCTGGTCGAGGCCGGCCCCGAGGCCGGAGCGAAGGTCAAGGAACTCGGCGGGGCCGATATCGCCGTCAACTTCGCGCCGACACCCGCCGTGTGGAAGACCATCGAGCAAGCGGTCAACCCGATGAGCGACATCATCGCCATTGCGCTGGTCCACGATCCCGTGCCGCTTTCGATGATGTGGCTGATCGACGGCGGCCATCGCGTGTTCGGCTCGTCGGTCGGCTCGCGTCAGGACCTGCGCGATTTCCTCGCGTTTGCCGCCCGCGCGAAGCTTGCCATCGACATCGAGACGATCCCGCTGTCTGCGGTGAACCACGCCCTCGACAGGCTGCAGGCCGGCGATGTCGCGGGGCGCATCTGCATCGATTTTTCTGCTGACTGACGCGACTGCGCGGCGGCCTTCCAGGCCGCCGCGCGCAGCGCCTTGCCGCCCGTGTTGCAGCGCGGCGAATTCACGAAGAAATGTATTTCGGAAAGCGGCCCGTCCGATGGTTTTCTGTATCTCCTACGCAAGGAACGGATATGGTCTGGGTGGGAGGAAGTCAGAGTCTATGGAGTAATTTGCTATGACAATCACAGTGAACTCGAGAACGGCCACCCACCCGATCGAGCCGGTCTTCCTCAATCGCTGGTCGCCGCGCGCCTTTACCGGTGAGCCAATCGCCGAGCCCGAACTGCTTTCCCTGCTGGAGGCCGGCCGCTGGGCTCCCTCCGCCTTCAATGCCCAGCCGTGGCACTTTATCTATGCGCGCCGGGATACGCCGGCGTGGGAGAAGCTGCTCGGCCTGCTCAACGACTTCAACCGCAGCTGGGCGCAGGCCGCCTCGGCTCTCGTCGTCGTCGCCTCGAAGACCACCCTGCAGGCGCCGGGTGCTACGGAAGAAACCCCGTCCTACACCCATTCCTTCGATGCCGGCGCAGCCTGGGGCGCAATCGCCCTTCAGGCCGCCTATTCCGGCTGGCAGGCCCATGGCATGGCCGGCTTCGACCATGAGCGCGCCCGCAAGGACCTGAACATCCCGGAAAACTACCGCGTCGAAATGGCCTTCGCCGTCGGCCGCGTCGGCGACAAGTCGATCCTGCCGGAAGTCCTGCAGCAGCGCGAAATCCCGAGCCCGAGAAAGCCGCTCGCCGAAATCGCCACCGAAGGCTCCTTCGACCGCGGCTGATCGGTCTCCTCGATCTGCATGAATGCGACGCACCGGCGAGGTCTCACCGGTGCGTTTCCGTTTTGGCGTTCATGGAGCGCAAGCGGGGAGATCGGATCGTTTTCACCCCGGACATACTGGTTGAAACTCCGCGCATCTGACAGACTGCGCCCGTCGCCGCCATCCGGCGTGAAACGGAGTACGAGTACCGAACATGACCCAAACGACCGCCGGCTCCTGTTTGTGCGGGACTGTCCGCTTCCACATCGCGGGCGAGTTCGAAAGCTTCTTCCTGTGTCACTGCACGCGCTGCCGAAAGGACACCGGATCTGCCCACGCGGCCAATCTGTTCTCATCGACGGCAACGATAAACTGGCTCTCCGGCCAGGACAGCATCCGAACCTACCGGCTTCCCGAAACCCGGCACGAAAAGAGCTTCTGTGTGAAATGCGGGTCCGCCCTTCCGGGTGTTCAGATGGACGGCGCCGTGGTGGTCGTGCCGGCCGGGAGCATCGATAGCGCAATCGACATCCGGCCGAACGCCCATATCTGCGTCGCAAGCCGGGCGGATTGGGACGAGCATCTGGAAGAGGTATCCCGGCTGGACGGTCTTCCGGGCTAGCCACCGCACTTGCCCGGATGACGACAATGGAAACGGCGTCGTTACTTCAGCCGCTTCAGGATTTCCGCCGCGACTTCGGTTGCTGTGGCGGGGTTCTGGCCGGTGATGAGTTCGCGGTCGGTCACCATGTTGGGCTGGAAGGGCGAGGTGTTGCTGACGAAGACGGCGCCTGCCTGCTGAAGCGCGTCCTGCGGATAGAACTTCATCTCGCCGCCGCCGAGAAGCGGCTTGGCCATTTCTTCCTCGGCATTGGAGAAGACCGTGACCTTGTAGCCGGCATAGGGCCAGCCGGCTTCCTCGGCACCGCCCTTCGGGCCGGTTTCCATGCCGCGGCTGAAGGCCGGCGCATCGTCGAGCGTCGAGAGAAGCGCGATCGGACCGTGGCACATCAGGGCCGTCGTCTTGCCTTCGGTGTGGAAGCGGGCGAGCAGCCGGCCAAGCTCGGCGCTGACCAGAAGATCCTGCATCGGCGCATGGCCGCCCGGCACATAGACGGCATCGTATTTGTCGTAGCCGAGCTGTTCGACGCGGGCGAGGCTGATGACCGGCGATGCATCGGGGTCCATGATCTTCAGCCTGTTGAGCAGGGCTTCGCTCTCGTGCATGGCGGTTTCATCGCCGCCAAAATACATCTTGTCGATGGACGTCCTGTCGACCGAGGGGGCCTTGCCCTTCGGCGTCGCGAAGGTCAGCTCGTGGCCGGCGTCGAGGAATGCCTTCACCGGCTGCATGAGTTCGTTGAGATAGAAGCCGGTCTGGAAAACCTTGCCGTCCTTGAGGTCGAGATGGTTCTCGTCAGAGAGGACGACGAGGATGTTGGCGGCATGGGCTTCGACTGCACCGAGGCCGAGCGCCAGCGTTACCGCGAGAGGGCGGATCAGGTTCATGGGAAATGTCTCCGGAAAATGGCGGCTCTCGACAGGAGAGGAGAGCCGCTTCAAGGGGGTGTCTCTGTGTGGCTTGGTCTGTGTGTGGTTCCCCCCGCCTCAGGCGGCGAGCAGATCGCGGATGGCTTCGCCGACGCCGGTTGCGGATTGCGGGTTCTGGCCGGTGACGAGACGGCCGTCGACCACGACCTTGGCGTTCCAGTCGGCCGCCGGGTGATGGATTGCGCCGCGTTCGGTGAGCGTGCTTGCCAGCAGGAAGGGTACGGTCTTGTCGAGACCGACGGCGCGCTCCTCGGAATCGGTGAAGGCGCTGACATTGCGGCCGGCGACGAGATAGCTGCCGTCGCTCAGCCTGACGTTCACCAGCGCCGCCGGGCCGTGGCAGACGGCGGCGACGATACCGCCGGCCTCGAAGATATCGCGCGCGGTGCTGGCGACGGCCGGGCTCTGCGGCAGGTCCCACATGGCACCATGGCCGCCGGCGAAGAAGATCGCGGCGTAGCGGCCGGGATCGACATCGGCGAGTTTCGCGGTGTTGCGGATCGCGGCGCGGAAGGTTTCGTCGTTCCAGTAGCGGGCATTGGTCGCGTCATCGAGATCGAGCCCGTCGACCGGCGGCTCGCCACCCTCGATCGAGGCGAATTCCACCCTGATGCCGGCGGCATCGAGAACCGCGAGCGGATGGGTGACTTCGCCGAGATAAAAGCCGGTCGGCTGGCCGCTATCGCCCTTCACGCCGTGGCTGGTCAGAACGAACAATACGGGTTTTGCTGCATCGGTCATCGTTTTCTCCTTCGCTCCTTTCCCGGAAATCGCCTTGCGGGCCGGGGGATCGCTTTGCGGGGATGTCAGGCCTTCGGGGCCGTTTTCATCGGATGACAAGCATTTATTTCTTACAGTTGAGGCGATAAAGATAGCATCAAGGAAATCATCTGTTCTTCAAAGGCTATAATGAGGAGCTACAATCATGCGGCGCTTCGATCATCTTGGTGATGTGGAAGCCTTCATCACCGTCATCGACAAGGGTTCGATCAGCGCCGGCGCGGTGGCGCTTTCCACCACGCCCTCGGTGCTGAGCCGGGCGATAACGCGGCTGGAGGCGCGCCTCGGCACCCAGCTTGTCCGTCGCACCACGCGGCGGCTCAGCCTGACGGAGGCGGGCAGGGCCTATCTGGAGCAGGCGCGCGCCGCCTTCAGCATGATCGACGATGCCGAACGCGCCATTCAGGGCCGTGACGGAACGCTTGGCGGCCGCATCCGCATCAGCGTCTCGACCACCTACGGCCATTTCCGCCTGCCGGAGAAACTGGCGCGCTTTACCGCCGCGCACCCGGATGTGCAGGTCGAGGTGAGCATTACCAACCGCAATGTCGATCTGGTCGCCGAAGGCTTCGATATCGCCATCCGCCTCGGCCCGCTGCCCGACAGCGGCCTCGTCGGGCGAAAGCTGGAGGATGCGCCGCTGCGGCTGGTCGCCTCTCCCGCCTATCTGGAACGGGCGGGCATGCCGCGCTCCATCGGCGATCTCGCCCGCCACACATGCCTGCCCTTCATCATGCCGAGCACCGGACGGCCGAGCGACTGGCTGTTTTCGGTCGACGGGGAAGAGGTGAACTGGATGCCGCAGGGGTCGCTGCATGTGTTCGACGACGTTCTCGGCGTCGTATCGCTGGCGGAGGCGGGGATCGGCATCTGCCAGACCTACGACTTCATCATTCGCGACCGCATCGCGCGCGGCAGCCTTGTCGAAATCCTGCCGGAGGCATCGGGGCGCACTCGCCCCTTCTCGGTTCTCTATGTTCCCCATCGCAGCCTCTCAACGGCGACGCGGGCCTTCATCGACATGCTGGTGGAGTGATCGCCGGAAAAGGGTGAGCCCGCCTTACGCCTCGTCGCCGCGACGGCCGGCGAGTTCGATCACCTCGTTGGTGATTTCCTCCTGGCGAAGCTGGCGGGAAAGGGCCGTCAGCTCGTCCAGCGTCTTGCCGACATTGTTCTTCGCGGCGATCATGGCGCGGGTGCGCGCCTCGTTTTCGGCGGCAAAGGATATGATCGCGGCTTCGCAGAGTTCGGCGAAGACATATTCCTGCGCCAGCCCATCGACGAGACGCTGCGGCGGCAAGGTAATCAGCGGCGGGTCCGCCGGCCGGGCGGTCTGGAAACGGCTGTAGTCGAAGGGGATCAGGCGCTTCACCACCATGTCGGTCCTTGCACCCTGCGAAAGCCCGGTATGGACGATGGTGACCTCGGTGATGTCCTCGCTCTCCAGCCGGTCGTCCAGCGCCTGGACGATGCGCTCGGCAAGCTCGGCGGCCTCAACGACATGGGAGATCATCCGGGTCGACCAGTCGATCCCGAGCCCGCGCTCGTCGGCAACCATCAGCCCGCGATCCCCGATCAGAAAAAGGGAGTGCGGCCGTTCGCCCTCGGCCTCGGTGAGCGCCCCGACAGCATCGAGAACGCGCTCGTTGAAGGTGCCGGCAAAGCCCTGCTCGGCGCAAAAGGCGACGATGGCGTGGCGGCCGCCATCGGTGGCGGAAGGCGGCGGTTCCGGCAGCAGCGACAGGGCCTCGCCGATGGCCGCAGCAATCGAGGCGGCATAGGCGCGGATGCCGTCCAGCCGCTCGCGAGCCTCGCGCGAACGGGCGACAGCAATGCCGCGCATGGCGGTAACCACCGTCGAAAGCTGGCGCACCGAGCCGATCCGGACCTCGAGATTGGCGAGCCGCTCGGCCATGACTTACGCCTCTCCGTCCACCGGTGTCGCGGAGGAAATCGAGGCGACCAGCCTTTCGACCGCGGCCACGAGATCGGCCCGCTGCTGATCGTCGAGCTGCTTTCCTTCGGCAATGGCGCTTGCCGCCGCCGGGGCGTGGGCGTCGAGATGCGCGGCAAGACGGGTTCGAAGTGTCGCGAGTTCCGCCGCCGAAAGGGCATCGAGCGCGCCGGTATCCAAAGCGGCCAGAAGCGCGATCTGGTCGATCATCCTCAGATTGGAAAAGCGCGGCTGCGACAAGAGCATGCGGATATGCTCGCCGCGCTGCATCTGCGCCTTGACGCGGGTATCGGAAATGCCGCCGAAGCGGGTGAACATTTCCAGCTCCTGGAACTGCGAATATTGCAGACGGACCCGGCCGGAGACCTGACGCAGCGCCGGATGCTGCGCCTTGCCGCCGACGCGGCTGACGCTGAGGCCGACATCCACCGCCGGCCGCTGGTTGGCGGTGAACAGGCGGGAATTCAAGACGATCTGGCCGTCGGTGATCGAGATCAGGTTTGTCGGGATATAGGCCGAGAGGTTGCCGGCATCGGTTTCGGCAATCGGCAGCGCCGTCAGCGATCCGCCGCCGAGCTTTTCGGAAAGCATCGCGGCCCGCTCCAGCATGCGGGCATGCAGGTAGAAGACATCGCCCGGATAGGCCTCGCGGCCCGGCGGCTCGCGGGTGAGCAGCGCCAGTTCGCGATGGGTCGCGGCATGCTTGCTGAGATCGTCGATGACGATCAGGGCATGGCCGCCACGGTCGCGGAAATATTCCGCCATGGTGAAGCCGGCAAACGGCGCGATCCATTGCAGGCCGGGGGAAGACGAGGCAGGCGCGACGACGAAGATGGAGCGGTCCATCGCGCCATGGCTGCGAACGGCCTCGATGACGCGTTCGACGGCGGTTGCCCGCTGGCCCACGGCGACATAGACGCTGACGATGTCGCTGTTCTTCTGGTTGATGATGGCGTCGATCGCAATCGCGGTCTTGCCGGTGGCGCGGTCGCCGATGATGAGTTCGCGCTGGCCGCGGCCGAGCGCGAAAAGGGCATCGACCACGAGAATGCCGGTTTCGACAGGGCGCGAGACGAGATCGCGGTCGATGATCGCCGGCGCCGGCTTCTCGATGGGGTCATGTCCATCCGCAACGATGGGCGGACCGCCGTCGAGCGGACGTCCCAGCGGATCGACCACGCGGCCGAGCAGGCCGCGCCCCACCGGCACGCGCACCACTTCGCCGGTTCCCGTCACCCGCGATCCCGCCTCGATGGCCGCACCATCATCCAGCAGCACGGCGCTGATCGCATTGGCATCCAGCGTCAGCGCAAAGCCGGTGCGCCCGCCGTCGAACATCAGGAGTTCGTTCAGCCTGACATCCGGCAGGCCGGAAATCGCCGCCACATCGTCGGCGACATGTTCGACCCGGCCGACGGCCTCTGCATCGGGCGCGAGCACCGCGCGCTCGATGGCTTCGCGGCCCCTGGAGAACCAGCCGGGGAGGGTGTTGTCTGCTGCCGTCATGACGTTGCGGCTCCTCGGCCCAGTTCCTCGGCAATGCGGTCGAGATCGGCGCGGAAACTGTTGCGCACCAGCGCATGCCGCGTATCGATCTCCAGACCGGCGATCAGCTCGGGATCGCTGACCACGCTAATCTCGACCGGATGGCCGAACGCGGCGGACAGGCGCGCGCGGCAGGT
The DNA here is from genome assembly GCF_024055605.1 of Ciceribacter sichuanensis. Classification (GTDB taxonomy): domain Bacteria; phylum Pseudomonadota; class Alphaproteobacteria; order Rhizobiales; family Rhizobiaceae; genus Allorhizobium; species Allorhizobium sichuanense. Next base: position 93,454 of record NZ_JAMXLX010000006.1, on the reverse strand, counting down.
CTCTTCCTCGGCCGCTGTCAGCGGCCGGGGCGCTTTCAGCGCCAGCGGAGCGCCGTTGGCGACGCCCGACCGGCTTTCCTGCGGCAAGGCCGCGACCGCATCGGCAAGGCCGTCGATGAAGCCCGAAACCTTGGCGTCATCGGGCAGGCGGGAAAAGAGCTTGCGGGCGATGTCGACGGCGAGCGCGCGGGCATGGGCCTCGTCGGCAACGGCGTTTTCCTTGCGGCTGCGCTCGATCTCGGCATTGGCGGCAAGCCTCAACTTGTCCGCCTCGTTGCGGGCATCGGCGAGCATCGCGGCCCGCGCCGTCTCGCCCTGGGCTGCGGCGGCCTTCAGCACCTCGTCGCGACCAGCGGCGGTCTTTGCCGCTTCTTCGCTCGCCTTCTGCCGTTCCGCCTCGGCGGCCGCTTTCACGCCTTCGGCATCCGCCAGCAGCTTTGCGGCTGCGGCCTGCCGCGCCTCGATGATCGCGGCAACGGGTTTCAGCAGGAAGCGCTGCAGGATCCAGACGAGCACGAGGACATTGATCGTCTGAAGGGCGAGGGTCCACCAGTCGATGTGCATGGCGCGCGGGGCCTCAGGCAGTGGCGTAAGGGTTGGCGAAGAGCACCAGCAGCGCGATGACGAGGCAGTAGATCGCCATGGTCTCGATCATCGCCAGACCGACGAACAGGGTGCGCGACAGGGTGCCCGCCGCTTCCGGCTGGCGGGCGATGGCGTCCATGGCGGCGGCGACCGCGCGTCCTTCGGCCAGCGCCGGACCGATGGCTCCGAAGGAAACGGCAAGTGCTGCCGCGATGATTGAGACGATACCGATCACGTTCATGGGGACTTCTGTTCCTTGGCAGATGACAGGGGGGCAGGTTGAGGGGCGGGGGTTGGTTCGGACGGTTTTTCCTGAGACGCGGATGCCGGCTCGCTGATCGCCGCGCCGATGAAGACGGTCGACAGCACCGCGAAGATGTAGGCCTGCACGGCACCGGTCAGCAGATCGAGCGCCATCAGCGGAATGGGCACGAGAAGGCCGGCGAGCGACAGCACGATGCCGACGACGAAGACGCCGCTCATCACATTGCCGAACAGGCGCACGATCAGCGAGAACGTCCGGGTGATCTGCTCGACGATGTTGAGCGGGATCATCACCCAGCTCGGCTCGGCGAAGGTCTTCAGGTAACCGGCAAGACCGAGCGCGCGAACGCCGTAACCGATGGTCGCCGCAAGCACGATCAGCGCCAGCGCCGCATCCGTTTCGATATGGGCGGTCGGCGGCTCGATGCCCGGCACCAGCGACGACCAGTTGGCGACAAGCACATAGATGAACAGCGAGCCGATCAGCGCGCGATAGGGCCGGGGATCGGCCTGCATGGTGTCGCGCACCTGCGCGTCGATGGTCTCCACCACCATTTCCAGAAATGCCTGCTTGCGGGAAGGCTCGAGCGACAGCCGCCGCGTCACCAGCCACGAGCCGAGGCCGAGCAGCAGCATGATCACCCAGGTGACGACCACCGGCTGGGTGATTGGCACGGGGCCAATGTGAAACAGCGGCTCGATGGCAAGCGGCGAGTTCATGGCATGCTCCTGACGCGTCGCAGGATCACGCCGCGCACGATCAGCATGCCGAGTGCTGCGCAAAGAAGCGCAAGCGCGCCGAGCCGGGAGACGCCGTAAAGCGCGACCGCCAGCACGGCGAACCGCCCGATCTGCATGACGAAGGCGCGCAGTACCTCGCCGCCGGCGAAATAGCGGGTGTTCCACCAGAGCATGCCGAAATGCACGAGGCCGAGAAGGCCGCCGACCGCAAGGCCGACCAGCGCCTTGAGGGCGAGCATGCCGTTGGCGCTGGCGAAAAGGGTATCGATCATTGGCGGTGCATCCATTTCCACGCGGAGCGCAGGCCGAGCGCCGCGCCGATCATGATCAGCGGGGCGGTGAAGAACACCCCGGTCGCAAACGTCCGGTCGAGCCAGCGGCCGACCACCAGCGCCAGCAGCGTCGGCACCACGATGCTCCAGCCGAGAATGCCGATCTGGCCGAGCCTTGCGCCGAGCGAGGGCTCCGGGTCCTTTTCGCCCTGCCGTTCGCGCGCTGCGGCCCGGCGGGCGACTTCGGTCAGTTTCTCCTCATCCTGCTCTCCCCGCGGGGGCTTTATCGGGGGCGTCATGGACCGAGGCCTCCAAGCGGGTTGATGCCGTTGGCGCTGCCGGCATCGGCCCGCAGCAGGCGGGTGAGCTGGCGCACGGCATTGGCATGCAGCCGCATTTCCTCGACGCGCGAACGGCGGCCGGTATCGGAAAGGGCGGCGCGCATCGTCTGCACCTCGGCTTCCAGCCGGGAAAGATCGTCACCGACGGTTGCCTGCCGGCAGGCGACGCGAATCTCGCGGCCGCCGGTGATGGAAAACACGCCGCCGCTCTGGGCGCAGTAATGCATGGCCCCGTCGCGGTCGCGCCAGCGGATCACCGAGGCCGGCAGAACCGTCAGCAGATCCGCATGGCCGGGCAGGAGCCCAAAGCTGCCGCTCTCGTCTTCCGCGCGGACAGAGACCACATCCTGAAGATCGACCAGCAGGGCCGAAGGCGTCGAAATGAGAAGATGGAGACCTCCGGTCATGCGGCCGCACCTTTGCTTGCTGCACCATTCGCCCCGCCGCTCGCCTTGCGCGCGGCCTCTTCCTTCTCGCGGGCCTCGTCCAGCGTGCCGACCATGTAGAGCGAGCTTTCCTGCCAGCTGTCGCAGGCGCCCGACAGGATCGCCTTGCATCCGGCAATGGTGTCGGCAATCTTCACGGAACGGCCGGGAACGCCGGTAAAGGCCTCGGTGACGGCAAAGGGTTGGGTGAGGAAACGCTGGAGACGGCGCGCCCGCTCGACGATGCGGCGGTCGTCGCTGCCCAGTTCCTCGACGCCGAGAAGCGAGATGACGTCCTGCAGCTCGCGGTAATGCTCGATGGTCCTGCGCACCTCCATCGCCACCTCGGCATGTTCCTCGCCGACCACCATGGGGTCGAGCAGGATGGAGGAGGACGCGATGGGATCGACGGCGGGATAGATGCCTTCCGCCGCCATGTCGCGGGACAGAACCACCATGCTGTCGACATGGGCGGCAATGGTGGTGACGGCCGGGTCGGTAAAATCGTCGGCCGGAACATAGACCGCCTCGATGGCGGTAATCGAAGCATCGCCGACGGAGGCGATCCGCTCCTGCAGCGCCGCGACTTCGCTTGCAAGCGTCGGCTGGTAACCGACGCGGGAAGGAAGCCGACCGAGCAGGCCGGAAACCTCGGCCCCCGCCTGTACGAAGCGGAAGACGTTATCCATCAGGAGCAGCACGTTCTGGTGCTTCTCGTCACGGAAATATTCGGCAATGGTCAGCGCCGTCATCGGCACCCGCCAACGCGCGCCGGGCGGCTCGTTCATCTGGCCATAGACCAGCGCGGTGCGGGCGAGAACGCCGGAACCGGTCATGTCCAGCAGCATCTCGTGGCCCTCGCGGGAGCGTTCGCCGACACCGGCGAAGACGGAAATGCCCTGATAGCTTTCCACCATGGCGTGGATCAGCTCCATCACCAGCACCGTCTTGCCCACACCCGCGCCGCCGAACATCGCGGCCTTGCCGCCCTGGGCGAGCGGTGTCAGCAGATCGATCACCTTGATGCCGGTCTCGAAGATGGTCGAGGCCCCGGTCTGGCGGGAAAGTTCGGGCGGGGCGCGATGGATGGGCCTGAGCGGCGCATCGGCGGGAAGCTCCGCGCCGCCGTCGCCGATCCTGCCGGTGACATCGAGAAGGCGTCCGAGAACGGCCTCGCCGACCGGAACCGTGATCGGCCCGCCGGCGCTGCGAACGGGTGTGCCGCGCCGGAGACCGGTGGTCGCCTGCAATGCGATGGCGCGAACGGTCAGCGGATCGATATGGGCCTGAACCTCGGCGACCACGGTCCTGTCCGGACCGTCCTCGATGACGAGCGCATCCTCGATGGCCGGCAGCCCACCGCCTCCGGGAAAGGCGATATCGACCACAGCGCCGCGAATGGCAATGACCTTGCCTTCTAACGCACCTTTGTTGCTCATGCGGTCCCCGTCGTCCGTGGCTTCCAGATCCGCAGGACATCATGCACCGCACAAACCTGCCTTGACCTCAGTCAAGTTCGACGACGCACGCAATCCTTCGCCCGGAGTAGACAGCGCATCGCCGCAACTGGCAAGGCACGCGATTGCATATTAGCCGCGCCTCAACTCGAAGCCGCCCGAAGCCGCCATGTGATGGCGACATTTAGCCGCTTGCGGCCCGCGGGATGCCTTCGTATATCCAGCGGCAAACGATCAACGGGATCGACGGAAACCGCCATATTGCCGAATGTTTCGAGGAAAACCGGCCGCAGCCGGTCGGGCGCGAAAGGCGCGCTTGCCGGTCCCGGCAGGGTCGCGGTGGCGCTTGCCGTGATCGCTCCGCTCTGCTGGCTGCCGCAGGCCGGGTTTGCCGCCCATGCCATCGGGCGGATGGCGGATGGAGCGGGCGTTTCCGGCGTGGTTTACGACGCCATCGGCTTTATCCTGTTCGGACTGCTGCGTGCAGCGCTTGACGCGCTGTCCGGCCGTCTTGCCTTCACCTCCGCCCGGCGCGAACTCACCACCAGCCGCGTGAGCGCGCTTGCAGCCCTTGCGGCCCGCTCGCCGGTCGATATCGGCCGTCCTTCCTCCGGGCAGGCGGCGAGCGTGATCGCCGAACAGGCGGAAATGATCACGCCCTGGCTCTCCCGCTATGTGCCGGCCAGAATGAAGGCCGTGGTCGTGCCGCTCGTCATCGTCGCGACGATCCTGCCTTTCTCGTGGATCGCGGCACTGGCGCTGCTCCTGACGGCGCCGGTCATTCCGCTGTTCATGGCGCTGGTCGGCATGGGGGCGCAGAAGGCCAGCGAAAAGCAGCTTTCCCGCATGGGCGATATCAACGCCTTCCTCATCGATCGTCTGAGGGGTCTTGCGACCATCCGCACGCTCGGCGCGGTGTCCGATACGGCAAAGCGCCTGCGCGTCGAGGCGGACGACCTGAAGCGGCGCACCATGGCGGTGTTGAAGATCGCCTTCCTCACGTCTGCGACGCTGGAGCTTTTTTCCGCACTCGGGGTGGCGCTCACCGCCGTCTATGTCGGCTTTCACCTGCTCAGCTTCATCGGGTTCGGCGCGTGGGGCGGTAAGCTGACGCTTTCCGAGGGCCTGTTCGTGCTGATGGTTGCGCCCGCCTTTTTCGAGCCGTTGCGGGAGCTTTCTGCCGTCTGGCACGACCGGGCCGCCGGCGAAGCCGCCCACAAGGCACTGACGGCGCTTGCCGAACAGGGCATGCCCCTGCCGAAATCCTGCGACACCTCAGACGACGCTTCATTCTCACGCCAGAGCGAAGCCGCCCTTCTTGCGGAAAACCTGCGCTACACCCATCCGGGCCGGGAAGCCCCAACGCTCGAGGCTTTCTCTCTTTCCGTCGCACCGGGAGAGAAGATCGCCATCATGGCGCCGAGCGGCGCGGGCAAATCGACCCTGCTGTCGCTGATCGCCGGGCTTGCCGCGCCGGAGGCCGGATCGCTGCTGCTCTCGGGACACTCGCCGGCGGCAGCGCGGGAAGCTTGTGAAATCGCCTGGATCGGGCAATCCGCCCATGTCTTTTCCGGCTCAATCGCCACAAACGTGTCGCTCGGCCGGGACGAGGTCGATGCCGGGGCGGTGGCCTCCGCGCTTGCCGTTTCACGTCTTTCCCATGTTGCCGAAAGCCATGGCCGTGCGCCGCTCGGCGAGGGCGGAACGGGCCTTTCCGGCGGCGAGATCGTGCGGCTTGCCATTGCCCGCGCCGCCGCCTCCACGAAGGCACGGCTGATCCTCGCCGACGAGCCGACGGCCCATCTCGATGCTGTCACGGCCGATCTGGTGACGGACAGCCTGCTCGACCTCGCAAAGGGAAGAACGCTCGTCGTCGTCACCCATGATGTGGTGCTTGCCGCGCGCATGGACCGGATCGTGGCGCTTGCGGCGGAGGAGGGTGCATGAGGCCGCTTCTCGTGGTTCTTCGCCGGTTCCTCAAGGAAAAGCGGCTGGCGATGGCACTGGGCTTCCTGCTCGCAGCACTGACCGCGATTGCCGGGATCGCCCTGCTTTCGCTCTCCGGCTGGTTCATCACGGCAACGGCCTTTGCGGGCCTCACGACCGCGACCGCGCTCGCCTTCGATGTCTTCGCGCCCTCGGCCGGCATTCGCTTTCTCGCGCTGTTTCGCACCGCCGCCCGCTATGGCGAGCGCGTCGTCACCCATGACGCGACGCTCTCGGTGCTTGCCGGCATGCGGGAAACGCTGTTTCGAACCTTCGCCACGGCGCGCTCGGCGCGTGCGCTGGCGCTTCGCCCCGCGCGCCTGCTCTTCCGGCTGACGCTGGATGTCGATGCGCTCGACGGGCTTTACCTGCGGCTTCTGGTGCCGGCTGGAGTGGCGCTGGCCTCGGCGCTGTTCGCCGTCCTCTCGCTCGCCTTCATCGATGGCCGCATCGCGCTTGCGGTCGGCCTGTTTCCCGTCGTGGCGGGCTTCGGCATTGCGACGATCTCTGCGCTGAAGGCGGAAAAACCGGCCCGACTTCGCGCTGCAGCGCTTGAGGCCGTGCGCGGCCGGGTTATCGACATGATCGCCGGCGCCACCGATCTCCTGATGGCCGGCCGCCTCGAGGCATCGCGCGCCAATGTCGAGGCGGCGGAAACCCGGCTGGCTGAGACCGACGACCGGCTGAACCGCATCGAGACGATGGCCGGCTTCGGCCTTTCGGCTCTCGCACCTGTCATCGGTGGCTGTCTTCTCGTGGCCCTCGCCTTGCTGGTCGAGACTGATGTCATCGGCGTACCCATAGCCGCCTTCGCCCTGCTTCTGGCGCTTGCCGCCGTCGAGCCGTTCACGGCCCTGAAACGCGGGGCGCTGGAGGCGGGACGCATTCTTGCCGCCGCCCGCCGCATCGCGCCGCGTCTCGACGAAACTCCGCAGGAGATCGCCATCGCGGCACCGCCGCCCGGGCTCGCTCTTCTGGCCGAGAATATCGTCGTCCGGCATCCGGGCGCGAGCCGTCCGGCGCTGTCAGGTTTGTCGCTCGCAATCCCGGCGGGCGAAATCGTGGCGCTGACCGGCCCGAGCGGGGCGGGAAAATCGACGCTAATGGCGCTGATAGCAGGCGAGATCGAAGCCGAAGCCGGCCGCTTTGCGACGCAGCCGGCAAGCCTTCTCACCCAGCATGTCGAGCTTTTCGCCGATACGCTCTCCGGCAATCTCCGGCTTGCGAAACCGCAGGCGACCGAAGCCGAGCTTTGGGCCGCACTTGAGGCCGCAGGCCTTGCGGAAACCGTGAAAGCCCTGCCGCAGGGGCTCGAAACCTGGCTCGGGGAGGGCGGATCGGGTCTTTCCGGCGGCGAGAGGCGGCGGTTGTCGCTGGCACGCCTGCTGCTCACCGATGCGGCCCTCCTGCTGCTCGACGAACCGACCGAAGCGCTGGATGCGGAGACCGCCCGCGACATCGTGGCGCGCCTGGCAGCCGCAAGGGGAGGGCGCACCATCCTGATTGCGACCCACAGCTTACGCGAAGTTGAAATTTCCGATCGCATACTTGTTGTTGACAATGGTCAATTACGTGGCAATTTCAATTGTATGGAGTCGGCCTTCACTGAGGTTGCGTCAGGACTGCGCAAGCGCTGAGCGACGTTATTTTGTCGCATTGCGTGCACTGCGGGATAACAATAAGCAATTGTTAGACGGTGCTTTCAGCAGTTCAGAGACATCATGCGTTCTTCCGGCTCCATATCGCAATTCATGCGCATCCTGTGCGCGATTGCGCTCCTCTCGGTGGGTTTTGCCCATCGGGTGCCGGGTGTGTATGCAGCTGACATCGTTGCGGCGGCCATTGTGCTTCCCGACGGCACTATTCCCGATCTCTGCCTCGCCGGCTCGCAGGACGGCATCGGCAAGAGCGGGTACCATCTGAACCGGTCGTGCGAGGCCTGCCTCGTTTCGGGGGCGATTGTCCTTCCGCTGCCGGCAGACGATGCGGGCGACCGGCCCGTGCCGCATGAGGCGGTCCTGCGACCGGATCGGGCGCGTTTCGATGCGCCGCCCGTGCTGATTTCCAGGGCAGCGCCGAGAGCGCCGCCGATGGCCTGATGGCCCAAAACGCCTGACGCCGCACCGCCTGCGGCCTCGGGCAAACACCCCGATTTTTCTTTTCTGGAGATCGAGATATGGAACTCGATATCGTGGCGCTCTCGCGCCTGCAATTTGCGCTCACAGCACTTTACCACTTTCTCTTCGTGCCGCTCACCCTCGGACTGTCCATCCTGCTCGCCATCATGGAGACGGTCTATGTCATGACCGGCCGCACCATCTGGCGGCAGATGACCAAGTTCTGGGGCACGCTGTTCGGCATCAACTTCGTGCTCGGCGTATCGACCGGCATCGTCATGGAATTCCAGTTCGGCATGAACTGGAGCTATTACAGCCATTATGTCGGCGACATCTTCGGCGCGCCGCTCGCCATCGAGGGGTTGATGGCCTTCTTCCTCGAGGCGACCTTCGTCGGCCTGTTCTTCTTCGGCTGGGACCGCATGTCCAAGGTCGGCCACCTCATCGCCACATGGTGCGTGGCGCTCGGCTCGAACTTCTCGGCGCTGTGGATCCTGATTGCCAACGGCTGGATGCAGAACCCGGTCGGCTCGGCCTTCAACCCGCAGACCATGCGCATGGAGGTCAACGACTTCTTCCTCGTGCTGTTCAATCCGGTGGCGCAGGCAAAGTTCGTGCACACCGTTTCGGCGGGCTATGTCACGGCTTCCGTCTTCGTTCTCGGCGTTTCCGCCTGGTACCTGCTGAAGGGCCGCGAACTGGAGCTTGCCAAGCGCTCGATGACGGTTGCGGCGTCCTTCGGTCTCGCCGCCTCGCTTTCGGTCGTCGTTCTCGGTGACGAAAGCGGCTACGAGGCCTCCGAACACCAGAAGATGAAGCTCGCCGCCATCGAGGCCATGTGGGAGACGGAGCCCGCACCGGCCGCCTTCACCGCCTTCGGCTTTCCCGATCAGGAGGCTCGCGAGACCCATTACAAGGTGGAGATACCCTGGGTCATGGGCCTGATCGGCACGCGCTCGCTGACCACCGAAATCCCCGGCATCGACAGCCTCGTCAGAAGCGCCGAGACCCGCATCCGCCGGGGCATCATCGCCTATGACGCGCTGCAGACCATCCGCGCCGCCGGCACCACCACGGCCATCGACCCGGCCATCAAGGCAAGGTTCGAGAACAACGGCCTCGATCTCGGCTATGCGCTTCTGCTGAAGCGTTACGTCGACGATCCGCGTCAGGCAACCGACGAGCAGATCGCCAAGGCGGCCGCAGACACCATCCCGAGCGTGCCAACCCTGTTCTGGGCCTTCCGCTTCATGGTGGCGCTCGGCTTCTATTTCATCGCGCTGACGGCCGTCTTCTTCGTCATCTGTAGCCGTCACACCCACACCAAGCGTCCGTGGCTCCTGAAGGTCGCGGTCTTCTCCATCCCGCTGCCGTGGATCGCCGCGGAACTGGGCTGGATCGTCGCGGAGGTGGGCCGCCAGCCATGGATCATCGAAGGCGTGTTGCCGACAGCCGCCGCCGTCTCCAATCTCGGTGCGGCGACGCTGCTCGTCACCATCGCCGGTTTCGCCGCGATCTACACCGTCCTCTTCATCGTCGAGATGGGGCTGATGCTGAAGGCGATCCGCAAGGGACCGGAGCCGGACGACCAGCTCCCCGGACATCCGGAACCCGAACTCATCTCGAAGACCATCGTACCGGCGGAGTAAGACCATGATCCTGCACACGCTTATCGATTACGAAATCCTGCGCGTCATCTGGTGGCTGCTGCTTGGCGTCCTGCTCATCGGCTTTGCCGTGATGGACGGGTTCGACCTCGGGGTGGCCACGCTCCTGCCCTTCGTGGGCCGGGACGACACCGAACGGCGCGTCGTCATCAACACCATCGGCCCGGTCTGGGAAGGCAACCAAGTGTGGCTGATCCTCGGTGGCGGGGCGATCTTCGCCGCATGGCCGCCGCTCTATGCGGTATCCTTCTCGGGCTTCTATCTGGCGATGTTCGCGATCCTCTTCGCGCTCATCCTGCGCCCGGTCGGCTTCAAGTACCGCTCGAAGCGCGAAAGCGCCACATGGCGCACCGCATGGGACTGGGCGCTCTTCATCGGCGGCCTCGTGCCGGCGCTGGTCATGGGGGTCGCGGTCGGCAATGTCCTGCAGGGCGTGCCGTTCCACTTCGCCGACGACCTGCGCATCTTCTATGACGGCACGACGCTGTTCGAACTGCTCAACCCCTACGGCCTGCTCGCCGGCATCCTCTCGGTCTCGATGCTGGCCATGCACGGCGCCGGCTGGCTGACGCTGAAGACCTCCGGCAACGTCAACGCCCGCGCCCGCCGGATCGGCATGGTCGCAGCGATCCTGACCATCGTGCTCTTCGCCGTCGGCGGCTTCTGGCTGACGATGATCGACGGCTACCGGTTCACCTCGGCAATCGCTCCGGCCGGCCCCTCGAACCCGCTCTACAAGACGGTCGAGGTCGCATCCGGCGTCTGGTTCCAGAACTATGCTGCCTATCCCTGGATGATGATCGCGCCGGCGCTCGGCTTCCTCGGTGCGCTCGGCTCCCTCCTCGCCTTCGCGGCAAAGAAGGACGGGGCGCCGTGGCTGATGAGTTCGGTATCGATCCTCGGCATCATCTCGACGGTCGGGCTTTCGATGTTCCCCTTCATCCTGCCGTCCAACGTCGATCCGCGGTCCAGCCTCACGGTCTGGGACGCCTCGTCCAGCCACATGACGCTGTTCATCATGCTGGTCTGCGCCGTCATCTTCGTTCCGATCATCATTGCCTACACCTCGTTCGTCTACAAGGTGCTGTGGGGCAAGGTCGACGCGAAGGACATCAACGATCCCGCCAACCACGCCTATTGAGGAAAGGAAACCTTCATGTGGTATTTTTCCTGGCTTCTCGGCCTGCCGCTTGCCGCAGCCTTCGCCGTGCTCAACGCCATGTGGTACGAGCTGATCGACAGCAAGAAGAAGGAGGACGCCGCCAAGGCGGCCGCCAGCTCCAAGTGACGGGGTTGACCTCCTTCTCGTGACAAGAAAACCCGTGCGGCGGGAAGCCTGACTTTCGCGCCGCACGCCTTTCGGCACAAAGACCGCACCGGCCGGCAACCAGCCGGAATCACAAAAGTTTTTCCGACAAATCCGTCCCGCCAAAGGGCGCGCCGTACGGCGCTCCGCACCTTTTCGGCCTGCCCGTGGCACGGCCTTTCCCGCTCTTCCAGCCTCGACTGCGACCGGCAATCCGCCCGGATCGCCCCATCGATTTCCAGCCGATTTTGATGGGAAATTTCCCACACGGGCTACTTGACAGAAAGTCAGGGAGACATCACGGTAAAGCGGTTTAGTAAATCGCTTTACAAAAACATCGAACCCAAGGTTTGCGAGACGCCATGTCGAATAAACGGGCCACCAGTCTCAAGGATGTCGCGGACGCAGCCGGCGTCTCGGTCACCACGGTTTCGCGCATGCTCAACGGCTCGCTCCAGCTTCCGCCCGAGACGAAGCTGAGGATCGACAAGGCCATCCAGGACCTCAAATACGAGCCGAACCCGCACGCCCGGCGCCTCAGCCGCGGCCGGTCGGATACCATCGGCCTCGTCGTTCCCGATATCGCCAACCCCTTCTTCGCAACGCTGGTGGCGACCATCGAAGAGGAGGCCGACAAGCGCGGCCTGGCGCTTTCGCTGCATGCGACGCTCAACCGTCCAGGCCGCGAGATCGCCTATCTGAGATCGCTCGGGCGCAACCATGTCGATGGCCTCGTCTTCGTGACGAACCACCCCGACGACGGGGAACTCGCAGCACTCATCAACCAGACCGGCAAGGTCGTCGTCGTCGACGAAGACGTGCCGAACGCCATGGTGCCGAAGCTCTTCTGCGATAACGAGCAGGGCGGATATCTCGCCGGCCGGCATCTGGCCGAGTACGGCCACGCCCGCGTGCTCTATATCGGCGGACCGCAGGAAATGATCAGCACGAGGCGGCGCTACAAGGGCCTCGAACGGGCCATGATCGAGCATGGCACGGGCATCGACGGTCTCATTCGCTACGAGGGCGATTATACCGTCGAGTTCGGCCGTGCCGCCGGGCGGCGCTTCCTCGACGAGGGAAAGCCGGCCACCGCGATCTTCGCCAGCTCCGACGAAATCGCCATCGGCCTGATCGAGGTCCTGCGCGGGCAGGGCGTCTCCATCCCCGGCGAGGTCTCCATCGTCGGCTTCGACGATGTGGGACCGCTCCATCTCTTCGCGCCGCCGCTCACCGCCATCCGCCAGCCTGTCCGGGCGATCGGCGAGCGGGCGCTATCCCTTCTACTCGAGACAGACTGGCAGCAGCGCGAGGATTTCACCTCCGAGGAGCTGCTGCCCATCGAAATCGTCGTGCGGAACTCCGTTGCGCCGCCGTCGAAGCCATAAATGCAACGTAAAAGCCCACCAACCAGAGGATGAACTCATGAACAGCTTGAAACGCAGGACATTTACCGCCGCCCTCGCCGCCACCGCCTTCACCGGACTGTCGTTCGGCACGGCCTTCGCCCAGGACGCGCAGAAGACCTTCGCCCTCATCCAGATCAACCAGCAGGCCCTGTTCTTCAACCAAATGAACGAAGGCGCGCAGAAGGCTGCCGATGCCGCCGGCGCAAAGCTGGTGATCTTCAACGCCAATAACGATCCGGCCGCCCAGAACAGCGCCATCGAGACCTATATCCAGCAGAAGGTGGACGGCATCGCCGTCGTCGCCATCGACGTCAACGGCATCATGCCGGCCGTACAGCAGGCCGACGCTGCCGGCATTCCGGTCGTCGCCATCGACGCCATCCTGCCCGAGGGACCGCAGAAGGCGCAGATCGGCGTCGACAACGCCAAGGCCGGTGCCGACATGGGCGCCTTCTTCCTCGACTACGTGAAGGCCAACATGGGCGGCAAGGTGAAGTACGGCGTGGTCGGCGCGCTGAACTCCTTCATCCAGAACGTTCGCCAGGAAGGCTTCGAAAAGACCGTGACCGGCACTGAAGGCGTCTCCACGGCCGGCGTCGTCGATGGCCAGAACATTCAGGACAACGCGCTCGCAGCCGCCGAAAACCTGATCACCGGCAACCCTGATATGAACGCCGTCTACGCCACCGGCGAGCCGGCCCTGATGGGCGCCATCGCCGCTGTCGAAAGCCAGGGCAAGCAGAAGGACGTCAAGGTCTTCGGTTGGGACCTCACGGCCCAGGCGATTGCCGGCATCGACGCCGGTTACGTCACCGCCGTCATCCAGCAGGATCCGTCCGCCATGGGCGCTGCGGCCGTCGACGCGCTGAAGACGCTTTCCGGCGGCGGCACGGTCGAGAAGACGATCTCGGTTCCGATCACGATCGTCACCAAGGACAACGTCGAACCCTACCGGGCGATCTTCAAATGACAGGTGAAGGACAGCACCCAACCGCTGTCGCAGGGACCGGGGGAGCAGAGCTCCCCCGGGAACCCGGCGCAGACGGAGCGCGCAAGCCCCGCATTTCGCTGCGCGGCATCCGCAAGACCTTCGGTTCGCATCAGGCGTTGCGCGGTGTCGATCTCGACATCTATCCCGGCGAGTGTCTCGGCCTTGTCGGCGACAACGCGGCCGGCAAGTCGACGCTAACCAAGATCATCTCCGGCACCTATATCCCAGATGACGGCTCGATCACGCTCGAAGGACAGGACGTCCGCTTTACCGGCCCTGCCGATGCCCGCGACCGCAATATCGAAATGGTGTTTCAGGACCTGAGCCTGTGCGACCATATCGACGTGGTCGGCAATCTCTTCCTCGGCCGCGAGCTGACCAGGGGTCCCTTTCTCGACCGTCCCCGGATGATGGAAGAGGCCCGCGCCATGCTGGACGCGCTGGAAATCCGCATTCCGCGTCTTGGCGCCCGCGTCGAGAAGCTTTCCGGCGGCCAGCGTCAGGCCATCGCCATTGCGCGTGCCGCATCCTTCAATCCCAAGGTCCTGATCATGGACGAGCCGACATCGGCGCTCGCCGTGGCGGAAGTCGAGGCCGTTCTGGCCCTGATCAACCGGGTCAAGGCCAAGGGTGTCTCGGTCATCCTCATCACTCACCGCCTGCAGGATCTCTTCCGCGTCTGCGACCGCATCGCCGTCATGTATGAAGGCACCAAGGTGGCGGAACGCGACATCGGCAAGACCGATCTGCAGGATCTCGTGCAACTGATCGTCGGGGGGAGACATTGAGCGCCTATACCGAACGCGCGGCCGGTTCGCCCGTCGCCGATTTTCTCTCCGAACATGCGCAGGTGGTTTCCATCGCCGTGTTCTTCGCCGTCTGTTTCCTGTTCTTCTCGGCAACCACGGACACCTTCCTGACCGCCGGCAACATCCTCAACGTCCTGCGGCAGGCAGCGCCGATCCTCGTCGTCGCCATCGCCATGACCTTCGTCATCATCACCGGCGGCATCGACCTTTCGGTCGGCTCGCAGGTGGCGCTGATCAATGCGGTCGCGGCGCTCATTCTCGCCATGGGCATTCCATGGCCTGTCGTCGTCGTCGGCATGATCGTGTTCGGCGCAGCACTTGGCATGGCGCAGGGCTGGTTCGTCGCCTATCAGGGCATCCCGTCCTTCATCGTCACGCTTGCCGGCCTGTCGATCCTGCGCGGCTTCGCGCTCTATCTGACGCAGGGCTACTCCATTCCGATCAACAACGTGCCGGGCTTCTTCGCGCTCGGTCGCGGCGAGGTTCTGGGCTTTCCGGTACCGGCGCTGATCGCGGTCGGGGTGGCGCTCATCGGCTATGTGGTGATCGCATCGACCAAATACGGCCGTCAGGTCGTGGCGGTCGGCTCCAATCTCGAAGCGGCGCGTCGCGTCGGCATGCCGGCGAAGTGGATCCTGTCATCGGTCTACATGGTCTCGGGCATCGCCTGCGCGCTGGCCGGCCTGTTGATCGCGGCCCGTCTCGGCTCCGGCTCGTCCAATGCCGCCGTCGGCTTCGAACTGCAGGTGGTGGCGGCCGTCGTTCTCGGCGGCACCTCGCTGATGGGCGGACGTGGCAGCATTCTCGGCACCATCCTCGGCACGCTGACCATCGCCGTGATCGGCAACGGCCTGATCCTCATGCATATCTCGCCCTTCTTCACGCAGATCGTGACGGGCGCGATCATCCTGGTGGCGATCTGGCTCAACACCCGCATCTTCACCACCAATTTCCGCTTCGGCGGAAAGAAGAAGTGAGGCGGCCGTGGCGAGCGAGCTTTCCGAAGCCCATGTGCGTTCCGGCAAGGTGATGACGGTGGCGGGGCCGATCCCGGCTTCCGCGCTGGGCGTCACCCTGATGCACGAGCATATCCTCAACGACTGCCGCTGCTGGTGGCATGCGCCGAAGACGCCGGAGCGGCAATATCTCGCCGAGGGCTTCGTCTGCATGGAAATCCTCGGCGAGCTTCGCCAGGATCCCTTCGTCAACAAGCACAACATCACGCTTGACGACGAGCCGCTGGCGATCACGGAACTCCAGGATTTCGCCCGCGAGGGCGGCCAGACGGTGGTCGAGCCGACCTGCCAGGGCATCGGCCGCGACCCGGCAGCCCTCCGGCGGATCTCGAAAGCCTCCGGGCTCAACATCGTCATGGGGGCGGGCTATTACCTCGGCTCCTCCCACCCGGCCAAGGTGGCGGGGATGACGATCGACCAGATCGCCGACGAAATCGTCCACGAGGCGAATGTCGGCGTCGACGGCACCGATGTGAAAATCGGCCTCATCGGCGAGATCGGGGTTTCCTCCGATTTCACGGCCGAGGAGGAAAAGTCGCTCAGGGCCGCGGCAAGGGCGCAAGGCCGAACCGGCCTGCCGCTGATGGTGCACCTGCCGGGCTGGTTCCGGCTCGGCCACAAGGTGCTCGACATAGCGGAAGCCGAAGGGGCGGATCTCCGCCACACCGTGCTCTGCCACATGAACCCCTCGCATGAGGATCTCGCCTACCAGAGCGAGCTTGCCGCACGCGGGGCCTTCATCGAATACGACATGATCGGCATGGATTTCTTCTATGCCGACCAGCAGGTGCAGTGCCCGAGCGACGAGGAGGCTGCCCGCGCCATCGTCAAGCTTGTCGAACGGGGCCATATCGACCGCATCCTGCTGTCTCACGACGTCTTCCTGAAGATGATGCTGACGCGCTATGGGGGTAACGGCTATGCCTACATCCTCAGGCATTTCCTGCCGCGGCTGAAGCGGCACGGACTGGATGACGCGCAACTCGACATCCTCATGCGGGACAATCCGAGATCGGTGTTCGAGGCAAAAGCCTGACACCGCCAAACGAATTCAGAAACGGAAAGAACATGACCAAGAAAGTCCTTCTCGTCGGTGAAAGCTGGATCAGCTCCGCCACCCATTACAAAGGCTTCGACCAGTTCGGCAGCGTGACCTTCCACCTCGGCGCGGAACCGCTGGTCAAGGCACTGGAAGGCAGCGAATTCGAGCTGACCTACATGACCGCCCATGACGCAGTGGAGAAGTTCCCCTTCGAGATGGAAGGCCTCGACGCCTACGACACCATCATTCTCTCGGATATCGGCGCCAACTCGCTGCTGCTCCCGCCCGCCGTGTGGCTGCATTCGAAGACCGTTCCGAACCGTCTCAAGCTCATCAAGGCATGGGTGGAAAAGGGCGGCAGCCTGCTGATGGTCGGCGGCTACTTCTCCTTCCAGGGCATCGACGGCAAGGCCCGCTGGCGCCGCACGCCGGTCGAGGACGTGCTGCCCGTCACCTGCCTGCCTTATGACGACCGCGTCGAAATTCCGGAAGGCACCGCACCCGTCATCACCAAGGCCGACCATCCGACGGTTGCCGGCATGGCTGGCGAATGGCCGCTGCTTCTCGGCGTCAACGAGGTCGAGGTGCGCGAGCGCGCCGACATCGAAGTCGTCGCCCGCCTGCCGGAAGACCAGGGCGGCCACCCGCTGCTCGTCACCGGCACCTTCGGCAAGGGCCGCTCCGCAGTCTGGACCTCGGATATCGGCCCGCACTGGCTGTCCCCGGCATTCTGCGAGTGGGAAGGCTATGGCCGCCTGTGGAAGAACATCCTCGGCTGGCTGAACGCCAAGGCCTGAGCATAGCCGGGCAGTCGCGGCTGAAAGCCCCTCCCAAACCCTCCCACAAGGGGGAGGGTTTAACCCGGCCGTTACGTCAGCGGCTGGGTCTCTCCCCCCTTGTGGGGGAGATGGCCGGCAGGCCAGAGGGGGAATTCGCAGGGGGAGTTGGCAGGCCTCAGCCCGCCAGGATCTTCGCGAGTTCTTCCGATGTCGGGAAGGCGAGGCGGGTGCCGCGACGGCTGACGGTGAGTGCGGAGGCTGCCGCGGCATGGCCGATGGCGCGGGCATCGGGTTCGACCCCGCGCAGCGCCGCCGAGGCAAGCGCGACGGCCATGAAGGTATCGCCCGCTCCGGTGGTGTCGATCGCCTTTGCGGCAACGGCGGGAATTGCGGCGACGGGCCCGTCGTGGCTCGCAAGCAGCGCGCCGTCGGCACCGAGGGTCAGAACCACATGCCGCACACCCGCCTCGATCAGGCGGGTTGCGGCGGAAGCATCCGACGAACCGGCAAGGCTTTCGGCCTCGCCACGGTTCAGGAAGGCGATGTCGACGAAGGGCCAGAAGCCGGCGAAATAGGGCCTGAGAGGCGAGGGGTTGAAGGCGGTGACAAGGCCGCGTCCCTTGGCTTCCCGGAGAATGTCGCGGGTGGCGTCCTCGCCGAGATTGCCCTGCAGCACGACAAGGTCGCCCTTGGCTGCTGCGTCGAGCGCCGGCAGGGCATCGGCAAGCGTCAGCGAGCCGGCGGATTCGGTGGTGGTGACGATGGCGTTCTCGCCATCGGGCGTGGTGAAGATGATGGAGAAATCGCTGGAGCGGCCGGCAAGCGCCACGAGATGCGCATCGACGGGCTCTTCGGCAAGCTGATCGCGAATGGTCCGGGCGCGGAAATCCTCGCCCACGGCCGAAACAAGCGTGGTGGCAAGGCCGGTACGGCTCATCACCACCGCCTGGTTGGCACCCTTGCCGCCAAGGTCGCGCGTTTCCTCGCGGCCAAGGATGGAGGCTCCGGCCTCCGGCATGGACGATACGGAGATGGTTTCGTCTACGGCGACGTTACCGATGACATAGGCTCGCATGGCGGGACTTCTCGACCGAGAGAGATTTAAAAAGGGACGGAAATGCAACAGATATCCGACAACATTTCGAGCGCCATAAGGGAAATCTTCGGCACAGGCAAGGCGCTGATCGGCATGATCCATTGCCCGCCCTTTCCCGGCGCCCCGCGCTATCGGGGTGCTGCGATGGACACGATCTACGACGCCTGCATGCGCGATGCCGAGGCGCTGGTCGAAGGCGGCATGCACGGCCTGATGGTCGAAAACCACGGCGACATTCCCTTCTCCAAACCGGAGGATATCGGCCCCGAGACGGCAGCCTTCATGTCGGTGGTGACGGACCGCATCGCGCGCGCCACCGGCGTTCCGCTCGGCGTCAACGTGCTCGCCAACGCGCCGATCCCGGCGTTTGCCATCGCCATGGCCGGCGGCGCCAAGTTCATTCGCGTCAACCAGTGGGCCAATGCCTATGTCGCCAATGAGGGCTTCATGGAAGGCCGTGCGGCGGAAGCCATGCGCTACCGTTCGATGCTGCGGGCCGAGCACATCAAGGTCTTCGCCGACAGCCATGTAAAGCATGGCGCGCATGCGATCACCGCCGACCGCACCATCGGCGAACTGACCCGCGATCTCGCCTTCTTCGACGCCGACGCCGTGATCGCTACCGGCCAGCGCACCGGCAATTCGGCGACCATCGAGGAGATCGAGGAAATCGGCCAGGCGACCCACCTGCCGCTGCTCGTCGGCTCCGGCGTCACCAATGACAACGTCGTGGAAATCCTGAAACGCACCAGTGGCGTCATCGTCGCCTCGTCGCTGAAGGTCGACGGCGTGTGGTGGAACCCGGTGGAACCGGCCCGCGTCCAGGCCTTCGTCGAGGCCGCCCGCCCGGCTCTGGAGGCCTGACATGACCGAGACGCTTTCCGAGCAGATCCTGCGCGAGAACCAGCCGGTGTTCGAGGCCATGGTGCATCACCGCTTCGTCGAGGACATCAAGGCCGACCGTCTGCCCAAGGCGGTGTTCGAACGCTACCTCGTCTTCGAGGGCGATTTCGTCGATGCCGCCATCTCGATCTTCGCCTTCGCCGCCGCGAAAGCCGACACCATCGCCCGCAAGCGCTGGCTGATCGGCGTGCTCGATGCGCTGGCCAACCAGCAGATCGCCTATTTCGAGAAGACCTTTGCCGAACGCGGCATCGATCCCTCCGCCTTCGACACCGCCATTCCCGAAGTCGCCGCCTTCCGCGACGGCATGGTAGCGATTGCCCGCGATGGCGGCTATCTCGACACGGTCGCGGCAATGTTTGCGGCGGAATGGATGTACTGGACGTGGTCGAAGGAGGCCGCCGCCACCAAGATCAGCGATCCGCTGCTCAAGGAATGGGTCGATCTCCATGCGCATGAGGATTTCGCGGCACAGGCGCGGTGGCTGAAGGCCGAACTCGACGAGGCCGGCAAGGACATGCCGGCGGAAGAGCGCACGCGGCTCAGCACCATCTTCGGCAAGGCGCAGGCGCTCGAAATCACCTTCCACGACGCACCCTATCTATAGAGCATATCCGGCGAAAACAGGATCGCCTTCAATGCTCTACCTTCTTCTTCTAACGCAATTCCGGACGCAAGACCGGTTCCCACTTTTGCTGGAATTGCTCTGAAAGCCATGACCATGTTCGCCATCGACGGAAACCGCCTGAACCGCCGCCTTGCGGAATTCGCCGAAATCGGCGCCCTGCCGAAGGGCGGCGTCAACCGGCAGGCGCTGACCGAAGGCGACCGGCAGGCCCGGCGGATGCTGGCGGGCCTTGCGCTCGCCCGCGGCTTCCGGATCTTTCAGGATCCGATGGCGAACCTCTTCATCCGCCGTCCCGGCCGCGACGAGACGCTGGCCCCGCTGATGATCGGCAGCCATCTCGACAGCCAGCCGGCCGGCGGACGTTACGACGGCGCGCTCGGCACGCTCTCGGCCTTCGAGGTGCTGGAAAGCCTCGAAGACGCCGGCACGCAAACGGACCGGCCGGTGGAAGTGGTGGCATGGACCAATGAAGAGGGCTGCCGCTTCGCGCCGGGCTGCATGGGTTCGATGGCCTTTGCCGCCGGCGCGATACCGGAGGAGTGGGCGGACAAGCAGGCAACCGATGGCGCATCGTTTACGCAGGAGCTTGCCGCCACCATCGAAAGCCTTCCCGAAGCGGAGATGCGACCTCTCGGCTTTCCTGTTTATTCCTATATCGAGATCCATATCGAGCAAGGCCCCTCGCTGGAAGCGGAAAACATTCCTATCGGCGTCGTCACCGGCATTCAGGGCACTCGCTGGCTGGAAGTCACGGTCACAGGCCAGACGGCGCATGCGGGAACGACGGGCCTTTCCTATCGTCGCGACCCGATGCGGGCGCTTTCGGCAGCGCTTTCCGGCCTCTACGACACGATCATGCCGGAAGACGAGAATGCCCGCTTCACCGTCGGCAGCCTCAGGCTTTCGCCGGGTTCGGTGAACGCCATTCCCGAAGATGTCAGGTGCACGGTCGATATCCGCCATCCCGACTCCGCAAGCCTCGATGCGCTGGAAGCGAAGATTTCAGCGGCGTTTTCGAAGGAGGCGGGCGGGCAGGGCTGCACCGCGGCGATCCGGCGGCTGTTCGACATGGCTCCTTGCGTGTTTGACGAGGGTTTGCAGGACAAGATCGAGGACGCCGCGTCCAGCCTGCAGATGCCGAGCCGGCGCATGCTGTCGGGCGCGTTCCACGATGCTCTCTTCGCCAACCGCATCGCACCCGCCGCCATGATCTTCGTGCCCTGCCGCGACGGTTTGAGCCACAACGAAGCGGAATTTGTGGAACCGGCCGATGCTATCGCCGGCTGCCGGGTGATGATGCAGGCCGTGCGGATGCTCACGGCATCGGCGGATGTCTGAACGCACGCCCGGCAGAGACAATTCCCCCATTGCCGAGAATGAAAAATCCCGCGAGGCCTGGCCCCGCGGGATGAAACGTCATGCCGAAACGGCTGACACGATCAGGACGGGGATCAGTGCGCGCTCGCCTCTGCCTCGTTGTCCTTGCCGTAATGGGCGAAGGTCGCGGCGAAGCGGCCATTGACGTAGTCGCCGGAAGTGACCGGCGGATACTTGGCCGGATGATTCTCGTCGACGCAGCTTGGCAGCGCCTCGACCACCGTGTCGTAGTTGGGGCCGAAGAAGAACGGGATCGAGTAGCGCTCGCGGCCCGAGCGGTTGATCGCGCGGTGCACCGTCGAGGCGAAGAGATCGTTGGTCCAGCGCGCCATCTGGTCGCCGACATTGACGACGAAGCAGCCCGGAATCGGATCGGCGGCGATCCACTCGCCGGCGGCGTTGAGCACCTGCAGGGCGGAAATGCCGTCCTTCTGGGCGAGAATGGTGAAGCACTCATAGTCGGAATGGGCGCCGATGCCGATCTGGCGGTCGTCGATCTCGCCGAACTGCGGCGGGTAATGCAGGACGCGCAGCGTTGCGAGCGGCTTGCCGACCATATCGTCGAAATAGGTTTCCTCAAGCCCGAGCGCCAGCGCGAAGGCATGCAGCAGATGGCCGGAGAGCTTCAGCATCTCGACATGGTAGGTTTCCAGCGCCTTGCGGAATTCCGGCATGTCCGACGGCCACTGGTTCGGGCCGTAGAGCACCTTGCCGGCCTTCACGTCCGGATCGTCGGCCGGCACGTCGAGCGCGATATCGAAGGATTCGTGCAGGTCGCCGCGCGCGGTCGGGTCGGTGTTTTCCTCCAGCATCGCCGCATAGCCGCGATTGTTCTTCGACTTGGAGACATGGTTTGCCATCTTCACCTCGTCCGGCTGGCCGAAATAGGTCTCGGCGGCGGCAAAGGTGCCGGCCAGCACTTCGGCCGGAACGTGGTGGTTCTTGATGTAGAGGAAGCCGACCTCGGTGCAGGCCTTGCGCAGGTCTTCGGCAAGCTTTGCCTTGGCGGCGGCGTCGCCGGAGAACATCGGCTCAAGGTCGATGATCGGGATTTCCTCGAAGCTGATGCGCTGCGGATCGAGACCGCCGTTCTTCATGGCGCGTGCGCCATTGCCGGTTTCCAGTACCTTCATCTTGTTTTTCCCTCGTCTGGTTGGTTCGGATCGTAGATCGCCTCGACGTAGTAACGTGGCCCCGTGAACTCGAAGCCGGGCGAGAAGTAGCGGCGGCAGACATCCATGAAGGCCGCCATCTTGCGGGACGGCGCGTGCGGACGCGTGAGACGGATGCTGACGCGCCGTTCGGCCGATTCCCAGTTTTCGAGCAGCGGCACGAGATGACCACGCTCGCATTCGATGGCCGTGAAGAAGCGCGGCAGATAGGCGATGCCTTCGCCCGCCACGGCGAAATATTTCACGGTCCAGTAGTCGTTGGCGATCAGGCTGCTGCGCGGCAGGATGCTTTCCTGGGCGGAGCCCTTCTGCAGCCGCCAGTTCTGCAACCCGCCGGGCGTGCGGTAGACGATGCCCTGATGCTCGGCGAGATCGGCCGGTGTCTTCGGCATGCCGGCGCGCTCGATGTAGCTGCGGCTGGCAAAGAGCGAAAAGGTCGCCGTCGAAAGGGTCTCGCCCTCGTCGTTTCCCTCGTCCCAGGAAATCACCGCATCGAGCGTGTCGAAGCTTTCGGCCGCATAGAGAACATTGGGCGAGAAGAAGGTCAGCTCGATCTCCACATTGGGATAGAGCTTCCTGAAGGCGATCAGCATCTGGGCGTAGAAGGCAGTGCCGAACTCGCCGGTCGCGCCGATGCGCAGCGTGCCCGCCACGTCGTCGCTAAGCTCGGTCACGGCGGCCCGCGCCGCATCGCAGCTCTGCAGGATCTGCCTTGCATGCTTCAGCAGCATCTGGCCCGCCTCGGTCAGCACCAGATTGCGGCCGGAACGTTCGAAAAGCTCGACGTTCAGGTCGGTCTCAAGCTGCTTGATCCTGAGGCTCAGCGTCGATTTCGGCAGCCCGTAAAGCTTCGCCGCCGATGACAGCGAGCGCAGTTCCGCAATCTTCACGAAGGATGCCAGGGCCTCGGTATTCACGCTGATCGTCCATAATCCTGAACAATATGCCGATAAATTGGGCATGATTATTTTTATTGCATGAACGACCGTAATCGGCTTTTATGCACCGCACAAGAGCCAATCCGCTTTTGCACGAAACGCAAGGACCTCCCACGAAAACGCCGGCAGCGCGGCATTTTGCGCGCCCGTCGAACCGTGTCGAACTGCAAGAGACCATTGGAAAAAAGGGGAACCAAGAAATGACAATCCGCAAACCCAAGCGCTCTGCCGGGTCCTGTCTGATCGCCGCAACGGCGGCGATCCTCGCATCGTCGGTCGCATCCGGCGCCTTCGCCTTCACGCTGGAAGGCGAGCCCAAGGTCGCCTTCATCTATGCCAGCGCCGCGCAGGATGGCGGCTGGAACGAAGCGTTGGAAGCCGGCCGCAAGGCCGTCGAGGAAGAGCTCAAGGTTCCCGTCGCCGTGACGGAGAACATTCCGGAAGAGGCAACCAAGCTGCGCGCGGCCATCGACCTCTACGTCAAGCGCGGCTTCAACATCATCGTCGGCACCACCTACGGCTACAGCGCCCCGATGGCAGAAGCCGCGAAGGCCTATCCGAACGTCGCCTTCCTCAGCGCCTCCGGCACCGAGAACGGTCCGAACATGGAAAGCTTCTACGCCCGCACCTATCAGGGCTGGTATCTCGCCGGCGTCGCCGCGGGACAGGCCACCAAGACCAAGAAGATCGGCATTCTCGCGGGCTTCCCGGTCGGCGTGGTGAACTGGGACATCAACAGCTTCGCGCTCGGCGCCCGCTCGGTCGATCCGTCGATCGAGACCATCGCGGTCTACACCAATTCCTGGTGGGATCCGGTCAAGGAAGGTCAGGTCGCCCAGGCGATCCTCGACCAGAAGGCCGATGTTCTCGCCACCAACCTTTCCGCCACCTCGGCGCTCGATGCCGCCGAAAAGGCGGGCGTGCCCTCCATCGGCTTCCAGCTCGACATGTCCCATGCCGCGCCGAAGACCATCCAGACGTCTGTCGTCTTCAAGTGGGAGAAGTATCTCGTGCCGACGATCAAGGAGATTATCGACGGCAGCTGGAAGCCCGAGGAATACGGCGCATTCGAAGGCCTCGACAAGGGCGTCGTCGATCTCGCGCCCTTCGGACCGACCGTCTCCGACGAGACCAAGGCAAAGATCGAAGCCGCAAAGCAGGACATCATCGCCGGCAAGCTCGATCCCTTCCAGGGTCCCCTGAAGAAACAGGACGGCACCGTCGTCGTCGAGGCCGGAGCCAAGGTCGACGATGCCGCGCTGTGGTCCATGGACTACTTCGTCGAGGGCATCACCGGCACCATGCCGGCTCAGCAATGACGACTGCGCCCCAGACCGCGCCCAAGCCAGCCAACAGCCGGCCGGAAACGTCTTTCGGCAGCGCCCCCGCACTTGAAATGCGGGGGATCGGCAAGGCATTCGACGGGCGCCCGGCACTCGTCGAGGCGGCGTTTGCGCTCGAATGGGGCGAAGTGCATGCCATCGTTGGCGAGAACGGCGCCGGAAAGTCCACGCTGATGAACGTGGCGACCGGCGTCTATGCCGCCGACAGCGGCGAGCAGGTGATGAACGGCGAGGCGATCAGCCCGCGCAGCCCGGTGGAGGCGGCGGCCGCCGGCCTCGGCATGGTCCACCAGCATTTCCGGCTGGTCGACAGCTTCACGGTTGCCGAAAACGTCCTTCTCGGCCTCGGCCGCAAGAGCACGCTACGCTCGCCCGCCGAGGCCGCGGCGCTGATTTCAGCCAAATCCGCCGAAATCGGCCTGCCGGTCGATCCGCACAAGGTGGTCGCCGATCTTTCGATTGCCGAACGCCAGCGCGTCGAGATCGTCAAAGTGCTGCTGCTCGGCGCCCGCATCCTCGTGCTCGACGAGCCGACGGCGGTGCTGACGGAAGAGGAGGCAGAAGCGCTTCTCTCCTTCGTCCGCCGCCTGTCGCGGGCGGGCCATGCGGTGGTGCTGATTACCCACAAGTTCCGCGAGGTCTCCGCCTTCTGCGATCGCGTCACGGTGATGCGGCATGGCAGGACCGTGCTTTCCGGCGCGAAGGTTGCGGAGGTCTCGGAAACCGAGATCGCCCTGTTGATGGTGGGCGAGACGCTGACCGTCAGCGGCCGGCCGGATAGCATTCCCGGGCCGGTCTGTCTTGAGATCAATGGCCTCTCCCTGCATGCGGGAGAGCATCGGCAGGGTCTTGTGGGTCTCGACCTCGAGCTTCGTGCCTCGGAAGTGCTCGGCATCGCCGGCGTCGGCGGCAACGGCCAGGAGGAACTGGTCGCCTGCCTGCTCGGGCTGGAACGGCCGGATGCAGGCTCGGTGATGCTGAACGGCGAAGATATCGCCACCGCCGATCCGCGCAGACGGCGCGAGGCGGGGCTGCGCGTCATCCCGGCCGATCGTTTCGCCACGGGCCTCATCCGGGAAATGTCGATTGCCGATAACCTCGCGCTCACCACGGTCGCCGATGGCGCCGCCGGCGGCCTGTTCTTCCTCAACCGCGGCCGCATGCGGCAGGCGGCGGAGCGCGCCATCGAGACCTTCGATATCCGCGGTGCAGCGCCCGAACGGAGTGCGGCGCTGCTTTCGGGCGGCAACGCCCAGAAGGTGCTTCTCGCGCGCGAACTCGATGACGGCATGAAGGTGCTGGTCGCGCATTCGCCCTCGCGCGGGCTCGACATGCGGGCGACGCAATTCGTGCGCTCGGCCATCCGCAAGGCGGTGGAGGCGGGCGCGGCCTGCCTGCTGATCAGCGAGGACCTGCAGGAAGTCCTCTCGCTCTCCCACCGCGTGGCAGTCATGAACAGGGGAACGATCGTCGGCTGCCGCCCGGCGCAAGACGTTACCCCGGAATGGATCGGAGCGCTTCTGGCCGGCCATGCTTGATACAGCATTCCTCGTTCGCCGGCAGCAGCCCGGCTTCCTGCTCAGCAGTCTCTGTTATGTCGGCGGCCTCACCATGGGGCTCGCCATCTCGGCCGTTCTTCTCGTTCAGGCGGGCGTTCCGCCTGAGGCCCTGATCGACGAATTCATCGTCGCCGCCTTCCTGACCTCCGACGGCCTCTCCCAGACGGTGACGGCCGCGCTGCCGCTCGTTCTCGTCGGGCTGGCCTCGGCGGTCGCCATGCGGGTGCGTTTCTGGAACATCGGGATCGAGGGCCAGCTCTGGCTCGGCGCGGTGGCCGCCACCTGGGTGGCGCTGAACGGCATCGGCCCGGCAAGCCTGCAACTGCCGCTGATGATGGTGCTCGCGGTCCTTGCCGGCGCGGGCTGGATCGCGATTTCTCTGTTCCTCAAGCTGAAATGGGGCGTCAACGAGGTGATCTCGACGCTGCTGCTCGGCAGCGTCGCCTTCCTGCTGGTGCAGCATCTTTTGTTCGGCGCATGGCGCGATCCGGCAAACAGCTTTCCCGTGACGGCCGCCTTTGCAGAGACCGCGCGTTTTTCCGGTCTCGGCTGGGGCCAGCTTCATGTAGGGCTTTTCGTGGTTCTCGCGGTTGCCTTCGTGGTGTGGTTCGCGCTCGAACATACCCGCGCCGGCTTCTATGCCGATGCGGTCGGTCTCAATCCGATGACGGCGCTGGCGACGGGCCTGCCGGTGCGCCGCACGGTGATCGGGCTGGTGCTGCTTTCCGGCGCGCTTTCGGGGCTTGCCGGCATGATGATCGTTTCCGGCACCGAGCATCGCCTGAACCAGACCATCGGCAACGGCTATCTCTTCAGCGCCATCGTGATCGCCTATCTCGCCCGGGCAAAGCCGCTCTGGGTTCTGGTCGTCGCCGTGGCGCTTGGCGCGGTCTTCACCGCCGGCAATGTGCTGAAGGTGTTCTATTCGATATCCGAGGCGATGATCGTGCTGGTGCAGGGGACGGTGCTCCTGTCGATCCTGATGGCACAGTTCTTCAGCACCTATTCGCTCAACCGGCCGGTCTAGAGCAATTCCAGCAAAAGTGGGAACCGGTTTTGCGTCCGGAATTGCTGAAAAACAAAGAGATAGAGCATTGAAGGCGATTCTGTCGTCGCCGGAAATGCTCCAGAAAGAGAGGATGGCATGGATTTCCTGATCGGCTGGCTCGCCATCATTCCGAGCTATACCACGCCGCTTTTGCTGGCGAGCCTCGGCCTCATCATCTGCGAGAGGGCGGGCGTTCTCAATCTCGGGGCGGAAGGCTTCATGGCCGTCGGCGCGATGAGCGGGGCGATTGCAGCGCTTTCGGGCGTCGATCCGTGGCTGGCGCTTACGGCCGGCATCGGCGCGGGTGTCGCACTTGCGATCCTCTTCGGCCTCTCGACCGTCGTGCTGCGCGTCGACCACACGCTCGCCGGCCTTGCCGTCGTCGCCATCGGCCTCGGCGTGACCGGCGTCATCGGCCGGCCCTACATGCAGAAGACATTCGCCGGCATTTCGACCTTCGGCGATCTTTTCGGCATCGGCCGGGACACCGCACTCGGACGCTTCATGGCGGTGCAGGATCCTGTGACGGTGGCGCTGCCGGTTCTCGTTCTCGTCGTCTGGTGGTGGATGGCCATGAGCCGCAGCGGTCTTCGCCTGCGTGCCGTCGGTGAAAACCCCGCCGCGGCCGATATCGCCGGCATCGACGTGCAACTGGTCCAGCTGGGTGCGGTGATCGCCTCCGGCGCGCTTTGCGGCCTTGCCGGCTCCTATCTCTCGGTCGCCACCAGCCATGTCTGGGTGGAGGGCATGGTGGCGTCGCGCGGCTGGGTCGCCGTCGCGCTGGTGATCTTCGCCCGCTGGAACCCGGCGCGGGCGCTCGTCGGCGCGCTCGTCTTCGGCAGCGCCGATGCGCTGGTGCCACGGCTGCAGGCCGTCGGCGCGGATATCCCGGTCTACCTGACGATGACGCTACCCTATCTGCTGACGCTTGCCGTGCTGGTTGCCGGCTCGGTCTTCGGCCGGCGCTCCGGCGAGCCCGCCTTCCTCGGCCGCATCTACCTGCGGCAGGACAAGCACTGACCCCGCATCGGCGGGGTCATCACCAGCATATCAGGTGATGAGAATGGCGCGGAAGTCGTTGACGTTGGTGCCGGTCGGGCCGGTGATGAAAAGGTCGCCGCTTAAGGAAAACGCGTTCCATGCATCGTGATTGGCAAGGAGCGTGCGGCCATCACCGCCGCGCTCGCGGATGCGGCGCGCGGTCTCGCCATCGCTGATCGCGCCGGCATTGTCTTCCGTGCCGTCGATGCCGTCGGTATCGGCCGCCAGCGCATAGATACCGGAAAGCCCTTCGGTTGCCAGCGCGAAGGAAAGCAGAAACTCGCAATTCCGCCCGCCGCGTCCGGCAGGCGACGAACCGATGGTCACGGTCGTTTCCCCTCCCGACAGCAACAGGACAGGCTTGGCAAAGGGCGCGTTGCGGGTGGCGATCTCGCGGGCGATGGCCGCATGCATCAGGCCGATATCACGCGCCTCGCCCTCGATGGCATCCGAAAGGATCGCTGTTTCGATCCCCGCCTTTTTCGCTTCAGCGGCTGCAGCCTCCAGCGACTGGCGGGCGGATGAGATGATGTGCGTCTCGTTGCGGGCGAAGACAGGATCGTCGGGCCGGGGCGCTTCGGCCTTGGCGATGGCATCGAGAATGGCCGGAGGAAGGGCGATGCGATAATCGCGGATCGCGGCAAGGGCCTCGTTGCGTCCCTCGGCATCGGGCAGCGTCGGGCCGGAGGCGACGAGTTCGGGCCGGTCTCCCGGCACATCGGAAATCACCAGCGTCACCACGCGGGCGGGGGCGGCCGCCGCGGCAAGCCGCCCGCCCTTGATGCCGGAGAAATGCTTGCGGATGACATTCATGGCGGAGATCGGCGCGCCGGAATGGAGGAGCGCGCGGTTGAGTTCGATCTCGTCGTTGAGCGTGAAGCCTTCGGGTGGTGAGGGCAGGAGGGCCGAGCCGCCGCCCGAAATCAGCGCCACCACCAGATCGTCTTCCGTCAGGCCGGAAACCTGATCGAGCAAAGCGCGGGCGGCATGGATCCCGGCCTCATCCGGCAATGGATGGGAAGCGGTGAGCACACGTATATGGCGGCAGGGTTCCTCCGCCCCATGGCGGGTGACGACAAGGCCCTCGACGGGTTCGCCCCAGGCACTCTCGAAGGCTTTCGCCATCTGGCAGGCGGCCTTGCCCGCGCCGATGACGATCGTGCGGCCCTTGGGGCGGGCCGGCAGGTGGCGGGCAATCGTCGTTGCGGGATCGGCAGCCTCGACGGCGCGGCGAAACAGGGAACTCAGGAAAGCGCGCGGGTCATCGATCATCGGCATGGTCCTCCTCCTTTCAGTCTATCGCCGGTGAGGCGATGGTGCGACCCCGCAGCTTGCGGCTGCGAGATCGCTTCTCGGGGGATTTCGAAAAAGCGTCAGCCGAGTTCGGTGACGAACTTGGTGCGCATATAGGCCTCGAGGCCTTCGATGCCGCTTTCGGAGCCGTAACCGGACTCATTGACACCGCCGAACGGCGTCTCGGGCGTCGAGACCATCGTGTGGTTGACGCCGACGAGGCCGGCATCGAGCGCCATCTCGGTCTTCTGGGCGAGGCCCATGTCACGGGTGAAGACGAAGGAGGCGAG
Source organism: Ciceribacter sichuanensis (assembly GCF_024055605.1). Lineage (GTDB taxonomy): Bacteria > Pseudomonadota > Alphaproteobacteria > Rhizobiales > Rhizobiaceae > Allorhizobium > Allorhizobium sichuanense. Next base: position 63,559 of record NZ_JAMXLX010000006.1, on the reverse strand, counting down.
GCCGTAGGGCAGGCTGTTGGCCCGCTCGATCACCTCGTCGAAGGTCGAGAAGCGCGTGGTCGGGGCGAGCGGGCCGAAGGGTTCCTCGGACATGATGCGGGCATCTTCCGGAACGTCGCGCAGCAGGGTCGGAGCATAGAAATAACCCTTGTTGCCGAGGCGCTCGCCACCGGTCACCACGCCGGCACCCTTTGCCCTGGCGTCCGCGACCAGACCGTCCATGACGTCGAGGCGGCGGGCGGCGATCATCGGACCCATCTGCACGCCTTCATCGAGACCATTGCCGATCCTGATGCGCGAAACGCGGGCGGCGAAGCCGTCGATGAAGGTTTCGTAGAGGCTTTCATGAACGAAGAAGCGGGTCGGCGAGGTGCAGACCTGGCCGGCATTGCGGAACTTGGCGGCGACGATCGTATCGAGCGTCTTTTCGAGATCGGCATCGGCATGCACGATCACCGGCGCATGGCCGCCGAGTTCCATGGTGCAGCGCTTCAGCGTATCGGCTGCCTGCTTCTGCAGGATCTTGCCGACCGCGGTGGAGCCGGTGAGCGACACCTTTTTGGTGACGGGCGAGCGCAGTAGGTGGGTGGAAACTGCCGCCGGAACGCCGAAGACGATGTTGAGGACACCGGCCGGAACGCCGGCCTCCTGGAAGCAGCGGCCGAAGGCGACCGCCGTGCCGGGGGTTTCCTCCGCCGGCTTCAGGATGATCGAGCAGCCCGCGCCGAGAGCGCCGGCGATCTTGCGGATGACGTTGCTGGCCGGGAAGTTCCAGGCGGCGAAAGCGGCGACCGGGCCGATCGGCTCCTTGAACACCATCTGGCGAACGCCGGGCAGGCGAGCCGGCACGATGCGGCCATAAGCGCGCTTGCCTTCCTCGGCATACCAGCGGGTGGCATCGGCCGAGAACTGCACTTCGCCGGTCGCTTCGACGAGCGGCTTGCCGTTTTCCTGGGTGAGTGTCCGGGCGATCTCGTTCTTGCGTGCTTCTATAAGGTCGGCGGCCTTGTTCATGATGACGGCGCGCTGCTGGGCGGTCATCGCCTTCCAGACCTTGAAACCCTTGTCCGAGGCTTCGAGCGCCCGGTCGAGATCGGCGACCGAAGCATGCGGAAGCCATGCCAGCACTTCGCCGGTTGCCGGGTTTATAAGGTCTTCGCCCTTGCCCTCGGAGCCGGCGCTCCAGACGCCATCGATCAAAAGTTCCAGTTTTTCCGAATACATCGTCTTTCCTTCCTTATGGCCTTCCACGGCCCGCTACGGCGGGCGCCAATGTCGTGCCTTGAAAATTATCAAGAGCGCCCTTGACCTGTACATTGTATACAGTATGGTGTCGATATGATTTTAGCTCGTATTCAAAAATTGTCCGTCGCCATTCCTGAAAACCTCGCCGAGATCCTCGAGGAAGAGATCATCTTCGGCCGGTTGAAATCGAATGAGCGGCTTACCGAAGAGATGGTCGCAGAGCGTTACGGCGTCAGCCGTTCCCCTGTCCGGGAAGCGTTGCGGCTTTTGGAAAGGGACGGCCTTGTCGTCCGTGAGGCCCGTCGCGGCATCTGGGTTTCCCCGATGTCCCAGCGGGATTTCGATGAGGTCTATCAGTGCCGCATCGAGCTTGAAGGTCTGGTCGCCAAGCAGGCCGCCGAAAACCCCGATGTCGCCGCCAAGGAGGAATTCCGCGTCCTTCTCAAGGAACTGAAAGAGGCACGGTCGCGCGACGACGCCCGGCAGTTCTTCATCGTCGACGTCAAGGGCTCGTTCCTGACCTATTCGCTTGCCGGCAACCGGACGCTGACGCGTCTTCTCGCCGGGCTCGAAAAGCAGGCGCTGCGCTATCGCTACCACGCCTACCAGCAGCGCCCCGAAATCGTGCAGCTTTCGCTCGACGACACGGCGCGCATCTACGACGCGATCATTGCCGGCGACGGCGAGGCCGCCAAGGCCATGACCGAAAAGCTGATCCACGAGATCTGGCAGAACATGCGCGACGGCATCCGGGCCGCCTTCGGAGACGGCTGATGCTTACGATTTCCTCGTCCTTCAACGTCATCGACAGCCACACGGCCGGGCATCCGACCCGCGTCATCCTGAGCGGCGTCCCGAAGCTTGTCGGAAAGACCGTGCTGGAGCAGCGCGAGGATTTCCGCAATCGCTTCGACCACCTGCGGCCCGCGCTCCTGCATGAGCCGCGCGGACATGCGGCGATGGTCGGCCTCGTTCAGGTGCCGTCCTCGGTGGCCGATTACGGAGTCTTCTTCATCTCGTCCTATGTCTATCTCGACATGTGCGGCCACGGGTCGATCGGCTTTGCCAAGACGCTCGCCTTCACCGGCGCGTTGACGCCCGAAAGCGGCGACCACTTCACCATCGAGACGCCGGCCGGCGTCGTCACGGTGGGCGTCTCTTGGGCTGCCGACGGCTCGCTCGACAAGGTCAGGATCACCAACGTCCCGAGCTATATCGGCCTTGAGGATTTCGCCTTCGACGTCGACGGCGTCGGCGAGGTGCGCACCGATATCGTCTATGGCGGCATGTGGTATGCGCTGGTCGATGCCCGGCCGCTCGGCATTCCGCTGGTGCCGGAAAACGCCTCGCGCCTGATGCAGCTCGGCTCGCATATCAAGTCGACGCTCAAGGAAAAGATCGCCGACATCGCGATCTTCCAGGGCTCGCCGGCGCCAAGCGTGCTGTTCTTCGATGCCGATGCGCCCGACAGCGCCACCCATTTCCTGGTGCTCGAATCCAACAAGTTCGACCGCTCGCCATGCGGAACGGGAACGTCGGCCCGCATGACCCATCTCCTCGCCAGGGGCGTTCTGACGCCCGACCAGACATACCATGCACGCAACATCTTCGGCATTCCCTTCGAGGCGCGGCTTGCCGGCCGCACGGAAGTCGACGGGCGCGCCGCTGCCATGGTCGAGATCGAGGGCAGCGCTTTCATCACCTCGACCCAAACCATCTTCTTCGAGAAGGGCGATCCGCTCTCGAAGGGATTTCTTAGCCGCTAGACCACAAAAAGGGGAACTCCATGAAATCGTTCAGCGTAAAATCCATCCTGGCCGCGGCCGCCGTCGGCATCAGCCTTCTGTCGGCTCCCGCCGCTTCCGTGGCCGACGACAATCCGTCCGCCGTCATCGAGCAGATCCGCTCTTCCGGCGTTCTCAAGGTTCCGGTCATGACCGGCGAAGAGCCCGGCTACATCAAGGACCCGGCGACCGGTCAGTGGAGCGGCTTCTACTATGAATTCCTCGGCGAGATCGCCACGCAGCTCGGCGTCAAGCTCGAGCCGGTCGAAACCACCTGGGGCAACCTTGCCGCCGACTTCCAGTCCAACAAGATCGACATCGCCATCGGTGTGAACCCGAACCCGAAGCGCGGCCTCGTGGTCGACTATCTCTGGGAACCGCTGTTCACCGACGCCTGGGCCGTGCTGACGCCTCCCGGCAAGCCGGTCAAGACCTGGGCCGAACTGAACGCTCCGGAAAAGACCGTCGTCGTCCAGAAGGGCTCGACCATGCAGGTCGTTGCCGAAGCGCTACTGCCGAAGGCCAAGATCACCCCGGTCGAAGACCGCGGTCTCGCTCTCATGGAACTGCAGTCCGGCCGTGCCGACGGCGTCGTGTTCTCCGTCTTCGATGCCCTGCAGATCACCGAGAAAAACATCGGCGAAGTCTCCCTTCCCGAGCCGATCCTGCGCAATCCGGCAACGCTCGCCGTCGCCCGCAAGCCGGGTAACGCCGGCTACATCAACTTCCTGACCAACTGGATCCAGCAGGAGCGCTCGCTCGGCCTCGCACAGGGCAAGTTGGCTCGCGCCTGGGAAGCCCGCGGCATCGATCTTTCGATCCTGCCGGAAGGCTTCAGCTTCTGATTGCGTCATCGGGTCGCCGCGCCACCGCGTGCGGCGACCCCCGGTACCAGCGATACGCAGCGCCGCATGCGGCCTCGTGAGCGAGGGACAGAATATGCTGTTTGATTTCTCGGTCATCACCAACAATGCCGGCCTTCTGTGGCAGGGCTTGCTGATGACGCTCTACTTCACCGTCATCACCATTCTCGCAGGGCTCGTGATCGGTCTGATCGTCGGACTGATCCAGCTCAGCAACTTCCGGCCGCTCGTCATCCTCGGCCAGATCTACGTCGAATTCTTCCGCAACATCCCGCTTCTGGTGACGTTGCTCTGGATCTACTACGCATTCCCGATCTTTGCCGGCGTCAACGTCACCAAGTTCTGGGCGGGTTTCATCGGGCTGAGCTGTTATGTCGGCTCCTTCTATGCCGAAATCCTGCGTGCCGGCGTGCAGTCGGTCGATCCCGGCCAGACGGACGCCGCAACCGCCATCGGCATGTCCTATGGCCAGCGCATGCGCCGCATCATCCTGCCGCAGGCCTTCCGCAAGATGATCCCGCCGCTCGCCGGCCAGTCGATCATCCAGATGAAGAACACCACGCTCCTGTCGATGATCACCGTGCCCGATCTTCTCTACCAGGCAAGCTACATCAGCAGCTTCACCTACCGTCCCATGGAAGTCTATACGGCCGTTGGCGCGATCTTCCTCATCATCCTCGTGCCCCTGACGGTTCTTTCCCGGCGGCTCGAAAAAGCGGGAGCCAGCCACAAATGAACAGCACCCCGGCAAACACCGACGCAGACACCAAGACTGGCCAGAAGCAGGTTCTGCGTCTCGACAACATCTGCCTCCAGTTCGGCGGCAAGCAGGTCCTGAAGGGGGTCAACCTCTCGGTGACCGAAGGCGAGGTCGTGGTTCTCATCGGCGCCAGCGGCTCCGGCAAGACCTCGCTCCTGCGCTGCATCAACCTGCTCAACACGCCCACCAGCGGCAGCATCGTGATCGACGAGGAAGTGATCTTCCACCGCGAGGCCAACGGCCAGGGCGGTCGGGAAATCTCGAAATCGGAGGTGAACCGCATCCGTTCGAAGACCGGCATGGTGTTCCAGCAGTTCAACCTCTTCCCGCACATGACCGCATTGCAGAACGTCATGGAAGGGCCTGTCGTCGTCAAGAAGCAGCCCGCCGATGCGGTGCGCAAGGAGGCGCTTCGCCTGCTCGACATGATGGGCCTTGCCCAGCATGCCGAAAAATACCCGCGCCAGCTTTCCGGCGGCCAGCAGCAGCGCGTGGCGATCGCCCGCGGCATGGCGATGCAGCCGAAGGTCATGCTGTTCGACGAGCCGACCTCGGCTCTCGATCCCGAACTGGTCGGCGAAGTCATGAAGGCCATGGTGGAGCTGGCGAAGAGCGGCATGACCATGGTCATCGTCACCCACGAACTCGGCTTCGCCTTCGAGATCGCCGACCGCGTGGTCTTCCTCGACCAGGGCCTTGTCGCCGAACAGGGTCCGCCCTCCGAAGTCCTGCTCCATCCGACGCATCCGCGCCTGAAGAGCTTTGTCGGCCGCTTCCACGAATCCGCCGACCTGCTGCGCCCCTTCCTCGAAGCCAGACAGGCGGAAGGCTCTGCAGAAGCCGGCTGAGAGGCCGACTGAAACGCCTCCCGCAAGCGAGGCCCTCCTCTGAAACTCGACTAAGGGCGGCGGCTCCCAACGCCGGCCCATGGATACACCGAAATGACACTGAGCTTTGATCCGAACACAATTCCGGTCCCCTCCGGCCACCACATCGGCGGACGTTTCGTCGAACTGCCGGGCGAGGAAATCCAGGTCCTGCGTCCTTCCGACCAGGTGGCGATCGCCCCGATCCGCGACGGCGGCAAGGAAGCCGTCGAACTTGCGGTAACGGCAGCGCGCCGCGCACTCGCCGAAAGCCGCTGGGCGAAGATCGCTCCGCGCGAACGCGCCAAGGTTCTGATGCGCTTTGCCGCGCTGATCGAGGAATCGGCCGAATATCTCGGTCGTCTCGAAGCGCTCGGCTCCAGCCGCCTCGTTTCCATGACGGTCACGGGTGACGCCGTACGCACCGCCGGCGTGGTCCGCTACTTCGCCGAATATTGCGACAAGATCGAAGGCATCGTCACCGCGACGGAAGCCGACACGCTGAGCTTCGTCCGGCAGGAGCCCTACGGCATCGTCGGCGCGATCGTTCCGTGGAACTTCCCGATGATCACCGCCGCATGGAAGTTCGCTCCCGCGCTCGCCGCCGGCAACGCCATCGTGATGAAGACGTCGGAGCTGACGCCGCACAGCCTGCTGGCGCTGGCCGATCTCGCCGCCAAGGCGGGTGTTCCGGGCGGTCTTCTCAACGTCGTCAACGGCTACGGCCACACCACCGGCGCTGAAATCGTCCGTCATCCGGCCATCGGCATGGTCTCCTTCACCGGCTCGACCCAGACCGGTGCTGCGATCATGAGCCTTGCCGCGCAGTCCGGCATCAAACCGGTCACGCTGGAACTCGGCGGCAAGAGCCCGCAGCTCGTCTTCGCCGACGCCGGCGATCTCGACACCGTCGCCACCCGCGTCGCCAATGCCTTCATCGGCAATGCCGGCCAAGTCTGCACCGCCGGTTCGCGCCTCATCGTCGAGGACAAGATCGCCGATCAGCTGGTGGAAAAGCTCATCGCCCGCACCAAGGCGATCAAGGCCGGCCCGACCTGGGACGAAACCACCACGTTTGCCCCTGTGATCAACCGCAAGCAGGCCGACCGCATCGACGGCATGGTGCGCAGCTCGATCTCGCAGGGCGCCCGCGTCATCACCGGTGGCGGCATGCTGGAAACCCGCAACGAAGGCAACTTCTTCGCGCCGACCATCCTCGACAACGTTGCCGACGACAACATCGGCTTCACCGACGAGTTCTTCGGCCCGGTCCTGACGGTGCGTTCCTTCTCCGACATCGAGGAAGGCATCGCGCTTTCGGCCCATCCGACCTACGGCCTCTCGGCCAGCGTCCACACCATCGACGTGAAGAAGGCGCTGAAGGCGGCCGACGCCATCGAGGCAGGCATGGTTTGGGTCAACCAGCACGGCCGCAGCGCGGAATTCTCCTACACCGCCGGCGGCTTCAAGGGTTCCGGCTTCGGCAAGGACATGGGCCGCGCCGGCATCGAAGCCTACCTTCGCCAGAAGGCCGTCTGGGTCAATTACCTCTAGGATTGGGCGCCACGCCATGAAATACGATTTCATCATCGTCGGCGGCGGATCCGCCGGTGCCGCCCTTGCGGGCCGGCTGTCGGAAAACGGCCGCCGGCAGGTCGCCCTCTTCGAGGCCGGCCCGGACACGCCTCCGGACGACGTTCCGGATGTGATTTCCGACAGCTATCCCGGCCTGTCGTATTTCGACCCGCGGTTCCACTGGACGAAGCTGCGCGTCTATAACCGCTCTCCGCGCCTCAGCAACCAGCCGGTCAAGACGGCCAAGCTGGAACAGGCCAAGGTCATGGGCGGCGGCTCGGCCATCAACGGCCAGTTCGCCGTTCGCGGCCTGCCGCACGATTACGACGAATGGGCCTCGCTCGGCCTTCGCGGCTGGAGCTGGGACGACATGCTTCCCTTCTTCAAGAAGCTCGAGCGCGATCTCGATTTCGACGGCGAACTGCACGGCAAACACGGCCCGATGCCGATCCGCCGCGTCTTCCCGGAGGACTGGGCAGGCTTCACCCGTTCCGTGCTGAAGGTGGTCGAGAAGGACTACCCCTTGCGGCTCGACTATAATGGCAGCTTCGAGGACGGTTCCTTCCCCCTGCCGCTGACCAACGAGAACGACCACCGCGTCTCCACCGCGATGGGGTATCTCACCCGCGAGGTGCGGGCGCGCAAGAACCTCCATATCTTCGCCAACGCCTTCGTCGAGAACCTGCTTCATGAGGGCAACCGCTTCACCGGCGTCCGCGTCAACATTGATGGCCAGACCACCGATTACGAGGGGGGCGAGATCATCGTCTGCGCCGGCGCGCTGCATTCGCCGGCCATCCTCATGCGGGCGGGCATCGGCCCGGCCGATCAGCTGAAGCGGCTCGGCATCGATGTCGTGGCGGATCGCCGTGGCGTGGGTGAAAACCTCACCGACCATCCGCATCTGGCCGTCGGCGCTCACTTCAAGAAATCGGCGCGGCTTCGGCCGGGCCAGCGGCGGCACATCTTCCTCGGCGTGCGCTACACCTCCGGTTACGCGGATTGTCATCCCAGCGACATGCTGCTGATGCCGGTCAACCGCGCCGGCTGGCATCCGCTCGGCAAGGCGATGGGCGCGCTGAACGTCTGTGTCAACAAGTCCTACTCGCGCGGCAATGTCACGCTGAAGACGGCGTCCGCCATCGACGAGCCGATCGTCGATCTCAACCTCGCCTCCGACGAGCGCGACCTGATGCGTCTCGTCGACGGCTTCAAGCGCATCTACAACATCATGACCAGCCCCGAGGTGCAGCAGCACGTCAACACCTGGTTCCTCGCCGGCTACAGCGACGAGGCGAGGGCGCTCAGCATTCGCAAGCCGTCGAACTGGATCAAGACGGCATCGGCCGCCTACCTGTTCGACTATGCGCCGCTCTTCCGCGAGACGCTGCTGAAGCACAAGTTCGGCACGACCGAGCGGATGCACAGGATGATGCAGAACGAGGACCTCATCGTCGACTGGGTCAAGCAGTCGGTGTGGTCCGGCTGGCATGTCTCCGGCACCTGCAAGATGGGCACGAAGGGCGATCCGCTGTCTGTTCTCGACGAGAAGTGCCGCGTGCGCGGCGTCGAGGGACTGCGCGTCGTCGACGCCTCGATCATGCCGACCATGATTGCCGCCAACACCAACATCACGACGATCGCCATGGCCGAAAAGGCCGCCGATCTCATTCTCAACGACTGACCTTCGAAAGGAACTGACATGCGCAAGAGCAAAGTGAAGGAAATCTGGGCAAACGGCGGTGAAGTCGTCACCGGCTGGCTCGGCATTCCTTCGTCCATCTCCGCCGAACTGATGGCCCAGCAGGGTTGGGACGCCGTCACCATCGACCTGCAGCACGGCGCAACCGATTATGTCGACGCCGTTCCGATGCTCCAGGCGATCTCCACCACCGACGCCACCCCCTTCGTGCGCGTTCCGTGGAACGATCCGGCAATCATCGGCAAGGTGCTCGATGCCGGCGCTTACGGCGTCATTTGCCCGATGGTCAACACGGCGGAAGAAGCCGACGCCTTCGTCAGGGCCTGCCGCTACTTCCCCAAGGGCGGCCGCAGCGTCGGTCCGCTGCGCGCCTCGCTCTATGCCGGCTCTGATTACTTCCAGCACGCGAACGACACCGTCGTCACCATGGCGATGATCGAAAGCGAGCAGGCGGTGAAGAACCTCGACGAGATCCTGAAGACGCCGAACCTCGACGCCATCTTCGTCGGCCCGTCCGACCTTGCCGTCACCATGGGTGAGGCTCCCGGCTTCGATCCGCGCTACCCGGCCGTCTACGAGGCGATCGAATACATCGCCGCCAAGTGCAAGGAAGCCGGCGTCATTCCGGGCATCCATTGCGGTTCGGTCGCCTATGGCCGCGACATGCGCGCGATGGGCTACCGCTTCATGGCCTACCTGTCGGATTTCCGCATGCTGCAGATGGCCGTGTCGCGTTCGCTCGGAGCCTTCCGCAGCGGCACCGTCAGCGAGGTCACCCCGTAACAGCCGGACACAGTGCCATGACAATGCAACAATCTGGGCAAGCAAAAGGCTCCTCCAAGCCAAAGGTCACCGTCATCGGTTCGGGGATCATCGGGGTCTGCTCCGCAAACTACCTGCTCAAGGCGGGCTTTGCGGTGGACGTCGTCGATCCCGTGGTACCGGGATCTCCCGATCAGTGCTCCTACGGCAATGCCGGGGGCATCTGCCCGGGCTCCTGCATCCCGAATTCGATGCCGGGCGTTCTGAAGAACGTGCCGAAGTGGCTGATGGACCCGGAGGGACCGCTCTATGTGCGGCTCGCCTATCTGCCGCATGCATTGCCATGGCTGTTGCGCTTCCTCGCCGCGAGCCGCAAGCCTCGCGTCGAGGAGATCTCGGCGGCAATGCGCTCGCTGCACCGCTTCACCTTCGATTGCTATGAGCCGCTGATCAAGGAAGCCGGCTGCGAGGAACTCCTGCAGAAGCGCGGACAGCTCTTCGTCTATGAAAACGATGACGCCGGCTCCTCCAGCGCCTACTCGATCGGCCTGCGCCGCCATCACGGCGTGCGCGTCGAGGTGCTGAACGCCGACGAGATCCGCCAGCTCGAACCGGCGCTCGCGCCGATCTTCAAGAGCGCGGTCTACCTGCCCGAACAGGGCCAGTGCCCCAATCCCGGTCGCCTGGTCGCAAGCCTTGCCGAGCTTGCCACCCGCAACGGCGCGCGCTTCATCCGTGGCCGTGTTGCCCGCTTCGAGCAGGGTCCCTCCGGCCCGACAGCGCTGATGATGGAAGACGGCTCGCGCCTGCCGGTCGAAACCGTCGTGCTTGCCGCCGGCGCATGGTCGGCCCGGCTTGCCGCCGATCTCGGCGACCGCATTCCCTTCGAGACCGAGCGCGGCTATCACGTCATGGTCAAGGGCGCCGATACCGGCCTCAGGATCCAGACGATCTCCAACGACCGCAAGTTCGTGGCCTCGCCCATGGAAGAGGGCCTGCGGATTGCCGGCAATGTCGAGTTTTCCGGCCTCGAAGCCCCGCCAAACATGCACCGCGCCGACGCGCTGCTGAAGCAGGCGCGGCCGATGTTCCGCAATCTGCCGGAAGGCGAGGTCTCCCGCTGGATGGGCCATCGCCCCGGCACGCCGGACAGCATTCCCGTCATCGACCGGGCACGCAAGGCCCGCAACGTCATCTACGCCTTCGGGCATGGTCATCAGGGCTTGATCGCCGGCGCCGTGACCGGCAAGCTCGTCTCGGAGATGGCGCGGGGCGAAACCCCGTCCGTCGACCTGACGCCCTTCCGCGTCAACCGTTTCTGACCTGAAGGCACAAAGACAACGGGCGGCGAGCGACCGTCCGCCCTGAAGCATTTCCAGCCGAAGCGATCACGCTTCGGCGTCGGACAATGCGGTAAAAACAAAAAGATAGAGCATTCTTGGCGATCCCGTGTTCGCCGGAAATGCTCTAAAGCATGTCGCGCAAAAGTGTGCCGCGGTTTTGCGGCAACGACATGCGATAAAACAAAGACTTAAAGCGTACGGAGCGAATCTGAAAGATCGCGACACGCTTTAGAAGAAGAAAACCGGAGGATTCCCCCCAATGCCTACCAAGACCACGAACGGCGCCAACATCCTGATCTGCGATCTGGTGGGCCTGAAACTGCTGGCCGACGGCAAGCCGGATCACAGCGAGATCGCGCGTTACGTGACAGAAAAGGGCGGTGTCTTCCATGAAGGCAAGATGAGCCCTCCGGCCGCCGTCACCGATGGCCGCCTGCATTTCCATTACCTGCCCGACCTCAGCACCCGCGAAGAGCTTCTCGCGGTCGCCGGAAACGGCCAGTATGAAGCGGTGATCGCGGCCGCCACCTTCCTGCCGGCGGAAACCGTGTTTCCGCTCGGCGGTGTCAGGATCGGCGCCGGCACCGGCAATATGGGCTCGGTCTCCTGGGGCGGCGGCAGCGGCGCGGGCGGAACGGCCCCGCTGATGAACACACCCGGCACCAACAGCCGCGCCACCGCACAGATGGTGCTGAAGGCGCTGCTGAAGGTCGTGCCCGACCTGCCGGTGGACGAACTGCATGCGCTCGTCGCCGCAGGCAATTTCGATACCGGCCGCCAGCTTCGCGACTATCCGACCGAAAAGCTGGAAGGCAAGCGCCTCGCGGTGATCGGCTATGGCAATATCGGCCGCGAAGTGGCCAAGCTCGGCCATGCCTTCGGCATGGATGTCGTGGTCCACGCCCGCGCCCGCCACCGGCAATGGATCGAGGCGGAAGGTTTCATCTATGCCGAAGACCCGATTCAGGCGGCCCGCGGCGCGGATGCGCTGAGCGTCCATGTCGGCCTCGGCCAGCCCGTTGCGGAAACCGGCGGCTGGAGCAATTCCGGCCTGATCGGCGACGCCGTGCTCTCGGAACTGAATGACGGCGCGGTCCTCATCAACTACGACCGCGGCGAGCTGGTCGACGTGACCGCACTCGGCCGCGCTCTCGCCTCGGGCAAGGTGCGCCATGCGGCCATCGATGCCGACCTCTTCCGCAATCTCGAGACCGGCGCGCTTTCCGGGCCGATGCTGCCCTATCTGGCACTCATCGAAACCCATGGCGACCGGCTGGAGCTTCTGCCCCATGCGGCCGCCGACACCGATCACCCCTCCCGCGTCGCGGGCGCGAAGCAGGCGGTCGACCAGATCTTTGTCGCCATCGTCGAAAAGCGTGTCATCAACCTCAAGGGCACGCTTCCCGAGGGCTATACCGACGCCGGCCCGCAGGTGCCCACCGGCATCGGCGGCCTCTCGGCCAGCGGCCTTGCCCGCTTCGCCGGCAACGAAACCGCGCTGAAATCCCTCGAAACCGCCGCCCGCGAAATCGCCGACCTCTCGGCATCACTCGCCAAAGCCCGCGCCGAAGGCCGCCTCGACGAAGCCGCAACCGCCACCCTCGAAGACCTGCTGCGCAACACCAACACCCTCGCCACCCTCATCCGCGAGAATGGATTGCAGGGACCGCCGGCGAGGGCTTGAGGGGTGGGCGCGGGAGGAGGAGGCTGGGCAGGTCGGAGCGGACGCAGAGGTTCGATCTCCTGAGAGCGGCGCGCCTCTATGTCGGCCAATTTCCCGGCATTCGGGGCTTCCCGTAAGCAGCCGTTCGCCAGCAAGGGTAAGATCTCCTCCATCTTATCGCATCACCTTCTCGAACAGAAATCCTTCGTCGTCCGGCAGATCACTCGGAGCCGGTTGTTGCAAGTCAGGGTATTTGGCGTGGTGAAATGCGATGATCTTGAAGCCGCATTTGTTGACGTAGAAGTGGATGTTCCTCTTCTCGAAATAGGGCGTGTGGGTTTGCCAGGTGATCGTTTGCGGGTAGCGCGCTTCAATTGCAAGCCAGGCTTTATGACCCAGACCCTGCCCATGCTCGCCGACCTTCAGGAAAAACAGGTCCAGCGTGTTGTGATGCGTCTCTGCGTCGATAGTCACTACCGCGCCGCCGATCTTCTTGCCGTCTGACAGAATGCGCAGCGCTACAGCTCCAGGCGCGTTGATAGAGTTGTCGAGGTCCTTGTTGGAAGGAATGGGCCCATCGGGCAAGGCTCCGTATTCATCGATGACGGAGACAGAAAACGCCTCCTGTAGTTCCCTCTTGAAGTCCAGGAGATCATCCGGATCTGCAATGGTCAGGCTGACAGTTTGATTGGTCATAACGTCTCTCCAACGGACAATCGAACGCGGGACCGGATTTGGCGCCTAAAGGCGCGCTTTCCGTCATTCCAAGCACAGCGTCTTGATTGGGCCTGGGATGAATTCGCCACGATAGAAGCTAGCAAGCCCGGTTTGCGGGTTTGTGGAGGGCATGTGGAGACTGTGTGGAGGCGAACGGCTGATTGAACCAGCCGCAGACGTCCGTGGTTTATCTAAAGTCAACTGCGGGTCAGGAGACTGCCTTGCCGAGGAGGATCTCGAACATCGCGCCGCCTTTGTCGGACGGAGCATAGCGAACTCTACCGCCGTGAGCCTCAACAATCGCACGAACTACGGACAGACCCAGACCATTCCCGCCCTTTTCCAGCGATCCGGACTCTCCTCCTCTTCGGAAGGGTTCGAAAGCGGAAGCGGCGATATCGGGGGCAAGGCCCGGGCCTTCGTCGGTGACACGCAGGATCACCTGATCCCTCTCCACGCCAAGGCTGATTTCGATAAGGCCTCGATGCGCGTATCGACGCGCATTGGTGACGAGCGCGAGCAGGGCCTGCCGTATCCGCATCGCATCCACTCGGACCACCACATCGCAAAGGTCAAGCTTCAGCTCGAAGCCGTCCTGTTGCAGTTCCTCATCCAGCACCGCCGCAAGTCGCAGGATCTCGTCCTTGAGCCGAACCGACTGCAGGCGAAGGTCAAGGTGACCACTGTCAGCGAGAGTCACCGTTCGCAGGTCTTCCACCAGTCTTGCCAGTGAGTCGACCTGCAGGACCAGGGCATGAAGCGACTTTTCATCGGGCTCGAAGACCCCATCGATCATGCCCTGCAGGCGCCCCTTGAGAATGGTCAAGGGTGTGCGCAATTCATGGGCGATCGTCGCATTCCAGAGCGTCATGTCAGCGGCCATATCCTGCAAACGCTGCGCCATGGCGTTGAAGTCTTCGACAAGAAGCGCCGTCTCCCCCAGAGAATGGTCGCCGGGGATGGCGCGGGCCGAAAGATCGCCGTCCTTGATCTGCCTGGCGCTTATCGCCAACGATTCCAACGGTTCGAGGATGCGGCGCGCCAATCGGATCGATGCGATCGCCGCAACGATCAGCGCGATCAAGATAAGAATGGTCAAAATGATGAAATCGAAGCCCGTCAGCCAATTGTCGGTGTCTTCGGGCCAGGGGGAAAAATAGAAGAGGACGGCGAAGGCGAGGTAGGTGCCAAAGAAGACCAGCAGGCCGGCCACCACGGTGACCGAGGCCATCCCGAGCAATATCTGCCGACTAAGACCTTTCACGATCATGGATGTGCCCCAAGGCGGTAGCCGACGCCCCGAGTGCTGATCAACAAGCTTTCGCCTCCAGCTTGTTCAAGCTTTTTGCGCAGCTTGCTCAGATGGCTGTCGATCGTTCGATCCAGGGCATCGGAACCGGGCAGGCAGGCGTCAACGAGTTCAGCACGCGAGAACACCTTGGTAGGTGTCCGGGCGAGATGGGCCAGAAGCCTGAATTCCGTCAGCGTGAGGGGAACTGCGACTGGACCGCCCTCCTTCTCGATCTTGACCTGATAACCGTCGAGATCGATGGTCAGGTTTCCCACGCGGATCACTGCGCCCGCCTGGCTGAGGCCCGCGCGACGCAACACCGCCTTGGCCCGCGCGACGACTTCGATTGGATTGAACGGCTTGACGATATAGTCATCCGCGCCGATGCGTAGGCCCTGCAGGCGATCGACGTCTTCATCAAGCGCGGTAATCATGATGACGGGTGTGCGGCCTCGTCTCTGGATCTCGGCGAGAAGCTCCCAGCCATCCAGGCGCGGCATGGTGATATCAGCCAGGACGATGTCGGGTTTCAACGACCGGTGCAGATCGAGCGCTACCTGTCCGTCGCGCGCATGCACCGTACGAAATCCTTCGCGGGTAAAATAGGCCTCAAGGATGCCGGCGATCTCCGCATCGTCCTCAGCTATCAAAACAAGTTCTGCCATGATTATCGCACTCCTTGCGATTTGCATGACACCGAACCATCCGTCGGTCGAGTGGCCATGCATCGCCTCCATACGATCGCAACAAAACCTCCACAATTCGCCAATGGAAAGCTTCTAGAGCATCGCCATCGACTAATCCCTCATGAGACGACGGTGACCTTGATGCGAAACATCGCGCGGTTTTGGATTTTCTGCATTCTATGCGTGCCGTTATTATCTCTACTTGCTTGCAGTGAGCAGCAGGATGCTGATGCGAATTCAGCGGTCGAACCGCAGGCAGTTCGCGTGAGTGTAATGACGGTCCGGCCGCAAGCCGTCACGATCTATGACGAGTTACCTGGACGGGTCAGTGCCTTGCGCACGGCCGAGATCCGGCCGCAGGTCAGCGGCATCATTCAAAAGAAGCTCTTCCAAGAGGGCTCGTTCGTAAACGCTGATGCGCCGCTCTTCCAGATCGATCCAGAACCCTTTGTGGCCGATGTTGACGCGGCTTCCGCCGTGCTAGCGCGTGCCGAAGCCGAATTCGTCAATGCCAAGGTGAAGTTCGAGCGCGCTGAGCTTCTCTCGGCACAGAAGATCACCAGTGACGAGGCTTTCAACAATGCGACCGCGACACTTGCTCAGGCTAAGGCGAGCGTGGCCGAGGCCACGGCCAATCTGGCACGACGAAAACTCGAATTGTCGAATGCTACGATCCGCAGCCCGATCAGTGGGACGATCGGTCAATCCTTCATGACAGAAGGTGGCCTCGCCTCCTCTTCCGGGAGCGCGCCGCTTGCTGTGATCCAGCAGATCGACCAGGTCTATGTGGATGTCCGTCAATCCTCGATGAGCCTTGAAAGCCTCCGCGAGACGGCATTGGGTTCCGACGCCAACGACCCGGAAAAACTGCCGGTCAAGATCAGGACCATCACGGACAAGCCCTACGCCCATACGGGCACCATCGTGTTCTCCGACATCTCCGTCGATAACGCTACAGGGAGTCTGGGGATCCGCATCCTCGTCCCGAACCCCGAAAACCAGTTGCTGCCGGGCATGTTCGTGCGTGCGCTTGTGCCGCGTAAGGTCTATTCCTCAGCACTGCTTGTGCCTCAAGAGGCCGTGATGCGCGACCCGACTGGAAAGCCGCAACTCGTCATCGTCACCGCCAACAAGACGGGCGAAAAACGCCCGGTCGAACTGGGGCCGCTTATCAATCGCCACTACCTCGTAAAGCGCGGTCTCGCGGCTGGTGAATCCGTTGTCGTGCAGGGGCAGGAGAGGGTTCAAACTGGCCAGATTCTGGAGATCACACCGGTCCAACCCGCCCCCGATACGCAGAGCTGAGACACCCACCATGCCGCAATTTTTCATCGAACGGCCCGTCTTCGCATGGGTCATCGCGATCATGATCGTACTCGCCGGTCTGATCACCATCCCGCAACTGCCCGTGTCGCGCTACCCGGCGATTGCTCCACCGAGCGTGTCGATTTTCGCGAGCTATCCGGGCGCGACCCCGCAGGTGATCAACGACAGTGTCACGAGCCTGATTGAACGTGAGATCTCCGGCGCAAAGAATGTGCTTTACTTCGACTCGTCCGCCGACTCCTCTGGGTCGACGACCGTCACCGTCACCTTCAAGCCGGGCACGGACCCCGAACTGGCACAGGTGGACGTTCAGAACAGGCTGAAGGCTGTCGAAACGCGCTTGCCGGAGGCAGTACGCCGGGCTGGGCTGTCGGTGGAGTCGGCCTCGTCAGGCTTCCTGATGATCGTCTCCTTGAAGTCGAAAGACGGCGCCATCGACGCATTGGCGCTCGATGATTATCTCGTGCGCAACATCGCTCCTGAACTCAAGCGGGTATCAGGTGTCGGCCGCGTCCAGTCCTTCGGGTCCGAGGCTGCCATGCGGATCTGGGTCGACCCCACGCGCCTGCTTGCGCACTCCATTTCGATGGCCGAGGTCACACAGGCAATCCAGTCACAGAACCTTCAGGTGACGCCTGGGCGGCTTGGAGATGCGCCGACTGTTCCAGGGCAAAAGGTCAGCGTACCGCTCAATGTCAGAGGCCAACTCCAGACCGTTGACGAATTCTCGGACATCATCCTTCGCTCTAATTCAGACGGCTCTCGCCTGACACTGGGTGAGGTCGCGCGCATCGAGATTGGGTCCCAGTCGTCGGGCTTTGCCATTCTCGACGGCGGCAAGCCTGCCACCGCAGCCGCCATCCAGGTGACCCCCGGGACAAATGCGGTCAGCACCTCTAGCGGTGTTCGTGCGCGGCTGGCAGAGCTTTCGCTAACCATGCCGGCGGGAATCGAGTATGCGATCTCTTACGATACGGCACCCTTCGTGAAGGTCTCTATCCAGAAAGTGGCGCAGACACTGGCCGAGGCAATGGTACTCGTCTTTCTGATCATGCTGCTCTTTCTGCAAAATATCCGATACACGCTCATTCCGGCCATCGTCGCACCGATCGCACTGCTTGGCACCTTCGCCGTCATGCTGGCTTTAGGGTATTCCATCAATGTGCTGACGATGTTCGGCATGGTCCTTGCGATCGGCATTATCGTGGACGACGCGATCGTGGTCGTCGAGAACGTCGAGCGCCTGATGGCAACGGAAGGTCTGTCGCCGCGTGATGCGACGCGCAAGGCCATGGGCGAGATCACGGGCGCGGTGATCGGGATCACGCTTGTGCTAACGGCTGTCCTTCTTCCAATGGGAATGGCCTCCGGCTCGGTTGGTGCAATCTATCGTCAGTTCACGGTGTCGATGGGCGTGTCGATCGTTTTCTCTGCGTTTCTGGCTCTCAGCCTCACCCCCGCTCTATGCGCGAGCTTGTTGAAGCCGATCGACCACGCGCACCATCAGCGGAAAGGTCTTTTCGGCTGGTTCAACCGGGGATTTGATAGCTTGAGCGAGGGCTACTCGGACTGGGTCACACGGCTCGTGCAGCAGACCGGTCGGACAATGTTTGTCTATGTCGCGATTGTGGGCGCAGTCGCCTATGGTTACGGCACGCTGGCCACAGCATTCGTGCCGGAGGAGGACCAGGGTTCGTTCATGACCTCCATCACGCTGCCGGCAGAGGCAACGGCTGAACGCACCCGCGACGTCGTCGACCTCTTCGAGAAGCATGTCCAGACGCGACCGGATATCGTCAACAACCTGACGATCATGGGCTTCGGTTTCTCGGGCTCGGGCACCAATACCGCGATGGCCTTCACCAGCCTGAGGGATTGGGACAAGCGCTCAGGCAGCGTTGACGATGAGGTAAATGCGGCGACAGTCGCTATGGCTGCCGCGCCGGAGGGCGAGGTTTTCAGCATGAAGCCGCCAGCCATTGATGAGCTCGGTACAACCTCGGGATTTGCGCTGAGGCTTCAAGACCGCGCCAACCACGGGGAGAAAGCCCTTGCTGCGGCTGCAGCCCAACTCACGCAGCTTGCATCTGAGAACAAGCTGCTGAGCGACGTGCGCGTGGACGGGCTGCCAAACGGCCCGAGCGTTACCCTTGTGGTCGATCGCCAGAAGGCCAGTGCACTGGGGGTCGCCTACACGACGATCAGTGACACGCTCAGTGGTTCCGTTGGTTCGACCTATGTGAACGATTTTCCCCGCAACGGCCGCCTCCAACAGGTCCTCGTCCAGGCCGAACCGAAAAGCCGCATGCAGGTTGATGATATCCTCAACCTGCATGTCCGCAGTGATGCCGGCAAGATGGTTCAGCTTTCCGAAATCGTGACTGCAGAATGGTCCACCATTCCGCTGCAGGTGACACGCTACAACGGATATCCGTCCCTCAGCCTGTCGGGTTCCGCAGCAAAGGGTGTTTCGAGCGGTAGAGCCATGGATGAAATGGAGCAACTGGCACTGACGCTTCCCAAGGGCTTTACCGTCGAATGGACGGGGCAGTCACTGCAGGAGCGGCAATCGGGGGCTCAGGCGCCGATGCTGATGGCCTTCTCGTTCCTGATTGTCTTTTTGGTGCTCGCAGCGCTGTACGAAAGCTGGACCATTCCGCTCTCAGTCATGCTGGTGGTCCCGCTCGGGATCATCGGGGCGGTGATCGCTGTTCATCTGCGTGGCCTGGAAAACGATGTCTTCTTCAAGGTCGGCTTGATCACCCTGATCGGCCTTTCCGCCAAGAATGCGGTGTTGATTGTCGAGTTCGCGCGCAATCGCAAGAAGGACGGACTAGGACTTGTCGAAGCCGTCGTCGACGCAGCACGCTTGCGTCTCCGGCCGATCGTCATGACCTCACTCGCCTTTACGCTGGGCGTCGTGCCGCTGGTCATTGCATCAGGTGCAAGCTCGGAGACACAGAACGCGATTGGAACCGGCCTCTTTGGCGGAATGATCTCGGGAACCGTTCTTGCAGTACTATTTGTCCCGGTCTTTTATGTGGTCGTCACGCGATTTACGCGCCGGCGTGAAAGTCCAAGCTCGCTTCTCGGCAACGACTATCCCGCAGGACTGATGCAGTAATTCCCTACGAGGTTGTCCGCTTCTTTCGTCCACGAGACAGAAGCGGACAGTCCGCTCCCGGCCCCGTCATCTAACTGTAAGGTGCGCGTTCTCCCTGTGGCCAATGGTGGCCATAGGAGAACTGAAATGGGTATCTCGCAATATGATCCTAGCGCAATGGGTCGACCGGCTTGGAACGCGGGTAAACAAGTTGGCGTCAAGAAGCCCCTGAAGCAACGCCAGATCTGGGCAGTCCGCTTCTTCCTCGACCGTGAAGGAAGGATGCGAGATCGGGCGCTTTTCGATCTTGCCATCGACAGCAAACTCCGCGGCTGCGATCTGGTAAAGTTGAAAATCGGGACACTCGTCACGGGCAACGATATTCGAACTCGGGCGATGGTCGTCCAGCAGAAGACTGGACGACCCGTGCAGTTCGAAACTACGACCGAGGTCAGAGCTAGTCTGCTTGCCTGGCTTCAACGAAGGGGAGGAACAATCGATGACTATGTCTTTCCCAGTCGCGTCGACCACGCTGATCATCTCAGCACTCGGCAATACGCCCGGCTGGTCGATGAGTGGGTGACGGCGATCGGGCTTCGCCGGGAGGATTACGGTACGCATTCCCTGCGGCGAACGAAGGCTGCCATGATCGACAAGGCCACCGGCAACCTTCGAGCGATCCAGATCCTGCTTGGCCATACCAAGATCGAGAACACAGTCAGATATCTCGGCGTCGACATTGAGGACGCACTAGAACTAGCCGAGCGGACTGAAATCTGAATGCGGACGGCCCCGCACGTCGTGGGGCCGCTGCTTTCCCCGGAGAGCCTTCACAAGGTTTCAATCTGCTTTGCGCCTCCATTTCGGTCGTAGAGGCATGAATCGGCCGAACCCCGGTAGGAGACATCAGAACATGGGACACGACGCAATTTCAGCGCCAACTGCGACCAATGTGACTGCGCCGAATTGACTACTTCGAGCCGATTTGCATCGTCGCGGCAACGTCCAAGAAGCCGACCAGGCCTGTTTCGCGCTGAACCTTTCCCGTCGAATCTGGCCAGATTTAGCTATCTCCTGTGCAATCTCTTTACTTGTTGCAACTACTGATGGTGGCCGAAAGGGAGAGGTTCATGAGTCAGTCCTTCGTCGTCTCGATCGCTGCGCTGGCCATAGCATCGACATGCTATGGCCATGCGCTCGCTGAAAGTAGCCCGGGCGGTCCTGCTAGTCTTCTTTTCGTAGGGACGCCAAAGTACCTGGAGGCGTACCTGTTTCAGCTGATGCAGCCCTTCCGGATCGCGGCCGGCGAAGACCAGATCCTTACGCAAGAGGACATTGATGAGGCAGACCGCACCGCCCAAGCACAGCAGCGAAGCCAAGTCATGAATATGTTCTTCGCCGCTGATCTGAACGGCGATCTCAACGTGACGGTCGCTGAGTGGCAGAAGGCCCGGGCGGCAGCACCCGGCAATGGCCTTCGCGACCTTTTCGAGAAATGGGATGCCAACAATGACGACGTCGTGACGGTCGAGGACGTCTATAGCTTCGCGAAGACATCCTCGCGCCCCTCATCGCTGCAGAGAAAACTGGATCTCTCGACTTTCATGGCATTGGAGGCCGCACAGGACGGAAAACTCACCGCCTCTGAACTTGAGCAGGCGGGTCGCGCGACCTTTAGGCAGTATGACGTGGACAACGACGGCATGCTGGCCCCCTCTGAACTTAAGCGTTTCTCCGAAGATCAGCGCAAACACCAGCAGGGCCAAGTACGACAAGTGGGCGCGGCAGCGTGCGGTCTTCCGAAAGCCAGGACCGACGAAAAAGTCCTGTTCGTGTCAGGCTACGAAGCGGCAGCCCTATCAACGGTAACCGTGGCGGGGCAGGACAAAGAAACGAACACGGCGGAGCTCAATATCGAGCCGGGAAAAGATCCCCTTTTTATCATCGCCACATCCTACACGCCCATGATCTGGCGCGTGACCGGTGCGGCGGAGCGAGTGTCGCGTTTCGTAACCGGCGCGGGAAGCGCAGGCGTCGTCGGATTGGGCAAGGATCGCGTTACATTTGCTGATCTGTACAGATGTCTTCCGGGCTGGATAAAGCCCGAGCAGGCCAGCGCGGGCATACTCGACGCCATCAATATGTTGACCGGTAGCTCGGCACCAGGCGTGTTCTCTTCGTACACCCTATCGAAGGTCACGCTCCCCTCAGAAGCCCGCCCACCAGCAATGCTTCAGAAACACGCTGTCCCTCCCTCCGTGCAATTCTCATGGGGTCCGCTGCGTCCTACAGAAAATGGGGCAGTCGCTTCGTTGAAAAGGTTTAGCCCCGGCGGGATAGTATCCGTCGATGCCGGGTCGGTCGTATCGAGCGCCGGCGCGGCACCCTACGAGGTGCTCCCCCAGGAAGCGGGACTGGCGCAGTTGATGCAGGACGGCAAGCTCGAGTTCGACCCCAAGCTTGGCTACATCATCCGACGGGCGATTCCGCGCTTCCCGGCGGGGCTGGCGGGAGCGCATGCGGTGGTGTTTGTATTAGCGGACGGCGTGCCCAGACCTGTGGGGAGGCCCGGCCATTCGGCGGTGCTCACCCTGGAGCAGGCGAAAAGCAAGCTGGTGAGAAGAGGAGGCGTTCAGCTCAGTCCTGGCGTTCCGGAGGAGCGGATCAAACGGTTGCATCCCTGAAGGCGCGGACATTCCGCTCTCGGCCCCTGTGCTGCCGGACGGCAAAGCGCCTTCATTTCGGTCATTCAAATTCGAACTGGGAACTCCCAAAAGCAGACGCAGATCATACAGTTATCTTAATAGCCAGGAGAAAGTTCGAATCCTGTCGGGTGCGCCAAATTTGCCATTTCCAAGACGTCAACACCGAAAATTGCCACCCATTGCCGCTAGACTATGTCCGCGAGAGGAGCGTCAAATAGCCGAGAGGCGAAAAGCGTAATAACGGCGGTGATCGGCGGTGAAAAGTTCGAATCGTTTGCGGCCGAGCGACGTATTTTGGCCGAAGGGAAAGTGCGCATATTCGTCGGCTTTGCGCCCATCATCGGCCATCGGGGAGCATCGACCGACAATACAAAAATCAGTTACTCTTTAAGCGCCGGTTTCGGAGCTGTGAGCAGCCCTGCGTTGCGTGAAATACTGTGCCGGCGTGCTGCCCAACGCCTTCTTGAACATCGTGATGAACGCATTGACCGACTCGTATCCCAGTTCGGCGGCAACATTTTGCACCGTCTCGCCGCTGGCCAGTTCACGAAGCGCGACGACAAGGTGGAGTTGCTGCCGCCAGCGCCCGAACGTCAGTCCCGTCTCGCGGATCAACAGTCGCGCCAGCGACCGCTCGCTCATTGCGACCCGCTTCGCCCAATCGCTCAGTGTACTGCGGTCCGAAGGCTCGATCGTCAGAGCATCAGCCATCGCCCGGATCTTCGGATGGGTGGAGATCGGCAGGTTGAACCGCTCATGCGGCATCTGCGCAAGTTCGTCGAGGATCACCCGCGCGATCCGGGCGGCATGGCTGTCGGCCAGATAGTCCGCGCGCTCGCGGGCAAGCCGGTCGACCATCTCGCGGATCATCGGGGAGACCGAGAGGGTGCAGCTGTTCTGTGGCAGCTTCGCAGACCCCGGCTCGACGAACAGATAGTTGAGCCGTGCATTGGCAGTTGCGCGCGCGCTATGGGGCATACCGCCTGGAATCCACACACCGCAATTGGGGGGCACGATCCAGATTTCGTTGCCCGCAGTGCAGGTGACGGCTCCGTGTAGAGCGAGGATCAACTGCCCCTTGCGATGTACGTGCAGAGGCACTTCCGCCTCGTGTTCCGCGAAATCAAGCTTGTGGGCGACCGCAGGCAGAAGGGTGAGGTCGGGATCGAAAACGGAAACAGCAGATCGCAATAGAGACATGAGAATGTCCGATTTTAGGTATTTTATGTCAAAATACTGAATTTATTTGCTTTTGCAAATCGATCACAACACGCGGCATGAACACCGCGCAGCCCATAAACACCCCCTCAAGCAAGACCGTTGCAGCCATGTTTAAAGCTGGAACGAGCTTCCTTCGCACGCCGGCCCTGAAGGCGGATGCGGATGCGATCCTGTTTTCGGCGAAGAGTTTCGCCGCGGCGATGCTGGCCTACTACATTTCGCTGCGGATCGGGCTTCCCAAGCCGTTCTGGGCCATCGTCACCGTCTACATCGTCTCGCAGACCTCCGCCGGAGCGTCATTAAGTCGTGGCGTGTATCGTTTTGCAGGGACGCTTCTCGGCGCGACCGCGACGGTCGCGATCGTCCCGAACTTCGTGAACGATCCGATGGTGTGCAGCGTCGTGCTTGCGGGCTGGATCGGCCTGTGCCTGTTTTTCTCGCTGCTCGATCGCACGCCGCGCGCCTATGCCTTCGTTCTCGCCGGCTATACCGCGAGCCTGATCGGGTTCCCGAGCGTGCTCGATCCGGGCGCGGTTTTCGAGACTGCGTCAGTGCGCGTCCAGGAAATCTCGATTGGAATTCTGTGCGCGGTCCTGATCCATCGTTACGTCCTGCCGAAACGCATGACCGGCCAATTCACCGGCAAGCTGTGGGCCACGCTGCGGGACGCCCGTCGGCTGGCGAGCGACGCGCTCAATGGAACATCAGGACAAAACCGTCGCGACCGCCACCAGCTCGCAGCGGACCTGCTTGCCATCCAGGGGCTTGCGACGCATCTGCCCTATGATCCAGCCCCCACGCCACGACGCCAGACGCTGCAACTCATTCATGACCGGCTCGCACGCTTGCTCCCGCTCGCGGCCGAGATCGAAGACCGGATTGAGGCCTTTGGCACAGGCGACGACGATGCGCCCGACGAACTGATCGCATTGGTCGGCGACGTCGGGGCCTGGATCGCAAATGTCGTGACGGAGAAACGGGAGGTTGGCGCAGCCCAACTGATCGCGCGCGCGCAATCAGTCCAGAAGCGCTTTGGCTCAGACGCCGCGACGCCCGGCGACAGGCTTGCCGCCAATCTCGCCGGTCACCTGGCCGAGATGATTGGTCTGCTTCAGGACTGCGACAGACTGGGGCGGAACATCGCGGCGACCGGGCGATTGCGAGATGCCGCGTCGCTTCATGGGCCGAAGTGGGCGAGGGGCTACGTCTATCACCGCGATCCGTGGATGGCGGCTCGCACCACGGTCGGCGCTGTCGTCGGCATCCTCATCGGCTGCGCCTTCTGGATCTGGCCGGTCTGGCCGGAGGGCGGAATGGCCGTCTCCATTCTCGGCGTGTGCTGCACCCTATTCGGCAATTTTGATGCGCCCGTGCCATTTGTCGTCAAATATATCGTCGGTTCGATCTACGGGGTGGCGATCAGCCTCATCTACAGCTTCGTCATCCTGCCTCAGGTCACGGAC
Organism: Ciceribacter sichuanensis; assembly: GCF_024055605.1. Taxonomy (GTDB): domain Bacteria; phylum Pseudomonadota; class Alphaproteobacteria; order Rhizobiales; family Rhizobiaceae; genus Allorhizobium; species Allorhizobium sichuanense. The sequence goes on along the minus strand of NZ_JAMXLX010000006.1, from coordinate 38,484 downwards.
TTTTGGGTTCTTGTCGCCGTGCTCGCCCCGGCGTTCCTGTTCGCTGGCTCTCTCCAGGCGCGCCTGCCAACGACTTTCATGGCGCTCGGTATCACGCTGACCATTCCGATCCTCTCGGGTCTGGGCACCCATTACACCGGCGACTTCGCTGCCTCCCTCAACAGTGTGATCGCGCTCTTTGCGGCGGTGGGATTCGGGGCGGTGAGCATGTCCCTGTTCCAGACCGTGCCGGTCGATGCGGCGATCAACCGCTTGCTTCGGTTGAGCCGCCGGGACGTTGGCCGGCGCGCGCTCGGCGCTGCGCCCAACGAAGCGCGCTGGGCGAGCCTGATGATCGATCGGACAGCCCTGCTGCTGCCAAGGCTGCGGGTGTCCGGAAAAGCCTATTCGAATGTACTCGACAATACGCTGCACCACCTTCGCATCGGTCATGTTGCCGGACAGCTTCGCAAGACGATCCCGCAGATCAAGGGCGAGGCCGGCGTCGAACTGAGCGAACTTCTATCCGTGATCGCCGGGCGCTTCAGTGGCAGGAAGTCGTCAACACCTGCCGACCTCCTCGACCTCGATCGACGCATCCAGACCTTGATCGTGACGATGGCGAGCAGCACGCTCAGAAACCGCCTGCGGATTGTCGACCTGCTCATTGACCTGCGGTTCGCGCTCAGCTCCCCAGCAGACGGGAGGGCCACAACTCATGATCGTTGATCTCAATGTCGGGGGTGTTCTCATCCCCGGTCTGGTGGTGCTCGCGTTCATCGCGCTGGTCGCCACAATGGCGACGCTCCGCCTGTTTGCCGCCGGCCTCCATCGCTGGTTCGCTTATCGGCCGCTCGTCGAGCTCGCCACCTTCGTCATCATCTACGGTCTGCTCGTGCAGTACCTGCCATCGATCGGACTCTTGCCTTGAAGCCTTTTCTATCCGTGCTTGGCCGCTATGCCCTGACCCTTTGCCTCGTCGCCGTATCCACTTTTATCGCGCTGAAGACGTGGAGCCATTACGAGCGGACGCCCTGGACCCGCGACGGACGGGTTGGTGTCGATGTCGTGCAGATCGTGCCGGAGGTCTCCGGCACGGTCAGCGCTGTTCCCGTGGTTGACAATCAATATGTGCGCCGGGGCAACATTCTTTACGAGATCGACCCCGAGCGGCTGCGGCTCGCAGTGGCATTGGCTGAGGCTGAGGTCGAAGCCAAACGCCAGGATATGATCGTTCGTCAGGCGACAGCGCGGCGGCACAGCCAGCTCAAGGATGTCGTCTCCCAGGAAGCCGTCCAGCAATCGGGCGGAGCGGCCGCTGTCGCCAGCGCCGCCTATCAGTCAGCGGTGGCGGCGCTCGATCTGGCCAAGCTCAACCTTGCCCGCTCGACGGTCCGCTCACCGGTCGATGGCTATGTCACCAATCTAAGGCTTCGGCCAGGCGACTACGCGACAGCCGGCGTGACGAAGGTCGCCGTCCTTGACGCCGCCAGTTTCTGGATCACCGGCTATTTCGAGGAGACGAAGATCCGGCAGATCCGCGTTGGCGATCCAGTGCGGATCATGCTGATGGGCTTTGATCAGCCAGTCTCTGGCCATGTCGAAAGCCTCGGTCGCGGGATCGAGAACAGCAACGACGTGCCCGGTCATCTCGGCCTGCCCAATGTGGCGGCGACATTTTCCTGGGTGCGTCTTGCCCAGCGCATTCCGGTGCGCATCCATATCGATCGGGTGCCGTCTGGCGTCGAACTCGCGGCGGGCATGACCGCGACCGTCGAGATCATCCCCGCGACCGCCAAGCCCGGACGAAGATGATCACTATGTCTACGCTCACATGGGCGCCCTAACGGCGCACAAGGCGACAATCCGGACCAAACCTTGCATCGCGCTTTGTCACATCATGCGTCCTGCGCCAGCGGGGCGCCCCATGCACAGCGATGATCCGGCAGCCCCGACAAGCAGGGCGATACCCGCCCACGACAACCCGCCTGCTCCTGCGGTTTCCAGAATGACACCGCCCATGACGGCTCCGCCAAAAATGGCGATGTTCCATGCCGTGACGATTATCGCCTGGGCCACGTCGGCCGCAGGACCGGCAGCACGCGCTGATGCGGTCTGAAAAAGCGTCGCCGACCCGCCAAAAGCCAGTCCCCAGATAAGTGCGGCCCCGTAGATCGCCAACGGTGCTCCGGTCGTCACCGCAAGTATCAAGACGGCCACAAGAAACAGGCCTATGCCGGTGAAGGTCAATGGTCGCAGCCATTTGTCGATCAACGCGCCCGTCAGACCGATACTGACAAGTGCGGAACCCCCGAAAACAAGAAGGACACTGTCGATCTGGCCCGTCATGCGATGGCCGACCAGAAGTGGCGCGATGTAGGTGTAGAGGAGGTTATGGGCCAGGACGAAGCAGAGCGTCACCGCCAGCACCGGGCGTACGCCCGGAACCACAAAGACCTGGGCCAAGGAGGGGCGTTGCGCTTCAGGCTCACCAGAGAAATCCGGCACCTTCGCGATGGTCCAGCCAGCCAGCAGCAACGCGATCACGCTGAGCAATCCGAAGGTCAGTCGCCAACCGGCGAGGTTGCCGATAAATGTGCCGGCCGGGATGCCGATGGAGAGCGCCAACGGCGTCCCCGCCATCGCAATGGCCATGGCCCGGCCAGCGAGGCCGGGCGGTGCCATGCGAACAGCATAGCCGGCCAGCAACGCCCACAGCAGGCCGGCCGATACACCGCCGACGAAACGTGCCGTCATCGCGACGATAAAACTCGCCGTCAGGGCCGTAATCAGATTGGCGATAGCGAAACCGATGATGGCGCCGAGCAGGAGCGGTCGCCTGCGCCAGCTTCGCGTTGCTGCCGTCAGCGGGATCGCTGCGAGCAGCGATCCCAGCGCATAGATACTGATCCATTGTCCCGCCATGGCCTCGCTCACCCCCAGCGCCCCCCCGATCTGCGGAAGCAGACCGGCCGGGAGGGCCTCCGTCAGGATGGTGACGAAACCGGCAACCGCCAGTGCGCATAGCCCCGCTAGCGGCATCCGTTCGACCTGCGTCGTCACGCTGAGGCCTTCGGCAGCACCAGGTCGCCAACGGTGTAGGTGTGAAACTCGCTGGACGAGACGGTGTCGAGCTTGCGGAATTTTTCGAGGAATACCGGATCGGAAAAGAAAATCTCGACGTCGCCGGGGTCTGAGATCGCCTCGATATTCACGACCGTCAGCCCATCCGTACTCTTGGCGAGGTTACTCCACAGAAAGCCCGGCTTCCGCTCGGCGACATAGTGGACAACATCCTGGATGAGGCGAAAGGCTTCCTCCTGCTTGCCAGGATTAACGTGGATCACGTTGACGATGAAGGCCGTCGGGGTGGGCTGGATCGCAAAGGCGGGGAACATGCTCGTCTCCTTGGTTTTTGGAAGGCCAAGGGATAGCGGTCGGCTTGTCCCGGAAAAATAGGCCATTGTTCCGATGACTACGGAATAAGATTCCTGTAATGATCAAGGCATGGACAAACTCACGGCGTTCGACTCCTTCGTGCAATCGGCTGAAACCGGCAGCTTCGTAGCGGCTGGCCGCAAGCTCGGCCTTTCCGCCTCTGCGGTTGGCAAGGCGGTGGTCCGACTGGAACAACGGCTGGATGTGCGCCTGTTCCATCGCAACACGCGCAACATGACCCTGACCGAAGAGGGGCGGCTGTTCCTCGAACGCTGCCGCCGCATCTTCGATGAGGTCGAGGCAGCGGAAGCCGAGCTTGCCCGATCCAATCGTACGCCGAGAGGGCGGCTGCGGGTCAGTCTGCCGCTGGTCGGCATGCTGCTGACCCCGGTGATGGCAAAGTTCATGCGCGCCTGGCCAGAGGTGCAACTCGACCTCGATTTCAGCGATCGGCTGGTGGACGTCGTGGAGGAAGGGTTCGATGCCGTCATTCGCACCGGGCAACCATCGGACAGCCGGTTGATGAGCCGGAATGTCGGCCGGTTCAAACTCAAGATCGTCGCCTCACCCCGCTATCTGGCGCAATGCGGAGTGCCGGAAACCCCCGACGATCTGGCGCAGCATCAGTGTCTTCACCAACGGTCGCCCAGCACCGGCAAGATCCGACCCTGGCCGTTTGCTCGCGGGGAACGGCAGGCGAAGATTGTCCTGCCCGAACGGATGAGCGCGACGGCGGTCGATCCTCTGATCGAGTTGGCGATCAAGGGGCTGGGCATTGCCTGTCTACCGCCCTTTGCGATCCGTGACGAGATCGCTGACGGCCGTCTCGTGTCGATTTTGGACGAGTGGGTGGAAGAGGCTGATCAGTTCAACGTGCTCTGGCCGGCCAGCCGCCAGATCACGCCCAAACTGAGGGCGTTCGTCGACTTCATGGCCGAGCATCTGCAGCCGCAATAGGCATCGCATATCGCGCCGGTTCGTCCCGTTTTCGCTGTCATGGTGGCGGGCGGAGCGGCGGCGGCTTGACGCGAGGTGCGGAAATCGGTGGCGTTTGCCTAGCGCATCGGCCCGAAAATCGGAATCGATTTTCGGAAAGCTCGATGCGTAGATTCAAGATGTTAGAGCGTCCTGTGTGCGTCCAAATGGACGCACGGCGCTCTAGCTATCGCGCTGGGTATCGCGTCATAGCGTAGAATCGACGGGTCACGTCCGATGATGATGAGCACTACGTCTACGCTATAGCACTCTAAAGCCGCCTTTCTCACGAGCCGATCAGGTGGGTAGGCTTGAACGCCTCTATGAGCGCATCCACCACCACCCGTACTTTGGGCGCCAGGTCCCGCGAGCGCGGCCAGAGCGCGGTTATCGGAACATCCTCCGCGGGGGTGAAAATCGGCACCGCTTCAAGCCGTCCGCCGCGGAGGTCGTCGGCTGCCAGCCAGGTCGAAAGGTAGGCCAGCCCCAACCCGTTCACAGCCGCGTCCCGCAGGGCTTCGCCATGGCTGATGGTGTGGCGTGGCTGGATGACGAACCGCCTGACCGTTCCGCCCGGGCCACAAACCGCCCAGGGCAGCGGACGACCATCCTTGGCGAAGGCGAGGCAGTCGTGATTGACGAGTTCTTCTACGGAAGCCGGACGTCCGTGGCGGTCCAGATAGGCCGGCGCGGCGCAGATGATCGACCGTTGCGTACCAATGCGCCGCCCGATCAGGCTCGCATGATTTCCGGGATCGCCAAGCCGCACCACAAGGTCGATGCCTTCCTCGACCAGATCGACCTGGCGGTCCGCGAATGAGATATCGAGATCGAGATCGGGATTCCCGTCCGCGACCTCCTTGAGCACGGGCATGACGCACAACCGGCCGAACGAGATCGGCAAGTTGATCCTCAGGGTTCCCGATACGACGCGCCTCTGCGAGGCCAGCAGCGTCTCTGCTGCGTTCAGTTCTTCGAGGACCTTGAGGCAGCTCCAGTAATAGGCCTGCCCTTCGGCCGTCAAGTTGAGGCTACGCGTCGTGCGGTCCAGCAACCGGATGCCGAGACGCTCTTCGAGGCGAGCGACGCTCTTACCGGTCGCGGATTTTGACACACCCATGCGTGCGGCTGCGGCCGTGAAGCTGCCTGTTTCCACCGCGTGGACGAAGGCGGATATGCCTTGAAGGTGGGAATGAATGTTCAGGCTCATCAATTGGAGACCAAATGGAGGAAATGTTCGAAAAATACATCGCAACCACATCCATGTGATTGTCAATAAGGTCCTCGCTCAACGCCTGAAAGGACCGGCCATGAGCGAGACAATGAAACGGTGGCAGTTGCCGTCATTCGGACTGAAGAACTTGGAACTGGCAGAGGCGCCATTGCCCACGCTGGCCAGCAACGAGGTGCTGGTCCGGGTCGCGGCGGTCTCCCTCAACTATCGTGACAAGCTGGTGGTAGAAGGTGAGTTACTACCCGACAGGCCAACCATGCCGTTCGTTCCGGTATCGGACATGGCGGGCGAGGTCGCGGCAACCGGCGCGGACGTGTCGCGATTCAAGGTCGGCGACCGGGTGCTCGGAAATTTCTGGACCCAATGGATCGATGGCGAGCCTCCACGGGAGATGGCCCGGCATGGCCTGTCGCTGGGCGGACCGCTCCCCGGTGCGCTGGCCGAATTCGTGACGCTACACGAGGGCGTCGCCGTCAAGGCGCCCGCGTCGCTGACGGACGAGGAAGCCTCCACCTTGCCGGTTGCGGCGCTGACGGCATGGTCCGCCCTGATCGAGACAGGTCGTCTGAAAGCGGGCCAAACCGTTCTGGTGCAGGGTACCGGCGGCGTCGCCCTGTTCGGGCTCCAGTTTGCACAGGCTTTCGGAGCCCGCGTGATCGTCACCTCGCGGAGCGCGGAAAAGCTTGAACGCGCGAAGGCGCTCGGCGCTTTCGGCGTGATCGACACGCGTGCCAAACCAGACTGGTCTGCTTCTGCGCTGGACCTGACCGACGGACACGGCATTGATCACGTGCTCGAACTGGTCGGCGGCGACAATATCAGCCGGTCGGCGGCCGCCCTGGCGAGCGGCGGGCGTATCGCCCAGATCGGTTTCATGAAGGGATCGGAGATCGTGCTGTCGGCGGTTCCCATGATGCTGAAGAGGGCCATCATCCAGGGCATCTCGGTCGGGCACCGACAGGCATTCGAAGACATGAACCGCGCCATTGACGAACACGGCATCAAGCCGGTGATCGACAAGGTCTACGCCTTTGAGGATGTGCGTGCAGCCTTCGATCATCTCGAACGAGGGCCCTTCGGTAAGGTGGTCGTTCGGTTCAAGAGTGAAGTTGGAAGCTGATTCTCAAATCCGCCCTGTCGTGGCTTGCGGTGTTCGGCGGACTTTACGGGCTGGCCAATCGCGGACGAGACCTTGTTCCGGTCGATGCGGTGAGCGCCGGAAGCGACTACCAGGATTGTCCGACATCAGCGCCCTTGAGACAGATCGTGTTTAATTGAGAGGAGAAGATTTCTGGTTCATCGTAGCTCGAACAAAGGAAGCGAAGATGAGACAGAAAGCCGGGCCGCAGAAACCTGCCGTTGAACACGTCATCAAGGATATCCGCCGTGCGACGCGCAAGCATCACTCGGCGGACGATAAAATCCGCATTGTGCTGGAAGTCCTGCGTGGCGAGGAGAGCATTGCCGCTCTTTGCCGTCGTGAAGGTGTTGCCGAGAGCCTTTATTACAGTTGGTCGAAGGAATTTCTGGAAGCGGGCAAGAAGCGGCTGGCCGGGGATACGGCGTGCGCAGCTACCTCCGATGAGGTGAAAGTCCTGCGCCGTGAAACGCGCGATCTGAAGGAAGTTGTCGCCGAACAGGCACTCGAATTGCGGCTGATCAAAAAAAGCATGACCGGGCATGGGGGGACGAGGAATGAGATACCCTGCCTCCGAGAAACTGGAAATTATCCGGATCGTCGAGCAGTCGCACCTGCCGGTGAAACAAACCCTCGACAAGCTGGGCATTCCACGGCCGACCTTCTACCGGTGGTATGATCGGCTCCAGACCCAGGGCGTCGATGGACTTGAGGATCGGCATTCCGTTCCGTCGCGGGCGTGGAATTGCATCCCGGATGACGTCCGCAGCCAGATCATCGATATGGCGCTGAATCAAACTGCGCTGTCGCCGCGCGAGCTGGCCGTTCGCTGTACCGACACGGAAAGTTATTTCGTGTCAGAGGCTTCGGTCTACCGCCTGCTCAAGGCCCACGACCTCATCACGTCGCCAGCCTTCATCGTCATCAAGGCTGGCGACGAGTTCAGGGATAAGACGAGCAGGCCGAACGAGATGTGGCAGACCGACTTCACCTATCTGAAAGTCATCGGCTGGGGGTGGTTCTACCTGTCCACAGTGCTCGACGACTTCTCACGCTACATCGTCGCCTGAAAGCTTTGCACGACCATGAACGTCGATGATGTCACCGACATGCTGAACCTGGCGCTCACGGCATCCGGTTGCGACACGGCAAGGGTGGAACATAAACCCCGCCTGCTATCCGACAATGGCCCGTGCTACATCGCCTCGGACCTCGGCGATGGTTAGAAGAGCGGTCCATAAAACAGGTCCACGGTGCGCCGGGCCATCCGCAGACCCAAGGCAAGATCGAGCGCTGGCACCAGACTTTGAAGAACCGCATCCTGCTCGAAAACTACTTCTTCTCCGAAGACCTTGAAGCCCAGATCGCCGCCTTCGTCGAGCACTACAATCACCAGCGATACCATGAAAGCATCGGAAATCTGACACCCGCCGACGTCTACTTCGGGCGCGGTCATACTATCCTGCTGGAGCGAGAAAGGATCAAACGCGACACAACCAGGCAGCGCCGATTGCAACATCGGCAACAAGCAGCTTAAATCAACCAACAGACGGACCAGAAACTCCAATCCTTCCAAAGCCGGTCTGTCTCATATCATTCGCTGACGGACAGGTAAGGGTACCTGGGTGCGCAAGAGTGCCTCTGCGCTCCTCCAGAAGTTCTTCACGAGTTTGCTCTGGCTCCCCAGATGACGGTAGAGGTGGATCTCCAGATCCATCGTCCAGTCTGTCGTGGTTGATGCGTTCACAAGAAGACCTGCGTTCAATTCCGCTTGAATAAGGCTCTGCGGCAGCCAGCATAAACCTGCTCCCGTCAGGGCTAGGGTCTTCAAACCCGCGCCGATCGCATTTTCATGAACATGCCGTCTAAGAAATTGCGGACGCTCTGCAAAAAGGCGGCCAAGCGCGGCGCCGAAGAACGAACTGAAGCCGTAGCTGAGATAGGGCACTGGCACCCCTTCGCTTACGGCCCGGTCGAGCAGGCCCGCCCCTGGTACCCAACGATCGCGCGGCAACCTGACCTAGGGAGCCACAACGGGTACAAGGCGATCGCTGCCGACCGACAGATAGTCAAAACGCTCCCTGTCCAGATGAAACGGCACACGAGCATGTGCGTAGGTCAGGAAGAAATCCGCTTCGCCATCGACCAACGTCGCAAGATTGGCCTCGATGCCCCCTCGATCGGGAATGAGACTGATGCGGATATCGGGCATTTCCTGTTCCAGGAGTTGCAGCCATGCCGGCACAAGCGTCACGGTCAGGGTGTGAAGCGGCAAATCGGGCCATGCCGGACTCCGAGGTTGATCGAGACAGCCACCGGCGATGTAAGATGGAAGCAATTCCTCCATCGCTCCGAAGTCATGGTCGACGCGCTCTATCGGCGCATGAGCCCGTACCCAATGAGGGACATGCGCCTGGCCACCGAAGCCGGCCGCTTCAAGGTTACCGATACTGCCCTCATTTGGCGCCTGACCTCGCATGCGATCGTTGGCTTTGCCCTCGACATCACCAAGAACGGATTGCCCCCAGCTCGATTGACGAGGCGATCATCCGGCTGTTGTGCATGACAGGCATCGCAATCGAGGATGCAACCGAACTCGCCGCGAGACCATGCCCGCCGTTGTCACCTCAACCCGCTCCACGCAAGAATAGAATCCATACCTAGATATAGGTGCGGATCCTGTCAGACGGGGCGTTCTGCCAAGACGATCCCATGGCTTCTCTATTTTCCAGAGGTTTAGGCAATCCTACGGCATCGTCGATAGTTCGGCTTTCCTCAAGACCATCCAAGCTGCGGAGGCTTCAGCCGCTTTGCGCCTTCCTGTCGGCGCGCGCTTTTCTGCCCCTCGCGTCTTCTGGTCAGGCGCCAAACGCGCCATCGATCGTATATGCATCGCTCCTGTTACGAAGCCGGCCTCCGGGCCCGCAAAAGCCAGGTGGCCATTTCCGCAGCCTCTTCCGGTCTCCTGTGTCGTTTGATGGCCATGAAGCTATGCATCAGGTCTTTCATCGGTCCGTTCTCCGGGTTTGCGTCGGCATCGATCGGTCCCGGCTGGACGATGTTGATCGTGATTCCGCAGGGCCCGAAATCACGCGCCAACCCTCAGGCCAAACCTTGCAAGGCGGACTTGCTCACGGCATAGGAGGTCGTGCCCGGGACGGGCATCCGGTCGCCATTGACCGAGCCGCTTCCCCGTATTGTGATGAACGCATCACCACTCTGGCACACTACGATGCCGGGGGGAGGAGCATATCTAACCCATCAATGGAAATGAACCCGCATGGCGCTCATGCGTTCGGGTCGACCTCGCCGGTGAACGGCTTGGGAACGGCCCGGATGCCGTTTTCGCGAAACGCCTGCAGTATGGCCTTCATGGCGGCCTTCCGGATGAGGAACTGCGTGCCGGGCTTTGCCATGAACTTCGCCTTGACGATAAGCGTGCCGTCCTCCACCTCCGTTGAGCCCTGGCTCTTGAAGGGTTCCAGAAGGTTCTGGTTCAGCTCGGGGTCCGCGGAGATCTGCTCTCCAATCTTCTTGAAGATCTTGCGCACCAGTTCGACATCGGTGTCCATGGAGACACGCAGGGCGATCTTGTCGATGACCCAGTCTCGGCTGAAGTTCTGGACCTTGCCCATCTGGCCATATGGGACGGTCGCTATCGGACCGCGGGAGCCACGCAGCGAGACGGAGCGAAGCGAGATCTTCTCAACCGTTCCCTTGGCACCTGTCGTCTCGATATATTCACCATAACGAAAGGCATCGTCGATCAGGAAGAACATGCCCGAGACGACGTCCTTGACCAGTGCTTGCGTACCAAAGCTGATGGCCAGCCCGAAGAAGCTCAGGCCGGTGATCAGTGGCCACACGTTGACGCCGACGGTCACCAGAATGGAAAGGAATGCGAACACGACGATCAGCGACTTGCCGATCGAGCCAAACAGGGGAACAAGCGTGCCCAGTCTCGAGCTTGTCATGGTCGATCCGGCGGCGGCAGCTATCCTGTCCGCCCGTGACACGCGCTCGATCGAGGTGCCGATCAAATTCCAGCAGAACGCGGTGAACATCCCGATCAAGGCGACCTTGAAAGCGTCGAGCGCAACATGCCTGAGGTCGATGCCGAACCCCACGGCCAGCGGCGCTGCCCATAAGGCGCCCAGCGATGCGATTACGGCGATCAGGACGGTGAAGCGGGCCGTCTGCCGCCATGCGGCTGCCGCGGTCGAGATGTTCGGCGAGTTCAGGCCGCGCTGCGCCCAATCCCATATCATGGCATCGAGATGCGGCGTCGCGATCACGATGAGGGCTGTCATGGCTACGGCACCCCCCGGAAGCGCCACCCCCATCGTTCGGGCCACTTGCGCGTTGACCACAATGAAAAGAATGAAGCCGATCACGATAGCCGGCCAGCATCGCGCGAAGCTGCCGCGCCAGAAAGCGCGAGGACGGGGTCCGGCCACGGTTCCGGCAAGCGTTCGCCTGTGACGCCATATGGCGCCGGTGGACAGAAGCAACGTGGGCAAGGTTACCACCACCGTTCCCCACAGATCGATCATGCCGGCGCCGGCACCCCACAGCCGCAGTGAGGCAACAAGCGAAAGCCCGGCAACCGCCCATAGGATGGCAAGGGAGAGATCGCGAACGAATTTGGTCAAACGGCTCCGCCGAAGACGGGCTTCTGGAGGCTGCTGTTGCAGAAGCAGCCAATGCAGCGCGATGAGCACGACCCATCCCGCCACGGTGGACGTAACCCAAAGCTGGAGCGTTTGCACCGGCAATCCTTGGGATGCCAGCAGTCGCGCCGCCACGAAACCGATCGCCAGAGCTATCACCGCCACCATCGCCGATAAAAGCAGGCGGCTCCACGCAGTGCCCGTCCCTATGCGGATCCGCCGGCCTCCGACAACAAGCGGTACGGCAACGATCGCGACGATCAGAAGGATCTGCGAAGCCATTGCGAAACCGGAGGTGGAGACCTGCGCGAAAGACGCCCGGAACGTTTCAAATTCCGCGGGCGCCGCCAGCCAGGCAAGGTATCGGACGTGGAGCCCCTCAATGAACCGTTCTGCGAACTGCTGCAGACCTGCGGCGAGAAAGGTGAGACCCGCATCCGAAGTGTTCTCAGCCATTACCCATATTCCTCGCGCGATCTGGTGAGATGATCGACTTGAGCATCACCTAATCACGAAAGAGCTTCGATCGGCGGCGGCGCCCAGCGCCCGTCGAGCGCCTCCGCCCTCGGCAGATAGAGCCTCATGACCACATAGAAGATTTCGGCGGGGGCTGGCAGCCAGTTCGATTCCAGCTCCGGTCCTGGGCTTTCGTGTTGCAGGTGGAGGACAATCTCGCCTTTGTCGTTCTTCTTGAGGCCGGCAAGCATCGGCGAGTTGATCAGGTAACGGTCGACGGGGTTGTCGACAAGGAATTGTTTGGGTCTGTCATACATGGTCAGCGACCAGAAGGCATCAACCGGGGGAAGCGTTTCCGGGGTGAGGGTCAGAGTGTATTTTCCTGTCTTACCATCGAGTAGCGCCTTCTGTGCATCGAAGGCATAGATGACATAAAGTGCCTCCTGCACCGAGTTGCCGTAGATGCCGCCTTGTGCCGCGGCGGCGCGGACCATGAACCGGCCCTTCATGAATTCGGGCGTACCGAATATCTTGGACGAGTCCGTCAGCCGGGCAGCCTCGTCGCGAATTTCCTTTTCCGTTGCGATCGCAACCTCTTTCATCAGCGCCACAGTCTCGGGCGAGAGATCCGTCCCAGGCCACGTTGCTCTTTCCCGGACGCCGAGTTTGGCTAGGTTTTCTCGCTGTAGCTCATCACCCGGATAAGGTGGAGCGAATTGCAGCAGGAAGGCAGCAAGCGACCAGTAGTTCGTGACCATCAGGTCGTCAGAGATCGGTGGCCAGTCGGTCGGAGGCAGGACGTCGGGAGCTGGCGTACCGGCATAGGCGGAAAGCAGTTGCGCTTTGTAGCCGGATTGGATCTCCTTCACCTTAGCGAGATCGTCGGGCGAGAAGAGCTGTGTCCTGACGATGCCGATGGCGAGCGCGGTCGGCATCTCGATCACCCGCTTGATGCCCTTCGGTATATCGCCCTTCCAGCCGGGGCCGGTGACCAGGAAATCGCCGCCGCCATTGCCATCGACTCGCGTTCCCGGATAGTCGACATTGTTGGTGTAGAGGTCGATCAGTTGCAGCGAATAATAGCGGTTCTTCTCGATCGGCGGCATTGTCACAACGACGGGCTCTGCCCTCAGATCGAAGACGATGAAGGAATAGGGCGTGTCGGAATTCGGCGTGATGATTGCTGTATCTTCAGGCGTGTAGACCCTGGCGATGCTGACCAGAGTGTTGAGCGGCCCCTTATATTGGTTGCCACCCGGCTCCAGCGCGTATTGATACATCGTGAGGTAGTTCTTCACCATCGGATAGGTGTAGATATACGCCTCGCGTGCGACCGCCCTGAGATCGTCCTGCGCCAAAGCCGGAAGTGACGGCAACGCCATCAATGCGGTGGTGCCTGCAAGAAAAGTGCGACGCTTCATTTCACTTCCTCCAAAACGGGAAATTTCCAGCTTCCAGCGAGAATCTGCGTCTCGGGCCGATACAGGCGAACCATGTAGTTCCAGCCTTCAGGTGTCGGCAGGCAGTTGGCGATCTTGCCGTCGCAGCCTCCGAACTGAATCGCAATCGATCCATCCTCGCTCTTCTGTGCAGTCACATTGTTGAGCGAATACATATTGAGTTTGTTGGGTTCGAAGAAGCCGTCCTTGTTGTAGACGGTGACCGACCAGAAGTCCTTTACGGGAACATCCTTCACAGTCAGCCTATAGATGCCCTTGCCATCGTTCCTTTCCGGCGTCACGTTGAGATAAAGCGCTTCCTTGTCCGGGTTGCCCCCCCATCCAAGTGCTGCCCCAATTAGATGTCGGACCGGATCTACCTCATCGCGCGATCCGAACATCTTTGCGGTGTCCGGGAGCAGCGCGCCGAGATCCAAGAGCGCGCGCCGGGTCTTGTCCCGGCTCTTCGCGTCCCACTCGGGAACTTCGAAACTCCCTTTTGCAGCCTGCTTGACCGTGACCGCGTCCTGGAGCGCGTGAACCTGCTTCATGTCTTCGGCGTTGTTGGGATCGGCAAAAAAGCGGAAGGCGGCCACGACATAGCGGGTCCCTATGTCCTTGCGCGTCAAGGTATACGAACCAGCCCCGTAATATACACCATGGGCGTAGTGGTCCTCATCGATCACAAGGAGCGACACGAACCGGCTGCCGGTATCCGGCACGGTAATCGTCACCGGCCCCGCATCCAGATCGAAGACGGCAGAAGAGTAAAGAGTATCCCGGTTCAGCCGAATGACTGTCTGTTTGTCAAGCGGCGCCATCTCGCGCGTATGGTCGAACTTGCCGAAGCCACCGTTAGCGGCGATGCCGGAAAAATAAAGGTCGCTCTCTGCGCGGACGAAGTTGTCGCTATTGACGAGGATTGGATCGGCAGCAGCAGGCAAGGCAGCAAGCATCGCCGCTGCCGCAATTGTCGCGAAGTTTAATCTAGCAAGAAGCATGGCAGTCCTCCAAAGTTGAACATATAAAAGCGTAAGCTAGCCGACGAATGGTCAGAAGCGCAGGACCAGGCCAAGGATCGGCCCCTGCTGCACCACGTCGAAGACAAAGCCGCCGTTGCTGTAGTCGACGCCGAGTGCGCGATAACCGGCCACGGCCGAGATCCTGTCGTTGAACTCGTAGCCGACACCGGCGGCGAGATCCCAGTCGAGGTCGGCCTGCCCGGCTCCGATCAGTCCCCAAGCGCTGATATAGAGGCTGTCGGTCAGGAAATACCGTCCGCGGAAACCTGCCATGGCATCCACCCATGTGGCGCCGTCATGACCTGAAACCCCGTCCAGAAGGCCGCCGGAAAACGAGATCTCCGTGCTCGCGTGCCAGATGCGCGCCCCGACCACGACGTCGATATTGCTGCGGCCATCCTGGAATACGGCATACCCTGCGCCGACCAGTCCGGCGAATGTCTCCGACGTGGCATCGACGCGTTCCGCGGCAATGCCCAGCGGTGTGGTCGCCCCAGACGACACCTTGGTGTAGATGACGTCGCCGAAGACGCTGAACCGATCGTAACGCGCTTCGCCAACCACCATGAACCCGAAGTCGAGATCCTTCAAGATATCGCTGAAATCCGATTCCACATGAACCGCGGGCAAACCGAACTGCCCGACATCGCCTGAGATGCCGGCACCCCAGAAATAGGGGCTCGCCGCAAAGGTCCAGCCGTCACTCGCAACAGGTTTGGCTTCAGGGACAGTGAATGGCTGCTGAAGGTCCGCAGCGTTGACGGACGAGCCCACCGCAACACCGAATAACACCGCCGCTAATATTACATGGGTTTTCATCAAATGGTCCCTCTGCCATCAGGTATGAATCTCTGTCCGGTTTCGCATTCATTGCGGAAACAGGAGCGTGAGCGTGGTTCGCAGTCCCCATTCCGGGCCGCCCGCCGGCGCGTCGGCATAGTAGCGCCCTCCGATCTGGAAGCTCATGGCCTGATGTCCCACGGTAAAGACTTGGGAAACGCCGAAATTGATCGGAACAGTCCACTGTTCGTTGTACCAGTCGTAGTTGGCGTCGATACTCAGGGAAGCCGAGGTTCCGCCGCCGAAATTGTAGGATGCGAAGGGCTGCAACAGGCTGACACTGACATCGGATCGATCCTTCGGCCCCGCGACCGACCAGATATGATTGGCCAATGCTCCAGCCGTCCAAGGGCCCTGCTGAACGAGACCGACGGCCGTAGGCCCAAGGCCGAGTTTTCCCGATCCGAGAAAGTCGTCCGTGGCAGTCGGCAGCAGAAAGACAGGCCCTGCGCCCCAGATCAGTCCGCCAGGCCCGGAATTCTTGGGTGAAAGGAAGAAACTGGCATTGATGTCGCCCAGGCCGGCGACATCTCCGCCGGGCAGATAATCGCGATAGCCGACGGGAATGATGGTGCGGGTGATCAGGTTCCAGTCGTCGTTCAATTCGAAGGGAATAACAGGCTGGATATTCACCGTGTAGGCGAAACCATCGCCATTGGCGCCGGCCTCGAAATCGAAGTTGTTTTGGAATGGAACGCTGATCAGGCTGGCAAGTGGATTGGCCAGCTTTTGTGAAAGATCGTCAGCAGCCTCCTGAGCCAGCGCGTTGCCACAACTGAATGCGACGAAGAGAGAAACAGTCGAAATACGCGCGAACTCATCGCCGCCGTATTTGAGATTTGCGAAGGTCAAATGCCCCCGAATTGCAGAATTCATTGACCGTTCCCCAGTCGCTTTCTCAGATCTGGGTCGGAGACGATTGACAGGAAGGTCTCGCAAAACTCACTGAAGGCGCCCACAATTTCCTGGCTGGGACAATGAGGCGCATCCTTCTCGGTCACTCAACGCGTTTGCAGTCATCGCTTCCAATAATCACCGACGGGACCACTGTGCATATTCGCCAACGCCAGATTGTCCGAATTCGGACAATCTAAAAAAAATCGCCTGCTATCTCAGCAGCCCGATATCTTCGGTTGTTGTTCTTCATACCATCGGAGATTGTCGACGTTCCGACATCCGGTTCATTCCGCAGGCCGTTCGATGCTTCGAGGGAACGGCCCGCGGCGATAGCCTTGATGCCGGAAACATAGCGAACGGGAGGGAACTGATGGGAAACCACGTATCCGCCGCCAGTATTGCCCAAAGCTGCGGCGCCTCGATTAAGTACGGAGTCTTCGCCGCCTGACCGTCTGCCGAAACTTCGTTTGACGTAGTTATATTCGATTGGCGAAAGGCATTCTGTCCGGATTGGGACAATATGGAGAAGCGATGTTGGATTTGACGCGCGAAAAGGCAGAACAGGTCATGAGAAAGGGCGACTGGCTCGCGAATATGACCGAAAATTTCAGGACGGAACTGCTGCGCCACGCGCATTTGCAGAAGTTTTCTCCCAACCAGATCGTCTATCGGTATGGTGATCCGCCCGGGGGGATATATGGGCTTGTCGCCGGCTCTCTTACCATCAATTCGGCGCCGCCCGATGCGGCCCCCCGCTTGATCCATCTTGGCATGCCTGGAGCCTGGACGGGCGAAGGTCCTTTCCTGACCGGTCAGCCGCGCAGGGTCGAGATAAGGGCCCTCGGTGGCGCCTGGATGATGCATGTACCGCTCGATGCCCTCGAGCAGATGGCAGCACGCGATCCCGGCGTATCGCGTGCAATCGCAATGAACACCGTCTTCACTGTAGACGTTCTTATACGGATCGTTCACGATTTGCAGAAGCGCGACGTCGGACGAAGGGTCGCGTCGGTGCTTCAGAGGGCGGGCTGGCTCGGCGATGTGCCTATTCCATTGTCTCAAACGGACCTTGGAGTCATGGCGAACGCGTCACGACAGCAGGTCAACATGGCCATGCAGCGTTTCGTTGCTGCCGGTTGGGTGAACTACACCTACCGATCTATCACAGTCACCAACCCGCAGGCGTTGCGACGGTTCTCTGAAGGAGATGGTTCGGAATGACAAAGCAAGGAGAAGCGCTGCGGGGCGGCAAATCCTAGACATCACAATTGGCAATCCTTCCTTCTTGTAGTCCTGCCGTCGCTTGGTCAGCTCTGGGTTTCTCGGACCTCCATGTTGGCGGGCATACTCAGCCTATCATTCCTGCTGATTATGGGAACGCCTTCGGGGCGTCTGAAAACTTCGGTGTTTTCATCGGAACTCTCCTCTTTCCCCGCAGAGATCATACGTGGGAAATTCCAGCTCCAAATGACCTAATTTATTTGGAGCGCGTCATCGTTCATCAGATCGCCTGAGGCGGCACACCGTCGAGCAGAAGGCCAAGCCTTCATGCTGCGTTCGATGTCGCTCAGGCGGCAGAATTCGTCCACGCTGTGCATGTTTTCGTCCTGCAGGCCGAAGCCGAATATGAGGGTTTCGACACCGAGCGCGGCCGCCATTGCGCCGG
This sequence comes from Ciceribacter sichuanensis, assembly GCF_024055605.1. Classification (GTDB taxonomy): domain Bacteria; phylum Pseudomonadota; class Alphaproteobacteria; order Rhizobiales; family Rhizobiaceae; genus Allorhizobium; species Allorhizobium sichuanense. The sequence goes on along the minus strand of NZ_JAMXLX010000006.1, from coordinate 20,730 downwards.
AGATCGGGATGCTGCCGCCTGAGAAGGAATAGCGCGGCGGGCGCCCATCGACGGCTTCAAGCACGTCCGCCGCCAGTTTCTGGAATGGATGATCACGACCGATGCGGTAGGGCAGCGATCGTTCCGGCAGGACAGCGATATGCCGGCCGAAACGGGTGGGGATGGCATGATCGAGAAAATCATGAAGGAGGGGAGCGATCCTCTCGAGGTCCTGTCCGGGAACAAGACGGCAGGAAAGGCGCGCGCTGGCCTCTCGGGGAATGGTGTAGCGCATGCCGCCGGCATATCCACCGGCTTCCAGGGCATCGATCTCGATTGCAGGATAAAGGCCGGCCTTCTGGTCGGCAGCGAAATCCGCCGGAACGGCGGCATCAGCAAGTCCGGCGCGGTTCAGCCATGCGGCGCGGTCGAAGGGCGGATCGAGAAAGACGCGGCGCTCCTCCTGCGTCAGTGCCGTCGTTCCGCTCATGAAGCCTGGTACGGCGATTTCGCCATCCTTGTCGTAGAGAAGAGCCAGCGCGCGGGTCGATACCTGCGCGGGATTTGGAACCGCTCCGCCGAAAGTTCCGGAATGCAAGTCCTTCGAGGCGCCGATGACGGTGATTTCCAGCCCGCAAAAACCTCTCAGTCCGAGATGCGGGTCGCCGAGGTCGGGGGCCGCTTGCCTGTTGAGTTTCAGAAGGATTTGGCCCGCTTTTCCACAGCGCACTACCCCACATAAACCGACGCAATGCGCTGAAAATAAACAATTTTTTCGAGTTGATCCGGATCGCAGCGAAATGAAAAACTGGAGCAAGCTGACCTGATAATCAACAATCCGTCACAAACGCTGCCAGTTGGCCAGAAAGATCGGCCGTATTTTTCATCAACGTACTTCGCGAAAGCACGGCAATTCATCATGTGCCATTACCCTCAAGAAGGCGGGCTGCCATAAAAATATCATCATCCAATTGATTTGAAACATGAAACTATAATTTCTCACAAATTGGCATGAAATCTGCTCCTCCTCTCTCGACTGGGCAGAAGCTCAGCAGCATTTTACAAAAAGGGAACAGCAATGACGCAAACATCACGCAATGCCCGGATTGACAGTGGCGTTCTCCGCGCGGTCAGGCGGGCCATCCTGAGCGGCACGACAGCTTTGGTTCTCGCGGCTGTCGCAACGGGTTCAGCACTTGCTGGCGGCACCTTGCGTATCGGCATGACCGCTTCCGACATTCCCCTGACCACAGGCCAGACGGACCAGGGCGGCGAAGGTCAGCGTTTCATGGGCTACACCGTCTACAATTCGCTGGTCGAATGGGATCTCTCCAGCGCGGACAAGCCGTCGGCGCTCATTCCGAGCCTTGCGACCTCCTGGCAGGTCGATGACACGGACAAGACCAAGTGGATTTTCAAGCTGCGGGATGGCGTCAAATTCCACGATGGCAGCAGCTTCGACGCCGATGCCGTCGTGTGGAATCTCGACAAGCTGCTGAATCAGGAGGCTCCCCAGTTCGACAAGCGACAGGCGGCCCAAGGCAAGTCGCGCATTCCAGCGGTGGCTTCCTACAAGGTCATCGATCCGCTGACTGTCGAAATCACCACCAAGACGCCGGATGCGACGCTGCCTTATCAGCTCAGCTGGATTCTGCTTTCCTCGCCTGCAAACTGGGAAAAGCTGGGCAAGAACTGGGACGCCGTTGCCCAGAAGCCGTCAGGCACCGGTCCCTGGAAGCTGGAGAGCGGCTTTATCCCGCGCGAAAGGGCGGAACTGACCCCAAACAAGGAATACTGGGATCAGGCGCGTATCCCCAAGCTCGACAAGCTCGTTCTCATTCCGCTGCCGGAACCCAACACCCGCGTCGCGGCCCTGCGCTCCGGCCAGGTGGACTGGATCGAGGCTCCGGCTCCGGATTCCGTGGCGTCGCTGAAAGAGGCGGGCTTCAAGATCATCACCAATTCCTACCCGCATAACTGGACCTGGCACTTCTCTCGCATCGAGGGCTCCCCGTGGAACGATATCCGCGTTCGCAAGGCTGCGAACCTTGCCGTCGACCGCGAAGGCATTAACGAACTGCTCGGCGGCCTGTCCATTCCGGCACAGGGTTACATGCCGCCGGGACACCAGTGGTTCGGCAACCCGACCTTCAAGCTCAGCTACAATGTCGAGGAAGCCAAGAAGCTGATGGCGGAGGCCGGCTTTGGTCCCGACAAGCCCCTCAAGACCAAGGTGATCATCTCCTCGTCCGGTTCCGGCCAGATGCTGCCGCTGGCGATGAACGAATACATCCAGCAGACGCTCGCGGAAATCGGCATCGACGTCGAATACGAGGTGATGGACTGGAACACGGTCATTAACGTCTGGCGCGCGGGGGCGAAGGACCCCAGCGCCAAGGGTGCCACCGCGGTCAACTACAGCTACTTCATTCAGGACCCCTTCACCGCGATGATCCGCCAGTCGCAGTGCAGCCTCGCGCCGCCGACGGGCACCAACTGGGGCTATTATTGCGACAAGGACATGGATGCTCTCTTCGACAAGGTGCGCAATACCTTCGACGCGGCAGAGCAGGACAAGGTGATGCAGAAGATTCACGAGAAATACGTGGACGATGCCCTGTTCCTGATGGTGACACATGACGTCAACCCGCGCGCCATGACCAACAAGGTCAAGGGCTTCGTGCAGGCGCAGAACTGGTTCCAGGACTTCTCCCCGGTAACGGTAGAACCCTGACGCGAACAGGCGGCGGGCCATCCGACGGCCCGCCGCTCATTCATGATGCCCGATCACGCTCATTTCGAGAGGATGCCATGCTGCTCTACGCATTCAAACGACTTCTGCACGTCATTCCCGTCACGATCGGTGTGAGCATCGTCTGCTTCATGCTGATCCACATAGCGCCGGGCGATCCTCTGGCCGCAATCCTGCCGTCCGACGCATCCGCCGAGATGCAGGCGCAGATGCGCACCTTCTATGGTCTCGACCAGCCTCTTCCCGTCCAGTATGTCCTTTGGGCGTGGCATGCGCTGCATGGCGACCTCGGCACCTCGATCGCCACCGGCCGTCCCGTTCTGAGCGAAATCCTCGACGCTTCCGTGAATTCGATCATTCTGGCGCTGGTGGCCGCGCTCATCGGGTTCGTGCTCGGTGCGATGCTGGGATTTCTCGCCGGCATCTATCGTGGCACATGGGTGGACCGGTTCGCATCGACGATCTCGATGCTTGGCGTCAGCGTGCCGCACTATTGGCTCGGCATGGTTCTGGTCATCGCCTTTTCCGTGACGCTTGGCTGGCTGCCGGCCATGGGCGGTGGCTCCGAGGGATCGGCAAGCCGAAGCTTCAGCTGGGATTACATGCAGTTCCTCATCCTGCCGGCAGTCACCATGTCCGTCATCCCGATGGGCATTATCGCTCGCACCATCCGTTCGCTGGTCGCCGATATTCTTTCGCAGGACTTCACCCAGGCACTCGCCGCCAAGGGGTTGATGTCCCGGCAGGTGCTTCGCCATGTGGTTCGCAATGCCGCACCGACAGCGCTTTCCGTCATGGGCCTGCAGCTCGGTTATCTTCTCGGCGGCTCGATCCTCATCGAAACGGTCTTCTCCTGGCCCGGAACCGGCTTCCTGTTGAACGGTGCGATCTTCACCCGTGATCTCCCCATTCTGCAGGGAACGATCCTCGTGCTCGCAATGTTCTTCGTTCTTCTCAACCTCATGGTCGATGTCCTGCAAAGCACAATCGATCCTCGTATCCAGAGGAACTGACGCCAATGGCCGCCATCACATCCGAAATATCGCCTCCGGCGCAGAGCGTTACCAAATCACCCGGTTTCTGGAGCGGCGTACTGTACCGCCTCTGTCGCGACCCCGTGGCCATAACCGCACTCGCGATCCTGCTTGTCCTCGTTCTTGTCGCGATCTTCGCCCCCTATCTCGCGCCCTATGATCCCACCAAGGGAAGCGTCATCAGGCGTCTCAAGCCGGTCGGCACGCCGGGATACATTCTTGGCACCGACGAACTCGGCCGCGACATGCTCTCCCGCCTGATCTACGGCGCACGGCTATCGCTTCTCATGGGAGTTATTCCCGTACCGATCGCTTTCGTTGTCGGTTCAACGATCGGAATCGTCGCCGGCTATGCGGGTGGCCTCACGAACACGCTGATCATGCGAACCGTCGACGTGTTCTACGCTTTCCCCTCGGTACTTCTCGCAGTCGCGCTCTCCGGCGCTCTCGGATCGGGGCTCACCAACGCGCTGGTATCGCTGACGGTGGTCTTCATCCCGCAGATAGCCCGGGTTGCCGAAAGCGTGACGACCCAGGTCCGCAGGCTCGACTATGTCGATGCGGCGCGAGCCTCCGGCGCTCCGCCCCTGACCATCATCCGCGTCCATATTCTGGGCAACGTGCTCGGCCCCATCTTCGTCTTCGCGACAAGCCTGATTTCCGTCTCGATGATCCTCGCCTCCGGCCTCTCGTTCCTCGGGCTCGGAGTTCGCCCGCCGGATGCGGAATGGGGGCTGATGCTCAACACACTGAGAACGGCGATCTACAACAATCCCTTGGTTGCCGCCCTTCCCGGCGTGATGATCTTCATCACCTCAATCTGCTTCAACCTCTTCTCAGACGGGCTGCGCACAGCCATGGACGTGAAACAATGATCAGCATCGTTGAAGAACCCGCCTATGACCTGCCGATCGGTGAACGGGGCGGCCCCGCCCAGCCATTGATCTCCGCAAAGGGGCTGCTGAAACACTTCCCGGTGAAGGGCAGCGGTTTCATGAAGCCGAAGAAAGTCGTCCGCGCCGTCGACGGCGTGGATTTCGAAATCCTCCGGGGTGAAACGCTTGGTGTCGTCGGCGAAAGCGGTTGTGGCAAATCGACAACCGCGCGGCTGCTGATGCAGCTCATCACGCCGGATCAGGGCGAACTCCTGTTCGACGGCGAGACAGTGGGCGCCACGCTCCCCCTGTCGGACTATCGCCGGCAGGTGCAGATGGTTTTCCAGGACAGCTACGCTTCGCTCAATCCAAGGCTGACGATCGAGGAGAGCATTGCTTTTGCCCCCCGCGTTCACGGCGTTCCGATAGGAAAGGCGATCAGCCGCGCCCACGACCTCCTGCACCGTGTGGGGCTGGAGCCGTCGCGGTTTGCGGGCCGCTATCCTCACGAACTGTCCGGCGGCCAGCGGCAGCGTGTCAACATCGCCCGGGCTCTGGCGCTGGAACCCCGGCTCGTCATTCTCGACGAAGCGGTGTCGGCGCTCGACAAATCGGTCGAGGCGCAGGTCCTGAACCTGCTTCTCGATCTCAAGCGGGATTTCGGCCTGACCTACCTGTTTATATCCCACGATCTCAATGTCGTGCGCTTCATGTGCGACCGGGTCATGGTCATGTATCTCGGCAAGGTCGCGGAGATCGGCAGCCGCGAAGCGATCTTTGAAAATACCCGCCATCCCTATTCGGCGGCGCTGCTGGCTTCCATGCCGAAAATGGATCCTTCCGAACGCACGCTCGAACCTCCGCTGACAGGCGATCCGCCAAACCCGATCGATCCGCCTCCGGGCTGTCGCTTCCACACGCGCTGCACGTTTGCGGAAAGCGTGTGCAGCGAGAAATTGCCGCCGCTCGCGGGGGTTTCGGACGAACAGTCGGCCGCCTGCCTGATGTCCGTGCCCCGATCGGGCCATAGCCGCTCCCCCATCCTGATGGAGGCATGACCATGTCCGCAGACACCATGATCGATATCTGCAATCTCTCGGTGACGTTCAACCGCGGCCGCAAGCCGGTCAAGGCCGTCAACGGGGTCAGCCTGTCGGTGCGGCCTGGCGAAGTCGTCGCGCTGCTTGGCGAATCCGGTTCCGGCAAGAGCGTCACCATGCGCTCACTCCTGCGCCTGCACCCCAAGGGAACGAAGATCGAAGGCTCGATGACCGTTGCCGGCCGGGATGTGATGGGACTTTCGGCCGGGGAACTTGGCGCCCTGCGCGGTGCCGTGGTCTCGATGGTTTTTCAGGAGCCGCGACTGGCGCTCGATCCGGTCTATACGCTGGGTAGCCAGATCGAGGAAACCATCATGCGCCACGAGAAGATTTCCCGTAAGGCGGCGGCGGCCAGGGCCCTGGCGCTTTTCCAGAAGGTCCGCATTCCCTCTGCCGAACGCCGCCTTCGGAACTATCCGCATGAAATGTCGGGCGGCATGCTGCAACGATCGATGATCGCCATGGCATTGGCCTGCAATCCGAAAGTGCTGCTCGCCGACGAACCGACAACCGCGCTTGACGCCACCGTGCAGATCCAGATCCTGTTGCTGATCCGCGAATTGCAGAAGGAATACGGGCTTTCCGTCATCTTCGTGACGCACGACATCGGCGTTGCGGCCGAGGTGGCCGACCGCATCGCGGTGATGTATGCTGGACGGATCGTGGAGGAAGGCAGGGTGGCGGATATCATTCGCGACCCAAGGCACCCCTACACGAAAGGTTTGCTCGGCGCGCGCGTTGAGCTCGCGCATGGCCGTGATCGGCTTGTCACCATTCCCGGCGCTCCACCGGATCTCGCCGCGATGCCGCCGGGTTGCGCCTTTGCGCCGCGTTGCCCGCAGGCTTCCGAAGGCTGCCTGAGCGAGGTTCCCGCCCTGCTGGCTGCCGGCGAAGCGACAAGGGTTGCCTGCGTGCAATATGCCTGACCGATACATACCGTGACTGAAAACAATAGTTGAGAGGGAGGCGGACGTGCGGTGGCGCACGTCCGGAGACGATGAAACGCATTGTTCTGATCAACCCCAACACTTCGCGCGTAACGACCGCGATGATGACGGATATCGCCCGTAGATACCTCAACGAGCGGTTTTCCATTGAGGGCGTCACCGTTGCCCGGGGCGTTCCGATGATCCTTGACGACATCCAGCTTGCGGTCGCCGCAGACGGCGTGGTCGAACTGGGACAGGACGTGGCCGGGCAGGCCGACGGATTGATCGTCAGCGCCTTCGGGGACCCGGGGCTCGAGCGTCTGAGACAATCGATCAACATTCCCGCCGTCGGCATCTGCGAGGCGGGAATGCTGGAAGCGTCGGCCGGCAGCCGTCGTTTCGGAATCGCGACCGTCACGCCGGATCTTGTGAAAAGCTTCGCGGCAAAGGCTGATGGGCTGGGCGTCAGCCATCTCTTCACCGGTACGCGACTGACGGACGGCGATCCGATAAAGCTTGCCTCGGAACCGGAGCGACTGTTGGCAGCGCTTGAGATCGCGGCTCAGGAATGCTTCGAGCGCGATGGCGCCGAGGCCGTGATCATTGGCGGCGGGCCGCTCGGGGAGGCCGCCGCGCAGCTCCAGCAACATTTCTCCGCGCCCGTGATCGCGCCGATCCGCTCTGCGGTCGAGCTGCTGTTGTCAAAAATCGCTCACGCTCCTCAGCCGGGTGCGAAAGCAGGCTGATGAAGCGCGCCGCTTTTTCTGTTGCAAGTAGATCGATGCCGAAGGAGAGTCTCTCTGCTCAGATTCTGGCGGAGTTCCCGGTGCCCAAGGATAGATCGTTCCTGTATCGCGTAAGGCAGGCGTTGCCCGATCTTCACCCGGCAGAAAAACGCCTTGGCGAGTTCGTTTGCGATTTTCCCGGCGAGCTTGCCAGTTACTCCGCGCAGGAACTTGCCATCCTCGCCCATGTCTCGAAGGCGACGGTAACCCGCTTCATCCAGCGCCTGGGATATGAGAACTACGAAGAAGCGCGCCGCCACGCGCGAGCTGAGAAACAGACCGGCTCGCGGCTGTTTCTGACCAGCGCAGCGGATGTTTCCACCGCCCAGTCGGTACAAGCACATATCAGTCAGGGTGTCGCCAATCTCGAGGCGACATTCCTTTCCATCACCGACGGTCAGATCGAGGCCGTGGCGCAGGCTTTGCTCCAGGCACGCAAAGTTTGGGTACTCGGTTTCAGGAGCAGCCATCCCTTTGCCTCCTACCTGCAATGGCAGTTGACGCAGGTGGTCGAGGAGATCGTCGCAATTCCCGGAGCCGGGCAGACACTGGGAGAACATCTCGTCAGCGTCCAGGAAGACGACATGGTCATATTCTTCGCCATGCGCCGGCGGATCGCACAGATCGACACGATCATTTCGCTGATCCGAAAGTCCAAGGCGAAGCTTGTCTACATCACCGATGAAAGCGCACCCTTCGAGGGCGGCGCCAACTGGCATTTCAGCTGCCAGACCTTGGCGCCCGGCCCGTTGTTCAATCACACGGCCGTCATGGCGCTTTGCCATCTGCTGATCACCCGCTGCCTTGAAAAAGCAGGACCCGAAGGCCGCAAACGGCTTCGCACGATCGAAGCGCTCAACGAAGGTCTCGACGAACTATAGTCGTGCAATCCCGAAAGGTTGTTCTCGTACAAGGCGTTTGTGCACGGATCGTTTATTGTGGGTGAGATAAGCGGCCTGGATCGAACCAGACCAGCGCATTTGCTATGCCGTCCAAACACAATTCCGCCCGCCGCCATCATATCGGCGAGATGATGTTCAAGGCTATGAACTGGCCGGAATATAAAGCCGACCTTCGTCGGTGTGGCAGTCTGATGCTTTGGATGACAAAGGATGCTCGATCATCCTGGTAAACACCGAAGCGGACGACGCGGTGGAGCGGCCGGATAGCAATCTCCCGGCGACGCGACCGTCATATCGTGGCGACCAACGCGGATGGCAGAATGAAATGGCAGGCCGCCACCGGTAAGGCAGGCGCTCATTGGTCGAGACCGCGGTCGGTCGATACAAGTCGATCATCGGACACCGACTGCGGGCTCGTTGGTTCACAACACAACAGACGAAATTCGCCATCGGCCGCACCGTCCTCAATCGAACGCTGGCATGCGCGTAACGGCGTGCATTGATGATGCCTTTCCGGTAAATCTCGTTGCTGTCATTTGCATTCGGTAGCGGGTAGGGGCGTTCTTATTGACCACCCATAACCCCCCTCCCTCCAAGTTCGAAAGGCGCAGGCAATCATGCCCAGACATCGTGTCGTTATCGTCGGGGCCGGCTTTGCCGGCCTGAAACTCGCCAATGATCTCAAGGGCGGGTCGGTGGACATCACTATTATCGACCGGAGGAACCATCATCTCTTCCAGCCGCTTCTCTATCAGGTCGCTACGACCGTGTTGGCGACCTCGGAAATCGCCTGGCCGATCCGTAGTCTTTATCGGAACCGGCCGGAGGTGACCACGCTGCTTGGGGAGGTGGTCGGTGTCGACCTGTCGGAACATACCGTTTCCCTTCGGGACGGGCAGGGCATTTCTTATGACACGCTGGTTCTGGCGACAGGTGCGCGGCACGCCTATTTCGGTCATGACGAATGGGAGAAAGTGGCGCCGGGTCTGAAAACCCTCGAGGATGCGACGACGATCCGCAGGCGGGTGTTGCTGGCGTTCGAAAAGGCGGAAATGGAGCCAGATCCGGAAAGACGCAAGGCTCTGCTGACCTTCATGGTTGTCGGTGGCGGCGCAACCGGCGTGGAGCTTGCCGGCATGATTGCGGAACTAGCGCATCGCGCCCTTTATCGGGAATTTCGGCACATCGACACCAGGACCGCGAAAATCCTGCTGGTCGAGGCAGGCCCTCGCATTCTTCCGGTCTTCACGCCGGAGCTTTCCGAATACGGCAGGCAGGCGCTGGAGAAACTGGGGGTCGATGTACGCACCGGCAAGTCAGTGACGGACTGCAGTGCCGAGGGCGTCAAGATCGGGGATGAATTCATTGCCAGCCAGACGCTGATCTGGGCAGCGGGCGTGCGCGCATCGAAGGCGGCGGTGTGGCTGGGCGTCGAGGCGGACAGGGCGGGACGCGTTGTGGTCCGCTCCGACCTGACGGTGCCAGAAATGCCGGATGTCTTCGTCATCGGGGACACCGCCTCCGTCGTCAGCGAAAACGGCAGGCCGGTGCCAGGCATCGCCCCCGCTGCCAAACAGCAGGGCGCCTATGTGGCGAAGGTGATTGCCCGCAGACTTGCGGGAGCGGAGCCGCCCAGGCCGTTCGTTTATCATCATCAGGGAAACCTCGCCACGATCGGCCGCCGTGCGGCCGTCGTCGAATTCGGCAGGCTCAAGCTGAAGGGGAGTATCGCCTGGTGGATCTGGGGGTTGGCGCACATTTTCTTCCTGATCGGAACCCGTAGCCGCATCGCAGTCGCGGCAAGCTGGCTCTGGGTATTCCTACGCGGCCAGCATTCGGCCCGATTGATAACCCAAAGGGAAACGATACAGGACATGGACAGTTGAACACATTGAGTGTGGCCGCCATGGCTGGGTTATTCGCCAGCGGTTGGGCAGTAATGCCGACCATCGTTATGGAGTTGGGGATTCCTCCAAAGCCGACTGGTATGAGCGGGCAGGGCGATGTCAGCTTGTCTGCAGCTTAAGGGTTGGCGGATGATGGGGTTGAGATGAACAGGCCCATCATCCGCTACGCGGGCCTGCGTTTTCCATCGTGGATCATCGCTCATGCGGTCTGAACGCAGGGGGTTCGGCATGCCGGCGTCTTGCAGCGTTTAATCCCGTTCTTGCGGTCGATCCAGTAATACAGGTTGGCAAGGCCGGCCCAGGCGAGCGCATCAGCAAGACGCCCGTTTGAGCCGGTCCTCATCGATCATGAAGGCAAACCCGATGGGCGATGGCGTCAGGCCATGAACCAGGGCGGCGGCGATCAACGCATCCGCTTCGTCGACGGTCCCGCGGTAACTCTGCCGATAAGTGGCACCTTGATGAAATGGTCGTGGCGATCAAAGGGAAGAAATACCGGCTTTGGCGCGCGTCGATGCCGACGGGTGCGTTCTCGATGCTCTGCTGCAAAATAGCAGGAATATGAAGGTAGCTCTTCGGCTGATGCGCAAGCTACTGAAGGGCCAGAGGATGGCACCGCGCGTCATGGTGACCGACACGCTGCCGCCAAAGTTGAATTGATGCCGCGCGTCGAGCATCGCTCGCATAAGGGCGTCAACAACCGCGCAGAAAACTCTCATCTTCCTCTTCGACGACGAGAACGGCGCATGATGCGCTTCAAGTCGACACGGCAATGCCAACGCTTCGTCTCAAGCCATGGTCATATCGCAAATCTTTTTCATCTTCACCGCAAACATCTGACCGTCGCCGATCACCGCCAGCTCCGAGCTCATGCCATTTCGACCTGGCGCGAAATCGCCTTGTTGATCGCTGCCTAAAGCTTGGTACACGAATCCTCGCCGCGAATTGCTACCAGTTAAGACGGCGCCACCATTCAGCCTCGTGTTCCGTCACCATTCGAACGGCCCGAGCGCGGATTTCAGGAGAGAATTTGTTCGTCGTCTTGCTCGTCATAGACCCTACCTCTCACGACTCGGGGTCTCCGCCAAACCCGGCGCGGTTCAGGTCCTGGCTATCTCGTGCTATGGGCGCTGGATAGTAACCTACAAGTCCTCTGGAACCTTTCCGCATCGCCGGGTAGAAGGGTAAGGATTCGAGGGGCTTGAAAAATGGCAGAAAAGATCGACACGGTTGACGAAGAGAAGGATCAGAAAGCGCCTCGCAGCCAAACCCTGCTGCGCGGGCTCGATATCCTCGATGCCGTGGCTGACAAGTCCCGTACGATCCAGGATATCGCCGCCATCACCGGGCTGACGTACAGCACGGTGCACCGCATCGTTTCTGTTCTCCTCGAACGGCGTTTTCTGAAGGCCGACAATGCGCGCGAATTCGGGCTCGGACCCCGCCTCATCGAGCTTGGCTTTTCCGCCTATTCTCGGGTCGATCTCGTGCAGGTCGCGCGCCCATTCCTGGAGGAGCTGTCGCGGCTCACGCGCGACACTGTGCACCTGGCGCAGCGCGAGGGATGGGAAGTGGCCTATCTCGACAAGCTGCGCGGCACGCGTCCGGTCGAGATCAGCTCGCGCATCGGCGGGCGCAAGCCGGTGATTTCCACCGGCGTCGGCAAGGCGCTGATGCTGGACGAGCCCACAGCCGTTCTGTCGGAACTGTACCAGCGCGACCACCAGTTGCTGCCCGGCAACATGACCGAGGCCGACTGGCTGATCCAGATGGCGAACTATCGCTCGGGCGGCTATGCCTATGACCTCGGCGAGGACCAGTCCTCCATCCGCTGCGTCGCCGCTCCGCTGCGCGATGCGACAGGCCGCGTCATCGCTGCGATCTCCGTTTCCTCGACGCTCGAATTCATGCCGCCGTCGCGTATGCGGGACCTCGTGCCGGAGGTCCAGCGCGTGGCGCGCGCCATCTCCTCGGAACTCGGCGCACGGACAAGTTGAGGCTTTTGCGTGCGCGTTTTCTAACCAACAAACCCACGAGAACAAAAGGATAAATCACCGGCAGGGATCCCGCCATCGCCGGTGCGACCGGGTTCATCCCTGGGTAAATCCCGACTTGAACAGCAACAACCCGACGCGGGCTTGCGACGGGTTGTTGCTGCGGCGGGACCATCGGCTGAACTTTCGTTCAGAGCACCTTGCCGGGGTTGAGAATGCCCTTCGGATCGAGGCTTGCCTTCAGCTGGCGCAGCATGGCGAGTTCGTTTTCCGAACGGCTATAGACGAGCCAGGGCTTCTTGTGCAGGCCAATGCCGTGTTCGGCCGAGACGGAACCGCCATAGGTGCGGATGATCTCGTAGACAGTCCTCTCGATGCCGTGGCCGGTCGGGTCGATCTGCGAAATCGGGCCGGCAACGAGATGGATGTTGCTGTCGCCGGCATGGCCGAAGAAGATCACCTGCAGGGCGGGAAAGGCTGTCGTCAGCGCGGCGCGGATTTCTTCCACGCAGTCTCCGATGCGCGAGAGCGGAACCGAAACATCGAAATTGATGGTGGGGGCGCGGCGGGACAGGATCTCGGCGATACCGTCGCGCAAAGACCAGAAGGTCTCCACGTCGCGCTGCGACTGGGCAACGGCAGCATCCGATATCAGACCGGCCTCGAACGCCGCTTCGAGCATGGTCTCGAAAACAGGCCTTTCGGCATCCGGATCGGCGCCCTGCATTTCGACCAGCACATAGACGGGATGATCCGGATCGACCGGCGCCCGCAGACCCGTTTCCGCGAGAACCGCCCGGTAGTAATCGTTCCACATCAGTTCGAACGCGGTGACACGGCCCGAAAGAGTACGTTGGGCATGACGCAGCAGGCCGGCGGCCGCCGCGAAATCGGGCACTGCCACCAGCGCCGCATTGGCCCCGGCAACTCCCGGATGCAGCTTCAACACCGCCTTGGTGATGACGCCGAGCGTGCCCTCCGAACCGATGAAGAGATGCTTCAGGTCGAGTGCGGCATTGTTCTTCGGCATGCGGTTCATCATGGAAAGGATCGTGCCGTCCGCCAGCACGACCTCAAGACCGAGCACGAGATCGCGCGTCATGCCGTAGCGAATGACGCGGTTGCCGCCGGCATTGGTGGCGATATTGCCGCCGATCTGGCAGGAGCCGCGCGCGCCGAGATCGAGCGGAAAGGAAAAGCCCGCCTCCAGTGCCGCTTCCTGGATGCGCTGCAGAATACAGCCGGCACCAACCACCATCAGGCCCGAAGCCGCATCGATTTCCTCTATCCGGTCAAGGCCGGCCAGCGAAAGCAGCACCGCGCCCTCGCTCGGCACGGCACCGCCGGCAAGACCCGAACGGCCACCCTGCGGCACGACGGGGGTGGAAAAATCGTGGCAAAGCTTCAGCACGGCCGCAACAGCCGCTGTATCTCGCGGCGTGACCAGCGCCAGCGGGACGCCGCCGCGCTCGTCGCTCCAGTCGCGCAGCGCCGCTTCCGGCACCTCGCCGCCAGCCTTCAGGTTGCTCGCGCCGACGGCTTCCTGAAGGGCCGCTATAAGGGTCGCGCTCGGGTTTTCGGGTTGCATGATGTCCTCCCAGTCTGCTTTTCCACCGATTTACTGGCCAAAATTCTCACATATTGCAAATTGATTTTACTATTTGACAAAAAAATCCACGTCTGTTTAGTTCGTGGCGCTGGGGAGGAGCGGAGGCATCACCTCGCGTCCAGCTTCTATTTTGAAGTGCCCGGCTGAAAAACCGGAAACCGCTCTGGTTTTCCGCACTATTTGGGAGGATAGACATGTCACTTATGAATGCCGCGCAGGTTCTGCGCGCAGGTATCGTTGCTGCCTTTGCCGTAGCCGTTTCGTATGGCACCGCCGCACAGGCCGAGCCTGAAATTGTCTTTCGCGCCGCCCATGCCTCGGCGCCGACCTCGACGGGCCACAAGGCATTCGAATTCCTCGACAAGGAGCTGCGCGAAAAGTCCGGCGGCCGCATGGGCCTTGAGATTTTCCCGAATTCGCAGCTGGGAGGCGAACGTGAGCTGACCGAAAACATCCAGTTCGGCAATGTCGACCTGACCTTCGTTTCATCGGCTCCGGTCGCCTCGTTCGCCCCGCAGTTCTTCGCCTTCGACGTTCCCTTCCTGTTCAAGAACCGCGAGCAGGCCTACAAGGTGCTTGACGGAGAAGTCGGCCAGGAGATCCTGAAGTCGCTCGACGACAAGGGCATGGTTGGCCTCGCCTATTGGGAAAACGGCTTCCGCCAGCTGACCAATAACAAGAAGGAAATCCGCTCGCCGGCCGACTTGGCAGGCCTGAAGATGCGCACCATGGAAAACGAGGTGCATATCGCGGCATGGCGCGCCGAGGGTGCAAACCCGGCTCCGCTCGCCTTCAACGAGCTGTTCACCGCGCTTCAGCAGGGAACCTTCGATGCCCAGGAAGGCCCGATCAACCTGTTCTACGACATGAAGTTCAACGAGGTGCAGAAATACATCTCGAAGACCAACCACATCTATTCGCCATGGCCGCTGCTCGGTAATCCGGACAAGCTCGCCAGCCTGAGCGCGGAAGACCGCGCGATCTTCGACCAGGCCGTCAAGGATGCGACCGCCTACCAGCGCGGTCTCGCCAAGGATGCCGACGACAAGGCCGAAGCCGCGATGACCAACGTGAAGTTCGCGACGCTGACCCCGGAAGAGCTGAAGGCTTTCTCGGACAAGGCAGCCCCGATCGTAGAACTCGTCAAGCAGAAGGCCGGAGCCGATCTGGTGGACCGTCTGCTCGCCGCCGCTGCCCAGTAAAGCACCGCGCAATGAACGGCCCGGCGAACAAGCATCGCCGGGCAATCCCATTCGGACAAACGAACTGACCGTCAAAGCGGCAGACAGCGCCCGGGGCAGATCCCCGCGCGGCGCCGGAGAGACACATGCTCAAAATCATCGATGAGCATTTCGAGGAGGCGATCGTCGTAGCCCTCATGGCTTTGATGTCGATCCTTATCGGGGTGCAGATCTTCATGCGCTACGTGATGGGCGCTTCCCTTTCCTGGTCGGAAGAGCTGTCGCGCTACTTCTTCATCTGGGCGACCTATATCGGCATCGCCTATGCGGTGCGCAAGGACGCCCATATCCGCGTGACCATGGGCACCGACCTCCTGTCGCGTACCGGCCAGACTTACGTCCGGGTCCTGACTCATGTGGTCTTCGGCGCATTTGCCCTGTTCGTCATGTATCAGGGCTGGTTCATGGTCGAAAAGACCTTCCGCTTCGGCCAGAAATCCGCCTCGCTCGGCATTCCCATGGGCATCATCTATCTGGCGCCCTTCACTGGCTTCCTGCTGGTGGTACTTCGCCTGCTGCAGGCCATCGTGCTCGACCTGCGCGGCGCCCGGGAAGGAGCAGCCCAATGATCACGCTCATTCTTTTCGGTCTTCTTGCCGTCCTGCTGCTGTTTTCCGTTCCGATCGCCATCTCGCTGGGTATCGCCTCGACGCTGGCGCTTATCGTATCGGGCAAGGTTTCCGGCTCTTATGTCCCTCAGGGCCTCGTGACCTCGATCGACAGCTTTCCGTTGATGGCCGTCCCGTTCTTCATTCTCGCCGGCGACCTCATGGGGCAGGGCGGCCTGTCGCAGCGTCTGATCA
Organism: Ciceribacter sichuanensis; assembly: GCF_024055605.1. Taxonomy (GTDB): domain Bacteria; phylum Pseudomonadota; class Alphaproteobacteria; order Rhizobiales; family Rhizobiaceae; genus Allorhizobium; species Allorhizobium sichuanense. The sequence goes on along the minus strand of NZ_JAMXLX010000006.1, from coordinate 4,820 downwards.
ATGTCGGGCGCATGTTCTTCGGTCGCTATACGGGCGGCATGGCGATCATCGCGGTCGTCACCTGCATCTTCTTCGCCGCAATCTCCGGCTCCGGCCCGGCGACCGTCGCCGCCGTCGGCACGATCCTGCTGCCGGCCATGGCGAAGGACGGCTACAAGCCGAGCTTCTCCTCGGGCCTCATTTCCTGCTCCGGTTCGCTCGGCGTCATCATCCCGCCGTCGATCCCCATGGTCATCTATGCCACCTCGGCCAATGTCTCGGTGTCCAAGATGTTCATGGGCGGCGTGGTGCCAGGCCTGCTGATCGGCTTTGCCCTCATCGCCTATGCCTGGTGGCAGTCGAAGCGCGACGGCCAGAAGCCCGGCGATTATCGTCCCTCGAGCCGTGAAATGCTGGCTGTCCTGAATGACGCCAAGTGGGCGCTCATGGTGCCGGTCATCATCCTCGGAGGCATCTATGGCGGTATTTTCACCCCCACGGAAGCTGCAGCCGTCGGCGTGATCTACGGCTTCGTGGTCGGCACCTTCGTCTACAAGGAGCTGAGCCTCAAGGATCTGTACAAGATCTTCGCCGGTTCCGGCCTGACCTCCGCCACCATCATGCTGATCGTCGGCACCGCCACCATCTTCGGCCGGGCGCTCGCCATCGAGGGTGTACCGGTGATGCTGGCGAACGCTATCACCTCGACTGTCGATCAAGCATGGCTCTTGCTGCTCGCCATTAACGTGATCCTGCTGATCGTCGGCACCTTCATGGAAACCATCGCCGCGATCATCATCCTGACGCCGATCCTTCTGCCGCTGGTAACGGCTCTCGGTGTCAGTGCGGAACACTTCGGCATCGTCATGATCGTCAATCTGGCGATCGGCATGGTGACGCCACCCGTCGGCGTCAACCTGTTCGTCGCCTCCCGCGTCTCCGGCCTTTCGCTCGAGACCGTGGTGAAGGGTGCGATCACCCCGATGATCGTGATGATCGCCGTGCTGATGATCATCACCTATGTGCCGGCGCTTTCGCTGGCGCTGCCTGCCCTCTTCGGAATGTAATGTAAAGGATACGCAAGATGAGCAAGAAACTCAGGGCGGTCATCATCGGGCCGGGCAATATCGGCACCGACCTGCTGATGAAGATGCAGCGCTCGCAATGGGTGGAGCCGGTCTGGATGGTCGGCATCGACCCCGCTTCGGAAGGCCTGAAGCGGGCGGCCGAAATGGGCATCAAGACCTGCGCCACCGGCGTCGATGGCGTGCTGGAGCATGTGCTGGCAGACGACATCCGCGTCGCCTTCGATGCTACCTCCGCCTATGCCCATGCGGAAAATTCCCGCAAGCTCAACGAGCTCGGCGTGATCATGGTCGATCTGACGCCTGCGGCCATCGGCCCGTTCTGCATTCCGCCGGTCAACCTGGCGGATCATGCCAAGCGTCTCGAGATGAACGTCAACATGGTCACCTGCGGCGGCCAGGCCACCATTCCGATGGTGGCTGCGGTCTCCCGCGTGCAGCCGGTGGAATATGGCGAGATCATCGCCGCCGTTTCCTCTCGTTCGGTCGGTCCGGGCACCCGCAAGAACATCGACGAGTTCACCCGCACCACGGCGCATGCCATCGAGAAGGTCGGCGGCGCAAAGCGCGGCAAGGCGATCATCATTGTCAATCCGGCAGAACCGCCCCTCCTCATGCGCGACACCGTGCATGTGCTGACGGAAGGCGAACCGGATCAGGCAGCGATCACCGAGAGCGTGAAGGCCATGGCCGCCGAAGTGCAGAAATACGTGCCCGGCTACAAGGTCGTGAACGGCCCGGTCTTCGACGGCAAGCGCGTATCGATCTACCTCGAGGTCGAAGGTCTCGGCGACTTCCTGCCGAAATATGCCGGCAACCTCGACATCATGACGGCGGCAGCCCTGCGCACCGCCGAACTTTTCGCGGAAGAGGCCGTCAAGGGCGTCTTCACCCTGCCGGCACGCGGCTGAGGAGATTGAAATGAGCATCGAAGGACGCAAGATCACCCTTCACGAGATGAGCCTGCGCGACGGCATGCATGCCAAGCGCCACCAGATTTCCATCGAGCAGATGGTCGAGATCGCCAAGGCCGCTGACGACGCCGGCATGCCGTGGATCGAGGTGACCCATGGCGACGGGCTGGGCGGCGCTTCCGTGAACTACGGCTTCTCGGCGGCAACCGACGAGGAATACCTTTCGGCCGTCATCCCGCACATGAAGAAGGTCAGGGTTTCGGCGCTTCTCCTGCCCGGCATCGGCACCGTGGACACGCTGAAGCGCGCCATGGATTGCGGCATCTCCGGCGTGCGCGTCGCCACCCACTGCACCGAGGCCGACTGCGCCGAACAACACATCACCTATGCCGCGAAGACGGGTCTCGACACCGTCGGCTTCCTGATGATGTCGCACCGTGCCAGCCCGGAAAAGCTGGTCGAGCAGGCGCTTCTGATGGAAAGCTATGGCGCCAACTGCGTCTATTGCACCGACTCGGCGGGCCACATGCTGCCTGATGACGTGACCGCCCGCGTCACCGCCATCCGCGCGGCGCTGAAGCCGGAAACCGAACTCGGCTTCCACGGCCACCATAATCTCGGCATGGGTATCGCCAATTCGGTGGCCGCCGTTGCCGCAGGCGCAAACCGCATCGACGGCGCGATCGCGGGCCTTGGCGCCGGCGCCGGCAATGCCGCGACCGAACTGCTGGTCGCGGTGTTCGAGCGCATGGGCACCATCACCGGCGTCGACCTCTTCAAGATCATGGACGCCGCCGAGGATCTGGTCGTGCCGATGATGGATCGTCCGATCCGCGTCGACCGCGGCTCCTTGGTTCTCGGATATGCCGGCGTCTATTCGTCCTTCCTGCTGTTTGCCGAGCGCGCGGAAAAGCGTTACGGCGTTCCTGCCCGCGATCTGCTCCTGGAACTCGGCCGCCGCGGTATGGTCGGCGGTCAGGAAGACATGATCGAGGACCTGGCGCTGACGATGTCGCGCGCTGCAAAGGCTTGACCCCCGGGCCATCTGGATAAACCCGGATATCGCACTTCGCAGCGGTGATGCCGTTGCGAAGTGCTGATCGAGGAATTAAGCGTTCCGTCTGCCGCATTCGTCGGCAATACACGAAGGCCCGAGAATATCGAGAGGCTTTCGACGTCAGGGAAATGGAGCAGGATATTGAACCCGACCACGATCCAGTTGATCGCTGCCCTTTTGTTCGCGGTCGCCATCCTGCACACGTTTTCGGTCAAGCTGTTCGAAAGGCTGGCCCATAGCGATCCTCGCCATGGCGGCGTCTGGCATCTGCTGGCAGAGGTCGAGGTCGTCTTCGGCTTCTGGGCGATGGTGATGATGCTCTTCATGTTCGCCATCGAAGGATCGCAAACCGCCACCCATTATCTCGACGGGCGAAACTTCGCCGAACCCATGTTCGTTTTCGCCATCATGGTGATTGCCGCGACGCGCCCGGTTCTGCAGTTCAGTCAGGCGGTGGTCAAGGCCATCGCTTCTATCCTGCCGGTGCGCCCGCAGATCGCCTCGTTCTTTACCGTGCTGTTCGTCGTGCCGCTTCTCGGCTCTTTCATCACCGAGCCGGCCGCGATGACCGTCGGCGCGATGATCCTTTCCGCCGGCACGTTTTCGCGCGGCATCTCGCCCCGGCTGAAATATGCGGCCCTTGCCGTCCTCTTCGTCAACGTTTCCATCGGCGGCACACTGACGCCGTTCGCCGCGCCCCCGATCCTGATGGTTGCCGGCAAATGGAGCTGGGGCATGCCGTTCATGCTGGAGACCTTCGGCTGGCGCTCGGTGCTGGCGACAGCCGTAAATGCCGGACTTCTCGCCTTCCTTTTCCGCAAGGAGCTTGCGGCCCTGCCGTCCGGCTCGGAAACGGTGGCCAACCGGGTGCCGGTGCCGCTGATCGCGGTGCATCTCGCCTTCCTCGCGCTGGTGGTGACCTTCTCCCATCATCCGGCGGTGTTCCTTGCGCTCTTCCTGTTTTTCCTCGGCGTCACCCAGGCCTACCGCGCCCATCAGGACCGCCTGATGCTACGCGAGGGCCTGCTGGTCGCCTTCTTCCTTGCGGGCCTCGTAGTGCTGGGCGGACAGCAGCAATGGTGGCTGCAGCCACTGTTGATGAGCATGAATTCCGACGCGATCTACTTCGGTGCGACGGCGTTGACAGCTGTCACCGACAATGCTGCGCTCACCTATCTCGGCTCGCTGGTCGATGGCCTGACGGACGAGTTCAAATATGCCCTCGTTGCAGGTGCGGTCACCGGTGGCGGCCTGACCGTGATCGCCAACGCGCCCAATCCGGCCGGCCTGAGCATCCTCAAAGGCCATTTCGAGGACGAGACAGTCAACCCGCTTGGTTTGCTGGCCGCGGCAATACCGCCGACGCTCGTCGCCATCGTTGTCTTCTGGTTTATGTGAAACGGAACCGGGATTGCTCCTTTTCTGGCGCTGTCACGGCCACGTGTTGTGAGGAGCGGCTGCGATAGACGCCCGCGCATGAATACTTCGCCAGTCAGCGACAAGCGCCATTGCTTCCCACCCCAGCTCATCGCCCATGCGGTCTGGCTCTATTTTCGGTTTCCGCTGAGCCTGCGCCTTGTTGAGGCGTTGTTGCTGGAGCGCGGCATTGCGGTCTCCTATGAAACGATCCGCCGCCGGGGAAAGACGTTCGGCCCGGATTATGCGCGTCGCCTTTGCCGCAAGATGCCCGGCAGGAACGATGTGTGGCCTCTGGACGAGGTCGTCATCACCATTGCCGGCAGGAAACACTGGCTATGGCGGGCCGTCGATCAGGACGGCTACGTG
>NZ_JAMXLX010000005.1 GCF_024055605.1 Ciceribacter sichuanensis | reverse complement strand
TCGCCCACTGAACATCGCTCAATTCATATCGACTGGCTGCCATCCAGAGACCTCCGTGATCAAAACACGGTGTCCTATGAATCAGGCTTCAAGCGATTTGGGAATCCTGAATGTCGATTGGGCCTAGCGCATCGGCCCGAAAATCGGAATCGATTTTCGGAAAGCTCGATGCGTAGATTCAAGATGTTAGAGCGTCCTTTGTGCGTCCAAATGGACGCACTAGTCAGCGCCTTAACAATAAGCCTGTGTGAAAGGGAAGTGCGATCCACGGAGCCGATGGAGAGTTACGATCCTGGGTGCCTACAAACGTAGGTGGGCGCCATATGACCAAGCCCACGGGCCGGGTCAGGGACAGCTCCCTTTGGATCGGGTATGGCCCCAGGGATTGTGTGTTCCTGTCGAGAGCCGCAGACCGCAACTTCAATATAGGATGAAACGACGGCGTCCGCCAGAGCCTCCCGGCAGCATATCCGGAAATTTCAAACCGGACGACTTACGTTCCCACCGAAGGGCGCGCGGTGAGCTTGCGGGTTATGCCGTTCAGCCGTTCGGTGAGTTCACCGACCACCTGGGTCAGCATCTCCTCTCGCTGGCGTGCACCCGTCATCGCAGCATCCTGACCGGAGCGGAAGGTCGCGACCTCGCCTTCGAGCGCAGCAATACGACGGTTGAGTTCGGACAGTTCGTCCATGATCATGATACCGGCCATGACAGTCACCCGGAGATCCCCGATCTCGCCGAACTGCGTCTTCAGATGATTGACATAACGGTCGAACTGGGTGGCAAGGTCGATCAGATGATCTTCCTGCCCCTCGTCGCAGGCCATGCGATAGGCTTTGCCGTCGATCGTTACAGTCACCTGTGCCATCAGTCTTCCCAAATGGCGCTCTGGCGCCGGCTTTGTATTTCAATGAATTCAGGCAGGCGGGCCTACCTGTCGAGAACCGCCCGAATGGTTTCCATGGCTGTCACCAGCCGACGCGAAACCTCGCGATTGACCTCTTCCAGCCGGTTGGCCCGGAATTCGGACTGATCCAGCTCCTGGGCAAGCCGCGCGCGGTCGGCATGCACCCGCTTGACCTCGCTGGCGACCTCGCTGTTGTCCCTCTGCGCCTCGATACGCATGTCGATGGCGTTCTCAAGACCGGAGATCGCCTGCCGAAGGGCGCCGAGCGCTATGTCGAACGAATTTTCCGTCGGCATTCCCTGAAGCCCCTGCTTTCCAGAAAAGGTGACCCGAATCGCCATCAAAGACACGCTGAATTGAAGGCGGACAGTATGCGGCGGGATTGCCACCCGTCAATAAAGAGCCCTCATGGCAACACGGCCTATCTTGTGGACGAACGGGACATAGCCATCTCTTCGCAGCCATCGATGAGCCGATATAGTGCAGCGCATAGAAAAGAGGCAGAAACGTGTTTTTTGCCACGTTAAACGCCAGAATACCGGGCATTTGTTGACTTGCGCGATTCACCTGCTAAGGATCAGCCGCTTTCAAACGACCGCGTGGATGCGCGGGCCGTTTCCCAAGACCCGGAACAAGCGGAACAGCCATGATTTCTCCCGACAAACATAACCGGATGGCAAATGCGATCCGATTCCTTGCCATGGACGCAGTGGAAAAGGCCAATTCCGGACATCCCGGCATGCCCATGGGATGTGCCGATGTCGCGACCGTGCTCTTCACCCGCTTTCTGAGCTTTGACCCCAAGAACCCGCTGTGGCCCGACCGCGACCGTTTCGTCCTGTCGGCCGGCCATGGCTCGATGCTCCTCTACGCGCTGCTCTATCTGACCGGCTACGAGGACATGACCATCGAGGACATCAAGCAGTTCCGCCAGATGGGCGCCAAGACCGCCGGCCATCCGGAATACGGCCACGCTACCGGTATTGAGACAACGACCGGCCCGCTCGGCCAGGGCATTGCCAATGCCGTCGGCATGGCGATAGCCGAAAAGAAGCTGTCCACCGAATTCGGCCCCGACCTGCAGAGCCACCACACCTATGCGCTGGTCGGCGACGGCTGCCTGATGGAAGGCATCAGCCAGGAAGCGATTTCGCTTGCCGGCCACCTGAAGCTCAACAAGCTGATCGTGCTCTGGGACAACAACGGCATCTCGATCGACGGTGCGATTTCGCTCGCCGATTCGACCGACCAGCACGCCCGCTTCCGCGCCTCCGGCTGGAACACGCTCGCCGTTGACGGCCACAATCCGGAAGAGATCGCCGCAGCGCTCGAAACCGCCCGCAAGTCCGACAAGCCGACCATGATCGCCTGCAAGACGGTGATCGGTTTCGGCGCCCCGAACAAGGCCGGCACCCACAAGGTTCACGGCTCGCCGCTCGGCGCCGAGGAAATCGCTGCCGCCCGCAAGGCGCTCGGCTGGGAAGAGGAACCCTTCGTCGTTCCTGCTGACGTGCTCGACGCATGGCGCCTCGCCGGCCTGCGCTCCACCAAGACCCGCAAGGACTGGGAAGAGCGTCTGGCAAGCTCGGACGCAGAAAAGCGCGCCGAGTTTACCCGCCGCTTTGCCGGCGACCTGCCGGGCAGCTTCGACGGCGCCATCGACGCCTACAAGAAGAAGCTCGCTGAAACCAAACCGACCGTCGCGACCCGCAAGGCTTCCGAGGATGCGCTTGAAGTCATCAACGGCGTGCTGACCGAAACCGTCGGCGGCTCGGCCGACCTGACCGGCTCGAACAACACCAAGACCAGCCAGACCAAGTCGATCACCCCTGACGACTTCTCCGGCCGCTACATCCACTACGGCATCCGCGAACACGGCATGGCCGCTGCCATGAACGGCATCGCGCTGCATGGCGGCCTGATCCCTTATTCCGGCGGCTTCCTGATCTTCTCGGACTATTGCCGTCCGTCGATCCGCCTTGCCGCACTGATGGGCATCCGCGTCATCCACGTCCTGACCCATGATTCCATCGGTCTTGGCGAAGACGGCCCGACCCATCAGCCGGTCGAACAGATGGCAGCATTGCGCGCCATCCCGAACCTCCTGATGTTCCGTCCGGCCGACGCCACTGAGACGGCGGAATGCTGGCAGGTGGCTCTTGAGAACAAGCACCGTCCGTCCGGCCTCGCTCTGACCCGTCAGAACCTCATCGCAGCCCGTACCGAATACGAAGAAAAGAACCTCAGCGCCTACGGCGCCTACGAACTGGTTTCCGCCAGCGACGCCAAGGTCTCGATCTTCGCTTCCGGTTCGGAAGTCGAGATAGCGCTGAAGGCGCAGGCAGCCCTTGCCGCCAAGGGCGTTCCGGCACGTGTCGTTTCGGTGCCGTGTTTCGAGTTGTTCTTCGAGCAGCCGGAAGCCTATCGCAAGGCGATCATCGGCAACGCACCGGTCAAGATCGGCGTCGAAGCCGCCATCCGCCAGGGCTGGGATAGCATCATCGGTTCCGATGGCATCTTCATCGGCATGAAGTCCTTCGGCGCATCCGGCCCCTACAAGGAACTCTACCAGCATTTCGGCATCACCCCGGAGGCGGTCGTTACCGCAGCCGAGGCAAAGCTCGCCTAAAGTTCCAATTGACTAAGGGCGCTCAAGGGCGCCCTTACGCATCATAATCCGAAGCTCTTTTCAAAAGCGGGAGTCTACGCAATGACTGTGAAAGTTGCCATCAACGGTTTCGGCCGCATCGGCCGTAACGTACTGCGCGCCATCGTCGAGTCGGGTCGTACCGACATCGAAGTCGTGGCCATCAACGACCTCGGCCCGGTCGAAACCAACGCCCATCTGCTGCGCTACGATTCCATCCACGGCAAGTTCCCGGCCGATGTGAAGGTCGATGGCGACACCATCACCGTTGCCGGCGGCAAGCCGATCAAGGTCACGGCGATTAAGGATCCGGCAACCCTGCCCCATGGCGAACTCGGCGTTGACATCGCGCTGGAATGCACCGGCATCTTCACCGCCCGCGACAAGGCCGCCGCTCACCTGACCGCCGGCGCCAAGCGCGTCATCGTCTCGGCTCCGGCCGATGGCGCCGACCTGACCGTCGTCTTCGGCGTCAACCACGACCAGCTGACCAAGGACCACCTGGTCATCTCCAACGCATCCTGCACCACGAACTGCCTGGTTCCGGTGGTCAAGGTTCTGGACGACGCAGTCGGCATCGACCACGGCTTCATGACCACGATCCACTCCTACACCGGCGACCAGCCGACGCTGGACACGATGCACAAGGACCTGTACCGCGCTCGCGCTGCGGCTCTCTCGATGATCCCGACCTCGACCGGCGCTGCCAAGGCCGTTGGCCTCGTGCTGCCACACCTCAAGGGCAAGCTCGACGGCACCTCGATCCGCGTTCCGACCCCGAACGTCTCGGTTGTCGACTTCAAGTTCGTCGCCAAGAAGAACACCACGAAGGAAGAAATCAACGAAGCCATCAAGGCTGCCTCCAATGGCGCCCTGAAGGGCATCCTCGGCTACACCGAAGAGCCGCTGGTCTCGCGCGACTTCAACCACGATAGCCACTCCTCGATCTTCGCGATCGACCAGACCAAGGTTCTCGAAGGCAACTTCGTCCGCGTCCTGAGCTGGTACGACAACGAGTGGGGCTTCTCGAACCGCATGGCCGACACCTCGGTTGCCTTCGCCAAGTTCATCTGAACCGGCGACCATATCGCATCATGAAAAGGGCGGATCGGATCACCGATCCGCCTTTATGTTTTTCAGATTTCGCCCTACTCTCATCATGATTGAAGATGATAACTTGGTTCTCGTCTTCTGGCAGTTCTGCCTGATCGTCCCATTGCACCGTTGTCGTGCCCGTCACGACTGCGAAACGTTGCTGCGACTACTGTCCGGCGGCGCGCACGGGACTATTGTGTGCACTGCAGGGACTTGGCGTTGCATGTAAGAGGGGATTGCGGGGTTGGACGAATTCTATGCCATAACGCTGGTGGCAACCGCTCTTGTCCTGCTGGCCGCCTTTTCCAGTCTGATCGCCTTCCGCTTCGGCGCTCCGCTCCTCCTGCTCTTCCTCGTGATCGGCCTGCTGACAGGCACCGACGGTCTGGGCATCCAGTTTTCCAACAACAGTCTTGCCTACGTGCTGGGCTCGATCGCGCTTGCGATCATTCTCTTCGATTCCGGCTTCGGAACGTCGCTGCAATCCTTCAAACTTTCGGCCATGCCGTCATTGACGCTCGCAACGGTCGGCGTTCTTTTGACGGCCACGTTGTTCGGTCTTGTTGCCCAGCTTTTGCTGGGTTTCTCTTTCATGGAAGGCATGCTGCTCGGCTCTATCGTCGCCTCGACGGACGCGGCCGCGGTGTTCTTCCTGCTGCGCATCGGCGGTATCAACATCCGCGACAAGGTCCGCTCCACGCTGGAAGTCGAATCCGGCACCAACGACCCCATGGCGATCTTCCTCACCATGGCGCTGGTGCAATTGCTCTCCACCGGCAAGGGAGCTTCCGGCTTCGATCTCGAACTGGCCAGGCTATTCATCGAGCAGATGGGATTGGGCCTTGCACTCGGACTGATTGGCGGCGCCATCATCGTTTTCGTCTTGAGGCGCCTCAAGGTGGAACGGGGGCTTGCCCCGATCTTCATGCTTGCGCTCGCCCTGCTGGTCTTCTCCTATACCGGTGCCGTCGGCGGCAGCGGCTTTCTCGCCGTTTATGTCGCGGGCATCTATGCCGGCAGCCAGAAGATCCCCGCACGCGCCTCGATCGCTCGTTTTCAGGACGGGCTGACATGGCTTGCACAGATCGTCATGTTCCTCGTGCTCGGCCTGCTCGCCAGCCCATCGCAGTTTCCGGCGATCCTGCTGCCGGCCGTGCTGCTCGGCCTCTTTCTGGTGTTCGTGGCGCGCCCTCTGGCGGTCTGGATCTGCCTGCTTCCTTATGACTACACACAAAGAGAAACCGGCTTCATCGCCTGGGTCGGTCTGCGCGGCGCAGTCTCGATCTTGCTCGCCATTCTGCCCATTCTCGGCAATCTTGAGGACGGCCAACTCTATTTCAACACGGCTTTCATCGTGGTGATGATCTCGCTGTTGCTACAGGGTTGGACCATCAAGCCCGTCGCCCGCAAGCTCGGCCTCATCGTCCCCAAGCGCCTCGGCGCCATCGACAAACTGGAACTAGACCTGCCGGGTGCCGCCAACCACGAGTTGCTGGCCTACCGTGTGGTGGCCGACAGCCCGGTGCTGCGCGGCGAGCGCATCCCCCGCTGGGCCTCCCCCTCCCTCGTCATCCGCGACGGCAAGTCCATGCGCTACCAGTATGCCGGTCGCCTGCGCGAAAACGATCAGGTCTATCTCTTCATCGCCCCCGGTTATTCCAAGCTGCTGGACCGCCTGTTCGCCAGCAAGGCTCCTGTGGCGGAGGATGACAGCGAGTTCTTCGGCACCTTCGCAATTTCGCCCACAACCCGCGTCGAGGATCTCGATCAGGCCTATGGTCCCCTGCTGATCAATGCAGCCGAACGCCAGAAGACCGTCGCCGAACTCATCGCGCAGCGACTCGGCGGCAGCGGCGAATATGCCGACCGTGTGCGCCTCGGAACCATCGTTCTGATCGTGCGCGACCTCGACGAATCGGGACATATTGCCTCGGTCGGCGTTTCGCTGGAGCCGGTGGCTCCCGCCACCAACCTGCCTATCTTCTTGAATATCCGTGAACTGGCACACGCTCTCCGCGACTATCTTCGCAAGAAACGCGCGGAGCGGGCCATTGCGGCGCAGGGCGAAAATAATAACTGATCGCCTTGCGTCGTTTGGCGAGCGATGTAAATGTCCGGCCCGTCAGCCCAGTTAACAGCAAAACGACGGGTATCATCATGCCGGCTTTCAAGACTCTCGACGATCTCACCGATATCGCGGGCAAGCGCGTTCTTGTCCGTGTCGACCTCAACGTTCCCGTCACCGACGGCAAGGTCAGTGACACCACCCGCATCGAGCGCGTTGCTCCGACGATCAAGGAACTGTCGAAGAAAGGCGCCAAGGTCATCCTGCTCGCCCATTTCGGCCGCCCGAAAGGTGAACCCGTCGCCGACCAATCCCTCTCGCTGATCGCTCCCGCAGTGGAAGAAGTGCTCGACCAGAAGGTCACCTTTGCCGCCGACTGCATCGGGCCGGTCGCAGCGGACGCCATCGCAAAGATGGAAAACGGCGACATCCTGCTTCTGGAAAACACCCGCTTCCACAAGGGCGAGGAAAAGAACACGCCGGAGTTCACAGCCGAACTGGCAAAGAATGGCGATATCTTCGTCAACGACGCTTTCTCGGCCGCCCACCGCGCCCACGCCTCCACCGAGGGCCTTGCCCACCACATGCCAGCCTTTGCCGGCCGCACCATGCAGGCCGAACTCGAGGCGCTTGAAAAGGGCCTCGGCAATCCGGCCCGCCCCGTCGTCGCCATCGTCGGCGGCGCCAAGGTGTCCACCAAGATCGACCTCCTCTCCAACCTCGTGAAGAAGGTCGACGCGCTGGTGATCGGCGGCGGCATGGCCAACACCTTCCTCGCCGCGCAGGGCATCGATGTCGGCAAGTCGCTCTGCGAACATGACCTCGCAGAGACCGCCAGAGAGATCCTCGCCACGGCCAAGGAAGCTGGCTGCGCCATCGTCCTGCCGGAAGACGGCGTCGTCGCCCGCGAATTCAAGGCAGGCGCGGCCAACGAGACGGTCGACATCAAGGCCATCCCGTCCGATGCCATGGTGCTCGATGTCGGTCCGAAGTCCGTTGAAGCCATCAACGCATGGATCTCCAAGGCTTCCACGCTGGTCTGGAACGGCCCGCTCGGCGCCTTCGAAATCAGCCCCTTCGATGCGGCGACGGTTTCGGCCGCGAAGCATGCCGCCGAAGAGACCCGCGCCGGCAAGCTCGTCTCCGTTGCAGGCGGCGGTGACACGGTTTCGGCGCTCAATCACGCAGGCGTGGCCGACGATTTCAGCTACGTCTCGACGGCAGGCGGCGCCTTCCTCGAATGGATGGAAGGCAAGGAACTGCCCGGCGTGGCGGTTCTCTCCGTCTCCAAATAAGCGCAGGATCGAAGGCGGCAGATTTTTGAATCTGCCGCCGTTAACTTTAAGTATTTTTTATTGAATTTTAAAACGATTGAAGTGATTTCAATCGTTTCAGTAGGTTAGGCTGCCATTTTCCTGTCGTGGAAGTTCTGTTATCGCCGGAGTCATCTTGGTTTTGAGAGACTGAGAATGACTGGATGTCTCGAAGATATCATCCGGTGATTGATCAATCCGGCATTGCCGATTGGTCGTGAAATCACAGAACTTACGTGAGCGCGTGACGCGCCATTTTTAGGGATAGGAGTGAAGTATGGTGGACGCGAAGATGTTGAACAAGATCAGCTCGGCGCCGGGTTTCATTGCGGCGCTGGATCAGAGCGGCGGTTCAACACCCGGAGCTTTGCGTCTCTACGGCGTTTCCGAATCCGACTACCAGGGTGACGAGGAAATGTTCCGCCTGGTGCATGCCATGCGCGTCCGCATCATGAGCGCGCCCGCCTTTTCAGGCGACAAGGTCATCGGCGCCATTCTGTTCGAGCGGACCATGGACGGCGACGTCGACGGTCAGGACGTTCCCTCCTATCTCTGGGAAAAGCGCGGCGTTGTACCCTTCCTCAAGATCGACAAGGGCCTCGCAGCTGAAGAAAACGGCGTTCAGGTGATGAAGCCGATGCCCGATCTGGACGCTCTCCTGATCCGCGGCCGCGAAAAGGGAATTTTCGGCACCAAGATGCGCTCGGTAATCGCTCATGCCGACAAGGCAGGGATCGCCGCCGTCGTCAAGCAGCAGTTCGAGGTGGCACGTCAGATCATCGGTCAGGGCCTAGTGCCGATCGTCGAGCCTGAAGTCTCCATCAAGAGCCCGACCAAGGTTGAGGCCGAAGCCATTCTTCGCGACGAGATCGCCGGACAGCTCGACAAGCTTCCGGCAGGCGAAGCCGTGATGCTGAAGCTGACGATCCCGACGGTCGCCGATTTCTACGCTCCTCTCGTTGCGCACAAGTCGGTCGTCCGCGTCGTCGCCCTTTCCGGCGGCTACAGCACTGTCGAAGCCTGCGAAAAACTCAGCCATAACCACGGCATGATCGCGAGCTTCTCGCGTGCCCTGGCAGAGAACCTGCGCGTCTCAATGAGCGACGCAGAGTTCAACGCGAGCCTGGCCGGAACGATCGATCAGATCTACGCCGCAAGCGTGAACAAGGCCTGATCGGCATCTTTTACGACGATCTTCAAAGCCCTGCCGCGAGGCGGGGTTTTTTCGTTCTGGCATGGCAGCGCTTGCCTTCCCGGATCGGGAAACTATATTCGGTGCAGCGGAGGACGACCTCTCCCCATAATGGGCATCTCGCCGGGACGACCCGACATACCCTTTGCGGGAGACTAAAATGCGCTCGACCGGCGACAGAATCCGCCACGCCATCAGCTTCGAACTCATCGCCCTCGGCATCATCACGCCACTCGGCGCCTGGGTCTATTCCCTGCCGTTACAGGAAATCGGTGTTATCAGCGTCGCCAGCGCTACCATCGCGATGCTGTGGAACTACGTCTACAACATCGGCTTCGACCATGCGATGCAGCAGCTGGCCGGCACCACAGCCAAGAACATCGCGGTCCGCATTCTGCATGCGGCCCTGTTCGAAGCGGGCCTGCTCATCGTCCTTGCTCCCCTCATCGCCTGGTACCTCGATGTCGGCTTCTGGCATGCCGTAGTGATGGACGTTTCCTTCTCGCTCTTTTACATGGTCTATGCCTTTGCCTTCAATTGGGCCTACGACCGGGTCTTCCCGATCCCGGAATGGCAGTACCGAAGCCAGGCCGCGGGCTAAGAGATTCAACAAGCGGCAGCTGAAAACGGAGAGATCATGCGTTCCATCCCCTTCGTCACCGTCGATGTCTTCACCGACACGCGCTTTTCCGGCAATCCGCTGGCGGTCGTGCCGGATGCGCGCGACCTGACCGAAGTGGAAATGCAGCAGATCGCCACCGAGTTCGGCTATTCCGAAAGCACCTTCGTGCTACCGCCGCGCGATGAAGCCAACACGGCCGAAGTGAGGATCTTCACGCCGACCATGGAGATCCCCTTCGCCGGTCATCCGAATGTCGGCACGGCCTTCGTGCTCGGCCAGCAGGGAGAAGTTTTCGGCAGGCCCACCGGCAGCGTCATGCGTTTCGAGGAGAAAGCAGGCCTCGTCGAGATTGCCCTGACGAAGGCCGGCGAAACGGTGATCGGCGCCACCATCCGTGCGCCGGGACCTCTTGTCGTGGGTTCCGCCGTCGAGGCTGCGGCGCTTGCCCCATGCGTATCGCTGCAGGCAGACGATATTGCCACCACCAGCCACCGGCCGAGTTTCGTCTCGGTCGGCCTGAAATTCATCATCGCCGAGATCGCAAGCCTCGATGCGCTTGGTCGCGCAGGGCCAAACATCGATGCCGTCAGAAAGCTGAAGCACGCCTTTCCGCATGAGAGAAGCGATTGCTCCACCTTCCTTTATACCCATGTCGGCGAGGACCACATCCGCGCCCGGATGTTCGCGCCTCTGGACAATGTGCCGGAAGATCCGGCGACCGGCAGCGCCTCGGCCGCACTCGGCGCCTATCTCGCCTTCCTGTCAAAGGCCTCAGGCCACCGGCACCTGCTCATCGAACAAGGTGTGGAAATGGGACGTCGTAGCCTGATCCACCTCGATATCGAAAGCCGCGAAGGCGTCATGGAACACGTCCGCGTCACCGGCGGCTGTGTCGAGGTCATGCGCGGCTCGATTTCGATCTGAGCCGTTCAGGGGCGGATAAGCAGCGTGACCGTCCAGATCGCGAAGGCAAGCACCGCGATCTTCCAGAAATCCTTGCGCAGGCGCAGGCCCGGAAGCCCGAGCGGCTTGATGACCTGAATCACCATGGCGAGCATCAGCAGGATAGCGATGAGCTTGGTCATGATATCAGGCAACCTTTCGTGGTGCCGATTCCGGCACGGCCACAACGACGACACTTTTGCCCGCCAGAAATTTCTCCGGCAAGCACTATATCGTTCAGATATCGCTAGGGACCTTGCACTAGACTGCAACGTTAGAGACCTTCCTTCAGACCAGAAGCATAACCGACCGACAGAGACGCCATGCGACGAAATCTCCTGCCTGTCATGGCCCTTCTCATGGGCACCCTCTTCCTCTTCCTCGGCAATGGCCTGCACGGCCTGCTGCTGCCCGTGCGCGGAGCGGAAGAAGGTTATTCGAACGAAATTCTCGGCTTCCTCGGAACCTCCTGGGCCACCGGCTTCGTACTTGGCTGCTTCATCGCGCCGAAGCTTGTCATGCGGGTCGGCCACATCAGGGCGTTCTCCGCCTTCGTCTCGCTGATTTCGCTGATCGCGCTGCTGACCGGCATCGTCGTGGACGATTACTGGTGGGTGGCCCTGCGCGCGGTCACCGGCTTCTGCACGGCCGGTACGTCGATGATCATCGAAAGCTGGCTGAACGAACGCGCCACCAACGAGACGCGCGGAACGATCTTCTCCTTCTACATTTCCATCACGCTGATCGGCGTTGTCGGTGGCCAGATGCTGGTCGGCGTCTTCGATCCATCGACCACCATTCTGTTCATGATCTGCGGCATGCTCTATTGTGTGGCCGTGCTGCCGACCACCATTTCGACGGCAGCGACCCCGCAGCCGCTCAAGTCAATCAAGCTCGATCTGCCGACCCTCTACCGCAATTCGCCGGTCTCCTTCGTCGGTATTCTGCTGATCGGTATCGCCAATGGCGCCTACGGTACACTGGGTGCCGTGTTCGGCGCCCGGGCAGGCCTGTCCCCGAGCGCCATCGCGGCCATGCTGTCGATCACCATTTTTCTTGGCGCGGTCATGCAGTTTCCCTCCGGCAAGGCATCCGACCGGACCGACCGTCGCTACGTGCTCGCGGCCCTGTCCGGCATGGCAGCGCTGGCCGCCCTCGTGCTTGTCGTCTTCCAGCCTGCCGACCCGATCATGATGATTGTCTTTGTGGCGCTCTACGGTGCGGCAGCGAACTCGCTCTATCCCATCGCCGTGGCACACGCCAACGACTTCGCCTCCACCGATGACTTCGTGAAGGTTTCCGGCGGCTTGCTCCTGCTCTACGGCATCGGCACCATCATCGGCCCGACCATCGGCGGCCCGGTGATGACGCAGCTCGGCCCTTACGCCCTGTTTGCGGTAACGGCCGTCGCCCATGTCCTGCTCACCGCCTATGCGATCCACCGCAGCCGCCTGAGAGCGCCGGTTCCGGTTGCCGATCGCGAGAACGTACCCAATATTCCGGTCACGGTTTCGCCGATGAGCACGCCGGAAAGCCTGACGCTCGATCCGCGCGCCGCCCCGTTGCAGGAGTCTGAAGAGACCGGTGGCAACCCACCGCCGAAGGAGGCAAACGCATGACATTCGATGAGGAACGCCCGAAGAAATCCGTCACCCACGAGATCGGAAGCGACCTCTCCTCCATATCCGCGGAGGAACTGCGCGCCCGAATCGCAGTCCTGCGCGAGGAGATCGCCCGCATCGAGGCGGAAATCGCCCGCAAGGACGACAGCAAGCGTGCGGCAGACAGTTTCTTTCGCCCCAAAGTATAATTTTCCGGCTTTTACCTCACTTCTGTTCCAGGACGGGAAATTTCAAAGTTTCAGCTTGAAATTAACCTTTGATTAATCATTTTGCGCGATTGTATTCCCATCCGGATCTTCTGGATTCAGGCCATTTCTCCACATGGCGAATTCGTCTGATTTTTCTCCCTGTTTTACCTTGAGAGCCGCACTTGCGGCTCTTCTTTTCCGTGCCGTCCCATTTACGCAAAATTGTGGGAATTAACCCTTCTTTAAGAAACGGCTTGCGGGTTTGCGGTAATAATAGCATCTTAGCGTCATGAAAGACGGCGGCGACAAAGTAAGTCTTACCTCCGTTCATGATAAAAAAGTGATGCGTAAATCAGGGGTGAATCGATGTCTGAACTCGGATTGAATACCGTGAGCTTTGCGGGCCGTGCCGCCGCATCGTCGCAGTTCAAGGCGACTTATGCCGAGGGCATGGGACTGGTCGAAGAAACCGCTGCCTACCTCGACGGCTCCGGCCGCGCAGCCGCAAAGGTTCTGCCGCGCATGGCCTCCGTCCTCTACGCAGCCGAATCCATGCGCCTTACCACCCGCCTGATGCAGATGGCTTCCTGGCTCCTGCTCCAGCGCGCCGTCAACAACGGTGAAATGAGCCGCGATCAGGTTCTCTCGGAAAAGAGCAAGGTGCGCCTCGACGGCTTCAACGTCGATCGCAACGCGCCGGGCTGGAACGACCTGCCGGAAGCCTTCCGCGATCTGGTCGAGCGCTCGCTCCGTTTGCAGAACCGCATCGCGCTGCTCGACCGCGAAATCTATCGCCCGTCGGATGCTCCGATCGTGCCTGACAATGAAAACAGCGTCCAGGCTCAGCTCAACCTGCTGCGCACCGCTTTCAACAGCAACTGACGCCGATACTCATCCACCGCAGCAAATGCTTGCCCGGCCATGCCAAGCGCATCGCCGGGCTTTTCTTTGCCCACACGCCAACCAAGAACCTCTCAGTGTCAAATTGCAGGCACAAAAAAAGCCCGGACAAACCGGGCTTTTCGAAACATGCGATCGAAGTGTCGATCAGAGGCCGAGGCCGCCGAAACGCTTGTTGAACTTCGAGAGACGGCCGCCGCGGTCCATGAGCTGCTGGTTGCCGCCGGTCCAGGCCGGATGGGACTTCGGATCGATTTCGAGATTCATGACAGCGCCTTCCGAACCCCAGGTCGAACGGGTTTCGTATTCGGTGCCATCGGTCATGACCACTTTGATGGTGTGGTAGTCGGGATGGATGTCAGCCTTCATAACTTTCTTCCTGCTGTGCCGGAGGTCCATTTGACGCAATTGCGCCGTGCGGTCCTATTCAATAAATGAAGCCGCAGTCCGATTAGGCCACGGCTTCCCAATTCGATGCGGTGCCTATACATGAAGGGCGCGAGGATAACAAGAGCCATGGCGCGAAAGCGCTCTCGCGCGCGTTGGAGAAGAGTGAAGTGTCAGCAATAGACGAAACCGCACCAAAGAAGCGCCGCTCCCTGCAGCCCCTGTCGCGCCTCCTGCCCTATCTTTCCCGCTACCGTTCGCTGGTCGTAGGCGCGCTTTTCTTCCTGTGCCTCGCCGCCGCAACCACGCTGGCGCTGCCGCTCGCCGTTCGCCGCATGGTCGACCACGGCTTCGAGTCGGCCGACAGCGGCTTCATCAACAACTATTTCGGCATGCTGATCATCATGGCCATCGTTCTCGCGGTGGCAAGCGGCATGCGCTACTACTACGTCATCACGATCGGCGAGCGCATCGTCTCGGATCTGCGTCGGGAAGTCTTCGCCCATGTGGCAACGCTCTCCCCCTCCTTCTTCGACGTCAACCAGTCCGGCGAAATCGTCTCGCGCCTGACGGCAGACACCACTCAGATCAAGTCAGCCGTCGGCGCCACCGCCTCGCAGGCGCTGCGCAACTCCATCCTCTGTCTGGGCGCGATGGGCATGATGATCTACACGAGCCCCCGGCTCTCCGTACTTGTGCTCATCGCGATCCCCATCATCGTCTTTCCGCTGGTCGCATTCGGCCGCTCGGTGCGCAAGCGCTCCCGCGAGGCGCAGGACCGGCTGGCCAGCACATCCGCCTTCGCGTCGGAAACCATAGCCGCAGCCCGCACGGTTCAGGCGTTCAACGCCGAGGAAACCGCCACCAGACGCTACGACCTGGCCGTCGAGGAGGCCTATGAAGCCGCCCGTTCCGCCATCAAGTCGCGCGCGCTACTGACCGGCATCGCCATCTCGCTCGTCTTCGGTAGCGTCGTCGCCGTTCTCTGGTTCGGCGCGCAAAGCGTTCTCGCAGGAACTCTCTCTGCCGGCACGCTCGGCCAGTTCCTGCTCTATTCCGTGATCGCCGCGGGCTCGATGGGCACGCTCTCGGAAATCTGGGGCGAACTCTCTCAGGCCTCCGGTGCCGCCGAGCGCCTGACCGAACTGTTGCAGGAACGCCCCGCCATTACGGCTCCCGCCAATCCACTCGCTCTGCCCCAGCCGCCACTCGGACAGGTCGCGTTCGAGGATGTCCACTTCGCCTATCCCTCGCACCCCGGAAAATCCGCTCTCAAGGGCCTCTCCTTCAAGGTGGATGCAGGGGAGACGGTCGCCATTGTCGGCCCCTCCGGCGCGGGCAAGAGCACGGTCTTC
This sequence comes from Ciceribacter sichuanensis, assembly GCF_024055605.1. Taxonomy (GTDB): domain Bacteria; phylum Pseudomonadota; class Alphaproteobacteria; order Rhizobiales; family Rhizobiaceae; genus Allorhizobium; species Allorhizobium sichuanense. Next base: position 400,846 of record NZ_JAMXLX010000005.1, on the reverse strand, counting down.
TCGCTGCTTCTGCGCTTCTACGATCCGGCACGCGGCGCTGTCCGTCTCGATGGCCTCGACCTTCGCGACGTCAACCCTCACGCCTTGCGCGATCGCATGGCCATGGTGCCACAGGACGTGACCATCTTCGCCACCTCGATCCACGAGAACATCGCATTCGGCTCGCCGCATGCGACCCGCGAAATGGTGGAGGCAGCAGCAGAGGCGGCCCAGGCAAGCGAGTTCATCAAGCGGCTGGAGCGTGGCTTCGACACGGAAGTCGGCGAACGCGGTATCACGCTTTCCGGCGGCCAGCGCCAGCGAATAGCCATCGCCCGCGCCCTGCTGCGCGACGCCCCTGTCCTTCTTCTCGACGAGGCGACATCGGCACTGGATGCAGAGAGCGAGACCCTTGTGCAGAAAGCACTCGACGGGCTGATGCGTGACCGCACCACCATCGTCATCGCCCACCGCCTTGCAACCATCCTCAAGGCCGACCGCATTCTGGTTCTGGATGACGGACGGATCGTCGAGGAAGGCACCCATCAGAGCCTGATCCAGCACGGCGGCCTCTACGCCAAGCTCGCTCGCCTGCAGTTCGAAAACGGCGCGGCGGAATTCTCCGCCGCAGCCAAGTAGGATAGCATCTCAGGCGCCGACCGAACGGCCGGCGACTCGCCCCGAGAACAGGCAACCACCGAGGAACGTGCCTTCCAGCGCGTTGTAACCGTGCACGCCGCCACCGCCAAAGCCTGACACCTCGCCTGCGGCATACAGCCCTGGCACAGGCCTGTTGGTCGCGTCGAGCACGCGGGCCGAGAGATCCGTGTGCAGTCCGCCCAGCGTCTTGCGCGTCAGAATGTGGAGACGCACGCCGATCAGCGGCCCGGCGCTGGAGGCGAGCAACCGGTGCGGCTTGGCTGTCCGCATCAGCCGGTCGCCGAGGAAGCGGCGGGCGCCACGAATGGCCGTTATCTGTGCATCCTTGCCGAAAGCGTTATTCACCTGCCGGTCGCGCGCCTCGATCTGCGCCCGGATATGATGAATGCCGAGCCGGTGTTCGCCGCTGAGTTCGTTCATCCCGGCAACCAGATCCTCGAGCGTATCGCGCACGACGAAATCCTCGCCCTTGTCCATGAAGGCCTGCACCGGCCCGGGCGGGTTACGGCCGAGGCGCTTGAGCAGAAGCCGGATGTTTTTTCCCGTCAGGTCCGGGTTCTGTTCCGAACCGGACAGGGCGAATTCACGCTTGATGATCGCCTTGTTGAGGATGAACCAGCTGTATTCGTCTCCCCGCGCCCGGATCGCCTTCAGCGTCGCCAGCGTATCGAAGCCGGGCATGGCAGGCGCATCGAAACGGTTGCCGTCTGCATCGCACCAGAAGGACGAGGGACCCGGCAGGATACGGATGCCATGGTTAGGCCAGATCGGATCGAAGTTGCGAAGACCTTCGGTGTAATGCCACATGCGGTCGCCATTGATGACATCGCCGCCCGCAGCCTGTGTGATGGCGATCATCCGTCCATCGACATATTGCGGAACGCCTGCCACCATGAATTTCGGCGCAGGGCCAAGGCGCTCGACCGGCCAGTTCTTGCGCACCAGATCGTGGTTGCCACCAATGCCACCGGAAGCGACGATGACCGCCCCGGCAGCGATCTCGAATTCGCTCTCGGGAAACCGTGAGGTCGCAGCGCCCCGCGGGGCCGTGTCGGCGGCAAGCACGGTGCCACGAGCGCCGGTGACCGCACCGTTGGTGACGACCAGTTGGTCCACCTGATGCCGGAACCGGAAGGACAGGAGCCCCTTCCCTTCGGCCTCCCGTACGCGGCGAATGAATGGCGCAAGAACAGCAGGCCCCGTTCCCCAGGTGATATGAAAGCGCGGAACCGAATTGCCGTGCCCGTCCGCGCGCGATCCGCCACGTTCCGCCCAGCCGACCACCGGAAACCAGCGCATGCCCTGCTGATGCAACCAAGAGCGTTTTTCCCCCGCGGCAAAGTCCAGATAGGCATCAGCCCAGTGGCGGGGCCAGTAGTCTTCGGGACGATCGAAACCGGCAGAGCCCAGCCAGTCCTGTCGTGCCAGATCGATGGTGTCACGGATGCCCATCCGCCGCTGTTCGGGACTGTCGATGAAAAATAGGCCGCCGAGCGACCAGAAGGCCTGGCCGCCAAGGTTCTGCTCTCCCTCCTGGTCGATCACGCAGACCCTGAGGCCGCGATCCGCCGCCTCAGCCGCCGCGACGAGGCCGGAAAGGCCGGCTCCGACCACCAGTATATCACAGTCCATCAGCGCAATCCTCCCCGATCGCTTCCGTGACCTTACCCTTACGGGCACGTAAAGATTTGCACAACCTGCGAACTTTGGGGGAATTGGTTTTGAAACGAACAGATAACGAGGCACAACGGACTGCTTACGCCTGCCTCATTGTGCGGCGGGTCTATTTCAGGAGTATGTCGCTAGCTGCCGCGCGATCTTGCGCCGCAGGCTATTCAACGCTCGGTGAGCTTGAGTTCGATGCGACGGTTCTGCGCGCGGGCCTCGGGGCTGTCGCCTTCGGCAATGGGTTGGTATTCGCCAAAGCCGGCCGCAACCAACCGGTTGGAGGGCACACCCTTGGAGATCAGATATTTGACCACCGAGATCGCACGTGCCGCCGAAAGCTCCCAGTTGTCGGCATAACGGCCAGCCCCGGTGAGCGGCACATTATCTGTATGCCCATCGACGCGCAGCACCCAATTGATCTCCGGCGGGATCTCGCGGGCAAGATCGAGCAGCGCGGCAGCAAGCTTGTCCATCTCCCCTGCGCCCGCGGGATTGAGCTCGTTGCTGCCCGAAGGAAACAGCACTTCCGACTGGAAAACGAACCGGTCGCCGACGATACGGATGTTCTCGCGATCAGACAGGATTTCACGCAGCCGGCCAAAGAAGTCGGAACGATAACGGTTGAGTTCCTGCACCCGCTGCGCAAGGGCGACGTTCAGGCGACGGCCGAGATCGGCGATCTTGGCCTGCGAGTTCTGGTCCCGCGCCTCCGATGCCTGCAAGGCTTCCTCGACGGCGGCGATCTGTGCCCGGAGTGCGGCGATCTGCTGGTTCAACAGCTCGATCTGGCTCATGGCCCGTTCACTGACCTGCTTTTCCTGCAGAAGGTCTTGCGTGAGACGGCCAACCTTCTGGTTGGCGACATCCGATGCTCCCGCACCGCTATCAAGCAACTGCTGCAGGCGCGTCCGCTCGCTTTCCGAAGCGGATAGGGAGGTTTGCAGCGAAGCGAGCGTGTCTTCCAGATCCTGCTTGCCGCTCTTTTCAAGAGCCAGCAGCTGTGTGAGTTCGGCAATCTGGCTGTTCAGCCGGTTCAGTACCTCGTCGCGGCCGGAGATTTCCCGGCTGAGGATAAACTGAGCGACCACGAAAACCGTGAGCAGGAACATGATCGCCAGAAGCAGCGTCGATAGCGCGTCGACGAAGCCCGGCCAGTAATCGACGCCCCGTTCGCGGCGGCGGTTGCGGGCGAGCGCCATGTTACTTGCCCCCGCCGATCTTCTCGTTCAGCTTGTCCAGCGTCTTGCGCATGGCGCGGGACTCGTCCTGCTGCGCCTCGATCCAGTCGCGCAGCATCTGCTGCTCGTTGCGCATGTTCTTGACCAGCCCCTGTATGCCTTCGGCAAGGCCCGCGATGGCCGTTAGCGACTTGTCGCCATCTGCAATGCCCTCCCGGTCAGCAATCTTCGCCAGTTGGTCGACAAGACGCGAAAGTTCTTCCGATTGCAGCCCGCTGCCGTTGGCGAAGGAAGCCACCCGATCGGAATCGACATCCGTCATGGATGACAGCCAGTTTTCCAGTTCGGTATAGAACCGGTTCTGCGCGCGACCGGCCTGCAGGTCGAGAAAACCGAGAATGAGTGAACCGGAGAGACCGAGCAGCGAGGACGAGAACGCCGTGCCCATGCCGGAAAGCGGCGCGGTAAGGCCGCTCTTCAGCGATTGAAGCACATCGTTGCTATCACCGGAGCCGGACGGGTCGAGCGACTGGATCACGGTCGTGATCGAGCCGATGGTGCCAAGCAGGCCCCAGAACGTGCCGAGCAGGCCGAGAAAGACGAGAAGACCGATCAGGTAGCGCGATGTGTCGCGCGACTCATCAAGACGCGTGGCGATCGAATCGAGAATGGAGCGCAGCGCTGTGGTGGAAATCGCCACCGACCGGCGACGACCGATAAGGGCGCGCATGGGGGCGAGCAGCCGCGGCTCGCGCCCGACCTTCTCCATGCCGCCGGCAGCGCGAAATGAATTGAACCAGCGTACCTCCGGCCGAAGCGCCAGCACATGCGTGAAGACGAGAATGATACCCACCGCCAGAACGCCGAGAATGAGGCTGTTCAGGCCGGGATTGGTAACGAAGGCCGCATGAGCCTGCCGGTATAGAATGGCGGCGATAAACCCGACGATGATCAGGAAGATCACCATGGTGCTGAAAAACGGCATCGGGCTGGACAGCTTGTGACCGTCGTCCCCTCCCCCGGTCTCCGCCGCCTCCAGGTCCGCCAGCTTCACTTTCGCCATGTCTTCCTCAGCCTCCGGGAATCTCGCACTGCGAAGCTAGCGGAAGATTGAGACGAATTGAAGCCGCGGAAACTGCGAAGGAACAGATCAGTTCTTCGGCACCGGACGGGCGATAACTTCAATCAGTTCCTTGCGGATGTATTCGTTGCCGGCGACCACGGTGCCGGTGTCGAACATCTCGGTACCACCATGCATGTCGCTGACGAAGCCACCGGCTTCTCGGATCATCAGAAGGCCGGCAGCCATGTCCCAGGGCGAAAGGCCGGCTTCCCAGAAGCCGTCGAGACGGCCGGCAGCGACATAGGCGAGGTCGAGCGCCGCGGCACCCATGCGGCGGACGCCGGCCACTTCGCCCATCACATGACGAAGCTCGACGAGGAACTTGCCATGCGAACCGCGGCCGAGATGCGGAATGCCACAACCGACGACACTGTCGGACAGAACCTTGCGGGCGGCCACGCGAATACGACGATCGTTGAGGAATGCGCCGCCACCCTTTTCAGAGGTGTAGAGTTCGTCGGTCGCCGGATTGAAGATGACGCCGGCGACGATCTCGCCATTGCGCTCGAGCGCGATGGAAACGGCGAACTGCGGAATGCCGTGCAGGAAGTTGGTGGTGCCATCCAGCGGATCGACGATCCAGCGGTGAGCGCCATCGGTACCCTTGATCTCTTCGCTTTCCTCGCCGAGGAAACCATAGGTCGGGCGAGCCTTCAGCAGCTCGTCGCGAACCAGCTTTTCAGCCTTGAGGTCGGCCTGTGAAACGAAGTCGCTCGGGCCCTTAACGGAGACCTGCAGGTTCTGTACTTCACCGAAGTCGCGCGACAGGGATTTGCCCGCCTTCAGGGCAGCCTGAACCATGACATTGAGAAGAGCAGAACGAGCCATTGAACGATATCCTTGAAAAGCGATGTGGCGCCGGATGACGGCGGCAGAAGCGCGCGATTGCTCGCGGCGGCAGTTGGCCGGTTCAAGACCACAAATGCGGCCGAAATTCAAGGGGCTTGGGCTAAACCGACGCCAAGAACCGCGTCACGCCATCGCCTGCAGCCGCTCCGCGACCAGACCGGCAACTACGGCAAGGACTGTGGCGACGAGAATATGCATCGCGAAATTCCGTCGGCCGAAGGCAAAGGCATAGACCGCCTTCGCCACCATGTTGGTCACCACGGCAACGCCGACTGCCCGTCCCGCCGTCACTATATCGAGGGATGGCAGCATGCCCGCGACTGTCACGGCAACCGCATCCACGTCGGCAAGAGCCGAAATCGCCGATGCAGCCATGAGGCCGGCACTGCCGAAATACGCGGTTGCCGCCCTGGCGATAAAGGCAACGATCGTGAGCAGCGCCGCCATCTTGGCGACGGCCAGCAACTCGAACGGGTTGCCGAGGGGTCGCTCACCGGAAGCGCTCTGCTGTCGGCGGGCGAGAAATATCGCGTAGCCGGCCATGACGACGGTCGCAAGCAAGAGCGGAACGAGGAGGTACGGCAGCAAGCTTACGGCGAGCGCACCGATAAGAAAGACCGTGCGCAGGAGCGACACGGCGCCCGCTGCAACCGCGCCGGCAGCCAGCGAGACGACATCCGAAGTATCTGCGCCCTCTGGTTCCCGGCTCCGCCTTGCGAATTCGACCGTGGCTCCCGTCGACGAGACGAGACCGCCGATCGCCCCGCCGATCAGGTCGCCGAGCGATGCGCCGAGCATGCGGACCGTAATGTAGCCAACGAATGAGATCGAGGCGAGCATGATCGCCAGCAGCACGACGCTGCGCGGCACGACACCCCCATAGGGTCCGACCGGAGTGGTAGGCAGGATGGGCAGAAGCACGAAAGTCATCGTCAGCAGGATGATCGCCGAGCGCAATTCGATCCATTTAAGCTTTCGGATGGCGCTGTGTAGAAACTCGCGGCTGGCCAGGATCGCGACCAGCGACACACCGCCGGCAGATGCTAGCACCATGTCGCCGGTGACCGCGAGCGCCCCGAGCCCGAATGTGAGGATGGCGGCAATGACCGATGTCACGCTGTAGGATTGCTCGGCAATGGCCTGACGCAGTTCGAAAATCGCCATGACAATGGCAACGACGATCAGAAAACCGACGATGACGAAACCGGTATAGGCGGTCCCGACGGTCAGGCTGCGCTCCAGCAATCCGGCGACACCGCCCGTCATGCCGATCATGGTGAAGGTGCGGATACCCGCGGCTCGGGCGCCTTCCGGTTCGTCACGCTCTCGCCAGTGCCGTTCGACGCCGACAGCGGCCCCTATGGCAACCGCCAGCCCCAGCCGCTCGAAGAGCTCGACATTGTCCAAACCTGCCTCCCCAGTTCCATTGGAGACTGACTATCCACGACGGAACTTGTTCGCCGCGTCGATCGCCTTCTTCTGCTCCTCGTCCGTCAGGCCGAGATAGAAGTCCTCAAGCGCCGGATCCTTGAGGCCCGCGCGCCGGGAAAGGACATACCACTTCGCCGCCTCGATTGGATCGGGCTTCGTGCCGAGCGCATTGATATAGAGGTGCGAAAGCCTGTTCTGCGCCACGGCGTTCCCGCGCCTGGCCGAGATTGCAAGCCAGCGGAAGCCTCGCTCGTAATCGCGCGGACCGCCGATGCCATTGACCAGCCAGATGCCCATATCCAACTGGGCGGTATCGAAACCGGCCCTTGCCGCGCGGCCCAGCCAGTCACGCGCCTTCGCCTTCTTTTCCTGCGGCAGGTCTTTCAGCACGCTGTAGATCTGCGCGACCGCATACTGCGCATCGGCGACGCCCTGCTCGGCCGCCTTCTCGTAATAGGGAAGAGCGAGCGTCAGGCCTTTCACGCCGGGATTGTCCGAAACCAGAATCTGCGCCCAATTGAACTGCGCCGAGCTGTTGCCGGCATCAGCCGCCTTGCGCATGTATTCGTCGGCCTTGGCCTTGTCGTGGGGGACGTCCTTGCCCTCCATCAGCAGCAGGGCATATTTGAACATTGCCGGAGGGTCGCCGCCCTGCGCCGCCTGGCCATACCAGAAGGCAGCGCCCTTGGTGTCCTTCTTCACGCCAAGCCCGCGCCCCATCAATTCGGCCAGCAGTGTCTGTGCCGCTGGATCGCCGAGCTGCGCGCGCGGCAAGGCCTTGTCGACAGCCGTCGTGAACAGTCCGCGCTGATAGGCCCCGTAAGCCTCATCGACGGTGCCCTTGAAATCCTTTTCCGCCGGCGCGTCCGGCAGCGGCGCGCCCATGCGGGCAAAAATGTTGAGCCCCTGCGGATCGTCTTCGGCTTCGGCCTTGCCGTCCGCATCGCCTTTACCCTTCTCCGGCTCAGGCGACGGCCGGGGACCGCGATCGAGCGAACCGGTGTCGGACGGCGTCAACGGCCGCATCACCGGCTGGTCAGCAGCCTGCTGCGCCGAAACGACGGACGGCATGCAGACGGTGCCTGCGGCGAGCATGGCGAGAAGAGCTGGAAAACGAAGAAGACGAGTGCGCATATTGCGTATCAATCTTCAAACCGTGGCGCTTTTTCGTCAAGTTCGGCGTTGACCTGGGCAATAATGGTCGCAGCCTGCGCCGGATCGGCGAAAACGGCCTCCCGCAGCGCCACGAATTCGACACCCGTGGCTGCAACGACGATTGCCGAAGACGGATCAGTTCCTCCCATCACGATGCAGGGAATATCGATCATCGACGACCACCATTCGCCGAGCGCGAGGTTCTTCGAATGCGCCTCCGGCTTGATGTCTCCATCGAGGCGGCCGAAAAACACGTAATCGGGCTGCACCTCGCCGATCTCAAGTGCATGATGGCGGTCCATCGCATTGCCACCGCCGACGATCATCTTCGGAACGTGCTTTTCCACGGCCTCCGCCAGCGCCGCCACATTACCGCTGATGTGAAGCCCATCGGCCTTTGCCCGGCCGGCAACCCGGCTGTTGTCGGCAATCAGTGCAGCAGCGCCTGCATCCTGAATGACAGGGACGAGCAGTTCGGCATGGCACTGGAAAGCCGTATCATCAAGGCCGTATTGCGGCAGGATAACGGAAGCGACGTCGCCGCCCTTCAGCGCATCGCCGACGATCCGGGCCTTTTCCTCGGCATCGGCGATATCGGGAACGATCAGGACGAGGCGGCAGCGGTCTTCGGTCTTGGTCATGGGGCGCGATCCGTTCCGGGAGGATGGCCTGTAACGGCAGCTCCCCCCTCTCTTTTGTTCAAGCAAATCCGATAGACGGGTCTAGCAGAAGGATCAACAGAAACAAACGATACCGGCATCGTCTTTAAGTCCCTCCCCGTAATGGCCGATACCGACAAGGCCCAGCTGGCGACGTCCGGCGCCGCGCCAGACCGCAGGTTGCAATGCACACGCTCGCTTGCCGCGCACGGCCGATTGACGTAACCTGCCTTCATGTCGACCACGGACCCCTTTTCAGCGATTGCCGATCCGAACAGGCGTTACCTGCTCGAGGAATTGCGGCGCGCGCCGAAAACGGTCAGCGATCTCGCGAACGGTCTGCCGATCAGCCGCCCCGCCGTCTCCCAGCACCTCAAGGCGCTTCTCGATTGCGAACTGGTCACCGTGACCTCCGAGGGCACGAAACGCATCTACTCGGTCAACCGTCACGGCTTCGACAAGCTCAACCTCTGGCTCGATCAGTTCTGGTCCTGAAAGCCGCAGTCGTCACGGCCGGCATCACCCTCCATCTTCCTTTCCGAAAAACAAGAACCCCGGAAATCGCTCTGATTTCCGAGGTTCCGCTTGGGAGTTGGCTACTTACTCTTCACATCGGGCGGGACCAGCTCTTCATGGCGATCCCCGGCCGGCGCAGCCTTTCTATTGGTTAATGTCGCGTGGACGCTCTCAGGCGTTCCATTTCGTCTTTGATACGCAACTTGAGCCGCTTCAGTTCGGCAATGTGATGGTCATTCTTGGAGGGAGAGACAAGAGCGTGATGGAGCTTCTCCTCAAGCGCGCCATGCTTCTTTTCGAGCGATTCAAGATGAGCCTGTATGGTCATTTGATGCGTCCTTCCTTTCGCCTACTTCCAGCCCTCTATCGCTGGAGTTTCAGGCTTTGCAAAAGTAATGTGACATGAAGATTGCGACTTGTCGAAGGCGAAATTGCCATTTCGGCACTGCAAAAACGCAGAGAAGGATAACTTCCCGTTACCGGTATTTGATGATAGGAGCTTGCGGGAATCTTCGGTGCGCCTCACAAACGAAGGCGTAAAGAGCGAGAGTGGGGACAGGACAATGCCCGATCAGGAACAGGCCGACATCCGGCTGGCGCTGGCGCGGCTCCGGCAGGAGCATGAGGATTATGACGCTGCCATCAACGCGATGATCGAGACGGGTTGCGAGGCCCTGCGTATCCAGCGCATGAAGAAGAAGAAGCTGGTCATCAAGGACAGGATGACCAAGCTGGAAGACCAGATTATCCCTGACATTATCGCGTGAACGGCCTGCAAGGAGACCCGATGCCTGAAGAGCGCCCGCCTGTCGCCATCATCATGGGAAGCCAGTCAGACTGGGAGACCATGAAGAACGCCGCCGATACGCTCGAGATCCTCGGCGTCGACTATGAGGCCCGCATCATTTCAGCGCATCGCACGCCCGACCGGCTGGTGGCCTTTGCCAAGGGCGCCCGCGACGAAGGCTTCAAGGTCATCATCGCCGGCGCTGGCGGTGCCGCCCATCTTCCGGGCATGACCGCCGCCATGACCCCTCTTCCGGTCTTCGGCGTACCGGTCCAGTCGAGGGCTCTTTCCGGTCAGGACAGCCTGCTTTCGATCGTGCAGATGCCGGCAGGCATTCCGGTCGGCACGCTTGCCATCGGCAAGGCCGGTGCGGTCAATGCAGCACTTCTGGCCGCAGCTGTCCTCGCCCTCTACGACGACGACCTCGCCGAGCGGCTCGACGAATGGCGCGAGCGCCAGACCGACGCAGTTGCAGAATACCCGCTGGACGACACGCCATGACCGCCAGAACGATCGGCATCATCGGCGGCGGCCAGCTCGGCCGCATGCTGGCCATGGCTGCGGCGCGCCTCAATTTCCGCACCGTGATTCTGGAGCCGCAGGCCGACTGTCCGGCAGCGCAACTGGCCAACAGCCAGATTGTCGCTCCTTACAACGATCCGGACGCCCTTGCTGAACTTGCCGCCGCCTGCGAGATCGTCACCTACGAATTCGAAAACGTGCCCGTCGAGGCCGCTGAGATCCTTGCCCGCAGCGTACCGGTTTTCCCGCCGCCGAAGGCGCTGGAAGTCGCGCAGGACCGCCTGACGGAAAAGCGCTTCCTCAATGGATGCGGCATCCCGACCGCCCGCTACCATGCCGTCGACAGCCAGGAACAGCTTGAAGCGGCCCTTGTCGACTTCGGCGGCGCCGGCGTCCTGAAGACCCGCCGCCTCGGCTATGACGGCAAGGGACAGCGCGTCTTCCGTACTTCCGCCGACAGCCCGGCAGGCGCTTTCGCCGACCTCGGCAACGTTCCGCTGATCCTCGAGAGCTTCGTGCCTTTCGAGCGCGAGATCTCGATCATTGCGGCACGCGGCACCGATGGCGTGGTCGCCTGCTACGATCCGGCCGAGAACGTTCATCGCAACGGCATTCTGGATACCTCCACCCTGCCCGCCCGAATCGGGACGGCAACGGCAGACGCCGCACGCGAAGCCGCAAGCGCCCTGCTGGCAGCCCTCGACTATGTCGGCGTCGTCGGCATGGAGTTCTTCGTGCTCGCGGACGGCAGCCTGATCGCCAACGAAATCGCCCCGCGCGTCCACAATTCCGGACACTGGACGGAAGCCGCCTGCGTCGTCTCCCAGTTCGAGCAGCACATCCGCGCGATTGCCTCGCTGCCGCTTGGCAGTCCGGCTCGCCATTCCGATTGCGTGATGACCAATCTCATCGGCGACGACATCGAGGCTGTGCCCGCCTGGCTCGCCAGGCCCGACGTATTCGTCCACCTTTATGGCAAGACAGAAGCCCGCCCCGGAAGAAAGATGGGGCATGTTACGGAATTGTCTCCAATCAGGCCTTGAAGAATCGCCAAAATTGCCGGTATCTGGCGCGGAAAGCCGGGGAACCGGTTGACACGAGGGGTCAGGTCGGAGTATTTGCCACCAACCCTTTAGGAGCGCGCCCCGCGGCGCGCTTTTGATTGTTAAGAGACAGCGGGCGAATGTGACATTCCCCGGCAACAGTTGCGGACCAGAAAAATGAAGATCAAGAACTCGCTGAAAGCGCTCAAGGCCCGTCATCGCGACAACCGTCTGGTTCGCCGCAAGGGCCGCGTATACATCATCAACAAGCAGAACCCGCGCTTCAAGGCTCGTCAGGGCTGAGGCTTTCCATCGCCCTTGGGCGATGGCGGATTTGCAGATCGTTTCCGGCGGTTTCGCCGGAGACTGTTGATAGCAAAGATTTGAATATGAAAGCTGGCGCAAGCGGTTTATTCTGACCGTTATGCGCCGCTTTCGTTTTCATCGACTGTTCTTCGTCGCGCCCCTTGTGGCGATAGTTTCGGTCGTGCTTGCCACAGGCCAGGCGTCTGCACAGGATGCAGAACAGCACGCGGCGATTGCCGGCGAGCAGACCGATGCCGCCCGCACCATTGACCAGTTGCTGACCAGCCTGAAGCGGGAGCGCAACCCGGAAGCGGCCAACCGCATCTCTGCCGAGATCATGGGCACATGGAATGATTCCGGCAGTCCTACCGTCAATCTCCTGATGCAGTGGGCGAACACCGCCATTTCCGAGAAGCGTAATCCCGCCGCCCTCGACTTCATCGATCAGGCCATCGTTCTGAAACCCGACTTCGTCGGCGCATGGAACCTCAGGGCCACGCTGAACTACACCATGGGCAATTACCGGAAATCGGTTTCCGACATCAATCATGTCCTGTCTCTGGAGCCCCGGCACTTCGGCGCTCTGGCAGGCCTCGCAGCGATCCTCAGCGAGCGTGGCAGCGAGGAGATGGCGCTCAAGGCATGGGAACGCTACCTCGACATCTACCCGGCCGACCGCGACGCCCAGAACCTCGTCAACAAACTCGAAGAAAAGCTCGCCGGCAGCCGCACATAGGGCGCGGACCCTTTCCCCTAAACCGGGCATGAAAAAGCCGCCATGAGGCGGCTTTTTCATTATTACGCTTCAGAACCGGTCAGATGCCCGAAAGGCCGTCGGGACCAATATAGGCAATGCGCAGCATGTTCGTGGAACCGGGCGTGCCGAGCGGCACGCCGGCGGAGATGATGACGCGGTCGCCGGGCTTGCCGAACTCTTCCTCAACGACAATACGGCAGGCACGATTGACCATATCGTCGAGGTCGGTCGGTTCCTCAGAGACCACACAGTGCAGACCCCAGACAACCGACAGGCGGCGTGCGGTCTGAATGACCGGGGACAGCGCCAGGATCGGCACTTCCGGCCGCTCGCGAGAGGCGCGTAGCCCCGTATTGCCGGACGAGGTGTAGCAGACGATCGCCTGCAGTTTGAGAGTCTCGGCGATCTGGCGCGCGGCGAGCGAGATCGCATCCGCTCCGGTTGCTTCCGGCTGAGCGCGCTGGGCATAGATGATGCCCGGATAATGCGGCTCGCGTTCGATCGTAGAGGCGATAGAAGCCATGGTGGCAACAGCTTCGACCGGATACTGGCCGGAGGCAGATTCCGCCGACAGCATGATCGCATCGGCGCCTTCGAAAACTGCGGTCGCGACGTCGGAGACTTCGGCGCGCGTCGGCACCGGAGCGGAAATCATCGATTCCAGCATCTGGGTGGCAACGACCACAGGCTTGCCAGCACGGCGGCAGGCGCGGATCAGCTGCTTCTGCAGACCTGGAACGGCTTCCAGCGGCATTTCCACGCCAAGGTCGCCACGGGCCACCATCAGGGCGTCAGAAAGCTCGATGATCTCATCGATACGCTCGATGGCCTGCGGCTTTTCGATCTTGGACATCAGGCCGACGCGGCCCCGCGCAACCTTGCGCACTTCGGCAAGGTCTTCGGGGCGCTGGATGAAGGAAAGCGCCACCCAGTCGGCTTCGCCGGTCGCCAGAACGGCATCGAGATCGGCGCGGTCCTTGTCGGTCAGAACGCCGGTCGCCAGCAGGGTGTCCGGCAGGCTCACGCCCTTGCGGTCGGAAATCTTGGTGCCGGAGATGACGGTGGTCACGATGCTCTTGCCGTCGCACTTTTCGGCGCGCAGATGCAGCTTGCCGTCATCGATCAGCAGACGATGGCCCGGCTTGACGGATTCGAGGATTTCCGGATGGGGAAGGTAGACGCGGGTGTTGTCGCCTGGCTCGTCCTTGTTGTCGAGTGTAAAGGTCTGGCCAGGAACCAGCTCAACGGTGGTCGCGGCAAACTTGCCGACGCGCAGCTTGGGTCCCTGAAGGTCGCACAAAATGCCGATCGGCCGGCCACAGGCCGCTTCGACGGAGCGGATCTTGGCTATGAGGCCGCGCATCACATCATGGCTCGCATGGCTCATGTTGATGCGGAAAAGATCTGCACCCGCCTCATGAAGCTTTCGGATCATCGCCTCATCGGACGATGCCGGGCCCAGCGTGGCAAGGATCTTCACTTTGCGGTTACGCTTCATCAGTTCTGGCTTTCCTGTGGTGTACCCGGCGTATCGGAAAGCTGGACCATCCAACTGCCCTGTCGGCCTGTGTCGTATTCCTTGAAGCCCATCTGCTGGTAGCCGCGGGCGAAGCAATCCTTCACACCAACGATCTTGAACTCGTTTTCGGCGACACACATGTTGATGTCACCGGTCCAGCGGCCGCCACGGGCAGCGTCTTCAGCATAGAGATAATAGTAGCGAGACTGCAGCTCGCCCTCGATGAGGGTTGCGCATGTCGATGCCGGCACCTGCCACCAGCCCTCGGTGATCCAACCCTCTTCGGCGCGATACCCGATCGCTACGCCAACAAGGTTCTGCGTTCCGTTACAGACCCGGAATTCCGCATGTGCGGCACCCGCCGCGAACATAGGTGAGAGAAGTGCGCCGGCGATCAGGAGGGGGCGCAAATGACGCTTGGCCTTGCCGGCCAGAGGAGATTGAATTTGCTTCAGCACGGTTTCCGCCGGAACTCCATCTTTGTGCGTCGACAGCCTTCTTGCGATGATGCACCAAGAATGTCAACGCAACTCTAATCGATTGTAATTGTGGCCTGAACCATCGGGACGGATCTTGGCACAAACGTGACCGAGACGAAAGCTTGCGCTCGCCTTTCCCCCATGTCATCAAGCCCGTCACTCCTTTTCCGGCAGCGCGTCATGCAAGACTTCAATCCGTTTGAAATCATATCCGGCCAATATGACAGGGCTTTGGTTCTGCTCGGCGACCACGCGACAAACCGCGTACCGGAAAAGTATGGCCGGCTCGGCCTTCCGCAATCCGCCTTCTTGCGCCACATTGCCTACGACATCGGCATCGAGGCGCTGACGCGCCGGCTCGCTTCCATGCTCGGCGTACCGGCGGTAATGAGTTGCTTCTCCCGCCTGCTGATTGATCCGAACCGCGGCGAGGACGATCCGACCCTCATCATGAAGATCTCGGACGGCGCGATCATTCCGGGTAATCATCCGATCACCGAAGAGGAATGGAACGAGCGCATCGCCACCTATCACCGCCCCTATCACGAGGCAGTGAGCCACACGATTGCGGAAGTGGCAAAAGCATCCGGCAAAGCGCCGCTGGTGCTGTCGCTCCATTCGTTCACGCCTTTCTGGAAGGACGTGCCCCGCCCTTGGCATGCCGCGGTACTGTGGGATAGCGACCGGCGAGCCGCAGGGGCGCTGATCGACAGGCTCCGCCAGCCGGGCGACATACTGGTCGGCGACAACGAGCCCTATGACGGTGCGCTCAGAGGCGATACCATGTACCGGCATTGCATGATGACGGGCATTCCCCACGCGCTTCTCGAAGTCCGTCAAGACCTGATCGGCAGCGAGGAAGGTGTTGAAGCCTGGGCCACCCGTCTGGCGCCGATCTTCGAGGCACTCAATGCAGACCCCGCGCTGCATGCCTATGAGGTGCATGTATCGCGCACCGGCCCCTACCCCGTCTAGGGTCGCCCCCGTCTTGGGTCGCCATGGGAAGCCGATTGGCGTTTTCACGGCGACGGCAAGAGATAGAATGCAGAGATAGAGCGCAAGCCGTGATCCCGAGGGATCACGGCGCGCTTCGGAGACAGGAAATAAGCAATGAGCAAGCCAGACGAACAACAGCAGATCGAACTGGAAGCGGCAGTATTGCGCCGCCTCGTCGCCCACCTGCGGGAACGCAGCGATGTCCAGAACATCGACATGATGAACCTGGCGGGATTTTGTCGCAATTGCCTGTCCAACTGGTATCTTGAGGCCGCCGACAAGGCCGGTCTCGAAGTGACCAGGGACGAATCCCGTGAGCTCATTTACGGCATGCCCTACGAAGAATGGAAAGCCCTTCACCAGAAGGAAGCCAGCGAGGCGCAGAAAGCCGATTTCGAGCGCAACAAGCCGAAGGAGTAAGCGGAAAGCCGTCAGCCCACAGCATCGACGGCTTTGCGAAGACGGGTGTCCAGCCCCTCAGATCGAGGCCTTCAGAGCAAATCCCATCGACCGCAATGCGCTTTAGGTCTTGACGCGGCCACGGCTTCGCGGCAGGTCAGCCCCCACGAACGAATTCCGAGATATCAAGGAGATTATCAATGTCTGATGCCCACGGCGTCGCCCGCGACCAACTCCGCGCCTTTGTCGAGCGCATCGAGCGCCTGGAAGAAGAAAAGAAGACCATCGCCGACGACATCAAGGACGTCTACGGCGAAGCCAAGTCCATGGGCTTCGACACCAAGATCCTCAAGAAGGTCATCGCGCTGCGCAAGAAGGACGAGCAGGAACGCATGGAGGAGGACCTGATCCTCGACACCTACCTGCATGCCCTCGGCATGATCGAGAGCCCGCCGGAAGGCTGAGCCTCGAGACAGCACGAAACATCAAAAAACCCGCCGGAATGTCCGGCGGGTTTTTTCTTGTCGGTGAAGGACGGAAAATATGTCCGGATCAGGGAGCGCCGAAGCGGTTCGGGTCCACGGTCGTCGCGCCCTGCTGGAAGCCGACCGGATACACCGTCGCGGGCGCGGTCAGCGAACGGCTGACGATGCGCGGCGCCTTGACCGGCTTTGCGACGTTTTCGAAGCGATCCTTGTTCAGCGCCCACTGGGCAATCATGTTCTTGGTGAGCTTCGTACCACCGGTCATCGCCATGCGGGCCTGCTCTGCCTCGACCTGGCTCGGACGGCCACCCTTGGCGGGCAGACCGGCTTTCACGCCGCTTTCGTCCGGCTCCGGAGCGACAAAGACGAAGGTATCGCCGAAATCGACTGCACGCGTCGCAGGCTTCTGGTCGATCGAAGCAACCTGCGTCGGCGCAGCCTTCGGCGCGGCCGGCTTGGGCTGGATCGCAGCCGGAGCGACAGGCGCTGACTTATCTGCGGTGGTCGGCGCCGGTTGCGGGGTCGGAACCACCGCAACGGGGGCTGCGGTCAACTCGGCTTCAGCAGGACGTTCAGCCGGCGTCGGCATGCTGTCCTGCGCGTTGCTCTGCTCAAGAGCGGCGGCAGCTTCCGGCGACAGGATGGCCTGTTCGACTTCATCGACATCCGCCTCGGGTTCCGCATCGGCGCTGGCGAGCAGAGCCTCGGCAACCGTCGGCCGGGCCGTCGGCAGCGGGATATGGCTGTCGTCGACCATGTTCGGATCGATCGACGCAGTCATCACGCCGGCAGGCTGGGCCCCACGATTACCGAGCAGGGTCGGAACCGGAACCTTCATCGACTGCAGGTCGGCAAATTCATCGCCATTGGTCGGCGCGCCGGCTGCGACCTTGGACAAGGCGTCCTCTGCAGCGCTGCGGTTCGACGAATAGAGCGCCACGGCAAGGCTGGTATCTGCCTGCTTCAGCGACGGCCTCGATTGTGGCACCGGCGCATTGAGGGCCAGCTGGTTTTCAGGCGGTGCGGCAGTCAGCACCTGCTGAGCCGGAGCAATGCCCGGAGGAGGAGTGGCAGTGGCAACCATCGTCGGCTCCGCCGCCGTCACGACGGGCTGAGGTGCAACGGAGGGCCGTTCGGCCGGTACTCCGACGTCCTCTTCCTCGTCCTCGTCGCCACCACCTCCGAAGAGAGCGGCCAGGAAGCTCTTGCGCTTGCCGGGTTTGGCATCCGCAACGATGACCTGGTTGGAGCTGACGCGCTGCTTGTAATCGGCTAGCGCCTGCTGGTAACCCGGCAACGGCTTGCCATCGGCCGGAATGTGCAGCGTCTTGCCGTCAGGGAAGAGGCGGACGAGATCCTGACGCGACATGCGCGGCCATGCGCGAACGGAGGCCACGTCCATGTGCACGAACGGCGAGCCGGAATTCGGATAGTAACCGACGCCGCCGACCTGCATCTTCATACCGATTTCACGCAGCGTCTTGAGCTGTACGCCCGGGATATAGAAATCCATCGCCGTGCCGCGCATATGCTGGCTTTCCTTGGCGACACCCTTGGAACGGGACCGGAGCATGGAATTGGTTTCCGGCGAACGATAACCTGAAACGACGTTGATGTAGCCCGAAGCACCGGCGCGCCGATAGACCTCCCATACGAGGTCAAACAGGCGCGGATCCATCTTGGTCGGCTGGTTGCGACGCCAGTCGCGCAGAATGACGTTGAGCTGCTTCAGGCCGTTCGCATCATAGCGACCGTTGCGCTTGAAGGTGATGGCAGCCTTTTCGCCGGTGTGGACAAAATGGATCTTCAGTGTACGGGTTTCGGCATGGGCGGAAGAGGAGGCACCGAACAGCATGAAGGTGCTGACAATAAGGACAGCAAGGACGGTGAAGCACAATTGGGCGGCTGAACGCACGCGTGCAGCCCGATGGCTGCGCCCTATTCTTTCAACAGGCGCGCTTGTTTCATGCGGATTCTGCAATTCTATCCCCGTCCGAAAGACTACGTCCCACGCCAACTCACATGGATGTCAAATGCGGTAACACCATGGCAAATCTGCCACAGATGCACAAGCAATCCATATATAGTGAACGATTGTCTAACAAGTCATTCACTGTTCGTAAGGGAAGTTCTTTACCCAACCGTTAACGATTGGGCCTTTTTCGGCGGTTCAAGCGGCGTGTTTTTGCGGATCGTCAGGATCGATGCCGTAATCCTTGAGCTTGCGATAAAGCGTCGATCGACCGATCCCGAGCTTGCGCGCCACCTGGCTCATCTGGCCACGGTAGAATTTCAGCGCGAACCGAATCAGTTCCTCTTCCACATCCGCAAGCTTGCGAACGTTGCCCGCCTCGTCAGTGCTGACGATGACGTTGTCGGGCGGGGCTGCGGTGGCAGCAGATATCGCCACTTCGTTTCTTCTGGCGACGATCTCCTCGGCAACCGCGTGAGCCGAAGCAACCGCTGCTGCGACCGGCCTCTCCTCAAGCGGCGAACGCTGCATGACGGCGGCAAGGCCGCTTTCGCGTCCTTCCGACACCTGAGCGAGAACCTGCGGGAAGGACTGCTCGGTCAGCAGACCTCCATCGGAAAGCACGACGGCGCGGAAGACGGCATTCTCTAGCTGCCGGACATTGCCCGGCCAGTCGAAGCTCGTCAGCATGGCGAGAGTGGTCGCATCTATCGAAAGCGGCTTCGCGAGACGCTGCTCCGAAGAGAAGCGCTCGATGAAGGCCCGAACCAGATGCGGGATATCCTCCCTGCGGCGACGCAGCGCCGGGATCGTGATCGGAAAGACGTTCAGCCGGTAATAGAGATCCTCGCGGAAACGGCCGGACTTGACCTCCTCGATCAGATCCTTGTTGGTCGCAAGGATCAGCCGGACATTGACCTTGCGCGGCTTGCGGCCGCCGGAAGACTCGATCTCGCCCGACTGCACCGCGCCGAGCAGCTTGACCTGCAGATGCTGCGGCAGTTCGCTGATTTCCTCGATGAACAGCGTACCGCCATCGGCCTCGGCAAACTTGCCGGCTTGGCGTTCACCGGAGCCGGAGAGCGAAGCGCCCTCCGCGCCAAACAGTTGTGCATCCATCAACCCATGAGGAATAGCGGCGCAATTGAAGGACACGAAGCTCCGGCCCGCACGCTCGCTGGCGCCATGGATGGCACGCGCAAGCATCTCCTTGCCGACGCCCGCCTCGCCTTCCAGCATGATCGGGATCATCGACTGGCTGGCCCGACGTCCGAGTTCGACCGCCCGCGCCATGGCGGCACTTGCTGCGATGATGTCGCTGAAACCGACCGCACCCGAGCGGGCACGGCGAACCGGACGACCTTCAGAACCGTAGCGTCCAAATTTCAGGGCGCTTTCGATAGCCCCTACAACCCGCTCGGTCGAACACGGTTTCACCAGGAATTCGAACGCGCCCACACGCATCGCCTCGATTGCGTGCTGCATCGAACCTTCGGCCGTCTGCACGATCACGGGAGCGACGTGATGCAGGTCACCAAGCGCATTGATGAAACCGGCACCGGCGCGGGACGGATCGCTCAGATCCACAAGAATGACGTTGATCTCGTCGCGATGCTTGCGAAAGATGTTCAGCCCTTCGTGGTCGCTTTCGGCGATGTGAACTACATGGCCGTGCGCCTCGATCCCGGCTTTGAGTGAGCGGCGCTGCGCCGGATCTTCATCGATAACGAGGATATGCGCGTTCAATGTATGGCTCCCGGAATCATTCTGAGTTTCATCTGGTGCGTCATGCACCCGAAGTGTCATGCTTCAGCGCAGACTGTCAGAAAGGACTGAAGATCCTGTTTTGAGAAAAGCTCGCATTTTAGCAAAGCGCACAAGACGTTACCGCCGCTCTCGCTCAACGAACCGATCGTTCGGCTTGCTCCGCCCATCCGGACTGACTACATCTCCTCACCGACACGCAACCAACAGGAAGATCCGCCATGCCGAGAGACTTCACCCCCGCACGCGCACCGGCAGAAACCCAGTCGACGCTCACGGAAACCCGAAAGCTCGGTGAACTTCCGGTCTGGCGGCTGGAAGACCTCTATCCGTCCAGGACCTCGGATGCTTTCGTGGGCGATCTGGAAAAGGCTGCGAAGGATGCGTTGGCTTTCGAAACGAAGTGGAAGGGCAATCTCGCGACGGCCCTGAACGCCACGGGCAGCGACAGCCTTGCAGCGGCCCTTACGCAGATGGATGCGTTGGAGGACCTCCTCGGTCGCGTCGCCTCCTATGCCGGCCTCACCTATTATTCCGACATGACCAATATCGAAAACGGCAAGTTCTTCGGTGACGTTCAGGCCAAACTCACCGACATCTCCTCCCGCCTGCTTTTCTTCGCGCTGGAACTCAACCGCCTTGAAGATGAGGCGGTCGATGCCGCCATGGATCGCGATCCGGCGCTCGCCCATTATCGTCCGTGGATCGTCGATCTGCGCAAGGACAAGCCCTTCCAGCTCGATGACCGCATCGAACAGCTCTTCCTCGAAAAGTCGATGACGGGGGCCGCTGCCTTCAACCGCCTGTTCGATGAAACGCTCGCCTCGCTGCGCTTCAAGGTCGGCGACAAGGAACAGACGCTCGAACCGACGCTCACCATGCTGCAGGACGCCGACCCCGCGGTCCGCAAAAGCGCGGCCGAAGCCCTGTCGCAAACCTTCCGCGACAATATCCGCATCTTCGTGCTGGTCACCAACACGCTGGCCAAGGACAAGGAAATCTCCGACCGCTGGCGCGGTTTCGAGGACATCGCCGATGCCCGCCATCTTTCGAACCGCGTCGAGCGCGAAGTGGTGGATGCGCTGGCGGCTGCCGTGCGCGAAGCCTATCCCCGCCTCTCCCATCGCTATTATGCGATGAAGGCGAAGTGGCTCGGCATGGACCAGATGAACTACTGGGACCGCAACGCGCCGCTCAAGGAAACCCCTGACAGACTGATACCCTGGACCGAAGCGAAAGAAACCGTGCTTTCCGCCTATGGCAGCTTCGCGCCCGAGATGGCCGAGATCGCCTCCCGCTTCTTCGACGGCGGCTGGATCGACGCGCCCGCGCGTCCCGGCAAGGCGCCCGGCGCCTTCGCCCATCCGACGGTTCCCTCCGCCCACCCCTACGTGTTGCTCAACTATCTCGGCAAGCCGCGCGACGTCATGACGCTCGCCCATGAACTCGGCCACGGCGTTCATCAGGTACTCGCCGGAGCGCAGGGCGCGCTGATGTGCCAGACGCCGCTGACGCTTGCGGAGACAGCCTCCGTCTTCGGGGAGATGCTGACCTTCCGGGCGCTGCTCGACCGCACCACCGACAAGCGCGAACGCAAGGCCATGCTCGCCCAGAAGGTCGAGGACATGATCAATACGGTCGTGCGCCAGATCGCCTTTTACGAATTCGAGCGAAAGGTTCATACCGCCCGCAAGGAAGGCGAACTGACGGCCGAGAAGATCGGCGAGCTGTGGCTCTCCGTCCAGTCGGAAAGCCTCGGTCCTGCCATCCGGATTTCCGAAGGATACGAGAGCTGGTGGGCCTATATCCCCCACTTCATCCACTCGCCCTTCTACGTCTATGCCTATGCCTTCGGCGATTGCCTGGTGAACTCTCTCTATGCCGTCTACCGGCAGGCCGAGCAGGGTTTCCAGCAGAAGTATTTCGAGCTTCTGAAGGCCGGCGGCACCAAGCATCACTCCGAACTTCTCGCACCTTTCGGCCTCGATGCCACCGATCCGTCGTTCTGGGCCAAGGGCCTGTCGATGATAGAAGGGCTGATCGACGAGCTGGAGGCGCTTGATAAGGCGTCCTGAACCGGAGAACGCCCAGCCCCATGGCTGACCATTCCGCCTATGCGCTGTTCCGCGATGACCGTCGCGGAACAAGCCTGCTGTTCGCCGAACCGCGCGAGATCGTCACCGCGCGGAAAGCCGAAGACGTGTTGCCCGCCCTCGCCAGACTGGAAGAAGCACGCCGGGCCGGCAGATGGCTCGCCGGCTACGTCTCCTATGAGGCAGGTTATGTCTTCGAGGAAAAGCTCCGCCCGCTGATCGTTGACGACAGGGAAACGCCGCTTCTTTCAATCGGTATCTTCGACGCCCCTGAAGATCCCGATCATCCATTGGCATCCGCGCCGGAAGAACGGGCAGCAGAACCCTTCCTGACCGATCCACACGCCGCCTGGGATTTCGAAACCTATCGCGAGCGCTTCGACAGACTGCACCGGCATATCCGACGGGGCGACTGTTATCAGGCCAATCTCACCATGCCGGTGACGGCAAGCTGGTCCGGCAGCGCCCGCGCCGCCTTCTGGTCGCTCGTCGCCCGGCAGCCGGTCCATTACGGCGCGCTCATCGATCTCGGTGGTCCGGTCATCCTGTCGCGCTCGCCCGAACTCTTCTTCTCGACAGACCGCGATGGCTGGATCGAGACCCACCCGATGAAGGGCACGGCCCCGCGTGGCAAATCATCGGAAGAGGACGAGGCGATCATCGCCGCCATGCTCGCCGACGAGAAGACGCAGGCCGAGAACCGGATGATCGTCGATCTGCTTCGCAACGACATCTCCGTCATTAGCGAGGTCGGCACGCTGTCGGTGCCGAAACTCTTCGACATCGAGACCTATCCGACCGTGCATCAGATGGTCAGCCATGTCAGGGCGAAGCTGCTGCCCGACATTGGCCTGCCCGAGATCTTTCGCGCACTCTTTCCCTGCGGATCGATCACCGGCGCTCCGAAAATGTGGGCGATGCGCATTCTTCACGAACTGGAAGCGGGTCCGCGGGACGTCTATTGCGGTGCCATCGGTTATTGCGATCCGGCGGGACCGATGCGTTTTTCGGTGGCCATCCGCACTCTGGCACTTTTCAACGACCACCGCGCCGTCTTCAATGTCGGCGGCGGCATCGTTTTCGATTCGAAAGCCGAGGCCGAATATGAGGAATGTCTGCTCAAGGCGCGCTTTGCGGTAGGGGACCAATGGATTTCTCGCTGATCGAGACGATACGCTGGCAACCGGATGAAGGTTTCGTGCGGCTTGACCAGCACCTGCGCCGGCTCTGCCGCTCCGCCGACGCGCTGGGTTTTCGCCAGCCACAGGATGCCGCCGGCAAGCTTAACGCCGAAGTGGGCGGCGACGCGCCGCTGCGGGTCCGGCTGACGATGAGCTTTCGCGGCAAGATCGAGATCACCACTTCGCCCTTCGAGCCAGTGGCGGAAGAGACCGTCTGGAAACTCAGGATCGCGCCCAACCGCCTGAAATCAGACGACGCGCTCTATCGCCACAAAACCTCGCGCCGCGAACCCTATGAAGAGGCACGCGCCACCTTCAAAAAGGAAGAGGCCGACGAGGTGCTCCTTCTCAATGAACGCGGCGAAGTCTGCGAAGGCACCATCACCAACCTCTTTGCCGAAGCCGAGGACGGCCAACTCGTCACCCCCGCCCTGTTGAGCGGCCTGCTGCCCGGTGTGCTGAGGGCGGAACTCATTCGCCAACGCAAGGCGCGGAGCGAGGTGCTGAAGCCGGAGGACCTGAAGTTCCGCAAGCTCTTCGTCGGAAATTCCCTGCGTGGCCTGATCCGCGCCGAACTCGTTGAAAGTGACGCCTGATGTTCATTCTTTCCCTCACCTACAAGAAGTCGAATGAGGAAGCCGACCGCTATATGGAACCGCATATGGCTTGGGTGAAGGAAGGCTATGACAGCGGCATGTTCCTCGCCTCCGGCCGCAAGGTTCCCCGCACCGGCGGCGTTGTGCTCGCGGTTGGAGAGCGCGCAGCAATCGAGGCCTTCGTCGCGGCCGATCCTTTCACCCTCCACGGGATCGCCGACTACGATATTGTCGAGGTCGCCCTCACCCGTGTCGCCAACGGACTTGAAAAGCTTCAGGGTTGAGGAGAGACTGCATCTTCCTCTCGCCCGCCGAAACTGAAGATGATCCCCACCCACACACCCCCCGCCTATACGCCTTATGACGGCTCCTCCAAGCCCTTCTCCATTGGCCTCACCCCCATTGACCTGAACGACTGGATCGAACCCGACGGCGATCTCGCGACCTTTCTCGCGGAAAAGAAGGCGCTGGAGAAAACCCATTTCGACAATATCTTCCTTGCGGCGCCTGAATCGCTCGATGCCCAGCGAGAGACGCTTGCCCTGCTCACGGAGCACGTAACGACCCGTCATGCCGGCATTTACAGCCGCCGTGGCGACATTGTCGAAATGGCCGGCCATTCGGTCGATCTTTCCGATGAAACGAGGCCCCCGCTGCTGCGCGCCGGGTCGCTCGTTCAGGACGATCTCCTCATCCTGCGCCGGAAGGAAGACGGCTGGACGCTTGTGGCCGCCCACCTCGCCTTTCCTTCCTCATGGTCGCTGCCGGAAAAGTTCATGAAACCGATGGACCAGATCCATGCCGGCGTTCCGGGCTTTCAGGGCGGCACCCGCAACGCCACCCTCATCAACCGCATGTTCGACAAGCTGGATATGAACCAGCCGGTCAAGCGCTACAACTGGTCGGTCAACTGGCGCTACGCGCTTTACCATCCCCGTCCCGAGAAGACGGCGATCGAGCCGAACTCGCCGGGCGTCGCCGCAGCCAATGCCATCATCCGCATCGAGCGTCAGGTGCTCCGGCGGCTGCCGCAGACTGGCGATCTGCTGTTTACCGTCCGCATATATCTCGACCCATTGAAGGCGATCATGGAAGCGCCTGACGGCGCGCGCCTCGCAGCTTCGATGGCCGCCCAGCTCGAAGCGCTCGAGGAGGATCAGGTGAACTACAAGGGCCTTGCGGAAAAGCGCCGGGAACTGGTCGACTGTCTGCTCGATGTCGCGAGGCAGAAGGTCGCATCGGAAGCCTGAAAGGCTGCGGTATCGCGGACATGGAGCGTGTGCGGATCATTTCCGTCGAGGACGACGCCATGAATCCGCAAAACAACCGTCATAAACAGGCGTTACCGATCGGTGAGCGCCCTTTATTATGTCTGAAATCTATGATCTAGAGCGCGAATGTCGGAAAGCCCGATCGCTGCACCAAAGCTGCACCCAAGGAGAACCAAATGACCACAGAAGCCTATCCGGTTTACGGTGAGATCACCGGCCCGATCGTCATGATCGGCTTCGGCTCGATCGGCCGCGGAACACTGCCCCTGATCGAACGCCACTTCAAGTTCGACAAGAGCCGGATGGTGGTCATCGATCCCCGCAACGACGAGGCCGAACTGCTGGCTAAGCATGGCGTCAAGCACATCCAGGCCCATGTTACCAAGGACAACTACAAGGAGCTGCTGAAGCCCCTGCTCACCGCAGGCGGAGGCCAGGGCTTCTGCGTAAACCTTTCCGTCGATACCGGTTCGGTCGATCTGATGAAGCTCTGCCGCAAGCTCGACGTGCTCTACATCGACACCGTCGTCGAGCCCTGGCTCGGCTTCTACTTCGACAAGAACCTCAAGAACTCCGACCGCACCAACTATGCGCTGCGCGAAACTGCGCGCGCAGAGAAGCGGAAAAACCCGGGAGGCACCACCGCGGTTTCCACCTGCGGCGCAAACCCCGGCATGGTCTCCTGGTTCGTCAAGCAGGCTCTCGTCAACGTCGCTCATGAACTCGGCGTGAAGTTCGATGAGCCGTCTGCCGACGACCGCGACGGCTGGGCAAAGCTGATGAAGAAGGTCGGCGTCAAGGGTATTCACATCGCCGAACGCGACACCCAGCTCACCAAGAACCCGAAGCCACTCAACGTCTTCTGGAACACCTGGTCGGTGGAAGGCTTCATTTCCGAAGGTCTGCAGCCGGCAGAACTCGGCTGGGGCACCCACGAAAACTGGATGCCGAAGAACGCCAAGAAGCACAAGAAGGGCTGCAAGGCCGCAATCTATCTGGAGCAGCCGGGCGCCAACACCCGCGTGCGCACCTGGTGCCCGACCCCCGGCCCGCAATACGGTTTCCTCGTCACCCATAACGAGTCGATCTCGATTGCCGACTACTTCACGGTCGAGAAGGATGGCGAAGTCGTCTATCGTCCGACCTGCCACTATGCCTATCATCCGGCCAACGACGCCGTACTCTCCCTGCACGAAATGTTCGGCAACGGCGGCACCGCGCAGCCGGTCCTGCACGTCCTGGACGAGAACGAACTGGTCGAAGGCCTTGATGAACTCGGCGTGCTGCTCTACGGCCACGACAAGAATGCCTACTGGTACGGCTCGCGCCTCTCGCTCGAGGAAACCCGCCGTATCGCACCTTACCAGAACGCCACCGGCCTGCAGGTCAGCTCCGCTGTTCTCGCCGGCATGGTCTGGGCTCTTGAAAACCCGAAGGCCGGCATCGTCGAAGCCGACGAAATGGACTACAAGCGCTGCCTCGAAGTGCAGTCGCCCTATCTCGGCCCGGTCGAAGGACACTACACCGACTGGACCCCGCTCGCAGGTCGCCCGGGCCTCTTCCCCGAAGACATCGACGAGAAGGATCCCTGGCAGTTCAAGAACATTCTGGTTCGCTGAGCCGCAGTCCAGAAATGAAGAAAGAAGCCCGTCGCCATCGCGGCGGGCTTCTGCTTTTTCGGGAACCCGACATGGGCAAACACCCCGGAATAAAGCGCTTCAACCAGGCCTCCGGCCTTGCTTTCACCATGTCTTCGCGGCATGGTTCGGCAAAATACGTCTTCCGGTTCCCACGCCGAGAGTCGCTGAAATTTATGCTGGAGACAACGATGAAGAAGACAACCGTGGTGGCATTGCTGGCCTGCGCAACGACGCTTTCAGCCTGCTATTCGAGTGGCCCACGGCCGCTGCCCGTGGTTAACAACCAGGCGCCGACTGTCGAAGGAGCATGGTCGGATCCGAACGGCATCATCTCGACATTCCAGGGCGGCACCTTCGCCACGCGGACCACCGACACCAACCAGCTTCTGGCATCCGGCACCTACACGTCGGTTTCGGATCGCCTCGTCGAGATCAACATGACCTCGCATGTGCGCAACACCCAGTCCAAGGTCAATTGCGCGCTGGTCACCCCGACCCAGCTCAACTGCACCTCGGACTCTGGCGGTCAGTTCTCGCTCACCCGCCGCAGCTGAGAGCGGGACTACCCGAACATTACGATTTCCGGATAAGACCGGCCGGCACCCGTGCCGGTCGGTTTTTCCATTTTTGCCCACTTCCGCGACGAGCATTTTCTCTTGCAGTCGCATCCACTTGATGAAAACATCCGCCCGGCTCCAAGGCACGAAAAAACCTACAGGATTGCGGAGTAGCATGCGTTTGTCGATTTACGAAAACAGGAGAAAAGCGATGTTGAGACACCTTCGGTTCGGCCTCTTGAGCGCATCCGCGCTCGCGATCTCGGCCACCGGCGCCTTTGCCGATTTCGAGCTGAATATCCTGCATATCAACGATTTCCATTCACGCATCGAAGCGATCAACAAGTTCGATTCCACCTGCTCCACGGAAGAGGCAGGCAAGAACGAGTGCTTCGGCGGCATCGCCCGCATGAAGAGTGCGATCGATACCCGCCGCAATGAACTGGCCGGCAAGAACATCCTGACGCTGGATGCCGGCGACCAGTTCCAGGGCTCGCTGTTCTACACCACCTACAAGAGCGCTCCGATCGCCGAATTCATGAACGGCATCGGCTTCGACGCCATTGAAATCGGCAACCACGAATTCGACGACGGTCCGGAAGAGCTTGCCAAATTCATCGAGGCCCTGAAATTCCCGATGATCTCCGGCAACACGCTCGCGGGTCTGGACTCGCCGGTGGCTGACAAGTTCAAGCCCTATATCATCAAGGAATTCGGTTCGGAGAAGGTTGCGGTCGTTGGCGTTCTCGCCACCGACACGGACGAGACCTCCTCGCCCGGCGACAGCATCCTCTTTGCAGAACCCATTGGTTACCTGAAGGAAGCCGTGAAGGAGATCGAGGCACAGGGCGTCAACAAGATCGTGCTGCTCTCCCACGTCGGCTACACGGTGGACCAGCGCATCGCTGCAGCGGTTGACGGTATCGACGTCATCGTCGGCGGCCACAGCCACACCCTGCTTTCCAGCACCGATGAGAAGGCCGTCGGCCCCTATCCGACACTGGTCAAGAACCCGTCTGGCAAGGAAGTGCCGATCGTCACGGCCTATGCCTATTCGAAATATCTCGGCGACCTGAAGGTCGTCTTCGATGACGCCGGCGCAGTAAAGTCCGCGGAAGGCGCTCCCATCCTGCTCGATGCGTCCGTCACCCCCGATGCCGGCTACACCGCCAAGGTCGCCGAACTCGCCGGCCCGATCGAGGAGCTGAAGAAGAAGGAAATCGGCGAGACCGCCGAGATGATCGAGGGTTCCCGCGAAGTCTGCCGCGTCAAGGAATGCACGATGGGCAACCTCGTGGCCGACGCCATGGTCGACCGCGTCAAGGATCAGGGCATCACCATCGCGATCCAGAACGGCGGCGGCCTGCGTGCATCGATCGATGCCGGCACGGTCTCCATGGGCGAAGTGCTGACCGTCCTGCCTTTCCAGAACACGCTCGCCACTTTCCGGCTCAAGGGGTCCGATATCGTCGCGGCGCTTGAAAACGGCCTCAGCCAGATCCAGGACGGCGCCGGCCGCTTCCCGCAGGTCTCCGGCCTGAAATATTCCTTCGACAAGTCGCAGGAGCCCGGCAAGCGCGTCGTCTCCGTCGAGGTGAAGGAAGGCGACGCCTTCGTGCCGCTGGACCCCGAAAAGCTCTACGGCGTCGCCACAAACAACTACATGCGCGCCGGCGGCGACGGCTACAAGATCTTCGCGACAGCCGGCCAGAACGCCTATGACTTCGGTCCCGGCCTCGAAACGGTGGTCGCCGACTACCTCGCCAAGAACGCTCCCTACAAGCCCTATACCGACGGCCGCATCACCGAAGTCGCTTCTTCGGCGGCTGTCGAAGCGACTGTAACGGAACCGGCTGCTCCTGCCGGACCGGCAGCAACTGCGGAAACCGCTGCTCCGGCCTCGGCCGCGGCAACGGCTGCAGCCACCGTCTACAAGGTGGTTTCGGGCGACAGCCTGTGGAAGATCGCGGCCGCAACCTATGGCGACGGCATGATGTGGAAGAAGATCGCCGAAGCCAATGCGCTGAAGAACCCCAACATCATCGGTGTGGGCAAGGAACTGCAGCTGCCGGCCAAGTAAGCAAGGGCAGTTTGCCGCATGAACGGAACCGGTCCGGGCTTCCCCGGGCCGGTTTTTGCTTTTAAGAACTGATCCTGGCGCCGTTCGCATTCGTATTGCATCCGGTGCAACCAGCAGGAACCACGACATGACCGCAGATATTTCCCACCTGCCTTCCAATCATCCGCCCGTCCGTTTCGGCAAGGTAGGCGTACTTCTCGTCAATCTTGGAACACCCGATGGCACCGACTACACCTCGATGCGTCGCTATTTGAGGGAGTTCCTGACGGACAAACGCGTCATCGAATGGTCGCCGTGGAAATGGTATCCGATCCTGTTCGGCATCGTGCTCAACACCCGCCCGCAGAAGGTCGGCAAGGCCTATGAGGCGATCTGGAACAAGGACAGGGACGAAAGCTATCTGCGGACCTACACACGCAGCCAGGCAGAACTGATGTCGGCCGCGCTGAAGGACCTGCCCAACGTCGTCGTCGAATGGGGAATGCGCTACGGCCAGCCTTCCATCGCCTCGAAGATCGATGCGCTGCATGCCGCCGGCTGCGAGAAAATCCTGCTCTTCCCGCTCTATCCGCAATATGCGGCGTCGACCACGGCAACCGTCAACGACAAGGCTTTCGAACACCTGATGAAGATGCGCTGGCAGCCGGCCCTGCGCACCGTGCCTCCCTATCACGATGACCCCGCCTATATCGACGCTCTCGCGGTATCGGTCGAGAAGAAGCTGGCAACGCTCGACTGGGAGCCGGAACTCCTGATCACCTCGTTCCACGGCATCCCACAATCCTATTTCCGGCAGGGCGACCCCTATTACTGCCACTGCATGAAGACCGGTCGCCTGCTGCGCGAGCGGCTCGGGCGCTCGGAGAAAGACTTCATGATCACCTTCCAGTCCCGTTTCGGACCGGAGGAATGGCTGCAACCCTATACCGACAAGACCATGGAAAAGCTCGGCAAGGAGGGCGTGAAGCGCGTCGCCATCATGAACCCGGGCTTTGTGTCCGACTGCCTCGAAACGCTTGAGGAAATCGCCGGTGAGGCAGGCGAGATCTTCCATCACAATGGCGGCGAAAAATTCGTGCACATTCCCTGCCTGAACGACACTCCCGAAGGCATGAGCGTATTGGAGAAGGTCGTCCGTCGGGAACTGCAGGGCTGGGTCTGAGCCGATCAGGGCCAGCCGAAATGATCGCACCCTCCGCGGCCCTGACCTTGCAATGGAAACGCCGTCATCCGATGTTAGAAAGACACCGAAGCACACTATAAAGAACGCGTTCGGAAACAGGAGGGCACATCATGGGGTTCGCAGGTCCCGATATCGTCGTTATCGCGCTTGTCGTACTGGTTATTCTCGTTCTCTTCGCGGGGATCAAGACGGTACCGCAGGGCTTCCGCTACACCATCGAGCGCTTTGGCCGCTATACCCGCACACTCGAGCCCGGCCTCAACCTCATCATTCCCTTCATCGAACGCATCGGCGCAAAGATGAACGTGATGGAGCAGGTGCTTGATGTCCCGACCCAGGAAGTCATCACCAAGGACAATGCCAGCGTCTCGGCCGATGCCGTTGCCTTCTACCAGATCCTGAATGCGGCGCAGGCGGCCTATCAGGTCGCAGACCTCCAGAATGCCATCCTGAACCTCACCATGACCAACATCCGTTCGGTCATGGGGTCCATGGATCTCGACGAGTTGCTGTCGAACCGCGAGGCGATCAACGACCGGCTGCTGAAGGTGGTCGACGAAGCCGTCGGGCCCTGGGGCATCAAGGTCACCCGCGTCGAAATCAAGGACATCCAGCCGCCGAAGGATCTGGTCGACGCCATGGCCCGCCAGATGAAAGCCGAGCGCGAGAAGCGCGCTCAGGTGCTGGAAGCCGAGGGCTTCCGAAACGCCCAGATCCTGCGCGCCGAGGGCGCCAAGCAATCGGCGATCCTTCAGGCCGAAGGCCAGCGCGAGGCGGCATACCGCGAGGCCGAGGCCCGCGAGCGTCTGGCGGAAGCCGAAGCCAAGGCGACACGCTTCGTCTCAGACGCGATCGCGGCCGGCGACGTCAATGCCATCAACTATTTCGTCGCCCAGAAATACACGGAAGCCATGGCCGCGATCGGCACGGCTTCCAACGCCAAGATCGTGCTGATGCCAATGGAAGCCTCCAGCCTGATCGGCTCGCTGGGCGGTATCGGCGCGATTGCGCGGGAAGTCTTCGGCGATGCCGCGACACCCGCTCCGGCACCGCGTCCGCGCCCCGCCGCACCGGTCACCCGCTCGACGCCGCCGGTGAACCCCTTCGGTCAGAACACGGAGGGCTGAGCCATGCTGAGCCGCATGATCATCGAACTCGGTCCCTGGAGTTGGTGGCTGCTCGGCCTCGTTCTGCTGGCTGCGGAGCTCCTCGTGCCGGGCGTCTTCCTCGTCTGGATCGGCATTGCGGCACTGATCACCGGAGCCCTGTCGCTGGTTCTGTGGGAGGTCTCGCTCTGGACCTGGCAGGTTCAACTGGTGCTGTTTTCCGTCCTCGCGGTCGCCTCCACCCTGCTTGGCCGCCGTCTTCTCGGCACCGGCCACGTCGTCACCGACGAGCCGATGCTCAATCAGCGCACCGCAAGCCTCGTCGGACGCACAGCAACGCTGGCCGAGCCCATCACCGAAGGGCGCGGGCGGATCAGGCTGGACGATACCCACTGGTCTGTGCAGGGACCGGACCTGCCGGCCGGCACCAAAGTGAAGGTCATCGCGGGTAACGGCCGCGACCTGACGGTGGAAAAAGCCTGATTGTCAGGAACAATTCCAGCAAAAGTGTAAGCCGTTTTACGTCAGGAATTACGTCGAGACAAAGAGATAGAGCATTGCTGGCGCTTCCGTTTCGCCGAAAATGCTCTATCGCTCAGGCAACCCCGATCCGCAAGAGATCGTGGAAATGAACGAGACCGATCGGCCGGTTGTCTTCATCGACAACGATCAGCGCGCCGATGCTGTTCTCGTTGAGCGTGGCAAGTGCCGAGGTCGCAAGCGTGGTCGGCTTGATGGTCTTCGGCGTGCGGGTCATCACGTCATCGACGCAGAGTTCCGCAAGGTTACGCGTCAGATTGCGCGCCATGTCGCCCTCGGTGACGATACCGCAGAGCTTGCCGTCATCATCCAGAACGGCAACGCAGCCGAAATGCTTGTGCGACAGGGTGACGATCGCCTCCGGCATCGGCGTGCCGTGCTTGACCAGCGGCAGCCGGTCACCCGTGTGCATGATATCGCGCACATGGGTAAGGCTGGCCCCCAGCTTGCCGCCGGGGTGGAAGATGCGGAAGTCGCTCGGCGTGAAGCCACGAGCTTCGAGCAGGGAGATCGCGATCGCATCGCCCATGGCAAGCTGCATGACCGTAGATGAAGTGGGCGCAAGCCCGTGCGGACAGGCTTCCTGAACCTTCGGCAGCAACAGCACGACATCCGCTTCGCGGGCAAGCGTCGAGCTCTCTCCCGCCGTCATTGCGATCAGCGGAATGGAGAAGCGGCGGGAATAATTGAGGATGCCCTGCAACTCCTGGCTCTCGCCGCCCCATGACATCGCAAGGATCGCATCGTCGCGGCCAATCATGCCGAGATCGCCATGATTGGCCTCGGCAGGATGGACGAAGAAGGCAGGCGTGCCGGTCGAAGCGAAGGTCGCGGCGATCTTCGTGCCGATATGGCCGCTCTTTCCGACGCCGGTCACGATCACCCGGCCGGTAATGCCGCCTATGATGTTGACGGCATTACAGAAGGGACCGGCAAGGCCATTGGTCAGGGCCGCTTCCAGCGCCTCCAGAGCATTGCGTTCGGTCGTGACGACCCTGAGAGCCGATTCGACTGCACCGGCTTCGACGAGATTGACAGCGCGCTTTATCATGGCAGTCCCATACTGCTTTTGCTCCGCACTGTCCACACGCCGACGCTGCGGCCGTTAGCCACCCGACCGATGCTGCAGACAGCATGGCAACCAAACATTAACCACATGACTTTACGTTTGGGTAAGCATTCAAGCTTCGAGCAATAACCCGATGGTAGAGAATTCAGAGACCGGAACGGCTCACGACCGTTGCCGCAGGACCCGCCGCCTCGCCGGCGTCCTGCTGGCGAGCGTATTCGGCTTTGCATCGCCATCGCTGGCCCAGACGGTCCTGCAGCCCCCGGCGAGCATGGCAGGTAGCAGCGCCTCATCGACGACCGCGCAATCCACCACAGCGACGGCCGGAACGCAGGCGATAACCACGACCGGCGCAGACGCAACGGCAACCGATCCCCTCGCCACCGGCAGCACCGCGACGCCGGTTCTCTCCGATGCGAACCTCACCGCGCCGGATGACGATTTCGGCCGCATGAACCTGCGCGAGACGACGCTGGACGATGCCACTTCCCAGCGCATCCGGCGCGAGGCAGCGGAAACGGATGGTGTTCGTCTCGGCACCATGGTGCTGCGCCCCTCCCTCATCCAGCGCTTCGGCAGCGAGACCACTAGGGACGGTGAGGGCAAGGACACCCGAAATTACATGGAAACCGGCCTGAAAGGCAGCCTCACCTCCGACTGGTCGCGTCATGAACTGACAATCGGCGGCGAAGGCTACTGGCAAAGGAATTTTTCCGGCGATAGCGCGACGAAACCGAGCGCAAACCTCAATGCCGACCTGCGGCTCGATATCTCCCGCGACACCATCGCCCATATTACCGGGGGCTATTCCTTTAGCCGCGAGGACACCAACGATCCGAACGCCATTTCGGGCGCGGCCGTGCAGTCCGGTGTGCATATGTATAATGGCGGGCTTTCGGTCGAGCACGATTTCGGCAAGCTGCGCGGCACCGTCGGCGCCGATCTCGAGCGCTGGCAGTATTCCGATGCGGAACTCTCCGACGGCTCCAAGGTTTCGCTGAGCGACCGCAACCGTCTCTCGGGCTCGCTGCGTGGCCGTATCGGCTACGAGCTTTCGCCGGCGCTCACCCCGTTCACGGAAGTCTCCGTCGGCCACGTCGCATATGACGATAAAGAGGACTCGGATGGTTACCGCCGCTCGGGTGATTTCTATGCGGCCAAGGCAGGCATCTCGGCCGATTTCGGTGAAAAGCTGAGGGGTGAAATCGGACTGGGTTACCGTCAGCAGCAGTTCGACGACAATCGCCTGAAGGAAATCGGCGCGATGACCATCGATGGCAACGTCTACTGGTCGCCGCAGCAGGGCACCGACGTGAACCTAGGCCTGACCACCACCATCGATCCCTCGACCACCGCCGGTCTCAGCGGTTCGGTCATCTATGCCCTGACGGCCGAGGTCGAGCATCGCTTGCGCAGCAACCTCGTTGCACGCCTGTCAGGCTCATCACGCTGGACCGAATATCAGGATGACACGGCTCCGCCCGACACGGTGACCTATGCCACCGGCGCCGGGCTGACCTGGAATGTGAACCGCTACCTCGATCTGACGGCGGACCTCAGTTACGAAAGAACCGAATACAAGTCCGCCGCAGATAGCAATGTGATGCGCGCCATGGTCGGCCTGACCGCCAAGCGCTGACGGCCCTCTTACTTGAGGGCCGCAAGGAGAGCCTTGAGCGGCTCTTCGACGGTCGGGCGGATGTCCGCACGATCGAGTGCAAAGGCAACGTTGGCGAGGATGAAGCCATCCTTGGCGCCGCAGTCAAAGGTGTCGCCCTTGAAGTGATAACCGGCAAACGCCTGTTCCTTGGCAAGCTTCAGCATGCCGTCGGTCAGCTGGATTTCATTGCCGGCGCCGCGTTCCTGGGTTTCGAGGATCGCGAAGATCTCGGGTTGCAGGATATAGCGGCCGTTGATGAAGAAGTTGGAGGGTGCAGTTCCCTTGGCCGGCTTTTCGACCATCTCGGTAATTCGGAAACCGCCTTCGAGCATTTCGCCGACGCCGACGATGCCGTATTTATGGGCCTGCTCGGGAGCGCATTCCTCAACGGCGATGACGTTGCCACCGGTCTTTTCGTAAAGCTCGACCATGCCCTTCATGCACCCCTTTTCGCCGCGCATGATCATGTCGGGCAGAAGCAGGGCAAAGGGATCGTTGCCGACGATGTCACGGGCGCACCAGACGGCGTGACCGAGACCCAGCGGCTCCTGCTGACGGGTGAAGCTCGCCGTACCCGCCTTGGGAAGCAGGCCGGAAAGCAGCGTCAGCTCGGCATTCTTGTTGCGGCTCTTCAGGGTCTGTTCCAGTTCGAACTGGATATCGAAATAGTCTTCGATAACGCCCTTTCCGCGACCGGTGATGAAGACGAAATGCTCGATTCCTGCTTCAACCGCTTCATCGACAACGTATTGAATGACCGGTTTATCGACAACGGTCAGCATTTCTTTCGGAACGGCCTTGGTCGCGGGAAGGAAACGCGTGCCCAGACCAGCGACGGGGAAAACAGCTTTGCGGAGTTTATTTCGTTGAACCACACATTCCTCCTGGAGGATAATTTACAGGCGCCTTCATTACGCCCTTGCCAACTAGTATATCTTTACTACCGTTTCGCAAAGGCTACCCTCGACAAGCGGTCGATGGTAAAGAATTTGTTGACGCTATAGCATTAACCTAGGGTGAACAGCCGCAGCTGCGGCTTGAAAGCGAACCGTAAATTCGACGGGGAGATGCCCAATGAACAGGACCAGTCGCAAGCTTTTCGGCGCCCTTGCCTTTTCGATCCTCACCGGTCTGATGCCGGTGGAAGCCCGTGCCGACGCCGGCTTCAAGAAGTGGATCAATGGCTTCTATGCCACGGCGGCCCAGAACGGAATCAGCCAGAAGACCTATAACCAGGCTTTCGCCGGCGTCAGCGAACCCGATGATTTCGTTCTCGAAAAGGCCCGCTATCAGCCGGAGTTCAAGTCGCAGATCTGGGACTACGTCGATTCGCGCGTGAACCCCTATACCGTGAAGATCGGCCGCGAGATGGCTGCCAAGTACGGCCCGACGCTCGCCGCCCTCGAACGCCATTTCGGTGTAGACAAGAACATCCTTCTGGCGATCTGGTCGATGGAATCGAACTACGGCGCAGCCCTCGAGACGCCGGAAAGGCTTCATCACGTCCCACGTGCGCTGGCGACGCTTGCCTATGCCGATCCCAAGCGTTCCAAATATGCACAGAAACAGCTGATCGCGGCCCTCAAGATGCTGCAGAACGGCGACGTGACCTCCAAGGGCCTGATGGGATCCTGGGCCGGCGCCATGGGTCATACACAGTTTATTCCGTCGAGCTACCTTCTCTACGCGATCGATGCGGACGGTAACGGCAAGAAGGACATCTGGCATTCCGTTCCCGATGCGCTCGCCACCTCCGCCAACCTGCTGCAGAAGAACGACTGGCAGGCAGGCAAGACTTGGGGTTACGAAATCGTCGTTCCCGCCGGTGGCGCTGCCCATGCCGGCAAGACCAAGACGCTGGCCCAGTGGGCGGCCCTCGGCTTTACCCGACCGAGCGGCAAGGGTTTCAGGAACGGTGCGGAGCGCGCGGAATTGAAGATGCCCGGCGGCCCGAACGGCCCTGGCTTCCTGATGACCAAGAATTTCTTCGTCATCAAGCGCTACAACGCAGCCGATTCCTATGCGCTGGCAGTCGGCATGCTGGCCGACGAGATCGCCGGCTACGGCGGCATGCAGCAGGCATGGCCGCGCCCGCACAACACGCTCGACATCAAGGAAAAGTTCGAGCTACAGACGCGCATGCAGGCGCTGGGCTATTACGACGGCAAGATCGACGGCAATTTCGGCTCAGGCTCCAAGGCAGCGATCGAGGCGATCCAGTCTCGGCTCGGCATGTCGGTGGACGGACAGCCGTCGAAGGTATTGCTTGACGCCTTGCGGAATTGACAACCGTCGCGACGCGTTTCACATATCGAAGCATCTCGCGATGACGGTGAGGCAGGCAAGAGGCGACCAAAGGAATGCGCGGGACAAACCAGCAAACGAAGACCCGGCAGAGGAAGATCGTCCTCGCCCTGTCTCTGGTCGCGTGCTTCTCGATGGTCGCCGAAATGGCTAGCGCCCAGCAATATGGCGAGCGGCGAAATTTGCTCGACCTGCTGTTCGGCACGAGGGAGCCACGGTATGTGGAACCCCCGCCCATGCCTCGCAAGCAGACGAAGCCTCCCCGCGCCCGCAAGAAGCCGACGTCTACCAGCATCACCACCATTACGACCACCTCCGCCCCTGCTCCGCCACCACCTGCGGCAAAGCTTGAAGATGCGCGCAAGGTCCTCGTGATCGGCGACTTCATGGCCGATGGGCTCGCGGATGGTTTGAAGGATGCTTTTGCTGCCTCACCGGGTGTCGCGATCGAGAAACGCAGCAACGGCTCATCCGGGCTTGTCCGCGACGATTATTATGACTGGCACAGCCAGCTTCCGGCCATCCTCGACGAGGTGAAGCCAGCCCTTGTCGTCATCGAAATCGGCGCCAACGACCGCCAGCAGATCGAAACGGCGTCGGCCAAGCTGGATTTCCGCACCGACGCATGGTTCAAGGAATACGAACGGCGCATCGCCGTTCTCGGCAACACCGTCAAGCAGCGCCAGTTGCCGCTGATCTGGGTCGGTCTTCCGGCCTTCCGTCCTCAGAACATGACGGCTGATGCACTGACACTCAACGGTGTCTATCGCGCCGCCGCCGAGAAGATCGGCGCCGAGTTCGTCGATGTCTGGGATGGCTTCGTCGATCAGGACGGCCGCTTCATCGTAACCGGTTCGGATATAAACGGCCAGCAGGTGCGACTGCGCGGCACCGACGGCATAGGCCTCACCGCCTCCGGCAAGCGCAAGCTGGCCTTCTATGTCGAAAAGGCGGCCCGCCGCCGTCTGGGCGACATGACGAGCCCGGATCTCGTGAGGCTCGACTCCAGCAACCTGCCCGTTCTCCTTGAACTGCCCCCGGCAGAAACGCAGAACCTCGTGAGGACTCAGCCGATCGACCTCTTCGATCCGGAACTCGATGGCTCCAGCGAGCTGCTCGGTGCAACCCCACTGCCAGTCGCCGGCATTCCCTCTCCCCGCGAGCAACTGGTCAGGAACGGCGTCCTGCCACCGCCCCCCGCTGGACGCGTGGACGACCTGCGCATTCCGCCGACAGGTTCGACGGCACCGTAGACGAAAGAGGGCCGCGTCACCGCAGCCCTCATTCATTCCATATTCTCTGACAATTAGCGCGGCAGGACGCTCGATCCCATCAGCGCTTCGTCGATGGCGCGGGCGGCCTGGCGTCCCTCGCGGATGGCCCAGACCACCAGCGACTGGCCGCGACGCACGTCGCCGGCCGTCCAGAGCTTATCGACCGAGGTCTTGTAGTCATTGGTGTTGGCAATGACATTGGTCGAACCGCGGCTGTCGACGTTGAGGTTCAGCTTGCCGTCGAGTTCCTTCAGCACGCTGTCCCTGAACGGGCCGGAGAAGCCGATGGCGATGAAGCCGAGATCCGCCTTGATGATGAACTCCGTGCCGGCAATCGGCTTGCGGCGATCATCCACCTGGCAGCACTTCACGCCGGTCAGCACACCGTCTTCACCGACGAACTCAAGGGTAGCAACTTGGAATTCGCGGATAGCGCCTTCAGCCTGCGAGGACGAGGTGCGCATGCGGGTAGCCCAGAACGGCCAGACGGCAAGCTTGTCTTCCTTCTCCGGCGGACGCGGGCGAATGTCGAGCTGGGTAACCTTTACCGCGCCCTGGCGGAACGCGGTGCCGACGCAGTCGGAAGCCGTATCGCCACCGCCGACGACGACGACATGCTTGCCGCCGGCGAGGATCGGATCGGACGGCCAGCCGGTCGAATCGATGTTCTCGCGGCCGACGCGACGGTTCTGCTGAACCAGATAGGGCATGGCGTCATAGACACCGTGCAGGTCGACGCCGGGAATACCGGCTTCGCGCGGGGTTTCCGAACCGCCGCAATAAAGCACGGCATCGTAGTCCGACAGCAGCTTCTCGACTTTGACGTCGACTCCGACATTGACGCCGCAATGGAAGGTGACGTTCTCGCCCTTCATCTGCTCGACGCGGCGGTCGATGAAGTTCTTCTCCATCTTGAAGTCCGGAATACCGTAACGCAGCAGGCCGCCGGCCTTGGATTCGCGCTCGTAGACATGAACTTCGTGGCCGGCGCGACCGAGTTGCTGGGCGGCGGCAAGACCGGACGGACCCGAACCGATGATCGCAACCTTCTTGCCGGTGTGAACCGTCGCCGGCTGCGGCACGATGAAGCCCAGTTCATAGGCCTTGTCGGCAATCGCCTGTTCGACGGTCTTGATGGCGACCGGCATGTCCTCGAGGTTTAGCGTGCAGGCTTCCTCGCAGGGCGCCGGACAGACGCGACCGGTGAATTCCGGGAAGTTGTTGGTGGAGTGGAGGTTGCGGATCGCCTCTTCCCACTTGTTGTTGTAGACGAGGTCGTTCCAGTCCGGGATCTGGTTGTGAACCGGGCAGCCCGTCGGACCGTGGCAATAGGGAATACCGCAATCCATGCAGCGCGCGGCCTGCTTGGTGACCTCCGCATCCGACATCGGAATGGTGAATTCGCGGAAGTGGCGGATACGGTCGGAGGCGGGCTGATACTTGGCCACCTGCCGATCGATTTCCATGAAACCTGTAACCTTGCCCATTTTTTCGTCCTGCTAAACTGAGCTTGATACTGCACGGCCAAGCCGTGGGCGGCGGCACCCCGGATATCCGGGATGCCGGTGGTGGCAAATCACTCGGCTGCCACTCCCATGCGCATGCGCTCCATTTCCTCAAGGGCGCGACGGTACTCGACCGGCATGACCTTGCGGAACTTCGGACGGAACTCGGCCCAATGGTCGAGCACTTCCTTGGCACGGGCCGAGCCCGTGTAGTGCAGGTGGTTGGAGATCAGCTGGTAAAGCCGCTCCTCGTCGTGACGGGTCATGTCGCCCGACACGTCGACCAGCCCCTTGTGCATAAGGTCGCCGCCGTGGTGGTGCAGCTTCTCCAGCATGTCGTCCTCTTCCGGAACCGGCTCGAGTTCAACCATCGCCATGTTGCAGCGGGAAGCGAAATCGCCGCTCTCGTCCAGCACGTAGGCGACACCGCCCGACATGCCGGCCGCGAAGTTGCGGCCCGTTCCGCCGAGCACGACGACGACGCCGCCGGTCATGTATTCGCAGCCGTGGTCGCCCACGCCTTCGACAACGGCGACAGCGCCGGAGTTACGCACAGCGAAACGCTCGCCTGCCACGCCACGGAAGTAGCACTCGCCGGCGATGGCGCCGTAAAGCACCGTGTTGCCGACGATGATCGAGTTCTCGGCGACGATCCGCGTGTTTTCCGGCGGACGCACGATGATGCGGCCCCCCGACAGACCCTTGCCGACATAGTCGTTGCCATCGCCGACGAGATCGAAGGTGATGCCTCGGGCAAGGAAGGCGCCGAAAGACTGGCCGGCCGTACCGTTCAGCGTGACATGGATGGTGTCGTCCTTGAGGCCCTTGTGACCGTGACGCTTGGCAAGCTCGCCCGACAGCATGGCACCGGCCGAACGGTCGACGTTCTTGATGTCGACGTCGAACACGACAGGCTGCTTGCTTTCGAGAGCCGGCATGGCCTTTTCGATCAGCTTGCGGTCGAGCACGTCGTCGATCGGGTGCTTCTGGCGGGTCGTCCAGTAGGTCGCATCCTTCGGAGCCTCGACCTTGTGGAAGATCTTGCTGAAGTCGAGACCCTTGGCCTTCCAGTGCGCCAGCATCTCATCCTTTTCAAGGAGTTCCGAAGCACCGATGATCTCGTCAAGCCTGGCAACGCCCAGCGAAGCGAGGATTTCGCGTACTTCTTCGGCAACGAAGAAGAAGTAGTTGATGACGTGTTCCGGGGTACCCTTGAAGCGCTTGCGCAGAACCGGATCCTGGGTCGCAACGCCGACCGGGCAGGTATTCAGGTGGCACTTGCGCATCATGATGCAGCCGGCGGCGATCAGCGGCGCCGTGGCGAAGCCGAATTCGTCGGCACCGAGCAGCGCACCGATGATGACGTCGCGACCGGTCTTAAGGCCACCATCGACCTGAAGCGCCACGCGTGATCGAAGGCCGTTGAGCACCAGCGTCTGCTGGGTCTCGGCAAGGCCGATTTCCCAGGGGCTGCCGGCATGCTTCAGCGAGGTCAGCGGCGAAGCGCCGGTGCCGCCGTCGAAGCCCGAGACGGTGATATGGTCCGCACGCGCCTTGGCAACGCCCGCAGCAACCGTACCGACGCCCACTTCGGACACGAGCTTCACCGAGACATCGGCAGTCGGGTTGACGTTCTTCAGGTCGAAGATCAGCTGCGCCAGGTCCTCGATCGAATAGATGTCATGGTGCGGCGGCGGCGAAATGAGACCGACACCCGGCGTCGAGTGACGGGTCTTGGCGATCGTCGCGTCGACCTTGTGGCCGGGCAGCTGACCGCCTTCACCGGGCTTGGCGCCCTGCGCGACCTTGATCTGCAGCATGTCGGCATTGACTAGGTATTCGGTGGTCACGCCGAAGCGGCCCGAGGCTACCTGCTTGATGGCGGAACGTTCCGGGTTTGCCGAACCGTCGTAGAGCGGCAGATAACGGTCGGCTTCCTCGCCGCCCTCACCCGTGTTCGACTTACCGCCGATCTTGTTCATGGCGATGGCAAGAGTCGAATGCGCCTCGCGGCTGATCGAGCCGAAGGACATGGCACCGGTCGAGAAACGCTTGACGATATCGGCTGCGGGCTCGACCTCTTCCAGCGGGATCGGCTTGCGACCGAGAGCTTCCGCGGACTTGAGGTTGAACAGACCACGGATGGTATTCATCCGGAGCGAGCTTTCGTTCACCAGCTTGGCGAATTCGCGGTAGCGATCCTGGCTGTTGCCGCGCACGGCATGCTGCAGGGCTGCAATCGAATCCGGGCTCCAGGCGTGGTTCTCGCCACGCATGCGGTAGGCATATTCGCCGCCGATGGCGAGCGTGTTGGCGAGAACCGGATCGCGGCCGAAGGCTGCACGATGGCGGGCCACGGTCTCCTCGGCAATCTCGGTGAGGCCGATACCCTCGATAGTCGTTGCGGTACCGAAGAAATACTTCTCGACAAGATCCGACGACAGGCCAACGGCATCGAAGATCTGACCACCGCAATAGGACTGGTAGGTCGAGATGCCCATCTTGGACATGACCTTCAGGATACCCTTGCCGACAGCCTTGATGTAGCGATAGACGACTTCGTCTTCCGAGACTTCCTTCGGGAACTCGCCATGCTTGTGCATGTCGAGCAGCGTGTCGAAGGCGAGATACGGGTTGATCGCTTCCGCGCCGTAACCGGCGAGACAGCAGAAGTGATGCACTTCGCGCGGCTCGCCCGATTCCACAACGAGACCGACCGAGGTGCGAAGCCCCTTGCGGATCAGGTGATGGTGGACGGCAGCGGTCGCCAGCAGCGCCGGGATCGCGATACGATCCGGACCGATCTGGCGGTCGGACAGCACGATGATGTTGTAGCCGCCCTTGACCGCAGCCTCTGCACGCTCGCACAGGCGATCGAGCATTTCCGGCATGCTTTCGGCGCCGCGATCGGCATCATAGGTGAAGTCGAGCGTCTTGGTGTCGAAGCGGTCTTCGGTGTGACCGATCGAACGGATCTTTTCCAGATCGCCATTGGTCAGGATCGGCTGGCGAACTTCCAGACGCTTGGCATGTGCGGCACCTTCATGGTCGAGCAGGTTCGGCCGCGGACCGATGAAGGACACGAGGCTCATGACCAGCTCTTCGCGGATCGGGTCGATCGGCGGGTTGGTGACCTGCGCGAAGTTCTGCTTGAAATAAGTGTAGAGCAGCTTCGACTTCGCCGACATTGCCGAGATCGGCGTATCGGTGCCCATCGAGCCGATCGCTTCCTGACCGGTCGTCGCCATCGGCGACATCAGGAGCTTGGTATCTTCCTGCGTGTAGCCGAAGGCCTGCTGGCGGTCGAGCAGCGAAACGTCGCGACGCAGCGCGCGCGGCTCCACCGGCTTCAGCTCTTCGAGGATGAGCTGGGTGCGGTCGAGCCATTCGCGATACGGATGGCTGTTGGCGAGGTCGGACTTCACTTCCTCGTCGGAAATGATCCGCCCCTTGTTCATGTCGATGAGCAGCATCTTGCCCGGCTGCAGACGCCACTTCTTGACGATGCGCTCTTCCGGCACCGGCAGGGTGCCGGCTTCGGAAGCGAGGATCACGCGGTCGTCGTCGGTGACGAGGTAGCGGGCCGGACGCAGGCCGTTACGGTCGAGCGTAGCACCGATCTGGGTACCGTCGGTGAAACAGACCGCAGCCGGTCCGTCCCACGGCTCCATCAGGGCGGCGTGGTATTCGTAGAAAGCCTTGCGCTCGCGGCTCATCAGCTGGTTGCCGGCCCAGGCCTCCGGGATCAGCATCATCACCGCATGAGCCAGCGAATAGCCGCCACGCTGCAGGAATTCGAGCGCATTATCGAAACAGGCGGTATCCGACTGCCCTTCGTAAGAGATCGGCCACAGCTTGGAGATGTCGGCGCCGAACAGCGGCGACGAGACAGAAGCCTGACGGGCGGCCATCCAGTTGACGTTGCTGCGCAGTGTGTTGATTTCGCCGTTATGGGCGACCATGCGGTAGGGATGCGCCAGCTTCCACGACGGGAAGGTGTTGGTCGAGAAGCGCTGGTGCACAAGGGCGACAGCCGACTCGAAGCGCGGATCGGAAAGATCCTTGTAGTAGGCGCCAACCTGGAACGCCAGGAACATGCCCTTGTAGACGATGGTCGAGGAAGACAGCGATACCGGATAGAAGCCGGTATCCTGCCCGCCGAACTCGTCATAGATGCGGTTCGAGATGACCTTGCGCAGCAGGAACAGGCGACGTTCGAACTGTTCGTGGGTTGCTGCGTCCTGACCTGCGCCGATGAACACCTGGATATGGCGCGGCTCGGTGGCAGCGATGTGGGGCGCCTTCGACAGCGAGGAGTTGTCGACCGGTACATCGCGATAGCCGATCAGGTTCTGCCCCTCGTCATGACAGACTTCGGCGATGACCTTCTTGAAATGCGCGATCTGTTCTTCGTCCTGCGGGAAGAAGAAGTGACCGACGGCGTATTCACCTGATTTCGGCAGGGTGATGCCCTGCTTCGCCATTTCCTCGCGGAAGAAGCGGTCCGGGATCTGCACGAGAATGCCGGCACCGTCGCCCATCAGCGGATCGGCGCCGACAGCGCCGCGGTGGGTGAGGTTTTCCAGGATGAACAGGCCGTCCTTGACGATCTGGTGCGACTTCTCACCCTTCATATGGG
This sequence comes from Ciceribacter sichuanensis, assembly GCF_024055605.1. Taxonomy (GTDB): domain Bacteria; phylum Pseudomonadota; class Alphaproteobacteria; order Rhizobiales; family Rhizobiaceae; genus Allorhizobium; species Allorhizobium sichuanense. Next base: position 355,901 of record NZ_JAMXLX010000005.1, on the reverse strand, counting down.
CGATGAAGCCAACGCCGCAGGCATCGTGCTCGTTCATCGGATCGTAGAGACCCTGCTTGGCGGGAAGACCGTAAACGGCCGTTCGGCCGGTCTGCTTCTCGGCGACATCGCCAAGGGGCTTCACGTTCTCTTCGGATGGCGTCATCTCAGTCATTGCCTTCCCTCCATCAAGCCCGGACATACGGGCGAATCCGCCAGAACCGCTGGCGCGAAGGCCGGTGCGGTCGCTCCAGTCTGGCAAGAATAGCTCTCACCAGCATGACAAGCGAACCGACCCGGCTCAAAAACTTCCAATTAGGTCAATTGTTCTGACCTATTTTCTACTTTTCTATGACAGAAACCATATACCAGCGCAAGAGAGTGCAGCGAAAAATTAACGCCCCTCCGGATGCTAAATTGCCACGATGCGACGGCTAACGAAATTAAATTTCGCGACCGAATCAAATGCGGCCCATTTTCTTGCGCTCTTGAGGGATGCGACATGTTTCGACGCTGAATGGATTGATCGCGTTTGCGAAATGCCTAATCTCGGCGACACCCCTCCCTGCCCCCAACCAGTCATTGGAAAGTGTGACATGTTTTTTGCCTCCGACAACTGGGCTGGCGCCCACCCCAAAATAGCCGAAAGCCTGACCCGCGAGGCAGCCGGTTATGCCGCGGCTTATGGTTCGAGCGACCTCGACAAGCGGATCGAAGCCCGCTTCAACGAGCTTTTCGAACGGGAGGTCGCGGTCTTCTTTGTCGGCACGGGCACCGCGGCCAATTCGCTGGCGCTCGCGAGCGTCGCGCGCCCCGGCGGCGTCACCTTCTGTCACTTCGACGCCCATGTGAATGCCGACGAGGGTGGCGCACCTGAATATCTGACGAGCGCCTGCCGACTCTATCCGGTCGAAGGCGAGAACGGCAAGATGGATGCGGAGGCGCTTCGTGGTCACGTCCACCGCTTCGACGTTCCCTCCGTCCATCAGGGCCGGCCTATGGCCGTCACCCTCACCCAGGCCACGGAATCCGGCACCATATATACGCTCGATGAGATCGGCGAAGTCAGCGCGATCGCGAAATCAAAGAAGCTGCCTGTGCATATGGACGGCGCGCGCTTCGCCAACGCGCTGGTCGCCCTCGACGCCACGCCGGCTGAAATGACCTGGAAACGCGGCGTCGACATCCTTTCCTTCGGCGGCACCAAGAACGGCTGCTGGTGCGCCGAGGCAATCATCTTCTTCGATCCCGATATGGCCGAGGAAATGCCCTATATCCGCAAGCGCTCCGCCCAGCTTTTCTCCAAGACCCGCTTCGTTTCCGCCCAGTTCGAAGCCTATCTGGAAGACGGCCTCTGGCTGGAACTTGCCGGCCACGCCAACGCCATGGCCGATCGGCTGCGCTCCACGCTGAAGACCGGCAATCGCGCTCGCCTTGCCTGGGAAACCCAGAGCAATGAGGTGTTCGCGGTCTTCGACAAGGCGCTCGCAGAGGAAGCGAAGGCCAAGGGCGCCAAGTTCTATGACTGGCTGGTTCCCCGCGACATGCCGCATCTCGTTTCGGAAAACGAAGTGCTGGCTCGCCTCGTCACCAGCTTCGCCACCACCAACGAGGACGTCGATCGCTTCCTCGACATCTGCACCGGGGCCTGATCAGGCCTCGCGCGACGGCGGCATGATACGGGAGCGGATCTGGCTCGACAACGCTTCGACAAGGGCCTGATCCGCACCGCGACGCGGCACCAGCACGAACTCGACATCCTCCAGCGGCGGCAGGTCGCCCTCCATGACCTCCCGGAGACCCGAAGGCGCCATGCTGCGCGGCTGCACCAGCACGCCCATGCCGGCGCGGGCGGCGGCGGTCAGACCGCTGAGGCTGCCGCAGGTGCAGACCACCCGCCAGGCGATTCCCGCTCCGTCCAGCGCCTCCTGCGCCACCTTGCGGGTAATGCTTGGTGGCGGGAACGCGATCAGCGGCAGGAACTCGCTACGCGACAGCACGAACTCCGGATCGCGCGCCAGCCAGACCAGCGGCTCGCGATAGAGCAGCTTGCCATGCTGCTCGTCCAGCCGGCGCTTGGCGAGAACCAGATCGAGTTCACCCGCCTCCTGCATCTGGTTAAGGACGGCGCTCAGCGCCACCGTCAGCTCCAGATCGACCAGCGGATGCAGCCGAACGAAATCCTCGAGAATTCCGCTCAGGCGGTTTGCCACCACATCCTCGGAGATCCCGAAGCGCAACCGGCCCCTAAGCCGGCTTTCGCCGAAAAGCGCCGTCACCTTACCGTTGATTTCCAGCATGCCGCGGGCATAGCCGAGCAGCGCTTCCCCTTCTGTCGTCAGACTGACGCGGTGGGTATCGCGCGCAACAAGCTGCCGTCCCAGCGACTTTTCCAGCCGCTGGATATGCTGGCTGATGGTCGACTGGCCGATGCCTAGCCGCTCCGCAGCCAGCGTGAAACTGCCGGCCTGATGCAGCATGACGAAACTGGTGAGATGATGAAGATTGAGCATGTCATCACAAATCGAGATAACTGTTAGTGTTTGCATCCTGCTTCAGGATAACCCATGAGTAAAGCCCACTTGGCTAAGGTTAGATACAGGAACAGGAAATGAAGCGCTTTCTGCCCGACCGCTTTACCATCATGCTTGTCTGCACGGTGCTGCTTGCATCCATTTTGCCGATCAGCGGCAAGGCGGCGGACTATTTCGGCATCGCCACCAACATTGCGATCGGCCTTCTCTTCTTCCTGCATGGCGCCCGCCTTTCCCGCGACGTCGTGCTTGCGGGCCTGTTGCACTGGCGGCTGCATCTGGCGATCCTCTGCACCACCTTCGTGCTGTTTCCACTGCTCGGTCTTGCCGCCGGTCTCATTCCCGAGAGCCTGCTCAATCCCTCGCTCTATGGGGGCATACTCTTCCTCTGCCTGCTGCCCTCCACCGTCCAGTCGTCGATTGCCTTTACTTCCATGGCGGGCGGCAATGTTTCGGCAGCCGTCTGCGCCGCCTCGGCATCGAGCCTTCTCGGCATGTTCTTCACGCCTCTGCTCGTTGGCCTGACGATGTCCGCCACGGGCAATAGCGGCTTCTCGCTGGATTCGCTGGAGAAGATCCTGCTGCAGCTGCTCGTTCCCTTCGTTGCCGGCCAGCTGCTGGAGCCCTGGATCGGCAAGTGGATCCGCGCCCGCAAGCAGATCCTCGCACCGGTCGATCGCGGCTCCATCCTGATGGTGGTCTACCTCGCCTTCAGCGAGGCCGTCTCCGAAGGGCTCTGGCACACCTTCTCCGCCACCGATATCGCCGTCGTCATCGTGCTCGACATGCTGCTGCTGGCGATTGCGCTGACCATAACCATGCATGGCAGCCGCCTCCTCGGCTTCTCCCGCGAAGACGAGATCGCCATCACCTTCTGTGGTTCGAAGAAGAGCCTCGCCAGCGGCGTGCCGATGGCCAATGCGATATTCGCCGGCCAGAGCATCGGCGCCATCGTCCTGCCGCTCATGCTTTTCCACCAGATCCAGCTCATGGCCTGCGCCGTCATCGCCCAGCGCTATGCTGCCCATAAGGACAGGCGTGCTGCCGTAACTGCGAAGGCTTAACGGAAATACCGATCAAACAGAAAAGCCCCGCTCGATGAAGCGGGGCTTTGAAAATTTACGGGGCTGGCGGACCTTAGTTGATATGCGCCTCGATGGCCTTGGGCTGGGCGTTAGCCTCAGCGGTAATCGAGATACGGCGCGGCTTCATGGCTTCGGGAATGTTGCGCAGGAGATCGATGTGCAACAGGCCGTTCTTCAGCGAAGCGGCGGTGACTTCCACGTGATCGGCGAGCTGGAAGCGGCGCTCGAAGGCGCGCTTGGCAATGCCGCGATAGAGGAATTCAGTCGTTTCGGCCTTGTCCTCTTCGGCCTTTTCACCTTTCACGGTGAGCACATGGGCATGGGCCTCGATGGAAAGCTCGGTCTCATCGAAACCGGCAACGGCCATGGTGATGCGGTAGGTGTTCTCACCGGTACGCTCGATATTGTAGGGCGGGTAGCTCTGGGCCTGCTCGGGCTGGCCGAGGCTGTCAAGCATCGTGAACAGACGATCGAAACCGACGGTGGAACGGTAGAGCGGGGAAAAATCAACGTGACGCATGGTGTCCTCCTTGGGAAGCGACGGATAGCGATTTTCTCATCCGGCACCCCTTGCTGGCCGTGCCGGAACGGACGCGGCCCCTTTCCGGCGACCGCATCCATGAGATGGGAAGGACCTCCAGCCAATTCAAGCCCTCGCCGCGGCAAGCGCTTGAAGACAAAGGTGAAGGGCGGATGAACAGCCGTTTCAGTCCCCATTCAGCCCCGAGAATCTAGAACGGCATTATCGGATGTCTCTAGACCGATGGCCGGAGAACATAGTCCCTTCCTCTCCGGTCGAGTTTTGCCGGAACCGCCTGGCCTTACCAAAGCGGTTCCGGCTTTTTTCTTTGACCTCACACGGCCTTCATCCTATCCCAATCGCATATGGGGCGAGTGCGCCCGCTGACGATTCGGCAGATGCGAGCATGGACGGGATCCTACACGCCACCCCCCTATACGCCACTCCAGGCAATCCCATTCCCGGAGAACCGGTCGCCGGCTTCTTCAAGGGCCATCGCGGAGTCATGCTGCGCTATGCTATTTTCCGTTCAGAACTGCCCGCCCGGGGCACCGTCGTCCTTCTTCACGGCCGCAACGAAACGATCGAGAAATACTTCGAGACCATCCGCGACCTGAACGCCGCCGGCCTCTGGGTGGCGACCTATGACTTTCGCGGCCAGGGCGGATCGCAGCGCCTGCTGAAGGACAGCCGCAAGGGGCATGTCCATCGCTTCTCGGACTATATCCGTGATCTCGACATCTTTCTCGAACAGATCGTGCTTCCGGATACGCGCCTGCCATTCTTCCTGCTCGCGCATTCGACCGGCGGACTGGTCGCGCTTTCCGCCGCGCCGCGCCTTGCGAACCGCATCGACCGTATGGTGCTGATGTCGCCTTTCGTAGGATTGGGAGGACAGAAGCTTTCCCCGAAAAACATTCATCGTCTTTCGGCCTTGATGAGCTTAACCGGCTTCGGCCGCATGTGCCTGACGGCGGACGAACCGCTCAAACCCTTCGACGACAATCCGCTGACCTCGGATATGCAGCGCTTCCAGCGCAACAATGCGATCTTTGCCGCTCACCCCGAATTCGCTCTCGGCCCGCCGACGGCGCGTTGGCTCTACGAAGCGCAGAAGACCATTGCCAGGGTCTCGAACCCGAGGCATCTCGCCTCGATCACGGTACCGACCGTCATCGTTGCGCCCGGCAACGATCCGATCGTTCCCTTCGCCTTTCCCGAAAAGCTGTCGCAGTATTTCCGCGCCGGCCAACTTGTGCCGGTTCCCGGCAGCCGCCACGAGATCCTGCATGAACGCGACCGTTATCGCGCCCAGGCGCTCGCAGCCTTCCACGCCTTCATCCCCGGCGGAGACGACGCCCCAGCTGCGGAAGCAGTAGAGAAAAGTCCTGAAACGATCGAGGAATGATTCTCAACGGCCGTTGAGGATCGCCATGGCCTCGGCATGCACGGCGGGAGAACCTGCCGCGATGATCGAGCCGCCGTTTTCCGGTCGCCCGCCATCCCATGTGGTGATGACACCGCCCGCCTGCTCGATGATCGGGATCAGCGCGCCAACGTCATAGGGTTTCAGCACGGTCTCGATCACCAGATCGATATGACCGGCAGCCAGCAGGGTATATGCGTAACAATCGATGCCGTAGCGGAACAGCTTGACTTTATCCTGCACGGTCTGGAACCGCTCGACTTCCCAGCCCTTGAAGAGATGCGGAGAAGTGGTGAACAGGATCGCGTTTTCCAGCGAGCCGCAATCGCGCGTGCGGATCTGGCGCTCGCCGTCCGGCCCGAAATACCAGGAGCGTTCGCCATCGGCGAAATAGCGCTCGCGGGTAAAAGGTTGATCCATAAGGCCCATGCGGGCGCGACCGTTTTGCTGAAAACCGATCAGCGTGCCCCAGACCGGAACGCCGGAGATGAAGGCACGCGTACCGTCGATAGGATCGATCACCCAGACATTCTCGCGGTCGACACCGACATTCTCGTGCTCTTCACCGAGGATACCGTGGTCCGGAAACTCGGCTTCGATCAATGCTCTAATGGCGATCTCCGCCCGCTGGTCGCCTTCTGTCACCGGATCGAAACCGCCGGCCTCCTTGTTGACCACGGAAAGCGACGAACGAAACCGCGGCAGGGTTTCCGCCTTGGCGGCTTCGGCGAGACGAAAGAAGAAATCGCGATCGGGGCGCATCAAAATATCCGACTGAAAGGAGAAAACAGGCCCGCTCGTCTTAGAACATCGGCCCGCCAAATGAAACCGTCGCACGCGCAATTTCAGCCGACGCATCGGGCCGGAAATCGAAATCGTTTTTGCAGAACTCGATGGCCCGGCTTCAGGATTCTGGAGGGCCCTTTGTGCGCCCGAATGGACGAACGGCGCTCTGGTGATCAAGACATCATCCATCCCTGTTTTCTTAATGGGCAAACAGCCCAATAAATAGACGTGCCCAAAAATAAGACAAATTATTCTTGACATTTGTGCGTTGCACCAATAGGGTCAACCTACAGTCTTCTGACTGTAAATACCCTCCTTGGGTGTTTCCTCCCTAGACTTAGCCGCGCCAATGGCGCGGTTTTTTTTGTCTTCCGAAACCCTGGGGGAAAGGCTGCTACTCGGCAGCAAGCGCCGTCGTGCCGGCATAGTCGGCGACAAAGGCCGCCATCTGGCCCATGAAGACAGCGATGGAACCGGCAAGGGCGTGAAAATCCGCTCGCTTCCGCAGCGTCGTCTCATCGATATAGAGCGCCCGGTTCACTTCGATCTGCAGGGCATGCAGCCCCCGGACCGGCCGACCGTAATGCTCGGTGATGAAGCCCCCGGCATATGGCTTGTTGCGCACGGCGGTAAAGCCGAGATCCTCTAGCATCTGCAGAGCGGCATGGGAAAGCTCGACCGAAGCGCTGGTTCCGTAGCGGTCACCGATGATGAAATCGGGGCGGATGCCGTTACCCCCGATCCGGATATTGCCGGGCATCGAATGGCAATCGATCAACACCCCGAAGCCGAAGCGGGCATGCGTGCGGGCAATCAGGCGCCTGAGGCACGCATGATACGGCTTGTAGATGTTTTCGATCCGCTCGAGAGCGACGGCTACAGGCATGCGACGCCCGTAGATCTCCATGTTTTCCGCGACGATCCGCGGGATCGTGCCAAGCCCTCCGGCGACTCGCACCGAATGGCTGTTTGCAAAAGGCGGCAGTGGATCGGAGAACATTCGCGGGTCGAGTTCGTATGGCTCGCGGTTCACATCGACGAAGGCGCGCGGAAAATGGGCCAGCAGCAGGGGCGCGCCGAAATCGGGCGCAGCCCCGAAGAGCTCATCGACGAAATGATCCTCTGACCGGCGAATGGCCAGGCTGTCGAGTTGGGATTCGTCAAGAAATTCGAGCGGATAGCGCCGGCCACTATGGGGCGAGTTGTAAACGAAGGGGATCGACTGCGTTTCGGGTTCGCGGACTTCGAACAGCTCGCAATCGTCTGTCATTCCGTTCACGCTGTCCCTTCTTTACCACGTCACAAACTTGTTGTGGAACCATGTTGCCAGTTGGGCATGCGGAAGTCCATACTGCCATAAATGGCGATATAAGCCGTTGTAAGGTTCTTCACCGGATGTTTACGGGGAAAGCCCTACCCTAATCGGCCGAAAGCCATAACCGAAATACAGTGATCAGCGGTTCCCCAATGAGTCAGAAAATCCTTCTCGCCGAAGACGACAACGATATGCGCCGATTCCTCGTGAAGGCACTGGAAAAGGCGGGCTACAAGGTCTCTTCCTTCGACAACGGCGCAAGCGCCTATGACAGACTGCGCGAGGAACCCTTCTCGCTTCTCCTGACCGATATCGTCATGCCGGAAATGGACGGCATCGAGCTGGCGCGTCGCGCCACCGAACTCGATCCGGACCTCAAGGTGATGTTCATCACCGGCTTCGCAGCCGTCGCGCTCAACGCCGATTCGCAGGCTCCGAAGGACGCCAAGGTCCTTTCCAAGCCTTTCCACCTTCGCGACCTCGTCGACGAAGTCAACAAACTCCTTGCTGCGTAAGGAGTTTCGAAGCGGCTGTAAAAAAGTCTTCACAAAACTCCAAAATCCCTATTGACGGGACCAAGGGTTTTGTGGTCTTAAGCCGCCATCGGATGGGCGTGTAGCTCAGCGGGAGAGCACTACGTTGACATCGTAGGGGTCACAGGTTCAATCCCTGTCACGCCCACCATTCGAATTAAAAACAAGGGCTTGCCGAAAAATCGATGAGCCCTTGTTCCGTTCAAGACCTCAGTTTTCCCCAACGACTCACCTGTTATCCGGCCACGGTTTCCGTGTGCCGAAACGAGCCAGACCCGCCTCAGGACGACGACTTGTGTGCACCCGGTGCATTGGGCCATTGCGCGGTGGCAAACACCCACAAGCCGATCAGGTTTGCCAGCGGCACGAAAATCAGAAGCACCCACCAGCCGGAAAAGCCCGCCTTCCGCAAGATCTTGGAAATCGGCCAGCCGAACAGCAGGAACCAGAAGGCAATGGCAATCAGCCAATGCCAGAGACTAAAGGACCCCATCATAAAAACCCCATCGTTCATGAAACTCTCCCCTGAAGGCCGACGGCCCCGCTGGCCTCGACGCAGGAACAGTTGCCGAACGGAGAGAGGACGTCAATGACGAGGCATAAACGGCTTGCCGGCTTCAATCGCCCGCGATCACGGACAGCGCGTCGCCCGCATAGACGACAACATAACCGCCATCCGCCCGTGCCTCCCTTGCCCACGCATGTAGACGGTCCCGATAAGGCTCACGGAGCCACGCCTCGGGATGCTCGGGGTCGACAAGCACGGTAATCTGTTTCCCCTGCCTGTAAACCATCATGTGACAGCGGGAGGGCTCCCAGGCATCGTCGAGCAATGCATCCGACATCCATGCGCAGAGGAATCCACGACAGGTGGCAGGCCTCTTCTCATAGGTGGCGCAGCCTTCTCCAGCGATACAGTGCCGACAGAACGTGTTGGCGGGTTTGTCGAGTTCATCGATATCGGGCAGGTAGCAGCAGAGCGTGCAGGAGCCGCAGGCGCGTTCCTTCACGGCAAGAGCCGCATCCATATCCATCGTCATTGATCCCCTCTCCCGCTCACCGGCGGATGCGCCGAAAGCAGGCGCGTCGGGGAAGCCTTATCAGAAGCAGCCGGCGATGGCAGCCCGCAGGATCAGCGCAAGCTTTTCCGCATCGAGCGGCACCGGATTTCCGCCGGCGCAAGGATCGGCAGCAGCCATGGTCGCGATGCGGTCCACGTCGATGTTCGCAAGTCCGATCTCGCCGAGTGTCGCACCGATGCCGACCTCCCGGCGCATCGCATGCAGCCATTCGACCACCGCGTCCGCTCCCCCGCCCGGCAACTCCAGGAAACGGGCCAGCAGCGCCAGCTTGTCGGCAATCGCCGGCGCGTTGAATTCCACGACATAGGGCATCAGAACGGCGTTCAGGAGCCCGTGATGAGCGTCGTAGAGGGCGCCGAGAGGATGGGCGAGCGCATGCACCGCACCAAGCCCCTTCTGCAAGGCAACGCAGCCCATGCCGGAGGCGACGAGCATCTGCGAGCGCGCCTCGATGTTCGAACCGTCGGCGACCGCCACCGGCAGCCACTGCCGGATGATCCGCAGCGCATTGAGAGCGACACCCTCCGCCATTGGATGAAAGGCGGGAGACGAAAGCGCCTCCAGCGAATGACTGAGCGCATCCATGCCGGTCGCTGCCGTAATGTGCGCGGGAAGGCCGATCGTCAGCTCCGGGTCCATGATGACCGCGACCGGCATCATGCGGGGATGGAAGATGATGACCTTGCGATGCTCGCTCTCATCGGTGATGACCGAGGAACGTCCGAGTTCGGAGCCGGTGCCGGCTGTCGTTGGAATGGCGATGACGGGGATGAGGCGCGAAGTGTCCACTCGTTGCCAGTTGTCGCCGACATCCTCGAAATCCCAGATCGGCCGTTCCTGCGTCGCCATCAGGGCGATGGCCTTGGCGGCATCCAGCGCGCTTCCGCCGCCGACGGCCACGACACAATCGTAGCCGCCCGCCCTGAGCTTGGCGACGCCGTTCTCAACATTGGTGCCGGTCGGGTTGGGCTTCACCTCCGTAAAGAAACCCGGCCCCAGCCCCGCACAAATCAGCGTGGAAAGCGTCGCATCGACGGGAGGCAGAAGCTTCAGCCCGTCATCGGTCACCACCAGCGGCCGCGACAGTCCCAGTTCCGCCAGCACCGAGCCCAGTTCCGTTATGCGGCCCGGGCCGAACCGCACGGCGGTCGGAAAACTCCAGTTGGCGGGATGCGAAAAAGGCGCTTCTTGCATGATGCACGTCTCCTCCGGTTACGCAGTACTATTCGCTCGCTCCGACAAACTGCTGTCGCTTGAGCGCGCGCCGACGCATCACATCGGCAAAAGCAACCAGGCCGAGAGCTGGCAGAAAGTTCAAAGTGGCAAGCGCCGGGTAGATCGGAGACGAACCGACGGCAATCCCGCTGTACACGAACACCGGAAGGGTTCTCGCGGTTCCGGCCAGAGAGTAGGACACGTAAAAATTTCCCCACGACAGCAGGAAGGCGAAAGTCGCTGCGGAAAGAATGCCGGGCCAAAGCAGAGGAAATGTCACCTCCCGAAACACCTCGTATCCCGTCGCTCCCGCATCGCGCGCCGCATCCTCCAGCGTATCATCGAAACCGTAGACCTGCACCGCAACGACGACCAGCGCGAACGGCGTGATGTAGACCACATGACCGATCACCACGGTCGCAAGTCCCGTCGAGAACCCGAGCCAGCTGCCAAGCACAGAGAACCACAGCAGCATGACCACGCCGAGCAGCAGCTGCGGAAACAGCAGCGGCGCGAAGGTCAGCGCCTGAAAGGCCCGCTGCATCCGGAAACGATAACGTATCCATGCGATCGCACCGGCCGTTCCGAGCAGCGTTGCGAAGATCGTGGTGATGATCGCAACGACGGCCGAGTTGGTGACCGCCGGCAGGAAATCCGGCTTCCTCCACAATTCGCCATACCACTCCAGCGACAGGCTCTCGATCGGCAGCGTCAGCACGCGGCTGCCCGTGAAGGAAAACACCACCAGCGTCACGATCGGAATATAGAGGAAAACGAGCAGCGCCAGCATCGAGCCGATGAGCAGTGCACTGATGGTCCGGTTTTTGAAATACTCCGACATCACGCAGGCACCTCCACGTTGCGCACCTGACGCAGCTTGAGAATGGCAAGCACCAGCATCAGGGACAGGGCGCCGATGGCAATCAGCACCAGCGTCAGCGCAGCACCGAGCGGCCAGTTGACGCGGGTCTCGAAGCTCTGGCGGATCAGTTCCGACGCCAGCGGCGACGTGCCGCCGCCGAGAACCTTCGGCTCGAGGAAAACGCCGAGGCTAAGAACGAACACCAGCACCGCCCCTGAATAGAGACCCGGACGCGACAGCGGCAGCGTCACCTCGAAGAAGGTGCGGATACGCGAGGCACCGGCATCATAGGAAGCGAGCATCAGGTCGCGGTCGATCCTGACCAGAGACAGGTAGATCGTGAAGACGGGATAAACAGCGAGGTTATAGACCATGCCGATCATCGTCGCCGTCTCGGTGAAGAGAAGGTTGGTCGCCTCCGGCCCGAAACCGAGATGGGCAAGCAACCAGTTCAGTACACCGTTCTTGTCCAGCACCAGGATCCAGCCGAAGGTCTTCAGCACGGCATCCGTCAGGAAGGCGAAGATGATCAGGATCTGGATCTGCGCGTTGTACGCCTTGAGACGTGTTGCCAGCGCATAGGCCGCCGGATAGGCGATGAGCAGGCACAGCACAACGCAGAGAAGCGCCATGCCCACCGTTCGCATCATGATCGTCCAGTAGTGCGGCTTGGAGAAGACCTCCGTCCAGACCTTGAGATCCCAGGTCCAGTTGAGCCGATAGAACTGCGTCGTCTGGAAGGACAGGACCGCGGTCATGGCCAGCGGAATGATGAAGAAGACGACCATCACGATCGCCAGCGGCGCAACGGCTGCGATGAGAACCGGATCGTTCCAGGTCTTGGCGTGTGTCTTCATGCCAGCCCCGCCAGAAGGAAAGCCTGCGACGGCTGGAAGCCCACCTGCACGGCCTCACCGACCTCGGCCGGCAATTGCAGGGAACCGGCAAGATCGACGATCAGCGGCGCATCCCGGCCGGCGATACGCACGCGATACTGCGTCGACGACCCCTTGATGAAATACTCCTCGACGATACCGGAAAGCAGCCACTCGCCCGCCACGGCATCGCCCCGCACCAGCCGCAGGGTCTCCGGACGGACAAGCAGCGAGCCGCCGGAACCGGAGAAGGCCGGCGAGATATTGGGTTCGGCCAGCGTGGCCGGAACATTGCCAGCGAGCGGGCTCACAATCGTTGCCGATCCGTCGCCGCCACGAGTCACGGACACCGGCAGGAAATTCGTTTCGCCGATGAAGCCGGCCACGAAGGTCTCGACGGGACGGTAGTAGATGTCGGATGGCGTGCCTATCTGCACCACGCGACCGCCGCGCATGACGCAGATGCGGTCGGCGAGCATCATCGCCTCTTCCAGATCGTGCGTCACCAGAACGAAGCTCGTTCCGAGTTCCCTGTGCAGCTTCTTCAGTTCCGCCTGCAGCGACTTCTTGAGCTTGGCGTCAAGCGCGCTCATCGGCTCGTCGAGCAGAAGCACGCCGGGGCGCGATACCAGCGCACGCGCCAGCGCCACGCGCTGCTGTTCGCCACCGGAAAGCTGGGCCGGATAGCGGTTCAGATATTCCGGCTTGAGATGCATGAGGTCGAGCATCGCCCGCACCCGTGTCGCGATCTCGGCCTTGTTCGTCCTGGCAAGCTTCAGCGGAAAGCCGATATTTTCCGCCACCGTCTTGTGCGGAAAGAGCGCCAGCTTCTGGAACACCATGCGGGTCGGTCGCTTGGCCGCCGGCACTCCGGCCATGTCGCGACCCTCGATGGAGAGCGCGCCTTCGGTCGGGTCCTCGAAGCCTGCGAGTATCTTCAGGAGCGTGGTCTTGCCGCAGCCGGAAGGCCCGACGAGCGCAACGAACTCACCCTCGGCAATCGAGAGCGAGACACCGTGCAGCGCACGCGCCGTCCCGTAATCCTTGACGATGTTGGCGGCGTGAATGATCGGATTGGCCAAACTTCAGCTTCCCTGTCTCTGGAGCATCTGCGGGTGAAACGGTGTTACCCGAGCTTCTCCATCTCCTTGTTTCCGTGCAATGCCGCAGAGCAAGTCGCTGCGGACTTTTCCGGGTTTCAGCAGTGCATCCAGGCAAATGGAATGCGACCTGCGACGGCGGACTGCCGCAGGTCGCAATTGTCAGGAGAGCTTAGCGCGCGGCGAGCTCTTCCTGCCAGATGGCCAGCATGTCATCGACATTCGGCGCAACGGTGTGGAACTGGCTGTTGTCCCAGGCCGTCCACATGTAGTCCATCTGCAGGGCCTTCTTCTCGGCGTCGGAGAAGAGCGCTTCGGCCTTCTGGTTCGGCACGAGGTTGCAGGTCGCTTCGGTGATTGCGAGCTGCTTGGCGACATCAGGCGAAACGATATATTTCAGGAAGTCGGCCGCGACCTTGCTGTCCTTGCCGTTCTCGATGAGGCCGGTCGCCTCCATCCAGATGATACCCTGCTTCAGGCCGTTCTTCGGCTCGGGAACGATCGACTGGATGTAGTCGTGGCCCTGCAGACGCAGCGACGAGGTGCAATAGGTGCCGCCGCCGATCAGCGCACGGAACGAACCGTCGATCAGGCCCTTCTGGGCGACCGCGAGATCGGCAACGATGGCGCGGGTGTTCTTGAACGCCGCGCGCAGCACTTTGCGAACTTCATCGAGCGCGGCCTGGTCGAGTTCCTCGTAAGGATTGACGCCGGCATAGAGAGCGAGCGGCATGATCGGCCAATCACCCCAGTCGAGCAGGCAAATCTTGTCCTTGTAGGCGCTGTCGAATACCGGCGCATAGGACGACCAGCTCTCGAGCTTGTCGAACTTGGTGTTGACGGTCGGGCCGACCCAGCCCCAGCGCGTCGGAAGACCGGTGGTCTTGCCGTCAAACTGCAGCGGCTGGAAGGGCGCGCGGAACTGCGGGTAGAATTCCGCATACTGGTCGGCGAACTCGGCATCGTCGATATAACGGCAAATGCCGGCAGGCCCCATGCGCGCGATCCACGGGCTGTCGGAGGAAACGAGGTCGAAATCCTTCGACGCGCCGGCTGCGAGCTTGGCAAAGCCCCCGGCGGAGTCGGTGATCAGGTCGACCGAGATGGAAACGCCCTTTTCCTTCTGGAAGGGTTCGAGGATGGACGGCGCGTTATAGCCTTCCCAGCACATGTAGTTGATGCTGTCGGCCGCCTGCGCGCCGCGTGGCATGCCGAAAAGACCGCCGCCCGCCGCAGCAAGGCCGAGACCGCCCATGCCCTTGAGCACGGACCGGCGGGAGACTGAGCCCGCCATCAAAGAATTGCCGATGTCTGCTGTTCCTTTTGTCATTGTCCTTTTCCCTCTTTTTTAAATTCAAAAATGTGGTCGCGGCCCGCCGGATCTCAGACGATGCCGAGATATCGTCTGATCTCCCATTCGCTGACCTGCTTCTGGTATTCCCTGTATTCGAACCGGCGACCGGTCACGAAACTGTCGACGAAGGCATCGCCGAAGGTCTCCCGCGCGATCACGCTACGGTCGAGGCGGTCTGCGGCCTGACCGAGATCGCTCGGGAAGGCGGCATGCGGCTCGGGCGTGGCGAGATAGAAGTTCTCGTCGCTTGCCGCCGGCGGCTCGATCTCGTTGCGGATGCCGTAGAGGCCCGCGCCCAGGCACATGGACAGCGCGAGATACGGATTGGCGTCGGCGGACGGCACGCGGAATTCCACGCGGGTCGCTTCCGGGCTGTCATTGATGATGCGAACGGCGGAGGTGCGGTTCTGCACGCCCCAGTTCGCGGCCGTCGGCGCCCATGCGCCCGGAACCAGCCGCTTGTAGGCGTTGACCGTGTGCGAGCACATCGCCAGCATCTCCGGCATCAGCTTCAGCAGGCCGCCGACGAAATGCCGGCCAGTGCGGCTGAGGCCATCCGGCGAATCCGGGTCCGAGAATGCCGGGTTGCCGTTCCGGTCGCGCATCGAGACATGCAGATGACCCGACTGTCCCGGCAGATCGGGGGAAAGCTTCGACATGAAGCCTGCCGTCAGCCCATTGCGGGAGAAATAGGCCTTGGCGAAATTCTTGAAGAGCACCGCGTCGTCGGGGGACTTGATGCCCTTGGCGTAGGTCAGCGGCACTTCGAAACAGCCCGGACCAAGCTCGGTGTGGATGGCGTCGAGCTTGATTTCCATGGCGTTCATCGCCTGCGCCAACCCGTCCAGCAGTTCTCCATGAAGGGCGGAGGTCTGCAGCGAATAGGTGCGATTGCCCTGTGCGAAATTGGTGAGGTCGCGATACTTCTTCGCCTTCAACGTCTCCGGCGTCTCGGAAAACAGGAAGAACTCGTATTCGAAGGCGGAAGCCACCGAAAAGCCCATGCTGTCAGCCTCGTCCAGAAGACGAAGGCAGAGGTTGCGCGGCGAGCGCTCACCGAATTCTCCGGAAAAATCCGCGATGCAGAGCGCGGAGGCCGGGGAGAAGGGATAGAGGCGCAGCGTGTCGGTAAAGATCTCGGCCGGGCGGTCGATGAAGGCGCTTTCCGCATATGTCTTCTCGGCGATGTCCCAGAAGTAGAGCACTTCGCAAAAAGGATAGCCGGACTTGGCGAGCTTGACCGCCTTGTCGGCCTGGACCAGCTTGTCGCGGAATTCACCTTCCGGGTCGATCATGCCGACGTGAACGGACTTGGCACCCATCTCGGAAAGGGCCGCCTCGAACTCAACCGAACTGTTTCGGGCCTTGTGCATCAGGTTCCTGCCATTATTGTTTTGTCGAACGCTACCGCCCGAAAACAAGACAAGAAATATCCCGTTAGGGATAGACGGGGCTAAATGTCGGAGCGGAAGGCGTTACCGCAGGGCTGGAGGCATAGTGAAAAACGAATTCGCAAGATGGAATGAAAATGTAGGCGGCTTCATCCGGGCTATCGGAACGCCGGATCTGCCTCGCAAGCTTTCGACCGCAATTGCCGACGAAATGCCTTTCGACATCGCCATGGTGTTCGCCTATCAGGGCACAGAGAACCCCGTCTGCCTCTACCACAACCTAGATGAGGAACGGGCGGCGACGGTCATTACCGCCTATGCCAAGGGGCCCTACCTGCTCGACCCGTTCTATCTCGCCGCAATCGATCCGAAGATCACCGGCGTTCGCCACCTGCGCAAGATGGCGCCGGACCAGTTCTACAGCACGGAATATTATCGCCAGCATTATGGCCGCACCCGCATCCGCGACGAGATCGGCATCGTTTGCCGCCCTCCGGGCGCCGGCGCGGTCGTCATCAGCTTCACCCGACCGGGGGATGCTCCCTTCTTCGGACGACGTGACTTCAACACGATGCGGGCCATCGAACCGGTGGTACGCGCAGCCATCGAGGAACATTGGTGCGACGGAGGGCCCGCCGGAAGCGACGCCGCGAAACGCAACGCCGAGGACCCGATCAACGAGACGCTCGACGTCATGGCCGACGGAATCCTCACCCGGCGCGAGATCGAGATCACCTCTCTCATCTTGCGCGGCCATTCCAGCCGTTCCATCGCGGAAACGCTGAACATCGCCGAGGGTACGGTGAAGATCCACCGGAAGAACATCTACCAGAAGCTCGGAGCTTCGAGCCAATCCGAACTCTTCTCCATGTTCATCGTGCAATTGTCGAAACAGTAACCCGAACCCCGTCGGACAGACGCGTCCAGCGGCTTTGCGGAAAGGGCATGCCAAGACAAATAAAAAGCACCCGGGCAAGAAGGACACGCCACGGGTGCTTTATTTCTTCAGACCATGAAAAGCCCGGACGCCAGGTCACGAGAGGCCTTGATGCCAACGCCGATCAGAAGTCGACGGTGGCCTTGGGCATGCGCAGTGATTTCTCGGAAATCTCGATGATCGGCTTTGCGGCAGCCTGTTCCGGCGCGGGAACCCAGCTATCGACACCCGAAGCTGCTGTGGGCAGTGAGCTGGCCTGAGCCCCCTGCTGACGGTCGTTGCGGGCGAATTCGAGCTGTCCCGTGAGAATGGCGATCTCCGAACGAAGCTGGCGGATCTCGGCCTTCGTAACCTCCGCGCTGCTGCGCAGCTGGCGGATTTCTTCCTGATCGGCGAAGCTGCGCTGGTCGAAGTCACGCTTCATCGTTTCCGCGTCACGGTCCCGCTTGTTGCGCGCGTTCTCGGCATCGCGCAGGCGCATGGTCATCTCGGCGATCTGCAGCGACATTTCGCGGCGACCGGCTTCGTTTTCCGAAGTGCTGGCGCGAGCGGTTGCAAGTTCCTGCGCCAGACGATCGGCGCGAAGCGTCGTGGTCGAAAGCTCGGCCTTTGTCTGCTTCAGCTCGGTGCGCATGCCCTGCATCTCGTCCTCGACCAGCTTGACGCGGCCGCGCGCGGTAACCAGCAGCTTTTCCACCAGTTCGGCCTTGGAACTGATCGCCTCGTGCCGGGTCGAAAGCTGCGACATTTCCACAGCCATCGCGCTCTGCTGGTTATCGAGTTCCGACTGCAGGCGCTTGAGCTTTTCCTGGTTGAACGAATCCTCCTGCTTGAGTGCGGTGACCTCACCAAGCAGATTGCGGGAAATCGTTTCCTGATGCTCCAGCCCGCTCTTCAGCCGGCCCCGTTCCTCCGTGAGGCGGGCGATTTCGCGCGCCTGAGCGTCGGCCTCGCGGCGCGACGTTTCGAGAAGCACCTGATGCTGCGTCCGCTCGGTCTCGTACTTCTCGCGCATCATCGCCAGATCGCGGCTGCGCTGGTCGAGATCCTGATGCGCGCGACGCAGCAGCGCAGCCGTTTCGTCATACTGCACGATGCGCTCATCGAGCTCGCGGCCAACGTCATGCAGACGCCGCTGCACGATGTCGAGATCCTGCGAGTTGGCGTCATAGAGCGCCTGAAGCTTGATCAGCTTCTCGCGGGACTCTTCCGTCTCCGCCCGAAGCTGTACATTCTCGGCCCGCAACTCCTTGGCCTCGGCGAGAGCCCGTTGGCTTTCGCCATCGAGCCGGCGGCGGGCCGTGCTTTCATAATCGAGGAGCGAGGCGATACGCGCCCGCTCGGCGCGAAGTGCTGCAAGCTCGTTCAGTGCTTCGCCATGAGCCCCGAGCAACGAGGAAACGCGCTCCTGGAGGAAGCCGAAGCCGGAAAGCAGCTCTTCGGACGAAAGGTGGCTCTCCTCGATCACCGAACCGAACGTCTGGTCGCCGATCTCGCTGCGCCCCTGCAGCGCTGGAGAATAGGAAGCAGCCCCGGATTGTCCATCGCCGATGGATGCGCCGCCTGCTGTCGTTCTTGCCGGCTCGTCGCCCCGGCGGAAAAAGCTCATGACCATCCTGACCCCCAATCCGGTCTAAAGACTTAAAACATACATTTTGAATGCTTCTGGCAGGCCACCGCATCTGCCTGCCGGTCTTCCCCAATGACGATAGCGAGGATCAGGCAGGGCGTGACATTCGTCAAAGGAAACTTGCGGCCCTCTCGGCTGCACCAGCGGATTCCAACAACTTTCTGGTAATAATTTCCGGCCGCTTATTAATTAAAATCTAATATATTGATTGCACAGCGCTTTTCGCAACCGTCCGCCTCCCCAAAAAATGTGGGGCGAGCCCTATCTCAACGCAACCGCCCGCCGCGCCTCGGCAACCGAATCCCGAATCGCCCCGGACAGGATCGAGACGATTTCCCTAAGTTCTTCCTCGCTTGCATTATAGGGCGGCGCGAGAATGACGGTATCGCCCGCCACCCCTCCGACATTACCGGTACAGGGATAGCAGATCAGTCCCGCCTCGAAGGCGCGACGACCGATCGCGGCATGCAGGCTGGCATAAGCGGGGAAAGGCTCCTTGCTGACAGGATCGGCAACCATTTCCAGCCCGATGAAGAACCCTCGCCCGCGAACGTCACCGACCTCGCCGACATCGGCAAGCGCCGCGCGCAATTCCTGCTGCAGGATCGGACCCCGCGCCAGCACCCGGTCGAGCAGATTGTCCCGCGTCACGATCTTCTGGACCGCCACGCCCGCCGCGCAGGCGGAGGTGTGGCCGGTAAAGGTATGGCCGGTCATCGCGCCGCCATGGGCCGCCATCAGCGTCTCATGGACATGATCGCTGTAGAGAGCAGCGCCGAGCGGCTGGTAGCCGGCGGCGAGCCCCTTGGCGATGCTCATGATATCCGGCACCACCCCGTCTTCGGCCAGCGCCCGCCAGGTGCCCGTGCGGCCCGAACCGCACATCACCTCGTCGCTGATAAGCAGAACACCGTGGCGACGGCAGACGGCCGCGACCGCTTTGGCATAACCCGCAGGAGCCGGCACGACGCCACCGGCGGCACCTACCACCGGCTCGAAGATGAAGGCCGCGACCTTATCGGCACCGATTTTGAGGATCTCCTCCTCGAGTTCATTTGCGAGATAGGTTACCAGCCCCGCCGCATTCACGCCCTCCGGCAACCGGTAGGTGTTGGCACTGGAGACGAAGGAAACATCGAGCAGGCTGCCCTCGAAAGCCTCCCTCCGTGTCTTAAAGTCCGAAACGGAGAGAGCGCCGAGCGTATTGCCATGCCAGGAACGCCGGCGGGAAATGAACCGGCGGCGGCTCTTCTCGCCGCGTGCCGTGTGGTACTGCAGCGCGATCTTCAGGCAGGATTCCACGGCTTCCGACCCGCTGGTGACAAAGACGATGTTGCCGAAATGGCTCCCCGTGTTCCGGCGGATGATCTCGGTCAGTTCCTCCACCGCATCCGAGGTGAAGAGATAGCGGTAGCCATGCGCCACCCGGTCAAGCTGCGCCTTGACCGCCTCCGTCACCTCCGGGTGCGCATGTCCGAGGCAGTAGACAGCCGGCCCGCCCGATCCGTCGAGATAGCGCTTGCCATTCGCATCGTAGAGATAGCTTCCCCGCCCGTAGGCGATCTTCGGAAGGGCCTGCACCCCGTAGCTGCTGCCGGTGGACGTGGTCTTCGGCGACGACATGGCATTTCCCTTCTGACGAAATCACGCTGCGGGATCGAAATGAAAGCTACTTGCGGAGCAGCCCGTAAATGTCGAAATCGAAATAGGGCTTAGCCAGACGATCATAGTCGCCATTGGTGAGCAGCGTCGCAATCGCTGCATTGACCTCTCCGGTCAGCGCCTTGTCTTCCTTGCGCAGTCCAGCCCCGACCTTGGTGATACCCCGTTCGCCGGGCGGCACGTCGGCAAGGATGGCGAGCCCGGAGGACTGCGGTTCCTTCAGGAACTCGGCCAGCGCCACCTTGTCGGCAAGCACAACATCGACACGCTTTGCCACCAGTTCGTCATTCGCTTCCTCCTGCGTCGGATAGGTGCGAATGGTGGCGACGTCACCGAACTTGCTCTGGACATCGGCGGCATGCGTGGTTGAGCCCTGCACGCCGATGGTCTTGCCCTTCATCCCGTCTCGCGTCAGCACGAGGACACTGCCCTTGGGCCCCATGAAGGCGGCAGCCGTCGAATAATAGGGAATGGAGAAATCGATGATCTGCCTGCGCTCGTCCGTGATCACCATGGAGCTCATAATCATGTCGATCTTCTTCGTCGTCAGCGCATGGATGAGGTCGTCCCACCCCGCGTCCACGGTAACGCATTGCATCTTGATCGCAGCGCAGATCGCCATCGACAGGTCGATTTCGAAGCCCTTCCATTTCCCGTCAGGCTCCTTCCAGGTGAAGGGCGGATACGGCTCGTCAGCGACACCGATTTTCAAAGGTTCGATCGCGAAGGCGGAAGCAGGTAATGTCATGAAAAGGCATGCGGCAAGACCAATGCGCAGCAACGACTTCACGAATATTCCCCTTTATTGTACGGCGGAAGGAAGAGATTATTCGGACACAACGCCCAACATCCACCGATTGAAAATGCGATCATGATACAAACCGGTCGCAGCAAGACAAGAGAAACTTAACGACCGTTCAATTTCCCTGGCATTCACGATGTTGCGCGGGGCGCGGACGCATTGAGGAACACATCGGCCCAACGCTCGCAAAGCCCTATCGCCTCGTCCGGCGTGAAGATTTCCGGATTGAGACACCATTCCAGCCAGAGACCATCGAGCATAGCAACGATACCGATCGCCGCAAGCCTGACATCCGGCTCCGGCCAGCCGCGCGAAGCAAAGAAATCCTTCAGCAAGGCCGAAAGCAGGCGGCGATATCCGGCATAAGTGCGATCATGCACGTCCTTCATCGCCGGAGAATGTTCGATCATCCCCCAGAACACCACCCAGGTCCGGAGCGTGCTTCTCTCCATGACGGGGGCGGAAAGCGATGCGCGGAAATAGGCGCTCAGCTTCGCCCGCGGATCATCGCCTGCTGCGGCAACCATGGTTTCGATGTTTTCGAGCAGGGCAAGAGACATCGTCTCATAGGCATGGCCGACCAGTTCGTCCTTGCCGCTGTAGTGATGATTGATGAGGCCGATCGAGATACCGGCCTCCTTGCTGATCTTGCGAATCGAAAGCCCGGCGTGACCTTCCCGGGCGAGACATGCAAGCGTCGCCTCGATCAGCGTACGGCGCCGATCCTCGGGTAACTTGCGTTCGAATTTGCCGAGTTCCGCCATGCTGCGAATCGAATTCCATCCATTTTCCAAGGATGTAGCATGTTTACGGTCCCGACACATGAATGCGGATAAAAATGACGCTTTCAGGCTAGCCTTATTCGGCGGCCCCTATTGTCAGCGCGAGGTCGCGCAGCCCGTCGATTCCACCGGTAATGACATCGCCCGCCACCACCGGGCCGACGCCGGCCGGCGTTCCCGTATAGATCAGGTCGCCGGGCGCAAGATGGTAGAAGCGCGACAAGTGGCTGACGATCTCCGGCACCGACCAGACCATATCAGACAGATGCGAATCCTGCTTCACCTCGTCTCCGACCTTCAGCCAGATGCGCTGCTTGCCGATGGCCGGAAAATCCACGGCCCGCGTGATGTCCGAAATGATCGCCGACCGTTCGAAGGCCTTGCCGAAGTCCCATGGTCGCTGCTTCACGCGGGAAGCCTGCTGCAGGTCGCGCCGGGTCATGTCCAGACCGCATGCATAACCGTAAACAGCCTTCGGCGCGTCCTCCACCGAGACCCGAAATGCCGGAGCGCCGATGGCAATCACCAGTTCCATCTCGTAGTGGAAATTTTCCGTTCCCGGCGGATAGGGAATGGTCGAGCCTGTCGGCGTGATCGCGCTTGCCGGCTTGGTGAAATAGAAGGGCTCCTCGCGGTCGACTTCGACGCCCATCTCGGCCGCATGAGCGGCATAGTTACGCCCGACGCAGAAGATCCTGTGGACAGGATATCCTCCGGTCTCGCCCTTGACCGGGATCAGAGGGGTAGCGGGAATTTCGAAAAGTGGCTCAAGCGTGCTCAACGCATTCTCTCCTCGTCGCAGCCGGCCCGATCCCGATGCGCCGCATCGAAACGGGTTTCGGCAAGTCTCATCAATGCTTAAGTCCACAGAACGGTTGCCGCAAGGTCAGGTACGGGCACCAGGGCGACAATGCTCCCCGACGCGCTCCGTCACAAATATCACCGGCAGGCGTACCAGCCTTCTAACCCGGAATGAGCCCTTTTTCACCAATCGGATAAGCGCTAGAGAAGGCAATCAAAAGCATCTGTTTGCGAGGGGGAGCGCATCTTCATGCTGGAAATCTACGAAATGCCCGGACACCTGATCCGGCGACTGAACCAGACGGCCGTTTCCGTCTTCATGGATGAAACCGGCAAGAGGGGCTTCGATCTGACGCCGGTGCAATATGCGGCCCTGAACGCCATCGAGGCGACGCCCGGGCTCGATCAGGCAACACTCGCCAGCCACATTGCTTATGACCGTGTGACCATCGGCGGAGTGGTCGACCGACTGGAGCAGAAGGAGCTGGTGCGCCGGGAAACCAACCCGAAGGACCGTCGTGCCCGCACCCTTTACCTCACCGACAAGGGCAGCGAGACGCTGGCGGAAATCCGCCCGATCGTCCGCGAAACCCAGGCACTACTGCTGAGCGGCCTGTCAGCCGTCGAACGCGAGCAGTTCGTCGGCCTGCTGCAAAAGGCGTGCGAAGCGGTCAACGAACGCAGCCGGGCGCCACTGCGCATCACCTGAACCACTCCATCGAGATCACGGCACCAGCACCGCCGCACCCTGAAAGCGGCCGGCGCGCAGGTCGTCGAGTGCCTCGTTCGCCCTTTCCAGCGGATAGACCGTCGTGATGGTCTTCACCCCGGCGTGCGGAGCAAGATCGAGGAACTCCACGGCATCCGCCCGGGTGAGATTGGCAACCGAAAGGATCTGCCGCTCACCCCAGAGGATCGAATAGGGAAACTGAGGGATATCGCTCATATGGATGCCGCCGCACACCACGCGCCCGCCCTTGGCAACGGCACGCAGCGCGGCCGGCACCAGTGCGCCCACCGGCGCGAAGATGATGGCCGCATCGAGTTGCTTCGGCGGCGTCTCGTCCGAGCTTCCAGCCCAGACAGCGCCGAGAGACTTGGCCATGGCCTGCGCCGCATGGTCACCCTCGCGGGTGAAGGCGTAGACATCCCGTCCCTGATACACGCAGACCTGCGCGATGATATGGGCCGCCGCTCCGAAACCGAAGATCCCGATGCGACGCCCATCCCCCGCCATCTTGAGCGACCTCCAGCCGATCAGCCCGGCGCACATCAGCGGTGCGGCGGCAACGGGATCGGAAAAGCCGTCGAGCGGAAAGGCATAGGACGCATCGGCCACCACATGGCTGGCAAAACCGCCATCCCGCGTGTAGCCGGTGAAACCGGGCGTATCGCAGAGGTTTTCCCGGCCGCTCTCGCAATAGCTGCAGCATCCGCAGGTGTGCCCGAGCCATGGTATTCCAACCCGCCTTCCTGGCCGCAGGTTCGTGACACCATCACCGCAGCGTTCAACGATGCCGACGATTTCGTGTCCTGGAACAAGGGGAAGCTTCGGTTCCGTCAGGTCGCCGTCGACGACGTGCAGATCGGTGCGGCAGACGGCGCATGCCTCGACCCGCACAAGGATCTCGTCCGCGCCGGGAAGCGGATCTGGCCTCTCCTCGAACTGCAACGGTTGCCTGATGGCGTGCAGCACCATGGCTTTCATTTTTGCGATCTCCTTCGTCGTCCGCAATGACGATGTTGCAGGGATGGACTATGTTCGCCAACGCAAGGCAATCTCAAGACCGGAATAGCCTGCATCATTCTTAGCCAGCCCGCCCGGACGGATCCGTATATGTCTCTCACCCCCGGCAATTCAACAAACGGCGACATCCATCGGAATGCTTACTGGAGCCTACCGCCCGATGACCTGTTCAGCCAGTTTCATTCCGGAAAGCAGGGTCTGACAAGCGCGGAAGCCGCCGAACGGCTGCGGCATTTCGGCCCCAACTCGCTGAAAGACGAAAACCGCTGGAGCGCCCTGCGCATCTTTCTGTCCCAGTTCGAAAGCCCGCTGGTGCTGATTCTCGTGGCCGCCGCAGCGATTTCGATCGTGGTCGGGGAGTGGCGCGAAGCGATCATCATCTCGCTGATCGTTCTCGCAAGCTGTATCCTGAGCTTTTATCAGGAGTATTCCGCATCCGTCGCAGTCGAGAAACTGAAGGAGCGCATCGGTTTCAAGGCGCGGGTGCGCCGGGACGGAAAATTCGTCTCCATAGCCGCAGCCGAGGTCGTACCCGGCGACATCGTTGCCGTCTCCGCCGGCGACCTGATCCCGGCCGATGCCATCCTGATTTCGGCAACGGATCTCTTCGTCAGCCAGTCGGCCCTCACCGGCGAGACCTTTCCGGTCGAGAAACGGCCGGGTGAACTGCCTGCTGACACAGCACTGGCCAATCGCGCCAGCATGCTGTTCACGGGAGCCTCCGTCCGTAGTGGCATGGGCGAGGCCATCGTCGTCGAAACCGGGGTCGAGACCGAATTCGGCAAGATCACCGCCCACCTGCAGGAGGAGGCACCGGAGACAGATTTCGCCCGCGGCATTCGCCGGTTCGGCTATCTCATGACGCGCGTCGCGCTGATCATGGTGGTGGTGATCTTCGCCGGCAATATCCTGCTTCAACGGCCTCTGGTCGACTCGCTGCTCTTCTCGCTTGCCATCGCCGTCGGTATCACGCCCGAACTGCTGCCCGCGATCGTCAGCCTCACGCTGTCGAGCGGTGCGCGCCGCATGGCCACGGGCGGCGTTATCGTGCGACGGCTGGCCTCGATCGAAAACCTCGGCAGCATGAACCTGCTATGCACCGACAAGACCGGAACGCTTACCGAAGGTGTCGTCAGCCTCGACAGGGTCGAGGGGCCGCTGGACGGCGCCCCGGACGGATTGCTCCGGCTCGCCACCCTCAATGCCCGCCTGCAGAACGGCATGGCGAACCCGCTGGACGGTGCCATCGACAAGGCCGCCACCGCAGCAGCCATCCAGACGGACCCATCCTCCAAGATCGGTGAAATTCCCTATGATTTCGTCCGCAAGCGCCTCTCGGTGATCGTTCGAGACGGGGATGGCGACCTGCTGATCGCAAAGGGGGCGCTAGCGAACATTCTGGAGGTTTCGACCCATGTCATGCATGCGGGTGAACTGAAGGCACTCGACGACGAGGTGCGCGCAGCGCTCGCGAAGCGCTATGCCGATTGGAGCAGTGAAGGCTTTCGCGTGCTGGGCATCGCAACCCGTCGCTTTGCGCCGTCGCGGGAGCGCTACGGACATGACGACGAAACCGGCCTCGCCTTTGCCGGCTTCCTGCTCTTCAGTGATCCGCCGAAGAACGGCATTGCCAAAACGCTGGCAGCGATGGCCGAGCGCGAGGTCAAGGTCAAGGTGATTTCAGGTGACAACCGCTTCGTGGCCGCCCATCTCGCCCGTACGATAGGGCTGCCCTCGGCTCACATCCTGACCGGAGAGGAACTGTCGAAACTGACGGACGAGGCGCTGGCGGCACGCGCCGTTCGCACCGACCTCTTCGTCGAGATCGATCCGAACCAGAAACAGCGTATCGTCGCCGCACTTCGCGGTCGCGGCCATGTGGTCGGCTATCTTGGCGACGGCATCAACGATGCGCCCGCCCTGCATGAAGCCGATATCGGCATTTCCGTCGAAGGGGCCGCCGATGTCGCCCAGCAAGCGGCCGACATGGTGCTGGTAGACAAGAGCCTCGACGTGCTGCTGGAAGGCATAGACAACGGCCGCAGGACCTTCGCCAACACGATGAAATACGTGTCCTGCGCCATCAGTTCCAATTTCGGCAACATGATCAGCATGTCGTTCGCATCCTTCCTGCTGCCGTTCCAGCCGTTGCTCGCCAAGCAGATCCTGCTGAACAACTTTCTTGCCGACATCCCCTCGATGGCAATCGCCGGCGATAATGTCGACCCGGCGGCGGTCATGCATCCGCAACGCTGGAACATCGCCTATGTCCAGCGCTTCATGATCGTCTTCGGCCTGATCAGCACACTGTTCGACTTCCTGACTTTCGGCTTCCTGCTGGCGCTGACCGGCGAACATGCCGCCATATTCCAGACGGGCTGGTTCGTGGAATCGCTCATCACCCAGCTATTGACCGTCCTCGTCATCCGCACCCGGGCGCCCTTCTTCCGAAGCCGGCCGGGCCGCTGGCTTTTGCTGTCGACGCTCGTCGTATCCGCGCTCGCCGTAGCGCTACCCTACCTTCCCGGATCGGAGTGGTTCGGCTTCGTGCATCTGCCTGCCGGCGTACTCGTCGGCCTCACCGGCATCACCTTCGCCTATCTGGCGAGCACGGAAATCGCCAAGCACTGGTTCTTCAGCAAACCCCATGACCGGCTTTTTCACAGGAAGCGGCGTCGCGGCAACACCATGCCCGGCCTTAGCGACAGGAACCGTCGATAGTTGGCCGACAACGGAAAATTGCAAAAAAAGCTGCCAATTTCTTTCACGGGGCGGAACAAACCTCGCGGCCAAGCGTTTGAGCGAGGATTGAAATCTCCAAAACTGGTAAATGTCCGCCGATGCGTGTCGTTTCCGTCACATTTGCTTACGAAACCACCGATTCCGACAAGGAACCCTTGCCGG
The DNA here is from genome assembly GCF_024055605.1 of Ciceribacter sichuanensis. Classification (GTDB taxonomy): domain Bacteria; phylum Pseudomonadota; class Alphaproteobacteria; order Rhizobiales; family Rhizobiaceae; genus Allorhizobium; species Allorhizobium sichuanense. The sequence continues at coordinate 328,579 of NZ_JAMXLX010000005.1, read as the reverse complement.
AAGTGACCCCTTCCCCCGCCAGCGTCGGCCCGGATATGGCCGTTTTTGCACCCTGGACCATTCAGCCTTGCAGCCTGTGGTCTTGGAGAACCGGGCAAAAAATGCAACAAACCGTATCCATGCAAGGGAGAGCGTCGCAGTCGGATACTGATGGGCACACGCCCCGGCGAAAGACTGCTTTCTGATCTCTGCCCTTCGCATCGCCACAAGCGCCCAACCGAAAGGCAAAGCAGAAATGAATTCAAAGATCGTACCCGTCATCATGGCAGGCGGAAAGGGAACGCGCCTCTGGCCGCTGTCACGCGCAGCCGCCGCGAAGCAGTTCATCCGTTTCGTCGGCGACAAGACCCTGTTCCAGGGTACGCTGCTTCGGGTGGCGGACGGTCATCTGTACGAACCCGCGCTGGTTATTACCAATGAGGAATTCCGCTTCCTCGTCGCCGAACAGGCGCGCGAACTGGATTCGAAGCTTTCCGGCATCGTTCTCGAACCCGAGGCCCGCAATACCGCCGCCGCGGTCGCTGCAGCCGCAGTGGTGGTGTCCGAACTTTATGGCGAGGACGCCATCATCCAGATCCTGCCGTCCGACCACGACATCGTCGTCGACGACGCCTATCGCAACTGTGTCAAGGCGGCAGCAAAGGCTGCCCATGCCGGCAGGATCGTCACCTTCGGCATCACCCCGACCGAACCCGCGACCGGTTACGGCTATATCGAACTTGGCAAGGACCTCGGAGACGGCGCATTCGGCGTCAAGCGCTTCGTCGAGAAGCCGAAGACCGAGGCCGCCGAGAAGATGATCGAGTCCGGCAACTTCTACTGGAACTCCGGCATGTTCGTCTTCTCCGTGAGCCAGATCCTCGCGGAACTGGAAAAATTCGCGCCGGAAGTTCTGACGGCTGCCCGGGCATCGGCAGAAAAAGCCACCAAGGATCTGGACTTCACCCGTCTCGACAAGGACGCCTTCGTCAAGAGCCCGAGCATCTCGATTGACTATGCGGTGATGGAAAAGACCCCGAATGCCGCCGTCATTCCCTCCCCGATCACCTGGTCGGATCTCGGCAGCTGGGATGCCGTCTGGAAGATCGGCCAGCCGGATGCCGACGGCAACGTCGTGCACGGCAATGCGACGGTGATCGGCACCCGCAATTCGCTGGTCATGTCGCGCAACAGCCATCTCGCCGTGCAGGGCATGGACGGCGTCGCCGTCATTGCCAGCGAAGACGCCGTTTATGTTGGACGCCTCGACGAAAGCCAGAAGGTCGGCGATCTGGTGAAACTGCTGGCGTCACGCAAGGAAACCGCCAATCTGACGGAAAATCATCCGACCTCGTTCCGGCCCTGGGGCGGTTACACCTCCGTGCTCAACGGCGAACGCTTCCAGGTGAAGCGACTTTTCGTCCATCCCGGCAAGAAGCTGTCTTTGCAGAAGCATCATCATCGCGCAGAGCACTGGGTATGCGTCCGCGGCACGGCGGAAGTCACCATAGACGACAAGGTGACAATCCTGCACGAGAATCAGTCGATCTACATTCCGCAGGGCTCCGTGCACCGCCTTGCCAACCCCGGCAAGATCCAGCTCGAGATGATCGAGATCCAGACGGGCTCCTATCTCGGCGAAGACGACATCATTCGTCTGGTCGACGAATTCGGCCGGAGTTGACCGCAAAAGTCAAAATGACATGACATCTGCGAAAAACACGAGGCCCCGGACGCTTATGCGCCCGGGGCCTGCTTGCTTTATGCCGCTGCATTGCACAAGATTGATTTTAACCCGGAAAACGGGATCGATAAGGGAACAGGGCAAGCAGCACGAATGTCGATCAAAGCCAGCATCTATCACCTCACCCATTATCAATATGACAACCCGGTGAGGCTAGGGCCGCAGATCATCCGCCTGAAACCGGCCGCGCATTCGCGCACCAAGGTGCTCAGCCACTCGCTGAAGGTGACCCCGGCCAATCATTTCGTGAACCTGCAGCAGGATCCCTACGGCAACTATCTCGCCCGCTTCGTCTTTCCGGACCCGGTGACCGAGTTCAAGATCGAGGTCGATCTTGTCGCCGACATGACGGTCTACAACCCCTTCGACTTCTTCATCGAAGAAGAAGCGGTGAAATGGCCCTTCGAGTATCCTGCCGATATTCGCGAAGACCTCGCGATCTACATGAAGCCCGAGCCGGATTGCCCGGCACTCGACGCTTACATGGAAACCGTCGACAAGACGCCGGATCAGGGCACTGTCGATATGGTGGTCGGCCTGAACGCTCGCCTGCAGCAGGAAATCGGCTACGTGATCCGTATGGAGCCCGGCGTACAGCAACCCGACGAGACGCTGACGCTCGCCAAGGGCTCGTGCCGCGACACGAGCTGGCTGCTCGTCCAGATCCTGCGTCGCCTCGGTCTCGCCGCACGCTTCGTATCCGGTTATCTGATCCAACTCGCACCGGACCTCAAGGCGCTGGACGGCCCATCCGGCACCGAAGTGGATTTCACCGACCTCCATGCCTGGGCGGAAGTCTATATTCCGGGTGCCGGCTGGATCGGTCTCGACCCGACCTCCGGTCTGCTGACCGGCGAAAGCCATATCCCGCTTGCGGCAACGCCGCACTACAAGAACGCCGCCCCCATCTCCGGTGGGTATATAGGCCAGGCCAAGACAGAGTTCGCCTTTGACATGCAGGTGAAGCGCGTGTCCGAGCATCCGCGCATCACAAAGCCCTTTTCTGATGAAAGCTGGGATGCGCTCAACGCGCTCGGCCAGAAGGTAGACCGTTCGCTGCTCGCCGGCGACGTGCGGCTCACAATGGGTGGCGAGCCGACCTTCGTCTCGATCGACGATTTCCAGTCCGAGGAGTGGAATACCGCAGCTGTCGGCCCGACCAAGCGGCAGAAGGCCGACGATCTCATCCGCCGCCTGCAGCAGCGCTTCGCCCCGGGCGGTTTCCTGCATTACGGTCAGGGCAAGTGGTATCCCGGTGAAAGCCTGCCGCGCTGGACCTTCTCGCTCTACTGGCGCCGAGACGGCCTGCCGGTGTGGAAAAACACCGACCTGATCGCCGTCGAAAGTCGAGACCATAAGGTCACCCACGAAGACGCCTCGCGCCTTCTGCAGGCAATCGCCGTCGAACTCGACATCGAGCCCGAGAATGTGGCGGCAGCCTACGAGGATCCCGCCGAATGGGTCATCAAGGAGGCAAACCTTCCCGAAAACGTCGATCCGTCCAATTCAAAGCTCAAGGATCCGGAAGAGCGCAGCCGCATCGCCAAGGTTTTCTCCAACGGGCTGACGACCCCGGCAGGCTATGTCCTGCCGGTACAGGCGTGGCAGGCACGCGTATCAGGCCGCATCTGGGTCAGCGAGAAGTGGCGCACCCGCCGCGGTCGCCTCTATCTCATTCCCGGCGACAGCCCGGTCGGCTTCCGTCTGCCGCTGAATTCGCTGCCATACATCTCGCCATCCTGGTACCCCTACATCAACCCGGTCGATCCGACCGTGGAAAAACCACCGCTGCCCGATTTCGCGACCGACAAGGGCCGTGGCATGCCGGAACATTCCTTCCAGCGGGACGCCGGCCAACAGACACGCATGCCGCAATCCTATGAGGAGATCGGCGGCCATGTGCGCACCGCGATCTCGGTGGAAGTCCGTGACGGCCGGATCTGCATCTTCATGCCGCCGACCGAGGCGCTTGAAGAATATCTCGATCTTCTGGCTTCCGCCGAGCGTGCAGCGGCATCGCTGAACCTGCCCGTTCACATCGAGGGCTACACACCGCCCCATGACGAACGGCTGAACGTCATCCGCGTCGCGCCGGATCCGGGCGTCATCGAGGTCAACATCCACCCGGCCTATAACTGGCAGGACTGCGTCGACACCACCGCTGCGATCTACGAGGAAGCGCGGCAGTCGCGCCTCGGCGCCGACAAGTTCATGATCGACGGACGCCACACCGGCACCGGCGGCGGCAACCACGTCGTCGTGGGCGGCGCGACGACCAACGACAGCCCGTTCCTGCGCCGGCCGGATCTGCTGAAGAGCCTTGTGTTGCACTGGCAACGCCATCCGTCGTTGTCCTATCTGTTTTCCGGCATGTTCATCGGCCCGACCAGCCAGGCGCCGCGCATAGACGAAGCGCGCCACGACAGCCTCTACGAACTGGAAATCGCGCTCGCCCAGATCCCCATGCCGGGCAATGGCCAGTTGCCGCCCCTGCCGTGGCTGGTAGACCGGCTGTTCCGCAACCTGCTGATCGACGTCACCGGCAACACACACCGCTCGGAAATCTGCATCGACAAGCTGTTTTCACCGGATGGACCGACGGGTCGCCTCGGCCTCGTCGAGTTCCGCGGCTTCGAAATGCCGCCGAATGCACGCATGTCGCTTGCCCAGCAGCTTCTCATCCGCGCGCTCATCGCCCGCTTCTGGAAGAACCCCATCACCGGCAATTTCGTCCGTTGGGGTACGGCGCTGCACGACCGCTTCATGCTGCCCTATTACGTCTGGCAGGATTTCCTCGAAGTGCTCGCCGACCTGCGCGACAATGGTTTCGACTTCAAGCCGGAATGGTTCGAGGCCCAGCTTGAGTTCCGCTTCCCCTTCTATGGCGAAGTGGAATACGGCGATTCGCGGCTGGAACTGCGCCAGGCACTGGAACCCTGGCACGTCATGGGCGAACAGGGCGCGATCGGCGGCACCGTGCGGTACGTCGATTCGTCGGTGGAACGGCTGCAGGTGAAGCTCGACACGCCCAATCCGGCGCGTTTCGCAGTCGCCTGCAACGGCCGCCGCGTACCGCTGACGCCAACGCGAACCAATGGCGTGGCGGTCGCCGGCGTGCGCTACAAGGCATGGCAGCCGGCCTCTGGGCTGCATCCCGTCCTGCCGGTCAACACACCGCTAACATTTGACATTTACGATACGTGGTCCGGCCGTTCCATCGGTGGGTGTGTGTATCATGTGGCCCATCCCGGCGGCCGCAGTTACGACACCTTCCCTGTGAACGGAAACGAAGCGGAAGCGAGACGACTTGCACGTTTCGAGCCTTGGGGCCATACAGCGGGCAGTTATCCCTTGTGGCCGGAAACCGTTGCACCGGAATTCCCGCATACATTGGATCTGAGAAGACCCCAGGGCATGTGAAAGAGGATATGACGAACCAGACGGTGGCCGAAGAGCTGGAAGACGAAATCAGCGAGACGCGAAGCATGAGTTATCGGGCATTGCCGGGCGCAGCCGACGAGATGCTGGATAACAACGGCGGCATTCGTCCCGTGTGGCAGCGCTTCGTGAACTCCATCGACCGGCTGTCCGAGCACGAACTGCACGAGCGTTTTGCCCGCGCCGACCGCTATCTGCGCGACGCCGGCGTGTTCTACCGTGCCTACGGCGCCAACGGTTCGAGCGACCGGGCCTGGCCCTTTTCCCATATCCCTGTCCTGATCGCCGAAAAGGAATGGCAGGTGCTGGCCGAAGGCCTGGTACAGCGCGCCAACCTGCTGGAAGCAGTGGTCTCAGACATCTACAACGATAACCGGCTGGTCCAGGAAGGCTTCATCCCGCCGCAGCTGATCGCCGGAAATCCGGAATTCCTGCGCCCCTTGGTAGGCATCAAGCCGGCCGGCGGGCACTATCTGCATTTCTGTTCCTTCGAGATCGGTCGCGGGCCTGACGGCAACTGGTGGGTGCTGGCCGACCGCACCCAGGCACCGTCTGGCGCAGGTTTCGCACTGGAAAACCGCGTTGCGACCACCCGCGCCTTCTCCGACATCTATGCCGAAACGCATGTCCATCGCCTTGCCTCCTTCTTCGGGGCATTCCGCGATGCGCTGCAGTCCCGCAAGCAGCATGCCGACGACCGCATAGCGGTGCTCTCTCCGGGTCCAGCCAACGAAACCTATTTCGAGCATGCCTATATCGCCCGCTATCTCGGCATCATGCTGCTGGAAGGAGAGGATCTGGCCGTCGTCAATGGCCGGGTTATGGTGCGCACCGTCGCGGGATTGAAGCCGATCAGCGTCCTTTGGCGCCGTTTGGATGCCGCCTATGCCGATCCTCTGGAACTCAACCAGAATTCCCATATCGGTACGCCGGGCATGGTGCAGGCGCTGCGCAACGGCGCCGTGACCTTCGTCAACGCTCTCGGCTCCGGCATACTCGAAACGCGGGCGCTGCTCGCCTTCATGCCGACCATCTGTCATCATCTGCTCGGCGAGGACCTGGCGCTGCCCTCCATCGCCACATGGTGGTGCGGCCAGAAGTCCGAACGGGAACAGGTGGCCCGCAACCTCGATCGCATGGTGATTGGCCCCGCCTATTCGCGGCTCCCCTTCTTCGACGACAGCGGCCGCTCGCAGCTCGGCGCCTCCCTGTCCAAGGCCCAGCGCAAGGCCATGCTGGAACGGATCGAAGCCGAAGGGGGCAAACTGGTCGGTCAGGAGGTCGTCACCCTCTCGACCACACCGGCTTTCGTCGACGGCAAGCTGACGCCGAGGCCGATGAGCCTTCGGGTCTATGCAGCCCGCACCCGTGACGGCTGGCAGATCATGCCCGGCGGCTTTGCCCGGATCGGCAGCGGCGACGACGTTTCTGCAATCGCCATGCAGTCCGGCGGCAGCGCCGCCGACGTCTGGATCGTTTCCGAAAAGCCTGTTGACCGCACCTCACTTCTCCCGGCGGAGGAAAGCTTCACCCGCAACATGCCGGGCAGCCTGCCGAGCCGGGCGGCCGACAATCTCTACTGGCTCGGCCGCTACATCGAGCGGGCCGAAGGCGCATTGCGCATCCTGCGCGCATGGCACGGGCGCTTCGCCGAATCGGCAGATCCCGAACAGCCGCTTCTCGCCTATGTGACGCGCTACCTGTCCGATCTCGATGTCGACATGAAGCACGGCGTGCCGGAAAGCATGATGCGCAACATCGACAGCGCCGTCTATTCGGCCAGCAACATCCGCGACCGCTTTTCACCGGATGGATGGCTGGCGCTCACCGACCTTGCCAAGACCGCGCGACGCTTCCACGACAAAGTCAAGCACGGCGACGATGCGGCGCATGCGATGACCATCCTTTTGCGTAAGCTCGCGGGCTTCGCCGGCCTCGTGCATGAAAACATGTACCGCTTCACCGGCTGGCGCTTCCTGACTGTCGGCCGGTTCCTCGAACGCGGGCTGCACATGACGCGGCTCCTCGGCCATATGAGCGCCGACGCAGCGCCCGACGGTTCGCTCGACATGCTGCTGGAAATCGGTGACAACGTCATGACCCATCGCCGCCGCTACAACGTCAACACGGCCAAGCTGACCGTGACCGACCTCCTGGCGCTCGATCCCTTGAACCCGCGATCCATTCTGTTCCAACTCAACGAAATCCGTACCGAACTGGAGCAGCTGCCGAACGCCTTCGTCAGCGGGCAGATGTCGCCGCTCTACCGCGAGGCGATGCGCCTGCATTCCGGCCTTGCGGTGATGACGCCGGAGACGATGACGCCGGAAATCTATTCCACCCTCGAACGCGAACTCGAGAGACTGTCAGACATCCTTGCCAACACCTATCTCGGATAGTCCGATGCTCTACGATCTCACACTCCACATCGGCTATACATACGAAGTTCCGGTTTCAGGCTCCCATCACGTGTTGCGCGTGTTGCCGCTGTCCCTGTCCGATCGCCAGAGGCTTGTCGCAGGCGCTGTCAGGATCGATCCGCAGCCCGACGAGACCACCAACTTCGTCGACTTCTTTCAGCATCCGGCAACCTCCATCATGCTGCGGGCACAACACGAGAAACTCGATATCCGCATGCAGGCGCGCGTCATGGTGCAGCCGCACGCGATCACGGCCGACTTCTCCCCGATCCTCGAAAAACTGCCGGAAGAACTTGCCGATTTCTGGTCCGTGGAACCGGAATCGCCCCATCATTTCCTTAAACCCAGCCCGCGCCTCAACGAAGTGCCGGAAATCGCCGCTTACGCCGCCAAGGCCGTCAAGCCCGGTCAGACGGTACGCCAGATCGCCGAGACGATCTGTGCGAGGATACATTCGGACTTCAAATACGACCCGGATGCCACGACGGTAGACTCGACACCGGCCGAATCCTTCGCGCTCAGGCGGGGTGTCTGCCAGGATTTCTCCCACGTGATGATCATTGCGCTCAGAAGCCTCGGCATACCCGCGGGCTATGTCAGCGGCTTCCTGCGCACGATCCCGCCACCGGGCAAGGAGCGCCTCGAGGGTGCTGACGCCATGCACGCCTGGGTCCGCGTCTGGTGCGGCGAGACGATGGGCTGGATCGAGCTCGACCCCACCAACAACATCGTCGTCAGCAGCGACCATGTCGTGGTGGCTTACGGCCGTGACTATTCGGATGTGGCCCCGGTCATCGGCGTGCTGAAGAGCTATGGCAGTCACCAGACGGTACAGGCGGTCGACGTCATCCCGGTAAAATGACGCCTAGCCCGCGATTACCGCGAGAAACATTAAAATCCGAGCATTTCGCTTAAGTCGAATATCAGCTTTTTCGGATATCCAGCCATCAAGGTAATCCATCGAGTGGATCAAGGTGATGACTGGTTTCGTAAAGAGAAGCACTGTTGTTCGCCGGTTCGTATCAGACCGGAACGGCAATTTCGGCATGATGACGGCGATTTTGTTGCCCGTGACGCTCGCCGTCGCTGGACTGGCGATGGACATGACCCAGGTCATACAGGTCAGGTCCGCCCTTCAGGATGCGGCAGATTCCGCAGCCCTTTCGGCGGCTTCCGCCTTGGCGAGCGATGAAACCCTGACGGACGAGCAAGCGATCGAACGCGCCAGGAAATTCATGGCGGCGCAGTTTGCCAACACGGCCGGCTCAGACAACGCTACCGACGATGAAACCCAGAGCAGCGCGTCCGACGAACTTGGGGACGAGACCACAGCTGTCGTCCAGCGCACCGCCGGCACCAACGGCGCCAGCAATGTCTACGACGTCACGGTATCAGGCTATTACGACGTCCCGATGAACGCCTTCACCCGCTTGCTCGGTCGCGAGAGCATGCGCGTATCCGTGAGCAGTAAGGCCGAAAGCACCTCCGAGACACGGAGCGCGATGTCGATGTATCTGGCTCTCGACCGTTCGGGTTCCATGTCCTTCGTGACCGATACGGTCGACACGACCCAGACATCCTGCGTGAACTACACTGCGGAAAATTGGGCCTACAAGGACGTCAAGTCGGGACAGAGGAACTACATCAAGCCCACGAAGCCCTGCTACGTGCGCAAAATCGACGCCTTGAAAACGGCCGCAGGCGTCCTCTTTACCACACTCCACGATGCCGACCCCGATTCAGCCGGCGTTCGCGTCGGCGCCGTGTCATATAACGACACAACCCAGTCGCCCTCCGCGATCGCCTGGGGCACGACATCGGCCGCAGCCTATGTCAGCGCGCTGCCTTCCGTACCAACCGGCGGCACCAACGCGACCGGCGCCATGAAAATCGCCTATGATGCGCTGACGGCGACGAACGCCACCGAAGCGACCGCGCAGGCAGCCAAGGACAACAAGAAGTTCGAGCGTTATATCCTGCTGATGACCGACGGCGAAATGACCGGAACCGGTTCCTCTTGGAACTCATCTATCGATAGCCAGGTTCGCGGTTATTGTGCCCAGGCCAAGACCGACGGCATCAAGATCTTTTCCGTTGCATTCATGGCCCCCGACAAAGGTAAGTCGCTATTGAACTATTGTGCCAGCGATACAAGTTATTATTTTGAGCCGGATGACATGGATGAGCTCGTCAGCGCCTTCAAGGAAATCGGTAAAAAGGCGTCCGAGATGACCACCCGTCTCACAAATTGAAAGCGGCGTACTCAAATGCGCGACCAGACACAGAGCCGTGGCGACAAACGCCACGGCTTTTTTGTTTAAAAAACATGCAGTGACATAAATCCTGAAAATTCAGCGATTTATAAAGAACACATAGTCCATGCGCCAATCCGGCATTTGCCGATTTCCTGTGTTGCAAGTGTTTCATAACGGTGCGTAAACTGCGAAAAATCGACCATGCGCCGATGCTCCCAGAATCGGCGAGACACCCCGTTAAAGCTGCTCCAACCTTAGGCGGAACCATGATCAAGACCCTCAGCAAAGCGGACCTGCCCTTGCCGAAGCCACGTGTTTCCGATCCGGAAGTGCTGGCCGCCGAAATCATCGAGCGACTGACATACGGCATCGGCAAGGACGCAAAGGTGGCGACGCCCCATGACTGGCTGACGGCGACGATCCTCGTGGTGCGTGATCGCATCATCGACAAGTGGATGGAATCGACCCGCGCCACCTATGCCGATAACGCCAAGCGCGTCTATTATCTATCCCTCGAATTCCTGATCGGTCGCCTGATGCGCGACGCCATGTCCAATCTCGGACTGATGGACGAGATCCGCCAGGCGCTCGGATCGCTCGGCGTCGAACTCGACGTCATCGCCGGCCTTGAACCCGATGCAGCGCTCGGCAATGGTGGTCTCGGTCGCCTCGCCGCCTGCTTCATGGAATCGCTCGCGACCGTCGATATCCCGGCTTACGGCTACGGCATTCGTTACGTCCACGGTCTTTTCCGCCAGCAGATGGCGGACGGCTGGCAGGTCGAACTGCCGGAAACCTGGCTTGCGCACGGCAATCCCTGGGAATTCGAACGGCGCGAAAGCTCCTATGAAATCGGCTTCGGCGGCGGTGTCGAGACGGTCAACGGCCAGAACGAGGAAATGCGCTTTGTCTGGAAGCCGAGCGAGCGCATGATTGCCACGGCCTATGACACGCCCGTCGTCGGCTGGCGCGGCGAACGGGTAAACACGCTTCGCCTCTGGTCGGCCCAGCCGATAGATCCCATTCTCCTCGATGCCTTCAACGCCGGTGACCACATCGGCGCGCTGCGCGAAAGCAACAAGGCCGAAACACTGACACGCGTGCTTTATCCGGCAGACGCAAACGCTGCCGGTCAGGAACTGCGTCTCCGCCAGGAATATTTCTTCTGTTCCGCATCGCTGCAGGACATCCTGCGCCGCCACCTGCAGCAGGGCAATCAGCTCTCCGCATTGCCGGACAAGGTTTCGATCCAGCTCAACGACACCCATCCGGCCGTCTCCGTCGCTGAACTGATGCGGCTCCTCTGCGATATCCACGGCGTCGACTTCGATACCGCCTGGGAAATCACCTGGAAGACATTCTCCTATACCAACCACACGCTTCTGCCCGAAGCACTGGAAAGCTGGCCCGTTCCGCTGTTCGAACGGCTCCTGCCGCGCCACATGCAGCTGGTCTACGCCATTAACGCCAAGATCCTGGTCGATGCACGCAAGAACCGGTCCTTCTCCGACACCGAGATCCGTCACATCTCCCTGATCGACGAAAGCGGCGACCGGCGTGTGCGCATGGGCAATCTCGCCTTCATCGGCTCGCACAGCATCAACGGCGTTTCCGCCCTGCATACGGAACTGATGAAGGAAACGGTTTTCGCCGACCTTCACAAGCTTTATCCTGACCGCATCAACAACAAGACCAACGGCATTACACCGCGCCGCTGGCTGATGCAGTGCAATCCGCAGCTGACCTCGCTGGTCCGCGAAGCGATCGGCGACGATTTCCTCGATGATGCGGGCAAGCTGACGACGCTTGACGCCTTTGCCGACGATGCGTCGTTCCAGGAGAAATTCGCTGCCGTGAAGCGCGCCAACAAGGAGCGCCTCTCCAATCTGGTCGCCAGCCGCATGGGCATCCGCCTCGACCCCTCGGCCATGTTCGACATCCAGATCAAGCGCATCCACGAATACAAGCGCCAGCTTCTCAACATCATCGAGACGGTCGCGCTGTTCGACCAGATCCGCTCCCATCCCGAACGCGACTGGGTGCCGCGCGTCAAGCTCTTTGCCGGCAAGGCGGCGCCGAGCTATCACAACGCCAAGCTCATCATCAAGCTCGCCAACGACGTCGCTCGCGTGGTGAACAACGACCCATCCGTGCGCGGCCTGCTCAAGGTCGTCTTCATTCCGAATTACAACGTCTCGCTCGCCGAAGTCATGGTGCCGGCAGCCGATCTGTCCGAACAGATTTCGACGGCCGGCATGGAAGCTTCTGGAACCGGCAACATGAAGTTCGCGTTGAACGGTGCGCTCACCATCGGCACCCTTGACGGGGCAAATGTGGAAATGCGCGATCATGTCGGCGAGGAGAACATAGTGATCTTCGGCAAGACGGCGGAGGAAGTCGGCAAGGCCCGCGCCGACGGATACAATCCGCGTGCGACTATCGAAGGCTCTCGCGAACTGTCGCAGGCGCTTTCGGCCATCGCCTCCGGCGTCTTCTCGCCGGATGACCGCGGTCGCTTCTCCGCCCTGATGAACGGCATCTACCAGCATGACTGGTTCATGGTCGCCGAAGACTTCGATTCCTACGCCAAGGCCCAGCGCGATGTCGACACCATCTGGACCGACCCCACGAGCTGGTATGGCAAGACCATCCGCAACACCGCCCGCATGGGCTGGTTCTCGTCCGACCGCACGATCCGTCAGTACAACTCCGATATCTGGAGAGCCTGATGGCCAAGTCACCGAAGACCATCGGTGATGCCCTCCAGCCGGAGATCCCTCCGGCCCCGGAGGTTGCGGCCATTATCGCGGGCACCCATGGCGATCCTTTCGCGGTGCTCGGCATTCATCAGACGGACAAGGGGTATTGCGCCCGCTGCTTCATTCCCGGTGCAGAAACCGTCACCGCAGTGGCGCTCAACGGCACCGACCTCGGGGAATTGCAGCAGATCGATCCGGCGGGATTTTTCTCCGGGCCTGTGGCGATCGGCGGCTTCCATCCACTCCGTTACCGCGCTTGCCGCGGCGATGCCGAATGGACGGTTACCGACCCCTACAGCTTCGGCCCGGTGCTCGGCCCGATGGACGATTACTTCGTCCGCGAAGGCTCGCATCTCAGACTGTTCGACAAGATGGGCGCCCATCCGCTGAAGCACCAGGGGGTCGACGGCTTCCATTTCGCGGTATGGGCGCCGAACGCCGAGCGCGTCTCCATTGTCGGTGACTTCAACGAATGGGATGGCCGGCGACACGTCATGCGGCTTCGCCGGGATACCGGCATATGGGAAATCTTTGCTCCCGATGTCCGCCCCGGTGCCGCCTACAAGTTTGAGATCATCGGCAAGGACGGCCTGTTGCAGCCGCTGAAAGCCGACCCCTATGCCCGGCGAGCCGAACTTCGCCCGAAGAATGCCTCGATCACGGCGCCCGAACTGGAGCAGGAGTGGGAGGACGATGCCCATCGCGCGCATTGGGCAAGCGTGGACCAGCGCCGCCAGCCGATCAGCATCTACGAGGTGCATGCCGGTTCCTGGCAGCGGCGCGACGACGGCTCGCTCCTGAGCTGGGACGAATTGGCAGACCGCCTGATCCCCTATTGCTCGGACATGGGCTTCACCCATATCGAGTTCCTGCCGATCACCGAACACCCCTACGACCCGTCCTGGGGCTACCAGACCACCGGGCTTTATGCCCCCACCGCCCGCTTCGGCGAGCCGGAAGGGTTCGCCCGTTTCGTCAACGGCTGCCACAAGGTCGGCATCGGCGTCATTCTCGACTGGGTGCCCGCCCATTTTCCAACCGACGCCCATGGCCTGCGCTGGTTCGATGGGACCGCCCTTTACGAGCATGCCGATCCGCGTCAGGGTTTTCACCCCGACTGGAACACGGCGATCTACAATTTCGGCCGCAACGAGGTCCTGTCCTACCTCATAAACAACGCGCTCTACTGGGCGGAGAAGTTCCATCTCGACGGCCTGCGCGTCGATGCGGTCGCCTCGATGCTCTACCTCGACTATTCCCGCAAGGAAGGCGAATGGATACCCAACGAGTACGGCGGGCGCGAAAACCTCGAGGCTGTGCGCTTTCTGCAGAAGTTGAACCGGCTGGTCTATGGCGCCCATCCCGGCGTGATGACCATCGCGGAGGAATCCACCTCCTGGCCCAAGGTCTCGCAGCCGGTCCACGAAGGCGGCCTCGGCTTCGGCTTCAAGTGGAACATGGGCTTCATGCACGACACGCTGAGTTATTTCTCGCGTGAGCCGGTGCACCGCAAGTTCCACCATCAGGAGATCACCTTCGGTCTTCTCTATGCCTTCTCCGAGAATTTCGTGCTGCCGATTTCCCATGACGAGGTCGTGCATGGGAAAGGCTCGATGATCGCCAAGATGGCGGGCGACGATTGGCAGAAGTTCGCCAATCTCAGGAGCTACTACGCCTTCATGTGGGGTTATCCCGGCAAGAAGCTGCTGTTCATGGGACAGGAATTCGCCCAGTGGAGCGAATGGAGCGAAAGCCGTCCGCTCGACTGGAACCTGCTCCAGTATGCCCTTCACGAGGGTATGCGTCGTCTCGTGCGCGACCTCAATTTCACCTACCGCTCCAAACCCGCGCTTCACGCCCGTGACTGCGAGGGCGATGGCTTCGAATGGCTGATCGTCGACGATCACGACAATTCGGTCTTCGGCTGGCTGCGCAAGGCGCCGGGCCAGAAACCGATCGCGGTCATCTGCAACTTCACGCCCGTCTATCACGAGCGTTACGCCGTGTCGCTGCCCGCTGCGGGCCGCTGGCGGGAGATCCTGAATACCGATGCCGAGATCTATGGCGGCAGCGGCAAGGGCAATGGCGGCCGCGCGGAAGCCCGCGCCGGCACCGATGGTCGCGCGACGGCAATCATCACCCTGCCGCCGCTCGCCGTCATCATGCTCGAACAAGAAAACTGATGCGGGAGGACAAAATGACGGAAAAGCGGATCCAGCCATTGGCGCGCGATGCAATGGCCTATGTTCTCGCGGGAGGGCGGGGCAGTCGGCTGAAGGAGTTGACGGACCGGCGTGCCAAGCCTGCGGTCTATTTCGGCGGCAAGGCTCGGATCATCGACTTCGCGCTGTCGAACGCACTCAACTCAGGTATTCGCCGCATCGGCGTCGCAACCCAGTACAAGGCCCATTCGCTCATCCGCCACCTGCAGCACGGCTGGAACTTCTTCCGCCCGGAACGCAACGAAAGCTTCGACGTCCTGCCCGCCTCCCAGCGCGTCTCCGAGACCCAATGGTATGAAGGCACGGCCGACGCCGTCTACCAGAACATTGACATCATCGAGTCCTACGGCCCGGAATACATGGTCATCCTGGCCGGCGACCATATCTATAAGATGGACTACGAGCAGATGCTCCAGCAGCACGTCGATTCCGGCGCCGACGTCACGATCGGCTGCCTGGAAGTGCCGCGCGAGGAAGCGACCGGCTTCGGCGTCATGCATGTCGACGAGAAGGACGATATCATCGCTTTCGTCGAGAAGCCGGCCGATCCGCCGGGCATTCCCGGCAACGAAAAGTTCTCGCTGGCCTCGATGGGCATCTACGTCTTCCAGACCCGCTTCCTGATGGATGTCCTGCGCCGCGATGCCGCCGATCCGACCTCCAGCCGGGATTTCGGCAAGGACATAATCCCCTACATCGTCTCGAACGGTAAAGCCGTCGCCCACCGGTTCGCCCGTTCCTGCGTCCGTTCCGATTTCGAGCGCGCGCCCTACTGGCGCGACGTCGGTACGATCGACGCCTACTGGCAGGCCAATATCGACCTGACGGACATCGTTCCCGATCTTGATCTCTACGACAAGACCTGGCCGATCTGGAGCTATGCCGAGATCACGCCGCCGGCGAAATTCGTCCATGACGACGAGGGACGTCGGGGTTCCGCGATCTCCTCGCTGGTCTCCGGCGACTGCATCATCTCCGGCTCGACACTGTTGAGGAGCCTGCTGTTTACCGGCGTGCGCGCCAATTCCTATTCCCGCCTTGAAGGCGCTGTGGTTCTTCCCAAGGTCCAGATCGGGCGTCACGCCCGACTGACCAATGTGGTCATCGACCACGGGGTGGTGATCCCCGAAGGTCTGGTGGTGGGAGAGGATCCGGAAATCGACGCGCGTCGGTTCCGTCGCTCCGAGAACGGTGTCTGCCTGATTACCCAGACGATGATCGACAAACTGGATATGTGAGCCTGATGAAAGTCCTCTCCGTCGCCTCCGAGCTTTATCCGTTGATCAAGACCGGCGGCCTGGCAGATGTTGCCGGTGCCCTGCCGCTTGCGCTGAAGGCGCACGATGTCGATACCCGGACACTCATCCCCGGCTATCCGGCAGTAATGAAGGCGATCAAGAAGGCCGTGAAGCGGGTCGAGTTTACCGACCTGCTCGGGGAACATGCCACCCTGCTCGAGGCCAAGCATGAAGGCCTCGATATTCTGGTTCTCGATTCGCCCACGCTTTTCGAACGCTCCGGCGGCCCCTATGTCGATCCGGCATCCCGCGACTATCCCGACAACTGGAAACGGTTTGCCGTGCTTTCCAAGGCCGGCGCGGAAATCGCGGCAGGCGTGCTTCCCGGCTGGCAACCTGATCTCGTTCATGTGCATGACTGGCAGACGGCGCTGACTCCTGTCTACATGCGTTATGCCGAGACACCGGAACTGCCGAGCCTCATCACCATTCATAACATCGCTTTCCAGGGTCAGTTTTCCGCCAGCTACTTCCCCTATCTCGGTCTTCCGGCCCATGCCTATTGGGAAGCGCTCGAATATTACGGCACGATGAGCTACCTGAAGTCAGGTCTTTCGACCGCCTCGGCGCTCAGCACCGTCAGCCCGTCCTATGCCGAGGAAATCCTGACGCCGGAATTCGGCATCGGTCTGGAGGGCATAATCGCTGACCGCGCCGTCGATCTCTACGGCATCGTCAACGGCATCGACGCCCAGGTCTGGAACCCCGCGACCGATCCGCTCATCGCCACTCAATACGCCTCCGGCGCATTCAAGAAACGTCAGGCGAACCGCGCGGCACTCACGGCCCGCTTCGGCCTCGACGATGATGACGGGCCGATCTTCTCCATCGTTTCCCGCCTGACCTGGCAGAAGGGCATGGACCTGCTCGGCGAAGTGATCGAAGACATCGTCTCAGCTGGCGCGAAACTGGCCGTCCTCGGCTCAGGCGACAGCGCACTTGAGGCGCAACTGCTTGCCGCCGCCTCGCGCTACCGCAATCGCATCGGCGTGGTCATCGGTTTCGACGAGCCGCTTTCGCACCTCATGCAGGCCGGTGCCGACGCCATCCTGATACCCTCCCGCTTCGAGCCTTGCGGCCTGACCCAGCTCTATGCACTGCGCTACGGCTGCGTGCCCGTGGTCGCCCGTACGGGCGGCCTCGCCGACACCATTGTCGACGCCAATGAAGCCGCGCTTGCCGGCGGCGTCGCCACCGGAATCCAGTTCGGACCGGTGACCGCGGATGCCCTGCGCCGCGCCATCCAGCGCACGATGAGGCTCTATCGCGATCCCAAGGCATGGGCGCAGCTGCAGAAACAGGGTATGAAGAGCGACGTCTCCTGGGGTCGCAGCGCCGAGCGCTACGCCGAACTTTATCAACGCCTCGTTTCGAAAGGCCATTAAGTCCATGATATCGACTGTTGCCACCAAGCCCTTCTCGGACCAGAAGCCCGGCACCTCGGGCCTGCGCAAGAAGGTCCCGGTCTTCCAGCAGGAAAATTATGCAGAGAACTTCATCCAGTCGATTTTCGATTCGCTGGAAGGCTTTCAGGGCAAGACGCTGGTTGTCGGCGGCGACGGCCGCTACTACAATCGCGAGGTGATCCAGAAGGTCATCAAGATGGCCGCCGCCAATGGTTTCGGCAAGGTCATGGTCGGCAAGGGCGGCATTCTCTCGACGCCCGCCGCCTCCCACGTCATCCGCAAGTACAAGGCCTTCGGAGGCATCATCCTGTCCGCCAGCCACAATCCCGGTGGCCCGACCGAAGACTTCGGCATCAAGTACAATATCGGCAATGGCGGCCCGGCGCCGGAAAAGATCACCGATGCGATCTTCGCCCGCTCGAAGGTCATCACCAGCTACCGCATTGTCGCTGCCGACGATCTCGACCTCGACAATATCGGCGCCTTCGAAGTCGGCGGCATGCAGGTCCAGGTGATCGATCCCGTCTCCGACTATGCCGAACTGATGGAAGAGCTTTTCGACTTCTCCGCCATCCGCAACCTGTTCGGCCTCGGCTTCCGCATGGTGTTCGACGCCATGAGCGCCGTGACCGGTCCCTATGCCAAGGAAATCATCGAGAGACGCCTGCGCGCGCCCGAAGGCACGGTCCGCAACTTCACGCCCCTGCCGGATTTCGGCGGCCATCATCCGGACCCGAACCTTGTCCATGCCAAGGAACTCTATGACGAGATGATGAGCGGCAAGGACGCGCCGGATTTCGGCGCCGCCTCCGACGGCGACGGCGACCGCAACCTGATCATCGGCAAGGGCATCTTCGTCACACCTTCGGACAGCCTCGCCATTCTGGCGGCCAATGCCCACCTGGCGCCCGGCTATAACGGTGGGATCGCCGGCATCGCCCGCTCGATGCCAACCAGCGCCGCCGCCGACAAGGTGGCCGAAAAGCTCGGCATCGGCATCTACGAGACCCCCACCGGCTGGAAATTCTTCGGCAACCTGCTCGACGCGGGCAAGGTCACGATCTGCGGCGAGGAAAGCGCCGGCACAGGATCGAACCATGTGCGCGAGAAGGACGGCCTCTGGGCGGTTCTGCTCTGGCTCAACATTCTCGCCGTGCGCGGTGAAAGCATGCAGGACATCGTTTCCCAGCACTGGGCGACCTATGGCCGCAACTACTATTCGCGCCACGACTACGAAGCCGTCGACACCGACGCCGCCAACGGTCTGGTCGACACCCTGCGAGCCAAGCTCGCCACCCTGCCCGGCGCGAAGTTCGGCGACCTCGTGGTCAGCGCCGCCGACGATTTCGCCTATCACGATCCGATCGACCAGTCGGTCAGCAAGAACCAGGGTATCCGCATCTTTTTCGAAGGCGGCTCCCGCATCGTCTTCCGCCTCTCCGGCACCGGCACCTCGGGCGCGACTCTGCGCGTCTACATCGAACGCTACGAGCCGGACGCAAACCGTCACGATCTCGAGACGCAGTCCGCCCTGGCCGACCTGATCGCCGCAGCCGAAAGCATTGCCGAGATCAGCAGCCGTACCGGTCGCGATGCGCCGACCGTCATCACCTGATCGCGGCGGCTCCATGAACCCGATCGAAAGCCGGCATGGCGGAGTGGTCCTCACCGACACAGGCGCGGATTTCGCCGTCTGGTCCCGCCATGCCGAGCAGATCGATCTCTGCCTTTATGACGTCAATGGCGGCGGAGAAATCTGCCGTCTTCCCATGACGCGCGGTGAAGCCGACGTGCATCGCCTGCATGTCGAGGGTGTGACGGAAGGCGCTCATTACGGCTATCGCACCCATGGGCATTACGCCCCGGACCATGGCTGGTGGTTCGATCCGTCCAAGCTGCTCGTCGACCCTTACGCCAAGGAGCTGGACCGACCCTTCATCCACGATATCAGGCTCTCGACCTTCGGCGTCGATACCGCTCCCCTCGTTCCGAAATCGGTCGTCACCCGCGACCGGCTGGCCCGGCCGATGATGCCGCTCATGCCCAAGGGCGGTTTCATCTACGAGGTCGCGGTCAAGCCCTTCACGATCCGCCATCCGGATGTGCCGAAGAACCTGCGTGGTACCGTCGCGGCGCTCGCCCATCCCGCGGTGATCGACCACCTGAAACGGCTCGGTGTCGATGCCATCGAACTGATGCCGATCGTCGCCTGGATCGATGAAAGGCATCTGCCGCCGCTCGGCCTGAGCAATGGCTGGGGCTACAATCCGGTCGCCTTCATGGCGCTCGATCCCCGCATCGTGCCCGGTGGCGTCGCCGAACTGCGCGACACCGTCGCCGCCCTGCATGCCGCAGGGATCGGCGTCATTCTCGATCTGGTCTTCAACCATACCGGCGAGAGCGACCGGCTCGGCACCACGCTTTCGCTGCGCGGACTCGACAACCTCTCCTTCTACCGCCATCTCTCCGACAATCCAGGCGTTCTGGTGAACGACACCGGCACCGGCAACACTCTGGCCTGCGATCATCCGCACGTCCGCCAGCTGATCGTCAGTACCTTGCGTCATTTCGTGCTTCACGCCGGCATCGACGGCTTCCGCTTCGATCTCGCGCCTATCCTCGGACGCTCGCTGAGCGGTTTTCATTCGAACTCGAGAACGCTGCAGGCGATCCTGCAGGACGACATTCTGGAGGATCGGGTGATGATCGCCGAACCCTGGGACATCGGTCCCGGCGGTTATCAGCTCGGCAATTTCCCGCCGCCCTATCTCGAATGGAACGACCGCGCGCGAGACAATATCCGGCGTTACTGGCGCGGCGATGCGCATATGACCGGCACGCTCGCGACAGCACTTGCCGGCTCTTCCGACGTATTCGCCCGGGATGGAGCAACGACCACCCGCAGCGTCAACTTCATTGCCGCCCATGACGGCTTCACCCTGTTCGACCTCGTCTCTCACAGCCACAAGCGCAACGGTAAGAACGGCGAGAACAACCGCGACGGCCATGACGAGAACTACTCGTGGAACAATGGTGTGGAAGGCGAAACCCATAACCGCACCGTTCGCCGCCAGCGCCGGCAGGACGTTATCGCTCTTCTGTCCACCCTCTTTGCCAGCCGCGGCGCGATCATGCTGACGGCAGGCGACGAGTTCGGCCGCACCCAGCACGGCAACAACAACGCCTATTGTCAGGACAATGAAATGACCTGGCTGAACTGGGAAGGGCTGGACGAGGAACTGCTGGAGGCGACGGTCGCGCTGTCTGCCATGCGCAAGCGCTTCTCGATATTCTCGCAGACCGAGTTCTTCAACGGCGGCGGCGACGTCGCCTGGATCTCGGCAAGGGGCGTCCCGATGACCGTTGAAGACTGGGAGGAGCCTGATGGCGCCGCGTTCGGCATGATCCTCACCAGCTGGGACCGGAAGCTCAACGCGGAAGTTCGCCTTGCGATCCTCTTCAATCGTTCGCATTTGACACAGGATTTCGTCCTGCAGCCCGCCGCCGGCCGGAAATGGCGTAAGCTGTCATCAGGCCGTAGC
This sequence comes from Ciceribacter sichuanensis, assembly GCF_024055605.1. GTDB lineage: Bacteria > Pseudomonadota > Alphaproteobacteria > Rhizobiales > Rhizobiaceae > Allorhizobium > Allorhizobium sichuanense. The sequence continues at coordinate 307,516 of NZ_JAMXLX010000005.1, read as the reverse complement.
ACCCCCTTGATCCACTTGAAACCGCGATCGGTGGAGTTTTACCTCGAGCCCTGATTATTCTGTCCATGTACTCCAAGGCCATGGTAGTGCGCCTGCCAAGCCGCTGTAAGCATTCTGATTTGCCAATTCGATGAGGTTCTCGTGCCCGTTGAGATTTCACTGTCGCAGATCCCCGGCCTGGTCGGAGAGGAGATCGGGCTTTCGAGCTGGATCACAGTAGACCAGACGATGATCGACGCCTTTGCCGGCGCGACCAACGACCATCAGTTCATCCATGTCGATCCCGCGCGCGCGGCCGCAGAGACCTCGTTCGGCGGCACCATCGCCCACGGTTTTCTGACCCTTTCGCTTCTCTCAGCGATGAACTACGACTGCCTGCCGAAGATCCGCGAGCAGACGATGGGCATCAACTACGGCTTCGACAAGATCCGCTTCATGTCGCCGGTCCGCTGCGGCAAGCGCATCCGCGGCCACTTCGTGCTATCCGACGCCCGCTTCCGTGGCGCCGGCATGGTGATGACCACCTATGACGTCAGCATCGAGATCGAGGGAGAGAAGAAGCCGGCGCTGACCGCCACATGGATCACCATCGTGCAGTTCGACCCGAAGGATCGTCCCGAAGGAGTTTGACAATGGCAGAGACCGATATCGTTCTTCAGTCCTTCCTGCGACAGGCAAGCGCATGCAACGATCTCGGCTCTCCCTTCACCGCGCGGCTCTGCACTCTGGTGGCTGAAAGGCTGGATGACGATACGGAGGTCGGAAGACGCATCCTGAACTGGCAGGGCGACCCGACCGGCACCGGCGATGCTCTCGCGCTGCGTCTCGCGGGGTCCCTTCACGCGCTGGTGCTCTCCGGTTTGGACGCCTCTATCGCCGCGACCTATCCGCCCAACATCGTTGACGACGAAACCCTGTGGCAAGCCTGCAAGGCAGCCTTCAAGCGCGACGAGGCATTCATCCTGGAACGCCTGCGTTCCGCCCCGCAAACCAACGAGGTACGCCGCTCGGCTGCCCTTCTGCCCGGGTTCCTGACGATTGCACGACTGTTCGGCAAGCCGCTCGTCCTGTCCGAAGTCGGAGCAAGCGCCGGCCTCAACCTGCAATGGGATCGTTATTCCTATCGCCTTGGTGATTTCACCTGGGGACCGGAATCATCCGTATCGCTGAAGCCGGAATGGCTGGGACCTCCCCCTCCACCGGCAGAAATCCATGTCGCGGAACGATCCGGATGCGATCTCAATCCGCTTGACCCGGCCTCGCCCGAAGACCGGCTTCGCCTGATGTCCTACATCTGGGCCGACCAGAACGATCGTCTGGAGCGCACCCGCCATGCGCTCGGGATCGCCGTGGAAAATCGCCTCACCGTCGAAAAGACCGATGCGATCGAATGGCTGGAAAAGCGGCTCGCGACCTCCCGCCCCGGCGCGGTTCATGTCGTCTATCACACGATTGCCTGGCAATACCTGCCGGAAGAGCTGAAACGTCGGGGAGAAGCCCTGATCACGGAGGCCGGTTCCCGCGCCACGGATGATGCACCTGTCGCGCGATTGCAGCTGGAAGCCGATGGCAGACCGGACGGCGCGGCCATCACATTGCAGGTCTGGCCGGGCGGCGAAAGACACGAGATCGGCCGTGCCGATTTTCATGGCCGCTGGATCAAATGGAAAGGCTGGCCGGGTCTCCTGTAGATCCCCGGCCAGCCCGAAAGTTTGTCAGTTTTATCAGGCCGCGTCTTCGGCAGCTTCAGCCAGCAGGCCGAATGCATATTCCGCAAACGAGCGCCAGCACTCGACGCGGAAGGTCTCCTCGTCGATCCGGTAGAGCACGATCTCGATCTTGCCGAACACCGTGCGGCTGACGGCACCGACCGGGAAGATGGCGAGCGACAGATCCTGCGGGCAGCCGGCATTGAGTGCATTCACCGCGCCCTTGCCGGAGACGATGATCGCCGTGTTGCGATGGGAGACATCGGTTGCCGAGTGAGCAACGCCCGACGCCGCGCAATCGGCCATCAGGTCGTTACCCTTCTCGTCGATCAGCAGCCATTCGTCCGGGCCGAGCCAGAAGGCGAGCCGCCCCTTGCCCGAGGCGGATGTCTTGGGCTTGACCGGCAGCTTGACGCCGAGGCTCTTGGAAAGAGCCGCCACTTCGTCCGCGCCAGCACGAAGTGCGACACGGGCGGCAGGCTCGGCAGGCGTCAGCTTGACCAGGGGCGAACCGCCATGGAAGCCGGAAAGAACGGTCTTGCGTTCAGCGACGGTAGCATCAGCCATTGATGCGTCCCCCTTCCTTGTCAAAGAATACCGTGTCGGTCACTTCGACCGCGATGGTCTTATCCTTCATCGGCACGTAAAGCGTTTCGCCCTTCCTGGCGCGCCCGTCGACGACGACGGCAAGCGCAATCGAACGGCCGAGATTTTCCGACCAGTAGGAAGAAGTAACGTGACCCAGCATGGTCATCGGCTTCGGCTGGTTCGGATTGGCGACGATCTGGCCGCCCTCCTCCAGCACTTCCTTCGGATCCTTGGTCAGAAGGCCGACGAGCTGTTTGCGGCCCGTCCGGACGAGGTCGGGGCGCTTCAGACCGCGAATACCGACGAAATCCTTCTTCTTTTTGGAGACAGCCCAGCCATAACCGGCATCGTCAGGCGTGACCGTACCATCGGTATCCTGGCCGACAATCAGGTAGCCCTTCTCGGCACGCAGGACGTGCATGGTCTCGGTACCGTAGAGGCAGGCGCCGAGGCTTTCCGCACGCTTCCAGATCGCCTCGAACACGGCCGAACCGTAATCGGCCGGAACGTTGATTTCGAAACCGACTTCGCCGGTAAACGACACGCGGAAGAGACGGGTCGGCACGCCGCAGAACTTGCCCTCGGCAATGCTCATGTGCGGGAAGGCCTCGTTCGAGATGTCGATGCCTTCGACAAAGGGCGCGATGATGTCGCGTGCCTTCGGACCCTGAACGGCGATGACCGCCCACTGCTCGGTCGCAGACGTCAGCCACACCTTGAGATGCGGGAACTCGGTCTGCAGATAGTCTTCCATGTGGTTCAGCACGCGCGGCGCACCGCCCGTCGTGGTCGTCACATGGAAGCGGTCTTCAGCGAGGCGACCGACGACGCCGTCGTCGTAGATGAAGCCGTCGTCGCGGGTCATGATGCCGTAGCGGCATTTGCCGGGCTTCAGCGTGTCCCAGGCATTGGTGTACATCAGGTTCAGGAACTCGGCTGCATCCGGGCCAACGACCTCGATCTTGCCGAGCGTGGTCGCGTTGAACACGCCGGCAGTCTCGCGAACCGTCTTACACTCGCGGTTGACCGCGGCATGCATGTCTTCACCCGGACGCGGATAGTACCAGGCGCGCTTCCAGTTGCCGACATCCTCGAACTCGGCGCCGAGCGACGTTTCAAGATCGTGCATCGGCGTCTTGCGGGTGGGGTCGAACAGGTCGCCACGCGAATGGTTGATCAGCGTACCGAAGGTCACCGGCGTATAGGGCGCGCGGAAGGTGGTGAGACCGACCTTCGGGATTTCCTTGCCGAGCATTTCCGCAGCAATAGCAAGGCCGTGCATGTTGGAAAGCTTGCCCTGATCCGACGCCATGCCGTTGGTGGTGAAGCGCTTGATGTGCTCGATCGAGTGCATGCCCTCGCGAACGGCAAGGCGGATGTCCTTGGCGCAGACGTCATGCTGGAAGTCGATGAACGCCTTGACGTTGCTGTCGCGTCCCGCACCTTCCGCCGCGCCGATCATACCGCCGGTCCAGCCGAAAGCATTGACGCCGGTGGGCGCCTGCGGAGCCGAACCGGCCGCACCTGCGGCCTTGGCCATGGCAGCGCCTGCGGCCGAGCCTTCATCGAGGATCGCCTGCAGATCGTCGACACCGTTGCAGGTGCCGATGCAGATGCTGTCCTGAACGTAGATGTCCGGCAGGAAGCGATCGTTGATCGCATCGAACTTCAGCTTGCCGCGTGACTGCGAGAACAGGTGGACCGAAGGCGTCCAGCCGGCCGAAACGATCAGTGCATCGACCTCGATCTTGCGGGCAGAACCGCCGCCATTGCGCTTGACCGACATGGAGCGGACGCGCAGTCGACCTGAGGTGTCGGCGACATAATGACCGGTCAGCACCTCGATGCCGAGCGAACGGGCTTCCGTCAGCACCTTCTCGCCGGGCTTTTCGCGGCAATCGACGATTGCAGCGATGGTGACGCCCGCCTTGCGCAGGTCGATCGCAGCTTCATAGGCCGAATCGTGCGCGGCATAGACACCGACCTTGGCACCGACGGCGACGCCGTAGTGGTTGAGATAGGTGCGGGCGGCCGAAGCCAGCATGATGCCGGGGCGGTCATTGTTCGCGAAGACCATGTGCCGTTCGATGGAGCCGGTGGCAAGAACCACCTTCTTCGCCCGCACCTGCCAGAGCCGCTCTCGCGGCGCGGTCTTCGAGGGCTTGGCGATATGATCGGTCACGCGCTCGACCAGCCCGACGAAATTGTGGTTGTAGTATCCGAAGGCGGTCGTACGGGTCAGGACCTGAACGTTCGGCATGGCCTTCAGCCGCGCCGCCGTCGCCTGAGCCCAGTCATAGCCGTTCTGGCCGTCGACGGTTGCACCGATGTCGTAATGGAAGGCGCCGCCGACTTCCGGCTGCTCGTCGCAGAGAATGACCTTCGCGCCGGTTTCCGCGGCGGCAACCGCAGCAGAAAGGCCTGCCGCTCCGCCACCGACGACAAGGACGTCGCAATGCACGTAACGGGTGGAATAGTGATCGGGATCTTCTTCCTTCGGCGCGACGCCGAGACCGGCAGCGCGACGGATAAAGGGCTCATAGACCGAATGCCAGAAGCTCTTCGGCCACATGAAGGTCTTGTAGTAAAAGCCGGCTGCGAAGAAAGGCGAGAAGAAGTCGTTGATCTCGCCAATGTCGAGCGATAGCGACGGCCAGCGGTTCTGCGTCTCGACCTTCATGCCGTCGAACACTTCCTGCACGGTGGCGCGGACGTTCGGCTGCCGACGGGCAGCGTCACGGGAAATGTCGAGCAACGCGTTCGGCTCTTCCGGACCGGCGGTCAGAATGCCGCGCGGACGGTGATACTTGAACGAGCGTCCGGCGAGGTGCATGCCATTGGCCAGCATGGCGGAGGCGACGGTATCGCCCTCGAATGCGGTCAGGCTGCGACCGTCGATGGTGAAGCGTGCGGTGCGGGCGGGCGTCAGGCGACCCTTGCCGGCGATACGATTGGCGCCGCTCATTTCGACGCTCCCTTCTGGTCGGCGGACGGGAGGAAGGCGGAAACATCCGGCTTCGGCTCACCGGCCTTGTAGGTCAGGTGGATCTTGTCGCTGACGGTGTCGCGAACCGCGTTGAAGAAGCGACCGCAGCCGCTCATGTGGCGCCAGCGTTCGAAGATGAGGCCCTTCGGGTTGTCGCGGAAGAAGAAGAATTCGGCGAATTCCTCATCGGAGATGTCGGCGATGTTGGCCGGGCGGACGATATGCGCCTCGCCGGCGGAGCGAAACTCGAGCTCGGAGCGCTCTTCTTCGCAATATGGGCATTTGATGATCAGCATGATGGGCGATCCTTCGAAATCAGTGCGCCACGGCGGCCGCTGCCGCCTCGTCGATCAGACGGCCGGTGCGGAAACGGTCGAGCGTCAGGCCAGCGGCAAGGCGATGGGGTTCGCCCCGGGCGATCAGATGGGCGAAGAGGTTCGCCGAGCCCGGCGTCGCCTTGAAGCCGCCGGTACCCCAGCCGCAATTGACGAAGAGGCCCGGAACCGGCGTCACGCTCTGGATCGGCGAACGGTCGGAGGTGTTGTCGGTGATGCCACCCCACTGGCGCATCATCTTGACGCGACGGAACATCGGGAAAAGCTCGCAGATGGCATCCAGCGTGTGCGTGATGATCTGCAGGCCGCCGGTCTGCGAATAGGAATTGTACTGGTCGGTACCCGCGCCGATGACGAACTCGCCCTTGTCCGACTGGGAGATATAGGCATGCACCGTGTTGGACATGACCACGCAGGGGAAGATCGGCTTCATCGGCTCGGACACCAGAGCCTGCAGCGGTTGGCTCATCAGCGGCACGCGCACGCCGGCCATTCCCATGACGACCGTGTTGTGACCCGAGGCCGAAACACCGATCTTCTTCGCGCCGATGAAACCGCGCGTCGTATCGACGCCCGTCACCTCTCCATTCGGCCCGCGGCGGATGCCGGTGACCTCGGTGTTCTGAATGATGTGAACGCCACGGTCGGAAGCCGCGCGGGCATAACCCCATGCCACCGCATCGTGACGAGCCGTGCCGCCGCGGCGCTGGAGTGCCGCGCCATTGATCGGGAAGCGCGCCGTCTTGGAAATGTCGAGCGGCGGGCAAAAATCCCTCGCCTGCTCCGGCGTCAGCCACTCATTGTCGATACCGTAGAGGTTGTTGGCATTGATGTGGCGCTTGAAGGACTGCATGTCATGGACATTGTGCGACAGCATCAGAACGCCGCGCGGCGAGTACATGACGTTATAGTTGAGCTCCTGGCTCAGCCCTTCCCAGAGCTTCAGCGAGTGCTCGAAAATGTCCATGCTTTCTTCATAGAGATAGTTGGACCGGATGATCGTGGTGTTTCGGCCGGTATTGCCGCCGCCGAGCCAACCCTTCTCAATCACCGCGACATTGGTGATGCCGTGCTCCTTGGCAAGGTAGTAGGCTGCTCCGAGACCGTGGCCGCCGCCACCGATGATGATGACGTCGTAGGACTGGCGCGGCTCGGGAGAGACCCACTGGGCCTCCCAGCCCTTATGGGCACGGAGCGCCTCGCGTGCTACGGCAAAGACCGAATATTTGCGCATTCGCCTCAAACTCCTGTAGGTTCAGGCAATTGGGTAGGACCAAACAAGTCGCAAATCAATATGCGTCATGACGGTCATTTTGCGACGCATTGACGACCGGCTTTCGACACGCCCGACTTATCCTCAAGCGCTGCAAACTTTTTTATCCGCAGGGCTAGCAGTCTCCGTATGGACTTCCATGACGTGATCTGATAATTGGCGTCCCCAATCGACGGCCTTCTGGCTGAGCGAAGCTATACTATTTCCGTCGACTCGGATATCGGCGGATTGCCAACTCAAAACCTAAGGAACGGGATAGACGTGCAGGTACTTGTCCGCGACAACAACGTTGATCAGGCGCTCCGCGCTCTCAAGAAAAAGCTCCAGCGCGAAGGCGTTTTCCGCGAAATGAAGATGCGCGATTACTACGAGAAGCCCTCGGAAAAGCGCGCCCGCGAAAAGGCTGAAGCCGTTCGCCGCGTTCGCAAGCTGGCCCGCAAGCGCGCCCAGCGCGAAGGCCTCATTGCGGCACGTCCCGGCCGTTGATCGGTCGTTTTTTGGACGTTTTCCGATGATCTAAGGGCGGAGGCGAAGGGTTCGCCGCCGCTCTTTTGATATTCAGCTCCACGTGCTGCCCCGCCAAGAATCTGATGCGGACGGTGCGTCCGAACGATGGCAGTCATGACCGCACAGCTTCTTTCTCAGTCTCTCGAAACCCTTTCCGCCCGCAGCCTTCGGCGCGGTGGCCTTGCCGTTGCAATGATCACGGCTCTTGGCCTTGCAGGGTGCCAGACGACCGAAACGTCGGACATGATCAAGATCGACCGCGATCAGGGCTCGCAGGAAAATATCGCCTCGCTCTCGCAGGTCATCAGCACCAACCCGAACGATCCGGAAGGCTACAACGTCCGCGGATCGGCTTACGGCCGTGCCGGCCAGTTCAGCAAGGCGCTGGCCGACTTCAATGTCGCATTGCAACTGAACCCCAATTTCTATCAGGCTTACGCCAACCGCGCGCTGGTCTATCGCAATATGGGCAAGCCGGTCGAAGCGGCAGCGGACTATAACGCCGCTCTCAAGATCAATGCGAACTACGACGTCGCCTATATCGGCCGCGGCAACATCTACCGCCAGGCTGGCCGCATCGATGAGGCCTTCAGCGATTTCAACCGCGCCATCCAGCTCGACACCACGGATGGCCGCGCCTACCACAATCGCGGCCTGATCTATCAGGTGCGCGGCCAGCACGACAAGGCGATCGACGATTTCTCGAAGGCAATCTCGCTCTCGCCGAGCTCGCCTGAGCCGTATAACGGTCGCGGCGTCTCCTATGTCGCCCTGAACGACGACGAAAACGCATTCGCCGACTTCAACCACGCGATCGAGCTGAACGACCGGATTGCAGAATCCTGGGCCAACCAGGCGCTGATCTACGAGCGCCGCGGCGACAAGGCGCGCGCTGCCAAGTCCTATTCGCACGCACTCCAGCTTGACCCGAAATACGCACCCGCCAAGCAGGGCCTCGCCCGCACCCGCGGCGGCGTCTGATCTCCCCCGACAGATCAAGAAACTGGCTTCGACCGTTTAGAAAATGACAAACAAAAACAAGCGTTGCGGAACCCGACCGCAGCGCTTTTTTCGTATTCGTGTACGGGCCTTATCGCGGCCTGCGCTCATCGGAGGGAATGCTATCCCGCGTCCTATTCGACGATAAGGCAGAAGGGGCCAAGCGAGTGTTCGCGGCACATCGTCCGGTAACGGGCGATCATGATCGCCCCGGCCAAGCCACCCGCAACAATCAGCGCAATGCTGGCAAAGGCAAAGCCTATGGCCGCCGTCGCGAGCCCACCAAAGGCTGTGAGCACGACAGCCGCAAGAGGCAGCTTGCGGTCGTCGGCGGAAAGCACCACGACAATCCCCGTTGCGGTTGAAAGCATGGCCGTCAGCAGGAAGAAGCCGGGCACCAGCCAGACTGCAAACAACACGAGCGCAATCGCGGCCAGACCGACCAAAACCAGCCGGAACGGCTCAAGCGAATGAAGCCGCCTCGACAGGCCGAACCTCAGCCGACGAAACACCAGCGACATGCCTCCGCCAAATGCGGCAGCACCAAAAAGGGTTGCGACAGCAGTCCCTAGCGAGCGCTCGAACTCGGTTGCGATCATACGGTCGCCCCAGAACAGCGGCCCGGTATTCACCACGGAAAACGACAGCAGAACGGCAACCAATCCATGCAGGGCCAGCAGGCCGGCAAGCAATTGCGCTATTTTCTTCGAAGGCGTTGCCAGCGCAAGCCAACCACCGAGGCTACCGCCCACGGCAAGAGCAAGAAACCCGATCAGCCATCCGCCGAACGTCGGCTCCGCCGCCATAAGACCAATCATGATGCAAAGTGTCAGCGCAAAGCCGACGAGCCAGAAATCGGCCTTACCCGGCGCATGCGACCTGTTGGCACGGCCGATGGAAAAAATGAGGAACGCAATCGCCGCAAGCTCCGCCACCGCGGCCAGGCCACTACCCATTGCGCCCACCCTTGTCTTCAGCTGAAAATCCCGGGCCGGTGCGCCAGGCAAGAATAAGGCCGGACACAAGCCCGGCCGATGAAAGAGCAAGAGCTATAAAGGCAATCGTACGGCCCATGCCACTCGGCAGTCTGCCCGTGGCATAGACGGAGGCCGCCGCCAACGCCGCCGCGAGAAGTCCCGCAGCCAGAACGAGCGTGTTGCGAAAGTCGCGCTTTGTCCCAGCCCCGAGCGCGAGACCGGCAACGACGGCCAGTGCGAACACCGCCAGCCGAAAGAGAAACGGATCGGAAGCTTCTGAAAGCATCGAGGCGCTCGGTACCGGGATATGTTCAGCGCAGCAGGAAGATGCCGGCAGCGCTCAGGACGATGAAGATAAGGAGGCCACCGAAGAAGCCGGCGCCACCAATGAAGCCCGCTGCCATGGCGATCATCAGGGCGACCAGAAGTGCCGTTCCGTACTTCGTGCCGGCAATGAAAAGATCATAGGTCTTCTCATGCTCGGCGTAGTTCATCTGCGCTCCCGTTTCGACCGGACCCGCGTGATGTTCACTCATGCTTCATCTCCCCTCGTGCAAGCGCTTTCCAGGCGCTCTCAAAACCCGCGACGCTTATCTGCCTGACAGAGACTCCCTAAGCGTCGCCTCCACGTAAGGAGATACACAATGCCGCAGGCAAGCGCAATCCGGCCCCTCCCCCGGGCCTAACGAACGGTAGATAGCACGCGTCAATAATCCAGCCCGGCGACCGCACCGGCGATGAAGCCCTTCGCAACCAACCGGGCCGATGGCAACACAGTCAGCGGAGCGAGCGCCGGCTCGCCGCCACGCTCGAACATCAACCGTCGCTCATGGACGCCGGAATCGAAAAACGGATAGCGTTGCAGGAGCCGGTCGCCGGTCGTGTGAGTGTTGGTGGCGAGCAGCGTAAGCTCGAAACCATAGATATCGGCCATGCGGCGCTCGACCACGGTATCGGCATAGAACACGCGCTTGTAGAAGGCCGCATGCGCCGGGCGCACATGCTGCAGCACACGATCGGCCTTGAAGTAAGCGGCGGCAACGATGCTCGGACGCAGCGTAATATAGGGAATGACAGGCAGCTCCGCAGCAACGGCGGGGTCGGCAGCAAACCGCGCCGGATCGATCAGCGTAAGACCGGCGTTCAGGAAGTTTTCCATGGCGTCGGGAAACACGCCTGCCGATTGCGAGACGCGATGGTCCGGCGTCACATGATGCAGGCGGATGGTGCTGACAAGCTGCTCGAAATAATACACCCCGAACACATAAGCATGATCGTCGAAGTCGGCCTCGTCAATGAGGCTGGAGGCCGAGACCGGCAGCACTTCGGCTGCCTTGTAGGCCTTGTAGCGCAGGCGCTCAATGTCTTCCATGTCTTCGCCGGTCTCGATGCGACGATACTCGATGTCATCGAGTATTCGCATCAATCTCTGGGCGAATCCGTCCCCTTCCGAAGGCGCCATGCTCTTGCCGTCTCGCTGATGATTAACGAATTGTTAAGCATAGCTATCACGGGGAATGCCCCTCAGACACCTGCTAGGATTAGTGGGTTCCCGCGTTAATTCCTTGTTAAGGTTAACAATTGGTAAACGCCGATGCTCGCGCGAAGACCTTCGGCGACGAACGAGCCAACAAGCGGGCATGAACTGTCAGAAATTGGAACGCGCGAAGATTGGAGCGGTCAGGCGACGTAGGTGCGGGCCTCAAACTGCTTGCTCTCGGCAAGCCGACTGAGTTCTTCGATCTCGCTGGAAGGTATGGGCGTCGAATAGACATAGCCCTGTATCAGATCGGCGCAATTATACTTGATGAGCAGCGCCAGTTGCTCCCGCGTCTCCACACCCTCGACCACAATCTGCAGGTTGAGACCTCGTGAAAGCGTGACGATGCCGCGCAGAAGGTTGAGGCGACGCACATCCTCGCAGATGTTGCGCACGAAGGAGCGATCGATCTTGACCACGTCGACCGGCAGCGTGTCGAGATAGCTGAGGCTGGAGAAGCCCGTACCGAAATCGTCGATGGCGATGGTGATGCCGTAGCCCCTCAACTGCTCGAGGATCAGCCGCACCGTCGACAATTCCTCGATCAGACTGCTTTCGGTGACTTCAAGATGCAGCCGCCCCGGTGCAAGGCCGGTTTCGGCCAGCACAGAGGTCACGGTGTCGATGATGAGTTCGTTGCGAAGGTCCTGCATCGAGAGGTTGACGGAGACGGAAATATGCTCCGGCCATGCCATGCAGTCGCGGCAGGCCTTCATGATCACCTGACGGGTGATTTCCGAAACGATGCCCATCTCCTCGGCCACCTGAATGAAGACATTCGGGGGGATCGCCCCCTTCTCGGGATGCGTCCAGCGGGCAAGCGCTTCGCAGCATTCCAGTGCGGAGCCATCGGGCTTGAACATCGGCTGATAGGCGACGCTGATGTCGCCGGCATCGACGGCCACGCGCAGGTCCGTCTTCAACCTCTGCCGCTCCACATAGCGGGCATCCATCTCCTCCGCGAAGAAGACAAGACGACCCCTGCTGCGGGATTTGGCCTCGTAGAGGGCCAGATCCGCCTTGATCTGCCACTCCTCCATCCGGAATTCGGCACTGTCGAGAATCACGCAACCGGCGGAGAAGGTTACCGCGATATGCAGCCCCTCGACTTCATAGCTGCCGGCAATGCGCTCATGAATCGAACGCATCCGCGTATCGAGATCAAGCTCCCCCTCGCGGCCGGGAAAGAACAGCACGAACTGGTCTCCGACGAAGTGCCCGACGATCGCCTCGCCGGCGGCAAGCTCGAGAAGCCGGTTTGCGATGGCGACCAGCAGACGGTCGCCCGTTATATGGCCCTTCATGTCGTTGACATGTTTGAACTCGTCCACGTCGAGTACCATGAAGCCGACCTGCCCCAAGTCCTCCTGCTGCGCGACCTTGTCTTTTACCAGATCACAGAAATAGGCGCGCTGCGGCAGACCGGTCAGCGAATCGTAACGCACCATGTGCAGGATCTTGCGGTCGGCCCGGATACGCGCCGTCACATCCTCGAAAATAAGCACCACGCCCCCCTCGGGACGCCGGCTTGCCGAGAACTCGAGGATGAGATCTTCGGAAAACTGCATCACCGCGCGGGAGGTACTACCGTCGATCAACTGGGCCAGCTGTTTCTGGATCAGGCTGGGCATAGAACCGTCGACAAAGGTGTGGCGAACGCCATAGCGCAGCACCACGTCGAGATCGCAGTTCGTCAGCCGCTTGCGATCGCCGAGATGCAGGAGTTCGCAGGCTTTGCGGTTGATGACCTCAATGCGATTGTGCGGATCGAGCATGACAAGCCCATGGGTCATGTTCGTAAGAGCCGTGTCGAAGCGCCCTGCGATCTTCTCCATTTCCTGCGATGCGATGACGTTCGCGTAGAGGAATTCCCGCACCCCATTGGCCATGGCCCTCGTCGTCAGACCGAACGGAATGAGCATAAGGGACAGGAGCGCCTTGTAGAAATCCTGGGCGAGAAGACTGCCGATGACCATGGGCAGGCAACAGGCGAGCGTCTGAAGATCGACGGCGAGGCGGGAACCGTAGTTACGCCCGACGACAGAGACCATCGAGGCCATTGTGACGGCAATAGCTGCCAGTTCGGCGAAACTGTCCTGCAGCACGAAGATGGCGTAGCCGCTGCCGGTACCGAGAATGGCAGCCGTCGAAGCGGCCCCCAGCACATAACGCCGCTCCCACAGGCGTATTTCGCTCCGCGTCAGTTGCAACTTGTCCGTCTGCTCGAAACGCGAAAACCAGTAGATGCGGTTGGCGAAGACGATGACGAAGCCGGCGCAGAGCGCGAGATAGAAGGCATCGCCGCTTTTCGAATAGATGGCAAGGAACGTCAGGATATGGACGACCATCCCCGTAAACAGCGTATTGCGATTTTCGAAAAGCGAGCTGACGAAGGACAGATAAACGTCCGTCGGCACAACCTTCCTGCTTCGAACCTTCATCCATGGCCTCCTTGGTGTGGGCGACGTTAGGCAAGACGGTTTAAAATTCGCTTTCCGACATATGAAAAAGGCAACCTATTCCAATTATTGATCACAGCCGTCGTCTTACGCGACAAAATCGACAATCTCGTCACGACACAACCTGCCCGATAAATTGACAAATCGCAATTTATCAACGGACAATTCCTTAAGATCCGACCAACGCAAACCGACCGGCTGCACTGGCTTGGGGCGACTTCGGATCAGGGAGGAAATGTCATCGTGGAATGGCGATCTTTCGGGACACTCCCGACAGGCCTCGTTCCCGCAGCGGCACTGTCCGTTTTCGATATAGACATAAGACGAAAAGCCCTGAAAACGTTGGGGTTCACCGGTTGCGCGCAAACCGGCCTTGATCTAATGACAGAGTTGCAAGAGGGGGAGACAATGAGCATCCTGCTATCGTTCAGTCGGGCTATCGACGCCGTCAGTGCATTCGTCGGGAAAATTGCGGAGTATCTCGTATTGTTGTGCTGTCTGATCAGCGCCGGCAATGCGATCGTCCGCTATGCAATCAACTACAGCTCCAACGGCTGGCTGGAGATCCAGTGGTATCTCTTCGCCTTCGTGGTCATCCTCGGAGCCTCGCATACCCTGCGCAACAACGAGCATGTCCGCGTCGACCTGATCTATGGATCGGCCTCCGAGCGCGGCAAGCTGTGGATCGACATCTTCGGCCTCACCTTTCTGCTGCTGCCGGCCTGCATCTACCTGACTTGGCTGTGCTGGCCATTCTTCGCACTGTCCTTTCACGAGGGGGAAATCTCCTCGAATGCGGGCGGCCTCATCCGTTGGCCCGTAAAGCTCATGATCGTCTCGGGCTTCGGCCTCCTGACCCTTCAGGGCATCTCCGAACTGATCAAGCGCATATCGGCCCTTACCGGCCATATCCAGATCGACACCAAATACGAAAAACCGCTGCAGTAACGGTCTGGGAGAGAAGCCTTGTTTGATTACGGTATCATTCCGCCGGCAATGTTCTTGGGCATGGTCATTTTCATGCTCTACGGTTTCCCCGTCGCCTTCTCGCTTGCAGCGGTCGGCCTCTTCTTCGGCGTGATCGGCATCCTCACCGGCCATTTCAGCGATCTGTTCCTGCAGGCGCTGCCGTTACGCTTCTTCGGCATCATCTCCAACGACCTGCTGCTGGCCATTCCCTTCTTCACCTTCATGGGAGCCATTCTCGAGCGCTGCGGCCTCGCGGAAGACCTGTTGGAGGGAACCGGCAAGCTGTTCGGCGCCATTCCTGGCGGTCTGGCCTACGCCGTCATTCTGGTGGGCGCGGTTCTTGGCGCGATCACGGGTACGGTTGCGGCCTCCGTCATCACCATGGGCGTCATTTCTCTGCCGATCATGCTGCGCTACGGCTACAACCCGCGGCTGGCGACGGGCGTCATTGCCGCCTCGGGTACGATCACACAGGTCATCCCGCCATCGCTGGTTCTCGTCGTGCTCGCAGACCAGCTGGGCAGATCCGTTGGCGACATGTATCTCGGCGCCATCGGCCCCTCCATCCTGCAGGTCACGATCTTCACGCTCTACATTCTGGTGCTGTCGATCCTCAATCCGAAGTCCATGCCTCCGCTTCCCAAAGAGGTTCGCGGCGAGCTGAACTGGGCGTTGGTCGGCAAAGTGCTGGCCGGCATGCTGCCGTCCATCGTGCTCATCTTCCTCGTGCTCGGCACGATCTTCATGGGCCTCGCCACTCCGACGGAAGCCGGCGCGCTCGGTGTCGTCGGCGCGATGGCGCTTGCCGCCCTGCACCGCCGCCTGACATGGCCCCTCATTCAGGAGGCCATGCGCTCCACCATGGGCATCACCTCCATGGTGGTGATGATCCTGATCGGCTCCACGTGCTTCAGTCTGGTCTTCCAGGGCATGGACGGCTCGCTTTGGATCGAGCATATGCTTTCCGGTATTCCCGGCGGCCCGGTCGGCTTCCTGATCTTCGTCAACATCTTCATCTTCATTCTGGCGTTCTTCCTGGACTTCTTCGAAATCGCCTTCATC
This sequence comes from Ciceribacter sichuanensis, assembly GCF_024055605.1. Lineage (GTDB taxonomy): Bacteria > Pseudomonadota > Alphaproteobacteria > Rhizobiales > Rhizobiaceae > Allorhizobium > Allorhizobium sichuanense. The sequence continues at coordinate 292,112 of NZ_JAMXLX010000005.1, read as the reverse complement.
GTCGTGCCGATGCTGGCGCCGGTCGCCTCGGCGCTCGGCATCGACCTGATCTGGTTCGGCGTCCTGCTCTGCGTCAACATGCAGACCAGCTTCATGCACCCGCCATTCGGCTTCGCCCTCTTCTACCTGCGAAGTATAGCCTCACGGGACGTGAAGACCTCGGACATCTACATGGGTGCCCTGCCCTGGGTCGGTATGCAGCTCCTGCTGGTCGCCATCCTCATCTTCTGGCCGGAATCGGTCACCATGTGGCTCGACAAGGGACCGCAGGTGGATCTGAACAACGTCAAGATCGAGGTCCCGGGCTTCGGTGCCGGCGGCGGCATGTCTCTGCCGCCGCTTGGCACCGACGGCGGAAACGGCGCGCCCGGCGGCTTCGGTCTGCCGCCGCTCGGCTCCGATGGCGGCCTGCCCGGACAGGCGCCGGCAACCGGCACGCCATCCATGGACCTCAGCCAGCCGCCAGTCATAAAGTAAGCTGGACGAAAAAACGAAACAGCGCCTCTGCGGGCGCTGTTCTTCTTTTCAGCAGGTAAACAAAAAGGCCCCGGATGCCGTGTCCGGGGCCTTCCTTTTTCTTAACCGGAACTGCAGGCTTTAAAGCTTGCCCGCGCGCTGCTGGATCATCATGAAGGTATCGAAGGTGTATTCACCGAGCTGCGCCCACAGATAGGCGTCCTTCTTGAAGGCAAGCTGGTCTTCGTAGACCTTCTTGAAGGTCGGGCTCTGTGCCGAGAGTTCCGCATAGATGCCGAGCGCCGACTGGTAGCAGGCTTCCATGATCTCCTGGCTGAAGGGACGAAGCACCGTGCCTTCGGCGACGAGCTGCTTGAGCGCATGCGGGTTCTTCGTGTCGTACTTTGCCGTCATGTTGGTGTTGGCATAGGCGCACGCGTCCGCGAGGATCGCCTGATAGTGCTTCGGCAAGCCGTTATACTTCTCCAGATTGAAGAAGCCGTGGACGACCGGACCGCCTTCCCAGAAACCCGGATAGTAGTAGTACTTGGCCACCTTGTGGAAGCCGAGCTTGGCGTCATCATAGGGACCGACGAATTCGGCCGCATCGATCGTGCCCTTTTCGAGTGCCGGGTAGATGTCGCCGCCGGCAAGCTGCTGCGGCACGACGCCCACCTTTTCCAGAACCTTGCCGGCCAGACCGGCGATACGCATCTTCAGGCCCTTGAGGTCATCGACGGTGTTGATCTCCTTGCGGAACCAGCCCCCCATCTGCACACCGGTATTGCCGGCCGGCAGACCGTAGAGGCCCTGCGTCGCAAAGAACTCATTCATCAGCGTATTGCCGTTGCCCTGATAGTACCAGGCGTTCTGCATACGGGCATTGAGGCCGAAGGGGATGGCCGTGCCGATGGCGAAGGTAGGCTCCTTGCCCCAGAAATAATAGGACGTGGTATGAGCAGCTTCGACCGTGCCGGCTGCGACCGCGTCCACGGCCTGAAGGCCCGGCACGATTTCGCCGGCGGCAAAGACCTGAATGTTGAAGTTTCCGTCAGTGGCTGCCGCCACCCGCTCGGAAATATCCACCGCGCCGCCATAGATCGTATCCAGCGACTTCGGGAACGACGACGTCAGCCGCCACGTGATCTTGGGATTTTCCTGTGCAATGGCAGGTGCGGCAAGGACTGTTGATGCGGCAACGCCCGCGCCCGTCACGCCTGCTTTTTTTATAAATGAACGACGATCCATGTAATGACCTCCCAATCATGGTTTGCGCCACCGGCTGGTTTCTTGCGCCTCCTCCAGGCAGCAATAATGGCGAGATGATCATTTTTTCCAAAGCGTTTCAAGCTGCAGTACAATAGCCTTTCGGCGCATATCCATGTCGCAAGCTGCATTGCGAAAACAACAAGTATTTCGCCCCGAAAGACTTCGTGCAGCGTCGGGAAAAGTGCTTCGTCGGAATTTTGCCGTAATCTGACATTGACTTCCCCGCCAACCTGCCTTTCAACAATTCCCGACTGCCCTTCCGGAGACCATCATGCCCAAGCCGATCATTGCCGTTCCCGCCGATATTCGCGAATTCGACGGAACCACTTGGCATGCGGCCCAGAATCAATACGTCCGTGCAGCCCTCAAGGTCGCGGATGTCATGTCCTTCATCATTCCCGCCTTCGAGGCCGGCAACGATACGGATGCCCTTCTGGATCGCGTCGACGGCCTGCTCGTGTCCGGTTCGGCCACCAACGTTCATCCCTCGCTCTATGGCGGCGAATTCAGGGAAAGCGACGGCCCCTTCGATCCCGCCCGCGACGCCACCACCCTGCCGATGATCCGCCGCGCCATCGAACGTGGCATTCCCCTGCTCGCGATCTGCCGTGGCATTCAGGAACTGAACGTCGCGCTCGGCGGCACGCTGGCGACGGAGATCCAGGAGCAGGAAGGTGTGTGGGACCACCGCAAGCCCCAGCACGCGGACCGCGACGTGATGTACAGCATCCGTCAGGATGTCGTCGTCGCCGAAGGCTCCTGCATTGCCCGTTATCTCGGCACCGGTCGTATTCCGGTCAATTCGCTGCATCGTCAGGCGATCTCGAAGACCGCTCCGAGCCTTCAGGTCGAAGCCATCGCCGATGACGGTACGATCGAAGCCGTGTCCGTGATCGGCGCCAAGGGCTTCGCGATCGGCGTACAGTGGCATCCGGAATACTGGGCAGAAAGCGACAAGCCGTCCCGTGCCATTTTCGAAGCCTTCGGCGACGCCGTACGCGATTACGTGAAGGCTCGCGGCTAAGCCATCGTGCTTTCAGGCACGCTCTGAAAGATCATTCAGGCAGCATTTGCAGGGCAACGCCGGCTCCAGCCGGCTTCACCGCCTCGTAGGCCAGCCCCTTCTTCCGTGCCAGCGTCAGGACAGGCTGCCCCGAGCCATTGGCAAGTGTCACACTGCCACCCTCGTCCTGCGACCAGCTCCGAACGCTCGACAGTTTCGGCCAGACGTCATCGCACTCCCGGGGCGCGGAAAAGCTGCGATTGCGGCTCTGGAGGGTACCGCCCCGCTCAGCAATGCAGGTCGTCTTCGTCACGGTATTGGAGATCGAAAACTCGGCCGGCGGCGCGATGATGGAGCCGTTCGTATTGGCGCGAATGGAGCCGGAGACGACCGGGTCGAAAGCCGCACCGGACGCACGGGCGCCATCCTGCCGCCAGCCATAGACGGCCGCCGCCGCGACACCGGCAATGAAAAATCCGCCAGTCAATACGATTATATAGGCCTTCACCCGCCGCCCCCAGCCGAAAATCGCATATTCATCTGCGATCATGCCCACGCAAGCTTGCGGAAAGCTGGAGGCAACAGCGTATCAAGCCGATTCCTGCCGCATCTCCGGCACCGGCGTCAGTGCCTTCCCCGTCGTGAACCAGGAAATCAGGTTATCAGCCACGAGGTCGGCCATCGCATTGCGCGTCGGGATTGAAGCCGAAGCGACGTGCGGCAGGAGAGAGACATTCGGTAGGCCGATCAGTTCCTGCGGCACATTGGGCTCGTTTGCGAAAACGTCCAGCCCCGCGGCCGCAATCGTCCCGTCCCTCAACGCCGCAATCAGCGCTGCCTGATCGACCGTCGTGCCGCGGCCCACATTGATCAGCACGCCATTAGGCCCGAGCGCCTTCAGAACCTCGGCATTGATCGAGCCCGTGGTCTCAGGCGTCTTCGGCACGATGGAGATCAGCGTATCCACCGTCTCCGCAAGGCTGAGGAGGCTGGAGTGATAGGTGTAGGGCACGTCCGCACGGGGCCGCCGGGTATGATAGCTGATCTTCACCTTGAACGGTTCGAGGCGACGCGCGATCTCGATCCCGATCCGGCCAAGGCCCTGCAACCCGACACGCCTTCCCTTCAGCGAAAGCGGCGTCAGCGGATAATGTCCTTCCGACGCCCACCGTCCCTGACGAAGCCAGGCTTCGGCCTGCGGCAATTGCCGCACGGTATTGATGAGCAGGGCAACGGTCGTATCGGCAACCTCGTCATTGAGGACATCCGGCGAATTCGTCACCATGATATCGCGTGCCGTGGCGGCACTGACATCCACCCCGTCATAACCCACGCCGAAGTTGGAAATGATCTCCAGCTTCGGCAGCCGCGCAATCCACGACGCTGGAAGGGCCCCTGAAACGGCAACCCCACGCACCTGTGCAGCTTCCTCGTCGGAAATGTCGAGCGTCGGCCCATGGGGCACGGCAATGATATCGAACAACTCGTTCAGCCGGGCGATGACGCGAGGATTGATGTAGCCGGGCACGAGGATTGCGACACGGTCTTTGGTCATGCTCGAACTGTCCTGTCTGTCTCAGCGTTTGATGGGGCCGGTCGACTGACGGATACGCATTTCCGGTTTGATGAGATGAATGCCGTCCGGCTCATGACTGCCCGCCAGCTTATCCAGAAGCGCGCGCGCTGCAAGCCGTCCGACTTCTGCCTGACCATTCCAGACTGTGGTCAGCGCCGGCGTGGCAATGGAGGCTTCCTCCAGATCGTCATAGCCGGTGACCGAGATATCCTTGCCCGGAACCAGCCCGGCGCGGGCAATGCCGTTCATCAAACCGATGGCGACGAGATCGTTCCAGCATACTGCCGCCGTGGGTTTCTGCGGCAGGGAAAGGAAGTTGACCGCCGCCTCGAAGCCGCCCTGCTTGGTGCGCGGGCCGGGAATACGCAGGTTCGGATCCACCTCGATCCCCGCCTTGCGCAGCGCGCTGACATAGCCCTGATAGCGGTCGCGGCCCGTTGAGGTCTGGTCAGTGCCGCCGATCATCGCGATGGTTCGGTGGCCGAGACCGATCAGGTGGTTGGTGGCCAGCGAAATACCGTAGCTGTCGTCACCGCGATAGATCGGCACATCGACGCCATCCATCGAACGGGCAACGAAAATCGCCGGCATGCCGTTGTCCTCGGCGAGACGCACGTCCTCGGGCGGCGTTCCGATCGCCGGCGACATGATGACGCCGTCGCCTCCGAGCTGCAGCAGCGTTTCGATGAACATGCGCTGCTTGTCGACGGAATCGTAGTGGTTCGAAAGGATGAAGGTATGGCGGCTACGGTCCAGCTCGCTCTCGATCGCCTTCAGGATTTCACCGTAGAACGGGTTCATGATGTCATGCACCACGACACCGATGATGCCCGAGCGCGAGGTTCGCAGGCTGGCTGCGCGGCGGTTATAGATATAGCCGAGGGTGCGTGCCTGCTCCTTGATCTTTTCCCGCGTATCGGCCGCAACCAGCGGACTGTCGCGCAAGGCGAGCGATATGGTTGCGGTCGACAAACCGAGCGATTCGGCAATCGTTGAAAGCTTGACCTTCTGAGCCACTGTTCCTCCCCCGTGACTGGCAATTTCCTCGCCGGCTATCCGGCGGAACGCTTAAATTTTTTAATTAAAGATTTTAAGCGCGTATTTCAATTCATTCTTTAGCCGCCCCTCAGCGTTTCTCCGGATCGCCCCGCAGATTTTCCTCCACGGTTACCAGCAAGCGGGCCAGTGCCTTCACCTCCTTGCCGGACAAGCCCTTCGTCGCCACGCGCTCGCAATCGTCGGCCGCACTCGCGATACGCTCGATGCTGTTGCGCCCCTCTTCCGTCAGATAGACCTTGGTCAGGCGTGCATCCTTGTCGTCGGCGCGGCGCATCACGAAGCCCTGCGCCTCCATGCGGCCAATGGTGCGCGTCATGGTCGGCGCCTTGACGCCGAGCCGCTGAGCAAGCGCGCCGGGCGTAATGCCGTCCTCTTCCCCGAGAAGCTGCATCACGCCGTCCTGCCCGGCATAAAGGCCGCTATCGGCGAGATTGTGGGAAAGCCTTGTGCGCAGGGTACGGGCAAGCTGGGTAACCAGAACGGTCAGCGGCACACCGGCGGTGCCGGCGTCCTTCTTCTTGCCGCCCTTGTTCTTCTTCTCGCCTTTGTCCTTGTCGCTCTTGTCTTTTTTGGACATTCTGCCTCCCGCACCGCCCGATGGCGGCCTTGCTGCTTAGCGCCGGCTGAAACTCTGGCGTTGAAATCCATAACGAAAATAGAAGACAGAAACCAGATGGCGAAGCCCCGACCGCACTTCCATGACAACGACTTGACTGCGCCTGTGGAAGAACGCCGCGACTGGATCGCCGTCCTACCGCTCGGTGCCCACGAGCAGCACGGCCCCCACCTGCCTTTCGAAACTGACACCCTGATCGCGGCAGGCATTGCAGAACGGCTGATTGCCGAACTCCCGCAGGACCTGCCCGTCACATTCCTGCCCGTAGAACCTGTCGGCTATTCGCCCGAGCACATGGACGTCGAGGGCACGAAAAGCCTCGCCTTCGACGAGGCGGTCAACCGCTGGCTGGCGACAGCCGAAGACCTCTCCCGCAAGGGCATCCGCAAGCTCGTCCTCCTGAATGCCCATGGCGGCAATTCGCCGCTGATGACCATCGTCATCACGGAAGCACGGGTGCGCTTCGATATGCTGGCGGTCGCCACGAGCTGGACACGCTTCGGCGTGCCGGAAGGCATCATTTCGCCGGAGGCCAAGGCGATCGATATCCATGGCGGCCTGATCGAGACGTCGGTGATGCTTGCGCTCCATCCCGAACGGGTCGACATGTCGAAGGCCCGCGACTTCCCCTCCCGGCAAACCCGATTTGCCGAAACGTTCAGCCATCTGCGCGCCTACGGTCCGCACGCCTTCGGCTGGAAGATGTCCGATCTCAACGGGCAAGGTGTTGCCGGCAATGCGGCCGCGGCCACTGCCGAGACGGGAGAAAAGCTGATCGCCAATGCCGTGAGGGGCCTGACCGAACTGCTGAGGGACGTTCACCGCTTCGACATCGATACTTTTGTCTGCGCGGTTGAAAACCGCTCCCCTGAACAAAGCCTTTGAACTCGTCCGAGCCAGCCCCTATATGGGGTAACACCATTACGGCGCACCCCGCGCCATCCACCTCATCGAGGACCCCATGACCGAAGCTGCCGCAAAACCCATTCCCGTCACCGTGTTGACCGGCTACCTTGGCGCCGGCAAGACGACGCTTCTCAACCGCATCCTTTCCGAGAACCACGGCAAGAAATATGCGGTCATCGTCAACGAGTTCGGCGAAATCGGCATCGACAACGACCTCATCGTGGAATCCGACGAGGAAATCTACGAAATGAACAACGGTTGTGTCTGCTGCACCGTACGCGGCGACCTGATCCGTGTCGTCGAAGGACTGATGCGCCGTCCGGGCCGTTTCGACGGCATCATCGTCGAGACCACCGGCCTTGCCGATCCGGTGCCGGTCGCCCAGACCTTTTTCATGGATGACGATGTTCGCTCCAAGACCGAACTCGACGCCGTCGTCGCTCTGGTGGACGCCAAGCATTTGCCGCTACGCCTGAAGGACAGCCGCGAGGCGGAAGACCAGATTGCGTTTGCCGATGTCGTCGTCATCAACAAGACGGACCTCGTCAGCCATGACGAACTGCACCGCATCGAGGACATTGTCCGCGCCATCAACCCGTCGGCCCGTATCTATGCAACCACCCGTTCCGGCGTCGATCTTGCCCGCGTACTGAACCAGGGCGCCTTCAACCTCGAGCGCGCCCTCGAAAACGACCCGCATTTCCTCGATCATGACGACCCGGACCATGTCTGCGGCCCCGAATGCGGTCACGACCACCATCATCACCACGACCATGATCATGACCACCATCATCACGATCACGACCATGGCCACCATCACCACGACCACGCCCCTTCGCCGATCCATGACGTGACGGTCACCTCCATCTCGCTGCGCGGCGGCGAAATGAACCCTGACCGTTTCTTCCCCTGGATACAGAAGGTCACCCAGACCGACGGCCCGAACATCCTCCGCCTCAAGGGCATCATCGCCTTCAAGGGCGACGAGGAACGCTATGTCGTGCAGGGCGTGCACATGATCATCGAAGGCGATCACCAGCGTGCGTGGAAGGATGGCGAGAAGCGCGAGACCCGTCTCGTCTTCATCGGCCGCAATCTCGACCGCGAAAAGCTCGAAAAGAGCTTCCACGCCTGCGAGGCTACGGCATGACGCCGAAGCATGCGACACGTTCTGCAATAACCATGACTGAAGGAAAGACTGGCTGATGCCGACGGTTGCCCCTCTCGACCTCGAAGGTCACGTCGTCACCTGCGTATTCCTCGGAGACATCCCCGTCTTTGCCACCGCCGCCGGCACGATCCATCGTCTCGACGGCGGCGAAAAGGTGACGGAAGCCCATCAGGGCCTGCTCGCCTGCGTCAAGGACTTGTCCAACCAGACCCTCGTCACCGGCGGGGAAGACGGCAAGGTGCTGCGCATCGCCCATGACGGTTCGGTCACCGAGCTTGCCCATGTCCCGCGCAAGTGGATTTCCGTTGTCGCTGCTGGCCCGCAGGGCGCGGTCGGCTATGCCTACGGCAAGGTTGCCCATGTCCGCCTCGCCGATGGCACGACGAAGGACTTCACCGAAGAGCGCACCGTGGAGGGCATCGACTTCGCCCCCAAGGGCATGCGTATTGCCGTCGCCCGCTACAACGGCGTGACCCTTCATTGGGTCGGCACCAGCGGCGCGCCGGTCGATCTGGAATGGAAGGGCGCCCATACCGGCGTCACCTTCTCGCCTGATGGCCGCTTTGTCGTTACCACCATGCAGGAAAATGCGTTGCATGGCTGGAAGCTCGACAGCAAGGCCTCCGACGCCCGTCACATGCGCATGACCGGCTATCCCTCGAAGGTGAAGTCTCTCTCGTGGTCGGTGAAGGGCAAGTGGCTAGCCTCATCAGGAGCGCCCGCGGCCATCGTCTGGCCCTTCTCCGGCAAGGACGGCCCGATGGGCAAGGCGCCGCTGGAACTCGGCACCCGCGCCAACATCATGGTGAGCCAGGTCGCTTTCCATCCGGCGGAAGAAGTGCTCGCCATCGGCTTCATCGACGGCATGATCCTCGCCGTCCGCATCGCCGACGGCAAGGAAGCGCTGCTGCGTCGCCCAGGCAAGGGAGCGATCACCTCGCTGGGCTGGAGCGCCAACGGCAAGCTCGTTGCCTTCGCATCCGACGCCGGCGATTGCGGCGTCATCGACATCACAGCCTGATGTCCCGGCGGCGGCCCGAATGACCGACCGCCGCCGGAACAATATCAGACAGCCCGTTCGAGCATGAAGGGCACTCCGGTCTCGGCAAGCGTCTTGAGCCGCGACAGGGACTCCGGCCAACCGCCAACCACGGCCTTGCTGGTCGCGGTTTCGCCGCCGAAATCGTCATGCACCAGCGTCAGCTTGCATGCCTTGCCTGGCAGCGGTTCGATTTCAAAAACCACCCTCGACGGCTTGTCGGCAGCGACATCCGGCGCCCACTGGGCGCTGAAGGTCAGAACCAGCCGGCGCGGTGGTTCGATCTCGACGATCTTTCCGCAAATCGCTACCCGCTCGCCCATCATCCAGGCGTAATCGCCCTCGGCACGCCAGTCCGTCCGCGACGTCATGTTGAAGTGCTGCCAAAGCGGCGTCTGCTCATCGGTGGTTATGATTTCCCAAACGGTCTCCGCGGATGCACGGATATAGAGTTCGTAGACATGCTTCGGCTGAATTTCGCTCGTCATCTCTTTTTCCTTTTCCATTGTCTCGGCAATCGACTTGATGTCGGCCATCGTCCGGACAAACGGCACCGCATAACGGGCAATCCAGCGATCGCTGACCTCCTGAATAGGTACGGCATTGAGGAAGTGAAGCTTCTCCCGCCCGGCCTTCCGCGACACCACGAGATGCGCCGCCTCGAGCACCTTCAAATGCTTCATCACCCCGAACCGGCTGACGGGGAGGTGGCTTTCGAGGTCGCCGAGCGTCCGTCCGCCCTTCTCCTTCAGGAGATCCAGCAGCTCACGCCGCAGCGGATGGCTGAGAGCAAAGAAGACATCATCATCCATGGACCGGAAAATATGTGACTCATTGGTCACATGTCAAGACACGCGTTCGAAAGAGGGCGGAGAGTTCAAAATCAAGATAGCAATAAGAAAAGGCCGGAGGCGAAGCCCCCGGCCTTTCCGCATTCAGGCAATTCCTGATCCGGAGATCAGAAGCGGTAGGTTACACCGGCGCCGATCAGCCACGGATCGAGCTTGGCGCTGCCCTTGAGGTCCGTGCCGCCAACGGTGACGTCAAAGTCGGGCTTCAGGAAGATCTTCTTCACGTCGAAGTTCAAGCCCCAGTGGTCGTTGACCATGTAGTCGAAACCGACCTGTACGGCTGCACCGAAGGTGTTCTTGATGTCGAGGTCGTCAGCGGACTTGGCATCCTGGCTGTAGAACATCGTGTAATTGATACCTGCGCCGACATAGGGCTTGAAGGCGCCGAAGTCGGTGAAGTGATACTGCAGGGTCAGCGTCGGGGGCAGAAGCCAGGTGCTGCCGATCTTGCCGAGGCTCTTGATCGAGTCTTCGCCGTAAACATTGGCGCGGGTCGTGCCGAGGATGAGTTCAGCAGCGATATTGTCGGTGAAGTAGTAGGTGATGTCGAGTTCCGGGATGACCGAGTCGCTGTAGGACAGGTCGGAATTGGCGACGCCATTGACCTTGCCTTCGTCGTTGGTGATGACGCCGAGACCACGAACGCGGATCTGCCACGGGCTGAGCGCAGAAACGGCGGGCGCTTCCGGCGTCGGCTCGGCAACCGGCGATACGTCCGCCGCGCTGGCCGCCTGGCCGATCAGCAGGAATGCAGTGGTTGCAGCAAGGGCGCTGATCCGCCTCGTCCACATCATGGTCATAGATCTCTCCTTATGAATAAAAGGCTTTTGCCGCGGACGAATATGGACCCATTCGGATCGTGCGGGTTGAGCTAAATCAATGCGGTGGGCGTCGACGGCCCCACGGCAAAGGCAAAAGTCGCACCTGTCACAATTTCGCCACAGCCAGAATTGACGGATGATAAAAATGTAGCATGCGCCGTATTTTTTTGCCTTTCCGGCACCAGGTCCGCCGCCAACAAGACTCATTTCAGGCGGAGTGATTCTCGGATAGAATCTCGCAAGCTCCTGAACCGGACGATCGATCCCGATGCGCGCTTCACTCTATTCCGCTACCTTCATGTTGCTGCTGGCGATGTCACCCACATCCACGAAAGCGGCAGAACCCGAACTCGCAGGGCTTGGCGATGGCGTACCCGGCGCATCCTCGGCGACCTTCTTCGATCTCGCGCGCAGCTTCGTGACCGATCTTCAGCCTGATGGAATGGGCTGGACCGGACATGCTCTCGACGCCAAGCTTTCGAAAAGGCTTGATCTGGAAACGGACTGGCCCGAAGGGCTTGCGATTGACGGTGTGGAAACCGTAACGTTTGGCAGCGGCGAGAACCGGCGCCTTGCCGTGCTGTTCGACTTCGGCCCGTTGTCCGAGGAACCGCTGGCGCCCGCGATCCTTGCACTCTACACGACCGCCGGCGAGCCGCAATTGCTCGACGCCGTTGATGTCGGCCTCGATCGCGAGACGGGACTGGTCGAGCCGGGCGTACTCGATCTCGGTGACGGCTCGCAGGCAATCATCAGCGAAAGCAGCCACTGGAATTCGAACCAGACTTACCGGACGACCAGCATCGTACTGGCGGACGCAAACCACCTGCAGAGTGTCGATGACATCCTGACCCTCTCGGAGCGCTACTGCGGTCTGAACCGCCTGCAGGAACCTGTGATTTCGGTGGAGCCGGAAAAGACAGGCGGACGGGCCGCCATTCGCGTCGAGGTAACGCTGCGCGACGAGAAGGTCGAGGAAAGCTGCGATACGCAGGAAAAGCCTTCCGAAGCCCGTACTGTCTCCGTGGTTTATCACTGGAACGGCGCGACGAAGACTTACGAACCGGATTCGCAGGATATCAAGATCTTGGAAGACGAAAACGAGAAGCGGTTCTGAGGCGAACCCGTGCCCTCCGCAGGCCTGAACCGCCTCAAACGAAAAGCCCGGCCTCCTGATGGGAAGGCCGGGCGTTTTGTTTGCCGGAACGGATGTTCCCGTCAGAACTTCAGGCCGAGACCGACATTCACCACATGCTGATTGAAGTCGGTGTCCACCCCGAGAATGTTCTTCTCGGCATAGTCGTTGTAGCGATACTCGACGCGCGTGAAGAGCTGGTCGGTCACGGCGTAGTCGAAACCAGCGCCGAGCGTCCAGCCGTTCAGCATCTTGTCTTCGCCGAAACCGGGACCATCGACGGAGAAGTTCGTCGCCGTCCAGCCGCCGGCTGCGTAAAGCAGCGCACGATCCATGGCGTAGCCGACACGACCGCGGACCGAACCATTCAGACCCGTCTTGACATCCACGTCGCCGTAGCTGTTTTCGTTCCAGTCATAATTGAGGTCGCCTTCGACGCCGACGATAATGTTGCTGCCGACATCGAAGTTCCAGCCGGCGAAGCCGCCGAACCGGCCGCCATCGAAGTCGTCGGAAGCAGAGCCGACTCCATCGTAGAAATCACCGTTCCCCCAGCCATAACCGCCGAAGGCACCGACATAGCCACCTGCCCAGGAGAACACCGGCGCGGCCTCGACGGCTTGCGGAGGCGGTGCCGGAGCCTCAACGACGGCATCTGCTGCAAGAGCCGTTGAGGAGATCGCCGCAGCGGCAACCGAACCAAGCAAAAGTTTCTTCAACATAGAGGTACACTCCTATCTCGCAGTCCCGCGCCGGGCAGGATCATACGGTTGGTCATGACGTACATGTCATGGTGCTATAACGAGCACGAGGTACCACTTTGTTCCCCATACGGGGCAATTTTTAGGCGAAGCTTTAAAAGCAAGACACGAGGCCGTTACCCGATCTCGACATCAGCGGGCTGCCACAACGAAAAACGCCCCCTCCCTGTGGATAGGGAGGGGGCGCTGCTCCCGCCGCCGCGACGGGATGAAAGGCTCGCACTCGACCAACGGCTCAGATGCCGGAGCAGCCCCCTCCGGACACATCGAACTCTGCCGGTGGCGCGAGCCTGTCTCTCAGATTTCAGGCCGCGCGGCGATAGGCCGGGGCCGACAGCTTGCGGCCGGAGGCGACGATCATGCCTGCAGCACCATCGAGCCAGTCTGCCTTGAGCTCCAGCGCCAGGAAACGCTCACGGGCGAACGGGCCGGGCATGACCAGATGCTGGGTCTTGCCGGCGAAAAAGCCGAACCGCTCATAGTAAGGCGCATCGCCAACCAGCAGGATAGCGCCATGGTCGCGGTTCCTGGCTTCGAGAATGGCTGCCCGCATCAACGCCGAACCGATGCCCTTGCCTTCATGGGCCGCATCGACGGCGAGCGGGCCCAGCAGCAGCGCGTCGATGACGGTGCCATCACGACCGACACCGGCCTCGACATTCCACAGTCGCACGGTGCCGACGACATGGCCGTCCCGGTCACGAGCAACGAAGGCCAGTCCTTCCGCCGGCAGACGGCCGCGACGGATCTTCTCCGACGACTTCTTGCGGCGCTCCGCGCCCATGGCGCGGTCAAGCAGGGCTTCGCGCGCGACGACATCCGCCGGCGTTTCGACATCGATGACAAAGGCAGGTGCAGGCGCAAAGAATGCGCGCACGCTATCAAGAACAGCGGCCATTGTGGCCTCCCGAACCAAGAGAGTTTCCGATGATGTTGTTTTTGTTGCCGTGCCGGTCACGCCGGCACGGTCGACATCAGATAACGTAGGCCTTGAGCGGCTCGAAGCCGTTGAAGGCGACCGCCGAGTAGGTGGTCGTGTAGGCGCCGGTGCCTTCGATCAGGACCTCGTCGCCGATCGTCAGCGACACCGGCAGCGGGTACATGTTCTTTTCGTACAGCACGTCAGCGGAATCGCAGGTCGGGCCGGCGAGCACGCAGGGCTCCATCTCGTCAGCATCGCGAGCGGTGCGGATCGGGTAGCGGATCGCCTCATCCATGGTTTCGGCAAGACCGCCGAACTTGCCGATGTCGAGGAAGACCCAGCGATGTGCATCGTTGTCCGACTTTTTCGAGACGAGGACGACCTCGGCCTTGATGACACCGGCATTGCCAACCATGCCACGGCCCGGCTCGATGATCGTGCGTGGGATGTGGTTGCCGAAGTGCTTCTTCAGCGCGCCGTTGATCGCGCGGCCATAGGCCTCCGCCGACGGGATGTCGCGCAGGTACTTGGTCGGGAAGCCGCCGCCCATGTTGACCATCTGCAGGTGAATGCCCTGCTTGGCCAGCGAGGTGAAGACGCGCTTGGCATCGCCGAGAGCGGCATCCCAGGCATCGACCTTGGTCATCTGCGAACCGACATGGAAGGACACGCCGTAGGACTCGAGGCCGAGCTGGTGTGCATAGACCAGCACGTCGACCGCCATCTGCGGAACGCAGCCGAACTTGCGGGAAAGCGGCCATTCGGCGCCTTCGCCATCAGTCAGCACGCGGCAGAACACGCGGGCGCCGGGAGCGGCGCGCGAGATCTTTTCGACTTCCTCATGGCTGTCGACTGCAAAGAGATCGACGCCGAGAGCGTTTGCGCGCGCGATGTCGCGTTCCTTCTTGATCGTGTTGCCGAAGGAGATGCGGTCGGCGGAAGCACCGGCGTCGAGTGCCATCTGGATCTCGGCAACCGAAGCGCAATCGAAGCTCGAGCCCATGGAGGCGAGCAGCGACAGGATTTCCGGAGCCGGATTGGCCTTCACGGCGTAGTAGATCGAGCTGTCCGGCAGGGCGTGACGGAAGGCGCTGTAATTGTCGCGCACGACGTCGAGATCAACCACGAGGCAGGGACCTTCGGGACGTCGGGTGTTGATGAAGTCGAGAATACGAGCGGTGGCCATGGGTGTATCCCTCACAAGTTCCAAGGATCCCGAACCCGTTGCCGGGCGCGAGAGGACAAAGGACGAAGAGACATCGCACGAATCCAGTTGGTGGAGACACTGGTGCCGTACGAACGCTCAACGCGCGAAACAATGGATAAACGCCCTCTCGGTCGAGAGCATGAATCCGCTTTGTCTGCCATGGATTGGAGGGGTAACCCTACCGCACTTCCGGCAATGATGGTGTGCCTCTTCAGTGACCCCGGCTGATGGAAAGCCGGGAGAGAACCAGAAAGGCCCGCACCGTCGTTGCTTCAAGATGTCCTCGCATTTCCCGGTTGGCCGGAATAGCGACTGGAGGGGTTAGTTCCAGGTACCTTACCGATGACCTCACCTTAGGGACAAATCCCAGTTCGAGGGTCGGCGGACACCCACAGGCACGTGCGACTTTGGGCAGCCGTGAGATATGAATATTCGTCGTCATAATCAAGAGGTTTTTGCAACCGCCATAAGAAAATTGATTGAACAATCTCTCGTTTTGTTCACTATTCGGAACAAATCAGGAGAAAGACCGCTTCATGGACACGCTCACCCGCATTCGCGCCTTCATCGACGTGGTCGAAGCAGAGGGTTTTTCGGCCGCCGCGCGCAAGACCGGGCGCTCCAAGGCCCTTCTCTCCAAATATGTACGGGAGCTGGAAGACGAACTCGGCGCCCTGTTGCTCAACCGCACAACCCGGCAATTTTCGCTGACCGAGGCCGGCCATACCTACTACCGCACCGCCGCCGATATCCTAAAGGAGATCGACAACCTTGCCGACCTCGTGCGCGAGAACAACACCGACCTGAAGGGCAAGCTGAAGGTCACGGTTCCCAGAACCTTCATCGACGCGGATGTCGGCCAGTCCCTCATCGATTTTGCGACTGAGCACCCGGACCTTTCGCTTGAGATCGTCGCCGACGACCGTTTCGTCGATATGATCGAGGAAGGCTTCGACCTCGCGATTCGCATCACCCGCCTCGATGATTCGGGCCTGATCGCCAAGAAGCTCTCGGACTTCCGCGTCTATGCCTGCGCCACGCCCGATTTCGTGGCGAAGTACGGCCCCCTCACCCACCCGCAGGAACTCTCTCGGGTGCCCGTTATCATCGACACCAATTCCCGCTCCCACAACAGCGTGAAATTCGTCGAGCCGGATGGTTCGCAAATATCGGTAGCCGTCAGCGGGCCGATTGAGGTCAACAGCCCACAGGCGACGCTACGCGCCGCCCGCGCCAGCCTCGGCATCGCGATGGTCCCGGACTTCATCGCCAAGCCCTATATCGCATCTGGCGAACTCGTTTCCCTGTTCGACGAATACCTGACTAAGGATCGCGGCATCTATGCCGTCTATCCCCACCGCCGCTACCTGCCCGCCAAGGTTCGCGTCTTCGTCGACTATCTGCACGGCTGGTTCCGCAAATATGCGTGATGAAATGGGACCCGCGTAGGCGAGTCCTAATTTCCGTCCCAATCCGCGAGCAAGAGAGAATCAGTCGCGAGCCGCGTGAAAGAGGAAGAAGGCATGGGAAAAAGACTGGCGATGTGGGCTGCGATTTTGTCGCTGGCGCCTCTTCCGGCTTTCGCCCACCCGCACATCTTCGCCGAGGCTCGCCTAGAGGTGATCGCCGGGGATGACGGCAATGTTTCGGAGCTGCGCAATGTCTGGCGCTTCGATGATGTCTTCTCCTCGAGCGTGCTGATGGACTTCGATACGAATTCCGATCTGAAGCTGGACCACAGCGAATTGCATGAGATCGCGGAAACCATCCGCACCTCTCTCGCCGACTACGGCTATTTCACCTTCATCACCAGCGATGGGGCACCTGTCTCCGTCGCCAAGCCCGACAACTTCCACGTCGACTTCAAGGATCACCAGCTCCTCGTCTTCTTCGTCGTGAAGCCCGAGAAGAAGGTGCCGATCAAGGGCAATCTGTCCTTCGGCGTTCATGACCCGACGCTCTACACCGCCATCGACTTCGCCAAGGATGACGACATCGTGGTCGAAGGCACCGGTTTCCAGAAGTGCAAGCACAAGGTCATCCGCCCGGACCCGGACGAGGTGATCGCCCAGAACCAGTCGTCGCTGACGGAAGCATTCTTCAACGATCCCGCCGGCACCGACATGGGCAAGCTCTTCGCGACCCGGCTCGAGGTGACATGCTGATGCGCCGCCTTGTCCTGCGATCGCTGGCGCTCGCCACCATGATAGGGGCAGTAGCGTCCGTCGCCCATGCGGCCTCGCCCCTCGGGATTGGCACGGCGGAACCATCCTTTCAGGCGACAGGCCTCTTCGGCGGCTGGCTCGGCTGGATAAACCAGCACCAGCAGGCCTTCTATCGCTCACTCACCGGCGCGCTGAAGGCGATGCGGGAAGATCCCTCCACCCTGACGCCCCTGCTCGGCCTATCCTTCGCCTATGGCATTTTCCATGCGGCCGGCCCGGGTCATGGCAAGGCCGTGATCTCCTCCTACATGATCGCCAACGAAACCGAATTGAAGCGTGGTATCGCGATTTCCTTCGTTTCCGCCTTCCTGCAGGGCGTAGTGGCAATTGCAATCGTGGCCGCGGCCTATTTCGTCCTGCGCGGCACCGGCATCACCATGACGGCTGCCACCAACGCCATGGAAATCGCAAGCTTCGGCATGGTCATCGCCTTCGGCGTCTGGCTGCTGCTGCGCAAGCTGAAGAGCATCTGGGTAACCCGACAGTCTCCCGTGAGCGCCGGCCTGTTCGATGCTGCCATGTCGACAGGTCCGGCCACGACCACCGGTTTGAGCTTCCGTGTCGATGCCTTGGATCACGACCACGCCACGCTCTCGCCGGGCGCGGTCTGCGCCGATTGCGGCATGACCCACCTGCCCGATCCGAAGATGCTGTCGCAGCAGGATTTCCGTCTGCGCGAGGCCTGGTCCGCCATCGTCGCGGTCGGCCTTCGCCCCTGCTCCGGCGCGCTGCTGGTCATGACCTTCGCGCTTCTGAACGGACTTTATCTCGGCGGCGCTCTTTCCGTCTTCGCCATGGCGCTCGGCACGGCGATCACCGTGTCAGCACTGGCCATCATCGCCGTCTCGGCGAAATCGCTGGCGGTACGGATCTCCGGCCCCGGCTCGGCAACGGCAAAAACGGTCGCGACGACCATCGAGATCGCCGGCGCGCTTTTCGTCATTCTGCTGGGAGCCGTGCTGCTTGCCGCAGCGCTTCACGGCTGAGGTTTGTCGGAACCGCCAGCATGCCTTCGCTGATAGCGGGCACGAAGCCAGAGCACGATGAAAAAGGACATGATGCCGATCGTCCCGACGATAGTCGCGAGAACGGGCGAGTAATCACCGATCCACAGCACCACCGACGGCAGCGCCAGAAGAACCAGTGCGAAACCGATAACGACGGCTGCCGCCGCCAGCGCCGGTGAACGGCTCTGCTCTTCGCCGCTCATGCCGCACCGCCAGCCGTCAAACCGGCGCGAATGTCTTCCAGCTTGCGGATCTGCTTGCCCTCGGCATCGAAGTTTTCCGGAGAAAGCCAAGCCTCGAAGGCCGCCTTCACCACCGGCCACTCGCCGTCGATGATCGAGAACCATGCGGTGTCGCGGTTCTTCCCCTTGGACAACATGTGCTGGCGGAAAACGCCCTCGAAGGAGAAGCCGTAGCGCTTCGCCGTCGTCTTGCTGGGCTCGTTCTCGTTATGGCACTTCCACTCGTAGCGACGGTAGCCGAGATCGTCGAAGATATTGCGTGCCATCAGGTAATGCGCTTCCGTGGCAAGCGGCGTTCGGCTCATTGCCGGACCGTGGGCGACACCGCCCACTTCGACCACGCCGTTTGCCGGATCGGCCCGCATATAGCTCGCCATGCCGACCACATTGCCCGTCTTGTTGTCGCGGAAGACATGCGTGACCCAGCCGCCCTTGGACTGCACACCGGAAAGCCATGCGTCGAAGTCCCCGACGCCGGCAAACTCCGGCTGGGTGAAATAGGTGAGCAACGGATTGATGTCCTCATCGCCCAGCCCGTCCCACAGAGCCTGCAGGTGTTTTTCCCTGTCATAAGGCTCGACGGTGACGAAACGGCCCTTCAGCGTCACCGGAGTCGGCGCCGGGCAGCCCTTGAATGTGGAAAGATCGCGCATGCTTGCCTCTTTACATTGTAGGGCAAAGCAGTAGGCCAGCCGCCCGTCAAAGGCAACCGGCCCAGATGCGGCATGACCGCCTGTGATCAGACCTTGGCGGCCGAAACCGTTGCCTCGATGTGGTCAACCAGCGCGTCGGCGAGACCGAGACGACCCGCCAGCAGATCGAGATAGCCCCTTTCGGCACGGCTGTCGGGCTCGATCGCCAACCGCGATGCCGTGTAAAGCTCGACCTTCTGCTCTTCGGTCTTCGCAGCGGCCACCAGCGAATCCAGATCCGTCGGGGCTGAAAGCTCGGCCTCGATGAAGGTTTCGGCTTCCGCGCCGAGGCCGGACAGATGGACCTTGTCCATGATGCGGCGTCGCTCTTCGGTATCGATATGACCGTCCGCCTTGGCGGCGGCGATCATGGCCCGGACGAGAGCGAGAACGAAATCCTCGCCTGCTGCCGGCGCATCAGGACTGAAGGGAGAATCCGCCGGCGGCGGCAGAAGTTCCGGCTCGGAGGAAGCCGCCTCCTGCGGAGCCTTGCCGGCCTGATAGTTCTTGTAGGCCTGATAGCCGAGGCCGGCGATGGCGGCGAGGCCGCCAAGCTTCAATGCATTGCCGCCCAGGGAACGACCGGTCTTGGTGCCGAGCAGAACGGCGGCAATCGCGCCGGTCGCAAGGGGATTATCCTTGGCGAGCTGGACGATGTCTCCAGCCTTCTGCTTCACACTGCCGTTGGCACCCGGCACCTGCGAACCGAGGAATTGGTCAAGCAGCTTCTTCGCATCGAACATCGGTCTCTCCCTGACTTTCGTTGTCGAAAGCTAAATAGGGAGGCAATGATGAAATTACAAAGACGCCGCCAGACCTTTCTTCCGGAGTCCTAGCCGGTCAGCCGGCGAGAGCCGCAGCTTCCGCAGCAAGCTTGGTAATGCCTGCCCAGTCGCCGGCAGCAACCAGTTCCTTCGGCGCGACCCACGAGCCACCGACGCACACGACGTTCGGAAGGCTGAGATAGTCCTTGGCATTCTTGAGCGAAATGCCGCCGGTCGGGCAGAAAAGCGTGCCCGCCAGCGGCGAGGACAGGGCTTTCAGATAGGCTGCGCCACCGGCCTGCTCGGCCGGGAAGAACTTCAGCACCTGATAGCCTTCCTCGCGAAGGGCCATCACTTCGCTCGCGGTCGCAGCGCCCGGCAGCAGCGGGATATCGGAACCGCGAGCGGCATCCAGCAATTCCTGCGTCGTGCCCGGGCTGACGATGAACTGCGAACCGGCAGCAACGGCCGCCTCGAAATGGGCGGCGTTCAGGATCGTGCCCGCGCCGACCACCGCACCCTCGACCTCATCGGCCACCCGGCGTACGGCTTCGAGCGCCGCATCGGTGCGCATGGTGATCTCGATGGCCTTCAATCCGCCGGCAACGAGCGCCCTGGCAAGCGGCACCGCGCTTTCCGCATCCTCGATGATCAGAACCGGCACGACCGGCTGCAGTTTCAAAGTGGAAAGAAGCTTTTCGGTTTTCGCGCCCATGGCAATGCCACCTCTTAAAACGATTGAAATCGCCTGAGGATTATCCCGACAGCATGTCATTGTCGAGACAATTGCGCACGCCCGTCGTATTCGTTTGGTCTCGTGACAAAGTTAAGCTAGCTTAACGTCGGTTGTCAGCCCGGGAGAAGTCCATGGCAAAGGAAATCGAGCGAAAGTTCCTTGTGGCAAATGACGGGTGGAGATCGCAGACCACATCCGCCACACCGATGCGGCAGGCCTATCTCTCGGTCAATCATGACCGTTCGATCCGTGTTCGCACCAGCAATGAGGAAACGGCCAAGCTGACCATCAAGTTCGGCTCGAGCGCGCTTGTGCGTGATGAATTCGAATACACGATCCCGTTGGAAGAAGCCGCCGAGATGATCGAATTCGCGGTCGGCAACGTCATCGAGAAAGTGCGCTACACCGTCGAAGTTGCCGGTTTCACCTGGGAAGTGGACGTGTTCGAAGGCGCCTATCGAGGGCTGGTGATAGCCGAGGTCGAACTGAAATCGGAGGAGGACCGCCCGGTTATCCCCGATTGGGTGGGACGTGAAGTGACCGGCGATCGCCGGTATTCCAACCAGGCGCTGGCGACCGAACGTCTGAAGCCAGAGCTCGTTCATGCCGTATCGAATTAGGCCGGGACGTGCCTTCGGCGAGGAAGTTCGTTCCATCGCCGTCGAACAGCTTCAACTGGCCATTGCCGCCTTCGAGGAACAGCCGAAAGGGCTGCATGAGGCGGTCCACGAGGCGAGAAAGAAATTCAAGCGGGTGAGGTCGCTCTACCGCCTTATTGCGCTCGACAAACCGGATTTCCGCGCCACCGAAAACGCCCGCCTGCAGCAAACAGCACGGACATTGTCGCTGGTGCGCGATGCCACCGCCCTCATCGAGACTGTCAGCTATCTCGAAACCCACGCCCTGAACGACGACGAGCGTCGCGCCCTTGTTCATGCGCGCGAAAAGCTCACTGAACGTCGGGACGCGCTGGCATCGACGGAAACGGACCTGCCGCAAAAGGCGCGCGCTGCCGTGGAAAGCTGTCACACGACCATCGCGGCCATTGAGGACATCGATTTTCCGCAAAGCCCGCGGAAGACGGCACGTCTTATCGCCAAGGGCTGGAAGAAAAGCCTGACGCGCGGAAAGAAGGCGCTTCAGGCCTGCCGCGGCGGAGCCCATGCCGAACTGTTCCACGAATTGCGCAAGGCGGGACAGGCCTACTGGATGAACCTTGCTCTGCTCAGGGACATCTGGCCATCGGCCATGCGGGCAAAGCGCGCCGAGGCCAGGAGTCTTGTCGAACTGCTCGGCCACGAACACGACCTTGCTCTCCTCGTCGACCTTCTCGACCGGGAACCGGCAATGCTCGGCGACGGCGAGGAAGTCTCCCAGCTTATCGGCGCCATCATCCGCCAGCAGCAGGAATTGCGTCACGATGCGCTGGAACTTGCCGAAAGGGTTTTCGCCGACCGGCCGGAACGGGAAGCGAGCGCAATCGAGGCCCTGTGGATCGAAGCCGCGACCGGCTGAAAATACTGACAGAAAATGTCAGCAGGCCTGCTAGTATCGGTCGATGACCCGTTCCACGCGCCTTCTCTCGCTTCTGCAAATCCTGCGCAGCCATCGTCGCCCGGTCGCCGGCCGGACCCTGGCGGAAGAACTCGGCATTTCTCTCCGCACGCTCTACCGCGATATCGCCGCACTTCAGGCCGAAGGTGCCGAAATCGAGGGCGAACCCGGCTTTGGCTACGTTCTGCGTCCGGGCTACATGCTGCCGCCCCTGATGTTTTCCGCTGACGAGATCGAGGCGCTGGTGCTCGGCATGCGACTGGTGGCCAACCGAACCGATCCGCAGCTCGCCCTTGCCGCCCGCGATGCGCTGTCCAAGATCGATGCCGTTCTTCCCGCGGACTTGAGGGCAAAGATGGCAGCAAGCCCGCTGCTGGCAGGAGGAAAGCCTCGTTCGCCTGAGGATCAGGTGGACCTCGGCCTTTTGCGCAAGGCGATGCAGGACGAGCGGACATTGCGGATCGCCTATCGCGACGACAAGGGCAGCGCCAGCGAACGCGTCATATGGCCCTTCGCTCTTGCCTTCTTCGATGGCGCCCGCGTGCTTCTCGCATGGTGCACGCTGCGTAACGACTTCCGTCACTTCCGCACGGATAGGATGGAGATCCTGGAACAGGGACGAGACCGCTATCCCCGTCGCCGCACCCAGCTCTTGAAGGAGTGGCGACAGAAGACCGGTATTGCCGACCGTCTCTACTGACAAAGCATCCTACTGCCATTTTCTGACAGCATGCCGGTATAGTCTCGGGCTCTCGAAAAGGAGAACCCCATGACACCGAACCTCACCATCCTCTATGTCGACAGCCCGGAAAAGAGCGTTGCCTTCTACGCCGGCATTTTCGGCGTAAAGCCGGTCGAACACTCCCCAACCTTCGCCATCTTCGTCTTTCCCGGCGGCATCAAACTCGGCCTGTGGTCGCGTCACACCGTCGAGCCTGCGCCAACGGGCGCAGCGGGCACGATCGAAATCGCTGTTCCGCTTGCAAGCCCCGCTGCGGTCGATGAAGCCTGGGCAAAAATAGGCCACGCCGGACATACCGTCCTGCAATCCCCCGTGGATATGGAATTCGGCCGCACCTTCCTGCTTGCCGACCCGGATGGACACCGCATCCGCTTCTACAACCCTCCGGTTTGATCGCCATGGCCTGGATCATCGTAGCTTCCGCCGATCATGTCGCGGGCGGCGTTGCCGGCGGCTTCGTGCAGGCCTGCCATGGAAAGGATGCGCCGCTCAGGCGCATCCGGCCCGGCGAGACGGTCATCACCTATTCGTCCTCCGCGATCTTCGGTCAGGCAGTGCCACTCAAGGCCTTCACCGCCATCGGCACCCTTCTTGAAAAGCCGCCTTATCGCGTGGAGGTGATGGAAGGTTTTCATCCCTCCCGCCGTGATGTCGAATGGCATGCATCGCAGCCCGCCCCGATCCGGCCCCTGCTCGACCGGCTGGAACTGACCAGGGGCAAACAAAACTGGGGCTATGCCTTCCGCTTCGGCATCCTGCGCATAACCGAGGAGGATGCGGTAACCATCGCTTCGGCTATGAATGCGGGCACGACGCCGCTCTCTTCCGAGCCAAAGGAAACGCTCCAGTTGCCACTGTTCGGAATTTGACAAAATTCAAAGTGCGGCCGAATGCGCGAAAACCGTTGCTTCGCAGCGGCTGAGGCAGTATTTCCCGGGCCATGACCGACGATCTCCAGACCCCTCGCCATGAAGAGGGCGGCGCCTTCTGCGTCGCCGCGCTCTATCATTTCGCCCGCTTCCCGCGTTACGAAAGTTTCCGCGAGCCGCTCACTGCGCTTTGCCGCGAAAACGGCATCAAGGGCACGCTGCTTCTGGCGGCCGAGGGTATCAACGGCACCGTCGCCGGCACCGACGAGGGCATCGCGAAGCTGCTTGCCTTCCTGCACGCCCAGCCGGAATTCGCCGAACTCGTACACAAGGAAAGCCGTGCATCGAAGATGCCCTTCCTGCGCATGAAGGTGCGGCTGAAGAAAGAGATCGTCACCATGGGCGTCGAGGGCATCGACCCCAACAAGATCGTCGGCACCTATGTCGATCCGAAGGACTGGAACGCCCTGATCTCGGATCCCGAGACCATCGTGATCGACACCCGCAACGATTACGAGACGGCGATCGGCATCTTCAAAGGCGCGATCGATCCAAACATAAAGACCTTCCGCGAATTTCCGGACTGGATGCGCAACAATCCCGGCCTGCACAACAAGCCGAAGATCGCCATGTACTGCACCGGCGGCATCCGCTGCGAAAAGTCGACGGCCTTCGCCAAGGAAATCGGCTTCGACGAGGTCTATCACCTCAAGGGCGGCATCCTGAAATATCTCGAGGAAGTGCCGCCGGAGGAAAGCCTCTGGGATGGCGCCTGCTTCGTCTTCGACGAGCGCGTCTCGATCACTCACGGCCTCCAGGAAGGCGAGCACACGCTCTGCCACGCCTGCCGCTATCCGCTGACGGCGGAAGAGGTGAAGTCACCGCTGTTCGAGGAGGGCGTCACCTGCCCGCACTGCTATAACGACCGCACAGAAGCCGACCGCGACCGTTATCGCCAGCGCCAGCAGCAGATCGCATTGGCCAAGAAGCGCGGCGAACGGCACATGGGAAGCTGACGCCGCCGATCCCTCGGGAAAGGGCTATTTGCCCTTCCCGCCCCGGCTGTGATGTTCCTTGACGTTATCGATTTCATACATCAGCGCCTTGAAGGCGATGATCGCCTTGTCGTCACTCAGCTTGCGCTCACCGACCATCGGCTCCAGCGTCTCGATCACCAGACGCAGCGCATCCTCCACCCTGCCAAGCTGCTTGCCATAGCTTGCGACCCCGCTCAGGATATCCTTTTCGACTTCGGGGTCGGTCGAGGGGCCGAGATCGATGCTGAGGTTGAACAACCCCACCTGACTGCCGGCGCCGGGACTGAAGATCCATGTCCAGGGATTGATCGTCTGCGAAACATCGCCTGAGAAAGGCGCATTGAATACGGGAAGCTGAAGCCGGGCCATCGTCACCTCCATTGCAACCAATGGAAGCAGTCTCCGTTGTTGCAGCGCAAAATGCAATCGCCATCCGCGGAAACGAAAAAGCCCCCTCCTTGCGGAGAGGGCTCTTCGGATTGTCGATTGCTGACGAGGATCAGAACGCCGGGATCAGGGCGCCCTTGAACTCTTCGTTGATGAAGGCCTTGATGCTGTCGTCGTGGTAGGATTCGACCAGCGTCTTCACCCACGGAGCGTCCTTGTCGGCCGTGCGGACGGCGATAACATTGGCGTAGGGCGACTTTTCGCCTTCGATGGCGATGGCGTCGGTCTTCGGGTGCAGGCCGGCTTCCATGGCGTAGTTGGTGTTGATGACGGCGGCATCGACGTCATCGAGCGAACGCGGCAGCTGGGCGGCATCGAGTTCGGCGAACTGGATGTTCTTCGGGTTTTCGGTCACGTCGGCAGGACCAACCTTCAGGCCCTTGGTTTCGTCAACCTTGATCAGGCCCTTGGAAGCCAGAACGAGCAGCGCGCGGCCGCCATTGGTCGGGTCGTTCGGGATGCCGACGGTCGCGCCGTCCTTCAGTTCGTCGAGGCTCTTCACCTTCTTGGAATAGACGCCCATCGGGGTGGTGATGGTGGTGCCGACGCTGACGATATCGAAACCGCGGTCAGCGATCTGGTTGTCGAGATAGGGCTGATGCTGGAAGGAGTTGGCGTTGAGGTCGCCATCGGCCAGCGCCTGGTTCGGAACGACGTAGTCGGAGAACTCGACAATCTCGATGTTGAGGCCCTTCTTGGCGGCGATTTCCTTCACCTTTTCCATGATCTGGGCGTGTTCGCCGGCGGTCACGCCGACCTTGATGTCTTCAGCCAGGGCAGCGCCGGCGGAAAAGAGAGCTGCGATGGCAGCGGCGACGATCAGTTTCCTCATTGTGTTTTCTCCTTGGGTTTACTGAAGGGAGGTTTCAGTTCTTTCGGCTGCGCTTGTCGAAGCGCCGGGCCAGCGTGTCGCCGGCGCTCTGCACAGCTTGCACCAGCACGATCAGCACGACGACAACCGCCAGCATCACTTCCGGCATGAAGCGCTGGTAGCCATAACGGATGCCCAGATCGCCGAGCCCGCCGCCGCCGACCGCGCCGACCATGGCCGAGTAGCCGATCAGGCTGACGAGCGTCAGCGTCAATGCCAGCGTGATGCCGGGCAGCGCCTCGGCCAGCAGCACTTTAGTGACAATCTGGAACGGCGTGGCGCCCATGGCGCGCGCGGCCTCGATCAGCCCCTTGTCCACCTCCCGGATCGCCGCTTCGATCAGGCGGGCGATAAACGGAATGGTCGAGATCGTCAGCGGCACGATTGCGGCAATCGTGCCGATCGATGTGCCGGTGATGAACCGGGTCAGCGGAATGATGGCCACCACGAGGATGATGAACGGCGTCGAACGCAGCGCGTTGACGATCAGCCCCATGATGCGGTTGACCGTCGGCGCGGCGAACAATTCGCCCTTCCCGCTGGTGGCGAGGAAGACACCCATGGGCAGTCCGATCACGGTGCCGATCAGTCCGGCGGCGCTCACCATCTGCAGGGTCTGCCAGAGGGCTTTCAGAAGCAGGTTTACGAGCATCTCAGGCGCCATAGCCGAGCACCTCCGTGGCAAGACCGGTCTGCTGGTAGAAACGGTTAGCACGCTCCAGCGTCGCCGGATCGGCCGGATAGGAAACCACCAGCGAACCAAAGGGTTCGCCGGCGATCTCATCGATCGCGCCCGCAAGAATGTTGACGTCAGGACCGATCTCCGCAACGAGACGGGCGGTCAGAGGCTGGAACGCCGTCTCGCCGAAGAAGATCAGCCGGACGAGCGCACGGTCGCCCGCAGCAGGTTCGGCCTTCAGGTCCGAGCGGATCCACTCGGGTAACTTGGCCCCGATCGAAGCGGAAAGCAGCGCCTGCGTCGTCTCATGACGCGGCCGTGTGAAAACGTCGAAGGTACGGCCGCTTTCGACGATCAGCCCCTTGTCGATCACCGCAACTTCCGAGGCGATGGTCTTCACCACTTCCATCTCGTGGGTGATGAGCAGCACCGTCAGGTCGAGATCTCGATTGATGGTCTTCAGCAGTTCGAGGATCGATTGCGTGGTCTCGGGATCGAGCGCCGAGGTCGCCTCGTCGGAGAGCAGAAGCTTCGGCTCGGTCGCAAGCGCGCGGGCAATGCCGACGCGCTGCTTCTGCCCGCCGGAAAGCTCTGCCGGATAACGTCCCGCCTTGTCCGAAAGGCCGACGAGATCGATCAGCGGCCTCACCCGCGCTTCGATCGCCTTTCGGTCGATGCCGGCAATCTCCAGCGGCAAAGCGATGTTGTCGTATACGGTGCGCGACGACAGCAGGTTGAAATGCTGGAAGATCATGCCCACCGAACGGCGAAGGGTCCGAAGGCCCGCTTCGTCCAGTGCGCCGACATCGACGCCATCGACCAGCACCTTGCCCAAAGTCGGCAGTTCCAGACCATTGACCAGCCGGATCAGCGTCGACTTGCCGGCGCCGGAACGGCCGATGATGCCGGTGATCGCCCCCCTCGGAACCACATAGTCGATGCCGCCAAGCGCGGTGAAACCAGGCTGTCCGTTGGTGCCGCCAAAATGCTTGGTCACGCCTTCGAACGCCACCATCGGACGCCCGGCTGATACGGCAAGCGCACTCATCGGCCGCCTCCTCTTGAGGCATTGCGCGAAATGGGTCGGTTCTTCATGAAAGTCTCTTCGGTGAAAGGCGTCATTCGACGGCAAAGATGATCGCAGGCCGGATAGTTCTATCGCGACATACACATTCGGACGATATGGCGCCGATCTAGCATCTTTGACTTCACCTTTTCAAACCCGCCCAGAGCGAATCGGCAGCAAATCTGCCATGCACCGTGGAAAGCGGATCTGCTTATGACTCCGCACCTCCGACCTGCCGAGAGATATTTTGCCCAAAGCACCCCACATTTCCGGAAAATTTGTCCAACAGGAGAAAATTCCGTCCGGTCAAAAATGACACCCGGCTTTCCATACTGGAACCGGACCGCCTTGAATGAAGCCGACGCAGAAACGGAAATGCTGAAGCTCCGGCCGAAGCGAAGAAGCTGGTGGCTCAAAAGAAAACCAGCCGGACTGCGATGCAATCCGGCTGGAAAGAAATGGACGAGATAGGCGCCAGCTGGTCAATCCGCCTGATGATTGCCCTTGGGGAACTGCGCGGCCAGTTCGCTATACCACTTGCCGCTCTTCTTGATGGTGCGTACCTGCGTATCATAGTCGACATGCACGATGCCGAAGCGCATGCGATAGCCTTCCGCCCATTCGAAGTTGTCCATCAGGCTCCAGGCGAAGTAACCCGACATCGGGAAGCCGTCCTTGATGAGATCGGCGATGATACCGATATGCTCGACATAGTAGTCGAGGCGTGGCTGGTCATTCACCTCACCGTTCTCGACTCCCATGTTGTAGCAGGCGCCGTTCTCGGTGATGTAACAGACCGGCAGTTCGTAGCGGTTGTAGAGGCCTGCAACCAGCGACTTCAGCGCCGGCGCATAGACTTCCCAGCCGATATCCGTCCTGACCTTGGAAACCGGGGGAGCACCGATGGTTGCCGGGAACTCCGCGTCCGGCGTCGGATCGTCGGCAACCCGCATCGGCGTGTAATAGTTGAGGCCCCACCAGTCGAGCTTCTGGTTGATGATCGCCATGTCGCCGTCTTCGATCGGCGGCATGCGGTCGCCAAGCGCCGACATGAACTCGGCCGGATACTGGCCGTTGATGATAGGATCGAAGAACACGCCGTTGTTGAACTGGAAGGCCCGTTCCGCCGCAGCCTTGTCCGCCGCGCTATCGGAGGCCGCAATCACCTCATGGGCGTTGAGAACGATACCGGCCGGCACCTGCGGCGCGACCTGCCGGATGGCGTCGATACCGAGGCCGTGTGCGAGATTGGTGTAATGCAACGCATGAAGCGCCGCATCCATATTCTTCTCGCCGGGGGCATGAATACCGTAGAGATGCGAAAGCCAGACCGAACACCAGGGTTCGTTGAAGGTCGCAACAGAATCCAGCCGGTCGCCGAGGCGCGCCATGACGATCTTGGCATAGCGCTGGAAGGCGTAAGCCGTGCTGCGCGCCGTCCAGCCGCCCTCGCCCATCAGCGCCAGCGGCAGGTCCCAGTGGTAAAGCGTCGCGAATGCCTTGATGCCGCGTGCCTTCAGGCCGTCGACCAGCTTGTCGTAGAAATCGAGACCGGCTTCATTGATGCGACCGGTACCCTCGGGAATGATCCGCGGCCATGCGATGGAGAAGCGATAGGCCGAAACGCCCATCTCCTTCATCATGTCGAGATCCTGTTCCCACAGGTGATAGTGGTCGCAGGCGACATCGCCGTTGTGACGGCCGTAAACGCGGCCCGGCATGTTGCAGAAGGCATCCCAGATGGACGGCTTGCGGCCATCCTCCTTCGACGCGCCTTCGATCTGGAAGGAAGCGGTGGCGACACCGAATACGAAATCGCCGGGAAAGCGATCGGCAAGGCTTTTCGGATCGATCATCTGGTCACTCGTTTTTTTCTGATGTGCCGGACGGTATGGACGGGAATTCCGCCGGAACGTTGAATTTGGCCGCGGGCGGTTTAGACCAAAGTAGCCTCAGGGTACAAGCGGCAAGGCTCGTTTTCTGCAACGTTTCAGAAGTTACGATCGATAAAAACCCAAAAAAGCGTGGCGGCGGATACATTCCGCCGCTGCCTTGCCCGTCAGAGCGAAACCCAGGCGCCATCCGTCCTCGACGAAGCCACGCAGGCCTCGACGAAAGCGACACCCTTCACGCCATCATCAATGGTCGGATAGACCACGGCCGGATCGACCGGCTTGCCTGCCTTGAAAGCGGCAATCGCAAGGGCTGCTTCCGAATAGATCGTAGCGAAGGCTTCGAGATAACCCTCCGGATGACCGCCCGGAATGCGGCTGACGCGGGTCGCCGCCGCACCGGCTCCCGCACCGTTACGGGTCACCAGACGCTTCTGTTCGCCGAACGGCGTGAACCAGAGATAGTTCGGATTTTCCTGCTGCCATTCGAGGCCGCCCTTCGTGCCGTAGACGCGAAGCTTCAGCGCATTTTCGTTGCCCGGAGCGACCTGGCTGCACCACAGCATGCCCTTGGCACCACCCTCGAAGCGCAGGAGCACATGGCCGTTGTCGTCGACCCGGCGACCCTCCACGAAACTGTCGAGGTCCGCAGCAAGGCTCTTCAACGTGAGACCGGTGACGAAGGACGCGAGGTTGAAGGCATGCGTGCCGATGTCGCCGGTCGCACCGCCAACGCCCGACTGCTTGGGATCGGTGCGCCACACGGCCTGCTTGGCGCCGGTCTGCTCCACCGCCTCCGTCAGCCAGTCCTGCGCATATTCGACCTGCACGACGCGAAGGTCGCCCAGCGCGCCGGAAGCCACCATCGCGCGCGCCTGCCGCACCATCGGATAACCGGTGTAATTGTGGGTGAGTATGAACAGCGCCTTCGATGCCTCGGCCACCGCCTTCAGTTTCTTTGCGTCGTCGAGGTTCGATGTCAGCGGCTTGTCGCAGATGACATGGATACCCCGCTCCAGAAAAGCCTTCGCCGCCGGATAATGCATGTGGTTCGGCGTCACGATGGAAACAGCCTCGATCCCGTCCGGCCGCTTCGCTTCCTTCTCCGCCATCTCCTCGAACGAACCGTAGCAGCGCTCCGGATCGAGCCCGAGATCACGCCCCGAAGCGATCGACTTTTCCGCCGTCGAGGAAAGCGCACCCGCAACGAGTTCGAAGTGATCGTCCAGCCGGGCCGCCATGCGGTGTACGCCGCCGATGAATGCGCCCTGTCCGCCGCCCACCATGCCGAGCCGGATGCGCTTCCCGCCTGCCGGGTCCGACTTGCCTGCTTCGATCGTCATGAAGTTTCTCCCTTGGTTTTGTTTCCATTCTTACGGGCGACGGGCTGGCTTTGCGGTATTCCCGACGCTAGATTATTGTTGCGCAAGAGAAGGATGCCCTGACAGTGACCTTTTGAAGATCCGCCTCGCCAGAGGCGAAAGCACCATCGCCGCCTGCCTCGACGGGGGCCTGCGGCTTGCGACAATGCTCGAACAGGTCTTCACACCATGCCCCTTCTCAATCCCGATCTCGCCTATCCCATCACGCTTGCCGACGGAACGCCCTACCGGCAGACCATGTACCTTAAGAACGTCATTGATCACCCGCGGATCGACGTCGGCGACTTCAGCTATTTCAGTCACTCCGCCCCGGCGGAAGAAACGGCCGGCCTGCTTGCCCCTTATCTTTATCCGGTCAGCAAGGAGAAGCTCGTCATTGGCAGGTACGTCCAGATCGCCCGCGGCGCGTTCTTCATCACATCCTCGGCCAATCACCCCATGGCCGGCTTCACGACCTATCCATTCCGCATCTTCCGGCAGGAGACGATCAACGGATACGAAGACCTGCCGGTCAAGGACACGGTGGTCGGCCATGACGTCTGGATCGGCCACAATGCCACCATCATGCCCGGTGTCACCATCGGCCACGGCGCCATCGTCGCCGCGGCATCCGTCGTAACGCGGGACGTCCCGCCCTTTGCTATCGTCGGCGGCAACCCAGCCTCGATGATCCGAATGCGCTTCGATGAAGAGACGATTGCCGACCTTCTCGACATCGCCTGGTGGAACTGGCCGGCGGACCGGATCGAGCGCAACCTCGCCGCCCTCGAAGGCTGCGATCTCGCAGCCCTTCGGACGGCCTGACGGTATCACAAGCCCAGCATCCGGCGGTTCGCGGCGTCGTCCGTGCCGCCGGCGGCAAAATCATCGAACGCCCGCTCCGTTACCCGGATGATGTGCGCCTTGACGAACTCGGCCCCTTCGCGGGCGCCGTCTTCCGGATGTTTCAGCGCGCATTCCCATTCGACCACGGCCCAGCCCTCGAAATCATTCGCCGCCATCTTGGAGAAGATCGCGCCGAAATCGACCTGACCGTCGCCCGGCGAGCGGAAGCGCCCGGCCCGGTTCACCCAGCCCTGATAGCCGCCATAAACGCCCTGCCGGCCGGTCGGGTTGAATTCCGCGTCCTTGACGTGGAACATCTTGATCCGTTCCTTGTAGATGTCGATGTTGTCGAGATAGTCGAGGCATTGCAGCACGTAATGCGACGGATCGTAGAGCATGTTGGCGCGCGGATGGTTCTTCACCCGATCGAGGAACATCTCGAAGGTCACGCCGTCATGCAGGTCTTCGCCCGGATGGATTTCATAGGCGATATCCACGCCCTGTTCGTCGGCATAGTCGAGGATCGGCGTCCAGCGCTTCGCCAGTTCGTCGAAAGCGGTTTCCACCAGACCGGCTGGACGCTGCGGCCAGGGATAGAAATAGGGCCAGGCCAGCGCGCCCGAAAACGTCGCATGCGCCTTGATACCGAGATGGCGCGAAGCCTTGAGCGCAAACTTCACCTGTTCCACAGCCCAGGCCTGACGCGCCTTGGGATTACCCCGCACCTCCGGCACGGCAAAGCCGTCGAAGGCCTCGTCATAGGCCGGGTGAACGGCGACGAGCTGGCCCTGAAGATGGGTTGAAAGTTCGGTGATCTCGACGCCGTTCTGCCGGGCGATACCGGCCAGTTCGTCGCAATAATCCTTCGATTCCGCTGCCTTCTTCAGATCGATCAGCTGGCCCGCCCATGTCGGCACCTGCACGCCGAGATAGCCCTTGTCGGCGGCCCATTTGGTGATCGCATCCCAGGAATTGAACGGCGCGGCATCGCCGGCAAACTGACCAAGAAAAATACCCGGACCCTTAATCGTTTTCATCATTATCCCCCCTGAAACACCTACTGCAACGTTACCGTAACGAGTATCGGACCTGACGCGCCTGTCAACGGCGCTCGCGAACTCTGCCCGACAATCTTTCGGGCAGAGCGTTTTCATAGGAAATGCCGGAAGCTCAGAACGGAGAATCGGGGAAGTAGTAGTTCTTCGCGTTGTCTGCCGTCACCAGCGTCGCATCGAGCGTATAGGTGCCATGAACCGGAACCTGGTCGTAGATCGCAGCAGCCGTCAGTTCCATGGCGGTGCCCACCATCGACGGCGGATAGAGAACATCGACCGGGATCATCTTGTCGCCGTCCATGACCTTCTTGATCATGTCCTTCGAACCGGCGCCGCCGACGACATACTTGATGTCAGTGCGCTTGGCCTGCTCGATCGCCTGCAGCACGCCGACGGCCATGTCGTCGTCCTGGCACCAGACCACATCGATCTTCGGATACTTCGTCAGGTAGTCCTGCATGACCTTGAAGGCGTCGTCGCGGTTCCAGTTGCCGAATTGGCGGTCGAGAACCTTGACGTTCGAACCGGCAATGGCCTTGTCGAAGCCGTCCTGGCGCTGCTGGTCGATCGGGATTGGCAGGCCACGGATCACCACGACTTCCGCATCCGGCGTGTTGTCCTTGATGTACTGGCCGGCGACTTCGCCGAGCGCCGGATTGTTACCGGCGACATAGAGGTCGCGCACGGAATTGTCGTTGACCGAAGGCGCGCGGTCGACGATCGAAACGAAGGTGCCCTTGCTCTTCACTTCCTTGATGGCGTTGACCAGCGGATCCGGATCGGTCGGCAGGATGACCAGCGCGTCGATGCCCTGAACCTCGAGGTCCTGTACCGCATTGGCCTGCGTTGCCGGATCCGGCGAGGTCTTGACCACCACCTTCAGTCCTGGATGCTCCTTCATCAGGAGGTCGGCGACGCGGTTGGCGTGGTAGACGACGCCGGCGGTCCAGCCATGGTCGGCGGCCGGAATGGAAACGCCGATTGTCTTGGTTTCCTGCGCCTGGGCAAGACTGACCATCGCTGTCATGGCAAGGGCGACACCCATCAGTTTCTTGTACATGTTTTCTCCTCCCGAAGTTCAGGGTCTTGAGACGTGCGCCGGGCGACCCCTAAAGCCCGGCGGCCTCACGATTTGCGCGTCAGCGAGCGCTGAACGAGCATCGCGATGATGATGATCGAGCCCTGGATGGCGCCGATCAGGTATTCGCTGATGAAATTGGACAGCAGCATGATGTTGCCGACCAGTTCGAGAATGAAGGCGCCGCAGATCGTGCCCCAGACACGCCCCGCCCCGCCCTTGAGCGCCGTACCGCCAACGACGACGGCGGTGATCGCCTGCAGTTCCCAGAGAATGCCCGTCGTCGCGGATGTCGAGCCGAGGCGCGGCACATAGAGCAGCACAGCGATGGCGACGCAGAGCCCCTGGATGACGAAGGCGATGGTGCGCACCCGGTCGACGCCTATGCCGGAATAACGGGCGACATCGCGGTTGGAGCCGACCGCCACCACATGCCGGCCGTAGCGCGTGCGATAGAGGATGAAGGCGGCGATTGCAGTCACCAGCAGGATCACCAGGATCGGCACGGGAATGCCGAGGATCGAACCGAAATAGACCGGACGATAGAGCGCCTGCTGCTGCGGCGAACTGAGCGTAATCGCTCCGCCCTGCGACAGCCAGGTGGTCAGTCCTCGATAGATGCCCATGGTGCCGAGCGTGGCGATGAAGGGTTCGATCCGTCCGACGGTGGTGATGAGGCCGTTGGCAAGACCGCAGAGGCCGCCGATCACGACGGCGAGCGCAACGGCTGCGGCCAGCATCAGCGCGGGATCGGCGATGGCGCCGGAATTCATGAACAGGATCATCAGGCTCGCCACGAAGGCGACCATGGAACCGACCGAAAGATCGAGGTCGCCGGACGAAATGACGAAGGTCGCGCCGACCGCGATGATGGCAATGAACGCGCTACGGGTGGCGACATTGGCGAGATTGGTGAGGCCGATGAAGTTCGGATTGACCAGCGCCCCGATCACCAGCAGCAGGGCGAGCGCCGCAAACGGCGCGATTGCCCGGAGGTCGACATCGCGCCAGCCCCGGCCTCGGGACGCACGCGGATCGGTTTCGGTATTCATGCTCATGTCCAATTCAACCTCCCGGCCGGCCGATACGGTCCTGCCCTGTTTCCTTCCCCGCCCGCCGGCTCAAACCCAGGCTCAGCCGACGGCCTGCTGTTTCCTCAACCCCGCGGCGTAGCGCATAATCATCTGCTCGGAGATCTCCTCGCCCTCCAGCATGCCGACCAGCCGTCCTTCCCGCATCACGGCAACCCGAGTACAGAGCCCGATCACCTCCGGCATCTCGGACGAAACGACGATGATCGAGCGCCCTTCCCGGGCAAGCGCTGCAATGAAATGATAGATCTGCTGCTTGGTGCCGACATCGATACCGCGGGTCGGCTCGTCGATGATGATGACGTCGGGCTCCGTCTCCATGATCTTGGCGAGCAGGAGCTTCTGCTGGTTGCCGCCCGACATCCGCCCGACCTTCACCCGGTCGTCACGGACGCGAATATCGAAGCGACGCTTCGCCCGCGCCATTGCCTTCGCCTCGCTGGCGGGATCGAGATAACCATGCCTCACATGCCGGTCGATCGATTGCAGCGTCAGGTTCGGCGTCATGCCTTCCCCGAGCAGCAGACCCTTGCCCTTGCGATCCTTGGTCATGTAGGCGAGCCCTCGGCGGGTCGCCTCTTCAAAATCATGCGGCGGCAATGACGCGCCCTTCAGCGTGACCTCGCCGGAAAGCCGCGGGCGCAGACCGGCAATCGCCTCCATCAGCTCCGAGCGGCCGGAACCGATCAGACCGGAAAAGCCAAGCACCTCGCCCTTGCGCAACTCGAAACCGGCATCCTTGACGTAACCCGTCGTCAGCCCCCGCACGGACAGAACGATCTGCTCGTCCACATCCGGCTCTTCCTTCGAGGGATAAAGGCTCGACAGTTCACGCCCCACCATGAGCTGCGCGATGGACTCGCCGTCGAGCAGCGCCGTCGGCGCGGTCTTGATCCACTGCCCGTCGCGCAGCACTGTCACCCGGTCGGTGAGCTCCATCACCTCGTCGAGCTTGTGCGACACGAAGACGAAGCTGGTACCCTTGTCGCGCAACTTGCGCACCTGGTCGAAGAGGATATCCGTCTCTTCCCGCGACAATACCGCGGTCGGCTCGTCCATGAACACCACGCGAGCCTCGCGGCTGATCGCCTTGGCGATTTCCACCATCTGCTTGTCGGCAACGGCAAGCGAGCTGATCAGCGCGTCTTCATCGATATGGGAACCCAGCAGATCCAGCACCCGTCGCGTCTCGCGGCGCATGAACTTGCGGTCGAGCACGCCGAAGCGGGTGACTTCCCGCCCGAGAAACAGGCTCTCGGCGACAGTCAGATGATCTGCGAGATTGAATTCCTGATGGATCAGCACGATGCCCAGCGCTTCCGCCGCGCCGTTGGCCGGCAGCGACACCGGCTGACTGTCGAGCAGGATGCGGCCCGATGTGGGACTTTCGAAACCGGAGAGGATCTTGATGAGCGTCGACTTGCCCGCGCCGTTTTCCCCGACCAGTGCATGAACTTCGCCCGGCAGCACGTCGAAATCGACGCTGAAAAGCACCTGGACTTCGCCAAAAGACTTAGAGATACGCTCGGCCGCAAGCACGGGCGTGCGCGGCTGCTCCCCAACCAGTGTCATGCAATCCTCCCGACGGCTCCTCAACCGCTTATGACGATCTATGTAAACCTTTACATCATTCATGTAAAGGTTTACATCATGCCTCAATTGGGGATTGTTTGATTGCCCGCCGCTTTCGCGGTTGCAAGATGCCGCCGAAGGCCGCAAGCCGTTAAAAACCCACGCAAACGGGACCATGGCCGTGTCGAATTCCCAGCCCGCAACGATCGAGGATGTCGCCCGTCTGGCGGAAGTCTCCATCGCGACGGTCAGCCGGGCCATCCACACGCCGGAAAAGGTGGCGAAATCCACCCGCCAACGGGTCAATCAGGCGATTGCGATCACCGGTTACACGACCAATGCCATGGCCCGCAGCCTGCGCATGGGCCGCTCCAACATGATCCTCGTTCTGGCGCCCGACATCGGCGACCCGAACTTTTCCAGCATCCTGATAGGGCTTGAAAATGAGGCGCGCGCCCATGGTTTCGGCGTGTTGATCGGCCACACCCAGAACGACCCCGAACGCGGCCTGGAATATTTGAAATTCCTGAATTCCGGCCAGGCCGCCGGCCTGCTGCTGTTCACCGGACACGAGCCCTTCGGCCATCAGGTACTGACCACCCGCCTGCCGCCCTCCGTCGCAGTCTTCGAGCCTGTCTTCGGCAGCTCCATTCCCTATGTCGGCGTCGATGACACGGCGGGCGCCCGCAAGGCGGCCGAATATCTGCTGGCCTCAGGCCATCGCTCCATCGCCTTCGTCGGCGACAGCAAGACCAGGCTCGGCCATGTGCGCCGGCGCAAGGGCTACGACCTCGCCCTTGATGCTGCCCGAATTCCGCAGGCACAGCGCATGGTGCTCGATGGCGAAGGCTCCATCGAAAGCGGCAGGCTCGCCGTGGAGCAGCTTTTCATGCGCGACACCCTGCCCACGGCCTTCATGTGCGTGAACGACGCCACCGCCGTCGGTGTCATCAACGGACTTTCCGCCCGCGGCTACGACCTGCCCCGCGACTTCTCGGTGATCGGCTTCGACGACGTGCCGCAGGCGACCTTTCTCAATCCGCCTCTCACCACCATTTGCCAGCCCCGCACGGCAATCGGCAAACAGGCCATGGAACTGCTGCTCGAAACGCTCGCCAAACCTCTCACCGAAAAACGCGAAATCCTTATCATGCCGGACCTCATCGTCCGCGGATCGGTGACCGCACCTGGCAAAAGGTGAGGTGATCGACGGAAACCCCTGTCCCGGGTACACTTGCCTTTTTATCCGATAAACGAAGATCGGCCTTGTTTGCGGATCAATGTCCGTCGCTACAGTTCCGAAAACACGCGCATTTCCGCGAAAACCGCAATCGGAGTGAGCCTCTTGTATCTGGAGCATCTTCACCATCTCCTGCTCGTCTACCTCACATATCTGATTGCGGTCGCCAGTCCTGGCCCGAGCAACATGGCCATCATGGGCGTTGCCATGAATCGGGGTCGGGCGTCAGCCGTCGCCCTGGCGCTTGGTATCCTGACCGGCAGCATGTTCTGGGCGGCGCTGACGGCCACCGGTATTTCCACCATCCTGGCGCGCTACGCCGAAGCCCTCTTCGTCATCAAGATCGCAGGCGGCCTCTACCTGCTCTATCTGGCCTACAAATCGGCAAAATCCGCCCTGTCATCGGGCGACCCTCGCATGACGACCGATACCGCAACGAAATGGACGACACTTTATCGCAAGGGCCTCCTGCTGCACCTCACCAACCCGAAATCCATTCTCGGATGGATCGCGATCATGTCCCTCGGCCTGCGTCCCGATGCCCCGGCCCACACCCTCGCCGCCATCGTCGGCGGCTGTGCCGTCATCGGATTTTCGGTCTTTATCGGCTATGCCCTGATGTTCTCAACGGCGGTCATGGGACGCGCCTACAGGAAATCCCGCAGATGGATCGAAGGCACGCTTGCCATGGTCTTCGGCTTCGCCGGTATCCGTCTGCTCCTGTCGAAAACCTGATCGCCAACGGCCACCCACTGCGGACCGATTTGTCAGCCCGGCCGTGTTTGCCATATAGTGCGCTCCCGCAGATATTCGGGCTGAAAGCCCACGCGCGTTTAAGATTGCCGCACAGAACGGAGTTCGAGATTGAGTGTAGCCTTCGTCAAGGAAGAGAGTGCCGAAACGGCGGCAGAAACCCTTTTGCCGGATCGGCCGATCTCGCCTCATCCGAACCTCGTGACGGAGGCCGGCCTGAAGGCTCTGGAACTTCAACTCCGGCAGGCCAGAGAAGCCTTTGAGGCGGCAAGCGGCATCGAGGACGTCAACGAGAAGCGCAGGCAGACCGCCGGCCCCTTGCGCGACCTGCGCTATCTGGCGGAGCGTGTCCGTTCCGCACAGCTCGTGCCGCCGCCTGCCTCCACTGATATCGTCGCCTTCGGCGGCACGGTCACCTTCGAGCGCGACGATGGCCGAGTGCAGACCTATCGCATCGTCGGAGAGGACGAAGCCGACCCCAAGGCCGGCTCCATCTCCTATGTCTCCCCGGTGGCCAGGCTCTTGATCGGCAAGGCCGTCGGCGATGTCGTGAGTATGAACGGCCAGGAGCTCGAAATCATCGCGATCGGGTGACGGCGGCGGTCGGGAGGATGCCCCTCGTTTCCGTCAGCCTCGACCTGCGCGAGAAAGGACCGTCGCCTCCGTCCCCGGCGGACCTCAACCCGCCGAACCGATCCCGTCCAGTTCCGCCATCGCATCCGCGGGCAGATCGACATCGGCGACGGCGAGATTCTGCCGCAGATGGATGCGGGACGAGGTGCCGGGGATCAACAGGATGTTCGGCGACCGCTTCAGCAGCCAGGCGAGCGCCACCTGCATCGGCGTGAGGTCCAGCCTTCCCGCCACGTCGGACAAGGTCGAGGACTGCAACGGCGAGAAGCCGCCAAGCGGGAAGAACGGCACATAGGCCGTCCCTTCGGTCGCCAGCTCCTCGATGAGGGCGTCGTCGCTGCGATGGGCAAGATTGTACTGGTTCTGCACGCAGACGATCTCGGTGATCTTGCGGCCGTCCGCCACCTGCCTGGCCGTGACGTTGGAAAGGCCGATATGCTTGACCAATCCCTGCTGCTGCAACTCGGCAAGCACGGTCAAGGGTTCTTCGAGATCGCCCTCGACCGGTCCATGCACGTCGAACATCGCCCGCAGGTTTACGACGTCGAGCGCGTCGAGTCCCAGATTCGTCAAATTGTCGTGCACGGCCCTGATAAGAGCCTCCTTCGAAAAGGCCGGGTTCCACGAGCCATCGTCACCGCGCACCGCGCCGACCTTGGTGACGATGACAAGGTCGTCAGCATAAGGGTGCAGAGCCTCGCGAATGATCTGGTTGGTGACATGCGGGCCGTAGAAATCGCTGGTGTCGATGTGGTCGACTCCGCTTTCGACCGCCTCGCGCAGGACGGCAATGGCCTCTGCCCGATCCTTCGGAGGACCGAAGACGCCGGGGCCAGCCAATTGCATGGCCCCGTAACCGAGACGTTTGACGGTGAGATTGCCCAGTTCGAAGCTGCCGGCTTTTGTCAGAGTGGCCATGTCGATTTCTCCTTTTGTGTGGTGGCGAATATGTACGGCACCCGCACTTTCATGATAATGGGATGCAATCCGGACAAGCCGTCCGGAAAACAGGACAATCATCAGGAGGCACGATGGTCGACGAACCCGAAATGAGCGATGTCAGCGCTTTTCTCGCGGTCGCCCGCGCCGGCGGATTTCGCGAGGCCGCCCGTCTGGGCAGCACCAGCGCCTCGGCATTGAGCGACGCAGTGCGCCGTTTGGAAGCCCGGCTCGGGGTACGCCTGCTCAACCGCACCACACGCGCCGTCGTGCCTACCGATGCCGGGCGCGGGCTGATGGAGCGCATCGCCCCTGCCTTCGGTGAAATCGGTGCGGCATTGGAACATGTCAGGAGTTTCGATGGCCGGGCCGCCGGTACGCTAAGGCTGAATGTGCCTGCCAGTGCCGCCAGATTGGTGCTGCCAGCGATCGTTCCCGGCTTCCTGGCAGCCTATCCCGACATCCGGCTGGAAATCGATACCGAGGAAAGCCTGATTGATGTGATCGCAGCCGGTTACGATGCCGGCGTTCGTTATGACGAACGCCTGGCGCGGGATATGATCGCCGTCCCGATCGGCCCCCGCCTGCAGCGCTACGCCCTCGGCGCCTCTCCTGCCTATCTGGAAGCCCACGGTCATCCACAGCATCCCCACGACCTGCTCGCGCACAACTGCATCCGCAGCCGCTTCGCCGGACGCCCCGTTATGCCTTGGGAATTTGAGAAGGATGTCGAGACGCTTGTCGTCGAGCCCAATGGGCAACTGATCGTGCAGGCAGGAGACGCAAGCGAACTCGGCATCCGCGCCGCCATATCTGGCGCGGGCATCTTTTCTCTGTTCGAAGACTGGCTGAAACCGCATTTCGACAGCGGCGAATTGTTGCCGGTGCTCGAGCCGTGGTGGCTCAGCTTCCCCGGCCCCTTCCTTTACTATCCAGAACGCCGCCTGATGCCGACACCGCTGCGCGCATTCGTGGACTATATCAAGACTCATCGCCCCGGCTGATGCGGCAGGCCCTATCGACGGAAAAGGTCGGGACACTTTCGCGCCCCGACCCTGGCATTAAATCAGAAACGCCGATCAAACGTAGCGATTGACCACGTTTTCCAGATATTCCTGGCGGCCGGAGCGCGGTTCGGGATTGATATCGGCCTTTTCGACATTGGCGGCGATCTCATCGAGCGAATATTCGCCGCGCAGCATCTTCTGGGCCTCGGGGCTTTCCCAGCCGGCATAACGCTCCTCGAGCGGCTTCGACAGCGCACGCTCCTCGATCATCTTCGCCGCCGCCTTCAGGCCGCGGGCGCAGCAATCCATGCCGCCGATATGCCCGTACAGCAGATCGGCCGGATCGAGCGACTGGCGACGGAGCTTGGCGTCGAAATTGGTGCCGCCGGTGGTGAAACCGCCGCCAGCGAGAACGTGGTAATAGGCCAGCGCCATTTCCGGCACGTTGTTCGGGAACTGGTCG
This sequence comes from Ciceribacter sichuanensis, assembly GCF_024055605.1. Taxonomy (GTDB): domain Bacteria; phylum Pseudomonadota; class Alphaproteobacteria; order Rhizobiales; family Rhizobiaceae; genus Allorhizobium; species Allorhizobium sichuanense. The sequence goes on along the minus strand of NZ_JAMXLX010000005.1, from coordinate 250,459 downwards.
GTATCCCAGCCGGACTGGTAGTCATTGCGGTTCATGTCGATCGAGCCGAAGATGCCGAAGGCGTTCGCCATGGCGAGTTCATGCTCGAAGGAATGGCCGGCGAGGATGGCATGGCCCTGCTCGATATTGACCTTAACTTCCTTCTCCAGCCCGTTCTTCTGCAGGAAGGCATAAACGGTCGCGACGTCGTAGTCGTACTGGTGCTTGGTCGGTTCCTGCGGCTTCGGCTCGATCAGGATGGTGCCCTTGAAACCGATCTTGTGCTTGTACTCGACGACGAGGTTGAGGAAACGGCCGAGTTGGTCCAACTCGCGCTTGAGGTCGGTGTTGAGCAGCGTCTCATAGCCCTCGCGACCGCCCCACAGAACGTAGTTTTCGCCACCGAGCCGCATGGTGGCATCGAGGCAGGTCTTCACGGTTGCGGCAGAGAAGGCGAAGACATCCGGATCGGGATTGGTCGCAGCACCGCTCATGAAGCGACGGTTGGAGAAGAGGTTTGCCGTGCCCCAGAGCAGCTTGACGCCGGTCTCGGCCTGCTTCTTGGCGAAGTAATCGACGATCTCGTTGAGGTTCTTCGTGTTCTCGGCAAAATTCCGGCCTTCCGGACGCACGTCGGCATCGTGGAAGCAATAGAACGGAACGCCGAGCAGCTGGAAGAATTCGAAGGCGACATCCGCCTTCACCTTCGCCGCTTCCATGGTGTCGGAAAACCACGGGCGCTGGAAGGTCTGCCCGCCGAACGGATCGCCGCCCGGCCAAGTGAAGGTGTGCCAATAGGCGATGGCAAAGCGCAGATGGTTTTCCAGCCGCTTGCCGAGAACCACCTCGTCGGGATTGTAGTAACGATAGGCCAGCGGATTGGTGCTGTCCGGTCCCTCGTATTTCACTTTCTGGATATCACCGAAAAAGCCTGTGCTCATGAGTATTTCCTCCTGTTGAATGTAAAAGCCAAGTCCCCCTCTGCCTGCCGGCATCTCCCCCACAAGGGGGGAGAAAACGGGCGGAACCGTCATCGTCATCCACAACGGCGGCCTAGAAGGCGACAGAGCCCCTCCCCCTTGTGGGGAGGGGTTGGGGAGGGGTTTCTTCCCTCCCGATAGGATAATTATTGAGCCAAGGGCCTGATCGCCGGATAAAGCGCCCGGTAGCGCGCGTAGGCCTCCTCGTAAGCCCCGCCGAGCGCCGTGACCGGCTCGATGGTCTCGGCCGTTTCCGGTGCGGTGCAGACGGAAAGCGGGTCCGCGCCGGTTGCAGCAATCAAGCCGAGACGGGCGGCGCCAAAGGCAGCGCCGAAATCGCCGTCCGCCGGAATATCGACCGGAACACCAAGTGCCGTCGCAATCGAGGCCAGCCAGTAGCGAGAGCGCGAGCCGCCGCCGATCGCCGTCACCCGGCCGATCCGAGTACCTGCCGATTTCAGCGCTTCCAGATTGTCGCGGATCGCAAAGGAAACGCCTTCGAGCACGGCCTGGGTTAGCACCGCCCGGCCGCTCTCATGGCCGAGGCCGATGAAGGCGCCGCGAATTTTCGCGTCGTTGTGCGGCGTGCGTTCGCCCGAGAGATAGGGAAGGAAGGTCACGCCCGAGGGTGCCTTCAGCGTCTCGCCGAGTTCGGCGGTCAACTCGCCCGCCCCCTTGCCCGTCACCCCTGCATGCCAGTTCAGCGCATCGGTGGCCGAGAGAATGACGCCCATCTGGTGCCAGGTAGCGGGCAGCGCGTGGCAGAAGGCATGCACCGCGCTTTCCGGCTTCGGCAGGTAGGAACCGTTGGCAGCGAAAAGCACGCCCGAAGTGCCGAGCGAGACGAACGCCTGCCCCTCGGAAACCGTACCCATGCCGCAGGCGGAAGCGGCGTTATCCCCCGCACCGCCGGCCACCACCACGCCCGACCCCATGCCCCAGGCGGATGCAAGCCCGGCGCGCAGGGTTCCGCCAGCCTCCGTTCCTTCCACCAGCGACGGCATCTGGTTTTCGCCGAGGCCGGTCGCCTCCAGCAGTTCCGAAGACCATTTGCGCGCCCCCGTATCGAGCCAGGAGGTTCCGGCAGAATCCGACATTTCAGAGATGTATTCGCCGGTCAGCCAGAGCCGCAGATAGTCCTTGGGCAGCAGCACCTTCGCCACCTTGGCGAAGATGTCCGGTTCATGCTTCGCCACCCAGACGAGCTTCGGCGCGGTAAAGCCGGGGAAGACGATATTGCCGGTTATGCTGCGGAAGCGCGGATCGGCGTCGAGCGCAGCGGCTTCCTCGAAGGAGCGGGTGTCGTTCCATAGAATGCAGGGACGCAGCACCTTGTCCGAAGCGTCGACCAGCGTCGCGCCATGCATCTGGCCGGAAAGCCCGATGCCTTTCACCGCCGCCAGTTCCTTCGGATGCTTGGCCTTGAGGCCGGCAATGGCCTCCTCCGTCGCCCGGATCCAGTCGGCAGGCTCCTGCTCCGACCAGCCGGAATGCGGCCGCGAAACATCGAGCGCCCCGTTGGCGGAGCCGACGATCTTCTGATCCGCGTCGATCAGCAGCGCCTTGACGCCAGACGTGCCGAGATCCAGTCCCAGATACATTGCGATCCTCCCTTATCTCCCGCCGTTACGGCAGGTTATCTTTCAAGAAAATGTCGATGCGGATGCGTTCCTGCGCCGCCAGCACATGGGAACCGTCGGCCTCTGCCTTCAGCACCCGGATGGCGCTGCGCACTTCATGGCCGGCATCCTGATTGAGAACGGCATCGACCAGTCCTTCGGTCAGCCCGAGCCGCGTCGTCTCCGTCAATTCATGCGCGATGACGGACGGCAGGCGCTCGAATGCCGTCTGCCGCAACGCCTTGATGAGGCCGCGATTGCCGGCGCCGAGGCTGTAGATGCCACGCACATCGCCATGCTCACGGAAAAGCTCGAGAAGCAGCCGTTCGACGGTCGCCGGATCGTCGCGTCCTTCGACGACATCGAGAAGCCTGAGATGCGGATAGCTCTCCGCCATCACCTGCCGAAAACCGTCCAGACGCTCCCGGTGGTCGCGCACCAGCATCGAACCGGCGAGAACCGCTATCGGCCCTGCCCTTTCTCCGGCAAAACGGCCGAGCAGGCTCGCCGCCGTCCGACCCGCGGCAATGTTGTCGATGCCTGCATAGTGAACGCGCCGCGACGCCGGCAGATCGGAGACGAGCGTCACCACGGGGATGCCCGCATCCGCCAGCCGGTCGACGGCGGCGATGACTTCGGGCGCATCGACGGCGACCAGCGCGACGCCCGCCGGCTTCTCCCCGGCCGCCCTGTCGAGCGCTGCAACAAGGGGAGCGGTATCGAAGGCGGGCACTGCGAGAATGCGGATATCGGTCCGTTCGAGCGCCGAGCGCAGCATGGCGCTACGCACCTCGGCCTCCATCAGGCGCATGAAGGAATTGTCGTTGGACGGCAGGATGAAGACGAGCGGATAGGTCCGACCCTTCGCCAGATTGGCGGCAGCCATGTCGCGCACGAAACCGAGCGAGGCAATCGCCGCATCGACCTTCTCGCGAGTACGCGCGCTGACCCCCGGCCGACGGTTCAGCACCCGATCGACGGTGGCGAGGCTGACGCCCGCAGTGGTCGCGATGTCGTGAACTGTCGGCTTCATCATTTCCTCCGGACGCGACTTCTAGCCGATCATTTGAGGTACGTAAATCAAAATCTGATGTACGTACCTCAGATTTCCTCCAAAAACACGAGGACCGCCGCCCGAAGGCGACGGTCCCGGCGGCGGTGGATAGGATGAAATCGGAAAGAAAGCCCGTTAGTGGCCGCTTCCGGCGGGGGCTGCCGCACTCGGCTTCTTGATGAGAAGCGTCAGGAAAATCAGGCAGGAGAACAGCAGCGTCAGCCCCATAAACACGTCCATGAAGGACAGAAGCCACGACTGCTGGGTGACGACGCCGGAAAGCTTCTTGATTGCCGTCAGCGAGCCGTCGAGACCGTAGCTGTCGTAGTTGGCGCCAACGCTGGACAGCCAGTCGAGCGCTTCCGGATTGCTCCAGGTGACGTGTTCGGAGAGCCGGGCGTAATGCTCGTCGGAACGTTGTGTCAGCATGGTGTTGATGATCGCCAGACCGACCGCACCGCCAAGGTTACGGGTCAGGTTGAACAGGCCCGAAGCGTTCTTCATGCGGTCCGGCGGCAGCGTTCCGAGCGCGATATTGTTGATCGGCACCATGCACAGCATGAGAGAGCAACCGCGCAGGATCTGCGGTATCAGCAGTTCATAAAAATCCCAGTCAGCCGTGACACCAGTCATCAGATAGGTACCAAGGGCGAACCCCGCAAAGCCGATCATCATCATCACGCGCGGGTCGAGTTTCGTCGAAAGAGCACCGGCAACGGGAGCGGTGAAGAACATCGCCGCACCCGAGACAAACATCGTCTCGCCGATCATCATCGAATCATAGCCGCGGATACGCCCGAGATAGAGCGGATAGAGATAGGTCAGCCCGTAGAGGCCGACACCCATGATGAAGGAAAACAGCGAGCCGAAGGCGAAGTTGCGGTTACCGAACGCCCTGAGGTCGACGACCGGGAAATCCACCTTGAAGACGCGGTAGAAGAAGATCACCCCACCGATCACCATGGCGACGGTTCCCATGACGATACGCTCGTCACCGAACCAGTCCTTGTTGTTGCCCTCTTCGAGAACGTATTCCATCGAGCCGAGGAACACGGCCATGGTCAGCAGTCCCCACCAGTCGAACTTCTTCAACAGGCTGTGGTCGGGCTTGTCGAAATCGATCAGGCTCCAGGTCAGGGCCGTTACGATGATGCCGGGTACGACGTTGATCAGGAACAGCCAGTGCCACGACATGGCATGGCTGATATAGCCGCCGATAGTCGGGCCAATGGTCGGCGCGAGTGTCGCGACAAGACCGATGATCGGCGACACGATGGCCCGCTTCGACGGCGGGAAGATCGTAAAGGCAGCAGCGAAAACCGATGGGATCATGCCGCCGCCGATGAAACCCTGGATCGCGCGATAGACGATCATCTGCTCGATATTGGTAGCGGTCGCGGCCAGCGCGCTCGCCATGGTGAAGCCGGCCGCAGAAAAGGCAAACAGGACGCGTGTCGAGAGAATGCGCGCAAGTGCGCCCGACAGCGGAATCATGATGACTTCCGCGATCAGATAGGAAGTCTGCACCCAGGCAACCTCGTCCGAGCCGGCACCAAGACCGGCCTGGATCTCGGCAAGCGAGGCTGAAACGATCTGAATGTCGAGGATCGACATGAACATGCCGAACACCATCGCGAAGAATGCGACGATACGCTTCGGGTCCATGCGATCCGCAGCAGGCGCGGCAATCCCGCCGCCCGCCGTCACCGTGCCTGCAGTCGCCATGCCGGGCTTCCTTTTCTGCCGTCAGTTTGACGCTACAGCCGCTCCGGCCGGGGCCGTGCGCGTATCGACATCGACGATGACACTCAGGCCGGCACGCAGGTGCCCTTCCTTCAGCGCATCTTCCGGAAGCGCAATACGGACAGGAACGCGCTGGACGACCTTGGTGAAGTTGCCTGTCGCATTTTCCGCCGGAAGCAGCGAAAAGACCGAACCGGATGCAGGCGCGATCGAACTGACGGTGCCTACGAGCGGCTTGTCGCCATAGGCATCGACGTGAATTTTCACCTTCGAACCCGGAACCAGATGGGCGATCTGGGTCTCCTTGAAGTTTGCCTCGATATAAAGGTCCTGCACCGGCACCAGAGCCGCCAGACGCTTGCCCGTCGAAACGAGATCACCGACCTGAACGGCAAGATTGCCGACGACACCGTCATAGGGCGCCTTGAGGACCGTGAAGTCGAGATCGCGCTGGGCCTTTTCCAGCGTCAGCTCAGCCGAGCGGATCTCGGCCTCAGCCTCGGCGCGCTGCGCCTTGAGCACGGCGATCTGGGCATCGGCCGATGCAATGTTCGCATCGGACGCCGCGACATTGGCCTGCGCCTGTTCCAGCGAGGTCTTGGCGCTGTCGAGATCGGCGGTCGAAACCACCTTCTGGGCCTGCAGGCCACTGACGCGTGTGAATGAAAGCTGTGCGAGATCGAGGCTTGCCACCGATGACTGCTTCTGCGCCTTTGCCTGCTCCAGAGCCGCCTCGCCACCCTTGATCTGGGCGTCGATGCGGTCGAGTGTCAGGTGTTGGCTCTTCAGCGTCGCCTCCGCCTGATTGACGGCGATGCGATAGTCACCATCGTCGAGAACCACCAGCGGATCGCCGGCCTTGACGATCTGGTTGTCCTTGACGGGAACGGAAGCGATATAGCCGGAAACCTTCGGCGCGATGATCGCGATGTCGCCCTCGATATAGGCGTCTTCAGTCGAAACCATGAAGCGGCCATCGGTCCACCAGTGGTAACCGTACCAGCCGGCGCCACCCAGAAGCGCAAGCACGACCACCGGCAGGACCAGACTGCGGCGCTTCTTTTCTTTCGCGGGCGCAGCCGCGGACGGGGCTTCAGCCACAGCCGCCGTCACTTCCCTCGGCGCTTCGGCAACCGGCGCCTGTTCTTCAACGCTTTCGACGGCGCGAACCGCGCCGGTCCTCTGAGACCCTGTCATGGATATTGCTCGCTCGCATAAACTTAATCGAACTGAACCGTTCGGTTCGATTGACATAGAGGCTTTTTTAGCACATATCAAGTGGTAACAGAGCCCGACGCACCGCCTCTGGTTCAATTTCCTTAATTTTCGGACACCCATGGCTCGCCAACCCAAAAAGGTCTCAGATCTAGCCGTAACGGACATCGCTTCCGCCACTCCCTCTTCCAGCCGCTTTGCCGCTGGAGAGGACCCGGTGAAGCGCGGCCAGATCCTTGATGGCGCCAAGCGTGTATTTATGAAAATGGGCTTCGACGCCGCCAGCATGAACGACGTCACCCGCGAGGCCGGGGTCTCCAAGGGCACGATCTACGTCTACTTCGACAGCAAGGAAGACCTGTTCGCCGCGCTGATCGAGCGCGAAAAGGGCCGTTTCACCGAAACCCTGCGCGACATGCTCGCCGACAGCCAGGACGTCGAGGACGGCCTGCGTCGCTTCGGCCTCGCTTTTGCACGCCAGATCCTGACCGGAGACATGATCCCGGCCATGCGTACCGTTCTCGGCGTGGTCGACCGCATGCCCGGCGTGTGTCGCCGCTTCCTGTCCGCTGCTCCGGCCAACGCCCGCACGGTTCTGGAGGAATTTCTCCGTCGCAAAGTGGCCGAGGGCGCTCTCAAGTCCGTCGATGAGGAACTCGCCGCCCGGCAGTTCATCGATCTAGCGACCGGAACCTACTTCAAGCTCAAGCTGTTCAACGAACTGCAGACCCCCCCGGACAAGGCGGAAGTCGAGCACGTCGTGGACAGCGCGATTTACGTCTTCATGTCGGCTTACGGCCCCGATCGGAAGTGCTGACGTCGCATCACGGCAAGTTTTTTCCGCGCAAGCCTTTGGCGCCCTTGTTCTCTGTGGGGTAATACTCCATTTGTTGACCTCGGCCCGAAACTGCTAACCGGAAAGAGCTCATGCAGGAAATCACTGCTCTGCTACAGGATCCCGCCGCCTGGATCGCCCTGATCACCCTTGTTGTCATGGAGGTCGTCCTCGGTATCGACAACCTCGTCTTCATTTCCATCCTGACCAACAAGCTACCGCCGGAGCAGCGTGAAAGCGCACGCCGCATCGGTATCGGCCTTGCGCTCATCATGCGTCTCGCCCTGCTTGGCACGGTCGCCTGGATCGTCAAGCTGACCGCACCCGTTTTCGAGGCTTTCGGTCATGGCTTTTCATGGAAGGACATCATTCTGATCGCCGGCGGCCTGTTCCTCGTCTGGAAGGCAACCAAGGAAATTCACCACAATGTCGATCCGCAGGAAGAGGGCGAGGACTTCATCGCTTCTTCCAGGAACGGCACCTTCGCCGCCGCCATCGGCCAGATCCTGCTTCTCGACCTCGTTTTCTCCGTCGACAGCATCATCACCGCCGTGGGCATGACGGAACACCTGCCGATCATGGTCGCAGCCGTCATCATCGCGGTGACCGTCATGCTGGTCGCTGCCACGCCCCTTGCCAACTTCATCGAAAAGAACCCGACGATCGTCATGCTGGCGCTCGGCTTCCTGCTGATGATCGGCACGACCCTGATCGCCGACGGCATGGGCTTCCATGTGCCGAAGGGCTACGTCTACGCCGCCATGGCCTTCTCCGGACTGGTCGAGGGGCTCAACATGCTTGCCCGGCGTAAGCGTCAGGCGGAACGAGCGGCAAAGAAGCTGCATTGAGCCGTGCAAGTCCCTCGTTGAATGGCCCGCCTCGTCGCGGGCCGTTTTCTTTTGCGACCGGCCAGGGAGCGGACTTGGGAACAAACGGGCCGGGCGCGACATTTCCTCCCCGACGCCCACCTGCTGCTCGCTGCAACCTCTCCGGAGCCCGATGACAACCGAACAGATCCTCGCATTCGCCGTCATCGCCATCATGATGGCGACTTTTCTCTGGGGTCGCTTTCGATATGACATTGTTGCCTGCGCGACCTTGCTGATCACCGTCGCCCTGGGGCTGGTGCCGGCAGCGGATGCGTTTTCCGGTTTTTCCGACGATATAGTCGTCATCGTCGGCAGCGCGCTCGTGGTCAGCGCCGGGGTCGCCCGTTCCGGCATCGTCGACGCCGCCATCAAGCGCTTCTTCCCAACACTGAACTCGGTCCGCGGGCAGATGCTGCTCCTGCTCGTGACCGTGACGGTGCTTTCCGCCTTCATCAAGAACATCGGCGCGCTGGCGATCATGATGCCGGTCGCCTTCCAGTTCGCCCGCCGTTCCGGCATACAGGCTTCGATCTTCCTGATGCCGATGGCGTTCGGCGCATTGCTCGGCGGCCTGATGACCCAGATCGGCACCTCGCCGAACATCGTCGTCTCGCGGCTGCGCGCCGAAATCTCTGGCGCTCCCTTTACCATGTTCGACTTCACCCCGGTCGGCGCCACTCTGGCCCTGGCCGGCATCGTCTTCCTGATCTTCTTCTATTGGCTTGTGCCCAGACGGGAGAACCAGACACCCTCGCTGCAGGAAGCACTCGAAAGTTCAACTTTCTCGACAGAGGCCACGCTCGGCAAACAGTCGCCTTTCGTCGGCAAAACCCTGAACGAACTTCTTTCCCTCGGTGCGGGAGAGGTGATCGTCGCCGCGATCCTGCGCGGACACACCCGCATCTCGCCCTTTCCCGACGTGAAGCTCAAGGAAAACGACGCGCTGCTGCTGGAAGGCCCGTCCGAGGCGCTGGACGGCATCGTATCGCGGGCAAACCTTTCCCTCTCTGGCGGACCGATCAACAGTGGCGACAGGAGCGGCGAAATCACCTCGATCGAGGCAGTCGTCAGTCGTGACTCCGCGCTCATCGGCCTTTCTGCTCGCGACCTCTCGCTGTTCAACACCTATGGCGTCAACCTGCTGGCGGTCAGCCGGCAGGGCAAGCGCATCCGCGAGCGGCTGGGCCAGCTCACGTTGCGCTCCGGAGACGTCGTCCTTCTCCAGGGCCAGAGACAGGCGCTTCCGGGACTTTTGCTCGAACTCGGCTGCCTGCCGCTTGCCGAGCGCGAGATCCTGCTCGGCACCCCGCGCAACGCATTTCTGCCGCTTGCCATCCTTGCCGTCGCCATGGTGGCGACAGCGCTCGGTCTCGCGCCGGTCGCGGTCGCCTTCTTCGCTGCTGCGGTTGCCATGGTGATCCTGAAGGTCATTCCTCTCAGCGAGATTTACCGCGCCATTGATGGACCGATCCTCGTCATGCTCGGCGCCCTGATCCCGGTTTCGGAGACGCTGAAAACGACGGGAGCGAGCGACGTGATCGCCGGCTGGCTCGAGCGCACGGCAGAAGGCATGCCCGCCTATGGCGCGCTGACCCTCATTCTGGTGACGGCGATGGCCGTGACGCCTTTTCTCAACAATGCAGCCACCGTTCTGGTCATGGCGCCGATCGCCGCAAGCTTCGCGACCGGCCTCGGCTATAGGCCGGACGCCTTTTTGATGGCGGTCGCCATCGGCGCCGGCTGCGATTTCCTCACGCCCATCGGCCATCAATGCAACACGCTTGTCATGGGTCCCGGCGGTTACCGGTTCGGCGACTATGCTCGTCTCGGCCTGCCACTCTCCATTCTCATCGTCGTGGTCAGCATCCCCGTTCTGCTTCTCGTTTGGCCTGTGACTTAGAGCAACTCCAGCCAAGGCGTGCACCGGTTTTGCGTCGGGGATTGCGAGGAGACCAAGAGATGGAGCATTGAAAGCGCCGCCGTTTTCGCCGGCAAGACTCTTGGCAAAACAGATCAGAAAAGAGGCCCGCACCATGGGTGCAGGCCTCGCAGGTAGGGGATCGGGGAGAACGCGGGCCGGACGATTAAGGGGCTCGTCTGCCAATTCGTTGGCCACGGAGAGAAACCGGAAAAATCTCCATGTTCCCCATCACCGTCGCGTCCGGTTGGCGCAACCCGCGTTCGCAATATGAAACGAGACAAAACGCCGTTCGTTCCGAAAGAACCGAAAAAAATGTGAAGCGGCGTCGCCCTGCCCTGCCGGCAGGGCTGCCATGATCCGCCACGCACGCAGTTTCCCTTGACGCCTGCGGCTGAATATGGCCTAAGCCTGCCTGCGGAAAATACGGCAATTGGTGCGCTTGGCGACGCCTTTTAACGGATTCCGCCCGAAATTTTCCCTTATTCGCTGATCCTGCGCATTGCGCTCGATTATCCGCACGTCACCACGAGCAAGATACCATGAGCACTTCCGGCGTTCGCGTCCGCATCGCACCTTCCCCGACCGGCGAGCCGCATGTCGGCACCGTCTATATCGCTCTCTTCAACTACCTCTTCGCAAAGAAGATGGGCGGCGAGTTCATCCTGCGCATCGAGGACACCGATGCCACCCGCTCGACGCCGGAATTCGAGCAGAAGGTGCTGGACGCGCTCAAATGGACGGGACTGAAATGGAGCGAAGGCCCCGATGTCGGCGGCCCCTACGGCCCCTACCGCCAGTCCGAGCGCAAGGATATCTACCGCCCCTTCGTCGAGCAGATGGTTCGCGACGGCCATGCCTTCCGCTGCTTCTGCTCGCCAGAGCGCCTGGAAATAATGCGCGAAGCCCAGCGCGCCAAGGGCCTGCCGCCGAAGTATGACGGTCACTGCCTGAACCTCAAGGCCGAGGAAGTCACCGAGCGCATGGAAGCCGGTGAGCCCTCCGTCGTGCGCATGAAGATCCCGACCGAAGGTTCCTGCGACTTCAACGACGGCGTCTATGGCGACGTATCGATCCCGTGGGAAGCCGTCGACATGCAGGTCCTGCTCAAGGCCGACGGCATGCCGACCTATCACATGGCGAACGTCGTCGACGACCACCTGATGAAGATCACCCACGTCGCTCGCGGCGAGGAGTGGCTGGCTTCGGTGCCGAAGCACATCCTGATCTACAAGTATCTCGGTCTCGAGCCGCCGAAGTTCATGCACCTGTCGCTGATGCGCAATGCCGACAAGTCCAAGCTGTCGAAGCGCAAGAACCCGACCTCGATCTCCTATTACTCGGCGCTCGGCTACTTGCCGGAAGCCCTGATGAACTTCCTCGGGCTGTTCTTCATCCAGATTGCCGAAGGCGAAGAGATGCTGACCATGGACGAGCTTGCCGAAAAGTTCGACCCGGACAACCTTTCCAAGGCCGGCGCGATCTTCGACGTGCAGAAGCTCGACTGGCTGAACGGCCGCTGGATGCGCGAAAAGCTGACGCCCGAGGAGTTCCTCGCACGCGTCTTCGAATGGGCCTCGGAAAACGATCGCCTGACGGAAGGCCTGAAGCTTGCCCAGAGCCGTATCTCCAAGCTCGGCGAATTGCCGCAGCTCGCCGGCTTCCTGCTGGCGAACGATGTAGGCCTGACGCCTGCCTCCTTCGCCGGCCTCAAGACCTCCCCGGCCGAAACGCTGGAGATCGTCAACACGGTGGCCTTCGATCTCGAAAAGATCCTCGAATGGAACGTCGAGACGATCGAGCAGGAACTGCGCGACATTTCCGACCGCCTCGGCAAGAAGCTGCGTGTCGTCACCCCACCGCTCTTCGTCGCGGTGTCCGGCAGCTCGCGTTCGCTTCCGCTGTTCGACTCCATGGCGCTTCTCGGCCGCTCGGTCGTGCGCCAGCGCCTCAAGGTCGCATCGCAGGTGCTGACCTCGATGGTCGGCGCGCAGTAAAAAAGTCTCGATCGGCGAACGGCCGTTACAGGAACGAATGAATGTCTGAAACGAAGAACGAAACCGCCCTTTCCTCCGACGCCACCGAAGTGCGCGCCCAGAAGCTTGCGAAACTGCGCGAAACGATCGGCGACGTCTATCCGGCGCATTTCCACCGCACCATGACCAACGCGGAGCTTTCGGCGAAATACGAAGCCCTGGAGCCGGACACCGAGACGCAGGACGTCGTGACTGTCGCCGGTCGCGTCTATTCCTCGCGCAATTCCGGCATGTTCATGGACATCCATGACGCCTCGGGCAAGATCCAGATCTTCAGCCACAAGGACGTCACCCCGGAAGCAGCCCGCAACATGCTGGCGCTGATCGACCTCGGCGACATCATCGGCGTCACCGGCACCGTGCGCCGCACCAAGCGCGGCGAACTGTCGATCAACGCCCGCGAAATCACCATGCTGACGAAGACGCTGCTGCCGATGCCCGAAAAGTGGCACGGCGTCTCCGACATCGAAATCCGCTACCGCAAGCGTCATCTCGATCTTCTGACCAACGAGGAATCGAAGCTTCGCTTCCTGCAGCGCTCGAAGATCATCTCCGGCGTTCGCCGTTTCATGGAAACGGACGGCTTCATGGAAGTCGAGACCCCGATGCTGCAGACCATCTATGGCGGCGCGACGGCAGAACCCTTCAAGACCCACCACAACACGCTGAAGATGGACATGTACCTGCGCATCGCGCCGGAACTGTTCCTCAAGCGCACGCTGGTCTCCGGCCTTGCCGACAAGATTTTCGAGATCAACCGCAACTTCCGAAACGAAGGCGTCTCGACCCGGCACAATCCCGAATTCACCATGATGGAGTGCTACTGGGCCTATGCCGACTACGAGGACGTGATGGACCTCGTAGAGCGTCTGTTCGCCAGCCTCGCGACTGCCATCCACGGCACCACCGAAGTGCCCTATGGCGACAAAGTCCTGTCCTTCAAGGGGCCGTTCCGCCGCATCTCCATGCCCGGCTCCGTCAAGGAAAAGACCGGCATCGACTTCCTCGCCATCAAGACGGATGAGGAAGCGCGCGCCGCTGCCCGTCACGCCGGCTTCGAAATCGAGAAGGACGCGACCTGGGGCGAATGCCTTGCCTTCATCTTCGAGGAAACCGTCGAAGGCGATCTCATCCAGCCGGCCCACGTCATCGACTTCCCGAAGGACATCTCGCCCTTCGCCAAGGAAGTCCCGGGCGAACCGCGCCTCGTCGAGCGCTTCGAGACCTATGTCAACGGCTGGGAACTCGGCAACGCCTTCTCCGAACTCAACGATCCGGAAGAACAGCGCTCCCGCATGGTCGAGCAGCTTGCCCAGGCCCACGCCCGCGGCGAGAGGGAAAAGGCGCTCGATGACGAGTTCCTCGACGCCATGGACCAGGGCATGCCGCCCGCCGGCGGTCTCGGTATCGGCGTCGACCGCCTGATCATGGTGCTGACCAACGCGCCGTCGATCCGCGACGTCATCCTCTTCCCTGCCCGCCGCAACAAGGACTGAGACAGGACCGGACCGGGTTCCAGAGAGGCGGCTGAAGGCCGCCTCTTTTCTTCCTGCGTCTCGGCTTTGTTCCGATAGCGTTGCAGGAACAGGCATTCTAATCGGCGGCAAAGCTCCATACGATACGGCCGTGCAACGGTGCACTGACCTGCTCCGAATTGTGGGAAGCCGAGCCTAGACCCTTGATCTCGGCAGATCCACTCCAAGCGCCAGGGCGACCTGACGGCTGGTCGTAGACAGTCAGAAACTGCTCTCCCTCGACAAGCGACACCGCCTTCTCATCGGTAAACGCCTCGACCCCGAGCGTGACCCCAACCGGCAGGGAAACCGGAAGACGAAGGCTCATCGTATTCGCCGCCTTGTCGATGGTCATCTCGACCCTGCAAAGCGTGTCGGTCAGGCGCTCGTCGGCGACCGGAAGGTTCCGGCTGCCATTACGGGAAAACCTGTAGGGTCGCGCCGCTTCCGGCGGCGGAATATAGACACCGCTCAGCGTATCCACGACCGTCAGGATTCCCCTTGCACAGGTGCCGGTACGGTCGCCGGCAAAATTCTGGAATCGTCCCGGCTGCTGCCCCGTCATCTGCTGGAAGACATTGCCGCCATTACCGGCTGCAGCAAACTCCATCATCACATGGGCAAGGCAAGCCTGATCGCCACCACAGGCATCGATCCTGCCTTTCAATCCCCGCATTTCCGGCGAGAGTTCAGAACCGGCAGGCTTCCCCGAGACGATGGGCAATCCGTCATTGCCGACGTCGACCATCCCGAACTCGACAGCCATTTCTCTCTTCGCATCGATTGCCGCCCATTCGACGCCATTCGGCATATCGGCCCGCTGCGATCCGGCAAGCTCCAGCCTCACTGTCAACCGCCCTCTCGAATTGCCCTCGAACGGATCATTCGCGGCGGCAAGATTGGCGGACAATAAAAACAGGCCCGCAGAAACAACGGCAAAGCGCACGAAAACTCCCCCTTCGTCCAAACGAAGGACAAGTCATACCGGGCGGCCATTTTGACGCAATGTCGCAAGATCGGGAAAAAGTTATGAGGGAGCGCAAAGACTTATGCGATCCAGCCGGCTACTGCGTATAGCGACGGACACGGCCCATGGCATGGCAGGAATGCCACCCGGGCGGCATTCCGCGACATCAGTCAGTGACTGGCTTCAGCCTGCTGCTCGGCATCCTTGCTGTCGCTTGCCTTGGGCGGCAGCACGAGGCTGTCCTCGGCCGGGATAACGGCAGCCGGCTGTTCGTCATGCGCCTTTGCCGCATCGGCGGAGGGCTCATGCTCCGCCGGAGCCGTCGCAGCCTTGACCGGGGCACGCATCTTCGCGAGCCACGCAGCGCCCGCCGCATCGGCCTCGGTGCTCATCTCGCCACCCCCGTGATCCGTCACGGGGGCTTCGGCCTTCTTCGCTTCTTCGGACTTCGCTGCCGGCGCATGGGCCTGCTCACCGGCCTGCTCGCCATGCGAACCGTCTTCTTCCGCCGGCGCTGCCGGAACGCTCGCCTGCTCGGCAGGTACGATCTTCTGGCCAGCGCCTCCGAACGGCAGCGGCTTGACTTCCTTCTCCCCGAAAATCATGCCAGTGACCGAGCCGAGCCAGCCCTTAGTCGCTTCGGCAGCGACCGGAGCGGCGGCAACTTCATGTCCCGGAGCAGACACCTCGGCTCCATGGGCGCTGGCCTGCTTGCCCGCCGTCGTGTCGTGCGGCATTTCCGCAGCCACCGGCTTCGCTTCGCCGTGCCCGGCATCTTCTTCGGTTGCAGCCTGTTCGGTAACGGGTTCACCATGGCCCGCCTCGCCTTCGGCGGCAGGTGCGGCTGCATGGTCTTCAGAACCGGGAGCGGCAGCTTCTTCCTTGTCGCCTCCGAGGATCATGCCTTTGATCGAGGCGAACCAGCCCTTGTTCGTGGCTTCGGTTCCTTTGGGTGCAGCCTCGCCATGTCCTTCGGCCGAAGCCTCCGCACCGTGACCTTCGGCGGGGGCCGCTTCGCCATGGCCGGACGCCTCGCCGTGACCCGACGACGCGCCTTCCTCCTTGGCTTCCCCATGACCTTCGGCGGGCTTGGCCTCGCCATGCCCGTCGGAAGCGGCACCGTGTCCATCCGGCGTCGCGACCTCGGGCTTCACACAGTCCGTACGGTCGTCGAGCAATGAAACGAGCTGACCGATATCGTCTTCCGTCAGGTTGATCTTTTCGCCATAGAACTGACCGATTTCATTGGCCGGCTTGTCGATGTAGCGCGCAGTAAACATCTGACCGCCGGCATGTTCCGGCACGCGCGAGGGATCGGAAATAAAGAGCACATCGGCCCCCACGGCACGACCGCGCATATCGGGCACCGTCTTTGGCCCCTTGGTGTCGAGCACCACCACCTGAATCAGGTCCGGCTTCATCTCGTCGTGAATAACGCTCGCCACGCGCAGCGCGGTTCTGACCCGCGCAAGGCCGTCTTCGGTTTCAGCGGTGGTAATGTACTTGCGGATCCAGAATCGGTCTTTCTTCTTAACGGTGACGGTCTTCACCTCGGTGCAGGCAAGGCCGTTCAATTGAGCGTAGGAGGGGCCGAGGATCTTGTCCGCACCGATATAGACGGCCGTGGCTCCGGTCGTGCCGCACAGCACCAGCACACCGCCGAATGCGAGGACCAGCTTGCGTGAGATATGGATCTTGCCGATACCCTTCACGCCGAATACCCCAACATCGCGTTGCCCCGCTCTTTTACGCAATACTGAGGCGATACTTGTCACAACGTTGTTGAAGAAGGTTTAATCTCGGCGAAACAATCCTCGTCAATTGACACCTATCGTTCCCATTCCCGAGGCGCCTGCCGCTCTTAATTGCAAATAATTCGCAATAGCGTTGACAAGCCGGAATTCCGCGTTACCTTTAATTGCGAATTATTCGCAAAAACTTTTCGGAGTCCTGAATGTTGATACGCTTCCTCCCCGCGCTGGCGGCGCTCGCCCTGCTCCTTCTGCCTCAAGGGGCGGCTGCGGCCGAACGGCTCAAAGTCATCACGACCTTCACTGTCATCGCCGACATGGCGAAGAATGTTGCAGGCGATGCGGCGGATGTCGAAAGCATCACCAAGCCGGGAGCCGAGATCCACAACTACCAGCCGACGCCCCGCGATATCCTGAAGGCCCGCGACGCGAACCTCGTCCTGTGGAACGGGCTCAACCTCGAACGCTGGTTCGAGAAATTCCTCGCCAATCTCGGTGACGTTCCCTCCGCTGTCGTCAGCGATGGCATTCAGCCGATGAGCATTTCCGGTGGCGCCTATGACGGCAAGCCGAACCCTCATGCCTGGATGTCGCCGGAAAATGCGGTGATCTATGTCGAAAACATCCGCAAGGCTCTGAGCGCCGCCGACCCGGACAATGCCGCAACCTACGCCGCCAATGCCGCCGCCTATTCCGAGAAGATTAAGGCGGAGATCGGCCCGCTGAAGGCCGAGATCGACACGCTGCCGGCCGACAGGCGGTGGCTGGTCACCAGCGAAGGCGCATTCTCCTATCTCGCCCGCGATCTCGGCCTGAAGGAACTTTACCTCTGGCCGATCAATGCCGACAGCCAGGGCTCCCCCCAGCAGGTGCGTGCCGTCGTCGATGCTGTCAGGGAAAACAATATCCATGTCGTCTTCAGCGAGAGCACGGTGTCCGACAAGCCCGCCCGTCAGGTCGCCGCCGAAACCGGCGCGGCCTATGGCGGCGTGCTTTATGTCGACTCCCTCAGCGAAGCCGATGGCCCCGTCCCCACTTATATCGACCTTCTACGCGTGACCGTCGCCACTGTAGCAAAAGGCCTCACACAATGATCATGGGAAGTACCGGCATGGCTGCCAATCGCGAAGGCATCCGCGCCGAAGACATCACCGTCACCTACCGCAACGGCCACACAGCCCTTCGCCATGCAAGCTTTGCCGTTCCCAAGGGCACAATCACGGCACTCGTCGGCGTCAATGGCGCCGGCAAGTCCACCATCTTCAAGGCCATCATGGGCTTCGTACCATTGGCAGCCGGCAAGATTTCGGTGCTCGGAATGCCCGTCCGCGAAGCCCTGCGCCAGAACCTTGTCGCCTATGTGCCGCAGGCCGAAGAGGTCGACTGGAACTTTCCGGTACTGGTCGAAGATGTGGTGATGATGGGCCGCTACGGCCACATGAATTTCCTGCGCATTCCCGGCCGCCGCGATCATCAGATGGTGGACGAGGCGCTTGCCCGCGTCGGCATGAGCGATTTCCGCAAACGCCAGATCGGCGAACTCTCCGGCGGTCAGCGCAAGCGCGTCTTCCTCGCGCGCGCGCTCGCCCAGGAAGGACAGGTGATTCTGCTCGACGAACCCTTCACCGGCGTCGACGTCACCACCGAGGAACAGATTATCGCACTGATGCGGGATCTGAGGGCCGAGGGCCGTGTCATGCTGGTTTCCACTCACAATCTCGGCAGCGTTCCGGAATTCTGCGACCGGACGATTTTCGTCAAGGGAACCGTCATCGCATCCGGCCGGACGGAGGAAACTTTCAACGAAGAGAACCTCAAGATCGCCTTCGGCGGCGCGCTTCGCCACTTCGTGCTCGGCGGCACCGAACTGCACGACGACGCAGACAGCCGGCAGGTCAAGGTCATCACCGACGACGAACGCCCCTTCGTCATCTATGGCTCCCCTGAAACGGAAAACCGGACGGAACGACCGGAAGCGGAGAGGGTCGATGATTGAGGTCCTCCTCGAGCCTTTCGGCTACGACTATATGCGCAACGCCATTTTCGTCAGCGCGCTCGTCGGTGGCGTCTGTGGCTTTCTCTCCTCCTACCTGATGCTGAAAGGCTGGTCGCTGATCGGCGATGCGCTCTCCCATGCCATCGTGCCGGGTGTCGCCGGCGCCTATATGCTGGGCCTGCCCTTCGCCTTCGGCGCCTTTATCTCCGGTGGTCTTGCGGCAGCCGCCATGCTCTTCCTCAACCAGCGCACCCGCCTCAAGGAAGACGCCATTATCGGCCTGATCTTCACCTCCTTCTTCGGCCTTGGCCTTTTCATGGTCTCGCTCTCCCCCGTTTCGGTGAACATCCAGACTATCGTGCTCGGCAACATCCTCGCCATCACGCCGGCCGATACGCTGCAACTGGTCATCATCGGCGGCGTCAGCCTCGTCGTCCTGACGGCCAAGTGGAAGGACTTCATGGTCGCCTTCTTCGACGAGAACCACGCCCGCTCAATCGGCCTCAGGCCGGATCTGCTGAAGGTGATCTTCTTCACGCTGCTCGCCGGTTCGACTGTCGCCGCCCTCCAGACCGTCGGTGCCTTTCTCGTGATCGCCATGGTGGTGACCCCGGGCGCAACCGCCTACCTGCTCACCGACCGCTTCCAGCGCCTCATCCTCATGGCCTTCGTAATTGGTGCGGCTACGAGCTTTATCGGCGCATACATCAGCTATTTCCTCGACGGAGCGACCGGCGGCGTCATCGTCGTGCTGCAAACCGCAATCTTCCTGACCGCCTTCGTCTTCGCGCCGAAGCATGGCCTTCTGGCCGCCCGCCGCCGCGCCCGCGCAGCACTCGCCAGCCCCATGGAGGCGACACGGTGAACGACACGCTCGAACTTCTCATCCTGCCCTTCCAGCTTCCCTTCATGCAGTCGGCCTTCGTCATCACGCTGATGATCGCCATACCTATGGCGCTGCTCTCCTGTCTGCTGGTGCTGAAGGGATGGTCGCTGATGGGGGATGCGGTCTCCCACGCCGTGCTGCCGGGCATCGTGATCGCCTATATCGCAGGAATCCCGCTTGCCATCGGCGCCTTTATCGCCGGCCTTACCTGCGCGCTATTGACCGGCTATCTCAAGGAAAACAGCCGCATCAAGGAAGATACCGTCCTCGGCATCGTCTTTTCCGGCATGTTCGGCCTCGGCCTGGTGCTTTACGTGAAGATCGAAAGCGACGTGCATCTCGACCATATTCTATTCGGCGACATGCTCGGCATCCTGCCGTCCGATCTTCTGGAAACCGGCCTGATCGCGCTTGCCGCGACGATCTTCCTGGTGATCCTGCGCAAGGATCTTCTGGTGCAGGCCTTCGATCCGCAGCATGCCCGTGCCATCGGCCTGCCCGTCCGGCTGCTGCATTACGGATTGCTGGCGGTGCTATCGCTCACGGTGGTCGGCGCGCTGAAGGCCGTCGGCATCATCCTTTCCGTCGCCATGCTGGTGGCTCCGGGCGCAATCGCCTTCCTGATTACCCGACGGTTTCAGGCGATGTTGGTGACGGCCGTGGCCGTTGCCGTCACCGCTTCTGTCGCCGGCATCTACCTGAGCTTCCTGATCGACAGCGCCCCTGCCCCGACCATCGTCCTCCTGATGTCAGCCATGTTCGTCGCCGCCTTCCTGCACACCGTCTGGAAATCGCGCAACAGCCAGCGATCAGCCGCCGTCACGGACGGCTGATCTCCTCTAGATACCAGTTGATGTAGCGCAGTTCGTTCTGCTCCATCGGCGCAATCGGCCCCGGTTCGTAGAAATGCGAGCGCACGCCGCGCGCGGTGTGTTCGATGATCGCCTTGTCCTCGTCGGTCGTCACGCGCCAGAGCCAGGTGAGCTTTTCGAAGTCGTAGTCGATGCCCGCCTCCGCCTTGCCGTCGACCAGCCAGATCAGCTCCATCTCGCAGGTATCGACCGTCTTCGGGATGAAGCGGTAGATCATGCCGTGGTCGGCGTAGCAGACGAGGAAGCTCGTGCCGCCGAGATGGATCGAGGTAACGCCCCCGTCGAAATCGGTGAAACGCCCCATCAGGGTACTGAGCGGCTGACCGTCCTTGCTGCCGGTCTTCACGCCGTCATAGAGGGCATAGCGGAAGGCATGGATCGTCTCCTTGCCGCAGGCCGAGGACTGCCAGTGGTTGCCCGATCCGATCTCGATGCCGAGCGCGCAGGTCCGCGCCTCCATGGCGGCGTTCAGCTCCTCGATCATATGCAGCGGCTGTTCCAGCGCGTGTGTTTCGGAATACTCCGGATGGGCCGGACCGCAGTGATAGCACTCGACGTAGTTTTCGACCGCAAGCTTCCAGTTCGCGTCGATCACATAGCTCTGCCGATGGGCGACCCTGGCATTGGCCCAGCCATATTGACCGCAGGTCGCGTGCAACAGCGCTTCGACCTCGCTGAAATCGAGTGGTTCCTTCGCAAAGGAAATGAACACCAGCCCCTCTACCACCCGCACATGCGCCTTCTTCAGCCCATGCGCCTGCCGGTCGAAGTCCTTCGGCATCAGCCGCGCGGCCTTGAGCGCACCGTCATTGCCGTAGGTCCAGGCGTGATAGGGACAGACGAAGGCCTTGGCGTTACCCTTCTCCTTGGTGCAGACCTCGGCTCCGCGATGACGGCAGAGATTAAGCAGCGCATGCACGCTGCCATCCGCCCCGCGCGTCAGGATCACCGCTTCTGACCCAAGCTTGAAAACCTCGAAATCGCCGGGATTGGGAATGACGCTCTCATGCGCCAGACAGTGCCAGTGGCGAAAGAACACCCGCTCCATATCCCGCTCGAAGATCGCGGGATCGAGATAGAACGGCCGCTCCAGCGCATAGTCCGGCCGGTATGCGGAAACGAGCCTGTCGATGGGGTCAGGCTCCGTCACTCTGCTGATCTCTGATGCGAGCATGAATGGATCTCCATTAAACAGACCGGAAGACCGCGTTCCGGCGCACGTATTTCGAATTTGTTCACGTTCTGGGGCAGGCTCTGCCCCTCATCCGGCTGCCGCCACCTTCTCCCCGTAAACGGGGAGAAGGTTAGGGTGAGGGGCAATTCCTTCTCACTCGGCAGACCGCATCATATGCCGCTCACATCTTCACCCGTTCCGCCTTCGGATCGTACATCGGTGCGAGCGAAGCCTCGGCCGCAAACCGTTCCCCGGCGATTTCGATCTCGTATTTCGATGCCAGAACGTCGGCTGCGCTCTCGCCCTCGCAGGGCACATAGCCAAGGCCGATCGCACCTTTAAGAAAATGGCCGTAATTGCCTGACGTGATGGTGCCGACGATCTGTCCGTCGCGGACCAGCGCCTCGTTGTGAAAGACCAGCGGTTCCGGATCGATGAGGCGCAACTGCATAAGCCGGCGCTTCAGCCCCTCTTCCTGCTTTTTCAGCACCGCATCCCGGCCGATGAAATCGCCTTTGCCGGTTTTCACCGCAAAGCCGAGCCCCGCCTCCAGCACATGGTCTTCGTCGGTGATGTCATGCCCGAAATGGCGGAACGCCTTTTCGATGCGGCAACTGTCGAGCGCGTGCAGACCGCACAGCTTCAGCCCCAGACCTTCGCCGGCATGTTCCAATGTCTCGAAGACATGCGCCGCCTGATCCGACGAGACGTAAAGCTCCCAGCCCAGTTCCCCGACATAGGTAACGCGATGGGCGCGGGCGAGGCCATAACCGATCTCGATCTCGCGGGCCGAACCGAACGGATGGGCCGCATTGGAGAAATCGCTCGGGCTCACCTTGTTGAGCAGTTCACGCGATCTCGGCCCCATGACGCAGAGAACGCTTTCCGCAGCAGTCACATCGGTCACCACCACGAACTCGCCGGGCAGAAGGTTCTTCCGCAGCCAGGCAAGGTCGCGCTGGAGCGTTGCGCCCGGAACGACGAGGAAAAAGCTAGTCTCGGAAAGCCGCGTCACCGTCAGGTCGCTTTCGATGCCGCCCCGGCTGTTGAGCATCTGCGTATAGACGATCCGGCCCGCCTCGACGTTCATCTGGTTGGCGCAGAGCCGCTGCAGGAAGGCGAGCGCATCGCGGCCCTCCACGCGGATCTTGCCAAAGGATGTCATGTCGAACAGGCCGACGCCTTCGCGCACCGCCATGTGTTCGGTACGCTGGTTGTCGAACCAGTTCTGCCGCTTCCAGCTGTAGCGATATTCCTTTTCCTGCCCCACTCCGGCAAACCAGTTCGCCCTCTCCCAGCCGGCTACCTCGCCGAACACGGCGCCGCGCTTCTTCAGGTGCTCATGGATCGGCGAGCGGCGCACGCCCCGCGCCGTTGCCATCTGCCGGTAGGGAAAATGGTCCGCATAAAGCAGGCCGAGCGTTTCGGTCACGCGCTCCTGCAGATAGAGGCGATTCTTCTGGAAAGGCTGTGCACGGCGGATATCAACCTCCCATAGATCGAAGGGCGGCTCGCCATCGTTCATCCACTGGGCCAACGCCATGCCGGCCCCGCCGGACGAGACGATGCCGATGGAGTTGTAGCCGGCTGCCACCCAGTATCCCTTCAGCTCCGGCGCCTCACCGAGATAATAGCGATCGTCAGGCGTGAAGCTTTCCGGCCCGCAGAAGAAGGTATGGATGCCGGCCGTCTCCAACATCGGCATGCGCCTCACCGCCATTTCGAGGATCGGCTGGAAGTGATCGAAATCGTCGGGAAGCTGGTCGAAGCAGAAATCCTCGGAAATACCATCCATGCCCCAGGGCTTGGCCTTCAGCTCGAAGGCGCCAAGCAGCATCTTGCCGGCATCTTCCTTGTAATAGGCCTGCTCGTCCGGCACCCTGAGCACCGGAAGCTGGCCAAGTCCCGGCACCGGCTCGGTGACGATGTAGAAATGCTCAGCCGCATGCAGCGGCACTGTCACACCGGACTGCGCGGCGAGATTGCGCCCCCACATGCCGGCGGCGTTCACCACGTTCTCTGTCTCGATCACATGGCGCTCGCCGGCCTGCTCGCAGACGACACCCGTCACGCGGCCGTCCTTGGTCAGAACATCTATGACCTTGACGCCTTCGATCACCGTCGCGCCATGCTGCCGGGCGCCCTTTGCCAGCGCCATCGCGATATTGGCCGGATCGCACTGGCCGTCGAGCGGCAGATGCACCGCCGCCTTCACATCCGAGACGTTCAGATATGGATAAAGCTCCGTCACCCGCGCCGGATCGATTTCCTGCACATCGACATTGAAAGCTCGCGCCAGCGAAGCCTGCCGATAGATCTCCTCGCGCCGCTCGTCCGTCAACGCAACGGTGATCGAGCCGTTCTGCTTCATGCCCGTGCCGATGCCGGTTTCCGCCTCGAGCCGCACGTAAAGATCGCGCGAATATTTCGCGAGCCGCGTCATGTTCTGGCTGGCACGAAGCTGGCCGATCAGGCCGGCAGCATGCCAGGTGGTGCCGGAAGTCAGCTGCTTGCGCTCCAGCAGCACCACATCGGTCCAGCCGAGCTTGGCGAGGTGATAGGCAACCGAACAGCCGGATACGCCGCCGCCGATGATGACGGCCCTCGCCTTGGACGGAACAGGCTTCAGGGAAGTGGTATTGCTCATGCCTTCAGCCTCTCGTTCGATGCATCCCAGATCGCCTGATCCGGCTGTACGACCGCCTTGAACCGGTCGCCGAAAATCTCGACTTCTATCGTGGTGCCGGGTTCGCCGAGATCGGCGCGCAACATGCCGAGCGCAATGGACTTGCCGACCCGGTAACCCCAGTTGCCGGAGGTCGTTTCGCCGACCACCTGTCCGCCATGCCAGAGCGTCGACATATAGGGCGCATCGCAATCATCAGCCTCAACGACGAGCGTCACGAAACGCTTCGAGACGCCCCGCTGCTTCTCGGCCAGAAGCGCCGCCTTGCCCTTGAAATCCGGCTTCGACCAGTCGATGAAACGGTCAAGCCCGCCCTGCAGCACGGTGTAGTCGGTCGAAAGATCGCCCTTCCAGGCGCGATAGCCCTTCTCCACCCGAAGACAGTCCAGCGCCTCCATGCCGAAGGGTTTCAACCCGTGGCTCTTGCCCGCCATCCAGATCGCGTCGAAAACATTTGCCGTATCCTCCACCTTGGTGTGGATTTCCCATCCGAGTTCACCTGCAAAGGAAACGCGCACCAACTGGCACCAGCGCCCGCCGATCTGCGCCGACTGATGTGTCAGCCACGGGCGGGAAAGATCGGCGTCCGTGACATCGGCGAGGATAGCGCGGGAGTAAGGCCCAGTCAGGATCTGGCAGGAGAAGGCCTCGGTCACATCCTCGATAACGAAAGCGGCGTCGGCCGGCTTCAGCTTCAGAAGCCATTCGTAATCGTGCCACTGGGCGGTCGCAGCCGTGATGAGGAAGAAGAAATCCTCCTCGATCGCCATCACCGACATCTCCGTAACGATCCGGCCCTTGTCGTCGGCGAAATAGGCAAGCCCGATCCGTCCCGGCTTCGGCACGCGGCCGGTGATGATGGAGGAAAGCCAGTCGCGCGCACCAGCACCCTTCACCCGGTAGCGGGAGAAACCCGGCAGATCGAGAATGCCCGCCGCGTCACGCACCGCAAGACACTCCTCCTCGATCCGCGGGCTCCACGGCCCCTTGCGATCCCAGGTCTGGGTCGCAGTCTCGGAGGTGTCATCGCCCGGCTTCGCATACCACATCGCCCGTTCCCAGCCGTTATACGGCTTGAACTGGGCGCCGAGCGCCGCGATCCGGTCATGGATCGGGGAAAGTTTGCGATTGCGCCCCGCCGGCCAGTAGTGTTTCGGGAAATGCATCGCATATTCATGGCCATAGATTTCCATGCCCTTGGCGACACAATAATCGGGATCGGACGCGAAGGAGGTGTAGCGGCGCGGATCGCAGGACCACATGTCCCATTCCGTCTCGCCCTCGGTCACCCATTCGGCCAGCACCTTGCCAGCCCCGCCCGCCTGGCAGATGCCGAAGGTAAAGACGCAGGCCTCGAAGGCATTCGGCACGCCGGGCATCGGGCCGAGCAGCGGATTGCCATCCGGCGCATAGGGAATAGGGCCGTTGATCATCTTGGAGAGACCGGCCGTACCAAGGATCGGCACACGCTCGACGGCATCGTTGAGATACCATTCCAGCCGCTCCAGATCGTCGGGGAAGAGCTGGAAGGAAAAGTCCTCGGGCATCGGGTCGTCCTTCGTCACCCAATGCGCCCGGCAGGCTTTTTCGTAAGGCCCGAGGTTCATGCCGTATTTTTCCTGCCGGAGATAATAGGAACTGTCGACGTCGCGCAGCAGCGGCAGCTTGTGGCCTGCCTCCCGCGACCATGCCTCCAGTTCGGGAATGGTGTCGAACAGCATGTATTGATGGCTCATCACCATCATCGGCACATCGCGACCGAACAGCTTGCCGACCTCGCGGGCATAATATCCGGCTGCGTTGACGACATATTCGCAGCGGATCTCGCCAAGCGGCGTGGTCAGCACCCACTCGCCGTTTTCCCGGCGCGCCGCCGTGACGGGACAGAAGCGCACGATCTTCGCACCCATGTCGCGCGCGCCCTTCGCCAGCGCCTGCGTGAGTTGCGCCGGATCGATATCGCCGTCATAGGGATCGTAAAGCGCTCCGGTCAGGTCATGGATTTCGAGGAACGGATATTTCGACCGCATTTCGCCTGATGACATGATGTCGAGGTCCATGCCCTGATAGCGGCCCATGCCGACGACGCGCCTGAATTCCTGCAGGCGCTCCTTCGTATGACCGATCCGGAGCGATCCCGTGACGTGATAATTCATCGGATAGTCGACCAGCGCGCCAAGCTTCGCATAAAGCTCGGTCGAATAGCGCTGCATGTTCATGATCGACCATGAGGAGGAAAAGGTCGGCACATTGCCAGCCGCATGCCAGGTCGAGCCCGCCGTCAGCTCGTTCTTTTCCAGAAGCACGCAATCCGTCCATCCGGCCTTCGCCAGATGATAGAGCGACGAAGCCCCCACGGCCCCGCCCCCGATGATGACGACACGTGCCGATCCGGGCAGTTGAGACATCTATATTCCCCTCTTGTTTTGCCGTGAGCTTGCAGAAGGAAATGACGTTCATCAAGCGAGCGGATTTCGCTTTATTGATCGAAGAAGTCGATTAGATTGCTTGCCACAGATCAAGTCGCGACAGCGGTCGATGCCATAGGCTGGATGCACTGCAAAAATCAGGGAAGAGCAAATGGAACAGCTGACGCTATTGAACAGACCCAATCGCCACCTTTTTTTCACGGGCAAGGGCGGCGTCGGCAAGACGTCCCTGAGTTGCGCCGTGGCTATCGCGCTGGCTGACCGCGGTCTCAGGGTTCTGCTGGTGAGCACCGATCCGGCCTCGAACCTCGATGAAATGCTCGGCACGACGCTCACCGACGAACCACGGTCGGTACCCGGCATTCCGGGACTGTCGGCCATGAACATCGATCCCGAAACGGCGGCGGAGGATTACCGCAACCGCGTTCTCGAACAGATGGCTCCCTCTGCAAGCGCCAGCGACAAAGCCACCGTTCGGGAACAACTGTCCGGCGCCTGCACCACCGAGATTGCCGCATTCGACGAATTCGTAGGACTTCTGACCGGAGACGCGAGTGACTTCGATCACATCATCTTCGATACGGCTCCGACCGGTCACACCCTGCGGCTCCTCAGTCTTCCCAAGGCCTGGACGGGCTTTCTCGAAGCCAATGAGCGTGGGGCATCCTGCCTCGGGCCGCATTCAGGCCTCAAGATGCAAGAGACACGTTTTCGCGCGGCACTCGATTGTCTCGCGGACCCCGCGCGCACCACCATCATACTCGTCACCCGCGCCGACCGCGGCGCCATTCGCGAAGCGGCGCGCACTGCCGGAGAACTCGCCGAACTCGGCCTCTCCAATCAGATGCTCGCCGTCAATGGCCGGTTCACGCCGACGGATCCGAAGGACAAGATCGCCGTCGCCTTCGCGGCCGAACAGACATCGGCGCTTTCCGAAATGCCGGCTTCGCTCGCCGGTCTGCCGCGCGACGAAATCCCGCTTTTGCCTTTCGACATGGTCGGCCTGCCGGCCCTCCGCGCCCTGCTCTCAACGCCCTCCGCGCCACCGATGCAAGACCTGCCGCCGCTTGCCACTCCGGACCTGCCACGACTGTCGACACTGGTGGACGAGATCGCCGCAAGCGGCAAGGGGCTGGTCATGGTGATGGGCAAGGGTGGCGTCGGTAAGACCACGATTGCGGCGGCCCTTGCCGCCGGCATCGCGGCGAAAGGGCATTCCGTCCATCTGACGACCACCGATCCGGCCGCCCATCTTTCCTTCGTCGTTGGCGCCGAAACCATGCCCGGCCTGACAGTCGACCGGATAGACCCCGAGGTCGAGACGGAGCGATACATTGCCAAGATCATGTCGACGCGCGGTCGCGACTTGGATGACGAAGGCAAGGCGCTCCTGCGCGAAGACCTCGCCTCTCCCTGTACGGAGGAGGTGGCGGTGTTTCATGCATTTTCCCGCGTCGTCGGGGAAGCCCGCGGCAATTTCGTCGTCATCGATACCGCGCCGACGGGTCACACGCTTCTGCTGCTGGATGCCACTGGCGCCTATCATCGCCAGATGACCCGCCATCTTGATCCCGATGCCCCGGGACGGATGGTCACCCCGTTAATGCGCCTGCAGGACCCCGATTATACCAAGGTCATCCTCGTCACACTGCCGGAAACCACGCCGGTCTCCGAGGCCGGCGCATTACAGGACGATTTGCGCCGTGCCCATATCGAGCCCTATGGCTGGGTGATCAACAAGTCGATGGCGATCACCGGCACCTGCGATCCCCTGTTGCGGTCGAGGATCGCAGGCGAGGCTTCCCAGATCACCCGTGTCCGCGACCATTTCGCCAGCCGCGTCTATGGCGTCGACTTCCGCGCGCATCCGCCCCGGGGCCTCTCGGACCTTCGGCAAATGGCGCAAGAAACCTGAGTCCAAGCGGAGCGGCCACGTGCAGATCGAGCTGATCGAAACCTATCTCGACCTGATGGAGACCCGCAGCTTCAACCGCACCGCCGAGCGCATGAACCTCAGGCAGTCGACGATCTCCCATCGCGTCAAGGCGCTGGAGGCAGCACTCGGCCGCTCGCTCTTCACCCGCAACAAGGGCGGAACGGCGCCGACGCCCGCGGGCCTGCGTTTCCTCGATCACGCGCGCGCTCTTCAACGTCAATGGCACGAGGCGGCGCGGACGGTCGAAAGCGCCGGCGCCTACGAACACGCCATGCGCATCGGCGTCCAGCAGGATGTCGCCGAAGAACTCGCCGGTCCATGGCTGAGGGCGATCCGCGCCGAGCTGCCGGGAACCTCGATCTATATCGAGGCCGACTATTCGAACCAGATGAACCGGGATCTTGCCAGCGGCGATCTCGATCTTGCGATCCTCTACACACCCCACTTCCTGCCCGACCTGCATTATGAGCGGATCGGCGAAATGACCTATGTGCTGGTCAGCACTCTGTCATCGAAGGTGGGCGACCTCACCCGGGACAACTACATCGGTGCGAATTATTCCCCGGCATTTGACAGGGCGCACCGGCTGGCCCTGCCGCAATTTGCCACCACAGCTCTGTCTTCCGGCCAGAACGTCACAATAACGGGCATGCTGAAAAGCCTCGGCGGCGGCGCTTTCGTGACGAAAACCACGGCTGACGGGTTACATCGCGCCGGCATCGCTTTTATCGTCGAGGACGTCGCGCCAATCCCGCAGACGGTCTATGCCGCAACCGGTGTTCGCACGCGCCACGCGCACCAGCATCGCCGCGTCATCGCGGCGATGAAAGCCCTGTTGGGAGCGGGAACCCCGGAGCCACAGGAACCCGGATTGTCCGAAACCTGATGAGGGTCGATCAGAACCGAACGTCGAAGCGGCCCTTGATCTGCTGTTCCCAATCGCCGCCACCGGCCTGGCCGGCATAGGAAACCCCGAAGGTCGCCGTTTTGGACAGCGAAACGGAAAGGCCCGCCTCGAAGACCGCGACATCGCGCGCAATCGGTGTACCGGCAACAGTAAAGGCGTCGCCCGTCGCAAAGGCGTGTTCCGAGGTCGGCGTTGCATCGCCGAACGCATGACGCCAGCCGACCATGCCCTGCAAACCGATGGGCATGCCACCCAGATCGACCGGAGCGGAGGCCCTGAGACCAAGCGTCGAATAGGTCACGGCGTAGTCGTCGCTTGCCGCGGAAATCGCCGCATCACCACCTGTCTCGGTCATGCGGTCCGTGTGCAGCAGCACATGGGCAAGCCCAGCAAACGGCGAGAAATGACCGATGCCCGTGTCTATGCCGTAGCTTGCCTCGCCGAAGAACTGTGCGGTCGAAGCATCGTAGTCGGCATCGAGATCCTCGCTGAAGCTGCCGATATCGACGGATCGATCGGTCGAAATCTGGTGCCAGGTATAGGCCCCGCCGAACCTCAGATCGAACGCGCCGAGCGAACGGCCGCCATAGACGCCCAAGGAGTAATTGTCCGACGTTCCCGACGAATTGCGACCATCCACATCGAAGCTGGTCCGGCTGTAGCCGCCGGCAAGACCGAGACGCCAGTCTTCGAGGAATACCGCATCGGCACCCCCGAGGAAGCCGCCCGTATTGTGTTCGAGAGAGGCGGCATTGCCGTCGCTGTCCGCCTTTGCCCAGGAGCCGAAGGAGGACATCCAGAAACCGCGCTCTCCGGTTGCCTCGCCGGCAAGGAGCCGGGCGTTCAGGCCGTCGCGGACAAAGCGGCTGTCATCGACCAGCATGCCCTTGGCGGAAGCATGGATTTCGCCCGACAGCGCGTCATAGGCCGGACGGACGGCGCTTTCACCGAGACCCGCCACGATGCTCTGCACCGGATCGCCGCTCGCCATGCTGTCGAGCGCGGTACCGACGGCGATCTGGTTGCGGGTCTGCCCAAGACTCGCAAAGCTCGTACCGTTGCGCGACAGCGTCAGGTAGATGTTGTTGGCATCGTAGATCAGCGTGCCATCGAGGAAGACGAAGCCGTCCGAGATCGAACCGAAGGTGCCGGACACCCCGCCATCCGCCGTCAGGATCGTATAGACGGTACCGATGGAATAGGTGCTGCCGTCGTCCGTGCCGTTCTCCGGACCGAAATAGACGCTGGCGCCGGAGTTGATGGTGGCCGTTCCCGTCGCATGCAGAAGGTCGCTGCGGCCGGCATCGTCGATCTCGACGGAATAGGTGGAGCCCGAGGCGAAGCTGATATTGGCAACGGTCAGCGTGCCGATCGAATTGCCGGGCGCGACCGTACCACCGCTTGCGACAGCCACATTACCGAGCGTGCCGGAACCGCCGAGCGTGGCACCCGAGAGAACGTTGGCGACGGCCGTCAGCGTCGAGGTATTCACAGAAACCAGACCGCCCGCGATGCTCAGGTCCCCGGTGAAAGCGGAATAGTCGCCGGTCAGCTTGGTAAGGCCGGACAGGAAGGACAGCGTCCCCGTGCCCTCCACATCGGAGGCGAAGACATAGCTGCTGCCCGTGTGATTGAAGACGATTTCGCCGTCCCCGTCTCCGAAGACCACGGTCGAGGCATTGATCGTGCCGGCAGCGGAAGCAGTCTGCCCCCTCGCTGCGCCGATATTGAGTGTACCGCTCGATGTCGCGTCGTCGGCGATTACGATCCGGTCCGCACTGACGGTCGCGTCATTCGACACCGTCAACACGCCATCACCCTCAATCCCGACCGAAAGCCGCCCCGCGATCGTGAGGTTCGAACCGGCGCCCGACACGGCTACGGTACCGGAGGAGCCGGCTTCATTGCCGATATGCAGGCGATTGCCGACGACGGAGCCGCCGTCGGTGACGGTCAGATAACCCGTACCGAAGCGGCCGACATTGAGATCACCCGAATAGAGCACGGAAGAATCGACGAGTGCGGACCATGTCGAGCCTGCTCCCGTGACCGTCATCGTACCGACCGAACCGGCAAGATCGCCCAGAATGCCCTGAAGCGCACTGATGGAGCCGCCGGCGGAAATGGTCACCGTGCCTTGCGAACCGGTGTTGTGGCCGACGAGGAACGCGCCGCTCATCTCCCAGGACGAGCCCGCGCCCGTCACCGTCGCCTCGCTGTCGGAGCCGTTTTCAGTACCGACATAACCGTCCGTGCTGGTGACGACGCCACCGGCGGCAATCGTCAGGAAACCGTCGCCGAGATTACCGACATAGAGCGTATCCGTGTTTTCCCAGCGGCTGCCGGTCCCGCTCACCGAGGCGGTGCCGTGGCCCGTCGCGTTCCAGCCGAGGATGGCGCCATCCGAATGTACCGTGCCGCCGTCCCGAACGGTCAGCGTGCCGGTACCGTCATAGCCGACGCCGATGCGATCGGTGACATTCAGGACCGCATCGTCGACAGTGATCGCGCCGACGGCAGCGTTCGCGTAACCGAGATAGACGGCTCCGGCTTCCACAAGTCCGGAAGCTTCGACGGAGACATCGCCCGTCCCGTCCAGCCCGACGTAAAGATCGCTTGTGACCGTCCATGTGCTGTTCGCGCCGGCTACCGAGACATGACCGTTTCCGCCGCTCGCATAGCCCAGCGAAGCGGTCGCCGCTCCAACGACGCCGCCATTCGTGATATCAAGATACCCCTCGGTGCTGCCGCCAACGACGAGCGACGTGTCGATCGACCACTCGCTGCCCGGACCGTCCACAGTGACGGTGCTGCCGGAGGCCGTGGCCAGATTGGCGATCGTCGCACTGCCGCTGTGAACATAACCGCCGTCGGTAATGTCCAGCGTCCCAACCCCACCGCCGCCGACCACCAGAAGAGAGAGATTGTTCCAGGTTGACCCCGCGCCGTCGACGAGCACGGCACCCGTGGTATTCAGGCCATCCGCGATAACGCCATTCACGCTCGTCGCATCCGAGCCGGAATAGATATAAAGGTGCCCGTCCGCGCCATCCACAGCACCGCCGCCGTAACCAACGTAAAGATATCCCGTCGCGAAGAGCTTGGAATTGTCCTGAAGCGTCACGGTTCCCGCGCCTGCGGGGCCTCCGCCGATATAGAACGAGCCGGAAGCGACCTCAGCCCCATCCAGAATATTGATGAGGCCCGTTCCGTCATTACCAACCGTGATCGAGGAAGAATTGTTCCAGACATTTCCGGCCCCGCTGATCGACACCGTCCCCTGCGAACCGGCGCTCCAGCCGAGCGAAGCTGATCCGGTTGTCAAATCACTCTGAACGCTCAGATCGGCCGTAGAACCGAGGCCAACGAAGAGATTGCCCGCGAAACCGGCGGCACCACCGAGCAAAACGCCTGTCGTATCGATACGTGCATCGTCTCCGGCAGCGGGAGTATGTCCGCCCCAAACCCAGTTGGCGTTATTGAACCAGTCGTTGTCGCCCGCCGTGCCCGACCAAAAGACGGAATCTGCCTGCGCCATCGAGGACAATCCGCAGGCAAAGGAAAGAGCCAGAATGCTTGTCGAAGACAGACGACCAAGCCGGGTGTAACGATCAGATTTCACGAAGAAGCCCCCCCCCCCCCGAAGCATTCATCCGCGCAAACAAAGCCACGCGCATAAATTAACAACTTCGAATATATAAACAGAATCTTTCAGTCCGTTTTTTGAATAACGGACTGAATCGGTCAATAAAGTTTTCAGCAAATTCGGACTTAGAGCCAAAAATGGTCGAGCAAGATTTCGATCGACAGCCGGTTTGCCGATCAACGACCTGCAGCAGCTTCCGCCGCATTCCTGCGGGCCACGACCTGCTCCCGCCAGACGGTGAAAATTCCCGCGGCGACAACGATCACCGATCCGAGAATCATGTTGAATCGCAGCGTTTCGCCAAACACCGCGACAGCGATCCCCGAACCGAGCACAAGCTGCCAGTAGGCGATCGGCTGCAGCACTACGGCGCTCAGCTTGTCATAGGCCTTGATGAGGGAGAAATGCCCGATGATGCCGGTGCAGCACAGCGCCAGCATCCAGCCCCAGTCCTTTGCGGCAATCGGCGTGAAGAAGGCGGGCGCGATCGCATTGGTACAGACGAAGCCGACCATGCACATATAGAAGAAGCTTGTCACCGGCTGATCCACCCGGCTGACGAGCCGGGTCAGAATGCCGTAGACCGCGCCGAAGATCGCGCACATCAGCGGCAGGACGACATAGCCGTTGAAGCCGGCCGGCCCCGGAGACAGGATCAGGACCACCCCGCACAGGCCGACGCCGATCGCCGTCCACCGTCGCCAGCCGACCTTTTCGCCAAGAAGCGGCACTGATAGGAGCGCCACGAAAATCGGAGCAGAAGCGAAAATCGCCTGCGACTGCGCCAGACCCGCATAATGAAACGCGGCAACCGATACGAGGATCTGTCCACCGAGCAGCAGCCCGCGCAGGATCTGCAGGATCGGCCTTTGCGTCCGGACCGCAGTCCTCAACCCGCCGCCCGAACGCAGGGCAAGAAACATGGCGAAGGCGGCAAACGCCCAGTAACGCACGACCGCCACCACTACAGGAGAATAACTTTCCCCGAGATGTTTAGAGATCCCGTCCTGAGCGGCAAAAACGGTAAAAGCCGTAAGGGCAAAGAGATAGCCAAGCGGCGTGGATTTCATCGGGGGTCGCAGTCGGGAAAATGCATGGAGCACAATGGGAGAGAATGTCATATTATCGGCATCCTGACATTTGCAAAGTTGCATCTTTGCAAGGCTGCCCTGCGGTAATGATGGTCTCCCGCCCCGCTTGCGACACTCTGCAAGCCATGGTCTAAACACCGCATGGCCTTCACCCTTCGCCAGTTGCAGTATTTTATCGCCGTCGCCGAACAGGGTTCGGTGACGCGCGCCGCCCAGAATCTCTCCATTTCCCAGTCCTCCGTCACCGAGGCGATCAAGGAACTGGAAGGCGACCTTGGCGTGGAATTGTTCGAGCGCCATCCGCGCGGCCTGTCGATCACCCATAACGGCCACCAGTTCCTGCGCCACGCAACGAAGATCCTTGCGACGGTCTCGGACGCCCGCAACGCCTTTTCGGAAACCAAGGAGAATGCCGGCGGCAAGCTCAATATCGGCGTCACCTCGCTTGTTGCGGGCTATGTGCTCTCCGATCTTCTCGCGCGCTATCGCCGCGCCTGTCCTGGCGTCGAGGTCTCGGCCATCGAGGACAACGGCTCCTATCTGGAACATCTGCTGATCGGCGGCGAACTGGACGTGGCCGTCATGGTCATTTCCAACCTGCGCGACCGCATGGCCCTGCAGGCGGAAATTCTCGAGACCTCACCCTATCGCCTCTGGCTGCCCATGGGGCACCCGCTGGTGTCGGCGGACATCATCTCAAGCGCCGACATTGCCCGCGAACCGCTGATCATGCTGACCATCGACGAAATCGAGGAGAACACCGGCAAGCTGCTCGCCGCACTCGGCGCCCGGCCACACGTCGCCTTCCGAACCCGCTCGGTCGAAGCGGTCCGAAGTCTCGTGGCGACCGGTGCCGGCGTAGCCCTGCTGCCCGATCTCGTCTACCGCCCATGGTCGCTGGAAGGCGACCGCATCGAAAGCCGCGACGTCTCCGGCGCCCTGCCCGTCGTTCAGGTCGGCATGGTCTGGCGCAAGGGTTCGAGCCTGCCCCAGGCAGCACGCGATTTCGTCGGCATTGCCGAGGCGCTCAGAAGCGGGCGGGGACGGTAAGGTTAAATCATTGGCCATCCGCCCCTCATCCCCCTGCCGGGACCTTCTCCCCGCAAGCGGGAGAGAGGGAGGCAGAACGGCGGCCCCATCGTCCTTCTCCCTGCTTGCGGGGAGAAGGTGGCGGTAACCGGATGAGGGGCGACGGCATCAGATTTCGGAAAAACCGATAGCGACTTTCTGACAAATGAATTTGCGAATGCGGCAATTTCGCGTCACCTTCATTCTCGGGAACAAACGCCGCGATAAGGCGGCCCCGAACCGGGAGAAATTGCCATGAAGAAATTTCTGCATTCGTGCACGGCCATCACTGCCGTACTCAGCTTTGCCACGGCTTCCGTAGCCCAGGAGCCCCTGAAGGAGCTCGGCAAGGGCGAAGGCGCACTCTCCATCGTTGCCTGGGCCGGTTACATCGAGCGCGGCGAAACCGACAAGAGCTACGACTGGGTCACCAAGTTCGAAGCCGAGACGGGCTGCAAGGTGTCGGTCAAGACCGCGGCCACCTCCGACGAAATGGTCGCTCTGATGAATGAAGGCGGCTTCGACCTCGTCACCGCTTCTGGCGACGCATCGCTGCGCCTCGTCGCCGGCAAGCGCGTCCAGCCGATCAACACCGACCTCATCCCTTCGTGGAAGACCATCGACGAACGCCTGCAGAACGCACCGTGGCACACCGTCAAGGGGGTGCATTACGGTACGCCCTATGTCTGGGGCGCGAACGTGCTGATGTACAATACCGAAGCCTTCAAGGGCGAGGCTCCGAAGAGCTGGAACGTCGTTTTCGAAGAGCAGACCCTGCCGGACGGCAAGTCGAACAAGGGCCGCGTGCAGGCCTATGACGGCCCGATCTACGTTGCCGATGCCGCCCTCTACCTGATGAAGCACAAGCCGGAACTCGGCATCAAGGACCCCTACGAGCTGAACGAGGACCAGTACAAGGCTGCTCTCGACCTGCTACGCGGACAGCGTCAGCTCGTCGGCCGTTACTGGCACGACGCCATGATCCAGATCGACGACTTCAAGAACGAAGGCGTGGTCGCGTCCGGCTCCTGGCCGTTCCAGGTCAACCTGATGAAGGCCGAAGGCGCCAAGATCGACTCGACCTTCCCCGAGGAAGGCGTGACCGGCTGGGCCGACACCACCATGCTTCACGTCGACAGCGAGCATCCGAACTGCGCCTATATGTGGATGGAGCATTCGCTGTCGCCCAAGGTTCAGGGTGACGTCTCCGCCTGGTTCGGCACCGTTCCCTCCGTTCCGGCTGCCTGCAAGGGCAACGAACTCTACGGCGACGAGGGCTGCAAGACCAACGGCTACGAGAACTTCGACAAGATCAAGTTCTGGCGCACCCCGACCTCGAAGTGCGAAAGCCAGGGCGAGTGCGTGCCTTACCATCGCTGGGTATCGGATTATATCGGCGTGATCGGCGGCCGCTGATCCTTCCACCTCCCCCTTGAGGGGGGAGGTCGCGCGAATGCGCGGGTGGGGGTGATCCTGCCGGCGACAGCCATATCAAGACATCACCACCCCGGCCCTTCGGTCCGACCCTCCCCCTCAAGGGGAGGGTAAAGGATCCCGTCGGCCTCATGCCGAGCAACTATTCTCCCGGAGTACCCATGACCGCAGCCGTTGAATTCTCGCAGGTGTCGCGCCATTTCGGCACCGTCAAGGCAGTCGATGCCGTCGATCTCGTGATCGCGCCCGGCGAGTTCTTTGCCATGCTTGGCCCGTCCGGCTCCGGCAAGACGACGTGCCTGCGTCTGATTGCCGGCTTCGAACAGCCCAGCGCCGGCCACATCGAGATCTTCGGCGAAACGGCGGAGGGCGTTCCGCCCTATCGCCGCAACGTCAACACGGTATTCCAGGACTATGCCCTCTTCCCGCACCTCAACATCCTCGACAACGTCGCCTACGGGCTGATGGTCAAGGGTGTCGAGAAATCCGAACGGCTGCAGATGGCCGAGCAGGCTCTGGATCTCGTCAAGCTACCCGGCTATGGCACCCGCAAGCCGGGCCAGCTTTCCGGCGGCCAGCGGCAGCGCGTGGCGCTCGCACGCGCGCTCGTCAACAAGCCCCAGGTTCTGCTACTCGACGAACCTCTCGGCGCACTCGACCTGAAGCTTCGCGAAAGCATGCAGGAGGAGCTGAAAACCCTGCAGCGCTCTCTCGGCATCACCTTCATCTTCGTCACCCACGACCAGGGTGAAGCCCTCTCCATGGCCGACCGCGTCGCCGTCTTCAACGAAGGCAGGATCGTCCAGGCCGGCACGCCGGAAGAGATCTACAATCGCCCGAAGACCCGCTTCGTCGCGGATTTCGTCGGCTCCTCCAACATCCTGACGCCGGCCGAAACGAAACGGCTGGGTGGCGAGGAAAAATGGGCAAGCCTCCGTCCCGAGGCGATCCGGATCGTTTCCGAAGGCGACGTTATGGCAACCGTCCGCTCCCACAGCTTCCTCGGAGCAGCGACCCGCATCTCGCTCACGATCGACAAGATTTCGCTGAACGTCATGGTCCCCGCCGGTCAGCCTGTCCCCGCGGTCGGCGACAGCACCTCTATCGGCTGGAAGCCCGCAGACCTCCATTACATGGATGGCGCGGCATGACCGATCTTTCGGCGACCTCGATCCTTCCGGCCGGCAACGGCCCCTTGCGCCGCGCATCCGATCTCTTCTGGCGACGCCCCGCCTTGCTGCTGGTGCTGATGCTGGTGCCGCCACTGCTCTGGCTCGGCGTCATTTATGTCGGTTCGCTGATCGCGCTTCTCCTGCAGAGTTTCTTCGCGATCGACGAATTCTCCGGGATGATCAATTACGAGTTCACGCTCGCGACCTATGAACAGCTGCTCATACCCTCGAATTTCGACATCATCCTGCGCACCCTGCTGATGGCGATTGCCGTCACGCTCGCCTCCGCAGTGCTCGCCTTTCCTATTGCCTATTACGCGGCACGCCATGCCAAGGGTAAATGGAAGGCCTTCTTCTATATCGGCATCATGCTGCCGCTGTGGTCCAGCTATCTCGTAAAGGTCTATGCCTGGAAGCTGATCCTCGCCAAGGAAGGCATTCTCACCTGGGCCTTCGCCAAGCTTCACCTGTCCTGGCTTCTCGATGGAGTGCTCGCTTTGCCCGTCATCGGCGGCAACTCGCTTTCGATCAGCTACATCGGCACCTTCATCGTCTTCGTCTATGTCTGGCTGCCCTACATGATCCTGCCGACGCAGGCAGCGCTGGAGCGCGTGCCCGGCAATCTGATCGAGGCTTCCGCCGATCTCGGCGCGAAACCGGACCAGACATTCCGCCACGTGCTGTTTCCGCTGGCGCTACCGGGCATCATCGCCGGCTCGATCTTCACCTTCTCGCTGACGCTCGGCGACTACATCATCCCGCAGATCATCGGCTCATCGCGCCTCTTCATAGGGCAGGCCGTCTACACGCAGCAGGGCACGGCCGGCAATGTGCCGCTTGCCGCCGCCTTCTCGGTCGTGCCGATCGTCATCATGGGCATCTATCTCTGGATCGCCAAACGCATGGGGGCCTTCGATGCGCTCTGACAATAACAACGGCGCCGGCTGGCCCCTGAAACTTGCAACTGCAGGCGGTCTCGCCTTCCTGCACCTGCCGATCCTGCTGATCTTCGTCTACGCCTTCACCACGGAAGAGAAGAGCTTCCAATGGCCGCCGCCGGGCTTCACCACGCAATGGTTCTCCGTTGCCTGGAACCGTCCCGATGTATGGGAGGCGCTGACCCTCTCGCTCAAGGTCGCCTCCATCGCAACCGCCATCGCGCTGGTGCTCGGTACGCTTGCCGCCGCAGCCGTCGCCCGCACCGCCTTCTTTGGCCGGGAAGCGATCTCGTTGCTCGTCATCCTGCCCATCGCGCTTCCCGGCATCATCACCGGTATCGCGCTGCGCTCGGCCTTCTCATTGGCCGAAATCCCCTATTCGATGTGGACGATCATTCTCGGCCACGGCACCTTCTGCGTGGTCGTGGTTTACAACAATGCCGTCGCCCGCTTCCGCCGCACCTCCGGCTCGCTGATCGAGGCCTCGATGGACCTCGGTGCCGACGGTTTCCAGACCTTCCGCTACGTGGTCCTGCCGAACATCGCGACGGCACTTCTGGCCGGCGGGATGCTGGCCTTCGCCCTGTCCTTCGATGAGGTCATCGTCACGACCTTCACCGGCGGCCAGCAATCCACCCTGCCGATCTGGATGCTGGAAGAACTGATCCGTCCGCGCCAGCGGCCTGTGACCAACGTTGTCGCCATGCTCGTGGTGATCGTCACCTTCCTGCCGATCCTCGGCGCCTATTACCTGACCCGCGATACCGACAACGTTGCCGGCAGCGGGAAATAACGACCATTCAAGACTGAGGGAGAACCGACATGGACACGCAAATGCTGATCGGCGCGAAATTCGAGGCCGGCACGGAAACCGAGGAAAAGATCCTCAACCCCAAAACCGGGGAAGTGATCCTCGACCTGCCCGAAGCCTCGCTCGGCCAGATCGACGCCGCCGTCGATGCAGCCGAAAAGGCCTTCGACAACTGGGCCGCCACCACACCCGGCCAGCGTTCCGCCTACCTGCTGGCGATTGCCGATGCCATCGAGAAGGATGCCGACGGCTTCGCAGCGCTGGAAAGCCTCAATTGCGGCAAGCCGATCAATGCCGTGAGGAATGACGAGATCCCCGCCATCGTCGATTGCTGGCGCTTCTTCGCCGGCGCCATCCGCTCGCTGCATGCGCCGGTCGCCGGCGAATACCTGCCGGGCTTTACCTCGATGATCCGCCGCGATCCGGTCGGCATCGTCGGCTCCATCGCGCCGTGGAACTACCCGCTGATGATGATGGCATGGAAGCTCGCCCCCGCAATCGCCGGCGGCAATACCGTGGTCTTCAAGCCCTCCGAACAGACCCCGCTCACCGCTCTCAAGATGGCGAAGCTTCTCGCCGACATCCTGCCGGAAGGCGTGGTCAACGTCGTGCTCGGCCGCGGCGAGAGCGTCGGAAACGCGCTCATCAACCACCCGAAGATCGGCATGGTGTCGATCACCGGCGACATCGCCACCGGCAAGAAGGTGCTGGCGGCTGCGTCGAAGACCGTCAAGCGAACCCATCTCGAACTCGGCGGCAAGGCCCCGGTCATCGTCTATGACGATGCCGACATCGACGCCGTCGTCTCCGCCATCCGCACCTTCGGTTATTACAATGCCGGTCAGGACTGCACCGCCGCCTGCCGCATCTATGCCGCCGACAAGGTCTATGACAATTTCGTCGCCGACCTCGCCTCCGCGGTCTCGACGCTGAAGTTCAACCAGGCCGACGACACCGAAGACGAGATCGGCCCGCTGATCTCGAAGCGCCAGCGCGACCGCGTGGAGAGCTTCGTCACCCGCGCCGCCGAGCACAAGCACATGGAAGTCGTCACCGGCGGCAAGGTCTCGGGCGACAAGGGCTTTTTCTACACCCCCACCGTCATCGCCGGCGCCCTGCAGGACGACGAGATCGTCCGCCGCGAGGTCTTCGGCCCGGTCGTGTCCGTCACCCGCTTCTCCGAAACAGAGGATGCCATCGCCTGGGCGAACGACAGCGACTACGGCCTCGCCTCGTCCGTCTGGACCAAGGACATTTCCCGCGCCATGAAGACCGCCTCCCGCCTGCGCTACGGCTGCACCTGGATCAACACCCACTTCATGCTGTGCAATGAAATGCCCCATGGCGGCCTGAAGCAGTCCGGCTACGGCAAGGACATGTCGGTCTACGCGCTGGAGGACTACACCGCCGTCCGCCACGTCATGATCGCGCATTGAACAGCAGTCAACGGCGCGGTATCGAACGCGCCGTCAGACGGCCGGCAAATCCGCGCATTTGCGCCCGACGGTGTACGGGCGCTTGCCACGCCGTCATGCCTGTGCTCGTCACAGGCATCCAGCCAGCCCAAGTCCTTGGGCTGGAAGAGTCTTTTGACCCGATGGACGTCAGGTCGCTGGATGCCGGATCAAGTCAGGCATAACGGGGGAGATGCTTTGCGCTTCACTGGAGCCTGAAACTTGCGGTCGGCGGCAGTGTGGCTTTTGCAACGCCCCTTTGTCTTTCAGCCTACCCGGCCCGCTTCATGAAAGCGACGTTCGCCCGAAGCGCCGCAGCGGCTCCTGCGACGGAAGTGCTTTCGCGCGGGTGCGCCGCGGAGAGCCGGCCACTAGCCCGCGCCAGCGCGGCCGCGGCCTTTTCAGGCTCCGAGCTCACCTTCTTCAACCGCTGCAAGGCCGCCTTGGCGGCCCGCTCCTCGCCATCGGTCAACGCACCCGAACGGACGAGATCCTGCAGGGAGAGGATCGAATAGCCGACTGACAGCACAGCAAGCCCGCCGTCAGTGACGTCGCGATGCGTATCGCCGCTGCGCTCGGCAAACCGGATCATCCGGAACAGCCTGTGGTACAGGCGACCTCGCCACGTCAGGCGGTGCTGCGAGGCATCCTCCGTCCGCGCCATGTCCTGCAACTCGTGCACCATCATGACGATGAGCGTCTCCAGGCGCTTGCCTGCATTGAGCGGAAAAATCAGTCTGTAGGCGATAAGCGCCACGACCGGCGCCAGCACGACCGCAATCGCGCCCGACAACATCGAGGAAAAATCCCCCGTCAGCGGATAGACCGGGTGCAAGAGCAGCAGCGACACCATGGCATAGTCGAATGCGGTGGGAAGCGTGCGCCGATGGGAGAAAAACAACGACGCCCCCAGGATGAACGGCATTGTCAGCAGCACAACCTGAAGCTCGTTGCCTGCAAACGGCCAGACGAGGAACCGGCAGGCGAGCGCCCCGAGCGCGCCGAAAATCTGCCCAATCAGCACGAAGCGCATCGTATGGGCGGGATTATCGAAGGTCGAAAAGATCGTTGTCATGATCGACAGGCCAAGCAACAGGAAGGGCGCGGCCTCCCACCCGGTCGCAACCCAGAGGAGCCCGACCAGCAGCATGCAGAGCGTCGCCCGGATAGATGCCTGACGTGCCCCGATCCAGTCGCGGTGCAGCACCACCGGATGGCTGGCATGTCCCGAAGAAGTCGTCGTTTCGACATGCTGACCAAGTGCCACGCGATGTGCGCGAATGGCCTCGCTCAGCGTTTGCAGCGCATCGCCGAGATCGGTGTCACGGCAGGAGAACGCCGCCGCGTCGATGCGGGCCAGCGGACCGTCTGAACCGTTGCCCGCCTCGAAACCGGCCGCAGCCTGATCGAGCAGATCGGCAATCCCTCCGTTTCGACCATGACCGCCGCGACGCCCGGCAAGCAGCAGCGATATCTGCACCGACAGCACCGTACGCATGGCGCGAACCGCCTGACGCGAACGCAGCGAGCCGGCTCCATGCGGATCCAGAACCTCGTCGATTGCCGCCATCTCGGCCAGCAGGGCCCGCTGTTCGTCACCCAGCGTCGTGGTATTCCCGCACCGAAGAGCTATAGCAAGGTCGCGCAACAACCGCGCCGTCACCCGACGCATCCGGCCAGTCATCTCATTTTCGGCGGCAGCCGGTGTCAGCAGCCAGCCAACCGCCAACGCGGTAACGACGCCCACCATGATCGTCGCCGCACGGTCGGCACCAAGGGACAGGACATGATCCGGATGCCCGGTATCGAGCAGCGCCACCATGGATGCCGAATAACCCGACAGCATCGCGCCATAGGAGACATATCCGCGCAGCAGATTGCCTGCCGCGACGCAAAGGCCGATCCAGACCGAAAGGCCGATGACGAGCGGTCGGGGATCTCCCCCGGAAACAGCCACGAGACCAACCCCGGCCGCGACACCGATCAGCGTGCCCAGGGCACGGAAGACGCCCTTTTCCAAAAGCTGGCCGCGAGTGGGCTGTGCCGCGGCCCAGACCGTCATTGCCGACCACTGGGGATGCTCAAGCCCGAGCAACCATGCAATGAACAGCGCCAGACAGGCGGCAACGGCTGTCCTGAACGCAAAATTCAGCCGCGGCAGATCGAAACCGAATTTTGCCATCCGTTGTGCCTGCACCATCGGTCAGTGCTCTCCGGTTTCGTGCGTAGCCCGGATGCGGGCTTCGATCCTTTCGAAAGCGCCGAGCAGCACCGCAATTTCGGCATC
Source organism: Ciceribacter sichuanensis (assembly GCF_024055605.1). GTDB lineage: Bacteria > Pseudomonadota > Alphaproteobacteria > Rhizobiales > Rhizobiaceae > Allorhizobium > Allorhizobium sichuanense. The sequence continues at coordinate 207,192 of NZ_JAMXLX010000005.1, read as the reverse complement.
GTCGAGATCCTGCAGCATTTCATCCTCGAGGGGCAACAGCCGCTCCAGAATAGCGGAGACCCGCTCCTTACCGGCAGGTGTCAGATAAAGACGTCTCGCCCTGCGGTCCTCGGCTTCGGTCCGCCGTTCCACCAATCCCTGCCGTTCCAGAATATCGAGCAGCCGGACGAGGCTCGATCCGTCGAGGCCGATGTGCGCAGCAAGTTCCTTCTGCGTCAGACCGTCACCAATCCTGTGCAGATGAAAGAGCGGCGACCATGTCGCATCGCTCAACCCAACGGCGGCCACACCCTCGTCCACATGCTGACGCCAGCGGCGCGAGAGCCCGACGAGACGAAATCCGAATTCCCTGCGCAATTTTGTGTTCATGTGGATTGATTTGCATAAAATCTATTTTGATAGCAAGCATTTTTGCTGCATCGCAAAATCTCTGATGAAAGTTGCCGCCCAAGGCGCGCGCAAGGCTGGCGTTTACCTTCCCCGTGGATAATTCGGCGACAAAACCGCCGCTGTATTATCGTCTGTCGCGATCAACGGAGTTCCTGTATGCGCCGCGCCACGCCCCTCTTTCTCTCAACCGTCCTTCTGGCAGTTGCCGCCGCGCTGCTCCCGCAAACGCTAAGGGCAGAAGAACCTCGGGTTATCCCGGCGCCGAACCTCTATTCCAACCCGTCTGACGATGCTTCCTACTGGCACGTCATGGGCCTGCGCCCCGGCGATACGCTGAACGTGCGCTCCGGTCCGGGACCGGCATTCCGCATCATCGGGGTGCTGGAGGAAGGAACGCCGATCCGCAACCTCGGCTGCCGGGAGCGAGAAGGCGGCTACTGGTGTCGGATCGCCACCTACGACCGGCCACGCCTGAGCGGCTGGGTCAACGGTCGCTATGTGAGCGATGAATATGTGGAACCTGATGGCGCCTATCGGCCCTATCCGGCCGATCCGTCATGGCCGGGAGCCAACGGTTACGAACGGACCGGCGCCTTCAACTGCCGCTTCGGCCGCGATCCACGGCTCTTCCGTTGCCCCTTCGGGCTGCAGCGCCGCGGCACCAGCGCCGAAATCGCTATCGAAACACCGGATGGCGTCGTCCGCTCGCTGATCTATCGCGCCGGTCGCTTTACCAGCGAGGATGGCGCGGAAGTGCGCTCCCGCAAGGAAGGCGCAAATGCAGTGGTGACGATAGGGGGAGTGGAAACCTACTTCATCCCCGACAATGTCGTGATGAACTGGTGAGCAACACCTCCCCGCCCGAAAGGCAGGGAGGTGAAATGGCGATCATCAGGCGGCAAGGGCCTTGGCAACCTGGCTGCGCAGGGTGCCGAGATCCTTGGCGAATGCGCGGATGCCTTCGGCAAGCTTTTCGGTCGCCATCGCATCTTCGTTGAGCGCCCAGCGGAACGCCTTCTCGTCGAGCGTTACAAGCGGATCCGCCGTTACCTTGTCTGCCGACAGAACCTGGGTCAGCGTACCCGTGTCCTTGTCCAACTCATCGAGCAGCGCCGGGCTGATCGTCAGGCGGTCGCAACCGGCCAGCGCTTCGATCTCGCCGGCATTGCGGAAGGAAGCGCCCATCACGATCGTCTTGATGCCGTTGACCTTGTAATAGTTGTAGATCGAGCGAACGGACACGACGCCCGGATCGGTTTCCGAGGTGTAGCTCTCGCCCGTCGACTTCTTGTACCAGTCGAGAATGCGACCAACGAAAGGCGAAATCAGGAATACATTCGCTTCGGCGCAGGCGATTGCCTGAGCCTTGGAGAAGAGAAGGGTCAGGTTGCAGTCGATGCCTTCCTTCTGCAGCACTTCCGCAGCGCGGATGCCTTCCCAGGTGGAGGCCAGCTTGATCAGGATGCGGTCACGCTCGATGCCGCGTTCCTTGTAGCCGGCGATGATTTCATGCGCCTTGGCAATCGACCCCTTGGTGTCGAAGGAGAGGTCGGCGTCAACTTCTGTCGAGACGCGGCCCGGAACCAGCCCGGCAAGCGCGGCACCGACGGAGATCGCCAGGCGGTCGGCAACCGCAGCGGTGACGGCTTCGCTCGAACCGCCCTTGGCCTTGCCCCAGGCAATCGCCTCCTTGAAGGCATCGGCAAAGGCATCCGTTCCCAGCGCCTTCAGAACGATGGTCGGGTTGGTGGTGCAATCCACCGGCTTCAGCCGCGCAACGGCCTCGATGTCGCCGGTGTCGGCGACAACCGTCGTCATGGAGCGAAGCTGTTCGAGTTTGGAAGTCATGGTCGTCATCCTCGGTTTAGACCGGCCCGGCCGGAACGTGCCAGACTATCACCAGCCGAAGACGGCAAAGTCAAGAACGCTTGGGATAACGTTTCAATCGATTTACGGGTTCACGGTTTCCCACTTAATTTTCGACCTGACCGGCTTCCCAGCCGAGCATGGCGCGCTTGCGCGTCAGACCCCAGTGATATCCGGTGAGCGCGCCGCTCTTGCCGAGCGCCCGGTGGCAGGGAACCACGAAGGAAACAGGATTGCGGCCGACAGCCGCACCCACCGCGCGGTTCGCCGTCGGTTGGCCGATTTTCGCGGCGATATCCGAATAGGTGACCGCCTTGCCGATCGGAATCAGCAACAGGCTCTCCCACACCCTGACCTGAAAATCAGTGCCGATCAGCACCACTCTCAAAGGCTGGTCGTCGCACCAGCGCGCAGGATCGAAGATACGGCCGGCATAGGGCTCCGTTGCGGAGTTGTCGGCAATGAAATTCGCATTCGGCCAGCGCCCGGCCATATCCTCGAAACAGGCGGTCTCCTCGCCCGGATCGGCAAAGGCGAGGCCCGCGAGCCCCCTGTCCGTCACCATCACCAGAGCCTGACCGAAGGGTGAGGAATGAAAGCCGTAGCGGATCGTCAGCCCGCCCCCCTTCGCCTTCCATTCGCCGGGGCTCATAGCCTCGTGAGTGACGAACAGATCGTGCAGGCGGCCGGGGCCGGAAAGCCCAAGTTCGATGGAAGTTTCGAGAAGCGGCATGCCTTCCTGTCCGAGCAGCCGCTTGGCGTGATCGAGGGTCACGGCCTGCAGGAAAGCCTTCGGTGAAAGCCCCGCCCAGCGGGTAAACGTCTTCTGCAGCTGGGTCGGCGACTGGCCGAGCCTTGCCGCGATGGTCTCGAGCGACGGTTGTTCCTGATAATCGAGCGACAGCATCTCGATCACCTTGCGTACCGTGTCGTAATCCGAGCCCGCCGGGGTGATGTCGCTGATTTTCGAAAGGTCGATCTGTGGTGCAAACGTCATGGCATGATCCTCATCTTGAGGAAAACTTCACCACGGCCACGCGACGGATGCCACCCGTTTCTTGCGCGGCCATAAGGTCTTGCGCATCAGATGCGCCGCTTCACCGTCGCGAGCGCCCCCTTGAAGGCCCGCGCGAAACTCTCCCGGTCGTCCGGATTGAGGAAGGAACCGATGTCGGTACGTCGCCCCTCGCCCACCACATGCATGGAAACGATGCCGATCTCGTCATGCCGGCGCACAAAGAAACGCGCCCAGAACGGATTGAAGCGATGTTCGGTCACGCGGCCAGACGGCGTGTACTTGCGGATCGACAGGCTGGTGCGCGAAACCGTGACTTCCTCGCGCGCGCGGGCCGAGCGGTAGTTGAACCAGAAGGCGCCGTATAGCAGCAGGAAATCCAGCCCGAAGAAGAAGGCGATCGGCCAGGCGCCGGTCACGGTGAAGAAGATCGCATGAATGCAGCAGATCGCCCCGGTCAGAACCAGCAGGATGCGAAACCCCTTTCGGCCAAGCGAGCGATAGGGGATAAGTTCGGCAGCGAATATCGGCTGCTCGGCGGTGCTGTTCACATTGCCTTCGGTCATTCCACCCGACTATAGATTGTCCATGACGAGTCCGATCAAGAAATCCAGCACTCAAACTTTGAAAAAGTCAAATCCGGGCGGGGCGAAACGCAAGGCGCCAGCCTTCCGCAGCGCCTATAGCCGCGCGGAACTGGAAGAAATCTTCCGGCGCTTTTCTATCCAGCGTCCCGAGCCTAAGGGGGAGCTTGAACACGTCAATCCCTTCACGCTCGTCGTCGCGGTCGCCCTTTCCGCGCAGGCGACGGATGCCGGCGTCAACAAGGCGACGCGCGCCCTCTTCAAGGTGGCGGACACGCCGCAGAAAATGCTCGATCTCGGCGAAGAAAAGGTCCGTGACTACATCAAGACCATCGGCCTCTACCGCAACAAGGCCAAGAACGTGATCGCGCTCTCGCAGCGTCTGGTCGATGTCTATGGCGGCGAGGTGCCGAAAACCCGCGAGGAACTGGTCACCCTGCCCGGCGTCGGCCGCAAGACCGCCAATGTGGTGATGTCCATGGCTTTCGGTATTCCGACGATCGCCGTCGATACCCACATCCTGCGCATCGCCAACCGCATTCGCCTTGCCCCCGGCAAGACCCCGGACGAGGTGGAAGACAAGCTGCTCAGGGTCATCCCGAAACACTATCTCTATCACGCTCACCACTGGCTGATCCTGCACGGGCGTTACTGTTGCAAGGCTCGGCGCCCCGAATGCGAGCGCTGCGTCATCGCCGACATCTGCAAATCAGGGGAAAAGACCTGCGACGTGCCGGCTCCACTGGTGGAATTGCCGCAACAGATAATCGGGGCGGCGGAAGAAGAGTAAGGCGTCCGCTACCCCCGGAAACCCGCATCGCGGCGGCTCAGCAACTTGTGCAGATGCACCATCATCGACGCGGCAAAAAGCGGCGTCAGCAGGTTGACGATCGGGATGGCGAGAAAGCCGGCAATCACCAGCCCGCCGATGAAGACGGTCGAGGAGTTCTTTGCCCGGAACAAACGCGCCTCCTGCGGCGAGCGAAAGCGCATGGCGGCGAATTCGAAGAATTCCCGGCCGAGCAGATAGCCGTTCACCAGAAAGAAGGCGATCAGGTTCACACCCGGAACGAAGAGCAGGATCAGCGCCACGATATTGCCGAGCACCACCACGCCGAAGAACTTCAGCGACGACAGGATGGCATCGCTAAGCGGCATGGCCACACCCGGCGCATCCTCAGGATAGTGTTGCTTCTCGATCACCTCGGCCACATCGTCGAGGAAGAGACCGGCGATAATCGCGGTCACCGAGGAAAGCAAAAGGGCAAGCGCCAGCGCCAGCCCGATGCTCGCAAAAATGCCGAACACGAAGCCGAGCCAGCCGGCCCAGTCCGGCATGCCGGGAAGAAAGCCGTCGATCCACGGCATGACATAGGCGATGAAACTCTCGCGCACCGCCACCCAAAGGCCGACAAGGACGAGGACGGTAAGCCCGATCACCTTCCAGAAGACCTTGCGTGTCTCGGGAGCGAAGAGATTGTTGAGGGCCAGACGGGCCGCTTCGATAATCATGCACATCTCCGTGAAGCCTGTTCCGATGTAGGAAGGGGCGGGACACGCCACAAGCCTTTCCGTCGCATCGCCCGATAATCGGAAGCGCGTTCAGGAAAAGCAGATCACGAAGCCTGCTCCGGGAAACTTTCTCGCTACCGGGTTCCGTCGCTGCGCTCCAGCCTCAGAGGCGATAGAGTTCCGAGCGCCGCTCCGCCAGATAGGGGTTCTGTTCGCGGCATTCGTCATAGGCCGATGGCTCGACCTCCGCCACCAGCAGCGCTTCCCTTGCGCCAGCGCGGGCAAGGTCATCGCCATCGGGACCGACGATCACCGAGCGGCCGCAATATTCCGCCGAATTCTCCGAGCCGCAGAGGTCGGAATAGACGATGAAGACCCCGTTTTCGAAGGCGCGCGTCGGCACGACGGTATCCGCGACACGCCGGCTGATGACACCGGCCGGAAGCGCGGTCGGCACCAGTACGAGTTCGGCGCCTGCCAGCGCCACGCTGCGCACATATTCGGGAAATTCCACGTCATAGCAGATCAGCATGGAGGTCTTCATGCCGCAAAGGTCGAAGACATGCGGGATATCGTTTCCGGGGGTAAACGCCGCCCGCTCCGCATCGCCGTAGAGATGCCCCTTACGATAGAATTCGCGGCTGCCGTCCGGTCGCATCAACACCGCGGAATTATAGACGGCATCGCCCTCGCGCTCGGGAAAGCCGGCGCAGATGGCCAGTTCGAAAGTCCCGGCGATATCGGCGAGAGCATCGATCAACGCGCCATCCCGCGTCTCAGCGATTTCGTCAAAGAGTTCTCCCAGCGCATAGCCGCTTGTCGAAAGCTCAGGCGTCACCAGAAGGTCGGCCCCCATGTCGGAAGCGGCTTCGGCCGCCCTTGCGATCTTCATGAGGTTCTCGGCTATATCGCCGGAAACGGGTTGCATCTGGAAAAGCGAAATCAGCATGGGAAATTCCTGAAACGGCATTGCGACGGACGGAAGATAGGCCAGCGCGCGACGCTTTGCAAAGCGCCGGACGCATGCCGACAGCTTTGCCGCCTCAGAAGAGTATGGTCGTCAGAAGCAGGATCACGCCCTTGATCAGGGCGAACAGCACGCCGGCCACCACGGTCACGGAAACGGCGAACATCACCATGCCGAGCAGCACGCAGAGACCGTCACGCTCGAGGATACCGAAGGAAAACAGACAGATCGCGATGGCCGGAAGAATGTTTCCAAGCGGTATCGGCAGGATCAGGATGATCGAGAGGATCAGGCACAGGAAGCCGATCAGGTATTCGGCCGGCGGATAGATCAGGAAACCGAGCCGCGGCCGCAGCATCCTTTCGCCGCGGGCAAGCCATGGCGAGACACGGCTGGCGATGGCGGAAAAATCGGACTGTGCGACGGACCTGTTGGCAATCAGCTTCGGCAGCCAGGGCGACTGACCGAGCATGAGTTGCGCGGACAGAAAGACCAGCGGCGCGCCTGTCAGCGCCGATGTTCCCGGCGGCGAGGGTATAATGTTCGGCAGCGCGAAGATCAGGATCAGGGCACCGAAGGCACGGTCGCCCATCGCCTGAAAGATATCGGCTACCGAGACGCGCTCCCGGCTGGTGTCCTCTGCGAGGCTGGCGAGGATTTCGGACAGGCGACCGCCGCGTTTCCGCTCGCCGCCATCTGCGGCGAGGTCGGCCTCATCCCCAAGCATCTCGCCCATTCCAACTCCCTGCCGAACGACACCGGTACCCTATGTAGTATCGCCTTAACCGCAGACAATGACGGTAGTTTGATGGAAAATCCCAACCGGGCCGCGATCAGACCTGAACGAGATGACCGGCCGACACCTCGCGATACTGCCGCTGCGGCGGAACGAAACCGACGGGCCGGACAGGGCTTTTGATCTCATCCGTCGAGAGGTTTCTCTTCACGTTTCGTCGAGCGGGATCCGGCACTGGCACCGCCGCCATCAACTTGCGGGTATAGGGATGCTGCGGGTTCTCGAAGACGGCCTGCCTCGGCCCGATCTCGACGATCTCGCCGAGATACATGACCGCGACGCGATGCGACACGCGCTCCACCACGGCCATGTCGTGGGAAATGAAGAGATAGGCGAGGTTGAAGCTCTGCTGCAGGTCGAGCAGCAGATTGCACACCTGCGCCTTGATCGACACATCGAGGGCAGACACCGCCTCATCCGCAACGATCACCTTGGGATCGAGCATCAGCGAGCGGGCAATCGCGATTCGCTGGCGCTGCCCGCCGGAGAACTCGTGCGGATAACGCCGCATCATGTCGGCCTTCAGCCCCACGCGCTCCAGAAGGCTCGCCGCCTTTTCCCGCGCCTGTGCCTTGCTCCCGAGTCCGTGCTCGATGAAAGGCTCCATCACCGCCGAACCGACGCTCATGCGCGGATCGAGGCTGGCGAAGGGGTCCTGGAACACCATCTGGATACTTCGCCGCATCTTGCGCAGCGAACCGCGATCCAGCCGCACGACGTCATAACCGTCGAGCGAGATCTGGCCGGCCGTCGGCTCCACGAGCCGCGTGATCGAACGCCCGGTCGTCGACTTGCCGCAGCCGGATTCCCCGACGAGAGACAGCGTTTCCCCTTCCCTCAGATCGAAGGAGACGTTTTCCACCGCATGAACGGCGCCGCTCTTGCGGCCGAGAAGCCCCGAGCGAATATCGAACCGCGTCGTCAGGTTCTTCACCTCCAGCAGCGGCCGCTTGCGCTCGTCGACACCTCCAGCTTCCGTTTCCGGCGTGGTGGTCTGCCCGGTCGAGATATCGATCACCGGAAAACGCATCGGGCGCTCGCGCCCGCCCATCGATCCGAGCTTCGGCACGGCCGAAAGCAGCGCCCGCGTATAGGGATGCTTGCCGCGGTTGAAGATATCGTCCGTCGTGCCGGTTTCCACCGCCTCGCCGCGGAACATCACGATCGTGCGGTCGGAAACCTCCGCCACGACGCCCATGTCGTGGGTGATGAAGAGAACCGACATGCCCTCCTCTTCCTGCAGGAGTTTGATGAGGTCGAGGATCTGTCCCTGGATCGTCACGTCGAGCGCGGTGGTGGGCTCGTCGGCAATCAGGAGCTTCGGTTTCGAGGCCAGCGCCATGGCGATCATCACGCGCTGACGCATGCCGCCCGAAAACTGGTGCGGATAGTCGTCAAAGCGGCCCTTGGCGTTCGGGATGCGGACCTTCTCCAGAAGATGCAGCACTTCGGCCTTCGCCTCCGCCGCCGAGATGTCGCGATGGCAGGTGATCGCCTCGGCAATCTGCTTGCCGATCGGGAAGATCGGATTGAGGCTGGTCATCGGCTCCTGGAAGATCATCGAGATATCGTTGCCACGGACCCTGCGCATGGATTCGTTGTCGAGCGTCAGCAATTCCCGGCCGTTGAGTTGGATGCTGCCCTCGATGCGGCTCGAATTCTTCGGCAGCAACCGCATGACAGAAAGCGATGTCACGCTCTTCCCCGACCCCGATTCTCCGACGATCGCCACCGTTTCCTTCGGCGCGATATCGAAGCTCATGTTGCGCACGACGGAGCGCCACTCATCGCCGATCCTGAAAGATGTCGTAAGCCCCTTCACGGAAAGGACGGGGACTGCATTGCCTGCCTGCGGATTGACGTCATTCGTGGCATTCACCATTACGCACTCCGTTTCACGACGATTGATATCGAAAGCACACGCCGTCCTGAAATCAGGCGGCGAGCGCATTTTCCGCAAGGGTGACCCAATAGCTGATGCCGTAGGGGATCGCCTCGTCGTTGAAGTCATAGGCGGAATGGTGAAGATTGGCGCTGTCGCCATTGCCGATGAAGACGAAGGCGCCCGGCCGGGCCTCCAGCATATAGGAGAAATCCTCCGCCCCCATCAAAGGCGGCATGTTGCCCTCGACAGCCTTCTCGCCGGCCACCTTGCGCATGATGCCAAGCGCGAATTCGGTCTCGTCGGCGTGATTGAAGGTGACGGGATAACCGCGGCGATAATGCACGTCGACGCTCGCCCCGAAGCTTCCGGCAATGCCGCGCGCAATCTCTCCGAGCCGCTTTTCCGCATAGTCGCGCGTCTCAGGCAACAGCGTGCGCACGGTCCCCGAGAGCTTGACGGTATTGGCGATCACGTTGGAAGCCTCCCCGCCATGCACCGTCGCGACGGTGACGACGACGGATTTCAGCGGGTCCACCTCGCGCGAGGCAATTGCCTGGAGCGCGATCACTAGATGGGAAGAGACGAGCACAGGATCGATCGTCGTGTGGGGCTGGGCGGCATGCCCGCCGCGTCCATGGACGATGATCTCGAATTCGTCGGCAGCCGCCATCACCGATCCGTTGCGGGTGGCGAAATGACCGACCGGCAGGCCCGGCGCATTGTGCATGCCGTAAACTTGGGAGATGCCGAATGTCTCCATCATGCCGTCATTGACCATTTCGAGACCACCGCCGCCGCCCTCTTCCGCCGGCTGGAAGATCACCGCGATGGAACCGCGGAAATTGCGGGTCTCGGCCAGATACTTCGCAGCACCCAGCAGCATCGCCGTATGCCCGTCATGGCCGCAGGCATGCATCTTGCCCGGTGTCTTGGAAGACCATTCGCGACCGCTCGTCTCGTAGATTGGCAGCGCGTCCATGTCGGCGCGAAAGCCGACGACCGGTCCGCTTCCGCGACTGCCCTTGATGATGCCTACGACGCCGGTGCGCCCGATTCCCGTCTGGACCGAGTCGCACCCGAATTCCTTCAGCTTCTCAGCCACGAAAGCCGAGGTGTCGTAGACATCGAACAACAGTTCCGGATTCTCATGCAGGTGGCGCCGCCAACCGGCCACCTCCTGCTGCAACTCGCTGGCGCGATTGAGCACGGGCATTGTTTTTCCTCGTTTTTTATTCAGTTCCCACGTTTTTGTGCAACCATACTGCGCTGCCTTAAAGCGCCTTTGCAAGCTGCAATTTTCCGCCTTGAACGGAAAATAGGCCTATGCTTAGATGGCTCAAATTTTGATCAGGCCCGCCAGCTGCAACAACCGTCAGGTGTGGGTCCAGTATTCGAGTGGAGGCCTGCAAATCAAAATTAGCAAACAGGGTCAGAGAGATAAAACGCGTCTGACCTTGACCATCCCGGAGAGCCGGGAACTCTCCCGCGGATAAATGTTTCATACAGCTCCAACAAAAAAATAGGGGAACAGCATATGAACAGACTTCGTATTGCATTGGCGGCATCGGTAGCGGCACTTGCCTTTTCGGCAGCGCCGGCGATGGCCGAGCGAGGCTCGGACGGCGAGCTGAAAATTCTCTTCTGGCAGGCGATTTCCACCCTCAACCCCTATCTCTCCGGCGGCACCAAGGAAGTCTACGGCGCCTCGATGGTCATCGAACCGCTGGCGCGTTACGACGAAACCGGCGCGCTCGTGCCGATGCTCGCCTCCGAAATCCCGACCGTCGAGAACGGCGGCGTATCCGCCGACCTGAAAAGCATCACCTGGAAGCTGAAGCCCGATCTCAAGTGGTCTGACGGCACGCCGGTCACAGCCGACGACGCGATCTTCACCTGGAAGTATTGCACTGCCCCGGATGGCGGCTGCGCCCAGGCCGCCTATTACGAAGGCGTGACCAGCGTCGAGGCAATCGACGCCTCCACCATCAAGGTCTCCTTCGCCGAGCCGAAGCCCTATCCCTACAGCGCCTTCGTCGGCGCCCAGTCGCCGATCATCCAGGCGGCCCAGTTCAAGGACTGCCTCGGCGCCAAGGCTCCGGAATGCACTTCCGCCAACTTCGGCCCGATCGGCACCGGCCCGTTCAAGGTGAAGGAATTCAAGCCGAACGACGTCATCACCTTCGAAGCCAACCCGAACTACCGCGATCCGGCCAAGCCGGCTTTCGCCACCGCCACCATCAAGGGCGGCGGCGATGCGGCATCGGCGGCCCGCGCCGTTCTGGAAACCGGCGAATACGACTACGCCTGGAACATGCAGGTGGAGCCTGAAATTCTCGCGACCATGGCCGCCGCCGGCAAGGGCGTGCTCGTCACCGCCTTCGGCACCCAGGTCGAGCGTATCGACATCAACCCCTATGCTGTCGATCCCTCGCTCGGCGACAAGCGCTCTACCAAGGAAGCAGGTCCGCATCCGGCCCTCTCCGATCCGGCCGTCAAGAAGGCCCTGTCGCTTGCCATCGACCGCGACGTCATCGACGAGACGGGCTACGGCGAAGCCGGCCAACCGACCTGCAACATCCTGCCTGCTCCGGATATCTACAAGTCCACGGATGTCGACTGGTGCCTGAAGCAGGATCTCGACGCCGCCAACAAGCTGCTCGACGACGCCGGCTGGGTGAAGGGTTCGGACGGCATTCGCGCCAAAGGCGGCACGAAGCTCTCCTTCCTTTACCAGACCTCGACCAACTCCGTGCGCCAGGCAACCCAGGCGCTGGTGAAGGACATGTGGTCCCAGATCGGTGTGCAGGTAGAACTGCGCAACGTCGCGGCCTCCGTCTTCTTCGGCGGCGATCCGGCAAGCCCGGATACCTTCCAGAAATTCTATGCCGACGTGCAGATGTACACCAACAACTTCGACGGCACCGACCCGGAGAAGTACATGGCCGGCTGGATGTGCGACAAGATCCCGAGCCCGGCGACCGGCTGGCAGGGTGAAAACATCGTCCGCTACTGCAACCCGGAATACGACAAGCTCGTCGTCCAGCTCGGCAAGACCTCCAAGCTCGAGGACCGTGCCGTCATCGCCAAGAAGCTCAACGACATGCTGACCAACGACGTGGCGCAGATCCCGCTCATTCACCGCGGCAACGTCTCGTCCCATTCGGTCACTCTCGAGGGCGTCAAGATGAACGCCTGGGACAGCGAACTCTGGAACGTCGCCGACTGGTCGCGCAAGAAGTAAGTGCCATTTCGCCGGGCCGACCCTTCGGCCCGGCGAAATCATTTTCTTCGTGACAGTCTGGGGACCAACCGATGTTCACCTTCACCATTCGGCGATTGCTGTTTGCGATCCCGACATTGCTGGTCATCAGCTTCATCATCTTCGCCCTGCTCGACCTTGCGCCGAGCGATCCGCTAAGCGACCTGCCTCTGACCATTCCTCCCGAGGTTCGCGCACAGATCAGGGAAGCAATGGGCATCGATCAGCCCTTCTTCATCCGCTATCTGAAATGGCTGCAGCAATTTTTCATCAATGAACCGCTCAATATCTTCGAACAGATCACCGGCATAACCGTCGGCGACGGCAACCGCCTGCGCGTGCTGTCATGGGCGACCCGCAGCCCGGTGGTCGACCTGATCGTCCAACGCCTGCCGCAAACGCTCTGGGTCGTCGGCCTTTCCTATCTGTTCGGCGTCATGCTGGCGATCCCGATCGGCGTCGTCTCGGCCTACAAGCAATATTCGCTGTTCGACCAGATCGGCACCTTCGTCTCGATGGTCGGCTATTCGGTTCCGACCTTCTTCACCGGCGTACTGCTGATCGTCGTGTTCAGTTCTTACCTGCAATGGTTTCCGTCGATCTACGACACCAACCTCGTGGTCAACGACTGGTCGAGTTTCCTCGCTCAGGTCAGGCAGATGTTCCTGCCGGTGCTCGTGCTGACGCTCTACAACACCTCACAGATCAGCCGCTTCGTGCGGGCCTCCATGCTCGACAACCTGCATCAGGATTATGTCCGAACCGCCCGCGCCAAGGGCGTGAAGGAAAAGGTCGTGCTGCTGGTGCATGTGCTGCGCAACAGCCTGATCCCGGTCGTCACCGTCATCGCGCTCGGCGTGCCGACGATCTTCTCGGGCGCCATCATCACTGAACAGATCTTCCGGGTGAATGGCCTCGGACAGCTTCTGATCACAGCGATCCAGGGAGCGGATATTCCGCTGGTCCAGACGCTGACCTTCATCTTCGCCTTCCTGATCGTGTTCTTCAACCTGATTGCCGACGTTCTCTACGGCATCCTTGATCCGAGGATCCGCTATGACTGACACCACCATCGCAATCGCTCCCACGACGGAGAAGAAGAGTTCTCCGCTTACCGATCTCTGGCATCAGTTCCGCGCCCATCCCGGCGGCGTCGCCGGCCTTGTGGTCTTCGGCTTCATCGTCATCGCGGTCTATCTCGGCCCCTTCATCCACACGATCGATCCGAACAAGATCGACATCAGGGCGAAGAACCAGGGACCATCCTTCGCCCATCCCTTCGGCACGGACAATCTCGGCCACGACATGCTAGCCCAGGTTCTTGCCGGCGGGCAGATCTCGCTCGCCGTCGGCATCACGGCCATGCTGCTGTCGCTGTTGCTCGGAACCCTGGTCGGGGTTCTCGCGGGTTACATGAAGCGGATCGACGGACCGCTGATGCGCCTGACCGACCTCTTTCTCGCGCTGCCGTTGCTGCCCTTACTGCTCGTCATCATCATGCTCTTTCGAGATACGTTGAGGGCAGCCTTCGGGCCCGAGACCGGGATCTTCATCCTGATCGTCTTCGTCATCGGCATCACCAGCTGGATGCACACCGCCCGCATCGTGCGCGGCGACGTGCTGGCGGTTAAAAGCCAGGAATTCATCCTCGCCGCCAAGTCGAGCGGCATGCATGAATACCGGGTGATCCTCAAGCACATCCTGCCCAATGTCATGAGCTCGATCATGGTATCGGCAACCCTTGGCATAGCTTCAGCCATCATCACGGAATCGGCGCTTTCCTTCCTCGGCCTCGGCTTCCCTTCGGACTTCCCGACCTGGGGACGCCTGCTCTATGACGGCGCCAACTTCCTGCAGATCAACCCGTCCCGTGTACTCTGGCCGGGGCTGGCGATCTCGCTCACGGTGTTGAGCGTCAACTATATCGGCGACGCCATCCGCGACGCGCTCGATCCGAGAATGCTGAAACGGTAGAACCGCCGGAAGCCAATCAGACAACGAAAAGGGCGCTTCGGCGCCCTTTCTCTTGAGGCAATCAAGACGAGGGACAGGACCGCGTCCACCCCCTGCGGCAGTCGATGGATGTCAGTGATACTTGGCCTGCTCCGCATTCAGGATGCTGTCGGCATCCAGCGAGGAAATCGGCAGATCGGTATTGTCGGGAATATCGCCGGAAAGCTGTAGGGCAAGGTAACGTCCGCAGCACACGCGCAGGAACGACGTGAAGTTGCCGAGGTCATGTCCGGCATCGATCGATTCATTGTAGAGCTTGGCGATGAGCTGGATAACCGTCATGCGGTCACGCCGGCCGATCTCTTCCAGCGTCATCCAGAAGAAGTTTTCCAGCCGCACGCTGGTGACCATGCCGTCGATACGCATCGACTTGGTATGGCTCTCCCAGAGATTGGGATCCGCCTGAATGAAGAGCTTGCACATGTTTCCTCCCGATGTGCCATGTCCTCCGACAACCCGAACCTAGCGCATAGGCCCGAAAAGCGGAATCTATTTTCGGGCCTATGCGTCAATCAACAGGCCGATACGAAACGGCGAGCGTTTGAAGCCCCCCACCGCCTCGTTTGTCCGGATTAATATCAGGCGGCAAGAACGGCCATAAACTGCGAAAGCCATGCCGGATGCGCCGGCCAGGCGGGCGCCGTCACCAGCTTGCCGTCGGTCACGGCGGCATCGATGGCGATCTCGGCATATTTGCCGCCGGCAAGCTCGACTTCGGGACGGCAGGCCGGATAGGCCGAGCAGGTGCGGCCGGACAGAACGCCGGCGGCGGCAAGGATCTGCGCGCCGTGGCAAACGGCGGCCACCGGCTTGTCGGCATCGAAGAAGTGCTTCACGGCGGCGATGACGTCAGGATTGAGGCGCAGATATTCCGGCGCGCGGCCACCCGGGATCACCAGCGCATCGTAATCGGCAGCCTTGATATCGGCGAAGGTGGCGTTGAGCGCGAAGTTGTGACCGCGCTTTTCGCTATAGGTCTGGTCACCCTCGAAATCGTGAATGGCGGTAGCGATCGACTGGCCGGCCTTCTTGCCGGGGCAGGCAGCATGAACCGTGTGCCCGACGGCAAGCAGCGTCTGGAACGGCACCATGGTTTCATAGTCCTCAGCGAAATCACCGACGATCATCAGGATCTTCTTCGACATGTCATCCTCCCTTTCAGATATGTCGGGCGGACGCTAACAAAGATCGGAAACCGGCGGGTATTATCACAATACTACAGAAGCGGATTTTGACGCTGGCCTTCACGCCAAGGCAGAAATGCCGAAACAACAAGCATCGATTATAATGCATACAAACTAAGCAAAAACGTTCGGTAGCAGGCCCCGTTTGCTCAATGTGCAGTCTCCATTTTTCGTCACCATGACGAACTCCCCCGAAACTGCCGGGAAATCCGATCTGGCACGGAACATGCAACGAGAAACGGGCGAGTAGAAGCGGTCAGGGCCCGGTGCCTGGGACATTGCTCGAGTGAGAGACCTTTTGCTTTTCGCCGGAAAAATGCCGCTTCACATCGCATCGCCCAATCCCAACGAACCATAGAGCCCCCTGGCGTCGCAAGGCGCAGGATCGAAGGCCCCGTGAGCACAGGAGAAAATTCAGGAATGACCAAAGCCCGCTTTGCCAAACGTTTTTACGTCTCGCTTTTCGCAACGCTGCTCGCCGGCTCGGCTTCCGCCGCCGACACCGTGGTCTTCCAGCTCGACTGGCTGCCGGGCGGCGACAAGGCGCCGATCTACGTGTGCATCGACAAGGGCTTCTGTGCCGAGGAAGGCATCGAGATCAAGGTAGAGCCGGGCCGCGGCTCCACCGAAGCGATCACCCGTCTGGCCGCCGGCACCTCCGATGTCGGTTCGGCAGATATCGGCGCGCTCATGGCCGCCCAGGTTACTGAAAAGGTTGCCGTCACCGGCATCATGTCGATCTTCAACAAGGGACCGCATGCCTTCTTCGCGCTGAAGGACAGCGGCATCTCCAAGATCGAGGACGTCAAGGGCAAGAAGGTTGCCACCTCGCCCTTCACCTCTTCCAACGTCTTCCTGCCGCTCGTTCTCGCCGACAAGGGCCTCGCAGAATCCGACATCACCCTGACCAAGGCCGATCCCGGCGCTCTCGGCCCGATGCTGATGACCGGCGCGACCGACGTCATCATCGCATGGATGACCAACGTCTCGATCTTCAACGGTCAGGCTGCACAGGCCGGCAAGGAACTGGAAATCATGCCGTGGTACGCCGCCGGCCTCGATCTCTATTCCGCCTCGCTGCTCGCCTCCGACAAGTTCATCACCGAGCGGCCTGATGTCGCCAAGCGCTTCGTCAAGGCCTTCAAGAAGTCGCTGGAATACGTGAAGACCAATCCGGATGACGCCGCCGTCTCGGTCAACAAGATCGTGCCTGAACTGCCTGTCGACGTAGTCAAGGGCGCGATCAAGGACACCATGGTCCTCGAATTCAACGAAGTCACGGACAAGGACGGCCTCGGCGTCTTCGAAACCGCGCGCCTTGCCGAAACCTGGAAGCGCGTCGCCGCCTCCCAGAAGCTCGATCCGACGGCGCTCGATCCGGAAAAGAGCGTCAATCGCAGCTTCCTCACCGAGTAAGCATCGCGGATGGCCAGTTCCCTTTCTCCTCCCGCCTTGTCGTTCAAGGGTATGGGGCAGGTCTACCAGACCTCCTCAGGCCCGATCGAGGCGCTGCGGGCGGTGACCTTCGACGTGAGCCGCCACCAGTTCGTGGCGGTTCTCGGCCCCTCGGGCTGCGGCAAGTCCACCCTGCTGCGCTCGATCGCCGGCCTGCTTCCGCCGACTTCCGGCTCGGTCGATGTGTTCGGCCATCCCGTCACCGAACCGCGTGACGATGTCGGCATCGTCTTCCAGAAGCCGACGCTGCTGCCCTGGGCATCCATCGAGGACAACGTCGTTTTCCCGATCCGTCACAAGACCGGGCGCGTTTCGGCGGAAGATCGCGTTCGCGCCCGCGAACTGCTGGCCAAGGTCGGCCTTGCCGGCTTCGAGAAGCGCCTTCCGTCGGAACTTTCCGGCGGCATGCAGCAGCGTGTGGGCATTGCCCGCGCCCTGCATCTCAACCCCGATATCCTGCTGATGGACGAACCCTTCTCCGCACTCGACGCGCTGACCCGCGAGGAAATGGGCTTCGAACTCCTGCGCATCTGGGAATCCCAGCCCAAGACCGTTCTTTTCATCACCCACTCGATCAGCGAGGCCGTACTGCTCGCAGACCGGGTTCTGGTGATGAGCGGCCGGCCGGGCACGGTCGCGGAAGATCTGGCCATCGATATCCCGCGCCCGCGCGGCGTCGAGACCACGGGGTCGAAGGCAATGCAGGATTACTCGGGCTATCTGCGCAATCTGCTTTTGAAGAGGGAGGCCTGACCGTGAACAACCAGACCGCCTTCCGCCGATTTCTGGACATACCGGGCGTATTGCCGGCCGGAACCTTCCTGCTGATCCTGATCCTCTGGGAAGCCTCGACCCGCGTCTTCGCCATACCCTCCTTCATCCTGCCTGCCCCTTCGCGCATCGTCATGGAGGGCTTCGGTGACATCGAGGTCAAGCGCTGGATCGAACATGTCTGGGCAACCCTGCGCGTCGCGCTGATCGGCTATTTCCTGTCGATCGCCATAGCGCTTCCCATCGCCGTCATGTTGACCCGCTCGAAAATGCTGTCGGACGCGCTTTATCCGATCCTCGTGGTCGTCCAGTCCACGCCGATCGTCGCCGTCGCGCCGATCATCATCGTCGTGCTCGGCTCGGGCGACGCACCGCGCATCGTCATCACCTGTCTCATCACCTTCTTCCCGCTGGTCGTTTCGACGGCCACCGGCCTGATGGCGACGCCACCCGAACTGATCGAGCTTTCGAAGAGCCTCAAGGCGCCGACCCACCGGGAAATCACCCAGATCAGGCTGCCCTATGCGATCCCCTACATCTTCTCGGCACTGAAGATATCGGTAACCCTCGCCGTCATCGGCGCGGTGGTTGCCGAGTTCGTCGCGGCCGAAAAGGGGATCGGCTACTTCATCCAGTTCTCGACGTCCTTCTTCAAGCTGCCTCAGGCCTGGGCGGGACTTTCGGTGCTGGTGCTGATGTCGCTCATTCTGTTCCAGCTCGTCTCGCTGGTACAGCGTGTCTTCTTCCCCTGGAGCATTCCCAAGGGGCAGTGAGCCGGCAGATGCCGGCCGTGAAATTCCGTCCCCGGCCGGTCTGCCGGAGGCGGAGGCAGGAGTAGAAGCAGTCAAGCGCCCCACGGGTTTCTGTGGGCGCCGGGTCATTGCTCCTTTTGGAAGGCGCCGGACGGTCCGGCGCCCAAACCTCTATGGAGACTGAAATGAGTGCTAATTCCTATGGCCTTGCAGAACTGAACAAGGAAACCACCGTCGGCGGCGAAGGCCTCGAGGCCGAGCGCGAAATCCGCCAGATCGACATGAGCGATTTCGAGAACCGCAAGGCCGAGATCGCCGACCAGCTCTGGGAAGCCGCAACCACGGTCGGCTTCTTCCAGCTCGTCAACCATGGCATCCCGCAGGAACAGATCGACGAGGCCTTCGAATACGAAGCCCGCTTCTTCGACCTGCCGGCCGAGGTGAAGGGCAAGTATCCGCTGCTGAAAGGCACCAATTCCGGCTGGGAGTACAAGGCGCAGGTACGCCCCTCCACCGGCACCGCGGACCAGAAGGAAAGCTACCAGATCACTCTTCCCCGCATGGCCGTGCTGTGGCCGAGCGAGCAGGAACTGCCGGATTTCAAGGAAAAGATGCTGGCCTTCGAGCGGGTCAACTGGGAACTCGGCATGAAGGTTCTCTCCTGCTTCGCCCTGAAGCTCGGCTTCCCGGAGGATTTCTTCACCACGCTGCATGACCCCGCGTCGAAGGAATATCAGAGCACGCTGCGGCTCCTGCATTATCTGCCGCTCGTCGATCCGAAGCCGGAGGACTACAAGGCATGGCGCGCCGGCGCCCACACCGATTACGATTGCCTGACGCTGCTGCACCAGCGCCCCGGTCAGGGCGGCCTGCAGGTATGCCCCGGCCATGAATACGAGAGCCAGACCTGGACCTCGATCCCGCCGCTTCCGGGCGTCGTCACCTGCAACATCGGCGATATGCTGATGCGCTGGAGCGACGACAAGCTGAAGTCGACGCTCCACCGGGTGCGCATGCCGCGTCCGGACGAGCCGCACGGGCCGCGCTATTCGCTCGCCTTCTTCTGCCAGGCCAATTGCGACGCCGTGATCCAGGGCCCGGAGAAGAAGTACGAACCGATGACCGCCAACGACTACCTGCAGATGCGCATCGCCGCCAACTTCGGCGGCAAGACCATGTGACGGCTGACGGCTCGGGGCGAAAGCTCGTCTTCTCTCCAGAGAAGGGGTAGACGGCACAGCCCAGCCTTCACGATTCTCACCCTGACCCTCTCCCCGCAAGCGGGGAGAGGGAACGCAAATGCCGCAGCAGATCCTCTTCCCCGACAGACCGGAAGAGCAGAGGCGTTGCCGCACAGTCCTTCTCCCCGCTTGCGGCGGGGTGAGCACATGGAAGGTGCGGCGTTGCGGCATTCCTAACCCTCCCCTTGTCGGGAGGGGTCCGCAGGACGCGGACGGAAGGGGTTTTGCTGCGGGGCGAAGACCCCTCCCCCTCCCCACAAAAGGGAGGGCCCCCAACCATCGCCCCATGCCTTCATGTGATTGCCCTGCCTCCTGCCGGGAGAAGGTGGCGGCAACCGGATGAGGGGCGATTGCGCCAGCGGCTGAAAGCCCCACCCCTTGCCTCTCCGCCCTCTTCCGCCTAGCCTCGGCTCAGCCGATCACAGGAAGAATTCCCCATGCCCGCCCTCACCAATCTACTCACCGACATCGACGGCATTTCCGTCGGTCATACCACCGATCTTGCGCTCGGCTCCGGCGTCACAGCCATCGTCTTCGACGAACCGGCGGTCGCATCCGGCACCGTGCTCGGCGGCGCTCCGGGCGGGCGGGAAACGGCGCTGCTCGATCCGTCGATGGTGGTGGAGGCGGTCGACGCGCTGGTGCTTTCCGGTGGCTCCGCCTTCGGCCTCGACGCAGCAGGCGGCGTTCAGGCAGGCCTGCGCTCCATCGGACGCGGTTTTCAGGTCGGCAACACCAGAGTGCCGATCGTGCCGCAGGCGATCCTCATGGATTTACTGAACGGCGGCAACAAGGACTGGGGACTGCAATCACCCTATCGCGACATGGGCTACGAAGCCTTCAAGGCCGCCGCGAAAGGCCCGTTCGAACTCGGAACGGTGGGAGCCGGCACCGGCGCGACGACGGCAACGGTGAAGGGCGGCCTCGGCTCGGCCAGCGCGGAAACATCGAGCGGCCACCGGATCGCGGCCATCGTCGCCGTCAATGCCATGGGTTCGGCCACTATCGGCACCGGCCGGCATTTCTGGTCGGCCCCGTTCGAACAGGACAGCGAGTTCGGCGGCAACGGCATGCCGCAAGATTTCACCGCATCCGACATCGCTTTGAGGGCAAAGGGCGTCAATCTCACCGCCACCACCATCGGCGCAGTCGTCACCGATGCCGTGCTCACCAAGGCGCAGGCCCATCGCCTGTCGATCATGGCCCATGACGGCCTTGCCCGAGCGGTTCTTCCCGCCCATCTTCCGGCCGATGGCGACACCATCTTTGCCGCAGCGACAAGGGCCCGGCCACTCACCGATCTCGCCAGTTTCATGGAGCTATGCCATCTGGCGACCATCGTCATGGCCCGCGCCATCGCCCGCGGCGTCTACGAGGCAACCGCGCTTCCGGTGGAAAATGCCCAACCCGCATGGCGCGACCGCTTCGGGTGAAGCATACCGGGCAGTTCCATGTGGTAGAGGATGCGATGAATCAGAGCTTCAAAGCCTGTGACGGAAGAGCCAGGCAGACACCGGCAGCGTGACCGAGGCGATGGCCGCGAGCGCCAGGAATTCATATTTCACCTCCGCCAACCCCGCCCCTTCAAGATAGACCTGATGCACGATGCTGATCGCATAGCGCAGCGGGTTGATGAGGGTCAGATATTGCAGGACATCCGGCATGTTCTCGATCGGCGTCGTCATGCCCGACAGCAGCGTGAACGGCATGATCGTGACGAAGGAAGATATCATCGCCTGCTGCATGGTGAGCGCGAGAGCCGACAAGAAAAGACCGACACCGACCACTGCCGTCAGGAAAAGCACAAGACCCGCATAGAGCAGGAAGTAATTGCCTTCGAACGGGATACGGAACCAGAACTGCGCCACCAGCAGGATGATGGTCGATTGAAGCAGGCCCACCATCATCGACGGGATCGCCTTGCCGATCATCACCTCGCCCGGCCGGAAAGGCGTCACCAGCAGCTGTTCGAACGTCCCCTCCTCACGCTCGCGCGCAACAGACAGCGATGTCAGCACCATGGTCATCGTCATGGTGATCATCGCGACCATGGAGGTAATCATGTTCCAGCGCGTCTCGAGATTGGGATTGAACCACGCGCGGGTCGTCAGTTTCACCTGCCCCGGCGCGGAAATGCCGTGGTCCTCACGCCAGTCTTCCGCAAACCTCTGCGCGATCTGCGAAACATAGCCCTGCGCGGTGCCGGCTGTATTGGAGTTGCGCCCGTCGGCAATCGCCTGCACCGAAGCCGTCTCGCCGGCATTGAGCTTTCGCTCGAAACCATCCTCGATGACAACAACCACCACCGCCCGCTGCGCATCGATCTGCGGCGCGATACCGGTGTCGTTACTGAGCGTCGCCACCCTGCGAAAGATGCCGGAGCCATCGAAATGCCCGATCAGTTCTCGCGATGCGCCGCTGTGATCGAGATCGAGCACGGCATAGGGCACGTCGTTCAGGTCATAGGTCGCGGCATAGCCGAAGATCAGGCTCTGCAGGAGAGGCGGCAACACCAGCAGGAACCGCGCCCGCGGGTCCTTGAGCATGGCGAGCAGTTCCTTGCGGATCAGGGCGACGATGCGAAAGAGCGTATCCATGCCAATCACCTCAGGCTCTTCTGCGTCGAACGGACCGCAATCGTCATCAGCAGAACGGCCATGCCCGCCAGTACCGCCGCATTGGGCAACACCACGCTCCAGACATTGCCCGCAAGGAAAAGCGTCTGGAGAACCGAGACGAAATAACGGGCCGGGAAGATGTAGGAAATCAGCCGGACGACCTCCGGCATGCTGCGGATGTCGAAAATAAAGCCGGACAGGATCATCGCCGGCAGGAAGGAGACGATCAACGTGATCTGGCTCGACACGAACTGGTTGCGCGTCACGGACGAAATCACCAGCCCCATGCCAAGCGCCACCAGCAGATAGAGCGAGGAGACGAAGATCAGGAGCAGCAGCGAACCGCGCATCGGTACGTTGAAAAGCACCTGGCTTCCGGCAATCGAAAGCCCCAGCCCCAGCATGCCAAGCACGAAATAGGGAACCGTCTTCCCGAGCAGGATCTCGATAGGCCGGACAGGCGTGACGAACAGCGCCTCAAAGGTGCCGCGTTCCCATTCCCGCGCCACCACGAGAGAGGTCAGAAGCGCGCCGATCAGTGTCATCACCAGCACGATCAGGCCAGGAACGAGGAAGTGCTGGCTGTTGTTGGCGGCATTAAACCAGAGGCGGCTTTCGACGACGACCTGCGGCACGCCGACTGCAAGACGGCCATCCGCCTGATGCCGCGCCGCCCAGCTTCCGACCGCCCCTTGGGCATAGGAAAGCACGATGCGGGCGGTGTTGGCGTCTGTTCCATTCACCACCACCTGCACCTCGGCCTTGCCGAGCGCCAGATCGCGGGCAAAGTCGGCCGGAATACGCGCGATGCCGTCGATCTTCGCCGTCTTCAGCAACCGTTCGGCATCCACCATCGTCTTCACGTCAACGGTCGAGAAATATTCCGAAAGGCTGAAGCCGGCGGCAAGTTCGCGCGCCTCGTCGCTCGATTCTTCCATAACCACCGCCAGCGGCACCCGCTTGACGTCGAAGCTCAGTCCATAGCCGAAGAGAATGAGCAGCAGCATCGGCATGACGATGCCGACGATGATGCTGCTCGGATCGCGCAGCACCTGATAGCTTTCCTTGCGGATCAGGGCCGCGATCCGCGCAAGGCTCGCAAGGGTTCCTGACATGCCGGATGTCGTGCCGCTCATGCCGCCTGCTCCTGCTTGGCGCCGTCCCTGCCGTTGCGCGCCGCCTCGATGATGGCGATGAAGGCGTCCTCCATGGTCGGCTCGCGTCCATCGACCGCCGGCGCATGCGCCCGTATCTCCGCCGGCGTTCCCTGCGCCAGATCCCGGCCGCCATCCATGATGACGATGCGGTCGCAATATTCGGCCTCCTCCATGAAGTGGGTGGTGACGATGACGGTCACGCCCTGGTCCGACAGCGCCGATATCCGCGACCAGAATTCCCGTCTCGCCCGCGGGTCCGCGCCGCTGGTCGCCTCGTCGAGAAAGAGGATATCGGGTTCATGCAGCAGCGCGGCCGCCATCGCCAGCCGCTGCTTGTAGCCACCCGGCAACTGCCCGCTCGGCATGCCCGCAAGACCGCCAAGATCAAATTCCGACTTCGCCCATGCAATCCGCTCGCGTCGCAGCCTGCCGGAAAGGCCATAGGCCCGGGCGAAGAAATCGAGGTTTTCATCGACATTCAGGCTGCCATAGAGGGAAAACTTCTGCGCCACATAGCCAAGACGCCGGCGGGCCTCGGCCCTTGCCGTGAAAAGATCGGCGCCCGCCACCTGCAGCTTGCCGGCGCTCGCGGGCAGAAGTCCGCAGAGCATGCGAAACGTGGTGCTCTTGCCCGCGCCGTTCGGCCCGAGCAGGCCAAAGATCTCACCACGCCGCACCGAGAAACTGACATTGTCGACAGCGGTGAAATCGCCGAACCGCCGCGTCAGGTGCTCAGCGGCGACGGTGACGTCGCCATCCTTGCCTGTGCGCGGGGTGAAGGACACTTTCGCCTCCTTCCGCTCGCCGGCCACCTCCGAAAAGATCGCCATGAAACCGTCTTCGAAGCGCGGGGCGGCGATTGTGGAAGCAAGTGGCCCGCCTGTAGGCGTCGGAACCGGCCTTTCCGGCCTGTCCATCACCAGCCGCACCTGCCCCGCCTCCGGCACCGCATCGATAACATCAGCCTCGCGCGCAAGCTTCACCTGCAGGCTGCGGGCATTCATCCCCGCCGGTGGCGCGACCAGATGAACCCGGCCCTTCGCCTTCTCGGTGATATCGTCGGGCGCTCCCTGCGCCAACATTTTGCCTTCATGCATGACCACGGCGCGGTCGCAGAACTGGGCTTCGTCGAGATAGGAAGTGGCAACGATCACCGACAACCCGTCTTCCCTGACCAGACGCAGCACGATTTCCCAAAGTTCCCGCCGTGACAGGGGATCGACACCAACAGTCGGTTCGTCGAGAAGCAACAGGTCCGGCGCGCGCACCAGCGTACAGGCAAGGCCGAGCTTCTGCTTCATGCCGCCGGAAAGCTTTCCCGCCGGCCTGCCAGTGAAGCGGCCAAGCGCGGTCATTTCCATCAGTCGTGCATAGATATCCTTGCGCGCGGCCCGATCGACGCCATGGAGATCGGCATAAAGATCGAGGTTTTCCTGAACGGTCAGATCCTCATAGAGGCCGAATTTCTGCGGCATGTAGCCGATGCGGTTCTGCACCGCCTGCGTATCCTCGGCAACAGGTTGGCCGAAGACATCGAGCCGCCCGCTATCGGCCGGCATCAGTCCGGCCACCAGGCGGATCAGCGTCGTCTTGCCCGCTCCGTCAGGGCCGACCAGCGCCGTCAGCGTTCCCTGCTCGACCGCAAAGGAGATCCCGGCGAGAGCCTCGGTCACCTCACCCGCCTTGTTGCGGAAAGCCTTGCGAAGATCCTCGACGAAAACGAGGCTCTCCCGGCCGTCGTCGGTCATGATCCGGCTCCCTCGGCAGGCTTGCCGTCACCATTCGGAAAGGTCACCGTCGCCGGCATGCCGAGCCTGAGCTGATCATGGGGATCCTCCACATGCACCCGCACTTCGTAGACGAGGCTGGAGCGCAGTTCCTCGGTCTGCACCGTTTTCGGTGTGAATTCAGCAACCGGCGAGATAAAGCCGACCCGCCCGACAAAGGTCTTGTCAGGCGCACTGTCGACGGCCACTTGCGCCGCCATGCCCTCGCGGATCAGGCCGAGTTCACTCTCGGAGACATAGGCTCGGACCCGCTTGTCGCCGGTCATCGCAAGCGACAGCACCGCGCGGCTGGGGGTCGCGATCTCCCCCGGCTCCATCAGCTTGGAGCGGATGACGCCATCGGCCGGCGACTTGAGTTCCATGTCGGCCAACTGCTCCTTGAGAACGGCAAGCTGGGCCTTGGCGCCGTCAAGCTGAGCCTCCGCCTGCGAGATTTTTTCCGCGCGGGGGCCGGCGAGAACCAGATCGAGCGTCCGGCGGCTGACGATCACTTTCGCAGCCGAAATTTCGGAAGCCGCCTGTGCCTCGTCGAGCGCCTGCTGGCTCGCGGTGCTGGTGCTGACCAACTGCCGGACCCGGTCATATTGCACTTTGAGATTGGCGGCATCGGTCTCCGCCGCGACAAGATTGGCCCGCGCCTGGGCTATCTCCTCGGGACGACTGCCATTGCGCAATTCGGCGACGACCGCCTCGTTATAAGCAACCGTCGCTTCGGCCTGCGCGATCTGCGGCTTGATATTGCCGGTATCCTGCCGGGCAAGCACCTGCCCCGCATAAACGGCATCGCCCTCGTCCACCAGGATTTCCGCGACACGGCGGCTCGCATGGAATGCGAGGTCGGCCTGATCGAACTCCACATTGCCATAGAGCGCAAAGTCCGCGGAAGCGCTCTGGCTTTCACGATAATACCAGGCGGCCGCTCCGGCCAGGGCAAGCAGAACCACCACAACAAGCGCTTTTCGCATCGTAAGTCTCCGGAATCTCCCTTCAGCTAACGCCCTCTCGCGCAACAAGTCAAATTCAAATTTGAATTTTACTTTTTTGTCGCAATCCGCTAGCCTGCCGGGCATGAAAGAAAGCTTGAACGAAACGGAAAAGCGGCGCAGGCGCG
Source organism: Ciceribacter sichuanensis (assembly GCF_024055605.1). GTDB lineage: Bacteria > Pseudomonadota > Alphaproteobacteria > Rhizobiales > Rhizobiaceae > Allorhizobium > Allorhizobium sichuanense. Next base: position 180,829 of record NZ_JAMXLX010000005.1, on the reverse strand, counting down.
ACGACGGCGTCGCCACCCGCCGATTATTGCTCGACGAAGCGGCGAGGATCTTCTCGGAAAAAGGCGTCGGCCGCACCACGAGCAAGGAAATCACGGCGGCTGCCGGCACCAACACGGCAGCGGTGAATTACTATTTCGGCAGCATCGGCAAGCTCTACGAGGAACTGCTTGTCGACGCCCACGATAGGCTGGTCAGCCTCGACAGGCTGACGGCCATTGCGAGCCTCGACATTCCCCCGCAGCAGAGACTGGCACGCCTGATCGAGACGATCGGCACCCTGCTTCTGGCATCTCCGGGAGAGACGGCGTCCATCCGCCTGCTGATGCGCGAGATCTTTTCGCCCTCTCCCGCCTTCGAGGTTTTGAGGCAAAGGGCCATCCTGCCCAAGAAACGGGTCATGACGAACCTTGTTGCGGAGACCCTGGACCTCCCCTCGGACCATCCGGCTGTTGCTCCAGCCACCATTGCCTGCGTCGGCCCTTTCCTGATGCTGCTGATCGGCGAAAAAACCGTCATTCCGACGCTCTTTCCCAATCTCGGCCTGTCGCGGGACGAACTGCCGCAATTGACCCGCAGTATGACCACCTTCATGCTGGGTGGACTGAAGGCGCTTGCAGATGAGACGCATACTACTTGTGATTGACCGCCATTCGGGTGGGTGACTATAGTGCCGGCAGTAGCGCGTGTTCGGCCGCCGGCACTGAATGCGGGAGCTTCGGCTTCGCGAATTCGTCATGAAGACGTTCTATCGCTTCATGACGTGAAAGTGTGTTGCCTCCTGTCGGAAGAGAGGAAAAGCATGTCGACAGCCAGCATGATCCGGGCCGGAAATCCATCTCTTTCCAATATCGAAACGGCCATCGAGGCGTTCGGGCCTGATGAAGGCTCTGAGACCGAAGCCTTCGAGGCCCTCACCCGTATGAACGAGGCGCTGATCGCGCCGATGACCGGCGGCATTTCGCCGGCCGCCCTTTCGCTTGCGATCTACGACTGGGCCATCCATCTCGGCATGGCACCGGGCAAGCGCCTCGAACTCGTGCAGAAGGCCCTGCGCAAGAGCAACCGTCTGCTGACGCATCTCGCGGCAACCGCGGTCGATCCGACAACACCGCCCTGCATCGAACCGCTGCCGGGCGACGACCGCTTCACCGCCGAGGAGTGGCAGCACTTTCCCTATAACGCCATGGCTCAGTGCTTCCTGCTTAACCAGCAATGGTGGCACAATGTCACCACCGACGTTCCCGGCGTCACGCCCCATCATGAGGACGTGATCTCGTTTGCGACGCGCCAGATGCTTGACGTCTTCTCGCCCTCGAACTTTCCGCTGACCAACCCTGTTGTCATGAAACGCGCCTTCGAAACCGGCGGCATGAACTTCTTCGAAGGTTTCAGGAATTTCATCGAGGACGCCAATCGTGAACTGACGAAACGGCCGGTCGCTGGCACGGAGGATTTCGTGCCCGGCGAAACGGTCGCGACGACACCCGGTCGCGTCGTCTATCAGAACCGCCTGATCGAACTCATCCAGTATTCGCCCGTGACGGATACGGTCCATGCCGAACCCGTCCTGATCGTGCCGGCCTGGATCATGAAATATTACATTCTCGATCTGTCGCAGCAGAACTCGTTGATCCGCTACCTTGTCGAGCAGGGCCACACCGTCTTCTGCATTTCCTGGCACAATCCGACCGCCGCCGACCGAGAACTCGGCATGGACGACTATCGCCGTCTCGGCGTGATGGCCGCGCTCAATGCGATCAACGCCATCGTGCCGGACCGCAAGGTGCATGCGACCGGCTATTGCCTCGGCGGAACCTTGCTTTCGATTGCCGCTGCCGCCATGGCGCGCGCAAAGGACGAACGGCTCGCTTCCGTCACGCTGTTTGCCGCCCAGACCGACTTTTCCGAACCGGGAGAACTGGCGCTCTTCATCGACCACAGCCAGTTGCATTTCCTCGAAAGCGTCATGTGGAACCGGGGCTTCCTGTCCGCCGACCAGATGGCCGGCGCCTTCCAGCTCCTGCGCTCAAACGACCTCATCTGGTCGCGCGTGGTGCGCGACTACATGATGGGTGAACGCACGCCGATGATCGACCTGATGGCCTGGAACGCGGACACGACCCGCATGCCCTTCCGCATGCATGCGGAATATCTGCAGCGCCTCTATCTCGACAATGAACTCGCGGCCGGCCGCTTCATGGTCGACGATCATCCGGCGGCGCTGCAGAACATCCGCGTTCCCGTCTTCTCCGTCGGCACCGAGCGCGACCATGTCGCGCCGTGGAAATCCGTCTACAAGATCCACTACCTGACGGACACCGACGTCACCTTCGTGCTGACCAGTGGCGGCCACAATGCCGGCATCGTCAGCGAACCCGGCCATCCCCACCGTCACTACCGCATCACCACCAAGCTCGCCGCCGATCCTTGCGTCAGCGCCGAGGAATGGGCCGCCGATACACCCGTGCAGGAAGGCTCCTGGTGGACGAAATGGTCGCAATGGCTTGCCGGACATTCCTCGCCGGAAAAGGTGGCCCCGCCGCCGATGGGATCGAGCGAAAACGGCTATGGCGCCAAGGAGGCGGCTCCCGGAACCTATGTCCACCAGAAGTGAGACCGAAATGCACCAGACCCTCCTGACGAACCGGATCTTCGAGGAGATCGAGATCGGCGACAGCGCCAGCCTTGCGCGCACTATCGGACGCGACGACATCGACCTCTTCGCCAGCGTCTCCGGTGATTACAACCCGGCGCATGTCGATCCTGAATTCGCCGCCAAGGATTTCTTCGGCCACATCGTCGCCCACGGCATGTGGACGGCGGCCCTCGTCTCTGCCGTTCTCGGCACAAGACTACCCGGCCCCGGCACTATCTATCTCGGGCAGGACCTGCACTTCCGCAAACCGGTCTCCCCGGGAGACACCATCACCGCAAAGGTAACGGTCAAGGAAAAGCGGCCCGACAAGAACATCGTCCTGCTCGACACCCGCTGCACCAACCAGCATGGCGAAGAAGTCCTGCTCGGCACAGCCACCGTCATCGCCCCGTCGGAACGCATCGCCTGGCCGCAAAGCGCGCCCACCGCCATCGCCGTGCAGCGGCACAACCGTTTCGACGCCATCGTTGAAGAGGCCCGCGCCCTTCCTCTTGCGAAAACGGCCTTCGTTCACCCCTGCTCGCCGGAATCCATTCAGGCCGCCGTGGAAATGCGCGAAGAAGGTCTGCTGGACCCCATTCTTATCGGCCCCGAAGCAAAGATCCGCGCTGCGGCGGAAAAGGCTGGCCTTTCTCTCGACGGCTTCGAGATCATATCCGTCGAGCACAGCCATGCCGCCGCTGCCAAGGGCGCGGAACTGGCCGCCACCTGCAAGGTATCGACCCTGATGAAGGGCAGCCTCCATTCCGATGAACTGCTGGGCGCCGTCGTCGCGGCCGGCTCGGGCCTCAGGACCGACCGGCGCATCAGCCATGTCTACATGATGGACGTGCCCGCCTACTCCAAGCTTCTGGCCGTCACCGACGCCGCGATCAACATCGCGCCTTCTCTCGAGCATAAGCGCGACATCTGCCAGAATGCCGTCGACCTCATGCACATGCTCGGCCTCGTAGAGCCCAAGGTCGCAGTGCTGGCGGCTGTCGAAACGGTAAACCAGAACATGCAGGCGACGCTCGATGCCGCCGCCTTAACCGTCATGTCCGCACGCGGCCAGATCACCGGCGCCAAGGTCGATGGCCCGCTGGCCTTCGATAATGCCATCAGCCTTGATGCCGCTCGCACCAAGGGCATCGTTTCGCCGGTCGCCGGGCAAGCGGACATCCTGCTGGTGCCCGATCTCGAAGCCGGCAACATGCTGGCCAAGCAGCTGATCTATTTCGCCGGCGCCGATGCCGCAGGCATCGTGCTCGGCGCGCGCGTACCCATCATCCTGACGAGCCGCGCCGACAGCCTGAAAGCCCGCATCACCTCCGCCGCCCTTGCAAAGCTGGTCGCCGCCAAGCGCGCCCATCCGGAACTGACGCCCCTATGACGGAAAGACTGCTGCTGACCTTCAATGCCGGTTCGTCGACGGTGAAGATCGGGCTGTTCCGGCGCAAGGATGGCCACGCTCGCCGCATCGGCAAGGGCATGATCGATTTCCGCCACAAGCCGCTGACCTTCCATCTCGTCGAGGGGCCGGAAACCTTCGACGTCCCGCTGGAAGCAGAAGGCGGCGACCTGCTGCACGAAGTGCTCGACGAAACCTTCGGCTGGCTTGCCAATCACTTCGACCTGAATGCCGTCACCGCCGTCGGCCATCGCGTCGTGCATGGCGGCGATATCTTCTCCGGACCTGTCCTGATCGATGACGAGGTAATCGCGAAGATCGCCTCTCTGACGTCGCTCGCCCCCCTGCACCAGCCGCAGAACCTTCGGCTGATCGAGGCGATCCGGCATCTCAAGCCCCATTTGCCGCAGACGGCCTCCTTCGACACCGCCTTTCACCGCAGCCAGTCACCGACCGTCCGGCGTTTTGCCATCCCCCGCGAATTCCACGACCGGGGGATCAAGCGCTACGGCTTTCACGGTCTATCCTACAAGTTCATTGCCGGCGCGCTGGCGAAAGCGCATCCCGAGCGCGCCGGGGGGCGCACCGTGGTCGCTCATCTCGGCAGTGGCGCAAGCATCTGCGCGATCGAAAGCGGCTTGAGCCGTGACAGCTCCATGGGCTTTTCCACCATCGACGGCATCCCCATGGCCACGCGCTCCGGCGCGCTCGATCCGGGCGTGATCTTCCACTGGATGGGGGAACTTGGTCTCTCCCGCGAGGAGGTAGAGGACATCGTCTACCACAAGTCCGGCCTCATCGGCCTTTCCGGCATCAGCGCCGACAGCCGGGTGCTGCTTGAAACCGATGCAGATGCCGCACGGGAGGCGATCGAGGTCTTCACCTTCCGCATCGCCGGTGAAATCGCCAGGTTGACCGCCACCATCGGTGGGCTCGACACGCTCGTCTTTACGGCCGGCATCGGCGAAAACCAGCCGCTGATCCGTCAGGCCGTGTGCGACCGCCTCGCTTTCCTCGGTATCGAAATCGATGACGACGCCAACGCGGCGAATGCGGAAACGATCTCCTCACCCGTTTCCCCCGTCGCCGTCATGGTCATCGCCACCGATGAGGAACAGGTCATCGCCGACGAGGCTCTTTCTGTCCTTTGACACAGAAGCGTCACGCAGCGAGGCTAAAGCATGTCGCGCAAAAGTGTTCAGCGGTTTTGCGACAACGACATGTGACAAGATAAAGCTTTAAAGCGTACGGAGCGAATCTGAGAGATCGCGACACGCTTTGAAGACGAGCGCGCGAGCGGGCGGATGAGTCGCAACTCTCCCCGCAGACACGTTTGCCCTGACAATGAAGAACGGGAGAGATGAGACAGTGCTGATGGACATGACTTCCGACAACGGCGCTGCCGGCGAAACCTCCACCCTCGTTCTCACCAACGCCCGCATCGTGCTTGCCGACGAAATCGTTCATGGCACCGTGACCGTAAAAGACGGCAGCATCGTCTCCATCGACGCCGGACTGACCGCGCCTGATGCCATCGACCTCGTCGGCGACTATCTCGTGCCGGGCCTCGTCGATATCCATACCGACCATTTCGAAAAGCACGTCTATCCGCGCGCCCATGTTCGCTGGGATTTCATGCGCGCGGCCCTTGCCCATGACGCACAGATCATCGGCGGCGGCGTTACCACCGTCTTCGACAGCCTCTGCGTCGGCGCCACGACCGACAATCCGGAGCGCGCCCAGATCCTCGCCCCGATGATCGATGCGCTGGAACGCGCGCAGGCCGGCGGCATGCTGCGCTCGGAACACCTGATCCATCTTCGTTGCGAAATCACCGATCCGGAAACGCCCACCCTTATGGCCGCCAATATCGACCGCCCGATCGTCAAGGTCATCTCCGTGATGGAGCATCTACCGGGCATCCGACAGAGCCGGGACGTCGATGCCTATGTTTCTCGTGCCGCCAAGTCGACCGGCGAAAGCCACGCAATCGTACGTGAGAAGATCAAGGTTCTGGTCGCTGAAAAAAGCCATATCGGCGAAACCGTGCGCCCCAAGGTGGTTGAACTCGCCCGCTCGCGTGGCCTGCCGCTGCTCAGCCACGACGACACCGATATCGAGCATGTCGACCTGGCCGCAGACGAAGGCGTCGCCATCTCCGAATTTCCCTGCACGATGGAAGCGGCCCGCGAAGCGCGCGCCCGCGCCATGCTGATCGTGGCGGGCGCCCCCAACATCCTGCGCGGCGGCTCGCAGTCCGGCAACATTGCCGTTCGCGACCTGCTTAACGAAAAGCTGGTCGATATCCTCGCATCGGATTATGTGCCGCGTTCGCTGCTGGACGCCGCCTTCATGATCGCCGCCGACCCCGCCCTGGACTACGACCTGCCGGCGGCGTTGCGAATGGTGACGAAAACGCCGGCGGAAGCAGCCGGCCTTGGCGACCGCGGCGAGATCGCCGCGGGCAAGCGGGCGGACCTGCTGCATGTCGGCCTGCATGATGGACATCCCTTCCTGAAAGCCGTCTGGCGACAGGGTATGCGGGTCGCCTGAGACGCGACCCGCTAAAGCGTGGCGCGATCCTTCAGATCCGCCTTCCGCTTTAGCTCTGTGCATTGGTGTATGCCGTTACTGCGGGATGCCGCACACTTTTGCGCGGCGATCCCGAACCATTCACGCTTCGTGACGAACAAACCCCTCGCTCGCCACCATGAGCTTGCGGGTGTAATCGGTCGCAACATCGTGGCGGCGCAGTTGCTCGACATTCATCGTCTCTACCACCTTGCCGGACTTCATCACCGCGAGCCGCTCGCACATATGGCTGATAACCGCGAGATCGTGGCTGACCATGATGAAGGTCAGGCCGCGATCCTTGCGGGCCTGTTCCAGGAGGTTCAGGATTTCCGCCTGGATCGACGCGTCGAGCGCCGACGTCGGCTCGTCGAGCAGCAGGATTTTCGGCTCGAGGATCAGCGCACGCGCAATTGCGATACGCTGGCGCTGACCGCCGGAAAGCTGATGCGAGAAACGGAAGCGGAAACCGGCCCCCAGGCCGACTTCCTCGAGCGCTCGCTCGATGCGGGCCTCCGTGTCGGTGAAACCATGGATCGCCAGTGGCTCCAGCAGCAGCCGGTCCACGGTCTGGCGTGGATGCAGGGAACCATAGGGGTCCTGGAACACCATCTGCACGGTGCGATAGAACTCGTGATCCCGCCGCCAGCCGGAATAGGCACGGCCATTGACTTCGAGACTGCCGCTTTCGAAGCGGTTCAGCCCCGCCACAGCGCGTAACAGCGTCGACTTGCCGGAACCGGATTCACCGACGATGCCAAAGGACTCGCCCACCGGAATTTCGAGGCTGACCGTATCGAGAGCGCGGAATTCATCGAAGCTCACGACCATGTTGCGAATGGAAAGTGCTGACATCGTCATAGCTTCCACTCCGCCTGACGCTCCAGAACCGGAAGCGGATGCCGGTCGCCCTCGATCTTCGGAAGACAGTTGAGAAGTCCTCTCGTATAGGGATGCTGCGCCTCGGAAAGCCGCGACGCCGCCAGTTCCTCCACCACCTTGCCGGCATACATGACCAGCACGCGGTCGCAGAAGGAGGAAACCAACCGCAGATCATGCGAAATGAAGACCAGCCCCATGCCGCGTTCGACCACAAGCTTGTCGAGAATGGCCAGCACTTCGAGCTGCACGGTCACATCGAGCGCGGAGGTCGGTTCGTCGGCAATCAGGAGTTCGGGACCGCAGACCAGCATCATGGCGATCATGATGCGCTGCCCCATGCCACCGGAAACCTCGTGCGGATAAAGGTGGAAAACGCGCTCCGGATCGCGGATCTGCACCGCCTCCAGCATCGCAAGAGCGCGATTCCTCGCCTCCGAGCGGGAGACCTTCTCGTGCGTCTTCAGCGTTTCCATGATCTGCCGACCGATCGGCATGACCGGGTTCAGAGAGTATTTCGGGTCCTGCAGGATCATCGCGATCTTCTTGCCGCGCAGCCTGCGCCGCTCCGACGCCTGCATGCCCAGAAGATCGGCCTCCCCGAAGGCAAGGCGGTCGGCGGTGATGTGCGCATGCTTCGGCGTCAGGCCCATGATCGCACGGCCCGTCTGCGACTTGCCGGAACCGGATTCGCCGACGATGCCCAGCCGCTCGCGGCCAAGAGTAAAGTTCACGCCGCGCACGGCCTCGACCATGCCGGTCCGGGTCGGGAAACTCACCCGCAGATTTTCGACGGTCAGGAGTGGGGTCACTGTCCCGCCTCCTTCGGATCGAGCGCATCGCGCAGGCCATCGCCGAGCAGGTTGAAGCCGAGGCTGACGATGAGAATGGCGAAGCCCGGCATGCCCGCGACCCACCACTGATCGAGAATGAAGCGCCGGCCCGACGCGATCATCGCCCCCCATTCCGGCAACGGCGGCTGCGCACCGAGACCGAGGAAGCCGAGACCGGCCGCAGTCAGAATGATGCCGGCCATGTCGAGCGTCACACGCACGATCAGCGACGAGATGCAGAGCGGCATGATGTGGAAGAACACAATGCGCATCGGCGACGCGCCCATCAGCCGGACCGCCGAGATGTAATCGGAGTTACGGAACGTCATCGTCTCGGCCCGCGCGATACGGGCGTAAGGCGGCCACGAGGTAATCGCGATGGCAAGCACCGCATTCTCGATGCCGGGACCGAGAGCCGCCACCAGCGCCAGCGCCAGAACGAGTTTCGGGAAGGCAAGGAAGATGTCGGTGATCCGCATCAGCACGCCGTCCACCCAGCCGCCGGCATAACCGGAAACCGTACCGACGATAAGGCCGATCGGCGCGGCGATGATGGCGACGAGCACCACGACGAACAGCGTCAGCCGCGAGCCATGAATGAGGCGCGAAAGGATATCGCGCCCCTGGTCGTCTGTTCCGAGCAGATAGCCTTCCGAACCCGGAGGCAGAAGCCGCGCTCCGCGAAGGTCTCCCTGGATCGGCGAATGCGGCGCCAGCACATCGGCGAAGACGGCAACGAGCAGCAACGCAATGATGATGCCGAGACCGAGAACGGCCAGCCGGTTTGCGGAGAACTGTCTCCAGATCACGTACAGCCGGCCGAGCCGGGCCTGACGGCGCGATTGCGGCCGGTCGGACAGCAGCCATTCGCGCAGGGTCGGTTTTGCAGTCATGTCGTTTGCGGTCATCGGCTGCGGGTCCTCGGATCGAGAATGCGATAGAGAACGTCCGACAGGATATTGATGGCGATGAAGACGGAACCGATGATGATCGTCCCGCCGAGCACGGCATTCATGTCGGCATTCTGCAGCGAATTGGTGATGTAGAGGCCAAGCCCCGGCCACGAGAAGATCGTTTCCGTCAGGACCGAACCTTCGAGAAGGCCGGCATAGGAAAGCGCGATCACCGTGATCAGCGGCACGGCTGCGTTTCTGAGCGCGTGGAACCAGATGATCCGGGTCTCGGACAGCCCCTTGGCGCGGGCGGCGACGATATATTCCTGCGACAGCTCGTTCAGCATGAAGCTGCGCGTCATGCGGCTGATATAGGCGAGCGAGAAATAGCCGAGCAGCGCGCCGGGCAGGATGATGTGGCGGAACACGTCCCAGAACACGTCCCATTGCCGTTGCATCGCCGCATCCAGCAGGAAGAAGCCGGTCACGGGCGTAAACGAATACTCGTAGACGATGTCCACGCGCCCCGGATAGGCCACCCATTTGAGCTGCGCATAGAACAGCACCAGAGCCAGAAGGCCGAGCCAGAAGATCGGCACGGAATAACCGATCAACCCGATGATACGCACGATCTGGTCGGCGAAGCTGCCGCGCTTGACGGCAGCGAGAACACCGAGCGGCACGCCGAAAAAGGCACCAATCAGGGTGCCGACCGTGGCAAGCTCGATGGTTGCCGGAAACACGCGGCGGATATCGCTCATCACCGGATTGGTGGTCAGCACCGACGTCCCGAAGTCACCCGTCAGCGCCTGACGAATGTAAATGATGAACTGCTGGTAGAGCGGAAGATTGAGCCCCAGCTCTTCGCGCACCCGCTCGACGACATGAGCCGGAGCGCGGTCGCCGACAATCGCCAGCGCCGGATCGATCGGCACGACGCGGCCGATGAAGAAAGTCACGGCGAGCAGGCCGAGATAGGTCGTCACCACGGTCAGCAGGAACCGCAGCAACGAAAAGGCGAGCGCCGAGGCGCGGGCGCCGGAGCGCCGCGCCTCGGTCTTTGTTTCCATCAGGGCCAAGGGCGCTTAGTCCTTGGAGATGGTGTAGACGAGGTTGGTGTCGAAGCTCGGGCCGAGCTTGAAGCCCTTGAGCTTGCTGGAATAGCCGGCAACTTCGATCTGCTGGAACAGCATCACGAACGGACCGCTGGCCAGAACTTCCTTCTGCAGGCCTTCATAGATGGCGGCGCGCTTGGCGCTGTCCTTTTCCAGAAGAGCGGCCTGCGTCTGGACGGTGAGGTCCTTCGGATCCCAGGCATTGCGCCATGCCAGCGTCTTGTTCTTGCCTTCGTCGGAATTGTCCGGGTTGAAGGTGAAGGTTTCGGCATTCGAGTTCGGGTCGAAATAGTCCGAGCCCCACTGGCCGATATAGATGTCGTGCTGGCGTGCACGATACTTGGTCAGCGTCTGCTTGCCGTCGCCTGGAATGATTTCCAGCTTGATGCCGGCCTGGGCGAGAGTCTGCTGGACGTTTTCAGCAATGCCGGTGACCGGCTGCGTGTTGCGCACGTCCATGGTGACGGTGAAGCCGTCGGCGAGACCGGCCTTGGCCAGCAGTTCCTTGGCCTTGGCAACGTCGAGCTTGTAGGGCTTGTCTTCGAGCGCGCCGAGCTGGCCGGTCGGCAGGAAGGTCTGGTGGATGGTGCCGATGCCCTTGATCAGGGTTTCGCCGATTGCGTCATAGTCGACGAGGTACTTGAAGGCCTCGATGACTTCCGGCTTCGCCAGCTTCTCGTTCTTCTGGTTGAGGCTGAAGTAATAGAGCGTGCCCTTCGGAGCAGACGTCGTCGCGATGCCTTCCTTCTTGGTCACGGCATCGACATCGCCCGGCTCGAGGTTGCGCGCAATGTCGATATCACCGTTTTCAAGGGCGAGACGCTGGCCGGCGCTTTCCTTCATGTGGCGATAGATGACGCGGGCAAGCTTCGGCTTTTCACCGAAGAAGTTGTCGTTGCGCTCCAGCACCACGACTTCGTTGGCGCGCCATTCGCGGATCTTGAACGGGCCGGAACCGGCAAAGCCGGTCTTCAGGTACTCGTTGCCGAAATCGGTATCGTACTTGTATTCGTCCGACGGGGTCACGGCCTTGGCGTGTTCCAGAACGACCTTCTTGTCCACGATCGAAGCGACGGTGGAGGTCAGCACGTTCAGCACGAAGCTCGGTGCATAGGCCTTGTCGACGGTCAGCACGAAGGTGCTTTCATCGGCAGCCTTCGCCTTTTCGGCAACATTGTCACCGGTAAGGCCGAACTGGGTCAGCAGGAAGGCCGGGGACTTGTCGAGCTTGACGGCGCGCTCGAAGGAGAAGGCGACATCCTCGGCAGTGATCGGATTGCCGGAAGCAAACTTCAGGCCCGGCTTCAGCTTGAAGGTATAGGTCATGCCGTCATCGGAAATGGTCCAGCTGTCGGCCAGCTCGCCGACGACCTTCGACGTGTCGTTCATGTCGAGGTTGACGAGCTTCGAGTAGGTGTTGGCGGTGACTTCGGCGGTCGAAAGCTCGAAGGCTTCACCCGGATCGAGCGTGATGATGTCGTCGATGGCAAAACCCTCGACCAGCGTGTCGGCCGGAGTGGCGGCAAAAGCCTGCGGAGCTGCGGCCAGCAACAGCGCCATGGCCGCGCTGGTCGTCATCAGGCGCATACGCCTGTTCAGCGAATTCATCATCGTAGTATCCCCTGTTTGTTAAGGTTGGTGCCTTTCGGACAGCCGCCGGCTTATTCGTGCCAGGCGGATGCCAGAACCCTCAGCCAGTTTTCCCGGCAGATTTTTTTCAAGTCTTCGTCAGCGTATCCGGCGGTTTTCAGGGCCGCAACCAGTTTCTGATTGCCCGCCGCGTTGGCAATATCGGCTGGAACGGTCGCGCCATCAAAGTCGGAACCGAGCGCCACGCAGTCGATGCCCATGCGGTTCACGAGATGGTCGATGTGACGAACCATGTCCGAAAGCGGCGTGTTGGCGTCGTCGCGCGCATCGTCTCGCAGCATGGTCACGGCATAGTTCAGGCCGACCAGACCGCGGCTTTCCTTGATCGCGTCGAGCTGCTTGTCGGTCAGGTTGCGCGCCACAGGCGTCAGCGCATGGGCGTTAGAATGGCTGGCGATCAGCGGCTGGTCGCTGACCTTCGCCACGTCCCAGAAGCCCTTTTCGGTGATGTGGGCGAGATCGACCAGAATACCCATCCGATTGCAGGCCTTCACCAGTTCGAAACCGAGATCGGTCAGGCCCGGTCCGGTGTCGGGAGACATGGGGAAGGCAAACGGCACGCCATGGCCGAAAATGTTGTTGCGGCTCCAGACGGGTCCGAGCGAACGCAGGCCGGCGGCATAGAAGGTCTCCAGCGCGTCGAGATCGCCATCGATCGCCTCGCAGCCTTCCATGTGCATGACGGCGGCAAAGATACCCTCGTCGATCGCCTTGCGGATATCCGCGGTGGTGCGGCAGAGCCGCCACGCGCCCGCCCGGTCGAGACGAAGCGCGATCGACGCCATGTCGAGCGCGATGTCGAGCGACGGCTGGCGCTGGAGAGGCTTCTCGAGCGGCGTCGAGTAATGCCCCTTTTCGTCAGGCTCCTTCAGGACGAAGTCACCGCCCGTCGTGGGGATGTAGATGGCACAGAGACCACCCGCCAGACCACCAGCCTTGGCGCGGGGTCCGTCGATATGCCCCTCGCTGGTGCCGTCACGGAACTCTACGACGGGATCGACCCCACCCGCCCGGCTCCGCCAAAGCCTCAGCAAGACGTCGTTATGTCCGTCGAACACCAGTTCCATGAGAAAGCACCTGCAATTACAAAAACTTGACGATCCCGATCACCTCTGGGCGACCGCACCGGCAAAAGCCTGCGGTGGCACATCAACGATCTGATATATTATTGGGTGGACCAAATTCTCACCGTGTTCAAGTGCAAAAAAGAGATTGCGAACAACGGCGCGAGAAGACACCGGCACTCCACCACAGGAGCGAGAGCCGACTAAGCAGCCCACATCATCCAAGCGGTGGCCGCCTCTGCAGCCAGTCGGTCGCCCGCTCATATGCCTGCGCGAAATCCAGAACCGCGGCATCGGCGCGCGGCCGCCCGACGATCTGGATGCCCGCCGGCAACCCGCTGACCCCGAAACCGGCCGGCATGGCCGCAACCGGAAGACCGGCCATGCTGGGTCCAATCACCACTTCCATCCAGCGATGATAGGTATCCATCTTGCGGCCGGCGATTTCTCGCGGCCACGGAATATCGGCATCGAACGGAAACACCTGCGCGGCCGGCAGGATCAGGAAATCATGGCGCTCGAAAAGCTTGAGGACCGCCTGCAGCCAGGCGGTCCTGACGGCGGAAGCCTCATCGACGTCCTCGGCCGTCACCTTGAGGCCGGCGCGGATCTCGAACAGGATTTCCGGCTTCAGCAGAGCCCGTTCCGCCGGGTTTTCGTAATGGCCGCGCAGCGATCCGGCGGTCAGCCAGCCGCGCAGCGTGGTCCACGCCCACCACAGGCGGTCCATGTCGAAATCCGGCAGCACCTCGCTCACCCGACAGCCCATGCGTTCGAAAACCGAAAGCGAGGCGCGGCCAAGTTCCAGCACCCCCGGTTCGAAGGGCAGGTAGCCGCCGAAGTCACCGAGCCAGCCGACCCTGACGCCCTTCGGATCGAAATCCTCGCGCAGGCGCACCGGCTCCTCGGGAAGCGACAGCGGATCACGGGCATCAAAACCGGACTGGATGTTCAGGAGTGCCGTGACATCGGCGACGTTTCGCGCCATCGGCCCGAGAACCGCGAGCTGGTTCATGTAGACGTCCTTGCCCGGCAAACCCGGAATGCGCCCGAAACTCGGCCGGAAACCGACGACGTTGTTGAACGCCGCAGGATTGCGCAGCGACCCCATCATGTCGCTGCCGTCGGCCACCGGCACGAGCCGTGCGGCAAGCGCCGCCCCAGCCCCGCCGCTCGATCCGCCGGCGCTCCTCGATGTGTCATAGGGATTGCGCGTCACCCCGAAGACCGGATTGTAAGAGTGGGACCCGAAACCCCATTCCGGCGTATTGGTCTTGCCGATGACGATCGCCCCGGCGCGCTTGATCCGCTCCACCTGGATATCGTCGAAATCAGGCACGAAATTCCTGTAGATCGGCGAACCGTAAGTGCAGGCTATGCCTTTTGCCTCGCTCAGATCCTTGATCGCGACCGGCAATCCGTGCAGCCATCCGTGCGAGCGTCCCGCCTCCAGTTCCCTGTCCCGCTCCCGCGCCTCGGCCAGAAGGTCGGCAGTCCGACGAGGACTGACGATGGCGTTGATTTTCGGATTGAGCCGCTGAATGCGGTCGAGAGACCGCTCCATCACCTGTTCGCAGGTTATCCGTTTCCGGTGAATGGCTCGGGAAAGCGTGAGGGCATCGAGGTCGGCAGGATCAATCACGTCATCATTCCGCACTGGAGAATGGCGCCATCAGAGGCGCTTCCATGGCATCCGTCAAGGATTGCCGTTGGCGATAAAACGGCAATCGGAAACAGCATGGGAAAATCGCAAAACTGCCTGAAATAAAAATGGTCACACGACCAATTTTGAGGCAACATGCCAAAATCCTGTCCTTGAACGGCAGGTTCGCCGGCACCGGAGCGAAGGGAGCGTTCCGCAGGCGAAAGAGGAGAAAAACGCGGGACACCGGGCGATATGCCCGGAAAATGCGAACAGGGGGAGGTTTTCGGACACATTTCAGGGCGTGGCACGCTTATTGCGTCGAAGCCTGAGGCTGACGAGCGCTGGACGATGATCTTGCTGCCCGTCGGGTGAAGTGAAACAGTGCCGGAAAATTCCACTTAAAAACCGGGGATATTTCTTGAGTTCGACATCGAAGAAGGCCGCGATCGAAATCCGCGGAGTAAGCCGGGTCTACGGCGCCGGAAACGCACAGGTAACCGCCCTTGGGGGCGTATTCCTGAACATTCAGGAAAATGAATTTTTCACATTGCTCGGCCCTTCCGGCTGCGGCAAGACAACGCTTTTGAGGCTGATCGCCGGCTTCGATTTCCCGACAGCCGGCGAGATCCTGCTGCATGGTCAGGACATCGCCCCGCTGCCGCCCTTCAAGCGACCGGTCAACACCGTTTTCCAGTCCTATGCGCTCTTTCCGCACATGACCGTTTCGGAAAACATCGCCTTCGGCCTGAAGATGCTCGGGCGCCCCGCCGACGAGATCAAGACCCGTGTCAACGAGATGCTGGAACTGGTACACATGATGCCGATGCGCGACCGTCAGGTCAGCCAGATTTCCGGCGGCCAGCAGCAGCGTGTGGCGCTCGCTCGCGCACTTGCTCCGAAGCCCAAGGTGCTGCTGCTCGACGAACCGCTTTCGGCGCTCGATTACAAGCTGCGCAAGGAAATGCAGATCGAACTGAAGCGCGTGCAGGCCGAAACCGGCATCACCTTCATCTTCGTCACCCACGACCAGGAAGAAGCTCTGACCATGTCCGACCGCATTGCGGTCATGTCGGCCGGTTCCGTCCGTCAGGTGGGCAATCCCTGGGAGATCTACGATCATCCCGCAGAGCGCTTCGTCGCCAACTTCATCGGCGAGACCAACTTCCTCGAAGTCGAGGTCGTCTCCGTCGAAGGAGCAAGCGCCAAGGTTCGCCTGCGCTCCGGCAAGGAGATCGCCGCGACTTTCCCCGAGCAGACGACGCCGAGCGGCAAGGTGACGATCGTCATTCGTCCCGAGCATGCGGCACTGACGGAACCCTCCAACGACGCGACGCTCTCCGGCGTCATCGAAAGTATCGTGTATCTCGGCACCGACACCAACATCAACGTCCGCCTCGACGGCGGCACGCTGTTCACCGTTCGCCAGCAGAACAGCCGCAGCGGCCCGTGCGGCTATAGCGAAGGCCAGACTGTCGGCATCAAGCTCAGCGACGATGTCGCGCAGATCCTGAAGGACTGAGGATGAGCGGAGCACAGCAAGCAGCCGAAAATGCCAGGCGCCGCGATATCCGCAATCGCTGGTTTCTCAGCGCTCCCGCGCTTCTGATCATCGGTCTGGCCGGCGTCGGCCCGCTCTTCATCGTTCTCGTCTATTCCTTCCTCGCTCCCGGCAATTACGGCGACGTGAAGTGGGAATTCTCGACCGATGCCTGGTTCAACGTATTCCTGCAGCGGGACATCTTCGACAACACCCTGTCGCTGGCCGATGCCCACGTGAGCATCCTCTGGCGCTCGATCAAGCTGGCGCTGGCGACCACCGTCCTGTCGCTGATCTTCGGTTTCCCGACCGCTTATTTCATCGCCAGTCGGCCGGCGCATTATCGCCAGGTCTGGCTGTTCTTGATCACCATTCCCTTCTGGACCAACATGCTGATCCGCGGCTTCGCCATTCAGGAAATGATCCGGAACGAAGGTCTGGTGAACACGGTCCTGATGAAGCTCGGGGTGATCTCCGCGCCGATCCAGATGCTCTACACCGACTTCGCCATCCTGCTCGGCATGGCCTACGTGCATCTGCCGCTGATGGTATTGCCGCTCTATGCCAGCATGGAAAAACTGGACTTCCGCCTCGTCGAGGCCGGCTACGATCTCTATGCGACGCGTTTCCAGGTGCTGAGGCGCATCATCATTCCGCTGGTGAAGCCCGGCATCATCGCCGGTTCCATTCTGGTCTTCATTCCGGCGCTGTCGTCCTACGTCATCCCGCGCATCCTCGGCGGCGGCAAGAACCTGATGATCGGCAACCTGATCGAACTGCAGTTCGGCCAGGGCCGCAACTGGCCGCTCGGCGCCTCGCTGTCGATCACGCTCGTCATCATCGTGCTAGCGGCCATGCTCTACTACGTGAAGAACGCCGGAAAGACGGGAGGCGGCCATGCATAAGCGCTTCGATATCCGGGTACAGCCGGGCTTCGCCACAATTGCGATGCTCTGCTTCTTCATCCTCTACCTGCCGATCGCCACGCTGGTCGTCTATGCCTTCAACTCGGGCTCATCCATTGCGCGTTGGGAAGGGTTCTCGCTCCAGTGGTTCGCGGCGGCCTGGAACAATACGCAGGTGATCGAGGCGTCGATCCGCTCGGTCGAGATCGCCGCCTTCGCCGCCGTGATCGCCACCGCCGTCGCCACGCTTGCGGCCATCGCCACGACCCGGACGGAGGCCTATCGCGGCCTCACCTTCAAATACTCCTTCATCAACATGCCGCTGATGGTGCCGGAAATCGTCACCGCCGTGGCGCTGCTGATCCTCTTCTCGCGCATCAAGGTCTGGACCGGCTATTCCGGCCTCGGCTACCTGATCATGGCGCACACGGCCTTCTGCGTCCCGTTTGCCTACCTGCCGATCCGGGCGCGCCTCGAAAACATGGATCTTTCGCTGGAACGCGCTGCCGCAGATCTCTATGCGACGCCGTTCAAGGCCTTCCGCTACATCACGCTGCCCTTGCTCTGGCCGGGTATCCTGGCCGGCCTCATGCTTGCCTTCGTCATCTCGCTCGATGACGTGGTGATTACGGAATTCGTGAAATCCGGCGGTCAGGACACTCTCCCGACCTTCATGCTGGGCCAGTTGCGCCGGTCCATCACGCCGGAGATGAATGCCATCTCGACAGTGTTTCTGCTGCTGTCGCTGGCGGTTGTCACGATTTTCTTCTTCCTCAGCAGATCCAACGAAAAAACCGAGTGAACACAGGAGTGGGAACCATGAAGCATACCCTGAAGCTTGCCGCCAGCCTGGTGGCCCTGATGGCCTCCGCGGCGATCGCCCACGCGGAAGGCGAACTCAACATCTACAACTGGGGCAATTACACCAACCCCGAACTCATCAAGAAGTTCGAGGAGACCTACAAGGTCAAGGTCACGCTCACCGACTACGACAGCAACGACACCGCGCTCGCCAAGATCCGCCAGGGCGGCCATGGCTTCGACATCGTTGTTCCCTCGGCCAGCGCCCTGCCGATCTTCATCAACGAAGGGCTACTCCTGGAATCCCGCCCGGACCAGTTGGAAAACTTCAAGAACGTCGATCCGCAGTGGGTTGACGTGCCCTTCGATCCGGGCCGCCACTATTCGGTTCCGTGGCAGTGGGGCACGACCGGCATCGCCGTCGACAAGTCGGTCTATTCCGGCGACCCGAACACCTCTGCCATCTTCCTCGACCCGCCGCCGGAACTGGTCGGCAAGGTCAACGTCGTTCCGGAAATGTCCGACGTCATGCACATGGTCGTCACCTATGCAGGCGGCGAGCCCTGCACCGGCGACCTGACCGTTCTGAAGAAAGCCCGCGACCTGCTGGTCGCCGCCAAGCCGAAGTGGATCTCCATGGATTACGGCACGGTCGAAAAATACACGAAGGGCGATCTCGCCGCTTCGGTCGACTGGAACGGCGCCACCTTCCGCGGCCGCCTCGCCAACCCGAACATCGTCTACGGCTACCCGAAGGAAGGCTACCCGATCTGGATGGACAGCGCCGCCATCCTGAAGGACGCCAAGAACGTCGATAACGCCAAGCTGTTCCTTAACTTCATCATGGACCCGCAGAACGCCGCCATGATCTCCGCTTTCGCGCGGTATGCAAACGGCATCAAGGGTTCGGAAGCCTTCATGCCGGAAGACATGAAGACCGCGCCTGAAGTCAACATTCCGGATTCGGCCAAGGCAGCCGGCAAGTTCAACCTCGCCTGCGCACCGGAAGTTCAGGAACTCTACACCAAGATCTGGACCGAAGTTCAGAAGTAAGCCTGTCCATATCGATGCCTGCATCAAGACGGGGGAGCCTTCACGGCTCTCCCGTTTCAGGGAAGTGTTTTTCATGACCACGGAATTCAAGAGTGCCTATGGCTTCGAGCGCCGCGACGTGACGCTCGCCAACTGGCGCACCGCTCCTTTCAGCCACTGGAGCTTCCAGAACCTTCGCGAGATGGTGCCGACCGCCGAGATCCGCGCGACGGCCGAGCAGCCGGAAACGGCGCTTGAAAGCTCACCGTTGCTGGACGCCCCTCTCGACACCGGCGTCGCCGATACAAAAACGCCCCGCGCATTTCTCGATTACGCTCATACCGATGCCTTCGTGATGATGAAGGGCGGGCGGATTATCGCCGAACATTACGCACCGCATTGCCACGTCAATGCCCGCCATATCGTTTTTTCCATCTCGAAATCGCTGACCGCTCTCGTCTCCGGCATCCTCGAAGGGCAAGGCGCAATCGACCCTGACCGCCCGGTCACCGACTATCTCCCCGAGGCGAAGGGTTCTGTTTACGGCGACTGCAGCTTCCGCGACGTGCTGGACATGCGCGTCAGCCTCGATTTCGAGGAGGCCTATCTCGACAAGATGGGCGCCTTTGCCCGCTATCGCCGCGCAACCCTGTGGAACCCGGCGGAAGCCGGCACGCCGACCGAGACCCTTCTAGAATTCCTGCTGACGCTGAAGAAGGCCGACCGCGCCCATGGCGGAAGCTTCTACTATGCCTCGCCCAATTCCGACCTGCTCGGCATCCTGATCGAGCGCGCCAGCGGCCGCCGCTACATTGACCTTTTCTCCGACCTGTTGTGGAAACCGCTCGGCGCGAAGAACCATGCGCTGGTCAGCGTCGATGCAGCCGGTTCGGCCCGCTCGGCCGGCGGCGTCTGCGTGACGGCCCGCGATCTGGCCCGCATCGGCCAGATGCTGCTGGACGGCGGCACGGTGGATGGCCGGCAGGTCGTGCCCGCCGCATGGGTCGAGGACATGAAGACCGCCGGCGATCCCGAGGCCTGGAAACAGTCCGGCCCGACTTTCCTGCCCAACGGCCGCTACCGCAGCAAGTGGTATCAGTCCGGCGAGGCCGACGGCGCCTTCTGCGCGATCGGCATCCACGGCCAGTGGCTCTATGTCGATCCCTCGACCGAAACCGTCATCGTCAAGCTCTCGTCGCAGCCCAATCCGCTGGACGACGAACTGAAGCACGACAACTTCGCCTTCTTCCGCACCATGTGCCGTGCGGCGACCTGAAGCATCAATCCGGATAAATGACATGACAGCAACCGCAGACATCATCATCAAGAACGCCAAGGTCCTGACCATGGACAGCGACAAGCCGAAGGCGGAAGCCATCGCGCTTGCTGGCAACAAGGTTCTCGCCGTCGGCACCGCATCGGAAATCGAAGCGCTTGCCACCGCCTCGACCAAGGTTGTCGACGCTGGCGGTGCCACGGTGATGCCGGGCTTCAACGAAGCCCACATGCACATCTTCCCCGGCTCTGTTTCCCTTCGACAGCTCAACCTGCACGGCGTCGAGGGCTTCGAAGCGCTGAAGGCCGCCATACAGGAATACGCCGCCGCCAATCCGGACGAGCCCCTGCTGATGGGCTTTTCCGCCGACTATTCGATCATCGGCCTCAACCAGCCGGTCACCCGCCAGCACCTCGACGCCATCATTTCCGACCGTCCCTTCATGATGTTCGCGCCAGACCACCACACCGCCTGGGCCAACACCCCGGCGCTGGAGAAGGCAGGCCTGCTGCACGGCAAGGACGTCGGCGTTGGCAACGAAGTGGTGATGGGTGAAGACGGACTGGCCAGCGGCGAACTGCGCGAAGGCAACGCCTTCGGTCCCGTCGCGGCGCTGGCCTCGACAGGCGGCCGCGAAGAACTCGGCATGGTGACCGGCATGGACCCGGAAAACGTCACGCCCGAGCAATACGCGCTCGACCGCGCCATCCTGAAGAACGGTCTCGAATACTGCGCCTCCTGGGGCGTCACCTCGATCCAGAATTTCGATGGCAACCACTACCAGCTTCGCATCATGCGCGATCTGGAACAGTCCGGCGAGTTGCCCGTCCGCATCCGCATTCCCTTCCACATGAAGAACTTCATGGACCTCTCGGAGCTGGACAAGGCCGCCGAATGGAAGAAGGAATTCGCCACCGACATGCTACGCGGCGATTTCGTCAAGGTCTTCATGGACGGCGTTATCGACAGCCAGACGGCCTACATGCTCGATGGTTATGGTGATCGCCCGGGTTATACCTACGAGCCGCTGTTCACGCCTGAGGCCTTCGACGCCATCGCCACCAAGGCTGACGGTCTTGGGCTGCAGATCGCCGTGCATGCCATCGGCAGCGCCGCGGTCCGCCAGACGCTCGACGGCTTTGAGGCAGCCGTCAAGGCGAACGGCAAGCAGGACCTTCGCCATCGCATCGAGCATATCGAGGTGATCCATCCCGACGACATCCCGCGCTTCAGGGAACTCGGCATCGTCGCCTCCATGCAGCCGGTGCATTATCCGGGTGGCACCTGCTTCCCGGCCGAACCCACCACGGCAAAGATCGGCGAGGATCGCTGGGCCTATGCCTATGCATGGCGGACGATGAAGGATGCCGGCGCGACCGTCGTCTTCGCATCCGACTGGCCGGTCTCGCCGGTCTCGCCCTTCCAGTGCATTCAGGATGCGCTCACCCGCAAGCCGTGGAAGGACGGCCTTCCCGATCAGCGCTTCACGCTCGAGGAATCGCTCGAGGCCTACACCTCCATCGGCGCCTGGGTGGAATTCGCGGAAGACCGCAAGGGCAAGCTGAAGCCCGGCTTCCTCGCTGACGTGGTCATCCTTTCCCACGATATCGAAAGCGTCCCGGCCGACGAGATCATGGCAACCGTTCGCGCGGTGACCACGATCTGCGACGGACGCATCAGCTATCAGGCAGCCTGACCGGCTTCTGCCATCCGCCCGTCGGGCGGCAAAGCCCGCCCCGACCGACCATTTCAACGGACGAGCCACCCATGACCGAGACCGCCGACCTCATCATTCACAATGCCCGCATCCTCACCATGGACGACGAAAGCCCGCGGGCCGAAGCCGTCGCCATTGCGGGAAACAGGATCTTGGCCGTCGGCAGCGATACCGGGATTCTGCCGCTCGCGAAAGCCGGCGCGCGGATCATCGACGCCGCCGGCGCCACCGTCCTGCCCGGCTTCAACGAAGCCCATATGCATATTTTCGGCGGCTCGGTCGGCCTGGGCGAACTTTCCCTGTTCCAGGTGCAGGGTTTCGAAGCGTTGAAGAGCGCCATCCAGACCTATGCTGCAGCCAATCCCGATCTGCCGTTGCTGGTCGCGCAATATGCCGACTACACCGTGATTTCAGAGGAAGAGCGCGTCACCCGCCACCATCTCGACCGCATCATTCCCGACCGCCCCTTCCTGATGTTCTCGCCGGATCATCATACGGCCTGGGCGAACACGATTGCGCTGGAAAAAGCGGGCATCCTGCAGGGCCGCGATGTCGGCGTCGGCAACGAGATCGTCATGGGCGACGACGGGCTGGCAACAGGTGAGCTGCGCGAAAGCAATGCGATCCGCCCGGTTTCCACCATGAGCGCGTCGGGCGGTCGCGAGGGATTGGGCGTCGGCACTGGCGGCGACCCGGAACATGTGACGCCGGAAGAGCGCGCCGGCGACATCGCGGTCATCAAACGCGGCCTCGCCTATTGCGCCTCGCTCGGCATAACCTCGTTCCAGAACATGGACGGCAGCCTCTACCAGCTCGAAATGCTGCAGGAGATCGAGGACACCGATGGGCTACCGGTCCGCGTCCGCATGCCGTTCCACATGAAGAACTTCATGCCGCTCTCCGCCATCGAGGAAAAAGCGGCCGCATGGCGCGCACGCTTCGACACCGACAAGCTGCGTTGTAACTTCGTCAAAATGTTCATGGATGGCGTCACCGAAGGCGAGACCGCAGTCTTCGTCGACGACTACAGCCACAAGCCCGGCTGGAAGGGCGATCCGCTGTTTTCCGCCGAGCACTTCAATTCCATCGCGGTCGAGGCCGACAGGCTTGGGCTTCCGGTCACCGTACACGCCATCGGCGACGGCGCAGTCCGCATGGTGCTGGACGGCTACGAGGCCGCTATAGAGGCAAACGGCAAGCGTGACAGCCGCAACCGCATCGAACACATCGAGGTCGTCCATCCCGACGATGTCCCGCGCTTTGCAAAACTGGGCACCGTCGCCTCGATGCAGCCGACCCATCCGCCGGGCTCGGCCGGCCTGCCGCTTGAGCCCTACCTCACCTATATCGGCCGCGAACGCTGGCCTTACGCCTTCGCCTGGAAGACGCTGGTCGACGCCGGCGCGAAGATCGTCTTCGCCACCGACTGGCCCGTCTCGCCGCTCGCACCACTGAGCTGCATCGGTGATGCGATGACCCGCAAGCCCTGGGCTGACGATATGCCCGACCATCGTCTCTCCCTGATGGAGACCCTTGCCGCCTACACCCGCACAAGCGCATGGGTAGAATTCATGGAAGATCGAAAGGGCAAGTTGAAAGAAGGCTTCCTCGCCGATATCGTCGTCCTTTCTGGCGATATCGAGGCCTGCCCGGCCGGGGAAATCGCCGCTCTCAAACCCGTCGCAACGATCTGCGATGGCCGCATCACTTACGAGGCATCCTGACGAGGACATGAACGAAGACAGCAGACAATCGGCCGGAGCTCCCGCGGCAAGGAGCCCCGGAGCGACGAAGAAGGGGATAGAAACCCGCGCACGCATCATCAGGGGCGCGATCGAGGCGGTGGAAAGCGAAGGCATGGAATCGCTGACCACCCGCAAGATCGCCGCGCGCGCCGGCGTGCAACTCGCCACGCTGCACTATTATTTCGACAGCAAGGAAAGCCTGATGCTGGCAGTCCTTGAAGACTTGGTCACCGACATGAGCATGCGCTACACCAGTTCGGTGAACAGCGCCGACATGGACGACCGCATCGCCCAGCTCATCCGGCTGATCTGGCGCTATATCGGCGAGAACCCCAATCGCGAAATTTCCCAGATCGAACTGACGATCTATGCCCTGCGCACCAAGGGCTCGGAATGGCTGGCGGCCAAGCAGTACAACACCTACATCGATTTCTACAGTCAGTTCGTGTTCCGCGACAGCGACATCCCCGAGCCTGAACGGACCCGCATCGCCAACGCCGTCACCCGCTTCATGCTGATCGGCATCGACGGACTGATCCTGCAGAACTTCGCGCTCGGTGACACAGCCGTTGCCTCGGAAAGCGTCGAAGCGCTGATCTTCACCACCCAGGCCTATCTGAAAAAGCTGATCGCCCAGTCAGCAACCTGACCCTCAAGACACCTTCATTTCGAACATGCCCTCGGCGTAACAGCCGGGGGTATGCTTCCGCACGCGCCGATAATGGATTGCGGAAAATCAGGCTTGCAAGAAATACCCATATGTGAAAGATAAATTCAAATAAGAATTTTGGCGAATGCAAGCTCGCCATTCCAGCATCTGCCGTCGGCGTTCCGGCCGGCATCTTGGGAGGAGATTGACATGCAGGATGAAGCGGGCCCGCTGCTTGCGGGGCTGACCGTGATCGATATGAGCCAGTTCCTGTCGGGGCCTTACTGCTCGCTCCGCCTGCTCGACCTCGGCGCGCGCGTCATCAAGATCGAACGGCCTGACGGCGGCGATCTTTCCCGCCGCCTCTATCTCTCGGACACCGAGGTAGGCGGCGACTCCACGCTGTTTCATGCCATCAACCGCGGCAAGGAAAGCCTCGGTATCGACCTGAAGAACCCGGACGATCTCGCCTTCCTGCGCAAGCTGCTCGCCCGCGCGGACGTGATGATCCAGAATTTCCGTCCCGGCGTGATCGAGCGCCTCGGGCTAGACTATGAAGCTGTGAAAGCCATCAATCCGAAGATCGTCTACGCCTCGATCAGCGGCTATGGCGAAGAGGGACCGTGGGTCATGCGCCCCGGTCAGGACCTTCTGGCGCAGGCCCGTTCCGGTGTGATGTGGTTGAACGGCGACGAGAACCAGGGACCAGTGCCGCTTGGCCTCTCCATCGCCGACATGCTGGCCGGCGCCAATACCTGCCAGGCCATCCTCGCCGCTCTCGTGCGCCGGGGCGTCTCGGGCAAGGGCGCGCATGTGCAGACAAGCCTGCTGGAAAGCCTCGTCGACCTGCAGTTCGAGCTTCTGACCACCCATCTGAACGACGGCCGGAGGCTTCCGAAGCGCGCCTCCTTCCGCAACGCCAATGCCTATCTCTCCGCACCATACGGCGTCTATCCGGCGAAAGACGGCTATCTCGCCATTGCCATGACCCCGATCGGCCGCCTGCAGGATCTTCTCGGCATCGAGGCTCTGGCCACCTTCCGCGACGATCCGAAATCGTGGTTCACCCGCCGCGACGAGATCAAGAAGATCATCGCCGACCGCATCGCGACCGAAACCGTGGAACACTGGCTCGCCATTTTGGAGCCTGCCGATATCTGGTGCTCTAAGGTCATGGAATGGCCGGAACTTCTGGAGAGCGAAGGCTTCCGCCTGCTCGACATGCTGCAGACGGTCACGCGTGAGGATGATGTCGCGATCGGCACCACCCGCTGCCCCGTTCGTGTCGATGGCAAGCGGCCCTATGGTGGCCGCGCGGCCCCGCTGGTCGGAGAACACACGGCAAAGATCAGGGCGGAGTTCGCGTAATGGCCATCACCCTGAAAGGCATGACCTGGAGCCATCCCCGCGGCTACGACCCGATGGTGGCCTGCTCTGCCGACTGGCTGGAGAAGTCCGGCGTGGCGGTCGAGTGGGACAAGCGCTCCCTGCAGGACTTCGAGAGCTTTCCTGTCGAGGAACTCGCCCGCAGCTACGACCTGATCGTCATCGATCACCCCCATGTCGGGCAGATCACAGCGGAAAACTGCCTCGCCCCGCTGGAACAACCCGAGCGACAGGCGGAATTCGAAGCGCTGGCGGCAGGCACCGTCGGCGCATCCTTCCCCAGTTACAACTGGCAGGGCCATCAATGGGCCTTCCCCATCGACGCTGCAACGCAGGTGCTTGCGTGGCGGCCCGACCGGCTGGAGGCCCCACCAACCAAATGGGAAGACGTGCTGCATCTGGCCCGCCGGGGCGCCGTGCTCCTGCCCCTTCGCCCGCCCCATTCGCTAATGAGCTTCGTCACCCTTTGCGGCCAGCTTGGACGCCCCTGCTCCGTCGACAGGGACGCGCCCTTTGCAGACCATGAGGCCGGCAGCAACGCGCTGCAAATGATCCGTGAACTGGCGAGCCTGATCGATCCGGCATGCCTGACAATGGACCCCATCGCGGTCCTCGACACCATGGGCGACACAGGTTCACCCGTTGCCGTCTCCCCTCTCATCTACGGCTATGTCAGCTATTCGCTGGATGGTTTCCGCCCTGCCCGCATCGCCTTTGCAGACATGCCGCTAGTTGGGAACAGTGATTACAAGGGGTCGGCACTGGGCGGTACCGGCATCGCGGTTTCGGCCTTCTCTCAGAACCGGCAGGCGGCGATCGATTTCGCCTACTGGATCGCCGGAGGCCCGGTGCAGGCTGACAGCTACTGGCGCTCGGGAGGCCAGCCCGGCCATGCCGACGGATGGGAAGACGATGGCGCGAATGCCGCCACGCTCGACTTCTACCGCGCCACCTGCCGCACGCTGGAAGGCGCTTGGCTCCGGCCACGGCATGACGGTTACATGGCGTTCCAGGAAGAAGCGTCCCATATCGTCAACAATGCCGTCACCGGCGCGATTTCCATCGGCACGGCGATTACCCAACTGAATGACGGCTTCGTGAAGAGTTTCCGGGGATAGCCCGCAGCCGCGCTCTGGATCACCAACTCCATCAATGCCACCATGAACGGGTTCGTTTCATGGTGACATTGATGCATCCCATATTTTCCACCGGCGCCATTTATGCCGCTACCGCCTTCTGCGAAATCGCCGGCTGCTTTGCCTTCTGGGCCTGGCTGAAACTTTCGAAATCCATCCTCTGGCTGGCGCCGGGCGCAGCCCTTCTCATTGCCTTTGCCTCGCTGCTGACGCTCGTGCCGAGCGAAGCCGCCGGCCGCGCCTATGCCGCCTATGGCGGTGTCTACATCCTCGCCTCGCTGGTATGGCTTTGGCTGGTCGAAGGGCAGATGCCGGATCGCTGGGACGTCACCGGCTCGCTGCTGGCACTTGCCGGTGCCGCTGTCATCCTGTTTGCCCCTCGCGCCGCCTGAGCCGATTTGGGGGCGGATTTCGGCCGGATAAGGTCAGATCTTCCAGAGCGCGCGGGCATTTCCCGAGAGAACCTGCGCCTTCTCCTCGAGGCTGACGCCGGAAAGCAGGGCGTGGGTCGCGCCCACCCAGGTCGAAAGCCCGCCGCCCAGCGTACAGACGGGCCAGTCGCTGCCCCAGACCATACGGTCGAAGCCGAAGTTTTCGGCCACATGGGCGAAGTAGGGCTTCAGGTCTTCCAGCGTCCAGCTCTCTGTTCCATAGGCCGGCAGACCGGAAAGCTTGACGGTGACATTCGGGCGACGTGCGAGTTCTGCGATAGGCCCCTTCCACACCTCGAAACCGCCGCTCTTGATATCCGGTATTCCGCAATGGTCGAGAACAAAGGAGACATCCGGGGCGAGATCGGCAAGCGCCGCGGCCTTTTTCAACTGATGCGGCAAAACGCAGATATCGAAGACCAGACCGGTGCCGGCGAGACGCCGGATGTTTTCGCGAAACAGCGCGCCTTCGGAGAAATCGTCCGGCATCACATGCAGCACACGACGGAAGCCCCGCACGAAACGGTTACCGAGCACCCGCTCGAGATAAGCCGGAAAATCCGTTGATTCGGGCCGGCAGGCGGCAATTGCACCGGCAAGCTGGCTTCCGTCGGTGGCGGCCCCAGGGACGGCGAGGCGCTCGATCATCGCCGTTTCCGCCTCGATATCGGCCTCCGCCACATCGACTTCCATGTGCAGGGTCGCGGAAATCCCGAGACGACGCGCCTCCTGCAGGTAGGTATCGTAGGTGAAATCCGCATTGAGCGGCGGCACACCGGCGAGCCACGGATAGGAAAGCTGTCCCCTGTAGATCAGGTGCAGATGGGTATCGACGATCATTCGGGTCTCCTCCTCGAATTCACGCGAAAACCTGCCACAGAAAAATCAGCTATTCAAATACGAATTTTTGAGGTCTTAACCTTCGGCCTTGAAGCCGGAGCCGGTCATTTCCGAGAGCTTGCGGGTGGTTTCCAGCAGCAGCTGAATGCTGTTGGTGATATCCGGCGCGCCGGGCGTATTGATCAGCGTGATGTAGGGCACCGTCAACGATGCGATCACCTTTCCATCTGCCCCCAGAACGGGCGCCGACAGGTTGATGACGCCAGCCGTCTGCGCGCTCGGCATCATCTCGTAACCACGCGCGCGGATCTGGTCGAGCCGCGACAGGAATTCCGGCGTGACCTTGTTGTGGTCGCCGCTGCTGCCGAGATTTTCGGCGATCATCATTTCGCGCTCCTCCTTCGTGTGGAAGGCGAGCAGCACATGACCGGAGCCCGTATCGAACAGGCTGATCCGCGAGCCGACACGGATGGAAATACCCCAGTAACCAGGCGCTTCCTGCTGGGCGATGACCACCGGATAGCCCCGATCGAAGACGACGAGCTGGTTCGCCTGGCGGGACGCCTCGGCAAGCTCGCGCATCAGCGGAACGGCGAAGGAAACAAGCCGGCGCACGGGCGCGTGAAGCTGGGCCAGCCCGAAAAGCTTCAGTGTCAACGCGAAGCGGTCACCGTCGATGCGGGTCACGTAACCACGCTTCACCAGCCGGTCTAGCATTCGGTAGAATTCGTTCGGGCTACGATCAAGGCGCTTGGCGATTTCGGCCTGCGTCAGCCCGCCGTCGACGGCGGCCAGAAGCTCGAGAATATCCAGTCCCTTGTCCAGCGCCGGCGCGCGATAGCGGTCGTTGTCGTCTTCTGTCACCACGCACTCCCCAATGAATAGACTATTTCATATACGCAGAAATACGGCCCCGCAATACTTTCGGCTTGACGTCAGATAAATAAATGGTTTGTATATGAATGAAGCTCTCATGGGTGAGGGCTGAGGCGAAAGCCAATTGGGAGGAGAAAATGTCAAAATTTTTGACCGGCGTTGCAGCCGGCGCAATTTTATGCGCGTGGGCGGGCGCAGTCTTCGCAGCCGACCTGCCCGGCAAGTTCGACGGCGTCACCATTGATGCCAAGCTGATCGGCGGTCAGCAGTACGAAGCCCTTTATGCCCGCATTGCCGAATGGGAGAAGGCGACGGGCGCCAAGGTCAACGTCATTTCCAAGAAAAACCATTTTGAGCTCGACAAGGAGATTAAGTCGGACATCGCCACCGGAAACATTTCCTGGTGCGTGGGTTCGAACCACTCCTCCTTCGCTCCCCAGTATCCAGATATCTACACCGATCTCTCCGCACTCCTGCCCAAGGAAGAGATCGACGCTTTCGTTCCGGCGAATATCAAGGCCTCGACCCTCGATGGCAAGCTGGTCATGTTGCCGCGCGCCCAGTTCGACGTCTCGGCGCTTTACTACCAGAAGAGCCTCTATCAGGACGAAGCGAAGAAGAAGGCCTTCAAGGAAAAATACGGCTACGACCTCGCGCCGCCGGATACCTGGCAGCAGGTCACCGATCAGGCGACCTTCTTCGCAAGCCCGCCGGATTTCTACGGCACCCAGTTTGCCGGCAAGGAAGAGGCCATCAACGGCCGTTTCTTCGAAATGCTGGTGGCTGAAGGCGGCGAATATCTCGACAAGGACGGCAAGCCCGCCTTCAATTCCGAGGCCGGCGTTCGCGCGCTCGACTGGTTCGTCAATCTCTACAAGGCCAAGGCTGTTCCGGCCGGCACCACCAACTATCTCTGGGATGACCTCGGCCAGGGCTTCGCCTCCGGCACCATCGCGGTCAACCTCGACTGGCCTGGCTGGGCGACATTCTTCAACGATCCCAAGTCTTCCAAGGTTGCCGGCAATGTCGGTGTAAAGGTTCAGCCTGCCGGCTCTTCTGGCAAGCGCACCGGCTGGTCCGGCCACCATGGCTTCTCGGTCACCGAGAGCTGCGCCAACAAGGAAGCCGCCGCTTCGCTCGTCTGGTTCCTCACCAATGAGGACAGCCAGAAGCTCGAGGCTGCCGCAGGTCCGCTGCCGACCCGCACCGCCGTCTGGGATTGGGATATCAAGCAGGCCGAGAACGATCCTTACAAGAAGGAAGTCCTGACCGCCTTCCAGGAAGCGGCCAAGCATGCCTTTGCCGTTCCGCAGACGCCGTCGTGGATTGAAATCTCCAACGCCGTCTATCCGGAACTGCAGGCCGCCATCCTCGGCGACAAGTCCTCCAAGGACGCCCTCGACGCAGCCGCGAAGAAGGCAACCGAGATTCTCGAAGACGCCGGCGCGCTGTAAGCGCGTTTACGACAAGAAAATCTGCCCCTCACCCTGACCCAACCCGGGTCGAGCCGCGTGTCTCGACCCGTCCTTCGGACCCCCGCAAGCGGGGAGAGGGAACGGACAGGTCGCAGCAAGTCCCTTCTCCCCGCTTGCGGGGAGAAGGTGCCGGCAGGCGGATGAGGGGCAAGGCCCAATCAACAGGCAGTCGGAACAGGGCGGGGACCACGCGCGATGCGGGGCTCCGCCGCGCCGGCATCCCGACCACTTTTATTAAAGCATACAGGAGAGGCATTTCATGAAAGGCTGGAGACCACCGGCACCCGTCCTGCTTCTGCTGCCCGCATTCATCGTCCTGGCAGCCGTCGTCATCATCCCTCTTCTGCTTTCGCTGTATTCCAGCTTCACGGCGTTCCGGCTCACCCAGCCGGCATCGCTCTACACGCTGGTCGGCTTCCGCAACTATGAGCGCATTCTCACCGATCTGGAGTTCTGGAGCGCCTTCGGGCGCACCGTCCTGCTGCTCACGGTGGCGCTCAACCTCGAAATGCTGATCGGCCTCGGCCTTGCGATGCTGGTCGAAAAGGCAACGCGGGGCCAGCGCATCCTGAGAACCATCATGATGTTTCCGATGATGTTCTCGCCGATCCTCGTCGGCTTCCAGTTCAAGTTCATGTTCAACGACAATATCGGCCTGATCAACAATGCGCTGCAGTCGCTTGGCCTCACCGATCAGGCGATCCCGTGGCTGATCGACGGACAGCTAGCCTTCTGGGCGATCCTGACCGCAGAAATCTGGTCGTCCACCTCGGTCTTCGCGATCCTGATCCTCGCCGGACTGCTCGCCATGCCGAAGGAGCCGATCGAGGCCGCCCGCGTCGATGGCTGCACGCCCTTCCAGACCTTCCGCTACGTCACCTGGCCCTTCATCATGCCCTTTGCCTATATCGCCATGACGATCCGCTCGCTGGACGTCGCCCGTGCCTACGATATCGTCAAGATCATGACCGATGGCGGCCCGGCCAAGCGCACGGAGCTGCTCTGGACGCTCGTCGCCCGCACCGCCTATTCCGACGCCCGAATGGGGCTCGCCAACGCCATGGCCTATTTCGCCATCCTGCTGTCGATCCTCTTCACCGTCTATTTCTACCGGAAGCTGGCGGCAGCCCGCACCCAGATCGCTGCGGAGTGGTGAGATGAACGAGAACGCACAACACCGCATCAAGGCCACGCTGCTTTCGCTTGCCCACAAGATCACCCTGTTTGTGGCGATGACCATCATCTGCCTGCCGGGTCTCTGGATTGTGCTAGCCTCCTTCCGCCCGACGGTGGAAATCATGGCGAAGCCCCCGGTCTGGGTCCCGCAGGACCTGTCCTTCGATGCCTATATCGCCATGTTCTCCGGCATCGGCCAGGGCGGCATTCCGGTCATCGAATACTTCCGCAATTCGCTGATCATCTCGGTCACTTCGACCGTGATCTCGCTCGCCATCGGCATGGCCGGCGGCTATGCGTTTGCCCGCTACCGCTTCAAGGGCAAGTCCGGCATCTTCCTCGGCCTGATGCTGACCCGCACCGTGCCCGGCATCGCGCTCTCCCTGCCGCTGTTCTTCGTCTATTCGAAGCTCGGCATCATCGACAGCCATTTCGGCCTGATCCTCGCCTATGTGGCGCTGAACGTGCCCTTCACCATCTGGCTGATCGACGGCTTCTTCCGTCAGGTGCCGAAGGACCTCGCCGAAGCGGCACAGATCGACGGCTGCACCCGCTGGCAGGCCTTCTGGCAGGTGGAATTCCCCCTTGCCGGCCCCGGCATCGCATCCGCCGGCATCTTCGCCTTCCTCACCTCGTGGAACGAGTTCGCGCTCGCCTCGCAGCTCACCCGTTCCGTCACCTCCAAGACCCTGCCCGTCGGCCTGCTCGACTACACCGCGGAATTCACCATCGACTGGCGCGGCATGTGCGCGCTCGCCGTCGTGATGATCATCCCGGCCCTCGTGCTGACCTTCATCGTGCAGAAACACCTCGTATCCGGCCTCACCTCCGGCGCAGTCAAAGGATAGACCATGGCAACCGTTTCCCTCGAAAAGCTGGTCAAGCGCTACGGCGCGCTCGAAGTGGTGCACGGCATCGACCTCGAAGTGGCGGACCGCGAATTCATCGCGCTCGTCGGCCCCTCCGGCTGCGGCAAGTCCACCACGCTCCGCATGATCGCCGGCCTCGAACCGATTTCCGACGGTAACCTCAAGATTGGCGGCCGGATCGTCAACGACCTGCCGCCACGCGCTCGCAACCTCGCCATGGTGTTCCAGTCCTACGCCCTCTACCCGCACATGACCGTGCGCGAAAACATGGGCTTCTCGCTGAAAATCGCCGGCATGAAGCCGGAGGACATCGCCCCCCGTGTCGAGGAAGCGGCCCGCACCCTGGACCTGACCGCCCTTCTCGACCGTCGTCCATCGCAACTGTCCGGTGGCCAGCGCCAGCGCGTCGCCATGGGCCGCGCCATCGTGCGCCATCCCGATGTCTTCCTGTTCGACGAACCGCTGTCAAACCTCGATGCCAAGCTCAGAACCCAGATGCGCACCGAGATCAAGAAGCTGCACGCCAAGGTGCAATCGACCGTGATCTACGTCACCCATGACCAGGTCGAGGCCATGACGCTCGCCGACCGCATCGTCATCATGCGCGACGGTTACATCGAACAGGTCGGCACGCCGGAAGATGTATTCCACCGCCCGAATTCGAAATTCGTTGCCGGCTTCATCGGTTCGCCGCCGATGAACCTCAAGGACGCCGAAATCGCCGACGGCCGCGTCGTCTTCGCCAATGGCGACAGCCTGCCTTTGCCGCAGCAGTTCGCCTCGCGCGTCACCGCCGGCCGGCAGGTCACCTTCGGCCTTCGCCCCGACGACATCTACCCGACAGGCCACGGCATCCATTCCGGGGAGGAAACCGACGTTTACAAGACGGACCTCAAGGTGACGATCACCGAACCGCTCGGCAACGAGACGCTGGTTTTCGCCGAACTCGGCGCCAGCGAATGGGTCAGCCGCATGCTGAACCCGCGTGCACTGAAGAGCGGCGAAGGCCTCTCCTTCTCGCTCGACCTCTCGCAGGCGCACATGTTCGACCGGGAAACCGGCAGGACGCTCAGGGGCTGAGCCATGGCGAAGATCGAACGCATAGAGCTGAAGATGGTCGACCTTCGCCCGAAGGTCGAGCGTACCGACGCGATCCAGAGCTTCGTCAGCCAGGAAACCCCGCTCGTCATCATCACCGACAGCGACGGCGCCACCGGCACCGGCTACAGCTACACCATCGGCACCGGCGGCTCCTCCGTCATGCGGCTTCTTGCCGATCATCTGGCGCCACGCCTGATCGGCCGCGACGCGGACCGGATCGAGGCGATCTGGCATGAACTGGAATTCGCCACCCACGCGACCACCATCGGCGCGATCACCTCGATTGCGCTTGCGGCCATCGACACCGCGCTCTGGGATCTTCGTGCCCGCAAGCAGGGCCTGCCGCTATGGAAGCTCGCAGGTGGTGCCAAGGATCGCTGCCCGCTCTACACCACCGAAGGCGGCTGGCTGCATATTCCGACCGAGGCGCTCGTCGAGGATGCGCTGGAGGCAAAGTCCAAGGGTTTTCGCGGCTCGAAGGTGAAGATCGGCAAGCCGAGCGGCTCCGAGGATTTCGCCCGCCTCTCGGCCGTTCGCAAGGCCGTCGGCGATGCCTACGAGATCATGACCGATGCCAATCAGGGCTTCGCCGTCGACGAGGTGATCCGCCGCGCCGAGCGGCTGAGGGAACTCGACCTTGCATGGCTGGAGGAGCCACTCCCGGCCGACGATATCGACGGTCACGTCAGGCTTAATCGTTCGACCGCCACACCGGTCGCGGTCGGCGAGTCGCTCTATTCGATCCGCCACTTCCGGGAATACATGCAGAAGGGAGCCTGCTCCATCGTGCAGGTGGATGCCGGCCGCATCGGCGGCATCACCCCTTGGCTCAAGGTGGCGCATGCGGCCGAAGCATTCGACATGCCGGTCTGCCCGCACTTCCTGATGGAACTGCATGTCAGCCTGACCTGCGCCGTGCCGAACGGCAAATATGTCGAATACATCCCGCAACTCGACGACATCACCACCTCGCGCCTGAGGATTAAGGACGGCATGGCGCTCGCGCCCGAGACGCCCGGCCTCGGCATAGAGTGGGACTGGGACGC
This sequence comes from Ciceribacter sichuanensis, assembly GCF_024055605.1. Lineage (GTDB taxonomy): Bacteria > Pseudomonadota > Alphaproteobacteria > Rhizobiales > Rhizobiaceae > Allorhizobium > Allorhizobium sichuanense. The sequence continues at coordinate 146,134 of NZ_JAMXLX010000005.1, read as the reverse complement.
CATCGACAGCCGCCGGATCACAGAATTCGACCGCGAGATCCGGTAAGGAGGAAACGACTATGCAGCGCATCGGCATGGTGATTGGCGTGAAGCCGGAAAAGCTCGAGGAATACAAACGCCTGCATGCGGCCGTCTGGCCAGACGTGCTGGCGGTGATTTCCGCCTGCAACATCAAGAACTATTCGATCTTTCTGAAAGAGCCGGAGAACCTGCTCTTCTCCTTCTTCGAATATCACGGCACCGACTACCAAGCCGACATGGCGAAGATGGCCGCCGACCCGAAGACCCAGGAATGGTGGGCGGTCTGCATGCCCTGCCAGCAGCCCCTTGATAGCCGCAAGGATGGTGAGTGGTGGGCGTCGATGGAGGAGGTATTCTTTCATGCGTAACGCTGTGCCGGCTTGGGGAAAAAGCTTATGACCTTCGATCCGAAATCCCTCTCCCAGTCCTGGCCGCTGCCGGCAAAGCCGCGCCCGATCGTCACCTTCGGCGCCGGCTCCATCGTCAGCGACGCGCATTTTCCCGCCTATGGCAAGGGCGGGTTCCCCATCGCCGGGCTCTACGATCCCGATTACGAAAAGGCCAAGGCGCTCGCCGATAAATGGGGCGTGACAGCCTATGCCTCCGTCGAAGAAGCGGCAGCGGTGGAGAACGCGATCTTCGATCTCGCCACGCCGCCGGCAGCCCATGCCAAAGTGCTATCCGCCCTGCCGGATGGCGCGCCGGTGCTGATCCAGAAGCCTATGGGTTCGGATCTGGCGGCCGCGACCGAAATCCTGAAGATCTGCCGGGCGAAAAACCTCAAGGCGGCCGTGAACTTCCAGCTTCGCTTCGCACCGATGATGCTGAGCCTGAAGGATGCCATCGCCAAGGGACTGCTCGGCGAGGTCGTGGATTTCGATGTCTATCTGGCGCTCGATACCCCGTGGCAGCTCTGGGCCTTCCTCGAAGGCCTGCCACGCATCGAGATCGCCATGCACTCGATCCATTATCTCGACGTCATCCGTCAGATTCTGGGCGATCCGAAGGGGGTGCATGCGAAGTCGATCGGTCACCCGAACCACTGGATGGCGCAGACCCGCACCACCGCGATCCTCGATTATGGCGACCGGGTGCGCTGCGCCGTCTCGATCAACCACGATCACAAGTTCGGCCGCAAGCATCAGGCCTGCGAGTTCCGCGTCTGCGGCACCGAAGGCGCGGCCTATGTCCAGCTCGGCGTCAACCTCGACTATCCGCGCGGCGAACCGGACATTCTGGAGATCTATCCGAAGGGCGGCAGCGACTGGGTGACCGTGCCGCTGGAAGGCACATGGTTCCCAGATGCCTTCGTCGGCCGCATGGCCAACCTCCAGCGCTTTGCCTCCGGCGAAGATGCCGAACTCGTTTCCTCGGTCGAGGATGCCTGGAAGACCATGGCGCTTGTCGAGGCGCTCTATCAGTCGAACGCTGCGCCTGCGACCGCGCTCGAGACACTACCGCAGTAAGGAAGATTGCGATGGAACAGCTGAAATATTTCGAGGACTACGAACTCGGCGCACAGCGCCTGACGACGGGTCGCACCATCACCGAGACGGATTTCATCGTCCATGCCGGCCATACCGGCGATTTCTTCCCGCATCACATGGATGCCGAATTCGCCAAGACCACCCCGTTCGGCCAGCGCATCGCCCACGGCACGATGATCTTTTCCATCGGCGTCGGCCTGACCGCCAGCGTCATCAATCCGGCCGCCTTCTCCTATGGCTATGACCGCCTGCGGTTCATTCGCCCCGTGTTCATCGGTGACACCATCCACACCCGGGTCACCATTCACTTGAAGGAAGACGATCCGAAGCGCGCAGAAGTCGGCCGCATCGTCGAGCGCACCGAAGTCATCAACCAGAAGGGCGAGGTCGTGCTCGCCGCCGACCACATCCACATCGTCGAGCGCCGGCCCAAGGCCGCCTGATCCGCCGACTTAAGGAAAGGAAGAAACCCATGTCTCCCCCCCTCGAAATGTCCCTCCCCCTCGAAAACAAGCGCGTGCTGGTCACCGCCGCCGGCCAGGGCATCGGCCGGGCGAGCGCGCTCGCCTTCGCCCGAGCTGGAGCAACCGTCGTCGCCACCGACATCAATGCAGAGGCGCTGACGAGCCTCGCCAGTGAGGCGGGGATCGAAACCCGCGTGCTCGACGTGCTGAAGGACGAAGCCGTCGCCGCCGTCGTGGCTGAGGCTGGCCCCTTCGACGTGCTGTTCAACTGCGCCGGCTTCGTGCATTCCGGCTCGGTCCTCGACATGGCCGACAAGGATCTGGACTTCGCCTTCGACCTCAACGTCCGCGCCATGGTGCGCACCATCCGCGCCGTGCTTCCTTCCATGCTGGAGCGCGGCGGCGGGGCGATCATCAACATGGCCTCGGTCGCGTCCAGCATCAAGGGCGTGCCGAACCGCTGCGCCTATTCCGTCACCAAGGCCGCCGTCATCGGCCTCACCAAGTCGGTTGCCGCCGACTATGTGGCGCAGGGCATCCGCTGCAACGCCATCTGCCCCGGCACGGTGGAAAGCCCCTCCCTGCAGGACCGCATGAAGGCCCAGGGTGACTATGAAACCGCCCGCGCCGCCTTCATCGCCCGCCAACCCATGGGCCGCCTCGGCACGCCTGAGGAAATCGCCGATCTGGCGGTGCATCTGGCAACCGCGACCTATACCACTGGTCAGGCCTACGCCATCGACGGCGGCTGGACGATCTAATCTCATCTGAAAGGAAATACCCGATGAAACTCATGCGTGTTGGCCCCCTCGGCCAGGAAAAGCCCGCTCTTCTCGACAAGGACGGCAAGACCCGTGATCTCTCCGCCCATGTCCCCGATATCGGTGGCGCGGCAATCGGCCCGGAAGGCCTTGCAAAGATCGCGGCAATCAACCCCGCCTCGCTGCCGGAGCTGACGGCCGATCGCATCGGCGCCTGCGTCGCCGGCACCGGCAAGTTCATCTGCATCGGCCTCAACTATTCCGACCACGCCGCCGAAACCGGCGCCGAGGTTCCGCCGGAGCCCGTCATCTTCATGAAGGCGACCTCGGCCATCGTCGGCCCGAACGACGACGTGCTGATCCCGCGCGGTTCTGAAAAGACCGACTGGGAAGTCGAACTCGGCGTCGTCATCGGCAAGACCGCGAAATATGTCTCGGAAGCCGATGCCATGGACTACGTCGCCGGCTACTGCGTCTCCCACGACGTTTCCGAACGCGCCTTCCAGACGGAACGCGCGGGACAGTGGACCAAGGGCAAGTCCTGCGACACCTTCGGCCCGATCGGCCCCTGGCTGGTAACGAAGGACGAGATCGCCGATCCGCAGAACCTCTCGATGTGGCTGACGGTTAACGGCGAGAAGATGCAGAACGGCTCCTCGAAGACCATGGTCTACGGCGTCGCCTATCTCGTTTCCTATCTCAGCCAGTTCATGTCGCTCCATCCCGGTGACGTCATCTCCACCGGCACACCGCCCGGCGTCGGCCTCGGCATGAAGCCGCAGCGCTTCCTGAAGGCCGGCGACGTCGTCGAACTCGGCATCGAAGGCCTCGGCACCCAGAAGCAGACCTTCAAAGCCGACGCCTGATCCCCTCCCTCAAGACCCAGAGCCTTGACCCATGACCAAGATCACCAGCCTGCGCAGTATTGACCTGCGCTTTCCCACTTCCCAGAGCCTCGACGGCTCGGATGCGATGAATCCGGATCCAGATTACTCCGCGGCCTATGTCGTGCTCGAAACCGACCAGCCCGGTCTGGAAGGCCATGGCCTGACCTTCACGATCGGTCGCGGCAACGAGATCTGCTGCGCCGCGATCGACGCCATGAAGCATCTGGTGGTGGGACTGGATCTTGATTGGGTCAAGGCCAATCCCGGCCGCTTCTGGCGGCATGTGACGAGCGACAGTCAGCTTCGCTGGATCGGTCCCGACAAGGGCGCCATGCATCTGGCCACCGGCGCCGTGGTCAACGCCGTCTGGGATATCCTTGCCAAACAGGCCGGCAAGCCGGTCTGGCGTCTCGTCGCAGAGATGGCGCCAGAGGAAATCCTCTCCATCGTCGACTTCCGCTACCTGACGGACGCCATCACGCCGGAAGAGGCGCTGGCGATCCTGAAGAAGGCCGAGGAAGGAAAGGCCGAGCGCATCGCCCTCCTCCAGAAGGAAGGCTATCCCTGCTACACCACGTCTGCCGGCTGGCTCGGTTATTCCGACGAGAAGTTGCGCCGCCTCTGCCAGGAGGCCGTCGATCAGGGCTTCACCCACATCAAGATGAAGGTCGGCCGCGATCTGGAAGACGACAAGCGCCGTCTCAGGATCGCCCGCGAAGTCATCGGTGACGACCGTTACATGATGATCGACGCCAACCAGGTCTGGGAAGTCGGGGAGGCCATCGACTGGGTGAAGGAGCTTTCGGTCTACAAGCCGTTCTTCATCGAGGAACCGACCAGCCCGGACGATGTGGCCGGCCACAAGGCGATCCGCGAAGCGGTGGCCCCGGTCAAGGTCGCGACCGGCGAGATGTGCCAGAACCGCATCATCTTCAAGCAGATGATCGCCGGCGGCGCGATCGACATCGTGCAGATCGACTCGTGCCGCATGGGTGGCCTGAACGAAGTGCTGGCAGTCCTGCTGATGGCCGCGAAGTACAATCTGCCCGTCTGGCCTCACGCCGGCGGCGTTGGACTTTGCGAATACGTCCAGCACCTTTCGATGATCGACTACATCGCCATCTCCGGCACCAGGGAAGGTCGCGTCATCGAGTTCGTCGATCATCTGCACGAACACTTCATCGATCCCTGCCGGATCGAGAACGCCGCCTACATGCCGCCGTCGCTGCCGGGCTTCTCCATCGAGATGAAAAAGCAGTCGATCGCGGACTATACGTTCAACGGATAAGCAAGACGGCAATGGTGCGGGTCCGCAACCCTGCGGACCCGCACCATTGCGTTACGGATGTCCTCAGTCGATGTTGACGACCAGCTTTCCGTCTGCCCCACGCGTTTCGATCAGTTCGTGCGCCTCGGTCGCGGTCGAAAAATCGAACTGACGCCGGTCCAGCCTCGGCACGATCTTGCCGGCCTCGGCAAGTCTTGTGGCTTCCCGCATGATCTCGCCGTGATGTTCGCGGCCTTCGCCAGTCAGGAGCGGCAGGAGCGTGAAGACGCCGGAATAGGTCGCGGCCTTGAAGGACAGGGGTGCAAGGGCATGGGTGCCCCAGCCCAGACTGCTCGCCACATGGCCGAAACGCTTGACGGCCCTGAATGCCGTGTCGAGCGAAGCGCCTCCGACCGTGTCATAAACAACGTCGAAGCCTTTCCCGCCGGTGTATTTCTGCACATAGGCCTCGACGTCCTCGGAAGCATAGTCGATTGGCACCGCTCCAAGGCTGCGCAGGTAATCGGCCTTGCCGGCGCTATCGACACCATAGACCTCGGCGCCGAACGCCCTGGCGATCTGGACGGCGATGTGACCGACCCCGCCGCCCGCCCCCAGCACGAGCACTGTCTGGCCGGGCTTCACGCCCACGCGGTCGACGAGACCTTCCCAGGCGGTGATGAAGACCAGGGGAAGCGCCGCAGCCTCCCGCATGCTCAATGTTGCCGGCTTGACGGCAAGCAGCCTCGCATCGACAGCCGCAAATTCGGCAAGCGATCCCTGATTGCCGCCCACGCCGCCCGTCATCCCGTAGACCTCGTCGCCGCGCCGGAAACCGGTCACGCCGGGGCCGATCTCCTCCACCGTCCCCGCAAGGTCGATGCCGAGAATGGCGGGTAGCGACTGGCGAGCATGCGCGCCGTTGCCGGCTCGGATCTTCGTGTCGAGCGGGTTCACGCCGCTTGCCTTGATGCGGACAAGGACTTGCCCCTCGCCGGCAACCGGCCGGGCGATATGCGAGAGGCGGAACGGCGCGCCATAGGTTTCGAGAACAAGCGCTTTCATATTGGTCATCTCCATCACTCCTTGAGTTGCGATGGGCAGAGATTGCGCTCACGTAGATTGAATGGAAATTATAGATATTGCATGATATCCATTCATTTTTGAATGAGGGTCCGCATGGCGCCGGAATGGAGCGATTTTCGCATTTTCCTCGCGGTCGCCCGCGAAGGCACATTGGGCGCGGGTGCCCGACGGCTCGGCCTCACCCAGCCGACCATGGGTCGGCGGCTGAAAGCCCTGGAGGCAGCGCTCGGCACCGTGCTGTTCCAGAGAACGACCGACGGTTTTGTCCTGACCGACGAGGGCAGGTTGCTGCTGCCCCATGCCGAACGCATGGAGGAGGAGGCGATTGCCGTCGAGCGCGGCCTCGCGGGAAGCCGAAACGAACTCGACGGGCTCATCAGGATCTCCAGTTCGGACTGGTTCGGGGTGCATGTCCTGTCGCCCCTGCTTGCCGAGTTCTCCCGGCGGCATCCGAAGGTCGTGATCGAACTGCTGACGGATTCGCGGCTGCTCAACCTCTCCCGCCGCGAGGCCGATCTGGTGTTTCGCATCCGGCCCTTCACCGAGGTCGACGTCGTCTCCCGCAAGTTCACGCATGTCGAGTACGGGCTTTACGTACCGGAGGGCTTCCCCGACCCGGCGATAGGCGACGGCGAGGGCTTGAGCGTGGTGACGATGGACGAGGCGTTCGGCAGCATGCCGGACGTGGCCTGGCTCCGCGAGAGCTTTCCCGGCGCATTCGTTGCCATGCGCAGTAACAACCGGGATGTCCAGGCCCGCCTATGCGCCGGCGGGGCGGGAATGGCGGTTCTCCCGGTGCCGCTCGGCAACAAGACATCAGGCATTCGCCGCGTCGAACTCCAGGCACCTCCGCCGGGACGGGACACATGGCTGGGCTACCATCGTGACATGCGCCGTCTGCCGAGGCTGCGCGCACTTCTCGACTTCCTGATTGCCGCCATATGATGCTGAAGCGGTCATCGCCGGAGACAAAAAAGCCGGGTGTCTCCACCCGGCTTTCCATGTCGCGTAACGCCCGGTCCTACTTTATCATCGGCAGGAGTTCGGAAACCGACTTCTTGGCGTCGCCATAGAACATGCGCGTGTTCTCTTTGTAGAACAGCGGGTTCTCGATGCCGGAATAGCCGGTGCCCTGACCGCGCTTGGAGACGAAGACCTGCTTGGCCTTCCACACTTCCAGAACCGGCATGCCGGCAATCGGCGAGTTCGGGTCTTCCTGCGCGGCCGGATTGACGATGTCGTTAGAGCCGATGACGATGACAACGTCCGTGTTCGGGAAGTCGTCGTTGATCTCGTCCATTTCCAGAACGATGTCGTAGGGCACCTTGGCCTCGGCGAGCAGCACGTTCATGTGGCCCGGCAGCCGGCCGGCAACCGGATGGATGGCGAAACGCACTTCCTTGCCGGCGGCGCGCAGCTTGCGGGTCAGTTCCGAAACCGCCTGCTGCGCCTGCGCGACGGCCATGCCGTAACCCGGCACGATGATGACCGAATCCGCCTCGTTGAGTGCGGCGGCAACGCCCTCGGCGTCGATCGCCACCTGCTCGCCGGTGATTTCCATCGCCGGTCCCGTCGTCGTGCCGAAGCCGCCGAGAATGACCGAGACGAAGGAACGGTTCATCGCCTTGCACATGATGTAGGAGAGGATCGCGCCCGAGGAGCCGACTAGCGCGCCGGTGACGATCAGAAGATCGTTGCCCAGCGTGAAGCCGATCGCCGCAGCCGCCCAGCCGGAATAGCTGTTTAGCATCGACACCACCACCGGCATGTCGGCGCCGCCGATGCCCATGATCAGGTGGTAGCCGATGAAGAAGGCAAGAAGCGTCATCAGGATCAGCGTCCAGACGCCAGCGCCGTTAAAATACATGACCATCAGCATGATCGACAGAAGCGCAGCACCGGCATTGAGCATATGCCCGCCCGGCAGCTTCTTGGCCTTGCCGTCCACCTTGCCGGCAAGCTTGCCGAAGGCGATGACCGAGCCGGTGAAGGTGACGGCACCGATGAAGACGCCGAGGAAAACCTCGACCTTCATGATGGCGAGTTCGACGGGCTCCTTGTGGGCAAGGATCGCGGCAAAGCCGGTGAGCGCGGCGCGACCCGCCTCGTCCATGGTCGCCACGCGCCATGCCTCGATATGGGCGTTATAGCCGATGAAGACGGCGGCAAGACCGACGAAGGAGTGAAGTGCAGCAACGAGCTGCGGCATCTCCGTCATCTGCACGCGGCTTGCCACGTAGTGGCCGAGCACGGCGCCGCCGGCGATCATCAGCAGGATGATGAACCAGTTGCCGACGCCCGGACCGAAGACCGTGGCGATGACGGCAAGGCCCATGCCGATGATGCCATACCAGACGGCGCGCTTGGCGCTTTCCTGGCCGGAGAGACCGCCGAGGGAAAGGATGAAAAGAACGGCCGCGGCAATGTAGGCGGCGGAAACGATACCGATCGTCATGATAAAATTCCTTCCCCGATCAGGACTTCTGGAACATGGCAAGCATGCGCCGGGTGACGAGGAAGCCACCGACGATGTTGATCGTGGCGATCAATACCGACAATGCGGCAAGGATCACCACCAGCCAGTTGCCTGAACCGATCTGCAGGAGTGCGCCGAGGATGACGATACCGGAAATGGCGTTCGTCACCGCCATCAGCGGCGTATGCAGCGAGTGGCTGACATTCCAGATGACCTGGAAGCCGATGAAACAGGCGAGCACGAAAACGATGAAATGGCTCATGAAGCTGGCCGGCGCATAGGCGCCGACAATCAGCAGCAGCGCCGTGCCGATGGCGAGCAGACCGGCCTGGTTGCGGGTCTGGGCCTTGAAGGCGGCGACTTCCTGAGCGCGCTTCTCCTCCGGCGTCAGCTCCTTGGGCTTTTCCTTCGGCTTCTGCGCGGCGATGGCCTGAACCTTCGGCGGCGGCGGTGGGAAGGTGATCTCGCCCTGATAGGTCACGGTCGCGCCGCGGATGACGTCGTCTTCCATGTTGTGGACGAGGACGCCGTCCTTGGCGGGCGTCAGATCCGTCATCATGTGGCGGATATTGGTCGAATAGAGGGTCGACGACTGGGTCGCCATGCGGCTCGGGAAGTCCGTGTAGCCGATGACGGTGACGCCGTTGTCGGAAACCACCTTCTGGTCGGCGACCGTCAGGTCGCAGTTGCCGCCGCGCTCGGCGGCAAGGTCGATCACCACCGAACCGGGCTTCATCGCGGCAACCATGTCGGCGAGCCACAGCTTCGGCGCATCGCGACCCGGGATGAGAGCCGTGGTGATGACGATATCCATGTCGGGAGCGAGTTCGCGGAACTTGGCGAGTTGCTTCTCGCGGAATTCCGGCGAGGAAGGTGCAGCATAACCGCCGGTCGCAGCGCCGTCCTGCTGCTGGTCCGCAAAATCGAGATAGACGAATTCCGCGCCCATTGACTCGATCTGTTCGGCCACTTCAGGACGAACGTCGAAGGCATAGGTGATGGCGCCGAGAGATGTAGCCGTACCGATGGCCGCAAGACCGGCAACGCCCGCACCGATGACCAGCACCTTTGCCGGGGGAACCTTGCCGGCGGCGGTGACCTGACCGGTGAAGAAGCGGCCGAAATTATTGCCGGCCTCGATGACGGCGCGGTAACCCGCGATGTTCGCCATGGAGGAGAGAGCATCCATCTTCTGGGCGCGGCTGATGCGCGGCACCATGTCCATGGCGATGACGTTCGCGCCAGTCGCCTTGGCCAGCTCCAGAAGCTCCTTGTTCTGGCCCGGGTAGAAGAAGGAGATCAGCGTCTTGCCGGAAGCCAGCCGTTCGACCTCGACCGCCTCAGGCGGGCGAACCTTTGCGATGACGTCGGCCTGCGCAAAAAGCGCCTCGGCATTTTCGACGACGGTGACGCCGGCGGTACGATACGCGTCGTCGGAGAAGCCCGCAGCCTTGCCGGCACCGGCCTCGATCAAACATTCATATCCGAGCTTCTGCAGTTGAAGCGCGCTGTCTGGCGTCATGGCCACGCGCGCTTCGCCGGCAAAAGTCTCCTTTGGCGAACCGATCTTCAATCCCATATTCCCAATCCTTGGCCAAAAGTCGAAATTTTCAGTCGGCGGAGACGATCAGAACCGCCGTTATATGTCTAGCCCAAATGAGCCCCTATGTGTTCGGTTTTGCCAATGGGGCATTTTGCCAATACCGAATGTTTCCACAGATGCGACACATTTTGCCTCCGGCATGTCGCAATCAGCCATCAGGGAACAATTCGCGTCAGCTCCTCTTAACCCCTCGGTTTTTCTGAATAACGGAGATGATTATGCTGCACTGGATCCTGATTTTCCTCCTGATCGCCGCCGTCGCCAGCCTGCTCGGCTTTCGCGGTGTCGCGGGCGCTTCGGCCGGCATCGCGAAGATCCTCATTTTCGTCGTTCTGGTGATCCTTATCATCGCTCTTTTCACAGGCGTAATCATCGTCGCCTGAGGCGCGAGCTGAATGTCAGCCGTGATTCCTTACCCAGTCGGCCGGCCCACAAGCCGGCCGACTTTTTGCTGACAGAAACGGATAAAGAAGAAGTCAGATGAAGGGGCGCTGACGCGTCTCATCCGGTTGCCAGTTCGCAACCTCGCACAGGGCCCGGACATCGAGGACATCGCAGCCGCGATCGAGCCAGCGGATCATCCCCCGATCGCTCAGCCGCTTCAGCGTCTTGTTGGTGTGGACCACCGACAGACCCAGCGTGTCGGCAACATGCGCCTGCGTCACCGGCACATAACGCCTGTCGTCATCGAGCAGCCCCGCCAGTCTTCCACGTTCATGAAGGAAGGCCAGAAGGTAGGCGGCCCTTTCCAGCGCCGTGCGCCTGCCGATGCTGAGCAGGTGCTCATCGAGGATCGACTCCTCCCGGGCGGCAAGCCAGGTCAGGTCATAGGCTAGACCCGCATGCTTCTCGAACAGAGAGAACAGCCGGCTGCGCTCGAACATGCAGAGCGTCATCGGTGTCAGCGCCTCGACGGAATGCTGCATTTCGGCCATCACCGCACCCTGCAGGCCGACCATGTCCCCCGGCACGACATAGTTGAGGATCTGCCTCCGGCCATCCTCGAGAATCTTGTAGCGAAAGCCCCATCCTTCGAGCACGGTGTAGAGATGCGCGCTGTTGGCTCCCTCGACCAGCACCGTGGCGCCGGCATCGGTGTTCAGTTCACCGCGTTTGAAATTGGAAACGAAATCAAGCTCCTCGTCCGAGAAAGCACGAAAATGCGCTTTCGGACGAAGCGGACAGGCGTTGCAACGCACCCGGGCGGAACTCTGACGAAAGTCGTTTGCCATGCAATGTCCTCTTTTCTACCCCAGAAGGGTTCCATTCGCACGAATGTTCCATCGGGGAAGATATCCATTACCGGGACATGTCTTTTTTAAATGACCGCACCGACGACAGCCGCCAAGGTCGCGGGGCACAGGAAGGAAAAGCCATGCAAAGCCCGTTGCTTCGTGTTCTTGTCGTGGAGAGCCAGATCCTGATCGCGGTGGAGATCGAATACATCCTCACGGAAAAGCTGGGATGCGATGTCACCGTCACCACGCCAGCCCGGTATGAGGAGGAACTTTTCGATGGCCGGTATGATGTGGTGCTGGTGGATGCAGCGCCATCGAACGCGACAAACCTCGGCCGTATAGAACAGATCCGGGCGGCAGGCGCGGCCGCGGTGCTTCTTTCATCCTATGAGGATTTCTCCGAGGAAGACCCCTCCACGACCGGCCTTCCAAAACTGGAGAAGCCCTTCGACCCGGCCGAGCTCGTTGAGATCGTTCGCGAGGCGGCAGGCCGCCGGGTCTGAGGCGGCGATCAGACGGCGAAGGCGCGCTTCGTGACGGCAGAACTGTCGGCATCGGGGCCGTAATCGCCCTGCCCGCTTACGCCGAGGATTTCCTGCAGCCTGTTGCGAGCGCGATTGATGCGGCTCTTGATCGTACCGACGGCGCAGCCGCAGATTTCCGCCGCTTCCTCGTAGGCAAAACCGGAAGCCCCGACCAGGATGATCGCCTCACGCTGGTCGCTCGGCAACTGATCGAGCGCCCGCTTGAAGTCCTGCAGATCGAGCGAACCGTATTGCTGGGGATGGGTCGCGAGTTGCGCGGTGAAAATGCCGTCGCTATCGGACACTTCGCGGCCGCGCTTGCGCATCTGCGAATAGAATTCGTTGCGCAGGATGGTGAAGAGCCAGGCCTTCATGTTGGTACCGGGTTCAAAGTGATCCTGCTTGGCCCACGCCTTCATGATCGTTTCCTGCACCAGATCGTCGGCCATGTGATGGCGTCCGGTCAGCGAAACGGCAAACGCACGGAGGTTCGGCAGAGCAGCAAGCATCTCCCGCTTGAAGGAGCGATCGTTCGAGAGGTTATCAGCCTTCATCGTGCGGTGTCCTCAACACTGTAATCATTATTGACCTGTCGTTCAGCCATGTCCAGCTTCTCCAACAGGGTTAGAAACCGGTCCGGTATCCCCTCCTCTTCCACCGAACGGTAGAAGGCGCGAAGCTGGGCGGAAATTCCGGCATGCGCGCTGACCCGACCTTTGCCGTTCCTCGCTGCCGATGCGTATTCTGGTGACTTGGTCATTCTGGTCCAACAGGCTGGTTGCGTTTGCAGCCGTTAACGGCGGGAAACCCTTAAGGTTCCAAGGGTTTTCATTTTTTCGATCAATGGCACTGTGGAACATTTCGATCGAAACCGCGTTTTCCCGCAGCATCAATGGAGGAACGTCATGCTTTACTATGCACTTGTTTTTCTGGTCGTGGCTCTCGTCGCCGGCCTCCTTGGCTTCGGCGGTATTGCGGGCACATCCGCCGGCATCGCCAAGATCCTGTTCCTAGTCTTTATTGTCCTGTTCCTGATCTCGCTTGCTGCGCGCTTCTTCCGCAGAGCCTGACCGAGACGACCTGAAACGCCCCGCATCCGGATATTCGGCTGCGGGGCGTTCTGCTTCTAAAGGCTTTCCTTGAATTTCGTTACCGCCAGGATGCGTCTGTACCGAGAGGATCGGGCACCCGGGATCAATGCGCTCCCGCCGTCAAGGCGAACGGATCCGCCGTGGTCCTGCTGTCGGCAAGCGCCTGCGCATTCACCGAAGGCGTCGCTCCATGAGACAGCCCCGCCAACTTTACTGGATCGATGATCTGGTGAATCTGCGGTCTGCCGGCAAGAAGTTCCGGATCGACCGGAACGCAGTTGCCGTAGATGATTTCGGCAAGTTTCTGCGCCCGCTCGACTTCGGTCGGCATCGCCGCGCGACACTCATCCGTTGACTGGTAGGAGATCACGGCAACGGGCTCATCGAGACAAGTCGTGGTCTCGGGATGGCATGCAACGAGGATCATAAGTGCTGCGAGTGTGTCCATCGGCGTTCTCCCTGAACGGGATTTTAACGCAAAACAACACCGATAGTTCCGCAAAGTATTATTATAACACGAAATTGATTTGTGGCAGTTTGCAGGCCGTCAACTCACTGATTGTAATTAATTCAAATGAATTATTTCATGAATATATTGGAGCTTTGCAAAAACCGGCGCCGAAAGCACGAACGGGTAGAGATCCCTTTGCCCCATGCTTCGGTTGATACTGTTGACCGCGATGGTCAACGGCACCCATGCATCGATCAAAACCTGAGCATTGACTGCACGATAGCTGTCGAACGTGTTGGTCAGGGCCAGTCCGTCCGCATTGGCTTCCGGACTTGTTCTCAGGCCGAAGGCATCCGCCGTATCGAGCGCATCGACGATGTGGAAGTAGTGCGCCCAGGTCTCGGCGAAATCCTCCCAGGGATGGCTTGTGGCATAGGCACTGATGAACCTCTGTTCCCAGCCCGCCACCGGCCCGTTGACGTAATGCCTTTGCAGGGCTTCCCCATAGTCTTCGCGCTCGTCTCCGAAGAGCGCGCGAAAGCCTTCGATGGCTCCGCGATCGCGGACGAGCTTTTCCCAGTAGTAATGCCCGGACTCATGGCGGAAATGTCCGATCAGCGTACGGAACGGTTCGCCGAGCGAGACCCTGCGCGCCTCGCGTTCGGCATCCGATGCCTCGGCGACATTGAGCGTAATGAGACCGCTCGAATGCCCGGTCAGCACCGGCCCTGCACCGGTTGCATTGCTGTCGGAAAGGAATTCGAAGCCTAATCCACCCACCGGGTCGACGGTCCGGGTGACGAGAGGCAAACCGGAGCGCATCAGCGAATAGAACAGATACCGCTTGGCGAGTTCGATTTTCTGCCAGTTTTCGACGTTTTGGGGAACGTCGAGATCAGGGATTATCAGGTTATGCCGGCAGGCGATGCAGAAACCGGAGGGATCCCCATCCTCGACAAGCCAGTTGCAACCTCCCATGGCGGCATTCGCGCAGGGCTGGAGCATGACAGTCGGCTCGGAGGGATCGGCCCATCCGCCATCCGGCAATGCCTGAATGGCGACCATGTCGAAATGGCCCGGCCGATAGGCGAGCCCCATGCCGCAGGTGACGCAGGCGTTGTTGTCGAAATGCACGACGTTGGCGCAGTTGCTACAACTGAATAGACGCATCGGGGCTCCGTTACATCCGGAAGAAAGAAAAGATCGAGATCACGTCTTTCAAAGCCGAAAAACGCAGGATCACGAGAAACGTGAGGATTTGCCACAGTTCAATCCGTGGCTTCGAGCGGAAACCTGAGTTCGTACCGAACCTCGCCGGCCTCCAGCGTGTGGGCAGCCGTCCCGTTCACCGACGACGGCACCACCCGTTCCAGCACCGTACTGCCGAAACGTGCAGCGCGGGAAGCCTCCAGGCTTTCGCCATCCGTCTTGTCCAGCGGTTCCTTCCACTGGATGCGGATCTCCGGTCCCTTCTCGCCGTCGACGCGCGTGCATCTCACCTCGATTGGCCGACGGCGGGCAACGAAGTCGCCATGGCTGACTGCGTTGACGATGAGTTCGTGCAGCGCAAGCCCGATATGTAGCGAGGCATTCGGCGTCAGAAGGATGTCATCGCCGACGGCACGCACGAGATCGCGATTATCCGGCACATAGCGCTCGACCTGCTGCGCGAGCAGATCGCGGAAGTACGCGCCGCGCCAGCTGGAATCGGTGACCAGATCCTGGGACTGCGAAAGCGCGTGCAAACGCCCGCGGAACTTGCCGAGGAACATTTCCAGCGTGCCGGAATAGCGCGCGGTCTGCGAAGCAATGCTCTGGATGATCGCCAGCAGGTTCTTGGAGCGATGGCTGACTTCCCTCAGCAAGGCACGCAGCAACCGTTCGCGCCTGCGATCTTCCGTACGATCGAGAACGATCGTTATCAGATGCAGCTCGCCGTTCGACATCTCGACCAGCCGACAGCGGAATTCGAAGAACGTGTCGTCGCCTGCTTCGATCTCGAGCTCGGCGCGATCTCCCGACTTGCTCAGGCCCGCCTTCAATTCCACCAGGCGCGCGCCGATATCAGGCCCGAAGATCGCCTCGTCGTTCGGCTGCATGCCGGCAGGCAGCGACCAGCGTGACGGCAGGGTCGTGATACAGACATATTCACCCTGACGATCCTGCAAGGTAAGGCTGGCGCTCATATCGATCAGGGCGGTTATGAAAAACTCGCGCAGCTGCTCATCGCCGCGCTGAGGTTCAAACCATGTCAACCGATGGACCAACTTCGCACTCCGTCGCCCCCGGCTTCCACTTCCGGCTGCGTTTCCGTGTTGCCGGTCGCAGAGGTCACCCTCCAGGACCGTTATCTTCTGTCAGGACTTTTTCAGGCTTGCTCGGCGACCCGCTCGTTGAAGAACAGCGCCTGGCTGATCAGCGCCTTCACCATGTCCGGGTTGAACGGCTTGGTGACCAGGAAGGCCGGTTCCGGACGTTCGCCGGTCAGAAGTCGCTCCGGGAAGGCGGTGATGAAGATCACCGGCACCGAATCGACCTTCAGGATGTCGTTCACCGCATCGATACCGGAACTACCGTCGGCAAGCTGGATATCGGCCAGCACCATCTTCGGGCTGGTGCGATTGTAAAGATCGACGGCCTCCCCATGCGTGCGGGCGATACCGGTGACGCGGTGACCGAGATCTTCCACCATCTGCTCGATATCGAGCGCGATCAGCGGCTCGTCCTCGATGATCATCACGTCCGTTGCCACCTGTCGCGAAATCTCGACGGAGGCCTCGTTGAACAATGCACTGAACTCTTCATCACCGACGCCGAGAACCTCCGCCGCTTCCGTCGGAGTGAAGCCCTCGACAGTGATGAGCAGAAAGGCATGGCGCGCGCGCGTCGGAACTGCGGAAAGGTTGGCGGCGGCACGCTTTTCCCAGGCAAAGGGCGAAACGACCTCCGGAATTTCGACGGACGTGGAATCGAAAATCGTAACGAACAGCCTGTAGAGTGACACACGGTCATCGCCCGACTTCGGGAAGATGGATATATCCTCGATCAGTGCTTCGAGAACGGCCGCCACATAGGCATCGCCGGATGTCTGCGACCCTGTAACGGCGCGGGCATAGCGTCGAAGATAGGGCAGATGGGCAGCAACGCGGGCAGTCAGTGACATGCAACTCCTCCAATCAGGATCATGGTATGATTATATCTTTGGCTGGGAACGTGGCCTGGGAAAAATAGTTCCCTCCCGAAGGAACTTTTTTCACCGGATCCGCTTACAGTATTAATTTAATTTCGCCGACACGCTCAACGGACTCCAAAGATCATGGCAGGCAAGAATTCGGGCCGCAAGGACGGCCACCGGACCGCCGAAACAAGAAGACAGAACGACAACGCCCTTATCGCCTCCAAGCTTCGCAGCTACTACGACAGCATCATAGAGGAGGGCACGCCGCCGCATTTTCTCGATCTTCTCGAGCGTCTGGACGAGGCGGAGCGAAGCAGCAAGGAATAGCGGAACCGTCCGCACTCCCTTCCCACGCCATTTGATGCTGGCGGCCAGCCGCTATTTCGCGGGTGGCCGTCCAAAACCCCGGCTTTTCGCCAGAACGTAGACGAATGCCGCGACGAGCGCCGTCGATGCAATGGGGCTCTGGCGCACCATCTCCGGCAGTTCCCGCATCAGGCCGCTCGCCAATGGATCCACCTGGCTGCGCATCGCGAGTTGACGGGCGATCCGCGCCTGTTCCGTTTGACGGTTCAGGACAGCAACCACGGCAAGCGTCACCAGTGCCGCGGCAATCGCCGCGGCGGCAACCACGAGGGCCGCAGCAACCGGACCCGCTTCCACGGAAACCCAGAGTGCCAGCGCCGTCACCAGTGCTCCATAAGCCGTGAGCAGGAACAGCGTGATCAGCACTCCGCCGATGGCGGAGCGCTTCGTCTCGACAATCGTCGAGCGCATATCGACCTGCCCCAGAGCAAGGGCCAGTATCTGTGCGATCATTCCGTTCATGTTCACCGCCGCGTCAGCAGGGCGGCGACGAAGCCGATGCCGGCGGCAATCGCGACCGACTGGAGAGGGCGACTGCGGATATGCGCCTCCAGATCCTGTTCGGCGGCCGCAAGACTGCCGCGGGCGGTATCCACATACTGGGCGGAAGCTTCCGCGACATCGGCGCCAAGCTGGCTCGCGCGATCGCCCGCTTCCTTCAGCTTGCCGTTTCCGAACGAGGCCAGCGTCTGGGTGAGTGCCGCGATATCGTTCCTGAGCTTTTCGAGTTCGGCCTGAACGTCCTCGACCGTGGCGTCGCTATTGCCTTTACCGCGACCCTCGGCGGCAAGGCCGTTTGCCTTTTCCGTGCCCGATACTGAAGCCATCTGACGTCTCCTTTGTTTTATCGTTCCGGTCCATAGAACACCCATTGGCACGGATCGGTTCCAGAAAGATCCGCTTTTTCCGAGATAGCAAGAGACAAATGAGACGCAGGCAGATCTGTCCATGTTTCGGGACCTGCGCTTCCGAGTTGCGATTTATGGAGCGGAACCTCAACAGGATTGAGGCGTTGACCCTCGGAGATCGCGACCTCTGAAAGTGAACGAAACCCAAGGAGACTGAAGATGAACTGGAATCAGATCGAAGGTAATTGGCAGCAGTTCAAGGGCAAGGCGCAGGCCCAGTGGGGCAAGCTCACCGGCGACGACCTCGATGTCATCAACGGTAACCGGAAGCAGCTCTCGGGCAAGATCCAGGAAGCCTATGGCAAGACCCAGGAAGAAGCCGACCGCGAAATCGACACCTGGCTCGGCCGTCACTGACCCCATGGTCGCGCTGATACAACGGTCGGCTGTCGCCGACCTCACCTGATGAACAGGCCAGAGGGCCTCCCCGCCGATGCGGGGAGGTTTTCTGTTGCCACTACGCCATGATCAATGGCTGGAAACCGTTTTTCCATCGACCCAAACGGTCGCGATATTCGCCTTCGATGCCGTGAAGACGATCTTCTGGAGAATGCCGTCGCCGCTGTCGAACTCGTCCCACAGGCGCATCGGCCCGGCCTTTGCCCTGGTATCGATGACGATGGCATCGAAACGATATCCCGGCGAAAACTGCCCGACCGGCAGGTCGAGCGCCCTGGCGCCGCCGGCCGTCGCCACATGGAAGGCGTGCCGGAAATCGATCCGCGCCGGCTGGCCACTGGCCCTGACAGCCGCATCCACCGCCGGGTCCACGCCCGTCTCCAGCATCCGCGACACCGTTACCGCGGCGCGGCAGTTTTCCAGCATGGACGCGCTCGGCCCGCCCGAGATATCGGTTCCGAGACCGACATGCAGTCCCTTTTCCAGCGCGGCCCGAAGCGGAAAGACCGCGCCGGCGAAATAGGCGTTGGACAGCGGGCAATGGGCAACGGCGGCCTCCCGCACCCTGATCTTTTCCATATCGCTTGCGGTCAGCAGATTGGAATGGGCCAGCATCGTATGCCGTCCAAGCAGGCCGAAACGGTCGAGGCTTTCCGTATCCGTCATGCCATGCCGGGACAGCACATAACCATGCTCCCAATCGCTTTCCGAGCAATGGGTCTGCACATGGCAGCCGCATTCCCTGGAAATCGCGCCAAGCCCTTCCAGCGTCGCATCGGTGCAGGACGGAATGAAGCGCGGCGTGACGACAGGCTTGACCAGACCCGTCTCGTTATCGGGATGCATGCGGACATAGTCGATCAACGCCCGCGTGCCCTCCAGCGCCGCATCGACCGACGCATCCCGATAATAGTCCGGGCAGCTCTCGGCATTGTCCATCGCCACCTTGCCGATCAGCGCGCGCTGACCCTTTTCGAGGCAGGTATCGACCAGCGCCCGCGTCGCATCCTGATGCACGGTTGCGAAATAGAGCGTGGTCGTCGTGCCGTTGGCGATCAGGTCTTCGACCAGCAGGCCATAGGCCCGTCTTGCGAAAGCGAGATCGGCATAGCGAGCCTCCAGCGGAAAGGTATATTTCTGCAGCCAGACCTCGAGCGGCACGTCGAGAGCGCCTCCGAGCTGCGGATACTGCGGCGCGTGCACATGGCAATCGACAAAGCCCGGCAGAAGATACGACCCTTCCGGCAGCCGTTCCAGACGACCCTCGGCAACGGCCCGCGCCGTCAGCGCGTCGTAATCCGCCTCGCCACGGCGCGTGACCGACAGGATCACTCCTTCGCCATCGACCGCGATCAGCGCGTCCTCCAGAACATCAACCTCGCCCGCAATGGGCGCATGAAAGCCCGAGGCGAGAAGAACCTTGCCGCGCATATCTGCCATGAAAACTCCTTTGACGAGGAAAAGCCGGACCGGAAACCGGACGTGAGCCGCGTCCTACAGGCTGCGGTCGCGCAGGGCCAGAGCCCGCTCCCGGAAGCGTGCCCTGATTTCCGCCTCGTCGATGCCCGCCACCTCACGGTTTTCCATCAGGATGCGGCCATCGCAGATCGTCGTAACGACATCCTCGGCACGGGCGGAATAGACCAGTGCGGCGGCAACGTCGTAGACAGGCAGGCAATGGGGCTTGTCGAGATCAACGATGATCACGTCCGCCTTCTGTCCGGGCACGAGCGTTCCCGTCTCGGGCCGGTTCATCGCCTTCGCCGCCTCGCAGGTCGACATTTCCAGCAATTCCCGGGTCTTCAGGAACTCCACGTCGTGGTTCTTGTCCTTGTGGATCATCCCCGCGAACTTCATTTCCTGAAACATGTCGAGGCTGTTGTGGCTCGCCGGCCCGTCCGTCGCTAGCCCCACGGTAATGCCCGCTTCGCGGACCGAGCGCAGCCGAAGCGTGCCGGAATCGAGCTTGGCGTTGCAGCAGGGGCAATGCGCAATCTTCGTTCCCGTCTCGGCAAGAATACGGATATCCGTGTCGTCGAGCTGTGTGCAATGCGCCGCCGTCACGTCAGGCTTGAGGAAGCCGAGATCGTTCAGCCATTGCACCGGCCGCGTGCCATATGTCTCCGCCACATAGGCGATTTCCTGCGGCCCTTCCGACAGATGCGTGTGAATGACGAGGCCATAGGCATCGGCCACCTCGCGCACCCGGCGAAACATCTCCGGCCCGCAGGAATAAGGCGCATGCGGGGAAAGCGCGACGTGAACCCGGTCGTTGCCGCTGCCGTGATAGGCATCGACCTTGTCGCCGAAGCTGTCGAGCGCCTTCCATGCCCAGTCCTTGACGTCAGCATAGACGCCGCGATCGGCAAAACCATAGCCGAGCGTAGCGCGCAACGGCACCTTCTTCAGCGCCTCCGTCTGCGGCGTCACCGCATAGGCGTCGAAATGCTCGTTGAAGCACGTCATGCCCGACTTCACCATTTCGACCAGGCCCATCAGGCTCGCCCAATAGAGCGTCTCCGGATCGAAATTGCGCTTGAGCTTCCACATCGTGCCGAGCCATTCGAACAACTGCACATCCTCCAGCAGGCCGCGCAGCAACATGTTGGAGGCGATGTGTGTATGGCAGTTGACGAAGCCCGGCATCACCACCCGGCCCTCAGCGTCGATCACCCGGCGCGCGCCGTTGATATCCACTTCACTGGCCGACCCGACGGCGGCAATGCTGTCGCCCCGGATCGTCAGGCTGCCCCGCTCGATCATGGCAGCACCACCCATCGGCAGGATCGTCGCATTGACGATGGCGATATCCGGCCCGGCATTCTCCATTTCACTTGAAATCATCGCGTATCAGGCCGCCATCGCGGACGTGCCATAGGTAACGCCCTTCTCCTTCAGCCAGCGGCGATAGGCGATGGAGCTTGCATCCGCTCGCGTCGGGATTTCCGAGCGCGGTTCCATCGGCAGGAGCACCGGCCGCTGGTTTTCCAGAATGATGCGGTCCTGCAGGAAGATGAGCTGCTGGAAGTGGATGAGTTCCGTCGTGGTCGACACGTCGTCGATCAGATACATCACCGGATGCGCACGGCAGCGGTCGGGATCGAGCGGTTGTACGAACAGGCAGATAACGTCCCAGCGATTGGCCGAGTTCGGGCAGGTCTTGTAGAGCAGCGTCGTGAATGGCGTCATCACCCGGTAGATATACTGGGTCATGATGCCGTCCTTGGCGGAAAGTGCCGCCTGCGGCTGGAAGAACTGGCAGTTGGTCGCCCAGACCTCGTCGACATCGCGACGGATCTCGACGTTGTAGTGCATGACTTCCGTATTCGGCTCGGCTCCGAGGATATCGGTGTGCACGAAGGGGAAATGCGCCATGTCGAGGAAATTTTCGACGATCCTGAGGCCGGACGCCTTCACGGAAACGGCGCCGCAGGGCACGTAGCGGCGATCGGGCTCATCGGCTTCCGGGACCGGAAAGATGTCCTTCTCCGGTTCGCCGATCGTCGTCCAGATGAAACCGAACCGGCGCTTGATCGGCAGCGCCTCGTCACGCCCCTCGGCCTTCACCGTGATTTCGCCATCCTTGGTGCGAGTGACAGTCAGATCCGTTCCGAGCAGGCGGTTTGCCGATGTCCCGAACGGGATCTCCTTTTCCGTATCGATGGGATACCACTGGTCGATAGAAGCCTTGTCCGTCGCCTTCATTGTACCCTTCCTTCCTATTGCTGATAGATCCGCTCCATCACAGCTTCATGCTTTTCCAGCAGGCTGTCGATGTCAGCGGAGACGAATTCGCCGTTTTCGATGATGGAACGGCCGTTGATGAACGAGTGATCGACCTTGAACGGTCCGCACATGACGAGTGCGGCCAGCGGGTCCCGCTGCGTACCGGAAAGCCCGAGCTGGCGCAATTTGATCGCGATGAAATCGGCGCTCATGCCGGGCGCGAGATAGCCGACATCGTCGCGCCCGAGGATCTTCGCCCCGCCGCGCGTCGCCATGGTCAGCGCCTCGCGGGCGGAAAGCGCGGACGGCGTCCCGCCGAAGCCGCCACGCCCGCCGGGCGCTTCGGAGAGATATTTGTTCGGCGCCACCCGCTGCAGCATCATGGCGAGCCGCGCTTCCATGAACATGTTGGAGGTGTCGTTGGATGCAGAACCATCGACGCCGAGACCGACATTCACGCCCTTGTCCAACATTTCGCGGATCTTCGCGATCCCCTGCCCGCAGCGCATGTTGGCCGAGGGGCAATGGGCAACGCCGGTTCCGGTAGAGGCGAAGAGATCGATTTCCTCTGATGTCATGAAGATCGAATGAGCGAACCAGACATCAGGCCCGAGCCAGCCGACCGATTCCGCAAAGCCGACCGAGCGCATCTTGTAGACGTCGTGGCAATAGATCTCCTCGAACAGGTCTTCGGCCAGATGAGAGTGCAAATGAACGCCCTTGTGGGAGCGGGCAAGTGCTGCCGCATCCTTCATCAGCCCCGGCGTCACCGAAAACGGCGAGCACGGCGCAAGGATGATGCGGCTCATCGAGTGCCGCGAATTGTCGTGATAGGTCGAGATCAGCCGTTCGGCGTCCTTGAGGATATCCTCTTCCTTCTCGACGCAATTGTCCGGCGGCAGGCCGCCTTGGCTCTGCCCGCGCGACATCGCGCCCCGCGCCGCATGGAAGCGCAGGCCCATATCCTTCGCCGCATCGATGGTCGCATCCAGCGTGCAGTTGTTCGGCAGGATGTAGAGATGGTCGGAAGACGTGGTGCAGCCGGAGGCGATCAGTTCCGCCATCGCGACGCGTGCAGAAGTGCCGATCGCATCGTCATCAAGGTTCGACCAGATCGGATAAAGCGTCTTCAGCCAGACCAGCAGTTCGTCGTCCTGCACCATCACCCGCGTGAGGTTCTGGTACATGTGGTGATGGATGTTCACCATGCCCGGCATGACGATATGGCCGGAAAGGTCGATCACCTCGTCAGCCGTTTCGCCGGCAAGCTCCGCCGTCGTGCCGACCTTCTCGATCACGTTGTCGCGGACGAAGAGCGCGCCGTCCTCGATCTCGCGGGCAGCATCGTCGAAGGTCGCGAGCCAGGCGATGTTCTTGACAAGCTTGGTGCTCACGCGAGCCTCCGGCTTGCGGAAACCGTCGCTAGGTTCATCGGGCAGGCTGTCATGCATAGGTCCTTGCGTACATTTCCCGAAGATGGCCCTCGACCGTCGTCGGCTTGTATTTCGGCTGCTCGCCGGGCTTCAGGCAGGTCGGAATGCAGACCACCTTGTAGTCAGGCGCACCGTCATAGAAAAACGGTATGGAATAGCGCTCCCGGCCCGAGGTGTTGATCACCCGGTGCAGGGTCGATTTGTAGAGATCGTTGGTCCAGCGAGCCATGGCATCGCCGATATTGACGACGAAGGTGCCGGGCACCGGTTCCGCATGGATCCAGACCTCATCGTTCTTGTCGAAAACCTGAAGACCGCCGACATCGTCCTGCATCAGGAGCGTGATCGCACCCCAGTCCGTATGGGCGCCCGCGCCACGTTCGTTCTTCGGAGCATCCGGTGCCTGCGGCGGATAGTGCAGGAGGCGCAGCGTCGAGACCGGCTCGATGTTGTAGCCCTTGAAATAGTCCTCATCCAGATCGAGCGACAGGGCGATACCCTGCATCAACCGGTTGCCGAGTTCCTGCATCGCCGCCTGATAGGCAAGCATGGTCGGACGGAAACCCGGCAGGCCGAGCGGCCAGACATTCGGTCCGCAATTGAACAGGCCGCCCGTCACGTTCGGGTGATCCTCCGCCAGTTCCTGGCCGATATAATAGCCTTCCTTGCGATCCGGCGGCGCCCCCGCTTCCAGCGTCTGGCCGCCAAGCACCTCATAGCCGCGATTGCACCTGGAACGTTTGGATTTCTCCAGCTCCATCTTCGTGTCCGGAGACTGGGCAAAGAACCTCTTGGTCTCGCCGAACACCGCGTCGATCAACCCCTGCGGAATGCCGTGACCGGCACAGTAGAAGAACCCCTTGTCGATGCAGGCGGCCCGAAGTGCCGCTGCAACGGCCTTGCGTTCCTTCTCGTCAGGCGAGGAAAGGCCACTGATATCGATGACCGGCAGCGAGGCCCTGTCGATATGTTTTGCCGTAACCGTGTCCATGGCTTTCGCTCCGTTTCCAGAATGATCCTTCGCTTCGAGCCCCCGCCCCTAGCGGACGCTGCGGTAATAGGGTTCGCCAAGGGCCGCAGGCGCTGCCATCAGCCGGCGCATGCGCTGCCAGGCGATAACCGGCACGATGATGAAGGCAATAGTGCCGAGATAGGGCAGCATCGACAGGAATGCCGGCGCAATCGGCCAGCCCCTCGCCTGCCCGACGAAGCCGAGCGCCGTGATGAAGCCGAACAGCAGGCCCGACAGCACCGCCGGGATCGGCCGGTAGCCCGCGAAGATCACCAGCGCCACCGCGATCCAGCCTCGGCCGGCGATCACGCCATCCGACCAGCCCGGCACAAAAGCGAGCGTCAGATAGGCGCCGGCGCCGGCGGCAAGCGCCGAACCGGCGGTCACATAGGCAAAGCGCATCAGGTTCACCGGAATGCCTGCGGCATCGGCCGCCGCCGGGTTTTCGCCGACGGCGCGCATGTTCATGCCGTGCCGCGTGTAGAACATCAGGTAGGACAGGCCGATCGGTAGGATCAGGTAGATCAGGTAGACGAGAATGTTCTGGCTGAAGAACGCCTTGCCGAAGATCGGCAGTGACGAGAGGAGCGGAATCTCGATGCCCTCGAACGTCGCCCGCGCCGGCATGCCAGAATAAGCTTTCCCGAAAGTCGAGGCGAGCCCCGTGCCCATCAGCGTCAACGCCAGCCCGCAAAGCACCTGGTTGGCCCGGAGAAAGACGGTCGCCCCCGCAAACACCGCGCCGAACAGCGCGCCCACCGCAAGCGCGGCAAGAAAGCCGAGCGTTGGCGACGGCACGGCGGCAACCGTTGCGATTGCCGTGATCGCGCCCATGGCCATCAGCCCCTCGACGCCGAGATTGACGACACCGACGCGCTCGGCCAGCACCTCGCCCAGCGCCGCAAGCGCAAGAACCCCGCCAGCGAGAAAGGCCGTGGTGAAAAGACCGGTCAGAAGATCCATGATAGCAGTCCTTTCGCCCGTTACGCCTTGTCCCGCACGAAGCGGTAATGCGCGAGTTCGTCGCCGATCGCCGTCAGGAACAGGATCAGGCCGGTCATCGCCAGCACCGCAGAGGTGGTGAGACCCTGCGTCTGCAGGATGATGCCGGAATTGAGGATGAAGCCCATCAGCGCACCGGAGAAGATGACGCCGATGCAGGAGCCGCGCGCCAGCACAGCCACCATGATGCCGAGATAGCCGAAGTTGTTGGAAATGCCGCCCTGCAGGCGATGCACCGTTCCGGCCACTTCCAGCATGCCGGCAAGCCCGGCAACCGCACCCGACATCAGCATCACCGTGATGAGATGCTTCTTCGCCTTGATGCCCGCATATTTGCCGGCCGACGGATTGGAGCCGACGAGGCGCACCTCGTAACCCCATTTCGAGAAGGCGAGCAGCAACGAGATCCCGATTGCCAGCAACACTGCAATGGGCAGGCCCCAATGCACGAGGCCCCAGAATTCCGGCACTTCGGCAGGAATGCGCGGCGTCGACGAATTGGCCATGCCGGACCGGTCGCGCCAGACATCGGTGGAGACGTAATAGACCATCAACACGGCGACGAAATTGAGCAGCAGCGTGGTGATGAGTTCGTTGACGTTGGCATAGGCCCGCGCCAGCGTCGGAATGAGGATCCACACCGCGCCGCCGAAGAGGCCAGCCGCAAACATCAGGACGAGGCTGACCGGCTCGGAAGCAGGAATGAACAGGCCGACGGCGGTCGCCGCGAACGCGCCGGCATAGAACTGACCCTCCGCACCGATATTCCACGCGCCGATCTGCTGGCCGACGGTAACAGCAAGACCGGTCAGGATCAGCGGAATGACAACGAGGCCGAGGTCTTCCATGCCATAGGTCGAGCCGAAGGACGCGCTGACGACCTGTCCGGCAAGCCCGATCGGGTCATTGCCGGTCGAGGCCAGCACGAGGCCTGCGAAAACGAGAGCGATGGCTATGGCTGCGAAACGCGCGCCGATGGCCATGCCGGGATGCGCCGAAGGCAGGCGCTGGAGGCGAATGTTAGCCATGGGCCGCCTCCTTTGCGCCGCGCGTGCGTCCGCCCATCAGCAGGCCGATCTCCTCGATGTCGACATTGTCATTCTCGACGATGCCCATGATCTTCCCTTCATAGAGCACCGCGATACGGTCGGAGAGGTTCAGCAATTCCTCCAGCTCTTCCGAGATCAGCACGATCCCGGCGCCGGCATTCCTGAGTTCAACGATGTAGCGCAGCATGGTGTTGATCGCGCCGACATCGAGACCACGGCTCGGATAGGCGGCGACGAGGATCTTGGAGGCTACCCGCATTTCACGACGCGCGACGAGGCGCTGCTGGTTGCCGCCGGAAAGGTTGCGGATCGGCATGCCGAAATCGGGAATGGCGACTTCCGCGACGGATGCGATCTCGCGGGCAAGCGCGTTGGCGGCGCCCGGCTTGTAGACCCCACCCGATGTCACCGGCGGCTTGCGGTATTCGCGCATGACCGCGTTGACGGTGATCGAAAGCCCCGGCGCCAGACCGCTGTGCAGCCGGTCTTCCGGAATATGGCCGATGCCGCGGTCGACGAATTCGGCCGCATCCGCCCGCGTAACGGTTTCCCCATCGATGACGATCCGCCCGGCGGAGATGGCGCGCGTGCCGGTAAGGATTTGCGACAGCTCGCGCTGACCGTTGCCGGCCACGCCTGCGATGCCGACGATCTCGCCTGCACGGATATCGAGGTTGATCCCCTCCAGCGCTTCGTTGCCGCCATCGTTGAGCGCAAAGACATTCTGCAGGCTCATCACCGGCTTTTCGGAAATCGGCGCGGCCCCTTCCGGCCGGCCGCGCATGTCGGCCAGCACGATGTCGCGGCCGACCATCAGGCGGGCAAGCTTTGCCGGCGTACAGTCGGTCGAAAATTCCGTGCCGATCTTGCGGCCGCCGCGCAGGATCGAGACGCGGTCGGAAATTTCCAGCACTTCGTCCAGCTTGTGGGAAATGAAGATGACGGCATTGCCGGAGGCCACGAAGTCGCGGAGCGCCTTGAAGAGCTCGCGCGCCTCCGCCGGCGTCAGGACGGCGGTCGGCTCGTCGAGGATCAGCACCCGCGCCTGCCGCGCCAGAACGCGCAGGATTTCCACGCGCTGCTGCTCGCCGGTGGAAAGCTCGGTGATCCGCGCCGATGGCCTCACCTGAAGATTGTATTTCTCGGCAAGCGCTGCGGTGCGCGCTTCGAGAACGGCAGCGGACGCACGACGCGGCGTCTCGCTCCAGCCGAGATGGATGTTTTCCGCAACGGTGAAGGCATTCACCAGCTTGAAGTGCTGGTGCACCATGCCGATACCGGCGGCAATCGCCTGTAATGGCGAGGAAAATTGCTGCGCATAGCCGTCGATGATGATTTCGCCGGCATCCGGCTGGTAGATCCCCGTGAGGATGTTCATCAGCGTCGATTTACCGGCGCCGTTTTCACCCAGCAGCGCATGAATCTCGCCGGGCATCACTTCGATATCGACATCCTGGTTGGCGATCACGCCGGGGAAATATTTGGCGATCCCCTTCAGTTGCACCAGCGGGGCCGTGCCAGGCGGCACCACGTATCTTTGGGTTGGTTCGGACATGCGACCTATCGCAAACGAGGGACAATCGGACTGCGAGACGAGAAAGGGGCCGGGGTCCCTTTCCGTGGTTTCTAAAGATGAGGCTGCGACCTCATTTGTGCGCCGCCCTCCGCCTCAATCTCCGTCATCCTGGGGTCAAGGCCGAGGATGACGGCGCGGGAGAGAAGGCGCATTGCCTTACGTTTCCGTCTTGCCGGGCTTGACCCGGCATCCAGCCACGGCGCGTCCGCGTCGTGAGAGAGACTTTCTCGCCCAAGGACTTGGGCGCGCTGGATCCCGGCTCAAGGCCGGGATGACGGAGGTGCAGGAAGGGCGCCCTTAGAGGCCGGTGACGCCTTCGACGGACCAATCCCAGTTGTAGAGTTCCATCTCGGTCATCTTCTGGCCGGCGGCGACCTTCACATTGCCCTTGGAATCCTTGAGCTCGCCGACGAACGGCGACCAGCCGCCGACGATCTTCTCGCGAACCGCATCCGCAGCCTTGCCGACTTCGGCCGGAACCTTCTCGCCCCAGGTATCGCGATCGACGCCTGAACCCATGGCCAGCAGGGTCTCGGCAGGCGACCACTCGCCGGCGAGGCGCTTCTTGACCTGATCGACGTAGAAGTCCTTGAAGTCGATGATGACGGAGGAAACATAGGAGTTCGGGCCGTAGCGGCGGATGTCAGTGTTCCACATCGCAGCCCAGACGCCGCGCTTTTCGGCAACCTGCAGGTATGCGGCCTCGTCCATGATGCCGAACAGGAAGTCACAGCCGTTGTCGACCAGCGCGGTGCCGGCCTGGCTTGCGGCCTGCGGATCGAACCACGAGTTGATGACGATGGTCTGCAGCGTGGCGTTCGGGTTGACGGTGCGGGCACCCATCAGGAAGGCGTTGGTCGAGGCATAGACCGAGGCGACCGGGAAGGACGCGACATAGCCGAGCTTGCCGGTCTTCGACAGCATGCCGGCGGCAACACCGATGACATAGGTCGGATACCAGTGAGCAAGGTAGTACCAGCCGAGATTGTCCATCGTCTGGTGGCCGTTGCATTCCAGGAAGGCAACTTCCGGCGCGCGGCGAACGACTTCATGCAGGAAGTCGCCGGTCGACGAGGTATCGAAAATCATGTTCGCGCCTTCCGACACGAACTGGCGGTAGGTGCGGGTTGCGTCGGCGGAGTACGGAACGTTCTCGACTTCGATGATCTTCTTCAGCTTCGGGAACTTTTCCTTCACTGCGAGCAGACCCTGATGGTGGCTCCAGGTCCAGCCTTCGTCCGTGATCGGGCCGACATGGCCGAAGCCGACGATGGCGTCTTCTTCCTTGATGGCCGGCAACGGAGCGGCGGCCATGGCCGGGCGCACGAGACCGGCGGGAAGCATCAGAGAGGCACTACCGGCGGCGGCCATATTGAGGAAGCCGCGACGGGAAAGATTACGCAAGTCGATCATGTGAACCCCTTGGTTTGGTTATAACGCGCCTATGACGAAAAGCGGGTTTCCATTCGCTCACCGGGACGCCATCCGTTCAGAAACGCAACAACCGTGCCAGTCTGAACCCGCATCGGCCAAACGACCTGCAATGCGGAATGCCGGGAAAAGCCCACCCTCGGAAACCTTGACGATCGTCAACCGGAGCCATCCCGCCCATCCCGGGGTAGACATCGGCCACCCTTCGGGAAAAGCCCGGAAAATCTCCCGTTCGACCGGAGAAACCGCCTTCTGTTCCCGACCTTTCCAAATTGCTGATGTTCCGAATAGTCGTAAAAACGGGGAGACCATGGTGCGTGAAAGGCAACATCCGCGACGAAAAAACCGCTTGAAACATGATCGCGCCAAAGGCTAGATTGATGAAATACGAGGCATGCATATTATTTGTGCATAAGCCCAAAAGACAACCAGAGGAACTGAGCAGCTTGCACGACAGACAGGAAACCGGATCGGGAGCGAAAACTCACCCCGCACATCTCAGTGCAGGCAGGACCACAGCATGAACTGCGCCGTGGATTTCGTGTTCAGGGGCAGGCTCGACTGTGACAGCTTCATCGGCTTCGCGCGCCATCGCGCCGGACGGCTCGATCTCGACATGCGCATCGATGACTGCAGCGAGAGCGCGGTCGCCGTCCATGTCGCCGGGCAGGAGGATCTGGTCGACATGTTCGAGATGGCCTGCAGCCTGGGGCCCTACGATTGCATCGTTCTGGATGTCAGCCGCTCCGAAAGCAGGCTGGCGCCGGCTCGACAGGACTGATTTTTGAAGGGGATTTGAAGATGACCAAGGAAACAGCCAGGGAAACGGATTGGGTGCCGGTGGCACTCTCCGCATCGATCGTATCAGGTACATCGGCCGGCGCGGTGATAAACGGCGCGGAAATCGTCGTATGGCGTGACAGCAAGGGTGCGGCGCATGTCTGGGAAGACCGCTGTCCCCATCGCGGCATGCGCATGAGCTTCGGCTTCGTGCGCGGCGATCATATCGCCTGCCTCTATCACGGCTGGGCCTATGACACCGCTGGCCAGTGCCAGCACATCCCGGCCCATCCCGACCTCGAAGTGCCGAAGACCATCAAGATCCCCACCTACGCCGTAGAAGAAAACAGCGGTCTCATCTGGACGGCGCTAGCCGCCGATGCCGATGTCGCCGGCGTTCCGGACCTCGGCGTCGTCGTGCCGGTCCGCAGCCTCTATGCCGACTGCTCCCTCGAACACGCTCTCGCGGTTCTGGGGAAGGCCGAGCTCCCCGAAGCCGGTTCCGCACCAACCCCGGCTTCGCTTGAAAAGCTCACTGCCAATTGCTGGGCGCTGACGTCAGGCGCGACCCGGCTTTTCGTCGCCGCACAGACCGTCGGCGCAATGAAGACGGCGCTTCACATCCTGATCGACGATGCAAACGGCAAGGCCGCGGCACTGCGCGCACCCGTCGCCCGCTGGGCGGAAGCCCTGCGCGGCACGCTGGAAACGTCGGCTCCCGGCGCGCTCATGGCGGAGGTTGCCTGATGTCCGCAATCACGCTCTACAACTACGAACTCGACGACAGCTGCTACCGCGTTCGCCTGATGCTTTCCATGCTCGGCAAGGACTATACGACCTATGCCGTGGACATGATTCCCGGCCACGAGGAAAAGAGCCCGGCCATGCTGGCGCTCAATCCGCTTGGGTCTCTGCCGGTCCTGACGGACGGCGACCTCACGCTTTACGGCACGGAGGCGATACTCGCTCACCTCGCCAGGGCCTATGACACCTCGGGCGCTTGGCTCCCGGCGGATACCGCCGCCTTTGCCGCCACCATGCAATGGCTGACCTTCTCGGCCTCGGTTCTGCCGGATGCGATCGCCGCCCGCAAGGTCGCGCTGTTCGGTCTACCGGGCGATTTCGAGGCCCTGAAAGCCGCCGCCCGCCGCGCCTTCCGCATCATGGACGACCACATGACGCTCCGCCAGTTCGATGGCATCGAGTGGTTCGCCGGCAGCACGCCGACGCTCGCCGACCTGACGCTTTTCCCGATCTTCGCGCTTTCCCGCGACTTCGGCATCGATCACGACGAATTTCCCGCACTTCGCCGCTGGATCCGCCGCTTCCGCACCCTGCCTGGCTTCAAGACCATGCCGGGCATTCCCGACTACCACTGAGGGACACGATTGATACCAGAGGGGGGACTACCGCACGACCGTCCGCAATGGGCGCGAGAACATAATCCGACCGAAGTGCAGTGAGGATCGGTAGGATTATGCTTCAAAAGAAAGACTTTAGAACGTCGGCCTGATTCATTCAGACCGACGCTCGCTTGAAATAACAAACTACAACGAGGAAACACTTATGCCACCCATCACCCGCTTTTCCGTCGCCCCGCTTGCGACGATGACCCGCAAGCTCGCAGACGTCGCCTCCGGTCGCGTTTCGCCCGATCTCGTCATCACCGGCGCCCGGGTGCTGTCCACCTATTCCGAACGCATCCTGCCGGATCGCGAAGTCTGGATCTCCGGCGGCCGCATCGCCGCCGTCAAGCCGGTCGGCACTTACCGCAACGGCTCCGCGAAGCTCTATGACGCCAAGGGTGGCATCATCGCTCCCGGTCTCGTCGATCCGCATATCCATATCGAATCGAGCATGGTGACGGCCTGCGCCTATGCGGAAGCCGCACTCTTGAACGGCACGACCACCATCTTCTGCGACAGCCACGAGATCGGCAACGTCATGGACGTCGCCGGCGTCGAGGCCATGCTGGAAGACGCCCGCCATGCGCCGCTCTCGATTTTTCTCACGGTGCCCTCGACCGTTCCGGCCACCTCGCCGGAACTCGAAACCGCCGGCGGCGACCTGACGCCGGAAAAGATCGCGGCCCTGTTTGACAAATGGCCGGAAGCCGTGGCGCTCGGCGAGAAGATGGACTTCGTGCCGGTCACCATGGGCGATGAACGTTCGCACGCCATTCTGGCCGCCGCCCTCTCCCGCGGACGGCCCGTCTCCGGCCATGTCTACGGCCGCGAATTCGTCTCCGCCTATGCCGCCTCGGGCGTGACCGATACCCATGAGGCCATCGACCGCGATATCGCCGACGACATGCTGGAAGCGGGCATATGGCTCTTCCTGCGCGGCGGCCCGCCGACCACGCCATGGCATTCGTTGCCGGAAGCCATCAAGACGGTGACCGAACTCGGCTCCTCCCACAAGCGTATCGCGGTGTGCACCGACGACCGCGACGCCGACGACCTCCTGAACTTCGGCCTCGACTGGGTGGTGCGCGAAGCCCGCAAGGCCGGCATGACGCCCGAACAGGCCTGGGCCATGGGCTCGCTGCATGGCGCCACTCGCTTCGGCATGGAAAACGAGATCGGCGGCATGGGCGGCAGCCGCCGCGCCGACCTCGTCATGCTCGACGATGACCTGAAGCCGGTGAGCACCTGGTATGGCGGCGAACTCGTCGTCGACCAGAAGAAGATCACGCCGCTGCTCGACGAAACCCTGTCGAAGCCGTGGCGCTATCCGGAAGCGGCCTATCACACGGTCAAGCTGCCGAAGGCCGTGAAGCTGACGCCGGAACTGCCGACCGAAAAGGTCGTCGCCAACACGATCAAGACCGAACTGCCGGGCATCATTCTCGGCCATGTGAAGGTCGAGCTGGAACCCGCCAACGACTGGCAGACCCTTTTCGAACGTCACGGCCTCTGCTTCGTCACCGTCATCGAGCGTCACGGCAAGTCGGCCGGTAACGTCGCCTATGGCCTGCTCTCCAACTTTTCGCTGAAGAGCGGCGCTGTCGGCTCTTCCGTCGGTCATGACAGCCACAACATCATCATCGCCGGCACCAACGAGGAGGACATGCAGGTCGCGCTGCGCGCCATCGAGGAACATCAGGGCGGCGCCTGCGTGGTGCAGGATGGCAAGGTCACGGCCATCGTGCCGCTGCCGATCGCCGGCCTTCTCTCCGACAAGCGCGTGCACGAGGTAGCGAAGGAAGTGCAGGCGCTCAAGGTCGAATGGGAAAAAGCCGGCTGCACCATCCCCTACATGGGCTTCAACCTGATCCCGCTCTCGGTCATCCCGGAAATCCGCATCACCGACATGGGCCTCGTCACCGTGCCGCAGATGGAAATCGTGCCGCTCTTCGAGAGCCCGGAGGCCTGAGGACCATGGACCCCTACCGCCTCGGACTGGTCGCCACCCGCATCCACTATTTCCAGCTGGTGGCGCGGCTTGGATCGATCCGCCAGGCGGCCCTGGCGTTGAACGTCGCCCCCTCCTCCGTCAGCCGCATTCTCCGGCAGCTGGAGGAGGAGCTCGGCACGCCACTCTTCGAACGCGTTCGCCAGCGCCTCAAGCTGACGAGCGCGGGCGAACTTCTTCTCTACCACGCCCGCATTTCGCTTTCGGAACTCAACCGCGCCTGCAACGAGATCAACGATCTCCACGGCCTGCATCGCGGCACGGTGTCCGTCGCCATCGTCGAAAGCGTGGCCCGCGGCCTGATGCCGTCGGCACTCGAAGCCTTCTGGAACCGTCATCCGGCGATCACCGTCGATATCAAGGTCATGGGATCGCAGCAGGCGGCCAATGCGGTGTCCGATGGCGAGTGCGACCTCGCCGTCGTCTTCGATATCCGCGTGCCGCGCACCGTACGCCGCATCGCAACGGCATCGCTTCCGCTCGGCGTCCTTGCACTCCCCGGCGGCGAGATGGCGAAACGCACCGAACTCAAGCTGTTCGACCTCGCCAACGAGCGCGTCATCCTGTCGGATTCCAGCCTGACGCTCGGCTCCTCGGTGGAAGAGGCCTTCAACCGCTCGCTGGTCGATCTTTCCCGCCGCTCGCGCACCAACTCCATCGGCCTGATGGTCGATCTGGCCAAGCGCAATCTCGGCACGGTGTTGCAGACCCGTGTCGGCGTCGAACAGGAACTTGGCGAGGGAACCCTGAAATTCGTGCCGCTGGTCGATAGCCGCCTGCCTCCGCGCAAGCTCATGCTGCTGTCCCGCTCGGAAAAGGAAATGTCGGATGCGGCTTCCGCGCTTGGCAAGCTGCTGGAACAGGCGATCGACCGCATGGTCCATGCGCCGGCCCCTGCCACGGCATCGTAGATGTTGCATACGGCGCAACGATATCGTCAAAAATTGCCGTCTATTCGAAACATCTCGGTTTTGCGAACCTTACCTCGAAATGAGGGCAAGCCATGAAACAATCATCCGTTGACGCCGTGATCCGCGGCCTCAAGAAGGCGGGCGTCAGCATCGTCTGCTATCTCCCCGATTCCCTGTTCAAGGAACTTTACCCGGCGCTCGACGCCGATCCCGATATCCGTACGATACGCGTGACCAACGAGGGAGAAGGGGCCGCGATCTGCGGCGGTGTCTTCCTTTCCGGCAAGCGCGCGGCGCTGATCATGGAAAACTCCGGTCTCAGGGCTTCCGTGGAACCGCTCGCCCGCATGGGCCTCGGCGCCGGCATTCCGGTCGTCATGCTGATGAGCTATCGCGGCGAACTCGGCGAAAACAACTGGTGGGCCATCCCCCACGGCATCACCATGGAACCGGTGCTGGACGCGCTGCGCATCCCCTACCGGGTCGTGCGCGAGGAAGATCAGATCGAACAGTCCATCGCCGACGCCTACAACTGGTCCTACAACGCCTATTACCACTCGGCCATCGCGCTCGGGGGGAGCATCGTCCGATGAAACGTTTCGACTGCATGAAGCTTCTCGCAGAGCGCCTGAAGGACGAACTGGTCATCCTCTCGCTCGGCGCCTCCGTCGATGAATGGTACAACGCAGCGCCCCATATGCGCGAGGCGAGCCTGTTCCAGCAGCAACTCGGCTGCGTCACGCCGCAGGCTTTCGGCCTCGCTGCCGGCCTTCCCCATCGCCGCATCGTCTCGCTCGATACCGATGGCGGCATGATGTTCAATCTCGGCATCCTCGCCACCCTCGGCAACGAGCAGCCGAAGAACCTCTTCGTCGTCGTCTGGGACAACGAGTGCTACCAGTCGATCGGCGGCCCGCCGACCCATACCGCGTCAGGCCGCGTCGATATCGCCGCAATCGCCCGCGGTGCCGGCGTCGACAATGCCTATACCGCCCGCACGCTCGAGGAATTCGAGGCCCATTGCGAGGCCGGCCTGAAAGCCGACGTTCCCTACATCGTCGTCGCTAAGGTCGCCGGCACCGTCCAGCCCGATATCAAGCGCAAGCATTCGGACGGCCGCGAGGACAAGTACATATTCGTCCGCCATGTCGAAGCCACCGAAGGCATCGTCATCATGGGTCCGAGCGAGCACAACTGAGTGAAATGATGAACTTGCATGCCCGCAGCTCTTGCAGGGGAAAGCAGCCCCTCACCCTTTCCCTCTCCCCGCAAGCAGGGAGAGGGAACGGAAGCGTTGCGCGGCAATCGTCCTTCTCCCCGCCCGCGGGGAGAAGGTCCCGGCAGAGGGATGAGGGGCACGGTCGAGCATGAATATTCTGAATTCAAAACCCCTCGCCAAATCCTATGACTACATCGTCATAGGCTCCGGCTCGGGCGGTTCGCCGGTGGTGCGTCGTCTGATCGACGGCACGGATGCCACAGTGCTGCTGATCGAAGCCGGCGAACCCGGCATCGGCATCGCAGAGATCGACGATCCGCGCGAATGGGTGCCGCTCGGCCGGAGCCGCTGGGACTGGGGCTACAGCTACTCTCCGACGCCGCGCGTCAACGGCCGGACCATCGGCATCCCGCGCGGCAAGGTGCTCGGCGGCTCGTCCGCCATCAATGCGCTCATGTGGTATCGCGGCAATCCGCTCGATTACGACGCCTGGCAACAGGCCGGCTGCGACGGCTGGTCCTTTGCCGACTGCCTGCCCTTCTTCCGGAAGGCCGAAGACTGGGAAGGCGGCGAGACCGCCCTTCGCGGCGCCGGCGGTCCACTCAGGATCACCACCAGCAGGAAACTGCACCCCGTCGCCCAGGCCATGCTCGACGGCTCGCCCGAACTCGGCATTCCAGTGATCGCCGATCCGAATGGCGAGACCAACGAGGGCGCCTGCCCCTCCAACTTCAACATCGTCGACGGCAAGCGCTGGAGTTCGGCGAACGGCTATCTCCTGCCCGTTCTCGACAACGAACGCCTGACCGTGCTCACCGGCTCCCATGCCATCGGCCTTGTCGTCGAAGGCGGCCGCTGCACCGGCGTGCGCCATCTGGTCGATGGCAGGCCCGTCGAGACCCGCGCCACGACGCAGGTCGTGCTGGCGGCGGGCGCCATCGACACGCCGCGCCTGCTGATGCTCTCCGGCATCGGCGATCCGGCCGAGCTGAAACGCCTCGGCATTCCGCTCGTCCATGCCCTGCCCGGCGTCGGTCGTAACCTGCAGGATCACCCGCTGGTGCAGGCCTGCGTCTTCCGCTCCAAGGTGCCCATGGGTGAAAAGCTCGACAATGGCGGCGGCACCATGCTGAACTGGAAATCGCGGCCGGATCTCGTCCAGCCCGACGTCCATTCCTTTCCCGTCCAGGGCAACAGCGCCGAGCCGCGCCTGCGCGAGCTCTACGACATGTCCGGAGACGTCTTCTCGCTCGGTGCCGGCCTGATGCACTCGAAAAGCGTCGGCCACCTGAAAATGCTCTCCGCCGATCCCTTCGGTCAGCTGGACATCCAGCCCAATTATCTCGCCGAGGCTTCAGACCTCGAGGCGCTCGTCTCGGCGGTCTACACCATCATGGACCTCGCCCAGACCTCGGCCTTTGCCGATCTCTTCGCCGGCCTTGCCGCACCGGACCGCAAGCTTTCCCGCAAAGAAGCCGTCGAGTTCGTCCGCAATGGCTGCTCCACCTTCTTCCACACATCGGGAACGGCAAAGATGGGCAGGGACGACATGGCCGTCGTCGATGCCCGCCTGAGAGTTCACGGACTGGAAGGCCTGACGATCTCGGATGCCTCGGTGATCCCGGTGATCCCGACCTGCAACACCCACGCCCCCGTCACCATGATCGGTGAACGCGCCGCCGCCTTCCTCATGGAAGCGGCCTGAAACTTGCTTTCATTCCGCGATGGCGCGGAAGAAAACGGAGATGACATGACTTCGAGCGGAATGATCTTGGCGGGTGACTATCTTCTCGCCATGGATGACAAAAACAGCGTCATCACCAAGGGTGCCGTGGCGATTGAAGATGGCCGCATCCTCGCCGTCGGCCCGCTGGACGAAATCAGCGCCGCCTATCCCGCCTATGCGCTGAGGCGGCTGGATAACACCGTTCTCATGCCGGGCCTCATCAACGCCCACGCCCATTCCGGCTTCCTGCGCGGCACCGCCGAGCACCTGCCGGTCTGGGACTGGCTCACCATGCATATCAACCCGATGCATCGCATGCTGGAACCGCATGAGGCGGAGGCTGCCTCCTTCCTCTGCTACGCCGAATCCGCGCTCGCCGGCACCACGACGGTGGTCGACATGTGGCGCTATATGGATGGCAGCGCCCGCGCCGCAGAAGCCATCGGCACGCGCCTCGTCGCCGTGCCCTATGTCGGCGAACATCCCGACTACGACTATTTCGACACGCTCGACATGAACGAAGCCATGATCGAGAAGTGGCATCGCAAGGCCAATGGCCGCATCAATGTCTGGGTCGGGTTGGAGCATCTCTTCTACGCCGACGAGGACGGCCAGGAACGGGCCATCGAAATGGCGAACCGCTACAATACCGGTTTCCATACCCATTGCTCGGAAGCCGAAATCGAGGTCGCCGAATTCATCGAGCGATATGGCAAGCGCCCGATGTTCGCCCTGAAGGATCTCGGCTTCTTCGAGACCCCGCGCACCATGCTCGCCCATGCCGTCTGGCTCGATCCGTCCGAGGTCGAGCTGATCGCGAAGCATCGCGTGTCCATCGCCCACAATCCGGTGTCCAACATGAAGCTCGCCTCGGGCATCGCGCCCATTGCCGACATGCTGGCGCTCGGCGTTCCGGTCGGCCTCGGCACCGATGGCGAAAAGGAAAACAACAATTTCGACATGTTCGAGGAGATGAAGACCGCCTCGCTGCTCGGCAAGCTCCGCCACCGCGACGCCGCCGCCATGGATAGCTGGCAGTGCCTGCGCATGGCGACCATTCTCGGCGCAAAGGCCATCGGCCTCGATCACGAGATCGGCTCCATCAAGGCCGGCAAGCGCGCCGATATCATCGCCGTCCGCACCGATACGCCGCGCATGACGCCGCTCTTCGGTGAGGGCCCCTATTTCAACCTGCAGCACAATCTGGTCCATGCCGTGCGCGGCGGCGATGTCGCCATGACCATGGTCGACGGCCAGATCATCGTGGAAGACGGCGAACTCGAAACCGCCGATATCCACACCATCATCCGCGACATTCACCGCATGGCGCCGGGGCACTTTGCCCGCCGCGCCGAATGGCTTGCCGAAAACCAAGGCGGCACCATGCAATGGACCAAGAGAGAGGAAACAGCGGCATGAAGACCACCGATCGGGTCGCGCTGAACGACTGGTATGCCATTGCGACCGCAAGCGAAGTAACGGCGCAACCTGTCACGACGCGCCTGCTCGGGCAGGATATCGAATACCGGCTCTCGGAAAGCGGCGCCCCGCTGGTGCGGGAAATCCTCGATGACGGTGCGCGCGGCCCGGTCCTTCCCGTGCAGGTCCGCTACGGCTGTCTCTTCACCTCGCTCGGCACACCGGTGAAGGACATCGTCCACATCGAGGAAGCGGAAGAGGAAGACCGTCGCTTCGTCCCCTGCGGCTGGGTCACCATGCGTGCGTCCGGCCTGCGCGTGGTGGAAAATTTCCTCGACATGGCGCACTTTCCCTTCGTTCATACCGATATTCTCGGTTCCGAACCCCATACCGAGGTGCCGACCTACCAGAGCGAAATCCGCCGCGACGTGGACGAGGTCTGGGCCACCAATTGCACCTTTTTCCAGCCGCGCATCGCCGCGACAGAAGACAAGGGCGACTTCGTTCACCTGACCTACCGGGTGCCCTCCCCCTTCGTCGTCATGCTCTACCGCGTCTGCCCGACCTCACCGAACCGGCTGGACGCCATCGCCCTCTTCATCCAGCCGATGGAGGAAGGCCTCTGCCGGGCGCAGCCGGTCATGTATCTGGTCGACAGCGTTTCGAGCCACAAGTCGCTCCTGAACTTCGAACAGGTCATCTTCCTGCAGGACCGCATCATCGTCGAAAACCAGCGCCCCCTGCTGCTTCCGCTCGAACCACGCGCCGAAATCCCCACCCGCGCCGATTCCTCCTCCATCGCCTATCGCCGCTGGCTGAAGGAAAAAGGCGTCCGCTTCGGAACCACCGCCGGGGCGGCGTGATGGAAAGGTCGCCCCCATCGTCCTTCGCCCCGCTTGCGGCAGGGCAATCGCATATGGATTTTGAGCGGCGCCCGAAGCGGTCTCCCTCTTCTCCCCATCGGGGAGAAGGTGGCGCGAAGCGCTCAGGCGCAACCCCTGTTGCGCCGGGGATGAGGGGGTCGCGAAGGGCGAAGGGTGTGCCGAGAAGCCCCCTCATCGCCTCGCATACGCTCGGCACTTCTCCCCGAGGGGAGAAGAGGGAGCCCGCAGCCCACACCGGTATCCCATGTGCGATTGCCCTGCCGCAAGCGGGGAGAGGGAGACACCGGACAGAGGGGGGTGACCACAACCGCCGTCGGGAGAGATCAGCATGCACATCCTGACACCCGCCTCTCCCGAACAAGCCCTCGCCCTCGCCGCCTCCCATCCCGGCGCTTTCCGTTTCGTCGCCGGCGGCACAGCACTCCAGCTCGAATGGGCAAAGGGCCTGCCGAAACCGGAAGTGATGATAAACCTCGCCCGCCTTCCCGGCATGAACGGGATCGAGCCCACCCCGCAAGGCCTCCGCATCGGCGCGCTAACGAACCTGAACAGCCTGATCGCCACCCGCGAGATCGCATCCGGCCTCCCCCTGCTGCATGCCGCCCTCAAGGTCGTCGCCGGCCCCTCGGTGCGCAATCTCGCCACCATCGGCGGCAACATCGCCGGCCGCACCGGATGCCTGCTGCCCGCCCTTCTCGCACTCGATGCCGGACTGGAAATCGCGACACCGTCGGGTCCGACAATTCTCTCCCTTGAAGACTGGCTGGCCCGCCCCGCCGACCCGCTTGCCTTCCTCGCCGCCGTGCATATCGCCCCGCAGGATGCCGCCGAGCACCGCGTCTTCCGCAAAACCGGCCTCCGAGCCGCCTTCACGCCGAGCGTCATCAACGCCGCCGCCCGGCTGACCGTTGCAAACGGCATTGTCTCGCAGGCCCGCCTTGCAGTCGGAGGCGGCGTCGTTCCGCCCGCCCGCCTGAAGACCGCTGAGACCCTGCTGACCGGTCAACCGCTCGCCGATATCGACTGGACCACCCTGCACGCCTGTCTTCTCGACACGATCGCCGCAACCGATGACGACTTCCGCACCGGCGCCTATCGCCGTCGCGTCGCCGCCAACGCCATCGTTCACGGCCTCGGCGGCCAGTTGCCCGGACGCAGCCTGTTTCCCGCCGCCCGCCCGCCTGAACATGCGGAAGGACTGGTCGACGAGACCGAACTCTCCCACGCTCTGGAACCCGCGCGCTGGCATGTCCGCCCGGATGCCCGGCCGAAAATCCGGGGCGAGATGGCCTATCTCACCGACCGGCGACAAGACGACATGCTCATCGGCCGCATCCTGCGCGCCGGCATTCCCCATGCGAAGATCCTCTCCATCGACACCAGTGAAGCGGAAGCCCTGCCCGGTGTGGCCGCCGTCGTCACCCATCGGGACGTGAAGGGCCTGAATGCCTTCGGCATCGTCGTGCAGGACCAGCCGGCCATGTGCCACGACAAGGTGCGCCATCGTGGCGACACGGTCGCAGCCGTCGCGGCAGTCGATGCCGAAACCGCCGAAAAGGCGCTTTCCCTGATCCGCGTCGATTACGAACCACTTCCACCGGTCGATGACATGGAAAAGGCACTCGCCGCCGAGACCCCGCTGGTCCACGAGCAGGGCAATCTCCAGCGCAAACTGTTTTTTGAGCGTGGCGACATCGAACAGGGCTTCGCCAATGCCGCCCATATCATCGAGCACACCTACGTCACCCCCCGCCAGATGCACGGCTTCATGGAGACCGAGGGCGGTTACGCCTTCATCGAACCCGACGGCACGCTGAACGTCTTTGCCGGCGGCCAGCATGGCGGCCGCGACCGGCTGCAGCTGTCCCGTATCCTCGATCTTCCCGAAGAGAAGATCCGCGTCGTCACCTCGCCGACCGGCGGCGCCTTCGGCGGCAAGGACGAGCTTTCCGTCCAGCCGGCGCTGGCACTCCTCGCGTTGAAGACCGGAAAGCCTGTCCGCCTGCAACTCTCCCGCGCCGAGTCCGTGCTTGCCGGCCAGAAGCGCAATCCCATGACGATCCGCATGAAGACGGCCTGCGACGCCGAGGGCATGTTGCTCGCGCAGGAGGTCGAGGTGCTGGCCGATGCGGGCGCCTATGCCTCGCTCGGTCCGGGCGTCTTGGAAACCGCGCTGGAACACGCGACCGGCCCCTATGAAGCACCGCACATTTCCACTCATGGCCGCCTCGTCTACACCAATAACGGCATCTGCGGTGCCTTCCGCGGCTTCGGCGCCAACCAGATGACCTATGCCGTGGAATGCCAGATGGACCGGCTGGCCAGGCTCTGCGGCCTCTCACCCTTCGAAATCCGCGCCCGCAACATGCGCGTGCCCGGCACTCCCGGCTATCTCGGACAGGAAGTCTCCAAATCCGAGCGCGTCGTCGAAATGCTCGCCGCCGCCCGTGCCTCCGATATCTGGACGAAGCCGCAGGGCATCTCCGATGACGGCGAGTGGATTACCGGCACCGGCATGGCGATGAACTACCAGGGCAACGGCCTCGGCTCCGTCATCCCCGACCCTGCCGGCGGCCGCCTCGCGCTGACGAAAGACGGCTTCATCGAAGGCGCCTATGGCCTCGACGAGATGGGGCAAGGCCTCCTCCCGCTCATTCAGGCCACGATTTCGGCCGAACTCGGCTGCGCCCGCAATGACGTGAAGCCGATGATCGGCGATACTCGGCTTGCACCCGAATCCGGCTCCACCACCGCGTCGCGCGGCACCTATGTCGTCTGGGCCTCGGCGAAGAAGGCCGCCCCCGAATTCTCCGCAAAGGTCCGCACCGCCGCCGGCGAGATCCTGGGCCGCGATCCCGAAACCCTCGCATTCGCCCCCGGCGGCCTTGCCGAACGCGGCTCCAACAGCGGCGAGATCCTGATTTCCTATCGCGACCTTGCCGGTAACATTCCCGAAGCAGACCTGCCGAGCGTCACCGTCACCTACGAGTTTCCGAAGACCGACTATTCCGCCGCCAATGCCCGCTACATCTTCGCCTTCGGCGCAGCGCTCGCCCGCGTGGCGGTGAGCCGCGTCACCGGCGAAATCCGCGTGCTCGACCTGCATCAGCATTCCGCCGCCGGTCCGGTGATGGACCTTGCCGCCTATCTCGGCCAGCTCGAAGGCGGCGCGGTGCAAGGCCTCGGCTTCACGCTCACCGAGGATGCGCCGATGCGGGACTGTTCCTACCTCGCCGCCAATCTCGATACCTACATGCTGCCCGGCATACAGGATGCGCCGAAGACCATGCGGGCCTTCGCGTTGGAAGGCCTCGACCCCGGCGATGATCTCGGCCCTCGCGGCTCCGGCGAACTCGGCATCGGCGCGGTCACCCCGGCCATTGCCAACGCGGTCGCCGCCGCCGTCGGCCACTGGCCGGTCACCACGCCCGTTCCGCCCGCCTCCATCCTCGAGGTCATGGAGTTGCCCGCATGACCATGACCGCCACCTTCACCCTCAACGGCAAACCGGTCACCGTCGATTGCCAGCCTGAAACCCGTCTCGCCGATATCCTGCGCGACCGGCTGACACTGACCGGCACCAAGATCGCCTGTTCCGTCGGCCGCTGCGGCGCCTGCACCGTGCTCGTCGGCGGCAAGGCCGTGAACGGCTGCCTCATCATGGCCTGGCAGATCGAGGGCGCCGATATCGTCACCGTGGAAGGCCTCGACGCCCATCCGCTCGGCCCCGCCATCCGCGCCGGACTGGAGGAGGAAAACGCCTTCCAGTGCGGCTATTGCGCGCCGGGCTTCTCCATTGCGCTGACCGCCCTGCTTACGGAAAATCCCGATGCAGGCGAAGAGGAAATCCGGACCGGACTGGAAGGCAATATCTGTCGTTGCACCGGCTATCACTCGATCATTCGCGGCGCGCTCAATGCCGCCCGCCGCATCCGCGAGCAGTCGCTCGCCATCGGAGACTGACATGACCATCACCATCAAGACGCCCGAACCCCGCAGCGACGGCGCGAGGACCTTCCTCGCCCGCCGGCAAAAACAGATCCTCATCGACGGCGTGTGGCGGGATGCCGGCATCGGCCACCGCTTCGAAACCTTCGATCCGGCATCCGGCAGGCTGCTCGCCGAACTCGCCGAAGCCACAGCATCGGATGTCGATGAAGCCGTCGCCAGCGCCCGTGCCGCGCTGACCTCGAAGGAATGGAAAGGCATGACGCCTTCGGCACGCGGCAAGCTTCTGTGGAAGATCGCCGAGCTGATCGACGCCCATGTCGAGGAACTGGCCGAACTGGAAACGCTCGATCAGGGCAAGAGCTTCAAAACCGGCCGCTTCGGGGAAATCCCCGCATCGGCAGAACAATTTCGCTATTTCGCCGGCTTCTGCACCAAGATCCTCGGCACGACAATCCCGACTTCGATCGCCTACCAGCCGGAGGGCAAGCAGATCTTCGCCTACACCACGCGGGAACCGGTCGGCGTCGTCGCCGCGATCACGCCGTGGAACTCGCCCATGCTGATGGCGGCGATGAAGCTTGCGCCCGCGCTCGCCGCCGGCTGCACCGTGGTGCTGAAGCCCGCGGAGGAAACCTCGCTCACCGCCATCCGCCTCGTCGAACTGATGCTGGAGGCGGGCCTCCCGAAGGGCGTCGTCAACCTCGTCACCGGTTTCGGCGAAGTGGTCGGCGCAGCCCTCACCGCCCATCCCGATGTCGACAAGGTCGCCTTTACCGGCTCGACCGAGGTCGGCAAGCTGATCGTCTCGGCCGCAGAGGGAAACCTCAAGAAGCTGACGCTCGAACTCGGCGGCAAGTCACCCGCCATCGTCATGCCGGATGCCGACATGGCGCTCGCCATCCCCGGCATCGCCCGCGGCATCTTCTCCAATTCCGGACAGGTCTGCGTCGCCGGCTCACGCGTCTATGCCCACCGCGCCGTCTATGACGCGGTCGTCGAGGGCCTGTCGAAGGCGGCCACAGCCCTCACTCTCGGCCACGGCCTCGATGCCGGCACCGATCTCGGCCCGCTGGTCAACCGCAAGCAGGCCGACCGCGTGGCGGGCTTTATTGCGGAAGGCCGGTCGGAAGGCGCGGAGATTACCTCCGGCGGCAACCAGA
Organism: Ciceribacter sichuanensis; assembly: GCF_024055605.1. GTDB lineage: Bacteria > Pseudomonadota > Alphaproteobacteria > Rhizobiales > Rhizobiaceae > Allorhizobium > Allorhizobium sichuanense. The sequence goes on along the minus strand of NZ_JAMXLX010000005.1, from coordinate 101,234 downwards.
CCGGCGAATTCGGTACCTTCTTCGAACCGACCGTCGTCACCTCGGTCCGCCCTGATATGCGCATGATGCGGGAAGAGATCTTCGGCCCCGTCGTCGCCGTCACCCCCTTCGACGATCCGGAAGAGGCGATTGCCTATGCCAATGACAGCCCCTACGGCCTCGCCGGCAGCGTTTGGACACAAGACCTGTCATCTGCCCACCGGCTCGCCGCCCGTGTGAAGGCCGGCACCATCTGGATCAACTGCCATTCCTATTTCTCCCCCGAACTGCCGAAGGGCGGCCACAAGCAATCCGGCTGGGGCTATGAGAACGGCGCCCCCGGCCTCGAAAACTATCTGGAGACGAAAACCGTCTGCGCGGTGATCTGACGGTTTCCATCTCCGACTTTCGACCGGGGTGATTGCCCCGGCAAACCCATGCTAAGCCTTTGAGCGAATGCCGTTCGGGAGAAACGGCGGAATGCGGAGGAACAGCATGGATTTCAACCTGAGCGATCAGCAGCAGGCCTTCGTCGACATGGCGACGGAATTCGCCGACGACGAACTGGCGCCTTTCTCGCTGGAATGGGACCAGAAGAAGCACTTCCCGGTCGACACCTTGAGGAAGGCAGGAGGCCTTGGCCTCGGCGCGATCTGCGTCGCCGACGATGTCGGCGGCTCCGGCCTCGGACGGCTCGACACCGCCCTCATCATCGAGGCGCTCGCCACCGGCTGCCCGACGGTCGCCGCCTATATCTCCATCCACAATATGTGCGCGACGATGATCGACCGCTACGGCACGCCCGAGCAGCGCGAGGAACATCTGCCCGCTCTTGCCACCATGGACGCGCTGGCGAGCTACTGCCTGACGGAGCCCGGCTGCGGCTCGGATGCAGCGGCACTCAAGACCCGTGCGGTGCGCGATGGTGATGACTACGTGCTGACGGGCCAGAAGCAGTTCATCTCCGGCGCTGGCGCCAGCACCCTCTACATCGTCATGGCGCGCACCGGCGAGGATGGACCGAAGGGCATTTCCGCCTTCCTCGTGTCCAGCGATGCAGAAGGCCTTACCTTCGGCGCCAATGAGAAGAAGATGGGCTGGAATGCCCAGCCCACCCGCGCCGTCATGCTGGATAGCGTGCGTGTGCCCGCAAGCCAGCGGCTCGGCGCGGAGGGCGCTGGCTTCCGCATCGCCATGTCCGGGCTGGACGGCGGCCGCCTCAACATTGCCGCCGCCTCGCTGGGCGGAGCGCGCGCAGCGTTCAAGAAGGCGACGACCTATGTTCAGGAACGCAAGGCTTTCGGCCACGCGCTTGCCGATTTCCAGTCCCTGCAGTTCACCCTTGCCGACATGGCCATCGACCTCGAAGCGGCCCGGACCTTCCTCTGGCGGGCAGCAACCGCTTTGGACGACAAGGCTTCAGACGCCACTGTTCTCTGCGCCATGGCCAAGCGGCTGGTGACCGACCGCTGCTTCACGGTCGCCAACCAGGCCTTGCAGTTGCATGGCGGCTATGGCTATCTCGCTGAATACGGTATTGAAAAGATCGTCAGGGATCTGCGCGTGCACCAGATCCTGGAGGGGACCAACGAGATCATGCGGGTGATCGTCGCCCGCTCCATCCTCGGAAAATAAAGACCAGAAGAATCAGGGGGAGACGGGATATGCGCTATCTTTCGGCGGAAATGACGGGCGAGGATGTGCTGACGGGACGACAGGGCAGCCTCGGCCTGATCCTACTCAATCGCCCGCGAGTGCTGAACAGCCTGTCGCTCGACATGGTGAGGGCGATAGAGGAAGCGCTGGACCGTTTCGAAAAGGACCCCGAAATCGCCTCTGTACTCATGACCGGCGAAGGGGAACGCGGCCTTTGCGCCGGCGGCGACATCCGCAGTTTCTATGAAAGCGGCAAGGCCGGCGACGGACGTGCATCCGATTTCCTGCGGGCGGAATATCGCATGAACGCCCGCATCGCCTCCTATTCGAAACCCTATGTGGTCTTCATGGAAGGCATCACCATGGGCGGAGGCGTCGGCGTTTCCAGCCACGGAAGCCACCGCATCGTGACCGATACGACGAAGCTCGCCATGCCGGAAACCGGCATCGGTTTCTTCCCCGATATCGGCGCCACATGGCTCCTGGCGAAAGCGCCAGGTGAACTCGGCACGCTGATGGGCCTGACGGGCGAAACGATCGGTGCGGCCGATGCCATCGAAGCCTGCTTCGCCGACTGGTTCGTGCCGGCCTCCGCCCTTGCCGATCTTGCCGAGAAGCTGACGATCCTTCTGCCCGGCACCACGCCCAAGGATGTCTCGCTACTGGTGGACGCCGCCGCAACCCCACCGCCCAAAGGCGAGTTCGCCGATAACCGGACGCTGATCGATCGGTGCTTCGGCTTCGACACTGTCGAGGAAATCGAAGCCGCTCTCGCCTCGGAAACCGATCCGTTTGCGGCCAGGGTCCGCGCTGCCATGATGGCGAAATCGCCGACCAGCCTGAAGGTGACGCTGGCGCTGCTGAAAGCCGCACGCAAATCGTCCGACCTCAGGACCTGCCTTGAACGGGAGTTTGCCGCGACCGCCCAGATCGTGCACACGCCGGATTTCTACGAGGGCATCCGCGCCGCCATCATCGACAAGGACCGCAATCCGAAGTGGTCGCCGCCGAGCCTGGACGCCATAGGCGCCGACATCGTCGAGCCGTTCTTCAAGCCGCATCCGCAGCCCTTGTTCGGCTGAACTCAGGACGGCAGGCGAACCACCATCTCCATTTCCATCTGGAGATCGGGTCCGGCGAGCGCGGCAACGCCTATGCCGGTCAGGCTTGGCTTCGCGCCATCCAGAAAAGCAAGCACGGCGGGCATCGCCTCCCCGACCCGTTCCGGGGTGAGGTCGGTCACATAGAGCCGCACCATGGCGATGTCGCCGGGCGTCGCCCCAACCGCATCGAGCGCCGACCTAGCATTGGCGACCACCAGCCGTGCCTGTTCGGCAAGATCGTCGGGCGCGCGCTCACCGCCCGGCTGCCACGCCACCTGCCCCGAAATGAAGGCAAGCCGCCCCGGCTCCACGGTGGTAATCTGCGAATAGCCCAGCGCACCCGCATCGGGCAGCGTCGGCGGGTTCAAACGGCCAAGGGTTTGTGTCATGTCTCCGTTCCTTCCTGTCGTCATCGGCGGGTCATCTCGCGGCCTGCGCCGGACGGGATTGCTATAGCCGGTCGATTGACGAACGGACGTCGACACAGAAGCGAACCATCGGAGTGTTCATGCTGCGCGCCAATCTGAGCGATATCCAGGTCTTCATGGCCGTCGTCGATGCCGGGAGCTTCGTTGCCGGCGGCAAGGCCATGGGGCTGTCGCGCTCGGCAGCGGGAAAGGCGGTTCTCCGCCTTGAGGAGCGCCTCGGAACGCGCCTCCTGAACCGCACCACCCGCACGCTCAGCCTGACCGATGAAGGCCGGATCTTCTACCAGCATGGCCTGAGGATCTTCGCCACCGTTGACGAGGCCGAAGCAAGCGTCGCCGGAACCACCGGCACCCCGCGCGGAGTGCTGCGGCTGACAGTGCCCGATGCCTTCGGGCGGCTGGTCATACTGTCGATTATCCGCAGATATCTGGCGGACTGGCCAGAGGTGCAGGTGGAGATGAGTTTCACCGATCGTGTCGAGGATATCGTCGAGGAAGGCTTCGACCTCGCCATCCGGATCGGCGTTACGACGTCCGATTCCCGCATGGTGTCCCGCGTCATCGCCCGTTTCAGGGCGATGCTCTGCGCCGCGCCCTCCTATCTGGCCGCGCGCGGCGAACCTGAAGATGTCGATGATCTCGCAGCCCATGACTGCCTGATCTTTACCAGCCGCAACCAGAAGCAGGCTTGGCGCTTTCCCGGCAAGGATGGCGGCTGGATCAAGGCACCGGGCCGCAGCCGCCTTCGGCTGGACAGCGGGGAAGCGCTGAAGGACGCCGCTATCGCAGGGCTTGGCATCGCCCTGCTTCCCGATTTCCTCGTGGCAAGGGATCTCGCCGAAGGTCGCCTGCGACAGGTGCTTCCAGAGCTTCAGTCCGGCGATGTCAACATCGTCGCGCTCTATCCCGACAAGCGCCTGCTGGAACCCCGGGTCAGGCGTTTCATCGACCTGATGACGGAAGAACTCCGGCCCTGATTTCGAGAGGATGCCGGCGCGCTCCCGCGCTCACTCGATCTCGTAAGGGTTGGCGTTGCGGACCTTGTGATCCACCACCAGCCGGTGCTTGAGCGGCGGCACGGCGCGGCTGGTGCATTTCACCCGCTCGCAGATCCGGCAGGAAATGCCGATCGGATCGAAAGCCGCGCGGTTGGAAAGATCGAGATCGTCGGCATAGACGAACTGGTCCGCATAGGAAATCTCGCAGCCGAGCGCCAGCGCATAGCGGGGCTGTGCCGCCCGGAAGCCGAGCGTGCCCTTGTTCACCTGCGTGGCGATGCAGAGATAGCGCACGCCGTCAGGCGTCTCCGCAAGCTGACGAATGATCCGCCCCGGCGCCTCGAAGGCCTGATGCGCATTCCACAGCGGACAGGCGGCGCCGAAGCGGGCAAACTGCAGGCGGGCGGCGCTGTGCCGCTTGGTGATGTTGCCGGCCCGGTCGATGCGAGCGAAGAAGATCGGCACCCCCTTCTGTCCCGGGCGCTGCAAAGTGGACAGCCTGTGGCAGACCTGCTCCAGCGACGCTCCGAAACGGGCCGCCAGCAATTCGATATCGTGGCGCAGTTCCCGCGCCGCCTGCAGGAAATTGCGATAGGGCAGTATCAGCGCGCCGGCGAAATAGTTGTGCAGCCCGATGCGACAGATCTCCACCGCCTCCTCGGTGCGGAACCCCGCCGACTTCAGCACCTGATCGATCTTGGTTTCCGCGTGAAGCTGGGCGATCTGCGTGGCGATCTGGAAGTCCCGTGTCGGCACCGAGGCATAGCGGCTCAGCGTCAGGATGCGCGATTTCGGATCGTAGCGGCGGATCGCCTCGTCGCCGGCATCGCCGCGCACCACGCGAACCCCGTAGCGACTTTCGAGGAAGCCGGTCATCGCGGCGTAATTCTCGCCCTCGCCGAGCTTGAGTTCCGCCGCCAGCCCCTCGGCCATCTGGTCGATGTCGTGAATATAGTTGTCGACGAAGTGGAAAAAATCGCGCACCTCCTCGTAGGAGGTCGTCTCGTTAGCCGTCGCGGCACCCGCACGGTCGGCATAGCTTGCCAGCTGCTCGCCGTTTCGCCGATAGGCCTGATGACAGTTGATCAGCGCATGGGCGAAGCCCGGCGCGTTCTGGGTGATGAGCTTCAGTTCCTGCAGGCTCGGCGAATAGGTTTCGAACAGCGGATCCGACAGCGCCTCCGTCAGCGCCGAAAGCAGGCGGTCGTTCTGGCCGGAGGAAAGTTCGGTGATATCGATCCCGAATTTTTCAGCGAGCGCCAGAAGCACCGAGGCAGAAACCGGCCGCTGGTTGTTTTCGATCTGGTTGAGATAGCTGGTCGAGATACCGATCATGTCGGCGAACTGGGCCTGCGTGGCCGCACTCGCCTGCCTGATTTCGCGGACCTTGCGGCCGATAAAGAGCTTGCCGATCGCCATTTGCAATTTCGCATTTTTCAGTTTGCAAATTTATAAATCCACAATTGCACCTGTTCAATCATTTTCTTTGCCTCGCCAGACGTTTAAGGGCACAAATCATCCTGAAAAGCTTCATGAATATGTCGGGAGGCAGCATGCGAACGGTATTGGAACAGCTCGAGGCGCGTCGCGCCGAGGCGCATCTCGGCGGCGGCCAGCGGCGCATCGACGCCCAGCACGCCAAAGGCAAGCTGACGGCGCGCGAGCGCATCGAGGTTCTGCTCGATGAGGGCTCCTTCGAAGAATACGACATGTATGTCACCCATCGCTGCACCGATTTCGGCATGGAAAACCAGAAGGTCGCCGGCGACGGCGTCGTTACCGGCTGGGGCACGATCAACGGTCGTCAAGTCTATGTCTTCTCGCAGGATTTCACCGTCCTCGGCGGCTCGCTGTCCGAAACCCATGCCCAGAAGATCTGCAAGATCATGGATATGGCGCTGAAGAACGGCGCCCCGGTGATCGGCCTCAACGATTCGGGCGGCGCCCGCATCCAGGAAGGAGTCGCCTCGCTCGCCGGTTATGCCGACGTGTTCAAGCGCAATGTCGATGCCTCTGGCGTCGTGCCGCAGATCTCGGTCATCATGGGCCCCTGCGCCGGCGGCGCGGTCTATTCGCCCGCCATGACCGACTTCATCTTCATGGTGCGCGACAGCTCCTACATGTTCGTGACCGGCCCCGACGTCGTGAAGACGGTGACGAACGAAATCGTCACGGCCGAAGAACTCGGCGGCGCATCGACCCACACCAAGAAGTCGTCGGTTGCCGATGGCGCCTATGAAAACGACATCGAGGCGCTGGAACAGGTTCGCGTGCTGTTCGACTTCCTGCCGCTCAACAACCGCGAAAAGCCGCCGCTTCGTCCCTTCCACGACGACCCGGCCCGCATCGAGAACCGTCTCGACACCCTGATCCCGGACAGTTCCAACAAGCCCTATGACATGAAGGAGCTGATCTACGCTCTGGCCGACGAGGGCGATTTCTTCGAAATCCAGGAAGCCTTCGCCCGCAACATCATCACCGGCTTCCTCCGGCTGGAAGGCCAGACGGTCGGCGTCGTCGCCAACCAGCCGATGGTGCTCGCCGGCTGCCTCGATATCGACTCCTCGCGCAAGGCCGCCCGTTTCGTCCGCTTCTGCGACGCCTTCAACATTCCGATCCTGACGCTGGTCGACGTTCCCGGCTTCCTTCCCGGAACCAGCCAGGAATATGGCGGCGTCATCAAGCATGGCGCGAAGCTGCTCTTCGCCTATAGCCAGGCCACGGTTCCGATGGTGACGCTGATCACCCGCAAGGCCTATGGCGGCGCCTACGACGTCATGGCCTCCAAGCACATCGGCGCCGATATCAACTATGCATGGCCGACCGCCGAAATCGCCGTCATGGGCGCCAAGGGCGCGACCGAAATCCTCTATCGCTCCGAGCTCAACGATCCCGAAAAGATCGCCGCCCGCACGAAGGAATACGAGGAACGCTTCGCCAACCCCTTCGTCGCCGCCGAACGCGGCTTCATCGACGAAGTCATCATGCCGCATTCCTCGCGCCGCCGCATCGCCCGTGCCTTCGCCTCGCTGCGCAACAAGCAGCTCGGCACGCACTGGAAGAAGCACGACACGATCCCGTTGTAAGGGAAAGACCGATGGCTGATCTTCCCGACATGACCAAGCACAAGGGCTTCCCGTCAGGGATGCCCGGTACCGGTGTGCAATTTACGATCCGCCGCGCCAATCCGAAAGGCGTGACCCCGCTCAAGGCCCTGCCCCGCAAGGCCCGCCCGGGCACCAAGGAACACCGCATCGACGCGGCCTTCCTGCATGCCCTCTGGCACCACTTCGGCGACGAGCCCTTCGAGCGCGGCAACCTGGATGCCGCCCGACTGAATCTTCTTTTCGGCCGTGAAGTCATCGCGGCGGACAAGGATTTCGATCCGCTTTCCTACGAGTCCATGCTGGTGATCAACGAAAAACTCGCCCGGCAGAACTTCCCGGAATCTTTTGACGACGTATTCGAGGTGTGACGGTGACCATCAAGAAAATCCTCATTGCCAACCGTGGCGAAATCGCCTGCCGGGTCATCAAGACCGCGAAGAAGATGGGCATCCAGACCGTCGCCGTCTATTCCGATGCCGACCGTGACGCGCTGCATGTGAAGATGGCTGACGAGGCCGTCCATATCGGTCCGGCTCCGTCCAACCAGTCCTATATCGTCATCGAGAAGATCCTCGAGGCGATCCGCAAGACCGGCGCCGATGCCGTTCACCCGGGCTATGGCTTCCTGTCGGAAAACGCCGTCTTTGCCGATGCGCTCGCCAATGAAGGCATCACCTTCGTCGGCCCGCCGGTCGGCGCGATCCAGGCCATGGGCGACAAGATCACCTCCAAGAAGCTCGCCGCCGAAGCCGGCGTCTCCACGGTTCCGGGCCATATGGGCCTGATCGAGGATGCCGACGAGGCCGTGAAGATCTCCGACCAGATCGGCTACCCGGTCATGATCAAGGCATCCGCGGGCGGCGGCGGCAAGGGCATGCGCATTGCCTGGAATGCCGAAGAAGCCCGCGAAGGCTTCCAGTCATCGAGGAACGAAGCGAAGAACTCCTTCGGCGACGACCGCATCTTCATCGAGAAGTTCGTCACTGAGCCGCGCCACATCGAAATCCAGGTGCTCGGCGACAAGCACGGCACCGTGCTCTATCTCGGCGAACGCGAATGCTCGATCCAGCGCCGTAACCAGAAGGTCATCGAGGAGGCCCCATCGCCCTTCCTCGACGAAGCTACCCGCAAGGCCATGGGCGAACAGGCCGTGGCGCTCGCCAAGGCCGTGGGTTACCACTCCGCCGGCACGGTCGAGTTCATCGTCGACGGCAAGCAGAACAAGTTCTACTTCCTAGAAATGAACACCCGCCTGCAGGTGGAACACCCGGTCACCGAGCTCATCACTGGCCTCGACCTCGTCGAGCAGATGATCCGCGTCGCCTCCGGCGAAAAGCTTTCCTTCGGCCAGGCGGACGTCAAGCTCAACGGCTGGGCGATCGAAAGCCGCCTTTATGCCGAAGACCCCTACCGCAACTTCCTGCCCTCCATCGGCCGCCTGACGCGTTATCGCCCGCCGGTCGAAGGCAAGGAGGATGACGGCACCGTCGTCCGCAATGATACCGGCGTCTACGAAGGCGGCGAGATTTCGATGTATTACGACCCGATGATCGCCAAGCTCTGCACCTGGGCGCCCGACCGTCTGACCGCGATCGACGCCATGTCGAAGGCGCTCGACAATTTCGAGGTCGAGGGCATCGGCCACAACCTGCCCTTCCTCTCCGCGGTGATGCAGCAGGAGCGCTTCCGCTCCGGCAAGCTGACCACGGCCTATATCGCCGAGGAGTTCAAGGACGGCTTCACCGGCGTCGCCCCGGACGAGAAGGCCGCCCGCAAGCTCGCGGCCATCGCCGCCGTCATCAACCAGACGCTTCAGGACCGCGCCGTCCAGATTTCCGGCACCATCGGCAATCATCCGCGCAAGGTCGGCAGGGACTGGGTGGTCGCGCTCGCCGGCCATTCCTTCCCGGTGACGGTTGGGACCGGCACGGACGGCACCACGATTGCCTTCGCCGATGACGGCAAGTGCTCGGTCACCGGCGGCTGGCTTCCCGGCCAGAGCCACACGGTCTTCCATGTCGATGGCGAAGCCGTCGGCGTGAAGATCAACCTCGCAGGCGCTGCGATCCGCCTGCGCTGGCGCGGCATGGATGTCATGGCACGCGTCCGCTCGCCGCGCGTCGCCGCGCTTGCCAAGCTGATGCCGGAAAAGCTGCCCCCGGATACGTCGAGGATGCTGCTCTGCCCGATGCCCGGCGTCATCACCTCGGTCGCCGTCAACGAGGGCGATCAGGTGGAAGCCGGTCAGGCGCTCGCGACCGTCGAAGCCATGAAGATGGAAAACATCCTCAAGGCGGAAAAGCGCAGCGTGGTGAAGAAGGTCGCCGTCAAGGCCGGCCAGAGCCTCGCCGTCGACGAACTGATCATGGAGTTCGAATAAGGAATACGGCTCGGAGGAGGTAGACACGGGGAAGACGAAATGGATTTCCCTTTTGTTTTCAACCTCCCTCCCCGCCGTTCATCCCCGACCGATTGCGTCATGTCATCATGGGGCCGTTGCTTCATCGGATACACTGCGAGGCGTCGCGGCGAGAAGCAACCGGCGCCCGGTGCGGGGAAGAGACGCAAGAGCCGTATCGGGGGTTCGTGGAATTGGGTCCTCTCGCTGAAAAAGCGACGTGCCGTGACGGCAGAGTGGCGGACGGCAGCCGGTGAAACCCCGGCGCCCTTTGAAACCCGGCAAGAAGGCTGCAAACCGTGGCCTTGACTGCCGGACGCGAAATCGGGACGAGCCGATTTCTGTTCGTGCGAGGAACCCGGACCGCGGGCAAAAACCGCTGAACGGGGTGCCGGAAGGTGCCACTTTTATACACTAAACGAGGCAGCTCCGGCGCCCCGTCCGATCCAAAGCATGTCGCGCAAAAGTGTTGAGCGGTTTTGCGGCAACGACATGCGACAAGACAAAGTTTCCAAAGCCACGGCCCCGCGCGCGTGGTTAAAGGCGCAGGAGGAAAATGGATGTCGAGCGAGAAGACCATCAAGGACTGGGAAGCCCTGGCCGAGAAGGAGCTGAAGCGTCCGGCCGAGACACTGACCTGGCACACGCCAGAGGGCATCGACGTCAAGCCACTCTACACGGCCGAAGACCTTGAGGACATCGACCACCTGAAGTCCCTGCCGGGGTTTGCGCCTTTCGTTCGTGGTCCCCGCGCCACCATGTATGCCGGCCGTCCCTGGACGATCCGCCAGTATGCCGGCTTCTCGACCGCGGAAGCATCCAACGCCTTCTATCGCAAGGCGCTCGCTGCCGGCCAGCAAGGCGTTTCGGTCGCCTTCGACCTTGCCACCCATCGCGGCTACGACTCGAACCATCCGCGCGTCGAAGGCGATGTCGGCAAGGCCGGCGTGGCGATCGACAGCGTCGAGGACATGAAGATCCTGTTCGACGGCATTCCGCTCGAAAACATTTCCGTCTCCATGACCATGAACGGCGCGGTCATCCCGATCCTCGCCAACTTCATCGTCACCGGCGAGGAACAGGGCGTTTCTCGCGACAAGCTTTCCGGCACCATTCAGAACGACATTCTCAAGGAGTTCATGGTCCGCAACACCTACATCTACCCGCCGGAACCCTCGATGCGCATCATTGCCGACATCATCGAGTACACAGCCAAGGAGATGCCGAAGTTCAACTCCATCTCGATTTCCGGCTACCACATGCAGGAAGCCGGCGCGACGCTGGTGCAGGAGCTGGCCTTCACGCTGGCCGATGGCCGCGAATACGTTCGCGCCGCACTGAAGAAGGGGCTCAACGTCGACGAGTTCGCCGGTCGCCTGTCCTTCTTCTTCGCCATCGGCATGAACTTCTTCATGGAAGCAGCCAAGCTTCGCGCCGCCCGTCTGCTCTGGACCCGCATCATGCAGGAATTCGAGCCGAAGAAGGCTTCGTCGCTGATGTTGCGCACCCATTGTCAGACCTCCGGCGTCTCGCTGCAGGAACAGGACCCCTACAACAACGTCATCCGCACAGCCTATGAGGCGCTGTCCGCAGCGCTCGGCGGCACCCAGTCGCTGCACACCAATGCTCTGGATGAAGCTATCGCGCTGCCGACCGAGTTCTCGGCCCGCATCGCCCGCAACACCCAGCTCATCCTGCAGAACGAGACGGGCGTCACCAAGGTCGTCGATCCGCTTGCCGGTTCCTACTATGTCGAGAGCCTGACCGATGAACTGGCGACCAAGGCCTGGGCGCTGATCGAGGAAGTCGAGGCCCTGGGCGGCATGACCAAGGCCGTCGATGACGGTCTGCCCAAGCGCCTGATCGAGGAAGCCGCGACCCGTCGCCAGGCCGCCGTCGACAAGGGCGAGGAAGTCATCGTCGGCGTCAACAAGTTCCGCCTGGAGAACGAGGAGCCGATCGACATTCTGGAGATCGACAACTCCGCGGTCCGCGCCTCACAGATCAAGCGTATCGAGGAAACCAAGCGCCGCCGCGACACGAAAAAGGTCGAGCAGGCGCTGGCCCGCCTCACCGAGGTCGCCCGCACCGGCGAGGGCAACATCCTCGAAGCAGCCGTCGATGCCGCCCGCGAGCGTGCCACCGTCGGCGAAATCTCGGATGCCATGCGCGCCGTCTTCGGCGACCATGCCGCAGTCCCGAAGGTCGTGCGCAACATCTACGGCAAGGCCTATGAGGGCGATCCGGAACTCTCGATCCTCTCCGACCGCCTCGACAGCTACAGAAAGGCGAAGGGCGCGGCTCCCCGCATTCTCGTCGCCAAGCTCGGCCAGGATGGCCATGACCGCGGCGCCAAGGTGATCGCATCCGCCTTCGGCGACATCGGCTTCGACGTCGTCGCCGGCCCGCTCTTCCAAACGCCGGACGAAGCAGCCGACCTCGCGGTTGCCGAAAAAGTTCACGTCGTCGGCATGTCGTCACTCGCAGCCGGCCACAAGACGCTGGCGCCGCAGCTCGTGGAAGCCCTGAAGGCCAGGGGCGCGCAAGACGTCATCGTCGTCGTCGGCGGTGTCATTCCCCGGCAGGACTACGACTACCTCATGGAACACGGCGTCTCCGCCGTCTTCGGCCCCGGCACCAACGTCATGGACGCCGCCCGCTCCGTCCTCGACCTCGTCGAGGGACGCCTGCGCAACGACTGAAAATACGATTTCTGGGACCGCTTCCCGGCGCTTCCGGGAAACGAAGGGTACGGAACCTCGGCGGCTGTACTCGGGATGCCTTTACATAAGCCTGACGCCTGTGGCTCACCCCCCTCTGGCCTGCCGGCCATCTCCCCCTCAAGGGGGGAGATCGGATGGCCGACACCGCTCGATCCCCACAAAACAAGTGTCTTGGGATCTTGGCGAACAGAGGTTGGGAAGCCGAAGACCAGCCGTTCTGCCGATCTCCCCCCTTGAGGGGAGATGCCTGGCAAGGCAGAGGGGGGTACCAAGGAACGCAACGCCATCAGGCGCGCAAGGCGCAACCTCACCCCCGTGACACCAGCCCGACCTTCGCCCCCGAATTCCCGATGAAACCGCCGACATTCGCCTGAACCGATTCCCGCAGGAATTCGATCACGGTGCGGATGCGCGCCACCTGCCTCAGATCGTGGTGGCAGGCGATCCAGTAGTGACGCAGCAGGTCCACCTCGTCTTCCAGCACCACCTGCAGTTCCGGATATTGCTGGGCGATGAAGAGCGGCAGCACGCAAAGACCAAGCCCGCTACGTGTCGCGGTCAGCTGCGAGAAGATGCTAGAACTCTGGAAATTCGGCCGGATCTTCGGATGAATGTCGCCGAGATAGTCCAGTCCCGGCGCAAAGATCATGTCCTGCACATAGCCGATGAAGGCGTGCTCCAGCAGGTCGTCGCGGGTCTTCGGCACGCCTCGCGCCTCCAGATAGCCACGCGTCCCATAGATCTGCAGATGATAGTCGGTGAGCTTCTCGGAAAAATAGGGGCCAGCTTTCGGCGGATCGAGAACGACCGCGAGATCGGCCTCCTTGCGCGACAGCGCCATGATCTGCTGGATCGTCACCAGTTCCAGCGAGATGTTCGGCTGGCGGACGAAGAAATCAGTCAGCGTGTGGCTGAAGAAGAAATTGGAAAAACCCTCCGGCGCGGAAAGCCTGACGACGCCGCGCTGGGCGGTTGCACCGCCCTCAAGCTCGGCCTGCAGCCGCTCCGTCTCCTGCTCGATCTTCTCGGCCGTCTCGACGAAGCGCTGGCCCATGCCGGTCAGCACATAGCCGCGCGGATTGCGCTCGAAGAGCTTCACCTTCAGCGCGAACTCCAGCCGGTCGATCCGCCGCGACACCGTCGCATGGCTGGTCCTGAGCTGCCGGGCGGCTGTCGAAAGCTGGCCGGTCCGGGCAACCGCGAGGAAGAATTGCAGGTCGTCCCAGGTAAAATGTCCGTTGCTCATCGCCCCTCCCATCTGTTCAAAAACGAACAGACCCTGTTTGCAATTAGTTAAGCCATGCGCTTGCGTCAACCGGGACTTTCCGGGATCATGCATTCCTGACATGCCGTTCTGAGGAGGGCGGCTGGTCAATTTTGAACAGGCTCGCACCTGCACTCTGGGAGGAGATCAAATGCGAAACAAGCTTATCGCGTCTATGGCTATTCTTTTGGCAAGCAGCACGGCGGCCCTTGCCGATGCTTCCGATGGCAAAGTGAAGATCGGCATCCTGAACGACCAGTCCGGCGTCTATGCCGACTTCGGCGGCAAGTCCTCCGTCGAAGCAGCCAAGATGGCGGTCGAGGATTTCGGCGGCAAGGTGCTCGGCGTTCCCGTCGAGATCGTTGATGCCGACCACCAGAACAAGGCCGACATCGCCTCCAACATCGCCCGCCAGTGGTTCGACACCGACCAGGTCGACGCGATCATGGAACTGACCACTTCTTCCGTTGCGCTCGCCGTCCAGGCCATCGCCAAGGAAAAGAAGAAGATCGACATCGTCACCGGCGCTGCCACCACCGAACTCACCGGCAAGCAGTGCAGCCCCTACGGCTTCCACTGGGCCTATGACACCCATGCGCTTGCAGTCGGCACCGGCGGCGCGCTGGTGAAACAGGGCGGCGACAGCTGGTTCTTCCTGACCGCCGACTACGCCTTCGGCTACTCGCTCGAACAACAGACCAGCGACTTCGTGAAATCATCAGGTGGTAACGTGGTGGGATCGGTTCGCCACCCGCTCGCCACCACCGACTTCTCGTCCTTCCTGCTGCAGGCCCAGTCCTCCGGCGCCAAGGTGATCGGCCTCGCCAATGCCGGCGCCGATACCCAGAACGCCATCAAGCAGGCCGCCGAATTCGGCATCACCCAGGGCGGTCAGCGTCTTGCAGCGCTTCTCTTCACGCTCGCCGAAGTCCATGGCCTCGGCCTCGAGGCGGCACAGGGCCTGACGCTGACGGAAGGCTTCTACTGGAACCGCGACGAGGAGAGCCAGAAGTTCGGCAAACGCTTCTTCGAACGCACCGGCAAGATGCCGAACATGATCCACACCGGCACCTATTCCGCCGTGATGCAGTATCTGAAGGCGATCGACAAGGCCGGCACCGACGAGACGGAAGCCGTTGCCAAGCAGCTGCATGAACTGCCGGTGGACGACGTCTTCGCCAAGGGCGGCAGCGTCGGCCCGAACGGCCGCATGTTCCACGACATGTACCTGCTCGAAGTGAAGAAGCCCGGCGACAGCAAGGAGCCCTGGGATTACTTCAACGTGCTTGCCACCATCCCGGGCAAGGAGGCCTATATCGATCCCGCCAAGAGCGGTTGCGAGCTGGTCAAGTAAGCCCGGCCGGTCGCGATGACGAACGCTACGGCACACATCAATGAGGAGTCGCGGGTGGTCTTGTCCGCCCGCGGTCTCCGCCGCGACTTCGGCGGCTTCACCGCCGTGCGCGATGTCGATCTCGACGTCCATCACGCGCGGGTCCACGCACTGATCGGCCCGAACGGGGCCGGCAAGACGACCGTGTTCAACCTGCTGACCAAGTTCCTCCAGCCCTCGGCCGGAACGATCAATCTGCTCGGCACCGACATCACCCGGACACCGCCCGACAAGGTGGCGCGCATGGGTCTTGTCCGCTCCTTCCAGATTTCGGCGGTCTTCCCACACCTTACCGTGCTCGACAATGTCCGCGTGGCATTGCAGCGGCCGAATGGCCTTGCCCATCAGTTCTGGCGGCCGCTTGCCGCACTCGACACCCTGAACGAGCGGGCCGAACAGCTGCTGGCCAGCGTCGGTCTTTCGAAGGAGCGCGACATCGTCGCGGCGGACCTCTCCTACGGTCGCAAGCGCGTCCTGGAGATTGCGACCACGCTCGCGCTCGATCCGAAGGTGCTGCTGCTGGACGAGCCGATGGCCGGCATGGGCCAGGAAGACGTCAGCGTCATCGCCGACCTGATCCGTGAAGTCGCGAGAACCCGCGCCGTGCTGATGGTCGAGCACAATCTCTCGGTCGTCGCCAATATCTGCCATCACGTAACCGTGCTGCAGCGGGGCGAGATCCTCGCCGAAGGCAATTACGAGACGGTCAGCAACGATCCGCGCGTCCGCGTGGCCTATATGGGCACGGAGGAGGCCTGACATGACGGCACTTCTGGAAGTCCGAAACCTCAATTCCTGGTACGGCGAAAGCCATATCCTGCATGGCGTCGACATGAATGTCGGCGAAGGCGAGACCGTCACCATTCTCGGCCGCAACGGCGTCGGCAAGACGACGACGCTACGCACCGTCACCGGCATCGTCCGGGCTCGCAAGGGCGAAATCCGCTTCGCCGGCAAGGACATGATGCAGGTGCCGCTGCACCGCACCGCCCATCACGGCATCGGCTTCGTGCCGGAAGAACGCGGCATCTTCTCGACACTCACCGTGTTCGAGAACCTGATGCTGCCGCCGGAAGTCGCCAAGGGCGGCATGACGCTGGACGAGATCTTCGAGCTCTTCCCCAATCTCCACGAACGCAGGAACAGCCCGGGCACACGCCTTTCCGGCGGCGAACAGCAGATGCTCGCCATCGCCCGCATCCTGCGCACCGGCACCCGCCTGCTGCTACTCGACGAACCGACGGAAGGCCTTGCCCCCGTCATCGTGCAGCGCATTGGCGAGGTGCTGAAGACACTCAAGCAGAGAGGCATGACCGTGCTTCTGGTCGAACAGAATTTCCGCTTCGCAAGCCGCGTCGCCGACCGCTTCTACCTGATGGAGCACGGCCAGATGGTGGCCGAGTTCAAGGTGGGCGAGCTGCCCGAACGCATGGACATGCTCCATAAAGTGTTGGGGGTCTGATGCCATGACGATGATATTCGGCGTTCCCCTCCAGGCCCTGCTCGGGCAATTGCTGATCGGCCTCATCAACGGTTCCTTCTATGCGCTGCTGTCGCTCGGGCTGGCGATCATCTTCGGCCTGCTCCGGATGATCAACTTCGCCCATGGCGCGCAATACATGCTCGGCGCCTTCGTGGCCTATCTGCTGCTGACCTTTCTCGGCATCGGCTACTGGCCGGCGCTGATCCTTGCGCCGCTGATCGTCGGCATCCTCGGCGCGATCGTCGAGCGGCTGTTCCTGCGGCGGCTCTACGATCTCGATCCGCTCTACGGCCTGCTCTTCACCTTCGGTCTGGCGCTGACCATCGAGGGCACCTTCCGCTATCTCTACGGCTCGTCCGGACAACCCTATGCAACACCGCCTGCCCTTTCCGGCGGCACCAATCTCGGCTTCATGTTCCTGCCGATCTATCGCGGCTGGGTCGTCGTCGTCTCGCTCATCGTCTGCATCGGCACATGGCTGCTGATCGAGAAGACCAAGCTCGGCGCCTATCTCCGCGCCGCGACGGAAAACTCGACGCTGGTGCAGGCCTTCGGCGTCAACGTGCCGGTGCTCCTGACCTTCACCTACGGTCTCGGCGTGGCGCTCGCCGCCTTTGCCGGCGTACTGGCCGCTCCGGTCTACCAGGTGTCGCCGCTGATGGGTTCCAACATCATCATCGTCGTCTTCGCGGTCGTCGTGGTCGGCGGCATGGGCTCGATCATGGGCGCCATTCTCACCGGCTACATGCTGGGTATCGCGGAAGGCCTGACAAAGGTATTCTATCCGGAAGCCTCCAATATCGTGATCTTCGTCATCATGGCGATCGTTCTTCTCATCCGGCCCGCGGGCCTCTTCGGTCGGGATGCGTGACATGGCTCATTCGACAACAACGACAACCACCCCGGCGCATTCAGCAGTTCCGGCAAGCGGCACGGCTGCGGTCGCACGCACCGTCCTCATTGCCATCGGCCTCATCCTGCTGATCGTCGCGCCCTTCTTCCTCTATCCGGTCTTCCTGATGAAGATCCTGTGCTTCGCGCTGTTTGCCTGTGCGTTCAACCTGCTGCTCGGCTATACCGGCCTGCTCTCCTTCGGCCATGCCACCTTCTTCGGCGGCGCGGCCTATTTCACCGCCCATGCAGTGAAGGAATGGGGCTTCTCGCCGGAACTCGGCATTCTCGCGGGCGTGCTGGGTGCTGCCGTTCTCGGCCTCATCATGGGCTTCTTCGCCATCCGCCGGCAGGGCATCTACTTCGCCATGATTACGCTCGCCCTCTCGCAGATGTTCTTCTTCTTCTGCCTGCAGGCCGAGTTCACCCATGGCGAGGACGGCATCCAGTCGGTGCCGCGCGGCCATCTCTTCGGCTTCATCGATCTCTCGCAACCGCTCAACATGTACTATCTGGTGCTGGCGATCTTCGTCATCGGCCTCTTCGTCATCTGGCGCTTCATCAACTCGCCCTTCGGCATGATCCTGAAGTCGATCCGCGAAAACGAGGCGCGCGCCGTCTCGCTCGGCTATTCCGTCGCCCGCTACAAGCTCGGCGCCTTCGTGATGTCCGCGGCGCTGGCCGGCCTTGCAGGCGCGGTAAAGGCGCTGGTCTTCCAGTTCGCCACGCTGACCGACGTCACCTGGCAGATGTCGGGCGAGGTGATCCTGATGACATTGCTCGGCGGGATCGGCACGCTGATCGGGCCGGTGGTCGGCGCCGGCCTCGTGGTGACGCTCGGCAACTACCTCGCAACCACCGGCTTCCCGGTGACCATCATCACCGGCATCGTCTTCATGGTCTGCGTGCTGCTCTTCCGGCGCGGCATCGTCGGCGAGTTCTACGCTTCGAGGATCGGCCGCAAGCTCGGCTTCGAATACCGGCGTTAAGCCTGGGCCGGCATCCCGCCGGCTCCGGCACATTGACACAACATATCGGAATGCAGCCGCGCGGACAGCCGTTCGCGCGACGGTACCCTGCGGAGTAAAACATGGAGAGTTACGACTACATCGTCATCGGAGCAGGTTCGGCGGGATGCGTCCTGGCCAACCGGCTGTCCGCCGACCGGAACACCCGCGTCCTGCTGCTGGAAGCCGGCGGTTCCGACAATTACCACTGGATCCATATTCCCGTCGGATATCTCTATTGCATCAACAATCCGCGAACCGACTGGTGCTTCACCACGGCGAAGGAAGAGGGCCTGAACGGCCGTTCGCTCAGCTATCCGCGCGGCAAGGTGCTTGGTGGCTGCTCGTCGATCAACGGCATGATCTACATGCGCGGCCAGGCCCGCGACTACGACCAGTGGCGGCAGATGGGCTGCGAAGGCTGGGGCTGGGACGACGTGTTGCCCCTCTTCCGCAAATCCGAGGACTTCTACAAGGGCGCCGACGAGATGCATGGCGCCGGCGGCGAATGGCGCGTCGAAAAGGCCCGCGTCCGCTGGGCGGTGCTCGAAGCCTTCCAGCAGGCGGCGAAGGAGGCCGGCATCCCCGAGACTGCCGATTTCAACCGCGGCACCAACGAGGGTTCAGGCTATTTCGACGTCAACCAGCGCTCCGGCATCCGCTGGAACACCGCCAAGGCCTTCCTGCGCCCCGCCGCCAAGCGCGGCAACCTGACGGTGCTGACCAAGGCCCATGTCATGCGCCTCCTGATCGAGGACGGTGCGGTCACCGGCGTCGAGGTGCATCATGACGGTGTGGCGAAACGCTTTACGGCCCGCCGCGAGACCGTGCTCTCCGCCGGCGCCATCGGCTCGCCGCAGATCCTCGAACTCTCCGGCGTCGGTCGCGGCGACGTGCTGCAGCAGGCAGGGATCAATGTGGTGAAAGAGGTTCGCGACGTCGGTGAAAACCTGCAGGACCACCTGCAGCTCCGCATGGCCTTCAAGGTCACCGGTGTTCCGACGCTCAACGAGAAGGCGTCGAGCCTCTATGGCAAGGCCGCGATCGGGCTGGAATATCTGCTGAAACGATCCGGCCCCATGGCCATGGCGCCGAGCCAGCTCGGCATCTTCACCCGCTCCGGTCCCGACAAGGAAACGCCGGACCTGCAATATCACGTCCAGCCGGTGACGCTGGAAAAGTTCGGCGAGCCCGTCCACCCCTTCCCGGCGATCACCGCAAGTGTGTGCAATCTTCGTCCGGAAAGCCGCGGCTCGGTGCATCTGAGCGCTCCCGACTTCGCCGCCAAGCCGGTGATCGCGCCGCATTATCTCTCCGCCCCCGCCGACCGCGACATCGCGGTCAGGGCCATCAGGCTGACGCGGCGGATTGCCGAACAACCGTCCTTTGCCCGCTATCGCCCGGAAGAATTCAAGCCCGGTCCGCGCTTCACAAGCGACGAGGAACTGGCCCATGCCGCAGGCGACATCGGCACCACCATCTTCCATCCGGTCGGCACCTGCCGCATGGGCTCCGACGATCAGAGCGTCGTCGACCCGCGCCTCAGGATGCGGACGCTGAAGCGGCTCAGGATCGCGGATGCCTCGATCATGCCGACCATCACCTCCGGCAACACCAACTCACCGACAATCATGATCGCCGAAAAGGCGGCCGAAATGATCCTGGCGGACAACCGCTGATCCCGCGAAGGAAGGAAACACGAAATGACGAACATCGCATTCATCGGTCTCGGCAACATGGGCGGCCCGATGGCCGCAAATCTGGTCAAGGCAGGCCACAAGGTGAAGGGCTTCGACCTGTCGTCGGAAATTCTTCTGGCGGCAGCGAGCCACGGCATAGCACCCGCAACATCGCTCGAGGAGGCGACCGCCGATGCCGAGGCCGTCGTCACCATGCTGCCGAAGGGCGTTCACGTCCTCTCGGTCTGGGGCGATCTCGTAAAGACCGTGAAGCCCGGCACCCTGCTGATCGACTGCTCGACCATCGACGTGGACAGTGCCCGCCGCGCCCATGAACTGGCGGCCGCAGCCGACTGCATATCGCTCGATGCGCCGGTCTCCGGCGGCACCGGCGGAGCGGCGGCCGGCACCCTCACCTTCATGGCCGGCGGCAGCGACGGCGCATTTGCCAATGCCCATCCCCTCCTCGAAGCCATGGGCAAGAAGATCGTCCATTGCGGCGGAAGCGGCGCGGGACAGGCAGCCAAGATCTGCAACAACATGATCCTCGGCATTTCGATGATCGGGGTATGCGAGGCCTTCGCGCTCGGCGAAAAGCTCGGCCTCTCCCACCAGGCGCTGTTCGATGTCGCCTCGACATCGTCGGGCCAGTGCTGGTCGATCAATACCTATTGCCCGGTCCCCGGCCCCGTGCCGACCTCTCCCGCCAACAACGAATACAGGCCAGGCTTTGCGGCAGCCCTGATGCTGAAGGACCTGAAGCTCGCGCAGGAAGCAGCGCTTGGCTGCGGCGCAGCCACCCCGCTCGGGGCCGAAGCGGCGCAGCTGTTCGATCTCTTCGCCAAGCAGGGAAATGGCGGCAGGGATTTCTCCGCCATCATCGAGATGCTGCGGGGCTGACCCTCAACGTCACGGAACAAATACGGCCGGCTGAGACTTCTCATACCGGCCGTAGCATTGAAATAAGGATGGGAGGAACCCGACTAGGGGGGGTGGGGACGCCAGATTCCTCCCACGGCATCTACCGTGGCCAGAGGCCGTTCGCCATGCGGTGCGAAACGGTATCGATAGATGCCGTACCAGTTCCCTGAAAACAGGGAACCGATCGGGTCTATCGAAAACTCACAAAGCGGCGATGAACTGCCTGCTGGATCGCAAGCCGCGTCCGTCGCATGCGTCAGGCTGCGCCGAAAGGCCG
This sequence comes from Ciceribacter sichuanensis, assembly GCF_024055605.1. Classification (GTDB taxonomy): domain Bacteria; phylum Pseudomonadota; class Alphaproteobacteria; order Rhizobiales; family Rhizobiaceae; genus Allorhizobium; species Allorhizobium sichuanense. Next base: position 79,927 of record NZ_JAMXLX010000005.1, on the reverse strand, counting down.
TTGATCCGTCCGATATGGAATTGAGAAGGCCTGCGCTCCCGGCGCATGGCGAAAACTGTCATATCCCTGCCCGGCAGGGACTTTCGGCCGGTATCCGGCCACGGATCCACGGATCCGCTTGCATCCGCGATGAACGCGGTTTGTCCTGCGCACGTCATGTGCCCAATTCCCCATTTGTCACCATCCGCAACTTCATGCGCGGAGTCCCGTCCCGGAACGACAAAAGGGTTAGGCCGCAAATCTGAATGAATTGATAAAATGCGGATAAAATTCTTGGTTTCCGCAAGATAAACGATCACCGGCAACAATTCGCACCGCCGGCGGTCGAAAACAAACCATCGATCAGCGGTCGTCCGCCGCCATCGCGCCCAGAAGTTTCGGCAGATCGCCGAATCGCGCGACGAGACCGAAGATCAATGCCGCGACCACCACGAAGAGGATCGTCACGGAAGCCATCGTCGGCGTGTAACCGTAACGCAGCGCGTTGAAGATCTTGATCGGCAGGGTCTCCATGGTGAAGCCGACCGTCATGTAGGCGACGATGTATTCGTTGAGCGACAGCACGAAGGCGAAGGCATAGCCGGAAACCAGATAGGGCCGGATCAGCGGCAGGACGACGGTGCGGAACACCGTCTTGTCGTCCGCGCCCATGGTCGAGGCCGCCTCGACCAGCGAGCGGTCGATGGCCGAAAAGCCGAGCGAAAGCGTCACGAGCGGCAGCGTCACGAAGAAGATCGCGTGACCGATGACCGCCGTCCATGGCTGGCCGTAGAACCCCGTCGTCGCCCAGAAGGTCAGAAGACCGAGCGCCGTGATGACAGGCGGCAGGGTGAAAGGCGCAATACCTAGGACCTGGAAGATGTTTGCCCAGGGCGCGAGACGGCGCCACAGGAACCATGCCAGCGGAAGCGCGATGACGACCGCAAGCGCGGCAGAGGCAAGCGCCAGCCCGAGAGACGCGAAGAAGGCCGAACGCCAGCCGGCATCGGCGAAGATTGCCCCGTACCATGCGAGCGAAAAGCCCTGCGGCGGGAAGGTCAGGCTCTGCTTCTCGTTGACCGAGACGCCGGCGACGACGACGATCGGAGCGGCGAGGAAGATCGCGATCAGGAGGAAATAGATCCGCGTCAGCATCTTGTTCATGCCGTCTCTCCCTTGCGTCCGATGAAGAGTGTCAACGCCACCATGCCGAGCGTGACAAGCACCAGGAACACCGCCATGGCAGCGGCAAACGGCATGTTGGACTGGTAGATCGCCTGATCGGTAATCAGCACCGACAGCGTCCAATGCTGTGGCCGGCCGAGAATCTGCGGCAGAAGATAGGAGCCGAGCGCGAAGATGAAGACCATGATCATCGTTGCGACGATGGTGTTGCGCAGCGCCGGCACGACGACAGTGAAGAAGGCCTTGATGGGCGAAGCACCGAGCGTCCGTGCAGCTTCCGTCAGTGTCGGATCGAGCCGCACCAGCGCGGGATAGAGAACCAGCACCGTATAGGGAAACGCCTGATAGGTCATGCCGGTCAGCACCGCGCCGAAATTCGGCATCAGCGCCATGGGCTTTTCCATGAGGCCGATCATGACCAGCAGGTTCGTGATGCCGGCGGTGCGCGAAAACAGCGTCGACCATGCAAAGCCGATGATGACTTCCGAGAGCGACAGGATGGACAGCAGCGCGACCAGCCACACGACCTGCGCCGTTCGCGACATGCGCGTCAGCAGATAGGTGAAGGGTATGCCGAGCACGACGCAGACCACCGCGACCGAGATCGCCAGCATCAGCGAGAAACCGAGAACGCCGGCAAAGAACGGGCTGATGAACCGGGCGTAGTTGTCGAACACGAAGGCCGGCTCGTAAAAGCCGCCCTGCTGACGCTTGAAGAAGCTGACGGCGATCATCGTGCCGAAGGGCACGACGAAGAACAGGATCAGCATGCCCGCCGGAAAGGCGAGCGGCGCATAGTCGAGCGCTTTTTGAGGGGGTTCGCGCCTCATGCCGGAAGCACCACGGCCGTCTGCGGGTCGATCACCACGCCGACTTCCTGCCCGACGCTGACCACCGGCCGTTCGCGCGGCGTGGAAACAGCGATCACTTCAGAACCGCGAACGTCGATGAATGTCTCGATGGTGCCGCCGAGATCACGGATGAAGGTTACGCGACCGGAAAGACGCCCCTCGCCCGGAGCGGAAAGACGGACGTCTTCGGGACGAACCGAAAGGCTGCAGGCGCTCTGGCCACTGGCCGCGATGCCTTCGACCGGCTGTCCGAGCACGAGTGTGCGGCCGCTTTCGACGGTGAGCGGCAGAAGATTGGTGGAGCCGATGAAATCCGCGACGAAACGGTCCGCCGGCTTGCGGTAGATCTCGATGGGGCTTGCCGCCTGACGGATCTTGCCGCCGTTCATCACCACGACGGTATCGGCCATGGTCATGGCTTCGCGCTGGTCATGGGTCACGACGATGGTGGTGATGCCGAGCTGCTGCTGCAGCTTGCGCAATTCCACCTGCATCGCCTCGCGAAGCTTGGCGTCGAGAGCGGAGAGAGGCTCGTCGAGCAGGAAGAGCTTGGGCGAGATGGCGAGCGCCCGGGCAATCGCCACGCGCTGCCGCTGACCGCCCGAAAGCTTGGTCACGGGACGGTCCGCATAACCCGGCAGATGGATCATGGCGAGCAGTTCCTCGACGCGCTTCACCTGCTCCTCGCGACCGATGCCGCGGATACGCAGGGGATAGGCGATGTTCTCGCCGACGGTGAGGTGCGGAAACAGCGCCAGCGACTGGAAGACCATGCCGAGATTGCGCTTGTGCGTCGGGACCTGCGTGATGTCCTCACCATCCAGCACGATCGATCCGCCGGTCGGCAGGTCGAGCCCGGCAATCATCCTGAGCAGCGTGGTCTTGCCACAGCCGGACGGGCCGAGCATGCAGACAAAAGTACCGTGCGGTACGTTCAATTGCACGTTGTCGACCGCGGTGAAGGGGCCGAATTGTTTCGTGACATCGTTGAGCGACAGTCCGGACATCATGTCTCCGCAAAAGTTCCGATGACAGTGGGGTGAAGGTCGCATGACCCTCACCCCACCTCAAGTGCTGGATTGGTTTTTCGTTCAGACGTCGATCAACCGACGATCAGTTCGGTCCACTTCTGGTTCAACCAGTCGGACTTGGTCTGATAGAGGTCGTAGCGCGGGGTGATCGGCTCGATGTCGGAGGACACGGCTGCGAATTCTTCGGCCGTCAGGTCGAGCAGTTCGCGCTTGACGGTCGGAGCCGTACCGACCTTGCGCGACAGCGTTGCCTGGATCGAAGGCTGGCACATGTAGTCGATGAAGATGTGCGCTTCTTCGCTCTTGGTCGACGCGCGCGACAGGGCCCAGCAACCGGAATCCTGAATGCCGCCTTCCTTCGGGAAGGTGGAGCGGACCGGATTGCCGTCAGCGGCAGCAAGGCCGGTAACGTCGTGGTAGTACTGGCCCATCGGGATTTCGCCCGACTTCAGCGCCTGTTCGAACTGGGCTTCGTCACGATACCACAGGCGAACGTTCGGCTTGACCTCGGCGAGCTTTTCGAAGGCCTTCAGGATGCCTTCCTCGGTGTCGAGCGCATTGGTGCCGCCGAAGTGGGTCTTGGCCGTCACTTCCAGCAGGAAGGAGTTGGAGACCAACGCCAAGAGGCCGAGCTTGTCCTCGTTTGCCGGATCCCACAGAGCGGACCAGGAGGTCGGGGCTTCCTTGTAGACATCCGTGTTGGTGACCAGCGTGATGTACCATGCAACGGCGCCGATACCGGCAACGCGGCCGTCCGGATACTTGTTGACGAAACGGTCGATCAGGCCGGAGGCGTTCTTGATCTTGTCCATGTCGAGCGGCGTCCACAGTTCGGTGGACTGGCCCTTGAGCATGGAAACCTGCGAGATCATCGAGACGTCGGCGGGAGCCTGGCCGGCCTTGGCGGCCTGCTCGAGCTGTACCAGCCATGCTTCGCCGGTCGGCTCGGCCACGGATTCGATGGCGATGCCGGTTGCCTTGGTGAATTCGGCAAAGATGTTCTTGTCGAAGGAATCCTTGAAGTAGCCACCATAGACGCCGACCTTCAGCGACTTGTCCTGGGCGCGCAGGATCGAGGGCATGGCGAGCATGCCGGCGCCGGCAAGCGAGCCGGCCAGTACGCCGCGGCGGCTGACGGAAGCGTTGAGGATGTTTTTCATGGTCCTGTTCCCTTGTCTTCGTTGGTTATCGTGAAGTCGAGCCCGGGACGCCTGATAGCGCCGTCCCGGGCAAAATGCCAGTTTCTCAACGGCCCTTGATCGCCGGACTATAGACCATGAGGCTCAGGATTTCGAAGAGAACCTGAGCGCCAGCATGGGCGGTATTGTTGGTCGCATCATACTGAGGAGCAACCTCGACGACGTCGCCGCCGACCAGATTGATGCCCTTGAGACCGCGGATGAGTTCAAGCACTTCACGCGACGAAAGGCCGCCGACTTCCGGCGTGCCGGTGCCGGGCGCAATGCTCGGATCGAGGCTGTCGACGTCGAAGGAGAGATAGGTCGGACCGTCGCCGATGATCTGCTTGGCCTTCTCGATGATCGCCGGAATGCCAAGCCCGGTCACTTCCTCGGCATGGATGACGGTCATGCCGGAATCGTAGGAGAACTCCCACAGATATTCGGCCGGGCCGCGAATGCCGATCTGGATGGTGCGGGTCGGGTCCAGCACGCCGTCCAGCACGGCATTACGGAACGGGCCGCCATGGTGGAACTTGGTCTGGTCGAAAGCGCCGCCGGTATCGCAATGGGCATCGATATGGATCAAGCCGACCGGGCCGTGCTTTTTGGCAACAGCCTTCAGGATCGGATGGCTGATCGAGTGATCGCCACCGACGGAAAGCGGCAGCAAGCCGGCTTCGACGATCTTGGTGTGATGCTTTTCGATGTCCTCATGGCTGAGTTCCAGCCGGTAGCGGCTGGAGAACGGCACGTCGCCGATATCGGCAACCTTGAGATCGAAGATCGGCGCGCATTCCAGAACGTGGTTGTACGGGCCGATGCGGTCGATGGCGCGCAGCGCACGGGGTCCGAAACGCGAACCCGGACGGTTGGACACGCCGAGGTCCATCGGCACACCGACGATCCCCACCTGCAGGTCACCGAAGTCGGGCGCTGCCGGATCGATCGGGCGATGCGGCGCAGACAGGAAGGTCGGGATGCCGGCATAAGGCGCGGCGCGGGTGCCGTTCGAGAAGATCTTCTCGCCGACCTTGGCAAACTTCTCGTCGAAGATTTCGCCTGCCTTGTCGTCACCGTATTTGGCGCGCAGTTCCTGAAGTCGCTTTTCGTCGAAAGTCATTTTGTCTTTCACCCTTCTTGCCGACGCCCTGCGGAACAGGAGTTCCCGTCGCGGACGACTGTTTAAACGGCAGTTCCGGCACCTGCCTCTATTGTAAGCATTAAGCCGCATGGGGGTAGAAAAGCAATTCACGATGTTATAGCAATCGCTGTGAGAAAAACTAACAAGCACCGAGACCATGTCCCATCGCCTGCCACCGCTCAATCCGCTGCGCGCCTTCGAGGCAGCCGCCAGACGCGGATCGATTTCGGCGGCAGCCCGCGAACTGAACGTCACCCATGGCGCGGTCAGCCACCAGATCAAGACGCTTGAGGAAACGCTGAAGACGCAGCTCTTCGAGCGCGGCGGCAAGCGACTGAAGTTGACGTCGCAGGGAGCCCTGCTGCTGCCGGCGGTTTCCACGGCCTTCGACGGCATCGCCGCCGCCACCGCGCTGATGAACCGGCCGACCACCAGCGGCAATCTCAGGATTTCCTGCGTGCCCGCCCTGCTCTCCCTCTGGCTGGTGCCGCGCATGGGCAGTTTCAGCGAGCAGTATCCAGATATCAGCCTGACGCTGACCTCCAGCAATGACGCAAGCCTCATCCATTCGCCCGATATCGACATCGCCATTCTCTACGGACCGGGAAGCTGGCGGGACTGCTGGACGCGGCTGTGGAGCACATTGGACCTTTTCCCGGTCGCCTCGCCCTCGCTGCTGAACTCGCGACCGCTGCGCTCCGTGCGGGACCTGCGCGACCACGTGCTGCTGCATGGCGACAACGGGCAGGAATGGAATACCTGGCTTGCCGCCGCCGACCAGCTCGACATGCCCCGCCACCGGGAGCATTTCATGAGCGATGCGAGGCTTTCCACCGAGGCCGCGCGCCACGGTCAGGGCATCGCGCTTGGCGACAACATCACGGCTTCCAGCCTGATCGCATCGGGCGAGCTGATCATTCCCTTCGATCTCTCGGTGCCCGGCACCAACGCCTTCTATGTCGCCACGCGAAACGAGGTGCGCGCCGCCCCGATCGCCCGCGTCTTCATCGACTGGCTCTTCGCCACGCTTGAAAGCGAGCGGGGTTCGCAGCCGTTGCCCCTGCCCCGCCCCGCTCACAGAGCGCGCAACATTCGCACCACGAATACAGGCACGGCGACAGGCTCGGTAAAGCCGGAAAACGCCACCACCTTGTCACGAACACGCAAGGCGACATCCGCCTCTGCACGAAAGACCGCCACCAAGGCTTGAACCAACCGAACAAAGCATCAGGACTGCCGAAATCATCATGCCATCCGCATCGTTCAATTCTCTCGTTTCCCGCCTTTCCCCTCCGCCGGTGCCCTCCGTCTTTGCCTGGGCGCGCGCCTATGACGGCAGCCGCGGTCCGCTGATCGACCTGTCGCAGGCAGTCCCCGGCTATCCGCCGCATCCGGACCTGCTTGCATGGCTCGGAGAAGCCGCCTCCTCGCGCGGATTTGCCGGCTACGGCCCGATCGAGGGCGAAACCGACCTGCGCAAGGTCTATGCGGCGGACGTCGCCGAAATCTATGGCGCAGCGATCGAAGCGCAGAACATCCACATCACCTCCGGCTGCAATCAGGCTTTCATGGCCGTTGCCATGGCGATTGCCGGTCCGGGCGACAAGGTGGCGCTGACCGAACCCTTCTACTTCAACCAGGAAACCACGCTCGCCATGATGGACATCGAGCGTGTGCTGGTGCCGCTCGATCCGGCAAAGGGCTTCGTACCGGATCTTGACGCGGTGCGCGCGGCACTGGCAAAGGGCATCAAGGCCATCGCGCTCGTCTCGCCGAACAACCCAACCGGCGCGATCTATCCGGCCGGCCTGCTGCGGAAAATCTTCGAGGCCTGCCGTCAGGCCGGCGTCTGGCTGATCCTCGACGAGACATACCGGGACTTCCTGCCGGAAGGCGACAAGCCGCATGAACTCCTGTCCATTCCCGGCTGGGAAGACAACCTGATCCTGCTTTATTCCTTCTCCAAGTCCTTCTGCATTCCGGGTCATCGTCTCGGAGCGGTCACCGCCGGCCCGAAGGCCGTCGCGGAAATCGCCAAGGTGATGGACAACCTGCAGATCTGCGCACCGCGCGCGCCGCAGGCCGCCGTCGCCCGCGCCATTCCGGCGCTGCGCGACTGGCGCAACGCCAACCGCAAGGAAATCCTGAAACGGGCGGATACGCTTAAGTCCGTCATGGCGAAGCTGCCGGACTGGAAGATGGATTCGCTCGGCGCCTATTTCGCCTTCATCCGCCACCCCTTCGAAGGCAGGCCTTCCGCGCTGGTGGCCGAGAAGCTCGCTCGCGAGGCCGGAGTCGTCTGCATTCCCGGAGCCTATTTTGGCGAGGCGCAGGAAGGCTATCTGCGCTTTGCCTTCGCCAATGCGGACTCGGCAACGATCGAAGCCCTGACGGATCGCCTCTCCGGCTTCACGCTCGGCTGAGGCAGAAAGATGGCCATGAAACGCATCGCGATCATCGGTGGCGGGCCAGCAGGGCTTATGGCGGCGGAAGAGCTTTCCCGCGCCGGCCATGCCGTCACCGTCTACGAGGCGATGCCGACCGTTGGCCGGAAGTTCCTGCTCGCGGGTAAATCCGGCCTCAACATCACCCATGCCGAGCCTTACGAGCGCTTCGTCACCCGCTTCGGCAAGGCGGGCGAACGGCTGCGGCCGGCGCTGGACGCCTTCACGCCGGAGGACATCCGCGACTGGGCGGCAGCACTCGGCACGGAAACCTTCGTCGGCACCTCGGGCCGCGTCTTTCCAAAGGCGATGAAAGCCTCCCCGCTGCTGCGCGCCTGGCTGAGACGGCTGGAAGCGCAGGGTGTCACGATCCTCACGAGGCATCGCTGGACGGGCTTCGACGGCGATGCTTATCGCATCGAGACGCCAAACGGCGAAAAGCGGATCGAGGCCGACGCCGTGCTTTTGGCGCTCGGCGGCGCAAGCTGGCCAAAGCTTGGCTCCGATGCCATCTGGACGGCGTGGCTGCGCGAAAGGAACGTCGACATCCATGACTTCCAGCCAGCCAATTGCGGCTTCGACTGTACATTCTCGCAAACCTTCCTCGAACGCTTCGCCGGCGAGCCGTTGAAGTCCGTGACCGCGACGAGTGCTGCCGGCACCATACCCGGCGAATTCGTCATCAGCCGTCACGGCATCGAGGGCAGCCTCGTCTATGCCCATGCCGCAGCGCTGCGCGAGGCGCTTGCCGCCACCGGCAAGGCAAGCCTCGTTCTCGATCTCGCCCCCGGCCGCACCGCGGAAAGACTGGCGCGCGATCTGGCAAGGCAGGACGCCAAGGCGAGCTTTTCCAATCGTCTGCGCAAGGCCACCGGCCTCGACGGCGTCAAGGCCGCCCTGCTGCGGGAGCTCGTACCCGACGCCAATCGTCTCGATGCGGAAGCACTTGCCGGTCTCATAAAAGCGCTGCCCCTGCCCGTCACGTCGCCGCGCCCCATCGCCGAAGCCATCTCGTCGGCCGGCGGCATTGCCTTCAACAGCATTGATGATCGTTTCATGCTGAAGGCGCTGCCCGGAAGCTTCGTTTCAGGCGAAATGCTCGACTGGGAGGCCCCGACGGGAGGCTACCTGCTCACCGCCTGCCTCGCCACTGGCAAGGCCGCAGCATCCGGCATCAGGCAATGGCTTGACGAAACGGCAAGCTGATCTCCGCAAAAGCCGCTCTTGAAGAGGCAGTGGCTTCCCGCCATCTTGACGGACAAAAACCGCCATCAAGACAGAAACGGGCAGGGAAACACGTTCACCATGCAGCCAGAAACACCAGTCGGCCATGATGCGGTCGTCGTCATCGGTCACATCAACCATGACCGCGTCTGGCGCCTGAAGGAACCGCTCCGCCCCGGCGGCCGCATCGCCTGGATCGACCGCAATGTGCGGCTCGGCGGAGGCGGTTATTACACCGGCAGCATGCTGCTTGCGCTTGGCCGCAACGTCGAGCTTGTCTCCTCCCTTGTCGATGACGAGCATGGTCGAAAGGCGCTCGAAGAGCTTCAGAAAGCGGGCTTCAGCACCGGTCATATCACGATGCGCGACGGTGAGACGGAATTCGCGGAGATCTTCCTCGATCCGGCCGGCGAGCGGACTATCCTCGGCAGCACCAAGCGCATCGCCCGCAACTTCACGTTGGACCGGCCGCTTCAGGCGAAAGCCTTCTACGTCAACGGCATGCAGCTTGCGGACACCGTCATCGCTTCGCTCGACAAGGCAGCGCTGGTCGTTTCGCAATTTCCGCTGCGGAACCCGACGCCACGGCCTGCCAATATCATGGTCGGCTCCAGAGCCGATTTTCCGGGCCTAAGCCTTACCGACATCTGGCAGGAGGCCTGCGCAATCGCCGGCGGCCGGCTGAAAGACCTGATGCTGACCGACGGCCCGAATGAAATCTGCGTTTATGACGGTCGCAGCCAAACCCGCATCGGCGTGCATGAGAAAGTCGTGACCGCCGACACCATCGGCGCGGGCGACAGCTTCAGCGGTGCGGTCCTGCATGAACTCCTGAACGGCATGCCGATCACCGATGCCGCCGCATCCGCCTGCGAAAGAACCGCGGACTGGCTGCGCAACCGCGATGTGGCGACTGCCGAGACCGAAAGCACACCCTGAGGAAACGGCTTCAGAAATTTTTCCGTTTCGATGGAACCTTGTCCGGTCTCGGGTGTTCGGGCTTTCGCAATGGAGTATGCGATGACCTACACAACGCCCACCTGGAACGAACCCGTCGAACTGAAACTGCAATGCGGCCTGACGAGAAGCTTCAAGGAAGCCTGCGACGCTCTCTATTTCCTGGAGGAGGAATGGCCTGTCCGCCATGGAGCCGCCTATCAACGCGCCAGACGCTGGTGCGGCATGGCGCTCGAAACGGACAAGGCGGCCGACATTGCCCGCAAGACCTTTATCGAAGCAGCCCGCAAGGCGGGTCTGCTGGATGAAAGCGCCTTGCCGGAAACCGGAAACGATCGCCCCATGAAGCCGCACGCCTGACGCCCGGCCCGTAATCGGGACCGGAACCGGGACTTGTCTCCACGCGAACGAGCCCCTACCAATTCCACTGGCGGCGAATACCAAGCCGCCAGTGGAAACGAGGGCGACAAATCCTGACATGCAGATCCGGGCTCTGATCTATTTCGATGAACTGGTGCGCGCCCGCTCGATCCGCGCCGCCGCCGACAAGCTCAACATCCAGCCCACGGCGCTTGCCCGCCAGATCGACCATCTCGAACATTATTTCGGCACACCGCTCATCGAGCGATCGAGCCGGGGGGTACGCCTGACATCCGCCGGCGAACTGCTGGCCGCCCGCGCCGGCAAGACGCTGAGGGAACTGGATCACGTCCGCCAGCTGATCGACGATCTGGAGGGGCTGAAGCGCGGCCACGTCAACATCTTCGCAAGCGGCGCCACCGTCGCCAACCTGCTCGCACCGGCGCTCGCCGATTTCAGCCTGAAATTCCCGAAAATCCGCTTCTCCGTGACCATCGCTTCCGCGCGCGCGGCCATCGAAGCGGTCGCCAATGCCGAGGCCGACATCGCCGTCACGCTATTTTCCGAACCCGAACCCGGGACGAAGGTGCGCCTGCGCGCCGAGATCGTCTACGATGTCATCGCCGCCGCCGGTCATCCGGCGGCAGGCCATGCCGAGCTGACGGTTCCGCAACTCGCCGCCTATCCGCTCGCGGTGCCGGACCGCTCCTTCGGCGCGCGGCTCGCCTTCGACGCGCTGTTCAAATCGGCCGGCGTCACGCTCGACCCGGTCTTCGTCACCAGTTCGCTGGAAATGCAGAAGGAGCTGGTGCTGCGGGGTGCTGCCGTCACCCTGTTGCCGGCACTGACCGTGCTGCGCGAATGCCGTGCCGGACAGCTTGTGGCGATCCCGATCGCCGGCAACAGGGGCATTCGGACGCCGATCGAGCTTTGCATCGCCTCGGATCGTCAGCTTTCCTTTGCCGCGACCAAGCTGCTCGACGCCATAGACCGCTTCATGCGCGAGGTCATGCCCCGTGCGGCGGGCGCCTCTACGAAACAAGAGGGAGTGTAGCGATTTTCGATACACGGAGAACACAAAAAACCGCATTGTGTGCGCGCCAACGAGATGCCAGTATTTTTTGCACCGCGCCATCGGCTGAGCTGCCGAAACAAAACGAGCGCCAGGAACAGGGGAATTTCATGACCAATGCCTTGCTTGCCGTGAGGGTCGACAACAAACGGAAAACCCTCCGTAGCTTCGCCCTCGGCCTTGCCGCCACGGCGGCCATCGTATTTTCCGGCTCCGCCTTTGCGGCACAGAAGGACCTGACGCTCGGCATGACCATCGAGCCGACCGGCCTCGACCCGACGATCGCAGCCCCCGTCGCCATCGGCCAGGTGACATGGCAGAACATTTTCGAGGGTCTCGTTACCATCGACCGCGACGGCAAGGTGCAGCCGCAGCTCGCCACCAGCTGGGACATTTCCGCCGACGGACTGACCTACACCTTTCACCTTGCCGAAGGCGTGAAGTTCCACGACGGCGAAGCTTTCGATTCCTCCGTCGCCAAGGCTTCGCTGGAACGCGCCCGCGGCGCCGACAGCGTCAATCCGCAGAAGCGTTTCTTCGCTGCCATCGACACCATCGAGACCCCCGATGCCGCAACGCTTGTCCTGAAGCTAAAGGAGCCGGCCGGAAGCCTGCTCTACTGGCTCGGCTGGCCGTCGTCTTCCATCGTCGGCACCAAGAGCGCCGCCGACGACAAGACCACGCCCATCGGCACCGGCCCGTTCAAGTTCGTCAACTGGGCCAAGGGCGACAAGGTCGAACTCGCGGCCAATCCGGACTACTGGAACAAGGACGTCGCAGTGAAGCTGGACAAGGTCACCTTCCGCTTTATCTCCGATCCGCAGGCACAGGCCGCCGCGCTGAAATCCGGCGATGTCGATGCCTTCCCGGAATTCGGCGCCCCCGAACTGGTGGAGACCTTCAAGGACGACGCAAAGCTTGCAACCGTGATCGGCAACACCGAACTAAAGGTCGTGGCCGGCATGAACAACGCCCGCAAGCCGTTCGACGACAAGCGCGTGCGTCAGGCGCTGATGATGGCGCTCGACCGTTCCGTCATCGTCGAGGGCGCCTGGTCCGGCTACGGCACGCCGATCGGCAGCCACTACACGCCGAACGACCGCGGCTATGTGGATCTCACCGGCACCTACCCTTACGATCCGGAAAAGGCCAAGGCGCTGCTGGCCGAGGCCGGCTATCCGAACGGCTTCAGCTTCACCATCAAGACGCCGCAGATGGCTTATGCCCCGCGCAGCGCCCAGGTGATGCAGGCCATGTTCGCCGAGATCGGCGTGACGATGAACATCGAGCCGACCGAATTCCCGGCCAAATGGGTGCAGGACGTGCTGAAGGGTCGCGACTATGACATGACCATCGTCGCCCATGCCGAGCCGATGGACATCGATATCTATGCTCGCGATCCGTACTACTTCAACTACAAGAACCCGGCCTTCAACGACATCCTGAAGAAGGTCGAGGCGACCTCCGATACCGTCGAGCAGGACAAGCTCTACGGCGAAGCCCAGAAGATCCTTGCCGACGATGTTCCCGCGCTCTTCCTCTTCGTCATGCCGAAGCTCGGCATATGGGACAGGAAGCTGAAGGGTCTCTGGGAAAACGAACCGATCCCGTCCAACGTGCTGACCGAGGTTTATTGGGAAGAGTGAGTAATGAAGCTCACCGTTCTCCAATCCTCGGGCTTATGACGAGACAGGCCATGAGTATGCTACCCCCCTCTGCCCTGCCGGGCATCTCCCCCTCAAGGGGGGAGATCGCGCGTGTTGATCGTCGTGCACATCGATCCGCGGCGGATCGGACGGCGTCGCCATGTCGTTGGCCAGACAGGCGGGACGTAAAAATTGGAAGACAGTATGACGGGAGCACTCTCCCATGCTGACACTTCTCGCCCGACGCATCGCCGGTCTCGCCCTGACGCTGCTTGCCGTTTCGGCCCTGATCTTTGTCGTCATGGATATCCTGCCCGGAGATCCCGCCTCGATCATGCTGGGCATGTCGGCAAGTCCCGACACATTGGCAGCGCTGCGCCATGAACTCGGCCTCGACCAGCCGCTCGTCATCCGCTACCTGCAATGGCTGGCCGGCGTGGCGACAGGCGATCTGGGAAAATCCTACACCTATGGCGTTCCTGTCGCCGACCTGATCGGGGAAAGGCTCGCCGTGACGCTGCCGCTAGCGCTGATGGCGATCCTGATTTCGATGGCGATCGCCATTCCGCTCGGCGTGGTTTCCGCCAGCCGGCGCAATTCCGCGGTCGATTACGCCGGCGGCTTCGTTTCCCAGCTTTTCATCGCCGTTCCGGGTTTCTGGGTGGCGCTGCTGCTAATCCTCGCCTTCTCGATGAGCCTCGGCTGGCTCCCGGCCGGCGGTTTTCCCGGCTGGCAGGCGGGCATCATTGCCGCTCTCGAAGCGCTTCTCCTGCCGGCCGTGGCGCTGGCGCTGCAACAGGCGGGCGTGCTGACCCGCGTCACCCGCTCCTCGGTGCTGGAAGTGCTGAACGAGGATTTCGTCCGCACGGCGCGCGCCAAGGGCCTCTCCCGCCGCGCCGCACTCTGGCGCCATGCCGTGCGCAACGCGCTGGTGCCGGTCGCCACCATTCTCGGCCTGCAATTCACCTTCCTGATCGCCGGCGCCGTGCTGATAGAGAATGTCTTCAACCTGCCGGGGCTCGGACGGCTGGCGCTTCAGGCGCTCTCCCAGCAGGACATCATCGTGTTGCAGGATGTGGTCCTGTTCTTCGCGGCACTGGTCATCACAATGAATTTCCTGGTCGATCTTTCCTACCTGCTGCTCGACCCTAGACTGAGGGGGCGCAGCCGATGAACGCCGCCACGCCTGCAACCGGGCGTACCCGCCCCTGGCTCGCCTTTCGCCGCCCGAACCTTGCGATCGGGGCCGCGATCATCTTGTCTCTCGTGGCCATCGCCCTCGTCTCGCTGGTCTGGACGCCCCTGCCGCCGGCGAAGATGCAGATCGTCCACAAGCTGAAAGCCCCGCTCGTTCACGGCCTCCTCGGCACCGACCAGTTCGGCCGCGACATCGCCTCGATGCTGATGGTCGGCGCGTGGAACTCTCTGTCGACCTCGGCCGCGGCCGTCGCCATCGGCGCTTCGTTCGGCACCCTCCTCGGCGTTTTCGCCGCCGCCCGGCGCGGTTTGACGGAAGCCTTCGTGATGCGCGTCAGCGACGTCATCTTCGCCGTGCCGCCGATACTCTCCGCCATGATGCTCGGCGCGCTGATCGGCACCGGGCGGTTTACCGCCATCATCGCGATTGCCGTCTTCATGGTTCCGGTCTTCGCCCGCGTGACCGCGGGTGCCGCCCTGCAGATCTGGTCGCGCGACTATGTGCTCGCCGCCCGCGGGGCCGGCAAGGGCGGCTTTCTCATCACCGTGGAGCATGTTCTGCCCAACATCGCCAACCAGATCATCGTGCAGGTGACGATCCAGCTCGGCCTTGCGATCCTGACCGAAGCGGGCCTGAGCTTCCTCGGCCTCGGCATGCCGCCGCCGGCCCCGACCTGGGGCCGCATGCTGGCGGACGCCCAGACCTATCTCGCCACCGCTCCCTGGCTTGCCATCATGCCGGGCCTGGCGATCGCGCTCTCCGTCTTCGGCTTCAACATGCTGGGCGACGGATTGCGGGATCTTCTCGACCCTCGCGAAAAGGGGCGTTCATGACAACGGCTCCACTGCTTTCCGTCCGGGATCTCGCCATTTCCATCCGCATGACCGATGGCAGCCTGACCCCCATCGTGACGGATATCGCCTTCGACCTTGAGGCCGGCGAAAGCCTTGGCGTGGTCGGCGAAAGCGGCTCGGGCAAGTCGCTCCTGTCGCTCGCCATCATGGGCCTTCTGCCGGGTGTTGCGGAAGCGACCGGGACCATCGCCTTCGAGGGCGAAAACCTGCTGACGGCATCGGAAGACCGCCTCTGCCACATCAGGGGCAACCGGATCGGCATGATCTTTCAGGAGCCGATGACCGCGCTCAACCCGGCCATGACCATCGGCGACCAGATCGCCGAGGGCCTTGTCTGGCACCGGGGCATGTCGTGGCGCGATGCCCGCAGACAGGCCGTCGACCTGCTCGACCAGGTGCGCATACCCGATGCGGCGCGGCGGGCAAAGACCTATCCGCACGAGATGTCCGGCGGACAGCGCCAGAGGGTCGGCATCGCCATCGCGCTTGCGCTCAAACCCGCGCTGATGATCGCCGACGAACCCACCACGGCTCTCGATGTCACCGTGCAGGCGGAAGTGCTCGACATTCTCGACGATCTCGCCCGTGAACACGGCATGGCGCTGATCCTCGTCAGCCACGACCTCGGCGTCATCGCCCGCATGTGCCGGCGCACCATCGTCATGTATGCCGGCCGCCGGATGGAGGAAGGCGGCACCCGCGAGGTGCTGACCGAGCCGCGCAATCCCTATACCCGCGGACTGATCCGGGCCATTCCGAAAAGAGTGGCCGATGGCGGTCGCCTCCAGACCATTCGCGGCACAGTGCCCGGATTCAACAGACTGCCCGCCGGCTGCGTCTTCTCCGACCGCTGTCCCGAGCGCATCGACGCCTGTCATACTGCCGAACCGGGCTGGACCCACTTCGATAACAACCGCGGCGTCCGCTGCATCCGGGCGATGGAGGAAGGAAACCGATGAGCAAGTCTCCCCTCCTCGATATCCGCGTTCTCTCCCGCGACTATGTCAGCCATTCGCTGGTCGGCGCGTCGCACAGCACACGGGCGCTGGACGAGGTGTCTCTCACCGTCGATGGCGGCGAGATCGTCGGCATTGTCGGCGAGAGCGGTTGCGGGAAATCGACGCTTGCCCGGCTGGTGGCGGCGCTCGACAGGCCGACATCGGGCCATGTGCTCTTCGATGGCGACGACCTGTTCTCGCTTCGCCCGAAAGATCTCATGCGCAAGCGCGAGAATTTCCAGATGGTGTTTCAGGACCCGTTCGGCTCGCTCGATCCGCGCCAGAAGGTCGAGCGCATCGTCGCCGAACCGCTGCATGTCCTGGCGAGACGGCCCAGCCGCGCGGAAATCCGCGAGAAGGTCGCCGACATGCTGGAAAGCGTGGGGCTGCAGGCGGCCCATGCCGGGCGTTATCCGCACGAATTCTCCGGCGGCCAGCGCCAGCGCATCGCGATTGCCCGTGCCCTTATCACCGAGCCGAAGCTGGTTATCGCCGACGAGGCGGTCTCGGCACTCGACCTCTCGGTGCAGGCGCAGGTGCTCAACCTGCTGATGGACCTGCGCGAGAAGCGCGGCGTGAGCTTCCTGTTCATCACCCACAACCTCGCCGTGGTCGACTGCATCGCCGACCGGGTCGGCGTCATGTATCGCGGCCGGCTGGTGGAGACAGGGCCGGCGCATCATGTCTTCGAACGGCCATTTCATCCCTATACGAGGGTCCTGGCCGAGGCCGAGCCGAGCATCGAGCGTTTCGGCCGGCCGGCAGCCTCCGAGCGTTCGCCCCCGCCGCCCTCTTCTGCCGATGCCGGCGGCTGCGCCTTTCGCAACCGCTGTCCGCTGGCCATAGCCCGATGCGCCGCAGAGCGGCCGGAACTGCGCATGATCGCGCCGGGACGGCAAGCCGCCTGTCATCGTGCGGAAGACATGGGCGCGGAAGATATGGCCGGAAACGGAAACTGACGCCACAAAACGAATTTTTGAAGCAGAAGGCATAAGCCGCAATGACTGACTTACTCGATTTCACCATCAAGGACCTTGTCGCCGGATACCGCGCGAAAACCCTTTCGCCCTATGAATACTGGCTGGCGGTCGAAGCCCGCATCGAGGCCTTCGAACCGCATGTGGCGGCGCTTTACGCCTATGACCCGCAGGGCGCGCGCGAACAGGCCAAGGCCTCCACCGAACGCTGGCTGCGGGATGAGCCACTCGGCCCCCTCGACGGCATCCCGGTCTCGCTGAAGGAACTGATCGCCACCAAGGGGCAGCCCGTTCCGCTCGGCACCGCCGCGGTCGAGCTTCTCCCCGCCGAGGAAGACGCGCCGATTGCCGCGCGCATGAAGGAAGACGGCGCGGTGATCTTCGCCAAGACCACCTGCCCCGACTACGGCATGCTCTCCTCCGGCCTGTCGAGCTTTCACCCGCTCTCGCGCAACCCCTGGGACCTGACGCAGAACCCCGGCGGATCGAGCGCGGGCGCGGCTTCTGCCGGTGCTGCGGGTTACGGCCCCTTGCATATCGGCACGGATATCGGCGGATCGGTGCGGCTGCCCGCCGGCTGGACCGGCCTCTTCGGCTTCAAGCCCAGCCACGGGCGCATTCCGGTCGATCCCTATTATGTCGGCCGCTGCGCCGGCCCGATGACACGATGCGTCGATGATGCAGCCTTCTCGATGGCGACGCTTTCGCGCCCCGACTGGCGCGACGGCACCAGCCTGCCGCCCAATGATTTCGACTGGATGGACCACGACATCGATGTGCGCGGCATGAAGATCGGCGTCATGCTGGACGCCGGCTGCGGCCTTGCGGTCGATATCGAAATCCGCGACGCGGTGCTCGCCGCGGCGAAGCGCTTCGAGGACGCAGGCGCGACCGTCTTCGAGGTCGAACCGGTCCTGACGCGCCAGATGCTCGACGGTCTCGACAATTTCTGGCGGGCCAAGTTCTGGGGCGATATCCGCAACCTCAGCGCCGAACGTCGAGCCAAGATCCTGCCCTATATCTACCAGTGGGCCGAAAAGGGGGCGGATGTCTCCGGCGTCGAGGCGGTGCAGGGCTTCGGTCAGACCATCGAGATGCGCAAGACCTGCGGCAGGCTCTTCACCACCGTCGATGCGGTGCTCTCGCCGACCAATCCGATCGTCTCCTATCCGGCGGACTGGGCCTCTCCCACCAACGATCCGGAAAAGCCCTTCGAGCATATCGCCTTCACCGTTCCATGGAACATGTCCGAACAGCCGGCGGCCTCGATCAACTGCGGCTTTTCGAAAACGGGCATGCCCATCGGCCTGCAGATCGTCGGTCCCCGCTTCGACGACATGCGCGTGCTGAAGCTGTCGAAACTGTTCGAAACCTGGACCGGCGGTATTGCCAACTGGCCGAAGCCGCCGGTGGCTTGAGGCTGAGGATTCGGGGCTGTCAGCCCCTCATCCGCCTGCCGGCACCTTCTCCCCGTAAACGGGGAGAAGGAACGAACCGGATACCTCGCGTCATGACGACACGCGATAAGGCGTATCTCTTATGCAAAGCGGCAGAGGTGAACGGAACGGTACGGCACATCCCTTCACCCAGCCTGCGGGGAGAAGGTGGCGGCAGCCGGATGAGGGGCAAGCGCGGCCGACACATCCGTGAGGACAAGGTTCGTCTACCTCGACCGCTCAGGCCTTGATCCGCTCCATGCCGGGATCGAACATCGGCCCGAGATGGATTTCGGCGGGGACCTTTTCCATGGCAACGACGAGTTCGTAGGAACCGCTCGTCAGGTAGTCGTCACTGACACCTTCCGAATTGCGGACATAGCCGTAGCCGATTGCCTTGCCGAGCGTGTAGCCATAGCCGCCGCTGGTGAGATAGCCGACCGGCTCGCCGTTGCGCAGGATCGTCTCGCGACCGAGCAGGACGACATCGGAGCCGGCAGTGAACCCCATCAACCGCTTCTTCAACGGTTCGCCGGCAACCGCCTCAAGCGCGGAGCGGCCGAGGAAATCGGCATTACGCTTAAGTTTCACGGCAAAACCGAGCCCGGCTTCGAGTGGCGTATCGTTGGGCGTGATGTCGGAGCCCCAGGCGCGATAGCCCTTTTCCAGCCTAAGCGATTCCAGTGCCCGATAGCCGACCGGCTTGACACCGAACGGCTGTCCCGCCGCCATCAGGGCATCGAAGACCTCGCCGATCGCACCGATGGGCACATGCAGCTCCCAGCCAAGTTCGCCGACATAGGTGATGCGCAGGGCTCGCACCGTACTTCCGGCAATGACGATTTCCCGCGCATGGCCGAAGGGGAATGCCGCGTTTGAAACATCCGCGTCCGTCACGGCGGCCAGCACGTCCCGCGCCCTCGGCCCCATCAGCGACAGCGTGCCCCAGTCCTCGGTGACATCGCTCATATCCAGATTCGCGCCTGCCGGAACATGGTCGGCGATCCAGCCGAAATCGTGTGTACGGAAGCCGGTTCCGGTGACGATATAGAACCTGTCTTCGCCGAACCGGGCGACCGTCAGGTCCGCCTCGATGCCACCACGCGTGTTGAGAAGCTGGGTATAAGTCAGGCGACCGACCGGTTTTGTGACGTCGTTGGCGCAGATGTGGTCCAGGACTTTCAAGGCATCGGGACCGGACACTTCGTATTTGGCGAAGGAGGACTGGTCGAAGATGCCGACGGCCTCGCGCACGTGGGCGTGCTCGACACCGACCGCATCGAACCAGTTCTGCCGGCCCATCGAATAGACGTCCCGCCCCTCCGTGCCCGGAGGGGCAAACCAGTTCGGCCGTTCCCAGCCGAGCTTGGAGCCGAATACCGCGCCATGGGCCTTCAGCCGCTCGTAGAGGGGCGAGGTCAGCCGCGGCCGGCCGCTTTCATATTCCTCATGCGGGAAGGCGACGGTGTAGTGCTTGCCATAGGCCTCGAGCGTGCGGTCAAGCACCCATTGACGGTCACGATGCATGCCGGAGAAGCGGCGGATATCGACAACCCAGAGATCGAGCGGCGCTTCGCCATCCACGACCCACTGGGCAAGCACCCAGCCCGCACCGCCGCCGGAAGCGATGCCGAAGGCATTGAAGCCCGCGCCGACAAACATGTTGGAGCATTCCGGCGCGACGCCGAGAATGAAGTTTCCATCGGGAGTAAAGCTCTCGGGGCCGTTAATCATCTGCTTGACGCCGGCCTTTTCCAGCGCCGGGATGCGCTCGATGGCCTGCACCATGTGCTGCTCGAAATGATCGAAATCGTCGTCGAACAGGCGGAAGGCCCATTCGTCCGGCACGTCGCCGGTCGTCCAGGGTTGCGGATTGGGCTCGTAGCCGCCCATCACCAGTCCGCCGACCTCCTCCTTGAAATAGGTGCGGCGATCCGGATCGCGGATCGTCGGCGCATCGGTGGCAAGGCCGTCGATCTTCTCGGTGATGATATACTGGTGCTTGACCGGCTGTAGCGGCACGTTGATGCCGGCCATGGCGCCGACCTGACGCGCCCATTGTCCGGCACAGTTCACGACCTTCTCGCAGGCGATGTCGCCGAGCGTCGTCTTCACCGCGACAATGCGGCCGTCCTTCATGTCGAAGCCCGTTACCCGGACGTTCTCGACGATCTTCGCGCCATGCATGCGCGCACCCCTGGCGAGCGATTGGGTAATGTCGGAGGGGCTCGCCTGGCCGTCCGTCGGTAGCCAGCTTGCGCCGACGAGATCGTCGACATTCATCAGCGGCCACATCCGCTTGACCTCTTCCGGCGAGACCAGATGCATCTCCATGCCGAAGCTGCCGGCGGTCGTGGCAAGACGGCGGAACTCCGTCCAGCGGTCCTGATTGGTCGCAAGCCGCAGGCAGCCGGTCATCTTCCAGCCGGTCGCAAGCCCGGTCTCGGCCTCCAGACCCTTGTAGAGCTCGACCGAGTATTTCAGCACGCGGGTGATGGAGGCCGAGGAACGCAACTGGCCGACGAGGCCTGCCGCATGCCAGGTGGAACCGGAGGTCAACGTGCCCTGCTCCAAAAGCACCACATCCGCCTTGTGGTCTCGGGCGAGATGATAGGCGGTCGAACAGCCGATGATGCCGCCGCCAATGACGACGATCTGGGCATGGGAAGGAAGCATGGTCATGGAGACGTCTTTCCGTAGAGGGTACGATAGTGGTCGAGGGTAGCGGCAAGCCGCTCGAGATTTTCAGTGGTGTAGGCAACGTAATCCGCGCCGGGCGCGGTCAGATGCAGTTCCGACACCATGCTCCACATCGCCTCGCGCAGCAGCGATGCGCATTGCATGGCGGCGAGCGAACGGCGGATTGCGGGGTCGGGTGTTGTCCCGAGATAGGCGGCGAGAAATTCTTCCGACTGCTCGGCCGAAAACCCCGCATTCGAGGTCACCCCGGCAAGATCGAACATCGCCGTCGAGAAGCCGGCATATTCGTAATCGATCAGCCACAGGCGCTCGCCGTCATCCATGATGTTGGCGGGCAGGAGATCGTTGTGACCAAAGACGATCGGCAGCGGCGATTGCGCTTTTTCGAGTTCGTCGGCAATCGACAGATAGCCGGGCAGTTCAGCCGTCATGCGGCTTTTTCCCTTTTCCAGCGTGTAGGCGTAATCGCGAATGACGTGGAACGGCCAGAACAGGAAGGCCGCTCCCCACACGAAGCGCGGCATGGTCTCATGAAAGGCCCTGAGCATCCGGGCAACGCGCTCCCGCTCGGCAATCACGTCTTCAGCGGTAAACGTCTTGCCGTGGATGAGCCCGGTCACCATCACGCCCGGCTCGGCATATTGGATGTCAGGACCGAAGCCGGCGGCCTGCGCGGCTTGCGCAGTCATGAGTTCGCGATCCCTGTAGACGTGATGAAACGGGTAGTCGCTGCCGAACCGCACGACGTGCGGGCCACGGACATCCCGCACAACATAGCTCTCGTTACTGATACCGCCCTTTAACCGCGAAATCTCGACAATGCCGTTCCAGCAGGGCAAGGCCCGGATGCGTTCTTCCGTTGCTTTCGGGATGACGAATTCAGATATCGCAGACCCGTTCATCGCAACACCCTGCCCGAAAACAGGCAGGGGCCATGGGAAGGCAGTGGTACGGGCAGAGGGACAAGCATGCAGTTTCCTCCCGGTCGAACGCATGAAATCTATCAGGCCGATCCTGCACGCCGTTCCCGCGTTGTTTTTGTCGTGAGGCGCAGCAGGCATCAACGGCAATCTCTGCCAAGAATCGCCCGCCTGTCAATGATGGCAATGTGGCGTTTTGTGTTTTTATGACCGTTTTTGTGTCTTTACATTTTCAGATGGGCAAAGCATCGCTAGTCATGAGGAAAGGCGATGGGATGGAGCCATGAACGAACCGAAACGCCACAGGGAGATCCTGCGGTTCCTCCAACAGGATGGAACGCTCTCGATCTCCGACCTCGCCCGAAGACTGCGCGTTTCTCTCGAGACCATCCGGCGCGACATAAAGCCACTCGCCGAAAACGGAGCGGTCGTGCGCATGCATGGGGCGATTGCTCTGCCGACGTCCGTCGGGGAAGCACCTTTCGAAAAGCGAATGAGGGAAAATGCTTCAGCAAAGAAGGCCATAGCCCAGACGGTCGCGATTACGATCCGCGATGGCGATTCCATCATGCTCGACACCGGCACGACGACGAGTTTTCTTGCTCGCGAACTGCTGGGCCACCGACGCCTGACCGTGGTGACGAATTCCTCGGATATTGCCCGCACGCTGGCAACAGTCAACGACAACAAGGTCTACATGGCCGGCGGCGAACTGCGCAGCGATAATGCCGCCGCGTTCGGCGTTTCCGCGATCGAATTCGTCAACCGTTTCAACGTCACCCACGCGGTCATCTCTGCCGGGGCCGTCGATGCGGCAAGCGGCATCATGGATTACGACCTCGAGGAGGCCGAGTTTGCCCGGACCGTTCTTTCCCGCGGCAAACGGACGCTGGTTGTCACGGATCACACCAAGTTCGGCCGCCAGGGACTGGTCAAGGTTTGCGACTTTGCCGATATCGGCGAACTCGCGACAGACAAGGCGCCGCCGCCCGATATTGGTGAGGCGCTTTCCGCAGCAGGCGTTTCCCTCTTTCTCGCCAGGACGGCGAATTCAACCTAGACGAAGTCTCCAGTTTCTTGGAGACTGTCACCCGGACGCTATTGCATCTGCGAAATCCATGTTGTTTTAATCAAATGATTAGACGTGGCGCGTACCTCTTTGCGAAAGAGGAAAACGCATTTCGACACGGGGGCTACCGGTGAAACTTCCCAAACTGAACGGCATCATTCTGGCAATCGTGGTGGCGGCTGCCGCAGGCGGCGGCTACTACGTGTGGCAGTCGATTGCTTCTTCCGAACTCCCGGCAGGAATCGCAAGCGGCAATGGCCGCATCGAAGCCGTCGAGGTCGATGTGGCTGCCAAGTTCGCCGGCCGTATCAGCGAGATCTTCGTGGACGAAGGTGATTTCGTCAAAACCGGCGACAGGATTGCCCAGATCGACACCCGCGAACTCGACACCCAGCTCAAGCAGGCCGAGGCTCAGTCACGCCGTGCCGAGATCAGCATCGAAACCGCCAATGCACAGGTCGTCCAGCGCAATGCGGAAAAGCGAGCCGCCGAAGCAGCGATCGCCCAGCGCAAGGTCCAGCTCGAAAGCGCCATGAACCAGCAGGCCCGCGCCGAACAGCTGGCGAAGTCGAGCACCATTTCCACGCAGCAGCTTGAAGACGCACGCTTTGCCGTCGAAGGCGCCCGCGCCGCGGTTGCCGCCGCCGAAGCGGAATCCGCTGCCGCCGATGCCGGCATCAGCTCGGCCAATGCGCAGGTCGTCGATGCCAGGGCCGCAGCCGATGCCGCGAAAGCCGCCATCGACACCATCAAGACGCAGATCGAGGACAGCCTGTTGACGGCTCCCCGCGACGGTCGCGTGCAGTTCCGCGTCGCTCAGCCCGGCGAAATCGTTGCCGGCGGCGGCCGCGTGGTCAACCTCGTCGATCTCGGCGACGTCTACATGAGCTTCTTCCTGCCGACGGATTCCGCCGGCCGGCTGGCCATCGGCTCCGAGGTTCGCCTGAAACTCGACGCCTTGCCGGACTCTCTGATCCCGGCCACGGTCTCCTATGTCGCCAGCGTCGCGCAGTTCACCCCGAAATCGGTTGAAACGGCGGTCGAGCGCGAAAAGCTGATGTTCCGGGTCAAGGCCAAGATCAAGCCCGAACTCCTGCAGAAATACATCCAACTCGTGAAGACCGGCGTGCCCGGCGTGGCCTATGTCCGCGTCGATGCCGATACGCCCTGGCCGGCCGATCTGGAGGGCAAGCTCGTCCAATGAGCTCCGATCTTCCATCGGTGAGCGCGTCGTCCTCCGTCGCCAGCCTGCGCAATGTTTCTTTGAGCTACGGCAAGACGAAGGCGCTCGATTCCATCACGCTCGACATTCCCGGTGACGGACTGGTGGGGCTCGTCGGTCCTGACGGTGTCGGCAAGTCGAGCCTGCTTGCGCTGATCGCCGGCGCTCGCGCCATTCAGGCCGGCGAGGTGGAGGTGCTGGGCGGCAGCATGGTCGATGCGGGACACCGGGCGAGAACCTGCCCGCGCATCGCCTACATGCCGCAGGGGCTCGGCAAGAACCTCTATCCGACGCTCTCGGTTTTCGAAAACATCGACTTCTTCGGCCAGCTTTTCGGGCACAGCCGCAAGGAGCGCGAACGCCGCATCGCCGAACTGCTGGAGAGCACCGGCCTAGCGCCCTTTGCCGACCGCCCCGCCGGCAAGCTTTCGGGCGGCATGAAGCAAAAGCTCAGCCTTTGCTGCTCGCTGATCCACGATCCGGACCTCCTGATCCTCGACGAGCCGACGACCGGTGTCGACCCCTTGTCTCGCAGGCAGTTCTGGGAACTGATCGACCACATCCGGGCCGGCCGGCCGGGCATGGCCGTTATCGTCGCCACCGCCTACATGGAAGAAGCCGCCCGCTTCGACTGGCTCGTCGCCATGGACGAAGGCCGGCTGCTCGCAACCGGCACCCCGCAGGAACTGCTGGAACGCACCGGCACATCGAACGTCGACGACGCTTTCATCGCCCTTCTGCCGGAAGACAAGCGCAGCGGTCACGGCGCTCTGGTCATTCCGCCCAGAGACCCCGCCATGGATGGCGAGATCGCCATCGAGGCGGAGCATCTTTCGATGCGGTTCGGCGATTTCACCGCCGTCAACGACGTCAGCTTCCGGATCGAGCGCGGGGAAATCTTCGGCTTCCTCGGATCGAATGGCTGCGGCAAGACCACCACGATGAAGATGCTGACGGGCCTTTTGCAGGCATCGGAAGGCACGGCAAAACTCTTCGGCAAGGAACTCGAAAGCTCCGACCTCGCGGCCCGCCAGCGCATCGGCTACATGAGCCAGGCCTTCTCGCTCTATACCGAGCTGACAGTGCGCCAGAACCTCGAACTGCATGCCAAGTTGTTCGAGCTTCCATCGGACAGGATCGAGCCCCGCATTCGCGAAATGGCCGAGCGCTTCGACCTGACGGACATCATGGATACGCTGCCGGAGGCCCTGCCGCTCGGCATCCGCCAGCGCCTGTCGCTTGCCGTCGCCATGGTGCATGGGCCGGAAATCCTGATCCTCGACGAGCCCACCTCCGGCGTAGACCCGATCGCGCGTGACAATTTCTGGCAGATTCTTGCCGACCTCTCGCGCAAGGACGGCGTGACGATCTTCGTCTCCACCCATTTCATGAACGAGGCGGAACGCTGCGACCGCATCTCTCTGATGCATGCCGGCACGGTGCTGATCAGCGACAAGCCGGCGGAAATTGTCGCCAAACGGGGCGCGGCAACGCTTGAGGAAGCCTTCATCGCCTACCTTGAGGATGCCATCGCCAAGGTAGGCGACGCGGAGACTGCGGCACCGTCTCAGACTGCGGCGACAATCGAGGCTCCGGCGGAAGCCACCCCTACCCCGGCTCTGGCCCGCAAGAGTTCCCGCTTTTTCGATTTCATGCGCATGCTCAGCTATTCGCGCCGTGAAATGCTGGAACTGCAACGCGATCCGATCCGCGGGACCCTTGCCGTCTTCGGCAGTGTCATCCTGATGTTCGTCATCGGCTACGGCATCAATCTCGATGTCGACGACCTGAGTTTCGCGGTGCTGGATCATGACCGCACCACAATCAGCGACGACTATATCCAGCAGTTCTCCGGCTCCCGTTATTTCATCGAGAAGCCGCCGATCACCGATTATGCCGATCTAGACAAACGCATGCGCAGCGGCGAGATCAGCCTCGCCATCGAGATACCGCCGAATTTCGGCCGTGACGCTCTCAGAGGCGCCACGCCGCAAATCGGGGCATGGATCGACGGCGCAATGCCGACGCGGGCAGAGACCCTCAGCGGCTACGTTCAGGGCGTGCATGCCCACTGGCTCACCGAGAAGATCCGCGAAGCCTATGGCGATGCGGCCGCAACAGGCAATTTTTCGCTGGAAACGCGCTACCGCTACAATCCGGACGTCAAGAGCCTTGTGGCCATGGCGCCCGCTGTCATTCCACTGCTCTTGCTGATCATCCCGGCCATTCTCGCCGCGTTGAGCGTTGTGCGCGAAAAGGAACTCGGCTCGATCATCAACTTCTACGTCACGCCGACGACCCGGCTCGAATTCCTGCTCGGCAAGCAGTTGCCCTACATCGCGCTGGCGATGATGAACTTCCTTTTGCTGACGGCCTTCGCGATCGTGGTTTTCCGGGTTCCCTTCACCGGCAGTTTCGGAGCCTTCGCGCTCGCGGCCCTGCTCTACGTGACCTGCACGACGGCATTGGGCATGCTGATCTCGACCTTCGTGTCGAGCCAGATCGCCGCCCTCCTGGGCACGGCGCTGCTGACCATGATCCCGGCGGTGCAGTATGGCGGCATCATCGATCCCGTCTCGTCGCTGAAGGGTGCGGGACAGATCATCGGCACCTACTACCCGACCACCCATTTCGTCACGATCGCGCGCGGCACCTTCTCCAAGGCGCTCGGCCTTGCCGACGTGCAGAAAGAAATCCTGTATCTCCTCGTCTCGATCCCGGTTCTCATCGGGTTGACGACGATTTTCCTCAAGAAGCAGGAGAAGTAGCCCCATGCGCATCCGTCATATCGGCAATCTGATCCTGAAAGAATTGCGCGGCCTGATGCAGGATCGCATGCTCTTCGCCTTCATCCTCTATTCCTTCACCCTGTCGATCTATACCGAGGCGCGCGCCCTGCCGCAGGTCCTCAACATGGCGGCAATCGCGATCGTCGACGAGGATCGCTCGCAGCTTTCGACGCGTCTGACCGATGCTTTCTATCCGCCGTATTTCACCAAACCCGAGCTGATCACGGCTGCGGAAATGGACAAGCGGATGGACTCCGGGCAGGCAACCTTCGCCCTCAACATTCCGGTCAACTTCCAGCAGGACGTGCTTGCAGGACGCGCGCCGGCCCTGCAGCTCAACGTCGATGCGACCCGCATGACCCAGGCCTTCACCGGCGCGGGCTACATCCAGAACATCGTCAACAGTGAGATCAGCGAGTTCGTCAACCGTTACCGCAGCGCGACTGCCGTGCCGGTGGAACTGGCGCTCCGTGCCCGCTTCAATCCCCAGCTCGACAACACCTGGTTCGGCGCGATCAACAACATCATCATGAACATCACGATGCTGTCGATCATCCTGACGGGCGCCGCCCTCATCCGCGAACGCGAACACGGTACGATCGAGCATCTGCTGGTCATGCCGGTCACGGCACTGGAAATCATGATCAGCAAGGTGCTGGCGATGAGCCTGGTGGTGCTCGTCGCATCGACCTTCTCACTGGTCTTCGTGGTACATTACTTGCTCAGCGTACCGCTTCAGGGTTCCGTGCCACTGTTCGTGGTCGGCACGGCGCTCCAGCTCTTTGCGGCAACCTCGCTCGGCATCTTCCTGGCCACTGTCGCCGGCTCCATGCCCCAGTTCGGGCTGTTGCTGATGCTGGTCCTCTTGCCGCTGCAGGTACTCTCCGGCGGCATGACCCCGCGCGAAAGCATGCCCGAGATCATCCAGCTCATCATGTCCTTCGCACCCAACACGCACTTCATCTCGCTGGCGCAGTCGATCCTCTTCCGTGGAGCGGGACTGGACGTGGTCTGGCCGCAATTCCTGTGGCTCACGGCAATCGGAACGGTGCTCTTCACCTTCGCGCTCGGCCGCTTCCGGGCCTTCCTTCGCTAGGCATCAACGCCCCGCAGGCCTTCATCAGTCTTGCGGGGCGACCGCGACCGGAAACGTCACAACAGCAAGCAGTCCTCGGTCGTTCCGACCCTGCGCAAGCTGGAACGTACCGCCGAAAAGCCGGGCGATTTCCTCGACGATTGCAAGGCCGAGGCCAAGGCCCTCGCCGCGCTCCCCGCGAACGAAACGCTGTTTCAGGCTCTCCATGCGCGAGGCCGGGATACCCGGCCCATCGTCCTCGACCTCCAGTCGAACGCAATCGTCCCGCTGGTTCACGCGTACCGTGACCTCTGCATTGCAGCCGGCATAGGCGATGGCGTTTCCGATCAGGTTGCCGAGAAGCTCTCCGACCAGGAGAGGTTCGGCCGCCACCCATGCGCTCCCCTCACCCTCGAAACCGAGATCGACGGAGGCTTTTGCCGCCGAAGGCACCTTGTCGGCGGTGATCTGCCGGACGAGCGCCACGAGGTCGATAGGCTCCGGCATCTGCCGCGCCTCCGGCTCGACGGAATCGATCTTGGCCATCAGCAGCAATTGCGCCAGCACGCGCTCGGCATGGACCACCGCCTTGTCGCCCTCCTTTGCCGCAGCGCGCGCCTCTTCGAGTGTCGTTGCCCTCTGGGCAAGCTCGAGCTGGGTGCGCACGATGGCAAGCGGTGTTCGAAGCTGGTGGCTGGCATTGCCGGTGAAGTTTCGCAACGCCGCCAGCGCCGAAGCCAGTC
Organism: Ciceribacter sichuanensis; assembly: GCF_024055605.1. Classification (GTDB taxonomy): domain Bacteria; phylum Pseudomonadota; class Alphaproteobacteria; order Rhizobiales; family Rhizobiaceae; genus Allorhizobium; species Allorhizobium sichuanense. The sequence continues at coordinate 50,875 of NZ_JAMXLX010000005.1, read as the reverse complement.
GCGTCATGAAGAAATTGACGGTATCGACCAGCCCCTGCACCTCGCTCGGCACCGACTGTTCAATCGGATGAAGGTCATCGGGGCTTCGCTCCGAGATCGCGTCGCTGAGCCGGTAGAGCGGCCTCAGCGAAAAGGTGACCGCAATCCAGACGATCGCTGCCGCAACGGCGATCATCAGACCGAGACGCGCCGCCGAGTTGATCAGGATCGAACGGGCAAGTTGCCGGCGGGCAATCGTGGTTTCGGCAACGGTTACGGAAAACGGAACCGAGTTGATGCCGGTCGAAGCGGAGCGTTGCAGCACGGCGATGCGGATCCGTTCGCCGCGGAAGATTGCATCCGTGTAGAAGGCCGGTTGCCCCCTAAGATCGGTGAAGGTCGGCAGGTTCTGGTAGCCGGTGATGAACTGCCCCGGAGGTCCGTCGACGCGATAGAACACCCGGTCCTGCGCAGCCGACGTCAGCATTTCCAGTGCGACATAGGGAATGTCGACCTGCAGATCGCCATCTTCCGATACGATCACGCGTTCGGCAATCGCCATGGCGGACCCCGCAAGCACCCGGTCGGACACCGCATCCGCCGTCCGCACGGCGTCGCGATAGGTGTCGATCAACGCGAGAATGCCCATGATGAGCGTCGCGAGAAGCAGCCATCCGAGCAGTTGACGCCGAAGCGAATAGACCGACACCGTCATGCCGATTCCGATGGCCGGTCGAGATAATAGCCGATGCCGCGCGCCGTCTTGACTGTCAGACCGTAAGGCGCCAGCCGCCGGCGCAACCGGCTGACATATTGCTCGATGGCATTGGCGCTCAGATCGTCGTCGAAGGCCGCGAGCGACTGCATGATCGCCTCCTTGGAGACCACCTTGCCGGCGCGAAGGAAAAGCAGTTCCAGCAGGCCGAGCTCACGGGCCGGCAGGTCTATAGGCGCGCCATCCGCCGAAAAGCTGCGCGAGTTGAGATCGAGCGAAACCTTGCCGTAATGAACCGCCGACGAGCGCAGGCCGGCCTGCCGCCTCAGAAGAACCCGGACGCGCGCCTCCAGCTCGCTGACATCGAACGGCTTGCTCATGTAGTCGTCCGCGCCGAGATCAAGGCCGCGAACGCGCTCTTCCGTTGCGCCACGCGCCGTGAGGATCAGCACCGCCGCCTTGCTCTGGCGGGCGCGCATGCCCTTCAGCACGTCGAGCCCGCCCATGTCGGGGAGGTTGAGATCGAGGATGACAAGGTCAAAACTTTCCGTGGCAGTCACCGCTTCGGCGGACGCACCGTCGTGCACGACATCCACGGCATAGCCGCTGCCGCGCAGGATCGCGGACAGGCCGTCGGCCAGCGCCGTATTGTCTTCCACCAGCAGAATGCGCAATACGGACATCCTCCCCGCGCGTTGAACACTCAAACTACAGAGCCGGGCGGCACTTGTGAACGCCCCTCCGCTTCTGCAATATGAATTCATGAGGAGTTTCATTGCCCTGCTGCTGACCATAACGTCCGCCACCATGGCCTGGGCGGAGCCGGTGGTCTTTCCGGCGCTGTCGGGAAACCCGGCGGCGCGGCAGCTCGTCGTCTATTCCTCGCTCGACGAACCTGTTGCCCAACCGATGATCGCCGCCTTCCAGAAGGCGCATCCCGACATTGCCGTGCGCTACGAGGACATGCTGACCGGCGAAATCTACGACCGCATCGTCAAGGAAACCGATTCCGGGGGGAAGACCGCCGACTTCGCCTTCTCCTCCGCCATGGACCTGCAGGTGAAACTCAGCAACGACGGCTACGCCCAGCGCAGCGACCTGCCGATGAGCGATCTCTGGCCGAGCTGGGCGAACTGGCGCAACACCGCCTATGCGCTCACCTTCGAACCCGCCGTCTTCGTCTATCACAAACCGAGCTTCATCCACGAGAAACCGCCGGCCACCCGCGCCGAGTTCGTGGACTACCTGAAACGCAAGGGCAACGAAGTCCACGGCAGGATCGGCACCTATGACATCGAGCGCTCGAGCGTCGGCTTCCTGTTCATGGCCCGCGACCAGGAACAGTTCGGCGACATCTGGTCGGTCATCCGGACCATGGGAGCGGCCGGCGTGAAGCTCTATTCCACCAGCTCCGCCATCCTCGAGCGCATAGCTGACGGGCGATTCGTGCTCGGCTACAACATCATCGGTTCCTACGCGGCCGATTGGGCCTCGCGCCACCCTGACGTCGGCATCGTGTTGCCCAAGGACTATACCGTCGTCATGTCGCGGATCGGGCTGGTGCCCCAGGCCGCCGCCTCGCCCGATCTCGGCCGCGCTTACCTCGAATTCTTCATGTCGAAGGAGGGCCAGACCCTGATGGCGCGCAAGCTCCAGATCGCCGCGGTCAGTCCCGAGGTCAACGGCGAGAACACTGCCAACACCATGCGGGAACTTCTCGGCGCACAGCTTCGACCGGTCCCCGTCAGCCCCGGCCTGATGGTTTACCTCGATCAGGTGAAGCGCGCCCGGCTGATCGACCGATGGAACGAGGTTTTGCGTCTCCAGTAAATGAGTTAGGTTGCCAAGATCGTCAACCCACACGATTTTTGACCGGTGTCAGCTAGATGACAGCTTTCTGTGGTGCGTTGGCGTCATTGGAATCCGTGGAGGCGGATCCCAAGGCTCGGGAGGAGCTTCGGCACGATCTGCATTTTTCGGCCACGGCACCAGCGGTGGCAACCGTTCTCCCCCCCGGCACAGCAAAACAAACGGGCTGCAAGAGCAGCACCTGACGGAGGACACATCGTGAAACACTTCTTCCTCGCATCCATTCTCGCCGGCGCCATGGCGCTTCCGGCATTCGCCGCCGACTACACCATTATCGCGCCCGCCAACCCGGGCGGCGGCTGGGACCAGACGGCCCGTTCGATGCAGACCGCCATGCAGCAGGAGGGCATCTCCTCCAACGTGCAGGTCCAGAACGTTCCCGGCGCCGGCGGCACCATCGGCCTTGCCCAGTTTGCCAACCAGAACAAGGGCAATGCGAATTCGCTGATCGTCGGCGGCTATGTCATGGTCGGCGCGATCCTGACCAACAAGGCGCCGGTTACCTTGAAGGACGTCACCCCGATCGCCCGCCTTACCGGCGAGTACGAGGCGATCGTCGTTCCGGCCTCTTCCCCGATCCAGACCATGGCGGACCTGGTCGAAGCCTTGAAGAAGGACCCGGGTTCGGTATCCTGGGGCGGCGGCTCGGCCGGCGGTACCGACCACATCGCTGTCGGCCTGATCGCCAAGGCAGCAGGCGTCGACCCGACCAAGATCAACTACATTGCCTTCTCCGGCGGCGGTGAAGCGCTGGCCGCAATCCTCGGCAGCCAGGTCACGGCCGGCATTTCCGGCTATGGCGAATTCGAATCCCAGGTCAAGTCCGGCACGCTGCGCCTGCTCGCCGTCACCAGCGCCGAACGCCTTGCCGGCGTGGAAGCACCGACGCTGAAGGAAAGCGGCATTGACGTCGTCGTCGAAAACTGGCGCATGGTCGCGGCTGCCCCCGGCCTCAGCCCCGAGCAGGAAGCCGCCGTTTCCGCAGACGTCGAGAAGCTGGTGAAGTCCGCAAGCTGGCAGGAAATCCTGAAGACCAAGGGCTGGCAGGACTCCTATCTGTCCGGCGATGCCTTCAAGGCCCAGCTCGAGAAGGACGTTGCCGCCACCGAAGGCGTCCTCAAGGACATCGGACTGGTGAAATGAGCGCCGGATCGAACCCGAAGCATGAGACACGCCGCCCCGATGGGGCGGCGCTTTTCATCGCCCTCTTCCTCGCGGCCCTCGCCGGCCTGATCTTCTGGGACGTCGCACGCCTTGGCGAGGTCTCCGGCTATTCTCCCGTCGGCCCCGCAACCGTGCCGAAATGGATTGCCGTCTGCCTGGCCGGCCTGGCCGTCTGGACTGCAATCGCCGCCTTTCGTCGCGATTTCCCCGAGCGCGAGCATCAGGAAATCTCTCCCGTTCTCTGGATCGTCGGCGGACTGGCCGGACAGATGCTGCTCCTGAAGACCGCCGGGTTCTCGATCGCGACCGGCGTCCTCTTTGCGGCCACGGCTTTCGCTTTCGGCAAAAGGAAACTCTGGATCTCTCTTCCGGTCGGCATCGCCATCTGTCTTGCGATCTGGCTGGTCTTTGCCGGTCTGCTGCAGCTTTCGCTGCCGGCAGGGCCGCTCGAGCACCTTTTCCTCTGAGGAGTAGCCCCGCATGAACACCTTCGATTTTCTCCTGCAGGGCCTCGCCATCGCCGCACAGCCGGCGAACCTTCTCTATGCCCTGATCGGCGTGACGCTCGGCACTGCCGTCGGCGTACTTCCGGGCATCGGACCTGCACTCACCGTCGCCCTGCTTCTGCCCGTTACCTTCAAGCTCGATCCCGCCGGATCGCTGATCATGTTCGCTGGCATCTACTACGGCGGCATGTATGGCGGCTCGACCACCTCGATCCTGCTCAACACGCCGGGCGAGAGCGCCTCGATCGTCACCGCGCTCGAAGGCAACAAGATGGCACGCGCCGGACGCGGCGGCCCTGCCCTTGCCACCGCCGCCATCGGTTCCTTCGTCGCCGGCCTGATCGCAACCGTAGCACTCGCGCTGATCGCGCCATACATCGTCAAGCTCGCCCTGGTCTTCGGACCCCGTGAATACTTCGCCCTGATGGTCTTGGCCTTCGTCACGGTGTCCTCGGCATTCGGCGATTCGACCCTGCGCGGCCTCACCTCGCTTTTCATCGGCCTGACACTCGCAACCGTCGGCATCGACCAGCTGACCGGCCAGACCCGCATGAGCTTCGGCGTGCCGGACCTGCTCGACGGGATCGAGGTGACGACGCTCGCCGTCGCGATGTTCGCAATCGGCGAAAGCCTGTTCCTCGCAGCACAGGGCGACCGTGGACCCGACAAGGTCGAGGCCGTCAAGGGTTCGATCTGGATGACCGCGACCGACTGGGCCCGTTCGTGGAAACCCTGGCTGCGCGGCACTTTGATCGGCTTCCCGATCGGCGCAATGCCGGCGGGCGGCGCCGAGATCGGCACCTTCCTCTCCTATGCCACGGAAAAGCGCCTGACCAAGCATCCGGAAGAATTCGGCAACGGCGCGATCGAAGGCGTTGCCGGACCGGAAGCCGCCAATAACGCCTCGGCCGCCGGTACGCTCGTGCCGTTGCTCACCCTCGGCCTGCCGACGACAGCGACTGCCGCCATCATGCTCGCCGGCTTCCAGCAATACGGCCTGCAGCCAGGACCGCTGCTGTTTGCGACCAATCCGCAGCTCGTCTGGGGCCTCATCGCCAGCCTGTTGATCGCCAACTTCATGCTGCTGGTGCTCAACCTGCCGCTGATCGGTCTCTGGGTCCGCTTGCTGACGATCCCGAAGCCCTGGCTCTATGCCGGCATTCTGCTTTTTGCCACGCTCGGCACCATCGGCGCCAACCCTTCCGTGTTCGAACTGGGCATGCTGCTCGCCTTCGGTCTGATGGGCTACGCCATGCGCGTCTTCGGTTATCCGATCGCCCCGGTGGTCGTCGGCCTGATCCTCGGACCGTTGGCGGAACAGCAGCTTCGCCGCGCGCTGGCGATCAGCCAGGGCGACGTGACGGTCCTCGTGACGTCACCGATCGCAGCCGTGCTGCTTGCCATCGCCGCCGTCGCGCTGATCCTGCCGCTCATCATGCGCGCACGCGGCAAAGGCGAGGTGCTCTCGCATCTGGCTGCCAGCGAAGACTGACGCATCGGCCCGAAAATCGGAATCGTTTTTCGGAAAGCTCGATGCATAGATTCAAAACGCTGGAGTGGCGGATTTGACGGAAATCATGAAGGGCCGGTTCCCCCGGGGTTCCGGCCCTTCTTTATTGCATGGCAGCACTGTTTGAAACGCCATTGTAGAATGCGCTAACAAAGCCCATCTTCACCTCGTAAACAAACGAAGATGAAGGCAAAGAAGATGTCTGTCCTTACTGGCGCAATCCGCATGGGCTTCCTTGGCCGCGCCGTCGCAGTATTCGGCGCAGCAAGTGCCGCAGCCGCCGCTGTCGAAGCTCACCGTAACCCCAACCGCCACGACCTGCGTGCGCTCGGCATCAAGCCCGAGGATTTCAGCAAGGTTCGTCTCGGCTAAGGCTTGGGATCCACAGGGGAAGCTAAATGCTTCCGGCATCCGCTGAGCCGGGGAGCCAGAAATGGCTGTCCGGCTTTATCTTTTCCCGGAAGACAATCCGGCTTCCGACGCCATCGCCTTCAGGCCGTCCGCCATCGTGAAGGGTGGTATCCAGCCGAGTTCAGTGCGGCTCTCCGTTATATCCGCCTCCAGCGATCCCAGAAGACGCTGTGCGAAGGTCTGTTTCCCAAGCAGTCTTGCGGCAAGCGTGAACACGAAGGGGGGCACCGGGAAAAGCCGCGCAGGCTTGCCAAGCGATGCCCTGATCCTTGAAATCAACACCGGCAGGGAAACATCGTCGCCATCGCTGACGAGGAAAGTGCGGTTCGCGGCGGCGGGATGCTCGGCGCAGCGCAGGATGAAATCCACGAGATTGCCGACATAAACCATCGAGCGCCTGTTGCGGATAGACCGGAAGGGCAGCGGAAAACCGCTCGACGCCAGTTTATGAAGCGCTGCGAAGTTGGCCTTCACACCCGGCCCATAGACGAGCGGGGGCCTGATGCAAACCACCTCCATGCCTGTCTCGGCTGCAATCTCGGCCAGGCCATCCTCGGCTTCCCGCTTGGAAACGCCATAGGGATCGAGCGGCTGCGGCGGATCGCCGGCACGGAACGGATGCCCCGGAAGAGTTTCCTCGCCGTTGACCTTCAGCGTGCTGATGAAGACGAAGCGCTTCGCGCCGCAAGCCGCAGCCTGGCGCGCGAGATTGAGCGTACCATCCCTGTTGCTGGTGCGGAACGCCGTCAGCGGATCAATCGCCTTGTCATTCATCACATGCACGCGGGCGGCGAGATGAATGACCAGATCGACGCCGGCAAGCGCCTGCGACCAGTCAGTCGAGCCATCAATTTCGCCGACGACGACATCGCATGCACCCGCGCGCCGCCCTGCCGTTTGATAAGGAAGACCACGACGAACGAGTTCCCGGGTCAGCGCCTGACCGACGAAACCGCTTCCCCCGGTTATGAGAATCATCGGATCATTCCGCCGAAGTCGGAACCGTCGTCTTCCGGCAGCGGGCCGAAACGATCCGTTCGCTCCATCTGACGCAGAGCCACGAAATCGACGATATCGGCGCTGGGGCGATAACCGGAAACCAGCTTGCCCATGAGATCGCGCGTCGCCACCAGATCGCTGCGGTCCATCGCCTGTTGAAGAGATTTGAGCGCCTTCTCCAGCGCCGGCCAAGGCAGGAAGTCCTCATGCGCCTTCATGATCAGCGGATGCGCCGTGGGCTCCGGATTGTCGCTGATCAGCAATTCTTCATAGAGTTTTTCCGCCGGTCTCAGCCCGGTCATCTCGAAGGCAATGTCACCATCCGGATTATCCTCGTCCCGCACCGTGAGGCCGGAAAGCTCCACCATGCGGCGCGCCAGATCGATGATCTTCACCGGTTCGCCCATGTCGAGAAGGAAAACATCCCCGCCTTCCGCCATGGCGCCTGCCTGAATGACCAGCTGCGACGCTTCGGGGATCGTCATGAAGAAGCGCGTCATCTCCGGATGGGTCAGCGTGATCGGACCGCCCTGCGCGATCTGCTGCCGGAAAAGCGGCACGACGGAACCCGACGAACCCAGCACATTACCGAAGCGCACCATCGAGAACACGGTGGAACCACCTTGTGGGGCAAGCGCCTGCAGAACCAGTTCCGCGACCCGCTTGCTGGCACCCATAATGTTGGTCGGCCGCACCGCCTTGTCGGTGGAGATCAGGACGAAGGACGGTACGCCCATCTCTATTGCAGCCTTGGCCAACACCAGCGTTCCGAAGATATTATTGTTGATCCCTTCGATAGGATTGTGTTCGACCAGCGGCACATGCTTGTAGGCCGCCGCATGATAGATGGCATGCGGCCGAAACGTCGCCATGATCTCCCGCATGCGCCGTTCATCGCGCACTGAACCGAGAAGCGGTATGATAGAATGTTCGCCCTCGCGGCCGTCCCGCGTCAGTTCAGCATGGATGGAATAGAGCCCGTATTCGTTCTGATCGACCAGGAGCAGGCATTCCGGCCCGATCTTCATGATCTGACGACAAAGCTCGCTGCCGATCGAGCCGCCGGCACCGGTGACCATGACCACCTTGCCAAGGATATGACGGGCCAGAAGCGTCCTGTCCGGCGCGACCGACTGGCGGCCGAGCAGATCCTCGATGGCCAATTCCTGAAAATCAGAAAGGCGGACGAGACCCTGCGCCAGTTCGCTGACATTGGGCAACAGGCGCACAGCGACGCGCGCACCACGCAAGCTCTCGATGACCGCATTGCGCCGTTTGGAATCGATTCCGGGCATCGCGAGCAGGACAGTCCTCACGTTCAGTTTCGTGACAAGCTTCTTGAGGTCGCGAGGATCGTAGACCCTGATGCCGCCGATATAGGATCCATAGAGCGTCTGGTCGTCGTCCAGATAACCGACGACTTTCAGTTCGGTGCCGTTTCCGAGGGCGGTGCCAAGCTGCCGGCCCATCGATCCGGCGCCATAGATCAGCACATTCGATAGACTCTTCTCCCGCAGAATATTCCGGTATGTGCCGCCGAGCAGATAACGGGTGAGCATGCGGGACATGCCGACTGCGATCAGCAGCAGCAGCGGTTGCAGGATACCGACCGTACGCGGGATGCCCGGAACGCTGATGACGGTGAAAACCGTCATGAAAATCAGGCCATAGAGAGATATGGCCTTGATGATCGCCAGATAGGCATCCCAACCGATGAAACGGAAAATCGCGCGGTACAAGCCGAAGCGAATAAAGATCGGCAAGGCGACGACAAGGCAAACCGGGATCGTGACAAGCTGTATCCCGGCCAGCGGACCCCAGGAATCAAGCCGAAGGCAAAAGGCAAACCAAAGGGTAAGAACGCAAAGTGCCGCATCGACAGTCAGGGCCAGCAAGCGCTTTATCCACCGGGGAAAAGCGAGAACTGCCGGTATGTAACGCTCCCAAACCATCAGGAATTTCCAACCAGACTCTGTAAAAAAAAGAGGATAACCACGTCTCCATCCCTGACACCGCAGTCAATCCAATGCAAGTTATTAACTCACTCCGCAGGGGCGTCCGCAACAGCAAAGGTTGAAACGGTAGATGTTTCGCTCAACTCACCCGAAAGGGGGACTGGACATGTTGCTTCCATTTTCGTTGCCTGAATGCAACCACTCATATAAAGGATCTTGCCTTGGGACAGGCTGGCGCTCGATCTAAGGAATTGGCGGATAAATGAAAATTGGCGCCTACGTCATAAATCTCGATCGTTCCATCGAAAGATGGCGATGTCTGACCGCCCAGGCAGCACAGCTCGGCATGCAATTTCTGCGTGTTTCTGGTGTTGACGGGGCCGCCATACCTGCCGAACAGAGAACCGAGATCGACGAACCTGCCTTCCTGCGCCAGAACGGACGGCTGATGCTGGCCGGAGAGTATGGCTGCTACCGTAGCCACCTGAAGGCACTCTCCACCTTCCTCAAAAGCGACAACGCCGCCGCGATCATCATAGAGGACGATGTAGAAGTTCCGCCGAAACTCATCGAGCGCGCGCAAGCCATCCTCGAGGCCGTTCCAGACGCGGAGCTGGTCAAGCTGCTCAATCATCGTTCCCGGTGGTTTCGCTCGAGGGCGACATCACGGTTGGGGGATCAGGTGGGGCGCTGCCTGCACGGCCCTCAGGGTTCCGCCGCATGCTACCTCGTCACCCGCAAGGGCGCGGAAAAACTGCTGCAGAGCATCAGGGTCATGAGCTACCCGCTGGACATTGCGCTGGAACGCGGCTGGCACAACGGCGTGAATGTCTTCACGGTGAAGGACAACATCGCCCGCCTCAGCCCAACCACGAGCAAGATGACGGAAATCGGCACCCGTGCCGACTACAGGGAGCGAAAATTCAAGGGACCGCGCAGGCTCGTCACCCATCTCATGCGCGCCATCGAATACACGCGCCGGATCAGATACGCCCTATGACCAGCAACACAGTCATAGAGAAACTCCGCAACTGGAGCTGGTCACCCTATGTGCTTATGCTCCTCTGGGTGGGAATGATCTCCGCTCCGGTCGTTGAAAGCGACACCTATCGCTACACCGCACTGGCGCTGGTTGCAGTCGGTTTTCTCTTCTTCAGGGAAAACTACCGCCTGCTGAAGGGCGACTATTTCGCCTATCTCTGCATTGCATGGGGGATCTACGCCTTCTTCCGTTTCGCCTACGGTGTTTTCGTGCTGGACGAAAAAGGCACATCGGAATGGCTCTATGTCTTCCCGATCTTCTTTCCTGGCCTGGGAATTGCGCTCTATTCCAGTCGCCAATACGTTTTCCCGGCCATCAGCCTGTTCATGGCAATAGCCCTCGCTGCGCTGATCGTGTCGACCGACTATTCCGGCATATTGGCAGGCGAGCGGACCTTCCCACTTTTCCACAACAACCCGATCCATAGCGCCATCGGCTGCGGACTGATCGTGATCGGTGCGTTCTACTGGATGCTGGAGGCCTCGGAAACCGGAAAGCTGGCCGGCTGGAAACGACCTGCAATCCTTGTCGTCGGCTCCCTGACCATCGCTCTCGGGCTCTTCAACATTTATGGCGCCAAGTCCAAGGGCGTCTGGCTGGCGCTGATCTTTACCGTCGTGGTGATGGCGGCAACCTCCTTCCTGCATCAGCACAGACGTTATATCGTTCCCCTCCTCGGCGGTGCTTTCGCGCTCCTGGCCGTCGGCCTTTTCACCGTGCAGGACAACATCGAGGAATTTGCAGGACCAACCTTCGATGCCGCCGTAAACCTGTCGGAAAACGCGCTGGAAGCGCCAAGCATCGAAGGCGCCATGCGTTCGGCGATCGAAGCGCCTGAAACGCCCGATTCTATGCGTGAGCGTCTTGAATTGTGGTCCAATGCGCTGGAGCTGATCACCATGGCTCCGCTTTTCGGTCATGGCAATGACTGGTTGCGGCTCTGGCGCCAGACGAGCTATGGCGGCACTCGCTACGTTCTGCTGCACAACGGCTACCTTGAAATCCTGGTTCGCCATGGCTTCTTCGGTTTGACGCTTCTGGGCATCAGCGTCGTGATCTCCTGGCGCCGGTTGAGCGAAGCCTACCGGCGAAAGGTCATCAGCCACAGCACGCTGATGTGTGCCTATGTTCTGGCCGTCTTTTTTATGGTGACACTTTTCAGCAATTCGAATAATCGGCTGGCGCTCGGGGAGTCCTTTTTCATGGTCATGGCCGCAGCCGTGTTCGCCATATCCTTCCTGAACAAGACAAGCCCAGAGGCCGCCGGTTCAAGATGATGAAACGCCTGTTCGACTTCTCCGCCGCGCTGGTCGGACTGATCCTGACCAGCCCGATCATGGCGGTCGTTGCCATTCTCATTCGTCGTACCTCGCCGGGACCGGCGCTCTTCATCCAGACGCGGGTAGGGCGCAACGAAGTGCCCTTCCAATGCTACAAGTTCCGCACCATGGCCACCGGCACCCCGGATGTAGCCTCCCATCACGCGTCCACCGCCTGGATCACGCCGGTCGGACGCTGGCTGCGCGCCTACAAGCTGGACGAACTGCCCCAACTGCTCAATGTCATCAAGGGCGAAATGAGCCTCGTCGGCCCCCGCCCCTGCCTGCCAAGTCAAGCGGAAATGATCAGCGAGCGCCGCAGACAGGGCGTATTTTCCGTCCGTCCCGGCATTACCGGCAGCGCCCAGCTCGCCGGCATCGACATGTCCGAACCCGCAAGACTGGCGGCGGCCGACAGGCAATACATCGACCGGCGCTCCTTTGCCGGCGATTTCGCCATTCTGATCGCAACCGCGCTCGGTCGGGGATCTGGAGACGCTGCCCGCAAATAGACGGATCGGCACCAATGAAGCCGACTTTTTATGCAAGCGAATAGCAAGCGCATGTTTTAAGCATTCCGCTTGCCAAGTTTTCCGCACTGCGTCATCTATGACCCCATGACGCATCCCGATCTCACCATTCTCGTGATCGACGAAAACGCCATCCGCGCCTCCATAATCGAAGAGGGCCTGCGCGAGGCGGGGCACGAGCATGTCACCGTCGTGCACGAGGTAAACGGGATCGCCCGGATCATCGAGACGCTGCAGCCCGATGTGATCATCATCGATATCGAGAGCCCCAATCGCGACATGATGGAACATCTTTTCCAGCTGACGCGGACGGTGAGCCGTCCGATTGCGATGTTCGTCGACCGATCCGACACAGCCTCGATTGAGGCTGCGGTGGACGCCGGCGTCTCGGCCTATATCGTCGATGGCCTGAAGAAGGAGCGGGTGAAGCCGATCCTCGACATGGCGGTCAGCCGCTTCAACGCCTTCAGCCGCCTGCAGCGGGAACTGGCCGATGCCAGGAGCGCATTGGAAGAGCGCAAGGTGATCGAGCGCGCCAAGGGTATCATGATGAAGATGCGCGGACTGTCGGAAGAGGAAGCTTTCGCGCTGCTGCGCCAGACGGCCATGAACGAGAAGAAGAAGCTTGCCGAGATCGCCCAGAGCGTGGTGACCGCGGCGGGTCTCCTGATGTGATGCCGGCCTCGACGAAGGCCGCCGCCCGGAGGAACCGGAGTGAATGAGATGACGAAAACGGCAGACATCAAGGCGGGACGGCCCGCTCCTGCAATCGGCAATGCGAGCGAACCGAAAACGCTCCGTGCCGGCTTCATCCCGCTGATGGACGCCTCGATCCTGATCGCTGCCGCCGAATGCGGCTTTGCCGAAAAGGAAGGTCTGCACCTCGATCTGGTGCGTGACGTTTCCTGGGCAAACGTCCGCGATCGCCTCGCCTTCCGCCAGTTCGACATCGCCCACATGCTCTCGCCCATGCCGGTCGCCTCCATGCTGGGACTAGGCTCCAATCCATCGCCGACGATTGCGCCCTTTTCGTTGGGACGGGGCGGCAATGCCATTACCCTCTCTCTGCGGCTTTACGAACGGATGCAGGCAGCGGCAGACCTGACGGAAACGGCAAGCGCCCTCGACAATGCCCGTGCGCTCGCCCGAGTGCTCTCGGACATGAGAACGCGTGGAGAGCCCCTGCCGACGCTCGGCATGACCTATCCGTTTTCGTCCCACAACTATGAATTCCGTTACTGGCTGGCAGCGGGCGGCATCGATCCGGACGAAGATGTCAAGCTCGTTGTCGTCCCGCCGCCCCTGACCTCCGACGCGCTGGCCGCGGGCGCCATCGACGGCTTCTGCGTCGGCGCGCCGTGGAACATGGTCGCCTCGGAACGGGGTGTCGGCCGCATCGTCGCTGCCAAGCAGGATATCTGGCCCTCCGCACCGGAAAAGGTGATCGGCATGCGGCCGGAATGGGCAGAAGGCCATCCGGAAACGGTGTCGCGCCTCATCGTCGCGCTCGATGCGGCGGCCCGCTGGTGCGATGCCCCTGAAAACCACGACGCGCTTGCCGAACTGCTGGCCGGCCCGCGCTTCATCGCAGCGCCCGTCAATATCATCCGGCGCGTCCTGTCCGGCGAATTCAGCCTCGACGCCAAGGGTAACGTCCGGGTCATTCCGGACTATTTCCTCTTCCACAAAGAACACGCCAATTACCCCCGGCCAAGCCAGGCGCTGTGGATCTACAGCCAAATGATCCGCTGGGGACAGGCCGAATACAGCGAGGCCGGCACCAAGGCTGCCGCATCTGCCTTCCGGCCCGACCTTTACCGGGCAGCGCTAGGCAATGCGGGACTGCCGACGGACGCCGATATCCGCACCGAAGGTGCGGCTCCGGAAGACCGCTTCATGGATGGGCATGTCTTCGATCCGACCGGCATTCCCGGCTATATCGAGGGCTTTGCGGTGCGCTCCAGCGGACGCCCAGATACGGCTCAGCACGAAGCCTGATCGCAACGCAGTGCACAACGCGCTGGCGAAATTCAGCGCCGGAATAGCGCATTCGCACAATCTTTAAGCAAGCCTGTTTTTCGATCAAAAGAAGCAGGCACCAAGCCAAAATCGAAATTCAAACGAAAATTCATAATCTTAATTAGCATCGCCGAAAACTGGCACGGTGCTTGCTTTCTAATTTTTGCACCGGTCAACGGCGACCGGAAAGCAGATGAGCGCTGACAGAGCGCACAACCATCAGACATCGACGTCGCAAGGTTTTTGCTGCCCAGGCTTTTCAGGTCCTGAAGGCGCAGATCCCATGCGGCGTTTTTTTGTTTCCGGATTTCCGCCAACTGCAAGGGGACAGCCATGACGAAGACCACAGGATCAAGCATCAGCCGCCGTACCATTCTGAAGACCACCGCCGCCGCCGCACTCATCAGCGCCGTGCGCACCGCCTTCCCGTCCGGCGCCTTCGCCGCGACCGCAGCCCCCGAAGTCACGGGCGCCAAGCTCGGCTTCATCGCGCTCACCGACGCCGCTCCCCTGATCATCGCCAAGGAGAAGGGCCTCTTCGAAAAGCATGGCCTGCCGGATGTCGAGGTGGCGAAGCAGGCATCCTGGGGCGCCACCCGCGATAACCTCGTACTCGGCGGCGCAGCAAACGGCATCGACGGCGCGCATATCCTCACCCCGATGCCCTATCTCATGGAAACCGGCAAGGTCATCCAGAACAACGTTCCGGTGCCCATGTCGATCCTCGCCCGCCTGAACCTCGACAGCCAGGGCATCTCGGTCGCCAGCGAATATGCGGAAACCGGCGTCGGCCTGGATTCCTCCAAGCTCAAGGAGATCTTCGCCGCGAAGAAGGCCGAAGGCAAGGAAATCAAGGTGGCCATGACCTTCCCCGGCGGCACCCATGACCTCTGGCTCCGCTACTGGCTCGCCGCCGGCGGCATCGATCCGGACAAGGACGTCTCCACCATCGTCGTTCCGCCGCCGCAGATGGTCGCCAACATGAAGGTCAGCAACATGGATGCCTTCTGTGTCGGCGAGCCGTGGAACGAGCAGCTCGTCAATCAGGGTATCGGCTTTACCGCCTGTACCACCGGCGAACTGTGGAAGGGCCATCCGGAGAAAGCATTCTCGATGCGCTCAGAATGGATCGAGAAGAACCCCAACGCCGCCAAGGCCCTGATGATGGCGGTGATGGAAGCCCAGATATGGGCCGACAGCATGGACAACAAGGAGGAGATGGCGACGATCCTCGGCAAGCGCCAGTGGTTCAACGTGCCGCCGAAGGATGTGCTCGGTCGCCTCAAGGGCAACATCAACTACGGCAATGGCCGCGTCGCGGAAAACACCGGCCTCGAAATGAAGTTCTGGAAGGACCATGCCTCCTACCCGTTCAAGAGCCATGACCTGTGGTTCCTCACCGAGAACATCCGCTGGGGCAAGTTCGCGCCCGACACGGACACCAAAGCGCTGATCGACAAGGTGAACCGCGAGGACATCTGGCGTTCCGCCGCAAAGGATCTCGGCGTTGCCGAGGCCGATATTCCCGCTTCGACCTCGCGCGGTCCGGAGACCTTCTTCGACGGCAAGGTCTTCGATCCGGAAAACCCCAAGGCCTATCTCGAAAGCCTGACGATCAAGGCAGGAGCCTGAGGGTTTACCCCTCCCCGTCCGACGAGGGGTCGGGGAGGGGTTTCATCGATACGACCGACACCGTCCAGAAGAGGACCGAACCATGACAGTAACCGCCCTCAAGACTGACACTTCCACGACGGCCATTCCCGCGACCACCAGCGGCACCGTCGTACAGATGGCACGACGCCCCGCCGCGAAGCTTGACCTGAAGCGCATCGGCATGACGATGCTGCGCAATGTCCTGCCGCCGCTCGTCGTCCTGCTGGTCCTGCTCGGCATCTGGCAGGTCACCTGTTCCCATCCGGGCGCGACGCTGCCGCCGCCGAGCCAGGTCTGGGCCGACAGCTTCGACCTGATCGCCTATCCCTTCTTCGATTACGGTTCGCAGGACATTGGCCTTGCCTGGCGCGTGCTGGTCTCGTTGCAGCGCGTGGCGATCGGCTTCGGCCTCGCGGCAGTCGCCGGCGTCGTGCTTGGCGCCATCGTCGGCCAGTCGGTCTGGGCAATGCGCGGCCTCGATCCGATCTTCCAGATTCTGCGCACCGTGCCGCCGCTCGCCTGGTTGCCGCTGTCGCTTGCAGCCTTCCAGAATTCGAACCCGTCAGCGATTTTCGTGATCTTCATCACCTCGATCTGGCCCGTCATCATCAACACCGCCGTTGGTGTCCGCAATATCCCGGACGACTATCGCAACATCGCCCGCGTGCTGCGCCTCAACCCGCTCGAATTCTTCATCCGCATCATGATCCCGGCGGCGGCTCCCTACATCTTCACCGGTCTGCGGATCGGCGTCGGTCTGTCCTGGCTCGCCATCGTCGCCGCAGAAATGCTGACCGGCGGCGTCGGCATCGGCTTCTTCATCTGGGATGCGTGGAACTCGTCCCGGCTCTCCGACATCATCGTGGCGCTCGCCTATATCGGCGTGACCGGCTTCGTCCTCGACAAGCTGGTCGCCCTCCTTGGCAGCGTCGTCACCCGCGGCACGGCCGCCAACTGAGGAGACGACACCCATGAACGCCTATCTCAAGATCGACCATATCGACAAAAGCTTCGAACGCGGCGGCACGAAGACCGAAGTGCTGAAAGACGTCACGCTGACCATCGACAAGGGCGAGTTCGTTTCGATCATCGGCCATTCCGGCTGCGGCAAGTCCACGCTTTTGAACCTGATCGCCGGCCTGACCCGCGTTTCGAGCGGCGCCGTGCTGCTCGAAAACGCCGAGGTGAACGAGCCCGGCCCCGAACGCGCCGTGGTCTTCCAAAACCACTCGCTGCTGCCCTGGCTTTCCGTCTACGAAAACGTCAACCTCGCTGTGTCCAAGGTCTTCGCCGGCCGGAAGAGCAAAGCCGAAAAGCACGAATGGGTGATGCGCAATCTCGACCTCGTGCAGATGGCCCATGCTAGGGACAAGCGCCCTTCCGAAATCTCCGGCGGCATGAAGCAGCGCGTCGGCATTGCCCGGGCGCTTGCCATGGAACCGAAGATCCTCTTGCTCGACGAGCCCTTCGGCGCGCTCGACGCGCTCACCCGCGCGCACCTTCAGGACGCAGTGATGGAGATCCACGCGAGGCTCGGCAACACCATGATCATGATTACCCATGACGTGGACGAGGCCGTCCTGCTCTCCGACCGGATCGTCATGATGACCAACGGTCCCGCTGCACGCATCGGCGAAGTTCTGGAAGTCCCGATCCCGCGCCCGCGCGACCGCATCGCGCTCGCCTCAGACCGCACCTACCTCAAAAGCCGCGAAGCCGTGCTGAAGTTCCTCTACGAACGTCACCGCTTCGTAGAAGCCGCGGAGTAATGACTATGGCGGAAAAACTCGTCATCATCGGCAACGGCATGGCCCCCGGCCGGATGCTGGAAGAGCTCTTCGAAAAAGCGCCGGGCCTCTACGAAGTCACGATCTTCAACGCCGAGCCGCGCGTCAATTACGACCGCATCATGCTCTCTCCGGTGCTTTCCGGCGAGAAGAGCTATGAGAACATCGTCATCCATAACGACGACTGGTACGCCGCCCATAACGTGACGCTGCACAAGGGCGCGAAAGTCACCGGGATCGACCGCCATGCAAAGACCGTCACCTCGGCGAATGGCATCACGGCGGCTTACGACAAGCTGGTAATCGCCACGGGTTCGCTGCCCTTCATCATCCCGGTTCCCGGACATCAACTGCCGGGCGTGCTGCCATACCGCGATCTCGACGACGTCGAAAACATGCTGAAGATCGCCGAGGGCAAGGGGCGCGCCATCGTCATCGGCGCCGGCCTGCTGGGACTTGAGGCAGCCTACGGCCTGAAACGGCAGGGCATGGATGTCACCGTTATCCACCTGATGCCAACCATCATGGAGCGCCAGCTCGATCCCGCCGCGGCCTACCTCCTGGAAAAGGCGCTCAACGAACGCGGCATCGACATCATCACCAAGGCCAATACCAAGCAGATCCTCGGCGCCGACAAGGTCGAGGGCATCGAGCTGGAGGACGGTCGCGTTATCGATGGCGACATGGTCGTCATGGCCGTCGGCATTCGTCCGGCTTCGCAGCTTGCCAAGGACGCCGGCCTTGCCGTCAACAGGGGCATCGTCGTCGACGACGGCATGATGACCTCGGATGCCTCGATCTTCGCGCTCGGCGAATGCGCCGAGCATCGCGGTATCTGCTACGGGCTCGTCGCCCCGCTCTATGAAAGCGCAAAGGTGCTGGCCGACCGGCTGACGGGCGGCAGTGCCGAATATCACGGCTCCGTCACCAACACGAAGCTCAAGGTCACCGGCATCAACCTGTTTTCGGCAGGCGATTTCGCCGAGGCTCCGGACCGGCAGGAAATCGTGCTGCGCGATGCCGCCGCGGGCGTCTACAAGCGCCTCGTCCTCAAGGAAAACCGCATCATCGGTGCCGTGCTCTACGGCGAGACGGCGGACGGTTCCTGGTTCTTCGACCTGATGAAGAAGGGCACCGACATTTCCGAGATGCGCGAGACGCTGATCTTCGGTCAGGCCTACCAGGGGGGTGCCGCGCTGGACCCTATGGCGGCCGTTGCAGCCTTGCCGGATGATGCGGAAATCTGCGGCTGCAACGGCGTCTGCAAGGGCAAGATCGTTTCCACCATCACCGGCAAGGGACTGACGACGCTGGACGGTGTCAGGGCGCATACCAAGGCATCCGCCTCCTGCGGCAACTGCACCGGCCTTGTCGAGCAGCTGATGTCACTGACGCTGGGCGACGCCTATAATCCGGCCGCAGTCACGCCCATGTGCACCTGCACCGAACTTGGCCATGACGACGTGCGCCGCCTCATCAAGGCGAAAGGTCTGAAGACCATTCCGGCCGTGATGCAGGAACTGGAATGGAAGACCTCCTGCGGCTGCGCCAAATGCCGGCCGGCTCTGAACTATTACCTCGTCTGCGACTGGCCGGACGAATATGCCGACGACTACCAGTCGCGTTTCATCAACGAGCGCGTGCACGCCAACATCCAGAAGGACGGCACCTACTCCGTCGTGCCGCGCATGTGGGGCGGCGTCACCAGTTCCTCGGAACTGCGCGCCATCGCCGATGTGGTCGACAAATTCGACATCCCCATGGTCAAGGTCACCGGCGGCCAGCGCATCGACCTGCTCGGCATCCACAAGGAAGACCTGCCGGCGGTGTGGGCCGATCTCGGCAAGGCCGGCTTCATCTCAGGCCAGGCCTACGCCAAGGGCCTTCGCACGGTGAAGACCTGCGTCGGCGAGCAATGGTGTCGCTTCGGCACGCAGGATTCGACCGGCCTCGGCATCCGCATCGAGAAGTTCATGTGGGGTTCGTGGACGCCGGCCAAGTTGAAGCTCGCCGTCTCCGGCTGCCCGCGCAACTGCGCGGAAGCGACCTGCAAGGACATCGGTGTCATCTGCGTCGATAGCGGCTTCGAGATCCACTTCGCCGGTGCCGCGGGCCTCGACATCAAGGGCACGGAGGTGCTCGGCCTCGTGAAGAGCGAGGACGAGGCGCTCGAACATATCGTGGCGCTGACCCAGATGTATCGCGAGCAGGCCCGCTATCTCGAGCGCATCTACAAATGGGCAAAACGCATCGGCACCGACGAGATCCGCCGCCAGATCATGGAGGATCACGACAAGCGCCGGGCCTATTTCGACCGCTTCGTCTTCTCGCAAAAATTCGCCCAGGTCGACCCGTGGTCGGAGCGCGTTTCCGGCAAGGACAAGCACGAGTTCAAGCCCATGGCGACGGTCGGGTTCAGTCAGGCGGCGGAATAGAGGAAACGCCCCTCTGGCCTGCCGGCCATCTCCCCCACACAAGGGGGAGACCACTTGCAGTCACCTGTTGCGACAATCGGGAGGCGCAGGTGGGACCGGCAAGCCCCTCACCCTTGCGGGGAGGGGTTGGGGAGGGGCTTAAACACCCAGAAGGAGTACACCCATGAACTGGATATCCATCGGCCATATCGACGACATTCCGCTCCGCGGCGCTCGCTGCGTGAAGACGCCGGAAGGCAAGATCGCCGTCTTCCGCACGGCCGAAAACGAGGTTTTCGCCATCGAGGATCATTGCCCCCACAAGGGAGGTCCGCTCTCGCAGGGTATCGTCCACGGCAGGGCCGTGACCTGCCCGCTGCATAACTGGGTGATCTCGCTGGAAAGCGGCAAGGCACTCGGCGCCGACGAGGGAGAGGTCAGGACCATTTCGTTGCGCAACGAGGATGGACACCTATCGATCATGCTCGAAAGCCTGCTTCAGGCGGCGGAGTGACGAAATGAGGCTCGCGGCCGACGCATTCGGGAGGTTTCATGTCCACTGAAACGAGAACCACCTGTCCCTATTGCGGCGTCGGCTGCGGGGTAATCGCAACCGTCAGCGACGAAGGCGCCGTCTCTGTGAAAGGCGATCCGGATCACCCGGCCAATTTCGGCCGCTTGTGTTCCAAGGGATCGGCGCTCGCCGAAACACTCGATCTGGAGGGGCGCGCGCTTTACCCGGAAATCACGGGCGAGCGCACCACCTGGGACAAGGCCCTCGACATGGTGGCCCGCACCTTCGCGCAGACCATCGCCACACATGGCCCGGATGCCGTCGCCTTCTATGTCTCCGGTCAGTTGCTCACCGAAGACTACTACGTCGCCAACAAGCTGATGAAGGGCTTCATCGGCTCGGCCAACATCGACACCAATTCCAGGCTCTGCATGGCCTCGTCGGTGGCCGGCCACCGCAGGGCCTTCGGGGCCGACACGGTGCCTGGAACCTATGAGGATCTGGAACTCGCCGATCTCGTCGTGCTGGTCGGCTCCAACATGGGCTGGTGCCACCCGGTGCTCTACCAGCGGCTTGCCGCCGCCAAGGCAGCCCGACCCGGCATGAAGGTCGTCGTCATCGACCCGCGCCGCACGGCAACCTCCGACATCGCCGATCTGCATCTTTCCATTCGCCCCGACGGCGACGTGGCGCTCTTCAACGGCCTGCTCGCCCATCTGGCGAAGAGCACGGCGATCGACGAGAATTACCTTGCCGCCCATACGACAGGTTTCGCGGACGCCTTCGCCGCTGCAAGCGCCCTGAGCTTTGCCGGACTGATCTACAACACGGGCCTTGGCGCCAGCGAACTGCGCCAGTTCTTCGGCCTTTTCGAACGGACGGAGAAGGTCGTTACCTGCTACAGCCAGGGTGTCAACCAGTCCTCGATCGGCACGGACAAGGTCAACGCCATCATCAACTGCCATCTGGCGACCGGCCGGATCGGTCGGCCCGGCATGGGACCTTTCTCGCTGACCGGCCAGCCGAATGCCATGGGAGGCCGCGAGGTCGGCGGTCTCGCCAATATGCTTGCCGCCCACATGGCCATTGAGAATCCTCAGCATCGCGACCGCGTGCAACGCTTCTGGAACGCGCCTACCATTGCCGACAAGCCGGGGCTGAAGGCAATCGACATGTTCGAGGCGGTCGCTGACGGCCGCATCAAGGCGCTGTGGATCATGTCGACGAACCCGGTGGTTTCCATGCCGGACGCCGACCGGGTGAAGGCGGCCATTGAAGCCTGTCCCTTCGTCGTCGTATCCGACATCGTGAAGGAGACCGACACGGCGAGGCTGGCCCATGTTCTGCTGCCCGCCACCGGCTGGGGCGAAAAATCCGGCACGGTGACGAATTCCGAGCGCCGCATCTCCCGGCAGCGGCCCTTCCTGCCGGCCCCCGGCGAGGCCCGGCCGGACTGGTGGCAGATTGCCGAGGTCGCCCGCCGCATGGGCTTTGAGGCGGCCTTTTCCTTCCGTTCGGCGGCGGAGATCTTCGCCGAGCATGCCGCCCTTTCCGCCTTCGAAAACGACGGCGCCCGCGACTTCGACATCGGCGCGCATGCGGCAATCGACGAGACCGGCTTCGACGCTCTCGCGCCATTCCAGTGGCCCCAGCCCGCCGGCACCGGCCCCCGGACGACGCGGTTCTTCGCCGAGGGGCGCTTCTTTCATCCCGACGGCAAGGCCCGCTTCGTGCCCGTTGCACCCGATGTGCCGCAGCGGACGAGCAGCGACTTTCCGCTGGTGCTGAACACGGGCCGAGTACGCGACCACTGGCACACCATGACGCGGACCGGCAAGAGCGCCCGCCTCTCCGCCCATATCGCCGAACCCTATGCGGAGATGCACCCCGCCGACGCGCGCGGCCTCGGCATAGGGGATGCGGATCTCGTCGAGTTGGCGAGCGAAACGGGCAGCCGCGTGATCGTCCGCACCCTGCTGAGCGGACGGCAATCCCGGGGCTCGATTTTCGTGCCGATGCACTGGACCGGGGAGACCTCCGCGGAAGGCCGTATCGATGCGCTGGTGCCACCGGTGACGGACCCGGTCTCCGGCCAGCCGGCCTCCAAACATGTCGCAGTGCAGGCAAGGCGCTTTGCTGCAGCGGCCTACGGGTTCGCAATCAGCGCGAACAGACCGGAAGGGCTTGATCTGCCCTACTTCGCCCTTGCCCGCGCGCCCGGCGGCTGGCGCACGGAACTCGCATGGCAACAGCCCGCCGAAGATTGGGACGGCTGGTGCCGCGCCCGGTTCAGGCTTCCCGCGAAAGCCGAACTGATCGGATACGGCGACCGCGCCACCGGCATTACAAGGCTGGCCTATTTCCTCGAAGAGCGGTTGCTGCTGGCTCTCTTCGTCGCGACAACCCCGGTTGCCGTCTCCCGCCAGTGGGCGGTCGGGCAATTGCAGCAATGCCATTCGGATGCCCGTACGCGCTTTGCCGTGATCGCCGGCCGGCCGGCGGCGGACAGACCCGATCCGGGCGCAACCGTCTGCTCCTGCTTCTCGGTGGGCGTGAACCAGATCGTTACCGCGGTAAAGGGCGGTTGCCGGACAGTGGAAGCCGTCGGCGAGGCACTTTCCGCGGGCACCAATTGCGGTTCCTGCCGCGCAGAAATCAAGGGGATCATCGATGCCTGCCATGCCGCTGCGGCTGAGTGAGCCGAAACCGACCACGACGGCGCGTGTCGCCCCGCTCGCCAAGCTTCCCGTTTTCTGGTCGCTTGCAGGAAAACAGACAATCGTCGCCGGCGGCTCCGACGGTGCGGCCTGGAAGGCCGAGCTGCTGGCCGCCTGCGGAGCGGAAGTGCATGTCTATTGCCCGAATGAGGAGTTGGGCGAGGCTATGAAGGCGCTGATCGATGAGACAGCAGTCCGCTCCATCATCCACCACCCCCATGCCTGGCATCCCGGCATCTTCACGGGCAAGGCTCTCGCGCTCGCCGACTGCGAAACGCAAGAGGAGGCGCAGGCCTTTCACGATGCCGCCCGTGCGGCCGGTGTTCCCGTCAACGTCATCGACAAGCCCGATTTCTGCCAGTTCCAGTTCGGCTCCATCGTCAACCGTTCGCCGGTCGTTGTGGCGATTTCCACGGACGGCGCCGCCCCGATTCTCGCCCAGGCGATCCGCCGGCGCATCGAGACGCTGCTGCCGCCTGCGCTGAAGTCATGGGCGGAACTGGCGCAGGCGTTGCGAGAAAGGGCGAACACGCTTCTGACAACGCCGCAGTCACGCCGAAATTTCTGGGAACGCTTCGTCGACCGCGCTTTCGCCGGCAACCGCCCACCGGAGGAGAGCGATGGCCAATCCCTGCTCGCCGACGCCGAACGGCTGGCCGTCGACCAGACCCACGGCCATGTCACCCTGGTCGGAGCCGGTCCGGGCGATGCCGAACTCCTGACCCTGAAAGCCGTGCGCGCCCTTCAATCGGCCGATGCGATCCTGTTCGACGATCTGGTTTCGGCCGAAGTCCTGGAGCTTGCCCGACGGGAAGCCAAGCGCATGCTGGTGGGAAAACGCGGCGGACGCGAAAGCTGCCGGCAGGAGGACATCAACGATACCATGCTGGCGCTCGCCAAGGCAGGCAAACGGGTAGTGCGGCTGAAATCCGGCGACCCGATGATCTTCGGCCGGGCCGGTGAAGAGATCGCCTTCCTCGAACGGCACGGTATCTCCTGCGATGTCGTGCCCGGCATCACCGCCGCAAGCGCGATGGCGGCAAGCCTCGGGGTCTCCTTGACCCACCGAGATCATGCCCAGGCAGTCCGCTTCGTCACCGGCCATGCCCGCAGCGGGGATCTGCCCGCCGACCTCGATTGGCGCAACCTCGCCGACCCGAAGACGACCACGGTCTTCTACATGGGCGGGCGAACGGCCGGCAAGATCCGCAGCCGCCTGCTCGACGCGGGCATGGCGCCCGATTTGCCCGTCGTCGTCGCAAGTTCCGTGACCCGCTCCAGCCAGAGAAGCTGGGCAGGTTGCCTGAACGATCTCGAACGGGGAATAAGCGAAATCGGCTACGAGAACCCGGTTCTCATCGGCATCGGGCCGGTCTTCCAAGCATGCCGCCGGAACACAGATCGCTCAGACTTGCCGGCACCCGCCCATGCAGGGCGCGTGTAATCCCTCTCGACACGCCGCAAGAACACACCGGAAGAACGATATAGCTGACTAAAATTGGGCGAGACGATGAAAAGCCTCGCGCAAGTCTCATGGATATTTCGAAAATCAGAACAAGATAATATTATCTACTAAAGATCGATTCGTATCGGTCAAATGACAAAGTCTATGACTTAGCCGCAGGAGCTGAGATGAATCAGCAAGCAAATCTTGAGGCCTGGGCGTTAAATCGGGCACAGCAGATCGTGTTGCAGCAAGGCGTCAATCTGGTCGCCGCAGCCCAAAGACTGGATCGCAAGCAAACGACGGCCAATACTTACGCTCTTCGCAAGGCCATCATGGATTCATTGCTGGAAGCCGTAGCGGCAACTTCCTCGACCATCCAACCGCATAGCGAAGACATTTTCGGAGCCGGCTGAAGCGCGGGGCCCCTGCCCCCTTACCGGCATGCTGTAATCAGCCGAAGGCGTTTGCCGGATAAGGCTTTGCCACCACCGGCAGATGGCGTGCTCCTTCCGTCAACAGAAAGCGCTCGAAAGCCTGCATGGCGGGGTTGAAGGACCGGTCGCGCCGCGACACGCTGAACCATTGGCGGCGGATCGGTGTGTCCACCACGTCGAGAATGACGAGGCGGCCGAGCTTGACCTCCTGTTCGATGGTATGGGCCGAGATGAAGGCAATGCCGAGCCCGGCAATCACAGCCTGCTTGATGGTTTCGTTCGAGCCCATTTCCGTCCCGAGTTCCTCGAGACGGCGGGGAACGGCGCTCAGGAAGATTTCGAGCGATATCCGCGTGCCCGACCCTCTCTCGCGCACGAGGAACTGCTCCTCCGCGATACGCTCGCGGGAGATATCCAACACGCCGGCCAGGGGGTGATCGGCGGGGGCGATGAAGACCAGCGGGTGATCGCCGAAGACCTGAGAGCGAACCTCGAAATCCCTGGGCGGACGCCCCATTAGCGCAATGTCGAACTCATGATCGCGAAGCTTCTGGATGATTTCGGCGCGATTGCCGATGAAGAGATTGATCTCGATCGAAGGTGCCTGCTTGCGAAAGGCAGCAATCAGTTGCGGGGCGAAATACTTGCCCGTCGAGACCACGCCCAGCCGCAGTCTGCCTGTGCGCAAGCCCTTCATCGCACTGATGGATTCGTCGAGCGTCGAAAGACTGTCCTCCACCGAACGGGCCGCCTCCAGAAACGCAAGGCCGAATCCGGTCGGCACCATGCCCTCCCGCCCCCGGTCGAAGAGTGCCACGCCCGCATCCCGCTCGAGTTGCTGGATCTGCAGCGTCAGCGCAGGTCCGGTCAGCCCCAGTTCGGCCGCGGCAAGATTGATCTTGCCCAGACGGCAGACGGCTTCGATCGTGCGGAGCTGGCGGATGGATACGTTGCGCATATTAGAAAGTAAATATTTTTAACTTCGATAGTCAACATAATAAATTTTACAAACTTACCGATTGCTTCATCCTGCTCTCGACCGTTGATGGGAGGAGACATCATGTCGGGCGCAACACTGGAGGCCTACCTCGTTTCATGCATGGCAGAACGCGGCGAAACAGGCCGCGACGTAGCCGTAATCATCCAGCGGCTGGCGATGGCCGCACTGGAAATCCGCAAGCTGGTTGGGCAAGGCGCCCTCAACGACACCTTCCACGGGCTGCGCGAGAGCTCAAACACGGACGGCGATATCCAGAAGGAACTGGACGTCATCTGCGACGATCTGTTCCTGTCCTGCTTGCAGGGAGCGCCGGTGGCCTATTACGCCTCGGAGGAACTGGAAAACCCGATCCTGCTCGACCCCACCGCCCGTCTGGCGGTTGTCATCGACCCGCTCGACGGCTCGTCGAACATCGACACCAACGTCTCGATCGGCACCATCTTTTCAATTCTGCCGGCCCTGAAGAATGCCGAGGCGGATGCAACCGCGACCTTCCTGCAGCCGGGACACCGGCAGCTTGCCGCCGGCTTCTTCATCTACGGACCGCAGACAGCGCTGGTCCTGTCGCTCGGCAAGGGCACCGAGATCTTCATTTTTTCGAGCCGGCTCGGCTGCTTCGTGCAGGCCTACAAGTCTGTTGCCATTCCGGACCGCGCGCACGAATTCGCCATCAACACCTCGAACTACCGCCATTGGGATGAAGCGATCCGGCTTTATGTCGATGATTGCCTCGCCGGTACAGAAGGCCCGCGCGAGCGGGACTTCAACATGCGCTGGATCGCCTCGCTGGTGACGGAAGCCTACCGCATCCTCGTGCGCGGCGGCATCTTCCTTTATCCCTCGGACGGCCGGAGAGGCTATTCTCACGGCCGCCTGCGGCTCGTCTACGAAGCCAACCCCATCGCCTTCCTCATCGAGAACGCTTCAGGCGCCGCGACAGACAGCGTCACCCGCATTCTCGATCTCGAACCGGAGAGCCTGCATCAGCGCACGCCGCTGGTCTTCGGCTCCCGCCGCGAGGTGACACGCGTCGCCCGCTACCATCTGGACCCCGCAATGATCGGTGAGCGCGCGCCGCTGTTCGGCAAGCGCGGTCTGTTTAGGGCCTGAGGAGAAAAGAATGTCCGCAAAATACCCGATCATTTCCATTACGGGCTCGTCCGGCGCCGGCACCACCACCGTCAAGGACACCTTCGAGAAGATTTTCAAGCGCGAAAATATCTCCGCTTCCTTCATCGAGGGCGATGCCTTCCACCGCTATGATCGTGAGGCGATGAAGAAGAAGATCGCCGAGGAAAAGGCCAAGGGCGTCGATTTCACCCACTTCGCGGCGGAAGCCAACGAACTTGAAATCCTCGAAAGCGTGTTTTCGGAATATGGCCGCCGTGGCGTCGGGCGCACCCGCCACTATATCCACGACGAAGGCGAGGCCGCGAAATACGGCACGGCACCCGGAACCTTCACCGAATGGGAGGAATTTCGCGACAGCGACCTTCTATTCTACGAGGGACTGCATGGCTGCGCAGTCACGGAAAATGTCAATCTCGCCCAGCACTGCGATCTGAAGATCGGCGTGGTGCCTGTCATCAATCTCGAATGGATTCAGAAGATCCATCGCGACAAGGCGACCCGCGGCTATTCAACCGAAGCCGTGACCGACACCATCCTCCGGCGCATGCCCGACTATGTGCATTACATCTGCCCGCAATTTTCGCTGACGGACATCAACTTCCAGCGGGTGCCGATCGTCGATACGTCCAACCCGTTCATCGCACGGTGGATCCCGACACCGGCTGAATCCATGCTGGTGATCCGCTTCGCCAATCCGCGCGGGATCGATTTCCCCTACCTGCTGTCGATGCTGCAAAACAGCTTCATGTCGCGCGCCAATTCGATCGTCGTGCCCGGCGACAAGCTCGATCTGGCCATGCAGCTCATTTTCACGCCGCTCATCCACAAACTGCTCGAACGCAAGCATCGCATGTCTTGAGGAGGACGACCATGAACATCTCCCAGAAAGCAGCCAGTTCCGCCACCATTGCCGAGAAGGATATGGCCAATGCCATCCGTTTCCTGGCGATGGATGCCGTACAGAAAGCCAATTCCGGCCACCCCGGCATGCCGATGGGCATGGCGGATGCGGTGACGGTGCTGTTCAACCGCTTCATCCGGATCGATCCGTCCATGCCGAACTGGCCCGACCGCGACCGCTTCGTGCTGTCGGCGGGGCATGGCTCGATGCTGCTCTATGCGATCCATCACCTGATCGGCTTTGCCGACATGCCGATGTCCGAACTCTCCTTCTTCCGCCAGTTCGGCGCGAAGACGGCGGGCCACCCCGAATACGGCCACGCGCTGGGCATCGAGACGACCACCGGGCCGCTCGGGCAGGGCATTTCGACTGCGGTCGGCATGGCAATCGCAGAACAGATGATGGCGGCCCGCTTCGGCTCGTCGCTCTGCAATCACTTCACCTATGTCGTTGCCGGAGACGGTTGCCTTCAGGAAGGCATCAGCCACGAGGCGATCGACCTTGCCGGCCACCTGAAGCTGCGCAAGCTCATCGTGCTCTGGGACGACAACCGTATTTCCATCGACGGGGCGACCTCCCTTTCCACGTCGATGGACCAGCTGGCGCGCTTTCGCGCTGCCGGCTGGAATGCTCAGGCCGTCGATGGCCACGATCCCGAAGCCGTGGCCAAGGCCATCGACCGCGCCCGCAAGAGCCGCAAGCCCTCGCTGATCGCCTGCCGCACGCTGATCGGCAAGGGTGCGGCCAGCATGGAAGGCTCCCACAAGACCCATGGGGCCGCCCTCGGCGAGAAGGAGATCACCGCCACCCGCGAAAAGCTCGACTGGCCCCACCCGCCATTCTTTGTGCCGCACGAGATCAAGTCCGCATGGGAAGGCGTGGCGGTCCGTGGACGTGCGGCGCGAGAAACCTGGGAGATCCGGCGGGATGCTACGCGCTCAAAGGCGCGCTACGAGCGCACCGTCAACAGGGACATCGGCCCCGAAACCGCACGCCGGCTCGCGAGGTTCCGCAACGAGCACCGGGAAAAGGCGACCAAGGTCGCGACCCGTCAGGCCTCCCAGATGGCGCTGGAAGTCATCAACGGCGCAACCGACCTGACCATCGGCGGCTCCGCGGACCTGACCGGCTCCAACCTCACCATGACATCACAGACACAAGCCATCACCGCCGCAAACTTCCGTGGCCGCTACCTGCATTACGGCATCCGCGAACATGCCATGGCGGCGGCGATGAACGGCATCGCCCTGCATGGCGGCTTCGTTCCCTATGGCGGCACCTTTCTTGTGTTTGCCGATTATGCCCGCGGCGCGATCCGCCTTTCCGCGCTCATGGGCCTGCCGGTCGTCTATGTGCTGACCCATGATTCCATCGGGCTCGGCGAGGACGGACCGACCCACCAGCCGGTCGAGCATCTCGCCATGCTGAGGGCGACGCCCAACATCAACGTCTTCCGGCCCGCCGATATCATCGAGACGGCCGAATGCTGGGAACTGGCGCTCGCCGAAAAATCGACCCCGAGCGCGCTCGCGTTATCGCGGCAGGCCCTGCCCATGCTCCGCACGACGGACACCCAGGAAGACCTCTCGGCACGGGGAGCCTATGTCCTGCGGGAAGCGCAGGGACCGCGCGACATCACACTGCTCGCCACCGGTTCGGAAGTCGAGATCGCCGTCCAGGCTGCCGAGAAGCTGCGTGCCGAAAACGGCGTCGAGGCCGCGGTCGTTTCCATGCCCTCATGGGAAAAATTCGAGACCCAGACCGACGCCTACCAGAGAAGGATACTGGGCGGCGCACCGCGCATCGCCATCGAGGCCGCCGGACGGCTCGGCTGGGATCGTTGGATCGGCCCCCATGGCACCTTCATCGGCATGCAGGGGTTTGGAGCGTCCGCTCCGGCCGGCGAGCTCTACAGGCATTTCGGCATCACCCCGGAGCACGTCGCGACGGAAGCGCTGCACCTCATCGGCCGAGGCCGGAAGGAGCGCCGGCGATGACCCGCAACGGAACCTCATTCGACGTTCAACCCGGAAAGGAGGCCTGACATGGCCCGCATCACGCTTCGTCAATTGCTGGATCATGCCGCAGAGCGCGGTTACGGCGTGCCCGCCTTCAACATCAACAACATGGAACAGGGGCTCGCCATTCTGGAGGCCGCCAAGGTTTGCGATGCACCCGTCATCCTGCAGGCCTCGCGCGGCGCCCGGTCCTACGCCAACGACATCATGCTCGCCAAGATGATGGAAGCGCTGGAGCTGATGTATCCCGACATCCCGATCTGCATTCATCAGGACCACGGCAATACCGTTTCCACCTGCCTTTCGGCGATCCAGCACGGTTTTACCTCGGTGATGATGGACGGCTCGCTGAAGGAGGACGCCAAGACGCCAGCGGATTACGCCTATAACGCCGGGATCACCGCCGAGGTCGCCCGCCTCGCCCACATGGTCGGCGTCTCGGTGGAAGGTGAACTCGGTTGCCTCGGTTCGCTGGAAACCGGGCATGGCGAAGCCGAAGACGGCCACGGCTTCGAAGGCGCGCTCGACCGCTCGCAATTGCTGACCGACCCGGACGAAGCCGCCCGTTTCGTCGCCGAGACCGGCGTCGATGCGCTCGCGGTCGCAATCGGCACCTCGCACGGCGCCTACAAGTTCACCCGCAAGCCGACCGGCGAGGTTCTGGCCATGGATGTCATCGAGAAAATCCATCGCCGCCTGCCCGACACCCACATCGTCATGCACGGCTCTTCCTCCGTGCCCGAAGAGTGGCAGGAAGTCTTCAACGCCCATGGCGGCGCGATGCGCGAGACCTATGGCGTACCGGTGGAAGAAATCGTCCGCGGCATCCGCTTCGGCGTCCGCAAGATCAATATCGACACCGACCTCCGCCTTGCGGCGACCGCGGAATTCCGCCGCGTCGCCGATACGCGCCGGGACGAATTCGATCCGCGCAAATTCCTCAAACCCGCGATGGATGCCATGGCCGCCGTCTGCAAGGCGCGCTTCGAGGCCTTCGGGACGGCGGGCAACGCCTCCCGCATCAAGGTCATCCCGATGAGTCACATGGCGAAACGCTATGCCAGCGGAAGCCTGAAACCCCAGACGGCGCGGTCGCAAGCCGCCTGATCCCCTACCGAAAACAAGAAAGGACAGAGCCATGAACGCCGATGCAAAGACCGAAATCAAGGGCAAGGAACGCTACCGGGCGGGCGTGCTGAAATACGCGCAGATGGGCTACTGGAACGGCGACTACGTGCCGAAGGACACCGACCTCATCGCGCTCTTCCGCATCACGCCGCAGGATGGCGTCGATCCGATCGAGGCGGCCGCAGCGGTTGCCGGCGAAAGCTCGACTGCCACCTGGACCGTCGTCTGGACCGACAGGCTGACGGCCTGCGACCAGTACCGCGCCAAGGCCTACAGGGTCGATCCCGTGCCCGGCACGCCGGGACAATACTTCTGCTACGTCGCCTACGATCTGATCCTTTTCGAGGAAGGCTCGATCGCCAACCTGACGGCCTCGATCATCGGCAACGTCTTCTCGTTCAAGCCCCTGAAGGCCGCGCGCCTTGAGGACATGCGGCTCCCCGTCGCCTATGTGAAGACCTTCAAGGGACCGCCGACCGGCATCGTCGTGGAACGCGAACGACTGGACAAGTTCGGCAAGCCGCTGCTCGGCGCGACGACCAAACCGAAGCTCGGCCTCTCCGGCAAGAACTACGGCCGCGTCGTCTATGAAGGCCTCAAGGGCGGCCTTGACTTCATGAAGGACGACGAGAACATCAACTCGCAGCCCTTCATGCACTGGCGCGACCGCTTCCTCTACTGCATGGAGGCCGTAAACCACGCCTCCGCCGTGACCGGCGAGGTCAAGGGCCATTACCTCAACGTCACCGCCGGCACGATGGAGGAAATGTACCGCCGCGCCGAATTCGCCAAGGAACTCGGTTCCGTCATCGTCATGGTCGACCTCATCATCGGCTGGACCGCGATCCAGTCCATGTCCGAATGGTGCCGCCAGAACGACATGATCCTGCATATGCACCGGGCCGGACACGGCACCTATACCCGCCAGAAGAACCACGGGATTTCCTTCCGCGTCATCGCCAAGTGGCTGCGGCTTGCGGGCGTCGACCATCTCCATGCCGGCACCGCCGTCGGCAAGCTGGAAGGCGATCCGCCGACCGTGCAGGGCTACTACAACGTCTGCCGCGAGATGAAGAACGAGGTGGACCTGCCGCGCGGTCTCTTCTTCGAGCAGGACTGGGCGGACCTGAAGAAGGTCATGCCGGTCGCCTCGGGCGGCATCCATGCCGGCCAGATGCACCAGCTGCTCGATCTCTTCGGCGACGATGTGGTGTTGCAGTTCGGCGGCGGCACCATCGGCCATCCGATGGGCATTCAGGCGGGCGCCACCGCAAACCGCGTTGCGCTCGAAGCCATGGTGCTCGCCCGCAACGAGGGGCGCGATATTGCCAATGAAGGGCCGGAAATCCTGCGCGCCGCCGCCAAGTGGTGCAAGCCGCTCGAGGCCGCACTCGATACCTGGGGCAATATCAGCTTCAACTACACCCCCACCGACACCTCGGACTTCGTTCCGAGCGTAAGC
This sequence comes from Ciceribacter sichuanensis, assembly GCF_024055605.1. Lineage (GTDB taxonomy): Bacteria > Pseudomonadota > Alphaproteobacteria > Rhizobiales > Rhizobiaceae > Allorhizobium > Allorhizobium sichuanense. The sequence goes on along the minus strand of NZ_JAMXLX010000005.1, from coordinate 18,251 downwards.
GTGGCCTGACGCAACAAGAAAGAAGGAGAACGGAAATGCGTATCACCCAGGGCTGCTTCTCGTTCCTGCCCGACCTCACGGACGAACAGATCACCGCGCAGGTGGAATACTGCCTGCGCAGGGGCTGGGCCATCGGCATCGAGTATACCGACGATCCGCACCCACGGAACACCTATTGGGAAATGTGGGGCAACCCCATGTTCGACCTGAAGGATGCCAAGGGCGTGACGATGGAACTCGACGAATGCCGCAAGGCCTATCCGCAGCACTACATCCGCCTCAACGCCTTCGACTCCACACGTGGCCTCGAAACGGTGACCATGTCCTTCATCGTCAATCGCCCGGAACACGAGCCGGAACTGTCGATGATCAGGACCGATGTGCGCAGCCGGTCGCAGCACTATTCGTGGGCAACGGCGCGCTGATCGAACCGAAAGCATGAGAGGGAGGAAGGACGATGGCCATGCCAGAGAAGATCCCGGATGACGAAGGACCACCTGAAACCGTCGACCTCAGGGAGGAATATCGCACCTCCGGGGTGAGCGACATTCTCGACGAGCTGGACCGACAGCTCGTCGGCCTGAAACCGGTGAAGCAGCGCATCCGCGAGACGGCGGCACTGCTGCTGGTCGAGCGGGCACGCCGCGCCATGGGGCTTTCCCACGAGCCTCCCTCCCTGCACATGAGCTTCACCGGCAATCCCGGCACCGGCAAGACCACGGTCGCGCTGCGCATGGCCGACCTGCTTCACCGGCTGGGCTATATCCGCAAGGGCCATCTGGTCTCGGTGACCCGCGACGATCTGGTGGGCCAGTATATCGGCCACACGGCGCCCAAGACCAAGGAGATCCTGAAGAAGGCCATGGGCGGCGTGCTCTTCATCGACGAGGCCTACTATCTCTATCGCCCCGACAACGAGCGCGACTACGGCCAGGAAGCAATCGAAATCCTGCTGCAGGTCATGGAAAACAACCGCGACGACCTCGTGGTGATCCTTGCCGGCTATTCCGACCGCATGGACCGCTTTTTCGAAAGCAATCCGGGGTTTCGCTCGCGCATCGCCCACCACATCGACTTCCCGGATTATGACGATGGCGAGCTGCTCTCCATCGCCGAAAGCATGCTGGACCGGCAGGGCTATCATCTCGACCGGGGGGCGGTAACGGTGATGGCCGATTATATCGCCCGCCGACGCCGCCAACCGCATTTCGCCAATGCCCGCTCCATCCGCAATGCGCTCGACAGGGCACGGCTGAGACAGGCCAACCGCCTGTTCGAGGAAACGAAGGGACCTGTCAACGCCGAGCAACTTTCGACCATCATAGACCGCGACATCGCAGCAAGCCGCGTCTTCACCATGCCAGGCCAACCCCGGGAGGTATCGCCATGATAACCGAGATGACACCCAAGACGATATCCGACATCATCATCGCGCCGTCGGTGCTATCAGCCGATTTCTCCCGCCTCGGGGAAGAAGTCGAGGCCGTCTGCCGCGCCGGCGCCGACTGGATCCATCTCGACGTCATGGACGGTCATTTCGTGCCGAACATCACCTTCGGACCTCCTGTTATCAAGGCGATCCGTAGGCGCACGGACAAGGTGTTCGACTGTCACCTGATGATCGAGCCCGCCGATCCGTATCTCGCGGCCTTCGCGGAAGCCGGCTGCGACTACATCACCGTCCATGCCGAGGCTTGCACCCATCTCGACCGCTCGCTTCAGGCGATCCGCGATCTCGGCTGCAAGGCCGGCGTTTCGCTCAATCCCTCGACGCCGGAAAGCGTCATCGAATATTCACTTGATCGCGTCGACCTCGTGCTGATGATGACCGTGAACCCCGGCTTCGGCGGCCAGGCCTTCATCCCCTCGGTGGTGGAAAAGGTCCGGCGGGTGAAGTCGATGATCGGCAAGCGGCCGATCATGATCGAGATCGACGGCGGTGTTACGCCACAGACGGCACCGCTGGTCGTGTCAGCAGGAGCCGATATACTCGTTGCGGGGTCCGCGATCTTCAAGGGCGGCGAACAGGCCTATGCGGGCAACATCTCCGCGCTGCGCAAGGCATCGGAGGGCGTTCAGGAAGCCGCCTGAAACCAGTGAAGGAGAAGACAATGGCAGCAACGGCTCCGATTTGCGATTTCGGCTGGAAGGCGGCAGACGCCCGCCTCATTGGAACGGAAGGCCGGGCCTTCTCTATCCACGATCTTGCCGGTCCGAACGGCCTCGTCGTCGCCTTCATCTGCAATCACTGCCCCTATGTGAAGGCCGTGATCGAGCGGATCGTCGAGGATGCGCTCGAACTCGAAAAGCACGGCATCGGCTTCGTGGCGATCAACTCCAACGATGCCAGCGCCTATCCCGACGATTCCTTCGAAAACATGAAGCGTTTTGCCGAGGAACACGCCCTGCCCTTTCCCTATCTCCACGACGAGGATCAGGCTGTCGCCCGCGCTTACGGCGCCGTCTGCACACCTGATTTCTTCGGCTTCAACAGCGGACTGGAACTCCGGTATCGCGGCCGTCTCGATGCGTCACGCAAGGAAAAGGAGGCCGGCGACATGCGTCGCGACCTCCTCGCAGCCATGATCCAGATTGCCCGCACCGGACAGGGACCCGCCGTGCAACAGCCCTCCATCGGCTGCTCGATCAAGTGGAAAGCCGGTAGCCCGGCGGACGACTGGTCTTCGGTGACAGTTCAATCCTGAGATACAGGGCAGTAACAAACGGATTTGGAATCCTTGACCCAGGACGTCGTGCCTGGGTTTCCTGTCTCTCCGGCATCAGAGCAAATACGCCAGATACTCTCGGTATTTCACAACAAAGCCTCCCAAGCCCCACCCGTCCCCTGCAAGATATGCAAAGGAGCGGGCGGTTGCGGGAGGCGGCTGGCTTGGCCTCGCTGGCACGGGATACGGGACGATGCGGGCGGTTTTTGTCAAAGACCCCGCCCCCATCTTCCTTGGACATGACCATATCGGGATCGAGGCCGGGCGGCCTTTCGCCATCCCGGTTTATGCGGCCAGTGCACCCGACTGCTTGGCAATATGTGTCGCGATCGCATCCATAAGCGCGGGCGAAAGGGCGTCATAGGGCGGCAGGCCCAGTTCGTTGAGGCGCGCCCGGATTTCAGCCATCTTGTCGGGGCTGACGCCGCTCTCGATCACCGAGGATACGAAAGCCGCAAATTCCGGCGGCGACCAGCCGGTCTCGTCGCTGAGTTCGGTATGAACGAAGTCGAGCCCGTAAAAGGCATGGTTGGTATTCTCGATGCGGCCATACATGTGGGTACCGCATTCCTTGCAGGCATGACGCTGGATCGTCGCATTGGGATCGACAATGTAGAGCTTTTCCTCGCCCGAGGTGACCTTGACCTTGTCGCGCGACACAACCGCGATCTGGGCGAAGATCGCGCCCTTCGGCTTCCAGCATTTGGTGCAGCCGCAGGCGTGGTTGTACGCCGTCTGCGCGCCGATCTCGACCGTCACCGGATTGGTGGCGCATTTGCACGTCAACGTACCGCCGGAAAAGCCGGCCTTTGCTGGCGGCCAGCCGTTGTCGATGGACGGATGCAGCTTAATCATGGGGTCCTCCTCCTCGGGTTTCGACGCCTCCAGCGTCATCATTTCAAGGACAGGATCGGGGCAAAAAGGTCTCGCGACAATATAGCGGAAAGTGTCGGTTTTTCGCGCGGCGAGGGCCTCAGCGGCCTCGGGGACGCAGCATGGCGCGGGCGGGATCGTAACCCCAGAGCGCCGCCAGCATGAACACCACGAAACAGCCGACGACCCAGGCGAGAGCTTCCAGGTTGAGTTCGCCATAAAGGGCAAAACGGATGAGTTCGACGGCATGGGTGAAGGGGTTATAGGCGCAGATATCGCGCAGCAGCGGCGAGCTCTCGGCCATCTTCCAGAGCGGATAGAGCGCCGAGGACAGGAAGAACATCGGAAAGATCACGAAGTTCATGACGCCGGCGAAATTCTCGAGCTGCCGGATGGTCGACGAGATCAGCAGGCCGAAGGCTCCAAGCATCAAGCCGCTCAGAAGCAGGGCCGGCAGCACCGCAATGTAACCGAGGGGCGGCAGTTCGATACCCGTCAGCGCGGCGATACCGAGGAAAACCATGACCTGCAGGATGGATACGATGACGCCGGCGAGCAGCTTGGAAAACAGCAGCCACCAGCGGGGCAGCGGCGACGTCAAAAGAAGCCGCATCGACCCCATTTCCTGATCGTAGACCAGCGACAGCGACGACTGCATGCCATTGAACAGCTGGATCATGCCGCAAAGCCCCGGCACGATATAGACCTCATAGGTGATATAGGTCTGGTAGGGCGGAATGATCGAAACGCCGAGAGCGGCGCGAAAACCGGCGGCAAAGACCAGAAGCCAGACAAGTGGCCGCACCAGCGCCGCAAGGAAGCGCCCGCGTTGACGGATGAAACGCAGGTTTTCGCGGGTGATGATGGCGAAAAGTGCAGTGAGCCAGGGCTTCATGGGGTCGCCTCGCTACCTTCTGCCGTCATCGCGAGAAAAGCCTTCGCCAACCCCTGCCCGCCCGCAAGATCGGAAGCGATGCCGTCGCTCAGCACCTTTCCCCGATGCAGCACCACAACCTGATCCGACATGGCGATCTCGTCCACCAGATGCGTCGCCCAGAGCACGGCAAGGCCACCTTCCGCCAACTGATGCACATGATCCGTAATCGCCTGCCGTGACGCGGCATCGAGCCCGACCGTCGGCTCGTCGAGCAGCAGAATGTCGGGACGATGCACCAGCGCGCGGGCGATCTCCATGCGCCGGCGATGGCCGCCATTGAGCGCCCTCACCTGCTCGTCGGCACGCTCGGCCATACCGAGCTGTTCCAGCGACCGCTCGATGGCCTCCGCGGCCTCTCTCCCGGAAAGGCCATGCAGGCCGGCGAAATAGCGCATGTTCCGCCTGACCGTCATGTCGAGGTCGAGCGTCGGTTGCTGGAAGACGACGCCGATGCGGGCGAGCGCGGATCGCGGTGAGCGCGCGATATCGAAGCCGGCGACACCGATCGTCCCCTCGTCCGCCACGATCAGCCGCGTCAGCAGGGCAAAAAGCGTAGACTTTCCGGCGCCATTCGGCCCGAGCAACGCGCAGAAACGCCCGGGCATTACGCCGAAGCTGACATCATCCAGCGCCCTGCGCTCGCCGTAACGATAGCTGACATGGCGGATATCCAAGCCCTTCATCGCGCCGTCCCCCGTTTGGAAACGGCGTCACCGCCGCGATCCGTAATCGTCGCCGGGTGACCGGCCAGCCGGAGCCGGCGACCGGCGAGGCGTTCCGCCTCCCTTTCCGAATGGGTCACCAGAATGACGGCCGGCCGCGTCTCGGCAACCAGCGCCTCGGTGAGTTCCAGCATCTCTTCCGCTGTCTCGGGATCGAGAGAAACATACGGTTCGTCCATCACCAGCAGTTCCGGCCTTCCGGCAAAGGCTCGCGCCAGCGCCAGCCGGCGCTGCTGGCCGAGCGAGAGTTGCCCGGGAAAAAGCCCAGCCTTGTCGGCAATGCCTATGCGATGAAGCGCCGAAAGGGCTGCCTCATCGCCAAGCGTGGGATGCACGATCGTCAGGTTCTGCAAGACGCTTCGCCACGGCAAGAGCACCGGCTCCTGAAACACCATGGCGATATTGGGCGGGCGCTCGACCAATCCTTCGAAGACTGGATCGATGCCGGCGATCAGCCTGAGTAGGGTCGACTTGCCGATACCCGACGACCCCAGAATGGCAACGGTTTCCCCGCCTGCCATTTCGAAGTGGATATCCTTCAGGATGACATTGTCTCCGAAGGCCTTTCGACGAATATCGACCCTGATCATGCCGTCCTCCAGCGCCGTGCCCGACGTTCCACCGGCTGCAACAACAGGGCTTCGACCACAAGCATCACGACAATGAAGGTCAAGGCATAGACCAGCACCATGGTGACGTCGAAAAGCTGGAAATAGAAATGGATCTGGAAACCGATGCCGCTGGAACGGCCGAGAAACTCGACGACCAGCACGATCTTCCAGATCACCGCGATGCCGGAACGCGCAGCGCCTGCGAGAAAAGGCGCAAGCTGCGGCAGCACGACATGGCGCAACCTTGCCGGACCGCTCATGCGATAGACCTTCGCCATGGCATCGAGATCGGGATCGAGCGCCCGTGCGCCCTCGCGCACCAGCGTCGCGACATTGGGGATCTTGTTGAGCACGACTGCCAGGATCGCCGCCGTTTCGTTGAGACCGATCCACAGATAGCAAAGCACGATCAGCACGAGCGCCGGCAGGTTAAGGAACACGACGAGCCAAGGATCGAGCCAGCGGTCGACACTCGGAAAACGCCCCATCAGAAAGCCGATGGCCGCCCCGATCAGCATGGCCGGCACGAAGGCGCAGACAACCCGAAACAGCGTCATACCCAGATGATAAGGCAACGCGCCGGAGCCGACGACACGGACGAACGGTTCAAGCAACGTCCACGGCTGCGGCAGCACGGTCGCGTCGGCGGTCAGCCCTGCGGCAACGATCCAGACAAGCAGGATCAGACCGAGCGAAACGGAACGGACCACCACCGGATTTCCAAGGGCATCATTCAAGGTGGAGGAATACTCCTTCCGGCAGGGAGGTGGCCTTGCCGACCAGTTCCTCGCCGCCGAGTTCGGCCATGATCTTCAGGAACCTGTCGGCCGCCGCCTCATCAATGGGCTTGCCGCTTGGAATGCCCGCGCGATAGCCATCGCGAAGCGCCGAGAATTCCTTGTCATCGGCGGCATTCATCTGGCCACGCAATCCCTCCCAGGCGGCATCGTCTGTGCGCAGCAATTCCTTGGCGGCAAGCGAAGCCTTGTAGAGCCCCCGCGCGATCTCGGGATGAGCGGCCACATAGTCGCCTTTCAGCACATAGCCGAGAAGCGGCGTATCGGGATCGAGCCCGAGTTCGGTGGCGGCGTCGGCAACGGTCACCAGATCATGCATGCCTTTCGCCTTCATCTTGGCGAGGAAATGCCAGAAGTTGACGGCGGCAGCAGTTTCACCCGAAAGAGCCGACTTGAAGATCAGTGGCGGTGCCGCGAACACCTGTTCAGTGCTACCCGCCAGATCCATGTCGTATTTCTTTTTCGCGTAGGCCCGAAGGATCAGCCAACTCTTGTCGAGCGGCCCGCCGGCAATGCCGATCTTCTGCCCCGCAAGATCCGGCAGGGCCTTGACCGGGCTGTCGTCCTTGACGACCAGCCCGCCGACCGCGCGCGAATAGGGAATGAACACATAGTCCTTGCCCGCTGCCCGCTGATAGGCCACCCAGATCCAGTCGGCCACCATAGTATCGGCCTCGCCGCCTTCGAAGGCGACGCGCGTCGCGCCGTTATCCGCGTAATCCTGCACGGCCATCTCGAAACCGTTCTTCCGGTCGAAGCCATTGGCCTTGATCGTGGCGATTTCCCAGTTGACCGTGCCGGACGCCAGCATGGCGGCACGCAGCTTCGGCGGTTCCTCGGCAATCGCCAGTGTAATGCCCATCGCCAGCAGACAGCCTGCCAGTACGCCAGACAGAATTCCCGTAGATATCTTCATCATTCCAGACCTCCCAGGACCTGCCTTTTCCCGCCGGTCCACTCGCCGTTGCGTTCTTACACGATTCTCCGGCCCGGCAGGAAACGCCGACAAGCGCTATTCCTTGCGCTTATCGGCGACGCTCAGATCGGCGTTCAGCTTCATGTCGTACTGCCCATCGGCGCAGAAGACGTCATCCAGTTCGAACCCACCGTCATCCGCCTCGATATTGGCCGGATCGACCTCGCATTGCATGGTCTTCAGCATAGCGAGGATCGCCGTCTGCTTGTCGGCCGGCACTTCCTCGGCGGAAGCGCTGAGCGGCATGGCGAAAACGGCTGAGAGAATGGCAATCGTCATCAAATGCCTGGTCATGTCACTGGTCCTCCTGAACAGAATTATTGAATGGCAATCTTGATCTTCTGGCTGTCACTCGCGGTATTCGGGATGCGAACCTCGTAACTGCCGGGCTTGATGGCGATGAACGACAGAGTGGCGAGACCGGCCTTGTCGAATTCAAGGCTGTCGATCGCCATCGGCCGCACCTCAATGCCGTTGATGACGATCTCGTTCATCCAGATCGCCCGAAAGAATTCAGGCCCTGAGATCCCCAGTTCGGCCGAACCGTCGGCGGTGATCTTCAGCTCGTAATAGGCGCCGGATTGCAGTTTCACCTCGCCCGCGCCGAGCGGCTTGCCCGATGCGAGCGTAAGCTCGATCGGCTCTCCACGATTGCATTTGGCGAGCAGCCCGGCGAACCCGAGCTTGTCGCAAAGCGGCGCGGCAAGAGCCGGTGTGTTCGCCAGCATTCCCGTCGCCGGAACCGCCAGCAAGGCGGCAAATGCCGCGATTAGAAACTTATGCATGTTCGAAATCCTCCCAATGAAATTGCATGTCCAAAATCAATCCGGCGCCACCACCACGCCCCATGGCTGTTCGCCGACCGGCACCGAACGAATGACCTTCTCCGCCTTCACGTCGATGATGCTGACATCGTTGGAATTGCCGTTGGTGACGACGAGAAAATCCTCCTTCGGGGTGAAGGCCATCTGCCAGACCCGCTGCCCCACCAGCAGATAATCGAGCACCTCATCCGTCGCCGCATCGACAACGGCAACCCGGTTTGCCGGCCCGAGCGCCACAAACACGCGCGAACCGTCGCGGGTCGCCTTGATGCCGACGGGCTGCAGCCATTCATGCAGGACACCCGGAACCTCGAAGGTTATCTTCTTGTCGACCTTCGGCTCACCCTCACCACCGAGATTGATGACGGAAACGGTGCCGCCGATCTCGGCGCTGACATAGAGCTTCTTTCCGTCGGCGGTGAATTCGGCGTAGCGCGGCCGCTGGTCGACCAGCACGTTGTGCACGATCTCGTAGGTTGAGGTGTCGATGAAATGCGCCATGTTGGTGGTTTCTGACGTGTTGATCAGCGTCTTGGCATCGGGACTGACGGCCACCCCTTCCGGCTCGACGCCGACGGGAATTTCGGCGAGCACCTGATGCGTCCTGGTGTCCACCACGGTCACCAGATTGTCGTCCTCGTTGGCGATGTAGAGCGGGTTGCCGGACGGATGCAGCGCAAAGAGTTCCGGATCAGGCCCGGACGGCAGCGTATGCAATTCCTTGTAGGTCTCCGGGTCGAACACCCTGACCGTATCGTCGTCCGACGCACAGACATAGAGTTCCTTGCCATCGGGGCTGATGGTGATCCCGCGCGGGCGATTTCCCGCCGGAAACTCGGCGATCTTTTCCCAGGTCGTGCTGTCGAGCACCGTGACGCTGTTGCCGCGCTCGTTGGTAACGAACACCTTGTTGGCGAGCGCCGGCCCGCTCATCATGAGCGCAAGGGGCAGGATCACGAAGGCGGGTTTCAGCATGTTTATCCTCCAAAAGCGTGGCAGGCGGTTTCTGGCGCATCGATCCCCAGCGTATCGAGCGGGGAGAACTGGTGCAGGTAACCGTCCTGCGGCGAGACGGAGACGGTGATGCGCCCGTCGCCGAGCAGGATCGGCTGGCGCATCTGGCCGTTCCATGTGCGGAATGTCAGTTTCTGCCCCTTGAAGGCGGCAAGATCGAAATCCTTCGAAAGCGCATAGTCGCGGATCGATTTCGCATCTGCCTTGCCGGAACGCGTAACGGCTTCGCCCACCACCCGCATGGCAAGCCAGGCCTGATAGTCCTCCTCACGCATGCTGCGGCCGGCAAGCTTTTCGAAACGGCGGTGGAATTGGGTAGCCCCCCAGGACTCGTGCGCCGGATGCCAGGACAGCGGCATCAGCCCGGCCGAGCCGGCAACCGGCCTCGGATCCCAGGAATGATAGGGCAGATAGGCGGCGAAAACGTCCGTCTCGTCGGCGGCGACAGTGACGTCGTGCTCCTTGGCTTCCTGGGTAAAGACCGGGATCTGTCGCTGGACCTGCACATGGCCAGTATCGGTTCGCCGCGCACCGCCGGTATCGACGAACTCGCGCTCCTCGACGATCTTCGCGCCGAACTTCGCGGCCGATTTGCGATAACTGTCGGCAAGCAGCTTGTCTTCGGGATGGGAGCCGTAGATCAGCATGATCCGCGCCCACTTCTTCCACATCAGGAACTGCACGACGCTGTCGGTCAGCATGGAGCGGCTGGGCGAGACATGCAGGACATTCGCCCGGCACTCGGCATCGCGCAACGCATCGTCACGGGCACCGGCATTCAGGATCAACGTATCGGGACCGGCGCGGTCCGCGAGCTGCTTCAGCGTCTCGCCATCGGAAATCACCGCAATGAGGCGTATACCCTCGGCCTTGAGGGCATCCAGCGCCGCAAGGGCCTCCGCCGGCGCTACTGTCTTCGTGGTCAGCTTGTAGTCCGTGCCGGTGAAGGCGCCTGTGGTGCGATTATCCTCGTTGCCGAGGTTGGCGCCGGCAAGCCCCAGATCCGCAGGCGGCACATCGAGCCGCGAGATCGGCGGCAGCATGGGTTTATCGACGCGAAGCAAGGCAACCTTCACCTCAAGCGCCCACGAAGCAGGTGCCGCAAGAAGCGCAAGGCAAAGGGTGGCAAGCGTAAGCTGCGGCTTAGACATTGTCGGAATGACCTCCCAATCTTCCTGACCGTCCTGAAGGTGAGGATAACAGTCAGGGTTGTGCAGCGAAACCGATACTTATGGATCGTGGTGTCGCAATTTCGCTATGCTACGCTCACCCGCATGCTGCGCATCCTGTTATCGCTTTTCCTGATCCTGATGCCCGCGCTTGCCCTGTCGAACCTGGACAAGCCGCTCAAAGCCAATGCGAAAATCGCCTTTCTCGGGATAACCTTCATCGATACGTCCACCGAAGGCGCTTATAACGGCGAGCGCCCCGACCAGACCGCCCGCACCCGTCTTCTCGAGGAGACGACGCGAAAACGATTTGCGGAAATGGGTTTCATCGTCCTCGACAACGGCCCGATTGCGGAAGAGCTTGCCAATACCGTCAACCCCGCCGATTGCTATGGCTGCGAACGGCGCATGGCCGAGCGCCTCGGCGCCGATTACGTGCTGGTGGGAGAAGTGCAGAAGGTTTCAAACCTGATCCTCTCCATCAATCTCGTCCTGCGCGAAGTGAAAACCGGCGAGGCGCTGCGGGCGCTCGCCGTCGACATCCGGTCCAATACCGATGTGAGCTGGCTGCGCGGGCTCGACTACATCCTGAAAAACCATTTCTTTAAATCCTGAGGAGGAAGCATGTCCTATATCCGTAACCTGATACTGACGTTTCTGTTGCTCATCCCAGGCATTGCCCTTGCGCACGGACCGACCCGTCAGAAACTCACCCTTGCGGTCGACGTGGCCGCCGCGCCCGATGCCGTATGGGCCGTGATCGGCAATTTCCAGGACATGAGCTGGCATCCCGCGATTTTCTCCACCAAGGGCGAAGGCGGCAATGCGATCGACGCCACCCGCGTTCTGACGCTGGAAAAGGAAGGCGGCCCGACCATTTCGGAGGTGCTCTACAAATACGACGCGGCCAAGATGTCCTACTCCTACCGGATCAACGAAGTGGACGTCGCGGTTCTTCCCGTCACCAACTACTCCTCCCACCTCACCGTGACGCCGACCGCAACCGGCGGCTCGCATATCGAATGGCGCGGCGCATTCTACCGCGGCTATCCGAACAACGATCCGCCGGAGAACCTCAACGACGCAGCAGCGATTGCTGCCGTCACCGCCGTTTACAAGGCAGGGCTCGATGCGCTGGAAAAGAAGTTCGGCAAATAACCTCGCGCTGACACTGGTTCTGGCTGCGGCGTTTCTGGCGCCGCAGCCGGTTCAGGCCGATTATGCCTATGTGACGAACCAATCCTCCAGCGATCTGAGCATCATCGATCTCAGCCGTGGAATCGAGGTCGAACGTCTCACTGTGCCCGGCCAGCCAGCCGGCGTGGCCGTCTCTCAGGGACTGAAATCCGTCTTTACTGTAAGCCCGGAGAGCAAGACCGTGCGCCGCTACGGCCTGATGCCTCAGGCACCGAAAGCCGAACTCCATCTCGAGGGCGGCCCGATGGGAATAGCCGTCGATGACAGACGCCAGCGTGTCTTCGTCTCCGACTGGTATAATGCCCGCGTTTGGGTTCTCGCCTCGGACACCCTCGAACTCAGGACCACGCTCAGGACCGGAAGCGCACCGGCTGGCCTTGCCCTTTCACCGGACGGCAAATGGCTCGCCACGGCGGACCGGGATTCCAATCAGGTCTCCATCTTCGCTGCGGATACGCTCGAACTTCATCGCCGCATCACGGTCGGTGAGCGCCCCTTTGGCATAACATTCTCGCCGGATGGGAGGCTTTTTACCGCCGATGTCGGCAGCAACACGGTAACCGTGGTCGATCCGGAAGACGGCAAGGTTCTCGGCAAGGTCAGGACGCGGGAACGGCCCTACGGCGTCGCCTTTGCCGGCAGGCACGGCTTCGTCACCAACCAGTATGACGATAGCGTCAACGTCTTCGATGCAACGACCTATGCCCCCGTCACAGTCATATCCGTTGGAGAATATCCTGAGGGCATCGACACGACGGCTGACGGAAGGTTCGTCGTCGTTGCCAATTGGGCATCCAACACCGTGTCACTGATCGACACTGAAAAGCTTGAGGTGGCAGGAGAAATCGCTACCGGCGACGGTCCGCGGGCCTTCGGCAAGTTTCTCGCGGATGGCCCAGATCATCAAAAGAGCGCTAAAGGGGCAGAAAACTGATCAAGAGCCGCCGGGCTCCGGCGTCAACTGTTCGGTCGGATAACCGGCCGCCGCCCAGCCCTCGCTGCCGTCGGGATACCAGTAGACCTTGCCGTAACCGAGTTCCAGCGCACGTCTGGCAGCGTTCCACGACATCCAGCAATCCGGCAGGCAGAAGAACAGCAGGGGATGCTTCTTGTCTCCGCCCGATGCCTTCTCGAGCCCCTTGCGGAAATAGTCCAGTGTCACATCGGCGAGCTTGCCGTAGCCGGTGTTCGGAAGCCAGAGCGCACCCTTGACCGAGATCCGCGGCTTTTCCTTCCAGATCGTGCCTTCCGGCAGATCCTTCGGCTTGGGCGGACGGGGCAGGACATCGATGAACGCGGCTTCGCCGCTCTCCCACAGTCGGTGCGCCTGTCCCGTCGAAACAACGGTGGCGCCGGCGAGCGTCGCCGGTACCGGCGCGCGGTATTCGTCCTGCCGGTAATCCTGAGGTTCCTCAACCGCCGCCTTTGACACAGGCGCCTCTTCGGCCGGCGCGGGGTCGACGAACCCAAGGACGAACAGGAAGGGCAAAACCACCATGCGCGCGTTCATTTCTTCGCCTCCAGCGGTCCCGTGCCCATGTCGTTCAAGAGCGGCACGCCAGCATCGGTCAAAATGGCATTGATCTTGTCCTGGTTTCGGCGGATCAGCGAATTGAGCTTGCGCTCCCATACCTTCTCGCCCTGCCGCACGCCCATGGTGATGCGATAGAAAAGCTTCGGCGGCGTGGTCTCCGACAGAAGCGGGATCACCTTGAAGTCCGGATAGCCCTGCTTGACCATGGGACCGCCGATGGGACCCCAGAGAATGGCAGCGTCGATCGTTCCGGCCTTCAGATCGGAGAGCATTTCCCCGGCCGGGTTTTCATAGCGTCGGTCGACCATCAGGTCATAACCCTTGGCTTTCGCAATCAAGCCGTAATGCGTCATTTGCGTCGCCGGCGGACTGCCCGCCACGACTCCAATACGCTTGTCCCTGAGAACAGGATCGCCGATCGTGGTGACAGCAGTGAGCGGGCTTGCCGACGGTACGATCAGCACATAGCCGGACGTGTAATAATGATTGGTGTTGAGCACCATTTCATCGCCTTGGGCATAGCCGATGACCACATCGCATTTGTTGGCCTGAAGCGTCTTGCGGATGAAGCCGGTCGCCATGGGAAACCATGTGTATTCCAGCGGCATTTTCAATTCTGCGGCGAAGAGTTCGGCAATCCGGTTTTCGAAACCGGCGCCGGCTTGATCCGACATGGGCAGGTTGGCGGGATCCGCACAGACGCGAAACGCCGTCTTCGACACCAGATCGGACGTCTGGGCGAAGACCGGCGTCTGCCCGATCGTTGCAAGCCCGAGGGCGAGCAGCGCTGCCGAAAGCCTGAAGCATAATCCGGCCGGAGTGAAACGAGGATCGACAGGATTATGCTTCAAGGAGAAAACCCTGGAGCGCCGATCTGATTGCATCAGATCGAAATGTGCTCTAGTGGCCAAGGCAGTCTGCCTCCGCTTGGCGGATCGCATCGGTTTTGTCCTCTCTCTTGCCTGGTCGACCACGCGGCAGCGCATCCGTACCGCGGGCCTTCAGGTAGACGTAGATATCGTCGAGATAGCACATGACGTTGACGTTATCGCCAAAGGACGGCATCACCGAATTGTGGGACGCATCCACCCTCTTGCGGCCGTTCGTCACCACGTCGACGAAGGCGTAATAATCCATGTTGACGGCGGAATTCTTCAGCGCCGGGGCGTAGGAAGAGCCCTCGCCTTCCGGCCCGTGACAGACATGGCATTCCGAATGGTAGCGCCGGAAACCGGAATAGGTCAGCCAGTCGATCGTGCCGTCGGGCGCAATCTTGTAGGTCGGCACGCCGTCTGCCGTGTAGTAGCGGCCGTCCTCGCTGGTGACGGCGGTAATGTTGTCGACCTTCTTTTCGGCATCCTGCGACAGAACGGATCCGGCCAGCAGCGATACAGCGAAGGCGATCGGCAAGACTTTAGCAAAACTGTTCATCTTGTGTCCCTGTGAGCCTTGAGAGCGAACTGGCGCGGGGTTTCTCCCGCGCCAGTTCTTTGGGCGAAAGCCACCGTCAGTTCGGCAGCGAGAACACGGTCAGCGTGCCGCCAAGCGCCGTATAGTCGCTGAGCGCCGCGTAACCACCGACCGCACCGAGACCTTCGTTCGGGTTGGTCAGGCCGGCTGCGAGACCGATACCGGCCCAGCCGCCGACGCCCGAAAGCACGGCCACATACTGCTTGCCTCCATGGCTGTAGGTCATGACGTTGCCGATGACCCCGGACGGCGTCTTGAAGCGATAGAGCTCCTTGCCCGTGTCGGCGTCGACTGCCTTCAGATAGCCTTCCAGCGTACCGTAGAAGACGACATTGCCTGCGGTGGCGAGAGCGCCGGACCAGACCGAGAACTTCTCGGGCAGGGACCACTTGATCTTGCCTTCCTTGTTGTCCCAGGCAATGAAGTTACCCATGCCGCCATGGCTGCCCGGAGCCGGATACATCGACAGCGTCGCACCCACATAGGGCTGGCCAGCGGTGTAGCTGACGCGGAACGGTTCGTAGTCCATGCACACATGGTTGGTCGGCACGTAGAACAGTTCGGTCTTCGGCGAGTAGGCTGCCGGCTGCTGGTCCTTGGTGCCGAGGGCAGCGGGGCAGATGCCCGTCGAGTTGACGTCTTCGCCGTTCTGTTCGGTCGAATACTGTGCAACGACTTGCGGCCGGCCATACTGTTCGGACTTCGGGTCCATCACGACCTCCGTCGCCCAGTTGACGGCGGGATCGTATTTCTTTGCCACCAGCAGTTCGCCCGAGAGACGGTCCAGCGTATAGCCGAAGCCGTTACGGTCGAAATGGGTGAGCAGCTTGCGGTCCTTGCCGTCGAACTTCTGCTCGGTCAGGATCATCTCGTTGACGCCGTCATAGTCCCATTCGTCATGGGGCGTCATCTGGTAGACCCATTTCGTCATGCCGGTATCGACATCACGGGCGAAGATGGTCATCGACCAGCGATTGTCACCCGGACGCTGGCTGGGGTTCCAGGTCGATGGGTTGCCCGAACCGTAATAGATCAGGTTTTCCTCAGCATCGTAGGAATACCAGCCCCACGTCG
The DNA here is from genome assembly GCF_024055605.1 of Ciceribacter sichuanensis. Lineage (GTDB taxonomy): Bacteria > Pseudomonadota > Alphaproteobacteria > Rhizobiales > Rhizobiaceae > Allorhizobium > Allorhizobium sichuanense. The sequence continues at coordinate 2,327 of NZ_JAMXLX010000005.1, read as the reverse complement.
TACCGCCACCGATTTTCCACTGATCGCCTTCCCATGTCGTCAGGCCGGAGTCCTTGCCGACCGGCTTGCCGAGATGCGTGGTCTTCTCCGGATCGATCAGCGTATCGCTGTCGGGACCCATCGAATAACCGCGCCACAGGAGCTTGCCATCGGCCATCGAATAGGCCGTGACCGAGCCGCGAACGCCGAACTCACCACCGGAAATGCCGACGATGACCTTGTCCTTCACCGGCAGCACGGTTGCGGTGTTGGTTTCGCCCTTCTTCGGATCGCCGTTCTTGACGCTCCAGATCACCTTGCCGGTCTTCGCGTCGAGCGCGACGACGGTGGTGTCGGCCTGGTGCAGGAAGATCTTTCCGTCCGCATAGGCGACACCGCGGTTGACGGTATCGCAGCACATCACCGGAATGACGTCCGGATCCTGCTTCGGCTCGTATCTCCAGACGATCTGGCCTTCCTTGTCGAGGTCGAGCGCAAAGACCGTGTTGGGGAACGGTGCATGCACATACATCATGTTGCCGACGACCAGCGGCGAGCCTTCATGGCCGCGCAGGACGCCCGTCGAGAAGGTCCAGGAGACCTGCATCTTGCCGACGTTTTCCTTGTTGATCTGGTCGAGCTTCGAATAACGCTGGTTGGCGTAGTCGCCCGTCTGGAGAACCCACTGGTTGGGGTCATCTATCTGTTTCTGCACATCCGAATTGGCGAAGGCGACTTGCGAGCAGCCTAGCGCGAACACGGCGAGCAATGTGAGCAATCTCTTCATGCTATCCTCCCGTTGGATATCGCCGATCAGGGTTTATCCACCCTCTTCGCGCCGGGAAAACCCTTCGGGTCTCCTCTATCCCGGCATCGGCCTTGCGAAGCGCCTGATGACCTCTCGCACCCGCCTCCGCAGGCACTACGGTCCATGCTCGAAAAGGTTCCTCTGGCTCCTTTCTATTGTTTGAACGTCGATAGATATGCGATCAGATCGGCCCGCTCCTGATCCTTCCGGATCCCCGCGAAGGCCATCTTGGTTCCGGGCAGAAACGCCTTCGGATTGGTCAGAAATTCCGAGATCTTTTCAGGCGCCCACACCAGCCCCTCTCCGGCTGCCTTGGTCATGCCCGAGGAATAGGAGTAGTCGGCGATACTGCCCGCCGGGCGTCCGACGACGCCGGTCAGGAGCGGTCCCGTCTTGCTCACGGCGCCGGGGCCGACCGCATGGCAGGCCTGACACTTGCGGAAGACCTTTTCTCCCGCGCCGGCGTCGCCGGTCAGTCCTTCCATCGCCATAACCGGCGCGGCAAGGCCCGTTGCAAGCGTTCCAATCAATGCAGAAATCAAAGTATGTCGTGAAATCATGCCTGTCCTCTCCCTCAGGCGGCCTTCAGCCGCTCCGCGTGCCAACGCACATGGTCCTCGGCGAAACTCGCCACGAAATAGTAGCTGTGATCGTATCCGGCCTGCATGCGCAGTACGCCGGGCTGGCGCCGCTCCGCCATCAACCGCGCCATCGCCTCGGGCCGCAACTGCTCGAGAAACTGGTCGGCTGAGCCCTGATCGATCAGGATATCTCCGTTCCAGCCGAGATCGGCCAGGAGCAGGCAGGCATCGTGCTTCGTCCAATGGGCCTCGTCGTCGCCGAGATAGGCGGAAAACTGTTTGCGTCCCCAGTCCGAGCGCGTCGGATTGACGATCGGCGCAAAGGCCGAAAGCGACCGGAATTTCTCCGGATTGCGAAACGCGATCGTCATCGCGCCATGGCCACCCATCGAGTGGCCGGTGATGCCGAAGACGCCATTGAGCGGCAGCTCTCTCTGCAGCAGCGCCGGCAGTTCGGAAACGACGTAGTCGTACATGCGGAAATGCCGCGACCATGGCTTCTGCGTTGCATTCACATAGAAACCAGCGCCTTGCCCCAGGTCATAGGCCTGATCGTCCGCAACGCCTTCGCCACGCGGCGAGGTATCGGGAAACACGACGGCAATGTCGTGCTCCGCTGCATACTTCTGCAAGCCCGCCTTGATCATGGCGTTCTCATGGGTGCAGGTCAGCCCCGAGAGATACCAGAGCAAAGGTACCGGACGAACTCTTGCCGCAGGCGGCAGATAGACGCCGAATGTCATTTCCGCGGCGCAGACTTCGGACCTGTGCCGGTAGACCGACTGCGTTCCACCAAAACTCTGGCTTTGCGACACGAGTTCCATCAGGCACCTCAATAGACGACGACGCCGCGGATGGATTCACCCTTGTGCATGAGTTCGAAGCCATGGTTGATGTCTTCGAGCGGCATGGTGTGGGTGATCATCGGGTCGATCTGGATCTTGCCTTCCATGTACCAG
>NZ_JAMXLX010000004.1 GCF_024055605.1 Ciceribacter sichuanensis | reverse complement strand
TAACCTGAACCGCCCGCACACGAGCCTCAACGGCTTGACCCCTTACGAGTTTGCAACCCGGTCCACACACGACCAGAACATGAACAGAGCTAACTTATAAACGCGGACAATCCGGGGAGCAGGTCACCGGCCAAACCGCAAGCTCGCCAAAGAACTGTTCGGGCGGGGCCAGCTGCATCACCTGCTCTCCAACCCAGTCTATGTCGGCAAGGTCAGGCACAAGGAGGCCATCTACGATGGCGAACATCCGGCGATCATCGACGCGTCCGTCTTCGCGGAGGTGCAGGCGCTATTGAAGCGGCTCGCCCCGAACCGACGCGCCTCCGGCAATGCCCGCGAGCGACATCTGATCCTCGGCCTCCTCCATGATGAGACCCATCGCCCCTTCGTCGTCAGCTACGCCCAGAACCATGGACGACGTTATCGCTACTACGTCAGCAATCACAGATCCGCAGCATCGGGAGCTGAAGGTCGATCCAGAGCCTCACCCTGGCGCCTGCCCGCCGATACGATCGAGCCAATCGTCGAAGACCTCTTCCGCGCGATCCTCAGCGATCGAACCCGCCTTGCCACCTGGGCCGGGCAGCATGACGCCCTGCCCCATCTCGCCGCCGTCCTTGAGAATGCCAAAGCGCTGACCACCCGCTTCACCGCCCTTGATGATCTCGCAGCAAAGTCAGCGATCCTCCGCCATATCATCCGTCGCATCATCATGGGCCAAGGCCAGATTACCATCGAGATCATGCCAGGGCGCTTGGTTCAGATGCTTATGAACCCGGTGGAGACGGCGCCTCAGTTGCAGGAAGAGAGCAAGGCGGCCACGTCGTTCGCAGACGTTGGCATCGAACCCATAACCTTACCCCTGACCATCAAGCGGCGCGGGGTCGAAAGCCGCATCGTGCTTGATGGTGTCCACCAGCAAAAGGCTGCACCCGATCAGGATCTCATCGCACTCATCGGTAAAGCACACCTCTACCTCCAGCTCCTCACCGATGGCTCAGGCACAAACATTGCAGACCTCTGCCGCATCTATGGGCTCAGCAACTCAGACATCAGCCGCATCCTACCTATGGCCTTCCTCTCGCCGAAGATCACCGAGGCGATCCTCACCGGCATGCAGCCGGCTGATCTGACGGTGGCGAAGCTCACGCGGATGCTCGAACTGCCGGTGGAGTGGCAGGCGCAGCAGGAGATATTGAGTATGTGAGGATGGGAATAGAACTTCTGCGTTGCGCCCCCATTCCTGTCAACCACAATGGCGATGGCCATTCCCATAACCGGCCCTCTCCCTAGCCAGCTCTTGAATTGGAGGCGGCCTGCCGCCGATGGCTAGCACCGGTGTACTGGGTATCAGTTCTCGGAGCCTAAAAATGTCCAGCGCTCCGAAACAAGCAATAGCGCGTGTAAACCACTTGAGTTAAAACTATTTGATGCAGCGTCGCAACGACTCACTCCTGCTCAGCGCGTCCGACTTGGTCGGGCACCTGAACTGCCGCCATCTGTCTGGCCTGGACATCGAAGTCGCGCGCGGCACACTTTCCAAACCCGCCTTTTGGGACCCGCTATTGCAGATCCTCTGGGAGCGCGGCGCACGCCACGAACAGGGCTATGTCGAGCACCTGAAGGCGCAGGGGTTCGACATCACCGTTATTGACGGCGTAGGGGTTGACGACGATGCTGTCGCGCATACGCGCACGGCGATGATTGAAGGCCACTCCATCATCGTGCAGGGTGCGTTTCGTCTTAACGCCTGGGTCGGCCGCACCGACATTCTTCGCCGTATCGAGACGCCAAGCGATCTCGGCGGATGGTCATATGAAGTCATCGACACCAAGCTTGCCCGCGAGACCAAGGGCGGCACCGTCCTGCAACTCTGCCTTTATGCCGACCTCGTGGCCTCGGTGCAGGGCCTAAAACCTGCATATTCTTATGTCGTCGCCCCTTGGTCCGACTACGAGCCGCAGATCTTCCGGATGGACGACTATGCGGCCTATTACCGGCGGGTAAGGGACGCGCTCGCGATCGACGAGCACAACGGGCCGGAGATCTATCCCGACCCGAAAACGCATTGCGAGATCTGCCGCTGGCAGGATCGTTGCGATCAGCGGCGGCGCGCCGACGATCATCTCTCCCTGGTCGCCGGTATCAGCAAAGTCCAGATTGACGAACTCAAGCGCCAGGGCATCGAGACCGCCGCCAACCTTGCGGTCATGCCCTTACCGCTTGCCTGGAAGCCCACGCGGGGGGCCGCCTATTCCTATGAGCGCGTCCGCGAACAGGCGCGCATCCAGGTGGAAGGCCGCGCGGCCAGCGCCATGCTCCACGAATTGCTGCCGGTGGTGCCGGGGTTTGGGCTTGCAAGCCTGCCGGCCCCGTCCTCCGGCGATATCTTCTTCGACCTCGAAGGTGATCCCTTCGCAGGTGAAGGCGGGCTCGAATATCTGTTCGGCTACAGCTTCGCCGACGCGGATGGCACCGCCAGCTACACCTCCGACTGGGCTTTTTCCCGCGAGGACGAGAAGGCGAATTTCGAGCGCTTCATTGACTTCGTCATGGCGCGTCTCGGACAGCACCCCGATCTGCACATCTACCACTTCGCACCCTACGAGCCGGCGGCGCTCAAGCGGCTGATGGGCCGCTATGCGAGCCGCGAGGAAGAGATCGACTTCCTGCTGCGCTCCAAGCGTTTTGTCGATCTGTACGGCGTTGTCCGGAACGCCTTGCGGGCGAGCGTCGAGAGCTATTCCATCAAAAAGCTCGAACCGCTGTACGGGTTCACGCGCGACACGAAGCTGTCGGACGCAAACATGGCGCTCGCTAAGGTGCAGGCCTGCCTGGAGCTTGGCGATCTCGAATTCATCGATGATGCCGACCGCACGGTGGTCGCCGGCTATAACAGGGACGACTGCGTTTCGACCTGGCAATTGCGCGACTGGCTTGAGACCCGCCGTGATGAACTGGTCGGAGCGGGCACGGATGTGCCGCGCCCGGAGGCACAGGAAGGCGCGCCGAGTGAGAAGCTCAGCGAGTGGCAGGAGAAAATCAATGCGCTCATCGACCAGCTAACCGGCGACGTGCCGCCCGATCCGGCCGACCGGACACCGGAGCAGCACGCGCGCTGGCTGCTTGCCCATTCGCTTGACTGGCACCGGCGGGAGCAGAAGGCGCTGTGGTGGGAGTATTTCCGGCTATCGGATCTTGCGTCGGAGGACCTGCTCGAAGAGCGGGCGGGCCTGTCCGGCCTTTCCTTCATCGGCGCAACTGGCGGCACCGCCAAGGCGCCGATCCACCGCTACAGCTTCCCGCCACAGGAGACGGAACTGCGCGGCGGCGAAAGCCTGCGGAACATGGGCGGCGCCCATTTCGGCACGGTCGAGGAGATGTCACTGGACGAACGCTGGGTCGACATCAAAAAGCGGGGCGACACAGCCGATGTTCACAGCGAGGCCGTTTTCGCTCACAAGGTAATTGATGCCGATGTGCTTGCGAAGGCGCTTGTTCGCGTCGGTGAACATGTCGCCGCGAACGGCATGGAGGGCGATGGCCGATACAGAGCGGCCCGCGATCTTCTCATGCGGATGCCGCCGCGGATCGGCGGGCAGTCGATCCGGCAGGACGGCGAGCCCACGCTCGATGCCGCGCTGCGTATCGCACCGCATTTACAGACGGGCGTGTTTCCCATTCAAGGGCCACCCGGTGCCGGCAAGACCCACACTGGCGCCCGCATGATCTGCGCCCTCGTTCAGGCTGGAAAGACCGTCGGCGTGACCGCCAACAGCCACAAGGTGATACGGAATCTCCTGGATGCCGTGGTGACGGCGGCGGACGCGATGGGCGTAGATGTCCAGTGTATGCAGAAACCTGCCGAGAAAGAGGACGACATCCACCGTTTGCGCTTCACGACCAAAGCACCAGAACTGCTCGGTGCCATAGGCCACGGCGTTCACGTCGGCGGTGGCACCGCGTGGCTCTGGGCGTCACCCGATGCCGCCGAAGCCGTCGATGTACTCTTTATCGACGAAGCGGCGCAGATGGCGCTTGCCAATGTGCTGGCCGTCTCTCAGGCGGCATCGACCATCGTGCTCCTCGGGGATCCGCAACAGCTTGACCAGCCCATGCAGGGCAGTCATCCGGAAGGCACCGACGTTTCATCGCTCCATCACATCCTCGGGGGTGATCAGACCATTGCTGACGACCGCGGGCTGTTTCTGGCCGAGACGTGGCGGCTTCACCCGGACATCTGCGCCTATACCTCTGAGCTGTTCTACGGCGGCCGTCTTCACCCACGGCCAGGTCTGGAAGTGCAGGAGATAAGGTCGGGCGGCCGTGTCAGCGGTGCGGGCCTGCGTTACGTACCCGTGCCGACCAAAGGCAATCAGAGTTCGTCGCCTGAGGAGGCTGACTGCGTCCGTGACTTGGTGGATGAGATCCTTGGTGCGGGGACGACATGGATCGACAAGCACGGGGTCGAAGCGCCTGTTACGCTCAACGAAATCCTCATCATCGCGCCATACAATGCTCAAGTCATCGAGTTGCAGGACCGGATCCCCGGCGGCCGCATCGGCACGGTCGACAAATTCCAAGGTCAGGAAGCGCCGATCGTCATCTACTCAATGACGACCTCAAGCTATGCGGACGCGCCGCGCGGCATGGAGTTTCTCTACAGCCTCAACCGGCTCAACGTGGCCACCTCCCGAGCCAAATGCATCTGCGTGCTTGTCGCCTCGCCCTCCGTCTTCGAAGCGCAGTGCCGGACGCCGCGGCAGATGCAGCTTGCGAACGCCTTTTGCCGGTACCTAGAGCGAGCAAGCGTGGTCTGAGCGGCGCGGGTGCCCTGGCTTTGGGCTGACGTCAACATAGCAGGAGAGCGGCAATAATTTCCGCTTTCGGACCTGAAGTTCACGTTCCCGCAGTCGCCGTGCGAGTGGCCGCTTCGCGCCTTCATTTGGGTCGTTCAAGTCTCGCTGTGGGGTCCTCGAAAGCCGTGGGTCAGCTTATTCGTCGGCTGATAAGAAATATTGGGTTTTAACTGCCTTCGCGCTACTGCTTGCTCCCGGACTTGCTGGCCGTCAACGCGCGCCTTAACCGCGGAGGAAAGCCGTTGTCATGTCGAAGGCTCACCAGCGCGTGATCTCTGTATCGACGGTGCACAACGACGTTCATCTGACCCGTGGCGTCGACGAGATCCAGATCTCGGCCTCGCTGAAGGAGCTTCGTGACGGCCTGGCGAGGCCCCATCCTCGATCGCCGACCGATCGACTTCAATGTGCACGCGACCTAAAGTGCCATCCCGTCTTAGAGTGACGTGAAAGTCGGCAGACCCCGTATCGGGATTGGGGCCCAGCGGTGCCATGGGCGACAGGTAACGGCCAGCCGTCCCGCAAGGTGTGACAGGTTATGCACCGATGGAGGCGTCAGCCGGAAGGCCATAGAGCCTCAGCCGTTGCATTGAACAGAGTCTGGAAAAGCCAGGACAGAGAGGCAGCTTCGATGAAGATACGTGCCGGGTTTCAAATCGCCTATGATTGTCAGAATGACACGCCTATGCTGCTGGTCCTCAAGGTTCACCCATCGAGGGAACGGGATCTCTGCAGCGAGCAGGCGCTTGTGTTTAACCGCGTGAGCTCGCAGAGGGACTATCTTGACGTTTTCGGCAACGCCTGTACGCGCATCGTTGCGACGCCCGGCACGACCACGATATCGGCTCAGTTCGAAGTAAGCGACCGCGGCGTGCCGAAGCTCTTGCCCGGGCAGGCAGTGCAACTCCCAATTCAGGACTTGCCCGATGATGTGTTGGTTTTCCTGCTTGGCAGTCGCTATTGCGACACCGATCGTCTGACCGATTTTGCCTGGAAACAGTTTTCCGCGACACCTCTCGGCTGGCCGCGGGGCAAGGCCGTCCTCGATTTCGTTCATGGCCACCTCGCCTTCGACTACGACCGGGCCGACCCGATGCGCACGGCCCATGGCGGCTTCATGGACCGGACGGGCGTGTGCCGCGATTTAGCGCATCTGACCATCATGCTCTGCCGATGCCTCAACATTTCCGCCCGCTATTGCACCGGTTATCTTGGTGATATCGGTGTGCCAAAGGATCCGCATCCGATGGATTTCAGTGCCTGGTGCGAGGTCTACCTCGGCGGTCGCTGGTGGACCGTCGATGCCCGCCACAATGTGTCGCGCATCGGACGTATTCTGATGGCGAGGGGGCGCGAGACTGCCGGACTATGTCGTTCTGATTTCGACAGTAGGCGGGATATCACTCTTTGGCCTGAGTGGCTTTGTCATTGGCCCTATGATTGCGGCGCTCTTCATTTCCGCGTGGTCCCTGTTCACCAAACAACAAGATCAGCGGGCGGAAATTCGAGCCCAGCCGATGGATTCGAGAAAAAAGGCTGGAGAGGAGTTTTCGGAATAAATTACGGTGCCCGCGCTGACAGTCGTAGGGCATGGCAGGTCTCATAAACCTGTAAATTCACCAGCGTCGCATCTTTGCGCTGCTTGTGCGTCCCTATTGCAATTTGTGATTTGTGCACTACTTTGACATCAATGGCAGCCACTTTACGGGCACTGTCATTTTACGGGCGGCACGCACCCGAGCCCCAGCAAAGGAGGACGATATGTCTTCCGACGGCAATCCGCTTCTGCTTGGCATCACAGATATCGGCATCATCACAGACGTTCTTCGCTACACTGGGTTTCAATACCAGGAGCCGATGTGTGAACTCGACCGCAAGGCGGCCAGGTACGCGCTTGAACTTTATCAGAATGGAACGAGGAAGCCAGATGCGCTGATCGCCGCGGTCAGCACGTGGGCAGAATGTGTCTCTGAGGGTCGTGATCAAACGACCGCCATGGGGATTGGCGTATGAGCCTCTCCTTTGCGAATAGGACACGGACCTACGACGAGCGCCGCAGTGTCATCCGGTTTGTCGGCCACGATGGATTGAAGCAGATCGTCTTCCTGCTGTCCGTGGGGCTTTTTGATCAGGACAGCTCTGCCTTGAGGCTGCGGGAGCAAGGCTATCTGATGGCCTTCGATCAGTGCCGCAGCCGAATCCTGGAGATCGCGCGCGCTCTGTATCAGAAGAACAACCGGTCGATGATCGAAATGGATACGAACGCTGTCGGCTCTTCACTGCGGTTCGCGAGCTGACTGGTTGCCGATCACAGTTTCAGCGTAATCCAGACGAGGAGATGACCATGACACTCGAAGTCCTTGTTTCCGTCAGCGCGGTGGAGGCCCATGAACGTCCTGAAGGACGTTTGTTCGCTCTGCCATGGTAGGCGGGCTCTCGTCACGCGACGCTGAGGCGAAAGCAGAGCAGCGGACCTTACGATCTCTGCTCAAACGTTCAGACTATGCGACTTCTGATCTTGAGGCCCAGGAGGGCCCTGATCGCGCACGTGAGCATCGGATAATTGAACAGATTAACGACGGCATGATCATGGCCGATGGATACCCCGCTTCCAAGCGACAGCTTGTCCTTGCAGGGCGCGCTGCGCTTTCTCGCTGGGAAAATGAGGGCGGGAGTTCTTCCCCTCCCGGAACCGCTGAAAACCAGGTGCTTGAGGGGAGCGACGATGGCGAAGGGCGATGACATCCTGGTCCTGGCCGATGTCAGGTCGAGATTGACTGCGGCACGACCGACACACCTGACAATAGTTGAGATTAAACCCATCGGTCCAGGCAAGACGTGCACAGTGCTCATGTTCACGAGCCGGACCATGATGACTTCGGCAAGCAAGCCGTAACACTCATCGGCTCTTGTGATGCCCCCAAGATCGCAACGTCACCAAAGGGATTGGAACATCAGATGTTCACGCGAACGAAAAAGAGAACAGTACATTTCAATGCACCCTTCACGCTGACAGGTCTTCAGGGCGTGTACCCAGCGGGTCACTACGATGTTTTGGACGACGAGGAGCAGATCACCGGGCTCTCCTGGCTCGCCTATCGGCGCGTTTCCACCATGATCGAGGTAGCGTCAGGCAACAAGAAGAGCTTGATTGATATTGACCCGTCGGAACTCGATGCCGCCCTGGAGAAGGACAAACTGCTTGCAGTCTCGGAACAGTGATTGGGAATCGATCGTCGACCCGTCAGGCCTGTAGTCCCCGCCACGTCGAGTTAACCCTCCAAGTCGAGCTAGCCCTCTAAAAGGAGAAACGGCATGCCTTCTCATCGTTTTACCATCGGCCAGATAGTCCGCCTCGTTACGACGAAGGGGCTGTCGCCGATGGTCGCCGTTACCTACACAGTCGCGGCTCCGATGCCCGCCTATCAGAACAGCCCGCAATACCGTCTCTGGAATGCTGAACTTCACCAGGGGCGTGTCGCCCTTGAGCGGGAACTTGAAGCGGTAGAACCCCAATGATTTTGATGTCTTGACCGTTTACGGCAACTAGCTTGCCATTGTGCCCTGAAGGGGAACATCCATGAACAAGCCAACGCGTATCGCTTTCATAGGGAATTCTCCCCCGCGACAGTGTGGCATCGCCACCTTCACGAGTGATCTGTCGCACGCCATGGCCGAAAGCGCCACCCGTGTCAGGACCAGCATTATTGCCATCACGGACGAGGAGCAGAGTTATGCCTATCCGCCCGACGTGATCTTCGAGATTAGGGAGTCCGAGCCTGAAGATTATGTGACCGCGGCGAGGATCCTGAACGAAGAACGGTTCGACGCTGTATCACTACAGCACGAATTCGGTATCTTCGGTGGATCCGACGGTGAATTCATCCTGAAACTCCTGTCGCATCTGCGGGTGCCAGTCGTTACAACCTGCCATACGATCCTTGCGGATCCGACCCCTTCACAACACCGCGTGCTGAAAAAGGTCGCCGCACACTCCAATCGCATTGTCGTTATGGCGGAGCGCGGACGTCTATTGCTCACGCAAGTCTATGGGGTTGCGCCAGAGAAGATAGACGTCATCGCGCACGGCATACCTGATCGCCCCTTTCATGACCCGGAGTTCGCCAAAGTCGAACGGGGTTACGTGGGACGTCCGATCATCCTGACATTTGGCCTGCTCTCGCCGAACAAGGGCATCGAGGTGGTGATTGATGCCATGCCCGCGATCCTGGAGCAGAACCCTCAAGCGCTCTATATCGTGCTTGGGGCCACCCATCCGACATTATTACGCAAACAGGGCGACACCTATCGAGACAGCCTGCGTCACCGCGCGGAAAATCTCGGGGTCGACCACGCCGTGGAATTCCTCAATCATTTTGTTGACCTGCCGACACTGCTCGACTTTATCGCCATGTGCGACGTCTATGTGACGCCTTATCTCGACGAAGCGCAGATGACGTCTGGAACGCTGGCCTACAGCTTCGGCATGGGCAGCGCAGTCGTGTCGACCCCCTACTGGCATGCCCTAGAACTTCTGACGGATGCACGCGGCGTTCTCGTTCCTTTTGGCGACGCATCGGCGACTGGCAAGGCGATTGCCGCTTTGCTCGGCGACGATGACCGTCGAATGGCCATGCGCCACCTCGCATACGATGCGGGACGCTCGATGATCTGGTCCCATGTGGCCGAACTCTATCTGGAGAGCATGGCAAAGGCGCGCGAATCCTCCCGGCCGAAACTCGTCAGTGACCTCGTCTCCTTGCGGATCAAGCAGCCGGCGCAGCGAACGGCGTTGAAGCTTGGTCATTTCCACGCCATGTGTGACGATACCGGCATTGTTCAACATGCCGTCTTTTCTGTGCCCGACAGGTCCCACGGTTACTGCGTGGACGACAATGCGCGGGCGCTGCTTCTATCTTCTCTGCTGTCGAAAGCTGCCGAGATTGGAATTACCGATCGGACGACGGCGTCATTTGCGGCCTTTGTCGAGCATGCGTGGAATCCGGAGACAGGTCGTTTCCGCAACTTCATGAGCTTTGATCGCCGCTGGCTCGAGGACGAGGGGTCCGAAGACAGCCACGGAAGGACGCTCTGGGCCTTGGGCGGCTGTGCGCTGTCCGATAGCGATGCGCCTCGCCGCCGCTGGGCCAGCGCGCTCTTTGCGAAAGCCATGTCCGTTACGCTCGGCTTTCGCTCTCCCCGAGCCTGGGCTTTCACGTTACTCGGGTTGAACGACTACTGCAGGGCCAATCCCCACGATCCCCACGCACGTATGCTGCGCGTTCGGCACGCCGAAAATCTGATGGATCTGGAACGGCGTGTGTCGAAGAGCGGGCGCCGCTGGTTCGAGGAAGGACTGTCCTACGAAAACGCGCGACTTAGCCAGGCTTTGATTGTCACGGGCCTGTCTACCAAAGTGTCTGCGTTTGTCGAAACGGGATTAGCTACCCTTCAATGGTTGATGGTCCAGCAGACTGCAGACGCAGGTCACTTTCGCGCCATTGGCACTGAGGGCTTCTTCGAAATCGGCGAGCCCCCGAAGCCATTCGATCAGCAGCCGGTGGAGGCCACGGCAACGATATCGGCATGCCTTGCCGCTTATGAAGCCACCTCCGACAAGCATTGGATCGAGGTTGCCAACAGAACCTTCAATTGGTTCACGGGCAGCAACGATCATGGGATCTCCCTTGTCGATCCGGAAACGGGAAGTTGCCGTGACGGCCTACACGCAGACCGCCCCAACGAGAATCGCGGCGCTGAATCCGTGCTCTGTTATCTGATCTCCTCAATCGAGATCGGGAGAGTTCATCAGGCACATACGCCCATGCTTCCCGGGGTCGTTTTCCGGCAACTCTCATGAGCCGGATCACCCCTCATCCAGACAGAGCAGGATCCCTTTTGCCCCAAGACAGCCTTCTGAACCGGCAGGCTCTTTATCTCAGGCCCGACCCGACACGCGTGATCGTGCGCCCATTCAAGCCATCAACCGAGCCGCGCCACCTCAACCCACGTGACAAGAGCAGAGCGAACGAGATTGTCGACCGTGTTCTGTCGCTGGACCCGATAGCCACGGACCAACAGTTGCGCGACATCCTGGCCAATTTCGACGGACGGCATCGCAACCTGCTGCGGCAGTTCGAACTGCGGGCGGATGCGATGGAAGATGCATTCCACCATCACCAGCGATTCAGCCAGCAACAGAGGCAGTTGGTGGGGGCCTATTTCATGAACGAGTATTCGTTCGAATCCGCAGCCCTCTTCAATCCCAGTATCGTTGCACATCCAGACCAGTCTGGCGTCGTCGAGGGTAGCAGGCGGGTGATCCTTAGTCTCAGGGCAGTCGGGGAGGGCCACATCTCCTCGCTAACCTTCCGCTCGGGTGTGCTTGATCCGAATGGTGCTTTGGCCGTCGATCCTCCGACACGGTTGGCGGGGCTGCCTGACATTCATGCCCATGACGGACTCGCGCCGGCCGGGTGTATCGGGCTCAGCTTCAACCGTGATAGCGACCTCAGTGAGCGCGTTGTCTTCCCGGTCACCGAGGCCCAATCCAACGGCATCGAGGATGCCCGTTTCGTGGCCTTCGAGGACGAAGGAAAGACCATTTATTTTGCAACCTATACGGCTTATAGCGGCTCCTCAATCCGCTCGGAACTCCTTGAGACGACAGACTTCGCCAGCTTTACGCTGACCCCTTTGCGAGGACCTGCTGCCCGCAACAAAGGCATGGCGCTCTTTCCTCGGCGGATCAACGGTCGCTACGCGATGATTGCCCGGCAAGACAGCGAAAACCTCTTCCTCCTCTATTCTGATGACCTGCATTACTGGGAGGAAGGGCAGATGCTGATGAAGCCGGAATTTGCCTGGCAGTTCGTACAAATTGGAAACTGCGGCTCGCCAGTCGAAATCGACGAGGGCTGGCTCCTGTTCACCCACGGGGTGGGGCCTATGCGACGCTACGCGATCGGGGTGACCTTGCTCGACAAGCAGGACCCAAGCATCATTCTCTCGCGGACAGTCGAACCCCTGCTGCAGCCGGAGCCGACGGAGCGGGAAGGCTATGTGCCCAATGTTGTCTATTCTTGCGGTGCAATGCGACACGGCGATCTGATCGCCCTGCCTTATGCTGTGTCGGATTCTTATTCCAACTTCACGACAATTAAGATCCGTGGGCTTCTGGAGACGATGCGTCCCGTCGCGACGAGTTCATGACGATGAACCGTATTGGAACGCGACCGAGAGGAGACCCGTTGTGAGCCTGTCGCTTTTCAAATCAAGGTTCCTTGAAGACATTTTGCCGACTTGGGCCGCACTGGGCTTCGACAAGCACTGCGGGCAATTCGTCGAATATCTGGCGCTCGACGGATCGCCCCAGAGTTCGGGTGAGGTCCGTAGCCGAACTGTGGCACGACAGATCTATGTGCATGCGCATGCGGCCCATCTCGGCGTCGCACCACCCGCTTCACTTCAAATGGCTGAGGCGGCCTTTGCCAATCTGCACCGCGTCGCTTGGATTGGCGGCAGGCGTGGCGGTTACGCTAGAGCCTTCAACCGCCATACCGACAGCATCACTGACCCCATCCGAGACCTCTATGACAGTTCCTGTATCCTGCTTGCCCTCTCCTGGCTGCTGACAGCCACAGGCAAGGACATGTACCGTCATCACATCGATCAGGCACTCATCGCAATCGACCGGACATTGAAGGATCCTTTCGGCGGGTGGGCCGAAGACAGCGACGGAAGCCTGCCGCGCAGGCAGAACCCGCACATGCACTACCTCGAAGCGACCCTGGCCCTTTGCGAAAATAACCGAACATCCGCTCACATGAGGGCGGAAGGTAGGGCCTTCGCACTCCTGCGCTCGCATTTCCTGGTCGGACCAAAAGGGCCGCTTCACGAGTTCTTCGGGCCGCAATGGGAACTCGCCGCCCGATACGGATCGGATCGGCTGGAACCCGGTCACATGTGCGAATGGGTGTGGCTGACGACACGTCATGACATGCTGGCCGACAGCGACCACACCAAGATCTGCCTTGACCTGTTCTCGACCGCTCTAGCGATCGGGCGCATCGAGGGTTCGCCCTTCCTTGTCGATGTCGTTTCGGCGGTTAGGCCCATTACCCCGTCGCGGCGGCTCTGGCCTCAGGTGGAGATGCTGAAGGCCTTCTTGTCACTCTACGAGCGTTTCGGTTTTCGAGGATATCTTGTCGAGGCAAACGACGTGGCTGCTGCCATTCTGGGGGCCTACATGACCGGAGCGCCTCCCGGTTGCTGGCATGACCGCCTCGACACGAATGACATGCCGATTGCCCGCACAATCCCTGCAAGCTCACTCTATCACCTCTGGACTGCCGTTGCGGACCTGGTCGAAGATGGCAGGCAGGCACGCCCGCTCCCGGTCTGCTAGTCACACATGCATGACTTCTGGGAGACAGGGAATCAGTCTGTCTTGATTTAGAGTTCGAGATTGAAGGCGGACTGTCTATTTGCGGCCCCAATTCAGTCGTTCATTCAACTAGAAAGATGGCCGATGACCTCGGATAACTGCATCGACATGGATTTGAACCATCGACATGCGAATTAGAAGCATGGGCTCTGGGCTGTGCCCCCGAGCAGGTAGACCTAGAAACTGAAGCCAGGGAATCGAAAACTTTTGACTGCTGGACCAGTCCTTCTGAGACAACCGCATAAAGCCACCAGACAAAGCCCCGGATCTTAGACTAACTGCAGTTGCTTTAGCGAGGCAACGGGTGCTAAGTCGCTGAAAAAGCTACACTATTATTGACTGAGATAACTGAGGCAAATACTACCCAAAGCAGTGGTGCCCGGAGGCGGATTTGAACCACCGACACGCGGATTTTCAATCCGCTGCTCTACCAACTGAGCTATCCGGGCATCAGGCTCTTGCGAAGCCATCCGGTGGGGTTTCCGACCGGCGGGGGAGAAGTTTCCCCCGGAAGCGAGGCGGTTTATAGCAGCTTGTTCGGCCATGTCCAGCGCCAAAAAGCACTTTTTTGACAGCTTTGCGAAAATACCGAAAAACCAAGCCAAATGAATGACTTCCGCCACGCTCTAAAGCATGTCGCGCAAAAAACACGGCGGCTTTGCGATGACCACACGCGGCAAAACAAGGAGTATAAGCGCCATGGGCGGATCTGAAAGATCGCGAGGCACTTAAATGCGTGGCGAAGTGAGATTTCAGTCGCGACCGTCGTCTTCGGCCCTGGATTCGTCATCTACGACCGGGATCGCGTAGGAACCTTTCAGCCAGCGTGAAAGATCGAGAGTGCGGCAGCGGTCCGAGCAGAAGGGATAGTGCTCGCGTTGCGAGGGCTTGCGGCACTCCGGGCAAGGCAACGCCTTGCGCAAGGGCGCGACTTTTGCCGAAGGGGACGACGGATCGTCACTCATCACTCAGCCCTCCGTCCAGCCGGTCTGGACGTCGAAGCCCTCGCCCGAGAGCATCTGCATGGTCTCGAACAGCGGCAGGCCGACGACATTGGTATAGGAGCCGACAAGCTTCTGCGGGAAGCAGCCGGCGATGCCCTGGATCGCATAGGCACCCGCCTTGCCGCGCCACTGGCCGGAGGCGAGATAGCTCTCGATCTCATGGCTCGACAGGCGCTTGAAGCGGACCTTGGTCTCGGCAACCTTCTGGCGGGTTATGCCTTCCGGCGTGATCAGGCAGACGCCGGTGAACACCCAATGGCTGCGACCGGACAGGAGATGCAGCGCCGACGACGCTTCCTCGAGATATTCCGCCTTGGGCAGAATGCGACGACCGACCGCGACGACGGTGTCGGCGGCAATGATGTAGCTGTCGTTCCACTGAAGATCCGAGCGGATCTGGTCGTAGCAGGCGCGCGCCTTTTCCGCCGAAAGCCGGCGCGCCAGCGAACGCGGGTGCTCGGACTTCTTCGGCGTCTCGTCCAGATCCATGGGCATCAGCCGCGCGGGTTCGATCCCGGCCTGCTTCAGCAGGTCGAGGCGACGCGGCGACCCGGAGGCCAGTATCAGCTTCTGTCTCAGCTCCATGCGACCTCCCGCGGCATTCGTTCGTCGGGAGAGCGCTTACTTGAAGCGGTAGGTGATACGACCCTTGGTCAGGTCGTAGGGCGTCATCTCGACCAGGACCTTGTCGCCGGCGAGAACGCGGATACGGTTCTTGCGCATGCGGCCGGCCGTATGGGCGATGATCTCGTGCTCGTTTTCCAGCTTCACCCGGAACGTCGCATTGGGCAGCAATTCGGTGACGACGCCGGGAAATTCGAGGACTTCTTCTTTTGCCATAGAGCGGTTATCTTTCTTGGATGTTGGTCGGGGCCTCGGCGGGCCTCCGAAAATGTGGGCGGAAACTACACAATCACCAAGGTTTTGTGAACCTTGTAGCGTGCGCTTTTCCAATTTGTTTCAGGCAGGCCCCGTCTGGCCTTCGACCGAGGGCAAAAGGCGTTCGGCAATCAGCCGGCGCAGACGGTCGCGTACCTCGCGATAGGCGCCGAGAATCTGCTCACGCGTGCCGGTCGCGACCGTCGGGTCCGGCATAGGCCAGTAGACAACTTCCACGGCGGAAGAGCGCGTCAGCTCCAGTGCCGCATGATGTGCCTCAGGGGCAAGCGTCACCACGAGGTCGAAGAAATCGTCTTCCAGCTCGTCCAGCGTCTGTGGTTGGCGCCTGCCGAGCGAAAGACCGATTTCCTCCAGAACGGCATCGACGAAAGGGTCGCGTTCGCCGGCGCGAACTCCAGCCGATGCCACATAGGTGCCGCGCGGCAGCATCTCGCGAGCGATCGCCTCTGCCATGGGCGAGCGGATGGCATTCATGCCGCAGATGAACAGAATGGCTCCGGGCATCCTGACCTTCTGATCGGGAGCCTCCTCGCCGGTCATCGCCCCTACCCGCGCCAATAGAGAACGCAGACGAGGGTGAAAAGCCGCCGGGCCGTATCGAAATCCAGCTTGATCTTGCCGGAGAGGCGGTCCAGCAGAGTCTGGGATCCCTCGTTGTGAATGCCCCGGCGCCCCATGTCGATCGCCTCGATCTGGCTCGGCGTCGAGGAACGGATCGCTTCATAATAACTTTCGCAAATCATGAAGTAGTCCTTGATGATCCGCCTGAAGGGCGTCAGCGACAGGATATGGGTGGCGACGTCCTCGCCGGCCTCGGTCCTGATCGAGAAGACCAGCTTGCTGTCGACCAGCGAGAGATAGAGCTTGTAGGGACCGCCGGCATGACCGACCGGTTCGAAGGAGTTCTCCTCGATCAGATCGAAGATGGCGACGGCCCGCTCGTGCTCGACGTCCGGCGTGGAGCGGCCGATCGTCTCGTCCAGCACAACATCGCAAAGCCGGAAGTCGCCCTTGGCCATCACTCAACCTTCGAGATTGAGCCGAATGGCCACCGATCGGGCATGGGCGTCGAGGCCTTCGCTTCTGGCAAGAGCGATCGCCGCCGGTGCCAGCAGGCGCAGCTGATCCGGGCCGAGCCGCAGAATCGAGGTGCGCTTGACGAAATCGAGCACCGAAAGCCCCGACGAGAACCGCGCGGAACGGGCCGTCGGCAGCACGTGATTCGAGCCGCCGACATAATCGCCGATGACCTCGGGCGTGTGACGGCCGACGAAGATGGCGCCGGCGTTGCGAACATCGGCCATCAACGCATCCGGATCATCGACCGCAAGCTCCAAGTGCTCCGCAGCAATGCGGTTTGCAAGCGGGATCGCGGCTTCGAGCGACGGAACGAGAATGACCGCGCCGAAATCGCGCCAGCTTGCGGCAGCCGTTTCCGAGCGGCTCAGCGACTTGAGCTGGCGCTCGACAGCAGCTTCGACGGCCTTGCCGATCGCTGCATCGTTGGTAATAAGAATGGACTGGGCGCCAGGATCGTGTTCGGCCTGGGCGAGAAGGTCGGCGGCCAGCCAATCCGGATCGTTGTTGGCGTCGGCAATCACCAGCACTTCCGACGGTCCCGCGATCATGTCGATGCCGACAGTGCCGAAGACCTGCCGCTTGGCGGCGGCGACATAGGCATTGCCCGGGCCGACGATCTTTGCGACCGGCGCGATGGACTGGGTTCCATAGGCGAGTGCTGCAACAGCCTGGGCGCCACCGATACGATAGATCTCACGGACGCCTGCAATGCGCGCGGCGGCCAGCACCGTGGGATTGATCGCGCCGCCCGAAGCCGGGACCACCATGACAATGCGGGGAACGCCAGCGACCCTTGCGGGCACGGCATTCATCAGCACCGAGCTTGGATAGCTTGCCGTACCACCGGGAACATAGAGACCGACGGCATCGATCGCCGTCCAGCGAGAGCCAAGTCCGACGCCGATCGCGTCCTCGTAGAGATCGTCCTTCGGCATCTGGCGGGCATGATGCTTTTCGATGCGCGCTGCGGCCAGCTCCAGCGCCGCCATGACTTCCTCATCGACCTCGGCCATTGCCGCGTCGATTTCAGCGTCGCTCACCCGCATGGGCACTTCAGCGAAGTCGATACCGTCGAACCGCTTGGAATAGTCGGCAAGTGCCGCGTCGCCACGCGCCCTTACATCGTCGATGATCGCGCGCACCACGTCGTTGACGTCATCCGATACTTCGCGCTTGGTTGTCAGAAAGGCGGAAAACCTCTCCTCGAATCCCTCGGATGCCTGATCCAGCCAGATCGCCACTTTTCTTCAGTCCCTCTCCTCGGCCGGCGCTTTTCTCGGCGCCCGCCGTTCAATCACCCGGATGACCGGGCTTCAGGTTGGTTTCCCATGCCCCGCCGGTATCCGCAAGCTGTGCTTCGATACATTCCACATCGAGGGCGATCATGCCGCCACCGGAAAGCACGAGTTCCACCACACCTTCCGGCCCCTCGCCCTCCGCCCGGTAACGGACCGCCAGCAGCGAGAGCACATTGTCACCATTGGCGCGGTCGAAACCGATCGAGCGCACGGCGGAAACGCGCTTGAAGCTCAACAGGGCCCTGCGGCGTTCGTAAGCCTTGCGGCGACCGGCGGAATCTTCCCAGACGAAGCGATTGGCCGCCAGCGAGAAGAGACCGGGACGCATCTGGAAGGACATGTCGGAGATGCGGAAAACCGCATCCTGCATGTGAGCGGAGATGACCGAGAGGTCGTCGTTATCGAGAGCGAGCAGCTTCAGACTTGTCATTTCACCGTTACCCGAATGGCCGCCCGAAGGCGAAGCGTCTTATCATCCTTTCGACATAGGTTGTCGCAATGCAAGACGCAACGGCATCGAGGAACGGAGATTGGGTGTCTGTCAGTCGCTGATGCGCTCGACGATGGCTCCGCAACGGGTAAGCTTCTCTTCGAGACGCTCGAAACCGCGGTCAAGATGGTAGACGCGCGACACCATGGTTTCTCCCTCTGCCGCAAGGCCCGCAATCACCAGCGAAACGGATGCACGCAGGTCGGTCGCCATGACTGGCGCACCGCGAAGACGGCTGGTGCCCTCGATGCGGGCGGTCTGGCCGGCAAGCGTGATCCTGGCGCCGAGACGGGCCAGTTCCTGCACATGCATGAAGCGGTTTTCGAAGATCGTCTCGGTGACGTGGGAAACGCCGTTCGCGCGGGTCATGAGGCCCATGAACTGGGCCTGGAGGTCGGTCGGGAAGCCGGGGAAAGGCTCGGTGACGATATCGACCGGGCGAATTTCCGAACCATAGCCGACGACGCGGATGCCGCCGGGCGTTTCAGTGACTTCCGCGCCTGCGCGACGGATCGCTTCGAGCGCGGTATCGAGCAGCGAAGCATCCGTTCCCTGCAAAACGACGTCGCCGCCGGTCATGGCGACGGCCATGGCATAGGTGCCGGTTTCGATACGGTCAGGCAGAACCCGGTGGCGCGCGCCGGAAAGGCTCGACACACCTTCGATGGTAATCGTCGAGGTACCTGCGCCAGAAATCTTCGCGCCCATGGCATTCAGGCAGTTGGCGAGATCCACAACCTCGGGCTCGCGGGCCGCATTGCCGATCACCGTCGTTCCGCGGGCGAGCGAAGCGGCCATCATCATCACATGGGTCGCGCCAACGGAAACCTTGGGGAAATGATAGATCGCGCCGATCAGACCACCCTTCGGCGCGGTGGCGTTGATGTAGCCGCCATCGATTTCCATCTCGGCGCCAAGCGCCTGCAGGCCTTCGATGAACAGGTCGACCGGACGCGTGCCGATCGCGCAGCCGCCGGGCAGGGAGACCCTTGCCTTGCCCTCGCGCGCCAGAAGCGGACCGATGACCCAGAAGCTCGCGCGCATCTTGGAGACCAGCTCGTAGGGAGCGGTGGTATCGGCAACAGTGCGGCAGGTGAAATGAATAGTGCGGGCGTAGGAACCGTCCTGATGCTCGCGGCGGCCGTTAACCGAGACATCGACGCCGTGGTTGCCGAGAATGCGCAGCAGCAGTTCGACATCGGCGAGATGCGGTACGTTCTCAAGCGTCAGTGTGTCGCTGGTCAGCAGCGAAGCGATCATCAGGGGCAGCGCCGCGTTCTTGGCGCCGGAGATCGGGATCACACCCTTGAGCTCGTTGCCGCCGACAATCCGAATACGATCCATGTAAGCCTTCTGAACGGGACTGGCGCCCGCCTTTCATTTATTGCTGCTGATCCCGCCCCCGCGGACGCGAGGGTGTTTAGACGAAAAACAGGCCGTATTCAATTCGGCCCGTTCAGCAGTGATTAATCATCGGGTTGGGACGAATTTGCGGCAGGCAGGCCATCTGTCTCATCGGCCTGACCGGCGCGGCGGGCACGGGACTGCTGTTTTCGCCGCAGGAGATTCTCGCGCAGCTTTTCGGCCGCTCGCGTCTTGCGCCTCTCCGCGGCGGCTTCCACTGCCGCCTTGCGCTTATCCACAGCTGCGGGGGATGAAACGGCCTCTTCGCCGCCTGCTTCCGCCGCCGGCCTTGCAATCCCCGGGTTTTGCCGATTTTCCGTCATGCCGGCGTGATAAACGAAAACCGCGCATTGCGGAAGACTGGAACGATGGCGACGGATTTCTTCCCGCCAAGTTCGTTTTGCTGTTGCGCTCCCCGCGAAGCTGTGGCAATAGGCGGCTCGCTCGCAACGGCGACACACGCCGCGCACAGATGCTGCTATAGCTCAGGGGTAGAGCACTCCCTTGGTAAGGGAGAGGCCGAGAGTTCAAATCTCTCTAGCAGCACCATTTTCCCCTTTGAAATTGTTATTGGTTTCCGCACGCTGGTCGACCAGCATGCGACATTGTCCGACGCCGTTGCTACAGGTAGCCCGGAAGAAGCGTCTCTCTGCGCCCTGTGCAATCCGCCGGAGACTGTTCGCAAGCTCTGCAATGCAGGCATTGCGGAAATATTCGTCAAGATACTGGTTATGCCGCCGCTCAAATTCGATTGGTCGAAAGGGGCACATCATGAGCTGGATCGCGAAAACTCGTCGCCCGAATATGGTTAACAGCGGTTAACAAAGGTCAGAAAAATCGTCAGAAATTTGACCCCTGTTAACTGGTTGGGACACGTCGCCTGCTCCTTGATGCGCAGTGGAAAGCGATTTCCCCTCGCCCTTGCGATCATCCTGCGCTAGAGCAATTCCAGCATGAGTGAACATCGATCTTGCGTCGGTAATTACGTGAAAACAAAGAGATAGGGCTTCATACCTATCCGGATCCCACGGAAATCGCTCCAGAGGCTCGAAGCACCAGAGGCGGACAATAGCATGCCCCCGAAACCGAAGCGCAACCGTATCGAGAAGCTGCAGCACTCCTGGACGAAGGCATCCGCGCAGCAACGCTACGAATTCCTGCAATGGCTGGCGACTTCGCCTGACGGGCACGATGGCCATGGCATTGCACCGACGGACATGGTCGCCAGGATACCGATCGCCAGCGGACGCTACCTGTTGCCATCGGCGGTCCTCCGCATCCGGGCCGTGATGACTGCGCGGTCACTTTCGGCTGAGGAGGTAATGGCCGAACTGGGGTTCGAGGAAGACCGGAAAGCGCTTTCCCACGCGCTTTCCGAAGGCGCGAGCCTGAGGCTTGCAGTCGTCGCCGCACTGGAAAACTGGCTTCTGGCGCATACCGAACCGGAACGCATCGCACCCTGACGGATCAGGCCTGCGCCTGATCTATGGGTTCGGCTAATCAACCCGGCTGATTCGAAGGTCGCTTTCTCCGACCATGCCGATATAGAGGCCCTGCTCTTCCTTGTCCGCGCGTCCGATCATGTCGATATCCGACTGGATCGAATAGAGCATGATGGTGTTGTCGCCATTGCTCGTCGAATAGCCGGAGACGGCCTTCAAGGCCTCCGGGCAGGTATCATCATGTTGCAGCAGCGCCCGCACACCGTCGGCGACGGGTTCCTGCAGAAAGGAGATGTGGCAGGTTCCTTCCGGAGTGGTCATCGCCCAAATCTCCGCGGCTGAGGCCGGCAGAGCCGAGAGCGCGATCGCCGCGGTCACGGCGGGAGTGAGAAAGGTCTTTGCGATCATCGGACATCTCCGGATTAACTGGTGATGTCCAGCTAGGCGCGACGCATCGGAGCGTCAACGGACAAAGGCGCCGCGCCGCGAAAGCGCCCATATTTGGGCGATCCGGCGCTTTGGCTTCCCCAAAAAGAAATGGTTCAGCGCCAAACAGACGTGGCTGGAAAATATATATTAATTACCATATATGTTTTCGCGAAAGCGGAGGCCAAACAACGTCCCGCTGCCAACTCAACAACGAAGGAAAGAAAATGCAGATACGTCCCATTACCGAGTCTTTTCATGTCAGCGGTCAACTCGCTCCGACGGACATCGCTCAACTGGCCGCCTCGGGCTACTCTCTGGTGATCTGCATGCGGCCCGATGGGGAAGGATGGGGGCAGCCGGACTTTTCCACGATCGAGGACGCTGCCGAAGCCGTTGGTCTCAAGACACACTATCTTCCGGTCATTCCAGGCTCCGTACCGCTGGAACAGGCGGCCACTTTGAAGGGTCTGCTGAAGCAGACGGAAGGTCCTGTCCTTGCCTTCTGCGCCTCCGGCGCGCGCTGCGCGGGTGTCTATCAAATGGCACAGCAAATCGGCTGAGCGACAAAGCTCCGCACAGGCGATTTGCCGCGACGACGCCTGAGGCAATGATAGATTTCAGAAATTGCTTGCAGCAAGGCGGCGACGCAAACCGTCGATATCGGTAGCGTCATCCTGGAAGAGGTGATGCTCCCAGTCGAGCGTGGTTGCCACAATCGTCTTCAGGTCATCATGACGCGGTGTCCAGCCAAGCACCGAACGGGCAAGCGTCGCATCGGCAACGACGAAGGCGGCATCGCCTTCCCTGCGCGGGCGGTATTCTATCGTGATTTTCGTATCGGAGACCTTCTGCACGGCGCGCAGAACCTCGAGCACCGAATATCCCCGGCCATAACCGCAATTGGCCGTCAGCGTCGCACCACCGCGCCGAAGGTAGTCCAGCGAATTCAGGTGGGC
This sequence comes from Ciceribacter sichuanensis, assembly GCF_024055605.1. Taxonomy (GTDB): domain Bacteria; phylum Pseudomonadota; class Alphaproteobacteria; order Rhizobiales; family Rhizobiaceae; genus Allorhizobium; species Allorhizobium sichuanense. The sequence goes on along the minus strand of NZ_JAMXLX010000004.1, from coordinate 460,200 downwards.
CAGCACGAGGTCGCTGACATGGATGTAGTCGCGTACGCCGGTACCATCCGTCGTGGCGTAATCCGTGCCGAAGACCTCCACCGAGCGGCGTTTGCCAAGGGCCGCTTCGCAGGCCACCTTCATGAGATGGGTCGAGCGCACGGTCGATTGTCCGGTGCGACCGAGGAGGTCGGCACCGGCGACATTGAAATAGCGAAGTGCGACATAGCGGAAATCATGGGCGCGTGCGGTGTCGCGCAGCATGATCTCGCTCATCAGCTTCGACTGGCCATAGGGATTTTCCGGGCGCAGCGGCGCGGTCTCAGCAACCGGCAATGGTGCGTCGGGCGTGCCGTAGATGGCGGCCGTGGAGGAGAAGATGAACTTGTCGATACCGGCCTTGACGGCAGCGGAAAGCAACACGCGGGTATTGCCTGTGTTGTTGGCATAATAGCCGAGCGGGTCGGCGACGGAATCCGGAACCACGACCGAACCGGCGAAATGAATGATGGCTTCGATATCGTTCTCAGCGAAGATCTGCTTCAGGACGGCCTCGTCACCGACATCGCCAAGGTAGAAACGCGCGGCGGGCGCGACGGCCCAGCGGAAACCGGTAGACAGGCGATCGACGACGACGACATCTTCGCCGGCATCCAGAAGGGACCAGACCATGTGGCTGCCGATATAACCAGCGCCGCCCGTTACCAAGATCGCCATTTTTACTTCCCGTGTTCTTATCGATCGGGAAGAACGTATCAGCGCCATGCTTTAACAAGATTTACGGCAGGCAACAAACCCATAGGCGAAACACTATTAACTTGAACTATACTTAAATCACCATTGAAGGATTCGTTCAAATTTTATCGATCCGGCAGAGCGCGTTCCTGAGCCGCTCTGCCGGCAAAGTTCAGAGGGAAAGGACGTAGCGGCAGAGGCGATCCGCCGCTTCCTCGATCTGTCGCGGATCCCGCAAGAAGCAGGCACGCAGGAAGCTTTCGCCTCCCTTGCCGAAAGCTGAGCCGGGGGCAAGGGCAACACCGGTGCGGTCGACGATATCCATGGCGGCCTGACGGCTGTCGGTGATGCCGTCGATCTTGAGGAAGGCGTAGAGCGCACCTTCCGGCTTCAACGTCTCGACGCGATTGGTCGCGATAAGGGCATCGCAAAGAAGGTCCCGCGACTTTGCGGCGCGCTCGAAATTCTCGCGCACGAAGCCGTCACCATGATCGAGAGCCGCGACAGCACCCCGCTGCATGAACTGCGCGACGCCGGAGGTCGAATATTGGATCAGGTTTTCGAAGACCTGTCCGGTTTCCGGGGGCGCGACGATCCAGCCGACGCGCCAGCCGGTCATAGACCAGTTCTTGGAGAAGGAGTTGGCGAACAACACGCGGTCCCCCGGCTCCATGACATCGAGGAAAGAGGCCGCACGCGCATCCGCGCCATAGTAATAGAGCGCGTAGATCTCGTCGGCGAGAATCCAGAGATCATGTCGGCGGGCAAGCGCCAGGATGGCGGCGAGATCCTCGCGGGTTGCCGTCCAGCCCGTAGGATTGGACGGGGTATTGATGAAGAGTGCTCGCGTCTTCGGCGTGACGGCCGCCTCCAGCGCATTCATGTCGAGCGACCAGCGGCCGCCGGCAAAAGTCAGCGGTAGTCCGACGGCGTGACCGCCGGCAATCTCGATGGCCGAGATGATGTTGGGCCATGCCGGAGACAGATAGATCATCTCGTCGCCCGGCTCCGTCAGCGCCTGGACGCAGAGCGCAATGGACTGCATGCCCGAACCGGTCACGTAGAAATGCTCCGGCAGCAACTCCACGCCGAAATGCCGGGCGTAATAGCGCGACAGCGCCTCGCGTAATTCCGGAATACCGCGCTGCCAGGTGTAAAAGGTTTCGCCAGCGAGAAGCGCATCGCTTGCGGCGCGATTGATGAAATCCGGACTGGGAAGATCGCCCTCGCCCGCCCAGAGCGGTAGTAGGCCGTCGCGCCCGCGGGCATAGTTGATGATTTCGACGATCCCGCTTTCCGGCGCAGCGAGAGCGCGCGGGCTGAGATCCTTGACGAGCGACATGCAGAGCCTCTTTGAAAGTCTTGCCGATATTGAAAAGCTCTATCCCATCGCGCAGGGAAAATCCCATGACATTCGGTGAGCGCAAAATCGATTTCAGTGATGGATGAAAAGACCGCGGACTGTGCCGCGGTCTCTGGGTTGTCAGCGGATGCGATCAGCGGGTCTTCAGCAGGTCGCGAATTTCCGTCAGAAGCTGGATATCGGCCGCCGGCGGGGCCTCTTCGGCAACCTTCTTTTCCTGCTTTTCGAGCGAGGCTCTGAGCGTGTTGACGCCCTTGACCATGAGGAAAATGATCCAGGCGAGGATCACGAAGTTGATCACCACGGTGATGAAGTTGCCGTAGGCAAAAACAGCCCCCTGCTCACGCGCCGCGGCAAGCGACGTCGCCGTCACCTTCGAGCTCAGGGGCAGGAAGTAGTTGGAGAAATCGAAGCCGCCGAAGATGACCCCGACGATCGGCATGACGATATCCTGAACCAGAGAATTGACGATCAGACCAAACGCGCCACCGATGATGACGCCGACTGCGAGATCCATGACATTGCCACGTGCAATGAATGTCTTGAACTCGTTCAGCATTACCCTTCTCCTTTTAAATGATTGCGATCACACCCGCCGCCACGGATGCCTCGCCATGTCCATGGTTAATCAAGTTTTGATCATTCGCAAACACTGAATCAACATTCGCAGGCCGGTTGCCTTCGACTTAATGTCAATCCACAAGCGATTTCAAATGAAGGGGACTTCCCTTACAGTCATTCCCAGTTCTGGCGCGCCGTTCATGAGGAGGAAGCGTGCTCCCGGGTTGGGTTATCTTCGCATCGGCCTTCGCCTATCTGTTGCTGCTCTTTGCGGTGGCGAGTTACGGCGACAGGAAAAGCCGCGTCTACGGTGTGCCCGTAAACGGCCGGCCGGTGGTCTATGCACTCAGCCTCGCAGTATACTGCACCTCCTGGACCTATTTCGGCGGCGTGGGACTGGCGGCCGAACGCGGGCTGGAATTCACAGCCATCTACATCGGGCCTATCCTGATGTTCACGATCGGCATGCCGATCGTGAAGCGCATCATCGAGCTTGCCAAGGCCGAGAAGCTCACATCCGGCGCCGACTTCATCGCGGCACGCTACGGTAAAAACCCCATCGTCGGCATGCTGGTCACGGTGATCTGCCTCGTCGGCACGATCCCCTATATCGCCCTGCAATTGAAGGCGGTTTCCAATTCGGTCACGGCCATGGTGGACCCGACCGAATACGGCATCGGCACCGGCAACCTCTATTTCGTCGATCTTCCGCTGATCGTCGCCTTCCTCCTCGCCTGCTTCGCTGTGGTCTTCGGCACCCGTCACACCGACGCTACGGAACATCAGGATGGGCTGATCCTTGCCATCGCCTGGGAATCCGTCGTCAAGCTGGTCGCCTTCTGGACGCTCGGCATCTACGTCGTCTTTTTCCTGTTCAACGGCCCCGCCGATCTCTGGCAACGGGCAGTCGAAAACCAGGCCGTGATGGCGGCCCTGACCCATCACACCCCACCCGGCCGCTGGATCCTGCTGATCGCGCTGTCGGCCTTCGCGATCATCATGCTGCCCCGCCAGTTCCATGTGACCGTGGTCGAAAACCGGACCGCCCGGGAACTGAGACTCGCCGCGATCCTGATGCCGCTCTATCTGGTGGCCATCAATATCTTCGTGCTGCCCGCCGCCATGGGCGGCATCATGCTGTTCGGCGGCACCGGCAATGCCGATCTCTACGTGCTTTCGCTGCCGCTCGCCCATGAGATGCGCTTCGTCTCGCTGATTACCTTTCTCGGCGGCTTTTCGGCCGCGACCGCCATGGTGATCGTCGCATCGGTGGCGCTGGCGATCATGGTGTCGAACGACATGGTGCTGCCGATATTCCTGAGGCAAAAACTTCTCGGCAGACCCAGCCACCGGGCGGACTTCGCCAAGACGCTGTTGCATATCCGCCGGACCGCCATCTTCGGCGTCATGCTGCTCGGTTATGTCTATTACCGCTCGGCCGACAACACGACGGGACTTGCCTCGATCGGATTGCTGGCCTTTGCAGCCATCGCCCAGATCGCGCCGTCGCTGTTCGGCGGGCTTCTCTGGCGGCGCGCCAATGCCCGAGGCGCGATCGCCGGCCTCAGTTCCGGTTTCTTCGTCTGGGCCTACCTGCTGTTCCTTCCGAGTTTCGGCGCCGAGGACAACACACACATTGCGGCATCGATCCTGAGCTTCCTCTTTCCCGGCATCGACATGTTCACCGGGGCGGAAGCCGATCCGCTGGTCAACGGCACGCTGCTCAGCCTGCTGATCAACACCGCCGCCTTCATCGCCGGTACGCTCAGCCGCAATCCCCGGCCTGTCGAGCGCATCCAGTCCGGCATTTTCGTCAAGCGTCATCCGCGGACACAGTTTGCCACGCGAGGCTGGAAGACACGAGTTTCCGTTGGCGACCTCAAGGCAGCCATTGCCCGCTATCTCGGCGACGAACGCATGCAACGGTCGTTCCGCAGCTACGAACAGACGGTCGGCCGCCGGCTGGACGACGAAAGCCCGGCCGACATGGCCTTCATCCACTTTTCGGAACAGTTGCTCGGCAGCGCCATCGGATCGTCTTCCGCGCGTCTCGTCCTGTCGCTGATCCTGCAGAAGGCGGAGGATACCTCCGCCGATACGGCCTGGCTGCTCGATCAGGCCAGCGAAGCGCTACAGTACAATCAGGACATGCTGCAGACAGCGCTTTCGCAGATGGAACAGGGCATCGCCGTCTTCGACGCCAGCAACCGGCTGACCATCTGGAACCGGCGCTTCCGCAGCCTGCTAGACCTTCCGGAGCATGTGGGACAGGTCGGCTATCCGCTCACCGATATCGTGGCGATGCTGGCGGATCGCGGCGATGTGGCCGCAGGCGAACAGGCGCCGCTGGTGCGGCGCTTCCAGCAATTCGACAAGCCCTTCCAGCTTGTCACCGCCGGCGGAGAGCGGATCATCGAGGTTCGCTGCAACGCCATGCCGGACAAGGGCATCGTCGCGACCTTCACCGATATCAGCAGCCAGGTGGCGGCCGATAAGGCGCTGAAGCAGGCGAACGAGACGCTGGAACAGCGCGTGAGCGAGCGTACCGCAGAACTGACCCGCGTGAACCATGCGCTCGCAGAAGCGCGCGCCGCCGCCGACGAGGCGAATATCGGCAAGACGCGCTTCTTTGCGGCGGCCGGCCACGACATTCTCCAGCCGCTCAATGCCGCGCGTCTCTACTCCTCCTCACTGGTCGAAAGGCTCGGGGACAGCGAGAACAGTCCTCTCGTGCGCAACATCGATTCCGCGCTGGAATCCGTCGAGATCATTCTCGGGGCCGTGCTCGATATCTCCCGCCTCGACACCGGCGCGATGAAACCTCGCCTGACGTCGGTTGCGTTGCACGACCTGCTTGAGCGCATCGAGACCGACTTTGCGCCGATGGCGCGCGAGAAAAACCTGAAGCTGATCGTCATGCCGACCTCTCTCAGGGTGCGCTCGGACCCGAATCTGCTTCGCCGTCTGGTGCAGAACCTCGTTTCCAACGCCATCAAGTACACGCCCTCCGGCCGGGTTCTCGTCGGCGCAAGACGGCAGGGCAAGGAGGTGGCGATCCAGGTGATGGATTCCGGCATCGGCATTCCGTCATCGAAATTCCGCACCGTCTTCAAGGAGTTTGCGCGACTGGAAGAAGGCATGCGGACGGCCTCGGGCCTGGGCCTCGGCCTTTCCATCGTCGACCGCATCGCGCGCGTGCTCAATCATCCGGTGCAGCTCTCGTCCAAGCAGGGCAAGGGCACGACCTTCCGTGTCCTCATGCCGCTCGACCAGTCGGTGCCGATGGGCGGCAGCGTGGCAGAACTGGCAAGGCAGGACAAGGGTGCTCAGCCGCTACGCGGCCTGAAGATCCTCTGCATCGACAACGAGCCCAAGATCCTCGAAGGCATGCAGCTTCTCATTTCCGGCTGGGGCTGCGATGTCCAGTGCGCCGGTTCGATCGAGGAACTCGATACGATCGTCGCGGCCAGCAAGGAGGCACCGGACCTGATCATCGCCGATTATCATCTGGGCGACGGCAGCGGGATCGGGGCGATCCTTCGGCTGCGCGCGCTCTACGAGCGTGACATCCCGGCCCTGCTGTTGACCGCCGACCGCACGCTCGAAGTGCGGGCCGAAGCCGAAAGACAGCACATCGCCCTGCAGCACAAGCCCGTGCGTCCGGCCGCCCTTCGCGCCTTCATCACGCAGATCTCCGCGATGAAGCAGACGGCGGCCGAATAGGCGGCTGACCGTCTGCCACGACCTGCGGCGGAGAAATCACCAGGATTTCAGCGCCCTTAGCGTCGGCGTCTTCTTCTGCATATGTTCGTCCATGCGCGACAGCAGACGATCGAGCAGTTCGACGGCCTGACCGACGGCCGGGCCCTTGTTCAGCATGACGCATTCGGCGCGCGCGGCCATGGCCGCATCGGTCATTTCCCCGCGTGTCGGAATGCCTTCGCGCACGAGATCTTCCAGAACCTGCGTCGCCCATATGGCCGGCACGGAGGCCGCCTCGCAGATCCACAGGATCTCTTCCTGCATCTCGGCAAGACGTTCGAACCCGATTTCGGCCGCAAGGTCACCGCGCGCGATCATGATGCCGAAGGGGCCGCGCTGACGGGCGCGGGCGATCAGCGTCGGCAGGTTGCGGACGGCATCCGGCTGCTCGATCTTGGCGATCAGGCCGAGGCGGCGATCCCCGGCTCCGTAGCGCGCCAGAACCGCGTCCAGCAGATCGATGTCTTCCGGTCTGCTGACGAAGGAGTAGCCGATGATGTCGCCGCATTCGATGACGGTCGCGAGATCCGTCTCGTCCTTGGCGGTGAGCGGCGAAAGACCGAGCGAGGTATCGGGCAGGTTGATGCCTTTTTCAGGCTTCAGCTTGGTTCCGCCGGCCTTGGTCTTCTGCACGAGAATGATCGCCTCGCCGGGCGCAGTGCTCTCGACCACAGCTTCCAGCTTGCCATCGTCATAACGCACGCGGTCGCCAACCGAGAGACGGGTAACCATCTCCGGCAGGGAAACGCCAGCGGAGAACTTCACCCGGTCGCAGACGCGCGGTTCGCCGGATGCGGCGACGAGACGTACCCTGTCGCCGGCAACGAGCCTCGCCTTCTTTTCCGGTAGCAGCACTTCGGCCGTGCGGATCTTGGGGCCGGCGATATCCATTAACACCGCGATGTCACGACCGACAGCATTGCCCGCGGCGCGTACGTGGGCTGCCATGGAACGCCAGGCTTTCGGGCCGTCATGGGCGCAGTTGATGCGGGCAACATCCATACCGGCCTTCGCAAGATCGAGCAGGAAGTCGGGTTTTTCCGCCGCTTCGCTCGGCAAGGTCACCATGATGCGGGTGCGGCGGTGGAGATGAGCCGGCCCCAGCAGATCGGTCGCAGCTTCGGAAAGGCGAACTTCACCGATGAAGAAATCGGATTCGGAGGGCATCGAGGCCAGACCGTCGCCGCCGGCAAGCGCGCCAAGCGCTGCAATCACCGCATCAAGCGTCGGGAGAACGCGGCTTTCGAGCCGCCCAAGCGAGGAAAGACCGAGACACATCAGCCGCCGCTGCAACGGCCGCAGATCATGATGCCGGAGGGCGAGGTAATGGGCGAGGTTGGCCAGCGCGGGATCGGCCTCGGCCACACCGGAACCGAACCTTTCGATCATGGCCGCCGAAGTCTCGAGGATCTCGGCCCGCAGGGCAACGACTTCACTGAGAAGCGCGTCGACCGGCCTTTCGGGCACATGCAATTGCGGCGTATTCATGCTGTTCTCCACCTGCCATTGGTCAGCGTCCCACAGCCCTTGCGACTTCGCCAGAGGGGCGAATACCGCAGAGGGCGAACGGACAGACCATCACGCTACTTCGGCTGTTTGACGCAGCGATGACGCCCACCTATGCCTCATTTGGCAGGTGCAGAATGCGGTTCGTTGCGTGACAGTTTTGTGACGGCTATGGTGCCATTCTGCTTCGCGGGGCGAGCGCGGTGCAATGGGACGGAGAAACGAATTGGCAAAGCGGAAAATCTACGAGGCTCTGGTCGACGGTGCATCCACCGGGTTGGGCGACGCGGCACTCTATGCCTATGTGCAGGAACGCTGCCCGCAGGTGAACAACAAGAAGCTGGTTCGCGCGGCACTTCTGGCGCTGACCGACCCTCATCTTGCCGACCGCAATATCCTCCAGACGATCTACGCACTGGCGATCAAGAAGCGGCTGGAGGACCTGCATGCCTCAGGCTCCGAAACGTCGGAAAGATCGCAGCACGAAAAGAAGGCCGGGCCGAACGAAGAGCAGGCCCTGCATCCCGCCTGAAAGTCTGACCAACCCGGCGCGGCGAACGCACCCTCCTTCCGGCCAATAGCGTCCCCCGCAAAAGCCACCTAGATTGGTATTCCGAGCATTCGTCGCCAGGGAGGGGCCATGCGGATCGCTTTGATTTCGGATATCCACGCCAATCGCGAGGCCTATGAAGCCGTACTCGACGCAGCCGCGCGGCAAGAGGCCGCGCGCTACGTTATGCTCGGCGATATCGTCGGCTATGGGGCCGATCCGGCATGGTGCACCCGCAAGACGATGGAACTCGCCGAAAGCGGCGCCATCGTCGTGCGCGGCAATCACGATCAGGCGCTGGACGACCCGGCGATCTCCATGAACGAAACGGCGACCGCTGCCATAGACTGGACGCGCGGCCAACTCGGCGCCGACGAACGCGCCTTTCTCGCCGGCCTGCCGCTGCAGGCCGAAGAAGGCGATCGCCTGTATGTGCATTCCAACGCGGCGACCCCAGCCCGTTTCAGCTATGTGACGGATACCGATGACGCGCTTCGACAGTTCGTCTCCTGTCGGGCAAGGCTGATCTTCTGCGGCCACCTGCACCGCCCGGCGCTCTATTGCCTCGGCGGGCATGACAAGGTTTCGGCGTTCATCCCGACCTCGGCGAACAGCATACCGCTTCTCTCCCAACGGCGCTGGCTGGCAGTTATGGGATCGGTCGGACAACCGCGCGACGGAAACCCCGCCGCGGCATTCGGTATCCTTGACACCGAGAAGGGCGAACTCGAATTTCATCGCGTGGGCTATGATATCGAAACGGCGGCCGCGAAGATCCGTGCGGCGGGCCTGCCCGATAGCCTGGCGGCAAGACTGTTCAGGGGGCGGTGAACATGGCGAAGACGCATCTTGAAAGCGGCAGGGTGATCGATGGCTTCACCATCGGCAAGCTTGCCCACAAGGGCGGTATGTCCCGGCTATTCGAAGTGACGCGACCCGACATCGATTTCCCGATGCTGATGAAAGTGCCGGAGCTCGGCCAGGGCATCGATCCGGCCATGATCGTCGGCTTCGAGATGGAGCAGATGATCATGCCGCGTCTGTCGGGCATTCATGTGCCCCGCTTCGTCGCCAACGGGGATTTCGCCGTACAGCCCTATATCGTGTTCGAGATGCTGCCCGGAAAGTCGCTCTATCCCCTGCTCGACGACCTGCCCCGGTCCGTGGAGGAAGTTGCGCTTCTCGGCAACCACATCGCCACGGCGCTTGCCGACCTGCACCGGCAGAACGTGGTGCATCTCGATATCAAACCTTCGAACATCATGTTCCGCGAAACGGGCGAGGCCGTGCTGGTCGACTACGGCCTCGCCCGGCATCTGCAGCTGCCCGACCTGATGGACGAGGAATTCCGGCTTCCCTACGGTACGGCGCCCTACATGGCGCCGGAGCAGATCCTCGGTGTCAGAAGCGATTTCCGCAGCGACCTCTTTGCCCTTGGCGTGCTGATGTATTTTCTCGCGACCGGCAAACGGCCCTTCGGCGACCCGCAGCGAATGAAGGGCCTGAAGAGACGGCTCTGGCGCGACGCCATCCCGCCGCGACTGCTGAGCCCGGAGATTCCCAAGGCGTTGCAGGAAGTCATCCTGCGATGCCTGGAGATCAATCCGGCACGGCGCTACCCGACCGCTGCGCAACTGGCGATGGACCTGCAGGACCTCTCCAAGGTGACGTTGACGGCCCGCGCCGAGAAGCTGAAACGCGACGGTCTCTCCCTCGTCATCAAGCGCCGTTTCAATCCGGACCCCATCGAACTCCTGAAGCCGGCGGGTGCAGCCGCAAGTCTTGCGAACGCGCCGATCGTCATGGTGGCGATAGACCTCTCGACCGGATCGGAGACGCTGGCGGATGCGCTGCGGCTGACAGTGAGCCGCATCATCGAAAAGACACCCGATGCCCGCATCGCCTGCCTCAACGTCTTGAAGATTGCCCGCATCAGTCTCGAAAGCGATCTGGATGCACAGGGCAACAACAAGCACGTGGCCCGGCTGGTGCAGCTCAAACACTGGGCCGAACCATTGAAAGCGCCCGAGGGGACGGTCACCTACCATGTGATCGAGTCGGTCTCCCCGGCACAGGCCATTCTCGATTACGCGCGGGACAACATGGTCGATCATATCGTGATGGGAGCCCGGGCAAATTCGGCCATGCGCTCACTGCTCGGCAGCGTTTCGGGCGAAGTGGCCGCGACCGCCCCCTGCACGGTGACGGTGGTCAGGGTACGAGGGGCGTCCGAAGCGGCGGAATAGCCGCTTAAAGCCTGAGCGCCCATATCGTGGCGGAGATGATAGCACCGTCACCGGCAATGAGACGGGCAGAGCGAACCGGCTCGAAACCTTCGATGCGCTTGGTGCCGGCATAGCGCCCGCCGTCGGCGAAGACTTCGATGGAGCCATAGTCGAGAAAGATGCGAAGACGGCTGACACGCGCGCCCTCCGCCAGATAGCGCGGTGTTGCGGCCTCATCCCCGCCATAGCGGATGAAGAGCCCCGCCTCGCCCTGAGCGACGGCGAGGGGCACATCGGGATGATCGAGCGTGAGTTCGAAGGGTAGGCCGGCCTCCGCCAGATCGAACAGGATCTCGACCGCGCCGTTGAGAAAGGTGACGACGTTTCCGGCTGCCAGCCGGGTGCGGTCAAGGATATGGCTTCTCAGGCTTTCCGCCGTTCCGATGGGCGGGGTAAGCAACTGGCCGTTCTCCAGCCTCAACGTGCGTGGCAAGGTCATGGCGCTCGGGAAATCGACTGTCGGGCCTGTATCGACCCAATTGCCGAGCCAGCCGATACCCACCGGCACCTGGCCATCGGTGAAGGCCTGGAAGGCATAGTTGTCGGCGGCGAAATCGAGTTCCCGGCTGAATTCCCGGGAGAAGGTTTTCCCGTCGAACCAGCCGACATCGACCATGGTCAGGTTACGCCGGCCAGTTTTCTCATCCAGCGAATGCATCAGGCCATAGATCAGCGCCCAGCGCGTCTTCGGGTCCGTTGCCTCGCCATCGATCGGCAGCAAACAGGGGCATTCCAGCGCTGTCGTGCGATACCGGCTGTCGACCAGCAGCTTGCCACGATAAGTCCAGCCACTCGCGGCCTGCGGGTCATCGGTATCGTAGAGCAGGATGACGCCACCCTCCTCGCTCTGGCTGCCGAGCAGCATCTTCCAGAGACCATCGGGTCCTTTGAAGACGTATGGATCGCGGAAGTCAGGGCTTAGCCCCTCTCCTGCCGGCCTCTGTGCCAGAAGCACCGAGGCTTCGCCCGCGGTGAAGAGATCGGCTGATGTCGCCGTCATCTGTATCTCCTGCTCGGGGATGCGCCCGTTCACCTTCTCGGTGAAAAAGACGCGAATGCCCGGTCCGTTCGACAGCGGGATCGCCGAGCCCGAAAAGGCGCCACCACGCTTGTCCGGACGGGCTGTCAGATCCTCCGATGGAAATAGGAAGACCGGCATGTGACGCCAGCGCAGGTAATCCGACGATACCGCGTGACCCCAATGCATGTTGTTCCACATGCGGCCATGCGAATAGTGCTGGTAGAAAAGATGCGGCCGGCCGCCGAAGCGTCCGAAACCGTTGGGATCGTTCATCCAGCCGAAGGGCGGGCGGAAATGATAGCTGGCGGCGAGATCCGGCGGCTGGTTGGCAGGACTTGTGTGCAGGATCGTAATGCCGGTCTCCAGCACATCCGAGGCTGTAAACCAGTAGGCTACGGAAACGGTGGTGTCGCGGCTGTCGTAGCGCAATTCGATCGGACCGCCGCCAAACACCTGATAGATGCGGAAGGAATGTTCTTCGGCATTGATCGCCTGCACCTCGCCGAACTTGCCGTTGACGCTGTAGAGCGACAGCGAACCGGGTGTTTCGAGACTGACCGCCTTCAGCCACAGATGCAGCGTCGCGTTGACGGGCAGGTCCGCATGAATGACCCGTATCGTTTCCTCGGCCGCATTGTTCATCTGGTCCATGGCGATCACCCTTTCCATCGTTATCCTGTTTTGGGGAGGCAACGACCGCGACGGCCTACTGTTCCATGGCCTGCGTCATGCAAGCGTCACCAATCCTTCATCGCCCTGTGATCCGGCGGTTTTATCGCGACATCATGATCCATCCGGCCCCGGAGCTGTCCCATGCGTCTGATCGTCCCGTTTGTCGCCACGATCCTGTCCTTCGTTCCCGCCCTTCCTTCCGGTGCCTATATTCCCGAAGCCAGCCATGCCGGAATGATCCGCGAGCGATTGTCGGACGCCAACCGGTGGCGCGACCATGTGATGGTGGTTGCCCATCGCGCGGGCTGGAAGGAAAACGGCAAGGTCGTACGCGCTGAAAACTCCAGGGATGCGATCGATCATTCGGCATCGATCGGTGTCGAAATGGTCGAGCTTGACGTGCGACGGTCTCAGGACGGCGCGCTTGTGGTGATGCACGACGCGACGCTGGAGCGCACCACGACATGCAAGGGAGCCGTCGCGGAACAAAGCCTTGCCACATTGAAGACCTGCCGGCTCATGGTGGAAGGCAAAGGCATCGTGACCGACGAACCGGTTCCGACACTGGCGGAAATGCTGCTACATGCCAAGAGCCGCATCCTCGTCAACATCGATAACAAGCTGGAGCCGGAAGACCTGGTGGAGATCGTCGCGACCGCGCGCAGGCTCGGCATGGCCGACGGCATCCTGATCAAGACGGCGATCTGGAACGACGAGCGCCTGGAACGCGCCCGCTCCGTCATGACCGCAATTGGTCCGGACGTTGCCTTCATGCCGATCCTCGCCGATGATGCCGTGAAGGATACCGCGTTCGTGGCAAGGGTCGCGAGAGCGTTCAATGCCCCGGCCGCCGAAATGATCAACTGGCGCAGGGATGCGGCCGAACCTCTGACGGCATCGGGCGGACCGCTCTTCTCCCCGCGCGCCCGGGCAGCGGCAATCCGTGGCAATTTCCACATGTGGATCAATACCTACCCGATCACCGACCGGCCGGAAGGCATGGTGGCCGGTGGTCGCGGTGACGGACTGGCATGGTCACAGGGACAGACGGGCGCGGTCTACGGCTTCTGGATCGACAGGGGCGCCACAATCATCCAGACCGACGAGCCGAAAGCCGTGATCGGCTGGCTGGAAGGTCAGGGCTTGCGGCAATCCTATGCGATGCTGAACTGATTGGATCTCTGGCGATAGCCGAAGAGCGTAAAGCACCCGATGGCATGCACCGCCGCTTTGCTCAAGGTCGCAACGCCGCTATAGCACGGTCTCTTATTTGCAAAGCGAGGCCGAACTACCATGATCACAACCGAACGACTTGTTCTTCGACGTCCCGAACTTCGAGACTTCGAAGCCTATGCGACGATGTGGTCTCATCCAGAGGTTCTGCGCCACATCTCGACTGAACCGTTTTCCGAAGAAATGATCTGGGGCCGGTTTCTACGACAGGCCGGAGGCTGGCTGTATATGGGCTTCGGCTATTTCGTCATGGAAGAGAAGGAAAGCGGACAGTTCGTCGGCCAGATCGGCTTTCAGGACCTGCATCGCGACCTGACGCCATCGCTTATCGGCACGATGGAGGCCGGCTGGACGCTGCATCCGACGGCGCATGGAAAGGGTTATGCCAGCGAGGCCGCTGCGGCCGTGTTCCAGTGGGCGGAAGAGAATTTTTCCGGCCAGCGGATAACCTGCATCATCGCTCCGGAAAACATCCCCTCACTGAAGATCGCGGCGAAGATGCGGATGCACGAGTTTGCCCGCAGCACCTACCACGGAAAACCCGTCATCATGATGGAACGCCATCTTTGAAAAGTCCGGGCGAACCGGAAATCCTTCTCCCCGCGAACGGGGAGAAGGGCTAGCGGCATGATCAGGCCGCCTTCTTTTCTTCACCGTAAGGATTGAACCGTCGGTAGAAGGTCTCGCCCTTGGCCGCCATGTCGATGAGCAGCGGCGTCGGCTTGAAGTGGGCACCGTAGTCCTTCGCCAGACGCTCCAGAAGCTCGACGAAGGTCTTCACGCCCATGCCATCGATGTAGCTCAGCGCACCGCCGGTGTAGGGCGCAAAGCCGAAACCGAGGATCGAGCCGACATCGGCTTCGCGCGGGTCGATAACGATGCCTTCCTCGACGGTGCGGGCGGCTTCCAGCGCAATCGTTGCGAGGAAGCGTTCCTGCAGCGTCTTCATATCGACGTCTTCGGCCTTCTTCTGCGGGTAGAAGTCCTTCAGGCCCGGCCACAGGAACTTCTTGGCGGGCTTTGCCGGATATTCATAGAAGCCCTTGCCGTTCTTGCGGCCGAAGCGGCCTTCCTTCTCGACCATGCGGGAAACAAGTTCCATATGGCGCGGATCGATGGCCTTTTCGCCGAGATCGGCGACAGTCGCCTTGAGAATCTTGAGCGAGAGATCGATCGCCACCTCGTCGTTGAGCGACAGTGGGCCGACCGGCATGCCGGCGAACTTCGCGGCATTCTCGATCATGACCGGGGGCACGCCCTCGATCAGCATGTTGTAGCTTTCCGACATGTAGCGGAGCACGCAGCGATTGACGAAGAAGCCACGCGTATCGTTGACGACGATCGGAGTCTTCTTGATCGCGGCGACGTAATCGAGCGCGACGGCCAGCGCCTTGTCCCCCGTTTCCTTGCCGAGAATGACTTCGGTCAGCATCATCTTCTCGACCGGCGAGAAGAAGTGAATGCCGATGAAATCGACCGGACGCTTCGAGTTCTTCGCAAGGCCGGTGATCGGCAAGGTGGAAGTATTGGAGGCGAAGATCGCGCCTTCCGGCAGAACGGCCTCGACCTTCTCGATGACGGCCTTCTTGACGTCGCGGTCTTCGAAAACGGCCTCGATAACAAGGTCGGCATCCTTCAGCGAACCGTAGTCATCCGTCGGCGTGATCAGCGAAAGCAGCGCCTCGCCTTCGTCCTTGCTCATCCGGCCCTTGCCGACTGTACCGGCCACCAGGCCTTCGCAAACCGCCTTGCCCTTGGCGGCAGCCTCCATGTCGCGGTCGATCAGCACAACCGGAATGCCGGCAGCAGCTGTCACATAGGCGATGGAAGCACCCATGAAGCCTGCGCCGACGACGCCGATCTTCTTCAGCTCGGTCTTGCCGACACCTGCCGGGCGACGGGCGCCCTTGCCCAGTTCCTGCATGGAAACGAACAGCGAGCGGATCATCGAGAAGGCTTCGGTCGTCTGGACGATCTGGGTGAAATACCGCTGCTCGATCTTCAGGCCGGTATCGAAGGGAACCTGCAGGCCTTCATAGACGCATTTCAGGATGGCCAGAGCGGCGGGATAATTGCCGGAGGTTTCGCGGCGCAGGATTGCGGGAGCAGCCGGCCAGAGCTGGGCTGCAGCAGGCGTCCAGATACCGCCGCCCGGAGCCTTAAAGCCCTTTTCGTCCCATGGGGCGACCGGCTTCAGACCATCCTTGATCATCTGCTTCGCGGCCGGGATCAGCTGATCCGGCTCGACCACCTGATGCACGAGATTCATGGCCTTGGCGCGCGATGCAGTCAGGCTCGACCCCGTGGTCATCATCTGCAGGGCATCCTGCGTGTTGGCAAGACGCGACACGCGCTGGGTGCCACCGGCACCCGGAAAAATGCCGACCTTGACCTCGGGCAGAGCGAGCTTCACCGACTTGGAATTCGAGGCGACGCGGCCATGGCAGGCAAGCGAAAGCTCGAAAGCGCCGCCCATGCAGGTGCCGTTGATCGCGGCGACCCACGGCTTGCCGCAGGTCTCGATCTTGCGCCACAGCCAAGTCATGCGACCGGCAGCGTCGAACAGCTTCTTCACAGCCCCGGCCGGATCCTTCGCCTTTTCCTCCTCGAGCATGGAGAACATGCCCTTGATCATGGTGAGGTCGGCGCCGCCGGAGAAAGTCTTCTTGCCGGAGGTGAAGACCACGCCCTTGACGGTGGCATCGGCCACCGTCTGGTCGACGATCTTCTCGATCTCGTCCATGACTTCGACGGTAAAGACGTTCATCGACTTGTCGGGCATGTCCCAGATTACAAGGGCGATGCCGTCTGCGTCGGTCTCGATGGTGAAGTTCTTGTAGGTCATTGCTTCCTCCCAGAAATCAGACGCGTTCGATGACGGTTGCCGTGCCCATGCCAGCGCCGATGCAGAGCGTGACGAGCGCCGTGTTCAGGTCGCGGCGCTCCAGTTCGTCGAGCACAGTGCCGAGGATCATCGCGCCGGTTGCGCCGAGCGGATGGCCCATGGCGATCGCACCGCCATTGACGTTCATCTTCGAGTGGTCGACCTCGAAAGCCTGCATGAAGCGAAGGACGACGGCGGCGAAGGCTTCGTTGAGTTCGAACAGGTCGATATCCGAAATCTTCATGCCGGTCTTGGCGAGGAGCTTCTCGGTGACGTCGACCGGGCCGGTCAGCATCAGCGCGGGGTCCGAGCCGATATTGGCGAAAGCCCTGATGCGGGCGCGGGGCTTGATGCCCATGGTCTCGCCGCCGGCCCTGGAGCCGATCAGCACGGCGGCCGAGCCATCGACAATGCCCGACGAGTTGCCGGCGTGATGGACATAGTTGATGCGTTCGATTTCGGGATGGGCCTGGATGCCGACGGCTTCGAAGCCGCCCATTTCACCCGGCATCTGGAACGAAGGCTGCAACTGTGCCAGAGCCTGCATGTCAGTGCCCGGCCGCATGTGCTCGTCCTTGTCGAGGATGGTCAGGCCGTTGATGTCCTTCACCGGAATGACGGACTTCGAGAAATAACCGCTTTCCCAGGCGTGGGCAGCGCGCCTCTGGCTTTCGACCGCATAGGCGTCGACATCATCGCGGCTGAAGCCGTATTTGGTGGCAATCAGGTCGGCGGAGACGCCCTGCGGCATGAAATAGGCCGGGAAGTTGACCGACGGGTCCATGTACCAGGAGCCGCCCGACATGCCCATGCCGACGCGGGACATGCTCTCGACGCCGCCTGCGATGACGATATCGTCCGAGCCCGCCTTGACCTTGCCGGCCGCGAGGTTCACGGCGTCGAGAGCGGAGGCGCAGAAGCGCGAGATCTGCATGCCCGGAGCCTTGCTCGAATAGCCTGCTTCGAAGGCGGCCGCCTTCGGGATCACGGCGCCGGCGTCCATGACCGGATCGACGCAGCCCATGATGATGTCGTCGACGGTCGCGGTATCAAGACCGTTGCGGTCACGGATCGCTTCCAGCGACTTGGCTGCCAGACGGACGGACGGCACTTCGTGCAGCGAACCGTCCTTCTTGCCGCGCCCGCGCGGCGTGCGCACGTGGTCGTAAATGAAGACTTCTGTCATCGTTCTCTCTCCCTTTGGCGCTTGAGCGCCTTGAAACCCTGCTTATTCAGCACCCTGCAACACTTCACCCCTCATCCGCCTGCCGGCACCTTCTCCCCGTGAACGGGGAGAAGGGACGTTTGGGGCGCCCTGTCGCTCCCTCGCGCCCCGCTTGCGGGGAGAGGCATAGCGTAAGGGGCAAATCCTCAGAATGCTTCCGCTGCCATCTCCATCAGGCTGTCGCTGCCAGCCTCAATGCGGGTCTTGCGAAGTGCCGTTTCCGGCATGATCTTCTCCATGTAGAAGCGGCCGGTCAGAAGCTTGTTCTTGTAATAGTCGGCATCGCCATTGCCGGCGGCAAGAGCCTCGTTGGCGGATTTCGCCATCTTCGCCCACATGTAACCGAGGACGACGAGACCGAAGAGATGCATGTAGTCGGTGGAACCGGCACCGGCATTGTCCGGCTTGGCCATGGCGTTCTGCATGAACCACATGGTCGCGGCCTGCAGGTCGTTCAGGCCCTTCTTCAAGCCCTTGGTGTAGAGGACAAGATTTTCATCGGCGCGGTTTTCCTCGCAGAAAGCACCGATCTCGTTGAACAACGCCATCACGGCGCGGCCACCGTTCATGCCGAGCTTGCGACCGACCAGATCGAGCGCCTGGATGCCGTTTGCGCCCTCATAGATCATGGCGATACGGGCATCGCGAACATACTGGCTCATGCCGTGTTCTTCGATATAGCCGTGACCGCCGAAGACCTGCTGCGCCATGACGGCGTGATCGAAGCCCTTGTCCGTCAGCACACCTTTCAGGATAGGCGTCATCAGGCCGAGCAGATCGTCGGCCGCCTGCTTTTCCTTCTCGTCGCCGGAGCGGTGAGCGATATCGGACTGCAATGCGGTCCAGAGCGTGAAGGCGCGGCCGGCCTCGGTGAAGGCCTTGATGGTCAGGAGCGAACGGCGGATATCCGGATGCACGATGATCGGATCGGCCTTCTTGTCCGGTGCCTTGACGCCGGAAAGCGAACGACCCTGAATGCGCTCGCGGGCATAATTGGCAGCGTTCTGATAGGCGACTTCAGCGATGGAAAGGCCCTGCAGGCCAACGCCGAGGCGGGCCTCGTTCATCATGACGAACATGGCGGAAAGGCCCTTGTTTTCCTGACCGATCAGGAAGCCGGTGGCCTCGTCATAATTCATGACGCAGGTGGCGTTGCCGTGAATACCCATCTTGTGCTCGATGGCGCCGCAGGAGACGCCATTGCGCGCGCCGAGCGAGCCATCCTCATTGACGAGATACTTCGGCACGACGAAGAGCGAGATGCCCTTGGTTCCCTCGGGCGCGCCCTCGATACGGGCGATCACCAGATGGATGATGTTGTCGGTCATGCCGTGTTCACCGGCGGAGATGAAGATCTTCTGACCGGAAATCCTGTAGCTGCCGTCGCCGTTTGGAACGGCCTTGGTACGCAGCAGGCCGAGATCGGTGCCGCAATGGGGCTCCGTCAGGTTCATGGTGCCGGACCAGGTGCCTTCGACCATCTTCGGCAGATAGGTCTTTTTCTGCTCGTCCGAACCGTGAACGAGGATCGCGGCAATCGCGCCCTGGGTCAGGCCGGGATACATCATCAGTGCCATGTTGGCGGACGACATGTATTCGCCGACGGCAGCATGAAGGGTGTAAGGCAGGCCCTGTCCGCCGAATTCCTGCGGCACGGCCAGACCGATCCAGCCGCCCTGGCAATAGGCGTCATAGGCCTCCTTGAAGCCCTTCGGCACGGTGACGCTCGCATCGTCGTGACGTTTGCAGCCTTCCTGATCGCCGGAAAGATTGAGCGGGAAAAGCTGTTCCTCTGCCAGCTTCGCGGCCTCCCCGACGATCGCCTCGACCATGTCCGGCGTCGCATCCTCGAACCCGGGCAGGTTGTGGTAGCGCTCAAGGCCAAGGACGTTGTTCAGAACGAAAAGCGTGTCGTTTACGGGAGCCTTATACACAGGCATGGATCATCTTCCTCCGAGACGTGAAACCGGGCGGGCCGGACTGGTTCATGCTTATACAAATAATTGACGTGCGCGTAAACGTCAAAATCTGGATACGGCCTCATTTTTGCAGCAGTAACGCTCCCCCACGCCTCGCCAGCGCCTCACCCAAAGGAGCTAATCCGCCGCCTATCCTTCGGATCGTACTGCGCAAACGTTAAAAAATTTTCAGGCAGGTTAACGGCTTATTTACCACGTTTCATGAATTGTGGCCGGTGAAGGTGATGATCCGCAACCCGTGATCGCCATTGAGTCGGCAATGCAGCCGAAACAGGTGAAAATGCGCATCATCGACCCACTAATCCGCCTTCAGCCCGGCCGAAGGTGCTTTTCGAAGCGAGCAGAACCATGAACGGATCGCGATCACCCTCTTCCCGTCCCGGCGGATCTTCGTCGCTCGATGCGCTGAGCCGCACCATCGAGGGACTGGAAGCGAGGATCGAGGGCCTGATGGGAACCACCTCGCCGCGCGCTCGTCCCGCCGAGGAAATGCCGCGTGAGGCCTATCGCGACCGCGTTGCGGACCGCTATCAGCGGCCGGCGCGCGAAGCCGCGATGGACCCACTCAGCGAAATCCGCCAGCGCCAGCGCGCGCTCGAAGACAGCCGCCAGCGTCCGTCAGAGCGGTCGTCCGGATATGGCCGCTCCTATGAACCGCAGGAAGAACGCCCGCGGCAGGCCCCGCTTCGTCAGAACCCGCCGCTCTCCCATGACGTGACTTCCACGGCTCCGGCTCCCGAAACGATGACCCGCGAGATCACTCAAGCCCTGCTCGGACTGAGGCAGGAACTGAAGCAGGATATTTCCGAGAGCCTTTCGCGCGAGGTCAGCACGCTGCGTGCCGAGATGCGCACCATCCGCTCGCTCGCCGAGGAACAGCGCCCCTCCGAAACGCTGCGCAACGACATTGCTCGACTGGCGGAAAGCATCCAGCATCTCGGCGTTGCCCGCGCACCGGGTGCCGATGGATTGCGGGAGGAATTCGAAGAGCTTCGTTCCCTGATGGATGGGCTTGCCCGCGAGGATTCCGTGCGCCGCATGGACAATCGCTGGAGCCACATCGAGGAAAAGATCGGCGACGTCGATCCGGCCGCGATGCGCGAGGAACTGGTACGCCTTGCCGACCGCCTCGACGATATCAAGAGCTATCTCGGCCGCGTCGGTGACAATCGCTCCATTCAGGCGCTTGAAGAAAAGCTGATGACGGTCGCAACCGCGCTCGAGCAGATCGGTTCGCATATCGACCCCAGCGAACGGATGATGAGCGAACAATTCGCGGGCATAGACATGCGGCTGGACGAGATCAGCCGCGCGATCGTCGCCGGCTCGCGCAATTCCGGCAGCCCTGACAACAGCCTCTTCCAGCGTCTCGAAGACCGGATTGCGGGTCTCGCCCACCAGATCGAGGCCTTTGGCGACCGCCGGGTCAGCGAGGAACGGCCGAACTCCGATCTCGCTCGCCGCATCGAACAGCTGACGGACCGCATCGAGCTTCTGTCCGAGGAGCGCTCGGCAAGCCGTCTCGAAGAACGGCTGGACATGCTTTCGCATGTGCTGGAACGCAATACACAGGCCCCGGTAGCGCAACCCGAACTCACGGGCTATCTCGCCGACATCTCCCGCAAGATCGACGCTTTGGACCACGGCGCAGTCAATGATCGGCTGGCCGACAGGCTGGAACTTCTTGCCCGCCGCATCGAAGGCCTGGAAGTACCGCAGCCGGCTGCCGTGGCGCGGATCGATGACAGCATGCTGCGCGGTCTTGAGGATCGCCTGAACGCCGTCGTCGACCGGATCGAGGAAAATGCCGGCGTTCCGGCTGGCGAAAGCGCCAGCCTGCGTGGGCTTGAAGAACAGATCGCCCATCTCTCCGCACTGATCGCCCGCCCCTCGACGGGCGGCATCGACGACGCCGTGGCAGACCGCATTTCCGCGCTCGAAGACTATATGGCGACGAGCGACGAGTACATCATCGAGGCGGCCCGTCAGGCTGCCGAAACCGTGATGGAAAGCTATGCACAGCGGATGCCTTCGCAAGGTGCGGCCGGATCCGCCGACATCGCCGCGCTCTCGGCGCTCTCCGACCACCTGAGAAACCTTGAGGATTTCAGCCGGAATTCCGAGGAGCGCACCCACCGCACGTTCGAGGCCCTGCACGATACTCTCGTTCAGATCGCAAGCCGGCTCGACCAGATCGACGACCGCACGGCGCATTTCGAGGAGCCGCCGGCTTCTGCTCCGTACCGCGAACCTGCCCATGCGGAAGCACCGGCCCCGGCCTATGCCGTTCAGGAAGAAGAGCCGTTCCGCCCTCCCTTCGCTTCTCCAGCCATGCAGGCGGAGGAAGACGATCGCGAGCACACCCCGCTTTTCGGCTCTCCGGCAATCGAAACGACGATGACCGCCCTGCCAGTCATCGAGGCAACACGTCCCGGCAAGAAACCGGGCAAGCCCAGTCTCCTGGCCGGCCTTGGCAAGCGCTTTCTGCCCGGCCAGAAGAAAAACGCCGAGGAGCAGCCGGTCGGTCGACAGGTAATCGATCCGGCTCCGTCGATCGATCCTTCCGACATGCTGCCACCGGAACAGGCAAACGAACTGCTGGAACCCGGCTCCGGCGCGCCCGACGTGCGGAAGATCCTCGAGCGCGTGCGTGCCTCCCAGGCGAACCAAAAGGGTAACGCCGGAAATACGTCCGCCGACGGCGACCGCACCGACTATATTGCCGCCGCGCGCAGAGCCGCACAGGCTGCCGCGCAGGAGATGGATCTTGCACAGCAGGGCGCCCGCAACGCAAAGCCCGGCATTTCCGCCCTCAGCGGATTTGCTCGCTATCGCCGCCCGATCCTGATGGCGGTCGGCGCGATCCTGCTGGCTGCGATGGCCATGCCGCTCGTCACGACACTCATCCGCGGAGAGAAGGCACCGCCGGTCATCATCGAGACGACAAAGCCGCAGGAAAGCGGCATGGCACCGGCAGCGGTCGAAAGCCAGCCTGAAGCCAAGGTTGCCGCTGTCGCACCGTCTGTGACGGAAGAAGGTACGGACGCAATATCGCAGGCGGCACCGGTCGCAAGCGTCGAGCAGGCACCGCTCGATGGCGGCGATTCCCTCTCGACGCTGCAGTCCGCCGCCGAGGACAGCCCTCAGGATAGCGCCGCCTTTGCGCCGCCTGCCAGTCAGGCGGAGCCCGCAGGCAGTGCAGCGACCCAGCCCGTGCAGGCGGAAGCTGCCCCGGCCATCATCGTGCCGGAAGCAATCTCTCCGCCGTCGCTCGTCATTGCCGCGAAGGAAGGCGATCCGGTGGCGCTGTTCGAAATCGGCGCGCGCTATACCGATGGCCGCGGTGTCGCCAGCGACTTTGCCGAGGCCGCAAAGTGGTATCAGCTTGCAGCCGATCGCGGCTTTGCACCGGCGCAGTACCGGCTGGCCAACCTTTACGAAAAGGGAACCGGCGTTCCGCGTGACATCGCGGCGGCGAAACGCCTCTATCAGCAGGCAGCGGATGCCGGCAATGCCAGCGCCATGCACAATCTCGCGGTGCTTTTCGCATCCGGCGCGGACGGCGGCCAGGATTATGCAAAGGCGGTCGAGTGGTTCTCCAAGGCCGCCGACTATGGCGTCTCCGACAGTCAGTTCAACCTCGCCATCCTCTATGCCCGCGGCAATGGCGTGCAGCAGGATCTGGAAACCTCCTACAAGTGGTTTGCGATTGCGGCGAAGGATGGAGACAAGGACGCCGCCCAGAAGCGCGACGAAGTTGCGAACGCCATGCGCCCGGAACAGCTCGAACGTGCCCGTGCTGCGGTTGACCTCTGGAAGCCCAAGCCGCTCGATCCGGATGCCAACACGGCCAACACGCCGGACGAATGGGCCGGCAAGGGACTGAAGACCGCCAGCGTCGACATGAAGAAGGCGATCGGCAACATTCAGGCGATCCTGAACAAGAACGGCTTCGATGCCGGCAGCCCCGATGGCGTGATGGGCGCCAAGACGGTCGCAGCAATCAAGGCGTTCCAGACCTCGATCGGCGAACAGCCAACGGGTCAGGTTACGGACAAGCTGGTGAATGCGCTGCTGGAACGCAACAAATAGTCGCGAACGGTCATAAAATTCGGAAAATGCTGGCGTATGGCTTGAGCGCGAATTGACTCGACCGGTCTGCGAGCGCAAGAGAAATGACGGGGATCAAGTCCGGCAAGGACTTGAGCCCATTTAGCTTTTGCCTGAGACCGGCCGCATTTCCGAACCCGTTTTGTACCAACCCGCTCCGGCGGGCAGACGCATTCAGAGGCCCGAGCGTGACAATCTACCTGCCGATAGCAGAATTGTCGGTGAACATCTTCATCATTCTCGGGATGGGTGCAGCCGTCGGTTTCCTTTCCGGCATGTTCGGCGTCGGCGGCGGCTTCCTGATCACCCCGCTCCTGATCTTCTACAATATCCCGCCGGTGGTTGCCGTTGCGACCGGCGCGAACCAGGTGGTGGCCTCCTCGGTTTCCGGCGCTATCACCCATTTCCGGCGCGGGACGCTGGACGTCAAGCTTGGCACGGTGCTGCTGATCGGAGGTCTGGCCGGCGCCTCGGTCGGTGTTGTCATCTTCTCCTGGCTCAGGCGTCTCGGCCAGCTCGATCTCGTCATCTCGCTGCTCTACGTGATCTTCCTCGGCACCGTCGGCGCGCTCATGCTGATGGAAAGCCTGAACGCCATGAGGCGGGCCGCGAAGAACCAGCCGGTCAGCCTCAAGCGACCCGGACAGCACAACTGGGTGCACCGGCTTCCGTTCAAGATGCGCTTCAAGAAATCGAAGATCTATCTGAGCGTCCTGCCGGTGCTCGCTCTGGGTTTCGCCATCGGCATCCTGACATCCGTGATGGGCGTCGGCGGCGGCTTCATCATGGTGCCTGCGATGATCTACCTCCTGCGCATTCCAACCAGCGTGGTTGTCGGCACGTCGCTTTTCCAGATCATCTTCACCACCGCCTTCACCACCGTGATGCAGGCCGCGACCAACTTCTCCGTCGATATCGTGCTCGCCTTCATCCTGATGCTAGCCGGCGTGATCGGCGCGCAATACGGTGTTCGCGTCGGCCAGAAGCTGCGCGGCGAACAACTTCGCGCGCTGCTCGGCCTGCTGGTCCTTGCCGTCGGCCTGAGGCTTGCGATCGAGCTGGTGGTGACGCCGGAAGATCTCTATTCGATCGCGATCGGGGGCTGACATGAGCAGGCTTCTTTCAGCGCTCACCATTGCGGCAGTCCTTTTCTCCTCCTCCCACATCTTCGCCCAGATCCCGCTTGCCGGCGACATGATGGGCAAGGAAGGCCTCGATATCGGGACATCGACCAGCGAAATCGCCATTACCTCGGATTTTCGCGGCGCTGACCTGACGATCTTCGGGGCGCTGACCAATGCCGACCAGCTGCTGCTGGCCATCGGCCAGTACGACGTCGTGGTGACATTGGAGGGGCCGCGCGACGAAACGACGGTACGCCGCAAGGACCGGCTGTTCGGCATATGGATGAACCGAACCTCGATGACCTTCGAGCGGATGCCGATCTCCTATTCGCTGGCCAGCACCCGACCAGTGGAACAGATCGCGCCGGCCCAGACGCTGACGGGTCTCGGCATAGGCATCGACCATCTGGCGCTGACGCCGACCGGCTATATCAGCTACGACGCCAACATCACCGAATTTCGCGACGCCTTCCGCCGCATCAAGCAGTCGCACGGGCTCTACCAGCGCGACACCAACGGCGTCCGCTTTGTCAGTTCGAGCCTGTTCAAGGCAACGCTGCGATTGCCGGCCAACATTCCCGATGGCGTACACATCGTGCATGCCTATCTGTTCAAGACCGGCGAATTCATCGGCGAGAAGGAATTGCCGCTGCGGGTCATCAAGACCGGCATCGAGGATTCGATTTCACGAGCCGCGCACGAAAATCCGCTCGCCTATGGCATGCTCTCGGTGCTTCTGGCGCTGATCACGGGCTGGGGTGCGAGCCTGATGTTCCGCAAGGACTGACGACGGAAAGCTATCTCGATCATCCCAGCAGGTTGGCAAAACGCACCGAATAGACACGGTCGCGGCCAAGCAGGTGAGCAACGAGTTCAGTCCGGTCGAACAGCCCAGTAAAGGCCCGGTGGCGCAGATCGAGCCCGCCTGTCATCACCCCGAAAGCCGGCATCAGCAAGCGCTGCCCATCGGTCGCGAAACAGGGACGGCGTACAGATTTTTCCCTCCGCCGCACGGTGGCGCAGGGATGGAGATGGCCAGAAATCTCGCCCTTGCCGGCAATCAGACTCGGCTCATGGCGAAACGTCAGGCCGCCGAAGACGATTTCATCGGCAGAGATCCCCGGCAGATCGGAAATGCCATCGGGATCGTGATTGCCATGGATCCAGATCCATTCCCGCCCCCGCGCCATGGCGGCGATCCTGTCGCGGAACGGCGCCGGCAGCAGGGCGGAGCCGACGCTGTCGTGGAAATTGTCGCCGAGACTGACGACGATCTTCGGATCATGCCGATCGATCGCGGCTTCAAGGATGCGAAGCGTCGCCAGCGTATCGTAGGGAGGCAGCAACTGGCCACGGCGAGCGAAGGCGGCTCCCTTTTCCAGATGGAGGTCCGACACCACGAGCATGCCAAGCTCGGGCAACACGAGCACACCGCAGGGATCGGCAATCGCCTCCACCCCGTTCAGCACGAAACGGGCCGAGCAATCGGGGTCGTCCATGGCCGGGGCCTTGAGTTGCGCCAGGCGGTTCATGCAGTGTTCTTTTCCTTCACGCCATGGCCTCGGCGATCAGATCGTCCGCGGCTTCGGCAAGCACATGTTCCTGGGCCTCGCCCGCGACCGGCTCGCGGCCGATCTCCAGCATCACCGGCACGGCGAGCGGCGAAATATGATCCAGCCGCTTGTGGGTGATGTGCCCTTTGATTCTCTTTAGCATATCGCCGAGCCGGGCAATATCGAGAAGGCCCGTGGCGGCATCCTGTCGCGTCGCTTCCAAAAGGATATGATCCGGTTCGTGGCTGCGCAGCACGTCATAGATCAGATCCGCCGACACCGTCACCTGCCGTCCGCTCTTTTCCTTGCCGGGATGCCGCTTTTCGATCAGGCCGGCGATGACGGCGCAGGTGCGGAAGGTTCGCTTCAGCATCCAGGATTCGTCGAGCCATGTCTCGAGATCGTCGCCCAGCATATCCTCGTCGAACAGGTCGGCGAGGCGCAGCCGGCCCGAGGCAACCATGGTGCCCATGTCCTCCAGCCCCCAGATGGCCAGCGAATAATCGGTCGCGACGAACCCGAGAGGTTTGGCGCCCATTCGCTCCAGCCGGCGGGTCAGCAGCATGCCGAGCGTCTGGTGGGCCAGCCGTCCCTCGAAGGGATAGGCGACCAGAAAGAAGCGGTTGGCACGGGGAAAGGTCTCGATCAGCAACTCGCCACGCTTCGGCAGGATCGACTTTTCCCGCTGTATCTCCAGCCAGTCCCTCACCTGATCCGGCAGGCCGGCCCGGCGGGCTGGATCGTCAAGCATCGCGCGGACCTGTTCGGCCAGATAGGTGGAAAGCGGAAACCTGCCGCCGGCATAGGCCGGGATCTTCGGGTCCTGTGAAAACGCATTGGAGGCGAGGCATTCATTGTCCCGGATACCTTCGAAGCGGAGCACCTTGCCCGAAAACAGGAAGGTGTCCCCTTGGCTGAGTTGCTCCAGGAAATACTCCTCGACCTTACCGAGCGACATGCCGCCCCGACCGATGGAGCCCAGATGGTTACGCTTGACGAGCCGGATGTTGAGCATCGGCATTTCTACGATGGTGCCGAGGTTCAGCCGGTATTGCTGCGCGACCTGCGGATTGGAAACCCGCCAGCGCCCCTCCTTGTTCAGGCGGATGCGGGCATAGCGTTCATAGGTTCTCAGCGCATAACCACCGGTGGCGACGAAATCGACGATACGGTCGAAGGTGTCTCGCGGCAGCAGCGCATAGGGTGAAGCGCTCGTCACTTCCTCATACAGGTCATCGGCGAGGAAGGGTGCCGCGCAGGCCATGCCGAGCACATGCTGCGCCAGAACGTCGAGCGAACCGTCGCCGATGGGCGGCGTATCCTGCGCGCCCACATAATTCGCATCCAGCGCCGCCTGACATTCCATCACCTCGAAGCGGTTGGCCGGCACGAGGATCGCCCGGCTCGGCTCGTCCATGCGGTGATTGGCGCGACCGATGCGTTGGGCAAGCCTTGAGGCCCCTTTCGGCGCGCCGACGTGAACCACGAGATCGACATCGCCCCAGTCGATGCCGAGATCGAGGGTTGAGGTGGCGACGACGGCGCGGAGCCGGTTGTCGGCCATGGCCGCCTCGACCTTGCGACGCTGGCCGACATCGAGCGAACCGTGATGGAGCGCAATGGGCAGATTGTCGTCGTTGATCGTCCAGAGTTCCTGAAACAGCAATTCGGCCTGCGAGCGGGTGTTGACGAAGATCAGCGTCGTCCTGAATTCCTTCAGCACTTGATAGAGTTCCGGCATGGCGTAACGGGCCGAATGGCCGGACCAGGGAACACGTTCCTCAGTCTTCAGGATGGTGATGTCCGGCCTTGCGCCGCCCGTGACCGTAATCAGTCCAGCATGGCGCTCCTCCTGCGGGGACTGCCCGACCAGCCAGCGCTGCAATTCCATGGGTTCCGCCACCGTGGCCGAGAGACCGATGGCGCGCAGATCGGGAGCGAGGCGACGAAGGCGCGCAAGCCCGAGCGACAGCAGATGACCGCGCTTGGAGGTTACCAGCGAGTGCAATTCATCGAAGACCACATAACGCAGATCCCCGAAAAAGCGCTCGGCATCTGAATGGGAGAGCAACAGTGCCAATTGCTCCGGTGTGGTCAGCAGGATGTCCGGCGGGTTGAGCTTCTGGCGCTGGCGCTTTCCCTGCGGTGTATCGCCCGTGCGGTTTTCGATCGTGATCGGCAAAGCCATTTCCGATACCGGCTTCATGAGATTGCGCTCGATATCGACAGCAAGCGCCTTCAGCGGCGAGATGTAGAGCGTGTGGACGCCGGTGAACGGCGCGCCGGGCGGAAGACGGCCGCGTTCGGCAAGTTCCGTGAGCGACGGCAGGAAGCCGGCGAGCGTCTTGCCGGCGCCGGTCGGCGCGATCAGCAGGAGGCTCTCCCCTGCTCGCGCTTTTTGCAGAAGCTCCAGCTGGTGGGCACGCGGCTGCCAGCCCTTTTCCGCGAACCAGCGGATGAAGGGAGCGGGCAACAGCATATCGGCGGCCTGATTCACGAACACAGCGTCAACCTAGTGCATGTCGCGCGAAAGAGAAGCGTCATTGACAGCAACCTAAATCACGGATGATTATTATCCATGATTTGGAGGTGACGATATGAAACTCGGCGACGGCGTCGAACAGGCCATTCACAGCATGACCATGCTGGCTTCGCTTTCCGGGGATGGCGTCCTGTCGGCGGCGGCGCTTGCGGAGTTTCATGGCGTCTCCCCCAGCTATCTTCTGAAACACCTGCAGGCGCTTTCCGCCGCGGATCTGGTGACGACCGTTCCCGGCCCCAAGGGAGGATATCGCCTCGCACGCAAACCCGACGAGATCACCCTGCTCGACATCGTGATCGCGGTGGAAGGCCCGCAGCCGGCCTTTCGCTGTCAGGAAATCCGTCAACGGGGACCCAATCCCCTTCCCGGACGGTATTTCGAAAGACCCTGCGGGATTGCCGCTGCGATGCTGGCGGCCGAGCGCGTCTACCGGGCGGAGCTCAAGAAGACGAGCATCGCGGATCTGATTTCGGATCTGAAGGCCACCGATGACGGAGGGATCGCCGCCCGCGGCTGCGCCTTCCTTGAACTCAACGAACGTAAATCCGCCCGCCAGGGGCAGGAATGAAAGGAAGAAAGCCATGCATCCGCGTCTCGATCTCCAGAAGGCATCCCCGGCCGCGTTCAAGGCCGTCTATGCGCTCGAACTCTTCGTACAGAACAGCGGTCTCAGCCGCTCCGAAATCCACCTGATCAAGCTTCGCGCATCGATCATCAACGGCTGCGCCTATTGCGTCGACATGCATGTGAAGGAATCCCGCCATGACGGGCTTTCGGAACAGTGGATCAACCTGATGAGCGTATGGCGGGAATCGCCCATCTACACACCGCGCGAACGTGCCCTGCTGGGCTGGGTCGATGCCGTCACCAATATTGCCGGCACCGGTGCACCGGACGCCGAGTTCCAGGCGCTGAGAGAACATTTCAGCGAAGCGGAAATCTCCAACATCACCGTGGCGATCGGGACCATCAATGTCTGGAACCGCCTTGCCGTCGGGTTCCGCTCCCAGCATCCAATCGACCAGCCGTCTATTGCGGCCTGATAACAGCCGGCTTGAGGCCAGCCGAAAGACCGTTACATCGCGATGTAGCGGTCTTTCCGATGATTGATGGCAAGCGTCAGATTGAGTACGACAGCGCCCATGACCGAGCAGAAGATGATGAAGGGCGTGGCGACGAAGAAGGAAAAGATCAGCACGAGGCCATCGAAGCCGAGCTGTACCAGTCCGGCCCGCCAGCCGAAGCGATCCTGCAGATAAAGCGCGAGGATGCCGAACCCGCCAAGGCTTGCCCGATGGCGAAACAGCGCCAGCATGCCTGTCCCTACCAGCAGTCCGCCGAAGACGCCGGCGATCAGGGGATCGAGCGAGGAAAAGGATATGAAGCGCGGCAGCGTCGCCGTCAGGAATGACGTCAGAGCCACGGCGGAAAAGGTCTTGATGGTGAAGGCCGCGCCGAGCTGCCGGTAGGCGAAGTAATAGAACGGCAGGTTGATGACGAAGAAGATGGGGCCGAAGCCGATCTCCGTCACATAGTGCAGCAGGAAGGCGACGCCCGCAGTTCCGCCTGAAAGCAGCTTTCCACCCGACAGCAGCAGGACGCCGAGAGCAGCCAGCATGCTGCCGGCGAGAACACCTTGGACGTCATCGACGAGCGAGTGCCTTTCGGCCGAAGACGCCAGTATGCCCTTGAACCGCGTCTTCATCTCACCCTTCGCCATGCACTACCCCTGCCAATTAGAAGCCTTCAAGCCTCGGTATCGTGCCAAGGGCGATTGCTCAAGGGGCAGAACGCATATGGTTCAGCGAAGAGCGATGTAGCGATCCGAACGGTGATTGATCGTCAGGAAGAGATTGAGCACCACGGCACCGACGACCGAGTAGACGACCACCATGGGCGAAAGCACTGCAAAGGCCAGCGCC
This sequence comes from Ciceribacter sichuanensis, assembly GCF_024055605.1. Taxonomy (GTDB): domain Bacteria; phylum Pseudomonadota; class Alphaproteobacteria; order Rhizobiales; family Rhizobiaceae; genus Allorhizobium; species Allorhizobium sichuanense. The sequence goes on along the minus strand of NZ_JAMXLX010000004.1, from coordinate 429,194 downwards.
ATGATGCAGAGGTCGAAGGCAAGCTGGACGAGGCCGGCGCGAACGCCGAAACGATCCTGAACATAGACCGCAAGAATGCCAAGGCCACCAAGGCTTGCACGATGGCGATAGAGCGCCAGAAGGCCGAAGCCCAGAAGCAGGCCGCCAAGAACCGCAGCCCAGAAGGGCGCGACCGTCTCGATGACGAGGAAGCGGCTTTCGATTTCGACAAGGAAGGAGGTCAGGCCGACGGCCACGAAGGTCTTCAGGGTGAAATCGACCCCGACGCGACGCAGGGAAAGCCAATAGAACGGCAGGTTGAGCAGGAAGAAGAGAAGACCGAAGCTCACGCCGCTCCAGTAGTGAAGGACAAAAGCGAGGCCAGCCATGCCGCCGGTCAGCAATCCCACCTTCGCCAGAAGATAGAGGCCGAGCGCGGAAATCATGGCCCCGGCCAGAATCCCCTGCACGTCTTCCACGGGTGTATGACGGGACGGGTTCGTGTTCCAGATACCCAACATGCTGCTCATCTGCGCCATGCCAACATCTCCACGGAACCGGGCTTAGATGCTCTCAGGGTAGCGCAGATTCAGGCGTTCGCAAGCGCAATACGTAAGCCATACTGACCTATCGCAAACTTCGCAATTTTCAGTCGGTTCAGCCCTTTCGCACCGCAATAAACAAAATGCCGGAGACCGGTTTTCCGCCATCCATGCGAATGACCGTTCGCTCCAGATCGGCCACCTCGAAGCCTGCCGCGGCAAGCCTTGTGCGGACATGGGTTTCGGAATGGGCATAGCGAAGCGACGGCGCCAGATGGAAGCCGTCATCGCTGCCCGCATCCTCGACGGAAAATGCGAAGTACGCACCCGGATCGGAAAGCTTAGATACGAGAGAAAAGGGTGCCTCCAGATCGCCCAGATACATCAGTACGTCGGCCGCCGTCAGAAGGTCGGCGCGATGGGGCAAGAGGCCGTCGACGAAAAGACCCGAACCTTCAGCGTCGAGCGAGAGGTCCGCGCGTGCGAGAAAATCGTAGACGCCCTTCTCTTCCGCCTTGGCCAGCATGTTGACCGAGAGATCGAAGCCTTCAAGGCGTTCCACGAGCAAACGGATCTCGACGCCGAAAAGACCTGTCCCGCAGCCGAGATCGATGGCCAGCCGAAAAGGCCCGCCCTCTCCACGATATCGCTTCAGCAGCGCCGAGAGCTTCTCCGGCACGCTGTAGTCGAGCCGCTCCACGAGTGCAGTTTCAAAACGGTCGGCATAATCGTCGAACAGCGCCTCGACATAACGGCTCGGAGGCTGGTCCGGTACGTCGATGGCGCCCAGCAGTGCCAGTTTCAGCCGCGCGCCGAAAATCTCTTCGTGATCGAGTTCCTGCACCTTGCGCAGCGCGGTTATCGCACCGTCGCCATTGCCGGCCTTTTCCAGATATTCGGCAAACCGCAGCCAGCCGGCGGCCCATCCGGGCGCGAGTTCCAGCGCCTGCTCCATCAATTCGGCTGCTGCCGCAGGATCGCCACTTTCGGCAAGCATGCGGGCATAATCGGCACGGCGGTCGGCGATGACGTCGCCGGACGAGAACTGGGTCGGCTGCATGGTGAAACCTCTGGCGGCGCGCGGTCTTGACCGATACGCGAGAAAAACACAAGAGCTATTTGACGCGTGGCGAAGCGCTGTACTTCATGGCTCGCTTGCGCAAGGGAATGCGTCGTCCTATCTCAGGCGAAACAGGAGATTTGCATGTCGGATCGAGTGAACAGATTTCTGGGCGATACTCCGGGCCGGACGCTGGTGAAGCTTTTGGTCGTATCGCTGATCGTCGGCTTCATCATGACCGTGTTCGGCATCTATCCGCTCGACATCGTCGATGGCATCCGCCACTTCTTCCTCGAGCTCTGGTACAGGGGCTTCTCCGCACTCGGCCGGGTCGGCGACTATCTGCTGCTCGGTGCGACGGTGGTCATTCCCATTTTCATCGTTCTCCGTCTCTTCGGCAGCCGCAACTGACATGACGCATTCCGTGTTCGCCCAGCCCTTGCCACGTCGCGGCCTCCTGATCCTTGTCGGCAGCGGGCTGGCGCTTTCGCTCGCCAGCTGCCGCAGCACGGAAGTGCTAACCGTTTCGGACGATACGGCCAAGCCGGAGACGGATGCCGCACTGCCCCTCGTCAACGCATTGCGGACGAGGAACGAGCTTTCCACGCTCTCCAAGAGCCCGGCGGCGGAAACGGCGGCGATCTTCCAGGCGCGGCGCATGGCTCGGGCCGACAAGATGTCCCATGTCATCGGCTTCAACGACAGTTTCTTCAGCCGCATGAAAGCCGGCGAGGTACCGCTGCCCGCCGCCGAAAACATTGCGACCGGGCAGGACACAGTCGAGCGCGCCGTCCAGGCGTGGATCGACTCGAAGAAGCATCTCGAAAACATGCTCGGCCGATATAACGGGCTCGGCGTTGCTGTCGCCCGCGCGCCCTCTTCCGCCAACAGACCTTTCTGGGCCATGGTGCTGTCGGCCTGAGCGATTCCCGCCCGGCCGGAAAAGAGCGGTGGCATGGATCAGGCCGGCAGACAGCAGAATTCCTTCGCAGTGACGCATCGACTGGTGTTGTCGATCGCTGTTCCCATGACGCTCGGCTTCGTCACAACGCCACTTCTTGGTCTCACGGGAACGGCGGTGGTGGGACGCACCGGTTCGGCGGAAGCACTTGCGGGGCTCGCAATCGCCGCCGTGCTTTTCGACCTTATCTATGCCGGTTTCGGCTTCGTGCGCGCCTCGACCACGGCGCTGACGGCACAGGCGCTCGGCAGGGGCGACAAGGCTGAGCAGCAGGCCGTGTTCTACCGTTCCTTCCTGCTGTCGCTCTGTCTTGGCATCATCATTCTTGCACTGTCCCCGCTGATCCTGAAAACCGGCGTCGCGCTGATGGGGGCAACAGGACCGGTCGCCGAGGCGACATCGACCTATTTCGCCATCCGTGTGCTCGGAGCGCCGCTGTCGCTCGGCAATTTCACCCTGCTCGGATCGGTGCTCGGCATGGGACGCGGTTCGGTCGGACTGGCTCTGCAGATCCTGCTCAACGGCGTCAACATCGTCATGTCGATCTGGTTGGGGTTGTGGCTCGATTTCGGCATTGCCGGCGTCGCCTGGGGAACGCTTGCGGGCGAAGCTGTCGCCTTCATCGCCGGGCTCGGCTACATGCTGTTTGCCTTTCGCGGAACCCTGCGCCCCAAACTGGCTGCCGTGCTTTCACGAGAGAAGCTGAAGGCGCTGTTTGCAATCAACCGCGATATCATGATCCGTTCGCTGGCGCTGGTGGCCGCCTTCACGCTGCAGACCCGGGTCGGAACGCTTTTCGGGCCGGAACTGCTGGCGGCCAATGCACTGCTGATGAATTTCTTCCTGATCGCGAGCTTCTTCCTCGACGGCATGGCCAACGCCGCCGAACAGATCACCGGCCGGGCGATCGGCGCCCGCTTCCGCCCCGGCTTCGAACGGGCAATCAAGCTGACGGCAATCTGGTCGTTCGGTCTTGCGGCCGCATGCGCCCTGTTCTTCCTGCTGCTCGGCGGTACGCTGATCGACGTCATGACCACCTCGGAGCCTGTCCGGGCGCTGGCGCGCGATTTCCTGCCCTGGGCAGCGCTCACCGCTCTGACCGGAGCGCTGGCTTTCCAGATGGACGGCGTCTTTATCGGGGCAACATGGTCGCGCGAGATGCGCAACATGATGCTGCTGGCGCTCGCCGGTTATTGCGCCGCGCTGGCGCTATTTGCCCCGACACTCGGCAATCATGGCCTCTGGCTGGCGCTCAACATCTTTCTGGCGTTACGCGGCCTAACGCTTGCCGTGATCCTGCCGCGCAAGCTCGCTCAGACCTTTGCCGCCAGCCAGTGATCGAGCCTGCTGTCGCGCAGGTCCGAAATCGAGTTCACCTTCTCCCGGTCCATAAGAGCTGAGAGACCGCGGACGATGCTGCCGGGAAGACCCGGGCCTTCGTAAACCATGCAGGAATAGAGCTGCACCAGGTCGGCGCCGGCGCGGATCTTTTCCAGCGCCGTCTCGGCGGATGAAACACCGCCAACGCCGATGATGGGGAGCGTGGCCCCGACCCGCTTGCGCATGCGCGCCAGAACAGCCGTCGACTTTTCGAACAGCGGCCGACCGGACAAGCCACCCGCCTCACCAGCCAGACGGGGATCGACAAGCCTATCGCGCGACAGGGTAGTATTGGAAACGATCAGGCCATCGAGATCATGGGCCAGTGCTTCCGCCGCAATGTCGTCCATGCCCTCTTCGGTCAGATCCGGCGCGATCTTCAGGAAGACCGGGCGTCGCTTGCCGGTTGCCGTTGCTCCCTCGTCCCTGGCAGCAAGAACGGCAGAAAGGAGAGCCGCCAGACTCTCGCGCGCCTGCAGGTCGCGCAGGCCCGGCGTGTTCGGCGATGAAATATTGACGGTGAAATAATCCGCAACCAACTGGAAGCGCCTGATGCCGAGGACATAATCGCCAATGCGATCCGCACTGTCCTTGTTGGCGCCGATGTTGACGCCGACCAAGCCGGACGGTCGGCGCGCGGTCAGTCGAGCGAAGGCAGCCTCATGTCCTTCATTGTTAAAACCCAGGCGATTGATGACTGCCATGTCCCGTTCCAGACGGAAGATACGCGGCTTCGGATTGCCCGATTGCGGCTTGGGCGTCAGCGTGCCGACTTCGGCGAAACCGAAACCGAGGCGCAGAAGCGCATCCGGCACCTCGGCATTCTTGTCGTATCCGGCAGCCATGCCAAGCGGATTGGGAAAACGGAGGCCCGCCACCGTCACGGCCAGACGCGGATCAGAAGACGGGCGGCAGGCCGGCAGAATGCCTGATTTCAGCGCGGCGATCGACATGCCATGCGCGGTCTCCGCATCGAAGAGGAAAAGGCCGCGGCGGGCAAAGGTCTTGAACGCGTCGATCATCATGCCATCTCCGGAAATTCGTGGGAGCCATCCGCCTTCAGCGGCAGCGGCTTTTCCCAAAGCACCGCGCCCATCGGCAGGTTCGCATAGAGATGCGGGAAGAGATCCCCGCCCCGGGACGGCTCGTAGCGCAAAGCATCGCCAAGCGCGGCCGTCTCGACGGCAACCAGCAGCAACCCGGAGAGGCCAGCGAAGTAACGTCGCGCGGTCTCCACGGCCTGCGTGGCCGTCGAAAAATGGATGTAACCGTCCTGCAGATCGATGGAAGCCCCGCGAAATAAACCCTCGGCGCGCGCCTCATGCCATAATTCCTGCGGCACGATCTTGTATATGATGCGTTCCAAGGGCGCGTCCTTCCGTCTCCGATGCGATTGATGCATGCGGTTTGCCGGAAAGTGCCGGGATTGTCCACGCCCATCGCCGGTTCATCCTCCGGCGGAGGGGCATTTCGGGAGAGACATGCATGAAACCCGTAACTCTGATGGCGGCCTCGTTGGTGAGCGTGATGGCCTGCAGCGCCATTCCAACCCTTGCCCAGGACGCAGATGCGAACCGGTTCTCGCTCGAAAAGACGGATTCGGGCTTTATCCGGCTCGACCGCAGGAACGGTGCACTGACCCTCTGTCAAGAAAAAGACGGCACGCTGACCTGCCGAATGGCCGCCGACGAACGCGCGGCCTATGAGGAGGAACTGGATCGCCTGGAAAAGCGGGTCGCAGCGCTCGAGAAGAAGCAGGGAGAAGGTCAACCGCTTGCAAGATCAGGCGAAAACCTGCCATCCGACGAGGAGGTCGAACGCTCGATCGGCATCATGGAACGCTTCATGCGCTCCTTCTTCGGGTTGGTCGAGGAGTTCAAACAACGGGAAGAGAATAGTCCGCCGAACAAAACATAGACCATTGTATATATTCACAGCAGCGGCTAAAAGAAACACATCCGCCCGCGCGGCTGAAGGACTTTGCTCTTGGGAGGGGGCTCGGCATGACAGCATCCACTTTCATCATTGCAGACGACCATCCGCTCTTCCGCGGTGCCCTTCGGCAGGCCGTCAGCGGCTTTGACGGCGAACAGGCCATCATCGAGGCCGGTGACTTCGAGGCCGCCCGCAAGGCTGCGTCCGCTCACCCCGAAGCCGACCTCCTGCTGCTCGATCTGGCCATGCCCGGCGTCTCCGGCTTTTCCGGCCTGATGGCGTTGCGTGCCGAATTCGCCAGCCTGCCGATCGTCATCGTATCTGCCTCCGACGACCCGACCACCATCCGCCGCGCGCTGGAACTCGGGGCCTCCGGCTTCATTTCGAAATCCTCGGGCATCGACGACATCCGCGCCGCGATCCAGGCCGTTCTGGAAGGCGACATCTGGACACCGAAATTCTATCATGGCGGGCAGGAGCAGGATCCTGATGTCGCCGATCTCATCAATCGCCTGCGCACGCTGACCCCGCAGCAGAGCCGCGTTCTGGGCATGCTCGGCGAGGGCCTGCTCAACAAGCAGATCGCCTATGAACTCGGCGTTTCGGAAGCCACCATCAAGGCCCATGTCTCCGCGATCCTCCTGAAGCTCAAGGTCGACAGCCGCACGCAGGCGGTCATCCAGCTTGGCAAGATCAACATGGCGATGGTCGCCTGATAAGGCATCACATAGCCAGAGAGGATTTTATTCCTCTTTTAATCTTTACTCCCGGAACAGGCTCCGCTAGAGTCGCCGCCAGCGCCCGGGTCAGAAGGATCTTTCAAGGATCACCGCCGGGCTTGGAGCATGGGCGACAATGCTTTCGCACGACAGGATCTGGGCCGCGATCGACCGGCTTGCCGAACGCCATCAGCTGACACCTTCCGGACTGGCGCGCCGCGCCGGGCTTGATCCCACGTCGTTCAACAAGTCCAAACGGATTGCGTCTGATGGACGCATGCGCTGGCCTTCGACGGAATCGATCTCCAAGGTGCTCGACGCCACCGGTTCCAGCATCGATCAGTTCATGAGCTATATCCAGGGTGACAGCAGCGTTCCGAACGGATCGTTCCCGCCACAGGCCGGATCGATCCCCCTGCTGGGCTTTGCCCAAGCAGGCTCCGGCGGCTTTTTCGACGACGGCGGGTTTCCGGCCGGTCAGGGCTGGGATCTGGTTGAGTTCCCCGCCACTCCGGGCCTGAAATCCGGTGTCTACGCGCTCGAGGTACAGGGCGATAGCATGAAGCCGCTCTACCGGGATGGCGACGTGCTGATCGTCGAGCCGGGCGCTCAGGTGCGCCGCGGCGACCGGGTGGTGGTGAAGACGCGCGAGGGTGAGGTGATGGCCAAGGTGCTTGCCCGCCAGAGCGCAAAAGCGATCGAACTCGTCTCGCTCAACCCCGAGCACCCGAACCGCAATCTCGACATGGCAGACGTCGAGTGGATCGCCCGCATCATCTGGGCCAGTCAATAGGAATTACGACCTATGCGATCAGCGTCCACGCTCGTTATCGGCATTGCAGGTCTCGCAATCTGGGGAATTGCGGTGGTGGCGGGCGCCCGCAGCGTCAGCACCGGCGAAGAGACGGCCGCCGACTTCGACCCCTCGACCATGGAAACCATCGATATCACCGAGGTTCCGCCGGCCGCGACGCCGGAGGTTTCGGCGGAAGAGCCGGACCTGTCCGCGCCGGCAGATGTCGACGACGAACAGCCGTCATCAAGCCAGCCTGCAGAGACTGCGGCAGAAACGACCGGCGAGACCATCATCGCGCAGGCGGCCCCACAGCAGCCGGCCACGGCACAGACGCAACCGCCCGACGGCGGTCGCGAGGGCATAGACCTGCCCCGGCCGCAGACCTCGGGCGCCGGCATCCTGACCTTCGGGGAAAAGACCGTGAAACTTGCCGATATCGAACCCACGGATCCCGCCCGTACATGCACCGGCGCCGGCGGCACCCAATGGCCCTGCGGAATGCTTGCCCGGACCCAGCAGCGGCTGTTCATCAGAAACCGTACGGTCAACTGCGACATCGACAGCGCGGAGTGGCAGGGAACGCTTGAAGCCCATTGCCGGCTTGGAGAGATTGACCTTTCCTCCTGGCTTGCGGAAAATGGCTGGGTCGATACGCCGGAGGGTTCCCCGCTCCGGCCGCTCACGGAAAAAGCGCGCTCCTCGCGCCTCGGCCTGTTTGGCGGAGACCCGCGCTGACCATAGCGCGCGCTTCGATCCGATTGAAACAGGTCGGCGCTTTAAAGCTTTCTTTTTGAAGCATAATCTTATCGATCCTCGTTTCACTTCGGTCGGATTACGCTCTAAGACGAACTTGAAAGCGTCGCCCGCACTTCCTACTCTCGGTCAAAACAACGAGGATCTCCAAGCAGATGACAAATCGCGTAACGCCCCATGACGCCCTTATCTTCGTCATGGTGATGGCTTCAGCCGTCGACAATTCGATGAACGAGAAGGAGTTGCGCCGGATCGGCCAGTTGATCGACATCCTTCCGGTGTTCGAGGGTTTCGACAAGGAACGGCTGATCGAGGTTTCGCGGCACTGCGCGGAAATCCTCTCGGGGCAGGAAGGTCTCGATATCGCGCTTGAAACCATCAAGGACGCGCTGCCCCCGCAGACCTACCGCGCTGCCTACGCGCTCGCCGTCGAAATCATGGCCGTCGACCTTGCCGTCAAGCCGGAAGAGATCCGTCTTCTTCAATTGCTCAGGGACCGGTTCCACCTGGACAAGCTGACGTGCGCGGCAATCGAGCACTCCGCCGTTATTCGCTATCGTCCGCTCTGAACGCATTGCGATCGAGCGCGGCTCTGTCTCAGAACAGGCCGTAAGGGAAATATCGCAGATAGATCTCTTCCAGCCGACCGTCATGGGACAGGGCGGAAAGCGCGCTGTCGATCGCCTGAACCAGAGTGGCATCGTCCTTCTTGACCATGATGGTCAGGCCTTCTCCGAGGAAGCGCTCGGACAGATAGGGGCCATCGAAGATAGCGCAACAACCGGCCGATGCTTCACCCGAGGCCCAGAAGGAAAGCTGGAGACCGTCGGCGAATACGGCGTCGACCTTCTTCTGCTTCAGGTCCTCCAGCATGGCGGCCCTGTCGGCAAAACCGACGGCGCGGATGTCAGGGAAGAAGGATTTCAGCATGGCCTCATAGGCCGTACCGGTGAGAACTCCCACTGGACGGCCGAAGAGGGCGCGGGCATCGTCGCCGGCAAGCTCCGCCTGCTTGTTACGGACGAACCGCGCCGGCAGCATCATGTAAGGGCGCGAGAAAGCAAAGCGCTGACGCACCCGGTCCGTGACTGCAACACCGGCAATCACCGCTTCACCCTGATCACCCGCCAGCGCGGTCTCAAGCTCCGCATAGGGCAAGGCCTGGATCTGGCACCTGTTCTCGATACCGAGTTCGACGCAGATGGCGCGGGCAAGCTCCACATGGAAGCCGGCCAGCCGACCGGTCTGGTCGGTGAAATTGAAGGGTGGGAAATCCGTCGTCGTGAGAAAGCGCAGCCGCAGCAATGTCGAGAGATCCGGGCGAACGAGCCTCTCCCGCACATCGAACATGACGGGCATATCATCGGCCCGGGGCGAAGCCGGCACGCAAAACACGGAAAGAAACGCCAGAACACACGAAAAGGCGAAGCGGAACCCCCTGAAATCCGGGGATGAAAACGTAACGTGTTTCATTATCATGCCGATCCAGGGGAATGTGGGGCGTCATCACGTATGACGATGTAACAGAGTCATGCAGATCGGGGAATACGGCAGTCCGGAGCACACGGCCGCCAAAGCGGCGTTGCGTGAAAAATCCGAAAACCTTGCAACGACGGATGGCGGCGCCGGAGGCTTGTCCTCACTGCAGGCAGAGGCGCTCATCCTGAAATCACTGGGCTTCGCGAAGCCGTTGATTGCGCGAATGGGCCGCGCAGCCCTTGCGAACGCCACGACGATCGAACGGGAATTGCTGACCAGCGGCCATGTGCGCGAGGAGGCCTATTACGAAGCCCTGGCCCGGCTGCTCGGGCTGCCCTTCGTCGAGACCATTCCCGAAACAGCGGTCGTCGATCATCGCGGTCTCGACAGCCAGCTGAAGCGCCCCTGCACGATCCGCCTGCACGATGCGAGCCGACCGCCGGTGACGCTGATTGCTCCTGAAGCCAAACGCGTGGACCACCTGATCGAGCGCCTCCAACGCTTTCCGACACTGCGAAACGCGCTGGCGATCGCCACACCATCGGCGATCCGGGCGGCCGCTTGGAAAGCCGGTTCGGAACGGCGGGTGGAGAGAACCGTCAATCACCTCTTCGAAGAACAGCCCCGGCATTCGGCCCGCATCGTCATGACGGGACGGCAGGGCTTTTTCGCCGGAACCCTGCTCAGCCTCGCCATTGCGTTCTTCCTGCTTCTGCCGGAAGAGGCCGTACTGACAACCCATATCGTCCTGTCCCTGCTCTATCTTGCGGCGTTGCAGCTTCGTCTTGCGGCTCTGGTCCATGGCAACAGTCGGAAGAGCCATCTGCCCGCCAACCAGTCGGATGGCGAATTGCCCGTCTATACGGTGCTCGTCGCGCTCTACAGGGAGCAGGACGTCGTGCCGCAACTTCTCGCGGCGTTAGATCGCCTCGATTGGCCGCGGTCCCGGCTGGACATCAAGCTGGTGTGCGAAGCCGATGACGAAGCGACGATATCGGCCATCCGGGCGTTTGCACCCGGTCCGCATATCGAGATCGTCGAAGTGCCGCCCATGGCGCCGCGCACCAAGCCGAAGGCACTCACCTATGCGCTTGCCGGCGCGCGGGGTTCCTATGTCGCGGTTTACGACGCGGAAGACCGGCCGCATCCCGGCCAATTGCGGGAAGCCCACGCCAGATTTCTCGCGGCACCGCCGGAAGTCGCCTGCCTGCAGGCTCCGCTCATCATTACCAACATTGAACAATCCTATACGAGCGCACTGTTTGCGCTCGAATATTCGGCACTCTTCCGGCGATTGCTGCCCGTTCTCTCCCATTACCGGATGCCGCTGCCGCTCGGCGGCACATCGAACCATTTCCGTACCGGCCCGCTTATCGAAGTCGGCGCCTGGGATCCGTTCAACGTCACGGAAGATGCCGACCTCGGCATGCGGCTCTACCGGCAGGGTTATCGTTCGGAAACCATGCGCCGCCAGACCTTGGAGGATGCGCCGACCACCACGCGTATCTGGCTCGGCCAGCGGACTCGCTGGTTCAAGGGCTGGCTGCAGACATGGCTGGTGCTGATGCGCGAGCCCGTGAAAACGGCCCGTGAGATGGGTGTCGTGGCCTTCTTTGTCGTCCAGTTGATGGTTGGCGGAATGCTGATCTCGTCGCTCGCTCACCCCGCCATCATCATCTTTCTCGCTTCGTCGGCCATTGCCATGATGCAAAGCCCGGCAGAAAATATAGGCCTGCTACAGGCCGTGCTCTTCTCGATCGACTTCATCAACATCTTCGGCAGCTACGCGGCCTTCCTCGCACTTGGAGCCGCTGCAATGACCGAGCATGAGAAGAAGCTGATCGGCCGGCGCTGGGCCGGCGTCCCGTTTTACTGGGTCATGACGTCCGTCGCTGCATGGCGCGCGGTGTTCGAGCTCCGCTCCCGCCCTTTCTTCTGGAACAAGACCCCGCACAAGCCTGCCGCACTCTCGTTGTTACCGGCAACAACTTTACCTGCTGCGAACACACACCCTCAGACCGCTTGACGATAGCGGGCGAATCCCGAACATCTGCGAGGCCTTCGCCATCGATGCAGCGGGTATCGATGCAGGGATGAGCAGGAGCCTCTGGGGATGGGAGACAAGGGCACGGCAATCGCTGCATGGCGCAGGGTGCCACGCAGCATCTGGGCCATCGGCTTCGTCTCCTTCTTCATGGACATCTCCTCGGAAATGATCCATGCGCTACTGCCGCTTTACATGGTCGGCGTTCTCGGCACATCGACACTCGCGGTCGGCATTATCGAAGGCATCGCAGAAGCGACCGCCGCCATCACCAAGGTCTTCTCCGGCGCCCTGAGCGACTGGCTTGGCAAGCGCAAGATGCTTATGGCGCTGGGCTACGGGGTCGCGGCCCTGACCAAGCCGATCTTTCCGCTCGCGCCTCATGTCGGCTTTCTCGTAGCAGCCCGCTTCGTCGACCGCATGGGCAAGGGTATTCGTGGGGCGCCGCGCGATGCCCTGATTACCGACATAACTCCACCCGACCTGCGCGGTGCAGCCTTCGGCCTCCGGCAATCGCTTGACACGGCCGGAGCATTGCTCGGCCCCCTGCTTGCTATCCTTTTCATGGCGCTGTTCTCCGAGAACTTCACGCTTGTTTTCTGGATCGCCGTGGTTCCGGCCTTTCTTTCCGCAGGGCTGGCGATCTTTGCGGTCGAAGACCCGAAGCACGATGGTGACCAACACAAGGTTCGTACTCCACTCAGCCGCAAGGAACTCGCCAAGCTCGGAGCGACCTACTGGTGGGTGGTGATCGTCGGATCGGCCTTCACGCTGGCGCGATTCAGCGAGGCCTTCCTCGTGCTCAAGGCGCAAGATATCGGCCTTTCGATCGCGCTTGTGCCATCGATCATGGTGGTCATGAACGTCGCCTACTTCCTGTCCGCCTATCCCGTCGGCGCGCTTTCCGACAGGATGAACCGGCTGTCGCTGCTCATAACAGGCCTCCTTCTCTTGCTTGCAGCCGATCTGGTGCTTGCTTTTGCTTCCGGCCTCGTCGGCCTAGTCATAGGGGCCACGCTCTGGGGCCTGCACATGGGGTTCACGCAGGGACTGCTCGCAACGCTGGTCGCGGACACCGCACCGCCAACATTGCGGGGCACGGCTTTCGGCATGTTCAATCTGGTGACCGGGGTAGCGCTTCTCATCGCCAGCGTGATCGCCGGAGCCTTATGGGACAGCATCGGCCCCACCAGCACCTTCATCGGCGGTGCCATTTTCACGTTGCTGACGCTTCTCGGCCTGCTGCCGCTCCGGCACAGGATCGGCATGACCCACAAAAACAGGAAATGAAAGCTGGAGCGGGTGAAGGGAATCGAACCCTCGTATTCAGCTTGGGAAGCTGCTGCTCTACCATTGAGCTACACCCGCGACGGCCCGCACAGTTCCAACAGTTGCCGCGTCATGTCAAGAGTGAAACCCGCGGGGGCACTAACTCGCAGGCGCCACAGGACAAGGTGACTGAAGAGCAACGGCAGATTGCCGACGGTTTGCTAGCATTTCGCCGAGAAGCGGCCATCATGCGCTCCCAGGGACGCTCAGCCCCGGCGGAAGTGCTTGGATAGCTTGAGGCCCTGGGCCTGATAGTTGGAGCCGACGCCTGCACCATAAAGTCCCTGCGGGTACTCCTGCATATGCTCATACACAAGGCGGCCGATCACCTGACCGTGCTCGAGAATGAAGGGCACTTCATGGCTGCGCACCTCGAGCACCGCCCGGCTGCCGGAACCACCTGCCGCCGCATGGCCGAAGCCGGGATCGAAGAAACCTGCGTAATGCACGCGGAATTCACCGACCAGCGGGTCATAGGGCGTCATCTCGGCCGCATAGAGCGGCGGGACGTGAACCGCCTCGTTCGAAACGAGGATGTAGAATTCATCCGGATCCAGGATCAGTTCGTTGCCGCCGCGGCTATAGAGCGGTTCCCAGAAATCCAGGATGTCATGGGCATCCTTGCGATCGACATCGATGACGGCGGTGTGATGCTTGCCGCGATAACCGATCAGGCCGTCGCTGCCCGAACCCTTGAGATCGATGGAAAGCGCGATGCCGCCGCCGGAAACGTTGGGGGCATCGCTCGCGACCAGGGTTTCAGCGGCGTGCAGGCTGAGAAGATCCGTCTCGTTGAGCAACGCATGGCCGGTGCGGAAACGGATCTGCGACAGGCGCGAGCCGCGCCGAACGATGATGGGGAACGTCCTGGGGCTGATCTCCAGATAGAGCTGCCCCCGGTAGCCCGTGGGCACCTTGTCGAACTCCTGGGCATGGTCAACCATCACGCGGGTAAAGATATCGAGCCGGCCGGTCGAGCTCTTCGGGTTCGCCGACGCCGAAATCTCTTCCGGAAGATCGAGGCTCTCCATCAGGGGCACTATGTAGACGCAGCCCGTCTCGAGAACCGCCCCTTCCCGCAGGTCGATTTCGTGGAGGGTCAGCCGCTCGAGCTTTTCGGCGACCGTATGGGCGCGGCCCGGCATGAAGCTCGCGCGCACGCGCATGGCCTTGGAGCCGAGACGCAGATCGAGGCTCGCCGGCTGGATCTGGTCCCCGTCAAGCGCGACCTCGCTTTTCAGCCGACCTTCCGCGAACAATGCGCCGATGGCGCGATCCGCCAAAATCCCCGATTTCCTATCCATTCTACCCATCCTTTTCGGAGCCGACAAAAGCAAACCCAAGGAATTGACGCAAGCCCGAGATAGGCGTAATGCAGCCTTATCCCGTGGTGATTTGGCCGGTCGGCTTGCAGCCACGTTAAACAAGTGGCTAAAGAGACCGGGGTGAAACCGGTCTGCTTATCGCGGCCGGTTTTTTTGTTTTTGAAAGGCGCAATGGCATGAGCAAGAACTGGCGTCCGGCAACCCAGCTGGTACATGGCGGCACCCTCCGTTCACAGTTCGGCGAAACCTCAGAGGCGATCTATCTCACCCAGGGCTTCGTCTACGAAACGGCGGAATCGGCGGAAGCCCGCTTCAAGGGCGAGACCGACGGCTTCATCTACGCCCGATACGGCAGCCCGACCAACGACATGTTCGAAAGGCGCATGTGCCTGCTCGAAGGCGCCGAAGAAGCCCGCGCCACCGCCTCCGGCATGGCCGCCGTCGCTGGCGCCATCCTCTGCCAGCTCAAGTCCGGCGACCACATCGTTGCAGCCCGCGCCCTGTTCGGCTCCTGCCGCTGGGTCATAGAAACGCTTGCCCCCAAATACGGCATCGAATGCACGCTGGTCGACGGGCGCTTCTTGGAAAACTGGGAAAAAGCGATTCGTCCCAACACCAAGGTCATGTTCCTCGAAAGCCCGACCAACCCAACACTCGAAGTGGTCGACATCGCCGGCGTGGCAAAGCTTGCCAACCAGATCGGCGCCAAGGTCGTGGTCGACAATGTGTTCGCAACGCCGCTCTTCCAGAAGCCGCTCGAACTCGGCGCTCACGTCGTCGTCTATTCGGCAACCAAGCATATCGACGGACAGGGGCGCTGCCTCGGCGGCGTGGTGCTTTCGAGCAAGGAATGGATCGAGGAGAACTTCCAGGACTATTTCCGCCACACCGGCCCGTCGATGTCGCCGTTCAACGCCTGGACGCTGCTGAAGGCTGTCGAGACGCTGCCGCTGCGCATCAACCAGCAGGCCCGCAACGCCGCCCGCATCGCCGACTTCCTGGCGGAGCAGAAGCAGATCGCCAAGGTCATCTATCCGGGCCGGGCCGACCACCCGCAGGCCGATATTGTCGCCAAGCAGATGAAGGGCGGCTCGACACTGGTTGCGCTTGAACTCAAGGGCGGCAAGGCCGCTGCCTTTGCTCTGCAGAATGCACTCGACGTCGTGAAGATCTCCAACAATCTGGGCGACGCCAAGAGCCTGATCACGCATCCGGCTACCACCACTCACAAGAACCTGACCGACGAGGCCCGTGCCGAACTCGGAATTTCGGGTGGAACGCTGCGTCTTTCCTGCGGCATTGAGGATACCGACGATCTTCTCGAAGACTTCGCACAAGCGCTGAAGTCGGTGCCGGCCTGAGCATTATCTCCGGCGGCTGACACAGCGCCAACGAGATATTTCCGGGCGGTTCCTGTGTATCCGCCCGGAACGGTTTCATGGCGCTACCGTTAGCCTTAATGGCGACACTTACGACAGCCGGTAACCTTTCCGGCATTATTGAATTCCAGAGCCGGGCCGCATGCTGTAAGCTATGGTAAGTGAGGCATTAAGAAGGTCTGGTGCATGTATCGCGCCCTGACACGAGATATAGAGGTCTGCGTGGAGCCGTATTATCTGGAGGAGCAATCCGATCCGGACGATAGCCGCTATGTCTGGGGCTATCGGATCGTGATCGCCAACCATTCCAAGATGTCAGTCCGCCTCACCCATCGCTACTGGCACATCACCGACCAGAACGGCCAAGTCGACGAGGTCAGCGGGCCGGGCGTCATCGGCGAACAACCCCGCCTTCGTCCCGGCGATACCTATGAATATTCCTCGGGCTGCCCGCTCGACACCCCGTCAGGTATGATGTTCGGTCATTACCGGATGGAGACGGATGACGGCGACGAATTCGACGTCGCCATCCCCGCGTTTTCTCTCGATGCGCCGGGCATGCAGCGCATCCTCAACTGAACCATACTTACCGCGACAGGCCGGCCCCGGAGGGCCTGACCGTTCTCAAACGTCGCGGACTTCTTCTGCCTCGTAGCGGTAAACTGTCGAGCAGAACTCGCAGGTGACGGTGATCTTACCGTCTTCCGTGCTGGCGGCGATGTCGTCGTCGGAGAACCCCTTCAGAACGCCCTTCACCTTTTCGCGCGAGCAGCTGCAGCGATCATAGACCGCCTGCGGATCGTAAACCCGGACACCCCGCTCGTGGAACAGGCGGAACAGGAGCCGTTCGATGCCGATCTGCGGGTCGGTGAGTTCGTCCGCATCGATCGTATCGACCAGCATGCGGGCTTCCGACCACGTATCGTCCTCGGCAAAGGTCTGCTCGCCATCGTCACCATCGCCTCCGTGCAGGTCGGGATGGCGCATGCGCTCCGGCGCATCGGGCAGGAACTGGGCGATCACACCACCGGCCCGCCAGCCGCGCCGCGGCCGACCTTCCTCGTCACGATCGAAAAGCTCGGCCACGCCGAGGCGAACGCGGGTCGGGATCTGCTCCGACTGGCGGAAATAGACGCCGGCAATGTCCTCAAGCGAGGCGCCGTCCAGCGGCACAATGCCCTGATAGGGCTGCATGAAGTTGCCCTGGTCGATGGTGAAGGCCAGAATGCCGTTGCCGAGAAGCTCCTGCGGCGAAGTACGCCCGGCGGCTACGGCTTCCGCAAGCGCTTCTTCGTCGAACCGGGCATAGGCACGCAGGTTCTCCGGCGTCGAAAAATCAGCAACCAGAAGATCGACAGGACCATCGCCCTTTGTCTGGACGACGAACTTGCCTTCAAATTTCAGCGAAGTCCCGATCAGGACCGTGAGCACGATCGCCTCTGCAAGCAGGCGCGCCACCGGCTGCGGATAGTCATGTCGTCCGAGAATGGTATCGAGCAACGGACCGAGCTGGACGGCTCGGCCGCGCACATCGAGCCCCTCCACCTGGAAGGGGACAACACAATCGTCTCCGGCGAAACCGAATTCGCCGAGTTCGGCAGGCCTGCTTTGCATGTCATGAACTCCTGGCGCCGAAGCGCATAAAGATGCAGGGCGAACGCCCCATTTTCCGCACAAATGGGGTCGTTCTGCAACAAGGTCAAGCGAATGCCGGGACAATCGCCGCTGGCGGCGATCCGACACGGGATGCGATCAGATGGCGCCGAGGCACCAGGCAAGGATTGCTTTCTGGGCATGAAGACGGTTTTCCGCCTCATCGAACACCACGGATTGCGGGCCGTCGATCACGTCGTCGGTCACTTCCTCGCCGCGATGGGCCGGCAGGCAATGCATGAACAGAGCATCGGCCGAGGCGCGCTTCATCAGAGGACCATTGACCTGGAAAGGCTGGAAGACATTGTGCCCCCGCGCCTTGTGCTCCTGGTTCATGGAAATCCAGGTGTCGGTGATGACGGCATCGGCGCCATCGACGGCACGCTCCGCGTCATGGCACAGCATGACTTCGCCACCATTGTTGCGAGCCCAGTTCATGAACCTGTCGTCCGGCTCGGAACCGAGCGGAACCGCCATGTTCATGCGGTAGCCGAAGCGGGCGGAACCCTCTACGAGAGAGTGGAGCACGTTGTTGCCGTCACCCGTCCAGGCCAGCGTCTTGCCCTTGATCGGTCCGCGATGCTCCTCAAAGGTCATCACGTCAGCCATGATCTGGCAGGGATGCGTGCTGTCCGTCAGCGCATTGATGACCGGGACGGTTGCATGCTCCGCCATTTCCAGGAGTCGCGAATGGTCAGTCGTGCGGATCATGATCGCGTCGACATAGCGCGAGAGAACCTTGGCCGTATCGCCAATGGTTTCGGCGCGGCCGAGCTGCATTTCGGTGCCGGACAGGAAAAGCGTCTCGCCGCCAAGCTGACGCATGCCCACGTCGAAGGACACGCGCGTACGCGTCGACGGCTTTTCGAAAATCATCGCCAGCATCTTGCCGGCCAGCGGCTTGTCGGCGGTGCCTGCCTTCGTCGCCTGCTTGCGAGACTTCGCGTCCTCCATGATGAGACGCAGATCGGACGAACTGACCGCCGAGAGATCTAGGAAATGTTTTGGGGATGCCATGCTGTTACCTGCTTTCATTCCGGGCGGAAGTGTCGAGCGTTGCCTGAACCTTTTCGGCTGCAAGGCCGACACGGTTCAGACCTTCCCGGGCTTCCTCTGCCGTGGTGACCAGCGGCGGCAGGAGGCGAATGACGTTGTCGCCGGCTGGAACGCCGAGGATGTGTTCGTCGCGCATCGCCTGCAGCAATTCGCCGGAGGGTACCTTGGCCTTGATGCCAAGCATCAGGCCTTCGCCACGGATCTCCTCAATGACATCGGGGAACCGGTCCTTGAGTTCGGCAAGGCCCTGGCGGAAGACGAGCGCCACATCGCGCACATGCTCGAGGAAGCCATCGGCAAGGATGACATCGAGCACGGCATTGCCAACCGCCATGGCAAGCGGGTTGCCGCCGTAGGTGGAGCCATGGGTGCCGGCCTTCATGCCGGAGGCTGCTTCCTCGGTCGCAAGGCAGGCACCGAGCGGGAAGCCACCGCCGATGCCCTTGGCCACGGCCATGATATCGGGCGTGATGCCAGACCATTCATAGGCAAACAGCTTGCCGGTACGACCGACGCCGCACTGGACCTCGTCGAAAATCAGCAGGAGGCCGTTATCGTCGCACAGCTTGCGCAATTCCTTGAGAAAGCCCGAAGGCGTCGGGCGAATGCCGCCCTCGCCCTGAACCGGCTCGATGAGGATGGCCGCCGTCTCCTCGGTGATCGCGGCCTTTACAGCATCCAGATCGCCGAAGGGCATCTGATCGAAACCCGGGGCCTTGGGACCGAAGCCTTCGAGATACTTGGCCTGACCGCCGGCGGCGATCGTTGCAAGCGTACGGCCGTGAAAGGCACCCTCGAACGTGATGATATGGAACCGTTCGCCATGCCCCTTCGAGAACTGGTAGCGGCGCGCCGTCTTGATGGCGCATTCGAGCGCTTCTGCACCTGAATTTGTGAAGAACACGCGATCAGCGAAGGTTGCCTCAGTGAGACGCTTGCCCAGCTTTTCCTGACCGGGGATCTCGTAGAGGTTCGACAGGTGCCAGACCTTGTCCGCCTGCTCGCGCAACGCACCAACCAGATGGGGATGCGCATGTCCGAGCGAATTCACGGCAACACCGGCCGCAAAATCGAGATATCGCTCTCCATTTTCCGTGATCAGCCACACGCCCTCGCCTCGCTCGAAACGCAGCGGCGCGCGCATGTATGTCTGATAGAGCGGAGAGGCCTCGGCCATGGCGGAAATCTCCTTTCGAAAGAGCATCTGTCTGTCTGGTGGGAGCCGGCTGCAAACTCGCACAGCCAAGCCCGAAAAATCAAAAATGCCGCCTTGCGGCGGCGGTGGCACTATCGACATTTCACCCATGCCTGTCAACGAAACACCGCAGAAAAGCGGAATTTTCGGCATGTCGGGAGACATCGGAGGCTTGCGCGGAACCATCGGGGAGATGAAACGCGCCGAGGTAGCAAGTTGGGGAAAACTCGGAAATCGATTCCCGATGATTCCGCCGACTCTTGTCACGGAGTCAGCCTCACACTAGGTTAACGTCAAATAAAGAAATTGCATGCGGCAGAAATAGTCACCGACAGTATCGAGGCGAATTTGTTTTGGAGTTTTCCGAAGCAACGGTGAGCGATTCTGCCAGCGCGAAATGATACCGGCGGAGAATAATGGCATGAACTGGACAGACGAGCGAGTGGAAAAGCTGAAACGGCTTTGGGCCGAAGGCTTGAGCGCGAGCCAGATTGCCGCGCAACTTGGCGGAGTGAGCCGCAACGCTGTTATCGGCAAGGTTCACCGTCTCAGCCTTCCGGGCCGAGCGAAGGCCGGCGGAAACGCCACGACCGCACGCACCGCCAAGCGCGCCCCGACTGCACCCCGGGCTCCGGCCTACGCACCGCGCGTCGCAACTCGCACGGTCACCCGGCCTGTCGGCGCCAACATGCTGAAGGAAGAGATCGAGATCGAAGGCATCGAGGAGATGGAAATCGCTCCGTCGACGTCGCGCAACGTGATCGTTCCGATCTCGCGTCGGCTGGCCCTGACGGAACTCACCGAGCGCACCTGCAAGTGGCCGATCGGCGATCCGATGAAGGACGACTTTCATTTCTGCGGTTGCGAGTCTTCCGACAGCTCTCCGTATTGCAGCTACCACGCAAAGCTGGCCTATCAGCCGGTTAGCGATCGGCGCAAGGCTGCCCGTTAAGGGCGGGCCATCTGCAGGCAGACACAGGAAATGCAAAACGGGCCTTTCGGCCCGTTTTTCGTTACCGACAGTGCTGTTTTCGAGACGAGCCGTCAGGCTTCCATGGAGTAGCCAGCGCCGCGAACGGTGCGGATGACATCCTGCATGTTAGAGAAGTTGAGTGCCTTGCGTAGGCGACCGACATGCACATCGACGGTACGCTCGTCCACGTAGATATCGTGGCCCCAGACGCCATCCAGAAGCTGGGAGCGCGAGAACACGCGACCAGGCGAGGCCATCAGGAATTCCAGCAGGCGGAATTCGGTCGGCCCGAGCCGGACTTCGCGGCTCTTGCGATGGACACGATGGGTCTCGCGATCCAGCTCGATGTCACCGCAACGCAGAACACTGGACAGGACCTCGGGACGCGCGCGGCGGAGCATGGCCTTGACGCGGGCCATGAGTTCCGGTGTGGAGAAGGGCTTGACGACATAGTCGTCAGCGCCCGTCGCCAGCCCGCGTACGCGCTCGCTTTCCTCACCACGTGCCGTCAGCATGATGATCGGCAGACGCTCGGTCTCCGGTCGCATGCGCAGCCTACGGCACAGCTCGATGCCGGAGACGCCGGGCAGCATCCAGTCGAGGATCAGCAGGTCGGGGACCCGTTCCTGCAGTCTCAGTTCAGCCTCGTCGCCACGAAGGATGGTCTCCACTTCGTAGCCTTCCGCCTCGAGATTGTAACGAAGAAGCACGCTCAGTGCTTCTTCATCTTCAACGACAGCAATCTTGGGCAACATCGACTTCGATTACCTCTCACAATGCCTTACGGTTCATTCGGCGATAGCGCCGACGGTAGACGTCAGGTCTTCCTTCGGGCGCTCGCCTTCCGGCTGGGCACCGGTCGCCATGTAGTAGATCGTTTCGGCGATGTTGGTGGCGTGGTCACCGATGCGCTCGATGTTCTTGGCGCAGAACAGGAGATGCGTGCAGCTGGTGATGTTGCGCGGATCTTCCATCATGTAGGTGAGAAGCTCGCGGAAGAGCGAGGTGTAGATGGCGTCGATTTCCTCGTCGCGATCGCGGATCGACTTGGCCTTTTCGGCCGAGCGCGTCGTGTAGACGTCGAGCACTTCCTTGAGCTGCACCAGGGCAAGCTCGGACAGGTGCTCGATGCCACGGGCGAGCTTGCGCGGCACGCCGGTGGCCTGCACGGCCATGACGCGCTTGGCATTGCTCTTGCCGAGGTCGCCGACGCGCTCCAGGTCGTTGGCGATGCGCAGTGCACCGATGATCTCGCGAAGGTCGGCTGCAACCGGCTGGCGGCGGGCAATCGTGACGATCGCCTTGTCGCCGATCTCGCGTTCGGCGGCATCCATGATGACGTCGTCGGAGATGACCTTCTGGGCAAGGGCGCCATCGGAATTGACGAGCGCACGGACGCTGTCGCCGACCATCTGTTCGGCAAGGCCGCCCATCTCGGAGATGCGGCGCATCAGGTACTTCAGTTCCTCGTCATAAGCCGAGTAGATATGCGATGAAGACATGTTCTTTGTATCCTTGAATTGGAAAATCGATCACCGGCGCGGTGACATCAGCCGAAACGGCCCATGATGTAGTCCTGCGTGCGCTGATCGTCCGGATTGGTGAACATCTTGTCGGTGTCGTTCTCCTCGACCAGAAGGCCGAGGTGGAACATGGCCGTGCGCTGGGAAACGCGAGCAGCCTGCTGCATGGAGTGCGTCACGATGACGATCGTGAAGTTGGACCGCAGCTCGTGGATCAGTTCCTCGACCTTGGCGGTGGCGATCGGGTCGAGCGCAGAACACGGTTCGTCCATCAGGATGACTTCCGGGCTGACGGCAACCGCGCGCGCGATGCACAGACGCTGCTGCTGACCGCCGGAGAGACCGGTGCCGGATTCCTGCAGGCGGTCCTTCACTTCGTTCCACAGGCCTGCCTTCTGAAGGCTGGTCTCGACGATCTGGTCGAGATCCGCCTTCGACTTGGCAAGGCCGTGGATGCGCGGGCCGTAGGAGATGTTCTCGTAGATCGACTTCGGGAACGGGTTCGGCTTCTGGAAAACCATACCGACGCGGGCGCGCAGCTCGACCACGTCAATGGACGGATCGTAGATATCCATCTCGTCGAGCGTGATCTTGCCGGTGACCCGGCAGCCGTCGATCGTGTCGTTCATGCGGTTAAGCGTCCTGAGAAAGGTCGACTTGCCGCAACCCGAGGGACCGATGAGCGCGGTCACCGTGTTCTCGCGAACGTTGAGGTTCACGTCGAAAAGCGCACGCTTCTCGCCGTAGTAGACCGACACGTCCTTGCCAATCATCTTGTAGTTCACATCGCTCATTTTCTGATCCAGCGCCTTTTCAACTGCTGATTCCGACATCATGTTCATGCCAATTCTCCCTCTACCAGCGCCGTTCGAAGCGCCGGCGCAACAGGATTGCGCCCACATTCATTACCAGAAGGAACAGGAGCAGGATGATGATCGCTCCCGAAGTACGTTCCACGAAAGCGCGTTCGGCCTCATTCGCCCACTGGTAGATCTGCACCGGCAGGGCGGTCGAAGGTTCGAGCGGGGTGCCCGGGTAGTTGGCAACGAAGGCCACCATGCCGATCAGCAGGAGCGGCGCCGTTTCGCCAAGAGCGTGCGCCAGACCGATGATCGTACCCGTCAGAATGCCGGGCATGGCGAGCGGCAGCACGTGATGGAAAACCGTCTGCATCTTCGAAGCACCGAGACCGAGGGCAGCAGCGCGGATCGACGGCGGCACGGCCTTGAGAGCAGCACGGGTGGCGATGATGATTGTCGGCAAGGTCATCAGCGTCAGGACGAGACCGCCGACGATCGAAGCCGAGCGTGGAAGACCCATGAAGTTGATGAACACCGCGAGACCGAGAAGACCGAACACGATCGAGGGAACGGCAGCAAGGTTGTTGATGTTCACTTCGATCAGGTCGGTGAAGCGGTTCTTCGGGGCGAACTCCTCGAGATAGATCGAGGCGGCGACACCGATCGGCAGTGCAAGCACCAGCACGATCAGCATCATGTAGGCGGAGCCGATGAGAGCAACGCCGACGCCGGCGGCTTCCGGACGGCTCGATGCACCATTGACGAAGATGCCGGTGTTGAAGTGGCCGGCAAGAGCGCCGCCTTCGGCGAGCTGGTTCATCCAGGCAACCTGCTGGTCGGAGACCTTGCGGTTCTGCTCGCCGACCGAGAGATCGATCTGCCCCTTATAGGCGGAGTCGATGCTGGCGCTGGCGAGCATCGTCACCGGAACGGTCTTTCCGATGATCGAGGGATCGGCGAGAACCATGTCACGCAGGGTTACGCGGACACCGTCGGACAGCATGTCCTGAACCGCGCGAGCCATGGCACGGTCACTTGTGTCGACACCGAGAGCCTTGGCTACCGCATCCCGGGCGAGAACCGGATAGTTCGCCATCTGCAGCACGTTTTGGTTCTCGGCCCGCTTGTTGTTCGGGTCGATGACCTTTTCCGAAAACTCGATCGGAACGGTGATCATCGTCTGTTCAAAGGCCGTGTAGCCCTTGGAAATGACCGAGAACAGCAGAAGGAACAGGAACAGCAGACCGAAGGCGATGGCGGCAATGCCATAGGCCCGGAACCGACGTTCTGCGGCATAGCGGCGCTTGATGCCGATGTCGCGGCGATTGTTGGCACCGGAAGCGCCGGCGACCGTCGTCGAAGCGGAGGTTACGACCTGGCTCATTCGTACTGCTCCCTGTATTTGCGCACAATGTAGAGCGCATAGATGTTGAGGCAAAGCGTAATCGCGAAGAGCGTGATGCCGAGCGCGAAGGCCACCAGCGTCTGCGGCGAGGTAAACTCAAGGTCGCCGGTGAGCTGGTTGACGATCTTGACGGTCACGGTGGTCATCGGCTCGAAAGGATTGAGTTGCATGCGGGCGGCAACGCCGGCTGCAAGCACTACAATCATGGTTTCGCCAATCGCGCGGGACGCCGTCATCAGCAAAGCACCGACGATGCCCGGCAGGGCGGCCGGCAGAATGACACGCTTTACCGTTTCGGAACGCGTGGCACCAAGGCCGAGCGAACCATCGCGCAGCGCGCGCGGTACTGCGGTGATGATATCGTCCGACAGCGAGGAAACGTAGGGGATCAGCATGATGCCCATGACGAAACCGGCGGTCAGAACGCTCTGCGCCTGGATGAAGTTCACGTAATTGCCCGTCGACAACCCGGCGAGTTGCGCCGAGATATCGCGCAGGAACGGACCGACGGTGGTCATGGCGAAGAAGCCGTAGACGATGGTCGGAATGCCCGCCAGCACTTCAAGCAGCGGCTTGACCACCGCGCGAACCGTCGGCGTGGCGTATTCGGCCATGTAGATCGCCGAAAACAGGCCGACCGGTACGGCAAACAACATGGCGACAAAGCCGATGTAAAGCGTGCCGAGAAGAAGCGGCAGCAGGCCGAACTGGCCGGACGAGTCCGTCGAGCCTGCAGCGGCGAAACGCGGATCCCAGACCGTTCCGAAGAAGAACTGCCAGGCCGGCACCATCCTGAAGAAGTGGATGGCCTCGGTCAGCATGGAAAGGACGATACCGACAGTCGTGAGGATCGCGATCGACGATGCGATGATCAGGCCTACGAGCATCATCTGCTCGACGCGGTTACGCGCCCGGAAGCGGGGAGCAATGAACCTCTGAGCCACAATCGCGCCGATCACGGAAACCGCCACCACCACGATGACCATGGCAAGGCGGTTGGTTCCTGCGAAGTCGACCATCGTGTCAGCCGCCGCCAGCATGTAGGGCTGGGGATCGTCGGCAATAGCGACGCCACGCTCTGCCAGCAATGCGCGGATCTCGGAGGGAGACGCAGTCTCGACCGCCGCACGACCGGCTTCGTCGAGTTGACGCAGACCATTGGCAATCGAGGAAATCATGCCGTAGTTGAGGTTGCGCGTTGCCTCGGGCAACGCCTGAACCTCTTCCGGATAGGTCGCGATGACGCGACTCTGGACCATCGCCGGCGTCACTGCGGACCAGACGGCCATCACCAGGAGCGCGGGCAAGATGGCCACAAGCGCAGCGAACGCGCCGTGATATCCATAACGGGAATGGAGGCTGTAGGGCTTGCCTGCAGCGAGACTTGAAGCTCTCGAAGAGCCGATCACATAGGCGATAATCCCTATGACGATCACTATCAGCAGCAGAAGAGATGTACTCATCGTCACTTCCCCGGACCTGCAGGCCTGGCCTGCCATGCATCCGTTGCTCGAAGTTTCACCTGATCACGACTTAAGAAATGGGGCTAAAAGCCAGGGCCGGAGCATTAGCGGGACGGCCGCAATATTCATGCAGGAAACCGGCGCGACGAAATCGTCGCGCCGGTAACATTGATTACTTGCCTTCGGCGAACTTGGCGCGAGCGGCGTCGCGCTCTGCATCCGGAGCCGGAACGAGGCCGTAGGCAGCCAGCGGGCCTTCCGGGCCAACCATCTGGTCGTCGAGGAAGAATTCGACGTATTCCTTCAGGCCCGGGATCACGCCAAGGTGAGCCTTCTTGACGTAGAAGTACAGCGGACGGGAAACCGGATATTCGCCGGAAGCCACGGTTTCAACGCTCGGCTTGATGCCGCTGATGGTGGCAACCTTCAGCTTGTCGGCGTTGTTTTCGTAGAAGGACAGGCCGAACACGCCGATAGCGGTCTTGTTGGCGTCGATGCGAGCGAGCGTTTCAGTGTAGTCGCCGTCGATATCCACAGCCTTGCCGTCCTTGCGAACTGCAACGCACTTCTTCGGAGCGGTCTTCTCGTCAACCAAGGTCTTGATGACGTCGAGGGCCTTGGTGTCCTTGCAGCCGTGGGTCATGATCTTCTCTTCGAAGACTTCACGGGTGCCGTGCTTTTCGCCCGGGATGAAAGCAGCGATTTCAGCGTCCGGCAGGTCCTTGTTGATTTCCGACCACTTCTTGTAGGGGTTGGCAACCAGCTTGCCGTCGACGACGACTTCAGCAGCCAGAGCCTGATACAGGTCGGACGGGGTCAGGGCGAGGTCCTTGTTGGAAGCATCGACAGCGAAGACGATACCGTCATAGCCAAACTTGACTTCCTGGAAGTCGGTTACGCCAGCAGCCTTACAAGCGGCAGCTTCGTCATCCTTGATCTTGCGCGAAGCGTTGGCGATATCGATGGTCTCAGGGCCGACGCCCTTGCAGAATTCCTTCAGACCAGCGCCGGTGCCGCCGGATTCGACGACCGGGGTCTTGAAGTTGGAGAAGGTCTCGCCGAAGGTTTCAGCGACGATCTTTGCGTACGGCAGAACGGTCGAGGAGCCGGCGATCTGGACCTGGTCGCGGGCAGCAGCGGCGCCAGCAAAGGCGACGGAGGCAACCAGAGCTGCAACCGAAAGCTTGAGGATGTTCATACAAAATCTCCCGTCAGTGGGCTTGTGTGTCGATGCGACCGCCAACGGCACTCATTGTCGTCGTGATCGGCAGGCCCTTATTAGCCCCTGTTCACTCACCCTTTTATGTCAGTTCGGTGAAACATTTATGACACACCAAATAATTGAAATTTAACAGAATTTTCCGACGACAGCAGCCATATGTGCAGGTTTTGTTACAAACACTGCAACATTTCAGCCGCCAGGAGAGGCCGGCGGCCAGAAACCCGTCAGAAGCGAACGGTGAACTCGGTCCCGACGCCTACGGCGGACTTGACGATCAGTCGCGCGCGATGCCGCGTCAGGATGTGCTTGACGATCGCAAGGCCCAGGCCGGTTCCCTTCTTGGAACGGCTGTCCGCCACGCTGACGCGATAGAACCTTTCCGTCAGTCGCGGGACGTGTTCGGCGGGAATGCCGGGGCCGAAATCCAGCACGCTGACCTCCACGGGGCCACCCGGCGGATTGCGGACATAGACATCGACGACGCCTCCCTCCTGTCCGTACTTGCAGGCGTTTTCGATGAGGTTCTCGAAAACCTGGACGAGTTCGTCGCGGTCGCCCAGAACCTCCGCCTTCTCCTCCGGCAGATGGAGGCAGATATCCACCTCAAGATCCTTGGCCAAGGGAGCGAGGGAATCCCGCACATGCCCGATCACCGGCACAAGGTCGACCTTCTGGTCGGGAGCGAGATGCGCCTTCAGTTCAAGCCGGGACAGCGACAGGAGGTCGTCCACGAGACGGCTCATCCGGTTGGCCTGATCGAGCATGATGGCGAGAAAGCGCTCCTGCGCTTTCGGATCGCCGCGTGCCGGCCCCTGCATCGTCTCGATGAACCCCCGCAGAGAAGCAAGCGGCGTGCGCAGCTCGTGGCTGGCATTGGCGACGAAGTCGCTACGCATGCGGTCCAGTCGCCTCAATTCGGAGATATCCCTGAACGACAGGAGAAAGAGAGCCTCGTCGCCTCTCTCTTCCAAAAGCGGCACAGGCGCGATGCGGACGATATAGACCCGTTCGGATGGTAGCCGTTCGGAATGCTCGATCTGGTTCGGCTCATCCGTGGCGATCGTCTCGCGCACCATGTCGAGAATGCTGGGAGAACGCCAACGCGCGGAAATATGCTGCCCCGGCGAAAGCTCGCCGAAAGCCTTTTGCGCCGAACGGTTCTGACCGCGCAGCATGCCGTCCCGGCCAATGACGAAGACCGGCAGGTCCAGCGCCTGCAGCGTTGACAGGATGGCGGGAAAGATCGGCTCTTGAGCCCGATCCGCAACCGGTTCCTGCGGGGCGACCGTCGGCGGCCCCGACTGTTCGTCGCTCTGCTGAACCAGAATGGCCAGAACGCACAAAACAAGGAGAATGACAGCGAATACGGGGTCGGCACCGGAGAGAAAAGCGGCCACGGAAATCAGAACCGCCGCCAGCAGATATGCCACGCCGGACCGAATCCGCCGCAGGAGCCTACGCCACTCGAATGAACCCTCTGCCACAAGAACCTCGCCTGATGGATGACTGACCGATCGTCAAACAGCCGTGATATCGCCGATTCATGACAGATCTATGCGAGGCTTGCCATCATTGCCCCCGGTTATCCCCATGCCTGACGGCGGCATGGGGCAACGCCGCGCATATTTCAGCAAGACCTTGAAACAGCGCGGCAAATATGCCCCCTTTGCAGGATTGAAAACGCTATCGTCGCAGAACCGGGAGTGGAAAGAACATGGAAACGGGACAGGAAAGCCGCGCCGTCACGCTCGTCATCGACGGGCAGAGCCGCATCTTCGACATCGACGACCCCAAACTACCCAAGTGGATCGATGATGAATCCCTCGCGTCCGGTGATTTTCCCTATGACAAGAAAATGGACGAAGAGCAGTACGAGGACGAACTGGAGAAGGTTCAGATCGAGTTGGTAAAGCTGCAGTTCTGGCAGCAGAAGACCGGCAAGCGGGTTATGGCCTTGCTTGAGGGGCGCGACGCCGCCGGCAAAGGTGGCACGATCCATGCCACGCTCGCCTATATGAACCCCCGTTCCGCCCGGGTCGTCGCCCTGACGAAACCGACCGAGACCGAGCGCGGCCAGTGGTATTTCCAGCGCTATGTCTCGCATTTCCCGACGAGCGGGGAATTCGTAATGTTCGACCGCTCCTGGTATAACCGGGCGGGCGTAGAACCCGTCATGGGCTTCTGCACCAAGGAACAGTACGAGGACTTCCTGAAACAGGCTCCGCGCGTCGAGAAACTGATCGAGCAGGACGGCATTCACTTCTTCAAGTTCTGGCTGAACATCGGCCGCAAGATGCAGCTCGAACGCTTTCACGACCGCCGGCATGATCCGCTGAAGCTCTGGAAGCTTTCCCCGATGGATATCGCCGCCCTCAACAAGTGGGACGACTACACCGAAAAGCGCGATCGCATGCTCAAGGAAACCCACACCGACTATGCGCCCTGGACCGTCGTCAAGGCAAACGACAAGCGCCGGGCTCGCCTCAACGTCATTCGTCACATCCTTCTGTCGATCGACTACGAGGGCAAGGATGAAGGCAAGATCGGCAAGATCGACCGCAAGATCATAGACTCCGGCCCGGACTTCCTGACGAAGAAGTAGCCCCGAGCGAGCGGCATCACTCTCCCGGCAGCACACGCACCGAGTAGAGATTGATGCCGCGCCCCGTACCGGCCAGATCGCCGTTCAGGACGAGACGGCCGGGAGTGCCGGGTGCCATGGCGCGCTCGAACGACACCCGGAACAGGGCGTCCGTTTTTTCGGGATTGGCCGTGAACCGATGACGGGCACAATCTCCCATCCGATCGAAATCACAGGATACCGAGATCTGGACCTGCTTATCGTCGGCCGACTGCAGGGTGAGCGCAATGGTCGAGGTGCGCCCCGCCATTTCCCTCAAAACCTCGGGCGGCACGGTGATTTCCACGCTGCCATCCGCGTCGCCGCTGCGCGACACCACGCGTACCGCAGTACCGTCGCTGGCGTTGACGACATCGACCAGAGCGTTGCTACGAGGGCGGATTGCGGAAATCTGCTTCGGCTCGAAAACCTCGATCCAGTCATCGGAGAAACCGCTGCGGGCATCGAGCGCCCTCGGCTCCTGGGTCTTCTGAGGCTCATCGAAATCCTCGGCTTCCGCATGGGGCGGAGGATTCGGTACGCTGGTATCCCGCTCGGCGGCAGTCATCAGGACACCTGAGGTGTAAATCCACCAGACTCCCATGCCGAGGAACGCAAGCAAGGTGAGAGAAATGAAGAGCCGAGAGTAGAAGCCGCGCCGCGGACGGCGGCGAACGACGGCTTCCGGGCGCACATCGAGCTTGAGGCCGTTGTCACGCCCCGACACTTCGCCGGCCCTGATTTCCGGTTCGGGCTCGATCCGATCGGACGGATCGTCGAGCCACGGATCGGCTTCCCGCGAAGGCGCTTCCACATCGAAGGAAGGCTCCGTGACAGTCCGCTCCTCCGTATGACGCGTTGCTGCGACATGAGACTCGGAGAAACTCGGCTCTTCACGCATGCCTCCGCGAGATGCCGGGGATATGGGCGCGGGCGAAGCCTGCACCGGCGCTGCCACCGGAACGGCAGGAGCCGGAACCGGCGGCGCAACCTGCATATCGATGCGGGCGCGCTCCTCAAGTTCGATGGCGTGAATGACCGTCTCCAGACGATGACGCTGGAAGGCAACGGTTTCCGGGTCGGTGACGTTCTGCTTGCGCAGTCCGCTTTCGAGCGCCTGGCGCGCCGATTGATAGATGCGGGCACGGGTTTCCGCATTGGTGCGATCCGACCGCTCGAGAGCGTTTCTGATGGCCGTTTCCAATCCGTTCACTGGCTATTCTGCTCCTTGAGGCGGTACGATGCCGCCAAGACCCGTTCTTAACGATTCGGTAACGGCTGCTTGACCGATCTGCAAGCCCTGCCCCTTCGCTTCCCACCGATACCTGGCAGAATTGGCGGACCAGAGAGCGTGGATAAAGAGAACAGAAGCCCTTTAACAATTATGCCACCCGCTCGCTTCAAGGATGACACGTCGTTGCGACGAATGCGCCTGTCGACTGCAGATGCCCTTTTCCTCACCGCCCGTCTCTGATAGAAAATTGACGTTTCCGTAAACGTCATATTGGGAGGTAACCATGGCGCTTCCGCCAGTTCTGTCCGAAAATCTGAGGCTTCCGGTGGTCGCCTCGCCGCTCTTCATCATTTCCCATCCGGACCTGACGCTTGCGCAATGCAAGGCCGGCATTGTCGGTGCCTTCCCGGCGCTGAACGCCCGGCCGGAAGCCCAACTCGACGAATGGCTGGCACAGATTACCGAAGAGCTTGCCTCCCATAATGCACAGAACCCGGATCGCCCCGCAGCACCTTTCGCGGTCAACCAGATCGTACACACCTCCAACAAGCGGCTTGAGCACGACCTGATGCTCTGCGTGAAATACAAGGTGCCGATCGTCATCTCCTCGCTCGGCGCCGTGCCGGAAGTGAATGCGGCCGTGCACTCCTATGGTGGGATCGTTCTGCATGACGTCATCAACAACCGCCACGCCAATTCGGCAATCCGCAAGGGCGCTGACGGACTGATCGCGGTTGCGACCGGCGCAGGAGGCCATGCCGGCACGCTTTCACCTTTCGCACTGGTGCAGGAAATCCGCGAATGGTTCGACGGTCCGCTGTTGCTGGCCGGCGCGATCTCCACCGGTGGGGGTATTCTGGCGGCCCAGGCGATGGGCGCGGACATGGCCTATATCGGCTCGCCCTTCATCGCCACCACGGAGGCCCGCGCCAGCGACGCCTACAAGCAGGCGATCGTGGACGCCCATGCCAGCGACATCATCTACTCCAACTATTTCACCGGCATACACGGAAACTACCTGAAGCCCTCGATCATCGCCGCCGGCATGGATCCGGACAACCTGCCGGAAGCCGACCCGTCCAAGATGGATTTCGACAAGGCCACGACCGGCGCCAAGGCCTGGAAGGATATCTGGGGCTGCGGCCAGGGCATCGGCGCCGTCAAGGCCGTGGAACCAGTCGCAAAGGTCGTCGACCGACTCGAGGACGAATACAAGGCGGCCCGCGCCCGCCTTTCAC
This sequence comes from Ciceribacter sichuanensis, assembly GCF_024055605.1. Classification (GTDB taxonomy): domain Bacteria; phylum Pseudomonadota; class Alphaproteobacteria; order Rhizobiales; family Rhizobiaceae; genus Allorhizobium; species Allorhizobium sichuanense. The sequence continues at coordinate 397,131 of NZ_JAMXLX010000004.1, read as the reverse complement.
TCTGATACTCACCACCCGAAACGGCGAGTGTTGCGGCGGTCGCAAGGAAAACCGCAACACTGCCGATTTACCCGCTTGAAATTCCGGCGCGATGCCTGTATCAGCGCCGACATGCCGCAACCGCAGACCTGCCGGTTGCGGACGGGCCGCTTTAGCTCAGTTGGTAGAGCACGTCATTCGTAATGACGGGGTCACGTGTTCGAGTCACGTAAGCGGCACCATTTCTTCTCAAATCAGCAAAAATTCATACCGAACGGCAGCATCAGTCGATGGCGCCTGCGCGTTCCGCCTCCCGGCCGGATCGACTGCGGACGCCTTGATAGCCGGAGATGGCATTGCCTGCCTCGGCGAATGAAAAAAGGGGCGCCGGCATATGCGGCACCCCTCCTCGTGGTTTTTCGACAGGTATCAGGCTGGATGCTTGAAGCTCCGGCCGGTAGGCCCGGCGTCATCAATAATCCGCACGACCAACGCTGTCGTAGACGAAGCCGTGGCTCAGCGGTTGGGACGGTACGTAGACGTTGCGCAGGTCGATCAGGACCGGCTGCTTCATCAGGGACTTCAGCTTGTCGAAGTCGAGCGCACGGAAATGCTTCCACTCGGTGATGATAACCAGGGCGTCCGCATCCTTGGCCACTTCGTCTACGCCGTCGCGATAGCTAATTTCCGGCATCATGCCGCGCGCGGCGGGCATGCCTTCCGGGTCATAGGCCTGCAGAACGGCACCCTTGTCCAGAAGCGCCTGGACGATGGCGAGCGCAGGCGATTCGCGGATGTCGTCGGTATCGGGCTTGAAGGTCAGGCCGAGGATACCGATGGTCTTGCCGCGAATGTCGCCTTCAAGCGCACGCTCGATCTTGCGGGCCATGGCGCGCTTGCGGGTTTCGTTGATGCCGACAATAGTCTCGATGAGACGGATCGGGCTGTTATGATCCTGTGCGGTCTTGACGAGAGCGAGCGTGTCCTTCGGGAAGCACGAACCGCCATAACCGGGACCGGCATTGAGGAACTTCTGGCCGATACGGCTGTCGAGGCCCATGCCCTTCGACACGTCCTGAACGTTCGCGCCGACCTGTTCGCAGAGATCGGCGATCTCGTTGATGTAGGCAAGCTTCAGCGCCAGGAAGGCGTTGGCGGCGTACTTGGTCAGTTCCGCAGTGCGCCGCGAGGTGAAGAGCACCGGATGCTTCTGCGGATCGAGGGCCGCATAGACCTTGGCCATGATGTCCCTGGCGCGATCGTCGTTCATGCCAACGACAACGCGGTCGGGAGCCATGAAGTCCTCGATTGCCGCACCTTCGCGGAGGAATTCCGGGTTGGACACGACGGCGACGTCAGCATCCGGATTTTCCTCGGCAATGATGCGCTCGAGCTGGTCGCCTGTTCCAACCGGCACCGTCGACTTTGTGACGACGACCGTAAAGCCCTTCACGGACCGGGCGATTTCACGCGCGGCGGCGAAGACATAGGCCAGATCGGCATGGCCGTCGCTCTTACGCGACGGCGTACCAACGGCGAGGAAGACGACATCTGCGTCACCAACCGGACCTGCAAGATCCGTGGTGAAGCTCAGGCGTCCCGCAGCAACGTTTTTCTGGATGAGTTCTTCAAGACCCGGCTCGAAAATCGGCACCTTGCCGCTATTGAGCATCGAGATTTTTTCTTCGACCTTGTCGATACAGACAACATCATGGCCGAAATCAGAAAGGCAGACGCCCGAGACCAGACCGACATAACCGGTACCAATAATCGCTATGCGCACAACAGACTCCACTCGATTTTTTGTGGGGAACAGTCAGCTCGCCTGCCCGTTGCGCCGACTTGGGAGACCCGGCAAACGGACTTGCGAAGAACAGGCCATTCCGCTGACCGATACTCAGAAATGTTAATCGCCGGTTAACACTTACCGCATTGCGAAACGTAAACCAAGCTCCTCCTGCGCGAAGCGTTGTGGTTACTTTCTTAACCTTAACAAAACTGCAATTTCATTGTGTGCAACCCATACAAAAAGCCCCGCTTCCGCGGGGCTTTCCGAGGCAAGGCGACCTTACATCCAGTAAGGCGGCACACCATAATATTCGTAAACGGAACGACCGTTTTCACGATACCAGTCGCGTTCGTCTTCACGAAAACGGGGGGCGCCCTCGATCTGATTCTTCGTCAGATCAACACGGTATCCGTCCAGATTCTCGTCGTAGGAGAGCTTCTCCCACGGCAACGGGTAGTACTCGTCGCCAATTCCGAGAAAACCGCCGAAGCTCAGGACGGCATAGGCGACGCGACCGCCGCGTTTCTCCAGAATGATTCGCTGGATGGAGCCGATGCGCTTGCCGTCAGAGCCGTAGACAGCCGTGCCATCCACCTTGTCGCTGGCAATCAGCGTCGGCGTATCCTTCACATAAGGATCACGATCTGTGGATTGTGCGTTCTGATGCAACATGGTGCACCTCCTTGGTTCTTACGGTTCCTCGATACTTGCCGAGGTCAACGTCAGAGTCAGGGCAAGGTTCCGACCGAAAAGTCCCTCGCATAGGAAGCCAGGCAGGCCAGACGTCGAGCAATTTCCGTAAGGCACTGAAATAGAACCTCCTAAAAGAGGAGAGGCTTGGGGGAGATTTATTGACGCTTACGTCAAGGTTATATAGAGCTATTGAGGCTTGAACCGGCTTGCCAAAGGCATAAGCTCGGTTTGCGCGTCGAGGAGGGGGCATGCCGGCCACGGGAGGGCGGGCATGGAGGAAACTTTGACCGGGAGGTAATTATGTCTGATCTCGTCAGCCGCCATAGCGGCCGGGCAGCGGAAAAAATCTGGCTTTCATCTTATCCGGCAATGGTGCCGGCGGACATTCCTCCTCTGGAACATGCCTCGCTTGGCGCCCTGTTCGAAAGCAGCTGCGCCAAGTATGCGGACCGCCTGGCCTTTTCCAGCATGGGTCGCGGCATGACGTTCCGCGAACTTGAAGTGCAGTCGCGCAAGATCGGCGCCTGGCTTCAGGCGCAGGGATTGCAGCAGGGCGAGCGCGTCGCGGTGATGACACCCAACATCCTGCAGAACCCTGTTACCGTTTACGGCATCCTTCGAGCCGGCTTCACGGTGGTCAACGTCAATCCACTCTACACTCCACGCGAGCTCGAGCACCAATTGAAGGACAGTGGTGCCAAGGTCATTTTCGTGCTGGAGAACTTCGCCCACACCGTCGAGCAGGTCGTCGCCCACACCGCAATCAAGCATGTGGTCGTCGCCACCATGGGCGACATGCTCGGCATCAAGGGCCACATCGTCAATTTCGTGGTGCGCAAGGTCAAGAAGCTTGTGCCGGCATGGTCCATACCCGGTCACAAGAGCTTCAACCGCGTACTTTCCGAAGGCGCCCGGCTGCAGTTGAAGCCTGCCAACGTCAAGGGCAGCGACGTCGCCTTCCTGCAATATACCGGGGGCACGACCGGCGTCTCAAAGGGAGCAACGCTCACCCACGCCAACCTGCTCGCCAACAAGACGCAGATCGCGCTGTGGCTGGAAGCCGTGTACGCCGCCAAGGGTCGTCCTGATGTGATGACCTTCATCTGCGCGCTGCCGCTTTACCACATCTTCGCGCTGACGGTGAATTCGCTGATGGGTGTGGCAACGGGCAGCCACAATGTGCTGATCGCCAATCCGCGTGACATTCCAGCCTTCGTCAAGGAATTGCAGCAGCACAAGGCGCATATCTTTCCGGGGCTGAACACCCTGTTCAACGCCCTGATGAACAACCCGGATTTCAAGGCGCTCGATTTTTCGTCCCTGCTTCTCGTGCTCGGTGGCGGCATGGCGGTGCAGCGACCGGTAGCGGAGCGCTGGTTCCAGATGACCGGCTGCCCGATCACCGAAGGATACGGCCTTTCGGAAACCTCGCCTGTCGCCACCGTCAACCGGCTCGACAGCAACGAGTTCTCCGGGATGATCGGGCTTCCCCTGCCCTCGACCGACATCGAGATCCGCGACGAGGACGGCAATACGCTTCCGATCGGCGACGTCGGCGAAATCTGCATTCGTGGCCCGCAGGTCATGGCCGGCTACTGGCAGCGGCCCGAGGAAACCGCCAAGGTGATGACGTCTGACGGCTTCTTCCGTTCCGGCGACATGGGGATGATGGACGAGCGGGGCTATGTAAAGATCGTCGACCGCAAGAAGGACATGATCCTGGTTTCCGGCTTCAATGTCTATCCGAACGAGATCGAGGAAGTTGCGGCCATGCATCCGGGCGTTCTGGAATGTGCGGCAATCGGCATTCCCGACGAGCATTCCGGTGAAGCGGTCAAGCTTTTCGTGGTCAAGAAGGATCCGGCACTGACCGAGGCCGAACTCAAGGCTCATTGCGCGGCAAACCTCACCAATTACAAGCGGCCACGTCACATCGAATTCCGCCAGGAACTGCCGAAATCGAATGTCGGGAAGATCCTGCGGCGCGAACTCCGCGACAGCGCAGCCAGCAAATAGAGTCTTTGCAGCCGTGGGTCGCCGGTGAGGCCGGCGCTCACTTTCGATGCTCTATTCCGGAGGAGTGTGCCTTGATCGAGCGCATTCGCCAGAATAGTGTCGCCTCATCTTTGCCAACCAGGGAAAAGAAGATGCAGGCCATCATCGACAAACTCTCCAGCACTGCCGCCGCCACTCGAGCGGAAGATTTGCGAGCCGCCTTTGCCGCCGACGCCCAGCGCTTCACCCGCTTCAGCGCATCATTCGATGACCTGCTGATGGATTATTCGAAATGCGCTGTGAACGACGAGATCATGGCGTTGCTCGAAGAGCTTTGCGCCACGGCCGACGTAGCGCAAAAGCGCGATGCCATGTTTACTGGAGAAAAGATCAACTTCACCGAAGATCGTGCCGTCCTGCACACAGCGCTCCGCAACCGGGCGAACACGCCCGTGATCGTAGACGGCACCGACGTGATGCCAGATGTCAACGGCGTGCTTGCGGCAATGGGCGCGTTTGCCGAAGCGATCCGTTCCGGCAAGCTGACCGGCGCGACGGGCAAGGCCATCACCGATGTCGTCAACATCGGCATCGGCGGCTCGGATCTCGGTCCGGCCATGGCGACGCTGGCGCTCGCTCCCTTCCATGACGGCCCGCGCCTGCATTTCGTGTCGAACGTCGACGGCGCTCATATCGCCGATACGCTGAAGCTGCTTTCCGCCGAAACGACGCTGTTCATCGTGGCGTCCAAGACGTTCACTACCATCGAGACGATGACCAACGCCCAGACGGCGCGTGCCTTCATCGCCAAGGCCCTCGGTGAGGATGCCGTCGGCGCGCATTTCGCAGCCGTCTCCACAGCGCTCGACAAGGTCGCGGCCTTCGGCATTGCCGCCGAGCGCGTCTTCGGCTTCTGGGATTGGGTCGGCGGACGTTATTCGATCTGGTCTGCCATCGGCCTGCCGCTGATGCTTGCCATCGGGCGTGAGAATTTCGGCCGCTTCCTCGACGGCGCCCATGCCATGGATCAGCATTTCCGCACGGCACCGTTCTCGAAGAACCTGCCGATGCTGCTCGGCGCAATCGGCGTCTATCATCGCAACGTGCTTGGATATCCGACCCGCGCTATCCTGCCCTATGATCAGCGGCTATCGCGCTTCCCTGCCTACCTGCAGCAGCTCGACATGGAATCGAACGGCAAGAGCGTGACGATCGACGGAAAGCCCGTTGCCGGAGGCTCCGGTCCTGTTGTCTGGGGCGAACCCGGCACCAACGGCCAGCACGCCTTCTACCAGCTCATCCATCAGGGCACGAGCATCATCCCGGCCGAATTCATGATCGCCGCAAACGGCTTCGAACCGGAACTGCGGCACCAGCATGAACTGCTGATCTCCAATTGTCTTGCCCAGTCGGAAGCCCTGATGCGCGGCCGCACGCTCGCGGAAGCCAAGACGCAGCTGATGGCGAAGGGCATGGAGGAAGCCACAGCCGATTTCCTTGCGCCGCATCGGGTATTTTCGGGCAATCGTCCGTCGATCACCTTCGTCTACGACCAGCTGACACCCTTCGCGCTCGGCAGGCTGATCGCGCTCTATGAGCACCGCGTCTTTGTGGAAGGCGTGATTTTCCGCATCAACTCGTTCGACCAATGGGGCGTCGAGCTGGGCAAGGAACTGGCGACCGGTCTGTTACCAGTGGTGGAAGGCAAGGTCGCGGCAACCGGGCACGACAGCTCGACCGCCGGCCTTGTTGCCGCCTTGAAGGCTGCGCGCGGCTAAGGCCGCGCCAACTTGTGAAAAGAGAACAACTGAGGCGCGCTGAGCTGACAGGGCGCGGCGCGCTTCAGAAACCGATTTCGGCGGCGAAGGGCGGGTTGGCCCCTGCCCGCGATACCGTCACGGCAGCCGCCTTCGCGCCCAGGCGCAGAGCCGCCTCCACACCCGCTTCGTCCAGCGTGGCGATCTTTTCCTTGGTAAGCTTATCCTGACGCTTCAACGAAGCGAGAATGCCGGCATCGAAGGTATCGCCGGCACCGACGGTATCGACGACTTCAACCCGTTCGCTCGGAACAGAAAGCTTGAAATCAGCCGTGTAGCCCGTGGCACCTTCCGCACCGCGGGTGATGACGACGAGCTTGGCGCCCTTGTTGAGCCAGTGGCGGGCGAGCGTATCCTGATCGCCCTCCAGACCGAACCAGACGAGATCCTCGTCGGAGAACTTGATGATGTCGGACATGGCGGCCATTCGGTTGATGCGCGCCATATGCGCCTGCTTGTCCCTGATGAAGCCGGGCCGGATATTCGGGTCGAGCGAGATGACGCGCTTTGCATGTTCGCGAACCATCAGCGCTTCATAGGTCGCGCCGCAGGGTTCGGGAATAAGGCTGATCGCTCCGAAGTGCAACGCCTCGCAGTCATCGCCGAGAACCGGCAGATCGACCTCGGTGATCATACGGCCGGCGGTGTTCTCGTCATAGAAGGCATAGCTCGCATGACCGTCGACCAACTTCACGAAAGCGATGGTCGTCGGCCGCGAAAGGGTCGCGCAGAAGGAGTAGTCGACATTGCTCTGCTGCAGCGTCTCACGCAGGATGTCGCCCATCATGTCGTCGGAAAGGCCGGTAAAAAAACCGGTCGGGATACCAAGACGCCCGAGGGCGATCGCGGTGTTGAAAATCGCGCCGCCGGCATAGGGTGAAAACGCCCTTTCGCCGCGCGTCGTTTCCCGCGGCAACATGTCGATGAGCGCTTCTCCACAGCACAGGATCATTCGGGCATCCTCCCTTCCCAAGAACGAATTTAAATCGATTTAAAGCAATTCTCGCGAAAACGCCAGAACTGCTTTTCGTTCCAGAGCGCCATGCGTCCATTAGGCACACAAACGACGCTCTGGTTCCCCCATTTTCGGGTTGATGCGTCAGGCGAGTTCCGTGACGCCACCGTGGCGGCCCGACCATGCAAGCGGCGCATCGAGGAAAGCCTCAACTTCCGTCAGTGTCTTTTCGTCGAAAAGCTTCTGATCGCGTGCAACGGCCAGCACATCCCGCCAGGTTGCGATGAAGTGCAGCTTCACATTGCCGTTGGTGAAGCGTTCCTCGGCTTCCGCGAAGATGCCGTAGTAGAAGAGCGCGATGCCGTGATCGACCACGCCGCCGGCAGCGCGTACGGCGTCGATGAACTTGAACATGCTGCCGCCGGCCGTCGTCAGGTCCTCGATGACGAGGACGCGGGCGCCTTCCGGCATATGGCCTTCGATCTGGGCATTGCGGCCGTGACCTTTTGGGGCCTTGCGGACGTAGATCATCGGCAGGCCAAGGCGATCAGCGAGCAATGCGGCAAACGGAATGCCCGCGGTCTCGCCGCCGGCGATGCAGTCAAACTGCTCGAAGCCGGCATTGCGCATGAGGGTGGCAGCAGCAAAATCCATCACAGCCGAACGGACACGCGGATAGGAAAGGAGCTTGCGGCAGTCGATATAAACGGGGCTGCGCATGCCGGAAGAAAGCTTGTAGGGCTCGGCTGCATTGAAATGCACCGCCTTGATCTCCCAGAGCATCCTGGCCACCAGTTCGGCCATCACGGCCGGTTCGGGAAATGTCGTCTGAATCATGCGCCCGCTCCTTATCGTCCTGCTCAGGCGAATAGCAGCATGTGCCCTCAGATGCTAGAGAGTTCGGTCTTTCAGGGGGAAGCGTTGCTTCGGGTTTCCACCGTTTCGACCCGGCGCAGGAACTCCGCCATCTGAACGCGGTTCCGGCCATTGCGCTTGGCTTGATAGAGCGCAGCGTCGGCGAGATTGAGGACCATCTCGAAACTGTCGGCCTCCTGCGAACCGAAGGCGATGCCGGCACTGACCGTGCATTGCAGCCTCGCCTCTCCGATCCGGATTTCCCGCGCTGCAAAGCTGCGGGCAATGTCGCCCACCACGCGTTCCGCACGACCCGGCAAGGTGTCGGCGAGGATGATGGCGAACTCCTCGCCGCCAAGGCGGGCGACCGTCTGCTGCTCGCCGGCACCATTGGTCAGTTCCTCAGCGAATATCCTGATGACAAGGTCACCAGCGGCATGGCCATACTGGTCGTTGATCGACTTGAACCGATCGATATCAAAGACAACGACCGCGGTCTTCGAGCCGACCGGACGGCCGGCGACCCGATCGAAAAGCGCCCGGCGATTGAGAAGCCCGGTCAACGGATCCGTATTCGCCTCATGGCGATGTCTTGCCGCAAGCCGCCACTGATGGAGAGCAAGCGACAAGGCACCGATCCCTGACATGCCGGCGATGCAGACCGCCAGATTGAGGTTTTCCGCCCAGTTTTCAGGAGCGTGACCGAGTACCCATTGACGTTGATAAAGCAGAACGGCAGCGCACAGGATGAAGGAGATCCCGCTCAGCACGTAGAGGAAGACCATCCCCGTGAGCGGCCCCGGCGCTTCCGCACGCGCGCGCCAGTATTGCCAGCCTGTGCCGATCAGGAGCGCGGCCGTCGCCGCATTCATGAAGATGAACGCTACTCCGTCCAGTCCCCACAACATCAGCGGAAGACCGGGTGCGATCGTGATGGCCGAGAGAGCGGCCGACAGCATCCATGGGCTCCGACCGGTCCGAAACTGGGCGGAACCGGCATAAATCGTGCTGAAGCCCGCCATCAGGAAGGCATAGGCGACCGACGCCCTCAGCATGCCGGTTTCCATCGTGTAGGAACTGAAGGCAAAGATGCCGATGACGATGAAAAGAAGCGCTACGACAAGCGTCAGCAGGAAGGAATCGGCGCGGCGCGAAACCCAGGTTCCAAGAAGGGTCACCATCAGGCAGGTCGCGGAAAAACCCAGCGCGAGCAGAAGAGAATTGTAATCAAGCATCATGCCAAGTGCTCTCTTCAGCCTGAAATACCCAAATCTCTCCCTTGACGGACGCTAACTGCCGCTTCTCTCCAAAACGTTACCCGAATTATGAAAATCCTAGCAATCCGCAGTCAATTCAGCGGACCCGCCAGAAGAGCGGAAACATCGGATCGAACACCGTCACGGGACCAGCCCCCGTCTCGATCTTTGCGGGGAACTCTACCGGCTCTTCGCCCCGTTCCAGCATGATCGTTTCATCGTTCGGGGCAAGCCCGTACCATGCAGATCCGTTCAGTGAAGCGAATGCCTCGAGACGGTCGAGCGCGTCTTCCTGTTCGAAGACGTGGGCAAGGCAGCTCATGGTGTTGATCGAGGTATAGATGCCGGCGCAGCCGCAGGCGCATTCTTTCAGCGGATCGACATGCGGCGCGGAGTCCGTACCAAGGAAGAAACGGGCGTCCCCTGACGTCGCGGCAGCCCGCAGCGCCAACCGGTGGCTTTCGCGCTTGGCAACGGGCAGGCAATAGTAGTGCGGCTTGATACCGCCCACCAGAATGGCGTTCCGGTTGATGATGAGATGATGGGTGGTGATCGACCCGGCAATATTGCGATCGGACGAGCGGATGTAGTCGACACCGTCTGAAGTCGTGACATGTTCCATCGTCACCTTCAGTTCCGGCAACCGGCGGCGCAGCGGATCGAGGACGGTATCGATGAACACTTTCTCGCGGTCGAAGATGTCGACTTCCGGCGTCGTTACCTCTCCATGAACGCAGAGCGGCAAACCAATCTTCGCCATGCGCTCCAGAACCGGCATGGCATTTTCGAAGTTACGCACACCGCCATGGGAATTGGTGGTGGCGCCTGCCGGATAGAGCTTCACGGCGGTGATGAGGCCGCTCGTCCTGCCTTCCTCGACATCGTCGGGGCTGGTGTCTTCCGTGAGATAGAGCGTCATCAGGGGCTCAAAGCGATCGCCCTTCGGCAGGGCGGTCATGATGCGTTCGCGATAGGCCCGCGCATCCGCCGTCGTCACCACCGGCGGAACGAGGTTCGGCATGATGATGGCGCGCGCAAAATGCCGGCTGGTATCGCCGATTACCCCTTCAAGCATGGCGCCGTCCCGCAGATGCAGGTGCCAGTCATCCGGGCGGCGAATGGTGAGGGTGTGCATAATGGTATCTCCGGGCCTTGATTATCGCCCGCAGATACCATGTTCCATCAGCCGATCAAAGTCGCCTTTCAGGCGACCTTTTCGCTAGAGGGGGTGAACGCCTTCTGCATGGCCTCCTGGGCCTGCTCGCGACGGTCGTCCTCCATGATCTGCCGGATGCGCGGCAGGGCACGCTCGAAGGCCGCAACGCAATCCGGATCGAACTGGGTGCCGGCGCGGCCAAGGATGTGCTCTACTGTGCGTTCGAAGCTCCAGGCCGGCTTGTAGGGACGCTCGGTGGTCAGCGCATCGAAATTATCGGCGATGCAGACGATACGGCCGGAAATCGGGATGGCCGCCCCGGAGAGCCGGTTCGGATAGCCCTGCCCATCCCAGCGCTCGTGATGGCTGACGGCGATTTCCGAGGCAAGCTGCAGGAGCGACGAATGGGAGCGGGAGAGAATATCGCTGCCGATCTGGGCATGGGCCTGCATCTGGCGATATTCGGCTTCCGTCAGGCGACCCTGCTTGAGAAGAACCGTATCCGGCATCGCGACCTTGCCGATATCATGCATCGGCGCTGCCATGCGGATGTCGTTGCAGAATTCCGGCGAGAGACCCATTTCGAGCGCGATCGCCTCGGAATAGGCAGCAACGCGAAGCGTGTGACGCGAGGTTTCCGGATCCTTGTAGCCGGCGGCGACTGTCAGGCGGTGAATGATTTCCTGCTCGCGCAGACGAAGTTCGCCTACGGCGCGGTCCACTTCGCGACGCAGCCATTCGGCCTGGTCGGCCAGCTGACGGCGGGCGCGCGACAGGCTGACGATGTTCTGAACGCGAGCCTGGAACTCGGCCGGATTGACCGGCTTGGTGAGAAAATCGATCGCACCGGCGTTCAGCGCGGCCATGCGCGTAGTCATGTCTTTGTCGGCGGTGACGAAGATAACCGGCACATCGGCATATTTGTCGAAGCGGACGATCTCCGTGTAGAGCTCGACACCGTTATAGACCGGCATCTGGTAATCGATGATGGCGATGTCGAAATCGATGTCCGGCAGAGAAGAAAGAACCTCGTCCGGGCTCGAAAAAGCAACCGCCTCACAGTCTTCAAGCTTGCCGACGAGCTTCGTCAGGAGCTTCAGGTTGGTGCTGTTATCGTCCACCAGCAAGATACGCATTGACGCCTCCTAGGTTCTCAAGCAACCAGCTTGAACTTCATTGTTTCGATTTCATTGTTGAGCATTTCGACATCGTCCATAGTCGGCTGCTGTTCGCGCAGCGAATTGGCCTTGCCGGCAATTTCGATGAGGCCGACATTCACGGCCGCGCCCTTGATCGTGTGCAGCACGCGGTCGATGTGAGTGACATCGCGGCTCTTGAGCGCGCCATGCAGTTCGTCGATCAGCGCGGAAGCATCGTCGAAGAAGGATTCGATCAGCTCCTGAAAAACATCCTCGCCGAGAGCATCGACAAGTTCCGCATAGCGGGCTTCGTCAAGACCGGCCGGGCAAAGCTGCGGCAAGCCCGGAAGATCCACGGCGCCAAGCAGGAGCGGATCCGGCAGGCCATCGTCGTCGGCCGGAGCCTCGGCGAAATCGGCGGCCAGAGTTTCGTTCAGCGACGAGAGCACGTTGCGCAACCTTTCCATGGTGACGGGCTTGGATTCGAACCCGGCCATGCCTGCATCCAGGCAACGGCGACGGTCGTCATCGGACGCATTCGCGGTCATCGCGATGATCGGGACGCCAGTGCAGGGGCCACGCTCGGAGATGATCCGGCGGGTTGCCTCGATGCCGTCCATCACCGGCATCTGCATGTCCATCAAAATGACGTCGAAGCTCTGGGCAGAAGCGATGGAGACCGCCTCGGCACCGTCGTTGGCGACGATCACATCCTGGCCGAGATGATTGAGAAAACGGGTTGCGACCTGCTGGTTGACCCGGTTGTCCTCGACGAGAAGGATGCGCAGACGGGGAAGCTCGTGGCTTTTCTGGCTCTTTGCAGCAGAAAACCGACGCATCTCGTCCTTGCCGACGGCAACCACTGCCAGTTCGAACCAGAAGATGCTGCCGACGCCGACGGTGCTGCTCATGCCGAGCTCGCCACCGAGCTTTTCGACGATCTGCTTGCAGATGGTGAGGCCGAGTCCGGTACCGCCATACTTGCGGCTGATCGAGGCGTCGACCTGCGAGAATGGCTTGAACAGCTTCGAAAGACCCGTCTCGTCAATGCCGATACCGGTATCCTCGACTTCGAAGCGCAGCATCAGCTTGCCGTGGCGATAGAATTCGCGCAGTCGCAGCGTGACGGTGCCGTTCTTGGTGAACTTCACAGCGTTGGACAGCAGGTTGAGGAGCACCTGCCGCAGGCGGGTCGGATCGGTGCGGACATAAAGCGCATCGAGCGATTCCGGAATATCGAGAACGACCGTGTTCTCGTGATCGTCGGCGCGACCGCGAATGATGCTGACAGTGGTCTCGGCCAGGGAGGCGACATCGACGATGCGTTCCTCAAGCTCCATCTTGCCATGCTCGATCTTCGAATAATCGAGGATCTCGTTGATGATCTCCAGCAGTGCCTCGCCTGAGGACCGGATGGTCTTGACACTCGACAGGGCATCGGGAGGCAGATGGGAAAGCTCCAGCAGTTCGGACATGCCGAGGATCGCGTTCAGCGGTGTGCGGATCTCGTGGCCCATGGTCGCCATGAACTGCGACTTGGCGCGATTGCCGGCGTCTGCGCCTTCAAGAGCTTCGGTCAGCTGCCGAGCCATCGTCTCAAGCTCGAGGCCTGTCTTGCGAACCGACTTCAGCTGACGGCGAAGGGTTACAACGAGGAAGACGACCGAGACCATCAGCAGGCCGAGCATCACGGCCGAGGTTTTTTCGAGCCGGACGACGGTTTCGCGGGCGGCAGCGCGCTCGTTGCGAAGCTGGGTGTTGGTATGAGCGAGAAGCTTTTCGCTGGTCAGGGAGAGAGCGCTCAACGTCGCAGCGACGGTGTCCAGCTGTGCGCCTTCCAGCTGCCGCACCTGCTCATGGGTGTCGGTCAGCAGAGCGAAGCGCGCGATGGCCGCGTCGATCTTGGAAAGAAGCTCAGCAGCGTCCGCATCATCGGAAACGAAGCGGCGGAACTGCGGCTCGCGAAGAAGCGCGATCTGCGCGCGGACGGCATCGAGATTCTGCGAAAGCGTATCGGCAAGATCACCCGCTGCCGGCTGGTGGCGCAGTTCCTCGGCGGCCGCGCCAACTGCCCGGACGTCCCGATCGAGTTGATAGACGGACCAGACGGCGTTCTCACCGGCGCCATCATGCAGGGAGAGAAACTGGCGGGAGATTTCGACCGCCAGCATGATCAGCACCACCAGAAAGGCCGCCGACAGGACCTGCAGGATCAGGGTGGTGCTGCCTGCCTTCTTCATGACTTCACTGCTGCGGGCAAGAGCGGTCACGGCGAGACTCCGGCATACCAGGCCTTGCCAACGCAACGGACTACCTGCTCGCCGTTACGCAGCGCCACGAGGCGGAGCGAGCGAGCCGGGTCTTCCGAAATTGCGTTGACGAGGATGCCCATGCGGATGTTCCAACGGCCCCCGTGTTCAGCGAGCGGCCGCAAGCGCCGCCGGCTTGTAGCCGACATGGGCTGCGAGCAGGTCGCGGAAAGTGACGGCATCGACGGGCTTTGTCAGGAAGCCGGTGACGCCCGTCGCGGTTGCGGTTTCGCGCAGCTTCGGGTCCTGATCGGCGGTGACCATGATGACGGGCACTTCGTCGTAGCGATGCAGCATGCGGATCGCCTTGATGAACTGCAGGCCGGTCATGCCGGGCAGCATGTGGTCGACGATCAGCATGCTGAAAAGGGTGTTGTGGCACAGGGAGAGTGCACGGGTGCCGTCAGCCTCGACGAGGATATCCTCGTCAGTGACCTTGCCGGCGAGACGCTTCAGGATCAGCGCGTTCGTCGCATTGTCTTCCACGATCAGAATGGCCATTGCCCGTTCTCCTCCAGCACACCGTCCGATGAAATCGGCCCCGCACCGCTTGTGGATGGGGGAATTTCCTCATTGGTTCATGGAGAGGTTGTAGCAACCGGACCCTGAAATTCGTTGAAGCAATTAGCGACAATTTTAATCGTTGCTACATTAATCGCTTCTTAAATTTTTAGACCTGACTAACATTCTGCATTCCCCTTGCGTCGCAAGGGGAATGCTTCCTGACGGGGAGATCGGAAGGGGCGTCAGTTATCGCTGAAGACGAAATCGGCCTTGCGGCTACGCGAGAGTACAAGGCGACCATTCGGCAGGTCGTTCTCTTCGACCTTGGCTACCACTGCCGCCTCGTCGAGGCCAAAACCGCGCCAGCGGGCCTCCAGCCGACGCCGGAGTTCATCCGCCGGTGGTGCGATCATCACAGTCAGGTCGAAAAGCGGTGCAAGCACGGACCATGGCTGGTCTTCGAGCAGGAGATAATTTCCCTCGGTCAGCACCACGCGTGGCCCCGCAGGAATTGCACGGGCTGCGGCGATGGCAAGTTCGCGGGTGCGGTCGAACACCGGCACCAGAACTTCGCCGCCTTCCCTCACCGCACGCACGATATCGATCAGTCCCCGGACGTCGAAGGTATCGGGGGCGCCCTTGCGCGCCAGCAGCCCACGGTCCTCAAGCACGGCGTTGTCCATGTGGAACCCATCCATCGGCAGGACGGACGTCGCTACGCCTCGCGCGATCAGCGCCTTTTCGAGGGCTTCCGCGAGGGTGGATTTTCCGGCACCAGGAGGCCCGGAAATGGCAACGAGCAGGCGTGGCGAACCGGCCGCCTGCTCGTCGATGGCTTTCGCCAGTGTATCGACCGCCGACATGGCTGACGTCATGCAGCGATGCTCTCTTCCGGCGCCGGGCGAGCGCCGGTCATGAAGGCAACGGCGTCCGACATCGTGTAGTCCTTCGGATTGATAACGCAGAGCCGCCTTCCGAGGCGATGGATGTGGATACGGTCAGCCACCTCGAAGACATGCGGCATGTTATGCGAGATCAGCACGATCGGCAGACCGCGTGAACGGACCTCAAGGATAAGTTCGAGAACGCGGCGGGATTCCTTGACCCCGAGGGCAGCCGTCGGTTCGTCCATGATGACCACCTTGGAACCGAAAGCCGCTGCACGGGCAACCGCCACCCCCTGACGCTGGCCGCCCGAAAGCGTTTCCACCGCCTGGTTGATGTTCTGGATGGTCATCAGACCAAGCTCCGAAAGCTTGTCCCGCGCGATTTTCTCCATCTTCTTCCGGTCGAGGGTGCGAAATACCGATCCCATGATGCCCGGCCGGCGAAGCTCCCGGCCGAGGAACATATTATCGGCAATCGACAACGCCGGCGAAAGGGCAAGGTTCTGGTAGACCGTCTCGATGCCCGCGTCGCGCGCTTCCATCGGGTTGCGAAAATTCACCGGGTTTCCATCCAGCCTGATCTCGCCTTCATCAGGAGTGATCGCACCGGAAATGGCCTTGATCAGCGAGGACTTTCCGGCGCCGTTGTCGCCGATCACCGCCAGGATTTCGCCCGGATAGAGATCGAAATCGGCGTTGTCCAGGGCGGTCACGCGGCCATAGCGCTTGACCAGACCGCGGGTGGTGAGAATGGGTGCGCGTTCCATCAGCCTGCTACCTTTCTGATCCACTGGTCGACGGCAACCGCCGAGATGATGAGTACGCCGGTCAGTAGCACCTTCCATTGCGGGTCGGCGCCGAGCATGTTGAGACCCATCGACACCACGCCGACGATCAATGCACCGAACAGGGTTCCGAGGATCGAGCCTCGTCCGCCGAAGAGCGAGATGCCACCGATGACCGCCGCCGTGATTGCCTGAAGATTGTAGTCGGTGACGGCCGCGGACGGCGAGATCGAACCGTTACGACCGATGGAGACCCAGGCCGCAAGTGCCGCGATGAAGCCGGCCAAAGCGTAGGTGCCGAGCAGGACGCGATCCGAACGAATACCAGCAAGCTGCGCCGCTTCCGGGTCATCGCCGACGGCATAGAGATGCCGGCCCCATGCGGTGTGATTGAGCGCATACCAGAGGACGCCTATGAGAACGACCATGAAAACGACCCCGAGCGTGAAGACTGCCTTGCCGATGCGGAAGCTGTCGCCGAAGATCTGCAGGAAAGGAGCGATCGCCTCGATATCGGCGTCGCGCAATGTCTCGTTGGCCGAATAAATGAAGTTGGTGGCCATAACGATGTTCCAGGTGCCGAGCGTCACGATGAACGGCGGCAGCTTGATCTTGGCCACGAGAAAGCCGTTCAGGAGACCGCAAAGCGTGCCCACCGCCAGCCCGGCGATGACGGCGAGCGGTGACGGTATGCCGTAATTCAGGGCGCAGTTGCCCATCACCACCGCCGAGATGACCATGACGACACCGATCGACAGATCGATGCCGGCCGTCAGGATCACAAGGGTCTGGGCCGCGCCGAGAATACCGACAACCGCGATTTGCTGCAGGATCAGGGTGAGCGTGTAGCTCGAAAAGAACTTGCCGCCGATGGCCAGTCCGAAAATGGCGATCGATGCGATCAGCACGATCAGCGGCACGGCCGCCGGTGTGGAATGCAGGAAATGCTGTATCCTGCGAAGGGGCGAATTATCCTCGAACGCGGCGACGGACGCGTCGCTCTTGTCGAGAACCTTCTCGAATTCCTGGATGCTTGCCATGGACGTGTCTCCATCCCATAGGACAGGTGCGTTGCACCGTCGGAAAGGGCGGCCTTCACCGCCCCTTCTTCATGATGTCGTGGTGCTATCGATCAGCCGATCAGCCCCAGCACTTATCCGTACCGACCTTGGTATCGATCGATTCCACACCGGGCGCCGGCTTGTCGGTCACCAGCGAAACGCCGGTGTCGAAGAAGCTCTTGCCGGGCGTCGGCTGAGGCTTGGTGCCGTCGGCCGCGTACTTGGCAATCGCCTCGATGCCGAGCGATGCCATTAGTAGCGGATACTGCTGCGAGGTCGCGCCGATCTGGCCGGAGGCAACGGATTTCACGCCCGGGCATCCGCCGTCGACGGACACGATCAGCACGTCGTTTTCCTTGCCGATAGCTTTCAGAGCCTGATAGGCACCGACGGCAGCCGGTTCGTTGATCGTGTGAATGACGTTGATATCCGGATCCTTCTGGAGAAGGTTTTCCATGGCCTTGCGACCGCCTTCCTCGTTGCCGTTGGTCACGTCATGACCGACGATACGCGGATCGTCCTCGTCGCCGATCTTGTTCGGGTCCTTCGGATCGATGCCGAAGCCGATCATGAAGCCCTGGTCGCGCAGAACGTCGACGGTCGGCTGGGACGGAGTGAGGTCGAGGAAGCCGATCTTGGCGTCCTTGGCCTTGTCGCCGAGGGTTGCCGCGGCCCACTGGCCGATCAGCTTGCCGGCGAGAAGGTTATCGGTTGCGAAGGTGGCGTCGGCTGCGTCGGCGGGATCGAGCGGCGTGTCGAGCGCGATCACCAGAAGACCGGCTTCCTGCGCCTTCTTCACCTGATCGACGATGGCCTTGGTATCGGAAGCGGTGATGAGGATACCCTTCGCGCCATCGGCGATGCAGGATTCGATAGCAGCTACCTGGCTGTCATGGTCACCATCGACCTTGCCGGCATAGGATTTCAGGGTAACGCCAAGTTCCTTGGCCTTGGCTGTCGCGCCTTCCTTCATCTTGACGAAGAAGGGATTGGTGTCGGTCTTGGTAATCAGGCAAGCAGATACATCGGCTGCGCTTGCAGGAGCGGCAAAAACAACGCCGAGGGCAAGCGTGGACAGGGCTGCTGCGATCAGTGACTTTGTCATATTTTTCCTCCCGAAAATGACTCGACCGGCTCCTCCGGCCGCGAGGTGTCGGCCCAGGCAAGAAAGACTGCCCGGTCTGGCACGCCGTTCTCGGTCGTACCTCTCCTCCACGCGGCCATTTAGAACATCAAAAAATTCCGACGTCAATAAATAAATCCAATTGAATTATTAATCCAATGTGAGATGCTGGCGCCCTCTGCTACTTCGCGGTAGGAGAGGGTCGGGAGGAGCGACCATGTCCTTGACGCATGACCATTCACCATCGCCTACCCGCGAACCGGAGCCGATCAGCGCCGGTGGCGGGGCCAATCAGGTGCGCGTACGCGCCTACAACGAACGGCTCGTGCTTTCGGTCGTCCGGCGTCATCGCGGGCTCTCCAAGGCGGACATCGCAAGACGCACCGGCCTTTCGGCTCAGACCGTCTCGGTCATCATGCGCGCGCTGGAGAAGGATGGTCTTCTGGTCCGAGGCGAACCGGTGCGCGGCAAGGTGGGCCAGCCCTCGATACCGATGTATCTCAACCCCGAGGCCGTATTTTCGTTTGGCGTGAAGATCGGCCGGCGAAGCGCCGATCTGGTGCTGATGGATTTCGTCGGCAACATCCGCAAGCAGCTTCACCGCACCTATCGCTATCCGAACCCCGAGGAGATCCTCTCTTTCATCAACAGCGGCATTGCCGAGGTGGAAGCTGCCATTCCGGCAGCACAGAGGCACAGCATCGCCGGCGTTGGCATCGCCGCACCGTTCGAGCTGTGGAACTGGGCCGAGGAAGTGGGGGCGCCGGAAGGGGCCATGGACGCATGGCGCGGTTTCGATCTGCAGGCAGAAGTCTCTGCCCGGATCAGCTACCCCGTCTATCTGCAAAACGATGCGACGAGCGCCTGCGGCGCGGAACTCGTCTTCGGCGCCGGTCCACTTTACCCGGATTTCATCTATTTCTATGTCGGCTCCTTCATCGGCGGCGGCATCGTCCTGAATTCGTCTGTCTTCGTGGGACGCACCGGCACTGCCGGCGCAATCGCTCCCCTGCCCGTGCGCAACAAGCGCGGGGAGACGGCACAATTGCTGGAGATCGCCTCGATCTTCGTGCTGGAAAACCTGCTTCGCGAGCGCGGCCTCGACCCTCAGCCACTGTGGTATGCCGCGGAGGAGTGGATCGATTTCGGCGAGCCGCTGGAAATCTGGATCCAGGACAGCGCCGAGGCGCTGGCGCAGGCCATCGTCGCGGCGGTGTCCATCGTCGACTTTTCCGCCGCGATCATAGACGGCGGCTTTCCCGACTGGGTGCGCGCGCGGCTCGTCGCGGCAACGGTCGCGGCAGTCAATCGCCTCGATCTGCAGGGGATCGTCACACCCGATATCATCGAGGGCATCGTCGGCCCACAGGCCCGCGCCATCGGCGGTGCGAGCCTGCCCATCTTTGCGCGTTATCTCATCGACCAAACGGTCCTGTTCAAGGAAATAGACAATGCTGAAGGGAATTGACCCGCTTCTGAGCCCCGATCTGCTGGCGACGCTACGCGCCATGGGCCATGGCGACGAAATCGCCATCGTCGACGGCAACTATCCGGCGCTGGAACATGCAAGGCGTCTCGTGCGTCTCGACGGGCACGGCCTTGTTCCCGTGCTCAACGCCGTTTTGAGCGTCCTGCCGATCGACGATTTCGTGCCTCAGGCAATCTTTCGCTCGACGGTCGGAGCCGATCCCGAACGGCTCGATCCCGTTCATCAGGAAATGATTGCCTGCTGCGCCCGTCACGAACCGAGCATGACTGTCGTGCCACTTGTAGGTGCAAGCTTCTACGACCGCGTGCGCGCGGCCCATACGGTGATCCAGACAGGTGAACCGCGGCTCTATGCCAATATCATCCTGCGCAAGGGCGTCATCTACCCTTGAGCCGAACCCTCTCCCTAACCCTCCAGCGCCTTCGAGATGCGCTTCGAGAGTTCGACGGGGTTCTTCAACACGATTGCCCGGCTGGTGCGTTCGATCAATTGCTCGCGAATGAGACGCGACATTTCGCGGGAGACTGTCTCGCGGCTTGAGCCGATGTGTTCGGCCAGCTCCGCATGCACGAGCGGCGGCGAAATGATCCGCTCGCCGCCACCGTCGCCGCGCGACCGCGAAAGACGCAGCAGGGCATTGTAGAGCCTGTGCTTAGTATCCAGAAAAGAGAGTTCCGACACCCGCTCGTTCATCGCGCGAATGCGACGCGACAGGAGTTGCATCAGCGCCCGGGTCACGCCGGGGCTGTTGCGCAAAATGTCATGAAACACGGCATAGGGAATGACCGTTACAACCGCGTCGCTGACCGCCATCAGGCTGGCCGAACGAGCGAGATCATCGATTGCCGATAGTTCGCCCATCAAGTCGCCGCGCCGAAAACTCCCCAGAATAGCTTCTTTGCCGACCGAAAAACGCAAGACTGCGCGCATCTCGCCGCTCTGCACCAGAAATACATCCTTGGTGAGATCTTCGTAGTCGACCAGACTTTCGCCAGCGCAGAGATTTCTCGTATGACATCGAGACAACCATTCGCGATCCTCTTCCACTGTCAGGCTGGAAAAAATCGGGCTCCCACGCAAAGAAGACAAATTCTGTGAGTTTGTCAGCAGGGTGGCTCCTGTCGTCAATTGTGTGTTCCACTTACTATACTTGCTAATTTACGCAGCGCGCGGACGAGTGTCCTACATATTCCGTGCGCTTTATCAATAGCAAGATAGGTGACGACAAGAAACCTACCGATCTATTACCAATTTCATTCGAAGAGATTTTCTCTTCTTCTCTAGCCTATCGAGCCGGCAGACGGACCCCAGACGTCCGTGAGCGCAAATCCTTCTGGGAAAGGATCGAACGGATCGAGCGCAACCTGATGCAATCCGAAGGTGAAGCCGCGGCCGCTGATCGTCGGGATTACGGCTGTCCGGCCAGCCACTTCGGTCACGGAATCGAGTCCGACCTCGAATTCCGAACCGATGATCGAACGGGACTTCAGGATGTCTCCCACCTTCACCTTGCCGCGAGCGTAGAGCGTCGCGAGGTTCGCGGAATTTCCCGTGCCGCAGGGCGAACGATCCACACGGCCCGGCCACATGGTCGTGCAGGTGCGCACGGCTCCGTCAGGATCGACATCGCGGAACATCACATAGGCGACCCCGGAGATAGCCGGGATTTCCGGGTGGACGACCGGGATCGTGCGATTGATCTGTTCCTTGAGGATCATGCCCGCCTCGACCAGCGCGCGCGCATTGCCCTTCTCGATGGTAAGGCCGACCTGGCCGACATCGACGAGTGCATAGAAGATGCCGCCATAGCTCAGGTCGAAGGTGATCCGCCCCCATTGGGCGGTATCGATGCCGACATCGAGTTCATGGACGAAGGAAGGAACCATGGTGAGCTTGACGCGCTCGCAGCGGCCGTCGCGGCAGGTTGCCGTCGCCCGGACGAGGCCGGCGGCCGTGTCCAGCATGACGACTGTCTCGGGTTCCTGCATCTCGACGATACCGCTTTCCAGCAGTGCGGTGGTGACACAGATCGAGTTGGAGCCGGAGCTGGCATGGGCCTGATCGGGCTGAAGGATGATGAAACCGGCATCGGCCTTGGGGTTCTTGGCCGGCAGCAGCAGGTTGACGGAACCGATCGGCGCGCCCCGCGGCTCGAGCACGAGCATGCGGCGCAGTTCCTGACCCTTGGGGTCGTTGTTCATCCAGTGCAGTTGCTCGGCGATCGTATCGCCCGGGATCTTCGGCACGCCGCCGATCGCCACCTTACCGATTTCCCCTTCCGCATGCACGTCGAGAAGCTGAAGGGTCCGTTTCCATCTCATGAGATTACTCCATCAATCAAACAGTTCATTTCACCGCAAGACCGGCAAGGCCTTCACGGTGAGAGGGTTCCTTGCGGGCGAGCGCGCTGAACGCCGCGACCCGCGCGAGAGCGCTTCGCTGGCGCTTCAGGGCTTCGACCGCGTCATGCCTACCGACCACGGCAAAGCGCAGGTCGCTACCAACAGGCGCCTGCGCCAGACGCCAGAGGTCGGCTTCGATGACATGGGCGATCTTCGGATAGCCGCCGCAGGTATTGGCTTCCGCCAGTTGGATGATCGGTTGCCCTGAGGGCGGTACCTGGACCGTGCCCGGCATGATGCCGTGGGAAAAGAGTTCAAGCCGCCGTGTCAGCTTCAGCTCGGAGCCTGCAAGGCGATAGCCCTGACGATTGGCCTCGTCGGTCACCCGCCATGGCGTGGCCTCGAAAGCCGAGAGAGACGCGGGATCGAAGACCGCGTGCTCGGCACCGGCGAGAACCCGGATAGGCCTGTTGGCTCCGTCATGACGTCCCATGGCGGATGGATCGATGCCGAAACCGCCCGGCAGGTTGGCAAGCGCTGCGAGGCCGTGCGAAAGTTCCAGCCGGTCACCCCGCCGAAGGCCCCTGCCCTCGAAGCCACCCCAGCCGCTCTTGATATCGGTGGAAGCGGAACCGAGCACGGCAGGCACGGAAATCCCGCCGGCAAAGCCGACATAGGCTCGCGCGCCCGAACGCGGCAAACCCAGTTCCAACACGTCGCCGGAGCGGACCTGCAAACCCCACCACGACGGATAGGGCCTGCCGCCAAGTGTTACCGGGCAATCCGCACCGGTCACTGAAACAAGCGTCGCGGCCTCAAACCGAACGCGGAACGGGAAGACGGCAATCTCCAGCCCCGGCGCATCTGGATCGTTGCCCAGCATGAGGTTGGCGGCTTCGAGCGCCGGCCCGTCCATGGCACCGGAGCGAGAAACACCAGCATCGAGATAGCCGAAACGGCCGAGATCCTGCACGCTATTGGCGGCACCCGTCGTCAGAATCTCGATCACGCGAGGATCTCCCTGGGCACGAAACGGATCTTGTCGCCGGAACGAAGTGCCGCCGGCTGTTCACGGGAGGCATCGAAAAGATGGAAATCCGTGTGGCCGAGAATGTGCCAACCGGAAGGCGCGGTGAGCGGCATGATGCCGGCCTGCGCGCCGCCGATAATCACCGAACCCTCGGGAACGCCCATGCGCGGCACGGCCCGGCGCGGTATCGCCAGCTTCGGATCGAGCCCTGACAGATAGACGAAGCCCGGCATGGCACCCACCGCGGCCACGGAGTAGACCGGAGCAGCGTGAAGTTCGACCAACGCCCAGGGCGTCATCCCCTTGGCCTCGGCGACTTCAGCGAGATCGCCACCGCCCGGACCGCCGTAGACGACGGAAATCTCCACCAGACGCGCGCGGGAGTGACCGGCTTCGGCCTTTTCCCAGCCGGCAAGAAGCTTCGCCTGCAGCACATCCGGATCGAGGCGCAACGGATCGAAGACGACCATGAGGTTGTTCATGCCCGGCGCTGTCTCGAGAACGCCGACAAGTCCCTTCAGCGCCTCGGCCAGCGTCCAGATGCGCTCTTGTCGCGACTGGTCGAAGACAGCGTCGGCGACATCGAGCAACAGAGCGCCAGCACCTTCCGCGCTCACTCTCGGATTGCCGCCATCCCCACTTATGCTGACCGTCATGATAACCTCGTCGAATGTGATATATCAGAAGCCTGTAGAGACCCCAAGCATTTCTTCGCAGCCGCCATTGTCTGTGCCTTGAAGCTCTCTTTAGAGTACGCTTTGATCCGAATAATTCGTAGCAGCGCTCTAATACCTTATTTTTTAAGCATAATCTTACCGATCCTCGTTTCACTCCGGTCGGATTATGCTCTAGAATTGGTCGACCGAACACACGGGAGCAAAGACATGAGCCTCAGCGTCGATCTCAACTCGGACATGGGCGAAGGCTTCGGCGCCTATAGGATGGGCGACGACGCAGCAATGCTGTCGATCGTCAGTTCCGCCAACATAGCCTGCGGACTGCATGCGGGCGATCCCGAAATCATGACGCAGACCTTTTCGCTGGCGAAGGAGAAAGGCGTGGCGGTCGGTGCCCACCCCGGCTTTCCCGATCTCTGGGGCTTCGGGCGGCGCAACATTCCCTTTTCTGCCGGAGAGATCGAGCGGCTGGTCGCCTACCAGATCGGCGCGGCTCAGGCTCTGGCGACCTATGCCGGCCATCCGATCACCCATGTGAAAGCCCATGGCGCGCTTGGCAACCTGACCCAACAGGACGAGAGCATTGCGCAAGCCGTCAACAACGCGATCAAGGCGGTCGATCCGAAGCTCGTCTGCCTCACCATCGCGCTTGGTCATCAGGAACGGCTGGCACGGGAAATGGGGCTTTCCTGCCGGTCCGAGATCTTTGCCGACCGGGCCTATACGGACGAAGGCTTTCTTGTTCATCGCAGCAAGCCGGGCGCGGTCATCCACGATGCGGCAGCGGCTGCCGAACGGGTGGCGCGCATGGTCCGGAACGGCGCGATCGAAACGATCACCGGACGCTCCATCGTGACGCCGATCGATTCGATCTGCGTGCATAGCGACACGCCGTCTGCCGTCGGCATTGCCGCAAAGGTGCGCGCCGGACTGGAAGATGCCGGTATCACCATCCGCAACTTCCTGCACTGAGGACATCGCATGGATCTGGCCACGATCGCCAAACTTATGGAAATGCTGCAGGATTCGTCGCTGAACGAACTTGAAGTCTCGGAAAACGGCATGCGTATCCGCCTGTCAAAGACTGCAGGCCGGGCCGGTGGAGGATCCGTCATCCCGGCCACTGCGCGGAGCGAATCGCCGGAAGCAATGGCCGCCGCCGAGATTGCTTCGCTTCTGGCCCTGCCGGAGGTCGAAGACAGTGTGGAGACGGTGGTGGTCGCAGGCCTGCCCGGCACCTTCTACCGCGCGCCGGCACCGGGCGCCGAGCCTTACGCCAAGGAAGGCGATATCATAGAGGAAGGCCAGACGCTGGCGCTGATCGAGGCGATGAAGATGCTGAACCCTGTCGAGGCCCCCCTTGGCGGACGCATCGGCCATATCCTCATCGAGGACGGCCAGCCGGTGACCGCAGGGACACCCCTCATCACCTTGATCGCGGACTGACCCGATGTTCGACAGCGTCCTGATCGCCAATCGCGGGGAAATCGCCCTGCGTATTCTCAGAGCCTGCCGCGACCTCGGCCTCAGGACGATCGCCATCCATTCCGAGGCCGACCGGGATCTGCGCCACGTCCAGCTCGCCGATCAGGCGCTCTGCATCGGACCGGCTCCGGCCGCCCGCAGCTATCTCGACATCGACGAGATTCTGCTTGCAGCCAAACTGACCGGCGCGGAGGCCATCCATCCCGGCTATGGCTTTCTCTCCGAAAACGCCCGCTTCGCCGCCATGGTCGAATCGGCGGGAATAACCTTTGTCGGACCACCTGCAGCCGCGATCCGCATGATGGGCGACAAGGTGTCCGCCAAGCGGGCGATGATCGCAGCCGGTGTTCCCTGTGTGCCCGGTCCGGACAGCGCACTGCCCGACGATCAGGCGGCGATTGCAGCCATTGGCGACGAGGTCGGCTATCCGCTGATCGTCAAGGCATCGGGCGGAGGCGGCGGGCGCGGCATGCGGATTGTACGCGAACCGGCGGCGCTGGTTTCGGCGGTACAGATGGCCCGCGAGGAAGCCGGCCGCGCCTTCGGTAATCCGGAAGTCTATCTGGAACGGTTCCTTGAATTTCCGCGCCATGTCGAGATCCAGGTTCTGGCCGATGCGCATGGCCATGCCATCCATCTCGGCGGGCGCGACTGCTCGACGCAGCGCCGTCACCAGAAACTGATCGAGGAAGCTCCTCCTCCCGGCATCGATGCCGGGGCCATCGATGCGATCGGCAGGCACTGTGCAGAGGCCTGCATCGCCATCGGCTATCGCGGTGCTGGCACCTTCGAGTTCCTGTATGAGAACGGTGGCTTCTATTTCATCGAGATGAATACGCGGGTCCAGGTCGAACATCCCGTGACGGAGGAAATCACCGGCATCGATATCGTCCGCGAGCAATTGAGGATCGCGATGGGCGAACCGCTTCAGGTGAAGCAGGAGGACGTGTTTTTCTCCGGCCATGCCATCGAATGCCGCATCAATGCCGAGCACCCCTTCAAGTTCACCCCCTCACCCGGCCAGGTGTCCCGCTTCATCGCGCCGGGAGGTCCCGGCGTGCGGATGGATACACATCTTTATCCCGGCTACACGATCCCGCCGCATTACGATTCGCTGATCGCCAAGCTGATCGCCCATGGTCCCACACGGGAGATCGCGCTTTCCCGCATGCGGCGCGCACTGTCCGAAACGGTGATTGTCGGACCGGACACGACAATCGCGCTGCACCAGGCTCTTCTCGATGAGCCGGGCATCGTCGCCGGCGGCTTCGATATCCATCACCTCGAGCGGCGGCTCGCCGAAGGCTACGGGAGGCAGAACCGATGAACGACGCGTGGCTACAGTCAGCCCTCAGGCTTCTCGAACAATACGGCATCGCCGAATTCGAATACGAGGACGACACACGGCACATACTGGCCAGCAACGGCCGGATCAGCGAGATCGGCCGCGTCCGGCACGAGGAGCCCACCCCTCCTCGCCAGACCATCGAAATCCCGGCGCCCTTTATCGGTATCTTTCGTTCGGGGCATCCCGACACCCGAGAGCCGGCCGAGTTGCCGCGTCTGGTTCGTAAGGGCGAGATGATCGGTTATCTGCAGATCGAGATGCTGCTACGTCCGGTTCTTGCGCCACAGGATGGCGTTCTTGCCGAACAGTTGGTCGGCGACGGCGCGCTTGCCGATTACGGCAAGCCGCTCTTCCGTTTTCACCCCGCAGGGCGCTGATCCGTCACTTCGCCGTCGTTCCCAGACTGTCACCGACGGCCCCCACGGTATTGCCGGCGGAGTCGCCGAGCAGCAGCAATTGCTGACCATAGTTCCGACGGGTGCGCGGATCGAAGATCGCAATCGGAGCCGAAATCACCGAGCTTGCCGCCTGCCCGACAGTGCTCGTTGCCCCGATTGCCACCGCCCCCAGGCTCTCGCCAAGGCCGATATTGGATTCCGTCACCGCCTGGCCGGCAATGAGGCGATCACCGATCAGGCGCACGACTTCCGGGCTTTCGGCAAACTTGCCGTGATTGAGCTTGTCACCGGATTTCAGCTTGGTCAGATCCAGCACGGTGATGCCCGCCTTTTCCAGTTCGCTGCGATAGGGCTCGGCCGCAGGATCGATGCGGCCGAGACGCTCCACGTTGCCGGAAATACGCTTCGAAAGGGTAAGAGCGCGGTCGTCACGCGAAACAAAGAGCGTGAAATGCGGCGGCTTGGTGCCAAAGCTGCGGTATTGCTGGGCGAAGACATCGACATCCAGATCCGGGGCAGCAAGAATGACATTGCTGATCTTCGGATCGATGCGGCCGTTGCGGATCGCCATCTGGCGAAGGGATTCCACTGCAAGCCAGGTGCCCATGGAATGGGCCATGACGGTCACCTCTCCCACAGCAGGATTGCGGGCGATCTGGGTCAGCAGATCCTCGAGCGCATCGCGGGAGTAATTGGTGCTCTCCTTGTCATAGGCATAATCGAAAACGGAACCGCGTGACGGCCAGGTGAACACCACCGGCACGACATCGGCCTTGGAATCATGGACAATCTGCGCGAAGCGGTAAACCGCGTCCTCATACAGGTTGTTGAAGCCATGGACGAAGACCAGCACGCGACGGCTCTTCCGCACGTGTCCGGCAAGCCACTTGACGCCTTCCTGTTTCGTCTCGATTGGCTCGACGGCAACCGTCGCGAAATCCTTTTCGAGATTCGGTGGAAGCTTTTTCGGCCATTGCACCTGACCGATTTCGCGCTTGCCATCGGACGGAATGGAGATTGTGACCGCATCGAGCATCAGACCACTGCCGCGCTCGCCGGTAAAGAGGATCGCCTTGTCGGCGGCGGGCGCTCGGGTCGTCGCCGCAATGAGGTCCACCCGGGTTGCGCCATCCCCCATCTTGCCAACCGGCTCCATGACACCGATGGGACGGCCGGCGCAGGTCGCCAGCCCCGGCAGCACGAGCGACAGCACGCAAAGGCTGCGGGCCACCTTGCCGACGTAGCGGAGGAACTCGCGTCGAGTTCCGATATCAGGTTCGGCGCATACCAAAGGCAAAAGCCCTCCAACGCAAGACACAAGCAGCGGCTTTCGTCTTAGCGGGCTTCACGGCCGGTTTCCAGCCCCATTCAAAAGAGAAGACCTTCACACAAGGCGACTGCGCCGAGTTGCCTCCTTCCGTCGGCAATCTGACGAACTATCGCGGCGCGGGCAGGTGCGATGTCGGAAGATCCACAGCAAAACATTGCGGACAAATGATCTTTCACTCCCCCGACATCTTGCAATTTCATGCGATTTCGACCCCCATATCGCCGGGGTGGGTCACGTGTTATTGTATTCATTCAAACGTAGATACGCAAAAATGAAAATTGACCCCAATTCAATGCAGGTTGCAGCCGATGACGCCAGCGAATTGCTCAAAGCGCTCGCCAATCGCCACCGACTGCTTATTCTCTGCCAACTGGTGGAGGGCGAGCGTTCCGTGGGACAGCTCGCCGAATTTCTCGGCATCCGGGATTCGACCGTGTCGCAGCATTTGGCGCTCCTGCGCCGCGACAAGATCATTGCCGGGCGCAGGGATGGCCAGACGATCTGGTACCGGATCGAAAGCGAACCGGCACGCAACGTCATTACGGCCCTGTACGGAACCTATTGCGCCGTGTGACCCGCCTCAGGCGGGTCGCATGGTACCCTTCTCACGCAGGTTCACATGCCAGGACAGCGCCTCCTCGATAAGATGGGGCGTATGGCCGCCGCGTTTCACGGCTCGATCGAAGTAATCCTGCAGGGCATCGCGGTAGCCGGGTTCGACGCAGTTGGCGATGATGATCGCCGCGCGCTCGCGAGGTGCGAGACCGCGCAGGTCAGCGAGGCCGACCTCTGTTACCAGAACGTCAACGTCATGTTCGGTGTGATCGACATGGCTCACCATCGGCACGACCGAGGAAATGGCGCCATTCTTGGCGATCGACTTGGTGACGAAGATCGACATGAAGCCGTTGCGGGCAAAGTCGCCCGAGCCGCCGATACCATTCATCATGTGCGTGCCGCCGACATGCGTCGAGTTCACGTTACCGTAGATGTCGAACTCGAGCGCCGTGTTGATGCAGATAAGGCCAAGGCGGCGGATGACTTCCGGATGGTTGCTGATTTCCTGCGGGCGCAGGATCAGGCGATGTTTGTATTCGGCAAGGCGCGGCAGCACTTTCTGGTACATCTCGGCCGACAGGGTAATGGACGAACCGGAGGCAAAGGTCATCTTGCCGGCATCGAACAGCTCGAATGTCGAATCCTGCAGCACTTCCGAATACATCTTGAGATCATGGAAGGGCGTGTCGATGAAGCCGTGAAGCACGGCGTTGGCAATGGTGCCGATACCCGCCTGCAGCGGCTGCAGCTCATAGCCCATGCGACCCTGCTTCACTTCGTTCAGCAGGAAATCCGTGAGGTGGCCGGCGATCGCCCTGGTCTCTGAGTCCGGCGGCTGGATGGTGGCGGAGCTGTCGTGCTTTTCCGACACCACGATCGCAACGATCTTTTCCGGCGGGATTGGAATGAACGGCAGGCCGACGCGGGCTTCCGGCGTGACCACCGGGATCGGCATGCGCGCCGGACGCCGGGTCGGAATATAGATGTCGTGGAGACCCTCGAGCGTTACCGGCTGGGAAAGGTTGATCTCCACGATGACCTTGTCGGCAAGGATCGCAAAGCTCGCGGAGTTGCCGACAGACGTGGTCGGCACGATACCGCCATGTTCGGTAATGGCGACGGCCTCGATGACGGCGATGTCTACCGGCTTGATCTGGTTGGTTCGCAGCTGCTCGACCGTTTCAGAAAGATGCTGGTCGATGAACATGACCTCGCCGGCGTTGATCGCCTTGCGCAGGCCCGGATCGGACTGGAACGGAATGCGGCGGGCGAGCACGTGGGCTTCGGCCAGCGTCTTGTCGAGATCGTTGCCCAGCGAAGCCCCCGTCATCAGGGTGATCTTCAGAGGATCCTTGCGGGCACGCTCGGCCAGCGCCAGCGGCACAGCCTTGGCCTCGCCAGCGCGCGTGAAGCCGCTCATGCCGACCGTCATGCCGTCCTTGATAAGGCTGGCGGCCTGGTCGGCACTGACCACACGGTCAAGCAGGGGCTTGTATCGGATCCGGTCGCGCAACATTTCTCGTCCTTGTCATGAATTGGCTTTACCGATTGCCTTACGGCAATTCAGGTGGCCAAAGGCTTACTGGCCAGCCCGCTACCGGCGCAATCATCCTTCAGTCGCATCGACCGCAGGGCTGATATGCGCTCACGGCATATCAGTTGCACATGAGCCTATAGAGAAATGTCACGACAGCATAGACGCGAGATTTCGCATCAGGAAATCAGGGAAACGAAGATGCGCTAGAGCGGCCGCAAGGACCGCATAGACACATATTATTTTTTTTAGGAAGAGAAATGGCGCACCCGAAGAGATTCGAACTCCTGACCCCCAGATTCGTAGTCTGGTGCTCTATCCAGCTGAGCTACGGGTGCTTGCCCCAACCGGTGTGCACCGGCTGTGTGGCGATCCTCTAAAGGGTGCCGCGGAGGAATGCAAGCACCTTTCGGAAAAAAGAGTCATTTTGCTGTAACAAGACGGCCGACCCTCTGAAATTTCAGGCTTTTTCGATCATGCTCGAGCCCGCCAATCGTCAAGCGACACAGGCCGATCCGGGATTTCGATGCGGAAAAGCGTGCCCGGTCCCGGTTTTTCCACAAGGGCAATCGTGCCGCCATGGGCGAGCACGAGTTCGCGGGCAATGGCCAATCCAAGACCCGTGCCGCCCGAGCGGGCCGACCCGCGAAACGCGGCAAACAGGTTCTCCCGCGCCTTGCGCGCCATGCCCGGGCCGGTGTCATCGATAGCAATCGCGACAACGCTGCCGACGCGCTGGGCGGACACCGTGATTCGACGGACAGCACCCGGAGTATCGCCGCCGTAAGTGGAAAGCGCCTGCACCGCATTGCGGCAGATATTGTGAATGACGCGAAACAGCTGCTCGCTGTCGGCATCGACCTCGATCTCGGCTCCCACCAGATCGATGAACTCGATGCCGCTTTCAGCGTCGATCGCCAGGATATCGCGAACCTCCTGGCTGAGTTCGGCAAGGCAGAAACGCCGCCGGCGCGGTTCCGCTTCGGAAGCCTGCCCATAGGCCAGCACCTCGGTCGTATAGCCTACCGCACGGTCGATGGTACGCAGGAGCTTCGGCGCGAAGCTCTTCACCATGGGATCCTCGACATCGACCAGCCGGTCCGACATCAGCTGCGCGGATGCGAGGATATTGCGCATGTCGTGGTTGATCTTGGATACCGCCAGACCGAGATCGGCAAGGTTCTTCTGCTGCTTCAGAGTCTTCTGCAACTGCTGCTGCATCATGGACAGATGGCGGCCCGCCACGGCGATCTCGTCGCCGCCCCGCGCGGGCTGCAGTATCCGCGCAGGATCCTCCGGCTGTTCGGCAAAGGCCTGCATGCTGTTCGTCAGGCGCCTTACGGGGCGAATCATCATGCGGTTGATTGCGAGATACATCAGCAGCGCGGTGAAAACGGAAATCAGCAGCGAAACGGTGAACACGCTGCGGGCATAGGCGATCATCGCGCTACGCAGGCTCTTTTCCTGCATCACCATCTCGACGATGGTGTCGTTATCGCCGATGGGGCCGTAGACGCGCACGATGCGGTCGCCGCCCAGTGCCAGCGTATAGAGCGCATCGCTGATCGATTGCAGGGACGTCACGTCGGCAAGGTCGAACTTGGCATCGACTTCCGGCGGCATGTCGTCCACCACCAGCAGGCGGGAGGTACCGTCCTTGCGCAGCACGATCGCCTTGGTGCCCGTGGCAATCAGCGTATCGTCCTGAACCGTGCGCGGCAGTTCCAGTGGCTGGAGGCCATCGATCACCACCGCGGCGGCGGCGGCCGTATTGAGACGATCCTGCAGCCAGCGCAGCCGCATATTGGCCACGGAAGGCACAAAGATCAGCACTTCCGCCAGCATGACGAAAGCGATGGTCAGCCAGAGGAGCTTGCCGGAAAGGCCCCGGACCCAACGCGGCGGTGCGGCAATCATGCCGCCACCAGCGCCAGGTTCAGTTCCCTCATGCTCCAACATTCCAGATCTCCGGGCTGCGCCGCCTTGCGGCGCATCGGTACATATCGTTCATTCAGAATGCCTACCATAACCGAGGGAACGGGATTTCGCCAATACTGCACAGATCGCATACCCCGTAAAGCCGACCGCCTGTTAACGTCACGACAACGAAAAACCCCGGACATGATGCCCGGGGTCGATTTTTCGCTGATTGGGAGCGGATATCGCTTAGAACTCTTCCCAGTTCTCGGCTTCCTGAACCACGGCCCGGGCCGTGGCGGCACGACCGCCACCGAAGGCCCTGGCGACCGAGCCCACCATCTGGCGGGCGGGCGACGGAACTGGCCTGTGCTGAGAGGCACGGGAGACGGCTGCCGGGGCCGACTGGTGAGCATATCCTTCGCCGGTACGGAACTGGGCAACCAGCGCCGCGAGGCTGTCGGCCTCGGCCGAAAGCTTGTGCGTGGCCGCAGAGGTTTCCTCGACCATCGCAGCGTTCTGCTGCGTCACCTGATCCATCTGGTTCATGGCGGTGGCGACTTCGGCAAGACCCGTCGACTGCTCCTTGGCCGCCGATGCGATCGAATGAATATGGTCGTTGATCTGCAGAACCCGGGTCTCGATTTCGGCGAGGGATTCGCCCGTTCGCTGGACCAGAGAAACGCCGCCGGCAACTTCCTGGCCCGATTTGGTGATGAGCGCCTTGATGTCCTTGGCGGCATTGGCGGAACGCTGGGCGAGTTCGCGGACTTCCTGGGCGACGACGGCAAAACCCTTGCCGGCTTCACCCGCACGCGCTGCCTCGACGCCGGCGTTGAGCGCCAGAAGGTTCGTCTGGAAGGCGATCTCGTCGATCACGTTGATGATCTGGCTGATCTCGCGCGATGCCTGCTCGATGCGGCCCATGGCCTCGACGGCATTGCTGACGACGACGGCGGACTGGGCAGCGCTTTCCTTCGCCTCGCTCACCATGCGGCTTGCTTCCTGGGCTCTCTCGCTGGAGCCGCGAACAACGACGGTGATCTGGTCGAGCGCCGCCGAGGTCTCCTCCAGGGCCGCCGCCTGCTGCTCGGTGCGCTTGGCAAGATCGTTGGTGGCAGTGGTCAGTTCGCCGGTGCTACCGTTGATCGTATCCGTCTTGGTACGAACCTCCATCATCGTCTGGCGCAGGCGATCAAAGGTATTGTTGACGTTGGTCTTGAGTTCGGCAAAAGCGCCGCGGAACTCGCCGCGCATCGACTGCGTCAGATCGCCAGACGAAAGGCTGGCGATGACCCGGCGGGTTTCGGAAACGCCCGTGTCGACCGCCGACAGAAGGTCGTTGATGTTGGCCGCAAACTGGTTGAGGTTTGCGTCGTGGTAATCCTTTTCGATGCGCTTGCCGAAATCGCCGGCAGCAGCCGAGGCGACCACGACCGACATGCTCGACTGCAGATCATCACTCTTCGCCCGCATGGCGGCTTCCTGGGCATTCAGCCGCTGGACGGCGAGGCCGTTCTGCTTGAACACCTCGACGGCCTCGGCCATCTCGCCGATTTCGTCGGAACGGCCGCTATAGGGTACGTCGGTGGAAAAATCGCCGTCGGCCACCTGCTTCATGGCAGCGGTAACATTGCGGATCGGACGGCTCAGATGATTGACGCCGATATGGATGCCGAATCCGGCGCCGACGGCAACGGCAACGGCGGTGACACCCGAGATCAGAATGAGCATCAACTGCTGGAACGAAGCGAGCGAGCCGCTCAGAGCATGAAGCTCGGCCTTGTCGGCTTCGACAACGGCATCGATCTCCGCCTGGAAAGCCTTGCGGTTGGCGCGGTTCGCCTCGTTGTTGCCCTGCTCGTTGGCGGCAGCAGGCGAGACGTCCGTGCCAAGGCGCGCAGTTTCGGTACGGAAGGAACGGAATTCCTTCGCGCGGCTGACCATCGCATCGAAGGTCGCCCTCTGAGCGGCCGGCACCATGGGCTGCCAATCGGCAAGCACCTTATCCATTTCATCGAGGTTCTTCAGCAGGCCCTTGGCGAAGGAAGCAGCCTTTTCAGTATCCCGCGCCGCATAGATGCCGCGTGCTTCCATAACAACGGCAGTCACCATGCGGTTCAGACGTTCGCCGAGATAGGCCCGGTCCGATACGGTATTGAGTTCATAAGACTTCGCGCCATACTGAATGGTCACGAACATGCCCATCGCCGCAATAACAATGGCTGAGAGTCCTAAAATACCAACTAACGAATAAACCTTGCCGCTAATCTTCACGAGCCCGTCTCCCTGGTTACCTCACGAGGGCGTCAAAGAAGACCCCTACAATTTTACTAAAGTAGGAGATGCTCGTTAACGAACTGTTGCGGCTCGCAGATTTCCGATTTGGGACCGGTTCGGCAGGGAATTCATGTCAAATCGGGTATCGAAGCCAACATTTCATGCATCGATCCGGCAAAACCGGGCAAGTGTTGACTAAAATCAAGATTTTCAACTTTGCCACACACAACCCAAAAAGTTAACCGGCGATTGTAATTTCTTGCAACGCCGGGAAACGCGCGGGTTTCGGGTGCTGGAATTGACTCTGGCGCGGTTCGCACCTATAAGCCGCGCACGTTCGGCCCGACCTGCCCGCACCGACGGGTGGAATGCCGTGCGCTCAATCCAACGCTCTTGCAGCAATGCAAACCCAAGAAGGGCCGCACACCGCGGTATTAAATAAATGAAGCGTACCTACCAACCCTCCAAGCTTGTCCGCAAGCGCCGTCACGGCTTCCGTGCACGTATCGCAACCAAGGGCGGCCGCAAGGTCATCGCAGCTCGCCGCGCCCGCGGTCGTCAGCGTCTCTCGGCTTAAGGCCGGGCTGGCCCGTTGAGAGAGCCGGGCATATGACTGCTCCCAAAGACAAGATTGCTGTCGGGCGGCTGAAAAGCCGGCCGCAGTTCCTTGCGGTCCGCGCAGGCGAGAAGCGCAAGGGAAGATTGTTTCTGCTCGAGGTCCTCGACCGCAAAGAACCCGATGCCCCGGCGCGCGTCGGCTTTACCGTCACCAAAAAACATGGAAACGCCGTCGAGCGGAATCGCATGCGCCGCCGCCTCAAGGAGGCCGTGCGGCTGAACGCAGCGTTTGCAATGCAGCCCGGACACGACTATGTGGTTGTCGCCCGGAGAGACGTTCTCGACGCTCCCTTCCAGCAGCTTGCCGCGCAGTTGGCCGAGAGGATCAAGGCCAGACCAAGAAACACTCGGTCCCCCGCGACCGGTTCCAGGAAAGAATGATGCAAAACAACCGCAATTACATCATCGCGATTGCTCTGTCCGTGCTGATCGTCTTCGGATGGCAGTTCTTCATCATGAATCCGAGGATCGAGGCGCAGCGGAAGGCCGAACAGGCCCGGATCGAGGAACAGGCCAAGACCGCACCCGCGGCCGACCAGAACGCCGCAGCCGCCACGCCCGGCACGGTGAACGGCACGCTTCCGGGCAGCACGGCAACCGCGGCCAGCAGCGTCGATCGTGATGCTGCCCTGGCCAAGTCGGCCCGCGTCGTCATCGACACCCCCGCCCTTTCCGGCTCGATCAACCTTGCCGGCGCCCGCTTCGACGACCTGAAGCTCAAGGAATACCGCGAGACCGTCGATCCGACGAGCCCGATCATCACCCTCTTCAACCCGGCTGATACCAAGGACGGCTACTTCGCCGAACTTGGCTACATCGCTGGCGAAGGCGCAGGTGCCGCTCCCGGACCGGCGACCGTCTGGACGCTGGCAGAGGGCGACAAGCTCACTCAGTCGACCCCGGTCACCCTTTCCTTCACCAACGAAGCCGGCCTGACCTTCCTGCGCAAGATCTCCGTCGACGAACACTACATGTTCACCGTCGAGGACACGATCTCCAATGCCGGCACGGCAGCCGCCAGCGTGGCGCCCTATGGACGCATCACCCGCTACAACAAGCCCTCGACGCCCTCCGTTTACGTCCTGCATGAAGGCTTCCTCGGCGTCATCGGCGCCGAGAACGGCCTGACCGAGGACAAGTATTCTAACATCGAGAAGGAAGCCGTCAGCAACGCGGCGGCAACCGGCGGCTGGCTCGGCATCACCGACAAGTACTGGGCAACAGCACTCGTTCCGCAGCAGACGCTGAGCTACGATTCCCGCTTCTCGCACTTCACTGACGGACAGCCGCGCTTCCAGGCCGACTACAAGAACTCGGCCGTTTCGGTCGCACCCGGCCAGAGCACAAGCGTCAAGCAGCTGGTTTTTGCCGGCGCGAAGGAAGTGCCGGTCGTTGATAGCTACGAAGCGACCTATTCGATCCCGAAATTCGATCTCATGATCGACTGGGGCTGGTTCTATTTCATCACCAAGCCGATGTTCAAGATGATGGACTATTTCTATCGTCTGGTGGGCAACTTCGGCGTCGCGATCCTGCTGACCACCATCGTCGTCAAGCTTCTCTTTTTCCCGCTTGCCAGCAAGCAGTATGCCTCCATGGCCAACATGAAGCGCATGCAGCCGAAGATGGAAGAACTGAAGGCCAAGTTCGGCGACGACAAGATGGGCCTGCAGCAGGCGATGATGGAGCTCTATCGCACCGAGAAGATCAACCCGGTGGCCGGCTGCTGGCCGGTGCTGCTGCAGATCCCGGTTTTCTTCGCGCTCTACAAGGTGATCTACGTCACCATCGAAATGCGCCACGCGCCGTTCTTCGGCTGGATCCAGGACCTTTCGGCTCCCGATCCGACGACCTTCGTCAACCTGTTCGGCCTCTTGCCGTTCGAAGCGCCGACATTCCTGCATCTTGGCGTCTGGCCGATCATCATGGGCATCACGATGTTCCTGCAGATGCGCATGAACCCCACGCCGCCGGACCCGACGCAGGCGATGCTGTTCAACTGGATGCCGCTGATCTTCACCTTCATGCTCGGCACCTTCCCGGCAGGTCTGGTCATCTACTGGGCTTGGAACAACACGCTCTCGATCCTGCAGCAGGCGATCATCATGAAGCGCCATGGCGTCAAGGTCGAACTTTTCGACAATCTCAAGGGCCTGTTCAAACGAAAACCGGCCGAGACCAAGTAAGACGGAAAAGCCCCGGTTTCCCCGGGGCTTTTTTTATGAGCCCCTTGCGGGTATACGGTCCGATCAACGCATCAGGAGAGGCAACGCCCATGACATCCAAAATGCCAGCCGGCGAACAGCCCCTGTTCGGTCGTCCGTGGATCTTCATCCGTGGCGTGCCATCGATGAAATTCCTGCCGCCGGAAGGCCCCTTTGAGGTCGCCTTCGCTGGCCGTTCGAATGTCGGCAAGTCGTCGCTGATCAATGCGCTGACGGGTAAGAAGGGCCTCGCCCGCACGTCGAATACACCGGGCCGCACCCAGGAACTCAACTACTTCGTTCCGGACGGCTATTCCGGCGAGGCGGGCGATCTGCCGCCGATGGCGCTCGTCGACATGCCCGGCTACGGCTATGCCCAGGCGCCCAAGGAACAGGTCGACGCATGGACCAAGCTCGTCTTTGACTACCTGCGCGGTCGTGCAACCCTCAAGCGCGTCTATGTGCTGATCGATGCCCGTCATGGCCTCAAGAAGAACGACGACGAGGTGCTTGACCTGCTCGACAAGGCCGCCGTCTCCTACCAGATCGTGCTGACCAAGACCGACAAGATCAAGGAAGCCGGCGTGCCGCGGCTGGTCGCGGAAACACTGGAAAAGATCCGCAAGCGGCCTGCCGCCTACCCCTTCGTGCTTGCGACGTCATCCGAGAAGGGCCACGGTCTCGACGAGTTGCGCGAGGCAATCGTCGAGACTGTCAGCTAAGGTCGAGATCCGCCTTATGGTTCAGGGATGCGCAGGCCCCAGAGCAATCATGGGGCCTCGCGCGGCTCCGAACGGGACACCCCCCAGGGGTTCAACGGTCAGAGCAAGGGTCGCTCCGTCGGCAAGGCGGCTTCGCAGTTCCGGCGGCACAATGACCTCGTTTTCGCCCGTCTGCGGCAGAACGCCGAGAGAATGCGGTTCACTGGTTCCCTTGACCATCCAAACCTGCAACGATTTTTCCTTGCCGCCACCGGCGACCGCGGGCGTCACCTGCAGTCGTCCCGAGCCGCCGTCATAATGGGCGACAAGGCGAATCGCGCCATTGCGGACCGAGGACCCGGCAACGAGGGATTGCTCGGAACCCGGGCGCATATCCGCGCCGGCCTCGAGACAGAGATAAAGCGAAAGCGTTCCAAGCGCGGCGAGCCCGATGCCTCGCCAGACAGCCAGCGAATTCCAGAAAGCAAGCGCCATGCCCATGGATCGACGCCGACGTGGTCTCCACGGTCTGCCATCCATCCTGGTGAACAGCATCTCCGGCGGCACTTCGCTGCCGTAGTCGTCACTGAATTGCAGCAGATTGTCTTCCCAACGGCGGACGATGGCTGCAAACGGACGATCGTTGCGCATCCTCTCCTGCACGTTCAGTCTGTCCTCGATGCCGAGAGCCCCGAGTACATATTCGCCGGCAAGAACCTCGTCTCGCGAACGACTACCTTTGCTCTGATGCGGTATCGTCATGCATGCACTCCTCCCCCACGATCAACAGGCCGCAAAGCAGCCACGAACGCACACCTACCCGTTCGGAGCGGCACGCCGTTCCGCCGAACCCTGATGTGAGAACTCCTCCTCATCGGCACGCCTCCCCGCGTACACAACAACAGGATCTATCGCTTATATAAGAGTGTCAATCCGCTTTTGTTTCACGGCGATCGAAGGATGTTTCACCAGCCTGGGGGCGGCCAAAGCCATGCCGCAAGCGGCTGTCATGAACCTCATATATTGGCGACCCATTATTCCATCAGGATCGATCTTGCGCTAAAAGGCCGCGATCCAACGACGAGGGTATTCCATGACGGCTTCCGATAGCGAAATCCAGGCGCAACTTCTGGCCCAGGCCCTGCCCTTCATGCAGCGCTATGAAAACAAGACCATCGTCGTGAAATACGGCGGCCACGCCATGGGCAATGCCGAGCTGGGCAAGGCATTTGCGGCCGATATCGCGCTGCTCAAGCAGTCGGGCGTCAACCCGATCGTCGTCCATGGCGGTGGCCCGCAGATCGGCGCCATGCTGACCAAGATGGGTATCGAATCGAAGTTCGAAGGTGGCCTGCGCGTGACCGACGAGAAGACCGTCGAGATTGTCGAAATGGTGCTCGCCGGCTCGATCAACAAGGAAATCGTCGCGCTGATCAACCAGACCGGCGAATGGGCGATCGGCCTTTGCGGCAAGGATGGCAACATGGTCTTCGCCGAAAAGGCCAAGAAGACCGTGACCGACCCTGATTCGAACATCGAGCGCGTTCTCGACCTCGGCTTCGTGGGTGAGGTCGTGGAAGTCGACCGCACGCTGCTCGACCTTCTGGCAAAATCTGAAATGATCCCGGTCATCGCGCCGGTCGCGCCCGGCCGTGACGGCCACACCTACAACATCAACGCCGATACCTTCGCCGGCGCCATTGCGGGCGCGCTACGCGCCGACCGCCTGCTGTTCCTCACCGACGTGCCGGGCGTGCTCAACAAGCAGGGCGAACTGATCAAGGAACTCTCAGTTTCAGAAGCCCGCGCCCTGATCAAGGACGGCACGATTTCCGGCGGCATGATCCCGAAGGTCGAAACCTGCATCGACGCCATACATGCCGGCGTTCAGGGTGTTGTCATCCTGAACGGCAAGACCGCCCATTCCGTGCTGCTGGAGATCTTCACGGAGCACGGCGCCGGCACGCTTCTGGTTCCCTGAACCAAAGCAATTCCAGCGAAAGTGGGGAACCGGCTTCGCGTCCGGAATTGCATGAAAACAAAGAGAGA
Organism: Ciceribacter sichuanensis; assembly: GCF_024055605.1. Taxonomy (GTDB): domain Bacteria; phylum Pseudomonadota; class Alphaproteobacteria; order Rhizobiales; family Rhizobiaceae; genus Allorhizobium; species Allorhizobium sichuanense. The sequence goes on along the minus strand of NZ_JAMXLX010000004.1, from coordinate 356,868 downwards.
GCATTGAAGGCGAGCCCGTTTTCGCCGGAGATGCTTTGTTGAGTTCGCTTGGTCACAAAGCGAATAGGCCGACCGGGCGCATCTTGCCTTCATGGCGCAGGAGCCATTTCTTGCGCCACAGCCCGCCGCCATAGCCGGTGAGCGACCCGTCCGAACCGATGCAGCGATGGCACGGAATGATGATGGCGATCGGATTTGCGCCGTTCGCCTTGCCGACGGCGCGCACCGTCTCCATGCCGCCGACATTCCGCGCGATGTCGCCGTAGGAACAGGTTTCGCCGAGCGTTACTCTCAGCAATTCCGCCCAGACCTTCTGCTCGAATTCGCTTCCGGCCGGGGCAAGCGGCACGCTGAACTCGAAAGCGCGGCCGGCGAAGAAGGTTTCAAGCTCGCTGCCAATCGTCCGAGTCAGGGCGTTGCCGGGAAGAACCGCATCCGCATTCATCTGCTGCCGGATATCGGCCTCGTCTGCGTCGGGCGAAGTCCGCTCCCGGAATTGCAACGCCAGCAATGCGGTGTCGTCAGCGATGGCGGCGAGATCGCCGACCGGACTGTCGAACCATTCGCAATAGACCGTGCGTCCCATCATTTCGTCCTCCCCGAGACTCGCAGTCTAGCGGCTGGCTGCCTCGACAACAATCAGGACACGCGGCATGGCCAACCCGCGATCAACCGAGCAGCAAGAGAAGGATACCCGTCACGATCAGAAGGCAGCCGGCCACTTCCATGCGGTTTACCCGCTCGTGGAACAGGAAGAACGAGGCGATGAAGGTGAAGACCAGTTCTATCTGCCCGAGCGCACGGACATAGGCCACCTGCTGCAGCGTCATCGCGGTAAACCAGCAGGCCGACCCCAGCACGCCGGTGAGACCGACGAGCGAAGACGAGCGCCAGGACCTGATGACATCGACGATTTCTCGCCTGTCCTGAACGAACATCCAGACAAGCATGAATACCGTCTGGAAGGTGGTGACGCAGGCAAGCGTGACGGCTGCCGCGACGACGGGGTTTGAGACCCCGAGCGACAGAGACGCGGAACGATAGGCCACGGCGGATATGCCGAAAACTGCACCTGATGCAATGCCGATCAATGCCGTCCGACCGGCAAGCGCCTTCAGCAGGTTGGCAAGGGTCAGCGGCATGCGCGCGACCGAGATCATCATCACGCCCGCCACACCCACGACGATGGCGCCGACCGCACCGGTGGTGATGCGTTCACCGAGCAGCAGAAAGCCGAAGATCGCCGCCTGCACCGGCTCCGTCTTCGAATAGGCCGTACCGACCGCGAAATTTCGCAGCGAAAACAGATGCACCAGCAGCATGGTCGCGAAGATCTGGGCAAGGCCACCGATGACCGCCCAGAAGGCGAAGATGGGATTGGGTATCGGCAGTCCGTAACCGCCGATGAAATGCAGGCCGAGCACATAGAGGACGGCAATCGGAAAACCATAGCCGAAACGCACGAAGCTCGCGCCTCGCGTGCCGAGCGAGGTCTGCAGGTGCTTCTGAAGCGCCGACCGCAGGTTCTGCAGGAAGGCGGCGGCGATGGTGATCAGTATCCAGGGTTCCATTTTTCGCCGGTATCACGGCTCAAATATCCTCGCCAAGGCCACTTCCGGCGAAAAGCGGAGTTTCGCATTTTCTTCTCATTGCAAGGCGTGCCATAAGAGCGTCATGAACAAGACAGCTTCCGCCCCTTCTGCCGCAGATTTCGCCCATGTCCGTGACTGGGTCTTCGATCTGGACAACACGCTCTACCCGCATCACATCGACCTGTTTGCACAGATCGATCGCAACATGACGGCCTATGTGTCGGAACTTTTGCAGATGGACCCTGCCGAAGCGAAGATCCTGCAGAAAAAATACTATCACGACCACGGCACGACCCTTGCCGGCCTGATGACGCATCACGGGGTCGACCCCAACGATTTCCTGGCCCGGGCGCATGCCATCGACTATTCCGCGCTTTTGCCGGATGAGGCGCTGGGCGAGGCGATCAAGGCGCTTCCCGGCCGGAAGTTCATCTTCACCAACGGTACCGTCGCCCATGCCGAGGCCGCGGCCCGCGCGCTCGGCATCCTCGACAATTTCGACGACATTTTCGACATCGTCGCCGCTGAGTACCAGCCGAAACCTGCCGGCAGCACCTATGACAAGTTCATGAGCCTTAACCGGGTGGACACGAAGAAGGCCGCGATGTTCGAGGACCTGCCGCGCAACCTGATGGTTCCCAAGGCACTTGGCATGAAGACGGTGCTGCTGGTGCCGCGCAATCTGGAAACGATCGTTCTGGAAAGCTGGGAACGCGCCGAGAATACGGAGCCTGACAACATCGATTTCGTCACCGACGATCTCACCGGCTTCCTTGAGCGGCTTATCGGCTGACCCCGGACGAGCCTCCCAACATTACCGAAGTTTCACCCAGCCTTAACAAGGTTTAAGTCGGCATATCGGGGCGTCGGGGTTAGTCTTTTCTTCGTAAACGAGGAAAGGAAAAGCCATGTACGCTCGCAAAACGACACTCGCCGCTCTTGCGACCGCCCTGCTCTTCAGCGCATCATCAGGCATAGCGCTCGCGCAAGGTGGCAAGGGGCCCGGGTCGATGGACGGCCACTGCGGCCCGCGTCCGATGATGATGCGCGGACCGGCCGGCATGTTCATCCGCGCATTGCAGGAATTCGACACCAACAAAGACGGCAAGATCTCGAAAGACGAGGCGAAGGCCGCCGGCGACACCCTGTTTGCCGCCATCGACGCCGACAAGGACGGCAACCTGACGCCCGGCGAACTGCGCAAGTATCACGAGGCCCGGATGGAGGCATGGAAGGCATCCATGCCGAAACCGGCGGCCACCGAAGATGCCGACAAGACCAAGGCACCCGCACCCCAGGACGATGCATCCGCGCCACCTCCGCCACCAGAAGACATGGCCGATGATGACGGCATGCCCCCACCGGATGGTGCACGCGATTGCGGCCCGCGGGATGGCAAGGGTTGGCATGATGGCAAGGGCTGGCGCGACGACAAGCCTCGCCCCGGCCTCCATGACGACCGCAATCGCCCCGAACGGGACGGTCCTCGCGAAGAAATGGGCATGGGCCCGATGGGATACCACGGCATGCGGCGCATGATGGCCCGGATCGATACCGACGAGAACGGACAGATCAGCAAGGCGGAAGCGGATGCGGCAATCGCCAAGCTTTTCGACCGATTCGACACCAACAAGGACGGCTTCATCTCGGCGGACGATTTTCCGGCCGGACCAAAGATCCTGCCCTGACAAGGCCTGTGCAGATGAAGAAGGAAGCCGCCGGATATCTGGCGGCTTTCTGCATTTTCAGGTCACTTCACCACGATATCGTGCGTGTGCTCGTATCGCTCCGCAATGATCTTCCATGCCTCATCGGCCGTTTCGACGAAGTGCAGGAGCTTCAGGTCTTCCGGCGCAATCGTACCGAACTCGGCCAATGCCTCGAAGTTCACGATCTTGCGCCAGAACTTCTCGGCAAACAGGATGAGCGGGATCGGCTCCATGCGCTTGGTCTGGATGAGGGTGACCGCCTCGAAGAACTCGTCCAGCGTACCGAAGCCGCCGGGAAAGATCGCGATCGCCTTCGCACGCATCAGGAAATGCATCTTGCGGATGGCGAAATAGTGGAAGTTGAAGCTCAGTTCGGGCGTGACATAGGGGTTGGGGGCCTGCTCGTGGGGCAGGACGATGTTGAGACCGATGGTCGGCGCGCCAACCTCGGCCGCCCCGCGATTGCCCGCTTCCATGACGCCCGGTCCGCCGCCGGTGACGACCACATATTCCTGATGATTGTGAAGGGCCGCATGTTCCCCGCAAAGACGGGCGAACTTGCGCGCTTCCTCATAGTAGATCGACGCCGCCTCCAGATTGGCTTTCTGGGTTTCGTTACGGGCGGCCCAGGCGCTGGCGCCGGGCGCGGGAATGCGCGCACCGCCAAACATGACGATCGTCGACTTGATGCCGCGCTCGGTCAGGATCATCTCCGTTTTCAGGAGTTCGAGTTGAAGCCTGACCGGCCGCAATTCTTCACGGCAGAGAAAATCGTCATCGAGATAGGCCAGCCGGTAGGACGGTGATTCCGACTGCGGAGTGCGTGGGATGCCGGCCACGCGGCTGCGATCCGTCTCACTGCTCTTCAGCGTCTTCCAGACCCCGCCGTCCCGCTGTTGCCGTCCGTTGCGCGGCTTTGCCATGCTTCATGCCTTTCTTTGCATTGCCGGGACTCGAATGCGCCGGTGGCTGTTTTCAACCCCGGTCGAATACGCTAGATCAGTCCCGGTTCCCGATTAGAGAATTCGGATATCGTCCGTTTCCACGATAGACAACGAAATTTAAGGAAATCAAATGAACGCCACGGATACGAGCGCCCTCGAAAAGGTCATCGAAGCCGCCTTCGACAATCGCGATACGGTCACGACAGCGACCAAAGGCGAAGTCCGCGACGCGGTGGAAGCCTCGCTGGAGTTGCTCGACAGCGGCAAGGCACGTGCGGCCACCCGCAGCGCAGACGGCACATGGACCGTTCACCAGTGGCTGAAGAAGGCCGTCCTCCTGTCGTTCCGCCTGAGCGACATGGACGTCGTCAAGGGTGGTCCGGGCGCCTCCACCTGGTGGGACAAGGTTCCCTCCAAGTTCGAAGGCTGGGGCGAGGAACAGTTCCGCTCGGCCGGCTTCCGCGCCGTGCCGAATGCCGTGGTACGCCGCTCTGCCTATGTCGCGAAGAACGTCGTGCTGATGCCGTCCTTCGTCAATCTCGGCGCCTATGTCGATGAAGGCACGATGGTCGACACCTGGGCAACTGTCGGCTCCTGCGCGCAGATCGGCAAGAACGTGCACCTGTCCGGCGGCGTCGGCATCGGCGGCGTTCTGGAGCCCCTGCAGGCCGGTCCGACGATCATCGAGGACAACTGCTTCATCGGCGCCCGTTCCGAGGTCGTCGAGGGCTGCATCGTCCGCGAAGGTTCTGTACTCGGCATGGGCGTCTTCATCGGCAAGTCGACCAAGATCGTCGACCGCGCCACCGGCGAGATCAGCTATGGTGAAGTTCCGCCCTATTCCGTCGTCGTCGCCGGCACCCTGCCGGGCAAGCCGTTCCCGAATGGCGAACCGGGTCCGAGCCTCTATTGCGCCGTCATCGTCAAGCGCGTCGATGAAAAGACCCGCTCCAAGACCGGCATCAACGAGCTGCTCAGGGACTGATCCCCATGCTGGCTGCGGCCCGCCGGCCGACTGTATCGTGGCTGTTCTTCAGCCCGTCCGGCCGGGCGGGCCGACAGACCTTCATTCTCGGCTGGCTGTTCTGGCTGATGATGAATTCCTTCGCGCTGGCCAAGCTGACGCTCGTTCCGGAGGACGACGACCTCCTTCCGCTTTACCAGCTGGTGTTCGTGATAAGCATGGGACTTTCCATCGTGTCGGCCGTGATGATGAGCATCAAACGGCTGCACGACATGAACATGCCGGGGCTGATCGCGTTGACGCTCTTCATACCCGCCGTATCGATGCTGGTGCTCTTTCTGCTCTGCATGTGGCCTTCAGCCCGCAGGGCCAATGCCTATGGAGAAACGACCGATTGGCCCAGGTTGTGACGCAGCCTTGGATGGTGACACGACGCAGCTGATCGGATAAATCTGCCCGATCCCTTTTCAGGTCGGATCGCCCGTTCGTGGTCCGGGCTCCATCCAGTGCAGTATGTCATGATCGCTACCAATCCCGTCGACGTTCTCCAGGCCCTTATCCGCTGCCCATCCGTTACGCCTCATGAAGGCGGCGCGCTGACAACGTTGCAACAGCTTCTGGAGCCGCTCGGCTTTGAAGTTTCCCGCGTCATGGCCCGGGACGAAGGCACACCCGACATCGAAAACCTCTACGCTCGCCTCGGAACAGACGGCCCGCATCTGATGTTCGCCGGACATACCGATGTCGTGCCGGTCGGTAACGAGGCCGCATGGAGCCATCCTCCGTTCGCCGCGGAGATTTCCGAGGGCATGCTCTACGGCCGCGGCGCGGTCGACATGAAGGGCGGCATCGCCTGCTTCATCGCAGCGCTTGCCCGGCTGGTCGAAGAGAAGGGTGCTCCAAAAGGCTCGGTCTCCCTGCTGATCACCGGTGACGAGGAAGGGCCTGCGATCAACGGCACGACCAAGCTGCTCGACTGGGCCGCTTCCCGAGGCGAGAAATGGGACGCCTGCCTCGTCGGCGAACCGACCAATCCCGACCAGCTCGGCGACATGATCAAGATCGGCCGTCGCGGTTCGATTTCCGGCACGGTGACCGTGCATGGCGTGCAGGGTCATGCCGCCTATCCGCATCTCGCCGATAACCCAGTGCGCGGGGCGATCAAGCTCGCGGAATCCCTTATGAACCCGCCGTTCGACCACGGCACGGACAATTTCCAGCCGTCGAACCTCGAGGTCACCTCGATCGATGTCGGCAATGCCGCGACCAACGTCATTCCGGCCAGCGCCGTCTTCAAGTTCAACATCCGGTTCAACGACACCTGGTCGGCGGAAAGCCTGCATGCGGAAATCCTGCGCCGTCTCGATGCCGCAGCAGCCGATACAACTCTGCGGCCGGGCCGCGAACCCATCGGTTATGACATCGTCTGGTCGGAAAGACCCAGCCACGTCTTCCTGACCCGCAATAACGCCCTGATTGCGTCACTTTCCGATGCAATCGAGAAGGTCGTCGGCGCTTCGCCGCAGCTTTCAACGACAGGCGGAACCTCGGATGCGCGTTTCATCAAGGACTATTGCCCGGTGGTGGAGTTCGGACTCGTCGGGCAGACCATGCACATGGTCGATGAACGCGTGGCGGTAGAGGATCTCGAGACATTGACCCGCATCTATCGCACCTTCATCGAACAATGGTTCGCGAATGCCGTCGCTTAAGGAGGTCGAGACCTACCTGACCGGACTATGGCTCCTGTTCAAGCAGGACCCGCGCGGTTTCTCCTTTCTCGATCTTTCCGACCGCGGCGCGCTGCGGTCCTTTTGGGCCGCCGTCTGGGCATTGCCCACAATCATCATTTCCTTCCTCTGGTGGCGCAAAGCCTTCCTCGAAACACTTCCGGCCGGCGCCGATGTCGGTGCCGTATTCTTCTTCCGCCTGACGCTGGTGGAGTTCGCCAACTGGGTCGTGCCGCTGGTTCTGGTCGGCCTTCTCTGCTGGATGGTGGGGATAGGACAGAAATTCGCGGCAATCGTGGCGATCTCAAACTGGATGGCCGTGCCGGTTTCCTATGCCTATGCAGCGCTCGTGCTGTTGATGATGCTGGTTCCCTCGATCGACACGATCGTGGCGTTTGCCTGGCTCGGCCTGATGCTCGCCTTCATCATCAGTCTTTTCCGTATTTTCCGTATGGTCTTCGGCAACCATATGTTGACGATCGCGACCGTCACCATGGTACTGCTCGTACCTTCGATGATCCTCTCGGAATTGCTGGAACGCTATCTCGAAGTATTCCCCGGCTAACCTCCGGCGCTCCCGCCCGGTCAATCATTCGTCGCTGGGATAATCCACCTTCATGAAGAACAGGCCTTCCGGCGGCGCGACCGGCCCGCAGGCTGCACGATCGCGCGCGTCGAGTGCCGCGCGCACATCCGCCGGCGTCATCTTGCCTTCGCCGGCAAGTTTGAGCGTGCCCGCAAAGGACCGGATCTGGTTGTGCAGGAAGCTTTGGGCCGAAGCCCGGATCTCGATCAGCTCACCCGACCGCGTCACATCCAGCCGGTCGAGGGTACGCACCGGGCTCGTTGCCTGACAATGCGCCGAGCGGAAGGTGGTGAAGTCGTGATGGCCGACAAGCATCTGGGCGGCGGCATGCATCGCCTCATGGTCGAGGGGCTTCGGCACCCACCAGGCGCGCTGCGCTTCCACCGCGAGGCGGGCCGGACGGCTGATGATGCGGTAGAGATAGTGACGGCGGATCGCGGAAAAGCGCGCGTCAAAGGCATCATCGACGGCGGCAACGTCGAGAACCGCGACCCGCTCTCCCGCCATGGCCAGATGGGCATTCAGCGCGTTGCGGAGCTTGTGAGGCACCCAGGCGCGCGAAAGATCGACATGAACGACCTGACCGAGCGCATGGACGCCGGAATCGGTTCTACCGGCACCACGAATCGATACCGTTTCTCCCGTCAGGGACAGGACCGCGGTTTCCAGCGCGCCCTGTACCGACGGCCCGTTTTCCTGCCGCTGCCAGCCGACATAAGGCGTGCCGTCATATTCGACGGTCATGCGGAAGCGGGACATCAGGAAAACACCGTGCCTGCCGCGACGGGGGTTCCGCGCAGGAAGTCGGCGGCATCGAGCGGCTTGCCGCCTGCCTTTTGCAGGCGCGTCAGCCTGATGGCGCCGGAACCACAGGCAACCGTCAGCGCTCCGTCGAGCACCGTGCCCGGTGCGCCCGTCCCTTCGGCCAATGTGGCACCCAGAACCTTGACCCGCTCCGGCTTGCCGTTCGGTTCGATTTCGAACCAGGCGCCGGGGAAGGGAGAAAGCCCTCGGATGTGGTTATGCACGTCTGTCGCCGGCTTGCCGAAATCGATGCGGGTTTCAGCCTTATCGATCTTTGCGGCGTAGACCACGCCATCCTCGGCCTGCGAGACAGGCTTGAGGTCGCCGGCTTCAAGCTTCGCGATCGCCTCGACCATGGCTTCGGCACCTGTATCGCGAAGCCGGTCATGAAGTTCGCCGAAGGTCATGTCGGGATCAATCGCGACCTTTCTGGTCAACGCCACGGGGCCCGTGTCGAGCCCCTTGTCCATCTTCATCACCATCAAGCCGGTCTCGGCATCGCCTGCCATGATGGCGCGCTGGATCGGAGCAGCACCGCGCCAGCGCGGAAGAAGCGAGGCATGGCCGTTGAAGGCCCCGAGACGGGTGCCGTTCAGGATCGCCTCCGGCAACAACAGCCCGTAGGCAACGACCACGGCAACATCTGCACCGAGCGCGCGAAATTCCTCGCGGTCTTCTTCGGCCCGAAAGTTCAGAGGATGGCGGACAGGAAACCCGAGCTTTTCTGCAGCGAGATGAACGGGCGACTTCTGCAGGTCGAGCCCGCGGCGACCGGCGGGACGCGGCGGCTGGGTGTAGACGGCAACGATATCGTGGCCGGCGGCAGCCAGAGCCGCAAGCGTGGCAACCGAGAACTCGGGAGTTCCCATGAAAATGATGCGCAGTGCCATTGCCTCTCAGCCTCCGTCGATGACGTATGTCCGCCGGAAGAGGCGGCCAACGAACCATGAGAAGGCTCAGAGCGCCTTCTGTTTGGCTACCTTGGTGAATTTCTTGATCACCATGTCGCGCTTGAGCCGGGAAATGTGATCAATGAACAGCACGCCGTTCAGATGGTCGATCTCGTGCTGCAAGCAGGTTGCCAGCAGGCCATCGGCCTCGGTGATCTGCTCCTTGCCGTCCCGGTCGAGCGACTTGACGGTGACGATGGCAGGACGTTCGACCTCGGCGTAATAGTCCGGGATCGACAGGCAGCCCTCTTCATATGTGGAGCGCTCGTCCGAACTCTTGATGATCTCGGGATTGATGAAGACGAGTGGCGTCTTCTCCTCTCCTTCCCGGCTGACGTCGATGACCAGCATGCGGCGTGCAACGCCCACCTGGATCGCGGCAAGCCCAATGCCCGGTGCATCATACATGGTCTCCAGCATGTCGTCGGCAAGACGGCGCACATCGTCATCAATGCGCTCCACGGATACGGAAACCTGGCGCAAAAGGGGATCGGGAAGGATAATGAGAGGCTTGATGGTCATGGCCTCCCATAACCGATCTTTTTCCCATATGGAATCGAAAAACGCGGGACAGGCCCGCGTTTGGAATGCTCCTGAAAGCTCACAGCTAGGCCGCGCGGGCGACGTGGTGCTGCGCCGAACTGTCGTGAACGCGAATCTCGCCGAGCAACCGCACAAGACCGGCAACCTCGTTGCGCAGGCGCTGGCTTTCCGCCGAGGTCTGTTCGATCATCGCGCCGTTCTCGTGGGTCAGCATGTCGATGCTGTGCGTCGCCTGATTGACTTCGCTGAGGCCGGTCGCCTGATCCTTTGCCGCACCGGCGATGTCCGAGACGATGGCATGCACGGCATCGATGCGCGAGATGATGTCTCCGAGCGCCGTACCCGTGTTGGAGACAAGGCCGACGCCTTCGTTCACCTGGTCCGAACTCTGCGAGATCAGACGCTTGATCTCTTTGGCGGCATCAGCGGTGCGCTGCGCCAGTTGACGCACTTCCTGCGCGACGACGGCGAAGCCCTTGCCGGCGTCACCGGCGCGGGCTGCCTCGACACCGGCATTCAGCGCCAGAAGATTGGTCTGGAAGGCGATCTCATCGATCACGCCGATGATCTTCGAGATCTCGGCGGAGGATTTCTCGATTTCGGCCATGGCTGAGATCGCGCTGGACACGACCTCGCCGGAGGTGCGCGCCTGCTGTTGGGCCTCGTGCACGGCCTGCGATGCACGCTGCGCGTTGGATGCCGTCTGGCTGACGCTCACCGAAAGCTGTTGCAGGGCTGTCGAACTTTCCTGAATGCCGGCGGCCTGCTTGGAGGTGCGCACGGAGATTTCGTCGGAAGACTTGGCGATGGTTTCGGTTCCGTCGAGGATTTCCTCCGAGGTCCGCCGGATCGAGGCGAAGGACGCGCTCAGGCGCGTGATCGTCTCGTTGTAATGTCCGGCCATTTCCTTGAAATTTTCCGGCAGATCGGTCGACATCTTGGTTTCGAAATCACCACGCGCCAGCGCTTCAAGGCCCTTGCGGAGATGGTCCATGGCGAGACGCTGGTCGGCCTCGAAACGTTCGCGATCCTGCTCGAGCTTGTGGCGCTTCTCTTCGAGAGCATCGAGATAGACCGAGATGGAATAGTCCATGTCCAGCATGGAAGCCTTGATGAGCGCACCGAGCTTCTCGCTCAGGGCCTCGGCGTGCCGCTTGCCGAACGGAAAGGGCCAGTGCTTCTTCAACACGCCGGAAACGAGTTCCGTCATCAGCATGGAATAGCCGCCGATATACCAACGGGGCTCCAGACCGATCCGGGCATGCGCATTGCCGACGGCAGTTACGCCCTTGACGTAGTCTGAGGTGAACTTGCCGCTGGACAGCTTTTCCCAATGGCCGATCTGGGCGTTCTTGGCCGCATCCATGTGCGCCTTGTCGCTGAAGAACCGCTTGAGCTTCGGTGTCGCGGCAATCTTCGCATAGAACTTGTCGAGCGCGCCGCCGATGATCTCTGCCAGTGTCGGCCGCAGCGAGTTCAACGTACTGCAGGTCTTCTGGTCAAGTTCAAGGAAAGCAAGGCGTTCGGAAAGATTGTCGTCAGTATCTATGCTCATTGTCTCGCCACGAATTTCGAGCCTCCCGAAGGAACCTCGTGAATGTCATCCAATATGAGATGAGCATTCGTGAAAATCCTAAACGACCGATGAACAACAGCCATTTAAAACTGACGAATTCCAAGAGCGCGACATGGGGCCGCGCTTGGCTGCACACCCAAGCTCAGCCGGCCCGACGATAGGCGAGGACGTCTTCGATCCGCCTGGAGGAGTGAAACTGGCCGACATCGTGTTCATCACGCGACCGGAAACCACGTAGCGCCGTGACCAGCCGTTCAACCTCTTCCCGCAGGGTGGCTGTCTGGGCCGAGGTCTCTTCCACCATCGCCGCATTCTTCTGGGTGATCGTGTCCATGCCGCCGACTGCGGTGTTCACTTCGTGGAGACCACTCGACTGATCCGCTGCCGCCGAGGCAATACCGGCCACGATGCCGTTGATCTCGCCGATACGTTCGATGATCTTGTCGAGCGCTTCGCCGGCATTGTTGACAAGTCCGACGCCGGTCTCAACCTGGGTGGAACTCTGTGAGATGAGACCCTTGATTTCCTTGGCCGCGCTCGCGCAGCGCTGGGCCAGTTCGCGCACTTCCTGCGCCACGACGGCGAAACCACGACCGGCCTCGCCAGCACGGGCTGCCTCGACACCGGCGTTCAACGCCAACAGGTTGGTCTGGAAGGCAATTTCGTCGATCACGCCGATGATCTTGGAAATTCCGTCGGAGGACTTCTCGATCGCGCCCATGGCGGTCACGGCATTCATCACGACATCGCCGGAGGCGCGCGCCTCGTCGAGGGCAAGACCGACGACCTTCGCCGCCTTCTGCGCGCCTTCCGCGCTCAGCGTGACATTCTGGGTGAGTTCATGCAGCGCGGCTGTGCTTTGCTCCAGCCCTGCGGCCTGCTGTTCCGTGCGCCGGGCAAGCTCGTCCGATGCATCAGAAATCGCAGTGGTCGAGCGCAGGATCTCTTCCGCAGCGCTCCGCACCGTCCCGATCGTGGCGCGAAGTTTCTCGACGGATGCGTTGTAGTCCGACGCCATGCCAACGAAATTCGGCGGCTGGTCGCTTGGCAGCTTGGCCTCCAGATCGCCGCCGGCGAGCTTGGTCAGCACGTCACTGAGGGCAGCAAGCGCGACCGCCTGCTCCTGCTCGGTACGGATTCGGGCTTCGTCCGCCGCTTTGCGCTCAGCAGACAGGATGTCGAGATAGACGGTAATGGAGTAGTCCATGTCCAGCAGAGCGGCCTTGACCAGCACGCCGACTTCCTCGGCAAGCGTCTGGGCCTCCTTACGGGCAAAGCGCGTCGGCCAGCGTTCGCGGATCACAGCATGGATCAACTGCTCGGCGAGCAATGCATATCCCCCGATGTACCAGCGGGGTTCCAGACCGATGCGGGCGTGAGCCTTGCCGACTGCGACAACGCCTTCGACATAACGCGCGTCGTACTGGGCGTTAACCACGACATTCCAGTGAGCTTCCTGCCGTTTCTTGGCGCCCTGAATGTGGTCCTCGTTACGGAAGAACGCGGCCGTTTCGGGTGTACTGCGCACCTTCCTGTAGAATACGTCGAGCGCTGAACCAATATTCTTCTTGATCGAAGGAGCCAACTTACGCAGGGTATTCTTCGCCTTTTCATCAAGACCAAGAAAGTTCAGGCGCGCCGCCAGCGCATCTCTCTCATCCACTTGCATAATTATTAACCCCAACTCGGAATTGACTTGCGCAAGAAGCGCTTCGGATCGCCCATTTAGAACTTTATAAAATACTGGAATGGTAAACATTGCGTTGCACAATACATGAAATTTCATACTTTTTTGTGCGAGCAGGTGCCTCCCTTTCACCACGCAATATCTGCCGGAAAACTGCGCCGCCCTACGCCCGCGAACCGGCCTAGCTTCGTCCCGCTTCCATCTGTTCCCGATTTGATCTATCGCGCGACTGGGAATCTGCTAGGATCAAAACATGAACGCGATCGACACGTCACTCCTTGGCCTGGACATTACCTCCTCGACTTCAAGCACCGCCACCATCATCGGCGGAGTGCTTGCGCTCGCAATTCTTGCCCTCCTGGTTTTATCGATACTACGATCCGGGCGGATGCGAGCCGAGCATGAGCTGGAGACGGCAAGGCGTGAAGCGGCAGCCGAAGCGCGGCTTTCCGAAATGCTGCGGGTGCAGACGGAAATGCAGGGCCGGATCACCGCCATGGCCGAGGTCTTCGGCAACCGGCAGGCCGAACTCAACCAGACGATCAGTCAGCGGCTGGACGGCATGACACACAGGATCGGTGCGACGATCAGCGAACAGACCAAGTCGACGCATGAAAACCTGCGCCGCCTGCAGGAGCGGCTGGCGGTCATCGACGCGGCGCAGAACAACATCCAGTCGCTCGCCAAGGACGTGGTCGGGTTGCAGGCGATTCTCTCCAACAAGCAGACGCGCGGAGCCTTCGGGCAATCCCGCATGGAAACGATCGTCGCCGACGGGTTGCCGATGGGAGCCTACAGCTTCCAGCCCACGCTTTCGAACGGCTATCGGCCCGACTGCACCATCCGCATGCCCAATGGCGCCCCGCCACTGGTGGTCGATGCGAAGTTTCCTCTGGAGGCGTGGAATGCCATCCGAGAGGCAGGGACGCCCGACCTCAAGAAGACAGCCGGCCAGCAATTCCGCCGGGACATCGAAGTGCATATCCGCGATATCGCCGAGAAATACCTCATCACCGGGGAGACCCAGGACATGGCGTTCCTGTTCGTGCCCTCGGAATCGATTTTCGCCGAAATCCACGAGAACTTCGAGGCCGTGGTGCAGAAGGCTCACAGGCAGCGGGTCGTCATCGTTTCGCCCTCGCTGCTGATGCTGTCGATACAGGTGATCCAGGCAGTGTTGAAGGACCAACGGATGCGGGAACAGGCCCATCTGATCCAGGGGGAGGTTGTTCACCTCATGGAAGATCTCGCCCGCCTCGACGAGCGGACAAGAAAGCTTCAGGGCCATTTCCTCGCCGCACAGAGGGATGTCGACATGATCCTGACCTCGGCGGACAAGCTGAACAAGCGGGGCGCCCGGATCGAAGCGATGGAATTCGAAGCCGCCGGTGGAACGAAGGAAGAGCCAAGCGAAACGCCATCCGGCAAGTCCGTCGAAAGCCGTACAGGGTTTCTCAAGCTCAGGGTTGTTGACGAGGACTGAGCAATTCGTCCAAAAGAAGCGCCGGAACGGAGGACGACAGTTCTATGATCACGGTATTCGGCTCCATCAACATGGATCTCATCGCCACTAGCCCGCGGCTGCCCAAGCCCGGTGAGACCGTCGGCGGCACCAGTTTCTCGACCGCGGCCGGCGGCAAGGGCGCCAATCAGGCGCTCGCAGCGCAGCGGGCAGGCTCTCAAGTGCGTATGGTCGGGGCCGTCGGTGCGGATCAGTTCGCCGAACCCGCGTTGCGTCTGCTCAAGGAAGCCGGCGCCGATCTTTCGACCATCAAGCACGTAACGGAACCCACCGGCACCGCCCTGATCGTGGTCGGCGGTGACGGCGAAAACATGATCGTCGTCGTTCCCGGCGCAAACGGCACGGTGACGGCAGAAGATGCGCTGGCGGCCGTCGGAAGCATGACGGTCGGTGACACCCTGATGTTGCAGCTTGAAGTCCCGACCCCTGCTGTCGAGCAGGCACTGACCGCCGCAAGGGCGAAAGGCGTTACCACGATCATCAATATCGCGCCCCTGACGGCGGATGCCGCCCGGCTTGGGCGCATGGCCGATATCGTCGTTGCCAACGAGACCGAGTTCGAGCTTCTGGCCGGCCAGGACGGCATGAGCGCCGACGAGCGCGAAAAGGTCCTGCTGCGCCTTCATTCCGAGACCAGCCAGACGCTGATCGTCACGCTTGGCGCCGATGGCGTCATCGCCGCGCGCGACGGAAGGCTCTACCGCACCAAGGGCCTTGAGATCACACCGGTCGACACGGTGGGTGCCGGCGACACCTTCTGCGGCTACATCGCCGCGAGCCTCGATCAGGGGCTCGACTTTGAAGCAGCGCTTCGCCGCGCAGCTGTCGCGGGCTCGCTTGCCTGCCTGAAAGCGGGCGCACAACCCTCGATCCCGCTTGCCGGAGAGGTCGAGAGCAAGCTCTGAACCTCAAGACCGGGTCAATACGGACAGCATGGTTAGCAAGAAAAACGGTCAGTTCTTCAACGACCGTTAAACATTGCCGCCTAGCTTCTCAGCCATTGAGTGTGTTCCGAGATGATATCGGACGCACGCGTGCACCATGATGGTGCCGAAAATCCCCCGCTGTTCCGAGAACCCCCGGTCTCTTTCGAGGTCCCTATGTTCCATTTCATCTCGCGCTCCATCGCCGCGAAACTGCTGATCGTCACCGGCGCCGCCATCGCCGTCGTTCTTTTCCTCTCCAACGTCATCCTGATTTCAGAAACCCGAAGCCGCGTATCCGGCCTGACCATGGACCAGGCCAATTCGGAAGCGAAGGCGATCGCCAATGGTGTCGCGAGCGACATCGGCGAACTGGCTAGCGCCGCGCGGACCATGTCCGGCGTCCTCAGCCGCGGCCAGTCCGAAAAGAGCTTTGACCGCAAGGGCGCAATCAACCTCCTGAAGGCCAATGTCGACCAGAACCCCTTCGCCTTCGGCAGCTGGTTCTGCGAGGAAATCAAGGCCTTCGACGGCCAGCAGGAAGAGATCGTCGGTAATACCGAACTCGGTGCAAACGACAAGGGCGTCTTTACCCCCTACTGGTCGAAGGACCGTAACGGAAAGATCCAGTTCTCGACCTTCAAGAACGACTACAGTGCGGAATGGTATGCGTTAGCCAAGGCCAGCGGCAAGGGTGCGATCACCGCGCCCTACATGACGCAGGATACCGACGTACCCGTCGCCATGACCTCCATCGCCTATCCGGTGTTTTCCGGCGACAAGCTGATCGGCGTCACTGGCGTCGACATCTCGCTGTCGTCGCTTTCAGAAAAGCTCAAGGCACTGCGTCCCTTCGAAACGGGCCGCGTTCTACTGGTCGCCCAGGCGGGCCAGTGGCTGGTTGCTCCTTCCGACGACCTGATGATGAAGCCATACGAAGGTGCAGGCGTCGACGCCCTCAAGGCCGCGCTCTCTTCCAACAAGGCGGACCTTGTCTCCAACCTTCAGGCTGAAGGACAGGAGGGCTTCGACCGCCTCATCTACCCGTTCGCCGTACCGGGCGTGAACACCAACTGGGCCGTCATCATCGATATCCCTCACAGCGCAACCGGCGCTGCCGTGGAAGCCCAGACCTTTGCCATGATCCTCGCCGGCCTCCTCGTGCTCGGCGCCGTCATGACCGCCCTGTTCTTCGCGGTACGCATCTTTGCCCAGAAGCCGCTCCATAGCCTGGTCGCCGATGTCGATCGCCTGAGCCAGGGTGAATACAACACCGCCGTGAACGGTCAGGACCGCGCCGACGAACTCGGGCTGGTCGCCAAGGCGCTCGAAGGCTTCCGCCATCGCCTGGCCGACAGCCGCACCGTTGCCGCCGAGGCCGAACGCCATCGCAATGCAGCGGACGACGAACGGCGCCGCTCCGAACAGGAACGCAGCGAAACTGCAAGCGTCCAGCAGCATGTGGTCGCCGTTCTCGGCACCGGCCTTTCCGAGCTTTCTCAGGGCAATCTCGCCTACCGCATCTCGGACGACTTCCCCGGCGAATATGCCGGCCTGAAGCGCGACTTCAATGCGGCACTGGCAAGCCTCGAAGGCACGATCGATGCGGTCAATGCCAGCGTGGTCAATATCGGCAGCGGCTCCGGCGAAATTGCCGACAGCGCAGCGGATCTGTCGAAGCGTACCGAACAGCAGGC
The DNA here is from genome assembly GCF_024055605.1 of Ciceribacter sichuanensis. Classification (GTDB taxonomy): domain Bacteria; phylum Pseudomonadota; class Alphaproteobacteria; order Rhizobiales; family Rhizobiaceae; genus Allorhizobium; species Allorhizobium sichuanense. The sequence goes on along the minus strand of NZ_JAMXLX010000004.1, from coordinate 339,641 downwards.
GGCAAGCCTGGAAGAAACCGCAGCGGCGCTCAACGAGCTTACCGAGCAGGTCAATGCGAGCGCCGACAACGCCAACACGGCAGCGACGACGGTCAACCTCGCCTGCCAGGATGCAGAGAAGTCCGGTGAGGTGGTGCAGAAGGCTGTAGCCTCCATGCACGGCATTGCCCAATCCTCGCAGGAAATCTCGCGCATCATTGGCGTGATCGACGAGATCGCGTTCCAGACCAACCTGTTGGCGCTGAATGCCGGCGTCGAGGCAGCCCGTGCTGGCGAAGCCGGCAAGGGCTTCGCGGTGGTCGCACAGGAAGTGCGCGAACTTGCCCAGCGCTCGGCAAATGCAGCAAAGGAGATCAAGACGCTGATCAACACCTCCGGCGCGCAGGTCAAGGACGGTGTGGAACTCGTCGGCCAGGCCGGTCAGACGCTGCACAAGATCGCCGAGCAGGTCATGCAGATCAACGATCTGATCCGCCAGATCTCGGCTTCCGCCAGCGAACAGGCTTCGGGCCTCAAGGAAATCAACTCGGCCGTCAACCAGATGGATCAGGTGACCCAGCAGAACGCCGCGATGGTCGAAGAAACCACCGCCGCCAGCATGACCCTGAAGAACGAATCGGAAAACCTGAAAACGCTGGTCTCGCGCTTCTCCGTTTCGGGCGCGCGCAACCCTGTTGCGGCCCTGCAGGCCGCCGTCCAGACCATGCGCTCACCGGTGCAGCGTCCGGCCGCCTCCCCTGCTCCGGCCTACAAGTTCGCTCCGCGGCGCGCGGCTTCCGGTAATGCGGCAGCCGCTGCTGCTGCCGACGACTGGCAGGAATTCTGAGGGAAGTAGCCCCCAGAACAGAAAGGGCCGCCGAAGCGTTTCGGCGGCCCTTTTCCGTTGTTCGATCAAGACGTTATCGGAGGCGGGCGAACCGTTCGATCAGCAGGTCGAAGAAGCCGTCAGCATCGACACCGCGCATGACCTGAACGTTCGGCTCGCGACCGGAAACCCTCCACCAGTCGACGACCGTCATGCCCATGGTCAGTTCCGACTGGGTCTCGATCTCGACATTGCAATGGCGCCCGGAGAAGAGTTCGGGCTTGAGCAGATAAGCGATGACCGTCGGGTCATGCAGCGGGCCGCCATCGGAGCCGTACTTCTCTTCGTCGAAACGCTCGAAAAACTGCAACCATTCCACCATCACCTGCGAGGGACGGCTACCGATCGAAGCGATCCGTGCCACGCGCGCCTTGGTCGTCAGGAGCTGATGGGTCACGTCGAGCGGCATCATGACAACCGGGATCCCGGCACCGAACACAACTTCGACCGCCTGCGGGTCCACATAGATGTTGAATTCGGCGGCAGGCGTGATGTTGCCACCCTCGAAGAAACCGCCGCCCATCATCACCAGTTCGCGAATGCGCGGCGCGATATCGGGGGCCTTCTTCAAGGCAAGCGCAACATTCGTCAGCGGGCCGAGGGTGCACAGGGTAACGCTTCCGGCCGGTTCGCGGCGCAGCGTCTCGACGATGAAGTCCACGGCATGCTGCGACTGAACCGCCATGGTCGGCTCTTCGAGTTCGGCACCGTCGAGGCCGGTCTTGCCGTGCACGTGCTCGGCGGTCACCAGCTTGCGCTCGATCGGGCGGTCCGCACCTTCATAAACAGGAATGTCCGTACGCCCGCAGAGCTCACAAACGATCCGCGCATTGCGGCTCGTCAGCCGCAGCGGCACATTACCCGCGACGGTGGTAATGCCCAGAATTTCCAGTTCCTCGCCGCTTGCGAAGGCAAGCATCAGCGCGGCGGCGTCGTCCTGGCCAGGGTCCGTATCTATGATGATCTTTCTGCGTTCGGTCATGTCTTCGTCCTGATTTCCAAGGTCGGCCTGATGCGCCCGGCATTGGCCTTTGTCAAGGGTAAGCCGGCTTGCACGCAAGGCGGGGCGACACCATATAAATCGGCAGGACCGCATCGGTGGATGAGTACCCCGTTGCCGCCGTTTAAGGATCGCGATGAGCCGCACGAGACCAACCGACCAACCGCTGCCCGTCGGCTTCGAAACGGTGCAGCGAACCGGACCCAGAAATGGCCGTGCCGGCGAAGGCTATCCTCCGTTCAACATCGAACGGTTGCTGGGCCAATCTGCCGATCCTACCGAACGGCTGCGCATCACGCTCGCCGTCGCGGGCTTTTCCGAAGACGAACTGGAGATCACCCAGCAGGGGCGCGAGCTTCTCATTCGTGGCCGGCACGCCGATCGGGAGGAAACGACCTTTCTATTCCGGGGGATCGCCGCCCGGCAGTTCCAGCGCCTTTTCCTGCTCGACGAGGGTATGGATGTGGAGCGCGCGCACCTGCGCAATGGACTGCTCTCGATTTATCTCATCCGTCCCGAACCGGTGCAGGGGGAAAGGAAAATTAACATTTCCGCTTCAGTATAGAGCGTAACGGCCGAAGTGCCGTAGCTCCCTCATTCGGCGGAGGAACGGGAATGTTATTGAGAGAAGTAAAAGCACGACTGACCCAGAACGAACTTGCCCATCTGGGCTCCGGGGAGGTCGGTTACATCCGGAAAATGCGCTCCGAAGAAGTATCGCGCTGCTTCCCCGAAGCTCCCGATATCGATCCCAGCCTCGACCTATGGGCCCTGTTCGGCGCCGATGGCACCCCGATCCTGCTGACAGACAACCGCTCGAGCACCTTCTACAAAGCTGCCGAGGACGACCTGAAAACGGTCAGCCTGCACTGATCGTCAGATTTTGCGAAAAGTGAGATAGGCCGAGGATCGGCCTTCACGCTTGGCTTTCGCCTCGTAACGCGTGCCGGGCCATCCGGCAAAAGGCGTGATCCAGTCGGCGCGATTGCGCGCCGTCCAGGCAAAGCCGCCATGATCCCGGCAATGGATCAGCGTCCAGTTGACATAAGTATCGATATCCGAGGCGAAGCAGAACAGCCCGCCCGGCTTCAGCACGCGGTGAAACCGATCAAGGTTCACCTGGGAAACGAACCTGCGCTTCCAGTGCTTCTTCTTCGGCCAGGGATCGGGATAGAGCAGATCGATCTGGTCGAGCGATGCAGCCGGCAGCCAGTCCAGCAATTGCGTCGCATCATCGTCATAGACGCGGATATTGCGAAGTTCCTTCGCCTCGACCTCGGCCAGAAGCTTGGCCATGGAATTCACGAAGGGCTCGACACCGATAAAGCCGGTCTGGGGATTTTCGCCGGCGCGATGCACGAGATGCTCGCCGCCGCCGAAACCGATTTCCAGACGCAGGCGTTCGACCTGCGTCTGGAAGAGATCTGCCAGGTTCTCCCGCGCTGGCCCTTCGGGGTCGACACGGAGTTCCGGCAACAGGTGCGTCATGCGCTCGACCTGAAGCTCGCGGAGAGGTTTTCCCTTGCGGCGACCGAAAAAGGCTTCGGTCGCGCGGCTGCGTCGTTCGGTCGGCGTCATTCCGAGATCAAGCCTTGATGGCGTCCTTGAGCGGCTTGACGAGGTCGAGACGCTCCCAGGAGAAGGAACCATCGCGACCCGCCTTGCGGCCGAAGTGACCATAGGCCGACGTCTTGGCGTAGATCGGACGGTTCAGGTCGAGATGACGGCGGATGCCGCTCGGCGACAGGTCCATGGTCTTGCGGATAGCGGCTTCGACTGCGTCTTCCGTCACCTTGCCGGTGCCATGCAGATCGACGTAGATCGACAGCGGCTGGGCAACGCCGATGGCGTAGGAGATCTGGATGGTGCAACGATCGGCAAGACCGGCAGCCACGACGTTCTTTGCAAGGTAGCGCGCAGCGTAGGCTGCCGAACGGTCGACCTTGGTGGTGTCCTTGCCCGAGAACGCACCGCCGCCATGGGGAGCTGCGCCGCCATAGGTGTCGACGATGATCTTGCGGCCGGTGAGGCCAGCGTCACCATCCGGGCCGCCGATGACGAACTTGCCGGTCGGGTTGACGTACCACTTGCAATCGTCGGCGATCTTGAGGTCGCCGAGAGCTTCGCGGATGTAGGGCTCGACAACCGAACGAACCTTGGCCGAATCCCAGCTTTCATCGAGATGCTGGGTGGAGAGAACGATCGAGTCGACTTCCGACGGCTTGCCGTCGACATAGCGCACAGTCACTTGGCTCTTGGCGTCAGGGCCGAGCTTGGCTGCATCACCCTCGCCCTTCTTGCGGGCAGCGGCGAGAAGCTGAAGGATCCTGTGCGAATAGTAGATCGGAGCCGGCATGAGGTCCGGAGTCTCGCGGCAGGCGTAACCGAACATGATGCCCTGGTCGCCAGCGCCTTCGCTGTTGCCGTGGTCAGCAGCCTTGTCGACGCCCTGGGCGATATCGGCCGACTGCGCGTGCAGCAGAACGTCGATCTTCACCTTCTTCCAGTGGAAACGGTCCTGCTCGTAGCCGATATCCTTGATGGCCTTGCGCGCAGCGGCCTTGAACTTCGCCGGATTCACTGCCGGATCGCCATAGGCATCCTTGGCCACGGAACCGTCCTTGTCCTTCTTCAGAAGGCTTACCGGCAGACGGACTTCTCCGGCGATCACCACACGATTGGTGGTTGCCAGGGTCTCGCATGCGATACGGACGGTCCAGGGATCGACGCCGGTCTTGGCGGCTTCGCGATAGACGAGGTCCACGATTTCATCGGAGATACGGTCACAGACCTTGTCCGGATGACCTTCGGAAACGGATTCACTGGTGAAGAGATAATTAGCGCGCATTCGGGATTCCCCTCAAAGAACAAGCCTCGATCTTGTTAGTGAGTTCGTCGCCGAAAAACAAGCGCACAACGACATAAATATATCTTTATGTGAGCAATCCGATAGCACAGACGGAAAAAAGCGGCCTCAAGGCCGCTCTCTTCAAGACGACTGAAGCTCAAGCTCAGTCGGCATCTGCTTCCGCGGCAAGCGCCTTCACCAGATCCACGATCTTGCGGCGAACCTTGGGGTCGGAAATCTTGACGAAGGCACGGTTGAGCTGGAGGCCTTCCGAGGAGGAGAGGAAGTCAACCACGTAGTTGGAGCTCGATGCTTCCGCCATGCCCGTCGGACCGGCAGACTGCTCGCCGGGGGCATCTTCGAAGAAGAAGGAAACCGGGACGTTGAGAATACTGGAAATATTCTGCAGACGGCTCGCGCCGACACGGTTGGTGCCCTTCTCGTATTTCTGAATCTGCTGGAACGTGATGCCCAGGCTTTCGCCCAGCTTTTCCTGGCTCATGCCCAGCATCGTGCGGCGAAGGCGAATCCGACTACCCACATGGATGTCGATCGGGTTCGGCTTCTTCTTATTCTCGATCATGTTTTGACCCTGATGATGTTTGCATAACGACCATAACCCTTAACATTCCCACGGCCATAACGACACGTTGTATTCGCAATCGCGGAACTGTAAGCATACGTAGAGACTTACGGCCGTTTCCACTATGCAATTTTAGGGGTTTTCGGTCAATTCTTTCCGAAAATAAAACCTGCGCGTGAAATCATTGCTACCAATGCGATTCCAAGAAACACGTACCAAAAGTTGTTTTTTGTCGAAATTCTGCCACCATCGACCGTCGATCCAACACTTATGGTTGAATCGACGATACCCCGGGAATTCAACGCCAGGCCGGAAAGGATGCGTCCATAGGGGTCAACTACCGCAGATATGCCATTATTTGCGTCCCGAACCAAGGGGAGACCGGTCTCAATGGCCCTGATCCGGGCCTGCAGGAAGTGCTGATACGGCCCGGGCGTCGAGCCGAACCAGGCGTCATTGGTGATGTTCAGCAGGACCCCTGCCTTGCCCAGATCATCCATCCATTCGTTCGGGAAGATGATCTCGTAGCAGATCAGCGGATAGAGGCTGACCCCGGAGGGCAGTGCCAGCGGGGAGCGACGGGATGCCGCCGAAAAGCCGCCCGGCAGGCTGATCAGATTGTCGAAACCGATGCGCCGCAGGATGTCCTCATAGGGCACGTATTCACCAAAGGGTGTCAGGTGCACCTTGTCGGAAGCGGCGAGGATCTGCCCCTTGTCGTCGATCATGTAGATCGAGTTGTAGTAGCGTGGGGCGTGACCGGCCCCGCCGTCCTCCGAACGGACAGCCCCCGTAATCAAAACCTGGCCGTCCTGCAGCATGTCGCCGATGCGGGCAAGTGCATCTGGATTTTCGGTCAAGATGAAAGGTATCGACGTCTCCGGCCAGACAATGATGTCCGGCCTTGGCTTTCCGGGTGCCGGGGGCTGGGCGGACAGCGCAAGATGCTCGTTGAAGATCTCGATACGCTCGCCGTTTTCGATCTTCTTCGCCTGATCGATGGCGGGCTGCACCATTCTAATGTTAAGGCTGGTCGCCGAACCGGTATCGGGCGGCAGAAGCAGGCGCCAGGCACCGTATCCCAGGTGAGCAGCAAACAGCAGACCGGCTATCGTCAGGCCCGGCACGATTCCCTTGCGCGTACCGATCAGCGCTGGAGCGGAGAAGACGAAGACGGCAAGTGTCGTGACGCCAAGCACGCCGATGACATGGGTCGACTGCATCATCACCGGGATGGGCATTGCTCCGTAGCCGATGGCATTCCATGGGAACCCCGTCGCGACGAAGCCGCGGAGCCATTCCGCAAGCCCGAAACCGGTAGCGAGGGCCGCAAGGCGGCCCCACCCTTCGGACCAGAGAAGGCGGGCGACGACCGTTGCAAAGCCATAGAAGATAGCAAGCACCGCCGGCAATCCGAGGATCGCAAGCGGAAGCGCCCAGGCAAATTCATCGGCCTCCACCAGCAGGGCGCTGCCAAGCCACCACAACCCGGCAACGAAATAGCCGAAGCCGAAAAGCCAGCCCGTCATGAAGGCGGAACGAAAGCCCCAGGAGTGGCTTTTATCAGGGTTTCCGGTGGCGCCATCCAGCAACCAGACGAGTAGCGTGAACGAGACGAAAAGCGCCGCGAAAAAACCTACAGGCGGCAAAGCCAGAGCCCCGATTGCACCGGCGAAGGCCGCCAGCAACGCTCGCCTGACACCCCAGAGCAGCATGATCCTGCCCGCCAGTCCCTCCATGGATTCTCCTTGCCTTACGCCGCGCGAATCACGACGGGGGCAGTCTTCCAAAATTCGGAGGACTTGTCCCGCGCATTGACGGCAGAAGGCTCAGGATGCGACGCTGTTGTCGGGCGCCGACGCTTCCGTGGTCTGCAGGGCACCGTTCGCCTTCACCGGCGCGGCCACTCCATCCGCATCCGCCTTGGCGCGTCGCCTTGCCTGCGGACGTTTGCGGGTGATGCGCACCCGTTTGATGCGGCGTGGGTCAGCATCGAGGATCAGGAATTCGAAGCCCGGCAAGGCCTGCACGACTTCGCCACGGACGGGTATCCGGCCAAGCGCGGAAAAGAGCAGCCCGCCGAGCGTGTCGACCTCGTCGATCTGGTCGCGCACGTCGAAGTCATCACCGATGGCCTCTGCGATTTCCTCAAGTTCGACACGCGCATCGGCGACGAAAACATCGTCGGACGTTCGGGTGAACATGGCTTCGTCGTTGTCGTGTTCGTCGTCGATGTCACCGACAACCATTTCGACGATGTCCTCGTGGGAAACGAGGCCGTCGGTGCCGCCATATTCATCGATGACCAGCGCGATCTGGGTGCGCGCCGCCTGCATGCGGCTCAAGAGATCGGAGGCCAGCATCGACGGCGGAACGAACAGGATCGAACGCACGATCCCCGCTTCGGCCACGGTCCTGGAAAGATCCACGCGGCCAAGATCGAAATCGGCCTTCGCCCCGCGCGCCGGCTTTTCGGCCTTCGCAGAGGTATCGGCAGCAATCTGCGCCGATCCGTTGCCGGTGCGCCGCTTGGCGCGGGCCTCTTTCGTTACATAGGAAAGAAGGTCGCGGATATGCACCATGCCGCGCGGATCATCCAGCGTCTCGCTATAGACCGGCATGCGCGAGCGACCGGAAACCTCGAAGATGGTCATCAGTTCGCCGATGCTCACATTCTGGTCCACGGCCTCGATATCGGCACGCGGCACCATAACGTCTTCAACGCGGACTTCCCGGAAGCGAAGGATGTTGTTCAGCATCGCCCGTTCGTCGGGGGTGAACACATCGCTGGTGGCGGCGTCTTCCTTCAACGCATCCGTCAGATCCTCTCGCAGGCTCGATGCCTGGTTCGGCTTCAGGATGCGGACGGCGCGCGCCCAGATTGAGCTACGTTGTCGGCCGGGCGTCTCCGGCCGCGAAGGACTACTGCCTTCGTCCGAAGAGGAACCCTCCGACCCTTCATCGGCCTCTGCGGCCACTTTCGTCGAAAAATCGTTCATTGGTCCTGACTATCAAAGCGGGTCCTGCCCCGCATAGGGATCAGATAAGCCAAGTGACGCCAAAATGCGAGTCTCAAGCGACTCCATTCTTTCCGCCTCCTGCACTTCCATGTGATCATAGCCGAAGAGATGCAGGAAACCATGCACCAGAAGATGCGTCAGGTGTTCCTCGAAGCTCTTGCCGAGATCGACTGCTTCCCGCGCCACGGTTTCGCGCGCAATGATGATATCGCCCAGCATCGGTCCGGGCTTGCCACCTGGCACCAGCGGGAACGCCGGGAAGGACAGAACATTGGTCGGCTTGTCCTGGTTGCGCCATTCCGCATTGATATCCTGAATGGTAGCATCATCGCAGAAGACCAGCGAGACCTCCACCGGCATGCCGGGGAAAGGCTGCTTTTCCTCGTCGCGCAGGAAATCAGCCGCCGTACCCAGCACGCGTGAGGCCATGACCTCCAGCACGTCTTCCGCCGACCAGCCTTCCGTTTCGATAGAGATCTGTATGTCCAGTAGTTGCATCGGATTTCGTTTCGACCTCAACGGTCGATCTTTTCGCTTTCCTCGTGCACCACATACTGGGCATCATAAGCCTTGACGATCCGTCCGACCAGAGGATGGCGCACGACATCGACGTCCTTGAAGCGGACGACCGAAACGCCCTCGACGCCCTTCAGGATCTGAAGGGCCTCGACCAGACCGGAGGTCACGCCACGCGGCAGGTCCACCTGGCTTGGGTCGCCCGTCACGATCATCCGGGCATTTTCGCCGAGACGGGTCAGGAACATCTTCATCTGCATCGACGTGGTGTTCTGGGCCTCGTCGAGGATGACGGCAGCGTTGGAAAGCGTACGGCCACGCATGAAGGCCAGCGGCGCGATTTCGATGACACCCGCGGTGATGGCACGTTCGACCTTGTCGCCCGGGATCATGTCATAGAGTGCATCATAGAGCGGCCGCAGATACGGATCGACCTTTTCCTTCATATCGCCGGGCAGGAAGCCCAGACGCTCGCCGGCTTCGACAGCCGGGCGCGACAGCACGATCCGGTCGACCAGGCCGCGCTCCAGCAACTGGGCGGCATGCGCCACAGCCAGATAGGTCTTGCCGGTACCGGCCGGGCCGACGCCAAAGACCAGCTCGGAGCGCTCCAGCGCCCGCATGTAGGCATCCTGAGTCGGCGTGCGAGCGGCAATGGTCTTCTTGCGCGTGGAAATCTGCGCCATTGTCAGCTTGGCCTTGCGCTCCAGCGTCGGCAGCGTCAGCTGATCGTCGGCGGCAACCGCCATGCGTATCGCACCTTCCACATCGGAGATTTCAACAGAGCCGCCGCTCTGAAGCCGGGCATAGAGGAAATCCAGAGCCCTGCGTGCCTGATTGGTGGCAACGAGATCCCCCGAAATGGATACGGAATTGCCCCGCGCCCGTGCGTCGATATGAAGACGCTGCTCCAGCAATTTGAGGTGCTGATCGAACTGCCCGAACAACTCGCTGGCAAAGCGATTGTTCTCGAACGTCAAGATGAAGTGATTGGCGTCGGTCGCAGCGGTTCGGGTATTGCGCGAAGGTGAAGAAATCACTTCTTGTGCGTTCAAGCGATAAGGCTCCTGTTCGATCAGGTATCAGGCCCTCACTCTAACCCTCTGCCACCTCGGCAAACAAGCTGTTTGGGCCGGCTGCGGTGATTCGTACATTTATAATGTCACCGATTTGCGATGACTTTGCATCAACATTCACAGACTGCAGCCATGGAGAGCGTCCTATCAACTGTCCCGGCAGCCGTCCCGGCTTCTCCAAAAGTAGGTCGATTGTCTCGCCAATCAAGGATCGAGCGAATTCCTGCTGCTGCCGAAGCAGCAATTCCTGCAATCTGGCAAGCCTTTCGGTCTTCACATCCTCCGGAACCTGATCCGGCAGATCGGCTCCGGGCGTGCCCGGACGGGTCGAATATTTGAACGAATAAGCCTGTGCATAACCCACCGCGCGGACCAGTTCGAGCGTCGCCTCGAAGTCCTCATCCGTCTCACCTGGGAAGCCGACGATGAAATCGCCTGATAGGGCGATGTCTGGACGGGCCGCACGAATGCGCTCGATCAGGGCGATGTATTCAGCAGCCTTGTGACGGCGGTTCATCGCTTTCAGGATACGGTCCGACCCCGATTGCACCGGAAGGTGCAGGTACGGCATCAGCATCCTGAGATCGCGATGCGCCTCGATCAACCGGTCGTCCATGTCGCGGGGATGGCTGGTGGTGTAGCGCAGGCGGGCAAGGCCCGGAATGTCCGCCAGCCGATAAAGAAGATCGCCAAGGCCGAGTTCCTGTCCCGCGGCATCGACGCCATGCCAGGCATTGACGTTCTGGCCGAGCAGGGTGAGTTCGCGTACACCCGTGGCAACGAGCTTTTCCGCTTCTCCAACGATCTGCGCCAGCGGCCGGGAAACCTCGGAACCGCGCGTATAGGGAACGACGCAGAAGGTGCAGAACTTGTCGCAGCCTTCCTGCACGGTCAGGAACGCGGTAACGTTGCGCGGGCCGGTCTTTGCCTTTTTCGGATCGGGAAGGTGCTCGAACTTGTCTTCCAGCGCATATTCGGTATCGACCACACGCTCGCCGGTGCGGGCGCGTTTCAGGGCCTGAGGCAACCGATGATAGGTCTGCGGCCCGATCACCACGTCTACGGCCGGTTCACGGCGGGAGATTTCCTCACCCTCGGCCTGGGCGACGCAACCGGCAACGCCGATCATGAACTCGCGGCCTTCGGCAGCACGCGCCTTCTTGGTCTCGCGCAGGCGGCCAAGCGCGGAATAGACCTTTTCCGCCGCTTTTTCGCGGATGTGGCAGGTGTTGAGCAGGACGAGGTCTGCCTCTTCCATTTCCTCGGTCGCGACATAGCCTTCGGCTGCCAGCGCATCGGTCATGCGGCCGGAGTCGTAGACGTTCATCTGACAGCCGTAGGTCTTGATGAAGACCTTGCGCGATGCTGTGGCTGCACCGGCGGCCGGCAGGTCGGATGCTGAAGAAATGGCGATGTCTTGGGTCATGCGGGCTATTTAGTGGTTTTTGAGCGCCGATTAAACCGAAAAATCACAGGTCCTTAGGAGGACGTCCGCGCAGGTGGCCGAGCAGCATCCTGCGCATGCGGCTTTCGACGAAGGCCGCTAGATGCTTGCGGTTGCTGCCCTCAGCGTAATCATAGGTCTCGCCGAAGCTCACATCCACATCAAGAGCACCCGCTTTCAATATACCCATAAGATGCGGCAGGAGCGTTATATCACCCGGCCAGCCGGCAATCGGGCGATGATAGCGTCCCATCGGCAGGCCATGGACGCGCGTATAGGCGATCGCCACGGGCTGCACGTGCACGACCCCTTCGGGCGCCAGCGGCAATGCCGCCGCAGCGGCGCCAAACAGCGAGGTCTTGACCTCGAGCACCCGGTTACCGTCGGATGTCGTGCCTTCCGGAAAAAGCACGACGATCTCGCCATCGGCCATGCGGGAGGCGATTTCGTTGACCTGGTCGCCGGTGCGTCGTCGCTCCTCGCGCACCACGAAGATGCTCTTCTGCAGTTTCGCGAGGGTTCCGAAGACCGGCCATGATGCGACCTCGGTCTTGGCGATGAAGACGACATCGGCCAGCGCGCCCAGAACCAGAATGTCCTTCCACGACGCGTGATTGGCCGCCAGCATCAGCGGCCGACGATGGTCAAGACCGCCATGCACATGGATGCGGATGCCAAGCATGCGACAGGCGACACGATGCCAGAGCCTCGGCAGGCGTCGGCGAAGCCTCCAGTCGAAGACGAGGGCGAGAACCTGAACGGGCGCAAGGAGGATCGTCACGATCGCCAGAATGGTCATGTTGACGACAATGCGCAGCCAGTTGATCAAGCCGCAGCCTCCGGAAGAGAGGTCATCGTTCAGCCTTCATCCTTGCCGATCGGAACACCATAGAGTTCCAGACGATGGCCGACGAGCTTGAAGCCGTGTTCGCGGGCGATACGTTCCTGCAGGGCCTCGATTTCGGGCGAATGAAACTCGATGACATCACCATTCTTCAGGTCGATCAGGTGATCGTGATGCTCCTCGGGAACCGTTTCATAGCGCGAGCGGCCGTCGCGAAAATCGTGACGCTCGATGATGCCGGCATCTTCGAAGAGCTTCACCGTGCGGTAAACCGTCGAGATGGAAATGCGGCTGTCGATCTTTACCGAGCGCCGATAGAGTTCCTCGACATCGGGATGATCTTCCGATTCTTCCAGAATGCGCGCAATGACGCGGCGCTGCTCGGTCATGCGCATGCCCCGCTCGGCGCACAACGCTTCCAACGATTTCGGAGTATCGGTCATGGCCCCGGCATCTCTTCAGATAAGGCTGACGCGCGTCGCGATCTTTTCGGATCAGCTCCTGCGCTTCAGATTCTTGTTCTTACGGTGTCATCGTCACAAAAGCGATGCGCAGATTTGCGCGGCGCGCTTCGGACAGTGAAACCGAACTAGCGAAGATCACGCCGCATGACAAGCGCCGACGACCGCCGCCCCTTTTCATCCGCATAATATGCCGGGCGTTCTCCCGCCTTCTCGAAGCCGAGCTTCCGATAAAGGCCAAGGGCCGGCACATTGCCGTCATCGACTTCCAGGAACATGGTTTCCCCGCCCCGGCTTCTCGCCTCGCGCATCGCGGCCTGCATCAGCCTCCATCCGAGACCGAAGCGGGCGCATTTTTCACTCACGGCAATCGTCAGGATTTCTGCCTCGCCGGCGACCTCGCGAGCCAGCACGAAGCCGGCAAGCGGCGCCTTGAAGATCAGCGTATTGGTCTGCCGCATGACGAAGCCGAAGGAGTTCGGCTGCAGAAGCAGGCTCAGGAACTCGCCGTCGTTCCACGGCCGCGCAAAGCGCAGGGTATGGAGCGCGGCCACCTCTGCGCAATGCTCCGCAGTCATCGGGACGATTTCGAATTCGGGCTGACGGGAAAAGTAGGTATCGCGCATTATCTGATGCCTTGGTATTTCATGCTCTGGCAACCGCAAACCCTGCCTGCGGCTTGGCATCGGGGCCACGCAGATAGAGCGGTTTCGGCGGGCTTGTCGTTTCGACCTCCGCACCGAGGCGAGCCACGATCCCGATAGGAAAGTGATCCGGTGGCGTGACGGCCTGAGGATCGGCAAGCAGGACTTCCGCCGAACCCACGACGCGATAGGCTTCGTCCTGAACGAGGGCAGCAAAGCCGGAGAGGTTTTCGATGCGCGGTTCGCCGAGCGGGGTGCCCGTGGCCGAAAACGGCTGAAGATAGATTTCCTCGCGCTTGGCATCCATGGCGGCGAGCACAGGCATGTCAGTCACTTCCACCGCATTCGCCAATACCGAAAGCGTCGAAACGCCGACAGCCTCGACACCAAGCGCCAGCGCAAGACCGCGCGCGGTCGCGACACCCACACGGATACCGGTGAACGAACCCGGGCCGATCGTGACCGCGATACGCTCGACATCATCGAGAGAGAGCGAAGCCTGTCCGAGCGCCTCATCAATCATGCGCATCAAATGCTCCGCGTGACCACGACCGAGGGTTTCGGTCGCTGCGCCCAGGAGCTTGTCCTTGCTGCTGTCATAGATCGCGGCGGAGCAATCCACGCCCGCCGTATCGATCGCCAGAACGATCATCCCCTCCCCCTGCCGGTCCGTATCAGACCGCCTCGACTTCCTGCACTTCCGGCACGAAGTGCCTGAGCAGGTTCTGCACGCCATGCTTCAGCGTGGCGGTCGAGGACGGGCAGCCGGAGCAGGCGCCCTTCATGTTGAGATAGACCTTACCATCCTTGAAACCGCGGAAGGTGATGTCTCCGCCATCCTGGGCAACGGCGGGGCGGACGCGCGTTTCGAGAAGTTCCTTGATAGTCGCGACGATGTTCTCGTCCCCGGCATCGAAGAACTCTCCATCCGTATCGGCTTCCTCGGAGGTCGCACCGGATCCCATGACCTTCGCGCCGCTCATGAAGTGTTCCATGATCGTGCCGAGAATGGCCGGCTTCAGGTGCTGCCATTCCGGACCGTCCTTGGTGACGGTCACAAAATCGTAGCCGAAGAAAACGCCTGTTACGCCGGGGATATCGAAGAGCCGGCTGGCGAGCGGGGACACCGCGGCACTTGCGGCATCGCGAAACTCGGCGGTGCCGCTTTCCATCACCACCTTGCCCGGCAGGAACTTCAAGGTCGCCGGGTTCGGCGTGGATTCCGTCTGGATGAACATCTGAACCTCCGGGCGACCTCTCATTCGTCGCCAACAAAATTAGAATTCTTCAAAAGAAGATAGGCCCGATGGGAGGCCGCTTCAAGTGAGATTTGACGATTGCCATCTTTGCTGGAGCGCGTTTAGGTATATTTTCACTCCAGTCGAATTATGTTCTTAGCAAAGCGCGTCGATTTCCTCGTCGGTCAGTGAATCCGGCAACACCGTCACCGGAATGGGAAACGCAGCGCCGCGTCCTGCGATCATCGAGACGAGCGGACCAGGGCCTTCCTTGGTCGAACCGGCCGCGAGAACGAGAATGGCGATATCCCGATCCTCCTCGATGAGCGAATTGATCTGCGCTGCGGAACTGCCTTCGCGAATGACGATCTCGGGCTCGATGCCGATCGTCTCGCGCACGGTCTGCGCCGCCTTCGCCATGATGGCCTCGGCCTCTTCACGCGCCTCGGCCCGCATAATTTCCTCGACGCCGAGCCATTGCTGGAAGTCGCCTTCCGGAATGACGTAGATCAGCACCAGGCCGCCATTGGAATTCTTCGCACGGCGTCCGGCATAGTGCACGGCGCGCGAGCATTCCGGCGTATTGTCGATCACCGCCATGAACTTGCGGCGGTGACCCTCAAGGCGTGAAAGCCGTGTTGAAACCATACAGGACCCCGCCGCCGGATCAGTTTATCTTTCACCCTGTCCGCGGCCGGCTCCGGTCGAACGGCCGCGTGACTCGTCGGGACTTTACTTCACGAAGCCGATAATGTCGCGGACTTCGTTCATGGTTTTCTCGGCCCGTGCTCGTGCCCTTTCACCGCCATCGCGCAGGATGCTGTCGATGTGGGCGGGATCGGCCATCAGCTTGCGCATCTCGGCGCTGATCGGCGAAAGCACTTCGACCGCAAGCTCCACGAGCGCCGGCTTGAAGACCGAGAACTGCTGGCCACCGAAGTCCTTCAGCACGTCTTCCTTGGACTTGTCGGCCAGTGCCGCAAAGATGCCGACGAGGTTGTCGGCCTCGGGGCGTCCCTTCAGGCCTTCGGTCTCGCTCGGAAGCGCGTCTGGATCGGTCTTCGCCTTGCGGATCTTCTTCGAGATCGTCTCGGCATCGTCCATCAGGTTGACGCGGGAGAGGTCGGACGGATCCGACTTCGACATCTTCTTGGTACCGTCCTTCAGGCTCATGACGCGCGGCGCCGGGCCATCGATCAACGGTTCCACCATCGGGAAATAGGCATGCACGGGCTCGTCACCGACGGTGATATCGATGCCCTGGCCGGCGCGGCGAATATGCTCCATGAAGTCGAGATTGAACTTCATGGCGATATCGCGGGTCAGCTCAAGGTGCTGCTTCTGGTCCTCGCCCACCGGGACGTGGGTGGCTCGGTAAACCAGAATGTCCGCCGCCATCAGGCTCGGATAGGCGTAAAGGCCGAGCGAGGCCTGCTCGCGGTCCTTGCCGGCCTTGTCCTTGAACTGCGTCATGCGGTTCATCCAGCCGATACGGGCGACGCAATTGAAGATCCAAGCGAGTTCCGCATGCTGCGGCACAGCCGACTGGTTGAAGACGATATGGCTCTTCGGGTCGATGCCACTTGCCAGGAAGGCTGCCGTGATCGAACGGATCTGGCTGGCCATGTCTTCGTGAACGAGTTGCGCGGTCAACGCATGCAGGTCGACGACGCAATAGATGCAGTCGTTGTTTTCCTGCAGGGCCACGAACTTCCTGATGGCGCCGAGATAGTTACCGAGATGAAGATTGCCGGTCGGCTGAACGCCGGAGAAAACCAGCGGCTTGAACTCACCCATGATTGTCCTCAACAGGCTGGTGGAGGGCCCGATCTGTCGATCGAAATACGTTGGGCTTATGCACCGCCGACAGCCAGCAATCAAGGGGTTCGTTCGCCGCAGTCAGCCTGCGGGTTCCAGGAGATCCCAGCGGTTTCCGTAAAGGTCGCGGAAAACGGCAACCGTGCCGTAGGGCTCGTATCGCGGCGCTTCGAGAAAGGTCACTCCGGCGGCGACAAAGGCTGCGTGATCGCGGGCAAAATCGTCCGTCTTCAGGAAGAAGCCGACACGGCCGCCCGTCTGGTTGCCTATCGCGGCAAGCTCGGCCTCACCATCCGCCTGCGCCAGCAACAGGGCCGCACCCTCACCGCTCCCCGGCTTCACCACAAGCCACCGCTTGGCGTCAGGCAGATCCTTGTCCTCAAGGCATTCGAAGCCCAGACAGCCGCAATAGAACGCCTTGGCGCGATCATAATCGTCAACGACGATGGTAACGAGAAAGACAGACTGGCCAGCCATGGGAAACTCCGGAACGGGACGGCGAACCATGCATCATCAACGGCTCTCCGACAACTCTACATAGCCTGTCTCGGTAAGAGACTGACTTATCTTGATACAAGAAATAGTTAATCCTAATTAATGGCATTGTATTCCACATTTTCTCCTTAATCTGAAATGAAATTGCCGCCTCCGAAATCGGCTTCCGTTCACGGACGCCATTTTTCAGGGGGATGCCATGCGCACAGCCATTCGCGTCATGCTTGCCTGCCTTATGACGCTCACTACGCAAGTCGAGGTCAACGCCGGGGAAACCCGGAAAAACCGTACCGCCACACTGAAACAACACGACTATACGGCCGCCTACACGCTGCAGCGGATCGGCGTACGGGCCAGTTGCTTTCCGATAGGTCTCAGGATCATTCTCGCACACATCGCCAGACAGACCGGGCGGCGACTGGTGATTACCTCGGGGCACCGGCCCCATTCCGGCCGGTCGCAGCACACGCGCTGCTATGCGGCGGATTTCCGGATACCCGGCGTTTCGGAAAGGCGAATTCTCGCGGCTGCGGCCAGCGCTCCCGGTATCGGCGGCATCGGCCGATACTGCAACGGCCTTGTGCATGTCGACATAGGGCCCAAGCGCCGCTGGGCTCACTGCGGCAAGGGCAGTCTCGCCAACCTCAAGCCCCGCACGAAGTCGTGACTCAGGCCTCTGGAGGTGACGTGGCCGCGCTCGGCTTCCGCTTGAGGTTACGGCGCAGCATGCCGAGATTTGCTCCGCCGATGGCGAAGGCGACACCGAAATAGACCGCCATGGCAACGGCAATCAGGCCGCCGAGAGCGGTGACCTGCGTCAGAAGCGACGACTGCGGCGTAAGCCACGCGGACCACTGGTCCGAAAGATAGACCAGCACGACCGCCATGACGGCAGCGGCCGCCACGAGCCTCAGCGCGCGTCCGACAAGCGGCCATTCCCATTCGAGATGGCCGCGCCGGTAAAGGGTTGCGCCCAGTAGCAGCGTGTTCGTCCAGCCGGCAGCGGCTTCGGCAACAGCAATGCCGCGTTCCGCGATCAGCGGGAAAAGGCTGACCGCGAGAGCCGTATTGATGACCACGGAAATGCCGGTGAACCGCATCGGCGTGCGGGTATCCTCGCGCGCATAAAAGCCGGGCTGCAGGGCCTTGATCAGGACGAATCCGGGCAGACCGAGACCATAGATCGCAAGGATGCCGGCGACGACGGAGGTGTTCTGCTCGGAGAAGGCGCCGCGTTCATAAAGCACGCGGATGATCTCGTCGGAGAGAACCCAGAGTGCGGCGGCGGCCGGCAGCGTCAGGAACAGCACAAATTCGATGGAGCGGTTCTGAGTATTGGCGGCTTCCTTCATGAAGCCGGCCTTCAGCGCCCGCGCGAGTTCTGGAAGAAGAACGACGCCGACGGCAACGCCAACCACGCCGAGCGGCAGTTGGTAGATACGGTCGGCATATTGCAGCGCCGCGATGGCACCTTCCTTGCCCGATGCGATCGCCTGCCCGATCATCTGGTTGATCTGGGTAATGCCACCGGTGACGGCGGCGGGAACGGCCAGAACCAGCAGGCGCTTCACATTGGGCGTGAGGCGCGGGAACTTGAAGGCAATGCTCATGCCGGCATGGCGAACACCGGCATAGACGACGGCAAGCTGGAGAACACCCGCGCCGAGCACCGACCACGAAAGATACCAGGCCGTCACCTCCGGATCGGAGCCGGTATAGAGAGCCCAGAACAGCGCGCCGATCATCATCACGTTGAGGAAGACCGGCGCAATCGCGGCCGCGAAGAAATGGTGCAACGAGTTCAACATGCCGCTCAGCATTGCCGTCAGCGACATGCACATGAGGTAGGGGAACATCACCGCGGCAAGGCGTACTGTGAGCGAGAACTTGGCGTCATCGCCGACAAAGCCCGGCGCGATGATCCACGACACCAGAAGCGGCATGGCAAGTTCCATGACGATGGTAATCAGCATCAACACGGAGAAAAGGACGCCGAACACCTCTTCGGAGAACCGTTTTGCACCGTCCACGCCGTTGGCCTCGATCTCTTTGGCGAAGAGCGGCACAAAGGCGGCGTTGAAGGCGCCTTCCGCAAAGAGCCGACGGAAGAGGTTCGGAAACCGGAAGGCGGCGTAGAACACATCCGCCATCGGCCCGGTGCCGAGGGCGGCGGCCATCAGCGTTTCGCGGGCGAAGCCGAAGACGCGGCTGCCAAGCGTGGCGCCGCCAACGGTCATGAATTTCTTGACGAGGCTCATCTCAGGCCCGGGCCTTCTTCGGCAGCGGCTGCGGTTGGGCAGGAGGCGCAAGGGCCACGGTGGCGCGTTCGCGCGGTTCCTCCGCCTGCTCGGCCATGACGGCCTTCAGCCGGTTGGCGATGCTTGCCTGCCTGTTCTCGTTGGTCACCTTCTGGCCAACCAGATCGGTGACGTAAAAGGTATCGATGACCTTTTCACCGAATGTGGTGATGCGCGCCGAGTGAATGTCGAGCGACAGGTCCGCCAGCCCGGCCGTGATCTCCGCCAGAAGACCTATGCGGTCAAGGCACTCGACCTCTACGACGGTGAACTTGTTGGAGAGCGTGTTGGCAATGGTGACGTGCGGCTGCACGGGGAAGGTCTTGTTCTTCTTCTTGCCCTTGCTGCGGGTGGCGATCACCTCCGGCAGACGCTTCTTTCCCGAAAGCACGTCCTCGATCATCTTGCTGATGGTCGCGGCGCGCCGCATCTCGTCCTCATCGATCGGGAATTCGCGATTGACCATGATGGTGTCGAGCGCACGTCCGTCGGAGGTCGTGAAGATCTGCGCGTCGGCGATGTTTGCACCGGCAGCGGCACAGGCTCCGGCAATGATCGAGAGCAGGCGCGGATGGTCAGGCGCCAGAACGGTGATCTCGGTGATCGCATGGAAGGAATCCGTGCGTACCATGGTCGCGAGCGCCTGACCTGCCTTGTCGGCCTGACGAATGAAATGCGCGTGCCGCACCTGATCCTCGAGAGCTACCGACAGGAGATAGGGCTCGTAATGCAGCTTGGTGTAGCGCTTCTGGTCCTTCTGGCTCCAGCCACCGAGCGCGTGGGCGAGCTGTTCCGCCGCGTGGCGGGCGCGTTCCTTGCGCGGCACCTGCGAGAAGCCGCCGGACAGGAGCAGTTCCGTTTCGTAATAGAGCGTGCGGAGAAGCTGACCCTTCCAGCCGTTCCAGACGCCGGGGCCGACGGCGCGAATATCGCACACGGTCAGCACCAGCATCATGTTCAGCCGATCGAGCGACTGGATCTTCTCGGCGAAGTCGGTGATCGTCTTGCGGTCGTGCAAGTCGCGGGTCTGAGCGACCATCGACATCAGGAGATGCTGCTCGATGAGCCAGGCGACGAGTTCCGTCTGCTTCGGGTTCAGGCCGAAACGCGGGCAAAGCTTGCGCGCAACCCTTGCGCCGGCGATCGAGTGATCCTCCTGCCGCCCCTTGGCTACATCGTGAAACAGGACCGCAACGTAAAGCGCCTGTCGTTCCTCGATGGCGGGCATCACCTTGGCGGCCAGCGGATGAAGCTCCTCGGCCTTGCCCTTGTCGATCTCGGACAGAACCTCGACCGTGCGGATCAGGTGCTCATCGACGGTGTAGTGATGATACATGTTGAACTGCATCATCGAGACGATCTTGCCGAATTCCGGAATGAAGCGACCGAGAACGCCTGCCTCGTTCATGCGGCGCAGGATGAACCCCGGATCGCGGCGGGAGGTCAGCACATCGAGGAAAAGGCGGTTTGCCTCCTCGTTTTCGCGGAAATCATGGTCGATCAGCGAGAGAGACCGCGTAACCGCCTTCAGGGCGTCCGGGTGGAATTCCAAGCCATTGAGATCGGCGACATGGAACAGCCGCATGATGGCGATCGGATCGCGCTTGAAGACATCCGGCTTGGCGAGCGCGATACGACCCCGGTCGTCGAGGAAGTCGACCGTTCCGGCGATCTTGCGCGGCCGGTGGGCGAAGCGGCCGATAGCCGCCGTGATGCCCGGCGCGGCCTTGGCCTGCTGCTCTTCCAGCGTCGCAGCGAAGATACGGGTCAAGTCCCCGACATCCTTGGCGATCAGGAAGTAATGCTTCATGAAGCGCTCGACCGCCGAAAGGCCGGGGCGAGGCTGATAGCCGAGGTTGCGGGCAATCTCGGGCTGGATATCGAAATAGAGGCGCTCTTCCGGCTTGCCGGTGAGATAATGCATGTGGCAACGCACCGCCCAGAGGAAGTCATCCGCCTTCTGGAAGAGACGCCATTCCTGACGCGAGAGCACGCCGAGGCGCACGAGATCGCCGGAATCGCGAACATGATACTTGTATTTGGCGATCCAGAAGAGGGTCTGCAGATCGCGCAGGCCGCCCTTGCCTTCCTTGACATTCGGCTCGACCAGATAGCGGCTGTCGCCGGCCTTGCGGTGACGTTCGTCCCGCTCGGCAAGCTTCGCCGCGATGAATTCGGGAGCCGTATTGTTCGTCACTTCCTGATCGAAGCGGCGATGCAATTCGCCGACGAGTTCTTCCTTACCGCAGATAAAGCGGGTCTCGAGGATCGCGGTGCGGATCGTCATGTCACCCTTGGACAGGCGGATACATTCCTCGACGCTGCGGGTGGCGTGACCGACCTTGAAGCCCATGTCCCACAGCAGATAGAGCACGAACTCCACCGCCTTGTGCATGGTCCCGGAAAGCTTCTGCGGCATGAGGAACAGGAGATCGATGTCGGAACCCGGCGCCAGCGTACCGCGTCCATAACCGCCGACTGCGGCAACACCGATGCCATCGGCATTATCCGGATAGAGATGGGTGATGGCGATCCCGAAGATCACCGAGATGATTTGATCCTGAATATCGGAAATGCGCCGTGCGCAGTTCAGGCCGCTTCCGTCCTTGAAGAGAAGTTCGCGGGCCTTTTCGCGGCCGTCATTGCTCGCCTTGCGCAGCACCGGCAAGAGGGCGGCGCGCGTCTCCAGAAGATTTCCGGCGTAGGTCCGGGCGATGGCATCGCACTCTGCCTTGAGCGAGGCGATGTCGATCAGATCCGCGTGTTCGTATTCGGGCTTGGCCATTATTGCTGCAGGCTTTCGTGGCTTGCCGGCTTTTTCAAGGCGGCGACGGGAGGCGCTATAGCGCCTTTGCGGCGCACCGGACAAGCATATTAGCGCTCAAGACTTGCCAAGTTGTTTCTTGAGATCATAAAGCGCGTCGAGCGCCTGACGCGGAGTCATATCGTCGAGATCCAGCGTTTTCAACGCTTCCTCCACCTTCGACGGACCGGATTTCAGCGCCTCCTCGCGGCGCACCGCCACCTGGAAGAGGGGCAGATCGTCGATCAGCGAACTTGCCGGGTTCTTGCGGTCAGCATCTTCCAGCCGGGTCAGCACATCGCGGGCGCGAGAAACCACCGAGGCCGGCAGGCCGGCGAGGCGCGCGACCTGAATACCATAGGAACGGTCGGCCGCACCGGGACCTACCTCATGCAGGAAGATCACGTCGCCGTCCCATTCCTTGACCCGCATGGTGACGTTGGAAAGCCTGAGCAGCTTTTCCGACAGCACTGTCAGTTCATGGAAATGGGTGGCGAAAAGCGACCGGCAGCGGTTCACCTCATGCAGATGTTCAACTGCCGCCCAGGCGATCGACAGGCCGTCGAAGGTCGCCGTACCGCGGCCGATTTCATCGAGGATGACCAGCGAGCGGTCAGTTGCCTGATTGAGGATCGCCGCCGTCTCGACCATCTCGACCATGAAGGTCGAACGGCCGCGCGCAAGATCGTCGGATGCGCCGACGCGGGAAAACAGCCGGTCAACGATGCCGATATGGGCCGATCCCGCCGGCACGAAGGAACCCATCTGGGCCATGATGGCGATCAGCGCGTTCTGGCGCAGAAAGGTCGACTTACCGCCCATGTTCGGGCCGGTCAGCAGCCAGATTGCGCCGGTATCATCCGATCCATCGGGCGAAAGGTTGCAGTCATTGGCGATGAAGGGACTTGCCGCCTGACGGCGCAGCGCCTGTTCGACCACCGGATGGCGGCCGGCGACAATCGCAAACATGCGGCTGTCATCGACCAGCGGGCGGCAATAGCCCTGCTCCTCCGCGAGCGTTGCAAGACCTGCCGCGACATCGATGATGGCGAGCGCACGGGCCGCCGCCTTGATCGGCTCGGCCGCGGCAACGACCGCCGCCAGCATGCGGTCGAAGGCTTCAAGTTCGATGGTGAGCGCCTGCCCCGCGGCATTGGCAATGCGGCTTTCCAGATCGGCAAGCTCGGTGGTGGTGAAGCGCATGGCGCTGGCCATCGTCTGGCGATGGATGAAGCGGGCCTTGGCGGCCTCGCCTTCCGTCATCGCGCCAGCATTGCCCGCAGTTACCTCGATGAAATAGCCGAGCACATTGTTGTGCTTGATCTTCAGCGACTTGATGCCAGTCTCCTCGGCATATTGAAGCTGCAGGCCTGCGATGACGCGCCGCGACTGGTCTCTCAGCGCCCTGATCTCGTCGAGTTCGGGGATGGCCCCTTCCCTCAGGAAGCCGCCGTCACGCTTCAGGAGCGGCAGATCGTCCGCCAGCATGGATGCGAGAAGTTCACCGACGGAAGCTGGAAGTGCGGCGAGATCTTCAACGGCAGCCGCCAGTTCATCCGGAAGGAGCATTCCAGCAAGCCGCTCGCCCACCTCCCGGGCCGAGGCAAGTCCATAGAGGATCGCGCCGAGGTCGCGCGGACCGCCGCGATCGAGCGCCAGCCGCGACAGTGCGCGCGGCATGTCCGGCACCCTTTTCAGGGCGTCATGGAGTTGTTCGCACAGCGCGGATTCGCTCAGCATGAAAGCGATGGAATCCTGACGCGCGGAAATGGCAGCGGGTTCGGTGAGCGGCGACATCAGCCGTTCGGCCAGCAGGCGAGCGCCGCCGCCAGTCACTGTGCGGTCGATTGCTTTCAGGAGCGAGCCGTTACGATCCCCTGAAAGGGTCTTCACCAGTTCCAGATTGGCGCGCGTCGCCGGGTCGATGAAAAGCGTGGAGGATGCGCTCTGCCGCTCCGGCAGCCCGAGCGCCGGACGCTCGGAAATCTGGGTCTTTTCGACATAGGCGACAGCTGCGGCAGCCGCGGCAATCTCGGCGCGGCTGAAGGAGCCGAAGCCATCGAGGGTACCAACGCCGAAATAGCGGGCAAGACGTGTTTCGGCCGTGGCACTGTCGAACAGGACGCCCGGCTGCGGCACGACCACGCGTCCCAGAACATCGAAGGCCGGCTTCAGTTCAGGATCGTGGAAGAGCGTATCGGGCACGATCAGCTCGCGCGGCTCGATCCTCAGGATATCGGCGAGCAGGCGGCCCTCATCCGTTTCCGCCAATCGGAAGATGCCGGTCGAGATATCGATCCAGGCGAGCGCCAACAGCGGTGTCGAGCCGCCTCGGATACGGGCGAGCGCCATCAGGTAGTTCGTTTCCGACGGCGACAGAAGCTTCTCTTCGGTCAGCGTGCCGGGTGTCACGAGGCGAACGACATCACGGCGCACGACGGATTTCGAACCACGCTTCTTGGCTTCCGCCGGGTCTTCGACCTGTTCACAGACGGCAACGCGAAAACCGCGCGCAATCAGCTTCTGCAGGTAATCGTCGGCTGCATGAACCGGCACACCGCACATGGGAATGTCGTGACCCAGATGCTGGCCGCGCTTGGTCAGCGTGATGCCGAGCGCCCGGGATGCCTCGACGGCATCCTCGAAAAACAGTTCGTAGAAATCCCCCATCCGGTAGAATAGCAGGCTATCCGGATTGGCCGCCTTGATCTCGATATATTGCTCCATCATCGGAGTCGCAGAGGCGCGACTTTCCTCTGAGGCAAGCTCGGCGGCATTGAAGACTTCATTTGCGGGCGCGGTATTGATTGTCACGGGCCAAAGTTTTCTTGAAAAAGATGTCAGGCAACACTAACGACCTAAGCCGAGCAAAAACAACCACCAAGGACAGCCGCACGCATGGCTGCCCACAACAAGGTTAGAGGGAAACATGCCGAGCAGCGACAATGGCAAGACCGTAAAGACCTCCGTCACCGAACAGGAAGCGCTGGATTTCCACTCACAGGGACGTCCGGGCAAGCTGGAAATCACGCCGACCAAGGCGATGGCCACGCAGCGCGACCTGTCGCTCGCCTATTCGCCGGGCGTCGCGGTTCCGGTCAAGGCGATCGCTGCCGATCCTGCCACAGCCTATGACTACACCACCCGTGGCAACATGGTGGCCGTCATTTCCAACGGCACGGCGATCCTCGGCCTCGGCAATCTCGGCGCGCTCGCCTCGAAGCCGGTGATGGAAGGCAAGTCCGTCCTGTTCAAGCGCTTTGCCGACGTCGATTCCATCGACCTCGAGGTCGATACACAGGACGTCGAAGAATTCATCAACTGCGTGCGCTACCTCGGCCCCTCCTTCGGCGGCATCAACCTCGAGGACATCAAGGCGCCCGACTGCTTCATCATCGAGCAGCGCCTGCGCGAACTGATGGACATCCCGGTTTTCCATGACGACCAACACGGCACCGCGATCATCGCCGCCGCCGGTCTCATCAATGCGCTCGAACTGACGGGCCGCGATTTCAAGACGACAAAGCTCGTCTGCAACGGTGCGGGCGCCGCCGCCATCGCCTGCATCGAACTCATCAAGGCCATGGGATTCAATCCCGAAAACATCATCCTCTGCGACACCAAGGGCGTGATCCATCAAGGCCGCACCGAAGGCATGAACCAGTGGAAATCGGCCCACGCCGTCAAGACGGACCGCCGCACGCTGCAGGAAGCGATGGAAGGCGCCGACGTCGTGCTCGGTCTCTCCCAGAAGGGCGCGTTTTCGGCCGATATGATCCGCTCCATGGCGCCCAACCCGATCATCTTCGCGATGGCCAATCCGGATCCGGAAATCACGCCGGAGGAAGTCGCAGAAATCCGCAAGGACGCGATCATGGCGACCGGGCGCTCTGACTATCCGAACCAGGTCAACAATGTGCTCGGCTTCCCCTACATCTTCCGCGGCGCGCTCGACGTGCGGGCATCCTCGATCAACGACGCCATGAAGATCGCGGCCGTCCGGGCGCTTGCAGCACTTGCCCGCGAAGACGTGCCTGATGACGTGGCCGCCGCCTATCAGGGCCAGCGGCCGCGGTTCGGCGCGCAGTACATCATTCCGGTGCCCTTCGATCCACGTCTTATTTCCTCCATTCCGGTCGCTGTCGCCCGCGCGGCGATGGAGACCGGCGTGGCACGCAAGGAAATCAGCGATCTTGACGCCTATGCGCGCGAACTATCCGCCCGCAAAGACCCGATCGCCGCGACCACCCAGCAACTCTACGAGCGCGTTCGTGAAAATCCGAAGCGCGTCGTCTTCGCCGAAGGTGAGGAAGAGCAGGTGATGCGCGCTGCCATCGCCTTCGCCAACCAGGGGCTCGGCACTGCCATCCTGCTTGGTCGCGATGAGCCGCTCAGGGCAACCGCGGAACGCGCCGGCATCGATCTCGACCGGCCCGGCATCGAACTGGTCAACGCCCGCGTTTCAAAGCGCGTCGAGGCCTATACCGAATATCTCTATTCCCGCCTGCAGCGCAAAGGCTACCTGCACCGCGACTGCCAGCGTCTCATCAACACGGATCGTAACCACTTCGCCGCCTGCATGGTGGCGCTGGGCGATGCCGATGCCATGGTCACCGGCACGACCCGCAACTATTCGACCGCGCTGGAGGACGTCCGCCGTTGCATCGATCCACAGCCCGGCCACCGCGTGATCGGCGTTTCGCTGGCATTGACGCGTGGACGCACCGTGCTGGTGGCCGATACCGCCGTACACGACATGCCGACGGCGGAAGAGCTTGCCGATATCGCCGAGGAAGCCGCCCACGTCGCGCATCGCTTCGGCTATGAGCCGCGCGTCGCTCTTCTGGCCTACTCGACCTTCGGCCACCCGACCGGCGAGCGCTCGGAGCGGCTGCGCGAGGCGGTCAAGATCCTCGACAAGCGCAAGGTCGATTTCGAATATGACGGGGAAATGGGCGCCGATGTCGCGCTCAACGCCCACCGCATGGAGCAGTATCCGTTCTGCCGTCTCTCGGGCACGGCCAACGTGCTCGTCATGCCGGCGATCCACTCCGCGGCAATTTCCACCAAGATGCTGCAGGAACTCGGTGGTTCCACCGTGATCGGGCCGCTTCTGGTGGGTCTCGAAAAATCCGTCCAGATCACCCAGATGGGCGCCAAGGACACCGACATCGTCAACATGGCAATGATGGCGGCCTATAACGCTCTCTAAGCCTTGGCGCTTTCGTCCGGATCGATACCCGTCGACCGGACGAAACCTTCGAGAGCCGCCATGTCCGCAGCCAGCGCCTCGCGCAACCAAGCCCCGAAGGCCTCGACCTTCGGATCGTGGGGCGCGTTTTCGGCCGTGACCAGATAATGTCCGTCGCCGGTTGCGGCGAAGGGTCCGAAGGGCACGACAAGCTGTCCACTCTGGATCGCATGGGATGCAAGCGTCTGCCATGCCAGCATGACGCCCTGGCCTGCGATCACCGCATCAAGACAGAGCGACGCCTCGTTGAACACATGCCGCCCCGTCACCCGACCGACGGGCAATCCCGCACATTCAAGCCAGACATCGCGTGAAAACAGAGCGCGTGCATCCACGACCCACGGCATGTCCAGAAGATCCGCGGGCGAAGCAAGACCGGCAGCGAGCGCCGGCGTACAGACGGGAAAGACGCGCTGCTGCAAAAGAAGGTCGGCCCGCACGCCCGGCCAGCGTCCCCTTCCAACCCGAATACAGAGATCGACATCACCGACATTCGGATCGGCGAGACGGTCGGTCGCGTCGAGCCGGATGCGGATATCCGGATGACGCTCGGCAAAGCGGCCCAGCCTGAACACGAGCCATCGCGCGGCAAAGACGGGTGCGACCGAGATCGTCAGGACGTCATCGCGCTCGTGGCGCACTACTTCCACTGCGCGGGAAATTCCGCCGAACGCTTCTGTCAGGCGCGCCACGAAATCGCGCCCGCCCGGCAGCACCACGAGACCGCGCGGCTCCCTTGCGAAAAGGGTTCGCCCCAGTTGTGTCTCGCACTTGATGACCTGCTGGCTGACGGCGCCGATGGTGACGCCGAGTTCATCTGCGGCAGCCTGCAACGAGCCGAGGCGGGCGACCGCCTCCACCGCCCGCAAGCCATTCAGGGTGATCACATTCAGGTTGCGCATGTAGAAAATCTACATACCTCTGCGGAATACATCAATGGATGGGGCCTGTATCCGGGATTATACCGCTGAAATCTCGCAATTTTTTAGCATCCGCCGGGAATGGGAGGCCAAAGTATGCTCAAGATATTCTTGAATTTCCTCAACCTCTTCCGCAGTCCGGAACAGAGATTGGAATTCTGTGCGGAGGGGATCCGCGACCCGCTCGGCCATCCGCAGATTGCAGTCATGGACGAGCGCCGCAGGGCAGACCTGCCGTTCGATCCTCGTGCGATCCCGCCGGAATGATTGATGAAGGGGATTCGCCCGCGGCTATTTCCTGGAGGGATCCAGCGGGCGAAAGGCCGTCAGCTCGAGAAACGGCCAGCGTCGGCGCCGTAGTAGTTCACGTAGCGGCCGGAAATGCTGGCGATCGGAAGTACGATCAACACATCGGTGGTGTTGAAGGCGTGATCCACGACCGCGCCATTGCCGACCATGGCGCCGAGGCGCAGATAGCCCTTGATCAGCGGCGGCATGGCAGACAGGGCCTTGCGTGCATTGATCGCCTCGACCGGCATCAGGTCCATTTCACGGTAAAGCTCGGGCTTTGCCGAAACCGTCCACTCGCCGCGAACGCCGGTATTGTGGTGCAGGAAGGAAAGGGCAAGCGCATGCTCTTCGGGGCGTACGCCCGGGAAGGACCCGCAACCGAACATGGCGTCGGCACGATGCTGCAAGGCATAGGCCCAGCAGCCCTGCCACAGGAGTTCGACAGTGCGCTTGTTGCGATAGGCGGGCAGAACGCAGGAACGGCCAAGCTCCATGAAGCGTTTTTCCGGATGGCGGGCGACAAGGTCGCTGATCGCGAATTCGGAGTCGGAATAGAAGCCACCATGCATCATCGCGACCTCATGGCGCAGCAGGCGGTAGGTGCCGACGATCTGGTCTTCCGGATCGCCTTCGATCGAACGGTCGACCACCAGAAGGTGATCACAGACGGCATCCCAGGAATCGACGTCACGCTGGAGCCGGGCGGCTTCCGGAGCCACCTGAGCCTTCATTTCCTCGACGAACACCCTGTAACGTACGGCCTGGGCGGCGTCGATCTCGCGCTCATTGCGGGCGAGGCGCGTTTCCAGCGAGCCGATGCGGCCGTAAAGGCCCTCGGAAATGGACTGGTCGGGAGCGGCGGACGCAGAGCCGCCCTCAAGCAGGGACTTTCGATCCAGAAGTTCAACGCTCATCGCGACTCGTCCAGGTTAAGCTAGGGGTCATAAACCACGGCTGTACGACAGGAAAGTGACAGGAATTGTCACACAATTCGGGCGTCTGCCCGTGAAAAACTCACCCCGATACCGCCACTTCGTATCCCATTTGCGGCACCGGTAAAACCTACTCTTTCGAACGTCTGTGGGCCAACACCTCATCCAGCAGAATAAACCCGGCACCGATGGTGATCAGGCTGTCGGCAAGGTTGAACACCGCGAAAGACCACGTCCTCGTGTAGAAGAGTATATAGTCGATAACATGACCGTAAACAAAGCGATCAATCAAATTACCGAGCGCACCGGCGATAATCAGCGCGAAACCCAGATGGGCGAGATGGTGTTCACGGCCGGTACGATGCCACAGCCACAGCACGAAGGCTACGATGGTGAGCCTGAGGGTGACGATGAACCAGCCACTCGTATCCGACAGCATGGAGAAGGCGACGCCGAGATTGTAGGTGCGATAGAGCGCCAGCATCGGCACGACATGCACGGCTTCGTTCAGCGGCAGATAAAGCTCCACAGCATACTTGATCGCCTGATCGAGGATCAGCATCAGAACGATCAGCATGAAGGCTGGGAACGGCCGTGTCAGTCTTTCCAGAAATGTGGTCATCGGCTTCCGTCGAGGGTGAGGAGATGGCGCCGCACCTCGAACAGCATGACACCGGTCGCAACGGCCAGATTGAGCGAGTCGGCACGCCCGGTCTGCGGTATGCGCGCCAGCGCGTCCGCCGCACCCGCGAGATCGTCCGGCAGGCCCGACTGCTCGTTGCCCATCATCAGGATCACCGGCTTGCTGCGGTAATCGATGGTGCGATAGTCGACGGAACCGGCCAGATGGGTCGCAACGAGGCGCGCGCCGCATGTGCCCTTCCATTTGAGGAAATCCGTGGAGCTCGCCCGCACCAGTGGAACCGCAAACAATGAACCCATCGTCGCGCGGACGGTTTCCAGCGAAAACGGATCGGTGCAATCGCCGACCAGGATGACGCCGGAAGCGCCAGCGGCATCGGCCGTGCGGATAATGGTTCCGAGATTGCCGGGATCGCGCACGCGGTCGAGCGCGACCCAGGTCTCGCTGCCGGTCGGCTTCACATCCTTCAGGGCTTTCCAGCGCTGGTCGAAAATGCCCGCCACCATCTGCGGATTGTCACGCCGGGTGATCGCCGACATGACTTTTTCGGAGACCTCCAGCACCAGTCCGCCCGAGGCCACCGTGCGGGCGGCAACTTTCTCGACCAACGGCTTGCCCTTGGCGGCCTTGGAATAGACGAACGTGCGGATCGTCCAGCCGAGGTCGAGCGCATCGATCACGAGCTTCAGGCCTTCGGCCATGAAGGTCTTCGTTTCGTCGCGCGCCTTCTTGAGCGCAAGCGCCTTGATGTCCTTGACGATCGGGTTGGCAAGGCTGGTGATTTCCTTCACCTGGCCCACGCGCCTTGCGCCTTCGTTCCTGAAATCGTCGTTCATTTCGGCACCCAGCGGCTGAAAAGTGAGGTGGAAAGCGCCCTGCCCGGCGTCTTACCGTCAAGACCGGCTTCGCGGATCACCAGTTCGCCGGATTCGACGATGCCGCGCTTGCCGCGCATAGTTTCGCGCATCAGTTCATGGATCGAGTAGAAGCTGGCGCGGATCGAATAGGCTGTCAGCACCAGCCCGACCGCCTTCGGCGACAGCAGTTCCCGGCAAATGTCGAGCATCAGCGGCAGGTGATCGAAAAGCTGCCAAACCTCGCCATTGGGACCGCGTCCGAACTTAGGCGGGTCGGTCAGGATGATGTCGTAACGGCTGCCGCGACGTTCTTCCCGCTGGATGAACTTCATCGCGTCTTCGCAGATCCAGCGGATCGGCGCCCTGTCCAGACGGCTCAGTGCCTGATTTTCGCGCGCCCAGCCGATTGCCTTCTTCGAGGCATCGACATGGGTAACCTCGGCCCCCGCGGAAGCGGCGACAAGGGAAGCGACGCCGGTATAGCCGAACAGGTTCAGCACCTTGAGCGGCCGTCCAGCCTGTTCGACCTGCTGCTTCATCCATGTCCAGTGAGCGATCTGCTCGGGGAACACGCCGACATGACGGAACGAGGTGAAGCGTCCGAGAAAATCGATGCCGAGCAGGGATAACGGCCAGGTTTCGCCCAGCATCTCGCGAGGGAAGCGCCAGCGGCCCATGCCGTCTTCATCGGTGTCACCAGTAAAAATGGCGTCCGCGCGTTCCCATACATGCGCTGGCAGCGCCTTCGGCCAGAGCGCCTGCGCCTCGGGGCGAACGATGCGGTAGGGACCGTATTGCTCGAGTTTCAGGCCTTCGCCGCTGTCGATCAGGTGAAAATCGCCGGCGCCGGGAGATTCGAGGATCAGGGGCACACGCTCGGCGGGGCGCTCCCCGGTGCGAACGATCAACGCGCGCGCCGGCTCGGACGCCACCTTGGTGGAAGGGGCTTCAGCCTCGGCCCGCGGCTGGCGTTTTTCGGCGGCGCGAGGCCGTTCGTCCCGTCCCTTGCCGGTTAAACCCTTGGCCGTATCCTTGCCGCCGCGCGAACCCGGCCGGGTCAGACCCGAGGAGGAGCCGCCCGGTCCACTGCGCATCGGTCGGCGGTCCCTGTTCTTCACGCCCATATCCTATGTCTTGTCGTTTTGCCCGTACTCAAGCGCCGGGCCATAGCACTCCGGGAGAGCGCGCGAAAGCGCTTTCGTTGCAAACGACCGCGAGAGCGCTACCGATTGCAAGCCTACTTGGCCTGAATCCGCGGAAGGGTGCTGCCGGCGATTTCCTCGGCGCGGGTCTTGTGCCGGTCGGCTTCAGCCTGCCAGCGCACAGCCGAACGGGCTTCGTTGCGCGCACGCTTGCGATACTTGCCCTGGGAAAGCCAGGTGACGGCCGAGCCGAGCAACAGGCCCAGGATCACGGCAGAGAAGATAAAGACGAAGAACGGTGCGGAGACGGACAGCATCTGATCATCAGGCTGAAAGGGATTGAGCGCAAGCCGCACCATTTCCCTGTTGGCCACGGACAGGACGATAAGCACTATGCCAAGCGGTACCAAGATAACCAGACCGACGATTTTCCTGACCATCGCAGACTCCCGGCGCATGACCGCCCTGTATTTACATTATATTTGCGACCGGCCGGACTAACCCTTTTGTCGGGTTCACGGACCAGCCCGCACTCAGTCGTCGCCTTCATCGGCCATGCCGGGGTTGAGGCGCTCACGCAATTCCTTGCCGGTTTTGAAAAAGGGAACCCACTTCTCCTCAACAAAGACGGTTTCGCCTGTGCGCGGGTTCCTGCCGGACCGGGAGGGGCGATTCTTGACGGAGAATGCGCCGAACCCACGCAGTTCCACACGGTTTCCGGACGCGAGTGCGTCGGTGATCTCGTCGAGGACTGCATTGACGATGTTTTCGACATCGCGATGATAGAGATGCGGATTACGCGCTGCGACTATCTGCACCAGTTCCGACTTGATCACGCCTGCCCCCTCGAAAACCTTTTTGAAAATACGGACGTTCCAAGGGTGCCAAACCCAAAAAGGACCGTCAAGGAACAACTTAGCGCAGCCAGACGCCGCCGCAAAGCCGTGCTAAGACATCACAATCGTCGCGGATAATCAACCTCGCCACGATCTTGCCTTCGCATCGAACGAAAGGCGCCCCCATATCGGCGAAGTCTTGCGTCACAGGGGGCGAGCTTGTATCTCCAGCCGGAATTTCCATATTGGCAAGCATATGCGATAATGCGAAACATCTTTCCGGATTCCGCGATAGCGCTTACGGAAATCACACCGAACAGGCTTCACACATGCTGAAACGCACCGACGATAACGCGACGCCAGCCGGCCGCCAGCCGGAAGACGCTGCCTATCGTGCGGCATTGAGCCATTCGGCACGCGTGCGCCGCCTGAAAGTGCTCCTGCCGGTTTCAGCTTTCGTGATCTCACTTGCCTTCGTCGGCGTCTCGGTGGTCCGGGCCTACCTGCCGGAAGAACTGAAAATCGAATCGGCCAAGATCGAAAACGGCAAGGTCGTGATGGAAAAACCGGCGATTGCTGGCCGCAATTCGGATGGCATCAATTATTCCATGCGCGCCGAACGGGCGCTGCAGGATATCAAGAATCCCAACATCATCGCACTCGAAACCATTGCCGCCGCCGTTCCCCTGAACGAGAACACGGTCGCCATGGTCAAGGCGCTCAGCGGGATCTTCGATCGCACCTCCGATCTCCTCGATATGGACAAGCCCTTCACCATCAAACTCAGTTCCGGGCTCGAGGCGACCTTCAACTCCGCCCACCTCAATATCAAGGGTGGCTCGATGGAGACCACCGATCAGGTGACCATCAAGGCGAATGAAGCGGCAATTGTTGCGCAGGCGCTCAAGATAACGGATAAGGGACGCGTTATCAGTTTTTCAGGAGGTGTTCGGGTAAACCTCGATCCCTCCACTATTCACAAAACGGACAAATGAGAGCCGGACCAGTCATGCATTGCTGCAGTATTTACAAAACGCTCACCCTGGCTGGCCTGCTTGTCGCGACGGGCCTCATTCCGCTTGCGGCGCCGACAGGCGCACTCGCCCAGGCGACCAAGAGCAAGATGGACGGGCTGAAGCTCTCCAACGATCAACCGATCCAGATCGAAAGCGACCAGCTCGAGATCCGGGAACAGGACAAGACGGCCCTGTTTTCGGGCAACGTCAAGGTTGTGCAGGGCACGACCACGCTGCAGTCCGGCAACATGACGGTCAAGTACCGCGGTGAAGGCACCAGCGTGACGAGCGGCAATGCCGACATCGAGAACATCGATGTGACGGACAAGGTCTTCCTGTCTTCAGGCACGCAGCAGGCAACCGCCGATCGCGGGCATTTCGACATGGATAGCCAGGTCTTCACACTCGAGGGTGACCGGGTCGTGCTGTCCGAGGGCCAGAACGTCTTCGTCGGCTGTAAGCTGACGGTGCAGATGAATTCCGGGGAAGCCAAACTGGATGCTTGTGGCGGGCGTGTCCAGATCCAGCTCGACCCGAAATCCCAGAAAAAGCAATAGTATCGGCCCGGACGTGAAAATTCCCGCTCTCTCAGGCTTGCTCGGCAACGGTCGCGCAGAACAGTCGCAGTTCGACGCCGAAATGCGTCGTGACAAGACACGCTACGAAGGCACGCTGATCGCCCACGGCCTGACGAAGACCTACAACAACCGACGGGTCGTAAACGGCGTATCACTCGTCGTGCGGCGCGGCGAGGCCGTCGGCCTGCTTGGCCCCAACGGCGCCGGCAAGACCACCTGTTTCTACATGATCACGGGGCTGGTGCCCGTCGATGTCGGAACCATTGCGATCAACGGCAATGACGTTTCCGGGATGCCGATGTACCGGCGCGCGCGCCTTGGCGTCGGCTATCTGCCGCAGGAGGCCTCGATCTTTCGCGGGCTTTCGGTGGAGGACAACATCCGCGCAGTTCTCGAGGTGCACGAAAAGGATCGCAAGAAGCGCGAAGCCAAGCTCGACGAACTGCTTGCGGAGTTTCACATCGAGAAGCTGCGCAAATCGGCTGCCGTTGCCCTATCGGGCGGTGAACGCCGCCGCCTCGAAATCGCCCGGGCGCTCGCGACCGACCCGACCTTCATGCTGCTCGACGAACCCTTCGCCGGCGTCGACCCGATTTCGGTGTCGGACATCCAGAATCTCGTTCGCCACCTGACGGCGCGCGGCATCGGCGTGCTGATCACCGACCACAATGTTCGTGAAACGCTCGGCCTCATCGACCGCGCCTACATCATTCATGCCGGCGAAGTATTGACCCATGGCCGCGCCAACGACATCGTCAACAATCCCGACGTGCGTCGTCTCTACCTTGGCGACAAGTTCAGCCTCTGATAGGCTCAGCCGTCAAGAAATTCTCCTGCCGACCATAGTTCGGCTTGACCAAACCCAATAAAAAAGCAATTTTTGGGCCAGTTGGAAATTCCCCAGCTGCCGCGGCCTGCGGCGCGGGGAATCCGGAGGGATTGTAGGGGAGTTTCGCGTCCGCCATGGCTTTGTCAGCCAATCTTTTCCTGCGCCAGAGCCAATCGCTCGTCATGACTCCGCAACTGATGCAATCCATCCAGTTGCTGCAGATGACGCATATCGAACTCATCCAGTTCATTTCCCAGGAAGTCGAAAAAAATCCGCTGCTCGAATTAGCATCAGATGATGCAGATTTGGGCGCCGGCTCCTCGTCTGGAGGCGAACCGGAGGCGAATGTAGAGACTGCAAAAGCGGACGACGGATCGTCCTCCGCCCTCGCCAGCGACTGGTATGAGCCGGGGCAGGCAAACAGCCTGAACGAACGTCTCGATTCCAATTTCGATTCCGCACTTTCCGACGAAGCCTCCGCCACTCGCGCCGATGCACCCGAGCTGCTGGGGCAGTGGAAATCGATGCCGGGCAGCACCGGCGAAAGCGGCGAGGCCTACGACCTCGATGATTTTGTTGCCGGGCAGGTGAGCCTCCGCGACCATCTGAACCAGCAAATTCCCTTCGCGCTCGTCAATGCGGGCGACAGGCTGATTGCGGCGGCCCTTCTCGACCATCTCGATGAAGCCGGCTACCTGAGGGCCGATCTCGATGAGATCGCGACACGGCTCGGCAACGAACTCGCGGATATCGAGGCCGTGCTGGAAGTGCTGCAGACGCTCGATCCGCCGGGTGTCTTCGCCCGCTCTCTCAGCGAGTGTCTCGCGGTCCAGCTGAGGCAGCGCGACCGGCTCGATCCGGCCATGGCCGCCCTCATCGACAATCTCGAACTTCTAGCCAAGCGCGACTTCAACATGCTGAAGAAGCTGTGCGGCGTCGATGAGGAAGATCTCATCGACATGCTGGCGGAGATCCGCAAGCTGCATCCCAAGCCGGGTAGCGGCTTCGAAGGCGGTTCTCTCGAAACCGTGATCCCCGACAT
Organism: Ciceribacter sichuanensis; assembly: GCF_024055605.1. Lineage (GTDB taxonomy): Bacteria > Pseudomonadota > Alphaproteobacteria > Rhizobiales > Rhizobiaceae > Allorhizobium > Allorhizobium sichuanense. The sequence goes on along the minus strand of NZ_JAMXLX010000004.1, from coordinate 303,352 downwards.
CGTCGTGCGTCCAGCATCCGACGGCGGCTGGCGTGTCGAGCTCAATGCCGACGCCCTGCCCCGGGTGCTGGTCAACCAGAACTATGCGACGGCAGTCGGCAAGAACGGCGCCACCACGGACGCCGACCAGGCATTTCTTTCGGAATGCCTGCAGAATGCCAGCTGGCTGACCCGCAGCCTCGACCAGCGGGCAAAAACCATCATGAAGGTGGCAAGCGAGATCGTGCGCCAGCAGGACGCCTTCCTGCAGCACGGCGTCGATCACTTGCGTCCGCTGAACCTGAAGACCGTCGCCGACGCGATCAAGATGCACGAGTCGACCGTCAGCCGGGTGACCTCGAACAAGTACATGCTGACGCCGCGCGGCCTGTTCGAACTCAAATATTTCTTCAGCGTATCAATAGGTTCGGCCGAAGGCGGCGACAGCCATTCGGCCGAGGCCGTCCGTCACCGTATCAGGATGATGATCGCCCAGGAGAGCCCCGAAGCTGTTCTTTCGGATGACGATATCGTGCTCAGCCTCAAGTCCGGTGGCGTCGACCTCGCCCGCCGGACTGTGGCAAAGTATCGCGAGGCCATGAACATTCCATCCTCCGTCCAGAGGCGCCGTGAAAAGCGGGCCATGGCGAAGGCTACGGCAATCTAAAGGTGTATGGACACCTCTATAAGTTGATGCAACATTAAGAGACTGTTGACTTTTGCCAGAGGCGCGGCTAGAAGCCCGCCCCGATCGATACGGGTTCACAATCACTCAATCTTATCCCCGACAGAGGCCCGGTACACGGGATAGAGACCGACAATACCGCTTGAAGAGCTTGGATGCGTGCGTCGCTTGGCGTAAACTGACGCCTGCAAACCAACTATAAGTATGAAGGGAAACTCCATGAGTGTGCGTGTATCCGGCAAACATATGGAAATCGGCGACTCCTTCCGTCAGCGGATCGGAGAGCGGATCGGAGAAGCGGTCACGAAGTACTTCGACGGAGGGTATTCCGGCCAGATCACCGTAACCAAGTCCTCTGCGGCTGCAGCGCAGTTCGTGGCGGATTGCGCGGTTCATCTGGACGCCGGCGCCAACCTCCACGCGACCGGTTCGGCCAATGATCCGCAGATCGCCTTCGACGTCGCCGCAGACCGCATCGAAAAGCGCCTGCGCCGATACAAGCGTAAGCTCAAGGATCACCATCCCGTCGGTGCGGCCGCATCTGCCATCGAGGTGCCCTATACCGTCATGGACACCCTGTCCGACGAGCATGATGAAGTGCCGGAGGACTATGCGCCCACCATCGTGGCAGAGAGCACCAAGAAGCTTCGCACGATGACGGTCGCATCCGCCGTTATGGCGCTCGACATGACCGATGAACCGGTTCTGCTGTTCCGCAGCCCGGGCAAGGATGAACTTAACATCGTTTACCGCCGCAACGACGGCAATATCGGCTGGATCGATTCCGCCAATATCAAAGCCTGATAAGCACTGTGCAAGCGGCGGCCAACGCCGCCGCTTGTCCCATTCTTGTCTCGGCGACACGAAGGATTATGAAATGGCCTTGGCAGATTTGCTGCAACAAGATGCGGTCGTTCCCGCCCTCAGGGTGAACTCCAAGAAGCAGTTGCTTCAGGAACTTGCGGCCAAAGCCTCCAAGCTCACCGACATCCCGGAACGCGAGATTTTCGACGTCATCCTGCAGCGGGAACGTCTGGGATCGACCGGCGTCGGCAACGGAATCGCCATTCCGCATGGCAAGCTGAACAACATTACCGCCATCACAGGCGTGTTCGCACGGCTTGAAACACCCGTCGATTTCGAAGCACTCGATGACCAACCGGTCGATCTCGTGTTTCTGCTGCTGGCGCCCGAAGGCGCCGGTGCCGACCATCTCAAGGCGCTTTCGCGCATCGCCCGCGTTCTCCGAGACCAGGATCTCGTCGCCAAGCTGCGCGCCACGGATTCGGCTTCTGCCATCTACGCTTTCCTCAATGAGGAACAGGCATCCACAGCCGCCTGACCTGTCATCTTGATGCATAAAAAAAGCGCCCTTTCGGGCGCTTTCATGACATCCGGAAATTTTGTTTTCAGCCGTTCTTTTCGGCCGCCTGCTCGGCTGCCGCGTCAGCCTTCGGGCCGCCCTTGGCAACGCCCACCATGGCCGGGCGCAGAACCCGGTCCCCGATCGCATAGCCGGCCTGAACAACCTGCACGACCGTGTTGTTCGGCACTTCGGGATTAGGGATTTCGAACATCGCCTGATGGAAGTTCGGGTCGAACTTCTGGCCTTCGGCCTCGATCTTGCGAACGCCGTGACGCTCGAGCGTCGCAAGCATGCCACGTTCGGTCATCTCGACGCCTTCGACGAGGGCTGCAAGCCCGGCATCCGCAGCCGCGCGAGCTTCTTCCGGAATGGTGTCGAGCGCACGGCGCAGGTTGTCGGAAACGGCAAGCATGTCGCGCGCAAAGCTGGTCACCGCATAGGACTTCGCATCCTTCACGTCGCGCTCGGTGCGGCGGCGCAGGTTGTCCATTTCGGCAGCAAGGCGCAAGAAGCGGTCGCGAAGCTCGGAATTTTCCGCCTTCAGCGCTTCCACGGGATCGATCACGGCCTCCGCTTCAGTCGCGGCCTCCGGTGCCAGGTTTTCGGCTGCCGTCGTGTCGGTTTCGTTCTTCTTGGTGTCGTCGGTCATGACGTCCTCCGAGTGATTTGCGTTTCGAACTGTTTTCGAATTTGTGCCCGATATCAGGGTTTGCCGTGGAAAAATCAAGACTTGCAGTCCAACAAGCCGGAGATCGGCCCGACATGCGTCGTTAAGTCAGCGTCCTGATCGCGAAAGCCGCGCCATCAACTGCGCGGTATAGTCCACCATCGGCACGATGCGGGAATAGTTGAGCCGGGTCGGCCCGATGACGCCGACGGCGCCGACGATGCGATCTTCTCCATCCCGATAGGGAGCGACGATCAGCGATGAGCCGGAGAGCGAAAACAGCTTGTTTTCGGAGCCGATGAAAATCCGGACACCAGAGCCGCTCTCGGCGAGATTGAGGATCTCGACCAGACTTTCCTTGCGTTCGAGGTCATCGAAGAGAAGCCGCAGGCGGTCGATATCATCCGTGCCTGCCAACCCTTCCAGAAGGTTTGCCCGCCCGCGCACGATGAGCCGCGTCGGCTTCTCCTCGTCCCTGCCGCCAGACCAGACGGCAAGGCCCCGTTCCACGAGATCCTGGGACAGAACGTCGAGTTCGCCCGCCACCTGCTGCTTGAGCTTTTCGATCTGGTTGCGCAGTTCGACAAGCGTCTGACCGGCGAGATTGGCGTTGAGGAAATTCGCCGCTTCGGTTAGCTGCGAGGCGGTGATGCCCGCCGGCAGGTCAATGATGCGGTTTTCGATCTGGTTATGCTCACCGACCAGTACGGCAAGCGCCTTGGTCGGCTCCAGCCGGATGAACTCGACATGCTTGAGAACGGGATCGCTCTTGGCCGCGATCACAAGGCCTGCGCCTCGCGAGAGCCCGGAGAGCATCAGGCTTGCTTCCGTCAGCAGGTTTTCCATCGGCTGGTCCGGACCGGACGGACGGATCTGGCGCTCGATGCTGCCACGCTCTTCCGCCGAGAGATCGCCGACCTGCATGAACGCATCGACGAAGAAGCGAAGGCCAAGCTGGGTCGGCAGGCGGCCGGCACTGACATGCGGCGCATAGATGAGGCCGAGATCTTCCAGGTCGCTCATCACATTGCGGACCGACGCAGGCGAAAGCGACATGGGCAGAAGGCGTGACAGGTTGCGGGAGCCGAGCGGGTCGCCCGATTCCAGATAGCTTTCCACGATACGTCGGAAGACCTCCCTGGAGCGATCATCCAGTGACGCCGTCACGTCCTTGAACGGTGTCGTCGTTGGTGTCATCAGCCGCGCGAAATCTGTGTGTCTGTCATCGGGACGAAATATAGCCACTCAAAGCCCAATCACAAACCGGAAAAATAGGACAATTCCGGACATGCCAAGGCTTTCATGCTTTTTCTTTGCAAATCGTAAGCGCGGACCTTAGAAGGCCTTTGGGCATCCAAGGAGAACGCAATGCGGCCATCAGGCAGAAAAACCGACCAAATGCGCAAGGTCTCGTTCGAGCGCAATTTTTCCAAGCATGCGGAAGGCTCCTGCCTCGTCAAATTCGGTGATACCCACGTGCTCTGCACGGCGAGCCTTGAAGACAAGACGCCGCCGTGGCTGCGCAACAGCGGCAAGGGCTGGGTCACCGCGGAATACGGCATGCTGCCGCGCGCGACCGGTGATCGCATGAAGCGCGAGGCCGCGTCCGGCAAGCAGGGTGGCCGCACGCAGGAGATCCAGCGCCTCATCGGCCGTTCGCTGCGCGCCATCGTCGATCTTGAAGCACTCGGCGAACGTCAGATCACCATCGACTGCGACGTGATCCAGGCCGATGGCGGCACCCGCACGGCATCGATCACCGGCGCATGGATTGCCCTTTACGACTGCCTGAAGTGGATGGAAGCCCGCAACATGGTGAAGGTGGAGAAGGTCCTGAAGGATCACGTCGCCGCCATTTCCTGTGGTATCTTCGCCAACCAGCCGGTCATCGACCTCGACTATCTGGAAGACTCCTCCGCCGAGACTGACGCGAACTTCGTCATGACCGGCACCGGTGCCATCGTCGAGGTTCAGGGAACCGCCGAGGGCGTTCCGTTCTCGGAGGAGGAATTCCTGACGCTGATGCGGCTTGCACGCAACGGCATCGGCGAACTGGTCAACCTGCAGAAACAGGCGATCCTCTAAGGGTCGCCTCCACGGAGAGAAGGGTGAGCGACGCACTGGAAGGCATTCTCGAGACTGCTCTCTATGCATCCGACCTCGATGCCGCCGAGGCCTTCTATGGAGATGTTCTCGGGCTTGAAAAGATCAAGCGGCAGGGCGACCGTCACATCTTCTACCGCTGCGGCAAGGGGATCCTGCTGATCTTCAACCCGGCGGAAACGATCAAGCCGGTCGCCGCGGGAGCCTTGCCGGTTCCGAACCATGGAACCAGCGGTCCGGGACATGCCTGTTTCCGCGTATCGGGCGAAAACCTCGACCGTATCGCGGATCGCCTTGTTACCGCGGGAATCGCAATCGAAGCGGATTTCCGCTGGCCCAACGGCGCTCGCTCGATCTACTTCCGCGATCCGGCGGGCAACAGTCTCGAATGCGCCGAACCTCGGCTCTGGGATATCGAATAGGATTTTTGTAAATGCGCAAGCTCGACACCCGCACCATCGTCGTCGCCAGTCACAATGCCGGCAAGATCGCCGAGATCGCCGATCTGATCGGTCCCTTCGGCTTTTCCGCCAAGTCGGCGGCCGAGCTGAAGTTCGAGGAACCGGATGAAACCGGCACGACGTTCGAGGAAAACGCCGCGATCAAGGCGCTGGCCTCGGCCAAGGCCGCCGGCATGCCTGCACTTTCCGACGATTCCGGTCTGGTGATCGACGCGCTGGACGGCGCGCCTGGCGTCTATACGGCCAATTGGGCCGAGCGTGAGGACGGCAGCCGCGACTTCGCCATGGCGATGGAGAAGGTCGAAAAGGCGCTTGCCGAACGCGGTGCAGCAAGCCCGGAGCAGCGCACCGGCCGTTTCGTCAGCGTGCTCTGCCTCGCCTGGCCGGACGGACATACGGAATTCTTCCGCGGCGAGGTCGAAGGCACGATCGCCTGGCCGCCGCGCGGCACTGCCGGCTTCGGCTACGATCCGGTGTTCCAGCCGGAAGGCTATGACACCACCTTTGGCGAAATGACCGCCCAGGAAAAACACGGCTGGAAGCCCGGCGATGCGGAAGCGCTGTCGCACCGCGCGCGCGCCTTCAAGCTCTTCGTCGAAACCTGCCTGGAGGCTTGATCCCGCCGATGGCCGAAGCGACGCCGATCCTCCTTCCCGATACCGGTGAACCGGGCTTTGGCGTCTATGTGCATTGGCCGTTCTGCGCGGCCAAATGTCCCTACTGCGATTTCAACAGCCATGTCCGCCACCAGCCGGTCGACCAACCGCGTTTCGTTTCAGCCTTCCTGCGTGAAATGCAGGAAATGCGGCGCCTCAGCGGCCCGAAGACGGTCACCAGCATCTTCCTCGGCGGCGGCACGCCTTCCCTGATGGCGCCGGAGACAGTTGATGCCATACTGAACGGCATCGCGCGCCACTGGCACGTACCAGACGGCATCGAGATCACCATGGAGGCCAACCCCTCCAGCGTGGAGGCGACGCGGTTCCGGGGTTACCGCTCAGCGGGCGTCAACCGTGTCTCGCTCGGGGTGCAGGCGCTCAACGATCCCGATCTGAAGTTCCTGGGACGACTGCATGACGTTGCGGATGCGCTGAAGGCAGTCCGACTTGCCCGCGAGATCTTTCCGCGCATGTCGTTCGACCTGATCTATGCGCGACCGGGCCAGACCGTCGAGGCGTGGGAAAAGGAGTTGCGCGAGGCTATCTCCTACGCCGTCGACCACCTGTCGCTCTACCAGTTGACCATCGAGGAAGGCACCGCCTTCTACGGCCTTTACAAGGCCGGCAAGCTCATCACATTGGATGAAGAGCAATCCGCCGTTCTCTATGAAGCCACACAGGAAATCACGGCGCGTGAGGGCCTGCCGGCCTACGAGGTTTCCAACCATGCTCGGCCGGGCGCGGAAAGCCGTCACAACCTGACCTACTGGCGTTATGGCGACTATGCCGGCATCGGCCCCGGCGCCCATGGGCGCCTGACGCGCGGGCGCGACAAGATCGCCACCGCTACTGAACGCGTTCCGGAAGCCTGGCTTGCCGCCGTCGAGGAAAGAGGTCACGGCATGGTGGATCAGGAGATCCTCGACCTCGATGAACAGGCCGACGAACTGCTGCTGATGGGGTTGAGGCTGCGCGAAGGCGTTGACCTTGCACGCTGGCAGCAGCTTTCCGGCCGCGATCCCGATCCGGAAAAGGAACAGTTTTTACTGGAACACGGTTTCATAGAGCGCCTCGGCAATTCGCGCCTGCGCTGCACGCCATCCGGCATGCTGGTGTTGGATGCAGTGGTGGCCGATCTCGCCTGCTAAAGCGTTTCGGACCACCATCGCAATCAACGCCAATCGAGTGGCTCAGGCTCCGCGGGCGATGAAACGACGCCAGAGACGTCCGTCGATCGACACCAGCCCCAGCGCGATCAGCACCATGCCGAGACCATGGCGAAGCTCGAGCTGTTCGCCCAGCACGAGAGCGCTTAACACCACGGCGCTTGGCGGGATCAGGATCGTCACTAGCATCAGGTTCGTCACGCCGGCCGTTGCGAGAATGCGGAAGAACAGAACATACGCAAAGGCCGTAGACAGAAGCGCAAGCCCGAGCAGGGCGGCGATGGCTTCGGCACCGGGGGCAGGCAGACTGAATGGCCTGTCGACGATGAGGGCGACGGGCAGCAGCAGGAACGCCGACATCGTCACCTGCCCCGCCGCCGGCAACAGTGGCGGCATGCCCATGCGCTTGAACCTGCGGCCGAACACGCCTGCGAAGGCATAGCTCAAGGCTGCGCCGAGAACCGCAAGCTCGCCCCAGACGTCATTGCCGACATGCCCCAGCACGGACGGCCCCATCATCACCGCGACACCACCAATGCCGATCAGCAGACCGGCGACCTTGTTGGCCGTCAGCTTCTCGTCGGGCGTCAGGGCGTGCGCCACCAGAACGCCAAACAGCGGTGTCGTGGCGTTGAGGATCGCCGCAAGGCCGCTGGCGATATGGGTCTGGCCCCAGACGATCAGGGTGAAGGGGATGACATTGTTGAGGATGCCCATGCCGAGAAAGGCGAGCCAGGCTTCCCGGCTTCTTGGTATAGCGAGGCCGGCAAGGCGCACGATGATCCAGAGAGCGATCGCGGCGAGACCGACACGCGCGGTGACGATGGTGACAGGGGGCCAAGCCTTCACCAGAATACCATTGAAGAGGAAGGAACCGCCCCACAGCAGCGACAGCGCCCCAAGCATCAGCCATTCGCTTTTCGCCATTTCCTTCTGCGCCATTCCGCACCTCCCTCAAGACCGAAGACCGAGTCAGGGCGAAACTCTTCCGTGACCTTTCAGTCTTCAAGACATCGATTTATAATCGTAATAACTTTTCGAACGACCATTACGTGGCCTGTATAGATCTGTTATTTCTTGCCTATACCGATGACAAACGAGACGATCTCGACCTATGAGCGAGTTTTTCTAAATCATGAACGAAACGCTCCCTTCCCTTTCCGGCCTTCGCGCGTTCGAAGCCACGGCGCGGCATCTGAGCATGACACTTGCCGCGGAAGAGCTGCATGTGACACCGGGCGCTGTCAGCCTGCAGGTGCGGGAGCTGGAAACGACGCTCGGCCTTGCGCTTTTTGAACGGCATCCGCGACGGCTTTCGCTGACTGAGGCTGGTGCCGATTACTTCTCGACGCTCAGGATCGCCTTCCGGCTGATGCGCGAGGCAACTGGCGCAATCAGACGGAGGCTTCAGCCTGACGTCGTGACGTTGAGCTGCACCACGGGTTTTGCGATCCAATGGCTGATGCCGCGCCTGGAGGAATTCCAGACGGCGTTTCCGGATATCGATCTTCGGATCGGCACGACGGGAAGGCTCGTCGATTTCCAGAAGGACGGCGTCGATCTCGCCGTGCGGCACGGGCTCGGCGCCTATCCGGGACTTGCGAGCGAAAGGCTGATCGCCGACGGCCTGATTGCGGTCTGCTCGCCGACACTTGCCGCCACTCTCGGCCCGGACCCCGCGCCATCACGATTGAGGGCGCAGATGCTGATCCATGATGTCGATCGCAACGATTGGCGGCTGTGGCTCGAAGCCGCCGGTGCGACGGATATCGACTGGCGCAAGGGGCCGGTGATCGCTCCCGACAGCAACGGTGCGCTGGAAGCGGCGCGGGCCGGCCTCGGCCTTGCCCTGCTGCGGCGGGGTTTTGTCGAACATGATCTGAAACAAGGGCGGCTCGTCAGCCCCTTCAGCACCGCCATCCGCAGCCGTTTCGCCTATTATCTCGTCTATCCGTCGCTGGCACTTGAGCGATCAGCCGTCGCAACCGTCCGGCAATGGCTGGTCGAAGAAAGCAGGAAGGCGGAGGATCCCGCCGAAACAGGCTCTCACGCTGTCGCGGTCACATGAAGCCATTCGGTCGGCTCGCCGTCATAACCGCCACCCTTAGCATGCTCGATCGAAAGCTCCTGCCAACCGGCAGTGCGATAGGTCGCGGAAAGCCAGTCGGACGAAGGTCGGTTGTAGTATCGACCGAAACGGTCGGAACCTTCCGCGTCGCCTGCCTTGTAACTCGCATAGAAAATCCCGCCCGGCCTTAGCGCGCGACGAATGCGCGCCAGCACATCGGAAAGATCGGCCCGGGGTACATGCAGCAGGCAGGCGCTTGCCCAGACACCGTCGTAGACATTCTCCTCGGCAAGCTCATCGAAACGCATCACGCGAACGGGACGGCCGAGCCGCTTTTCCGCTTCTGCGGCCATGCCAGACGAACCGTCCGTCGGCGTAACGACGAAACCTTTTGCGGTCAGCCACTCGCTATCCTCGCCAGCTCCGCAGCCGAGCTCAAGGACAGCGCCGCCTGCCATGACCCGCCCAGCGAAGGCCTCGATACGGTCGACCGCAAGCGTTCGCGACCGACCGGCATAGGTCTCGGCATTTTCATCGTAGAAGGGGATTGCTCGATCCATGGAGGGGCTCGCCGTCAGGTTCGCATTACCCAAAAGAAAAGGCCGGTATCGCTACCGGCCCAGTCTCATCAGGCGTTATTTTCGTTGATCAGCCGCTTGAGAAGTTCGATCTCGTGGCTAAGCTTCGTGTCCTCGGAGACCAGTTCCTCGATCTTGCGCACGGCGTGAAGCACGGTGGTGTGGTCACGGCCGCCAAAGCGTCGGCCGATTTCCGGGAAGGAACGCGGGGTCAGCGTCTTCGACAGATACATCGCGATCTGGCGCGGCTTGACGATGACGCGGGTGCGACGGTTGGAGACAAGCTCCTGACGCGAGACATTGTAGTGGCGCGCGACGATACGCTGGATATCCTCGATACGGACGCGCTTCTGCTCGGACGCACCGACCAGATGGGCCAGCAGTTCATCGACACGTTCAACCGACAGATTGGGCTCGAAGGAGCGTCGGAAAATCAGCTGGTTGAAGGCACCTTCCAGATCGCGGCCGCTGCTCGCAACGTTGCGGGCGACGTGTGACAGGATCTCCTGCGGAATATCCAGGGACGAGTCGTCCTTCTTGGCGGCGTCCAGGCGGGTCTTCAGCATCTCGAGGCGCATGTCGTAGTCAGGCGCCTCCATTTCGATTGCCACACCACCCTGAAGGCGGGACCGGACGCGGGGATCCAGCGATTCCAGCTCCCACGGCGCACGGTCGGCAGCGACCACGACCTGCTTGGCGCTGTCGAGCAGCATGTTGAGGAGATGGCAGAACTCGTGCTGGATCATCTTGCCCTGCAGGAACTGCATGTCATCGATGATCAGGAGGTCGATCGCCCGCAGCGAGTCCTTGAGCGTCAGTGCGTCGTTGTCGCGGATCGCGGTGGCGAAACGCCACATGAAGTATTCAGCCGTCAGGTAGACCACGCGAGGCGCGCGCGGGCTCTGGATCGCCGCATTGGCAATGGCCTGCAGGAGGTGCGTCTTGCCGAGGCCGACGGAAGAGTGAATGAAGAGCGGATTGAAGCGAACGGCGCCGGCACCGGCTTCGGCAATCGTCTTTGCCGCGGCAAGGGCAACACGGTTCGAAGCGCCTTCGATGAAGCCATCAAAGGTATAGCGAGAATCGAGTGGCGAACCGAAGAGCGGGCCATTCGTCGCAACGCGTGCAGCGGCGGCATTGCCGGATACGGGAGCGATCTGGCCGACAGGCTGGGCCAAAGACTTGCGCGCCGGTGCAGCCGGAGCAGCATCCACGGCGGGAGCGCGATCTTCGACAGTGGGGCTGCGCGTGGTGTTACGGCTTGCGCTGCGCACGAGGATCTCGACCTTCAGGATCGCCGGATCTTCCTGCCGGAAGATGCTGGTGATCAGATCGAGATAGCGATTGTTGATCCAGGACTTCAAGAACGTGGTCGGAACCGTGAGGCGAATTTCGCTCTTCGATGCCGAATGAAGCTTGAGCCGACCGAACCAGCTCGCATAGACGTCCGGACCGACCTGAGCCTTCAGCCGCTGGCTGAACCGCTCAAACAGGACATCACGCTTCATTTCAGTATTTTCTCCTGCTCCTTCAGAGCGCACGGCGCCTACCGCCGTGTGTGCGTGGTCCCCGTTTACCACCGCACCGGCCGTCACAGTATTCATTTGCATTTTGCCGCCTTCCAAAACTTATCATTTGCGCCGGGCGTCTTTGTAACGCGCCCGGCAACTGCCTCAGCCCCGCGCCACAGATCACATCGCATCATGCGATGGATCCGGCGCCCCCATTGTCGTGCACGACCACCCCAGCCACTGGGTCATCCGCCATGCACCACGAGCCTCCGGTCGTTCATCCTCGACATGAACCCCGGCGGCTGCCGTATGCTCCTTCTTCGCACTATCGCCGGCCTGAACGGCCGGCACACAAGACAAAACCACTCCGGCACGGAAACCATGGGCTCCCGGCGTAAAATCGACACTGTCTGAAAAAACGGAATACCGGGATTCCGCCCAGGGAACGGTGAGTGTCTCGACCGCCAGCTTTGCCGGCTAAGACTGCTCAGGAGACTGGCTCCGCGCGCCCTGTTGGAGAGCATTAAGGCAGGATCAAAAGCCAAGATCAACAGTGAATTTTACGCAAAATTAAGAGCCGGGCATTGACTCCTAGGTCTCGATTTGAGCGTCACATTTCCGCATGAAAAGAATCGCTTTTGAATCAACGGGATTCCGAAATGGCCGAAGTTACGCCACAAAAAAACAACCCGAAAATAAAAATTCCTTGACTCGAAAGCGGGGCCGCCTGCCCTTAAGTAAAGCGCTCCCCTCGCAAAGATCCTCCGATAACCATTTGAAATTAAACGATTTTTTATGTCACCTCAGTGACATGCAATCGTCAAACGATACAACCGGAGGAGATAGTTAGCCGGACAGCAGAAAAAGCCCGGCTTTCCAGCCAGGCTTTTTCAAAATGTCAAAATTGCGTCTGGAATTAGGCGGACAGAGCCTTCACGCGCTGGGCAAGACGCGAGATCTTGCGCGAAGCGGTGTTGGCGTGAACGACGCCCTTGGTGGCTGCGCGCTGCAGTTCCGGCTGAGCAGCCTTCAGTGCGTCCTTGGCGAGCGTTGCATCGCCGGAGGCGATTGCTTCTTCAACCTTGCGAATGAAACCACGTACCCGCGAGCGGCGAGCCTTGTTGACTGCAGTGCGGCGAGCGATCTTGCGGGTCGCCTTCTTCGCCGAAGTTGTATTGGCCATGGATGCCTCTCTTCGAATTCAAACCTATCTCCTCCAACGCCGCGTCGGGTCGTTGCGACCTGCCAATTCAGCTATTGGGGAGCTCATTTCGGAAAAGCCAGCGACTTTTCCAACCGTGGGCGGGCATATAGCGGGAAAGCGGGGTTCCGTCAACGCGCAATTTCAACGAAATCGCCTTCCCGCCCGATCCGTCAGCGGTTCCGGAAGTCCGCCTTCCGCTTCTCCACGAAAGCGGCCATGCCTTCCTTCTGGTCTTGCGTTGCAAAGAGAGAGTGGAACAGGCGCCGTTCGAAGCGCAGCCCCTCGCCCAGCGTCTGCTCGAAGGCCCGGTTGACGGCTTCCTTCGCCATGCGGACGGCCGGCTGGGAAAAGCCCGCGATCTTCTCGGCGGCGGCGACCGCCTCCTCGACCAGCCTTTCATATTCCACCACGCGGGCAACGAGCCCCGCGACTTCAGCCTCATGCGCGTCCATCATGCGACCGGTCAGGCAGAGATCCATGGCCTTCGCCTTGCCGATGGCCCGCGTCAGGCGCTGGGTTCCGCCCATGCCGGGAATAACGCCCAGCGTGATTTCCGGCTGACCGAACTTCGCCGTCTTCGATGCGATGATAAAGTCGCACATCATGGCGAGTTCGCAGCCACCGCCGAGCGCAAAGCCGGAGACGGCCGCGATCAACGGCTTGCGGAAGCCCGCAATGTCATCCCAGCCGCTGATGAAGTCACCGAGATAGGCATCGACGAAATCGAGCCCCTGCATTTCCTTGATGTCAGCGCCTGCGGCGAAGGCCTTTTCCGAGCCGGTCAGCACCACGGCACCGATGGCATTGTCGGCCTGGATCGCCGCCAGCGCCTGGCGCAGTTCGTTCATCACGGTCGAGTTCAGCGCATTGAGCGCCTGCGGGCGGTTGAGCGTGATCAGCGCAACCCGACCGCGGGTTTCCAGCAGTATCGTCTCGTAACTCATCGACATTCTCTCCCTTGTTTCCTCATTTCTGGCAGACACGGCAATAGAAACTCGACCGTCCCGCCTGCGTGATACGCTCGACGGTACCGCTGCAGTCCGGCGTCCGGCAGGATGAACCCTCCCGGTCGTAGACGCTGAAACTGTGCTGGAAATAACCGAGGGTTCCGTCCGTCTGGATATGATCCCGCAGCGAGGAGCCGCCGGCGGCGATGGCATCGGCGATGACGGCGCGGATCGCCTCCGTCAGCACCAGCAATTGCTGCTTCGGCCGGCCCGTGGGCGTCACCAGCGTGGCGGCTGCGCGTTCAGGCGAAAGATGCGACCGCCACAGCGCTTCGCAGACATATATATTGCCGAGGCCTGCGATCACCTTCTGGTCGAGCAGCGCGCTCTTCAGCGGCTGCTGCTTGCCGGCAAAGCGGCCGGCGAGGTAGTCCGCCGAAAGCGCGTTTCCGACCGGCTCCGGCCCGAGATCACGAAAGGCCGGATAGATATCCAGTTCGTTGCGCGTGGTCAGGTCCATGAAGCCGAAACGGCGCGGGTCATTGTAAATGACTCGGGAGCCGCCATCCGCCCCGTCCAGATGAAAGATCACGTGATCGTGTTTCTCGTCCTTGGAGCGCGGATGATGGAAATCTCCGGGCATGGCGCCGGTCTCCCCGGCCTCGATGCGGAACGAACCCGACATGCCGAGGTGGGCAATCACGGTCGCACCGTCGTCGAGATCGATCAGGAGGTACTTGGCGCGGCGCGACAGCGCAATGATCCGCCGGCCTGCGAGGCGTGCGGCAAAATCCCGCGGCAGGGGAAAGCGCAGGTCGGGCCGGCGCAGCTCCAACTGGCGGATGACGGCGCCTTCCATGGTTGGTGACAATCCCCGCCTGACCGTTTCGACCTCTGGCAATTCCGGCATTGAGACCCATCTTTCTGTTTGAACGGCGGCCTTAACGGTCTATAGACCAGCGCAAAGGCTCCGCCGCCGATAGCAGGCCCGGAGATAGCGCGCCTGCGGCGTTTTCGCTATGGTCTTTTCGACCAAGAATGAGATGGAGTGAATTGATGGCCGAGAGTCGGACTTCCGCCGAAGGCGGCATGGAAACCTCCTACGGCTTCCGCGAGGTCGCGGATGGCGAAAAGCAGGGTCTGGTCAACGACGTCTTTCACAAGGTCGCCAAGCGCTACGACATCATGAACGACGTGATGTCCGCTGGCCTGCATCGGGTCTGGAAAGATGCGATGGTTGCTGCCGTCAATCCGCGCAAGGACCCGACCTACCGGTCTCTGGACGTTGCCGGCGGCACCGGCGACATCGCCTTCCGCATCGTCGAGGCCTCCGGCCGGCTTGCCCATGTCACGGTGCTCGATATCAATGGCTCCATGCTCGGCGTGGGTGCCGAGCGGGCGGCCAAGAAGGGGCTCTCCGAGAACCTGACCTTCGTCGAGGCGAATGCCGAAAGCCTGCCTTTCGAGGACAACAGCTTCGACGCCTATACGATCGCCTTCGGCATCCGCAACGTTCCCCATATCGACGTAGCGCTGAAGGAAGCCTATCGCGTTCTGAAGCGCGGCGGCCGGCTGCTGGTGCTGGAATTTTCCGAAGTGGACATGCCGCTTCTCGACCGGGTCTATGAAGAGTGGTCGTTCAAGGCGATCCCGCGCTTCGGCCAGATGATCACCGGCGACGCCGAGCCCTACCAGTATCTGGTGGAATCGATCCGCAAGTTCCCCAACCAGCGCGATTTCGCAGCGATGATCTCGAAGGCCGGCTTCTCGCGCGTCACCTTCACCAACTATACCGGCGGTATCGCCGCGCTGCATTCCGGCTGGAAAATCTGATCTTCATGAGCACCATCGGAGCATATTTCCGCCTCGCGCGGGTGGGCTGGGTGCTGGTCAGGGAAGGCGTGGTCTCCGCCCTTCCCTCAGATGGGCTTCCTGCCATGGTGGGCGTTGCCAAATCGGCAGCAAGCCTCCTCACACGCAAGCGGGCGAGACAGGAAGAGCGCTCCGACCGGCTGGCCCGCGCCGTCGAACGGCTCGGCCCCTCCTACGTGAAGATCGGCCAGTTTTTTGCCACCAGACCGGACGTGGTCGGCGCGGATTTTGCCGAAGACCTCTCCGGCCTGCAGGACCGTATGGCCTTCTTCCCGACGGAGGAGGCCAGGACCTCTATCCGGGAATCGCTCGGACGCACGGTCGACGATCTCTACGTCACCTTTAACGAACCGATCGCCGCGGCATCCATCGCCCAGGTGCATCCCGCCGAAATCGAGACGCCGAACGGCCGCAAGAAGGTCGCCGTCAAGGTGATCCGGCCAGGCGTGCGCAAGCGTTTCGCCGCCGATCTGGAGGCCATGTACCTCGTCGCTCATCTTCAAGAGCGTTTCCTGCCGCTTACGCGCCGTCTGAGGCCCGTCGAGGTCACGAAGACGCTGGAACAGACGACCAAGGTCGAGATGGACCTCAGGCTTGAAGCTGCGGCCCTTTCCGAGATTGCGGAAAACACCCGCGATGATCCCGGCTTCCGCGTACCCGAAGTCGACTGGGAACGCACCGGCCGCGATGTCGTGACGATGGAATGGATCGACGGCATCAAGATGTCGGATGTCGAAGCGCTGAGGGCCGCCGGGCACGATCTCAACCATCTGGCCGATACGCTGATCCAGTCCTTCCTGCGCCATACGCTTAGGGACGGCTTCTTCCATGCCGACATGCATCCCGGCAATCTCTTCGTCGCGCCCGATGGCACCATCGTCGCGGTCGACATGGGCATCGCCGGCCGGCTGGGCAAGAAGGAACGGCGCTTCCTAGCCGAAATCCTCTATGGCTTCATCACCCGCGACTATATGCGCGTCGCGGAAGTGCATTTCGAAGCCGGCTACGTACCTTCCCACCACGATATGGCGAGCTTTGCGCAGGCGATCCGCGCCATCGGCGAGCCGATCCATGGCCAACCGGCCGAAACCATCTCCATGGCCAAGCTTTTGACGCTGCTCTTCGAGGTGACTGAGCTCTTCGACATGGAGACCCGTCCCGAGCTCGTCATGCTGCAAAAGACGATGGTAGTGGTCGAGGGCGTATCGCGCATCCTCAATCCACAGTTCAACATGTGGAAGGCTTCCGATCCGGTCGTCTCAGGCTGGATCCGCGACAATCTCGGCCCGAAGCGTATCGCGACCGATCTCAAGGACGGCATGAAGGCCGCCTTCCGGCTTGCCGAGGCGCTTCCGGAAATCGCCGCGAAGACGGAGAAATTCCACAGTGAAGTCATGCAGATGAGCGAACACGGCCTGCGCTTCGACAAAGCGACCGCCGAAGCCATCGGCAAGGCCGAAGCACGTCACAGCCGTCTTGGCAGGCTGGCGCTCTGGATCATCGCCATCGCGCTCGTCGCCATCGCCATCCAGATCGGTTGACGACGCCTGCCGTCGCTGCTTCCAAAACGTCGGGCGATGATCTAGGTTCGCCGGAAACACGGCCGGCAGTCGAGGCATTTCATGAGCTTAACCGGGAAACGCATCCTTCTCGTCATCTCCGGCGGCATAGCCGCCTACAAGAGCCTCGACCTGATCCGCCGTCTCAGGGAGCGGGGAGCATCGGTTCGGCCCGTGATGACGGAGGCCGCCCAGCAATTCGTGACGCCGCTTGCCGTCGGCGCGCTTTCGGCAAGCCATGTCTATACCGATCTATTTTCCCGCGAGGATGAGCAGGATGTCGGCCACATCCGGCTGGCGCGCGATTGCGACCTGATCGTCGTCGCCCCCGCCAGCGCCGACCTGATGGCGAAGATGGCGAACGGGCTTGCCAACGATCTCGCCTCCGCGGTGCTGCTTGCAACAGAGCGGCCGATCCTCCTGGCACCGGCCATGAATCCGAAGATGTGGGCGAATGCCGCGACCCGCCGCAACGTCGCGACGCTTCGCGGCGACGGCGTCGGCTTCATCGGTCCGCTGGCCGGGGAAATGGCGGAAAGCGGCGAGAGCGGGCTTGGCCGCATGGCGGAACCGCTCGACATCGTCGCAGCCGTCGAGGCGCTGTTCGATGCCGGCCCCAAGCCTCTAGCCGGCCGAAAGGCCATCGTGACGTCGGGACCGACGCATGAGCCGATCGATCCGGTACGCTACATCGCCAACCGTTCCTCGGGACGGCAGGGCCACGCGATCGCGGCCGCACTGGCGAAACTCGGCGCCGAGGTCACGCTCGTTTCCGGTCCTGTGACGATCCCCGACCCGGCCGGCGTCACGACGCTTCACGTTGAGCGGGCGGAAGAGATGCTGGATGCGGTGATCTCGCATCTGCCCGCCGATATCGCCGTCATGGTCGCCGCCGTTGCCGACTGGCGCGTGGCGACATCGGCCGACCAGAAGATCAAGAAGAAGCAGGGAGAAGGCCCCGCCCCCCTGCAATTGATCGAAAACCCCGACATATTGAAGACCGTGGGCCACCATGAGAGGCGGCCGAAAATCGTGGTCGGCTTTGCGGCCGAGACCCAGGATGTCGAGCAAAACGGCCGCATCAAGCTTGAGAGGAAGGGCGCCGACCTGATCGTCGCCAATGACGTTTCCGCCGAAACCGGCATCATGGGCGGCACGCGCAACAGCGTTAAGGTCATTTCCTCGACCGGCATCGACGTCTGGCCGGACCTCGCCAAGGACGAGGTGGCCGAC
Source organism: Ciceribacter sichuanensis (assembly GCF_024055605.1). GTDB lineage: Bacteria > Pseudomonadota > Alphaproteobacteria > Rhizobiales > Rhizobiaceae > Allorhizobium > Allorhizobium sichuanense. Next base: position 285,294 of record NZ_JAMXLX010000004.1, on the reverse strand, counting down.
CGTCTGGCAGCATTGATCGCCGAAAAGCTCACCGAGGGAGCGGGGTCGTGACATACAGCCTGCGTCCGGCGCATGTTTGCGACGCGGCGAAGCTGCCGGATGTCGAGCAGGCAGCAAGCGAACTCTTTCGGACAATGCCCGAACTCGGCTGGCTGGCTGATGCCGGCAATATTCCGGAAGACCTTCATCGCGCCCGCATTCCGGAGGGCACGACCTGGGTCGCAGAGGGCGCGGACGGTGAGATCCTCGGCTTTCTCAGTGCAGAAGCCACGCCTGACACGCTTCATATCCTCGAGCTTTCCGTCCTGCCAGCGCATCACCGCCAGGGGATCGGCACCGGCCTCATCGAAACGGCAACGGCCTTTGCACGAGAGAAGCAACTCGCCCGGGTCACGCTCACCACCTTCCGCGATGTGCCCTGGAACGCACCATTCTATGCACGAATAGGCTTTTCGATGATCGAAGACGTCAATCTCGACGCCTATCTGCGCGGCCATCTCGATGACGAGGCGACGCTTGGGATGCCGCGCGAGCGGCGATGCGCGATGGAACGGGCGATCCGATAACAGGCGCTTACTCGGCGGCCTGCGTGTTGACGTCGATTGTGGCCATGTCAGGCTCGAACGCCACGGCGTCGAGCCCGTCCTCGCTCAAAATCACGGCGCTACCGTCGGGGATTTCGACCCAGGTGTCGGTTTCGTCGTTCAGCGGTTCCGAAACGAGGCAATAACCACCCTTGCCACCCATGGGCGCCGCATAGAGGGTCGGCGCCTGGGCATCCGTCGCATAGCGCACCGCGTAGAGTGTACGGCCATCGGAAAAGGCGGCGGTAAAGCGCACTCTAGCGGCTCCCGTCAGATGCCGGCTCATATGCTCGACGAAACCCACCGCCTCCGCCATTGCCGCCAGCGGACGTTCCCGCAGACCGAATTGCAGGGCGAGCAGGAACAGAAGTTCGGAATCGGTGGTTCCGGCGCGAGCGTGGAAATGCTCGTCGTCGAGCATGGTTTCCATGGGACGCCGCAGCCGGTCGAAATGGTCGATCTGGCCGTTATGCATGAACGTCCAGTTGCCGTTGACGAAGGGATGGCAGTTGTCGCGGCGGGTTGCGCCATGGGTCGCCGCCCGCACATGGGCGAGGAACAGCGGCGAGCGGATCTGGCGGGCGAGGCTCTTCAGGTTACAGTCGGACCATGCGGGCAACACGTCGCGGAAGCGGCCCGGCTCGGGCCGGTCGCCATACCAGGCAAGGCCAAAACCATCGGCATTGGTCGCCGTCTTGGCGCGCGTGGCGCAATGGGACTGTTCGATCAGGGAGTGGGCGGGAGAGGTGACCAGCTCTTCAAGATAGATGGATTCTCCGCGGTAGGCTGCCCAGCGACACATTCTTCCTGTACTCCATGGACCGCCGGCCAGAGCGGTTGCCGTTGCGAAAAGACGGGCATATCGATCCCATCAGTTTTCGCTTGAATAGTTAGCGAAGTATAAACACCTGCATTATTGATGACAGAATTCTGACAGCGTCGGCAATCACTTTTTGCACTGCGGCATTTCGTTTTGTGAACACTGCGTTCCCGCCGCACCTCTTCGGAGCAGCCAAGGTTCGACTATATTGGACGCCAAGTGAGAAACGCGCCCCAAAGGAGCAGGAACAATGTCCATTCGCCCCGTCAAGCATGAGAGCCGCGCCACGCCCACCATGGAAGGCGCCGGCGTGAAGCTGCATCGCGTCTTCGGTTTCGGCGACCCGTCGATGACCGACCCCTTCCTGATGATGGACGATTTCAGGAACGACAATCCGTCGGATTATATCCGCGGCTTCCCCTGGCATCCGCATCGCGGCATCGAGACGATCACCTATGTGCTCGCCGGCACCGTCGAGCATGGCGATAGCCTCGGCAACCAGGGCCTGCTCGGCGCAGGCGACCTGCAGTGGATGACTGCCGGCAGCGGCATCATGCACCAGGAAATGCCGAAGGGCGATTTCGCCGGCAAAATGCACGGCTTCCAGCTCTGGGCCAACCTGCCCTCGTCGCTGAAGATGACCGCGCCGCGCTATCAGGACATCAAGTCGGCGGATATTCCCGTCGTGGTCGATGACGACGGCACGTCCGTCCGGGTGATCTCCGGCAGTTTCTGGGGCAAGAGCGGCCCGGTCGACGGGATCGCCGCGGAGCCGGTCTATCTCGATATTTCCGTGCCGCCGGGCAAGCGCAAGAGCATTCCTGTTGACACCTATCGCTCGGCTTTCGCTTATATCTTCGCGGGGTCCGGCACCTTCCGCGACGCCTCGAAGCCCTTCGGCGTCAAGGTCGAAAAGGAGTATCAGGGAGAGGAGCTGAATATCCGCGATCTCTCGGGCAACCGGACGCTCGTGGTCTTCGACACCGGCGACGAAGTGACCGTGCAGGCCGGCGATGAGGGCATCCGCTTCCTGCTCGTGACCGGCAAGCCAATCAAGGAGCCGGTCGCATGGCATGGTCCGATCGTGATGAACACGCGCGAAGAACTGATGCAGGCGATGCGCGAGCTGCAGAACGGCACCTTCATCAAGGCCGACCACTAACGTCTCGTCACGAAAACATCCATGTCCAATGCCGGACCTTGTGTCCGGCGTTGCGGCATTTTCGGCCGTCGACAGCCTGAGACGCAGAGTCTAGTCTGTCTCATGTGAGGCTCGCAAACCGTACCGGCACAGAGCCGCCAGAGGTGCCGCGATGAAGGAATTCCCGCTTTCCAAGGTTTATCAGCTGATCGAGCCGGGTCCTGTCGTCCTGCTCACCACAAGCTACGACGGCAAAGCCAATGTCATGACGATGTCGTGGCACATGATGATGGAATTCACCCCGCCGCGGACCGCGTGCATCGTCAGCGGCGCCGATTACAGCTTCATCGCACTCACGAGGACGGAGGAATGCGTGATCGCCATTCCTTCCGCGGACATGGCCGAGAAGGTGGTGGCCATCGGCAATTGCTCGGGACGCGACACCGACAAGTTCGCGGACATCGGGCTGACGGCGCTTCCGGCGGCGAAGGTTTCCGCACCCCTTATCGCCGAATGCTTCGCCAACCTCGAATGCAAGGTCGTCGATCAGGATTTCGTCAAACGCTACAACCTCTTCGTTTTGGAAGTAGTGAAGGCTTGGCACGATCCGGCCAGACCTTCACCGAAAACCATTCACCACAAGGGTTACGGCACCTTCGCCGTCGATGGCGAGGACATCACGCTCGATTCCAAGATGCCGTAGGTCTTTCCTCCCAGAGCACATGAAAATGATGCACCGGCCCGTGGCCGGAGCCGACGGAAAGCTCGCCCGATGCAGCAACCGCTCCAGCGAGCCAGGATTTCGCGGCGGCGACGGCCTCGACTGGAGACAATCCCTTGGCGAGACCGGCGGCGATTGCACTCGATAGCGAGCAACCCGTGCCATGGGTGTTCTTCGTTACGACGCGCGGCGCCTCGAACCAGTGCGTTCCCTCCCTCGAGACGAGAACATCCGGGCTTTCCGGCCCTTCGAGATGCCCGCCCTTGACGAGGACGGCAGCGGGACCAAGCGCAAGCAGAGCCGCCCCCTGTTCCGCTATGGCCATTCGATCGAGGGCTTCTCCCACGCCAAGCAGGGCCGCAGCCTCCGGCAGGTTCGGGGTCAGTAGCGTCGCCAGCGGCAACAGGCATTCGGTCAAGGCAGTGACCGCCGATACGTCGAGCAAGGCCGCACCACCCTTGGCAATCATCACCGGATCGAGCACCACTGGCACATCAGGATGATCCGCCAGCACGCCGGCGACCGCGCGGGCAATGCCGGCATTGGCGATCATGCCGATCTTGACCGCATCGACCCGCACGTCGGCAAAGACCATGCGGATCTGCTCGGCCACGAATTCCGGCGGCACGGCATGCACGCCAGAGACGCCCGTGGTGTTCTGGGCCGTCAGCGCCGTCAACGCGGCCATGCCGTAGACGCCGCAGGCGGAAAAGGCCTTGAGGTCAGCCTGAATGCCAGCTCCGCCCGAAGGATCTGAGCCAGCGATGGACAGCACATTGCGGATCATCTACGCGCCCTCCGGATCGCCTCTGCAAGCTCCATGGTCGCCGATGCGGAGTCCGGCTGGCCGCAGATGGCAGAGACGACGGCAAGGCCGGCCGCGCCCGTTGCAAGCGTATCGGCGACATGCTGGAGTTTCAGCCCGCCGATGCCGACGACCGGCACCGGGCTTGCCGCAGTGACTGCCGCAAGTCCTTCGAAGCCGATAGCCGGGGGATGGCCGGGCTTGGTCGAGGTCGGGAAAACAGGCCCGACGCCGACATGATCGACAACCGACGGATCGAGCGCATTGGCCAGTTCGACACTGCCGATGGAAAGACCGAGAATCATCTCCGGCCCGATCAGCTTACGGACCTCGGCAACCGGCATGTCGTTCTGGCCGACATGGACACCGTCGGCGCCGATGGCAATCGCTGCCTCGACATCGTCGTTGACGATGAGCGGCACGCCCGAGCCGGCGAGAGCGGCCTTCAGCGCCCGGCCGGTCTCGATCATCTTGTGCGTCGTCGCCTTCTTGTCGCGCAGCTGCACCAGCGTCGCGCCGCCGGCAACGGCGAGCCGTGCCGTTTCCACCATGCCGATCGGCTCGCAGAGAACGGGGTCGAGAACGAGATAGAGGGAGAGATCGACGTTTCTCATAGCCGTTCGATCCTTGCTTCGGCATCCAGAGCCTGCGGAGTGAGGGCGGCTAGCGCATCGACGAAGCGCCAGCCAAACGAACCCGGACCATCCGATCCCGAAGCCGCCCTTTCACCAGCCACGGCAAAATGCGCGAGCGCCGCGACGGTTGCCGAAAGCGGATCTTCTGGACGGATGGCGACATAGGCACCGACCAGGCATGTGAGCGAGCAACCGAGCGCCGTCACCTTCGGCATCAGCACTGAGCCGCCGGAAAGCCTGACCGCATGGCGGCCATCGGTGACGAAGTCGGTCGCGCCGGTCACCGCAACAACGCATGCCTGACGCTCGGCCAGTTCATTTGCCGCTTCCTCGGCAAGCTCTACCGGATCGCGGCTATCGACGCCCTTCGCGCTGCTCGTGCCGCCTGCAAGGGAGATGATTTCGGAGGCGTTGCCGCGGATCACCGTCGGGGCGAGCGCCAGAAGCTCGGCTGTCGCCCTGCGGCGATAGGCGGTTGCGAAATGGGCGACCGGGTCGAGCACCCATGGCCGGCGGGCGGCAGTCGCCCCCCCGATCGCCGCCTTCATGCCGGCAATCCATTGCGGCGAGGCCGTGCCGATATTGACGGTGAGCGCACCGGCGAAGCCCGCGAATTCGCCGGCCTCCTCTTCCGCATGGACCATGGCAGGCGATGCGCCTGCGGCCAGAAGCACATTGGCGGCGATGTTCATCGCGACGTAATTGGTGATGCATTGCACCAATGGCGCGGCCTCGCGCATCTCGCGCAGCAGGTTTCCGGGAAACTGGATCTCGTTCATTTGCCCCTTTCAGGCGGGGCAAATCGGCAGGAACGCGACAGTCACGAAGACGGGTGAGCGGTCCCGAGCGACTCCCTCCGCCAGCATTATCTGGTTCAGGTTCGAAGGGTGCGTCTCAGCCCGTCTTGCGACGAGCGCCCCTGTCTCTCAACGATGCCGTTATAGACCGCGCCACGCCGGCTGTCACCCCGGGGGATAAAACTCAATCAGGACAGGCGTTCAGCGCGACATGCTTTGGAAAGCCGAACGGAAATGAACGCCCCTCTCCCCCACGCGGTTTTGAACCTCAAGCGTTTGCCGCCTCAGTCAAAACCGGCTATCTCCTTGCCAATCGCGATCACCTGCCTCGAGGAGCCGAAATTGACCACCAGCGGAACGACAGTCTTCGACAAGCGCTATGCCGGCTTTCTCTTCGACATGGACGGCACGCTGCTCAATTCCATTGCAGCGGCCGAGCGAGTCTGGAGCCGGTGGGCCGAACGACAGGGGCTCGATGTCGAGGCCTTCCTACCGACGATGCACGGCAAGCGCGGCATCGACACCATCCGAGGCCTTGGCCTGCCGGGCATCGATGTCGAAGCGGAAGCGCTGGAAATCGAGCGCGGCGAGATCGAGGATGTCGAGGGGGTCGTGCCAATTCCCGGCGCAGTCGATTTCCTCAACGCGCTGCCGTCGTCGCGCTGGGCCATCGTGACATCTGCGCCCATCGCGCTGGCGCGGGCGCGGATCGAGGCCGCCGGCCTGCCGCAGCCGCCAAGAATCATCACCGCAGAGGATGTGAAGATCGGCAAGCCGGACCCGGCCGGCTATCTGCTCGCAGCCCGAAATCTCGACGTGCAGTCGTCGCGCTGCCTCGTATTCGAAGATGTAACGGCAGGCGTGAAGGCTGCTGAAGCCGCAGGGGCTGATGTAATGGTGGTCACGGCTACCCACAGCCACAGGATGGAAACGTTCCACCCGACGATCGCCTCCTACGAAGGCATGACGGTGCATCTCGACGGCGCCGGCGAGATGCGGATCGTCAGGGAAGCCTGACCAGCCCCGTTACGAATTGTTTAAGCCGATATCACGCCGCCTTGGCGACGTGATATTCCTTGATCGCAACCATCTTGATGGCCGGAGAGCGCTCGGACTCGTAACGCAGCGAGAAACCGTCCTGCGCCATGAAGACCGGATCGCCGTCGAGGTCGCGGCAGATATCGCCGCGATGAGACGACATGAACTTGTCCAGATCGGCCACCTGCTCTGCGGAGATCCAGCGGCAGACCGAGAAGCGCGACATTTCAAAAGAAACCGGCAGGCCATATTCCGCCGACAGACGTTCCTTCAAAACGTCGAGCTGCAGCGCGCCGACGACGCCGACGATGGCGGGCGAACCGTCTTCCGGCTGGAAGAGCTGGACGACGCCCTCTTCGGCCATCTGCTGCAGGGCTTCCTTGAGCTTCTTCGCCTTCATCGCATCTTCCAGACGCACGCGGCGCAGGATTTCCGGCGAGAAGTTCGGCACGCCCTGGAACACCAGCGGTTCGCCTTCGGTCAGCGTGTCACCGATGCGCAGTGTGCCGTGGTTAGGAATGCCGACCACGTCACCGGCATAGGCCGTATCGGCAAGCTGTCGCTGGGAGGCGAAGAAGAATTGCGGCGCGGTGAGACCGAGCTGCTTGCCGGTGCGCGCGAGCCTTGCCTTCATGCCGCGTTCCAGCTTACCCGAGCAGATGCGGGCAAAGGCGATGCGGTCGCGATGGTTCGGGTCCATGTTGGCCTGGATCTTGAAGACGAAGGCCGTCATCTTGTCTTCCGCCGCATGGACGGTGCGGATATCGGCCACCTGATCGCGCGGCGGCGGCGCGAATGCGCCGAGAGCGTTGATGAGGTCGCGAACACCGAAATTCTTCAAGGCCGAGCCGAAGAAGACCGGAGTCATGTGCCCCTCAAGGAAAGCCTCGCGGTCGAAGGGACGGCAGGCCTCGCGAGCAAGTTCCAGCTCGTCGATGAAAACCTTGCGTTCGTTTTCCGGCAAATGATCTGCAACCGCCTGCGGTCCATTGACCGGCGTCGGCTCGACCTGCGTATCAGAGCCGCGATAGGTGTTGCCCGCGAGATTGTAGGAACCGCAGAAGGTCTTGGACCGGCCGACCGGCCAAGTGACGGGCGCGGTATCGAGCGCCAGCTTTTCCTCGACCTCGTCCAGGATCTCGAAGGGATCGCGGCTTTCGCGGTCCATCTTGTTGATGAAGGTGATGATCGGGATGTCGCGCATGCGGCAGACTTCGAAGAGCTTCAGCGTCCGCGGCTCGATACCCTTGGCGGCATCGATGACCATGACGGCCGCGTCGACGGCCGTCAGCGTGCGATAGGTATCGTCGGCGAAGTCCTCGTGACCGGGCGTATCGAGAATGTTGAAGACATTGCCTTCATATTCGAAGGTCATCACCGAGGTGACGACCGAGATGCCGCGCTCGCGCTCGATCTTCATCCAGTCCGAACGGGTCTGGATGCGATCCTTCTTGGCCTTAACCTCACCGGCGAGCTGGATCGCGCCGCCGAACAGCAGCAGCTTTTCGGTAAGCGTGGTTTTGCCGGCGTCCGGATGCGCGATGATCGCGAAAGTGCGGCGGCGGGATACCGCCTCTGCGAGCGTTTCAGCCATGAGTGTGAATCCTGTGGAATTGCCGCGTATCTAGCGACTAAAGGCCGGCAATGCAATTGACCTGCGGCTTTCGCGCGCAAACTAATGGAAGCATGAACATTCATAACGACATTCGCCCCACGCTCAAGCTCGTCCGCCTGCCTCATGGACAGGATTTGCCGCTGCCCGCCTACGAGACGGCAGGCGCCGCCGGCATGGATCTCAGAGCCGCCGTTTCCGACGATCAGCCGATGACGCTTGCGCCCGGACAGCGCGCGCTCGTTCCGACCGGCTTCGTCATGGAAATCCCGGAAGGGTTCGAGGCGCAAATCCGGCCACGTTCCGGCCTTGCCTTCAAAAACGGCATCACCTGCCTCAACACGCCCGGCACCATCGACAGCGATTATCGTGGCGAGGTGAAGGTGCTGCTGATCAACCTCGGCGACGAGCCTTTCGAGATCGCCCGCGGCATGCGCATCGCCCAGACGATCATCGCCCCGGTGACGCAGGTGCGGGTTCAGGAAGCGACCGAAGCATCCACCACCGATCGCGGCGCAGGCGGCTTCGGCTCCACCGGCGTGGCATGAACCCCTCTGACAAGGGCCTTGCTGACAGGTCGGGCCTCGTCTTCCGTCAGGATTATTTCGACGATCCGGCGGGATGGTCGGCGATCAAGACGCTGCTCATCGATATCTTCGATGTCGATATCAGTGCGCTCGACGGTTTGGGTGGCCATGACCGCACCAGCTTTCCTTCGGCCTATTTCGACGGCGACGGCCGCTGCATCGCCAATCTCAGCGCCTTTTCCATGCCGCTGATGATCGATGGACGCGCCATCAAGGCTGCCGGGTGGCAATCCGGCGCCGTGCGGCCGGAATATCGCGGCCGGGGCCTCTATCAGGATCTCATCCGCATCACGCTCGATCGTTGCGAAGAGCAGGGTCTGGAAGCCATCGTGCTCTACACGGACAAGCCCGGTCTCTATACGCCTCACGGCTTCCGCATCCTGCCGCAATACAGCTTCAAGGGGCCGGCACCGGCAATATCCGGAACGCCACGACCGGCGCGCCTGCTCGACATCGACAGGGATATCGATCTGCTGCGAAAGCTTCTGGCCGACCGGATGCCGGTTTCCGACCACTTTGCCGTTGCCGACCAGCGGCTGATGTTCCTGCTGAACTGCCACTTGATCGAGGATATTTCGCTTTCCCTGCTCGCCGATGGCAAAGCCGTCGTCGTGTGGCGGTTGGCGGATGACGGAGCGTTCCAGCTTCTCGACGTCGCTGGCTCCCACATTCCGCCGCTCGCAGAAATCATTGCCAGCCTCGGTATCGCTCCTGCTTCCGTCGAGGCATTCGTCACGCCGGATCGGCTTTCATGGGAATCCGAGGCCATTGCGGATACCGGATCGCAGGTCTTCATGATGCGCGCGCAGGACGAGATCTATCCGACCGGGCCGACCTGCATTTCGCCGATGGCGGAATTCTGAAAATCCCCTAACCGACCGGCGGTGGCAGGCGTCGCTTCACCGGGGTCGACTTGATCATCGACGTATTCGTCTGCGCCCGCTCCACGACGCGGTCGAGGATGCGATCCAGATCGGTCATGCTGCGCACGGCCATGCGGCAGATGAAGCAATCGTCGCCTGTCACCTTGTCGCATTCGGTGATCTCAGGCGTTTCCTGAATGATCCGCTCGACGATATGCAGCATGCCCGGCAGCGGGCGTACCCGGACAATCGCCTGCAGGGGATAACCGAGCGCCTCCAGCTCCACATCCGCGCTGTAGCCGGTGAGCACGCCCCGCTCCTCGAGCCGGCGAAGCCGTTCCGAACAACTGGGCGACGAGAGACCCGCCTTCGCCGCAAGTTCCTTCAGCGAGATGCGCGCATCCTCGGCCAGCGCCTCGACGATCCTGCGATCCGCAACATCAAGATAAAGATAAGTCTCCACGCTCCGTTCCCCTACGAAAATTAGTCGGAGGAGATTATCAGCCTAATCAAAGCACAGCAATATCGTGCAAGACCGCAATAGAATACGCCCATCGCAAAGGAGAGAACGATGGCTGACGCGTCACGACGGGGAATCTGGGAAATGACCGCCGCCATGGCGATGTCGGGAACCATCGGATGGTTCGTGGTGATGTCGGGCGAACCGCCCGTCAACGTCGTCTTCTGGCGCTGCCTGTTCGGTTTTCCGGCGCTGCTCCTGATCTGCCGGCTTGGTGGCCATCTGCGCCTCGATGCATTCGACAGACGACGGCTGATGCTGGCGATTGCGGGTGGCGTGGCGCTGGTCCTGAACTGGCTGGCGCTCTTTTCCGCCTACCCTCTTGCCTCCATTTCCGTCGCCACGATCGTCTACAACGTCCAGCCCTTCCTGCTGGTCGGCCTGGGCGTCGTGTTTCTCGGGGAGAAGATCTCGCGCAGCAAGGTCTTCTGGCTGGTCGTCGCCTTTGCCGGAACGGTGGCGATGACGATGGGTGGTGTTCAGATCGGAACGGCCGCGGGGTCGTTCGGATATATTCTCGGCATCCTGCTCTCGCTGACCGCCGCCTTCTGCTATGCGCTTGCCGCGCTCGCCGCCCGCCAGCTCAAGGGCACGCCGCCACAGCTGATCGCACTGGTTCAGGTGGCGACCGGGGCCGTCATGCTGGCTCCGCTTGCGGACTGGACATCGCTGCCTTCCACGCCGGCCACATGGTCGATACTCGCCACGCTCGGCTTTGTGCATACCGGTCTGATGTATGCCCTGCTCTACAGCGCCATCCAGCGGCTTCCGGTCGCGCTGACCGGCACGCTGTCATTTCTCTATCCGGTCGTCGCCGTGCTCGTGGATATCTTCGCCTTCGGCCACGTGCTAACCGCAACGCAGGCGGCGGGTGCTGCCGGCATCCTGCTTGCCGCCATCGCCGCCACGCTCAACTGGGCGCCGCCGTTTCTCAACACACCCCGCAGAAAGGAAAACCGTGCATGATCACCTGCAGCCTTCGCTACGTCATCGATCCCTACAAGCTTGCCGAATTCGAGCACTATGCGAAGCTCTGGATCCCTCTCGTCAACCGGCTTGGCGGCACGCATCACGGCTATTTCCTGCCGTCCGAGGGAGCGAACAACATCGCGCTTGCACTGTTCACCTTCCCTTCGCTTGCCGAATATGAAGTCTACAGGACACGCATGGCCGAAGACGAAGAGTGCAAGGCTGCCTTCGCCTATGCCGAGGAGACACGCTGCATCCTGAGCTACGACCGCAGCTTCATGCGCCCGCTCTTCTAAGCCTTCAGGGCATTTCCGGACGCAAAACCGGTTTCCGCTTTTGCAGGAATTGCTCTATCTTTTTGTTTTAACGCATTCTCCGAGCGCAAAAGCGACCTCGCTCTTGCTGGAAATGCTCTAGCGCTGCGCTTCCGTGGCCATCCGCAAGGCGAGCGCTGCAAGCACCGTGCCCATCAGCCAGCGTTGCACGACCATCCAGAAGGGACGGCCCGCAAGGAAGATGGCAATGGATCCCGCCATCAGCGCAATCATGGAATTGACCGTGACGCTGATGGCGATCTGCGTGCTCCCCAGCACCAGCGACTGCAGCAGAACGCTGCCCTTGGCGGGATCGACGAACTGCGGCAGCAGCGAAAGATAGAGAACGGCGGCCTTCGGATTGAGAAGGTTGGTCACAAGGCCCATGGCGAAGAGTTTGCGGGGGCTATCCTTCGGCAGGTCGCGCACCTGAAAGGGCGAACACCCGCCCGGCTTCAGCGCCTGCCATGCCATCCACAGCAGATAGGCGGCACCTGCGAATTTCAGAACATCATAGGCGAAAGGCACGGCCATGATGAGGACGGTGATGCCGAGCGCCGACATCAGCATGTAAAAGACGAAGCCGAGCGCCACGCCGCCGAGGGAAACGAGACCTGCGGCCGGTCCCTGGCAGATGGATCGCGACACCAGATAGATCATGTTCGGCCCCGGCGTCAGGACCATGCCGAGGCAGATCAGGGCAAAGGCGAGGATAGCAGGCAGGGAGGGCATCGGAAATCCATTTGGAGACGTCGGGCAAAGGTGGGCGCAGCGACCCTATGCAGGGCGCGATGTCAGCCGCAAGTGCAATCCTGTCACCATTGCAAGTTTGGGCGCATAGGGGTACGTCCTCAACAAAGGCCGGAGCGAATACCGGCAACCGAAGTCGCGGCCTCTTCCCAGGGGGGCCAATGAGTTCGGACGAGTTGAGGAGGAAACCATGACCCCTGCCACCCTGCTCGCCTATGGTGGCGCGCTCTTCATTGCCGCCGCCATTCCCGGCCCCGGCATGACGGCAATCGTTGCGCGCGCGCTCGGCTCCGGTTTCCGGCCGACATTCTTCATGGGGCTCGGTCTCATTCTCGGCGATCTCTGCTACCTGACCGCGGTCGTTCTCGGCCTCGCACTGGTGGCGCAGACCTTCACCACGCCGTTTCTCGTCATCAAATATCTGGGCGCGCTCTATCTCTGTTACATCGCATGGAAGCTCTGGACCGCCGGGCTCCTGCCGCAGAAGATCGAGGCGCAGCGCGCAACGCATGCCGGCATGTTGTTCCTCTCCGGTTTCCTGCTGACGCTCGGCAATCCGAAGACCATGCTGTTTTATGTCGCGCTGGTCCCCACACTCATTCCCCTCCAGCAGATCGGATGGCAGGATTACGCCGTTCTTGCCGGCACGACATTTGCGGTGCTGATGGCGGTACTGCTGCCATACATCCTGCTTGCCTCGCAGGCGCGGGCGCTGCTGAAGAAGCCTGCGGCCCTCAAGACCCTGAACCGGTCGGCGGCCAGCGTTCTGGCCGGCACCGCCGCCTATATCGCTGCCCGCGCATAGAGCATTTCAGGCGATGACGGAATCGCCTGAAGTGCTCTATCTTCATTGTTCTTGGCAATTCCGGGCGCAAAGCCGCACACCTTTGCTGGAATTGCTCCGACTGGAATGACCTTCGCCACCGGGACGCCAGGTCGCAGCGTTTTTTCCAGACTATCGCCCGCAAGCGGATGAAGGCTTCTGGTAGGGGGCACTATTTGACCCTATTGTGATTTCCAATCAGAGGCTTTTCCAAGGAGCAATATCATGTCGGAAGCCAAGAAGCCGGGCCGCGGCCGCGTCTACAAATCGATTACCGAGACCATCGGCGACACGCCGCTCGTGCGTCTGGACAAGCTCGCGAAGGAGAAGGGCGTAAAGGCCAATCTTCTTGCCAAGCTTGAATTCTTCAACCCGATCGCCTCGGTGAAGGACCGTATCGGCGTCGCGATGATCGAAAGCCTCGAGGCTCAGGGCAAGATCGCGCCCGGAAAGACCACCCTCATCGAGCCGACCTCCGGCAACACCGGTATCGCACTCGCCTTTGCCGCCGCGGCGAAGGGCTACAAGCTGATCCTGACCATGCCGGAAACCATGTCGATCGAGCGCCGCAAGATGCTGGCTCTACTCGGCGCCGAACTGGTCCTGACCGAGGGTCCGAAGGGCATGAAGGGCGCAATCGCCAAGGCTGAGGAACTGGCCGCGACGCTGCCGGATGCCATCATTCCCCAGCAGTTCGAAAATCCTGCCAATCCGGAAATCCATCGAAAGACGACCGCCGAGGAAATCTGGAACGACACCGATGGCCAGGTCGACATCTTCGTCGCCGGCATCGGCACAGGCGGCACGATCACTGGCGTCGGCCAGGTGCTGAAGGCGAAGAAGCCTTCGATCAAGGTCATCGCCGTCGAGCCCGCCGACAGCCCGGTCCTCTCCGGCGGCAATCCCGGCCCCCACAAGATCCAGGGCATCGGCGCGGGCTTTGCGCCTAAGATCCTCGACACCACGATCTATGACGAGATCGTGCCTTCCACCAATGACGAGGCTTTCGAAACGGCCCGCCTCGTGGCGCGCCTCGAAGGTGTGCCGGTCGGCATTTCTTCCGGTGCAGCACTTTCCGCCGCGATCAAGGTCGGCAGCCGCGAGGAAAACGCCGGAAAAACCATCGTCGTCATCATCCCCTCCTTTGCCGAACGCTACCTGTCGACGGCGCTCTTTGCCGGTCTCGGCGAATAACAGTTCGTCCAGCTTGAGCGGCATCAGGGGGCGCTTGACGGCGCCCCTTTCGCTTTCCGCTCGGCTCTCTTGCCGACCCGCTCACTCACGCAGCGGCAGACAGCCGCTCCGACGGGATACGGTAGGAAATCGCCTCGGCCAAGTGAATGCGCCCGAGCATCGCCGAGCCGTCGAGATCGGCAAGCGTCCGCGCCACCTTCAGCACCCGATGATAGGCCCGGGCGGAGAACCGGAACTTCTCCGCGGCATCCCTCAGGAGCTGCGTACCGCCAGCATCCAGTTCCGCGATTTTCTCGATCGTCGCCGTGGAGCAACGGGCATTGGTCGATATTCCCGGAGTACCCGCCGCCGCAAAACGCTCCCGCTGCCGTTCGCGGGCGGCGAAAACCCGGCGAGCAACATCCTCGCTGCGCTCTGCCGCCATCGGCTTGATGAGGTCGGTCGCCGAGACCGCCGGCACATCGATGCGGATATCGATGCGGTCCATCAGCGGCCCGGAAATCCTGCCCTGATAATCGGTGAGGCAACGCGGGCCGCGGGCGCAGGTATGCCCGGGTTCACCAGCCATGCCACAGCGGCAGGGGTTCATTGCCGCCACCAGCTGGAAATCGGCCGGATAGGCAACCCGGTGATTGGCCCGCGCGATGATGCATTCGCCGGTTTCCAAAGGCTGGCGCAGCGCATCCAGCACCTGCGGCGAAAATTCCGGGAACTCGTCGAGAAAAAGCACCCCGTGATGGGCAAGCGAGGCTTCGCCCGGCCGTGCGCGCAGGCCGCCACCGACAAGGGCTGCCATGGTGGCGGAATGGTGCGGTGTACGGAACGGCCGTCGGTCGGAAAGCTTGCCGCCCGAGAGCTGACCGGCAACGGAATGCACCATGGAAACATCCAGCAGCTCGGCCGCGGAAAGCGGCGGCAGGATGGACGGCAGGCGGGCCGCAAGCATCGACTTGCCGGAGCCGGGAGGCCCGACCATAAGCAGGTTATGGCCGCCGGCGGCGGCGACTTCCAGCGCCCGCTTGGCGCTCTCCTGTCCCTTGATGTCGGCGAGATCAGGCAGATTGGCAGCAGGAGCGCGGATCGCCGGCTCGGGCCTCGACAGGACCTGCGTGCCACGGAAATGATTGGCAAGCGCAATCAGGCTGCGGGGCGCAAGGATATCGATGTCCGAGCCAGCCCACGCCGCTTCCGCGCCGCTTTCGCCCGGGCAGATCAGGCCCTTGCCCATGGCATTCGCGCCGATTGCCGCCGGAAGAGCACCGGCGACGGCAGCGATCGTGCCGTCGAGATTGAGTTCACCAATCACCACGAAACCCGAAAGCGCTTCGGCGGGTATGGCGCCGAGTGCGGCCATCAGGCCAAGCGCGATCGGCAGGTCGAAATGCGAGCCTTCCTTGGGAAGATCAGCGGGGGCGAGATTGACCGTTACGCGCTTGGGTGGCAGTGCCAGTCCCGAGGCATGAAGCGCCGCCTGCACGCGTTCCCGGCTTTCGGCCACCGCTTTGTCGGGCAGGCCGACGATCTGCATGCCGATCTTGCCCGGCGCGACCATCACCTGAACATCAACCGGAACGCCCTCTATGCCCTGAAATGCAACCGTACTGACACGCGCCACCATTGCCCGTTCCCCTGCTCGCCCCGAAGCCTGCAATGCCCACGCAACTACATCTTGCGCGGGCTGCCGATTGCAATCTTGCACGATCGCAACGCAAAAACAAGAACATTAACGGAACAAACTCCCGTCAAAGTCGGAAACAGGTTGTTTCAGGTTGTAATTGGCGAACAAAACCGGATCGCAGGCAGCTGCGATCCGGAGGGCGGTCAGGCGCGCTTCTTTTCGATGGCGTCCCAGAGGAGTGCCGCAATGTCGGCGCCGCCGAATTTCTTCACTTCGCGAATACCGGTCGGAGAGGTGACGTTGATCTCGGTCATGTAATCACCGATGACGTCGATGCCGACCAGCAGGAAGCCGCGCTCCCTCAGCGCCGGACCGATGCGGGCGCAGATTTCCCTTTCGCGCGCAGTAAGTTCCGTTGCCTCGGCGCGACCGCCGACATGCATGTTCGAGCGGCTGTCATGCTCGGCCGGCACCCGGTTGATGGCGCCGACCGGTTCGCCGTCGATCAGGATGATGCGTTTGTCGCCCTTGCGCACCGCCGGCAGATAGGCCTGGGCGATGAAGGGTTCGCGGAACATCTGGTGGAACATCTCGATCAGCGACGAGAAGTTGCGGTCGTCGCGGGAGGAATGGAAGACGCCGGCGCCGCCATTGCCGTAAAGCGGCTTCAGGATGATATCGCCCATCTCCTCGCGGAAGCGGGCGATCTCGCCTGCATCGCGGGTAATCAGCGTCTTCGGCATCAGGTCGGCAAATTCGGTGACGAAGATCTTCTCCGGCGAATTGCGCACCCAGGCCGGATCGTTCACGACCAGCGTCTTCGGATGAATGCGCTCGAGCAGATGGGTCGAGGTGATGTAGGCCATGTCGAAGGGCGGGTCCTGACGGAGCAACACCACATCCATGGTCGAGAGATCGACCTGTTCGGCGTCCCCGAGGCTGAAATGATCGCCCTTCACATCGCGCAATTGCATGGGCTGAACGGTCGCAAGGATGCGACCGTCACGCATGCTGAGCTGGTTCGGCGTGTAATGAAACAGCCGGTAGCCGCGAGACTGCGCCTCCAGGCTCATCGCAAAGGTGGAATCGCCCGCGATATTGATGGTGGAGACGTGGTCCATCTGGACCGCGACATTGGTAATCTTCGCCATAACCCTGCCCCTGTTGAAAGCCCTGGAGATTTAGGCCTCCTCAGCGTCAAAGGCAACGTCCGGCCGGCTTCAATTTTGCTGATCGGCGGATCAGCCGAGCACGCTCTTGGCCGTCGGAGAACGCAAGGCGTTGCGGATGCGATAGAGTGTCGCGAGCGGTTCGGGAAAAGGCTTGCGCAGGAAGGCGATCTTGCGGACATAGTCATCGACGCGCCATGTCGCCCAGGTGCCGCCGCGAAAATAGGCGATATCGCCTGCCCGCAGGATGCGCTCCGTGCCGTCCTCAGCTGTCACATGCACTTCGCCTTCCTGGATCACCACGGTTTCGTCCCAGCCGAAATACCAGCGGAATTCGCCTGCGGTGCAATCCCATACGGCCGTGGAACTGGCTTCGTCCGTGCTCGATGAATGGTCGCCTACGCGAGCGACCGGCGTTCCGCGAATGATCCACTCCGGATTGATCGGTGCGGGCTTCAGCGCGAGATGGCCGCTATGCGCCGAAACCACCGGCGGCATTTCGCTGGCGCGTGGCTGCCGCGGCATGGTCATCAGCACGCCGGCCATGCCGGCAATCAGAAGCTTCAAAGGCATTTCCGTTCCCATGTGATTGTGCGATTGCGGGAACGCTACCCTAGAGCGGTTATATTACCGTTTGCGGGATCGCTAGAATTGTAACGATCCCGCAATGCGGCGCTGATTTGCAACGCCCCAAGCGACGCTGGCGATCAGGCAGGACGTTCAGGCGGGCGATACCTCGATCACCGGATTTACCTCACCGGCAAGCGGCAGCCCTGCCGTCGGCGTTGCGATCCGGCGGCCGTTTTCCCGGTCGAAGAAGTGCAATCGCTGCGGCGAGACCGTCAGGCGCATATCCGCCGGGATTTCCATGCCGAGAGCGATCACGGCAGTCACGATCTGGCCTCCAACGAGACCGTGGACGAGGCGATGAGCGCCGAGCTCCTCGACGTAATCGACCTTGAACGGCAGCGATGGTTCGGCTCCGGTTGCCGGCATCAGGTCTTCCGCCCGGACGCCCACGGTCACGCCGCCGCTGACGGGAAGGTCGTTCCCGAAATCGACCGTCGTTTCACCTATGGATAGCCTGCTGGCTTCCGCGGTCGCCTGAACGAGGTTCATCGCGGGAGAACCGATGAAGCTCGCGACGAAGGTGGAGGCGGGACGATGATAGACCTCGAGCGGCGTGCCGATCTGCTCGATGGCGCCGCCGTTCAACACCACCAGCCGGTCGGCAAGCGTCATGGCCTCGAGCTGGTCATGGGTCACGTAGATCGCGGTCGTGCCGAGGCGGCGCTGCAGCTTGCGGATCTCGCCGCGCATGGTGACACGCAGCTTGGCGTCGAGGTTGGAAAGCGGTTCGTCGAACAGGAAGACCGCGGGCTTTCGCACGATGGCGCGGCCCATGGCGACGCGCTGGCGCTGGCCACCGGAAAGTGCGCGCGGCTTGCGCTTCAGATAGGGCTCGATTTCCAGCATGCGGGCGGCTTCCGCCACGCGCGTCTCGATCTCCGCCTTCGGAGTCTTGCGGTTCTTCAGGCCGTAGGCGAGGTTGTCGTAGACCGTCATGTGCGGGTAGAGCGCATAGTTCTGGAACACCATGGCGATGTCGCGATCGGCGGGCTCGATCCGGTTGACGATTCGGTCGTCGATGCTGACGGTCCCCTCCGATATAGTCTCCAGCCCGGCGACCATGCGCAGCAGCGTGGACTTTCCGCAGCCCGAGGGACCGACGAGCACGATGAACTCACCGTCGGCGATATCGATGTCGATGCTTTTGACGGCCCTGACGCCGCCGTCGTAGATCTTCGAGACCTGGTCGATTTGAATGGAAGCCATGGGCTCAACCTTTCCTACTTGTCGGTTTCCGTCAGGCCCTTGATGAACCAGCTCTGGAAGATCACCACGACGATGACAGGCGGCAGCATGGCGAGTACGGCCATGGCGAAAGCCTCGTTGTAATCGGGAATCTGCGAGCCGACCCAGACCTGAAGGATCTGCTTGATGCCGCGCATCAGGGTGTAGAAGCTTTCGTCCGTCGTCATCAGCAGAGGCCAGAGATACTGGTTCCAGCCGTAGACGAACATGATGATGAAGACCGCCGCGATCATGGTGCGCGACAGCGGCACCAGCACGTCGAAGAAAAACTTGATCGGCCCGGCGCCGTCGATGCGCGCGGCCTCCAGCAGCTCGTCCGGCACCGACTTGAAGAACTGCCGGAAGAAGAAGGTGCCGGTCGCCGACGCCAGGAGCGGCAGGATCAGGCCGGTATGGGTGTTCAGAAGCCCGAGCTGGCTCATCACCTGATAGGACGGCATGATGCGCACTTCGAGCGGCAGCAGGAGCGTCGTGAAGATCAGCCAGAAGGCGAGCGTCGCGAACCGGAAGCGGAAATAGACGATGGCATAGGCCGCCATCATCGACAGCACGATCTTGCCGACGGCAAAGCCGACGCCGAGGACCAGCGAATTCCAGGCCATCGTCAGGCCAGTCACCTTACCGGTGAAGCCGCCGCCATGGAACAGCACCCTGCTATAGGTCTCGTCGAACTGGTCGCCGATCGACAGCATCAGGCCCTTGGAGTGAATTTCCGCGGCACTGTGGGTGGAGGTGGTGAAGGCGACCACCAGCGGCCCGAGCATCAGGACAACGCCGGCAATCAGGATCAGGTGGTCGAAGAACTTGGTTCTGTACATGCGCCTCTCCTCAACCGTAGTGAACGCGGCGTTCGATGAAGCGGAACTGGATCAGCGTCAGCACCAGAACCACGACCATAAGGATCACCGACTGGGCCGAGGACGCACCAAGGTCGTTGCCGCGGAAGCCGTCGAGATAGACCTTGTAGACGAGGGTGATCGGATTGTTGGCCGCCTTGTCCTTCACGATGACGTCGATGACGCCAAAAGTGTCGAACAGCGAATAGGTCATGTTGATGATCAGCAGGAAGAAGGCCGTCGGCGTCAGGAGCGGCAGGATCACCGTCCAGAAACGCCGGGTTCCCGATTTGCAGTCGATCGCCGCAGCCTCGCGAATGGAGGTCGGAATGCCCTGCAAGCCCGAGAGGAAAAAAATGAAATTATAGGGGATCTGGTTCCACACCGCGACGGCCACCATGGCGAAGGCGGTGTCGAAGTAGTTGATCCCGACCTTCATATGCCAGCCGAACAGCGAGACAAATTTCACGAAGGGGCCGATATGCTGGTCGAAGAACATCATGCCGATCAGGCCGGCCACCGGCGGGGCGATGGCGTAGACCACGATCAGAAGAGTGCGGTAGGCAGATTGGCCGCGGATGACGGCATCGGCCTTCAGCGCCAGGAGCATGCCGAGCGACAGCGTGAGGAAGGTCACGATCAGGCTGTAGGCGATCGTGAAACGGGCGACCTTCAGATATTCCGACGAGTTCAGCGCGTCGGTGTAATTGCTGAAACCGACGAAGCTTGCACCGAAGCCGAAGGGGTCCTCGATGAAGAACGAGGAATGGATTGCCTGCGCCGACGGCCAGTAGAAAAAGATCACAATGATCGCAAACTGCGGCAGCAGGAACAGATAGGGCAGAAATCGCGAGGAAAACTGGACGCGCTTCATCGGGTGCCTTTCAAAGCAAACCCCGGGGGCGAAGACCCCCGGGAGTTCATCACATCAGGTTCCGGAAATCAGCCGGCCGTCTTGGCGAAGCGGGCGAGCAGCTCGTCGGCTTCCTTCTTGATGGTTTCCATCGCGTCCTTCGGCGTGGTTTCGCCGGAGAAGATGCGGTTGTATTCGCGTTCCATCACCGAGCGGATCTGCGGGTAGAAACCCAAGCGGTAGCCCTTGTCCCACTCGGCGCCCGGCAGTGAAAGCTGCTGGATACCGACTTCGGCGGCCGGCTTCTCGTTGTAGTAGCCTTCCTTCTTGGCCAGCTCGTAAGCTGCCTTGGTGATGGCGACGTAGCCGGTCGACTGGTGGTAGAACTTCTGGATCTCGGCCGAGGTCAGGAAGTGGAAGAAGGAAGCAACGCACTTGTTTTCGGCTTCCGGCTTGCCGGCCATTGCAAACAGCGAAGCGCCGCCGATGAAGGTGTGCACGCCTTCCGGAATGATCGACTTCCAGTAGGGCAGGAAGGTTGCCGAGAAGGGCATGGTCGCGGTCTTCTGCAGGCCGCCGAACGAGCCCGAGGAGCCGATCCAGAGGGCAACCTTGCCTTCTTCGAAGGGCTTCTGGTTGTCGTTCCAGCCGGCGCCGTAGTAGCCGAACAGGCCCTGATCGTACCAGGCCTTCAGCTTTTCATACATCATGACGTGGTTCGGGTCGGTGACGTTGATCTTGGTGTCAACGACACTGTCGTAACCATTGTTGTTCGAAGCGAACTGCAGGTTATGGCGCGAGAAGAAGTTCTCTGTGAATTCCCAGGTGAGCTGGGTCTGGACCAGCGGGATGTAACCGGCTTCCTTGAGCTTCGGAGCGATGGCTTCGAACTCTTCCCAGGTCTTCGGCGCTTCGACACCGGCCTTCTTCAGGGCGTCGGTGTTCATGTACATGATCGGAGCCGAGGAGTTGAACGGCATGCCAACGAACTTGCCGGTGGAGTCGGCGTAGAAGTAGCGGACGCCTTCGATGAAGTCTTCGCGGCTGAAGTCGTAGCCGGCCTGCTTGATCAGGTCTTCAGCCGGAATGACGGCGCCCTTGGCGTTGATGATGGTGGCGGCGCCTGCGTCGAAGACCTGCAGGATGTTCGGCTGTTCGCCGGAACGGAAGGCCGCGATGCCGGCCGACAGGGCTTCTTCATAGGAGCCCTTGGAAACCGGCGTCAGCGCGCATTCGCTCTGGGCTTCGTTGAACTTCTGGGCAACTTCGTTGATGACTTCGCCGTTACGGCCGCCCATGCCATGCCACCAGGTGATGTTGGTCGCAGCAAGCGAGGTGCTTGCGGTCATGGACAGGGCCAGAGCTGCCAGTGAAAGCTTCTTGAACATGGATAAATCCTCTCCGCCAGTGTTGGGGTGAGGACTGCATTATTCGGCTTCTGTGACGCGCCCTTGAAAGTTACATGACAGAGAAATGACAATCCCCATTCCCATGTCGCGGATAGGTCAGGTGGTCAGAAAGCGTCCATGAAATGCTTCGGCCAGCGACCGGGAACGATGGCGACGATGTCGCATCGCACCGAAAGGGCAGCCGCATCCCGCTGGCGTGATAGCCAGTGATCGCCCGCGGACCGGATGCGCTGCTGCGAGGAAAAGCCGACCGCATCGACTGACTGGGCGGCGGACCGCCGGGCCTTCACTTCCACCAGGGCAATCAGCCCTCCCCTGCGCGCGATGATATCGACCTCTCCGCCCCGGCTGCGGTAACGCATGGCGACGATGCGGTATCCCTTCAGCAGGAGATAGAGGGCCGCGACATATTCGGATAACCGGCCGCGCCGTTCGGCCTTCACCCGTCCACGATCCGGACCGGGGCGTATGTTGCGCCGCTTCCCCGATCGTATCTCGCTCATGCCGCGCCCTTGAGATCGAGCAGGCGCTGATAGAGTTCCTTGCGGGGAAGGCCGGTGATCTTCGATGCTTCCGTCGCAGCCCTGGCGGTCGGAAGACTGCTCGCGAGTTCGAGAAGGAGGCCGTCCACCTCGCTCGCATCGGGTGCGGCCTTCTCCAGCGGCGGGCCAATGACCAGAACCACCTCACCCTTTACCGTCTGGTCGGCATAGGAGGCGGCGAGATCGCCGAGTGTCCCGCGCCGGAATTCCTCGAAGGTCTTGGTCAGCTCCCGGCAGACGGAGGCCGGGCGCTCCGAACCGAACACGTCGGACGCGGCGACAAGCGTATCGCCGATGCGATGGGGGCTTTCGAAGAAGATCAGCGTCGCCGGCACATCGGCCAACTCCGCCAGACGGTCGCGCCGCGCCTTGTCCTTGGTCGGCAGGAAACCCGCGAACAGGAAGGCGTCGTTCGGCAGACCGGAACCGACCAGCGCCGCGAGCGGGGCGGAAGCGCCGGGGATCGGCACCACGCGGTGGCCGGCCTCGATCGCCAGTTGCCCAAGGCGGTAACCAGGATCGGAGACAAGCGGCGTGCCCGCATCCGAAACCAGCGCGACAGACTTACCCGCCTCGAGCGCCGCAATCAGCCGAGGTCCGGCCTCTGTGGCATTGTGTTCGTGATAGGCGAATGGACGGTTCTGGATGCCATAGCGGTCGAGAAGCACGCGGGTGACGCGGGTATCCTCGCAGGCGAGAACGTCGGCACCGGCCAGTGTTTCCAGCGCCCTCAGCGTGATATCGCCGAGATTGCCGATCGGGGTCGCGACCAGATAAAGCGCCGGCTGAAGTGGCCGGGCCGCGACACGCGTATCGTTAACCCGATAGGTCCGTTCGCTGCCGTTTTCGTCGTTCCTGTCGCCCGTCACTTTGCTTTCCATTCACGCCTTCATATCGATCACCCTTTATCGCTCTGCCTCTGCCAGGGGGCAAGGCAATCCTTTGCTCTGTGGATTAACGTTGATCGTATCGAATCGACGCAAGGTGGACACCGTCCCTCTTGCAATCCATGCGCAATTGCTGCCATTTTGCCCGTCCACATCATCCGGCCGCAACCTGCTGCCGGGAAGAGCATTGCGGTCCGCCCAAGGCCGCGACAGGTCGAAAGCGGTAGCGTCATGCGTATTACTCTTGAACGGTCCAACCTTCTCAAATCGCTGAACCATGTTCATCGCGTGGTCGAACGTCGCAACACGATCCCGATCCTGTCGAACGTGCTGCTGCGGGCCGAAGGCGCAAGCCTTGCCATGAAGGCGACCGACCTCGATCTGGAAATCACCGAAGCCACTCCGGCCATGGTCGAGCAAGCCGGCGCGACCACGGTTCCGGCGCATCTGCTCTATGAAATCGTCCGCAAGCTGCCGGATGGCGCAGAAGTTCTGCTCGCCACCAATCCTGACGGCTCGTCCATGACGGTTGCTTCCGGTCGTTCCAAGTTCTCGCTCCAGTGCCTTTCGGAAGCCGACTTCCCCGACCTGACAGCAGGCAACTTCACCCATGCCTTCAAGCTCAAGGCTACCGACCTGAAGATGCTGATCGACCGGACACAGTTCGCCATCTCTACGGAAGAGACGCGCTACTATCTGAACGGCATCTTCCTGCACACCATCGAGGCCGGCGGCGCGCTGAAGCTGCGCGCCGTCGCAACCGACGGCCACCGGCTGGCCCGCGCCGACGTCGAGGCTCCCTCGGGCTCCGAAGGCATGCCGGGCATCATCATTCCGCGCAAGACCGTCGGCGAGCTGCAGAAGCTGGTCGACAACCCGGAAATGATCGTCACGCTCGAAGTGTCCGACGCCAAGATCCGCCTGACGATCGGCTCGATCGTCATGACCTCGAAGCTGATCGACGGCACCTTCCCGGACTATCAGCGCGTCATCCCGACGGCGAACGACAAGGAAATGCGCGTCGATTGCCAGACCTTCGCGCAGGCCGTCGACCGCGTCTCGACGATTTCCTCGGAGCGCGGCCGCGCCGTGAAGCTCGCCCTTTCCGATGGCCAGTTGCTGTTGACGGTCAACAACCCCGATTCCGGCAGCGCAACCGAAGAGGTGGCCGTCGGATACGAGAGCGACGGAATGGAAATCGGCTTCAACGCCAAGTATCTGCTCGACATTACCGCCCAACTTTCCGGCGACGATGCGATCTTCCTGCTCGCCGATGCCGGCTCGCCCACGCTCATTCGCGACACCGCAGGTGATGATGCGCTCTACGTGCTGATGCCTATGCGTGTATGACGGTAACTATTCCTTTGGATTTTTTCCTATCCGCGCCAATGCGCCTTGTTTTTGCGACATATTGCTCCAACATTCGCACATGCGGATGAGCCGCATTTAGGCTGGCATGGAGGCGTGGCAATGGCATTGCGCTTGAAAGAGCGGTTCGAGAAGAAGTTCGACGACGAAATCCGGTTCTTCAAAGGTATGATGCAGGGGCCGAAAACGGTCGGCGCCATCGCACCCACTTCGTCGATCACGGCACGGCGCATGGCCAGTGTCGTCGATACCCCCCATACCGGACTGCCGGTGCTGGAACTCGGGCCGGGTACGGGCGTTATCACCAAGGCGATCCTTGCCCGCGGCGTGAAGCCCGAGGACATCGTTTCCGTTGAATATTCCGAAGACTTCTACCGCCACCTGACGCGCACCTACCCCAAGGTCCGCTTCGTTCATGGCGACGCCTTCAACCTCGGTAAGACGCTCGGCGCCCTGTCGGACCAGAAGTTCGATTCCGTCATCTCGGCGGTTCCGCTCCTCAACTTTCCCATGGACGCGCGCATCAGCATGCTCGAAGACCTGCTCGACCGCGTTCCGGCGGGCAGGCCTGTCATGCAGATTTCCTACGGTGCGGTTTCACCGATCATCGCCCGTCCGCATAGCTACCATATCCAGCACTACGACTTTATCGTCCGGAACATTCCGCCGGCGCAGCTCTGGGTCTATAGCCGGGCATAATCGACCATGTTCGCACTTTATATCACGCACCCGCAGGTGAAGATCGATCCTGGCGTGCCTGTTCCCCAGTGGGGATTGTCGGACATCGGCGCGGAAAGAGCTCGTGCTGCCGCCACCCTTCCCTGGGCCGGCCGATTGAAACGCATCGTCTCCAGCGCCGAGGTCAAGGCGATGGAGACGGCAGCGATCCTCTCGAAAGCCTCAGGCATCGGTTATGAAAGTGTCGAGATCATGCATGAAAATGATCGGTCGGCCACCGGTTTCCTGCCGCCGCCGGAGTTCGAGAAGGCGGCCGACTGGTTTTTCGCCCATCCGACCGAAAGCTTCCACGGCTGGGAAAAGGCAGCGGATGCGCAACGGCGGATCGTCGATGCCGTGGAGACTGCGCTGGCCGGTCATGATCCTTCCGCTCCGATTGCTTTTGTCGGCCATGGCGGCGTCGGAACGCTGTTGAAATGCCATCTTGCCGGCCTTCCCATCGCGCGCAGCAAAGACCAGCCGGGCGGCGGAGGCAATCTTTTCGCCTTCTCCCTTGCGGATCGGCGCATCACATGCGACTGGACGCCCATGGAAACCTGGCAGGAGGAGTGGACCGTTGACCGCACGTGAACGCCTGATCGTCGGACTGGACGTGCCGACACTGCGCGAAGCCGAAACCATCGTCGACAAGCTGGCGGACGACATTCTCTTCTACAAGATCGGGTATCAGCTCGCCTTCGCCGGCGGTCTCGAATTCGCCCGCGATCTTGCCGCCAGCGGCAAGAAGATCTTCCTCGACATGAAGCTGCTCGACATCGACAACACCGTTGCCTCGGGCGTCGAGAACATCGCGAAGATGGGCATGTCCATGCTGACGCTGCACGCCTATCCGAAAGCGATGCGGGCGGCGGTCGAGGCGGCCAGGGGCTCCGGCCTTTGCCTGCTCGGCGTAACCGTGCTCACCTCCATGGACGAGCAGGACCTGATCGACGCCGGCTACGAATACGATCCCCATACGCTGGTATTGAAGCGGGCCGAACAGGCGTACATCGCCGGCATGGGCGGCATCGTCTGTTCGGCGGAAGAAGCCTCCGCCGTGCGCAAGATCATCGGCCCGGACATGGCGCTGGTAACCCCGGGCATCCGGCCGGCCGGCGCGGACAAGGGCGACCAGAAGCGGGTGATGACGCCCGCCGATGCGCTGAAGGCGGGCTCCAGCCACCTCGTCGTCGCCCGGCCGATCGTGAAGGCGCCCGAACCGAAGGAAGCCGCCCGCGCAATCCTTGCCGAAATGGACGCAGCGCTTGCCTGAGGGCGCAGTTGGCGGAATCAAAAGCCGGGAAGGTCCACGAAGTCATCCGCGCTGAAAGCGCAAGCAGGGAGAGAGAACATGCCCAAAGGTTACTGGATCGCCCGTGTCGATGTTCGGGATCCCGAGCGCTACAAGGACTATGTGGCAGCCGCAAAACCCGCCTTCGAAAAGTACGGCGCGAAATTCCTCGCGCGCGGCGGCGCTTTCACGGAACTCGAGGGAAAGGCACGCGGCCGCAACGTCGTCATTGAGTTTCCGTCCCATCAGGCAGCCGTCGACTGCTACAACTCGCCCGAATATCAGATCGCCGCCAAAATCCGTCAGGAAGTGGCCGATGCGGAGATGGTCGTCGTCGAAGGCGCATGAGACGATCGGAAGCATGCAATGGCGGAGGATGGCTCTTTCGCTGACAAAGGGATTCGGCTAAGAGACGAAAAGACCATAGCGCATTCCGCACCAGCCTTTTCATGGAGCCCATCATGACCCTGTCCAACCTGCCGCCGCTCGTCACCGTGTTTGGGGGATCGGGCTTCGTCGGGAGGCATGTCGTCAGGGCGCTGGCTCGCCGCGGCTACCGCATCCGGGTCGCCGTGCGCCGGCCGGACCTCGCCTTTCATCTGCAGCCGCTCGGCAATGTCGGGCAGATCTCGTTCACCCAGGCGAACCTGCGTTACCGCGCCTCCATCGACGCCGCCGTGCAGGGCGCAGACCATGTCGTGAACTGCGTCGGCATCCTCTTTGAAAGCGGCCGCAACAACTTCGGCTCTATCCAGGAGTTCGGCGCCCGCGCCGTGGCCGAGGCCGCCCGTTCGGTCGGCGCGAAGTTCACCCATATCTCGGCCATCGGCGCCGATGCCAATTCCCCGTCGCTTTACGCCTCCACCAAGGGCAAGGCCGAAGCCGCTATCTTCTCGATCCTGCCCGATGCCGTCATCATGCGTCCGTCGATCATCTTCGGTCAGGAAGACGGCTTCTTCAACAAGTTCGCCGGCATGGCCCAGAACCTGCCCTTCCTGCCTCTCATCGGCGGCGGCAAGACCCGGTTCCAGCCTGTTCATGTCGAGGACGTCGCCGAGGCAATCGCCCGGTCGGTGGACGGCAAGCTTGCCCGTGGCAAGATCTACGAACTCGGCGGCAAGGAGGTGCTGACCTTCCGCCAGTGTCTCGAGACGATCCTCGAGGTCGCCAACCGCAAGCGCCCGTTCGTCCCGATGCCCTTCGCCATCGCCTCGCTGATCGGCTCCATCTCGTCCGCGATCCCCTTCGTCAAGCCGGCGCTTACCAGCGACCAGGTCAAGCTCCTGAAGGTGGACAATGTGGTTTCCGACGCCGCCAAGGCCGAGGGACGCACTCTCGAGGGCATGGGAATCAATCCCGCGGCGCTCGCCTCGATCCTGCCGACCTACCTCGTGCGCTACCGTCCCCACGGCCAGTTCAACGGTGCCGGAAAGGCTGCCTGACGGCAGCCTGAGGCTTTTTGGCCCGTCCCAGCGTTGCACAAAAGACGCAGCCGAAAAATAGCTGCGTTAACGGGGAATTCAGCAAGATATTCTATTGATGAGAGTGTCGGCAATGCGTAAACACTCGACCCGTTCGCGCCTCGCGCTGCTGCCGGCGACGACTCACAGCATCACTCTCAAGAGGCCTCTTCATGGGTAAGTCTATCGCACTGTTTTTTGCGTGTGCGGCACTGGTGATCCTCGCCGGATCTTTCGTGGCACCTTCGACTGTCGCAGCCCGCAAGGGCAACTGTGCCCCCGCTTATGGCGTCGATCCCTGCAGCACCGGCGCCATCGCCGTTACCCAGTAAGCCTCTCCCAGATATTCATATGAAAAAGGCCGGACATTCGCCCGGCCTTTTGTCGTTTCGGGATGTCGCGCCCGGTCAGTAACCGAGCGCCAGAGCCACCAGGCCGATGGAGCCGATGGCGATACGCCACCAGGCGAAGGGCGCATAGCCACGCTTCGAGACGAAATCCAGCAGCGCACGCACGACCAGCAGAGCCGAGACGAAGGCCGCGATGAAACCGATCGCGATGATGGCGGTATCGTCGAAGCTCAGGGCGTTCCTGTTCTTGTAGAGATCGAGCGCGAAGGCGCCAACCATGGTCGGCATGGCCAGGAAGAAAGAGAACTCCGCGGCAGAACGCTTGTCAGCGCCCAGCAGCAACGAACCGACGATGGTTGCGCCCGAGCGGGAGACGCCGGGGATCATCGCCACACACTGGCAGAGGCCGATCTTGAAGGCGAGCGGCATTGGATAGGTGAGCGCGTTCTTGTAGCGGGGGGTCAGATGCAGGCGATCGACCCACAGCAGCACGAAACCGCCAAGGATCAGCGTAATGCACATCAGCGCGGGGGTCTCGAACAGCACCGACTTGATAAAGTCATGCGCAAGAGCGCCGATCACGGCTGCCGGGAGGAAGGCAACGAGGATCGACAGGACGAAGCGACGGCTGGCGGGGTCCGACGGCAAGCCGATGGCGATGAGGAACAGCTTGCGGAAATAGACGCTCAGGATAGCGAGGATAGCTCCGAGCTGGATCAGCACGGCGAAGGTATTGCCCGGCGACTTGAAGCCGAGAAAGTGCCCTGCTAGCAACACATGCGCTGTCGACGACACGGGGATAAACTCCGTGAGGCCCTCGATCAGGCCGAGGAAAAGCGCGCTGAGAATTGATTGATCTTCCATGGGGTTTCCTTGAGGGGGAGGGACAGGAAAGCGATTTGCTTGTATTGCGCGAACCAAGCTCATATAGCTTGGAAGCCGTGGTCATGACCAGCCGCTCTACGCATCATGCCGGAACCAACAGCCCATAGAATTCGAGTAACAATGCCGACGTTGTATCATCATTCCATGTCCACCGCGTCCCGGTTCATCCGGCTGGTACTTGCCGAATACGGCTTTCAGGTGGACCTGGTGGAAGAGCAGACCTGGGAAAAGCGGCGGGAGTTTCTCTCGCTCAATCCGGCCGGCACCCTGCCGGTCTATGTCGATGACAATATGCGTACGCTCTGTGGGCCGACGGTCATCAGCGAGTTTCTCGACGAGACCCATGGCGTACTGAAGCGCGATCGCCGGCTTCTGGCCGAGGATCCCTTCCAGAGGGCGGAAATCCGCCGGCTGACGGAATGGTTCCTGCAGAAGATGGAGCACGACGTCACCAAGCCGCTGGTGCGCGAGCGGGTCCACAAGCTGCTGATCCCCAACGGGCTCGGCGGCGGTGCGCCCGATTCCAAGATCCTGCGGACCGCGCGCACCAATATCCGCCAGCATATGAAGTATCTGAGCTGGCTCGCGGGATCCCGCACATGGCTCGCTGGCGACCGGCTGAGCTATGCCGACCTTGCCGCCGCATCGGCCATCTCGGTGCTCGACTATCTCGGCGAGATCGAATGGTCGGAATTCCCCATCGCCAAGGAATGGTATCAGCGCATGAAATCGCGCCCCTCCTTCCGGCCGATGCTGGCCGAGCGCATTCGCGGCCTTACCCCGGTCTCGCATTACGCGGACCTGGATTTCTGACGGGGGCGGCAATGCCTGCGCCTGCACCCGACAATCGGAACGACAGGCGGCGCGCCGGGCTGACGGCATTCATGAAGAGCGAGGCGGCGGTGCAGGGGTTTTCCGTCTGCCGCATCACCCTGCCCGATTCCATACCGGAAGCGCCGGAACGACTCGCAGCCTTCATCGCTGCGGGCCAACATGGCACCATGGCCTGGATGGAGGAAACGCAGGCGCGTCGCGCCGATCCCCGAGTGCTGTGGAGCGAGGTCCGCTCTGTGGTGATGTTCGGCCTGAATTACGGGCCGAATGAGGATCCCCGCCACCTGCAGACAAGACCGGACAGGGGCGCCATCTCCGTCTATGCGCGCAATCGCGATTATCACGACGTGATGAAAGGCCGGCTGAAAGAGGTTGCGACACGCTTTGCCGCGCGCGCCGGCGCGGATGTGAAGGTTTTCGTCGATACCGCGCCCGTGATGGAAAAGCCGCTGGCAGTGGCAGCCGGACTCGGATGGCAGGGTAAGCACACCAATCTGGTCAGCCGTGAATTCGGCTCCTGGCTTTTTCTCGGCAGTCTTTTCACCACTGCCGAACTCGATATCGATACGCCGGAGATCGATCATTGCGGCTCCTGCCGCGCCTGCCTCGGAGCCTGCCCGACCGATGCCTTTCCGGCTCCTTACCAGATCGATGCACGGCGCTGCATTTCCTATCTCACCATCGAGCACAAGGGCGTCATAACGAAGGAATTGCGACCGGCCTTCGGCAACCGGATCTATGGCTGCGACGACTGCCTTGCCGCCTGCCCGTGGAACAAGTTCGCCCAACAGGCCAGCGAGATGAAGCTGAAGGCGCGCGAAGATCTCCTGGAGCCGGAACTGCGCTTCCTCCTCTCTCTCGATGACGCCACATTCCGCACCTTCTTCAGCGGCTCGCCGGTGAAGCGCATCGGCCGCAACCGCTTCATCCGTAACTGTCTGATCGCTGCCGGCAACTCCGGCAGCGCGGAATTCGCCGACATCTGCTTTACCCTCATGGACGACGAGGCGGCGGAGGTGCGTGGAATGGCAGTCTGGGCGCTTTCACGCCTGCTGCCGACGGAGACGTTCAAGACGCTGCGGGAAACGCGGCTCAATATAGAAGAAGACGCAGACGTGCGGCAGGAATGGAACTGAGGGACAATGGCGATGCATATGATGATCTTCGGCGCGGGCTATTCCGGCAAGGCAATCGGCGCGCTCGCCGCATCCCAAGGCCATGACGTCTCCGGCACGACCCGCAGCGCCGAAAAGGCAGAGGCACTCTCCGCATCCGGCATCCGTCCTCTTATCTTCGACGGCACGACGCTGACCGAGGAACTGAAGAGCGAATTCGCCAAGGTCACCCATCTGGTTCAGTCTATCGCACCGGGCCGTGACGGCGATCCGCTTCTCCGCCTGCTGGGCAACACGTCGCTTTCCGAAGCCATGCCGTCGCTGGAGTGGATCTCATATCTTTCCACCGTCGGCGTCTATGGCGACCATGGCGGCGCCTGGGTGGACGAGGAAACGCCAGCCAAGCCCGTGTCACAGCGTTCCGTCGAGCGGGTGGAGGCGGAACAGGCCTGGCAGTCGCTGGCCGAGGCCTCCGGCCTGCCGCTCGCCATTCTCCGGCTTTCCGGCATCTACGGCCCGGGCCGCAACGCCTTCGTCAATCTCTCCAATGGCACCGCACGCCGTCTTATAAAGAAGGATCAGGTGTTCAACCGCATCCGGGTGGAAGACATCGCGGCGGCTGCGGCATTCCTCGGCGAGCGACGTATTGGCGGCATATATAATGTCACCGACAGCGAGCCCTGCCCCCCGCAGGATGTCGTTTCCGAGGCGGCGAGGTTGATGGGCGTAGAGCCGCCGGCCGAGCAGTCCTTCGAGACAGCGGAACTGACGCCGATGGCGCGGTCATTCTACGGCGAGAACAAACGGGTTTCCAACGCCCGTATCCGCTCACTCGGCTTCCGGTTCCAATACCCGGATTACCTGATATCGCTCGCCGAGATGTGGTCCGAAAACCGCTGGAACAAATAGGCCGCAGGCCTCGTTTACCCCGGTTGAGCACACGCTGAGAGAGTGTCGATAAAGACGCTCGCCCCTGAATCACCATAATTAGGGCGGCAAATATGGCGTGGCGGATTTTTTTTGCGCGATTTTCTTCGTGATCGCTTCATTTTGGGATTCATCTGAAATTCCATTCCATTTATCGCCTGTAAATAAACGATTTTTTCTGGATTATTTATAAACCGTTAATTCGACGATTCGAGTTGCGTAATCACGAATGTTACAGTCTGTAATGTTACGTGATCGACATGAGGCACGTTTTTGCCATTTTTTCCCATGCTTAAGCCCCGCCACGCAAAAACTTTGCGGAGTTCAACAACAAGGGAAATGCAAATTGACGAAGATCCGGCGCTCTACCTTCACCTCGGCAATGATTGTCGCGCTCACGGCTTTCGCCCCGCTCTCGGCTCATGCAGCCTCTTCATGCGGTGGCGCATCCTGGTATGCACTCAGATCCAAGACTGCTTCCGGTGAACGTATGAACCCGTCGAATCTGACTGCGGCCCACAAGTCGCTGCGCTTCGGCACCAAGCTGAAGGTCACCAACGCCAGGAACGGCAAGAGTGTCGTCGTGCGCATCAACGATCGCGGCCCGTTCATCCGCGGCCGGGTGCTCGACCTCTCCAAGGCTGCAGCCCAGAACATTGGCATGATCAGTTCCGGCCACGGCAAGGTCTGTTACGAAGTCATCGGCTGATTGGCTGATATCCGCAAAGTGGTGCCGACGCACCGCTTCTGAGGCGGGACGCTTGCTCTTGCCCGCGTTCGCCGCTACCACGCTCTCTTCGAAATGAGGAGAATGAACATGCGTCTGGGCGGCCGACTTGCCGGTGCGATCGAGGTTCTGAACGATATTGAAACCCGCCGCCGTCCGGTTGCGGATGCGTTGAAGGACTGGGGGCTCGCCCATCGTTTCGCCGGATCTGGCGACCGCGCCGCCATCGGCAACATCGTCTATGACGCCCTGCGCATGAAACTTTCCCATGCCTGGCTGATGGACGACGACAGTGCCGCGGCACTCGGGTGGTCGGTGCTGCTGCGTCAGTGGGGTTATACCGCAGAAGCCTTGGCCGCCGAATTCGACGGCGACAACTTCGCTCCCCAGCCTTTGACGGCGGACCATCTGTCCGCCTTTTCCAGCCGCAGACTGGAAGACGCCCCACTCCATATACAGGGTGACATTCCGGATTGGGTTGAACCCTCCTTCGAGAAGGCCTTCGGCGAAGGCTGGCTTGCGGAAGCAAAGGCGCTTGCCGAACGACCGACACTCGATCTGCGCGTCAACACCCTGAAATCAACCCGCGAGAAGGTCCTGAAGGCGCTCGACCGCGCCGGCGCCCAAGCCGCGGCAATCGCACGCTTCGGCATGAGGGTCGCGGCCGGCGAGGGACCGTCGAGACTTCCCAACGTCACGGCCGAACTCAGCTTCCAGAAGGGCTGGTTCGAAGTGCAGGACGAGGGCTCCCAGATCGTTGCCGATCTCGTCGATCCCCGCGAGGGAGATCAGGTGCTCGACTTCTGCGCCGGCGGCGGTGGCAAGACGCTCGCCATGGCGGCGGCCATGCACAACAAGGGTCAGGTCCACGCCTATGATGCCGACCGCAAGCGTCTCGCGCCGATCATCGAACGGCTGAAGCGCGCCGGCACCCATAACGTTCAGGTTCATGACAGCCTAAAGGCGCTCGGCGGCCTCACGGGCCGGTTCGACCGCGTTCTCGTCGATGCGCCCTGCACCGGCACCGGCACATGGCGCAGACGACCCGACACCAAATGGCGTCTGACGGCGCGCAATCTGCAGGAGCGCGTCAGCCAGCAGCAGGAGGCGCTGACCGAGGCGGCGGATTATGTCCGCCCCGGCGGCCAGCTTATCTATGTGACCTGCTCGCTGCTGCCGGAGGAAAACGACGCGCAGGTCACGGCCTTTTGCGAAAACAATCCGGAATTCGAGATCGCGCCCGCGCTCGAAACCTGGGACAAGCTGTTTGGCGCCGCCGCGCCGCGCCCCCTGTCGTTGAACGGTCGCACCATCACGCTCAGTCCCGCCTCGACAGATACCGATGGTTTCTTCTTCTGCCGGATGACACGCAAGACCTGAGAAAACAGCCGCTCCCGGGCCCATGGTTGACAAACGTCAGAAACAGCGCCACGCGCTGTTTCTAGACTATTTGACACCAGTTTATTTTTCCGCCAAGACAGGCTCGTTCGTTTCAAGGGATTGGCGCCGAAGCGTCAAAGGAGAGACCATGACCCGGAAAACTGTGATCGGCGCTTCGCTTGCGCTGCTGGTTGCCTCGGCAGCCTTCGTCGCCGGCCCGGCAGCCGCCGCGACCGACGAAGCCGCCGTACTCAAGCATTATGCCGAACTGGCGCATGCGAAGTACGAGGATTCGCTCAACACCGCGAAGGCTCTGGATACGGCAATCGACGCCCTCATCGCCGCGCCGAGCGAAGACACCTTGAAGGCTGCGCGCGCCGCCTGGATCAAGGCACGCGTTCCCTACCAGCAGTCGGAAGTCTACCGCTTCGGCAACCCGATCGTCGATGACTGGGAAGGCAAGGTCAACGCCTGGCCGCTGGATGAAGGCCTGATCGACTATGTCGACGCTGCCTACGGTACCGAAAGCGATGAGAACTCGCTCTACGTCGCCAACGTGATTGCCAACAAGCACATCAAGATCGGCGGCAAGGACGTCGACGCAACCAACATCACGCCCGAATTCCTCTCCGAGACGCTGCATGAAGCCGGCGAGATCGAAGCGAACGTCGCGACCGGCTACCATGCCATCGAATTCCTGCTCTGGGGCCAGGACCTGAACGGCACCGGTCCCGGGGCCGGCAACCGCCCCTACACGGACTACGACACCAAGAACTGCACCGGTGGCAATTGCGATCGCCGCGCCGCCTATCTCAAGGCCGCCTCCACCCTGCTCGTCTCCGACCTGCAGGACATGGTCACCGCCTGGGCTGCCGACGGCGAAGCCACCAAGCATGTCGAAGCCGACCCGAAGGCGGGCATCACAGCCATCCTGACCGGCATGGGCTCCCTCTCCTACGGCGAGCTTGCCGGCGAGCGCATGAAGCTCGGCGTGCTGCTGCACGATCCGGAAGAAGAGCATGATTGCTTCTCGGACAACACGCACAACTCGCATCTCAACGATGCGATCGGCATCGCATCCGCCTATACCGGCGAATACACCCGCGCCGACGGCACCAAGCTGACCGGCCCGTCGCTTTCGGAACTCGTCGCCGCCAAGGATCCGGCGCTCGATGCGGAAATGAAGGCGAAGCTCACCAAGACGCTCGACGCGATGCACGCCATGGCCAAGCGCGCCGAGACCGTGGAAGCCTACGACCAGATGATCGGCGAAGGCAATGCGGAAGGCAACGCCACCGTACAGGCCGCCATCGATGGCCTGATCGACCAGACGAAAACCATCGAGCGCGTCATTGCGTCGCTGGATCTCGGCACGGTTGAGCTTGAAGGTTCCGACAGCCTCGATAATCCTAACGCCGTGTTCCAATAAGACAAAGGCGGGCCACCGGACAGCATCCGGTGGCCCGGTCACATTGACGATGCCCGGTTCCTTGCTTCGCGCCATGAGACGCGCCCTTCTCGCAGGCTTCTGCACGATTGCCCTAACGGCCCCGGTGGCCGGCGAGGAAGCGCCCCCGCAACGGACCGACCTCTCGGCCAAGGACCTGAAACGGGTCCTCAAGGTCACCGAACCAACCACTGATTTTTCCAAACCGGAACAGTTCGAGCCGATGCAGGGCGGGGCCGGCACGTCGACCAAGCCGATCAACGGCGACTCCTTCTCGCATTTTTCCGCCAATATCACCTTCTCCGAGGAGGAGACCTTCAAGCTCGGCAATGCGCTGTTTCGCAAGTTCTGGGTTTCCTCCCCCTCGTCCACGCAGGCTTCCGACGGTCTGGGTCCGCTGTTCAATGCGCGCGCCTGCCAGAACTGCCATCTGAAGGATGGGCGCGGTCGGCCGCCGGAAGGCAATGCCGACGCGACATCGATGTTCCTGCGGCTTGCCCGCCCGGCCCGTACCGACGAGGAGCGCCAGGCGGTCGCCGATCTCAAGGCGGTCAATTTTCCAGACACCATCTACGGCGCTCAGCTGCAGGACATGGCCGTGCCCGGTATCCCGGCAGAGGGCCGGATGGTCATCACTTATACGGAAGAGCCGGTGACGCTTGCGGGCGGCGAGACCACGATGCTGCGCAAGCCCGCCTATAGCGTTGCGGACCTGAATTACGGGCCGCTCGAAGCGGATACGACCCTTTCCCCACGCGTCGCCAACCAGATGCCGGGTCTCGGCCTGATCGAGGCCATTGCCGATGCCGACATCCTGGCGAAGGCCGATCCCGATGACCGCGACGGCGACGGCATTTCCGGCCGCGCCGCCCGCGCCCGCGATCACCGGACCGGCGAGATGAAGCTTGGCCGCTTCGGCTGGAAGGCGCAGAACGCCTCGGTTCGCGACCAGAGTTCGAGCGCATTTGCCGGCGATATCGGCATTTCGACGCCCGATGCGCCCCGCCACTATGGTGACTGCACCGAAGCGCAGGAGAAATGCCGCTCCATGCCGAACGGCGTGCAGGCGCGGCTCGGCGATACGGAAGCGCCGGATCCCGTGCTCGACCTCGTCACCTTCTACTCGGAAAATCTCGCCGTACCGGCGCGCCGCAATGTCGGCGATGCCACGGTGCTCAAGGGCAAGTCGCTGTTTTACGGCGCCGGCTGCGCCTCCTGCCACACGCCGAAATACGTGACCCGCCGGGATGCTGCGAACAAGGCGCAGTCGTTCCAGCTCATCTGGCCCTATTCGGACTTTCTGCTTCATGATATGGGCGATGGACTGGCGGATGGCCAGCAGGTCGGCGACGCCTCCGGCCGGGAATGGCGGACGCCTCCTCTCTGGGGTATCGGCCTGACCGAGGTGGTGAACGGCCATACCTTCTTCCTGCATGACGGGCGGGCCCGCAACCTCACGGAAGCGATCCTCTGGCATGGGGGAGAAGCCCAGCCTGCCCGTGATCGTTTTGCCAGCCTGACACCCGAAGAACGCAAGGCGCTCGTCACCTTTCTGGAGTCCCTATGAAGCGGAATGCCCTTCTCCTCCTCGCCGCAATGCTTGCCACACCCGCCGCGGCGCAGGATGCTACGCTCGCCGCGCCGAGACTTCATGAGGAAGCCATTTCCACCGTGCTGGAGAAGGCAGTCGACGGCTTCATTCGCCCCGGCTACCGCAATTTCCGCGACCATGCAGATGCAATGGGCGCCGCCATGCAGACGCTCTGCTCCGCACCCTCGCAGCAGAACCTCGATGCCGCAAAGACTGCCTTTGGCGAAACCGTTACCGCATGGTCCCATATCGAAATCGTTCGCATTGGCCCGGTGATCGAGGATAACCGCTTCGAGCGCATCCTGTTTTATCCCGACCGCAAGAGCACCGGCCTGAAGCAGGTGCAGGCGGTTCTCGCCAAGCCTGACGAAACGGCAACGAGCGTCGACACGCTGAAGGACAAGAGCGTCGCTATGCAGGGTCTGGGCGCGCTGGAATTCGTGCTCTACGGCACCGGCTCGGAGGTTCTTGCGACCGAAAAGGACGGCTTCCGTTGCCGTTACGGCACCGCGATTGCCGGCAATCTCGAACGGCTCGGTGGCGAACTGGTCGATATCTGGGACAAGCCGGACGGCATTCAGGACGCTTGGAAGCATCCGGGACCTGACAATCCGGTCTTCCGCGATGGTCGGGAAGCGATCACCGCCCTGCTCGGCATTCTGGTGCATGGCGCCGAGGCCGTGCGCGACCAGCGTCTCGAGACCTTCTACAAGGGCGAGGCCAACAACACCTTCCCGAAACAGGCGATCTACTGGCGTTCGCAGAACACCTTCAAATCGGTCGCCGACAACATCGATGGCATCCGCACGCTGCTCGACAGTTCCGACATGGTCGAGTTGCTGAACGAGGACGTCCGCTCCACCGTTTCGTCGATCAATTTCGTCGCCAAATCGCTGGAACGCGTAGCGATGGACATCAATCCGGACGTCGAGGTTGCGGTCACCGATCCTGCCCAGCGAGCAAAGCTCGACTTCCTGCTCCTGAACGGCAAGGACCTGATCCTCCGCCTCAACAACGATTATGGCGGCGCCGTGGGGCTCGGCGCGGGCTTCTCCTTCTCCGACGGGGATTGACATGGCCCGGCGCGCGCTGATCGATCGGCGTCTCTTCGTCAAGGCCGCCGGCCTTGCCTTCCTGCAATCGCTGACGCCGCGCGCGGCCTTTGCGCTGGAGCGGACGGACGCCGTTTTCGCCTCCGGCTTTCGCGCTCCGGACGGCCATTACGGTATCGGTCTCGTCAGCGAGGACGGAACCTTCATCGACGAAATACGGCTGCCGGACCGCATCCACGGCCTCGGCCATAGTGCCGCAACGGGGCTGACCGTCGCCTTTGCCCGCCGCCCCGGCACCTTTGCCGTTATCTTCGACAGCCTGAAGCGTACGGAACCCGTCATCATCTCCGCGCCGGAGAACCGCCATTTCTTCGGGCATGGCAGCTTTTCGCCGGATGGCCGCCTGCTTTACGCCAGCGAGAACGATTTCGACGCCAATCGCGGCATGATCGGCGTCTATGATGCCCGTGACGGTTTCCGCCGCGTTGGAGAATTTCCCGCACATGGCGTCGGCACCCATGACATGACGGTCAGCGATGACGGCCGGTTTCTCCTTATCGCCAATGGCGGCATCGAGACCCATCCCGATTTCGGCCGCACCAAGCTCAATCTCGATCACATGGAGCCGTCGCTGGTCATCGCCGACGCAAAAACCGGCGAACTCATCGAGAAGCATGCGATGCCGGACAAGCTGCGTCAGCTCTCCACCCGCCATCTCGACATCTCTGCCGACGGGCGCGTCTGGTTCGCCTGCCAATATGAAGGCCCGCGCAACGACCTGCCGCCGCTCGTCGGCCATTTTGCCCGGGGAGAAGATGTCACCTTCATCGATCTTCCCGAAGAGACGACGACGGGGCTTGGAAATTATGTCGGGGCCATCGCCGTCAACCGCGGCAAGGGGCTGGTCGGGTTGGCGTCGCCCCAAGGTGGCTTCACGGTGACGCTCGATGCGAAGACCGGCAAGGTGATCTCGCAGGCGAGAGTTGCCGACGCAGCAGGCATCGCCGCCGGCAAGGAGGGCTTTGCCGTTTCTTCCTATGACGGCAGTTTCGAGAAAACCCGCAGCCCGGTCGCCTGGGACCAGCATATCGTCCGCATCGCCGCCGGCTAATCACTTCATGTTTGTCGGTCCGCATCTTGGCGGACGGCGCCAGCGCGCTATCTTCCTTCCATGCGCAGGCTCATCATCCATCTGGTCTTCATCGTTGTCGTCGTCGGCTTCGGCGTGCTTTCCGGCCTCTCCAACATGCCGGGAGAGTGGTACCAGTCGCTGGCAAAACCGTTCTTCAATCCACCATCATGGATTTTC
This sequence comes from Ciceribacter sichuanensis, assembly GCF_024055605.1. Lineage (GTDB taxonomy): Bacteria > Pseudomonadota > Alphaproteobacteria > Rhizobiales > Rhizobiaceae > Allorhizobium > Allorhizobium sichuanense. The sequence continues at coordinate 245,479 of NZ_JAMXLX010000004.1, read as the reverse complement.
GCGCCGGTCTGGACCGTGCTTTACGTGCTGATTGCCATTGCCGGCGCACGCATATGGGAAAAGGCGCCGGCGTCCGCCGCCATGCAGATCTGGTTTGCGCAGATGATCCTCAATCTGGTCTGGTCGCCCACCTTCTTCGGTCTGCAAGCTCCGGGGCTGGCGCTGATCGTCATCGTCGTCATGCTTCTTGCCATTCTCGGCTTCATGCAGCAGGCAGAACCGATCGACCGTCCGGCGAGCCTCCTGTTTGCCCCTTACGCGTTATGGGTCGCCTTTGCGACGCTGCTCAACGCATCGATCTTCTTGATGAACTGATTTTGGATTTCGCCCTCTTCTGCCGCTTGCCGAAGCGCATGGGGCGTGCCAATTTCGCACCTGCGAGAGGGGCCTGACTTATGAGTGAAATCAACAGCGACGGGGTGAGCGAGCGGATCCGGCAGAGCTTTGGCCGCCAGGGCGCCATGCGCACGCTCGGTGCGGAACTCACCCGCATCAACCAGGGCGTGGTCGAGATAGAACTGCCCTTCGACGAGAAGCTGACGCAGCAGCACGGCATCCTGCATGCAGGCGTGATCTCGGCGGCGCTCGATACCGCCTGCAATTATGCGGCCTATACGGTGATCGACGCCGAGGCCGCCATGCTGACGATCGAATTCAAGGTGAACCTGATGTCACCGGGACGCGGCGAGCGCTTCCTGTTCCGCGGTGAGATCACCAAGCCCGGCTCGACCATCATCGTCGCGGACGGGCGCGGCTACGCGCTCAGCGACGGTCCCGCCAAGCTGATAGCCTCGATGACCAGCACGATGATGGTCGTTCGGGGTCGAGAAGGTATTTCCGGATGACATTCGAACTCAAGTCGGTTTCAGGCAAGTCCGTCCTCTTCGTCATGGCGGTGGATGCGGAATACGGGCCTTTCCTGCGTTCGCGCATCGATCCGCTGATGACCGGCGTGGGCCCGGTGGAAGCGGCGATCGTGCTGACGCGGACGCTGGCAAAGCTGGAGGAAGAGGACGAACGCCCAGATCTCATCGTTTCGCTCGGCTCCGCCGGGTCAAACAGGCTGGAACAGACCGAGGTCTATCAGGTCTCGTCGGTCGCCTACCGGGACATGGATGCTTCGCCGCTCGGTTTCGAGAAGGGTCGCACACCCTTTCTCGACCTTCCGGCGGCTGTCGAACTGCCGCTGCGCATTCCCGGCATTCCGGCGGCAAGCCTTTCCACCGGCGCGAACATCGTCTCCGGTCCGGCCTACCAGTCGATCTCGGCCGATATGGTCGACATGGAAACCTTTGCCGTGCTTCGCGCCTGTCATGCCTTCAACCTGCCCCTGATCGGGCTCAGGGGCATTTCCGACGGCCGCGAGGACCTCGCCCATGTCGACGACTGGAAACAATACCTGCATGTGGTCGACAGGAAGCTGTCGCTGGCTGTCGACGGGCTGTTCGACGCACTGGAAGATGGCGTCTTCTGGTTCTGAACCACGGAAAAGAGCGCTAAAGCAATTCCAGTAAAAGTGGGAACCGGTTTTGCGTCCGGAATTGCGAAAAAATTACGAGATAGAGCATTGGAGGCGATTTTGTTATCGCCGGAAACGCTCTGACACGCCCGAATTACGGACAATCGGCACAATTCTTCGATTGAAAGAACCGCCGCTTTTCTTTAAAGGCTCGCCATGACCCAGACAGCACATCCCGACAGCGTTCTCATCATCGATTTCGGCAGCCAGGTGACACAGCTCATCGCCCGGCGCGTCCGCGAAGCGGGCGTCTATTGCGAGATCGTTCCCTTCCAGTCCGCCGAGGAAGGCTTCGCCCGGCTGAAGCCCAAGGCAGTGATCCTGTCCGGCAGCCCGGCATCGACCCTCGACGAGGGAAGCCCGCGCGCGCCGCAGGTGATCTTCGACAGCGGCCTGCCGATCTTCGGCATCTGCTACGGCCAGCAGACGATGTGCATGCAGCTCGGCGGCAAGGTCGAGGGTGGCCATCACCGCGAATTCGGCCGCGCCTTCCTTGAGATCGACAAGGAATGCGCGCTGTTCGAGGGGCTCTGGTCCTCCGGTTCGCGCCATCAGGTATGGATGTCCCACGGCGACCGTGTCACCGCGATCCCGCCGGGCTTCGAGGTGGTCGCCACTTCTTCCAACGCACCCTTCGCCTTCATCGCCGATGAGAAGCGCAAGTATTACGCCGTGCAGTTCCATCCGGAAGTGGTGCACACGCCGGATGGCGCCAAGCTGATCGGCAATTTCGTGCACAACATCGCCGGCATCAAGGGCGACTGGACGATGTCCGCCTACCGCGCCAAGGCCGTCCAGCAGATCCGCGATCAGGTCGGCGACAAGAAGGTCATCTGCGCGCTTTCCGGCGGCGTTGACTCTTCCGTTGCCGCGCTGCTGATCCACGAGGCCGTCGGCGACAATCTCACCTGCATCCTCGTCGACCACGGCCTGATGCGCAAGGACGAGGCGGCCAACGTCGTCGCCATGTTCAAGGAACACTACAACCTGCACCTCATCCACGTCGACGCCGTCGACCGCTTTGTCGGCGAACTGGAAGGTGTCAGCGACCCGGAAACCAAGCGCAAGATCATCGGCCGCCTGTTCATCGAAACTTTCGAGGAAGAGGCCAAGAAGCTTGGCGGCGCGGAATTCCTCGGCCAGGGCACGCTCTATCCCGACGTGATCGAGAGCGTCTCCTTCACCGGCGGCCCCTCGGTCACCATCAAGTCACACCACAATGTCGGCGGTCTGCCCGACCGCATGAACATGAAGCTCGTCGAACCGCTGCGCGAACTGTTCAAGGACGAGGTCCGTGTGCTCGGCCGCGAACTCGGCCTGCCGGACAGCTTCATCGGCCGTCACCCCTTCCCGGGGCCGGGCCTCGCCATCCGCTGCCCCGGCGGCGTTACCCGTGAAAAACTCGACATCCTGCGCGAAGCCGATGCCATCTATCTCGACGAGATCCGCAAGGCAGGCCTCTACGACGCGATCTGGCAGGCTTTCGCAGTGCTGCTGCCGGTCCAGACCGTCGGTGTCATGGGTGACGGTCGTACCTACGAATTCGTCTGCGCGCTGCGCGCCGTGACCTCCGTCGATGGCATGACCGCGGATTTCTATCACTATGACATGGAATTCCTCGGCCGCGCCGCGACCCGCATCATCAACGAAGTGCGCGGCATCAACCGCGTCGTCTACGACGTAACCTCGAAGCCCCCGGGCACCATCGAGTGGGAGTGATCCCAACCGATCATCATTGTTAAAAAGCATTGCGGCCGGGAACCCTGTTTCCGGCCGCAATGCTTATTGTGGTTATAAAAGGTTCCGGGAGCGGCGTTCGGTCACACAAATCTATGCGTGTTGATGCTGCCTTAGGACCTTGTGGAAGTATAGACTTAAGGAATCCGGTTGCGTTCCGGCCACGGCAACCGGGTTGATGCTGACGACACAGGCAAGGACCAGTCACGGTGACTATCGCATCCATCGGCACGCCCCCGCTTTCCGTAAGCGACTATATTTTCCGCAAGATCGTGACGGAAATGGAAGACGGGATCATTGCGCTCGACGAGCAGGGGATCATCCGATACTGCAACCCATCGATAGAAGGCCTTTTCCTGCACGCGCCCGAAAGGCTCATCGGCCGGCCGCTGGAAGTCATTCTCCCTCCGCGCTACCGGAAAAATCATCACCATCACCTCTTGGACTTCGCAAGCGGGCCGACCGATGCGCGTTACATGGGAAGCCGCAGCTCCTTCATTGTCGGCTACCGGGCGGACGGGACGGAGGTCAATCTCGGCGCGACGATCCTGCGCATGCGCGCCGAAAACGGCATGATCTTCGTCGCCGTTCTGCGGGATCTCACCGAGCGGCATGGATACCAGCACGAGCTGGAACGACTGGCAAACACAGACCCGCTGTCCGGCCTCAACAATCGCCGCGCCTTCACCAATCTGGCTGCACCGGAAATTGCTCGTTGCCGGGACATTCACGCGCCCGTTTCCATCGTGCTGTTCGATGTCGATCACTTCAAGGCGATCAACGACCAGTATGGACACGATGTCGGCGACACGGTGATCTGCGAGTTCGCCGATGTTCTGAAATCGGTGACTCAGGCCGACGATCTGCTGGCGCGCTGGGGCGGGGAGGAATTCATCCTGTTCATGCCGGAAACAGGCCTCGTCCGCTCGGGGGCGATTGCGGAAATGGTCCGGCGCAGCATTCAGGTTCTGGAGTTCGGCCAGCCCAATGGCCTCCGTCTGCACCTGACAGTCAGCGCCGGCGTCATATGTTCCAACGACGCGGACGAGACGCTTGATAACATGATCCGCCGCTCCGATCACGCGCTCTATGCCGCCAAGGAAGGCGGCCGGAACCGCGTGACGCTGGCCGGTCCCCGGGAAGCTCTCGCGGCACTCGCCTGATTCCCGGCACCCGTCCTGAGCCGGTATTCGTGTGGAAGAACAGAGAATGCGACGAATCAACTCATGAAACTGATCGGACAGCGATCGCGCACGCAGACGTTTTCATCGCAGACGCGGCAGACGACGTTCTGGTCGTCACCTAGATCGACGAGGGCGGGCAGCACCTTTTCGGCCAGATGGCCGAGCAGATGAATTTCCTCCTCGCTCAACGCTGCAAAGGCGCGGTCCGTCACGCTTCGGCGCGCCTGAACGCTCCGCTCATAGAGTGACCGGCCCTTCTCCGTTAGGGTCAACGTCTTGGCGCGACGGTCACCCTCCATCGGCTCTCCCCGACGAACCAGATCGTCGCCTTCCAGCTGGTCAATCAGCCTGACCGTGGCGGAATGGGAAAGGCCGATGATCCGGCGGAGCGCCTCGACCGTATGCCCGGAGCCAAGACCTATCTGGATGATCGCGGCAACCGCGCTGGGACCAAGCCCCGTCTCGGTAGAAAAAGCCCGCTCCATCTTGTCGACGAGAGCAAGACTCATCGCTCCGAAGATGTTTTCAAACCTGAATTTCTCTTTCTCGTCGATCACGCGGCACCTCTATATGTATATTGCATATATTGCCCGCGAATGACAGCTATGAGCGATGGAAAGGTTTGAGCCGGCCTCATTTTCCTTCACCCTCCGCCATGCTATCTGCAACCGATCACGAGTCAGGGATAAAGCCGAACCATGCCCACCACGATCTACGGCATCAAGAATTGCGACACCATGAAGAAGGCCCGTGTCTTTCTGGACGAGCACGGGGTGGAATATGCCTTCCACGACTATAAGGCTTCCGGCATCGACCGGCCGCATCTCGAGCGCTGGTGCCGCGAAGCGGGGTGGGAAACCGTTCTCAATCGGGCCGGCACGACCTTCCGCAAGCTGCCGGATGCGGCGCGGGAAAATCTGGACGAGGCGCGAGCCATCGAACTGATGTTGGAGCAGCCATCGATGATCAAGCGACCCGTTCTGGAAAAGGACGGCCGGCTGCTGATCGGCTTCAAGCCAGAAACCTACGAACGCTTCCTTGCGGAGTAAGAACTGCCATGTCGAAGACCACTCGCGCCACGCAGGCGCTCGCCAAGGAAGGCATCGCCTTCACCGTTCACACCTATCAATACGACCCGGATGCCGAGCGGATCGGGATGCAGGCAGCGGAAGCGATTGGCGAAGAGCCTCGTCGCGTGTTGAAGACGCTGATGGCCGAACTCGATGGCAAGCCGGTCTGCGTCGTCGTTCCCTCCGACAGGGAGGTCAGCATGAAGAAGCTTGCCTCTGCCCTTGGCGGCAAGTCGGCGGCGATGATGAAGCCCGCCATGGCGGAGAAACTCACCGGCTATGTCGTCGGCGGCATCAGCCCCTTCGGCCAGAAGAAGAAGGTGCCGACCGCAATCGAGATCGCCGCGCTCGATGAGCCGCATGTCTTCATCAACGGCGGCCAGCGCGGGCTGCAGGTGAAGCTTGACCCGAAGGATGTTCAGCGCGCGCTGGGAGCGGTTGCCGCCCCCGTCGTCGCCTGAGTTGCCGTAAGCCGCACCTTACTTCCAGGTCGCGGCCCAGTCCCTCAGAGCGTCCCTGGCCGTGACAGGCCATTCCTTGACCTCCGGCCGGACGATAATCTTCTGGTCCTGCGGCTTCCACGCGAGATAGACCCGCGTCGTGGCGGGATCGGCCGCCACCAGCGCCTCGACGCCACCGCAATTGTGCGGCTGGCAAGCGGTGCCGATATAGAAACCGTTCTTCATCTCACCGCTGCCGACGCCGGTGATGATCTGCTTGTAGTTTTCCGCGTCGTTACCGAGCATGCCTTCCATCTGCGTGGCGATCTCGGCGTAGCCGAAGAGATCGCCGGGATGGCCGGGAGCGGCTGCCGCAAGTTCCCGCCACCCCTTGGCCGCATCCGGCACGAAGGCCACCGCATCCAGCGTCTTGAAGCCGCCGGTCGGATCCCAGCTCCAGCGTTCGCCGTCCCGACCCGGCAAGGGTGGTGCTTCGAAGACCAGCCTGCTCTCTTCCTCCTTCGCCGTGACCGGCATGCAGGTATCGAGCGGCTCTTCGAAGTTCGGAGCGCCGCCCTTCGGCAACATCAGGACAAAAGGCGAGCCGGCACAGGCATTACCGCCAGCCGAGGAATCGCCGATCACTACCGGCATGCCGGCAACGAGCGCGACCTGCGTGACCGAGACATAGATGTTGGTGTGAAGCGCCTTGCCATCGACCTTGAGCGTCTCGCCATCGTCATTGCTGTCAATCGTCACCTCATGGCCGAACATCGTCATGCGGAATTCGCTTGCCGAGGCGGCGTTCAAGAACACAGGCGCCGTCGCCAGCAGCAGTGAAAAGGTTGCCCCGGCCAGATACCGGACTGCCGGACCCTTGCCGTCGCCCTGGTCTTGCCTTTCGCCATTTTTCCACCCCCGCGCTTCAATTTCGCCTCAAAGCAATCTACGTTGAGATCTTCAATGCAAACAACCATCAGGCCTAATTCCATGACATTCCTGCCCGAATTCGAAACTGCCGTCGACCCTGTCCGCCTCGATAAACTCGCCGAAGTCGCGGTCAAGGTCGGCCTGCAGTTGCAGCGGGATCAGGATCTGGTGATCACCGCGCCGCTCGCCGCCCTGCCGCTGGTGCGCCTCATCACGCAGCATGCCTACAAAGCCGGCGCCGGCCTCGTCTCAACCTTTTATGCCGACGAAGTGGCAACTCTTGCGCGCTATGAAAATGCGCCGGATGGCAGCTTCGACCGGGCATCCGACTGGCTCTACGAGGGCATGGCGAAGGCCTATCAGAAGGGTGCTGCCCGCCTTGCGGTCGCCGGAGACAATCCGATGCTGCTCTCGGCTCAGGATCCGGCCAAGGTCGCCCGCGCCAACAAGGCCAATTCGATCGCCTACAAGCCGGCGCTGGAGCATATCTCCAATTTCGATATCAACTGGAACATCTGCTCCTATCCGAACCCCTCCTGGGCAAAGCTGGTTTTCCCCGACCTGCCGATCGCGGAAGCCGTCGCCAGGCTCGCAGACGCAATCTTCGCCGCTTCGCGCGTCGATGAAGCCGATCCCATTGCTGCCTGGGCCACCCACAACGCCAACCTTCGCAAGCGTTCCGGCTGGCTGAACGGCGAACGCTTCGCCGCGCTGCATTTCACCGGTCCCGGCACGGACCTGACCGTCGGCCTTGCGGACGGCCATGAATGGCATGGCGGCGCATCGACCGCCAAGAATGGCGTGACCTGCAATCCGAACATCCCGACCGAAGAGGTGTTCACCACGCCGCATGCGCTGAAGGTCGAGGGAACAGTGTCCAGCACCAAGCCGCTTTCCCATCAGGGCACGCTGATCGACAATATCCAGGTCCGCTTCGAGGGCGGCAGGATCGTCGAGGCGAAGGCTTCCAGGGGTGCGGAAGTGCTGAACAAGGTGCTGGACACCGACGAGGGGGCACGTCGTCTCGGCGAGGTGGCGCTGGTGCCGCACTCGTCGCCGATATCGGCCTCGGGCATTCTGTTCTACAACACCCTGTTCGATGAGAACGCCTCCTGCCACATCGCGCTCGGCCAGTGCTATTCGAAGTGCTTCCTCGACGGCGCCTCGCTCAGCCCCGAACAGATCAAGGCACAGGGCGGCAATTCCAGCCTGATCCACATCGACTGGATGATCGGTTCCGACAAGGTTGATATCGACGGTATCAGCGCCGATGGCGCGCGCGTGCCTGTCATGCGCAAGGGCGAGTGGGCCTGAGTATCAGGGGATAAGGGCCGGCCTCGATCTCTGTCGAGGCCGGAGATCAGCCATCAGGCCTGTCTCGCCTTACGATTGGCATAGCGACGGTCGCGTTCGGCCTTGCGCGCCGCCTCGTCTTCCAGCACCCGGGAAATGCGGTTCTTTTCAGCTGCTTCGCGCGCATCTATCTCGGCGCGTGCGGCTGCCGCAATCGCGGCTTCACGCTCCTCCGCCTCGGCGCGGATACGCTCCCGTTCCTCGGTCTTTACACGTTCACGCTCGGCGCGTCGTCCCTCGCGGGCTGCCGCGATGGCCACGCGCTCAGCCTGACGGGCAAGCTGGGTCGGCTCCGCTGCCGCCTTGGCAGCACGATACGCCTGAAGAAGAGCTGCTTTCGCGTCGGCAGCGCTGCCGCGACGCTCGGAAACTTCGTTATTTCTGATATTTCTCAAATCTCTATTCCAGTTGGGGTGTCGAGCCGACCGAAGGTCAGGCCTTTCTGACACGTTTCGAAACGGGGCCGGTCTTCGACTTCATGCTATCCTGCAATTCCTTGGCAAGGCGGGCTTCCCGCAACCGCAGGGTCTTTTCCTCGCGAGCAAGCACGATCGTGTCGAGTTCTTCGAAAGCGCGTTCACGTGCGAAGAATTGCGATTGCTCCCTGCCAAAGGCAATTTCTGCCTGCTGGCGGGATTTGCTGTGCGTCTCTGTCATGCTCATCCTCACTCTCCGCGGCTCGGCTCAGCGAGCGGCAATAAAAAAGGCCAGGCTATTGGCCTGACCTTCGTTGGGATCATGCTTTCGACAGTGCCAGTACATCCGTGGTCAAAGGAAAGCAGATACCGATTTAAGCAGCCTGGAGATTGCAGGCCGACATCTTGCCGGACTTGTTGTCGCGCTCCATGTCGTAGCCGATCTTCTGGCCCTCGACGATTTCGCGCATGCCAGCGCGTTCAACGGCGGAGATATGGACGAATGCGTCCGGGCCGCCATTGTCAGGCTGAATGAAGCCGAAGCCCTTGGTGGAATTAAACCATTTAACTGTGCCAGTGGTCATGATGAACCCTTTCATAGCATATTGAGTGACCACAACGCGGATGCGCTGCGGATTAAGATAGCGATTTTTGAAAGGAAGGTTCGTTCAGGGCGCAGATGTCAAATGCGCGGTAACCAAAGCTCAGCAAGCAAACATCGATAAACTGTAAATAGAGACAGGCGCACCAATTGTCAACCTTTGGTTTTTCGATTGCGCCTTTTGATCCCATCGGGCGCTCCGGCCGCCCGGTCGCGCGCCGTCATGCCGGCTTGGCTGCAACCGCTGGCAATCCCACCGGATGGGCCATCCGGACACCGACTTGCACCAGCAGGAAACGGAGCGACACGGACACTTCGTCCCCGTCGCTACCACCGCGGAAGGGAGATCGACTATCGAGCAAAACTCACTCAGTAATAGTAGACGATCTTGCCGCCGTTCATGGCAGTCTGCACCCAGACCACATTGCGCGGGCTGATATTGCGTCGCTCCAGGGCTGACAGAAGGTTGGGGTCGTTCATGATCATCGCCTGAGCCTGTCGAATACGGGCCGGCGTCGCATACAGCACAGCCTGAGGCAGGCTATCGCCAGCGTGGCTGGGCCGATGCACGATCTGGACTGCAGTCACGCCGTCATTGTAGCTCCTGCCGAACAGAATGGAGGACAGGCCGTCATCGGCAAAAGCGGGAAGTGCGCCGGAGGTCAGCAGCGCAAGACCGGCAAAAAGGGCGGCAGAAGTTTTCTTCATGACATGTTTCTCCTTGGCGCATGAATCGGGGTCCAGGACATCCCGCGCCACACTATTAAACCTTATCGGCATCCAAAATAGTGAACGAAACGACGAAATTAAACACCAGCCGTCACACGCCGCTGCAAATAGTCGTGCGCGATGAAATCCGGCCACCGTGCTGCCCATGGGCCTGCAAGGTCAAAGGCGGGAGAGCGCCTGCTTGACCTTGCCGATGAACCGTCCGCATCTTTCCTCCGTGACGCGGTCCATGTCATGCAGCGAGAACATGCGGAAATCGAGACCGCGGGAACAGAAGGCGGCCACGCCGCGCTTCAGGATGCGCCGGACCGGATTGCCCATGTAGAAATGCACGACCCACCAGGGGGAGCCCGTGGTAGTGACGACCCAGAATGTGCGGATATTGCCGAGCTTCGGCACTAGCCGGCCCCCTTCAGGATCGTGATCGAAGGCCACGCCCGGTACGAAGACACGGTCGATGAAGCCCTTGAGGATTGCCGGCAGGTTGAACCACCATTGCGGAAAAACGAGAATGAGCCCATCGGCCGCGCGAAGCCGCTCGACCAGTGACTCAACACCGGAGAAATCGTAGGGCGGCTGCATGTAGCTCGCCCGCTCGGCTGCGGTGAGCCGCGGGTCGAAATCCTCGGCATAGAGGTCGAGCAGGTCGACGCTGTGCCCCTTCGCTTCCAGCGTTTCCCTGATCCCCCGTGCCATCGCGGCGGCAAAGCTCTCCGCCAGGGGATGAGCGAGCACAACAAGAAAGCGCCGTCCGCTCATCAGAAGAGGCTCCCCTGCCCGCTCGGCGGTTCGGTTTTCCTTGCCGCGCGGCTCGCTGACGCCGGCTTCGCCTGCGCCGGGCCAGGTGATGGAGGAGCGGGCGGCGTTCCGTCTCTCTCGCCCGTTATCGCAGCGACACGTCCGTCAGCAAACTCGATCGAGATTGCATCCCCTGCCGACAGTGCGGCGGCGCGCGAAACAGGTCGGTCTTCGCCATCGCGGATGACTGCGTAACCACGCATCAGCACGTTCTTGTAGGAGAGCGACTGCAGCATGCGTTCATGCCCCGTCAGCGCCGCGCGCTGCGCCCTCAGTTCATTGCCGATGGCGCTGTCGGCTCTCAGCATGAGGCTCGACAGCCGGTCACGCCCGCGATCCGTATGCCCTTTAAGACGCGCTGGAACTGCCGTCAGGGCAGCATCGGCGCGGCCGATCCGGGTTCTCAGGCGGTCGATCATCCGCTCGATGATGCGTTCGGCGAGCGCCGACCGCTCGGCAACGGTCTGTCGCCGTTCCTGGATGCGGCGCACCAGCATATCGGGCCGAAGCGCGCTTGCCACGCGCTCGAAGCTTCGACGCTTGGCCATGGTGTTGAGCTCAAGGCTTCGGCCAAGGGCGGTCGCCGCCTCGTCGAAACGACGTCGCGGCAAAGCCAGCAACTGGTCGAGGGAGGGAAGCGCGCGGGCGAGCGCACGCAGGTTCTGCCGCCGCTGGTCCATCTGCCTTGCAAATGCGCCGGAATGACGGGCCGCGAGATTGGCCACCTGCGCAACCAGTTCCGCCTTGACCGGCACCGCCATTTCGGCGGCGCCGGTCGGTGTCGGCGCGCGCACGTCGGCGGCATAGTCGATCAGCGTCCAGTCGGTTTCGTGACCTACGGCGGAAATCAACGGAATTTGGCTTGCGGCCGCGGCCCTGACCACGATCTCGTCGTTAAAGCTCCAGAGGTCTTCGAGGCTGCCGCCGCCCCGCGCAACGATCAGCACATCCGGCCGCGGGATATCATCCCCGGGGCGCAGGGCATTGAAGCCGTTGATGGCGTTGGCCACCTCCTCGCCCGAACCCTCGCCCTGCACCTTGACCGGCCAGACGACGACATGCACCGGAAAGCGGTCGGAGATGCGGTGGAGGATATCCCGGATGACCGCCCCGGTCGGAGACGTCACGACGCCGATCACTTTGGGCATGAAGGGCAGCGGCTTCTTGCGCGCCGCGTCGAACAGACCCTCGGCGCCAAGCTTGCGCTTGCGTTCCTCGATCAGCGCCATCAGCGCGCCGGCGCCGGCCGGCTCCATCTGCTCGATAACGATCTGGTACTTGGACGAACCGGGGAAGGTGGTGATGCGCCCGGTGGCGATGACTTCCATGCCCTCTTCCGGCCGATATTTCAGCTTGGAAAAGGATCCTTTCCAGATCACCGCGTCTATGCGTGACTTGTCGTCCTTCAGGCTGAAATAGGCATGGCCCGACGAATGGGGACCGCGATAGCCGGAGATTTCGCCACGCACCCGCACATGGTCGAAGGCGGTTTCGATCGTGCGCTTGATCGAGCCCGACAGTTCCGAGACCGTGAACTCGGCGAGATTGCTGCGCGAATCGTCGTTGAAGAAACTGTTCATGCTTCTTCCCTAGCGCAAATTTCGGGGAAGTTCAGCAACGGGGTTTTCCAATCCCCGGCTTGCCGCTTCCGCAAAACCTCTCCTGTTTTCATGGTCTTGACTGCAAGACACGCGGTACGGACCGGATATTTTCGCTCGAAAACTGCGCCCGACCATCCCCGCCCGGCCATTTCAGGGGACAATGGGGCATCCACCAGCCCCAAAAGGAAACCCCGACATGACCGATCGCTTCTCCAACGTCCATCCCTCGCTCTCCGGTCCGGCCTCGACCGGCTTCGCTATCCTTCCCGACGACGACGTGGACCTCGTCGAGACCACCCGCGGCCTCTATCTCGGTTCGGGCGGAGATATAGCCGTCGTCATGGCATCCGGCGCGAGCATCGTACTCACGAGCGTTCCCGGCGGTTCGATCCTGCCGTTGCGGGTGAGCAGGGTGCTCGACACAGGCACGACGGCGGACGGCATCGTCGGCCTGGTCTGACCGATCGCCGCTCCCTTAAATCCGGGGCAGGCGGCCTTCCCGCCTGCCCCAACCCGGCCGGTTCCCTCCCCCGCGGAACCGTTCCTTTGCTTTTGTCAGGCAAGAAAGTGCAAGACCCTTGGCAAAATGCCGAAAAATCTGGCGCTTCCGGGTGAATTTCCGCTATGCCTCTTTGATGTGGATCAGGATGATTCCCGGCCGTTCGTGCCAGGATTTGTCATGATCAAGGGGTAGGGACAACTGTGATATTCTTCTCAACCATGGCGATTGGTATCGCCGCGGGAATGACGCGTTCGGCCTTTGCAATAGCGTTGGTTGCGCTTCTTATCCCGCTCGTCTTCGTGCTGGCGCTCGTCTTGCCGCCCGAGCCGGCATCGCTGCTGCCGCTCGCCATCGCGGTCATAGGTTTCAACATCGGGCTCGTCGATCTGTTGCTCGTGCTGTTTGCCTGTCGCAGACGGCCCGTGCTTTAGGGCCCCTTGCGTCCATACTCGTCTACATGCCAGGGACTAGCCGGTAGAGAACGAAGCCGGATACCGGGTCTTTCGGCAGGACCTGAAGATAGGCCGGAACCTCGCCCTTGGCCAAGGCGGCATATAGCCCGTCGGGCTCCAACGTCGAAACCATCTTCACCTGCGGATCCATCTTGCAATAGGCAATGACGGTTGCTCCCGAACTGCGTAGCAGAGGCAGCGCGGCCTCGGGCGTCGCCATACCGATGTGCAGTTCCGCCAGCATGCCGCCCTGATCGCGATGATAGGGCGCCGTCAGCACGCGATGCGGCGTATAGCGCAGGATCTTCACGCCCGCTTCCGATCCCGCAACGACGGTCGTCGGCTCCAGTTCGCCGAGTTGCATCAAGGCACGGGCGCTGGTGCAATCCTCACCCGGAACGGCGCTCTTCGAAATCTGCCCACGCAGGCGATTGATTACCCCGTCGGAACCTTCCGTGAAGAAGGTGCCGCCCAGCATCCATACGCTCGGCACGGCAAACAGCGTGGCGGCGGCAAAGGCGAGGCCTGCCCCCATATGCTCGGGATTGCGATTGGCATTGCGCCGCAATTCCGCAATCAGCACGGAGAGCGGCAGGATCGAAAGAAGATTGGCAAAGGCCGCGCCCCTAACCTGAACGAGCGCAATGGCCCAGCTCGCAAGGATGAGCGGCAGGAGAACGGCATGCGCTTCGACGCGGTCCCTGAGCACGATACGGGAAGCGCAGACGATGACCGCAAAGAAGCCGACGATATAATATCCGCCGAAGCTTCCCGGCTCGCGGTGCAGTTGCGCAAGGGCCGACTGCGCCTCGGTCACCTCGTTGAGCCACATCGTCACCATCAGCGGATCGAGATCGTTCAGCGGGTTCTGCAGGCATTGCGGCGCAAGCAGCAATGCCGCCGCCAGCACCACCACGCCATCGAATGCGAGAATGGCGAAACGCTTTCCGCGCGATCCTTCCGTGAAAAGGAACGTGGACAGGAAAAGCGCCACGCCGCCGACGGTCGCAATGCCGAAATATCCGAGCGAAAGGCTGTCACAGGTGACATTGGCGTAAAGACGGGGCGGCACCGTCAGGAAGAAGAAGGCGGACACGCAGAGCGCCAGGGTCAATCCGAAAGCACGAGCGGCTGCGGCATAGGCCGCTCCATGCCAGGCCCAGACCACCGCGACGACGAGGCAGACGACCGCGATCAGAGGGGTTGTTTCGGCCCCGATCGCAATGGCGAGCGCGCAGCAAAATCCGGCAAGTGCATAGCTTGCAGCCCGATGCAGCGGGTCGACCAGCATCGCCGCGATGGTCGCGACGAGAACGAGCTGGACATTGTGATGATCGAGCGCGCCGGGGAGGAAGCGGTTGGAGGTGACGACATAGACGCAGGCGAGACCCAGAGCGATGTGCATGGCCGGCGTGCCACCGAGACGCCTCGCGCCAAGGCCGATCGCCGCCAGCAGCGGCAGGATCAGGAAGACCGGCCAGACGAATAGGGCCGCAGCTTCAGCCTGTTCGGGCGCGAGAAACTGTCCGAATAGCAGGATGAGCGCGGCGATGGGCAGATCGATGAAGCGCGACCAGTGCATCGGCGTGCCGCCCGCCAGACCGAGCCGATACTGGGTCATGTCGAACCAGCCTTGCCCGCCGATGAGGTCGCGCACCTCGATCAGGCGCATCCAATCGTCATTGTCCGCGCCGACATAATCACTGGCGCCAGGCAGATGGATCAGAATGAGGGTAGCGACCACAACCATATAGTAGATCGGCAGAACCAGCCGGAGGCGTGTCCAGAACGGCTCTGTCGTTCCGACGGAAATGGCATGATCGGCCATGGGCATTCATTCCCCGCGAACCGGCCTCGCTCAGGAGAAATGGCCGGCAAGATCACAGATAGTGTCGATGCGGGAAACCTAGCTTTAACGTTCTCAAGAAATAGTAAAGCGCCGCCGTTCGCGTGACGGCAGAACCCTTTTCAAGCGAGAATTCCACATGCGCGGAACATGGCCTGACAATATCGAGGTGGCCGTTCTCCTGCCCTGCTACAACGAGGCAGCGACCATCGGCAATGTCGTGCGCAGCTTCCGCGAAGCGCTGCCGGATGCCCGCGTCTATGTCTACGATAACAATTCGACCGACAGCACCGCGCTGACCGCCATGCTGGCAGGCGCGACCGTGGTGCGAGAGCGCCGCCAGGGCAAGGGCCATGTCGTGCGCCGCATGTTCTGCGACATCGACGCCGACATTTATATCATGGCCGACGGCGACGGCACCTACGCGCCCGAGGACGCCGAGGAACTCATCCGCACCCTGATCACCGAACGCGCCGACATGGTTGTCGGCACGCGGCGCGGGGTGCATGCCGATGCCGGCCGTCAGGGCCACGCCTTCGGCAACCGCATGTTCAACTGGCTCTACCGCTTCCTGTTCGGCAATGATTTCACCGACATCCTGTCCGGCTACCGGGCCTTTTCGCGCCGTTTCGTGAAGAGCTTCCCCGCCGTTTCCGGCGGCTTCGAGATCGAGACGGAAATGTCGGTGCATGCGACCCGGCTGAAACTGCCGGTCTGCGAGCTAGAACTCGATTACGGCCGGCGTCCGGAAGGTTCGCACTCCAAGCTTTCGACCTTCCGCGATGGCGCGAAAATCCTCTGGATGTTCGCCATGCTGATGAAGGAAATCCGTCCCTTCGCCTTTTTCGGCAATATCAGCGCCGCTCTTCTGGCGCTGAGCGTCGGGTTCATGGTGCCAGTTCTCTTCGAATTCTTCGCCACGGGTTATGTCAGCCGCGTCCCGAGCTGGATTCTCGCCACAGTCCTGTTGATGATGTCGTTCCTGTCGCTGACGGCTGCGCTGATCCTGGATTCGCTCGCCCGCTCGCGCGCGGAACACCTGAGGATCCACTACATGAACCTGCCGGCCCTGCGCCCCGCGCTTTCCGAAAAGGCTGCCACGGACAAGCAGGGAATCAACGCCGCCCACAGCAGCAAGGCGGATGCCGCATGAAGAAGCTTCTGCGCTTCGGCATCGTCGGCACGGCGGGTTTCCTGATCGACGCGGCGGTGCTGATGCTGCTGCTCAAGACGACGCCACTCGGCCCTTTTCTCGCGCGCCTCGTCGCGATCGCCGTCGCCCTCGTCTGCACATGGTTTCTCAACCGCAGCTTCACCTTCGGGGCTTCACGCCATTCGATTGCCGTCGAAGGTTTCCGCTACGGTTCTGTGGGCATCACGTCTGCCGTGGTGAACTACCTGCTCTATTCGGCGCTGCTGATCTCGGCGCCGATGCTCACGCCGTTTGCGGCACTCGTGCTCGCCTCGATCGCCGCCATGGCCTTCAGCTTCTTTGGCTATTCCCGCTTCGTCTTCCGGCGCTGAGGGCGGTTTACACTGCTTCCCACCCGTCCCTTTCGCCGGCGCGGTAGATCGCGTCGATGAAGAGCTGGTTGGCGCGGGAGTTCTCGAGGCTCACGACATCGCTGTAATCACCGGTTTCCACGGCATGCGCAAAGGCCTCGGCCTCGCGGCGATACTGGCGGCTGTCCTGGAAACGGAAAATCTGCGACTCGGTGTGCGCCCGGTTGGTCAGTTCCACCTCTTCCGCGCCCCAGCGGTCGGCGTTGAAGGGCGAACGGACCTCGATGAAGCCTTCCGTGCCGTGAAACACCATGGTCTGGCGATTGGCCATCTGGGTGGAGACATAGAAGCTCAGCTCGAAACCGCCGAAATCGGCCTTGATGCTGGCATAGATGTCGGTGCCGAATTCCGGATCGCGCTCGACCACGGCCTGCACGCGCTGCGGCTCCGTACCCGTCGCAAACCGGGTCGAGATCGCCGGGTAGACGCCGATATCCGGCAGGCCGCCACCGCCGAGTTCGGGCTTGTTGCGCATGTTGGCAGGGTCGCGGTTGAAATAGGTGAAGGCGCCCTGCACATGCCGCAACTGCCCGATTGCACCTTCTGCCAGCAGCGAGCGCACCTTGCGCCACACGGGAGCGTAAGTCACCATGAACGCTTCGGTGACGAGAACGCCATTGCGGTCGCGGGCGGCAATGACGTCGTCGATCTCCGCGGCCTTGAGCGCCAGCGGCTTTTCACAGAGCACATGCTTGCCGGCATCGGCCGCCTTGATCGCCCATTCGACATGCTGCGCCGTCGGCACGGGAATGTAGACGGCGTCGATCAAATCGGACGCCAGCATTTCCTCATAGGAACCAAAGGCATGCGGCACGGAAAAGCGGTCTGCCATGGCACGGGCCTTGGCCAGATCGCGGCTCGCCACGGCGGTAACGACGCAGGTTTCCGCATCCTGTATCGCCGGAACCACCAGATCGCGCCCGATCTTAGCCGTCGACAGAATTCCAAAGCGCAGCATAGCTCTTCCTCCGCATTTAAATCGTTTCAGGTGGGCAACCTATTGGCGGAGGAGAGCCTTGGCAAGGTCATCTTCGGATAGGAGAGATCATCTCCTCAACCGGTCAATCGCCGCCGTCGCCGCCATCCGCGCCATTGTCGTCGGCTGGCGATCTATCCTTGTCGGCAGCGGATGCCGCTTCCCGATTGCTGCGCTCGAACATGAAAAGCAATTCGTAAGCGGCATAGGCGGATGCGCCGAAAAACAGGATGGCCCAGCCGGAGGCACCGTTCGAAAGCTCGACCAAACCCCAGGCGGCGGGGGCGACCACCGTCAGGATACGGCGCCAGAGCGGCTTGAAAAACGGATGCTTTGGGTCGAGAAATTTCACGCCGTCTCCTACTCCAGCCCGGCCTCCCTGCCATGGCTTCCTGCTGTTCGCCTCCGATCCTAGTAGCAGTGCGGAGCCTTCGTCCGCAAGGCGCGCCATCGCGACTGCCTCTCACAAGCTCGCGACGAAGCGGCTTGCCGCCGCCCTGAGGTCCTCGCCGCTGAAACCGGAGAAGCCGATGACGAGCCCCTGCCGGGGCTTTCCCGAAACGCTCATGGAGGACAAGGCCCGCACGCCCAGTCCCGCCGCCCTCGCCTTTTCCACCAGCGCCGTATCCTCGACACCTGCCGGCAACCGGGCGATGAGATGAAGTCCCTGATCGGGCGTCTCGACCTCGATACCCGCTCGTGGATTGGACAACAGCCCCGCGACCAGTTCGTTCCTCGCGGCCTCGGTGCGGCGACGGGCGCGGCGCAGATGGGCGGCGAAATGCCCTTCGCGCAGGAGATCGGTAAGGGCCGCCTCCGCCAGCGTCGGCGGATATCGGTCCGTGCGGCTCTTCAGCGCCACGGCCTTTTCCCGCAGGGGTGGCGGCACGACCATGTAGCCCATGCGGAGACCGGGAAAGAGCGCCTTGGAAAAGGTGCCGACATAGATGACGTGGCCCGTGTCATCCATGCCCTGCAGCGAGGTGAGCGGCGGTCCGGCATAGCGAAACTCGCTGTCGTAATCATCCTCGACGATCCAGGCGTCGTTGCGCCGCGCCCAGTCGATCAGCGCCAGCCTGCGCGGCATGGTCATGGTGACGCCCAGAGGAAACTGGTGCGATGGCGTGACATAGACGGCACGCGCCGAGGGCATCAGGCTTTCTCCCGCCACCGGATCCAGACCCTCGCCATCCACGGGAATACCCGAAAGCCGCATTCCGGCTTCAGCAAAAGCGGTCCGCGCCATGGGATAGCAGGGATCCTCGATCCACACGCCATCTCCCGGCTGCAAGGCGCTGCGGATGAAGAGATCGAGCGCCTGCTGGGTGCCATGGGTGATAACGACGGAGGCGCCATCACAGCGCACGCCGCGTGCCGTCCGCAGATAGCTGGCGACGGCTTCGCGCAGATCCGCCGAACCGCGCGGATCGCCATAATGGAAATGTTCGAAGCCCGGCCGCGCCAGATGCCAGGATAACAGTGCCCGGAACGTCTTCAGCGTACGGGCATCGGCAGTGGCGATCCCCAGCGTGCCCGGCAGGGGCGGCGCGATGTCGCCCGCCGCCTCCACGACCATATCGGGTGCGCGAAGGACTGGGACCTGCCCCGCCACGAAGGTTCCGGCACCCGTCCGCGCCTCGGCAAAGCCATCGGCAATCAGCATTTCGAAGGCGGCGACCACCGACCCACGAGAGACCTTCAGGCGGGCCGCAAGATCCCGCGTCGGGGGAAGCTTGGTTCCCGGCGTGATGCTGCCCGTCTCGATCAGTCGGCGGACGGTTCGGTAGAGCGCGGCCGTATGCGGCCCGTCATCCGGCAGGACCGGGATCAGGGCCGACCAGTCGGCCGGATTGGTCTTCATTTTTGACATGGAATTGGAGCTATTTCGAACCAATGTTCCTGCATAGATAGACCGACAGCATTGAGGAAGGCAAGTTCATGTCCACCAGCACCATCGAAGCCGAAACCGGCTCCTACCCCATAACCGACCGCAACCGCATCAAGCGCCTGCACGAGCGCGGCAGCTATGATCACGCCGCCGTGCATGCGATCCTCGATGCCGGCATGCTCTGTCATGTGGCCTACGTTATCGACGGCCAGCCCTTCTGCACGCCGACGATCCACTGGCGCGAAGGCGATATGCTCTACTGGCACGGTTCGTCCGCGAGCCGCATGCTGCGCCATCTCAAGACCGGAACGCGGGCCTGCCTGACGGTTTCGCATCTGGACGGGCTGGTGCTCGCCCGCTCCGGCTTCAATCATTCGGCAAATTATCGTTCGGCCATGTGCTTCGGCACCGCCCGGCTGGTCGAGGATCCCACGGAGAAGGAAAAGGCGCTGCGCGCCGTCATTGACCGCTTTTATCCCGACCGCAGCGCACTGCTTCGACCAACCACCGGGCAGGAGATCAAGGCGACGGCCGTCATAGGCATGCGGATCGAGGATGCTTCGGCCAAGGTCCGCGCCAAGGGCGTCGGCGATGACGAGGAAGATTACGGTCTGCCTGTCTGGGCCGGCGTCATTCCCGTCCGCACGGTGATCGGCGAGACGGAAGCTTCGCCACATCTTCCGGCCGGCGTGTCGAAGCCGGAAACGCTCTCGCTTTTCGGTGCCGGAAAGAGGCTGGACGACGCATTGATCGAGGCCCAGCGGCTCTATGAAGAGGCCGGCAATCGATAGGGCGCCAAGGTCTCACTTCCACTCGTGGGCGCGGTCTCCCTTACAGGGCCGCGCAGTCACGAAGACCGAAGCGTCAGCGGCCTTTTCGGCAAAGGCGCGCGCATCCTCATCATCGTTGAAACCGATGAAGACCATCAGCATGGAAAGCGCCTTGGGGTGTCCCTTCTTCCGATAGGAGAAGTTGACGGCGCAATGCGGGTACCCGGCATCCATCGCGTGGTTCTGCGAGGCATCCCCCGCAAGAGCGATGAACTGGCCGAGTGCCAAGAAACGATCGATCGCGGCGAAGGCCGTGGCCTGCGAGATCTGCTGGTTGGCGCCGGTGCTGGCGGAGCGGCCGTAATAAAGGCTGTCTGTCAGACCCTTCCGGCGCTTTGTTTCATAAACGATGAGACCGCCTGCGGCCGCCAGTTCCAGCCGCACGTCGAATGTCTGGAACTGTTCCGGCGAGCGGTCGAGCTCGGTGAACAGGCTTCTCAGATCCGCGACATAGTCAGCATAGAGTGCAATGGTCATGGAGCCTCGCCGGTCGTTTCGATCAAAAGAAGCGCCGCTCTAGCACGAGCCATCCGCCAGCGATACCGGGTCTTCACAGTGATGGTGCCCCACAAACGGAAACGGGAGCCCGGCAGATAGCCGGCCTCCCGTCGTTTCCTCTGGCCGTTCCGATACAACGGCCCGGAATGCCTCCGGCTGTTTACGCGCGCCGCTGGCTTGGCAGGCGCGGCAGGAGAATGGTCAGCAGGCCGAGAAGCGGCATGTAGGAGCAGATGCTGTAGACGAATTCGATGCCCTGCCTGTCGGCAAAGACGCCGAGGACGGCTGCGCCGATGCCGCCGAAGCCGAAGGCAAAGCCGAAGAACAGGCCGGCGATCAGCCCGACGCGGCCCGGCACCAGTTCCTGCGCGAAGACGACGATGGCCGAGAACGCGGAGGAGAAGATGAAGCCGATCACCACCACCAGCACCGAGGTCCAGAACAGGTCGGCATAGGGAAGCATCAGAGCGAAGGGGATGACCCCGAGGATCGAGAACCAGATCACCGCCCGCGAGCCGAAGCGGTCGCCGATCGGCCCGCCGAAGAAGACGCCGGCCGCCGATGCGCCGAGGAAGAGGAACAGCATGATCTGGGCATCCTGCACGCCCACCCCGAACTTGTGGATGGCGAAGAAGGTGAAATAGCTCGAAAGACTTGCCAGATAGGCATTCTTGGTCGCCGTCAGCACGATCAGGATGGCAAGCGTCCAGGCTACCTGATTGCGCGGCAGCGGCAGTGTACGGTTCGGAGACGGCCGGCCGGCATTGCTGCGGCGATGGCGCATGTACCAGACGCTGACGCCCGAAAGTACGCAGAAACCGAGAAGCGCGATGAGCGAGAACCAGCTCAGGACGCCCTGTCCACGCGGAATGACGATGAAGGCCGCAAGCAGCGGGCCGATGGCCGTGCCGGTATTGCCGCCGACCTGAAAGAAGGACTGCGCCAGACCATGGCGTCCACCGGATGCAAGCCGTGCCACGCGCGATGCTTCCGGATGGAAGATCGCCGAACCGATGCCGATCAGGCAGGCCCCGAGCACCAGCACGGAAAAATGGCTGGCATAGGCAAGGGTGATCAGGCCGGCGCAGGTGGACAGCATCGCCGCCGGCAGGGAGAAGGGCATGGGCCAGCGATCCGTGACAATGCCGACGGCCGGCTGCAGCAGCGATGCCGTGACCTGAAAGGCAAAGGTCAGAAGGCCGATCTGCACGAAGTCGAGGGCGTAATTATCCTTCAGAAGCGGGTAGAGCGACGTCAGAAGCGACTGCATGATGTCATTGAGCATATGGCAGAAGCTTGCGGCGAAAATGATGGAGAAGGCGGTCCTTTCGACCTGGCTTCCGGTGGCGGCTATACTGGCCATCCCTCTTGTCCCTTGTCTGTAATGATAAACCCGATCCGCTCATCCTCCTGCGCGGATTGATCGTCGTCATATCCGGCTTGTCACTGGCCCGCTTTTGTGTTCTGGTCGAATTCTTTCGTGAGTGGGCCAAATGCGCGTTATTGACCTCACCGGGGCGGCACAAAGCGTCGACCAGGACTATCACAACCAGAGTCTGATCTGGATCGATCAGGCAAACGAGCCGGTTCTGGCGCTTGGCCGCGTTTATCCCGCCGGTTTCAAGGTTTCCCTTCATTCGCACAGGCGCGCGCAGCTCTGGTTCGCGCGGCGCGGCATCGTGCTCGTCAGCACGGATGACAGGCGGTGGATGATCCCGCCCGGCCATGCCCTGATCATTCCCGCCGGCGTGGAACATTCCGCCGAGATGATCAGCGCCGTGGAGATGCGCTCCATCTATGTGAATGTCGCCAGCGACGAGGCCAGACGGCCGCGGGTGGTCGAAGTCACCCCGCTTGCGCAAAACCTGATCGAGGAACTGGTCGAGGAGGAGGACAGGCCGGTCAGGGAAAACCGACTGACGATGGTCACCGACCTGCTGCTCGACGAGTTCCGCCAATTGCCGGAACGGCCGCTCGGCCTGCCTTTTCCCAATGACCAGAGGCTGGCGCGGCTTTGCCGGCAATTCCTGAAAATTCCCTCGGCAACCGTCAGCATCGATGACTGGGCGCGGGACATGGGGATCGGCCGCCGCTCCTTCACGCGGCTGTTTCGGGCGCAAACCGGCATCAGCTTCGTGACGTGGCGGCAGCAGGCATGCCTTTTCGCATCCCTGCCGCGGCTGGCGGATGGAGAGGCAATCACCAATGTCGCGCTCGACGCCGGCTACGAAAACATCGCGGCCTTCTCCACCATGTTCCGGCGCATGCTCGGCCGCTCACCCAGCACCTATCTGAAAACGCGAACATCCTGAAGCGGGCCGACGCGGCGGCTCTGCAATCACGGTATCGGGCTTCCGCATCACGGCAAAAAGCCCCGGACCTTTCGATCCGGGGCTTTTGAATTCGTCAGCCGCGCGGTTCAGGCTCAGAGCGTGCCGGCGCGCTGCTGCAGCATCATGTAGGTGTCGAAGCCGTATTCGGCGACCTGAGCCCAGAGATAGGCGTCCTTCTTGAAGGCCTGCTGGCTGTCGTAGAGCTTCTTGAAGTTTTCGTTCTTGGCGCTGAGATCGGCATAGGTCTCGAGCGCTGCCTTGTGGCAGACGTCGAGGATATCAGAAGAAAAGGCACGAAGCTGCGTGCCTTCGGCAACGAGCTGGCGCAGGGCCGTGGCGTTGGACGCGTCATAGCGCGCAAGCATGCGGGCGTTCGCGGCAGCGCAGGCGTCGGTCAGCATGCGCTTGTAGTTTTCCGGAAGCTCGTTGAACTTGTCGAGGTTGAACATGGCGTGCACGGTCGGGCCACCTTCCCACCATGCGGGATAGTAATAATACTTGGCGACCTTGTAGAAGCCGAGCTTGTAATCGTCATAAGGACCGACGAATTCGGTGGCATCGATCGTGCCCTTTTCCAGCGCCGGATAGACGTCCGAACCGGCGATCTGCTGCGGCGTCACGCCGACCTTGCCCATGATCTCGCCAGCGAGGCCGGCGATGCGCATCTTCAGGCCCTTGAGGTCGTCGATGGTCTTGATTTCCTTGCGGTACCAGCCACCCATCTGGGCGCCGGTATTGCCGGCCGGCAGCGCATAGAGCTTGTAGCCTGCGAGGAATTCGTTGAGCAGTTCATTGCCGCCGCCGGCGGTGAACCAGGCATTGGTCATGCGGGCATTGAGGCCGAAGGGAATGGCCGTACCGAGCGCGAAGGCCGGGTCCTTGCCGATGTAGTAGTAGCAGCAGGTGTGCGCCATCTCGACGGTGCCGGCAGCGACCGCGTCTGCGGCCTGCAGTGGCGGCACAACTTCGCCTGCGGCAAAGGCCTGGATGGTGAAGTTGCCACCCGATGCTTCCGACACACTCTTGGCGATATCGGTCGCGGCATCGAAAATGATGTCGAGGCTCTTCGGGAAGGACGAGGTCAGGCGCCAGGTGATCTTGGGGTTTTCCTGCGCGATGGCCGGCGCGGCAAGTGCTGCGGAAGCTGCGGCACCCAGACCGACGGAGCCGGCCTGCTTGAAAAATTTACGGCGGTTCATGGTCATCGGCTCTGGTCGCTCCCTGTCATCGTGTTTCCTGCCAGCCTCCTGCGGCCGCGCGCTGTTAAGCATGCCCATCATCAGGTTGCAAGACCGATGGCGATCGGAATTGCGCGAGCAGGCCTCATAGTTTTCGTGAAATTGCGCCAAATAAGGACACAGGATCAAGAAAGCTGCGCGGAAGACTATCCGGCAGACGTCTTGCGTCGAGGGTCGTCGAAGGCCGGGTTGTAGAAAAGAGAGAGCACGAGGCTGCGGGCAATGCGCTCGGCCGTCGCCATGAACCAGGCCTGCGCCGCCTCGCTCGCCTGAAGATCGGCAAGCGTCGCGCGAAAAAGCGCGAGCCATTCGATGAACAATCCTTCCTCAATGCCTTCGACTCCGTGATGGGCCTGAACCGGCTTGCCGCCATAGGCGCCGTTCTTGAAAGCCACCGAAGTCCAGAAGGCCTTCATGCGCTGAAGATGCGCGGACCAGCGGCCGGCAAGCCGCGCGTCGAAAACGGGTCCAAGCGTCTCATGCGCCTGCACGCGGCCGTAAAAGGTCTCGACCAGACGGTCGATGAAGGCGGCATCGACGCCCATCGCCGCCATCTCGGCGGCAGCCCTTTCCAGTATGTCCGCCCGGTTGGCGGCCCTGCCGGCCAGATCGTTTTCCACGGACTTCTCCTTCACGTGTCCAGCCTTCTAATGCGCCTCGGGCTGACTTTCGTCAAACACAGGAACACGAGGCCTATCGTCGCATATGTGCTGCCCACACTGGCGCCGCCTCGCCGGGTCTGCGTCGATTGGCCCGCCAGCCAGCCCTTGACCAGCGATGGGGCGAATGTTTATTTTAGAATAATTCTAAAAATTGGAGTTTTCCATTCATGTTCCGCAGCCTCTTTTCGATGGCCAAGCGTTCCTTCGACAGCCTCAGCGAGCAGGAAATCCTGGCGCTGGCGATATCCTCGGAGGAGGATGACGCGCGCATCTATCTTGCCTATGCCGACCAACTTCGCGCGCAATATCCCCAGTCGGCGAAAGTGTTCGAAGACATGGCCGAAGTGGAGCAGACCCATCGCAACATGCTGATCGACATGCATCGCCAGCGCTTCGGCGAGCGCATTCCGCTGATACGGCGAGAGCATGTGGCCGGCTTCTACGAGCGCAAGCCGGACTGGCTGCGCGCCAATCAGTCGCTGGAGCAGATCCGCGCGGAAGCCGGCAAGATGGAGGAAGGCGCCTATCGCTTCTATGTCGAGGCGGAAAAGCGGACGAGCGATGCATCGACACGCAAGCTGCTCGGCGATCTTGCGCTGGCCGAACAGGGTCACGAGGAAATCGCCGCCATGCTCGGCGAGAAACATGTGCCCGGCGAAGTCGCGGCAGAGGAAAACGAAACGGCCCGCCGGCAGTTCATCCTGACCTATGTCCAGCCGGGTCTAGCCGGCCTGATGGATGGCTCCGTCTCGACGCTCGCGCCGATCTTTGCGGCGGCATTTGCCACCGGCGACACCTGGCAGACCTTCCTCGTCGGCCTCTCGGCCTCCGTCGGCGCCGGCATTTCCATGGGCTTCACCGAAGCCGCCCATGACGACGGCAAGATCTCCGGTCGCGGCTCGCCGATCAAGCGCGGTCTCGCGTCCGGCATCATGACCGCATTGGGCGGCCTCGGCCACGCCCTGCCCTATCTCATCCCGCATTTCTGGACGGCAACGCTGACCGCGGCGGTGGTGGTGTTCTTCGAACTCTGGGCCATTGCCTTCATCCAGAACAAATACATGGAAACGCCGTTCTTCCGTGCGGTCATGCAGGTCGTGTTCGGCGGATCGCTGGTGCTCGCCGCCGGCATCCTGATCGGGAATGGGTGAGGAGTGATCCGGCGCAGCCGGAGAAATCGATCCAGTGAATCGATTTCAACGACGAACGCCACGAGCACAAAGCGAGTGGCCGGGCGTATCCTGATCCCGACCACCCCACCAAACCCGCCCCCTCACCGCAGCAGTTTCAACGACCCCGTCAGCGACTTCACCCATTTCGACGGCCCGACAATACCGAGGCCGTCGATCTTTTCCTCGCCAAGATCCCTGCCCGGCATGGATGCCTCGTAGTCGGCATAGACGTGCAGCGCACGGGCGAAAGCCGGGAACGGGACAACCGCGCTCGCCGGACCGGCTCCATCCAGCGCCTTCAGCATCAGTCGGCGCAAGGTCTCATCATCCGCCTGAAGGATCGGCACCGGCAGGGTGGAACTGCTGTCGATCCGCCGTCCCTGCCCGTCCTCAAGCTGGCGCGCGGCCAACACAGGCAGCTTCGAACCGATCCCTATGGAGATAGCTCCGACGGTGTTGGCGAGAAGGCCCTGAGGCAATTCGGGGTTGACGACGATGGCAATACGAAGGTCTTCGGTCATTTCTGCTCCGGCATTGGGTTTTCAGGCAAAAACTAGTGCCGTGCGCCGGAAATTTCCTGCCTTTTATTGCCGCCTCAATCCATAATCAGGTAGATATTGCCGATTTATGGAAACATGGAGGTAGATCATGCCGAACGATCCTCTTGAAGCGGTCGATGTCAGGATACTGGAGGCGTTACAGACCGACGGACGGATGACCAACCAGACGCTATCGGAGGAGGTCGGGCTTTCGACCTCGCCATGCTGGCGGCGTGTGCGGCAACTGGAAGAGACCGGCGTTATCAAGGGCTATCGCGCCGAACTGGACCGGAAGAAGATGGGCCTCGGCGTACTCGCCTTCATTCGCGTCAAGATCGACAGCCACAGCGAACAGGAAGCGGAAGAATTTTCGGCCAGCGTCTCGAAGCTCAAGGAGGTCGTGGCCTGCTACAGCATTGCGGGCGACGCAGATTTCCTGCTGCAGGTCGTCTCGCCCGACCTCGATACCTATGCGGATTTCGCCATGGCGGTAGTGCGCCGCCTGCCCCGCATCAAGGAAATGCAGACGACCTTCGTGCTGAAGGAGATCAAGCCTTTCGAAGGCTTGCCTCTTTCATTCGCCCGGGGATAGCGGGAGCGCCGCTCCCGCCGTGAGCGCGCTTACTTCAAAGCGCCAACCATGACGTCGGTGGTGCCGTTCTCGATGGTGACCCAGCGACCCGTATCGAAGCTCGCCTGACGCTTCAGGTAGGTATAGGGCGTGTCCGTCCAGGGCTTCACTTCGTCGACGAGGTTGTCGAGAATGAAGTCGCCCTGGGCGGTGCGCAGCGTCAGGACAGCATGGCCTTCGCCATCGGGCTTGCGCACAACGGTAATCAGCAGATCGGCGGGAGAGAAGCCGGCATCCATGAGCTTGCGGCGCTTGAGGAGAACGAAATCCTCGCAATCGCCAGCGTCGGCGGGATAGGCCCAGACTTCCTCACGCCCGTAGATCTCCATATCGGTCATCGGCGTGATTGTCGTGTTCACGGACAGATTGATATCGCGCACGACCTCCCAGCCATGAGCGGTGACGCGCGCAGCCGAACCCGGCCTGAGGCGAATGCTGCACTCGTCGCGGTGGCTGCGGCAGAATTCATAATGGCCAATCGGCTGGGACGTGACATTGCCCGTCTGCATGGACAACTGGGTCTTCGGCGCCGTCAAGGCAGTGCTGGCTGGCGCCATGACCGCCAGCGAAACCACCAGCGCGGCAAGCGCGTTCGAACCGTTCATCATGAACTCGTCCCTTCATTCGTTAACAAAACGTTAAGGTTCAGAAGGGTTACGAGTCAATTACTGCGACGGGAGGCGCGTTAGGGATTTATCAACTATGGTTAAAATGCGACAGATCCGGGATTGGATCCGGGCACAATCAGGCCGGCAGCATGGCAACGACCGCCGCCTTCATGCGGGCGATATCTTCGGTCCGAGAAAGCCTGTGGTCGCCATCACGCACCAGCGTCAGCACAACATCGTCAGCCGGCAGGAATTCCATAAGCTTCAGCGCGTGCTTGTAGGGCACGTCGGGATCGGCCATGCCCTGCAGGATATGCACCGGGCAGCCGGTCTCGATGATGCCCTTCAGCACCTGGTTTTCCCGACCGTCCTCGATCAGGGCGCGGGTAAAGATGTTCGGTTCCGGGCTGTATTCGGAAGGCTCCTCAAAATAGCCGCGCTCGGAAAGAGACGTGCGCTCGGCTTCCGAGAGATTCGGCTCGATGAGGTCGATGGTGAAATCCGGCGCGGGTGCGATCAGCACCAGACCCGCCACCTTCGGCCCGCGGCCAAGCCTTGCCAGCTCCTGGATGACCCGGATCGCGATCCAGCCACCCATGGAGGAGCCGACCAGAACCACACTTTCGGGCGCGACATGCTCCAGCACGGCAAGCGCTTCCTCCGTCCAGCGGCTGATCGTGCCCTTGCGGAATTCGCCACCGGAGGCGCCGTGGCCGGAATAGTCGAAGCGGATCGCTGCAAGACCGTTTTCGGCTGCGAGTGCGTCGAGTTCGATCGCCTTGGTGCCGGCCATGTCGGAGCGGTAGCCGCCAAGCCAGACGAGCGCCGGTGTCGAAGGGGAAGCATTTCCGGCGGCAGGGCGCAGCAGCATGGCGATCGGCCGGGAATCATCCCCCTCGCCCACCGTCAGATGCGTTGCGACGATCCCGTTTTCACCCTCGGCCATACCCGTTCTCCTTCTTGCCTGCACCATGCGACGTTGCGGCCTGTAAAACACACTCGCGAATGAACGGACAACAGGTGATTTTCTATGACAGGCATGCTATTGACATAAAATCCGCAATCGCCATTTTGCCTGCGCACGAGATTCCAGCGCAGCGAGGACGTTGCGGCTATCCGGAACAGTTCGAGGAGAATACGACCATTCGCAGACCTTTCAAAGCCGACGCCCCCGTCAAGGATGGGCCGCGCTCCAACCGGGAAATCAGGATTCCCAAAGTTCAGTTGATCAATGAAGAAGGCGTGAATCTCGGTGTTGTGCCGACGGATCAGGCGCTGAAGATGGCGGAAGAAGCGGGTCTCGACCTCGTCGAGATCTCGCCCAATGCCGAGCCGCCGGTCTGCAAGATCCTCGACCTTGGCAAGCTGAAATACGCCAACCAGAAGAAGGCGGCGGAAGCGCGCAAGAAGCAGAAGATCGTCGAAGTCAAAGAAATCAAGATGCGCCCGAACATCGACACCCATGACTATGAGGTGAAGATGAAGTCGATGGCGCGCTTCTTTGAAGAAGGCGACAAGGTCAAGGTGACCCTGAAGTTCCGCGGCCGCGAAATGGCTCACCAGGAACTCGGCATGAAGCTCCTGATGCAGGTCAAGGAAGACACCCTGACGATTGCCAAGGTCGAAGCCGAGCCCAAGCTCGAAGGACGCCAGATGATGATGGTGCTCGCTCCGAAGTAAGTGTGCTCCAAGGCCCCATGAAAAAAGCCGCCCAGGGCGGCTTTTTTCATGACTTGCGCTGACAATCCGCTGACAGACAGACGGGCCATCCTGTCAGGACAACGAGTGCAAGGTGTTGTTCATCGAGATCATTCATGTTCAACATCGGAGGAAAAATGATGTTCGCCCTGCTGCGCAAACCCCTGCTCCTATCGAGCACCGCCCTGCTCTCCCTGACCCTGTTGCCCGCCATTGTCTCGGGCATTTCCCTTCCGCTGTCCTCCTCGATCATATCCGTCGCCTATGCCGACGATGATGGCGGAGACGATCATGGAGGCAACGACCATGGCGATGACAGCGGAAACGACAGTTCAGACGATAGCGGTGGTGACGACGATAGCAGAGATGATGCTTCCGACGACGACAGCGATAACGACGTCTCTGATGACGACAAGACGGACGACAGAGATATCCATGACGACCAGACCAGCAACCGCCGCGATCGCAATGTCGAGACCAGTCTGGTCGTCAACGAAACCCAACTGCGTGGCCTGACGAACGGAACGATGATCGCGGTAGACCAGAACGGTCGTCAACTGCGGGTCGAAATCGAACAGGAACGCGGCATGACCGAGGTCAAGTTCGCAGCTCCCAGAGGCACGGTCACGCGAGTTACTGTCGTCCCTGTAAACTGATTGCGCTTGAAATGGCCGCGGCGCAGCCGCCGGTGCTGCGCGCCATTTCTCCCCGCCCAGCCTCGGGCGGGGGTTCCTTTCGCCCCGGTGGCGCGGCAATGAAACAAACGCTACTCTCCACCATGAACCAGGTCCGAGGAGAAGCGTCATAGGCATGATGGCTATGGAAAGGCGACATTTCATCTTGTTGCTCGCAGCGGCGATGCCGCTTGCCATCACGCTTGCGCATGCCGGACCAGCCAGAGCCGACGACGACGGCGGCGATGACAGCGGCGGTGATGGCGACGGTGATGGCGGTGACGATAGCGGCGGCGGGAGCAATTCCGGATCCGAAGACAACGAGAGCAACAGCGGAAATAATGAGAGCAATGACAGCTCCGCTGGCGAAAGCGAAGCCGGCAAGAACGATCACGTCAAGGCGCGCGACGCCGTCCGCGAGGGACGCATCCTGCCGCTTCGCGAGATCCTTCGCCGTGTGAACGCCATGGGGGCCGGGCGCGTGATCTCCGTCGATCTCTCGCTCGAAAGCAAATCGCCCTTCTATACGCTCAAGGTCGAGAACGATAACGGCAGCGTGCGAACCCTTCGCCTCAACGCGGTGACCGGCCGCAAGCTGTCCCTGTTCGGGTGGTAACGCGATGCGACTGCTGCTCGCCGAAGACGATCGCGACATAGCAGATCACACCAAGGCCAAACTTGAGGCCGAGGGGTATCTCGTCGACCATCTCGCGACAGGTCCGGAAGTATGGGCCGAGGGTGAAACCGGCGACTATGCGGCGATCATTCTCGACCTCGGCCTACCCGGCATGGATGGCCTCTCCATATTGAAGCGCTGGCGGGCAGCTGGCCTCGACACGCCGATCCTCGTGCTGACGGCCCGGGGTTCATGGATGGAGCGGGTTGACGGCTTCGAGGCCGGTGCGGACGACTACCTGCCCAAGCCGTTCCGCAGCGAGGAACTGCTCGCACGTCTCAAGGCGTTGCTGCGCCGCGCACGGGGCAAGCCTTCCCCAGTCAACTCCGCCGGCCGGTTTGTCATCGATGACCAAACTCGCCGCGTTACCTATGACGGCCGTCCGCTCGAACTCACAACACTGGAATATCGCTTGCTGCAGCTTCTTGCCAGCGCCCCCGGTCGCGTCTTCGACCCCATCGAAATTGCTCGCCATGTCCAGGGCCGCGATGACGATGCCGCCAAGAACGCCGTCGAGGCAATGATCACAAGGCTCCGTCGCAAGACCGATCCGGAAGCGATCGAAACACGACGCGGCTTTGGTTACCTGTTGCCGGACAACCAGACATGATCCAATCCCTCCGGATCCGGCTCGCCGTCGGCGCCATGGTGGCGATCGTCTTCATCTTGCTGCTGGTGGGCTTCGGTCTCAGCCGCGTCTTCTCAAACTACGTTGCAGAGCGGTATCGGGTCGAATGCGCGACGATCATCGATCAGCTTGCAGCAGCTCTCGAGCTTCGCGACGGAAAAGCCGTTCTGGAAAAAACGCCGAGCGATCCCCGCTTCAACCTTCCGGGAAGCGGCCGTTATTGGCAGATAACGCCCGCGACGGGCGCCGCGCTGCGTTCGCGGTCGCTCTGGGACGTCGAACTGCCCGCCGACCTGCCACGAGCCGACCATGGCTTCATGGCCGCGGAAGGACCGGATGGCGCCGGCCTTCTCGTCTACAGACGCCAGATTGCGCTCGACGATGAAGGCGGATCCCACAGCTTCATGCTTTCGGCCGCGTTCGATAGAAACGAACTCGATGACGCCGTCGCACAGTTTCACAGCACGATGGCGCTGATGCTCGTTCTGACGGCAGCGGTTTTGGTCGCTGCCGCGATTTTCCAGGTTGGCGTCGGGCTTTCTCCCCTTGTGCGACTTCAGCAACGGGTCGGCCTTGTCCGCTCGGGACAGGCCAACTCGGTCGAGGATGTCGGCGCCTCCGAACTCCGGCCACTCGTGTCCGAACTGAACCTGCTGCTGACAGAGCGGGAAACCGCGGTGGAAAGGGCAAGGGCACGCGCGAGCGATCTTGCCCACGGACTGAAAACGCCGCTCACCGTGCTGCTGCAACTGACCGATCATCTGCCTCCGGCCCAGAAGAAGCTCGCGCGCCAGCAAGTGGACCTGGTTCGCCAACGCGCCGACCGTCAGCTTCAGTCGGCAAGGCTCGGCGTAGAACAGATGGCGCGGACGGACCTGGCTCCCCTGGTCGGCAAGCTGGTGAGCGTGCTGAAACCCGTCACCCAGTCCCGCGATGTCGATTGGGAAATCCATATCGTTGAGCGACTGACCGCCGACATGGATGCGGCCGATCTCGCGGAAGCGCTCGGCAATGTGCTTGATAACGCGGCACGCTATGCCCGCGGTCGGATTCATATAGCGGCCATTGTTGCGGATGGAGCAATCGTCATCACCGTCGAGGACGACGGACCCGGGATCGCTCTGCACGAACTCGCGACACTTCCCTCCAGGGGTCGGCACCTCGGGGCGGACGATGAGGGTTCCGGCCTTGGTCTGTCGATCACGGCGGAGATTCTTGCTGCCTATGCCGGCGCAATGGAGCTCGAAGGCTCCCGACTCGGCGGTCTGGCGGTCAGATTGAGGGTTCCGCTGCGCACGTAGCGGATTGCGAGGAGAGACAAAGCCCAAGAATCCGTCGACCCCCGTTGCGCTTTTTTCCCTTCGCGGTTATAAGCGCCCGTCCGAACGGTCCGGCAGGGCATGCCGTGGCCGTTTCTAATGCTTGAAAACCGGCTTTCGTCGGCTGGTCTTTCACAAAAACAATGGAGTAGCAAAATGCCCAAAATGAAGACGAAGTCCTCGGCCAAGAAGCGGTTCAAGATCACCGCCACTGGCAAGGTTGTCGCTGCGGCTGCCGGTAAGCGCCACGGCATGATCAAGCGGTCCAACAAGTTCATCCGCGATGCTCGCGGTACGATGATCCTCGCCGAAGCTGACGGCAAGAAGGTTATCAAGAACTACCTGCCGAACGGTCTCTGAGACCTTCCGCCCAACTGGACCAAGTTTAAGGAGATCATGACATGGCACGCGTAAAACGCGGCGTTACCGCCCACGCCAAGCACAAGAAGGTATTGAAGGCAGCCAAGGGCTTCTACGGCCGCCGCAAGAACACGATCCGCGCAGCAAAGGCTGCCGTCGATCGTTCCAAGCAGTTCGCCTACCGCGACCGCAAGGTCAACAAGCGCAACTTCCGCGCCCTGTGGATCCAGCGTATCAACGCTGCCGTCCGCGAATTCGGCCTCACCTACGGCCGCTTCATCGACGGCCTCAACAAGGCCGGTATCGAAGTCGACCGCAAGGTTCTGTCCGACATGGCCATCCATGAGCCGGCGGCTTTCGGCGCCCTCGTCGAAGCTTCCAAGAAGGCACTTGCCTACCTCAAGGAAAAGGGTACGGCCAACGAGTTTGAAAGCGCGGTCAAGTAAGCCAGCGCTTCCCAAGCTCATTGCACAATCCGATTGGGAAACCCGCGCTGGCAGGGCTGGCGCGGGTTTTTTCATATCATCGTCACGCCGGGACGTCAGGCTCGGCAGAGGAACCAGGGCAGGAAAGACAAGATGTCCGATCTCGACAGTCTGAAAATAGCGCTTCTTTCGGATGTTTCGGCCGCCGAAGACGAAGCCGCGATCGAGGCAGTGCGCGTTGCCGCGCTCGGCAAGAAGGGTTCGGTTTCCGAACTGCTGAAGACGCTGGGCAGCATGACGCCGGAAGAACGCCAGACGCGCGGTGCCGCAATCAACGCGCTGAAGAACGAACTGACCGAAAAGATCACCGCCCGCAAGAGCGAGCTGCGCGACGCGGCGATCAACGCCCGCCTGAAGGCAGAGACCGTCGATGTCAGCCTGCCGGTGCGCTCCTCGCCCGCTGAGCGCGGCCGCATCCATCCGATCAGCCAGATCGTTGACGAGATCACCGCCATCTTCGCCGACATGGGCTTCTCCATCGCCGAAGGCCCGGATATCGAGACCGACTACTACAACTTCACGGCACTGAATTTCCCCGAGGGTCATCCGGCCCGCGAGATGCATGACACCTTCTTCCTGTCGCCCGACGAGAACGGCGAGCGCAAGGTTCTGCGCACCCATACCTCGCCGGTGCAAGTGCGCACCATGGAAGCGCAGAAGCCGCCGATCCGCATCGTCATTCCCGGCAAGACCTATCGTCAGGACAGCGACGCCACCCATTCGCCGATGTTCCACCAGGTCGAGGGCCTCGTCATCGACAAGACCGCCAATGTCGGCAACCTGCGCTGGGTCCTCGAGGAGTTCTGCAAGGCCTTCTTCGAGGTCGACAAGGTGGTGATGCGCTTCCGCCCGTCCTTCTTCCCCTTCACGGAGCCGAGCTTCGAGGTCGACATCCAGTGCGACCGTTCCTCCGGCCCGATCGTCAAGTTCGGCGAAGGCACCGACTGGATGGAAATCCTCGGCTGCGGCATGGTTCATCCGAACGTGCTGCGCGCCGGCGGTCTCGATCCGGACGAATATCAGGGCTTTGCCTGGGGCATGGGCCTCGACCGCATCGCCATGCTGAAATACGGCATGCCGGACCTGCGTGACTTCTTCAACGCCGACGTGCGCTGGATGAGCCATTACGGCTTCCGCCCGCTCGACGTGCCGACCCTGTTCGGCGGTTTGAGCGCGTAACCACCGATAGTCCTGCGGAAGTCTTCTGCGATGAGCCAGACACCGACATACTATTTCGTGACCGATATCGAGACGAATGGGCCGGATCCCCTGCACCATTCGATGCTGAGCTTTGCCACCGTCGTCCTGCATTCCGATGGCGCGCTGTGCGGCGAGTTCGAAGCCGTGCTCCAGCCTCGTCCCGATCGTCAGACAGATGATCGGACCATGGGATGGTGGAAGACACAGCCGGAGGCATGGATGGCAGCGACGACTGATCCGGAAGACCCGGCAATCGTCATGAAGCGTTTCGTCGACTGGATCGAAAACTTCAGCGGACAGCGGGCCTTCGCGGCGAGACCGGTGATGTTCGACGGCTTGTGGATCGACCACTACCTGAAAACATTCGCCGATCGCTTCCTGCTCGATGCCGCGATCTGGGGCCATTGCGTCTTCAACCGCGCGCCGCTCGACATCGGTACCTACCTGCTCGGCGTCTTCGGCAAGACGGAACCGCCGG
Source organism: Ciceribacter sichuanensis (assembly GCF_024055605.1). Classification (GTDB taxonomy): domain Bacteria; phylum Pseudomonadota; class Alphaproteobacteria; order Rhizobiales; family Rhizobiaceae; genus Allorhizobium; species Allorhizobium sichuanense. The sequence goes on along the minus strand of NZ_JAMXLX010000004.1, from coordinate 209,845 downwards.
CAGGCCCAACTGAATTCCCCGCCGAGTGGCTCGGACATCATCCGCACACTCACCGGGCTATCGACGATGCGCGCGGATACGCGTCGCTTCTTTCAAAACTATTCGAGGTGGCTCGGGAGCTGCCGGCAAACCCGCTCGATTTTACAAGGGTGCAAAAATGAAATTCACACTCTCCTGGCTCAAGGATCATCTGGACACCGAAGCCACGCTCGACGAGATCTGCGAGCGCCTGACTGCAATCGGCCTCGAAGTCGAGGATGTCGATGACAAGGCGGCTTACAAGCCCTTCGTCATCGCCAGGGTTCTCTCCGCCGAGAAGCATCCGGAAGCCGACCGGCTGAAGGTTCTGGTCGTCGATGCTGGTGACGGCAAGCCGGTGCAGATCGTCTGCGGCGCGCCGAATGCGCGCGCCGGCCTCGTCGGTGCTTTGGCGCGTCCCGGAACCTATGTTCCCGGCATCGATGTGACGCTTTCGGTCGGCAAGATCCGCGGCGTCGAAAGCCACGGCATGATGTGCTCCGAAAAGGAGCTCAACATTTCCGACAATCATGACGGCATCATCGACCTGCCCGAGGACGCCCCGGTCGGCACCTCGTTCGCGTCCTATGCCGGCCTCGACGATCCGGTCATCGAGATCAACCTGACGCCGAACCGTCCGGATTGCACCTCGGTCTTCGGTATCGCCCGCGACCTCGCCGCTTCCGGCCTCGGCACGCTGAAGCAGCCGAAGGCACCCGACTTCAAGGTCGATGGCGAAACGCCGCATGACGTGAAGATCGTGCTGGACGACGAGCGTCTGTGCCCCGGCTTTGCCTATCGCCTCGTGCGCGGCGTGAAGAACGGCCCGAGCCCGAAGTGGATGCAGCAGCGGCTGCTCGCCATCGGCCTTCGCCCGATCTCGGCGCTGGTCGACGTCACCAACTACATGACCTTCGACCAGGGCCGTCCGATGCACGTCTTCGACGCCGACAAGGTCAAGGGCACACTCACCGTGCGCCGCGCGCGCGAAGGCGAGGAAATCCTCGCTCTCGACACCCGCACCTACAAGCTCAATCCTTCGAACGTCATCATCTCCGACGACAACGGTCCGGAATCGATCGGCGGCATCATGGGCGGCGAGCATTCCGGCTGCGACGAGAACACCGTCAACGTGCTGATCGAGTCGGCGCTCTGGGATCCGATCAACATCGCCAAGACCGGCCGCTCGCAGGGCATCATCACCGATGCCCGCTATCGTTTCGAACGCGGCGTCGATCCGGAATACATGGTGCCCGGCCTCGAACGCACCACCGAACTGGTGCTTTCGATGTGCGGTGGCACGGCGGCGGCCACCAAGGTCACCGGTTACAAGGGCCATGTCCGCAAGATCGTCGACTTCCCGTTCTCGGAGGTGAAGCGCCTCACCGGCCTCACGGTCTCCAACCAGGAAGCACGCACAATCCTCACCGGTCTCGGCTTCGAGGTGATCGGCGAAGGCGAGCAGGTCAAGGTTTCTGTTCCGTCCTGGCGTCCGGATGTCGACGGCAAGGCCGATCTTGTGGAAGAAGTCATGCGCGTGCATGGCGTCGACAACATCAAGCCCGAGCCGCTGGCACCCACCGGCTCCGTTAACGGCCGCATCCTGACGACGCTGCAGATCCGCACCCGCACCGCCAAGCGCACGCTTGCCGCACGCGGCATGCTGGAAGCCGTCACATGGTCCTTCATCTCCGCGGAACAGGCAAAGCTCTTCGGCGGCGGCAGCGCCGCGCTCAAGCTCGCCAACCCGATCGCCGCCGACATGTCGGACATGCGGCCTTCGCTGCTGCCCGGCCTGCTTGTCGCCGCCCAGCGCAATGCCGACCGCGGCTTCGGCGACGTTGCAATCTTCGAGGTGTCCGGCACCTATGAGAGCGATACGCCGGAAGGCCAGCGCCGCGTCGCCGGCGGCATCCGTCGCGGCACGGCCTCGCTTGCCGGCGCCGGCCGCATGTGGTCGAACGCCTCCAAGGGCGGCGGCAAGCCGGTCGACGTCTTCGACGCCAAGGCCGACGCGCTCGCAGTGCTTGAGGCCTGCGGCCTGCCGATGGGCAATGTGCAGATCGAGGCCGGCGCTCCGGCATGGTATCATCCGGGCCGCTCGGGCACGATCAAGGCCGGCCCGAAGGTGATCCTCGGCTATTTCGGCGAGTTCCACCCGAAGACGCTCGAGGCGCTCGATGTCTCCGGCGCTCTCTGCGGCTTCGAGGTCTTTGTCGACGCCCTTCCGGAACCGAAGAAGAAGGCGACCCGCACCAAGCCGGCGCTCGATCTTTCGCCGTTCCAGATGGTCAAGCGCGACTTCGCCTTCGTGGTCGACAAGACCATCGAGGCCGGTACGATCATCAAGGCCGCCGGCAGCGCCGACCGCAAGCTGATCACCGGCGTCAACGTCTTCGACATCTTCGAGGGCGCTTCAGTCGGCGAAGGCAGGAAGTCGGTCGCCATCGAGGTGCTGATCCAGCCGATCGACAAGACGCTCACCGACGAGGATTTCGACGCCCTCACCAAGAAGATCGTCGGCAACGTCGAAAAGACCACCGGCGGCAGCCTTCGGGCGTAAGGCTGATTGGATCCAAACAAAAAGCCCGTCGGGAAACCGGCGGGCTTTTCTCATTTCAGACCTTGAAAGCGGACCGGGCTTCGGCCTCACAGATTGAGCGCGTCCTTCAGCGTCAGCGCCTCGCCGATGCGAAGGTCGAGGTCGGCCTCGATATGGGCGATGTGGTGGAGCATGCATTCGGTGGCGCGGGCCACGTCCTTGTTCTCCAGAGCGTCGAGGATTTCGCCATGCTCGTCATGGCCGCAGCTCGAAACGCCGGTGCGGCCATAAAGCGCGATCACCAGCGATGAGCGGGCGACGAGTTCGTCCATGAATTTTTCGAGAATGGCATTGCCTGCGACCCTGGCCAGCATCAGGTGAAAATCGCCTGATGCCTTAATCTCGGCGCGCCGGGCGCTCGCTCCACGCTCGCTGCGAAAGCGTTCCTCTTCCCTCAACTGTTCACGAAAACCGGCGATATCGGCTGCGGTGATCCGCTCGGCTGCAGCCGCGACGATACCGGGCTCGATCAGCCGGCGCGAGGCGAAGACCTGCATGGCCTCTTCCGGCGAGGGATTGGAGACGAAGGCGCCGCGATTGCGTTCGGTGCGCACCAGTCCCTCGAAGGCCAGCATCTGCAGCGCATAGCGAACCACGGTGCGGCTGACATCGAACAGCGTGCCGACTTCGGCTTCTGAAAGCTTCGTGCCGGGCGCCAGACGCCGGTCGACGATGGCATCGCGCAACTGGTCGCGGATGGCGCGTGCGCGATCCTCCTGATTGGGATCGATCAGGCTCTGGGTTCCGGGAGCGGGCGACATGTCTTCTTTGCGCATGCGGCCTTTTTATCGTCAATGCGATGCAATGGGAACAGAAAGGTGGCGCTGATTAAGCAAAATGATTGTCGACAATTTCATCCATGGATCGAACACAATAGCATCTTTTTTATGCATACACAGACCGGAGGCGCACAACCTTCCGGCACAACCCAAGGACACGCACGCGATTCCAGACACTTAGGCGGCAAATTGCAAACTGGCACGGCTCATGCATCTGAAATTCCCATGCAGAGGGGTAAATCATGACGAAAGCCGCAGAGATCGATATCGCCGCAGTCTCCAAGGTATACGGAACGACCACCGCAGTGCATGCGATCAGCCTGAAGATTCCGGCGGGCACCTATTGCTGCCTGCTCGGTCCTTCGGGCTGCGGCAAGACCTCCACGCTCAGGATGATTGCCGGTCATGAAAGCGTTTCGAGCGGAGACATCCTGCTCGGCAACGCCAATGTCACGGATCTGCCACCAGCCAAGCGCGGCACGGCAATGATGTTCCAGTCCTATGCGCTGTTCCCGCATCTCGACCTCGTCGACAACGTCGCCTTCAGCCTGAAGATGAAAGGTGTCGAGAAGGAGGCCCGACGGCGCGAAGCACTGGAAATGCTGAAGCTGATGCAGCTCGAGCCCTATGCCACCCGCCGGCCGGCGCAGCTTTCGGGCGGCCAGCAGCAGCGCGTGGCGCTTGCCCGCGCGCTCATCACCAAGCCGGAAGCGCTGCTTCTCGACGAGCCGCTTTCGGCGCTCGACCCCTTCCTGAAGATCCGCATGCGCGCGGAACTGAAGAAGCTGCAGACGACGCTCGGCATCAGCTTCATCCACGTCACCCACAGCCAGGAGGAAGCCATGGCGCTTGCCGACCTGATCGTGGTGATGAACGAGGGCCGCATCGAACAGGCCGCCCATCCGCGCACCGTGTTCGAACGCCCCGCAACAGCCTTCGTTGCCCGTTTTATGGGCGATCATAACGTAATCTCGGGCAAGATCGCCGCATCGGGCGAGGATGGCCCGGTGATCGAGGTCATCGGTGGCGGGCGCTTTGTCGCCCGAGGCGCCGCGCCGGAGACGGGCACGGCCGCCGATATCGCGGTGCGCACCGACCGCGTGCGCATCGGGCAGGAATTCACCGAAGGCCTCGGCTTCACCGGCATCGTCTCGAATATCGAATATCGCGGCTCGTCCGTGAAGCTTTCGCTTTCCGGCGCGGGCATCGAGGACTTCACGGCCATCGTCAGCGATGCGGACTTCTTCGCAAGCCCCGTCAAGGTGGGCGATGCCGTGCCGCTTTCCTGGCCGGCGGAAGATGCCATCGTGCTCGGCCGCCTGCAGCATTGAGCGCGCATAAACCAGAAACAACCAACCAAAACCTCAGAGGAGAACTGGGCCATGACTGAGAAGACCAAGACCGAAACCGGCGGAATGACCCGCCGCAATCTCTTGAAGACCGGCGCGGCCGCCGCCGGCCTCGCCGCCGGCTCCGGCGTCATCACCGGCTTCCCGACCATCTGGGCACAGTCGAACATCACGCTGCGCCAGTTCGGCACCGGCGTCTCGAACATCAACGCCATCGCCGAGCAGTGCAAGAAGGACCTCGGCATCACGCTCGAAATGACGGCAACAGATTCGGACGCCGCCGCCCAGCGCGCCGTCACCCAGCCGAAGTCCTACGACATCGCCGATATCGAATACTGGATCCTGAAGAAGGTCTATCCGACCGGCGTGATCCAGCCGATGGAAACCAAGAAGCTGAAGTATTACGACAAGGTCGTGCCGCTGTTCAAGAACGGCAAGCTGCTGCCTGACAGCGTGATTGCCCAGGGTACCGCGCCGCACACGGTCGGCTATGTCGAAAAGCCCGGCGACAAGACCTTCGCCAAGGCCGAAACCGAATACTTCACCATGATGCCGACGATCTACAACGCCGACACGCTGGGCATCCGCCCCGACCTCGTCGGCCGCGAGATCACCACCTGGGCCGACATCATGGACCCAGCCTTCAAGGGCAAGACCTCGATCCTCAACATCCCCTCCATCGGCATCATGGACGCCGCCATGATCATGGAAGCGATGGGCAACATCAAGTATGCCGACAAGGGCAACATGACCAAGGAAGAGATCGACAAGACGATCGACTTCCTCATCAAGGCCAAGCAGGACGGCCAGTTCCGCGCCTTCTGGAAGTCCTTCGACGAGTCGGTCAACCTGATGGCCTCGGGTGAAGTCGTCATCCAGTCCATGTGGTCGCCGGCCGTCGCCGCCGTCCGCTCCAAGGGCATCGCCTGCAAGTACCAGCCGCTCAAGGAAGGTTATCGCTCGTGGGGCGGTGGTCTGGGTCTTGCCTCGCACCTCAGCGGCGCGCAGCTCGATGCAGCCTATGAATACATCAACTGGTACACGTCCGGCTGGGTCGGCGGCTACCTCAACCGTCAGGGCTACTATTCGGCCTGCATGGAAACGGCAAAGGGCTTCATGACCGCCGACGAATGGGGCTACTGGATCGAGGGCAAGGCCGCCGCTGGCGACATTCTCTCGCCGGAAGGCAAGGTCATGGAAAAGGCCGGCGCCATCCGCGACGGCGGCTCCTTCGAGGAACGCATGGGCAAGGTCGCCTGCTGGAACTCGGTCATGGACGAAGACCGCTACATGGTCCGCCGCTGGAACGAGTTCATCGCGGCATAAGGGATAATCCCCTCCCCACAAGGGGGAGGGGATTCCAGAACATCCCGTCACCGGGGTGGTGGATGCAAGGTCACAACACGGTGTCTCCCCCCTTGTGGGGGAGATGGCCGCAGGCCAGAGGGGGTCCAAAGCGGGACCTTCGTTGGGACATGCAGACAATCGAGCCAACACGGAGAGACAGACGATGAACACAGTGCGATTTATCGGCGTCGGCGAGGAAAAGCCGAAACGCGAAATCCGTCTGCCTGCCTGGCTCCCCGCTTATCTGCAGGCCGCGCCGCTGGCGCTGATCCTCGGCTGTTTCCTGCTCCTGCCGATCCTGATGATCGGCATCGTCAGTTTCTGGGATTACGACTTCGCCCAGATGTATCCCGATTTCGTCACCTTCAACTATACCGAAACCCTCGGCTCGTGGGTGACATGGAAGACCTATCTCAACACGCTGAAATTCGCGCTCATCGTCTGGGCGATCACCGTTTTCATCGGTTTCTGGGTCGCCTATTTCCTCGCCTTCCACATCCGCACCACCACCATGCAGATGGTGCTTTTCCTCGTCTGCACCGTGCCGTTCCTGACGTCCAACATCATCCGCATGATCTCGTGGATCCCGGTGCTCGGTCGCAACGGTCTCGTCAACAGCAGCCTAATCGGCACCGGCGTTATCTCTCAACCGATCGAATGGCTGCTCTATTCCGATTTCGCGGTGGTGCTCGCCATGGTGCATCTCTACACGCTGTTCATGGTCACGCCGATCTTCAACACCATGATGCGCATCGACCGCGCTCTGGTGGAGGCCGCGCGCGACGCCGGCGCTTCCGGCCGGCAGATTCTCACCAATGTCATCATTCCCTTGTCCAAGCCCGGCATGGCGATCGGCACGATCTTCGTGGTGACGCTGGTCATGGCCGATTTCTCGACCGTTCAGGTGATGTCCGGCGGCCAGAGCGCCTCGGTGGCGCTGATGATGAAGAACCAGATGTCGCTGCTGCAATATCCGGCCGCCGCCGCCAATGCGGTGATCCTGCTGGTGCTTGTCCTCCTGATGGTCGCCGCCATCCTGCGCGTCGTCGATATCCGCAAGGAACTCTGAGATGAATTCCGAAAAACGCTCCCGCGAATTCTACGTTCTCGCCGCCTTCTTCGTGCTGTTCGTGCTGTTTCTCTACGGACCGCTCTCGGCGATCCTGATTCTGTCCTTCCAGGGCGAAAATGGCGGCCTGACCTTCCCGCTGAACGGGGTATCCGTGCACTGGTTCGGCAACCTGTTCGAACAGCAGGCGGTCGGCGATTTCGGCGGCTCCTTCCGCCGCTCGCTGGCGCTCGGCCTGATGGTCATGGTCGTCACCGTCGTCGTCTCGCTGCTGGCAGGCCTTGCCTTCCGCCGCAAGTTCATTGGCGCCACCGCCCTGTTCTATCTGTCGGTCGCAAGCCTCGTCGTGCCTTCCATCATCATCTCGCTCGGCATCGGCGTGGTCTTCAGTCAGGCCGGACTGCAGCCCGCATGGTATTCGTCGGCCTTCGGCGCGCACCTCACCTGGACGCTGCCGTTCGGCGTGCTGATCATGTTCGCCATCTTCAACCGCTTTTCGCCGTCCTACGAGGAAGCCGCCCGCGACCTCGGCGCCAACGCCTGGCAGACCTTCCGCCATGTGGTCCTGCCGATGATCGCACCGAGCCTGATCGGCGTCGGCCTGTTCGGCTTTACACTGTCCTACGATGAGTTCGCCCGCACGCTGATGACATCCGGCACCTACAACACCCTGCCGCTGGAGATCTACGGCATGACCACCAACGTCACGACGCCGGTGCTCTATGCGCTCGGCACCGTGACCACCGTCTTCTCCTTCCTGGTAATTGCCGGCACGCTCGGCCTGATCGTCGCCATGAACCGTCGCAGGGCACGCGGCTGATGCGCATACTCGTCGTCAATCCCAACACAACCCGCAGCATGACGGCGACGATCGCCGATGCCGCCCATCGCGTGGCAAACCCCGGTACGGAGATCGTCGCCGTCACCTCTTCAATGGGTCCGGTTTCCATCGAGGGCTATTATGACGAGGCCTTCGCCGTCCCCGGCCTGCTGGTCGAGATCGCCCGGGCGGAAAAGGCCGGGGCATCGGCTGCGATCATCGCGTGCTTCGACGATACCGGCCTCGATGCCGCCCGCGCGCTTGCCCATATGCCCGTGATCGGCATCTGCGAGGCAGCACTTGCCGCTACCTCCTTCATCGCCCAGCGTTTCTCGATCGTCACCACCATGGAGCGCTCGCGCCTGCCGCTCGAACATCTGGTCCATCGCTACGGCATGAGCGGCCGCGCCAAGGTGCGCGCCGCCGATATTCCCGTGCTTTCACTGGAAGACCCTCAATCGAACGCACGCGACCGGCTGCGCAACGAGATCGCCGTGGCGCTGCGCGAGGACAAGGCGGAAGCCATTGTGCTCGGTTGCGCCGGCATGGCAGATCTGACGGCCGAACTTAGGCGCGAATTCGGCGTTCCGGTGATCGACGGTGTCGCCGCCGCCGTGAAGCAGGCCGAGGCACTGGTAGCGCTGGGTCTTTCGACTGCCAAGCGCGGCGTCTATGCCTCGCCGATCAACAAGACCTATACCGGCGCGCTCGAAGCCTTCGCCCCGGCTGTAATGGCCGGGATATGAGCATGCCGGCCACCGAGATCCGCCCGCTTTCACCAGCGGAGGTCGCCACGCTGGTCGGCTGGGCCGGTGACGAAGGCTGGAATCCGGGGCTTGCCGATGCGAGTGCTTTCCACGCCGCCGATCCGCAAGGTTTTCTCGGCTGCTTCGTGGATGGCGTGCTTGCCGCGGGCATTTCGGCGGTCGCCTACGGCACGGATTTCGGTTTCATCGGCCTCTACATCTGCCATCCGGATTACCGCGGCAAGGGTTATGGCCGGCAGGTCTGGGATGCCGGAATAGCCCATCTCGAGGGACGGACCATCGGTCTCGACGGCGTTCCCGAACAGCAGGCGAATTATGCCAGCATGGGCTTTGTGCCGACTTACCAGACCTTCCGCTGGAGCGGCCGAGTGACAACGCCATCCCCATCGTCGCCGTCCGCATCGACCATCAAGGTTTGCGCGGCAACACCCGACCTGCTGCCAGCCATCGGAGCCTTCGACAGCCGGTTTTTTCCGGCAGAGCGCAGCGCCTTCCTCACTGAATGGCTTTCCGCTCCCCGCGAAACCTTCGTCGCCACCACCGCCGCAGGCATAGCCGGCTATGCAGTCTTGCGACGCTGCCTTGTCGGCTACAAGCTCGGTCCGCTTTTCGCCGTCGACAACGATGCGGCCGACGCCCTGCTTGATGCCTGCCTGCTACGCATTGGCGCCGAGGAATTGCAGATCGACGTGCCGGAGGCGCAGGAGACCTTTTCCGCCCGTCTCGACCGGCTTGGCTTCACACGCGGCTTCGCCACCCGCCGCATGTATCGCGGACCGGCGCCGGCAGTGGAGCAGTCCGGCGTCTACGGCGTTACAACGCTGGAACTTGGCTAGAGCCACCCCGACTTCAGGGAGCAATCCCGGCAAGGACACGAGCTGTCTTGGATTCCGAAGATATTGGCTTGTGGCTCCCCCCCTGCCCCGCCGGGCATCTCCCCCTCGAGGGGGAGATCGGCAGAACGGCTGACCTCTCTGCCTCCCCAATTTTTTCCCCCACATGTCAAAAGTGTTTTCGCTAGAGAGGGAGCGAGAGGCGGCGACTATCCGATCTCCCCCCTTGAGGGAGAGATGCCCGGCAGGGCAGAGGGGGGTAAACCCAAGAACGTCGCCGCTTCAGATGTCAGAGGTTCGTCATCGCCAGCGAAGCGTCGCTGTAGCGCTTGCCGGCCACCTTGTCGGGCGAGAGCGCCGTTGACAGGCGGGCGAGTTCCTCGGCCGAAAGTGCGATGTCTGCAGCGGCGGCATTTTGCTCCAGATGCGGGATCTTGCGAGCGCCTGGGATCGGCACGATGTGCTTGCCCTGATGCAGCACCCAGGCGAGCGCCAATTGTGCGGCCGTCACGCCCTTCTCTCCGGCCATCGCGGTCAGGAGATCGATCAACGCCTCGTTGGCGGAGAGGTTTTCCGCCTGAAACCGGGGGAGCTGCGAGCGGAAATCATCAGCTCCGATGTCCTCCGGCTTGCGGATCGCTCCCGTCAGCATACCGCGTCCGAGCGGGCTGTAGGGCACGAAACCGATGCCGAGTTCGCGGCAGGTGGCGAGCACACCGTTTTCTTCCGGATCGCGGCTGAACAGCGAATATTCGCTCTGCACGGCGGCGATCGGATGAACGGCGTGGGCGCGACGGATGGTGGCGGCACCCGCCTCGGAAAGTCCAAGGGCGCGGACCTTGCCCTCGGCCACCAGTTCGGCCATCGCGCCAACCGTATCCTCGATCGGTACGGAGGGGTCGACGCGGTGTTGGTAATAGAGATCGATGACATCGGTGCCGAGCCGCTTCAGCGAAGCCTCGGCCACGGCCTTGACATGTTCGGGACCGCTGTCGACGCCAACGATATTCTGACCATGCGGCTTGCTGTCGTCGATCCTGAAGCCGAACTTGGTGGCGATCACCACCCTGTCGCGCACGGCCTTGAGTTCGCGGCCCACGAGGATTTCATTGTCATAGGGGCCATACATTTCTGCGGTGTCGAAGAAGGTAACGCCAAGTTCGACGGCGCGGTGCAGGGTGGCGACGGCCTGCTTTTCGTCGGTTGCGCCATAGGCGTAGCTCATGCCCATGCAGCCGAGGCCGAGGGCGGAAACGGAAAGACTACCGAGCTTGCGGGTTTCCATGAAAGGCTCCTTTGATCGAGCGTTTATCCTTTTGATGTCCGCAAATTGCGGCCGGGAGGCGGTCTGCAGCGGACAAGTGGCAAGGTAGGCCATGATTGCCGCTCTGATAATTGCTGCAAAGCGGCTCACTTTATTCTATCAAATAGAACAATGAACCGGATCCAGCTTTCCCAGCTTGCAGTCTTTGCCGCCGTTGCGGAGCATCGCAGCTTCCGCAAGGCAGCCGACGAGCTGGCGATTGCGCCTTCGGCGGTCAGCCATGCCGTCGCGTCGCTGGAGGCAAGCCTCGGCATCCGGCTTCTGGCGCGCACCACCCGTAGCGTCGCGCCGACCGAGGAGGGCCGGAGGCTGCTCGACAGCCTGGCTCCAGCGCTTCACGATATCGATGGTGCTATCGCGGCCCTTGCCGACAGCCGCGCCGCACCGGCCGGCCTCCTGAAGATCACCATGCCACGTCCGGCAGCCGAATATCTGATCGCGCCGCGTCTTGGCGATTTCCTTGCGCGTTATCCCGATATCACCGTCGAACTTGTAACCGACGACATCTTCGAGGACATCGTCGTGCAGGGATACGATGCCGGAATACGGCTTGGCGAAAGCCTCGAGGCCGACATGATCGCGGTGCGCGCCTGCGGCCCCTTGCGCGGCGCGGTCGTGGCGACGCCGGGCTATTTCGCCGATCATCCGAAGCCCGCCCATCCGCGCGATCTGGCCGATCATCGCTGCATCCGCCGACGCTTTTCCAGCGGCCGCCTCTATCGCTGGGAATTCGAGAACGACGGCCGTCCGCTCACGGTTTCCGTCGATGGCCCGCTGATCCTGCCGGATGACAAGCTCATCCTTTCGGCCTGTCTCGACGGCGCTGGGCTCGCCTATCTGTTCGATGCCCGCATCCACGAGGAGCTTCAAAGCGGGCAGCTGGTCAGGGTGCTGGAAGACTGGTGCCCACCCTTCGAAGGCTTTTACATCTATTATCCATCGCGCCGGCAGATGCGGCCGGCGCTCAGAGCCTTCATCGATTTCTTCCGGCATACGGACTGACAACAGACGTCAGTCGAGTGTCAGCCGATAGCGCACGTGCCCGTCTTCACGGGCGTAGGTGTCATAGAGCTTTCGCGCCTGTTCATTGTCGCGGTCGGTGTGCCAGTAGAGGCGGGACCAGCCCTTCTCCCGCGAAATCCCGATCAGGTCGTCGATCAGCGCCCGGCCAATACCATGGCCGCGAAACCGCTCGTCGAGATAGAGATCTTCCAGATAGCAGTCCGGCGTCTTCACCCAGGTCGAATGATGGTAGTGATGGATGGCGAAGCCGGCGAGTTCCCCGTCTACGACCGCCACCCGCATGGCAACGCGGGACTGCGGATCGAGGATACGGGACCAGGTGCTCGCGACGACATCCTCGCCGAGCGTCACCTTGTAAAAGGCGAGATAGCCGGCCCAGAGGCGGCGCCACGCCGCCTCGTCTTCCGGCCGCACGTCACGGATCTCAAACGACATAGCCTCAGGCACCCGCCGCGGTCAGAAGCGCCATCTGCGCATCGGAAAGCTGCAGCTTGCCGGCCGCGATCATGCTTTCAAGCTGGCGCAGGCTGGTGGCGCTGGCGATCGGCGCGGTGATGCCCGGGCGCGCGGCAACCCATGCGATCGCGATCGCGGCAGGCGTCGCCCCCGTTTCCTTCGCCACCTGATCGAGCGCGGCCAGAATGCGGAAACCCTTGTCGTTCAGGTAATCGTTGACGCGGTAGCCGCGGGCCGCACCCTCGGTATCCTTGGCTTCGCGATACTTGCCCGTGAGGAAGCCGGCGGCCAGCGCGTAGTAGCTGATGACGCCGATATCCTCTGCGATGCAGAGATCGCCCAGCGCACCCTCGAACTTGTCACGGGTGTAGAGATTGTATTCCGGCTGGATCACGTCGTAGCGCGGCAGGTTGTTCGCCTTGGACACCTCGAAGGATGCGGCAAGCTGACCGGCATCGAAGTTGGAGCAGCCGATGGCGCGCACCTTGCCCTGCTCCTTCAGCCTGGAGAAGGCGCCGAGCGTTTCCTCATGGGGTACGCCCGTATCCGGGGCGTGGGAGAGATAAAGGTCGATGTAATCGGTCTGCAGCCGGCAGAGCGAAGCCTCCACGGCTTCCGCGATCCACTTGGCGCTGAGCCCCGTCTTGCGTCCCCTGTTGTCGAAGCCGACCTTGGTAACGATCACCGCCTTGTCGCGGGCAACATGGCCGCGCTTCAGCCAGTTGCCGATCACGATTTCGCTTTCGCCGCCTTCATGGCCGTCCACCCAGGCGGAATAGACATCGGCCGTGTCGATGGCGTTGTAGCCAGCATCGAAAAAGGCGTCGAGCAGGTCGAAGGAGGTCTTCTCGTCTGCCGTCCAGCCGAACACGTTGCCGCCGAAAACGACCGGGGAGATCGAAAGGCCGGTACGGCCGAGTGCGCGCATCTGCATGAAATAACTCCGGAATCTTGAAAACGACCATGAAGGTCAGGCAGGTATTGCGCAAGGTTAGCAACCGGAGAGACGATCCACCATTCAATTTCTGTGATCCGACATTCGCGACGGCGGGCGAAAGCCTCTCCGTCCAAAAAAGCTGTCTTCACCCTTCCCCGTATCTCTCCCTGCGATACTGGCTCGGCGGCAGGGGCTGATGTTCGGCCCAGACGCGACGCAGATGGCGGGTCGAGGAGAAGCCTGCGCGTTCCGCAACGCTTTCCATATCGAGACGGGTCTGGGAAAGGAGATCGCGGGCGAGCGCCACCCGCATGGTGTTGACGTATTCCGTCACCGACAGGCCGGCATGTTCGCGAAAAAGCCGTGTCAGATGGCGTTCGCTGAGCGCGCCGAGACGCGCGAGATCGCCAAGGCTCCAGTCCCGCGCCGGCTCCTGCATCACCGCATCCTGAATGCGATGAATGGCCGGATGAATGTGGTTGCGGCCGGAGAGCCAGGGCGACAATTGCGGATCCGACCCGCTCCGCCTCAGATAGATCACCATGCGACGGGCGGCGGCGAGTGCAACTCGCGCCGAAGTGAGCCGCGCCACCACATGCAGCATGAGATCGATGCCGGTGGAAATGCCGGCGCTGGAAAAACGGTTGCCGTCCTCGACATAGAGGCGGTTCTCCAGCACGTTCGCGCTCGGCGCAAGCGCCTGAAGCTCCTCGATGCAATCCGAATGGGTGGTGCATTGCCGGCTATCCATCAGCCCGGCAGCACCTGCGAGCAATGCGCCGGAACACACCGTCACCAGCCGCGTATCGTCCGTGACGACCCCACGCAGCCAGTCTCTCAGGCGCTGAAGCTCTGGATCGCTGCGCAATTCCGCGAGCCCGACCGAAAGGCTGCCGGAGATGACCAGCATCGCCCCCGGCGGCAATCGCTCCGGCAAGGGTTCGAGGCCGTCGATCTTCAACCCGATCGAGGTCGTCTGGCTCGGCCTGTCGGAAATGTAGTGGCAGTCGAAATGCAGATCGCTCTGCTCGAGATTGGCATAGCGCAGCACTTCAAGCGGCCCGGCGATGTCGATCAGCAGCGCCTCCGGCGGCACAAGCGTGAACACCGGAACGGTCTGCGTTTCTCCCGCCGGGCCGCTTTTCGTCATGCGGCGAGCGCCTTCTTGCCGAGCGCTTCCTCGACAGTTGCGATGCGGGCGAAACGGCCTGAAAGCACCAGTTCGGTGCGCTTGCGGATTGCATCGGCATCGAAAGTCTCGCCCGAGGCATGGGTCATGGGGAAGGTCAGAGTCGCCTCGGAAACGAAATCGACGTCCCAGCCGAGATCGGAGGCATGCCGCGTGGTCGTCTCACAGCATTGCTCGGTGCGGATGCCGGATACGATCAGCCGGCGAATGCCGTTTTCCACCAGCCAGACATCGAGGCCGGAACCGACCAGCGCCGAATGCCTGTGCTTGTGGAAGGTGACGTCGGGTTCGAGCCGCAGTTCGGCAAGCGTGCGCACGAAGCCGCTTTCGAGCGTAAAGGGTTCATCGGCGTCGACATGGAAGATACGCACGATCGGAATGCCGGCGGCGCGGGCGCCGTCGATCAGCGCCTGCTGGCGCTCAAAGTAGGTCGCGGCCTTCGCCTGATCCCAGTAAGGCCGCTGACGGAAGGATTCCTGCGCGTCGATGACAATCAATGCGGTGTTGATATCGGACATTTCTCGTTCTCCATGGGTTCAAGGATAGCCGAGAATATCCCTTGCAACATAGGGAAAAAGCACCGTACTGGACGAATGGCGGACATATCCGGCCAAAATATTCGGCTCCGGGATCGACGTCCCGAAGCCGTTTTTTCATGACGCCGTCAGTGGCAGCAGCCGCTCTTCGTTTCCGTTGTCGAGCAGCAGCCGGCGTCGCGATTATCCCGACTGTGGGCGTTCTTCTCCGGCGGCAGGTCCATGGCGATATTCGAGGCGAAGAAGCCGTTCGGCTTCAGGGTAAAGCCCGCATATTCCACCGGCATGATCGGAAAGTCTTCCGGCTTACAGACATGGGTGTGGCCGAAGGAATGCCAGACGACCAGATCGGCGTTCTCGATCGGACGGTTGGCCGTCACGTATTTCGGCAGTCCGTCGCCGCCGGCATGGACGTTCGGATAATCGCCGCTTGCGTATTTCTCCGCCGGGTCGAAGGCCGTCACCCAGATGTGCTTCCTGGCGAAGCCGCCACGGCTTGCGACCGTCGATCCCTCCTGCGCCAGCATCAACGGCGAGGGCATGGCGACCAGCTTGTAGCCCGGTGCCTTGCCGACGCTGTTTTCGACATTGGGATTCTGGATCTTCCAGTAGCGTCCGGTCTCGCCCTTGGCGATGGAGGGCGAATCGAGTTCCCGCTTCAGCACCCGGCTCTTCGTATCGAAGACGTTGCCGTAAGGGTTGTCGTCGCCCCAGGGGCGCGGCACGAATTCGTGCTCCGTCACCGTGTTGCCGCCGCCGTCGACATCCATGTGCAGGCGGGCGTTGAAGAAATGCTGGTGGGTCGGACCGCCGAGATTGTCGTCGACCATGCCGCCCCAGGGATAGGCCTCGCCGGTCGCGATCGCCTTGGTCTGGATGATGCCCGTGAGCTTGGCCTCGAGCTGGATCGTTCCGTCCTGATAGAGATACCAGTAGAAGCCGTAGTCGTAATTGCCGACGGTGGCGAAGAAGGAAATCACCAGACGCCGCGAACGGCGCACCTCGTGGATGCCGTTCCTGAATTCGTTGTGCTTCCATAGGATACCGAAATCCTCCTCGTGCATGCAGATAGCGTTCTTCATGACGAAGGGCTGGCCGAGGTCGTCGGCGGCCGGCACGTCGAAATAATGGATGAGACCGAGGCAGTCGCAGCCGAGTTCGAGGCAGTTCGCCAGCCGGCCGAGACCGTATTCGCCGGCGTCGAAGGCGCTCTTCCAGTAGTGGTTCGCGGTCGGATCGGCATAGGGCACCACCATTTCGGTGACGCTGGCGCGGAAAATCACCGGGCGATGCCTGTCCTTGTCCTTGATGCCGAGTTCGTGCAGCACCAGCCCCTCGCGCGGGGTGAAGCCGAGGCGGAAACTCCAGCCCTGCCACTCGACCTTCCATCCGTCGACGGTGAAACTCGGCCCTTCCGGCTGCACGATATGCAGAGGCTTCAGGTCCTTGCGGGTTTCCGGAAAGGTCTCGCGGCCGTAATTGCGCTTCTTCTTCGGAACCGGCACCACCTTCTCGTCGTCGACAAGGTCGACCACCCGGTTCTCGATCAGGTCGACCACGGCCACAACGCCTTCGATCGGATGGGCATAACCGTTGTCGCGGATATCCTCCCGCCAGTAGGAAACGGCACGCACGATGCGCCGGCCCTTTTCGAAATCGCGACCGAAATAGCCTGATGAGAACGGGTCGATCTGGACGAGGGGAATATCCTCGTCGGTAATGCCGCGCTTCTTGACAGCAGCGATCCAGCGGGGATCGGACTTGACGGTTCCTTCCACGGTCTCGAATTCGCAGAGCATGACCGGCGGCTGGCCGTAGGGCGCCTCGTCGAGCGGCAGGCGCTTGAAGTCCGCAACCTTGCCGTCAGTGAGGTTGATGATGGCCTCGAAGGTCTGACCGTCGGCGATATCCATGGTCAGGATGAATGCGAGGCGTGGCAGCTCGCCCCCGGCACGCCAGGTGGCGACCGCCGCCTTGTCCGGCTCCTCCAGCCGGACGATCGGAAAGCGGAAGGTTTCAGCCAGCGCCCGATCGTCCCTGAGGATCGCCACGGCGGCGGCGATTTCCTTGAGGCTCAGGGGATCGAGCGGATGGGTTTTGACTGTGACGATGGCGTCCATGAGTTCTTGCCTTTCGGAGGGAGGAAGCAGCGCGCGTCAGGCGCGCGCCGCATTGGCGGCTCAGGAGCGGCCGGCGCAGATTTCCGTTTCCGCGGCACGGTCGCCATGGATGCAGAAGATCGAGCAGAAGGCGTGGGCCTCGGCGGCTACCACCAGGGTTGCGGCAGTCAGCGCGGCGAAGGCGAAAGCGAGCAGCCGGTCGGCCGGATTGAAATGCTGGAGCGCGGTCATTCGAATACCTTTCCAAGGGATGCATAGTGTTCGGGGCGGGCCTTGCTGATCCAGACGGCGAAGGCAGCGCCGGCGAGACCGACCGCGACCATGGCGTAAGGGAAGCTCGCGACGATCGGGCTTTCGCTGCCGGAGAGAAGAGAGAGGTTGGACGTGACAAGCAGCAACGAGCCGAGGAGCCCGATCAGCGCTACTGCCGGAGCAACCATTGTGGTCCAGACGCCGTAGCCGGTGGCGTTGCGGCGGAAGAACAGGATGATGGCGACCGAGACGAGCGCCTGCACCGCGAGGATGCCGATAACGGCAAGGGCCGACATCCAGGAGAAGACAACAGCATACGGGTCGGCGCCGGCCAGGATGAAGAGCAGCAGGATGGCGGCTGCCACCGCGCTCTGCACGAGGCCCGCGACATGGGGAGAGCCGTGTTTTTCATGCACCTTTCCGAGTGCACGCAGCGCCAGACCTTCCCGGCCGAGCGCAAAGAAATAGCGGTTCAGCGTGTTGTGGAAGGAAAGCACGCAGGCGAACAGGCTGGTGATCAGCAGCACGTTCATGATCTGGCTGGCCCAGGCGCCGAGGACTGCGTCGGAAGCGGCGAAGTAGAAGGTTTCAAGGCCTGCAGCCGCGGTTTCCTGCACTTTGGTCGGACCGTAGAACTGGACGATGGCCCAGGTGGAGAAGGCGTAGAAAAGGGTGATCAGCAGCACGGCGACATAAGTTGCGCGCGGAATGGTCTTTTCCGGATTTTCGGCCTCTTCGCCGAAGATCGCGGTCGCCTCGAAGCCGATGAAGGAACCGACGACGAAGACCAGCGCCACACCGAGACCCGGCGAAAACACGGTCGCCGGAGCAAAGGAAGTGAAGCCGATGCCTTCCGGCCCGCCGCCGGCAAACAGGATACCGAGGTCGAGCAGCAACAGGATGGCGATCTCGGCGATCATGCACACCCCGAGGATCGCACCGGAAAAGGCGATGTTGCGCTGGCCGCAGACCATCACCACCAGCAGGGCCACATAGGCCCAGACCCACCAGGGCAGATCCAGACCGAGCGGCGCGATGGCGCCGGCCATGAAGACGCCGAACAGCGCATAGACGGCGATCTGCACGGCGCTGTAGGTGACGAGCGCCATCAGCGCCCCGCCGACACCGGCCGGCTTGCCGATGCCCTGGGTGATGTAGGTGTAGAAGGCGCCCGCGCCGCCGACGTGCCGGCCCATTGCCGTGAAGCCGACGGAGAAGACAAGGTAGAGCAGCCCGGCGAGCACGAAGGCGCCGGGCACGCCGGCACCGTTGCCGAAGGCGAAGGCGGCGGGCGAAGCGCCGACGACCGCTGTCAGCGGAGCGGCGGCGGCAACGACGAAAAAGACGATATGGGCGAGGCCGACCGAGTTCTTCGCGAGGCGCTCGGCGGGTATGGGCATACTTGCTTCCAAAGTCATGGGAACCCCTCTTGTGCTTGATTTTGGTCAAGAGGGTACGTGCGACAATCTGGCCCCGAAATTGCAGTTTGTGCCAATGATTCGATAAATTGCGCCACATGGCCGGCTGGAGACGCATAAAATGGCATCTGCACCGCAAATGATCAGTCGCATGCCCGCGATCGCTTCAATTCGTGCCTCGGTTCTGGAGCCGCTGGTGCAACAAATCGACCGGCGATCCGGAAAAACCGATGTCCTGCTGGCCACCCACGGCATTCTCCGCTCCCAGCTGGAGGATCCCTATGCCATGGTGCCGATCGCCCGTTATGTCGCGCTTTTCGAGGATGCGGCGCTCATCACCGGCGAAAGCACGCTCGGCGCCCGGATGGGAACGATGTTCAAGCCGAGCGATATCGGTCCGATCGGCGTGCTGTTCTCGATCTCGCCCACCATCCGCAGCGGCTTCCAGCGTATGGCCAAGTATGTGAACACGGTGCAGGGGGCCACCAGTTCAGGCGTGTTAGAGGAGGACGGAAACCTGGTCTGGAGCTACCGTCTGGAGGACCCGAGGATGTGGCCGCGGCGGCAGGATAGCGAATTCACGCTCGCCGCCTCCTGCCAGCTCGTGCGCTCCTGTTTCAGCAAGGGCTGGAAGCCGATGGAGATCCATTTCGAACATGCAGCCCCCCGCGACCGCTCGACGCTCGAGCGCATCTTCCGTGCGCCGATCCGCTTCGGCCAGTCCGGCAACCGCATCATCGTTTCGGCGGAGGACGCCAACCGCTTCTACCGTCAGGAGGATGCCGGCCTTGCAGCCGTGCTGGAGCGCCATGTGGCCGATCTCGCCGGCAGCGAAGTGCCGACCGACCGGATGACGGAGAAGGTGCGTGCGCTGATCGGCATCCATATCGGCCACAAGCCGATCACCCTGCCCGCCATCGCCGGCGACCTGAAGATCTCCGTCAGGACGCTGCAACGACGGCTCTCCGAGGAAGGCACGTCGCTGCGCGAACTGGTGCGCGACTACCGCCAGACGCTCGCCGCCCTGCAGGTGCGCGCGCATGTGCAGAAGTCGCGCATGGCCGAGGCACTCGGTTATGCGGATTCGACCGTTCTCTGGAGAGCCCGGAAAGGATGGACGGAAAACGCCTCCTGAAACATCCGCCGCGAACTCGCGGTTATCCCGCGGCGCCAGTCACCGATGCACCCGGCTGCGATGCCCCGGGCATCCATGCGATCATTCCTTCTGTCCGGGCGCGCACCTCCGGCGGCGCAAGGCAGGTTGCCAGGGCTTCATAGCCCGGCGCGCCCGGACGCGGCACGACCTGCATCGGCAGGCTGTGATTGGCCGGGCAGAAGATCACGGTTTCCGATGGGGTGATCGTCGCCAGATCCAGAATGACATTTGAGCGCGTCAGCAGGAAGAGCGGCGGCGCATCCGCCGTTCTCCGCCGGAGAAGGCCGCGCAAGGCAAGCTGTGATCGTCGATCGAGGTCCTGCTCGACCATATCGATGACGACAGCTCCCGGTTCCCTGTCCTCAAGCGCGGCCACAAGGGCCACGTGCGCCGCTGTTTGCGGCACCCCCTCCGCGGCAAGATTTTCGAGCACGGCATCGACCCGCCGGCGAAGCCCGCCGTCCGCATCCATGCGCGCCTCTGCGCATCCACCCGCCGCCCTGTCGAGGCCGACGAATTTCGCTCCATCGAGGCCTTTCGCAATGGCATGGGCAAGCCGCGTCTTGCCGCTGCCGAGCGGGCCGACCACGTAGTTGATGGCCCTGATGTCGAACAGGTCGAAGCGCTCGCCGTTCCACGGCCAGGGGAGATCGACGGAAAGCCACGGCGGCGCCGTCGACGGCATATCGTTCAACTCCGCAAGCGAGGGGATGCGACCATGCGCCAGTTCCGACCGAGCGTAATGAACTCGGGCCACCGTTGCGGCAAGGGTACTTGCCTGCTTCTCCAATGCGGTCTGTCGGGCGGCCAACACGCGGTCGAGCACGTCGCCGTCGCCGTTGAGGATCGTTGCGGCTTCCGCAAGGCTGACACCCAGCGATCGCAGTGCTACGACCGCGCCCGCGCGCTTCATCTCTTCCGGCCCATAGGTTCGCCATCCCGCGGCCGTCCGATCCGGCGTGATGAGGCCATGGCGTTCGTAAAGGCGCAAGGCCTTGGGGGAAATGCCGAGGCGGCGCGCGGCCTCGGCGGAATTCAGAAAGGAAGCATGGGAGCGCACGAATCATCTCCTTCGGGGTTGACCGCCTCCTTATCCGGCCTGTCCTAGGGGCAGGGTCAAGCCGGTCATTCCCTCGCTAGCCTTCCAACCCCTTCAGCACGTTGGCGACGTTGAGGCCGATTTCCGGCACGCCGTAGCCGCCTTCCATCACGGTGAGCACCGGCAGACCGGTTGCAGCCACCATCTGGCCCATGCGGATATAGTCCGGCGTGGTCAGCTTGAAGAAGCTGATCGGGTCCTTCTCGAAGGTATCGACCCCGAGCGACAGCACGATGGCCTCGGCACCATAGGCCTCGATCCGCTTCAGCGCATCGGCAAGGGCTTCCGACCACACGTCGAAGGGCGTGCCGGCCGGCATCGGATAGTTGGCGTTCAGCCCCTCGCCCGCGCCTTCGCCGGTTTCGTCGGCATAACCGAGGAAATAGGGGAAGGCATCGGCCGGATCGCCATGCAGGGAGGCGAAGAAGATGTCGCCGCGATGATAGGTGATATCCTGCGTGCCGTTGCCGTGGTGGAAGTCGACATCGAGGATGGCCACCTTCTTCGCGCCATGGTCCAAGAGGCGCTGGGCGGCAACGGCGGCATTGTTGATGAAGCAGTAGCCGCCGAAGAGATCGATGCCGGCGTGATGGCCCGGCGGGCGGCAGAGCGAGAAAGCGAAGCGATTGCCCTCCTTCAGCCAATCGGCGCCCGAAAGCGCGACGTTCATCGACGACAGCGCCGCCTCATAGGTGCCCTTGGAGATCGAGGTCTCGACGGAATTGGCATAATAGCCGACGGCGCCGTCGATATTGCGCGGCGCGCGGTTACGGCTGCGGCGATAGGCATAAGCCGTCGGGATCGCCTCTCCGGGATAACCCGCCTCGGTCCAGCGGTCCCAGCAGGTGCGCAGGAATTCGAGGAAGTTCTCGTCATGCACCTTTCTCGCGGTATCGAGACCATATTCCGCCGGGGCGACCACGTCGGAAAAACCCGCTTCCTTCACCGCCGCCAATATCCATTCTGCCCGGAACGGCCCCTCGAAAGGCTTCACCAGCAGGCCGCCGTGCAGCTCCGTCTTGGCATCCCTAAGCTTATGTTTTTCGGAATAGAAAACCCGCATTTCGTTCCCTCTGTTTTCACGGTCGGCGGAAGCTAGCGCTGCCCGTCGCGGCAGGCAAGCGAAGAGAGACGTGCAATCCCGCCTACCCGCACCGGACTTGACGGCTGGCAATTCCATCGCTATTTGGAAACGATCATTTCCAAATAGCCCAAAGATACGGTTCGATCATGTCCGCCACCAGTCACCGCACCGCCGGCCGTCCCCGGGAGTTCGACATCGACGCAGCGCTCGACGCGGCCATCGTCGTCTTCACCGAACGCGGCTATCACGGCACCTCGATTGCCGATCTGAAAGCCGCCATGGGCCTGACGGCCGGCAGCATCTACAAGGCTTTCCAGGACAAGAAGTCGATCTTCCTTGCGGCTTTCGATCGCTACAAGCAGGTGCGCAATGCCCTGCTCGAAGCCGAACTCGCACCGCTCACGACCGGCCGCGACAAGGTGCGCGGCATGCTGCGTTTCTATGCTGCGGCCGCCTGCGGCGAGACCGGACGCCGCGGTTGCCTTGCCATCGGCGCTGCCGTGGAACTGACGCTTTTCGACGCCGATGTCGATGGACGGGTCGCCCTCTCGCAGGCCCGCACGCTGGAGCAGATCCGCGGCTTCATCCGCGACGGACAGGCGGACGGCTCGATCTCGTCCGATGTCGACGTCGATACGGCCGCGCTCGCCGTCATGGCCTTTCTCCAGGGCATCCGCATCGTCGGCAAGACCAGCCCGAAGCCGGCGGCCACCCACGCCGCCGCTGATGCGCTCCTCAGAATTCTCGATTGACCCTCTCCCCTCCCCCAAAGGACCGACCCCCAAGGAATTCCCGATGACCAGCATATCCGCCAGCCCAACCAAAGCCTCCGGCATCTCGGCCGGAATGACCTTCGTCATGGCTGCCGCCTGCGGCCTGATCGCCGCCAACCTCTATTATGCGCAGCCGCTCGCCGGCCCGATTGCCGATGCCATCGGCCTGCCGGTGCATGCCACCGGCCTGATCGTGACACTGACGCAGATCGGTTACGGGCTCGGCCTGCTCTTCCTCGTGCCGCTGGGTGACCTTGTCGAAAACCGCCGGCTGATCCTCACCATGATCGGCGTCGTCACACTTTCGCTGATCGCGGCCGGTCTTTCCTCCACGCCCGGCCCCTTCCTCGCGGCATCGCTTGCCATCGGCCTCGGCTCGGTCGCGGTTCAGATGATCGTGCCGTTCGCCGCCAATCTGGCACCGGATTATGCCCGAGGCCGGGTGGTCGGCAATGTCATGAGCGGCCTGATGGTCGGCATCATGATGGCGCGGCCGGTCGCGAGCTTCCTCGCCCGCTTCACCTCCTGGCACGCGGTGTTCTTCCTCTCGGCCGGCGTCATGGTGGCGCTCGCCGCCGTGCTCGCCACGCGTCTGCCGGAGCGCCGTCCGACGACCCAGCTCGGCTATCTCGGCCTGCTTCGCTCGATGGGCCGCCAGCTTGCCACGCAGAAGGTGCTGCAGCGCCGTGCCGCCTATCAGGCCTTTCAGTTCGCCGCCTTCAGCCTGTTCTGGACGGTCACGCCGCTCTATCTCGCCGGCCCCGCCTTCAATCTCAGCCAGGCGGGCATCGCCCTCTTTGCGCTGGCCGGCGTTGCAGGTGCCATCGCCTCGCCGATGGCCGGGAGGCTGGCCGACAGGGGTCTCGGCAAGCCCGCAACCGCGCTCGGCATCGCCAGCGTCGCGGCAGGCTACCTCGTCACCCATGTCGCGCCCGAAGGCAGCACGCTCGCACTTGCGCTGCTGACGCTCGCCGCCATCCTCGTCGATTTCGGGGTGAGCATGACGCTCGTAACAGGCCAGCGCGCCATCTACGAACTCGGCGCGGAACTGCGCAGCCGACTGAACGGCCTGTTCATGGCGATCTTCTTCACCGGCGGCGCCGTCGGCTCGGCCGTCGGCGCATGGGCCTATGCGGAAGGCGGATGGTCGCTTGCCTCGATGATCGGCCTTGCCCTTCCGGTTATCGCCTTCCTCTATTTCCTGACGGAAAAGCGCGCGACCGCCTGACAGGATTTGATCGCAGGCGGACAGGATCGCGTTCGGGGACGCCCTCGAACGCGATCCAGGTCGCGAAACACTGCGGCGGCATGAAGAAAGAGCCATCTCCAGCAAAACAGGACGAGGCTCCCATGCGACTGAAACTTTCCCTCCTTGCCTTCCTTCTAACCGTTACCCCAGCCTTCTCCGGCGAGACGGTCGGCATCCAAAAGATCAGCGTGGTTTCACCCGAGCGAGACCGCTCGCTGGCGGTCACCGTCTGGTATCCATCCACGGGTGGCGGCGAAGAGATGATCGCCGGCGAGAACCGCATCTTCGAGGGATCTCCCGCCTTGAGGAACGGCTCCATCAGGCAGGGCCGCTTTCCGCTCGTGCTCCTGTCCCATGGCTCCGGGTCCCGCGTCGAGGGCATGGCGTGGATCGCCACGCAGCTCGCAGCGGCCGGCTTTATCGTCGCCGGCCCCAACCATCCCGGCACCACAAGCGGCGATTCCACGCCTGCCGCCACACCGAAGATCTGGGAACGCACCCAGGATCTTTCGGAGATCATCACTGCATTGACCGCCGACAGCCGCTTCGAAGCCGCCATCGACCCGGATCGCATCGGCGTCCTCGGCTTCTCTCTCGGGGGCAGCACGGCGATGGAACTTGCCGGCGCGCGCGCCGATCTCGATGCCTTTGCCCGTTATTGCGACACCTATCCCGAAATGATGGATTGCCGATGGTTCCGTGGCGGGCGCGGCTTTGCCGACAATGAGGAGGTCACGGTGGAAAAGCTGGATCTGCGCACGATCGACCGGACCCGCTTCGAACAATCGAACCGCGATCCGCGCATCGTCTCGGCCGTGCTGGTCGATCCGGGCCTTGCCACCGTGTTCAAACCGGAAAGCGTGGAGGCCATAGACATTCCGCTGACCTTCATCAATCTCGGCAGCGCGGGCGAAATCCCGGTCGCGGTGCTATCGGATAACCTGGCGAAGCAGGTGCCAAATGCCAGCTATGCGCAGGTGGACAATTCCGATCATTTCAGCTTCCTGCCTGTCTGCAAGCCGGGTGCCGCCGGTTTCCTGGCATCCATCGGCGAACCCGACCCGATCTGCAATGAGAACCCGAAGAGATCGCGCGCGAGCATCCACGAGGAACTGACGGGCCTGATCGTCTCCGCCTTCGAACGCACGCTGCAGGCCGGACAATGAGCCTTCAGCCGACGCGCTTCCAGAAGAAGGTGGTGTCGCAGTAGCGGCCATCGGGGAAGAGCGCGTAGTCGGGAATGACACCGCTTCTGGTCCAGCCGAGCTTTTCGTAGATCTGCTCGGCCAGTTCCCCGGTCGCGGTGTCGAGCACCAGCAGGCTGCGGCCCTGCTTCGCAGTCTCCGCTTCCGCCGCCTGCATCAGCAGCTTCGACAGGCCAAGGCCGCGCGCGCGGCGATGCACGAGCAGCTTCATCAGGTCGGCGCGGTGCGGCTGGTTCGGCTTCAAGGCAAAGCCGATCTGCACCGTGCCGCTGACGCGACCGTCCACCTCGGCGACGAAGAGCAGAACTTCACGCCGGCCGACGGCCGCGGCCACGCCCCGCCAGTAGAGTTCGCCATCTTCCGGCGTAAATGGCGACATGAAGCCCACGGAAGCGCCGCCCTCGACGCAATCCGCCAGCACCTCGCAAAGGTCCGGCAGGGCGGCAAGCGCCTGTTGTTCGTCGAGCATGCGGATCGTGACCATGGGAGCATCTCCGGGAGGCAGGAATTATCGGTGGCCGAGGTCGATGACGACGGCATAGCGGGCGGGTTTCGAGGTGGCGTTGCGAAAGCCGTGGACATCGCCGACATTCATGAAGACGCAGTCTCCGGGCCGAAGCGTGTAGATCGTCTCGCCGACCGTCAGTTCCATCTCGCCTTCGAACAGCCAGACATGCTGCCACTGGACGCGGCTGGCCTGTTGCCCCTCGAAACGCACTTCGGCACCGGGCGGAAACTCCACCTCGACCACATCCACCCGCGAACCGGTGCCGCCGGGCGAGACGGCGCGGCGGAGGTAACCACTTTCCGGATCGCGCCAGATCGGCTGGTCCTCTCGTCGGGCGATCGGTGAGGGCTCCGGCCCTGCGCTTGCAAAGAAAACCGAGAGAGAAACACCAAGCGCCGAGCAAAGCCGTGCCAGCAGAGCCGCTGTCGGACTTGCCTCGGCACGCTCGATGCGGGAGATCATCGCCCGGCTGACGCCGGAAAGCTCGGCCAACTGGTCGAGCGTCAGGTTGCACTCACCCCGGAGGCGCTTCACCCGCTCTCCGACCGTCTTCTCGAAATATGCATCCATTGATTCCATTATTAGAGAATGCATTTCTCATATACTGGAGTCAAGCGACAAACAAAAAGGCGGAGGTCACAATGACCGCCCGCCCTTCGATGAGTGCCGATATAACCCGGCGCCTGCCCGTTCAGCCCTGAACCTGACGGATCCAGTCCGGGAGGCTGTAGTAGTTGGAGATGCGGGCAACCTTGCCGTCCTTCAGTTCGAAGAAGGCGCCGGCCGGCAGCTTGTAGGTTTGGCCGTTGGCTTCCGGCAGTCCTTCGTCGGTCGCGAGATATTCGCCGTTGACGATGAATTCGGCAGCGCCCCGAGTGCCGTCCTCGCTTGTCATGATGACCATGTCGGTCAGCGTTTCCTTGTAGCAACGGTTCATGTGGTCCATGAACTTTGCGAAGGTCTCCTTGCCGATCTGCCGGTCGCCCTGGTTGATGTCGTGGGCAACATCGTCGGTCAGAAGCGCCAGGAAGCGCTCCATGTCCTGGGCGTTGAAGGCATCGTAATAGGCGCGGATGGTGTCGGCGGCGGTCATGCAGAACTCCCTGGCATATGCAAACTTGGATCGAATGATTCGAGACGTTATAAACGCCTCCAAACCGTTAGAAGACAATCTATGACTCTGGAAATCAAATCCTTTTCGGGCAGCGACGCCAGCCCCTTCTTTGACGACCTGGCCCGGCTTCGGATCACCGTCTTCCGCGATTTCCCCTATCTCTATGACGGCGACCCCGCCTATGAGCACAAGTATCTGGCGACCTACGCGAAGTCGGAAGGCTCGGTTTTCGTGCTGGCCTTCGACGACGAAAGGGTCGTCGGCGCGGCGACCGGCATGCCTATGACGGCTGAAACCGACGAGGTGAAGGCACCGTTCATCGCCACCGGGCATGACCCGCAGGACTTCTTCTATTTCGGTGAAAGTGTGCTTCTCTCCAGCTACCGAGGGCGCGGCATCGGGGTGAAATTCTTCGAGGGACGCGAGGCGCAGGCCAGAAAACTTGCCCTTTCCTTCTGCACCTTCTGCGCGGTCGAGCGGCCGGTCAACCATCCGCGCCGGCCTGCGGATTACGTGCCCCTCAACGGTTTCTGGGCAAAACGCGGCTACACGCATCACCCCGAGCTTCGGACCACGTTCTCCTGGCGGGATCTCGACGAAACCTCGGAAAGCCCGAAACCCCTCTCCTTCTGGATCCGCGACATCCGCTGAACCCCAACGGCGGGGACCGCTGCACCTGCGCAGCGCTGATGCCTGTCATGACGTTTCCTGTCGCGAACGCGCCGCAGCCCGCGCTTGCCTTGCCGCAATCCTGCCCCTAATCAGTAGTGTATCGCGCTGGCTATCCCGGCTTCGACGATTCGATCCTTTCCAGCCCATCCAGCGCAGATTTCATGTCCGAGCATCCGGCCCACAACGCCTCTCTCATTTCCATCTTCAGCATCATCGCCTCGATGTGCGTGGTCGCCATCGGCAACGGCATGATGTTCGCCTATATTCCCTTCATGCTGTCGACGACGGATGCGCCGTCGTGGTCGGCGGGTGCGGCGGTGACGGCATCGGCTGCCGGCGGCCTGATCGGCTGCTTCATCACGGGACCGCTGATCCGCCGGGTCGGACATGCGCGCGTTTTCGCCTGCTCCATGGCGTTGGTGGTGCTGAGTTGGGTCACGGTCGGCTTCGGTCTCGATCCACTGGCCTGGATCTTCGCCCGCGGTCTTTACGGCGTGGCCGGCAATGTCAACTTCATCATCTCGCAGAGCTGGCTCAACCATGCCGCCGCCAATTCCTGGCGCGGCAAGGCGATGTCTGCCTTCTACATGATCTATATCTTCGGGTTGGGACTCGGCGCCTGGGTGTTCGGGCAGATGCCGGTCACTGGCAATGTCGTTCCGCTGATCGCCGTCGCCTTCACGGCCATCGCCATACTGCCCATCGGCCTGACGCGCCTGCCCAATCCACCGCCGCCGGCGCATGTCAGCGTCGACGTGAAGATGGCGTGGCGTGCATCGCCGGTCGGCCTCGTCGGCGTTCTCGCCGCAGGCGGGCTTTCGATGATGGTGCAGGGCTTTGCGCCGATCTATGCCGCCGGCAACGGGGTCGGCCAGCAGGACGTGGCGCTGCTGATGTTCGTCATGCAGTTCGGCATCGTCTTCATCCAGTATCCCATGGGCATCGTATCGGACCGGATCGACCGGCGTCTGGTGCTGCTCCTCACTGCCGGGCTCATCGTCGTGGTCGGACTTGCGGCGCTCGTCGTGCCCTTCTCGCACTTTGTCCTTCTGATGCTGATCTTCTCGATTTTCGCGGGCTCCGTCGAAACCGTCTATTCGATCGCCAATGCGCACGCCAACGACCGCACGGCGCCGGAGGATTTCGTGTCGCTTTCGTCCACCATGCTGCTTGCATGGTCGGCGTCCGCCGTGTTCGTCCCGCTTCTGGTCACGACGCTGACGCCGGTGCTCGGCGAACAGACCTTCATTTACGGCGCGATCCTCGTTGCAGCGGCCTACGGCCTCTTCGTGGTGGCCCGCGTCCGGGTCCGTGCGCCCGTTCCGGCCAGCGACGCGGAAAGCTTCGAATTGATGAGCGCGCAGGTTCCCCATGCCGGAGCACTGATCGAGACGGCGGAGAATGAGGGAAAACCGGCTGCAGCCCCCGGCCCGCAAGGGGAAAGATAGTCCTGCCGGCGCATTCTTTCCCCTTTGCGGGTTTCGCTACCGCTGCTATATGCGCAAGCCATGAGCACACAGAACCGCACGCCCCTCGACCATATCCGCAATTTCTCGATCGTCGCGCATATCGACCATGGAAAGTCGACGCTTGCCGACCGGCTGATCCAGCTGACCGGCGGCCTTGCCGAACGCGAGATGTCGGAACAGGTTCTGGACTCGATGGATATCGAGCGCGAACGCGGCATCACCATCAAGGCCCAGACGGTGCGTCTGCACTACAAGGCCAATGACGGCGACACCTATATCCTGAACCTCATCGACACGCCCGGCCACGTCGACTTCGCCTATGAAGTGTCGCGCTCGCTGTCGGCCTGCGAAGGCTCGCTGCTCGTCGTCGACGCTTCGCAGGGCGTGGAAGCCCAGACGCTCGCCAACGTCTATCAGGCGATCGACAACAACCACGAAATCGTCACGGTCCTCAACAAGATCGACCTGCCGGCGGCGGAGCCCGACCGCATCAAGGAACAGATCGAGGAAGTGATCGGCATCGATGCTTCGGAAGCAGTGCTGATCTCGGCCAAGACCGGCCTCGGCATTCCTGATGTTCTGGAAGCGATCGTGCACAAGCTGCCGCCTCCGAAGAGCGAGCTTGGCGACAAAGGTCCACTGAAGGCGCTTCTGGTCGATAGCTGGTACGACACCTATCTCGGCGTCATGGTTCTGGTGCGCATCCTCGACGGCGTCCTGACCAAGGGCCAGACGATCCGCATGATGGGCACGGACGCCAAGTACACAATCGAACGTGTCGGCGTGCTGACACCGAAGATGGTCAATGTCGACAGCCTCGGCCCCGGCGAGATCGGCTTCATCACCGCCTCGATCAAGGAAGTGGCCGATACCCGCGTCGGCGATACCATCACCGAAGACAAGCGCCCGACGGCACACGCCCTTCCGGGCTTCAAGCCGGCCCAGCCGGTGGTGTTCTGCGGTCTCTTCCCGGTCGATGCCGCGGACTTCGAAGACCTGCGTGCCGCCATGGGCAAGCTGCGCCTCAACGACGCTTCGTTCTCCTTCGAAATGGAAAGCTCGGCAGCGCTCGGCTTCGGCTTCCGCTGCGGCTTCCTCGGCCTCCTGCATCTGGAAATCATCCAGGAACGTCTCGAGCGCGAATTCGACCTCGACCTGATCGCAACCGCTCCTTCGGTCGTCTACCAGTTGACCATGACCGACGGCACGGAGCGCGAACTGCACAATCCGGCCGACATGCCGGATGTCGTGAAGATCGCTGAAATCCGCGAACCGTGGATCAAGGCGACGATCCTGACGCCGGACGATTATCTCGGCGGCATTCTCAAGCTCTGCCAGGATCGCCGCGGCATCCAGACGGAACTGACCTATGTCGGCAAGCGCGCCATGCTCTCCTACGAACTGCCGCTCAACGAAGTGGTGTTCGACTTCTACGACCGCCTGAAGTCGATCTCGAAGGGCTATGCCTCGTTCGACTACCACCTGCACGGCTATCGCGAGGGCAACCTCGTGAAGATGTCGATCATGGTCAATGGCGAGCCGGTCGACGCGCTGTCGATGCTGGTCCACCGTTCGGCTGCAGAAAAGCGCGGACGCGACATGTGCGAAAAGCTGAAGGACCTGATCCCGCGGCACATGTTCAAGATCCCGATCCAGGCGGCCATCGGCGGCAACGTCATCGCCCGCGAAACCATCTCCGCCATGCGCAAGGACGTGACCGCGAAGTGCTACGGCGGCGACGCCACCCGCAAGCGCAAACTTCTGGACAAGCAGAAGGAAGGCAAGAAGCGCATGCGCCAGTTCGGCAAGGTCGACATCCCGCAGGAAGCCTTCATCGCCGCCCTGAAGATGAAGGACGACTGAGGGCTTTCCGTCCGGGCCAGCAAGGCTTATCCTTGGCTCTGTTGCACCGGAGATGGCCATGGCTTCCCAGCCGAGAAAGACTGCCGCAGTTCCCTTGGATCAGTCGCTGATCGCGGAAGCCCGCGATCTTTCGATCGACGTGTCGCATGCCGCCGAGGAGGGTATCGCGCAGGCGATCAAGGCCGAAAAGGAACGGCGCTGGCGGATCGAGAATGCAGACGCGATCCGGGCCGCAAACGAATATGTGGAAAAACACGGTCTGCCGCTGGCGAAATATCGGCAGTTCTGATGGCCCGTTTCAAGGTCTATCGACTGAAGAACGACAGATCGCTTGTCATCGATCTCCAGAGCAATCTGCTCGACAATCTTGAGACCCGCGTGGTCGCACCGGTCGTAAGCTTGCATCTGATCAGCAAATATGTTGCTCGGCTCAATCCCCGGTTCGAAATTGAGGGCGTCATCTGTGTTATGCTGACTGAGTTCATCGCAACTCTGCCCGCAAGCGAAATCGGCGAACAAGTCGCCGATCTCTCCGACAAGGCCGACGATATCATAGCCGCCACCGATTTCCTCTTTCAGGGCTTTTGACGGGCGCGGTTCAACGCACGCCCTTTTCCAACGTCCCTCAATCCCAGGCGATATCGAACTTCAGCCTGGCATTACCGCTGGTCATGGAGTGGCCGGTGATGTCGCAGTTGGTCTTGGAGCGGATCGGGGCCGCTCCTTCCAGCGTGAACTGAGACATGCCGTACATGACGTGGTAGCGGCCGCGCACGGGATATTCGGTCGCGTCGCATCCCTTCTTGAAGGTGTGGGCAACGCCGTCGATCGAGGCGCCGTCGGGATTGTTCATGTCCCAGGGCTTGCCGCGGAAGAGCACGGTGCCGCGCTTCACGGTGCCGGCGATCGAGTTCTTGGGATGGTCATAGACGATGACGCCCTTCGCGCCGTCGACGATCATGATGGAGCCGTTGTGGTCATAGGGAATGCCATCGAGGGAGGCGACGTCGATCACCTCGACCGGAGAGAGCGTGCCAATGCCGTTTCCGCCCGAATGGCTCGCCGGTTTCGGCTTCGCCACACCACTCGCCAACCCGCTCGGCACGGCGTTGTCGCGCAGTCCCTCGGCATAGACGAGCTTTCCGTCCTCGCAGGTGCGCCAGATGCCGTAGCTGCCCTCATGGTAACGCCAGACGGGAAAGCAGAAACCGGGGCCGAGGATCTCGACATCCGGCCAGTCGCTATCGGTGCGCGGATGGAAGGCGAGATCGGAACCGGGGAACCCGAAGGTGTCGGTCCAGCCGCCCTTGCCGTCGGAAATCAGCAGGCTGATTTCAGAGCCGGCATGGCCGAAACAGCTGGCAGCGCCGCTCGCCTGCTGATGAACGATGATCTCGTCGATGGCATCGCCGTTGATGTCCTTGATCTCGTAGGGAAGCTCGAGCTTCGAGCCGTTCGATTCGGGGCAAAGCCGGGCTTCCGGCGTGTCGAGTGTGGCGATCGCGGCGTCGATCTCCGCTTGGGTCCAGGCAAAGGCAGGCGTGGCGGCAAGAAGCGCCAGCGCGCCCGCCATTCCCGTCAGCACTCCCCAGATGGAATTCGTGTTCGCCGCGTCCCGCTTCATCATTGCCCGCATGATCTTCCTCTTCAGTTTCCGGCGCGACACTGGCCGGCAAAACTGAGCGAGGCCTTAACGAAGAGGGGAAGCGTGGTTACAGGCTTTCCAGCCTCCTAACCGTACGGATCGCATTCGACCGATCGACGCGTAGCCATGCATCTTGTGCTTCCTCAAATTGCATTCTAAGTATTCTTGACAGTTGTCGGGCGAAAGCAGCGCCGACGTCGGTGTCCGGAGGAAACATGCACAAGTTCAAGATCTTGAAGAATGAAAAGGGCGCTTTCCGCATCCAGTTCGTCTACAATTCGGAAGTCATGGTCTGGTCTGAAAACTACGCATCCAAGGCAAGCGCCAAGAATTGCATCGACTCGATCAAGAAGAACGCCCCCGACGCGGCCATTGTCGACCTGACGAAGGAAGAAACCGGCAGCGGCTATCGCTTCGAAATCGATGAGGCGAAGAACGGCGAAACCTTCGTCCGCTTCCGGGCATCGAACGGCGAGATCATGGTCCGGTCCGAGACCTACTCGTCGAAGTCCAGCGCAAAAAACTGCGCCGAATCCATCAAGAAGAATGCTCCCGAGGCTCCGGTCGAAGACGAGACGGTCATCGCCTGAGCCTATTCAACGGATCGCTGCATGGGCTTTCGGGCCGGTCATGAGACCGGCCGCATGAGAAGTGCGGATATATCCCGCCTCAGTCATTGCCTTCCTTGAGCTCGCGGAAGCGAGCCTCGAATTCGCGGCGGAGCGTACGGCGCACTTCGGCCTGGCGCGCGCGCCGGCGTTTTGTTTCTGTTTCAAGCGCAAGTTCCGGAACCGGCGTCGGCTTGCCCTCCGCGTCGACCGCCACCATGGTGAAATAACAGGAATTGGTGTGCCGCCGCTCGCCGGTGCGCAGATCCTCGGCCTCGACGCGGATGCCGATTTCCATTGAGGTGCGGCCGGCGAAGTTGACCGAAGCCGAGAAGGTCACCAGTTCGCCCACATGGATCGGCTGGCGAAACACCACCTGATCGACCGAGAGCGTCACGGCATATTGCTGGGAAAAGCGCGAGGCACAGGAATAGGCCACCCGGTCCAGCAGGTTCAGCAGCGCGCCGCCATGCACCTTGCCGGAAAAATTCGCCATGTCCGGCGTCATCAGCACCACCATTTCCAGCTGGCTTGGATCATGGGCTCGGTCCATCGGATGTCCTTTCGCAATTGCAGTGCCGGGCAGTGTCTTGCGAAGAAGTAACCGCAGCTTGCCGGATCGGAAAGGGGGCGGATCGATTTTGCCGTCAACCGGGATGGTACACACCGTCATCAACCTTGCCCTACGTTCCTTCGGCCCGCCCCCTTTGCAGGCAATGCCTTCCAAGAGCCGCCGGCGAAAAAGCCCCTCACCCCTGCTGCCCCTCTCCCCGCAGGCGAGGAGCGGGAACGGAAGCGTTGCGGCTCGTCCCGCGTCTGTTCTGCGCCGTGCCCCAGACCCCTTCTCCCCGCCCGCGGGGAGAAGGTCCCGGCAGGGGGATGAGGGGCAGGCTTCACCTCGTTTCGCGGTGCCCCCCTTTCTTCCCCGTTTTCCCTCCAAATCCCCGCGCTCTGTGCCTGGCCTAGAATGGCCCCGTCCCGTCGCGGTTACACCGGTTTGCGTTGCCGGCGAGGCGGGACCGGTGATCCGGCTGTCTGTTCGAAACGCGGAACAGGCTCCGGGGGCTGGATGAGAATGGTCTCCCTCTCGCCTGAAACAGGGCGGGGCGTGCCTGCAGGGCACACATGACTGGACCGGCGACTGGCCGCCAAAAC
Organism: Ciceribacter sichuanensis; assembly: GCF_024055605.1. GTDB lineage: Bacteria > Pseudomonadota > Alphaproteobacteria > Rhizobiales > Rhizobiaceae > Allorhizobium > Allorhizobium sichuanense. The sequence continues at coordinate 175,406 of NZ_JAMXLX010000004.1, read as the reverse complement.
GGCCTTTCGTGGCGTCACGAACGAGAATGTTCGCGAGCGCAACCCTGGGAAAGGTGCCGTCATCCGCGCAGAGAGACCGAGTTCGTCCGGAAAAACACACCGAACGGGGCGCCGGAAGGTGTCACATATTTTTACTTTACGAGGCAGCTTCCAGCGCCCCGACCGATCCCTTGGCCGAAAGGCCGGAAAGGGAACCGAAATGATCCAACCACGGCGGGAGACCGCGCGTGAAGGTTTCGGCATGTCCGGTTAGCGGTGAATCGGGGACGCGTGGCGAACAGGAATCGGACAGGGGACCTGCACAACAGGGATAGAGAGCCTGCTATGAACCCCGAGAGACGATTACACCCAGCCGACGGCCTGGCCTGTCAGGGCAACGGCGAAGAAGACCAGAAAGCCGGCTGCGACACGTCCGATCAGAGCCGGATGACGCCGGCTGATCAGGCCAAGGATCGCGGCACCAAAGCTCAGCCAGAGACTTGCGACCACGAGAATCAGCCCGGCAAAAACGCCGAGATAGGCAAAGGTCGCGGGGAAGCCGACGGGTGGCACCAGCACAAGGCCAATGATCAGCCCCTTCGGGTTCATCACCGTCGTCCAGTAGACGGCGCGTGCACCGATGTAACTCTCGCCAGACTGCCCGACAGGCATGACCCAGAGCTTGGCGGCGAGCGTCAGCACCCAGGCGGCGGCGCAGAGCCGCACGACATTGGCAGCCAGCGGCTGACTTTCCAGCCAGGGGCCTGCAAACGTCACCAGCGGTATGACTGTCGTCATGTAACCGGCAATCTCTCCCCCCATCAGCGGCAGGGAGCGCCGCACGCCTTTCGCCGCGCCGGAAAGCGCCAGCAGGGTATTGGTCGGCCCGGGCGTCAGCAACAGAAGAAGCACGGCGGCGGCAAAGGCAACAAGGCTCATCGGTGTTTTCCAGAGGGCAGAACGGATGTCACCATAATGCAGACGATGCGCTGTGAATTGACACGGGTCAATGTTTCGGCGGTTTTCGTTTTCTCATGTGCGCGTCAACGGTCTTGCCGGATTGCCGACAACGGTTTCGCCCGCCGGAACGTCGCGGGTCACCACGGCGCCCGCGCCGACGATCGCACCGTCGCCGATGGTGATGCCGGCAAGAATGACCGCCGCCCCGCCGATCCATACGTCACGGCCGATGGTGACTGGCCTGGCGATCTCGATGCCCTCGGCGCGCAAGGCCGTCTCCTTGTGGTGTTCGGCGCAATAGATCTGCACCGCCGGTCCCAGCATGGAGCCATCGCCGATCGTAACCGCGGCACTGTCGAGGATGACGCAACCGGCGTTGAGATAGACGCGCTTGCCGAGCGTGATGTTGAACCCATATCCGCAATGAAACGGCGCTTCGATGAACGCGCCTTCGCCGAAACCGGCAAAGAGCGATACGAGTTCCGGCGCTGCGGACCCGCGCGCCGCCGGCGGCAGGGTGTTGTGACGATGAACCGCCTCTCGCGCCGTGTTGCGCAGAAGGTCGAGTTCCGGATCGATGCAATTGTACCAGAGGCCGGCGGCCATCTTGTCCCGTTCGCTTGCCGTCATCGCCCTCTCTCGCCCTTGGATCGTCATACAGAGCCGTTCGGCCTGTCATCAGATGCGGGATACCCAGGCACGGGCAATCGCAAGGCCGGCGGCTTCAGCGGCCGCTCCCTGCGTCTCAGCATATTGCGGATGACGGATAAGCCAGCCGGGCTCCTTGCGCTCGACCAGTTCCGGGAACAGGCGGTTCCATTCCGCGACAACCGAACGGTTCGCCTCGAAATGAAACTGCATGCCATAGGCGGCACGTCCCACGCGAAAGGCCTGATTGGCGGCAACGCCATTGCCGGCGAGATGCACGGCGCCGGACGGAAGCGTGAAGGTATCGTCGTGCCACTGGAAGGACAGGAAGTCTCCACCCGCCTGTTCGGCGGCGGAGATCACCGGGTCGTCTTTGCCCTCGCTCGTCTGGGAAATGCTGCGCCAGCCGAATTCGGGGGCGGCACCGATCAGGTTTTCAGCGCCATAGGCCCGGGCAAGAATCTGGCTGCCGAGGCAGATGCCAAGCACGGCCTTGCCGGCATCCGCATATTCGCGCATCAGCGTCGCAAGCACCGGCAGGTAAGGGTGCTTTTCGTCGTCACGGGCATTCTGCTCGCCGCCGAGCACAACGAGAGCGTCATGCGCGTCAACGCTCGCCGGCAACGGTTCTCCGGCATAGGCGCGGATAACCTCGACAATCGCTCCCGCCTCGGCCAGCGCCACGCCCACCTGGCCCGGATCCGAATATCCGGTGTTCTCGATAATCGCCACGCGCATGGTCCGTCTCCCGCCGATTCGTTCGGCGAGGAGATGACCACGGCGGACGGCGCTCTTCAAGCCTGTGAGCGCCCAGTCAGCGGCCGGGCTTCAGAAGACTTTCCCGAGACGCGCATCGACCGAATGGCGATTGCCGCCCCGGAAGGCGAAGAACAGGAAGATCGCCGCCCAGAGGATCGATTTTTCCGCGCCGCCCAGCCCCTCGGCCTTCACGATCCCATGGAAATAGACCGTGACCAGCAGCACGATCATTGCCGCGAAGGAGGCTGGACGGGTGAAGAGCCCGATGGCAACCAGAATGCCGCCGAAGAATTCGGTTGCCGAAAGAAGCGGAGACCAGAAGATACCGGGGTAAAATCCGAGGCTCTCGACCATTCCCACGGCGCCGAAGGGGTTTATGATCTTGCCGTAACCATGGGTGACCAGAAGAACGCCTGCGAGCACACGAAGCACGGTTTCCACCGTCTCGTAACCTCCGGCGTAGACGGGCTGAAGCTGGGGCACGATCAGCCGATCGCGATCGGCGGGGTTGGACATATCGGCACTCCTTGTTCCGTTTTCCGGGTTTTGTTTTCCGGGTCTTGGTATCCTGTGATTATGCTAATGGCCGGGGCGGCAGACTTGCTCAAGCGGCCCACGGTAAAACATGATTATTTAGGTTAACTTTTTCGTGAAGACGAGTGATGAGGAACGGAAAAACGATGAGTGAGAAGCCGCGGGTCACGATACTTTACTGCACGCAGTGCAACTGGTTGCTGCGCGCAGGCTGGATGGCGCAGGAGCTGCTGCAGACGTTTCCGGAAAGTCTTGGCGAGGTGGCGCTCATTCCCGGCACCGGCGGCAATTTCGAGATCCGGGTGAATGGCGACCTGATCTGGGAGCGCAAGCGCGATGGCGGTTTCCCCGGTCCGAAGGAATTGAAGCAGCGGCTTCGCGACATCATCGAGCCGGAGCGCGATCTCGGCCATACGGACCGGGTGAAGGCGGCCACGGGCGGAAGCGGTGCCTCGGACGAGAATTGAAAAAGGGGCAAGCTTTCGCCCACCCCTTTCCGGATTGCAATCAGACCGGTCAGTAATAGGGAGACCGGCAGACCTTGAAGTAACCGCTCGAGGACAGGAACCTGTTCGTCTGCGGGTTATAGGACTGGTAGCGGTCGAGGCACCAGCGCACGTGGCGGTTCCAGTTGCGTCCCGGCGGCATGCCATAGGCCGGCGGCGGAGGAGGACGACGGTAGACCGGTGGCGGCGGCGGCGGCGGACGGCGATAATAACCGTCGTCCCAGCCCGGCGGGCGCCGACGGGGGTAGTCATCGTCCCAACGGGGCGGCGGCGGGCGACGATAGCCATCGTCCCAGCCCGGCGGCGGCGGTGGCGGACGGTAGCCCGGCGGACGGCGGGTTTCGTAGCAGCCATATGCATCGCAATAGGTCTGCACCTTGACGACCCCGGACCGCTCTGCAGCGGCCGGCGCGACCTCAGTCATCGGCATTGCCGCCTGCGCTGCCACAGACGACAATCCGACAAGGCCCAGTTGGGCCCCCAGAAGGATTTTTCCAAACAATCTGATCATGTTACCTCCAGCCAGAAGACTTGCCCGCCATCGACGGACATCGGGAGCGCCCTTCCCCGCATCGGCAATCGCAGCAGTCACGGCTTTCTCTCCAGCCGTTTTTCTGCCTGCCGCCCGGAAAACGACGCCTGGCGTCATCATCCCCCGAGCGTGTTCAATCCTCCGCGACATCATGGCTTTTCCAAGACTGTCCGCCCCGGTATTCCGGGCCTCTTTCATACCGTTCGGAATCTTTGACACGAAAACTTCAAAAAGTCGGTTGACAGTCGGAGTCGGCCCCTTTAAACGGCTCTTCGTCGCCCAGATGGCGGAATTGGTAGACGCGCCAGCTTCAGGTGCTGGTACCCGAAAGGGTGTGGAGGTTCGAGTCCTCTTCTGGGCACCATTCCATTTTGAGAAATATGGTTTTCTCAATAGTTTCAAGGATTAGGCAATCCTTCCGGTACACAGCGAAGTACACGGAAGGTCTGCATGGGCCTCTTCCTGAAACATAAGGTCCTCGCCAAAGGAGGACCATTTCGCTACCGCCCGTGCATCGCGAAAGGTACTGCGGCAGCGGCCGTCAGAATGGGGCTCAAGCGGCTCCTCGGCCATGCGAAAAGATGACCTGAAAGCCTTCACCAGGATCAATGGCAGTTACGATCGGTTGATCGTTGAGGCCGATGGCCGCATCCGGATTTCCGGCAATGCTTACCCTTCCGTCATGCAGAATCCGACCCATGGTGCATCCCTCCATTCCTGGCTGAAGATGCACCATCAGAGGCCGGAACCAGACACCAGCTCGCCAGGATACCTTGCGTCAGCCAATCGGCGGATGAGCTTCCAGCAACGGGATGTCGATGCCGATCTGGGTCAGGGGCTTGCAAACGTAACCGTACTTCGCCAGATCCTGCGCACATTTCTGAATCGTCAATACACCGCCGACAAAATGGGGTTCGATGATGATTCGCGGCTTCAGTCGATGCAGTATTTCGGCGTTTTCGAAGATCACCGCCTCTGCGCCTTCAACGTCGCATTTTATGAAATCGAGCCGTTCCAGGCTCTTCATCGCGGCGATGGCATCAAGGGTCAGGGATTTGACGAACACGACATCGCCGCGTCGTCCACCGACGATTTGCGAGGCGCTGGACCCCATATTGCCCTCGGAGGAGAACTCCAATCCGTCACAATGGCTCCAGACTGCAGCATGGATGAGCTCGATGTCGTTTGCGGTCCGCTGCTTGTAGTGTCTGAAATTCTTTTCGATCGCGGCGACATTCTGGGCGTCGGCATCGACCGCGATCACGGTTCCCGTTGGCCCGACGATGTCCTTGAACATGATGGAGGTGAGGCCTGCATAGGCGCCGAGATCGAGGACCACGCAGCCCGGGCTCAGCTTTGCGAAGTCCAGATATTGCTCGGTGGTCACCATTGGCTCTGAAAACGACGGGAAGTAGATCGGGCCGAAGTCGTAACCGTGAATTTCGTGATATTTCGGGATCGAATAATCAACGAGCTTGTGACCATTGAACCGAACAGGCACGACGGACGTGAAATAGTAGTCGAAATACTTGATGATGTCGCCGGCATAAACGAGATGCTTGAGCGCGATCCGTACGATTTCGCTTTCCCGGATGAAATCAAGATAGTGCGCCGTAACCTTGATCTTGATGCCCTTGCTTGAAGCCTGCTCCTGCAGAGGATGCGACAACATCTGGTATAACCCATCGATCTGCCTCAGCAGACCGGTGTTCACAATTTCATTCATCTTCTCACCCCAATGTGAAATACGCATGTTTCTATATTCGTAGGCACGCAATCTAGTGTGGGGCTTGTGAAGTTTTTTATCCTATTATCGGCGGCCGGTGCCAGCGCGCGGAACCATATCAAGAGCTTATCCAGGGTCAGGACCCAGGGGCCGAGGCAAGCACAGCTGGACTCAATCACTGCCGGATCAAGTACCTAGCTTTACAGACGATCGAAATGCAGCAACCGGCTCCGGCCGGAGTGGCATTGCTTTACGCGGCTGGCCGATGGTCAGCGCGGGGACTTTCGCGTCTCCGACAACTCCTCGAAAAGCTCGAGTTGCATCGCCTGGATCTTCGACAGTCTTTCCCACTGTCCCACGAGGATATGATCCAGTTTTTCATGCAGATGCCGGATCTCGAGTTCGGCCTTGAGGTTGATCTGGTAGTCGTTCTGCGAACGCAGCCTGTCCTTCTCCTCCTGCCGGCGTTGGCTCATCATGATGAGTGGAGCCTGGAAGGCGGCGGTCATCGACAGGAAGAGATTGAGCAGGATGAAGGGAAAGGGATCGAAGCTCGTGAAGATCGCCGGGATGGCGTTGACGAACATCCAGGCGACGAGGAAAAAGAGGAAGGACAGGATGAAGGTCCAGGAGCCGGCGAAGGAGGCGATCCGATCCGCAATGCGGTCGCCGAGGGTGACGGTCTCCTCGTAACTCTCCTCGGTGTTCTCCGTCACCACCTCATGCGAGGCGATGCTTTCGATGACCTCCCGGTCGAGTTCGCTCAACTGTCCGCGCTCACGGCGGATCATGTCCTCCACGGAGCGGCGGCGGCATTCCTGCAGGTCGTCGTGGCAGATCCAGCCGGTGGAGCGCCAGTCCGGCGTGGTACGGTCCAGTTCTTCCGCAAGCGAGGGACGCACGACATCGCACGCCGTCATTTCGCGCGTCGATTTCAAGAGCTTGCAGACGCCGCAGGTTTCCTGGACATATTGACGGGCGGGATGATGCGGCATGCCTGTGGTCTCCAATGCACGTGACGATTCGCGGCCATGGTGGCGACGCATGCGCGAGGAGGCAAGCGATCCCACGCGGTTCAGTCGATGTTGCGCGGATTGACGCCGGGATACCAGCCCCTGGAGGGAGGATTGCGGCCTTCGAAGACCATGCCATCCTTGGTGCAGCGGTAGATCACGACAGGCACGCCATCGCCGCTTCGAAGGGGGCTTTCGCGGCCCCGGTTAACGAAGCGCGTCGTGGTGTGACAATCATAGCCCGAGTCGGAAGAAAAACCGCCGGGCGGCATGGGACGGACACCGGGAAGGTCGGGATAGGAATCGCCTCCGGATTTTTCGAAGGTATTCGGCAGGCGAAGTCCGTCAGCGGCCGATGCCGTATCGAGAAGGGACGAAAAGGAAACGGCAACAGCCAGCCCCGCCATCAGGGTGCGTTTCAAGCCCCCCAGCTTCGGTCCCTGCCTCATCCGTTCACTGTCCGACATCGCATCCTCATTTCGCATCGACACGATCCGCCGCGCTCCTTTGCCGGCTGACCATTTCGTTATCAGATATAATGACAGCGCTATCCTTACGAAAAGGGGCATACGCATTTGTGATCGGTGCGCAGCTTTCAGGCAATCGGGCGGCGGTAACCGGTCGGCATGTCGTAGAGCCAGCCGATGCGCTTGACGGCGACGTCGAAATCCTCGCGCGCCACGGTCATGGTGTGGCCGTTGGCATGAAGGAGCGTGCTTTCGTCCTCCATGATACCGGCATGCCCCTTCCAGAAGACCAGATCGCCCCGGCGAAGCTCTTCGCGCGAAATGACCGTTCCGAGGCCCGCTGCCTGCATGTCGGAATCGCGCGGCGCGCTTCGTCCGGTCATCTGAAGCGAAAGCTGCACGAGACCCGAGCAATCGATGCCGAAACCCGAACGTCCGCCCCAGAGATAGGGCGTTTCGAGGAAGCGGGCGGCAATGGCGACGTAATCATCATCAGGCCAGGAGCCGACCGGCAGGCAATGGCCGGCGACGATGGCGCGGCCGTCCACCAGGAGATGATAGCGCGTGCCCCGCGTTTCGGCCTCGCCGACGACGGTGATGCGGCTGCCCATGGAAAGAGTTGACGACACGGGGAAACGCAGGTCCGGCCCCGGATAGATGAAGGTGCGCGGCACGACGACATGATGGGTCGGGGCTGGCGAAGCATCGGAAAGCACCGTTTCCGGCAGGTAGCCGACGTAACCATCCTGCCTGGCCTTCACCCATGCGAAGCCGCCTGCCCGATCGAACACCGTTACCTCTTCGCCGAAAAGCACTTCGGTATCGATGCCGACGGAAAGGTCGGGCCTCGGCCGCAGGGCTGCGACCGGCACTGCCAGTCTTGCGGGGGACCCCTCGACGAAACGGGCCGCTTCCACCTGTCCTTTGAGCGCGGCATCCGCCAGATCGACGCGGTAGGCGTTGAGCCTGCGATCGAGGATCGTTTCGGTGTTGCTCATGGATGTCTCAATAGCTCAGCTGTCGGCCCTGCTCGATGATCAGGTCGCCGAATTTTTCGAGGAACAGCGCGCCGCCCACGGTGCGTTTCACGATGACGCTGCGGCGGTCGCGCTCATCGCGGACGCGATCCACCAGCCCCATCTCGCCCATGGTGTCGAGCGCACGGGTGATGACCGGCTTGGTGACGTTCAAGGTCGCGGCAAGGCCACGGACGGTATGCGGCGGCGGCACGAGATATATCTCGAGAAGGATCGCGATCTGGCGCAACGTCAGGTCGCGCTTGTCCTGCTGCACTTGCTGCAGCGTCACCTTGTGCCAGAGGCCGAGCGCCTCCGTGGCGGTCAGTTCAACAGTCATGGGCGGATCCGAGACGTCGTTTGCAGATTTCTTTTCCGGCAATCGCCGCGGCATTGCAAGAGCGGCGACCACAGGCCGCCGCTCTTGACGTCATTACTTCAGACCGGTGCGCAGGAAGCGGTAGAGCGCGCGGATACCTTGCGCTTCGCCACCCATCGGCGAATGCGGCCGTTCGGACTGGGCCCAGCCGAAGATATCGAAATGCACCCAGCTCTTCGACTTGCCGACGAACCGCTTCAGGAAGAGCGCGGCGGTGATCGCACCGGCCATTCCGCCGGCCGGTGCATTGGTGAGGTCGGCTATCGGAGTGCGCAGGTTTTTCTCGTAGCCCTTGTAGAGCGGCATGCGCCACAGCGGGTCGTCGGTCTCGAGGCTTGCATCGACGATGTCGTGGGCGAGATCCTCGTCATCGGTGAAGAAGGGCGGGAGATCGGGGCCGAGCGCTACGCGGGCGGCACCGGTCAGCGTCGCCATGTCGATCAGCAGGTCCGGTGCATCCTCGTCGGCATAGGCAAGCGCATCGGCCAGGATCAAACGTCCCTCGGCATCGGTATTGTCGATCTGGACCGTCAGGCCCTTGCGGCTCTTGTAGACATCGCCCGGGCGAAACGCATTGCCGGCTATGGAATTCTCGACGGCGGGGATGATGACGCGCAGGTCGATCTTGAGCTTGGCGTCCATGATCATCAGCGCCAGACCGAGAACATTGGCGGCGCCGCCCATGTCCTTCTTCATCAAGAGCATCGACGAGGCAGGCTTGATGTCGAGGCCGCCGGTATCGAAACAGACGCCCTTGCCGACGAGGGTAACGCGCGGATGCCCCTTCTTGCCCCAGCGCATTTCCAGAAGGCGGGGCGCGACGGTGCTGGCGCGGCCGACGGTATGGACCAGCGGGAAGTTCTTCTCCAGCAATTCATCGCCGACGATGGAGGTGAATTCGGCCTTGTAGTGTTCCGCCAGCGCCCGGAAGGCGTTTTCGAGATCGGCGGGACCCATGTCGTTGGTCGGGGTGTTGATCAGGTCGCGGGCAAGGAAGACGCCGGCAAGCTGGCGCTTGATGTCGGCGGCATCGGCATCCTGCGGGATCAGCAGCTTGGGCTCGGCCGGACGCTCGGAACGGTAGCGGTCGAAGCTGTAGGAGCCGAGACCGTAGCCGAGCAACAGACGGTTTGCGGTCAACGGCGCCGTCTCGATGTGCCAGTCGCCAGCCGGCAGGCTGCGGGCGAGCTTGCCGGTGAGGAACGGGTTTTCCGAGGGGTTCGAGCCAAGGCCGAAGAGAGCACCGCCAAGATGACCGTCCTCGGTCGGGATGAGCAGCACCGAGCCGGCCTCCGCCTTGAAGCCGGCCTTGCGAGCCCAGTCGAGCGCGATCGGATCGATCGTGCCGGTCTCCACATGCGCCGGTGTCACCGCAAAGACAGGCAGCGTATGCCCCCCCCTGGAGCTGAAGGGATTGTGTCTCTCGATATACTGATAGGGTGCCATTGGCTGTCTTTCAGAGAAGGTGCGGGCGGGAACGGGTCGGGCGGCATCGGTGCGGACGGAATCACCGCGACCGTGGACCCGATTAACACTCCGTTAGGGTTAACAGATTATTGCTGGAGTGGAGGTTGCGCCGCTTTTCACCATGGCAGGGCGCGCAAACGTCACTGCAGCAGGAACAGGAACATGGTTATTCGGCACACCTCTTCGCATCATCGGTTGGACGCGGGCCACCGGATGAGAGTTTTCGGCGGCATCTGCCTGCTGATGGCGGCAAGCGTGCTGGCCGGCTGCTCTTCCACTTCCCGTCCCGACCGCTCGGTAACCACCGGTTCGATCCCGCGGCTTTCCAAGCCGGTCGAGAGCATGACCGCGCCGGAACTCGCCAGCGCCGCCGATAGCATCGGGAAGTCCTACGAGCGCAATCCGAAGGACCGCAATGTCGGCATGACCTATGCCAACGTGCTGATGATGACCGGCCGCAACGCGCAGGCGCTGGCCGTGATGCAGCAGGTGGCGATCGCCAATCCGTCCGATCGCGAAGTGCTGGCAGCGCTGGGCAAGGCGCAGGCCGCTGCAGGCCAGCTTGAAAAGGCGCTCGACACGATCGGCCGCGCACAGACGCCCGACCGTCCCGACTGGCGGCTCTATTCTGCCGAAGGTGCCGTTCTCGATCAGCTCGGCCGTTCGAACGAGGCGCGCTCGCGCTACCGCATGGCGCTGGACATCAAGCCGAACGAACCGACCATTCTCTCCAATCTCGGCATGTCCTACGTGCTGGGCGGCGATCTCCGCACCGCCGAGACCTACCTGAAATCCGCCTCGCAGCAGCCGGGCGCAGACAGTCGCGTGCGACAGAACCTCGCGCTGGTGATCGGCCTGCAGGGCCGTTTCCAGGAAGCGGAACAGGTTGCCCGGCAGGAGCTCAACCCGCAGCAGGCCGATGCCAACGTCGCCTATCTGCGCTCGATGATGTCCCAGCAGAATTCCTGGAAGCAGCTTGCCTCCAAGGACAAGGCAAGCCCGGATAACGGCACCAACTAAGGTCCTGATACCGGCGAGCGCCGCGTTTCGATCAGTCGCCGGTATCGATCTGCGCTCGGCCGCTCGTCAGGTCCGTGACCATGCGGATGACGGTTTCGGCTTCCGCAACCGGAACGGCGACATCGAGCCATGCGCCCTCCGCACCGAACTCCTCCTTTTCCACCCTCAAGTCGGGAACGCCGAGCAGGCGTGACCTGACGAGCGCGAGATCGGAAAAGCCGCAACCAAAGCGGACCAAAGTGCGTGGAACGATTTCGACCTTTTCCGCCGCCCTGAGACAGGTGGCCGCAGTGCCGCCATAAGCGCGGACGAGACCGCCGCTGCCGAGCAGGATGCCGCCGAAAAAGCGCGTCACCACCGCGACCGCGCCATCCAGCGCCTGACCGTCGATGGCCTGAAGCATCGGCTTTCCAGCCGTGCCGCTCGGCTCGCCATCGTCGCTGAAGCGATAGGCCTGGCCGATACGCCATGCCCAGCAATTGTGGTTGGCGGAGGGATCCGACACTTCAGCGATGAAGGCCTTCGCCTCGTCCTCGCTCGCGACCGGCGCGGCATGGGCGATGAAACGGCTCTTCTTGATATCCTGCGTGAAGGTTTCGCGCTGCTTGAGGGTAAACATTTCTTTCTCCGGCCACCCTCATAACGCCGGGAAGATCATACGGCCAGTGCGGGAAAATGCCTATTTTTCTCCCGCCCAGGGAACGAGCCATCGCTCCAGCGCGCGGGCGACGAGTTCCAGCAGGATCGCGATCAGGGCGATGACGCCGATACCGGCGATCACCACGTCGGTGACCAGAAACTGCGCCGCCGACTGGATCATGAAGCCTAGGCCGCGGGTGGCCGCCACGAGTTCGGCCGCGACCAGCGTCGACCAGCCGGTGCCGAGCGCGATGCGGATACCGGTGAGGATCGACGGCAGTGCCGATGGCAGGATGACATGGCGAAGAAGCTGGCCTCGGGTCGCGCCGAAGGAGCGGGCGGCATTCACATGATCCGACGAGGCCGACTTCACCCCTGCCGCGGTGGACAGGATGATCGCCGGCAGCATGGAGAGCGCGATGACGGTGATCTTGGAGGCCTCGCCGATGCCGACCCAGATGATGATCAGCGGCAGATAGGCGAGCGGCGGCAGCGGTCGCAGGAATTCGACGATCGGATCGAGAATGCCTCGGCCGATGCGGCTGGTGCCGATGGCAATGCCGGCGGGCACGCCGATCAGGATCGAGACCAGGAGAGCACCCAGAATGCGGCCGAGGCTTGCGGTCACATGTTCCAGCAGGGTGCTGTCGACAAAGCCAACGGTGACGAGGTTCCAGGCCGAGACGGCAACGACCGCGGGCGACGGCAGGAAGACCGGCGACACAAGCTCCAGTGCGGCCGCCACCCACCAGATGGCGATGATGGCAAGTACCGTGAGGCCGGAATAGACATAAAGCGGCACGACCGGTTTTCGCCGCGGCGGGCGGGCGGGGGTCCCTACTTCGGCATATTCGGCCCGGATTTCGCTCAGGATCGTCATGCGGCCTCCTCGTTTTCGTCCGCGGTGGAATGGATCAGTCCGGTCAGCCCGTCATGCATGCGCTTGTAGAGCGGCGAGGCCTTGATCTGGCCAATCGATGCTCCGGCAAGGAGATCGGTGGCAAAGCCGGTCTCGATATCGGCGGCGAGCCTGCCGGGATTGGGCGACAGCACCACGACGCGGGTGGCGAGCAGAAGCGCCTCTTCGATGGAATGGGTGATCAGCAGCGCGCCGGACCGGCTTTTTGCCCAGACATCCAGCAGGAAGCCCTGCATCTTGCTGCGGGTCAGCGCATCCAGCGCGCCGAGCGGTTCGTCGAGCAGCAGGAAACGGGGATCGGAGGCCAGCGCCCGGGCAATGCCAACCCGCTGGCGCATGCCGCCCGAAAGCTCCCTGATACGGCGGTTTCCGGCACCGGAAAGGCCGACCAGATCCAGCAGTTCATCGGCGCGGGCGCGTCGCTGCTTCTGGTCGATACCGCGCAGCCTGAGCGGGAACGCCACGTTTTCGCGGGCATCGAGCCATGGATAAAGCGCATCGTCCTGGAAGACCACGGCGCGATCCGCACCCGGCCCGGTGATCGGCTTGCCATCCACCTCGATACTGCCTTCGGACGGCGTCAGAAAACCGGCGGCAAGGTTGAGCAGGCTGGTCTTGCCGGAACCGGAACGACCGATCACGACGATGAACTCGCCGGCCTTCAGCGTCAGGTTGATGCGCTCCAGCACAGGTGACCTGCGTCCTACATCTGCATCACCGCTTCTCGGCGGATAGCGCAACGAGACGTCGCGAAAGGACAAGGTGCTCATGGTCAGGGCTCCGGTGAATGCGGGGGGCGGAGCGGCCCGGCCGTTTGCCGGGCCGCTCGCAAGGATCATAGGAGGGATCAGAAGGACAGCTTCGAGGCTTCGATCACCCAGCGCGGCGAGACGTAGGCGGAGTAGTCATCGAGCGTCGTGGGGATCTTGCCTTGCTCCTTGAGGAAGGCGGAGGTCGCGGCGACCGCCTTGACCGTACCGCCGCCTAGGAGATCGGCCTTGGCCTGCTCTTCGAGCGTCGGGAAGATATAGCCCTTGAGAAGGGCTGGAACCTCTTCCTGCCTGGCGCCCGTCAGACGGGCAATCTTTTCGGCCTCGGGCGAGGTCGCGCTCCACGCATCCGGGTTGGCGCGATAGGCGGCGGTCGCATTGCCCGTCACCCGGACGAAGGTCGCGACGATATCCGGATTGGCATCGGCGAACTTCTTGCTGACGATCCATGCGTCGAAGGTCGGGCCGCCCCAATCGGCGACGTCGGCCGAGGTGGCGAGCACAGTGCCGGACTTCTTGATCTCCGCAAGGACCGGATCCCAGACATAGGCGCCATCGATATCGCCGCGAGCCCAGGCGGCGGCGATTTCCGGGGGACGCAGGTTGAGGATCTCGACCGACTTCGGATCGATGTTCCAGTGCTTCAGCGCCGTGAGCAGGCTGTAATGCGCGGTCGAAACGAATGGCGTCGCGATCTTCTTGCCGGCGAGTTCTTCCGGCTTGGAAATGTTGCGAACGGCAAGCGCTTCGGCTTCGCTGATCAGGCCGACGAGCGCGATCGTCTCGATCGGCAGCTGGCGGCTTGCGGCGGCGGCCAGCGGCGAGGAGCCGACATAGCCGATGTCGAGCGAGCCCGATGCGATGGCCGCGATCACGTCGGCGCCGCCGTCGAACTTCTGCCAGTTGATCTTGGCGCCGGTTGCTTTCTCATAGGTGCCGTCAGCCTGCGGTACACGGGACGGCTCGACGATGGGTTGGTAACCGATGTTGACGGTCACATCGGCCGCCGCAGCGGCGGCGCCACCGAGGGTGGCAAACAGGGTGGCGGCAGCAACGAGGCCGGCCAGTTCTCTGCGTTTGAAGGTCATGTCGTTTCCTCTCCTGATTGCTGTCGGAGACCGCCCCCGGCCTCTCGATTGCATTAATGATGGTTCAATACATAGAATTAGTAGAGATAATTCCGCCTCATTTTCCGGCGTTCAGTGTCACGAATTTTCGCGGCAAGCCGGGTTTGCGAGGCGTTCGATCCCCATTTCGAACAGGTGCGACAGCCGGCACACAAGCGTATAGGATCGGTAACGGTAGCAAGAAAATCTATTGCGCATTTATTCTATAGAATTGGATGCGTTCGTTTGCCGCCGGTGGTTGGCTAGTTTCTGTCGGGAGAGATGAAGACAAGTGGGGCCGCGGTCCCACGCTGCGGAGATTTCGACATGTCATCCTATGCTCCCCTACCCGTCGTTGCGATCATCGGCGGGGGCTTTACCGGCGCGGCGGTCGCCGTGCATCTGGCCGAACACGGTCAAGCCGGCGTTGCGGCGCGCATCGTGGTGTTCGAACCACGCGAAAAGCTGGGCGCCGGGCTTGCCTACGACACCGACGAGGCGGCGAACCGCATCAACGTGCCCGCCGGACGCATGAGCCTCTATCCCGACGATCCGGAAAGCTTCATCCGCTGGGTGGAGGAGAACGACGCGCTGAAGGACGATCCGGATGCATTTTCCGCCGACGGACTGCCCTTTCCGCGCCGGCACGTCTTCGGCGACTATGCTTACGCGCAGGCAGCGCCGCATCTTTCCACCGGCCGGATCGAACATCGCCGGACCGAAGTCAGCGGTCTTCGCCGGTCGAATGGCAAATGGCGGGTGAGTGGCGCGGACGGCGCCGATCTGGAGGCCGATCATGTGGTGCTCGCCGTCAGCCACCCGGCACCCGCGGCACCGCGCGTTCTCTCCGCCCTTTCCGGTCATCCGCGTTTCATTGCCGACGCGACCGTAGCGGGTGCCGTCGATGGTATCAGGCCTGACGACCGGGTGCTGATTGTCGGCAACGGCCTGACATCGGCCGATGTGGTGGCAGCGCTGGCCGGTCGGGGACATAAAGGCCGGATCGTCTCGATATCGCGCCGCGGCCTGCGTTCGCGCGGTCATCCGGCCGTCACCCAGGAAGCCTTCGGGGATTTCGTGTCCGAACCGTCCCGCACGGCGTCGCATCTTCTGGCGCGCATCCGCCGGACACTGCGCGAGGCCGAAGCACTCGGCTTCACCTGGCATCCCGTGCTCGATGCGGTGCGCGGTCAGGGACAGGAAATCTGGAAAGCCCTGCCCCTCATCGAACGGCAGAGGCTTACCCGCCATGCCCGCGTCTATTGGGACGTCCATCGCTTCCGCATCGCGCCGCAGGTGGAAAAGGTGCTGGACGATGCCATCGCCGCCGGACGCCTCGAAATCCTGGCGGCGTCGCTCGCTTATGCGACACGCTCCGGTGATGACATCCGTGTCGGCATCAGGTTGCGAGATGGCGGTATCGAGCGTGAGATCGAGGCCGATGCCGTGGTGGTGACCACCGGGCCAGCCCATGACGGCATACTTCATTCGCAGCCTTTCTTTTCCCAACTGGAGGAACAGGGCTACCTGTCGCTCTGCGCGACGGGGCTCGGGCTTTCCTGCGACTGCCAATCCCGGGCACTGAGGGCGAACGGCGAGGCTGCGCCCGACCTCTTCATCGCCGGTCCTCTGGCGCGCGGCACATTCGGCGAGCTGATGGGCCTGCCGCAGGTGGCCGAACATGCGGCAGCCGTTGCGGGGGAGTTGGCCGAGGCTCTTGAAAGGCAGGTGGCCGACAGGCAGGCAAGACGCGGCGTCGCGGGCTGAGGGCTGGAGGTATTGTTTCCATCCGACCTTCAGTTGCTGAACGGGTCGTATTCAAAAGCAAGGCATCCTTCTCCGTCATGCCGGCAAGCCCGGCATGACGGCGGCGGGTGCAAAAATGCCGGATCACTGGGTCTGATCAGCAACGAATTTATTACCAGTCTGTGGCCGGATGGATATCCTCCATCCGGCCTTTCTGTTTTCATTCACAAGCTTGGGACGCAAACCTCAGGCCGCGTCGATGGCCTGGGCGAGATCGGCGATGATGTCATCCGGGTGCTCGATGCCGATCGACAGGCGGACGTAGCCGGGGGTGACGCCGGTCGCGAGCTGGTCGTCGGCCGAGAGCTGCGAGTGGGTCGTGGTCGAGGGATGGATGGCGAGCGAGCGCGCATCGCCGATATTGGCCAGGTGATAGAAGAGCTGGAGCGCATCGATGAAGCGCCGGCCGGCCTCGCGACCGCCCTTGAGTTCGAAGCCGACGAGGGCGCCGAAGGTACCTGATTTCAGATATTTCGCCGCCCGTTCCGCCGCGACACCCGTCTGGAACTTCGGGAAGATGACGTTCGCGACCTTCGGATGGTTCTTCAGGAAATCCGCAACCTTGACGGCGTTATCATTGTGCTGACGAAGACGGAGCGGCAGCGTCTCGACGCCCTGAATAAGCTGGAAGGCATTCTGCGGGCTGATGGCGGCGCCGATATCGCGCAGCAGAACGGCGCGGGCGCGCAGGATATAGGGATGGAAGCCGATGGCATCGGCCTTCTCGATCCAGGTCTTGCCCTGATAGCTAGAATCCGGCTCGTTGAGATTGGGCTGGCGATCCTTGAGCTCGGCCCAGGGGAAATTGCCGCCGTCAACAATTGCGCCGCCGATGGAGGTACCGTGACCGCCGATGTATTTCGTCGCCGAATAGACGACGATGGCAGCGCCATGTTCCAGCGGACGGATGGTCAACGGGGCAGCGGTGTTATCGACGATCAGCGGAATGCCGAAGCGGCGGCCGATTTCCGAGACCTCGGCAATCGGGAAGACCTCGAGCTTCGGATTGGGCAGGGATTCCGCATAATAGGCGCGGGTGCGCTCGTCGGTGGCGCGGGCAAAAGCTTCCGGATCGGCCGCGTCGACGAAACGGGTTTCGATGCCGAAACTCTTCAGCGTCGCGGCAAACAGCGCCCAGGTGCCGCCATAGAGGCCGGCGGCGCTGACGATGTTGTCGCCGGCGCGGGCAAGGTTGAGGAGCGCGAAGGCCGAGGCCGCCTGACCGGAGGAAACCGCAAGTGCGGCAGCCCCACCCTCAAGCTCGGCGAGACGCTGCTCGAGCGCATCCTGTGTCGGGTTGGAGACGCGGCTATAGAGATGGCCGGGGGCTTCCAACGCAAAAAGCTTGTCGGCGCCTTCGGTGCCGGGAAGCTGATAGGAGGTCGTCTGGTAGATCGGCACGGCGACCGCGCCGGTGGTGGGATCGAAGCGGAAGCTGCCGCCATGCAGCGCCTGTGTCTCGGGATGGCGGCTCTTGAAGGTCGCGGTGCCCGCGGGCGCCTGCGGCGTTGCCGATTGCACGATGGTCTCACTCGACTGCTGAATGGTCATGGGTCTTCCTCCGTTATCAGGCGTTATCGGGATTGATCGGTGGACCGGACACCGGTCCGGACCGTCAGGTTGAGAAGTGCCGCTGCCAGCAGGGCCGCGCCGACCCAGAGCGCTTCGGGCGCGTACCAACGGACGCCGAAGAAGTGGTCGTTGGTGCAGAGCGCCTCGGCGAGCCGACAAAGATCGGACGTGCCGGCCAAGCAGGGTGCCGCCTGCGCATAGGTGATGTAACCGCCCTCGACGACCTTGCCGAAGATCAGCCACCACCAGCCGAGCGCCAGAGCGGTGACGACGCTGCCGAGGAATGCGAGCAGCAGGGGAAGCCTTGCCTCAGACGCCATGGGCCACTCCCAGCTGTTCGAGCAGCGTCTGGCGCAGATGCACGAGGTCGGCGTCATCACGGCGGCGCGGGTGCGGCTTTTCGACGACGAGTTCCGAGACGATCCGCGCCGGACGGTTGGAGAAGACGATGATGCGGTCGGCCAGCAGCAGGGCTTCCTCAACGTCATGGGTCACCAAGAGCGCGGTGAAACCCACGTCTTTCCACAATTGCAGCAACTCGTTCTGCATTGAAAGCCGCGTCAGGGAGTCGAGCTTGCCGAAGGGCTCATCGAGCAGGAGCAGCTTCGGATCGTTGACCAGGGCGCGGGCAATCGCCACACGCTGGGCCATGCCGCCGGAAAGCTGGTGCGGGAAAGCATCGCCAAAGCCTTCGAGGCGGACGAGTTTCAGAACTTCGTCGATGCGGTGTTCCTGTTCGTTCAGGACACCGCGGGCATCGAGGCCCGTGGCGATGTTTCGCCGCACCGTCAGCCAGGGAAAGAGTGTCGCTTCCTGAAAGACCAGGATTCGATCCGGGTTCGGCTTGCGGATCACCTCGCCATCCTCGCGAAGCTCTCCCTGCAGCGGCTGTTCCAGCCCGGCAGCGAGCCTGAGCAAGGTCGACTTGCCGCAGCCCGAGGGGCCGAGAAGAGCGACGAACTCGCCGGGCTTCACATCGATCGAGACGTCGTCCAGCACCTGAAGCTGGCGCGTGCCGAGATCGAAGCCGTGGGAGACATGGTCGATATCGAGCGCGAGGCTGCGGCCGGCGTCCGTCTGCCTGTCGAATACGAGCGCCATCAGAGGATCCCCTTCTGCCAGCCGAGAAGCCGGTCACGCAGGATGAACTGCAGCCTGACGAGGCCTGCGCAGATCAGCGCCATGACGATCAGGGCAGCATAGACATTGGCGTAGGCCGAATATGCGGTGTTGAACTGCAGGTACCAGCCAAGGCCGAACTTGGCGCCGAGCATTTCGGCAACGACCAGCACCGCGAAGGAATAATAGAGGCCCATGAACAGGCCGACGAAGACGTTGGGCAGCGAGGCCGGGATCGCAACCTTGAAAATCAGGTAACGATTGGAGGCGCCGAGCGTGCGGGCAACGTCGTAATAGGAGCGGTTCACCTGTTCGACGCCGGCGGCCGTCAGGATGGCGACCGGAATGCCCGAAGCGAGCGCCACGAGGAAGATCGAAGCGTGGAAGGTCGACGGGAAGATGAAGAAGGTGCAGGGGATCCAGGCACTGGCCGGAACCGGCCCGATCAGCTTCAGGATCGGCATGCCCCAATAGGCGAAACGCCTGGACCAGCCCAGCGCCACGCCGGCAGCGAAGCCGACGACGATGCCGGAGAAGAAGCCGAGGCCCCAGAGACGCGCGGTATAGGCGACGCAGACGAGAAGCCTCTCCCAATCCGTGACATAGACATGCAGCAGGCCCTGCGGCGGCGAGAAGAAGGGCTTGGGCAGCCAGCCGAGCTTGGCGGTCAGTAGTTCCCAAACCGTGAACCAGACGCCGATGGCGATGAACCAGGGGCCGTAATGCACCAGCGTCCTTGCCCCTTCGCCGAGCCGCGGCACGGCGAAGGAAAGCGCGAGGAAGATGGCCGCGCCGATCGTCACCACGAGTGCGAACAGGCCGGTTGCGCCCCAGGTGATCACATCAGGGAGAAACCAGGTGACCGCGGCGGCGGCACCCCAGGTGGCGGCGGCCAGAAGGCCGTCCCGCCAGCGCGCCCGGCCCCGGAGTGGCACTGCCCCGGAAACCGCGCCGAACTCGCTTCGGATGACGTCGCTCATGGCCGGCTCACGCAAAGATGTCGATGGTGATGCGGTTTGCGATTTCCTCCGGATCGGTGGAGGCATCGGCAACGCCGGTGAGCTTCAGGTCCTCGTAGCCGGTCTTCACCTCGTTTACGAGTTCCTTGCCGAACCAGTGGTCGTGATAGGTGAAGGAAGCGAGAACCTCGGTCAGATCCTCGAGCGGCAAGCCGGGCTTGAGCGTGTCGAAATACCACTTCGCCACTTCATCGGGATGCTGCGCGGTGTACTGGTGGATTTCGAGGTTGGCGGCTGCAACGCGCTTGATGGCATCCTTGTTGGCCTCGTAATAGTCGCCGTTGACGCCGAGAACGCAGCAGACGCGATCCTGGAAGGTGCCGGTCTGGGTGTCGGCGATCTTCACGAAACCATGTTGCTTTTCATAGGAATAGGCCCAGGGGTCCATATGCGCGACGGCATCGGCCTCGCCCTTCAGAACACCTTCGGCAACGAGATCGAAGGGGAAGACCTTCCAGGTGACGTCGGTTTCCGGATTGAGGCCGGCCTTGGCAAGCGCGACCGAGAAGGCAACGCGCGAGGGCGACATGACGTCGAAGGTGCCGATCGTCTTACCCTTGAGGTCGGTCAGCGTCTTGATGCCGGAATCCGGCTTGACCAGAACGCGCTGGCAACCGCCATGGGAGCCGGCGAAGAGCTTGACATCGAAGCCCTGCTCGATCGGCTTCAGCCAGTCATAAAGAAGACCCGGACCGGCTTCCGCCTTGCGGGTGGCGAGCGCCTGAATGAGCGTCTGGCCGCTGGCGCCCTGATAGAACAGCTCGACGTCGAGGCCGTGCTTTGCATAGACACCCTTGGCGAGACCGAAACCGACGGGCGAGTGACAGGCCGCCACCTCAGTCCATTCGAGCTTGATCGGAATGAGATTGCCGGCAACAGCGTAGCTCGTCGTGCGGGCGCCGAAGATGCCGACGGTTGCGGCCGCTCCGGCGAGGCCTGCCGTCTTGATCAGGGTGCGGCGGGAGAGAGCGCCGCTTGCCGGCTGCGTCTCGGGTGAGGAATTGCTGGTCATTGTTCGTCCCCTTCAATGAGATCCGGGGACAGGATAATAAAAGTAATGTTATTTGATAGATTTTATAGACTAATGAGAATTGCCGAATGGGAATTTTCTACTCTTTCGAAGACGCCTCCGGGACGCCTGTACCAGTCCCCCGCCGGCAGATCCGGCGGGAGGCTGTCTTCATCGATCCCTGCCCTTAATAGGCCTGGGCAACGGCCGGACCGGCGAGCTGTTCCGGCGTCAGCAGGTCTGCGTGATGGGCGCGCGCGACATCCGGATGCGAACGGAGGCGGCTCTTCAGGTGGTTCTGGCCCACTTCACGGAAGATCGGGTTGAGCGGGTCGACGGTCACGCCGCGTTCGTCGCGCTTCAGTTCTTCCGGCAGGTCGATGACCGGAATCGTCGCGTCGTAGCGCGAGCCGAGGAAGAAGGCGACGGAGAAGCGCTCGACACCGGCCGGCGGGGCCACGACGTCATGCACGTCGGCGCGGACGAAACCGTTGGTCGCGAGTTCCAGGAGTTCGCCGGTGTTGATGACGAAGGTTCCCGGGATCGGCGGGGCTTCGAGCCACACACCGTCTTCCGTCTGTACGCGAAGGCCCGGAACGGTATCCTGCAGGAGCACGGTGACAAAGCCGCCATCCTTGTGGGCGCCGACACCCTGATCGGACTTGGCGACTTCGCGGCCGGGATAACGGATGATCTTCAGGAGCTGCGAGGGCTGCGGCTCGTAGATTTCGGCAAAGGCGTTCTCCGGCTGGCCGAGCGCCACGGCGATGGCCTTGAGGATGTCGATGCCTATACGGGTTACTTCGGCCTGATAGGCGAGCAGCAGGGGCTTCAGCTCCGGCAGGGCGGACGGCCACTGGTTGGGACCGAACAGGCGCTTCCAGGCCGGGGTATCGGGACCGAGCTTAACGGCCTCACCCTCCGTGTTGATATCCAGCTGTTCGCGCCAGTCCTGCTCGCCGCGGGTGCGCTCGTAGCCGGCGCGGTTATAGCCGCGGAAATGGGGCGACTTGACCATCTCGATTTCCAGCTTCTGCTCCAGCGGCAGCGCGAAGAACTGCTTGGAAGTGGCGATCACGTCGGCGATCAGCTTGGGATCGACGCCATGGCCGGTGAGATAGAAGAAGCCGTGGTCGTGGAGGGTGCGGCGCAGGTCGGCGATGAAGCTTTCGCGCTCCTCGGGCGAGGCGTGGAAACGTGAGATGTCGATCAGCGGCAAGTGAACGGGCAGAGTATGAATGGTCATGACATTTCTCCTTTTCTTGTAAACGCCGGAATGCCGGCGACGAATTCGGTCGGACAGAGCCTGTTTTCGCTAACGCTCATGCGGCGGCCCGGCGGCGGGCAACCCGGTGGTTGACGATGCGGGCCGTCCAGTCGCCGATCATCTGGATCGACTGGACGATCACCACGAGGATGATAACGACGGCGATCATCACTTCCGGCATGAAGCGCTGGTAACCGAAGCGGATGCCGAGGTCGCCGAGACCGCCGCCACCGACGGTGCCGGCCATGGCGGAATAACCGACGAGGCTCACCAGCGTGACGGTCTGGCCAGCGAGGATGCCCGGCAGGGCTTCCGGCAGCAGCACTTTCCAGATGATCTGCAGCGGGCTTGCGCCCATGCTTTCGGCGGCCTCGATCAGGCTCTGGTCGACCTCGCGCATGGCCGCCTCGGCAAGGCGGGCATAGAGCGGCGTGATGGCGACGGTGAGTGGCACGATGGCCGCAAGCGTGCCGACCGTGGTTCCGGCGACGAGCCGGGTGAACGGAATGATCGCGACCATGAGAATGATGAACGGCGTGGAGCGGACAAGATTGACCACCGTACCGGCGATGCGGTTGAAGATCGGCCGCTCCATGAACTGGCCGGGCGCGGTGACGACAAGCAGGATGCCGAGCGGCAGGCCGATGGCAGTCGAGAGCAAGGCGGCCGCAGCCACCATGGTCACCGTCTGCTTCAGCGATTCAAGAACGAGGCCGACCAATGCCGGCGGAAACAGATCGAACAGCATGGCCGACGAGCTCTCCGTGAAGTCCAAGGGATGAAAGATAAGCAAGGATGCCCGACAGTTTCGGTTCGGCACCTTCTGCGACGAGGGTGATGACCCCGAGCGGGCGTCCGTCGATGTAGTCGATGCGACCATGCAGGATGTTCGGGCGCACGCCGAATTGCTCGACCAGGGTAGCGACCACCGGATCGTGCGCCGCGTCGCCGGTAAAGACGATGCGAAGGACGGGATCGGTGTTGGCGGCCGGCGCGGGAAGAAGCCGGCTGGAGACCTCCCGCGGCAGGTCATGGGCCACGATGCTCGCGAGGAAGGAGCGGGCGACGGGCGATTGCGGGAAGGCGAAGACGTCGAAGGTCTCGCCGCTTTCGACCACCCTGCCATGCTCCAGCACGGTGACGTGGCTGGCGATCTGGCGCACCACGTCCATCTCGTGAGTGATGAGCACGATGGTCAGGCCGAGGCGGTGGTTGATGTCCTTCAGGAGGTCAAGGATCTGCTCGGTGGTTTCGGGATCGAGCGCCGAGGTCGCCTCGTCGGACAGCAGCACACGCGGCTCCAGCGCCAGCGCACGGGCAATGCCGATGCGCTGCTTCTGGCCGCCGGAGAGTTCGGACGGATAGGCGTCCGCCTTGGCGGACAGACCGACGAGATCGAGGAGCTTCGGCACGCGGGTTCGGACGGTCTCGCGATCGACGCCGGCGATCTCCAGCGGCAGCGCGACGTTGGCGGCGGCAGTGCGCGACGACAACAGGCTGAAATGCTGGAAGATCATGGCGATATCGCGCCTTGCGGAGCGCAACGCCGAACCGGAAAGGCCGCTGATCTCGCGACCGCCGACCGAGACCTTGCCGGAGGTCGGCTTCACCAGTCCGTTCAGGCAACGGACAAGAGTGCTCTTTCCCGCGCCGGAACGGCCGATGATGCCGTGGATCTCGCCTTCCGCGACCGTAAGCGAAACGCGGTCGAGGACAGGGCCGGTCTTCGGATCGTAAATCTTCGTCAGCTCGTCCACCCGGATGAGAGGCGCGCCGGCCGTCTCAACGGAACGGGCCGGGACCAATTCATCAGGCAAAGCAAGATCCGGGGAGCGGGAAAGAACGTTCATGACATCACCAGCCGGCGATGACGTTGCCTTCGAACGTCTTCTCGATGGCAGCCTTCACTTCCGGCGACTTGTAGGATTCGACCAGGGTTTTCACCCACGGAGCGTCCTTGTTCTTTTCCGCAACCGCGATCAGGCAGAAATATTCGGAAAGCTGGTCTTCGACGAGCAGGCCGTCCTTCTTGGGGTTGAGGCCTGCCGAAAGAGCGAAGTGCGAGGTGATGACCGAGAAGTCCACATCTTCCAGCGAGCGTGGAAGCTGGGCGGTTTCCATCGGGATGATCTTGATGTTCTTCGGGTTCTCGATGATGTCGAGTTCGCTGGCGTTATAGGTGGAGCCGGGGGTGAGCTTGATGACGCCGCCAGCTTCGAGCAGCTTCAGGGCGCGGCCGGCATTGCTCGGATCGTTGGGGATCGACACCTGAGCGCCTTCCGGCAGGTCGGCCAGCGACTTGAACTTGTGGGAATAGCCGGCCATCGGCAGAAGAACGGTCTTGCCGCCAACGGCGACGAGGTTCAGGCCGCGGTCCTTGTTCTGACGGTCGAGATAAGGCGTGTGCTGGAAGCCGTTGGCATCGAGATCGCCATCATTAGTGGCGGGGTCGATCAGCGCACCGTCGGAGAATTCAACGACCTGGATATCGAGGCCCTTGGCCTTGGCGACCGGCACCAGCGCTTCGGCGATCTGGGCATGCGGGCCGGCGGTGACGCCGAACTTGATGGTTTCGGCAAGTGCCGCGCCATGCGCCGCGATGAAGAGCGCGACGGCCGAGACGGTACCGGCGATCAGGGAGGAATAACGCATGCAGTCTTTTCCTTTTTGAGAGACTTGTTCTGTCTTGTTCGTGGATCAGGTGTCTTGGTGATCAGGTGTCCGGCAGGACCTTGCCGGGATTGAGAATGCCGTGCGGATCGAGCGCGGCCTTGAGGCTGCGCATCAGGGCAATCGCCTCCGCGCCGTGTTCCCGCTTCTGGAACTTGCGCTTGCCAAGCCCAACGCCATGCTCGCCGCTTGCCGTGCCGCCGGCCGCCAGCGCGCGCTCGACGATGCGGTCGGAAAGGCGGGCAACCTCGGCCTCCTCTTCCGGCCGGAGCATGAAGACGCAGTGGAAATTGCCGTCGCCGACATGGCCGACGATGTAGGCGGGGATGCCGGAACGGGCGACGTCTTCCCGGGTTTCGAGAACGACCTCGGCGAGCCTCGAAATCGGCACGCAAACATCCGTCGGCCAGGAATGCGCGCCCTCGCGCTCGGCCTTGGCCCAGGCGAGGCAATCGCGGCGGGTCTCCCAGAGCACCCGGCTTTCTTCCGCATTCACAGGCCATTCGAGGCCACGGCCGCCGTTTTCGGCCACGATGTCGGCAATCGTGCCGGACAGCGACGCGATCTCGGCCGGCGCACCGTGGAATTCGAGGAACAGCGTGGGCAGGGCCTCAAGCCGCATGTCGCCGCGGCGGTTGATGACATCGACCAGCGGCGCATCGAGCAGCTCGACACGGCCGATCTGCAGGCCTGCGCGCTTGATATCGGTGACGGCATTGACCGCGCCGGCCAGCGTCTCGAAACCGGCATGGGCGGAAACGGCATCAGGAATGGGATGCAGACGGAGCGTGACTTCGGTGACAACGCCGAGCGTGCCTTCGGACCCGACGAAGAGCCGCGTCAGGTCATAACCCGACGACGACTTGCGGGCGAGCGAGCCGGTTTTCACCACCTTGCCTTCGGCGGTGACGACGGTAAGCCCGAGCACGTTTTCCCGCATGACACCGAAGCGCACGGCATTGGTGCCGCTCGCACCCGTCGAGACCATGCCGCCAATCGAGGCATTGGCGCCGGGATCGACCGGGAAAAACAGGCCGGTGTCGCGCAGCGCCTGATTGAGATCCAGACGACGGACGCCGGCACCGACGCGGGCAATCATGTCATCGGGGCGGATCTCGAAGATCTCCGAGAGTTCCGAGGTATCGAGCGAAATGCCGCCCCTGTGCGGAATGGCACCGCCCTCCAGCCCCGAGCCCGCGCCGAATGG
This sequence comes from Ciceribacter sichuanensis, assembly GCF_024055605.1. Lineage (GTDB taxonomy): Bacteria > Pseudomonadota > Alphaproteobacteria > Rhizobiales > Rhizobiaceae > Allorhizobium > Allorhizobium sichuanense. Next base: position 149,297 of record NZ_JAMXLX010000004.1, on the reverse strand, counting down.
CGTGACCGGCACGCGGTTGCGCGCGGCGATCTTCACGACATCCACCACTTCAGCCGTCGACTTCGGATGCACGACGATATCCGGTTCGCTCGGCTCGTGATGGCTTTCGTCGCCGGCATGCAGGCGGCGGGCCGATTTGCCCGTGGAGACCGACGAGGGAAAACGCGCCTCCAGCGCCGCAATCGCGGCCCCTATGTTCCTCGGGGTCGCATGGCGGTTCACGAGGCCGCCCTCCAGCCCTGCCCTTCCCGCCAGCGGCGGAGCCGGGAAACGGCGGAAATGATGGTCTCCTCCTTCTTGGCGAAGCAGAAGCGGACATGGCTCTTCACGTCGCGGTCGCCATAAAAGGACGAGACAGGCACGGGCGTGACGCCTGCCTCCAGCGTCAGCCGGCGGGAGAAGGCAAGATCGTCGCCTTCGGGATCGAGCGGCGCGACATTGGCGACGGCGAAATAGGTCGCCGGCACGTCGGCCACCTCGAAGCCCGCATCCCGCAGGCCCTTGACCAGCAGGTCGCGACGGGTGGCAAGCGTCTTGCGCAGACCGAGGAAATACTCGTCCGGCAGGTTGAGGCCGACGGCGACGGCGGCCTGCAGGGCGGGTGGCGTGGTGAAGGTCACGTACTGATGCGCTCGGGCAATCGGCTGCAGCAGGTCAGCGCTTGCCGTGATATAACCGACCTTCCAGCCGGTGACCGAAAAGCTCTTGCCGGCAGAACCGATGCGCACGACCCGGTCGCGGATGCCTTTAACGGCAAACAGGGAGTGGAAGGGGCGCGCATCGAAGACCAGATGTTCGTAGACCTCATCGGCGACGATGACGAGATCGTGCTCGATGGCGAGATCCGCCAGGAACCCCAGTTCCTCGGGATCGAAGATCTTGCCGATCGGGTTCATCGGCGTGTTGATGACGATCAGCCGGGTCTTCGCGGTAATGGCCTTCGTCAGCGCTTCGCGGGGCAATTCCCAATGGGGCGGAGCAAGTCTCACCGGCACGACCTTGCCGCCGGCACGCCGGATCAACGTTGCATAGGCATCGTAGACCGGTTCGAAGACGATCACCTCGTCGTCCCGGTCGAGAAGCGCAAGGAAGGTATCGGTCAGCGCTTCGGTGGCGCCCGAGGTCACGAGCACTTCGCTCTGCCAGTCGATATCCAGCCCGAGGAACCGCTTGGCATTGTCTGCAACCGCCTTGCGCAGCGCCGGCAGGCCCATCATCGGCGGATACTGGTGCGGTCCGTTCTGCAAAGCCTCCACTGCCGCATCGATCAGCTCGCGCGGCTCGAAACCTTCCGGAAAGCCCTGCCCGAGATTGATGGACCCCGTTTCCGACGCCAGACGCGACATGGATTCGAAGATGGAGGTTCCGGATTTCCCGAAGATCGGATTGACCATTTGCATTTGCCCCTGCAATGCCCTTGCGACATTTGATGCAAACGCTAAAGTCTATAAATAAAATAGACAAAGTATGTTTTATTACGCTTGTGCGGCGATGCGGAATGGTTTTGCTGAAATCCCCGCCAAACGCATCGGTCGAGTACTCCCGGCCCGTCGCGGGCACCGGACTTGACGGATGTCATCTTCGGCCACTTTTCCGCGAAACCGCGATGTCGAGAAAAAACCTTCCTCCAATTAATCTATAAAAAATATAGAATGACTGTCATTGCTGAACCGGTCTGCGATGCTGACTGACAGGCGGTTGGCGAAATCGAACGGAGCCATTTCATGACCAAGACCATTCACTTCAACGCGTTCGACATGAACTGCGTTGGCCATCAGTCGCCCGGCCTGTGGGCGCATCCTCGCGACCGATCCTGGAAATACAAGGATCTGGACTACTGGCAGGATCTCGCGCAAACGCTGGAAAGCGGCATTTTCGACGGCATCTTCATTGCCGATGTCATCGGCTATTACGACGTCTACAAGGGCGACAATTACCACGCCATTCATCAGGCGGCGCAGATCCCGGTAAACGATCCGCTGCAGCTTGCGGCACCGATCGCGCTTGCGACCGAGCATCTCGGTATCGGGATCACGGCCTCGACATCCTTCGAGCACCCCTACACCTTCGCCCGGCGGCTGGCGACCGCCGACCACCACACGAAGGGACGCGTCGGCTGGAACATCGTCACCTCCTATCTGGAGAGCGGCGCGAAGAATATCGGTCAGGCGGGCCTGCAACGGCACGACAACCGCTATGACATCGCCAACGAATATCTCGAGGTGATCTACAAGCTTCTCGAGGGATCGTGGGAAGATGGCGCCGTGGTGCGCGACCGGGAAAACCGGGTGTTCACGCTGCCGGAAAAGGTTCACGAGATCGGCCACAAGGGCAAGTATTTCGACGTGCCGGGCTATGCCTTGACCGAGCCATCGCCGCAGCGCACGCCGGTTCTCTATCAGGCAGGCGCATCCGGTGCGGGCAAGAAGTTTGCCGCCGAACATGCCGAATGCGTGTTCGTGGCCGCGCAGACGAAGACGATCCTGCGCAACTATGTGGCCGACGTCACCACCCGGGCCACAGCCGCCGGCCGCACGCGCGACAGCCTGAAAATCTACAACCTGCTCACCATCATCGTCGACGAGACCGATGAGAGGGCCAAGGCGAAGTTCCGCGAATATCTCGACTACGTCTCCTATGACGGCTCGCTGGTGTTCATGTCCGGCTGGACCGGCATCGATTTTTCCCGTTACCGGCCCGACGACCTCGTGCGCAAGGTCGAGACCAATGCGATCCATTCGGCGGTGGAGAGCCTGTCGGAAGGCGATCCGAACAAGCGCTGGACCATTCGCGAGCTTGCCGAATGGGGCGGCGTTGGCGGCATGGGGCCAGTCGTGGTCGGCTCTCCGGCAACCGTTGCCGACGAGTTGCAGCAATGGGTCGAGGAAACCGGCGTCGACGGCTTCAACCTCGCCTATGCGGTAACGCCCGAGACCTTCGAAAACATCGTCGGCTATCTGGTTCCCGAACTGCAGAAGCGCGGCGTCTATCCCACCGAATACCGGCCCGGCACGCTGCGCGAAAAGCTGTTCGGCCGCGGCGCGCGGCTCGAGGCTCCCCATCCGGGCGCCCGCTACCGCGACATCGAGGCGATCAAGCGCAGCGAAGCCCTGCTTCCCACCGGTAGCTGATTTTTCATTCCACCTTCCATTTTGCCGAGGACATCACCATGGGTACCGTTCCCGAAACCAAGATCGATTATTCCGTCCATCCCCGCGTCAACTCCGCCGATCCGGTGCCGCCGCGTCCGCGGCCGGTGCAGCCCGCGCATATCGTGAAGAGCGATGCCGAGGCGATCGAGATTGCCGAAAAGCTCGCCGAGAAGTTCAAGGTGGGTGCAGCGTTGCGCGACCGCGAAGGCCTGCTGCCGATTGCCGAACTCGATGATTACTCCCAGAGCGGCCTGTGGAGCATCAACGTGCCGAAGGCCTATGGCGGCCCCGGCGTTTCCTACGCCACGCTCGCCAAGGTCATCTCGATCATCGCTACCGCCGATCCGGCGATTGCCCAGATCACCCAGAACCATCTGGCGATCGTCGGCACCATCGACCTCGACGGGACGGAGGAGCAGAAGCGCGACCTGTTTGCGCTGGCGCTTTCCGGTATCCGCTTCGGCAACGCCTTCTCCGAACTGAAGAGCAAGAACGTCGCGGCCTTCGAAACGCGGGTCCGCTTCGAAGGTGACGAGGCCATCGTCAACGGCGAGAAGTTCTACACCACCGGCGCGCTGCTCGCCCATGTCGTGCCGATCGTCGCCGTCACCGAGGACGGACAGGCCTATCTGGTCTTCGCCGACCGCGAGGCGCAGGGCCTGACCGTTACCAACAACTGGTCGAGCTTCGGCCAGCGCACCACCGCTTCGGGTGCCGTGCGCATCGAAAACGTCAAGGTCGCGAAGGCACGCGCGCTGCACGTCACCTCCTTCGAACACCCGACCGTTGCCGGCCCGGTTTCCCAGATCATCCAGTCGGCCATCGATCTCGGCATCGCCCGCGGCGCCATCGAAGACACTATCGCCTTCGTCAAGACCCAGAGCCGTCCGTGGATCGACAGCGGCAAGGAGACGGCAGGCGAAGACCTCTTCACCATCGCCGCCATCGGCGACCTGCAGATCAAGCTGCATGCCGCAGAAGCCCTTCTCGAGATTGCCGGTCGCAGCATCGACGTCGCCGATGCCGACGCCAACGAGCAGACGGTCTCGGAAGCGACGATCAAGACGGCCGAATCCAAGGTTCTGACGACGGAAGTGGCGATCCTTGCCACCAACAAGCTGTTCGAACTGGCAGGCACCCGCTCGACGCTTGCCGAGCACGGCCTCGACCGGCACTGGCGCAATGCCCGCGTGCACACGCTGCACGATCCGGTGCGCTGGAAGTTTTACCACGTCGGCAATTACTACCTGAACGGCGTCAACCCGCCGCGTCACGCCTGGAACTGAGGTCGGAGCGATGAGCCAGAACGACCGCAAACTGCACCGGAAGGCCGCGCTCACCGCCGGCCGTCCGGCACCCCATATCCCGCCGCGCCGCACGAAAGCCAACGTCATCAGGGACGATGCCGAGGCTATCGCCGTGGCGAAGGAACTGGCGCGGGATTTCGCAGCAGGAGCCGCGACCCGCGACCGTGAGCGGCGCCTGCCGCTCGCCGAGATCGAGCGCTTTTCGCAAGCCGGCCTCTGGGCCATCACCGTGCCGAAGGAATATGGCGGCGCAGGTGTCTCGGCGGTCACGCTTGCCGAGGTGACGGCGATCATTTCCGCCGCCGACTCCTCCATCGGGCAGATCCCGCAGAACCATTTCTACATGGTCGAGGCGCTTCGCCTTGCCGGCAGCGAGGAGCAGAAGAAGCACTACTTCCAGCGCATCCTCGACGGCGACCGGCTGGGCAATGCTTTTACCGAAATCGGCACCAGGACACCTGTCGACTACAAGACGAATTTCCGCAACGAGGGCGGAAAGCTGCTGCTCAACGGCCAGAAATTCTATTCGACCGGTTCGCTCTTCGCCCACATCATCGTGGCCGTCGCCAAGAACTGGGACGGCCGGGTGCATGTCGTCTTCATCGATCGCTCGACGCCGGGCGTCGATTTCGTCGACGACTGGACTTCCTTCGGCCAGCGTTCGACGGGCAGCGGCACGGTGACCTTCGACGATGTGGAGATCGCGCCCTTTCAGGTGGTCGATCATGAGGTCGTCTTCGAAAAGCCCACGTCGATGGGTCCCTTCGCACAGATCATCCATTCGGCGGTGCAGGTCGGGATCGCCCGCGGCGCACTCGCCGAAACGGTCTCCTATGTCCGGGCCTATTCGCGGCCGTTCTTCGAACTGACCATCGAGCACGGATACGAAGACCCGCACACGATCCACGCGGTCGGTGACGTCTCAATCCGTGTTCATGCGGCGGATGCACTGCTGGCAAGGGCGGGCCGCCTGCTGGATATCGCGACGGCAGATCCGAACGAGAAGACGGTGGCAGAAGCTTCCATCGCGGTCGCCGAGGTCAAGGCGCTCGGCACCGAGGCGGCGCAGCTCGCCTCGACAAAGCTGATCGAACTCGGCGGCGCCCGCTCGACGCTCGAAAGCTACGGGCTCGACCGCTACTGGCGCAATGCGAGAACCCACTCGCTGCACGATCCGGTTCGGTGGAAATATCACCATATCGGCAACTACTATCTCAACGGTCTCCTGCCGCCACGGCACGGCGCGCTCTAAGACTTTCTTTCTTGAAGCATAATCCTACTGGTCCTCGTTTCACTCCGGTCGGATTATGCTTTAAATCATGGTAACCCGACCTCGCCGGATGCGGCTTACCCGCATTCGGCCTTTTCACGTGCAATGGAACCCTTGAATGACCTACACAGCAAACCCCGCCCGCTATGACGGCGCCATCTATCGCAAGACCGGGCGCAGCGGCCTGAAGCTGCCGGCCATCTCGCTCGGCCTCTGGCACAATTTCGGTGACACCACGACGCTCGAAACCCAGCGCTCGATCCTGTTCAAGGCCTTCGACCTCGGCATCACCCATTTCGACCTCGCCAACAATTACGGCCCGCCGGCCGGCAGCGCCGAGATCAATTTCGGCCGCATCCTGAAACAGGATCTTGCCGCCTATCGCGACGAACTGATCATCTCCACCAAGGCCGGCTGGGACATGTGGCCCGGCCCCTATGGCGTTGGCGGCGGTTCGCGCAAGGCGCTGCTTTCGAGCCTCGACCAGAGCCTGAAGCGCCTCGATGTCGATTATGTCGACATCTTCTATTCGCATCGCTTCGACGCCGAGACCCCGCTCGAGGAAACCGCGGATGCGCTCGCTTCCGCCGTGCGCCAAGGCAAGGCGCTCTATGTCGGCATCTCCTCTTATTCCGGCAACAAGACCCGTGAAATCGCGGCCCTGCTTCGCGAGCGAAACGTTCCGCTCCTGATCAACCAGCCATCCTACAACCTGTTCAACCGGTGGGTCGAGAAGGACCTGCTCGCGGCGAGCGACGAGGGCGGCGCGGGCGTCATCGCCTTCACCCCGCTCGCACAGGGCCTTCTCACCAACAAATACCTGAACGGCATTCCGCAGGATGCGCGCGTCAACCGCCCGGGCGGGGATTTCCTCAGGCCTGAACACCTGAAGGAAGAAAACATCGAGCGGGCCCGGGCGCTCGCCAAGATCGCCGAGCGACGCGGCCAGTCGCTGGCGCAGCTGGCGCTGGCCTGGGTGCTGCGCGACCCGCGGGTGACCTCGGCGCTGATCGGCGCAAGCTCGGCCCGTCAGGTGGAGGAAAATGTCGTGGCACTCGACAAGCTTTCCTTTACCGCGGAGGAACTCGCCGAGATCGACCGCTACGCCGTCGAGGGCGGCGTGAACCTCTGGGAGAAGCCCTCCCACGATCAGGCGGTGTAAGCCCGCCCGGATATCCTTCCTCGTGACGCATGGAACATGCGACAACAAGGAACCAACAAAGATGAAACGCGGCAGGCCGGTGGAACTCCGGATCCTGCCGCGTTCGTTTTTTCAGGAACGCAAGGAAGGCATGCGGGGCGCAAATACCGGTCGAAACGTCCGCCATTTATTAATTTGCGGTAAATTCCATCCTCTGGAAGGGATACTTAACCAGATGATAACCAAGCTCTTTTCTATTTCCGTCGCAGGTATTTACTTCGATTTTTACTGACTTAAACGTGGCCGTGCCATTCAAACAAGGAGGACAGCATGAAGGCTGCGCCAGACTACGGACTGATTGGCGTTACGGGATTGGCAGTGATGATCTTTGCCTATCTCGCCCTTTCGGGGGTTACGCCTTAGTCGATTGCCATGAAGGCGTCGACGTCAGAAAAAGCGGAATTAAAGACCTCGCCTTGCCGGGGCTTCGGACTGCTGACAAACCCGCCGACATCTCGGCGGGTTTTGTCTTTCAGGGTTCATTTCGGTGCGAGGTCGGGCGGAACCGACCGAATGACCCACCTGAATCCCCTCAATGCTGCGGATTCTGTAGTTCGTTGATATCTGCGAGCCCCTTCAATCCATCGCGGTTACCGGTCGCGGCAACGGCTTCGAACAGGCGGCGAGCATCCCCCATCATTCCGAGCTTCAGCATCGCGTAGCCGCGCAGCACCATGAGATCCGTCGGTTCCGGCTGCAGCATGGCGCGCTGGTCGAGATAGACGATGGCTTCGCGATAACGTTGCGAATCGAAGGCGGAAAGCGCCCGATTGGCGAGAATGGCCACCTGAAGCTCCGAGGAACGTTCCGGCCGCTGGGGCGACTTCGTTGCCGCAACAGCCGCACTCTTCGTAAGCCCCAGCCGAAGATAGGCAAGGCTCTGCCCGTAGGCGGCATCTTCCCTCACATTGCGCGAAGGGCTCTTCAAGGCGATTTCGAAGGCATCGGCCGCTTCCATCGGGCGGTTCATGTCCATGAGGCACCAGCCGCGCATGTTCGCCTGATCCGGGGATAGGCTGGAGACGGTATCCGTCACCGAGCAACCACCTCGTCTTGCCGATTTCGCGGGTGCGGCAACCCTTGCGACCGGGGCTGGCGCACGTTCCGAGAGGTATCCCTGCTGCACCACCACCGGCCGGTCCTGTTGTTCCACGGGCCGGTAAGGCTGTTCGGCAACAACCTGCGGTGCTGCGGCGGCTGGCACAGTCCGGTTCGTCAGCATGCCCAGTCGGGCGATACGTTCCGAGCGTCCCGCCCATGCCCTCTGGATTTCATCCACGCCGGCGCGGTCGTTCATCTGCTGCCGGGTGATGACGAGGCCATAGGCCGACGGTTCATCATCCGGCTTCCACTGCAACGCGGTTTCAAACCAGCGGGCGGCAGTCTGCCATTGGCCAAAGGCGCGGGCGTACCAGCCGAGCTGCTGCGCGGTGGGCACATAATGCTTCTCGATCACGGTGGTTGCGACGCGCCGGAGCACCGGTTCCGGAACAGTCGGCGGCGGATCGCCGGCCAGGAGGTTTGCGGTGGATGCGAGATAGGTCGCGGTCGCCTCTTCGGAATCATCGCGCCAGCGATACATGACGTCTTCCGCTTCGGCGGAAGCATTGCGGGCGATCAATGCCAGCGCCAGGCCTTGCGAAGCGGAGGCCGTATCGTCCTTCTGCCGCGAGGCGCGGAACCACTTCTCCGCCTCCGTCATGTCCTTGTGGCGGATGTAATACCACCCGAGCAGCAGGCTATCAGTGGCTTGCTGTCCCTGTTCGGCCAGCCGGCGCAACCGCTCCAGATATTCCGGGGCAATGGTCAATTCCGGCTTATCATTGGCATCAGCCACGAAACGCCGGGCCAGATCGTCCCGCAGCGGGTCGAATTCGCGAGCGCCATCGGCCCCGGTCTTCTCGAAGGCTAGAAGCGATTGCAGGTCGGCATAGGGAAGAAGTGTTTGCGCCTTCTGGATGGTCGCGACACGCTGGGCGGAGTCGGTGCAATTCTTCAGGATATAGCTGTAGGCATCAACGCCGCGCTGTACCCTTTCGGTTTCGATGAAAGCTTCCGCCACGCGCCAGAGTACATCGACATCGGAGCAATTGAGCAGGCTCGGCGTGGCCGCACCGATACCGATTACCGTGGCATATTGCTTGAGGTTCGATGCGTTCACCAGCCGCGTCCGCGCCTCGGCGACATCAAGCCGCTCAAGAAGATCGGCCGGCGGCTGCCAGCCTGCCTCCGCCGTCTGGCGGTCGGATATGGCCCTGCGAACCTCGGCATACCGGCCCTGAGAATAAAGCTGCCACATCGCCTCAAGCTTCTCATCCCCGTTGACGGGAACAGCAAGCGGATCGGCAGGTGGGGTCCAGTTCGGATAGAGCGAGCGCAGCCGGGCGATCTCCGCCTGCAGCCGGGCGGTATCGCCCTGGGTCGCGAAATAGCGCAAGGCGCTGAGATCGGGCTGGCCTGCCTGTCCGGCGGCCGGTGCGGCATTGGCCGGCGGCGAAGCCGCGGGAGAGGCGGAAGGGCCGACGGGAGGTGTTTGCGGAAGCGACATCTGCGCCTGAGCCACACCGGCCGCATTTTCCGCACTCACATCCTCGGGGCCGTCCGAGACGTGCTGCACGAGCCTGCCGGTACGGATCTGCTCCGCGATGGCTTCCGCATCGATCTGGGCGGTCAGGACCGGCAGGCGGGAGTGGCGCTGGCTGGCGGTATCTGCGGAAACAGCCTGACGCTCCGTATCGCCCCCCGTCACCACCGTGACAAGGCTACCGGCTACCGCTGCCGCGGAAAGCAACATCAATGACAGCTTCAGAGACACTCCGGGTGTTTCTCCCTGACAAACGCCAGACCCAGCAGTTGCAGGGTGGACGGATAATAGAACTCCGGCTCGAAACGAAACGCCGACGACGGCAGTTTCGTCCCATCCACTACACACGCCACAATATGGTTAACGATCTGATAACCGGCATCCGCCAGGACTTCCTTCGGCTGCCCACTATCGAGATCCACAATGGCCGGCAGATCCTGATCCGTCGTCATTCCCTTCTGCAGCCGCTTGAGGAGTTGAACGTCGTCTACTCCCGCTCTCGCAAGATAGAGCGGAATACGGATGGAATTGTAGGAAAATTCCCTGTCGAAACCGCTCGCCGGTTCGGGCCTGCGCTTCAGGCTGACCCATTCCGCCGGCAACAGGGCCGGGCCGAACTGCAGGGAGCGGACGATATCGAGCCCCCCCTGCGAGACCTTTCTCCACGCATCGGAGGGAGCGAGCAGTTCCAGGACGGGAAATGCCTCGAAGATCCAGTAGGACGGATTGACGACCGGCCCGTCATCCCGGTCCTTTGCCGAAAATCCCGAGGCGCCCGGCAGGAGGATCGTTCGGCCTCCAGACACGACGACCGTCTTGTTCAGGATGCCACGGGCGATAACGGATGCGGCCTTGATGTATTCCGGTTGTCTCCATGCGGCGCCCGCAAGCGCCAGCGCGTAAGCAATCAGGATGTCGCCGTCCGTTGCATTATTGGTGTCGGTGACGCGGGGTTCCTCTTGCGGATTCCATTTCCACACGGCAAGCCCGTCGTCGCGGAGCAGGAGCTCCGTCTGGGTGAAGTACCAGATCTGTTCGAAATCGGCAGGGCTATTGGCCAGATAGGCGAGCAGCAGGCCATATCCCTGCCCCTCGCTGTGGCTGATATCGCCGTTGGCGTTGTCGACGATCCGGCCGCTGACATCGAGAAAGCGAGACTTGTAGAGCGCCCATTCCGCCGTCTGGATCGGCGGCTGCGCCGCCGGCGCCGGGCCGGCAAAGACCATGGCGACCGCCGCGAACAGGGCGCAGCATCTCCGCCTCATGGCTTCCTCCCGAGCGTCGAAAGGAGAGAGGCCGTCACGATGCCGAGCAGCAGGGAGAGGGTAATGAACACGACGGCATAGGAAAGGATGTTGGTCGACAGCCAGTTGGCGGCGATCAGGCGATAATTGTTAAGCGAGCGCGGCTGCGTTTCCACCAGATCGAAGCGATTGGCAGGCACCGTGGTCAATTCCGCAGTCTTGGCCGCATAGGCGGTGAAGCGGCCGGAGAGCTTGCGCCACGACGTCTCCTGCGCAAGGGCCCCGACGCCGGTGCGCAGATCGGCCGGCGTCGGGGCGGCGACCATTGTCCATGTCGCCTCACCCTGCGGGCTTCTTCCCTGGGCAACCAGCAGGCTCTGCTGCGCGGACGGCTCGAAGACCGCATCGGACTGCGGCAGGAACTGAAGGGATGCGAGCGAGATGTCGAAGTTGCGATGCATCCATTCCTGCAGCGAGCTGATCTGGCCACGCCATGCGCCGCCGCTGACGCGGGATCGCCATTGATCGAACGCCCTGCTACTGTCGTTCTCCTGCGCCACGAGCGGACCGGCGGGCCGCCACGACGTGATGCTGGCCGGCGCGATGTTGAGTTGGCTCAGGACCTTCGGCGGCATCTGCGAGATGGAGCCGATGAACAGGGCATTCCGCTCACCGACGCCACCCGGCGATGGAGCTGTCTCCACCGGAAACAGCCGGCCGGCGACCAGGGCCATTCTCGAAAGAACGGTTGCGGCAGCACTCAGGGTATCGGCATCCAAACGGTCAATGGAAAGGACCAGCGGATCCGGAGTCCGGTTATAGGGAAAGCCCGTTCCCGCCAGAGCCGACAGGCTGGGGCTTTGGCCAGCGCGAGCGAAGTGCGGCATCTGCCATTCAGAAGTATCGAACAGCGCGAACCGCGGATCCTTCGACGCCGTGGCGCCGGGCACGCAGGTCGCATCCTCATCGGCCACGAGCACGGCTTCAATGGAGATTGCATTGACCCCGGGCCTGATGTGACGCAGCGGGATCTTGATCGGCAGGTGACGCAGTATGCCGCCATGCGCCGAGGTGATCGGAGCCGTCGAGGCGATATTGTTGTTGATATAGATGTCGATGTGGCTGCCCGGCCTGACGCTGTCGGCAAAGGCCGCGTCGAGCAGCAGGACGGCTTCCCCATAGGCATTGGCGTAGAAATCCGCGGGAACGGCAATGTTGAAATTCGCCTTCACGCGACGTCCCGGAAACTCGATGGTTTCGACGCCCATCTGCGAGAGCGGCAGCTTTTCGCCACCGAAGAAAAGCGGCGCATCGGGAGATGACCAGCGCTGGGTGGCGATGACGTCGCGGCGCACGTCATAGGGCTGGTCCGCCACCGCAACGACGGCATCGACAGCTGCCATGATCGCTTCCCAGGTCGGGCCGGAGATCAGCAGGATATTGCCGTCATTTTGCGGTCCCGGCACGATAGCCGCAACTGCGGAGAGGCTGGCGGCCTGCGGGAGATGCGGGAAGACCCCCTGCAGTTCGGCGGCCGTTCCGATCACCACGCCGAAGCGACCCGGCGCGGCAACCGGCATTTCGGATGCGGAAAATGAAAAGGTCTGGTTCGGCATGCCCGAGAGTACGGACAGCCCCTGCGCCAGACGCATGACGGGAGCGGTCGCGCTCGGCTGTCCCAAGGCGGGCATCAGGATCTTGAAGGTCGTGCCGCCGGTCTCGTCCACGCCGACCGAACGCACCGCCTCGGCGGTCGAGACAGGGCTGTCGGGATTGCGGGAGAAATCCAGATAGGTCTGCCTGGTATCGAAGCTCGTCCAGAGATCGTAAGTCGAACGCACGTCGCAATCGGTGCGGTGACGCTGTGACGCCCTGATGTCGATCTGGTTGGCGCCAGCCTGCAGCATTCCGGCCGGAACGTCCAGAACGGTCGCACGCACCGAGTCGGGCGACGAGATGGACGATGCCGTCAGGCGATGCCCGTTGATCGTGACCGTGAGTTCGGAGGCCTCGGGCGCGACGACGACGGCATTCTGGTAGGCAAACTGCAATCTGGCCGGGCTGCTCGCCTCGCCTTCCGTCAGGTAGATCGACCAGGTATTGCGGTCGTATTCTCCCGACAGGGTAAGCTCACGGCCCGGAATGATGTATCTGCGATGGGTGCCGAGTGACTGCGTCACCGCAGGCGCCTGCGCGGCCGGCTGGGTTGGAGACGGGGCCGGTGTCTGGGCCGGAAGCGCAGGTGGCGGCGATGCGCGTTCGGCGGCGCCCGGAACGGTCGGGGGCAGCGTTATCTGCGGTTCGGGCTCCGGCGTGGCGGGCCGCTCGGTCGACATGTCGAAGGGAATGACCTGAGCCATCGTCGCCGATGCGAGGGACGCCAGAAGCGCGGTCGTGGCCGCCAGGTTCGTAACGATGCGCTTCATGCCGCTTTCCTGTTCAAACCCCGGAACAGATAAACCAGGCCTCGGCTCGTCTGGTACATCGACAGTCCCAGGAACCATATGGTGCCCCGGAAAAGGCCTGGATTCCGCCGTCTGGCGCGCTGAAACTCCTCCCACTGCGACGAATTCGCAAAGATCAGGTCCGCGATCCAACGATGATCGAGCGCGCTCGCGGGCGCATACTGGCAGCCGACGGCCGTGATATCGCCGGTTACCTGAAAATTGCGCACGGCAAGCGGCAGCAGGGCTGTGCCTTCGCCATTGTGTGGCGTGAAACGAATGTGAACGGTATTGCCTTCCTTCAATGCCAGAATGTTCCGGCCGAAGACCTGCAGCCTCGCGCCCCCAGCCGACACGTCTTCCACGGACGCCGGATACCAGGTGTCGTCGACGCCGAACTCGCAGCGCCGGTTGATCTTGAAGCGTCTGGAGGAAGCCCGATCCTTGCGCTCCGACACGACCCCGAGCGCACAGCCGGCCATGATGAGGTTGAAGAGGTTCCAGCCGCCGACCACAAGCGTCACGTCGGCGTTATAGGGTTCCGTGTAGACCCGGTAGGCGGCAACCAGAAGCGCCACGAACAGGGCGGCGAAGATCACAAAGAAGGGACGCCCGATTTCCGAGAGACGGCTGACCGAAACCGATTCGTCCTTGGCCGTGACCTTGAAGGTCGGCTTCCGTGGATTGAGCATGACGGATATCACCGCCGGCAGGAGGTGGACCGTCTGGATGTATTCGTAAAGCTCGGAAATCCAGGGCCAGCGGAACGAACCGTAGAGGTAGTTCTGCATCATCAGGTTCACGATCATATAGGCGAATGTGTAGCCCAGGAACTCGCCGCCGGAGGCCGTGAAGATCTCGAGATCGAACAGCAGATAGAACAGCGGCGCGAAGAGAAAGATCGTCCGCGGAAAGGGAAAGAGCCAGAAGAGCGTCGAGGACATGTAGCAAAGACGCTGCGGCAGGGAGAGGCCGCGCTTGAACAGGGGGAAGCGGAACCTCAAGATTTGCATCATGCCCTGAGCCCAGCGGCTGCGCTGGCCGATGAAGCTCGCAAACGTCGCCGGCTGCAGGCCCGCGATCAGCGGCTTGTCGATATAGATGCTGTTCCAGCCCTGGCTATGCAGGGCGAGCGCCGTCTCGCAGTCTTCCGTGATGCTGATGCCACTGAAACCATCGGTGGTTTCCAGCGCCTTGCGGTTCAGGACAGCGGCCGAGCCGCAGAAGAAGGCGGCGTTCCACTTGTCGAGCCCGCGCTGGATGATGCCGTAGAACATCTCGTTCTCGCTCGGCATCGATTCGAATGTCTGCAGGTTTCGTTCCAGCGGGTCCGGATTGATGAAGAAATGCGGGGTCTGGACGAGGAAGAGCTTCGGATCGTCCTCGAAATAACCCACCGTCTCCATCAGGAAATCATGTGCCGGCGCGTGGTCGGCATCGAACACCGCCACGAGTTCGCCCTGCGAATGCTTCAGGCCATTGTTGAGATTGCCGGCCTTGGCATGCTCGTTACGCTCGCGGGTCAGGTAATTGACGCCAAGCTCCTCACAGAGCTGCGTGAGTTCGCGGTTGCGGGTGACGGCGGCCTCGGCATCGCGGATGTTGCTGGAGTGCTGCTTCTGCAGGGTGCCGCCGTCATCGAGCAGCCAGATCTGCACCTTGTCCTGCGGGTAATCCATCGCCTTCGCCGCAGCCAGCGTATTGGCGAGCAGCGCGGCATCTTCATTATAGGTCGGGACGAAGACGTCGACTGTCGGAAAATGCTTGCGATCACGCGCATGCGACGAACGGGACGGCAGCGGCATGGCGACGATGAAAAGACTGAGCGCCAGCATCATCACGCTGTACATTTCTGCCAGATAGAGCAGCAGGCCGGGAATGAAGTTTTCGGGCTGGTTGATCGGCGGAAGCGTCTCGGTGGTGCGCCAGTAGACGTATCTGAGCACAATGGATGTGCCGAAGGCGAGCGCGATCAGGCGCCATTTTCCGCCCGCTTTCAGGACCTTGATCAGGGCCATGAACGCCACGACGCTCAGGCTGCAGATAAGCTGGGCCTGCAGGCTGACCGGCAAGGTGATCACGACGATCATCAGAACCGAAATGACTGCCCATAGAATGATATTGCGGGCCATGAATATCGACATCCCTTCGGCAGAAAGGCCGGCTGCACCATTGCGCCGGTTTAGTTGCCTTTTGTGGAGCACGCGGCCATCATGACCGTCGCGCCGATGCAATCCGGCGAAGGAACGTTGACCGTTTCTCCACCCGAAGCCTTGCCGGGCACAGCCACCGCAGACGATGACTGAACCGGCGCCGCGGGCGCTGCTTCGATTTCAGGAAGCGGCACGCGCGGCCCGTTGCTGCGCTCGACGGGCACCGAAGGGCTTGTCTCACGCACGACTTCTGCACGCACCGGTTTGGCTTGGCGAGCGGTCGCGACAGGCGGCGAATAACCAAACGAGATATTCTGCGAAACGGTTTCGGCTGCAGGATATATTGGCTGTCCTGTCTGTCCGATACGGCTGTCCACCCCACCGGGACGGCCGTAGGGATTCCAGATTTCTCCCTGGAAGCCACCCGTGACCGTGTAACCATACATGACAGTCAAAAGTTGACGTTCGGTTGCCTGGTTATCGCATATGCGAACACGGATCTGGATCATTCCGAAATCGCGGCCCATGCCGCTTCCCGTGCTTCGCGACCGGATCTGCTGCCAGCCGTAAAGGCAGGCTTCGCCGCTGCTGCTGCGGCCGGAGGCATAACCGAAGGGACCGTAGGCATTCTGCAGGAATGCAGTGGAGCGAACGAGCGGCACGCCGGGCGCGGCGCGCGCGATTTCCCGACGCAGATCGCCCTCGTTCAGGCCGCGATACGTCATGGCGGGACCGTCCTGCGAGCCGGAACTGCCGTAGAATGCTATCTTGAAATAGTTCTGCCCCTGCACAGTGGAGGAGGTGGCGAGCGAGATCGTCTGCTCCACGCCGTTTCCGCGCGTGCGCCCGATCACGCCGACAATCGCCGGCCCGCCGGGAGGCGGCATGACCAGCGCCTCTTCCTTGTCAACCAGTTCCGGTCCGTTACCCTGCTTCACGCTGCCACTGCTGGTGCACGCAGCCAGCATCGCGACAGCCGACAAGGCCGAGACAATCCTCAACAAAGAGCGGAGGTCTCCAAGCAAGACGTTTCCTAACGCAGTTGAAATAGAGGGCCTCGCCAATCAGGCAATGAACGGCGAGTTAACGCGTTTAGTAGAGCCTGCTTATGGTTAACAAAGCGTTAAAAATGGCCATTTCCGGCCTGTTTACGGAAAGCTGGAGTACATCTGCGGCCAGGGTACTTCTCGCGTCTTCGGACGGATTTACTGCCGGAAACAAATGACGTTCAGGCTCACACCCGGCGAACGAAACAATATTCAATTGTCGGAAAAAAATGGCGGACAGGGAGGGATTCGAACCCTCGGTACGCTTTCACGCACACACGCGTTCCAGGCGTGCGCCTTAAACCACTCGGCCACCTGTCCTTGACGGCAATCTGTCCCTTGCGGGGCAACTCGGCCGGTCGGGCGCGATATATACCGATGAATTTCGGCGGATCAACCCAAATCTGACAGAATTTTGACTTGTCCGCGCAAATACCTATCTATTAGCTCTTGGCGGACAGGAAGGGGGCTTGATCCGCAGGTGTGGCGTTCGGCCGTCCCTCTCGGCAAATGCTGGAGACGGAAATGCTGCGCTTTGTATTTCGTGCCTTGAGTTTCCTCTGCCTCTGCCTTGCGGTGATCGTGGCAACGGTCGATTCGATCGAATCGGTTTCCATCTCGCAGGTCACGGTCTCACCGCTTTCAACGACATGGGCCGAGGCGAGCCCCGCAAGCCTCATACAGGCGCAGTCCCTCGTCGAGGTCTATGCCGGCAAGCAGGTCTGGCAGATCGTTTCCGCCTGGCTATTGCCCCAGCCGGCTTTTGCCGTGCTGCTGCTACTGGCGCTGCTCTTGTGGATGGTCGGCTACAAGAAGCCATCGCCCGCGGGCCGCTTCGCAGCCTGACCTGACAGCGGCGCAATGCCGTTCCTATATATATGACACGAATAGCCCGAGGCTGGCAGAGCCGGCCGCAGACAGGAGACCGGAATGTTCCTGATCGACATGTTCAACAAGAAGACCACCATGCCCACGCCGGAAACGGCACTGCCCGGACGCGACCAGCCGCTTCCCACGGCAGAAATCCACTTCACCTCCGGCCGACCGCTCAAGGGTCCCTACCCCGAAGGCCTGAAGACGATCTATCTCGGGATGGGTTGCTTCTGGGGCGCCGAGCGGCTGTTGTGGAATACGCCGGGCGTCTGGGTTACGGCTGCCGGCTATCAGGGCGGCATTACGCCGAACCCGACCTATCAGGAGACCTGTACCGGACTTACGGGCCATACCGAGGTGGTGAAGGTCGTGTACGATCCGAAGCAGGTGACGCTCGAAGCCCTGTTGAAGATCTTCTTCGAGGCGCACGACCCGACGCAAGGGATGCGCCAGGGCAACGATATCGGCACCACCTACCGCTCGGCGATCTATGCCGATACGCCCGATGACATCGACACCGCGATCCGCATGCGCGACGCCTTCCAGGAGGCATTGATCGCATCCGGTCGCAAGACGACGGTCACGACCGAGATTGCAGCAGCCGGCCCCTTCTACTATGCCGAGGATTATCACCAGCAGTATCTGGCGAAGAATCCCGATGGCTACTGCGGCCTTCGCGGCACCGGCGTCTCCTGCCCGATTGCACCCGCAGCATAGGCCCGCTGCCCAAGACGGCGGCAGAAAGCCCATTGATCTGACAGGATTTTCGGCAATCGATGCCAAAAATCCTGAGCCCCCACTATTCCTTTACCGGATGAAAAAAATCTGGTGAATTTTTCCATGAGCCATGCAAGGATGCGCCCAGCCAGGCCCTTGATGAGGGGGTCGGTGGTTCCGCAGACATGCCTTCCAAAGGGCTTGCGGGAGGACCCAACAAGATCAATAGCAACAACAGGGCTGCACAATGAAAAAAACCCTTTTGAGCCTCTTTGCCTTGACTGCCATGTCGGCCGCGGCGCTTGCCGCGGACGTCAAGCCGGCACTCGTCTACGGCACCGGCGGCAAATTCGATAAGTCCTTCAACGAGGCGGCCTATGCCGGCGCTGAGAAGTTCAAGGCCGAAACCGGCATCGACTATCGCGATTTCGAACCGACCGGCGACACCCAGGGCGAACAGGCTATCCGCAACTTCGCATCCAAGGGCTACAATCCTGTCGTTGCTGTTTCTTTTGCCTGGACCTCGGCGATCGAAAAGGTAGCAGCCGAATTCCCGGACACCAAGTTCGTTCTCGTCGACAGCGTCGTCGACCTGCCGAACGTTCGCTCGGTCGTCTACAAGGAAGAGGAAGGCTCGTACCTCGTCGGCATCCTGGCTGGTCTCGCCTCGAAGACCGGCAAGGTCGGCTTCGTCGGCGGCATGGACATCCCGCTGATCCGCAAGTTCGAATGCGGCTACGAGCAGGGCGCCCGCGCTGCCAAGGCCGACATTCAGGTCTTCCAGAACATGACCGGCACCACCGGTGCTGCATGGAACGATCCGGTTCGCGGCGGTGAACTCACCAAGAACCAGATCGACCAGGGCGCGGACGTCATCTACGCGGCAGCCGGCGCGACCGGCCTCGGCGTGCTGCAGACCGCAGCCGACAACGGCAAGATGTCGATCGGCGTCGACTCGAACCAGAACCACCTGCATCCGGGTTCGGTGCTGACCTCGATGGTCAAGCGCGTCGACCTCGCCGTCTACAACGCCTATGCCGATGCCAAGGGTGACAAGTTCACCGCCGGCGTTCAGGCTCTCGGCGTCAAGGAAGACGGCGTCGCCTACGCACTCGACGACAACAACGCCAAGCTGATCACCGACGACATGAAGGCAGCGGTCGAAAAGGCCAAGGCCGATATCATTGCCGGCACGATCAAGGTCCACGACTACATGTCGGACAATTCCTGCCCGAAGTGATCTGATACGGGCGCAAGACGGCATGATCGGCCGTCTTGCGCCCTTTCCATGTCTTGAGCATCCTGTCCGCTCCTGAGGCGGGACCGATAAAACGGGCGGGCTGCTTCAAAAATCCATAAAAGAGGGTGTTCACCGCAGATCTGCGGGCAGCGCTCCGGGGGATTGGAATGAGCGAAACGAACCGGGCACCGGCGATCGAACTGATCGGCATCGACAAGAAGTTCGGTGCGGTGCATGCCAACAAGAACATCAACCTGACCGTGGCCAAGGGTTCGATTCACGGGATCATCGGCGAAAACGGGGCCGGAAAATCGACGCTGATGTCGATCCTCTACGGCTTCTACCACGCCGACAGCGGCAGCATTCACATCGATGGCAAACCCGTTGCCATCCGCGACAGCCAGTCGGCAATCGCCGCCGGCATCGGCATGGTGCATCAGCATTTCATGCTCGTCGAAAATTTTACCGTGCTTGAAAACCTGATGCTCGGCGCCGAAGGCGGCGCCCTGCTCGCCAAGGGCACGGATGCGGCACGCGCCGCACTGAAGAAGCTCGAAGAAGATTACGAGCTCGAAGTCGATCCGGACGCAGTCATTGAGGAACTGCCGGTCGGCCTGCAGCAGCGCGTCGAAATCCTGAAAGCCATGTATCGCGGCGCCGAGATCCTCATTCTCGACGAACCCACCGGGGTTCTGACGCCGGCCGAAGCCGACCACCTCTTCAAGATCCTGCGCGTGCTGCGCGACCAGGGCAAGACCGTGATCCTGATCACCCACAAGCTGCGCGAGATCATGGCGATCACCGACACGGTGTCGGTCATGCGCCGCGGCCAGATCGTGGCGACCCGCAAGACGGCGGAGACCACGGTGGAAGAGCTGGCCGAGCTGATGGTCGGCCGCCGGGTTCTGCTGCATGTCGAGAAGGGTAGCGCCAAGCCGGGCGACGTCTATCTCTCGGTGCGCAACCTCACCGTCAAGGACAGCCGCGGCGTCACCATGGTCGACAACGTCTCCTTCGACGTCCGGGCCGGCGAGATCGTCGGCATCGCCGGCGTCGCGGGCAACGGCCAGAGCGAACTGCTGGAAGCCATTACCGGCATCCGCAAGCCGACCTCGGGCGAGATCTTCATTTGCGGCGAACCGGTCGCCGGCTACGATCCGGCCAAGCTGCGCTCCATCGGTCTAGCCCATATCCCGGAAGACCGGCATCACATGGGCCTTATCCTGCCGTTCGAGGAAAGCCAGAACGCCATTCTCGGCTATCACCGCGATCAGCGCTACGGTAAAGGCCCGTTCCTCGATCCCGAACTCATCCGCAAGGCGGCCGTCGAAGAGATCGAGAAATACGACATCCGGCCGCCGAACCCACGGCTCAAGACCGCAAACTTCTCCGGCGGCAACCAGCAGAAAATCGTCGTTGCCCGTGAAATCGAGCGCGACCCGAAGCTTTTGATCGTCGGCCAGCCGACCCGCGGCGTCGATATCGGCGCCATCGAATTCATCCATCGCCGGATCGTGGAGACGCGCGACGCCGGCAAGGCCGTGCTTCTGGTGTCCGTCGAACTAGACGAGATCCGTTCGCTCTCCGACCGTATCCTGGTGATGTTCGCCGGCAAGATCGTCGGCGAGAAGAGCCCGGAAACCGGCGAACAGACACTCGGCCTGATGATGGCCGGCATTGCCGCATGAGGTTTTGATGAGTACCGCTTCCGTACCCCTTCCCAATTGGATCAACTATGCACTTCTGCCGTTGATCAACCTCATCCTGGCGTTTCTGGTTTCCGGTTTCGTCGTCTGGATCATCGGCGAAAATCCCTATGAAGCGCTCAAGCTGATGTTGCAGGGCGCGCTTGGTCGCGGCGAAGGCATCGGCTTCACGCTCTACTACGCCACCAACTTCATCTTCACCGGCCTTTCGGTCGCCGTTGCCTTTCATGCCGGCCTGTTCAACATCGGCTCGGAAGGGCAGGCCTATGTCGGCGGTCTCGGCGCGGCACTCGTGGCGCTCGCCTTCGACCATTACGTGCCGTGGTATGTGACGATGCCCTTCGCCGTGCTGGGGGCTGCTGCCTTCGGTGCCGCATGGGCGCTGATCCCGGCATGGCTGCAGGCCAGGCGCGGCAGCCATATCGTCATCACCACGATCATGTTCAACTTCATCGGCGCGGCGCTGATGGTCTACCTGCTCGTCAATGTGCTGATCGTGCCGGGCAAGATGGCTCCGGAAACCCGCACCTTCCTGCCCGGCGGCCAGCTGCCGAAGCTCGACTGGCTGATGGCGCTGTTCGGGCTGAAGCTCGGTCCCGCCCCCTTCAATGTGTCGTTCCTGATTGCACTCTTCATGTGCGTCGTCGTCTGGGTGCTGATCTGGCGCACCAAGCTCGGCTATGAGATGCGCACGCTCGGCCTTTCCCGTTCGGCGGCGGCTTACGCCGGCATTCCTTATGTGAAGATCGTCATGATCACCATGCTGATCTCCGGCGGCCTTGCCGGCATGATGGCCCTCAACCCGGTGCTCGGCGCTTCCGCCCGCCTGCAGGTCGAGTTCGTCGGCGGCGCAGGCTTTGTCGGCATCGCGGTCTCGCTGATGGGCCGTAGCCACCCCCTCGGCATCGTGCTCGCGGCCATCCTCTTCGGCGTGCTCTATCAGGGCGGCGCGGAGCTTTCCTTCGACATGCCGAACATCACCCGTGACATGATCGTCGTAATCCAGGGTCTCGTCATCCTGTTTGCGGGCGCGCTGGAATATATGTTCCGTCCGGCGATCGTGCGCATCTACCAGCAATTCGTGAGAGGTTGAGGCAAGACGATGGATTTCTTCGATATCCTCATCAGCATTCTCGGATCGACCATCCGCCTGTCGATCCCGCTGATTTTCACCGCCCTTGCAGGCCTCTTTTCCGAACGCGCGGGCATTTTCGACATCGGGCTGGAAGGCAAGATGCTGGCGGCAGCCTTTGCCGCTGCGTCAGCGGCCTATGTGACGGGATCACCATGGATCGGCCTTGCGTCTGGTATCGGCGTTTCGCTCGCCTTCTCGCTGGTGCACGGTTTTGCCTCGATCACCAATCGCGGCAACCAGATCGTCTCGGGTGTGGCGATCAACTTCGTCGCGGCGGGCTTGACCGTGGTCCTCGGACAGGCCTGGTTCGGCCAGGGCGGCCGTACGCCGCAGCTTGCGAGCACCGCCCGTTTCTCGCCGATCACGCTGCCGGGTGTGGACGCAGTGCGTGACGTGCCTGTTATCGGCCCGCTTTATGCCAATGTGATCTCCGGCAACAACCTCCTGACCTACCTCGCCTTCCTGGCCGTGCCGCTTTCGTGGTGGGTGCTTTACCGCACGCGCTTCGGCCTCAGACTTCGCGCGGTCGGCGAAAATCCCGGCGCCGTCGATACCGCCGGTATCTCGGTCACCTGGCTGCGTTATCGGGCCGTGCTGGTCGCGGGGTTCCTCTGCGGCTTCTCGGGCACCTATCTCGCCATCGCCCAGTCGGCGGCCTTCATCAAGGACATGTCGGCCGGCAAAGGCTATATCGCGCTCGCCGCGCTGATCTTCGCCAAGTGGAAGCCGGTGCCGGTGCTGCTCGCCTGCCTGCTCTTCGGTTTCCTCGATGCGCTCGCCAACTTCATGCAGGGCAAATCCGTGCCGCTGATCGGCGAAGTGCCGGTGCAGATCTTCCAGGCCCTGCCCTACATCCTGACCTGCATCCTGCTCGCCGGCTTCATCGGTGCGGCAAACCCGCCGAAAGCCGGCGGCGTCCCCTATGTGAAGGAGCGCTGACCATGTCGCACGACCTCTTCGAAGCCGCACGCGATGCGATGAAGTTTGCCCACGCGCCCTATTCGAAATTCCCCGTTGGCGCGGCCATCCGCGCCGATGACGGCAAGGTCTATACGGGCGCCAATATCGAGAACCTCTCCTTTCCGCAGGGCTGGTGCGCCGAACCGACGGCTATCGGCTGCATGATCATGGGCGGCGGCAAAAAAATCGTCGAAATGGCCGTCATCGCCGAAAAGCTGGCGCTCTGCCCGCCTTGCGGCGGATGCCGGCAGAAGATCGCCGAATTCGCCGATGCCGGCACGAAGATCTATCTCTGCGACGAGGTGGGCGTGCAGAAGACCATGACAATCTCGGAACTCCTGCCCTTCAGCTTCAAGACGGATATCCTCGGATGAGGGACGTCATCGATCTTCTCATCGACAGGCTGAACGGACTGGTGCCACGCCATGGCATCGTGCTCGGCTCCGGTCTCGGCTCCCTCGTCGACGAAATCCGCAACCCCATCCGCATTCCCTATACCGAGCTTCCGGGGTTTCCGGTGAGCGGCGTGTCGGGTCATGCGGGGGCCGTGGTGGCGGGCCTGCTCGGCAATGTGCCTGTCATCATGCTGGCCGGCCGCATCCACTATTACGAGCACGGTGACCCCAACGCCATGCGACTGCCGATCCAGGTGCTGATGGGGCTTGGCGTGCAGTCGCTGATCCTGACCAATTCGGCCGGATCGCTGCGCGAGGACATGCCGCCGGGCTCGGTGATGCTTATCTCGGACCACATCAACTTCTCCGGTCACAACCCGCTGATCGGCCAGGACAGCGACAAGCGCTTCGTCGGCATGACGTCGGCCTATGACGAGGAACTCTCGGCCGGGATGCGTCGCGCGGCGGAAGAAGAAGGCATTCCGCTTTCCTCCGGTGTCTATATGTGGTTCTCCGGCCCGAGCTTCGAAACGCCGGCAGAAATCCGCATGGCGCGCATTCTCGGCGCCGATGCGGTCGGCATGTCCACGGTGCCGGAAGTGATCCTTGCGCGCTTTTTTGGGCTGCGCGTCGCCGCTGCATCGGTTATTACCAATTACGGAGCCGGCATGACGGGTGGTGAACTCAGTCACGAAGAGACCAAGGACATGGCTCCGATCGGCGGAAAACGACTTGCCGCCATCCTGAAGAGGATGATTGCCGGCGGAGGGACAACCAATGGACACCCATGAACTGCGGGCGACTGCCGCCCGGGCCTTGTCGCTGCTTGACCTGACCAACCTCAAGGACGATTGCACGCCAGCCGCCATCGAGGCGCTGTGCGAACGGGCGGTGACCCCTTACGGCCATACGGCCGCGATCTGCATCTGGCCGCGTTTCGTGCCGCAGGCCCGCGCGCTGCTGAACGGTGGCACCCCGGTTCGGATCGCCACGGTCGTCAACTTTCCTTCCGGTGAGATGAAGACCGAAGACGTGGTTGCCGAAACCCGCGACGCGATTGCCGACGGGGCCGACGAGATCGATGTGGTCATTCCCTACCGCGCGCTGATTTCCGGCGACGAACAGGGCGTCAGCGATCTGGTGGCCAGTGTCAAGGCCGCCTGCGGCCCGACCATCACGCTCAAGACGATCCTCGAAACCGGCGAACTCAAGGACATGGCGCTGGTTCGTCGCGCCTCGGAACTGGCGATCGAAGCCGGAGCGGACTTCATCAAAACCTCCACCGGCAAAGTCGCCGTCAACGCCACGCTGGAAGCGGCCGACACCATGCTGCAGGCGATCCGCGACAGCCGCAAGAAGGTGGGCTTCAAGCCGGCGGGCGGCATCTCGACCGTCGCGGATGCGGCCCTTTATCTCCGGCTTGCCGACACCATCATGGGCGAGGATTGGGCGATCCCATCGACCTTCCGCTTCGGGGCTTCGGGTCTGCTCGACGATATTCTCTCCGTTCTCGGTGGCGCGCGCGTGAGCGCCGGCACTTCCGATTACTGAACCCCGGAACATCAGACATGCTGCCACAGGAAATCATCCGCAAGAAACGCGACGGCGGCACACTGACGCCGGAAGAAATCGCCGGTTTCATCGAGGGGCTGAGCAAGGAGACGATCTCCGAAGGTCAGGTCGCCGCCTTCGCCATGGCTGTCTTCTTCCGCGGCATGACGCCGGAAGAGATCGTGGCGCTGACGCTCGCCATGCGCGATTCCGGCGAGGTACTTTCGTGGCAGGGCGTGGGCAAGCCGATTGCCGACAAGCATTCGACCGGCGGCGTGGGCGACAATGTCTCGCTGATGCTGGCGCCGATCGTTGCGGCCTGCGGGCTGGCGGTGCCGATGATCTCCGGCCGGGGGCTTGGTCACACGGGCGGCACGCTGGACAAGCTGCAATCCATTCCAGGCTATGACGTCATGCCATCGCCGGAGACATTCCGCCGGACGGTGGACACGGCGGGCTGCGCCATCATCGGCCAGACCGGCGACCTCGCCCCCGCCGACAAGCGGCTCTATGCGATCCGCGACGTGACCGCGACAGTGGAATCCATCCCGCTGATTACCGCCTCGATCCTTTCCAAGAAGCTCGCAGCCGGTCTCGAAAGCCTCGTCCTCGACGTCAAGACCGGCAACGGCGCCTTCATGAGCAACCCAGAGGATGCGGAGGCGCTGGCGCGCTCGCTGGTGACGGTGGCGAACGGGGCGGGCGTCAAGACCACGGCGCTGCTCACGGACATGAACCAGCCGCTGGCCGACTGCGCCGGCAATGCGGTCGAAGTGCAGAATGCCGTCGATTTCCTCAAGGGCGAGAAAGGCGGCACGCGGTTGGAAGAGGTGACGCTGGCGCTTTCGGCCGAAATGCTGGTCAATGCCGGCATCGCGGCAGACATCGAAACGGCACTTGCGCGCTGCCGCGCCGCCCTCTCCTCCGGAAAAGCGGCGGACTATTTCGGGCGGATGGTCCATGCGCTGGGCGGCCCTGCCGACTTCATGGAGCGGGCGGAAAGGCACCTGCCCAAGGCTCCGGCTCAGATCCCGGTTCTCGCTTCCTCCGACGGCTGGCTTTCGGCCTGCGATACACGAGGCCTCGGACTCTGCGTCGTGGCACTCGGCGGCGGACGGCAGCGCCCGAGCGATGCGATCGACCACAAGGTAGGCCTCACCGGCTTCCTGCCGCTCGGAACGGCTGTCTCGAAGGGTGGCGTCATCGCCGTTGTGCATGCCAATGACGAAGCCAAAGGACGCCAAGCTGCTGAAATGGTGGCGGCAAGCTATACGGTCGGCGCAATAGAACCGGTCATCGACCCTGCCGTCGGCAAGCGGATCGCCTGATTTCGTCTCGCGAGCGTGAGATAGAGCATTTCCGGCGATAGCAGCATCGCCTCCAATGCTCTATCTCATTGTTTTCCCGCAATTCCAGCAAAACCGCTGCGCACTTTTGCTGGAATTGCTCTAGCGGGTAAGCCGCATGGTGTCGCCTTCGGCGGCATAGGCGTCGAGGCGCTTCAGGAAGCTCATGCCGATCAGCGTGTTGGAAAGCGCCTTGTCGCGCAGCACGAAGGCCTCGACCTTCTCAACCCTGACAGTCCCGATCTCGACACGCTGAAGGGTGATGAGTGCCGCATCCGTGCGACCATTGGCGGTGGAGATCGGATATTTGAAATCGAGTCCGGCAATGCTGATGCCGAGCCGTCGAGCCGTGGTTTCATTGATCGCAACAAGCGAAGCGCCGGTGTCGACGAGGCCCTCGACCGGCTTGCCGTTCATCTTGAAACTGCCGGTGTAGTGACCGCGTCCATCGGCCTTCAGCAGAGCCACACCGCTCGGAAGGCTGGCCGGGGTCGCAGCTGCAACGTCGGCAGCAGACACCGTTGCCGGCACCGTTTCAGCATCCTTCTCGATAAAGCGCGGCACCTGCGTTGCAAGAACGGCAGCCACGGAAACGAAGACAAGCGTGCGCACCAGCATGGGCAATCCCCGACATGACGAAGAGTAGCCTCACTAGCACGCGGAGGCTGAAAAGCTGCTAACCGCAAACGGAAAGCAGCCCGCAAAGGCTGTTTGCGGGCTGCTTTCCTGTTCCGGTGGTTAAGATTTCATTTCGTGCCGTACATGCGGTCGCCGGCATCGCCGAGGCCAGGCACGATATAGCCCTTCTCGTTCAGATGGCTGTCGATGGCGGCGGTGAAGACCGGGACATCCGGATGGGCTTCACAGAAATGCTTGATGCCTTCGGGAGCTGCGAGAAGGCAGACGAAGCGAATGTTCTTCGCGCCGCGCTCCTTCAGCTTGTCGATGGCGGCAATCGAGGAATTGCCGGTGGCGAGCATCGGATCGACGACGATGATCAGACGCTCGTCCAGCGCATCCGGCGCCTTGAAGTAATATTCGACCGGCTGCAGCGTATCGTGGTCGCGGTAGACGCCGATATGGGAGACGCGGGCGGCCGGTACCAGTTCCAGCATGCCTTCAAGAAGGCCGTTTCCGGCGCGCAGGATGGAGGCGAAGACCAGCTTCTTGCCTTCCAGCACCGGCGACTGCATCTCGGTCAGCGGCGTCTCGATCGTCTCCATGGTGAGTTCGAGATCGCGGGTGACCTCATAGCAGAGAAGCGTCGAGATTTCCCTGAGCAGCCGGCGGAAGCTCGATGTCGAGGTCTCCTTGCGGCGCATGATCGTGAGCTTGTGCTGTACGAGCGGATGACCGATGACTGTGACGCCGTGCATGGGGATAACCTTCTTCTATTCTTTGTGGGTGAAATTGTTCTTCCACATTCGCGCGCCGGCCCGCAAGAGCAGGCCGCAAATTTGTGTAATCATCCCCAATCGGCAGCCAATAACTTCGCCAGCAGCGACTCTCGCGTCACCTCATCGACGAAAGCCGCTTCGATCGCGGTGCGGGTCATGGCATTGATCTCGGCATCCGAGAAGCCGAACACCTTCGACGCCGTCTCATATTCCTGCGCAAGCGACGTATGGAAGAAGGGCGGGTCGTCGGAGTTCAGCGTTACCCGCACACCGGCCTCGACGAAGCGGCGCAGCGGATGGCTTTCGTAATCCGGGAAGACCTTCAGCGAGATGTTGGAACCCGGGCAGACCTCCAGCACGGTTCCGAGATCGGCCAGCCGCTTGACCAGATCGGGGTCCTCGATCGCACGCACGCCATGGCCGATACGGCTCGGTCGCACGAGGTCGAGCGCATCGGCGACGGAGAAAGCGCCGCAGAGTTCGCCGGCGTGAATAGTGATGCCGAGGCCTGCCTCGCGCACGATATCGAAGGCACGCGCATAATCGGCCACCCGGTGCATGCGCTCCTCGCCAGCCATATTGAAACCGGTCACCAGAGGATGCTCGAACTTCGCCGCCCATTCGGCCCGGCGTAGCACGCTTTCCGGCCCGAGATGGCGTTCACCGATGATGATCATGCGGCATTCTATGCCGGTCTTTTCCCGCGCGGCCATGACACCCGCCGCCAGACCGCCGACATAGTCGTCCGGGGAAAGGCCGACGGCCTCGCCATGGTCAGGGGAAATGAACAGCTCGCTATAGATCGTGTTCGTGGCAGCCAGTTCACCAAGATAGGCCTCGGCAAGGGCCGCGTAGTCCTCCGCGGTTCGGAAAACCGAGGCGACGAAATCATAGCAATCGATGAAACTGGTAAAGTCCTGCCAGAGATAGCCCCCGTCACGAACGAATTTCGTGGAATCGATCCCGTATTTTTCGGCCTGGGCAAGTGTCAACGCCGGCGGGGCTGCACCTTCGACATGGCAGTGCAGTTCGGCCTTCATCAGATGAGATGTCAAAGAAAACTCCGTCCATGCGGCCCGGCGGGAATGCCGAGATGGGCCGCGATCGTTTCGCCGATATCGGCATAGGTATTGCGGATGCCAAGCGCGCGCGACTTGATGCCGGGGCCAAACGCCATGATCGGCACACGCTCGCGGGTGTGATCGGTGCCGCGCCAGGTCGGGTCACAGCCGTGATCCGCCGTCATGAGCACCATGTCGCCGGGTCGAAGCTTGCGGTGAACTTCGGGAAGGCGCAAATCGAAGGCTTCGAGAGCGGCGGCATAGCCCGGCACATCGCGGCGATGGCCATAAAGCATGTCGAAATCGACGAAGTTGGTGAAGACGAGATCGCCGTCTTCCGCCTCGTCCATGGCCTGCAGGGTGACATCCATCAGCGCCATGTTGCCATTGGCCTTGAGCACGCGCGAGACCCCCTGATGGGCGAAAATATCGCCGATCTTTCCGACGGCATGCACGTGCCGTCCGGCTTCGACCAGCCGGTCAAGCAGCGTCGGCTCCGGCGGCAGGACCGAATAGTCTCGACGGTTTCCGGTGCGCTGGAAGTCGGCCGGGGTTTCGCCCACAAAGGGCCGCGCGATGACCCGGCCGATATTCAGGGGATCGACAAGCTTGCGGACAATCTCGCAAAGCGAGAGCAGACGTTCCAGGCCGAAATAGGTTTCATGAGCCGCGATCTGGAAGACCGAATCCGAGGAGGTGTAGCAGATCGGCTTGCCGGTGCGGATATGCTCTTCACCGAGCCTTGCGATGATCTCCGTGCCGGAGGCATGGCAATTTCCGAGAATGCCCGGCAGATCGGCCTCGCGACAGATGGCCTCGACCAGTTCGGGCGAAAAGGCGTCGCCTTCCGCCGGAAAGTAACCCCAGTCAAACATAACAGGCGTTCCGGCGATTTCCCAATGTCCCGATGGCGTGTCCTTGCCATGCGATACTTCACTGGCGGCGCCATAAAGTCCGAACACGCGCTCGGGAATCGGCATGCCCGCCGGCAGGTGTCCGGAAGCCAGCCGCGCGATCTCGACGAGACCAAGCGCTGACATGTTGGGCAGGGAGAGCGGTCCGGAGCGCAGGCCCTTGCGGTCGCCGATGCCGGCAGCACAGAATTCGGCGATATGGCCGAGCGTATCGGATCCCTCGTCGCCATAGCGATGGGCATCCGGCGCGCCGCCAATGCCGAAGGAATCGAGAACGAAGAGAAATGCACGTGCCATGGTCCACCTGAATCGCAGGTCCGCTGGCCGTCATGGCCATTTCATTCCCGCGTCTATTCGTGCCGATGTTTAGCGCCATGTTGAAGACTTGGCAAACGGGCGGGAAATCCCGCGCCGTGCTCGCCCTTAAGCAGTAATCGGGCGGGCGAAAATGATATCAGCAATCATTGCAGGTTATGTTGTCGCCGACGCGCTGGCGAAAGAAAAATTCGCGAGGGATGGTGATGTTCTTGATGTTCTGGCCCGAGAGGGCGGGCAGATAGAGCAAGAGTTCATGTCCAACGCTGAGTTCCGAATGGACGAGGAAAGTGCTCGCGATCAGCATATCGTCGGGAACCTTGACGGCAGCACCCACGCCATAGGGCGCAGTGCCCGTGTTCGACCAGGACCACGCCACGGTGGCCTGCTTGTTGGCATCGACCTTCACCCCGGTGATCTTCAGGGAGAGATTGTTGACGGAATAGGGAACGAAGATGGCATCTGCGACATCCACCATCCCTGCAAGATCGCTCTTGGTCACCTTATCTTCACGGCTCACGAGATCCGCAATCGTGCTCGACGCCGCCGTGGCCTTCTTTGCCACGGTGAAACCCATCATCAACTCGAAGGCGCAGAGGTAGATAACGATCAGCATCGGCGCCAGCAGCGCGAATTCGACGCCGCCAATGCCCTGGCGGTCGGACAGAAAACGCCGCAACAGCACGGAGGTGCGCGTGAGAACACCCAGCTGGCCGGCGAGGGTATCTTTCCCGTTCAATTCTGGAGCGGAGCGCTTCACGGATACTCCTCGTTGCGGAACGCCGTGGTGGCAATAAGGAGGACCTGATTGGTTTGGCTATCCGGCCGGATGTTGCTGATGGACCGCAACAGATCCATGGTCACGTCCCATCGGTAATAGGCGCGCAGCAGGTTGATCGTATCAGGTCCGCCGGGGGAAAAATGGAAGGCGGACGTATCGAGATCCGAGAGACCGCCATTGATACGCGGAACGCCGACCTTGTCGGCAACCGCTGCAAAGGTCGGGAGCGTCTCAAGATCCAGATAGAGCTTCTGCGGTGTGGCGGCCTCGGTGGCGGAACAGGCGATCACGACGGAAATCTGGTCGCAGAACGCGACCCGGAACTCTTCCATCGTCATGTCGGTATCTCGCCCGAGATTGTAGGTGATGTTACCCGTGCGCACTTCGCGCGCCATGACGTTGACGGCGTTCGCCACGATCTGTTCGGCCGTATAGGCGACAAAGGTCTCGAGAGTCGCAAAAATGATGAGAAAGTAGGGAATGGCCAGGATCGCAAATTCGATTGCGGCCGCGCCATCCCGGGAACGGGCCATCCGGCGCCATAATGAAAAGCGCGGCCGCTTCCTGCGGGTTTTTGCTTCGTCCGGATGAGTGACTGGATTCATCGCCTGTGACCGAAATGCGGTTTTGTCGAGACCCTAGAGGCGAAGTATTGAAATTCCGTTTCCGGTTTCTTTACGTTTTTCCCGATCTGGGGCGGCAAAAGGTCTCACTTCGTCCGGTTATTTCGAGCTGACACCGGTAGCGGCATGCTCCTCGCAATTCGGTGTGCAGGAAAGCACGGTGCGGCTGGTCGCCTTGAACACACGCACCGTATTGCCCTCGTCGATCGATACCAGAATACGTTCGTCGACGATTGCATTGCCGTCGGCATCGAGAAGGACAAGGTTTGTCGAACCGAAGGCACGTCCGGTCAGAACGATGGTCTTAGCGTCGGCAACGGTCGCGTCGGCAACATCGGAATTGCCGACGATCACCTTGCTGACGGGACGGTCGAGCTTGAGGACGCGCGCATTGTTCATATAAACGCGGAGATAGCCGCTATCGTCTTCAGCCGAAGCGGAAAACGGCAGTGCCGCACTCAATGCGAGCACACCGGCGACAGCAAGAAGTTTGAGACCGCTGCAAGACAACATGCGTGCCAGCCTTCCGAAGCTTTCAATACGTGGATCCTGACGCAGGATGGAGCGGATTGGTGAACGGACGGTTAAGCCGGGGCATTTCTGTGTGAACAACACCAGCCGAGCGAGCCGGCAACGGTCCCGGATGCGCACAGCGCACGCTTGAACGCGATCTCGCCGCTCTCCTGTCCTTCTCGAAAACCGTATCGGCGACCAAGCATCGACCTAGGTTCGTACCAAAATTGGTCACACATCCGCAACTTGTCCTGCGAAGAACAAGACGGTGACGATCACAGCCGCGCCATCCAGCCATGAATGCCTTTCGTGAAGGCGATGCAAATAGCTGTTTTATCATCGATTTTCCGGCGTGTGCGCCTTGATCGATAAAATGCGGAATTTCGGTGCTTCCAACCGTTTACCAAGTCCCGGGCATTTGGGTTTTCAGGAGTTGGTAACCGTCTTTCTTAAGTCGATGGCAATGGGCTGATGTGTAGGTTCCAGTCATCCGAGCAACGGCAAACAGTTGCCGGGAGTGCTGAACAACCATTGTGGAGTAGGAGAGTAGAATGACCAAGATTTTCGCACGTTTCCTGAAGGATGAGTCCGGCGCCACCGCTATCGAATACGGCCTGATCGCAGCCCTCATCTCCGTCGCCCTGATCACCGGCGCGACGACCCTCGGCAACGCCCTGAACACGCAGTTCTCTGATCTGTCGACTAAAATGACCGACGCCAACGGCAAGTACTGATAAGCTTGCTTGTATCACTGAGCTCTCAGCGTGGCCGCCTCTATGCAGGGCGGCCACGTTCGTTTTTGGCAAATAAACAAACGTAAAGCGGCTTTGCGATTTCGTAAGCCTTTGCAAACATGATCCCGCGATTGAACGAAAAGGAAGTCAGCCATGTATGAAGCTGCGGTTTTCGTAATTCTGCCGATCTGCCTCGTCGTTGCGGCTTTTACCGACCTGTTCGAGATGACTGTCCCGAACCGTATTCCGGTCATCATTCTTGCATCCTTCATATTGATTGCACCTTTCTCCGGTCTGAGCCTCCCCGAATTCGGCTGGCATATCGTGGCAGGCGCCGCCGTGTTCGCTGTCGTCTTTGGCCTCTTCGCCATCAACGTCATGGGCGGCGGCGATGCAAAGCTTCTGACCGCAGCGGCGGTGTGGTACGGTTTCACTCCATCCCTGCTGCATTTCCTGATCTATGTCGCCTATGGCGGCGGCATCCTGACCATTCTCATTCTGCTGGTGCGGGCGCGCGCCAACACCGTCATGGCGCTCAACCTGCCGGTGCCGCACTCTATCCTGACGGCCAAGAAGATCCCCTATGCGATCGCGATCTGCGTCGGTGGCCTCGTCACGTTTCCTCAATCGCCGCTCGTGCTGACGGCGCTGGAGCAGATGCGGTAAACGCTGGCAGCCGACCACAGGAAGCTATCGTTAACCAAGACCGTAAGCGTCTCGTTAACCATAATTACACCAATTGCTGATCATTCTGCGGGGCACAGTGCTTTGTGCCGCTCAAGGAAAGATCATGAAACCCGCGCGCATCATCATCCTCGCCGTCGCCGTCGTGGCGGCCGGCATGGCAGGGCTCCTCGCCATGAGGCTCGGCGGCACGAAACAGGTCGTGATGCAGCAGGTGAGCGGCGAGGTCAAAAAAGAGCCGACTGTCGACGTGCTCGTCTCCTCGGAAAATCTTCCCGTCGGCGCCCGGCTGAACGAAAAGTCCATTCGCTGGATGGCCTGGCCAGAAGGCAGCATCGTTCCCGGTTTCATTACCCGCACGGATCGCCCCGACGCCCTGACGGAACTCGCGGGCGCGGTCGTGCGCCTTCCGATGTTCGAGGGAGAGCCGATGCGCCGCGAGAAGATCGTCGATTCCTCGACGCGGATCATGTCGTCGCTGCTGCCCTCCGGCAAGCGCGCGGTCGCCACCGAAATCTCCGTCGCGACTGGCGCCGGCGGCTTCATCCTGCCCAATGACCGCGTCGACATCATCATGGTCCGCAAGGGTGACGAGAACAATTACCTGACCGAAACCGTGCTCTCCAACATTCGCGTGCTGGCGATCGACCAGCAGGTCGAGGAGAAGGAAGATGGCAGCAAGTCCGTGGTCGGCACCACGGCGACACTGGAACTCACGCCCGACCAGGCCAAGGTGATCACTGTTGCTCAGCAGATGGCGGACCGGCTGTCGCTGGCGCTGCGCTCGGTCGCCGACGCACAGGAAGAAGATACGTCGGTCGCGGATTACCTTCTGAGCGGCGGCTCGGGGGCGCCTTCAATTCAGGTCATCAAATCCGGCACGGTGGTCAAGACCTCCGGTTCGGAAAACCAGACACAATGATCGGGGATGCCACGGTGCTGAACTTGAAACAGAAAATCCGCACTTCGCTGGCCGGAGGATTGGCCTTCTCCATGGCCTTTTCCGGCATGCCCGGCAATTTCGCCCCCCACATCTTCGATGTGCCGGCTGCAGAAGCAGCGGCCCAGAGCGTTGTCCGCATCAACCAGTCCGGTCCCGGCGCTCGGCGTACCCTCAAGCTCGGTCTCAACAAGGCGCTCGTCGTCGACCTGCCGCAGGACGCGCACGACATCCTCGTTGCGGATCCGTCGATGGCCGATGCCGTGACCCGCACCTCGCGCCGCATCTATCTGTTCGGCAAGGCCGTCGGCCAGACGAACATCTTCATCTTCGGCGCCAACGGCGAGGAAGTGGTAAGCCTCGACGTCGAGATTGAACGCGACATCGCAGGACTCGAAAACAATCTGCGCCGCTTCATTCCCGAATCCGACATCAAGGTCGAGATCGTCTCGGACAACATCGTCCTGACCGGCACGGTGCGCACCCCGCAGGACGCCTCCCGTGCAGAAAGCCTTGCCAACGCCTTCCTTAAGGGCGGTGAAGCGACCACTCGCAACCAGACCGCGACGGCATCCAGCGAGAGCGGGGACGCAGCCGTTGCAATCTTCGCGGAAGACCGTCAGGTCTCCCAGATCGTCAACTTGCTGACGATCGAGGGCGAGGATCAGGTTTCACTCAAGGTCACGGTCGCCGAAGTCAGCCGTTCAGTCCTGAAACAGCTTGGCTTCAGTGGTCGCATTTCGGATGGCACGAGCGGTATCGGTTATGCCAATCCCGCCAACCTCGGCAACTCCGTCAACCTGGATGGCATCGCGAAGGTTGTCGGCTCGCTCGGAAGTTCCGGCTATGGAATCACTTCCTACATCAATGCCATGGAACAGGCCGGCGTGATGCGCACACTTGCCGAACCGAGCCTGACGGCGATTTCCGGCGAACAGGCAAAATTCTATGTTGGCGGCGAATATCGCCTACCCAAAGAACAAGAAGTCGATTCCGAGGAAAACACGATTACACGCACGACGGAATCGGTGGAATATGGCATCGAGCTGAACTTCCGTCCGGTGGTCCTGGCGCCGGGGCGCATCAGCTTGGCAATCGAGACCAATGTTTCCGAACCGACCTGGGAAGGATCGGACGTCTCTGGCAACCAATTGGACGTTCCAGGCTCGACCTATCTGTCGATCCGCAAGCGCGAAGCCTCGACCACCGTCGAACTGCCTTCAGGCGGCTCCATCGTGATAGCTGGTCTCGTTCAGGACAACATCCGCCAGGCGATGTCGGGCTTGCCCGGCCTTTCCAAGATCCCAGTTCTCGGCACGTTGTTCAGAAGCAAGGACTTCCAGCGCAACGAGACCGAACTGGTCATCATCGCCACGCCCTATCTCGTTCGGCCGGTCGCGCGCAACCAACTCGCCCGCCCCGACGACAACTTCAACCCCGAGAACGACGGCGCCACCTTCTTCCTGAACAAGGTGAACAAGGTCTATGGCCGCCGTCAGGCTGATGCCACTGGCCAATACCATGGCGCGGTCGGATTTATCTACAAGTGAGCCCGGAGGCCGACATGAAGACGCCAACGACCAAGCTCGAAAGAACGGAAAGCCGGACCGCCATGGCCGAACACACGATCCGCTGCGGGCGCATCGCCGCAACCCTGCTGGTTATCGGCGCGACCACCATGCTCGCCAGCTGCGGCAGCATGAACAAGGACCAGATGTCGACGGGGGCAATCCCCGACGATTACCGCACCCGTCATCCGATCACCCTGACTGAAGTCGAGCATACCCTCGATATTCCGATCGCATCGGGCGACCGCAGCCTGACGACCGGAACACGGGATGCCATCGCAGGCTTTGCCGGCGACTACGCATCGAAGTCCAGGGGGAACCTGCAGATCCTTCTGCCGCAGGGTTCGCCGAATTCGGTTGCCGCCGCCCATATGCGCAAGGAAATCCGCTCGGTACTGGCGGGCAATGGTGTACCGGCGCCCCGTATCGTCGAAACCAGCTATCAGGCAGGCGCGACGGGCGACACTGCACCAGTCAGGTTGAGCTATGTCGCGGTCACCGCCGTCACCGACCAGTGCGGCCAGTGGCCGGAAGACCTGCAGAACAATACCTATGCCAACAAGAACTGGCATAATTTCGGCTGTGCCACGCAAGCAAACCTTGCGGCCCAGATTGCCAATCCGATGGACCTCGTGACGCCGCGCGCGACCGCGCCGATCGATGCGACGCGACGCTCGACTGTCATCGGTCTCTATCGCGAAGGCGCCGATACCTCGACGAACTAGCAGGGCCGCAACGTCCGAAGGCAGGATTAAAGCATGAGCGCGATCGATTACGACATTGACACGGGGGCCAACGGGGGCCGCATGGCGGATGAGCCTGCCGCGACTGGCGATCTCGACAGCCTGCGTCCGCTGCCGCGCATTTCGGTGCACGCCTTCTGCATATCGGATGCGGTCCGGCGCGTGATGGAGCAGTGCTCCCAGGATCGACGGATGGCACGGGCAAGCCTCAGAATCACCAGCGGCAACATCGCCGCCGCCGCGAGCATGTTTGCCTCCACGCCAACACCGAACCTCATCATTCTGGAAACCGAGGCGGTCGCCGGCAACCTGATGGCAGAACTCGCGCCTCTCGCCGAGGTTTGCGACCCTGCCACCAGGGTCATCATCATCGGTCGTCACAACGACATCACGCTCTATCGCGAACTGATGCGCAACGGCATTTCCGAATATATCGTGGCTCCCCTCGCCATGGCCGATATCATGACCGCCATTTCGGCCATCTTCGTCGACCCGGAAGCCGAACCGCTCGGCCGCAGCATTGCCTTCATTGGCGCCAAGGGTGGCGTGGGCTCCTCGACCATCGCCCACAATTGCGCTTTCGGCATTTCGAGCCTGTTTTCGACGGAAACCATTCTGGCCGATCTCGATCTTCCCTTCGGGACGGCAAATATCGACTTCGACCAGGACCCGGCGCAGGGCATGGCGGAAGCGGTCTTCTCGCCGGAGCGGCTGGACGAAGTGTTCCTCGACCGCCTGCTGACGACCTGCTCCCAGCATCTCTCGCTGCTGGCCGCGCCCTCGCTGCTCGACCGCGCCTATGACTACGACCGCGATGCCTTCCAGCCGGTGCTCGAACTGTTGCAACGCAGCGCGCCGGCGACCGTGCTCGACCTGCCGCATGCCTGGTCGGACTGGACGCGCACGGTGCTCGGCGAAGTCGATGAGATCATCATCACCTGCGCTCCCGACCTCGCCAATCTGCGCAACGCCAAGAACATGCTCGACGCGCTGAAGAAGATCAGGCCGAACGACAAGGCGCCGCATCTCATTCTCAATCAGGTCGGCATGCCGAAGCGTCCGGAAATCTCGCCGCAGGATTTCTTCGAGCCGCTGGAAATCGAGCCGGCCGCCATCATTCCGTTCGACGCAGCGCTGTTCGGAAACGCGGCCAATAGCGGGCGGATGATCTCCGAGATCGATGCAAAATCGCCGACATCAGAGACATTTTCGCAGATCGCCCATCTCGTGACCGGCAGGGCCACGATCAAGAAGCCCAGAAAGGGCGGGCTGGGCAAGATGCTCGGGCTGCTCGGCAAGAAATAACGGCAGGACGGAAACAGGTTAAGGCTGATGTTTGGAAAGCGCGGAGGCGACGGTTTTGGAAAGAGTGGATCGGGGGTCGGCACGGTGCCGCCCGCGGCCGCGCCCGCTGTTGCGATACCTCCCCAGCGTAGCAGCATGGCCGCTCCGGAGTCCGCACGCGACGAGCCGCGCCAGCAGGTTGCGCCTCCGCCGCTGCAGGCGCAGCAGCCTGCCGGCCGCAAGCGGCCCGCCCGTACGCAGGACTATTATGACACCAAGTCCCAGGTCTTCTCGGCGCTGATCGATACCATAGACCTGTCGCAGCTTGCCAAGCTGGACGGGGAAAGCGCGCGCGAAGAAATCCGCGACATCGTCAACGACATCATCACCATCAAGAACTTCGCGATGTCGATCTCCGAGCAGGAGGAACTGCTCGACGATATCTGCAACGACGTGCTCGGCTACGGTCCGCTGGAACCACTGCTTGCGCGCGACGACATCGCCGACATCATGGTCAATGGCTCCGGCCAGACCTTCATCGAAGTGAACGGCAAGACGATCGAGTCGGATATCCGGTTCCGCGACAACGCCCAGCTTCTCTCCATCTGCCAGCGCATCGTGAGCCAGGTCGGCCGCCGCGTCGATGAATCCAGCCCGATCTGCGACGCCCGCCTGCCTGACGGCTCGCGCGTCAACGTCATCGCTCCGCCGCTCGCCATCGACGGGCCGGCCCTGACGATCCGCAAGTTCAAGAAGGACAAACTCAACCTCGCGCAGCTCGTCAAATTCGGAGCCATCACGCCGGAAGGTGCGGAGATCCTGCAGATCATCGGCCGCGTGCGGTGCAACGTCGTCATTTCCGGCGGTACCGGCTCGGGCAAGACCACACTGCTCAACTGCCTCACCGGCTTCATCGATGCCGACGAGCGCATTATCACCTGCGAAGACACCGCCGAACTGCAACTGCAGCAGCCGCATGTTGTGCGTCTCGAAACCCGCCCGCCGAACATCGAAGGCGAAGGCGAGATCACCATGCGCGATCTCGTCAAGAACTGCCTGCGTATGCGTCCCGAACGCATCATCGTCGGCGAAGTGCGCGGACCGGAAGTGTTCGACCTCCTGCAGGCGATGAACACCGGCCATGACGGCTCGATGGGCACGATCCACGCCAATACGCCGCGCGAATGCCTGTCGCGTATGGAATCGATGATTGCCATGGGTGGCTTCACCCTTCCTGCGAAGACGGTGCGCGAAATCATTTCCGGCTCCATCGACGTCATCATCCAGGCGGCCCGCCTGCGCGATGGTTCGCGCCGCATCACCCATGTCACCGAGGTGATCGGCATGGAAGGCGACGTCATCATCACCCAGGATCTTCTGCGCTACGAGATGGAAGGCGAAGACCTCAACGGCAAGATCATCGGACGGCACATGTCGACCGGGATCGGCAAGCCGCATTTCTGGGATCGCGCGCGCTACTATAACGAGGAGCGCCGTCTGGCGGCGGCACTGGACGCCATGGAACAGAAGGGCAAGGGGGCCTGAGACGATGTTCGGCTTCGATCCCCTGGTACTGGCCATCATCGCGCTTGCGGCAATAGCAACCGGCGGCATCGCCTACGGACTGTTGTACTCACAGATCGAGACCGAGAAGAAGACAGCAAGCCGCATCAACCGCGTGAAGGCGGCGGAGACCGATCACGCCAAGGTCAAGGCGGCCCGCGACCGCGTGCAGGAAATCTCCAAGCGGCGAAAATCCGTTCAGGATTCGCTGAAAGAACTGGAGCGCAAGCAGCATGAACGGCAGAAGAAGGCCGCAGCCACCAGCCTGAAATCACGGCTCACGCAAGCCGGCCTTTCCGCCACCCCAAGCCAGTTTTACACCTTCAGCGTCATCTTCGGCGTCGTCATCGCCGTGTTCGCCTTCGTCGCCGGGCTGCCGCCGCTCGCGCTTGTCGGCGTGGCCTTTGTCGCTGGCTTCGGCATTCCGCGCTGGCTCGTCGGTTTCCTGGTCAAGCGCCGGCAGAAGAAATTCCTGAACGAGTTCCCCAATTCGCTCGATGTCATGGTCCGTTCGATCAAGTCCGGCCTGCCGCTGAACGACGCATTGCGGCTGATCGCTTCCGAAGGACAGGAACCGGTGAAGACGGAATTTCGCCGGGTCGTTGAATCCCAGCAGGTGGGCCTCAGCGTCCCGGAAGCCTGCCAGCGCATGATGATCACTATGCCGCTGCAGGAGATCAATTTCTTCTCTATCGTGATCGCCATCCAGAGCCAGGCCGGCGGCAATCTTTCCGAAGCGCTGTCCAACCTCTCGCGCGTGCTGCGCGACCGAAAGAAGATGAAGGCGAAGGTCAACGCGCTTTCGATGGAAGCCAAGGCCTCGGCAGTCATCATCGGCGCCCTGCCCTTCATCGTCGCGCTACTCGTCTACCTCACCTCGCCGCAATACATCATGATCCTGTTCACCGATTCTCGCGGTCACCTGATCCTCGCCGCCTCGGGCGTGTGGATGTCGCTCGGCATCCTGGTGATGCGCAACATGATCAACTTCGACATCTAGGGAACCGGGCGATGAATGAAGACTTCGCGGCAAGCCTGACAAATCCCTCGCTGATCATCGCGGTCCTCGTGGCGATCGCGGTGTTCGCCACCCTTTACACCATCGCCATTCCCTTCTTCGAGCGCGGCAATCTCGACAAGCGCATGAAGGCGGTCTCCACCGAGCGTGAGCAGATCCGTGCACGCGAGCGGGCGCGCATGAATGCCGAGACGGCCCGCGGCAAGGCGAGCCTTCGCGCAAACAACAACCAGTCGGTCCGGCAGATCGTCGAACGCCTCAACCTGCGTCAGGCTCTGGTGGACGACGCCACGCTGGACAAGCTTCGCGCGGCAGGCCTACGTTCGCAGAACGCGCTGAACATCTTTCTCTTCGCGCGTTTCTTCCTGCCGTTCCTGACACTCGCAATCACCGCCATCTGGATCTTCGCGCTTGGCAATCTTGCGGAAAAGCCGCTCGCGATCCGTCTGCTCGCCACGATCGTCGGCGGCTATATCGGTTTCTACCTGCCGAACATCTATGTCTCGAACCGTATGAGCAAGCGGCAGCATTCGATCCGCAGGGCATGGCCCGACGCACTCGACCTGATGCTGATCTGCGTTGAATCCGGGATTTCCATCGAGGCCGCCATGCGTCGCGTGGCGGATGAGATCGCCATCCAGTCACCGGAACTCGCCGAGGAAATGGTTCTGACGACGGCTGAACTTTCCTTCCTGCCGGATCGCCGAACCGCGCTTGAAAACCTCGGGCTTCGCACTCAGCTCGACAGCGTTAAAAGCGTTACCCAGGCGCTGATCCAGGCGGAGCGCTACGGCACGCCCGTCGCACAGGCGCTGCGCGTACTCGCGCAGGAAGGCCGCGACGAGCGCATGAACGAAGCGGAAAAGAAAGCGGCGGCACTGCCGCCGAAACTCACCGTACCGATGATCCTGTTCTTCCTGCCGGTGCTGATCGCCGTCATTCTCGGACCGGCCGGCATCCAGGTTTCCGACCGGTTCTGACGCCTCCGTCAGTGGACCGTAGGTTCCTGCTCGTCCTGCAGGAGGGCAAGGGCGTCGCGCAGAGCATCGACGAGGATATCGGTCAATTCGTCACCCCTGTTTTCGACAATGAGCATCTGCAGCGCTACGTCCTGCTGCTCGAAGAAGTGATCGGGATCGTTCGTCATTTTCATATCCTATACGCGCCGAATCACATTTTCGGCCTCAAGCCACTGTCGCTCCAGTGGCTTGCGCAAGGCTTTCAGGCGGGATGCCGCCACATTCACGCGGAGGCGCTGACCGCCCCGCCGGGAGCCGCGGTCACCAGCTCCGCAAATTTCGAGAAGAACTGCCCGGCAAGCTTTTTTGCGGTGGAATCGATCAGACGGGAACCGAGCTGGGCGATCTTGCCCCCGACCTCGGCCTTGACCGCATAACTCAGGATCGTGGCATCCGGCCCATCGGCCTCAAGCGAGACATCGGCTCCGCCCTTGGCAAAACCGGCAATGCCGCCCTTGCCCTCACCGGAGATCGTGTAGGAACGCGGCGGATTGAGGTTCTGCAGTTCCACGGCGCCTTCGAACTTCGCCTTGATCGGTCCGATCTTCAGAACGACCTTTGCGATCAGGTCCGTGTCGGAAGTCTTTTCCAGTTCCTCGCAGCCGGGTATCGCCTGACGCAGGATGTCCGCGTCGTTCAACGCCCGCCATACCGTTTCGACCGGAGCCTCG
The DNA here is from genome assembly GCF_024055605.1 of Ciceribacter sichuanensis. Lineage (GTDB taxonomy): Bacteria > Pseudomonadota > Alphaproteobacteria > Rhizobiales > Rhizobiaceae > Allorhizobium > Allorhizobium sichuanense. The sequence continues at coordinate 107,145 of NZ_JAMXLX010000004.1, read as the reverse complement.
ATCCGTTCGGTGCCGTTCATGTCCATGATGTCTTCCTCCCTGAAGCGATGTGGTCACGCTTTCCACCACGCCCCTCCCCGGGCGCAGCAGAATATTTGACCGACAGCTTACAGACAAGCGGACGGATCGCAAGAACCGGGCATCGGCCTTGCTGTCGATATCAGACGAGCACGACCTGCTCCACGCGGTCGTCCGAGCCGAAGAACTTCAGGTAGCGTTCCACTTCGGCCGGATCGCCGGTCGCCTTGCGCGGATTGTCGGAGAGCTTGACCGCTGGGCGGCCATTCGCATCGCTCACCTTGCAGACCAGCGAAATCGGCTTCAGGCCCTCGATCTCGCGAGGCGCGCAGCCGGCGAAATCGTTGGTGAGGTTGGTGCCCCAGCCGAAGCTCATGCGCACGCGCCCCTCGAAATGACGATAGGTGTCGATGATCGCATCGACATCGAGGCCGTCGGAGAAGATCAGCAGTTTCTGCCGGGGATCACGCCCCTTCTGCTTCCACCATTCGATGATCTTCTCGCCGCCCTCGATCGGCGGGGCGCTGTCGGGGCGGAAACCCGTCCAGTCCGCCACCCAGTCGGGCGCATTTCGCAGGAAGGCTGCGGTGCCATAGGTATCCGGCAGGACGATCAGCAGGTTGCCGCCATAGAGACGGTTCCAGTCCTGCATCACCTTGTAATTCGCAGCCGCGAGTTCCTCGTCGTTGCGTGCAAGTGCTGCCGTCACCATCGGCAGTTCGTGCGCGTTGGTACCGACGGCCTCGAGATCAGAATCCATGGCGAGCAGCACGTTGCTGGTGCCGGTAAAGGCTGGGCCGATGCCTTCCTTCAGGGCTTCGACGCACCAGCGCTGCCACAAAAAACTGTGCCGGCGACGGGTACCGAAATCGGAGATCCGCAGGCCTGGAAGCTCACGCAGGCGCTCGACCTTCGACCACATCTTGGCCTTGGCGCGAGCATAGAGGACATCCAGCGTGAAAAGCCCGAGAGACTTCGACACTGCGCGCGAGCGGAGCTCGTTGATGATGGCAAGCGCGGGGATCTCCCACATCGTGGTTTCCATCCACTTGCCATGGAAATGCAGGCTGAACTGGCCGTCCTTCTTTGACAGTTCGTATTCCGGCAGTTGAAAATTGGAAAGCCAGGTCAGGAATTCCGGCTCGAAGATCTGGGCGCGGCCGTAGAAGGTGTTACCCGCGAGCCAGATCGCCTCCTTCTTGGTAAGGCGCAGCGAACGGGCGTAATCCAGCTGGTCGCGCAGTTCGGTCTCGTCGATTTCTTCCGCCAGGCGCACCGTCTTGGTGCGGTTGATCAGGCTGAAGGTTGCGTTCACATCCGGATAGAGCTTCCAGATCATCTGCAGCATCAAGAGCTTGTAGAAATCCGTGTCGATCAGGCTGCGGAGGATCGGGTCAAGCTTCCATGTGTGGTTGAAAACCCGTGTCGCGATATCGGTCTTGGTCATCGGCGGACAGTCCTGCAAACCGCGGCCGACTGCGACCGCTTTCGGCGACCGGGATCAGCCCGGCCGCTTCACGCGTCACTTATCAGAAATTCGGTTCACAAAGTCCATATCCCCGGAGGACTACTGTTGCGGCGGATTGTTCTGCGCCGGCGGAGCCGTTTCCTGCTGCACCGGCTGGTTGGACTGGTTTTCAGGCGCCGTGGCGCTGCCCCACCATTCGGTCGGTATCCATACCAGCAATGCGAGGATCAGGCCCGCAAGCAGAATGACGAGTACCGGCTTGCCGAGAAGACCCTGCCTCGCCTCGGTCGCGGACAACGCTTCCTGCTTCGGTTCGACGGAACCCGGTTGCAGATCGGGATCAGGGGTGTCTGAACGCGGATCCATGGAAAATCTCCCTGTTTCAGCGTGATGGCGACCCGATGTCGCCAACGGATAACAGGGAAACGAAGAGGCTTCGGATATAGTTCCGCCCGTCGGCTCAGTAGCCAGCCATGCGATCGACGACGTGCTGCAGAGAATCGCCGCCCTCCAGACGCGCCATCTGCCTGTCGGCATGGCGGAAAAGCGCCCTGACATCGGAGGAAGCCGCCGCATGGGGGGTGATGATGACGTTTTCGAAATCCCAGAGCGGGCTTTCCGGGGCGAGCGGTTCCTTCTCGAAAACGTCGAGCGAGGCCGCGCCAAGGACGCCGCCTTCAATCGCCGAGACGATATCCGTCTCGACCTGGCTGCCGCCGCGGCCGGCATTCAGGAAAACAGGTCTTTCGAGAGCGCCGCCCTGGCGAAGCTTGGCAAACAGGGAGGCGTTATAGATGCCGCGCGTCTCCTCGGTCAGCGGCAGAAGGCCGACGAGAATGTCGGTCCTGGCGAGGAAGGCATCGAGCCCCGCCTCGTCGAAGGTCTCGACACCCTCAATCACCTTCATGCTGCGCGACCAGCCGACGACCTCGAAGCCCATGACCTTGAGCTTGCGGACGGCATCCTGACCGAGAACGCCGAGACCCATGACGCCGACGGTCACATCGCAGGCCTCGGGCTGCGGATCGAGTTCGCGCCATTCATGGTTCTTCTGCTGGCGAGCATAGGCGAGCGACCTTCGCAAGTGGGTCAGGCATTGCAGCACGACCCACTCGCTCATGCGGTCCGTCAGGCTGCGGTCGACGAAACGGACGATCGGCACATCGGGCAGTTCGTAAGCCGTCAGGATATGATCGACACCGGCGCCGCCGGAAAAGATCACCTTGAGGTCCGGCATGCGGGAAAACAGAGCCGGATCCGGCTTCCAGACGACGGCATAGGCGCTGCCGGAAAGATCGCGGCCAGCATTTTCCGCCAAGGCCATGTCAATGATCTCGCGGCCGGGAAAGGCGTTCTTCAAGCCTGCGACGACGCTTTCGCGGTCGAACTTCAGGTCGATGACGACGGGGCTCTTGTCGGACATGGTCACTCTTTCCGTAAGCAGGATGTTACTGGCGGTAAGCGGGATGTTACTGGCTGACGCCGCCGATCTCGACGGCTTCGAGATTGAAGGCGGCGGCCATCAGGGCGCGGGTATAGTCTTCCCTGGGCGCGGAGAAGATCGAACTCGACGGCCCCTGCTCCACCACCTTGCCGGCGCGCATGACGATCACCTCGTTGGCAAGCGCCTTCACCACGCGCAGGTCGTGGCTGATGAAGAGATAGGCGAGGTCGTGCTTCTTCTGCAGGTCGCGCAGCAAATCGACCACCTGTGCCTGCACCGTCATGTCGAGCGCCGAGGTCGGTTCGTCGAGCATGACGAAACGGGGTTTCAGCACCATGGCGCGGGCAATCGCGATGCGCTGCCGCTGGCCACCGGAAAACTCGTGCGGGTAACGCCAGCGGGTCGCCGTATCGAGGCCGACCTCCTCCAGCGCCCAGCAGACCCGGGCATCGCGCTCATCCGCCGACAGCGCGCTCTCGTGGACCTTCAAGCCTTCCGCGATGATCTCGCCCACCGACATGCGAGGGCTGAGCGAGCCGTAAGGATCCTGAAAGACGATCTGCAGGCGGTCGCGCAACGGACGCATCTCGCTATAGGAAAACCCGTCGATTTCCTGCCCGATGAAGCTGATGCGACCCTTCGACGAGATGAGGCGGGCCAGCGCCAGACCAAGCGTCGTCTTGCCGGAGCCGGATTCGCCGACGACGCCGAGCGTCTGGCCGGCGCGCAGCACCATGTCGACGCCATCAACCGCCTTCACGTGATCCACCACCTTGCGCAGGAAGCCGGCCTTGATCGGGAACCAGACGCGGATGTCTTCACCCTTCATCACCACCGGCTTGGTCTCATCGAGCGCCGGCGGTTCGCCGCGCGGCTCGGAGCCAAGAAGCTTTTTCGTATAGTCGTGCTGCGGATTGTTGAAGATCTCCTCCACCGGCCCGCTTTCGACGATCCGGCCCTTGGTCATGACGCAGACCCGGTCGGCAAACTTGCGCACGATGCCGAGGTCGTGGGTGATGAACAGCATGGACATGCCGTGATCGGCCTTCAACTGTCGGAGAAGCGCCAGAATCTGCGCCTGAACGGTCACGTCGAGCGCGGTCGTCGGCTCATCGGCGATCAGCAGTTTCGGCCGGTTGGCAAGCGCCATGGCGATCATCACACGCTGGCGCTGGCCACCGGACAATTCGTGCGGATAGGCGGAGAGGCGCTTTTCCGGTTCGCGGATGCCGACCTGCCGGAGAAGCTCCAGCGTCCGTTCGCGCGCCGCGGGTCCGCTCATCGCCTGGTGCAGTTCGAGGATCTCGCCGATCTGCTTCTCGATGGAGTGGAGCGGATTGAGCGAGGTCATCGGCTCCTGGAAGATCATCGTCACGTCATTGCCGCGCACTTGACGAAGTTCCGCCTCGGGCAACTTGAGAAGATCACGACCCTCGAACAGAATCTCTCCCGAAGGATGGCTCGCCGCCGGATAAGGCAGGAGGCGCAACACGGAGTTGGCCGAGACGGACTTGCCGGAGCCGGACTCGCCAACCAGCGCCACGACCTCGCCCGGGGCGATGTCGAAGGAGACCCGGTCGACGGCAAGGGTCTCCTTGCCGCCCTGATGGAAGGCGACGGAAAGATCGCGGACGGAAAGAAGCGGAGCGGTCATCGGAAGGTCTTCCTCGGATCGAAGGCGTCACGCACGGCTTCGCCCACGAAGATCAAGAGCGACAGCATGATCGACATGGTGAAGAAGGCGGTGAGGCCGAGCCACGGAGCCTGGAGGTTGCGCTTGCCTTGGGCGATGAGTTCGCCGAGCGAAGGCGATCCCGGCGGCATGCCGAAGCCTAAGAAGTCAAGCGATGTCAGCGTGGTGATCGAGCCGGAGAGAATGAAGGGCAGGAAGGTCAGCGTGGCGACCATGGCGTTCGGCAGGAGATGCCGGAACATGATGGTCCAGTTGCCGACTCCGAGCGCGCGGGCGGCATTCACATATTCGAAATTGCGGGCGCGCAGGAATTCCGCCCGCACGATGCCGACGAAACTGACCCATGAGAACAGCAGCATGATCCCGAGCAGCACGAAAAAACCGGGCGGCAGAATCGCGGCAATGATGAGCAGGATGTAAAGCACCGGCATCGAGGACCAGATCTCGATGAAACGCTGCATCAGAAGGTCTGTCCAGCCACCGAAATAGCCCTGTACGGCACCGGCGGTGACGCCGACGAAGGCCGAGCAGATGGTCAGCACGAGGCCGAACAGGACCGAGATGCGGAAGCCATAGATCATGCGGGCGGCAACATCGCGCGCCTGGTCGTCGGTGCCGAGCCAGTTGAGATTGCCGAGAATGCAGTTTGGATCCTGATCCTTGAGCGGATAGGCCGAGCAGCGCTCCGCCTTGTCCATCAGCCAGAAGGGCGGCGTCGGGGCGGAATGCGGAATGTCCGAATTCACTGTGCGGTAGGAATAGCGGATCGGCGGCCAGATCATCCAGCCATTGGCGTTGATCTCGTCGCTGATGAAGGGCGAACGATAGTCGGTGACGGCGAGGAAGCCGCCGAACTTCTCCTCCTGATAATCGACCACCACCGGGAAAAGGATCTCTCCCTTGTAAGAGGCGATCAGCGGCCGGTCGTTGGCGATGAATTCAGCGAACAACGACAGGACGAAAAGGATCATGAAGAGCCAGAACGACCAGTAGCCGCGACGATTGGCCTTGAAGTTTTCAAGACGCCGTAAATTCGTCGGCGAAAACCATGGCTTCTTCACGGGAGCTGCGACAGCGGTACGGGCGGTTTCGACGGAAGACATGTCAGACATCCCTCCGGTCGAAATCGATGCGCGGATCGATCCAGGTGTAGATCAGGTCGGAGACGAGACCGACGACAAGGCCCATCAGCGAAAAGATGTAGAGGGTGGCAAAGACGACGGGATAATCGCGATTGACCACCGAGAGATAGCCGAGCCGGCCGAGGCCATCGAGCGAGAAGATGTTCTCGATCAAGAGCGAGCCGGTGAAGAAGGCCGAGATGAAGGCTCCGGGAATGCCGGCGATGACAATCAGCATGGCGTTGCGGAACACATGGCCATAAAGCACCTGCCGTTCGTTCAGGCCCTTGGCGCGGGCGGTCACGACATACTGCTTCTTGATCTCGTCGATAAAGGAATTCTTCGTGAGCAGCGTGGTGGTGGCGAAGGCCGACAGCGACAGCGCGATCAGCGGCAGGGTCAGGTGCCAGAAATAGTCGACGATCTTTTCCCACCAGGACAGTTGGGCGAAATTGTCGGAGACGAGACCACGCAGCGGGAACCAATCGAAGAAGGAACCGCCGGCGAAAAGCACGATCAACAGGATGCCGAACAGGAAGCTCGGCACGGCATAACCGATGACGATGACGCCGGAGGTCCAGACATCGAAGGGAGAACCGTCCGCGACAGCCTTCTTGATGCCAAGCGGGATCGAGATCGCGTAGGAGAAGATCAGGATCCAGACGCCGAGCGAGATCGACACCGGCATCTTCTCGACGATCAGGTCGATGACCGTGGTGTTGCGGAAGAAACTCTCGCCGAAATCGAAGCGGATATAGTTCCACATCATGTCGAGGAAGCGGGTGAGCGGCGGCTTATCGAAGCCGAACTGCTTTTCGAGCTTGGCAATGAGTTCCGGATCGAGCCCCTGAGCGCCGCGATACTTGGCGTTCATCTCGTCGTTGCCGAATTGCTGGTTGAGCATGTCGCCGCCGCCGGAAAGGCGCTGGTCGGCGCTATCGCCCTGCCCGGTCAACTGGGCGATCACCTGCTCCACCGGGCCGCCCGGCGCAAACTGGATGACGAGGAAGGAAATGCCCATGATGCCGACAATGGTCGGGATCATCAGCAGGAGACGTCTGAGGATATAGGCACCCATCAGGCCGTCTCTCCCGCGTGGCGCATAATGTCCGTCTCAAGTCCCGCTATCAATCCGTTTGTCCTTTTCCGCCGGCAGACGGCGCTGCCGGCCCATGCGATTCGTGGGGTTTATTGGTAGCTGCTCAAATGTGGCACGCAAGCCCCGCAGCTCACTTCGATGCGCCCTTGGCCCACCAGATGGACGGAAAGCCGATACCGTATGTCGGCAATTCCGCCGGCCGAGCCAACTTGTCCCAATAGGCGATGCGCGAGGAGCGCATGGTGTAGGACGGCACAGTGTAGCTTCCCGCCAACAACAGTCGATCCAGCGCCTTGACCGTCGGGATCAGGGTGTCGCGATCCTTGGCGAAAATGATCCGGTCGATCAGCTTGTCGATCGCAGGATTGGAAATGCCGGCATAGTTCTGCGAGCCTTCCTGCCCGACCGACTGGGAGCCCCAGTAGTTCTTCTGCTCATTGCCCGGATTGAGGCTCTGCGCCCAGCCAAGATAGATCATGTCATAGTCGAAGCTGCGGACACGGTTGGTGTATTGCGACGCATCGACGGTGCGGACCGACACCGTGACGCCGATCTTCTTCAGGTTATCGGCGAACGGCAGCGCCACCCTCTCGATGGTCGGGCCGCTCAGCAGGATTTCGAAGGAAAGCGGCGTTCCGGTCTTCGTATCGGTCATCCGGCCGCCCTTGATCTCGTAGCCGGCCTCGCGGAAGAGCGAGACGGCAGTGCGGAGATTGTCGCGCAGCTTTGCGGGATCGCCAGACACCGGGTTCTTGTATTCGGCGGTGAAGACTTCCGGGGGCACGCCATCGCCGAGCCCCTTCAGGATTTCCAGTTCCCTGCCTTCGGGCAGCCCCGTGGAAGCGAGTTCGGAACCGTAGAAATAGCTGTCGATGCGCTGGTACTGGCCGAAGAAGATCGTGCGGTTCAATTCCTCGAAATCGAAGGCATAGTTCAGCGCCTTGCGGACATGCGGATCCTTGAACTTGTCGCGGCGCATGTTGGGGATGAAGCCGACGAGAATGCCTGAGGTCTTGTATTCGTTGTCCAGCACCTCCCGCTTGACGCGACCGTCGGTGACTGCAGGGAAATCATAGGAACGCGCCCAGCGCATGGCGGAGTTTTCCGCCCAGTAATCGACATTGCCGGACCGGAAGGCCTCGAACTCGACATCGAGGTCGGCAAAATAGGTGTAGGTCTGGCTGCGGAAGTTGTTGTAGCCGATGTTGACGTTGAGATCCTTGCCCCAATAATCGTCGCGAAGCTCGTAGCGGATCGTCGAACCGGGCGAGAAGGCGGCGATGCGATAGGGGCCCGAGCCGAGAACCGGCTCCAGCGTCGTCTTCGATATGTCGCGCGGCTTGCCGTCCGGGCCGTTGGCCGTCCACCAGTGCATCGGGACAATATCGAGTTCACCGACGATGACGGGCAATTCACGATTGTTCTTCTCGTCGAAGGTGAAGGTGACTTCGCGTTCGCCGGTCTTTTCCGCCTTCAGCACATGCTGGTAGTAGCTGGCGTATTTCGGATTGAGATCCTTGAACCTGTCGAAGCTGAAGACGACGTCCTCGGGCGTGACCGGCCGGCCATCCGCCCATTTGGCCTCCGGCCGCAGGCGGAACTTCGCCCAGGCGTAGTCTTCCGGGTAGGAAACGGCTTCGGCAAGCAGGCCGTAGACCGCATCGACCTCGTCCATCGACGGCTTCAGCAGCGTCTCGGTGACCAGAGAAGCACGCGGCGTCAGGCCGGCGGCAAGCTCGCCCTTGTCGAGCACGGGATTGAAGGTGTCGAAGGTGCCGTCGGCGGAAAGCTTCAGATCACCGGCCTTGGGCGCATCGGGATTGACATAGTTGAACCGGGGAAAATCCTTCGGATATTTCGGCGCCTCGATGACGGCGAGCGCGTGGCGCCATTCAGGTTCCTGCGCCTGCAGCGCCTGCGGCACAAAGGTCGCCGCGGCCAGCGCAAGAATACCCGCCCTCAGGAAAGCCAATCCCATGCAAATCACCCCAGTTGTTTTCCGTTGGCATGAGCATAGGCCAAACCTCGGCAAAAAACAGACCGGAGGGAGATCACGATTAAAGCATGTCGCGCAAAAGTGAGCAGCGGTTTTGCGGCAACGACATGCGATGAACAAAAGACCGAAGGCGAAAGGAGCGAATCTGAAAGATCGCGACACGCCTGAGATCACGGATTCAACAAAATCGGCATTCAGGTTAAACTTGAAGCAAATCACCCGGCGAAGCGGGTGGAGGAAATGCGGCGGGCGGGCATGATGATGAGAACTGTTTCGAGGCGGCTGGCGTTGGTGCTGGCCTTTACGGCAAGCATGGCGGGCGCCATCGCGGACGGATGGGCGGCCGACGGCCCGCCCGCCAAGGAACTCTTCGGCGGGGTGAAGCTGCCAACACGGGCGGAGCCGAGTTCCTACGGCTTCTATTCTAAGGGCTGTCTTGCCGGCGCCGTCGCCATTCCGACCGATGGACCGACGTGGCAGGCGATGCGCCTTTCGCGCAACCGCCGCTGGGGCCATCCGCAGATGATCACCCTGCTCGAGCGGCTTTCGCAGGATGCCGCGAAATACGACGGATGGCCGGGCCTCCTGCTCGGCGACATCTCGCAGCCGCGCGGCGGGCCGATGTTGACCGGCCATGCCTCCCACCAGATCGGGCTCGACGCCGACATCTGGCTGACGCCGATGCCCTCGCGCACGCTGACGGCGGCCGAACGGGAAAACATCTCGGCCACTTCGATGCTCGACACCAAGAAGTTCCTCACCATCAATGAGAAAGCGTGGACGCCGGGGCAGGCGCGCGTGATCATGCGGGCGGCGAGCTACCCGCAAGTGGAGCGTATCTTCGTCAATCCCGCGATCAAGAAGAAGCTTTGCGACACATGGCAGGGCGACCGCACCAATCTCGGCAAGGTGCGCCCCTATTACGGTCATGATTACCATTTCCACGTCCGCATCAAATGCCCCGCCGATGCCGTGGGCTGCAAGGATCAGGCCGATATTCCGCCCGGCGACGGCTGCGACAAGTCGCTGGCCTGGTGGTTTACCGACGAACCCTGGGCAAAGCCGAAGAAAGACCCGAACGCGAAGCCCGCGCCCAAGCCGAAGCCGATGCAGCTTGCCGACCTGCCGAAGGCCTGCTCCCTGGTGCTCAAGTCTCCAGCTGTAGACAGCGAGTGGGCGGCAACCTATTCCGCCAACGGAGCGCCCCCCGTTTCGGCACTGACTTCGCCGCCGCAACCGGCAGCAGCAGGTTCGGCCATCGCGGCCCAGATGCCGGACGCTCCGCCGGTCGATGTTCCGGTTCCGCTGCCCCGTCCGGCCGGCAATTGAACACGCGCTCACCGGTCTTGCCCGGCTCCTTACTCTGGGTCGGGCTTTTCAAGCGCTTCCGGCTGCGATAGAAGGCAGTCAAATCGATTGAATATCCGGACCGAGGCGCTTCGTGACCGCTCTGAAATGTATCGCCCTGATTGCCCACGACCAGAAGAAGGACGATATGGCGGAATTCGCCCGCCGGCACGAGGCCGAGCTTTCCAGGCGGCGCATCGTTGCAACAGGCACGACCGGAGGGCGCATCAAGGAAGCCTGTCCCTCACTTGACGTCACACGCCTGAAAAGCGGCCCGCTCGGCGGCGACCAGCAGATCGGCGCGATGATCGCGACGGGCGAGGTCGACATGTTGATCTTCTTCGTCGACCCTTTGACATCCATGCCTCATGATGTCGATGTAAAAGCCCTGATGCGGCTCGCAACGGTCTACGATATTCCGATGGCCCTGAACCGCGCCACCGCAGAGATTCTCCTGACCCCCGGCGCCCTTGGCGCCTGAGCCCCTAAAAGGTCCGATACGGAACCCGCCATGCCCAAGTCCCTCGAAAACGAACAGCTCACGTTTCCCATCCTGATCGGCGACATCGGGGGCACGAATGCGCGCTTCTCCATCCTGATCGACGCCTATGCCGAGCCGAAGCAGTTTCCGAACGTGCATACCGCGGATTTCGCGACCATCGACGAGGCGATCCAGGTCACGGTTCTCGACAAGACATCGATCCAGCCGCGCTCGGCGATCCTCGCGATTGCCGGCCCGATCAATGACGACGAGATCCCGCTGACCAATTGCGACTGGGTCGTGCGTCCCAAGGCGATGATCTCGGACCTCGGATTTTCCGACGTGCTTGTTGTCAACGATTTCGAGGCGCAGGCGCTGGCGATTGCATCGCCTGCCGATCAATATCGCGAGCCGATCGGCGATCACGGCGACACTTCGCTTGCCTCGCGTGTCGTTCTGGGTCCGGGCACCGGGCTTGGCGTTGCCGGCCTCGTGCATGCCCAGCACATGTGGTTTCCGGTTCCCGGCGAAGGCGGACATGTGGATGTCGGACCGAGGAGCGAGCGCGACTATGAGATCTTCCCGCATCTGACGCCGATCGAGGGGCGCATTTCGGCCGAGCAATTGCTGTGCGGCCGGGGCATTCTCAACATCTACGGCGCCGTCTGCGCCGCAAGCGGCATCGAGCCGGTCTACAAGGATCCGGCCGAAGTGACGACCAATGCGCTTTCCGGGGCAGATCCGGTCGCTGTCGAGACGATCTCTCTTTTTTCTACCTATCTCGGGCGTGTTGCCGGCGACATGGCGCTGATCTTCATGGCGCGCGGCGGCGTCTTCCTTGCCGGCGGCATCTCGCAAAAGATCATTCCGGCGCTGAAGAGGCCGGAATTCCGTCAGGCTTTCGAAGACAAGGCACCGCACAGCCACCTGATGAAGACCATTCCGACCTTCGTCGTCACGCATCCGCAAGCGGCGCTTTCGGGACTTGCCACTTATGCCCGCACACCCAGCAGTTTCGGGCTTGCGACCGACGGGCGGCGCTGGCGCGGCTGACCCGCCCTTTCGCCCGCGCAGCAATTGGCTATGGCCAAACGGCCCTCCACTGGCTATAGAGCGCGCAGAAAGAGGGCATGACGCCCGCAACGACCCAGTTTCACGGGGATTGGCCTCATTTTGGACGCCTCCAGAACACAGACGACCGCTATCAGCTCGAACAGCGTGACGGCAGTCCTCAAACGCATCATCGCCGAAAACGGCCGCGCCCACATCCGCGGATACATATTCGCCGTCATCTGTCTGGCGACTGTCGCCCTCACCACCGCCTTTACCGCGTGGATCATGGAATCCGTGGTCAACGAGGCCTTCGCCAACAAGCGCGCCGACCTCGTCTGGCTGATCTGCGGCTCCATCCTCGCCGCCTTCGTGCTGCGCGGGTTTGCAGGCTACGGTCAGGCCGTGACTCTTTCGAAGATCGGCAACAACATCGTGGCGCGTTACCAGCGCCGGCTCTTCGCCCATCTGATGACGCTGTCGCTCGGCTACTTCAACGAATCCCGCTCGGCCCATCTCGCCGCCCAGATCAGCCAGAACATCAACGGCATCCGCGACGTGCTCAACCTGACGGTGACCTCGACGGCGCGCGACCTCTTGAGCCTCATCGCGCTGATCGGCGTGATGATCTTCAAGGACCCGATGCTGACGCTGATCGTCTTCGTGGTCGCTCCGCCGCTTCTCTATGCGCTGCGCTACATTTCCAAGCGCCTACGCGCTGCGACAAAGGAAGCGATCATCTTCAACAGCCATGTGCTGGGGGCGATGCAGGAGACGGTGCAGGGCATCGCCATCGTCAAGGCCTTCACGATGGAAGAGCAGCTCGAACGCAAGGTCAGCGTCACCATCGAGTCTGCCGAGAAGCGGTCGAACCGGATCGCGCGGCTCTCGGAGCGCACCTCGCCGCTCACCGAAACCTTTGCCGGTGTGGCGATTTCCAGCGTTATTGCCTATGCGGCCTTCCGCTCGATCTATGGTGGCATGCTGCCGGGCGCCTTCTTCTCCTTTGTCACCGCATTGCTGATGGCCTATGAACCGGCCAAGCGGCTCGCCAAGCTGCAGGTGCAGATGGAACGCGCCGTCGTCAATGCGCGGATGATCTACGAAATTCTCGACATGCAGCCACACCAGCGGGAAAAGCCGGGTGCGGCCGATCTCGCGGTCACCGATGCATCGATCGAGTTCCGCGGCGTGACCTTTGCCTATGGCGAAAACGAGAAGGTGCTCAAGGGCATCGATTTCGTTGCCGAAGGCGGCAAGACAACCGCTCTCGTCGGCCCCTCCGGCGCCGGCAAATCGACCGTCATTACGCTCATCCCGCGCTTTTACGATCCCTCGAGCGGCGAAATCCTGATCGATGGGCAGAACATCGCCGACGTGACCAAGGCATCGCTGCGCAAGCACATCGCCTATGTTTCGCAGCAGCCCTACCTCTTCGAAGGCACGATCCGCGACAACATCCGCTACGGTCGCCCGGATGCGACGGATGCGGAAATCGAGGATGCGGCCCGGCTTGCCTATGCCCACGACTTCATCACCGCGCAGCCTCTCGGCTACGATACGCCGGTCGGCGAAAACGGCGTGACCCTTTCCGGCGGTCAGCGGCAGCGGCTTTCAATTGCCCGCGCTCTCGTGCGCAACGCAGCGATCCTGCTGCTCGACGAGGCGACGTCTGCGCTCGACACCGAATCCGAGGCTGCCGTGCAGAAGGCGCTCGACCAGGCCATGCATGGCCGCACCGTGGTCGTGATCGCCCACCGCCTCTCGACCGTCATCAAGGCCGACAAGATCATCGTCATGCATGAGGGTCGGATCGCCGAGGAAGGCACGCATGAGAGCCTTGCGCAGCGTCCGGACGGGCTCTACGCTCGCCTCAACAACCTGCAGCCCGCCCCACAAAACGATCTCAGCTAGGGACAGCGTACCATCATGAAGGATGCAATGAAGCTCGTCGTCGTCGGTGCCGGTGGGCGCATGGGCCAGGCGCTCATCCGCATCATTCACGCGACCGAAGGCGCGACCCTTCATGCGGCCGTTGTGCGCCCCGGTTCACCGCTGGTCGGCAAGGACGCCGGCGATATTGCGGGCCTGGGCCCGATCGGCGTTGTGGTGACCGACGATCCGCTTTCGGCTTTCCTCGATGCCCACGGGGTGATCGACTTCACCGCGCCCCAGACCACGACGGAATTTGCCGCGCTGGCGGCGCAGGCCCGCATCGTCCATGTGATCGGCACCACCGGCTGCCAGCCGGAACACGAGGCCAAGATCGAGGCCGCCGCCCGCCATGCGCGGATCGTCAAGTCCGGCAATATGAGCCTCGGCGTCAACCTGCTCTCCGTGCTCGTGCAGCAGGCAGCCCGCGCGCTCGACGCGGCCGGATGGGACATCGAGGTCCTGGAAATGCACCACAAGCACAAGGTGGACGCTCCCTCGGGAACCGCGCTGCTGCTCGGCGAAGCCGCCGCGAAGGGCCGCGACATTGACCTCGCCGGCCATTCGGTGCGCGTGCGCGACGGCCATACAGGCCCGCGCGAGACCGGCTCCATAGGCTTTGCCACGCTGCGCGGCGGCTCGGTCATCGGCGAACATTCGGTCATCCTTGCCGGCGAAGGCGAGTTGGTGACGCTCTCCCACAGTGCCGGCGACCGCACCATCTTCGCCCGCGGCGCGGTCAAGGCGGCGCTTTGGGCCTATGATCAGAAGCCCGGTCTCTATTCCATGCTCGACGTGCTCGGGCTCAATCCCACCAAATAACTTTGCCTCGGAGGATTTTTGCAATGAGTGGTACTCTCGTGCTCGTGCGTCACGGCCAGAGCGAATGGAACCTCAAGAACCTTTTCACCGGCTGGCGTGATCCGGGCCTGACGGAGCTTGGCGTGCAGGAAGCCAATGCCGGCGGCAAGGCGCTTGCCGACTACGGCATCAAGTTCGATGTCGCCTACACCTCGGCGCTCAGCCGCGCCCAGAAGACCTGCCAGATCGTGCTCGACAATGTCGGCCAGCCCAACCTCGAGACCATCCGCGACGAAGCGCTGAACGAGCGTGACTACGGCGATCTCTCCGGCCTCAACAAGGACGACGCCCGCGCCAAGTGGGGCGAGGAACAGGTGCATGTCTGGCGCCGCTCCTACGACGTTCCGCCTCCGGGCGGCGAAAGCCTGCGCGACACCGGCGCACGCGTCTGGCCCTATTACATGACGGAAATCCTGCCGCGCGTTCTCAGGGGTGAAACGGTTCTGGTCGCCGCCCACGGCAATTCGCTGCGCGCCCTCGTGATGGTGCTCGACCGCCTTTCCAAGGAAGAGATCCTCAAGCTCAACCTCGCGACCGGCGTGCCGATGGTCTACAAGCTCAAGGCCGATTCCACCGTCGCTTCCAAGGAAGTGCTCGGCGACATGTCCGGCGCCCACTAAACATTATCAGGGCGCGCTGGAGACCGGCGCGCCCTTTTTCCTTCGATCATTTCACCCGATCAGGCACCGATGGTGAACTGAACACGATCCGCGGGAAAGCGCGTTATCGAATACTGGATCGGTTGCCCGTCGAGATCGGTATTGAGCGCCCGGGTGACGAGAACGATCGCGCCCGGTGTCAGTTCCAGCGTGGCAACGTCATCGGGCTCCGCGTGCCGGGCGGTGATTTCCGTTGTGTCGCGCAGATAATCGCCAACGCCGAACTCCGACAACGCCTTCGTCACCGACCCCGTTTTAGCAAAAATTTCCGCAATGCCCTCGAAACGGGCTGCAGGAAACCATGTCGTTGCCCGCGAAAGGGCACGGCCATCGGCCTTGCGAACCGCTTCCAGCCTTATGACCTCGGTTCCAGGCGCAAGCTTCAGCCAGCGGGCGACTTCCGCCGTGGCAAGTTCGCGCGCCGATGACAGGAGAAACCCTTCGATGTCGCGCGCCTGACGGCCGATGCCCTGCGTGAAGCGGGTGCGCAGGCCGATCGGGAAATTGAAGCGGTCCTTCACCTCGATCATCGTTCCGCGGCCCTGCATGGCGCGAACGATGCCCTCCTGCCCGAGCGCGGCAAGCGCGCTGCGGATCGTATGGCGGTTTACCCCGAACTGCTCGGCCAGCACTGTCTCGGGCGGCACCATGCCGGTGGCATCGTATTCCCCGGCCGAAATATTCGCCCTGATCTTGTCGGAGATCTGGCGCCAGAGCGCCACGCCCTTCTGTCTTTGTACCGTTCCTACATCAGCCATGTCACACGCTTGTCACGCTCGATTGGTAGCTATAACCTAACTTGTATGGTCGTCTATATTAATAGACATTTCGGGATTTGGCAATGGACACGGCAAAACAACACGAGGCGGCCGGCGCGCCGCAGAGAAAGTGGGTGACGGACCTTCTTGCGAGGGCGACCGCCACCGAGTTGAAATCTGTCTGGGAGGCGCTTGAACAGAAGCCCGACTTTTCACCGTTGCGCGGACCGGAAACCGGCCTCGTAATGGTGCGCGGGCGCATTGGCGGCGGCGGCGCGGCCTTCAATCTCGGCGAGGCCACCGTCAGCCGCGCCACCATCCGGCTTTCCTCCGGCACCGTCGGCCACGGCCATGTGCTCGGCACCGACCGCAGCCGCGCCCGCCTTGCGGCGATCTTCGATGCGATGTGGCAGGAGACTGAATACCGGCCGCTCATCGAAGCCCGGTTGCTCGAGCCGGTCGCCACCCGCATCGCAGCCGAGGAACGCGCCAAGGCGGAAGAGACGGCAGCGACCCGCGTGGATTTCTTCACCATGGTAAGGGGAGAGGACTGATGGATCCGAAGACCGATGCCTTGACCGGCGGTTTCACCGAACCGGTCTTTCACGCCCAGAGCGTCTTTCGCACGCTGATGGACTGCATGGCCCGCCCGGGCAGCATTCGCGCCGTTACGCCGCATGTCGATCCGCCGGCACCGCTGGGTGCTGCTGCCGGCGCCATTGCGCTGACGCTTTGCGACCACGACACGCCGGTCTGGCTCTCCGCCGGTCTTTCCAGATCGCCGGTCGCCGATTGGATCTCCTTCCATACCAGCGCACCGCTGACCCGGGAGAAGGTCGAGGCCCGCTTCGCCTTCGCGGAGGCCGGAACCGCGCTCGCCTCCTTCGGCCTCTTTTCCTCCGGCACCCAGGAATATCCGGACCGTTCGACGACCATCGTCATCGAGGTCGCAAGCCTGGAAGGCGGGCCGGGCCTCGCGCTCACCGGCCCCGGCATTCGGGAAACGACGCATATCGCGCCGAAGGGACTGCCGGAAATGTTTCTCAGGCAGTGGGCCGACAACCGGGCGCTTTTCCCGCGCGGCGTCGATGTGGTGCTGACGGCAGGCAGCGAGATGCTGGGCCTGCCGCGGACATGCAAGATCACCGCAAGGGAGATGTGAAACCATGTATGTTGCCGTAAAGGGTGGCGAGGCGGCCATCGCCAATGCCCATCGCCTGCTCGCCGACCGACGCCGGGGCGATCGTTCGCTACCTTCACTCACCATCGAGCAGATCGTCGAACAGCTCGGGCTCGCCGTCGACCGCGTCATGGCCGAGGCGTCGCTGCATGACCAGGCGCTTGCCGCCCTCTCCGTCAAGCAGGCGCGGGGCGACATGATCGAGGCGATCTTCCTGCTCAGGGCCTATCGCACGACATTGCCGCGCTTCGGCTATTCCGTCCCGATAGACACCGGCCGCATGCGCGTGGAGCGGCGTATCTCGGCGACCTACAAGGACCTGCCGGGTGGTCAGCTGCTCGGACCGACCTTCGACTATACCCACCGTCTGCTCGATGTCTCGATGCTGGAAGACGGCGCGGTGGAGGAACCCGCCCGCCGGCAGACTTCCGACGAAGCGGTGATGCGGGTCTCCGACATCCTTGCCGAGGAAGGTCTGGTCGAAGCCGACGGGGACCTTCCGGAGGACCACCTGGCCGGCGACATCACCCGCGAGCCGATCGAGTTTCCGATGACGCGAGACCTGCGCCTGCAGGCACTGGCGCGCGGTGACGAGGGTTTCCTGCTGGCGCTAGCCTATTCCACCCAGCGCGGCTATGGCCGCACGCATCCCTTCGCAGGCGAAATCCGCATCGGCGAGGTGGAGGTGGAGATAGAGGTGGCAGAACTCGGATTTGCCGTTTCGCTCGGCCCGATCCGCGTGACCGAATGCCAGATGGTGAACCAGTTCAAGGGCTCGGCCAAGGCGCCGCCGCAATTCACCCGCGGTTACGGCCTCGTGTTCGGCCAGAGCGAGCGCAAGGCCATGGCGATGTCGCTGGTGGACCGGGCGCTACGCGCAACCGAACTCGGCGAGGACATCGTCGCTCCGGCGCAGGACGAGGAATTCGTCATCTCGCATTCCGACAACGTGCAGGCCACGGGCTTCGTGGAGCACCTCAAGCTGCCGCATTATGTCGACTTTCAGGCCGAACTCGATCTCGTTCGCCGAATGCGCCGCGACTTCGAAGCCGCGCGCGGCGATATTAACGCCACTCGCGCCGAGGCAGCGGAATGATCTTCGCCGACCTAGTCCCTTTCTTCCTGGAACCAGTACGCACTGATGACGGTCGTGGCGATCATTGTCGCAATGATGATTGTGAGTATCACACTGACTTCCATATCCAGCACCTCCTTCAGAGCAAGGACAACGCCCGATGACGCAAGAAGTTTCGCAGTATGGCGACCTAGCGAGCTATAATTTCGCTTATCTCGACGAACAGACCAAGCGGATGATCCGCCGCGCGATCCTGAAAGCCATCGCGATACCCGGCTATCAGGTGCCTTTCGCATCCCGCGAAATGCCTATGCCCTATGGCTGGGGAACGGGCGGTGTGCAGGTCACGGCCTCGATCCTCGGCCCCGAGGACGTGCTGAAGGTGATCGACCAGGGTGCCGACGACACCACCAATGCCGTTTCCATCCGGGCCTTCTTCCAGAAGGTCGCCAATGTCGCGGTGACCACCCACACCCGTGAGGCAACGATCATCCAGACCCGCCACCGCATTCCGGAAGAGACGCTCAACGAGAACCATGTGCTCGTCTATCAGGTTCCGATCCCCGAACCGCTGCGCTTCCTCGAACCGCGCGAGACGGAAACGCGCAAGATGCATGCGCTTGAGGAATACGGGCTCATGCATGTGAAGCTCTACGAGGATATCGCCCGCAACGGCCGGATCGCCACCACCTATGCCTATCCGGTCAAGGTCGCGGGACGCTACGTGATGGACCCCTCGCCGACGCCGAAGTTCGACAATCCGAAGATGCACATGTCGGAAGCGCTCCAGCTCTTCGGCGCCGGCCGCGAGAAGCGCATCTACGCCATTCCGCCCTTTACCGAAGTCGTCAGCCTGGATTTCGAGGACCATCCCTTCGAGATCCAGCGTTTCGACAGGCCCTGCGCGCTGTGCGGCGCAGAGAACGTCTATCTCGACGAGGTCATTCTCGACGACAAGGGCGGACGCATGTTCGTCTGCTCCGACACCGACCATTGCGAGGAACGCCGGGAACACGGCCATGCCGGCCATCTGCTCGCACCGAACAAGGAGGCAGCCGAATGACCGACCAACCGCTTCTCAAGGTTCGCGACCTGTCGAAATTCTACGGCAGCCGCATCGGCTGCAGCAACGTCGCCTTCGAACTCTGGCCCGGCGAGGTTCTCGCCATCGTCGGTGAGTCCGGTTCAGGCAAGACCACCCTGCTCAACTGCATCTCGACCCGGCTGATGCCGACGACCGGCAGCGTCGAATACCACATGCGCGACGGCCAGTATCGCGACCTCTACCACATGAACGAGGCGGAGCGCCGCTTCCTGATGCGCACCGACTGGGGCTTCGTGCACCAGAACCCAGCCGACGGCCTGCGCATGACGGTTTCGGCCGGCGCCAATGTCGGAGAACGCCTGATGGCGGTCGGCGACCGGCATTATGGCCATATCCGCCAGACGGCATCGGAATGGCTGGAACGCGTCGAGATCTCCACCGACCGCATCGACGACCAGCCGCGCGCCTTTTCCGGCGGCATGCGCCAGCGCCTGCAGATCGCCCGCAATCTCGTCACCGGCCCGCGGCTGGTCTTCATGGACGAGCCGACCGGCGGCCTCGACGTTTCCGTGCAGGCTCGTTTGCTCGACCTCGTGCGCGGCCTCGTCAACGATCTCGGTCTCGCGGCCATCGTCGTTACCCATGACCTCGCCGTCGCCCGCCTTCTTTCCCATCGCATGATGGTGATGAAGGACGGCCATGTCATCGAACACGGCCTGACCGACCGGGTGCTGGACGATCCGCGCGAACCCTATACCCAACTGCTCGTCTCATCGATCCTGCAGGTCTGAGAACAGGAAAAACCATGGCCACGCCTCTCGTCGTTTCCGAAGTCTCGAAGAGCTTCACCATGCATCTGCGCGGCGGCCTCAAGCTGCCGGTCGTCTCCAATGTTTCGTTTTCGGTTGCCGGCGGCGAATGCGTCGTGCTCGGCGGCCCGTCGGGCGTCGGCAAGAGCTCGATCCTGAAGATGCTCTACGGCAATTACGCCGTCGATACCGGACAGATCCTTATCGATCATCTCGGCCGCATCATCGACATCGCGACAGCCGATCCGCGCGCGGTGCTCGATGTGCGCCGCTCGACGCTCGGCTATGTCAGCCAGTTCCTCAGGACCGTTCCGCGCGTTTCCACCCTCGACGTCGTCGCCGAACCGCTAGTCGCCCGAGGGGTTTCGGCAGAGGAAGCACGCGAGAAGGCAGCGGACCTGCTGTCGAGGCTCAACCTGCCCAGGGAACACTGGCAATTGCCGCCGGCGACCTTTTCCGGCGGAGAGCAGCAGCGCGTGAACATCGCCCGAGGCTTCATCACCGATCACCGCATACTCTTGCTGGATGAGCCAACGGCATCTCTCGACGCCACCAACCGCGCCGTCGTCGTCGAGATGATCCGCGCCAAGAAGAAGCAGGGCATTGCCCTTCTCGGCATCTTCCACGACGAGGAAGTGCGCGAACTCGTCGCCGACCGCATTCTCGACGTCTCGCAGTTTTCGCCGCGGAAGGCCGCAGCATGACCCGTCTCCTGTCTGAAACGCCCATGATCCACGAGACGGCGCTGGTGAAGACGACCACGCTTGGCCGCTACACCAAGGTGACTGAATTCTGCCGCATCCGGGAATGCGAGATCGGCGACTATTCCTACATCATGGAACACGGCCATCTCTGGAACACCAGGATCGGCAAGTTCTCCAACATCGCGGCTTTCGTGCGCGTCAATGCCACCAACCATCCCGTCGAGCGCGCGACACTGCACCACTTCACCTACAGGCCGGGCGACTACTGGGCCGACCTGGAACCCGAAGAGGCCGAGTATTTTGCCGCCCGACGCAGCAAGATCGTGACCATTGGGCATGACACCTGGATCGGACACGGGGCCACCATCCTCACCGGCGTGACAGTTGGAAACGGCGCGGTGATCGGCGCCGGAGCGGTCGTCTCCAAGGATGTCGCCCCCTACACCATCGTCGGCGGCGTGCCCGCCAAACTCATCCGCGAGCGTTTCGACGCTCAGACTGCCGAGGGCATGGAAAAGCTCGCCTGGTGGGACTGGCCGCACGACCAACTGTTTGCAGCACTTGCCGATTTCCGCGCCCTGCCGGCAGGGGCTTTCGTGGCGAAATACGCTTAAATATCAATAAAAACCAAATACTTAGTTGGTATAATATTTCTTACACATAACTGACATTGGCGCTTCATCAACTGTCGCTAGAGCATTGCCCACAACGTGGACATGACGTCGAAAGAAAAGACATGCGATTTCAGCTGAAAAACGTCACCCGGCAATTCGGACAGCATATTGCCGTCGACAATGTCAGCCTGGAAATTCCGGCAGGCCAGATGGTG
Organism: Ciceribacter sichuanensis; assembly: GCF_024055605.1. Taxonomy (GTDB): domain Bacteria; phylum Pseudomonadota; class Alphaproteobacteria; order Rhizobiales; family Rhizobiaceae; genus Allorhizobium; species Allorhizobium sichuanense. Next base: position 85,576 of record NZ_JAMXLX010000004.1, on the reverse strand, counting down.
GGCGTCATCGGACGTTCGGGGGCCGGCAAGTCGACGCTGCTGCGCATGATCAACCGTCTGGTCGATCCTTCCACGGGTTCCATTCATTTCGGTGGCGCGGAAGTTTCGTCGTTGCGCGGCAAGGGCCTGCGCAACTGGCAGCGCGACTGCGCGATGATCTTCCAGCAGTTCAACCTCGTGCCGCGCCTCGACGTTCTGACCAATGTCATGCTCGGCCGGCTCAATCACCGCTCGACGATGATGAGCCTTCTCAGCATCTTTTCCGACGACGAGCGGCTTGCTGCCATCGCAGCGCTCGAGCGCCTCGGCATCGAACAGACGGCCATGCAGCGCGCGGGAACGCTTTCCGGAGGTCAGCAGCAGCGCGTCGCCATCGCCCGCGCCCTGATGCAGGCACCGAAGATGCTGCTCGCCGACGAGCCGATAGCCTCGCTCGATCCGCTGAACGCCAAGATCGTGATGGACGCGCTGCGCGACATCAACGAACGCGATGGCATCACCGTCATCACCAACCTGCACACGCTGGATACCGCGCGCAGCTATTGCGAGCGGATCATCGGCATGGCGAGCGGCCGCGTCGTCTTCGACGGCCCGCCTTCCGAACTCAATGCGGATGCCGTGCAGGAAATCTACGGCTCCGACAAGGACGGCGCCGGCATCGACGAGACGATGACCTCGACCAGCATCAACATCCCCGGCGCAGAGGCGAGCGGGGAAAAGCAATCGGGCGGTATCGGCACACTGGCAAGCGCCAGGGCCTGAGACCCGCACCTTCGATCGTCTGCCCGCGTAAAGGGCACTTTTCATGACGAAACTCCGGATGGTCCGGAAACAGGAGATCACCATGCTCAAGAAAGCTCTTCTTGCTGCCGTCGCACTCGGCGTCGTCGCAAGCTCCGCAATGGCTCAGGACGTCAAGGTTCTGCGCATCGGCCTCGACGGCTCGGAAAACGAAGCCGACCAGATCCGCAACACCCAGTGTGTCGCCGATGGCCTGAAGGCTGCGACCGGCGTTCCGGAAGTCCAGATCTTCCCGTCGCCGGACTATAACGGCGTCATCCAGGGCCTGCTCGGCGGCACGATCGACATCGCTTCGATGGGCGCCTCCTCCTACGCCGCCATCGCGATCAAGGACCCGAACGCCGTCGACCCGATCCTGACCTACACCCAGTCAGACGGCTCCAGCGGTTACTACTCGATCATGGTTGCCCGCAAGGACAGCGGCATCAAGACGCTCGCCGACCTGAAGGGCAAGAAGCTCGGCTTCGCCGATCCGGACTCGACCTCCGGCTACCTCGTCCCGAACGTCGCCCTGCCGAAGGAAATCGGCGCCTCGGTCAAGGACTACTTCTCTGAAACCGGCTTCGGCGGCGGCCACGAGAACCTCGTTCTCGCCGTTCTCGACAAGAAGTTCGATGCCGGCACGACCTTCGGTTCGGGCGTTGGCAAGTGGGAAGAGGGCTACACCGGCGGCAACCTGCACCAGATGGTCAACAAGGGCATCCTCGACATGGACGATATCGTCGAAGTCTGGAAGTCGCCGCTGATCCCGAACGGCCCGCTGATGGTTTCCAACAAGCTGCCGCAGGAAATGCGCGACAAGGTCGAAGCCTTCTTCCTGGAACTGCCGAAGAAAGATCACGATTGCTTCAAGGCCTACACCCAGGGCGACAACAAGGAATACATCAAGGTCGATCCGTCCTTCTACCAGACGATCATCGACGCTCGTAAGTCCGTTATCGGCGGCTGATTTTCCTAGAACATCATCCGGCGGCGGCGTTGAAAGACGCCGCCGTTCGACAACCGGGAGCGCGGATCATGGCGACCATCAGCGAACAGAACAGTGGCGGCCCATTGGGCGGTCAGAGTGGCGACCACGGGAGCGGGCTCGGTCCTGCAGCTTCCCTGATGATGCGGCACTACCGGCAGCAGATCAGGACACGCCGTGTCTATACAGCGATCTCGATCGTCGTCTTTCTCGCCGTGCTCATCGCCTCGCTGAAATTCGCCAATGACGCCAATGCCGGCAAGTTCTTCGAACGCCTGCCCTATTTCTTCGATTTCATCCGCAGTTTCGTGCCCGACAGCCCGATGGAAATCGTCCGGGCGATGTTCGACCTGCCCTCGCCCTATGCCGACGGCTCACTGAAGTACAACTACACCGCCGACCGCCATTACATCACCGACACACTCTACATTCCGAACTTCTTCTACCAGTTGATCATCACGATCAATATCGCGCTGGTCTCGACCATCATCGGTGCGGCCCTTGCCTTCCTGCTCTGCTTCTTCGCCTCGACCAATCTCGTCGGCGCCGGCGCGACCCGCTTCGTCGTCCGCCGCATCATGGAAGTGATGCGCGCCTTTCCGGAAATCGTCATAGCCGGCCTCCTGACCGCGATCCTTTCGATCGGCCCGATTGCGGCGATCATCGCCATCACGGTCCATACGATTGGCGCGCTCGGCAAGCTGTTCTTCGAAGTAGTCGAGAATTCCGACATGAAGCCGGACGAGGGCCTGCGTGCCGCCGGCGCAAACTGGGTCGAGCGGGTGCGCTTCGCCATCGTTCCCCAGGTGCTGCCGAATTTCGTCTCCTACACGCTGCTGCGCGCCGAGGTTAACGTTCGCGCCTCCACCATCATCGGCGCCGTCGGCGGCGGCGGTATCGGCGAGGTCTTCCGCCTGGCGATCGGTCGCGATCACGCTGCCAAGACCTATGCGATCATCATCCTGCTGCTCGTCAGCATCATCATCATCGACCAGTTCTCCGCCTGGCTTCGCCGCCGGCTGATCGGCCAGCAGTCCTTCGAATTCGGCAGGGGAGCAGCCTGATGTCCTCGGTACCCACCATCCACGCATCCGAACGCGAGCGCCTGCGCAGCCAGTATCCGCAGGTCTTCCATCGCTCCTTCATGCAGCGCTTTGGGCTCGTAATCGGCTCCGGCATCGTCACCATCTATCTCGCCATCTGCTTCTTCGCCTTCAATGTCGGCCCCGCCTTCATGAACGGCCAGTGGGACCGTGCCTCGCTCTATGTCCAGGACTGGTATTCGTGGCGCGCCCAGCCGCGCCTGCGGTTCCAGGACGACGGTACCGTCAAGGTTCAATGGTCGAGCCGCGGCCAATATGCCCAGGGCGCCGATATCTCCTGGCTGCAGCCGATCGAGAATGGCGGCTATTCGGTCACCTACGGCCGGGAGGGCGATCGCCTCGACGTGACGACCGACAGGGTCGATGTCTATGTCAACGGCACCGTCTATCCGGTGACGATCAGCGGAGATGCCGTGACCGTGGTCGCGGACGCACCCTCCTCTATCGTGCAGGACGGCAACAAGGTGGTCGTCAATTATGGCTTCGAGGGTCAGGCCGAAATCCGTTCGGGCCAGGTCTATGTCCAGCGCCGCTTCCTCGGCTGGGCGAACTTCATGTTCGACCCCAAATCGGACTTCTGGGGCAAGGACTGGGGTGAACTTGCAGCACTCGCCACTTTCGGCGAACGCCTCGATCCCAACCGCTCCAACATCGGGCACATGGTCGACGATTTCCTCGGCAACAGCGTCTGGCAGCACAGCGATATTCTGTCGAAGCTTCTGCAGACGCTGGTGATGGCCTTTGTCGGCACGCTGCTCGGCACGCTGTTCGCCTTTCCGCTCGCCTTCATCGCCGCGCGTAACATTACCCGCAACCGCGCCGCTAACTGGGGCATGAAGCGGCTCTTCGATTTCCTCCGCTCCGTCGACATGCTGATCTGGGCTTTGTTCTTCACCCGCTCCTTCGGTCCCGGACCGATCCCCGGCATCGCGGCGATCTTCTTCACCGACGCCGGCGCGCTCGGCAAGGTCTATGCCGAAGCGGTCGAGAACGTCGACGACAAGCAGCGCGAGGGCGTGAAATCCGTCGGTGCGAATCCGGTCATCGTCAACCGCTTCGGCGTGGTGCCGCAGGTCCTGCCGGTGTTCATCTCCCAGTCGCTCTACTTCTGGGAATCGAACACCCGCTCTGCCACCGTGATCGGCGCTGTCGGTGCCGGCGGTATCGGTCTCAAACTGCTCGAAGCGATGGGCACGAATGCCGACTGGGACAAGGTCGCCTACATGGTGCTGCTGATCCTGCTCGTGGTCTTCATCTTCGACTCGATCTCGAATGCCCTGCGATCAAGACTGATCGGTACGCAACACTGATTTATTTCGCCGGATACCGGCCGGTATCATCAATCTGTCACGCGGATCGGCTAGCCAGCCGGTCTTGCCTTTGGACGACGAAGCAGCCCATGGTGGCGACCCGTCCATCGATCCGAGGAATGCTCTCTTGCGCTATGCCGTCTACTTCACCCCGGAAGCCGATCATCCGTTGACGCTGGCGGCATCGGACTGGCTGGGACGTGATGCCTTCAGCGGCATGGAGAGCGCCATTCAACCCGTCGCGGACTTCTCCCAAGAAGAGCGCACCGAACTTACCGCCGATCCTCGCCGCTACGGTTTCCACGCCACGCTCAAGGCTCCTTTCGCACTTGCCGACGGTTCGAGTGAAGCCGCGCTCATCGAAGGCTTCCGGGACTTCTGCGCGACCAATGCCGCCTTCGACATTCCGTCGGCGGTGGTGAACCGTATCGGCCCCTTCTTCGCGCTCGTTCCCGCAGAGCTTCATCCGCCGCTGCAGGCATTTGCGGCTTCTATCGTCGAGGCATTCGAGCCGTTTCGCGCGCCGCTCGGCGAGGCCGATATCGCCCGCCGCCGGCCGGAGCGAATGAACGAGGCCCAGCGCGCCCACCTGATGCGCTGGGGCTATCCATATGTCATGGAAGAGTTCCGTTTTCACATGACGCTCACCGGCCCCGTTCCGGAGGAACGGGCAAGCGCCATGGCCGAAGTGCTGAACCGGCGCTTTGCCGATTTCATCCGTCGCCCCTTGCGCATTTCCGGGCTCGCCCTGTTCATAGAACCGGAACGCGGCGCGCCCTTCATCGTCCACGACTGGCAGCCGCTTGCGGCCGCCTGATCCTTTCGAAAGCCTTGAGAAAATGTCCGCCGAAACCGTTTTCAGCAATGCCCTCATCGTTCTGGAAGACCAGCTCCTCTCCGGCTCCGTCCAGATCCGCGACGGACGCATCACCGATATTTCGGAAGGTGCGAGCCGGACGGGCGAGGATTTCGGCGGCGACTATCTGATTGCCGGCCTCGTCGAGCTTCATACCGATCACCTGGAATCGCACTATTCGCCGCGTCCCGGCGTGCGCTGGAACAAGACATCGGCAATCCAGGCCCATGATGCACAGGTCGTCACCTCCGGCATCACCACGGTCTTCGACTGCCTGCGCATGGGCTCGGACGAGGATGGCGGCTTCGAACTTGGCGAAATGCGGGAGATGGCCGATGCCATTCAGGCGGCCGAAAAGGAAGACCGGCTGCGCGCCACCCATCTCATCCACCTGCGCTGTGAGGTGGCGTCCAACAACGTGCTCGACCACTTCGCCGATTTCGAGAACGATCCGCATGTGCGGCTCGTCTCGCTGATGGACCATTCTCCGGGGCAGCGCCAGTTCCAGACGATGGAACAGTACACGCTCTACTACAAGACCAAGCGCGGGCTTTCCGATGAAGCCTTCGCCCGCTTCGTCGATAGCCGGCTGGCGCTTTCGTCCCAGTTTTCCCGCCCGCATCGCGACACGCTGGCACGGATCTGCGCCCAGCGCGGCATCACGGTTGCGAGCCACGACGACGCCACGCTTGCCCATGTTGAGGAAGCCATGGGGCACGGCGTGAAGCTTGCGGAATTCCCGACCAGCTTCGATGCCGCCGAAGCCTCGCACAAGGCGGGCATGAGCGTACTGATGGGCGCGCCGAATGTGGTGCGCGGCAAGTCGCATTCCGGTAATATCGCGGCACGGGACCTCGCCGCGCGCGGCGTGCTCGACGTGCTTTCCTCAGACTACGTGCCGCTCAGCCTGCTGCATGCGCCCTTCGTTCTGGCCGATGATTTCGAGGACATCTCCCTGCCGCAGGCGCTTGCCATGGTCACCTCGACGCCGGCGCGCACCGTCAGCCTCGACGACCGCGGCCGGATCGCAGCAGGCCTGCGCGCCGATCTGGTTCGGGTACGTCGTCAGGAGGGCGTTCCGGTCGTGCGTTCGGTCTGGCGCGAAGGCAACAGGGTCGCCTGATGGACGGACGCGCGGCAAGGCTTCACCCGAATGCGGCCACCGGCACCATGGTTGTCGTGGTGGGGCCGAGCGGCGCCGGCAAGGACAGCCTCATCCAGATCGCGAAGGATCATTTTGCCGGGCGGGCGAACGTGCATTTCGTCCAGCGGGTGATCACCCGCCCGGCCGATGCCGGCGGCGAAGAGCACAAGGATGTTTCCGACGCCGAATTCCGCGGCATGCGGGAAGAAGGCGCCTTCGCGGTGGACTGGGATGCCCATGGCCTTAGCTATGGCATTCCGTCGGCCGTTCACGAGAAGCTGGCGCTCGGACATCTGGTCGTCGCCAACGGCTCGCGCTCGGTGCTCGGTCGGTTCGCCGAGGCGTTTTCACCGCTTCTCGTCGTCAACATCACGGCTCGACCCGAAGTCCTGGCGCAGAGGCTGGAGCAGCGTGGCCGCGAGACCCGCGAGGATATCCTCGCGCGGCTGAACCGTGGATCGCTCGAAATCCCCGAAGCGTTCGACTGCGTGACGATCGACAATAGCGGCCTGCTGGCCGATGCCGGAAAGACGCTCGTGGGCACCCTTGAAGGTATACTGGCGAGGAATTCTCAGTCCTAGTATATTATCCGGCTAAGTAATATCCGGAACCGCGCGACGCAAATCAGGCCGGATCGCCGATGCGCTCGACGGACGTCAGCAGTGAAAGCGCGTGGTTGAGCGCCGTGCCGGTCGCTTCGATCATCTGCGGCAGGACGAGCCATTCCAGCGTCCAGGCGGTGCCAGAACGTTCCTGCTCGTGTACCAGCGCATGATGAATGGCCGAGAGCTGCGTGGCGTTGTAGCGGGCGAGCGTAACGAGGATCTCGGCACGAACCGGATTGTGCTTGTGGGGCATGGCGGAGGAACCGCCGCCGCCGGATACAGCCATCTGGTCGATACCGTTCTGCACCATCAGCGCCACATCCTGCCCGAACTTGCCGAGCGCGCCGGTGAGACGGGAGAGGAAGCCTGCAAAAGCTGCGATCCGGCCGCGATCCGCATGGGGCACGTAGTCCGGAACGGCAAGGCCGAGTTCCGCCGCCATGGTTTCGCGCACCGCGTCGATCCGGTCACCGAATTTTTCGGCCGTGCCGGCAGCACCCGCAAGCGACAGGATCATCATCTGACGCCGCTGCCCCGCCAGCTCCAGGGCGACGCGGGAGACAGATTTGCGCCAGACGTTGATGCGTGCGCCGGAGGTGATCTCGATTGCCGCCTGCATGCGGGAACGCGCCATCAGCGGCGTATCGCCAAAGCGGGCGAGAAGATCGGCAAAGGCATTGTCGATGGCGGCAAGACGCTCCTCGAAAAGGGCGAAGACCGGCTCAAGCTTCAGCGCGAGAGCCGTATCGACGGCATCCTGGGTGGTCGCGCCGAAATGCACCTTGGCCGCGGCATCGCCCCCGACCCTTTCACGTAATTGCTGGACGTAATTCGGCGCCGGTACGCCATCCTTCAGGGTGGCCACCGCCATGCGATCGGCATCCGGCACGAAACCTTCGGCCTTGCGGGCAATCTCGCCAGCCGTTTCGGCATCGAGCATGCCGGCTGAAGCTTCGGCCCTTGCCAGCGCCACCTCGAACCGCAGCATCGCCACCAGATCGGCCTCAAGGCCCAGATGCCGGGAAACGGCCTCGTCACCGAGCAGGCGGTCCAGATAGGGCAGGTTCGTCAACGGCATGATCAGGCTTGCTCCGATGGCTGATGATAGTTTCGGCTATTTCCTCACCGGAGGAAAGGCCGACGGAAAGCGCAGATGACGGCGCGATCCCATGGGAAGCGCGCCGTCCTAATTTGAGGACCGGAGCGGAGTTCCAACCGGGCAGCAAATGTGCCCGCCCGATTCTGCTCCGCTTTCCATCCCGACATCACATGTCGAAGAACACCGTCTCGTTGTCACCCTGAAGGTAGATGTCGAAGGTGTAGGTATTGCCTTCGCGCTCTGCGATCAGGGTCGGCACGCGGACCTTGTGCTCGATACGCGCCAGAACCGGATCCTCGGCATTCGCCTCGGCCTCGTCACCAAAATACATGCGGGTGTGAAGACCGATGTTGATGCCACGCGCGACAATCCAGAAGGTGATATGCGGCGCCATGAGGCGGCCATCGCGGAAGGGCACGCGGCCCGGCTTGATGGTCTCGAAGACGTATTCGCCGGTCGCCATGTCACCAGGACAACGCGCCCAGCCGAGGAAATTCGGATCGGCGGTGCCGCGGGTTTCCGACGGGCTCTGGTAGAAGCCGTCAGCATCGGCCTGCCAGATCTCGATCAGCGCATCCCTGAGCGGCGTGCCGGAACCGTCGATCACGCGGCCACGGACAGTGATGCGCTCGCCCTTGGTCTTGTCATTGACGAGAGGGCCGGAACCCAGATCTGTCTCGAAGACGCCGTGAATGCCGGTGAAATTCGGCGTGCAGCCGATATGAACGTAAGGACCGGCCGTCTGAGACGCGGATTCCCTGAGATAACCGAGCGGCTGAACCATGTCAGTTGCCCTCCTTGCGGTTTTCAAACAGCGTCGACCGGCGGCCACGCAGCACGATGTCGAACTTGTAGGCACGCATGTCCATGGGAATGGTGGCGTTCATGTCGAGCGGCGCGATCAGCTGCCTGATGGCTTCCTCGTCCGGGATCGTCTTGACGATGGGACACATCCAGATGAGAGGGTCGCCTTCGAAATACATCTGCGTAATCAGACGCTGGGCAAAGCCGTGGCCGAAAATGGAAAAATGAATATGGGCCGGACGCCAGTCGTTGACGCCGTTCGGCCAGGGATAAGGGCCGGGCTTGATGGTCTTGAACCAGTAGTAGCCGTCTTCGTCGGCAATCGTGCGGCCGACACCGCCGAAGTTCGGATCGAGTGCCGCGAGATAGGTTTCCTTCTTGTGACGATAGCGACCGCCGGCATTGGCCTGCCAGAATTCGACAAGCGCACCGGCGACACCCTTGCCGCGCTCGTCCACCACGCGACCATGAACGAGAATGCGCTGGCCGATCGGGCTTTCGCCGGGCTTGGCGTAGTTGACGATCAGGTCGTTGTCGAACTCGTTCAGCATGTTGTGGCCGAATACGGGACCCGTGATCTCGCTTTTCGTTCCTTCCAGCGAGATCAACGCGCGCTGCGGCGAGCGCAGCACGGTGGTCTTGTACCACGGCGCATAGGCCGGGGGATGCATTTCACGGTCACGGGGGAAAAACGCCCCCGTTTCTGGCATGGTATTCCTCATTTCCCTTCCTCCGAATGTTCTGCCGCATCCATTTCATTGAATACGCCCTTGGCGATCTTGATCGCGTGATTTGCGGCGGGCACGCCGGCATAGATCGCCACATGCAACAGCGCCTCGAGAATATCCTCCCGCGAAGCGCCGGTATTGCGGGTTGCCCTTACATGCATGGCAACCTCGTCGTCCTGTCCCAGCGCGGCCAGAAGCGCGATCGTCACCATGGAACGCTCGCGCTTCGACCATTGCGGCCGTGACCAGACATGCCCCCAGGCGGCTTCCGTGATCAGATCCTGGAACGGCTCGTCGAAGGCGGTCTTCGACTGCTGTGCTTGGTCGACATAGCCATTGCCGAGCACGCTGCGGCGGGTCGCCATGCCCTGATGATAACGGGCCGACTTTTCGGGGGCTTCACTCATTTTCGCTTCATGCCTTCCTGACAAAGGGCTGCAAAAGGGCTGCCAGCTGTTCCGGCTGCTCCACGCAGGGGATGTGGCCGCAGCCTTCGATGATTTCAAAACGCGCACCCGGGATCCGGTCCGCTGCTGCCTTGACGAGTTCCGGCGGGGTCGAGCCATCCTGATCGCCAACGACGACGAGCGTCGGGACAGTGATGGTCGGCAGCACATCGGAAAAATCGGTATCGCGGATCGCGCCGCAGGTGGAATTGTAGCCATCGGCCGGCTGGCGCATCATCATCAGGCGATAACCAGCGAGATCCTCGACCCGTTCCTGATGGAAGTCGGGCGTGAACCAGCGCTCCATGACGGCATCGGCGATGCTTTCCAGCCCATTCGCCTTGACTGCATCGATGCGGCTGCTCCAGGCTTCCGCCGTGCCGATCTTCGGTGCGGTGTCGCAGAGCACGAGCTTCCTGACGAGGTCCGGGCGCTTCTTCCAGAGGCCCTGGCAGATGATGCCGCCCACCGAAAGGCCGCAGAAGACGGCGCGCTTGATGCCGACATGGTCGACGAGGGCAATGAGATCATCGACGAGATCATCCATGCCGAACGGCTTGTCGGCGCCGCCCGTCAGTCCATGACCGCGGGAATCGTAGAGCAGGACCGAGACATCATCGACGAGTTCATCGAAGACGGGGAGCCAGATACGGAAATCGGTGCCAAGCGAATTCGAAAATACGACGAGGTTCTTCGCATCGACATCGCCGAGCAGTTCGTAGTGGACCGTGATTCCGTTGATAGTGGCGAATGCCATGGTGTTTCTCCTCACCTGGGCTGGAAATTAGACGATGATTTTCGATAGGAAAAATGATATCTGAGGCAAAAACCATAACCATTTTGGCATGATTTATGGACCAGCGGATCAAATTCCGGCATTTGCAAACCTTTCTTGAGGTGGCACGCCAGCGAAGCGTGGGCAAGGCCGCCGATGCATTGGCGATCACGCAGCCCGCCGTGACGCGCACCATACGCGAGCTTGAAGAGGTTCTCGGCGTAGCGCTTTTCGAGAAGGAAGGTCGCGGCATCCGGATCTCGCATTTCGGCGAGGTGTTCCTGAAACACGCCGGCGAAAGCCTCGCCGCCGTGCAGCGCGGGGTGGATTCGCTTGCGCAGGCGCGCGCATCCGGCGGGCCGCCGCTGAGGATCGGCACGCTGCCCACCACGTCCGCCACCTTCATGCCGGATGCGCTGGCGGATTTTCTCGCGATCGGCACGGGGACCCACGTCACCATCGTTTCGGGCGAAAACCGCTTCCTGCTGGATTCGCTGAGGCTTGGGGAACTCGACCTCGTGGTCGGACGACTGGCGGCGCCCGAGCGCATGACGGGCCTGATCTTCGAACCGCTTTTCAGCGAGGAGGTCGCCATCATCGTTTCGCCAGACCATCCGCTGGCGGTCAGGCGCAATTTCACGCTCGGCGCGCTCGCCAATTATACTGTGCTGATGCCGACGGCGGGATCGGTCATCCGCCCCTTCGTCGACCGGCTGCTTCTGACCAACGGCATTCCCGAACTGCCCAATACGGTGGAAACAGTGTCGGACTCCTTCGGTCGCGCTTTCGTCTCGCGGCACAGGGGGGTCTGGTTCATCTCGCGCGGCGTGGTCGCCGACGACCTGTCGAGCGGCCGCCTGGTCGAGCTTGAGATCGACATGGGAGAAACCCGCGGCGCCGTCGGCCTGACGACGCCCGCAGGCGTCGAACCGAGTGCGGCACTTACCCTGATGAAACAGACGATCCGTAACCACGTGGAAGCGCGAAACGGACGCTTCTGACGACGGCACCCGCCGTCAGAAAGCGGGAACCGATCAGTGTGCCTCGTCCCAGTTCATCGCGGCGCGTGCATCGACCTTGAGCGGAACGCGCATGGCAACCGCCGGCATGGAGGCATGCTCCATGGTTTCAACGATGATCGGCATGGCGGCGTCGACCGCCTCGTCCTCCACCTCGAAGATCAGTTCGTCATGAACCTGCAGCAGCATGCGGACCTTTTCGCCCAGTCCGGCCTCGGCCAGCACCGGCTCGATCTTGATCATCGCCCGGCGGATGATATCCGCAGCAGAGCCCTGGATCGGAGCGTTGATCGCCGCGCGTTCATTGAAGGCACGCATGGAGGGGTTGGACGACTTGATCTCGGGGTAATGGGCGCGGCGGCCGAAGATCGTCTCGACATAGCCGTTCTCACGGGCAAACGCCTTGGTGCTGTCCATGTAATCCCGGATGCCGGGGAAGCGCTCGAAATACTTCTTGATGTAGTCGCCGGCCTCCGACCGCTCGATGCCGAGCTGGTTGGCGAGACCGAAGGCGGAGATGCCGTAGATGATGCCGAAGTTGATCGCCTTGGCGCGGCGACGAACCTCGGACGGCATGCCCTCGACCGGAACGCCGAATATCTCGGAAGCCGTCATCGCATGAATGTCGATGCCATCGGCGAAAGCCTGACGCAGTTGCGGGATATCTGCCACATGGGCCAGCACGCGCAGCTCAATCTGGCTGTAGTCGGCAGAGAGAAGCTTGTGCCCCTGTGAGGCGATGAAGGCGGTTCGGATCTTGCGGCCTTCGGCCGTGCGAACCGGAATGTTCTGCAGGTTGGGCTCGGAGGAAGACAGACGTCCTGTCGTCGTCGCCGCCAGCGAATAGCTGGTATGAACGCGCTTCGTTTCAGGATGGACGTAACCGGGAAGCGCATCCGTATAGGTGGATTTCAGCTTGGTGAGCTGGCGCCAGTCGACAATCTTGCGCGGCAGCGGCGCTCCTTCGGCGGCCAGATCTTCCAGCACCTGCGCCGAAGTGGACCACTGGCCGGTCTTGGTCTTGGAGCCGCCGGGCAAACCCATCCTGCCGAACAGGATATCGCCGAGTTGCTTGGGCGAGCCGATATTGAAACGTTCGCCGGCGAGTTCGTAGATCTCATCCTCGAAGGCAGCCGCCTTCTGGGCAAGCTCACCAGAGAGACGCGACAGGATCTGCCGATCGATGGTGATGCCGCGTTCTTCCATATCGGCAAGCACCGGCACCAACGGCCGTTCCAGCCGCTCGTAAATGCGGGTCAGCTTTTCTGCGGCGAGACGCGGCTTCAGCACCATCCACAGCCGCAGCGTGACATCGGCATCCTCAGCCGCATAGGCCGTCGCCTTGTCGATCGCCACGCGGTCAAAGGTCACCGACGACTTGCCGCTGCCGGCGACGTCCTTGTAGGCAATCGGTGTGTGGCCGAGCCAGCGTTCGGAAAGACCATCCATGCCGTGGTTCGACTTGCCCGCATCGAGCACGTAGGAAATCAGCATGGTGTCGTCGAAGCCCTGGATGACGATGCCATAGCGCTTCATCAGAAGGTAATCGTATTTGAGGTTCTGCGCGACCTTGAGAATGGAGGGATCTTCCAGCAGCTCCTTCAGGGCGGCCAGCGCCTCCTGCATGGGAATCTGGCCCTCGGCAAGCTTCAGACCATCGCTGAACAGGTCTTCCCCACCGGTCCTGTGACCGAGCGGCACATAGGCGGCGCGGATGTCTGTCGAACCGGGCGAGCGGGTATTGTCGGCGATTGCCAGCGAGAAGCCGACGAATTCCGCCTGCATCGGATCGAGCGAGGTGGTTTCCGTATCGAAAGCGACAAGACCGGTTTCGCGGGCGGCGGCAATCCAGCGCTCCAGCGCCGCGAGATCGCCAATCGTCTCATAGGCGGAGTGGTCGATCTTCTGTCCGGCAAAGGCAGCGGCGCGGGCGGCAGCGAGATCGGCGGGGGTCGGATCTCCCGTGGTGGCGGAAACAGTCGTTGGCTTCGGGGCGGAAGACGATGCGACAGCACCGGCTTCACCCGACAACGGTGGTTCCTGCGTATCGACGTCGGGACCGTGGGCGGCATCGCCGCGTTCGACCTGCACCAGGGCGGCTTCGATCGCGCCGGCATCGCAGTCGCAGGCTTCGGCGACACGGCGGGTGAGCGTGGTGAACTCCATCGCCTTGAGGAAGCCGATGAGCTTAGGTCCGTCCTGTTTTTCCAGCACCAGCGCGTCGAGCGGCATGTCGAGCGGCACATCGGTCTTCAGCGTCACCAACTGACGTGAAAGGCGGGCGCGGTCGGCATTGGCGACGATGTTTTCGCGGCGCTTGACCTGCTTGATCTCCTCGGCGCGGGCAAGAAGCGTGTCCAGATCGCCGAACTCTTCGAGCAACTGCGCCGCCGTCTTCGGCCCGATCCCCGGAATACCAGGCACGTTGTCGGTCGAATCGCCGGTCAGCGATTGCAGGTCGATCATCTTTTCCGGCGGCACGCCCCATTTCTCGATGACGTCGGGGATGCCGATCTGCTTGTCCTTCATGCTGTCGTACATGTGGACGCTGGTCGTCACCAGCTGCATCAGGTCCTTGTCGGAGGAAACGATGGTGACATCGGCGCCGATCGCTTCCGCCGCGCGGGCGTAAGTGGCGATGATATCGTCTGCCTCGAAGCCTTCGGTCTCGATGCAGGGCAGATTGAAGGCACGGGTCGCCTGACGGATGAGGCCGAACTGCGGTATCAACTCTTCCGGCGGTGCTGAACGGTTCGCCTTGTATTCCGGGTAGAGTTCCTTGCGGAAGGTCTTCGACGAATAGTCGAAGATGACCGCCAGATGGGTCGGCGTGACACCGACGCTGGTATCGCGCGCATCGGTCAGGAGCTTCCACAGCATGTTGCAGAAACCCGAGACCGCACCGACCGGCAGACCGTCAGACTTGCGGGTCAGCGGCGGCAAAGCGTGGAACGCCCGGAAGATGAAACCCGAGCCGTCGATGAGGAAGAGATGATCGCCTTTTTTCATGGCGCATGGATAGCGCGGGGCGGCCAGTGCGTCCATATAAAGTTCGAAAACAGGCGGGCGCCCAAACACGGAAACGTTACAAATTTGTAATCCCGGCTTCCCTTGAAAAACCACATTCGGCCCATCATTTCATAGTCACCGGCGCCTGATCACGCCGCAGTCTGAAAGAGGCCCGTCCCCCGCCGCTTCAGACTTGGACAAAGGCCTTATCCCCCTCTCCGGGCCTTTGTCCCTTTTTTCGAGAAGCCGCCGTGGCATCCGCCTCCAGCCACGGCGGCTTCGTCGTTTCCGACCGATCGAAGCATCCCGGCATCACCCGAAAAACACTGGCCAAACGAATATATCGCCTGCGATTTATCTTGAGGAGACGGCAAAACGCGCCTATCGATTTGTCATGGCTTTCGATCGCTCAGAGTCCGCTACCTATCTCGCAGCCCAGCTCGCCCGCGGCTTCTCGCGCGCCCTGCAGAGCCGGGCGGTGAAGCTCGGCTTTTCCGCCGGACAGTTTCCGATCCTGATCGAACTCTGGAACGAGGAAGGCCTGACCCAGCGCCAGCTTCTCGACCGCGTCGATGTCGAGCAGGCGACGATGGCGAACACGCTTGCAAGGATGGAGCGGGACGGCCTGATCGAGCGCCGGCCGCATCCGCAGGACAGGCGGGCGCAGCTGATCTTCCTGACGGACAAGGCGCGCGAATTGAAGAACGAAGCCCTTCAGGCCGCAACCGAAGCGGACGAGGCGCTGTTTGAAGGCTTCCGCAGGTTCGAAAAGGAACTGATGCTGGAATACATCCGCCGGGCCATCGACAACGCCCGCAAGCTCGAGCCGTAAAATATCCCATTCTGCGGGTCGAAACCGGCGCGCCTTTGATCTATCGTCCCGCTCGATTTGAACCGTGCAGGACATATGCCATGACCGATATTTCAGCCGTTCTCGCCAGCGCCGACAAAGCCCTTCCGCAGAGCCTGGACCGTCTCTTCGATCTCGTAAGAATCCGTTCGATCTCCACCGATCCAGCCTACAAGGCCGAGTGCCGCAAGGCTGCGGAATGGCTGGTGGCGGATCTCGTCTCGATTGGGTTTACGGCTTCGGTGCGCGACACACCCGGCCATCCGATGGTGGTCGCCCATCACGCCGCCGCAATCGCCGGTGCGCCGCATGCCCTGTTCTACGGCCATTACGACGTGCAGCCGGTCGATCCGCTGAACCTCTGGGAAAACGATCCCTTCGCGCCGGCGCTCAAGGAGATCGAGCCCGGCCGCAAGGTTATCACCGGTCGCGGCACCGCCGACGACAAGGGTCAGCTCATGACCTTCGTCGAAGCATGCCGCGCCTACAAGGAAGTGAACGGCAGCCTGCCGATCAACATCACCATCCTGTTCGAAGGCGAGGAAGAATCGGGCTCTCCGTCACTCAAGCCGTTCCTCACAGCCAACGAGAAGGAACTGAAGGCCGATTTCGCACTGGTCTGCGACACCAGCATGTGGGACCGGGAAACGCCGGCCATCGCCGCCGCCCTGCGCGGGCTGGTCGGCGAGGAAATCGTCATCACCGCAGCCGATCGCGACCTGCATTCCGGCCTTTTCGGCGGCGCGGCCGCAAACCCGATCCATATCCTCGTCGACATTCTCGCCGGCCTGCATGACGAAACGGGCCGCATCACCCTTCCCGGCTTTTATGAAGGCGTCGAAGAAACCCCGGCCAACATCAAGGCCTCCTGGGAGACGCTCGGCCGGACGGCGGAGAGCTTTCTCGGCGAGGTCGGCCTTTCGGTTCCCGCCGGCGAAAAGGGGCGTTCGGTGCTTGAACTCACCTGGGCGCGGCCGACGGCCGAGGTCAACGGGGTCACCGGCGGCTATACCGGCGAAGGCTTCAAGACGGTGATCGCGGCACAGGCTTCCGCCAAGGTTTCCTTCCGCCTCGTCGGCGATCAGGACCCGGCGAAGATCCGCGAGAGCTTCCGCGCCTATGTGCGCTCGAAGCTTCCGGCTGACTGCTCGGTCGAGTTCCACCCGCATGGCGGCTCGCCGGCCATCCAGCTTTCCTACGATTCGCCGGTGCTGACGAAGGCAAAGAACGCGCTTTCCGAGGAATGGCCGAAGCCCGCCGTCGTCATCGGCATGGGCGGCTCAATCCCGATTGTCGGCGATTTCCAGAAGATGCTCGGCATGGATTCCCTGCTGGTCGGCTTCGGACTGACCGACGACCGCATCCATTCGCCGAACGAGAAGTACGAACTGCAGTCGTTCCACAAAGGCATCCGCTCGTGGATCCGCATTCTCGACGCTCTCGCCGCGCGCTAAAGACGAGAAAAGGACACGCCCATGGATTGGCGCGTGTCCTTACCCTGAAAAACAAAAAGGCCGGGCAAGCCCGACCTTCCGTATCCCGTTTCGACGCCCCTGCCAGTACATCCGTGGTCAGGGGCGGAAACGGGCAATGCTCATTTCCAAGTGTGTGATCGCGGCGTTGAGGCCATTCACATCACCCTCTGACAAACAGGATCGCGCGAAGTGCTTAACAACACATTAACGCTGCAGATCCATTTGCCCTGAAATGTTTCGACAGCCTGTGAGGCGCCGCTGCACTGGTTGATCCGCATATGGGTAACCTCTTCCGCTACTTCAAGCCCCAGGCGATCGGGTCACGATTTTGACCGTGGTTTGGAAAGGCATTCTCCCTGCCGGCCGATACCCGACAGCATTCGCCCTTGCTCCGCTTCCGGCGATCCGTTTAGATGACGCCATGAGCCTAGAATCCGTCCGCACCTTCTTTTCCGAAAAAGCGCCCGACATTTCCGTCATCGTCACCGACGCAAGTTCCGCGACGGTCGCACTTGCTGCGGAAGCCCACGGCGTCGAGCCCGACCAGATCGCCAAGACGATCTGCCTGAGGATCGGCGAGGAGGTCGTGCTTGTCGTTGCAGCCGGTACCAAGCGTCTCGACAACCGGAAGTTCAAGGATCGCTTCGGGGTGAAGCCGCGCATGCTCGGCGCCGAGGAGGTGGTCGAGGCGACCAGCCATCCCGTCGGCGGCGTCTGCCCGTTCGGCCTGCCTTCCGATCTCAAGATCTATTGCGACGTCTCGCTGAAATCCTTCGACGAGGTGGTTCCGGCTGCCGGCGCCACCAATTCGGCGGTGCGGATCGCGCCCGGGCGGTTGGCGGAACTGACGGATGCGGAGTGGGCCGACCTCTGCCAGTAAAGAGGCGACGCGGCAGTTGCATTCCGGGTGTGGATACAGGCGTTTACCGCATGTTAACCCCCCTTTAAATCGCCTCAATTAATGTTCAGTGCTTCGGTCACTTTTTCCGCTTGTCACGCGGCTATCACCCACCGCGCACAACGGGCTCCGGCAAGGCCGGCATCGTAGACGCAAGATTCTGGAGCAAGATCGCCGGCAATGGCAAGCAAGGGCAAATCCCGCGAACGTGTCGAACCGAGCTTCGGAGGAAGCGACGAGGACGGCAGCGAGATTCGCATCGATGCAGGCGACCGGATCGGCGCAAGGGGCCAGTCCCGCAACAAGGCTTCTCCCGGCAAGGCCACAGCACGCGAACGCGGCAACGGCAGAAAGCGCAAGGAAAAACAGCGCTCAAGCGGCGGCGGGCTGGCCGGGTTCATCAGCCGGATGATCTACTGGTGCGTTGTGCTCGGCATCTGGGGCGCGATCGGGGTCGCCGGCATCGTGTTCTACTACGGCGCCCGCATGCCGAGCGCGAGTTCCTGGTCGATCCCCGAGCGACCGCCCAACATCAAGATCGTCTCCGTCGAGGGCACGGTGATCGCCAATCGCGGCGCGACCGGCGGTGAGGCGCTGGCGCTTGAGGACATGTCCCCCTTCATTCCGCAGGCCGTCATCGCCATCGAGGACCGGCGCTTCTATTCGCATTACGGCATCGATCCGCTCGGGCTTGCGCGCGCCATCGCCACCAATCTGGTTTCGGGACGCATGGTGCAGGGCGGCTCGACGCTGACCCAGCAGCTCGCCAAAAACATGTTCCTTTCGCCTGAAAGGACGCTGGAACGCAAGGTGCAGGAAGTTCTCCTGTCCTTCTGGCTGGAGCACGAATACACCAAGGACCAGATCCTGACGATGTATCTGAACCGGGTCTATTTCGGTTCCAACGCCTATGGCGTGGAAGCGGCCTCCCGGCGTTATTTCAACAAGTCGGCGCGCGACGTGAACCTTGGCGAGGCAGCCCTTCTCGCCGGCCTTCTCAAGGCCCCTTCCCGCCTTTCGCCCGCCCGCGATCCGGAGGCTGCGGAAGCCCGCGCCCAGGTGGTGCTCGGCGCCATGCGCGAAGAGGGCTTCATCACCGACGACGAGGTGAAGACGGCGATGACGCAGTCGCCGACCCAGGCGAAGCGCTACTGGAGCGGCGCCGGCCAGTATGTCGCCGACATGGTGGTCGAAGAGGTCAAGTCTCTGGTCGGAGAGGTCAAGGAAGATCTCGTGGTCGAGACGACCATCGACATGACGCTGGAAAAGAAGGCGGAAGCGGCGATTTCCGAGAGCATCGACGCCGAGGGCAAGAAGCTGAACGTGTCCCAGGCCGCACTTGTCTCCATCGACGGCACCGGCGCGATCCGGGCGCTTGTCGGCGGCAAGGATTATGCGGAAAGCCAGTTCAACCGGGCGGTCAAGGCCCAGCGTCAGCCCGGCTCCGCTTTCAAGCCCTTCGTCTATGCCTCCGCCATGGAGATGGGACTCAGGCCCGATTCGGTGCGCAACGACGCGCCGATCCGAATCGGCAACTGGACACCGGAGAACTACGACCAGAAATTCCGCGGGCCGGTAACGCTTGCCGGCGCGATGGCGGAATCGCTCAACACCATCGCCGCGCAGCTGGTGATGGAGGTCGGACCCGACCACGTCATCAAGCTTGCTCACCGTCTCGGCATCGAATCGGATCTCCAGTCGAATGCCTCCATCGCGCTCGGCACGTCGGAAGTCTCCCTGCTCGAGCTGACCGCCGCCTATGCGCCTTTCATGAACGGCGGCTACAAGGCCACGCCGCATATCGTTCGCCGCATCACGACGCCGGAAGGGAAGGCCGTCTACGAAAACGACTATGCCGATCCTCCTCGCGTGCTGAGCGAAGGCGTCATCTCCGAGATGAACCTGATGATGAAGGGCGTAATCGAGAACGGCACCGGCAAGAAGGCCAGGATCAAGGGCTGGGAAGCCGCGGGCAAGAGCGGCACCACCCAGTCCTTCCGCGACGCGCTGTTCGTCGGCTATACCAGCAATCTCACGACAGGCGTCTGGTTCGGCAATGACGACGGCAGCTCGATGAAGAAGGTGACGGGTGGCGGCTTGCCGGCCAAGGCCTGGCACGACTTCATGACCACCGCGCATACCGGGCTCACGCCCGCGCCGCTGAACGGCGGCACCTATGTCGAGCCTGCCATCGAGCAGGAACCGCAATCGACCCTCGGCACGATCATTTCCGACGTCCTGTCCGGTGGTGGCGAGGAGCGCTATCCGGCACAACCGCAGCCGCAGCAACAGGGCGGCGATGTCGGGCTGGCAGCACCGATGCCCTCAGGCGACATGGGGGCCATCCCACGAGGGGGGCCGATGCCGCCCGGGGACATTCCGATGGATGGGCAGCCAGAGGAGCCGGACGGCGCGATCCTTGAGGGACCCGTGCCGCCCGGAGAGGTCGGCGGACCGGTTCCTTCGGGCCGGCGGCGCACCACGCTTCTCGACATCATCATGGGGCAGTGAGATGCGGACCGCCGGCGGATCTTGCATTCGCGGCCAGCCATCGCCATCTGGCGGAAAGCATGCCCGGCGCAAGGCTTGGATGCTATGCAACCCGTAACGGGCTGGCCTCGTGCAGGCAGCAAATGGCGGATTGCATGTTCCGCCAATCTGTTCTTTTTACTGGATTACAGCGGATTTCCAGCCTTGCAGTCAGAAAAACTGCTTCTTATATACGCGACATAGCCGCAGCGAGGACTGCGATATCCCAGACCATCCACGTCGAGGGGCTGTCAACGGAATGCCTTTTCGGGGTTCCGACAGTCTGCTTCAAGGAGAAAATAACATGGCAAAAGTAATCGGTATCGACCTTGGAACGACCAATTCCTGCGTCGCCGTCATGGACGGCAAGGATGCAAAAGTCATCGAGAATTCCGAAGGCGCACGCACCACGCCCTCCATGGTGGCTTTTTCTGACGACGGCGAACGCCTCGTCGGCCAGCCGGCCAAGCGCCAGGCGGTCACCAACCCCACCAACACCCTGTTCGCGGTAAAGCGCCTCATCGGCCGCCGTTATGAAGACCCGACCGTCGAGAAGGACAAGCACCTCGTGCCGTTCCAGATCGTCAAGGGCGACAATGGCGACGCATGGGTTGAAGCTCAGGGCAAGGGTTATTCCCCGGCACAGATCTCCGCGATGATCCTTCAGAAGATGAAGGAAACCGCTGAATCCTATCTCGGTGAAAAGGTCGAGAAGGCCGTCATCACCGTTCCGGCATATTTCAACGACGCCCAGCGTCAGGCCACCAAGGATGCCGGCCGAATCGCAGGTCTCGAAGTCCTGCGCATCATCAACGAACCGACGGCTGCCGCACTCGCCTACGGCCTCGACAAAAAAGAAGGCAAGACGATCGCCGTCTACGACCTTGGCGGCGGTACCTTCGATATCTCGATCCTGGAAATCGGCGACGGCGTCTTCGAAGTGAAGTCGACCAACGGCGACACCTTCCTCGGTGGTGAAGACTTCGACATGCGTCTCGTCGAATACCTCGTCGCCGAGTTCAAGAAGGACAACGGCATCGACCTGAAAAACGACAAGCTCGCCCTGCAGCGCCTCAAGGAATCCGCTGAAAAGGCCAAGATCGAACTGTCGTCCTCGCAGCAGACGGAAATCAACCTGCCGTTCATCACGGCCGACGCTTCCGGTCCTAAGCACCTGACGCTCAAGCTGACCCGCGCCAAGCTGGAAAGCCTCGTCGACGATCTCGTCCAGCGCACCATCGCGCCTTGTAAGGCAGCGCTGAAGGATGCCGGCGTCACCGCTTCCGAAATCGACGAGGTGGTCCTCGTCGGTGGCATGAGTCGCATGCCGAAGGTCCAGGAAGTCGTCAAGCAGCTGTTCGGCAAGGAACCGCACAAGGGCGTGAACCCGGATGAAGTCGTCGCTCTCGGCGCCGCCATTCAGGCCGGCGTTCTGCAGGGCGACGTCAAGGACGTTCTGCTGCTCGACGTGACCCCGCTGTCGCTCGGCATCGAAACGCTCGGCGGCGTCTTCACCCGTCTGATCGATCGCAACACGACGATCCCGACGAAGAAGAGCCAGACCTTCTCCACGGCCGAAGACAACCAGAACGCCGTGACCATCCGCGTTTCGCAGGGCGAGCGCGAAATGGCCGCAGACAACAAGCTGCTCGGCCAGTTCGACCTCGTCGGCCTGCCGCCGGCACCGCGTGGCGTTCCGCAGATCGAAGTCACCTTCGACATCGACGCCAACGGCATCGTGCAGGTTTCGGCCAAGGACAAGGGCACCGGCAAGGAACAGCAGATCCGCATCCAGGCTTCCGGCGGCCTCTCCGACGCCGACATCGAAAAGATGGTCAAGGATGCTGAATCGCATGCTGAAGACGACAAGAAGCGCCGTGCGGGCGTCGAAGCCAAGAACCATGCCGAGAGCCTGATCCACTCCACGGAGAAGTCGCTCAAGGAATACGGTGACAAGGTTTCGGAAACCGACCGCAAGTCCATCGAGGATGCCATCGCATCGCTTAAGACCGCGATCGAAGCTTCGGAACCGGATGCCGACGACATCCAGGCCAAGACCCAGACCCTCATGGAAGTTTCCATGAAGCTCGGTCAGGCCATCTATGAAGCGCAGCAGGCGGAAGGTGCCGGCGACGCTGACGGCGGCAAGGACGACGACGTGGTCGACGCCGACTACGAGGAAGTCAAGGACGAAGACGCGAAGAAGTCGGCCTGATGCGGCTGTCGAAGCGACGTTTCACCGTCATGGGGCTGGCTTTCGGGCCAGCCGCATTTACATTGGCCCTTTGCGTGGCATCCGCTTCCGCTCAGGAAGCAGGCCAGATCGAAGCGGTCTATCGCAAGGTGAACGCCGCCGAGGCGAGCATTGCAAAGGCGATCGGTGCGGGCGACAGTCGACAGCTATCCAGAACCGGCAGCGAGCTTGGCCGGGTTATCGAAGCGGCGCTGAAGCGTCGTGAAGAGGGCCAGGCTGTTTCCTCCTGCGACATGGCCGCCCATTCGCTGGCCTATGTCGCCGTATCGGCGGCCGATGGGCTGGCGAACAAGGGCGAGGCCCGCAAGGTGCTGATCGAGGATGCGCGAGCCGCCGTGTCCGACTTCCAGAAGGACATGGCAGCCTGCGAGAAGCAGGCGGGCAAGAAGACTGGCAGCCACACGAGTGTGGAGAAGGCTTTGAGAGCTCTGTAGGACCATGGCAAAAGCAGATTTCTACGAAACCCTCGGGGTGAGCCGTACGGCGGACGAGAAGGAGCTGAAGAGCGCCTTCCGCAAGCTGGCGATGAAATATCATCCGGACAAGAATCCCGACGACAGTGAATCCGAGAAGAAATTCAAGGAAATCAACGAGGCCTACGAGACGCTGAAGGACCCTCAGAAGCGCGCGGCCTATGACCGGTTCGGTCATGCCGCCTTCGAGCAGGGTGGCATGGGCGGCGGCGGTTTCCATCCCGGCGGAGGTTTCTCCGGCGGTGGTTTCTCCGACATTTTCGAAGACATCTTCGGCGAGATGATGGGCGGCGGGCGCGGCGGTGGCCGGGCAC
Organism: Ciceribacter sichuanensis; assembly: GCF_024055605.1. Classification (GTDB taxonomy): domain Bacteria; phylum Pseudomonadota; class Alphaproteobacteria; order Rhizobiales; family Rhizobiaceae; genus Allorhizobium; species Allorhizobium sichuanense. Next base: position 62,117 of record NZ_JAMXLX010000004.1, on the reverse strand, counting down.
GTTCCAGCGGCGGACGCGAACGCGGTGCCGACCTCCGCTACAACATGGAGATCTCGCTCGAGGAATCCTTTACCGGAAAGACGGCGCAGATCCGCGTGCCGACGTCGATCACCTGCGATGTCTGCACCGGCACTGGCGCCAAGCCCGGCACCAAGCCGACGACCTGTGCCACCTGTCAGGGTTCCGGCCGCATCCGCGCAGCTCAGGGTTTCTTCTCGGTCGAACGCACCTGCCCGACCTGTCACGGTCGCGGCCAGACGATCTCGGATCCCTGTACCAAGTGCAGCGGTCAGGGCCGTATAACCGAGGAGCGGTCGCTTTCGGTCAACATTCCGGCCGGCATCGAGGATGGCACCCGCATTCGCCTGCAGGGCGAGGGCGAAGCAGGTCTTCGAGGTGGTCCTGCAGGGGATCTCTATATCTTCCTGTCGGTAAAGCCGCATGAGTTCTTCCAGCGCGACGGTGCGGACCTCTACTGTTCCGTACCGATCTCCATGACGACGGCGGCGCTCGGCGGCACGTTCGACGTGGTGACGCTCGACGGCTCCAAGTCGCGCGTCAGCGTTCCGGAAGGCACGCAGGCCGGCAAGCAGTTCCGATTGAAGGGCAAGGGCATGCCCGTGCTGCGCTCGTCGCAGACCGGGGATCTCTACATCCAGATCCAGATCGAGACACCGCAGAAGCTTTCGAAGCGCCAGCGCGAACTGCTGCAGGAATTCGAGCAGCTGTCCTCGAAGGAGAACAATCCGGAATCGACGGGCTTCTTTGCCCGGATGAAGGATTTCTTCGATACGCTCAGCGATTGAGCGGCGATCCCATCCCATATGAAAAGGCCGGCTCTCATGGGGCCGGCCTTTTTCGTTCCATGCCTGTTTCAGGCGGTTTTCCTGCGTGGCAGCCGCATGATGAACCAGGCGAAATGGCGCTGGATCAGCGGCGCGATGCCATAGACGATCGAGAAGACCATGATCGGCGCCAGCAACGCCGTACGCTTCCACAGCGGCCAGCCCTCGGTCAGCGGCATGATGATGTAGAGGATGCCGGTCACGAAGGGATAGACCGCCAGAAGCATCAGCACGGCGAGCCTCAGCTTGGAGGGCTTGGGCATGATGGCGGGATCGGACATTCGGCTCTCCATAAGAACGGTACGTTTCGTTCCATATCGAAACGATGCGTTTCGTTCAATATCCTTCCGTGATATCAGTCGGAAAATTCGGGAGGCATTCATGGAATCCATCACGGCCGCTCCGGCCCGCCGCACATCCATCGGCGCGCAGCGCAACCCCGATAGCGAGGAGGCGATCCTTGCGGCTGCCGAGGCCATCCTGATCGAGGAGGGCTTCTCGGCATTTTCGATCGAGGCGGTTGCACGGCGCGCCAAGGCCGGCAAGCCCACGATCTATCGCTGGTGGCCTTCGAAAGCCGCGCTGCTTCTCGACGTCTACCACCGGCAGAAGCAGGACATGAGCGTGGCCGATAGCGGCGATGTGCGGAAGGATCTCGCGCTTTTCGTCAAGGGGCTGCTGTCCTTCTGGCAGGATAACGGCGGCGCGGTGTTTCGCTCCGTGATAGCCGAAGCCCAGAGCGACCCGGCAACACTTGAAGCGCTACGGAACTACCTGCTGCAGCGCTGGCAGCAGACAGGCGACATCATCAAGCGAGGACAGGAACGCGGCGAGATCAAGCCGGGCATTCATCCGGAACTCCTGATCGAAATCCTCTCGGGCTTTGCCTGGAGCAGGCTGCTGACCGGGCGGCTCGATTGCAGCAATGCCGAGATCGACGCCGCCGTCGATGCCGTGGTCAGCGGGATCGCTGCCCGCTGAAGTTAATCAGTAGTGCGGCGGTTTGGTAATTGCGGGAGCTTCCAGTGCCTGCTCTTCCAGGGAAAGGAAGCGCTCCGTCAGCCGATCGAGCTTGGCACGCGTCTGTTCCACGACCTTCCACTGTTCGGTCAGTTGGTCAGACAGATCCTCGATCACGCGGGACTGATGCGCCACGGTTTCCTCAAGGCGCGTGATGCGGTCTTCCTGATCGGCCATGAAGCCCTCCTGCATTGAACCTGTGACACAGCGCCCCGCGCTTGAAAGGCATGGTGCGCGGGTTTGGTCATGCAGGAGCGGAAGGACGAGGTCAATGGACCCGATGCAGAACCATGCGCCGGAGCAGCCTCAGCGCTGCTTCTTTTTCTTGTAGGGCATCAACATCACGGCCGATGCTGTCACGGCGGCGGCGAATGTCAGCCCGAGCGGCACGGCGACCATGAAGGCCGGCAGGATCGGATTGCTGGCGCGGCCAAGACGCGTACCGAGGCCACCGATATCCAGCCACATCAATGCGATCGCCACCATGATCCCGAGCCCGGCACCGAACAGCGCATTGACCGCCAGAAACCGCAGCATCTCCCAGTGATCGCGCCGGGCTTCCTCCGGGGTCAGCTCATCTCGATCGGTGGTCATCGGTCATTGCTTTCATGAGAAACGGCGCGGGAAGGATACATACGCTTGAGGTGTCGGTCCATGCATCAAAATGATGAAGCCGATGTCACGCCATCTGTCGAAAACCATCTCCTCGCCTTGCCATTACGCGCCTTTCATCCTAGCTCAGGGCAACACCAGATCCGGACCCCATGACGCATAAAGTTTTCATCCGCCGCCTGAAGCTCACCGACTTCCGTAATTATGCGGGATTGTCGCTGACGCTCGACGCGCGTCATGTCGTGCTGACGGGAGAAAACGGAGCCGGCAAGACGAACCTGATGGAGGCGGTATCCTTCCTGTCTCCCGGTCGCGGCCTAAGGCGCGCCGTGCTGGCGGATGTCTCCCGCGTGGGCGCTGCAGGCGGCTTTTCCATTTTCGCCGAGATGGAGGGCATGGAAGGCGATGTCGAAATCGGCACCGGCACCGAAAGCGACGAGGAAACGATGGTGCGCCGGCTGCGCATCAACGGCACCACGGTAAAATCGGTCGACGAACTGACCGACCATCTGCGGGTGCTCTGGCTGACGCCATCGATGGACGGGCTGTTTACCGGCTCCTCCTCCGACCGCCGCCGCTTTCTCGACCGCCTGGTGCTCTCGCTCGATCCAGCCCATGGCCGCCGCGCCAGCGATTTCGAACGCGCCATGCGCAGCCGCAACAAGCTTCTCGCCGAAGGGCGATTCGATCCGAGCTGGCTCTCCGGCATCGAACGGCAGATGGCAGGCCTCGGCGTCGCCATGACCATGGCACGGCGCGAGATGATGGGTCTCCTGCGAGGTCTTCACGATCCGGGCGTGGGTGTCGGCAGCTTTCCTTCGGCGGGGCTTGCGCTCAGCGGCTTCATGGACGACGAGGACCTGCAATCGCCGGCAATCGAGCTGGAAGACCGCTATGCCGAGATGCTGGCGGCCGGGCGATATCGTGATGCCGCCGCTGGCCGCACTCTCGACGGGCCCCACCGCGCCGACCTTCTGGTTCGGCATATCGAGAAGAACATGGATGCGGAGCGTTGCTCCACCGGCGAACAGAAGGCTCTGCTGGTCGGTCTGATCCTCGCGCATGCCCGCCTTGTCGCGACGATGACCGGTCACGCCCCCATTCTGCTTCTGGACGAGATCGCCGCCCATCTGGACGAAAACCGCCGCGCCGCCCTGTTCGACCGGATCGATGCGCTCGGCGGTCAGGCCTTCATGACCGGCACAGACCGGTCCATGTTCTCGGCGCTTGGAGAACGCGCCCAGTTCATCACCATTCGCGACGGAACGGCGTCGGCCTGACGGACATGCCTTTTCGCAAGCCTGTCGCCATGCGATAAGGTGGCCATGGAAAAGCTAACGCCCGAGGAAATCTCCCGCTACCATCGCCACATCCTGCTGCCGGAAATCGGCGGGGCGGGACAGCAGAAGCTGAAGGCCGCGCGCGTGATGGTGATCGGCGCCGGCGGGCTCGGCGCACCGGTGCTGCAATATCTTGCCGCTGCCGGCGTCGGCAGCATCGGCATCGTCGACGACGACCGGGTGTCGCTCTCCAACCTCCAGCGGCAGGTGATCCATGACAGCGGCACGATCGGGGAAGAGAAGACGGAAAGCGCTGCCCGCGCCCTCCTCCGCCTCAACCCGAATGTCCGCGTCGAACGTTTCGAACAGCACTTCGAGCCCGATTTCGCCGGCTCCTATCTCGGCCGTTTCAACCTGCTGATCGACGGTTCCGACAATTTCGAGACACGCTATGCGGCGGCCGACGCGGCCGAAGCCCGCAAGATCCCGCTCGTCACCGGAGCAGTCGGGCGCTTCGACGGTTCGGTCACCGTGCTGAAGCCCTACGAAGCATCGCCGGACGGCGGCCTCAACCCGGGTTACCGCGACCTCTTTCCCGAGCCGCCGCCAGAGGGCCTTGTCCCCTCCTGTGCGGAGGCGGGTATCGTCGGCGCACTCACCGGCGTCATTGGCACACTGATGGCCATGGAAGCGATCAAGCTCATCACCGGCGCCGGAGAGCCGCTAGTCGGTCGTCTGCTGCTCTATGACGGGCTCTCGGCCCGTTTCGACACCATCCGTTATCGCCGGCGCAAGGCGACTTCAGGAACATGACAATCGAACTTAGCCGCCTCGACGACGATTTCCAGCGATATGACGACCTTCTCGACCTGATCCTCAGGGCATTCGCCAATATGGATGGCGTCATTGATCCGCCGTCATCGGCCCATCGCCTGACGCCCGACCTGCTTCGCAGGAAGGCGCAAGAGGAGATAGGCGTCGCGGCATCTGAGGACGGCCGACTGGTGGCTTGCGCTTTCTTCAGACCCGAACCCGCTTCGCTCTATATCGGCAAGCTCGCGGTGCTGCCGGAGGCGCAGGGCAAAGGGATCGGCCGGCAGTTGCTTGCGGAAGCCGAAACCATCGCCGGAACCCTCGGGCTTCCAGACCTCCGACTGGAGACCCGCATCGAACTTGTCGACAACCACCGCCACTTTGCGGCATGGGGCTTCCGCAAGACTGCGGAAAACAGCCATGCCGGCTATCAGCGGATCACGTCGATCGAGATGCGCAAGACGCTCACCTCGGCTTGACCTGATCAAGTACGGCTGGGCAGGACGCGGTTCGGCGGACGGTGACCGTCGAAATAGGTCCGGATGTTGATGATGACCTTGTCGCCCATGTCGATGCGGCCCTCGATGGTCGCCGAGCCGGTATGGGGGAGAAGCACGACCTTGCCTTCATTCGCAAGCTTGACCAGCTTCGGATTGACCGCCGGTTCGTTCTCGAACACGTCGAGGCCGGCACCGGCGATCTTGCCATGGCGCAGGCAGTTGACCAGCGCATCTTCATCGATGATGTCGCCTCGGGCGGTGTTGACGATGTAGCTCGTCGGCTGCATCAGAGCGAGCCGCCGCGCCGAGAGAAGGTGGAAGGTCGCGGGCGTCGAGGGGCAATTAACGGAGACGATGTCGACCCGCGCCAGCATCTGGTCGAGGCTGTCCCAATAGGTCGCCTCCAGTTCGTCCTCGGTCGCTGGATTGACGCGCTTGCGGTTGTGGTAATGGATCGATAGGCCGAACGCCTTGGCACGACGCGCGACTGCGGTGCCGATGCGGCCCATGCCGATGATGCCTATGCGCTTGCCCCATATGCGCCGGCCAAGCATCCAGGTGGGCGACCAGCCCTGCCATTCGCCGGGCTTTTCGATCAGGATGCGCGCTCCCTCGACCAGCCGGCGCGGCACGGCGAGGATCAGCGCCATGGTCATGTCGGCGGTATCTTCGGTCAGAACGTTCGGCGTGTTGGTCACGGTAATGCCCTTACGAGCAGCGGCATCCACGTCGATATGGTCGAAGCCGTTGGAGAAGCTGGCGATCAGCTTCAGCTGCGGGCCGGCCTGCTCGATCAGCGCCGCATCGATGCGATCGGTCACGGTGGGTACCAGAACGTCCGCAGTCTTCACAGCAGCGACGAGTTCCGGCTGGGTGCGCGGCTTGTCGTCGACGTTGAGTTCGGCATCGAACAGTTCGCGCATGCGCGTTTCCACGGCGTCCGGCAGCTTCCGGGTAATGTAGACCTTGGGTCTTTTCCTGTTGGTCATGGGGACGTTCGATGCCTTGTTTAGAGGTCGTTAACCAAGCGGGGGCATAATTTCCCCGTTCAGGGCAATTTCTACCAAACCCGCAGGCGAAGACAAACAAAACTCTCAAGCCCGGGACCGTTTTGTGCCGGGGTCGGTGCAACTGCATCCTGATCTTCACGGAAACCCTTGGATTCGTTGATTGATCGGAAACGCCATGGTTCAAATTCTGCCCCGCGCCCTGCTTGTTGCCTGCCTGTCGATAGGCCTTTCGGCATTTGTGCCCCCTCATGCCGAAGCGCAGGCTGTCGCCAAGGGATCCAGCGGCCTTCCGCTGCCGCGCTTCGTCAGCCTGAAAGCCAAGCGCGTCAACCTCAGGATCGGGCCAAGCACCGACTATGCGGTATCGTGGCTCTATCTCAAGTCCGGCCTTCCGGTGGAAATCATCCAGGAATATGAAAACTGGCGCCGCATCCGCGATGCCGACGGAACGGAGGGCTGGGTCAGCCAGACGCTGCTTTCCGGCGAGCGCACCGCCGTCGCCGCCCCGTGGATGCGCGGCAATGGCGACAGCGTCTATGTCAGCATGCGCCAGGACTCGCTTTCGAATGCCTCGGTCGTCGCCAAGCTGGAGCCCGGCGTCGTCGTCAAGCTCGACGAATGCAACGGCAACTGGTGCCGGGTGGAAGCGGGCGGCGTGAAGGGATGGGTGAGCCAGGGTGAAATCTGGGGTGCCTATCCCGGCGAAGCCTTCAAATAAGACCGGCTTCGCGCGCTGCCTTTTCAAGCGAGACGAGCGGGCGCGGACCGATCTGCTGGATCACGATACCGGCTGCAAGGCAGCCCAGCTTGCCGCAATCCTCGAGCGAGCGTCCCTGCGTGTAACCGAAAAGGAAGCCTGCCGCGAACAGATCGCCGGCACCGGTCGTATCGACAAGCTCGGCAATCGTGCGGGCATCGACCTTCACCCTCTCCTTGCCGCGGAGAATAACGGCGCCCTCTTCGCTCATGGTCACGGCCGCAAGCTTGCAGTCAGCGGCAATCTTCTCGAGCGCCAGTTCGAAATCGTCTGTTTCGTAGAGAGACAGGGCTTCCTGCTTGTTCGAGAAGACGATGTCGACCGTGCCGGAGCGCATGAGATCGAGGAATTCGTCACGGTAGCGACCGACGCAGAAGCTGTCCGACAGCGTCATCGAGACTTCCCGGCCGTTCTCATGGGCGATGCGGGCACAATCGAGGATGGCCTGCTTGGCGCGCGGCGGATCCCAGAGATAGCCCTCGAAATAGGTGACCTTCGCATCGGCGACAACTTCGGGTTCGACATGCTCAGGCCCCAGCTCCACGCAGGCGCCGAGATAGGTGTTCATCGAACGCTCGCCATCCGGCGTGACGAAGATCATGCTGCGCGCCGTCGGCGGGTTCGTACCTTCCGGCACGGTTTCGAAATGCACGCCCTGGGCGCGGATGTCATGCTTGAAGATCTGGCCGAGCTGGTCGTCCGCCACCTTGCCGAAATAGGCCGCCTTGCCGCCGAAGCTCGCAATGCCTGCGGCCGTGTTGCCGGCGCTGCCACCGGAGGCTTCCACCGCCGGCCCCATCAGCGCATAGAGCTTCTCGGCGCGGACGGCGTCGATCAGGTTCATCGCTCCCTTGGTAATCTCGTTGTCGATCAGAAACCGATCTTCACAACGCGAGATAATGTCGACGATGGCGTTGCCGACGGTGAGGACATCGAACCTGCTCATTAAATGCGGATCTCCAATTTCACGGGTGATCCGGTCATAGCCAATTTTCTTCCGCATGGAAGCATAAACAGCAAGTCCGGAAGAAATATGCGTTTCGTCATCCGCATGTCATGCAGGCCTTCTAAAAGAAGCCTCAAGTGATGACGGCATGTGACTGCGTTTTCGGTCAGCCGTTCACCATCGGGCATGATCGCCCGAACGACAGTTCCTTGCTGACCACGGATGTACTGGCGGCATGGTCCGGAGCCTGGTTTTCGGGCGGAAGCGGGGAATTTCCCCGCTTTTTTCTTTTCCGGCTGCTCCGGCCATGCGTCGCGGCATTCCTGTCATTCATCAAAAATACTGGTCCGGGGGTCGCGGCCGCGGTAGAGGTGATAAACTTGCCCGCCGTAGAAGCCCCCCGAAAGCTCCCAGCATATGTATGCGATTGCCCACGATGTCTTTCCGATCTTCATCCTGATCCTTATCGGATGGGGTCTGGTGAAGGCGAAGATCCTGAATGCCGAAGTAGGCGACGGGCTCAGCGAATTCGTATTCAAGGTCGCGGTGCCGGTGCTGCTATTCCACACAATATCACGGGCCGATTTTCATGGCGCGTCACCGTTCAAGCTCTGGATCGCGTACTTTACCGGCGTCGGCGTCACATGGACCATCGGACATCTGGTAGCTACCCGCCTTTTTCAGCGCGACCAGCGGGTCGGTGTGCTGGCAGGCGTGTCCTCGGCTTTCGCCAACAACATCTTCATCGGACTACCGCTGGTCGAACGTACGGTCGGCGCGGAAGGCCTCGTTCCGCTGACCATCCTGCTTGCCGTGCACCTGCCGCTGATGATGGTGATCGGCACGGTGTTGATGGAGCGCGCCGAGCAGAAGACGAGCGGGAAGCCTTCCCGCGGCGCGCTGGTGGTGTTTCGCCAGATCGGCTTGAACCTCGCGCGCAATCCGCTGGTCATCGGCCTCATGGCGGGGTTGCTGCTGCATCTGAGCGGCCTGCAGCTTCCGGAAGTCCTCGATGGCGTCGCGGCCCAGATCTCGACGATGGCGGCACCCGCAGCCCTGATCTCGCTTGGCATGGCGCTCAACCGTTACGGCGTTGCGGGAAACCTGCGCATCGCCGGCATCATTTCCGCCCTCAAGCTTCTGGTCATGCCGGCAACGGTGTGGGCAACCTGTCATCTGATGGGACTTAGCCCTCCCTGGACCGCCGCGCTGGTGCTGACCTCCTCGGTTCCGACGGGCATCAACGCCTGGCTGATTGCCAATCGCTTCGGGGTTGGCCATGCGCTTGCCGCCTCCTCGATCACGCTGACCACCGCGCTTGGCGTGCTGAGCGTTACCTTCTGGGCCTATATGCTGCAATAACGGCGGCATGAGAAACGCAAAATGCCCGGCAAGGCCGGGCATCGCTGGAAGTCTAGAATCAGTCAGCCGATCAGTTGGTCGCGGCCGGAAGGGCAACCGGGGCATCGGACAGCGAGCGAAGATAGGCGAGCAGGTTTGCGCGCTCGTCTTCCTTCTTGATCCCGGCAAAGCCCATGGCGGTGCCGGCGATGAACTTCTTCGGCGCCGTCAGGAAGTGGTTGAGGTTTTCGAAGGTCCAGGTAACCGAACCGCCCTGCGAGAAGTCCTTCATCCCAGCGGAATAACCAAAACCTTCATGCGAGGCGATCGGCCGCTCAACGACACCGTAGAGATTGGGGCCAACTTTGTTGGGTCCGCCCTTGGACCCGTCATGACAGCTCGTACACTTCTTGAAGACGGCTTCGCCGGCCTTCGCATCGGCGCTGGCAAGCAGCGTGGCGATCGGGGTTTCGGCAGCGGCAGTGGTCTCTGCGCCGCCCTCGGCTTCGCCCGCGCCCACGGCTGCGATGGCGAAACCTTCCTTCTCCGGCTTTTCGGAGTGGAAAATGCCCTCCGATGTGATCGAAACCGTCATAAGGACGAAAACGGTTCCCAGAAGAGCCCCCACGCCCATGTTCACATATGAGTTCATCTGCAACGCTCCCCATGCAGCCGAATGATCAGCCCGGATGATCTTGAAATCGCGCGGAACCTATGTCTTTTGCTTGACAGTTGCAACACGATTGTGAATCCCCAGACTGGGACTTTTTGACACTGTTTTGGCTGATTTTGAAGGGGCCGGCGATGAATAATTCAGATTTGGGGAAGGTCCTGATCCTCATCCCCGCGCGCATGGCTTCGACGCGCCTTCCCGGCAAGCCGCTCGCCGATATTTGCGGCCTGCCGATGATCGTCCAGGTGGCAAAACGCGCCCGGGAAGCCCATGTCGGGCGGATCGTGGTCGCCGTCGATGACCAGCGGGTTTTCGATGCCGTTGCCGATGCCGGTTTCGAGGTCGTCATGACCCGGCAAGACCACCAGTCGGGGTCCGACCGCATTCACGAGGCCCTGCTTGCCGTCGACCCGAAAGGAGAGGTCGAGATCGTGGTCAACGTGCAGGGCGACCTGCCGACCATCGAGCCGGAGACCATCCGCGCAGCGCTCAGGCCGCTCGACAATCCGCAGGTCGATATCGCGACGCTGACGGTGGAGATTTCCGACGAGGAAGAGAAGACCAATCCAAATGTCGTGAAGGTGGTGGGTTCCGCGGTCTCCGACAGCCGGCTCAGGGCGCTCTACTTCACCCGCGCCACCGCACCCTACGGCAAGGGACCACTCTTCCATCACATCGGCCTCTATGCCTATCGCCGCGCGGCGCTGGAGCGTTTTGTGAGCCTGCCGCCGTCACCGCTTGAAAAGCGGGAATCCCTCGAGCAACTGCGCGCGCTGGAAGCCGGCATGCGCATCGATGTCGAGGTCGTCCGCTCCATTCCGCTCGGGGTCGACACGCCGGCCGATCTCGAAAAGGCGCGGCGTCTCCTTGCTGCCCGCGCAAACTGATCTTACGGATATCCCGATGACCAACTACAAGACCAACAAGATCTCCTTTCAGGGCGACTTCGGCGCCAATTCCGACATGGCCTGCCGCGACATGTTCCCAGACATGGAGCCGCTCCCCTGCCCGACCTTCGAGGACGCTTTCGTGGCGCTTGAGACAGGCGAGGTCGATCTGGCGATGATCCCGATCGAGAACACGCTGGCCGGTCGCGTCGCCGACATCCACTACCTGCTGCCGCTGTCGCGCCTGCACATCGTGGGTGAGTATTTCATGCCGATCCGCTTTCAGTTGATGGTGCTGCCGGGCGTCGGGATCGACGAGATCCGCACCGTGCACAGCCACATCCACGCGCTCGGTCAGTGCCGCAAGATCATCCGCAGCAATGGCTGGAAGGCCGTTGTCGCCGGCGATACGGCGGGCGCAGCAAAACTCGTTTCGGAAAAGGGCGACCGTACCATGGCGGCCCTTGCGCCGCGGCTTGCAGCCCCGCTCTACGGCCTCGATATCGTCGCCGAGAACGTCGAGGATTCCGAGAACAACGTGACCCGCTTCGTCGTCCTCTCCCGTGACGAGAACCAGCCGAAACGCGCAAGCGACGACGAGACCTTCATCACCACCTTCGTGTTCAATGTCCGCAACATTCCGGCCGCGCTCTACAAGGCGCTCGGCGGCTTCGCCACCAACGGCGTCAACATGACGAAGCTCGAAAGCTACCAGATCGGGGGCAAGTTCATCGCCACCCAGTTCTACGCCGATATCGAGGGACATCCCGAGGACGCACCGGTCAAGCGGGCGCTGGAGGAGCTTTCGTTCTTTTCGGAGAAGGTCCGCATCCTCGGCGTCTACAAGGCGCACGCAATGCGCGGAAGGCTGTAACGCCTCCCGCTCAGTGCCTCCATTCCAGCCAGTCGATGATGAGCCGGCGCGCGATGGTGCCTTCGACCGGCAGGGTGAAGCCGTTCACGCTGCCGGTCTCGACGATGGCGACGATCTCTTCTCGGGAAAACCAGCGGCAATCTGCCAGCTCGCCTTCATCACGCTCGATGTCGAAGGTCACGGCCTCGGCGTAGCAGCCGATCATCAGCTGGTGCGGCATCGGCCAGGGTTGCGACGCGTGGTAACGGACGCGACCGATCGCAATGCCGGATTCTTCCTTCGTCTCCCGGCGAACCGCGTTCTCAACCGTCTCGCCGGGCTCCACGAAGCCGGCAAGGCAGGAGTACATTCCCTCGGGGAAACGATGATTGCGGCCGAGCAGGCAGCGGTCGCGCTTTTCATCCACCGCAAGCATAATCGCCACCGGATCCGTGCGGGGAAAGATCTCGTGGCCGCAGGCCGGACAGACCCGCTTGTAACCGCCGATGCGGCTTTCCATCTCCGCGCCGCAACGTCCGCAGAAGCGGTTGTCCGTGTTCCAGCGGATGAGGCTCAAGGCCTGCGCCGCTTCTCCCAGCAGTTCCTCTCGGATCAGCTGCTCGCGAAACAGAGCGCGGGCGTCGGCCGGCTTGTAACGGGTCGCCAGTTCGTCGGCGCTGCGAGCCACCGGCACCGCGAGACGCGGCTCACCGTTCGGCTGGAAGCCGAGCAGGATGGCGCGCTCGAAATCGGGATCGAGTTCCGACAGCTCGTAGGGCGCAAACAACGGATCGAGCACCTGCCCGTCATGCTTCAGCACCAGCTGGGCATCAGAGAAAGCGAGAATATGGGCGCCTTCCACGGCAAGCGCGACGGAAAGCGAGGTCTCGTCCCGATGTTCGGCACGGCGATCCAGCGCATTCTTGGAAAACGCTGTCAGTTCGCTCGGTTCGAGATGGGGGGCACGGCTGAGGAAAATCGAATTCTTCATGAGTGGATGGCTTCTAGCAGCTTCTTCTTGATCTCGCGGCGTTCGTCGTCGGTATAGGCCTCGGCTGCGCCATGGCCCCAGACCGGACCCGGCCAGTTGGGATCGCCCTCGAAACGGGCAATGACATGCACATGAAGCTGGCGAACGACATTGCCGATCGCAGCCACATTGATCTTGGTGGCGTGGGTCAGCGTCTTCAAGCCCGAAGCCACCAGATTCTGCTCGAATGTCAGCACGGCCTGATCGAGCGGGGTGAGCTCGAACACCTCGGAAATTCCCGGTCGCTGGGGCACCAGAACCAACCAGGGCCAGCGCCTGTCCTCGATCAGGCGCAGTTCACAAAGGCCAAGCTTGATGACCAGCGAACTGTCGCGCGCCAGCCTTTCATCGAGTGCGAATGGTTGCAAAGGCGTCTCTCCCGTCGTTTTTCCTATTCATAACAGTTTTTTGCAGGCTTGGCTTGCATTTGCTTGCGTAATTGCCGATATGTGCAGCCGGGAGGTTGGTGGTGGACGAGCCACTCGCCAACCGGGTCAGGTCCGGAAGGAAGCAGCCCTAACGAGCGCGGCACGGGTCATCGTGCCAGCCTCCCACCTTCCGTTTCATTTGGCCGCTTCGTTTGGCCGGCAAACAAGCGGTCAATTCATGCCCGGCTATCGGGTTTTCGAGAGACGCTGGCAGGGGCAATGAGCGATTTCGAGCCTAAAGCATCGAATGCCAACGGTACCGCAACCGGGTACCGCGTTCTTGCCCGCAAGTATCGCCCCAAGGATTTCACGGACCTGATGGTCGGCCAGGAGCCGATGGTCCGCACCCTCACCAACGCCTTCGAGACCGGCCGCATCGCACAGGCCTACATGCTGACCGGCGTTCGCGGGGTCGGCAAGACGACGACGGCCCGCATTCTCGCCCGAGGGCTCAACTACAAGACCGCCGAGATCGACAAGCCGACAATCGACCTGAGGATACCCGGCGAACATTGCCAGGCCATCATGGAAGGTCGCCATGTCGACGTGATCGAAATGGACGCCGCCTCCCACACCGGTATCGACGACATCCGCGAGATCATCGAGCAGGTGCGCTACCGCCCCGTTTCGGCGCGCTACAAGGTCTACATCATCGACGAAGTGCACATGCTCTCGACGGCAGCCTTCAACGGCCTGCTGAAGACGCTGGAAGAGCCGCCGGAGCATGTGAAGTTCATCTTCGCCACCACCGAAATCCGCAAGGTGCCGATCACGGTTCTTTCCCGCTGCCAGCGCTTCGACCTGCGCCGGATCGGCGCCGGCGATCTCGTCGGGCTGTTCTCGACCATCGCGGCGAAGGAAGGCATCAGCGCCGAGGAAGACGCGCTTGCGATGATTGCACGCGCGGCCGAAGGCTCGGCCCGCGACGGCCTATCCCTGCTCGACCAGGCGATTGCCCATGGCGGCGGCGTGGTGCGGGCCGAGGCCGTGCGCGCCATGCTGGGCCTTGCCGACCGTGCCCGCATCGTCGATCTCTTCGACCATGTCGTGCGTGGCGACGTTTCGGCCGCCCTTGCCGAATTCGGCAGCCAGTACGAGGCGGGTGCGAACCCGACCGTCGTGCTGACGGATCTCGCCGATTTCACCCATCTTGTGACCCGCCTGAAATACATTCCCTCCGCCGCCGAGGATCCTTCGCTCAGCGAAGTGGAACGGGTGCGCGGCGCAAGCCTTGCCGACAGTATCTCGGTCACCACGCTGTCGCGCATGTGGCAGATGCTGCTGAAGGGTATTCCCGAAGCGGAGAATTCCTCACGACCGGCGGGTGCCGCCGAGATGGTCATCATCCGGCTTGCCCATGCCGCCCATCTGCCGTCGCCCGAAGAGGCCGCCCGCCGCCTGCTGGAACTTTCCGAAGGTGGAGAAGGTGCCGCGCCGGGCGGTGCATCACCGCGCGGCGGAAATGGCGGAGGCGGCGCCTCCATGGCCTACCGCACGGCAGCCGTCGGCCAGCAGAGCATCGACGCCACCGCGCGCAACAGTATCTCCCCGCAGCCGACGGCCCGCCTGCAGAGCGTGCCTGCGCCGGAAAACGCGCTCCAGACCATGGTCCGCGTCGAAACACGGCCAGCCGAGGCGGCTCCCGTGCCGAAGGTGCCGGTCAACTCGCTCGAAGAACTTGCCGACCTCTGCTCGAAGAACCGTGACCCGAAGCTCAAGGCGCTGATCCGCGCCTATGTCCGGCTGGTGCGGCTCGAGCCGGGGCGGCTTGAAATCAACCTGCCGGACGAGGCTCCGAAGTCGCTGGTGGGAGACCTGCAGCGCCGGCTTGAGGAATGGACCGAAATCCGCTGGATGGTCATCCTGAGCCGCGAGCCCGGCCAGCCGACGCTGACCGAAAGCGAGGCATCGACCCGCGCCGCGCGTCTGCTCGACGCCCGGCAGGATCCTGATGTCGCGGCCATTCTCGCTCGGTTCCCCGGCGCTAAGATCACGGACGTGCGCATCCGCGCCGCCTCCACTGCCGAGGATGATACGCCGAGCTTGCCGGCAGCGGCGGAATCCGCCGAGGGCGATATCCTGCCCGGCGACGATATCGAATTCTGACATATTCCGAGAAGGGAGTTTTCGACATGCGCGACATCATGGGCATGATGGGCAAGGTCAAGGAAATGCAGGCCAAGATGGAGAAGATGCAGGCGGATATCGCCGCGCTCGAAGTCGAAGGCAAGTCCGGCGGCGGCCTTGTCACCGTCACGATGACCGGCAAGGGCGACCTGCGCGGCCTCAAGATCGATCCGTCTCTGTTCAAGGAAGACGACGTCGAGATCCTCGAGGACCTCATCGTTGCCGCCCACAAGGACGCCAAGGACAAGGCCGAAGCCGTGATGGCGGAAAAGACCAAGGAAATGACCGCCGGCCTGCCTATCCCGCCCGGCATGAAGCTGCCTTTCTGATCACCGGCATGGGCGACCTCACGGCCGGCGGCGGATGAGCTCGCGGCCGATTGCCTTTGTCGGCTCGCTGCGCAATACCAGCGACGTGGTCACCGCCCCATAGCGGGCAATGGAATCGACAATGGTTTCAAGATCCGCCGGCGAAGGCACCAATACCTTCAGCAGGAAGCAATCCTCGCCGGTCAGCCGCAGAACATCGATGACCTGCGGCATTTCCGAAAACTGCTTCAGACACGGCTTGATGTGCTCGTGCGTCGTCCGTAGCCGGACAACCGCCATCATGCCGAGGCCGAGCGCGGCGGCATTGATCCGGGCACCATAGCCAGTAATCACCCCTCGCTCCTCCAGTCTCTTGAGACGTTCAGACGTCGCGGGTTGCGACAGGCCGATCTTCCGGCCAAGTTCCGACACCGATATACGACCGTCCTCCTGCATGATCTCGACGATCAGCATGTCGGTCGGATCCAGGTGCCGTTCAGAAAATCCATCCATGATGGTCGCTGCCTTAAATCTATCGGTCGAGCCAATCTTTCTCCGATGGTTTGCCATGTCAATTCCGCTGACTGCTATCCACAATGGCCATTCCTGCAAATGAGCATGAAGAGGACTGGCATGAGCGACGTCATCATTCTTCCGGGCATCGGCAATTCCGGAGCGACCCACTGGCAGACGATCTGGGAAAACGGCGATGCGAGGATGACCCGGTTTCAACCGAGCGACTGGGACAGACCCGAGCTTGAGGACTGGATCGATGCCCTCCACCGAGCAATAGAGAAGGCGATGCGACCGCCGCTGCTGGTCGCCCACAGCCTCGCATGCCTGCTCGTCGCCCATTGGGCCACTCACTGGGCGACCCACGGGGCCACCGGCCGGCCACACCCGGTGCGGGGCGCTTTTCTGGTTGCCGTTCCCGATCCGGCATCGCCGGTGTTCCCCGCTGAGGCGGCAAGTTTTGCCAATCCGCCGGCTGCGCGATTGCCGTTTCCCTCGCTGGTCGTCGCCAGCAGCAACGATCCCTACGGGACACTCGCCCATGCACGCGCCAGCGCTGACATTTGGGGAAGCCGGCTTGTCGAAGCCGGAGCCCACGGCCACCTCAATGGTGCGAGCGGTCTCGGAGCCTGGCCTGAAGGAAACGCGGCGCTGGCCGCGTTCGAGGAAAGCCTTGCCCCGCAGGCAATATTCTAGCCTCTAGGACCGCATATCGAGAGCCGAGCGCAGCTTGTGATGAATCGGTGCCGCAAGATAGCGGGTCCGGTCTTCCGGTGACAGCGTCTTCCCGAAGGTGGCGATCATATCCGGCATCGTCACCTTCTGCCCGTCGAACGGCTGGTAACCGACAGGCAGCCCGGCCTCCACCATCCCGCCGCGAATGACCCGGCAATAGGCACCCGGCCTTGCAGCAAGGGTATAGCGACGGACGAATTTCGAATCGCCCATCTTCGCCGCGAAGGTGGCGCAGGGAATGCGTGCGGACGTGACCTCGAGGACGACGTCTCCGACAACGAAACGATCGCCCACGGCGACATCGCGATTGTCGAGGTCATCGATCACCAGATTTTCGCCGAAGGTTCCCGCCGGCAAGGGTCGTCCCAGTTCCTCTCCCCACCAGTCGAGCGTCAGCGATCCCTCGATATAGATGGCCTGATCGACGCCTCCATGATGCCGGCGATTGCAGATGCGGTCGCCGACAATGCCTTCCGCATCCACCATTACGGGGCCGCCGACAGGCGCCTTGTTGATGCCGCTCTTGTACTTCAATCCGGCGAGCGTTTCCGCGTCGCCGCGGCAGACGGCAAGGACTTTCATCCACATGGGTCCTTTCGACGATTCCGTTGGCAAAGGTTATGAGATAGAAACGCAGCATGGCAAAGCGAGTCACAGGTCCCGAAATCGAAAAACTCATCCAGCTTCTGGCGAAGGTGCCGGGGCTCGGCCCCCGCTCGGCCAGACGTGCGGCACTCCACCTGATCAAGAAGAAGGATCAGTTGATGGGGCCGCTGGCGCATGCGCTCGGCGACGCCTACGACAAGGTGAAGATCTGCTCCCATTGCGGCAATGTCGATACCAGCGATCCCTGCACGGTCTGCACCGACGACCGGCGCGATCAGGCGATCATCATCGTTGTCGAGGACGTTTCCGATCTCTGGGCGCTGGAACGGGCAGGCGCGATGAATGCGGCCTATCACGTCCTCGGCGGGACGCTCTCGCCGCTCGACGGCGTCGGCCCCGACGACCTCAACATCAAGGGGCTGATCGACCGCGTGGCGAAAGGCGGCATCCGCGAGGTGATCATCGCAGTGAACGCCACCGTCGAAGGGCAAACCACGGCTCACTACATCACCGACCACCTGTCCGGGCTCGACGTGAAGATTACCCGGCTCGCCCATGGCGTTCCGGTCGGTGGCGAACTCGACTATCTCGACGAGGGCACGCTTTCGGCGGCGCTCCGCGCCAGAACGGCCATCTGAGACTTTCAAGGGAGAGAAACTGGATGGGCAAAAGAACCCTCTTCGCCCGCACGGCGATCATGGCGCTTACGCTTGCCTTCGCCGCGCCTGCAGTTCACGCCGCGCCGTCGAAGGCGGAGGTAGAGAAGCTGTTCCGCACATGGCTTACGAATGACCTCTGGCCCGAGGCGCAGAAGACGGGCATTTCCCGCCAGCTGTTCGACCAGGCGACCGGCGGGATTTCTCTCAAATGGGATCTTCCGGACCTCGTGCCACCGGGGACAGCACCGCCGAAGGAACAGAAGCAGAGCCAGGCGGAATTTTCCTCGCCCGGCGCCTATTTTTCCGAAAAGCGCCTGCAGGGGCTCGCCGGCACCGGTCGCAGCCTCGCGGAACGCCATGCCGCGACGCTTCGCAAGGTGGAGGCCGCCTATGGCGTGCCTGGTTCGATCATCGTCGCGATATGGGGCCGGGAATCGGGCTTCGGCAGCGCCAGGCTTCCCTATTCGGCCATCGACGTGCTGGCGACCAAGGCCTTCATGTCGACCCGCAAGGATCTCTTTCGTCGCGAACTGATCTCCGCACTGCATATTGTCGAGGGCGGCGATATCGCAGTGTCGAAGATGATGGGATCATGGGCCGGTGCGCTCGGCCAGCCGCAGTTCATGCCGACGAGTTATCTCAAATATGCCGTGGACTTCGATGGCGACGGCCATCGCGATATCTGGAACTCCGTGCCGGATAGTCTGGCGTCGATCGCCAACTATCTGAAGAAGAGTGGCTGGCAGGCGGGACGCAGCTGGGGCTACGAGGTCTCGATACCCGACGGCGTCACCTGTGCGCAGGAGGGTCCGGACCGGGCAAAGCCGCTTTCCGACTGGTCCTCGCAAGGAGTCACGCGCATCTCTGGCAAGGGCTTTCCGAAGGCCGAGCTTTCGGCGCCGACCATGATGCTGGTGCCGGCGGGAACCCACGGGCCGGAATTTCTGGTGAGCCCGAACTTCTACGTGCTCAAGGAATACAACAATTCTGACCTCTATGCGCTTTTCATCGGCAATCTCGCCGACCGGATCGCCTATGGCGGAGGCGCGTTCAAGGCGCCCTTCGGCGATGTCGGCAAGATGCTGCGTTCCGATGTTCTGGCCATGCAGCAGGCGCTTGTCGCCAAGGGCTACGACGTCGGCACGGTCGACGGTCTTCCGGGCTTCAAGACCCGGCGCTCTCTCGGGGATTGGCAGGCCAAGGCCGGCATGGCGCCGACCTGCTTCCCCGATGCCTCGCTGAAATCGAAACTGCGCTGAGCGAACGCCCTCAGTGCGGTTCGATATGGGCCTGGTGGAAAACGTCGTCGGCCGGTGGGATCGCCTGCCTTTCGATCATCCGGTGAACCCTGGGTTTGGCTTCTCCGCGATGAAGCGCCAGTAGCCGATCGCTGTTTTCCGCATCGGCATTCGTGCGCCGCTGGTTGTGGCGCACGTAATCGACCCAGGTCGGGGTGTGGTAGGTTTCCGTCCAGATATCGGGATTTTCAAGGTCTCGCATCAGCGCCCAGTTGCGGGCACCGTCGCGAATGCGGATGCGCCGCCGCTCCACCATCAAGGTGAGGAATTCCTGCAGATCAGCGTCGTGGATCTCATAGTCGATATTGATGACGATCGGGCCGCTGCGGGGACGGATGTCGAGGCTGAGCGGCGGCTCGTTGAAGCGGTTCAGCGGATCGAGATCGAGCGAGGCGAAAGCGGGCATCGGCAACCACAAGCCAATTGCAACGCCGGCGATCATGACGATGCTGGAGGCGAACAGGGCGGTGGAAATGCCCTGCCCTTCCGCCATCAGACCCCAGATCCAGCTGCCCGTCGCCATGCCGCCGAAGGTCGCGGTCTGGTAGAGCGACAGGGCCCGGCCGACGACCCAGCGCGGCGTCGAAAGCTGTACGACGGTGTTGAAGAGCGAGAGCGCCAGCACCCAGCATGCGCCGGCCAGCAGCAGCGCAAGTCCGGTCAGCAGCGCGGACCCGCTGGCGCCGATAATGGCCGCACTCAGGGCAAAGCCGGCGAAGGCGCAGCGCACGATATCCTCGCTCGACAGTATCTCGCGCAGCCGGGCGCTGGAGAATGCCCCGCCGATGGCCCCCGCCCCAAAAGCACCGAGCAGCAGGCCGTAGGTCAACGGACCGCCGGCCACGAGATCACGGGCGACGATCGGCAGCAGCGCCAGGATGGCGACTGCCGTGAAGCCGAAGATGAAGCCGCGAAACAGCACCTTGCCGAGATTTGGCGACATTGCCACGTAGCGAAGGCCCGCTGCGATCGCGCGTCCGAGTTCCTCGCGCGGAAGCGTGGACTTCGGAAGTTCGGGGCGCCAGCGGAAGAGCACGAAGATCAGGGCAAAGTAGCTCATCGTATTGGCGGCGAAAGCCGCGGCTGCGCCGGCGGCGGCCACGATGATACCGCCGATGGCGGGGCCTACGCTGCGGGTGATGTTGAAACCCATGCTGTTGAGCGCGACGGCGCCCGGCAGATCGCTCCTCGGCACCATATCGCCGACGGAGGCCTGCCAGGAGGGATTGTTTAGTGCGGTGCCGGCGCCGATCAGGAAGGTGAAGGCAAGCAGGAGCCAGGGCGTGATGAGGCCCATATAGGCGAAGGCCGCAAGCCCCGCCGACACGACGAACATGAAGACCTGGGCCGTCAGCATCACCCGGCGGCGATCGTAATTATCGGCAATGGCCCCTGAGACGAGCGAGAACAGCATGATCGGCAGCGTCGTCGATGCCTGCACGAGCGCCACCATGTTTTCCGAACTTGAGATCGACGCCATCATCCATGCAGCGCCGACACCCTGGATCAGGCCACCGAGATTGGAGGCTATGCTGGCGAACCAGACATTGCGGTAGATCGAGTGCGACAGCGGGGACAGGAAAGATCTGCGCTCGGGCACGAAGGGAACCTCTTTCGGGCGGGCAACGGGCGGTCGCCCCGGGGGATGTCATTTCCGGAAAACTGCAGGGCCGTACCTATCAGTATGCGGACGAAGCAGGTAACGGTTTGTAGCCCTTGACGGCAAAAGCTTGCAATCCCGCCAGAGCAGGCGTATATAGCGCTCAAGTTCTTGATCGACAGATGAAGAGTGGGACCGCAAGGACCCGCTCTTTTTTGTTGGCGATCGGTACCATCCAGGAGTGAGACGATTGTCCGAAAGCATGCCGATGCCGCAGGCCGGCGAAGCGCGTATCATCACCGAAACCGGGCTTGACCGGCGTATTGCCGAGATCATCGAGCCGGTGCTCGTCGCCATGGGTTTCAAGCTCGTGCGCGTCAGGCTCATGAACCAGAACGGGTTGACCCTGCAGGTCATGGCCGAGAAGAACGACGGAACGATGACCGTCGAGGATTGCGAAGAGGTCTCCATGGCGATTTCGCCGGCCCTCGACGTCGAAGATCCGGTTGACAAGGCCTATCATCTTGAGGTGTCCTCTCCGGGTATCGACCGCCCGATGGTGCGCAAGTCGGACTTCGAGCGCTGGATAGGCCATCTGCTGAAGTGCGAAACCTCGATCCTGATCGATAACCGCAAGCGGTTCCGCGGCAAGATCACGGAAGTCAGCGCAGAAGGCTTCACAATCGAACGCGATCAGGTCGCCTATGGCGAGCAGCCGCTGGTAACCGTGCCGTTCAATGCATTGGCGGAAGCCAAGCTGATCCTGACGGACGATCTGATCCGCGATGCGCTGAGAGCCGACAAGCTGGCCAAGGCTGAAGCCGCGAACCAGAACGAAAACGAAGAAGACAACGACGCTTAAACGTTTGACCAACCGCCGCGAGGGCAGGCGCCCCGGCAGGAAGACGGAGACCTAAGACAATGGCAGTCAGTGCAAACCGGCTCGAGCTCTTGCAGATCGCGGATGCGGTCGCCCGCGAGAAGGTCATCGACCGCGAAATCGTTCTCGCCGCAATGGCCGATGCGATCCAGAAGGCTGCCCGCTCGCGTTACGGCACGGAGACCAACATCCGCGCCGACATCAATTCCAAGACCGGCGAAATCCGTCTCCAGCGTCTCCTCGAAGTGGTCGACAAGGTCGAGGACTATTCGACCCAGATCGCACTTGAACTCGCCCGCGACCGCAATGTCGACGCCAAGCTCGGCGACTTCATCGCCGATCCGCTGCCGCCGATGGACTTCGGCCGCATCGCGGCACAGTCGGCCAAGCAGGTCATCGTGCAGAAGGTGCGCGAAGCCGAACGCGACCGTCAGTATGACGAATTCAAGGATCGCGTCGGCGAGATCGTCAACGGCACCGTCAAGCGCGTCGAATACGGCAACGTGATCGTCGATCTCGGCCGTGGCGAAGGCATCATCCGTCGCGACGAGATGATCCCGCGCGAAGCCTTCCGCTACGGCGACCGCGTCCGCGCCTATGTCTACGATGTGCGCCGCGAACAGCGCGGCCCGCAGATCTTCCTGTCGCGTACCCATCCGCAATTCATGGTGAAGCTCTTCACCATGGAAGTTCCGGAAATCTACGACGGCATTATCCAGATCAAGTCGGTCGCCCGCGATCCCGGTTCGCGCGCCAAGATCGCCGTCATCTCGAACGATAGCTCGATCGATCCGGTCGGTGCCTGCGTCGGTATGCGCGGCTCCCGCGTTCAGGCCGTCGTCGGCGAGCTGCAGGGCGAGAAGATCGACATCATTCCGTGGAGCCAGGATCCGGCCTCCTTCATCGTCAACGCCCTGCAGCCGGCAGAAGTCGCCAAGGTCGTTCTCGACGAGGACGCAGAACGCATCGAAGTCGTGGTGCCCGACGAGCAGCTTTCGCTCGCCATCGGCCGCCGCGGCCAGAACGTCCGCCTCGCCTCGCAGCTGACCGGCTGGGACATCGATATCATGACGGAGCAGGAAGAATCCGAGCGTCGTCAGAAGGAATTCAACGAACGCACCAACCTGTTCATGGACGCTCTCGACGTCGATGAAATGGTCGGTCAGGTGCTTGCATCGGAAGGCTTCGCCCAGGTCGAGGAAGTCGCCTATGTCGATCTCGACGAAATTGCCTCGATCGACGGCTTCGACGAAGACACCGCCCTGGAAATCCAGACGCGTGCCCGTGAATACCTCGACAAGATCGAGGCCGAAATGGACGCCAAGCGCAAGGAACTCGGCGTTTCCGACGACCTGCGTCAGATCGACGGCATGACCTCGCAGATGATGGTCGCGCTCGGCGAAGACGGCATCAAGACGATCGAGGACTTCGCCGGTTGCGCTGCTGACGATCTCGTCGGCTGGACCGAGCGCAAGGACGGCGAGACGAAGAAGTTCGAGGGCCTGTTCTCCAAGTTCGACGTCTCGCGCGCCGAAGCCGAGAACATGGTCGTACAGGCCCGCCTTGCCGCCGGCTGGATCACCGCGGAAGACCTCGCCTCCGACGCTGCCGAGGAGGAAACCGTCGAAGACGCGGAACAGGGCGAATGACCAATGCCGGCGCGCCGGACGATCTGCCTGAGGAAGACGATTTCGAAGGCTTCGACGTGAACGGCCGCATGTGCATCGTGACGCGACAGAGCGGGTCTCCCGACACGCTCATCCGTTTCGTCAGAGCTCCGGACGGCACGATCGTTCCGGACCTGAAGCGCCAACTGCCGGGACGCGGCTGCTGGGTGACGGCAAGCCGCGAGGCGATCGACAAGGCGGTGGCGAAGAAGATTTTCGCCCGCGCCCTCAAGGCGGACGTCAAGGCGGACGCCACGCTCGGCGAAACGGTTGACCGGCTGCTGGTTTTGCAGCTTGCGGGAATGATGAACCTGGCGCGCAAGGCCGGCCAGTTCATCACCGGCTCCGCCAAGGTGGAGCTTGCGGTGCGCAGTGGCGAGGCGCTGGCGGTGTTCCATTCAGGGAATGCCGCAGCCGATGGAGTGAGAAAAATCGACCAGGCCCGGAAGGCCTGGCACCTCGGAATGGGAACGGAAGCGGAGATTCCCGCCTTCCATCTGCTTTCCGGGGCGGAATTGGAAGAACTGATGGGCCAGAATGCGTTTATCCATGCCGCGGCGCTTGCAGGGCAGGCGGGTGAGGGTGTAGTGAAGCGCGCAAACCTGCTTGAACAGTACCGCACAGGCGGCCTGTCCCAGAAAAAGGATGTCGTTGACATGCCGAAGCAATGACGCGGTCACCGGCCTCAGCCGGACGCTTTATCGGAATATACGAATTGAACGACGAGGTCTGATGCGCCGCATCCGTCCTTGTGCAAGGAACGGAACGGAATGACCGACAACAAAGACGACAAGACACTCAGCGTATCGGGTAAGAAAACCCTCACCCTGAAACCCTCAGGCGTGACTCAGGGTACCGTGCGCCAGGACATGGGTCGCGGTCGAACCAAGGCCGTCGTGGTTGAGACGCGCAAGCGCCGCCCGACCCGTCCTGAGGACGAGAAGGTCGTGACTCCGGTCGCGCCAGCACCGGTTCGCGCACCCGAGCCTCCGCAGGCGCCGGTTGCCCAGGCTCCGCGTCCGGCCCCCGCTCCGGCACCGCAGCAACAGACGCGCGTTCATCAACCCACTCCCAGCAATCATCAGCCGCCGCGCTCTCAGCAACAGCCGTCACGGCCGCAGCAGCCGTCGCGCGCACCGGAGCGTCCGCGCGGCAACGTGCTTCACGACCTGTCCGCCGGCGAGATGGAAGCCCGCCGCCGTGCGCTGATGGAAGCGCAGGCACGCGAAGTCGAGGAAGCCAAGCAGCGCGCAGCCGATGAAGCCCGTCGCAAGGTGGAAGAAGAAGCTCGCCTCAAGGCTGAAGCTGAAGAAGCCGCGCGTCGCGCAGCCGAACCCAAGCCGGTCGAACCGGCTCCCGAGCCGGTATCTGCGGCAGAGCCCACAGCAGTCGCCAGCGCGCAGCCGGCAGCGGCAGCACCCGCTGCTCCCGCAGTGGCAGCGCCTGCACGGCCCGCACCTTCCACGACGCCAGGTCAGCCCTCGTTCGTCCGCGGCCGCAAGGGCGCAGACGAAGATGAAGATCGCGGCGGCGCGCGCGCTGCTCCCGGACGTGGCAAGATTGCCGTTCCGGCTCCCGCAAAGGTTCCGCCTCGTCCGAAGGGCGAGGAAGATCGTCGCCGTGGCAAGCTGACCGTTACCACTGTCAGCGAAGACGATGAGGGCGGTGCACGCGGCCGCTCGATGGCCGCCATGCGCCGTCGCCAGGAAAAGTTCCGGCGCAGCCAGATGCAGGAAACCCGCGAAAAGGTCATGCGCGAAGTCATCCTGCCGGAGACCATCACCATTCAGGAACTGTCGCAGCGCATGTCCGAACGTGCCGTCGATGTCATTAAGTACCTGATGAAGGAAGGCCAGATGATGAAGCCGGGCGACGTCATCGACGCCGACCTTGCAGAACTCATCGCCAGCGAATTCGGCCATACCGTCAAGCGCGTTTCCGAATCCGACGTCGAGGAAGGCATCTTCAACGTTGCCGATGACGAAGGCGAACTGCTGCCGCGTCCGCCGGTCGTGACCATCATGGGTCACGTCGACCACGGCAAGACCTCGCTGCTTGATGCGATCCGCCACGCCAACGTGGTGGCCGGCGAAGCCGGCGGCATCACCCAGCATATCGGCGCCTATCAGGTCGAGCAGAACGGTCAGAAGATCACCTTCATCGACACGCCTGGCCACGCTGCATTTACTGCAATGCGTGCCCGTGGTGCGCAGGCAACCGACATCGCCATCCTCGTGGTTGCGGCCGACGACAGCGTCATGCCGCAGACGATCGAATCGATCAACCACGCCAAGGCAGCCGGCGTTCCGATCATCGTGGCGATCAACAAGATCGACAAGCCGACCGCAGACGCACAGAAGGTTCGCACTCAGCTGCTGCAGCACGAAGTCTTCGTCGAATCTATGGGCGGTGAAGTTCTCGACGTCGAAGTTTCGGCGAAGAACGGCACCAATCTCGACAAGCTTCTCGAAGCAATCCTGCTGCAGGCCGAAATCCTCGACCTGAAGGCCAATCCGAACCGGACGGCCGAGGGCACGGTTATCGAAGCCCAGCTCGATCGCGGTCGCGGCTCCGTTGCCACGGTCCTGGTTCAGAAGGGTACGCTTCGTCCGGGACAGATCATCGTCGCCGGCGACCAGTGGGGCCGCGTTCGCGCGCTCGTCAACGACAAGGGCGACCACGTCAAGGAAGCCGGCCCGGCCATGCCGGTCGAGGTGCTCGGTCTTTCCGGCACGCCGGCGGCCGGCGACCGGTTTGCCGTCGTTGAGAACGAAAGCCGCGCCCGCGAGATTTCCGAATATCGCCAGCGGCTTGCCCGCGACAAGGCAGCGGCTCGCCAGTCCGGCTCGCGCGGTTCGCTCGAGCAGATGATGACCCAGATGCAGGCTTCCGGCCTGAAGGAATTCCCGCTGGTCATCAAGGGCGATGTGCAGGGCTCGATCGAAGCCATTATCGGCGCGCTTGAAAAGCTCGGCACCGACGAAGTGCGTGCCCGCATCGTCCATTCGGGCGCCGGCGGCATCACCGAGTCGGATATCTCGCTCGCCGAGGCATCCGATGCGGCGATCATCGGCTTCAACGTCCGCGCCAATGCGCAGGCACGTTCGTTCGCCGAGCGCTCGGGCATCGAAATCCGCTACTACAACATCATCTACGATCTGGTGGATGACGTTAAGGCAGCGATGTCGGGCCTTCTGTCACCGGAACGCCGCGAGACCTTCCTCGGCAATGCCGAAATCCTGGAGGTGTTCAACATCACCAAGGTCGGCAAGGTCGCGGGTTGCCGCGTCGTCGAAGGCAAGGTCGAGCGTGGTGCAGGCGTTCGCCTCGTGCGCGACAACGTGGTCATCCACGAAGGCAAGCTCAAGACGCTCAAGCGCTTCAAGGACGAAGTCTCGGAAGTGCCGGTCGGCCAGGAATGCGGTATGGCCTTCGAGAATTACGAAGACATCCGCGCAGGCGATACGATCGAGTGCTTCCGCGTCGAGCATGTGACGCGGTCCCTCTGATCGGATAAACTTGATCGATGGACGGGCGCTGGATAGAAGGTCCGGCGCCCGCATCTGTTTGGGGCGAGAAAAATGGCAACAAGATCCACATCATCAGCACCTTCGCAGCGCATGCTGCGTGTCGGCGAGCAGGTGCGCGCCGCAATTACCCAGGTCCTGCAGCGTGGCGAAGTGCGCGATGCGGTGATCGAGAAGACGGTGATTTCGATTTCGGAAGTGCGCATGTCGCCCGACCTGAAGATCGCGACCGCCTATGTGACGCCGCTCGGCGTCACCGATCATCAGGCCGTCATCGACGCATTGAACCACAATGCGAAATACATTCGGGGCCGACTTGGCTCCCAGCTCCGGCAGATGAAATACATGCCGGAAGTGCGCTTCCGTGACGATACGAGCTTCGACAACTACAAGAAGATCGATGAGCTTTTGCGCTCTCCCGAAGTGAGCCGTGACCTCGGCCACGCCGACAGCGACGACGAACAAGAATAAGGCTCTAATGTCCAAACCCCGCAAACCCAAGGGCCGGCCGGTTTCCGGCTGGCTTATCCTCGACAAGCCTGTCGATTTCGGCTCGACCGAAGCCGTTTCCAAGATCAAGTGGCTGTTCAATGCCCAGAAGGCCGGGCATGCCGGTACGCTCGATCCGCTCGCTTCCGGCATGCTGCCGATCGCGCTCGGCGATGCGACCAAGACCGTTCCCTATGTGATGGACGGTCGCAAGATCTACGAATTCACCGTCACCTGGGGTGAAGAACGCTCGACCGACGATCTCGAGGGCGAGGTAACCCAGTCCTCCGACGTTCGTCCGACGGAAGAGGCGATCCGCGCGCTGCTGCCGAGCTATACCGGCGTGATATCGCAGGTTCCGCCACAGTTTTCCGCGATCAAGATCGCCGGCGAGCGGGCCTATGACCTGGCCCGCGACGGCGAGACGGTCGAGATCCCCTCTCGCGAGGTGGAAGTCTTCCGGCTGACGCTGATCAGATGCGACACGGACCGCGCATGGTTTGAAGTCGAATGCGGCAAGGGCACCTATGTACGCTCGCTTGCCCGCGATTTCGGCCGGGAACTCGGCTGCTACGGCCATATCTCGGAGCTGCGCCGCAGCTTCGTGGCACCCTTCGCCGAGGAGACCATGGTTCCGCTCGCCGAACTCGTGGCGTTCGAGAAGATCGAGGATCGCGACGAACGGCTTGCCGCACTGGACGCCTTCCTCATCGATACCGGCGAGGCCCTGTCGGGGCTCCCTCATGTCGCCATCACGGAAGACCAGGCCCATCGCCTGCGCATGGGCAATCCGATCCTGCTGCGGGGCCGCAACGCTCCGGTCAGCGAGGCGGATGCCTTCGTCACCTCTGGTGGCAAGCTGGTGGCGATCGGTGAGATTGGTGAAGGCGAATTCCGCCCACGCCGTGTTTTCACGTGAATCGGGCACGAATCAAAGAACGCTTTCAATTGCGAGCCGAATGAGCTATAGGCACGCCCAGCATGGCGGCGAGCTGCCTGCTCCTAACGGCCGACGCTGGACGACATCCCGGCATCAGGCGACCCGTTTTCTCCTATTCATAGAAAGGACATACGATGTCGATTACCGCAGAGCGCAAGAGTGCCCTCATCAAGGAATACGCAACCAAGGAAGGCGACACTGGTTCGCCGGAAGTTCAGGTTGCCATCCTGACCGAGCGCATCAACAACCTCACCGAGCACTTCAAGGACCACAAGAAGGACAACCACTCCCGTCGTGGCCTCCTGACGCTCGTGTCGAGCCGCCGCTCGCTTCTTGACTACCTCAAGAAGAAGGACGAAGGCCGTTACACCAAGCTGATCGCCAGCCTGGGTATTCGCCGCTAACAGC
The DNA here is from genome assembly GCF_024055605.1 of Ciceribacter sichuanensis. GTDB lineage: Bacteria > Pseudomonadota > Alphaproteobacteria > Rhizobiales > Rhizobiaceae > Allorhizobium > Allorhizobium sichuanense. The sequence continues at coordinate 33,365 of NZ_JAMXLX010000004.1, read as the reverse complement.
TTCCGGCGGACCTTCCTCGGAACGGTCCGCCGGTTTCTTTTCGGGAGAACTCCCGATGGTTCCGCAAAGGGCGAGGCGCCCGGCTGGACCGAACGCATGGCGGACCGGATGGGCCGGTGCTGCCAGAACCAACCGATGACCTGTCATGGGGCAGGATTGCCGGACGCTTTGGCCAGACGACCCTGGCGGCGAGACAAAAAGCCGGAAGGTTTCACGTCCCGCAATCGGACCCCCTCCCTCGGAGGGAAGACCGAAACGAAAGCTTCCCGCTGTCTTGCCCGTGATAAGTCACATTCTCACGGCCGCGCACGCCCTTTCGGGCAGAGCATTAAAGCCCGCGGTCCGTCGAAGAAGGACAAGACATGTTTGATATTCATAGCGTCGAAATCGAGTGGGCCGGTCGCCCGCTCAAGCTCGAAACCGGCAAGATCGCCCGTCAGGCCGACGGCGCGGTCATCGCCACCTACGGTGAAACCGTGGTTCTCGCCACCGTCGTTTCCGCCAAGGCGCCGAAGCCGGGCCAGGATTTCTTCCCGCTGACCGTCAACTACCAGGAAAAGACCTATGCCGCCGGCAAGATCCCGGGCGGTTATTTCAAGCGCGAAGGACGCCCGTCGGAAAACGAAACCCTCGTCTCCCGCCTGATCGACCGTCCGATCCGCCCGCTCTTCCCGGAAGGCTACAAGAACGACACGCAGGTCGTCGTCACGGTCATCCAGCATGACCTCGAAAACAACCCGGACATCCTGTCGATGGTCGCCACTTCGGCTGCGCTGACGCTTTCCGGCGTTCCCTTCATGGGTCCGGTCGGCGGCGCGCGCGTCGGCTACATCAACGGCGAATACGTGCTGAACCCGCATCTCGACGAGATGGACGAAAGCTCGCTCGACCTCGTCGTCGCCGGTACGCAGGACGCCGTTCTCATGGTTGAATCCGAAGCCAAGGAGCTTCCGGAAGACGTCATGCTCGGCGCCGTCATGTTCGGTCATCGCGGCTTCCAGCCGGTCATCGACGCGATCATCAAGCTCGCCGAAGTCGCCGCCAAGGAACCGCGCGAATTCGAACCGGAAGATTATTCCGAACTTGAAGCCGAAATGCTCAAGATCGCCGAAGCCGAACTGCGCGATGCCTACAAGATCACCCAGAAGGCCGACCGCTACGCAGCCGTCGATGCCGTAAAGGCCAAGGTCAAGGCGCACTTCACGCCGGCAGAAGGCGAAGAAGCCAAGTACACGGCAGAAGAAATCGGCTCCGTCTTCAAGCACCTGCAGGCGAAAATCGTCCGCTGGAACATTCTCGACACCAAGAGCCGTATCGACGGTCGCGATCTGGAGACCGTTCGCGCCATCGTGTCGGAAGTCGGCATTCTGCCGCGCACCCATGGTTCGGCCCTGTTCACCCGCGGCGAAACCCAGGCGATCGTTGTTGCGACGCTCGGCACCGGTGAAGACGAGCAGTATGTCGACAGCCTGACCGGCATGTACAAGGAACGCTTCCTTCTGCATTACAACTTCCCGCCCTACTCGGTCGGTGAAACGGGCCGCATGGGCTCTCCGGGCCGTCGCGAAATCGGTCACGGCAAGCTCGCATGGCGTGCTATCCGTCCGATGCTGCCTTCGGCCGAACAGTTCCCCTACACGTTGCGTGTCGTTTCCGAGATCACCGAGTCGAACGGCTCGTCCTCGATGGCAACCGTCTGCGGCACCTCGCTCGCTCTCATGGATGCAGGCGTTCCGCTCGCCAAGCCGGTTGCCGGTATCGCCATGGGCCTGATCCTCGAAGGTGACCGCTTTGCGGTTCTCTCCGACATCCTCGGTGACGAAGACCACCTCGGCGACATGGACTTCAAGGTTGCAGGCACTGCCGACGGCATCACCTCGCTGCAGATGGACATCAAGATCGCCGGCATCACCGAAGAGATCATGAAGGTCGCGCTCAGCCAGGCCCAAGGCGGTCGCAAGCACATCCTCGGCGAAATGGCGAATGCGATCTCCGAAGGCCGTTCTCAGCTCGGCGAATTCGCTCCGCGCATCGAAGTCATGAACATTCCGGTCGACAAGATCCGCGAAGTCATCGGCTCCGGCGGCAAGGTCATCCGCGAAATCGTCGAAAAGACCGGCGCAAAGATCAACATCGAGGACGACGGCACCGTCAAGATCGCATCCTCTTCGGGCAAGGAAATCGAAGCCGCCCGCAAGTGGATCCATTCGATCGTGGCCGAGCCGGAAGTCGGCGCCATCTATGAAGGCACGGTCGTCAAGACCGCCGACTTCGGCGCCTTCGTCAACTTCTTCGGTTCGCGTGACGGTCTGGTCCACATCTCGCAGCTCGCTTCCGAGCGCGTTGCCAAGACCCAGGACGTCGTCAAGGAAGGCGACAAGGTCTGGGTCAAGCTGATGGGCTTCGACGAGCGCGGCAAGGTTCGCCTCTCCATGAAGGCCGTCGATCAGGCGACCGGTAAGGAAATCGTCGCCGAGAAGAAGAAGGACGAGGGCGAAGCCGCCGAATAAGCGGCCCCTCACCTCCGGAACAAGGCGCGGATACCTGTCCGCGCCTTTTTTATATGCTTGAAGGACCATTGCCATGAGCCAGGAATCGCTCAAGACCCTTTTCCATCCCTTCGCGTCCGGCGTCCTCGAACAGCCGGAGCAAGGCGCTCGCTACCTTTTTCTGGGTGCCGAGGCTGGTTTCGCCAAACCGACCGAATTTCCCGCCACGCTGAGCTGCGTCCAGGGGTTTCGCGGCGAATTCCTGAAACTGCAGGCAGCTCACCTCGATCCCCAACCGCAGGCTGAGGGCGAGGATTTCGACGGTGCGCTCATCTTGTTCGGCAAGCATCGCGGCGAGAATGAAGCCCGTGTCGCTGAAGCACTTTCCCGCGTGAAACCCGGCGGCCAGATCGTCATCGGCGGCGGCAAGGAAGATGGCGTGCAGCCGATGCGCAAACGCCTCTTCGGGCTGGGTCTCGAAGTCGAGCATATGCCGAAATATCACGGCGTGGCCCTGTGGTTTAACGCCCCCGCCGACGCGAGCGCGCTCATCGCCTCGCTGAAGCCTGCGGAAGTCGTGGTCGAAGGCCGCTTCAGGACCGTGGCCGGCATCTTCTCCCATGACCACGTGGACGATGGCTCGGAGCTTCTGGCATCGCGCCTGCCCAGCGACTTTGACGGCAATGCCGCCGATTTCGGCGCCGGCTGGGGCTATCTCTCGGTGATGCTGTCGGAGCGCTCGTCCCGGACCGCGCGTATCGACCTTTTCGAGGCCGATCACGCGGCGCTGGAATGCGCCAAGGCGAACCTGGCTGCCATCCGCCCGAATCTCACAGCCCGCTTCTTCTGGCAGGATCTGACCCGCGAGCCGCCGAAGGAGAAATACGACCTCGTCATCATGAACCCGCCCTTCCACCAGGGCCATGCGGCAGAACCGAGCCTCGGTCAGGCAATGATCGCCACCGCCGCGCAGGCGTTGCGGACGGGCGGCACGCTGCTGATGGTCGCCAATCGCGGCCTGCCCTATGAGCAGACGCTTGCGGCCAACTTCCGCGAACATGGCGAAACCTGCCGCAACGCGCGCTTCAAGGTTCTCTGGGCCAAGCGCTGACGCACGCCTAACCTGCCAGATATCGAGAGGTTCAAGCGACCCGGCCGGCTTTTGCAGGCCGGGTCGTTGTCATTTTGCGTCGTGATGACACTCACTCGACAAACCCGCAGACGTCACTTAACCTTACGCGACATTCTATTAGCGTCAGGCGCCAATCCGTCAATGTCGAGTAAAAGTCTAACCGACGAACTGACTACGGTAGCGGGCGTCGCGTCTGCGGTCGCGAAGCATGCCATGAGCTACGGCATCGACATTGCACCCATCTGCAAGGCGCTGGAGATCGATCCGGAGAGCTTCCAGTCAGTCACCAGCCGCATCAGCATCGATCGCCTGTGCAGGCTTTTGGAGGCCTGTGCGCTGCTTGCCAATGACGATGCCTTCGGGCTGACCTGCGTGCGCAATTTCGTCGCCGGCGCGAGCGGTCCTTTCGGCTACGGCGTGATGTCGGCGCCGACCGGACGAGACTTCGTTCACTTCGTCAAGGAACACACCCAGTATGTCACGCATACGAGCTACTGCCATCTGGAGTTCGACGATCGCGGTGCGCGGCTGACCTGGACTTTCGCCCCCGTCATCGTCAAGCGCGACCAGTATGTCGACATGGCGCTTGGCTTGTTGATGCAGCGGGCACGCGATATCACGGGACAGGCGAATGAGATTATCGAGATCGAGCTGGAACGTCCGAAACCGAAACAACCACACCTTTTCAGGGAGTTGCTTGCCCGCAAGGTCAGTTTCGAGTGCCGGTTCAATTCTATCCGCTTCAGCAACGCCTTCCTCGAGGCCCGCAATCCCAAGGGCGACAGGCGCCTCTACGAGCTGATGGACCTGCAATGCCGCGCCATGCGGCCCGAGCCGACGCTGCTCGACAGCGATTTCATCGATCAGGTTCGGAAATACCTGTTCCTGCATATTTCCGAGCAGAGCTTCGCGCTTGCGGAGATCGCCCCCTATTTCGGCCTCTCGGAGCGAACCTTCCAGCGCAGGCTCGCTGACCATAATACGAACCTCAACGAATTACGCGACGATGTTCGCCGCGACATCAGCCATAGCCTGCTGACGACCAGCGACCTGCCTATTTCGGAGATCTGCTACCGTCTGGGTTATTCGGCGCCGAGCGCCTTCACCCGTTCGGTAACCCGCTGGTTCGGTGTCACTCCGAGGGACCTGCGGGAACAAAAGAGCGCCTGAGCGGGGAGCCTTCCGCGGCCCATAAACATGGCCTCTTGACAAAATCCGGATACTCGGAAGAAATAACCTCAAGAGGCGAATTCCAACAACAGATCTTCGATTGAAAATTGACTGGCCGGTAAAATATTTGGCGGCCAGCGCGAATTACTTTTTCCAATTCTCTCAGTATATGACCCGCCAACAGAGCGGGCACGGAGTAGTATTGCCATATGCCCAGATCGAAAATTCCATCCTGGTTTTCAAGACATCATGACAAAGCTCAAAGCCTCCGGGAGCGAGCCCCGTGATGGGGCCGTCCTCAGCAGACCTGAAATACAATGTCTGACGCTAGTTGCCGAAGGAAAGCGGCTGCTGGATATCTGCAATCTTCTGGTTCTGGCGGAAATTCAGGTCGAGGACCTGCTTCAGTCGGCGCAGCAGAAGCTCGGTGCCCGTAACCGCATGCATGCGGTCAGCCTGGCGATGCTCGCAGGCGCAATTCGGCATGAAACCCATTCGAAACCGGAGTAAGCCGGGAATTTCCCGGTTGGCGGACCCTCCGTTTTCAGGCCTGACGCGACACTTCGCGTCAGGCCTTTTTCTTTGTCCGCTAAAGCACTTCCGGCGAAAAAACGGAATCGCCTTCAATGCTCTATCTTTTTGTCTTGACGCAAAACCGCTGCGCGCTTTTGCGGGAATTGCTCTATTCGCTGTCGGCGCCGCGAAGCACTTCAAGCGTCGGCAGGGACGTGATGTTGTAGCCTCCGTCCACATAGTGGATTTCACCGGTCACACCGTTCGACATGCCCGAAAGCAGGTAGAGAGCCGAACCGCCGATATCCTCGATGGTCGGCGTGCGACGCAGGGGCGCGTTCTTCTGGTTCCACGACAGGATGGCACGCGCATCGGAAATGCCGGCACCGGCAAGCGTACGAACAGGGCCTGCGGAGATGGCGTTGACGCGAATGCCCCGCGGACCGTAATCACCAGCCAGATAGCGCACGGAAGCCTCGAGAGCCGCCTTGGCGACACCCATGACGTTGTAGTTCGGAATGACCCGCATCGAGCCGCCATAGGTCAGCGTCAGCATGCTGCCGCCGTCCGTCATCAGTTCGGATGCCCGCTTGGCGATCTCGGTGAAGGAGAAGCACGAGATCACCATGGTGCGCGTGAAGTTGTCTCGCGTGGTGTCGGCATAGAGGCCCTTCAGCTCGTTCTTGTCGGAGAAGCCGATGGCATGAACGATGAAATCGATCTTGCCCCAGCGCGCCTTCAACTCGGCGATGGCGGCATCGACGGAAGCCAGATCCTCAACATCGCACGGCAGGATAAAATCCGAGCCAAGTTCAGCCGCCAGAGGCTTGACGCGCTTGCCTAGCGCCTCGCCCTGATAGGTGAAGGCGAGTTCCGCGCCAGCACCTGCCAGCGCCTGGGCAATACCCCAGGCAATCGAATGGTTGTTCGCGACCCCCATGATGAGGCCGCGTTTGCCCTGCATGATACCGTTCATATTGTCATCCATTGTAGCGCTGGAACACCAGGGTGGCGTTGGTGCCGCCGAACCCGAAGGAGTTCGAAAGAACGGTGTCGATCTTGGCATTGTCGATACGCTTGCGGACGATCGGAACGCCGTCGAATTCCGGATCGAGTTCGGTGATGTGGGCGCTTTCGCCGATGAAGCGCTCCTGCATCATCAGCAGGCCATAGATCGATTCCTGCACGCCTGCAGCACCCAGCGAATGGCCGGTCAGCGACTTGGTCGACTGGATATGCGGAATCTTGTCCCCGAACACTTCGCGGATGGCGCCGATTTCCTTGCTGTCGCCAACCGGGGTCGAGGTGCCGTGGGTGTTGATGTAGTCGACATCGCCCTTCACCGTGGAGAGCGCCTGCCGCATGCAGCGGATTGCGCCTTCGCCCGACGGGGCAACCATGTCGTAGCCGTCGGAGGTGGCGCCGTAACCGGTGATTTCGGCGTAGATTTTGGCGCCGCGGGCCTTGGCGTGCTCCAGCTCTTCCAGAACCAGAACGCCTGCACCACCGGCAATGACGAAACCGTCACGCGTGGCGTCATAGGCACGCGAGGCGGAAGCCGGCGTGTCGTTGTACTTCGAGGACATTGCACCCATGGCATCGAACAGGTCAGACATCGACCAGTCGAGATCTTCGTGGCCGCCCGCAAATACCATGTCCTGCTTGCCCCACTGGATCATCTCGGCGGCGTTGCCGATGCAATGCGCCGAGGTCGAGCAGGCCGACGAGATCGAGTAATTGACACCGTGAAGCTTGAACCAGGTGGCAAGCGTTGCGGATGCAGTGGAGGACATGGCCTTCGGCACGGCGAACGGGCCGATGCGCTTCGGGCTCTTGTTCTGCCGGGTAATATCGGCGGCCTCGACGATGGTGCGGGTGGATGGACCGCCCGAACCCATGATGATGCCGACGCGCTCCTTCTGGGCATAGTCGGCCTCTTCGAGACCGGCATCGGCAATCGCCTGCTTCATGGCGACGTGGTTCCAGGCGCCACCCTGCGACAGGAAGCGCATGGCGCGACGGTCGACGAGTTCGGTCGGATCGAGAGTGGGCTTGCCCCATACGTTGCACTTGAAGCCGTGTTCGGCGAAGTCCGGCGAAAAGGTAATGCCGGATTTCGCGTTGCGCAGCGATTCCGTGACTTCAGCAGCATCACTTCCAATGGAGGACACGATGCCAAGACCCGTTACAACTACCCGTCTCATCTCTCAGACCTTCTTGTTATCATGATTGGACAGAGCCTGCTTTCAGGCCGTCTTATCCTTCGACAGACCCACGCGAAGGTCCGTTGCCTGGTAAATGGTTTCGCCATCGGCCTTCAGCCAGCCATCAGCCGTACCGAGCACAAGACGGCCGCGCATGACCCGCTTGAAGTCGATGCCGTATTCGAGAAGCTTGGTGTGCGGGCGAACCATGCCCTTGAACTTCACTTCGCCAGTCGAAAGCGCCATTCCGCGGCCTTCCTCACCAAGCCAGCCAAGGAAGAAGCCGGTCAGCTGCCACATACCGTCGAGACCGAGGCAGCCGGGCATGATCGGATTGCCCTGGAAGTGACAGGGGAAATACCAGTCGTCCGGGTGGACATCATACGCGGCGCGGATAAAGCCCTTATCGAAGGCGCCGCCCGTTTCGGAAATCTCGGTGATGCGATGAACCATCAGCATCGGCGGCAGGGGAAGCTGGGCGTTGCCGGGGCCGAAAAGTTCGCCGCGACCGCAGGACAGGATTTCTTCGTAATTATAGCTGGACTGTCTTGGTTTCATCTCTTCTTCTTCTTCCTCCCTGAGCTTCACGATGGCGGACCCTTAGAGCAAGATAGGGACAAATTGAAGTCCCACAATAGCCGTGATGCAATCGTCCGGAGTTGTCAGACTCTCCTACGACGCCGGCCCCGTCCGCCGTCGCATACAGCATGACTTCGGCAACGACCAGAGAGAAAAGCCGCAAAAGGCTGGTTTTGCGGCTGTTTCTCATGCCGCGATGCCGCGGACACTATTGAAAGGACGAGCCTTAAAAGTTATATCCTTGATCAACGTCAGAGGATTGACAGGCGGAAAACTCGGAGTTCGTCGGTAACGATGGCTGAATACGGTGTGAGCACGGAACTGAAACTACGTCGCTCGGGCTTGCGCCCGACGCGTCAACGTATCGCATTGGCCAGTCTTCTTTTCGCCAAGGGCGACCGTCACCTGACGGTCGAGGAACTGCATGAAGAAGCGATTGCCGCAGATGTGCCGGTGTCGCTGGCAACCGTCTACAACACGCTGCATCAGTTCACCGAGGCCGGCCTCATCCGCGTTCTCGCGGTGGAAAGCGCCAAGACGTATTTCGACACCAATACGTCGGACCATCATCACTTTTTCGTGGAAGGCGAGAACGAGGTTCTCGATATCCCGGTCAACAACATCTCCATCGACAATCTCCCCGAGCCCCCGGAAGGCATGGAGATCGCCCATGTCGACGTAGTGATCCGCCTGCGTCCGAAGAGCCGGTAATTCTGTCCCCTTTCGATGGAAGACGTCTCGCGGCGGCCCAGGGCCGGCGCCTGTATTCTGTGTGCCCCTGAACAGCCAAACTATTTCATCACGTCATCGGGCGACCGGCCCGGACGGGAATTGGGACGGGGCAGTGACCAGCCAAACCACAGCGCTCCGCCGCGGATGGCGAAAGCCGTCAGCGCGCCGAGAACCGACGCCGTGAGAGGACCAAGATCGAACTCTGTCGCGGCAGTGAAGACCGTGGCGCCGACGAGCGCTGCGGTGACGTAGATTTCCGGCCGCAGGAGAACCGAAGGCTCGCCTGCGATGATATCGCGCAGGATGCCGCCGCAGGCGGCCGTCAATGTGCCGGTGACGATCGCGACCGTCGGCGATCCCGTCGCCACGTAGCCCTTCGCCGCCCCCATGACGCAGTAGGCCGAAAGACCGATGGCATCCAGCCAGACCAGCAGGCGATAGCGCGATTCGACCATGTGGGCGGTGAAGAACACCAGCACGCCGACCGAGGCGCACACCAGCACGTAATCCGGGTTGATGACCCAGAAGACCGGCAGGCTGCCGAGCACCACGTCGCGCATCGTGCCGCCGCCGATACCTGTGACCAGCGCCAGGAACAGAAAGCCGATCAGGTCGAGTTCCTTGCGCGAAGCGGAGAGCGCCCCTGTCGCCGCAAAAACTGCAACACCCGCATAATCGAGAAACCCCAGCAACGACATGAAAAGCCTTTCCGCCCGATGTGATCAAGAATCCGCCGCAAGCGTCAGTGTCGCGCAAGCAGACCCTGCGAGGATGGCCGCGACATTTCCATCTCGCCGGGACAAACGACGTGAAATACCTGTTGCTTGCCACATTGCAAATCGCCCTCCTGCTTGCCGCGCCTTCGGCCTCCTTCGGTCAGCAGCAGCTTATCAGCGATCCTGAAATATACGAGAAGGAGCACTTCAAGAAGCGGTGCGAAACAGTCGAGTACGGCCCCGGCTTCATGGACCGGATCGACATCAACAACGACACCCTCATTGATGCCGTGGTCAACGAGGGCGATATCACGTGCGACGGAACACGCGGCCCTGACTGCACGGCGGACGGCTGCCCTCACAATTTCTATCTGCAGGTCAAGGAAGGCGGCTACTTCATGATCGCCACCGCCCAGATCTACGGCTACGACTTCATCCAGCGCTTCGGCAACAAGGTCTTCATTCTGAAGATGCATCCTCGCTTCTGCGACCGCACCGACAGCGAGCCCTGCCAGATGACGGTGCGGGTGCGCGGCACCAAGTTCCTGACCATTTCCAAGAAATAGCTCCAGCCACCCTCATCATGGCGCGGGATAGAGCGTATCGATCCGGCCGGCCATGTAATAAGCGGCAAGGCCGATCCATTCGCGCACAGCGGTCGATGTCTGCTGGGTGTTGAGGGTCGGCTGGGTGAAGTCCAACGTCAGGTCGAGCTTACCGCTGGTACGGTAGTCAACCGGCCATGGCGTCACCGCTATCCCCGCCTTGCGAAACAGGCCGACGGATCGCGGCATGTGAAAGGCCGACGTGATGAGCAGGCAATCGCTTAGCCCATTGGCCTCGAGCACATTGCGGCTGAAGGCCGCATTCTCGAAGGTGGTGCGCGAATCTCTTTCGGCAATCAGCCTGTCAGCAGGAATTCCGAAAGCGGAGAAGAAGCGCAGCGATGCTGCGGCATCGCCCTCATAGGCCCCACTCAGCGAACCGTCTCCACCGGAAACGAGGATCTTTGCCTGCGGATAAGCCATGGCAAGCCGCAAGGCCTCTACGAAGCGGTCGGCGGCCTGATTGAGGTCGATACCACCCCTGCTCGTCGTCACCTCCGTCTCGAAAGCGCCGCCCAGAACGATCATGCAGGAAAGCGTGTCCGGATCCGCCTGCGGCCGGGGGAAGCGCGCCTCCAGCCCCTGGAGAGCATAAGAGCCGGCCGTGCTGAACAGCACCACAAAGAGAATCACGCCCGCCGCAAGGCTCAGAGCCTGTCCCGTCCTGCGAAGGCAGAAAAATTGGGCAAGCACGGCTGCGAGAATGGCGAAACAGGCAAGGGACAGCGGCTGGGCAAGCATCCAGAAAAGCTTGGAAAGAACGAACATCGGGTCTCCTCAAGGATCAACCCGACATACAGGCGATAGTCTGCTCCGACAATGCTCCGTATCCGCCACTTCAATCGAAGACAGCTTCGCTCAAGGCAATCACCCTAGGGCTCTAATATACATAGATACGGACATAAAAGACTGAATTTGGAGGCCGCATGCGCTTCGCAATCGACATTATCGACGAGGCAGGAAATAACCGGATCTATATCGGCGAGCCCCTTGGACTCGCAGGTGACAAACTGCGGGTCCAGCTTCGGGACGGCGAAGCGATGTTCGATGTCGAGCGTATCGCAGACTGGTTTCAGATCGACCAGATCGAGGGCAAGGGGCGCGGAGAGTTGTTCTGCTGAAAATGCCGCCGATTGTGCAAAGCTTCACCGACCGAATGCAGTTGCCGCGGGCTTGCCACGCCTGAGCCAGATAATGCCGAAGGCAACAATAGCGCCACCCGCCAGCAATCCTAGCGACAGAAGCGGACGGTAGGCGAACCAACCGATCGCGATCACCAGCGGACCGATCAGCACCGTCAGCACCAGCGCCACCAGGCCTGTGCCGAAGCCCACCAGCGAGCCAAAGAACGGGACGACATCGGCGATAACGCCGAGGATCGAAAAGATCAGCGAAAAGCCGATGAACAGACCGATCATGCCGCCGGCACGCACCAGCCAGGCGATGAGAGAGTTTTCCGCCTCGGCATCGGCAAACATCTGCGTCGCATCGACGTTGCCCGAAGCCGTCAGGAAGATCTCGCGACCGTTGGTCGTCGTGTAAGGCTTCAGCGAACCACCATCCTGCACGGCGACAAGGCTCGCTTCGCCGAGATCCGCGCGGGTGTAGCTTATCCGGATATCGCCAATCGCAGGCGTCGAAACATTGGCCCCCACATAAAGACCACCGCGATCGACATGCACCGGCCGGGAGAGAGCATCGGCTGCGCCGCGCGCATCTTCCTCGGTTACCTTGAGATCGGTCTGCGTGCCGAGATAGGCGATATCCTCCCCAGACACGGTGAAGGCGCCCACGGTCGCGGTATCGACGGTGAAGTTCTCGCTTTCAACGATCAATTGCGGGTTCTCATGGCCTTCGGGCTGACGGAAGTCCGCCGAATTCTCGCGCCCCTGCCGCCATTCCTTGGCATATTTATAGGTGGTAACGGTTTCTTCGCTGCCGCCCAGCTTCTTTTGCGTGGTCGATTCGCTCGATTCGATCCATTGATACATCTCGACTTCGCGGCGGATAGCCAGCGCTCCGTCGGCAGCAACGCCGAACTCTTCGTCCGAGGGAATGCTACCGGCCTTCACCTTGCCCGAGACATGAACGAGCTTGCCTTCGTTCGAAGGCACAATTTCGTCGGCGCTCACTGAAACGACGATGCTCGCTCCCTCCCCGAGCGCACGATAGGTCTTGATAGACCTTCCCTCGTTCCAGACCAGCGCCCAGATCGACCCGATCACAAGGACAATACCGATGAGAAAACCGACCAGCGCGTTCCTCAGCCGCGCGAACCAGGATGTCCGTGTCGTTTCCGTAAAACTCATGCTTCTGCCCCCACCCGCCGGATGCAATGCGCCTTTTGAGGGATTCTCTAGCGCAATTGGGTGTGAGAACCCTTAAGGCGCGATCAGAGCGGAAAACAGGGTTTAGCAAATCGCTGGCGACAGAGCGTTTATCGTTTGCCCTTCCGGTTCGTGCGTCCGTAAGGGGGATGTCTCCAACTCAAGAAAGAAAAATACGCGTCTAAACACTGGACGATTGAGCGAGCGTTGGAAGTTATGTACTCAAGGGACCGGAAACTCCCGGAAAAGCGAATGCTGTTTTCATCACCTGTATTCCTCAGCTTCTTTCTACCGCTGTCGATCGCTGCATACTTCCTGCTGCCTTTCCGCAGTTTGACGCTACTCGTTCTCAGTTTAGCGTTCTATGCTTGGGGAGAGCCAGCGGTGGTCTGGCTGCTTGTCGGAGTTATCCTAGTAAATTATGCACTGGGACTGGCTATTGATGGCAGCAGCGAAAGGTCCCGCCAGATCTGGTTGATAACCGGACTCATTGCCAATCTGCTTGTCCTGACCGTTTTCAAATACTCCACCTTTATCATCGAGAATATCAACAGTGCATTAGGACTTGTTGGATCAATATCTCTTCCAGTCCCACACCTGCCCCTTCCACTAGGCGTTTCGTTCTTCACATTCCAGGCCATAAGCTACCTCGTTGATATCTACAGAGGGGACGTTCGCGCTGAGCGGAATTTGGTTCGAATGGGTGTCTTCAAGGCATTCTTCCCACAACTTATTGCTGGCCCGATTGTTCGCTATAAGGAGATAGCAGGTGACCTCAGGAACAGAATGGTCACCCTGGAAAGGTTCTCGTCCGGCACTGAACGGTTTGTTATAGGTCTCGCAAAGAAGCTACTTATAGCTGACCCTCTCTCCATTCCTGTTGACCACATCTTCAGCACGCCTACCGCCGACCTCAGCAGTCCATTGGCATGGGTAGGCATCATATCCTTCGGGCTGCAAATTTACTTCGATTTTTCCGCCTACTCCGACATGGCAATCGGCTTGGCAATGATGTTCGGCTTTCGCTTCCCCGAAAACTTTGACATGCCTTATACCGCCAACAGCGTTCAAGACTTCTGGCGGCGCTGGCATATGACGCTATCGCGCTGGTTTCGCGATTATCTTTACATACCGCTCGGCGGGAACAGGCGCGGCGCGGCGCGGACATCAATGAACCTTTGGATCGTCTTTGCCACTACCGGGCTCTGGCATGGCGCTAGCTGGACGTTTCTAATTTGGGGATTATGGCACGGCCTACTTCTGACGGTCGAGCGTGCGTGGTTCGGTCGCATTCTGGAAAGCTGGCCTATCCCACTTCGAAGGCTCTATACCATCGTTGCAGTGCTGCTGGGTTGGGTGTGGTTCCGGGCAGAGAGCTTCTCGCACGCTATCGGCTACTTTTCGGCACTTTTCTTCGGCGATGTGGCAGGGGCGCCCGCGGACATTCTACGGCTCTACAATCCGTTCCTGCTGACCGTCCTTTGCGTCGGATCTGTTTTGGGTCTAGGGATGCACTTTAGCATCGAACGCATATTCGGATCGCGTCGCCCCGGCGAGGCTCTCATTGCCAACCCCCTCCAGGAAACCCTGAGGAGCTTGGCGCTGGTTGCAATTGGCGGCGTTGCTTTATCTGCCGCGGCTGCCAGCACCCTCCAAGCCTTCCTATATTTCAGGTTCTGAAGCGATGCATGGTACCTACCAAACCTCCTTTATCAGTCAGCTATGCAAGTTCTTGCGCCTTGCTATCCGCTTACCCCTGATGCTGATCTTGCCTTTGGCCCTTTTCACCTCACTATCTCTTAACGGTGTTCTTACGTTGGCTGGATGGCAGCCATCGATACAGGTTGACGAAAACCGCGAGATGGCTCCCGAACCCAGGTGGAAGGGTGACATCACATCCTATGTACGAGGCCTCGATGCCTGGCTCACCGATAACTTTGCGTTTCGAAGGCCCCTTGTCTTAGCGTTCAACGAGCAGCTTTATACCCGTTTTCGCTCGACACTGGCACCAAATGTCGTTGTCGGGGCCGGCCCTTGGGTGTTCGGCGCCGAATTCGACGGGCTAGGTTCAGTCGGTCCGCGGCGGCTCAACCCGGAATATGTTGCCAAGGTTAAACAAGCTCTTATTGACCGAAAGCGATGGCTGGAAAGGCGAGGCATTCACATGCTCGTTCTTTTCATGCCCACGAAAGCGGCGATATATGGTAACCGCTATATGCCGGACAGTTGGCACTTCGATGAAAGCCTTCCAACGCAATCAGAGCAGGTCTTCGATGCGCTGAAGGAGGTCATGCCGGAGAACTTGGTCCCCGTCCGCCAAGCGATCCGGAAAGCTTCGGACAATGCCGAGCTTTATTACCACACCGACCCGCACGCTACTCAGCACGGCACCTTCATAGCTTTCGAGCAGTTGGCGGATCACATTCGGAAATACTTTCCCACCAGCGTTCCCTCGGCTTTCCCACCGTATAACCTTAAGATCGATTACTACGAGCCAACGGGTTTTGGTCGCATGATGGGGCTTCCATTCCGTGATGAAAGCTGGGTCCCAGTACCAGAAAATGGATACGGGTTCACATCTCCCACGCCGCCATCATGGGAGAAGCTACTTCCCGAGGGAAGCCGTCTAACCTACTATGAGAATAGCCATGTCCGGAAAATCAAAGTGGCTGTCATTGGCGACTCATTCACCAACAGGATGGCCGCGATAGCTGGTGAGGTGTTCAGTCAGGCAGCAACTGTAAACGTTAATAACGTCGCCAACCTTCCTGACCATAAGTTTCCGGCTGCATTTTTAGATGCTTACCGCCCTGACTTCGCAGTTTTTATGTATGTAGAATCCCGGCTGATCGAATGCTCTCCGAGCTGCGGTGAATTTCCGGTTTTCAACCCCGTGGAGATTTCTGGCTCAAACTAGCGCCAACCGATCCATGAATCGAATCAGTTCAATTTTTTCCGCGGCTCTGTACCAAATGGTATTTTCTGCCCAACGTCAGGATTGGGTCGAACAGGCTAATGTAACGGCCCGACAGAACGTTAATACTGGTGCGCGCAAAGGCGGAGTTCCTAAGCGACCTGCCAACCCGACTGGTTGTAAGCGATGTCTTCAGGCGCTTTGCAAGCTCTTTCTTGAGGCGATAAGCACCCTGCTCTTGTCCGCCATCGGCGCCGTAAGTCTTCTCGTAACGCTCCCGCATAGCGATCTGACGCGCCTGAAGCCACTGATAGTTCTCAGACCTCGGATCCTCACTCCAGTTGCGGTAATGATGAAGAGCTATTTGCTTCGTGTACACCACATCGTAGTTGGAATGTAGAACTTCGGCAGTCAAGGCGGAGTCGATTCCATAGTCACGGAACTCTTCTGAAAAACCACCAACCTGCTTCATCACCTTGGTTGGCAATACCCCCTGATTCACATTCAGAATTCCGATGGAAGAAATGCCTCCGATATAGGGAGCATCAACGAACGGTCCCTGCACGTCCGTAGTCTTCAATGCGACCATGCCAATGGCTGAGTTGCCTTCCAGAATCTCAACCGCGCAGTCCAACCCTCCGTCGACGACCTCGTTGTCATCGCTCAACCAGCAGACATACTTGGTATCGACGATGTCAAAGACGTCGTTGTAGGCCTTCGCCTGACCTAGTTTTTTCCCGACCAGAACCGGAATAATAGTTTCGGAAGCAATGGACTGAAGATACTCGACCGTACCATCGGTAGAACCTGCATCGGTAATGTAGATCTTAGTCGGAGTTCTTGTCTCACGCACAATACTTTCAATGCAGCGCTGAACCTGATCGAGGCGATTGTATGTACCGAGAACAACGGAGAGCTTCATATCGAGTAGTCTATCTTTGGAGTTGTGGGATCCGGTTCGTGCACGAAGCTTTCGTCCGAAAATTCGACATTCTTAGTTACCATGAAGATTTCTCTGCGGTGCAAACGTTCACTACTGTCAACAAAATCCGAGTGGTCGACAGTTCCAACGTATCTATGAACCGAAGAAAATCCCGCAACATAGAACATTTTCAGGAGCGCGTTTCGCGACGGAACAATCGCATGAAAATGCAGCCCTTGCGTGTGATTGCGTCCCTCGGAAATGATTATCAGATCATTGCCTTTTCCGGGCGCGACCTGTGTCTCTACGAAGAGATACTTCTCCGTCATACGAAACAGATTGCGGATAGCAGCGAAAGGGTTTTCCAAGTGGTAGAGAAGACCAAAACAGAAAACCAGATCAGCCTGTTTACCGCCAAGGTCAACACTCTGATCGGTGATATCAAGAGCTGAAAACGTCGCCTCGGGTACCCTCGATGCCGCAGCTTCGGCCAGTTCCGGACGTCCATCGACGCCCCAGACATTCAGCCCGCGTGCAGCCAGACGCTCCGAAAACCAACCGGGTCCACAACCCACATCGAAACACCGCTCGATACCCTTCAGCCGATCGAGCACACCTTCCGCCATCGACCAACGTGCTTCGTTGATCTCGATATAGTATCGATCGTCGAACATACTGATTTTATTTGACATACGAACCTCAATCCGGGCGAGAACTGCCAGATTTACCGCCTAATCCGAATTTCGGCGTCAAACTCCAAATAACCGCGTCGACTTAACGGGGAGAGCAATCCTTCAAGCTGCCGCCGTATATCCCAGGAACAATAGGCTGTCAAACTTTGTCCGCCGCCCAATGATCGGTGTAAAAGGGCACCTTTGATCTGGCTTGCGAGCGCGGGCCAGTGATTGGCACCACTATTGCCGTTGATCCTCCACTGTCCAATCAAGCATGGGCCGGATGGGACCAGGAAACGGCCGCGGCATACCTCCACGAGCGGAGACCTCACCCAACGGTGCTTCCACACAATGGAACGACAGCATCCTCTCATGCTGGAAGAACCGCCTAAAAGGGGAGTCGAAGGGATTGAAGACCATCAACGATACGGAATAGGTGCCGATATTGAGGAGGTGCTTGGGGACCCAGACGACCGAACGAATAACAGTCGGGCGATCCTTGGCATAATGGGCAATGTCATAGCCGGTCGGAACGGCATTGAAAATATGCGTGCCCAATGGGCAATAAACATGGATGCCCGGAATAAACGTATTGGATCCCGTAGTGGAATAAATCATTTCTATTCCAATCTTCTCATTGAGATGGAATAGGGTCTTATCCTCGCCGGCTTCATCGATAATGCGTGCGGACATCAGATGTGCATTGCCCGAATTCTCTGGCGTGCCATCTCCGACGTTTTCATGCCGGTCTTCCGCAGCAACGACAGGACTTCTCTCCGACGACGCAGGATTACCTTCGGCGTCGGTCAGAGTTGGACGTACCAGTGAGGACTTAACGTTCAGAACTGCCTCAACATAAGCCTCGATGACTTCTCCGGCGTCACCATCCTTGAGTAGCTGGCCGTTTTCGATCCACAGACAGCGATCACAATAACGCATGACCGAATCCATGCTGTGCGAAACGAAAAACAGCGTCTGTCCTCGCGACGTGAGATCATCAACGCGTTCAAGGCATTTTCGCTGAAAGGCCATATCGCCTACGGCCAGGACTTCATCAAGCAACAGGATGTCTGGATCGAGGTGAGCTGCTACAGAGAAGGCAAGCCGCATGCGCATGCCACTGCTGTAGTGTTTCAATGGCGTATCGATAAAGCGCGACACCCCGGAAAACTCAACGATCTCGTCGAATCTTTCCCGGGTCCGTTCGCGCGAAAGGCCATAAAGCGACGCATTGAGAAAGACATTTTCCCGGCCGGACAGGTTGTCGTTGAAGCCGGTTCCGACTTCGAGCAGAGAGGTCAAAGTTCCCTTGATCCGTATCTCGCCCGTCGTCGGATAAGTCACCCGCGACATGATCTTGAGCAGGGTGGACTTTCCCGCTCCGTTGCGACCGACGATTCCAATGCGCTCGCCACGATTCACCGAGAAGGATACATCCTTCAGCGCCCAATGAATGTTCTCCTCCGATTGCCGCGAACCAATCAATCGCGGCAGCGAGAATTTCTTCTTTTCTTTACCAGCTAGGTTTTGGGCGAGTGGGTATGATTTTCCCAGGCCTGTTACAGTAACGACCGTTTCACTCATGACTACAACCTGTCGACAATGTATTTTTCACGGCGATAGAAAACCGCCAGACCAAGCAGCGCCACAACCACAGTGAACGCCATCGAATAAAGCCACAAATTTACCGGCAGTGCGAAATCCGCAAATAGCGTTGCCCGGAATGCCATGAGAAGGCCGACCATCGGATTCAGGGAATAGAAAAATTGGGCGTCTGCGGGCATCATTGCAGGTGCGTAGATAACGGGGGACACAAACAAGCCGATATACAGCAAATGTCCCAAGAAGCGATCCCAGTCACCGTTGCCAAGGCCCAGGACAGCGAAAATGCAACCGACGCCAAGGGTCATAAGAGCCAACTGCAATATGACCAACGGCAGCAGTAACACGTTCCAACCGGGAAATGTGTTGAAGAAGATCATCATGATGACCAGCGGAATCGCGCTTATCGAAAACGTCACTAGATTCGACAGGATCGAGCTTAGTGGTGAAAGGATTTTTGGGAAGTACACTTTCTTGATCAAACCTGCATTCCGCTTGACCGATGAAGAGGTGTCCTGGACGCTTTCGGTAAATTTGAACCAGAGGATCAGGCCGCTATAGACATAGAGCAGATAGGGAATTTCGACCCCAGTATTCGCCTGCGAATAATGACGAAAAAGACCGAAAAGAATCACCATCAGAACAGGTCGAAAAATCGGCCAGACATAGGCGAGATACTGTTGGTTGAATTCGGATTTCAGCTCACGCCGAACCATTGAGCGCAAGAGGCCGCGATAAGACCATAACTCTCGAAAGCTAACGAAAGCATAGAGATTGGGGGGACGGATTATCGTTTCTCGTGTCATGTCTGGTTTCTTCTGATTTTATCGCGGAGTTGGCGCCGATGATGGGGGAACATCATCGTGACAACATTTCGTTGCGCTTAAACGCGTTGTCCGCTCTGTCGATGGCCAAAATGCCACGCTCTCGTTCCGCCCATTGAAGCGCCTTGAGTTCATTGCGCGACAATTTGCCAGCAAAACGGCCGCCGAAAAATTGGTTCGGACGTAGTAGCGATGGTTGGCAGGCGGCGAAAGTGCGTTCGATCAACGCTGCCTTATCGTGCGTCTTCCGAACCAGAAAGTAGTTATTGCGTCGCGTAATTGCGGCAGCGTCAAAAATTTCGCTCATGCTGCCAAAGCGGACCAATCTCTTCAGGTCACCGGAAATGCAATAGGCAACGTAGCCAAGCTTCTCTTCGAGAAGCGTGAGACACGCCAACATCTCCTCTTTTTCTGCGGGATTGCTGTTCTTGGTGGAGATCTCCAGCTCAATGATCGCATCCGATCGCTCCAGTGTGCCCACCGCGCCTTCAAGGACCTGCGCTTCAGTGCCCTCAACGTCGATCTTGATGAAGGCGATTTCCAAAATCCCTATTTCAGGAAGGACATCATCAAGCCGCCGTACCGGAACTTCCCTTACGCTATCCACCGCGGAACGACCGGTATTTATAATCCCGCTGAAGCTGGTCTGCTCCGCCTCATAGAATGAAGTTACGCCGTTCTGCGAGCCGACGCATATGGGGAGCAGATTTATCTGCGCATCGAGCTTGTTGGCCGTGATGTTTTTCCGTAGCAGGTCTATCGCGCGCTGGGCGGGTTCAAACGCCACAACACGGCCGCCCGGCCCGGCCCTGAGAGCACCCAGCAAGCTGTAGAGGCCAATATTGGCTCCCACGTCGATGACAACGTCGCCCGGTTTGATCAATGCGTTGAAAAGAGCATACTCGGATTGCTCATTGAACATGCCATAATAAAGATCGCAGCCTAGGTGATCGCCGATATTGACATTGAGACTCAGTCCTGTCGTCGAGACCACCTGCTTGAGCGCATACTTTCCGGCCGGATGGAAAAGCTCTCGTCGATGCCGGACCAATTTTGAGAAACGCGGCCCCACCGCATCGGAGCGCAGTGTTTCCGGCAACAATTGGTGCAGCGCCGCCAACTTCAGGAACTCTTGTTCCTGTTCTGCTCGACTCAGGCTCTTCACCCAACGCGCCTCGTGCACCTCGGTCATGATCTTGATAAAATCGCGCGCGTATTGCCTAGCTCGCTTCTTGGCTGCTAGGCGGGCGGCCATTTCCATTTCGCCATCAGGTCCGGCACTGGACACATGCCAAACGGCCTTGAGCTTTTCCGCCAGGTCATTCGCGTCCCCGGTCTTGAAGAATGTGGCGTTCGGAGGATCCTGCTCCACATGGACGTCGATATCGGACACGACGATGTGCTTGCCCAAAGCACGGGCATCCTCGACCGAAGTACTCCAACCTTCGAACCGGGAAGGCTGGAGTACCAACGCAGCACGGCGAAAGATCTGAAGCTGATCTTCACGTGGGATCATGCCCAGCATGATTATCTGCTGCTCGACACCATGCTCCTTCAGAATGCTTTCAAGGCGCTGGAAATGCCCCGAATTGCGATAATCGTCTTTATTTCCGGTACTGACCAACGGCAATTCAAGTCCCTGATCGCGCAGAATGCCAATGGCTTCGAATGCCGTCTCGAAGCCTTTGTGCTGCCAAAGCTGATTGGGGAGATAAACGAATTTTTCCGGCAGACCGTATTTTCGGCAAACCTCAGCGGCATCCGCGGAAAAAGCAGCGCTGTCGATGACTGTGCAAAACCGAAGAACGCGAACAGCCTTATCCGCAAACTGGGGGAAAAATCTCAGAAAGTCCCTTTGTACAGCTTCACTACTCAGTACAAGAACGCCATCCTCGGACAGCATTTTGTTGTACATTTCATCTCGAGAGCGGCGTTCTTCATCGGAGAAGAATTCCGGGAAATGTTTGTACTGAAAATCGGGAATCCAGTAGACGTTTTGAGCGCTTCCGAGCACGCCTGGGCCTTTTACGGGAAAAGCCACGCTGCACTCGTCGGCGCGCATAAGCACCCCTGGGAGATCCATAGACATGTAGCGCCGGAGCACGCGGCGCAGAAAATCGATGCCACGGGAAAGCTTTCCGTTTTTCGTAGGCACAGGACCATCCAGAACGATGTTCGGTTGGCCTTTGAATTCCGTCTCGAAATTCAGGTCTTTATTCTTCCGGCCAATCTTCAGAACAATCTCCGGCTGCTCTGCCACCGGCAGAGAACAGATCGCTTTCAGGAGATTTCTGGTGTATTGCACTCCACCAAGCCAGTGCGCGCCGCCTGTCAAATAAACAAGTATTTTCATAGACTTCTAAACCACTCCACGTAGCTGGCGACGCCTCGCTTCAGATCCATTGACGGCGTAAATCCGAGCGTGCCCAACTTAGATACGTCGGCTCGCCAGTTCTTCGGATCCCCTGCTCGCTGAAGACCTGAAAACGAAAGGCAACTGCAATCCATGCCGAAACCTCCAATGACGAGTTCGGCAATTTCTCTGATGGACGTCTCCCGACCGCTTGCCACATTTATGGCTTCGCCGCAAAACGGCGAGTTGCGCAGGATGCACAATATGGCGCTGGCTATGTCGTTCACGTGGATAAAATCACGTGACTCCGTTCCGTCGCCGCTTAGCTGGATTTCCCTATCAACAGCGCACTTCCTGCACAAGTCCCAAAAGATCTGCTTTCTGAGCCCTGCGCCATAGGCGGAAAATACGCGAAGGGCAGCAACCCTTGTTCCGTAAATGGCGTGATATTCCTGCGTCAGCAACTCACACATCCACTTATGGTAGCCATAAGGAGAAATGGGCCGAGGCTGCATAGTTTCCAAAATGGGCAATTCACGTGGCTGCCCATAGATTGCGGCACTCGACGCTAGAAGGACCTTGGTTTCCGGTGACAACTGACGCACCTGCTCCAGAAGACTGGAAAACAGGTCCACGGACAGATTGAAATCGAAGCGGGGTTCCTTCACCGAACGGCTCACATCGGCGTTGCCGGCGAGGTTAATGACATAGGTAGGCTTAATGCTCGATAGAATTGAGCCGATATTGAGGTCGCCTTGCTTGACCACATGAAAGCGGGAAAAGAGTTCCCCCTCTTCGGGAGGGTTGATGTCCACCCCGATCGTCGTCAGTCCCTGTTTCTGGCAAAGGCGGGAGACTTCTTTACCCAGAAAGCCCGCAGCGCCGACAACTATTACACTCTCCACCCGCACCATCTCCTGCGAAACTAGATCTCACTCAGATCGCCGGACGTCAGCGGTTCACCCGGAGTCAGGCGCTTTACCACCTGGGCGGGATTTCCTGCTACGACAGTCCAAGGCTCAACGTCACGCGTTACCACGGATCGCGCACCCACGACCGCACCTTCTCCGATTGTCACGCCTTTTAATATTACCGCATCAAAACCAATCCAGGCGTAGTCACCGATGCGAATTGGTTTCTTATCAACGACGTCCCAGTTCTTGTTCCTAATAAAATTCCCAGAGCCCCAGTCTTTCAGCTGCCGCTTCTGGTCGTTGATCCTTTCTCGGAAATCAAGAGAGTGGGAATTATGGTCGTAGATCATAATTCCCCAGGCCATGGTTACCCAGTTGCCGATCTCCACCGATTGCGCGGATATTATCCGTGTGCCACCGATATAGCATCCGTCACCGATTTTGACGGACCCAGTATCCGTTTCGAAAATGATCTTGCATTTCAAAATGCATTCATTCCCAATCTCGACGCAGGGCTCATTCCTGTCGGTTCTGAATTCGACGCCAAAGCCTTTGTCGAGAATGGATTCTCCACATTTCACGGCAGGATGGGAGCGTGCCACATTCCCCTGAAACAATCCCGTCTTCGAAACGACAGGGCGCGCAGGACTGCTCTCGATTGCAGTCTTGGCGGAAGCCCTGACTTTGCGCCCTATTCTGGCAAGATGCCTTCGCAGCACATCAATCAAGCTGCACCTCGATGTTCTTTTCGTCCGGGTAAATGAAGTCCTTGCCCTCAAGGATACCTTCACAGATTACATCCAAACCGAGGCTCTTGCCTTTCGCGAGGTCGCTGGCGCCGTTTGCAAGGCTGATCTTGAAAGGAGGAAAGCCCTCGTTCGGCACGACCATTGGCAATGGGATCATTCTTCTGAAAAAGAAATGATACGCATATTTGCGAGCTTGTGTGCGCGCCTCCTCGTCGAGCCGATGTCCTATCGGCAAGCTGTCGAGGATCTCGAAGTATTCTTTCTGGCTGTGAGCGTCCAACGTCAGACCCTTGTTGCGGATCCACGCCTCGCCGGCGACAATTACAGGAATGCCGCGAGACGTTAGCTCGATGCCAGTCTTGGTGCCGTAAATGACGACGGAGTCACAGACCTCAAGGACCGCATAAGTGCTTATCGGGCTTTCCGGGGCAATCACGAAAATATTAGGCGGTAAGTTCGGAAACGCTTTCTGGATTTCATCCATCACACGTTGACGCGATTTGACTGTTCCGCGAATCTCAGCCGGATGCACCCGAATGACGAGTTGCAAATCGGGGCGCTTGGCGAAATACTTGATCGATTCCTGGAGCCAGACAATCATGTTGGGGAAAGCGTTCGCCTTAAAGTGTAACTGCGCATCCCAAACGACGTTGGTCAGCAAGCCAATTGTCGGCTTGTTCAGATCAAGCCCAAGTTCGCGCGCGATCGCCGCCATCTCTTCTTCCGGCTTCTCGTGGAACCAGATCCAGTCGCGCGTCCCCTTGGTACGACTTTCCAGATAGTCCATGGCCCGCTTATCCAACTCCGGCGTCCAGGGTATGTTCCTCCAGCTCTCGACGGGCTCGGAAATCATCGTGTGATGATAGGTATCGCCATGACTGAATATGAAGCGCTGCTTGCGATAGGCCGTTACCCAGTTCACAACGCGGACGCCCTTCTTCCGGGCGACCTCGCCCACAATGCCGAGCGGGACGTAAATGCCATGGCTAAATACGAGCACGTCGTATTTTTCACGATCAAGCAGGTTGCTGACAGAGATGGCCGTCAGGATCGAGCCCTTAAGGAAACGGCGCAGCACCGGCTCAGCATCCGGTTGCCCCTCAAGCGTACCTCTTGCGAAATAGCGCAATGCCCCCGCAAGAGCATGCTCGCCAACCGCTAGGCCATTTAACTCGAATTGCCCGATGTCATCAAAACTTATCTCTCTGCTAAGCACATCGGCCTGTGCTTTTTCAGCCTCCGAGATATAGGAGCCATATTTATGAACCTTGATGCCCGCTGATCCGAAGGATGCCTCGCTCTTCTCAAAACAGCCTCCGCAATACTTAAGCTTGGGTCCATGCTCGACGAATTCCTGCGGGTCTTCGTAATTGTTGATATTTCCTCGAAGACAAGCCGGAAGGCTGGCATCACAGAGCAATGCTTCCGCTTCGGCCCCGCGCTCGATGAGAGCAACGGCGATCAAGCTTTCCAGTGTGGTCGATGGCGCGTCACCGCCGATACTGGTTGCAATCAACACCCTCTGCTTCGGGGCGGTTCCCGTTTTTCCTCGCGAAGCCACATGGTCGCGTCCCAAAAGGTCGCCCCAATTCGGAAAGTTGCTGTGCACATTCCAAGTCTTCGTAATCTTGCTTACACCGCTTCTGGAAAAAAGCGCGCGCAAAAGTTTCTTCACTATTTCTCTCCGTAACGCAAAAAGTCCCGCCTGCTTCATCGGGAACATTGATCGCGTTTATCTAAAGCCTGCAGGGTTCCGAGAAAACGCGGCTCGGACAAGAGGACGTGCCTCAACATTTTCTCGCTTATAAGGTCTCTCCTGCTGGATGTCACATTTTCTATCGGCAGAAAATCACACCCTCCGGATTTCTGAGAGACCTGAGCGAAGCGCCGAACGAAATGTTCGCCGGCATACCGGCTCCGACGCCGAGAGGAGATGCGAGCATTTAAATCGACATTGTCCAAACCTCCACAAGGCTCAGCGTCAACAATCATGAAACGATGGGGCAAAAGCGTAAGACCGGGCCAAAGAACTACAAGGTTTCATCCGGCTCCAGGATTGCCCGTATATTCTCGATGAAGCGAACCCTCGAAAACTCTTTCGCGCGCTTTTCACAGGCCTGCCTCATCGACAAAGCCCTATTGCAGTCCATCGCCTCAACCGCTTGGCAAATTTCGGCAACCCCAAACGCTGCGGGAAGCAAATTACCAGTTTCCCCATCAACAATAGTCTCGACAAGGCCCCCTTCATTGACAGCGATCACAGGCTTGCCAGCAGCCATGGCTTCGACTGCGGACATTCCGAAATCTTCGTCAGCGGGGAGATAAAGGCAGGCAATCGACCTGCCAACCAGCTCTGCGAGCTTTTGGTCATCCACCCAACCCAGAACCGCGATGTTGGGTGCCCCCTCCGCAAGGCGCCTTATGTGCTCAAGTTGGGATCCACCGGACGCGACAACAAGCTTTTTGTCCGGCATCTGGCGGAAGGCTTGAACCACAAGATCGACACGCTTGTTCGGTTCCAGCCTCCCCAGAGAAAGATAAAAATCTCCCTGAGAGATCCATCGAAACAGATCAATATCCACCGGCGGGTAAATAACGTGGCTGGGAAGCCCCAGATACTTGTCGATGCGACGTTGAACATTCGCCGAATTTGTGACGATGAGATCCATCCGACGCATCGCTTGAAGGTATTTTCGACGATAAGCCGCAACACCGAGCGAAAAAAGCGGTCGCAAGAAAAGGTTGAACGAAAGCCTGTACTTTTCACTCTGCTCAAATGCAAACTTGGGTGGAGTGTGACAATAACATATTCGCTTTCCTGAGCGCTGCGCAGACACCGCCAAGGGGGCGAAGATACCACTGTAAATGACGTTTCTAGCCTTGGGCAGACATTGCCCGAGAAACATGAAGGAAAACATGGCTCGCGCCTGCCTCGGGAGGAATGCTAGGCGCTCCCCCAAAACCTTCACCTCGATGTCTTCTCCTACACCACTTCTAAGAAAGTCCGCGTATACGCCCGACGTCCAGAGTGCACAGTCTGGCAAATCCCTGCACAAAATATTGACCAGACGCTCAGCGCCCCCGCCCACCTGACAATAGTCCTGGACAACCAGGGTTGAGAGGGTTTTATCGCTCACTTCTCAGCCCCTGCTCTCATGACAAAGGGGGTGAGATTCATGATGCCATTGCACAGACAGTCAAGCCCCGCGTCTTTTCCAGGCAGCAGCGACTGGAGCGTTTCAACGTTATAGGCGACTGGCGTCAGACGATGGCGCTTTTCGGCAAACCCCAACGGGATCATGCGCCGAAAAAACAGATAGTGAGCATAGTGACGGGCGAGGCGTATCTGGTCGGCGGTCAGACACGGGATAGCGGGCAATTCCGCCAGCAATTCCGCGTAGTTCTCTTTCGAACTAATATCGACCGTAAATCCCTTGTTACGCGCCCACGCCTCGCCGGCCACGATGGTGGTGATGCCCAGGCAAGGCAACTCGATCGCCATTTTGGTACCGTAGACGAGGACCGCGCGACAGCGCTCCATCAGTAGATAAGTGTTTCGCGGATCATCTGGCTCCACGATCTTGATGGTTTCGGGCAGGCTACCGTAGCGTGCCGTGAGCAAGTCAGAAACCTTCTGCCGCGAAGGCACGCTCCCCAGAACCTCGGCCGGATGAATCCGGATCAGCAACTGAATGTCTGTCCGCATCCGGAAATAGTCGACAGTCTCATAGAGCCATTCCAGCATGGATGAGAAGGCGTTCGCCTTGAAATGCAGCTGAGCGTCCCACATGACATTGGTCAGCAGCCCGAAAACGGGCTTCTGCGAATCGATATCGAGACCTTCGAAAGGATCTTGCGACGCGCTCCTCTCACTCTGGAAGCTAATCCAGTCGTTACTGCCAGAGCGCCGTGACTTTATGTAATCGACGATTTCTGTCTCATCGCGCTCCGTAAACGGAAGGGTTTGCCAAGATTCACTCGGCTCTGCAATCATCGAGCGATGGTAAGTGTCATGATGGCTAAAGAGAACAGAACGCTCGCGATAGGCTAGATTCCAGTTTACCACCGGAACCTCGAACTTGCGACAGACGTCACCGACCGCACCTTGCGGAACGTAGATTCCGTGATGAAAGACAACTCTGTCAAAGGTCTGTGAGGTGAGCAGGTTCTCCATGACGCGAACACTTTGCATAGAAGCCTTCAAGTAGCGACGCAGGATGGCGCCGCCGCCCGCCTCGTTTTCCAATGTTCCCGAGCCGTAATAGCGCAAAGCACCGGCCCTCGCATGCTCACCGACCGGCACACCATGCCACGAGAAGCCTGACAACACGCCGTCATCGAGTCCTTCCACAATGTCATCGATTTCCCGCTGATCTGCTTCCGAAATGAACTGGCTGTAATACAGGAGCGGTATCTCCGCCTCCCGAAACATTTCAGATGCGGGCTTCGCGCAAGTGGAGCAAAGTGGCGATGGCCCATTCGCAATGAGTTGCCTTTCAGGAAGTGTCCGCAAGTCACACTCCTGACAGGCGGCGAGAACGCCATCACACAGCAAGACCGTGACCTTGCAACCTCTCAGCTGCAGCGCAACCGACAAGACGCTTTCAAACCCACTGAGAGGCCAATTCGAGCCGGTGCTGGTAGCAATAAGCACCGATGGTCCCGATTTCTCCGCATTCGGAGAACCTCTCGCTATGATCTTCTTCCATGACGGACGCGCTGAAGACCTTGTACGGACATGCCGGAGAAGACGCGCTCTAAAAGTTTTCAAGTCTGTACCCAAACTGACAAGCTCAAGACGGAGCAATTTTCAGCCGCCTTCTAATCTGCAAAAGCGGCGAAAAGCTAGTCAATCTGGTGACCAAGTTCAACCGATGATGATTTTTCAGGGAATCTTGATACCAAAAATCGATCAACCACGGACCAAAACTAGGGATTGCACTGAACCGCACCGGGTTTGTCGGAGGCTATCCTCGGCTTCGGCTGGCGGTATGTTGCCTATTGGCTCCAGAAGACGGCGGCTGTTGAACCAGTCGACCCATTCCAGCGTTGCAAACTCCACGGCTTCGAAGCTTCGCCACGATCCTCGCCGATGGATGACCTCGGCCTTGTAAAGACCGTTGATCGTTTCAGCGAGAGCGTTGTAGTAGGAATCGTCGACACTCCCGATAGACGGCTCGATGCCCCCCTCGGCCAATCGTTCGGAATAGCGAATGGACACATATTGCGAGCCGCGGTCGCAATGATGAACCAGCCCGCCACGATAGACGGGCCGCCGGTCATGCGGTGCCTGGTCGAGGGCATCGAGCACAGAACCCGCATGAGCAGTCCGGCGTGCCCGCCAGCCGACGATACGGCGAGCGAAAGCATCAATGACGAAAGCCACGTAGACGAAGCCCTGCTAGGTCGCCACATAGGTGAAATCGGAAAGCCACAACATGTTTGGCGCTGGCGCACAGAAGTGTCGGTTCACCCGGTCGAGTGGGCATGGAGCAGCCTTATCGCTGATCGTCGTGCGGATCGGTTTGCCGCGAATGATGCCCCGCAGCCCCATTACCCTGATAAGCCGAGCGACAGTGCAGCGGGCGATGTCGAAGCCTTCCCGCTTCAATTGCCGCCAGACCTTGCGCACGCCATAGACCTGGAAGTTCTCATTGAACACCCCGCGTATCTCGATCTTCAGGTTAATGTCGCTGCGGGCTCGGACCGACAGGCGATCCACATCCAGACGCTTGGCGACGTTCTCGTAGTAGGTTGACGGGGCAATCGGCAAAAGCCTGCAGATCGGCTCGACCCCGAACACGCCACGGTGTTCGTCGATGAACGAAATCTTCGTTTGAAGGGGCGGTCGAGCTTCCGCCTGGGCGAAATGAGCAGACGCCTTGCGCAATATCTCGTTGGCCTGACGAAGCTCGCGGTTCTCCCGCTCCAGGGCCTTCATCTTCTCGGCCACATCACTCGGCAGGCCGGGCCGTAAACCATCGTCCACTTCCGCCTTCTTCACCCATTCATTGAGCGCCTGCGCCGTGCAGCCGATCTTGGCGGCGATCGAGGAGACCGCTGCCCATCGCGAGGAATATTCGCCTTGGTTATCCAAAACCATCCGCTCTGCTCGGGCGCGGACTTCGGGTGAAAACTTGTTCGTTGTCTTGCTCATATCGGCTCCACTTGCTCAGAAGTTGGAGCCTCTGGCAAACCCGGGGCGGTTCAAAGATTTCCCGCGACTCCACAATTGAGTCGCCGATTACCGAAACGACCGAAGAACTGACTATCTGTGCAGCAACAAGCCGGTGGGCACCCACCTCTCCACCCATGGCTGGACGATCTGTATTCTTTCCGCTAAAGGCAACCCATATTGAAAAATTGCCCGTTTGACGCCTACCTTTGGCTTGAGTTGAGTGCAAGAGGCGGCAATCGAGAGGAGATTGACGGCTATGAACGCAAAACAAAAAACAGCTCTGATCACGGGCGTTACCGGCCAGGATGGTTCCTATCTCGCCGAACTGCTGCTGGAAAAAGGGTACAAGGTTCACGGAATCAAGCGCCGCTCTTCGCTGTTTAATACTGATCGTATCGATCATCTTTACCAGGATCCGCACGATCAGGATCGTCGGCTGGTACTGCATTACGGCGACATGACGGATTCATCGAGT
Organism: Ciceribacter sichuanensis; assembly: GCF_024055605.1. Lineage (GTDB taxonomy): Bacteria > Pseudomonadota > Alphaproteobacteria > Rhizobiales > Rhizobiaceae > Allorhizobium > Allorhizobium sichuanense. The sequence goes on along the minus strand of NZ_JAMXLX010000004.1, from coordinate 3,293 downwards.
CTGGTACGCATTATCCAGCAAGTTCAGCCGGACGAAATCTACAATCTGGCTGCACAGTCACATGTTGCCGTATCATTCGAGGAACCGGAGTACACCGCGAACTCCGATGCCTTGGGTGCTCTGAGAATCCTTGAGGCAATACGTATTCTCGGGCTTGAGAAGAAGACACGCTTCTATCAGGCTTCAACATCAGAGCTCTACGGACTCGTGCAGGAAATTCCGCAGCGTGAAACCACGCCGTTCTATCCGCGTTCGCCTTATGCAGTGGCAAAACTATACGCTTACTGGATAACAGTGAATTATCGCGAGGCTTATGGCATCTACGCATGCAACGGGATCCTCTTCAATCATGAAAGCCCCGTTCGGGGTGAAACCTTTGTTACCCGCAAGATCACGCGCGCACTGGCGCGCATCAAGCTTGGCCTGCAGGACTGTCTCTATCTCGGAAATCTTGATGCCAAGCGTGACTGGGGTCACGCAAAAGATTACGTCGAGATGCAGTGGATGATGCTGCAACAGGAAGTGCCGGAAGATTTCGTCATTGCGACGGGGGTTCAGTATAGTGTGCGAGAATTCGTGAATGCGGCCGCCAAGGAAATCGATATCGCAATCACCTGGCAGGGCGAAGGCGTCGATGAAAAGGGATACGACGCGAACGGCAAGTGCATCGTCGCGGTTGATCCGCGATATTTCCGCCCGACCGAAGTCGAGACCCTGCTTGGCGACCCAACCAAGGCGAAGGAGAAGCTTGGCTGGGTGCCAAAAATCACTTTCCATGAGCTTGTCGCCGAAATGATGCGCGATGATCTCAAGGCCGCAGAGCGCGATGAACTTGTGAAGAAGCACGGTTTCTCCGCCTACGACTATCACGAGTAACAAAATGGACAAGAACGCGAAAATTTATGTTGCCGGACATCGCGGAATGGTGGGGTCCGCCATCGTGCGACGCCTCCGCGCGAGCGGATACACGAACATTGTTACGCGGACGCACAACGAACTCGATCTCGTAAACCAGAGCGCCGTTACGGACTTCCTCCTTCATGAGAAGCCCGAGTACATTTTTATGGCGGCCGCAAAAGTTGGCGGCATCCATGCAAACAACGTCTATCGTGCCGACTTCATCTATCAGAACCTCATGATTGAGGCGAACGTCGTTGAGGCTGCCCATCAGGCAGATGTCCAGCGCATGTTGTTTCTCGGCTCAAGCTGCATCTATCCTAGAGATTGTCCGCAGCCGATCCGGGAGGAGTACCTGCTCACCGCACCCCTGGAATCGACAAACGAACCTTATGCAATCGCGAAGATTGCCGGCTTGAAGTTGTGCGAGAGCTACAATCGTCAGCATAACCGACACTACAACTCCGTTATGCCAACCAATCTCTATGGTCCGAACGACAACTATGACCTGAACAACAGCCACGTCCTTCCAGCGCTTATTCGCAAGGCTCACGAGGCAAAGCTGCGCGGCGATAGCCAACTGGTCGTATGGGGTTCGGGTAGGCCCATGCGTGAATTTTTGTATGTAGACGACATGGCGGATGCCTGCGTTTTTCTGATGGAGACGGGAATCGACGAAGGCCCGCTGAACATCGGAACGGGTGAGGATGTCACCGTAAGACAACTCGCGGAAACCGTCATGGAAGTGGTCGGCTTCGGCGGAGAGATTGTCTATGACGGCTCCAAGCCGGATGGAACGCCACGCAAATTGCTCAGTGTCGAAAAGATGAAGTCATATGGATGGACCGCCCAAACGTCCCTGAAGGCAGGTATAGCGCTCACTTACGCCGACTTCCTCGCACAGCATACCGACGCCTGATCTGAGAGCTTTCCGGAGGGAAGCCTTTCGCTAGCAGGATCATCGTCGATCTGGCTCTGCTCGGGCCGTTGACGATAGCGGTAGGTGTGGCGGACAGGTAGGCGAACGGATCGACAGCGTTGAGCTTGCGGGTTTCGATGAGCGAGGCGATGGTCGCCCAGTTCCCCACTCCTGCATCGTGCCCCGCGAAGAGGGCGTTCTTGCGATTTGAGGCTGTCGGCCGGATTGTTCGCTCGACAGTGTTGACCTGAGGCCCTGATCTTTCTCCAAATTTGGGTTGGGTCCGTCACCCTGAGGAGACGGAGGGCATGAAGCGTTTGCGGTTCACGAAGAACAGATCATTGGGATATTGAATGAGCAGGGTGAGCCCTGGTGAACGGTGCGAAGACGGCGGATGTGTTCCGCAAGCACGGCATCTCGGATGCAACCTTCTACCAATAGTGAGCCACTGGAAGCGCCACTGGTTCAAGCTCAGTGGCGAATCCGCAGTATGGCGGCATGGACGGTGAAGCGGAAAAGCAAATGATCCAGTGAATCATTTGCCCGCTGAACGATGCCCGCAAGCTGAAGGCGCTCGAGGACGAGAACGCCAAGCTGAAGGAGCTTTTGGCCGAGGCCATGCTGGACAACGCGATCCTGAAGGATGTCGCTTCAAGAAAATGGTGACGCCCGATGTGAAGCGGGATGCGGTGGTCCACATCTGTGCGCAGCATGGGGTGAGCCAGCGTTGGGCGTGAGAAGTTCTATCGTTTGATCGGTCAAGCATAAGATATCGCAGCGTGCGGCCTGACGATGCGTCCATTCGTGAGGCGATGAAGAATGTGGCGTCCGAACGCCGTCGCTTCGGCTACCGCCGCATCCACGTCATGAGCCTGGACTTCGTCAGTGACGCCTTCACGGACGGCCGCCGCTTTCGGGTGCTGGCCATCGTCGACGACTTTACCCGCCAATGCCTGTGTCCGGTCGCCGACACGTCCCTGTCGGGCGGACGGCTCTCCCGCGAGCTGGACAGCCTCATTGCCGGACGGGGAAAGCCTATGACGATTTTCTCTGACAACGGCACGGAGATGACCAGCATGGCCATTCTCAAATGGTGTCAGGAAACACAGGTCGAATGGCACGACATCGCCCCCAGCAAGTCGATGCAAAACGGCTTCGTCGAAAGCTTCAACGCGGCAGCTTCCGCGACGAATGCCTCAACGAGGACCCTGTTCTCGTCACTCGCTCAAGCCCGCGCCGCCATCACCGCATGGAGGGAGGATTACAACAGCAACAGACCGCACTCTTCATTGGGCAACGCCACACCCAGTGAATTCGCAATGAAAATGGCTATGGAAAAACAGGCAGCATGTGACCTGCTCCCCGGATTGTCCGCGTTTATAAGTTAGCTCTGTTCATGTTCTGGTCGTGTGTGGACCGGGTTGCAAACTCGTAAGGGGTCAAGCCGTTGAGGCTCGTGTGCGGGCGGTTCAGGTTA
>NZ_JAMXLX010000003.1 GCF_024055605.1 Ciceribacter sichuanensis | reverse complement strand
CTTATGCACCGATTTCCACTTGCCATACCGTTCCGGTAGATCACGCCAGTGTGCGCCGGAGCGCAATACCCAAAGACAACCATTGATAAACAACCGATTGTCCGAGCTAGTGCGCCCCGGATCGCCAGCTTTGCCGGGTAATAACGACGCAATCCTCGCCCACTGAACATCGCTCAATTCATATCGACTGGCTGCCATCCAGAGACCTCCGTGATCAAAACACGGTGTCCTATGAATCAGGCTTCAAGCGATTTGGGAATCCTGAATGTCGATTGGGCCTAGTGCTGAACATTCGGCTCCCTCCCATGGACATTGATATGTCTGATGTAGACGAATTTGAGGACGACCGCGCCGTTAATTCCGCCTATTATTCACCGGATGGAAAATTTATCATTTCTTCTTGCTCGGAATGCTCTACCGCCTCGGCCTATGATATCGGCTTCGTACATCTTTGGGATGCTTCGACGGGGGCTTATATCGATAAGCTAACGGCTCATCGAGGTGGTGCCTGTTGCGCAAATTTTTCGCGGACGGGAAGTTTGATCGTCACATCAGGTTGTGACGCCTCGGCGCGGGTGTGGGATGCGACGACCCTTAAGCTCGAGGGCATATTCAAGGGGAAAAGCGATCAGAGGCACAAGGGCTATGTTTGGGACGTAGATACGTCACCCGACGAGACATTGCTCCTTACCGCCTCTGACGATGGCTTTGTAAATATCTGGGATATCAAGACGAGGGAAATATTGGCTCACCTCCCTCACAAGGGGCCTGTCAATATGGCTAGATTCTCGCCCATTGAAAATAAGATTATCGCAGGTTGTGATGACGGTTACGCTTATCTCTGGCCGTTTTCTAGGTCATGATATTATCCACGGGCGTTTAAGCGATACCTAGACGGAGCGCCCGTGTTCGCCAACTTCGGACGTTCATCATCTTTGTGGTGATCTGCGCCGCCGCGCTGTTTTTGAAAACCCAGCTTCGTCTCGTTCAGAGGTTTCGGCGGTCAATTTTTTCTCCTCAAAAAAACTCCCAAAACTCCCCTCTGGTTCCTCCCATGACTACGATTAACTGGGTGGCATACTGCACGTGTCGACCGACGGGAAACACCCCCAAATCGGCATGTCACTCACAACAGAGGAGATATCCGCATGAGCAACAATGAGAACCAGCGCCTTATCCAGACGGGTCGCGAAGGCGGAAACCAACCTACAATTGGAATGCCTTCGCAGAAAGCACAAGAAACCGACCGCCTTGTCAATCAGGGTAAGAAAGAAGCCGGTCGCTAGGGATATGGCCCGCCGCTCGAAAGAGCGGCGGGTTTTAATTTTTATCAGATCAAACAGAAGCAAGGAGATCAAAAATGCCTGCCAGCATTTTATGTGATCACTGCAAGATGAAAACGATCACTTCGAACGATCGCACGGAGCCGCCAAAGCGCGTCCGCATCATCCTGCCGTGCGCCGCTTGCGTCAAGCGCTTCGGCCAAAAGACAGGCGGCTAAGCCGCCCGACATTTCCAAAATTCAGAAACTTTCCACGGGCGGCAGTATTCCCCGCCGCCCGCTGGCTTCCCTTTGTCTTTTTTCCAAACACGACTGGAGAATTCCATGCTCAAGCTTCTATCCGATATCGCCCCGAAAGCCGCCGTGGCGGCTGTGGTTTTGTGGGCCGGTGCCAACTACCTCGTCATTGGGCCGGAGGTCGCGACCCGCGTCGTCCGCGCCGACCACCTGCCGATGTGCCAGCGCAATTTCAGCGAGATGACACTGAACGCCGCCAAGCGGAAAGCGGAAGAGCTTCCGCCGCCCGCCGTCGATGCCTCGAAAGAAATGGCCGCGTCCCAACTGCGGGCCTTGCAGGACAATCCGATGATGCAGGAACTCAACCGCATGGGATTGGGGCAAGCGTTCGGGATCGACCAGACGCTCAACATGTCCCTTCGCCAGTATGAAGAGCAAAAACGCGCCGCCATCGAGGCCTATAACCGCTCGGTCGAGCGGATCAAGGCCGATACCGCCACCACCCTCGGAAAGGCGGGCGATGTTTGCGGCTGCGTAGCAGATACTGCCATTAGCGAGACTCGCACCGAATGGGCGATTTTCTCCGGCACGTTGGGCCTCATCCGTCCGGCTCCCCTCAAGGCGTTCGATGAACGCATGGCGCAAACTTTTGGCGCGGGCGTTTGCTCGGCAAAGGCAGGTGCGTGATGGAACGGCCTGTCTTCTATCAGGGCGGCGGTTTCACCGTCTCCGAAACCCTGCTGCGCACTCCGCGCAAAACCTATGCCCTCGGCCAGATTGAATATGTCTCGGTGCAAAGGCCGCTGGTTTTCTTTGTGGGCCTGCCCGCCGCTGGCCTCATCGGCTTTTCCATCGGCTTTTGGCGGTATCTGTTGGCGGCGGAAGCCGTGACGCTCACGGGCCTGTCCGTCGCGGCCATCATCGTATCCCTACGCTTTGGCGTCCTGCGGGTCCATTCGATGGCCCTTCGGGACGATGACGTGGCGATGAACTTCGGCCCCATCGGGCGGCTTCGCGCCGTGCGGGCCGCTGTCGAACAGGCCATGGCCTTCCGCGATCATCGGGAGGATGCGCGATGAGCCTTCCCGTTCGCCCCCAAAGCGGCCCCGTCAACGGCAACGCTTTACTGGCCGCGCTCTGCGCCAGTGCCGCATGGTACGTCTGGCCGTCCGAGTCCGGCGGCTCCATGGCTTTGGCGGGGCTTTGCTCCGCCATGGCCATCCCCACGGCTTTCAAAGCCATCCTTCTCGGCTGGAAGGATTACAGGCTGCGCCGCGATCTGGTGAAGACGGCGCAAGCCTCGACGGATCACGGCACGGGCCGCGAGGCGGAATGGGCCGAACTCGTCGCCCGCAATATGCACGATCCCGCCAGCGGCAATTTCCTCGGCCTATACGGCGGAAAATATCCCGTCTTCTCCCCGCCCAAAACCCCGTTCTCCCTGATCGAAATGCCGCCAGGTGTGGGCAAGACGATCTTCCTCGTCATGCAGAGTGTTCTGCATCAGGCACGGCTGGGAAAATCCCTGTTCATTCCCGATGTCAAAACAGAACTCGCTCCGATGATGGCCCCGGCGCTGCGGGCCATGGGGCTGGATGTCTGGTGCATCAATCCCGCCAAGGCGCATCTCGATATCTGCGGCGCGGTGGAGCTGAACCTCTATCAGCCCGTCATCGACGCCTGCCATGACAAGGGCGAGTTTCGCAAAGACACGATCAAGCTCGGCCTCGATCTCGCCGATTTGCACCTGCCTGAACCCAAGGACGGGGATACGAAGAACCTGTTCTTCCGCAACGGCCAGCGCCGCTGTATCTCCATCGCCATTCTGAGCAATGCTTTGATGTCGCCCGCGCTGTGCACGCCCGCCGATGTCTTCGCGCTCCTGAACGATCCGAAGAAGTTTCGCGAGTTGCTGATTAAGCTGCGCCATGAAGCGGTGCGGATGTTCCCGAATGATCCGATTGCGGTCTTCCTGCAAACCGAAGCCGCCAACCTGCTCGACAAGTTCGAGAACAATGCCGAACATGCCGCCTCGTTTCTGGAAGGCGCGACGCAGCCGCTCATCTCGTTCAATCAGGGCGGACGCATGGCAGGCTATGGCCGCACGGCCACCGTCAACATTGCCGACATCCGCAAGCGGCAAATCATCGTCTTCGTGATGTCGCCGCTCTCCCATGCGCGTGACTTCGCGCCTGTCGTGTCGCTTCTCAATCACACGCTTCTGGAAGTGGCGAAACGCGACCCTGCCGGACATCCCATCCATATCGTCGGGGAAGAAGCCTTGAACTACCGCTTTGCCGATATCGTCTCCGACATGGAGACTATGCGCGGCCTCAAAATCTCCGCCGATTTTTATATCCAGTCCTTCAACGGCCTTATCAAGAAATACGGGCGCGAAGCCGCCGCCGCCATAGAAGCCTATTCGGACGTGAAGGTCTATGCGGGGATCAACTCGTTTGATCGTGCGCGGCATATCTCCGACATGCTGGCTGAAGCCACGATCAAACGGCAGGATTATTCCTATCAGGCGGATGTGAAGGATATCGGCGTCTCCAGCCGCGAACAGGGCCGCCGCCTCATGACGCCCGATGAAATCCTTGCGATGCCACGCCATGAGGCTTGGGCTTTCGTACGCGGCCTTCGGCCCACGCGGCTGACCATGCTCGACTACGGGCGGATTGCGCCTTTCCGTGACGAAGTGGCTGACAATCCGTTGGAAGGCTCAAAGCTCTATGGCGATGCGGTCTTTACGATCCGCTATCCCGAAAAAGGCACGGCGGGCAAGGCCGTGATCGAGGGCGTTCGCTATCGGGCCATGAAAGTGTGCAAGACACGCCTTTTCGTGGCTCCCGTGCGCCTGCGTCATCTGCTGTGGGTGCCGCCCTTGCTGGCCTTGTGGACCATCGGGCCGCTCGATGTGCCGATGCCCCATCTTCGTTACGCCTATGAATACACAGGCTCTTACAGCGATCCCTATTATCGCCGCTGCACCTATGTCGGCGTTCACAGTCGCACCATCGTTCCCGAGCGGGGCGAATGCCCCGTGGTCGTCCTGTTCTCCAAGCCATGAAGGAATGCATGCCATGGCCCGCTCTCCCCATGCCTCACTCACCCGAATTTTCAATGCCTCCGCAGATACGTCCAGAATTCTGCAAAAGCCGTCCAACCAAACCGGAACCGTTCTCCGGCGTCCATCCGTGCCGGAACGGGTGAACGGCGATCTCTCCGGCGAAGCTCTAGCCCGCTATATCAACGGGCTGGAAAGCCGCCTGATCGACCACATGCGCAAACACGCGCCGCGCTGGCACAACAACGAAACCAAGACCATTCTCAAGCGCTGGCACGCCCCGCAGGCCAGTCATCCTGTCCCAAGCTGGGCCGCGCCTCGCGATATGGTCCGGGATGCCCGCGATTATGCCGCCACCCTGCTCAAGGAACGTCTTGTCTCGCGCATGAAGACGCTGGGCGATATTCGTATCGCCCGCTATCTCGGCGGTCACAAACAGGTCGATCCGCTGCATCTGATCTTCCACGAGAAATCCACCGTCCTCGACAACAAGTTCAGACAGAAAATGTAGGAATTAATTCTCTTGCAATCTAGGATAATGTTCCTGTATTGTTCTTTTAATGCCTGACCATGGGGTTGGCAGATGACGCGCAGCAAGAAGAGGAGACGGCAGAACAGCAAGACCATGGAAAGCGGCGTTGGGGACATTTTTGCTCACTCTTCCGCCGCCCTGTCCGCCGCCGAACACGTGCGGCCCGCCGCTGTGCCGCTATCCGTCGATCTGGACAAATACCGCCAGCATGTCGCTCATCTCGATATGCCGGAAGATCGCAAGACCGAACTGCTGTTGTCGCTCTACACCATCATGCGCAGCTTCGTGGATCGGGCCTTCGGGGACGATCCCGTCCAGCAATGCCGCAGCCATGTGGACGAAACGCAGGCAAAAGATGAAACGGGGATTCCTCCCGTGATACACTTTTCGGACGATCCCACAGAACCAGACAAAGACCTGTCCGATGCGTTCCATGATGCCGGAACGCACAGGTGGAGAAAGCGATAGACCATGAAACCATCCCCGACACAAAAAGCCGTCCTCTATTGCAGGGTCAGTTCGGTCAAGCAACGGATCGAAGGAGATGGCTTGGCCTCACAGGAGCGGCGTTGCCGCGATTACGCGGCCATGAAAGGCTACGAGGTCGTGGATGTGTTCCGTGACGATGTGAGCGGCGGCCATGCCAGCCGCCCCGCCATGATGGCGATGATCAAGTTTTTGAAAGCCCATCGCAAGGAAGGCTATATCTGCATCATCGACGATATCTCGCGTTTTAGCCGTGACATTCGCGGCCATTGGGATTTGCGGGACCTGCTGCGCGAAGCGGGCGGCAAGCTGGAAAAGCCCCACTATCGAGTTCGGGGACGATTCCGACTCCATCCTCGTGGAAAACCTGCTGGCTTCCGTATCACAGCACCAGAGGCAGAAAAACGCGGAGCAGACCCGCAACCGCATGAAGGCGCGTTTGCAGAACGGCTACTGGCCGTTCAAGAGTCCAATAGGATTTAAGACCGTCCGTAAATCGGGCCACGGCAAGGTGCTTGAGCGTGACGAGCCTTACGCCACCATCATCGCCGATGTGCTGGAAGGATTTGCATCCGGTCGTTTCGAAGGAGTTGCCGAAGTCGCTCGCTATCTCGCCGCGCAGCCTGCGTGGCCGAAGGATCGCAAAGGCGAGGTTCATTCCGAGCGCGTCTTCGAATTGTTTTCGCGTCCGGTCTATGCGGGATATGTATCCTGTGACGATTGGGGGGTGGAGCCGCTCAAGGGCAAGCATGAAGGGCTGGTGAGCTTCGAGACTTGGCTTGCCGTGCAGGAACGGCGTGACGGCAAGGCGAAAGCACCCGCCCGCAAAGACCTCAATGAGGCTTTCCCGCTCCGTGGTTTTGTTTGCTGTGCATCGTGCGGGGAGCCGCTGACGGCGTGCTGGTCGAAAGGACGCAGCGCTCATTATCCTTACTATCTCTGCGACACCCCGAAATGTCCGGTCAGCCGGAAATCTATCCGCAAGGAAAAGTTGGAAGGCGATTTTGAGGCGCTGTTGCAAACGCTGAAACCGTCCGAAGGGTTGTTTCATTTGGCGTTCGAGATGTTCCGCGATCTGTGGGACGCGAAGCTCGCCAACGCCGGAATGCAGGGCAAATCACTCGAAAACGAAATCCGCGCGATGGATAAGAAAATCGACGCTCTGCTTGAACGCATTGTCGATGCGTCAAGCGACTCCGTGGTCAAAGCCTATGAGCGCAAGATCAAGGAACTGGAGTCGCAAAAGATGGTGATGCGCGAAAAGATCGCCAATTGCGGCAAGCCGCTCAAAAGTTTTGGCGAAACTTATCGAACCGCTTTTTCCTTCCTCGAAAACCCGCACAAACTATGGGTTTCGCCCCGTCTGGAGGACCGCCGCGCGGTGCTCAAGCTGGTGTTTGCAGAGCGTCTGTCCTATGTGCGAAATGAGGGGTATCGAACCGCGCAAATATCAACACCATTCAAGATGTTAGGAGACTTAAACATGTCGAAAAAGTCGATGGTGCCCCATGCCGGTCAACATCAAGTTATTCATTTCAATAGCTTACGATTATTCTGGACATACTGGGGCTTCACGCATTCTTTATGCTTTCAGAAAAAGTGTCCAGACACAGAAATGACCATGCGCGCAACTGCTATCACCCTCATGCTTCTGCTTACCGCCGTGACGTTCGCAGGCATCGTCCTCTCTCTGATTGACTCCTTCACGTAATACATTGACTCCTTCCTAATATGAGAACATATAAAGAACAAAAGCGTGGCGGCGCGCTTTCGTTCAAAGCCATCTGACGCGAGGAAATCTCATGCTCCCCGAACAACTTCCGCCGCCCTCCCCTCAGGATGATCCGGTCGCCGCCGCCATTGCGTGGCATAGCGGAGACGCTGTCGCGACCGTCGCCACTCTTATCGAAGACTGCCGCCATCTACGCGAACAACTGGCCTTGGCCGAGGGGCTAATGAGTAGCGGCATGTCTCGCGGCTGGAGACCGCGCTACGAACGTGGTGAATAACCATGCCGGCTCCCAACTACCGCGGGCTGTCGCACCCGTATCTTGAGGCAAAGCTCCCCACACTGGACCACGCTGACGGCATGGGACAGTTTGTCCGCGCCGGATGTGCCCGTTGCAAAACCATCCATCTGTACAGGCCGGCCGACATCAAGACGGTCGTCGGCGGCGACATGCATGTATTCCGGCTGCGAGAAAAACTGCGATGCGAGCAGTGCGGCAAGCGCGATGAAATGGTGGTCGAGTTCAAGACGTTCTTAGGCAACGAGATGGTCGGGCTCGTCATTCGAGAACTCGTGGAAATACGCACGGTGAAGAAACCCATCTGGCGAGAGAAGCGACTATGACATTAGGCGGGGTTGGCGGTAACTTTTTTAATTGCGCCCCTTCCGAATCCACAACCATGCCTCTAGTCTCCATCACCAGGGGAACTCAGGGGTAATTGATGAAAAAGATCTTCGTTGGCATCTGCATTTCTGCGGCAGCAGTCGGCTGCGCAAAGCGTCCGGACGCGATTGTTCCGACTGACATCCCGATGGCTGCCTATAGCAATCAGGATTGCGCCGCGCTCGCTCGTGAACTCGCCACCGAGAAGCAAAAGCTTACAGCCCTTTCCAAGGCACAGACGGACGCCGCCAACGGTGATGCATTTGGCGTATTCCTGGTCGGCGTTCCGCTGTCGAGCGTAGCTGGTGGAGACAAGGAAGGGCTCATTGCTGTTTCCAAGGGCAAGGTAACCGCAATCGAGAACGCCAGAATGAGCAAGAGCTGTAAATAAGAGAGCCGCCAAATGACCATTGCCAATCGATGCTGGCGTCGCATTTCAAGCGCGACCGGCCTAGCCATTCTCGCTCTGACTTTAATAGCGGTGGAACGGGCCGAAGCGGAAGACGATCACATTCCCTTCCCAAAACTCCAAACGGAAACATATTGTAGAGAACTGGTAGCGAAGATGCTGGATCCTGCTGAGCAGAAGCAGGAATACCTAAAATGCATGGGCGAAGAACTGCTCCGTAGTATTTCAGCGCGCCCGTACTGGGATTTGTTGTCGGGCAAGAAACAAAGGTGGCTTGTCGAGCGACACTACAAAGAACCCAGGCATCAGACGTACGGCACGCTACAGAAGTACCTTGAAGTGGAAATTGGGCACGCGTGCATGGCAAGGGAACTTGATTGCCAAAAGAAATAAGAACGGCGGCGTGTCCTCCCAAAAGCGTATGGGTGCGCCGCCGGGAACAAATCCTGACAGAGGGAGGCGTCGATGTGCAATCTTTACAACGTCACGACGAACCAGGAGGCCATTATCGCGATAACCCGCGCGATGGTCGGCAATATTGGGAACCTCGAGCCGTCGTTCGACGTCTACCCCGATCAGCTTGCACCGATCGTGCGCAACACGCCGGCAGGCCGCGAACTTGCCAGAGTGCGGTGGGGACTACCGTCATCCTCAAAAGCGCTTTTCGATGCCGCGACCAAACGGGCCGGCAGGCTCCGCGACAGGGGAAAGTCCTTCGATTTCGACGAACTGCTGAAAATGGAACCGGATGGCGGAACAACCAACGTTCGAAATACTTCTAGCCGCCATTGGACACGGTGGCTCGGCGTCGAGCATCGCTGTGTCGTACCAGTCAGCAAATTCGCAGAGCCAGACCCCGCCAACAAACCGGAGGGAGGACGCACGCCGAATGCCTGGTTCGCTCGCAGGCCCGATCAACCATTGATGTTTTTCGCCGGGATCTGGGTGCCGCAATGGACCAGCGTTAGAAAGATCAAGGAAGGACCTGTCACGATAGACCTGTTCGCGTTTCTGACCTGCGAGCCAAACGAGATCGTGCGCCCCATCCATGGCAAGGCCATGCCTGTGCTACTCACCGAAGCCGACGAGGTCGAAAGATGGCTGACGGAACCGTGGGAAGCGGCCAAGACGCTGCAACGGCCATTGCCAGAAGACCGGCTGATGCTCCTGCCGAGGTGAACATGAGCGACGAGAAATCGAAACCGGACAACACCCACGAGGATCAATATTGCGAGCACGATGGCTGCAAGCGGTGGGGAGCCTGGGGCTACGCCCATCGCATCGCGGCCGCTATGATTATTAAGGGGTCGGCACCGGTATGGGGCGAATTGGCACTCTAAGGCCGGTCCAGTGTCCCAATTGAACCTGCGCGGATTTGATCAGCAGAAGACATTGATTTCTCAGGCGCGGCTTTTGTCCCAAACAGCCTATAGTCCAGTTGAGACGGCAAACGTTTGTCGGCATTGCGCCAACGGCGGTCATTGCGGCTGTCGCAAAACTCCCTATTCTGCGACGTCGCAGAAGTCAGTAAAACAAGTGCCGCTTTAATTGGGAGTTTCGCGACAGGTCTACCGCTTTACCATTTCGATCAAGAGGCTAGATGCACGGGATAACTCGTGAGCGGGCGATTTTTTCAGGCCGAACCGTCGAACAAGCGGCGGATCGAGCCTTACTGTGCGGATGCCCTTCCGCTTTTCCGTCAACGTCGATTCCGGTACGATGCCGACACCAACACCCTCTCGCACGAGGGCAATGGCGCTCGTCCAATCGCGCACTTCCATCCGAACGTCTGGCAATGACAGCCCGACAGCTTCAGTGAGCGTGCGCGCATGGACATGGCAACCGCCTGTCGCGAGAACAAAGGGTTCAGCAGCAAGCTCCGCGATGGACACCATATCGCGTCTTGCAAAGCGATGGCCCATAGGCAAGACGCCGAGCCATGCGTCCTGCCCGATCGGGATCGCATCGCTATCCTCGGGTGGGTTCAAAACCACACCGAGGTCAACAGCTCCGCTCTCCAACCACGCGATAACCTCTACGTCATCCGTTTCCAGCGCAACGACCTTGATGCCGGGATGGAGCGAGCGGAAACGGTGCAGGAGGGGCGATAGAACTGTTGTGAACACGCTAGGAAAGGCCGCAATGCGGATCGAGCCGATTTCCTCGCCTCGGACTTCCGCTGCCTCTTGCCGGATCATTTCCAGCTGCGCCAAGGCAGCCCGAGCATGGTCGAGCGCCCGTTCACCGAAGGCCGTCAGTTCGACGCCGTGTCGTTGCCGAACAAGCAGCTTGACACCAAGCGCTTCTTCGAGCCCGGCGAGCGCTTGGCTCATGCCGGACTGAGTGACACCGATCGCCTCGGCAGCAGCGGTAAAGCTGCCTGCTTCGGCGACGGCGATCAGGCTGCGAAGCTGCGTCAGATTCATAGTAGTAAAACTTATATCAGATTTCTATTCCAGTAATTTGTCTTCTTTCTGCTAGCGGGTCAATATCCGCCCCAAACAGCCGATTATGACGGAGATTGCCGATGAAGCTTTATTTTGCGCCTGACACCTGCTCGTTCTCGCCTCACATCATCTTGCAGGAATTGGGACTGCCGTATGATCTCGTGCGGGTGAACAATCGCACCAAACGCACATCGGAGAATGGAGACTTCCTTGCCGTAAATCCCAAGGGGTACGTGGCGGCCCTCCAACTAAAAACCGGCGAGATGCTAACGGAAGGACCTGCGCTGGTTCAGTATCTTGCTGACCTGAAGCCGGAGGCGGGGCTTGCTCCAGCCAACGGCACACTGGCGCGGGTACGTCTTCAAGAATGGCTCAACTTCATCACCAGCGAGATTCACGCCGGTTCGGCACTCCTGTTCAACAAGGACCTGCCGGAGTCCGTGCAGGACCTTTTTAAAGCCCGCCTTTTCAAGCGTTTCGATCTTATAGAGGCAACGTTGAGAAAGACACCATACCTCATGGGCGACAGCTTCACTGTGGCGGACGCCTACCTCTTTACCGTGCTTGGCTGGATGCCGGGATTTGCCATTGATCTCGGCCGTTGGCCCAACATCCCGCCGTACATCCAACGGATCGAGGCGCGCGCCTCCGTAGCCGCAGCTCGCCTCCGAGAGGCCGAAATCCCGCCCGTGAATTGAGATGTCTCTGTCGCAAAATTCCTGACATCCGCGACAGATCGACCGCGCCTGAATATTAAGAGGGAATTTCTGTCGCGAAACTCAGATGCAAAAATCAGAGTTTCGCGACCGACTTATGCGACGGCCAATGACCGGTTTGGGGCCGCTAACGGACCGTCCGCTGACGGCAGTTTGAGGCTCGTAAAGCGGACGATCTGCTTTGGGGGGAGCTGCGGACCTAGTGCCCGCCGTGAAGACTAAGCACCGAAGCCGCCGTCTATCGTTTGCATCGAGCCAGTGATCATCGCGCCGTGCGGGCCGGCGAGATAGGCGGTCAGCTCGGCGATCTCGTCGCCGCGGGCGTGGCGTTTGATCGCCATGAAACCGTGCATCGTGTCCGCCATCGGCCCGCCGGCGGGATTCATGTCACTGTCGGTCGGCCCAGGCTGGATGCTGTTGACCGTGATCCCGCGTCCGCCGAAGTCACGCGCCAGGCCGCGAACCATGCCCTGCATCGCCGACTTGGTCAGCGCATAGGCGGCCCCGCCGGCGAACGGCATGCGGTCGCCGTTGACCGAACCGATCACGATGATGCGGCCATCGTCGTTCATCTGTCGCGCCGCCTCGACCGAGGCGTGGTAGGGCGCGCGGACATTGACATCGATCATCCGGTCGATGTCGTCGGAGTTCAGGGTGAGTGGGTCGCCCATGACCAGCGTACCGGCATTAATGACGATGACATCGAGCGCCCCGCGGTCAGCGACGGTCGAAATCAGCCTGTCGCGATTGGCGCTATCGGCCTGGATGGCCTCGGCGCCCGTTTCCGCAGCAAGCGTCTCCGCCGCATCTTTCGAACCGGCATAGGTGAAAGCGACATTGCCGCCAGCCTTCGCAAAGCGCCGCACGATCGCGGCCCCAATTCCGCGGCTGCCGCCGAGGACCAGCACATTTTTTCCAGTGAAATTGTTCATGTTCGTTGTTCCTATTGCGTTAGATTTGGTCAGGGCCGGGGATCGGCGGCTTGATAGATGTAATGGGTGTCAGTTGGCCCGAAGCCGTGAATGTAGAGGACGACGGGCTTGGCGGATTTCGATCACTCCAGGAAGTCGCGGACGAGCTTGATGGTGGCGGTCGGGTTTTCTTCCATGATCCAGTGGCCGGAATCCGGAACGATACCTTCGCGGACGTCTTCTGCAGCCGCGCGCATCACGATCGCCATCATCGGTCCGAAGGATTTTTCACCGCCAAGCGCCAGCACTGGCATTTTCAGCTTGCCACGCTCAGCCAGGAAGGCACGATTGTCCGTTACATCCTGGTCGAATGCCGCGAACTGGGCAAAGCCGGAATGCATTGCGCCGGGCATGGCGTAGAGTCTCGCATAATGTTCGCGCGAAGCTTCGGTGAAGCGCGACGGAGTAGCCGAGAATTCGTTCCAGAAGCGGTCGAGGTAGATGCGCTCCCTACCGGCGACCAGCCGCTCCATGTCGGGCCCGCCGAAACGGAAGTGCCAGAGCAGCGGACTCTTCAATATATCTTCCCACGGACCGACGCCGGGAAGCGGCGCGTCGATCAGCACGAAGCGCCGGACGCGATCCGGGTTCTGCGCGGCGAAGGCGTAGCCAACCATGTTGCCGATATCGTGGGTGACGAGGTCGGCCTGCTTGACATTCAGGCGATCGAGAACAGCAGCCACGTCACCTGCCTGGGTTTTCTTGTCGAACCCGCCAGCAGGTTTCGATGACAAGCCCAGACCGCGCAGGTCGGGCACGATCACCGTATGGTCGCGCGCCAAATCGGCGGCCATCGGCGACCACATGTCGCCGGTTTCCCCATAGCCGTGCAGCAGGACGACGGCTGGACCCTTGCCGCCGATGCGGACATGGATGGTCGCGTCCTTGGCCTGGACATTCTCGGTACGGAAGCTGCTCGGGAAGGGCGCGACCTGCGCCGGTGCAGGAGTGGCGGCGAACAGCAAAGCCGCTGCGCCAATTGCAGAGAGTTTACGAAGCATCACACATCTCCAGATCTTTGGCGCCGCCCCCTGACGCGCCTTCTGGACACGTAAATGCTCCTGATGCATTGTTCGTACTAGCCGGAGAACTCCGATAACTATCCGACGGAATTTCCGAACAATGATGAAGTTTGACGGGATTGCCGCTTTCGTTGCCACCGCCGAGGCAGGATCGATCAGCGCAGCCTCAAGACGGCTCGGCCTGGCCAAGTCCGTAGTCAGCGAGCGCCTGGCCGAATTGGAACGTATTCTCGGCACCAAGCTGATCCAGCGGACGACGCGCAAGCTTTCCCTGACGGAGAATGGGCAAACCTTCCTGCCGCGCGCTCAGCGCATCCTTCGCGAGGCCGACGAAGCTGCCGCCGAACTGGCGGCGCGGAGCGGGAAGCTCGCGGGCCCGCTGAGACTATCTGCACCGGTCAGCTTCGGGATCCTCCATCTGGCGCCGGCGCTCACCAAATTCATCCAGGAGCATCCCCAGATCGAAGTCTCGGTGGAGCTGGACGACCGGTTCGTCGATGCGGCCGCCGGTGGGTTCGACGCAGTCCTTCGGCACGGCGTGATCGGCGACAGCCGGCTCATTGCCCGGCGCCTGGCGACGAGCCGCCGATTGCTCGTCGCCTCCCCCGCCTATCTGGAACGGAAAGGGCATCCGGCGTCGATAGACGAGCTGCAGCATCATTGCGGCATCCTCTATTCGATGCGCGAGGGCGATTGGCGCTTCTCGACCGAGCATGGCTGGCAAGTCGTCCGGCCGAAGGCCGCGCTCCGGGTCAACAATGGCCTGGTCATGAGGGAGGCGGCGATGGCGGGCCTCGGAATCACGTTACTGCCGACCTTCTTCATCCATGAAGCCGTAAAAAGCGGAGTGTTGGTGCCGATCGACGTCGGCGCACGGGCCGAGGGCGCAGAGCTTTTCATAACTTACCCCCGCGATCATGGCGCCTCGGCGAAAATCCGCGCACTGGCCGACAGCTTGCAGCGGAGCTTCGGCAACCCACCCTACTGGGACCGGCTGGCCAGCTAGATTGATCTTCCGGCGGAGCTATTGGCTCGACTGGGGCCGGAGGCGCACTGTCCGCTGTCGGGGCCGTAACTTCAAGAGCCGTCACATCACGGCCGGCAACGTCCAGACGACCGTAGCTTCTTTATGTCGGACGCAGATAGCTGCCGTAGCTTGGTTGGCCCCACAGGAGCCCCTTTTTTGTGCACAACTTCTAGAAATAGTGGCCGCACCGTTACTCTACCGAAAAGCACCGACTAAGGTGAGGTAATACCTCTGGAGGAAACGCCATGGCTGCGACTTCTTTCCTTGTCGGCAAAATGCCCGACAAGACCATTGTGGCGATTATTGAGGCCGTGCAGGAGAAGTACGGAATGGAGCACCGCTCTATTCAGTATAGCGGATTGAACTTGAAAGATCCGGAAATCGAGAAGCTAAAGGAAAGGAAGGAAACCACCTATCTTCTCACTGAGGCGGGGATTAACACCAAATCCCACAAATTCACACTCGACATCAAGCGTAACAGCGACATACCGGAGCGCATCCACTACGACACCGTGACCATCAATTACGGTTCAAGTCCACAGCCGGAAACCTTAGAAGTTATCGAGTTTGCAGATTTTGTGCGGCAGAAGATGAAGCTTCCGTCGCCAGATATTCCGGCGGACGCCGACAAGTCGGCGCTTGGGTTGCTTGAGCAGGAAATCGCGTCCCTAAAGGCACTTCACGACAAGATGATTGCCGATGCACTCGATCTCCGGAGAACCCTGGAGGAGCAAGACGCTCTCCGCAAGACGACTTTTGAAGAAGCTGCGCTCAACCGGGAGCTTGAGATCTCCGCGAACGAGAAGGGCAGCCTAGAACGCATTGCAAAGGAGAGAGTTGCGCTGGACGAAAGGCTGAAGGAATTCGATCTTTCCGACCATCTCCGCGCACGCCGTAAGCTCCGGGAAGACATTAGCAACCAGGTTCAGGATATCTTGAAGCGTCCTGTCAGCTCCGGATTTGGCTCGCTCAAGCTCGTGATGGTGATGCTGATATGCCTGATCGCCTCGATGGGCTCAGGTCTCTTTGCTTATGAGACCTTTCAGTCATTTATATCAAGCGCGAACCTTGCCAACGGCGGTGCCTCACAGATTTCGTCTCCCATGCTTTGGATGCTTGCTGCCAGAGGTATTCTTCTGACTGCTGTCTGCATAGGTTTCGCTGCATACCTGGTCAGCATGCTCCGCCGGTCGTACGACGAAGATATTCACGTCCAACGGGAACTACAGCGGTACGGAATGGACATCAATCGTGCGAGTTGGGTTATCGAAACAGCCATGGAAATGACCACAAAGGAGGGCGCGACACTTCCAGAACGATGGGTCGAGGGTGCTACACATGGACTATTCGCATCGGGGAAGAAGGCGGACGATCCAAACGCACTCACGGCCCTCGGAGCAATAATGGGCCTGGGACCGGAAGTGAATGTCGGGCCTGCAGGTGCCAGCTTCAAGCTGTCATCAAAGGGTTCAAAACAAGCGGCCAAGGATGCCGAGTAACGTGTCCAACCCACAGAAGAACGATGTGAATGCGGTGAGTTCACGATCGGCCCATACCAACCGCCCTAATCAAGCGGCTTATCTTCGGTGGGAAGACTATGCTCGGCCCAATCTTCCTTCGGGATCGGATCGCCCATGAGAAATTCAAAGGCCGCAACCTTCTTATGGTCTGGGGTGAGGTCACATTTGAATTGCAACCTATACCAATCTCGCTTGCTGTGCAGAGCCGCCCCCTCTGCCGAAAAGGAGTTTCCCGATAGTTTCGGGTCGTCCATCGCATAGGCTACAACGCGATCAGGCTGATACTCTTCGCTCCACGCTCCGACCTGAGCCATAGCTTCCAAATTGCATAGTTGTTCGATCTGATCCGCGGGCCTGAGCATCGCAAGCTCTTGTCTGGCATTTCGGCTTCTTGGATCGTCCAGCACCTTCTCCGACAACATGCGCAACGGCTTCACCACGGTTGGCGTTTCATCACGACGATGAACCTCGTCCGGGACCGCCTCTGGAATTGCTGGTGTCTTTAACGCCGTCTCGGGCGTGTCCGCCGGCAAGTCCTCGCCCTGCCGTTTAGGAGGAAGATCAAGTTGCCGCGCCGGCTTCGCCTGTTGATCGGTTCGGGGAGGTGGAAGGGTCACGATTTCCACCTCTATGCTCTGCTCCTGCGGCTCGGCCTGTTTCGGCGCGGCGGGCAAAAGCAGTACGAAAACGCCCACAAGGATATGAAGGAGCGCGGACCCCGCAAGGCCCCACCTGTCGAATCGATCCTCTGTCCGTTCCGCCAACCTCATGGTTGTCCACCGGCACACCCCCGCTTGACAAGCGACTAAATCTTTAGCTGCTTGAAAAAAGCTTCGTTCCGAAGCCGTGCATCCTTAAGCACGTACTTATAGCTCAGCGCTTGCACAAAGGCGCGGTAATCCGAGTTGTATCCATAGAAACCCCCACCGCCAGGCAACGGCACATTGATCTGTGCAAGCCTGAGCCACTTGCGCATATTGGGGGTGAAGTCAGCGATGACATAGCAGAAGAACGGCGTATCGGCCGTCACTTCCTGAATCTGACCCCCGTCCTTGTCGAGGATTTTGCCGTTTTGAAGGTCTTCGATGTAGCTGTAAATTTGGACGAATGGGTTTTCCTCCTCGTCATATTCGTTGCGAACTGGTTTCTTGAATTCCACGATAACCACCGGCTGATCGGTGCCCGGACGATGGTAGGCTGACCTTCCCGCGAATAACAGCACATCCGGGCGATCTGAAGAAGTCTGCTCGCTTACGACCTTCTTGAGAGCTTTGTCCGACGCCCAGTATTCGTAATACGTGAGCTTATCATCCACGATCCAAAGGTTGTGCTTGTCGACATGGACGTCTTTGTTCGTGACACGCATCGGCACGATGAAGCTGTGCAGCGCCTCTTCAGAATGGTGCTTCATCGTTCCGTCTGGTTTGTACTGCAGGCGCTTTTCCAATAGATCGAGCACGATTTTGCGCCGGACAGTGTAATCAGCTAGCACGGAAAATTCGTGTTCGGTAAGCCGACCCAATAGCTCTGCCACGCCGGTTTCGACTGGGTCCTCTTCCTTTGGCTCGGTCCTGGACAGTACTTCGACCTTACGCTCAATATCGCGGTTGTCGCGGTAATCCATGATCGCGAGTTGCTGGTAAATCTGTTCAGCCGTGCGGAAATTTCGTGGGACGCTCGACACGACGAAGCCTTTAGGATCATCAACCAAGTAGGCATACCGCGGATATTTCTTGATGACAGACTTCGTAATATCAGCCTGTTTCTGAATCACCCGCTCGATGGACGCGGAGAGGACGTTTCGGATTGCGTCGAAAGTTTTTCGTTTAATAGTGTCGAGCAGTTCCGCATCCAAGTCGAACGCCGTTCGCTCAGAATTAACTGAATCATCTAGAATTTGCCCCGAAAGTACACCCGCGTAAGCGTAAGAAGCCTTCTCCCTATCAATGTAGGTGACGAGGCCCAATGCAAGCCCGATATCAAATTCTGCGACCACGCGGCCATGCGCAGCCAGATAAATTTTGTGTGCAGCTTTCCCTTCAACGACCGACTTTTCAAGCAAGTTGTGGTCGAGTTGCAGGGAGATATCGTCGTTTATGACCAAGGGAATGGCGCTCAGAGCCAGTTCCTTTTCCTTCAGATAGGCGCCGAGCTCAATCGACTCGCTGGTGCCTTCGATTGTAATCTTCGGGCGAGCGGAGGAAATCAGATAGGGAAGAAAATGAGCGACGACTTTGCGGACTGTCGTGTCAAATTTCGTGGGAAAATGCTTGGCATATGCAGACTTCATGCGCCGGAGCACCACTGTCGTCCCGGGATCAACACCTTTGGTTTCAACGAGGGTGTAGCCCGATAGGGGCACGTCGTTATTTAGAACCAACGTGAAGGAACGCTGGAATAGTTTCCCTTCCTGCTCGAAGATGCTGATTACGTGTGCTTCAGCGAACACTTTCAACCAGGATAGGCGCCCAAGGCCTTTGCCTCCCCGCATGACCTTGTGACCGCTATCGTAGGTCATGAACGAAATGAAATTATCCTTGTTCAAGCCAATTCCATTGTCCCGTATCTCAATGGAAGGATTATCGGATTCGGGATCGATAAGAGAAATGGCGATCTCACCATGCTCCGTCCATTTCTCGCCGTAGCGATCCTGAATGGCGTGCAGCGAATTGTAGATGGCCTCCCACAACGGCAGGAGCGAATTCGAGGGCGTCGAAGATCCGAGGGCGTAATTCTGAACCCTTCGGACCAGGTTCGCCTGAAATGTCATATCTTTAATCATGGTCCTATCCCCCACGACTACAAATCAAATGTGGAGAACTTTGCCAAGACATCTTCTGGGTTGAGCGCAATCAAATCGTGACGACTTCGGCACCCCTAAAGCGGCGAAACAGCGCTGCTGAATGGCAGCTTGTGGTCGATCGCCATGACCACTTGAACGACGGGAATAAAGGCGCAAAGCTGCACCTTGGCATCCGGCCCCCAATGACCGGTTTGGGCGACTATCGTCATGGCGCATAAGCGCAGGAAAGCGGACGCCATTTCGCGGTCGCACCCCCTGCACCATTCACTCGGCAGTAGACTCGAGCAATAGGTAATCTTGACCATCAGCTTGTCCTTCGCCAACCCGGATGAAGCCTTGTGAACGGTAGAAGGCGAGTGCCGCTTCGTTTGCGGACACGCATTTGAGCCGATAGCGTGTCACCTTCCAGCCCGGCAATGCTGACAGTAGCGCCCTACCGATCCCCCTCCGCGATTGGCGTGGATCGACATGCAGGTGATGAATGAAATTGTCGGGCTCCCAGACGGAGATGAACCCTAAGGGTTCCGCTCCATCGATGGCGACTATTTGCAACTCGCCTTCGGTCTCGCGGTCAAAGTCACCAAGATCATACGAGGAAGGCGTCTCCCAATGAAATGCTGCGTGCCGAGATACTCGGAACAGCTCTCGTAGGGCAGGTAGATCGCGCGGCTCTACAGGTCTGATGATCATAGTCTGGTGTCTCCCAGAATGTGCGCGCGGTACAAGCGAGATGCTCCTTCTTGACGTTATCGGAAGAGTGGCAGCTATCCGCCATATGCTTCCAAAAGTCATCGGTCCGGTTTCCACCCAATACCGACAGGCAAACAGCATATCCTGCGCATCGAAGCGGTCATCCGCGGTGAGGCGGATAATCGCTTGAATTCAGATTTCGGTTCGCTCCGCCAGGAGCAGCGCATCCTCCACGTCGACACCAAGGTATCGGACCGTGTTTTCGATCTTGGAATGACCGAGCAATATCTGGATCGCACGGATATGACCTGTCGCCCTGTAGATCATCAATGCCTTCGTGCGACGAAGCGAGTGAGTTCCATATTCCTCAGGACGCAGACCGATCGCGGTCCCCCACTCGTCAACGAGGCGTGCATACTACCTCATGCTCATGCGTTTTGCGTGATCGACTCGGCTGGGCAATACATAGCCTCGACCGAGCCGCCTCGCCGTTCCAGCTAGGCCAGAAGGCTGGCTCTCATGTCGCTCGTGATCTCGAATTGGATGGGACTTGGCTTAAAGACGCGGTAAATCAACGCGTCTTTCGAGCATGGGCACGACGGGTGTCGACGCGAAGCGAGCGATGCGGGTGCAACTCGCCATACTGGATCGTTTGACGCGGGGCTTCAGCCGGTTTCGACAACGAACATCCTCGCTTGCTGAGCCTCCCGGCGTTCGGCCTTGATCGGTGCGTATTTCTCGGAATTGTAGAAGGCTAGCGCTTGAGCCAGGGTCGGAAACTCAAACACGCCAGCCATTGGGAGAGGCGCCCTGTCGCCTTCTAGAACCTGCGCAACAGGACCGAAGTGCAGGATCCGCCCGCCCGCCTCTTGTAGAGCCGCCTGAAAGCGAGGAGCGAGCGCTGCTTGCTTGGCGGGATCGATGACACGCAGATTGATATGCACGTACGCTGGCATGGTACATCTCCAAATGTTGCCAAATAATGCATATACATTATTATGCTCACACTGGGTTGTCGAGGGTGCAGACGTGAGCGGGTTTGATCCAGAATTTTTGAAGGGCGTCGCAGCGGAATGCCCAGGCTTTCAGGCTCGTGCGACGGCGCGTGCGGTCACGCGCTATTACAACGCCTGCTTCAAGCCGCTCGGGCTGACGGCCGAGCAATTCAGCCTCTTGGTCGGGATCGGAGCGGCCGAGGGAGCTACACTCGTTGATCTTGCGGTCAGCGCAGGGGTCGATGCGACTACTCTCAGCCGAAATGTTCAGAACCTGGAGGCGCGAGGTTTGGTCCGCGCTGAAGGTGGACGTGGCCGCGCAGGAAAGCGGCTAAACTTGACCCGTTCTGGGCGTCGCCTCATGTTAGATGCCTTTCCCGTCTGGAAATCGGCCAAAGCGGAGCTCTCCCGCTACATGGGCGATGAACAGCTTCGATCGACAACACGGGCAATGGCGGAGTTAGCCAAGGTGGCCGGCTTAGCGTAGGATGTCGCCCCTTCCGCAAACGCCACCTTGAAGGATCGCATGCCCGCAGCCCTTCGAATTCCCTCCCGCTCGTGATCTGGAACTTGATCATATCCATGAATTGCATGGTAGTGCCGCTGCAGTATCCTGAAGAGGTTCACGACGTCGCCGGAACGATCATTGATGACCCCGGCATCCGGTCGCTATGCCGCCAAATTCCACGCCGGCCGTGGATCGGTGCATTTGCGGATAATCGGTTTCGAGATCTTCAGGACACCAGTCCCGGGCGCGGTCGCGTTGATGTCGATCGAGAGAGGACGGCTGTCGAGGCGGAAACGGTCCACGCCGCCCTGCACCAGCGTGGGCATCATCCTCAACCAGCCAGACCAACCGTCCGACAGCGGCAGGTCCTGAGTTCCGTCATCGGGATTGATGAACCCGGTACCGGAGGAGATCCTGAGCGTCGTCGACTGGTAAAGTTCGGCCTGCAGGCTGATGCTGTTCCAGAGGGGAGATGCGGAAAATTCGAGATACATCAGCATTTCAAACCAGTCGCCCTCGACCAGTCCAAGCGCCGACAGCAGCGTGGCGGCGGACCCGTAGACGAACCGCCAGTTTTCACCGCGCGCGCCACCGCCGATCGAGGTGAACTGGATCACCTGCTTTTCGTAGGTGCCATCGACGACTTCTTTCGAGCAGACAGCCGCGACCGCCGAACCCGAGTTGCGCGTGACGCGGTGACCAGTCGCCACCTGCCCGGAACCATAGGTGGCCGAGATGGTTCCCGTCGTGCCCAGCAACCCGTTCGATGGCCAGATATTGCCGTCAGCGGGATCGAGGTTCCAGGTCTCACCGGGTTCCACCATCTCCTGCAGGATCGGCAGCAACGCCGACGCTATGGCCTTGCCGCCCTTGGGGTTGGGATGAAGAATGTCCGAGCCGAACAGTGACGCATCAAACGTCGGATAATTGAAACCGAGACCGGTGATATCGAGCACCCGCAAGCCGTCGCGGCCAGACTGCGCCTTGATCCACTCGTTGACGCCAGCGACGATCAAGGCCTTTTCGCTACCCTCCGGCCACGCTCCCCGGTCGGTAATCGTCTGGATGACGCACCAGATACCCTCATTGCGAAGCATGGCCATCTGCCTGTCGAGACGGGTGATGACATGAGCCGCCGAGGTGACGCCGTCGCCGCTGGAAATATCGTTTGTGCCATTGTCGAGATGCACGATGTTCGGCTGTCGTGCAGCTATCCATGGCGTTCGCTCGATTGTGCCCGGCGCGTTGCCCTCCTTGACGAGGTGGTCGCCAGCGACACCGGAATGCGATCCCGCAATCTGATTGGCGCCGGTCATCCACGCTATCGAGGCGTCGTACCACATGTCGGTGTTGAACCGGTGATCCCAAAGCCGAACCCACGACATGGCCCCACGAACACACGATGAATGAACGCCCATGTTGTTGGAGAATGCGCCCCGCTGGATAAACGAGTGGCCAAGGCTCATGACCTTTGCGCCAGCAGCCATCGGCAGCGCCGGCAGTTCCACCAGATCGACAACGGGCCCGACCGGCGCGCTGATCGAAGCTTCCGACCTGCCGATGCCAAACGCCGTCTCTACCACGCGGATAAACTTGCCGTTCACCCCGGAAAGGGTGACCGTCGTGCCGGTCATTTCAGAACCGAAGTCTGCCCAACCTGTCAGGCCATCATCGGAAACCTGTATCTGACGGCCATAGGCGTTCACGACATACGGATATGAGCCGGGCCACACCGTCACCTCGAGAGTATCCATCAAGGTTCCAGTCAGGAATGGAGGGACGATCGCGGCGCGACCTCTCACCAGAGCAGGGGAACCGCCCAGGCCGAAACCGCCGGCGCCGAATTTTACAAAGCCCATGGGGTTTACTCCATGATGACGGAGACGGCGACCGGCGCGTCGCCGTCGGGATAAAAGTAGAGATTGGTGGAGGCATCGTCGAATGCGAGCGATACCGGCTGACGCCAGGCGATCGGGAAAAAATCGAAGGTGGCGTCGCCCTCGGCCGCGTCGGGATCGGGAGCGCCGAGAGGGGTGTCGGCCCCGGTCTTTATGTATCCGGAGCCGGACGGTGTGCGAATGAGCGCCAGAACTTTCGCCTTGCCCGTGGCGAGTGGCGTCCATTGATTTGCGGCGCACAGGACGCCTTTTGTCATAGCCGTCATGTCGGCATTCCCTCGATTTCGGATGATGGTTGATCGGCTAGGCCGCCGTGACGGCAACCAGGAGCGGGCGCTCTACGCTCGACCGGATGTAGACATCCTGCCCGGAGACGCCCGCCATGGAAAACGGCATGCCGGCCCTGCATTCGTGATAGGCGCTATCGGCGTCGGGAGCAGCCGTCCCGACATAGACATGCACGGGATCGACCCAGCTATGCGTTATCAGGACGTTTTGCAGTTGAGCCGAAACCTTTTCCCAGCCGTCCGCCAGCGCTGGCGCGGTTTTATAAGCGGTCATTTTCGTAACCCCGGTTATTCAGAGAGTTGGTGGGATGCGAGCCTCAGAGGCCGCGCCGCAGTTCTCGCTGGAGCCGCAATTCCTCGCGGGTGCGATCCAGTTCGATCAGCATGCGGTCATGGATTTTTGCGATTTCGCGCCCGACATCGGTCAGTTCGCGCGTCGCGGAGGTATGCGCCTCGAGAGCGGCCGATGCGCGGTTGAGAGCGGCCGGATCGACAATGACGGCGGCAACCTGCGCGGCCGCCGCGCTCTTTGCCGGACCGGCATTCTGTCCGGCCGACAGTCCGAGAAACCGGACGGCGAATATGATGGCGAGCGTCGCGCCGAACACGACGACTGCCAGCGGAGGCAGATCAGCCACCTGTTCCATTACGGGCCTCTCCCTGGTCATGCGCGGCTCTATTGATGTTGACGAGTTCCCCAACCGCGAAGAGCGGGTAGATGGCGAGCCAGGCGTCGATGACACCGGATGAGGCATAGCAATAGGAGATGCCGACCCAGATCAGACAACCGATCCCGGCCGACACCTGCCTGATATGCGGGGTTACGTCCGCGCGCGCGCCATTGATGACGAGGCCGCCGAGACGAACGAGGCCGAGCAGGACCATAGACCAGCCAAGCACGTCCTCGTCGCGGAACAGCTCGCGGAACCCGGTCCATGCGGGCTGATCGAATGTCCGGCCGGGCAGGAGCAGCACATAACCCAGGCAGATGGTGTGCATAGCCATCAGCCACTCTGTCATGCGGGTGCCGAAGCGATGCCGGATCCGGATCCAGATACCTGTTCCGGTATAGCCGTCCCTCATGGCGATCACCTCACCGCTGCAAAACGATAGGGATCTTGCTGGTGATGATGTCGCGCAGGGCATCGCCCGTTACCCCGAGCTTCTTCACGGCTTCGGGGTTTTTGGTCTCGACATAGCGCACGGCCTCGCTGACCAGGCCGGGGCCGATCGTCGCGGCCGCCGGCGTCAGGCCGGATTTCGTCAGGGCGAAATTGAGCGCATTGACGGCGGACTGATGCAGCGCCTCGCGCAACTGCCGCTCATACTCCGCCCGCTGGGCATCGCTGGAAATCTTGAGCAGCGCCACCAGCCGCGCCGCCACCCAGGCAAACAGCCCCGGAACGAACACCGTGGCGAACAGGGCAACGAGCGGCTGGAAAATCGGCCAGAGATCCCGCCAGAACGAAAAGGCGGAGGCATCAGGAGCGACCGAGGCCGCGTAGCTCACCATGGGCCAGCCGACGAACAGAGCAATGCCGAGAACGATGAGGGTGGCAACCACCCCGGAGAACGTAATACGCATGGGATTTTTCCTTGTTCAGTGAGGAGGGGATCACGCCGCGATCGGCGTTTCGTAGGTCTGGCGCAGTCGCGATACGGTCGCGGCATCGAATTCGCCGCTTTCCGGCAGGGAAGACGCCAGCTGGTAAGCCTTGATCGCCTTACGCGTCTTGGCTCCGATGATGCCGTCCACGGGGCCGAGCACGTAACCGGCGAGGGTGAGAAGGCGCTGGAGATAGGCGATGCGAGTGTCCGGGCCTTCCAGTACGGGCGCCGTCGCCGGCGAGAGCGTCACGACCTTCCACACGCCCTTGATGTCGGCGACCGGCAGGCCGCGCGCGGCGGCCCACGGAATGACATCGAATGTCGGGCAGGCCTTGATATGTTCGAACGGCTCAATGATGCCATTGCCGTTCCGGTCGGGCGAAAGATCCCGATGACCGCACCAACGGATATCGGGAAAATCCCGCGTCAGTTCGCCCATGCGCTTCTCCAGCGTCGCGAGCTGCGCGGCGGAAATCGTCGAGAAGTCGGGCTTGCCGTTGCGATCGATGCCGCCAACCAGCGAAATCCCGTAGGAAATGGAATTGAAGCCCGCGACATGCGCGCCAACCGCCAGCTTGCCACGGCCGATTTCCGCGCGCCCGTCCGGATTGATGATTTCGTTATAGCCGATATCTGACCAGCCCTGCGCCTTGTGGATGGCACGAATGCCGGCCACCCCCTTGTTCCAGCCGGGCGGGGTTGCCGTCACATGCACGACGCCGAGCGTCGTCTTCTTGCGATACGCCATTATAGTTCTCCATGTTGTGATGAGCCGCAGAAGCGGCAGTCAGGACCGACC
Organism: Ciceribacter sichuanensis; assembly: GCF_024055605.1. Lineage (GTDB taxonomy): Bacteria > Pseudomonadota > Alphaproteobacteria > Rhizobiales > Rhizobiaceae > Allorhizobium > Allorhizobium sichuanense. The sequence continues at coordinate 465,068 of NZ_JAMXLX010000003.1, read as the reverse complement.
GATCTGGCCAGCCAGTCAGGAAAGCCCGGGGACAGGCGCGAGATCGCCATCGTCGGGATCGGAAGGCGCAGAACCGCTCTTGCGGGTATCCTTGCCCACCCCGGCGCCGGGTTGCTTGATGCTGATCGAGGTCGTCGCGCCGCCGCTGCGGTTCGCCTTGTGCTTCACGTCAGTGATACGATAGGTACCGTCGACGCCAGGGCGTGCGCCGGACAGCGTGAATGGCGACTCCGCCTGCGCATCGGGAGTAATGTCGAGTTCGACAGTGCCGTCGCCGGCTTCCCGTTCCGCCTCGCTCTTGCGACCTTCGGCCCTAAGCTTCGCCTGTTCCTCGTCTCCGACCGGCATACGAACGATGTTCGCCACATCGGGCGCATCGTCGTCGGCCTCAATCTCGACCTCGGTCGACTTGAACTTTGCCTCGTCACGATCGAACCAGCGCACTTCCGCGCGGGTGAATTTCCCGCGACCCGTAAACGGCGCAATATCCCAGCTGATGACGTTTCCGCCCGGACCGACCGTGCCGGCGATCGGCGGCAACTGGTCACCGCCGCGCTTGACCAATACCGCCTTCGTGCCACGCAGTTTGAATGTGCCATTGACCTCACGGGCGATCCGTTCGCCGAGAGCCATGAAGTTCTCGCTGTCGGCGGCCCAATAGTCGCGCCGGATCGATGCAAGTTGCGGATCGATCGAAAGAGAGAAACCGGCATTTTCGGCGGCCTCCTCGAGGAATTCCTTGAGCGTCGCGTCGTCACGATGAAACGACTGCCCCTCCTTGGCCTTTCCCCGGCTGTCGAAGCCCTTTCCGGTCACCTTCAGCTCCCGCCCGCCGCCGCGCGACCCCGTCGAACGCACCTTGTCGACGGTGCCATTGAATGCGGGAAAACCGTCGAGTGTGATGGCGATCGCCACGCCTTCAGGCGGCAATTTCAGCTGGCCATCGCTATCGTCGAAGGTCAGCGAGCAGGTATCGCTCGACGTGCCCTCCTTGTCCGCGACCTCGATATTGATGAGGTAGGGACGCATGTCTTCGCTGCGATCGGCACCGCCGATCGACACGCTCCAGTCAACGGACCAGGCCATGATGATTATCCGAACAGAGTGATGACGGTACGGGTTGTGCTTGAGGCTGCCGGCAGGTCGGGAATGACAATGACCGTGCCGAGCGGCAGGTAATCGCCGAGCGAGGCCAGTCCGGGATTGAGTTCGTAGGTTTGCTCAAGCAGCTGGCGGCCGCGCACGCCGTAACGACGGTGCAGCAACAGGTCGAGGGCGATACCCTCGCCACGGATGGTGACGGTTTCCGGCATGGTCAAAGCCCCAGCGCGTTGAAAAGGGAAAGCAGCCCGGAAATCACCTGCTGACCGTCTCCGGAGATCTGGTCCGCCTGCTCCATGGTAATGGAGTGCTGCACGGTAAAACCGACGCCATCGCGCATCAGGTGCTCGTGGCGTTCGGTGATCTTGTTGATGACATACCAGCCATAACGATAGCCATCGCCCCGCATCAGCGGGAAGCGCGCGCCGGATCGCCGCATCCCGTGCAGCGTCTCCAGTTCGCTCAGGCCGCCGATCCGCGACGGAAGGATGGTGCCGGAGATGGTGATATCGTCTTCACCCTCTCCGGTGTTTTCCTTGCGCTGACGCCCGCCTATGATCGGCTTGGCGGCGATGGATGCGCCGGACTGGCGATCCATGCTGTCGATCGAAAACGGCGCGGTATCGACCGCTACGGCTCCAAGAAGATACAGCATCGATCAATACCCCGCATCGTTGGTGTCGGCCTGCAGGCCCTCCATCTCGGAGCGGATCCGCTGGCCGAGCTGTCCGGCAATAGCGTCCACATTGGACGCCTCGTGGATCGTGACCGACATATCGACATTGATGTTCGGCCGGGGAGGAGGATTGGTAATGGTCACCGCCGCAGGACCAGCCAACGTCACCGGCTGCGGCCCGGAAGATTTCTGGTCAGCGAACGGCCCGAGAGCGGATGGCGGGCGAGACCCGTCGCCGGCAGCAACATCGATCCCCATGTGATCGCGGAAGCTGAAATTCGGATCCGCACCTTGCCCGATCAACAGCCCCTTGAGCCACTGGAAGTTCTGCTCCGTGTGCTGGTCCGCTTTTTTCTGCCGTTCGATCCAGGCAGGGTCCGTTTCCTGCTTGTGTTTGGCGTATTGTACCATCCCGACCCAGCTCGCGAGACCCGCAAGCACCACGCCGCCACGGGCGACGAAGCTTTTCATGCCGGCCATGATACCGCCTGTCGCGCCAGCTCCAGCCGCAGCCGTGGCCGCACCACCCGCAGCAGCACCGGCGCCGGCCGCAGCCGAACCACCCGCAACCGCGCCAAGCAGGCGGGCGATGCCCTTGGCGCCACCGACAAGCAGGCTGGCGCCGGACAGGAACATCACAGCGCGTCCCAAAGACATCAGCGCACCCGCCGCCATTCCGATCCCGACCGAGGCAATCGCCAGCTTGAACCCGAGCGATCCGACAGAACCCAGCGTATCCACGATCGTGCCGGGATCGAGATTGAAGAACTGCTCGATGCCAGCGACGGAGGACGAAACGTCATTGGCAAACGCCTGGACACTCTTGCCCATGTCGCTGAATTTGAGGAACAACGCCCCGAGACGATCCGTATCCTTCTCGAAGCTGTCGACACGCCCAAAAATTCCGTCATAGAGATTGCCGAACTGCTCGCCGATCCCGTCTCCCTTGAGACCCAGCCCCGACATGAACCCCTTGACGCCGGCGCCGATCTTGTCGAACACCGTCACACGCTGGTCCAGCGTCATCAACGTATCGGCCAGCTTGCCGGCCCACTCGTTGATTGTCGGCAAGGCCATGTCGCCGAGACCGATACCGATCGCCGACACATTGTTCTTGAGCAGCTGCAGCGTATTGCTGGTGCGCTTGGACGCCTGCTCGAATTCGGCGGCCGCCGATCCCGCATAGGCCGTATCGTCCGCGACCAGGCCGAGGGTGCGGCGCAATTCGCCCATATTGCCGATCAGCGAAGGCAGCGCCCGCGCCTCGGATCCGAACAGTGCCGTGGCGATTGCCCCCTGCTGATGCTTGGGCAGCTTGCCCAGCTGCTCGAACACCTTGAGCGTCGTTCCGACAGCATCCTTCTGCATTGCCTTCGACACCTTGACGGCATCGAGGCCTAACTTGCGATAGGCGGTACGCTGCCCCGTCGTCGCGTTGGATCCGGCAGTCAATGCCTTGGTCATGTTCTGGAACGATGTTTCCGCCACCTCGGCCTCAAAACCGGAACCGATCATCGCCGCGCCGAAAGCGAGCGTTTGCTTTGCGGCAAAGCCCGCCAGCTTTCCGCTCGCCATGCCCCGCGAGAATTTCAGAATATCGGGAGCACTTGCGGCCGACGCATTGGAGAGGTGGTTGATCGCGTCGGCGAGCAATGCCGTTTCGCTGACGGTCAACTGCAATGACGTTTTCATTTTTGCGAGCGAAGTGCCGGTATCGCCGGCGGATATGTCCCACGCTGTCGAAACCTTGGCCGTCATCTCGGTGAACGCCTTCAGGTCCTCCATCGGAATATTGGCCTGACCCGCGGCGGCGGTGATGGCGGCAATGCCATCCGCCGCGATCGGCAGGCGGCGCGACATGTCGATGATGTCGCTGCGCATGTCGGTGAACTGCTTGGGCGACTTGAAGTCGATCACCTTACGGATGTCGGACATCGAGTCTTCGAAACGCATGGCGGCGCCGACTGTCCCATTCAAGCCTTCGGTCACGGCGAGATAGCCGGTGCCCATCAGCACCAGGCTCTTGACCGTTCCCATGACGCCGCTGGCTGACGAGGCCTGAAATGCGCTGAAGCCTTTGGCCTCGTTGCGCAGAAGCCGAAGGCTCGTCACAAGGCCCTTGGCTGGCGCACTGGCGATATCCGTCAGCCGCACGACCAGATTACTGACGAGCGTTCCCATGGAGCATTCTCACGACTTTATGGATGGCATCGCGCTCGGCCTCGGCCTCGCGCAGCGTGTATCGGTCGACGACCGGCCGCGGTGTCGCGGTATAGTGGGAGATCAGGACGGCGAGTTGCCGCCATCCTGTTCCTCGTTTCCCCATTTCTTGTCCGCCTTCGCCTTCATCGCCTGGGCGTCACGGCTCTTGATCAGGGCGAAATCGGCGCGGTCCATGTCGCACATGCGCGCCAGCAGATGCGCGACGCGAGCGGTCTCACCTCCGCCGGAATCCTCGACGGCGATCATGTCGCCGACTTCGGGTTCGCGCAGTGTTACCTCGGTCAGCTTCACGCCGGAGCTGAGATTGACAGGGGATTTCAGGGTGTATTTGATGACGTCGGTCATGGTTACCTCACGGAGTGCTTGTGAAAATTCGGGAAATAGTGATGACGGCCGCGCTCGGATTGAGCGCGACGACGGCATGCGCTGCAGGATGGAGCTTGGAACAGCTAGGCGCGATGGATGGCGCCGCCGAGCTTCTTCATGCGGAAGAAACCTGCGGGATGCGCTTGGATGCGAAGGCGTTAAATCTCTGGCTTGAAAGCAAGAACGTGCTTTCTCCGGACGCCCTTTCAAGGATCAACTTTAACCTGGACACCTTGAAGCGCAGCAACAAGACGCTGACCGAAAACCAATGCGCGCTTGCCAAGGCATCGGCAAAGTCCATCGGCGCATTGGTGGAATAAGGAAGCGACTACGCCCCGAGCGCGATGCGCGTCTGCGCAAACAGGTCGATGCCCTTGCGGCGCATCACGCGCTCATTGGCGTCGATGTACCAGAGTTCTTCGCCGTTCAGGCTGAACTCGTAATGCACGACTTCCTTGAAGACGTGGTTGCAGCCCTGGAATTCGGCGGGGTCGCTTTCGTCAGGCGCCCATTCGACGATAGCCCCCTCGATGATGCAGCGGCCGGGCACGGTTGCGCCGCGATCGGTGCGGTAGGCGCCGGCGAATGTCCACCGTTCGCGCGAGCCGAGACCGGTAAAGATATCGGCGTCGATACCCTTGACCGAGAACGCCGGCTCCACCGGCTCGATGCGGGGCAGGGCATAATCGACGCCCATCACCCCGCCGCCGGCGCTGTGGCTGACGGTGAGGAATTTGATCGAGGGAATGGTCAGTTTGGCGATGGTCGTGGCGCGCGACGATCCGGCCTGTTCGGCACGGCGCGCATCGACGGCAGTCAGCAGATACAACGGCTGCATGGCGGGTTTCCTTGGATTTGAGAAGAGAAAGATCAGGCCGCCGCGTCGAGGCGCGCGACGATCTCGGCCACCAGTCCCTCGACGGCGGGGCGGTAGCGGCGGATTTCATGGTTTGCGACCCGGAACGACGGCGCCGGCTCGATACCGATGGTCAGTGTCAGCGTTCCCAGACGGATGTTTTCCGGGCTGTTCTTGGAGGCCTTGAACATCTGGTTTTTCGGCGTGTAACCGAGGATGTCACCGTCCGTCTGGTGGTCGCCAAGCATGAAGGCAATGGAGTTGATCCACGCCTCGGCCGAGTCCGCCGAGATCTTCGGCCCAAGAAACTGCCGCGTGATCCGCATCATCTTGGCGACGATGTAATCTGCACCGCGCACCTGGTGGAACTGTTCCCAAAGCTCGCCCGTCGCTGCATTGTCCGTGCCGATGAACACGAAGCCGCCATCGGCGATTGCGCCATCGACCCCGACCTCGCCCTCGGCGACGATCGAGACATTTGACTCCAGCAGCTGCTGCCCCTCGTTGGAGCCATCCAGCATGTTGAACGGAATTTTGCGGGAAAGCCCGGCCAACCCGTAGAGAGGCTGGTTGGCGATCGGATTGAACGGCTTGCCCTTGTTTTCGTTGTCAATGCGGGCCATCAGGCCGGCGACACGAGGCATCATCGGCCTCACCACGACATTTTCGCCCTCCCAGACCTTTGCCGCGACGCCGATCGGGATCAGACGTTCCGACGACATGGTTTCGCGCGCATCGATCGCATTGGTCGCCGACGTGGCATCGACATCGACAGGAGCAACCGCCAGAATTTTCGAGAGATTGACCTGCAGCGCGGCAATGACGGGATTGACCGTATCGAGGTCAGGACGCCATGCGGTGCGACCGGCGACAACGATGCGCGGCGTACCATTGACGGCCGACGGGATCGTCGGGATATCGCCGCACGCCTCGGCGATCGCTGCAGCTGTTGCACCCGCATTTGCACCCTCGGCAATGCGCAAAACCGTAACATCCGCCCCGGCGTTGACGCTGGTCAGCTGATCGTTGATACCGCGCACGGCATCAGCCAGCAGCCCCGTGCCGAGCGCCGCGACCGCCTCGGTATTGGACGACGAAATCCGCCGCGGACTGCCGATAGGATACTCCGAATTGGACGCGTCGGCCGACGTTTCGATGACCAAGATTTTCGAGAAATCCGCGCCGAGAACCGGTACAGGTTCGTCGGCCGGACGAGTGAACTGCATGCCGAATACCGGTGCGGTCATTGTCTGGACTCCATGGGAATGCGCCTGCCCCCGGCGCGAGCGAACGGGCACGAAACCCGCCAGACGGCGGGCGATCAGGATTGGATAAGGGTAGGGGAGACTACGGCCTGCGAGCACGATCAGCGGCGCATTTCCGCGCCGCAGTCAGTTAGAACCAATGCCGATCGTCAGTATAGTCGGACGGGATGCCATCGGCGAACGCGCCGACGCCATCCTTCATGTCCCAGCTCACCTGCATGGTCGCCTCGATCCAGGCGACGCCCTGGGAGACGAGATCAATCGCCTGATCCGGCGTGAGCTGATGGGTGATATTCCCGGCGTCGCGTAGGACAAGGCTGGCAGCGGTACTGCCGGATGCCTTCAGTGCCTGAGCCCGCTGCAGCATGGTGCCGAGCACGATCTGGTCACGTTCGCGGCCGGTAACAGGGATGCCGCCATAGCCTACGACCGTGAACGTCGTGCCGGCGCTGATGCGGCGGTCTCGCTCGATGTTAACATCGGAGGCGGTCGGGATGTGTTCAACCGGTCCCAATCCGATAGCGGCCAGATCCGCCGCAGCAACGTCGAAGGTTTTTCCGTTGTGATACATGCGCATCAGCGTCTCCCGAACAGTCTGAATTTGCCGGTGATGAACGCGCCGGATAGACAGAACACGGCGAACCTGTTGATTCGGGCAACCGCATTGCGCCGCGTGGCGAATTCGAACAGACGATCCGTCCCATCTGCTCCAACTGCGCACGATGTGCCGATAAACGTCGGCAATGTCGTGCCCGATCCGGGATCGAGCATGTACGTTCCGAGCGCTCGACCGTTGTTAGCCTGCAGAGGAGGAGTGAGATACATTTGCGGTACGCCAGCGGAGTAGCCGAATGACGGACCGGCTGTGACCGCACCACTCGCTAGGTAGCGATAGTCACCGGCCCCAAGATTGTAGCTTGCTCCGTTATCCGTCGATGTCCTCACCGAAACATACGTTTCGCTGTTAAGATTGACGTCGTTGAATTCGAAATGAAACACCGAATAACCTGCCGGCAGAGGGAAGGAGACGGCACTTAGTCCAGCGGCATTCACCTCGTCCCCGATCGGTTCCCATGGGATGCCAAGGGTTGCCCTGGCAGCAGCGGCGTTAGCATCATCGAGCAGCGTAGACGCGAATGCCGACACGGCCGATGCATCCAGCTTTGCCAAAAGCGCTTCCGCCAGACCGACAATGTCCACCATCCGGTGCTGGTGCACGCCGATGGCGGCAGCTGGCGATGATGGTAACCAGCCATTGGCCGTCTTGACCAACATATAGCCGGGGGCCGCCATCGCCGCGCCGTCGACATCGTTGAGATCATCGAGCGAGAATGTCGTGCCTGCCGGCATTTTGCCGTCGAGCGCTGCCGATAGTCCCAGCACCTGGGCGATCGTGTGGGCATGGTCGACGGCGGCCTTGCCGTCGACCGCCTGCTTCAGCGCCCAAATGAGCGCATCGATCTGGTCGAGGGTAAGCCGCAAGGTAGGGAACTCATCGGCAACGCTCCGCCCCTCGTCCGGTTTCTGCAGGCCGTAGTGTTCGGTGACTGCCATCGTTCATGCTCCTCAGAATATCGCCGCGCCGAGATCGCCGATGATCAGGCGAGACGCCGGGCCACCCGTACCGGTGATTTTCAGCCGCGCCGTCAGGCCGGTCTGGTTGGTCAACTCGTAGGTCCGTTCGCTCCAGAGCGCATACGCCAACGCTTCGGTCTCTTTCAGCGGCACGTTGACCCAGGCGCCGCCCGCGATCGACAGAGCGACTGCAACTGTCGAGCCGCCCGGCAGAAACGCCTTCAGATACGTCGTGAACCGCACCGCCGTGCCGAGATCCATGGCGCGGGTCACGTAGGTCAGTTCCTGCTCGATCCGCCCGGCGATCAGCTCGACCGGAGCATAGAGGATCGGCGAGAGCTTCTCGGTTCCCTTCAGCACGGCGCGCAGCTGCACCGTCTCGGTGATGTACTCAGTGAGCTGCAACACCTGGAACGGGGCGAGCCGGTAGATCGTGCCGTTGGTCCGCTCGATCTCGAACTCTACCGAGCAGCCGGCAGATGGCAGCTCAACCGCTGCCCGGACCTGAAGGTCAGAACACTGGACGAGGTCGAACGAGCCGAGGTTGACCGTCTTCGTCGTTACTTCATACACGGCAGCAACAACGCGGCAGGTCAGTGCCTCGTCCTGATGCGCAGTCCACGTCTCGGCATTGACCGAACTGAACCTCGGACCGGTGACATACGGGTGAGAGGTAATCCAGCGCTGGGCCGTGGCGTCGTAGCCGCCGAGCTTGGCGATGGATATCGCGTGCTCATTGCTGTCCGTCTTGATGACGGCGGCATGCTTGCGCTCCGGCGACGTGGTCAATGGCAGTTTGTAGCGGGCTGAGCGCCAGCCGGTCGCGGGAGCGGCCATCGACACCACGGCTTCGGCCGCGACATCGGTGGTCGGATAGCCGTTGTCCGTCGAGACCTGATCGACCACGATATGCTGCGCCGGATTGCCCGCTGCGCAGACATGGAAGTCGATGCCGACCACCTGCCGCAGTTCCGTTACCGCGAACAACTGAGCCTGCGGATCATGCGCACCGCCTGACCCCTCGCGTGTTTGGCGGGGTGTCGCCGATCCGCGTATCCGCGCAGCGCTCCAGTTCGCGATCGTCGTGACCCGCCGCATCACGTCGACCTCGACCGTGCCCTGACCAGTGAACATTGCCGCCGCCTCGGTGCCACCGGCGCCAGTGGCCTCAACCACCTTCGATCCGGCAGTGACATTGGCGGGAATAACGAACGATCCGGAGATCTGGCCCTGCGCATTGGCGACCGGAGGACCGGCCGGCCGCACGTCGATACCGTCGAATGTCAACGTGGCGAGTTGTTCGCCGGCGCCAAACCCCTTGATCGTGAACGCAACAGGGATCTGGCGCAGAAACGCGATCTGCTCGACGCGACGATCCTCCAGACGGGTTTCCGATGTCGTCGTCTGCAGCGGCGTGGCCTGTGTCGTCACACCGCGATTGAACTCCTGCGTTTGCTCGGACAGCCAGTCGGTGCGGCTCTCGGTCCAGAAATCCACAGCGGGGGCAAGGGCGAGCGTACCCGGCAGCGGCGTGAAATTCGCATACGGGTTGATCTTCTCACAGCCGGTCTTGAGTTCCTGCCGGACGATGACTTCCTCGGTCCAGTCGAGCATGACCGGACCCGTCAGGGTCGCGGTGTAGAATGTCGGCTGGATCGCCAGCATCAGCATGCCGTCCGCGATCGCGCCGGTCTGTGCCGTGCCGGCGTCACGATAGGTATCGTCGCGGAACGGGTCCACGAACATCCCCTTCTTGGCAACCGGCTCGCGGCTGTCGATGTCACGGGTCAGCCGGTCGAGCTGCACCAGACGGTCGAGATCCACGATGCGATCGAGGTAGCTCCACATCTGGTCCCAGCTCAGCGACTGCGTACCGTCGTTGGTGACGGTCGGCGTCGACACCCAGTCATTCGAGATTTGCGCCAGCTTCAGCAGGTTCGACGGTACGGCGGGCGGCAGCGGGTTGGCGGCGGCCGACACGCCCCGCAGATAGACGGGCGAGCCATCCTCGGCGAGGCAGAGACGGTCGACGCGCGGCAGTCGGCGTGTGTACGCGATGATGACATCGCCGCCGGAGGCACCGCCCGAGACCGTAATGGTGTATGCCGTGACCGCATCAGGTTCGACCGAGGCGCGATAGCGGTATTTGACCGTGTAGGTCGAACCGGTCGCAGGCTCCGCCCCGGCCGGCGCCCAATCGACCGTGTTGTTGATGCGGTTGAAATCCGCCCCGGCGACATAGGTGGTCGCGCCCTGCTTGACCTCTACGATCTGGATGACGCTGGTATCCGGCAGGCCGTCCGCGCCATTGACCACGGCACCACGCGTCACGTTGACGGTCTTTTCCTTGGTCAGCAGAATAGAATTGACCACACCGATCGGGCCGGCAGCCACCGTGAATGTCTGGCTGGCGCCGCCCGTATAGGTGTGGGTTTCGCCAGGGATCGCCAGTTCGTCCCATTCCTCGGCCTCGGCATGGCGAAGCGCAGCGAGCCGCGTCCGCTTCATCCCGTTGATGTTCGCTTCGCCCTCGGAGATCGTGAAGATCTGCTTGCCCGCATCAGTTCCCATCGCCGTGACCCGGCAACCGGAGACGATGTAGTTGCCGTTGGGACGGTCATACTCCTGGATCGCCTGCATGGCCGGCGCCAGAACGCTCGGGCCGACCGTGTCGAGGATAACGCCGTCCTGCAGGACATGGACCGAATAGAAATCGCCGGTCTCGGAATCGCCCTGACGTGCCCACACGGCGGAACGGATCTCGCGCGCGGCGCCCGGTTCACCCTCGGCGACGGAGCCGGGGACCAGTCCGACCAAAGACGGATCGTCTTCATGGGTGATGTAGCTGGTAGTCAGGCGAATACCCAGCTCAACCCGGCCGGCCATGGGTACATCTGCCAGCACAGCCTCCGGAACGTCCCACACATCGCCATCCGCATAGACGCGGCCGGCCGATAGCGTCACCGAACCGGCCTCCGCGTCGATAATCGCATCGCCGCGCTCGATGCGGTCGCCGTCGCTGACGATCAGGCGCGACACGCGCCGGCTCCGCTCGCGAGTGATGGTCTGCATCTCGGTCAGTTCCGCCGCCTGGATGAACGGCCGGTCTCCATAGAATACGACCGACTGCACTTCGGGGCGCCCAGCAGCCCGGTCATACGAATGCGGGAGTCCGCTGGGATGTTCGAACATCAGAACCTCACTAGAAATTTGACGCACTCCCGAACGGTCGTCCGGAGCGGGATGGAAACAGGTGAAACCGCGATGGCAGCACCCCCCGAAAGATCATCGGAGGCAAGCCAGAGGCGGCCGGGGGGAATTCCATCGGCGAGATCTCCGCCGACATTGAGTTCCACGCTTGAGGCGACAACATCGGCGGCATCACCGAAATCGGTCATCGCCTCCACGTAGAGAGCGGTTCCGGTTGAAGTCGGCTGATAGGACGATCCGGCGAAACTGTAGAGGCCGCTATACCGCTCGATGACGGGCCGAACAGCCCGGCAACGCCGGTGGCCGATCACCTGACCGCCCGCATCCCGAAACGTCAGAAACATCGAGCGGCCGACAAACCATGCGGCCATTGTCGCCGAGCGCGCCGACGTACCGATCGAGGACCATAGGATATCGGCATCGTTCCAGAGATAATGCGCTTCGACCCATGGCAATCCGGGGTCCATGGACAGGTCGGGCACGGTCCCTACACCAAAGCCGGCATCCGGTAGCGATATAGGCATCCACGCGCTGCTGCCGGTATCGACGGGCTCCAGCCAGTTCCCGATTGCCAGACCCTCGGCTTCCGTCAGCATGTGCCGGATTTCCGTGGTTCGACCGAATGACCAGAGCGTTCCGGCCGGCGTGACCGCAATGCCGCTTTCTCGCTCCAGCATCGAGTCATCAAGGCGACAGTAGTCCGCGATCAGCGGGCCGACATCGTATTGATGAACGCCCCGGCGGAGATCCGAACGCAACGGCCCCGACAGGATGGATATGCCCTCGATACGCTCAAGATCCGGACTATCCTGGGCAGGTAGGTCGGGAAAGCGCAGCTGATAGCTGTTCCACCAGTTGCGCCCATGCCAGGCCTCCTCGATGTCGGCGGAATAGCCGATCCAGCCGAGGCCCATGCGATAGGCCTTGGCGGTCCCGCGAACTCGCTGCCACCGTACACCCTCGTCGATCAATTGATAGACATTGGGTACGTATGGCGTGAGCGGGCCGAGGCCATACTCATAGACCAGCCACGGCAGATAGGAAGGCGGACGGTCGATATGCTTTGCCTTGCGGATTGCCTCGACTGCGGCCTCCAGGGATTGCCATCGGGGGTTCAGCGCCTCTTCCAGCGCCTTTTCGAATAGCCCTGACGTGATGGGAAGCAGCGAGGTATCCATCAGAAAGCCCTGCCTCGCAGATTGAGAGTGACGCTCCCGATTGAGGCCGCTTCTCCGGACGGAACCTCGATGTCGCCAAGCGGCGTAATGGGGGCGATCTTATGGACACCCGCTATCATCAGCTTCGAAACCCACCAGGTGCTGATGAGATCGCGCCCAAGGGTTTGCTCCATCATCCACGCAGCCCGCAACTCGCTTTCCGCCAGGGTGAGCGTGTCGGCCGCCGCATCGGGCAACAGCCATACATCGGCGACGATGTTGACGACGGTGCGCACGGCGGTGGACACCGCAAATGTGTCATTGAGAACTTTGGCATCATCCGCCTGCAGTGCGGCTGTGACTGTCGCGAGCAGCGAGGCGGATGCCACGCCGTCAGGCGCATCGGAAAACACGGCGACATGGATGACCGGGCTTTTGCCGGATCGGTAAACCACGACGTCGGAGACATGCAGGCTCGACGTCATCGCTATATATTTGTAACGCTCGGTCGTTCCGCCGGTGGACCGCCCCTGTATGGCGAGGATCACGCGCAACTTCAGTCTGGGATCCAGCTCACCCGGCAGGCGCTTGACGTCATAGAAGGCGGCCAGATGTTCCAGATCCGCGCCAGTGGCGAAACCCAGCAACTGGCCGCGCGCGACCTCATTTGCGCGCTGGCGAAGCCGGACTTCGCGACTGCTTTCGGCCTGGTTGATCAGGATCGCCGGATCCGTTTGTAGCATCTGCACGTCATAATCAGGCAGGTCGACGTCAGGATTTGCCGTTCTGGTGTCGGCCCAGACCTGCGCGAACCGGCTGTTTTGCCGGGAAACGGTCGTCTCGTAGGAGATTTCCTCGATAATGCGCGGCTTGGGCAACAAGGTCAGATCTATGCTCGTCATTGAATTACCCGCACCCTTCCCGATCCGAAATTGACTCCAAGACTGAGACTGCGCTCGACAGTCTCGTCTCCGAGATGCCCGCGAGGCCGATAGTCCACCTCGATCCGCAGGCCGGCAGTACCGGCACGCAATTCATCGACGCTGCCCATGACGTGGATTTGCCGCACGCGAAACCGGGGTTCCCACAGATCGATTGCCGTCCCGATCAGCTGTTGCCACGCTGCAAACAACGCAGGCGTGACCGCTCTACCCAGCAGTTCCAACACGCCGCCGCCGAACTCGCGCAGCATGACGCGGCTTGAAATCCGAGTTGTGAGAGTGACCTCGACCCCCTGAAACGCGCTGTCGAGATTGCTGATGACGCGACCGGTGACCCGATCAATCCCCGCCATCGTCGTCACCCGTGGTTTTCGAGGCCTTCGGCTTCGTCTTCTCGACGATCCGCCCGAGTGATAGGTCGAACAGGGCCTGCGAGACCGTCAAACGCACGATGCGGTTGCGAGGTACCGGCCCGCCATTGACCTCGGTGACGCCGTCGGAAACTCTGTAGAGCTTTGTTGTCATCATGCCCCCCTCGGTGGATTGGTGTATTCACCGCCACGGTCAACACCGCCGTGATCATGGGTTTTGTCGATCTTCACGTCATCGTGGGTGATGCTGCCGCCTGTCTGGGCGAGGCCGCCGGCGCTGAAGCGCCATGCCGTTCCGCCAATCGTGATCACGAGAGCGCCATCCACGATCTCGACGCGCACGCCGGCGTCTTCGAACACGTTTGCTGCGGGATTTCCGTTCGGCGAGGGGTGTTCGTTACTGTAGCCGCCGCGAATTAGAATTCCCTGCCGGGGATCGCCGGCAGGGTTGATCACACCCACGATCTGGCCTTTTTTCAGGGGGATCGACGTCTTTCCTGTTTCAGGATGCGGATACCAGGGTGAGAGGAACGGACGTCCGTTCTTTTCCCCGAGCTTCAGGCGATAACCCCGCTCAGCATCCACCTCCTCGACCGGCCCGACCTTTAAGGACCGGCCGAACGCATTCTTCAACGCCTGCAGATCGGCGTTCATGGCTGCGAATTCTTTGAACATGTCAGACCTCGAAAACGCCAAGGCCATCGATTTCGATGCGGGCAGCCGTGAAATCGGTCTCATCGCCGTCTGGCGTCAGCGCCAAGGGTGCATGTCCCAGCGTCTCGGCCTCGGCCGCCGTCATCCCGTGGCGGCGGCGAATGTATTTCCAGTCTGGATCGACGCCGGATAGCATCCCTCGAATTTGCGCCGCCTGCTTGAGGTAGCTGGCATTTTCGCTCGCATCGAGAGCGGTGAGGAATTCGGCGAACGGTGTGCCCTGTTCCAGTTCGTCGCCTCGCAGGGGATCGTTGATCAGGGAGACGGTGAGCTTCATCTGATGGCCGGCAAGGCGCTGGCTGTCCTCGCTGGTCCGCGCGCCGGCAAATTCGATCTTCAGGATACCGTGGTGCAGACTGCGATAGATTTCCGCCCAGCTATTATCCGGATCGGTCAGCGCGTCGCAGATCTGGCGCTGCACAATATCGAGGAAGAATTCCCGGTTGCCGTCAGACGCGGGGATATTGATCCCGACCATATGGGATGCGCCCGTTTCGTCGTCGCGATGCAGCATCGCGGAAGACACGCCGATCTCAAAGACGATGTCACAGTCGCCGTTTTCGATCAGAGATCGGCCCGTAATACCGTCAGCGCGACCGAGATCGGTAAAAACGGAGACGAAGGGTTTCTCCTCCTCCGTTCTCAGACGGCCATCGGCCTGAATATCCAGCGCGCCATTGGGCGTATCCAGTACATGATCCCCAACCAATGTCCGCCCCTTCAGGGCCTCGACGGCGGCGATCCGCAGGGCAATTCGGGCAAGGCTCATTTTTCACCAAGCTCCAGAACAAGCCGGGTGTCGCCCCTGTCGTCTACGCGCAGGACCTCGAACCACGGCTGACCATGACGAGAAAGGGCACGTACCGCATCGCCCTTCCGAATATCGGGACCGCTGTAAGTGGCGCGGTCTATATGCAGCTCCGCTTTCCCGGCGGCGATTTTTGTCCGCCATGCGCGGGAGGAGCGCCCGCCGGCGGTGAGTTCCTTTCCACCGCCGACGCGCAGGACAGCCGTGATTTCCGTCGCCGGCCGGTCTGGATCTGCCGCGTTGTCATTCAAGAAGGACAGCTTGACCGGTTCGGCAAATCGGAAATCGACATCGCCGACAACCTGGTCGTGAAGCTCGTGCAGGTTGGCGGCGATAGGCATATCAGTCCGCCGATCCCTCAACTGCCTTCGCCTCGATGGCCGCGATGATCTCGGCCTTGGTTTTCGAGGCATCGACCTCAACCCCGCGCTCGGCAGCGAGCGCGAGAAGCTGGCCTTTGTTGAGGCGGTCAATCTTTACCTCGCCAGCTTCATAGCTGGCGCCGGGCCTCAGAAACCGGCCGTTGTAAAAGCCGGCCTCAGTTACAGTTTTGAGAACCATGCCAGAGACCTTTCGTGAATAGCAGCTACTTCGCCTTGGCGCGGAGAAGCATTTCCGGGCGAGTGCAGATGAACAGCGGGTAGCTGTACAGTTCCACCCGATCCCATTCGTCACGACCGGAAGGGTCCGTCAAAATGAGGCCGTAGAATTCCTGACCACGCTTGTTGCGGTAGGGCTTGAATTCGCTGGCAGGAGCCCAGCCGACCTGAAACGCGCCCTTGGCACCAATCGGGAAGAAGCGCGCCTCTTCTGAGCCGATTGCGATAGTGGTTCCGTCGTCAGTTCCCTGGTAATTGATGAAGGTGATGCCCTCGAACTCGACGGAGGAATACCCCTCGATATTCTCCAGCAAGGGCGCGCGATCGGTATTGACCTTTGTTTCCTTGTACTGGGGATGATTGACCACCATGTCATAGAAGGTATCGCCGACCAGAGCACCGACGCGCGTGGCGGGCGTCCATGCGCCCTTGGCGTTCCTTTTCATCTGACGCTTGATATCGCGGCAGATCTTGCGGAGGTCGGTCGTCTCAATATCGAGTTTGAAGTTGATCTCGTCAGGTTCGTCGATGCCCCAGAAGTCGTACCAATCGACAAGAATGGTGGCCCCATCAGCATCGAGAACCTTGCCCATGATCGCCCCGAAGCGCATATGCTCCCAAGTCAGTTCAAGATCGTCCTTGATGTCGCCGGTGCGGCTGGTAACTTCATCTGCCGTTTCGATGGTCTGCTCGTCAAAAGGCAGGGCAGCAATGCCGGCAAGCTCGATTTCGTAGATGGTCGAGCCCTTGGCGAGGCGAACGGCATCCATTTTGCGGAGCTTCGCACCCTTCGGGATCAGTTCTTCAGGGGGCTCTCCATTGGCCGAGGTGGGGATCAGCGACCGGGAGCCGTTACGGTCAACGATACCGATCGTGCGAGACCGGGAATAGATCGGCGCGAACAGACCGAGCGAACCGAGGAGCTGCGGTTTGAAGTCGACCCGCTCGATAATCTCCTCCTGGACTTCAATAAGCCCCCAGGCGTTCTGATTGAAAATATCAGCTACGATAGCCATGAATTTCCGCCTCCTTAGCGGCCAACGATGCCAAGCGCGGCCAGCTGGGCGAGCGCGGCGGTTTTCTGGTTGTCGGTCATACCGGCTGGCCAGACGAGGACGGCAGCATGAACTTCGGTGTCACGCGCGGTGAAGGTACGGCGCACATCCTTCGTGGTGGCATCGCAGCCCTCATAGAGAATGGCCGCCGCATTCTGCGATCCATCGTTGGCAGCCGGATCGACGGGCACCAGCTTCTTGCTGGCAGTGATGCGGCCGAGAACCACCCCGGAGTCGAGCTTGCCGCTGCCCGAGGCAATGATTCCCGCGTCGCGGGAGCGGTAGCCGTTGGCTTCCGAGACGAGATAGTGACCGGTGGGCCGGAGACCCTGCACAAGTACAGTCATGTTCTTGAGACCTCCATTAGCGACGCTTGTTCAGGCGATCGACCGACGCGGCCAGGACCGATGTACGATCCTTGCCGCGACCTTCGCCGCCCTGATTGTTAAGGCCTTGGCCATTCATGCGCGCGCGGGGCCGGTACTCCTCGTTCTCATCATTCGATGGCGTGGCAGCAGGCGAGACAGAAAGGGTGGCTTTTGCCTGTTCGACGGTGTTGCCGGAGACGAACAGATGTTCAGCAAGCGCCTCGCGGCCCTTGGCTTCCGGCAAGGCCATGATGCTGGTGCGACGGCCTCGGTCAGCAGCGACGGCGGCTTCAATATCGCCATTGGCCTTATCGAGGTCAGCCTTCAGCTTGGCATTTTCGGCGGCAAGCTGATCCGCACGTTCCTTGTCCGTCATGGAGATCTCCTCAGGTGGACGGGTTTGCGCGGCAGGCGCCGCCATTTTGGCCTGGTGCGACCAATTCTTCTTCTTCGCGAGCGTGGTAAGGGCCTTCGGCGCGTGCGCGAAAATGCGGTAGTCGAAGGCCGCGACAGGCGCTGCCTTCGCTTCGGTCGTGTCGTCGGCGAAGCCCTCGGCGACCGCTTCTTCAGGTGTGAACCAGCGCTCGGACTTCATGATCTCGCGGCACTGTTCGGCGGTTTTGCCCGACTTCGCCGCATAGACGCGGGCATAAGCTGTCGCCAACGCTTCCAAGGCCTCGATGGTCTTGCTGTGATCGGCCGATGTGCCGAAGGTTCCGCTGGCAGGGTCATGGATCATCATGACGGAACCGGCCGACATGGTGACGGTGTCGCCTGCCATGGCGATCAGGGAGGCCGCCGACGCTGCAATTCCCTCGACGATGATGTGTGTGATGCCAGAACGAGCCGAAAGAAGCGCATGAATTGCAGCGCCTTCGGCGGCGATGCCACCACCGGAATTGAGATGGACGGGAAGTTCGGCGTCATCATCCACACCGGCAAGAGCGAGAACAACGTCTTGCGACGTAAAACCATCCTCGAAATAATAGTCACCGACATAGCCGGTCAGCCGGAGCTGCCCGTCTTCAAAAATTGCAGCCATTTCGTTGGACCTCAGTAGGGACGCATGCGTCCGGACATAGCGTAACGGGTACGCTTGGGAGTTTCCCCGCGTGAAATCTGGCACTTGCGGATCGCCTCATCGAGGGCCGCTTTGACATCGCCCAGGCTCGCATTGGCATAGCGTGCCATGTCTTCACCGAAGCGGGCTTCGGTGACCATTTCACCTGACAGCAAGGCCTCTTCGACCTTGCGCAGTTTCACCGCCCTGGCGCACCAGTCCACGGCGATGGGATCGATTTCAGGCATTAGGCGGCCTCCTTTGGCGGATCTCGATTGCCATCGGCGGCAGCACCTTGCGGGCCACCGCCACCCCCTTGCTTTCGGCCGAAGGGATGCGGCACACCGGCGTCTTCGAACATCTTGATCTCGCGGCCGAGCTGCTCGATCTGTTCCTGACCGTTCTTGCCGTGCTTCGCGCAGACATCGAAGAATGACGAAACGCCGGTCTCCATTTCGAGGTTTTCGGCCATGATCGCCTTATAGTTGTCAGCGGATGGAGCGCCGGGACCATGCCATTCGGCCTGAAAAATGCTTTCGCGATGACGCCGGAAGGCGGTGCGGCCGCCCTTAATGGCGATCTTTCCGGTCTCGATCATCTCCTCGAGCCAGCGCTCGTAGATAGCTTGGAGGAAAGGCATGACGATCCGTGTGCGCCGACGCATGACGATCGGCCAGATGCAGGCGACGGACATCAGGACGGACGAATAGGTCGCGCCTGTATGGTCCATCGACAACGCCTCGTAGGTGACGCCAAGACAACGAGCGATTTCTCGCAGCAGGTTCTGGAAGAACTCGACATAGTCACTGCCTGGCGTCGAGGTCGTGTGAAGATGAAATTCCTCGCCGGGGCCGAGATGGTTGATCCGGGCGGGATCGGACATCGAAATTCCCTTGTCCTTCAAGGCCCCAATTCGCATGTCCCAGACTTCGAGGAGGTCACTTTGCAAACCTCCTATGAATTCTTCCCATGTACCTTCGCTTTCGTCGAATCCTTCCGGTTTCTCCAAACCCTCCAATGTGGTCAACGCCTGAAACGCCTGATCGCTTGGTTCCGGGCTTTTGATCGTCGCCGCAAAGATCGTCTGCAACAGCGTCTTGGCCAACGTGGCGTCCGCCAGCTGGTCGGCTTGGGCGAGTACCTTCAATGCAGGCGCGATGACCGAAATCCCGCGCGGACTGTTCAGGTTTTCACCTCGATCCATCACATGGATGACGTCGGCCGCGTCGATATCCTCATCTCGCTCGATGCCACGTTCGCGAACGCGGAACCGGTAGGCGAGCGGGCGATTGTTCGCGTCGTGAAAAATCCCCTGCTCAAGTCCTTCGGCTTCGCGGGTGACGCGCGGGCATCGATGGGATGCGATCAGCGAAACCTTGGTGCCCGTGCTTATGCCGTAGCGGAGACGATCAGCAGGTTCCATGAAGTCGAGAACGCCGAAGGCTTCGCCGGTAGCAAGAAACTGACGCAAGGCAGCATCAGCCATTTCGGCAATCGTCGATTTACCCGCGAGGTCACACTCCTTGGGGTTCCAAGCCCAGTGGCGCCATTCCTCTTCGACAATTGCCCACCAGGCGCGGGCCTGCTTGTCGCTGTATCCCAGCTTTTTCAGTTTTGCGCGGCAACTCAATTTCAGTTCGTCGCCGATCGTATCGACAAGGATCTGGGCAACGGCGCCGGCGATCCAGCCGGAATTGTGCATGAAGTCGATGGCCAGCGCGGCCGCGCGTTCCGCGGCCTCACGAACATCCTGCCGTGCGTCACGTGTGACCGCCTTTCGCATCCCCAAGACGCCCGATCGGTCGCCGCGCAAGTATCTGGCATAGGTGCGGCGTGGCGCCGGGGCCTTCGGGGCGTCCGGCGCCACGTAATGGCCTTGCGCTTTCACGCGATATCTCGGCTTCGCATCGCTCACGAATAGGAACTCCATTTCTTGCGTGGACGGCGCGGCTTGCTGGCCGAGGCATCTTTCTCGGATGCTGGTTTGCGCTTTTTCTTGGCGAACGGGTCGTTGTCTGCGACTTCGAAGAGATCGCGCGGTTCATGTTCAACGGCGTGCAGGTTCCGCACCAGATCCGCCCATCGATCGAGCGTCAGGCGGCGCTTGTTCTGCAGATGCCAGGCCAGGGCGAAGGCATAGACAGTGGCATCAAACCAGTCGTTCGCGCGGCCGATGATCTTTTTCCAGATCCGCCCGGCCTTGGGACGGATCATCTTGCGGGCACGGCGATTGACGCTTTCGCGTGCTTCTTCATCCGCATCGATCAAAACTTCCGCCGTCAGTTCCTTCGCCATGGTCTCGTCGCAGAAGTCCGCCGCAAAATGCAGCGTATTACGCGGCCAGTGCTGGGCTTCGCCTTTACCCTGGACAAGGTTTGCCAAAGCGGCGGTGACAGCGGTTTTCACGTCGTAGAGCCCGACTGGATAAAGCAGGCATTTCGCGATGACAGCCCCGCGATGGTCCTTCACGTCCTTTGGCTTGGGGGTTCCGAGCCAAGGAAGGCCGATCGGCTCGCGGCCGTCGAGCGCGTAGACGTTGGGGCGGGACGCGCAAAACCGGTAAACACGATTTGTCGCGAAGCCGGAGTCTACGCCGGAAAGGTCTATCCCCTTTTCCTTGTCTCCGCCCTCGGTTGGATAGGTTCGCCCAAGTGCATCGGCAAGTTCAATCCATGGCTCATCGACCTGATCGGGTGCGCCCTCGAAAATCTCGCGATCTATCAGGCAGTATTGATCACGCGGGCCGATTGCATAGCAGGCCCACTTGATGCCGTATCCCTGTACGTCCGCGGCCGAAACGATCAGCGCCGCCCAGGATGGTATGATGCGGGTCGGTATCAGCTCGGCCTTGGCCGCCTCGACGATCTTTTCCCACTCCACCGTCGCGCCGGTCGGGTCGTAAGGCTCGGCAAGGTCCTGCTGATAGAAGGTCCGAAGCTTCGTCGTGTCGCCTTCGGCATCAAGCCAGCGCTTCCAGATCTCGGCCCACTTCTCCTTGGGAGCATAGGCTGCCCACAGATGATAGCTGGGCTGCCAATCCTTGCACCGCCCTTCGCAGGGCGGGCAGATCCAGAGGGCGACCTCATTCGAGGAGATCATCAGCGGCACGGCGGGTTCGCCATCATGCACGCGGCGGGCAATCCATTGCGCCCGGGCCATCATGTCGGGCTTGTGACCATCGAGAATGACGCCGTCGCACTTCATGCACCGGAAATGAACCGGCAATGACTGTTCCGGATCGGCCCCGCGCATATGGTCGAAGCCAAAGGCCTGGAACGTGTCGCAATGCGGGCATGGCACATACAGATACCGCTGGTCACCCGCATTGAAATCTTCGGTGATCGCGCACTCGCCGGCGATCCCAGGCGTTGAACCCTGCCATTCCTTGGCAAGGTCGCCGTACATTTTCTGACGTGCGCGCGCCTGGTCGCGAGGACTGCCGCGACCGTCAACGTCTTTCGGGTAGCCGGTCACCTCGTCCATCGCGAGGTATTTGATCGACACCATCTGCAGGCCCTTTGAGGATCCTGCATTGACGATCTGGCAGAAACCGCCGGCATACCGCTTGAATGCTGTTGTGCTGCCCTGTTCGTCTCTGCTGCTGACGGGCAGCACCTTATGGCGTATTTGCTTCGAGGCTTCGATCGTCGGATGAAGCTTTACGCGATTGAACTTTGTCGCTTCCTCAAGTGTCGGAAGGACGATCATCATCGAGCCGGGTGCCTGGTTGACGATGTAGCAAAACCAGTTCTCGATTGCGGTCGATTTCCCCAGTTGGGCCGCCCATCGGCATGTCACTCGACGCGCGGGGTGATCTGGGTGCAAGCAATCCTGCGGCTCGCGCAGATACGGCACGCGGTCGGTACGGAATTTACCCGGCCATGGCGAGCCCGATTCAGCGGATACATACCGATACCGATCGGAGTGCTCGCTAATGGTCAGGTCCTCGGTCGGACGCGACGCGGCGGCCATGGCGGCAAACAGAAGTTCACCGCCGTGCCGCAGCTCCGGGAACCGAAGCCGGACCTCAACTTCGCTCATTCTTCGGAATAATCCTCGCCGTCAGGCGGCTCGATCGAGCGAACGCCCACGTCATCGCGGCGCATCGCGTCGAGTTTTTCGAGCACCAGTCGATTGAATACCGAGACGCCGGCACGGGCAAAGCCCTTGAGGGCAATGCGTACGACGCGCTCTTCCCAGCCATATTGCAGGGACAGCTTTTGCGCCTCGCCCTCAACGGCCCGTTCGAACGCGCTTTGCATCAGGGCGACCGCGTCGCGACCAGCCTGATCGACCTCATCAGTCGGCGTCAGTTCCTTGCGACGCTCGGCAAGATCCATTTCGCGGATCTCGGCATCGGCGTTCGCCTTGCGTTTGCTGCCGTCAAGCTTCGTGCCCGGAAAGTTGGTGTCCGAGGACGTCGGCTGTTGTCCGAGGTTGCCAACGACGGTTGGCGCCGCCTGGCGGACCCGCATGTTCTCGCCACGGTGTAAGACCAGCGCCTTGAAGTCCACCAGGTTGGATTTGCCCGCAGGCTTGAGCGGCAGCGCGTCGGCATGCTGCTTCAGGTACCGCGAGAGCGACGTTCGATCAACACGGTCACCAGCGGCAGTCAACGCCGATGCGGCATCCGTGATGGACATCCATTGTTCGGCCATCGTGCATCGTCCCGTGCAACACGTGTGCTTGCACGTGTATCCGTGTATCGGTTGCGAAGTCGCACACTAGGAAAATCCCGCAGTCGCGCAGCCCCGTGTTTCGCTTTTCCCGGTGATACGGTCCCTGAATGGGGGGGTGGGGTTGGGGGGTGTTTCGCCCCTGCCCCGTCGGCAGGTCACGGCACCAACTTGGTAAGCGCCGCTTCGATGCGTTGTTCCAGCAGCGGGCCGGCGATCCGGAGGAAGGCAGCGGCGGTTGCTTTCGTGGTCATCTCCGTGGGGATGATCACACCCGACCGAGCGAAGGCGATATGTCGGCCTTTGCCGTTGCGAAAGAAGGCGTGGCCGTCCCATTTCTCAACGTCCTTTCGGTCAGGGAACTGACCGCCACGCATGAATGTACCGGGATACAGCGTCGCCTTGCCGAAAGGCCTTGCGATCACGCCCGCCGCAGTTTCCTTGGGCCGGAGATATTTGAGGCGAATGTTACCGCCCCTCGTCACCATGTCGTAGTTCAGCTTTCCCGGTCTCGCCACCGATGGATTGCCAATCGCCTTGACGATAGTGGCGCGCGGCAATCCGGTCTGCTTCGTCAGTTCCCGCACAACCACGGTCTTTGCACGGTTGCCCACCTGATTGACGATGCGCGGCAGAACCAAGGGAAACTGCCGCTTCAACTCTTCCAGCCGAGAACCGTAAGCCGCAAGGTTTCGGTCGGCCCATTGCACGGACAGAACGGTCATCGTCAAATTTTCCGGGAGTTGCCGTTACCTTACGAGAAGAAGGCGACCGCTTAGGGTCGCCTTCGCTCAAATCCGCCGCTCAAACATAGCTGTCGCACTGGCCTTGAATCGATCCCCTTCAATCGAGATCTTCAAGGCGGGGCCGGGGGAGAACATCAATCCCTATGGGAGCATCAAGCGCCCCGGTAATCCCGATGATGAAGGCGAAGGAATCGCCCTCATCTGTCGTGATGGTTATGCAGAGGCCGAAATAGAGTCAATATCCAGTTCGACAGGCGTCATGCGCCCGAACAGGTTCACTTCCGCTTCCAGCGCCCATCTGGAGCCGATGACACGCCGAACCGTTGCCTGGAAATCGGCGAACGGACCGGACCTGATTACGACGGTTGCGCCGGGCGGATACTTGCCCTCAACATCTTCATCCGTCTTGCCTTTCTTCGATCCGAGCTTGAGCGCCGACATGATCCGTTCCGGCATCAAATACGGCTCGCCACCGCGCCCCATAAGGCCCGTCAGACGCGAGGCGCAAAGCACTCCCGCAAACGCCTCAGAACTGGGGATAACCCGCACGAACAGGTATCCCCGGAAGAACGGACGGAAGACATCGACCGCCGGAAGGGCACGCCGAGGCGGCTTGCGAAACTTCTCCATCGGGCACCATGCCTCGATACCCGCCACGGTCATTTCGTCTGCAATCGATTCCTCGCTGCCTACCCGGCAGGTTCCGACGATCCAGCGAGAAAGCTGATCAAACCCCGGCATATCTCGACCGGCCATCTGGATCAGGTTGTCTTGCGCACAACGTGCACGCTCCATCCTGGCCTGTGCGTCGTCGATCCGCCTGCGATCCGCGCGGCTCAACTCGGCCTCAGTGACAGGACGGTAAGCGAGGCGTTCACCAGTGGTGTTTCTATGCTGCATCATTGCTGCGTCCTTCGTGGATGGAGGAAATGAAAGAGGCGAATGCGGCCTCAACAGCCGCGTCGAGATCAACCGCCGTGTCATCGATCGGCGGGAAGTAGACCCATTCGGGCGCTTGTTCGATCCATGGCCAACCCCGACGTTCGTGCTGCCGCTTCCAGGCTGAAAACAGATCGCTATCGCGATGGACCTGACGGAAGCCCGACACAAACGGCAGCAATGCCAGCGATGCGGTGAAGGGATCGCGCCTGCGGGCAAGATCACGCATCGAGCAAACCAGCGGCCAACCGTTGTCCCGGCGCTTTTCGTGCAAAACCTGCTCACGCGACACCATGCCCCGCGCAATGCGATGCTCGTCATACGCAGTCAGGTGGATCGTACCCGTTGGCGCTTTCGACAGAGCTTCAAGGCGCGTGCCCATCCAGAGCTTCCCGCAGGGCTTGGCAACGCCATGCGTCTGTTCCGGCGCTGCCAGTACATGTTCGGGAATGTCGAGCCAATGGCGGTTCTTCAGGTAGACCGCCGCCGCCATCAGGTCGGACGGCTTGGCCCAACGAAGATAGGCAGGTGTGCGCTCGATACATTCCGACCGTTCCGCCGGGGAAAGAGCAAACCATGCGTTCCGGGCGAACACGACATCGCCCTTCTTCCAAGTCGCAAACCAGATCGTGAAGGTGTGTTCAATCTTCTTCCGATCAGATTTCTTCAAACCCTCCTCCACCGCGCCAGCGGCTGGAGAGTTGGATGGAATGTTAGCTGGAAGATTCTTATCTTGGTGGAGCTGCTCCACCACCTTCGGGGCGTCATTTCCACCACCTTCGGGAACCATTTCCACCACCTTTGCGGCGGAAGGCGGTGGAACTGCTCCACCACCTTGCGCGGTCGCACCATCCGTCGAACGTGGTGGAACTCCTCCACCGCCTTCGGTTTCAGAAGCCGAGGCAACAGCCCCCGTCAGGTCGCGGCCGGGCCAGCGCGCGACATACTCGTTGCGCTTCCACTTCTGTCCGCGAAATCCGTGCTGCGTGACCCCGATCCAGCCCCGTTCCTCTGCGATTTCGAGGTGTTTCAGCACGGTCTTCTTGTCGAGGCCGGTCAGGTCGACAAGCTCGGAAATCGGCGGATAGCAGGAACCGCCGGTAGCATCCATTTTCAGGCCAAGCGTATGCAGCACAAGCCGCGTGATCGGCGGCAAGCCGGACTTGCCGACCGCGTGCCGCCATGACCATGCGCGCGACATTGCGCCGTGATCCGGTTCCATCACCGCGCACCGCCTTTCCGCGCCACGTCACGCAGGAAAGAGCGTGAAGCGTCCAGCCCGAGAACG
Organism: Ciceribacter sichuanensis; assembly: GCF_024055605.1. GTDB lineage: Bacteria > Pseudomonadota > Alphaproteobacteria > Rhizobiales > Rhizobiaceae > Allorhizobium > Allorhizobium sichuanense. The sequence continues at coordinate 439,074 of NZ_JAMXLX010000003.1, read as the reverse complement.
ACGGTTCGCGGCAAGCGCCCATCCGGCAGGCGCGTGGCGTTGATGGCGGCGAATTCTCCCTCCAGCGCCTCCACCCCGAGCGAGAAGCGCGCTTCCTGCAAGATGCGGCGAATGGTGCAAACGTCGCGGTAAATCACGCCCTGCGGCACGCGCAGAAGCCAATCCGCGCGTTCGGCGTCGGATTGGCAGTCCGCCAGCAGTTCGACAATCGGAAGCAGCGCCGTCATCGCCCGATTTCCCGTTCAACCTTGCTGGCGAGCGCACGATAGGTATCCATCCGCTTACTCAGTTCGGCATAGCTGCGCTTCTGATCGGCCATAGCCTTTTCCGCGACGGCGCTGCTGTCAGCATAGGCGGAAAACGCCTCGTTCATCCGGCCTGTCTCTTTCAGGAATTCGTCAAAGAGCGGATTGGAGCCGGCAGGGCCGAAGAACTGGTCACGAACCTGCACGACCCAATCGCGCGGTACGCCGAGATCCTTGGCGACCGCAGCATCCGTCCAGGGCGACTTGTAGGCGTCCCTGCCATAGACCTCATCGAGCTTGTCGTTGATGATCCGGCGGTCATCGCGGCTCATTTCGCGGGGCTTGTCTGCAATCGTCGCTTTCGTGTCCGCCATGTTCTTTCGTCCTTTTCGCTTGGCCGGACTGGCGTGGAGCGGGCAGAAATCCTTGCGCGGACCGCTGCCGACCAACCAACCCTTGTTCTGGAAATGCTGCGCAGCCGCGACCGGCGGCTTGCGATTGAACCCCGTCTGATGCGGGAAATAGGCGACCCCGTCGCAATGAGCGCATGTGATCCGCATCGCTTTGACGCTCAATTCGCCATACGGGATCGTGACCTCTGGAAAGGTGCGATCGGTCATCGCGGACCCCCTGTTTTCCAAGCGTAGTAGTCCGCCCGCATCCGCAGGAACGCGGCCTGCGCACGGCTATCGCTGTTGATGAATGTCTTGCTGGAAATGGCGAGAAGGCTTTTCAGGCGCGTATCGGCCTGCGCCTTGTCACGCACCGGACCGCCTGCGCTGATGGTTTCAAGAAACCGCTGGAACGAGCGTTCCGCAAGCAGCATGGCGGCATTCGCCGCATAGTCCTTTTCGCGTTCTTTGGGGGCCGGCTGCCCCGCGCCGCCCTGCCCCGCCCCGCCCCGCAGGTCTCGCACGGTCGCCGCCGCCCGGTCGAACAGCCGAAGGAACAGCGAAAGATTGTCAAGCGCCCCGCAGATCAGGTCACGTTCATCGTCCAGCGCGTCGGCATGGATCGTGCAGACATGCGCATCCTCCCCCGTGGAGCGACGAACGATAAGCTTCATTTCCCCGACCGCGGCGTCCAGCAGCCATGCGTCATCGTGGCAGCGCTCAAATGTGCCGCGCAACCGCCGAATGGCAGCCGTTTCACGATCCCGGTTCGGGCTTGAGGTATCCGTCATGCCGCGACGCTCCCACAAATCAAGCCGCATCCGGGGCTGACAGCTGTCAGCCTGTCCGCTACCTTGAACCGGGTTACGGGCTGGGAGACTGAGCAGGAATGAGTGTCAGATGGATCGCATCCTTCCTGGGAGGCGCGGCCTCTTTTGCGCGCTTGCCGTTCCGCGAACTGAGACGGCTTGACCGCTGCCTTCGCCCCGCTCGCGACATGCTGGAGCGCAGCGCCCTTGCTCATCTCGTTGTCATCGCCGCTGGCGCATTCACCGTCTACCAGCTTTGGGTAGACCTCGACGACAGACGCGCCGAACGCGTCTCGCGACGAGAGGAACGTGTCGAGCGCGCATGGAACCGCCTCATTACGCCGGCTGGAGGGAACACCGGCAAAGGCGCTGCGCTCAACCTTCTGCTGGAAGAGAGACAGGACCTTGTTGCAGTGGATTTTTCCTGCCGAACAATCGGCGTATGGAACGAGACCGAAAAGAAGTGCCTGAATCCTCCAATATTCACGGACATAAAAGTCCCCGCGGACTTCCTGCTCGGCCAAGATTTCGAGCCCTCGACAGAACCGCCACAGATCCCGTTCGGTATGTTCTACCGGCTGTTTCAGTATCCACACGCCGTAGGCACGCCGACCCAGGCGCCGGACAGCTTTGACGGTGTCGTGTTCAAACGTTCCGATTTCTCTCGGACAAGGCTCGGGCTGGACCGCTTCGCAAATGTAAGCTTTGAGGAAACGGACCTGTCCGGTGCACAGATATCGCAGGACGTGCAGAGCGTCCGGATCAACAATTCCGACCTTAGCTACGCAACCGTGATGTCGGAGGCCGGTGAGCTGTCGATAACGCGCACCAACATAACCGGACTCATCATGCGAGACCGGATGTTTGAGTGGACCCTGTTCAATCAGCAAAACCCGTTTGACTACAACTGGGCATGGGCCGACATGCCGCCCATGAGATATCGGGAGACCGCAACGGAGGTCTTCATCGAGCCGCTGCCGTGGCAGCAGTTGGACAACGTTCAACTGTGCGATCCGGCCTATAGAGCCGCGCCCGACGAAGGTGCGACCACCGTGACAACGACCACGATGGGTTACCCCAACCTTTCCACTGCCAAGGGCAAGGTAGCGCAACGCACCCCTGAAGAGTTTCAGATACCGGACATCGGCGCGGCTTCCTGCGCAGCTATCACGTTGGCCGAGGCACGAGATCGTTTCCCCGAGCGTTACCCTGCTGGTCCCTGACCTTCGCTTCATCACGCAGCACCCCCGCCAACCGTCACGTCAGGAAGGTAGCCAGCCGCATCGCCCGACATCATGCCCGCAGTGGCGGGCGGGAGATCGGCCAGAGCCAGCAATTCCCCATCACCCGGCGATACGATCCCCCGTTCCAGCATTCCGGAAATCAGCGCATCGACGGTCGAAGTCCGTAAACCCAACGCCTGCCGCATCTCGAAACGGGCAAACCCGTCCGGCCGCTGGCGCACCCATTCTTCCGCCCGCTCCCATTCGTCGCCCACACGCTCATCGAGCGACCGGCGCGGTGTCTCCCGCGTGAAATCTTCCTCAGGGTCCACGTCCGCAAAGATCATCGGCGCGGCATGGTTGCCATCGCCGGGAACCAATGCCGGGACCGTCTGGTATTTCTCCCAATCGACGCGGATCGTCTTCCACGAGCCATCGCCCGAGCCATAGGAGCCGTCGTCGTTCCGCTCCCACACCACCCACATCGTATTCATCTGGCTGCTGGCCTGCGGGCCGGTCCAGCCGTCCCGGTGCATCATCGGCAAGCGCCGCGTAAACACATAAACGCGGGATGGCGGGTTCTCGTCCATCAGGAATCGGCGATCAGGATCGTCAAACCCGCACTGGAAATTGAGGTTGAGAAGCGCGGCCATCTTGCGCGGCCGGTGAACCTGAAGCGCGTGCGCAAGAAAGGCGTTCGCCACATCGCCATAGGGCGGGTTTGTGACGATATCCATCCCGACTGTATCGCCGGGCTCGGACGTCAGGAAATCACCGACCTGTTGAGCTTCGCCGTATTGCGTTGCTGTCCCACGGTCGCGAAGATCGGCGATCACAGCGTCGTAACCGGCATCCTCCATCACTCTCAGGATTGCGCCGCGTCCAACCGCAGGTTCCTTGAACGTGGAAGAAAAAGCCTCCAGCGCGAGCAGGGTGCGTGTCGCCTCTGCGGGCGTCTCGTAAAGCTGATCGCCCTTCTCTTCCTTGGTTGCGGACTTGGTTCCGATGGCGGCACCCGTCGCCTTCCTGAGGCTCGCGCGTGTCGGCTCCAGCCCTTCCGTCAATCGCGCCTGAATGAAGCGCTCGACAAGACCGGGCGACGTTTTTTCAGCAAGTGCCAGCTTGCGGGCGTCATGGATTTCCTTGCGCGAAAGCCCCGCCTGCTCCGCAGTAAAAGCGTTCTCGTTTGGAACGCTTTTCGGTCGGCCTTTGAAAGTCTGCCCTGCCGCTTCCGCCTCGTCCCACTTGTCGGCAATCAGTATCTTCGCCCAGGATTCGATCCGCAGGGCTTCCGCCTGCATTTCCCGAGCCTTGGTAACCAGCCGTTCGGTCGCGCCGATCTGCTCGGCAAAATACGCTGCCGTCTTCGCCTGCGCATAAGCGACGCCTGCAACGATCCGCGCATTCATGATGTCGCCTTCGTCGAACAGCGCACGCGCACGCTGCACGGTTTCCACCAGACCGGAAGTGTCCGCGACCGATGCCGCCACCACGTCGGTGCGCGCCTGCGGCGATGCGGGACCTTCATCGGCTGCGGCAAGCGCGTCCAGCATCGCCAGCATTTCCCGCGCCCGGTCGGTCGGGAACCAGAGCTTTCCGTCTTTCGGATCGCGCTCCAAATAGCCGTTGCCATTCGCCTTGCAGGCAGCAGTCACTTGCTTGGGGTCTTCGGTCCTCACCTGCCCGTCGCGCACCGCCGCGCGCACGAGCTCCAGTGCGTTTGGGCCGGGCTTGGGCAGCTTTACAGATGCATAGCCCGCCATCACTCAACCCTCGCAATGCGATCAAGATAGGCCTGCCCGAGACCGGTCAGCCGTGCCGATCCATCGTCGGAGACATGGCAGAACCCGAGGGCATGGCATTTCGCCGCAATCGCCCGGTTCTGCGGATTGAGAAGCAGGCGACCGCCGGCCACCCGCAACGATGCGATAAACCCGCGACCGCCGGGCGGCATGATGGGCATGGAGAGAGGAGAACCGGTCACTTGCCGACCCCCTGCAATCCGCGCCGCAAGTCCTGCATCTGTGCAATCGCATCATCGAGAACCGGCAGGAGTTCACGCACTTCATGGGCATCAAACCGGCTGTCGAGCAGCGCCTTGATGAACGCCGAGACCAGCGCGCCCTTGGTCGTCGCGAGGCGGGCGACATCCTCCATGTCGGGTGTGCGAGCGCTGCCCGAAACCGGAACCAGCGCGAAGCCGGAGAGCCCCGCCAAATGTTCGGAAACCAGCGGATAGCCAACGACCCGTTCCAGATCGGCCACCACGTCGATGGGCATGTAATCAACGTCAGCCAGCCCGCCATATCTGGAAAGATGGCCCTCGCTCACGCGGGTATCGTTGACGAAGTTCGAAGCGCCGACCTGCCGGAGAGCCCGGTTGCAGATGGCCTTCAGGTCGCGACGTTCATGCTCGTTCGTTGGACGCACAAAACCCTCCCCGGAAATCAAGGAAATTGTTTCGGAAAATCTTTCGGTGAAGGACGCGGCCCGGAGGCGTAACGTCAGAGAGTCAAGCAGACCACGGAGGCCCGCATGCAGAAACGACGAGATAGCCTGTCATTCGGCGGCTTCCCGACTGCTGAGGCATGCTGCAAGGAATTGCAGTGCAGAGACCTTGCCACCGGTACCTCGCGAGACATCCCGAGCGAGTTCAATGCTTGGATCGCGCTGTCCCGCGAGAGCGCGGGTCAACGTACTGGGAGATCGGCCAATGCTGCTCGCAAAGGTCGATAAGTTGAGTTCGTTTTCGGCGAGATATTTGCTCAGCGCGTCCATAGCGCCGGAACTTGCCAAATAGGCAAAATTTGGTCAAGCGTATTTTTGCCTATATGGCCGTGGTGCTTGTCCGCAAATCGAGAGAATTTGCCATATGGACAAAAACTATCCCAATCGTATTCACGAACTGCGATCCGCAAAAGGCATGACAATTGAGGATCTTGCTGCGGCAGTCGATTTGTCGGTGTCCTACACGCAACGGCTGGAAACGGGCGGTCGCAACCTGAGTGTGAAAAATCTTAATCTCTTTGCTTCAGCACTTGGAGTATCTCCGCAGGAAATCCTTGCAGTCGAGAACACCACGAAGCGGAATATCGTCCCGGTCATGGGGCGCATCGGTGCTGGAGCAGAGATTTTGCCGGAAGATGAACAGGTTCCGCCTGAAGGGCTCTACGAGATCGAGACGCCATTCCCCATTCCAGAAGATGCCGTCGCCTTCGAGGTTCACGGCGAATCACAATGGCCGCGCTATGACGACGGCGACATCATTATTTGCTGGCGCCAGGGCGTTTCGATTGATGACGTTCTAGGATGGGAAGCCGCGGTGAAAACAGCCACCGGCCACCGATACTTGAAGCGCGTCTTGAAAGGAGCGGAGGCCGGCACGTTCGATCTTGAAAGCCACAATGCGCCGCCGATCCGAGGCGTCAAGTTGACTTGGGTTGCAGCAATTCAGTCTGTCATCCGCAGCGGGCAGTGGCGAAAACACAGCGCTTCAACCAGACACCGCATGCTGCAGAAAATGACCAACGGCCACTAGCGTTTTCTGGATAGCTCACCAGGCGCGTAAGCAAAGCCCTCCGGTCTATGAAGGCCGAAGGGCTGATGACGCTCACGGAGCGCGATTACGGCGCAGCAGCGGCCTGACTAGTTTCCCTTATAGTTGATACATTACAGAAAATACTGATGGAGAAATGATAACATCCAATGCGTTAAAGACAGAAATTAAGAGAATATAAATTAAATATCCCCACGTTCAAACAGACTAAAAAGTCTTAATACAGATGGTAAGGAAGTAAATATTCGAAATAAGCTTTATATATTGAAATATACCACAGAATTTCGCTTGAGAAGCTTGACAACAATAAGCGTTTCTTCTATGTTTATCTGATGCAGAATGCCAAAGTGCTTTTTCGGCTGGCGATTTACGCAGCAATATCAATTGCTGTGATAGCCTCGCTTGAGCTTGCGAAAGCTCATTTCGGCGCGCTGCCGACATATGCCGCTGGGGCCGCCGCCATTGGTATTCTGTGGCTTTCAGTCTTTAGGAAATAGGTCGGTTTGGGTCCCGCCGGTATCTATCGATACAACATGGGTGATTGTCCGGCCCTGAACGACCCAAACGCCATCAACAAATTTCTCTTTATTGTCGACTTCGGCCAAGATCATTATTCCGCCTTTCATGGGGACCATGATTTCGCCTCTTACAAGAGAGGCGACAAAGGCTTCGTCTGCGACATCGGCGCTTATCATGCCATGGCGTGAAAGGAACCGCCACTTGTTGTGGTTCTCTTGCAAGACAGGACTGATGATCGTCAGCGTCATGCGCTCTCGCGTAGTGCGCTCTTTTGCGACTTCCTCTATTTGCTTCTCTTTGTAAAAGTCAGAGAACTTATCTCGCGGCACCACCACGTGCGGCCTGGCACCCTTGACGACGCCGACGCCAACACCTTTGACAGCCTTGTCCTTCTCAAGCTGCTTGACCACTTCGGCGGCTTTCCGCTCGCCAACCTTGGCGTCTAGGAGTTCCTGTACCTTCTTTGCAACCTTTTCAGCATCTTGGTCCGATAGCTGCGGTTCAGACTTGATCGCATCCTCAACGATCATTGCCCAAACGGTTGAGGCGGTTTCCTTCGCAAACCAACCAAGAATAAGGTAGATGATTACCTTTGCTGTGACCTTATCGACTACGGTGTCTTTTATGGTCTTTATTACGGAGTTGATACTAAGGCTTCCCTCCGTTCCGCTCTCTATTTCGAGGCGGATCGAAAGAGAGGGGTCCACGATGTAAGCGATTTCCTTAACAGCTTCGGCAAAAGCAATGCTTGCCCTCGCAACAACCTCCAAGTCGGCAAGTTTGCCTTCTTCAAGGTCAATATACAGGTTGATTGTTTCCCTCATACGGTCCCCTTTAACGCCCATAAATCAACGTTAAGCGGAGTGGTTGTCACATTGCAACTAGGATGTTTATGGGGTTGGTGCGCTTGCTACATGAGAGCGCATATTTGCCAACTTTCGCCAAAGCATCATGGTCAAATATTGCCAAATAGGCAAATTTCCTCTTGACCGATTTTGCCTATTTGGCAATATCTATACATCCCGTCCCATCCTCCCAGGCGGGATGGCCGAGAGCCCGCCGCCGGAGCCCCCCCCTACCAGCGGCGAGAACGGTCGGGAAAGCAACCAGGGACACCCCGGAATGAACGAACGTTCGAAAGCAGAAAAGCAGATCATCAGCGACATGGCCGACGAGATGTTGCGCCTGGGCGAAGGCTGCACGGAAGACCAGATCGCCAACCGCTTCACCCGCGCACAGATCAAGGAATACGGCGAGGAAGCCCGCACCCGCGCCAACCTGCTTTCGCAGCGCGAAGCGGCCTGACACCCCAATCCGCTCCGGTTTCCGCCTCCATGTGCCGGGAGGCGGTTTCCCGAACGGATTGGAGAATCAGCCTTGCCACCCATCACCCTTATGACCGTCACCAGAGGCCAGATGCACGATCTGGCGCGCGAAGTCCGCGCCCTGCAAACCACCATCGGCGCAATCGTCGTCATCATGGCCGTCGCGGTCGCGCTTCTGATTTCGTTCTAACCCAATGAGTACAATCCCTCGCCGTGACCGTATTCGCGCGAAGATCATGGCGCGCGTCCGGATCGACCTCGAAACCGGCTGCTGGATCTGGACCGGCCCGACATCCGGCGATACCGGGCGCGGTGCAGGCTACCCCCGAATGTCACTCGACGGTCAGACGGTCGCCGTGCACATCGCCATGTGGACCATCGAGCATGGTTATATCCCGGGCAAGAAAGAACTGGACCACGTTTGCCGCAACCGCCTTTGCGTCAACCCGAACCCAGATCATCTGGAAATGGTCACCCGCAAGCGCAACGCCATCCGCCGCGAGCAAGCCAAGCGCGGAATGATCGGCCACAACGGCGGTCCACCAATGGCATGTGAGGAGGTAGGGCGATGAAAGCGCAACGAGTGGAAGTCCTTCCTGTCTCCCTGCCGCCTCGCGGCTTGAACCGCGAACAGGCCGCCGCCTACATCGGCGTGTCAACGAGCTTGTTTGACGAAATGACGGACGATGGCAGAATGCCGAGACCGAAGAAGGCGAACGCTCGCAATATTTGGGATCGCTTCGCGCTCGACAAGGCGTTCACGCGCCTGCCAGGGGGCGGAGGCGAGGAAGATACAGACGATTGGGAAACGCAGGTCTGATGCCGAGAAAAGGCCCTTACAAATACGTCGTTGAAGACAGGACGGATGGAGTGCTGCGGTTCTATTTCCGCAGAAAGGGCCAGAAGAAAATCCGGCTTCCGGGACATCCGGGCACCGACGAATTCAAGGCGGCCTACTATGCCGCACTCAGCGGCGAAACAAAGAACAAGCACGGCGGTCCCAAGATGTCTTCCAAGGGCACACTTCGCTGGCTTTGCGAACAGTATTTTCAGAGCGCGGAATACAAGAAGCTCGACAAACGAACGCAACGCGTCCGCAAGGGCATTATCGAACACATGTGGGCCGAACCGATCAAACCCGGATCGGAAAAGCTGTTCGAGGACATGCCGATTTCTGCCCTGTCTCCAAAGGCAGTGCGAACACTGCGCGACCGCAAGGCCGAGTTGCCAGAAGCCGCCAATGGTCGCGTCAAAGCCCTGCGGTCCGTATTCTCGTTCGCAACGAAGCCGGATGTAGAGCTTGCGCTGACGAACCCCGCGCGCGATGTCGGCTACTTCAAGAGCGAAACCGAGGGATTTCATTCTTGGAGGGACGATGAAGTGGCGAAGTTCGAGGCCGCGCATCCGATTGGCACCAAGGCGCGCCTCGCGCTTGCCCTCATGCTTTACACCGGGCAACGCCGCAGCGACATCGTTCTCTTCGGCCGGCAGCATGTATCCGATGGATGGCTGAAATTCACGCAGCAGAAGAACAAGCACCGCAAGCCGGTCCGACTGGAGCTTCCCATACACCCTGATCTTCGAACGATCATCGACGCCAGCCCATGCGGAGACCTCGCGTTCCTCGTCACAGAGTTCAACAAACCGTTCTCGGCGAATGGTTTCGGTTCGTGGTTCCGTAAGCGCTGCGATGAAGCCGGCCTCCCCCACTGCACCGCCCACGGCCTGAGAAAAGCGTCCGCCACGCGCCTTGCGAACAGGGGTGCGACCGAACACGAAATCATGTCAGTGACGGGCCACGCGACCTCGAAAGAAGTCACCAGATACACAAAAGCCGCCAATCAAAAGCGACTGGCGGCCAAAGCAATCATGTTTCTTGGTGCAGACGAAGAGGCCGACCCGGAGGCCTAAACCGAGAACAAAAGTGTCCAGAAAAACGCAGCCATACGAATTTCTTGGACACTTTTCGCCAGAAATCTAAGCGAAAACAATACGTTAAAAAGGTGTTGGTGCCCCATGCCGGAATCGAACCAGCACTCCTTTCGGAACTCGATTTTGAGTCGAGCGCGTCTACCAGTTCCGCCAATGGGGCAAGCAGGGTAGTGAAACGGCCTCTACCATGGGCCTGAGCACCCGCGCAAGGGCGAACTTGGCGGGCAGGCCGCTGCCGTTCCATCTCACCGGAAAAAGGTTTCATCCGGTTACTCGACTTCACGCAAATGTTTGCTTCCCGCGTGCTGCACCGCAAAACGCCCCATTTACAGGTCAGGCAGGCTTGCATAAAACCGAGCAACCGAAAGACCGGGAAATACTTGATGCTACGTCGCCTCTACGATTGGACCATGTCACTCGCCGCACGCAAGTCGGCTGAACGTTGGCTCGCCGTCATCGCCTTCATTGAGAGCTCGATTTTCCTAGTTCCGGCGGATGTGCTCTATCTGCCGATGTCGCTTGCGAAGCCGCAGAAAGCCTGGCGTTATGCGATAATCGCCACTGTCGCATCCGTACTTGGCGGTATTGCCGGCTGGTTCCTCGGCTACTACGCCTTCGAAACGGTCGCTCGGCCGATTCTCGAATTCTACGGCAAGTACGAGGCCTTCGAGCGGCTGCGCACCTCAGTTAACTACGAGATGGTCCTGCTGCTGCTGGTGACTTCCGGCCTCGCCCATCTGCCGCCGATCAAGGTGGTGACGATCCTTTCGGGCGTGGCGCACATCAACATCTGGCTCTTCATCGTCTCCGCCATCGTCGCCCGCGGCGGACGTTTCCTGCTGCTAGCATGGCTTCTGCAGCGCTATGGGGAACCGATCCGGGAATTCATTGAAAAACGTCTGGGGCAGATTGCCATGGTCGGCGCAGCCGCACTGATCGTGCTATACGTCGCCTATCGCTATTTCCTGCATTAAGGCGGTCAGACAGCTACGGGGTCTAAGTCTGTGGCCGATGAACAGATAAGGCAGTCGAGCCAAAATCTGGCGCGGCTTGGTGACAATGGCATGCAAACAACAAACGATTCGAAGCACAAACTCTAGACCTGAGAACTGGAAGACGACATGAGCGCATCCGCCTCATACCTCAAGAACGACGCGGCAATCGCCGCAGTCCTGACCCTTGGCATGGCCGTGGTCGTCGGCTCGGCACTCGGCTTCGAACATATCGGCGGTTATGTTCCCTGCGCGCTCTGCCTGATGCAGCGCAACCCGTATTACGTCGGCGTCGGCGTCGGTGCGCTGGCGACGCTTTCGTCAGTCTTCCGCCTTCCCGCCGCCGTTACGCGCAGCCTCATCGCGATCATCGCACTCCTGATGATCGTCAGCATCGGGCTCGGCACCTATCACGCCGGCGTCGAATGGAAGTTCTGGGAAGGGCCGACGACCTGCGCCGTGGGCGCGACGGGCGGCGAAGCTCCGGTCAATGTGCTGGAAGCCCTGAACGAAACCAAGGGGCCATCCTGCACGGAAGCGGCGCTGCGCGTGCTCGGCCTCTCGTTTGCAGGCTGGAATGTCATCACAAGCGCGGTTCTTGCGACAATTGCCGCGTGGGCCGTGCTCCGCAAGCGCGGCTAAACGGATAGAAGCCGGTTACGGCTGCAGCTCGGAATCCCAGTAGAGATAGTCGACCCAGCTGTCGTGCAGATAGTTCGGCGGGAAAAGCCGGCCATTGTTGTGCAGGTCCTGCACTGACGGCCGGTATGGCTTTTGCGCGGGGAACATCGAAGCCTGTTTCGGCAGCTTGCTGCCCTTCCTGAGATTGCAGGGAGAGCAGGCCGCGACCACATTTTCCCAGGTGGTCTCGCCGCCATGGGCGCGCGGGATCACGTGGTCGAAGGTCAGGTCGTCTTCAGACCCGCAATACTGGCATTCGAACTTATCACGCAGGAACACATTGAAGCGGGTGAAAGCCGGGTTGCGGGTGGGTTGAACGTAGGTCTTGAGGCTGACGACGCTCGGCAGTCGCATCGAAAAACTCGGGGAACAAACCGACTGATCGTATTCCGCGATAATGTTCACACGGTCAAGAAAGACCGCCTTGATCGCGTCCTGCCAGGACCATAGCGACAAGGGGTAATAACTTAGAGGCCTGTAGTCGGCATTCAGGACGAGCGCCGGCAAGGACTGGGGTGAGACTGCAATCGTCAAGGCATTCTCCTGAGCGATTCGGCACCTGTCCATCTATATTAGGTCCGTTGTTACAGCATTGTGAAGCCCCTTCTTGCAGATCACGAAAGGGCCTGGACATCGACAGGAATCGCCTGTCGGCCCGTCCGCAATGCGTAATGCGCCCAGAACAGTCGGGCAGCCACCGAACGCCACGGTTGCCAGACTTCCGCCACCCGCTTCACCTCCTTGAAATCCGGCCTTTCCGCATAACCGAACACGTCCCCGACGGCGACGCGGAGCGCCACGTCCCCGACTGGAAAGACATCCGGATGACCGCCGCAGAACATCAGGTAGACCTCGGCCGTCCAGAGGCCGATCCCCCTGTAGGAAGTGAGTTTCGCGATTGCGTTTGAGGCCTCGAGCGCCGCTATTTCGCCAAGATCGAGTTCGCCGGAGGCCACAGCGCCCGCCATGGTGTGCAGTGTCTCCGCCTTGGCTCGCGAAAGGCCGAGTGTGGCGACGACAGCCGGATCGAGCGCCAGATAAGCTTCCGGCGTCATCGCTTCTCCGGTGGCGGCAACGATCCGCCGCCAGATCGCATCGGCGCTCGCGCGCGACACCATCTGCGACACAATGATGTGAGCAAGGCCGGCAAAGCCCGGCTCCGACAGCCTCAGCGGCAATGCGCCGCAGGCTCCGGCGATGGCAACAAGACGCGGATCGATAGCCAGAAGCTCATTCAGACCGGTATCGAGATCAGCCCGCGTCACAATCGTCATGTCCAGCCTGCCTCTTGCCGTCCGCTCTTTGTCGAAGTCCCGTTCCCTGGGGACGCATTCCATGCAAGATAGAGAGCATGATCCCGCCTGCCCGTCAAAAACCCGTCTTTCGCTTCGCCCCGAGCCCAAACGGACGCCTGCATCTCGGCCACGCGCTTTCGGCGCTCATCAATGCCGACATGGCGAAGGCAGCGGGAGGCCGACTCCTGTTGAGGATGGAAGACATCGACATCGGTCGCTGCACACCCGAATTCGAAACAGCGATCTACGACGATCTCACCTGGCTGGGTTTGGCGTGGGAGGAGCCCGTACGCCGGCAATCGGAACATCTTGATGAGTATCGGGCAGCTCTTGATCAGCTCATCGCCCGAGGTCTCGCCTATCCGGCCTTCATGACCCGCGGCGAGGTCAAGGCACGCGCTGCGCAATCCGAAGAGCAAGACCGGCCATGGCCACGCGATCCCGACGGCGCTCCGCATTATCCGGAGGACGACCGTTTCCTTACCGATTCGGTTCGCCGGAAGCGCATCGCCTCTGGGGAACGTCATGGGTGGCGGCTGGACATGGAGAGCGCAATTGCCTCGATCGGTACAGCGCTCACATGGACAGAGACAGGCGACGGGGAAACCGGCGAGATCGCCGCTGATCCCGCGGCATGGGGAGATGTGGTGTTGTGGCGTTCGGATGCGCCGTCCAGCTATCATCTATCCGTGACCGTCGATGATGCGGCCCAGGGCGTGACCCATGTGGTGCGTGGCCTCGATCTCTTTCACGCAACCTCGGTCCACCGCTTGCTGCAGACCTTGCTTGGCCTGCCCGCGCCCCGCTACCATCATCACCGGCTGATCCTCGGCAAGGATGGGCGCAAGCTTTCCAAGAGCCAGGGGGATACGGCGCTGGCCGAACTCAGGAAAGCGGGCCGGACGTCAGAAGAGATCCGCCGGCTCCTCGGACTTTGAGACGGCCGCGCGCGACGGCAGCACGTTGAACTTCATCAGCGCAGCATTGAACTCGGCGCCGATGATGAAGATGACTGCAACCATGTAGAGAAAGACGATCACCACCATGATCGAGGCGAGACCGGCATACATGGCCGCATAATTGGCAAAACTCGCAAGGTAATAGGCAAAGACCAGTGCGCCGATCAGCCAGAGCACCAGCGTCAGCACGACACCGGGGATAACGTCGAGAAGGCGCCGGTTGCCGGCAGGCAGGCTCATGTGAAAGATCAGGAGCGCCAGGGCGAGCAGCCCGATCGTGCCATAGACGCGCCAGTTCGAAATCGTCGCGAGCCATTCCTTCAACCAGGGAAACCACTTCTCGGCAAAGGCGAGCGCCACAGGAACGACGACGAGCAGTGCGCTGATCACGGTCAGGACAACGACCGCGCCGAGCACAAAGCCAAGGCTGACGAGGCGGGTTATGTACCAGGGCCGCGTCTCCGCCACCCGGTAGGCGCGGTTGAGAGAAACCCGAAGCGCCTCCACCCCGTTCGAGGCGAAGTAGGCGGCAGCCAGCACCGAGATCGTCAGGAGCCCGCCACGGGGGATCGTCAGCACCCGTACGATCTGGTCGGACACCGGCTTGGAGATCGACTCGGGCCACGTATCGAAAATGATGTGGATTGCGGTCTCGGCGAAACGATCCGCGCCGAGGAAGGTCGCAAGCGCCGTCCCGAAGATCAGGAAAGGGAACACCGCCAGAAGTGCGGATAGCGCCACATGGCTCGCCATGGCCCAGCCATCATCCTCGGTGAAGTGATAGAAGGCGTCGAACCCGACCCGGTAGATAGTGTGCAGGAAAGCCCGCATCCATGCTCCTCGATCGCGGTATGCCGATTGTAAGCCCACGGCGAATATGGGAAACCGGGTCGGATTTGTACAGGGAACATTCCATGACGAATGCTCGAACCATCATCGTGACGGGTTGCTCATCCGGCATCGGCGCCTATTGTGCAAGGGCTCTGAGGGCAGATGGCTGGCGCGTTTTTGCGACGGTTCGCCGCAATGAGGATCTTGCCTCGCTCGAAGAAGCGGGGATCGAGGCCCTGCTGATGGACTATACCGACCATGCGAGCATCGCCGCGCTGGTCGATGAAGTGACGGACCGGACCGGCGGGCGGATCGATGCGCTGTTCAACAACGGCGCCTATGGCCAGCCCGGCGCGGTCGAGGACCTTTCGACCGATGTGCTTCGCCAGCAGTTCGAAACCAATGTCTTCGGATGGCACGAACTGACCCGCCGAGTGATCCCGCTGATGCGGGCGAACCGGTCGGGCCGCATCGTCCAGTGCTCGTCGATCCTCGGCCTGCTGCCCTATCGCTATCGGGGTGCCTATACCGCCTCGAAATATGCGCTGGAGGGGCTGACTGTCACGCTGCGCATGGAGCTTGAGGGAAGCGGCATTCAGGTGAGCCTGATCGAGCCCGGCCCGATCGAAAGCCGATTCACCGCCAACGCGCTGAAACAGATCGAAGCGAACATCGACCTTGCGGGCTCCCCGCATGCAAAGGAATACGTGCGACAGCTCGCGAGGCTGAACGGCACCGGTCCCATCAACAAGCAAAAGCTCGGCCCGGACGCTGTCTACAAAGTCCTCAAGCACGCCTTGACCGCCGAACGGGCGCGGCCACATTATCTCGTCACCACGCCGGCCCGGCAGGGCGCATTCCTGAAGCGCCTGCTCCCGGCTGATCTCTTCTATCGATTGATGCGATCGCTGGACTGAGGCAACAACAAAAGGGTCAGGAAGAAACACCATGTCCGGTTTCACCACGGTTCTCGCCCTGATCGTCATGGGCCTCGTCGTGCTTGTTCTCGTGCGCGGGCTTTTCAACATGCTGAAGGGCGGCAGCGGCAACACCTCGAACAAGCTCATGCAGATGCGCCTCGTTCTGCAGGCCATAGCCATTGCGCTCATCATGCTGACGCTCTGGCTGACCGGCGGCGGGCGATAGGAGAATACGACGATGGTTCGTCTCAACAAGATCTACACCCGCACCGGCGATGACGGCACCACGGCGCTGGTGAGCGGCCCCCGCCGGCTCAAGCACGACCTGCGCGTGGATGCCTACGGCACCATCGACGAGGTAAATTCCGCAATCGGCGTTGCCCGGCTGCACACCCAGGGCCTGTCCGAACTCCACGCCATGCTCCTGAGGATCCAGAACGACCTCTTCGATCTCGGAGCGGACCTGGCCGCGCCCGACACCGGCGAGACCCTGAGCTACGAACCTCTTCGTGTGATCGAGGCGCAGGTCACCCGGATCGAAAGCGAAATCGACCAGTTGAATGCCGGCCTCGATCCGCTGAAATCCTTCATCCTGCCAGGCGGAACCCAGGCTGCAGCTCACCTGCATCTCGCCCGGACGATCGCCCGGCGGGCGGAGCGGATCATGGTCGAGCTGTCGCGCTTCGAGGGGGAAACCATCGATCCGCCGGCCCTCAAATACATCAACCGCCTGTCGGACTTCCTGTTTGTTGCGGCTCGTTTCGCCAATGACGGCGGTAAAGCAGACATTCTCTGGGTTCCCGGCAAGAACCGCTGAACAGGCTCAGGGAGCGCGCGATGTTCATTCCCCTGCATGACCGCAACTCCCTGAGGCACATCCGGATGCAATACGTCACGATCGGTCTGATCCTGACGAATGCGCTGGTCTTCGCCTTCACCAACATGCTGGTGCCGGAATCCGTTATTCAGGCGAGCGTCTACGGACTGGGCTTCATTCCCGCGGTCGTGTTCGATTATGCGGCGCTCGATCCCTCGCTCGCCATCGTGCCGCCGGATGCCACGCTCATCACCTATGCCTTCCTGCACAGCAACCTGATGCATCTCGGCTCCAATATGCTGTTCCTCTGGGTATTTGGCGATAATGTCGAGGACGCATTGGGCCATGTGCGCTTCCTGCTGTTCTATCTGGCCTGCGCGGCCGCCGGTGCGCTATTTCACGGCCTCGTCGGCCCGACATCCCAGAGCCCGCTGATCGGAGCCTCCGGCGCCGTCTCAGGCGTCGTCGCGGCCTATCTGATGCTGCATCCGAAGGTGCGCGTCTGGGTGCTCGTGCTCTTCCGCTTTCCTCTGCCGCTCCCCGCTTTCCTGCCGCTCCTTTTCTGGATCGGACAACAATTCGCGATGCTCGCCATCGATGGCGAGGGAGAGGTGTCCTGGGGTGCGCATGTCGGTGGCATCATCGCAGGCGCCCTGCTGGTCGTGTTCATGCGCAGGCGCGGCGTTCCCCTGTTCGACCGGACGATCGTGACACCCAAGGCCGTGGAACACCGGCAGGTCGCGCCGCTGACCACGCCTGTGGCCCCACCTTCCCCGCCCCGGCAAACAGTCCACTGGGGCCGTTAATATCACAAATTTCCGTATATTGACGTAAACGTAAACGTCAATTAATCGTTTTTAAGCGGAATCGATGCTGTAGCAAGCGTTGTAATTGCGAAAAAAATGCGTATCCATGTCGCCCATTGACCATCGGAGGACCGTCTGAAGAGGCATTTTCAGGCAGGGCAATGAAGGAAGAAAGTCATGAAAGTACTGGTGACCGTCAAGCGCGTTGTGGACTACAACGTCAAGATCCGGGTTAAGACGGATGGCACAGGTGTCGAGCTTGCAAACGTCAAGATGTCGATGAACCCCTTCGATGAAATCTCGGTCGAGGAGGCACTCCGCCTGAAGGAAGCCGGCAAGGCCTCGGAAGTCGTCGTCGTATCGGTTGGCCCGGCCAAGGCTGAGGAAACGCTGCGCACCGCACTCGCCATGGGCGCCGACCGCGCGATCCTGGTCGAGACCGAGGAAACCGTCGAGCCGCTCGCAGTCGCCAAGGTCCTGAAGGGTGTGGTCGAGGCGGAAGCTCCGGGCCTTGTCATCACCGGCAAGCAGGCCATCGACGACGATTCGAACCAGGTCGGCCAGATGCTTTCGGCTCTTCTCGGCTGGGCGCAGGCAACGTTTGCCTCCAAGCTCGAAATCAAGGACGGCTCCGCCGACGTCACCCGCGAGGTCGACGGCGGTCTGCAGACGATCAACGTCAAGCTTCCGGCCATCGTCACCACCGACCTTCGCCTCAACGAACCGCGCTATGCTTCGCTGCCGAACATCATGAAGGCCAAGAAGAAGCCGCTCGACAAGAAGTCGCCTGCCGATTTCGGCATCGACATCGCAGCGCGCCTCAAGGTGCTGAAGACCGAAGAACCGGGCGGCCGCAAGGCAGGCATCAAGGTCAAGAGC
Source organism: Ciceribacter sichuanensis (assembly GCF_024055605.1). Taxonomy (GTDB): domain Bacteria; phylum Pseudomonadota; class Alphaproteobacteria; order Rhizobiales; family Rhizobiaceae; genus Allorhizobium; species Allorhizobium sichuanense. Next base: position 420,893 of record NZ_JAMXLX010000003.1, on the reverse strand, counting down.
GTCGCCGAACTGGTCGAAAAGCTCAAGACCGAAGCCGGCGTATTGTAATCGGGACGGGATAAGGAGAACAAAGATATGGCCATTCTTCTTCTGGCAGAACACGACAACGCAACCGTCTCCGACCAGACCGCCAAGACGCTGACGGCAGCCACCAGGATCGGCGGCGACGTTCATGTGCTGGTCGCAGGCTCGGGCGCCAAGGCCGCCGCCGACGCCGCTGCAAAGCTCTCCGGCGTTTCCAAGGTGCTCGTCGCCGATGACGCAAGCCTCGCCAACAACCTGGCTGAACCGCTTGCGGCACTGATCGTCTCGCTCGCGCCGTCCTATGACGTCATCATCGCGCCCGCTACTTCGGTCGGCAAGAACGTCATGCCGCGCGTTGCAGCCCTTCTCGACGTGATGCAGGTCTCGGAAATCATCGAAGTGGTTTCCGCCGATACCTTCAAGCGCCCGATCTATGCCGGCAACGCCATCCAGACCGTCCAGTCCTCCGACGCCAAGAAGGTGATCACGGTCCGTACCGCATCGTTTGCCGCTGCTGCCGAAGGCGGCTCGGCTTCCGTCGAGACCGTGGCTGCTGCTGCCAACCCCGGCGTTTCCACCTTCGTCTCGGATGCGCTGTCTTCGTCCGAGCGTCCGGAACTGACCTCGGCGAAGATCATCATCTCCGGCGGCCGCGCGCTCGGCTCCTCGGAGAAGTTCAAGGAAGTGATCCTTCCGGTCGCCGACAAGCTCGGCGCTGCCGTCGGCGCGTCGCGCGCGGCAGTCGATGCGGGCTATGCCCCGAACGACTGGCAGGTCGGCCAGACCGGCAAGGTCGTCGCTCCGCAGCTCTACATCGCCTGCGGCATCTCCGGCGCCATCCAGCATCTCGCCGGCATGAAGGACTCGAAGGTCATCGTCGCCATCAACAAGGACGAGGAAGCCCCGATCTTCCAGGTTGCGGACTACGGCCTCGTCGCAGACCTCTTCGAAGCTCTTCCCGAGCTCGAAAAGGCGCTCTGAGACCCCGTTATTTCGCAACCGCGAAAAGACTGGAAAATCGCCCGCACAGGGCTATTAAATTTGCCGGACCAACCGTAACGTTGGCCCGGCATTTTCGTCAGGCGATGCGAGTTCAGGTGAGGAGAACGGCATGACCAGGGTTTTTGATAATGTGGGCATCGTAGGCGCGGGCCAGATGGGATGCGGCATCGCCCATGTCGCAGCACTGGCAGGCTACAAGGTCACCATCTACGATCTGGCCAAGGAGCGGATCGAGGCAGGGCTTGCCACGATCAACGGCAATCTGGCGCGCCAGGTATCGAACGGCAAGCTTTCGGAAGAGGACCGGAAGGCAGCGCTCGCCCTGATCAGCGGCACCACCGACATCAACGACATGGCGCCGATGGACCTCGTGATCGAGGCTGCAACGGAAGACGAGACCGTCAAGCGCAAGATCTTCGCGCAACTCTGCCCGGTCCTGAAGCCTGAAGCGCTGCTTGCCACCAACACCTCCTCGTTGTCCATCACGCGCCTTGCGTCCGCCACCGACCGGCCGGAGCGCTTCATGGGCATCCACTTCATGAATCCCGTTCCGGTGATGAAGCTCGTCGAACTCGTTCGCGGCATCGCCACCGAAGAGAGCACCTTCGAAACCGCCAAGACCTTCGTCCGCTCGCTCGAAAAGACGATCACCGTTGCGGAAGACTTCCCGGCCTTCATCGTCAACCGCATCCTCCTGCCGATGATCAACGAGGCGATCTACACCCTTTATGAAGGTGTAGGCTCGGTCGAGGCCATCGACACCGCCATGAAGCTTGGCGCCAACCATCCCATGGGCCCGCTGCAGCTGGCAGACTTCATCGGCCTCGACACCTGCCTGTCGATCATGCAAGTCCTGCATGACGGGCTGGCTGACAGCAAGTATCGCCCGTGCCCGCTGCTGGTGAAATACGTGGAGGCGGGCTGGCTGGGTCGCAAATCGGGGCGCGGATTTTATGATTATCGGGGCGAACACCCGGTTCCGACCAGATAATACCGCTACTGCTAAAATTAGCACTTGAATCTGCGCGACGCAGCTTATTCACTTTAGAAGTGAAGACTCGCACGGATGCCCTCATGACGTTCTTTGACAGCGCCAGGCAATATGGGTTGCATGACCTCCTCTTCAGTCTCGAGCAACAGACCGAGGCTGATGAACGTATCAACAATATTCTGGCGACTGCCCGCAACTGCCTTGGAATGGATATCGGCTTCATCGCCGAATTCGCGGGTACCAGGCGATTTTTCCGCTACGTCGATACGGACATGCAGGATGCAGCTTTGCGCGTCGGCGACTGGCTGCCAATGGATGAAGGTTATTGCCAGCGAATCATCGACGGCGAATTGCCCGAACTGATCCCGGACACGGCACTGCTGCCCGAAGCGCAGGAGGTGGCTGCGACACACGCTTTTCCGATCGGCTCTCATTTGAGCGTTCCGATCAGGTTCGGCGATGGCCGCCTTTATGGCACCTTCTGCTGCTTCTCTACGTGCGCGGATCCGACGCTGAACAAACGCGACCTGCAGATCCTGCGCTCCTTTGCCCAGTTCGCCGCGTTCGAATTGGACCGCACCATCGAGAAGCGCATCAATTACTGGGACGCGGAGACACGCATTCTCGATGCCCTGGAGCGCGACGGCCTGGCCATGGTCTACCAGCCAATCGTCAGCCTTGCTGATGGCAAGGTGCTGGGCTTCGAAGCCCTGGCTCGTTTTCCGTTCGTGCCCTCTCGCTCGCCGGACATATGGTTTGCCGAAGCCTTTGAGGTCGGTCGCGGTATCGAGCTTGAACTGAAGGCCATGCGTATGGGGCTGGAAGGTATCCGACGACTACCCGATGGCGGCTACCTGGCGCTGAACGCATCGCCTGCGACCCTGCTGGACTACCGATTTGCAGAAACGTTCAGGGAGCAGCCGCTCGACCGGGTCGTCATTGAGGTCACCGAGCATGCGGACATTTACGATTACGATCTGCTGGCCACCGCTCTGGCGCCGCTGCGAGCGCATGGCATGCGGCTTGCCGTCGATGACGCAGGTGCCGGCTACGCCAGCCTGAGGCATATCCTCAATCTCAAGCCCGATATCATCAAGCTGGATGCGGAACTCTGCCGCGATATAGAGGACGACCCGGTGCGTCGCGCGCTGGCCGCCTCGCTGGTGAGTTTCACTCGCGACGTCGGATGCGTGCTGATTGCGGAGGGCGTCGAGACTGCGGAAACGCTTGAGGCTCTCAAGACGCTGGGGATCGGTGCGGCGCAAGGGTTCCATTTAGGCCGTCCGATGCCCGTCGTCGATATTGGCGAATGGCAACCAATGGCCGCGAAAAGAACCCCGACTTTTGTAACTGCCCCGGCCGGTTGAAGGCTCGTAAGGCCTCACCCCGTTTCCACCTGCGGACAATCGCCCGCGAGTTGACGCTAACCGCCGGGGTAGGCGGTCAAATGCTACTGGATATCGAGCAGCCGTTCGAGATAGCGACGCTCGAGTTCCGGGCGGGCGACATCATCCACCGACATGGTATCGAGCTTCTTGCGAATAGCGTTGAGAATTTCGCGCGCCCGCTGCACATCGATTTCGTCAGGGATCTCTACCCCGCCATCCTCCATGTTCTCGCTCGCCCTTGCGGGATCACGACCCAGAGGGTCTCGGCCGCGTTGACCGCCCTGCCCGTTCTCTCCGGGTCCCTGGCCGCCGGCCCTCATGGCCTGCTGGATCTGCCCCATCATGTCCTGCGCGCCCTGCCGCAGGGCTTGCATGGCCTTGCCTTGACCATCGACGGCGCGTTCGCCCTCGCTCTTGCCAAGCGCGTCCCCGGCGCTCTTCATCTCGCGCTGCGCGCGATCGAAGCCCTCCCCGGACTGGAAACCGAGATCCTTCATGCCCTGTTGCAGTTCGCCAAGCTTCTTGCCGAGCGCATCCTGCTGGGCTCGCAGGTTCTTGAGAGCTTCCCGCAATTGCTCCGCAGTCATGCGATCGGTGGGTGAATCGCCCTGCTGATCCTGCTGCTGCCCTTGCTGGCCGTCTTCCGTCACCGGCGGCTCGTCCTGCAGGAACTCACCATCCTCGCCGTCACCCGGATCGCCGCGCTGCATGCGGTCCTTCAGCGCCTGGTCGAGACGGAAGGTCTCGTCCATAAGCTTCTGCTGCTCCTGCATAATCTCGCCGAGCTTGTCGATCTGCTTGCGGAGCTCGCTGGTCTGCTGCTGTTGCTGTCCGCGCATCGGCCGGCCGGCCTGCAGGTTGTTCATCATCCGCTGCATTTCGGAAAGCATCTGGCGTGCGGCGTCGCGATTGCCGGACCGAGCAAGGTTTTCGATCTGGTTCAGCATGTTGTCCAGATCGCGCTGTCGCAGCATGTTCTGCGCCGACTGCTGCTGTTGCTGGCCATCGGCGTTCTGCTGGCGCTCGGCCACCGCCTTCATGAATTCCTGCATGGCAGCGCGAAGCTCGTCCATCAGCTTCTTGATTTCCTGATCCGACGCATTTCGTTCCAGCGCATCGGCAAGCGCCTGCTGCGCATCGCGGAGATTGCGCTCGGCCAGCGAAAGATCGCCATCGTCGATGCCGAGTGCGATTTCCCAGAGATAGTCGGCCGTATCCTTGAGATCGTCGGTGGAGCGGGCGATCTTCATGCGCGCCTGCGCGGACTGGATGAGCAGGAAATGTGTGGGATTGGGAATGGTTTCATCGGCACGCAACGAAATCGCTTCGTTGAGTGCAACCGCCTGACCGATATCCCGGGTATCCAGTGAGAAGACCTGACGCTCCTCGGCCACCGCCGCAGCCAACGGCTCGACGAAATGGCGGGATGGCAGCACCATTTCATGCGGCGGACTGCGTCCCGTCTGCCCGGCCCCATCGGTCGCAACCAGCGTAATACGAACCTTGCGGCCGGCCAGCGGATGCTCGCTGATGTTGCGGCTCGAAACGCCCTTTGCATCGCGCGCATTGTGGCGCGGAAGATCAAGCCTGTAATCGGGCAACGGATAAAGCGGCGTTGCGCCCGGTTTTTCATCGATTGGCACGATTTCCGCCCGCGCCGATTGGAGACCGTAATCGTCTTTCGCCGTAAAACCGATCTCCAAAGCGCCGTTGACAGTCGGCTTCGGCAACCCCTCGAAAGCAATTTCCGGCGGATTGTCGGCAACCACTTCGATTGCCCAGCGCTTGTCTCCGACCACAAGCTCACCGTTCCGCTCAAGCTTGAATTCGTGCGTGCGGCTCACAGGCGCCTGCGCCGGATCGCTTCCTTCCGGCTGCACGGAAGATGCCTCGCTGCTTTCCGCAACGTCCAGAACCTCACCACCATCGGCCAGACGATAAAGAACCTTCTCGTCCTCGCGCCCGCCGCTGATGCGCACGGTCGCCTGCGAATTCTGCGGCACGCGCACACCACCTTCTTCGGGCTGCGAATTTGCGCCGGAGAGAAACACCGGCGCGCGGCCGGTAAAGGCGGGCGGCGTGATCCAGGCGTCGACGCGTATCTCCTGACCGGTCCCTTCGACGGCAGTCCAGCGGAACGCATCGGAAATCACCCCGGCCCCGTTGGAGCCGGAATAGGCGAAAGCGGTCACAAACAGGAGTGCCGGAACGGCGCGCAACGCATAACGGTCGAACCGGGCGATATCCGGCCTCGGCAGGCCGGCATCCAGCGCGGCGATGGTTTCCGCCATGCGCCGCTGGTGCTCCTGCCAGAGAGCGCGGGCAAACGGCGTCTCGAAGGCCGGTTCGTCATCCTGTACGGCGACGGGCTGATGCGGCAGACCGTTACGCTCCTCGAGCAGCCGGTCTGCTTCCTGCGCATCCGGCCAGCGCAGCCTCGCGAACGGCAGGAGGGCGGAAACGAAGGCAAAGGTGAGAGCAAAGACGAGAAGCAGCCGCAGGAAATCCGGCAATTGCCGGAAAACTCCGAACCAGGCGAGCGAAATGAATATCGCGGCAATACCCAGAACAGGCAGGAAGAGCGGCAACAGACGTTCCGCGAAAAGAACGAAACGCGCCAGCAGACGTTTGACCGCAACGCGACGCGCCAGCACCGGATCGGTGCGGAACGCGCCTTTTCGCGTACTGCCCGGCTGAGGAAGGCTCATCCGTCGGGTCTCCGTTTCGTCCACTGGTGGAAGCGCGCCGCTCGCTGGCGAGCGCCATCATTTGCTAAAGGATAGCATCCTTTGTGGCGAAGACGAGGGCACCAGCACAATCACGACCGCTTTTTTGGGCCGGTCTCCGAAAAGTGAACGGTGATCAGGCCAGCCAGTCCGGCACGGAATCGAGTGCAATCAGCTCTTCGTAGCTCGTGCGCGGACGAATCACGTGGAACTGGTCGCCATTCACCAGCACCTCGGGAACGAGCAGACGGCTGTTGTAGGTCCCCGCCTGTACCGCGCCATAAGCGCCTGCCGAACCGACCGCGAGAAGATCGCCAGGCTTCGGCATTGCCATCTCGCGATCAAGTGCCAGATAATCGCCCGTTTCGCAGACGGGACCGACCACATCGGCCTTGATGCGTGGCGCGCTGGCAGCCGAAATCACCACGGGGCGGATTTCGTGATAGGCTTCATAGAGCGTAGGCCGGATCAGATCGTTCATCGCCGCATCGACGATCACGAAGGTCTTGTCGCCGCCATCCTTCACGAACACGACCTCGGTCACCAGAATGCCGGCATTGCCGACGATCAGACGGCCCGGCTCCGTTACGATCCGGCAGTTGAGGCCGGCGAGCTGTTCCTTGACGATATGGGCATAGGCGTCGGGTTCCGGCGGCGGATTGTTGTCGTCGCGGTAAGGAATGCCGAGACCGCCGCCGATATCGACGTGATCGATCGAATGTCCGTCACCGCGCAGGGTTTCGACCAATTCCCGCAGGAGCCGGAAGGCATCCTCGAAAGGCTGCAGTTCGGTGATCTGGCTGCCGATATGCATGTCGATACCGGTCACCTTGATCGACGGCAGGCTGGCCGCCCGCTGATAGACCGCACGGGCGCGCTCGTACGAAATGCCGAACTTGTTTTCCTTCTTGCCCGTCGAGATCTTCGCATGGGTGCGCGCATCGACATCCGGGTTGATACGGAACGAGACATGCGCCTGTTTGCCGGCCTTGGCGGCGCGGACGGCAAGAACCTCGAGTTCCGGTTCCGATTCGATGTTGAAGCAGTAGATGCCGGCCTCGAGCGCCAGATCCATTTCGGAGACGGTCTTGCCGACACCGGAGAACATGATGCGGCTTGCCGGAACACCCGCAGCGAGCGCACGACGCAGTTCACCTTCGGACACGACATCGACACCGGCGCCAAGCCGGGCCAGCGTCTTGAGCACGGCCTGGTTGGAATTGGCCTTCATCGCATAGCAAATCATCGCGTCCACGCCGTCAAAGGCGTGGGAAAACACCTTGTAATGCCGCTCCAGCGTTGCCGTGGAATAGCAATAGAAGGGCGTGCCGACGGCCCGGGCGATTTCAGGCACGGGAACGCCCTCGGCATAGAGGACACCATCGCGATAATCGAAGTGGTTCACGGATACGGCCTGTCAGAGAAGAGGATCGAGGATGAACGGATCGTCCGGCTTTGCCGGGGCAGGTTGAGGCTTGCCGCCGGTCGTGCGTACGTTCTGCTGGTCAGCCGGCATGCTCGGCGGATCGAGATCGGACTTGCGGCCACAGCCGGAAAGCACGAGAGCAGCCGTAACAACCAGGCCAGCGGCGACTATTGAGCGTCGAAACGTTTTCACCATCATCCTATCCACCGGAACATCTTCCTATAGCCTGTAGCGAAAATCACAGCGCTTGTGCACCCTTAATCTCGAAACCGGCCAGCAAACCAACGTGATCAGTTGCGGGCGCGCCACCAGGCGATCTGCTTCTTCACTTCGGAAGGCGCGGTGCCGCCATAGCTCTTGCGGCTGGCAACGGAAGCCTCGACCGTCAGGACGTCGAAAATGCCGGCGGTGATGGCCGGATTGATCGACTGCAGATCCTCAAGCGAGAGTTCCGCAAGATCGCAGCCCTTCTCTTCAGCGAGCGCCACTGCTCGACCGGTGACATGATGAGCCTCGCGGAAAGGAAGACCCGCTTCCCGCACCAGCCAGTCGGCGAGATCCGTCGCGGTCGAATAACCGGAGCCGGCAGCGGCCTTCATCCGGTCGGTGCGCACCGTCAGGTCGCGGATCATGCCGGTCATCGCTGCAATTGCCAGTTCGAGGCTTTCGGCAGCATCGAAGACCTGTTCCTTGTCTTCCTGCATGTCCTTGGAATAGGCGAGCGGCAGCCCCTTCATCACGGTCAGAAGCGCGATCAGCGATCCGTTGATACGGCCGGTCTTGGCGCGCACCAGTTCGGCCGCATCCGGGTTCTTCTTCTGCGGCATGATCGAGGAACCGGTGGAGAAGGCATCGGACAGGCGAACGAAACCGAATTGCGGCGTCGACCAGATGACAATCTCCTCGGCAAGCCGCGACAGATGGGTGGCGCAGATCGAGGCGATCGACAGGAATTCCAGCGCGAAATCGCGGTCCGAAACGGTATCGATCGAGTTGCGGGTCGGCTCGCGAAAACCGAGCGCCTTTGCCGTCATATGACGGTCGATGGCGAAGCCGGTGCCGGCAAGGGCCGCAGCCCCGATCGGGCTTTCGTCCAGATGTTCGATGGCGTGGCGCACACGCTGCCGGTCACGACCGAACATCTCGACATAGGCCATGCAATGATGGCCGAAGGTCACCGGCTGGGCGGTCTGGAGATGGGTGAAGCCGGGCATGACGGTATCCGCATGCTCTTCGGCACGGTCGAGGAAAGCGGCGATAAGGGAGGTCAGCGACACTTCGACCTTCTGCAACTCTTCCTTCACCCAGAGACGGAAGTCGAGCGCCACCTGGTCGTTGCGCGAACGCGCCGTATGCAGCCGGCCGGCGGCCGCGCCGACGAGTTCGGCAAGGCGCGCCTCGACATTCATGTGAATGTCCTCAAGCTTGCGCGAGAACACGAACTGACCGGATTTGATCTCTGACAGGATCGTGTTCAGGCCGTGAACGATCTTGTCTTTGTCGTCGGCCGAGATGATGCCTTGATGGGCGAGCATGGTCGCATGCGCGATAGAGCCGCGGATATCCTGGGCATAAAGCTTCTTGTCGAAACCGATGGAGGCATTTATCTCCTCCATGATGGCCGCAGGTCCGGAAGCGAAGCGTCCGCCCCACATCTGGTTGGAGGATTTCGTGTTCTTGGTGTCCTCGGCCATGCGATGCCCATCCTGGAGACTGCAATGACAGAAAAAAGACCGCTCGGACTTCCTTCCGCCAAGCTGGTTGCGATTGCGGCGGTCGCCGGCATACTCGCCGGCGCGGCAGCGGTATACGTGAAGCAGACCACGTCTGGCAATGGCGAGGTGGCCGCTGAAACCGCGCAATGTCAGGGCGCAGTCCAGAAAGCCGAGACCCTGAAACCCTTCACGACCGGACAGGTCGCCGCGATGGTGGCCGCCACCAGCCCCCGGACGATTACGGGCCTCAGCTTCAAGGATGTGTCGGACAAGGACATGACGCTCGCCGATTTTTCCGGCAAGACCGTCCTCCTCAATCTCTGGGCCACCTGGTGCGTGCCCTGCCGCGAGGAAATGCCGGCGCTCGACGCGCTGCAGAAGGCCCAGGGCAGCGACAAGTTCCAGGTGCTTGCGATCAACATCGACACCGGCAATGCCGACAAGCCGAAGGCCTTCCTCGAGGAGATCGGCGTGAATGCGCTCGGCCTATACCGCGATGCTAGCATGGGCGTCTTCAACGTGATGAAGAAGGAAGGACTGGCATTCGGCCTTCCCGTGACCCTGCTGATCGATGAGAAGGGTTGCCTGCTCGGCTCGATGAACGGCCCCGCCGCGTGGGGCAGCGAGGATGCAGCCAAGCTTGTCCGCGCCGCAACCGGCGCCTGACCGTCGTGAATTGACCTACGGGGATCGAACGCCTCACAATCCCGTCAGGACGACGAGGCTCCCTTGAGTTCGGCAATCCGCTTGCGTGCCGTCTGCGGCAGCGGCACATGCGGATTGTCCCGCACCGTTTCGACCAGGAGCGCGTCGCTCGCGCTTTCGAGCTGACCGGTCAGCGTTTCGAAAAAGGTATCGGGATCGAGGCCTGGCTGGATCGCCGGCAGGATTCTTACCTTGAAGTGGCCGGGATAGCGCTTTGTCGTGGTACGCGGCCAGAACAGGCCCGGATGCATGACCACCGGCACCACGGGAACCTGCAGGTCACGATAGATGCGGGCAATACCATACTTGTAATGCGGCACGGCGCCCGGCGGGCGACGGGTGCCCTCCGGATAGATGATGAGTTGGCGACCGCTCAGCATCTCCTGCTTGGTCCGCTCCATCACCGCGGCCATTACCCTGCCCCGCGCTCCGCGGTTGACCGGAATCATCCTCTGCTTCATCGCATACCAGCCGAACAGCGGGATCCACATGAGTTCGCGCTTCAGAATATAGACCGGATCGTCCAGCCGAGGCAGCAGGGCATAGGTATCCCAGAAGGACTGGTGTTTCGGCGCAAGGATGTAACTACCCTTGGGAATATTCTCGAGCCCTTCGATTTCGAAGGTCGTACCGACGATCTTCTCCATCAGCCAATGGCACGAACGCGCCCAGTTCTTCGGAATGAAATAAGCCTTCTTGCGCGGCAACAGGAAGTAGATCGGCGACAGCACGATCATCCACAGGATGAGATTGGCATAGAAAAGCGTATTGAAGAGTATGGAGCGCAAGGTGATCATGGAAGCTTATCCGTGGGCGGGCCGAGAAGTCCCTATCGCAAAACGCCGGAAAGCAAAAGCCGATGGCTCAGCTTTCCCGAATGATCATTCCACCTTGGCAAGATGGCTCTTGGAACGCAGTCCCTCGCCGACACCCCAGCCGATGACGCCACGCGCATAGGCGACGAGCGTCTTGCCATATTCCGAAAGCAGCGTCCTCAAGAGATTGGGTTCCGCATACCAGGCCGTCGTCTTCAGGTCGGAAATCACCACCGGATAAGGAATGAAGGTGGTCGACGGATCGATGCGGCGTAGCTCCATCAGGCTGCGCGGCATGTGGTAATTGCTGGTGACAACAAGAACCGACGAATAGCCGCGGTCGTGGATCCAGCGCGAGGTCTCGTTGGCATTGCCGATGGTATCCATCGCCTCGTAGCCGACATCGACGCAGCATTCGAAGAGATCGGGCGAGCTTTGCGTCACCTTGCGGATCTGTGCCGGCGTGGTCGTCGGATGCACCCCGGAAATCAGCAGCCGTCGCCCCATGCCCTTGCGCAGCAGTTCGATCGCCTGGTCGACCCGCTGATAGCCACCCGTCAGCACGACGATGGCATCCGCCTTGGCATCGACCGGCGGCGTGAACGTGGTCACGGCATCAGCGAAGCGCAGGAAACCCGCAAGCACCAGCGCTGAGGCAAAGATCAGCACCAGCCCGGCATAATGGAGAAAACGGCGCAAACGCCCATGGCGCGAGAGAACGCCGCCCGCCGGGCGCAGCGACAACTCCTCCCTGGACGCTTTCTTCCGTATCATTCGGTCCATCGACATGGTTCGTGAATAGCGCGCTTTTCACATACGGAACAGGCGGCTTTGTGGCAATTCAACAGGCTTTAAACGCGAGCGCTCAATCCTTGAGCAGGCCGTCAGTGCGTGCCGGATCCGATCTCACAAGATCGATTTCATAGATTGTACGCATGACCGTTATGCGGGCCGTGACCGTCGTCAGGAGCGCAATCACGATCATCGTGGCGAAAATCCCGAGGTAACCGAGATAGCCGATCGAGAAGGTTCCGAAAAGCGCCGTCGCCTGATCGCTCTCCGGCGTGGCGAGCGAGCGGCTCTGCCAGAAACCGGCCGCCGCAAAAAGTCCGGCAGCCAGAATGCCCCCGGCCGCGGCCCCCTTGAGGCTGATCTTGAGGAAATGCTTCTGGAACTCCTGGGCGACGAAAGAGCCTTCCGCGCCGACGAAATGCAGGACCTCGATGATGTGCCTGTTTCCGGAAAGCGCACCACGGGTGGCGAAAACGACCGTCAGAACCATGGCCGTGAAAACCAGAACGAGAATGGCGGAACCGATCAGCACTGTCGTGCGCGCCATCTGCACCAGCCTGTCGACCCAGGTACGGTGATCGTCGAGAAACGCCTGCGGCACTTCGGCCTTCAGGAGATCACGCATGGCGGCGAAATCCGGCGGATGCGTTTCGTCGATCGTGATGATGATGAGGCGCGGAACCGGCAGCTCGTTGATGTCGAGACCGGTGCCGAGCCAGGGCTCGAGAAGCCGCGCGGTCGCCGCATCGTCCATGATGCGGCCATCCTTGGTGCCGACGAAGGTGAGCGCCAGATCGCGCGCCTTGGTCAGCGCCTTCTCCATATCCAGATTGTCGTCCGGTTTGATCTGGATGGTAATTTCCCGGGAGATCTGGCTTTGCCAGCCGGCAGCCGTCGCCCGCACCATGCTGACCGCACCGAGTGTCAGGCAGGCGAGAAAGGCCATGATGGCGATCACCACCATCAGCGCATTGCCCTGAATGTTCGAGGGCGGCAGGATGGGACCGGTGGGCCTCACACTCATCTCGATGCGGCGCGGATTCTTGTCGGAATTCTTCCGGCGGGCGGGCTGATCAATGTTACTCATAGATGTCAAGCCGCCCGTCCGTGAGGATCATTCGCCGCGCATCCACCTGATCCATCAGCGCCAGGTCATGGGTCGCGATCACCACCGCCGTTCCAAGACGGTTGAGTTCGAGGAAGAGGCTGAGCAGCCGGCGCGCCATGGGCGGATCGACGTTGCCCGTCGGTTCGTCGGCAAGCAGAATTTCCGGCCGGTCGATCAGCGCCCTCGCAATCGCCACGCGCTGTTTTTCACCCCCGGACAGAACCGGCGGCAGGACGTTGATGCGCTCCCCAAGACCGACCCATTTCAACAGTTCCAGCACGTCCTTGCGATAGCTGTTCTCGTCCTTGCCCCGCACGCGAAGCGGCAGCGCCACGTTCTCGTAGGTCGTCAGGTGGTCGAGAAGCTGGAAGTCCTGGAATACGATACCCACCCGTCGGCGCAGCATCGGCAATTCGTTACGAGGGATGCGGGTAATATCCCGGCCAAAGCTGCGGATCAGTCCGCGCGTCGGCTGAAGGGACATGAAAAGCAGGCGCAGCAGGGTCGTCTTACCCGCCCCGGAAGGACCGGTGAGGAACTGGAACGAGCGCTTCGGAATGTCGAAGGTCAGGTCTCGGAGGATCTCCGGTCCCATTCCATAACGCAAACCGACATTTTCGAAATGGATCAAGCGACAGGCCCAGTCTCACGGATTTAAAGACCGGCCACATGTTAACGCCACACGTTAACCGCCGGTAAACAAGGGTCAAAGAACGGCTCTTTCAGCCGGATCTTTTCGAAGCATTAACCATTTGAATTTACGACTGGGGACAAATTGTTTCAATGCCCCAGTTTTGTCCGCCCCCAGACGCTTTGAAGAAAGGCGCTTCTTAGAAAGGCGGTTCAAGGAAAGGCTTCGGCCCATGAGCGCTGCAAGGTCCAGACGAGAGCCCGCCGAGCCGGTGATCGATCTCCTGCCGCCCGACCGCCGCCGTCCCCCGCACGCCTGGCCCATCCATGTCAACGAAGACATCGTAGACGCGCATTTCGTCACCGTGCGCGAAGCCAGGCGATCGCCGCAGGACGCGGGCGGTCGTACCGACGCCCGTAAGCCTCGCAACCGCTTCGCCTCCCGTCCTTCCGCCAATCGCTGGACCGACACACTGGCTGCGCCGCTACGCTCCGGCGAGCAGGCACTGCAACGGCTTTCCGAAAAAACCTTCGCCGTTCTGGTCTCGGCATCCTTCGCGATGATCTTTGCGGCAGCAAGCGTCTATGCGGGTGTCGCGGCACAGGAAGCCGCGCCACTACCGGCCTCCGGCCCCCTCGACATCACCCATGTCAGCCTGACACCGCAGGATGCCAACGGCATGCGCGTGCTGCTCGTCAACGCCATCGTCGAAAATCGCAGCCAGGGTCGCACGTCGCTGCCGAAGTTGCGCGCGGATCTGGTGTCCGGCGGCCAAGTGATCGCCAGCACCTATATCGACAGCCCGGTAGAAGAGCTTGACGCGGGTCATAGCCGCGGAATCTCGGCACGGTTGCAGCATCCCGGTGGAAAATTGCCGGAATTGCGGCTTTCCTTCGAAGAAGCGGATGCCTCACGCTCCTGACTGTGGTATCCGCCTTCCTTCCCGCGGCCGCCCGTCAGCATAAGGCCGCTGCGCTGAAGGAGCTTATTCATGCCTGTCGTCCGCGGAAAGAACATCGAGCCGCTTTACACCGCCGAGCAGATCGCCGAGCGCAACCATGTGTTGGCTGCCGAGATCGCCAGCGGTCCCTGTGACGACCTGCTGGTCATTTCCGTCCTCAAGGGCTCCTTCATTTTCGCAGCCGACCTGATCCGCGCCCTGCATGATGTGGGCCTTGCCCCCGAGGTCGAATTCATCACGTTGTCGAGCTACGGCACCGGCACGGTGTCGCAGGGCGTGAAGATCATCAAGGACATCGACAGCGATGTCAGCGGTCGCAACGTCCTCCTGATCGACGACATCCTCGAATCCGGCCGCACGCTGCTTTTTGCCAAGAACCTGATGTATGAACGCGGTGCGAAAAGCGTCACGATCGTCGTGCTGCTCGACAAGAAGGTGAAGCGCAAGGAAGTATTCGAAGCCGATTACGTGGGCTTCGAATGCCCCGACTATTTCGTCGTCGGCTACGGCATGGATGTCGCCTACGCCTTCCGTGAACTGCCCTTCGTAGGCGTCGTCACCGGCGACGCCTAGAGCCTTTCGAGGCACCGGCAGGAGGCGAACTCTTGCCGGCTAAGGAAGAGCACTTGTTAACCATGGGCGAGAGCGCCGCCCCTGGTGTTTACCGATCGAAAAGGAAAGCATGGTGATTTGCCTCCCGGGGGCACACAGACAAGACGGGAGCGCACGTTCGTTCATGGCTAGAATTCTGATTACCGAAGATGAAGATTCGCTGCGGTCCTTCGTGGCCCGTGCGCTGCGTCTCGACGGCCACGAAACCTATGAAGCTGCCGATGGCGCCGAAGGCCTGGAGCGGCTCTCGGAAGGCTCTTTCGACCTGCTGCTTTCCGATATCCGCATGCCCGTCATGGACGGCATCGAACTGGCGCACCGCGCCGCCTCTTCCTTCCCCGACATGAAGATCCTGCTGATGACCGGCTATGCCGAGCAGCGCGAACGCGCCGACGACCTTGCAGCGAAGATCGTCGACGTCGTTTCCAAGCCCTTCGCCCTGCCGGATATTCGCGAGGCCGTCGCCCGCGCCCTGGCAAGCTGACACAAGTTCAGAGCGCCTCTTCGACCCCGACACCTTCAAGCTTTGCGATTTCCGCCACGACCGACTCGAGCCAGTGGTCGTGGATACCCATTTCCCGGAGATGGGCCACCGTATTGGCGACATAGACGGGGTTGGGGCCTGACTGCCCGACAGCTGCATTGACGATCCGCGCCGCCTCACTGACCGTGACCGCGCCGCCATACTGGGCATGCGCGCGGTCGACGACATAGGTCACCGCTTTCACGATCCGTCCATCGTCCAGCTTCAACGGCAGGAGACGCTCCAGATAGACGTGAGTCACAAGCTCGCGCTCCCTGAGATAATCGAGCGTCTCGTCCTGATCGGAAAGCGGGACCTTGAAGGCAACCCCCCTGCACGAACCGCCCCGATCAAGACCGAGCACCAGCCCGGGACGCTCTTCCGTACCCCGATGCACCCATGACCTGACACAAAGCGAGCGGCGATACCCCATCAGCCGCGCCTGAATCCGTTCTTCAAAGGGAAAGCCCGGATTCCACATCAACGATCCGTAGCCAAACACCCAAAATTCGTCCATATCGCAAGTCATTCCCGTTTGCCGAACAACCATTCTACGATCGGAGCGCCGGATGGCAACGAACAAGCCCGAGACAAGTGCCGTCAGTCGCAAGATTATGCGCCTGGGTATTCTCATCATAGTCGGCATCGCCGTCTATACAGGTGCGTGGTTCTATGCCGCCAATTCGCTCCAGAAGAGTCTTCTTGCCTTCTTTGGCGGCGAAAATCCGGCAGAGGTCGATATCAGTTGCGACGATACTGCAGTCCGCGGCTTCCCCTTTCGCATTGGCCTGTTCTGCTCCAAGGTCGGGCTCGACGATCGTTTCCACGGCGTTTCCGCGTCATTCGGCGCCCTGCGCTCGGCAGCCCAGATCTATGCGCCCGGCCATGTGGTCTGGGAACTCGACAGCCCCGGCGAAGTGCGCTCGTCGCTCGGCTTTTCCGCAGCGCTGCAGTGGCAGGCGCTCAGATCGAGCGTCAACTCCGGCCTTTCCGGCGTAGACCGAACCTCGCTGGAGGCGACGGGATCCAAGGCGACCGTGACCATGATGACAACGGGCCAGACTTTTGATGCCGCCTCGGACCATCTGGAGGCCCATGCTCGCCGCAATGGCGATGATCTCGATGTCGCCCTGATGATCCGCAACGGCACATTCCAGCTGCCGGGCGGAACGCCTGTCATCCCGCCGTCCTCGACGACCGTGGACATGACCCTTGCGGGCAAGGCGAAATATCTCGACATGCAGGGAGACCGCGGCGAAGGCCTTTACGGCAGCAGCGGTGAAATACGCCGCATCGCCATCGACCTCGGCGAAGGGCGGATCCTCTCCGCCAACGGACCGTTCTCCATCGGCACGGATGGTCTGATTTCCGGCGAGCTACGCCTTGACCTCGAGGGCATCGACGCGTGGCGGAAAACCCTCGCTGAAGCCTTTCCCGATGACGCCGACAACATCAAGAGCGGCGCGAAGATCCTCAAGGCACTCTTCTCCGGCCAGCAGAACGGCGGCGTCGATCTGAAAATCCAAAACGGCGTCGTCATCCTCGGTGGCTTCATCCCGATCGGCGTCCTGCCGCCGATCTGAATCAATTCCAGCAAAAGTGGGAACCGGTTTTGCGTCCGGAATTGCGGGGAGACAAAGAGATAGAGCGTGTCGCGATCTTTCAGATTCGCCCGCCGGCAAGGTTCTGAGGATCAGACCTTCTTGTCGAGGGCGTGGCGACCGAAATCCGGTACGTCGACGTCCTGACCGGCCTCGATGATCGAGCGGCGAACCGCGCGCGTGCGGGTGAAGAGTTCGAACAGCTTGTCGCCCTCGCCCCAGCGTATCGCCCGCTGCAGATAGGCCAGATCCTCCGAAAACCGCGAAAGCATTTCAAGGATCGCATCCTTGTTATGCAGGCAGACGTCACGCCACATGGTCGGATCGGAGGCAGCCAGACGGGTGAAGTCACGGAAACCAGAAGCCGAATATTTGATGACTTCCGATTCGGTAACCGTCTCAAGATCGTCGGCGGTGCCGACGATGTTGTAGGCGATGATATGCGGCAGGTGGGAAACGATCGCCAGCACCTTGTCGTGGTGCTGCGGATCCATCTCGTCCACCCGGGAGCCGAGCGCTTCCCAGAAAGCCTTGAGCCGCGACAGAGCCTCGGCATCCGTTCCCGGCAGGGGCGTGAAGATGCACCAGCGCCCCTTGAAGAGGCCGATGAAACCGGCATCGGGACCGGATTTTTCCGTTCCGGCCAGCGGATGGCCCGGAATGAAATGCACGTTCTCCGGCATATGCGGCGCCATCTGCGCGATGACGGAAGCCTTGGTGGAGCCGACATCGGTGACGATGGCGCCCGGCTTCAGGTACGGAGCGATCTGTTTCGCCACCGCCTCGGAAGCCCCGACAGGTACGGAGACGATCACGAGGTCGGCGCCCTCGACGGCGTCGGCAGCCGACAGCGAATAAGACGTGCCGAGTTCCAGTTCCTCGGCCCGCTTCAGCGTATCGGCGCTGCGCGTCGATACCACCACCTCGCGGGCCAATCCGAGTTCCTTAACGTCACGGGCAATCGACGAGCCGATAAGGCCGATGCCGATGAGCGCGATACGGTCGAACATCGCTTCCGGCATCAGGCTCGACCCATGAATTCGGTGAGCGCTTCGATAACACCGATATTGGCCTCTGCACTGCCGATCGTCATGCGCAGCGAATTGGCAAAGCCGTAACCGCGCACCGCTCGCAGGATGTAACCGCGGCTGGTCAGGAACGCATCGGCTTCCTCGGCGCGCTTGCCATCGACATCCGGGAAATGCACGAGAACAAAGTTGGCGACCGAAGGCGTTACCTTGAGACCGAGCCCGGTCAGCGCCTCGGTGACCTTCTCGATCCAGACGAGGTTGTGCTCGACAGCCTTGCCGACGAATTCCTGGTCGCGGATCGCGGCAGCACCCGCAGCGATGGCCGGAGCGTTGAGGTTGAACGGACCGCGCACACGATTGAGCGCATCGAGGATTTCAGCCGGTCCATAAGCCCAGCCGACACGCAGCGCGGCAAGCCCGTAAACCTTGGAGAAAGTACGCGTCATGACGACGTTGCGGTTGCCCGACACCAGCTCGACTCCGGCCTGGTAGTCATTGCGGCGGACATATTCGGCATAGGCGGAATCGAGCACAAGAATGACATTGCCCGACAGCCCGGCATGCAGCCGGCGGATTTCGCTTGCCGGCACGTAGGTGCCCGTCGG
Source organism: Ciceribacter sichuanensis (assembly GCF_024055605.1). Taxonomy (GTDB): domain Bacteria; phylum Pseudomonadota; class Alphaproteobacteria; order Rhizobiales; family Rhizobiaceae; genus Allorhizobium; species Allorhizobium sichuanense. Next base: position 402,237 of record NZ_JAMXLX010000003.1, on the reverse strand, counting down.
GTTGCCCGGATTGGCGAGGAAGACGATCTTCGTCTTCTCGGTAACGGCAGCGAGGATCGCGTCGACGTCGACGGTGCAATCCTTTTCCTTCACCACGACGGGGGTGGCGCCCGCAGCCTTGATCTGGATCTTGTAGACCAGAAAGCCATGCTCGGTGATGATGCCTTCGTCGCCCGCGCCGAGATAGACGTGGCAGAGCAGGCCCAGAAGTTCATCGGAGCCGTTGCCGCACAGGATATTGTGGACGTTAAGGCCATGGACGTCGGCAATCGCCTCGCGAAGCGCCATCGCCTGCCCGTCGGGATACATTTCGAGATGTCCGGCGCTCTGCTGGAAAGCACCGATCGCCTTGGGGCTGGGCCCAAGCGGCGACTCGTTGGAGGACAGCTTGAAGACCCGGGCAACACCCGGCGCATGCTCCTTGCCCGGCACATAGGCGGCAATGTCGAGAATACCCGGACGCGGAGTAGGCTTCACTTCGATGTTCATCAAACTGGCTTTCTGTCTCGAAAAATCCGGACAAGCGCCCGGCCCTGTTGGCGAATGCCAATAAAGCGGAACGCCGGATTTGTCGAGACTTCAGGCGGAAAACCCGGCAGGTGTCAGCGCTTCGCAGACTGCCGGGTGGTGGGGATGCCTTGCGGTGCGATGACCGGCACGAAAACGCGGCGGGAGGCGCGCGCTGCAACCGGCAGCCCCTGATAAAGCCGCTTCTGCGCCTCGACGACGATAACGCCGGAGAAGGCAGGCCACAGTATGCGCCCGATACGCTCGAAACCGCTCCTAAGCCTCAGCACCGCCCGGATCTTCGACGGAGGAAAGAACAGGGCCTCGGCGCTCGCGCCCGGCGTGAAATTGGTTTCCCTGAGCAGGGTGGTCAACTGCCCGCGCGAATAAGGGCGCCCAGACCCGAACGGCGTGTGCTCCATCCGTGCCCAGACGCCGCGACGGTTCGGCACCACGATCACAAGCCGGCCACCCGGCGCGAGAATGCGCCAGATTTCCTTCAGCGTCTCGCGCGGGTTTTCCGTAAACTCCAGCGAATGCACCATCAGCACCCGGTCGATCGAGGCATCCGGCAGCGGCAACTCCTCCTCGAACACCAGCGCCGTGGCAGAGGGTTCTCCCACCGGCCAGTTCACCGCCCCCTGCCCCGCCGGCATGAAGGCAAAGGTCCGCTCGGTGTCGGTCCGGAAGCGATCGAGAAAGGGAACGGCATAGCCAAGCCCCACCAATCGCTCCTCCGGCATACGCGCCCAGAGCGACGAAAGAGCCATGGCAATCGAATGCTCCGCCACGCGCCCCAGCATGGAATGATAGAACTGACGGAGATCGACGATATCGACGTGCATCGCTCATTGATAGCAGGCGGCGATTGGACTTCAAGGCCGAACACGCTACATTCCGGCGAACAATCTGGAAGGGACTGCGGCCTGATGAAACCCCTCGAAATCGAAGTCTTTCTCTGCCGAAGCGATAATTTCGGCGTTCTCATCCATTGCGAGGAATCCGGCGTCACCGCCTCGATCGACGCGCCAGAACTGGCGCCGATCCTTGCCGCAGCAAGGCGGCGCGGCTGGTCGATCACCCATATCCTCACCACGCATCATCATGGTGACCACGTCGAGGCGAACCTGGCTCTGAAGGAGCATTTCGGCTGCGAGATCATCGGCCCCCGCAACGAAGCGGTCGCCATTCCGGGGCTCGACCGGGCCGTCGGCGACGGCGATAGCTTCAATTTCGGACTTAGGTCGGTGCAGGTCATCGAAACGCCCGGCCACACCGCCGGACACGTCTGTTACCACCTTCCGGACAGCAAGATCCTGTTTGCCGCCGATACGCTGTTTGCGCTGGGATGCGGACGCCTGTTCGAACGGCCGGCATTCGACATGTGGCATTCGCTGCAGAAACTCGCCGCCCTGCCGGACGAGACGGCTGTCTATTTCGGCCATGAATATACGCTCTCCAACGCCCGTTTCGCACTGACCATCGACCCAAACAATGCGCGACTGGTGACCCGCGCCGCGGAAATCGAGGAGAAGCGCCAGAAAGGCGAATTCACCATTCCGACGACCATCGGACTGGAGAAGGAAACCAACCCCTTCCTCAGGGCAGCCGACCCCGCGATCCGCCGCAACCTGCTGATGGAAGGACGCACCAACGAGGAAGTCTTTGCGGAGATCCGCAAGCGCAAGGATCATTTCTGATGCGGGCTGCAAATATCATCCAAACGCTCGGCATGCAGCGGCATCCGGAAGGCGGTTGGTTCGTGGAGACCTACCGCGATCCGGCGGGCGCGCCGCGCGGCCATTCGACCGCCATCTACTATCTGCTTGAGGCAGGTGAACGATCCCACTGGCATCGGGTCAGGGATGCAGTCGAGGTCTGGCACTATTACGCCGGGGCACCGCTGGCGCTCCACTCCTCCCCGGATGGAGATGAGGTCGAAACCATCGTGCTCGGCCCGGATCTCGCCAAGGGTGAAAGGCCACAGGCCATCATTCCTGCCGGCGGCTGGCAGGCCGCCGAAAGCCTCGGCGACTTCACCCTCGTCGGCTGCACCGTCGCACCCGGCTTCGAATACTCGTCCTTCGAGATGGCCCCGTCGGACTGGAAACCCGCCGGCGCGTGATCGACCGACTACAGGCTTACGAGCGAAAGCGTCAGGATGCACTGGGCGAAGAAATAGAAAGCCCACACTGCATAGCTTGCAATCTTCTTCTGCCCCTCATCCTTCAGCAGGAAGCTTTCGAGCGCAATGAGTGCGTCCGAAGTCAGGAAGGCGACCGCGCCGACGAAGACGAGGGGCGACGGCATCGTCAGCGACATCAGCCCCATCACCAGCATGGCGGCGATATAGGAGGCAATGGCAGGCGCCAGCGGCCCGGTCGGTTTCCAGAGGATACGCAGCAGGAAAGCGCCGAAAACGACAAGTACGACTGCCACCAGCCAGCGCCACGGCGCGGCCGTCAGAATGTCGAGATCGCCGGTCAGATAGAAGATCGCGGCATAGATCAGCAGCACGGTCAGAAAGACCTGGAGGCCGAGCTTGAAGGCAAGCTCGCCGCTGCGGGAGATCAGCGCGTCACCGATGGCGCTCAGGCCCAGCGCCACGATAACCGGCCACCATGCGCCGGAGAGAGCGGCGAAAACGCACAGAAGAATGATCGGCAATGTCTTCGCCAGCGTCCGGAAATGACTTTCCGGGCGCGGCAATATCGCGAAATAGGCAAGGCCTAACAGCACGGCGAGATAAAATATCGTCATGCCGCTACTTTGGCATGCGCCGCGAAACCGTCAAGCCTCCACTCTTTCCGTAGATTGACGTCGGCGGATCATGTCCCGGGCAGCGAGCATCGCGCCACCCGTGATCAGCAGGCAGGCAAGCCCGATCCTGAGGCTCGGCTCGGCGAAACCGAAGAGCGTGAGGATCAAGGTGGAGAGCAGCGGCGCCGCGTAGGACGAGGCTCCAAGGATCTGGATATCGCCGTTTTTCACGCCGTAATCCCAGGCATAGAAGGCAAGGCCTACAGGGAAGATGCCGAGCCCGACCACGGCGATCCATTGCGAAGCCGATTCCGGCCACACGGTCGTCTCCAGCCCCAGATGGCAAACGATCGATAGGATCGAGGTTGCAAGGCAGAAGCCCGTCACGACATCCGTCGATGCGGCCTCGAAACGCCGCGTGATCAGCGAATAGGCCGACCATGTGAAAGCGCAGAGGAAGGCGGCAAAATAGCCGAAGCCATAAGCGGGATCGAAGGAAATACCGTTCTTGGCAACGATCAGCACCGTGCCGGAAAGCCCTGCCAGTGCGCCAAAGACATGATACCAGCGCAGCTTCTCTCCCGGGAGCAGCGCCGAACCGACGACGATCAGCAACGGCCAGAGATAGGCGATCAGCCCGGCCTCGACGGCTGGCGCGTTCCTGAGGGCGGTGAAATAGAGGAAGTGGTAGCCGAACAGCCCGATGACGCCGGTGAGCCAGACCTTGGCGGGTTGCCGAAGCTCACGGATACGTTCAGGCCGAAGAATGAAAGTGATGATGCCCGGCAGACTGCCGATTGCAAAGGTGATCGCCGAAAGCTGAAAAGGCGGCATCTTGCCGGAGGCTGCCGTCAGCAGTGCCAGAAATGACCACATAAGAATGGCCGTGAACCCGATGAGCGTCGCCCTGATCTTCACCCTCTACCCCCCATGCGGGACAAAGGATTTCCCGCGTCCTCAGCCGTCGAATTTCACGGCAGTCACATACAGCGTTCCCATGCGCGTCGGCACGCGCGCGTAGACCGGAGCATATACCTTCAGCTGCGCCGTCTTGGCAAACCAGATTTCCATGCCGGTCACGCTGCGAAGATATTCGATATCCTTGCGTCCCTTGCGAAAGCCGGACTTCGGAACGTAGCGGATGCCGCAGACGACAGCCTCCCCTTCCACGTCACCGGCGGTGAAGCTGCGCGTTCCCTTCGGCGTCATGACGATATCCATCCGGCTCTCGCCGTCATAGATCGGCAGCGTCCGGGGGCAAACGGCTTCGCCATCGGGAACGATCAGCCCGGAGATAGGGTCGAACACGGATTTCAGATCGGCATCGGTCACGGGGATCCAGTTCGCCGACCGCGGCTTCGGCGGCGGATCGACGGTGGTCTTCGTCACATTGCCGTTATCGTAGCTGACGTCGTAGATGCTGGTCTTCTTGCCGGCTTGATAGACCAGACGATAATGCTGCGCCCGCATGCGCTGGCCGCTCAACTGGCCGGATACGGTGCTTTCGCCCGAGATTCTGGAAATGATGTCGACGAGGCCATAGGAGCGGAAATTAGCGGAAATCTTGTAGTTCTGATCGTTGATCTCGGTAAAGAACGAAGCCTTGGCGATCGGCAGCGCACCCAGGGAAACACTGTAATCGGTGCGATAACTGATATCCTCCCCTGCAGCGGATGTGGCAAAGGACGCCGCAAGAGCAAATGCGAGGCTGGCGAAACGCAAGATTGGGACCCTCAAATTCGAAAATGCCTGTTGCGGAAACTGTTTGGAGCTTCATCCTTCAACCGGACTGTGGCAAGAACATAGCGGAAATGGCCTGCCGATGAAGGAAAATCCAAGCTTTGGCTTGACGCGGCCCGCCAGTCTGACTATAGAACCGCAACTTTCCAATCAAGCGCCGTTGGATTGCTTGTCCGGCTGTTGTCCGGAAGCGATGCAATGGCAAAGAACAAAATAGGTGTACCATGTCCCGCAGTTGCGAATTGACCGGCAAGGGCGTCCAGTCGGGCAACAATGTGAGCCACGCGAACAACAAGACCAAGCGCAAGTTCCTGCCGAACCTGTGCGACGTTACGCTGATCTCGGATGCACTTGGCCAGCGTTTCCGCCTGCGCGTTTCCGCTGCTGCTCTGCGCTCCGTTGAACATCGCGGTGGCCTTGATGCCTTCCTCCTGAAGGCCAGCGAAAACGAACTTTCGATGCGCGCTCGCCTTCTGCGTCGCCAGATCGCAAAGAAGACCGCAGAAGCTGCATAAGCTTCCGCGCGACATCGATATAAAGGTATGAAGGCTTGATCGGGTCCCCGGCAGGCCTTTTCCTTTGTCCCTCCAACTGGTGGCATCACCCAGGATAAAAAAATGCAGATGACACGTGCTATTTTCGTTTATTCCCTGCTGATGACGGCCGTCGTAGTCGCATCGAACATTCTCGTTCAGTACCCGCTCTCGGGCGAGCTCGCAGGCATCAATCTCGGCGATCTACTGACCTATGGTGCCTTCACCTATCCGGTCGCCTTCCTGATCACCGACCTGACCAACCGCCAGTTCGGCCCCTCGACTGCCCGCAAAGTGGTGTTCATGGGCTTCGTGGTGGGCGTCGTGCTTTCCTTCGTCACTTCCCAGCCTCGCATCGCGATCGCATCCGGCTCCGCCTATCTGGCCGGCCAGCTGCTCGACATCTCCGTCTTCAATCGCCTGCGCCGGCTCGACTGGTGGAAGGCGCCGCTGATGGGTTCGCTCATCGGCTCCGCCCTTGATACCGCGATCTTCTTCTCGCTGTCCTTTGCCCCCGTCTTCTCCATGATCGGTCCCAATGACGATTTCGCCGTCGCATGGGCTCCGGTCCTCGGCATCTTCTCCGCCGAGGCTCCGCGCTGGATTTCGTGGGCTCTGGGCGATCTGAGTGTCAAGATACTGGTTGGCCTCATCATGCTCCTTCCCTACGGAGCACTGATGAGCATGCTGAAACCGACGATTCCTGCTCGCTCGGCCTGACTTTTCACGCCGGAAGACAACGGCCGGCTCGTCACTCGACGAGCCGGAATTCCAGCATCACCGTCCGCTGCAGGATAGAATGATTGTCATCCGAAACAAGGATGACATGCGTCGAGCCGTCCGCTGCGACGAAGGTATCCAGACCTTCCATGTTGTCGATCTGCGATGAGCCATTGGCCTCGAGGATAACCTCTCCATCGACGACGGCGCCGGGCTTGAGGCCCGATCCATCGATCCGGCGCAGCCGCATCGCAACGCCCGTGGCAATCGTGAAGCGACGCTCCAGCAACAGCAGATCGCCATCCGGAAGAAAATCTCCGTCGGTCACGTCGAAGCCGTCATAGGGCACGATCCGGAAACCACCCTTCAGGGGGCCGTCAAGAATACCGGCAAAGAGATTGCCGTCGCTGTCCAGGCTCTTTTCGGCGATGGCCACCAGCCCGCCCTTCAAGGGACCGTCCTGCGGTGCTGCGGCAAGGGTCTCAATACCGCCATTGCTCCGCAGCCTGCCGACAGGGAACGGCAGGGGCAAGGCGAAACGGAAAGGCCGCGAGGTCTCTATGGTCGAAAGCGGGGAGTAACCCGTGACACGATGTATCTGCTCGAAGCCGACAAAGGCTTCGTCACCGCGCAAGGCGAGGCTTTCCGCATCGACCGTGCGCTTCGGCGCCGAACTGCGGCCGGCGGCATCCAGCATCGGCGCAATGGTCACGTCATCGAGACCGGCAAGGCGGCCATCGGCGCCCCTGCTGATTGAACCCGTCAGCCAGTGGCCGGTATCGAGAACGCCGATGAATTTCGTGCCCCCATCGGTCAGCCTGATCGACGACCACGCTCCGAAAAGCCGTTCGGAAGACGAAAGCTCGAGCCCCCCGAGAAACTCCAGCGAGCCGAAACGCGTATCGGTCGAGCCGGGGCGGAATGTGGCGATCGATGTCGCATTGATAGGCGCGGCCACGATCTCGCTCGCAGCGCCGACATCACCCCAACCGACAGAAATGCCGATCAGTGCAGCCGCGAGCAGGCGGCCACACCGCGAACTATCAGACCGAACTCTTCCGGCCCGCACGCCTTCAGCCGGCACGACGCATGCGACTGCCGCGTTTGCCGCCGCCTTCGCTCTGATCCTCGAAAAGCGCCGCAAGCTGCTCGGTCATCGCACCCGCCAGTTCGTCGGCATCGACAATGGTGACAGCCTTGCGATAGTAACGCGTCACATCATGACCGATACCGATGGCAAGAAGCTCGATCGGCGAACGCGTCTCTATCTGCTCGATCACAGCTCGCAGGTGCCGCTCCAGATAGTTGCCCGGATTGACTGACAACGTCGAATCATCGACCGGCGCACCGTCCGAAATCATCATGAGGATCTTGCGCTGCTCCTGCCGTGCCGCCAGCCGGCTGTGAGCCCACATCAGGGCTTCGCCATCAATGTTCTCCTTGAGGAGACCTTCGCGCATCATCAGGCCGAGATTGCGGCGCGCGCGGCGCCACGGCGCATCGGCCGACTTGTACACGATGTGGCGCAGGTCGTTGAGACGGCCGGGTGTCGGCGGCTTGGCGCTCGCCAGCCACTTCTCCCTCGACTGACCGCCCTTCCAGGCCTTGGTCGTAAAGCCGAGGATTTCGACCTTGACGCCGCAGCGCTCGAGCGTGCGGGCAAGAATGTCGGCACAGGTCGCGGCAACCGTGATCGGCCGGCCGCGCATAGAGCCGGAATTGTCGATGACCAGCGTCACCACGGTGTCGCGGAACTTGGTATCGCGCTCCCGCTTGAAGGACAGCGGCTGCATCGGGTCGATCACCAGGCGGGTGAGCCGGGCGCTGTCGAGGTAGCCTTCTTCCAGATCGAAATCCCAGGAACGGTTCTGCTGTGCCATAAGGCGGCGCTGCAGCCGGTTCGCCAGCCGCCCGACGGCGCCCTGCAGATGCGCAAGCTGCTTGTCGAGGAAGGCCCTGAGGCGGTCGAGCTCGGCCTCGTCGCAAAGCTCTTCCGCGGTGATGACCTCGTCGAACTCCTGCGTGTAGATCCGGTAGTCGACCTTCTCGTTGAAATCGTCGAAGGGGCTTGCAGGACGGCGCATTTCGCCGGGTGTCTCGGAATCGTCGTCGCCTTCATCCGACATGTCGTCGTCGGAGATTTCGGCGCCGTCCATCTCGCCGTCTTCCATCTGTTCCTGCGAGGCTTCGCTTTCCTCGGCGGGAGCGGATTCGGAACCGGCCTCCTCTTCGGCGTTTTCCTGCTCTTCCTCGTTGCTGCGCGGCTGATCCTCGTCCGTGGACTGGTCGTCCTCGCCCTCCTCCTGATCCTCGCCCACATCCTCCGCCATTTCCATGGCCGAGAGCATGTGACGGACGACCTTGGCGAAGGCCTGCTGGTCGTTGATCGTCCCGTTGAGCTGATCGAGGCTGGAGCCCGCCTTCTCCATGATGAAGGGGCGCCAGAGATCGAGAACCTTGCCGGCGCTGGCGGGCGGCTTTTCGCCCGTCAGTTTCTCGCGCACCAGCATGGCAACGGCCTCCTGAATCGGAGCGTCCTCCTGCCGGCTGATACCGGAGAAATTCGCCTTGGCGTATTTCTCCGCATGCATGGCGCTCATGTTAGCAGCCATGCCACTCATCCTGAGCGCACCGATGGATTCCACGCGCGCCTGTTCAACGGCGTCGAAGACGGCACGGGCATCCGTACCCTGCGGCGCCATGACGGCATGGACCTTCTGGTCGTGGCAGGCGATGCGAAGCGCCATGGAATCGCCGAGACCTCGGGTCACGGCGAGCTCATGGGCCGTCGGCCGCTTGGAGAGTTCCGGCAGGCGCACGCGCTCGCCGGCGAGGCCTGGTCGCTCGTTGGCGAACACCACCTCGACTTCCGCACTGCCGGCAACCGACCGCACGCAGCCGGTTATCGCCCGCCGCATCGGCTCGGTATCAACGCCCATGCCGGGCTTCGCATTCACATTGTCGCCGCGACCTGCCATTCCGATCGCCTTCTTACGCGCCTACAACGATGTTGGCGGCGCTCTCCTTGAGTTCGACACCGAAGGCGCGCTGGTACTGTTCGGCCACCAGCGTACGCTCGAGTTCGTCACACTTGTTGAGGAAGGTCACGCGGAAGGCGAAGGCGACATCACCGAAGATCACGGCGTTTTCCGCCCAGGTGATGACGGTACGCGGGCTCATGACAGTCGAAAGATCGCCGTTCATGAAAGCAGCACGCGTGAGATCAGCAAGCCGAACCATGCGCGAAACCGTGTCGCGGCCGGCGTCGTTGCCCGCAAAGCTCTTCACCTTGGCGAGAACGATATCGACTTCCTTGTCGTGCGGCAGGTAGTTCAGCGTGGTGACGATGGACCAGCGGTCCATCTGCGCCTGATTGATCTGCTGCGTGCCGTGGTAGAGACCGGTGGTATCGCCGAGACCGACCGTGTTGGCGGTCGCAAACAGGCGGAAAGCGGGGTGAGGACGGATGACGCGGCTCTGGTCAAGGAGCGTCAGGCGGCCGGAGGATTCCAGCACGCGCTGGATGACGAACATGACGTCCGGACGGCCGGCATCGTATTCGTCGAACACGAGCGCGACATTGTGCTGGTAGGCCCAGGGCAGAATACCGTCCTTGAATTCGGTGATCTGCTTGCCTTCCTTGAGGACGATGGCGTCCTTGCCGACGAGGTCGATACGGCTGACATGGCTGTCGAGGTTGACGCGCACGCAAGGCCAGTTCAGCCGGGCTGCGACCTGCTCGATGTGGGTCGACTTGCCGGTACCGTGGAAACCGGAAACCATGACGCGGCGGTTATGGGCAAAGCCTGCAAGAATCGCGAGCGTCGTCTCGCGGTCGAAGAGATAGTCGGGGTCGAGATCCGGCACATAGGCATCTCCCTTGCTGTAGGCCGGCACGCGCAGGTCGGTATCGATGCCGAAGACTTCGCGGACCGACACAGTCGTGTCGGGGAGATTGGTAATATCAAGTTCAATTTTGCTCATCGTGTCTCCATGCCGGACGCCCCGGACCCGGCCGCATAAAAATGAAACTTCTTGCCAAGCTTCGGATTAACAGAAACCAGCCTGCTTTAACAATTGGTACGCCTGAATGACAGCGCGAAAGCGCTCTTCCGAGCCCCGGTCTCCGCCATTTGCGTCAGGATGGTGTTTTTTTACAAGCTCCTTGTAGCGGCTCTTGATCTCCGCCGGCGAGGAATTGCCGGGAAGCCCCATCGTATCGAAGGCTTTGGCCTCCAGACTCTTCAGTTTACGCAACTGCGGCTGCAAGCGCGGCCCATTGCCGCGGCTCTGCTGCACGAAGCCGAAAGGGTCCTTCATACGCGCTTGCGAAGCAGCCGAACCCGACCGCGCGGTCGAATGCAGCGGGCTTGCGCGCGCAGCCTTGTTGACGCCGACCGTCCAGGTCGGACGGTGCCCGGTGATCGCTTCCTTCTGGTAGCGAGCGATTTCCCCGTCCGAGAGGCCGGAGAAATAATTGTAGCCCTTGTTGTATTCCTTCACGTGCTCGAAGCAGAACAGAAAGAACTGGCCCTCGGCATTGCGACCGACAGGCGCGCGATGCGCGCCCGGCTTGTCGCAGCCGTCCCACTGACAAGTCGCAGGTGCGGGCTCGGCTTCCGGCGCTTTTTTCCGCTGCGTCCGGATCCGATCGAAATATTTTGAATCGAGTTTCATCCGGTGATTATGCTGCCTCCGGCAAATGACGACAAGAATTGACAAACGCGAATGTTCGGAGCTTTGTGGGGGCTTTTTCGAGGGCTGCCGAAGCAGATTGGGAAAGCATGGCCATACGCACCACAATTGAGGCGAAACTGCGCGCGGCCTTTTCGCCGGAACGGCTCCTGGTGATCGACGAGAGCGCCCAGCATGCCGGCCATCAGCCTGACATCACGGGCACGGGCGAAACCCACATGCGGGTGAGGATCGTGGCCGCCGAATTTAAAGGCATGACGAGGCTTGCCCGGCACCGGGCGATTACAGCGCTACTCAAGCCGGAACTCGATGCAGGCCTGCATGCGCTGGCAATAGAACCAGCCGCGCCGGGTGAGGAAACCCGCTGGTAACCGCCAAACGATCCGTTATCCGTGGGAACCAGTCTCAGATGGTTCCGCAACGGGTCGATTTCAAGCGTTATTCCGGTCTCTCGATGCCCTCAACCGGGCGAATCCTGAGCTTGGTCAGGCGGTTCTTCTCGCGTTTCATGACGATGAAGCGCTTGCCGTGAAACGTAAACGCCTGACGCTCTTCCGGGATGGATTTTGATTCGTGGATGACGAGGCCGGCGATTGTCGTCGCCTCCTCGTCCGGCAGGCTCCAGTCGAGCACGCGGTTGAGGTCCCGGATCGGTACGGAGCCATCCACCACGATCGAACCGTCCGCCTCCTGCTGAACTCCCTGGATCTCCAGATCGTGTTCATCGGCAATGTCGCCGACGATCTCCTCGAGAATATCCTCGAGCGTCACCACACCCTGCACTTCGCCATATTCGTCGACGACCACGGCGAAATGCATCTTGCGCCGCAGGAAGGCTCCGAGCTGATCCCGGAGACTGGTGGTGTCGGGCACGAACCAGGGTTTCTGCGCAACCTTGGTAATGTCCAGCTTGTCCGGTTCGACGCCGGGTTCGGCCAGTGCGCGCAACAGGTCCTTGGCATGCACCACGCCGACGATGTTTTCCGTCGAACCCCTCCAGAGCGGCATGCGCGTATAAGGACTTTCCAGCACCGCCCGAACAGCGACCTCCGGCGGATCGTCTACATTGACGCCCCGCATGGCCGTGCGATGCCGCATAACGTCGGAAACCTCAAGTTCCTCAAGCTCGAAAAGACCGCTCAGCCGGTCGCGCTCCGGCCTGTCGGAAGAGGCTTCTCGATGAACGAGCTGAATCGCCGCATGAAGCTCGTCGGAAGTGGCGAGCGTCAGTGTCTCTTCAGAAAGGCGCGCACCGGTGGCACGCAGGAGGCTGCGGATCAGCGCATTGACAGCGCGCGACAGCAGGCCATTTCCCGAGGTCATTTCTTGCGCTTTTCCTCCAGGAAACTGACCACCTCGGAGGCAGGCACATCGTCGGCGACGAAGGACTGGCCGATGCCGCGGGTCAGGATGAAGGTGAGCTTGCCGCCCTTGACCTTCTTGTCCTGCGCGATGGCGTCCATCAGGAATTCGGTCGATGGCAGCTCGCCCGGAATCTCGTCGATCCGGGTCGGCAGGCCAACCGCCTTGAGATGGGCCTCGACACGCCCGGCATCATCCGGGCTCGCCAGATTGAGCCGCGCGGAGAACTGGTGCGCCAGCACCATGCCGATCGAGACGCCCTCGCCATGCACGAGGCGGCGGCTGTCGTATTCGGTTGCAGCTTCCAGCGCATGGCCGAAGGTATGGCCGAGGTTCAGAAGCGCCCGGCGACCATTCTCCCGCTCGTCCGCCACGACGACGTCGGCTTTGGCCTGACAACTCGTGGCGATCGCCTCGATGCGGGCAGCACCGCCGGAAAAGACTTCCTTCCAGTTGTTTTCGAGCCATTCGAAGAAGTCCGGCTTATCGATCAGGCCGTATTTGGCGACTTCGGCATAGCCGGCGCGGAATTCTCGCTCGCTCAGCGTATTCAGCGCATCGGTATCGGCCAGCACGAGGTCGGGCTGATTGAAGATGCCGACGAGGTTCTTGCCATGGCGGGTGTTGATCCCGGTCTTGCCGCCGACGGAGCTGTCGACCTGCGACAGGAGCGATGTCGGGATCTGCACGAAGCGCACACCGCGCCGGACGATCCCCGCAGCGAAACCGGTGAGGTCCCCGATCACGCCGCCGCCGAGCGCGATAACGGTATCGTTACGCTCGATCCGCGCCTCCAGCAGCACGTCGCAAACCTTGGTGAGGCTATCGAAGCTCTTGGTCTTCTCTCCCGGCGGCAGACTGATGGACACGGCTTCGATACCATCGGTCTGCAGACTGTCCATCAGCGGATCGAGATAGAGTGCGCCGACGTGTTCGTCAGTGACGATCGCCGCCTTCCGCCCCTTGATTCGCGTCGATATCTCGCCGCCGGCCCGGCCGATCAGGCCGGGTCCGATCAGTATGTCATAAGCGCGCTCGCCTAGCGGAACATGCACCAACCGTTCGATATTGTCTGAACTAGTCATTCTTGCTTTCTGCCTTTGCGGTATGGTCGATGATCGACGCCAGAACCTCGTTGGCGATGATCTCCTTGCGCACGTCGCGCGACACGACGGAGATGTCGGCCAGCGCATAGACCGGGTAGCGCTTCTGCATCAGGTCCTCCAGCGTCTTCTTCGGATTTTCCGTCTTGAGAAGAGGCCGGTGATCGCGCTTGTTGACCCTTTCCCATAACACGTCGAGATCGGCATTGAGCCAGAGCGAAATACCACCCTTCTCGATCTGTCTGCGGGTCTTTTCATTGATGAAGGCGCCGCCGCCGGTGGAAACCACGCGCGGGCCGGATTTCAGCAGGCGCTTGATCACGCGCGTCTCAAGCGCACGGAACTCGTCTTCGCCATAAGCGGCGAAAAGCTCGCTGATCGTCATGCGCGACACACGCTCGATTTCCACGTCGGTATCGACGAAGGGCAGGCCAAGCTGCCCCGCGACCATGCGGCCGATCGCGGATTTTCCAGCGCCCATCAATCCGACGAAAACGAGATTGCGGCGCCCCAGCGCGGCCCGGGCACGCTCGCCCAAAGTCGGGACATCGGGAAAAATCGTATCGGTCATCGGCCTGTTCGCAAGTGTTTTAACACGGTATTTACAAATGCAGGGCAAGCGTCAAGCCATACGCATGAAGGAAAGCGATGGCCGCGCGCCTTGCAATGCGCAGGATGCGTCGTCATATCAGCTTTCGGCCTGCCCCAAGGACGATGCCATGCCTACCTTGTTCCGTTTCGCTTTCTTCTGCGCCACTGCCGTCGCGATCGTCTACGGCATAATGTGGTCTCTGGTGGTATTCGTCGAACCCCGGGAACGGGATGTCACCGTTCGCATCCCTTCCGAGCGGGTCAATCCGCCCGTACAATAACCAGCGGAGGCCATCTTGTCCGATTTGAGCCAGGCCCGCATGGAGGCCTTCCTGGAGATGATGAGCGCGGAGCGCGGAGCCGCCGCCAACACGCTATCATCCTACGAGCGCGATCTCGACGACCTCCACGACTTTCTCTCCTCCCGGAAGATCGGTATCGACGCGGCCGACCAGCAGACGCTTTCCGCCTATCTCTCGGATCTCGCCAAAAGGGGATACGAGCCGACCTCACAGGCCCGCCGTCTCTCCACCATGCGGCAGTTCTACAAGTTCCTGTACGCCGAGGGCTTGAGGGGCGACGATCCGACGGCCATTCTGGACTCTCCGAAGAAATCGCGGCCTCTTCCCAAGACACTTTCCGAAGACGAGGTGAATCGGCTGCTTTCGCTTGCCGAGCGAGAAGCGGCCCTTGTCGGTCCCGGACACCTGTCACGGCTGCGCATGCTGGCCCTGCTGGAACTGCTTTACGCCACAGGCATGCGCGTCAGCGAACTGGTGGCCCTGCCGGTCAAGGTTCTGGCGCAGGAAGGCCGTTTCCTGATGATCCGCGGTAAGGGAAACAAGGAAAGGCTGGTGCCGCTTTCCAAGGCCGCGATCGCGGCGGTCGCCCGCTATGGCGAGATGCTGGCCGCCGAAACGGATGGAGAAACCGGCCCCTTCCTTTTCCCCGCGGCGAGCAAGGAGGGCTATCTCCCCCGGCAGGTTTTCGCCCGCGACCTCAAGGATCTTGCGATCAGGGCCGGCTTGAGGGCGTCAGCCATTTCTCCCCATGTGCTGCGCCATGCCTTTGCCAGCCACCTCCTGCAGAACGGCGCAGACCTGCGTGTCGTGCAGGAATTGCTGGGTCACAGCGACATTTCCACCACACAAATCTACACGCATGTGCTGGATGAAAGGCTGCAGAAGCTGGTCCAGACACATCACCCCCTTGCAAAACAGGCCAAAAACCACGATTAGAGCCTCGGCTCTCCAGACTGGCAATGCCAGCGCCAGGCGTAAGAATGGCCAGGGCAGAAAGATCGGAACGGATTTCATGCACAACTATCTCGACTTCGAAAAGCCAATCTCCGACCTCGAGGCAAAGATCCACGAGTTGAAGAAACTTGCCGAGGAAGACCAGAGCATCGACACCTCCGAGGAGATCGGTCGACTGGAGGCTCGCGTCGGCGAGGCCATGGTGGAGATCTATTCCAAGCTCAACGCCTGGCAGAAGACGCAGGTCGCGCGCCATCCGCAGCGTCCGCACTTCGTCGATTACGCCGCTCGGCTGTTCACCGAATTCACGCCGCTTGCCGGCGACCGCAAGTTTGCCGAGGACGCCGCGATCCAGGCAGGCCTCGCCCGCTTCCGTGGCCAACCCGTCGCGGTGATCGGCCAGGAAAAGGGCAACGACACCAAGTCGCGCCTCAAGCACAATTTCGGCAGCCCCCGTCCGGAAGGCTACCGCAAGGCCATCCGCATCATGGAAATGGCCGACCGCTTCGGCCTGCCGGTCGTCAGCCTGATCGATACCGCCGGTGCATACCCGGGCGTCGGCGCCGAAGAGCGCGGCCAGGCGGAAGCCATCGCCCGCTCGACGGAAATGTGCCTTTCGCTGCACGTCCCGATCATCTCGGTCGTCATCGGCGAAGGCGGCTCGGGCGGCGCAATCGCCATTGCCACCGGCAACCGGGTCTACATGCTGGAACACGCGATCTACTCGGTCATTTCGCCGGAGGGTGCCGCCTCCATCCTCTGGCGCGATTCCACGCGCGCCAAGGAAGCGGCGACCAACATGAAGATCACTGCCGAGGACCTCAAGGCGCTCGGCGTCATCGACGGCATCATTCCAGAACCGGTCGGCGGCGGCCATCGCGATCCCCAGCGGGTCATCGACACCGCCGGCGATGTCATCGCGGGCGCTCTTGCCGAGCTTTCGGGCCAGCCGGGAGAAAAGCTGCGCAACGACCGGCGTCAGAAATTCCTCAATATCGGGCGCAATCTCTGAGGCCTGTAGTGCAGATCGGCCACAATGCTGCTGCTTTGCAGCGGTATCGGCGGCCTTATACTGGTCGGACAGGCGCCTTTGGTTTATGATTTGTAAAGATTGAAACCATAAATTGGCAGCATGGCGCTTTCCGACGAAAGCACTTGTATCTTTTTTCGAGATGAGCCGTCCGGAATGCGTTGGAAATCGTCTGTCCTCGTTTTGACCATGGCCGCACTGCTGGCAGGTTGCACAGTCAACGAAACGCTTGAAACCGTCGATCTGTCCCAGGTCAAGGACAAGGTCGATCATCCCCTGTCGCCCAAGATCCTTGCGGACATGCAGGCGAAGGGCATGGAACGCAATTCGCCGATCGCGATCCGGATCTTCAAGGAAGAGGGCGTTCTCGAGATCTGGAAAGCGAAGACGGACAACCGTTTCGAAAAGATCAAGGAATATGCGATCTGCGCATGGTCGGGCAGGCTCGGGCCGAAGATCAAGGAAGGCGACCGGCAGGCGCCGGAAGGCTTCTATCCACTCTCGCCCCAGCATCTCAATCCGAATTCCAAGTATTACCTCGCCATCAACACCGGCTTTCCCAACCGTTACGATTCCGCCAATGGCCGTAACGGCACCAACCTGATGATCCATGGCGCCTGCTCGTCCGCCGGCTGCTATTCGATGACGGACGAACAGATCCTCGAGATCTATGCCTTCGCCCGCGACGCCTTCAAGGGCGGCCAGCAGACCATCCAGCTGCAGGCCTTCCCCTTCCGCATGACTGCGGAAAACATGGCGCGCCATCGCGCCAGCCCGCATTTCGAATTCTGGCAGATGCTGAAAGCCGGCTACGATAATTTCGAGGTGACCAAGCGTCCCCCCGAGGTCGCCGTCTGCGGCAAGAAATACGTCTTCAACCAGCAGGTAGAAGGCGGTAAGGGCATGAACGCCGGTGCAGCCTGCCCCCCCATGTCGACGCCGCCAGCGCTTGAGATGGCGCTCAATTCCTACAACAAGACCTATCAGATGGCCTATGACAAGGCGCTGAAGAAGCTAGGCGACAAGGTCTGGTACGATCCGACCGAAGCCGAGCGCAAGGCGATCGTCGCCGACCAGCGCAAGGGTCACGACCTCGCCTATGCGCCGACCGGCTCCGCACTGAAGGCCGGCAAACTCGTATCTCTCGAGGATGCCGAGAAAATACAGACAGCGCAGTCCGCAGCGCCGACATCGGCGCCGGCTGCGATTGCCCGCATGGCGGCGGCAAAGCCGAACCAGAGCACGCCCGCCCCAGCGGCGCAGCCCCCGCAGCAGACCGCTGCGGCAGTTGGCGCTGCTGCTTCTGGCACTACAACCGCACCACAGGGCACCCCGGCCGCCGTTCCCGTGCCGCAGCCCAATCCGCTGACCGCGACAGCGGACACGGCAACGGACGCCACCGCGCCGGCACAGGAAACCGCTCAGGCTGAAAAGAAGCCGTTCTGGAAGTTCTGGCAAACGCAATGAGCGAACCCGTGGTCTATGACCTCAAGGGGCTGAAATGCCCCCTGCCGGTCCTCAAGACCCGTCGCCGGATGGCCGATTTGGCCGCCGGCACTGAACTCGCCATCGAGACCACCGACCCTCTGGCCGTGATCGACATTCCCCACTTCTGCCACGAAGACGGACACGACCTGCTGGAAAGCATCAAGATCGACACTGGCCACCGCTTCCTGATCCGCAAGGGCGGGGAACGCTGAAGCCCGCCAGCGCTCAGATCTTCAGGCCCGGAATGGCCAGCGGATTGTCCTCCAGCGCGGCCCTGTCCGGCCGGTCGATCGCGGGGCGTCCGGTAAACGCATCGAACAGTTCCCGCACGTAGGTTTCCGGAAGATCCTTGGTGATCAGCACCAGACGCGTGCGCTGGTCGGACGGGTCGGGCCATGCCGGCAGGCGGACCGGCTGGTGGAAAATCGACTGCACCCCGTGCAGCACGACCGGACGGTCCGGTCGGTCGGTCAGCGCCACCACCGCCTTCATGCGTAAGAGCTTCTCTCCATGGGTCGAACGGAGAATGTCGAGAAACATCTCCAGCGCCATCGGATCGATCGGCTTGTCATGGATGATAGAATAGGACCGGATGTCATTTCCGTGCCTGTTCACATCGTGGTGGTGATGGTGATGCGTCGCATGATCATGGTGATGCCCATGGTCATGATGGTGTTCGTGACCGTGGTGCTCATCGTCGTGATGGTCGTGGCCGTGGTTATGCTCCGCCGCGATTTCGTCCCTCAGCCAGCGATCGACATCGGCGATCTTCGTCGCCGGATCGTAGAGTCCGTTGACGAGAACGGCAGCCTCTCCGGCTCCCTCGCTATCGCCATCGGTAATAACGGCGCGAGGATTGAGTTCTCGTAGCCGAACGGCGAGCGCGTCGATTGTCGCCTCATCTGCAAGCGTCTTTTTCGTCAGGATCAGCCGGTCGGCGACGGCCGCCTGCCGCAGGGCTTCGGAGAAACCTTCCAGCGTTTTCAGGCCATTGACCGCATCGACGACGGTTATCACGCCATCGAGATCGAAATGCTGGCTGATCGCCGGATGTCCCATGACCGATTGCATGACCGGTGCCGGATCGGCAAGACCGGTCGTCTCGATCACGACCCTTGAAATCGGCTTCAGTTTTCCGGTCTGCATGCCGTCGATCAGCATGGCAAGCGTCTCGACCAGTTCGCCGCGCACCGTGCAGCAAAGGCATCCATCCGCAAGCTCGATGACCGAATCGTTCGACGCCTCGACCAGCATATGGTCGATCCCGACCTCGCCGAACTCGTTGATGATGACGGCAGCATCCTTCATTGCGGGATCCTTGAGGATCCGGTTGAGGAGCGTCGACTTTCCGGCACCGAGGAAGCCGGTAATGATCGAGACCGGGATACGGCCCTTTACAGATGACATGGTATCTCTCGAAATCAGAAGGTCGGCCGCGGCTTGGGGATCGGCACGTTGGCAATCTCGGCGACGGCAGAACCCGCGGGCGTCTTGGACGGAGCTTCGGTGCCGGGAATGAGACCCGCGTAGACTGTGCGCGGAGGGCGGCCCATTTCATGGATATAAGGCGAACGCAGTTTCATGCGTCCCTCTTCGTCGCGGCCTTCGCTGCGCACCTCGCGCGCTTTCGGATTGCAGACTTCGGCGCTGATGTCGGTCACTTCGCCCGCCGCATCGCCATACGGCTGCAACGTATCGAGGCGAGGACCGGAACCGCCCGACGAGGTCAGCGCCTTCTGCAACAGTTCGGCCGAAACATCGGCGCGTCCGCCGAGGCTGTCGGCACCGAGCACGACGGAAACGACCGTCCGGCCGTTGCGGGTAGCCGAGGACACCTGGTTGAAACCGGAAGCGCAGATATAGCCCGTCTTCATGCCATCCGCGCCATCGAAGCGACCGATCAGCAGATTGTAGTTCGGGTATTCCTTCTTGCCGGTGTTGATGCCCTCAAGCGAGAAATAACCGGCATATTCCGGAAACTGCCGCCGCAACGCGACGGCGAGGATAGCAAGGTCACGCGCCGTCGTGTATTGGCCCTTTCCCGGCAGCCCATTGGGATTGATGAAATGCGAGGAGGTCATGCCGAGGCTTCTCGCATCCGCGTTCATGCGGGCGACAAAGCCGTCGAGCGTCCCGCCGACGCGCTCCCCGATGGCAACTGCGATGTCGTTGGCCGACTTAACCAGCATGATCTTCAGCGCGCTGTCGAGCGTCAATTGGGCTCCCGGCTTGTAATACATCTTGCTCGCCGGCTGATCGGCGGCAACCTTGCTCATGGTCACGATGCTTTCCAGCGAAACCTCGCCGGCGCGGATCGCCTTGAAGGTCGAATAAGCAGTCATCATCTTGGTGAGCGAAGCGGGATACCATTTGCGGAACGCATCCTCATGCTCGATCACCCGCCCGGTGGCGACATCGACCACCATCGTCGGATTGGCATGGGAGAGCGTCGGAAACGCCACGGTCAGGGCACAGAAAAAGGCCGCCAGCCTGCGGCCGCTGAACTGCGTTTTCTGCACGGTGGAATACTTCGTCGACACGATCAGTCCTCTTCGGATGCGGATGAGTCTCGCAAACGGCAATTATTTGCCCTATGACTTCAAGCAATGGCAAAGCCCATTGAATACGTCAATCTTGAGGCGTGCATTCCCGCGCCTCCCCAAGCAATACTCTGAAATCGTCGAGCAGGAAAGCAACATGCCGATATTGAACCGCGCTGCCGAACTCCAGGCGGAGGTCAGCGAATGGCGTCGCCATCTTCATGCCAATCCGGAAATTCTCTACGATGTCGAGAACACTGCAGCTTTCGTCGCGGAAAAACTCAATGAATTCGGTGTCGATGAAATCGTAACCGGTGTCGGCAGAACGGGCGTCGTGGGCGTGATCAAGGGCCGCGGCGAAAGCAGCCGCTCCATCGGCCTGCGCGCCGACATGGATGCCCTGCCGATCGAGGAGATCAGCGGAAAGCCCTGGGCATCGAAGATCGCGGGCAGAATGCATGCCTGCGGCCATGACGGCCACACGGCCATGCTCCTGGGTGCGGCAAAATATCTCGCCGAAACCCGCAATTTCAACGGCCGTATCATCGTCATCTTCCAGCCGGCGGAAGAAGGTGGTGCCGGCGCGCTCGCCATGGTTCAGGATGGACTGATGGAGCGCTTCGGCATCGAGGAAGTCTACGGCATGCACAACATGCCGGGCCAACCGGTCGGCACCTTCTCGATCCGCAAGGGCGGCATCATGGCCGCCCCGGACAAGTTCTTCATCACCGTCAAGGGCCGCGGCGGCCACGCAGCCGAACCGCACAACACGGTGGACCCGATCACCATCGGCGCCCAGATCGTCACCAACCTGCAACTGATCGCCGCGCGCAACGCCAACCCGCTGCGCTCCGTCGTGGTTTCCGTCACCCGCTTCAATGCCGGCACGACGCATAACATCATTCCGGAAGAGGCTTCGCTGACCGGCACCGTCCGTTCCCTCGATGAAACCGTCCGCGACCTCGCCGAGAAGCGTATCCATGAAATTGCCCACGGCCTCGCCGCCGCCAACGGCGCGGAAGCGGAAGTCGTCTACGAACGCGCCTGCCCGGTCACGGTCAACCATCCGGAAGAGACAGAGCATGCCGCGCGCGCAGCCATGGACGTCGCCGGCAAGGACAAGGTCAATACCGAGGTCGATCCCTCGATGGCCGGCGAGGATTTCGCCTTCATGCTGCAGTCGAGGCCCGGCGCCTACATCATGATCGGCCACGGCGACACACCCGGCCTGCACAACCCGGCCTACGACTTCAACGACGAGGTTCTCGCCTACGGCATATCCTATTGGGTCAGGCTCGCCGAGCAGCGGCTGACCGATTGAAGCCGAACTCGCCTCCGGAAAAGGGCTTGGCTTCCCGCTCGGCCTTTTGTATGGATGCGTCAAGTGGTCCCGTAGCTCAGCAGGATAGAGCACCAGATTCCTAATCTGGGGGTCGCGCGTTCGAATCGCGCCGGGATCACCATTTGCTCCCCTTAACGTAAACAGGGCACTGGCCTCGGCGCTCCGGGGGCGGAATATTTACCAGCACTTAAGATTAACCTAGTCAGAATGAGCCTCGCGTCTTGATCTCGAATGAGACATCCGGCGATAATGATCCGGTTATCATTGCCGTGGGGGTCCGCAATGCAGAACGAAATCGGTATCATTGGGTTTGAGATCCGCGCTCTGCAAAAGATGGGGTGGCCATTTTGGCTGCTCACCATTGTCGCCTTCGTGATCCTGCTGGCGATGTTGCGACGGATAAGCTTCAGGACACAGAACATCGAGACCACCTTCCGCAGGACCTTCTGCCTGACGGACGACGAAATGATGGAATCCATCATCGAGTACTACATGGGAAAGCACGATTGCTGTAGGCAGGACGCTATGCGACAGCTTTTGCGTGAAGTGGATCCGGATCTGGTGCGGACCTGAGAGCGCCCTATGACCGCAAGGTCATCCTGGCGGCAAAAGCGAGTGGAATAGCCCGCGACGGGTTATCTCAGCTCAAACTCAATAGCACTTGGTGCCTTCGAAACTGCCGATGCTGGCGGTAAGCTGTCCATCGAGATGCGGTGTGTTGTCCTGAAAGGCCCATACACCGATGCCAATCAGACACGCCCACATGGCGAGTGAGATGTTGGTCGCGAAAATGAGGGATTTCATCCTCGTGGTCATGGTCGGTTGCTCCTGGATCAGTCAGGAACAGAATGGCGCAGATGCTTTTGAGTCCGCTTAAGTCGATTGCTAAAATGCAATCTATCTGCACGATTTCCGTGACGGGCGCCTGAACAAGCACCTTTTCCGGCAACAATCCGGCCAGCCCAGTCCTTCAAGACAAACGCTGTTTTCCACCTCAGCGACACCCGGGCGCGACCGGACGCTCCTCACGTTACGGCAGGCATTGCCGTGGCAGAAAGCTCCCGATTTCTCAGGAACCCCGCCGCATGGGAGGCGTTAACGGAAGGATCTTTCGTCCATCCGTTTGCCATGGAGGGTGACGACATTGGCAACCCGCACAGCAAGGCGCGATGCGCAAATGGAAGTGGTGGACTTGATCCCGGCGCTGCGGGCCTTCGCCAGAACCTTCTGCTCGAAAGCTGAAGACGTCGACGATCTTGTTCAGGAAACGCTTACGAATGCCCTTGCCAACCTCGACAAGTTCGAGCCGGGCACGCGCCTGAAATCGTGGCTCTTCACCATCATGCGCAACAGTTTCTGTACCCGCATCCGGCGCCGCAGCCGCGAGAGCGTCGGCCTGCCGGACGATATAGCCGAACACCTGACAACCGAGGCAAGTCAGGACTGGTGCGCACAGGCGAACGACGTGCGCAGGGCACTTTACCGCCTGCCGGAGCATCACAGGGAGATGCTGATCCTGATCGTCATGTTGGGAGAACGCTACAGGGATGCGGCGGCCATCTGTGGATGCCCGATGGGAACGGTGAAGAGCCGCCTCAACCGCGCGCGTATGCAGTTGCGCAGGGAACTGGGCGAGCAGCCGGAAGAGATGAGCCGACCGTACCTCTGATATGGATCGTCCGCCCGTTGATTAGGTCCACTGGCAGAAAAGCGCCGGCTATGCAACATCATGCATTGCCGGCTATGCAGCAACGAGGCCCGGTTTTCGACCGGGCCTCGCAACGTTCGAAAATTGTCAGGCCGCCTTTTTGCGCGCGGCGACATTGACCGCGCTTTCGGCAAGCTTGGTCAAAGCGTCATCCGTGTCGCTTTCTTCCTCCAGCGTGGCATCGAGCAGCGTAACCGCTTCCCGGTGACCGAGCTGCCGCGCCCAGGCGCGCAATGTGCCGTAACGGCTGATCTCGTAGTGCTCGACGGCCTGAGCAGCCGCCAGCAGGCCGGCATCGAGGGCGGGCGTTCCCTTGAACTCGTCGAGAATTTCTTCGCCTTCCTCGATGATGCCGTCGATTGCAGGGCAGGTCTTGGCGCGAGGCCGCTTGCCGATGATTTCGAAAACCTGCTGCAGGCGCTCGACCTGACCTTCGGTCTCTTCCTTGTGTTTCTCGAAGGCCGCCTTCAACCTCGGATCCTGCGCGCCGCGCGCCATCTTCGGCAAGGCCTTCAGGATCTTTCGCTCGGCGTAGTAGATGTCCTTCAGGGTCTCGTGAAACAGGTCGTCCAGTGTCTTCTGTGTCATATCGGCTATCTCCTCATCGCGTTGAAGTTATAGTTTCAGAACCACCCAAAGACGGCTTTGTTCCGGAAAAACAAGAAACCGTTAATATATCAACCGCGCAGCGCCCGTAGGGCGTTCAGGATCACCGCGACATCGATCAGTTCCTGCAGGAGCGCGCCCTGAACGGGGGGAAGATAACCGAAAGCAGCGACGACCATCGCGGCCAGCGACAGCGCTAGACCGACGAGAACGCTTTGCCGGGCGATCTTTCGCGTCCTGCGGGCAATCGCCAATGCCTGCGGGAGACGATCCAGCATGTCGACAAGCAGTACCACGTCAGCGGTTTCGGAGGATGCCGCAGCGCCTCGGGCGCCCATGGCCACGCCCACATCCGCCGCAGCCAGCGCCGGCGCATCGTTGACGCCGTCCCCGATCATCATCACCGGCCCGTTCCTTCGCTCGGCCAGCACGATCTCGACCTTCTCGTCCGGCAGCAGGCCGCCGCGGATCTCATCGACGCCCAGCAGCTTTCCGGCGGCGTCCACGACATCGGTACGGTCGCCGGAGGCAAGCACGAAGCGCCGAACGCCTTGCGCACGGAAAGCCTTGATAGCGGCGCCTGCATCCGCACGAAGACGGTCCGATAGAAGAATAATGCCTGCCACCTTGCCATCGACACCCAGCGCGACAACGGCGGTTCCGGGCGGCAGATCGCGCCCCAGCATGTAGGGATCGCCGACCGCGCATCTGCTATGCACGAAATCGCTTCCGCCGACCACGACCACGTGGCCATCGAGTCGGCCTTCCAGGCCGGAACCAGGTGCCTCGATGATGTCAGTAGGGGTGGAGAGCACCATGCCGCGTGCCCGGGCCTCGCGCACCAGCGCTTCGGCGCTGACATGGTTGGAAGCCTGATCGAGCGACGCCGCGAGCCTCAGGACCTCATCATCAGACACGACGCCGGTCGTGCGGATTGAAACCACCCCCGCCTGTCCACTGGTCAGGGTCCCAGTCTTGTCGAGAACGGCAGTCCGTATCCTTGCAAGCGATTCGAGCGCGCCACCGCTCTTGACCAGCACACCACGGGAAGCCGCCCGCGACAGGCCCGAAATGATGGCAACCGGCACGGCGAGAATGAGCGGACAGGGCGTCGCGACGACCAGAACCGCAAGCGCCCTGGTACCGTCGTCGCTTGCCCACCACGCACCACCCGCAATCGCAAGCGTCAACAACAGGAACCAGACGGCATAGCGATCGGCAAGCCGCATCATCGGTGCTCGGCTTTGCTGGGCGCCCTCCACCAACCGCACGATACCGGCATAGGTGCTCTCGTCGGAGCGCCGCAACACCTCGATATCGAAGGCGCTGCCGACCGCCGTACCACCGCTTGCCACTTCTTCCCGCCGTGAGAGCCGGACTGGAAGCGCCTCACCCGTCAGCGCCGACATGTCGACATCCGCCCGCTCGGACAGAAGCAACCCATCGACGGGCACGACCTCGCCGCGCCGCACCAGGATACGTTCGCCGGGACAGAGGTTCTCGATCGGAACCTCCTCAAGCCGCCCATCGACATAACGCATCGAAGTATGCGCCACGCGGCCGAGAAGTGCCGTCATTTCGCGCCGCGCGCGCCCTTCAGCGAAATTTTCAAGCTGCTGTCCACCGGCATACATCAACGCCACGATGGCGCCGGCCAGAGGCTCGCCGAAGGCAAGCGCCGCAGACATCGAAAGCCCGGCGATCACGTCGACGCCGAAATGCCCTTTGGTCAGCGATCGCAGGATTTCCACGGCAAGTGCTGCAAGAACAATTCCCGTTCCCGCATACCAGGCAAGCGATGCAAGATCGGGACGATCGAAGAAAAGGAAAAGCCCGCCGCCGCCAAGCGCAACAAGCGCCAGAATGGCGAGAACCGCCGCACTATAGTCGCGCACGACTGTCGAAATGGATCTCATCGTTCCCCGCTCCGGCCTCCACAAGCGCCAGTCCAACTGCTTCAGCATTGTAAGCAATACTTGCCGCCTGCCCCTTTCCCTTGTAGACGGATCGGCAAATGAAGCAATCTCCGGACAAATACAGATGACGACGGATAGCGGAAGGCCGCGGCGCCTCACAATCCTCGGTTCAACCGGTTCCATCGGCGTCAACACACTTGATGTCGTCCGCCAGCTCGGTGGCAGGGATGCCTTCGAAGTGATGGCACTGACTGGCAACGGCAACATCGAGCTTCTGGCACAGCAGGCGCGCGAGACGGGCGCGAAGCTCGCGGTTACCGCCGACGAAAGCCAGTACATGACGCTGAAGGATGCGCTTTCCGGCAGCGGCGTCGATGTGGCGGCAGGCGTCTCCGGGCTCGATGAAGCGGCATGCCTGGAAGCCGAATGGGTCATGGCGGCGATCGTCGGCACGGCAGGGCTCGCCCCGACGCTTAAGGCCGCAAGCCGTGGCGCCGACATCGCGCTCGCCAACAAGGAATGCCTGGTTTCGGCAGGAGAACTCTTCGTCGAGGCCGTCCGGGCCGGTGGCGGCCGGCTGATACCGGTCGATAGCGAGCACAGCGCGATCTTCCAGTGTCTCGACAACGACCAGCGTCACGCGCTGGAGCGAATCGTGCTGACCGCCTCGGGTGGGCCTTTCCGCACCCATAGCCGTGAGCAGATGGCAAACGTCACCGTGGAGACGGCCAGAACCCATCCGAACTGGTCGATGGGCCTGAAAATCTCGGTCGGCAGCGCCTCGATGTTCAACAAGGCGCTGGAAATGGTCGAGGCCAAGCATCTCTTCGGCCTTCGTCCCGATCAGGTCGAGGTGATCGTCCACCCGCAGTCGATCGTCCATTCGATGGTCGGCTACAGCGACGGCTCCGTCATCGCCCAACTCGGTGCACCTGATATGCGCACCGCCATTGGCTATGCGCTGACCTATCCGAAGCGCCCGAAGCTGGATGTGGAGCGGCTCGATTTCGCAAAGCTGGCGCGGCTCGATTTCGAAGCGCCTGATGAAAAGCGCTTTCCGGCGCTGCGGCTTGCGCGTACGGCGCTGGAGCGCGGCGGCGTGCAGGCGGCTGTCATGAATGCGGCGGAAGAAACCGCCTTCAACGCCTTCGTAGCAGGCAGGATCGGCTTCCTCGGCATGGCGGAAATCGTCGAGGACGTCATGGACCGGCTCATCTCATTGCCGCCGGCAATGACCATCGCGGAAGTATTTGCCGCGGACACGGAGGCGAGACGCACCGCCGCCCGGGTTATCGCCATCCGGGAACAGGCGGCCTGAATCTTACGCCTTCGGCCCGCTCTCAGCGGTGCCCGTAGACGGCACGACGCAGCATCTCGGGATAGAACCCCATGCAGCCTTCAAGCGCCGTGTTCGTCATGCTGACGACGGTCAGGCCTTCGGTCGGATCGATGAACCAGCTATTGCCGTAGACTCCGCCCCATTGGACCACGCCGACCGGCAGTACCGTTCCTGCCTCACGCGAATCCGTAATCACCGCTCCGAAGAAACCAAACCGCGAACCGGGCTCCCCCTCGATATCCCCGATCTGGTTGGAGAGACCAGCCCTGACTGTCTCGGACTTCAGGATCGGGTCGCCGCCGGTGCGAAGCGTTTCCAGCAGCTTGAGCAGGTCATCCGCTGTGCCCGCCATCCCGGCGCCGCCGGACTGGAATGCCTTTGGATTGAAGATCCGCGAAGGAGAGAAGACGGCTCGCCAGCCGGCATCTTCCCCGGCAACCCAGGGATCCGGCATACGGACAGGTCGCGCCGCACCATCTCCATAGGCCACGGTCAAGCGCTCGGGATCGGTGACATGAAAGCGCGCGTCCTCCATCCGGAGAGGACCTGCAACGTAGTGAACTACGGCCGCCTCCAGAGTGTCGCCATGCACAGCAGCCACGACGCCGCCGAGAATATCGGTGGCGAAGGAATAGGCCCAGCGCTCGCCCGGCGCAAAGGCGAGCGGGATATCGTTGTGACGCGCGAAGTTCTCCTCAAGCCCGAGATCCGTGTCGGCAATTCCAAGCGTGATCGCCCTGTTATCGGGAAGAAGCTCCAGCCTCTGGTCATAGACGAGGCCGGAGGTGTGGGTGAGCAGGTGGCGAATGGCAATCGGCGCCTCGATCCCCTCGGCGGTCTTCGGCCGGAACCATGGAAGATATTGCGAAACCCGGTCATCGAGCCCGAACAGACCCGCGTCGATCATCGCCAGCGCCGTCGCTGCCACGATCGGCTTGGTGATGGAGGAATAACGGAAGATGCTGTCGATCTGCATGGGGATACCGGCTTCCCGGTCAGAGAACCCGGCAGCACGCCGCAGCAGAGGCTCGCCGTTCCGGTAGACCAGCACCACGGCGCCGGTAATGCGCTCCTGCTCGACGGCCTGATCGATCATCCGATTGACGCGGTCCGCAACAGTCATCTTTGAAAACCCTCGAAACGAAAAATGCGGACCATGTTTCCATGATCCGCATCGAAATGACAGCGTTTGTGCCGGCGATCAAGCCACAGCGCGGGCAAGCGCGCAACGAGACCACAACTGGTGCAAAGCGCCGACCAGATGATCGATATCGGCATCCGAGTGCAGCGGCGTCGGCGTGATACGCAGGCGCTCGGTCTTCTTCGGCACGGTCGGATAGTTGATCGGCTGGACGTAGATATTGAAGTTGTCGAGCAGGATGTCCGAGATCCACTTGCACTTGGAAGCGTCGCCTACCATCACCGGAACGATGTGGCTCGGGTTCGGCATGTGCGGAATGCCACGTGCATCAAGCATGGAACGCAGACGGCGGACACGCTCCTGATGGGCGAAGCGCTCGATCTGGCTCGTCTTCAGATGACGGATCGAAGCAACAGCGCCGGCAGCCAGCGCCGGCGGCAGGGCCGTCGTGAAAATAAAGCCGGATGCGAAGGAACGGATGAAGTCGCAGAGCGCGGTGGAAGCCGTGATATAGCCGCCCATGACGCCGAAGGCCTTGCCGAGCGTGCCCTCGATGATCGTCAGGCGATCCATCAGGCCCTCGCGTTCGGCAACGCCGCCGCCGCGCGGACCGTACATGCCGACGGCATGCACTTCATCGAGATAGGTCATCGCGCCATACTTGTCGGCGAGATCGCAGATTTCCTTGATCGGCGCGATATCGCCGTCCATCGAGTAGACCGATTCGAATGCGATGAGCTTCGGCGCCCTCGGATCGGCTGCCGCCAGCTTGGCTTCGAGGTCCTTGAGATCGTTGTGCTTCCAGATCACACGCTCGCACTTGGCATAGCGGATTCCTTCGATCATCGAGGCATGGTTGAGCGCGTCGGAGAAGATGATGAGGCCGGGGATCTTCTGGCCGAGCGTGCCGAGCGTCGCCCAGTTGGAAATATAACCGGAGGTGAAGATCAGCGCTGATTCCTTGCCGTGCAGGTCGGCGAGTTCGCGCTCGAGAAGAACATGGTAGTGGTTCGTGCCAGAGATATTCCGGGTGCCTCCAGCACCCGCGCCACAGTGATCGATGGCCGACTTCATCGCCTCGATCACCGATGCGTTCTGGCCCATGCCCAGATAGTCGTTGGAGCACCAGACAGTTACGTCGTGCTGGCCATCCTTGGTATAGCGCGTGGCGCGGGGGAAATTACCCTGCTGCCGTTCAAGATCCGCGAAAACCCGGTAGCGACCTTCTTCGTGAAGGCCTTCCAGCTCGCTCTTGAAAAACGCTTCGAAATCCATCGTCAAAACTCCAGCCTGCTGCTTCTCTTTTGGGATCCTGCGCGCCAGCGGTCAACCCCGGCATTGTAAATTCATTCTAAACTGCGACAAAAGGCGCGGTTTCGAGAATCTTTCCAGAGAAGTGCTAATCGATCGTCTCTATTTCAAACTTGATCTGTATCAAGCTGGATAAAAAAGGGCAGCCGGAGCCGCCCTTTCCCGATATCGCGTTTTCTGGCTGCTCATGATGCGGCAACGGCCCGCTTCGTCATCACTTTTACAAGATTGGCACGATAGTCCGCCGCCGCATGAAGATCAGCCATCAGATTGGACGAATCGACGGTGATATCGGCAACGGCCGCAGGCGACCAGTCTCGCGAAAGAGCCTCTTCGAGCCCTCGATGACGGAAGACACCATCCGAACCGGCACCGGTCACCGCCACCCGTACGCCGGATGTCCCCCTGGACACGAAGACACCGGTCATGGCGAAGCGTGACGCCGGATTGGCGAACTTGGCATAGCCCGCCCTGTCAGGCGCGATGAACCGGACCGCCCGGATGATCTCGCCTTCCTCAAGCGCTGTCTCGAAAAGACCGACGAAGAAATCGTCGGCGCCGATCTCGCGACGATCGGTCACGATGGTTGCGCCCAGCCCGAGCATGGCCGCTGGATAGTCCGCCGCCGGATCGTCATTGGCAATCGATCCGCCGATCGTCCCGAGATGGCGCACATGGGGATCGCCGATCAGCGAAGCGAGATAGCAGACAGCCGGACAGACCGAGCGGATGAGGCCCGATTCCGCCACTTCGGCATGGGTGACACCGGCTCCGATGGTCACCGTCCGGCCATCGACCGCAATCCCCTTGAGTGCTGCGATGTGCCGGAGGTCAATCAGGTCAGACGGCTGGGCGAGACGCTGTTTCAGCGTTGCGATCAGGGTTTGACCACCGGCGATATACTTGCCGTCATCGGCCCCCGAAAGAAGCCGGCCGGCCTCCTCCAGCGAGGAGGCGCGATGATAGCTGGTTGGATAAAGCTGCATGAAACATCCTCCCTCTTATTCCGCGGCCTGCAATGCCGACCAGACCGCGTTCGGTGTGGCGGGCATGTTGAGCCTGTTGTTTCCGATGGCATCCGTGATGGCGTTGATCAGCGCCGGCGGAGAACCGATGGCGCCGGCTTCACCACAGCCCTTGATGCCGAGCGGATTGCCCGGGCATGGCGTGTTCTGGTGCGATACCTCAAAGGACGGCAGGTCGTCCGCACGCGGCATGGCATAGTCCATGTAGCTTGCCGTCAGAAGCTGGCCGTTTGACGGATCGTAGTGAACACCTTCCAGCAACGCCTGCCCGATGCCCTGGGCAATACCGCCATGCACCTGCCCCTCGACGATCATCGGATTGATGATATTGCCGAAATCGTCGGCCGCCACGAACTTCACGATCGTTGTCTTCCCCGTTTCCGGATCGACCTCGACCTCGCAGATGTAGCAACCGGCAGGGAAGGTGAAGTTGGAAGGATCGTAGAAGGCCCCTTCCTTCAGACCCGGCTCCATGCCGGCCGGCAGGTTGTGTGCGGTATAGGCGGCAAGTGCTACCTGAAACCACGGCAGTGTCTTGTCGGTGCCGGCAACCTTAAGCTCGCCGTTTTCGATGACAACGTCGCGCTCATCGGCTTCCATCAGATGCGCGGCGATCTTCTTCGCCTTGGCTTCGACCTTGTCGAGGGCCTTGACGATCGCCGACATGCCGACCGCCCCGGAGCGGGAGCCGTAGGTTCCCATGCCCATCTGAACCTTGTCGGTATCGCCGTGAACGATGGAGACATTGTCGATCGGCACGCCCAGCCGGTCGCAGACGAGTTGGGCAAAGGTCGTTTCGTGTCCTTGGCCGTGGCTATGCGAGCCGGTCAGCACTTCGACTGTACCGACGGCATTGACCCTCACTTCAGCAGATTCCCAAAGGCCGACCCCGGCCCCGAGCGAACCCACTGCCTGAGAGGGTGCGATACCGCAGGCCTCAATGTAACAGCTCATGCCGATACCGCGTTTCTTGCCACGGGCTGCGGCCTCCGCCCGCCGTGCCGGAAAGCCCGTCCAGTCGGCGGCAGCCATCGCTGCTTCCAGCGAAGCCTCATAGTCACCGGCGTCATAGTTCATGATCACAGGCGTCTGGTGCGGGAAAGTACGGACGAAGTTCAGCCGCCGCAGTTCGGCAGGGGAAACCCCAAGCTCACGCGCCGCCGTTTCCATCGTCCGTTCCAGAAGGTAGGTGGCCTCCGGCCGGCCCGCGCCGCGATAGGCATCGACCGGCACCGTATTGGTATAGACGGTTCGGACATTGGCGTGGATCGCCGGGATCGCATATTGGCCCGAAAGCAGCGTCGCATAGAGATAGGTCGGCACCGCCGACGAGAAGAGCGACATATAGGCGCCGAGATTGGCGATGGTGTCGACCTTCAGGCCGATGATCCGGTTATCGCTGTCGAAGGCCATCTTGACCTTGGAGACATGGTCGCGCCCGTGGGCATCTGTCAAGAAGGCCTCCGTTCGATCGGAAGTCCACTTGACCGGCACGCCGGTCTTCTTCGACGCCCAGAGACAAACGATCTCCTCAGGATAGATATAGATCTTCGAACCGAAACCGCCGCCGACATCCGGAGCGATGACACGCAACTTGTTTTCCGGCGCGACATTGTAGAAGGCGCTCATCACGAGACGCGCAACATGCGGGTTCTGGCTCGTGGTGTAACAGGTGTAATGATCGTCGGCCGCATCGTAGATGCCGAGCGCAGCGCGCGGCTCCATCGGATTGGGCGAGAGGCGGTTGTTGTGGATCTCGATCTCGGTCACATGTGCAGCAGAGGCGATGGCCCGGTCGGTTGCGGCGCTGTCGCCGATCTCCCAGTCGAAGATCAGGTTGCCGGGCGCTTCCGGATGCAGTTGCGGCGCGCCGGATTTCAGGGCCTCGGTGGCCTCGGTCACGACCGGCAGTTCCTCATAGTCCACGACCACCGCCTCTGCGGCATCACGAGCCTCCGCGGTGCTGTCGGCGACAACGACCGCAACGGCGTCGCCGACATAACGGACCGTGTCATGTGCCAGCGGCCGCCACGCGCCCATCTTCATCGGCGACCCGTCCTTGGAATGGATCATCCAGCCGCAGATCAGGTTACCGATGCCGTCAGCGAGCAGCTGCTTGCCGTCGAGCACGTCGATCACGCCGGGCATCGCCTTGGCGGCGGACGCATCAACGTTTCTGACCCTGGCATGGGCATAAGGCGAACGCACGAAATAGGCATATTTCATTCCCGGCACGACCATGTCGTCCGTATACCGGCCCTTGCCGGTCAGGAAGCGCTTGTCTTCCTTGCGCGCCACACGCGCACCAATTCCCTCGACACCCATGATTTCCTCCCGATGGCGTTTCCGGCCCGGCAATCCTTCCGTCACAGTTCCTCAACAGCAACGTCCGGCCAGAAGATGAAACGATTACTCGGCAGCCTGTCGCCTGCCATGCATTTCCGCATTGGCTGCCAGCACCGCCTTGACGATGTTGTGGTAGCCGGTGCAGCGACAGATATTGCCTTCCAGTTCGTGGCGAACCGTCGCTTCGTCGAGATGACCGCCATGGCGATTGATCATGTCGACCGCAGTCATCACCATGCCCGGCGTGCAGAAGCCGCATTGCAGACCGTGGTGCTCCTTGAAGGCTGCCTGCACCGGATGGAGGTCTCCACCACTCGCCAGCCCTTCGATGGTGGTGATGCTCGAGCCGGATGCCTGGACGGCAAGGATCGAACAGCTCTTCACCGATTTGCCGTCCATGTGCACCACGCAAGTGCCGCACTGGGTCGTGTCGCAGCCGACATGCGTGCCGGTCAGGCCGAGTTTTTCACGAATGAAATGCACGAGCAGCGTGCGATCCTCACAGTCGCCGCTCACCGAACGGCCGTTCACCGTCAGCGTTACTTTTGCCATATTGTTTCTCCTCGTGTCTCTCCCGGACACGAGGAGCATCATTTGACTTTTTCAAATCATCTTCAACCTGTACTTTGATGCATGTCCGAAATTTATATTTCGCGCCGCAGCAAAAAATCGCCGTCATTATTGTCGTCTGAAGCGCAAATCATACTGGAGACGCGTCATCGACTTTGATCTCCATGGACTTTCCCGATTTGCTGGTTATTCTGCCGATACGGTCGTCGTGACAATGCCTGCGGGGTGGGCACGACCGATGTCGGCCCGGCTTTGCCGGACACATAACCATTGGAGAAGAAACGCATGAAAAAAGCTCTTGTGCTCGTACTGCTCGGCCTGACGGTCGCAGGCTGCACGCAGACCGAAAAGGGCGCTGCCATCGGCGCGGCTTCGGGCGCAATCATCGGCGGAGCAGTAACCGGCAACGTCCGCGGCGCAGCTGTAGGCGCTGCAATCGGCGGTGTATCCGGCGCCATCATCGGCAACGTCGCAGACCAGCCCGGCCAGTGCTACTACCGCGACCGCTACGGCCGTCGCTACATCGACTCGTGCCCGCGCGGCGGCTACTGAGGTCCGATATCGGGAGGGTCCGGGCACACCCGGCCCCTCTCCTTGATTCGTTTTTATCTAAAATGTGTGTCCTATCCGGTTTTTTGCGTCTAAACTGGAAAGGGTTGAACGGAATTGTCCGTACGGCCGATCCCGTTTTTGAGCAAAATAGTGCATGCCGAGTAAATTGAGACCCCCGATTGGACGTATTGCGTTTCGGACGGCCGGCACTGCAGTTACGCTTGCTGCAAGCCTCTGCTTCTCAATGTTTTTTGCCGACGAAGCCTATGCCTTCAAGATCTTCGGCATCAAGATCTTCGGCGACGACGAGACGGAAGTCACCGTCATCGACCCCGTTCGCTACACCGTCACCTTCGATACCGATGGCTCCGACAAGGACCTTGCGGATTCCTTGGACCGGACATCTCTTCTGGTCAACGACGAAAAAAAGCCGGTGTCCGGCGACCTCGGTGTCGTCATCAAGGCACGCGACGACCGTGACCGGCTGATCGCAACGCTTTATGAAAATGCTCGTTACGGTGGCATCGTGACCGTGACCATCGCGGGCCAGAATCTCGACGCCCTGCCGCCGAACCCTTCTTTCGATCGCTCGACGCCGGTGCCGGTTTCCGTGCGCATCGATCCCGGTCCTCTCTTTACCATCGGTGACGTCACGCTGGAAGGAGATGCGGCAAGGCTCGACCCCGGCGCTTACGATCTTCGTCCCGGCGGTCCCGCCGGTTCGCTGGTGGTCCTCAAGGCCGGCAGCAAGATCATCGACGATCTGAAGGCCGAGGGGCGCCCGCTGGTGCACCTGACGAAACGCGAAGTGGTCGCCGATCACGAGACGAACACGATCGATGTGGTGATCGCTGCCGAAGCCGGCCCCGTGGCGCCGCTCGGGCCGATCGCCGTCAAGGGCGCCCGCAAGGTCGATGAAGCCTTCATCCGCCGATATTCGCGACTCCAGCCGGGCCAGCAATATTCCCCCGAGCAGTTGCGCAAGGCCGGAGAGCGCCTGCGTGCCCTCGGCGTATTCTCCAGCGTGAATATCGAGGAAGCAGACAAGCTCTCGAGCGATGGCGCGCTGCCGCTCGGCATCGTCGTCTCGGAAGGCAAACATCGCTATTTCGGCTTCGGCGCCAACTGGTCGTCGATCGACGGTGTCGGCTTGCAGGGTTATTGGGGCCACCGCAACCTCTTCGGTCAGGCGGAATCGTTGCGGCTGGAAGGAGCGGTCACCGGCCTCGGACAGGGAAATCTCATCGACGACCTTGATTATTCCGCCGGCATCACCTTCGTGAAGCCCGGCGCCTTCTTCCCCTCCGCGACACTGGAAGCCAGCCTCAAGGGCACGACGCTCACCACGGATTCCTACGACGCGAATTCCATAGCCGGCAAGGTTGCCCTCGCCTACGAGATCAGCGACCACGACACCGTCAGTGGCGGTCTTTCGCTGACCTATGACGATATCGACGACGCCTTCGGCAACAACAGGTACCTGACCTTCGGCGTTCCCATCAGCTATATCCGCGATACGCGCGACAACAAACTGAACCCGACCGAGGGTTACTATGCGTCGGTGAACGCGATCCCGAGTTACGAGATCACCGGCAGCACCATCTTCTCCTCCTTCGAAGGCTCGGTCTCCGGCTACTACGGTATCGGCGCGGAGGATCGCGTGGTTCTCGCCGCCAGGCTCTCGGCCGGCACCCTGCTCGGTGCCGGCGACCTCAAAGCGATTCCCGCCACGCGGCGCTTCTATGCCGGCGGCGGCGGCTCGGTGCGCGGCTATGCCTATCAGGAGGTTTCGCCCTATAACGACAATGACGACGCCACCGGCGGCCGCTCCTATGCTCTGGGTTCTTTCGAAGCGCGAGTGAGCATCACGGAAAAGATCGGGATCGTGCCGTTTCTCGATATCGGCAGCGTCTCGACGGCAAATTTTCCGGATTTCTCCGATCTGCGCATGGGAGCGGGCGTCGGCTTGCGCTATATGACGCCATTCGGACCGCTGAGACTTGACGTTGCCATGCCGCTCGACCGCTATGACGGGGGCAGCCAGTACGGCATATATGCGGGGATCGGACAGAGTTTCTGATGGATAGCCGAGACGGGAAGACGAGATCCGGATGCTGAAGCGCCTGACCAGATGGATCCTTCGGCTGTTCGCCTACACGGCGGGCGGAGCGCTTGCGCTCGCTGTCGTCGCGATCCTTTTCGGCGGTTTCACCACGACCGGAGCCGGCATTGTCACCAACTGGCTTTCGACGATGCTGTCGAACCCCGACCAACGTATCACCATCGATGGCGCGGGACCGCTGCTGACGGGCGCACTGCGCGTCGAACATGTGGCGATCGCCGACACCGAAGGCGTCTATGCGGAAATCGACAATCTTGCACTCGACTGGACACCGCTCGATCTGCTCTCCGGCACGTTCCGCGCCCAGCGTCTGGCAGCCGACCGGGTAAGGCTCGACCGCACGCCGGTGACAACCGTCGAAAAGACGCAAAGCAGCGGCGGGTTTTCTCTGCCGATTGCGATCAACGTCAAGAAGCTGGAGCTTCCCTCCCTCGAGATCGGCACGGAACTGGCCCGTCGCGAAATTCGCCTCTCGCTCACCGGATCCGGCAAGGCTTCGGGCGACACGATTACCGCCCATATCGAGGCGCTGCGTCCCGCTTCGCCGGAGACCAGCGCCCGCGCGGATCTCGTTTACGCTCCATCAAAGAACCGGCTGCAGATTGCCGCCAATATCGTAGAGCCGACCGGTGGTCTGCTGGCAGGTCTTCTCAAGCTGCCGGGCACGCCCGCCATCGACCTCACGGTTGAAGGCGACGGCCCACTATCAGACTGGCAGGGAAAGGTTGCCGCCGCGCTCGATGGACGGCCTACACTTGCGATTCATGCGACCCACCAGCAATCGGCCGATGGCACACGCCGCATTCTGATCGAGGGCGGCGGCCGTTTCGATGCCATGCTCCCGCCGGGACTTCGCCCGCCATTTGCGGACGAAACGACCATCGATATCGATGCGAGCCTCGCGCCCGGCGGTGCGATCCAGATCGACCGCGGCAGCCTGTCAACCGGGGCGCTGTCCCTTTCGGCTTCCGGCCGCTACGACCCGTCAGGCGAAAACGACCTTTCCGCCGAACTGACCGGTCTCAAGGGTCCCGTCGATTTCAACTATCCAAACGGCAGCGATAACATTGCGCTCGCCATCCGCGAGGCGAGCCTGTCGTTGCGCGGTAGCGCCGACGCAGCCCTGTTCGAAATCTCGGCCAAGCTCGACAAGGTGAAAGCCGCGCAAGGCGAATTCGATGGCCTCGCCATCGAGGCGAAGAGCAAGGCCTTCGATCTGGCCAACCAGACCGGCCGCATCGAAACCATGGTATCAGTCGCCGGCATTCAGTTCGCCAACGCCGAACTCAACCGCCTCCTGCAGGCCCCAATGACGCTGAAGGCGCCGATCGTGCTCGCCACAACGGCCGTCGGGCTGGAAGCGGCGACCATCGAAAGCGCCAGCATCGGCGGCACGGTCGTCGGTCAATATGCTCTTGCCGACAAGCGCCTCACAGGCCGCTTCGAACTCTTCGGCATTCCCGGCATCCTGCCGGATGCCATCGCGGCCAAGCTCCGTGACACCATCCGCGTCTCCGGCAACCTGAATTACAACCTGCCGCAGGACATCAAGCTCAACAACCTGAAGATCACCACCAACCTCGGGGAAGCTGCCGGCAATATCGAACTCGATGCGGAGAAGAAGCTGACGGCTGATCTTGCCGGCCGTATCGCCGATATCGGCGCCCTCATGGACAACACCAAGGGCGTTTCCGACTTCTCGCTTTCCGCCAATGGACCACTCGACGCGCTGGCCGCCCGTCTTTCGCTCAAAAGCGAGGCAGCGACGGTCGCAGGCCGCAAGCTCGAGGGCTTCACGGTGGATGTCGAAGGCACCGCCGACAAGGCCGCGCCCAAAGGCACCTTGCGCATGGCCGGCCGTATCGACGGGCAGCAGGTGCAGGGCACCGCCGACCTCGTCGCGGAAAACGGTCGTTCCGCCATTCCGGCACTCAACATCACCGTCGGCAGCAACACGCTCGACGGGGCCATCGCCTTTTCTCCAGCCTTCCTGCCATCCGGCAACCTGACCTTCGATTTCCCCGATATCGGCCTGCTCGCCGCTTTCGCAGGGCAGACGGCAAGCGGCGACCTCAAGGGCACCCTCGCCCTGCAGGAAAACAACGGAAAGCTCTCGGCCCAGGTCGTAGCGGCCGGTGAGGGTATCCAGCGCGACACCCTCGCTATCGCCAAGCCCGATATCCGGCTGAGCATCTCCGATCTCGCAGCCTTTGCGGTCGAGGGAACGATTGCGGCCACCGAGGTCAAGTCCGGCGCCAACCGGGTCGAAGCGCCGAAACTGGCGTTCACACGACAGGGCGCAAGCACCGCCTTCGATCTGAATGCACGCTATGATGCGGCACCGCTTGTCGTCGCCGGCAGTGTCACGCAGAACGCCGGCGGACTGGATATCGCGCTCGAAAAGGCATCCGCGGCACCGAGCGGCATCGCGCTGAAGCTCGCCCGTCCGGCAGCACTGCGGCTGAGCGAGGGCACGGTGAGCATCGGAAGTGCCACGATATCGGCCGGCAGCGGCACGGTCGCCATCAAGGGCAGCGCCGGCCATGAACTCGATCTCGCCATCACGCTGGATCGCTTGCCCGCTTCGCTTGCGGCGAAGGCAGCGCCAAACCTTTCGCCCGAAGGCGTCATCTCCGGTAAGGTGACTGTCAAGGGAACGGCGGCAGCACCTGCGCTGACCTATAATCTCACATGGGCAGACGCAGGGCTGGCCCAGACGAGGTCGGCAGGCGTTGGCAGCTTCTCGATCTCGGCAAACGGCGAATTCAGGGACCAGAACCTCTCTCTCGACACCAGGGTAACAGGCCAGCAGGGGCTCGCCTTCGCAGGCGGCGGCACGCTTGGACTTGCCGGCAGCCGGCCGATCAACATGAAGTTCACCGGTGACCTCCCCTTCGCGGCCTTGAGCGGGGTCCTGTCGAGCCGGGGGTTGATCCTTGAAGGCAGCGCCAACGCCGATGTCACCATCACCGGCAATGCCGGCGCACCCGAAATCAACGGCACGGCGAGAACTTCGGGCGCCAAGCTCATCGACGTCCGCCGCAATCTGGCGCTCGAGCAACTTGCAGCAACCGTCAGCCTGCGCGGCGACCGGGCGGAGATCACCGAACTCAGTGGCAAGCTTGCAAGTGGTGGCCGCATTTCCGGCAGCGGCACGATCGACATCCGCTCGCCCGGTCTACCGGCTGACATAGCGGTTACGTTGGACAAGGCCGTCTATGTCGACGGAACCATGGTTGCGAGCACAGCCGACGGCAAGCTCGCACTCAAGGGTCCCTTGCTCAACAACCCGGTACTCTCGGGTACCATCGCGCTTTCCAGGACGGCGATCACCATTCCGGAAAAGCTGCCCGCCAGCCTTTCGCAACTGAACATCCAGCACAGGAATGCGCCCGCCGACGTCCGTAATCAGATGGCGAAGGTGACGAAGACCGAGCAGCACGGCTCCTCCTCCACAGTGGCGCTCGACCTGACGATCTCCTCTCCCTCCCAGATCTTCGTGCGGGGACGCGGAATCGACGCCGAACTCGGCGGCACGATACGGGTGACTGGAAACGCCGTGAATCCGAATGTCTCCGGCGGCTTCGAACTGCGTCGCGGACGCATGTCGATCCTGACCAAGCGGCTGGAATTCACCGAGGGCACCATCACCTTCGGCGGCGGCCTCATTCCGATCCTCGACATGAAGGCGACCACGACATCCGGCACGACGACGATCACCATCACGATCGCGGGCTTTGCCAACGACCCATCGGTTTCCTTCTCGTCATCCCCAGCATTGCCGCAGGATGAAATCCTGGCGCAGCTGATCTTCGGTCAGTCGATGTCCCGCCTGTCGGCCCTGCAGATTGCCCAGCTTGCCGATGCGGCGAGCCAGCTTGCCGGCGGGCGCTCCGGTTCGCTCTTCGAAAGCCTGCGCTCCACGCTCGGCGTCGACGATCTCGACATATCGACCGACGAGACCGGCCAGACCAATGTCAGTGCCGGCAAATACCTCAACAACCGCACCTATATCGAGCTGCAGCAGAGCGGCTCGGGCCAGAGCAAGGCCGTCATCAACCTCGATGTCGGCCGTGGCGTGAAGCTGAAGGGCGAGGCTGGCGCTGAGGGCGCCGGCGGCGGAATCTTCTATGAAAAGGAATACTGAGACCGAAAGAGCGTCGGACCACTGAGGGCGACAGGCGGAGGTTTCGCCTCAACTGACCTTGCTGGTCTTCAGCAGAATGCTCGATTCCGTCGTGTTGATGCCCTCGATCAGGCGAATGCGCCGCAAGGTCTCGTCGAAGGATGCGAGATCTCGATCCTCCAGTTCGGCGATGAAATCCCAGCGGCCGTTGGTGCTGTGGAGCGCCCTGACCTGGGGCAGGCCGCGCAACTGATGGGCCACGCGATCGGCAAACTTGCCGACAACCTCGATCATCGCAATCGCCCTCACGCCCGCCGGCCTTATCTCGCTTCCCGTCCTGATCGTGAACGCTGCAATCGTACCGTCCGCCACCATCCTGTCGATGCGTGCGGTCACGGTTGCCCGCGATGCACCCGTTGTTGCGGCAAGCGAGGAGGCCGAAATACGCGCATTGTGGCGCAACGCGCTGAGGATATCGCGATCCAGATCATCCATCGTCATCACTTCGTCAGTTTAAGCCATCGCTTTGCTCAATATAACTTTCTTTTCGACAATTTTCCATCTTTTTGCCAACGTGAGCTTTGATAACAATCCGGCTTTTCCTGCCAGTTCCAAAGGAGATCCGGATGACGGAGAAGAAGGCGGCAACCTTGATCGGCGTTCCTCTTGAAGAAGGTTCCGGCCGCGGCGGCTGCGCCATGGGACCGGCTGCGCTGCGCATCGCCGGCATCGGCCATGCGCTCGGAGAGCTTGGCTACGCCGTTACCGATATCGGCGACCTTCGTCCCGCCCCCGCAACGGATCTACCCCGCCACCAGAATGCGCGCCATCTGCCTGTTGTCGCCGCCTTCACCCGCGCGCTGGAGGATCGTACCTATCAGGCAGCCCATGCGGGCACTATTCCCATCCTGCTCGGCGGCGATCACAGTCTTTCCATGGGCAGCGTTTCCGGCATGGCCCGTCACGCCGCGGATCTCGGCCGCCCTCTCTATGTCCTCTGGCTGGACGCGCACGCGGACTTCAACTCTCCGGATACGTCCCCCTCCGGCAACATGCATGGCATGCCGGTGGCGTTCTTCTGCGGCAAGGCGGAGTTCACGCCGATCCTGCCGGCCGCACGTCCTCTCGTTGATCCGGCTCATGTGTACCAGGTCGGCATCCGCTCGGTCGATGAAGAGGAGCGCGTGGCGATCAGGAAGAACCACGTCAACGTGTTCGACATGCGCGCCATTGATGAAGAGGGCGTCGGGGCGATCATGCGCCGTATCATTGCCGATGTCTCGAACGCCAACGGTCTTCTGCATGTGAGCCTCGACGTGGACTTCCTCGATCCGGATGTCGCGCCGGGCGTCGGGACGACGGTTCCCGGCGGCGCCACCTTCCGCGAAGCGCACCTGATCATGGAAATGTTGCACGACAGCGGGCTTGTTTCTTCGCTCGATCTGGTCGAACTCAATCCCTTTCTCGACGACCGGGGCAAGAGCGCCCGCGTTATGGTCGAACTGGCCGCGAGCCTGTTCGGACGCCGCGTTCTGGACCGCCCCACCCGCGCCGCCTGAACACGGATCGGATACACGCATACCTCCTGCCAGATACGGTCAGGGCGATAACCCGCTCTGGTCGCATTTTCGTTGAGCCAGAACGCCGGCCACCTGCTCACAACCTTCCACAATTCCGGGGAGAGACGACATCATCATGGATGAATGAAGTCATTCATATCCGGCAGTAATAAGAAAGTAATTCTTCAATTAAGAAATAACCAATGGTTGACGAAACAAAAAAGACAACCAATGATGGCTTTGCAGGGCTCGTTATAGTTGATTTACGGGGCTAAAATCCACCAATAACAATATTTTAACTCAAATACTCTTATAAATTGCCTCGAAAATGAAACAAATCCCGGGACAAATCCCGAGGGGACATTCAGCCAGATTTGACTATTGCCAAATCCTGTCTGTGGCCGTCGCGATAAGAAACGGAACGCTCGGAGCAAAGGCGCTTATATGACGATCCTGATGCCCTTCGGTTCGGATGCAAAGGCAATCCTCGCCGCAATTAGCAAATCCCAGGCAATGATCGAATTTGATCTGCAGGGCAATATTCTTCATGCCAACGAGAATTTCTGTAAAGCGCTCGGCTATGAACTCTCGGAGATAAAAGGCAAACATCACCGCATATTCTGTGATCCGGCCTATGTGGCTTCCCAGGAATACAAGGAATTCTGGGGCAAGCTCGCCGGGGGCGAGTTCGACGCGCGGGAATACAAGCGCATCGCCAAGTCCGGCAAGGAGGTCTGGATCCAGGCCTCATACAACCCCGTTTTCTCTGGCGGCAAGCCGTACAAGGTGGTGAAGTTTGCAACCGACATCACGGCGGCAAAGCTCAAGGCGGCGGAAGATTCCGGCAAGCTCGACGCGATCTCCCGCGCTCAGGCAACCATCGAATTCACACCGGGCGGGGAAGTTCTGACAGCCAACGAAAACTTCCTGTCGACGCTCGGCTATACGCTGGCTGAGATCCGCGGCAAGCATCACTCGATGTTCTGCGAACCGGCCTACACCCATGGCAGCGAGTACAAGCTTTTCTGGCAGAAACTGGCCGGAGGCGAGTTCATCGCCCAGGAATTCAAGCGCATCGGCAAGGGCGGCAAGGTCGTCTGGATTCAGGCATCCTACAACCCGATCTTCGACATGAACGGCAAGGTCTTCAAGGTCGTCAAATTCGCGACCGACATTACCGAACGCGTGCGCGCCGTCGATGATCTCGCCACCGGCCTGACCGCGCTCTCCAATGGCGATCTGACCACTCGTATCGAAAAACCGTTCATACCGACCCTCGAAAAAGTCCGCACCGACTTCAACGCCTCGATCGAGAAGCTGCAGGGCGCCATGCGCACCGTCGGCGAGAACGCGGAAGGAATTGCCGCCAGCTCGGCGCAGATCCACATTGCCTCCGACAGCCTTGCCACAAGAACCCAGCAACAGGCGGCCGCTGTGGAAGAGACCGCCGCTGCACTGGAGGAAATCACCCAGACAGTTGCCGACAGTTCCAAGCGTGCCGGCGACGCGGGCCAGCTTGTTGCCCGCACCAAGACGGCGGCAGAACGTTCCGGTCAGGTGGTGAAGAACGCCATTGGCGCCATGGGCCAGATCGAAAACTCATCGAACGAGATCTCCAACATCATCGGTGTCATCGATGATATCGCCTTCCAGACCAACCTTCTGGCGCTGAATGCCGGCGTCGAGGCGGCCCGTGCGGGTGAAGCCGGCAAGGGCTTCGCCGTCGTCGCACAGGAAGTGCGCGAACTCGCCCAGCGGTCCGCTAACGCGGCAAAGGAAATCAAGACGCTGATCCATACTTCCGGCGATCAGGTGAAGAACGGCGTTTCGCTGGTCGGCGAGACCGGAAAGGCGCTCGATCAGATCGTTGCCGAGGTCCAGGAGATCGATCGCAACGTCACGGCCATCGTCGAGGCTTCCCGGGAGCAAACGACCGCGCTTCAGGAAATCAACCGCGCCGTAAACGGGATGGACCAGAATACCCAGCAGAATGCGGCTATGGTCGAAGAAACGTCCGCCGCCAGCCACAGTCTTGCGCGGGAAGCGGAAACGCTCAAGAATCTCCTCTCCCAGTTTAGATTTGGGCAACACTCTTCCGTTACAGTAAGAACAGCGCGTCCTGATGCTTCACCCGTCGCATCCCCGGCACGCACACTCATGGCAAAGGTCGCCCGCGCATCCACCGGCGCAGCCGCTTCTGCCCAGGCACAGGAAAGTTGGGAAGAATTCTGATGGCAACGACGATCAACTCCACGACCTTCGGCGGGGAAACCCTCGAAATCATCGCCTTCCGCCTGCATGATCAGGAATTCTGCGTGAAGACGACCACGATCCGCGAAATCCGCGGCTGGGCTCCGTCAACGCCGATCCCGCATGCTCCGGCCGATGTCATCGGCGTCATGAACCTCCGCGGCTCTGTGATCCCGATCATCGACCTCGCCTACAAGCTCGGCATGAAGAGCACGGTTGCCAACGAACGGTCCGCCATTGTTGTCGCCGAAGTGCACAACATGGTCATCGGCATGCTGGTCGACCGCGTCTCCGACATCCTGACCATTCCGTCGAGCCAGGTACAGCCCGTTCCGGAAATCTCCGCCTCCTTCGACAAGTCCTTCTCCGAAGGCATCATCGCCAACGAGAACGGCATGATCTGCTTCCTGAACCTCTCCAAGATGTTCAAGGGCACCGAAGC
Source organism: Ciceribacter sichuanensis (assembly GCF_024055605.1). Lineage (GTDB taxonomy): Bacteria > Pseudomonadota > Alphaproteobacteria > Rhizobiales > Rhizobiaceae > Allorhizobium > Allorhizobium sichuanense. Next base: position 357,557 of record NZ_JAMXLX010000003.1, on the reverse strand, counting down.
GGAAGACCTCGCGGCCTGATCCCTTCCTGAGAAGGACAGATACGACTGATTAAAAGGCTCCATTCATGGGGCCTTTTTTTCTTGCACCTTCCCTCCCCACTTATGTTTATCAAAATTTACTTATGTAATTATAGGATTATTAAATACGAAAACGCCATCTTAACGTGCATTCCGGTGTGCTCGCCAACGCGACGGCACAGCCGGTGGAGGGCGCAGCCAGGGGAAGGGCAACTCGGATGGCATGGTTTGCAGCAAGCAGTGACTCCAGCAACGTACGTTCCGCACTTTCTAAGTCCCAGGCAATGATCGAGTTCGATCTGACCGGGACCATTCTCGATGCGAATGAGAACTTCTGCCAGACGGTCGGCTACAGCCGAGAAGAAATCGTCGGCAAGCACCACCGGATCTTCTGCGATCCTGCCTATGTGGAATCCGCTGATTACCGCGAATTCTGGACCAATCTGGCCTCCGGCAAGTTTGACGCCCGCGAGTACAAGCGCTTAGGCAAGGGCGGTCGGGAAATCTGGATCCAGGCATCCTACAATCCCGTCTTTTCCGGCGGCAAGCCGTACAAGGTGGTCAAGATCGCGACCGACATCACCGAAGCAAAGAAGAAAAGCCTCGAGGATGCCGACAAGATCGCCGCCATTTCCCGCTCACAGGCCGTGATCGAATTCACCCCGGACGGGCGAATCCTCAAAGCCAACGAAAATTTCTGTAACGCCACGGGCTACGATCTTTCCGAAATCGTCGGCCGGCATCACAGCATGTTCTGCGACCCCGCTTATGCCGCCAGCACCGAATACAAGACCTTCTGGGCACAGCTTGCCGAAGGCCGCTTCGCGGCCAATGAATTCGTTCGGTACGGCAAGGGCGGGAAGGAAGTCTGGATCCAGGCCTCCTACAATCCTATTCACAACCTGAACGGGCAGGTCTACAAGGTGGTGAAATTCGCAACCGACGTCACACCGCGCATGACCGCGATCGACGCGCTGGGCCGCGCACTCAATGCAGTTGCCGATGGCGACCTGCTCCAGTGTCTCGAACAGCCGTTCGTCCCGACCATGGAAAAGGTGCGTCAGGACTTCAATGCCGCCGTCGCCAAACTGCGCAACGCCCTTCAGACGGTCGCCATCAATGCGGAAGGCATCGCATCGGCCTCCGCCGAAGTGCGAGAAGCCTCTGATGATCTGGCACGCCGCACCGAACGGCAGGCCGCCTCGCTCGAAGAAGCTGCTGCCGCCCTTGAGGAGATAACAACTACAGTCGCCGATGCGACCCGCAGGGCAGACGAGGCAGGTCGCCTCGTCCGCGAGACACGCAAAAGCGCGGAGACCTCCGGCGAGGTCGTCGAACAGGCCATCGACGCCATGAGCCGCATCGCTGAGTCGTCGCAGCAGATCACCAGCATCATCGGTGTCATCGACGAGATCGCCTTCCAGACCAATCTGCTGGCACTCAACGCCGGCGTCGAGGCGGCCCGTGCCGGAGAGGCCGGAAAGGGCTTTGCCGTCGTCGCGCAGGAAGTGCGGGAACTGGCGCAGCGCTCGGCTCAGGCGGCCAAGGAAATCAAGACGCTGATCCACACATCCGGCGAGCAGGTGAAGAACGGCGTTTCATTGGTCGGCAGGACGGGAACGGCGTTGCATGAGATCTCCTCCCGCGTCGGCGAGATAGACCTCAATGTCACGGCAATCGTCGGCGCCTCCCGCGAACAGTCCGGCGCGCTCCGGGAAATCAGCCAGTCCGTCAACCAAATGGATCAGGCGACCCAGAAGAATGCCGCCATGGTCGAGGAAACCACGGCCGCCAGCCACGGACTCGCCCGCGAGGCGGAAAGCCTGCACAATCTTCTCGGCGATTTCCGGATAGGCCGACCCGGTGACATCAGGCACTCACTCGTCGCGGCATAGGTAAAGCGTACCAGCGACACCATAAGGCAGGGGCAAAACGATGTTTTGTCCCCGCCTTTTCAGTTTTGGGATTTCACGCCGGCGCAAACGACGGAAGCACCGGTCCTGTTTAGGCGGCAACCGGCCGCTTGACAGCCTTGGAAGCCTCGATAACCAGCGGAAGCAACCCCTCGCCGCCCTTGTCGATATGCTCGAAAAGCTGGCGGCGCATGCGCGGCTCCCAGAACTTGTTGATATGGTTGGCGACCCCCTCTACCCGCACCGCTTCCGGCTGGGAAAGGAAGAAGGTGGCGATCTGGTTCGCCATGCGAACGATTTTTTCCGAGGTGTCATGCGACATTGGCGGCAACTCCGGCGACGACGCGCTCCGATCCGGTGAAAACTTCGAAATCATGCCCTCGGGCGATGCCGATCAGCGTGATGCCCGCTTCTTCCGCCGTGCGAATGGCAAGCGCGGTCGGCGCCGAAATAGCGACAAGCACGGAAGCGCCGAGAATGGCGGCCTTCTGCACCATTTCCACCGACAGACGGCTGGTAACGACCACGACGCCCTCTTCGCCCCGACGACCGGCACGCAGCACGGCGCCAACCAACTTGTCCAGCGCGTTGTGACGCCCGACATCCTCGCGGATGGCCAGCAGGCCCTCGCCCGGCACGAAGAAGCCTGCGCCATGCACAGCGCGCGTTTCACGGTTCAACACCTGGGCGCGGCCAAGCGCCGTCATCGCTTCCTCGATATCCTCAGGCGTAAGACAAAAGCCCGCGGCCGCCACGCGCGGCACCGGACGGCTTGCCTGCTCGATCGATTCGATGCCGCAAAGGCCGCATCCGACAGGACCCGCCATCCGCCGCCGGCGCACCGTCAACGCATCCGCCGTCGCATCCCGAAGCGTCACCTGAACATCGAGCCCCGCCCCGGCTTCCAGCGGTTCCACGGCCAGAATCTCGTCCGGCGACGTAATGATCCCTTCCGCCAGCGAAAAACCGAAGGCGAAATCCTCGAGATCCGCAGGCGTTGCCATCATCACAGCATGGGTGGACCCGCCATAGGAAAACGCAATCGGCGTTTCCTCCGGCACGGCTCTCGACGACGGCGTGAGCACGCCGTCTCGAAACAGCAGTTCACCGGCGGAAACGGAAGTCTTCATACAACCTGGCTCCTACTCCGCCGCCTCCAGCTTGCCGGCGATGCGACGCGAACGACGTGACAGCTCCTCGTAATCCTGCTGCCAGTCTGTCGGACCGTTGGAGGGAGAAATCTGCACGGCCGTCACCTTATATTCCGGACAATTGGTTGCCCAGTCGGAATAGTCCGTGGTGATGACATTCGCCTGCGTATCGGGATGGTGGAAGGTGGTGTAGACCACGCCGGGAGCCACCCGCTCGGTAATCAGCGCACGAAGCGTCGTATCGCCGGAGCGGCTGGCGAGCTTAACCCAGTCACCGTCCTTGATACCTCGCTGCTCGGCATCGTGAGGATGGATTTCCAACCGGTCTTCCGCATGCCATGTCACATTGTCCGTCCTGCGGGTCTGCGCACCGACATTATACTGCGACAGGATGCGGCCGGTGGTCAGAAGCAGCGGGAAGCGCGGTCCCGTCCGCTCGTCGGTCGCAACATATTCGGTCCGGATGAACTTGCCCTTGCCGCGCACGAAGCCGTCGATGTGCATGATCGGCGAGCCCTCGGGGAATGTCTCGTTGCACGGCCACTGCACCGAACCCATCTTGTCGAGATAGTCGTAGGAAACGCTGGCGAAACTCGGCGTCGTCGCGGCGATCTCGTCCATGATTTCCGAAGGATGCTTGTAGCTCCAGTTGAGGCCCATGGCCTGCGCAAGCTTCTGGGTGATCTCCCAGTCGCCATAGCCATTCTTCGGCGTCATCACCTTGCGCACGCGGTTGATGCGCCGCTCGGCATTGGTGAAGGTGCCGTCCTTCTCCAGGAAGGTCGAGCCCGGCAGAAAGACATGGGCGTAATTGGCCGTCTCGTTGAGGAAGAGATCCTGCACCACCACGCATTCCATCGCGGCAAGGCCCGCCGATACATGCTTGGTGTCAGGATCGGATTGCAGGATGTCCTCGCCCTGAATGTAGATGCCCTTGAACGTGCCGTCGACGGCTGCATCCAGCATGTTCGGAATGCGCAGACCCGGCTCGCTGTCGAGCTTGACGCCCCAGAGCTTTTCGAAAGTCTCGCGCGTCGCGTCGTCGGAAACGTGACGGTAACCCGGAAGCTCGTGCGGGAACGAACCCATGTCGCAAGAACCCTGCACATTGTTCTGGCCGCGCAACGGATTAACGCCAACACCCGGACGCCCGATATTGCCAGTCGCCATTGCAAGGTTGGCAATCGCCATGACCGTGGTCGACCCCTGGCTGTGTTCGGTCACGCCGAGACCATAATAGATTGCGCCATTGCCGCCGGTCGCAAACAGCCTTGCTGCGCCGCGCACGAGATCGGCCGGAACGCCGGTGAATTGCTCGGTCTCTTCGGGGCTGTGCTGCGGCTCGGCAACGAACGCCGCCCAGTCCTCGAATTCCGACCAGTCGCACCGTTCGCGGATGAACCTTTCATCGAACAGGCTTTCCGTCACGATGACATGGGCAAGCGCCGTCATCACCGCGACGTTGGTGCCGGGCTTCAGCGGCAGGTGATAGGCAGCCTCGACATGCGGGCTGCGCACGATATCCGTACGGCGAGGATCGACGACGATCAGCTTTGCACCTTGGCGCAGCCGCTTCTTCAGCCGTGAGCCGAACACCGGATGGCCGTCCGTCGGGTTGGCGCCGATCACCATGACGACGTCGGAATGCTCGACAGAATCGAAATCCTGCGTGCCGGCCGAGGTGCCGAAGGCCTGACCCAGACCGTAGCCGGTCGGCGAGTGGCAGACGCGGGCGCAGGTATCGACATTGTTGTTGCCGAAACCGGCGCGGATCAGCTTCTGGACGAGGAAGGTTTCCTCGTTGGTGCAGCGCGACGAGGTGATGCCGCCGATCGAATCCTTGCCATACTGGTACTGGATACGGCGGAATTCGGTCGCCACATGGGCGTAGGCCTCTTCCCAGGTGACCTCGCGCCAGGGATCGCTGATCTTTTCGCGGATCATCGGATTGAGGATGCGGTCCTTGTGGCTGGCATAGCCATAGGCGAAGCGGCCCTTGACGCAGGAATGGCCGCGATTGGCCTTGCCGTCCTTCCACGGCACCATGCGCACCAGTTCCTCGCCGCGCATTTCCGCCTTGAACGAGCAGCCAACGCCGCAATAGGCGCACGTGGTGACAGCCGAGTGCTCCGGCTGGCCGATGGCGATCACCGACTTTTCCGTGAGCGTGGCGGTCGGGCAGGCCTGCACGCAGGCGCCGCAGGAGACGCATTCGGACGAGAGGAATTGCTCGTGCATGCCGGCCGACACGCGGCTGTCGAAACCGCGGCCTTCGATGGTCAGGGCAAACGTGCCCTGCACCTCTTCGCAGGCTCGGACACAGCGCGAGCAGACGATGCACTTCGCCGGATCATAGGTAAAATAGGGGTTGGACTCGTCCTTCGGCATCCAGCGGGCATTCACCTCGCCGACCCCATCGCGCGACTTGACGTGATTGTCGCCCTCATAACCGTAGCGGACATCACGCAGGCCCACCGCGCCAGCCATGTCCTGCAGTTCGCAATCGCCATTGGCCGCGCAGGTCAGACAGTCGAGCGGATGATCGGAGATGTAGAGTTCCATCACCCCCTTGCGGATCTGCTTCAGCCGGTCCGTCTGGGTATGCACGACCATTCCCGGCGCGCACGGCGTGGTGCAGGAGGCGGGGGTGCCGTTGCGACCCTCGACCTCGACGAGACAGAGGCGGCACGAACCGAAGGCGTCCACCATGTCCGTGGCACAGAGCTTCGGCACTTCGATGCCTGCCTCCATCGAGGCGCGCATGATGGACGTCCCGGCGGCCACCGTGACCTGCCGTCCGTCGATGGTCAGCGTCACCGTCTCGGTGGATTTCGATGCCGGCGTGCCGTAGTCGATTTCGTGAATGAGAGACATGGCTTTACTCCGCTGCTTCAACGAGTGGGGTCGGCGCGAAATCTTCGGGGAAATGCGTCATCGCGCTCATCACCGGATAGGGCGTGAACCCGCCGAGCGCGCAAAGCGATCCGAACTTCATGGTGTTGCAAAGGTCGCCAAGCAGCGCCCTGTTTTTCTCCGGCTCGATGCCATGAGCGATCCGGTCGACGGTCTCCACGCCGCGGGTCGAGCCGATGCGGCAGGGCGTGCACTTTCCGCAGCTTTCGACCGCGCAGAACTCCATGGCGAAACGGGCCTGCTTCAACATGTCGACCGTATCGTCGAACACGACGATACCCGCATGACCGATCAGGCCGTCCTTCGCAGTGAAAGCCTCGTAGTCGAAGATCGTGTCGAACAGCGAAGGCGGGAAATAGGCTCCGAGCGGTCCGCCGACCTGCACCGCCTTGACCGGACGGCCGTTGGCCGTGCCACCGCCGATGTCGTAGACAAGTTCACCGAGGGTCAGACCGAAAGCCGTCTCATAAAGACCGCCGTGTTTGACGTTGCCGGCGAGCTGGATCGGGATCGTGCCATGCGAACGGCCGACGCCGTAGTCACGGTAGAAGGCGGCACCCCGGTCCATGATGACGGGCACCGACGCCAGCGACATCACGTTGTTAACCACGGTAGGACAGCCGAAAAGCCCCTGAAGCGCCGGCAGCGGCGGCTTGGCGCGGACGATACCTCGCTTGCCTTCCAGCGAGTTAAGGAGCGACGTTTCCTCGCCACAGACATAGGCGCCGGCACCCATGCGGACTTCCATGTCGAAAGCGCGGCCCGATCCCATCACGGAAGGACCGAGAATGCCGGCCTCCCGCGCAATCCGGACTGCTTCCGTCATCACTCGGATCGCATGCGGATATTCCGAGCGCGTGTAGACGTAACCCTTAGTCGCCTCGGTCGCGAGAGCTGCAATCGCCATCCCCTCGATCAGCACGAAGGGATCACCCTCCATGATCATGCGGTCGGAAAACGTGCCGCTATCGCCTTCATCCGCGTTGCAAACGATGTACTTGCGATCACCCGGCGCATCGAGAACCGTCTTCCATTTGATCCCCGTCGGAAAACCGGCACCACCGCGTCCGCGCAGGCCACTGTCGGCCACCTGCTTGACGATATCGGCGGGCGCCATGGCGATCGCCTTTTCCAGCCCCTTCAGACCCTGGTAATGACGGTAGTCCTCCAGCGAAAGCGGATCGGTGACACCGCAGCGCGAGAAAGTGAGACGCGTCTGGCGCGAGAGGAAGGGCATGTCCTTGGTCTGTCCATGGAAAAGCGGATGCTCGCCGCCTTCAAGGAAATTGGCATCGAACAGGCTTGGCACATCCGAGACCTTCACAGGCCCATAGGCGACGCGATGATGGTCGGAGCGCACCTCGACAAGCGGCTCCAGCCAGAGCAGACCGCGCGAACCGTTGCGCACCACCTGCACGTCGAGCCCGCGCGCCTTCGCCTCGCGTACAATGGCTGCGGCCACCTTGTCGGCACCGACGGCAAGTGCGGCGGAATCTCCGGGAACGAAAACAGTCACGGTCATCGGCGTGCCTCCGCAACGAGTTCGCCAAGACAGTCCTCATCGAGACGCCCATGTAGCGCCCCATCCAGCATGGCGCTCGGCCCACAGGCGCAAAGCCCGAGACAGAAGACCGGTTCGAGCGTCACGGCACCATCGGGCGTCGTCTCGTGAAAATCGATGCCGAGAAGCGACTTCACCCGCTCGGCCAGCGCATCCCCGCCCATCGACTGGCAGGCTTCAGCCCGACAGAGCTTCAGCACATGGCGACCGGAGGTGTGAGAGCGGAAGTCGTGATAGAACGAAACGACGCCATGTACTTCCGCGCGCGACAGGTTGAGCGCCTGCGCGATCAGCGGCTTGGACTCTTCCGGCACATAGCCGAACGTGTCCTGCACGGCATGCAGGATCGGCAGCAGCGGTCCTTCAAGGCCCTGCAATTCGGAAATGATCGCGGATGTGCGAGACAACACATCATCCGAAGATGATCTCACATTCATGTTCAGTCCTCCCAAACCGACACGAACATCGCCAACCGGCCGATTCCTGAACCCGGGCGTCGCCGTCGGATAAACTGGCCGAAACGTTGACGAAGACCGGGATTTCCCATTCCCGGCCGACTTTCAGCAAGAATGATCCTCCACCCCCGGCAAGGTCAATAAAGCAGTCATGTGAGTTGATAGAAATTTTCTATCAAAACGCCTGAGCATTCGCCAGCCGTCCGGCCTCATGCAGCAGGGCGGAAACAAGGGGCGTGAAAGGTTCGCGATACTGCGCAACGAGGCCAACGGAGTGTTCGGCCTCCGGCTCCCCGATCGGGATCATTCGTATCTCTTCGGGAAACCCAAAGGATTCCGCGACATTGCGCGGCATGATCGAAGCCCACTTGCCTGTGCGGATATGGGCGAACAGCACGATCATCGAATTGGACTCAAGCGTCGGGTGCGGCGTGACCCCGGCCTCCGCCATATGCTGGTTGATGATGCGACGGTTCTGCATGTCCGCGGTCAATAGGCAAAGCCGAAGATCGGCCATATCCCGCCACGTCACTTTTTCGCGATCCGACAAGGGCGTCCCGGCGGCCGTGATCAGGTGATAGCGCTCCGAATATAAGGGCACCGAAGTGACCCGCCCGAGCGGTTCATTGTCGAGGTAGGTGATCCCCGCATCGATCTCCAGGTTCTCCAGAAGGCTCAGCACCTGCAACGAGGTGCGCGACAGGATGGAGAAGGTCACGTCCGGATGCTTGGCCTGAAAGGGCTCGGTGATGCGTGGCACCATGGAAAGCGCGGTTGGAACGACGGCAATGCGGATATGACCGGCAAGGCCACGGCGGGCGGCCCGCATCTCCTCCCGCATGGTGCGCGCATCGCCGACGATGCGCCGCGCCCATTCCAGCACCCGTTGCCCTTCGGGGGTCAGCCCCTGATAACGGGAACCGCGTTGCACCAGCATGACCCCGAGCTGATCCTCCAGCTGCCGGATCGCCGCCGACAGGGTCGGCTGGGTAATGCCGCACTCCTCGGCCGCACGGCCGAAATGTTGTGCTCTTGCGAGCGCGATGAAGAATTCAAGCTTGTCGATCAACGCCGCCTCCCCTGCATGCGCCAGCCGAGGAAGATCCGCGACAACGTTGCAGGGCTCAGGCGCCCTCGTGCACTTCGTTGGCAACGGGTGTCTTTTCGTCCGTTTCGCAATACATCTTGTAGAGCACGGAAACGAGTTCGTTGAGCGCCGGATCGCCAATCCGATAGAAAATCATGCGACCTTCGCGACGCGTCCGTACGAGATGCTCGGCCCTGAGACGAGCGAGCTGCTGGGAAACCACCGCCTGCTGTAACCCGAGTATCGTCTCGATTTCACCGACGGTTTTCTCGCCACGGCTGAGAATGCAAAGGATCAGCAGCCGCGTCTCATGCGAAAGCGCCTTCAGGAGCGTACTGGCAGCCCGCGCCTTTGACATGAAGTCGTCCAGCTGGTCCTTTTTCATTTCGGGACTGAAGGTCGGAACACTCATCAAACCATCCGGGCGCGAGGGCAATTACCGCCATGCGTCATATATAACGCAATGCAGCGAAACCCTAAATAGACGACTGCCGCTCTCAGGAAAAGAGCCTGCCCAACCCACAGAAATTGACGAAAATCAAAGCGCGATTGATTCCACTCTTTCCTTGAGAAGGGCCGCACTCCTTCCAAGTGCGGCATATTCGCTGACATCCAGCTCGGGAATGAGGTCGGCAATCACACCGCCGGCCCCGACGATTCGGGGAACCGACAGAGCGACATCCTCCACATCCACGATATGCGGGGTGACGATCGACACCGAAAGCACGTCGCGCTGATCCTGGGCGATCGCCTTGACGATGCGGGCGAGACCGGCGCCGATGCCGTAATAGGTCGCGCCCTTGCCGTTGATGATCTTGTAGGCGGCGTTGCGCACGCCTTCGTCGATCGACTGGCGCACATCCTCCGTCAGCGGCGATCCGATCTGCTCGGCAAAGGATTTGAGCGAAACCGAACCCGCCCGCGCATTCGACCAGCCGAGCACCTCGCTGTCTCCATGCTCCCCGAGCACATAGGCATGCACGGATTGCGGGGAAATGCCGAGATGACGGCCGATCAGGCTGCGGAACCGTGCCGAATCGAGGATTGTGCCTGAACCAATCACCCGCTGCGGCGGCAGACCGGAGAGGCGGGTCGCGACCTGGGTCATGATATCCACCGGATTGGAGGCGATCAGCAGGATTGCGTCCGGCGCGACCCGCAGGACCTCTCCGACGACATCGCGGAAAACGGCAGCATTGCGCTCCAGGAGTTCGAGGCGTGTTTCACCCGGCTTCTGACTGACGCCGGCGGCAAGGATGACGACACCTGCGCCGGCAAGTTCGGCATAGTCTCCCGCAATCACCGTCGTTGCGGAAACGAAGGGAACCGCGTGCGAAATATCCTCCGCCTGAGCGAGAGCCAGCGCTGCGTTGCGATCGACCAGCACGATATCGCTGACGATACCCAGCATGGCGAGCGCATAGCCAGCCGAACTTCCCACCATGCCTGCTCCGACGATGCCGACTTTCATGATTCTCTCCCCCAAGAGCAATTCCAGCAAAAGCGCGAAGCGGTTTTGCGTCCGGAATTGCATTAAAATGAACAGATAGAGCATCGAAGGCGCAATCGCCTTCGATGCTCTATCGCCCGTGACGAACGGCTGGTGGACTATCTCATTGCCCCGCGCTGCGTTTCAATCGCATTCCTTTGCCGTCATCGAAAAAACCAACGGCAGAAACCGGATGACGTCGTTACGATTGCCCTGTTTAAATGGCATGACAATGCGCTGCGATCCGCGGCAAGGACGGAACCACCATGCGAAAACTGCCGGCACTTTCGGCCATGAAGATCTTCGAGGTCGTGGGGCAGACCCGCAGCTTTACCCGCGCCGCCGACAGGCTGAACCTGACCCAGAGCGCGGTCAGCCGGCAAGTGCGCAATCTCGAGGAACAACTCGGAGAAACGCTGGTCATCCGCCGCCACCATCATCTCGACCTGACGCCGTCGGGCATCGAACTGCTCGAAGCGCTCCAGCGCGCATTCCACGACGTGGAGCTGACCGTCCGCAACATCATGGAGAAGAGCAACCAGCATCGCCTGCGCGTCAACGTACCGCCGACCTTCGCCAAGCGCTGGCTGATGCCCCGGTTCGGCAGCCTGCGCCGCTTTCTTCCCGATATCGAGATCAGCATCACCACCGAACTGCAGGACAGCCTGACCGAACGGAGCATCCTCGACTGCGCGATCCGCTTCGGCGACGGCGAATGGCCCATGCTGCAGTCCCAGGTGTTGATGACCGAACGCCATATCGCCGTCTGCTCGCCTCAATTGCTCGCCGGCTGCGCTACAGAACCTCTAGATCTTTCCGGCCTGACTTTCCTCCATGTTCTCGCCTCAGCCGACCAACGCTACCTGACATGGCAGCACTGGCTGGATGCAGCGGGCCTGAGCCATACCGATACCCGTGGCGGACTGGAATTCGACCTCCTCGACATGGCGATCGAGGCTGCCTGCAATGGCCTCGGCGTCACCGTTGCCGACCGCTTCATGGTAACGTCGCTGATGGAAGAGGGCAGGCTGATGCAGGTGCTGGACGTCGAAGTGGAGGGCCACGAATCCTACTGGCTGGTGACGAGGGCCGAGCAGATGGACCCTTCCAACGTGAAGGCCTTCCGGCAATGGCTGCATATGGAACTTTCCGGAGATCCGGAGCTTGCCGGAAACCGGGAGACCTAGCCAGGGGCGGCGCGGCCTGAAACATTCGATTTTCGAATGATGCACCCGAGAATAACTCGCTTGCGCGAACAGGCGGGACGGCTCCTACTTGGCGGAAAATCCGCCGGAAAAGCAGGGGTCCATGAGAGATTATCGCAACTTCATCGACGGCCGTTTCGTCTCGCCGGGAGAGAACCCCGCGATCGACGTCGTAAACCCTGCCACCGGTGAGATCTTTGCCGGCGTCCCGTCCGGCTCGGAGGCCGATGTCATCCGGGCCGTCGAGGCCGCAGCCCGTGCTCAGAAAGCCTGGAGCCGGCTTCCTGCAATCGATCGCGGCGACGCCCTGCGCCGGCTCGCCGACGCCGTGGAGCGCCGCTCGGCGCTGATCGGAGAAGCGCTTGCGTGGGAATCCGGCAAAAGCGTCGCGGATGCGACGGCCGAGACGATCTACGCCGCAGTCCTCATGCGCTATCACGCCGAATGGGCGCGGCGCATCGAGGGCGAGGTGATCGAGAGCGACACGCCCGACGAGACGCTGATGCTGAAACGCACCCCGATCGGCGTCGTGGCCTGCCTCATCCCATTCAATTTCCCGATCTACACGCTGGTGCGCAAGATCGCCCCGGCCCTCATCGCTGGCAATGCCGTCGTCGTGCGCCCGAGCAACAACACGCCCACCTCCGCCTTTGTCTTCGCCGAAGCGGTGGAGGAGGCCGCCCTGCCACCCGGGCTCATCAACATCATGACGATGACCCATGATGTCGCCGGAACCATGTGCACCCGGCCCGAAGTCGGCATGATCACCCTTACCGGCAGCGTTGCAGCCGGCCGCACCGTTCTCGAATACTGCAAGGCGAACATCGCCAAGCCGTCGCTGGAACTCGGCGGCAAGACCCCGGTGATCGTCGAGCCCGATGCCGATCTCGATGCCGTCGCGCGCATGGTGCTCGCGGCCAAGACCGCCCATTGCGGGCAGGTCTGCACCTCGGTCGAGCGCCTCTATGTGCATGAAGCCGTCCACGACATCCTGCTCGACAAGCTCCGCGCCGCCTTTTCCTCCCGCCGTTTCGGAGACCGTTCAAGAGACCCGGATCTGATGGGGCCTCTGGCCAACGCGGTTGCCCGTTCGCGTATCCATGCCATGGTCGAACGCGCTGCGGCTGAAGGAGCGAAGGTCGAGGCAGGCGGCGTCATCCCTCAGGGCGATGGCTTCTTCTATCCACCGACGCTTCTTTCCAACTGCCGGCAGGACATGGAGATCGTTCGCGAGGAAGTCTTCGGTCCCGTGCTTGCGGTCATCCCCTACGGAAACTTCGACGAGGCGCTAACAATGGCCAGCGACCACCAATACGGCCTCGCCTCCGTCGTCTTCTCGGAAAACTATCGCAAGGTGATGAAGGCCGCCAACGAAATCGAGGCCGGCGAACTCTACGTCAACCGTTTCCCCGCCGATCCCTATCAGGGCTACCACGCCGGCTGGAAACGTTCCGGCCTCGGCGGAGACGATGGCAAGCACGGCATGCTGGAATTCACCCAGACCCGATTGGTCATCCTGAAGCACTGACCCGCTCACCAACCTGCAAGCCTAAGAATACGATCGAACAATATCCCCGGGGAACCATCATGAAGATCGCATCGCTCAAGACCTATGTCGTTGCCGTCCCGCCACCGCATATCGGCGGCATGTACTGGATCTTCGTCGAACTCGAGACGGATTGCGGCATCAAGGGCATCGGCGAAATCTACGATACAGCCTTCCATCCCTCCGGTCTCGTGCCACTGATCGAGGATGTGTTCCAGCGCTACCTGCTGGATCACGATCCGCACCGGATCGAACGCTTCTGGCGGGCGGCCTATTCCAGCGGCTTCACTCAGCGACCGGATCCGACGATGATGGGCATCGTCTCCGGTCTGGAAATCGCCTGCTGGGATATCATCGGCAAGGCTGCGAACCGGCCCGTTTCCGACCTGCTCGGCGGAACCGTACACGAAAAGCTGCGCGCCTATACCTATCTCTACCCGAAGAACGCCGCAGGCGAATACGACTACAACAATCCCGACCTCGCCGCCGAGGAGGCAGTACGCGTGGTCGAAATGGGCTTCACCGCCGTGAAGTTCGACCCCGCCGGTCCCTACACCAACTATTCCGGCCACCAGCTTTCGCTCGGCGTCATGGATCGCTCAGAGGAATTCTGCCGCAAGATCCGCGACGCCGTCGGCAGCCGCGCCGATATTCTCTTCGGCACCCATGGTCAGATGGTACCGTCCTCTGCAATCCGGCTGGCAAAGCGGCTGGAGAAATATGATCCGCTCTGGTTCGAGGAGCCCGTGCCGCCCGGTCAGGAAGCCGCCATGGCAGAGGTCGCTCGAGCCACATCGATCCCTGTCTCAACCGGCGAACGACTCACCACGAAATACGAATTCCAGCGCGTTCTCCAGCTCGGCGCGGCCTCAATCCTGCAAATGAACGTCGCCCGCGTCGGCGGCCTTCTGGAGGCGAAGAAGATCGCCGGAATGGCGGAAGCCTTCTATGCCCAGATTGCACCGCATCTCTATAACGGCCCGGTCGGTGCGGCCGCATCCATCCAGCTTTCCGCGGCAACGCCGAATTTCCTGATCCACGAGGCGATCCTGGATTTCGGCGATTTCCACGGCCGGATCCTCAGGAACAAGCTCGCCTTCGACGACGGCTATCTCATTCCTTCCCGCGAACCGGGCCTCGGCATCGAACTCGACATGGAGGTCGTGGAACAGCACACGCCCTATACCGGCAAGCGGTTGCATCTGCAGATGGGGGCGGAACCCGCCGACGTCAAAGCCTTCGCTCCGGCCAAGGGCTGAACGACAAGCCATGACTTACGATTTCATCATCGTTGGCGCCGGCTCCGCCGGCTGCATTATGGCAAGCCGGCTGAGCGAGGATGGCCGCTACAGCGTTCTGCTCATCGAAGCCGGCGGCAAGGACGATAGCTTCTGGTTCAAGATCCCGGTCGGCTACGCCCGCAGCTATTACAACCCGGCCGTCAACTGGATGTATTCCACCGAGCCGGAACCTGAACTCGGCAATCGCCGCATCTACGCGCCCCGCGGCAAGGTGCAGGGCGGATCGGGATCGATTAACGCCATGATCTTCGTGCGTGGCGCAGCACACGACTTTGACGACTGGGAAGCCGCCGGCAATCCCGGCTGGGGCGCGAGCGACGTTCTCCCCTATTTCCGCAAACTGGAAACCCATGCCGCGGGTGCCTCGGAATGGCATGGCGGTGATGGTCCCATCCACGTCACACCGATGCGCGGCGATATTCATCCGGTTTCCGATGCTTTCCTTGCGGCTTGCGAAGAGCTCGGACTTCCGGACAACACCGACTTCAACGGAGCCTCTATCGAAGGAGCCGGCGTCTACGATATCAATACGCGCTGCGGCCAGCGTTCCCACTCCAGCGCCGAATATCTGCGGCCAGCATTGAAACGATCCAACCTCGCCATCGAACGCAACGCGGTCGCCCGGCGCCTCCTTTTTGCAGAGGATGCGCGGGTGAACGGCGTCGAAGTAGTGCAACATGGGCAACTGCGTTCATTCAAGGCCCGCAGGGAAGTCATCCTCGCGGCAGGAGCCGTCGATACCCCGAAGCTTCTGCAACTCTCGGGCATTGGCCGTGGCGAGGCTTTGCAAGCTTTCGGAATAGACACCCGCCATAACCTCCCGGCGGTTGGCAAGAACCTTCAGGATCATATCTGCGCCAGCTTCTACTATCGTGCCAACCGGCCGACCTTAAACGGCAGCTTCGGCAGCATTTTCGGGCAGGCGGCATTCGGCCTGCGCTATCTGCTGACCCGCACGGGCCCCTTCGCGATGAGCGTCAACCAGGCTGGCGGCTTCTTCCGGGGCAGCCCAGATGCACCTCACCCGAACATCCAGCTTTATTTCAACCCGCTCTCCTATCGCATTCCGGAAAATCCGAGATCGGGGTTGAAACCGGAGCCCTATCCGGGCTTCCTCATCGCCTTCAACCCATGCCGGCCGACCAGCCGCGGCGAGATCGCCATAGGTTCGCCCGACCCGGCAACGGCCCCCCTGATCCGCCCCAACTATCTCTCCACGGAGCACGATATCGATGAGGTGTTGCAAGGCAGCCATCTGGTCCGCCGGATCGCTTCAACCCCGTCCCTGACCGCAATCACCGAGGAAGAGGTGTCTCCATCCCCGACTGCCAACACGGACGAAAAGCTGCTCGACTACTTCAGGCAGAACAGCGGTTCGATCTATCACCTGTGCGGAAGCTGCGCGATGGGGCCGGACGAACGGCAATCCGTTGTCGATGCACGCCTGCGCGTACATGGGATGGCAGGCCTTCGGATCGTCGATGCATCCATCTTCCCGAACGTTACCGCCGGCAACATCAATGCACCGACCATGATGGTTGCCGAAAAAGGCTCCGCCATGATTCTGGAAGACGCCCGCTGAACACAGCAGGCCTTGAAACGAGCAGACAGCAAGAAACAAAAAAGCCGGCGCGCTAGGCCCGGCTTTCTTTCATTCTGGATCGGTTGCGGCCAGCCCGCAGAAGCTACTCAGGCGGCGATCAATATGCCGTTCAGATGAGTCAGTTCCGCAAGATACTGCTCAAGACGGGTCTTGTGCTCGTGGTTGTCGGCCGCGTTCAATTCGGCGCGCGCAGTCTCGATCCGTTTCGTCAGCGTTTCGCGGTTCAGCTCGGTCATCGCAACGGCCGATTCTGCCAGAAGCGTGCAGCCGGTCGGAACGATATCGGCAAAGCCGCCGAAAACGACGTACTTACTGACCTGACCCGAGGCGAGCTTAACCGAAACGACACCCGGTTTGATGGTGGTCATGGTCGGCGCATGGTTGGCCATGACGGTCATTTCGCCTTCGGTTGCCGGAATGACAACTTCGCTCACCTTTTCGGAAAGCAACAGGCGCTCGGGCGAAACGAGTTCAAAATTGAAATTGTCGGCCATGATAGTTCACTTCTCTCGTGGATGAAGGACCGGCACGCAGGAGCATTGCCCCGCGTGCCGCAGATCCATTATCAGGCAGCTTCGGCGGCCAGCTTCTTGGCCTTTTCGATAGCTTCGTCCATGGAGCCGACCATGTAGAAGGCCGCTTCCGGCAGGTGGTCGTATTCGCCGTTGACGAGACCCTTGAAGCCCTTGATCGTGTCTTCGAGAGCAACGAGCTTGCCCGGCGAACCGGTGAAGACTTCGGCAACGAAGAACGGCTGAGACAGAAAACGCTCGATCTTGCGGGCGCGGGCAACTGCGATACGGTCGTCTTCGGACAGCTCGTCCATGCCGAGGATGGCGATGATGTCCTGAAGAGCCTTGTAACGCTGCAGGGTCGACTGAACCTTACGGGCCACCTCGTAGTGCTCTTCGCCGACAACCAGCGGATCGAGCATGCGCGAGGTGCTATCGAGCGGGTCAACGGCCGGGTAGATACCCTTTTCAGCGATCGAACGCGACAGAACGGTCGTTGCGTCCAGGTGGGCGAACGAGGTTGCCGGAGCCGGGTCGGTCAAGTCGTCGGCGGGAACGTAAATGGCCTGAACCGAGGTGATCGAGCCCTTGGTCGTGGTGGTGATGCGTTCCTGCATCTGGCCCATGTCCGTGGCAAGCGTCGGCTGGTAGCCAACGGCCGACGGGATACGGCCAAGCAGAGCCGACACTTCGGAGCCTGCCTGCGTGAAGCGGAAGATGTTGTCCACGAAGAACAGAACGTCCTGACCTTCATCACGGAACTGTTCGGCGATCGTCAGACCGGTCAGAGCGACGCGAGCGCGAGCGCCCGGTGGTTCGTTCATCTGGCCATAAACGAGTGCAGCCTTGGAGCCTTCGCCACCGCCGTGCTTGTTAACGCCCGACTCGATCATTTCGTGATAGAGGTCGTTACCTTCGCGGGTACGCTCGCCAACGCCGGCGAATACCGAGTAACCGCCGTGTGCCTTGGCCACGTTGTTAATAAGTTCCATGATCAGAACGGTCTTGCCGACGCCAGCGCCGCCGAACAGGCCGATCTTGCCGCCCTTTGCATAAGGAGCGAGAAGGTCGACGACCTTGATGCCGGTGACGAGGATCTGTGCTTCCGTGGACTGCTCGACGTAAGCCGGAGCTTCCTGGTGGATCGCGCGACGGACGCCCGTGTCGAGCGGACCGGCTTCGTCAACCGGCTCGCCGATGACGTTCATGATGCGGCCGAGGGTTTCCTTGCCGACCGGAACGGAGATCGGAGCACCCGTGTCGGAAACCGGCTGGCCACGAACGAGACCCTCGGTTGAGTCCATGGCGATCGTGCGGACCCGATTCTCGCCGAGGTGCTGTGCGACTTCCAGCACCAGACGGTTGCCGTGGTTGTCGGTTTCCAGCGCGTTCAGGATCGCGGGCAGCTCGCCGTCGAAAGCGACGTCAACAACAGCGCCGATGACCTGGGTAACCCGGCCGACAGAGCCGGTTGCGGACTTCGCCGCAGTAGATTTCGGGGTAGCTGCCTTAGCCATGTTTCTTACCCTCTTTCCTTAACCTCAGAGCGCTTCCGCGCCCGAAATGATTTCAATGAGTTCCTTGGTGATCTGCGCCTGACGCTGACGGTTGTAGGAAAGCGTCAGCTTGTTGATCATCTCACCTGCATTGCGCGTCGCATTGTCCATGGCACTCATCTTGGCGCCCATTTCCCCGGCGACGTTTTCGAGCAGAGCTCTGAAAACCTGAACCGAGATGTTGCGCGGAATGAGATCCGTCAGGATCGCGCCTGCATCCGGCTCGTATTCGTAGACTGCGGTAGCGCCTTCCGAAGCGGCTGCCTCGCCGGCGGAAGCCGGGATGAGCTGCTGCGCGGTCGGAACCTGGCTGATGACCGACTTGAACTCCGAATAGAACAGAGTGCAGACGTCGAACTCGCCCTTATCGAACATAGCGATGATCTTCCGACCGATCGCATCAGCGTTCTCAAAGCCGATCTTCTTGACTTCGCGCAGGTCCGTGCGTTCGACAATCAGGCTGCCGAATTCGCGACGAAGGCTGTCATACCCCTTCTTGCCGACGCAGAAGATCTTGACGGTCTTGCCGGCCGCCAGGAGCTTGCGGGCGTGATCGCGGGCAAAGCGCGCAATCTGGGAGTTGAAGCCGCCGCAAAGGCCGCGTTCTGCCGTGCAGACGACGAGCAGATGCACGTCGTCCTTGCCGGTACCCGTCATCAGCTTCGGAGCGCCATCGTCACCACCCACCGCCTGGGCGATATTGGCAAGGACGGCACTCATCCGCTGCGAGTAGGGCCGGGCAGCCTCGGCCGCCTCCTGCGCACGACGCAGCTTCGCCGCGGCGACCATCTTCATCGCCTTGGTGATTTTCTGCGTCGCCTTGACGGAGGCGATCCGGTTTTTCAGATCCTTAAGTGAAGGCATCCGTTATCCGTCCTTGGCTTGAGCCCCGATTACGCGAAAGACTTGGCGAAAGCGTCAAGAGCAGCCTTGAGCTTGCCCTTGGTGTCGTCGCTGATGGCCTTTTCCGTACGGATGATGTCGAGGATAGCCTTGCCTTCCGACCGGAGGTAGGAAAGCAGACCCTGTTCGAACTTGCCGACCTGGGCAACCGAGATCTTGTCGAGGTAACCGTTTACACCAGCGAAGATCACCGCAACCTGTTCTTCCGTCTTGAGCGGTGAGAACTGCGGCTGCTTCAGAAGTTCGGTCAGACGTGCACCACGGTTCAGCAGGCGCTGGGTGGAAGCGTCGAGGTCCGAACCGAACTGGGCGAAGGCAGCCATTTCGCGATACTGGGCGAGTTCGCCCTTGATCGAGCCGGCAACCTGCTTCATCGCCTTGATCTGGGCCGACGAACCAACGCGGGAAACCGAAAGGCCGACGTTAACGGCCGGACGGATACCCTGGTAGAACAGGTCGGTTTCGAGGAAGATCTGGCCGTCGGTGATCGAGATCACGTTGGTCGGAATAAACGCCGAAACGTCGTTACCCTGGGTTTCGATAACCGGCAGAGCGGTCAGCGAACCGGCGCCACGCTCGTCGGAGAGCTTTGCAGCGCGCTCGAGCAGACGGGAATGCAGGTAGAAAACGTCACCCGGATAAGCTTCGCGGCCCGGAGGACGACGCAGCAACAGAGACATCTGGCGGTAGGCAACGGCCTGTTTGGAAAGGTCGTCATAGCCGATCAGGGCATGCTGGCCGTTGTCGCGGAAGTATTCGCCCATGGCGCAACCGGCGAACGGTGCGAGATACTGCATCGGAGCCGGGTCGGAAGCGGTCGCTGCAACGACGATCGAGTACTTGAGAGCGCCGCGTTCTTCGAGAACCTTCACGAACTGTGCAACGGTCGAGCGCTTCTGACCGATAGCGACGTAGACGCAGAACAGCTTGTCGCCGTCCGGACCATTGTCGTGAATGGCCTTCTGGTTCAGAATCGTGTCGAGAATGATGGCGGTCTTGCCTGTCTGACGGTCGCCGATGACCAGTTCGCGCTGGCCGCGACCGACCGGGATCAGGGCGTCGATGGCCTTGAGGCCGGTCGACATCGGCTCATGAACCGACTTGCGCGGAATGATGCCGGGTGCCTTGACGTCGACGCGAGCGCGACGGGTGGCATTGATCGGACCCTTGCCGTCGATCGGATTGCCGAGCGCGTCAACGACGCGGCCGAGCAGTTCCGGACCAACCGGGACGTCCACGATGGCGCCGGTCCGCTTGACGGTGTCGCCTTCCTTGATGTCGCGGTCGGAACCGAAAATAACGACACCGACGTTATCGGCTTCGAGGTTCAGCGCCATGCCGCGGATGCCGCCGGGGAACTCGACCATTTCGCCGGCCTGAACATTGTCGAGGCCGTAAACGCGGGCGATACCGTCACCAACGGAGAGAACCTGGCCGACTTCCGAGACTTCCGCCTCTTTGCCGAAATTTTTGATTTGATCTTTCAGAATTGCGGAAATTTCCGCGGCGCGGATATCCATCAGCCAACCTCTTTCAGTGCAAGCTTAAGGGTGGAAAGTTTGGTGCGAAGGGACGTGTCGATCTGGCGCGAGCCGACCTTGACGATCAGACCACCGAGAATGGACGGATCGATCGAGACGTTGATCGAGACATCCTTGCCAGTGACGCCCTTCAGCGCCGCCTTCAATTCGTTTTCCTGTTCGGAAGTAAGTGCATGAGCAGACGCTACTTCGGCGGTGACTTCACCGCGATGACGGGCTGCGATCTGTCGGAAAGCGGCAATCATGCCCGAAACGGCAAAAAGCCGCCGGTTGCCGGCAACCACCTTGAGGAAGTTTGCGACGAGACCGCCGATGCCGGCCTTTGCGCAGAGCGCTTCAACGGCCTTGGACTGATCCTCGGCGGTAAACACCGGAGAAAGCACCAGTCGCTTCAGGTCGTCGCTTTCATCGATCATCGCCTGGAAACGGTTGAGATCGGCGGCAACTGCATCAACGGAACCGGCTTCGAGAGCAAGCTCGAAAAGCGAGGATGCATAGCGCTCCGCCACGCCTGAAATGACTTGGGATGTGTCTGCCACGGGCAAAATATTCCCTGATTTTCATC
Source organism: Ciceribacter sichuanensis (assembly GCF_024055605.1). GTDB lineage: Bacteria > Pseudomonadota > Alphaproteobacteria > Rhizobiales > Rhizobiaceae > Allorhizobium > Allorhizobium sichuanense. Next base: position 336,238 of record NZ_JAMXLX010000003.1, on the reverse strand, counting down.
CAGAATCTGCCCGCCCCTTGGAGGCGATGCGCATAACCCTGAAATCGTTACGTTTTCCCCCGAAAACACAAGAATAGTCCGCTTGCGTTTTCCGAATTTCGCGGTCCGTCTAGCATAGGAACTCTGGACTCGCAACACGCGTATTAACGGAATGAGTCTTTAGGACAAGACCTTGGCAGCAATTTTCCGGGAAACTGCGTCAAATTGCCAGAATGCCTCTGCGTCCGAATGCCCCGACCGCTCAGACGAGACCAAAGAAGAAAATGATCGGCAAAGCAGCCAAGGCAATTTCCACAATCAGGAATAGAAAATTCGCAACCGTCGCGCCTCTGTCGGACATGATCGAAAGTACCCTTCCGAACGCTGCAAGAACGACGGCGGAGCCGAGTGCGAAATAGACCATTGGCTGGGCAAGAAGGAGAGCGGTTCCCGCGAAGCCCGCAATCAGGCCGCCAGCCGAACGGACGGCACTATAGCCTTCCGGCCGGCCATCTCTCGGCTGGACGCCGAAAAGCTTCATGGCGATGCCCGGTGCGAACATTACGAAAGCACCGATCAGAACCATGGCGGCGGCGGCTCCAAAGGCCAGTTGCTCACCGAACTCCGTCGGAAAATAGAACTCCATCTGTCATCCCCGTCTTGCGAAATCAGTCAGGCGAGGCTTATCGCACAAACGAGTGGATCGCGGTATCTCCTGGAAATGCCAGTTGGGACGGATTTCGGTGGATTACAGGAAGCTTTGCGGGTCGACATCGACCTGGACCTGGATCGAGCGACGTTCCTTCGGCCCGTTGGCGAGCATGGTCCGCACGAAACCCTGCATATCGCTGTTGCGACGGCCATGAACGAGCAGACGGAAGCGATGGCGACCTCGGATCAGCGCAAGAGGCGCCTCCGCCGGCCCGAGAACGGCCACGCCGGACTCCGAGGGGGCTGCCTGCCTGAGCTGCCTCGCATGGGTTTCGGCATCGATCCGGTTGTCAGCCGAAACGATGATCGACACCAGCCGGCCGAACGGCGGCAGGCCGGCGCGCTCGCGCTCGAGGATTTCCCGATCGTAGAAGGCTTCGGCGTCACCCGAGACAATCGCCTGCATCACCGGATGCATCGGCTGGAAAGTCTGCAGTAAACCGTGGCTCTTGCGCCCCGTTCGCCCAGCACGACCCGTCACCTGCGAAAGGAGCTGGAAGGTGCGTTCGGCCGCCCGCGGGTCGCCATTGGCAAGGCCGATATCGGCGTCCACGATGCCGACAAGCGTCATGAGCGGGAAGTTATGCCCCTTCGCGACAAGTTGGGTGCCGATGACGATATCCGCCTCGCCATTGGCAATGGCCTCCAGCTCGAGGCGCAATCGCTTCACGCCGCCAAGGTCGGAGGAAAGCACCAGTGTCCGGGCATCGGGGAAGTGCTTCTCGACTTCCTCCGCGATGCGCTCGACGCCGGGTCCGCAGGCGACCAGATGATCGAGTGTTCCGCATTCCGGGCAGGCCTGCGGCGTCGGCTCGGCATAACCGCATTGATGGCACTGGATCTGCCCGCGAAACCGGTGCTCCACCAGCCAGCTGGAACATTGCGGGCACTGGAAGCGATGACCACAGACACGGCAGAGCGTCAGCGGCGCATAGCCACGGCGGTTTAGGAAGAGCAGCGCCTGCTCCTTGCGCTCGACCGTCTTGCCGACGGCCTTGAGCAATAGCGGCGAAATGAACCCGCCACGTTCCGGCGGATGCCGGCGCATGTCGATGAGATGCAGGTCCGGTAGTGCTGCGCCGGCGAAACGTGTCGGCAGATGAATGCGCCGATAGCGCCCGCTCTGGCTATTGACCTGGCTCTCGACCGAAGGTGTCGCCGATACCAGAACCACGGGGAAACCGGATATCCTGGCACGCACCACCGCCATGTCGCGGGCGTTATAGAAAACCCGGTCTTCCTGCTTGAAAGCGGGATCGTGCTCTTCGTCGACGATGATGAGGCCAAGATCCTCGAAGGGCAGGAAGAGAGCGGAACGCGCGCCGGCCACCACGCGGATATCGCCGGTCGCGCATTGACGCCAGACCTTTTCGCGGGTCTTCGTCGCCAGATCCGAATGCCATTCCCCCGGCTTCGCGCCGAAGCGATCCTGAAAGCGTTCGAGGAAATTGGCTGTCAGCGCGATTTCCGGCAGGAGGATCAGGACCTGCTTTCCCTGCCGCAACGTCTCGGCAATCGCCTCGAAATAGACTTCGGTCTTGCCGGATCCCGTCACACCGTCGATCAGGGCGACCGAAAAGCCTCCGGCGCGAACGCCTTCGAGGATTTCGTCGGCCGCTTCCTTCTGTGGTCCGGCCAGCCGGGATTCGGCAAATTCAGGATCGGGCTTGGCCACCAGCGGCGGCGGCGGCAGGAACACTGTTTCGAACACGCCCTGTTTCACCAGCCCGTCGATCACGCTCGAGGAAACCCCCGATGCATGGGCGAGCCCGCTCTTCGTCCAGGAAAGACCATCCGCCGCGAGATCGAGAACCTTGCGCCGCGCGGGCGTCAGTTTCTCCGGCTCGATACCGGAAAAGCGAAAACCTTCCACCATCGGCTCTGGATCGAACGCGGCCGGCGCCCGAAGCGCCATGCGCGCTACATAACCCGGAGGCGACAAAGTATAGGACGCTACCCAGTCGATAAAGGTGCGCATGTTCAGGTCAAGCGGCGGACAATCGAACACCTTGGTGATGGCACGCAGCTTCTTCGGATCGACGGAACCGGCATCCGGCCCGTCCCAAACGACACCGATGACCTGACGCGGCCCGAGCGGCACCTGCACGATCGAGCCCGGCTCGGCCGCCATGCCTTCCGGCACGGCATAGCTGTAGGCCGTCGGCGCCGGCATCGGCACCAGAACGGGCACGACGCGAGGGCGCGGCGGCGAACCGAACAGTCCGGGCGAATCGTCTCTCATGGGGCGCCAACTTGCATGCAAGGACCCGGAAAGGAAACCGCAAATACTCCACGGAAATGGGAACGACCCGCGGAAGACCGCGGGCCGTAATATCTCATGCCGTCAGGAGGAAAGAAACCAACCGGCTATCCCCGAGCGGCATAGCGTCGGGCAGGCGTCGCCATCTCGGCTCCCATCTGGCGCAGTTGCGAAGCGCCATCACGCGCGCCCTCTCCAAGCCGGAACTGCCCGATCAGATCGCGAAGCCGCTGCGATTCGACGGCAAGCGTTGCACTGGCGGCATTCGCTTCCTCGACCATGGCCGCATTCTTCTGCGTCACCTGGTCCATCTGGTTGACAGCGGTATTGACCTCCGAGAGCCCCAGCGATTGCTCGCGGGCGGAAGTCGCGATCGCGTCCATATGTTGATTGACGGTAACGATATAGGCCTCGATCGTCTTCAGCGCCTCGCCGGTATCCTTGACGAGCTTCACCCCGTTTTCCACCTCCGCGCTGGAATTGCGGATGAGATCCTTGATCTCCTTGGCGGCCTGGGCCGAGCGCTGGGCAAGCTCGCGAACTTCCTGCGCGACGACGGCAAATCCCTTGCCTGCGTCCCCGGCACGCGCGGCTTCGACCCCGGCATTCAGCGCCAGCAGGTTGGTCTGGAAGGCAATCTCGTCGATCACGCCGATGATGCTGGCGATCTGGTTGGAAGACTGCTCGATGCGCTGCATGGCATTGACCGCATCCGCCACCACCGCGCCGGAATGGGTCGCACTGGTGTTGGCCTGCACGGCAACGCTTCGAGCCTCTTCGGCCCGCCTCGAGGAGTTCGTCACATTGGCGGTGATTTCGTCGAGTGCGGCAGCGGTCTCCTCCAGCGAGGCGGCCTGCTGCTCGGTGCGCTTGGAAAGATCGTCCGCGCTCTGGCTGATCTCCTGCGTGCCGGTGTCGATGGAGCGTGACGCGGCAGCGACCGCGGCCATGGCACGACCGAGCTGGGTGACGGCTGCGTTGAAGTCGCTTCTCAGGCTCTCGAACTCGGCGGCAAAGGGATCGGCGAGATGGAAGGAAAGGTTGCCGGCGGCAAGCTGCCTCAGGCCATCCGCCAGCCCGGCAGTCGCCTGGGTCATGGCCTCGGTCCGCACCCGCTCGATGTCCATGTTGCGGCGACGCTCGCGTTCCGTCGTCTCCTGCGTTGCCGCAGCCTCTTCCTCGAGACGCCGATTGGCAATCGCATTGTTGCGGAAAACCTCCACCGCCGCGGCCATGGCCCCGATCTCGTCAGGCAGACCGATGCCCGGGATATCACAATCCGTGTCGCCATCGGCCAGTCGGCGCATGCTGGCGGTCATGTTGCGAATGGGGCCGGCAATGCTGTGCGCGACAAGCCACATCGCGGCGATGCCGCCCAGCGCGATGACGGCGGCCACGGCGACCTGCAGGACACCGTCACTGGCGTTGCGATCCGTGAGATCCTGGTCGAGCTTCGTCGCCTCGGCCATCGCGACCGCACGCGGAACGTCGATCATCACCGACCAAGGCGTCTTGGTCCTGCCGATGATAATTGGCGAAAACGCCTTGAACGCTTCGTTGCTGGCCAGGACCTCCTCCTTGCCGGACTGGATGAGCGACAGATATTGCGACAGGGCGCTGTTACCCTGATCGAACGGCTGGCCAATAGTCTCCGGTTTCTCGCTGGAAGCCACCACCAGCCCCTTGTAACTGACGATCGATACCGACGCCTTGCCCCCGTAGATCGATGCTTTCACCTGTTCGGCGAGCTTCTGCACGAAAGAGAGATCGAAATCGGCACCGGCAACACCGGCGAATTTTCCGTTGACGGTAATCGGCGCCGACATGGTAGCGAGATAGACGCTCTTGCCTTGTACGATATAGGGCAACGGATCGAGAATGCTTTCGCCATGGCCCGTTTGCGGGCCGATATACCAGCCACCCTTCATCACACCGTTCGGGTGAAGCTCGGAGCTGTCATATTCCACCAGCGGCTGGATCGCGATCTTGCCGGCGGCATCCCGGGTCCAGTACGGCAGGAAGCGGCCCGTTGCATCCGATCCCATATCGCGACGATCACGAAACTCGGCATCAGCGCCATCGAGCGCATTCGGTTCCCATGCGCTGTAGGTGCCATTGAAACGCGGATTGTCCTTGAGCACGTTCAGGAGAAGCGCATTGAGCTGCGTCCGGCGGGTTTCAGGCGGGGTGAAGGCATCGCCGCCGGCCAGCATCTCGAAGCTCCGCGCCATGACGCGAGCCGCATCGAAAGCGCCATCGAGCGAGGAGCGAATGACACCCGCTTGCGTGGATGCGAGTGTCTGAAGACTTTCCCTGGTCTTCACATCCGTGAGGTTGGTCACCTGCGTTGCGACGAACTCCCTCGTGCTGCTCGCTGAAATGATCCCGTAACCCACCAGCCCCGCCGTGGCCGCAAGCACGCAGACACCCGAAAGGGTTGCAATCTTTAACTGTATAGACTTGAAGCGCATTCCGTAATCCCCCTGAGCGCGCATGAATCCGGGAGCAGGCACCAAGACCTATTGCTCCGCGTAACAGCCATCAAATTGAGGGGGTTTGTGGTTAATGAAGATCAACCAGACAGGCGCATAAACGATATTGCTAAATAAGAAAATTCGAAAACCGTAGCGGTTTCGCGACACCCTACCACCATCGGAAAAATCATCCGACACAATACAACTAAGAATTGCATAACAACCAGCGGCGCAGCTCCGGATCCCGACCGCAGACAACGGCCGGGATCCGCTTATCAGATCAGAACCGGTGTTCCAGCTTCAGGGAGAAGCTGCGGCCTGGCTCGACCAACGGGTTGTACATGCTTCTCGCCGAAGCGACGCTGACCGTCGTCGACGGGCTGACATATTCAGTGTCGAAGATGTTCTCGACGCCGAAGGTGAGCGTCGTTCCCTTGTAGTTTTCCGAGATCATCTTCTCGAGATCGAACCGCCCGTAGAGGTTGGCGACGATATAGCCGTCCGTCGGGTATTCGCTCGAGGTGATGTGGCGCTTGTCGCCTGCCCATTCGGCATTGGCGATCAGCGAGTAGCCGGAATCCGGCGGCGAATACTGCACGCCGATACTGCCGGTCACGGGAGCGATGTAAGGCAGCGTCTGGTTGGTATCGACATCCGTGGCATGGAGCGTGCTGATCTTGCCGAACAGGTTGATCGAATCCGTCGCCTGCCAGCGCATTTCCGCCTCGACGCCAGTGATTTCGGCATTACCCACGTTCTGCCGCTGATTTACCCGCGTTCCCTCGTAGAGCATGTTCTGCGCCGTGACGATCAGGTTGCGGTAGCGGTTGTAGAAACCCGTGACCTGAATGCCGACATCGCCGCTGTGCCAGGCGGCGCCGAGTTCGTAGGAAACGCCCTCTTCCGGCTCCAGTTCGGGATTGGGAATCGTCGGCGTCGCGGCCGCGGTAAAGGCGAACATCTCCGAGTTTTGCGGTTCGCGATAGGACGTGCCGATATTGCCGATAATGTCGAACTCCGGCGTCAGACGATAGACAAAGCCCGCACCACCCGTCAGGGCGGAATTCGTGCTGTTATTATTGTCCTCAAAGTACGGCAGGAGAGCAGTCGGCAACGGCGAAAGATCGCTCGTCGTCCGGTACCAGTCATATCGTGCGCCAAGCGATATGGTCAGCGGATCGACCGGCGTCCACTCGTTCAGCATGAACGCGCCGATATTCGCCTGGGTCGTGTCCGGGCTGGATTTCGTGCGAGCCGTGGAGGTCGTACTCATCACGGCACCCGTTACCGGGTTGTAATTGGTCACGACAGAAGAGCTCTCGCCGCCGGAACGGGATTCATGCATCCAGTCCAGCCCGACCGTGGTCTTGCCTGTGCCCCACTCGCCCTGCTCCCACGGAATGGAGCCCTTGACGTTGCCGCCGATCACGGTCGGATCGACGACATAGTTGCGGGTCGTGGTTTTGCGCGTCAGCTGACCGGCGCTGTTGAAGGTGTTCGCCTGTACCTCCAGTTCGGTGTAGAACTTGTCGACATAGGCGCTGGCCTCGATGTGATCGAACAGGCCATCGGTGAAGTCGCCGGAATAGTTCACGCGGCCCATATGGACCTGGAGAGGGTCTTCGCGAGCGGCACGGTAAGGTGCGCCTGGCACGCCACCGACGCCGCCGGCTCGACCGCTTTCGACATACTGGTCGCGATAGACGAATTCCAGCCGTTGCCCTTCGACAGGCGTGTAACCAACGACCACACTACCGCCGAGAGCCTTGTAGTCGCTGTTTTCCACCGTACCGGCGGGCGATTCGTAATCGCTGGAACGACGGCCGGTCAGCGTGCCGGTGATATCGAAGTCATGGCCGACGATGGTCAGGTCCTGGGTCCCGACGAGCCCGTTACCGTTGCTGTTATAGGAAACGGAACTGCCGCCGCCGGCAACGCGCCAGTCGCCCGACGTATCGTAGTCCGGCTGGCGCGTGATGACGTTCACCACGCCCGTCAATGCGTCGCTGCCATAGAGAAGCGATGCCGGGCCGCGAATGACTTCGACCCGCTCGATCTCTTCCGGGGAGATCAGCATGTATTGCAGCGTATTGCGGCCGCGGAAGCGATTGCCATCGATATAGAAGCTCGACCGCCAGTCATTCGAGTTGAAACCGCGCAGATAGATCTGGCCGCCGAGACCGCCGTTACGCGAGATGGTGACACCCGGCACATCCGCGAGGATGTCTACCGTGCTTTTCGGGGTCGTGGTGTCGATCCACGATCTTTCCACGACCGACATGGTCTGCGAGGCCTGATGGGCCGATTCCGGCTCGGCAAACGTCGCGCCTATTGGCTCCGTCGCAGTCGGACGTCCGGTCTTCTTGCCCGTTACCGTGATCGGCGCGAGAACGGTCGACGAATTGCTGGAGGCAGTATCGTCTTCCGTAGAGCTATCCTGGGCCAATGCGGCCACTGGCGGCAACTGGGCATAACTTGCCGAGACAAGCAGAACCAGCACCAGCGCCCGGTGCGGTCTTCTGAACTTATAAAGCATTTCCACATATTCCTTGGGAGATTGGACAGTCTAGTTGTCCAGCTTCCCAAGCATGAAACGGCTGTTCCACGATGTGTGGCCAGTGTGATGAATGAAAAAATATTAGCATTTCAAGAAATATAACTGCCCCGACGCCCCTTGAACATGATCGTTAATGTCATGTTTACGGTTTGCCAACTCACATTGAATTGAAAAAACCGACCAAACGCCCGTTTGACACCTTCAGGTTGTTTTTAGGCACAGGAAATCGAAACTCTTCTCACGCAGGCAAAAGCATCCGCGTTGCGGGAACAAAAACCTGTTCGCATTCCACTCTTTGTTGGGTGCGATGAACCCTTAGAGACGGAAGGTCGCGTTACCGTCCATGGCCAGCGCGTGCACGGTGTGGTGCTCGAGCGCGGCGGTGACGGCGGTGACGTCGCCTTCCAGCCGGTCGGGAGAAATCAGTTCGCCGATGGTGAAGTCGAAACGATCACCCTTCTTGTTCAGAAGTTCGTGGAAGACCGTCATGTCCCGAAGTTCGGTCGACCACTTTGCAAACCAGTAGAACAGGCCCGAATTGCGGGCTGTCATATGTACCGGCAGGATCGGAAGGTCGTATTTGCGGGCAAGCCCGACCGCCGAGGTTTTCCATGGCCGTTCGTTCAGCCGTCCATTCGCCCAATAGGCGATGCGACCGGAGGGGAAAAGCACGGTAGCCTTCTGCTCCTCGATCGCCCGGTTGGTCAGCTTGAGGGTCTCGCGCGCCTTGAGCTTGCTCTTATGCTCCTCGCGCCACTCGACGGGAATGATGACCTCGGCAAAGCGCGGATTGACCCGGATGGCATCGCGGTTGGCGAAGAACATCATGTCCGGGCGCCGCCGTTTCAGGAGGTCGAACACCGCGACACCATCGGCAATGCCGGTCGGGTGGTTGCTGACCATGATGAAGCCACCCTTCTCAGGTATCCGCTCACCATTCACGACGTTGATATAGAGGCGCAGGATATTGCTGAGATATTCGAAGGCCTGAAAACCCGGCATGTTGGCAATATCGTCGGCAAATTCGACCGCCTTCGCATAACGCAGCAGGGTATAGAGAAAAGGCCGCATGACGGGCCACAGCGGATGGTACACGATCTTCTGGCCGCGCTCGGCAATCAACGTGTCGACGATGTGCCCCGGCTGGCCATGTGAGACCAGAGCAACCGCTTCGGCGAATTGCCCGAACATCGTCATCGAATCACGGCGCGCCATAGAAAACCCCGACTTTACCGATCAGCCTCTAAAGCAATTCCAGCAAAGGCGTGCAGCGGCCTTGCATCCGGAATTGCGTAAAAACAAAGAGATAGAGCATTGAGGCGATTCCGCTTTCGCCGAAAACGCTCTATCGCAGCCCAATGTGATCGAAGCATGACACTGGATGCGGCATTTTAGGCATTCCCTAACATCTGGAAGGCATGTTGGCTTAGCAGATTCTCAAAGTAAAGGGAGCGCCGATGAACGACCTGCTCACCTTCGCCGACCCCGACCTTCTCGCTGAGCGCACCGGATGGCTGCAGGCTCTTGCCGGTGAAAGACGGCTTTCGGAAAACACGCTGGAAGCCTACGAACGCGACACCCGGCAGTTTCTCACCTTCCTCACCGGACACATCGGCGGCCCCGCCGCCATTCGCGATATAAGAGAATTGCGCCCCGCGGATCTGCGCGCCTTTCTCGCCCACCGTCGCAAGCAGGGCTCCGGCCCGCGTTCGCTCGGACGCCATCTCGCGGGCCTTCGATCCTTCCTCCGCCATCTGGAAAAGAGAGGGCTGGTGAATGCCGCCGGCGCCGGCGCCATCCGCTCGCCGAAACAGCCGAAATCGCTTCCCAAACCCCTCTCCGGCAGCCAGGCGCTCACCGTCGTCAGCAACGAAGCGCAGATGCATGAGGAACCCTGGATCGCCGCCCGCGATGCAGCGGTGCTGACCCTGCTCTACGGCTGCGGCCTGCGCATTTCCGAGGCGCTGGACCTCACGCCCGCCGACTTCGGCGAAAAGACGACTGCACTCCGGATCACCGGCAAGGGCAACAAGACCCGGCTAGTCCCCCTTCTCCCGGCCGTCGCGGAAGCTGTCGCCGCCTATATCAAGCTCTGCCCCTATCATCTTGAGGAAGCCGAACCGCTCTTTCGCGGCGCTCGCGGCGGCAAGCTGCAGCCGGCGATCATCCAGCGGGAAATGCAACGCCTGCGCTCCGCCCTGGGGCTGCCGGATTCGGCGACGCCGCATGCGCTGCGCCACTCCTTCGCGACCCACCTTCTTGGCGGCGGCGGAGATCTTCGCACCATCCAGGAACTGCTCGGCCATGCCAGCCTGTCGACCACCCAGGTCTATACAGGCGTCGATGCCACGCGCCTGCTGGACGTCTACGACCGGGCTCACCCCCGCGCCTGATCGCCCGTCGTTAACCAAGACCGTTAAGGAAAATTGAGGGGGCCGGGACTAGAACAAGCAGGTCCTCGTATTCCGGCGACCCGACATCAACGGACAGATCATGATCGCGCATTCAATCGACCGCATCCGCAACCGACTGTCGCTCTCCGCTGTGGGAAACGTCGTGCTCTGGCTTGCCGCGGCCTTCCACATCGCGCTGCTCGCAGCCTTTGCGCTGGTGCTGATGACATTGAAGCCGGCGCATGCCGAGGAAAACGGAACCTGCAGCGGCAACGATCTGCTGGCTGCCTTGGCAAAGGACGAGCCGGCGACCTATGCGAAACTTCGCGCCGAAGCGGATGCGATCCCGAACGGCAGGGGCATTTTCTGGAAGATCGAGAAACCGGGCCTCGCACCGTCGTGGCTGCTCGGCACCATGCACGTTACCGATCCGCGCGTACTGACGATGCCGGAACCGGCGCGAAAAGCCGCCGCCGAGGCCTCGACCATCGTCATTGAATCGGACGAGATCCTCGACGAGAAGAAGGCTGCCGCCGCGATGCTCATGCATCCGGAACTGACCATGTTCACCGATGGCAAGACGATCCGCGACAAGCTGAGTCCGGAACAGGCCACCCGTCTTGAGGCTGGATTGAAGGAGCGCGGACTTGCGCTCGCCGCCGTCCAGCGGATGCAGCCGTGGATCATCTCAAGCTTCGTCGCGCTTCCCGCCTGCGAGATGGCGCGCAAGGCGAAGGGTGCATCCTTCCTCGACAAGCACATTGCGGAAGACGCGGTAAAGGCTGGCAAGAATGTCGTCGGGCTGGAGACACTGGCCGAACAGCTGCAGGCCATGGCGGATCTTCCAACGGAATTCCACCTTCAGGCCCTGATCGAAACGCTGGAGCTTGGTGACAGGATGAACGACGTCATCGAGACCATGACGACGCTCTATCTGTCCGGCGATATCGGCATGACCATGCCCATGCTGCAGATCGTCTCGCCCGCACAGGCCGGCAAGGAACAGAGCAGCTACGCGGACTTCGAAAAACGCATCGTGACCGACCGCAACCACGTCATGGCGGATCGCGCAGCCCCCGTGCTTGCCAAGGGCGGCGCCTTCGTCGCAGTCGGCGCCCTTCACCTGCCGGGCGAAGAAGGCCTCGTCGAACTTTTGAAGAATCAGGGCTTCACGCTGACGCCCGCTGGCGGCTGATTCACTCAATCCCGAGCAAGCCGCCCAAGCGTCGACCTGACGATCACCCTGTGAAACGGCGTGACCACGGCGATATAGAGCCGCCCGAAGGCATTGTGGCGCTTCACGAGCGTCGTCACAGCAACCTTGCTGTCATCCGCACCCTTTGCCTCAACATCAACCACGATCCGGAAATCGAGGTGGCTGTCGTTGAAGCCGAGCACGACCTGGCCATCCCGCTCGGAGACGACCGGGAAACCGGCAACCGTGGCGGCGTCGGCAACCCCGAGATCGGCTGCCTTCAACCCGAACAGCGAGACGATGCGATTGCGCAGGGCCATCAGTCCCCGGATCCAGCCGGGAGGCCGGCCAAGCATCCGCTTGCTAACCTCCAGCGCCGTGCCCTGCGGGCCGGCGCCAGAGAAAACATAACGGTCCGCCCAATCGGCCTCGGGCAATGCCGGATGCGGCAGGCTGACAGGCTCCAGCGCGATACTCACGATAACCATTTCCTCAAGCTGATACGGCCGGACCGGCCGTTGTTTCAGCCTTTGGTCATACGCTGGGCAACTGACGTTTTCCAATAAAACTGATGCACCAGCACTGCGGCAATGTGCACCACGATCAACAGCCACATCAAAAGTTTGAACGGGCCGCCATGCAGCGAACCGGCAACCTCCACACCAAGGTAATAGGCCGCAGCGCCGCTGATCGGCAGGAGGAAAAACAGCAGATAGAATGTCCCGTGCGCCGCCTTGGAGGCAAGGCGAAGGACCGGCGGCTCCTCGGCCGGTGCATCCGGCGCGCCATGCGTCAGGCGCAGAATGAGACGGATCACCGCGAGACAGAGAACGGTGATGCCGACATAGGCGTGAACGTTGGCCGACGCGATATCATCGGGCGTGACGGTTTCGCCGCGGCTCACCAGCCGGTTCCAGTTCTCCATGCCATCCGTAAGGAGAAGGTTGAAAAAGATCAAAGCCGCCATCAGCCAATGAATGAGCTTTTGCGGAAGAGAATATCCCAGCACGGGGTTCGTCGTCATGGCACTTGCCTTTTGTCAAAACACGGAAAAATACTACGCGCCATGATAAAAGCCGCGACCTGAATAACAAGCCGCGGCCACAATTCTTACGAAAATATAATACTTTACCGGATTAGTCTTATTATCCGGAAAATCCCTCACATGTGAATCGGCTTGAAGAAGGCCGCAAGTGCTGCTTCCTTCACTGCTTCCGACATGGTCGGGTGCGCATGGCAGGTGCGGCCGAGGTCTTCAGCCGAACCGCCGAATTCCATCAATACGGCGATCTCGTGGATCATCTCGCCGGCACCGAAGCCGACGATATGGCCGCCGAGAACACGGTCTGTTTCCTTGTCCGAGAGGATCTTGACGAAACCATCGGTCGCCAGCATGGCGCGGGCGCGGCCGTTCGCGGTGAAGGGGAACTTGCCGACCTTGTAGGCGACGCCTGCAGCCTTCAGTTCTTCCTCGGTCTTGCCGACGGAAGCGACTTCCGGCTGGGTGTAGACGACACCCGGGATGACGTCGTAGTTCACATGGCCATGCTGGCCTGCGAGGATTTCGGCGAGTGCCACGCCTTCGTCCTCAGCCTTGTGAGCGAGCATCGGGCCGCGCACGACGTCACCGATCGCGTAGATGCCGGCGACATTGGTGCGGAAGTGACCGTCGATCTCGACGCGTCCGCGGTTGTCGAGCACGACGCCTGCGGCTTCAAGGCCGAGGCCTGCCGTGAAGGGCTTGCGGCCGGTGGCCACGAGCACGACGTCGGCTTCCAGAACCTGCGCCTCACCGCCCTTGACCGGCTCGAACGTGACCTTGGCGCCCTTGCCGGACTTTTCGACACCGGTGACCTTGGCGCCGAGGTTGAATTCGATGCCCTGCTTGGCCAGCATGCGCTGGAACTGCTTGGAGACTTCACCATCCATGCCACCGAGAATGGTGTCGAGATATTCGACGACGGTGACCTTGGAACCAAGACGCGACCAGACCGAGCCGAGTTCGAGGCCGATGACGCCGCCGCCGACCACGACCAACTTGCCCGGAACCTTGTCGAGCGCGATACCGCCGGTGGAGGATACGATCACCTTCTCGTCGATCTCGACGGCAACGCCCGGAATGCCGGCAACGTCGGAACCAGTCGCGATGACGATGTTCTTCGTCTCGAGAACCTGTTCCTCGCCCTTGTCATTGGTGACGGAAACCTTTCCGGCCGAAACGATCTTGCCGGTGCCCTGGAAGCCGTCGATTTTGTTCTTCTTGAACAGGAAGGAAACGCCTTCGACGTTCGCCTTCACCACGCTGTCCTTGTGGGCCATCATCTTGCCGAGGTTCAGCTTCGGAGCGGCAACCTCGACGCCGAGGGCGTCCATGCCATGGGCGATATGGTTGAACATTTCCGACGCATGTAGCAGGGCCTTGGACGGAATGCAGCCGACATTGAGGCAGGTGCCGCCATAGGTCGCCCGCTTTTCGACGACAGCGACCTTCAGGCCGAGCTGGGCTGCCTTGACTGCACAAACGTAACCGCCGGGGCCACTACCGATTACCACTACATCGTAAGCCATTTTCGTCGTTCCTCTGTGTGTTCCTTTGCCGCCGTTCCGTTAACCGCTTACGGCGCGCATTCCTTGAATGAAAATCCGTCCCACGGCATGGCCTCGACCTTGCCGCCGACGGCGGACATCTTGAAGGCCGCTCCGAAACCGGGAAGAAGCAGCGTCTTCGGCGCTTCCGCACCTTCCGGCGGCAGAAGGTCGACCTTGCCCTGCCCATCCACTGCATAGACGATGCCCTGCCAGACGATGCAGGCATTAAGATCCGCGCCGGTCACGTCGCCCTCCGGGCAATTGTTCATCGCCATGCCCACGGGCCGGGCGATTTCCTCGTCGTACATCACATGCCCGTCAAGCGTGAGGCCGGCCTTTACCGCCCGAACCTCGAACTTGTGGGAGACCGGCGTATTCTCGCCACTCCCCGGCCTGAAACGCAGCTCCAGGCCCGTTTCGCCCTCTGCATAGACGGCATGCTCGACACGGCAATCATCAGCCACCGCCGGGGCATGAAACCCCAGCACGGCAAGCGAAAGCGACGCGACGAGCGACCGCTTCATCTCAGCTCGCCTTCGTCGCCGCAAGCTTCAGGCCGAAAGCGATGAACACCATGCCGGAGGCGCGGTTGATCCACTTGCTGGCCCGGGAGAAGGCTGCCCGCATGCGCGGCGTCGTCATGAAGAACGACACGCCGACGAACCATGCGATGAGGCAGGTCGCCATCACCAGACCGTAGCCGAACTTCACCGTGCCGGGCGTGGAGGCGGCGACCAGAGCCGAGAAGATCGACAGGAAGAAGAGAACCGGCTTCGGGTTCAGCGCGTTGGCGAGAAAGCCGAGGCCGAAGGCCCGCAATGCACTCTGCCGGGCAGGCTCGGCACCATCGGCAACCGGATCGAGATCGGTCTTGCCGGCGCGCAGCGCCATTACACCCATATAGATGAGGTAGACGGCACCTGCCCACTTGATGATGCTGAACAGAAGCAACGACTTCGAGATGATCAGCCCGAGGCCAAGAATGGTATAGGTGACGTGGAACATCAGCGATGTGCCGATGCCGAAACTCGTGAGGATTGCCTCACGCCGCCCATGCACCATGGCCTGGCGCATGACCATCGCCGTATCAGCGCCGGGGGAAACGATGGCGAAGGAGAATACCGCCATCAGCGAAGCGAGTTCCAGAAGATAGGCGTGCATAATAGTGCCTCCATGCCGGCAGGGCCGCCCTTGCGGATGCGCTCACCGGAAAACAGGATCGGCGGGAGACCGTAGAACGGTCTCCCGCCAGAATGATCAGAGATCGAGAACCAGACGCTCCGGATCTTCCAGGCTTTCCTTGACACGGACGAGGAAGGTCACGGCTTCCTTGCCATCGACGATGCGGTGATCGTAGGAAAGGGCCAGATACATCATCGGACGAATGACGACCTGACCGCCGATGGCGACCGGACGCTCCTGGATCTTGTGCATGCCGAGAATACCCGACTGCGGTGCATTCAGGATCGGCGAGGACATCAGCGAACCGTAGACACCGCCATTGGTGATGGTGAAGGTGCCGCCCTGCATGTCGGCCATCGACAGCGCGCCATCGCGGGCGGCCTTGGCGAGACGGCCGAGTTCCTTCTCGACGCCGGCAATCGACAACGCGTCGGCATCGCGGATGACCGGAACGACAAGACCCTTGTCCGTGCCGACCGCCATGCCGACATGGCAGAAGTTCTTGTAGATGATGTCGGTGCCGTCGATCTCGGCGTTGATCGAGGGAATTTCCTTCAGCGCGTGAGTGACCGCCTTGGTGAAGAAGCCCATGAAGCCGAGCTTCACGCCATGCTTCTTCTCGAAGATGTCCTTGTAGCGGTTGCGCAGGTCCATCACGGCCGACATGTCCACCTCGTTGTAGGTGGTCAGCATGGCGGCAGTGTTCTGGGCGTCCTTCAGACGCTTCGCGATCGTCTGGCGCAGACGGGTCATCTTGACGCGCTCTTCGCGAACGGCGTCATCGGCGCTCGATGCCGGACGGGGAGCGGCAGCCGGAGCCGGAGCGGCGGCAGCCGTAGCACCCTTGGCGATAGCAGCGATCACGTCGCCCTTCAGGACCTGGCCACGCTTGCCGGAACCATCGACCTGATCGGCCGAGAGGTTGTTTTCAGCAAGCATCTTGGCGGCAGCCGGAGCAGCCGGCATGGCCGATGCGGCCGGAGCAGCGGGGGCGACTGCGGGTGCAGCAGCCGGAGCCGGGGCAGCGGCCGGAGCGGCTGCAGGTGCCGAAGCGGCAGCGCCGGCACCTTCGGCGATCTGGCCGAGCAGCGCGCCGAGGCCAACGGTTTCGCCATTGGCGGCAACGATCTCGGTGAGCACGCCGGAAGCCGGAGCAGGCACTTCGACGGTCACCTTGTCGGTTTCGAGTTCGACGAGCGGCTCGTCGGCCTTGATGATGTCGCCGACCTTCTTGAACCAGGTGCCGACCGTCGCTTCGCTGACGGATTCACCCAGGGTGGGGACGCGGATTTCTGTGGCCATGATGTCAATTCCGTTGATCAGAGAACGTTTCTGTCGATTGGGGTCGTTGCGACCGGGAGGCTATCAGCCCCCCAGCGCATCCTCGAGGAAGGCCTCGAGCTGGGCGAGATGCTTCGACATCAGGCCGGTTGCGGGCGATGCCGCGGCCGGGCGGCCGGTGTAGCGAACCCGCTGGTACTTGGCGTCGATGTGAGCCAGAACCCACTCGAGATAGGGATCGATAAACGACCATGCGCCCATGTTCTTCGGCTCTTCCTGGCACCAGACCATCTCCGCATTGCGGAAGCGGCTGAGCTCGTTGATGAGCGCCTTGGCCGGGAACGGATAGAGCTGTTCGACGCGCAGCAGGTAGATGTCATCGATGCCGCGCTTCTCGCGCTCTTCCAGAAGATCGTAGTAGACCTTGCCCGTGCACATGACGACGCGGCGGATCTTGTTGTCCTTCTGCAGCTTGATCGGACCGTCCTTGATGACCTCCGCATCATCCCACAGCAGGCGGTGGAACGAGCTCTCGCCGGCCATTTCGGACAGGCTGGAAACAGCCCGCTTGTGGCGCAGCAGGGACTTCGGCGTCATCAGGATGAGCGGCTTGCGGAAGTCGCGCTTCACCTGACGGCGCAGGATGTGGAAGTAGTTCGCCGGCGTCGTGACATTGGCGACCTGCATGTTATCTTCGGCGCACATCTGCAGCCAGCGCTCGAGGCGGGCCGAGGAGTGCTCCGGACCCTGACCTTCATAGCCGTGCGGCAAAAGGCAGACGAGACCGGACATGCGCAGCCACTTGCGTTCGCCCGACGAGATGAACTGGTCGAAGACGACCTGCGCCCCATTGGCGAAGTCGCCGAATTGCGCTTCCCAGAGGGTCAACGCGTTCGGACGGGCCAGCGAGTAGCCATATTCGAAGCCGAGAACAGCCTCTTCCGAAAGCATCGAGTTGATGACTTCGTAGCGTGCCTGGTTCGGAGCGAGGTTGGCAAGCGGGATGTAGCGCTCTTCGGTTTCCTGATCGTAGAGAACCGAGTGACGCTGCGAGAAGGTGCCGCGTTCGCAATCCTGACCCGACAGGCGGATCTTGTGACCCTCGACGGCCAGCGAACCGAAGGCAAATGCCTCGCCCATGGCCCAGTCGATGCCCTCGCCGGTTTCCACCATCTGGGCGCGGTTGTCCATGAAGCGCTGGATGGTGCGGTGCGCCTTGAAGCCTTCTGGAATGGTCGACAGCTTGCGGCCAATCTCCTTCAGCGACTTCATCGGCACAGCGGTCTTGCCACGACGCTGTTCGTCGGCGTTGTCGGCTGCGCGAAGGCCCGACCATACGCCGTCGAGCCAGTCGGCCTTGTTCGGCTTGTAGGACTGGCCGGCCTCGAACTCCTGTTCGAGATGGGCGCGCCAATCGGCCTTCATCTTCTCGAATTCGCCTTCGGTGATCAGGCCTTCGGCGATCAGACGCTCGGCATAGAGCTGAACGACCGTCTTGTGGGCGCGGATCGCCTTGTACATCTTCGGCTGGGTGAACGCGGGCTCATCGCCTTCGTTATGGCCGAAGCGGCGGTAGCAGAACATGTCGATGACGACCGGCTTGTGAAACTTCATCCGGTATTCGGTCGCGATTTTGGCGGCGTAAACGACCGCTTCCGGATCATCGCCGTTGACGTGGAAGATCGGCGCTTCGATCATCTTGGCGACGTCGGACGGATAAGGCGACGAACGCGAGAACGCCGGATTGGTGGTGAAACCGATCTGGTTGTTGATGATGAAGTGCATCGTGCCGGCCACGCGGTGGCCGCGCAGACCGGAAAGCCCGAGGATTTCGGCTACGACGCCCTGACCGGCAAAGGCCGCATCGCCGTGCAGAAGCAGCGGCAGCACCTTGGCGCGTTCACGAAGCGGAATGATGTCGCCGTCCCAGACCTTGGCGAGCTGGTCCTGCTTGGCGCGGGCCTTGCCCATGACAACCGGGTTGACGATTTCCAGGTGCGACGGGTTGGCGGTCAAGGACAGGTGAACCTTGTTGCCGTCGAACTCGCGGTCGGAGGAAGCGCCGAGGTGGTACTTCACATCGCCCGAACCTTCGACTTCGTCGGGCTTGAACGAACCGCCCTTGAACTCGTGGAAAACGGCACGGTGCGGCTTCGCCATGACGTTGGTCAGAACGTTCAGGCGACCACGGTGGGCCATGCCGAAGACGATTTCCTCGAGGCCTTCCTGGCCACCGCGCTTGATGATCTGCTCGAGCGCCGGGATCAGGGATTCGCCGCCATCGAGACCGAAGCGCTTGGTACCCTTGTACTTGACGTCGATGAACTGCTCGAAGCCTTCGGCCTCGATCAGCTTCGAAAGGATGGCCTTCTTGCCGTTCGGGGTGAAGTCGACACCCTTGTCCGGGCCTTCGATGCGTTCCTGAATCCAGGACTTTTCATCCGGATTGGACATGTGCATGAACTCGACGCCGATGGTCGAGCAATAGGTCCGCTTCAGGATATCGAGCATTTCCGGGATGGTCGCGTATTCGAGACCAAGCACGTTGTCGATAAAGATCTTGCGGCCGAAATCGGCTTCGGTAAAGCCGTAGGCGACCGGCGAAAGCTCGTTGTAATCATCGACCGGGGCGGCCAGACCGAGCGGATCGAGATTGGCATGCAGGTGGCCGCGCATGCGATAGGCGCGGATCATCATGATGGCCCGGACGGAATCGCGGGTCGCCTGCAGCACTTCGGCCTCGCTGGCCGGCTTGCCGGTTGCGGCGGCAGTCGCTTCAGCCTTGGCCTTGACCTTGGTTTCGATGACCTTTTCGATCACGCCCCAGTTGCCGTCAAGGGCCGACACCAGCTCGCCCTGCGCCGGGATCGGCCAGTTCTTGCGCTGCCAGGAAGCGCCTGCGGCAGCCTTTTTCACGTCGGCCGGGTTATCGGCCAGCGCCTTGAAGAACGCCTGCCATTCGGCCGAAACCGAGGAGGGGTCATCCTCATAGCGCGCATAGAGCTGCTCGATATAGGCAGCATTCGATCCGTCGAGGAAGGACGTGATCAGAAATTGCTCGTTGGCTTCTTGCCTACCCATTGTGTTCTGCGAACGTCTCCGCTCGCCTCCCGACTTTAAGATGATGGCCGGACGCCCGGCCTGCCGCTTTGCATCAACCCGAACACAAATCGCATTCAGGGACTCTAAAATGCCAAATCCAGGCAAGGGGACCACTCTGGATCCGCCCTGCCTGGCGCATGCTTCTCAGGTCTCAGCCCTTGAGGACTTCAACCAGCGTCTTGCCGAGGCGTGCCGGCGAAGGCGAAACCTTGATACCGGCAGCTTCCATGGCCGCGATCTTCGATTCCGCATCGCCCTTGCCGCCCGAAACCACGGCGCCGGCGTGACCCATCGTGCGGCCCTTCGGAGCCGTACGACCGGCGATGAAGCCGGCCATCGGCTTCTTGCGGCCCTTCTTGGCTTCGTCGATAAGGAACTGTGCAGCATCCTCTTCGGCCGAGCCGCCGATTTCGCCGATCATGATGATCGAGGTCGTGGCTTCGTCGGCCAGGAACATTTCCAGCATGTCGATGAACTCGGTACCCTTGACCGGGTCGCCGCCAATACCGACAGCGGTGGTCTGGCCGAGGCCTTCGTTCGAGGTCTGGAATACGGCTTCATAGGTAAGCGTGCCGGAGCGCGAAACAATACCGACCGAACCCTTGCGGAAGATCGAGCCCGGCATGATGCCGATCTTGCATTCTTCCGGCGTCAGGATACCCGGGCAGTTCGGACCCAGCAGGCGCGACTTCGACTTGTCGAGCTTGGCCTTGACCCGCACCATGTCCATGACCGGGATGCCCTCGGTGATGCAGGTGATGAACGGGATCTCGGCGTCGATCGCCTCGATGATGGCGTCGGCTGCACCTGCCGGCGGAACGTAGATGACCGAGGCGTCAGCGCCGGTGCGCTCCTTGGCTTCGGCAACGGTCGCGAAGATCGGCAGTGTTTCGCCCTTGGAGCCGGTCCAGGTTTCGCCACCCTTCTTCGGATGGATACCGCCGACCATCTTGGTGCCATAGTAGGCGAGCGCCTGTTCGGTGTGGAACGAACCGGTCTTGCCGGTCAGGCCCTGAACGAGGATCTTGGTGTCTTTATTGACGAGAATAGACATGTATCAGGTTCCTCAGATTAGGCTTTGATCGCCGCGACGATCTTCTTGGCCGCGTCGTCAAGATCGTCAGCAGCCGTGATCGCCAGACCCGATTCGTTCAGGATCTTCTTGCCAAGCTCGACATTGGTGCCTTCGAGGCGAACCACGAGCGGAACCTTCAGGCCGACTTCCTGAACGGCAGCGACAACGCCCTCGGCGATGACGTCACACTTCATGATGCCGCCAAAGATGTTGACGAGGATGCCCTCGACCTTCGGGTCAGCCGTGATGATCTTGAAGGCCGCAGCAACCTTTTCCTTGCCGGCGCCACCGCCGACGTCGCAGAAGTTTGCCGGCTCCTTGCCGTAGAGCTTGATGATGTCCATCGTCGCCATGGCAAGGCCTGCGCCGTTGACCATGCAGCCGATGTTTCCGTCGAGAGCCACGTAGGCGAGATCCCACTTGGAAGCCTCGATTTCCTTGGCGTCTTCTTCGGTTTCGTCACGCAGTGCGCGAACGTCGTCGTGACGGAACAGCGCGTTGCCATCGAAGGAAACCTTGGCGTCGAGAACGCGCAGGTGACCATTGGTCATGACGATCAGCGGGTTGATTTCGAGAAGGGACATGTCCTTCTCGTTGAAGGCCTTGTAGAGGATCGGGAAGAGCGACTTGGCGTCTTCGGCGGCAGCCCCGGTCAGTTCGAGCGCCTTGACGATCTTCGCAACGTCGTCAGCCGTGACGGCGGTTTCCGGATCGATGGCGATGGTATGGATCTTCTCCGGCGTGTCGTGGGCGACAGCCTCGATGTCCATGCCGCCTTCGGTCGAGACGACGAAGGCAACACGACCGACGGAACGATCAACCAGCAGCGAGCAATAGAGTTCGCGAGCAATGTCGGCACCGTCTTCGATGTAAAGTCGGTTGACCTGCTTGCCGGCTTCGCCGGTCTGCGCGGTTACCAGCGTGTTGCCGAGCATTTCCTTGACGTTGGCGACGACTTCGTCGATCGACTTCGCCAGCCGGACGCCACCCTTGGCTTCGGGGCCGAGTTCCTTGAACTTGCCCTTGCCGCGGCCGCCGGCGTGGATCTGGCTCTTGACCACGTAAAGTGGGCCGGGAAGAGACTTGGCAGCAGCTTCCGCCTCTTCAGCCTTGAGGATCGCGACACCTTCCGCGACCGGTGCGCCGTAGCCCTTCAGGAGGGCCTTGGCCTGGTATTCATGAATATTCATCGTCTTGTCCCTGTATTGGGCCCTTCAG
The DNA here is from genome assembly GCF_024055605.1 of Ciceribacter sichuanensis. Classification (GTDB taxonomy): domain Bacteria; phylum Pseudomonadota; class Alphaproteobacteria; order Rhizobiales; family Rhizobiaceae; genus Allorhizobium; species Allorhizobium sichuanense. The sequence continues at coordinate 314,222 of NZ_JAMXLX010000003.1, read as the reverse complement.
GCGGATTACTTGAGGGCGGGGGCGATATTGATGCAGGCTTCGCAAAGACCCGCGACAGCGCCGACGGACTTCTGGAAGGCTTCGTCTTCAGCCTTGGTGAATTCGACTTCGATGATGCGCTCGACGCCGCCGGCACCGATGATCGTCGGAACGCCGACATACATGTCCTTCACACCGTACTGGCCGGAGAGGTATGCAGCGGCCGGCAGGACGCGCTTCTTGTCCTTGAGGTAGGATTCAGCCATTTCGATAGCCGAAGCGGCCGGAGCGTAGTAGGCCGAGCCGGTCTTGAGCAGGCCGACGATTTCGGCGCCGCCGTCACGGGTGCGCTGAATGATTTCTTCCAGGCGCTCCTTGGTGACCCAGCCCATCTTGACGAGATCGGTCAGCGGAATGCCGCCAACGGTGGAGTAGCGGGCGAGCGGCACCATGGTGTCGCCGTGACCGCCGAGAACGAATGCAGTGACGTCCTGAACGGAAACCTTGAACTCTTCGGAGAGGAAGAGGCGGAAGCGGGCGCTATCGAGAACGCCGGCCATGCCGACGACCTTGTTGGTCGGGAGGCCGGAGAACTTCTGCAGGGCCCAGACCATCGCGTCGAGCGGGTTGGTGATGCAGATGACGAAGGCGTTCGGAGCGTATTTCTTGATGCCGGCGCCGACCTGTTCCATGACCTTCAGGTTGATGCCGAGAAGGTCGTCGCGGCTCATGCCGGGCTTGCGGGCAACACCTGCGGTGACGATGCAGACGTCTGCGCCTTCGATGGCGGAGTAATCGCTGGCGCCGGTCAGCTTTGCGTTGAAGCCTTCAACGGGGGACGACTGGGCGATATCCAGGCCCTTGCCCTGCGGGATGCCGTCGGCAATGTCGAACAGGACGATGTCGCCCAGTTCCTTGAGACCGGCCAGATGAGCCAGCGTACCACCAATCATTCCAGAACCGATAAGAGCGATCTTATTGCGCGCCATTGAAGTGCTTCCTTTTAGATCCAAAACCAAGGCGGACAGGGATTGGCTGCCGACCCTTGTGGAAAACCGCATAGCCGCACTCGAGAGAAACTGCAACCGATTATTTTCGATCCAGTATTTTCAATCGGTTAGATGATTATTATCTTACGTAAACGTCAAATCTTATGACGTAAAAATGTCAAACTTCTGCCCGCGCGTTTTGATGAAGGGCAAGATAGTCAGCGCTCCGCATCTCGAAAAGCCGCGAAATGGTGCGGTCGAACTCGAAACCTTCGATGCCCTTCTTCTCGGTCAGCAGCCCCTCCGGCATCGCGGCCGCGGACGCGAAAAGCCGAACGGAAGCATCGTAGAGAGCGTCGATCAGGATGATGAAACGCTTGGTCTCGTTGCGCCTCTGCGGGCCCAGCAAGGGAATATGGTCGATGAAGATGACGTCGAACCGGCGGGCAATCTCGAGAAAGTCTGAAGCCCCGAGCGGCTGTGCGCAAAGCTCGGCGAAGGTGAACCGGGCAGCCCGACCCGCCGCGCGCGGAATGGGAACGCTGCGCCCCTTCATCTCGATTTCGGTCGCGATCTCGCGCCTGCCTTCGGTGATCCTCTCCCACGCGATATCCATGAGACGATCCGCTTCGGCGGAAAGAGGTGTGGTATAGACCGGCAGGCTTTCCAGCTTCTCCAGACGGTAATCGACCGGAGAGTCGAGCGTCGTCACCTCAACATGCCGTTGCAGCAATCCGATGAACGGCAGGAAGAGGCCACGGTTCAGGCCGTCGCGATAGAGATTTTCCGGCTCGACGTTGGAGGTCGCGACCAGCGTGCAACCCCGCGCAAAGAGTTCGGTGAAGAGGCGCGCCAGGATCATGGCGTCAGCGATATCCGTCACCGTGAATTCGTCGAAGCAGAGAAGCTCCGCCTCCTCGCGCAGCGCCGCCGCCACCGGTGGCACGGGATCGGCTTGCTTGGTTTCGCCGTTCTTCAGCTTCTGGCGATGCGCATGAATGCGGCCATGCACATCGGCCATGAATTCGTGGAAATGCGCCCGGCGTTTCTTTTCCACCGGCGCCATCCGGAAGAACAGATCCATCAGCATGGTCTTGCCGCGGCCGACGCTGCCATGCACGTAGAGGCCGCGCACCGCCTGCTGCGACTTGCGCTTCTGCGCAAACATCCACCCAAGCGCGCTCTTCTTGGCGGCCGGCCGGCGTTGCTTCAGGTCATGGAGAATGCGGTCGAGATGGTTTGCAACCTCCATCTGCGCCTTGTCCGCCTTCAGCGTGCCGGCCTCGGTCATCGACTTGAGCTGCTCGGCAACGCTCGAGGCGTAATCCGGAATGGGCTGCATGTAAAATGCTCCGCCGGAGCGGGCGCCGCTTCGGCATCGACCCGCACGGCATGAAGGGGAGAAACTTAGCGGCTGAGGCTTAGCGGCTGACCGCTCGAGGTCGAACCGTCGAAGCGGGCATCGGCGCTCTTGTAGACACGGCCGATCGCATTGCCGTTGCGGTCCTTCAGGACCACCTGCTTGCCGGAAACTTCCCAGGAACCCATCTGCGTGAGTTCACCGGCGCAGCCGCGCGTACCGCCGCGCGAGCCACTGCCGAGATTGGTGAGCGTCAGGAACATGTCGCAGGAAGCGCCGCCGTTGGAAACCTTCCAGTTACCGACCATGGATTCCTTGGTCACGTCCATTGCCGTCGCGGGGGCTGCATCGCTCATACCCGTGCCAGGCGCAGCGGCTGCGGGAGCGGCCGGGAACTGGCTGTCACCGGCGGCACCGGGAGGTGGCAGCTGACCGGACTGGACGGAGGGAACCGGCTGGGCCTGCAGCGGCGGAAGAGCACTATTCTGCTGATCAAGGCCGCTATAGGAGGTCCGCTGGCAGCCAGCGAGCGAAAGAACGATCGCGACCCCCGTTGCCGCATACTTCAACTTCATCATCATACTCCCGGTTGACCGCTTCTGGCCGGTTTCTCATACGAAAACACGGCGGAATTATCGCAAACGACCTGTTCGAATCAAGACAGGACGCCTCGCGAACTCCGCACATCGTCTTTCACCAAGACTGAATCGTATTACGATATGGTAAATGGGCTACATCGGTCAAAATGCAACCCATTCCCAAAAGCAGACAGGATCGAACCGGATCAGACGCGACGCTCGACCATCATCTTCTTGATTTCTGCAATCGCCTTGGCCGGGTTGAGCCCCTTCGGGCAGGCCTGCGCGCAGTTCATGATGGTGTGGCAGCGATAGAGCCGGAAAGGATCTTCCAGATTGTCGAGACGTTCGCCCTTGGCTTCGTCGCGGCTGTCGATCAGCCAGCGATAGGCCTGCAGCAGGACAGCCGGGCCGAGGTAGCGGTCGCCATTCCACCAGTAGCTCGGACAGGAGGTCGAGCAGCAGGCGCAGAGAATGCACTCGTAGAGGCCGTCGAGCTTCAGGCGATCTTCGTGGCTCTGCTTCCATTCCTTGGCTGGAGGCGGAGAAACGGTCTTCAGCCACGGCTCGATCGAACGATGCTGAGCGTAGAAGTTCGTCAGATCCGGCACCAGATCCTTGACCACCGGCATGTGCGGCAGAGGATAGACCTTCACCGTGCCGTTCACCTCGTCCATGCCCTTGGTGCAGGCGAGCGTGTTGGTGCCGTCGATGTTCATCGCGCAGGAACCGCAAATGCCTTCGCGGCAGGAGCGGCGCAACGTCAGCGTCGGGTCGATCTTGTTCTTGATGTAGAGCAGACCGTCGAGCACCATCGGACCACAGTCATCGATGTCGATGTAGTAGGTGTCGATCCGCGGGTTCTGGCCGTCGTCCGGGTTCCAGCGATAGATCCGGTATTCCCGGACATTCTTGGCCCCGGCCGGCTTCGGCCATACCTTGCCTTCGGTGATCTGGGAGTTCTTGGGGAGAGCGAGTTCAACCATGTCCAGTTCCTCTTCAGATCAATAGACGCGGGCCTTCGGCGCGATCTTTTTGGGATCGATGCCATCGGCGATCAGGTCGGTATGAACAGGACGATAGTCGAGCTTCACATCGCCAGCTTCCGAAACCCAGGCCAGCGTGTGCTTGCGCCAGTTGACGTCGTCGCGACCAGCGAACGGACCGTCGACATAGTCTTCGCGAGCATGCGAACCACGGCTCTCCTTGCGCGCTTCGGCGCCATAGACGGTCGTGATGGCATTGGCCATCAGGTTCTGCAGTTCGAGGGTCTCGACGAGATCCGAGTTCCAGACCAGCGACCGGTCCGTGACCTTGACATCCGGCAGTTCCTTCCAGATGGCCGAGATGCGGCGGCAGCCGCTCTCCAGCGCTTCCTGGGTGCGGAACACGGCGGCGTCTTCCTGCATGGCGCGCTGCATCTTGTCGCGCAGCACGGCGGTCGGGGTTGAGCCGCTGGCATGGCGGATGCCGTCGAAGCGTTCCATGATCTTGTCACAGGCGGCGATGTCGAGCGCGGGCACCGGCTCGGACTTGTCGATCACCTGCCCGGCGCGGATGGCGGCGGCACGGCCGAAGACCACGAGGTCGATCAGCGAGTTGGAGCCGAGACGGTTTGCACCATGCACCGAGGCGCAACCGGCTTCGCCCACGGCCATCAGGCCGGGCGCGATGCGTTCCGGGTTGTCGGCATCGGCGTTCAGCACTTCGCCCCAGTAGTTCGTTGGAATGCCGCCCATGTTGTAGTGAACGGTGGGCAGGACCGGGATCGGCTCGCGGGTCACGTCGACGCCTGCGAAGATCTTGGCGCTTTCCGAGATACCCGGCAGGCGCTCGTGCAGAACCGCCGGATCGAGATGGTCGAGGTGCAGGAAGATGTGGTCCTTGTTCTTGCCGACGCCGCGGCCTTCACGGATTTCCATCGTCATGCAGCGCGAGACGACGTCGCGCGATGCGAGGTCCTTCGCCGAGGGGGCATAGCGCTCCATGAAGCGCTCGCCTTCGGAGTTCACGAGATAGCCGCCTTCGCCGCGCGCGCCTTCGGTGATCAGGCAGCCTGCGCCATAAATACCGGTCGGGTGGAACTGCACGAATTCCATGTCCTGCAGCGGCAGGTTGGCGCGGGCGATCATGCCGCCGCCGTCACCCGTGCAGGTGTGTGCAGAGGTCGCCGAGAAATAGGCGCGGCCATAACCGCCGGTCGCCAGAACCACCATCTTCGCGGCGAAGCGATGGATCGTGCCGTCGTCGAGGTTCCAGGCAACAACGCCGGTGCATCGGCCGTCGGGCGCCATGATCAGGTCGAGCGCGAAATACTCGATGAAGAATTCGGCATTGTTGCGCAGCGACTGGCCGTAGAGCGTGTGCAGGATGGCGTGGCCGGTACGGTCGGCGGCAGCGCAGGTGCGCTGCACCGGCGGGCCTTCGCCGTAGTTCTGCATGTGGCCGCCGAACGGGCGCTGGTAGATTTTGCCTTCCTCGTTACGCGAGAAGGGAACGCCGTAATGCTCGAGTTCATAGACCGCCTTCGGCGCTTCCATGGCGAGATACTGCATGGCATCCACGTCGCCGAGCCAGTCGGAACCCTTGACGGTATCGTAAAGGTGCCACTGCCAGCAGTCGGGCGTCATGTTGGTAAGCGAGGCGGCAATGCCGCCCTGCGCCGCAACGGTGTGCGAGCGGGTCGGAAAGACCTTGGTGATGCAGGCGGTCTTGAAGCCCTGTTCGGCCATGCCGAGCGTGGCGCGCAGACCGGCGCCGCCGGCGCCTACGACGACGACGTCATAGGAATGGTCGACATACTTGTAGGCCTTGCCGTTCTGAGCGGGAGAACTGATCGATGCCATGTTGAATTACCCTACGAATGCGATCTTCAAGATGGCGAAAAGACAGAGACCGCCGATCAGGATCGTGAAGAACGTGTTGAGCATCAGGAAAACGAGCTTGGCCACTTCCGCGTGGACGTAGTCCTCGATGATCACCTGCATGCCAAGCTTCATGTGGATGAGACCCGAAATGACCACGAGACCCATGATCACGGCGACGAGCGGGTTCGAAAGCGCGCTGACGACTTCTGCGTAAGGCGAGCCTCCGTAGAGAACCACGAAGCCGACGAAGAAGATGATGAGCGGAATGTTGGCGACGGCCGTCATGCGCTGACGCCAGAAATGTTCGGTTCCATCCTTTGCCGAACCGAGGCCGCGGACCTTGCCGAGCGGAGTACGCATATCCATGGAAATCACCTCAAGCGCGAACGATGTAGGCGATCACCCAGATCACCAGGGTAAGCACCACCGAACCGACGAACATGGCTTTGGCGAGCTTGGTCGAGAAATGCTTGTCGAAGCCGTAGCCCAAGTCCCACATCAGGTGACGCAGGCCGCCGAGCATATGGTGAACCAGAGCCCAGGTATAACCGAACAGGATCAGCCGGCCGATGAACGTACCCATGAACCAGCTGACCCACTCGAAATAGGCAGCACCCGTCGAGGCTGCGATCAGCCACCATGCGACCAGCAGCGTGCCGAAATAAAGAGCGCCGCCGGTGATGCGATGCAGGATCGACATGACCATGGTCGGGATCGGCTTGTAGATTTGCAGATGCGGCGACAATGGCCGGTTATTTGTCACATTCGCCATCAGAACCTCGCGGCGTTTAAATGCGGTCCGAGATCTCGGACATCCTCCGTGGCAATGCCCAAAAAAGAGCTTGGTGCATTGCATCAACGGCGACGTTTAATCCCCGAAATGTCGCGCGACAAGCACTATTGCTTGACGTTTTCAATTTAATCGATTCGGATGGATAGAACTTTATGCCTACCTGCGCGTTAATTCGCGCCGCGGAAAATCGCCGCGGCGGGATGACTTTAGGGCGACAATCCGGCAAAGTGGCGTTAACTTTTTGTTAATCGCGTCACAATTGCGAGGGGTATCGCCATGGTCTTGGCTATTGGATTGAAAAGACTTTTCGTCCTGACAGCGACATCAGCCGTCCTCGTATCAGCGCCGCTCCAGGCCGGAAACGACCGGACCTACCGTCCTGCCCGACACGCCTCTTCCTATCATGACGGCGGGGCCGTCATCGGCGGCAACGGCCTGCCCTCCGTCGTTCCGGGTCTCGGCACTTTTGCCGGTTCGCTCACCGCAGTACGCGTGAAGGGCACAGGCATCTACATGGCAATCGAGAAGTGGCCGGTGAACAGCGGCACTGCCTACCGGCCACCGAAGGCAAAGATCATCGAAATCGATGCGGAAACCGGCGATGCCGCCTGTTCCTTCGAGGCAGGCGTGTGCGTCATCCGTCCGCACTGACCCGTTAACGGACCTCAGCGGAACTTCCACACCGTCGTTTTCTTCACCTCGGCGTCTTCCAGTACGCGGGTCACCGGAACCTCATAGGTGGCCAGCGGCTCCAGCCGGTCGGTCGGACGATAGCTGCGACCAGGATCGCCCACCAGAACAGTGACGCCGCCGGCCGAAAGGCCCGTGAACCACTCGACCAATGCTGCCGCGAAATCCCGGTCGTAGAAGACATCGCCCGCAAGAACCAGATCGACATCGAGCGACTGCCCGATAAGGTCATCGCCAGAAAAATCGACGCTCACGCCGTTGGCCTTGGCATTGAGCCTGACCGCCGTCCTCGCCCAGGGATCGATATCGACGGCAAGCACGCTTTTCGCTCCGGCAAGCGCTGCGGCAATGGCCACCAGACCCGATCCGCTGGCGAAATCCACCACGCTCTTGCCGGCGACCGTCTCCGGATGGTCCAGTATGTAGCGGGCAAGCCCCTGCCCGCCGGCCCAGGCAAACGCCCAGAACGGCGGCGGCAGGCCGATTTCCTCAAGGTCCTCCTCGGTCTTCAACCAGAGATCATGCACCTCGCTTGCAAGCCGCAGCCGGATCTCCGGCACATGCGGCGTAGCCATCAGGCTAGTATTGGCAAGGATGAAGCTCTCCGGATCGGCAACCAAGGACAAACCTCAAACCGGCGGGTTTTCAAGGCCGCCCATGCGGCAAACCTCGAAATACTCCTCCTCCGTCACCGGCTGGACGGAAAGGCGCATCGAGGTGACGAGCGACATCTTGGCAAGCTTTTCGCTTGCCTTGACATCCTTCAGCGAAACCGGCTTCGGCATGTCAATTACGGCGCGAATATCGACGCAGTCCCAACGGTCATCGCCCTCGGCGGTCGAATCCGGATGGGAAAGCGCGCAAACTTCGGTGATCCCGACAATCTCCAGCCCCTCGTTCGAATGGTAGAAGAACCCCTTGTCGCCGATCTTCATGGCCCGCATGTTGTTGCGCGCGAGATAGTTTCGCACGCCGGTCCATTCGGTGCCGGCCGCGCCCGCATCCTTCTGCATCTGCCAGGACCACTTGAAGGGTTCCGACTTGTAGAGCCAGAAAGCCATTCCGCTCATGCCTCCGGATTATTGAAGACCCAGTTGTAGGGCTTCACCTCGACGCTTTCAAAAAGACCGGCCTTTGCATAGGGATCGGCATCGGCCAGCGACCTGGCGGCATCAATGTCGGCGGCATCCACGATCACCAGGCTGCCGTTTGGCTTGCCTTCTGCATCAAGGAAGGGGCCGGCGATCTTCAGGGTTCCCTCGGCATTGAGCTTGTTCAGATGCTCGAGATGAGCCGGACGGGTTTCCATCCGCACGTTCAGGTGGCCGGGCTTATCCTTGCAGATAAAGGCAAACAGCATCGTATTTCTCCTGTTGCAATCGGTTTGGTCATTCGGTGGTGATCGGCCGCGACATCAGCTGTTCGATGGCGGTCGGAATTTCGAGGCTGCCGTCGATGACCTGCGCCACCGCATCCGTGATCGGCATGCGAACGCCCAGCCCTTCAGCAAGACGCGACGCGACGGCAGCAGCAAAGGCACCTTCGACCAGCTGGCCGCGCGAAAAATCGATCGGCTCTCCGCGCCCGAGCGAGATGCCGAAACGCAGGTTGCGCGACTGGTGACTGGTGGCGGTCAGCACAAGGTCGCCGAGGCCGGAAAGTCCGCTGACGGTCTCCGCCTTGCCGCCCATGGCCTCGACAAAACGCGACATTTCCGCGAGCCCGCGGGCAATCAGCGCCGCACGCGCGGAATCGCCCAAACCCAGCCCCTCGACAATGCCACAAGCAATCGCCAGCACGTTCTTCAGCGCACCGCCAAGTTGCACGCCGATCCGGTCGGAGGAAGCATAGAGCCGGAAGGTCCGGCCCGATATCGCTCGCGCCAGCCGTTCCGCAACAGCCTGATCGCCTGCAGCAATGGCCATGGCCGTCGGCAGGCCGCGGGCGATATCCACCGCAAAACCCGGTCCCGAAAGCACGGCAATGGCATGGTTCGGCAACGCCTCCTCGAGCACATCCGTCAACAGGCGCGCGGAACTGCGGTCGATCCCCTTGGCACAGGTCACGACCACCGCATCGTCAGCGAGGTAAGGCCCATACTGCCGGGCGGCGTCCACCTGTGCCTGCGACGGCATGGCAAAAAGCACGATGCCGGCCTTAGAAATCGCCGAGAGATCGGATGAAAAGGCGAGCCTCTCCGGCAGAGCGATCCCGGGAAGGGCGGCCTCGTGAACCCGGCTCGACGTCAGATCCGCCATCAATGCCGCATCGCGCCCGACAAGCGTCACTTGCGCCCGTCCCTCGATGGCGATGACGGCAGCCAACGCCGTGCCGAAGGCACCCGCGCCGATCACAGCGATACGTTCCGGCACGCTCATGCCTTGGCTCCCCGCTTGCCGTAGCCAATCACGGCCTTGGCTTCGGAATCAAGCGGCCAGCGCGAACGCGGCTGCACATCGAGATCATCGGGAGCGGCCCCGGTCGCCATGCGCTCCAGCCCAGCCCAGGCGATCATCACGGCATTGTCGGTGCAAAGCTGCATCGGCGGCGCAACGAAGCGGAAGCCGTTTTCGTCGCAAAGCGCCTGCAGCGTGCGCCGCAGTTCCTGATTGGCGGCAACGCCACCGGCGACCACGAGGGCAGGGACGCCCTCGACTTCAGGAAACTCCGCAAGGAAACGCTTCAGGCCACGCCCGATGCGGTCTTCCAGCGTGCGGGAAATGGCCCGCTGGAAGGAGGCGCAGATATCGGAAATGTCCTGGTCGCTCACAGGAGCGATGCTTTCGGCCGCCTGCCGCACCGCGGTCTTCAGCCCGGAAAAGGAAAAGTCGAGCCGCTCCTCGCCCCTGAGCGGCCGGGGAAAATTGAAACGCTTCGGGTTGCCTGTCGCTGCCGCCCGTTCCACCGCCGGACCACCCGGATAAGGAAGGCCAAGCAGCTTGGCTGTCTTGTCGAAAGCCTCACCCAGCGCATCGTCGATCGTCGTGCCCCAGCGCTCGTAATCGCCGATGCCGCGGATCAGGACGAGCTGGGTATGGCCACCGGAAACCAGCAGCATGAGATAGGGAAAGGTGAGGCTGTCGGTCAGCCGCGCCGTCAATGCGTGGCCCTCAAGGTGATTGACCGCATAAAGCGGCTTGCCGGCCGCCCGCGCTATGGCCTTGCCGGTCATCAGCCCGACGATCAATCCGCCGATCAGCCCGGGACCAGATGTCGCAGCCACGGCATCGATCTCCTTCAGCGTGACGCCGGCGCGCTGAAGCGCTTCCTCGATCAGGCTGTCCAGCGCCTCGACGTGAGCACGCGCGGCGATCTCGGGAACCACGCCGCCATAGGCGCTGTGCTCGTCGAGCTGGCTCAGAACCACGTCGCCTTCGATGATGCCGGTGCCGTCTTCAAGGCGCGTGACGACGGCCGCGGCCGTTTCGTCACAGCTCGTCTCGATGCCGAGAATGCGAAGTCTGGATGCCATTTGCCTGTGTTCGTTGATTGCGATCACCCGGAAACCGGTCTACGAGGACTGTCGGTAACAACGGATCAGATCGGATGCAAACAAAACCTTTTCGCATCGGCACACGCGGCAGCCCGCTGGCGCTCGCCCAGGCCTATGAGACCCGCAGCCGGTTGATGGCGGCCCATGGCCTTCCGGAAGAAATGTTCGAGATCGTCGCACTGACGACCAAGGGCGACCGCATCACCGATCGTTCGCTCGCAGAAATCGGCGGCAAGGGCCTTTTCACCGCCGAACTGGAAGAACAGCTTGCCTCCGGCGAACTCGATTTCGCCGTCCATTCCTCGAAAGACATGCCAACCGTCCTGCCGGACGGCCTCTTCCTCTCGGCCTTCCTGCCGCGGGAAGACGTGCGCGATGCCTTCGTCGGCGCAGCCGCCCCGCGCCTAGTCGAACTTCCGCATGGCGCGACCGTCGGTTCATCCTCGCTGCGGCGTCAGGCGCTGATCCGCCGCCTGCGTCCGGACCTGAACGTCATCACCTTCCGCGGCCTCGTCGATACCCGCCTGCGCAAGCTGGCCGAAGGCCAGGTCGATGCCACATTGCTTGCCTTTGCGGGACTGAAGCGTCTCGGAAAGCAGGACGTGCCGACTGAACTGCTCGACCCGAAGGACTTCCCGCCGGCCCCCGCACAAGGCGCGATCTGCATCGAAAGCCGCATCGGCGACGAGCGCGTCAACACCCTGCTGGAATCGATCAACGACCGCACCACCCATGATGCCGTAACCTGCGAGCGGGCATTTCTCGGCGCACTTGACGGTTCGTGCCGCACGCCGATTGCCGGTCATGCGACTTCGGAAGATGGAAAGATCCACTTCTACGGCATGATCCTGACCCCGGACGGCAGCCGTTTCCACGACATTTCGTCCGAAGGTAACGCCACCGACGCTGAACGGATCGGGCGCGAAGCCGGCGAAGCCGTGCGGGCAAAGGCCGGTACCGGTTTTTTTGAAAGCTGGAGCTGAAACCGTGCGCGTTCTCGTGACGCGCCCGGAGCCTTCGGCCACGCGCACGGCCGAAAAACTGCGTCTTATGGAGCACGACCCGGTCGTGCTCCCGCTCGCAAGAGCGGTCCATGACCTAACCGCGACAAGAGCCGCGCTGGCCGCCCCCCATGCAGCGATCGCCGTCACCAGCGCCGAAGCCATCCGCGCGCTGGAAGAACTGGGAGCAGAAACCATTTCGCCCTATCGCGAAGACCTGCTCTTCGCAGTTGGCGCCGTAAGCGCTGAAGCCGCAAGGCGACTGGGTTTCCAGCAGGTCGTAGCGGGAGATGGCGATGGGGCCGCACTGGCGGCAATCATCGCCCGAGATCTCGAAGGCAGGAATCCCGCTGGACGACCGCTGCTTTATCTGGCCGGGAAGCCACGCGCGTTCGGTCTTGAAGAAGCTCTCGAAGAACGACACATCCCGGCAAGCATCTGCGAATGCTACCGCATGGAAAACACTTCCATCACCGAACAGGCATTGCAGGACAGCCTGACAGCGCCACCTGTCGACGCCATTCTCTTCTATTCCGTCGAAAGCGTGCGGCGCTTCTTCGCCCTGCCCTTCACGAAAGCGTGCAGGCAGGCACTCGAAGACGTAAAATTCCTCTGCCTCAGCGACAGAATCCGTAGCGCGATTCCCCCGCAATTGCAGCAGAAAGCCGACGTAGCCCGGCTTCCGGCGGAGGCTTCGCTGCTGACGCTACTCTAAGGTAGAGGGTCCAATTTTGATCTTCGGCCTTCCCTTCCTCTGTTTCACTGACTAGTTTTACTGCACCGCAGGGAAATGAAGAGGTTGCCATGGTTTCCGGAAAGCCGCCCCGTCGATCGAAGTCGCCGCAAGATCCGGTCACGATCGACCTGACAGCAGAGGAAGCGAAGCCCGCGGAGGCCGAGGCCACGCAGCAGGCGGGCAGCGCGGAGATATCCGCGGATGCCTCGATGCCGCGTGCAGATACAAGCCCGATCGACGCACCGCTTCAGGACGCTGAAACCGCAACAACTGCCGAAGAGCCTTCGCCGACAGAGTCCGTGGAAGCGAAGCCGGAAACAGACGTCTTTTCCGAAACGGGAACCGCTTCGGAGCAAGCCGCCACTGAGCCGTCACCGTCCGATCCGACACCACGCCAATCCGCTCCGGCACCCCGCCCCGCTCCCGCGACGTCCTCTCTGGTCGCGGCCGGTATTCTCGGCGGCCTGATCGCACTCATCGCCGCCGGCAGCATGCAATATGCCGGTTTCCTGCCGGCCGCATCGCCCGCGACAAGCTCTGATTCCGACACCTCGGCTCTTTCATCCGAGGTGGAGGCACTCCGCTCGCAGATTGCAACCCTTTCCGCCGCGGGACCGGTCACGACGGACCCCGCCCTAGCGAATCGTCTGGCGGCCCTTGAGGCATCCGTGGCAAGCCGCCCGGAAGCCACCGTCGATCCTGCTGCGGTCGAGGAACTCCGGCTGAAACTCGCCCAGAACGAGGAAGCGCTCGCCACCCTTCGCAATGCCGTCGCCGGCAACAGCCAGGCGCTCTCGGACAGCGAACGCCGCCTTGCGGAGGCGGAAAAAAAGATCGAGGAACCGCGCACCGATGTGCAGATGGCGCGCGCCATCGCCGTGACCGCCCTCAAGTCGGCTATCGACCGTGGCGGCCCCTATCTCGCGGAACTTGATGCTCTCGCCAGCATTGCGCCCGATGATCCAGCAGTGGAAGGCCTGCGCCCCCATGCGGCGACCGGCGTTCAGTCGCGCGCCGATCTGATCCGCCGTTTCTCCCAGACCGCCGATGCGGCCCTTGCCGCGATCCACCAGCCGGATCCGAACGAAGGCATCGGCCAGCGGCTTCTCTCCAGCGCCTTGTCCGTGGTCAAGGTTCGCCCCGTTGGCAATGTCGAGGGATCGACGCCCGAAGCAATCATCGCCCGCATGGAGGACAAGCTGCAGAATGGCGACCTCAAGGGTGCTTCACTCGAATGGGATACCCTGCCCGACGCCGCCAAGGCGGCATCGTCCGGTTTCAATGATCTGCTGAAGACCCGCATCGACGTGGAAGCACTGATCGGTGCGGCCATGGCCGCCGCAGTCGCCGGCACGCCGGGCTGAGGAAAAGAACCCATGCTCAGAATCCTGTCTTACGTCGTCCTCGTCCTTCTTCTCGGTATCGGCTTCGCATGGCTTGCCGAACGTCCCGGCTCGCTTTCGATCGTCTGGCAGGGCCAGTTGATCGAAATGAGCCTGATGGTCGCCGCCGCCATTCTGGTGTCGATCGTGGCCCTCGTCATGTTCATCTGGTGGCTTGCCCGGACAGTGTGGACCTCACCGCATTCCGTGCGCCGTTACTTCCGTTCCCGCACCCGGGATCGGGGCTATCAGGCGCTCTCCACCGGCCTGATCGCTGCCGGTGCCGGAAATGCCGCGCTCGCCCGCAAGATGAGCGCCCGCGCTCGTGGCCTGCTGCGCGCCGATCAGGAGCCGCTGATCCTCGTCCTCGATGCACAGGCCGCCGTCATCGAGGGCCGGTTCGACGAGGCCCGCCGCCTGTTCCAGCAGATGTCGGAGGACCCGGAAACCCGCGAACTCGGCCTGCGGGGGCTTCATGTCGAGGCGACCCGTCTCGGCGCCCATGAGGCCGCCCGCCAATATGCGGAAGCCGCCGCCGAAAGCGCCCCCTACCTTCCCTGGGCGGCGAAATCGACGCTGGAACACCGCTGTCGCGCAGGTCACTGGGACGATGCGATCCGGCTGCTCGACCAGCAGCGTGTCGCCCATGTCTTGAAACGCGCCGAAGCGGACCGCCTGAAGGCCGTGCTGCTGACCGCCAAGGCCGAGGACCGGCTGGAAAGCGATCCGTCGGTTGCCCGCGACAATGCCGTTCAGGCTTTGAAGCTTGCCAAGGATCTGGTGCCGGCAGCGATCGTCGCGGCGAAGGGCTATCTACGGGAAGACAACCTGCGGAAAGCCACGAGCGTGCTGGAACAGGTCTGGAAGCTCTCGCCCCACCCGGAGATCGCCCGCACCTATCTCCGGGCGCGTAGCGGCGACAGCGCCGTCGATAGGCTGAAGAAGGCAGAGCGTCTGGAGCATCTGCGTCCCAACAACATCGAGTCCCTGCTGATCGTCGCCGAGGCCGCCCTCGATGCCCAGGACTTCGCCAGGGCACGCAGCAAGGCGGAAGCCGCCGCCCGCATCGAAGCGAGCGAGCGCGTCTATCTGCTCTTTGCCGATATCGAGGAAGCTCAAACAAACGACCAGGGCCGCATCCGCTACTGGATGGGCGAGGCGCTGAAGGCCGGTCGTGACCCGGCCTGGGTGGCCGATGGCTACGTCTCAGAAAAGTGGCTGCCGCTTTCCCCGATCACTGGCAAGCTGGATGCCTTCGAATGGAAAGTGCCTTTCGACCAGATCGAGGGTGCAATTGAGGACGGCACTGTCAATCGCGGCGAGCAGGCGCTGAGCGCGCTGCCGCCCCTGCAGACGAAGCCGCAGCCACCAGCCGCGCCCGAAAGCCACGAGGCACAACCGATTATCGAAACCACAACGCCTGCCGCTCCGCCGGCACCCTCCAGCAAGCCCGCAAAGGTGACGCCGAAGATGGAAGAGACTGCTCCGGCAGCGGTTCCCGAACCTTTCTTCGGCCGACCGCCCGATGACCCCGGCGTGCGCGATCCTGCGGGGGCAACGGACGACAGCAAGACCCGCCTCCGGCTTTTCTGACAGGGAGAACTCATGCTGGAACGCCTGCAATCCTTCTTCCAGACCCTGACCCAAGGCGGGGAAAGGAAGGCCTTTGCTCCTGACGATCCGAGGATCGCGGTCGCCGCCCTGTGCTTTCAGGTGATGGAGGCCGATGGTCTCGTCCACAAGGCCGAACGGGACAAGCTGCGGCAATTGCTCAGGGAACAGTACGGCCTCGAAGGCGGGCAGCTTGAGGAACTTCTTGATGCCGGCCAGAAGGCCGAGAGCGAGGCGGTGGACTACTACCGGTTCACCTCCGACCTGAAGAGGCACCTGAACGAAGCCGAGCGCCAGCAGCTGGTCGGCATTCTCTGGGACATTGTCTATGCGGACGGCGACAGGAGCGAAATGGAAGATCATGTGATCTGGCGCATCGCCGACCTGCTCGGTGTGTCCGGCCGCGACCGCGTCAACGAGCGCCGCGATGCCGTCACCCGCGCCGGACTGGAGACAGACAGCGATGCTTGACATGCCCGACCGACGCCAAAAAATTAAGGCTCCGGTACTCATCGTCCTGCATCAGGAGCGTTCCAGTGCCGGCCGCGTCGGCCAACTCCTGCTTGAAAAGGGTTACCCGTTGGACATTCGCCGGCCTGTCCTTGGCGAGGCCTTGCCAAAAACTCTGGCCGAGCATTCCGGCGCGGTGGTTTTCGGTGGCCCGATGAGCGCCAACGATCCGGACGACTTCGTCAAAACTGAAATCAACTGGCTCGATATTCCACTGAAGGAAAACAAGCCGTATCTCGGCATCTGCCTCGGCGCCCAGATGCTGGTGCATCATCTTGGCGGCAAGGTGGAAACCGAACCTCACGGCCGCGTGGAAATCGGCTGGTATCCCATCCGCCCGACCGAACACGGCCGCCTGCTGATGCACTGGCCGAAGATGGTCTATCACTTCCATCGCGAAGGCTTCGATCTTCCTCATGGCTGTCAGCGGCTTGCGGAAGGCGATATCTACCGCAATCAGGCGATCCGCTATGGCGAGAACGCCTGGGGCATCCAGTTCCATGCCGAACTGACCCGGGCGATGATGCAGCGCTGGGTGGTGCATGGCGCAAGCCGTTTCGTCATGCCCAACGCCCAGCAGGGCCGCGACCATCTCGAGGGGCGCATGATCTTCGATGCGCCGCTCAAGGCATGGCTATCCGAATTCCTCGATCTCGTCTTCGAGAAGAACCGCTGCCCTGCCTGAAGCCGTCTATTTGCGATCCTGCGAATTCGGCGCGTCGAGGCTGTCGATGCGACGCAACTGCGGGAAGCCGATGGACCACAGGATCGCAACGGCCAGTGTGCCGAGGCCCCCGATCACGACAGCCGGGACCGGCCCCACCAGATGCGCCATCGTGCCGGCGCGGAATTCACCGAGTTCGTTCGATGCCCCGATGAACACCATGTTGACGGCATTCACGCGGCCGCGCACCTCATCCGGTGTCCAGAGCGCGATCAGCGTCTCGCGCACATAGACCGACGCCATGTCGGCCGCCCCCATCAGCATCAGCGCAAGGATGGAAATCCATGCCGTCTGCGAGAGGCCGAACATCACCGTCGCCACTCCGAACAGGGCAACGCCGATGAACATGAAGACACCGGCATTATGCCGGATCGGGAAGCTTGCAAGGATCACCGCAACGATAATCGCTCCGACACCTGGCGCCGAACGCAGAAGACCCAGGCCCCAGGGGCCAAGGGTCAGCACGTCGCTGGCGAAAACCGGCATCAGGGCGATCGCGCCGCCGAGCAGGACGGCGAACAGGTCGAGCGAGATCGCCCCCAGCACCACCTTCTCGCCGAAGATGAAGCGGAAGCCCGCAAGGATCGTGTTCCAGGTAACGGCCTTCGACGACGTTCGCTGCGCGGGCTTCCTGACCATGAAAACCAACAGGGCCGCACCGAGGAAGAAACCGAACGAGAACGTGTAGGCCACCACCGGGCTGAAACCATAGAGCAGACCGCCCGCCACGGGGCCGATAATGGAAGCGGTCTGCCACGAGGAGGAATTCCAAGCCACGGCATTGGAAAGATCTTCGGCCGGAACAAGATTTGGCGCCAGCGATTGCACCGCCGGAGAATTGAAGGCACGCTCGATGCCGAAGATAGTCAGGATAATGAAGACGAGGATCGGCTCGAACGCATCGAACGCGGTGATGACCAGCATCGCCCCGGCGCAAAGAGCGCTGACGATCATGCAGATGGCAACGATGGCACGCCGGTTATAACGGTCGACGACGGAGCCGGTGACAAGGATCAGAAGCAGCGCCGGCAGGAACTGCACGAGCCCGATCATGCCGAGGTAGAAGGCGCTCTTCGTCTCGTCATACATCTGCCAGCCGACGGAGACGCTCAGGATCTGGGTCGCGAAAGCACCGAGAAACCGGGCGAAGAAGAAGCGTGTATAGGACACATGCCGGAAGGCTGCGAAACGATCCCCGGAATTGGAGGCATGCATGACGGGACTTTCCACTCTGGGCACGCTGCGCGGAGAAACCGGCGCGCCCGTTAAACATGTTTTATTTTCCGGCGGTCCGCAGTACTTGCCCGCTTAGTCGCCAATGTCTACATGTCTGTCAACCGAGAAATGGAGACCCGCATGCTCGCGCTGTTTCAGACGATCGATCTGGCATTGAACCTTTACACCTGGATACTGATTGCCAGTGCCATCTTTTCCTGGCTTTACGCATTCAACGTAATCAACTCGAGCAACAGCTTCGTCAACTCGCTGGGCACCTTCTTCTACAACGTGACGGAGCCGGTCCTGCGACCGATCCGTAAGATCCTGCCGGACCTCGGCGGCATCGACATTTCGCCGATCGTCGTCCTGCTCCTGATCTTCTTCATCCGTTCACTGATGTGGAACAGCGTCCTTCCGCTCTTTCTGTGAAGCGACCCTACAAGCGTTTCGAGGATCATCTGCGCCTCGCAATTCGGCTGACCCCGAATGCAGGGCGCGATGCTTTGGAGGGGGTGGAGGAAAACGCGGAAGGTGAGGCCTACCTTCGCGCCCGCGTCACCAGCGTTCCAGAAAAGGGTAAGGCCAACAAGGCGCTGATTGCTCTCGTCGCCAAGGCGGCCAGAGTTCCGAAATCCTCCGTTTCCCTTGTCTCGGGAGAGACCGCCAGACAAAAAATCCTCAGGATCGATGGCGACCCGGAGGATTTGGAAAGAAAATTGGACGGCCTTTCGGCTGTCTGAAATCACTTCTGTGCGTTGTAGCGCTCGATGGCTTCGATGATCAGCTTCTTGGCGACATCGACACCCTGCCAGCCTGCGATCTTCACCCACTTGCCGGGCTCCAGATCCTTGTAGTGTTCGAAAAAGTGCTCGATCTGCTTCAGCGTGATTTCCGGCAGGTCGGTGTAGTTCTCGATCTTGTCGTAGCGGCGCGTCAGCTTCGGAACCGGAACTGCGAGGATCTTTTCGTCCTTGCCGCCGTCGTCTTCCATGATCATGACGCCGATCGGACGAACGTTGATGACGCAGCCGGGAATCAACGGACGCGTGTTGCAGACCAGCACATCTACCGGGTCGCCATCTTCCGACAGGGTGTGCGGTACGAAGCCGTAATTGCCTGGATAGGTCATCGGCGTGTAGAGGAAGCGGTCGACGACCAGCGCGCCGGCGTCCTTGTCCATTTCGTACTTGATCGGCTGGCCACCGACCGGCACTTCGATGATGACGTTCACGTCTTCCGGCGGATTCTTGCCAATGGCGATAGCATCGATACGCATTTTCGTCCCCATGGGAGTGTTGAAATCCGGGGTTTCCTAAAGGGAATCATAACGCAATGCAACACGGCTTTGGGCGAAGAGGTCGACAATCGTCGGCAAGGTTACCGGCCTAATTTGTTTGCAATTCCTGTCGCGACCCTACACGAAGCCCGGCCGGATCTGGTATAACGGCCGGAATATCGGGGGGATCGACTATGAAGCTTTCAGTATTTGCAACCCTGGGGACTGTCGCCTTATTCTGCGCCCTTCCCGGCCCGGCACTGGCCAATGACAGCACCTATACCGATCTTGATCTCGACAAATGCAAGACAATCGCCTCCGACGACATGGGCGCGATCATGCTCTGCCGCGGCTATAAGGACTATCAGGTCCATTTTGCCGAGGGCGACCTGCGCCAGAGCGTATTCTACGGTCCGCTCGACAAGAAATGGCAGGAACAGGGCTTCGAATCCTTCGAGCCCTTTAACCACGTCGGCGCGAAGATCGAATGGCGCCTGGACGGTTCAGGCAAGCCTTTCGCCGCGATCCTGCGCTGGTTTCTCGAAAATGTAGGCCCCGAAGGGGAACCCACGGAAGCCAGCACCGGACAGGTGCTTGTGGTCAGCCGCGTAGCTCAGCGAGAGGATGGGCTCGGCTGCGTGGTGGGCTATGTCGATGCACTGGAAAATCCGAACGCCAACGAAATAGCCCGGAAGATCGCGGATGAAGAAGCCAAGGACTTCGCCTGCGGCCATCAGGAAGCGCCATGGCACGGAAAACGGGGCGACAAGGCATCCGAACCGACGCATGTCTTCCCCGACGGATTCCCCCAGCAGTAAGAAAAGAGATCAGTTCCAGATGAAGCCGAGCTTCTTGAGCTGAACGTCGTCGAAGTCTTCCATGCCCTCGACCGCATCAATCCCGCCATTCGAGCGGAAAAAATCGACCGCGTGACGGCTGTCCTCGAGGCACCAGACGACGGTGCCGTTGCAGCCGAGCGACTTCAGCAGCCGGCGCGCCTCGCCGAACAACGTGTAGCCGAGACCGATGCCCTGATATTCCGGACGCATGTAGATCTCGTAGACCTCGCCTTCCTGCGGCAGGGCGCGAGCCCGGTTGAGACCGACGGTGGCATAGCCGGCAATGGTTCCGGCGACATCCGCAACGAGGACGGTTGCGGGACCGGAGGTCGCCTTGCGCCACCAGGTTTCGCTGCGGCGCTCGATCATCTTCGTCAGGGCGCGATACGGAATGAGCCCTGCATAACTGTGCTGCCAGGATGCGCGGTGCGCCTCCGCTATGGCCCTCGCATCCTGCCGCTCGGCAGGGCGCACATCGATCGACAACGTCTTCATAACGTCACTTTCGTCCCGCTGCGCTCCGATCACCACCGGCAGGTGCCGGAAAAGCGAGGAACCCACAGACTTTTCATCAGGTTCTACGGGAAAAATTTAACGCTTTTTTAACCTTTGCTGCAAGCCCGGCCACAATCAAACCACAAACAAAAACCCCGGCTCAATGAGCCGGGGCTTGAAAATACGGACCTGGAAAGAAGATCAGGCCTGGATCTTTGCCTTGTCGAAGCGCTTACGGTCGTTAGCGTCGAGATAGATCTTGCGAAGACGGATCGACTTCGGCGTCACTTCCATCAGTTCGTCGTCCTGGATCCACGACAGAGCACGGTCCAGCGTCATGCGGATCGGCGGGGTCAGCCTGACGGCTTCGTCCTTGCCGGCCGAACGGATGTTGGTCAGCTGCTTGCCCTTGAGAACGTTGACCTCGAGGTCGTTGTCGCGGGTATGGATACCGATGATCATGCCGGCATAGACCTTTTCACCCGGCTCGATGATCATCGGACCGCGGTCTTCGAGGTTGAACATGGCGTAAGCAACAGCTTCACCAGCCTGGTTGGAGAGAAGAACGCCGTTGGTACGGCCGCTGATTTCACCCTTGTAAGGCTGGTAGTCGTGGAACAGGCGGTTCATGATTGCCGTGCCGCGCGTATCCGTCAGCAGTTCCGACTGGTAGCCGATCAGGCCGCGGGTCGGAGCAAGGAACTTCAGACGAACGCGGTTGCCGCCGGAGGGGCGCAGTTCGGTCATCTCGGCCTTGCGCTCCGACATCTTCTGCACGACGACGCCGGAATGTTCTTCATCGACGTCGATCACGACTTCTTCGATCGGCTCCATCGTGGTGCCGTTCTCATCCTTGTGCATGACGACGCGCGGACGCGAAACGGCGAGCTCGAAGCCTTCGCGGCGCATGGTCTCGATCAGAACGGCGAGCTGGAGTTCGCCGCGACCGGATACGTAGAACGAATCCTTGCCTTCGGCTTCTTCGATCTTCAGCGCGACATTGCCTTCGGCTTCCTTGAACAGGCGGTCGCGGATGACACGGCTCGTTACCTTGTCGCCTTCGGTGCCGGCCAGCGGGCTGTCATTGACGATGAAGGACATGGTGACGGTCGGCGGGTCGATCGGCTGCGCCTGCATTGCGTCGGTGACCGAAGGATCACAGAAGGTATCGGCAACAGTGCCCTTGGAAAGGCCGGCGATGGCGACGATGTCACCAGCCTGTGCTTCTTCGATCGGCTGACGCTCGATGCCGCGGAATGCGAGGATCTTCGATATACGGCCGGTTTCAACCGTCTTGCCGTCCTGGCTCAGAACCTTGACGGACTGGTTCGGCTTGATCGAACCGGAAGCGACGCGACCGGTGATGATGCGGCCGAGGAAGGGGTTTGCTTCAAGAAGCGTGCCGATCATGCGGAACGGACCTTCTTCGACCTTCGGCGCCGGAACATGTTCCAGAACGAGGTCGAGAAGCGGCGCCAGGCCCTGGTCCTTCGGACCTTCCGGGTTGACGTTCATCCAGCCATCGCGACCGGAACCGTAGAGGATCGGGAAGTCGAGCTGCTCGTCGGTAGCGTCGAGGTTGGCGAAAAGGTCGAAGACTTCGTTGATGACTTCTTCGTGGCGGCCGTCCGGACGGTCGATCTTGTTGATCGCGACGATCGGGCGGAGACCGACCTTCAGCGCCTTGCCGACCACGAACTTGGTCTGCGGCATCGGGCCTTCCGAGGAGTCGACCAGAACGATCGCGCCGTCCACCATCGACAGGATGCGTTCGACTTCGCCGCCGAAGTCGGCGTGACCGGGCGTATCGACGATGTTGACGCGAACACCCTTCCATTCGACCGAGGTCGCCTTGGCGAGAATGGTGATGCCGCGTTCCTTTTCGAGGTCGTTCGAATCCATGACGCGTTCTGCAACGCGCTGGTTTTCGCGGAACGAGCCGGACTGCTTGAGAAGCTCGTCGACGAGGGTCGTTTTCCCATGGTCAACGTGCGCAATGATCGCGATATTGCGAAGGTTCATGAACGGATCTCTGATGGCTGGGGCGCAAAACGGGGTGCGGCGCCTTGTTTCTTTGGCGCGCTCATACCCTGTTTTTTGCAATTGCGAAAGGGGAAAGAGCCTCGGCAACGTCAGAAGGGGCTTTCGGGACACCTTCAGCCTTCCTAAATCCAGTGTCGCGAGACACATTCCAGGGAGGAAAACCGACGTGGCAAGCCCGATGATGACACCCGCCGACCTGCAGGCCTATCTTCACGATCACATTCCGATTTCCGCCGCGATGCATGTCCGCGTCCTCGCGACGGAACCGGACAGCATCACACTTCAGGCCCCGCTTGCCCCGAACATCAATCACCGCGAAACGGTCTTCGGAGGCAGCGCCTCAGCCGTTGCGATCCTTGCCGCCTGGTCGCTCGTCCACCTGCGGCTGAAATCCGAGGGGCTGGAAAGCCGGGTGGTCATCCAGCACAACAGCATGGATTACCTTTCCCCGATCGGCGACGACTTCACCGCGCGCTCCTATCTCGTCGATCAGGACGCGTGGGCTTCGTTTACGCGACTGCTCGCCCGACGAGGACGCGCACGCATACTCGTTGCCGCGGTATTGCAGACGGACGGCGTTATCGCCGGCCGCCTTGAAGGAGAATTCGTCGCCTTCTCCAATGCCGGATTGCGCTAGCCATCCGGCATTCACTGGGGATCAGGCCGCCGTCAGGCAGCCAGCCCCTTCTGCTTGAGCATGGCCTCGGGGCTCGGAAGCCGGCCGCGGAAGGCCTTGTAGGCTTCTTCCGGATCGATGGAGCCGCCGACCGAGTAGATGTTCGCCTTCAGGCGCTCGGCCATGGCGGGATCGAAGGCGTTTCCCGTTTCCTCGAAGGCTGCGAAAGCATCGGCATCGAGCACCTCTGACCACATGTAGGAATAGTAGCCGGCGGAATAGCCGTCTCCGGCGAAGACATGCTGGAAGTGCGGCGTCGCGTGGCGCATCACCAGCGAGCGTGGAAGCCCGATCTTCGCCAGCACTTCCGCCTGAACCGCCATCGGATCCTCGACCGGGCCGCGGGTGTGGAACGCCATGTCGACCAGCGCCGACGAGGTGAATTCCACCGCCGCGAAACCGGCATTGAAGGTGCGGGCTGCCAGCACCTTGTCGAGAAGGGCCTGCGGCATCGGCTGCCCGGTCTCGTAATGGACGGCATAGGTTTTGAGAATCTCCGGCACCGTCAGCCAGTGCTCGTAAAGCTGCGACGGCAGTTCGACGAAATCGCGGGAAACGCCGGTGCCCGAGACAGAGGGATAGGTCACGTTCGACAGCATGCCATGGGCCGCATGACCGAACTCGTGGAAAAGCGTGCGGGCATCGTCGAGCGACAGCAGCGCCGGCTTGCCCTCTTCCGGTTTGGCGAAATTGCAGACGTTGTAGATGATCGGAATCTCGCCGACCGCACCGTTCTTCAAGGGTAGCTTGTGCTGCGACTGGAACGAACTCATCCACGCGCCGGAACGCTTGGATGGCCGGGCGAAGTAATCGCCGAGAAACATGGCGACGAGCTTGTCGTTATGGTCGCGGATCTCGAAGACCCGGACATCCGGATGGTAGCCGGCAACATCCTTGAGCGGCCCCGCCTTGATGCCGAACAGGCGCCCGGCAACATCGAAGCAGGCCTCAATGATCTTTTCGAGCTGGAGATAAGGCTTGAGTTCGGTCTCCGAGAAATCGAACTTGCGGGCACGCAGCTTCTCGGCGTAGTGACGCCAGTCCCACGGCATGACCTCGTGGTTCTTGCCCTCCTCGGCGATCAAGCCGGCAAGTTCTTCCTCCTCGGATCTCGCCTGCACCACCGCCTTGTTCCACACCTTCATCAGCAGTTCGTTCACCGCTTCCGGCGTCTTGGCCATGGTGTCGTCCAGCTTGTAGCTGGCGAAATCCTTGTAACCCAGCAGTCCGGCCTTCTCCGACCTCAGCGCCAGCGTCTCCTTGACGATCTCGCGATTGTCGGTGTCGCCGCCATTGATGCCGCGGGAAACCCAGGCATTGAAGGCCTGTTCGCGCAGATCCCGGCGCGTGGAAAAGGTGAGGAAAGGCTCGATGATGGAACGCGACAGCGTCACCACATAGGCCTCGCCCTTGCCGCGAGCCTGCGCGGCGGCAGCCATCGCGTCCTTCAGGAAGTCGGGAATACCAGCGAGATCAGCATCGCCGTCGAGCGGCAGCACCCAGGATTTTTCATCGGAAAGCACATTCTGGCCGAACCGCGCGCCAAGGCCCGCCAGCTTTTCATTGATCGCCGCGAGACGCTCCTGCTTCGCCTTTTCGAGCTTGGCACCCGACTTGACGAAACCCTTCCAGTGACGTTCGAGAACGCGCAGTTCCTCGGTCGTCAGGCCCAGTTCGCCGCGTTTCTCCCAGAGCGTATCGATGCGGCGGAACAGGTCGGCATTCATGCCGATCTTCGAATAGTGACGCGACATCTTCGGCGCGATCTCGCGCTCCAGCGCCTGAATCGTGTCGTTAGTATGAGCGCCGGCGCGGTTCCAGAACAGCGAGGACACACGCGAGAGATTGTCCCCCGCGATCTCCAGAGCAATGATGGTGTTGGCAAAGGTCGGCGTCTCAGGATTGGTCGCGATAGCATCGATCTCCGCATCGTGGCCTGCCAGGGCCACATCAAAGGCCGGAGCAAAATCCTCGTCAGAAACCGCTTCGAAGCGCGGCAACCCGTTCGGGCCGTTCCACTCGTAGACGGCGGGGCTGAATGACGACGTTTTGCTCATGGCGATTTTTCCTTGGTCGATCCTCGATCCGATACCCGCGAAGCGGATACCTTACGCGATATGGTATCCCGACCATTTGATTGGCAAGCACGCAAACGATCACGGAGGCAAAATTTCCGACCTTCCATGCATGAGGCTGGACGCCGGACAGATATATTTCGCCTCTCGCCAAGCACGCCTTCCGGTCGTAAAAGGTGCGAAATCCCTTTCTGACGCCAGACCGTTTGCCCGTGGCGTCCAGACCATCAGATCGAACGGAATAGCATGACACAGGCTCGCATGAGCGAGCGCCGCACTTCGCTGATCGGCGCGCTGCTGACCACCATCGGCCCTATCTCCATGGCCATCTACACGCCAGCCATGCCGGAACTGGTGAAAGCCTTCGGGACGACCGACAGTGCCATCAAGATGAGCCTCTCGCTTTATTTCGCCGGCTTCGCCTGCGCCCAGCTTCTCTCAGGCCCGATGTCGGATGCCTTCGGACGCAGAAAAGCGACGCTTGCCTTCCTCGCCATCTATATTGCCGGAAGCCTGACGGCCGCTTTCGCGCCTTCGGTCGAATGGCTGCTGATCGGCCGCCTGATCCAGGGCATCGGCGCCTCGGTCGGCGTCACGGTATCCCGCGCCATCGTCCGCGACCAGTTCACCGGACCGGAGGCCGCCCGCATTCTCAACATGATGGGCATCATGCTCGCCATCGGCCCGGCGGCGGGGCCAACGCTTGGGGGACTTGCGCTCTCCCTTTCCGGCTGGCAGGCGATCTTCTACCTGATGGTCGGCTTTGGAATACTGAGCGGCCTGATGGTCGCCTTCCTGATGGCGGAAACGACCGTCGCCGACAGGTCGAGGATCCACCCGGTCCGCCTTGTCTCTTCCTACGTCACGCTGGTCAGCGACCTCAGGGTACTGTTCTGCGCGCTGGTGCTGGGAGGATGTGTCGGGGCGCTCTATGCCCAATCGACCATGCTTCCCTTCGTGCTGATCAATCGCGTCGGGTTGACGCCCGCCCAGTTCGGCCTCGGCATGCTGATGCAATCGGGCTTCTACTTCGCCGGCTCCATTACCCTGCGATTCCTAAGCCGACGGATGGGGGAACGTGGCTCCCTGCGCACCGGCCTTACTCTTGTTGGCATCGGCGGGGCGATGATCGCGCTTTCGGTCCATTTTATCGAGCCGAGCTTCCTGTCGATCATGGGACCGGTTGCCGTCTGCTCCTTCGGCATCGCCTTCGTGATCCCTTACATCACGACGGCCGGGCTTCAGCCGCATCCGGAAATCGCGGGCTCGGCTGCCGCCCTGCTCGGCTTCGGCCAGATGGGATCCGGCTTCCTCGGCGGTATCGCAGCGGCTACCATCGGCGACCCCCTCACCGCCTTCGGCACCGTCATCCCTTTCATGGAATTCATGGCGATCTTCGCCTATCTCGGCCTGCAGGCAGCCCACCGCCGCGCCGACTGAGCGGGCCCAACAAAAAACCGCCGGGGCCAAGACCCCGACGGCTTCGGATTTCCATTCCGAAGAAAGCTTTATCAGCCCTTCAGGTTGCGCTTGGCGAGCGTCCGCAGACGCAGGGCATTGAGCTTGATGAAGCCGGCGGCATCCTTCTGGTCGTAGGCGCCCTGGTCGTCCTCGAAGGTCACCAGCTGGTCGGAATAGAGCGACTTCGAAGATTCGCGGCCGATCACCATCACATTGCCCTTGTAGAGCTTGAGGGTGACTTCGCCTTCGACATCCTTCTGGCTGAGGTCGATGGCGGCCTGCAGCATCTGGCGTTCCGGCGAGAACCAGAAGCCGTAATAGATCAGCTCGGCGTAACGCGGCATCAACTCGTCCTTGAGGTGCGCGGCACCACGGTCGAGCGTGATCGACTCGATTGCGCGATGCGCGGCCAGCAGGATCGTACCGCCGGGGGTCTCGTAGACGCCGCGCGACTTCATGCCGACGAAGCGGTTCTCGACGAGGTCGAGACGGCCGATGCCGTTGTCACGACCGTAATCGTTGAGCTTGGCCAGAATGGTCGCCGGGCTCAGGCGAACGCCATTGATCGAGACGGCATCACCCTTTTCGAAACCGATCTTGATGATCGTGGCCTTGTCCGGGGCAGCTTCCGGCGAAATGGTGCGCATGTGCACGTATTCGGGTGCTTCCTGCGACGGATCTTCCAGAACCTTGCCCTCGGAAGAAGAGTGCAGCAGGTTGGCGTCGACGGAGAAGGGAGCCTCGCCCTTCTTGTCCTTGGCAACCGGGATCTGGTTCTTCTCGGCGAATTCGAGAAGGTCGGTACGGCTCTTGAACGACCAGTCGCGCCAGGGGGCGATGATCTTGATGTCCGGGTTCAGCGCATAGGCCGAAAGCTCGAAGCGAACCTGGTCGTTGCCCTTGCCGGTCGCGCCATGGGCGATGGCGTCGGCGCCTGTCTTCTTGGCGATCTCGATCAGGTGCTTGGAGATCAGCGGACGGGCGATCGACGTGCCGAGCAGGTAAACGCCTTCGTAGACGGCGTTGGCGCGGAACATCGGGAAGACGAAGTCGCGGACAAACTCTTCGCGGACGTCCTCGATGAAGATTTCCTTGATGCCGAGCATCTCGGCCTTCTTGCGTGCAGGCTCGAGTTCCTCGCCCTGGCCGAGATCGGCAGTAAAGGTCACGACTTCAGCGCCGAGTTCGGTCTGGAGCCATTTCAGGATGATCGAGGTGTCGAGGCCGCCGGAATAGGCGAGCACGACCTTCTTCACGTCTTTATGCGATGCCATGATGAGAAGTCCGTTCGTGAGCGTGGGCAGCCAAGGGCATACGAACCCTTGGTTTGCGGGCACTTTTAGCGAGATTATCGCGCCGTGCAAGGGGAACCGATGCCGCGGAAGACAGAAGCGACGATGACGCGCAACGGCGACAAGGGCACTTTCAGGTTTGACCGTGCCTCTTCGCGCACCATATCAAATGCTCAACTGCCATAACGAGGAGACACCATATGCAGCATCAGGCATTTTCCCGGGGTAACGTCGCAGTCGTCACCGGCGCCGCATCCGGCATTGGCCTTGCCGCCGCCATGGCCTTCGCAAAAAAGGGCATGTCGGTCGTGCTTGTCGATCTCGGCGGCGATCCGCTGGCCGAGGCGCGTGCGAAAGTCGCCGAACTGTCCACCCATCCCGATACGGACATCGTGGCGATCGAGACGGATGTCAGCAAGCTGGATGAGCTCGAGGCCCTCGAAAGGGCCGTCATCCAGCGTTTCGGACGCGTTCACGTCCTCATGAACAATGCCGGCATTCAACCGGGCAGCAGCCTTTTCGGCCCTCAGGCCAACTGGGATAGCGTGCTTGCCGTCAACCTGATGGGCGTCGTAAACGGCACGCGCACCTTCGGTCCGAACATGATCGCCCATGGAGAACCGGGCCTCATCATCAACACTGGCTCGAAGCAGGGCATCACCACTCCACCAGGCGATCCGGCCTACAACGTCTCGAAAGCCGGCGTGAAAGCCTTTACCGAAGCGCTGCAACACGAGCTTCGCAACACTGAAGGCTGCAAGATATCGGCCCACTTACTGATTCCGGGCTGGGTCTACACCAACCTGACGCGTGGAGAAGCGAAGACGAAACCAGAGGGCGCATGGACGCCGGAGGAGACCATCGGCTTCATGCTGGAAAGCATCGACCGCGGTGATTTCTATATCCTTTGCCCCGATAACGACGTGGACCGCCCGACAGATGAGAAGCGCATCCTCTGGGCCGCCGGAGACATCATTGAGAACCGGCCGCCGCTGTCACGCTGGCATCCGGACTACGGAACGAAATTCAGGGCCTTCCTGAACGGTCAATAAGCCCGATTGGCAAGCCGTCCGAGGCCCGGTATGGATAACGCCGATCGCGTCGCCCACACCGGGCTTTTCTCTGTTGCGGACCTGTCCCATGGATTTCATTCCGAGCCTGCCCACCATTCTCGCCTTCAGCCTTGCCATCCTCCTGCTCGCCATCACGCCGGGGCCGGACATGACGCTCTGGATCAGTCGCTCCTTGCGTGACGGCCGCGCGACGGGGCTGATGACACTCGCAGGCACCAGCTTCGGAATCTCCATTCACACCATGCTGGTGGCCTTCGGCATCTCGGCGCTGATCGTCGCATCCCCGACAGCCTTCACCATCCTGAAGACCGGTGGCGCCGGCTATCTGCTGTGGCTTGCCATTCAGGCTGTGCGCCACGGCTCGAACTTCGTCGTGCGCGCCGACGGCCAGCGCCAGTCCGCCCCAGTGCAGGCATTTCTGAACGGCCTGTGGGTCAACCTGCTCAACCCGAAAGTCATCATCTTCTTCATGACCTTCCTGCCGCAATTCGTCAGCGCCAGCGATCCGCACGTTACCGGCAAGCTGCTCTTCCTCGGCATCTGGTCGATTGTCCTGTCACTGCCGATCGGCCTCGGCATCATCTACATGGCCGACGGCCTGTCGAGCTGGCTGCAGACGAACCGCAAGGTTCTCCGCGCCATCGACTACACCTTCGCCGGCGTTTTCTCGATCTTCGCCGTGAAGATCATGTTCACCCAGGCGCGCTGAACCTGGAACGAAAAACGGCGCCCGGATCAAACCCGGACGCCGCTCTCTTGATAGTATGACTGCCGAAATCAGCCGATCAGCAATTCGTCGTCGTCCAGCGTCTGGCCACGAATGCGCCGGAACATGTTGATCAGGTCTTCCACCTGCAGGTCCTTGCGGCTGTCGCCGGCAACGTCGAGAACGATCTCGCCGGCATGCAGCATGATAGTGCGGCTGCCGAAATCCAGCGCCTGACGCATGGAATGCGTCACCATCAGAGTGGTGAGCTTACGCTCCGATACGATGGACTGCGTGAGGTTCATGATGAACTCGGCCATGCCCGGATCGAGCGCCGCCGTATGCTCGTCGAGCAGCAGCACATCGGAACCACTGAGCGTCGCCATCACCAGCGAAACCGCCTGCCGCTGACCGCCCGACAGCAGGTCCATCCGGTCAGCCATGCGATTTTCCAACCCGAGATTGAGCGCCGCCACGCGGTCGCGGAACTCGCCGCGGCGATTGCCGCCAAGCGCCGCCGAAAGACCCCGACGCTTGCCGCGCATCGCCGCAAGCGCAAGGTTCTCCTCGATGGAGAGCGCACCGCAACTGCCGGCCAGCGGATCCTGGAAGACGCGGGCAACGAGGCCGGCGCGGCTGGCGGTCGGCTTGCGCGACACATCCGCATAGCCGATATTGACCCGACCGGAGGTCGGCAGCACGTCGCCGGCAAGCACGCCGAGCACCGTCGACTTGCCCGCGCCGTTGGAGCCGATGACGGTGACGAAGGAACCCGTCTCGATCGTCAGGTTGACGTTCTTCAGGGCTTGTTTCTGCAGCGGCGTGCCGCGGCCGAAGACGACATCTATGTTTTCGAGCGAAATCATGCCGAAGCTCCTCCCCGGCGAAGTCTGGGAAGGACGAGTGCGACAGCAACCAGTACTGCCGTAACAAAGTTCAGGTCGGAAGCCTTCAGGCCGAGCACGTCGCTGGACAGCGCAAGCTGGATGGCAAGACGGTAGGCGATGGAGCCGACGACGCAGCCTATCAGCGCGAAAAGCAGGCCGCGTTTGCCGAACAACGTCTCGCCGATGATGACGGCGGCAAGGCCGACGACGATGGTGCCGACACCCGAAGTGACATCGGCAAAGCCGTTCGTCTGGGCAAACAGCGCGCCGCCAAGCGCCACCAGCGCATTGGAGAGCGCGATACCCAGATAGATCTGGTTATCCGTCTGCACACCCTGCGCGCGGGCCATGCGCGCATTGGCGCCGGTCGCGCGCATGGCAAGACCGGCATCGCTTTCCAGAAAGCGCCAGACGATGAAGATCGCGATGGCGACCAGAGCGAAGACGAACAGAGGGCGCACGTAATATTCGGGGATGCCGTGTCCGTAGAACGGCGTCAGCATGGTGTCCTGATTGAGCAGGGCGACGTTCGGCTTGCCCATGACCCTGAGGTTCACGGAGAACAGCGCGATCATCGTCAGGATCGAGGCCAACAGGTTGAGGATCCGGAAACGCACGTTCAACAACGCGGTCACGAGGCCGGCAGCCGATCCGGCCACCATGGCGATGGCGGTCGCCACCCAGGCATTCAGCCCGGCAATGATCAGCACGGCGGCAACCGCCGCGCCGAGCGGGAACGAACCGTCGACGGTCAGGTCGGGAAAATCGAGGACACGGAAGGCAAGATAAACGCCAATCGCCACGAAGGCGAAGACCAGACCCAGCTCAACGGCACCCCAGAAGGCGATTTGGCTCACGGCAGAAATCCTTCAAGCTTGCAGCAAACATCGCGACATGCCCGCCAGCAGCCCGGCAATAGCAGGGGCCGCCCTATAAGCAGCCCCGCCGTCGGATGTTATTCGATCGTCTTGGTCGCGCGCTTGGTGATGCTTTCCGGGAAGGTGACGCCCATCTTGGCGGCAGCGGCCTTGTTGATCACCAGGTCGGTTCCAGCAGCAACACGCACCGGAATGTCGCCGGGCTTCTCGCCCTTCAGGACACGAACGACAATCTCGCCGGTCTGCTTGCCGACATCGAAATAGTTGAAGCCGATCGCTGCGAGCGCGCCGCGGGAAACGGAATCCGTATCGCCGGCGAAGAGCGGGATCTTCGCTTCCTCGGCAACGCCGACGGCAGCTTCGAATGCCGAAACAATGGTGTTGTCGGTCGGAATATAGATCACGTCGGCGCGACCGACGAGGGCGCGCGCCGCGCCCTGCACTTCCGCCGACTTGGTGGCAACGGATTCGACAACCGTCAGGCCGGCCTTCTCGGCTTCGGCCTTGAGAGCTGCAAGCGTCGAGACCGAATTGGCTTCGGCGGAGTTGTAGATGAAGCCGATCGACTTGGCGTTCGGCGTGATTTCCTTGATCAGCGCGATATGGTCGGCAACCGGCGACATGTCGGACAGGCCGGTGACGTTACCGCCAGGCTTTTCCATGTCCTTGACCAGCTGCGCGCCGAGCGGATCGGAAACGGCGGTGAAGACAACCGGAATGTCGCGGGTGGCAGCGACCACGGCCTGAGCGGACGGCGTGGAAATCGGCACGATGACGGTCGGAGCGTCGCCCACGAACTGGCGGGCGATCTGCGCGGCCGTACCCGGATTACCCTGGGCCGACTCGTAGACGAATTTCAGGTTTTCACCGTCCTTGTAGCCGGCTTCGGCAAGGGCTTCCTTGATGCCGTCGCGCGCCGCATCCAGCGCGGGATGTTCGACGATGGCGGTAACGGCAACGGTGACGTCCTCGGCCTTCGCAGGCAGGACGATCGCAGTGGCGGCAAACAGGGCGAGCAGAATTGCGCGCATGGGGTAACCTCCGAGATTTTGTTTTATCCGGTCTTCTTATGGAAGCGACCGGTCAAAATCAATCTCGCAGACCCACGGCACGGCCACGGTCCATCAGACCTTAGTCGTCCTCGCCATGGCCGACGATCATCATCGCCTCGAAGGCAAGGCGCTCGGTCTTGCGCATCCTCTCGGATTCCGACTTCAGCTGGCCGCAGGCGGCGAGAATGTCGCGACCGCGCGGGGTGCGGATCGGCGAGGCATAACCGGCCTGATTGATGAAGTCGGCAAACTTCTCGATCTGCGCCCAGTCGGAGCACTGGTAGTTGGTGCCCGGCCACGGATTGAACGGAATGAGGTTGATCTTCGCCGGAACGCCCTTCAGGAGCTGGACCAGCGCCTTGGCGTCCTCGAGACTGTCGTTGACGTCCTTCAGCATCACATATTCGAAGGTGATGCGGCGGGCGTTGGAGAGGCCGGGATAATTCCGGCAGGCCTCGATCAGTTCCTTCAGGGGATACTTCTTGTTGATCGGCACCAGCATGTCGCGCAACTCGTCGCGCACGGCATGCAGCGATATCGCCAGCATGCAACCGATCTCGTCGCCAGTGCGGAAAATCTCCGGCACGACGCCGGACGTGGAGAGCGTGATGCGACGCCTGGAAAGCGACAGGCCATCACCATCGGATGCAATCAGCAGCGCCTGCTTGACGTTCTCGAAATTATAGAGCGGCTCGCCCATGCCCATCATCACGACATTGGTGATCTTGCGGTCGCTGGAAGGAACCATCGCGCCCACCGGCACGTCGCGATCGGGGAAATCACCGAGCCGGTCTCGCGCCAGGAGAAGCTGGGAAAGGATTTCCTCCGCCGTCAGGTTGCGCACCAGCCTCTGCGTGCCGGTGTGGCAGAAGGAACAGGTCAGCGTACAGCCGACCTGGCTGGAAATGCAAAGCGTACCACGGCCTTCTTCGGGAATATAGACAGCCTCGACCTCGACCGGCCGGCCGGCGCCGCGCGCGGGATAGCGCAGCAGCCACTTGCGGGTGCCGTCGTTGGAGACCTGTTCTTCCACGATTTCAGGACGGGCGATGGTGAAATGCGTCTTCAGCATTTCCCGCATGTCCTTGGCGACATTGGTCATGGCGTCAAAGTCGGAAACGCCGCGAACATAGAGCCAGTTCCACAACTGGCTGACACGCATCTTGACCTGACGTTCCGGCACGCCCTTCTCGCGCAGGGCCGCCGCCATATCCTCGCGGCTGAGACCGATCAGCGACGGCTTTTCGGACAGCCTGCCCGCGACAGGCGCCGCCGGAGCAACATCACGTGCAATCACATTTTCCATGACGGCCATGCCGCTCAACCTTCCTGACCAAATGCGCCGATCGAGCCACCGCTTTAAAAGCGGGCGCTTTCGGTCGCTTCGATGCACCTAAAACATGCCGGGCAAACGTGTTGATCGGTTTTGCAATCACGACATGCGAAAAACAAGAAACCGAAGCGCAGGATACCATCTCCAGGATCGCGACACGCTTCAGAAAAATCCGCAGGCGCGCAGTTCGCGCTGACCTTCCGGCTCGGGTCGCGCCTTTAGCAGCTTTTTTGCCCTGCGTCACGCCGAATGTGAGGGTTCCCCGAAACGCGAAAAGCCGGCTTGCGCCGGCCCTTCGTGCGCAGCCCTCATAGGGCCGGACTTACTTGCAACCTTCGATCTTCTTCAGCGCAGCCGAAATGCCCGAAAGCGAATAAGTGTAGGAGGTTCCCGTTCCGCGGGCCGAGGTCGCCTTGACGGTCATCGAATGACCGGTCTTCATGGCTGCGACCAACGCTGGCTCTTCAGCGGCGTTTTCCACCCATGCGGACGTATCCTTTACGAACATCACGAAATTCTTGTTGTCGATCGTGACATTGACCTTGGAGCTTTCCTTGAGCGCATAGCCCATCATCGCCTGCGGTTCGTAGGAGATGTTCTGGCCGGGACGCTGGGATATGACAAAGAAGATATCCCCGTGATTAACGGCAGGCGGCTGCTTGTCGGTCGGTACCGACAACACGTAGCAGACCGTTCCGCTGTTCGTCTTGTAGGAATAGGCACCCCAGGCCTTGAACTGCTCGATGCGAGTGGGCGACTGGGCCGCAGCAATGCTGCCGCTTGCCAGAAGGATTGCCACTGCGGTTACGGTACTTCTTGCGAACATGTCTTCCTGCCGGTTGTGTTTCCATCCATCGCCCGATCGGGGAGATCGGGACATTTGTCGTCAAAACATGATTCAGTTTGACTTAATTTAGGTTACCAAACCGTCAACGCCGCGATGTTTCTTGTCGCAGGTCGCATCACAACCTTGGCTTCCTCTTGTGACCGGGCCCTGGGGAGATGTTTACCGCACCATCCCTCCCGATGATTTGATCTAGATTCAAGAAATCGGGCAAGAGTTGGGCTGCATACGTCTTTGTTTGCTAACGATTTGCCCAAAGCGGTTTTTGCAGCCCGTTTCAGCCGCTTGAAACAAGTCGCGCAAAAGTGTGAAGCGGCTTTGCGGCAACGACATGTGATGAAATAAGGATTTAAAGCGAACGCAGCGAATCTGAAAGATCGCGCCACACCTTAAGCGGCATTCTGCGCCGGCGAAGCATCGGCCAACATCCGGTCTGCCGCCAGATAATGCCGTTCCTTGATATGCCCGCTGATCAGCGCAATCGCCGTCGTCAGCACGGCGATATCGTCGGTGAAGCCGATGATGGCGAACATGTCGGGGATCGCATCGAGAGGCAGCACGAAGTAACCAAGTGCGGCAAGCAGGATACCGCGGACACGCAACGGCGTTTCGCGGTCTGTCGCACAATAGAAGGAAGCAACCAGGTCACGCGAAAACGGGATCTGCCGGATCGCCTTCTTGAGCGTCGGCCAGAATTTCGCGCGGACGTTCTCCTCCTGTCTCTCCTGCGTTTCCTCGTCGCCCGGCAGAAGGATCTCGCCGATCTTGATATCGTCCATGCCTTCAAGTTCCTCGTGTTTGGACATGATCAAAATATGGTGAATGACGGGGCAAATTCAATCTGAGGGCACCAGATGGTCTATTGCCTCCGCCATTTTGAAATCCAGCGCACTCAGGCCTGAAACGGCGTGGGTGGACAACACGATGTCGACGCGATTGTAGACGTTGAACCATTCGGGGTGGTGATCGAGCTTCTCGGCGATGAGCGCACAACGGGTCATGAAGGCAAAGGCTTCACCGAAATCCCGGAACTTGAAACTGCGGCTGATCGCGGCCCCGTCGCGGGCAAGATCCCACAGCCGCCGCTCCGCCAGCATCGTGTCGATTGCGGCTGCATCGAGTTTCTCGTATTTCATCGCAACGAAACCTCCTCAGGCATGTCGCGCAAAGTGCGAAGCGGTTTTGCGGCAACGACATGCGATAAAACAAGGACCGAAAGCGTACGCAGCGAAGCTGAAAGATCGCGACACGCCTTCGAACAGGACCCGGATGACTGCGTTGCCAATCCTTTTCGTCTGTCTCGGCAATATCTGCCGCTCGCCCTTGGCCGAAGGCGTCTTTCGCCATCTGACCGAGCAGGGCGACCTCGCCTCCTCCTATCCCACCGATTCCGCCGGCACCGGCGGCTGGCATATCGGCAATCCGCCGGATCATCGCTCTGTCAAGGTGGCGCGTGGACACGGTATCGATATTTCCGGCCTTCGGGCAAGACAAATCGTATCAGCGGATTTCGAACGCTTCAGCCTGATCCTGGCGATGGACAAGAACAATCTCGCCCACCTTCGCAAGATGGCCCCGCCGACAAGCCGGAGCAAGATAGCGCTCTTCGGCAATTATGCCTTCGGGGACGAAACCGAGATCCCGGACCCTTACTATGGCGGCACCTCGGATTTCGAACAGGTCTACAGCATGCTCTTGGCGGGCTGTAGTTCCATACTCGCGAAGCTCGAGACTGCCCGCGCTTCGTGAAGCGGGAACACCTCTTCCGTAAGGTAGGGGCCACCACCGACCGATTCCTTCGACGACAGCAGCACGAAGCGCGTGACGGTGAAGGGAGCCGTATGGAAATCGCCGCGACCGGCAAGATAGTGAACCACGTCATCGACACGCGATGACTTGAGGCGCGCCAGCGTCACATGCGGCGTGAACTTCCGCGGATCCGGCGGGAGACCGATCCTCTGGCAGATCCGTTCAATTTCCGCCTGAAGGGCGTACATTTCGGGCGCTTGCGTAACACCGGCCCAGACCGAGTGTGGTTTCTTCGAGCCGAAGGACCCGATACCGTTGAGACTGAGCTGGAATTCCGGCCTGTCGATGCGGTCGAGCCGGTCGACGATCTCGTCGGCGGTGCGACCATCCACGTCCCCGATGAAGCGAAGGGTGATGTGGTAATTCTCCACATCGATCCATCGGGCACCGGGAAGACCACCGCGCAGCAGGGAGAGGCTTAATGCCGCATTGCGCGGAATTTCGAGGGCAGTGAATAATCTCGGCATCGCGAGCTCCCCGAATCTTTTGCAGATGCACATAGCGAATCACGCAATGCGCATACGCGCAAGCTATTATTTCGGCTTGCCACCGATCGTTGCAATGAAGCTCTCCGTAACCGGCAGCATACGCTCGACCATGACCCCCACACCCTTGGCATTGGGATGCATGCCGTCTTCCAGCTGCAGTTCAGCCTGGGCCGCAACACCATCCAGAACAAAGGGATAGAAGGCGAGATCGTATTTTTCGGCAAGCCGTGGATAAATGCCGTTGAAGCGCTTGGCATAGTCCTCGCCCATGTTGGGCGGCGACAGCATCCCGACCAGCAGAACCGGAATACCCCGCTCTTTAAGCCGGCTAACGATCGATTCGAGATTGCGCTCGGTCTCTTCCGGCGCGATGCCGCGCAAGGCGTCATTTGCGCCGAGCTCGAGAAGTACACCGTCAGTGCCGTCCGGTACGGACCAGTCGATACGGGCAAGACCGGCCGATGTCGTATCCCCCGATACTCCCGCATTGGAGATGGACACGTCATACCCCTTGGCGACTAGCGCCGCCTGCAGACGGGTCGGCAATGCATCGTCAGGCGGCAACTGATAGCCCGCCATCAGGCTGTCGCCGAAGCCGACAAGCTGCAACGGCTCGGCGGATGCGGAGGCGGCAAGCGGGAAAGCTGCGCCGAGGATCACGGCGAAATGAAGAAGAACGGCTTTAAATATCATTGTGCCTTTCCTAAATTGGCGAAGCCGATGACGGTGCGCGACGACCTCTTCGCGCCATTCTATATAAGGCGGGAAAGCGTGGGAAAAACCATCATCGAACTCAAGAAGGCCGATCTGACGCTCGGAAACGCCGCAGCCTCGGTCCATGTGCTGAAGAATATCGATCTCACGATCTCCCAGAGTGAATCGGTCGGCATCGTCGGTCCGTCCGGTTCGGGAAAGTCCACCCTGTTGATGGTGCTGGCCGGGCTGGAACGGCTCGACAGCGGTGAAATCAACGTCAACGGCGCGCCGCTGCATCGCCTTGGCGAAGATGCGCTCGCCGATTTCCGCGGCAAGAATATCGGCATCGTCTTTCAGTCCTTCCACCTGATCGCAAACATGACCGCGCTGGAAAACGTCGCGGTTCCGTTGGAACTCGCAAACGTCCGCAATCCCTTCGATATCGCGCGGAAGGAACTTCAAGCCGTCGGCCTTGGCGAGCGTCTCGACCACTATCCCGGCCAGCTCTCCGGCGGCGAGCAGCAGCGCGTTGCCATAGCGCGCGCGCTTGCCCCCTCGCCCGCCGTGCTGATTGCCGATGAACCCACCGGCAATCTAGATGTCGAGACCGGTCGCCAGATCGCCGATCTGCTGTTTGCGAAGCAGGCCGAACGTGGCATGACGCTGGTGCTCGTCACCCACGATCCGGTCCTTGCCGCCCGCTGCTCCCGGCAGGTGCGTGTCGCCTCAGGGCGCATTGCCGCCGACGTCGCAAACGACGAGAAACAGCCGGAACGGCAACCCGCATGAAGGATTTTTCCACAAGGCTCGGTATCGCCTTCCGCATCGCGCTCCGGGAGCTTCGGGGTGGCCTGAAAGGCTTCTACATCTTCCTCGCATGCATCGCCCTCGGCACCGGCGCCATTGCTGCGGTCAATTCCGTCTCCACCGCGATCACCGATTCCATCTCTTCGGAAGGCCGCACCCTGCTTGCCGGCGACATCCGCTTCGAACTGAACAATCGCGAAGCAAGCGGCGAGGAGATGCGTTTCCTCAAAGGGCTCGGAACAGTGTCCGTCACGACAGTGCTGCGCTCGATGGCTCGCCTGCCGGATGGATCGGACCAGTCGCTGGTCGAGGTCAAGGCCGTGGACGATGCCTATCCGCTCTATGGCAAGCTCGTTTCGGACCTCGACCTTCCGGCGTCGGATCTCCTTGCCTTGAGCGACGGGGTCTATGGCGCGGTTGCCGCTCCTCTGCTTCTGGAAAGGCTCGGCGTTTCGGTCGGGCAGGAGATCCTCGTAGGCAAGGCCCGCTTGAAGATCACCGGCGCCATCGTCAACGAACCGGATGCAATTTCCGACGGTTTCGGCTTCGCGCCACGCCTTCTGACCAGCCGTGATGCGCTGAAGGCAACCGGCCTCATAGAGACCGGCAGCCTCGTCGAACACGCCTACAAGGTCCGCTATAACGATCCGGCGCCCGGCCCGACGGAAATCCGCGACAGGGCCCAGAAGGAATTGCCGAATGCCGGCTGGTCGATCCGCACCAGCGACCGTGCCGCGCCGTCGCTTACGGAGAACATCGAGCGATTCTCCCAGTTTCTGACCTTGGTCGGCCTGACGGCGCTGGTGGTTGGCGGTGTCGGCGTCGCCAATGCCGTGCGCGCCTTCCTCGATTCCAAGCGCACCGTGATCGCCACGCTGAAATGCCTCGGCGCACCGGCCTCCGTGGTGGTGATGGTCTATCTGTTCCAGATCGTCATCGTTGCATCGATCGGCATCGGCATCGGGTTGCTGCTCGGCGCCATCGCCCCGATCATCGCGGCAAGCTATCTGGCCGGCGTCCTGCCGATCTCACCCGAACCCCGGCTTTATCCGGCAGCGCTGCTGCTCGCCGCCGTGTTCGGCATGCTGGTGACGCTCGCCTTCGCAATCCTGCCGCTCGGCCACGCCCGCAAGGTGCCGGCAACCGCGCTATTCCGCGAGCAGGGCTTTGAGGCGAGAGGTCTGCCGGCATGGCCCTATGTCACGGCAACGACGCTTGCGCTTGCCGCCCTTGCAGCACTTGCCATCTTCTCCTCCGACGACCGGCGCATCGCCACGATCTTTCTGGTCGCCATGGCGGCAGGCTTCCTGCTCTTGAGGCTGGTGGCCATGCTGATCGCCTTCCTCGCCCGGCGCAGCCCGCACATGCCGTCTCCCGCACTTCGACTTGCCATCGGAAACATTCACCGGCCCGGCGCCTTGACACCGGCCGTGACGCTTTCGCTCGGGCTCGGCCTCAGCCTGCTTGTGGCGCTTGCCCTGATCGACGGCAACCTGCGCAAGGAACTGACCGGCAACCTGCCGGAGAGAGCACCCAACTTCTTCTTCGTCGATATTCAGAAGGCCGACCTCGACGGCTTCCGCTCGATCCTGCAACAGAAGGCACCCAAGGGCGATATCGTCGAGGTGCCGATGCTGCGCGGCCGCATCCTCGCCTTCAACGGCACCGATGTCACCAAGATGCAGGTGCCCCCGGAAGGGCGCTGGGTGCTGCGCGGCGATCGCGGGATCACCTATTCCGTCGACCTGCCGGAAAATGCCTCCATCACGGAAGGAAGCTGGTGGCCAGCCGATTATACCGGCGAACCACTCGTATCCTTCTCTGCCCAGGAGGCCGGAGAACTTGGCCTGAAGATCGGCGATACCATCACGGTCAATGTGCTGGGACGCAATATCACCGCCAGGATCGCCAACTTCCGCAAGGTGGAGTGGGAATCACTCTCGATCAATTTCGTGATGGTCTTCTCGCCCAACGCCTTCGCCGGCGCCCCCCATGCTTGGCTGGCGACGCTTTCTGATCCCGCGGCAACGACGGCGGACGAAGCGGCGATCCTGAAAGCCGTCACCCAGGCCTATCCGACCATCACCAGCGTTCGTGTCAAGGATGCGCTCGATGTCGTCGACCGGCTGGTCGGGCAGCTTGCGACCGCAATCCGCGCAGCAGCAGCAATCGCGCTCATCGCCTCGGTACTGGTGCTTTCCGGCGCGCTTGCGGCCGGCAACCGCGCCCGCACACACGACGCGGTGGTGCTGAAGACGCTTGGCGCGACGCGGGCAATGCTGATCCGGGCCTTCACCTACGAATACCTCCTGCTCGGTGCGGCAACCGCCGTTTTCGCCCTCGTGGCGGGTGGCGGGGTCGCCTGGTATGTGCTGAGCCGGATCATGAAACTGCCCTCCAATTTCCTCCCCGACGTCGCCCTCATGACGCTGGTGATTGCACTGGTGACGACGATCGGGATAGGTCTGGCCGGTACCTGGCGCATCCTCGGGCAGAAAGCTGCACCCGTGCTGCGCGAGCTCTGAATCCGGTTTCGTTTACCAAAGGGCGCAGCGATAACGGCTTTTTGAAACGCTCAGGTCTTGTCGCTGGGCGCGATAAACCTCATATTGTCGAAAGGCATGCTGGAGCTCCGCAGCGGCGCCTGGGCGTTTGGCCCGACACCGTAACTTCTTTCGGAGCTTGAAAAGAGGAAACAATGTCTGAACTCCGCAACTACCAAAGCCGTATGGGCCAGAGTGGCGCCCAGTCGGCCACGATGATCGATGAAGGTCTTCGCAGTTATATGCTGAAGGTCTACAACCTGATGGCCCTCGGCCTCGCGATCACCGGTATTGCTGCATACGTCACCTTCATGATGGCAACGACCACCGATCCGTCGGCCGCCGCCGTACAGCTCGGCAACGGCACGATGCTGACCAGCCTCGGCGCTGCCCTGTACCAGAGCCCGCTGCAGTGGGTTGTTATCTTCGCTCCGGTCGCTCTCGTGTTCTTCATGAGCTTCAAGATCCAGTCGATGAGCGTTTCCGCCGCGCAGACAACCTTCTGGGTTTACGCCGCACTTATGGGCCTGTCGCTTTCGTCGATCTTCCTGATCTACACCGGCGCCAGCATCGTCCAGACCTTCTTCGTAACGGCCGCGTCCTTCGGCGCCCTGTCGCTCTTCGGTTACACCACCAAGCGTGACCTGTCCGCCATGGGCTCGTTTCTGGTCATGGGCCTGTTCGGCCTGATCATCGCTTCGCTGGTAAACATCTTCCTGGCCTCCTCGGCCCTGGATTTTGCCATCTCCGCGATCGGCGTTCTGATCTTCGCAGGCCTTACCGCCTACGACACCCAGAACATCAAGGAATCCTACTACGAAGCAGACGGCGCAGACGTGGCCAGCCGCAAGGCCATCATGGGCGCCCTGCAGCTCTACCTCGACTTCATCAACCTCTTCCTCTTCCTCCTCCGTTTCATGGGCAACCGCGACTAACGGAAGGAACTGGACCGGATAGAGCCCATCAGGTTCACCCCGGACGGTTTGAAAAAGCCCCGCCAACCGGCGGGGCTTTTTTTGCGCCCTGCTCGCCTTTTCCTCTCTTGAGGGGCGAAGCCCCGTGACCAGCAGCCATCCGCGCTCACGGGCTTCTCAGGCCCCGAAAAGCGCCCAAGAAAAAAGCCTCCGGCGCGAACCGGAGGCTTTTTCAAAGGATGCGACTCGGCGAACGGATCGCCCGGCACCGGTAGACTTTACGCGGCCTCTTCTTCCGGCGCGTCGTCTTCTTCGATCGTCTTGCCGCGCTTCGGACCCTTGGCAAGGTTCACTTCGACGAGGCGTACGGCTTCCGTTTCCGACATCTTGTTCACGGCAGCAATTTCGCGAGCCATACGGTCGAGAGCAGCTTCATAGAGCTGACGCTCGGAGTAGGACTGCTCCGGCTGGTTCTCAGCACGATAGAGATCGCGAACCACCTCAGCGATGGAAATCAGGTCGCCAGAATTGATCTTGGCATCATATTCCTGCGCACGACGCGACCACATGGTACGCTTGACGCGCGCCTTGCCCTGAACGACCTTCAGGGCGCGATCGACGAAATCGGTTTCGGACAGCTTGCGCATGCCGATGCTGACGGCTTTCGCGACCGGAACCTTGAGGCGCATCTTGTCCTTTTCAAAGTCGATCACGAAAAGCTCAAGCTTCATGCCTGCTACTTCTTGCTCTTCGATGGCGCTGATGGTACCGACACCATGTGCCGGGTAGACGATCGACTCACCGGTCTTGAAGCCGTGGCGTGTCGGGGATTTCTTCTGCTGGGTCGTCATTCGTTTCAAAAACTCCCTGTTATGCTCCCGGTATGATACCGGCGCCGGGTCGGTCAGGCCCGGATGAGACGGGGGAAACCGTCGGGTCACTCCATCCTGGTCCAGTCCATTACGCGCAAAAACAACCCTCTTCGCGACAGCGACCCGACAGACAGGTGTCGTTGATGTCACGGAAATCGCGGAGGATGATGAGTTTGCTTTCGTGATGGTTCAGGGCAAGCAAATGCCGTAAGGTGGAACAGTTTTTGGACCCTATCATAAAAATCTGAGGAAATCAATATTTTACTGCCGCTTCGCCACAAATGGCGCAACGCAGACTTGACCAGGCCTCAAATAGGGCGAATCACCGAAAAGAGGAAAGCATGAGCCTTATACTCCCCTGAAAGGGCTATCAGTCGCCTTTGCCGGGGTTGGGAGAGAAGTACAATTCATACTTGCCCTCGACACCGTCCATCTCCCGGGCTTCTTCCATCGGATCGCGCTTGACCGTGATGTTCGGCCAGATCTTGGCATACTCGGTATTGATCTGCAGCCACTTATCGAGACCCGGTTCGGTATCCGGCTTGATCGCCTCGGCGGGACATTCCGGTTCGCACACGCCGCAGTCGATGCATTCGTCCGGATGGATGACGAGGAAGTTCTCGCCTTCATAGAAACAATCGACCGGGCAGACCTCCACGCAATCGGTGTATTTGCAGCGGATGCAATTGTCGGTGACAATATAGGTCATTGCGGCACTCCAGAAGCTCGTTTTCCGCGCGAGGTTCGGTGGAACCCTAGTCCCGCGCAAATTTGGGTTCAGACCAAGGCCGAACGCGCTCGGTTAACCGGTTGGGAGGATCGGTCGGACGGCTCGTCAGCTACTGCGTTCTTGGCGCTATAGCAAGGATAAACAATCCTGGAAATAGCCCAGAACACATACAGTTTTCTAAAGCGCATCGTGATCCTTCAGATTCGCGCGCTGCGCTTTATCTCACTGTTTTGCTGCATGTCGCCGCCGCGAAATTCCCGCACGCTTTCGCGCGACGCGCTTCAATCGGAGCATCAGGGTTCGTCCGGTCGCAATCGGTCGATTGCACGCCGTTCTTTCTTGGTGGGCCGGCCGCTGCCGGCATGGCGCATCGCCTGCTCCAGCGGAGTGATCCGTTCGGGTTCAGGTGGCGTCAGGTCGTCGTAGAGCTGTCGGGCTTCTTCGTAAGGTCCACGCCGCTCGCCGGATTTCAGCACGACAAGTACGAGATTGCGCCTTTCCAGCGCGATCTCCAGGCGATCGCCGACTTTCACGAGATGGCTGGGCTGGCGC
Source organism: Ciceribacter sichuanensis (assembly GCF_024055605.1). Classification (GTDB taxonomy): domain Bacteria; phylum Pseudomonadota; class Alphaproteobacteria; order Rhizobiales; family Rhizobiaceae; genus Allorhizobium; species Allorhizobium sichuanense. The sequence continues at coordinate 269,950 of NZ_JAMXLX010000003.1, read as the reverse complement.
ACGCTGGCGCCATTGACCTTGACATGGCCGGCGGACACCCGCTCCTGTGCAAGCGTCCGGGACTTGAGAACCCGGGCGAAAAACAGCCACTTGTCGATGCGCTGACGCGAACCGGAAGGTGGCTGTTGATCGGCCGTTGTCACTTCTTCATCTGCTCCTTGAGAGCAGCGAGCTTTGCAAAGGGCGAATCCGGATCGATTGGCTTCTCCTTGCGAGGCGGCTTCGCCTCGAAGCGGGCGGGCTGCGACTTGTTGTCACGCTCCGGCCGATTGGGACGATCCTTGCGATCTCCACGATCCGGACGCCCGCCGCCATCGGCCTTCTGGCCGAAACCGCCACGTCCGCCTTCCTTGCCCTTCGGCTTGCCGCCCTGGCGCTCGTCGTCACGACGACGATCATCACGCCGGGCTTCGCCGCGACCTTCGGCCGGGGCACGGTTGCCGCCGCCACCATGTCCGCGACGGTCACCACCGGGGCGCGCGCCACGCTGGTTGTCGTTGCGGCCACCCGGACGCCACAGCAGAACCGGCTTCGGCTCGGCGGGTGCGGCATCTTCAGCGGAAACGGCTTCCTCGGTAGAAACCGCCGCGTCCGCTGCAGCGGCCGTTTCTGCACCCGTTGCCGAGGCTTCGGCGCTCGCCTCGGCTTCGCTTGCAGCTTCGCCCTGCGCGGTGTCGCCACCCTGCTCTTCGTCAGAGGAAGCTTCTTCCAAAACTGCCTCGGAGCCCGCGGAAACTTCAACTGCCGGGGCAGCATCGACCGGTGACTGCCCAGCGAGGAAGGCTGCAGCTTCTTCCGCGGTGACGCTGTCGGCGCGGTAGCCGAGACCCTTCAGGATTTCTTCCATGTCATCCGGCGTGGCGCCGAGGATCGACAGCATCGCGGTCGTGGTCGTGAACCGGCGGCCGTCATAGGCCCCGTCCGGGCGCGTCGTGGCACCAGGCCTCCACTGCAGCAACGGACGAATGAGATCCGCCAGACGCTCGAGGATGTCGATGCGCACCGCGCGCTTGCCGAGGAACCGGAAGCCGGCGAGCTTGTAGAACATGCGCTCATAACTGGCATCGGTGACCACCGAGGTACGGCCGGCAGCCAGAACCGGAATGAGATCGCCATAACCCGGCTTGTCGAGACCGTCATTTTTCAGCGCCCAGAGAAGCGTGATGAGTTCGGCGGGGGCAGGCTTCAGGAGAGCCGGCATGAAGATGTGATAGGCGCCGAAACGCACGCCGTAGCGGCGCATCGATGCGCGCGCATCCTGATCGAGCGACTTCACGTCGTCGGAAACGTCCCGACGGAACAGCACGCCGAGGTTTTCCACGAGCTGGAAGGCCAGCCCCTTGGCGAGACCCTGCAGGTCTTCGGCGCGAGAAAGATCGTCGAGCGGCTTCAGCACCGTCGAGATGTGATGATTGACGAAGCGCTCGATGCGGGCGACCACGTGATCGCGGGCATTGCCGGTCAGCTGCTCGTCGGCAAGCAGAATGACGCGCGGATGCAGCATGTGATCGCTGCCCGTCAGTCGCGCCACGGGATCGCCGAGCCAGCGGACCAGACCGTCCGAGCTGATCGCAAGATCATTATTGCCGGAAGCATGCAGTCTTGCTGCCCTTGCCTCGAATTCCAGACCGAGAGCCTTATGGGCCGCAGACTGTACAGCCTTGGCATCCGGCCCCTCGGTTCCCGAAATGGGCGTGAACCGGAAACCGGCGAGCTGCCCCATGTGATGTCCCTCTACGAAGACATCGCCGTTCACACTGATTTCAGCTTCCAACATCGCATTCTCTCTCAAGCGCTTCATGAGCACAGATGTCCTGCGATCAACAAAGCGTTTCGTCAACCGTTCATGTAGCGCATCGGACAATCGGTCTTCGATTTCCCGCGTCTTTTCTTGCCAGTGTGTCGGATCGGCAAGCCAGCCCGGCCGGTTCGACACATAAGTCCATGTCCTGATCTGGGCGATTCGCGCCGAAAGCGTATCGATTTCACCATCGGTGCGATCGGCACGTTTCACCTGCTCAGCCAGGAAATCCTCGTTCACCGTGCCATGCCTGACAAGATCCGAAAAGAGGCTCTGGATCAGATCGGCATGTTGCGCCGGTGTAATTCTGCGATAATCGGGAAGCGCGCAGGCTTCCCAAAGCTTCTCGACACGCACCGGCGTGTTGGCAAGATCGACGATCTCGGGATAGCGCGCCAGGAAATCGAGCGCCTGCTGGTCGATGGCCGGAAGCGCGCGGGTCAGCCCCTCGACCCGCGGCGCGGCTTCAAGGCTGCGCTGCAGGGCCGTGATGGAGGAAAAGTCGAAGGCGGCGGTACGCCACTGCAGCACCTTCACGGTGTCGAACTGATGGCTCTCGAGGCGCTCCACGAGTTCTTCGTCGAAGGGATCCACGCGGCCCGTCACCCCAAAGGTGCCGTCTTTCAGATGGCGGCCGGCGCGACCGGCAATCTGGCCGAGTTCCGACGGATTGAGATTGCGGAACTGGTATCCGTCGAACTTGCGGTCCTGCGCGAAGGCCACATGGTCGACATCGAGGTTCAACCCCATGCCGATCGCATCGGTGGCAACGAGATACTCGACGTCACCTTCCTGGTAGAGTCCGACCTGCGCGTTGCGGGTTCTCGGGCTGAGAGCGCCGAGCACGACTGCGGCACCGCCGCGCTGGCGGCGAATAAGTTCAGCGATCGCATAGACCTCGTCCGCCGAAAAGGCGACGATTGCGGTTCGCTGCGGCAGGCGGGTGATCTTTTTCTGCCCGGCATAGAAAAGCTGCGATAGACGCGGCCTTTCGACAACGGTGATGCCCGGCAGCATCTGCTGCAGGATCGGTTTCATGGTGCCCGAGCCAAGCAACAGGGTCTCGTCGCGTCCGCGAAGGTGCAGCAGCCGGTCTGTGAAGATGTGTCCGCGCTCGAGATCGCCCGCAAGCTGGATCTCGTCGATCGCCACGAAGGAAGCCTTGGTTTCCCGCGGCATCGCCTCGACGGTACAGACGGAATAGCGCGCATTCGGCGGCGCGATCTTTTCCTCGCCCGTTACAAGCGCCACATGTTGCGGACCAACCCGCTCCACCAGTCGCGTATAGACCTCGCGGGCGAGCAGTCGCAACGGCAGGCCGATGATCCCGGAACCATGTGCGACCATGCGGTCGATGGCGAAATGGGTCTTGCCGGTATTGGTCGGCCCCAGCACAGCAGTGACGCCGCGGCCGCTCAGGATCATGGGTTGCGAATTCAATTACCGCTCCGCGCTGCAAACGGTCGCCAGCCGAACTTACAAGCCCGGCCGGCAACGTCGCCCACACATGGCGACGATCACCGCCAAAGGCAAGACCGATCATCCGCAAAGGGTCAAAAGCATCGTTTTTGAGCTGGAACAGTCATGAAACCGACGCAAGAAACCACGGTTTTTCGAGATTCGGAACAGGTTGCGAACGAATCGGCGACGAATCGTTGACTCCGGCTGATTCAGGATTTGTTCACGGCTAGATATCGTCTGAGTCAGTCATAGAGCCCACAAAATGCTGAATCAAATCATGAAGTTCGTGTCGCAACATCGCAATTTCGTTGGGCAAGTACCGATTCGCGAAATCCAGCACTGTCAACCGTGTCTTTGCATTTTTCTCGCAAGCCCGAACGGCACTCTTTCAGCACCACGCAGATCATCGTCCGAAAGGTCGTACGCAAAGTGACAAGCCACAATCCTGTTCATCTCCGTTTCATGTTTCCCGCGACATAAAACTCGCGCGGAACAAAATCGGGACGACTACGTTGATGCAAAGCGAAATTCAGGCTTTGCATCGAAATAGGGAGGGCCGCTATGCTGAGTACAATTCTCATCATCATCGTCATTCTGCTTCTGGTTGGCGCGCTGCCGAACTGGGGATATAGCCGAAGCTGGGGCTATGGACCTTCCGGTGGATTGGGCCTCGTAGTCCTGATACTGATTATTCTCTTGCTCATGGGCCGTATCTGAGCGCCATCAACCTGAAAGGAAAGACAATGAAAAAGGTTCTTCTCGTTCTTGCACTGATTGCCCCCCTTGCCGCCTGCACGCAGACGGAGAAAGGCGCCGGCATCGGCGCTGCAACCGGCGCGGTCATCGGCGGTGTCGCCACCAATTCCTGGGGCGGCGCAGCAGTCGGTGCTGCAGTCGGCGGCGTAGCCGGCGCACTGATTGGCCAGTCTCAGGAACGGCCGGGTTACTGCGTCTATCGCGACCGCTACGGTCGCCACTACGAAGCACGTTGCCGGTAAGGCATACGAGGAAGGTTGCGGGCCGGCCATCGGCTCGCGATCGCCTTATCGACATGCAGCAGGTGCTTCCAGAAAGCCACCGGCCCGCCGCCGGTGGCTTTTTGACGTCCGCTTCGGGAGCCTCGTTAACACTCCGATCAAAGCCGGAACGAATCGGCTACGAATCACAGACACACCGGTTTTCCCGCTTTGTTCACTGCTATATATTGTGAAATTACAGATAGTTAACCATAGGAGACGATGGATATTAAGGATTGGGACGCCCTATCGGACTTTCCTCATTAACGCTTGTGCCGGAACGAACAGGGCCGGCACGAAGGCCGGCCCCGGAGCACTCGAATGGAGTTTTATCAAACGAAGAACTGGCCACCATTGGCGGAAATCGTCGAACCGGTGATGAAACCGGCATCATCGGAAGCCAGAAACACCACGATGCGCGCAACCTCCTCCGGTTCGCCGAGACGGCCGACCGGAATTTGCGGAATGATCCGCTCGTTCAGCACCTTTTCCGGAATGGCCCGCACCATTTCCGTGCCGATATAGCCGGGGCAGACAGCGTTAACCGTGATGCCCTTGGCAGCCCCCTCCTGGGCGAGCGCCTTGGTGAAGCCGAGATCGCCGGCCTTGGCCGCGGAATAGTTGGCCTGCCCCATCTGACCCTTCTGGCCGTTGATCGAGGAGATGGTGATGACACGCCCGAAATTGCGGTCGCGCATTCCCGACCAGATCGGGTGCGTCATGTTGAAGACGCCGTTGAGATTGGTATTGATCACCTCGTTCCACTGCTCAGGGGTGATCTTGTGGAACATCGCGTCGCGGGTAATGCCGGCATTATTGACCAGCACCTCGACCGGCCCGAGCTCCGCCTCCACCTTGGCGATCCCCTCCACGCAGGCGCCATAGCTCGATACATCCCATTTGAAGACCGGAATGCCGGTCTCCTCCCTGAAGGCCTGCGCCTTCTCGTCGTTGCCGGCATAGTTTGCCGCCACCGAATAGCCCACGTCCTTGAGAGCGACCGAGATCGCCGCTCCGATGCCCCGTGTTCCACCCGTCACCAATGCAACTCTGCTCATGCGCTGTCACTCCCTCAGTGTAAAGCTTCGCCGGCCACCGGCTCTTCTTTCGAAGCCGTTGTTAGGATAGTTTCATGACACTTGATCGCAGCAACCCGCGCCTCCCGGCAGCCGCCGGCTCCCGTGCAGGTCGTCTGTTCTTCTCCTAGAGAGCCTCCAGGCACATGGCGACGCCCATACCGCCGCCGATGCAAAGCGTGGCAAGCCCCTTCTTCGCGCCACGGCGCTTCATCTCGAACAGCAGCGTGTTGAGAATGCGCGCACCGGACGCACCAACCGGATGACCGATCGCGATGGCGCCGCCATTGACGTTGACGATGGAAGTGTCCCAGCCAAGATCCTTATTGACCGCGCAGGCCTGTGCCGCAAAGGCTTCATTGGCCTCCACCAGATCGAGATCGGCAACATTCCAGCCCGCCTTTTTCAGGGCCTTGCGCGAGGCCGGGATCGGCCCGGTTCCCATGATCTGCGGATCGACGCCGGCGGTTGCCCAGGAAACGATACGGGCAAGCGGAGCGATGCCACGGCGGCCAGCCTCTTCCTCCGTCGTCAGGAGGGCCGCAGCCGCGCCGTCATTGATGCCGGATGCGTTTGCGGCGGTCACGGTGCCTTCCTTGTCGAAGGCGGGCTTGAGCTTGGTCATGCCGTCAAGCGTCGCGCCGAAGCGGATATATTCGTCGGCATCGACCGTGATGTCGCCCTTGCGGCTCGGCACCACGACCGGAACGATCTCGTCCTTGAAACGACCGGCAACCTGCGCTGCCTCCGCCTTGTTCTGCGAGGAAACGGCGAAGGCGTCCTGCTCTTCGCGGGTAAGCTGCCACTGACGGGCAACGTTTTCGGCGGTGATGCCCATGTGGTAGCCGTAGAAGGCATCCGTCAGCCCGTCCTTGATCATGCTGTCGATCATCTTCAGGTCGCCCATCTTGGTGCCGCCGCGAAGATGGGCGACGTGGGGCGCCATGGACATCGATTCCTGCCCGCCTGCCACGATGATCGTGGCGTCGCCGGTGGCGATCTGCTGCATGCCGAGTGCTACGGCACGCAGACCCGAGCCGCAAAGCTGGTTGATGCCCCATGCCGTCGCTTCCTGCGGGATGCCAGCCTTCATTGCGGCCTGACGAGCCGGATTCTGCCCCTGTCCGGCGGTGAGAATCTGACCGAGAATGACCTCGTCGACTTCCTTGGCGTCGACGCCGGCCCGTTCCAGAACGCCCTTGATGGCGATGGCGCCGAGATCATGAGCCGGAACATTGGCGAAGGCGCCATTGAACGACCCGACCGGCGTACGCGCCGCGCTGGCGATGACGATGGATGCACTGCTCATGGACGTCTCCTCGCGTTTTATCAGCCTTTGACGATGAAACTGGCAAAGCTTTAGCCCGGTGTCAAACAGGAAGAAAGCCGACCCGTTTCATTCCTTGGTTGTACCCTCTTGAATTTCATCAAATGCGGGTCCCGCATTGCACAAAGAGATTGTCACCATGCTTCGTTTGCGTTTACATTCGTGAAGGGAAGAGCAAAAACTCACAATAACGACGGGGTTAGGAGGCACGAATGGCCAAGACAGAGGGCGATATTGTCATAAAAAAATATGCCAACCGCCGGCTCTACAACACAGGCACCAGCACTTACGTCACGCTGGAAGACCTGGCCAAGATGGTGAAGAAGGGAGAGGAATTCGTCGTTCAGGATGCAAAGAGCGGTGAGGACATCACCCATTCCGTCCTGACGCAGATCATTTTCGAACAGGAATCGAAGACCGGCAACACGCTTCTGCCGATTTCCTTCCTGCGACAGCTCATCGGCTATTACGGCGACCAGATGCAGATGGTCGTGCCGAGCTTTCTCGAACACTCGATGAAGGCCTTCACCGAACAACAGACCCAGATGCGCGAGCAGATCACCAGGGCTTTCGGCGAAACGCCGCTGACCAAGAACCTGCAGATGCCCATCCAGCTCATGGAGGAGCAGGTGAAGCGCAACACCGAAATGTTCCATCAGGCCATGCAGATGTTCTCGCCCTTCGTCGGCAGCCAGGCGCCGAAGGAAAGCCGCAAGGCGGAAGCCAAGGACATCGACGAGCTCAAGGAACAGCTTCGCACGCTGCAGAGCAAGCTCGACAGCCTCTGAGGCAGGACAAGACGTTCAGGAACACGAAAGGCGGAAGGTTAACTTCCGCCTTTTTTCGTTGGTCGGGAACAAGCCGGCGATCAAAGACCGATAGAGACGTCCCGGCCGGCGGAACGGATGGAAACCGCAAAGCCGCCGACGACGTCGATGAAAGCAACCGTCATGAGGATGAAGAAGTTCTGCGTTGCCGCATTCCGCACCAGCAGGAATTCGACCAGAAATGCGATGAAAACCAGCATTGACAGCATGTGGTTGAGAAGCGAGCCGGATCCGTTGCGCGTGGCCTTGAGGATCTCGATGAACAGCACCACCAGAGCAACCAGAATGAACACGTCGCCGACGGACAGCGTCCAGATCGCACCCGATAGCATCGACAGCGACATCACCTCGTTCTGCAGCGCCGCGATGCCGCCGGCTCCGAAAACTCCGAGCATGGCGAGATTGTAGAGCACGAACGGCACGATCATCAGCGGGATGGCGGCAACCATGAAAAAGTCCTTCAGCCGGCGGGGATAATATCCCCTGTCTCATTTCGGGACGATTAATCGCTGTACGGCCGAAAAAAGTAAAGGCCGGCACAAAGGCCGGCCTTTCAAAGCATCTCTGCCGAAGCAGAACTTATGCGCTTTCCTTCGGCGTCAGAACCTGACGGCCGCGATACATACCGGTCTTCAGATCGATATGGTGCGGGCGACGCAGTTCGCCGGAATTCTTGTCCTCGACATAGGTCGGGGCCTTCAGACCGTCAGCAGAACGGCGCATACCGCGCTTGGACGGGCTTGTTTTTCTCTTCGGTACAGCCATTTCACTTACTCCACATGACGGACAAAACAGATTCCGCGGCCCGATGAGGCCGAACAGCATCTGTCTCGATCTCGGAATTTTGCGGGCTTATACATGCCCCGCTGGGCTTTGACCAGTCCCCACAGCATTTTTTTCGCGCGGGCCTTACGAAACCGGCATCACACCTCGTCCTCTGGCACGACCCAGGTTTCTACTTTAGCCGCTTCACGCCACGCTATCCACGCCGGATGGGCCTGAACAGCCGCCATATATTCCAACGTATCCCCACTGGAAACGAGGTCATAGACATCGAAACGGCTGACTACCGGCGCATACATAGCGTCGGCGGCGGAAAAGCGGCCAAACAGGAAAGGCCCGCCGGAACGCCGACGCATATCCCGCCAGATATCCTCGATCCGCCTGACGTCGTCAGTCACGCCTTGGGGCAGCTTGATCTTGCCCTTCTCACGCCGGATGTTCATCGGACAGGCGTTACGCAATGCGCGAAAGCCGGACAACATTTCCATCGAAATCGAGCGCGCCATCGCCCGGTCGCCGACGTCTTCCGGCCAGAGCCCCGCATCTGGGAAAAGCTCGGCTGCGTATTCCATGATCGACAGCGACTCCCAGACCCTTAGCGCGCCGTGATGGAGCACCGGCACCCGCCCGGTCGGCGAGATGTCCCGAAAGAGCGGATTGCCGGCCGCAAAATCGAAGGGGATTAGCCTTTCCTCGAAAGGAATGCCGGCCGCCGTCAGTCCGATCCACGGCCGCAGTGACCACGACGAATAGTTCTTGTTGCCGATGTAGAGAACGAGACCTTCCATTGCCTTCCCCCGCTGGTTTCATTCGCGAGAGAGCTTAAGGACGAGAAAGGTTCAGCACCAACAAATCTTTTGGAGGTCACTCATAAAGGCAGGTGATGTAATCGCCGGAACGCTTGGCGCGGCGATCGACCACGCCGGCCAGACGCTTCATACCGCTGCCCGGCTTGCTCGCCACGCGAGTAATCGGATTGGGAAGAGAAACGGCAAGCAACGCCGCCTGCCGCGCATTGAGCTTCGCCGCCGGGATCTTGAAATGATGCTGTGCCGCGGCCTCGACGCCGTAAATGCCCGGACCCCACTCCGCAATGTTGAGGTAGATCTCCATCGTCCGCCGCTTGGACCAGATGGCGTCGGCGACGATCGCCAGCGGCAGTTCCATCGCTTTGCGCAGCATCGAGCGGCCGTTCCAGAGGTAGAGGTTCTTCACCGTCTGCATCGGAATGGTGCTTGCGCCGCGCGTGGCCTCGCCGGCGAGGGCATCGTCGATCACACCCTTCATCTCGCCCCAGTCGACGCCGTGATGCGAGCAGTACTGTCCGTCTTCCGACATCATCACGGCGCGCACCAGGTTCGGAGAGATATCCTCGAATTCGACCCAGCGGCGATCATATCCCTGGAACGTCGCGAGATCGGCGAGCATCAGGGTCGAGACGGGATGGATGAAGTCGAGACGGTAGAAGACGATCAGCGCATAGGGCAGCAACAGAAGTGCAGCCACGACGCCGGCCATCCGCTTTGCCATCTGCGGTATCCGTCGCGCCGGCACCGGCTCCTCCTCCGGGCCCACATACCCGATATCGCTGTCCTCAGCCAATGAAACCCTGTCCGATGTTAGACTTCCCGTCTCTCTTAAAGCATGTCGTGCAAAACTGTGCAGCGGTTTTGCGGCAGCGACATGCCATAAAACAAAAACTGAAAGCGCATGGAGCCAATCTGAAAGATCGCGACATGCGCTTTACCTGCCCTTTGCGGCCAATGCCAGACCGCTTTGCCCCCCGACTCGCCAAGCCCCCAGATTCCCGTTGCCTGCACCTGAAGAGCATGCCAAATAGCCACCTTATGAGCCCGACGACACCTTCCTTCGAAAGCCGCCTGCTGACAACCGCTTCAAGCGTGGAAGCCCTTCTGGGCGAACTCCTGTCGTCCGGCTGCCTGCCCGGCGAGATTGCCCGGCCGCAGCGCCTGCTCGACGCCATGCGACATGGGGCGCTCAACGGCGGAAAGCGCATCCGTCCCTTCCTCCTGGTCGAAAGTACCGCACTGTTCGGCGGCAATGCCGGCGCGGCGCTTCGGGTCGGCTGCGCGCTCGAATGTCTTCACAGCTATTCGCTGGTGCATGACGACCTGCCGGCGATGGATGACGATGACCTGCGCCGCGGCAAGCCGACGGTCCACATCGCCTATGACGAGGCGACCGCCATTCTCGCCGGCGACAGTCTTCTGACCTACGCCTTCGACGTGATTGCGGCGCCGGAAACGGCGCTTTCCGACCGCGCCCGCATCGAACTGGTGCTGGCGCTTGCCCGCGCCGCTGGTATCGGCGGCATGGCCGGCGGTCAGGCCCTCGACCTTGCGGCCGAGAAGCAGGCGCCGGACGAGGCCGGCATCGTGCTTCTGCAATCGATGAAAACCGGCGCGCTCCTGCGCTTTGCCTGCGAAGCCGGCGCCATCATATCCGAGGCACCGGCAGAAGAACGCGACCGCCTCAGGCGTTTCGGTGAGGTGATCGGCCGCGCCTTCCAGCTGGCCGACGACCTGCTCGACCTCACCTCCGACGCAGCCACGCTCGGCAAGGCGGCTGGCAAGGACGCCGCTCGCGGCAAGGGAACGCTGGTGGCGCTCAAGGGGCAGGAATGGGCGGAAGCCGAACTCGACCGGCTGGTGGCGGAGGCGGAAAGCCTGATCGGCCCCTATGGCGAGAAGGCTGAAACCCTCATCGAAGCCGCCCGTTTCATCGCCAATCGAAAGCACTGACATGAGCAAGTTCTGGTCGCCGATCGTCGCCTCGCTCGAGCCCTATGTCGCCGGGGAACAGCCCGCGATCGCAAACCTCGTGAAGCTGAACACCAACGAGAACCCATGGGGTCCCTCACCGCAGGTGCTGGAGGCGATCCACGCCGCGACCAATGACGATCTGCGCCGCTATCCCGATCCCTCGGCCAAGGCGCTGAAAGAGGCAATCGCCCGCTATCACGACGTGACGCCGGAACAGGTCTTTGTCGGCAATGGCTCGGATGAGGTTCTGGCCTTCATCTTCGCAAGCCTGCTGAAGCACGATGCGCCGCTGCTCTATCCGGATATCACCTACAGCTTCTACCCGACCTACAGCCGCCTTTTCGACATCGAGACGCGTACGATCCCGCTCGACGCGGATTACCGCATCCGCCCGGAAGACTATGACAGCCCCTGCGGCGCGATCATCCTGCCCAATCCGAATGCCCCGACAGGCATCGGCCTGCCGCTTGGCGATATCGAACGGCTCGCCTCCGCCCATCCCGATCAGGTCGTGGCGGTAGACGAGGCCTATGTCGACTTCGGCGGCGCAACGGCGATCCCGCTGGTCGCCACAAACGAAAACGTCATCGTCATCCGCACTTTCTCGAAATCGCGCTCGCTCGCCGGTCTCAGGGTCGGCTACGCCATCGCCCAGCGTCCGCTTATCGAGGCGCTGGAACGCATGAAGGACAGCTTCAATTCCTATCCGCTGGATCGCATCGCGCAGGTTGCCGCGGTCGCCTCGATCGAGGATGACGCCTGGTTCACCGCCCGCCGGGACGAACTGATCGAAAATCGCCGCCGCCTGACGGTGGAACTGGAAAACCGCGGCTTCGTGGTGCTGCCGTCGCAGGCGAATTTCATCTTCGCCCGCAAGCCGGGTTTCGAAGGCAAGGCACTGGCCGCCGCGCTGCGCGAGCGGGCCGTTCTGGTGCGCCACTTCGGCAAGCCACGCATTGCCGACTTCCTGCGCATCTCCATCGGCACCGAAGCCGAATGCCGCCGCCTTGTCGAAGCCCTCGACGACATTCTCTGACATTGACCAAAGAAGAAGGCGTCGCCCGGAAGCGACGCCTTGAATGATCCCATCGGGAACGGCCTGCTGGCCGGACCGTCAGCCCTGCGTGATCGGCGCGATCTGGATCTCCACGCGGCGGTTCTGAGCGCGTCCGTCCGGCGTCGCGTTGGATGCGATCGGCTGGCTCGGACCAAAACCGACAGATGAAACGCGACGCTGGTCGAGGCCCTGGCCGAACAGGTAGTTCGCGACCGAATCGGCGCGGTTCTGCGACAGCTGCTGGTTATGCTGGAGGCTGCCGGTCGAGTCCGTATGGCCATTGATGTCGACAAGCGTGCGGTTAAACTTGTTGAGCACGATCGCGACCGAATTCAGTGTCGGATAGAACTGCGGCATCACCGCATACTGGTCGGTGGCGAAGGTGATGTTCGACGGCATGTTGAGAATGATCCGGTCACCAGCGCGGGTGACCGAGATGCCGGTTCCCTGCAACTGGGCGCGCAGTTCGGCTTCCTGCTGGTCCATGTAGTTGCCGATCGCGCCGCCGGCCAGCGCGCCGATGCCGGCGCCGATCAGGGCCGCATTACGGCTTGACCGTCCGCCACCGCCAACGACTGCGCCGCCAACTGCACCGAGAGCCGCACCGAGCACTGCGCCGCCTGCTGTATTGGAAACCTTCTGCTGACCGGTATAGGGATCGGTCGTGGTGCAGGAGGAAAGGAAAATCGCGGCGAGCGCGAGGATCGAAAGCTTCTTGATCATCGTCGGAATCACTCCCAGTGGAACTCGGAAGGCCTCAACAGCCCAATTGCGGCAATATGAAGTTGTGAGACCGGCGATCTTACTCGGCGGCGCTCTTTCTGCCATAGCGTTTTTCGATGTAGTCGTTCACCAGCGCTTCGAAATCGGAAGCGATGTTGGGACCGCGCAGCGTCATCGCCTTCTGCCCGTCGATGAAGACGGGAGCAGCCGGGGTTTCGCCGGTACCGGGAAGCGATATGCCGATATCGGCGTGCTTGCTCTCTCCCGGTCCGTTGACGATGCAGCCCATGACCGCGACGTTGAGCCCTTCGACACCCGGATAGCGCTCGCGCCACACCGGCATGTTCTTGCGGATGTCGTCCTGAATGCGCTGAGCGAGTTCCTGAAACACCGTCGAGGTCGTGCGTCCGCAGCCGGGACAGGCTGCGACTACCGGAATGAACTGGCGGAAGCCCATGACCTGCAGGATTTCCTGCGCCACCTGCACTTCCTTCGTGCGGTCTCCATTCGGCTCCGGTGTCAGCGACACGCGGATCGTATCGCCGATACCGTGCTGCAGCACGTAAGCCATGGCCGCCGAGGACGCCACGATGCCCTTCGACCCCATGCCGGCCTCGGTCAGGCCGAGATGCAGGGCATGGTTGGAACGTTCTGCCAGCATCGAATAACAGGCGATCAGGTCCTGCACCTGGGAAACCTTGGCCGACAGGATGATGCGGTTACGCGGCAGGCCGATCTCTTCGGCAAGTTCGGCGGAAAGAAGGGCGGACTGCACGATCGCCTCGCGCGTCACCTGCCGGGCGGAAAGCGGGAAGCCTTCCTCCTGGTTCTTGTCCATCAGTCGGGTCAGGAGTTCCTGATCGAGCGAGCCCCAGTTGACGCCGATACGGACAGGCTTGTCATAGCGGATCGCCATCTCGACGATATCGGCGAACTGCTTGTCCTTCTTGTCCTTGAAACCGACATTGCCGGGATTGATGCGATACTTCGCCAGAGCCTCGGCACAGGCCGGATGATCAGCCAGAAGCTTGTGGCCGATATAATGGAAATCGCCGACCAGCGGCACATCCATGCCGAGCCGCAGCAGCCGCTCGCGGATCTTCGGCACGGCAGCGGCACTCTCGTCACGGTCGACCGTGATGCGCACGATCTCGGACCCGGCCTTGAAGAGCGCCGCCACCTGAGCGACCGTCGCATCTATATCGGCGGTATCGGTGTTGGTCATCGACTGAACGACGACGGGTGCGCCGCCGCCAACGATCACGCCGCCGACATCGACGGCCACGGTTGCGCGGCGCGGTTTGGGATCAAATTCGTCTGCTGAAGCCATCGGAGTCTCTCGAACGGCAGAAAACTGCTGGATTGAGGTGGATCAAACGGGATCGCTTGTCAACCACAGGCTAAAAAACCTCTACGTCTCGAGCGGCGCGATCAGCATGCGCACGAGCACCGGGAGCTTGCGGGAAAGCACATCAATACCGGGTGTTCGCATCTTCATGCCCTCCACGGCATCAAGAAGAATTGATGCGATTTCCTGCAGGGAAACATCGCCCGCAGCGGCACCGATCCGGCCCGCTTTCGCGGCAGCCAGCAGGCCGGAGGCGATCTCCTCCTCGACGGCCGACATCCAGGCGAGGAACAGGTCGCCGGCAAATTCGTGCTTCACGTCGAAAAGTTCCGCACCATGCGGCGTTCCGGCAATCTCTTCATGCGGGCGCAGGATGCCCTCGACCAGCGCCGCCTCGACCTCTCTGCTGACGGATCCCCGACCATTGAAGCATCCCGCCACCTTCTCCCGCATCTCCTCCATCTTTATTTCCAGGCAAGCGCCGAAGACATCAGCCTTGTTGCGGTAGAGAAGGTAGAGCGCGGGGCGGGAAAGCCCGGCGGCCTTGGCGATGTCGTCCATCGTCGTGCGCTTATAGCCATAGGTCATGAAGGTGGCGAGCGCCGCCGTCAGCACCATCGCCCGCCTGTGATCGATTTTCAATTCAGCCATGTTTGACATTCTGACATATTTTGTTATTTTGTCACAACGATAATCCCGGACGACCCTAAACCAGGAGGGCTTCGAAGTGAACCTGATCGTCAATGGCGCCACCCATGCCATCGAGGTGGAACCCGATATGCCGCTCCTGTGGGCGCTTCGCGACACTCTCAATATCAAGGGACCGAAATTCGGCTGCGGCGCGGGTCTATGCGGCGCCTGCACCGTCATCATCGACGGCGAGGCCGTCCGCTCCTGCCAGATCGCGGCAGCAGACGTCACGTCCCCCGTCCGCACGATCGACGGGTTAGCTTCGGGCGATGCCTTGCACGCGGTCCAGCAGGCATGGATCGACGAACAGGTGGCGCAATGCGGCTATTGCCAGGCCGGCCAGATCATGAACGCCGTGGCCTTGCTGGAAACCAATCCCTCCCCGACGGACGAGGATATCGACACGGCCATGTCCGGCAATCTCTGTCGCTGCGGCACCTATCCGCGCATCCGCGCTGCCATACACAGGGCAGCCAGCCAGATGGCAGGAGCGTGACCATGGCGAGCATCGGCAAGATCGCGCGACGTACCTTTCTCCTCGGCACCGCCGCTGTCGCGGGCGGCGTCGCCTTCGGCTACTACAGCTACCGGAAACCCTTCGCCAATCCGCTGAAGGACGACCTCGGCGAGGGCGAGGCAACCTTCAATCCCTACGTCAAGATCGGCTCCGACAACCGCATCACCATCATCGCCCCGCGCGCCGAGATGGGACAGGGCAGCTACACCACCCTTGCCGCCCTCGTCTGCGAGGAACTCGACGTCCTGCTGGATCAGGTGGTCATCGAGCACGGCCCCTCCGCGCCTGCTTATTACAATGCGGCGGCCATGCGCGAAGGCGCACCGTTTCCGCGCTTCGATGAAAGCTTCCTGGCCGAGGGCCTGCGTGGCACCATGGGCGTCGTCGCGAAATTCGTCGCATTGCAGTTCACCGGCGGTTCGACCTCGATGATCGACGGCTTCGACAGGATGCGCCACGCAGGCGCCGCCGCGCGCGAGACCCTGAAACAGGCCGCCGCCCGCCGGCTCGGAGCGCAGGCCGCGTCGCTTACGACGAAAGACGGCATCATCACCGATCCTGCATCCGGCAGGGCGCTCTCTTACGGGGACGTGGCGCTGGAAGCCGCGGAACTGGCTCCACCGTCCGACATCACCTTGCGTGAGCGAAAGGACTGGAAGCTCCTCGGCAAGCCGCAGCCGCGCAAGGACATGCTGGCCAAGGTCACCGGCGCGCCGATCTACGGCGTCGATGTCGATCTGCCCGACATGCTTTACGGCACGGTGAGGATGAACCCCAGTCCCGGCGGCCGGATGAGGAGCTTCGACGGCACTGCAGCACTCGCCATGCCCGGCGTGAAGAAAATCGTCGCGATCGACAGCCCTTACGGCCATGGCATCGGCGTGATCGCCGACAACACTTGGCGTGCCTTCAAGGCGGCGGAGGCCGTCACCATCGAATGGGACAAGGGACCAATCCCGTCTTCCTCCGCCGAGATGGAAGCCTTGCTCACTGAAGCCTTGAAGGGAACGGATTCCTTCAGCCTCCGCACGCTTGGCGATCCCGATCTCGTCTTCGCCGACGCCCCGCATGACAGCATCGTCGAGGCGGAATACGACGCCCCCTTCCTCTCCCATGCCGCCATGGAGCCGATGAACGCCACCGCACGGCTGAAGGATGGCCTTCTCGATGTCTGGGCGCCAAACCAGGGACCGACGCTGATCGACACGGTGGGTTCGCGCATCACCGGCCTGCCGAAGGAGAAGATCAGGGTTCATACCACCTTCCTTGGCGGCGGCTTCGGACGTCGCATCGAGCCGGATTTCTCAGACTATGCCATTCGTCTGGCGCTCGAAGCAGAGGGCCGGCCGGTCAAGGTGACCTGGACCCGCGAGGAGGATATGACCCACGGTCCTTATCGCCCGGTGGCAAAGGCCCGCTACAAGGCATCCCTCGAGGAGAAAGGCATTCCCCGGGCGCTTGTGGGATCCGTCGCTTCGCCTTCGGTCATGACCAGCGCCATCGGCCGCTATTATCCCGACATCCCCCTGGGCGGCCCGGACAATGCGCTGATCGACGGCGCCTTCAACCAGCCCTATGGCATCGAAAACTACCGGATCGACGGCCGCAAGGTGCCACTGGCGGTTCCGGTCGGCTTCTGGCGCTCGGTCGGAAACTCCTACAACGTCTTCATGCATGAAAGCTTCATCGACGAGATCGCCCATGCCGGCGGTCGCGATCCCCTCGATCTCCGTCGGGAACTGATGGCCGACTTCCCCGTCGCCCGCGCCGTCGTCGAAAAGGTGGCTGACATGGCCGGCTGGGCGACGCCCGCGCAACCCGGCCACGCCCGCGGCCTCGCCTTCTCGCTCTCCTTCGGTAGCTGGGTCGCCGAAGTGGTGGAGGTCTCCGAGCGGGACGGCGCGATCCGCATCGAGAACGTCTGGTGCGCCGCCGATCCCGGCCTCGTGCTCGATCCGCTTAATTTCAAGGCCCAGATGATGTCCGGTATCGTCTTCGGCCTGTCGGCCGCCATCGGCCAGCAGATCACCTTCGTCGACGGCGCAGTCGAACAATCCAATTTCCACGACCACGACGCACTGCGCATCGACAGGTGTCCTAGGATCGAGGTCGAGCTTCTGGAAAACGCCCCGCATATGGGCGGCGCGGGAGAGCCCGGCACGCCGCCATCGATGCCCGCACTCGGCAATGCCATCTTCGCGCTGACCGGCAAGAGGTTGCGCCGTCTGCCTTTTGCAAACGAGATCGAATTCGCCTGACCGATCCGGGATCGGTCAGTGGCCTGCAACCCGGTCGGCATGCCGGGCAAGGCCAGACAAGGCCAACACCACGAGGCTGAGCAGCGACACACCGGTATAGACTGTGGCAAGCGAAGTATATTCGGCAATGAAGCCGATCACCGACGGCGCAAACAGGATACCGGAATAGCCGAGCGTAGTGACGATCGAGAGCGCAATGCCCGGTGCGAGGCCGGGAATATTGCCGCCGGCGGAAAGTGCGATCGGCACCATGTTGGAAATGCCGATGCCGGCGATCCCGAAACCGATCAGCGCCACGGTCACATCCGGTGCTTGCCCGGCGACGACAAGCCCGACACAGGAAATGACCGCGCAGATCCTGAGCGTCCTGACAGCGCCGAGCCGGTCGCGCACCAGATCGCCGGCGAAGCGCATCGCGGCCATGGCCAGCGAAAAGGCGGCAAAGGCAAAACCGGAAAAGGCGGTCGGCGCATTGAGTTCGTCGCGCAGGTAGAGGGCGCCCCAGTCCAGAATGGAGCCTTCGGGGATCATCGAGAACAGCGCGATGATGCCGATCAACCAGGGCAGCGGTGAGACGGGGAACTTGGCACGCTCCCGACGTTCCGAAGGATGCGGTGCATCGGCGAAGATCATCGGCCGGATGATGAAGAAAAGCACCCATCCGGCACCGGCGACGATGAGGGCGTGACCGAGTGGGCCCAGCAAAGCGATGAGAAATCCGCCGCAGGCCGAACCGACGAGGCAGCCGAGGCTCCAGAACGCGTGACAGGACGACATGATCGAGCGGCGCATGGACCGCTCCACCTCGACCGCATTGGCATTCATCGCCACGTCCATCGCCCCGCCAATACCGCCGAACAGGAAAATGGCGATGGCTCCCGCCCAGACGGAATGAACGAGTGTCATGCCCACAATGGTCGGCAGATAGAAGAACGCGGCCACCTGCACGACACGGCTTGAGCCGAAGCGGGCGATCTGCATGCCGGCCACCGGCATGCAGATGAGCGAGCCGATGCCGAAGATAAACAGCATGATGCCGAGATCGGCGGAACTGAGGTGCAGTGCCTCCGCGAAGAGAGGGATCTTCGGCGCCCAGGAACCCATCATCAGCCCGTTGAGAAAGAACAGCGCCGAAACCGCGGCTCGCGGCCGGGTGATCAGGCGAGCACCAGCGCCCGTTGCCGGTGCCTCCTTCACGATGTCAAGCATATGCGGCCTCCCTTTATCGCGGGACTCTATTTAAATCGATTGAATTCTCAATGCCCGAATCGACGCCTTCTTTTCACGATTTGCGTCTTTGCGACATCGAAGTTTTCAAGTCGATTGACAGAAAATGTGGAAGAGGAAAGATGCGCACTCGTTCCTCACGGTCGACGCGCCCGCGCCACCGCCCCATCGAGACCCGCCACAGGTGCAAGAGTGAAAACCTCCGTCGGCATCGGCATTTTGCTGACCAGCCTTTCCTATTTTCTGTTCACACTGCACGACGGCACCATCAAGATCCTCGTCGAAACCACGGCGGTCTGGCAGATCCTTTTCTTCCGCAGCGCCACGATCCTTGTCGGCTGCCTGGTGTTCGGCGGTCCTTCCCTCGTTCGTGAGACGGCATCCTCCCCGGTCGTGAAGCCCATGATGATCCGCAGCCTGCTGCTGCTGACCGCCTGGCTTTCCTATTACAATGCCGCGAAATCGATGCAGCTCGCATCCCTGCAGACGTTGTATTACGCGGCACCGGTGGTCGCGACCCTGCTCGCCGTGCCGATCCTCAAGGAACGGGTGACCCCGCCGCGTTGGCTTGCGGTCATCGTCGGCTTCCTCGGTGTGCTGATCGCCAGCAATCCCATCGGCATGAAGATCACCCTGCCGGTCTATCTCGCCCTGCAGGCCGCCTGCCTCTGGGCCTTCTCGACCGTCCTCCTGCGCCGCACCGCCATGGGCGCTCGCTCGCTGGTGCAGATGACCGTGACGAACAGTTTCTTCCTCCTGCTGACCGGCGCCATGCTGATCAGCGTCTGGCACACGCCGACACCCGTCGAGCTTGCGCTGTCGCTGGCGACCGGCATCATCGGCGGCGGCGCCCAGTTCGCCTTCTTCGAGGGCATGCGCCGGGCGCCGATCTCCGTTCTCGCCCCCTTCGAATATACCTCCCTTGTCTGGGCCTTTGTGCTCGGCTATGCGATCTGGGGCGACATTCCCGCCACCAACGTCTTCATCGGCGCAGCGCTGATCTGCAGCGCCGGCCTGATCATCGTCTTCAGCGAACGCCTTACGGCGAGAGGCTGAACCTTCCCTTTCCGAACGCCGTTCATTCGCTTATCCTTTCTCCGATGAAATAGCGCTTGCATGCATATAAACCATCATATATACGAATATGTGTATATATTTTCCCGGAGGTCTTTATGTCTCTCGATCGTATGGTTCTGGCTTTCGCCGGTGCGATGGTTCTCCTTTCCGTCGTGTTGACGGTGTTCGTACATCCGCTGTTCGTCTGGTTCACCGTCTTCGTCGGCGCCAACCTGCTGCAGTCCGCTTTTACCGGCTTCTGCCCTGCCGCGATGATCTTCAAGAAGCTCGGCGTACGCTCGGGAACGGCATTCTGAATTCACTTGCCACGAGGAACGGCATCATGAACGTCCAGCCGCTTGCCCGCCTTACGGCGTTCACCTTTGCGCTCATGGCGACCAGCGCGCTGCACGCCGAAACCCTTCACCTCCAGCTGATGACGGTCCCGGAGTGGAAGGCGGTCTATGGCCGCGTGGAGGCCCGCAATAGCGTGCCTGCCCGCGCGCGCATCGGTGGAACCGTTATCGACCTCAAGGTCACGGAAGGCGACAGCGTCGGTACGGGTGACGTGATCGCCACGGTCAAGGACGACAAGGTCGACTTCCAGATCGCCGCGATCGACGCCCAACTTCTGGGGTTGAAGGCATCGCTGGACAACGCCCAGTCGGAACTGAGCCGTGGCGAGGAACTGATCAAGCGCGGGGTGACCACTGCCCAGAGGCTCGATGCCCTGCGCACGCAGGTCGATGTCGTGCGCAACCAGATCGCAGCCGCTGAAGCGCAGCGGTCTGTCTACATAGAGCAGGGCAAGGAGGGCGACGTCCTCGCTCCGACCTCCGGCAAGGTGCTGACCGTTCCCGTCACCAGAGATGCCGTCATCATGGCCGGCGAGACCGTTGCCACCATTGGCGGCGGCGGATTTTATCTGCGCCTCGCCATCCCCGAACGTCATGCCGACCTTCTTGAGGAAGGCGCCTCTATCGAGATCGACAGCGGCAACGGTCATGAAAGCAGGGGGCGCCTGGCCAAAATCTACCCGGAGATCGACAACGGCCGGGTCATCGCCGATGTCGAGGTCGGCGATCTGCCGACCTCCTTCGTCAACAAGCGCGTGCTCGTACGGGTGCCGGTTGGCGAGCGCCATGCGCTCTTCCTGCCGCAAGCCGCCCTGAAGAACCGCTACGGCGTCGATTACGTCACCATCAAGGCGGGCGAGGAAACGACCGAGCGCGCCGTCGTGACCGCGAAACCGATCCGGATCCACGGCCAGCCGATGACCGAAATCCTGACCGGCCTTGCTGCCGGCGACGAGATCGTATTGCCATGAAAATTCCCGGTCTTGGTATTGCCGGCGGCCCGACGAAAAGCTTCATCACCTCGCCGCTTACCCCGCTTTTTCTGCTTGCCGCTCTGGCACTGGGCATCGTCGCGCTGATGACGCTGCCGCGCGAGGAGGAGCCGCAGATCTCCGTGCCGATGGTCGATATCATCGTGCAGGCCGACGGACTGAAGGCGGAAGACGCGGTCAAGCTCGTCACCGAGCCGCTGGAAACCATCGTCAAGGGCATCAACGACGTCGAACACGTCTATAGCACGACCTATGACGACAAGGTGGTCGTCACCGCACGCTTCATCGTCGGGACCTCCGGCGACAGCGCTGTCCTGCGCGTGCACGACAAGATCCGGGCCAACATGGGTTCGATCCCGGTCGGCATTCCCGAACCGCTGGTCGTCGGCCGCACCATCGACGACGTGGCGATTGTTTCGCTGACACTCACGCCCTCGGAAGACAAGGGCGCCGAGGTCGACGCCACTGCACTCACCCGCATCGCCCGCGAATTGCGCGTCGAAATGGCAAAGATCGACAATGTCGGCCTCAGCTACCTCGTCGGCGAGGCGGGGGACGCCATCCGCATCGCTCCGGATCCGGAAAAACTGGCGCTCAACGGGGTAACGTTGCAGCAGCTTTCTGCCAAGGTCACCGCGGCAAACCGAGCCTTCCCGACCGGCGAGGTCAGGAGCAACGGCCGGCAAATCGACGTCGTCGCAGGAGAAACCCTCTCCACACCCGCCGAGATCGGCAACCTGTTGCTGACGACCCGTGACAACCGCCCCGTCTATGTGCGCGATGTCGCGGACATTTCTTTCGTCACAGATACGGAAGAAGCCCGCGCCGCGACCGTCACACGGGGCGAAAACGGCGAAATGAAGCGTGTGCCGGCCGTTACGCTGGCACTCGCCAAGCGCGCCGGCGCCAATGCCGTCGTCGTTTCCGAGGAGATCCTCCACCGTGTCGAAGACCTGAAGGGCAAGCTGATCCCGGACAGCATGGCGGTCGAGGTCACCCGCAATTACGGCGAGACCGCCAACGAGAAGGCGAACGAACTGCTCTTCCATCTCGGACTGGCGACGCTCTCCATCATCGCCCTCGTCTGGGTCGCCATCGGCCGCCGTGAGGCCGTCGTGGTCGCGATCGTTATCCCGATGACGATCCTGCTCACCCTCTTTGCCGCGAACCTGATGGGCTACACGCTGAACCGCGTCTCGCTCTTCGCCCTGATCTTCTCGATCGGCATTCTCGTCGACGACGCCATCGTCGTCATCGAGAACATCGCGCGTCACTGGGGTTTCAACGACGGCAAGGATCGTCGGCAAGCGGCAATCGACGCCGTTGCCGAAGTCGGCAATCCCACCATCGTCGCAACGCTCACCGTGGTTGCCGCCCTGCTGCCGATGATGTTCGTGTCCGGCATGATGGGTCCCTATATGAGCCCCATCCCGGCCAATGCCTCGGCCGCAATGATCTTTTCCTTCTTTGTCGCCGTCGTGGTCACGCCCTGGCTGATGCTGAAGATCGCCGGGAAGGCGAAACTGCATCACGACACCACTCACGGCACCGGCGGCCGACTCGGCGAAGGCTATGCCGCGGTCGCCCGCCCGATCCTCGCCTCGAAAAAGGCAAGCTGGGTCTTCCTTCTACTCGTTGGCGTGGCAACCCTCGGCTCCCTCTCGCTCTTCTATACGAAGCACGTCACGGTGAAGCTCCTGCCCTTCGACAACAAATCGGAACTGCAGGTACAGATTGACCTGCCGGAAGGCTCGTCCGTCGAGGCAACCGATGCGGTGGCTCAAGGTGTGGCGAGGGTGGCGCTGGCCACGCCGGAGGTTGTCAGCATCCAGACCCACGCGGCAACGGCAGCGCCCTTCAACTTCAACGGTCTGGTGCGCCACGCCTATCTGCGTTCGAACGCCTATATGGGTGACGTGCAGCTCAACCTGACGCCAAAGGGCGAGCGTGACCGTTCGAGCCATGACATAGCGCTCGACCTGCGCAAGCGGCTTCTGACGGAAGTCGCCATGCCGGAAGGAACCGTGCTGAAGGTGGTGGAGCCGCCGCCCGGACCGCCTGTCATGGCGACACTGCTGGCGGAAATCTACGGCCCCGACGCCGAGACGCGCCGTGCGACCGCCGGCAAGGTGAAGGAAGCCTTCCAGTCCGTGCCCTTCATCGTCGATGTCGATGACAGCTACGGAACCCCCGCCCCGCGTCTGCGCGCCACGATCTCGACTGACGACCTCGATTTCTTCGGCGTATCGGAAGACGATGTCTTCGATACGCTGTCGATCCTGAACGGCACCACGACCATCGGCTACTCCCATCGCGGGGAAGGCCGCGCACCGATCCCGATCGTCATCAGCCGGCCGAAGGGCGCGAAGGTGCTCGACGAAAAGTTCCTCTCGACGCCGATCCCCGCCAATCTGCTGCCGGGTTCGCGCTCGGTAGTCGAACTCGGCGACGTCATCCGCGTCACGGAGGAAAAGGCGTCATTCCCGATCTTCCGCCACAACGGCCGCTATGCCGAGATGGTCACAGCCGAGCTGGCCGGCGATTTCGAGGCACCGCTCTATGGCATGCTCGCCGTTCAGGATGCGCTCGACAGGCAGGATTGGACCGGCCTCGAAAAGCCGGACGTCGCTCTTCATGGCCAGCCGGCAGATGAAAGCAAGTCCGTGCTTCTGTGGGACGGCGAGTGGGAAGTGACCTGGGTCACCTTCCGCGACATGGGGGCGGCCTTCATGGTGGCGCTGCTCGGGATCTACATCCTCGTGGTCGCCCAGTTCGGCTCGTTCAAGCTGCCTTTGGTCATCCTGACACCGATCCCGCTGACCTTCATCGGCATCCTCGGCGGTCACTGGCTGTTCCATGCGCCCTTCACCGCGACCTCGATGATCGGTTTCATCGCGCTGGCCGGCATCATCGTGCGCAATTCGATCCTGCTGGTGGATTTCATCCGCCATGCCGCCTCGCCCGAACGCCCGCTGACGGAAGTGTTGATCGAAGCCGGTTCCATCCGCTTCAAGCCGATCCTGCTGACGGCGCTTGCCGCCATGATCGGCGCGGCGGTGATCCTGACAGATCCCATTTTCCAGGGGTTGGCGATCTCGCTGCTCTTCGGCCTTGCCTCCTCGACGCTTCTGACCGTGCTGGTGAT
The DNA here is from genome assembly GCF_024055605.1 of Ciceribacter sichuanensis. Classification (GTDB taxonomy): domain Bacteria; phylum Pseudomonadota; class Alphaproteobacteria; order Rhizobiales; family Rhizobiaceae; genus Allorhizobium; species Allorhizobium sichuanense. The sequence goes on along the minus strand of NZ_JAMXLX010000003.1, from coordinate 245,507 downwards.
CCCGGCGATCTACCGGGTGTTGCGGACCTGAAGATAGATCCTGCACACATCCGGTCTCGCAAGATCGGATGACACCCCCTCTGGCCCGCCGGACATCTCCCCCTCAAGGGGGGAGAACACTCGTGGCAACGCCTCACCCCGTTTTCATGCAGGAGCGAGCGGAAGGGTTTCCGTCCCCCATAAGACAGGCGAGCAAGACGGTGGCAGCGGCCCAAACCGCATTGAGGCGGGCGCGACCGAGCCCCTCGCTCTTGTGGGGAGGGTGTGGGAGGGACTTTTGCCGCTACTTCGCAGCGAGCCACTTCTCCGTCAGCTCCACCCAGAAGCTGGTGCCGACCGGCAGGATGTCGTCGTTGAAGTCGTAGCGCGGATGATGCAGCGGCGGGTCGTTGGGCGTGCGCTGCGTGCCGAGGAAGAAATAGCAGCCCGGCCGCTCTTCCAGCATATAGGCGAAGTCTTCGCTGCCCATGGTCGGCCGGTCCATATCGTAGACCTTGTCAGCCCCCGCGAAATCGACCGCGAGCGCGCGGATGAAGTCGGTTTCCGCCTTGTGATTGATCGTGGCGTTGTAGCCGCGCTGGTAGTCGAGCGTGACGCTCATGCCGTAGCTGGCGGCCTGTCCCTCGGCGATGGTGCGGATGCGGTCCTCAAGCTGATCGCGCACCTTGGGATCGAAGGAGCGGATGGAGAGCTTCATTTCCGCCCGCTCGGGAATGACATTGCTTGCGGCACCCGCATGAAAGGCCCCGACGGTGATGACGCTCGGGTCAATGGGGTGAATATTGCGCGAGACGATGGTCTGCAGCGCCATGATGATCGATGCGCCGCAGACAATGGGGTCAGCGGTATCCTGCGGTTCCGCGCCATGGCCGCCGCGGCCGTTGACGGTGATGATGCATTCATCGACCGCCGCCATGATCGGCCCTTCGCGCAGCGCGAACTTGCCGAACGGAATGGTCGGATCGTTATGCAGCGCGAACACCGCATCGCAGGGAAATTTTTCGAAAAGCCCGTCCTCCATCATGATCCTGGCGCCGCCGAAATTCTCCTCGGCTGGCTGGAAGATCAGATGCACGACGCCATCGAAATTGCGGCGCTCGGCAAGAATGCGCGCCGCACCAAGCAGCATGGCTGTGTGGCCGTCATGGCCGCAGGCGTGCATGACCCCGGGGTTCTTGCTGGCATAGGCCGCGCCCGTCTCCTCGAGGATCGGCAAGGCATCGAAATCCGCCCGGATGCCTATGCTCTTCGTGCTCGTCCCGTTTCTGAGCGTCGCCACGATGCCGGTTTTCGCCAGCCCGCGATGCACCTCGTAACCCAGCGCCTCAAGCTGCTTTGCCACGTAATCAGACGTATCGAACTCGGAAAGACCGATCTCCGGATACTGGTGGAGATGGTGACGGGTCGCCAGCACATCGGCCATGTAGTTCGAGAATTGTATCGTCATCGTCATGCACCACGGGTTGGAATGCGGTTTTCGAGAAAGCGGAATGCCATGACCAGAAGACCGGTCAGGCAGAGGTAGATCAGCGCCAGCAATAGCAGCGGTTCGTAGGTGAGATAAGTGTCCTGCCGGACTTTCGATATCACGGCATAGACGTCGACCACCGTGATGGTTGCGACAAGCGGTGTGGATTTGAGCTGCAACACGGTTTCGCCGGTCAGGGTGGGAAGCGCTCGATGGATCGCCCGCGGCATCCAGATCCGGCGAAACATCGTGAACCGGCTCATGCCGAAGGCGCGCGCCGCTTCGAGTTCACCCTTAGGCACTCCGGCAAAAGCACCGCGCATCACCTCGCCCTCGTAAGCCGCAAACGACAGCATCAGCGCCGCAAACCCATAGGGCCATGCCTGCCGGAGATAGGGCCAAAGGAAAGACGAACGGATCTCGGGATACTGCGCGAAGAGCGAACCGAGACCGTAATAGAGAAGCCAGAGCTGCAGCAGCAGCGGCGTGCCGCGAATGATCGTGCAGAATATCCTGGCTGGCCAGGCTAGCAGTCTCGGGCCGGTGACCTGTACGAGCCCGATCGGAACCGCCAGCAGAAAACCGAAAAAGGCGGTCGAGAACAGCAACAGCAATGTCTGCCAGACACCGGCGGCAAGACGCCACTGGTATTTCGGCAGCCAGTCCCAGCGCATGAACCATGCGGCGCAGAAGACGATCGCCGCGAAGACCGCCATCAGGAACAGCCGGTGCGGCTCGAAAAGGTGCCGCGCCTTCGGCGGCTGGTAGGCGGGCATTCCGGAGACGGTCTCGGCCATGTCGTTACACCGGCTCCGCAATTCCGCGCCGCGCCCGGCGCTCGATGATCCCGATCACGACGTTGGAGACCAGCGTCAGCAGCAGGTAGAGAACGCCGGCCGCGCAGAAGAACAGCATGTAGGCCTTGGTTGTCCCGGCCGCCTGCCGCGTCACCAGCGTCAGCTCGCTGAAGCCGACGACAGCGAGCAGAGCCGTGTCCTTGGTGGCGATCAGCCAGAGGTTGGCGAGACCGGGAATGGCAAAGGGCAGCATGGCGGGAAGCGTGACGCGGGTCATCACCTTGATCGGCGACATGCCATAGGCCCGCGCCGCCTCGATCTGGCCCGGCGGCACGGCCTTGATCGCGCCGCGCAGCACCTCAGTCGAATAGGCCCCCTGCACCACCCCGATGACGAAGACACCGGCGACAAGGCCACTGATATCGACCGTCGGCAGACCGGCCAGCAAAAGCAGCGCGTTCACCGCGTCCGTGCCGGCATAATAGAGGAGAAGGATCAGGACCAGTTCCGGCACCGCCCGGATCACGGTCGTATAGACCTCCAGCAGGTCGCGAAGGATCGGTCCGCCATAAAGCTTGCCGAAGGCACCGCCGATCCCGATCAGGATGCCGAGCCCGTAGCCACCCACCGCAAGCTGCAGCGATTGCGCAAAGCCTTGCAGAAGCACGCCACCCCAGCCCGGCGGCGAAAGCGCCAGAAGGCCCAAGTCGAAAAGGCTGCCGGACGCTGCCGCCATCTTGAAACGCCTCGATTGTCAGAAGGCCAGAGAGGGCATGCGACGGAGCCCGCCGCATGCCCGGGAAAACGGTCAGCCGCCGTAGATGTCGAAATCGAAATACTTCTTCGAGAAGGTGTCGTAGGTGCCGTTGGCGCGGACCGCCTTGATCGCGGCATTCACCTTGTCCTTGAGTTCGGTTTCGCCCTTGCGCAGACCGACGCCGACACCCGCGCCGAGGATGGCCGGATCGTCCTTCACATTGCCCTTGAGTTCACAGCACGCGCCGGCTTCGGATTTCAGGAAGGCGTCGAGCGCGATGGCGTCGGCCTGAACGGCATCGACACGGCCGGCGGCGAGATCCTGGTTCGCCTCGTCCTGGGTCTGGTATTCCTTGATTTCCGAAGCCTTCTCGCCAAAATACTTGTGGGCGTAATCGGCATGGACGGTCGAGACCTGCACGCCGAGGATCTTGCCGGTGAGGCCTTCCGGCGTCGCGTCGAACTTTTCGCTCTTCGGCCCGACAATGCCGGTCGGCGTGTTGTAATACTTGTCGGAAAAATCGATGGTCTTCAGGCGTTCCTCGGTGATCGACATCGAGCCGACGATCATGTCGATCTTCTTGGACGTCAGCGCTGGAATGATCCCGTCCCAGGCGACCGGAGTGATGACGCAGTCGAGCTTGGCCTCGGCGCAGATGGCCTCCATGAAATCGACCTCCCAGCCGACCCACTTACCGGCAGCATCCGGCGAGGCAAAAGGCGGATAAGGCTCGGCGGCGAAGCCAACCTTGACCGGTTCTGCGGCCGCGGCGCCGAGGCTCGCTCCGCCGATGGCCAGTGCGATGAGCGCGATCTTCATTGCATTCTTCATTATGTTCCCCTGTTGTTTTTAGGTTTGATGAAGTCTCAATGGATTGAGCTGATGAATTTCTTGAGCCGTTCGGATTTCGGCGCGCCGAACAGCTGTTCCGGCGGTCCCTGTTCCTCGATCACGCCGTTGGCGAGGAAGACCACATGGTTGGAAACCTCCCGGGCGAACTTCATTTCATGGGTGACGAGGATCATCGTGCGTTTTTCCCGGGCGAGATCGCCGATGACGGAAAGCACCTCGCCGACAAGCTCCGGATCGAGCGCCGAAGTCGGCTCGTCGAACAGCATGACCAGCGGCTGGATGGCGAGCGCGCGGGCGATTGCGGCGCGCTGCTGCTGCCCACCGGAAAGAAAGGCCGGATAGGCGTCCCGCTTCTCGTAGAGGCCGACCCGTCTCAGGAGCGTCTCGGCGATGGCGATCGCCTCGTCCTTGCGCACGCCCAGCACATGCACCGGTACCTCGATGACATTCTGCAACACCGTCATGTGCTGCCAGAGGTTGAAGTTCTGGAACACCATGCCGAGCCGGCTGCGGATACGCTGCACCTGCCTGCGGTCGGCCGGCGTCAGGCCGCCGTGGCCGTCCTTCTTCATGCTGATCGTCTCGCCATGGATGGTGACCGAGCCTGCGCTCGGCAGTTCCAGCATGTTGATGCATCTGAGGAAGGTGGATTTTCCCGAGCCGCTGCCGCCGATGATGGCGATCACGTCACCCTGTTTTGCCGATAGCGAAACACCCTTCAGGACCTCGAGCGGTCCGAACCGCTTGTGCAGATCCCGCACGTCAATGGCTTGCGCCGATACGTTCATGAATACCGCCAATGCCCGGAGGCGAAGCCCCGGCAAGATGGTTGCCACTGTTCCCGCCAGCTTCTTGTCTGCCCGGTGCGGCGCTGGATCCCGCCCGGTGGATTGGCCGGGAGTTTTGCACTTGTGCAGTAATTATTCAAGCGTATAAATAAATCAGTTTGAATTGCGGTCGGGCGAGCCCGACGGGGAACGGGACGGGCGCATGAAGAGATACGGCTCTCAGGAAATGTCGGGGAAACTCATGCGGGTTGTAATGCGCCGGCCGGGCCCAAGCCTCAGGAATGCCGACCCTTCCACCTGGCATTACGGACCGACCTTCGACGGTGCAAGAGCCGTGCAGCAATACGGGCATTTCGCCGATTTGGTCGCGGCCTCCGGCGCGGACATCCTCTGGCTCGAGGACCGCGGCGACGGGCTTGCGGACGCGATGTTCACCCACGATCCCTCGCTGATGACAGATCACGGCGCGATCATCCTCAACATGGGCAAGCCGCTGCGCCAGCGCGAACCGGAACTGCACGAGGAAATCTACACCAGGGCCGGTATTCCCATCCTCGGCCGCATCGAAGCCCCCGGCACGATCGAGGGCGGCGACTGCGTCTGGGTGGACCGGGCAACGCTTGCGATCGGCCGCGGTGTGCGCTCCAACCAGGCCGGCATCGAGCAGATGACGGCGATGCTGGCGCCCCATGGCATCACGGTTCTCGGCTTCGACCTGCCGCTCTGGCAGGGTGAGGAAGCCTGCCTGCATCTCATGTCGGTCATCAGCCCGCTGGCCAATGACCTTGCGCTCGTCCACGCGCCGCTGCTGCCGGCCGCCTTCTATTTCCTCTTGAAGGAAAAGGGCATCCGCCTCGTCGTCGCTCCGGCAGATGAATTTGCCGCCAGCAATGGCCTGAATCTCAACGTCCTGCCGACCTCGCCACGCAAGGTCATCATGGTGGAAGGTTTCCCCGGAACCCGCGCCGCCATGGAGGCCGCCGGCTGCGAGGTACAGACCTTTGCCGCCGACGCGCTCTGCATCGCCTGCGAAGGCGGTCCCACCTGCCTGACCCGGCCGATATTGAGACTGGCGTCATGAGCCGGCGGGTCTTCCATCGCGCCGGAGAGGCGGAGCGGCGGCAGGACCTGATCAGGGCAACGCTGGACTGCATTTCGGAGAAGGGACTTGAAGGCGCGACCGTACGCGAGATCGCGGCCCGCGCCGGCGTCACCGGCGGTCTGATCCGCCATTACTTCGCCAGCAAGGACCAGATGCTGCAGGCCGCCTATCGCGAGACCATGGCATCGATGACCACGACGGCTATCAGCGCAGCCGGGGCCAGTGGCGAGAGCGCCGGCGATGTGAAGAGCGCTCGCCTCAGGCTACATGATTTCATCATCGCCAATGTCAGTCCGCCGGTCACCGATCCGCGCACGCTTTCGCTCTGGGCGGGCTTCATCGGCCACATCCGCGTCGATCCGGAATTCGCTCGCATCCACCGCGAGAACTACCTGATCTTTCGAGATGCGCTGGAAGAACTCATCTCCGGCTTTCTCGCCGAATGCGGCCGCACGCCGGCAGCGGGCGAAAGCCGCAAGCTTGCCATTGCCATCAACGGCCTGATCGACGGCCTCTGGCTCGAGGGTTCGCTTGCCCAGGATCTTTTTGACGACCATGCCCTGCCGCGTATCGCACTGGAATCGGTCGAGGCCCTGCTCGGCGGCCTGAGCCTCACTGAGCCGCTCACAGGGCCGGATGCCGACACCAACAAGAAATGATCGGAACACCCATGCGTTACGCTTCCATCACAGAGCGACTTGCTCACCTTGGTTCGGGAAAATGGGCCGTTCATATCGAGGCCCGTCGCAAGGCCGCAAAAGGCATTCCCGTCATCGAACTGACGATCGGGGAGCCGGACGTGGCTCCGGATCCGGCCCTGCTCGCCGAATGCGCCCGCGCCATGTATGCGGGCCGCACCCGCTATTCGAATGGGCGTGGCGAACCGAGCGTGGTGAAGGCGCTGGCAGCAAAATACGCAAAACGCCGTCCTGACGTTACCGAGCGCAACATCCTCTGCTTTCCAGGCACCCAGACTGCTCTCTTCACGGTCATGCTCGGCCTGCTCGAACCGGGTGACGAAGTGCTGGTCGGCGATCCATTTTACGCAACTTACGAAGGCGTCATCGCCTCAAGCGGTGCCCGCATGGCACCCGTTCCGCTTCGGCCGGAACACCGCTTCCATCTGCAGCCGGACGATCTTGGCCGGGCGATTACGCCCCGCTCGCGCGTGTTGCTTCTCAATACGCCGCACAATCCGACCGGCGCCGTTCTGTCGGCAGACGAGATTGCCGCCATCGGCAAGGTCTGCCGCGATCACGACCTCTGGATCGTCTGCGACGAGGTGTACGAGGAACTGATCTTCGACAAGCCTTTCGCCTCGCCCTTCGACCAGCCGGATCTGGCGGAACGGACCGTCGTCGTCTCATCGATTTCCAAGTCCCATGCGGCCCCCGGTTTCCGCAGCGGCTGGGCCGCCGGCCCGGTCGAATTCTGCGATCGCCTGCTGCCTGTCTCGGAAACCATGCTGTTCGGCGTCCAGCCCTTCATCGCCGACATGACGGCAATGGCGCTCTCCGAGCCCTTCGACACCTCAACCGTCATGCGTGGCAATTATGCCCGCCGCGCCCGCCTCGTAGCCGACGGCCTTGCCGGCAACGGACCACTGCAGCCGATGATGCCGGAAGGCGGCATGTTCATCGTGATCGATGTCAGCGCGACCGGGCTCACCGGCCTCCAGTTCGCCCATCGCCTGCTGGACGAGAAGAACGTCGCCGTCATGCCCGGTGGCTCCTTCGGCGAACAGGCGGAAGGTTTCATCCGGGTGTCGCTCACCGTTAACGACGAAAAGCTCGCGGAAGCCACGGGACGTATGGTCGAACTGGCGACGGAACTGATCGATCGGGAGGATCAACAGAAATGGGCGGCGAACTGAAGACAGTCGGAGAAGCACTGATCGATATTCTGGAGGCGAACGGCGTCGACACCGTCTTCGGCATTCCGGGCGTCCACACCGTCGAGCTTTATCGCGGCCTTGCCGCCTCGAACATCCGCCACATCACCCCGCGCCACGAACAGGGCGCCGGCTTCATGGCGGACGGCTATGCCCGCGTCAGCGGAAAACCGGGTGTCTGCCTGCTGATCACGGGTCCGGGCCTCACCAACGCCATCACCGCCATGGCGCAGGCGCAGCAGGATTCCGTGCCGCTTCTGGTCATCTCCGGTGTCAATGTGCGCTCCAGCCTCGGCCAGGGCCGTGGCCGGCTGCATGAACTGCCCGACCAGCACGCGATGATGGCGTCCCTCATGCTGATGAGCCACACCCTTCTCGATCCGGCCGATCTGCCGGCGGTGATGGCGAGAGCCTTCACCATTCTGCGTTCGGGCCGCCCCGGACCGGTCCATATCGAAATCCCGATCGACGTCATGTCGATGAAGGTCTCCCTTCCGCGATTGGCTTCAAGCCCGGCACTGCTGCCGCGCACCGACCTTGCCGGCGTGCTCGATCTGGCGGAACGCTGTGAACGCGCCCTAAAGCCGGTCATTCTTTGCGGCGGCGGCGCGGTTTCGGCGGCAAGGACAATCGAAACGCTTGCCGAGCGGCTCGACGCACCCGTCGTCACCACGGTCAACGCCCGCGGCATGCTGTCAGGGCACCCGCTTTCGGTGCCGGCAAGCCCGAGCCTCAAGGCCGTGCGAAAGCTCGTCGCGGAAGCCGACCTTGTGCTGGCGCTCGGCACACAGATGGGTCAGACCGACTACGACATGTATGCCGATAACGGATTTCCGGAACTCGAAAATCTCGTCCGCGTCGATATCGACGCCACGCAACTCGCCCGCGGGCCAAACGCCGCCATCTCGATCCTTTCGAGCGTTGCCAGCCTCGTCGACGATCTTCTGACGGAGCTCTGCGAGAAAATGGCCGCCAATGGGGGAGCCGATCGCGCGGCCGCGGCAAGGGCTGCGGCACACGCAGAACTCACCGACAAGATGCGCGGCGAGATCTCCATCCTCGAAACCGTCCGTGACACGCTTCCGGGCACGATCATCGTCGGAGACTCCACCCAGGCCGTCTACGCCGGAAACCTCTATTTCGAAGCCGACCGTCCGCATGGCTGGTTCAATTCGGCGACCGGCTACGGTGCGCTCGGCTATGCCGCGCCCGCTTCGGTAGGCGCAAGCCTCGCGGAACCGGAAACGCAGATCGTCTGCCTGACGGGCGATGGCGGCCTGCAATTCTCTCTCGCCGAAATCGGCTCCGCGAAAGACGCCGGCGCGCGCGTCATATTCCTCGTCTGGAACAATGACGGCTACCAGGAAATCGAAACCTATATGATCGAACAGGGGATCACGCCGGAAGGCGTGAAGCCTTCGGCACCGGATTTCCTGAAGATCGCCGAGGCCTACGGCATTTCCGCGGTGCTGCTCGCGCATGTCGACGATCTTCCGGCGGCCCTGCGAAGGGCAAGGGATGGAGGTGGTCTCGCACTCATCGAGATCCACGAACGGAACACCGCCGGCATCACCGCCTGATACTCGCATGGCGACTATCGACGGCATGAGCAAAATGTCTGATTGCCATGCCCCCCGCCGAGCGACTATCAGTCGGCCGGTGGGAGACGATGATGACGGACAGAATACCGGACCGGAAAAAGCAGCCAAAAGCCGAAACGGCGGATGAACCTTCGCGCACGCCGCTGCGACAGGATCCGCATGCGGTGCGCGATCCCAAGGAAAACAATCTGGAAATCGCCATCGGCCACGAAGTCAGGGCATTCCGCAAGAGGCTCGGCATCACCGGCTCCGATCTTGCCGCCGCCACCGGCATATCGCTCGGCATGCTCTCAAAGATCGAGAACGGCAACACCTCGCCGTCGCTAACCACGCTGCAATCGCTGGCGCGCGCGCTCGGCGTTCCGGTCACCAGCTTCTTCCGCCGCTTCGAGGAACCCCGCAACGCGGTCTTCGTCAAGGCCGGCGAAGGCGTGGAGATCGAGCGCAGGGGCACCCGCGCCGGCCACCAGTACAATCTGCTCGGCCACATTCCGTCGAGCAGCAGCGGCGTCCAGGTGGAACCCTATCTCATCACCCTGACGGCCGATTCCGACGTCTTCCCGACCTTCCAGCATGCCGGCATGGAATTTATTTACATGCTGGAGGGTGAGGTGAAATATCGACACGGCGACCGGCTCTACACCATGCTTCCCGGCGACAGCCTGTTCTTCGATGCCGATGCCCGTCACGGCCCGGAAGTGCTGGTACGCCTGCCGATCCGCTTCCTGTCGATAATCTGCTACCCCGACCGCCCCGAAAATCCGTGACGCTTTCCGGTGTCGCATCACAGAGCCTTCATCGGGCGCTGCAGATGCGATTCCTCTTGGCTACGGCTTTGAAATACGGCATAAAAAAGCCAATTTTCCCAGCGAAGGCACGAAAGATTTCCGCCCAGACCAGTTTTCTGATCGGCATCGCTGCACAAACCGGCCTTTTGAGTTCGGATCAAGGATCGACCGGCCGTTCATGTGCAAGCGAAGCGCCGAAGGACGACAGCGGTCAAGACGAACCCTGACGAACGCCTTCTAAACCCAGAACCCGAGAAATTAAGTCTTCCCATGACTCCGCATGTTCCGTCGCGCGACTTTGAATCCAGACAGATCGATCATAACGACTCGATCCGGGCCGCCTATTTCACGATCGACGAGTTGCGCGAAAGCGCCGAGGCGCTCGGCAGGGATGGCACAAGCGAACTCCCGGGGCTGATCGATTTCGATTTCTTCGCCCGGCACAAGGAGAACGAACGGGAGATCCTGCGGGTTTATCGCGCGACCGCCGCGGACGTAGAGGCCGGCGCCACGATCACACCGGCGGCCGAATGGCTGCTCGACAACCACTACATCATCGAGGAAGCGATCCAGGAAGTCCGCCGCGACTTCCCCCGTCGCTTCTACCGCCAGCTTCCGACAATGAAGGTCGGCAATCGCGAAATCCCGCGCACCATGGCGCTGGCCTGGCTCTATGTCGCCCACACCCATTCGACGGTGTCGATGGAAAGCATGACGGCATTGGTCGAAGGCTTCCAGAAGCATCAGGTGCTCGAGATCGGCGAACTCTGGGCGCTGCCGTCCATCGTCCGCTTCGTCCTGATCGAAAATCTGCGTCGCATCTCCACCCGCGTCGATCGCTCGCGCCGCATGCGCCGCAGGGCGAACGAGGTCGCAGACGAAATCATCCGTCTCAATGACGCTGCCGCCTCGGCCGATATTCTCAAGCAGATCGAGCAGCTGGCCGAAGACAACACCTTCGCCACCCAGTTCCTCTATCGCCTGCGCAACGGTTCGCAGGATACGAGCTTTGCCGTCAGCTGGCAGGAGCAACGCCTGGAACAGGCCGGCCGCAGTGCCGAAGAGGCGATGACCGCCGAGCAGAACCGTCTGTCCTCCGGCAACGTCACCACCGGCAACATCGTCAAGGGCCTGCGCGAGATCGATGACAAGGAATGGTCGGTCTGGGTCGAGGATGTCTGCCTTGTCGACAAGATCCTGAGCCAGCATACCGATTATCGTCAGCTCGATTTCGGTTCGCGGAACGCCTATCGCAACACCATCGAAAAGCTTGCCCGGCGCTCGGAAAAAACCGAAATCGAAATCGCCCAGACGGCCATCGATCTAGCCGCCAACGCCAGACATTCGGGCGAGGACGGCGTTGCCCCCGATGTCGGCAGCTACCTCGTCGGCGCGAGGCGTCCTCTCCTCGAAGAGGCGATCGACTACAGCGTTCCCGTGTGGCGCAGCATCGCGCTCGCCATCAAGCGGCTGAACTGGCTAGCCATCGCCATACCGGTCATCGGCCTGACCATCGGTGCGCTGGCGCTTGTCGGCTATTTCCTCGCCCAGGCAGGGCTCGCGACGCCGCTCATCCTCATTCTGCTGGCGATGTTCTCGCTTCCCGCGTCCGAAGGCGCAACCGGCCTCTTCAACACGCTGGTGACCCTGATGGTGAAGCCGTCTCGGCTCACCGGCTACGAGTTCAAGACCGGCATTCCGGCCGACGCACGCACGCTGGTCGCCGTGCCCTGTCTGATCGCAAAGCGAGACGACATCGACGAACTCATTCGCAATCTCGAGGTCCACTATCTCACCAATCCCCATGGCGAGATCTATTTCGCACTGCTGAGCGACTGGCGCGACAGCCTCGTCGAGGAAACCGCAGCGGATCTCGAAGTCCTCGAATATGCCAAGCAGGAAGTGGCAGCGCTCAACGCCCGCTACGCCCATGTCGGCAAGACGCTGTTCTACCTCCTGCATCGCCGCAGGCTCTACAATCCGGCCGAAGGCTGCTGGATGGGCTGGGAGCGCAAGCGCGGCAAGCTGCACGAAATGAACCTGCTGCTGCGCGGCGACCGCGACACCTCCTATCTGCCGGGCGCCAACATGGTGCCGGAAGACGTGAAATACGTGATGACGCTCGACGCCGACACGCGCCTGATGCGCGACGCCGTCACCAAGCTCGTCGGCAAGCTGCACCACCCGATCAACCGCCCGGTGCATGATCCGAAGACCGGCCGTGTCGTCAGCGGCTACGGCCTGCTGCAGCCGCGCGTCACGCCGTCGCTCACCACCGGCGAGGATGCCTCGGTCTTCCAGCGCGTCTTCTCGATGAACCGCGGCCTCGACCCTTACGTCTTCACCGTTTCCGACGTCTATCAGGACATCACCGGCGAAGGTTCCTTCACCGGCAAGGGCCTCTACGACGTCGATGCCTTCGAAACCTCGATCAAGGGCCGCATCGACGAGAACACGGTTCTCAGCCACGATCTTCTGGAAGGTTCCTTCGCCCGTTGCGCGCTGGTCACTGACGTGGAACTGGTCGAAGACTTCCCCACCCGCTACGAGGTGGAAATCTCCCGCCAGCATCGCTGGGCCCGCGGAGACTGGCAGCTTCTGCCCTACATCATAGATCCCGCCCGCGGCATCACCGCGCTCGGCCGCTGGAAGATGGTCGACAACCTGCGTCGCTCCCTGACCCCGATCGCCTGGTTCATCGCCTCGGCGCTTGGCTGGGCCACCATGGGTCCGGTCGGCGCCATGATCTGGCAGCTCGTGCTGATCTTCAGCCTGTTCGTCGCCCCGACGATTTCGCTGCTTTCGGGCATCATTCCGCGCCAGACCGACATCGTTCCCGCCGCCCACTTCCAGACGCTATGGTCGGAAGTCCGCTCGGTCAACGCCCAGGTCGCACTGCGCATCGTCTTCATCGCCGACACGGCCTACATGATGGCAGACGCCATCATCCGCTCGATCTACCGCATGGCGGTGAGCCGCAGGCTGCTCTTGGAATGGCGGACCGCCGCAAGCGTCCAGTCTGTCGCCCAGGGCGATATCATCTCCTATTACCGCTCCATGCGGCACGCCCCGGTTCTGGCCGTGCTCGCGGTCGCAGCCGCGTCGCTCTCCGGCGACTACGGTTACCTGACCGGCCTGCCCTTCGTCGTGCTCTGGGTCTTCTCCCCGCTCGTCGCCTGGTATGTCAGCCAGTCGGCCGAAACCGAAGACAGCCTGGAAGTTCCCGAACAGGTCACCGTCGAACTGCGCAAGATCGCCCGCCGCACATGGCGCTTCTACGAGACCTTCGTGACCGCCGGCGACAATTACCTGCCGCCGGACAACTATCAGGAAAACCCGGAACCGATCGTCGCGCACCGCACCTCGCCGACCAACATCGGCGTCTACCTGCTCTCGACCGTCTCGGCGCGGCACTTCGGCTGGCTGAGCTTCGAGCAGACCATCGAGCGCCTTGAACAGACGATCTCCACCGTCGAGCGGATGGACAAGTTCCGCGGCCATCTCTTCAACTGGTATCATACCGATACGCTGAAGACGCTCGGCCCGCGCTACATCTCCGCCGTCGACAGCGGCAACCTCGCCGGCCACCTGATCGCGATTTCGTCCGCCTGCCGCGAATGGGGCGAAGCCCCCTCCGCCCATCTCCAGGGTAACCTCGACGGCATCGGCGATGTCTGTGGCATCCTCTACGAGACACTGAAGGAGCTGCCGGACGACCGCAAGACGGTGCGCCCCCTGCGCCGGCGTCTGGAAGAACGCATCCTCGGCTTCAAGACCGGTCTTGCCTCCGTCAAGCGCGAGCGGGAATTCGCCTCGATCCGCATCGCCAACCTCGCCGTGCTCGCCCGCGACATCCAGAAGCTCGCTGCCAACCTGCATCACGAGGTCCGCTCGGAACAGAGCGCCGAGGTCACCCGCTGGACGGAATCCCTGGTCGGCGTCTGCGAGGCCCATATTGCGGATTCGTCCTTCGACCTGTCGAACATCGACCCGCTGCGTCAGCGCCTCTGCACGCTGCGCGACCGCGCCCGCGACATCGCCTTCTCGATGGATTTCAGCTTCCTCTACCGGCCGGAGCGCCGCCTGCTGTCGATCGGCTACCGCGTCGAAAGCCGCGAGCTCGATGAGGCCTGCTACGACCTGCTCGCCTCCGAATGCCGCCTGACCAGCCTGTTTGCCGTCGCCAAGGGCGACCTGCCGACCGAACACTGGTACAAGCTCGGCCGTCAGGTCGTGCCGATCGGCGCCCGTGCGGCGCTGATCTCCTGGTCCGGCTCGATGTTCGAATATCTGATGCCGCCGCTCGTCATGCAGGAGCGCCAGGGCGGTATCCTCAACCAGACCAACAATCTGGTCGTCGTCGAACAGATGAATCACGGTCGCCGGCTCAATATTCCGTGGGGTATCTCGGAAGCGGCGTTCAACGCCCGCGACCACGAGATGAACTACCAGTACACTAACTTCGGCGTACCGACGCTCGGCCTCAAGCGCGGCCTTGGTCAGAACGCAGTCATCGCGCCCTACGCCTCGATCCTTGCCAGCCAGTACTATCCCGAGGAATCCCTCAGGAACCTGGAGCGCCTGCGCAAGCTCGGCGCGCTCGGCGCCTACGGCTTCCACGATGCGGTCGATTTCACTCCCACCCGCGTACCGGACGGCAAGACCTGCGCGGTGGTCTACAACTACTATGCCCACCACCACGGCATGTCGATCGCGGCAATTGCCAACGTCGCCTTCAACGGTCGCCTGCGCGAACTCTTCCACTCCGATCCGGTGATCGAAGCCGCCGAACTCCTGCTGCAGGAAAAGCCGCCGCGCGAAATCCCGGTGATGAGCGCCAAGTACGAGCCCCAGACCCCCGGCAAGGGACAGGCCGACCTGTTGCGTCCGGAAATCCGCACCATCACAGATCCGGCCAACAAGGAACGCGAAGTCGCCTTCCTGTCGAACGGACATTACTCGGTGATGCTGACGGCAACCGGCTCCGGCTATTCTCGCTGGAACGGCCAGTCGGTTTCCCGCTGGAAGGCCGACCCGACCGAAGACCGCTGGGGCACCTTCATCTTCCTGCGCGACACGGCAAGCGGCCAGTGGTGGTCGGCGACCGCCGCGCCGCGCCGCGCCGAGGATGAAAAGACCAAGGTCATCTTCGGCGACGACAAGGCCGAGTTCTTCAAGACGGTCGGCGATATCCAGACGAGCGTCGAGTGCATCGTCGCCACCGAACACGATGCGGAAGGCCGCCGCCTGACCATCCTCAACACCGGCCCGGAAGACCGCTTCATCGAAGTGACCTCCTATCTGGAACCGGTGCTGGGCTATGACGATGCCGACAACGCCCATCCGCTGTTCTCGCGCATGTTCGTCAAGACCGAGTTCGGCCGCCGTCGCGACGTGATCCGCGCAGAGCGCAACAAGCGAAGCCCCAGTGATCCGGATATCTGCGTCGCCCATCTGGTGGTCGACAATGCCGGTCCCGGCCGTCCGACCGAGTTCGAGACGGATCGCCGTCGCTTCCTCGGTCGTGGTCGCAGCCTTGCGGAGGCAGCCGCCTTCGATCCGGGTGCGACGCTTTCCGGCACGGAAGGCTTCACGCTCGATCCGGTGCTCAGCCTGCGCCGCGTCGTGCGCGTGCCCTCCGGCAAGAAGGTCAGCGTGATCTTCTGGACCATCGCCACGCCGAGCCGCGAAGAGGTCGACAAGGCCATCGAGCGCTACCGGCATCCGGATGCCTTCGCACACGAACTCATCCATGCCTGGACCCGCGCCCAGGTGGAACTGCGCCACATCGGCATTACCTCGCAGCAGGCCGCAGCCTTCCAGCATCTTGGCCGCTACCTCGTCTATCCAGATCCGCATCTGCGTGCGGATCCGGAAACGGTCCGCACCGGCCTGCGCTCGCAGTCGGCACTCTGGCCGATGGCGATTTCAGGCGACTTCCCGATTTTTGCGCTGCGCATCAACGACGACATGGACATCGACATCGCCCGCGAAGCGCTGAGCGGCCTCGAATACCTGCGTCGCCGTGGCGTCACCGCGGACCTCGCAATCGTCAACGAGCGCGCGACCTCCTACATCCAGGACATGCAGCATGCGCTGGACCGCATCGCGGAAAACATGCGCAACCGGCTGCAGGATGTATCCGGCCGCCAGCACGTCTTCACGGTCCGCCACGACCTGATGGACGAGAACGGCTCGCAGGCCCTTCTCGCCGCCGCCCGCGTCGTCTTCCATGCCCGCAACGGCAAGATCGTCGACCAGATCAACCGCGCGGTCTCGCTGTTTGCCACGCCGCGCATTCCGGATGGTGCAGAAGCCGAATGGACAGGCCTGCTGCCGGCAACGCCGGCTTCGGCTCCGGTCGCAACGACACCTGTAACGGCCGATGACCTCGACATGTGGAACGGCTTCGGCGGCTTTGCCAAGGACGGCACGGAATATGTCGTGCGCCTCGACGCAGCGACCTCGACGCCGCAGCCGTGGATCAACGTGATCGCCAACGAGCAGTTCGGCTTCCACGTCTCCGCGGAAGGTGCAGGCTTCAGCTGGAGCCAGAACTCGCGCGACTATCAGGTCACACCCTGGTCCAACGATCCGGTGACGAACCGTCCGGGCGAGGCCTTCTATGTGGTCGACCTCGAAAGCCGCAGCACCTATGTGCCGTTCCAGTCGCTGAACCTCAACGACAGCGCCCGTTTCGAGACGCGCCACGGCCTCGGCTACTCGGTCTTCACCAGCCGCCAAGACGGTCTCGAGCTCGAGCTGACCCAGACAGTGGACAGGAACCGCCCGGTCAAGCTTTCGCGTCTTGTCCTGAAGAATACCGGCAGCGAAGCCCGCACCTATCGGGTCTACGGCTATGCGGAATGGGTGCTGGGCAACAATGCCCAGAAGACGGCTCCATTCGTTCTTGCCTCTCATGACGAGGAAACGGGTGCGCTCTTCGCCACCAATCCGTATGACATCAACTATCCCGGCCGCATCGCCTTCCTCGCCGGCATCGAAACGCCGGCCGGCTTCACCGCGAGCCGGAGGGAGTTCATCGGACGCCATGGCACCATCCGGATGCCGCAGGCGCTTGCCCGCCAGTCGCGCCTCTCGGGTTCCATCGACACCGAGGGTGATCCCTGCGCGGCGCTTGCCTTCGACATCGAAGTGCCGGCGGGAGCGGAAAAGGATGTGACCTTCCTGCTCGGCGAGACCGCAACGGCGGAAGCCGCCCGCGCGCTGATCGGCGAAATCCGGAAGGAAGATTTCCAGTCGATCCTGTCGACTACCCAGTCCTTCTGGACCGACTTCACCGGCAAGCTGCAGGTCAAGACGGGCGACCAGTCCTTCGATAACCTCGTCAACCGCTGGCTGCCCTATCAGGCGCTTGCCTGCCGCATCTTCGCCCGTGCCGGCTTTTATCAGGCCAGCGGCGCCTATGGCTTCCGCGATCAGCTGCAGGATACGCTCGCCTTCCTGCTGCACCAGCCGGCACTCGCCCGCCGTCAGATCCTCAATGCAGCGGCACGCCAGTTCCCCGAAGGCGATGTCCAGCACTGGTGGTTGCCGCAGACCGGTGCCGGCGTGCGCACCCACATCTCCGACGACGTGGTGTGGCTTGCCCATGCGGTGGATGAGTACATCACAGCAACCGGCGACAGGACCTTCCTCGACGAGAAGCTCTCCTTCCTCGAGGGACCGCTGCTTGACGAAAACCGGCACGATTCCTTCTTCCAGCCGACGGTGTCGGAACAGGAAGCGGACCTCTACGAGCATGCAGCCCGGGCACTCGACCTTGCGGTCGCCCGCACCGGCCCGCACCGCCTGCCGCTGATCCTCGGCGGTGACTGGAACGACGGCATGAACCGCGTCGGCGCCAAAGGTCAGGGTGAAAGCGTCTGGCTCGGCTGGTTCCTTGCCGCAACGCTCAAATCCTTTCTCGTTTATGCCGAAGACCGGGGTGACAAGGACCGTGTCTCGCGCTGGAGCGCTCATCTCGCAACGCTTTCCGAAGCGCTGGAGACCGCCGGCTGGGATGGCGACTATTATCGTCGCGGCTACTTCGACGACGGCACCCCGCTCGGTTCGAAGGACTCGGAAGAGTGCAGGATCGACTCGATTGCCCAGTCCTGGAGCGTGCTTTCCGGACAGGGCAAGCCGGAGCGCACCGTCAAGGCACTCGACGCGGCCGTTGCCGAACTGGTCGATGAAGAGGCGGGCATCGTTCGTCTGTTCACCCCGCCCTTCGCCAAGTCGCCGCTCGATCCGGGCTACATCAAGGCCTATCCGCCGGGTGTGCGCGAAAACGGCGGCCAGTATACCCATGCCGCGATCTGGCTCGGTCTGGCGCTCGCCAAGGCCGGTCGCGCGGCAGATGCCTGGCGCTGCTTCGAGATCCTCAACCCGGTCAATCACGCCCGGGATGCCGATTCCGCCGAACGCTACCGCGTCGAACCCTATGTCGTCGCAGCCGATGTCTATGGCGGCGATGCCTATACGGGTCGCGGCGGCTGGACCTGGTACACCGGTTCGGCCGGATGGCTCTACCGCTTCGCTATCGAAGGCCTGCTCGGCATCAGCCGCAAGGGCAACCTGCTCTTCGTCCAGCCGGCCCTGCCGCCGGAATGGAACAGCTTCGAGGCAACGGTGACGATCGACGGCACGGCCTATGAGGTCGCCGTCGAACGCAGCGGCGATGCGGCCTTTGCCGTCACCGTCAACGGCAAGAAGGTCACCGATCCGGCAAAGGGCTTCAAGCTCACCAAATCGAAATAACGACTGCTTCGGGACAAGACCAAAACAAAAGCCCCGGCTCTGAGAGCCGGGGCTTTTTTTGTTACGTACCAGCGTCCCGCGGAGACCGTCAGTCGGCGAAGACCACCAGTAGATCCTTGGCGTCGATCTGGTCCCCGGTCTTGACCAGCACTTCGGCAATGGTGCCGTCGCGGTCCGCATGAAGCGCCGTTTCCATCTTCATCGCCTCGATGGAAAGCAGCACGTCGCCCGACTTGATCGACTGGCCGGCGGAGACGGAAACGGTCGAGACCACGCCCGGCATCGGTGCGCCGAGATGGGCGGAATTCGCCACGTCGGCCTTGCGACGCGCCAGCGAGGTGGCGGCGCGGTTGCGATCCGGTACCTTGATCAGGCGCGGCTGGCCATTGAGTTCGAAGAACACCTTCACCATCGCCTGCTCGTCCGGCTCGCTCTTGGCCTGATGCAGAATGACCAGCGACTTGCCCCGCTCGATCTCCGGCTGCAGTTCCTCGCCCGGCGCCAGCCCGTAGAAATAGGCAAGCGTCGGCAAAACGCCCACCGGGCCATAGGTCTCGGCGACCATCGCGTAATCGGTGAAGACCTTGGGATACATCAGGTAGGATGCGAATTCGAAGTCGGAAACCGCACGCTCCAGCTTTGTCTCAATCGTCTTGCGCTCCGCATCGAGATCCGCCGGAGGCAACAGCGATCCCGGGACTGCCGTATAAGGCTTGTCGCCCTTGAGCGCCTTCTTCTGCAGGGCTTCCGGCCAGCCACCCGGAGGCTGACCGAGGTCACCCTTCAGCATGGAGACCACCGAATCCGGGAAGGCGATGTCCTTCTCCGGGTTTACGACATCGGCCACGGTCAGGTCCTGCGAAACCATCATCAAGGCCATGTCGCCGACCACCTTGGAGGACGGCGTCACCTTGACGATATCGCCGAACATCTGGTTGGCGTCGGCATAGGCCTGCGCCACCTGATGCCAGCGTGTCTCCAGACCGAGCGAACGTGCCTGTTCCTTGAGGTTGGTGAACTGCCCGCCCGGCATTTCGTGCAGATAGACTTCCGAAGCCGGTCCCTTGAGATCGCTTTCGAAGGCCACATACTGGTTACGGACGGCCTCCCAATAGAAGGAAATGCGCCGGATCCACTGCGGATCGAGACCCGGATCGCGCTCCGAACCCTTGAGCGCCTCCACGATGGAACCGAGGCAGGGCTGCGACGTATTGCCGGAAAGGGCATCCATTGCCGCATCCACCACGTCGACACCCGTTTCCACCGCCGCAAGCACCGTCGCGGCTGCAATACCGGACGTATCGTGCGTATGAAAATGGATCGGCAGGTCGGTCGCCTCGCGCAATGCCTTGAAGAGCACACGGGCGGCCGCCGGCTTCAGGAGGCCCGCCATGTCCTTCAATGCGATCATGTGCGCACCCGCCCGCTCCAGCTCGGCGGCAAGGGCGGTGTAGTACTTGAGGTCGTATTTCGGCCTAGCCGAATTGAGGATGTCGCCGGTATAGCAGATCGCGGCTTCGCAAATCCTGTTCTCCTCCGCCACCGCATCCATCGAGACACGCATGTTGTCGACCCAGTTGAGGCAGTCGAATACGCGGAAGACATCGATGCCGCCCCTGGCAGCCTGACGGACGAAATACTTCACGACGTTATCGGGATAGTTCTTGTAGCCGACGCCGTTTGCGCCGCGCAGCAGCATCTGCAGGAGCAGGTTCGGCGCGTCCTCACGGATGCGGGCGAGACGGTCCCACGGATCTTCCGTCAGGAAGCGCATGGAAACGTCGAAAGTGGCGCCGCCCCAGCATTCCAGCGAGAAGAGCTGCGGAAGCGCCCGGGCATATGTGCCGGCGACCCGCGCGATGTCATAGGTGCGCATGCGCGTCGCCAGCAATGACTGATGACCGTCGCGCATGGTCGTATCGGTCATCAGAACCTGCTTCTGCGCCCGTACCCATTCGGCAAACTTCTTTGGCCCGAGTTCATCGAGCTTCTGCTTCGTGCCCGCCTGGATATCGCCCTCGATGAAGGGAACCACGGGTGCGGCGATATCGGCTGCGGGCTTCGGCCGACCCTTGGCTTCAGGATGCCCGTTGACGGTCACGTCGGCCAAGTAGGTCAACAGCTTAGTCGCGCGGTCCTGCCGCTTGACCTGCTGGAAGAGTTCCGGCGTCGTGTCGATGAAGCGGGTGGTATAGCTGTTGTCGCGGAACTTCGGATGCGTGATGATCGCTTCGAGGAAGGTGAGGTTTGTTGCCACCCCGCGAATGCGGAACTCGCGAAGCGCGCGGTCCATGCGGGCGATCGCCTCCTCCGGCTGCGGCGCCCAAGCCGTGACCTTGACCAGCAGAGGATCGTAGAACCGGGTGATCACCGCGCCCGGATACGCCGTGCCGCCATCGAGGCGAATGCCGAAACCCGAGGCAGAGCGATAGCCGGTGATACGACCATAGTCCGGGATGAAGTTCTGTTCCGGATCTTCGGTCGTGATGCGGCACTGGAGCGCATGGCCGTTCAGCCGGATGTCTTCCTGCTTCGGAACGCCCGATTCCGGCGTGCCGATGGCAAAACCGTCGAGAATATGGATCTGCGCCTTCACGATGTCGATGCCGGTCACGACTTCGGTGACGGTATGCTCGACCTGGATGCGCGGGTTCACTTCGATGAAGTAGAACTTGCCGGTATCGGCATCCATCAGATACTCGACGGTGCCGGCGCCGATATAGTTCGTCGCCTTGGCGATCTTCAGCGAATAGGCGGCCAGCTCCTGACGCTGGGCGTCGGAGAGGTAGGGGGCGGGAGCCCGCTCGACCACCTTCTGGTTACGCCGCTGGATGGAGCAGTCACGCTCGAACAGATGCACGACATTGCCATGGGTGTCGCCGAGGATCTGGCTTTCCACGTGCCGGGCCCGCTCGACCAGCTTCTCCAGATAGACTTCGTCCTTGCCGAAGGCGGCCTTCGCCTCGCGCTTGGCCTCCGTCACCTCCCGGATCAGGTCCTTGGGATCGCGGATGGCACGCATGCCGCGTCCGCCACCGCCCCAGGAGGCCTTCAACATCACCGGATAGCCGATCTCTTCTGCCAGCCGGTGGATTTCCGTCGGATCGTCCGGCAGCGGATCGGTTGCCGGAACGACGGGAACGCCGACCGAGATCGCCAGATTACGGGCGGCGACCTTGTTGCCGAGCTGGCGCATGGTTTCGGGCCGCGGACCGATAAAAGTGATGCCTGCAACGTTGCAGGCGTCCACAAATTCGGGACTTTCCGACAGAAGACCGTAGCCCGGATGGATTGCATCGGCGCCGGAAAGCTTTGCGACGCGAATGACCTCATCGATTGAAAGATAGCTTTCGATCGGTCCAAGCTCACGGGAAAGATGCGGTCCCCGGCCAATCTGATAGCTTTCGTCCGCCTTGAAGCGATGCAACGAGAGCTTGTCTTCCTCCGCCCATATAGCGACTGTTTTCAGGCCGAGTTCGTTGGCGGCGCGAAAGACGCGAATGGCGATTTCAGATCGGTTGGCGACAAGTATCTTGGAAATGGGCAAATCGGTCTCCTCAAACGACAGGCCAGTGCTTTTTTGCAACTGCGAAATATCTTCATAACCTGTCGTCCGGAGCAAGCCCCATCTGCGCCGTTTCGTCGAAAAATTACCCGTATCAGGTGATGAGGCCGAGCCTGAGAGCCAGCGCGACGACATGCTGGCGGTTCTTGGCGTTGAGCTTGTCCTGGATGCCGTTCATGTACCAGTCGACCGTGTGGTTGGATATCTGCAGGACCTTGCTGATCTCGTTCGAGGTCATTCCGTCGGCGAGATAGTTGAGAACTTCCATCTCTCGACGCGTCATCTTGGTATCGACGCTGGCAGCCGCGTCCAGTTCCTCGGTGTCCTTCTTCAGTTCGAGCAGACGCCAGAAGGCCTTCTTGGCAACTGCATCGAAAAGCGACATTTCCACGGGCGAAAGATCGACCGGCTTGCCACCGAGCGTCATGTTGCCAAGCAGGCCCTGACGTCCATGGATCGGGAAGATATATCCGTCCTCAAGGCCGAATCGAATTGATTCGCCCATCATGCGCTCCATGCGCTTGCGATGCGGGTCATTGCGGAAGGCGACAATGGTATCGCGCCAGCGGAAACCCTTCTGCGCCTGCGCAAGGTAGCGGATCGTCGGATCGATCAGCACGAATTTCTTGGCGATGTACGTTTCCGGCCAGCGATCCGGCCACCGCCCGACCAGCACCAGTTTCATCGGGTTCTCATGCGGCTTTGGATGACGCAAAAGACCATAATAATCAAAACGATAAACGCGGAGAAGCTTCTCCAGCTCGACGACAACTTCTTCCGGTGACCTGCATTCGTCAGCAACGACCAGGAACTGGATTATCTGATTGACACTCACATGAACCCCCAAGACCGCCGAAGCCGCAACATCACGAAAAAGCCATAGCTTTCGCGTTTGTCTTGCGCCCGTCCGGCACGATGTAAACCATTTGCTACCATATCTGGTTAGGAGGCATTTAAATTCGATATCCGAAATCTAGCCATTCCAGCCGGAACTAACCAACCAAAATCCGCCGCCAGCCCTCAATACGGCAGATCTTCCTCAAGTCTGCCTGCTCCGGCAGCGCAACCATTTGCCCCGGTTTCCAGCACTCCTCTTGCCTTGACGCCTGAAAAGCGCTTGAAGCTGTAAGAGGATAGCGGTTTACCGACGAGAGAACGCAATTGTCCCTGTTTCAAGTCTATATCAAGGCGCTCAAATACCTCTCGACCTATCGGTTCCGGGTGGCGCTGGTCGTATTCGCCAACATCATCCTCGCCGTCATCACCATCGCCGAGCCCATTCTTTTCGGCCGCATCATCGATGCCATCTCCGAAAAGCAGGATCCGAAGATGATCCTCATCGCCTGGGGCTGTTTCGGCGTCTTCAACACCTTTGCCTTCGTCCTCGTCGCGCGCGAAGCCGACCGTCTTGCCCACGGCCGCCGCGCTGACCTCCTGACCGAGGCCTTCGGCCGCATCATTTCCATGCCCCTGAGCTGGCACCAGAAACGTGGCACCTCGAACGCGCTCCACACCCTGCTGCGCGCCAGCGAAACGCTGTTCGGCCTCTGGCTCGAATTCATGCGCACCCATCTTTCGACGGCCGTGGCGCTCGCGCTGCTGATCCCGACCGCCTTTTCCATGGACGTTCGCCTCACCGCCGTTCTGATCGTCCTCAGCATCTTCTACGTTCTGATCGGCAAGACGGTAATGACTCGGACCAAGGAAGGGCAGGCCTCCGTCGAGAGCCATTACCACACCGTCTTTTCCCACGTCAGCGACTCGATCAGCAACGTCTCGGTCCTGCACAGCTACAACCGCATAGAAGCGGAAACGCGCGCCCTGAAGCGCTATGCCGAGCAGCTTCTCGCCGCCCAGTATCCCGTACTCGACTGGTGGGCCATCGCCAGCGCGCTGAACCGCATCGCCTCGACCATTTCCATGCTGATCATTCTGATCATCGGTACGCTGCTCGTCCAGCAGGGAGAACTCAAGGTCGGCGACATCATCGCCTTCACCGGCTTCGCCACGCTGCTGATCGGACGCCTCGACCAGATGCGCCAGTTTGCAACCCAGATCTTCGAGGCTCGCTCCAAGCTGGAGGATTTCTACCAGCTCGAGGATGCCGTCCAGGAGCGGGAGGAGCCGGCGGGCGCCGTCGAACTGCAGAACGTCAAAGGCAATGTCGAGTTCCGCGACGTCTCCTTCGATTTCGCCAATACCGGACAAGGCGTCCATGACGTGTCCTTCTCGGTGAAGGCGGGCCAGACCATTGCCATCGTCGGTCCGACCGGAGCTGGCAAGACCACGCTCATCAACCTGCTGCAGCGCGTCTATGTACCCCACAAGGGCAAGATCCTGATCGACGGCACCGACATTTCCACCGTCACCCGCAAGTCACTGCGCCATTCGATCGCCACCGTTTTTCAGGATGCAGGCCTGCTCAACCGCTCGATCCAGGAAAACATCCGCCTTGGCCGCGAAGACGCGACCGAGGAAGAGGTGATGAAGGCGGCGGAAGCGGCAGCGGCAACCGACTTCATCGAAAGCCGCCTCACCGGCTATACGACCGTGGTCGGCGAACGCGGCAACCGGCTCTCCGGTGGCGAGCGCCAGCGTATCGCGATTGCCCGCGCAATTCTGAAAAATGCTCCGATCCTCGTTCTCGACGAAGCCACGAGCGCGCTCGACGTGGAAACCGAAGCGCGCGTGAAAGACGCCATCGACCGACTGCGCAAGGACCGCACGACCTTCATCATCGCCCACCGCCTGTCCACGGTGCGCGAGGCAGATCTCGTGCTCTTCCTCGACCAGGGACGGATTATCGAGATGGGCGGCTATGACGAACTGAGTGCAAAGGGCGGCCGCTTCGCCTCGCTTCTGCGCACCAGCGGCCTGCTTACAGAAACCAAGGGTCAGTAGGCTTTCGTATCTCGGCAAGCACCGCGGATATCGAAGAAGACGCAATAGGCCCGGAATAGGTCGATGCCGGAGCGGCTTCGACTATATCCGGCCCGCGGGAAAGATGAGAAGTTCCGGGTGCCCGTAAAGCCCGAGATCATCGATGCCGCCTCGCCTCTCCCGTTTGATGACGGTCCTTCTTTGCCTGTTTTTCACGTTGCCCTCCATCGTCTCCGCCCAGGAGGGGCTGCGTGAGCGGGAGGACCGCTGGAATGAAGCGGCAGAACGAGCCGAGGAAGCGATCCTCAACGGCGCCGCCTCGCCTGCAGCACTGGAAATCCTGCGTGAGGAGCTTGCCGCCCAGAGGGCCGAGGCCTTCGAACTCATGGGTGCCGGCAGCATCACTGTCGAAAGCCTCCAGGCACAGCTGGAAGCTCTCGGCCCGGCACCGAAAAAGGATGAGAGCGAACCGGCATCCCGCGCCACACGCCGCGCCGAACTCACAAACGCGCTGTCCGAAGCGGAAGCACCCATCCTTGCCGCCCGGCAGGCCTTTAGCCGGTCGGAAGTGCTGATCGGCGGCGTCGACAGGCTCATCCGCCAGGCGCTGCGAGCCGAGATGTTCGCCCTGAGCCCCTCCCCCTTCATTCCGGCGAACTGGCTTCCGGCTCTTTCCGACGCCGGCGAATACATTGCGCGCATCCATGGCGAGATCGTCACGATGCTGCGAAATCCCGGGCAGGAGCTTCTCCTGCGGGAACGGGCGCCTGCCGCCGTGTCGATGATAACGGGTGCGCTTTTCATTCTCGGCCTTGTCCAGCCCGCCCTGATCCGACGGCTGGAGAACCGGGCCCGCGATCCACGGCTGGCCCGGCGCAATAGCGGCATGGTCGGCGCCCTTGCGTTGCGTCTCGCCCTGACGGCAATCGCCGCCGCCCTCTTGTCGCTCGCCCTGCAGACCCTGGATTTCGTGCCGCCCTCCGCAAGGACTGCTGTCAACGCACTTCCGAAACTCGTTTATGTCGCCGTGGCGCCCTATTGGCTCGGGCATCTGATCTTCGCACCCTCCATGCCGGAAGGCCGGCTGTTGCTGATGGACGACGCGCTCGCGCGGCGGGCCAGCCGTTACTGTACGGCGCTCGGTATTGTCGTCGTGTTCGAGGCGGTCAACCAGCTGGTGGAGATCGATTATACCTTCACCGCCGCGACACGCTCCATCTGGGCTGCGATTGTCGTGCTTGCCGGCAGCTATTGCCTCTGGCAACTTGCCCGCATCCTCGTCCAGGCCGGCCGCGACGATCCCACCAACCCTTCCGACGAGCATGATGGCGGCGTGCTGCTGATCGGTCGGCTGATACAGCTGGTCACCGGCGCCGCCATTGCATCCGTCGCCGTCGGCTATGTCGAGATCGCCCGCGAGGCGATGGACCCGATGATCATGTCCCTCGGCCTGGCTGGCGTCGCGGTCACCGTGCACAAGGTCCTCGTCTATCTGCTCCTCAGGCTTCTGGGCGGAAACGGCTACAGGGAGACGGCCGCGCAATCGCTCCTGCCGGTCGGCGTCGGCATCTTCGTGACGTTCCTTCTCCTGCCGGTCCTCGCCTTGCTCTGGGGTGCGCGAACCGCCGATCTGACCGATGCCTGGACCCTGCTGAATGAGGGTGTGGAGATCGGTGGCCGCCGCATCTCCGTCACCACCGCCGTCATGCTTCTGGCCGTCTTCGCATTCGGCATATTCGTCACGCGATGGCTCCAGCGTTTCCTCGGCAGGACCGTATTGCCGCGCACGCGGCTCGACAGTGGCGGCCGTAACGCGGTCGTCACGGGTTCCGGCTATGTCGGCCTGATCCTCTCGGCGCTTGTCGCCGTCTCGGTCGCAGGGCTGGACCTTTCCAATCTGGCAATTGTTGCCGGTGCGCTCTCGGTCGGCATCGGTTTCGGCCTGCAGGCGGTGGTCTCCAACTTCGTTTCCGGCATCATCCTGCTCGCCGAACGTCCGATCAGGGAAGGAGACTGGATCGAGGTATCCGGCCATTCCGGCATCGTGCAGAAGATTTCCGTCCGCTCCACCCGGATCGAGACCTTCGACCGACACGACGTGATCGTCCCGAACGCTGACCTCATCACCGGCGCGGTGAAGAACATGACGCTGAGTTCCACCATCGGCCGCATCATCATACCCGTCAGCGTTTCCCATGGCAGCGGCCTGGAGCTTGTCGCATCCATTCTGCGCCAGGCGGCCGAGCAGCACCCCAGGGTCGAAAGACAGCCCGCACCCGCGGTGCCGCTTGTCGGACTTGGGGAAAGCTCGATGGATTTCGAGCTCCGCTGTTTCATCGATGACGTGTCGGCCGGACTGTCCGTAAAATCGGATCTGCTTCACAATATCCATGCGGCCTTCGCGCGGGCCGGCATAGACATTCCCCATCCCCACCGCGATGTCCTCGTGCGCAATGTCGACGAGATCGCGAAGGCCTTTCTCGGCAATCTGCCGCCAGCGCCGGAGCCTCGCGATACGCCAGCCCCGCCGGTCTGAACGCCTGCACCATCAGGCATGGCCGGTATGCGCAGCGATACCTTCTTGAGCGGATTCTTTTCTTGACAATGCGCATCTGGTTTTGCAGAAAGAAGGGGCTGAAAGTCATGTTTCCCGGTCCACGAAACCATGCTGGTTTGTAGCTGTAATTTCATCACCGACAAAGAAATCAGGGACGTTATCAACGAACTCCTTGATGAGGACTGTTGGCAGCTCATTGTGCCCGCGAAGGTGTATCACGCCATGGGCAAGCGCGGCCGTTGCTGTGGCTGCTTCCCGAACGTGGTCGACATCATCATCAAGACGACCGAAGAATATCACGCCACTCACAACACGGATGGTGTGAAAGTGTGCGACTTCATGGAGCGCCTTCGCCGCTTCCATGAGGAGCAGAGGCTCGCCAATCTCGAGCGCCGCCGCAATCTCGGCAAGGTTGCCTGACCAATATGGGGCGTGCATCACTTTCGCGACGCCTTTGATAAAATCCCGTTTTATTTCAACGCCGAATGCGGAACGCATCCACGACGACAGTCGTTTCCAAAAACGCATTGCTGTTCTAGGATGAATATGGCAGTGTGCGCCTAATCTCGGATTAGAATAATTCTAAAATTGAGGACGAGGCCGCTCTAAGAGCTTCGTGCCGGTCATTGCAACACAGGTAGAGGATATCACCACCATGAAGGGCGATAAGAAAGTCATCGAAAGATTGAACGAGGCACTGTTCCTCGAGCTCGGCGCTGTAAACCAGTACTGGCTGCATTATCGCCTGCTGGAGGACTGGGGCTACCTGAAGCTCGCAAAGAAGGAGCGGGCTGAATCGATCGAGGAAATGCAGCACGCCGACAAGCTTGTTGCCCGCATCATCTTCCTCGAAGGCCATCCGAACCTGCAGACGCTCGCGCCGCTGCGCATCGGCCAGAACGTCAAGGAAGTTCTCGAAGCCGATCTCGCCGGCGAATACGACGCCCGCACCTCCTACAAGAAGTCCCGCGACATCTGTTACGAGGCTGGCGACTACGTCTCGATGAAGCTGTTCGAGACCCTTCTCGCCGATGAAGAAGGCCATATCGACTTCCTGGAAACCCAGCTCGAACTGCTCTCCAAGATCGGCGAACAGAAATACGGCCAGCTCAACGCGGCTTCCGCCGACGAAGCGGAATAAGGGCGAGTCTCGAACCGCAATTCCATATGGAAAAGGCCGGCGGTCTCAACGACCGCCGGCCTTTTTTGTTGGTTGATCCCGCTATCGCGATCAGGCGGGAACGCCGGCAAGATGCGAGAATTCCGCCACGACCTCGTCATAGACTTGACGCTTGAACGGAACGATCAGCTCCGGAAGCTCGGCCATCGGCTTCCAAGCCCAGGCATCGAATTCGGCGACGTGTCCGCCCGGCGGCGGCGAAATGGCGATCTCGTCCTCGTTGCCTTCGAAGCGGAAGGCAAACCAGCGCTGCGTCTGTCCCCGATACTTGCCCCTGAGACCGATGCCGATCAGCGCGGGGGGAAGGTCGTAGTTGATCCAGCGTCCGGCCTCGGCAAGGAACGACACGCTCTTCATGCCGGTTTCCTCGTAAAGCTCCCGGATCGCGGCAGCGAGCGGCTCCTCTCCCTTGTCGATACCGCCCTGCGGCATCTGCCAGAGCATCGGCGAACCGTCATATTCCGAATTGCCTTCCGGTATCCGCCGGCCTGCCCAGACAAGGCCGGCGCGGTTCAGCACCATGACGCCGACGCAGGGGCGGTAGGGCAGGTCTTCAGCTCTGATCTTGGGCTCGCTCATGTTCTCGTCTCATCCTCTGATTATTCCCCATCGGTCGCAAATGCGGATACGCCGACGATTTCGATACCTCGGCCCGAGGCTTCCTTTGCCCATTCGCGGATTGCGAGGATCGTTTCGTCGAAGGCCGAGGCGGTGCCGATGGCTCCGCCGCCGCGTCGCGCGATGCGTTCCAGCTCGTCCAGCTTGTCGAGAATGGCCCGCCGGTCGAGTTGACCATCGAGCAGCAGATTGCCATAGGCCTGCGGCATGCCGATCGCCTTGGCGAAATCACCGCTCAACGAACGTGCCGTGGACCCATCGTCCAGGAACAGCAGACCGCGCTTGCCGATATCGCGCATCACCGGCTCCAGCGCCTCGCCGTCAGCGAGGAACCGGCCGCCCATATAGTTCATGATGCCGGTATAATTGGTCATCCGCGCCATGGCTTCATGCAGGTTCTTCAGATTTTCATCGGCGGGCCTGCCTGTCAGCAGCGTACCGCGCCCAGGATCATTAGACGGATAATCAATTGGCTCGAACGGCACCTGCAGCAGGACCTCGTGACCCTTGCGACGCGCCTCCTGCATCCATCGCGTCAGGCTGTTGCCCGTTGAAGCGAAGGCCAGCGTGATTTCAGGGGGCAATTCCCTGATAGCCTTCTGGCTGCCCGTCTGGCTGAGGCCGATGCCCCCGACGACGATGGCGATACGGGTGCCGCGCGCGCCGGACCACGGCCGGGCATAAAGATCGATGGGCCGCAACCCATCCGGCCCAACCACCGGAATACGGCCTTCGGGCGTATCCTCAAGCAGGTTCTCGTCGGGAAGGGAGGCCATCCGCGGATCCTGGCCAACGTCCTGCGCACTGATCAGTGCGGGACCTTTGCCATCCCGAGCCTTGGGCGAATACTTCGTCACCACCGAACCGTCTTCGGTAACGGTGCGCTCAACATTGGCGCCGGAACGCGGCCGGCTGGCCTCCATTCCACCAGCCGCATCCGGCTTCGACGCAGCCGCTTCCGCTGGCGCGGGATCGGTCGTCCCCGGCTGATCCGTCTGATGCAGCACAGTCAGCGGCAGGGGCGTAAATGTCGAATAGGAGGAAAGACCGAGGAGGCCCACAACGGCAAGCCCGCCTGCAAGCGAGCTTAAAGGGACACGGCGGCGTGCGCCACGGTCTTTTCGGCTCTGACCGAGCGGTGCGTGGAGATCGGCGCTCAAGGTTATTCCGCTCCCGGGTCGCAGATGCGTTCGGGCGCCGGATCGCTCCGGCGCCCTCAGCGTTTACTTCGAAACGACGGCCTTCTGCGGATCCGGCGGGAAGGAAGGATCCGTCTTCACGCCGCGCAGCAGATCGAGCGCGTAGTTGAGCTGGAGGTCGTCCTTGGCTTCCGGCGGAACATAAGCCGAAGAGCCGGAGCCTTCCTCGTTTTCGTTCTGCCCCTTGATATGGCCCGGAAGAGCGGATTCGCCTTCGGAGCGAACCTTGCCCTGAAGTTCCGGCGGCAGCGGCTGTTCGACCTTGACGTCCGGCTCGATGCCGGTGCCCTGGATCGACTTGCCCGACGGCGTGTAATAAAGCGCCGTCGTCAGGCGCAGAGCACCCTTTTCACCCATCGGAATGATGGTCTGCACGGAGCCCTTGCCGAACGAACGCGTGCCGAGCACGGTCGCGCGCTTCAGATCCTGCAGCGCACCGGCCACGATTTCCGAAGCCGAGGCCGAACCGCCATTGACCAGCACGATCAGCGGCTTGCCATCGGTCAGGTCGCCGGCGCTGGCGTTGAAACGGCGGGTATCTTCCGGATCGCGCGAACGCGTGGAAACCACTTCGCCGCGCTCGAGGAAGGCGTCCGACACATAGATTGCCTGGTCGAGCAGACCGCCCGGGTTGAGACGGAGGTCGAGGACAAAGCCCTTCAGCTTGTCGGCCGGGACTTCCTTCTTGATCTTGGCGATCGCGGCTTCGAGGTCGTCATAGGTCTTCTCGGTGAACGAGATCACTCGGAGATAACCGACGTCGCCTTCGACGCGCGACTTGACCGCGCGGATCGGAATGATTTCGCGCACGACGCTAAGCTCGATCGGCTTGTCGGCGCCCTTGCGCAGGATGGTGAGCTTGATCGGCGTGTTGACCGGGCCGCGCATCTTGTCGACGGCCTCTTCCAGCTTCAGGCCGCGAACGGACTCGCCGTTGATATCGGAGATGAAGTCGCCAGCGAGAATGCCGGCCTTGGCGCCGGGCGTGTCGTCGATCGGCGTGATGACCTTGACCATCTCGTCTTCCATCGTCACTTCGATGCCGATGCCGCCGAACTCACCCTTGGTCTGGGTCTGCATGTCGGCAGCGTCCTTGGCATTCATGTAGACCGAATGCGGATCGAGCGAGCTCAGCATGCCGTTGATGGCGTTTTCAACCAGCTTTTCCTCATCTGGCGGCGTGACGTACTGGGCACGCACGCGCTCGAAGACGTCGCCGAAGATCGACAGTTCCTTGTAGGTCGAGGCTCCCGCTGCCTGAGCAGGAATTCCGGCCGAATAAAGAACGCTCATCGCAGTCGCACCCATCAGTGCACCGACGAGAACAAGAGAGACCCTACGTACCATTATCAGCCTTTCCAGAATCGTTCCCGGTCCACCACGGACGGGAATCAACCGGTTTTCCATCTTTGCGAAACTCAATGTAAAGGGTCGGACGATCGGTTTCCAGCGCCAAACCCGTCGCGCTCGCCACTCTTTTTTCTCCCATCACCGCCAGCGGTTCGCCTGAAAGCACGAACTTGCCCTGGCTGGTGCTGATCCTGTCCATGCCGGAGAGAACGACATGATAACCGTCGCCGGTATTGAGGATCACCATCTGTCCGTAACTGCGAAATTCCCCCGCGAAAACCACCCAGGCATCCGCAGGCGCCGTAACAAGCGCACCGGCAGATGCCGCGATCACCATGCCCCTGGCCGGGTGCCCCGTACCATCCGGATCGCCGAACTGGCGCAGGACATCGCCAGCCACGGGCAGTTCCAGTTTCTGCTTCAGTTCAGAGAACGGATATGCGGGCGCAATGCGGTTTTTATCAGGCAATGTCGAGAGCGCCAGCTCCCGCGCTTTCTGCTTTTGTTCCTCGGTCTGCTGCCGCCGTTTATCTTCTTCCGCACGCGCCGCTTCCGCCGCCTCGCGCACCGACGATGTCTCGCTTTCGAGCGAGGCGATCAGGCCTTCCATGGTGGAGGCGCGCTCGGCGAGCTGCTCCGCGCGCCGCCGCTCCGCATCGAGTTCCTCGGCATTCTGCTTCGAAAGCCGGTCGTTTTCGACGAGCAGCAGATCCATCCGCCGCTCTTCCTCCTGCCGGCTCTGCATAGTCGCAACGAGGTTCGTCATCTCCTTCTGGCCTTCATCACGCAGCCTCATGAGCTCCTGAAGATCCGCGGCAAGCCGGTCCGTCTCCTTGCGAACACCGGGAACCACCGCTCCGAGCAGGATCGCCGTACGCACCGAGGCAAGCGCATCGTCCGGACTGACCAGAAGGGCCGGCGGCGGATTGCGACCCATGCGCTGCAGCGCCGCCAGAACCTCCGCGAGAACCGCGCGCCTTTCCTTGAACGAGTGACGGATCCTGTCTTCCCGAATCCCGAAATCGGCAAGCTTTCGCTCGCCTTCGGCCATCTTCCGCTCGAGATCCTTGCGCCGTGAGGCGGATTCGATCAGCGCCGATTTCAGGCTCTCGGATGTCTTGGCAATGGCGGAAATGCTCTGCTGCAGGTTTTCGGACTTCTCCTGTGAAAGCTGCATACTGCGGGAAAGCTCCTGCAGTTCGCGGCCGATCTGGTCCCGTTTAAGGCGCAACGCCTGCGCAGCATCATCCGCTCCGGATTCAGGAGCAGGATTTGCCGAGGGTGCGACGCCGGGTGTTGCGGGGGACGCTGCGGCAGAAGCAGCCGGATCTGCTGGTTCGGCCGGTTCCTGCGCCCTTGCGGACGGCAGCACATGTCCGGCCATGACCGCAGCGAGCACCAGCGCTCCGCCCGCGCCGGCGCGCAGGAGGCGGCGTCCGGAGGCCATAGCGGCTTTTCGCATGGATGGTCGTTCGTCTTGTCGCAAGGGACTTTCCCGGTTTGCCGCGGAAATTACGCTGATTTGCCTTCGGGCGCAAAGCGCCATGCGGCAACAGGCGGGATCAGACCCGGTGATAGGGATGACCGGAAAGAATGGTGACGGCCCGGTAGAGTTGTTCTGCGATCAGGATCCGCACGAGTTGGTGCGGCCAGGTCAGTCTTCCGAGGTTGAGAACGACCTTTGCGCGCTCCCGAAGATCCGGATCGACGCCATCGGCGCCGCCGATCACGATTGCGAGATCACGCTGGCCCCGGTCGCGATGTTCGCCGAGCAGCGCGGCGAACTCCTCGCTATCGAGCGCCTTGCCGCGCTCGTCGAGCACAAGAAGCATCACGCCGTCCGGCATGCTTTTCAGCAGCTCGGCGGCTTCTTCACGCTTGCGCGTCTGAGCGTTTCCCGCGCGGCTTTCGGGGAGCTCGACCATGCGGGAAAGCTCGAGGCCGCTTGGCGGTCCTGCCTTTGCAAATCGGTCCAGATAACGGGACGCAAGTTCCTTCTCCGGCCCGGATTTCAGCCGGCCCACGGCATAGATGCCAATTCGCATGTCGCACTCCATCCATTTCGGCCGCAAAACCTGATCGGCAGCGATAGTCTGGATCGCTGCATCGCTCGGCTTCCTTCACTGCCGGGTTAGCGGCAGCCGGCCGACAGTCGATGGCTTAGTGCAGCCGCCCTTCATCGATATCCGGAGCCGCCCACATCTTTTCGATGTTGTAGAACTCGCGGATTTCAGGACGGAACACATGCACGATCACGTCACCGGTGTCTATCAGCACCCAGTCACCCGTTTCCAGTCCCTCGACACGGGCGGAGCGGAAGCCCTCGTCCTTGAGGTCGGACATCAGGTGCTCGCTGATAGCGGTCACATGCCGGTTCGAACGCCCGGAGACAACGACCATATAGTCGCCCAGCGCGGACTTTCCGGCAATGTTGATGGTGACGATATCTTCTGCCTTGGAGTCCTCGAGGCTTGCGAGGACCAGCTCAAGCTCGCGGGCTGCGGCATCGGCGCCACGTTCCGGGCTTTTGGGAAGGACGACAGGCATCTTTCCCTTGGTGTGTACTGTTGTCAGAGTTTTTCCTTTCCTTGGCATAACAGAACAGCACGTCGGCGATTCCCTCGTTGGGAAATCGCTCATAGAAGGTGGCACCGTTCCATTAATCTTTCAAGAGAGCCCGAATTGGCTATGTGGACAGCGCGGAGGGCATCATTCGGCAGCCTCCCGGAGCGCGGTCGAACTGAGGGGTGAACGCGGCCCGTGGATGAAGGTCCAGGCCGGAGCCTTCTTCTTCCAGAGCACGCCGGCATCATCCTCGTCGATGCGGGCATAATCGAAGGTGCGCGCCATTTTCGAGGAAAGATAGGAAAGCGTCGAACCCGGCCTGTCGATGACCGCTATGGGGAAGGTCTCCGCGATCCGACGCCAATGCTGCCACTTGTGGAACGACTTGAGATTGTCCGCACCCATGATCCAGATAAAGCGAGCATGCGGGTTGCGCGCCTTCACATAATCGAGCGTCCGCGCCGTATAGCTGGTGCCGAGCGTTTGTTCGAATGCCGTCACCTTGATGCGGGGATCGGCGGCGATCTCCTCGCATTTCGCCAGCCTTTCGGAGAGCGGCGCAAGATTGTTATGGCTCTTCAAAGGATTGCCCGGCGTCACGATCCACCAGAGCTGGTCGAGACCGAGACGCCGGATTGCGATCTCGGCCACCAGCGTATGCCCTTCATGCGGCGGATTGAAAGACCCGCCGAACAGGCCGATCACCATGCCTCGCTCGGTATGCGGCATGTATCGGTACCGGTAGGCAATCGGGTCTTTCGCCGTCACGTCAGGGCCGCACCTGTCCGGTGCCACGCACACGGTACTTGAAGGATGTGAGCTGTTCGACGCCGACCGGACCACGCGCATGCATCTTGCCGGTGGCAATGCCGATTTCAGCCCCCATGCCGAATTCGCCGCCATCGGCGAACTGGGTGGAAGCGTTATGCAGCAGGATCGCGGAATCAATCTCGTTGAAGAAGCGCTCCACGACCTCAGGATTTTCCGCAAGGACCGCTTCCGTATGGTTGGACGAATAGCGGTTGATGTGGTCGATCGCACCCGACACACCATCGACGATCGCAACGGAAATGATGGCGTCGAGATATTCGGTGCGCCAGTCTTCTTCCGTCGCAGCCTTGAAACCGGGATGAACCTTGAGCACCGTGGCCGAAGCACGGATTTCGCAGCCCGCTTCCGTCAGCGCGTCGAGAAGCGGCATCAGATGCGTGCCGATCGCCGCGCTGTCGACCAGCAGGGTTTCGGCCGAACCGCAGATGCCAGTACGACGCATCTTGGAATTGACTACGATCTTCCTGGCCATCTCGATATCAGCCGAAGCGTCCACGTAGATATGGCAAAGGCCTTCCAGATGGGCGAAGACCGGCACGCGCGCCTCCGACTGGACGCGGGCGACGAGGCTCTTGCCTCCACGCGGCACGATCACGTCGATTGCTCCACCAAGGCCGGTCAGCATGGCCCCGACCGCGGCGCGATCCGTAACAGGAACGAGCTGGATGGTGTCGGCCGGCAGGCCTGCCTTTTCCAGACCCTTCACGAGGCAGGCGTGGATTGCTCGCGAGGAATGGACCGAATCCGATCCGCCACGCAGGATGACGGCGTTGCCGGCCTTCAGGCACAGCGCACCGGCATCCGCCGTCACGTTCGGGCGGCTCTCATAGATCACGCCGATCACACCAAGCGGCGTGCGCACGCGTTCGATCTTGAGACCGTTCGGACGCTCCCAGGCGGCGATCACTTCGCCGACGGGATCCTTCAGCTCCGCAACCTCCCGAATACCCTTTGCGATGGCCGCGACACGGCCGGAATCGAGCGTCAGGCGATCCATGAAGGAGCCCGTCAGGCCCGATGCCTTGCCGTTCGCGACATCCATGGCATTGGCAGCAAGGATCGCCTCCTCACCGGCCAGGATCGCATCGGCCATGGCAACGAGCGCCGCATTCTTCTGCTCGGTTGGGGCAATTGCCAACGGTCGGGCAGCAGCACGGGCGCTGCGGCCGATATCGAGCATGAGGGCGTCGATGTCCGTGTGGTTGGCTTTTGCCTTGTCAAGCATGGGCTTCGTCCTTGTTTTCAGCACTCGCATGGTAGTCGTGCTTATGCGCCGGATCGGTCATCACCAGATCGTCCCGGTGGATCATGGCCGAACGGCCGGCATAGCCGAGGATTTCCTCGATCTCGCCGGACTTGCGGCCGGCAATCTTGCGGGCATCGTCGGCATCGTAGCCGGCAAGCCCCCGGGCAATCTCGCGGCCCTCGGTCCCGATCACCGAAACAGTGTCGCCGCGGCTGAACTGGCCGGCAACCATGCGCACACCGGCCGGAAGCAGGCTCTTGCCCGCCTTGAGCGCACCCTGCGCGCCGGCATCGATATGCAGTTCGCCCGCCGGCTGCAGCTGGCCGGCAATCCAGGTCTTGCGTGCGGTGACGGGCGCCGCAGACGGCGCAAACCATGAATGACGCGCACCATCGATGATGCTTTTCAACGGGTGATCGGCCTTGCCCGAAGCGATGATCATCGCGCAGCCCGCTCCGGTCGCAATCTTGCCGGCATCGATCTTGGTCCGCATGCCGCCGCGCGAGAACTCGGACGCCGCCCCGCCGGCCATCGCCTCGATCTCCGGCGTGATCTCGGCAATCGCGTCGAGGAACTTCGCCTGCGGATCGAGATGAGGCGGTGCCGTGTAAAGACCGTCGATATCCGACAACAACACCAGCAGGTCGGCCCCGGCCATGGTGGCGACGCGGGCGGCAAGCCGGTCGTTGTCGCCATAGCGGATTTCGGTGGTGGCGACCGTGTCGTTCTCGTTGATGATCGGCACCGCGCCGATCTTTAGAAGCTGCTTCAGCGTTGCGCGCGCGTTGAGATAACGCCGGCGTTCCTCAGTATCGCCGAGCGTCAGAAGAATCTGGCCTGCAACGATGGAGGAACGTGAAAGGCTTTCCGACCAGTGACGCGCCAGTGCAATCTGCCCGACAGCCGCCGCCGCCTGGCTTTCCTCCAGCTTCAGCGCTCCGGATGGAAGGTCGAGCACCGTTCTTCCGAGCGCAATCGCACCCGAGGAAACGACAAGAACATCGATGCCGCGCGCCTTGAGTTCCGCGATATCGTCGCAAATGGCATCAAGCCAGCTCTTCTTCAGGCCGCTGCCGCGATCAACCAGCAGCGCCGAGCCGATCTTGATGACGATGCGCTTGTAGCGCGTCAGCGATTTGCGTGCGGCGGCCATGCTATTCGTCGCTTTCCGTATCCGTATCCAGATCGCGCTTGCGGTTCTTGTCCTTCTTTTCCCGAAGATCCACATCGCCGTTTTCGGCGACGATGACGTCTCGGAGCGCACGCAGCGCCTCGGTCATGCCCTTGCCGGTAATGGCGGAGAGAAGCAGCGGCACCTTGCCGGACGCCTTCTTCAGCTCCTGCGCCTTCTTCTTCAGGCCCGCCTCGTCAAGCACGTCGATCTGCGACAGCGCAACGATCTCCGGCTTGTCCTCGAGCCCGCCGCCATAGGCTTCCAGCTCATGTTTCACGGTCTTGTAGGCCTTGCCGACATTCTCTTCCTGCGCGGAAACGAGGTGCAGCAGAACGCGCGTACGCTCGACATGGCCAAGGAACCGGTCGCCGATGCCCACACCTTCATGGGCGCCTTCGATCAGGCCGGGAATGTCCGCGAGAATGAACTCCCGTTCGTCGATGGTCGCCACGCCGAGGTTCGGATGCAGCGTCGTGAAGGGATAGTTGGCGATCTTCGGCCGGGCGCGGGTCACCGCTGCAAGGAAGGTCGACTTGCCCGCATTCGGCAGACCGACGAGACCGGCATCCGCAATCAGCTTCAGCCTGAGCCAGATGGTCTTTTCCTCGCCCTCGAGACCAGGATTGGCCCAGTTCGGCGCCTGGTTGGTGGCCGACTTGAAATGCGCATTGCCGAAGCCGCCATTACCGCCCTTGCCAAGCCTGAAGCGCTGGCCTTCCACCGTCATATCGACAATCAGCGTCTCGTTGTCTTCCTCGAAGATCTGCGTCCCGACCGGCACTTTCAGCGTCACGTCGTCGCCATTCGCGCCGGTGCGGTTGCGGCCCATGCCATGCATACCGACCTTGGCCTTGAAATGCTGCTGGAAGCGGAAGTCGATCAGCGTGTTGAGACCATTGACCGCCTCGACCCACACGTCACCGCCGCGTCCGCCATCGCCGCCGTCCGGCCCGCCGAACTCGACGAATTTTTCGCGACGGAACGAGACGCTGCCGGCGCCACCGTCGCCTGAGCGGATATAAACCTTTGCCTCGTCGAGAAATTTCATGCTTCAGCCATTGATAACGTGTCGGGATGTACGGAATTTATGCGGCCATCGATATAGCCGGTTGAAGCGGAGGTCAAAGAGTATCGTGAAGTTCGTCAGCTACAACATCCAGTTCGGCATGGGTCTGGATGACAAATTCGATCCCGTGCGGATCGCCGACAGCATCCGGGAGGCGGATGTCATCGCATTGCAGGAAGTCACTCGCGGTTTTCATCGAAACGGTCATGCCGATCTCGCCGAAACCTTCGGCAAGCTCTTCCCCGACTACTTCTGTGCCTTCGCGGCCGCATGCGATGTCCTGATAGACCATCAGATCATCGAAGGACGCCGCAGCGAACGGCGTTTCCAGTTCGGCAACATGGTGCTGTCGCGCTATCCGATCCTCGCAACCCGCAACCTGCTCCTGCCGCGCAGCCGCACCTATGACAAGCTGAACCTGCAGCGCGGCGCCGTCGAAGCGGTCATCGACGCGCCGGGCGGCCCGCTGCGCGTCTATTCCCTGCATCTCGACCATGTCTCGCCCGGCGAACGGATCGCCCAGATCCGCTTCATCAAGGAGCGTGTCGCAAATTTTGGCCGCGAAGGCGGAGCGCTGACGGGAGCCGGTCAATTCGGACTCCCGGATCTGCCACTTCCCTCCGGCTATCTCATCATGGGCGACTTCAACATGGAGCCGGAGTCGCCGGAATATATCGAGATGGTCGGCCTCGACGACGCCTTCTACGGTCGCGTTCCACGCGCCGACCTGCCGCTCGATGCTCTGGCGCATCGCCGCGCCCACAGCCCGGAAGGCTACAGCTGGATGAGTCCCGATCGCACCGTGCGCAAGCATCTCGACTATTGTTTCCTCAGTGGTGATCTCGCCCCTCGCCTGAAGAGTGCGAATGTCGATATTTCCGCCCCAGGCTCCGATCATTTCCCGGTCTGGGTCGAGCTCGACTGATGCCCGGCCCTGAATACTGGCGATACCGGGCAGCTTGTGCCCGCCCGGTATCCTATTCTCATGCACCCGGCCGGAAATCCGCCTGCGTGACCTGCGTCTCGATATGCGGCGCAACCGCATTGCGGGAACGCGAGTAGAGATCGCCGCTGCGGGTGACCGCAAAGCCGAGCTTTTCCTGGATGCGCAGCGAAGCGGCATTGTCGGCGAAAGCGCCGGAATGCAGCACCTCGTCGGGCATGCGCCGGAAAAAGCGCTCGACCGCCGCTCCCGCCGCCTCGGACATGATGCCCTTGCCCCAGTAATAGCGATCCAGCCAATAGCCGAGATGCCACTGGCCATGCCGAAGTTCGATTCCGACGGCGCCGATATGCACGTCGTCACCGCCAAGGGTAATGGCGAACGACCAGTCGGGTGTGATGTCCGAGGTCGCCCGGCTCAACCAGTCGATCGCGTCCTCCCGGTCATAGGGAACCGGCACCCGCGCCAGCATCCGCACGACCTGATAGTCCGAAAACGACTGGGCGATCGCATCGGCATCGCTCATGCGGTGAGGCCTCAGCACCAGCCGCCTCGTCTCGATGGTCGGGCAGGGGCCGGGCGGGCGCGTCGCCGCACGCTGGGCATCGGGACGCTGGGAGAGAGCGTTCATCTCATCTCCCCCCAGCTCTTGAGCGACATCCAGGTCTTGCGGTCGAGCCGATACCATTCCACCGGCATCATGCCGCCGGTTGCGAGATTGCCGACCATGCCCGAGCCCTGGAACTGGAAGCCACACTTCTGGATAACCCGCCGCGAGGCAATGTTGGTGACCCTGCAGCGGGCATCGATCCGCTCGATGTCGCGGGTACGGAAGGCCATATCGATCAGCGCATGCGCCGCTTCGGTGGCATAACCCTTGTTCCAGTAGGGCTCGCCGAGCCAGTATCCGATTTCG
This sequence comes from Ciceribacter sichuanensis, assembly GCF_024055605.1. Taxonomy (GTDB): domain Bacteria; phylum Pseudomonadota; class Alphaproteobacteria; order Rhizobiales; family Rhizobiaceae; genus Allorhizobium; species Allorhizobium sichuanense. The sequence goes on along the minus strand of NZ_JAMXLX010000003.1, from coordinate 204,610 downwards.
AGCGTTTCATCGTCGTTGGAATGCGGCTCCAGTCCGCAGCAACCGAGAAACTCACCATTGACGGCTTTTGTGATGGCATAGACGCACTTGCCAATCTCGCCGATATTCGTGCGTCGCACGAAGTCGGCGGCGTCTTTCATCGTATACGGGTGCGGCATGCGCGACACCATGGTCGCGATTGCGGCGTTGTTGGCGAGATGGGCAAGGGCGTCGATGTCTTCTTCGTGAGGAGCCCGCATGACGAGCCGTTGCGATAACAAGACGGGGCAATCGCTCCGTTGCCGATCCGGCCTGAACCGGTCCTGGGGTGACCGGGATTGGTCGACCCTTAACAATTCACTCTGCATGGTTCAGTCTCCTTCTGGTTGAAAGACAAAAGAAAAAGGGGAGTTGGGTGGCGCCCCATCTCCCCTGTTTTCTTGACTGAACCTGATACGGACAGCCGGGTCGATGAGACGCCGGCTGTTTAGAGCGTTACCGGCTTATTCCGCTGCTTCTGCCGTTTTCGGCATTACGGACACGTATACTCGGCCGTTGGCCTTCGTACGGTACGCAACATTGCCGGCGGTAAGTGCAAAGATCGTATGATCCTTGCCAAGGCCGACGTTCGCGCCCGGATGCCACTGGGTGCCGCGCTGACGCAGAATGATGTTGCCTGCAACGACGACTTCGCCGCCGAACTTCTTCACGCCAAGGCGCTTGGACTCGGAATCGCGACCGTTACGCGAGGAACCGCCAGCTTTTTTGTGTGCCATTGGAGTTCTCCTTTAAAACCTAGTTCTCGTTTGAGCGCGATTAAGCGGCTACGATGTCGGTGATGCGCACCACGGTGTGGTGCTGGCGATGGCCGCGCGAACGCTTGGAATTCTGGCGACGACGCTTCTTGAATGCGATCACCTTCTTGCCACGGGTCTGCTCGACGACTTCAGCCTTGACGGAAGCACCGGCGACGAAAGGCGCGCCGATCTTCGCATCGGCGCCTTCGCCGACAACGAGGACTTCGGTGAATTCTACGGTTGCACCAGCTTCGGCTTCCAGCTTTTCGATGGAGAGCACGTCGTTGGTGTTGACGCGGTACTGCTTACCGCCGGTCTTGATGACTGCGAACATTTTTTATCCTTTCATGTTCGTTCCAGCTCTGTCCGGCTTGCCGGGCGGCTGTCTTTTTGTCAGTCGGTGTAGCGGACGCCAGCGGTTCTATCGAACCCGAAACATTCGCCGGTGGAGCCCCGCATCGAAGCAGGGAAAAACGAGACACAGTACGCCCATGTCTAATTCCCCGGTCGCATACGTGAGACGCAAAAAACTGTCAAGATAAAAGCTTATGGTAACGCGATATTCGCGCTTGCCAGCCTTCGAAACTCCCGCTAAGAGACACCCCGCGCTGACCAACGCGTCATCATGCTCAAGCGGAGAGGTGGCTGAGTGGTCGAAAGCACCGCACTCGAAATGCGGCATACGGGCAACCGTATCGTGGGTTCGAATCCCACCCTCTCCGCCATTATCGACCCTTGGGGTCTAAGGCTTTCCCGAGATCTGCTGAATTCTCTTGATTTCAGTTGCCTATGCCGAAACTGGCCAGGGCCACACTTGAGGCGCTTCCTCGCTATTGAGCTTCGATTGAGAAGGCGGCGGGAGAACCCGCCGCATCCGTTAGTGAAGATCAATTCGGCGCCAGGGCATCTGTGAAGGATGGACACCCCGGAGAAAGCGAACAATGTCATTTCTTCCATAGGTTCCATGACGGCTAGCACCCAATAGCACGACCGGCTGGCCGAGCCGGACGCTGAGGGCAAAGACAGCCCTATCAGCTTCGTAGCGGCGACGCGTCATCGTGGCTTCCTTATTCGGAAGCCTTGAATGACGGCGCAGCAAAAACGCAAAACGATTTTATGAGTTTACGGCCTAGTGAAAATTGCGCCCCTTCGGCATGACACCGGAAACATCGTTGCGCGCGGCCGGTAAAAGCCCCGGCAGATCGGCATCCGCACCTGTTTGCGCCGGCTGTCGGGACGACCGGTTCTGCGGTCGGGGCATCAGACGGGCATTGTCGGGAGCGCCGGGGCGGTTGGCATCTTCCTTCAGCAAGCCGAGCTTTTCCGTCGAATCCACGATCCTTTCGGCCACGATGTGGATGACGCCACTTGCCTTCTGCAGCCGGCCATGGACCGTCACCAGCCGTGAGCCCATCACGACCGGGCGGTAACGCTCGAAGGTCTTCTTCCAGACGATGATATTGGCAACACCGGTTTCGTCCTCGATGGTCATAAAGATGACACCCTTGGCCGAGCCGGGTCTCTGGCGCACCAGAACGAGGCCGGCGACCTTCACGAAGTGGCCGGGAGCAATATCTTCCAGTTTGGCAGACCGGACGATACCGCTCGCTGCAAGATCGGCACGCAGGAAGGAAAGCGGATGGGCCTTCAGCGAAAGGGCAAGCACCCGGTAGTCCTGAATGACCGCCTCACTCGCCGGCATCGGCCGCAACGACATCCGCTCCTCCGCCTGCAGTTCGCAATCGGCGGCCTTTTCGAAGAGAGGCAGGTTTTCGACCACCGTCTCCTTGTCCAGCGCGCGCGCCGCCCAGAGCGCATCCCGCCGGCCTAGCCCCATGGAGGCGAAGGCATCGGCATCGGCAAGCAATTCGATCGTCGACCGCGACAGGCCGGTCTTCAGCCAGAGATCCCTGACAGAAACATAACCACCTCCTCGCCGCTGGACGAGCCGTTCCATATCCGCCTCGGAAAGCCCCTTGGCCAGACGGAACCCCAGCCGCACCGCCCTCGTGCTGCGAATGACCCCATGCATCGACGCGTGCCGCGGCGCGACACGCGTTGCGGCGAAGCCATTCTCCTCCAGTCCGGCATCCCAGCCTGAGAAATTCACATCGACCGGCCGGACATCCACCCCGTGCTCGCGCGCATCGCGTATGAGCTGGGCCGGCGCATAGAACCCCATCGGCTGGGAATTGAGCATCGCCGCACAGAAAACATCCGGATAGAAGGCCTTCATCCACGCCGAGGCATAGACCAGCAGCGCAAAGGAGGCCGCGTGGCTTTCGGGAAAGCCATATTCGCCGAAGCCCTCGATCTGGCTGAAGCATTGGCCAGCAAAGTCCCGTTCATAACCCTTGGCGATCATGCCATCGACGAAACGCTGCCTGAAATCGGCGACCTGCCCCGTTCGGCGGAACGTCGCCATGGCGCGCCGCAACCGATCTGCTTCGGCCGGGGTGAAACCGGCGGCAGTGATCGCGATCTGCATGGCCTGTTCCTGAAAGAGCGGCACCCCCAGCGTCCGTTCCAGAACGGTCTTCAGCTCGGGTTTCGGATATGTGACCTCCCGGCCTAACCGCTCATTTTCACGGTTTTTCAGATAGGGGTGGACCATCTTGCCCTGGATTGGCCCCGGCCGGACGATCGCCACCTCGATCACCAGATCGTAAAACTTTCGGGGCCTTAGCCGCGGCAGCATGCTCATCTGCGCTCGGCTCTCGATCTGGAAGACGCCCAGGGTATCGGCCCGGCAGATCATGTCGTAGACGTCGTTCTGATGATCATGGAAGAGAGTGGCAAGCGTCTCCTCGCGTCCGTAATGATGGGCGAGCAGCTTCATCGCCTTGGCGAGGCAGGTGAGCATGCCAAGGGCGAGAACATCGACCTTGAGGATCTTCAGCGTATCGAGGTCGTCCTTGTTCCACTCCACCATGTAGCGGCCATCGGCGGTGTTCATGATCGGCACCACTTCATCGAGCCTGTCCCGGGTAATGACGAAGCCGCCGACATGCTGGGAAAGATGCCGGGGGAAACCCAGCAGAGCCGAAGCATAACGGAGCACGCTCAGCGTCGTCGGATTGGTGAGTTCGAGCCCCGCTGCCCGCGCCTCGCGCTCCGAAAGCTCGGACGTTGACCAGCCCCATATCGACCCCGCAAGCGCCGACTGCACATCTTCCGAAAGGCCGAAGACCTTGGCCGTCTCGCGCCCCGCCGAACGCGCCCGGTAGCTGATGACCGCCGCCGTCAGCGCCGCATGCTCCTTTCCATATGCCTTGTAGATGAACTGGATCACCTCCTCGCGCCGGGCATGCTCGAAGTCGACATCGATATCCGGCGGCTCCTCGCGCTCGGTCGAGATGAAGCGGTCGAAAAGCAGCGTCGTCTCCGACGGATCCACCTCGGTGATGCTGAGGCAGTAGCACACGGCGGAATTGGCGGCCGAGCCGCGTCCCTGGCAGAGAATATCCTGGCTGCGGGCATAGGTGATGATGCGATGGACCGTCAGGAAGTAGGGTTCGTAACGCTTGTCCGCGATCAGGTTCAGTTCGTATTCGAGGAGGCCTGCGACCTTGGGCGGAACGCCATCCGGGAAGCGCCGGGCGGCCCCCTCGTAGGTCAGCCGGCGCAGGGCCTTGTCCACCGGCTCGCCATCGACCGTTTCGTCGGGATATTGATGGCTGAGTTCGTCGAGGGAAAACTGCAGCCGGCCGAAAAAGTCGGCCGTGGCCGTGATCGCCTCAGGATAGAGATGGAAAAGACGCACCATTTCCGCCGGCGGCTTCAGATGTCGCTCGGCATTGGCGGCGAGATGGAAACCCGCCTCGGCCAGCGTCACATGCTCGCGAATGGCGACGACCACATCGGCGAGCGGCTTGCGTTCAGGCACATGATAGCCGGGTTCGTTGCTGGCGATCAGCGGGATCGAAAGCCTTTCGCCAATCTCGAACAGTTGCGCGAACGTCAGCCGGTCGAGACCGTCATAGCGGGGTACGAGCACAAGATAGAGCCGGTCTCTCAGATGTTCTGCAAGGTCCGCAAGTTGTCCGGAAAACGCTTCTGCCTGCTCAGGATCGGCAAATGCCGGCGCCATGGCCGCAAACATGAGATCTTCGGACCATTCGAGAAGATCGGCTTCATACAGCGTGCACACGCCCTTCTCCGACCGCAGGTTTCCCGCGCTCAGCATCCGGCAGAGATGCCCCCAGCCGCGCCGGTTCATCGGATAGGCCAGAAGCTCCGGCGTGCCATCGGCAAAGACCAGCCGGGCGCCGGGCCTGATGGCGTAGCCTGTGACTCTCGCCGCGGCATGCATGCGCACCACGCCCGCCACCGTGTTGCGATCGGCAAGTCCGAGCCCCGCAATGCCGAGTTCGGCCGCTGCCGCCACCATTTCCTCAGGGTGAGCGGCTCCCTCGAGAAATGAGAAGTTGCTCCTTGCCCCTATCTCGAAGAAAACAGGCGTGCTCATGCGAAGAGCCCCTGCATGAACCAGTCGGGATCGGTGGCACCGCGTTCGTACAGTCCCTGACGGTAAAGCCAGAAACGATGGCCGGCACTGTCCTCGATGCGGAAATAATCCCGTGGGGACGCATCCTCGCCATCGATCCACCACTCCGCGCTCAACCGCTCCGGCCCTTCGGCCCGCACGACCCGGTGCAAGGCGCGGCGCCAGCGAAAGCTCGCCGGCGGACCATCCGGCACCGCCGCCATAACCTGAACCGGCTCGGGATGAGCAAGGAGCCGCATCGGCCGCTCATTGCGCACCGGCGGCGCAACCTTCACCGCTGCCGGCGTGGCGTCGACAAGCGGCGCAAGACCGGAAGCCCGCTCCGGCCAATGGCTGGCATGGAGCACGGGCTGCCTGAGAAAATCCCGCCCGAAACGCGCGGCCACCCGGTCGATGAAATCGAGAGACTGGTCCGCATCGGAGGAGCGAGCACCAAACGCCACCTGTTTCTGGTCGAGAGGTTCCGACTGCAGCACGTTGAGCCTGAGGATCTCGAAACCGAAACCGGCATCTAGGTCGTCATGCAGCACGGTCATGCGCTCGTTGAACAGGGCCTTGATCCTCGCGGCATCGCGCAAGGGGCTTGCCGCGCCGATTTCGATGCGGAAAACGCGCCCGTCCACCCTGAAGAGCAGGAGTTCGAACAGCCGCCCGCCTTCGCCGCGCGCCTCCAGCCCGGATCTCAAGCCTGTCGCCAGTCGCCCGACGAGATCGGGGATCGCTTCCTCGTCGCGAACCGGTTCGGCAAGACGCCGCTCGACCGAAAGAAGGGCAACCGGCCGACGCGGCACGATCGGCTCTCCCTCCCGCCCGAGCGCCTGGTCGAGCCTGAGCAGAAGCTCCGGCCCGAAGCGCCGCGTCAGTGGTCCGCGCGGCGCGGCGAGCAAATCGCCCACCTGCTTGAGGCCCACCCGGGCAAGCGCCAGCGACATATCCGTATCGATGCGCAGCGCCCGCATCGGAAAGGCAGAAAGGATCCCGACCATCGCTTCATCGGCAATCACCTGCCTGTCCGAAAACCGCGCCGCCGCCCAGGAGAGGCCGGGGGTCGAGGAAATCGCCCCCCGCACCTCAAGGCCAAGCTGGAGGAGACGCCCCAGAATATCACCGATCAGGCCCTGCTCTCCACCAAAGAGGTGCGCGCAACCGGTAATGTCGAGAAGTAGCCCATCGACCCCGTCGATCGCCACCAGCGGCGTGTAGCGGTCGCACCAGTCGGCGATCGCCTCGAGAAACTGCCGGTCCGAATGCTGATCGGCCTCGGCGACATCGAGCGTGGGGCAGATTGCCCGTGCTTCCGCAAGGCCCTGCCCGGTCCTCAGACCGATCGCCTCGGCCGCCTCGTCGAGCGCCGTCAGCCGCATGCTGTTCTGCACCCGGCCGGCGCAGACAACAGGCGGATGTTCAGGACGCCCTTTCGAACGCCACGACATCCCCCAGCGCCGTCGCGCCAGCCTGTCGGTCGAAAGCCGGGGAAACCAGAGCGCCAGGATGCGCCGGGCGGAAGGGGCGTGCCCTGCCGGAAGAGGGGGAAGCTGCGGGGGAAAACAGACGGTCATGGGGGTTCCACTCCAGGGTCAGTCCGGCGGGAGCCGCAAGTCGGCTCTTTTCCGGAACAAGGTGAAAGACGGGGTTGCCGATGCTGCCGCCAAGCATCGACCCGCCGGCCAGGAACCGCGCCGCTGCCGGCGCGGGTTCGATACGCAGACGAAGGGAAGCGCTGCTCGCCTCTTCCTCCCCCGACTGCCGCAGGAGAAGCAGGAAGCCGCCGCCGGCCTTCGCCTTCAGACTGAGGCGCCGGCTCTCGGTCAGACCGAAGCCGCGTGGATTGCCCTGAACCTCCAGCATCACGGCGGAAAAGGCGCTGCAGGAAAGTGCTGCATCCGCCAGCCACAGCGCATCCTCGAGCTTCCTCGGCATGGCATGCAGCAATTCGCCCGGCCGGAAGCCGTAATCGACAAGGCCCGACGCGTAAGGCAGGCCCGCCTCCCGGGCGACGGACCGTTCGCCGATCCACAGGATCCGTTTGCCTGACCGATCAGGCCGGCACGACAGGCAGAGCCCGAGACCGAAGCCGCTGACGGACGTCGCATCCCGCATCGCCGCACCGCGCACCTCGATCATCGCCCCGACCGGAAAACCTTCAGGCAGGAGCCGTCCAAGATCGTTCGCACTTGCGCCGGATGCGTCGGAAACCGGGACAACGGCATCGCCGCCCGCCGGCGAAAGCCCCTCGGCCGCCGGCTTGCCCTCGATCTTCGCAATCGCCTTGCGCAGGGCGAAAAGCTTCTCCTGCGCCAGAGCGTTCCCGCCCATGACGTTCTCTCCCGTTAATTTGTTCTCTATATGTTCTTATGGATTCCAGAGCTTTTGCGAAGAGTCAACCACATTTTCTGTGAATTTATTCCTTGACCGGATTCCCACTCGAAAAGCGGTGGCAAAAACCCTATATGATGGGCTCAACAAGGAGCTCAGATGGCCCGCATTGACCAGACCGAAGATTGGCATGAACGCCATGCGCCGACGATCAGCACGTTCGAATCGTTGGCCATTGAGGCCTATGGCCATCTGCCGGAGGAATTCCGTGCGCTGACCGGAAACCTGATCATCGAGATCGCCGATTTTCCGACCGACGAGATCTTCGAAGACATGGCGCTCGAAACGCCCTTCGATTTGCTCGGCCTGTTCGAAGGCCGTGGAATTTCCGAGCGTTTCACCATGGACACAGGCGAAATGCCGAACCGTATCACGCTCTATCGCCGGTCAATCCTCGATTACTGGGCAGAAAACGAAGAAACGCTCGGCGACATCATCACCCATGTGCTGATCCATGAGATCGGCCATCATTTTGGCCTTTCCGATGACGACATGGAGCGCATCGAGGAAAGCGCCGAAGACGCCTCCACAAACCGGTAAGGCCCAAAACAAGGTTTAGAACACCGTCATTTCCGACGCACACCCGAACCGAAGCAGGAAACGGGTGGCGGGCGTATTTTCGTCCTCCTATCCCTCAGCCTCCATTTCAAGGAGGTTTCAATGTCAGTTGTGAAAAACAAAGTCGCGATCATTACCGGTGCATCGTCGGGCATCGGTCGTGCCACGGCCATGCTGCTTGCCGCCGAAGGCGCATCCGTCATCCTGAATGCCCGGGGCAGCAAGGCCCTGGAGGATGTCGCCGATGTTATCAGGCGGAAAGGCGGAAAGGCCCTTGCCGTCGCAGGCGACGCCAGCCTGGACGAAACCCACGCGGAACTCGTCTCCGCGGCCATAAACCGGTTCGGCAGGCTGGATGTCGCGATCAACAACGCCGGAACGGTCGGCCCGATCAGGCCGCTTGCGGAAATCGCCCCGCAGGAATGGCAGGACACGCTCACCACCAACCTGACATCGGCCTTTCTCGGCGCCCGCCACCAGATCCCGGCCATGCTGGAAAGCGGCGCGGGCGCCCTCGTCTTCGTTTCGAGCTTCGTCGGAACAAGCGTCGGCCTGCCCGGAATGGCAGCCTATGCCGCCGCGAAAGCGGGAATCATGGGTCTGGTAAAGGGGATCACCGCGGACTATGGAAGCCGGAACATTCGCGCCAACGCGCTTCTGCCCGGCGGTACGGACACGGCCATGGCCGGAGATCAGGCGCAGAAAGAGTGGGCCGCAGGCCTGCATGCGCTGAAACGGATCGCAAGGCCGGAAGAGATCGCCCAGGCAGCGCTTTTCCTCGCAAGCCCGCTGTCGAGCTTCGTCGCGGGCTCAGCACTTTATGCCGATGGCGGCAACGCCGCCGTCAAATGATGCAAAAATGATCGCAAGGGCCCGCCTGACAGGCTGACCCTTAGCCGGCTTACTGTTCGCCGAGCTTCATGGCCGGATCGTAGTCCTTGCCGTGCACGGTCTTCACCACGGCCTGGCCGCAATGCATCTGGTTGGTCGCCGCGTTGAAGGAAAGGCTCGGCGCGCCGTGCAATTCCCAGCCCTTGTTGAGGGCGTCGGTGACCCGGTGACAGAAGGATGCGTCATCCGGACCGGTGAGGAAACGATAGACTTTCACGATAGCTTGCCTTCTCTCTGTTCGATGATCGCGATTTTCGCGAGCAGTTTTTCGGCCTCGTCGAGATGCAGCCGCTCGATCATGCGGCCGTCGACATTGATGACGTTGAGCGCTGCCGTCGCAGGATCGGCAAAGGCGGAAACGATCATCCGCGCCTCGGCGACGGCCTCCGGCGAAAAGCCGAAATGCCGGTTGGCGCCCTCGATCTGTGCCGGATGGATCAGCATCTTGCCGTCGAAGCCCATCGAACGGCCCTGCAGACACTCGCGGCCAAAGACCTCCAGATCGCGAAAATCGTTCGAAACGCTGTCGATCGCATCGAGCCCATAGGCCCGCGCCGCAAGGATCACCTGCATCAGGAAGGGCACGAGATAGGTGCGCCCCGGCTCCGGAACCACCCCGGTCGCCTTCCTCAAGTCATTGAGACCGACGACGAAACCGTCGAGCCGTCCGCCGGCGGTGCGGCCGGAGGCAGCAATCTGGGCCGCATTGAGAACGCCGAGCGGCGTCTCGATCATCGCCCATATCCTGAGGCTTTCTGACGCATCCGCTTCCGCGAGCAGATCCGCGACGGCACGAACGACGTCGGGTCCATCGACCTTGGGAAGCAGGACGGCGTCGGGCCGGCATTCGATCACCGCCGCCATGTCTTCGGCGAAATAATCGCTGCCGATCTCGTTCACCCGGATCACGGCTTCGCGCCCCACAAGCGGCGTTTCGGTAAAGAAACGACGCAGATTATCCCGCGCTTCGGCCTTTTTATCCGGAAAGACTGAATCCTCCAGATCGAAGATGACGGCGTCGCAGGCAAGGCCGTGGGTCTTTTCAAGCGCGCGGACGTTGATTGCCGGCACGCTCAGAACGGAACGGCGCAATCTCGAAGGGTGATCGTCGGCAAAGGAAACCATGCCCTCGTTCTGCCAATCTTTGCCTGCCGGTGCAAGCCGACTTTTGGCCGACAGCCCTTGCATTCAGGGCGAAGAAGGACCACCTTGATGTGCGAGAAAGGATTTCGAACATGCAGAATCTTCGTTCCGTCGCTCTGGGTCTTGCCGGCGTCGTCGTCATCGCCGCAGCCGCCGCCTTCGCCGTCTCCCTGACGCTGATTGCCGGCGCCGTGCTGACGCTTTCGCTCGGCTATCGCATGCTGACCGCACGGACCAAGGCCGCCCCTGTCTACGCCAAGACAAACCGCAAATCCGGCGAGCGCGAAATGCGCGTCTGGAACGACGGTCGCGGTACGATCATCGACCTCTGAGGCGTGCGCCGCATTGGGGTGACCAAAGATGACGGCAAAAACGGATGCTTCAGGGCCAGAGCGTACCCGTTCGGGCAATAAAGACCTTCAAATCCGCACAATTTTCCTCTAAGTGCAGCGGAAATTCCTGAATTGCGTTCAGAAGGCAGGGTCTGATGGAAAAGTTCGAAAAGCTCACCGGCGTCGCGGCGCCGCTTCCGGTCGTCAACATCGATACGGACATGATCATCCCGAAGGACTATCTGAAGACCATCAAGCGGACCGGTCTCGGAAAAGGCCTCTTCGCCGAAGCACGCTACAAGGAAGACGGCACGCTCAACGAGGATTTCGTCCTCAACAAGCCTGCCTACCAGAATGCCAGGATCCTGGTCGCCGGCGACAATTTCGGCTGCGGCTCCTCGCGCGAGCATGCGCCGTGGGCGCTCCTCGATTTCGGCATCCGCTGCGTGATCTCCACCAGCTTCGCCGACATCTTCTACAATAACTGTTTCAAGAACGGCATCCTGCCGATCGTCGTCAGCCAGGACGAACTGGACAAGCTGATGGACGACGCAAGCCGCGGCTCGAACGCCGTGCTGACGGTCGATCTGGAAGCCCAGGAAATCACCGGCCCCGATGGCGGCCGCATCAAGTTCGAGATCGACGCCTTCAAGCGCCACTGCCTGCTGAACGGCCTCGATGACATCGGCCTGACGCTCGAAAAGGCCGGCAGCATCGCCTCCTTCGAAAAGACGAACGCCGTCAACCATCCCTGGGCCTGACGTTCACGGACTTGACCCGAAAGCAATACCGGCGCGGCGACATGAGCCATCGCGCCGGAAACGGCTCCTCCCGCCGTACCGTTCTGCCGCTGAGCGTCCTTGAAACGCGGGGCTTTGCCCGATAGAAGGCGGCAACTCTTTCATAGCCAGGGAGGCTTCCCCATGACACAGCGCAATCTCTTCCTTCTGCCCGGCGATGGCATCGGCCAGGAAACCATGGCCGAAGTGCGCAAGATCATCGACTACATGAATGCCGAGCAGGACGCCGGCTTCACCACCGACGAAGGCCTTGTCGGCGGATCCGCCTATGACGCCCATGGCGTCGCGATCACCGACGCCGACATGGAAAAGGCGCTCGCCGCCGATGCGGTCCTGTTCGGCGCGGTCGGCGGTCCGAAGTGGGATGCCGTGCCTTATGAAGTACGCCCGGAAGCCGGCCTGCTGCGCCTGCGCAAGGATCTCGAGCTCTTCGCGAACCTGCGTCCGGCGATCTGCTACCCGGCGCTGGCCGCCGCTTCCTCGCTGAAGCCGGAACTGGTCGAAGGCCTCGACATTCTGATCGTGCGCGAACTGACCGGCGGCGTCTATTTCGGTGAGCCGAAGACCATCACCGACCTCGGCAACGGCCAAAAGCGCGCCATCGACACCCAGGTCTACGACACCTACGAGATCGAACGCATCGCTTCCGTAGCCTTCGAGCTGGCTCGCACCCGCAAGAACGCCGTCTGCTCGATGGAAAAGCGCAATGTCATGAAATCAGGCGTGCTCTGGAACCAGGTGGTCACCGAGATCCACAAGGCCAAGTATCCGGACGTGAAGCTCGAACACATGCTGGCCGATGCCGGCGGCATGCAGCTCGTGCGTGCGCCGAAGCAGTTCGATGTCATCGTCACCGACAACCTGTTCGGCGACATGCTCTCCGACGTCGCGGCCATGCTGACGGGCTCGCTCGGCATGCTGCCGTCTGCATCGCTCGGCGCGCCGGATGCCAAGACCGGCAAGCGCAAGGCCATGTACGAGCCCGTGCACGGCTCGGCGCCTGACATCGCCGGCCAGGGCATCGCCAACCCGATTGCCATGATCGCCTCCTTCGCCATGTGCCTGCGTTACTCCTTCAACATGGTCAAGGAAGCGGACAACCTCGAAAAGGCGATCGCCAACGTGCTCGACAAGGGCATCCGCACCGGCGACATCATGGCTGAAGGCGCAACCCGCGTCGGCACCACGCAGATGGGCGACGCGATCCTCGCCGAGTTCAAGGCGCTTTCTGCCGCCGCTTGATTGCCGGAGCCGGAAACGGCTCAGGGAATTCCCGCGGCAATACAGGGCATTGTAATGCCGGTTGGGCGCGTTGAACCGCGCGCGTTAAAAAGCGTGTGACACAATCGCAGCGCCCCTTGCAATTCGCAGCCGTGGCGACCATCTTGCCGCGGCTGCTGCCATCCTGGGTGCTGGCGCACGACGCTCTCATCATCCAGCCATGGCAAAACGGGAATAAGTGGAAGGCGCGCGTGAACGGCATCGAAAAAACCTGGGCCTGGCTCAAGAAACGACGCGACGCAAACCGCCATCCTCCGGCACCTCACTATTGGCAGATCTTCGCCATCGTCGCCGCCAATCTGGTGGTGCTTTCCTTGCTGATCTTCGACACCGCTGTCGGTGAAACCCGGCCAGCCGGCCCGTTTGCCCGGGCTCTCGGTGAACTCATCACCGATTTTGGCAGCTCCGGCTGGATCCTCATCGCATCAGCCATCCTGCTGTTCGAGGGGCTCTCTTCCTTCCGCCTGTCGAGAAGTGTGAAGCGTCGCTTCCGCGCTCTTTATGCCGCCCAGATCGGCGCCTATTTCTTCCTCGCCGTCGCCCTTTCGGGCCTTTCGGCAAACGTGCTGAAACGGGTGATCGGCCGCGCGCGGCCGAGCCAGTTCGACGAATGGGGAGCCTTCGGCCTTTCCCCCTTCAGCGGCTCCAAGTTCGAGAGCTTCCCCTCCGGCCACTCGACCACCGTCGGCGCCATCTTCATGGTGCTGATCCTGCTCCTGCCCCGCTATCGGCTGGCCTTCATCCTGCTGGCCCTCTGGATGGGCTTCAGCCGCGTCATGGTCTCCGCGCATTATCCGAGCGATGTGATCGCGGGCCTTTCCTATGGTGCCTGGTTCTCGCTGCTGCTCGCCAATATCTTCGCCCGCTACCGGCTGGTCTTCATGCCGGACGCGAAGGGCTGGCCCGTACCGCGGCTGTCGCTCATCCCCCTGCAGCAGTTGCCGCCCGACCCCTTGGGGAAGCCCTTCCGCACAGGCAATTGAGCCCTCGGGCGTCTTCCCGCGCCTCGCCAATGAAAAAACGCTGCCTGCATTGCATTTCCAGCGTTTCAGGCAAAACCGCGCGCCGTCTTCATGCGTAGAATGCGATGACGACTGGAAAATCCGCCCGGCGGTTCGCTGAAAAAGCCCCTTCCGCCATGGAACCGGAGCGTCCTTCGTCCGTTGAAGCAAAGTTCCGGCGGGATAGTCCCGCAGCGGTTGCGCATTCCATGGAGACGACGATGAAATCCATGTCCGCCGACAGACATATCATCCGATTTGCTATGGCTCAGCCCTATCTCGACCGGGAGGAGGAGCTGGATCTCGCGATCCGCTGGAAAAACGGCAACGACCAGAAGGCGCGGAACCGCATTGCTCAGGCCCATATGCGCCTCGTGATCGCCATGGCCTCCAAGTTTCGCGGCTTCGGCCTGCCTCTGAACGACATGATCCAGGAAGGCTATATCGGCCTTCTGGAAGCAGCCGCCCGTTTCGATCCCGCCCGCGAAGTCCGCTTCTCCACCTATGCCGGCTGGTGGATCCGCGCCTCCATGCAGGATTACATCCTGCGCAACTGGTCGATCGTGCGCGGCGGCACGAGTTCCTCCCAGAAAGCGCTGTTCTTCAACCTGCGCCGGCTGCGCGCCAAACTCGCCCGCGGCGACAATCGCCTGAGCGAGCAGGCGATCCATCAGGAAATCGCCTCCGCGCTTGGCGTCAGTCTCGCCGACGTACAGTCCATGGACGCACGACTGTCAGGCAACGACACTTCTCTCCAGACCCCCGTCGCCGGCCGGCATGGCGAAGGCACGGAACAGCTCGACATGCTGGAAAGCGATGAGTTGCCACCGGACGAACAGGTAAGCGGTATCATCGATGGAGAACGCTGGAGCGCATGGCTGCACACCGCCATGACCGGCCTCAACGAAAGGGAAAGCCGCATCATCAAGGCTCGGCGGCTGACCGAGGAGACCGTGACACTGGAGGAACTGGGCGCCGAGCTCGGCATTTCCAAGGAGCGCGTACGGCAGATCGAGACCCGCGCCATGGAGAAGCTCAAGGCAGCACTTACGGAAGTCGCTCCGAAAGCCGGAAAGTCGCTCGAAATGGCGTGAAAACTAAAGAGATAGAGCCTTATTCGGAAATGATCTTGACCCGGCTTCCCGGCTGCAAAGTCGAAGTCGGCGTCAGCGCGTTGATCAGCCGGAAGAGTTCCAGCTTGCGCTCCGTTCCCATCATCCGCGCCGAAAGCGAACCGATCGTATCGCCTGATCCGACGGTAACCACGCGTACGCGCAGCGGCTTCAGCGATGCCGCCTCCTGCGGCGTGATCCGCCGGAAGCTGGACCGCAGCTTTTCAGCCGTCGGATCGAGCATGGCGCTGCCCTTCGGCACGGCCGTCAGGAAGCGGAAGATCTGCGAGCCGATGCGGATGACCGTGATGTCGAAATCCCAGCGATCGGCCGAGGCGCGAGCGGTGGCGGCTTCAAGCCCGTTGACGGTGATCGGCTTGATCGTCTCAGGCAGAAGCCCGGTCACCCAGCCGCTCGAAATGTAGTTTTCGAGACTGCGCTTCTGGTTATCAGCCACGCCGTCGAAGCGGATCGCCACGTCGCCCGGACCGGTCGCCAAAACCGCTTCCACCTTGTTGTCGATCTGGAAGCCTTCCGGCACATCGAAACGAATGCCGAGGCTTCCGTGCAGGAAGGTCTGCCCGCGAACATAGCCTTCCTGCGGACTGTCGCCATAAAGCAGCCCGTTGATGCCGTTCAGGTAATAGTCTCGGCCGGTCTCGCCATGCGTCCCTTCCGGTCCGAAGGCGCGGGCATGCCGGCGGGCAAGCTCGACGCGCTGCGGCGCGTTCGGATGGCTCGACAGGAAGTCGAGACTCTGGTCCGCATCCGGATCGACGGAGGTGAAATGGCTGTAAGCCGCCATGGAATCGAGGAAGCGGGCCGCGGCATAGGGATCGTAGCCAGCCTCGCCGAGCGTGCGCACGCCGATCACGTCAGCCTGCAGTTCCTGCTGGCGGGAAAAGGCCGCAAGCCTCAACTTGCCGCGCGCCAGCGCTTGCTTGCCGGCGATGTCGCTCGACAGCACTTCCGCGACGACCCGGCTTGCGATCACCTCGGCTTCTTCACGGCGCTGCCGCTCGATACCGTGGTTTGCGGTCACATGCGCCATCTCGTGGGACAACACGGCTGCGACCTCCGAAGCGTCGTTGGCGAGCGCCAGAAGTCCGCGCGTCACATAGAGATAGCCACCGGGAAGCGCGAAGGCATTGATCGCCGGAGAGTTGAGAATGGTGATGCGATAGGACTGCGCCGGGTTTTCCGACACCGCCGTCAAGGCGCCGGCAATGCGCGCAACCAGCTTCTCGGTCTTTTCGTCGTGATATTCGCCGCCATAGCTTGCGACGATGCGCGGATGCTCCCGCGCACCCATCTGCGCGCGCGGATCGTTCTTCTGCACTTCGTCGACGATCTGCGGATTGCTGGACGGGCTGACCGTCGGCACGTAGGCCTGCTCGAAGATAGACTGACAGGAGGTCAGCATGAGCACGGCCGCAAACGTTGCGACGAGGCCTCGCCGCAAGCCGGTCGACCGGTGCAGCCGAACGCGAGCGCCCGGCGCTGTGCTCTTATCGGCGACTACTTGCATCCTGCCCCACTACCACCCTGCCTGCGATCCGGAACCCAGTACGGTCCGGGGACTTGCCGTTGCAACCTGCGAGAATCGTTCCGTCGGCACCAACCATTTAACATCATTCATCGAATATGGATAAATTTGCATAATGGAAAAGATGCGCAGGTGGGCGCGAAAAGAGTAGGACGAGAAAAGAAAACCACCCATTCCTTAAGCGCATGCCACCGGTGAGCGTCCAAATTAAGGCGAACCGACCGGGAATGGCACACTCAGCCGCCGGAATGGCCGAGGAACCGCCCGATGACCTCGATATCACCCCTTTCCACGAACGCGCCATGCGGACCCTCGAAAATGATCCTGCCCCGGTCGAGGAAGAGGACGTCTCCCGCAAGCCGCGCCACTTCGTCGGGATCGTGGCTGACGATGACGATCGTCGCGCCCGTTTCCCCGTGCAGGTCGATGAGCAGATCCGCCATGGCCGACCTCAAACCCGGATCGAGTGCCGCAAACGGTTCGTCGAGCAGCATGACCGGTTTTCGCCGCACCAGCGCCCTTGCAAAAGCCGCCCTCTGGCGCTCCCCGCCCGAAAGCGTGGCGGGCTTGCGCTTTTCATAGCCGGCAAGCCCGACGCGTGACAGGGCCACGGAGACGGCCTCCCGGTCCGCTGCGGAAAGCCGGAGCGCGGGGTTAATCCCAAGCCCGACATTGGTGAAGACATCGAGATGGGCAAAGAGATTGTTGTCCTGAAAGACCAGCGAGACCGGCCGCCTGCCGGGCGCAAACCCGCTCACATCCTCGCCCGCGATCAGCACCCGGCCGCTGTCGGGCCGCTCGAAGCCGGCGATCACGTTGAGGAGCGTCGACTTGCCCGATCCGGACGGACCGGCAATGGCGGTGATCCGACCGGCGCCGATGCGGCAGTCGAAATCGAATGCGGCTTCGCCGAGACGCAGTTTCACGCCGTCCAGCACGATGTCACCAGTCGCATTACCGGACATCGGCACCACCTTCTCTCGATGCGGTTCCCCACGTTCCGGCCAGCGCCAGCATCAGGCAGACGAGACCGAGCAGGAAGGCGAAGCCATCGGCGTCATCGCTGCGATAACTCCCCATCCGGCTATAGATCAGATAAGGTAGCGTCGTCAGGTTCTCCGAACCGAACAGCGCGACGGCGCCGAGATCGCCGAGCGACAGGGCCATGGCGAAGGAAAACCCGGTCAGCACCGGCCGGCGCAAGACCGGCCAGTCGACGAACCTCAGATGCGAAAGGCCCGACATGCCGAGGCTTGCGGCAAGTCGCGCCGTTCTGGCCCGATGTTCGGCAAAGGCGGGAGAAAGCACGCGCATGGTGAAGGGCAGCGACATCAGCGCATTGATGCACACCACGATGGCGGGTGCGAATACGGCGGTATTGCCATAGGCCCTGAGCACCATGAACCATCCGGTCGCGAGCACCGTCGTCGGCACCAGCAGCACCAGCGAGGACGAAGCGGCAAGCAGCCCTGAAAACAATCGTGCTGGCGGCGACGGATGCCTCCCGGCAGACAAGGCAGCCCGCGCCTCGATGATCGAAACACTGATCGTAACGGAAACGACCGCAGCGGCCGCGGCGATGCCGAGACTGGTCAGCGCGGCATCCTGGAATACCCGCTCGCCGGCGAGCTTGACGAGATCGGCCTTCAGCCCCGACACGGCCACCTGTCCGAGCGGTAGGCCGAGAAACAGCGCGGCAACAAGGATCGCCGCCCCGTCCGCCATCCGGGCAAGGGGTGATTGTCCGTCGAAACGCCGGACTGCGGCACCGGCCGACGCACCCGGATCGGACGGCGTTCCGGCAAGCGACAGCAGGCCGAGAATGACGCCGGTCACCGCGATCTGCAGCATCGCCAGCGATATCGCACGCGGCGGGTCGAAATCGAGCCGCAGCGCCTGATAGATCGCCACCTCGATCGTGCTGGCAGCCGGCCCCCCGCCAAGCACCAGCACGAGCGTGAAGCTGGTGGCGCAGAGCATGAAGATCAGCCCGGCGATGCCCGGCAGGATGCGCCGGATGACAGGCCATTCGATGAAACGGAAATTGGAAAGCGGCCCCATGCCGAGACTGGCACTGCTGCGCCAGTATTCCGCCGGAATACGCTCGAGGCCGGCGAGAATGAGCCGTACCGCAAGCGGCATGTTGAAGAAGACATGGGCGATCAGGATACCGCCGAGCCCGTAGATGCTGAAACGCTGGTCAGCGCCGAGCATCGCCAGCAGATCATTGACAAGGCCCTGCCGCCCCCAGATGCCGAGGAGGCCAAGCGCTCCGATCAACACCGGCAGGCCCATCGGCACCGCCATCAGCCGGATCAGCCAGACGCGGCCGGGAAATTGCGGCTGCCGCGCCAGCGCCCGCGCCACCGGTATGGCGAAGGCTATGGAAAACAGCGTCGACAGCGCCGCCTGCATCAGCGTGAAACGCAGGACGGTTGCAACCACCGGATCGGAGGTGACGGAAAGCAGCGCGCCTTCCCCGCCGAATTGAAAAAGCGAAACGACCGCGATGCCGATGAAGGCCGCAATCGCCGAAAACGCGACGAGGCCGCCGGAAAGCGCCGGCAGCCTCTCGCGAAAATCCATGGAGTAAGAACCCGCCACGCTCACTTCAGCGTCATGGCGGCGAGCCATTCGTCGATCCACGCCTTGCGGTTGGCGGCAACCTCTTCCGGGCTCATCAGGAAGGTATTCTTCGGCGAAACCAGCTTGCCGAAGGCTTCCGGCAACGGCTCGGAGGTCGCAGCAACCGGCATCATCCAGTTATTGGTGGGAATAGTGTCCTGGAAGCCGGGGCTGACCATGAACTGCAGGAATTCCTTCGCCAGTTCCTTCTGCGGCGCCTTCTTGAGCAGGCCGGCAACCTCGATCTGGATGTAATGGCCCTCGGAGAATTCGGCCGCCTGATAGCGGTCGGTGTTCTCGGCCACCATGTGATAGGCCGGCGAGGTGGTATAGGACAGCACCATCGGCGCCTCTCCCTTGGTGAACAGGCCATAAGCCTCCGACCAGCCGGGAGTGACCGTCAGCACGCGACCCTTGAGCTTGGCCCAGGCTTCCGCGGCCTTGTCGCCATAAACCGACTTTACCCAGAGCAGCAGGCCGAGACCGGGCGTCGAGGTGCGCGGATCCTCGATCACGATCTTCTCTTCGGGATTGCCTTCCACCAGTTCCTTCAGGCTCTTCGGCGGGTTCTTCAGCGCCTCGGTGTCGTAGACCACGGCGAAATGGCCATAGTCATAGGGAACGAAGCTGTCGTCGGAGAAGCCACCGGGAACGGAGACCTTGGAAACATCGACGCCGTGGGTGTCGAACAGGCCGGTCTGCTTCGCCTCAGTAACGAGGTTGGTGTCGAGACCGAGCACCACGTCGGCCTTGGTCGCTTCCCCTTCGAGCTTGAGGCGGGTCAGCAGCGCCACGCCATCGGCGACGCCGACGAAATCGACGGTGCAGCCGCAGGTCTTCTCGAAGGCCTCCTTGACCTTCGGCCCCGGACCCCATTCGGAAATGAAGCTTTCATAGGTGTAGACCGTCAGGGTTTTGTCCGCAGCCACTGCGGAGAGCGCAGGCAGCAACGAGAAAATCGCCGCTGCGGCAAGCCCGCGGCGGAAAAACGAAAGAGATGTGGTCGGCATATCGCCCCTCCATAAAAGTAGGATTTCGGGATAGGGCGTTTTTATCTCACGCGTCTAATCCCTCCGCCGGTGTTAACCGGATCAGGTTCCGCGGGTTGGCTATTCGCCTCTCAGCCACGTGTCCGGGAAGGACATGAAGCACCCCGTTAGAGCAGGACGAGACATAGCGCGGCGCACCCCGGGAGGCAAGAGCCGCCGAAAACACCTCAAAAAGTACAGATGCGGCACTTCCTCAACGCTTTTCCAACCTATTTCTGCCATTCTCTCGAAGGATGGCTGGTTTGTGCACGGCAACGGATGCATACGGCCTTTTTGATGGTATAAGAAAAAGCCGACACGGCGAGACAGTGGTATATGGTCAGTTCGGAACCGGAAAAGGCTGCAAGCGAGCGCCCCGCGGCCGCTACCGTTGAGCTTAGCTTTTCGCGGCAGTTGCGAATTGCCGCCGATTCCTTCTGGGCATCCTCGGTGCGCAACCGAGTCTTCGGCGTCGCCACCGCCCTGCTTGCCGTCATCCTCCTGACCACCTACGGCCAGGTCCTGATCAACCGCTGGAACGTTCCCTTCTACAATTCGCTTGAAAGGCGCGACATCGACGCCTTCGTCCGGGAACTAGGCAATTTCGGCCTCATCGCCGGCTTCCTGCTGCTGCTCAACGTCATTCAGACCTGGCTCAACCAGATGACCGCGCTCTACATGCGCGAAGGCCTGTCGCGCGATGTCGTCGACCAGTGGCTGAAGGATCGCCGCGCCTACCGGCTATCGATGTCGAGCCCGCTCGGCGTCAATCCGGACCAGCGGCTGCACGAGGATGCCCGCAAGCTTGCGGAAATGACCACATCGCTATCGATCGGCCTTGTTCAGGCAACGATCCTGCTGGTCAGCTTCATCGGCGTTCTCTGGCAGATGTCGAGCGGCTTTGTCTTTCATATCGGCGATTACAGCTTCTCCATTCCCGGCTACATGGTCTGGGGCGCGCTGATCTACGCCGCCGCCGCCTCGCTGCTCAGCAAGGTGGTTGGCTGGCGTCTCACCCGACTCAATGCCGAGCGCTATGCGCGTGAAGCCGACCTGCGCTTCTCGCTGATGCGCGCCAACGAAAATCTGGAAGCCATCGCGCTTGCCGGCGGCGAGGAAACCGAGCGCCGCCACATTCACGAGGCGATCGATTCCGTGCTCGCCGTCATCCGCCAGCTTGCAATGGCGCTGACCAATCTCACCTGGGTCACCGCGGGCTTCGGCTGGCTCGCCATGATCGTGCCAATCCTGATCGCGTCTCCCGCCTATTTCGCGGGAACCATGACCTTCGGCGAGCTGATGGCCGCCGCTGCCGCCTTCAACCAAGTCTATTCCGCCCTGCGCTGGTATGTCGACAACTACGGCGCCATCGCCGACTGGCAGGCCGCCCTTCTCCGGGTGACTGTCTTCCGCGCAGCCTTGACGGAAATCGATGACATCAAGCCGAAAGGCGGCGGCATCGCACTGGAAGTCGGCCCGCCCGGCAAGCTCAGTTTCGAGGATCTGGCGATCTGCCCGCAGGTCGATGGCGAAGTCAGCCGTACCGGCTTCCGGATCAGGGAACAGAACCCTGAGATCACCGCCGGCGAGCGCATCATGGTCAATGGCGACCAGGGCGTGAACCGCCGGCTGCTGTTCAACGCGATTGCCGGGCTGTGGCCCTACGGCCGAGGCACGATCCGTCTGCCGCGGGAAGACAATATCCTGTTCGTGCCGCAACTCGAATATCTGCCGGAAGGCAAATTGAAGAGCGTACTGGCCTATCCGCTGGCCTCCGCCGGCATACCGGAAGAGGCGATGGTCGCCGCCCTGAAGCGGGTCGGGCTGGAGCATTTTGCCGACAAGCTGGACGAGCGCGCCCGCTGGGACCGTTTGCTGGACAAGGACGAACAGATGGCGCTGGCCTTTGCCGGCCTTCTCCTGCGCAAGCCCCGCTGGATCGTCTTCAACGATGTTCTGGAAGGCCTGGAGCACGACACGGTCGCGACCCTGTCAAGCGTCATGGCAGAATTCACCGATGCGACGCTGATCTATATCGGCCGCTCCGGCGCCTTCTACGACGCCACCTCGCCACGCCTGCTGCATCTGGAACGGCTTAGCCCGGAACCGCCCCGTCCGCGGGAAACGACGGAGGCCGCCTGAGGCAGGAAGCCGCTGCAGGCGGTACGCGCTGCTTTGAGCCTTGGGCCTCAGCCCTCCAGCTCCTCGCGCAGCATCTCCAGTTCCAGCCATTCCTCTTCCATGCGGGTGAGATCGGCGCGCAGCTTTTCCATTTCGGCGGCGAGCCTGTTGAAGGTCGCAGGGTCCTTGGTGAAGAGCTTCGGATCGGCCATCTTCGCCTCGCGGGCAGCGATTTCCTTCTCCGTCTTCTCCATCTCCTTCGGCAGGTTTTCGAGCGCGAATTTCTGCTTGTAGGAGAGCTTGCCCTTGCCCTTGGACCCCTGGTCCGAGGCAGACTTGTCCGCGCTGCCGGAAGCCTTAGCCTTCTCCGCTTTCTCCACCCGCTTACGCTCTTCTTCCGCCCCCTTGCGCTGGGCGAGCATGTCGGAATAACCACCGGCATATTCGATCCAGCGGCCATCCGGATGTTCCGGATCCACCGGTGCAATGGTGGACGTCACCGTCCGGTCGAGAAAGTCGCGGTCGTGGCTGACGAGGATGACGGTTCCCGAATATCCCGCGACGATCTCCTGCAGAAGATCGAGCGTCTCGATGTCGAGATCGTTGGTCGGCTCGTCGAGGATGAGCAGGTTCGAGGATTTCGCCATGATCCGGGCCAGCATCAGCCGGGCGCGCTCGCCGCCGGAGAGATTGCGGATCGGCGTGCGGGCCTGTTCGGGCTGAAACAGGAAGTCCTTCATGTAGCCGGTCACATGCTTCTGCTCGCCATTGACCAGCAGGTTTTCGCCGCGCCCGTCCGTCAGGTAATGAGCGAGCGTCTCGTCGGGGTTCAACCCTTCGCGCTTCTGGTCCAGAACCGCGATTTCGAGATTGGTGCCGAGCTTCACCGTGCCGCTGTCGGGGTCGAGCTGACCGGTCAGCATCTTGAGAAGCGTCGTCTTGCCGGCCCCGTTCGGGCCGATCAGGCCGATACAGTCGCCGCGATGCACGCGGATGGAAAACGGCGCGACGATGGTGCGCTCGCCATAGGCCTTGGTGATCTTGTCCGCCTCGATCACCAGCTTGCCGCTTTCCCGGCCCTCGGTGGCGCTGGCCTGGATGGTACCCTGCGGCCCCTTGTGACCGCGATATTCGGCGCGGAGATTCTGCAGATTGCCGAGCCGGCGCATATTGCGCTTGCGCCGCGCGGTCACGCCATAGCGCAGCCAGTGTTCCTCACGCTCGATCGCCTTGCCGAGCTTGTGCTGCTCGATTTCCTCTTCCTCGAGCACCTTATCGCGCCATTCCTCGAAATGGCCGAAACCCCGGTTGAGCCGGCGCGAAAGACCGCGGTCGAGCCAGACGGTCGCGGTGGAAACCTTTTCAAGGAAGCGACGGTCGTGGCTGATCAGCACCAGCGCGCTGCGGGTCTTCTGCAACTCGCTTTCCAGCCATTCGATGGTCGGAAGGTCGAGATGGTTGGTCGGCTCGTCGAGCATCAGGATATCGGGTTCGGGCGCAAGCACCCGCGCCAGCGCCGCCCGGCGCGCCTCGCCGCCGGAAAGGCTGTTCGGATTCTCGTGGCCCGTCAGCCCCAGATGTTCGAGCAGATAGGTGACGCGATAGGGATCGTCGCCTGGTCCAAGTCCTGCCTCGGCATAGGCCTGCACCGTCGAGAAACCGGCGAAATCGGGGGCCTGTTCCAGATAGCGGATGGTCGCCGCCGGATGACGGAAGACCTCGCCCGACTGCGCTTCGACAATGCCCGCCGCGATTTTCATCAGCGTCGACTTGCCCGAACCGTTGCGGCCGACAAGGCAGATCCGATCTCCGGGCTCCACCTGCAGGCTGGCGCCGGCAAGCAGCGGCGTACCGCCAAAGGAGAGGAAGATGTCATCGAGTTTCAGGATGGGAGGCGCCAAGGCTTCAGGCTCCGGTCATGTCATAGGGACGGGCAAGCAGGATCGCGTCGCCGCTTTTCAGCGACAGCGCGATCGGACCTTCCGCCACATTGGAAACGGTACGCGACGAACCGAACGGCAGTTGGAAATCGTCGAGCGGATAACGGGCATTGCGGATCGAAAGCCCTGTCAGTGGCGAAAATCCGAGAATGGAAAACAGCGAACCCTTCGGCAGGTCGATGACGCGCTCTCCGGGCAGCAGCGGATAGAACTCTTCCTCGCCGGATGTCAGGAGAATGTCGTGGCCTTGCCTGGCGAGGCTGATCGCCTGCAGCATGTGCATCAGTGCGTGATCGGACCGCTCGCCGCCGAGCGCGCCGGCAAGGATCAGGCTTTCGGCGCCGCGTGCGAGAGCCTCGCCGATGGCGATGGCCCCGTCGGTCTCGGCCTTCTGCGCCGGATAGGGCATTTTCGGCACATCGGGAAAATCCCTGGACAGGTCTTCCGGCGAGGAATCGAAATCGCCCACCCAGAGTTCGGGCGTGAGGCCGAGCGCCGCCGCATGGCGCATGCCGCCATCGGCTGCGATCACGCGGCTCCCGGCAATCGCCGCCTTCAGGCGGTCGGTCGCAGTCAGTTGCCCGCCGAGCAGGATGGTGAAGCTGTTTTTCCTCATGGCTCTGCCCATAGCGCATCTTGCAGCGAAAGGGAAAGCGCTTCGGCAAACCGTCGTCAGGCTGCGTAAGGCGCGAGAAACGGCAACCAATGTCCACCTTGCACCGCACCTTCCCTCCCATTACTTTCCGGCCGACCAAAAACGGGAAGAAGACCATGCAATTCACCGGCACCGCCGACTACGTCGCCGACAAGGACCTGATGGTCGCCGTCAATGCGGCGATCGCGCTCGAGCGTCCGCTGCTCGTCAAGGGCGAACCCGGCACCGGCAAGACCGAGCTTGCCCGGCAGGTGGCGACGGCCCTTGGCCTCGACATGATCGAATGGAACATCAAGTCGACCACAAAGGCGCAGCAAGGCCTTTACGAATATGATGCCGTCTCGCGCCTGCGCGACAGCCAGCTCGGCGACGAGCGTGTCAACGACGTGAAGAACTACATCCGCAAGGGCAAGCTCTGGCAGGCCTTCGCCACGGATACCAAGACCGTGCTTTTGATCGACGAGATCGACAAGGCCGATATCGAGTTTCCGAACGACCTCTTGCAGGAACTCGACCGCATGGAGTTCCATGTCTACGAGACCGGGGAGACGGTGAAGGCCAGGGTCCGGCCAATCGTCATCATCACCTCGAACAACGAGAAGGAACTGCCGGACGCCTTCCTGCGCCGCTGCTTCTTCCACTATATCCGCTTCCCCGATGCAGATACGCTGGCGCGGATCGTCGAGGTCCACTATCCCGGCCTGAAGCAGAACCTGATCCGCGCGGCGCTGACCCAGTTCTACGAAATCCGCGAGACACCGGGCCTGCGCAAGAAGCCGTCGACCTCGGAAGCGCTCGACTGGATCCGTCTTCTGGTCGCCGAAGACGTCGATCCCGCCGACCTTCGCGTCGATCCGAAGCAGGCCCTGCCGAAGCTCCACGGCGCGCTCCTCAAGAACGAACAGGACGTCCATCTCTTCGAACGGCTCGCCTTCATGGCAAGGCGGGAGGGACGATGACGCGCGATGCGATGCCTGATGGGATGCCTGATGCATTCAAGGTCCTGATCTACGCGACATGGCGCGATCGCCTTCTCGTTTTCGACGAACCGGACTTTCCCGAAATCGCACTTCAGGTTCCCGGCGGCACGGTGGAGCATCCGGAAACCGTCGAGCGCGCTGCCTTGAGGGAATTCGCCGAGGAAACCGGGCTTGAGCCGAAGGCACCGTTCCGGCTGATCGAGACCTGCGACTACCGCTTCGAGCAGAAGGGATCACTCATCACCCACCGGCGCTCCTATTTTCATGTAGCGCTGTCGCAAGAGCCGGCAGAAACCTGGGTCCATTGGGAAACCATGCCGTTCGGCGGCGGCGAGCCGATCCGCTTCCGCCTGTTCTGGCTCGAGTTGGACGAGGCCCGTCAAAGGCTCGGCTACGGCATGGCGGATGCGCTTGCCCACCTCCCCGGAAAGCCGGTCACGCCCGTGCTGCACCGCGAAAACCTTTTCCGTTGATTCGTGCCGCCGACAGGCGTAAAGGACTGACCTCGTGGTGATTTGGCCGGCCGGCTTGCAGCCACGTTAAATAAGTCGCTAAAGGGCCGAGGCGAGTTCGAAAAACTTTCCGAGGACCGGTAGCGATATTGGAAGCTGCCGGTTTTTTTGTATGTGCGCGGTGCCGGACCTGTCCGGACCGCCATGACACGGAAAGTCGAGTTCGAACATGCCGATCAAGATACCCGATACCCTGCCCGCCTTTGAAACCCTCGTGCATGAGGGCGTTCGGGTGATGACTGAAACGGCCGCTATCCGTCAGGATATCCGCCCGTTGCAGATCGGGCTGCTCAATCTCATGCCGAACAAGATCAAGACGGAAGTGCAGTTCGCCCGTCTGATCGGCGCATCGCCGCTGCAGGTGGAACTGAGCCTCGTGCGCATCGGCGGCCACAAGGCCAAGAACACGCCGGAGGAACACCTCCTTTCCTTCTACCAGACCTGGGAGGAAGTGCAGGACCGCAAGTTCGACGGCTTCATCATCACCGGCGCGCCGGTCGAGACGCTGCCTTACGAAGAAGTCACCTACTGGCCCGAGATGGAAAAGATCCTCGACTGGACGGAAACCAACGTCCATTCGACGATGAACGTCTGCTGGGGCGCAATGGCAGCGATCTATCACTTCCACAGTGTGCCAAAGCATGACCTGAAGGAAAAGGCCTTCGGCGTCTACCGCCACCGCAACCTTGCTCCGTCCTCCATCTACCTCAATGGTTTCTCGGATGACTTCCAGGTGCCCGTTTCCCGCTGGACCGAGGTCCGCCGCGACGATATCGAGGGTGTTCCGGGGCTGGAGATCCTGATGGAGTCGGATGAAATGGGCGTCTGCCTCGTGCATGAGAAGCGCGGCAACCGGCTCTACATGTTCAACCATGTCGAATACGACTCGACCTCGCTCGGCGACGAGTACTTCCGCGACGTCAATTCCGGCGTGCCGATCAAGATGCCACACGACTATTTCCCGCACAACGATCCGGAGATCACTCCCTTGAACCGCTGGCGCAGCCATGCCCATCTGCTGTTCGGAAACTGGATCAACGAGATCTACCAGACGACACCCTACGATCTGGATGCCATCGGCACCGGCAAGGAGACCTGAGCCCATGGCGGGAACCGTCGAGATCCGTCCGCTCACGGCAGCAGACGAAACCGAATGGCGGCGGTTGTGGAAGGCCTATCTGGCCTTCTACGAAACCGAACTGCCGGAGGAGATCTATGCCACGACCTTCGCCCGGCTGACGGGTGGAGCACCGGGCGAATACAGCGGTCTCCTCGCGCTGGTCGATGGCCGGCCCGCCGGCCTTGCGCATTATCTCTTCCATCGTTCCTGCTGGCATATCGACAATGTGTGCTATCTTCAGGATCTCTACGCCGACCCTGAGGTCCGCGGCACCGGTATCGGCCGCGCGCTGATCGAGGCGGTCTATGAGAAGGCCAAGGCGGAAGGCTCGAAGGAGGTCTACTGGATGACGCAGGAATTCAACGCCACCGCCCGCCGGCTCTACGACCGCATCGCGGAAAAAACCCCCTTCCTCGTCTATCAGAAGAACTTCTGAGCCCGGATGTTCATCCCCTTCTTCCTCAAGCTCAAGGAAGCGCGGATCCCGGTGACGCTCCGGGAATTCCTGGCGCTTCTCGAGGGCGTGGAAGCGGGGCTCGCCGATTTCGACACCGAAGCCTTCTATTTCCTCGCCCGCACCGCGCTGGTGAAAGACGAACGGCATATCGACCGGTTCGACCGGGTGTTTTCCGAGATCTTCGGCGGACTGGAGAGCACCTCCGGCGCCGACGGCGTGGAAACCGTGCCGATCCCCGAGGAATGGCTGCGCAGGCTGGCCGAAAAGCACCTTTCGGAAGAGGACAGGAAACTGGTCGAGGCCCTCGGCGGCTTCGACAAGCTGATGGAGACGCTGCGCCAGCGGCTTTCCGAGCAGAAGGGCCGCCATCAGGGCGGTTCCAAATGGATCGGCACCGCCGGAACCTCCCCCTTCGGCGCCTATGGCTACAATCCCGAAGGCATCCGCATCGGCCAGAACGAATCGCGCCATCGACGGGCGGTGAAGGTCTGGGACAAGCGCGAATTCCGCAATCTCGACGACGGGGTCGAGCTTGGAACCCGCAACATCAAGGTGGCGCTGAGGCGGCTCCGCCGCTTCATTCGCGAGGGCGCCGCCGACGAATTCGACCTGCCCGGTACGATCCGCTCCACCGCCGAGCACGGCTATCTCGACGTGAAGACGCGGCCGGAACGGCGCAATGCCGTCAAGCTGCTGATGTTTTTCGATATCGGCGGTTCCATGGACGATCACATCCGCATCGTCGAGGAACTCTTCTCCGCCGCCCGCTCCGAATTCCGGCACATGGACTACTTCTACTTCCACAACTGCCCCTATGAACGGGTGTGGAAGGACAATCGCCGCCGTCACTCCGAAGTGATGGCGACCGAGGACGTGATCAGAACATATGGTTCCGACTACCGCCTGATCTTCGTCGGCGATGCCTCGATGAGCCCCTACGAGATCACCCATCCCGGCGGTTCCGTCGAACATTGGAACACCGAAGCCGGCGCGGTCTGGATCGACCGGCTGACGGGCCATTTCAGAAAGAGCCTCTGGCTCAATCCGTTGCAGGAGGACCGCTGGGGCTATACGACATCGGTCGGCCTCGTTCGTCGGCTGATGGGCGACCGCATGTTTCCGTTGACGCTCGGCGGCCTCGAAACCGCGGCGAGAGAACTTTCCCGCTGAATTTTCATCTCCTCACCATTTCCCAAGCCAGGATCACGCCATGCAGAAAGAGATTTTCGGACAGACCGCAAGCGGCGAGACGGTCGAACGCGTCACGCTTTCGGCCGGCGGCCTGACGGCCCGCATCATGACCTATGGCGCGTCGATCCAGGACCTGCGTCTCGACGGCCATGTTGCACCCTTGGTGCTCGGTTTCGACCGGCTGGAGGATTATGAGCGCCATTCGCCCTATTTCGGCGCAACCCCCGGCCGCTGTTCCAACCGCATCGCTGGCGGCGCTTTCACGCTCGACGGCAAGCCGTATCGGCTCGAACGCAACGAAAACGACGTCAACCACCTGCATGGCGGCTCCGACGGCATTGCGAAACGGAACTGGCGGATCATCGGCTTATCTTCTGACAGCGTAACGCTGGCGATCACCGATCCGGACGGCCGCGCCGGCTATCCCGGCAATTGCCGGATCACCGCCACCTACCAGCTCAGGGACGAAGGCGTGCTGTCTGTCGTCTATGAAAGCGAGACGGATCAGCCGACGCTCGCCAATATCTGCCAGCATGCCTATTTCAATCTCGACGGCAGCGCCGATATCCTCGGCCACGACCTGATGATCGCCGCCGATCATTACCTGCCGGTCGATAACGTGCTGATCCCGACCGGTGAGATCCGCCCGGTGGAAGGAACGCCGTTCGACTTCAGGGACATGCGTCCGATCCGTCGCGAGATCGACGCCGCACAGGTGCCCTACGACCACAATTTCTGCCTCTCCCCGACCCGCACGCCAAAGCGCAGCGTGGCGCTTGCCCGCAGCATCAATTCCGGCGTCAACATGGAAATGCGCACCACCGAGCCAGGCGTGCAGTTCTACGCAGGCGTCTATGTCGACATTCCCGTTCCCGGACTGGACGGCAAAACATACGGCCCCTATGCCGGTTTCTGCCTCGAAACCCAGATCTGGCCCGACGCCATCAACCACGCCGGTTTCCCGAGCGCGGTGCTCCGGCCCGGTGAGGTCCTGAGGCAGGAAACCGACTACGTCTTCTCACGGATCTGAGATGGTCCTCGGCCCATAAGAGGCCGGGGGGCCTTGGACGCTCCCTCAGATGGCGGTGAAGCCGTTATCGACGAAGAGATGCGCGCCGTTGACGAAATTCGATTCGTCACTTGCCAGATAGAGCGCGGCGCGCGCCACGTCTTCCGGTTCGCCGATGCGGCCCTGCTGAGCGGCAATCGCGGCCTCGGAGACATCGACTCCATGGGCGGTAAGCTCCGCCACTTCCCGAAGCCCGTGCGGCGTGCGGATGAAGCCGGGGCAGACGGCATTGCAGCGGATGTTCCGGTCGCGGAACTCGACCGCGATCGCGCGGGCGAACATGTGCACGGCGCCCTTCGTCGTGTCGTAGAGCACTTCCATCGGCGTTGCCGCCACGGCCGAAATCGATGAGGTACAGACGATCGAACCGCCGCCAGCGCCAATCATTCCCGGCAGCACCGCCTTGGTCATCAGGAACATCGAACGGACATTGACGGCGTGCAGCCAGTCCCATTCCTCGGTCGTGGTTTCGAGGAAAGGCTTGATGACGATCGTGCCTGCGTGATTGAAGAGAACGGTCACCGGACCGAAATGCGCCTCGGCGCCCTTCACGGCATTGTTGACGGCTTTTTCGTCGGAAACATCGGCGACCCAGTGCTCCGCCGTGCCGCCCGCCTCGCGGATGGCAGCCACGGTCCGGGCTGCCTCTTCGCCATTGCGGTCGATGATGGCGACCTTGGCGCCCTCCGCCGCAAAAAGCCTCGACGCCGCCCCGCCCATGCCGGTCGCCCCGCCGGAAACGATCGCAATCTTGCCCTTCAACCTGTCGGCCATGCCGTCCCCCTCCGATGCGGATCGAGGGACTATAGGACGCGAAACTGCGTCTGTCTGCCGTATTGATCCGGGCAGCAGCAAGGCTGCTTTGCGCTGTTCTTTTCGGAAGGAAAACTGGAGCGGGTGAGGCGATTCGAACGCCCGACCCCAACCTTGGCAAGGTTGTGCTCTACCCCTGAGCTACACCCGCTCATGTCGACGATCCGGGGGTAGTCGGTGGATCGAAGGTCGTCTGCGTTGCGGCGACGGGCGGTATATGGCCCAATCATTTTTCAAATGCAACAGGGAAATGACGAAATTTTCGAGAAAAAATCACGACGCCTCGAAAAGCCCGGAAAACCGGGCTTTTCAGGTAAAAGGAACGATTGCCAAGCCCGGCAAGCGGACGTATCACTCTCCGCCGACGGCCAAACGGCCTCTATTTTTCATCTGCACCTCCCTGAAATCCGCCCCCGAAAGCCTCCGATGACGACCGATCCAGAAACCACCGCACCGAAGACCGCCGAAGACCTCTTTCGCTTTCTCGACGAGCTGAAGATCGAGCATAAGACGGCCCGTCACGAACCGGTCTTCACCGTCGCCGAATCGGTTTCGCTGCGCGACGAGATCCCGGGCGGTCACACCAAGAACCTGTTCGTGAAGGACAAGAAGGATCGCTTCTTCCTGCTCACCGTCGAGGAGAATGCGTCGGTCGACCTGAAGACGGTGCACACGCTGATCGGCGCGGCCAGCAAGGTATCCTTCGGCAAGCCGGAAAAGCTGATGGAATATCTCGGCGTCATTCCCGGCTCCGTCACCGTCTTCGGCGCGATCAACGATACCGGCCACAACGTTACCTTCGTGCTGGATGCGGACCTGATGGAACACGATATCATCAACGGCCACCCGCTTTCCAACGATGCGACGACCTCGATCGGTCGCAACGACCTTTTACGCTTTCTTGAAGCGACGGGCCATACGCCGCTTGTCTTGAAAGTCACGGCCTGACATACGATCTTATGCCAAACTCGGCCCCCGAAGAGGCCCCAAGGTGCGGGAGAGATTTCGATGAGTGACAACAGCAATCCCTATGGCGGTTTCGGCAGCCAGATGA
This sequence comes from Ciceribacter sichuanensis, assembly GCF_024055605.1. Lineage (GTDB taxonomy): Bacteria > Pseudomonadota > Alphaproteobacteria > Rhizobiales > Rhizobiaceae > Allorhizobium > Allorhizobium sichuanense. The sequence goes on along the minus strand of NZ_JAMXLX010000003.1, from coordinate 172,722 downwards.
CGGGCCAGGCCCATTTCGGCGGCGCATCCGCCGCTCCGGCGCAAGCTGCCGGCGGTGCAGCCATCAAGGACACCACCACATCCGGCTTCACCAAGGATGTCATCGAGGAATCCCGCAACCAGCCGGTTCTCGTCGATTTCTGGGCGCCCTGGTGCGGCCCCTGCAAGCAGCTGACCCCGGTGATCGAGAAGGTGGTCAACGAGTCCGGCGGTCGCGTCAAGCTCGTCAAGATGAACATCGATGACCACCCGGCCATTCCGGGCCAGCTCGGCATTCAATCGATCCCCGCCGTCATCGCCTTCGTCAACGGCCGTCCGGTAGATGGTTTCATGGGCGCGCTTCCGGAAAGCCAGGTCCGCCAGTTCATCGACAAGGTCGCAGGCCCCGCCGGCGCCGACCAGGCAGCCGAGATCGAGGCAGCGCTGGAGGAAGCGGCAACCCTGCTTGCCGCCGGCAACATCCAGGAAGCTGCACAGCTCTTCGGCGCCGTCATGCAGGCCGAGCCGGAAAATCCCAAGGCGATCGCCGGCATGGCCGAATGCATGCTCGCCGCTGGCCAGCAGGACCGCGCCCGGCAGCTGGTGGAAGGCCTGCCGGAAGAGGTGAAGAAGGTTGCCGAAATCCAGGCGCTTCTCAAGAAATTCGAGCAGATCGACGAGGCCCGCAAGCTGGGTGACCCGGTGGCGCTCGAACATGCGCTGGCGCTCAATCCGGACGATCACGAAGCCCGGATGAAGCTCGCCAAGATCCGCAATGTCGAGGGACGGCGAGAAGAAGCGGCCGAGCACCTGCTGCTGATCATGAAGCACGACCGCGAATTCGATGACGACGGCGCGCGTCGCCAGTTGCTGCAATTCTTCGAGGTGTGGGGTCCCAAGGATCCCGCAACCATCATGGCGCGCCGCAAACTTTCGTCGATCCTGTTCTCGTGAGCGAGGAAATACGCTTCCGCCCTTGAGATTTCCCTCGCCGCAACCACATTATGAAGATGGTTGCGGCCGGAAGCGGCCGGAGTGGGTGCAATTTTATGCATGTCGGGAATGCCAGATATCTGACTGAAAACGACGTTCCGGGGATTTTGCCGATCTTTCCGGTCTCGGGCGTGCTTTTGCTGCCCGGCGGACAGCTGCCCCTGAACATCTTCGAACCGCGTTATCTCGCCATGTTCGATCATGCGCTGGCGGGCAATCGCCTGATCGGCATGATCCAGCCGGCGCTTGGCGAGGTGCCGGAGGCGGATATCCTGCCGGAACGGCCACCGCTGGCGCAGGTCGGCTGCATGGGCCGTATCACCTCGTTCACCGAGACAGGCGACGGTCGTTATATCGTCTCGCTCGGCGGCGTCTGCCGCTTTCGCCTGATGGAGGAAGTTCCGGGCTCGAAACCCTACCGCAACTTCCATATTGCGCCCTTCATGGCTGATCTCGCCACGGGCGGGGATGAAGAGGCGCAGGTCGATCGCGCCGCCCTCCTTGCCGCCTTCCGCGCCTATCTCGATGCCAACAAGCTCGAAGCGGACTGGGAGAGCGTCGAACGGGCAAGCAACCTCACCCTCGTCAACTCCCTGTCGATGATGTCGCCCTTCGGCCCGGCCGAGAAGCAGGCGCTGCTCGAGGCACCCGATCTCAAGACCCGCGCGGAAACACTCGTCGCCATCACCGAAATCGTGCTCGCCCGCACCTTCGGCGATGCGGACTCCGTCCTGCAATAGAGCAATTCCAGCAAAGGCCTGCAGTGGCTTTGCTGGAATTGCGTCAAAACAAACAGATAGAGCATTGAAGGCGATTGCGTTATCGCCGGAATGTTCTGGAACCCCTGCTGGAAGACACCCATGGAAAATCGCCCTGCGGATCATCGGATGAGCACCGTCGACCCGAAGCTTCTGGAGCTTCTGGTTTGTCCGTTGACGCAAGGGAGACTGACCCTCGACCGCGAGAAGGCCGAACTTGTCTCGGAGCGCGCCGCCCTTGCCTACCCCATCCGCGACGGCATTCCGATCATGCTCGTTTCCGAGGCCCGCAAGCTGGAGAACTGAGCGAAAGACAGCCGGTCGAGCCGTCGCGATTTTCGGTGAAGGGTTTGAGACCCGGTCAGATCGCCTCACCCGCCAAAAGCTTCGGCGCGCCGCCATTGGTCGTGCCGGCCGCTTCCCGGATGAAGAAGGACTTCAGCGACGGCATCCGGTCGACCACCCCAAGCCCGAAATCCCTCAGCACCCGAATCGGCGTCACGTCGTTGGAAAAGAGCCGGTTCAGGACGTCGGTGGTGACCCCCATGCGGAAGGTGTCGAACCGACGCCAGGTCTGGTAGCGCTCCAGAACATTGAGGTCGCCGATATCGAGGCCGAGCCGGTCCGCCTCGACAATGGTCTCGGCGAGCGCCGCCACGTCCTTGAAGCCGAGATTGAGGCCCTGGCCGGAAATCGGATGGATACCGTGGGCCGCGTCACCCGCCAGCGCCAGCCGCGGCGCCACGAATTCACGGGCAAGCGTCAGCCCCAGCGGAAAGGCACGCCGGTCGGCGGTCGCGCGGATCGCACCGAGCTTGTGACCGAAACGGCGTTCCAGCTCTTCCTCGAAAACCAGTTCGTCCGATGCCACGAGACGTTCGGCATCGCTGGTGCGCTCCGTCCAGACCAGCGAGGAACGATTGCCCTTGAGCGGCAGGATGGCAAAGGGACCGGCCGGCAGGAAATGCTCCTCCGCGCAACCGTCATGCGGCCGCTCGTGCTCGACGGTGGTGACGATGCCGGACTGACCGTAATCCCATGTCACGGTCTTGATGCCCGCCATGTCGCGCAGCTTCGAGCGCACGCCGTCGCAGGCGACGACCAGCCGCGCCGAAACCACGCTGCCATCGGAAAGGGAGAGATCGGCTGACGGCCCGGTATTGTGGAAGCCCGTCGCCATGACGCCATGACGGATCCGGATCCCGGCAGAGGCGCAGGCGTCGCGCAGCGCCCCCACCATCGCCACGTTCGGGATCATGTGGGCGAAGGGACGCCCCTCCTCCACCGCACCGTCAAAGGTCAGGAACACCGGCCGCACCGGATCGGACGTCTTCGAATCGGTCACGATCATCCTGGTGATCGGCTGCGCTTCAGGCTCGATCCGGTCCCAGATGCCGAAGACTTCCAGCATCTTCGTCGCCGCGGCGATGATCGCCGAGGCGCGCGGGTCCTTCTTCCATGCGTCTTCCGGCGCCGCCTCGATCACCTCGACGGCGAGATGCGGGGCCGCCTGCTTGACCGCGACCGCGACCGCCAGACCGACATAACCACCACCGACGACCAGAACATCCAGCATGGCGAACTTCCTTTATCCCGGCACCCGGGGCAGCGTCTTTGCCCTTGTGCATCTCACTTGCCGCTATATAGATCAGCCTTGAACGACTTCCTACAACCGGGAGCATTATAATATGTCGCAGGCGGAAGAGAAAACGCGGATCATGGAAAAGCTGATCGCAACGCTCGACCTCGAGAAGCTGGAAGAAGATCTCTTTCGCGGCAAGAGCCCCCAGAACGGCTGGCAACGCGTATTCGGCGGGCAGGTCATCGCCCAGGCCCTGATGGCCGCCCAACGTTGCGTCGCGACCGACCGCTTCGTCCATTCGCTGCATGCCTATTTCATGCGTCCCGGCGATCCCGCCGTGCCGATCATCTACCAGGTCGAGCGCATCCGCGACGGCGCAAGCTTCACCACCCGCCGGGTCGTGGCCATCCAGCATGGCAAGGCGATCTTCTCCATGTCGGCATCCTTCCAGCTCGATGAAGAGGGTCTCGATCACCAGGTCGAAATGCCTGACGTGCCGGCGCCTGAAAGCCTGATGGGCGAAAAGGAGTTCCGCGACGTCTTCCTCGCCAAGGCGCCCGACGCCGTGCGCCGCTACTGGGGCCGCGAACGGCCGATCGAAATCCGTCCCGTCTCGCTCGTCCACTACCTTTCCGACGAGAAGCTGGAGCCGAAAGCCCATATCTGGGTGCGCACCAGCGCGCCGCCGCCGGACGACCGTCACTATCAGGCGGCCATTCTCGCCTATCTCTCTGATATGACGCTGCTCGATACCTCGCTTTATGCCCACGGAACCTCCATCTTCGATCCGTCGCTGCAGGCGGCAAGCCTCGATCACGCCATGTGGTTTCATCGCCCGACACGGCTGGACGACTGGCTACTCTATACCCAGGACAGTCCGAGCGCTTCCGGCGCACGCGGCATGACCCGCGGCAGCATTTACAGCCGTGAAGGTGTGTTGATCGCGTCAGTGGCTCAGGAAGGGCTGATTCGGAAAAGGGCAAATGACTAATCGGAAGGCAAAAAGATATTTTTGCACATAATTTGTGCGCACATCTGCCGTCCAAATGCCTGTTTATTAGATTTGCTCTTTATAGCCTTTAGATTTCAATAACTTATTAGTCGTCACGAAACTGGCACATACTTTGAATGTCTGACCACAGTCGCTGGACGCTTTGGGGGCTGGCGGCAAGGAGAGTCGGCTCCGAGCCGAGGACAAGCAAAGGATGGGAAACCAGATGAAGATTGTGATGGCCATCATCAAGCCGTTCAAGCTGGATGAGGTGCGCGAAGCCCTCACCGCTGTTGGCATTCAGGGCCTGACCGTGACCGAAGTAAAAGGTTACGGCCGCCAGAAGGGGCACACGGAAATCTACCGCGGCACCGAATACGCCGTAAGTTTTCTGCCGAAACTGAAGATCGAAATCGCCGTCTCTTCCGAACTCGCGGACAAGGCCGTCGAGGCAATCGCTTCTGCTGCCAAGACCGGCCAGATCGGCGACGGCAAGATCTTCGTCTACTCGATCGACCAGGCGGTCCGCATCCGCACCGGCGAAACCAATTCTGAAGCTCTGTAAGAACGGCTGTTAGGGGAGTTGTTACTGATGTCGTTTACCAAGTTTTCTTCCACTTTCGCGCGGATCGGCGCCGCTTCGGCCGCGCTGCTGGCGCCGGCCATTGCCTTTGCGCAGGAAGCCGCACCGGCCGCCGCGGAAGCTGCAGCCGCAGCACCCGTGCCGGACAAGGGCGATACCGCCTTCATGTTCCTTTGCACCATCCTCGTCCTCTTCATGCTGGTTCCGGGCCTTGCCCTGTTCTACGGCGGCCTCGTGCGCGCCAAGAACATGCTCTCCGTCCTGATGCAGTGCACCGTCATCGGCGCCTCCATCATGCTGGTCTGGGTCATCTACGGCTATTCCTTCGCCTTCGGCGGCTCGACCAACGCCTTCTTCGGCGGCACGGCCAAGCTCTTCCTGTCGGGCGTGACGATGGACTCGACGGCTGCCACCTTCTCGGATGCCGTTATTCCGGAATACATCTTCATGCTGTTCCAGATGACCTTCGCGGCAATCACCCCCGCGCTCATCATCGGCGCCTTTGCCGAACGCATCAAGTTCTCGGCCGCGATCCTGTTTTGCCTTCTGTGGGTCACCTTCGTCTACTTCCCGATCGCTCACATGGTCTGGGACGCAAACGGCCTGATCTTCGGCTGGGGCGCATTTGACTTCGCCGGCGGCACCGTCGTGCACATCAACGCCGGTGTTGCCGGTCTGATCGGCGCGATCATGGTCGGCAAGCGTACCGGTTACGGCAAGGACATGATGGCTCCGCACTCCATGACGCTCACCATGGTCGGCGCAGCCATGCTCTGGTTCGGCTGGTTCGGCTTCAACGCCGGCTCCAACCTCGAAGCCTCCGGCGGCGCCATGCTCGCAACGGTCAACACCTTCATCGCGACCGCTGCTGCAATCGTCTCCTGGGCCTTCGTCGAAAGCCTGACCCGTGGCAAGTCCTCGATGCTCGGCGCCGCTTCGGGCATGATCGCCGGCCTCGTCGCCATCACGCCTGCTGCCGGCATCGTCGGCCCGATGGGCGCGATCGTCATGGGCCTGATCGTTTCGCCGCTTTGCTACTTCTTCGTCTCCGTAGTGAAGAACAAGTTCGGCTATGACGACACCGCGGACGTCTTCGGCGTTCACGGCATCGGCGGCCTGTTCGGCGCTCTTGCAACCGGTATCTTCGCTTCCACCTCACTCGGCGGCATCGGCTATGCTGAAGGCGTTACCATGGGCGCCCAGTTCTTCACCCAGGTGAAGGCCGTTCTGGTCACGCTCGTATGGTGCGGCGTCGGCTCCGCGATCCTCTACAAGATCACGGACGTCATCGTCGGCCTGCGCGTTCCGGTCGAAGCAGAGCGCGAAGGTCTCGACCTCGCCTCCCACGGCGAAGCCGCATACCACTCGTAAGGATATCGCCGCACCGGACGCCGGTGCGGCTCTTCCTCCCGTCGCGGCCGTCGAACGGCGAGCCGCTCTTGGCCCGGACCCCGCGTCCGGGCTTTTTTTTGTCGCTGAAGCAATTCCAGCAAAACTGCGCTGCGGTTTTGCGTCCGGGATTGCGTGAAACCAGAAAGATGGAGCGTTTTCGCGTTTCCAAAAAAAGCGAAAATGCCCAAAAGCCGGAAAACCAGCCATTTCGGGCGGTCGATGGTTAATGCACCATTAACCCTGTCCCATGTAATGTGCCCTATGGAGCCGTGACAGGATCGCCTCGCCTCGTGCCGGGCGGCCCCCGGCAGGACCTTACTTCGACGAACGGGCAGGCAGGGGATGAACAGAGGCAATTCGGCAGCGATGGGCGATCAGCCCGGCCGCTTCGCGCTCAGCGCTTTCATCGTGCGGCAGATGCTGGCACTCCTGGGTTTCGCTATTTTCCTGGCGCTGGTGCTGGCTGTCGCCGCCCTCGCCACATGGAATGTCGCCGATCCCAGCCTTTCCTATGCAACGGCCAACGAGCCGACCAACATTCTCGGCCATGGCGGCGCGATCTTCGCCGACGTCATGATGCAGTTCTTCGGCCTCGCCAGCCTACTTGCCCTGCTTCCCGTGCTCGCATGGTCGCTGGCGCTCATCACCGGGCGCCCGCTTCATCGCATCCCGGCCCGCATCGCAGCCTGGCTCGTCGGCTCGATCGTCTCCTCCGCCGTGACAGGCTGTTTTCCGCCCCCGGCCACATGGCCGATCCCGAACGGTATAGGCGGCGTCTTCGGCGACATGATCCTGCGTTTCCCGAGCCTCTTCATCGGCGCCTATCCCACCGGCACCGTTTCCATGATCCTCGGCGCCGTCCTGGCATTTCCCGCCGCCTGGCTGCTTCTCTTTGCCGCCGGCCTCATCGGACGTGAACCGGTGGCCGAAGAAGAAGACGAGGCCCCCGCCGAGCGCCGCAAACCGGTCGCCCGCACTGTGGCGGCAGAAGACGAAGATGACGGGGAAGGACCGATCGCGCTTGCGCTCGGCGCCTTCACCCACCACTGGTACACGACGCGCGCGCGCATGCGCCGCCTGCTCGGTATGAAGCCGGTGGATCGCAGCCATCGTTTCGAACAGCCCTACGATTTCAACGATGACGAATTCGGCACGCTGAACGAGCCCGTGCGGCCCAAGGCGCCGGGTGCCTACGAGCGCCTCGAACCCTCGCTCGATGGCGCTCCGCGCGTGCTGTCGCCCAAGCGCAATATCGTCTCTCCGCCGCCGATCAGCGCGGACGACGACTATGATGACGATCCGCCCTTCGATCTCGATGACATGCCACGTCCCGCGGGCATCCTGCCCGACAATAGCGGCTGGTCGCCTTCGCCGGCCGCAGGCCGCGGTGCCGATCGCGGCTCGCCGCGCGTTGTGGCGCCCGCGCCCCGCCCGAAGCCGGGCGCGCGCGTCGAACGGGATGCGCAGGCTTCGCTGCTGAGGCCCGAAGGTTTCCAGCTGCCCTCCGTGCATCTTCTCGCCGAACCGAAGACGATTGCCCGCGACGCGACGCTCTCGGCCGACGCCCTGGAACAGAATGCCCGCATGCTGGAAGGCGTGCTGGAGGATTTCGGCGTCAAGGGCGAGATCATCCATGTCCGCCCCGGCCCGGTGGTGACGCTCTACGAACTGGAGCCCGCGCCCGGCATCAAGTCGTCGCGCGTCATCGGCCTTGCTGACGATATCGCCCGTTCCATGAGCGCGATTGCCGCCCGCGTCGCCGTCGTTCCCGGCCGCAACGCGATCGGTATCGAACTGCCCAACCAGACGCGGGAAACCGTGTACCTGCGCGAACTGATCGGTTCGCGCGATTTCGACACCAACAAGGCCAAGCTCGCCATGGCGCTCGGCAAGACCATCGGCGGCGAGCCGGTGATCGCCGATCTCGCCAAGATGCCCCACCTTCTGGTCGCCGGCACCACCGGTTCCGGTAAATCCGTCGCCATCAACACCATGATCCTGTCGCTGGTCTACCGGCTCCCGCCGGAAAAATGCCGCCTGATCATGATCGACCCGAAGATGCTGGAACTTTCCGTCTATGACGGTATCCCGCACCTGCTCTCACCCGTCGTCACCGATCCGAAAAAGGCCGTCGTCGCGCTGAAATGGACCGTGCGCGAGATGGAAGAGCGTTACAAGAAGATGTCGAAGATCGGCGTGCGCAACATCGACGGCTTCAACAGCCGCGTCGAGCAGGCGCTGGAGAAGGGTGAGGTGCTGACCCGCACCGTCCAGACCGGCTTCGACCGCCAGACCGGCGAGGCGATCTACGAAACCGAAGAATTCGACCTGAAGCCGATCCCCTATATCGTCGTCATCATCGACGAAATGGCCGACCTGATGATGGTTGCCGGCAAGGACATCGAAGGTGCGGTCCAACGCTTGGCGCAGATGGCGCGTGCGGCCGGCATTCATGTCATCATGGCGACCCAGCGTCCGTCGGTCGATGTCATCACCGGCACGATCAAGGCCAACTTCCCAACCCGCATCTCCTTCCAGGTGACGTCGAAGATCGACAGCCGCACCATCCTTGGCGAACAGGGCGCCGAACAGCTGCTGGGCATGGGCGACATGCTCTACATGGCCGGCGGCGGCCGCATCCAGCGTGTCCACGGCCCCTTCGTCTCGGACAATGAGGTCGAGGAAATCGTCGCCTACCTGAAGACTCAAGGCGCACCCCAGTATCTCGAAGCGATCACCATCGACGATGACGACGATGAAGGCGGCGGCGGCCCGGCCGGCACCTCCAACCTCGCCGATTCGGACGATCCCTACGATCAGGCCGTCGCCATCGTGCTTCGCGACGGCAAGGCCTCCACCTCCTACGTCCAGCGCCGTCTCGGCATCGGTTACAACCGTGCTGCCTCCCTGATCGAGCGCATGGAGCAGGAAGGCATCATCGGCCCCGCAAACCATGCCGGAAAGCGCGAAATTCTCGTGCCGACCGAAGGCGACATCATCGAACGTTGAACCCCGGGGCAGCTCGCGCGTTAAGCCCCGGCAACGATATCTCGGCCATGAAGACGCCGCCTTTTTCGGCGATGGAATGACCACATGAAGGAGTTCCGGATGATTGAAGAAAATGCCGAACGTCTGGCGATTGCGCCGACGTCCACGACCCGTCGACAGTTCGTGCTCGGTGCTGGCGCGCTGCTTGCGCTCGCCGCCCTGCCGATGCCCCGCGCCCAGGCCGCGGCCGACGCCGCCCAGAAGATTGCCGACCATTTCTCCTCGGTAAAGACGATGATGGGCGAGTTCGTCCAGTTCGGTCCGCGCGGCGAACAGACCGGCGGCAAGTTCTTCATCCAGCGTCCGGGCAAGCTGCGTTTCAACTACGAGAAGCCCTCGCCGATGCGCGTGATTTCCGATGGCAAGAACGTCGTCATCGGCAACATGAAGCTGAAGACCTGGGATCTCTATCCACTGTCGAAGACGCCGCTCAGCCTGCTGCTCGCCGAAAAGATCGACCTCGGAAACCAGCTGGTGCGCGACGTCAAGGAAGAGGCCGACCTCACCACGATCGTTCTCGGCGACAAGACCATCTTCGGCGATTCGACCATTACCCTGATGTTCGACCCGAAGACCTACGACCTCCGCCAGTGGACGATCACCGACGTTCAGGCCAAGGACACCTCCGTGATGATCTTCAACGTCCAGACCGGCGTCAATCTCGATCCGAGCGTCTTCGAAATCCCCTATGCCGACGTTCACGCGCCGAAACGTTGATTTGCGCGGACTCTGACGGTCGAAAACCGTTTTGAATTTCGCCGGGATCCGATAGACCATGCCCGACCCAATCGGAGCACGAAGCATGTCACTGTCGATCACCACGTGGAATATCAACTCGGTCCGGCTGCGCCTGCCGATCGTCGAGGATTTCCTGAAGCGGGTGAGCCCCGACATTCTCTGCCTGCAGGAAATCAAGTGCCAGAACGACCAGTTCCCGGCCGATGCGCTGAAGGCGCTCGGCTACGAGAACATCATCCTGCATGGCCAGAAGGGCTATCACGGCGTCGCCATCGCTTCGCGTTTCCCGCTCACCGAGGATCACCGCCAGGATTATTGCGGCGTCGGCGACTCGCGCCACATCTCGGCGATCTTCGAATGGCAGGGCAAACGCATCCGCCTGCATAACTTCTACGTTCCCGCCGGCGGCGATGAACCTGATCGCACGATCAATCCCAAGTTCGGTCACAAGCTGGATTTCATCGAGGAAATGAAGGCGCTGAAGGCCGATGCCGAGCCCGGCGTTTCGGCCATCCTCGTGGGCGACCTCAACATCGCCCCCTTCGAGAACGACGTCTGGTCGCACAAGCAGCTCCTGAAGATCGTCAGCCATACGCCCGTCGAGACCGAGGGACTGCTGGATGTCGTCCGTCAGGGCGGCTGGGTCGACCTGATGCGGCAATTCACGCCCGAGCCGGAAAAGATCTACACGTGGTGGAGCTACCGCGCCAAGGACTGGGAAGCCGCCGACCGCGGCCGTCGTCTCGACCACATCTGGTCGTCGCCTGATATGACCGGCCATCTGAAGCGGATCGATATCCTCAAGGAAGCCCGCGGCTGGGAAAAGCCGTCGGACCATGTGCCGGTGACAGCCTGGTTCGATCTCTGAGAGCAGCGACCGATCAGCGGAAGCGGTCAGCCATGGCGGCAGCCCCATCGATCAGCCCGCTTATCGATGCGCGGATACGCGCCTCGATGATCGCCGCCATCTCGGGATATTCCTCGAGCAGCCTGTGAAACAGCGCGCGGGTGATGCGGATGACATCGGCATCCTCCATCGCAACCGCCGTATACTTGCGTTCGACCATCGTCACCAGCGCCAGTTCGGAAAGCATGGTGCCGCGTTCGGCAACGGCCTCGACCCTGGGCTTGCCGCCGCGTCCGAGCGAGGAAAGCTCGAAACGTCCCCTCGCCACCACATAGGCGCATTCGGCCGGCGATTTCTCGCGGAAAAGCGCCTGCCCGCTGGCGACCGGCCTGTGCTCCGCACCGAAGGCGATCAGCCTCAATTGGTCGCCGTCGAGCCCTGAAAACAACGGAACGCCGGAAAGCAGTTCAATGTCGTCGGCAAGCGCCATGCGGGTTCTCCGGCGTCACGGGGGTCAGGGGATGATCTTGTAGCCACCGTTTTCCGTGACGAGGATTTCGGCGCTGGACGGATCGCGCTCGATCTTCTGCCTGAGACGGTAGACATGGGTTTCGAGTGTATGCGTCGTTACACCCGAATTATAGCCCCAGACCTCTTCGAGCAAGACGTCGCGCGTCACGACCTTCTGGCCGGCGCGGTAGAGATAGCGGATGATCGCCGCTTCCTTCTCGGTGAGCCGGATCTTCTTGCCGTCCTCGGTGGTCAAGAGCTTCTGGCTCGGCTTGAAGAGATAGGGACCGACGCCGAAGGTCGCGTCCTCGCTCTGTTCGTGCTGACGAAGCTGGGCGCGGATGCGGGCGAGCAGCACGGCAAAGCGGAAAGGCTTCGTCACATAATCGTTGGCGCCCGCTTCAAGGCCGAGGATCGTGTCCGAATCGGTGTCGTGCCCGGTCAACATGATGACGGGAGCCTTGAACCCGCCCTTGCGCAAGAGCTTCACCGCTTCGCGACCGTCCATATCCGGCAGGCCGACATCCATGATCATCAGGTCCACCTGACCGCTGCGAGCCGCTTGCATGCCTTTCGTGGCGTTCGGCTCCTGCAGCAGATTGAACTCGTCATAGAGCGAAAGCTGCTCGACCAGCGTTTCCCTGAGATCGTCGTCGTCATCAACCAGAAGGATGGTGCGCGCGCTCATGTCTGTGCTTCTCCTGCATTCTCCGTCGCCATTCATGCAACGGCTTGAACCCGAAACGCCGTCACGCCGGAAGAAACGCTGTCACTTGCGTCCTCGGCGCTAATTTGAAGTGCTATGAATACACCGAACTTCACAGACAACGCAAAATCTCGTGAGCGGTTTCAATGGCTCGCCCTGCAACAATGCGTGAAACCCGCCTGAAGCGTTCCACGCCCCCCGGAACGCCGCTCAAAGCCTGCTCACTCAGACAAGCGAACGTGGGGTAACGAAGCGTTCAAGGACACCCGAGCCGGAACCGATCGTCTGCCACGTACCCGCCGTAAAATCGATCACCGCCAGTCCGCCCGTCGGATATTTCTCTGAAATTCGCCGCCGCGCCTCAGGATCACCGCCACCGATCAGCTTGGCTGCAAGATCCTCCATGCCGGGATTGTGACCGATCATCATGACGACGCGAAAGGCCGGTTCCACGCATTTGAGGACGGACATCAATGTCTCGGCCGGCGCCTCGTAGATCGCATCGACATCGCGAACCTCAGGCGCTTGCGAAAACGCCTTCTTCACCCGCCCCCAGGTCTGCTGCGTGCGTTCGGCGGTCGAGACCAGCACGAGGTCGGGAACGAGCCCCTCCCGCTCCAGATAATCCCCCATGACAGAGGCCGCCTTGCGGCCCCTGTCGGCAAGTGGACGTTCCTTGTCGTCCACGCCTTCAGGCCAGTCCGATTTGGCATGACGAAGCAGGATGAGCCGCCGTCCACCGGCGGGCGCGTCCCTGTTCTTGTTCGACATGACCTCCCCTCCTCCCATGATTCACGTGTGACAATCATGGTTAACAATATGTTGCATCCGGCCCAGCGAGCCGCCCGCTCCCCAAGCTAACGCATGTCGCGCAAAAGTATGCAGTGGTTTTACAATTAAGATCCGGGTGTCAGAGGCTGACGCAGATCGCGCCCAGCGCGACGATCAGGCAGGCGACGAGCCGCTTGACGGTCAGCCGCTCTCCGAGGAAGAGCGCTCCGATCAAAACGGCAAACACCACGCTCGTCTCGCGCACGGCAGTCACGAGGCCGGCAGGCGCAAAGGAATAGGCGACGACCACGAGGCCATAGGCGATCATCGCCACCACGCCGCCGCCAAAGGCCTTCCATGTGACCGATGAACGAAAATCGATGGAAAGCCCCTTCCGCAGCACCGCATAGGTGACCGCAAGTATCAGGCCGTAGAGGAACAGCACCCACATGGCATAGGCCGCCGGCTGTTCCACGAACTTCACACCCTTGGAATCCACCGTCGAATAACAGGCGATGATCAAGCCGGTCGCAAACGCAAAAAGCAGCGACGAGGTCGCGGCCCGGGTCTTGCCAAGCGAAAGGCTCATGATACCGGCCGCCACCAGCATGACCCCGATGGTCTGGAACGTGCCGAGGATTTCGCCGAAGAACAGGAAACCGCCCAGCGTCACCAGCAGCGGCACCGTGCCGCGAACGATGGGATAGACCTGCCCGAGTTCGCCATGTCGGTAGGCGGCCACGAGAAACAGGCTGTAGCCCACCTGCAGCGATGCCGACATCAGGATATAGAACCACGCCTCGCCCTCAGGCAGCGGGAACCAGGCGATGAACGGCAGGGCGACCAGCGTTCCCGCAAGGCTCATCACCGTCACCGACCACAGCCGATCCGCTCCGTTTCTGAGGAACGCATTCCAGCTCGCATGCAGAATGGCCGCGACGAGGGCAAGCACGACGGCAATCGTGCTCACGATACCACCCCGGCAAGACGATGAAGGAGGAAGGACGAGATCGGCGAAATAGGCATCGGCAAAGGTCAATATGACAGTTTTGTGAAGCCCCGGACCATAGCTCCTTTCGGCTGCTTTACAATGCCGCTTTCGCGTAAAACTATCGACCGTGGACCCGCTGCACGCAATCGATCAACGTGCGGAAACGCTCAGCCTCGCGCGGTGATCACATGGGCGCTCAGCCCACCTTCGATCGGTCCCGAGCCAAAACGTTTCTCGAGTGCCTCCGCCACCAGTTCGGTAACGGCCTGCAGGCCGCCCGGCGCGCGTTCCTCGATCTCGTTGCGCATCGGGTTGGCCTGACAGTAGCCGGTGGCCGCGTCGAGCGCCGAGGGCGAGCGACCCGTCAGTTTCAACGTTTCGGTCTCGACAGCCGAAAAGCCGGCTGCTCTCAACTGGCCATCGATCAGCCCGAGATCGTGATAACCATGCGGTGCGCGCCGCATGAACTGCGGAGGATTGTCGGCAAAACGCTTCGACAGGACTTCGCTCACCACGCCGACAAAGGCGTTGTTCTCGATCCCGTCCCAGACGGCAAAGAGATAGGCGCCGCGCGGCTTGAGAACGCGGCGAACCTCGCGATAGGATGCCACCTTGTCGGGAAAGAACATCACCCCGAACTGACAGACCACCGCATCGAAGGCGTGATCGGCAAAGGGCAGCGCCATCGCATCGGCCTGCTGCCAGAGAACATTCCCGGTCTCCTGTAGCGTCATCGCCAGATCGATCATCGGCTGATTGAGATCGGTCGCGGTGATCGCCGTCATCTCAGGCAATTTCTCCGCCATCGCGCGGGTTGCAACGCCCGTTCCCGCGGCAAGCTCCAGAACGGTGGCAGGCCTCAGCACCGCCACCCTCGAAGCCATCTCGCCTGCATACGGAATGAAGATCATCGGCACCATGAACCGCTCGTAAAGCGCGGGAATGCTGCCTGCAAATACCTTGTCGGCCTCGGTCATGGCTGCGTCCTCCCAGACGGGGCGATTATACCGCAGGAGCGCTCCGGCGAGAAGCAGAGCATAGACCTGGGAACCGTGCGTCCCTGAAACGACAAAGGCCGCCCGCATTTCTGCGGGCGGCCCTGACAGCGAGACTTTCAGGCCGGCGGGGCCTTGGATCTCACTTCCAGTCGCGGATATCGACGAAATGGCCGGCAACGGCAGCAGCAGCAGCCATGGCCGGGGAGACCAGATGCGTGCGGCCCTTGTAGCCCTGACGGCCCTCGAAATTGCGGTTCGAGGTCGAGGCGCAGCGCTCGCCCGGCTTCAGCCGGTCGTCGTTCATGGCAAGGCACATGGAGCAGCCCGGCTCGCGCCATTCGAAACCGGCTTCCCTGAAGATCTTGTCGAGGCCTTCGGCTTCAGCCTGTTCCTTGACGAGGCCGGAGCCCGGCACGACCATGGCGGAGACGGTCGATGCGACCTTCTTTCCTTCGATGACAGCGGCGGCAGCGCGCAGGTCCTCGATACGGCCGTTGGTGCAGGAACCGATGAACACGCGGTCGATCGCGATGTCGGTCATCTTGGTTCCGGGGGTGAGGCCCATATAGTCGAGCGCCCGCCACTTGGAGACCCGCTTGGTCTCGTCCTGGATCTCGTCCGGGTTCGGCACGACGCCCTGGATCGACACCACGTCTTCCGGAGACGAGCCCCAGGAAACGATCGGCGGCAGGTTGGCGGCGTCGAGCACGACGGTCCGGTCGAAATGCGCGCCTTCGTCGGTGTGCAGGGTCTTCCAGTAGGCAAGGGCCTGTTCGAGGGTTTCGCCGGTCGGAGCCTTGGGCTTGCCCTTGATATATTCGAAGGTCTTTTCATCGGGCGCGATCAGGCCGGCGCGGGCGCCACCCTCGATCGTCATGTTGCACACGGTCATGCGGCCTTCCATCGACAGCGAACGGATCGCCTCGCCGGCAAACTCGATGACGTGGCCGGTGCCTCCGGCAGTGCCGATCTCGCCGATGATGGCAAGAATGATGTCCTTGGCGGTGACGCCTTCCGGAAGCTTTCCATCGACACGCACCAGCATGTTCTTGGCCTTCTTCTGGATCAGCGTCTGGGTTGCCAGAACGTGTTCCACTTCGGACGTGCCGATACCATGCGCCAGCGCACCGAAGGCACCGTGCGTCGAGGTGTGGCTATCGCCGCACACGATGGTCATGCCCGGCAGGGTGAAGCCCTGTTCGGGGCCGACGATGTGCACGATGCCCTGGCGCTTGTCGCGCTCGGAATAGTATTCGACGCCGAATTCAGCGGCATTGTGGGCGAGAGCCTCGACCTGGATGCGGCTTTCCTCGTTCTTGATGCCTTCCAGACGGTCGGCGGTGGTCGGAACGTTGTGGTCGACCACTGCCAGCGTCCGCTGCGGCGCGTGTACCGGCCGGCCGGCCATGCGCAGTCCTTCGAAGGCCTGCGGGCTCGTCACCTCATGCACGAGATGACGGTCGATGTAGAGAAGACAGGTGCCGTCGTCCTGACGGTCGACCAGGTGGTCATCGAAGATCTTGTCGTAAAGTGTACGCGGTGCGCTCATGGCGTGTTTCCATCCGGCTGAAGAAGTGGGATTGGTTCTTGGTATTCTGAAGCGCCGCCGATGCGGCCGGCTACGTTCAGCCTAGGCGGCTGTTGAGCGCTCCGGAGACGCACGCGAAGAACCGTGCCGGCAGACGCTTGTGGTCCTGCAGCACGATGAACTGGTTCGCGAGACATCCGAATTTAGATCCCATGGCGTGGCAATAACAGTTTTCCACAAAATCGGCAACGGATTTGCGTCGTCAGCCGCCTGACATATGCCTGTCATAAAGTGTTCGCGGAAACATGCTTCATCTGTCGTGCCAAACGGAGATAGACCACATGTCCGAACCCATTCACGACGAAATCAGCCGCATCAAGGAAGACATCATCGACAGCTTCGACGAGGAGCTGGAACAACAGATGGAAGAGGAGCGGATGGAAGAGATGGTCGCCGAAGGCCTCTCGGAGCCGACCATCGACCGCCGTATCTATTTCCGTGAACTTTTCCGGCTGCAGCATGAGCTGGTCAGCCTGCAGGACTGGGTGCAGTACAAGAAGCTCAAGGTCGTCGTCCTGTTCGAAGGCCGCGATTCCGCCGGCAAGGGCGGCGCGATCAAGCGCGTCACCCAGCGGCTCAACCCGCGTGTCTGCCGCGTCGTGGCCCTGCCCGCCCCGTCCGAGCGTGAAAAGAGCCAGTGGTATTTCCAGCGCTACGTCAACCATCTGCCGGGCGCCGGCGAAATGGTGCTGTTCGACCGCTCCTGGTACAACCGCGCCGGCGTCGAGCGCGTCATGGGTTTCTGCACCCCGGAAGAGCTGGAGGAGTTCTTCCGCTCCGTGCCGGAATTCGAGCGCATGCTGGTCCGCTCCGGCATCATTCTCCTGAAATACTGGTTCTCGATCACCGATGAGGAACAGGAATTCCGCTTCCGCATGCGCATCCACGATCCGCTGAAGCAGTGGAAGCTCTCGCCCATGGACCTGCAGAGCCGCATTCACTGGGAAGAATACACCAAGGCCAAGGAAGACATGCTGGAACACACCCACATCCCGGAAGCGCCGTGGTGGGTCGTGCAGGCCGTCGACAAGAAGAAGGCCCGCCTCAACATGATCGCCCACCTTCTCGGACAGATCCCCTACGAGACGGTGCCGAAGGAACACATCGTGCTGCCGGAACGCGTCCGCAACTCCGACTACATTCGTCATCCGGTCCCGCCGGAAATGTATGTGCCGGATGCGTTCTAACGAGCGTGGTGCCGGCGCTAGCGGCCGGCACCTTTCCGGCGCATGCGCTTTTCCACGCGCCTCAGCAGCATGGACAGGCCTATCGTCAGGATAAGATAGATATAGGCGACGATGGAATAGGTCTCGAAGAAGCGGAAGGAACCGGACGCATAGATCTTGCCGGCCTGGCTGATATCGGCGACGCCGAGCACCGAGACCAGCGAACTATCCTTCACCATCGCCACGAAATCATTGGAGAGCGGCGGAAAGATCACCCGGATGGCCTGCGGAAAGACGATCAGCCGGAAGCGCTGGTAGCGGTTGAGGCCGAGCGACATCGCCGCCTCTACCTGCCCCCTGTCGATCGACTGGAAACCGGCGCGGAAGATTTCGGCGATGAAGGCCGAATAGCCGATCATCAGCGCGAAGATCGCCCGCCACATCAGCGATACGTCGCGGACCTGAAGGGCCGACAGCCAGCCGCCCTCGACCAGCGGACCGATCAGGAAATTGTAGAGGCTGACGAAGCCCGGAGCACCGACGAAGGCGATGTAGAACAGAAGGACGAGGATCGGAATGCCGCGGATCACCTCGACATAGAACCGCGCGATCTGCCTGACGATCAGGCTGTCCGACATGCCGGCGAGCGCCACCAGCAGGCCGAGCATGGTTGCCAGCGCAAAGCCCACCACGGTGACGAAGACCGTCACCCCTATGCCGCGCGAAATGGTGGCAAAGACCTGCGCATAGAGATCATTGAAGGCAATGACGGCGGCAATTCCAAGCGCGATCGCGACAAGGGCGACCAGCCACCACGGCCGGTCGCCCTCGCCCTTTCCATTGCCTGCGCCCGAAAGTGTCTGAAAACCCATCAGCTCATGGCCCCGGCTTTCTCAGCCTCGGCTCCCGCACCCTCACTCGCCCATCTTGTATTCGAGAAACCACTTCTTGTTCAGCGTATCGAAGGTGCCGTCGGCCTTCAGTGCCGCGATCGCCGCATTGACCGGCGCCACGAGATCGGAACCTTTCGGGAAAATGAAGCCGAAATCCTCCGCACCGAGCGCGCCGCCGACAACCTTCAGGCCGCCATTCGATGCATCGACATAGCCCTTGGCGGCGACGCTGTCGGTGAGGACGAGGTCGACGTCGCCGGCTTTCAGCGCCTGAACGGTAGCGCCGAAGGTTTCGAACAGCTTGATGCGCGGGTTTTGCTCGTTGCCGTCGAGGATTTCATAGACGGCGGTGTAGAAGGGCGAAGTGCCCGGCTGCGCGCCGATCAGGCCATCCTTGAATTCGCCGAAGCTCTTGGCGTCCGAAAAGCGGCTCTCGTCGCCCCTGACCAGCATGAACTGCTCGGAACGCATGTAGGGGTCGGAGAAGTCGACCTTCTCCTTGCGGTCGTCCTTGATGGTGATGCCGGTCATGCCAATCTGGTACTGACCGTCCGACACCGCCTGGATCATCGCGTCCCACGAGGTGTTCTGGTACTCGACCTTGAAGTTCAGCCGCTTGGCGATCTCGTTCATCGCATCGTATTCCCAGCCGATGGCCTGGCCCGACTTCGGATCGACAAACTGCAGCGGCGGATAGGCATTTTCCGTGACCACCACGACCGTCTTGCCGCCGAGATCCGGCAGGTCGGCGGCAATGGCGGTGAACGGCAGCAGCGAAAAAACGGACAGACCGGCGAGCACGGCGCGGCGAAGAAGCATCATTGTCTCCCTGATTGTGGCGGGCCGACAGTGTCACAGTTCAATCGCGCCTTGCAAGCGGGCGGCGTTGCGTCCACAGCACCGGGTGAGAAACGGCCTTCTCAATCCCGCACACCCCGCCGAAAAGCCATCCGCTCACGCTTTCTGGCAATGGCTCGCCTGAACGCCGTCACCGACCTCGAAATCACCCTTCTGCGGCGGGGCGATCGGCTTGAACAGATTGCGGTCGGGCTTGAGGTCGATGAGCGGTGTCCCGTCGAGGCAATCGAGACCACGAACGAACAACCTGCCACCCTCGACCTTCTCCAGAACGACGATGGAGGTACCGATCGGATTGGGCCTGACCGGCGAGCGGATGGAGAAGGTGCCACGCACCTCGCCATTGTTTCCCGGACTCTGCAGCACGAGATCGCGTCTGGAACGGTCGAGCCAGTAGAGAATTTCCAGCCGCTCGAATGTCTCGACGCCTTCCAGCGCCGGCACCCAGGGTTCGAAGATCTCGATCTCGCAGAGCGGACCATCATGGCGTCCCTGCCGCGGCGTCTCCATCCGCGAGGTCCACGGCGTATGGATGCGGCCGATGAAGACCAGCCAGGCATCGCGGGCCTCCGGCGCCTCGATCTGCACTTCGTTTTCCCGGATCTCGTTCTCACGCACCATTGTCATGTCTCCAGCAGGCCTTCCCACGATATATCTGACGGAATACATCGTGGGAAGAACCATATCACCGGTCGCAGGCGTTCAACCGAGCGCCCGCTTCAGCGGCCCGATGTGCCGCAGAACGGCGAAGTCCAGCAGAAGGACGCCGATCAGCACGGCGCCGGTCAGCGGAAAGAGCAGCGATACGGCAAGCATGATGATGGCACCGGACTTCCACAGCGGGCCGGACTCCCCAACACGCGGCGCAAGCAGGCGTGCTCCGGCGCCCTTCGGCCGTCGCATCCACCACATCGCTACACCGGAGACCGCAAGAAAGATCACCGAGAGGCAGAAGATCGTCACGAGGGCGACGTTCCAGGCACCCATGTCGCCTTCATGAAAGGCGATACCGGCAGCCATGGCCTTGCCCGCGACGCCGTAATCGGCAAAACCGACATCCGCCAGCACCTTGCCGGTATACTGGTCGATATGCACTGTCCGGTCGGAGAAGGGATTGCCGCTGTCATTGCTCATGGTATCGCGCGCAATCGTCCAGACACCCGTCTCGCCCGATGGCAGGCCAAGCTGGAAACGGCCGTCGAAACCGAGCGAGCGGGCAAGAGCCACGACCGAATCGATATTGACTGCCGCCCCTTCCGGAATTCCCGGCACGCCTGCATGCGAGCCGGAGGCCGGCATCGGCGTCTGTTCGAGCGTCCACGGCACTTCCTTTATGCCGCCGTGGTTCATGCTGGCATGGGTGGAATCGGAGAGCGGCACATTGTCCCATTTCTCGGCGGGAAAGGTGCTCCAGGCTTGGGTAAATTTCTCGCCCCATATACCCGCCCAGGTCAGCCCCGACAGCAGGAACACGAGAAGAATGGCGGAAACGTAGAATCCGACCGTCAGGTGCAGCGACTTCCAGAATTGCCGGCCCCTCGCCGAAAGCCTCGGAGCGAGCACGCCGGCGAAACTGCCTTCACGAGGCCACCAGAGGTAAAGCCCGGTGATAATCAGCACGACGCCGAACCCCGCGGCGATCTCGATAAGCCTGTCTCCGACATCTCCGATCAAAAGCGTGCCATGGATCGTGTCGGCGAGATCGTAAAGCGCGTTTCGCCGCTGCCAGTCGCCCAGCACCTTGGCCGTATGGGGATCGACGGCGACCATGGTCGACTGATCCCCCTGATTGATGCGGAGCACCGCCGGCTGCTCGGGCGTGCGCGGCACGATATACTGGACGAGCTTTCCTCCGGGAATGATGGAAAGCGCCGCTTCGGCCTGCTGCGACACGGCGAGTTCAGGTCCGGCTGACGTTACCTTGTAGTATTTTTCGCCGTCTCGGCCGACGAGCACGGCCGACCACAGCATGATGAGACCGGTTACGGCCAGCATGACGAGAAAGGGAGCGACATAGAGCCCGGCGTAGAAATGCCAGCGCCATGCAGTGGTGTAGAAGCGTCGCGAAAACGACGCCGATGCCGGCGCGGCCGGCACATCGGTCAGGATGGTCATGGGCTTCCTCAAGGGGTGTTGGAATTGTCGAATTGACGCCGGCCAGCGGCGATTGCCTGGAGAACGGTCGGCTGCAGCAGCGTCACGATCTGCGGATCCGTGAAGCCGACGAGGCCGGCCCGCCTGAAGCGCTGGAAACAGCGACTGACGGTTTCGACCGTCAGTCCCAGCCAGTCGGCCATTTCTCCCCGGGTGAGATAGAGATTGAAGGTCGTCGTGCCCTTGCGCTTCGCGCGCGGCCGGGCAAATTGATCGGCAAGGTCGAGAATTGCCGAAGCGACGCGCTCCGGTGCGGTCTTGCGCCCCAATAAAATGGCATGCGACTCGACCCTCAACACCATCTCGTTGACCGCCCCGCGAAACTCGGCCAGGCCGAGTTCACGCGCGGGTTCTATCTGACAATAGGTGAGCGTTTCCGCGGTGGTCCGGTTGTGTTCGCCAAAGACGAGACCGATCAGCCGGCCCGGCCCGACGATGTCGATGATCTGGCGGCGTCCGTCGGAGAGCGATCGGGAAAGGGCGACACAGCCGTCCGTCAGCCGCAATTGCGGCACCGCGTCGAACCCCTCACGGAAGATGATGGTTCGGGGCGCAAGGAATTCGCGACTCTCGGCAGGGGTATCGGGGTGCGATTTGGCAGGCAGCGCGCATCCCAGCGCTGCCAAGGATGCAAGTTGGAGCATGGTGAAATCCGGATATCGGACCGGACCTCATGCGCGCGGGCACGGTTCCGGCCTGTTGAACGTAACGGTTCGCACGGCGGGGCCATGCGGAAACCAGGTTCAGGCGATAACCGGAAGAGGAGGCGCCCTTGGCGCCGCATTGGGTGGGAAAAGCTGCCTGTAAAGGGCCTCGGCCCGTTCGGGAACGAGGATTTCAAGCGTGACGGAAAGGGTCCGCCCCGTAATGTCCACGGGAGCGGGCAAAAGGGTGGAGCCGGCGATGACGCAGGCCTCGCATCCCGTCATGCCCATCTTGTGTCCGGCCTTGCCATCCCCGTCCTGGCCGGGCAGGCAGAGTTCCGGAAGCGTGCCGTCAGGCAGCGTCAGCGTGGCGATCTCGGCCGCGGAAAGCGCTGGAACAACCCCCGCCGGGACCTGATGCGCAAACCCGACGGCAAAGAGCGCCAACACGCACAGGGCGCGTATCGCGGTCTGCCATGTCGGTCGCCTGCGCTGCATCGATGATCCCCTGCCTGAGGGAAGAATTACCAGTCGCATCACTTGGACGCAAGCATCCGGGTCCGCGCCAAGAGGTCGCGAAAACGGACCTGAAAACAGAAAAGGCGGCCCAGAGGCCGCCTTCCCAAAAACCCGAAATCGGGAATTCTTATTCTGCAGAGGCTTCGGCTGCAGCTGCAGCTTCGGCAGCAGCCTTTGCTTCGGCGGCTTCTGCTGCTGCCTTTTCGGCGGCCAGAGCCTGTGCTGCTGCGATCTTTTCAGCTTCCAGACGTGCCTTTTCCTCGGCAATTGCGGCGCGCTCGGCGTCGTTCAGCTTGCGGGCGCGGGTGCCGGTGTTCTCGACGATACGAGCCGACTTGCCGCGACGGTCGCGCAGGTAGTAGAGCTTGGCGCGACGGACCTTACCGCGGCGAACGACTTCAACGCCTTCGACCATCGGGGAGTAGATCGGGAATACGCGCTCGACGCCTTCGCCGTAGGAGATCTTGCGAACGGTGAAGCTCTCGTTGAGGCCGCCGCCGGAACGGGCGATGCAGACGCCTTCATAGGCCTGCACGCGGGTACGGTTGCCTTCCGTGACCTTCACGTTGACGCGGACGGTGTCGCCCGGGGAGAATTCAGGAAGCGTACGCTTGGCGGCGATCTTGGCGGCCTGTTCGGCTTCCAGCTGTTCAATGATGTTCATTTGTCTAACCTTCGGTTCTTCTGGAACAGCCAGAGCGCTCAACGGATCATCCTTCGGTCGAAGCCTCCGGATTTGCCTTGTGGGCAGGAGCGGGTACGCATGCTCTTTGTTGTGGCAGACGGGCAAAAGCCCATTTCCGTGGGCGCAAATACACCAAACGCCCCCGGTTGTCACCCCCGGTACAACACTTTTGTCGGAGGCGACCGTCCGCCGCTTGCCCGCACGAACGGGAAGGCATAAGCCTTGTCGCCGTGGCCGGGGACATGACATGCCGATTGCGACGATCCTTCTTCTCTTTGCCGCCGGTTTCTTTTCCGGTGTAGTCAATGCGATTGCAGGCGGCGGCACCTTCCTGACCTTCGGCGCGCTGACGCTGGCCGGCCTGCCACCGATTGCAGCCAACGCCACATCGTCCATCACCCAGTTTCCCGGCTACGTCACCTCGACTCTTGCCTATATTCGCGAGCTGAAGAGCTTCTGGCAGGGGGCCGTCGTACTCGCCCTCGTTTCGGCGGCGGGGGCGTTCGCCGGCGCGCTCCTCCTGGTTTCGCTGTCCAATCCGACATTTCGCGCCATGGTTCCCTGGCTGCTGATCGCCGCCACGGCCGTCTTCGCGGCCGGGCCGAAGCTCAGGCCGAAAACCGCGGGCGAGGGCCATCCGGCGACGCCGCTCGGCCTTGTCCTGCAGACGCTGACAGCCTTTTATGGCGGCTTCTTCGGAGCCGGGATGGGTATCATGATGCTCGCCTCGCTCGGCCTTGCGAGCGGCGGCGATTATCATCGGCTGAACGCCTTGAAGAACTTCTTGTCGATCGTCATCGCGGCGGTGGCGATCGCAGTCTTTGCCACCGCCGGCGCCGTCTCTTGGACTCATGCGCTGGTCATGGTCCCGGCCGTCGCGCTCGGCGGCTATGCCGGCGTCAGCCTCGCCAGGCGGGTCCCCCAGTCGATCCTGCGTTTCCTGGTCGTCGCGGCCGGCCTTCTGCTCGCCGTCTATTATTTCCTGACCGGCTGATCCTCGTCCGCACTCAACAGATCCGGCCGCCGTTCGGCTGTCAGTTTGACCGCTTCCGCCAGCCGCCATTTCTCGACCGCCGCATGATCCCCCGAGGTCAGCACCGCCGGGATCTCGCGACCCTCAAACACCTGCGGCCGGGTGTAATGCGGATGCTCCAGAAGCCCCGCCTCGAAGCTTTCATGCACGCCGGAAAGCTGGTTGCCCATCACACCGGGCAGGATGCGCACGACCGCATCGAGCAGCGTGAGCGCCGCAGGCTCGCCGCCGGAGAGAATATAGTCCCCGATGGAAACCTCTTCGAGATTGCGGGCATCGATCACCCGCTGGTCGACCCCCTCGAATCGCCCGCAGACGATCACCACGCCTTCGCCGCCGGCGATCTTGCGCACGCGTTCCTGCGTCAGCGGCCGCCCGCGCGGGCTCATCAGCAGGCGCGGACGGGTATCGGCCGCGACCGAATCGATAGCGCGGGCAAGCACATCGGGCTTCAGCACCATGCCCGCCCCGCCGCCGGACGGCGTGTCGTCGACGCTGCGATGCTTGTCGATGGCGAAGTCGCGGATCTGCACCGACTCGACCGACCAGTCGCCGCGCTCCAGCGCGCGGCCGGCAATCGCAGCACCGAGATGGCCCGGAAACATCTCCGGATAAAGGGTCAGAACCGTCGCCTTGAAAGCCATCAGCGTCTCACCCGTCCTTCCTCGGACGCGCCTTCCCGCCGCCATAGGGCTTTTCGTCGTCGTCCTTCAGGCCGGCGGCAATCGGATCGACGAGGATCTTGCCGCCCTCGAGGTCGATTTCAAGAACGGCCGCCTCGGAGAAGGGAATGAGGACCGGACGCTTGCCGGGACCTTTCAGCTCGAGAAGATCGCCAGCTCCGAAATCGTAGATGCCGGTCACCGCGCCGTAGTGGTTGCCCTCGGCATCATGCACTTCGAGGCCTTCGAGGTCGGCATAGTAGAATTCGTCCTCGTCGAGTTCCTCGTCGGGAAGCGCATCGCGGTCGATGTAAAGCTCCAGCCCGTTCAGCGCTTCCGCCGCATTGCGATCGTTGACCCCGCGAAACCGCACGATAGCGACATTCTTGCCTTCGCGGATCTCGAGGATTTCGAAGACGCGACCGTCGAGGCTGTGCAGGTTGCCGTATTCGCCGAGCGACATGGGATCGCCGGTATAGGCCCTCACCCTGACTTCGCCGCGCAGCCCCTGGGCCGCGCCGATCACGGCCATCAGAACGGGATTTTCTAGCTTGGTCATGGGTTCTGTCGCATTTTCGGGCAATTGTCGGATACCTGCCTTGTAGTGCGAAAGTTGCCGAAAGAAAACGCTAAAACGGGCGGCAGGAGACCTGCCGCCCGTTCAAACCGGACAAATCCGGTGCAAAAATTATTCAGCAGCAGCTTCGGCGGCGGCAGCAGCGAGCTCAGCAGCCTTTGCTTCCTTTTCCTTGACACGCTCCATAGCCTTCTTGCCCGGCTTTGCCTTTTCCGGGTTGTTGCGGGCGTCGCGGGCGGCAACGCCGGCTTCAGCGAGGAAGCGCAGGACGCGGTCGGTCGGCTGTGCGCCCTTGGCAAGCCATTCCTTGATGCGGTCGACGTTCAGTTCGATGCGCTTTTCATTGTCCTTGCCGAGCATCGGGTTCCACGAACCGACCTTCTCTAGGAAGCGGCCGTCGCGCGGCGAACGGGCGTCGGCGACGACGATCTGGTAGTAGGGGCGCTTCTTGGAACCGCCGCGGGCGAGACGAATCTTGAGGGACATGATGTACTCCTTGAGTTTTCTTTGGGCCGCCTTCCGGCGGTCCGGTT
This sequence comes from Ciceribacter sichuanensis, assembly GCF_024055605.1. Lineage (GTDB taxonomy): Bacteria > Pseudomonadota > Alphaproteobacteria > Rhizobiales > Rhizobiaceae > Allorhizobium > Allorhizobium sichuanense. The sequence goes on along the minus strand of NZ_JAMXLX010000003.1, from coordinate 146,524 downwards.
GTTGTTGAGGCCGCCGTCAGGCGGTCTTTTCGGTTGCACCGCCATGTTCGGCGGCAATGGCTTCATGATGCCGGATGACTTCCGTGATGATGAAGTTCAGGAACTTCTCGGCGAAATCCGGATCCAGATGCGCGTCCTGTGCCAGCCGGCGCAGGCGAGCGATCTGGTATTCCTCGCGCGCCGGGTCGGCCGGCGGCAGATCGTACTTGGCCTTCAGCATGCCCACTGCCTTGGTGCAGCGGAAGCGTTCGGCCAGAATGTGCACCAGCGCGGCGTCGATGTTGTCGATCGACTGGCGATAGCTGGAAAGCTGTTCCTTGACGGCTTGATCGACCATCTTTTCTTCCCTCACTTCTTCTTCGGCAGGCCCGGCAGACCGCCGAGACCGGGAAGCTTCGCTCCGCCCATACCCGGAAGCCCTCCGCCACCGAGACCCGGAAGACCGCCCATGCCACCGAGACCCGGCGGCGGCTTGAGGCCGGCGGCTTCCGCCTGCTTGGCCAGCGCTTCGAGCTGCTTCGGGTCCATGCTGGAGAGGTCGGGCATGCCGCCCATACCGCCACCGAGCCCCATCTTGGAGGCAAGGCCGCCCATCATCTGCTTCATCATCCCGCCTTTGCCCTTGCCGCCCATCATCTTCATCATGTCGGCCATCTGGCGGTGCATTTTCAAAAGCTTGTTGATCTCGGCGGCGTCCGTGCCGGAGCCTGCCGCGATGCGCTTCTTGCGGGAATGCTTGAGAATGTCGGGATTGGCGCGCTCGGCCCGGGTCATCGAGGAAATGATGGCGATCTGGCGGTCGAACAGCTTGTCGTTCAGACCAGCGGACGCCATCTTGTCCTTCATGCCGGACATGCCGGGCATCAGGCCCATGATGCCACCCATGCCGCCCATCTTCTTCATCTGCTTGAGTTGTTCGGACAGGTCGTCGAGGTCGAACTTGCCCTTGGCCATCTTGGCGGCCATGGCGGCCGCCTTCTCGGCGTCGATCGTCTCGGCCGCCTTTTCGACCAGCGAAACGATGTCGCCCATGCCGAGGATGCGGTCGGCGATACGCCGGGGATGGAACTCCTCAAGTTCCGTCATCTTTTCGCCGACGCCGATCAGCTTGATCGGCTTGCCGGTGACCGCGCGCATCGAAAGGGCGGCGCCGCCGCGGCCATCGCCGTCCATGCGGGTCAAGACGAGACCGGTAATACCGACGCGCTCGTCGAAATTGCGGGCGAGATTGACGGCGTCCTGACCGGTCAGGCTGTCGGCGACGAGCAGGATTTCATGCGGCTTCGACCTAGCCTTGATCTCGGCCATTTCGACCATCAGCGGCTCGTCGATATGGGTACGGCCGGCGGTGTCGAGGATGACGATGTCGTGGCCGCCGAGCTTCGCCGCCTGCACGGCGCGCGATGCGATGTCGGTCGGCGACTGGCCGGCAATCACCGGAAGCGTGTCGATGCCGGTCTGTGCGCCAAGCTGGCGAAGCTGTTCCTGGGCGGCCGGGCGTCGCGTATCGAGCGACGCCATCAGCACCTTCTTCTTCTCGCGCTCGGTCAGCCGCTTGGCGATCTTGCCGGTGGTGGTGGTCTTGCCCGAGCCCTGCAGGCCGACCATCATGATGACGACCGGAGCCGCCGCATTGAGGTCGATGCCGACGCCCTCGGAGCCCAGCATCTCGACGAGTTCGTCATGGACGATCTTGACGACCATCTGGCCGGGCTTGATCGATTTCAGGACCGCGGCGCCGACTGCCTTTTCCCGCACCTTGTCGGTGAAGGAACGCACCACTTCCAGCGCCACGTCGGCTTCCAGAAGCGCACGACGCACCTCGCGCAGCGCGGCGGAAACATCCGCCTCGGACAATGCGCCACGGCCGGTCAGTCCATTCAGAATGGATCCAAGGCGGTCCTGGAGGTTTTCAAACATCGGCTCTTCCTTATCGTTCCGGTTTCGTCGCTTGCCCCGGAACGTTGGTCTTTTTCCCGCCGAAAACAAGACGCAAAGCCAAAAAGCACCCGAGGGCGCATCGCGCTGTCGGGTGTTGACCTCCGGGATCTCTTTATACCTGTCAGGGTCCCGGTCGGCGGCTCGGAGTTCTTGTCTCGTCGCAGATTTCGCCGCGATAAACAGGAAAAGCCCGGGAAAGTCAAGGCTTGCCGGAAAACAGGCCCAAAAGCACGCAATTCACGCAATGCCTCTTCCAAACCGGCCGCCCCGTTCCCAGATGCATGTCCTCATCGACAACGGCAAGGCACCATGGCGAGAAAACCGGCCAACCCCTATTATTCAGGCCCCGTCACCGATCATTTCGACGGCATCCGCTTCTTCAATCCGGAAGGCGTGGAACCCGGCAATCTCCGCGATCTCTGGAAATGGCGAACCAACGGCGAGCGCGCCCGCTGGCCGAAGCGGGTCGAACGCCCGTCGCAGCCGGCAGCGCCTGCCGAACGCATCGGCGGTGACGGCCTGCGCGTCACCATGATCGGCCATGCCAGCCTGCTGATCCAGGTCGCCGGCCTCAACATCCTCACCGACCCCGTCTGGTCCGAACGCGCCAGCCCCTTTTCCTTCGCCGGGCCGAAACGCGTCATCGAACCGGGCATCCCCTTCGAAGCTCTGCCGCCGATAGACCTCGTGATCGTCACCCACAATCACTACGACCATCTCGATCTTCAAACGCTTTCCCGCCTCGGCAAGCGTCATGCGCCGCAGGTCGTCACCCCGCTCGGCAACGACCCGCTGATCCGCAAGGCGATGCCCGAGGCCCTGATTTCGGTCATGGACTGGGGCGACCGCATCGCGCTTTCCGACGGCGTTTCCATCGATGCGGAACCCTGCCATCACTGGTCGGCGCGCGGCATCAACGATCGCCGCATGGCGCTCTGGGCAGCCTTCATCATCTCGACACCGGCCGGCAAGGTCTACCACATCGGCGACACCGGCTTTCACGACGGCATCAACTACAAGGCTGCCGCAGCAAAACACGGCGCCTTCCGCCTCGCCGTGCTGCCCATCGGCGCCTACGAGCCGCGCTGGTTCATGAAGGGGCAGCACCAGAACCCGGAGGAAGCCGTCGCCGGCATGCGGCTCTGCAACGCGGCTTACGCCGTCGGCCACCATTTCGGCACCTTCCAGCTCACCGATGAGGCCATCGAAGCGCCGGTGGAACACCTGTCGCAAGCCCTTGCCGCTGAGGGCGTGGAGCCGCAACGCTTCCGCCCCTTGCGCGCCGGCGAGGCCTTCGACGTGCCGACCGTGGCGTGAACCCATCTCTTCCAGCCATTGACAGGCGCGCCGGAATTTTCGAAAATCACCGAATTCACCAGGGGTGTCCCGACAAGGGGCTGAGATTCCGCTGGGCCATCCGGTATGACCGATGGCAGCGCGGTGACCCGTTGAACCTGATCCAGTTCATACTGGCGTAGGGACGGTGCGAGCGCTGCCAGATCGATTCCGAACACGGGACCCTTGGGTTCCTCCGGAATGGCTAGGGCAAACCTGGGATCCGAAACAGGATCCGCAAGGCGCATTCCATCATTCCGGCTGACATGACTGGGTCTCCAACATCAAACCTTGGAGCTCCACGATGAACATCGCCCCGCAGATCGTAAAACCCGAAATCACCACGGCCCCTCTTCCCGCCTCGACCCGGATCTACATTCCCGGCGAGATCCACCCGGCGATCCGTGTCCCCATGCGCCAGATCGCCGTCCATCCGACCGCCGGCGAGCCCCCGGTTAACGTCTACGACACCTCCGGTCCCTACACCGATCCCGCCTGCGACATCGCCATCGACCGGGGCCTTGCCCGCCTCAGGACCGAATGGATCGCGGCCCGCGGCGACGTCGAGACCTATGAGGGACGCATCGTGAAGCCGGAGGACAACGGCTTCGTCTCGCCCGAAAAGCTGACGCCCGAATTTCCGCTCTGCCATGCGCCGCTGCGCGCCAGAAACGGCAATGCCATCACCCAGCTCGCCTATGCCCGCGCCGGCATCATCACGCCGGAGATGGAGTTCGTCGCCATCCGCGAAAATCTCGGCCGCAAGGCGATGCGGGATGCTTCCCTCCCCACGCCCCGCGATGGCGAGAGCTTCGGCGCCCACATTCCCGACTTCGTCACCCCCGAATTCGTGCGTCAGGAAGTGGCCGCCGGCCGCGCCATCATTCCCGCCAACATCAACCATCCCGAAAGCGAGCCGATGGCGATCGGCCGAAATTTCCTCGTGAAGATCAACGCCAATATCGGCAATTCCGCCGTCACCTCGTCGATGGCCGAGGAGGTGGAGAAGATGGTTTGGGCGATCCGCTGGGGCGCCGATACGGTGATGGATCTCTCCACCGGCCGCAACATCCACAACATCCGTGACTGGATCGTGAGAAACGCCCCTGTGCCGATCGGCACCGTGCCGCTCTATCAGGCGCTGGAAAAGGTCGGCGGCATCGCCGAGAACCTGAGCTGGGAGGTCTATCGCGATACGCTCATCGAGCAGGCGGAGCAGGGCGTCGACTATTTCACCATCCATGCCGGCGTGCGCCTCGCCTATATCCCGCTCACCGTCGACCGTGTCACCGGCATCGTTTCGCGTGGCGGCTCCATCATGGCCAAGTGGTGTCTGCATCATCACCGGGAGAGCTTCCTCTACGAACATTTCGAGGAGATCTGCGACATCTGCCGGACCTATGACGTGTCCTTCTCGCTGGGCGATGGTCTGCGCCCCGGCTCCATCGCCGACGCCAACGACCGCGCGCAGTTCGCCGAACTCGAAACGCTCGGCGAACTCACGAGGATCGCCTGGGCGAAGGACTGCCAGGTTATGATCGAGGGTCCGGGCCATGTTCCCATGCACAAGATCAGGGAGAACATGGACAAGCAGCTGGCAGTCTGTGGCGAGGCCCCGTTCTACACACTCGGACCGCTGACCACCGACATCGCGCCGGGCTACGACCATATCACGTCTGGCATCGGCGCGGCGATGATCGGCTGGTTCGGCACGGCCATGCTCTGCTACGTCACCCCGAAGGAGCATCTCGGCCTTCCCGACCGCAACGACGTGAAGGTGGGCGTCATCACCTACAAGATCGCCGCCCACGCCGCCGATCTCGCCAAGGGCCATCCGGCGGCAAGAACCCGTGACGACGCGCTGTCGCGCGCCCGCTTCGAGTTCCGCTGGGAAGACCAGTTCAACCTGTCGCTCGATCCCGATACCGCCCGCTCGATGCATGACGAGACCCTGCCGAAGGAGGCCCACAAGGTCGCCCATTTCTGCTCCATGTGCGGCCCGAAATTCTGCTCCATGCGGATTTCCCACGACATTCGCGCGGAGGCTCAAAAGGAGGGCATGGACGCCATGGCTGCGAAATATCGCGACGGCGGCGATCTCTACATGCCAAAGGCATAAACCGTTCGCCCGCTTCGCCCGACTTTGCCCCTCTCCCCGCAGGCGGGGAGAGGGGACGGTAGCGTTGCGGCTCGTCCCGCGTCTTGTTCTGCGCCGTGCCCCGGACCCCTTCTCCCCGCTTGCGGGGAGAAGGTCCCGGCAGGGGGATGAGGGGCAGGCTTCCCCTCGTTTCGCGGTGCCCCCCTTTCTTCCCCGTTTTCCCACAAAATCCCCGCGCTCCGTGCCTGGCCTAGAATGGCCCCGTCCCGTCGCGGTTACACCGGCTTGCGTTGCCGGCGAGGCGGGACCGGTGATCCGGCTGTCTGTTCGAAACGCGGAACAGGCTCCGGGGGCTGGATGAGAATGGTCTCCCTCTCGCCTGAAACAGGGCGGGGCGTGCCTGCAGGGCACACATGACTGGACCGGCGACTGGCCGCCAACACGGCCTTTCGTGGCGTCACGAACGAGAATGTTCGCGAGCGCAACCCTGGAAAGGTGCCGTCATCCGCGCAGAGAGACCGAGTTCGTTCGGAAAAACACACCGAACGGGGCGCCGGAAGGTGTCACATATTTTTACTTTACGAGGCAGCTTCCAGCGCCCCGACCGATCCCTTGGCTGAAAGGCCGAAAAGGGGAACCGAAATGACCCGAACCACGCGACCGGAAGGTCCGCGCGGCGCATTCGCTCGTGTAACGGGAGGTGCACTGGTAATTTCCGCCCTTTTCCGCCATATAGACGGCAATGGAGCATAATCCGACCGGAGTGAAACGAGGATCGATAAGATTATGCTTCAAACAAAAAGGGCTTAGAGTGCCGATCTGATTCAATCAGATCGAACAGCGCTCTAGCGCAAGGAATGACTTTCAGGAAAGATACCATGGCAGCAACGGTCGAATTCGCGAAGATGAACGGGCTTGGCAACAAGATCCTCGTCGTCGATATGCGCGGCCGTGGCGACCGGGTAACACCGGAAGCGGCCGTCGCCCTTGCCGGCGAGGCGGAAACCAGCTTCGACCAGATCATGGCGATCCACGATCCGAAGATCGACGGCACCGACGCCTATATCGACATCATCAACTGCGACGGTTCCAAGGCGCAGGCCTGTGGCAACGGCACACGCTGCGTCGTGCAGGCGCTTTCAGCCGAAACCGGCCGCAAGGCCTTCACCTTCCAGACCGTCGCCGGCATCCTCAACGCCGTGGAACATGAGGACGGAATGATCTCCGTCGACATGGGCAGGCCGGTGTTCGAATGGAACCGCATTCCGCTGGCGGAAGAATTCCACGACACCAGCCGCATCGAACTGCAGATCGGCCCGATCGACGATCCCGTCCTGCATTCGCCCTCCGTCGCCTCCATGGGCAATCCGCACGCGATCTTCTGGGTCGACCGCGATCCCATGTCCTTCGATCTCGCCCGCTTCGGACCGCTGCTCGAAAACCATCCGATGTTCCCCGAAAAGGCAAACATCACGCTCGCCCAGGTCACCGGCAAGGATCGCCTGCGCACCCGCACCTGGGAGCGCGGAGCGGGCCTGACGCTCGCCTGCGGTTCCGCCGCCTGCGCCGCCGGTGTCTCGGCCGCGCGCACCGGACGAACCGGCCGCAAGGTGACGATCGACGTCGCTTCAAGCCCCAGCCGCCAGCCGCTCGTCATCGAGTGGCGCGAGCGCGACGATCACGTCGTCATGACGGGCCCCGCCGAATGGGAATGGTCCGGCCATCTCGATCCCGTGACCGGCTCCTTCGAACGCGATGTGGAAGCCGGGGCCTCGGCAAGGTGAGCCGCGACGCTTCGAGCGCGGGCGGACAGGGCGGCATCGACGTCGTCACCTTCGGCTGTCGGCTCAACACCTATGAATCCGAGGTGATGAAGGCGGAGGCCGCCAAGGCGGGGCTGAACGGCGCAATCCTGTTCAATACCTGCGCTGTCACCGGCGAGGCGGTGCGTCAGGCCCGTCAGGCGATCCGCAAGGCACGGCGCGAAAATCCGGAAATCCGCATCATCGTCACCGGCTGCGCCGCCCAGACCGATGCGGCGGGCTTTGCCGCCATGCCGGAAGTGGACGCCGTGCTCGGCAACGAGGAGAAGCTGCGCTCCGAAAGCTACCGGTCGCTGCCCGACTTCGGCATTTCCGCCGAGGAGAAGGTTCGCGTCAATGACATCATGAGCGTGACCGAGACCGCCCCGCAGATGGTCGGCCATCTCGACGGTCATGTCCGAGGCTTCATTCAGGTGCAGAACGGCTGCGACCATCGCTGCACCTTCTGCATCATCCCTTTCGGCCGCGGCAATTCGCGGTCCGTGCCCATGGGCGCGGTGGTCGAACAGGCCCGCAAGCTTGCGGAGAACGGGTATCGCGAAGTGGTGCTCACCGGCGTCGACGCCACCTCCTACGGCGCCGATCTGCCGGGAGAACCGACGCTCGGCCTGCTCGCCAAAACGCTTCTGAAGCAGGTGCCGGAAATCCTCAGACTCAGGCTCTCCTCCATCGACAGCATCGAGGTCGACCGGCACCTCCTCGACCTGATCGCCGAGGAGCCGCGCTTCATGCCGCACCTGCACCTCTCGCTGCAGCATGGCGACGACCTGATCCTCAAGCGGATGAAACGGCGTCACAGCCGCGCCGACGCGCTGAAATTCGTGTCGCACGTGAAACAATTACGCCCCGGCATGAGTTTCGGAGCCGATATGATCGCAGGCTTCCCGACCGAAACCGAGGAAATGGCTGCAAATTCCGCCCGTCTCGCGGAAGAGATCGGGATTTCCCAGCTTCACGTCTTTCCCTACAGCCCGCGTCCGGGCACGCCCGCCGCCCGCATGCCGCAGCTCGACCGCCGTCTCGTCAAGGAGCGCGCCGCCCGGCTGCGCGAAACGGCGGAGAAGCTTCAGGCCCGCCACCTCGCCGCAATGGTCGGCACACGACAGACGGTGCTTGTGGAAATGAGCGGCATGGCCCATACGGAAAACTTCGCGCTCGTTGCCACGCCCGGCTTTCAGCCGCGCGACCTTGTGACGGTCACGATCACCGGCCACAATGGCCGCCACCTCGACATTCAACCGGCCTCAGCCTCGGCCGCCTGATCGGGCAAACCGGTCAAACGGGCTGATCGAACGGAAAGACAGAACGGAAAGCTTCATGGCGCTCGGCTTCATCAAGAAAGTCTTCACCTTCGGCAAGGAGAAGCCGGCAAGCGAAAAACCGCCGGAGGGCGAGGATTTCGCAAGCCTGATCGAAGCCGCCGAAAAGGCCGAAACCGACGCAACGCCGGAAGAAGCCGTCATCGCCGCCGAACCGGTGCTGCCCGAAGTGATCGAAACCGCCGGCGGCCCAGCGCCGGACGAGACGGTCGAGGAGGAGCAGGTCTCCGCAGCCGAGGAAACGCCTGACGTTGCCGAGATCCCGCAAGAGACAGAAGCCGCCTTCCACCCGCAGCCGGAACAGCCTGCCGACGTTTCCCATGGGGAAATCGCACCGCAGGCGGACATCGCTCCGGAGCCGGAAGGGCCGGTGGCGCTTCCCAGGGGCTTCGCCACGGTAGAAACGACGCCCGAGCCGGAAGCGGAAACGCCGAAGGAAAAGCTCACCTGGTTCCAGCGTCTGAAGGCGGGCCTCTTCCGCACCTCCTCGCAGCTGACCGGGCAGATCGCCGCCCTCTTCACCAAGCGTAAGCTGGACGAGGATACGCTCGACGAACTTGAAGACCTGCTGATCCAGGCGGACCTCGGCGTCGAGACTGCCATGCGCATCACCGGTGCGCTGTCCTCCGAACGCTACGGCAAGGATGTGAGCGGCGAGGATGTCGCCCGCATCATGGCGGCCGAAATCACCAAGGTGCTGAAGCCGGTGGCCAAGCCGCTGGCGCTGGACCTCAACCACAAGCCGCACGTCGTCCTCGTGGTCGGCGTCAACGGCACCGGCAAGACCACCACCATCGGCAAGCTCGCCGCCAAGCTTTCCGGCTCTGGCCTCAAGGTCATGCTCGCCGCTGGCGACACCTTCCGCGCCGCCGCAATCGAACAGCTGAAGATCTGGGCCGACCGCACCGGCTCAACCTTCATCGGCACCAAGCTCGGTGCCGATGCCGCAGGCCTCGCCTACGACGCCTTCGAAAAGGCGAAGGTCGAGAAGAGCGACGTGCTGATCATCGACACCGCCGGCCGGCTGCAGAACAAGGCCGAGCTGATGGCCGAGCTCGAAAAGATCGTGCGCGTTCTCGGCAAGCTCGATCCGGAAGCGCCGCACACCGTTCTCCAGACGCTCGACGCCACCACCGGCCAGAACGCCATGAACCAGGTGGAGATCTTCCGCAACGTGGCGGGCGTCAACGGCCTCATCATGACAAAGCTCGACGGCACCGCCCGCGGCGGCATCCTCGTCGCCATCGCGGCGAAGCACAAGCTGCCGGTCTACTTCATCGGGGTCGGCGAAGGCGTCGACGATCTCGAGCCCTTCGAGGCCGAGGATTTCGCCAGTGCCATTGCCGGCATCGCCCGCTGACGACCGACTGCAGGCCGAAGCCCAGGGATTACAAACGGACATCTCAATGAACAACTTCGAAAGCGACACCCAGCCAACCACCGAGGAGCGTCACCATCCGCTTCTCAAGATGGCGCTCGAACTTGGCCCGCTGCTTGTCTTCTTCTTCGGCAACCTGCGCGGCGAATGGCTGGCGAAAACCTTCCCGGCCCTCACATTGGTGGGTGGACCGCTGTTGATCGCGACCGCCCTCTTCATGGCCGCGACGATCACCTCGCTGATCGTTTCCAAGATCGTCTTCAGGCACCTGCCGGTCATGCCCTTCGTCTCGGGCGTGGTGGTCATGGTCTTCGGCTCGCTGTCGATCTGGCTGCAGGACGAGACCTTCATCAAGATGAAACCGACCATCGTCAACACGCTGTTCGGCGTGGTGCTGCTTGGCGGCCTGTTCTTCGGCAAGTCGCTGCTCGGTTATGTGTTCAACGCCGCATTCCAGCTCGATGAGGAAGGCTGGAAGAAGCTCACCCTGCGCTGGGGCGTCTTCTTCCTGTTCCTCGCCGTCATCAACGAAGCCGTCTGGCGCAACTTCTCCGACGATGTCTGGGTGAACTTCAAGGTCTGGGGCACCATGCCGATCACCATTCTCTTCACCCTCGCCCAGATGCCGCTGATCATGCGTCATAGCGTCGAGCAAAACACGGAAGGAAAGACGAAGTGACGACGGGCGCCGGCAACCTTGAGATACGCAACAGTTCCACCCGCTTCTGGCTGATCGTCGCCGGCGCGCTGCTGCTGGCCCAGATCGTCGTGCTGCTCGGCATGGGCCGTATCCCGATCTGCGAATGCGGCTACGTCAAGCTGTTCGAACCCGGCGTCAACACGCCAGGCAATTCCCAGCACATCGCCGACTGGTACACACCCTCCCATATCATCCACGGCTTCCTGTTCTACCTGCTCGGCTGGGCGGTGCTGCGCCGCGGCTCGTTCGGCGCCCGCCTGACATTGGCCGTGATCATCGAGGCCGCCTGGGAGATCCTCGAGAACTCGCCGATCATCATCAACCGCTACCGCAGCGAGACCATGGCTATCGGCTATAGCGGCGACAGCGTGCTGAATTCGGCGATGGATACGGTCGCGATGATGCTGGGCTTCCTCTTCGCCGCCCGTGCGCCCGTCTGGCTGACGGTCGTGATCGCCATCGCCTTCGAACTCTTCACCGGCTGGCTGATCCGCGACAACCTCACCCTCAACGTGCTGATGCTCGTCTGGCCACTGGATGCGGTCCGCGCGTGGCAGGGCAGCTAATTGCTCCTCAAGCCGACCATTGTTGACGATCTTCAAATGGCGGCCGGCGAAGTGCCGGCCCTGCGCATCATTTCGTCGTCGTGACCTGAGGCCCGCCGAGCGCCTTCTCGATGGCCGGGAAAAGGCCGTTCTCCAGCGACTGCGGATCGAAGGGACCGACCTTCTTGTAGAGGATCGTGCCGTCGGCTGCGACGAGATAGCTTTCCGGAATGCCGTAGACACCCCAGTCGATCGCAGCCTTGCCGTTCGGGTCGACGCCGATCGCATGATAGGGATTGCCGAGTTCGCCGAGGAAACGCAGGGCGTTCTCGTTTTTATCCTTGTAGTTGATGCCCACCACGTTCAGCCGCGGATCCTTGGACAGTTCCTTGAGGATCGGATGCTCCTGCCGGCAGGGTACGCACCAGGACGCGAAGACGTTGACCAGCGTCAGCTTGCCGGAAATGGCAGCCGTGGTCAGCGGCACCGTGTTCGAGCCTTCGAGTGCCGGCATATCCAGTGCCGGCGCACGCGTGCCGATCAACGCCGAAGGAATGTCGGAAACGTTCTTGCCGTTGACGTCCTGCTCGTAGAGCATCTTGCCGGCCGTACCGGCAATGATGGCGAACACGGCGAGCGGCACGAGCGCCAGCGCATAGCGGGCAATGCCCTTGCGGGCCTTTTCATCCTCGACGACGGGCTCGCTCATTGGCCGGCACCCTCGACCCTGGCCGAGGCGCTGCGGCGGCGCATACCGGAGGCTTCCAGCACCTTGAGTTCGGCCTGACGGGCACGGCCATCCAGCCAGACCCAACCGATCAGCGCCAGGATGATCAGGCCGGCAATTCCGTAGGACAGGTAAACGTAAAAGGCGTGGCTCATGGAGAAGCCTCCCGGCCCGCCATGCGGGCTGCCATGCGGCGCTGCGTCGCTATGCGCCGGCGCCAGATCTCGTTGCGCATGGCCATCAGATGCAGCGTGAAGAAAAGCATGGTGAAGGCGACGGCCATGATCAGCAGGGGCCAAAGGAATTCCGGATCGATGGTCGGCCCGTCAAGCCGGATCACCGACGCCGGCTGGTGCAGCGTGTTCCACCACTCGACCGAGAACTTGATGATCGGGATGTTGACGAAACCGACGAGGATCAGCACGGCGCTGACGCGCGCGGCCTTGGAGGCATCGTCCATCGACCGGTTGAGGGCGATCAGGCCGAGATACATCAGGAACAGCACGAAGACGGAGGTGAGACGCGCATCCCAGACCCACCACGTCCCCCACATCGGCTTGCCCCAGAGAGAGCCGGTAATCAGCGCGATCAGGGTGAAGGCAGCGCCCAGCGGCGCGGCAGCCTTGTGGCTGACATCGGCCAGCGGATGACGCCAGACGAGCGTGCCGATGGCCGAAAGCGCCATGACCGAATAGCACATCATCGAAAGCCAGGCTGCCGGCACATGCACATACATGATACGCACCGTCTCGCCCTGCTGGTAATCGCCCTCGGTCGTGAAGCTCAGATAGAGCCCCACGGCAAAGAGCGTGGCGGTCAGACAGACAAACCACGGCAGGACGCGGGCAACCAGCGCCAGGAACCGGGTCGGGTTGGCGAGATCGCTGAACTTCGAAATGGCAAGGCTCGTGTCGTTCATGGAATGCTTCTAACCTGAGAGAGGGTCGTCTGCAATTGATCCGGGTCAATCGGACGCGTTGCGCAACGCCAGTGCGGCGGCAAGCGGACCGATCACCGCGAAGAACAGCGTGATCGCAATCAGAAACAGGAACGGCGGCATAAATGGGGCCGGCTCCTGCACCGCCGCATAGGAGGCGCTGACCCCGAAGATCAGCACCGGAATGGCCAGCGGCAGCACCAGAATGGATACCAGAAGTCCGCCGCGGGGCAAGGCAACGGCAACGGCGGCACCGGCCGCTCCAATGAAAGTGATCGCCGGTGATCCGACCAGAAGCGTCAGCATCACCGCGCCGATCGCCACCTCGTTCATGTTCATGAACAGGCCGAGCAGCGGCGAGGCGATGACCAGCGGCAGGCTGGTGGCGGTCCAGTGCGCCAGGCATTTGACGAAGACGGTCAGGACCAGCGGCGTCTCCTGCATCAGGATCAGGTCGAGCGACCCGTCGTCGCGATCCGCCTGGAACAGCCGGTCGAGCCCGAGAAGGGCTGCAAGCAAGGCTCCGATCCAGACGATGGCCGGCCCGATGCGCGACAGAAGGTTGAGATCGGGACCGACTCCGAACGGGATGACGGCAACGACCGTCATGAAGAACAGGACGCCGATCAGCGCGCCGCCGCCCGCCCGCACCGAGAGTTTGAGGTCGCGGAAGAAAAGGGCGATCATGCGGAAACTCCATGCACGGCGGGGCAGAGGGAGGTAATCAGCATCACAAGACCTCCTCCGCCTCGTGATATTCAAACCCCTTCATCACCAGCGTCTGCGTGCCCTTGAGACCGAGCGGCTGGTGGGTGGCGGCGATCGCCATGCCGCCCTTGGCGAGATGGGCGTGGACGAGGCCGGCGAACATCTCGTCGGCGCTGGCGTCGAGCGCGGCCGTCGGTTCGTCGAGGATCCAGACCGGCCGGTGGGCGACGATCAGCTTGGCCATGGCGAAGCGCCGCTGCTGGCCGGCGGAGAGATAACCATAGGGGAGATGCGTGATGCTGCCGAGGCCGACGGCTTCCGCCGCCTCTTCGACAGAAAGACCCGACCCTCCCTCGGCATCGCCAAGGAAGTCCCGCCAGAAGACGAGGTTCTCGCGAACGGTAAGCTCCTGCTTCATGGCGTTGCGATGGCCGAGATAGTGGCTCGCCTCACGCGCCGGCCGCGGTTCTTCGCCGTCGCCGAACCGGAATTCCACCCTGCCCCGGTCAGGCCTCAGAAGCCCCGCGACCACCCGCAGTAATGTCGATTTTCCCGAACCGTTGCGGCCGGTCAGCACCATCGCCTCGCCGGCGCGCAACTCGAATGAAATATCGAAAAAGATCAGGTCTTCGCCCCGCCTGGCGGCGAGCTTTTCGGCGGTGAGCCGCATCCCCGTTCGCTTTCCGGCAACCATATTGGCCGCCTGTCGAAAAAAATTGTCTCGTTTCGCCATTGCTTGGTCTGGCAGCTTTCTTAGAAATTATCTATATGAGTTTCAACCACGCCAGCGATCGGCGTGAACTTCATCCTTGTGCCGAACTTGATGATTGCTAAGGGCAATTTTCACGGGCGGGCAGCGGAAATGGTCGCACCCGCATCCTGATGTGCATGAGTGCATGGGCGTCCGCACGTATGTGTAGGCTATCAGAATAAGCGGGGTTTCTATCCGTGTCCAAATCCATCGACAGCTTTCAATGTCGTTCGACGCTGACCGTCAACGGCAAGGATTACGTCTATTACAGCCTGCCGAAGGCGGAAGCCGCCGGTCTTGCCGGCATTTCCAGGCTTCCCTATTCGATGAAGGTTCTGCTTGAGAACCTGCTGCGCAACGAGGATGGCCGTTCGGTCACCAAGGCCGACATCGAAGCCGTTGCCGCATGGCTGGTGAACAAGGGCCTGAAGGAAGCGGAAATCGCCTATCGTCCGGCCCGCGTGCTGATGCAGGACTTCACCGGCGTTCCGGCGGTGGTCGACCTCGCCGCCATGCGTGACGGCATCAAGACGCTCGGCGGAGACCCCGAAAAGATCAACCCGCTGGTTCCCGTCGATCTCGTCATCGACCACTCGGTGATCGTCGACGAATTCGGCACCCCGCAGGCCTTCGCCCGCAACGTGGAACTGGAATACCAGCGCAACGGCGAGCGCTACCGCTTCCTGAAGTGGGGCCAGCAGGCATTCAAGAATTTCCGCGTGGTTCCGCCGGGCACCGGTATCTGTCATCAGGTGAACCTTGAATACCTCGGTCAGACGGTCTGGACGAAGGAAGAGGACGGCGAAACCATCGCCTATCCCGACACCTGCGTCGGCACCGACAGCCACACCACCATGATCAACGGCCTGGGCGTTCTCGGCTGGGGCGTGGGCGGTATCGAAGCGGAAGCCGCCATGCTCGGCCAGCCGGTCTCCATGCTGCTGCCCGAGGTCATCGGTTTCAAGCTGACCGGCAAGCTCAAGGAAGGCGTGACCGCAACCGACCTCGTGCTGACCGTCGTGCAGATGCTGCGCAAGAAGGGCGTGGTTTCCAAGTTCGTGGAATTCTTCGGCCCGGGCATGGACAACATGCCGCTCGCCGACCGCGCCACCATCGGCAACATGGGCCCGGAATATGGCGCGACCTGCGGCTTCTTCCCGGTCGATGGCGAAACCGTCAACTACCTGACCATGTCCGGCCGTTCCAAGGACCGCATCGCCCTCGTCGAAGCCTATTCGAAGGCACAGGGCATGTGGCGCCACGGCGACGGCTCCGACCTCGTCTTCACCGACACGCTCGAACTCGATCTCGGCGACGTTGTTCCCTCGATGGCCGGTCCGAAGCGTCCGGAAGGCCGCCTGGCCCTCGAAACCATCGCCCCGAACTTCGCAACGGCTCTTGAGAACGACTACAAGAAGCCGGGTCAGCTCACCGACCGCTATGCGGTGGAAGGCACCGATTTCGACCTCGGCCATGGCGACGTGGCGATTGCCGCCATCACCTCCTGCACCAACACTTCTAATCCGAGCGTGCTGATCGCCGCCGGCCTTCTCGCCCGCAACGCCGTGGCCAGAGGCCTGAAGACCAAGCCGTGGGTGAAGACCTCGCTTGCACCGGGATCGCAGGTCGTCGCCGAATATCTCGAGAAATCGGGCCTCCAGACGGATCTCGACGCGCTCGGCTTCAATCTGGTCGGCTTCGGCTGCACCACCTGCATCGGCAACTCCGGCCCGCTGCCGCCGCCGATCTCGAAGACGATCAACGACAAGGGCCTGATCACCGCGGGCGTGCTCTCGGGCAACCGCAACTTCGAAGGCCGTATCTCGCCGGACGTTCAGGCGAACTACCTCGCCTCGCCGCCGCTCGTCGTTGCCTATGCGCTCGCCGGCACCGTGCAGAAGGACCTGACGAAGGAGCCGATCGGCGAGGACAGGGACGGCAAGCCGGTCTACCTCAAGGACATCTGGCCGACCTCGCAGGAAGTCCAGTCCTTCATCCAGAAATACGTCACCCGCGAACTTTACGAAACGAAGTACGCCGACGTGTTCAAGGGCGATGCCAACTGGCAGGCCGTGCAGGTTCCGGAGGGTCAGACCTATGCGTGGGACGACAAGTCGACCTACGTTCAGAACCCGCCGTATTTCGTGGGCATGGGCAAGACCGGCAGCGGCCTGAAGAACATCAAGGGCGCCCGCGTCCTCGGCCTGTTCGGCGACAAGATCACCACCGACCACATCTCCCCGGCCGGTTCGATCAAGGCGGCTTCTCCCGCAGGCGCATACCTGATCGACAACGGCGTTCAGGTCGCGGACTTCAACCAGTATGGCACGCGCCGCGGCAATCATGAAGTCATGATGCGCGGCACCTTCGCCAACATCCGCATCCGCAACCACATGCTCGGCCCGAACGGCAAGGAAGGTGGCTACACCATCCACTATCCGTCGAAGGAAGAGATGTCGATCTACGACGCGGCCATGAAGTACAAGGAAGAGGGCGTTCCGCTCGTCATCTTCGCCGGTGTCGAATACGGCAACGGCTCGTCCCGCGACTGGGCTGCGAAGGGCACCAACCTGCTCGGCGTGAAGGCCGTGATCGCCCAGTCCTTCGAGCGTATCCACCGCTCGAACCTGGTCGGCATGGGCGTCGTTCCCTTCACCTTCGAGGACGGCACCACCTGGGCCTCGCTCAACCTCAAGGGCGACGAAACCGTCACCATCGAGGGTCTCGAAGGCGACATCAAGCCGCGCGAAACCAAGATCGCCAGGATCACCTATGCCGATGGTTCGGTGAAGGAAGTTCCGCTGCTTTGCCGCATCGATACGCTCGACGAGGTCACCTATATGGAGAACGGCGGCATTCTGCAGACTGTTCTTCGCGATCTCGTAGCCTGATCGGGCTCGTCTCCATCCGCAAGAACCGCCGGTCGACCTTATCGGCCGGCGGTTTTCTTTGCCATTCCGGTTCCGCTCGGGTCTCGTCTCGTACAGAGCATTTTCAGCGAAACGGTTACGCCTCCAATGCTCTGTCTCCTTCTTTACCCGCAATTCCAGACGCAAAACCGGTTCCCACTTTTGCTGGATTTGCTCCAGTTTCACCCCATCGTGACTTTGCCTTGAACGCCGGAAGAGCTATGTGTCGGCACGCACAAGGGAAGATCAACGGCGGCGCATCCACGAGCCGCCGGATCGAAGGACGGGGCACTCCATGAACCGGAGCATGTTCAAAAGTCTGGCATTCTTGCTGACGCTGGCGCTGAGCGGCCCGGCGCTTGCCGGCGACGGCACGCCTCTGAGGGGCGTCGTGGAACTGTTCACCTCGCAGGGCTGCGGCTCCTGTCCGCCGGCCGACCGCGCCTTCGAGACGCTGGTGCGCCAGGGCGATGTCGTGGCGCTCGCCTATCACGTCGATTACTGGAACTACATGGGCTGGGCCGACACGCTCGCCTCGAAAGAAAACACCAAGCGCCAGTATGGCTATGCCAGCAGCCTCGGCCGCAGCGGCGTCTATACCCCCCAGGCGATCCTCAACGGCCGCGACCACATCAAGGGCACCGATGTCGGCGCTATCAACCAGAAACTCGGCGCGCTGGAAAAGGCTGGCGGCGGCCTGACCATTCCGGTTGCTGCCGAACGCAAGGGTGACGAACTGGCGGTGAAGGTCGGCGCAGGCGTCGGCAGGGCCGACGTGGTCGTCGTCTATTTTCGCCGCAAGGAAACGGTGGAGCTATTGAAGGGCGAGAACATCGGCAAGAAGATGGTCTATTGGAACAGCGTCACCGACGTCCAGACCGTCGGCATGTGGGATGGTTCCGCGCTCGATCTCGTGCTGCCGGCCAAGCTGATCGACAAGGACGGCAACAGCGGCTGCGCCATTCTCCTGCAGTCGACGGGACCGCAGGGCGAACCCGCGGGCATTCTCGGCGCGACCATGATGACCGGCCCGACGAAATCCTGAGTTTTTCTGGAGTTTGCCTTGGCCGGTCCGGCCCGGGTGCATTGGGGGGCTGGGGGTAAGGGGTCAATGCGCCAGACCGGACCGTTTTGGCGCACCGCGCCAACCAAGAGCCGGCAGTCTCAATTCAAATTTGGGCGGTGTTTTGTCCAAAATACGGCGGAGCTAAAAAAAGCACATTCGACCGGACCGATGCTTTTCGCAGGCCTGTGACGGCGCCCGAACCGGGACACGACAAAAGTTCGCCCTATGTTCTTGCCGAATCGCCCATAGTCAGGCACATGATGGGCATGACCTCCAGCCCGACACTGCCGGTGCAATCGACCTATCTGGATGCCCTGAACGAGCAGCAGAGGGCAGCCGTCGCTCATGGCATTCCGGCCCCCGAGGGTGGCGCCGGGCCTCTTCTGATCATCGCGGGCGCCGGATCGGGCAAGACCAACACTCTGGCCCACCGCGTCGCCCATTTGCTGGTCAACGGAGCCGACCCCCGCCGCATCCTGCTGATGACCTTTTCCCGGCGCGCCGCAAGCGAGATGGCCATCCGCGTGGAGCGCATCTGCCGCAAGGTGCTGGGCAACGACGCATCCACCCTGACGGACGCCCTGACATGGGCCGGAACCTTTCACGGCATCGGCGCACGCATCCTGCGCGAATACGCCTACGAGATCGGCCTCGACCCGGATTTCACCATTCATGACCGGGAGGATTCGGCCGACCTGATGAATCTGGTCCGTCACCAGCTCGGCCTTTCGAAGCTGGAAAGCCGCTTTCCCACCAAGGCGACTTGCCTTGCAATCTATTCCCGCGTCGTGAATGCGGAATGTCCGCTGAAGGAGGCGCTACAATCCTCCTTCCCCTGGTGCAGCAACTGGGAAAGCCAGTTGAAGGAACTGTTTGCCGGCTATGTCGAGGCCAAGCAGGCGCAGAACGTGCTCGATTACGACGATCTCCTGCTTTACTGGGCCCATGCCGTTACCGATCCCCATCTCGCCGGTGCGATCGGCGGCCGCTTCGACCATGTTCTGGTCGACGAATACCAGGACACCAACCGGCTGCAGTCGACGATCCTGACCGCGATGAAACCGGAGGGCATCGGCCTGACCGTGGTCGGCGACGACGCCCAGTCGATCTATTCCTTCCGCGCCGCGACGATCCGCAACATTCTGGATTTTCCCAAGCAGTTCGATCCGCCCGCCGATGTCGTGACGCTCGACCGCAACTATCGCTCCACCCAGCCGATCCTGACGGCGGCAAACGGCGTCATCGGCCTTGCCCGCGAACGCTTCACCAAGAACCTCTGGAGCGAGCGGGCAAGCGAGGCACGCCCGATGCTGGTCGGCGTGCGCGACGAAGCCGATCAGGCCCGCTATATCGCCGAACAGGTGCTCGCGGCCCGCGAGACCGGCACGACGCTCAAGCAACAGGCCGTGCTTTTCCGCGCCTCCAACCATAGCGGCCCGCTGGAAATCGAACTCACCCGGCGAAACATTCCTTTCGTGAAGTTCGGCGGGCTGAAATTCCTCGACGCCGCCCATGTGAAGGATCTGCTGGCAACCCTGCGCTTCGCCCAGAATCCGCGCGACAAGGTGGCAGGCTTTCGCCTGTTACAGCTGCTTCCGGGTATCGGCCCGCAGACGGCCGGCAAGATCCTCAACACCTCGGCCGCCGATCCTGAACCGCTTATTTCGCTTGCCGAAATGCCGCCGCCGCCCCGCTGCGGCGAGGAATGGGGCGCATTCACCAGAATGCTCATGGAGCTCAGAGGCATGGGCCTCGGCTGGCCGGGCGAAATCGCCAGGGCGCGGGAATGGTACGAGCCGCATCTTGGCCGCATCCATGAGGATGCCGAGACCCGCATGGCCGACCTCCTGCAGCTCGAACAGATCGCAGGCGGGTATCCGTCGCGGGAACGCTTCCTGACCGAACTCACGCTCGATCCGCCGGATGCGACCAGCGATCAAGCGGGCGTGCCGCTGCGCGACGAAGATTACCTGATCCTTTCGACCATTCACTCGGCCAAAGGGCAGGAATGGACGTCCGTCTTCGTGCTGAACTGCGTCGATGGCTGCATTCCCTCGGATCTCGGGGTTGGCACCACCGACGAGATCGACGAGGAACGCCGCCTGCTCTATGTCGCGATGACGCGCGCCAAGGACAGCCTGCATATCATCACGCCGCAACGCTTCTTCACCCATGGCCAGAACGCACAGGGCGACCGTCATGTCTATGCCGCCCGCTCGCGCTTCATCCCCGCCATGCTGCTGCAATATTTCGAGAAGGTAAGCTGGCCGCTGGCCACCGCCGGCGAAGGGCTCGGCGGACAGGGCGAGCGGCAGAAGCGGATCGACGTCGGCGCCCGCATGCGCGGCATGTGGCGCTGAACACTGCGAAATCATCATCCGCAAACGAAAAGCCGCCGGAAACCGATCGGTCCCGACGGCTTTCTGGAGCCGTTAAGTCGGCAGACCTGTATTACCAGGTCTTGCTGAGCTTCAGCGTGAAGGTACGTCCCTCGCCATAACCGCAGGTCAGCGTGCCCTGGCAACCCTTGACGTATTCCTTGTCGAACAGGTTCGCGACATTCAGCGACAGACCCCAGCCATCCTTCTCGTAGCGGACAGCGGCATCGGCGAGCAGCGCATCCGGCACCTTGAGCGTATTGGCGTAGTCGGCCCAGGATTCGCCCTGGTAGCGCAGGCCGGCACCGACGCTCAGGCCCTCGAGAACACCCGTCGGCACGGTGTAATCGAGCCAGGCGGAAGCGGTAACAGCAGGAATGAGGTAGGGGCTGTTGCCGACAAGGGTCGGATCGGCATGTTCCGTCATTTCGAGATCCTGCCAGGTAAAGGCCGCCGTCGCCTTCCAGTCGTCGGCAATCTGCACCTTGGCTTCGAGTTCGATGCCGGTGGAGGTGACTTCGCCGATCTGCGACTGCAGGAAGGTAGCCGGATCTGTAACGGTCCAGTTCTGCTTGACCAGATGGAAGACCGACGCCGTGAACAGGCCTTCGAATGCGGTCGGCTCGTACTTGAAGCCGCCCTCGACCTGATAGCCTTCTTCCGGCTTGATCGGCGCGGTGGCGCTGGAACCGATCACGGGATTGAAGAAGGTCGAGGCGCTGGCATAGGGCGTGAAGCCGTTGGCGAACTCGTAGGCAAGACCGACACGGCCGCTCGCCGCCTTGTCGTCGGCATCATAGGAATAGCCGACGGTCGCATCCGATTCCGTCTTCACAAAGTCGTAGCGGCCATTGAGCGTGGCGATGAAGCCGCCGCCGAACTTGATCTGGTCCTGCGCGTAGATGCCGACCTGCTGCTGGGTCAGAACCTGGTCGAGATAGACAAAGTTGGTGCCCTGCGGTGCGCCATAGACCGGGTCCGTCACGCTGATCGGCGTCGAGCCACAGCAGGCCTGCTCATGATCGAGGCGGTAATATTTGTAGTCTAAGCCAATGGTCAGGTCGTGGTCCAATCCGCCGGTTGCGAATTCGCCGTTGACCCGATTGTCGATCACGAAGCTGTCGACCTTGGACTTGCCCTCGAAACCGATGCGGTAGAACTCGTAGTCCGGGCCGGCCGGTTCTTCGAGATAGCCGGTACCGGTGGAGGAGTCGTAGTAGCCGTAGGTGTAGGGTGCGTTCTCGTACTTGTTGAGATGGGCGTAGCGGGCGTTCTGGGAAAGCGTCCAGCCGCTGTCCAGCTCATGCTCGATTTCGTAGCCGATCATGGTCTGCTGGTATTCGCCATGGTCGATATCCGGCTCACCATAGAAGGACTTCGGATCGATCTTGCCAAAGGGAGCATCGACCACCGTGCCGACATAAGGATAGAAGCCGTTGCCGACATGCACCTGATCGAGCGCGGAGTAGAAACCGTAGACGTTGAGCTTGGTGGATTCATCCGGCTTCCAGGTGAATTGCGGCATGATCCCGCCGCGGAAATCCTCGGAATAATCGGTATACTGGTCGCCACCGGCAATCTTGCCGGTCAGGCGATAGCTGAACGCGCCGTCCTGCAATACATCGCCCGCATCGAAGCCGAAGAAGGCATTGCCGTCGCTGTTGATACCGGCTTCGGTGTAGAGCAGCTTTTCATCCGGCGCCCGCTTGCCGACCATGTTGACGAGACCACCGGGGTTCGATGCACCGTAAAGAACGGAGGCCGGTCCCTTCAGCACCTCGACGCGCTCCAGGAAGAACGGGTCCATCTGGAAGCCGCCGAAGCCATAGGAATAGAGGCTGAGGCCATCGAGAAACACGCCTGTCTGCGTCGCGTCGAAGCCGCGGATATAGATCCAGTCGGTGTCCGGATCGACGCCGAAGGGTTCGGCGAAGACGCCGGCGGTATAGCGAAGGGCTTCGTCGACCTTGTTGGTGACGCCGCGATCGTCGAGTTCCTCGCGACCCACGACGGAGACCGACTGCGGGATCTCGGAAATCGGCGTATCGGCCTTGGAACCCGTCGAGGAGCGGCTTGCCGCATAGCCGTCGACCGGACCGGTCGAGGTTTCTTGTTTGCCCTGAACCACGATGGTCTGAAGCGTCGTGCCCGCATCCTGGGCTGCGGCTGCTGCCGGCCAAGCCAGTATCGCCAGCGCTGCCCCCGCGCGCCAAGCCCTGCTCATCGAGCGATATCCCCTGTTTCTCTGCATGATTTACCCCGCTTCACCGGCTGGTCCTGCAACCCGCCGGATCGAATAGTGTCGAAAATAAGATGAGTATTTATATCAGGATTAACTGCCCTGCTTGTCCGTTCCTGCTCGCGCTTGACCGTATTTGGTCAAACTTCGGCCGACGGACCGGTGCTCATCCTCAATCGAGGTTGGCCTTGCGCCAGATGGACGGCGATACGCCGACCTGCCGACGGAAGACGCGGGCGAAATGCGCCGGATCGGCAAAGCCCGTTTCGGCCGCAACCGTGGTCAGCGACATGTCACGCCGGCGCAGGAATTCCTTGACCCGCACCATGCGGACCTTCATCTGCCAGCGATGGGGTGGCAGTCCGGTGGACGCCTTGAAGGCATGGCTGAAATGGGAGGGCGACAGCCCGGTCAGAGCCGCAAGCTCGTCCAGACGAATGGCGCGCAGGCAATGCTCCTCGATGAACTCCGTCGCCTTGCGCAATTGCCAGGCGGCGAGCTTGGAGCGCTGCCGCTCGACGGTGGCGCCGATCTTCAGGACGTCGATCAGCAGGGCCAGCGTCAACCCGTCGCCATAGAGACCATGTAGGGGATCGGGAGCTGCGCATTCGGCGGCAATCAGATCCGCAAGCGCAAGCAGGCGCACCTCGTCGCAAAGGAACCGCGGCTCCTCAAGTGTCTGCGGAGGCAGATCCTCGCCGAAACGGCGGGTCAAACCATCGACGTCGAAATGCAGGTCCAGATGGCGCAGGAAATGGATGCCCCGCATTTCGGTGCGCATCTCCATGCCGGCCGGAATGAAGGAAATGGCGCGCCGCTGGCAAGCCGTCAGCGGAACGTTTCCGAGTTCCGCCATGCTGAAATCGCCGTCCGCTCCGAACTGGGCATCGAGCACCGCAAAGAGCCGCGGATCATGCCCGACATAATAGCCTCCGGCTTCCGGCGCGCAGTCGACATTCCAGAGATCGGCGACCATGCCGTCCCAGTAGCGGCGATGAAATCCCTGAATGACCGAGAAGCCATCGATGCGATTGTTCATGCGGGGCAGATAACTCATTCCGCTCCTCGTAAGGCAGACCCGGGTAAGGCGGCACCTCGAGTCGATGACGTTGTTGGAAAGATATACTTGATCACAATTATCATATTTAGTAACGCAGTGACAACCGATGTTGCGCGGGTGCGAAGGAGCGGAGCATGACGAAGAACCAGTGGCCGATCGACGGAACGGACCGAGCCCGTCAGGCCTTCCGCGTCGAAGCCGTCGGACTCACCCTCCAGGGACGCGCCATCCTGAAGGATGTGTCGCTGGATTTCGCCGCGGGCGAGATCACCGCCCTCGTGGGTCACAACGGCTCCGGCAAGTCGACGCTCCTGAAGATCATGGCCCGCCAACAGGGCCAGAACTCCGGCACGGTCTATTATGGCGGACAGCCCACCTCGTCCTTCGACGCGCGCGCCTTTTCCCGCTCCGTCGCCTATCTGCCGCAGGATGTCGGCGCCGGCGCCGGCATGACGGTGCGCGAACTGGTGGCCTGCGGGCGTTACCCCTGGCACGGCGCGCTGGGCCGCTTTACCGATCGCGACCGCCACAAGGTCGAGGAGGCCCTGGCGCTCACCCATCTCGACCCCTTCGCCGACCGGCTGGTGGAGACACTGTCGGGCGGCGAACGGCAACGCGCCTGGATCGCCATGCTGGTGGCCCAGGACAGCGAATGCCTGCTTCTGGACGAGCCGACCTCTGCACTGGATATCGCCCATCAGATGGAAGTGCTTTCGCTCGTTCGCCGGCTTTCGCGCGAAAAGGGGCTCAGCGTGGTGATTGTGCTGCACGACATCAACATGGCGGCCCGTTTCTGCGACTGCATCCATGCGCTCAAGGGCGGCATCGTCGCCGCGAGCGGTACTCCCGCCGAGATCCTGCAGCGTGACGCGCTCGAGAACATCTACGGCATCGCCATGGATGTCATGCCTCATCCTGCGCTCAGCATACCGCTCGCCTATGTCTCCTGACGATCACGGCCGGCGCGGAGTGCAGCGGCGGGCGCTGCTGAAGATGATGGCGGGCGCCGCGGCCCTGCCTGCCCAGCTGGCGACATTGCCTGCCCGGGCAGAAGGCATACCGACGAAGATCGTCAGCCTCGACTACGGCCTCGCCTCCACCATGCTGTCGCTCGGCGTTACGCCGGCTGCAGTGGCCTCGCTCGCCGACTGGGACAGGTGGATGGTCGAACCGGAAATGCCGGCAAGCGTCATCGACCTCGGCAGCTCGTGGGAGGTCAACTTCGAGATTCTCACCGCGCTGAAGCCCGATCTGATCCTCACCACGCCTTATCTCGACGCACTGCTTCCCAAACTAGAAGCGGTGGCGCCGGTGCTGCGTCTGGAGATCTACACCCCTGAAGGCGGGGAAATCCTGCCGGCCGCAATCGCGGCCACCCGCAAGCTTGCCGCCGCCATCGGCCGGACGGAAGAGGGGGAACGCTTTCTTGCAGAGGTGGACGCCTTCTTCGCCGATTGCCGCCGCAGACTTGAACCTTTGTCGCCGCCGCCTCTGGCTCTGGTCAGCTTCATGGATGCCCGCCACGCCCGCATCTATGGGGCGCCGGGCCTGTTTGATAACGTGCTGCACAAGATCGGCGTCGAGAACGCCTGGAAGGAGGCGTCGAACTTCTGGGGCTTTCAGACCATCGGCATAGAGGAATTGTCGCGCGTGACCGATCAACAGGCACGGCTGATAGCCTTCGAACCGCTTCCCGGAGACGTCCTGCCGAAACTCGACCAGAGTCCGCTATGGCAGGCCCTGCCCTTTGCCCGGCCCGGACATTTCTCGGTCGTGCCCCCTGCCCTCATGTTCGGCATGGTCAACGAAGCCATACGCTTCGCCTCGATCATAACCCGCGAACTGGAATCCGGCTCATGACCGAGACATCCACGAGACTTTCCCTCGGGCCGGCGATCGTAACGCTTGCAATGGTACTGCTCGCGGCAGCCATCGCCTGGCTGCAGGTCGCGCCTGCCCTCGAGGCCGCACCGGCAGCCGGCTATGATGTTACTCGCATGGTGCTACTCTATTCCACCCTGCCCCGCATGGCGACCGCACTGCTGGCCGGCGCGGCACTTGCGCTTTCCGGCGCGCTCTTCCAGCAAGTGCTGCGTAATCCTCTGGCTTCGCCGACGACACTCGGCATTTCGGCCGGTGCAAATCTGGCACTGGCGATCGCGACCCTCTTTTTTCCTGCGCTGCTCGGTTTCGGCCGGGATCTTGTCGCCATCGCCGGCAGCGGGATTGCCGCAGCTCTCGTCTTCCTGCTCGGCGCGCGCCGGGGTTTCTCTCCCTTCTCGCTGGTGCTCTCGGGCCTCGTCATCAGTCTCTGGTGCGGCGCGCTCTCGGCGATCCTGATGCTGCTGAACGAGCGCTACCTGGTCAGCCTGTTTATCTGGGGGGCGGGGTCCCTCTCCCAGCAAAGCTGGTCCATTCCGCTTTCGCTGCTGCCGAAAATCGGCGCCGTCGCACTCCTTTCAACGCTGATCATCCGGCCGCTCTCCCTGCTGGAGCTTGGCGAGGCCGGCGCATCCGCTCTTGGCCTGCGCATAGCCCAGCTACGCTTCATTGCCGTCGCCGCAGCCGTCACGCTTGCGGCCTTCGTTACCAGCGCCGTCGGCGTCATCGGTTTCATCGGTCTGGTCGCCCCCACCATCGCCAGACTTTCCGGCGCAAGACGTCCGGTCGAAATTCTCGTATGGTCGACCCTGATAGGTGCATCGCTCCTGTGGTTTGCCGACGGGGCCGTACAATATCTGGCGGGGGCAATGGCCGACTTCCTGCCGACGGGAGCCGTCACGGCAGTGTTTGGTTCGCCCCTGCTTCTCCTGCTCCTTCCGCGGCTGAAGACCCGCCACAGGATCCTGCAGGGACGCACAAGGCAAGCAAGCCGGCTGACCGTCGGCCCCAAGGCGCTCCCTCTGGCGCTTGCGGCCGTCATGCTGGCCGTGCTGGTCGGCCTCTTCATCGGCCGCGCGATCGACGGCGCCTGGGCCCTGCCCGATGCCTCCATCGCAAGCGAGATCCTGGGGCTGAGAACGCCAAAGGTCTTCGCAGCACTCGCCTCCGGCGCCATGCTCGCCGTTGCGGGTGTTATCCTGCAGCGCCTCACCGGCAACGAGATGGCAAGCCCTGAAGTTCTCGGCATCAGCGCCGGCGCAACCTTCGGCGTGACCATCGCCGTCTTTGCGATCGCCGCTCCGGGCCTTGCAAGCCAGCTCGGCTTTGCCGCTTTCGGGGCTCTCGTCGTCCTTGCGGTGATCTTCGCCTTCGCCATCCGCTCGGGCCTGGCACCGGAAAGAGTTCTGCTCGCCGGCATCGCGCTCAGCGCCATGGTCGATGCCGTCGTCGGGATCCTGACGGCGAGCGGCGATCCCCGTTCCCTGTTCCTGATGCGGTGGATGAGCGGATCCACCTACAATGTCGATGGCGTCACGGCAATCACGGTCTCGGTCGCCGGGGTCATCCTGATCGGGGCGGCGTTCTCGACGCGGCGTTGGCTGGATATCCTGCCGCTCGGCCCGGAGGCGGCAACTGCCGTCGGCCTGCCGCTCACACCGTCCAGGCTGGTGCTGTTCGGCCTTGCCGGACTGCTGAGTGCCGCGGCGACCCTGAGTGTAGGCCCGCTGAGTTTCATTGGCCTGATGGGGCCGCATCTGGCTCGCGAGGCGGGCCTTGTCCGGGCGTTTCCCCAGATGGCGGGTGCGGCTGCGATCGGCGGTGGACTGATGGTGCTGGCAGACTGGGCGGGGCGCACCGTGGTCTTTCCTTACGCCATACCGGCAGGGCTGGTCTCCGCACTGGTCGGCGCCCCCTTCCTGATGCTGATGCTGAGACGAAAAGCCTGAGAAATCAGTTGCGGCCCTGCGGAAGCGGACAGACCATGCCGCAGCCGGCAATGCCCGGCAGCGCATAGCGCAGGCAGCAGACCCGGCGACGGTCGATGGTTTCGCCACCCTGCCCGCATTCCTGCCGGATCATGCCATGCATCGGGTTCTTCCAGCCATCCGGCCAGAACGGATCATCAAGCAGCGCCCTGCCTTCGACGGCAAGCACCGGATCGGTGAGACGCCCGATTTCTCCGGCGATCCAGCCGAGATAGCCGGCCGCATTGGCCCACAGGAGCTTGCGGCTGACACCGGCCTGCGCAGCGATTGCGTCGATCAAAGGCTCCGCATGCTCGCGGATGACCTCGTGAAAGGCTTCGTGGACGCTGGCCCCCTCGTCCTCCCGTCCCCAGTCGGAAAGCACGAAGGCGCGCGGTTCGCCGCTTTTGGCGTCGACGGCAAGGCTCAGGCGATCGAGACGGAGCGGCAGGACGCGCCGCAGTTCCAGCCAGGAAACGGCCGCGCCGATCATCAGGGTGCTGAAGTAAGACATGGTCCACATGGAGACCACTGCCCGCCGGTCGCCATCCCCGTAACGAAGAGCGTAGCGGTCGATAAGGCCGGAGAATGTTTCCTCGCTTGTCAGCGCCCGACAGCTCAGGACTTCGGTATCATCAGGTGCGCGCGAGACGAACTTGCCGGTGCAATAGACGTATTTCGCCCCGGCCTTCCGCGCCAGTATATCGGCAAAATCGACGACACCGGCCACGTCCTTCGACGCGGCCGGATGATCGATCATCGGTTCTTCGCTGGCGACGCCCGGGTTCACGGCCTCACCAGGTGTATTTCAGCGTGCCGACGACCTTGCGGCGGTCGCCATAATAGCAGGTGCCATAGTAGCAGGTCGTCTGATACTCGCGGTCGAACAGGTTGGTCGCGTTGACGGCAAGGCTGAGGTTGTCCGTCACCTTGTACTTAACCGAGGCATCGACCACGGTGTAGGCGTCAACCGATACGGTGTTTTCGGCGTCGCCGAAGGTCTGGCCAACATAGCGCACGCCGCCACCGAGCGTCAGGTCGCCGCGAATGCCGTCACCGGGGATGGTGTAGTCGAGCCATGCGGAAGCGATATGCTCAGGCACACGGTCCGGCCGGTTGCCGGCATTGCCGCTGATGCCGTCCTCCACAATTTCGCCGTCCCAATAGGAATAGGCGAGCGTGAGGTTGAGGCGATCGTTCAGCGCCATCTTGCCTTCAAGCTCGATGCCGCGCACCCGGACCTCGCCGATCTGCCGCTGCTCGACCGGCGAGATGTAGGTGGGCACATTGCTCTGCGTCAAGTCGAAGAAGGCGAGCGTGAAGAGCGCGTCGAAACTCTCTGGGCGATACTTGACGCCGACCTCGTACTGGGTGCCTTCCTGCGCCTTCAGCGAACCATCCACCGCATAGCCATTGGCATTCGCAGCAACCAGCGGCTGGAAGGATTCCGAATAATTGGCGTAAACGGCCAGTTCCGGATTGATCTTGTAGGTAAGACCGACGCGCGAAGTGAAGGCCTTTGCCGTGTCGTCGTCCTGCAAGCCGGTATCCAGATAATCGGCCACCGTGTTGACGTAGTCGTAGCGGCCGCCAAGCGTGAGGATCCAGCGATCGTCGAAGGTCAGCTGTTCCTGTGCGTAGATGCCGAGCGCCTTCTGCTTCACACGCCAGTCGACATAAGGTCCGAGCGTGATGCAGCTTCGGCCGCAATAGACGGGATCGTAGATGTCGATGCCCGGCGCCGTGCCGATATCGATATCTTCCCGGGTGTTGTCATAGGTGTAGTCGAGACCGACCAGCGTCTTGCTGTCGAACGCCCGCCAGCTCGCATCGTACTGGAGCTGATTGTCGATGGTGAAGCGATAACCGCTGCTGTAGACCTGAAATGCCGTGCGATCGTTGGCCGGATCGGTCGTGCCGCCATAGACCTGCTCGTAATCGAGATCGATATGACTGTAGCGGGCGTTCTGCCGGAAGGTCAGGCCGTTGTCGAACTCATGCTCGAACTGATAGCCGAGATCGGTCTGCGTGGTATTGAACTTGTTGTATTCGGGCTCGCCCAGGAAGGTGTCGAGGTCCATATCGACGCCTTCGAAGAAACCATAGGACAGGCTGCTGTCACGCTTCGAATAATCCGTGAGGATGGTGAGCGAGGTGCCTTCCTCGGGCTTGATGGTCAGGGCCGGCGCGATATAGAGCCGGTCGTCGTTGGAATAATCGTAATTGCTCGCCGCATCCTGCCACTTGCCGGTGAAGCGGTAGCTCCAGACGTCGCTGTCACCGATCGGACCGCCGAAATCGGTGCCGGTCTCGATGTGCTCGTCACCGAAGGTCGTGTAGACCTCCGCATGGAAATCATCCTGCGGGCGCTTGGTGATAGCGTTGACCAGACCGCCGGGGCCATTGAGGCCGAACAGGGTCGATGTGGAGCCCTTGAGCACCTCGACGCGCTGCAGGCCATAAGGCTCGAGGCGGCTTGCGGTGAACCATGCCGGGATGCGGGCCGGGAGGCCATCACGATAGCTGCCGAGCGCAGTCTGGTCGAAGCCGCGAATGCGGAGATAATCGTAACGATCGTCAGACCCGAACTCGTCCACGAGGACGCCTGCCGTATAGGAAACAGCCTGCTGAATGTTCTCGACGCCGCGTGTCTCCATTTCCTTCTGCGTCACGACCGAAACGGAAGCCGGCGTATCGAGGATCGGAGTGTCGGTTTTTGTGCCTGTCGCCGACTCGCTCGCGACCACCGTCGCATCCGGGCCAATGGGTCGCTCCTGCTTTCCTGTCACCACGATGGGCTTCAGTTCGGTGGATGCTTCCTGGGCAGCATCCTGCGCAACCGTACCCCCTGCGGCAGCAAACAGCGAGAGTGTCGCCGCGCCCGCGAGAAGAGCTTTGCGCCTCGCCCCTGACACCTTTCCGGTTAAACCCGTTCCGACCGCCGGTCGATCATTCCGCCGCTTCATAGACCTCTCCTGTTCATGTCCGTCCACAGGCTCGCTGCGGGTTTCCCCCACCGCGTTGCGAACGAGTGGACACTATAAAGTGAACGAAAAGAGTCAACTTTAAACTTGATAAAAAAGGAAGAGATTAACAGCTCTTCCCTTTCCTCAAGGCGATGTCAGCCGGCCGAAACCGCCTCATCATAGACGACTATGGTCTTGACCGCCCGCTCCTCGACGGCAGCGGCATCGTATCCCGGCTTGTAGAGGCTGGAGCCAAGCCCGAAGCAGGTGACGCCGACCTTGAGGTAGGCGGAAAAATCGGTCTCGGAAACGCCGCCGACGGCACCGATCGGCAGGCCGGCCGGCAGGATCGCGCGGATGGCATTGATGCCCTGAGCGCCAAGCACGCTGGCCGGGAAGAACTTGAGCGCCGCAGCACCGGACTTGGCAGCGAGAAGTGCCTCGGTCGGTGTGAAGACACCCGGCATGGTGACCATACCATGACCGACCGCGCGACGAATGACATCCGGCTCGACATTGGGCGTGACGAGAAGATTGCCGCCGGCATCGGCGAGACGGTCGACATTGGCGACATCGAGTACCGTCCCGGCACCAATCAGGCAGGACGCCGGCGCGCGCTTGCGTGCCTTTTCGATCGACACGAAGGCATCAGGCGAATTCAGCGGAACCTCGATCGCCTCGAATCCGGTTTCAAGCAGAACATCGACGATCGGCTCGATTTCATCCGGCCTGACGCCGCGCAGGATAGCCACCAGATTGCGCTTGAGTTGAGGCCAGGCGACTGCGGAAGTTGTCATGACGGGTTACTCCTTCAGGAGGCGGAAACGAGGGAGCGGGCGGCTGCGAACAGGCCCTTGCGGACGAGTTCGCCGCCATCGAGCGCCACGGCGCGGATGCCGGACAGGGCAAGCGCCCTGGTGTAGAGGCTGGCGAGCGCACCGGTGCCAATGATGTGAACGTCGCCGGCCGGCGAGTAGCGACGGCGCATGGCGGCCACTTCCGCACCGATCAGCAGGCCGGAAAGACGTGCGGCGGCGGCAGCGCCGTCCGCAGCACCGAGCAAGCCTTCAGCGCGGATCGAGAAGAGGCGCGTCGTCAGCGAAAAATGCGGCTCGGCCGCCTCGGAAACGCCAGCGGCAAATGACGGATGATCAGCTTCGGCGCGTACGTCTTCAGGCACGGAAAGGCGCAGGATCGACTGGCGGCTCAGGAGCTGGAAAAGCTCGCCCGTCATCGCCGTGGTGAAACCGCGAACCATTCCGGCATCAAGCTCTGCCCATTTGGAATGGGTTCCGGGTAGGCAGAAAAGACCGCTGGCAACACCAGATTCGATGGCGCCGGCAAGCTGGGTTTCCTCGCCACGCATCACGTCCTCGGCACCGGCTGTGCGCTGGCACACACCGGGTAGAATGAACACCCGGCGGCCGGAGTGCTCCGGCGTTACGGCATGGCGGAAAAGACCCTCGAGCGGTGCGGGCGTTTCGACATAGGCTGCTTCCAGCCAGCCGCTGCGGGCTCCCGCCATGCCGGCAATCACCACAGGCAGGTCCGCAGGCGCGGAAAGCGCCTGCAGATGTCCTTCCAGAACGGCACCGAAACGATCCCGTTCGAGGCGACCCATGCCGTCATCCGATTGGCGCTCTGCGAGAACCCCGCCTCCGGCATCGACGATCCAGAGACGGAAATTGCTGGTTCCCCAGTCAACGAGGGCGGCAAACGGTGAGCCGGTCATGGATGCAGGGCCTTCTTACTGCAGATCTTCGGGCAGAAGAGCGGCCGGGATATCCTGATAGCAGACCGGACGGAGGAACCGGCGGATCGCCATCGTGCCGACCGAGGTCGCGCCGAAATTGGTGGAAGCCGGGTAGGGACCGCCATGCACCATGGCATCGGCAACCTCGACACCCGTCGGGAAGCCGTTCGCCAGGATGCGGCCAGCCTTGCGCTCAAGCACGGGCAAGAGACGGCTGGCGACCGGCTCGTCACCGGCTTCGAGCTGCAGCGTAGCCGTGAGCTGGCCCTCGAGGCTGCGGGCAAGCTTCACCATCTCGTCGGCGTCCTTCGCCGTCACAATGATGCCGAGCGGGCCGAAGACTTCCTCGCCGAGTTCATGGTTCGCCAGCCAGTTTTCGGCCGTCGTCTGGAACAGGTAGGGCTTGGCATTGCGCAGGTCGCAGGTCGAGGTCAACACCGAGCGGACGTTTTCGACGGCGGCGATGCGGGCAGCACCCTTGCGATAGGCATCGGCGATGCCGTCCGTCAGCATGGTCTGAGCGCCAACCTGGGCAAGGGCCTCTTCTGCGGTCGTCGTGAAGGTTTCAGCGTCCGTACCCTCGGTCACCACGACGATGCCCGGATTGGTGCAGAACTGACCGGCGCCATTGGTAAGAGACGCGACCCAACCCTTGGCAATCGCCTCGCCACGGGCGGCAACGGCCTCGGGAAGCAGGAACATCGGGTTGACAGAGCCAAGCTCGCCGAAGAACGGGATCGGCTCGGGGCGACGGGCGCAGAGATCGAACAGCGCGCGGCCAGCGCCGAGCGAACCGGTGAAACCGACGGCCTTGATCAGCGGATGCTGGACGAGTGCGGTACCGACTTCGCGGCTTCCGCCCTGAACGAGCGAGAAGACGCCCGGATGCACACCGGTACGCTTGATCGCCGCATCAATGGCCTGGCCGACAATCTCGGCGGTGCCGGGATGGGCTTCATGACCCTTGACGACAACCGGGCAGCCGGCGGCAAGCGCCGACGCAGTGTCGCCACCGGCCGTCGAGAAGGCGAGCGGGAAGTTGGAAGCGCCGAACACGCCGACCGGACCGATCGGACGCTGGACCATCTTCAGGTCAGGACGCGGCAGCGGCTTGCGATCTGGCAGTGCCTCGTCATGGCGACGGTCGAGATAATCGCCCTTGCGGATGTGGGCGGCGAACAGACGAAGCTGGCCGACGGTGCGGCCACGCTCGCCAATCAGGCGGGCTTCCGGCAGGCCGCTTTCCTGCGAGCCGATCTCGGTGATCGCATCGCCGCGCGCATCGATTTCCTCGGCGATCGCCTCAAGAAAGGCGGCGCGCGATTCGCGGCTCGAATAGCCATAGGTCTCGAAGGCTTCCTCGGCGGCCTTCACCGCCTGATCGACCAGCGCGGTCGTCCCGATGGAGAAGGAACGGACGGGGCCCGTAGCCGGCGAAGAGTCGAAGGTTTCGCTACCTGCAATCCAGTTGCCTGCGATCAGGTGCTTTCCGGTCAGTGTATAGGCCAAGACAGGGCCTCCTCGTTTTGATCAATCTTCGAAGGAAGCGACAACCTTCCGTTCGCCGCAGAGGAAGGAATCCGCCACGAGTCTCAACGGTTGGTAGTCGGTATCGCTTTCACGCGCGCGGATGAGTGCGCCGAAGCGCTCGTAGATGCCGGCATATTCCCGGTCGGAACCTGCCGTATGGAGCACATCCCCGATATAGAGTTCCGAACCGCCCTTTGAAAGACGCAAAAGACCCTGATCGGTCTCAATCGTGATGTCCCAGGTCTGCGGACCTTCCTGGCGCCAGTCGAATTCGGCGCTGACGGGCGCGCCATCGACGGTGCGCATGGCAATCGAGGCGGCAATCGGCTGCTTTTTGTTTTCCGGGAATTCCAGCGTCGAACGCTCGACGAGGATCGGACCCGGTACGACCGCGGTCAGGATCGACAACGCGTTGATGCCCGGATCGAACACGCCAAAGCCGCCCGGCTCCCAGATCCACGCCTGGCCGGGATGCCAGCGGCGGACATCTTCCTTCCACACGATGGATACGGTCTTTATGGTCTTGTCCGAAAGCCAGATCCGCGCCGGCTCCACGCCGAGCGCAAAGCGCGAATGCCAGGTGGCAAACAGCGTCACGCCGGCTTCCGCAGCAAGCGCGCTCAGCGCTTCCGCTTCACCGAGCGTTGTTGCCGGCGGCTTTTCCATCAGGACATCGCGGCCGGCGGCAATCGCCTTCTTCGCCATGTCGAAGCGGACTTCCGGCGGCGTGCAGAGCGATACGACCTTCACATCCGGGCGAGCGGCGAGAAAGGCATCGAAGTTTTCGAAGTTCTCCACTCCATCGACCTTGCCGTGCCGGCTGACGGCAGCGGCGAGCTCGAAATCCGGCCCCCCGGCAATCGAGGGAATGTGCTGGTCGCGGGCAATCTTGCCGACGCCCACGAGCGCCAGCGGAATACGCTTCGTCATGGGTCTCTCCTCAGTGCGAATCCTTGCCGACGGCGCTGCCGCGACAACCCTTCAGGAAGTCGAAGTCGGCACCGGTATCGGCACCTTCGACATGATCGTGGAAGAGACGCTCGTAACCGCCATTCGGGGCTTCCGAGGCCGGACGCCATGCGGCAAGCCGGCGCTGCAGCTCGTCATCCGGAATGTCGAGATGGACGCGACGATTAGCAACGTCGATCTCGATCATGTCGCCATTGCGAACCACGGCGAGTGGACCGCCGACAGCGGCTTCCGGCGAGGTGTGCAGGAGGACGGTGCCGTAGGCCGTGCCGGACATGCGGGCATCCGAGATACGGACCATGTCAGTGATGCCCTTGCGCAGGACCTTGGGCGGCAGGCCCATGTTGCCGACCTCGGCCATGCCGGGATAGCCGCGCGGGCCACAGTACTTCATGACCATGACGCAGGTCTCGTCGATATCGAGCGCTTCGTCGTTGATCTTCGCCTTGTAGTCGTCGATGTCCTCGAACACGACGGCGCGGCCGCGATGCTGCATCAGGTGCTCGGAGGCAGCCGACGGCTTCAGCACACAGCCCTTCGGGGCGAGATTGCCCTTGAGTACGGCAATGCCGCCATGTTGGGTCAGGGCCTTTTCGACCGGACGGATGACGTCCTCGTTCCAGTTGCGAACGTCCTTGACCTCATCCCAGATTGGGCCGCCGGAGACGGTCAGCGCATCCTTGTTGAGCTTGCCGGATTCGCCGAGCATCTTCAGGACGACGGGCAGGCCGCCGGCATAGAAGAACTCTTCCATCAGGTACTCACCCGATGGCATCAGGTTGACGATGGTCGGGATCTCGCGGCCAAGGCGATCCCAGTCGTCGAGCGACAGGTCGATGCCGGTACGGCCGGCAATGGCGAGAAGGTGCACGACCGCATTGGTCGAGCCGCCGATGGCACCGTTGGTGCGGATCGCGTTCTCGAAGGCAGCCTTGGTCAGGATGTCGGAAGGCTTCAGGTCGTCCTTCACCATCTGTACGATGCGACGGCCGGAAAGCTGCGCCATGACGCGACGACGGCTGTCAACGGCCGGAATAGCGGCGTTGCCCGAGAGCGTCATGCCGAGCGATTCCATCATCGACGCCATGGTCGAAGCGGTGCCCATGGTGTTGCAGGTGCCGGTGGAACGCGACATCGAGGCTTCGGCTTCCAGGAATTCCTCCTGGGTCATTTCACCGGCCTTGACCGCCTCGGAGAACTTCCACAGATGCGTGCCGGAACCGACGCGCTCGCCGCGGAAGTAACCGTTGAGCATGGGGCCACCCGACACCATGATCGCCGGCAGGTCGACAGATGCAGCGCCCATCAGCAGCGACGGCGTGGTCTTGTCACAGCCGACGAGAAGCACGACGCCATCGAGCGGCTGGCCGCGGATGGTTTCTTCCACCGCAAGAGCCGCGAGGTTGCGGTACATCATCGCGGTCGGACGATAGGTGTTTTCCGAAGCGGAGAAGACCGGCACTTCGAGCGGGAAGCCGCCGGCTTCCCAGACACCCGCCTTGACCTTCTCCGCGAGTTCGCGAAGGTGGCCGTTGCAGGGCGTGAGGTCCGACCACGTGTTGAGGATGCCGATCACCGGGCGCCCGTCGAACAGGTCGTGCGGGTAACCCTGGTTCTTCAGCCAGCCGCGGTGATAGATGTTGTCACGCGAGTTGCCGCCGTACCATTCCTGGGATCTCAGTTTGCGTGGCCAAGCTGCCGGTTTGAAAGCGCTCATGGCTTGTCTCGATTCTGTTTGGTCGAAGGGCGGGCGGCTCATGTCGCCCGATTTTGTCCAGGGGCCGCTCTCAGAGGGCCTTGACCGCCGGCGCCTGCTCGGCCGCGGTCTTCAAGGGATTGCGGAGCGCAAGCCCGAACTGGGTCGCGCTGACTTCGAACACGTCACCGTCCTGCGTCTTGATGCCGTCGGCAAAGGAAAGCGTCGCCGTGCCGAACATGTGCACGTGCAGATCGCCCGGCTGGCGGAAAAGATCGTATTTGAAGTGGTGGTATTCGAGGTTGGCGATGGTGTGGGACATGTTGCCTTCTCCCGATAGGAAGGGCTTTTCCCAGATCACCTTGCCGTCGCGCAGGATGCGCGAGGCACCCGTCACGTGTTCCGGCAGTTCACCCACCAGCAGTTCCGGGCCGAAGGCGGCCGGACGCAGCTTGGAATGGGCGAGATAGAGGTAGTTGATCTTTTCCGTGACGTGGTCGGAAAACTCGTTCGCCAGCGAGAAGCCGATGCGGAACGCCGTGCCGTCCTCGCCCATCAGGTAGAAGCCGGCAATCTCCGGCTCTTCACCACCATCGAGTGCGAAGGAGGGCGATACCAGGGCTTCGCCCGGCGCAATCGCGTTGACACCCGTTCCCTTGTAGAACCATTCCGGCTGAACCCCGGTTTCGCCCGGCTTCGGCTTGCCACCCTCAATGCCCATGCGGAACATCTTCATCGAGTCGCTCATGCCGGTGGTATCGGCATGCATGCTGTCGCGGGCGGAGGCCGAACCGGTGTGGGTCAGACCCGTTCCGGTGAGGAACATGTGGGCAGGATCCGGATGACGGACAGGGCAATCGAGCTTGCCGCCTGCGGCAAGTGCCGCGAGATCGACGGCATCGCCGGCGCCCTGACGCTCGATGAGGGCTGCAATCGATATCCCCGACGCGATGGCGGCTTTCGCCAGCTCGTAGGTGGAAGCGAAGCCCAGAACGAGGCGCGCAGAGTCTCCCTGGCGGCAGATTACCCCACCACCCTTCAATTGCGACAGATACATGGCCTTTACCTCAGACTGCTTTGTTCTTGTTGTAGACGTCGAAGAACACGGCAGCGAGCAGCACCAGGCCCTTAATGAGCTGCTGGTAGTCGATACCGATGCCCATGATCGACATGCCGTTGTTCATGACGCCCATGATGAAGGCGCCGATGACGGCACCCGTGATCTTGCCCACACCACCCGAAGCCGAAGCTCCGCCGATGAAGCAGGCCGCGATGACGTCGAGTTCGAAGCCCACGCCGGCCTTCGGGGTCGCCGAGTTCAAGCGGGCCGCGATGATCATGCCGGCAAGAGCCGCCAGCACGCCCATATTGACGAATGTGTAGAAGGTCAGCCGCTCGGTGTTGATGCCCGAGAGCTTCGCAGCTTTCTCGTTGCCGCCCATCGCATAGATGCGCCGACCGATGGTCGTACGGGTGGTGACGAAGGAATAGACCGCGATCAGCACGCCCATGACCACCAGAACGTTCGGCAGGCCGCGATATGTTGCGAGCTGGTAACCGAGGAACACGGCGACCACGCTGATGATCAGCATCTGGGCGGCGAAAAAGACGAAGGGCTCGTTCGGGGTGCCGTGACGCTCGTTGATCTGGCGTTCGCGCATGCCGGAATAGATGGCGAGCGCGACGAGAACGAGAACGACGATCAACGCAACATAGTTCTTGATATCGCTGGTGGCCGGATCCGTGAACGACAGGAAATCAGGAATGAAGCCGGTCGACAGGAGCTGGAATTCCTTCGGGAACGGCCCGATCGGCCGTCCCTCGAGTACGACATAGGTCAGGCCGCGGAAAACCAGCATACCCGCCAGCGTCACGATGAAGGACGGGATTTTCTGGTATGCCACCCAGTAGCCCTGGGCGGCGCCCATGGCGGCGCCGATTATGAGGCAGAGCGGAACAACCAGCGAGAAATGCCAGCCCCATTTCACCAGCATGATTGCCGATATGCCGCCGATGAAGGCGACGATCGAGCCGACCGACAGGTCGATATGGCCCGCCACGATGATTAGCAGCATGCCCAGCGCCATGATGACGATGAAAGAGTTCTGCAGAACCAGGTTGGTGATGTTGACCGGGCGGAACAGCACGCTGTCCGTCGTGTACTGGAAGAACAGCATGATGACAACGAGAGCCAGAAGCAGGCCGTATTCGCGGATATTCTTCCTGAGGTAATCGCTGACGGAAACTTTCGGGGTTTCGGTTCTTGTGTCGATTGCCATTAGTGTTTCTCCCCCGAGCGCATGATGGCACGCATGATGGATTCCTGACTCGCCTCTTCCTTCGAAAGCTCGGCAACGATCCGGCCTTCGTTCATCACGTAGATGCGGTCACAGGTTCCCAGAAGCTCCGGCATCTCAGACGAGATCATCAGGATGCCTTTGCCCTCTGCGGCTAGCTGGTTGATGATGGTGTAGATTTCGTATTTCGCACCGATGTCGATACCGCGTGTCGGCTCGTCGAGGATAAGCACCTCGGGATTGGTGAAGAGCCACTTGGACAGCACGACCTTCTGCTGGTTGCCGCCCGAAAGATTGACGGTTTCCTGATAGATCGAGTGGGAACGGATGCGCAGCTTGGTGCGGTAGTCCGACGCGATCGAGGCTTCCTTGCGGTCATCGATCACGCCATTCGCGGAAACCGCCCGCAGGTTCGCAAGCGTGGTGTTTTCCTTGATGTTGCTGTTCAGCACGAGGCCGAGATGCTTTCGGTCCTCGGTGACATAGGCGAGACCGGCATCGATCGCCCGCGGGATCGTACTGACGTCGACCGCCTTGCCGTTCATCAACACGTCGCCGGTGATCTTGTGACCCCAGGAGCGTCCGAAAAGGCTCATCGCGGTTTCGGTACGACCCGCGCCCATGAGGCCGGCAATGCCGACGACTTCGCCCGCGCGTACGTTGAAATTGACATCGTGCAGGAATTTACGGTCGCGGTGGTTCTGGTGATAGACGTTCCAGTTCTTCACCTCGAGCAGCGTTTCGCCGATCTTCGGCTCGCGCGGCGGATAGCGATCTTCCATCGCACGACCGACCATGCCGTTGATGATACGGTCTTCGCTGACATCACCGGTGTGACAGTCGAGCGTCTCGACCGTTCCGCCATCGCGCAGGATGGTGATCTGGTCGGCGACCTTGCGGATCTCGTTCAGCTTGTGGGAGATGATGATCGACGTCATGCCCTGCTTGCGGAATTCCATCAGCAGGTTGAGCAGAGCGTCGGAATCGGTCTCGTTGAGCGAAGCGGTCGGCTCGTCGAGGATGAGCAGGCGTACCTTCTTGGAAAGCGCCTTGGCGATTTCCACCAGCTGCTGCTTGCCGACGCCGATATCGGTGATCCGCGTCGTCGGCGAATCCTTCAGGCCGACCTTGGAAAGCAGTTCCTGAGTGCGGGAGAAAGTCTCGGCCCATCGGATGACACCATTGGTCGCGACTTCGTTCCCGAGGAAGATGTTTTCGGCGATCGACAGGAGCGGCACGAGCGCCAGTTCCTGATGGATGATGATGATGCCGAGCTCTTCGCTATCGGAAATCGTGGAGAAATGACGGACCGTGCCGTCGAAATGAATTTCGCCTTCATAGGTACCGGCCGGATAAACCCCGCTGAGCACCTTCATGAGGGTAGACTTGCCGGCACCGTTTTCGCCGACCAGAGCGTGGATTTCGCCTTCGCGAACCTTGAGATTGACATTGTCCAGGGCCTTCACGCCCGGAAACGTCTTGGTGATGCCACGCATCTCGAGAATGATATTATTCATGTGCAGAATTCCAGCGCGGATGCGGCAGACCAGGGCCGGCCAAAAGCGCAAGCTCCCTCAATGCGACGGGAAAGGGGTCCGCGACTGATCGCGGACCCGACATGTCCTAAAGGATCAGTTGCCGATCTGGTCGGCCGTGTAGTAGCCGGAAGAGATCATGACGTCCTTGACGTTGCTCTTGTCGACTGCAACCGGCTTCAGCAGGTAGGACGGAACGACCTTGACACCGTTGTTGTAGGTCTTGGTGTCGTTCACTTCCGGTTCCTTGCCGTCCATGA
This sequence comes from Ciceribacter sichuanensis, assembly GCF_024055605.1. Classification (GTDB taxonomy): domain Bacteria; phylum Pseudomonadota; class Alphaproteobacteria; order Rhizobiales; family Rhizobiaceae; genus Allorhizobium; species Allorhizobium sichuanense. Next base: position 105,756 of record NZ_JAMXLX010000003.1, on the reverse strand, counting down.
TGGATTCAACCATGTGCACGGCAACCTTCGCCAGTTCGCGGGTGTCCTTGAACACGGTCGAGTACTGCTCGTCTGCGAGGATCGACTTGACCGACGGCAGCTCGGCGTCCTGACCGGTCACAACCGGCATGACCATGTCGCCCGAACCATAGCCGACGCCCTTGAGAGCGGACAGGATACCGATCGAGAGACCGTCATAGGGAGACAGAACGCCGTTGACCTTGGCGTCGGTGTAGGTCGAGGACAGCAGGTTTTCCATGCGGGCCTGGGCGACGGTACCGTCCCAACGCAGCGTGCCGACCTGCTCCATGCCGGTCTGGCCCGACTTGACGACGATGTCGCCGCTGTCGATCAGGGGCTGCAGGACGGACATTGCGCCGTCGTAGAAGAAGAAGGCGTTGTTATCATCAGGCGAACCGCCGAACAGTTCGACGTTCCACGGCTTGGTGTCGGCGAACTTTGCCTTCAGGCCGTTGACCAGGCTGGTAGCCTGCAGGACGCCAACCTGGAAGTTGTCGAAGGTTGCGTAGTAGTCGACATTGGCGCTCTCACGAATGAGGCGGTCGTAGGCAATGACCTTCACGCCGGATTCGCCGGCCTTCTGAAGGATATCCGACAACGTCGTACCGTCGATCGCACCGATTACGAGAACCTTGGCACCCTTGGTAACCATGTTTTCGATCTGAGCGAGCTGATTGGGAATGTCGTCATCGGCGAATTGCAGGTCCGGCGTGAAGCCGGCTTCTTTGAACAGCTTTTCCATGGTCTCGCCGTCCGAGATCCAGCGCGTCGAAGTCTTCGTCGGCATCGAAATACCGACGACGCCCTTCGTTTCTGCGAATGCCGACGACGCGAATACGGCAACGCCGATAGCGACAGACGCAATAAGACTGCTGATTTTCTTCATGGATTCCTCCCTTGGCTGATCGTCCGGCCCCAGCTCCTTCTGGCAACCGTCCATTGCTAGAACCGGCGCTCGCACAAGCGGCCCCCGATCTGTGGCGAGTCTTAACGGCTCGGATATATCGATCAAATGAATTATTTGACTTTCTTCATACCATAATCGATATGTCGCTCATGTCCGACATCATCGCCAACCGACTGCTACCCAAGCACTTCAATCTCATCCGGGCCGTTGTCGACCTCGGACAGCTGAGCCTTGCCGCCAACTCTCTGGCGCTCACACAGCCCGCCGCGTCCCGTATGCTCTCGGAAATCGAACATATTGTCGGCAGCCCGCTCTTCAGCCGCACACCGAAGGGCATGGAGCCAACCGCGGTCGGCCGCGCACTGGCGCTCAGAGCGCAGAACCTGCTCATGGAGATCCGGGAGGCGGCCCGTGAGGTCGAGGCGATCAAGCGCGGCCTCTCCGGCACCGTGCGCATCGGAGCAGTGACCGGCGGCGCGGTCGGTTATGTCGTCCCGGCGATCGACGTGCTGAAGGCGGAAGCCGAGACGGCCGACATCCATGTCGATGTTGCCCCGAGCGGACCGCTGATCGCCGATCTCATGGCTGGCCATCTCGATTTCGTCCTTGGACGCATCCCCGCCGGCATCGACGCGCGCCAGTTCAACATACAGGCATCGTTGTCCGAAGAGGTCGACCTTCTGGTGCACCAGCGTCACCCGCTGGCCAATGCCGAGCATCTGACCTTTGCGGACCTTGTGCATTTTCCCTGGGCCATGCAGGCGCCCGGCGCACCGGTGCGTCAGGCCGTCGAGGAAGCGTTCCTTGAGCAGGGCGCTCCCATTCCCGTCAACATCGTCAACACGACCTCCCTCCTCGTCATGATCGGCATGCTCGCATCCTCGAACGCGATCGCGCCGATGTCGCGCGAAGTCTCCGACCTCCTCTGTCGCCAGACCACCGGCGCGGGGCTTTGTCAGCTCGACATAAGGGCGCCGATCAGCGTGGCGCCCTATCATCTGATCAGCATGGGCGGGAAACGCATGTCTCCCATTGCTCTGCGTCTGCGCGACCTGCTGCTGGCCGAATTCGAAAACCGCAAGAGGCTGGGAAACTGACTTTCACGACCGTTGGTCATCACTCGCGAAGGCTTGCAATTTCGATCCGGTCAGGCAAACTGTCATCTATCCGTCACGATGGAGACGTCGAGGAGTCTTGATGACCGATGAGCCGGATTTGCAGGGACAGCCGTCGCACAGACGGGACGGCGGACCCGCTGCCATCGTTGACCTGCAGGAATATCGCCAGAGTCGGGATCCGCTGCCGGTCACCTTTCACCGCCGGGAACTCGACGCGATCCTCTGGATCTACGGCCGCATGGTCGGCGAGGGCGAATGGCGCGACTACGCGATCGACCACCTGAGGGAAAAGGCCGTCTTTTCAGTCTTCAAGCGATCCGGCGAATATCCCCTCTACAGGATCGAGAAGAACCCGAAGCTCGCGGCAAAGCAGGGCGCCTTTTCCGTTGTCGGGACAGATGGCCGCATTTTGAAACGGGGCCACGAACTCAAGCAGGTGCTGAAGGTCTTCGACAAGGCTCTCAAACTCGTCGACTGAAGCATTCCGCACAAGAGCGCGCGAGGCTTTACGATAAAGCGAAGCGAAAACGTAAGGCGCGCGGTTCTGCTGTATCGCGGTGCGCTTTGTTTTCCCGGAGGAACATCCGCCGAGACCTCAGCCAGCGAACAAGGTTCCCGGATAACGTTTCGGATCAGGATGGCTCGTATCGCCGTCCCCAAGCGCGATCTGCATGAAGATGGTATCCAGCCATTGTTCGTGCTTGAAGCCCGTGCCGTTCAGCGTACCGACCATTCGGAAGCCGCAGGACCGGTGCACCCCGACCGAGGCCGGGCTGGCGCCGCCGATCACGGCCACCATCTGGCGAAAACCAAGCGCGGTACAGCGTAAAACCAGCTCCTGCAGCAGCAGGCGGCCGATCCCCTTGCCCCGGCCTTTCTGCGCAATGTAGATCGAATCCTCCACCAGCCAGCGATAGGCCGGCCGGGTGCGAAATGCCGAGGCGTAAGCATAGCCCACCACGTCTCCGTCTTCATCGACAGCCACGATGTAGGGATAGCCCTGCCCGGTGATTGCCTGAAAGCGCCGTGTCATCTCCGCTTCATCAGGCGGTGCGATCTCGTAGCTCGCCGTGCCGTTGAGCACGGCTTCCGAATAGATCGAGGCAATGGCGGGAATATCGTCCGACATGGCGTCGCGAAGAGCAGGGGTCATGAAAATGCAACCGATAGAAACAAGGTATGCTTTTCTGTTTCACACTCATCCCACTCACGCAAGGCGGATAACACTGTGATGCCTTTCAGCGCGCAAACCCGAGGAGAGATAACTGCGGACAAAGAAAACCCGGCGGTTTCGCCGGGTTTTCCTGGATCTGGCCTGATGCGCGATATCAGGCGTTGATGTCGTTGTCCTTGGTCTCGCGAAGGAAGATCATGCCGACCACGAAGGAGAAGGCAGCGATCACGATCGGGTACCAGAGGCCGTAGTAGATGTCGCCCTTGGCGGCGCTCATTGCAAACGCCGTCGCCGGAAGCAGACCGCCGAACCAGCCGTTACCGATGTGGTAGGGCAGGGACATGCCGGTGTAGCGGATACGCGTCGGGAACATCTCGACGAGCATGGCGGCAATCGGACCGTAGACCATGGTGACGTAGATCATCAACACGGTCAGGACGGCAATGACGCCAACCCAGTTCACGCTGGCCGGATCGGCCACCATCTTGAACGCACCGCCCTTGGCGATGGTGTAGACGGGCATCTCGGTAGCGCCGGCAGCTTCTTCGGCGGTCAGCAGCTTGTCGGTGACGAGCTGGCTGGTCGCAATGGTTTCCTTCCCACCGGCACGGACGGCAGCAGCGTCGAGCGCGAGTTCCGGATTGGCGGCGACGAAGGCGTCGAGCTTGGAGTCCGGAACCTTCACGGGACCGCGAACCAGCGGGTAACCGTTGGCCTGCAGTGCAACGTTCATGCCCTTCTGCATCTTGGCGTCCAGCGCCTTGGACTGGTCGGCCGCCTTGATCGCATCATAGCTTTCGATCGTCGCTTCGCCGATCTTGATCGTCGCGGCAGATCCGGCCGGTCCGGCAACGACGTCATAGGGAACCGAGTTCTTGGTCAGCGTTGAGGTTGCGATATCGCAGGAGGTGGTGAACTTCGCCGTGCCGGTCGGGTTGAACTGGAAGTTACAATCCTTCGGATCGGCGGTGACGGTCGCGCGGATATTGGACTGGGCTGCGGCAAGCGCCGGGTTGCCGAACTCGGTCATGGCCTTGAACAGCGGGAAGTAGGTCAGCACGGCGAGCAGCAGGCCTGCCATGATGATCGGCTTGCGGCCGATCTTGTCGGACAGCCAGCCGAACACGACGAAAAACATGGTGCCGATGGCAAGCGCGATGGCGACCATGATGTTGGCGTTCTGAGCATCGACCTTCAGGACGTTCTGCAGGAAGAACAGCGCGTAGAACTGTCCAGAGTACCAGACCACGGCCTGGCCGGCGACGGCGCCGAGCAGGGCGAGAATGGCAACCTTGGCATTCTTCCACTGGCCGAAGGCTTCGGAAATCGGCGCCTTCGAATGGGTGCCCTCTTCCTTCATCTTCTTGAAGGCGGGGGATTCGTTCATCTTCATGCGGATCCAGACCGAGACGGCCAGGAGAAACGCGGAAAGAAGGAACGGAATGCGCCAGCCCCACGCGGCGAATTCCTCGCGACCCATGGCCGTCTGGATGCCGAGGATGATCAGCAGCGAAAGGAAGAGACCGAGCGTCGCGGTCGTCTGGATCCACGAGGTGTAGAAACCACGGCGACCATGCGGCGCATGTTCTGCGACATAGGTCGCGGCACCACCGTATTCACCGCCGAGCGCCAGGCCCTGCAGCATGCGAAGCGCGATCAGCAGGATCGGCGCGGCAATGCCGATGCTGGCGGAACCCGGCAGAAGACCGACCAGGAAAGTCGATGCGCCCATGATCAGGATGGTGATGAGGAAGGTGTACTTGCGGCCAACCATATCGCCGAGCCGACCGAACACCAGCGCACCGAAAGGGCGCACGAGGAAGCCCGCCGCAAAGGCGAGAAGGGTGAAGATGTTACGGGTCGCTTCCGGATACTGCGAGAAAAAGGTTGCGCCGATATAAAGCGCCAGTGAACCGTAAAGATAGAAATCATACCATTCGAAGACCGTACCGAGAGACGACGCAAAGATAACCTTGCGTTCCTCGGCGGTCATGCCACGCGGCGAGCCGCTAACGGCTGCGACATTTGCCATTGTAATTCCTCCACTAAGATAAGTTCCCCCTTCACAACGACCGACCCATGCTCCTCCGGGTCGTTTTGTCGCGATACAGGTTGTTAACAGACTGGCAGAAATCCGGAAAAAGCAGAGAGATGCTTTGGGCGTATGACTTAAGTCTAATTTCATGGCTCCGATATGTCGTAAATAGAATGAAAAGTTCGATTAATATCTTCTTAACGACGAAATTGGAGATTGCCATTGACATTGACCGCTCCGCCATTGCGGATGGCAGGCGTGGCGCAGGCCTGAAATCACGACAATGAACCCGATTGCGTGCTTTTGCTTGACTCCGAGCAAAAACGCCTTATTAGCTCGGCGCGAAAAGGGACCTGATCATGCAATTCTTCGGCTCATCCGTTATTGATGTGTCCGACCTGGTGCTCGCCGCCGGGGCGATTTCGCATATCGCCCTTTCATCCACGACCAAGGCCAAAACGACGACGAAAACCGTCTAACGTCTCTGGCCACCGCTCTCTCCCCGGCACGGCCGGGGACATGGAAGGTGTGCGCTCGAGCTTCCTTCCTCCCTCACCACCCGCGGAGAGACAGAAAGAGAGCTTTTAAATGGGTTTCAAGATTGCAGTCGCGGGCGCTACCGGCAACGTCGGGCGCGAAATGCTGGGCATCCTCTCCGAGCGGGGCTTCCCTGCAGATGAAGTCGTGGCGCTGGCCTCCGCCCGCTCGCAGGGCACCGAAGTCTCCTTCGGCGACAAGACGCTGAAGGTCCAGAACCTCGAAAACTACGACTTCTCCGACACCGACATTTGCCTCATGTCCGCCGGCGGCGCCGTATCGCAGAAGTGGTCGCCGAAGATCGGCCAGCAGGGTTGCGTTGTCATCGACAACTCATCCGCATGGCGCTATGACGCCGACGTTCCGTTGATCGTTCCGGAAGTCAATCCGGACGCGATCGCCGACTTCAAGAAGCGCAACATCATCGCCAACCCGAATTGCTCCACGGCCCAGCTCGTCGTCGCGCTGAAGCCGCTGCATGACGCGGCCACCATCAAGCGCGTCGTCGTATCGACCTATCAGTCGGTATCCGGCGCCGGCAAGGAAGGCATGGACGAGCTGTTCACCCAGACCCGCGCGGTGTTCGTCGCAGATCCGATCGAAACCAAGAAGTTCACCAAGCGCATCGCCTTCAACGTCATTCCCCATATCGACGTCTTCATGGAAGACGGCTACACCAAGGAGGAGTGGAAGGTTCTCGCCGAGACCAAGAAGATGCTCGATCCGAAGATCAGGGTCACCTGCACCGCCGTGCGCGTACCGGTCTTCATCGGCCACTCGGAATCGGTCAACATCGAGTTCGAAAAGGAAATCACAGCCGACCAGGCCCGTGACATCCTTCGCGAAGCTCCCGGCTGCCTCGTCATCGACAAGCACGAGAACGGCGGCTACATCACCCCGGTCGAATGCGCAGGCGAAGACGCGACCTACATTTCGCGTATCCGCGAGGACGCAACCGTCGAGAACGGTCTCAACATCTGGGTCGTCTCCGACAACCTGCGCAAGGGCGCTGCACTCAACGCCGTCCAGATCGCCGAGCTTCTCGTCAATCGCGGCCTGATCAAGCCGAAGAAGGCTGCCGCCTGAGGATGATGTTACGGCCCGCCAATCACGACAGAGGCGGGCCGGTTCATCTTTTTGTGAGTGGTAACCAGTCGGAAATACTTCCGGAATAGTTGAATGACACGTGACAGAATCAGCGTCTGCTGGCATGTTGCGGCAAAGACTAAATAAGCGAACAACGAGGCATCGATGCGACTGTCCAGTTTCTCGGCAGCAGCTCTTTTGACAGCGGCAGTATTTTCCATGACGGCCGGCAGCGCCGCTGCCGCTCAATGCAGCAGCACGTCAGCCGGGTTCGATCAGTGGATAGACGAATTCAAGCAGGAAGCCAGCAGGCAGGGTGTCAGCCCGTCCGTGCTGAACAAGGTCTTCTCGACGGTCTCTTACAACACTGCGACGATCCGTGCCGATCGTGGCATGAAGAGCTATAAGCTGTCCTTCGATCAATTCATGCAGAAGCGCGGCGGAGCCGCGATCATCTCCCGCGGCAAGGGCATGAAGAAAAACAATGCCGCTCTCTTCGCCAGGATCGAGCAGCGCTACGGCGTTCCGGCCGGTCCGCTGATCGCGATCTGGGGCATGGAAACGGGCTTTGGCTCCTTCCTCGGCAAGGAACACACCCTTTCCGCCGTCGCCACGCTCGCTTTCGATTGTCGCCGCACGGAATATTTCACCGACCAGCTCTATGCAGCCCTTGAACTCGTCGCCAGCAACGAACTCTCCCTGACGGCCGTTGGCGCCGCCCACGGGGAAATCGGCCAGACGCAGTTCCTGCCGCGCAACGTCGTGCGCTATGGCGTCGATGGGGACGGGGACGGCCGCATCGATCTCGTCCGCTCGAAGGCTGATGCGCTGGCTTCCACCGCAAACTTCCTGAAGGGCCACGGCTGGCAGGCCGGCGCCGGTTACCAGCAGGGTCAGCCGAACTTCGCGGCCATCCAAGGCTGGAACGCGGCCACCGTCTACCAGCAGGCGATCGCCTATATCGGTGCCCAGATCGACGGCCAGTAAGTCGCTGGCCCGATAAAAATTCCGAAAAGTCAGTTGGCCTCAGGTCTTCTGTGAATTGCGACGTTCAACGGTAGGCATATCGGCTTCGCCGTCGATGACGACCCGGTTTCGGCCGGAGAATTTCGCCGCATAGAGCGCCAGATCCGCCTTCTTGATCAGCTCGTTGATCGCGCCGCGAACGTTTTCGTCCTCGGTCCCCGAACAGCCGAAGCTTGCAGTCACCGTCAACGCGGTGCCGTCGGCCAGACGGATTTCGGTTGCCTCGATGGTCGCCCGCACCCGTTCGGCGATGGTGGCCGCCTCATCGAGAGAAGTATCGGGCAGCAGAGCCACAAATTCCTCCCCGCCATGGCGCGACAGGAGATCCTGTGTGCGGAAGCTGCTCTGGGCGACCTGTGCCACGCGCTGAAGCACCATGTCTCCGACATCATGGCCATGAGCATCATTGATCTGCTTGAAACGATCAAGATCGAAAATGACCATGGAAAGGGCGCTTGATCCACTTTCTCCGCGCAGCAGGGAGGTCGTCGCCGCATCGAAGCCGCGTCGATTGTAGAGACCGGTCAGAAGATCCGTCTGGGCCGCATTGCGAAGCTCGCTCACGAGCAGTTCCCTGTCCCGTATCAGCCGGTCTGCCAGCGCCACGCCCTTGACCGCCAGCAGGATGACGACACCGACCAGCAGGGAGAAGACGACAGTCGCGCCGACCAGCATCTCGAGGAAGAAGCGGGAGCGCAAGGCAAGGGCATCGCCGCTCGCTCTGGTCTCCTCCACGACCGAGCGGATGCTGTCTTGCCACAATTGGATACGTTCGTTCTGTAACTGCGACCAGCGCCGCAGCATCAAGCGTGATGGCGTGGCGTCCCCGGTGGCGATCTCGTGGGCGGTGCGGGCCAGCCATCGGCCATCAAGCGAACGAGCGAAATCGTCGATCGGCTTGATGGCGGCTGAATCCGGAAAAGCGGAAAACCTGCCCACCGTAACGTTCAGAAGAGCCAGGGCCTGATTGAAAGTCTCGCGATCCTGATCCGATAACCGTAGCCCCCTGAAGTGTTCGGTTCCATAGAACGAGACGACCAATCCGGCCTCGTTGGCATCAAGAATGTCGATCAGCAAACTCAACTGTCGCGAAAGCGCCGGATCGGCGATCTCGTAGCGAAGAGAAGTGACCAGTTCCAGAAATGCCATGGAAGCGGGCTTGTATTGCCCGATCACCTGTTCGGGCCTGGCTGTCCCCTGATCGACCGAATCTCGGAACGCTTTCAGATGCTCGGCAGCCTGCCAAAACCCGCGAATTCGCGCATCGAACGACGGCTGCGTCTTCGCTGCCTCAGCCAGAAACGCGAGAAAACGGTCGAACCGGGTGTCGACATCGAACCTTCGAGCCGCCAGCTTGCTATGATTTTCATTGCTGCGATCGGCAAGGAAAACAAGCGTCGCACGGGCTTCATCGGGGATAACGGATGAACCGATATTGCCGGCGTCGGACGCGATATAGGCATAATGCTTGCCGGCGGCGAAATCCCGGTAGCTATGATAATAGTTGCGCAGGAGAAGAACGGCTTCAGCAGCCATGATCAGGCTCGGCAACAGCAGTGCCGCAATGACGATCTTCTTCGTGCCTTCGAGATTCATCCACTCACCGCGAGCGTCGGGTAAGCGCCGCTCTTACGCCAGCATCTCCCCGCACGGAGCCGCCCCCTCCAAAACTCGGGGCAGTCTAGGGTGAACTTAATAACAACCTCTAAATTAGGTTTATTGATACCCTTGGAGCACTGTGCATCCGAATTGACGCGTTGAGGACAACTCCGACTTATTGAATCTTCGCGTCATGCTTTCCGGAAAACGATTCCGGTTTTCAGGTCGATGCGCCAGCCGCTCTCAGATGTCGAGACGGGAAAAATCCTGTGAATCCGGGTCCATGATCCAGAGCTCGCCATTGGCGATGTCAAACCACGCGCCATGAAGCTGCAGCTTGCCGCGTTCTTCGAGAATGCGAACGCAGGGGAAGGTTCTGAGATTGGCGATCGAATTGCGGATCGAGATGCGTTCGAGAGCCGTCTGGCGCTCGCTGTCCGTCATCACGGAATTGCCCTGGATCTGCTCGGCGGCGGAACTGACCAGCCCCATCCATTTTCCGATGAAATCGCCGGGGGAAAGCGGCTCGGCATTGGGATCGAGCGCTGCGCGAATACCGCCGCAACGGCCATGCCCCATGACGATGATGTCCTTCACCCGCAGCGCCTGCACGGCGAATTCGAGTGCTGCCGACGTCGCATGGTAGTTGCCATCGGGTTCATACGGCGGGACCATGTTGGCAACGTTGCGCATCACGAACAGTTCGCCCGGACCGGCGTCAAAGATCGTCTCGGGCGCCGCCCGCGAATCGCAACAGGCGATCATCAGGGTCTGCGGCTTCTGTCCCTGGTCGGCGAGGTGTCGATATCGCTCGCTCTCGGCGGTGTAACGACCGCTCATGAAGTTGCGATAACCGGCGATGAGGGAGGAGGGAAAACGCTTCATGTTTTTGAATTAGCGTGTGCTGACGCTCAAGGCAACAGTTTCGCGCAAGCTTCGGCGTTCTGGCAGCCTTGCATTTTCAACTTTGCTTCGGACGCTGGGCCGGATGGACCAGCCGCCGCATCTGCACCAGCGCCATCGGCGACGACAAACTGGAAGCGTCGCTTTCCAGCGTCAGTTCGTCTCCGCCCTTCTTCGCCGTGCGCGCCAGCATTTCATAGACACCGGCCGTGGCGAGCTGCAGCGCCCGTTCTTCGGACAACCCCTCGAGCAACCGCGCGAGGAACAGCGCCGATAGCAGATCGCCGAGGCCGTTCGGCGGATTGTCGATCAGCCTGTGCTCGGCAAGAAGCGCATTGCGGCCACTGAGATAGAGATTTCCCGTGCCCCCCGCCATCATCGGCACCGCGGACGTCACCAGCATCTGCGGCGGACCGAGTGAAAGCGCTGCATCCATGATGTCCTTGTTGGTCTCAAGCGCGCTACCGACCAGCCAAGCAAGCTCGTAGCGGTTCGGCGTGGCGATCGTCGCAAGCGGGATGAGATGGTCACGAATGCCGATGGCGGTCGCTTCGGGAACATAGAGCCCGCCGAGATCGCCCATCACGGGATCGCAGACATAGATGAGATCGGGATTACGCTCTTTCAGTGCATTGATGAGTCGCGCCACGGAACGCGGCTGCGCGCCATTGCCGAAATAGCCGGTCAGCACCGCGGACACTTCGGAAAGCCAGGGCGCCCGGATGAGATCGTCGATCACCTTGTCGAAATCCGCCTCCGGAAAGGTCAGCCGCGTCGAGGGGCCATGACCCGGATGCCACGGCAGCACCACGGTCGGCAGCGCCCAGACGGGGAAGCCGAGGCTTTCGAGCGCGAAGACGGCGGCCCGGTTGCCGACCGACCCCCGCACGACATGGCTCGAAATGACGATGACCGCGCCCTGCGACTTTTCTGTCATGACCGGATACTCACCTTTGTTCGCGTCGTTGATCATCCCTTTATGTCGGATCTGTCAACGCTTCGCATTCTTTGCTTCATATTTATCGCATATTCAAACAGCGGAAATTTCCGTATCGCGGTCAAATGCGGATACATCATCCTGCAAACTGCTTTATGAATCAGCTGCACGACATAAAAGTGACATTGAAAGGGAGAGAGCAATGGTCGCGAACAGGAAGCTTAAGCGGGAACCCCAGCTGGAGGCCGCCTGCAAGATCGCGGAGGCGATCCAGGAGCCGTTCATCGATCCGGCTATCCTTTTCGGCCGCGCCAGCGGTGACGATCTCGACAATTACACTCCCGAAATGCTCGCATTCTCCTCGCTTCGCGCAGCAAGCGACATTGCCGCCTGGGACGGCAAGGCGCCGCGCGTCGTCATAGCGCCGATTGCCGATGTCACACCTGCCGGCACGCCGGTCAGCGTGCTCTCGATCATCGAGCGCAACAAGCCCTTCCTCTATGATTCGGTGATGGGCGAGGTCACCAGCCTCTACCGCGATATCTTCATGGCCGTTCACCCGATCCTGTCGATCGTGCCGGGCGGCCCGGTCTCGCTCGCCGGCGCCGACGAGGAAGCGCAGGGCGCGATCCGCACGAGCTATATCCAGCTTCACCTCGCGCCGCTGACCGATGCGCAATCAGCCGCCCTCAAGTCGCGTCTGGAAATCGTTCTCGCTCAGGTCCACATGGCCTCGGCCGACTGGAAGCAGATGCTCTCGCTTCTCGACACGACCATGCGGGAACTCGGCGAACTCTCCCCCGGCCGCCGGAAGGGCGACCGCGATGAGGCGCTCGCCTTCCTCGACTGGCTGCGCGATGACAATTTCACCTTCCTCGGCATGCGCGAATACGTCTATTCCGGCGAAGGAGAGGCCGCGATCCTCGAGCGCGACAAGGGCACCGGGCTCGGCATTCTTTCCGATCCCGACGTTCTGGTCCTTCGCCAGGGCAGGAACGCCGTCACCACCACGCCCGAGATCCTCGAATTCCTGCAGGGACCGGATTTCCTCATCGTCACCAAAGCGAATGTGAAATCCATCGTGCATCGCCGCGCCTACATGGACTATGTCGGCGTCAAGCGCTTCGACCAAGACGGCAAGGTGGTGGGCGAACTACGTATCGTCGGTCTCTTCACCTCGACCGCTTATACCGGCTCGGTCAGCCAGATCCCGCTGCTCAGGGCCAAGGCCCGCAAGGTGACCGACCATTTCGGCTTCGACCCGCAGAGCCATTCGGGACGCATTCTGCAAAACACGCTGGAAGCCTATCCGCGCGACGACCTCTTCCAAATCGAGCCGGATCTGCTGGCCAAGTTCTGCGAGCAGATCAACGATCTCTCGGAACGGCCACGCGTGCGGGTCCTTCCGCGCATCGATCAGTTCGACCGCTTCGTTTCGCTGATCGTCTACGTTCCGCGCGAAGACTATAATTCCGTCGTGCGCGAGAAGATCGGGGCCTATCTGACCAAGGTCTATCAGGGCCGCGTCTCCGCCTATTACCCGGCTTTCCCGGAAGGCGGTGTGGCGCGTGTGCATATCATTATCGGCCGCTCCGAAGGCAAGACGCCGCGCATTGCGCAGGCGACGCTGGAGGAAGCCGTCCGCGAAATCACCGCCCGCTGGAGCGACCGCTTCGAAGCGCTGGCCGGGCCGAAGGCGCCTGCGCTTGCCGTCAGCCAGGCCTATCAGGAGGCTTTTTCGCCGGAAGAGGCGGTCCGCGACCTCGCCCATATCCAGGCCTGCCTCGCCGGCGAGCCCGTCTCGATCGCCTTCCATGAAACCACGACGGAAGCCGGCAGGCAGCTTTACCTCAAGATCTTCCATGCGGGCGTTCACCTGCCGCTGTCGCGGCGCGTCCCGCTCCTTGAAAATCTCGGTTTCCGCGTCATCAGCGAGCGCACCTTCGACATCCATGTCTCACCGGAAGGGGGAAACGAGATTCTCGTCGTGCTGCACGACATGGAACTGACGGTTCCTGACGGGGAGAGCTTTGGCATCGCCGAAAAGGGACCGATCACCGAGGAAGCCTTCTTCGCCGCCTTCACCGGCAAGGTGGACAACGATATCTTCAACCGCCTGGTGCTGGCCTCCGGCCTGACGGCACGGGAAGTCACGGTGCTTCGCGCCTATGCCGCCTATCTCAGGCAGGCCGGCTTCGTCTATTCACAGGGCCATATCGCCGAAACGCTGAACCGGCACCCCGCGATCGCAAAGCTGATCTTCGAACTCTTCCATGTGAGCTTCGATCCCAAGCTCGCCGAGAAGGCGCGTACCCGCAAACTCTCCGACATCCACGGAGAAATCGAGACGGCGCTTCTCGCCGTACCGAGCCTCGATGAAGACCGCATCCTGCGGCGCTACATCAACGCGGTCGATTCGACGCTGCGCACCAACTATTTCCAGAAGAACGACACGGCAGCCACGATGCTTGCCTTCAAGTTCGACCCGCAGCTTCTCGACGGTCTGCCGGACCCGAGACCCTTCCGCGAAATCTTCGTCTTCGGCGTGGAAGTCGAGGGTGTCCACCTTCGTTTCGGCAAGGTCGCCCGCGGCGGCCTGCGCTGGTCGGACCGCGCCCAGGACTACCGCACGGAAGTGCTGGGCCTCGTCAAGGCGCAGCAGGTCAAGAACGCGGTCATCGTGCCGGTCGGCGCCAAGGGCGGCTTCTATCCGAAACAGCTGCCGGTGGGCGGAAGCCGCGATGCCTGGCTTGCCGCCGGCACCGAGGCCTACAAGACCTATATCCGCACGCTGCTGTCGATCACCGACAACATCGTCGACGGCAAAGTCGTGGCCCCGGCCGACACCGTGCGGCTCGATGAGGACGATCCTTACTTCGTGGTGGCTGCCGACAAGGGCACCGCAACCTTCTCCGACACCGCCAACGGCCTTGCCCAGGCAGCCGGCTTCTGGCTGGACGACGCCTTCGCCTCCGGCGGTTCCGCCGGCTACGACCACAAGAAGATGGGGATTACCGCGCGCGGCGCCTGGGAAGCGGTCAAGCGCCATTTCCGCGAGATGAACACCGACATCCAGACGACGCCGTTCAGCGTGGTCGGTGTCGGCGACATGTCCGGCGACGTCTTCGGCAACGGCATGCTGCTTTCGGAAAAGATCCGCCTAATCGCCGCCTTCGACCATCGTGACATCTTCATCGATCCCGACCCGGATACCGCGATCTCCTTTGCCGAGCGCAAGCGGATGTTCGAGCTGCCGCGTTCGAGCTGGCAGGATTACGACCGCAGGACCTTGTCGAAGGGTGCGATGATCATTTCGCGTGCGGAAAAATCCGTGACGCTCACACCGGAAGCCGCAGCAGCCATCGGGCTCGGCAGGACGGTCGCCACGCCCTTCGACATCATGAGCGCTATCCTGAAGGCACCGGTCGACCTGCTCTGGTTCGGCGGCATCGGCACCTATGTGAAGGCGGCGAGCGAAACGGATACGGAGGTCGGCGACCGCGCCAACGACGCAATCCGCGTGACCGGCACCGAGGTGCGGGCCAGGGTGATCGGCGAGGGCGCCAATCTCGGCGTCACCCAGCGCGGCCGTATCGCTTATGCGCTGAACGGCGGCCGCATCAATTCCGACGCGATCGACAATTCCGCCGGCGTGAATTCGTCTGACGTCGAAGTCAACATCAAGATCGCGCTCGCCCCTCCTATGGCCGATGGCCGTCTGACCCGCGACAAGCGCAATCGTCTGCTCTCGGAAATGACCGAGGAAGTCGGTGAACTCGTGCTGCGCAACAACTACCTGCAGAGCCTCGCGATCTCGCTCAGCGAACGCAAGGGGTCTGGAAACAGGGAAGAACTGAGCCGGCTGATGAATTATCTCGAGGCGGCTGGCAGGTTGAACCGCAAGGTCGAGACGCTGCCGGATAACACCGCGCTTGCCGAGCGTTATGCCGGAGGGAAGAGCCTCACCAGACCGGAAATCGGCGTGCTGCTCTCCTACGCCAAGATCGTTCTGTTCGACCAGATCGTTGAATCCGGCCTGCCGGACGATCCCTATTGCGCAGCCGCTCTGACCAATTATTTCCCCGCCCGCATGCGCAAGACCTATGCAAAGGACATTGCCGGCCACCGCCTGCACCGCGAAATCATCGCAACCGTGCTTGCCAACCACGTCATCAACCGTGGCGGACCCGGCTTCGTGGTTGCTGTCGGCGACGCGACCGGCACCCTGCCGGCGGAAGTGGTGAAGGCGGCATTGCTGACTCGGGACGGCCTCGACCTGCCGGCACTCTGGGACCGCATCGACGCACTCGACGCCACCATTCCCGGTGAAATCCAGAACCGTCTCTATGCGACTGTAGGACGTGTCTATGAAGGAATGACCCGCCTGATCGTCGAGACGGGACTGTCCACTATCCCGCTCGGCGAGGCGCTGCCGCGCCTGAAGACCGCCGTGAAGGCCAGCGAAAAAGCGCTCTCCTCGACCCTTCCCGCTCATCTCAGGCAGCAGTTCGAAGCCGAAACGGCGGAACTGACGGCTGCGGGCGTGCCGGCGGACGTGGCCGCCGATGTCGTGAAGCTGCAGGCGCTGCTGCTGGTGCCGGAGGTCATGCAGATCGCGGAACGGACGGGAGCCCCGCTTGCCCGCGCCATCGAGGGCTATTTCGCGGTATCGGAAATCTTCCGCATCGACCGCATTCTGGCGCTCGGCGCCCGCGTCGCCACCAACGACCACTATGACAGCCTCGCGCTGTTCCGCAGCCTCGACCAGATCGGTGCAGCGCGCCGCGAAATCGTGATCTCGGCGCTGACCAGCCATGCGGGCGAGAAGCAGCCGGTGCAGGCCTGGCATGCCGCCGACCTCCAGCGCATCAATCGTCTCGGGGCCGAACTGCTGGCACTGAGCGAGGGCGCGGAGGCAAGCCTGTCGAAGATCGCGGTCGCGGCCGGTCTCGTAAGCGACCTTGCCCATGGCCGGTCACGATAAGCGTGGAGCGGGTTAAGGGGGACGGAAATTGACGGCGACAGTGGAAACGGCGAAGCAACCCGTCTTCAGCCGCGGGGTCGTGAGCTGGATGTTCTTCGACTGGGCCGCCCAGCCGTTCTTCACTGTCATCACGACCTTCATCTTCGGCCCCTACTTCGTCTCGCGGCTGACCAGCGACCCGGTCAGTGCGCAGGCGATGTGGAGCAACATGGCGACGATCTCCTCGGTGATCATCGCGGTGCTTTCCCCGGTTCTCGGCGCAATAGCCGATGAATCCGGCTCACGAAAGCCGTGGATCGCCTTCTTCGCCGTCATCAAGATCGTAAGCCTCTGCCTGCTATGGACCGCCGCACCGGGTTCACCGGTTGTCTATCCGGTGTTGCTGATGATTCTGGCGACGATTTCGGCGGAGTTTTCCATCGTCTTCAACGATTCGATGATGCCGCGGCTGGTCAACACGCGCGATGTCGGGCGTGTCTCCAACATCGCCTGGGGCCTCGGCTATCTCGGCGGAATGATCGTGCTGATCGGCATCGTGCTGTTCGTCGCCGCAAGCCCGGAGAAGGGCACAACACTGCTCGGTGGCACGCCGCTCTTCGGTCTGGATCCCGTGACCGGCGAAGATGCCCGCGTCACCGGCCCGATATCGGCGCTCTGGTATCTGCTCTTCATCCTGCCGATGTTCCTCTTCACGCCCGATGCCGGTCGCGGCAAACCGCTTCCGGCAGCCGTACGCGCAGGCTTCAACGAACTCGGCAGGACACTTCTGGAACTGCGCGGGAAGCCCGGCATCTTCCGTTTCCTGATTGGCCGCATGATTTATCAGGACGGCGTCAACGGGCTTCTGACCCTTGGCGGCATCTTCGCAGCCGCCATGTTCGGCTGGTCGACCATGGAAATCGGCATCTACGGCATCATCCTCAACGTCGTGGCGATTTTCGGCTGCATGGCGGCAAGTTCCATCGACCGCCTGCTCGGCTCGAAATTCGTCGTGGTGCTGAGCCTTTTCTTCCTGCTGACAGCAACCGTCGGGATCATTTCCACCGGCAGGGATTTCACCCTGTTCGGTCTCGTTCAATGGCCAGCCAGCGTCGGCGAAGGCCTGTTTTCGTCTCCGGCGGAGAAGGCCTATATTCTCTACGGCACCCTGATCGGCATCGCCTTCGGTCCAGTGCAGGCTTCCTCGCGCTCCTATCTCGCACGAAGCGTCAGCCCCTCGGAAGCCGGACGCTATTTCGGCATCTATGCCCTGTCGGGCCGTGCCACGAGTTTCATGGCGACGCTGAGCTTTTCGCTGCTCACCTACTGGACCGGATCGGCACGCGTCGGCATGGCGAGTCTGATCGTCTTCCTTCTCGTCGGTCTCATCATCCTCCTGCGCACGCCTTACCCGGCTGCCCGTCCGGCTGTTTCGGCGGAGGCATGAAAAAGGCCCGGTCTCTCGACCGGGCCTTTGAAGCATTCTGACACCCCAAAAAAATCAGTGCCGGAAATGGCGGATGCCGGTGAAGACCATGGCAACGTTGTGCTCGTCGGCAGCGGCGATCACTTCCGCATCGCGCATCGAACCACCCGGCTGGATGACTGCGGTAGCACCCGCAGCGATTGCCGCCAGGAGACCGTCGGCGAAGGGATAGAAGGCTTCCGAAGCGACGGCGGAACCCTTGGTCAGTGGTTCGGCGAAACCGAGCGCCTTGGCGGCATCCTCTGCCTTCAGCGCTGCGATACGGGCCGAATCCACGCGGCTCATCTGGCCAGCGCCGATACCGGCCGTCTGGCCGTTCTTGGCGTAGATCACCGCATTCGACTTCACATGCTTGGCGATCTTGAAGGCAAAGCGCATGTCTTCGAGTTCGGTCGCCGTCGGCGCACGCTTCGTCACGACCTTGAGATCCAGATCCTCAACCAGGACGTTGTCGCGCGACTGGACGAGCAGGCCGCCCGAAACCGTCTTGGCAACGATGCCGGCTGCGCGCGGATCGGGCAGGGCGCCGGTGGTCAAAAGGCGCAGATTGGGCTTGGCCGCAATGATCGCCCTGGCTTCATCCGTCACTTCGGGAGCGATGATGACTTCGGTGAAGAGCTTGACGATCTCGGTTGCCGTCTCCGCGTCGAGCAACTGATTAAGCGCGATAATGCCGCCGAAGGCCGAGACGGAATCGCAGGCGAGCGCCCGCTTGTAGGCCTCGACGAGACTCGGACCGGTCGCGACGCCGCAGGGGTTGGCGTGCTTGATGATCGCGCAGGCCGGACCGTTTTCCGGGCGGAATTCGGCCACCAGTTCGAAGGCCGCATCGGTGTCGTTGATGTTGTTGTAGGAAAGCTGCTTGCCCTGCAGCAGTGTTGCCGTCGCCACGCCCGGGCGCTGGTCGCCGGTGACGTAGAAACCGGCGCTCTGGTGCGGATTTTCGCCGTAGCGCATCTTTTCCTTCAGGACGCCACCGATGGCGCGGTAATCCGGCATGTCGATGCCGAGCGCTTCCGCCATCCAATTGGAGATGATCGCGTCATAGGCCGCCGTGCGGGCGAATGCCTTGGCGGCAAACTTCTGACGAGCCGCATAGGAAATGTGACCGTCATCAGCGTGAAGAGCGTCGAGCAGCACCGCATAGTCGGACGGGTCAGTCAGGACCGTTACATAGGCATGGTTCTTGGCCGAGGCACGGATCATCGCGGGACCGCCGATGTCGATGTTCTCGACCGTGGTCGGATAATCGCCGCCGGCCGCGCGAACGGCTTCGAACGGATAGAGGTTGATGACCGAAAGGTCGATGCCCTCGATACCATGTTCGCGCATCGCAGCCTGGTGTTCCTCGTCATCACGGATTGAAAGAAGACCGCCATGCACGCGCGGATGCAGGGTCTTTACCCGGCCATCCATGATTTCCGGAAAGCCCGTGACCTCAGACACGTCGATGACCGGCAGGCCCGCCGCCGCAATCGCCTTGTGCGTGCCGCCGGTTGACAGAAGCTTGACGCCAAGCGCGTTCAGCGCCTGCGCAAGTTCGACGATGCCGGTCTTGTCGGACACCGACAGGAGCGCTGTGCGGATCCGGATGCGGTCCGGCACGGGAATTTTCTTGGAAACGACGGCCATGGTTTTCTCCGATCTGAATTGCGCCTTCGATGGAGATCGCAGACGCGATGCCGCCGCCTACCACAGCCGGCCACAGGAGGAAACCTTTTCCCTTAGAAACTATGCATGATGGGCAAGAAACCAGCGGATTTCCGGACCGGCAAAGCTCAGTTCGAGCTGTTGCGAGGGACGCACGCCCGAAACATCGGCGAAGAACACGTCCTCGCCGATCACCAGATCATTGGCAGGCGACGAAAACACCCAGCTCTCACCATCAGGCGCGACGAGACGCACCTTGCGCTGGTCGATCCGCTCTATCGTGATCGCCGGATGGATGTGAAAGCGCGCCACCGCGGTTTCCGAAGGAGCATTCGCGGACGGCGTCCTGTCCGGCAGCATGAAACGGTCGCGTCCCGCGATCTTGTTGCCGGCTTCGTTGAGCCGGATTTCGCGTTCATGCAACAGGCCGAAGCGGGTGAGATAGCCGTCATGGCTGACGCAGAGCCGGTCGCTGCCATCGGGTCCGGTCTGCCGCTGCTCCGCGACATCGGAAACACCGCCGCTCATCAGCGGACCAAGGAAGGCGGAAGACGAGATGCGCGCCGACGAACTGGTGCCAACGGCAACAGTCGAATGCGCCGCCGTTGTGCGGGCAAGCTGCCGGAGTTGGTCATTGGCGAAGCGGGGAGAACCGCTGTTGACGATGAATCGGTTACGCCCCGACGACAGCTCGAAGGAAAGGCAGCCGGCATGGGCCGTCTTCGAAAGCTCCGGGCAGAGCGGATGGCCGGTGTCCATAATGATTACGGTCGCACCGGCCGCAAGCCGGTGAAAATGCGAGTGGGGCAGGGCCTTGAATGGTTGGCCGGCACTTTCATCGTAGCGCAGGACGCACATCAGTTCATTGGCAAGCGTTGAACTCGCACCGTTGAACAGCGCCAGATCGCCGCCCTGATGGCGGAAAAAGCGGATCGCGGGATACATGCGATCGATGGCCGGGATGAGCCGCGCCGGAACCTCATGGCCGAGATTGATATAGGTCTGGCGAAGCGGCAGGAGGTCGAACAGAAGCTCGACCGCTGCCTGCGGATTGCGCGAAACATGGCCGCCATCGGGAAGAATCTGCCGGTCGATCTCCCGGTTGAGATCGCGCGCAGCGCGACGGATCGTCGAGGAACGGGACTCCATGGCGATGGAGGCCATGGCAAGTGCAATCCGGACACGCAGCCGCTTCAGGCCGATCGGCAGGAAATCCGCCTCGCGACGCAGGAAACGCACTTGAAACACCAGGCTCGCAAGAAAGCGCCGGTAGAAGCCGCCATCTGTATCCTGCAATACGATGGGTGAATGGGAAAGCCAGGCAATAATACGCTGGGCGACCACGTCATGATCCCAAGCCGCACCTCCGGTCCGCGCTCCGTACTGACCGATCCAGGAATCGGTGATGGCACGCGCATTGGCGCAGGCACGAGCGCTCTTGTCGGAGCGGATATGACGAAGCCATGCGAAGCTGTGGAGTCTCGTCGCGAAAGCCGGCGATGGAGGTTCGAAGTCGAAGGGCGAACGGTCGCCCGCATCGAGAACGCGGCCGGCGAGCGGAAAACGTCCCTGAAGGATTTCCTCCGCCACGAAAGGATCGACGACCCGCAGATCGGTCGGAGCGACGATCAGCTTGGCGGCATTGGCCGGCGACCATTTGAGGCGCATGGAGCGGCCGATCGCCAGCCCGCGCGTCGCCCGTCGCCAGGCTTCGCCGAGATAGAGAGAGATCAGCCTCTGGCGTTCTGTAATCTGCATTGTCTTTCCATGCCGCCCCGAAGAGATCGGGCGCGCAAGACCCTGCGAACGAGACCGGTCATATACCTTGTCCCCCCACGCAGGTAGCCATCGCTCCGCTCCGTCCGGTGATCCCGGTTTCCGGAGACGACTCGTCCACATAACGCCATCTGCCGCCGCCAACGGGCAGGCGATGCCGAGCCTCTTCAAGTTCCAACAATTTTAGTGAAGTTTCCGTTAAATTTTAGCAAGAACGCAAGCATAGAAACCATCCATGCCACCGAGATCCGCCAGAACGGCAGGGGTGGCGCGGAAATCCCCCTTCGGGGAGATGGCGGCTTCCATGCCCGGCCAGCCCGAAGGACCGATCGGGACCCGGCTGAAGGCGGGATTATCAGCGAGAACGCGCTCGATCAGCTCTTCGCCCTCGAGCGGATCCAGCGAACAATTGGAGAAAACCACCCGGCCGCCCGGCCCGACCAAGGTCAGCGCGTGCCGCAGGAGCTTCTCCTGAACGCCTGCCAGCTTGACGATGTCCTCCTGGCCCTTGGTCCAGAGCACATCCGGATGACGTCTTGTGGTTCCCGTCGAGGAACACGGCGCATCGAGGAGGACGACGTCAAAAGGCTGTTCGCCCGAAAAATCGAGAAGATTGGACCGGACGCAATCCGCCGAAAAGCCGAGCCGCTCGAGATTGCCCTTCAGCCGCTTCAGTCGGGATTCCGACTGTTCGACCGCCGTCACGTCCGCTCCTGCTGCGACGAGCTGCGCGGTCTTGCCGCCGGGTGCAGCGCAGAGATCAACGACACGCTTGCCGCGGACATCCCCCATCAGGCGAGCGGGCACGGCCGCTGCCGCATCCTGCACCCACCAAGCGCCATCCTCGAAACCCTCGAGCGTCGTGATCGCCCCGCGGAAGGGATCGAGCCGGACGCTACCGGTCGGCAGCACCTGTCCTCCGAGTTTCGCGGCCCAGCCGGCTGCATCTTCCTTCACCGTGATATCGATTGCCGCCGGCTGCAATTGCGCTCTGGCGATCGCATCCGCTGCCTCGCGACCATAGGCCTCAACCAGCCGGTCGAAAAACCAGCCGGGCATGCAGACGACATCGGCGACGCTTTCCAGAAGCTCTGCCTTTTCCCGGCCGAGGCGGCGCAGGATGGCATTGGTGAGCTTGGCGAAGCGGCGATTGCGCGGGTCGCGATTGGCCTGTTCGACGGCGAGATCGACGGCCGAATGGTCGGGAACGTCGAGATAGAGCATCTGCACGGCGCCGACGACCAGAAGGTGATGCAGCGAACGCGCGCCTTCCGGCAGTGGCGAATCGAGCAGCTGACCGAGGATCGCCTCGATCCGCGGCAGATAGCGCAGGGCCGTCTGCAGGATCGCCCGGACGAGACCACGGTCGGCGTCACCCAGCGCCAGGAAGGCGGGATTGCCATGTTCGGCGTCCAGCATGCCGTCAAGTGAGGTCTTTCGATCGACGACGGCCGACAGGATCTTGGCGGCGGCTATGCGGGCATCGAGCCCGGCTTTGGGCGGAGCGGCCGGCACCTTTTCCTTGCCGTCAGCCGATCCGCCGCGCGGTTTCGCCTTGTGGAAGAATTTGCCTGATTTGCCGCGTTTCTGTTCGTTCAAGACCATGGTCCCTTGGGGCGTTCTGGGGGGCGTTCGGAGGGGCGTTCGGAGCCGCCACGCCCCCAGCCCGTATTCGGAACGGAGCGTGATTTACGGGTGGCATTATCAGCGGGCGCCTGCCGCGTCGATCCCCCAAAGCCGCTCTCTTCCATCTGCATGAGCGCCGCGATGCGGTTTTCAGTGTCCGGATGGGTGGAAAACAGGTTGTCCATGCGCTGGCCGGAAAGCGGATTGATGATGAACATATGCGCCGTTGCCGGATTACGCTCGGCATCGGCATTTTCGATGTGGGCGGCATCGCCGGCAATCTTCTGCAGGGCAGAAGCAAGCGCACGAGGGCTGCCGCAGATTTCCGCGCCGCGTCGGTCCGCCGAATACTCGCGTGTACGGCTGATCGCCATCTGCACCAGCATCGCCGCGAGCGGCGCAACGATCATGGCGACGAGGACCCCAATGAAGCCGAAGGGATTGTTGCGGTCGTCCCGGTTGCCGCCAAACAGGAAGGCGAAATTGGACAGCATGGAGATCGCACCGGCAAGCGTCGCCGTGATCGTCATCGTCAACGTATCGCGGTTTTCGACATGCGCCAGTTCATGCGCCATCACGCCGGCGACTTCCTGGGGGGTAAGCCGACGCAGAAGTCCGGTCGAGGCGGCAACAGCCGCGTTCTCGGGATTGCGCCCGGTCGCAAAGGCGTTCGGCTGCTCGCTATCGAAGATATAGACTTTCGGCATCGGCAGATTGGCATTATGCGCCAGTTGCCGGATCGTCGCATAGAATTCCGGTGCGTTGCGCTCGTCCACTTCCTGGGCGTGGTAGTTGGAAAGCACCATGCGGTCGGAGTTCCAGTAGGAAAAGAAGTTCATGGCCGCAGCGACGACGAACGCGATCAGCATGCCGCTCTGGCCGCCGATCAGGTAGCCAACACCCATGAACAAGGCCGTCATGAAGGCCAGGAGCATGGCGGTTCGCATGAAATTCATCGTTTCCCTCCGTCGTTGGGCGCAAATGGGGCTTCAAGCCTTGGTTGGTGCGCAAGACTGAACTAGATGTAAAGGGACTTGGCCAAGTTTCAATGATCGCTGGACGAAACGGACATGAGCAGTAACGCCGACAATGACAACAATCCCGTCAATACCGAAAGCGAAGCACCCGTGAAGGTTCTGAGCGAAGCGGCAAAGCGCGCCCTTGCAGAAGCCGAGGAACGCCGGCGCAATGAGCAACAGGCCGCGCCGCCGACTGAAATCGGCGGCCGGGGCGGTGCCGACCCCGCCCGTTTCGGCGACTGGGAGATCAACGGCCGCGCCATCGATTTCTGATTGTATCGGCCGCAGAATAAATACCTATTGTTCGACGGTTTGCATTGGAATATATTCCTTTCATGCAAAGCCGCCGATTCTGTTTTTCATGTCTCCTCCTTGCCAGCCTGATCGCGCCCGGTCTGGCGGAAGAAGTTTTGGCTGGCCAGCGCATCAGCGGCCCGGTGGAAGCCTCGGCAATCCGGGTAATCGACGGAGACACCGTTCTCGTGGATGCGACGCCGTGGCCGAACCAGCATGTGACGACCTATGTGCGGCTGCGCGGCATCGATGCGCCCGAGCTCAAGTCTCGCTGCCCTGAGATACACGACGCGGCGGAACGCGCGCATTCGGCTCTGGAGGAACTCGTCGCCTCCTCCTCCACGCTTTCGCTCTCCAATATTTCCGGCGACAAGTATTTCGGCCGCGTCGTTGCGAGCCTTGAGCTGGAAGATGGCCGCGACGCATCCTCCATCCTGCTGGATGCGGGCCTTGTGGATCCCTATCAGGGCGGACGGAAGAAAACCGCCTCCTGCCCTTGAGAAACAGGAACCTGCACGCCTGAGCTGTCAGCGATTGCTGGACAGGTCCCGCCCCATCCTCTTCTATTCCTCAGCAAGGGACCGAAGATGAAGATGTCGCTCAAGCACCTGTTTCCGATCGCATTACCGCTGATAGGTTTTTTGCTGGCAGCCCCGGCTGCCGATACAGCTTCGGCAAGGAACTCCGGGGGCACGATCATGCTCGTGGCCGCCCAGACCTGCAAGCAGGTCTCAAGCTGCCAGGAAGCGGTCGAACTCTGGTGCAACGGCTATCGCCGCGCCGATGCCGACAAGGATGGAATCCCTTGCGAAAACATCTGCCATTCGCTGGAGCAGGTCGAGGAGATCCGCAGCGCCATCGGCTGTTGAGCAATTCCAGCAAAAGTGTCGAGCGACTTTGCGTCAAATTAGACAGATGGAGCATTGAAGGCGATTCCGGTTTCGTCGGAGGTGCTCCAAGCGACATGAAAAAGGCCCCTCGAAAGGGACCTTTGTCTTTTTTTGGCAGCCTTGGAAACTCAGGCGCTGCGGTTCTGGCGGTTCTCGATCAGATCGTCGACCACGGCCGGATCGGCAAGCGTCGAGGTATCGCCGAGTGCGCCGAAATCGTCCTCCGCGATCTTGCGCAGGATGCGGCGCATGATCTTGCCCGAACGGGTCTTGGGCAGGCCCGGCGCGAACTGGATCTTGTCCGGCGTGGCAATCGGTCCGATCTCCGAGCGGACATGCTTGATCAGCGCCTGTCGCAGCGCCTCGTCGCCATCGTGATCGGCCATCAGCGTCACATAGCAATAGATGCCCTGTCCCTTGATCGGATGCGGATAACCGACGACGGCAGCTTCCGACACCAGATGATGCGAAACCAGTGCCGATTCGACTTCCGCCGTGCCGAGACGGTGACCCGAGACATTCAGGACGTCATCGACGCGGCCAGTGATCCAGTAATAGCCGTCCTCGTCACGCCGGCAGCCATCACCGGTGAAATACTTGCCCTTGTAGGTTGAGAAATACGTCTGGGCGAAACGGTTGTGGTCGCCGTAGATGCTGCGTGCCTGACCGGGCCAGCTGTCGGTGATGCAGAGATTGCCGTCGGTGGCGCCTTCCAGCACTTTCCCTTCATTGTCTACCAGCTCCGGCTTGACGCCGAAGAAGGGCAGGGTGGCCGAGCCCGGCTTCAGATCCGTGGCGCCCGGCAGCGGCGAGATGAGGATGCCGCCGGTTTCCGTCTGCCACCAAGTATCGACGATCGGGGACTTCTGGTCGCCGACAACGTTATAATACCATTCCCATGCCTCGGGATTGATCGGCTCGCCCACCGATCCGAGAAGGCGAAGAGAGGATCGGGAAGAACGCTTCACGAACTCGTCGCCGGCGCCCATCAGCGAACGGATGGCAGTTGGCGCCGTGTAGAAGACGTTAACCTTGTGCTTGTCGATCACTTCCCAGAAACGACCCTGATCCGGGAAGTTGGGCACGCCCTCGAACATCAGCGTCGTGGCGCAATTCGCCAGCGGTCCGTAGACGATATAGGAGTGACCCGTTACCCAGCCCACATCGGCCGTGCACCAGTAGGTCTCGCCGTCCTTGTAGTCAAACACGTACTCATGGGTCATCGAGGCGTAGACGAGATAACCGCCCGTCGTGTGCAGCACGCCCTTCGGCTTGCCGGTCGAACCTGAGGTGTAGAGAATGAACAGCGGATCTTCCGCCTTCATCTTGACCGGCGGGCAGTCCGGCTTCGCCTTGGCGACTTCCTGATGATACCAGATGTCGCGGCCCGGCGCCCAGCCGATCTTGCCACCCGTGCGGCGAACGACCAGAACCTTGTTGACGATGACATACTGCTTGGCGGCGATATCGATGGCGATATCGGTGTTTTCCTTGAGCGGAACAGGCTTGCCGCCGCGCACGCCTTCGTCACAGGTGATGACGAAGGTGGATTCGCAGTCGACGATACGGCCCGCCAGAGCCTCGGGGCTGAAGCCGCCGAAGACCACGGAATGGATCGCGCCGATACGGGCGCAGGCGAGCATGGCATAGGCCGCCTCGGGGATCATCGGCATGTAGATGGTGACGCGATCGCCCTTCTTGACACCCTGCTCCTTCAGCACGTTGGCGAGACGGCAGACGGCGTCGTAGAGTTGGTTATAGGTGATCTTCTTGTCGATATAGGGGTTGTCGCCTTCCCAGATGATCGCGGTGCGTTCGCCATGGGTCTTCAGGTGACGGTCGATACAGTTGTAGGAGACGTTGGTCAGGCCGTCTTCAAACCACTTGATGGAAACCTTGCCCTTGAAATTGGTGTTCTTGACCTTGGTGTAAGGCTTGAACCAGTCAATACGCTTGCCGTGCTTGTCCCAGAATTTCTCGGGGTCTTCGATGCTTTCCTCGTACCATTTCAGGTACTTGTCCTTATCGATCAAGGCACGGGTTTTCGCCGATTTGAGCACCGGATAAATCTTGGCTGACATGAACTCCTCCTCATGTTGACGCGCCAGTTTCCTGACGGCCGCGGACCACTCCTCCCCGGCCCATATGATTTATTCATAGCAGTTCGCAAGCCACCAGCAATTAGACAAAGGTCATTCGGAGCTTCAAGAATTGCAATTACGATACAATCCGGGTATAAGACCGATGATTTCCCGGAAATTGTGGTTAAGACCCACGGCCCGCGACACCCGGCGCGGACGCGAAGAAGGATTATATCCATGGCTCAGACCTTGCTCATGCCGAAGGCCACCGCCGTATGGCTCGTCGACAATACCGCGCTGTCATTTGATCAGATCGCGCAGTTCTGCAAGCTTCACCCGCTTGAGGTCAAGGCCATTGCAGACGGCGAAGCAGCGCAGGGCATCAAGGGTCTCGACCCGATCTCCACCGGCCAGCTCTCCCGCGACGAAATCGCCCGCGCGGAAGCCGACGTGAACTACAAGCTGAAGATTTCCGAGCCGAAGGTGCGAGTTCCCGACTCCAAGCGCCGCGGTCCGCGTTACACACCGGTTTCCAAGCGTCAGGATCGCCCGAACGCCATTCTCTGGCTCGTGCGCAACCATCCCGAACTCAAGGATGCCCAGATCTCGCGTCTCGTCGGAACCACCAAGAGCACCATCGAGCAGATCCGCGACCGCACCCACTGGAACTCGGCCAACCTGACGCCGATGGATCCGGTGACACTCGGCCTCTGCAGCCAGATCGACCTCGACCTCGAAGTGGAGAAGGCATCGAAGGGCCGTCCGCTGCCGACCGCCGCCGAACTCGGCGCGACCTTGCAGGCAGCCAACGAGACCGAAAACCTCGGCTTCAGCTACGAGCGCGAGGAGGAGAAGGAAATCGACGCCAATGCTGTCTTCGCAAAGCTGCAGTCGCTGAAATCCGACCGTAACCAGGACGAGGATGACGACCGCTTCTGAGGCGGTCGAATCCGGCTAAAGGAAAGCCCCGGCGTTTGACGCCGGGGCTTTTTTCATGTCCGCTGCCGGTCAAGCTGCCCAAGGGCGGCCCGCACGGAGCTTGTCACGCAAAAGCTTGCAGCCCTTCTCAGCCGTGCCCGTGCGACTTCAGCACGACCGTGATCTCGTCGAGGATGGCGGGGTCGTCGATCGTCGCCGGCATCTTCCAGGGCAGGCCGTCGGCGATCTTCTGCATGGTTCCACGCAGGATCTTGCCAGACCGGGTCTTCGGCAGGCGCTCGACCTTCATCACCGTCTTGAAAGCCGCGACAGGTCCGATCTCGTCGCGTACGAGCTGTACGATCTCACGCTGGATCGCCGAGAAATCGCGGCTCACATCGCGTTTCAGCACCAGGAAGCCGCAGGGAATCTGGCCCTTAAGCTCATCGGCAATGCCGATGACCGCGCATTCCGCGACATCCGGATGCATGGCACAGACTTCCTCCATCGCGCCGGTCGAAAGGCGATGACCGGCGCAATTGATGATGTCGTCCGTGCGCGCCATGACGAAGACATAACCATCGTCATCGATGATGCCGGCGTCAGCGGTCTTGTAATAGCCCGGAAACTCCTCGAGGCAGGACGAGCGGAACCGTTCATCGGCATTCCAGAAGGTCACAAGGCAACCGGGCGGCAACGGCAGTTTCACGACGATATTGCCGAGCGTGCCACGCGGCACCGGGTGGCCTGCATCGTCCAGCACCTCGACCCCGTAGCCCGGCATCGGTACGGCGGGAGAGCCGTATTTGACCGGCAGGAGACCGAGGCCCGCAGGATTTGCGGCAATCGCCCAGCCGGTTTCCGTCTGCCACCAGTGGTCGATTACCGGCACCTTGAGCATCTTCTCTGCCCATTTGATGGTTTCGGGATCGGCCCGTTCGCCGGCAAGGAACAGCGCCCGGAGACCGGAGGTGTCGTATTTGCGGATCAGCTCACCATCCGGATCGTCGCGGCGAATGGCGCGGAATGCGGTCGGCGCTGTGAAAAGCGCCTTGACGTCATGCTCGGCCACCACGCGCCAGAAGGTTCCGGCATCAGGCGTTCCAACCGGCTTGCCTTCGAAGATCACCGTCGTATTGCCGGCAAGCAGCGGTCCGTAGACGATATAGGAGTGACCGACGACCCAGCCGATATCGGAGGCCGCCCAGAAGACTTCCCCGGGCTTGACCCCGTAGATGTTTTCCATCGTCCAGGCGAGCGCCACCATGTGACCGCCATTGTCGCGCACCACGCCTTTCGGCTGGCCGGTCGTGCCTGAGGTATAGAGAATATAAAGGGGATCCGTGGCCGCAACCGGCTCACAGGCGACGGGGGTCCCGTTGATCCGCTCGACCTCGACGGCCTTGGCAAAGTCCACGTCGCCATGCTCGTAACGCAGTGGAGCATGCAGCTCGTCACGCTGCAGTACGAAGCAGTATTCCGGCTTCACCTTGGCCATGTCGAGCGCGTGGTCGAGCAACGGCTTGTAGGGAACGACACGTCCCGGCTCGAGGCCACAACTCGCGGAGATCACGACCTTGGCGCCGCAATCATCGATGCGCGTTGCAAGCTCGCTTGCGGCAAATCCGCCGAAGACCACCGAATGAATAGCCCCGATGCGGGCGCAGGCCAGCATGGAGAACACGGCTTCCGGGATCATCGGCATATAGATGATGACCCGATCACCTTTCGCAACACCGTGGTTCTTGAGTACGGCGGCAATCGCCGTCACTTCGGCAAGCACGTCATCGAAGCTGTAGTGCTTCTTCGCACCGGTCATCGGGCTGTCGTAGATGACAGCCGTATCCTCGCCGCGGCCGGCGGCGACATGACGGTCGAGACAGTTATGGCAGGTATTGGTTTCGGCACCCGCAAACCATCGGCCATAAAGGCCGGCGTCGCCGTCGAACACCTTGTCCGCCGGCTTGAACCAGTCGAGCCTGTCCGCCTGGGCTTTCCAGAATGCCTCCGGTTCCCCCATCCACGACTGATAGGTTTCCAGATAGTTGCTCTGCATGACTTCCTCCCAATGCAATGCCCGACGTGATGTCGCGCGCGATAGTAGGCACCGGCCCACAGGGAGGAAAGTCAGACCAAAGCTCTAGGTCATAAGGCGAAGACGTAAGGTGATACCTCCGCTCAGCGGGCACCAAAAATGGCCGACCCGACACGCACGCTCGTCGCACCAAAGCCGACCGCCGTCTCGAAATCGCCGGACATGCCCATGGAAAGCTTCGCCAGACCATTTTCCGAGGCAAGCTTTGCCAGCAACGCGAAATGCGGACCGGGATTTTCGTCAGCCGGCGGAATGCACATCAGCCCTTCCACGGAGAGCTGCAGTTCCGACCGGCACAGATCGACGAAAGCAGCCACATCGTCAGGAGCAATACCGGCTTTCTGAGGCTCCAGTCCGGTGTTGACCTGGATATAGATGCCGAGCTTCCGGCCCTGCCGTTTCATTTCATCGGCAAGCGCCCGTGCTATCTTCTCCCGGTCCACGCTTTCGATCACGTCGAACAGCGCCACCGCATCGGCCGCCTTGTTCGACTGCAACGGGCCAATCAGGTGAAGCTCGATACCAGCGGTCTCCGCCTTCAGCTCAGGCCATTTGCCCTGCGCTTCCTGAACCCGGTTCTCGCCGAACACCCGCTGACCCGCACCGATCGCGGGGCGGATCGCATCCGCATCGAAGGTTTTGGAAACCGCTACCAGCGTTGCCGAATCCGGCTTACGACCTGCCTCCCTGATTGCTTTCGCAAGCCGCACCTTGACCTCGTTCAACCCTTCGACTGCTGTCATATTCCTGTCCGTTCGATTCCTGCTGTGCTTCGGCCATAATCGCCTGCCCTTGTGGGACGATGCAAGCCCGAAGCATGTGCCTGCCACACCTGCCTCCGCCGTCGTCTCCAAAGCCGCTTTAGGGCGCTCAGAAACTTGACGCTTGGCCGGTTTCGTGGTGAAGGTCACGCCTTCCTTTCTTACTACTCCGGAAATGCGATAAATGGCCACCGAACGTTACAATCCGCGCGACGCCGAGCCCCGTTGGCAGGCGAAATGGTCCGAAGCAGGCGTCTTCGTTACCGACAACAACGACAAGCGCGAGAAGTATTACGTGCTCGAAATGTTCCCCTATCCGTCGGGGCGCATTCATATGGGCCATGTCCGCAACTATGCGATGGGTGACGTGGTGGCCCGTTACAAACGTGCCCGTGGTTACAGCGTTCTGCACCCGATGGGCTGGGACGCTTTCGGCATGCCGGCCGAAAATGCCGCCATGCAGAACAAGGTTCACCCGAAGGAATGGACCTATCAGAACATCGCCACCATGCGCGGGCAGCTGAAGTCGATGGGACTGTCGCTGGACTGGTCCCGCGAATTCGCCACGTGCGATGTCGAATATTATCACCGCCAGCAATACCTCTTCCTCGACATGATGGAAAAGGGTCTCGTCTACCGCAAGCAGTCCAAGGTGAACTGGGACCCGGTCGATCAGACCGTACTTGCCAACGAGCAAGTCATCGACGGCCGCGGCTGGCGCTCCGGCGCGCTGGTGGAACAGCGTGATCTCGTTCAGTGGTTTTTCAAGATCACCGACTTCAGCCAGGACCTGCTGGACGCGCTCGACACGCTCGACCAGTGGCCGGAAAAGGTCCGGCTCATGCAGAAGAACTGGATCGGCCGTTCGGAAGGCCTGTCGCTGCGTTGGGAAATCGCGTCCGGCGCGCCTGCTGGCCATTCGGAAGTCACTGTTTACACCACCCGTCCGGACACGCTGTTCGGCGCCTCGTTCCTGGCGATCGCCGCGGATCATCCGCTGGCGAAGGCGATTTCCGAAAGCAACGCGGAAGTGGCCGCCTTCTGTGACGAATGCCGTCGCGCCGGCACGTCTTTAGCCGCCCTGGAAACCGCTGAGAAAAGGGGCATGGACACCGGTGTCAAGGTTCGCCATCCCTTCGATGCCTCCTGGGAACTGCCCGTTTACATCGCCAACTTCGTGCTGATGGATTACGGCACGGGCGCAATCTTCGGCTGCCCGTCCGGTGACCAGCGCGACCTCGATTTCGCCCGCAAGTACGATCTTCCGGTCGTGCCCGTCGTCATGCCCGCAGATGGCGATGCAGCAACATTCACCGTCGGCGACACCGCCTATGACGGCGATGGGGTCATGATCAATTCCCGCTTCCTCGACGGCATGTCGACGACGGAAGCCTTCGAAACGGTCGCAGGCCGCCTTTCCGACACCTTGCTGGGCAACGCACCGCAGGGCGAGCGCAAGGTCAATTTCCGCCTGCGCGACTGGGGCATTTCCCGTCAGCGTTACTGGGGCTGCCCGATCCCGGTCATTCATTGCGAGGCCTGCGGCGTCGTCCCCGTTCCCAAGAAGGACCTGCCAGTAAAGCTACCCGACGACGTGACCTTCGACGTTCCCGGCAACCCGCTGGATCGCCATGCGACCTGGCGTCATGTGGCCTGCCCCGAATGCGGCAAGGATGCACGGCGTGAAACCGATACGATGGATACCTTCGTCGATTCGAGCTGGTATTTCGCCCGCTTCACCGCCCCTCGCGAGGATCTGCCGACGGTGCCGGCCATCGCCGACCACTGGCTGCCGGTCGATCAGTATATCGGTGGCATCGAGCACGCGATCCTGCATCTTCTCTATTCCCGCTTCTTCACCCGCGCCATGCGCGAGACGGGCCATGTCAGCGTCAAGGAGCCCTTCAAGGGCCTCTTCACTCAGGGCATGGTGGTGCATGAGACCTATCGTCTGGGAACCGGCAACAACGGCCAATGGGTAACGCCGGCCGATATCCGTATCGAGGAGATCGACGGCGGCCGCCGCGCGACCCTGATCGCCAGTGGCGAGGAAGTCACCATCGGCTCGATCGAGAAGATGTCGAAGTCGAAGAAGAACGTCGTGGATCCGGATGATATCATTGCGTCCTACGGCGCTGATACCGCCCGTTTCTTCGTCCTTTCCGACTCTCCGCCAGATCGTGACGTCATCTGGTCCGAAGCCGGTGTGGAAGGCGCTCATCGTTTCGTTCAGCGCGTATGGCGCCTGATTTCCGAAGCCGCCGATGTGCTTGCCAAAGCACAATCGACTCCGGCTAAGGAAGGCGAAGCGCTGGCGATCTCGCAGATCACTCATCGTACGTTGAAGGCCGTGCAGGGCGATCTCGACAAGCTGTCGTTCAACAAGGCGATCGCCCGCATCTATGAACTGGTGAACGCGCTCGCAACGCCGTTGACGACAGTCGCCGCCGGCAAGGCCGACGCGGTCTATGTCGCCGCGGTTCGCGATGCTGCCGGTATCCTCGTCCAACTGGTCGCTCCGATGACCCCGCACCTAGCGGAAGAATGCTGGCAGGCCATTGGCGGCGAAGGCCTCGTCGCCAACGCGCCCTGGCCGACTTTCGACCCGGAACTCGTCGTCGAGAACGAGGTTATCCTGCCCGTCCAGATCAACGGCAAGAAACGCGCTGAATTGACAATCGCACGCGACGCGGATCAAAATGCCGTGCAAGCTGCGGTTCTTGCACTGGATGTCGTCAAGGCAGCCCTCAATGGACAGCCGCCGAAAAAGGTCATTGTCGTCCCGCTAAGGATTGTGAACATTGTCGTCTGATTCCGTACGCCTGCCGCGGCGCCGGGCCAGCATCCTGCTTGGCCTTGGTCTTGCCACTCTTCTCGCCGGTTGCCAGGTTCGTCCACTCTATGACGAAGCTTCTGGCACCAGCGAAAATTTGGCCGCAATTGCCTATTCCGACGTAAGCAGCCGCGTCGGCCTCGAAGTTCGCAATCGCCTGATCTTCCTGACAGGCGGTGGCGCAGGCGAGGCGAAGACCCCGCAATATCGGGTCGAGTTGAATATCACGTCCTCGGTGATGGGTGTCGAGCTGCAGAAAAATACGGACAATCCGAATGTAGGTCGCGTCACGGTGACCGGTTCCTACACGCTCAAGCGCGTCTCGGACGACGTAACCCTTCGTACAGCCAGACGCCAGGCCACAGCGCTTGTCGATTTCCCAGAGCAGGAGTTTGCCAAGGTTCGCGCCATACGCGACGGCGAGGACCGGGCAGCCCATCAGCTCGCTGACCTGATCAAGGCCGATCTGGCAGCGACCCTCGGCCGCTGAGCCTTCAGGGATGGTAGAGGTAAAATCACACGAGTTCGACGGCTTCCTGCAGAAGTCGGCTCGCCATTACCGTCTCTTTCTGATCTATGGGCCCGATCGCGGCCTCGTTGCCGAACGCGCGGCCCAACTTGCCAAGACGACCGGCGTCGATCTATCCGACAGTTTCGCGCTAATCCGTCTCGATGTCTCGGATATTCAATCCGATCCCGGCCGTCTCCTAGATGAAGTCAACTCCCTCGGTCTTTTTGGAGGTGAAAAGCTCATCTGGATACGGGGTGCGCAGAATGAAAAGGCGCTCGTCGACGGGCTTCAAATACTTTCGGAAGCACCGCCAGAGAGCAGCCTTGTGGTTATCGAAGGCGGCGATCTGAAGAAGGGGGCGGCGTTGCGCAAGGTCGCCGAGGGGTCGCGAGCCATTGCCGCAATCCCATGCTACCAGGACGATGCCCGTGCACTCAATGCCCTGATCGATACGGAGCTTTCCACCGCTGGTCTGAGGATCACGCCCGCCGCCCGTGAGCTTCTGGTGGAATCGCTCGGCGGGGACCGTATCGCTTCAAGGAACGAGATCCGAAAGCTGTTGCTCTACTGCCTTCACGACAGCGTTGTCGACGAACAGCAGGTCACCGAGATCATCGGTGATGCCAGTGCAATTTCCACGGATGAGGTCGTTGATGCCGTGCTGAATGGCGATGCCGATGGCTTTCTTCATGCGATCCAGAAGGTTGTTACCTCGAAAACACCGGTGTTTCTTGTTCTGCAATCCTGCCTCAAACAGTTCCAGCAGCTCGAACTGATGCGATGCGAACTGGAAGAAAAGCGCCAGCAACCCGCACAGGTGATGCAGACCCTTGGCAGGGGCATTCATTTCAAGCGAAAGCCTGTTGTCGAGAAGGCGCTGCGGAACTGGACATCAACCGACCTCGCGCGTGAGGCCGGCCGTATTCAGTCGGCCATTCTGCAAAGCCGTCAGAAGCCTCTTCTGGAAGACAATCTGGCGCTTCAGACGCTGCTATCCACCACACTTCAGTCTGCGCGCCGCAACCGCCGAGCTTGATTGCCGCCGCTCATTACCGGCTAAAAGGCTTCTGAGGGAAGGGCGCTCAGCGCCCTTCAAGCAGACGGCAGACTTCCTCGAGCTGGTCGAGTGTCTTGTAGCTGATCCGAACCTGCCCACCATTTCCCTTGTGGTTGATGGCAACGGACAGCCCCAACCGATCAGAGAGACTGCGTTCCAACGCGACGGTGTCCGAGTCCTTTTCAGGTCGAAGCTCCGGTTGTGGCGGAGCGTTCTGGGCCTTGATGTGGGTCTGCGCGAGCTTTTCCGCATCACGCACCGACATGCCCTTGGACGTGATAGTCCGCGCCAATGTCACCGGATCCGGCGTAGAGACCAGTGCTCGGGCATGTCCGGCAGACAGGCTTCCGTCGGCCAGCATATCGCGAACCGGATCGGGTAATTTAAGAAGGCGGAGACTGTTGGCGACATGGCTGCGGCTCTTGCCGATAATTTCACCAAGGTCGTTCTGCGTATAGCCGTGTTCCGCGATGAGCTGCTCGTAGCCGAGCGCCTCTTCCAGCGGGTTGAGGTCTGCGCGCTGAACGTTTTCAACGATAGCAAGTTCCAGAGCAGTACGATCATCCACATCGCGTACGATGACCGGAATTTCGACCAGACCGGCGAGTTGAGCCGCACGCCAGCGTCTTTCACCAGCTATGATTTCGAAGCGATCAGTGCCACGGGTACGAACGACGACGGGCTGGACGATTCCATGCTGACGAATGGAACCGGCAAGATCCTGGAGCTCCGCCTCATCGAAGTAACGGCGAGGGTTCTTGGGATTACGCGTGACGAATTCGATCGGGACCGTACGATCTGCACTGACACTCGCCTTGGCCTCACCAACCGGAACCGCCTGATCCATCTCGCCGATCAGGGCAGCAAGACCACGGCCAAGCCGCCGCTTCGATACATCGTCACTCATATTTTATACCTCATAACAAACGCGCAGATTACGCAGCCTTGCGTTGCCGCTCGCGCTGAATAACCTCCGAAGCGAGTTGCAGATAGGCCTGGCTTCCGGCGCATTTCAGATCGTAAAGGATCGCCGGCTTACCGTAAGACGGCGCCTCCGAAACCCGGACATTGCGCGGGATCAGTGTCGCATAGACCTTCTCACCCAGGTGCTCCCGCACATCGCTGACCACTTGTTGCGCCAGATTGTTGCGTGCATCGAACATGGTGAGCACGATACCCTGGATATCCAGCGTAGGATTAACGGTATGGCGCACCTGACTGATGGTTTCCAGCAACTGGCTGAGACCTTCAAGCGCAAAGAATTCGCACTGCAACGGGACCAGCACGGAATGCGCAGCAGCCATGGCGTTCATCGTCAGAAGATTGAACGAGGGCGGGCAATCGAGCAGGATATAGCTGTATTGCTGCGCGGATTCGCTGCTCAATGCCTTCCTAAGGCGAAAGACACGATCCGCGTGTTGCGAAATTTCCATTTCGAATCCGAGAAGATCCATCGTCGACGGCACAATGGCCAGATTCGGTACTGCGGTATCGACAGCAGCCTCTCCAACCGAATGGGTTCCGATCAGGACATCATAGGAAGACAGCTTGCGATCGCGACGGTCAATACCCAGGCCAGTACTCGCGTTACCCTGTGGATCCAGATCCACAATGAGGACTCGCTCACCGATCGCGGCAAGCGCAGTTGCAAGATTGATCGCGGTGGTCGTCTTGCCAACACCACCCTTTTGATTTGCAATCGTAATGATACGGTTGATTTCGACAGCCATGCCGCACCCGCTGTTATTGAGCCGTGCGCCTCAAATGAGCGATCTCCAGAACAACGGAGTCCGCTTCCACCGCGCTCTGATGTATTACCAGATCAAAACCCCAGCGACCACGCGCTTTCTCGATTTCCGATTGATAATCCCGTCCTTTATGCAGAACACAGACAAGTTCGGGGTTGCGAACCGCCCAAGGCTCGGCATAGCCGAACAAACGATCGAGATCTGCAAGCGCGCGCGCTGATATCATATCCGCAGACACTATTTTGGTAGACGCATCTTCAATGCGAACGGTATGAACGGCACCGCGCGCACCTGTCTCGGACAAGGCGAGGCGAAGAAAACTCGCCTTCTTGTGGTTGCTTTCCACCAGATCAACCCAGCCTTCACCGTTTTCGGAGAGCAGAATGGCTGTTACGATGCCTGGAAAGCCGCCACCACTACCGAGATCGATCCAATGTTTCGCTCCCGGAGCAATCTGGAAGATCTGAGCACTATCAACGATATGGCGACGCCACAGGTCGTCTCTTGTTGATGGGGCCACCAGATTGATCGAAGCGGACCATTTATGAAAAAGGGCCGCGAAGTGCTCCAGCTTCTCAAACGTTTCACGTGAAACGTCAAGCTTCAATACACTCTTCAAAATGTCATTTACCATGCGTTATCCTGCTTCCCGCAGTCGCTCATTCTTCTTGATGTAACCGACGAGCAAGGCGATTGCCGCTGGCGTCATGCCGTCAACGCGCGCCGCCTGGGCAATGCTCCAGGGTTGGGTCGCAGTTAGTTTCTGCTTCAGCTCATTCGAAAGGCCTGAAAGTGCATGGAAGTCGAAATCGCGGGGAATGAGACGCTCTTCCTCACTTCGCATTCCCGCAATATCATGAGCCTGCCGCTCTATGTAAACCGAGTAGAGTGCATCAATGGAGACGGCTTCTGCCATCTGGGACGGGACCTCCAGAAGCTCGGGCCAAATTCGGCAGACATCCGTCCAGTCGATATCCGGATAGGAGAGCAGTTCTCGGGCAGAGCGCCGACGCCCGTCCTGATTGACCGTCACGCCCTGTGACTGAGCCTCCTTCGGCGTCGCCGTCAGCTCCTCCAAATGGGAAAGAAGACCCTCTCGCTCGGCCCGGTAGGCTTCAAAGCGCTCTCGCCGTTCGCGAGAGACGCATCCCAGATCAATCCCGCGTTGGGTCAGGCGCATATCCGCATTATCCGCGCGCAAGGTCAGGCGATATTCGGCGCGCGAGGTGAACATGCGATAGGGCTCCAGAATCCCCCTCGATGTCAAATCGTCGATCATCACTCCGATATAGGAGTCGGTGCGACTGAAGACGACCCCTTCACCGCCGGCAGCAAACAAAGCCGCATTCAGACCCGCCACGCATCCCTGCGCGGCGGCCTCCTCATAACCAGTGGTACCATTGATTTGGCCGGCGAGGAAAAGTCCAGGCGCCTTGCGCACCTGCAGCGTCGGCTCAAGTTCCCGCGGATCTACATGGTCATATTCAATGGCATAGCCACATTGCAGAATGCGAACATTTTCCAAACCCGGAATGGAATGAATGAAAGCGTCCTGCACCTCCTCGGGAAGGGAGGTCGAGATACCATTCGGATAGACCGTATCATCATCGAGACCTTCGGGTTCCAGAAAGATCTGATGTCCGTCACGATCACCGAAGCGAGTAATCTTATCCTCGATGGAGGGGCAATAGCGGGGTCCGACACCCTCGATCTGGCCGGAATACATGGCGGATCGGTGAATGTTATCGCGTATGAGTTTATGCGTTGCATCCGTCGTGCGGGTGATGCCGCAGGCAATCTGCGGATTCACGATGCGATCCGTCATAAAGGAAAAAGGTATCGGATCCGAATCGGCTTCCTGGCGATCAAGCGAAGCCCAATCAATCGTCTTGCCATCCAGTCGCGCCGGCGTACCCGTTTTCAGACGGCCCAACTTGAGACCAAAGGCCAAGAGATCTTCGCTTAGACCGGTGGAAGGCGGTTCGCCGATACGCCCGGCCGGTATTTTCCGATCGCCGATGTGGATAAGTCCGCGCAAGAAGGTGCCGGAAGTCAAAACAACCGACCTCGCCAACAACCGACATCCATCCGAAAGCCCAATGCCTTTTATTTCGGAATCGTTTCGAATAAATGTGTTGACGTTACCTTCAATCAGATCGAGGTTGGGTGTGTCGCGAAGTGCATTCTGCACCGCTTGCCGATAGAGCTTTCTGTCGGCCTGGGTGCGCGGACCCCAGACAGCGGGACCCTTTTTACGATTGAGCATACGAAACTGGATGCCGCCGAGATCAGCGCAACGGCCCATGATGCCATCAAGGGCATCCACTTCGCGGACAAGGTGTCCCTTACCCAATCCCCCAATCGCGGGATTACAGGACATAGCGCCAATGGTTTCGAGCTTCTGGGTAACGAGCGCGGTTCTTGCGCCCATGCGCGCAGCCGCTGAAGCAGCTTCCGCGCCGGCATGGCCGCCACCTATGACGATCACATCATAACTTGAAACGCTCATGGCATTGCTCCATGCCTCCCACTGTGAGGCTGCGGGCACCGAACTGCCCATGTTTCACGTGAATCACTTGCCGACGCAGAATTCCGAGAAGATCTTGCCCAGCAACATCTCAACGTCGATCTTGCCGGTTACACGCCCAAGTGTATCGGCAGCACGTCGAAGAAACTCGGCCCGGATTTCCAGACCTTCATTCTCCGCCCGCACCGCGTTCCAGATATAATCGGCGGCGTCGCGCAGGTGCTGTGCATGCCTCAATCGGCTCGGAATGGCAAGAGAAACCGTGCTGGTTCGTTCCTTCAACTCTGTCAATATCGCGGAACGCAGGGTATCGAGCCCCTGACCACTCTGCGATGAGATCAGTATTGCCTCTGATCGTTGCGGAAACGAATCAGTATAAAGGTCGATTTTGGTTACAACGTTAAGCACGGGGATGCCCTTGGGAATATCGAGTTCCTCCGCTGCCGAACTCGCATAATCCCTCAGGGACAGAACAAGATCTGCCTCCCCCATCTTGCGGTAGGCGCGACGAATTCCCTCACGCTCTACTGGCTCTGATGTATCCCGTACGCCGGCCGTATCATAGAGATGCACGGCATAGCCGCCGATATCCAGTTCACAATGCAGGACATCCCGCGTGGTTCCAGCATATTCTGTAACAATCGCCACCTCACGATGCGCAAGAGCATTTAGCAGACTGGACTTTCCGGCGTTCGGCGGACCCGCGATCACAATGGCAAAACCATCGCGTATGATTTCACCTGCCTTCAGGTTGGCCAGCACCTGCTCGACATCCCGCGCCAGAGACGACATCTCAGACCAGATGCGGTCGGAAACGCTGCCGGGGATATCTGCCTCGTCGGAGAAATCCAGCTCGGCCTCTATGAGAGCACGAGCGCTCAGCAATTGCTCTCGCCATTTCTGATAGATCGTGGAGAGATGGCCGGAGCTTTGTTCGAGCGCCAAGCGTCGCTGCATCTCGGTCTCTGCCGCCAGAAGATCCGCAAGGCCTTCCGCCTCGACCAGATCGAGCTTGCCGTTCTCGAAGGCCCTGCGGGAAAACTCGCCGGCCTCCGCAAGGCGGCAATTTTCGTATTCCGTCGCCGCGTTCAAGGCGCTCTCAACTACCGCTCTGCCGCCGTGCAGATGGAGCTCGAGACAATCCTCGCCGGTAAAGGAGTTCGGACCGGGGAAAAAAAGAACGAGTCCACGATCGAGTAAAAGACCGTTACGGTCTCGAATCGGTCGCAGCGCTGCCATGCGGGGAGGCGGCAAAGTCCCAGTCATTGCTTCGCAAATCACCGCGGATTGCGGACCGCTCAGGCGAATGACCGCTACTCCAGAGGGCAGAGCGCCCGATGAAAGGGCGACAATGGTCTCTCGCTCAGGGGAACTCATGCATAATAATCCCTATCCTCAAGCCGGAACGGAAGCGAATCGTTTCGGGGAACAGCGATTGGCGCACGAGAAGACACAAGGTCTTCCCGCGACTTCCTGCGATATCAGGTGTTCATCGAATCGAAGAAATCACCGTTGTTCTTCGTCTGCTTCAGCTTGTCGATGAGGAACTCGATGGCATCTGTCGTGCCCATCGGCGCCAGGATACGGCGAAGTACGAAGATCTTCTGTAGATCCTGACGCGGAACAAGGAGGTCCTCCTTACGCGTACCGGACTTGAGGATATCCATAGCCGGGAAGATGCGCTTGTCGGCCACCTTGCGATCCAGAACAATTTCCGAGTTGCCGGTACCCTTGAACTCTTCGAAGATGACTTCGTCCATGCGGCTGCCGGTATCGATCAGGGCCGTCGCGATAATCGTCAGCGAGCCGCCCTCCTCGATATTACGAGCGGCGCCAAAGAAGCGCTTCGGGCGCTGCAGCGCATTTGCATCCACACCGCCGGTCAGAACCTTGCCCGAAGACGGAACAACCGTGTTGTAGGCACGGCCGAGACGCGTGATCGAATCGAGAAGAATGACAACGTCACGCCCGTGTTCGACGAGACGCTTTGCCTTCTCGATGACCATTTCGGCGACCTGGACGTGGCGAACGGCTGGCTCGTCGAATGTCGAGGAGACGACTTCGCCGCGAACGGAGCGCTGCATGTCCGTCACTTCCTCCGGTCGCTCATCGATCAGAAGAACGATCAGGTAGCATTCAGGATGGTTGGCCGTGATGGAATGGGCAATGTTCTGCAGAAGAACGGTCTTACCGGTACGCGGCGGTGCGACGATCAGGCCACGCTGGCCCTTGCCGAGCGGAGCAACCAGATCGATGACGCGCGCCGAAAGATCCTTCGAGGTGGGAACGTCCAGTTCCATCTTGAAGCGTTCGTTCGGATAAAGCGGCGTCAGGTTATCGAAGTGGACCTTGTGACGGATCTTTTCCGGATCCTCGAAATTGATCGTGTTAACCTTCAGAAGCGCAAAGTAGCGTTCGCCTTCCTTGGGACCACGAATCGGACCCTCGACCGTATCGCCGGTCTTCAGCGAGAAGCGACGGATCTGCGAAGGAGAGATATAGATATCATCAGGACCCGGCAGATAATTGGCGTTAGCCGAACGCAGGAAGCCGAAACCGTCCTGCAACACCTCGACCACACCCTCGCCGATGATCTCGATGTCCTGGCTGGCGAGCATTTTCAAGATCGCAAACATCAACTCCTGCTTGCGCATGGTGCTGGCGTTCTCCACCTCCAGCGATTCCGCAAAGGTCAGGAGATCGGTAGGCGATTTGCTTTTGAGTTCTTGTAGCTTCATTTCAGCCATGAAGAGGGACCACGTCTTTGATTATTTTTGTCGGGGAAGGCGAGCCGGTGGAATTCGGTACGATCGCGAGAGAGGCCGCAAATGACAGAATGTTACGCAAGCCAGAAGATAGGATTGGCGGAAAATAGCGATTCAGCCATTTACCCGCAAGCGAAAAGCAGAAATGACCCAAAATAATGCGACAATGTCGCAGGCGGGATCAAAACGGCTTAACAACCACGAGAATGACGATGACGATCATCAGCAAGGTCGGAACCTCGTTCATCAGCCGCCAGAAACGGGCATTCCTCACATAATGGCCCTTGCCGAACGACGCAACCGCGCGTGAAAAGAACACGTGCACGCCGGTCAATGCGACCACCGCAGCGAGTTTTGCGTGCAGCCAACCGCCGTGAAAGCCGTAAACCGACCAGGCGAGATAAAGGCCAAGGATCCACGCCACCATCATGGCGGGGTTCATAATCACCTTCAAAAGCCTCTGCTCCATGATGGCGAATGTTTCAGCCTGCGCAGAACCCGGTTCGCTGTCGCCGTGATAGATGAACAGCCGCGGCATATAGAGCAGGCCCGCCATCCAAGAGATCACGGCGATGATATGCAGGGCCTTGATCCAGAGATAGGCCTCGTCGGCACCGAAGATCATGATGGCGAGCGCGATGGCCCCGAAGAAAACAATCGCCGTGGCTGCCCGGAAGGCTGCTCTACGGCCGGCACCTCTCCCGGTCTGCTGCTCGTTGTCGCTCATCGTTTCCCACGCACCCGATCAACCAACCGGGTCACGTTCGCCGGATCGGCTTGCGGCGTGATCCCATGCCCGAGATTGAAGATCAGCGGACCATTCCCAAGCGCATGCAGAATGGCGTCAATGCCTTCCTCCATGGCCGAACCGCCGGCAACAACCCTCATCGG
This sequence comes from Ciceribacter sichuanensis, assembly GCF_024055605.1. Taxonomy (GTDB): domain Bacteria; phylum Pseudomonadota; class Alphaproteobacteria; order Rhizobiales; family Rhizobiaceae; genus Allorhizobium; species Allorhizobium sichuanense. The sequence continues at coordinate 62,522 of NZ_JAMXLX010000003.1, read as the reverse complement.
ATCGAGATTGCCCTGGATAGCGCCCTCCTTCTGCAGTTCCACCGCAAAGGAAAGCGGAATGGTCCAGTCGAGCCCGATCGCATCGGCGCCCGTCTTGCGACGGTAATCCTTGAGAAGCAGGCCTGCCCCCTTGGCGAAAGCAATCACTTTTGCCCCCGGCCGTTGAGCACGCACCGAGCGGATCATACGGGCGACGGGACGAACACAGAAGCGTTCGAACTCTTCCTCGCCCAGAACACCGGCCCAGGAATCGAAGATCTGCACGGCATCGGCGCCGGCATCGATCTGCGCCACCAGATAGGAGGCAGAGATATCGGCAAGCAGATCGAGCAGCTTTTCGAAAGCCTTCGGATGGCGATAGGCGAAGAGCCGGGCAGGGGCCTGATCCGGTGTTCCATGTCCGGCAATCATGTAGGTCGCAACAGTCCAGGGCGCACCACAGAAGCCAAGCAGGGTGGTCTCGTGGGGCAGTTCCGCTCTCAGACGCCTGACGGTCTCCAGGACAGGAGCGAGATGGGTCAGCGGATCACCTACTTCCAAAGCTTCGATGCCATCGACATCGATCGGATCCATCTGTGGTCCATGCCCTTCGGTAAAGCGAACGTTGCGGTTCAACGCGTCCGGTATCACCAGGATGTCGGAGAAGAGGATTGCTGCATCAAAGCCGTAACGCCGGATCGGCTGCAACGTCACTTCGACGGCAAGGTCCGGCGTATAACAGAGATCGAGGAAGCTGCCGGCCTTTGCTCGCGTCTCACGATATTCCGGAAGATATCGGCCTGCCTGTCGCATCAGCCAGATGGGCGGCGGTGAGACGGTCTTGCCGTTCAGGACATCGAGAATCTTGCGGTCGCTGGCGCTCAACGGTCAGCCCTTTCAAAAAAGAAATGATATATGAATCCTCTTCTATTTCTAAGAGTCTCTGACTATCAAGGATTAATCCCGGCACACAGGTTTCCCGGCCTCCCCGGCAAATCATCATTTTCGGCGAATAAAACCTGCGATGTCTGGCGATAAACGCTGTTTATTTCGATAAACGCTTTAGAGTCAAACTGATAGGTGAAATGGCAGAAAGACACGGCTTGTGGATAAGCTGTGAGTCATTTCGCAAAACTGCGGCGTCTTACCACAATCCACAGACTCGCCTTTCAACTGTCCTGTCCGGTGTCATTTGTGGATAAATCGGCATTTTTCCCCTTGCCTCTCTGGGCGGGTGATCGCTACCTCTCTTACTCCCGAATTATCAACAGGCGGCCGAGAACAACGTGGAGAACCGAAAAAGCTTCTTCCATCTCCACCTGATTTCTGACTCGACCGGCGACACTCTGATCTCGACGGGCAGGGCTGCTGCTGCCCAGTTCAATTCCTACAGCGCCATCGAGCATGTCTATCCGCTGATCCGCAGCAAGCGACAACTGCTCCCGGTGTTGGAAGCGATCGATCAGGAACCGGGTATCGTGCTCTACACGATCGTCGATCGCGAACTCGCCAATCTCTTGGAGGCAGGCTGCCGGGATATGGGTGTGCCAAGCGTCAATGTGCTGGAACCGGTAATCGACAAGTTCCAGTCTTATCTCGGGGCTTCGTCGCGCGGGCGGGTTGGAGCCCAGCACGCTCTCAACGCCGAATATTTCGCTCGCATCGAGGCACTGAATTACACGATGGATCACGACGACGGACAGGCGCCGGACGGATATGACGATGCCGATGTCGTCATCATCGGGATCAGTCGTACCTCGAAGACGCCGACCAGCATCTATCTCGCCAACCGCGGTATCAAGACGGCGAATATTCCGATCGTCTGCGGAGTGCCGTTGCCGGACAGTTTGTATCGCGCGAAGAAGCCGTTGATCGTCGGACTGATCGCAACATCGGATCGGATTTCCCAGGTTCGCGGCAATCGCGAACTCGGCGTCACGCCCGGCTTCAACGCCAGCGACTATACCGACAGGGCCTCGATTGCCGAGGAACTGAAATATGCCCGAAGCCTTTGTTCGCGTAACAACTGGCCGATCATCGATGTCACCCGCCGCTCTATCGAGGAAACGGCGGCGGCCATCGTTGCCCTGCGTCCGAAGGTGCGTTAAGGCGAATCCTCGTGTCATCCCTTTGGAAAAGGTGCCCCAATGGCAGGGAAGCTGATGCTTGCTTCGGCAAGCCAGTCACGTCGGATGCTGATGGAAAACGCCGGCCTTCAATTTGAAGCTGAAGCGGCGCATATCGATGAGCGCGCAGCCGAGGCCGGCCTGGGCGGTAACCCGTTGTCTCCGGATCGGCTTGGGCTGGAGCTCGCGCGACTGAAGGCACTCGATGTTGCTTCCAGGCATTCAGGCGCACTCGTGGTCGGATGCGACCAAACCATGTCCCTTGATGAGGTTGTCTTTCACAAACCTGTCGATATCGATGAAGCGCGACGCAATCTGAAGACCCTGCGCGGCCGGACCCATCGCTTGAACAGCGCCGTTGTTCTGGTCCGGGATAAAGAGGTTCTTTGGGAGAATGTCTCTATTGCCGAGTTGACGATGCGGGAGTTCTCCGACGAATTTCTGGACGGTTACCTGCAGCGGACCGGAGACGCGGTGCTAAGAAGCGTCGGTTGTTATCAACTGGAGGCTGAGGGAATCCGGCTATTCAATAAGATAAGTGGCGACTATTTCACCATTCTCGGTTTGCCGTTATTGCCGCTGCTGGAGGAGTTGCGGGTCCTGGGGGAGATTGATGGCTGATTCACGTGAAACATTTGTTAACCATGCTTTCGTTGTCGGCTATCCGATCAAGCATTCGCGTTCTCCGCTCATTCACCGACACTGGCTGAAGAGCTTCGGGATCAAGGGCAGCTATGAGCGCGTCGCGGTCAGCCCGGAGAATTTCGAGGCGTTCATTGCCGAACTGAAGAGCGGAGCATCCGTTTTTCGCGGAGGCAATGTGACCATCCCACACAAGGAGGCGGCCTGTCGGCTCGCCGATCTGCCGGATGCGTTGGCCGAGGAGCTTGGAGCGGCAAACACGCTCTGGATGGAAGAAGGTAGGCTGAACGCAACCAATACCGACGGTATCGGTTTCACCGCCAGCCTCGACGCGGGTCATCCGGGCTGGGATAATGTCGATCGGGCTGTGATCCTTGGCGCGGGCGGTGCCAGCCGGGCTGTGGTTCAGGCAGTGCGGGATCGCGGCATCAGGGAAATCAACATCGTCAATCGATCCATGGAAAGAGCCGTGGAACTGGCCGACCGTTTCGGCCCGGCGATCCATGCCCATCCGATGTCGGCGCTTGGCGAGGTATGTGAAGGAGCCGGTCTCTTTATCAACACCACCTCACTTGGCATGGATGGTGAAGCCGTCGACGAAATGCCGTTCGAACGGCTTCTGCCATCGGCCATGGTGACCGACATCGTCTATGTTCCGCTGATGACACCGATCCTGAAGCAGGCGGAGGCAAAAGGCTTGGCGACGGTCGATGGTCTGGGCATGCTGTTGCATCAGGCCGTTCCCGGTTTCGAAAAATGGTTTGGCCGCAGACCTGTGGTGGATGAGGAATTACGCAATCTCGTTATCGCCGACATGGAGGCGCATGCATGATCGTCATCGGACTCACCGGATCGATCGGCATGGGCAAATCGACCACGGCGAAGATGTTTGCCGACGCCGGTATCTCGGTGAACGATTCCGATTGGGTCGTGCATGAACTTTATCGTGGCAAGGCGGTTATACCAATCGAGGCGGCGTTTCCCGGGAGCGTCCGCAATGGTGAGGTGGACCGTTCCGAGCTTTCACGGAATCTGGCGAAGAATCCGGCTAATTTCAAACTTCTCGAATCCATCGTTCATCCGCTTGTACGCGAACGGGAACTTGCATTCCTGGAGGCGGCGCGCGAATCCGCTGCTGACATGGTCGTTCTCGATATTCCACTGCTTTATGAAACGGGCGCTGAAAGACGCGTTGATGTCGTGGTGGTCGTAAGCTGTGATCCCGAGATACAGCGCAAGCGGGTTCTGGAGCGACCGGGCATGACACCGGAGAAATTCGAGATGATCCTTGGGCGGCAGGTGCCGGATGCCGAAAAGCGTCGACGGGCTGATTACGTGATCGATACCGGACGTGGGCTTGATGCCGCACGAAAACAGGTTCAGGACATTATTGAAACCCTGCGTCGACAGGCCAGAACGGAGGCATGAATGCGCGAGATCGTCTTCGATACGGAAACCACGGGGCTCGAGTTCAAGAATGACAGGGTCATCGAAATCGGTGGCATCGAGCTTCTGAACCATTTCCCGACCGGCAGAAGCTTTCACGTCTATATTAATCCCGGTGACCGAAAGGTGCATCCGGACGCTCTTGCGGTTCACGGCATCACCGACGAGTCCCTGAAGGACAAACCGCCCTTTGCCGATGTCGTCAATGATCTCCTCGAATTTTTCGATGGCGCAAGGTGGGTGGCGCATAACGCGACCTTCGACATGAACTTCATCAATGCCGAATTCGAGCGGCTCGGTCTTCCGCCGGTACCAGGCGAGTTGGTGGTGGACACGCTCGCGATAGCGCGTCGCAAACATCCCATGGGTCCGAACTCGCTCGATGCGCTCTGCCGCCGATACGGCATCGACAACTCCCACCGCACGAGGCACGGCGCGCTTCTCGACTCCGAACTGCTCGCCGAAGTCTATATCGAAATGCTCGGGGGCCGGCAGGCCGCTTTCGGCCTGGTGCAGTCGGAAACGCAAGGCGGAGCGAGTGGCGGCGACGAAACGGAAGTCATCGAATTGTCCTATGAACGCCCGCGGCCATTGGCAGCACGGGTGAGCAAAGCCGAAGCGGATAAACATGCGGGCCTGCTCGGTCGCCTTGGCGGCAAGGCGATCTGGTCGAAATACAACTGAATGAAAAAAGGCCCGGTAAAAAACCGGGCCTTTTGATTTCTATGATCGATCGTATCCGAAGATCAGTTCGGAACAGCCTGAACCTTAGCGCGGGCCTGCTCTTCGGCGACGCGCTGGGTGAACATCTGGGCGAAGTCGATCGGATCGATCATCAGCGGCGGGAAGCCGCCGTTGCGGGTCGCGTCCGCAATGATCTGGCGTGCGAACGGAAACAGCAGACGCGGGCACTCGATGAAGAGGACTGGAAGCATGTGCTCCTGCGGGAAGCCGGTGATGCGGAAGACGCCGCCGTAGACCAGCTCGGCTGCGAACACGACCTTGTCGCCGTCCTTGGCTTCCGCGCTGAGCGACAGAACGACGTCGAAGTCGGACTCGGTCAGCGGGTTCGCGTTGACATTGACATTGATATTGATGGCGGGAGCCTTGTCACGCGCCTGCAGCGACCGCGGTGCGCCGGGGTTCTCGAAGGACAGGTCCTTGATGTACTGGGCAAGTATGTTGAGGGAAGGACTTGCGGTTCCCTGATTTTCGTTGGCCATTGGGGCTTCCTCACGCATTGAATTGCTATGGCCGTCTATCATTTCGACCCGATGCTTACAACCCTTACCCAATGGGCCGTATGCGGCCTTTTCGGGCCGGGTTCACTGATCCTTTTCGAGCGACCAGGGAGACTGCCGGTTACCGTCGCGCCTGAAGTCGTCCTCATCGAGATCGATGATCGGGCCGTCCTTCGGGCGAGACGTTTCTGTGCTCGCACCCTGATAACTGAAGCTGCTACTGCGCTGGACGGTGACGCGAGGACCGATGAAGGACCAGATGAAATCACGCACAAAGGGTACAAAGAGCAGGATACCGAGGATATCTGTCAGGAAACCGGGAATGATGAGCAACATCGCCGCCACGACGATCATCGCTCCATGAACGATTTCCCTTCCGGGGTTTGCGTTCGTCCGGCTTTCCTTCTGCAGGCGCTGGAGAACGCCCGCGCCCTGGATGCGCAGAAGCGCAAGTCCAACAAAGACAGCAAGAAGCGTCAGCCCGAGTGTCGGGAGGACGCCGATGGCCTTTCCGACGAGCACGAATGTTGCAATCTCGGCAAGAGGCATCAGCAGTAGAATGGCGAGCGGCACGCGCATCGGTGGTCCTCTATCCTTCCTCAGGAGTTCCGGTATCGATCGTCCGGAATGGTCTCAAGCGCAAGTGAACGCACTTCGCTATTTGAATCATCGGCATATGCAGACTATATGGGTCTCACAAGCAGGAATTTAAACAGGGCCGACGGATTGCCATGGGATCGAACGACTTTGTGACTATCTTTTTTCTCGTGGCGGCAGTCCTGATTTTCCTGCAGCTGCGCAGTGTGCTTGGTCGCCGCACCGGCAATGAGAAGCCGCCTTTTGATCCGTACTCACCCCGTGATCTTGCCAAAGGCCCCGGCGCCGACGATGGAAAGGTTGTTACCCTGCCGCGTCGCGATGAGCAGGGAGCCGATGAGCGCTTTGCGGCTGTGGACGCCTTTGCCGCTCCCGGCAGTGAACTGAACGAATCGCTGCGCGAAATTGTCAAGCAGGACCCGAGCTTCAATCCGAAGGAATTCCTGAACGGTGCCCGTATGGCCTACGAGATGATCGTCATGGCCTATGCCGACGGGGACCGGAAAACCCTGAAGAACCTGCTTTCCCGTGAGGTGCTGGAAGGTTTCGAGGCCGCCATCTCCGAGCGCGAAGCGCGCGGCGAGGTGGTAAAGTCCACCTTCGTCGGCATCGAGAAAGCCGATATCCTTCAGGCGGCCATGAAGGACAGCGAGGAGCAGGTAACCGTTCGCATCGTCTGCCAGCTGATCACCGCAACCTACGACAAGGACGGCAAGCTGATCGATGGCGATGCCGAAGCTGTTTCCGAGGTTAACGATCTCTGGACCTTTGCCCGTGACACCCGTTCGCGCGATCCCAACTGGAAGCTGGTCGCGACCGAATCCGAGCTATGACCGGCGCGGTGGCATCATCGTTCAGGCTGAAGCCAGTCGCTTTCGCCGATCTCGAGGGTTGGGCGTCCGACGACCCGTCTCCATTGTTCGATGCGCTGGCGGCCTGTCGCCAGCATATAAGGAATGTGAAGCCCTATCGTACGGGCATGACCGGCCTGTCTTCCAGCGATCTTTTACCGCTTCTCGATAGCGCCGCCGAATTCTCTCCATCGAGCGCTGCCCAAGCACGAAGCTTCTTCGAAGCGGAATGTCGGCCCTTCCTGATCGAACAGGAGAATGGCGGGCGGGGTTTCGTGACCGCTTTCTATGAGCCCGAGGTTGAAGTGCGGGCTGAGCCAAACGATGAGTTCCGCTTTCCCTTCTACAGGCGTCCCGACGATCTCATCGACCTGGATGATGCGAACCGCCCCGCGGATATGGATGCGAGCTATGTGTTCGCGCGGTTGAAGGACGGTATCGTTTCACCCTATCCCGATCGCCGGGCCATCGACGAAGGCTACCTTGAGGGCAGGGGTCTGGAGATAGCCTGGGCGCGATCGAAGGTGGATGTTTTCTATGTCCACGTTCAGGGCGCCGCCCGGCTTCGTTATGCCGATGGCCGCATCGGTCGCATCACTTACGCTGCCAAGGCCGGCCATCCGTTCTCCGGTATCGGCAAGCTGCTGGTCGACACCGGGGAACTTCCGCTTGCCGGAATTTCGATGCAGTCGATCCGCGCATGGCTTGCAGCCCATCCTGAACGGGTGGACGAGATCATCTGGCATAACCGGTCCTACATCTTCTTCCGCGAAGCCGAGGTGTTGGACACGAACCTTGGTCCGATAGCAGCGGCCAAGGTTCCGTTGGTGGCAGGTCGCTCACTGGCGGTCGACCGGCTGATTCATAGCTTCGGCTTTCCCTTCTTCATCCGCTCGGAAAGCCTGACGAGTATCGATGACGGGCAATCCTTTGCCCGGCTCATGCTGGCGCTGGATACGGGATCGGCCATCATAGGGCCGGCGCGGGGCGACATCTTTACCGGCTCCGGCGACGACGCCGGGGAACGTGCCGGCGCCGTGCGAAATGCAGCGGACTTCTATATACTCGTCCCGAAAGCGGCGGCATCGAGGTTCGGTTGGTGACGGGCAAGGGAAAACTCAGCGCAGAAGATCGTATACTCTGGGGCAAGGTTGCCCGGTCGACGAGGCCCATGCCGGGCCGCCTCGAGGAACTTGCTGAGTTCGAGGAAATGCTTGTCGAACCGACAGCCGAGGATAAAGCGGCGTCTTCGGCTTCGACAGTTCCCGCTGGTGACGCAGCCGCAGCTCAGGCCGCGCAGAAGAAACCCGGCGGCATCCATCACCCGCTGGAAAAGCCGGTCAAGCGTAAGCTCTCGCGCGGCCATCTCGCGCTCGAGGCCCGTATCGACCTTCACGGTCTGATCCAGAGCGAAGCGCACGGCATCCTTCTCGATTTTCTCCTGCGCGCCCATGACAGAGGCCTGCGGCATGTTCTGGTAATCACCGGCAAGGGGCGCTCCATGGGCAGTGACGGGGCGTTGAAGCGTTCGGTGCCACTCTGGTTTTCCAAGCCGGAATTCCGCTTTCTCATTTCGTCCTACGAGACGGCCGCCCGTCAGCATGGTGGCGACGGCGCCCTCTATGTCCGGCTGTCGCGGGGCAGGGGAGATCGTGGATGACGCCGTTCGGCGAGGCCCTGCGTCGGTTGCGGGAGAGGAAGGGCGTTTCCCAGAAGGAGATGGCGGCGGCGATCGGGGTCTCCCCCGCTTACCTTTCCGCCCTGGAGCACGGCCGCAAGGGCAGGCCGAATTTTGATTTTCTCCAGCGCGTCGCCGGCTATTTCAACATCATCTGGGACGAGGCGGAGGAGCTCTTTGCCATTGCCGGCGTCTCTCATCCAAGGGTGGTGGTGGATACCGTGGGACTTCCTGCCGAATATACGGCTTTCGCCAATGAACTGGCCCGCAGGATTCGCACCCTCCCGCCGGATGTGCTAAAGCAACTTCACGAAGTCCTCGAAGCCGCAAAAAAGCCGGCTTGAAACGCTCTAAGGCCGCCATATCCACGAGTTTCGCACGGCCCGCCTTTGGAACTTGCGTCAAACCTCCTATAGTCGAGGCGCTCGATGGCGCTGATTCGATATCGACGCTTTGAACATCATGACTGGAAAGATTGCTGAATGACCGACATGCCGATCAAGGAAAATGATGGTCCGGCCGAATACGGCGCGGATTCGATCAAGGTGCTGAAGGGACTGGATGCAGTCCGCAAGCGCCCCGGCATGTATATCGGCGATACCGACGATGGCTCGGGTCTTCATCACATGGTTTACGAAGTCGTCGACAATGCGATCGACGAAGCGCTGGCCGGTCATGCCGACATCGTCACCGTGACCCTGAATGCCGACGGCTCCGTCACCGTGACGGACAACGGCCGCGGCATCCCGACAGACATTCACAAGGAAGAAGGTGTCTCGGCAGCCGAGGTCATCATGACCCAGCTCCATGCCGGCGGTAAGTTCGACCAGAATTCCTATAAGGTCTCGGGTGGTCTTCACGGCGTCGGCGTCTCGGTCGTCAACGCACTCTCTGTCAAGCTGAGCCTCCGAATCCGCCGCAGCGGCAAGGTCCACGAGATGAGTTTCACCCATGGCGTGGCTGATGCCCCGCTCAGGGTCACGGGTGACTACGAGGGTCGCTCTGGCACGGAGGTCACTTTCCTGCCGAGCGCGGAAACCTTCACCAAGACCGAATTCGACTACGCGACGCTGGAACATCGCTTGCGCGAACTCGCCTTCCTGAACTCGGGTGTCCACATTCTGCTGACCGACAAGCGCAAGTCCGACATCCGCCAGGAAGAGATGGTCTATGACGGCGGTCTCGAGGCTTTCGTTCGTTATCTAGACCGCTCCAAGAAACCGCTGGTCGAAAAGCCGGTCGCGATCCGTGGCGAGAAGGACGGGATTACCGTCGAAGTCGCCATGTGGTGGAATGACAGCTACCACGAAAACGTGCTCTGCTTCACCAACAACATTCCGCAGCGTGACGGCGGCACTCACATGGCCGGCTTCCGGGGCGCGCTGACCCGCCAGATCACCTCCTATGCCGACACTTCCGGCATCATCAAGAAGGAGAAAGTGACACTGACCGGCGACGACTGCCGCGAAGGCCTGACGGCGGTCCTGTCCGTCAAGGTTCCCGATCCGAAATTCTCGTCCCAGACCAAGGACAAGCTGGTTTCGTCGGAAGTCCGTCCTGTCGTCGAAAGCCTGGTCAACGAAGCTCTTTCCACCTGGCTCGAGGAGCATCCTGCGGATGCCAAGATCCTCGTCGGCAAGGTGGTCGAAGCTGCTGTCGCCCGCGAAGCCGCCCGCAAGGCGCGCGAACTGACGCGGCGCAAGGGCGCGCTCGATATCGCATCTCTGCCCGGCAAGCTCGCAGACTGCTCCGAACGCGATCCGGCCAAGTCCGAAGTCTTCCTCGTCGAGGGTGACTCCGCAGGCGGTTCGGCAAAGCAGGGCCGTTCGCGCGAAACGCAGGCCATCCTGCCGCTGCGCGGCAAGATCCTCAACGTGGAACGGGCCCGTTTCGACAAGATGCTGTCGAGCCAGGAAATCGGCACGCTGATTACCGCGCTCGGCACCTCGATCGGCAAGGACGAGTTCAACGCCGACAAGCTGCGCTACCACAAGATCATCATCATGACCGATGCTGACGTCGACGGCGCCCACATCCGTACCCTGCTTCTGACCTTCTTCTTCCGGCAAATGCCGGAACTGATCGAACGCGGCCATCTCTATATCGCCCAGCCGCCGCTTTATAAGGTGGCGCGTGGCAAGTCCGTTCAGTATCTGAAGGACGAGAAGGCGCTCGAAGATTACCTGATCACCATGGGCATCGAGGAAGCCACGCTGACGCTTGGCAATGGCGAGGTCCGGGCTGCACAGGATCTGCGCGATGTCATTCAGGATGCTCTGAGGCTTCGCTCGCTGATCGACGGTCTGCACTCGCGCTACAATCGCAGTGTCATCGAGCAGGCGGCAATTGCCGGCGCGCTCAATCCGGAACTGACCGACAACCGCGCCCGCGCGGAAGAGACCGCGGCCGAAGTGGCCCGGCGTCTCGATCTCATCGCCGAGGAAACCGAACGCGGCTGGACCGGTCACGTCACGGATGAAGGCGGTTTGCGCTTCGAGCGCATGGTTCGCGGCGTCAAGGAAGTGGCGTCCCTCGATGTCGCATTGATCGGTTCCGCCGATGCCCGTCACATCGACCAACTCTATTCGCGGCTTCATGAGATCTATGCCCATCCGCCAAAGCTTGCCCGCAAGGAAGAACGCAAGGAAATTTCTGGCCCGCGCATGCTGTTGGACACGATCTTTGCTGCGGGTCGCAAGGGCCTGACGATGCAGCGCTATAAAGGTCTTGGCGAAATGAACGCCGAGCAGCTTTGGGAAACGACGCTCGACCCGAACGTCCGCACGTTGCTGCAGGTGAGGGTGAGCGACGCGACCGATGCAGATGGCCTGTTTTCGCGCCTGATGGGTGACGAGGTCGAGCCTCGTCGCGAATTCATTCAGGACAACGCGCTGAGCGTTGCGAATCTGGATATCTGATAACGATAAAGTTTCGCGTGAATCCGGCTAAGGAGTGATTCACGTGAAACACTTGGTTAATCTTTGTTGGGGCGCCGCGCATCCGAATGGACGCGCGGCGTTTTCATTTCAAACTTTGCGGATCGCGTTTTCGGGAGATCGGCCCCGTTTCCGGTAGCCGATGCGACCGCCTTCAGGCCTTGAAGCCGCCGCTGAAGGTAACCGCGGAAAGCGGCTTGCGCTGATTCGGAACCTCCCGTTCCTGAAGCGTCGGTGGTAACAACGACTTGTCGCCACGGCGACCGATGGCAACCGCCGCTTCGGCGCGATAGCCCGCCGGTGCACCGAGAACCTCGATGGCTCGCTCGAAATCGACGCCGCCCATCGCGTGCGCGGCATATCCCGAATGCATCGCCTGTAGCGCCAGCATGGCCCACGCCGCCCCGGTATCGAAACTGTGGCTGCGGAAGGGGCGGTGCTCGGAGCCGTCATCACGCCGGCTCAGGGTATCGGAAAACAGGAAGACCAGCGCCGAAGCGGACTTGGCCCAGACCTGGTTCGACTCGACGAGCAGTCCCAGAAATGTCTCCCATTCCGGAGCGGTGTTCAGCGCATAGACGAAACGCCAGGGCTGGTAGTTGCTTCCCGACGGCGCCCAGTGCGCCGCCTCCAGAATGGTCAGAAGATCCGTCTCGGGCATTGCCTCGCCGGTAAAGGCGCGGGGCGACCAGCGGTCCAGGAACATCGGGTGGATGGAATATTCGGAATGGCGGTCGTTGCTGCTCGTCATTGGGAAACCTGTCTTAGGGGAGGAGGCCGGGGAAGAGGAATGTGCCTTCCGGCGCGGTCAGAAGATATTGCGATGATCAGTACTTACAAGTGCGGTCGGGCGTATTTCGCGCCGGCCTTTCGTCTCGGGCATCGGCCGGAGATAGGATCGATAAGCATCCTGCCCCGTGAAACATTAATCCCTTCTTGCCATTCTGACCTTGTGGAAGGGATTTCCCGCCACCAAAGGACAAGTTCACAAAGCAGTTTCCATTGAGGCAAACTCTGCTAGTTTTTAACGAATGAAGCGCAACATCGCAGGATGACAGCAGCGGAAAGGCGATCGCCCCTATGTTCTATCAACTCTATGAACTGAACCATGCGGCCATGGCCCCGTTCCGGGCGAGCGCCGACATGATGCGCCTTGCCTATAGCAGTCCGCTGAATCCCTTCTCCCACACTGTCCTCGGCCGGACGATGGCTGCGGGTTTCGAGGTCTTCGAGCGTGTTACACGGCGCTACGGCAAACCGGAATTCGGTCTGCCGACCACCACGGTCGATGGTCACACGGTGAACGTGACCGAGGAAATCGTCTGGAAGAAGCCGTTCTGCAATCTTATCCACTTCAAGCGGGACCTGCCGCCAACGGTGGAGCAGGGGCCGCGCATCCTGATCGTCGCGCCGATGTCCGGCCACTATGCCACGCTGCTGCGCGGAACAGTCGAGGCGCTGATCCAGAATGCGGATGTCTATATCACCGACTGGATCGACGCCCGGACGGTACCGGTGACGGATGGCAATTTCGATCTGGACGATTACATCGACTACGTCATCGAGATCCTGCACCACCTGGGCAAGGGTACCAATGTGGTGGCCGTCTGCCAGCCGTCGGTTCCGGTTCTTGCAGCCGTCTCCGTCATGGAAGCAAATGACGATCCACTGGCACCGGCGTCCATGACCCTGATGGGCGGACCGATCGACACCCGCATCAATCCCACCGCCGTCAACGAACTGGCGCAGAAGAAGCCGATCGACTGGTTCCGCGACAATGTCATCATGAACGTACCCTGGCCGCTGCCAGGTTGCATGCGGGCGGTCTATCCGGGCTTCCTGCAGCTTTCGGGCTTCATGTCCATGAACCTTGACCGGCATATGATCGCGCACAAGGACTTCTACATGCACCTCGTCAAGAACGATGGTGACTCGGCCGAGAAGCACCGTGATTTCTACGACGAATATCTGGCCGTGATGGATCTGACCGCGGAGTTCTACCTGCAGACAGTCGATACGGTCTTCATCAGGCATGCCCTGCCCAAGGGGGAGATGACCCATCGTGGCAACCCCGTCAATCCAACCGCAATCCGCAAGGTGGCTCTCTTGACGGTGGAAGGTGAAAACGACGACATCTCCGGTGTCGGGCAGACCAAAGCGGCCCAGACCCTCTGCGTCAACATCCCGGAAAACATGCGCATGCATTACATGCAGCCGGATGTCGGCCATTACGGCGTGTTCAACGGCTCGCGTTTCCGCCGGGAAATCGCCCCGCGGATCATCGCATTTGCGAAGCAGCATACGCCGGCCGCAAAGGCAGGCCCGGTAAAGAGGGTCATCAAGGGCGGCAAGTCGGCCTGACGGGACTGTCGATTTTCCTCGGGTGATTCAGGCTCTTGCCCGAATTGCCGGGACTTCGTCTTGAAGGCGGGGAGGGCGTTTACCACATCGATTTCATCGGGCGGCATGTTGCCCCCGTGCAAAAGCGAAGGGTAAATGATGATGAACCAGTCAGCATTGCTTCGTCCGGACTGGACGCCGGCAACCGTCGCCCTGATGGTGATCGGCTTCGTGGTCTTCTGGCCGCTGGGTCTGGCCATGCTCGGCTATATCCTGTTCGGTGATCGCTTCCGCGATTTCAAGCGGGATGCGAACCGCTCCGTCGATGGTATCTTTTCGAAATGCCGCAGTGGCCGTCACGGCCGCAGCCACTTCTCGACCGGCAACGGCGCATTCGACGATTGGCGCAAGGCCGAGCTTGACCGTATCGAGGAAGAACGCCGCAAGCTCGACGAGATGCGAGCGGAATTCGATAGCTATCTGCGCGAGCTTCGTCGTGCCAAGGACCAGGAAGAGTTCGACCGCTTCATGCGCGAACGGGCCAATGCCCGCAAGGATGACGGTGCGGCCTCCGGTTATTCCGGCGTCTGACGAGATATCGGTATTGACGCGGACAACAACCGGCACCCCCAGGGGTGCCGGTCTTTTTTTGTAGAGCGGATCAAGTTCGAATCGGCTAGAAAGAGGCCATGTTTCCCTTCCTGAAAAAACCGGCAGGCAAGACGAAGCCTATAGCGACCTCGACCCGTAATCTCGCGGTCGATGGGCGGGAAATGCCGCTCACCATTCGCCGCAATGCCCGCGCGACGCGCATCACCTTGCGGATCGAACCCGGTGGCCGCGCTTTGAAGATGACGGTACCGCCGGGCCTCAAGGAACGGGAGATTGTCGACTTCCTCGATCGGCACCAGGGATGGCTGAAGGCGAAGCTCGCGCGCTACGCCGACTTTCCGCCGATCGTCGACGGCAGCGAAATCTCGCTGCGCGGCGTGCCGCACAGGATCATTCATTCCGGCCATCTGCGCGGGCTGACGGAGGCGCTGGATTCCGAGATCGGCCCGGTGCTCAGCGTCAGTGGCATGGAGGAACATCTCGGCCGGCGCATCGCGACCTTCCTGAAGAAGGAAGCCCGGCGCGATCTGGAGACACTGGTTGCCAACCATGCGAAGAGGGTCGGGCGGCCGGTGAAGTCGCTCACCATGAAGGATACCCGCAGCCGCTGGGGCTCCTGTTCATGGGACGGCAATCTGAGTTTTTCCTGGCGCATCGTCATGGCGCCGTCGCCGGTGATCGATTATCTCGCCGCCCACGAGGTCGCGCACCTCAGGGAAATGAACCACGGCCCGGCTTTCTGGGCGCTCTGCCGCGAGCTTTGTCCGCACATGGACGAGGCCAAGGCCTGGTTGAAACGGCATGGCGCCCGACTCCACGCGATCGATTTCGATTGAGGACGGAGAGAGCGGGACCTGCTTTGTCGCAATTTGGCTCGACTCTTTTGCATTTTCGTGTCACTTCCGCTGCCATGAAACCGGATATCAAGATCTGTGGGCTGACGACGGCTGAAGCTGTGGATCGCGCCGTCGAGCGCGGCGCGTCCCATGTCGGCTTCATCTTCTTCGGCAAGAGCCCTCGCAATATCGAGCCCGACATTGCCGGCAAGCTGGCGGACCGGGTGAGGGGCAGGGCGAAGATCGTTGCCGTCACAGTCGATGCCGACAATGACGATCTCGATGAGATCATCGCGCTCCTGAAGCCCGATATCCTTCAGTTTCATGGCAAGGAAAGCCCGGAGCGGATGCTCACCGTCAAGGCGGTCACGGGACTGCCGATCATGAAGGCATTTTCCATCCGCGAGCCCGATGATTTGAAGCGCGTCGAGCCCTATATCGGTATTGCGGATCGGTTTCTTTTCGACGCCAAGCCGCCGGTCGGATCGGATCTGCCGGGCGGCAACGGTGTGACCTTCGACTGGAGTCTTCTGCGTACGCTTGACGCGAGCGTGGATTACATGCTTTCCGGAGGCCTGAACAAGGACAACATCGCCGACGCCCTGCGGGAAACGGGCGCGCGCGGTATCGATGTGTCGTCCGGCGTGGAGAGTGCTCCGGGCGTCAAGGATCTGCACAAGATGGACGAGTTTTTTGCCGCGGTCGAAGGCGCTTCGATCCGCGAGCCTGCATCAGGGAGCGCAGCGTGAACGAGTCACTCAAGCCCAATTCCTTCCGGGAAGGTCCCGACGAGGACGGTCGTTTCGGTATTTTCGGCGGACGGTTCGTCGCCGAGACCTTGATGCCCCTGATCCTGGACCTGCAGGCAGAATGGGAAAAGGCAAAGACCGATCCTGAGTTCCAGGCGGAACTGAAATCTCTCGGTGCCCATTACATCGGCCGGCCGAGCCCGCTCTATTTCGCCGAGCGCCTGACCGAGCATCTCGGTGGCGCGAAGATCTATTTCAAGCGGGAAGAACTGAACCACACGGGCTCCCACAAGATCAACAACTGCATCGGCCAGATCCTGCTCGCCAAGCGCATGGGCAAGACGCGCATCATCGCCGAGACCGGTGCCGGCCAGCATGGTGTTGCCTCGGCGACCGTCGCGGCCCGTTTCGGTTTCCCCTGTGTCGTCTACATGGGCGCGACCGACGTCAAGCGTCAGGCTCCGAACGTCTTCCGCATGAAGCTGCTCGGTGCCGAGGTAAAGCCGGTGACCGCGGGCCACGGCACGCTGAAGGATGCGATGAACGAGGCACTGCGTGACTGGGTCACCAATGTCGAGGATACCTATTACCTGATCGGCACGGCCGCCGGTCCGCATCCCTATCCTGAAATGGTGCGCGATTTCCAGGCGGTGATCGGTCGCGAGGCCCGCGAGCAGATGCTCGAAGCCGAAGGCAGGCTGCCTGACCTTGTCATCGCGGCTGTCGGCGGCGGTTCCAACGCCATCGGCATCTTCCACCCGTTCCTCGACGACAAGGACGTGAAGATCGTAGGCGTCGAAGCGGGCGGCAAGGGCCTCTCCGGCGACGAGCACTGTGCTTCTATCACCGCCGGTTCTCCGGGCGTCCTGCATGGTAACCGCACCTACCTGCTTCAGGATGCGGACGGCCAGATCAAGGAAGGCCATTCGATTTCCGCCGGCCTCGACTATCCGGGCATCGGTCCCGAACACGCATGGCTGAGCGACATCGGCCGGGTCGAATATGTACCGATCATGGATGACGAGGCGCTGGAAGCCTTCCAGCTCCTGACGAAGCTCGAAGGCATCATTCCGGCGCTCGAGCCGTCCCATGCCGTGGCCGAGGTCATCAAGCGCGCCCCGAAGATGGGCAAGGACGAGATCATCCTGCTGAACCTCTCCGGTCGCGGCGACAAGGATATCTTCACCGTCGGCAACATTCTCGGCATGGAGCTCTGAAATGACCGCACGCATGGACAAACGCTTCGCCGAGCTCAAGGCGGAAGGACGCCCCGCGCTGATCACCTATTTCATGGGCGGCGATCCCGATTACGATACGTCGCTGGCGATCATGAAGGCGCTGCCGGAAGCCGGTGCCGACGTGATCGAGCTCGGCATGCCCTTTTCCGACCCGATGGCCGACGGTCCGGCGATCCAGATGGCAGGCCAGCGCGCGCTGAAGTCCGGCCAGACGTTGAAGAAGACGCTGGAACTCGCCCGCGAATTCCGAAAGGACGATCAGGCCACCCCGATCGTCATGATGGGCTATTACAATCCGATCTATGTCTTCGGCGTCGAGCGCTTCCTGGACGAAGCCCTGGAAGCCGGCATCGACGGGCTGATCGTGGTCGATCTTCCACGCGAAATGGACGACGAACTCTGCCTTCCGGCCCGCAAGCGAGATATCAACTTCATTCGCCTAGCCACGCCGACGACGGATGAAAAGCGCCTGCCGACCGTTCTGCAGAACACCTCCGGTTTCGTCTATTACGTCTCGATGACCGGTATCACCGGCTCGGCGCTTCCCGATCCGTCGAAGGTTTCCAGCGCCGTCCATCGTATCAAGGAACATACGGATCTGCCCGTTTGCGTCGGCTTCGGCGTCAAGACGGCGGAACATGCGCGCCTGATCGGTGCGAATGCCGACGGCGTGGTCGTCGGAACGGCAATCGTCAACCAGGTTGCCAACAATCTGACCCCTGCCGGGGAGGCAACAGCCGATACCGTGCAGGCCGTCGTGACCTTCGTGAGCGGCCTTGCCGGCGGCGTGCGTTCCGCGCGCCTTGCTGCTGCCGAATAATCTTCCGATATTGGCTTTTTCAGTCAGGAGTTAGTCAGTTGAACTGGATCACCAACTATGTGCGGCCGCGGATCAATTCCATGCTTGGCCGCAGGGAAGTTCCAGAGAATCTCTGGATCAAGTGCCCCGAAACCGGCGAGATGGTCTTTCACAAGGACCTTGAGGAAAACAAGTGGGTCATTCCCGCTTCCGGCTATCACATGAAGATGCCGGCCAAGGCGCGCCTGCTCGATCTCTTCGACGGCGGCAAATACGAGGCGTTGCCTCAGCCGAAGGTCGTGCAGGATCCGCTCAAGTTTCGTGATTCCAAGAAATATACCGATCGCCTGAAGGACAGCCGCATCAAGACCGACCAGGAAGACACGATCCTTGCCGGTGTCGGTATGGTCGAAGGCCTGAAGCTGGTCGCCGTCGTGCATGAGTTCAACTTCATGGGCGGTTCGCTCGGCATTGCCGCCGGCGAGGCGATCGTCAAGGCGTTCGAACGTGCGCTGGCGGAGAAGTGCCCGCTGGTGATGTTCCCGGCATCGGGCGGCGCCCGTATGCAGGAAGGCATCCTGTCGCTCATGCAGATGCCGCGCACGACCGTGATGCTCGACATGCTGAAGGAAGCCGGCCTGCCTTACATCGTCGTGCTGACGAACCCGACCACGGGTGGCGTCACGGCCTCCTACGCCATGCTGGGCGATCTCCATATCGCTGAACCCGGCGCGGAAATCTGCTTTGCGGGCAAGCGTGTGATCGAGCAGACCATCCGCGAAAAGCTGCCTGAAGGTTTCCAGACCTCGGAATACCTGCTGGATCACGGCATGGTCGACATGGTCGTCAAGCGCCACGACATTCCGGCGCTTCTGGCGCGTGTCCTGAAGATCATGCTGAAGCGCCCGGCCAATACCGACATTGCCCCGGAAAAGACCCCGGCTCTTGCGGAAAAGCCGGCGGCCTGAACGATAGAGCAATTCCAGCAAAAGTGCGAAGCGGTTTTGCGTCCGGAAATGCGTCAAACAAAGAGATAGAGCATTGAAGGCGGCTCCGTTTTCGCCGGAAATGGTCTTGCACCGAGCCGAAGCTGCGGAATCGAAATATCATGACTGAGCCCGCCTTCAGTGAGGCAGAACAGGTAATAGATGAGCTCATGGGATTGCATCCCAAGGGCTTCGATCTTTCATTGAACCGCATTCGCCGGTTGCTCGAGGTTCTCGGCAATCCGCACCTGCGGCTTCCTCCGGTCATCCACGTTGCTGGAACCAACGGCAAGGGTTCGGTCACGGCCTTCTGCCGCGCGCTTCTCGAAGCACAGGGCCTGAGCGTGCACGTCCATACCTCGCCGCATCTGGTGCGCTGGCATGAGCGTTACCGGATAGGGTCCAAGGGTGGGCAGGGCCAGCTCGTGGACGATGCCGCTTTCGCCGATGCCCTGCGCCGCGTGGCCGATGCCAATGGCGGCCAGCAGATCACCGTCTTCGAAATCCTGACGGCGGTTACTTTCCTACTGTTTTCTGAAAAGCCCGCGGATGTGGCGATCATCGAAGTCGGTCTTGGCGGCCGTTTCGATGCGACAAACGTCATCGAAAAGCCGGCTGTCTCGGTCATCATGCCCATCTCGCTCGATCATCAGCCCTATCTCGGTGACCGCGTCGAACTGATCGCCGCCGAGAAGGCCGGCATCATGAAGCGGGGGCTGCCGGTGGTGATCGGCCACCAGGAATACGAATCCGCCCGCGATGTTCTGGTGACCACGGCTGAACGGCTGGGCTGTCCGCACGTCGTCTACGGGCAGGATTTTTCCGCTCACGAGGAATTCGGCCGTCTCGTCTATCAGGACGAATTCGGCCTGCTCGACCTTTCGCTTCCGCGATTGCCCGGGCGTCATCAGTACGCCAATGCGGCGGCCGCGATCCGCGCCGTGAAGGCCGCGGGTTTTCCAATGACCGAGGTCATCGCGGAAAAGGCGATGACCAGCGTCGAATGGCCCGGTCGGCTGCAGCGCATGACGGAAGGCAAGCTCATGGCCCATGCGCCCGAAGGGGCGGAGATCTGGGTGGATGGCGGGCACAATCCGGGTGCGGGTGAGGTCATCGCAGAAGCCATGGCCGGCTTCGAGGAGCGCCAATCTCGGCCGCTCTATCTCGTGACCGGCATGATCAACACCAAGGATCCAGTCGGCTATTTCAGGGCCTTCGCCGATATCGCCCAGCACGTTTTCACCGTGCCGATTCGCGGTACGGATGTGGCGATCGACCCGGTCGTGCTCGCCCATGCGGCCTTCGATGCCGGCCTCGTCGCTTCTCCGGTCTCCACGGTTGCCGAAGCGCTCGACGGAATCCGCGACCGGATCGATCCGGATCTGCCGGCGCCGCGAATCCTGATCGGCGGATCACTTTATCTGGTCGGCAATGTCCTGGCGGATAACGGCACACCACCCAAATGAACAGTTTGACCAAATGAAAAAAGCCCGGCATTGCCGGGCTTTTCTCTTTTTTCTTTCGACAGCCGATCAGGCTGCGTTCGAAATCCAGCTTGCCAGCGCCGTCTTGGGAGCGGCGCCGACCTTAATGTCGGCCACTTCGCCGCCCTTGAACATGGCGAGCGTCGGGATCGAGCGAACGCCGAACTGGGCGGCCAGTTCCGGGTTTTCATCAATGTTGAGCTTTGCGACCTTCACCTTGCCGGCCATTTCGGTGGCGATTTCTTCGAGGCTCGGAGCGATCATCTTGCACGGGCCGCACCATTCGGCCCAGAAATCGACGACGACAGGTTCTACGGAATTGAGAACCTCGGCCTGGAAATTGGAGTTATCGACTTTTACGGTAGCCATGGGGCTGCTCCTTCAGGGGTGCTTAAGTTGCAACATATCTGATGTCGGTGCCCGACATTTTCAATATCTTGTATCTCACGATGTCTTGAGCTCGGCAAGCGATTGCGACAGCAGTGTGTCGGGAAGTGTGACGACCGAGCCGTTTTCGGTGTAGACGAGCAGGCATTCGAAGTTCTTGCCCGGATAGAGCGGCCGCAGGATTTCCCGGTAGATCGCAAGCTGCGCGCGATGCGACAGCGGCACCTGCGACAGCGAGGCGGGCGGGGTTCGGTTGGTCTTGTAGTCCACCAGAATGACGCTGTCGTCGGTGACCGCCATGCGGTCGATCCGGCCGGAAACGGCGCGTTCCTCGCTGTTCAGCATGAAGGTTCCCATGACCGAGACTTCGGCTTCGCCGCGGGAGGAGTAGACCGGCTTGAGATCCGGGTTGTCGAGAACCGAAAGGATCGTGTCGAGTAGGCGTTCGCGCTCTTTCTGCGGCCAGAAACGCGCAGCCCTTTCCACATAGCGCTTGGCAGCCGCAGGGCGCTCGGCCTCGGTAATCGCCGGAAGCGCTTGCAGCATGCGGTGAACGAGGCGGCCCTTCTGGAGCGCGATGCCGGCCGATTCCTTCTCGCCGAACAGCGGCGAAGTCACCAGCGCGTCGTCCGTATCGTCGATGACGATCGTGCCGGCTCCCGAGGGGCTGAGCGGTCGTGGCAGGCTTGCCTGCGGTGGCAACGGCCGAAGCAGGGCATCAGGGAGGCTTTCGCTCGGTCTCTCGACAGAACCTTCCGCCTCTTGGGGAAATGCAGTCTCGCTGCCCGGCAGACGCCAGGAGAGGCCCTCCCATTCGCCATCCGGGCCGTTGAACGCGACCTCGCGGCAATGGGCTTCTTCACCGCGCAGCGCACTTTCGATCATCCGGTGCCAGATGTCGCCGGGATCCTGCACGCCGCGATAACCGCAGACGATCAGACGGTCCGCGGCCCGCGTCATCGCCACGTAGAGGAGACGCCGGTATTCCTCTTCCGCGAGCTGCTTGCGACGCTCGGTATCGGCGGCGACAAGCGAGTTGCCCAGCGCCTTGACCGGCACCCAGACGGGCAGGGCCGGCAGGCTCTCGTCGGTCTCGATCAGCCGGAATTTGGCGAGGTGGCTGTGGTTGAAGGATTTCGATCCGCCGTCAACAAGAAAGACCACCGGCGCTTCCAGCCCCTTGGAGGCATGAACGGTCATGATGCGGACTTCGTCGCGATCCTTGTCCTGCTCGCGCTTGACCTCGGGTCCTTCCATTTCAAGCGTCGAGACGAAGGCTTGAAGTCCCGGCAGTCCGGCAGTCTCGAAGGACAGCGCAAAGGTCAGGAACTCGTCGAGAATGTCGCTGACCTCGCTTCCGAGACGTCCGAGGTAGGCACGGCGTCCGCCATGGGGACCGAGCACGCGGGCATAGAAATCATGCACCGGCATGTTCTGCGACAGCCGGCGGAACTCGCCGAGGCGCTTCGCGGACATCTCCCATATGGAAGCCGGCTCCGCGCACTCCGCCAGCATGTGTTCCCAGAGGCCCTGTCCTTCCGGGCGACGCGCCGCAAGCTCGAACAATTCGTCTTCGCTGTGGTTGAACAGGGGGCATTTGAGAAGGGCCGCCAGCGAAAGATCATCTGCCGGCAGGAGGGCGAAGCGCCCGAGCGCCAGCAGGTCCTGCACGGCGATATGGGAAGTGAGCTTCAGCCGATCCGCGCCGGCGACGGGGATATTGTCGAGCCGTTTCAGCGCCCGCGTCAGCGCATTGACGAAGCTGTCGCGCTTGCGCACCAGAACGAGGATATCGCCAGCGCGGATCGGCCGTTCCTTGCCCTTTTCGATGATGGTCTGCCGGCCGATCATCTGACCGATGACGGAGGCGATCCGCCGGGCCAGTATGGCGGAGGGCGCGCTTTCCGGTGTCGCGTCGAAAGGCGCGGTCCAGTCCTCGCTCTTCTCATTGGCCTCGGCGGCGATCATCGACCAGAGATCGACGGCGCCCGGATGGCCGCCGCGGCTCGACATGTGCACGACGGGATCGCCGGCGGCGCTGAGGCCACGGATATTGTCCTCGACCGAGAACACCCGATCGACCGCGGCGAGAACCGTCGAGGTAGAACGGAAGGAAAGCGGCAGCCTGACGGAGCTGAACAATTGCCCACCCAGGTCGACTTCGCGCGCGGTCTGGTTTGCCTCCTGCGAGAAGCGCTCCGGCCGGGCGCCCTGGAAGGAGTAGATCGACTGCTTCTCGTCGCCCACCGCAAAAAAGGTGCGCAGGACGTCGCGTGCGCCACTGCCGGTGAAGAAGTCCCCGCGTAGCGAGCGGATGACCGACCATTGCAGCGGACTGGTGTCCTGCGCCTCGTCCACGAGAATATGGTCGATGCCCTGATCCAGCTTGTAATGCACCCAAGGGCCGGCATCGCTGCGGATCAGCAGTTCGGCCGTCCGCGCGATCAGATCCTCGAAATCGAGCTGGCTACGCTTCTTCTTAAGATCCTCGTAATCGGCGTCGAACCGCAACGCCAGCGTCAGCGCCGCCTTCGTCGCTGCATACATGCGGAAGATCCGTAGTCGATCGCGGCAGGCGAGCACATGCTCGCGCGCCGCGATGACCGCATCCTTCAGTTCCGGTGCTGCCTTGCTCATGGCAGCCGCGATCAGCGAACTGTCGGCCTTTGGCGTCTCGGATGCGGTCAGGAAAGCCGAATCGAGGATACGTGCGCGTTCGAGCGGATCGTCGGTCTGGCGGACTACCGAAAGCGCATCGGCAACGGCCTTGACCTTCTCCCCGCCCTTTTCTTCGGCAAGGCGGATGTAAAGCGCCAGCATTCCGCCGTTGAGCCCCGCGAGTGGCCAGTATTCGCCTGCGAGCGATGCTTCTGAGGCATCGTCGGGGAGTCCGAAGCCGCGCCTCAGCGTCGCGTCGATGCCGCCAAAACGCTCCGACGCGCGCGAGAACTGCCGGATGGCATGGCGATTGGCGACGACCTCGCCGAGCAAACTTTCCAGACCGCTTTCGTCTGAAATGGAAAGCACATCGGCAAACGCTGCGGCAAGATCGGCGTCTTCCTCCGAAGAGGTTGCGGTCAGAAGCAGGCGCTTTGCTTCGGCCAGAACCGCGACGGATGCCCGATCGTCGAGAACGTTGAAATGCCCGGCGACATTGGCCTCCAGCGGAAACTGGTGCAGGAGCGCTTCGCAAAAGGCGTGGATCGTCTGGATTTTCAATCCACCCGGCGTCTCCAGCGCCTTGGCGAACAGCCGGCGTGCATCCGCAAGCTTCTGCCTGTCAGGCCGTTGCCGTTCGATGTCGTAGATGCGGTCGGAGAGCGCTTCATCCGATAGCGTCGCCCAGTCGGACAGTCGCGCGAACACGCGGTTCGACATTTCCGAGGCCGCGGCCTTGGTATAGGTCAGGCAGAGAATGGAGGAGGGACGCGCGCCGCCGAGCAGCAGTCGGATGACGCGCTGCGTCAGCACATGGGTCTTGCCGGAGCCGGCATTGGCCGACACCCAGGCGGAGCGCTGCGGATCCGAGGCGAGCGACTGCTGCATCGTCGTCCAGTCGAGCCATGTGCGGGGATCGTGTCCCGTCGGCAGTGCAAGCGGATCACTCGTCATTGCCGGTCTCCTCGCGGTCTGCGGTCGACCATTCGGCAACCCGGGCCAGATGATCGTATTCGCCGCCGAAATCGTTTTGCTGCGCCGGTATGAGCCGCGAAACGAAGCCACGCTCACCCGCTTGCAGGGCCGCGACGAAACGGCCGAGTTCGGCGATCGATTGCGCCGCAAGATCGAGCGCGGATTTCTTGTTGTCGCCGCGTCCGGTCAGTTCGTTGTTCACCTGATCGGTCTGGAAGCGGTCGCCCGGTCGCAGCCGGACATAGAGGAGGTTTTCGGGATGAAGCCGGCCGGCATCGCGGAATGCTCCTTCCATCAGGGCCGCTGCCTCCAGCGCGAGCTGCGGGTCGAGCAGGCTGCGGGCCTGTGCAGGACTCGGGTTGAGACCCGTCTTGTAGTCGATGATATCGGCATGACCGCCGCCCTTGATGTCGATCCGGTCGGCTACGCCGGTGAGGCGAATACCGACGGGTGCCAGATCAACGCCGCCACGAGCCTCGGTCAGGGTCTGGCGTATTTCCGGCCTGCGCCTGCCTTCCCAGCGAAGGAAGGCATCACCGACCGCCCTGAACCGCTGTCGCCAGACGATGTCGATGTGGGTGGGAAGGCCCTGCTCGTCGAACAGCCGGTCGGTGATCACGCGCATCGCGGCAGCACCGGCCGGTGTCAAGGGATCGTGACCCTCGCTGACGAAGCGTTCGATGATCTTGTGATAGAGCGTGCCGCGCTCGGCAGCACCCGGATCCTGATTGAACGGATCGACGGGATCGAGCCGAAGAATGCGGCGGGCATAGATGGAATAGGGATCGCGCCGGAAGCGGCCGACCTCACTGAACGAATAGCTGCGCGGTTGAAGTTCGGCCGGCGGTTTCGGTGCCGGCCGCTGCGCCAGCGGCTGGCTTTCGCCTTTGTCGAGCAGTTCGACATAATGGCGGTAGATATCACCACGCTCCTTTAGCCGGCTTTCGAAATCGCCGCCGCCAAGTGCAAGGAGGCGCTGCAGCCAGCGGGAGGCAACCGTTGGAGCCGAGCCCTGACGCAACGCGCGCGAGAAAATCAGTTGGCGCGTGCCGCAAGCCATCTCGAAATCGTGGGCAAGCTGGCCGATGCGTTTCTCCGGCGGCTCCAGCCCGATCTCCGTCTTCATCATGCGCGACAGGAACGGATTGTTGGTGGTCTGGCCCGGCCACGAACCTTCGTTCAGTCCGCCGATGATAACGGTATCGACATTCTGCAGACGGGCTTCCAGCGTACCGAAGATGAAGACGCGTGGGTGACGCATCGCCTTCGGCTTGACCGCGACTCCGGTCATCAGCGCCGCCATTATATCGATCCACTGGGGACCATCGGCCTCGATCTGGCCGTCGGCGCTCATGATTTCCGCCAGCAGGTCGGCGAGCCTGTCGCCGGCCTCATCGGACCAGAGAAGCGAGAGGTCGCCCTTGTCGTCGCCGCAAACCGCTTCCAGCGTCCGTCCCGTTCGCTCGGCCCATTGGCCGACCGGAAGCCTGTCCGAAAGGCGCCGCTCGCCGATCTTCACTACAAGGGCCGAGACGAGCGGCTCGGCAGCTGCGGATATGCGCGATGCAAGCTCTCCCGAGGTCTCAAGTGTTTCACGGGAAACGCCAATCCGCCATTGCGGTGGATGGCGGTCGGTCGCCTGTTCCTCAAGCCGTTGCCGGAAGAGAACCGGTAGCGTCGCGAGATCGACGGGCTGAACGCCGCCACGCAACGCAATCGTCTCCAGCGCATCGGCGGCAGTCCGGTAAGTCTCTGCATCGAATCCGAAGCGGGCGAGCGGATGCTTGAGCAGCGAGACGATCGCCACGGGATCGCCCGGTCGCAGCGCTGCCTCGAGCAGGAGCTGGACCAGGATGCCCTGCGGCGTGGCGGTGAAGGGTGTGCCGGCCGAATCGTCGGCGATGATGCCGAAGCGCGCCAGCTCCGCCGTCACACGCCGCGCCAGCGTGCGATCCGGCGTGATCAGCGCCACCCGGCTTTCGCTGCCCTCACGCTGCTTTTCGAGGCCGAGCCGGAGCGCGATGGCGATGGCGGTTGCCTCCTCACGCTCGTTCGCAGCCTCGATCAGGCCGACATCGGCAAAGGCGGCTTCCATCCGCGCAGTGCCGAAATCGTCGCGCCAGATTTTCCAGCCGTCCGTTGCACCCGCAGGCGCCATCGCCCGCGACAGCACCTCGGCACGATCCGCAAGATCGGAAGGTGCCTCCGCGAGTGTTTCGACATCCCGGCGCTCGACGCGCATACGCCGAAGCAAATGAAAGAGACCGTATTGCGGATGGCCGCGCGATGCGGGATCGGAGATGCGTTCCGCGGCAAGCCCGATCCGCGTCCAGTCATCGTCCGGCATGCTCGTGTCGAGGCCGGGCAGGACAACCGTTCCTTCCGGACGGGCGGCGATGGCCGTGATAAGGTCGGCCGCCGCAGGAATGGAGCCGGTGGAGCCCGCAACGATGATGGGATCGCTGTACGTCGAGCGGGAAAGCCTCTCGGCCTCGCCGCGCAATACGGCGTCGCGGTGCCGCGCCGGCGAGGAGCGGGTCAATTCCTCCAGGCGCGCAGGCCAGAACTGGGTGGCGATACCCAGGAATTCGGCCGTAAGCTGCCACCATGTGGCGAAGTTCGACGTATCGAGCGTCTTGAGCGACGTCCAGTCGCAGCCTTCGGTTTCCGCCGCATCGATCAGTTCCGTCAGCGCCCGGGCGAGCCAGATGGCGTCCGCCGGACTTGCCGGCGCCACCAGTGGCGTGTCGGAATGGATGCTGCGAACCACATTCGGCAACTGGTTACGCCATGCAAGGATGAGGCGGGCCAGTTCGAGCAGCATGACGATGCCGCTGACCGGTGGGGCGAGGTCGAGCAGGAAAGGTGCTTCTTCCTCGAAGAAACCGCTGTCGTCATCGGTTTCGCCAAGCGGCCGGATCACCGGCAGGATGGCGGAGCGTCCCCCAAGCAATTCCACGAATTCCGAGCGCAGCACACGGGCGGCACGCCGGGTCGGTACGAGGATGGTCACTCTCGCCAGCGAAAGCGGGTCCTGCGGATCATATCGATATCCGGGTGCGAGCCTCCCATCGAGGAGCGATGCCGCAAGCACCCTCAGGAAGGACAGACCGGACGGGATGGTCAGGACACGCGGTTGATGAGGCCGCATGGCGTCATGCCCCGCCGAAGAGGCGCCGGATGACATCCTCGGCCTCGTCGAGCGCCTCAGGCGTTCCGACCGTCATCCAGTGCCCCACCATCTCGAAACCCGCCAGACGGCCCTTTGCGATGGCTCGGTCGAAGTAGATGTTGAGGTTGAAGGCATCCTCAGGCGCATCGTCGAGAAGTGAGGGGTGCATGGCGATTGCGCCCGCATAAACCACCGGTCGCGGCAGCCCCTCGGAATACCGCACAAGGCGGCCGTCCTCGCCGAGCGAGAAGTCCTTCTTGCCGTTATGTCCCGTGGTGTTTTCCATGGGCACGCAGAGAAGCGCCATGTCCATGCTATCAGGTTCGAAGAACCGCGCGAGACGGCGCAGATTGGAAGCTTCGCCTGTTTCGTCTTGCAGCCAGAAAAGATCGGCATTCATCACATAGACGGGAGAGCGATCGAGAAGCTTCAACCCCTTGGCCAGCCCACCGCCCGAATTCATCAGCCGGTCGCGCTCGTCGGAAATGACGATCTCGAGCTTTTCATAGCGGGACAGATGCTCGACCATCTGGTCGGCAAGATAATGCACGTTGACGACGGCCCGCTCCACGCCGGCATCGGCCAGCGAGTCGAGCACATAGTCGATCATCGGCTTGCCGCCGACCGGCACCAGAGGCTTCGGGATCGTATTCGTGATCGGCCGCAGCCGGGCTCCGAGCCCCGCTGCCAGCACCATCGCCTGGGTGATCTTCATGGCAAGCCGCTACGCTGATTCGACCGAGCCGATTCCAACCCGGGCACACCAGTCGCGCAAGGGGGCGAGCGCCTCATGTTCGAACGCGACGGACAGATGCCACAGGGTTCTCGGCATATGCTTCATATAGCCCGGCTTGCCGTCCCGCTGAAGCAGGCGGATCCACAGCCCGTTCAGCTTGCAGGCCCGCTGTGCCGACATGATCGCCCAGCTCTTGAGGAAATTCGCCTCATCGAAGGCCGGGTTCTTCCGGCGCAGCGAGAGATAGTCTTCCATCAGCCGGTCGACCAGAGGCCGCTCGACGGTAACGCGGGCATCCTGCACGATGGAGACGAGGTCGTAGGCCGTCGGCCCGATCATGGCATCCTGAAAGTCGAGAAGGCCGATCCGGTCGCTTCCCTTCCTTTCACCGCGCCAGATGATGTTGGGCGAATGGAAATCCCTGAGCACAAGGGACTTCTCCGCATCCGCAAGCGCATCGATCAGCCCGTCCCAGATCGCCAGATATTCCGCCCGTTCTTCCGTCGTCGCGGGCTTGCCGGCGCGTTTCCACGGAAGGTGCCAGTCGAGCAGAAGCTCTGCTTCCATCTTCATGGCGGTGCGGTCGTAGTCGGGAATGCGATGCACCAGCCCGCCATTGAAGTCGATTTCGCGCGGGAAGGATATCGCGTGCAGGGCCGCGAGGCATTCGACGCTCGCCTGATAACGTTCCGGAATCGGAACCCCGTTGCCGTCGAGAACGGTTTCCGGGCCGAAGTCCTCGATCAGCAGAATGCCGTTCTCGCAATCGCTTTCGTAGATTTCCGGCGCGGCGAAACCCTTGTCCCGCAGAGCGCCGGCGATTGCGACGAAAGGATAGACGTCCTCCGCCAGATGCACGATCTGCGAATAGGGCTTGCCGTCGCGGATCGGTGGACCATCCGGCTGGCGCGGCGAATCCATTAAGATCTTTCGCGGCCCTTGTGCCGGGTAGATATATTCATAGGCGCGCGTGGAGGCGTCACCGGTCAGGTGTCTCCGCCGGGCGCCGGCCAGACCGTGGCTGTCGAGGAAGCCTCTGATGGAAAGCACGCGCGAGATTCTTGCGAGTTTGGCGCCATCGGCTTCAATGACGACCTGTCGACCGCCGCTGGTCTCGAAGGCAAACCGGATATCGATCCGGCGGGCGGGCAGGGCGGTACCCGCCTTTTCCGGCCATTCCACCAGACACGCGCCACCCTTCAGCGCGTCCTCGAAGCCGAGTTCGTCCAGTTCGCCTGGATCGCTGAGCCGGTATAGATCGAAATGCGCGACCGGAAGGCGCAGATCGTAGTTCTGCACCAGCGTGAAGGTCGGGCTCGGAACCTCGAGTTCGCTGTCATCGGCCATGGCGCGGAGCAGGGCGCGGCAAAGCGTCGACTTTCCGGCGCCAAGATCGCCCCATAGCGCAACGCAGTCGCCGGGCTTGAGGGCAAGCGCGAGATCCTCGCCAAGTTGCTGGGTGGCTGCTTCGGAGGGTAGGAAGAGAGAAATACTGTTCTGGCTGTCGGTCATTCTGCGGCAACGGATTGGGGCATGACGGCTGTCGGTATACGGCACGCAACAGTCGTACCGCGCCCGGGCGTGCTGTCAATGGAGACCTGGCCGTTGTGGAGATTGACGAAGCTTTCCACGATGGAAAGACCGAGGCCCGCGCCGCTGCGCCGGCCACCCTTGCCGTTGGTGGAGAAGCGGTCGAACACGGTTGCCAGCATGTCGGGTGTCATGCCACAGCCATTGTCATGAACGGTGAAGACGAAATCGCCGTCTTCCCGCCAGCACTTCATTTCCACGGCCGATCCTTCCGGTGCGAAATTGACCGCGTTGGTCAGGATCTTGATCAGGATCTGCTTGAGCCGCTGCTGATCGGCGACGATATGGCCGAGCTTCGCCGATGCCGCGATCTCCAGTGTCACATTGCCTTCCTGCAGGCGGTCGGTCATCTGCATCGACACGTCGTCGAGCAGATCGTTGAGATCGATATCGGAATAGTCGAGCCGCATGATGCCCGCATCCACCGTCGCCAGATCGAGAATGTCGTTGACGATGGTCAGCAGCACTGAAGACGAGGTGGAGATGTGGTCGATATATTCGGCCTGCCGCTCGTTGAGCGAGCCGATCGCCGGCGTCTTCAGAAGGTCGGTGAAACCGATGATGTTGGTCAGCGGCGAACGCAGTTCGTAGGAAACGTGTTGCACGAAATCGTTCTTCAGCTCGTCCGCCTTGCGCAGCGCTTCGTTCTTTTCCTTCAGCGCCCGTTCGGCCCTGACACTGTCGGTGATGTTGACGAAGGTCAGCATGGTCTGGGCGTTCGGCAGCGGCGTGACCGCATAGTCGAGCACGAGACCGGAATAGAGTTCCAACGTGCCCTGGCTGGAGGGACGCTCGTCCTCGAAGCTGGTGATGATCTTGCTGAAACCCTTCCAGCCGTCCGGCTTGTCGTAGGAAGGCGCGCAGGCCGTTTCGATGGCGCGGATGTGCGTTCCATGCCGCGCCTCGGCTTCGGTGATGCCCCAGAGCGCCCGGAACGCCGGGTTGGAAAGCTGGATGCGGCCATCCGGGCCGAACACCGCAACGCCTTCGGAAAGATGGTCGATGGTCTCGCCCTGCACGCGCAGCAGCGTGTTGTAGCGCGTTTCGAGATCGACCTGTTCGGTCAGGTTTTCGAAGACCCACGTGGCGCCGCCCTGCGGATGCGCCGACGCGATGACACGAAGCGTCTGGCCGTTCGGCAGGTGCCAGAGTTCCGTCTGGGTATCGAGCGAACGGTAGACCGCAAGCGTACTTTCCTTCCAGGCCTTCCAGCTCAGCTGTTCCGGCAGCTTGTGCGCTGAACGCAGCCTGTCGAGAAGTTCCGCGTGGTCGGGCCGGGCTTCGAGGAACGCGTGGTCGAGTTCCCAGAGCTGCACGAAAGCCTGGTTGAAGAATTGCAGGCGTCGGTCACCATCGAAGATCGCAACGGGCGTCGCCAGATGATCGAGCGTTTCGGCATGGCTCTTAAGCGTGCGCTTCAGCTCCTCGCGAAGCGCCTCCTTCTGGGAGACGTCAATCGCCATGCCGCAGGAACCCGCGGGACCGCGCACATCGACCACGTCGTAGAACGTCCGATTGCCTCTGACGGCGGTGGAAACGGTATCGTGGAACGGGGATTCCGGGGTGACACTTGCCTTGATCTTCTCACGGGTCAGGCTGGTCAGAACCTCGCGGCTTTCACGCACGGCCTGATCGGG
Source organism: Ciceribacter sichuanensis (assembly GCF_024055605.1). Taxonomy (GTDB): domain Bacteria; phylum Pseudomonadota; class Alphaproteobacteria; order Rhizobiales; family Rhizobiaceae; genus Allorhizobium; species Allorhizobium sichuanense. Next base: position 30,827 of record NZ_JAMXLX010000003.1, on the reverse strand, counting down.
GGATCCGGCCTCGACCGCTTCGCTATAGGCATGGTTGACCCAGACCAGCCGGCCATCGGCGTCTCTCTGCCATACGGGCTGTTCGATGGCGTCCAGCAGAGCCTCGAAGGTGGCGATGGAGGTCTTCAGGCGATTGCGTTCGATCTTGAGTTCGGCAAGCTCGGCCCGCAGGTTGTTGAGCGCGACGAAATGGGCGAAAGCGCGTCCGCCGGAAAGCCGGCCCTGAACTTCCAGAACCTCTCCGCGCTGGGTCTCGACGATGAGATCGAAGCTGTGGGCGTCGAAGCGAAGTTTCTCGATCGCCTTTTCAAGCTCTCCTGCCGACGACGGTTTCAGCCATCGGCCAAAGGCGAGGAAATCTGCGTCTGCCGGCGGAGCACCTGTTTCAACCGGCAGCTGTCCGAGGAATTCCGGCCGGTTCTGCCCGTCCCAGATGACGATCCGGCGGTTCTTGTCGGCAATCAGCGCCTGATAGCGCGAAATCTGCTGGTTGGCCTCGGACAATGCGGAACGCATTTCCGCTCCCTCGTTCTCGAGGCGCGCACGCTGGCGGATCAGCCAGACGGCTGAAACGAGCGCAGCGGAGAGAATGCCGATGACGAGGGAATAGCCGACGGCTTCCACGGAGGTGAAAAGGCGCTCGGCCGGTGCCGTCGTCACCTGGGCACGGGCAAACTCCGGGACGATCAGTCCCGTGAGTGCAGTGGCGCCCATGCAGACCGACCAGATCTGCGGAAGCTGGTATCGCTTGCGTCCGCGCGATGCCTTTGCAGGGCGCAGCTCCACTTCCCCGTGAGCCTGCTTCCCCGCCTGCCTGAAGCCGCTCAGGCCAAGGCGCGCCATCGTTTCCCGCGCGAGCGGGCCGCTATGATTTACCGACATATTCGGTCTGTCTCCGTCCTATGTGCCGCATTGTCGACAAGACATCCCATTTCGCATCGCGCCGTCCGGCCGCGCCACGAATCAAGTTCTAAAACAATACTGCCTTAGGGAATCTGCGGGAAGGCCGGGGGGCAAAAAAGAGGCCGCGCCCTTTGTCAAGGACGCGGCCACTATATCTTGTGGATAGATTGTCGGCTAATTAATAGCGATAGTGTTCGGCCTTGAACGGACCTGCCTTTTCGACGCCGATATAGCTTGCCTGTTCTTCAGACAGTTCGGTGAGCTTCACGCCGAGCTTTTCGAGATGCAGGCGCGCGACCTTCTCATCGAGGTGCTTCGGCAGGATATAGACGTCGTTCTTGTATTCGCCGGGCTTGGTGTAGAGCTCGATCTGGGCGAGCACCTGGTTGGTGAACGAAGCCGACATCACGAAGGACGGATGGCCGGTTGCGTTGCCGAGGTTGAGCAGGCGACCTTCCGACAGGAGGATCATACGGTTGCCCTTGGGGAACTCGATGATATCGACCTGCGGCTTCACGTTGGTCCACTTCAGGTTACGCAGCGCGGCAACCTGGATCTCATTGTCGAAGTGGCCGATGTTGCCGACGATCGCCATGTCCTTCATCTCGCGCATGTGCTCGATGCGGATGACGTCGCGGTTGCCGGTGGTGGTGATGAAGATGTCGGCCGAGGATACGACGTCTTCCAGCGTCACGACTTCGAAGCCGTCCATGGCAGCCTGAAGGGCGCAGATCGGATCGATTTCGGTGACCTTCACACGGGCGCCGGCGCCACGCAGGGAAGCAGCCGAACCCTTGCCCACGTCGCCGTAACCGCAGACCACGGCGACCTTGCCGGCCATCATGACGTCGGTGCCGCGGCGAATGCCGTCAACCAGCGATTCCTTGCAGCCATACTTGTTGTCGAACTTCGACTTGGTGACCGAATCGTTGACGTTGATGGCCGGGAAGGGCAGGAGGCCTTTCTTGCTGAGCTCATAGAGGCGGTGAACGCCCGTGGTGGTTTCTTCCGTCACGCCACGGATTGCGTCGCGCTGCTTGGTGAACCAGCCCGGGGAAGCCTTGAGGCGCTTCTTGATCTGGGCGATGAGGATTTCTTCCTCTTCCGAACCCGGATTTGACAGAACGTCCTCACCGGCTTCTGCGCGCGCGCCGAGCAGGATGTACATGGTGGCATCGCCGCCATCGTCGAGGATCATGTTGGAAACGCCGCCATCGGTCCATTGGAAGATCTGGTCGGTATACTGCCAGTAGTCCTCGAGCGACTCGCCCTTGATCGCGAAGACCGGAATGCCGGCAGCGGCAATGGCCGATGCTGCATGGTCCTGGGTCGAGAAGATGTTGCAGGAAGCCCAGCGGACTTCGGCACCGAGCGCCACCAGGGTTTCGATCAGCACGGCGGTCTGGATCGTCATGTGCAGCGAACCGCTGATGCGGGCGCCCTTGAGCGGCTTGCTTTCACCGAACTCAGAACGGCATGCCATGAGGCCCGGCATCTCGGTCTCGGCGATGTTGATTTCCTTGCGTCCGAAATCGGCGAGGCCGATGTCGGCGACGACGTAGTCCTTCTGTGTGCTCATGAATCTCTCCGGCTGAAACGAGGCCTGTGTTCAGTCTTTCAACGGACGCGCACGTCCATGCGTGCCCGATCATGCAAATGACCGGGTCTCCGGGAGAGCATCTATCAGGGAATGAAGCCTGAGGCAACAAGATATAAAGAAGTCTTTATGTCTTTATATGTCTACTGAGATACTAGGCTTCCTCGCCGAACTTGTCGCCGACGAGGTGGGAGAGGGCATCCAGCACGACTTCGGCTTCCGCGCCGGACGCCGTAACGAGAATGCTGCAGCCCGGACTCGCCGCCAGCATCATCAGGCCCATGATCGAGGTTCCGCCGACCGTCGTTCCGTCCTTGGTGACGTGAACGATGGCGTCGAAACCGCTGACTGTCTGGACGAATTTTGCCGAAGCGCGGGCATGCAGTCCGCGCTTGTTGGTGATCAGCATTTCTCGGGAGAGTGACATCTCGGGCTGCTCTCCGGCCGGTTACTTGCCGCTTAGCACGCGGCTGGCGACATTGATGTACTTGCGGCCGGCTTCCGATGCATCGACGAGCGCCTTTTCCATGTCATTGTCGCCCCGCACTCCGGCGAGCTTGATCAGCATCGGCAGGTTGACGCCTGCGATGACTTCGATGCGGCCGCTGTTCATGACGGAGATCGCGAGGTTGGACGGGGTACCGCCGAACATGTCGGTCAGGATGATGACGCCGTGTCCGTCATCGGCGCGCATGACAGCGTCGAGGATATCCTGCCGACGCTGGTCCATGTCGTCCTCTGGACCGATTGACACCGTTTCGATGAATTTCTGGGGGCCAACCACATGTTCCACTGCGTGATGAAACTCTTCAGCCAGCTTGCCATGAGTGACAAGCACTAGTCCGATCATACTTCTACTGCCCCCTTGCCTGCGCAAACAGCCGGCCAGATAACCTAACGTTCAAGCCGCGTCCATCAGTGGGACGCCATCTTGGCGATGAAAAACGGAAGTTCAAGCGCAAACTGCGATGCCTCATGTTGGGCGGGTGGCGACTTCAGTCGCAATCAGGGCCTTTATAAAGGCAAATGGCATGCGAGCGCCAGTGGGCACGCGCAGAGCCGGAAGCGTTATTTCTGCCGCAAGTGTCGCGGTTTCGCGCTCCGGCGGCAGCCTCTCGCCATCCTGGACGGGCAATATCGCATAATGCAGCAAGGCTTGCGGCAGGCTCTCGACCCTGACGATGCCTGCATGCCGAAGCTCGATGAGATCCCGAATCGGTTCGGGCCGGCGGGCAAGCACGTGAGATCCGTGCCGGGACACGAAAACCTGGTCGTCGGAAATCAGCGCTGCGAAATCGCCAGCGAGACGGGCCTCCGTCATGCAATCGAAGGCAAGTGCCGATTTGCCGGCACCGGAAGGACCGATGAAGATGAAGCCGGTCGTCCCGACGACGATGGCCGTGCCGTGAACATTGCTCTCAGCCGGCCTATCCGCAGTCATGGGGTGTTTTCTGCCGGCAGGGAGAGGATGAAGCGTGCGCCGCGCAGGCCGCCGCTTTCAGGATCGACGATGTTCTCGGCTCTGAGCGTGCCGCCGTGAGCCTCGGCGATCTGCCGGCTGATCGACAGGCCAAGACCGGAATTCTGTCCGAAGTCCTCGCGCTCGGGACGGTCGGTATAGAAGCGCTCGAAGATACGATCGATGTTTTCCGCCTGGATGCCGGGACCGTTATCCTCCACCTGGATCAGACAGCGGCCGCGGGTGCGGGAAAGCCGCACGGTGATCTTGCCGCTGACGTCGGGAACGAAGGAACGGGCATTCTCGATCAGGTTGGTCACGATCTGGCCAAGCCGCAGGTCGTGGCCGTTGACCATGAAGCGCTGCCGGGCGCCCGGCTTCTGGTCGATGACATAGTCGATCTCGACCGGCCTCTTGCTGCTGCGGATCTGCCGGGAGACGTCGACGAGGCTCGAGAGCAGGATTTCGAGATCGAGCGGCTTGGCATCGTTGCGGGCAAGCTCCGCGTCGAGGCGCGAGGCGTCCGAAATGTCGCTGATCAGGCGGTCGAGACGGCGAACGTCATGCTGGATGACGTCCATCAGCCGTTGCCGGGAATTGTCGTTCTTGGCGAGCGGCAGCGTTTCGACGGCACTTCTGAGCGACGTGAGCGGGTTCTTCAGTTCGTGGCTGACATCGGCAGCGAAGCTCTCGATCGCGTCAATCCGGTCGTAGAGCGCGGTGGTCATTTCGCGCAGCGCGATGGAAAGGTTGCCGATTTCGTCCTGACGGGCGGAAAAATCGGGGATTTCCTCGCGCTCCTTGGCCCCGCGCCTCACGCGGATCGCTGCCGCCGCAAGGCGTCGCAGCGGATTGGCGATGGTGGATGACAGGAGCAGCGACAGCACGATGTTGACGAGTGTCGCGACGCCGAAGACCCTGAGAATGGCGAGGCGCTCGGCATGGACGATCTTGTCGATATCGCCGGCCTGGGTGGAAAGCAGCAGGACGCCGAGCACGGCGCGTGAGCGCTGTACCGGAACGGCGACGGAAACGATGAGTTCACCGCCCTCGGTGACGCGCACGACTGCGCCGCGCACGCCGGTCAGCGCATTCATCACTTCCGGATAGATCGAGCCGTCGCCACCCGGCGCTTCCTTATAGACCGGCAGATTGCTCGGCTGCAGCATGGAGTTGAAGGTGCGCGCGGCCCAGTCGGTGAGACCTGAGCTTTCCCCGTCAACCGGCGGCAGATCGAACCGCAGCACCTGCCCGCGGGAATAGAGGTGGCGGGAATCCAGGAGCAGGTTGGCGTCGGCATCGAACAGTCGCGCCCGCGTGCGGGTGGGTGAGATCAGCCGCCGCAGGACGGGCGCCACGCGCTCGGGATTGATCGGGAAATCCAGATCCTCGTCGCTCGGCACCGGCGTGATGCTCTGGCCGGCCTGCAACTCAAGCAGTTTCTGCGGATCGATGGTGATCGAATTGGTATCGACCGACGCCGAGGCGGAGATCGCGCCGGCGATGATTTCGCCCTGGGTGAGCAGGCTTTCGACACGGGCATCGATCAGTCCCTCGCGGAACTGGTTGAGATACATGATGCCGCCGACCAGAACGATGATGGCCGCGAGGTTGAAGAAGACGATCCGCCGCGTCAGGCTGGAAAAGAGTGCGTGACCGAAGATGCGGCGGATAATCGTGAAGGGATGGACCAGGAAGCGACGTGGTTCGGTCAGGCTTTCCAGTTCATCGAGATTTCCGTCGGCAACTTGCTTGGCCAAGTCTCACCCTTTCGCGCATACACGTCCGTCTTTCCGCATCGCCGGGGATGGGAGGGAAAACGGACCGGCGCGCCTCACGCTGCTTCGCGGAAGCGGTATCCTACACCGTAGAGCGTTTCAATCATGTCGAACTCGACATCGACCATCTTGAACTTCTTGCGAAGCCGCTTGATGTGGCTGTCGATGGTGCGATCGTCCACATAGACTTGTTCGTCATAGGCCGCATCCATCAGCGCGTCGCGGCTCTTGACCACGCCGGGGCGCTGCGCGAGCGATTGCAGGATCAGGAATTCGGTGACGGTGAGGGTGACGGGGTCGCCCTTCCAAGTGCAGGTGTGGCGCTCCTGGTCCATCACGAGTTGGCCGCGTTCTAGCGTCCGGGCCGCCACTTCGGCGGCGGTCTTGACCGCACCACCGGCGGCGAGGCTTTCGCGGCTTGCGGCGCGGCGAAGGATCGCCTTGACGCGCTCGACCAGCAGGCGCTGCGAGAAAGGCTTGGTGATGAAATCGTCGGCGCCCATCTTCAGGCCGAACAGTTCATCGATTTCCTCGTCCTTGGAGGTGAGGAAGATCACCGGCAGGTCGGACTTCTGCCGGAGACGCCGCAAGAGTTCCATGCCGTCCATGCGCGGCATCTTGATATCGAAAATCGCCAGATGCGGAGGCCGCGCCAGGAGACCGTCGAGCGCCGAGGCGCCATCGGTATAGGTCTCGACCTTATATCCTTCCGCCTCGAGTGCGATGGACACCGAAGTGAGGATGTTGCGGTCGTCGTCTACGAGGGCGATCGTCTGCATACTGTTTGTCTCCGTCATCATGAAGCGCGGCTCCTGGTATCATTCCCAGCCCAGGTGGTGGCGGTATTCAGGATGCGCTTAATGAGGATAAAGGTGGAACAAATTGTGGCAAAGATAAAGGGTGTCGGTGTCGCAGATCGCCAGCACCGGCGCAAATGGTCCGCCATTTGCCGTTTCCAGCTCGTCATGCAAACCGATTTAAAAATGAAGATTTCCATTTAAATCGATTAATTATTTGAAATTATTGAATGTTTTCGAATTGCTATCTTGCGTTTTGAAATTTCGAACACTAGGTTCCCCGCCATTCGAACCTAACGGCCCCATAGTAGAGGAAGCGTGCTCATGGAGGAAATCGGTGTAAACAATCCCCTGGTAGGGGTAGCGGCAATCGGATTGGGTGATGCTTCGCGCGTCTATTACAATCTGCTTGAGCGCGATCTCTATCAGGAAGCGATTCGCCGTGGCGAAGCCGAGCTTACCGCTGACGGAGCGCTTTGCGCCGTTACCGGTCAGCACACCGGCCGTTCCGCAAAGGACAAGTTCATCGTTCGCGACGGCAACACCGACGGCGTGATCTGGTGGGACAACAACAAGCCGATGTCGCCCGAACATTTCGGCATCCTGCACAAGGACATGCTGGCCCACGCCGCCGGCAGGGATTTCTTCGTGCAGGACCTGATCGGCGGCGCCGATGCCGAAAACGCCCTGCCGACCCGCGTCATCAGCGAATTCGCGTGGCATTCGCTGTTCATCCGCAACCTGCTGATCCGTCCGGAGCGCTCTGCTCTCGCAAGCTTCCAGCCGAAGCTGACGATCATCAACCTGCCGAGCTTCCGCGCCGATCCGGCCCGTCACGGCTGCCGTACCGAGACCGTCATCGCCTGCGACTTCACCAACGGCATCGTGCTGATCGGTGGCACCTCCTACGCCGGCGAAATGAAGAAGTCTGTTTTCACCGCCCTCAACTACCTGCTGCCGCCGAAGGGCGTCATGCCGATGCACTGCTCGGCAAACGTCGGCCCGGCCGGCGACGCTGCAGTTTTCTTCGGCTTGTCCGGCACCGGCAAGACCACGCTTTCGGCCGATCCGAGCCGCACGCTGATCGGTGACGACGAACATGGCTGGGGCGAAGACGGCATCTTCAATTTCGAAGGCGGCTGCTACGCCAAGACCATCCGTCTGTCGGCCGAGGCCGAGCCGGAAATCTACGCGACCACCAAGCGTTTCGGCACCGTTCTCGAAAACGTTGTTCTCGATGAAAAGGGCGTTCCGGACTTCAACGATGCGTCGCGTACGGAAAACACCCGTTGCGCCTATCCGCTGCACTTCATCCCGAATGCATCGGAAACCGGTATTACAGGCCATCCGAAGACAATCATCATGCTGACGGCAGACGCCTTCGGCGTTCTTCCGCCGATCGCCCGTCTGACGCCGGAACAGGCCATGTACCACTTCCTTTCCGGCTACACCGCCAAGGTTGCCGGCACGGAAAAGGGCGTGACCGAACCGGAAGCGACCTTCTCGACCTGCTTCGGCGCTCCGTTCATGCCGCGTCACCCGGCTGAGTACGGCAACCTGCTGCGCGACCTGATCGCCAAGCACAACGTCGATTGCTGGCTGGTCAACACCGGCTGGACCGGCGGGGCCTACGGCATCGGCAACCGCATGCCGATCAAGGCCACCCGCGCCCTGCTCACCAGCGCGCTGAATGGTGAACTGAAGAAAATCGAGACCCGCGTCGATCCGAACTTCGGCTTCGCGGTACCGGTTGCCGTCGAAGGCGTCGACACCAAGATCCTCGACCCGCGCTCGACCTGGGCTGATGGCGCAGAATACGATGCGCAGGCCAAGAAGCTGGTGGCGATGTTCATCACCAACTTTGCCAAGTTTGAGGACCATGTAGATCACAAGGTTCGCGCGGCCGCTCCGAGCGCCAATATCGCTGCGGAATAATCGCGGAGCGAATGAATGACGAAGACCCGGCGGTTCCACCGCCGGGTTTTTGTTTTTCGGCGTCATCGATTATGAGGAGGGTCGAACGGAGACCGACCATGGCCAGCGACGCGCTCTACATCAGCAACCGGATCACCATCGCCGGATGGGAACTGACCGAACAGTTCGTGCTGGCGGGCGGGCCAGGCGGGCAGAACGTCAACAAAGTCTCGACCGCGGTCCAGCTGTTCTTCAACATCTCGGGTTCACCGTCGCTCAACGATCGCGTCAAGGAAAATGCGCTGAAACTCGCCGGTCGACGCGCCTCCAAGGAGGGCGTTCTGATGATCGAGGCAAGCCGGTTCCGCAGCCAGGAGCGCAACCGGGAAGACGCGCGTGAGCGGCTGAAGGAGCTTATTCTCGCCGCCGCCGCCCCGCCGCCGCCGCCTCGCAAGAAGACCAAACCGACCAAGGGATCGGTGGAGCGCCGTCTCAAGGAAAAGTCCGGGCGATCCGAGGTCAAGAAGATGCGCGGCCGCCCCGGTGGGGAATAATAAAGCGTGACATGTTTTAGATAATTGCTTGTGTTTTGATGCTCCGTGGTTTCATCTTGCAATTGCAAAAGGATAACAGGAGGTACCCATGGGTCTTTTCAGCTTTATCAAGAGCGCAGGCAAGAAGCTCGGCATCGGCGGTGACGACGAGGCGCCGGATGTCGAAGCGATCAAGAAGGAGCTTGCCTCCCATGATCTCGGAACCGACAAGGTCGAGGTGGAAGTCGTGGATGATAAGATCGTCCTGAAGGGCGTGGTCAAGGACCAGTCCATCTTCGAAAAGGCCGTGGTCGCTGTCGGCAACACGCTCGGTGTTTCCAAGGTCGAGGCCGGTGAACTGAAGATTGCCGAAAATCCTGCAGCTACACCCGCACCTGCCAAGGAGCCGGTTTTCTATACGGTGAAGAAGGGCGACAACCTCTGGAAGATCGCTGAGGCGCAGTATGGCAAGGGCAAGGGCGTCAAGAACACGCTGATCTTCGAAGCCAACAAGCCGATGCTCACCCATCCCGACAAGATCTACCCCGGCCAGGTCCTGCGCATTCCAGAACTCGCCGACTGATATGCCAAGGCAGCAGCCTCCGGGCTGCCGATGACGAAAATGGCAGAAAAGAACAAGCGCAGCCTGCCGGACGGGCTGCGCTATCATCCCGATTTCATCGAGCGGGCCGATCAGGAGAAGCTGGTCGAGATCATTCGCGACGTCGTCGCGGAAGCACCGCTCTTCGTGCCAGTCATGCCCGGTACGGGAAAACCGATGTCGGTCAGAATGACCAATTGCGGCCCGCTCGGCTGGGTCACGGACAAGGAACGCGGCTATCGCTACCAGTCGACCCATCCCGTGACCGGACGGCCATGGCCTCCCATGCCCGACATGCTGCTCGATATCTGGAGGCGTGTATCCGGCTATGAAGGCGAACCAGAGGCCTGCTTGGTCAACTATTACGACGATTCGGCTCGCATGAGCCTCCATCAGGACCGCGACGAGAAGGAATTCGGTGCACCTGTGGTGTCGATCTCGCTCGGCAACAACTGCCTCTTCCGGGTGGGCGGTATGAACCGCACCGATCCCACCATGTCGTTGAAGCTCAAAAGCGGCGACGTCTTTGTCATCGGAGGCGAGGGACGCCTCTGCTTCCACGGGGTGGACCGCATCTATCCCTCGACCTCGACGCTCCTGAAGAACGGCGGCCGGATCAATCTGACGCTACGGCGGGTCAATCCCTGAAGAGATAACGACGCTTCTTTTGCCGGCAAACTGTGCCTAGCGCATCGGCCCGAAAATCGGAATCGATTTTCGGAAAGCTCGATGCGTAGATTCAAGATGTTAGAGCGTCCTTTGTGCGTCCAAATGGACGCACGGCGCTCTAGAGCTTCCGGAGAGCGACCTTTTCGACGAGGTGATTATCACCCTTTCGCAAGATCAGATCGGCGCGCGGACGGGTCGGCAGAATGTTTTCCCTGAGGTTCTTCAGGTTGGTGTTCTGCCACAGGCCCTCGGCGATTTTCAACGCCTCTTCCTCGCTGATGGCGGCATAACGATTGAAATAGGAGTTCGGGTCGCGGAATGCCGTCTGCCTGAGCCGCATGAAGCGGTCGACATACCAGCGATGGATCAGGTTCTCGTCGGCATCAATATAGATCGAGAAGTCGAAGAAGTCCGAGACGATCGGCACGATCTTGCCATCGGCCGGCAGATCGCGCGACTGCAGCACGTTGATGCCCTCGAAGATGAGGATATCCGGTCGGTCGATGATCTTGAACTCGTCGGGCAGCACGTCATAGGTCAGGTGCGAATAGCCCGGCGCCTTGACGTTCGGCAGGCCGGCCTTGATGGCGGAGAGGAACCGCAGCAGCGCGCCGATATCGTAGCTCTCCGGAAAACCCTTGCGGTTCAGCATGTTGTGCCGGACGAGATGGGCGTTCGAATAGAGAAAACCGTCGGTCGTGACGAGATCCACCTTCGGGCTGGAGGGCCAGCGAGCCAGAAGCTCCTTCAGCACGCGGGCGGTGGTCGACTTCCCCACCGCGACCGAACCCGCGATCCCGATCACGAACGGGGTCTTGGCGATGCCGGAGGTGCTGAGGAAGCGGTTGCGCTGCTCGAAAAGAAGCTGCGAGGATTCGACATGCGCCGAAAGAAGGCGCGACAGCGACAGGTAGATGCGGCGCACTTCGTGCAGATCGATCGGGTCGTCGATAGAACGCAGCCGGTGAACCTCGTCCGCCGTCAGCGTCAGCGGTGTGTCGGCGCGGAACCGGGCCCACTCCTCTGAATCGAAGAAGAGATAGGGCGAATAGCCATTCGCCTCAAAATGGTCGAGCGTTTCTGGCGTTTCGGATTCCCGGGGCGCTGTTGTCATGGATCCTGCCGGCTGGCCTTCTCGCTGAGGCCTGTCTGGGCTGTACGCCGCTGAAGCTCCTGCATCACCGCTTCTAGCGGGATATCGGCAATTTTCAATACGACCATAAGATGATAGAGTAGGTCCGCACTCTCGTAGACGAGGTTTTCCCTGTCGTCCTTGATGGCGGCAATCACCGTTTCAACGGCTTCCTCGCCCAGTTTCTTGGCGGCTTTCGACTGTCCGCCGGCCACCAGCTTTGCCGTCCAGGACTCTTCGGGTCGAGCCGTTGCGCGCTTTGCGACGATGCTCTCGAGATCGGTCAGGGTAAACTTAGTCATGATCCTTGCCTGTCCTGTCAGTCGAGCCGCATGGCGATGCCATGCTGCGCCATATATTGCTTGGCCTCGGTTATCGAATAGGTACCGAAGTGGAAGATAGAGGCGGCGAGCACTGCGGTCGCATGTCCTTCGCTGATACCCGCTACGAGGTCGTCGAGCGTGCCGACACCGCCCGATGCGATGACCGGAACGCGCACGGCGTCCGCAATGGTCCGTGTCAGCTCGAGGTCGTAGCCGGATTTGGTGCCGTCGCGGTCCATCGAGGTGACGAGCAGTTCGCCGGCGCCGCGCTCGACCACCTGCTTCGCGAATTCCACGGCATCGATGCCGGTCGGGTTGCGGCCGCCATGGGTGTAGATCTCCCAGGCGCTCATGTTGTCACCGCCGGCAGCCTGCGTGCGCCGCCGCTTGGCGTCGATCGAGATGACGATGCACTGGTCGCCGAACTTGTCGGCGGCTTCGGCAACGAAATCCGGGTTCTTCACGGCAGCGGAATTGATCGCCACCTTGTCGGCGCCGCACAGCAGGAGCTTGCGGATATCGGCGATGCTGCGTACGCCGCCGCCGACGGTCAGCGGCATAAAGCAATGTTCGGCTGTGCGGGTAACGACGTCGAAGATGGTGTCGCGCTCGTCGGAGGAGGCAGTGATATCGAGGAAACAGAGTTCGTCGGCACCGGCGGCGTCATAGGCCTTGGCCGCCTCGACGGGGTCGCCGGCGTCGATCAGGTCGACGAAGTTTACGCCCTTGACAACGCGGCCGTCCTTGACGTCCAGACAGGGAATAACGCGGGCTTTCAGCGTCATCGGTGGTTCCTCGTTCAGGATCTTGCGGCGCGGATCAGCGCCAGCGCTTCCGCGGGATCGATCCGGCCATCATAAAGCGCGCGGCCGGAAATCGCACCTTCGAGTTTTCGGGCATCCGGTTCCAGCATGCGGCGGATATCGTCGAGCGATGCAAGCCCGCCGGACGCGATCACCGGGATGGAAACGGCATCGGCAAGCGCCAGCGTCGAAGGCCAGTTGATGCCGGCGAGAATGCCGTCGCGGTCGATGTCGGTATAGATGATTGCCGCGACGCCCGCGCCTTCGAATTTCCGGGCAAGCTCGATCACGCCGAGCTCGGACGCTTCCGCCCAGCCTTCGACCGCGACCTTGCCGCCCTTGGCGTCGATGCCGACGGCGATCTTGCCGGGGAAGAGCTTGCAGGCCTCGATGACCAGTGCGGGATCGCGCACCGCCACCGTGCCGAGGATGACGCGGGAAAGCCCGCGCGAAAGCCAGCTCTCGATATGCTCGAGCGTGCGGATGCCGCCTCCGAGCTGGACCGGGTTCTTCGTCGCATTGAGGATCGCATCGACGGCGCCGCCGTTGACGCTTTCACCGGCGAAGGCGCCGTTCAGGTCGACCACATGCAGCCATTCGAAGCCCTGGTCCTCGAAGGCTTTCGCCTGAGCGGCGGGATCGGCGTTGTAGACGGTTGCCTGCTCCATGTCGCCGAGCTTGAGGCGCACGCACTGGCCGTCTTTCAGATCGATTGCGGGAAAGAGGATCATGCGGATTGTCCGATACTGGATAAAATGAGAATTACGGAGCCCAGGCGAGGAAGTTCGCAATGAGCTTCAGGCCGAGCTTCTGGCTCTTTTCCGGATGGAACTGAGCGCCCGCCATGTTGTCGCGACCGACGAAGGCCGTCATCGGACCGCCGTAATCGGTGGTGGCGATGACGTCGTCGGGGTTTTCTGCGGCCAAGTGATAGGAATGCACGAAATAGGCGTGCAGGCCATCGGGGCCGGTCTCTATACCGTCGAACAGCGGATGCGGGCGCGTGAGCGTCAGCGTGTTCCAGCCGATCTGCGGGATCTTCAACGAAGGATCGTTCGGCGTCATCTCGACGACATCGCCCTTGATCCAGCCGAAGCCCTGCGTGACGGTCTTTTCCAGCCCGCGCGACGACATGAGCTGCATGCCGACGCAGATGCCAAGGAACGGCCGCGCCTTCTTCTCGACCGCATCGACAAGCGCCTCATGCATGCCGGAGACGGCGTCGAGACCGTTGCGGCAATCGGCATAGGCGCCAACACCGGGAAGCACGATGCGGTCGGCCGATGCCACCCGCTCCGCCTTGTCCGTCAGGTCTATTTCAGCGTCGATGCCGCTTTCCCGGGCTGCGCGCTCGAAGGCCTTCGTCGCGGAACGCAGATTTCCCGAACCATAATCGATGATCGCAACGCGCATCGTCGAATGTCCTTTCTATCGGAGCTGGAGGCCCGGAATCACCGAAAACGCCGCTTTGCGGTCCGGTGACCTGCCATCCGCCCCTGTCGTTTGCTGTCAGACCAGCGTGCCCTTGGTGGAGGGAACGCGGCTCGCCTGCCGGGGATCGATTTCGACTGCGGTTCGCATTGCCCGCGCCACGGCCTTGAAGCAGGTCTCCGCTATATGGTGATTGTTGGCGCCATAATGGTTGAGCACATGCAGCGTGATGCCGGCATTCTGCGCCAGCGCCTGGAAGAATTCGCGAACCAGTTCGGTGTCGAAGGTGCCGATCTTCGGCGCGCTGAACGATACGTTCCAGACGAGGAACGGCCGTCCCGAAACGTCGATAGCCGCCTTCGTCATGGTTTCGTCCATGGCCAGATCGATCGACGCGTAGCGGGTGATGCCGCGCCGCTCGCCGAGCGCCTTTGAAATTGCCTGTCCGATCGCGATGCCGGTATCTTCCACCGTATGATGGTCGTCGATATGCAGATCGCCCTTCACCTCGATGTCCATGTCGATGAGCGAATGTCGGGAAAGCTGGTCGAGCATATGATCGAAAAAGCCGACGCCCGTGGAAATCTTCGTCTTCCCGGTGCCGTCCAGATTGACGGAAACGGAAACGGAGGTTTCGTTGGTCTTGCGGGAAATGCTTCCCGAGCGCGGGGTGGCTGCTTCGCCCATTAAGGTCTGCTCCATGATGAGGACCGGGAACCCGGGCCCTGATGAGCGCTCCTTATCAGGCACGGCGGCAAATATCCAGCAAAAGCAGGCATACTCCGTCGGGGTCGGCGGCGAGTTGTATTCGACGGCGCTTCACCTACATAGGGCCTAACGGGGCCGTGTCGTGCCCCCAGGAAAACAGTCCCCTACGGGACCAGACAGGTGCCCAATGACAACGATTATTACTGTACGAAAGGGCGGCAAGGTCATCATGGCCGGTGACGGGCAGGTGAGCCTCGGCCAGACCGTCATGAAGGGCAATGCCCGCAAGGTGCGGCGCATCGGCAAGGGCGAGGTGATCGCCGGTTTCGCCGGTGCCACGGCCGATGCCTTCACGCTGCTCGAGCGGCTTGAAAAGAAGCTTGAACAATATCCGGGCCAGCTCATGCGCGCGGCTGTCGAGCTCGCCAAGGACTGGCGCACCGACAAGTATCTCCGCAATCTCGAAGCTATGATGCTCGTCGCTGACAAGACCATCACGCTTGCGATCACCGGCAATGGCGACGTGCTGGAGCCCGAGCATGGAGCGATCGCGATCGGTTCCGGCGGCAATTACGCCTTCGCCGCAGCGCGCGCCATGATGGATTCGGACAAGTCCGCGGAAGAAGTTGCCCGCCGCGCCATGGCGATCGCCGCCGACATCTGCGTCTACACCAATGACAATGTCGTGGTGGAAACCCTCGACAGCGACAATTGACCGGCCCGATCCGTCATCATCAACCCATTCGACCCTTTGGAAAATCGATATGACAACCTTTTCTCCCCGTGAGATCGTCTCGGAACTGGACCGCTTCATCATCGGCCAGCACGAGGCCAAGCGCGCAGTGGCGATTGCGCTGCGCAATCGCTGGCGCCGCCAGCAGCTCGATGAGACGCTACGCGACGAAGTGATGCCGAAGAACATCCTGATGATCGGCCCGACCGGCGTCGGCAAGACGGAGATTTCCCGCCGCCTCGCCAAGCTTGCGGGCGCTCCGTTCATCAAGGTGGAAGCCACAAAGTTCACCGAGGTCGGTTATGTCGGCCGTGACGTCGAACAAATCATCCGCGATCTCGTTGAGATTGGCATCGGCCTGGTGCGCGAAAAGAAGCGCGCCGAGGTCCAGGCCAAAGCCCATGCCGGCGCCGAGGAGCGGGTGCTCGACGCGCTCGTTGGCTCCACCTCTTCGCCGGCAACCCGAGACAGCTTCCGCAAGAAGCTGCGCAGCGGCGAACTGGACGACAAGGAAATCGACATCGAGGTCGCAGACAGCGGCAGCGGCATGCCGGGCTTTGAAATCCCGGGCATGCCCGGCGCCAATGTCGGCATCCTCAACATCTCCGAAATGTTCGGCAAGGCCATGGGCGGCCGCACCAAGAAGGTGCGCACCACCGTCAAGGCATCCTATGCCGACCTGATCCGGGATGAATCCGACAAGCTGATTGACAACGAGGTTATCCAGCGCGAGGCGGTTCGCTCTGTCGAGAACGATGGCATCGTCTTCCTCGACGAGATCGACAAGATCGCGGCCCGTGACGGCGGCGTCGGCGCCGGCGTTTCTCGCGAAGGGGTGCAGCGCGACCTGCTGCCGCTGGTCGAGGGCACGACGGTTTCCACCAAATATGGCCCGGTGAAGACGGATCATATTCTCTTCATCGCGTCCGGCGCCTTCCATGTGGCCAAGCCTTCGGACCTTCTGCCGGAGCTTCAGGGTCGCCTGCCGATCCGCGTCGAGCTGAAGCCGCTGAGCAAGGAAGACTTCCGTCGCATCCTGACCGAGACCGAGGCCAGCCTGATCCGCCAGTACAGGGCGCTGATGGCGACGGAAGATCTCGATCTCGAATTCACCGAGGATGCGATCGACGCGCTTGCTGATGTTGCCGTGAAGCTCAACACGTCCGTCGAGAACATCGGCGCACGCCGCCTGCAGACCGTGATGGAACGGGTGCTCGACGACGTTTCGTTCAATGCGCCTGACCGCGCGGGGTCTTCGATCATGATCGATTCCGATTATGTTCAAAAACATGTCGGCGGGATCGCGCAGGATCTGGATCTGTCGCGCTACATTCTGTGACGCGAGAGCATCTATTTTCGTGCTTTTGCCCTGAAATCGCACGAAAGTGACGTATCTCCCGGTCGACAACGGCGGCTTCGCTTATGTAAGTGAAGTCGCCGCCCGGGCTTATCCCCCGCGGTAGCCGATCGGAAAGTGAAGTCTGGAGGGCAAACGGATCGTGGCACGTATCATTTCGGCAATAGTTCTGGCGCTTCTTGTGATGGCGCCTGCTGGTCTGCAGGCAGCGCCTGTGACAGTGCCCGCGGGGAACCGCAATGCCGAACAACCTGCCATTCCCGGAGCTTCCGTTCGCCGCACCAAGGCGGGCAAAACCACGTTCGACGTCAAGTATGAAAAGGTGCGCGACCTTCTGGCCTCGGATAAGCGGCTGATGTCGAAGATCCGCAGTACGGCGTCTGCCTATGGCATCGACCCGATCCACATGATCGGGGCAATCGTCGGCGAGCATACCTATAATGTCGACGCCTACGACAATCTGCAGAGCTATTATGTGAAGGCGGCCTCCTATGCAGGCAACAGCTTCCGCTTCGCCTACAAGGGCGAGGATGTCGATGATTTCGTTGCCCGCCCGGAATTTGCCGAATGCGAGGGCAAGGATGATTCCTACGCACTCTGGACCTGCCGTGAGGACGTCTGGAATGCCACGTTCAAGGGCCGCTCGGTTGGCGGCAAGTCCTATCCCGACAATCGGTTCAGCGCTGTTTTCTTCCAGCCTTTCTATGCCGGCCAGACCTTTGGCCTTGGCCAGATCAATCCGCTGACGGCGCTGATGATGTCGGACCTCGTGGCCCAGAAGTCGGGTTATGCCAAGCTGGACGAGACCGATGCGGCCGGCGTCTACAAGGCGATCATGGACCCGGATATCTCGCTCGCCTTCATGGCGGCGGTTATCCGCAAGTCGATCGACGATTACAAGTCGATTGCCGGCATGGATATCTCGACCAATCCCGGCGTGACCGCGACGCTTTTCAATGTCGGCAACTCCCGGCAGCGCGCGCAGGCGCTGGCGCGCAAGAATGCCGGCGGATCCACGGTCTGGCCGGAGGAAAACTATTACGGCTGGTTGGTCAACGACCGGCTCGAGGAGCTGGAAAAGCTGCTCTGAAACGGGCCGGAACGGCCTCTAAGGGTTAGAGATGACGGAGATGGCCGAGGACAAGAGAAATGACGGCTACGAGCCTCCGGCTCCCCTGCCGCGCAAAGGCCCGCCCTCGCGTCTCGAAATCATCCGTATTGTATTGCGCAATCCGCTGGAGCTCTGGGGCGAGCCGTCCTACACGCTGCCCTGGATCGAGACCCGCTTCTTCGGTCGCACCACCATCATCGTCAACGATCCGGATCTCATCCGCCATGTGCTGGTCGACAATGCCGGCAACTATCCCATGGATGTGGTGCGCCAACTCGTGCTGCGACCGATCCTGCGCGACGGTCTGCTGACAGCCGAGGGCGATGTCTGGAAGCGTTCGCGCAAGGCCATGGCCCCCGTCTTCACACCTCGCCATGCCAAGGGCTTCGCGCGGCAGATGCTGGAGAAAAGCGAAGAATTTGCCGATCGCTATGTCAGCCCGGATGTGGATGGCAGCATTCACGACATCTCCACCGACATGACGGAACTGACCTACCAGATCCTGTCGGAGACATTGTTTTCCGGCGAACTGGCATCGGAGAGCGGCGATGTTGCCGCCGACGTGGATGCCTTGCTGCACCGGATGGGGCGTATCGATCCGCTCGACATGCTGGCAGCCCCCACCTGGCTTCCGAGGCTGACGCGGATCGGTGGACAGCGCGTGTTGGAAAAATTCCGCAAGTTGGTGCGCGACACGATGGAACGCCGTCGCGTCGCGATTGCTCGCAATCCTGCCGAAGCACCCCGGGATTTCCTGACCCTGCTTCTGGAAATCGAAGGACCTGACGGGCTGACGACCGAGGAAATCGAGGACAACATCCTCACTTTCATCGGCGCAGGCCATGAAACGACCGCCCGCGCACTCGGCTGGACACTCTATTGCATTGCCCATCTGCCGGAATTCCGGGAAAAGATGGAAGCGGAGATCGACGAGGTCATCGCGAGCGGTGCCGATCCCGTGACCTGGGCCGATCGCATGCCCCATGTCAAAGCCGCCTTCGAAGAAGCGTTGCGGCTCTATCCGCCGGCACCGTCGATCAACCGGCGGGCTCTTGAAGAGGACAGGTTCGTCGCGGCGGATGGCAAGGTTCTGGACATCCGCAAGGGCGCGACGATCCTCATCATGCCCTGGACGCTGCATCGGCATAAGCTGCATTGGGATCGCCCCCGCGTCTTCGATCCCGCCCGTTTCCTGCCGGAAAACCGTGAGCGCATCGGCCGTTTCCAGTATCTGCCTTTCGGCGTTGGCCCGCGCGTCTGCATCGGGGCAACCTTTGCATTGCAGGAGGCCGTCATTGCGCTCGCCGTCCTGATGCATCGCTTTCGTTTTACGCCAAAGGCCGGCACGCGGCCGTGGCCGGTGCAGAAGCTCACCGTTCAACCGGCGGGCGGACTACCCATGCTCGTCACTCCGCGCGACAGGTCATAATTTGGCGTTTGTCAGCTAGCGCGGCGATTTCCGTGAGTGCATAAAGCGTAGGACCGTTTCTTGCGGTCTTTCTGGAATGCGGGGCGTGGCGTGAAACTTCATTATATGTTGGGCATTGATACCGGCGGCACCTATACCGACGCCGCGCTTTTCAGCGAGAAGGACGGCCTGATCGCCAAGGCCAAGGCGCTCACCACACGGCATGATCTGTCGATCGGGATTTCCGGGGCTCTGGAAAACGTGCTCTCCGCTTCCGGTCTGCCGGCCGATGCCATCGGTCTCGTATCGCTCTCGACCACGCTTGCCACCAACGCGCTCGTCGAAGGGCAGGGCGGACGCGCTGCCCTGGTGATGATTGGCTTCGGCCCGGAGGATTTGCGGCGAGACGGCCTCGCGGATGCGTTGGGCTCCGATCCGGTGATCTTCCTGCCGGGGGGCCATGATGTCCATGGCAACGAAACGCCGCTCGACATGACGGCGCTCGAAGCGATCCTGCCGGAACTGGCGGCGAACGTGTCCTCCTTCGCCGTTGCCGGTTATTTTGCGGTCCGCAATCCCTCCCATGAGATACGGGTGAGGGACTTTATCCGCGAGAAATCCCATCTGCCGGTTACCTGTAGCCACGAGCTTTCCTCGAAGCTCGGCGGTCCCAAGCGCGCCTTGACGACGCTGCTCAATGCCCGGCTGGTGTCGATGATCGACCGCCTTGTCGGCGCTTGCGAGGATCACCTGAAACATCGCGGTATCCGCGCCCCGCTGATGGTGGTGCGAGGTGACGGTGCGCTGATTTCGGCGGCCGAGGCACGGCTTCGGCCGATCGAGACCATTCTTTCCGGACCGGCGGCAAGTCTTGTCGGCGCGAGATACCTGACCGGGCTCGAAGATGCCGTGGTCTCCGACATCGGCGGCACCACGACGGATGTCGCGGTGATGGAAAACGGCCGCCCGCGTCTCGATGCCGATGGCGCGGTGGTCGGCGGTTATCGCACCATGGTGGAAGCGGTCGCCATGCGGACCTATGGTCTCGGCGGTGATTCCGAAGTCCGCTTCGACGACCGCGGGCTTGCGGCGCGGATCGATCTCGGTCCCCGTCGTTTCGTGCCCCTCAGCCTTGCCGCGATGCTGCACGGGGAGGCGGTCATCGGCACACTGGAACGGCAATTGCGCTCTGCTCATGTCGGTCGCCACGACGGACGGTTCGCTGTCCGTACCGGAGTGCCGGATCATCTCTCCGCCGGACTGCAGCCACAGGAAGCGACCCTTTTTGCCCGTATCACCGATATTCCCGTGGCTCTCGACCAGCTGCTCACGGTGACGCAGCAGAAGGCCACGCTCGATCGCCTCGTCGCACGCGGTCTCGTGCATATTTGCGGGCTCACCCCTTCCGACGCCATGCATGTGCTGGGCAGGCAGGGTCAATGGAACAGGCAGGCTGCCGATCTCGGCATGCAGGTCGCCATGCGACAGAGGGACGGTACGGGAAAACCTCTCGCCGGGTTGCCGGAAGAACTCGCCCTGCGTATCGTCGAAAGGCTGACGCGGCAGTCGGCCGAAGCCATTCTGTCGGCCTGTCTGGCCGAAGACGGTCTTGGCGACATCGATCCGGCCCGTTCGGTGCTGATCGATCGTGCCCTGAACCGCCAGACAGGTATTGCGCGCTTCGCCCTTTCCCTCGACCGTCCGCTGATCGGTCTTGGTGCATCTGCTCCGGTCTATTACCCGGCGATTGCCGAGATGCTGTCCGCGGCCTGTGCCGTGCCGGACGCCGCCGATGTCGCCAATGCGGTTGGCGCCGTCGTCGGCCAGGTCCGCTCCACCGTAACGGTCTTCGTCACCTCGCCGGAAGAAGGGGTCTTTATCGTTTCAGGCGGGGGAGACAACCGGCGGTTCGCGGAAGAGGAAGCGGCGATGGCCGAGGCGGAAGAGCGAGCTTCACGAACAGCCCACGAGCATGCGCGTGCGAGCGGCGCTGCCGATGTCGTGGTGGTGCTGGCGCGCGAAATCGATGCGCCCGAGGTCGAGGGGCGGCGCAAACTGATGGAAGCGCGGATCATCGCGACGGCAAGCGGTCGTCCCCGCGTATCGGCCAGTGCGTGAAATCGATGCAGACTTTTTCCTTTTTGGAATAAATATTTGTTATTCGTGCTCGATTGACACTCAATAAGATCAGGGCATGCTCCCAGCACGAATTTGATAATCGGATTGCGAGGAGAAATGGCGATGAGCCGCATTGAGAGCCACGGACTGTCCATCGACACGGGCCTGTATGATTTCCTGATCGAAAAGGCGCTGCCCGGGACCGGCGTGGACCCCGAGCGCTATCTCGCCGGTCTCGCGGCGATCGTTCACGATCTCGCGCCGAAGAACCGCGCGCTTCTTGCAAAGCGGGACGAACTGCAGGCGAAGATCGATGCCTGGTACAAGGCAAATGGCGCACCCGTCGACATGGGGGTCTATGAGGCTTTCCTGCGCGAAATCGGCTATCTTCTGCCGGAAGGCGAAAGCTTTGCGGTGACGACGGCAAATGTCGACGCGGAAATCGCCGAGATTGCCGGACCGCAGCTCGTCGTACCGGTCATGAACGCCCGCTATGCGCTCAACGCCGCGAACGCCCGCTGGGGCTCGCTTTACGATGCCCTCTACGGCACCGATGCCATCCCGGAAACCGATGGCGCCGAGAAGGGCAAGGGCTATAACCCCGTCCGCGGCGCGAAGGTCATCGCATGGGGTCGCCAGCTGCTCGACGATTCGGCACCGCTCGCTGCCGGCAAATGGGCCGACGTCGCGGACCTTTCCGTCGACAAGGGTGCGCTGTTCGTCACGCTCTCCGCTGGCGGTGTCACGGGGCTTGCCGATCCGGCGCAATTCGTCGGTTATGGTGGTGCGCCTGCTGCGCCGGAGGCGATCCTTCTGCGCCGCAACCGCCTGCATCTCGAGATCCTCATCAATGCAGAAGGCATGATCGGAAAGACCGATGCTGCCCATATCGACGACATTCACCTCGAATCGGCCATTACCACTATCATGGACTGCGAGGATTCGGTTGCCGCCGTCGATGCCGAGGACAAGGTGGTCGTTTACGGCAACTGGCTCGGCCTGATGAAAGGCGACCTGACGGAGGAAGTCAGCAAGGGCGGCAAGACCTTCGTCCGTGTGCTCAACCCCGACAAGACGTTTACCGCGCCGGACGGTTCGGAACTCGTCCTGCACGGCCGTTCGCTGATGCTGGTGCGCAATGTCGGCCACCTAATGACCAACCCGGCGATCCTCGACCGCGACGGTAACGAGGCTCCCGAAGGCATCATGGATGCGGCTGTCACCGCGCTCGTTGCCCTGCATGACATTGGCCGCAATGGCCGGCGGGCCAATTCCCGTGAGGGTTCGCTCTATGTCGTCAAGCCGAAGATGCACGGACCCGAAGAAGTCGCCTTTGCCTGCGAGATCTTTTCGCGCGTCGAAGAACTGATCGGCATGGCGCCGAACACCATCAAGATGGGCATCATGGACGAGGAGCGCCGCACGACGGTCAACCTCAAGGAATGCATTCGCGCTGCCCGCGAACGCGTCGTCTTCATCAACACCGGCTTCCTCGACCGGACCGGCGACGAGATCCATACCTCGATGGAAGCCGGCCCGATGATCCGCAAGGGCGATATGAAGCAGGCAGCCTGGATCTCGGCCTATGAGAACTGGAACGTCGACATCGGCCTCGAATGCGGGCTTTCCGGCCATGCGCAGATCGGCAAGGGCATGTGGGCCATGCCGGACCTGATGGCCGCCATGCTGGAGCAGAAGATCGCTCATCCCAAGGCTGGCGCCAATACCGCCTGGGTTCCGTCGCCAACGGCGGCCACGCTTCACGCAACCCATTATCACCGCGTCAACGTCGCCGACATCCAGGCCACGCTGAAATCCCGTCCGCGCGCCAAGCTTGGCGATATCCTATCGGTGCCGGTCGCACCCCGTCCCAACTGGACGGCGGAAGAAATCCAGCGCGAGATCGATAACAATGCGCAGGGCATCCTTGGCTACGTCGTTCGCTGGATCGATCAGGGCGTCGGTTGCTCCAAGGTTCCGGATATCAACAATGTCGGCCTGATGGAGGACCGTGCAACGCTGCGCATTTCCGCCCAGCACATGGCCAACTGGCTGCATCACGGCATCATCACCGAAACGCAGGTGGTCGAGACGATGAAGCGGATGGCTGCCGTGGTCGATGGCCAGAACGCAGGCGATCCCGCCTATACCCCCATGGCTGGCAATTTCGACGGCTCTGTCGCCTTCCAGGCAGCGCTTGAACTGGTGCTCAAGGGTCGTGAACAACCGAACGGCTATACCGAGCCGGTCCTGCATCGCCGCCGCCGTGAACTGAAGGCAAAGCTGGCCGGATAAGATTGGTTGAAGCCCAACAAAAAAGCCGCCGGTGATCCCGGCGGCTTTTTTCATATCTGATGCGGTCGATGAAGCTTACTGCTGTACGACCACGCGAGCGCCCTTGCCGGGACGAACGCGGTTGTAGAGATCAATGACGTCCTGGTTCATCAGGCGAATGCAGCCCGAGGAAGCGGCGGTGCCGATCGAGGCCCATTCCGGCGTGCCATGCAGGCGGAACAGCGTATCGTGGCCCTTGTCGTCGAAGAGGTACATGGCCCGTGCGCCGAGCGGGTTGCTGAGGCCCGGGCCCATGCCTGCCTCGACATACTTGGCGATTTCCGGCTTGCGCTCCGCCATTTCCTTCGGCGGGTGCCAGGTCGGCCATTCCTGCTTCCAGGCGATATAGGCTTCACCCTGCCATGCAAAACCCTGCTTGCCGACACCGATACCGTAGCGAACGGCCTTGCCGTTCGGCAGCACGTAGTAAAGGAAGCGTTCGCGAGTATTTACGACGATCGTACCGGGCTTTTCCGTGGTAGAGTAATCGACGATCTGGCGGTGGAACTTCTTGTCCACGCGGCTGATCGGGATAGCCGGGAGAGCGAAGCCGGCGTCGGTTACGCTGCCATAGGAATCGCTGAAGATCTTGGTGGTGGTGGCTTCGGCGGCTTCCTTCGGTTCTTCGGAAGGGGTGGTCGTCGTGGAGGTGGTTGTGCAGCCGGCGAGGCCGAGTGTTGCGACAAGGCCGAACACGGTCAATGCATTGCGAAGGCGCATGGGGATGTCTCGTAGGGTTCAAGCTGAGAGATGGTGGGCTCAACCATCTTTGTTTATGGTTTATTTTTGATTAAGTTCGCCTTGGCAAGTAGCGCGGAAGAACCACAGGACTTCGGCAGTGCAAAATGACTCCGCATTGCTTTTTTGCAACATGCCACAAGGGCAGGCCGGGCTTTTACATGACCATTGTTTCTGTTGCCGTTAACAACCCGTTAATCGACGGACGCCAGTCTGATCGCGCCATGCTGGTGCGTCGCGGCGTGCAGGTGCTGCTGAACGAGATGCGGCTGGCCTTGCTGCCGGAAATGTCGCTGGCCAATGGCCGCAGGGCCGATCTGGTCGGCCTGACCGACAAGGGCGAGATCTGGATCATCGAGATCAAATCCTCGATCGAGGATTTTCGCGTCGACCGCAAATGGCCGGAATATAGAAGTTACTGTGACCGACTGTTCTTCGCGACCCACGGCGAGGTACCGCTCGACATATTCCCGGAGGATTGCGGGCTTCTGGTCTCGGATGGTTACGGAGCGCATCTGTTGCGCGAGGCGCCCGAACACAGGCTGCCTCCGGCGACACGCAAGGCGGTCACCCTGAATTTTTCGCGCACTGCAGCCCAGCGGCTGATGATGGCGGAATGGGCCGCGAGAACCCCCGCGACCGAATAATACGGGATTGTCTTATTTTGGAGCACGCTTGGCGAGAATGCGCTGCAGCGTGCGACGGTGCATGTTGAGACGCCGGGCCGTTTCCGAGACATTGCGGTCGCAGCTTTCATAGACGCGCTGGATATGCTCCCAGCGCACCCGGTCCGCCGACATCGGGTTTTCCGGCACTTCCGCCTTTTCGCCCGGACGCTGGGTCAGCGCCAGGAAGATATCGTCAGCATCGGCAGGCTTTGAAAGATAGTCCAGCGCGCCGAGCTTTACCGCCGTCACCGCGGTCGCGATGTTACCGTAGCCGGTGAGGACCACGATCCGCGTGTCGCTCCGCTTCTCGCGGATGGCCTCGATCACATCGAGACCATTGCCATCGCCGAGCCTCAGGTCGATCACCGCATATTTCGGCGGCGTGGCCTTCGACTTCGCGATGCCTTCCGCGACGGAGGCGGCCATATCGACGGCGAAGCCGCGGGTTTCCATGGCGCGCGCCAGACGGCGGAGAAAGGGAGCATCGTCATCAACGATCAACAGGCTCGGATCGGGTCCGATGCTTTCGTCGATATTGGTTGCGATGTCGCTCTTCGAGCCGGATGAAGCGAATTCTGTCATGGTCTGCCATCCCTGCGGGGCATTCTGTTCGTATTCTTGTCCGGTTATGGCCACTTATGGCCGGCGGGTAAAGTCATTTCAGCGCCCTGCGTCCATCAGGCCGCGTGGCCATGTGATCTTGACGCGCGCGCCCGGACGGTCCGGACCGCCGTTTTCAAACCGGAGCGTTGCACCGGAGCGTTCCAGCAGCGTCTTGGCAATGAACAGGCCGAGGCCCAGCCCACCCGCCTTGTCGTCGCGTTGCCGGCTCGTCACATAGGGCTCGCCGATCCGTTGCAGCACGTCCGTGGAATAGCCTTCACCGTCGTCCTCGATCGTGATGACCACCTTCGAAGCGTCGTGTTCCACCGTGACGGTTACTTTGTCGCGGGCGAAGTCTATGGCGTTTTCGACGAGGTTGCCGAGACCGTAGAGAATGCCGGCATTGCGCACCCCGATCGGCTCCTTTGACCGGTCCGATTTCTCTACCAGCTCAAGCTTGACGCCGAACTCCCTGTTCGGCGCCAGCACCTCCTCGATCATCGAGGAAAGCGGCAGGCGCCGCATATGTTCCTCGTTTTCCGAAGGCAGGCTCGTCAGTCGGCGCAGGATGTCGCGGCAGCGCTCGCTCTGGCTGCGCAGCAGCTGAACGTCCTCGCCGAAGCGTTCGTCATTCCCCAGTTCGCGCTCCATCTCCTTGGCGACGACGCTGATCGTGGCAAGCGGAGTGCCGAGTTCATGGGCAGCCGCGGCGGCAAGGCCATCGAGCTGCGAGAGATGCTTTTCCCGCTGCAGGATCAGTTCGGTCGCCGAAAGCGCGTCGGCAAGCAGGGCCGCCTCTTGCGAGACACGATAGGCGTAAAAGGCGGCAAACGTCATCATCGAGGTGATGGAAAACCAGATGCCGAGCTGCATGACGGGATGGGTCGGCAGGGTCTCGCCGCTATGCCAGGGCAGGGGATAGGGCGTGAACGCCAGCGCGGTAATGAAAAACAGCGCGAACACCAAGAGCGCGATTGAAAGCCCCCGCGGCTGGGAGGCGAACGAGATGATCACCGGAACGCAGATCAGCGGCGCAAACGGATTGGCCAGCCCGCCGGTGATGAAGAGCAGGGCCGCGAGCTGGAACAGATCGAGGCCGAGCACGGCGAATGCGGCAAGCGGCTCCAGCCGATAGGTCGGCGGGAAGGTCACGGACAACAGGAAGTTTGCCGCCGCAAGCGCCCCGATCAACGCCACGCTCGTGGTGAATGGCAGCGGATATTCCAGAAGGAAGGCGACGATGAAGACCGTGATGCTCTGTCCCGCCACCGCCAGCCAGCGCAGGCGCACCAGCGTCTGCAGTCTCAATCTCCGGCTTGACGGTCCGAAATGTCTCGCCACGTCCTGCGTCGGCTTTATCATGCAGGGCCTCTCCTTTGCTGTGTCACGGCGTCACGTACCGCGCGGCTTTGCGCGTGTCGTCGGCGCTGCATCGGCCGGGTTTTCCGGCCAGGGGTGTTTGGGATAACGCCCGCGCATATCGCTGCGCACATCCTTCCAGGATCCGGCCCAGAAACCCGGCAGGTCCCGCGTCGTCTGGATCGGCCGGTGCGCCGGCGAAGTCAGCTCCAGCAACAGCGGCAGCCTGCCGCCTCCGATCGTCGGGTGGGACTTCAGGCCGTACAGCTCCTGCACCCGGATCGCAAGCGTCGGCTCGTTTCCGTCGTAGCGGATCGGATGGCTCTGCCCGGTCGGGGCGGTGAAGTGTGTCGGCGCCAGTCTTTCGAGATCGCGTTGCACCTCGTGCGGGACGAGTGACATCAGCCCGTCGAAAAGCGAACCCGATGTTATGTCGTCGATACCACGGACATTGGTCTGAAACGGGATGAACCAGTCGGAAAGCCGGTCAAGAAGGGCTGCGTCACCGATATCGGGCCAGGGCTCACCGATGCTGCGGTGAAGGAAGCCGATGCGCTGCCGCAATTGCTCGCCGGCCTTGGAAAAGGGCAGGACGGACAGTCCAAGCTGTCTGACCCCATCGGCAAGAGCCCGGGCGGCTTCCACGCCGGCAGGCTTGGGAAGGGGTGTCTCGTTGAACACGATGGCGCCGAGCCGTGTGGACCGCCGGGCCCGCACCTGCCGGCTTGGCGGATCGAAGAAGCACTCATCCGCGGTACGGATGGCCTCGGGCATAAGTTCGTCGATATCATCGCGACGGATTTCGGCGGCTGCCAGCACCCGGCCTCGCGCCGCCTGACCGGTCAGGTCTGCGATCACCAGCATCCGGGAGCCGGCAAGCCGGTCGGTTTCCTCAATCTCGGCGCCACGGCCGTTCGCCATGACGAAACGTCCCCGCGCACCTCGGGAAAGGGCGATCCGATCGGGATAGGCATGGACCAGCAGGCGACCGGCTGTCGTACGTGCACCCTGAGGCACCGTGCTACGCAGGCTGCCG
This sequence comes from Ciceribacter sichuanensis, assembly GCF_024055605.1. GTDB lineage: Bacteria > Pseudomonadota > Alphaproteobacteria > Rhizobiales > Rhizobiaceae > Allorhizobium > Allorhizobium sichuanense. The sequence goes on along the minus strand of NZ_JAMXLX010000003.1, from coordinate 2,714 downwards.
ACGATTCTTTCGGCAAGTTTGCGGGCTGCCGAAGCACGTTCGCCATTCTCTTGCTCGAAGCGGCGCAGGCGCTCTTCTATATCGAGGCTGGAACCGCCGAGCCCTTGTTCGGTCAGAAGCACGGCAATACGAGCGGCTTCTGCGGCCTGCCCAGCGTTAGCAGCCGCAAGCACCATGGCGGAAAGTCGCGCGGGCAGGGCGAGATCACGCATGGTGCGCCCCTTGGCGGTGAGCGCTCCGGTCTTGTCCAGCGCACCCAGCATTTGCAGGAGGCTCTTCGCCTCGTTCCAGGCCGCGGCCGGTGGTGGATCGATGAAGCGCAGGCCTTCGGGTTCGAGAACGCCCCAATGCGCCATGTCGAGCACGAGGTTGGAGAGATCGCTCGCAAGGATCTCCGGTGGCGTAAATGCCGGGAGAGCAGCCGTTTGTCCCTGGTGCCACAGCCGGATGGCGATACCGGGTTCCGTTCGTCCGGCACGACCGGCGCGCTGGTCGGCGGATGCGCGCGAAACCCTGACCGTTTCAAGCCGGGTAATGCCGGTGGAAGGCTCGAAGACCGGCAGACGCTGAAGCCCGCTGTCGATGACGATCCTGACACCGTCGATGGTAATGGAGGTCTCGGCAATGGAAGTTGCCAGCACCACCTTGCGCGTGCCGGTGACAGCCGGCCGGATCGCCTCGTCCTGTTCCTTCTGCGAGAGGTTTCCGTAAAGCGGTACGACATGGGTCGAGGACGTGACCTTGCCGTCGAGCCGTTCGGCCACGCGGCGGATCTCTGCCTGTCCCGGAAGAAAAGCGAGGATCGATCCTGATTCCTGATCGAGCGCGGTGGTAATGGCCGAGGTCACTGCATCCTCGATGCGCGTGCCGCCCGGCCTGTCCTGATGGCGGATATCGATGGGGAAGCTTCGCCCTTCGCTGACGATGACGGGCGGTTTGTCGAGAAGGGTTGCGACGCGCTCGATGTCGAGGGTCGCAGACATCACGAGGATCCTGAGGTCGGGCCTCAACGCAGTCTGGGCGTCGAGCGCCAGCGCCAGACCGAAATCCGCATCGAGCGATCTTTCATGGAATTCGTCGAACAGAACCGCCGTGATGCCATTGAGTTCGGGATCCTCGAGAATCATGCGGGCGAACACGCCTTCCGTCACCACCTCGATCCGTGTTCGCGCCGAAACGCGATTGTCGAGCCGCATGCGATAGCCGACGGTCTCGCCGACGGCTTCCCCGATGAGGCTCGCCATCCGGCTCGCCGCCGCCCGCGCCGCGAGCCGACGCGGTTCGAGCAGGATAATACGGCCGTCCCCCCGCCAGGGCTGGTCCAGAAGATGGATCGGCACGATCGTCGTCTTGCCCGCTCCCGGAGGAGCGGAAAGGACGGCGCGGTTCTCCCGGAGGAGCGCTTCAGCCAGATCGGCAAGCTTTTCCGAGACCGGGAGGCTGGGCAGATTGAATGGCATCAGGTTTCCGTCTTGAAGCGGGTGGTTACCGCCTCATAGGCAAGGATGGCTCCGGCGAGGTCCTCTAGCGCCGCGCCCACCGACTTGAACAGGGTGATTTCGTGATTGGCGGTGCGGCCCCGGTGCCGGCCGGCCGCGAGGTCGAACAGATCGGCCTTGATATCGGTTTCGCGAATGATCCCGGCCTTCAGGGGCTGCAGGATATCGCCGGCCTCGCTCATGGCGCCTTCGCGCGTGTCGACGAAGATGGTTGCGCGCCGCACCGCCTCGTCATCGCTCTCCCGCATGGTCGGCTTGAACGCACCGATGAGATCGAGATGGGCGCCCGGTTTCAACCATTTGCCGTGAACCAGCGGTTCGTTGGAAAGCGTCGCGCAGGAAATGATGTCGGCTTCTCGCGTTGCCGCTTCCAGATCCGTACAGGCGGTGGCGTCAAAACCCATCTCCCTGGCATCAGCCGCAGTCTTTTCCGCATTGGCCGGATTTCGGCCCCAGATCCTGACACTCTTTATTGGGCGCATTGTCGAATGCGCTTGAATGAGATTGAGGGAAAGGCGTCCGGTACCGACAACGAGGAGCTGGCTCGCGTCTTCACGCGCGAGATAACCGGCTGCCAAGGCCGACGTCGCGGCTGTGCGCCGAGCGGTCAGCTCACCGCCATCGACCACGGCGAGCATCTTGCCGGTCTTGCCGGAAGAAAGAAGATAACTGCCATAGATGGCAGGCAGGCCGCGCAGATGGTTGTCGGGAAAGACCGAAAGCAGTTTGATACCTATATAGTCGCCGGGTACCCAGGCCGGCATCAGAAGAAGAGTGGCCGCCGCCTCGCCGGGCACCTCTACTTCATGATGGTGACGGACCGGCGTCACGCAATGGCTACGGAACATCCGCTCGATCGCGTTGGTCAGCTCGTCCCATTTCAGCGCTTCCGCGGTCTCGGTTTCGTGCAGTACCAGCATGATCCTCTCCTCTATAAGGGTGCCGACACTAGCAAGTGGGGCGGTCCATTCAAGCGTGAAATCCTTTCCGGGGTTCTCCCTTCTCAAATGTGGGCTGGGGGTGTGCTCTGGAACCCTGTGTTTTGGGCGTCTGGTTTTGCGTTATTCATTCACATTTCCAGATTTATGTTTATAATCAATGTGTTGTGTGATTTTTGTAATTTTTGTGATAGATGGTGTTGACTTGATTGAGGGGGTGGGATTATACATCCGCTCACTGACGAGGGCGGCGGCGCTGCTGGCGACGAAGTCTCTC
>NZ_JAMXLX010000029.1 GCF_024055605.1 Ciceribacter sichuanensis | reverse complement strand
CCGGCCTGATGCTCCTTCAGAATACCGATGATCTGCTCGTCGCTGAAACGGGAACGCTTCATTCTCTGTCTCCTTCTCCGGAGAACAGACTAACCTCAAACCGAGGACATTCCAGGGGAGCAGGTCAAAGCGGTGCTGCACACCCGAAAGGGCTCCGCACCGCACCCCGCCGCTACCGCCACAAACACAACAACCCAAAACCGCTGGAGCGAACTCAAAACTGGATAAAACTTGGGGGCAAGGTCAAAGTCTCAGAAGCAACTGACCATATAGGGTAAGCTTTTCGCATCCCGCTTTGCACCCGATGATTTTGTATTTATGTTTTACGACGGGGGGTTAGCACCGATGATCGTAGCTGTTTAGCGTGCTGGATCGTAGTTTTGGGCTATTGTGGGATACTATAGCGTAGGAATTGGTTGCGGGGGCAGGATTTGAACCTGCGGCCTTCAGGTTATGAGCCTGACGAGCTACCGGGCTGCTCCACCCCGCGCCATTTAGGTAAGCCGCTTTTCGGCTTATCCGGTGTGCAAAACCCTTTT
>NZ_JAMXLX010000028.1 GCF_024055605.1 Ciceribacter sichuanensis | reverse complement strand
CACGTAGCCGTCCTGATCGACGGCCCGCCATAGCCAGTGTTTCCTGCCGGCAATGGTGATGACGACCTCGTCCAGAGGCCACACATCGTTCCTGCCGGGCATCTTGCGGCAAAGGCGACGCGCATAACTGGCCGCCTCTCGCGCGCTTTCTGTTTGTTCGATCCCAGCGCGCCGATCACTGGGTCTGCGCCCAAGACGCAGGCCTTGATCGCTTCGCGATTGTTCAGGTCACCGACGATGACCTCGATCCTGTCGCCAAAGGTGGAGAGTTTCCTAGCGTCGCGCGTGTAGACAGACAGTTCATATCCTTGCCGGAGTGCCTCTTCTATAATGTGTCTTCCGGTTGGTCCGGTCCCGCCAAAGAGTGCAATCTTCATCTCATTTTTTCCTTTTTGTCTTCTGGCTTGTGGCAACAGCTCCGGCTGCCGCATGCAAGTTCGCGCTCACAGCCTAGGCCCAATCGACATTCAGGATTCCCAAATCGCTTGAAGCCTGATTCATAGGACACCGTGTTTTGATCACGGAGGTCTCTGGATGGCAGCCAGTCGATATGAATTGAGCGATGTTCAGTGGGCGA
>NZ_JAMXLX010000027.1 GCF_024055605.1 Ciceribacter sichuanensis | reverse complement strand
CTAGGACGAATCGACATTCATCGGAGCCAAAGCATAGCGGCAACGAGATGGATGACGCCTTTGAAATGAATGGTTCTGCGGTCGTATCGGGTTGAAAGCCGACGGAAGTGCTTCATTCGGTTAAAGCACCGCTCTATACGGTTGCGATACATGTAGGCGAGTTCATCGTGCGGAATGATGGTCTTGCGCGAACGGTTTGACGGGATAACGACTTTGGCCCCCATGCTGGCGATCGTCTCTCGCAAGGCATTGCTGTCATAGGCTTTATCGGCCAGCACGGCATTGCCGGTCTGCCCCTCCAGAAGCGCCGGAGCTTGCGTGATGTCGCCGACCTGACCGGCGGTGACAATGATACGCAGCGGCCTTCCAAGCGCATCGGCCAGCATGTGGATCTTGGTGGTCAATCCACCTCGGGAACGCCCCAGCGCCTGATCCTTGGCCCCCCTTTTCCGGAGGCCGACTGCTGATGAGCACGGACGATCGTGCTGTCGATCATCAGATACTGGTTGTCACGATCGGCCGTCAGCGTCTCGAATACCTGCTCCCAGATGCCGGCATGGCACCACCGGCTGAAACGCTTATGCACCGATTTCCACTTGCCATACCGTTCCGGTAGATCACGCCAGTGTGCGCCGGAGCGCAATACCCAAAGACAACCATTGATAAACAACCGATTGTCCGAGCTAGTGCGCCCCGGATCGCCA
>NZ_JAMXLX010000026.1 GCF_024055605.1 Ciceribacter sichuanensis | reverse complement strand
TCAATAGACGACGACGCCGCGGATGGATTCACCCTTGTGCATGAGTTCGAAGCCATGGTTGATGTCTTCGAGCGGCATGGTGTGGGTGATCATCGGGTCGATCTGGATCTTGCCTTCCATGTACCAGTCGACGATCTTCGGAACGTCGGTGCGGCCGCGCGCGCCGCCGAAGGCCGTGCCCATCCAGTTGCGGCCGGTGACCAGCTGGAACGGACGCGTCGAGATCTCCTGACCGGCGCCGGCAACCCCGATGATCACCGACTTGCCCCAGCCGCGATGCGAGGCTTCCAGCGCCTGACGCATCACCTTCGTGTTGCCGGTGCAGTCGAAGGTGTAGTCGGCGCCGCCGATCAGGTCGCCATGGCGCTTGGTCAGGTTGACCAGATAGGGCACGATGTCGTCGCCGACTTCCTTCGGGTTGACGAAATGCGTCATGCCGAACTTCTCGCCCCATTCCTTGCGGTCCGGATTGATGTCGACGCCGATGATCATGTCGGCGCCGGCCAAACGCAGGCCCTGCAGAACGTTGAGACCGATGCCGCCGAGACCGAAGACGATCGCCGTCGAGCCGATCTCCACCTTGGCGGTGTTGATCACCGCACCGATGCCGGTGGTGACGCCGCAGCCGATGTAGCAGATCTTGTCGAAGGGCGCGTCGGGATTGACCTTGGCGACCGCGATTTCCGGCAACACGGTGAAGTTCGAAAACGTCGAGCAGCCCATGTAGTG
>NZ_JAMXLX010000025.1 GCF_024055605.1 Ciceribacter sichuanensis | reverse complement strand
GGTGGCGTCGCCTTAATCGAGCACAGCACGCGATCATTGCTTCGGCGTGAATTTCACGCTTTGATCGACAAGGCGATCTCACGCCAGTTGGTGTTGGCGTGGGCGCGGAGTTGGCGATGATCAGCGGCGGTCAGATGTTTTCGATGAAGATTGAAAAGATTGGCAATCTGGCCGTGGGTTGAGACGAAACTCTGGCATTGCCGTGCCGACTTGAACCGCATCATGCGTCGCTCTCGTCGTCGCACGGGAAGGTGAGAATTCTCGACGCGGTTGTTGAGCCCTTTGTGCGAACGGTGCTCGATACCCGGCATGAGCTGTCGCTTTGCGGCGGAATAAGAGCGCAGCTTGTCTGTCACTATCACGCGTGGCGTGACGCCTTGGCTCTTCAGCAGTTTGCGCATCAACCGAAGAGCGGCTCTCTTGTTTCTGCGGCTTTGTAGCAGAGCATCGAGGACGTAGCCGTTGGCATCGACGGCGCGCCACAACCAATATTTCTTGCCCTTTATGGACACGACCATCTCATCGAGATGCCACGTGTCAGCAAAACTGCCACGGGACAGCCGACGAAGTTGATGGGCGAACTTCAGGCCAAATTTCCTCGCCCATTCTGCGACGGTCTGAAACGACACGTCGATCCCACGCTCGGCAAGCAGGTCTTCAACGTCGCGCAGGCTCAGCGGAAACCGATAATAGAGCCATACCGCGTGCGCGATGATCGCGGCGGGAAAGCGGTGGCGTTTGTATTGGGCGGACGCATCTTTAGTCATGCCGATAGACTATTGCCTCGATCCGCACCAGCCGGTTAAGGCGACGCCTCC
>NZ_JAMXLX010000024.1 GCF_024055605.1 Ciceribacter sichuanensis | reverse complement strand
CGCGTGATCGCCAATCTTGTAGCGACGGGCTACGGGAAGTGGACGTCGGCTGCGGCTTCGTTCTGCCGGAATGCGCAACCTTAAGGGGAATAGGCCGTCATCATCCTCGCGATCCGATGAATCCGGCAGGATTTGGGCAGGCGATATCAATCAATATCTCATTTGCCTCATTTAACGTTTTCCCCAGGGAAAATTGTGCCAGAATTAACCATAACCCACTAAATCTAGTGCAAATCGGGACGCAATGGTTAATCAATTATTAATTAATCCCCGCAACTTTCCACCATTGTCTCCGATTCCCCCGATTCGTACTCCTTGTGCAATCGAGGCACTACACTGATTCGGAGGCGGACGAATGATCGTAGTAGTTGACGAGCGAGAGCTCGTGACGGAGGGATACACATCCCTGTTTGGAAGAGAAGGCATTCCTTCGACCGGGTTCGACCCCGTCGAATTCGGCGAATGGGTCAATACGGCCGCTGACGCCGACATCGCGGCCATCGAGGCATTCCTCATCGGCCAGAGCGACGAGAGCTTCGCCCTGCCCAGGGCCATCCGCGATCGCTCGCGCGCTCCGGTGATTGCGGTCTCCGACCAGCCGTCGCTGGAAAACACGCTCGCGCTCTTCGACAGCGGTGTCGACGATGTGGTGAGAAAGCCGGTTCATCCCCGCGAGATCCTGGCGCGCGCCGCGGCCATCCGCCGGCGTCTTACCGCCATCTCCTCCTTCACCGATATCGGACCGATCCGCGTCTTCTCCGACGGCCGCGATCCCGAGATCCAGGGCGAGGTCTTCGCGCTTCCCCGTCGTGAGCGCCGCATTCTCGAATACCTGATTGCAAATCGCGGTCGCCGCGTCTCCAAGTCCCAGATCTTCTCCGCCATCTACGGCATCTTCGACGA
>NZ_JAMXLX010000023.1 GCF_024055605.1 Ciceribacter sichuanensis | reverse complement strand
GCGACGGGATGCGGTGCTGCACACCCGAAAGGGCTCCGCACCGCACCCCGCCGCTACCGCCACAAACACAACAACCCAAAACCGCTGGAGCGAACTCAAAACTGGATAAAACTTGGGGGCAAGGTCAGCTGCGCTTCTCGGGGCCGTTCCTCTATTATCCCGGTATTATCCCGGCCGGCGCCTTGTGCCCGGGCCTTTGCGCGCCTTTATAGATTTTGTCAGGCAATTGCACAAAGCGTAGATCGCGGCTGGAATAACAAGTGCTCATGAGACGGACCGCGAAGACAGCGCTGCCGGCCGGCTGCGTCCAAGGCGTTCATCAAAGCCGCCGGCGAGTTTGCTGCCGCCGGATATTGGCTCAATTTGTCCCCACAGACCTTAACTTGCATCATATCGGACGCGAGCGCCGCGGATGTTCTCCTGATTGCTGTTCGCCCACGTCACGAGCGCCATAGCCGGCGCAAGAAGTGTCCCTCCCATCTCTGTCAACTCATAGTCCACGCGGGGCGGAATAGTGGGAAACAATGTCCGCTTCACCAACCCGTCACGTTCCAGTCCGCGCAGATTGATCGTCAGCATCCGTTGCGAGATGCCATCGATCCGACGCCGCATTTCATTGAACCGAACCGGTCCGTCCTTGAGCGTTGCGATGATGTAAAGCGTCCATTTGTCGCCAACCAGATCAAGGATTTCCCGGACCATCCGGCAGTCGTCACCTTAACCGGGGGTGGGAAGGTCAGTGTTACTGAGTGTCATCGGAGTGCCTTCTTGCAAGGGAGTGGGTAGTCACCTCAATAGTGTCGGCAACAAGAAGTTTACTGCCCTGATCACCTCAGAGCAAAGGCCGCCTGAAGGCGAACTGCCTGCTCTAGGACGAATCGACATTCATCGGAGCCAAAGCATAGCGGCAACGAGATGGATGACGCCTTTGAAATGAATGGTTCTGCGGTCGTATCGGGTTGAAAGCCGACGGAAGTGCTTCATTCGGTTAAAGC
>NZ_JAMXLX010000022.1 GCF_024055605.1 Ciceribacter sichuanensis | reverse complement strand
GTGACCTGCTCCCCGGATTGTCCGCGTTTATAAGTTAGCTCTGTTCATGTTCTGGTCGTGTGTGGACCGGGTTGCAAACTCGTAAGGGGTCAAGCCGTTGAGGCTCGTGTGCGGGCGGTTCAGGTTATAGTCGTTTCTCCAGTCTTCGATAATCTCCCTCGCATGGCGGTAGCTGGTGAAGAGGTGCTCGTTAAGGCATTCATCGCGCAGCCGACCATTAAATCTCTCCACAAAGCCATTCTGCATGGGCTTGCCCGGCGCAATGTAGTGCCACTCGACGGCGTGGTTCTGCTGCCATTTGAGGATGGCGTTCGATGTGAACTCGGTTCCATTGTCCGAGACGACCATGTAGGGATACCCGATGCCGAGCGCGATCCTGTCCAACTCACGGCCGACGCGTTCACCAGACAGCGAGTTGTCGACCACGGCAGCAAGGCACTCCCGGCTGAAGTCGTCGAGAACGCAAAGGATGCGGAACCGCCTGCCGTCGACCAGGGCATCAGAGACGAAGTCCAGGCTCCATCTCTGGTTCGGCCCTTGTGGGATCGTCATCGGCGCTCGGGTTCCCAAGGCGCGTTTGCGGCCGCCACGCTTGCGCACGGTCAGCCGTTCCTCCCTGTAGAGCCGATAGAGCTTCTTCCAGTTGATCTCGACGCCCTCCCGCTTCAACAGGATATGCAGGCGACGATATCCGAAGCGACGTCTCTGGCTGGCCAGTTCCTTGAGCCTTGTGCGGATCGCGACATCATCTCCTCGTGTCGACCGATAGCGGAACACGCGCGGATCGATATCGACCAGGCCGCAAGCCCGGCGCTGCGAATAGCCCTTTTCCTTCATGGCCCAGATCACGGCGTTCCTCCTTGAGCCGGGCTTCAGAAGTTTTTTCCGAGCATCTCCTTCAGCGTCGATACATCAAGCATCGCGTCGGCCAGGAGGCGCTTCAGTTTGCCATTCTCATCTTCCAGAGCCTTCAGCCGTTTGGCCTCCGCCACTTCCATGCCGCCATACTTCGACCGCCATTTATAGAAGGTCGCGTCGCTGACACCGTATTTGCGGCACAGATCAACAGCCGAAAAACCGGCCTGATGCTCCTTCAGAATACCGATGATCTGCTCGTCGCTGAAACGGGAACGCTTCATTCTCTGTCTCCTTCTCCGGAGAACAGACTAACCTCAAACCGAGGACATTCCAGGGGAGCAGGTCA
>NZ_JAMXLX010000021.1 GCF_024055605.1 Ciceribacter sichuanensis | reverse complement strand
GATGACCTTGCCCCGTTGACATAATCCATTTTGAAGTAAGCTCTGGCCCATTGAGAGGACCAGGGAATGAAGCGCAACCGTTTCACGGACGAACAGATTATCGGCATTCTGAAGGAGCACGAGGCGGGCGCGCCGGTCTCGGAGCTCTGCCGCAAGCACGGCGTCAGCGATGCCAGCATCTACAAGTGGAAGGCCAAATTCGGCGGCATGGACGTGTCCGAAGCCAAGCGGCTGAAGACGCTGGAGGACGAGAACACGAAGCTGAAGCGGCTTCTGGCGGATGCCATGCTCGACAATACAGCTTTGAAAGACCTTTTGGGAAAGAAGTGGTGACGCCCGCAGCAGAGCGGCGAGCTGTCGCGCATCTGATGGACCAACATCGGATGAGCGAACGGCGGGCGTGTAAAGCCATCGGCGTTTGCCGGATGACGATCCGTTATGAAACCAGCCGCAGCGACGACCATGACCTTCGCGAGCGAATGAAGGCGTTGGCGCATGAACGCCGCCGCTTCGGCTATCGACGTATTCATGTGCTTCTCCGGCGTGAGGGCCACCTTGTGAACCACAAGAGGCTCTTCCGGCTCTATCGGGAGGAGAAGCTGACGGTGCGCAAGCGTGGCGGTCGCAAGCGGGCGACCGGCCCACGCGCCCCGATGCTGATCCCGATGGCAGCCAATGATCGGTGGTCCCTGGACTTCGTGTCGGATCAACTCACCGATGGCCGCCGGTTCCGGGTGCTGACGGTCGTCGACGATTGCACGCGAGAATGCCTGGGCCTCGTCGCCGACACATCGCTTTCCGGCCTGCGGGTTGCTCGTGAGCTCGACCGGATCATCGAGGAGCGCGGCAAGCCCAGAATGATCGTCAGTGACAACGGCAGCGAGTTCACCAGCAACGCGATCCTGCAGTGGACGGACCGAGCCAAGGTGGAATGGCACTACATCGCGCCGGGCAAGCCGATCCAGAACGCCTTCATCGAAAGCTTCAACGGGCGACTGCGAGACGAGCTCTTGAATGAAACGCTCTTCTCGTCACTGACCCATGCCCGGTCAGCGCTTTCAAACTGGCGCAGCGATTACAACGATCACCGACCACACTCAGGCCTCGGCTGGCTGACACCTGCCGAGTTCGCTCAGACCATCAACCCGCGACGGGATGCGGTGCTGCACACCCGAAAGGGCTCCGCACCGCACCCCGCCGCTACCGCCACAAACACAACAACCCAAAACCGCTGGAGCGAACTCAAAACTGGATAAAACTTGGGGGCAAGGTCA
>NZ_JAMXLX010000020.1 GCF_024055605.1 Ciceribacter sichuanensis | reverse complement strand
TCCAGGATGGTACGCTTGATCCGGTCTGGGAGCACAAGGCCGAAAGCGGCAAGATGACCGCCGGGGAATATCGTGCTGAATACGAGGTCGGTTACAAGACCGATGTCGAGCGCATCACCATCGATGGTGACGTGGTAACCTTCTACGAGAAGGGCAAGCCGCTTGCCGGTCACTATGCCTATAACGGCAAGGAAGTCCTGACCTACAAGAAGGGCAACCGGGGCGTACGCTTCATCTTCAGGAAGACCGAAGGCGATGCAGGCGCACCGCAGTTCATCCAGTTCAGCGACCACAAGATCGCACCGGAAACGGCCGATCACTACCATCTATACTGGGGCAACGATCGCGCGGCCCTGCTCAACGAAGTGACCAACTGGCCGACCTACTATCCGTCTTCGCTGCAGCCGAAGCAGATCGTCAGCGAAATGATGGAACACTGAACGAGGTTTGAAATCGATGAATAGGATGCGCCCGGCCGTCAGATCCGGGCGCAATCTTGCAGGCAAACAAACATGGCTCGCAAACTCAGATCTGCACCCCAGTTGCAGTCGGCGCCGTTAGACGACGGCACCGGTCTTCTCCTCGATGCGGTCTTCTCGGGAGCGCAGAAGATTGCTGACGCCGAAAGCCGGGGAGGCCGGCTCGCTTCTGGCTGTCACACCCCATTCGGCGCAGAGTTGGCCCGAACATTGTGAACCAGCCACACTCCTGAAACCACCAATCCGGCGAGCATCAATGTGACCACGCCCAGCAGTGTGAACAAGCTTGGCAAATGCGTCGCGAAATCATGCCAGTCCGGCTCCACGAGCGATGCGATGTTGAAGATCGTGGCACTGAACGCACAGAGCACGAGGGAAGAACCCTGCTCGATCATACCTCTTTCAACTTTGTCATAGAGCGCAATCGCCTTGTCCTGCCAGAACGGAAGTGCTCGCATTCTGGCGAGCATCGCCTGGTCCGCAGCCAGATAGGCGTGGCTGCATCCGTTCAATGGGCTGGCCTCGTCCTCGATGCTGCGGGGTACAAGACCCCATAGGCATCGCGAGTGCTGGCGGCGCGCGAAGGTCAAAAGCTTTGCGATCTCCCGGTCCTTCATGGCGACCCATGACGCAAGCATCTCTATTTCCACGCGATGGTCTGCGATCACTGTCATTTGCCCGTGGGACAATGACGGGATTGAAACACCCGATGTGTCCGTTGGAACGCGCAGGCCGTGGGCGACTGCAAACGCAGGGAGGAAAAGCAATGCGAGGCACGTCAGGAACGTTCGTATCTTACCCTCCTTTCAATCCCGAGTAGCTGTTCACCATGGCACCCCGGCCACAGGACAGCAACCGTGGCGCGGGCGATTTGCTCATCTTATACATCGACTTGCGAGCACACCGACAATTACAGGCAGACCAACCGGTCGGCCATGATTTTGCGTGTATTGGCGTGAGCGGTGCCGCATATGGCAAGCACCTCAGATGCCAGCAGCCCCTGCCGGCAAGGCTAACTGCCTGCGCAGGAGTGCTTCCGCACTCCTCCAGAAATTCTTGACGAGCTTGCTCTGGCTCCCGAGATGACGGTAGAGGCGGATCTCCAGATCCATTGTCCAGTCTGTCGTGGCGGATGCGTTCACAAGAAGACCGGCATCCAGTTCTGCCTGAATGAGGCTCTGCGGCAGCCAACATAAACCCGCCCCCGTGAGGGCAACGGTCTTCAGGCCCGCGCTGATCGCATTTTCATGAACCTGCCGTCGGAGAAATTGCGGGCGCTCCGCAAAGAGGCGACCAAGCGCAACACCAAAGAACGAACTGAATCCGTAGCTGAGATAGGGCACGGAAATGCCTTCTTTCACGGCCCGGTCAAGAAGGCCTTCTCCGGGCACCCAACGATCGCGCTGCAACCTGACCTCAGGCGCGACAACGGGCATAAGCCGATCACTGCCGACCGACAGATAGTCGAAGCGTTCCCGGTCCAGATGAAAAGGAACGCGGGGATGGGCGTAGGTCAGGAAGAAATCCGCTTCGCCATCGACCAGCGTCGCAAGATTGGCCTCGATACCCCCTCGATCGGGAATGAGACTGATGCGGATATCGGGCATCTCCTGTTCCAGGAGCTGCAGCCATGCCGGTACGAACGTCACGGTCAGGGTGTGAAGCGCGGCAAACCGGGCCATGCCGGACTCCGAGGTTGGCCGCAAGGCTTCCTGTGCTGCATAGAGCGCCCTGATGGTGTCGCGCGCCAGTGGCAGGAAGTTGCGTCCGGCCGGCGTCAGTTCCGCCGGCATCGTTCCGCGGTTGATCAGCGGCGCACCGAGCCAGACTTCCAACTGCTTGATTCTCCGGCTGAATGCCGGCTGCGTGACGTTTCGCAACTCCGCTGATCGCGAAAAACTGGAGGTATCCGCAAGCGTCACGAAATCCTCCAACCATTTCAATTCCATTTTGCATCACCCCAAAGCCGCGGAAGAGAGTTTTCAGCGGCGACAACACTCCATAACATTTTGATTCAGCAAAGTTATGCATTTCTTGCATGACTTTCTGTTTAAACCGAATTGGCCAAGCCCGCCATCGCACTCCAAAGTCGCCGCCAACCAAAGAGTTGCAGGACCGGAGTTGGGAATTGAGCAGGATTGTATATTGCGCAGGTCAGTTCGTGCAGGAGGATCAGGCGCATGTCAGCCTGTTCGATCGCGGATTTCTTTTCGGGGATGGCGTATACGAAGTGACGGCGGTCATTGGCGGCAGGCTGATCGATAATGACCTGCATCTCGCCCGCTTCAAGAGATCGCTGGGTGAACTTGCGATCCCCATGCCGGCCTCTCTCGAGCAAATCGAGCTTCTGCAGCAAGACCTGATCACGAAGAACGGCCTGACCGAGGGCACCGTCTACCTTCAGGCCACGCGTGGCCAAGCCGATCGCGACTTTCTCTACCCCGACGGAATGCAAACGACACTCGTCGGCTTTACCCAGGCAAAACAGCTTCTCGGAACGAAAGCGCAAGAAGAAGGGATCGCCGTGGCTCTCGCCCCGGATCCCCGCTGGGCACGTCGCGACATCAAGACGGTCATGCTTCTGGGGCAGGTGATGGCAAAGCGCGATGCCCGTGCGGCGGGCTTTGGCGACGTGTGGCTGACGCAGGAGGACCACATCACCGAGGGAGCCTCTTCGACGGCATACATCGTCACCGGAGACAACCGGATCCTGACGCGCGGTAATTCCCGGATGATCCTGCCGGGTTGCACACGGCAAGCCCTTCTAAGGTTGTGCGACCGTCATGGCCTGACTTTCGAGGAGCGTAGCTTCACGCAGGCCGAAGCCGAAAGCGCAGTCGAAGCCTTCCAGACATCCGCATCCAGTCTGGTCACTCCGGTCATACGGATAGGAGACGTAGTGATTGGTGACGGAAAACCGGGGCCGCTGACGCGCCTGTTGCAATCCTACTACCTCGAAGCCGCAGGAGTGACCAAAGCAACATCCCACTAAACTTCACATAACAACAACCAGAAAACCAACAGAGGAAGAACGCATGAAACACAAATTCAAATTCATGGGCATCGCGCTCGGCGCACTGACGGCATTCGGGGCACCTGCCCTTGCAAGCGAGGGCTATGGCGACTGCAAGCTTTTCGGCAAACAGGGGACGGAAAAGACAGAGACCGCAGTTCCCGGCCAGTTCACAGTCATCATCAATCTGCCCGCCGTCGGCGAATTCAACGGCGATACCCCGGAAAGCATCACCAGCGGCCGGGAATTCTGCATGGCGGTGAATATCGCCTACCGTCTGGGCATCGATAAGGTCGTGCTGAAAAACGCCTCGTTCGATTCCATCGTTGCAGGACAGAACAAGGATTTCGACATCGCGCTTGCGCTTATCTCGGTCACGGAACCGCGCAAGAAGGTGGTCGACTTTTCGACACCCTACGCTCATGGAGCCTTCGGCCTTGCGACCCGCAGCGATGCCTCTATCGATGAGGCAGGCGTGAAGACGGCGAAGCTTGGCACCCAGGCCGGCACGATCATGGTGCAGTGGGCTCAGGACACCCTGCCTGAGACGAAGCTCTCGGTATTCGACGATACGGGAGCCATGTTCACCGCGCTTGCGGCCGGCAATGTCGATGTCGTCATGACAGACCTTTCGGTCGTACTGGGCCAGGTTTCCAATTCCGGTGGAAAGCTCAAGGTCGTGGGCCAGTATCCGAGCGGTCGTGATACCGCTGGTATCTACCCGAAGGGGTCCGCAGAGAAGCCCGTCATCGACAAGATCATCGCCGACATGGATAACGACGGAACGCTGAAGGCGCTGGAGACCGAATATCTCGCTCCCGCCTGGGGCGGCCTGACGCCCGAAGGTGTTCCTGTCTGGAAAAACTGATCCAATGAATGAAACTCTCGTCTCCGAGACGAAAAGCGAAACCGGGCACACGACACAGCGTGCCCGGAGTGCCGCACGGACCTATAGCACCCGTTCCGGGCTAACGTTCCTGGCCGCCGCCGCTACTTTCGTCATCGTCGCCGTCTCGGCGCAGCATCTGGGCAGTTACGCTGTGGCGCAAGGCGTATCCCGGATCACCGCCACGATCCCGGGTGTCGTCGTGGCGATTGCCTCAGCCCTGGTGCTCCTGACGGCAGGCCGCGCTTTCGCGCGCTCGATCATGGCCTCGTGCAGCGCCGATCTTCATGCTGCGCGCGCATTGGGCGCCGAAGCCTCGCTTGGGTCGTGGAGAGCCCTGTCCTGGACAGGCGCCCTGCTGATTGTCACGGCGATGGCCTGGTTCATGGCAGCCAACGACGCCGCCGTCAGCCGTACTTTCTTCGATCTCGCACTCATTCAGAGTTCCGCCGGCAAAGTGATCTGGGCCTTTGGCACCAATGTCACCATCTTTGTCATCTCGGCGGTTCTGATATTGATCTGGTCGCTGCTGGTAGCGATAGCGCGCACGCTGCCCGGCGAGGCAGGTCGTCCGCTTCGCTTTCTGGCAATCGCCTATGGCGATCTGTTCCGTGGCCTGCCGGCAATCATCACGATCTATCTGATCGGCTTCGGCCTGCCGCTGACGGATCTGCCGATCCTCTCGGACCTTTCCTCGACATCCTATGCGGTCATCGCCCTGACCTTGACCTACGGGGCCTATACGTCGGAAGTGTATCGCGCAGGCATCGAGGGCGTACATCATAGTCAGGTCGCTGCTGCCCGCTCGCTTGGCCTCAGCCACGTCAAGACCATGCGCTATGTGGTGGTTCCCATCGCGATCAGGAACATCATTCCGCCCTTGATGAACAATTGCATCAGCCTTCAGAAAGACACGGCTCTGGTGGCGATCATCGGCACGATCGATGCGTTCAACCAGTCGAAGATCATCGCCGCGAACAACTTCAACCTCTCCGCGGTCACCACCGTCGCGATCCTCTTCATCGTCATCACAATCCCGCAGGCACGACTGGTCGATAGATTGATTGATCGCGATCGTCGCCGTATGCGGGCAGGGGGCTGAAACTCATGGCAATTCTGGAAATCGACCATGTGACCAAGCACTACGGGACATTCGAGGTCATCTCGGATCTCTCGCTCAGTGTCGAGGAACATGAAGTGATCTGCCTGATCGGCCCTTCCGGCTGCGGGAAATCAACGCTGTTGCGTTGCATGAACCGCCTTGAGGAGATCTCCTCGGGCGAGATCCGCATCCATGGCGATCGGATCACGGGACCGGGTGTCGATCTCGATCGCCTGCGGCGCGACATCGGGATCGTATTTCAGGGGTATAACCTGTTCCCGCATATGACGGTACTCGAGAACACCATACTGGCTCCGACGAAGGTGCTGGGAATGCCACGGCGCGAAGCCGAGGAAAAGGCGATGGCCTTTCTCAGCCGCATCGGCCTGGCGCACAAGTCGGGGGATTATCCGGACCGGCTGTCAGGAGGGCAGCAGCAGCGGGTCGCAATCGTCAGGGCACTGATGATGAACCCGATGGTCCTTCTTCTCGACGAAATCACATCCGCCCTGGACCCGGAACTGGTGTCGGAAGTACTGGACATCGTTCGCGACCTTGCGGAACGGGGCATGACGATGCTTCTGGCCACCCATGAGATGGGCTTTGCCCGCGAGGTGGCCAACCGGATCTGCTTCCTCCAGTCCGGCAAGGTGTATGAGCAGGGGCCGCCATCGGAAATTTTCGGGAACCCGCAGGGCGAGCGCACGCAGGCTTTCCTGCGCAGCCTGAAAAAGGCCGGGCGGCTATAAAGGAAGGAAGTGACATGGCGACAGCGCGCCAGCTGGGCTTGTGGGCGGAAGGCAAGAACAGTCTCCCGTCGGGCGAACACAACGCGATTACGGACGTGCCCGGTGTCAGGGTAGGGCATCGAACGCTTTCGGGTGATGGATTGGCGACCGGGGTGACGGCCGTCATACCGCATGCCGGCGATCTGTTTCGCCAGAAGGTTCGGGCCGCTGTCGAGGTGATCAACGGCTTTGGCAAATCCGCGGGACTTGTGCAGATCGCGGAGTTGGGAACCATCGAAACCCCGATCCTGCTGACCAACACATTCGGCGTCGCGGCATGCACCGAGGCCCTGATCCGCCGCGCCATTGCCGACAATCCCGCAATCGGTCGCGAGACTTCGACGGTCAATCCCGTGGTTTGCGAATGCAATGACGGTACGATCAACGATATTCAGGCGCTTGCGGTGACGCCGGACGACGCGTTTGCCGCTTTGGCGGCGGCCGCCTCCGGTCGTGTCGAACAGGGTTCCGTCGGAGCGGGTCGCGGCATGACGGCCTTCGGCTTCAAGGCCGGGATAGGCAGCGCCTCACGACGCATGCATATTGCTGCCAGGGATTTCACGCTTGGTGCATTGGTTCTGGCAAACTTCGGGCGGGCCGGTGATCTGGTCCTGCCTGATGGGCGCCGCCCCGATCCGGGTAGTGTGAGCCACGCCGAAAAAGGATCGGTGATCGTCGTTCTGGCCACGGATCTCCCCCTTGGCGATCGCCAGCTCCAACGGGTCGCCCGTCGCGCAGGAGCTGGACTTGCAAGACTTGGTGCCTTCTGGGGGCATGGTTCCGGGGACATCATTCTGGCATTCACCACCGCGGACCAGGTCGCCCATGATGCACAAGCCTTCCGGTCGATGACCTGCATTGACGACAATCTGATCGATCTTCCGTTCCGGGCTGCCGTCGAAGCAACGCAGGAGGCGGTCCTGAATGCCCTGTGTGCCGCGCCGCGGGAGACCGGCCGGACAGGAAAGCATTATCCGTCGCTGGCGGACTGGGCCAAGGAGAACACATTGTGAAGATCTTTCTGTCTGCCGACATCGAGGGCACCGCTGGGATTGCCCATTGGGACGAAGCGGAGCGAACCCATGCCGACTATGCGGAGTTCCGCGGCCTGATGACTGCCGAAGTCGTTGCCGCCTGCGAGGGCGCCCGTGCCGCCGGAGCGACCGAAGTCGTCATCAAGGATGCCCATGACAGCGGTCGGAACCTGATCCTGGATCGCCTGCCGGACTATGCGCGGATCATGCGGGGATGGTCTGGCCACCCCGACGGAATGATGTTCGGCCTCGGCCCGGATTTTGCCGCGGCCATCTATACGGGCTATCATGCCAAGGCCGGGTCGGAAGCCAATCCGCTGGCACACACGACAACCCTGCGCATATCGCGGCTTCTATTGAACGGCGAGGTGGCTTCCGAGTTTACGTTCAATGCTCTCTGCGCCGCGCGCTACGGCGTTCCTTCCGTCTTCCTGTCCGGCGACGCCGAAATATGCGAGGACGCGCGTCAACTGGCGCCGGGCCTGCGCACGGTCTCGACAATCGAGGGCTTTGGACGTGCCTCTCTCTCGATCACACCGAGCCGCGCCTGTTCGGCCATCAGGGAAGGGGTGGCCGCCGCATTGTCCGCCATGCAGCCTGCATCCGTCCCGCCATTTGAAGGGCCCTTCGAAATCGCCATCGAGTTCTCGAACCCGACAGACGCCTGGCGGGCGGCATGGTATCCGGGTGCCGAAGCACAAGGCTCTCGAACGGTGGTGTTCAAATCGCAGGATTTCTTCGAGATCCAGAGAGCATTGCGATTTCTGACAGCGTAGCGAGGAGGTTCATCGAAGTGATGGACCTCCCCGGATTGCAATTTTTCTTCTGGCCGCTGCTTTCGTCTCGGACCGTTCCATGTCGTTGGTGGGTCGGTCCCACCGCTGGAGGAGGATGCCCTGCATGATCTTATCGAGGGTTATCATGCGTGAACTCCGAAATAGGCATCATGGATGGCGTCGCGCGGCAGGTCGGCGGGGCGTCTGGTATCGGCGCCAAAAGCCTGATTGACGAGCAGTTCAATGACTACAAGGATTGCGTCCACTCCGTCATGACGACCAGCGTCCTCGATGAGCGCGAATTTAACTTCACGATCAATGCATTCGGGACAACCGTCGGCCGGCTGATCCATATGCATTCGCCCGGGGAGGATGGCTGCGCGTTCTACAGCGAGACCTACATCGGCATGAAGGTTCCCGTTCTCGGTTTCCTGTTCAACTGGCTGCTCCTGCCCTCCATCTATTCACGCAAGCAGGGCAAGCACTGGAACAACCACAATATCGAGGAAAGCGGCAGCGCCGAGGATGTTCTCCCGGTCCTCTATTCGCACGCGCATGGTGAATAGGGGGGTTAAAAGAGACGCGGCTCCGCGTCATTGGGTAACGGGCCTGTACTTTGGATGTGAAGGTTTGTGGCTTGCTCCCCCAAAACCGAAGCGGAAAGAGAACAGCATCGCGGCTATCGATTTCTATCGGGAAACTCCCGTGGTATAATTCCGGTCTTGGCGTCGTCCGCCGTGGTTCTGCACATGGAGACTTGTCTCATGAGCGAAATGGACGTGCTTTTTGCCACCCTGCGACAGGCGGCCGACCCGCAGACGGCCGCGTGCATCGAAAATGTCGTCATGCATGGCTCGGATCGTGATCTCAATCGCATCAACGCGCTCGCCTTCGCCGATAAACATCATCTCGACGAGGAGAAAACGATTGCGGCCTTTATTCATGCCGCCCGTATCGGTGCATTCGAGATGACCTGGAATGTCCTTTGCCCAGGATGCGGGGGTGTCCTCGACAGCGGCGCCACCCTCAAGGGCGTCGTCCAGGACACCTACCATTGCGAGCTCTGTGCAGCCGGATACGAACCGACCCTCGACGAGATGGTCGAGGTTACATTCACCGTCAGTCCGAGATTGCGCAGCATTGCGGCCCACGACCCCGATCGGCTGCCTCCGCTTGAATATTACCGCCAGATCTTTTTTAGCTCCGGGGTAGACCTGCCGGAGGATCTGAAGGCGCGGTTCGAACGTATCCTGTTGGAGATGATCGAGCTCGCTCCGGGCGAGAAGGCCTTCGTCTCTCTGCAACTGCCGGCGCAGTTCGTCATCATCTTCGATGCGGTCACCCATTCGGCGCAATTCATCGACGTGCAGGGCGAACCCACCGACGAACGTCAAACTCTCTCGATGATCCTGAGCCAGGCGCATACGTTGAACGAAACGCTGATACTGCGTCCCGGCCCGCTGAGGCTCACCCTCGAAAACCACACCGATCGCAGGGTGGTGCCGAATGTCTGCATCGCGGGAGACGACCTGCACGACCTCCTGGGCCGCCGGCGCGCTTTTCTGACAGCCAAGCGGCTGCTGACGAACCAGAGCTTTCGGGATATCTATCGGACCGATACGCTTGACGTCGACCAGCGCCTCAAGATCACCAGCCTGACTTTCCTCTTCACCGACTTGAGGGGCTCGACTGCGCTCTACGAGCGCGTCGGGGATCTTGCCGCTTTCGATCTGGTGCGAGCGCATTTCAGGGTTCTTCACGAGATCGTCGCCACAGAGGCCGGAGCCGTCGTCAAGACCATCGGCGATGCCGTGATGGCGACCTTCCCGAGCCCGGACCGCGCGGTGGCGGCCGCGCTCAGGATGCGTGAGGCTATGCTTCGGCTGAATGCCGAACATGGCAGCGACGACCTTCTCCTGAAGATCGGCATTCACGAGGGACCATGCCTCGCCGTCAACCTGAACGACCGTCAGGACTATTTTGGCCAGACCGTCAATATCGCTTCCCGCGTCCAAGGCCTTGCCGATCCCAATGTGATCATGACGACGGAGGCGATCGTCGGAGACAGCAAGGTTTCCGAGATCCTCCGCAACGGCGGTATCAAATCGGCCTCGCGAATGGAGGAACTCCACGGCATCGGGCACGAGGTGAGGATTTTCGCACTGTCGTAAGTTGCTCTGCTCGTCGACGTGAAATCAAGCTGAGCGGGTTCACCAACACAAGCCCCACGG
>NZ_JAMXLX010000002.1 GCF_024055605.1 Ciceribacter sichuanensis | reverse complement strand
GCTTTAACCGAATGAAGCACTTCCGTCGGCTTTCAACCCGATACGACCGCAGAACCATTCATTTCAAAGGCGTCATCCATCTCGTTGCCGCTATGCTTTGGCTCCGATGAATGTCGATTCGTCCTAGGGGGCTGGCCTGCGTGCCAGTGCCAACATGGCGCCGAAGGCGATCATCAACCCGCCGCTTGCCTTGTTCATCCACGCAAAGACGTTCGAATTGCCGGCGAAGCGGCCGAGATGGCTGCCGATGAAGGCGTAGATAGCGATCGCTGCCATTTCGAGCAGCAGGAAGATCACGCCCAGCACGGCAAAACTCGTCGCATAGTCGCCTCGATCGAGGAATTGCGGAAAGAAGGCGGTGAAGATCAGGACTGCCTTGGGATTGCCGATCGCCACCCAGAATTCCTGCCGGGCAAGGCTTGCGGTCGTGCGGGCCGGTTTTGCCGCGTCCAGATCGCCGATCTGAGGTGCCCCTGCGCGCAGAAGCTTGATGCCGAGCCAGACGAGATAGGCGGCACCCGCCCATTTGACCGCCGAGAAGGCGACTTCCGATGCGATCAGCAGCGCGCCGAGGCCAAGCGCGGTGATGGCGATCATGATCGCGAAGGCGAGGATACGGCCGAGCGAAGCGGCAAGCGCCGTCGGAATGCCGACCCGCATGGCGTTTGTCAGCGCCAGAAGATTGTTCGGCCCGAACGCCATGTTGAGCGCGAAGCAGGCAGGGATGAACCAGAGTATGGTGTCTGTCGACATAGTGAGAATTTCCGTAGCCTCTATTGAGGAGGCGACGTTATCGCGCCGTCATCGTCCACGCAACGGCCTGTTCGGATACTCATTTGTTCAGATGTTCAGGCCGAGTTCCTTTTCCTTCTCGATATAGGCGCGCTGGCGGTCTGTAGCGTAATCGCGCACGATCGGGGCGCCGTCGCGCTTTCGGGAAAGCTGGAGGTGGAACACCATCTGGCTGCCGGCCCGAAAGGTCATTTCGGCGCTGACGAGATAGAATTCCCACATGCGGGCGAAGCGCTCGTCATACATGGCGACGACCTTGTCGCGGTTGGCCTCGAAGCGCTGGCCCCAATGGGCGAGCGTCATGGCATAATGCAGGCGCAGCACCTCGATATCAGTGACCCACAGGCTGTTCTGCTCCGTGACAGCTAGCACCTCGGAAAGGGCGGGGGAATAACCACCGGGGAAGATGTATTTACGGATCCACGGGCTGGTTATGCCGGGCGGGCTCATGTGGCCGATCGAATGGATGACAGCCAGACCGTCATCCGGCATCAGGGCGTTCAACCGCTTGAAGAACTCGTCGTAGTGCTGCACGCCGACATGCTCGAACATGCCGACGGACACCACGCGGTCGAAGGTTTCCGTGACGTCACGGTAGTCCTTCAGCTCGAAACGCACGCGATTGGAAAGGCCGGCATCGGCGGCTCGTTTGGTCGCCAGCGCGTGCTGTTCCTTCGAGAGCGTGACGCCGACGACCTCGACGTTTTCGAGTTGCGCCAAGTAAAGAGCGAGATCACCCCACCCGCAACCGATATCCAGTACCTTCAGCCCCGGTTTCAAGTCGAGCTTGGCGGCGAGGAGTCGCAGCTTGTTGCGCTGGGCCTGTTCCAGCGTTTCGCCTTCCTCGCGGAAGTAGGCGCAGGAATAGAGCATGTTGTCGTCGAGGAAGAGCTTGTAGAACTCGTTTCCGAGATCGTAGTGGTGGGCGACGTTGCGCTGGGCCTCGCCCTTCTTGTTCGATTGCAGCCGCTTGCGGAAGAGCATCTTGATCTTCCGAAGGACCTTCTCGATCGGGTATTTGCCCAGCGACAGGCGGTTTACCGAAAACAGCATGAGGAAATCACGCAGCGTCGATCCTTCCTCGAAGCGCATGGTGCCGTCCATATAGGCCTCGCCGGCCACGAGTTCGGCCTTGAAAACCAGACTGCGATAGAGCTTTGGGTCGGTCAGCCGCATGGTGACCTGCGGGCCAGGTTCCATGCCGCCGAAGATGTGACGCTTGCCCTCGGCATCGATCACCGTCAGTTGGCCCTTGCGGATGAATGACTTCAGCATGTGCGACAGTAGAAACATGTACACCTCATAGCGAGTCGGACGACCAGTTCTGCATGTTAGCGGAAAAGGCGGCGAGCGCATCCGGAAATGGAGGGGCTAGACTACGTCATGCAGAGGTGCGTGACGGCCTTACTCCGATGAGATGCGGATGGGGAGCGGTGGCGGGAGGAAGCCGTATGATCTAAACGCGTTCCAGTTCTACGGTCGCACGAAGACACCGGCGCAGCGTGGAGCTGTGCCGGTGTCGTTTTTCCGGATATCAATCGCGGTTCGGGCGACGTCTGGCCGGGCCGGAGGATGGTGTCAGAATTCTTCCCAATCGGCAGAAGCGGCAGCGGAGGCCGCGCCCGCGGAAGGGAATGCATTGGCGAGCTTGCCCACCATGGCCCGGGCGGGAGAGGAGACAGCCCGGGAAGTCGTATCCGCGGTACGGGGAGCGGCAGGAGCCTTTACCGATGCCGGTGCCGAGACCGTTGTGGGTGTGGGTGTCGGCGTTGCCCGGCGGGTCGGTGCTGCGGCCGTATCCGAGGTGCGGAACTGGGCGACGAGGCCTGAAAGCGTCGTGGCACTTTCGGCCAGACGGTGTGTTACCGCCGTCGTTTCCTCGACCATCGCGGCATTCTTCTGAGTGAACTGATCCATGTGGTTCACTGAGGAACTGATCTCGTTGAGGCCGGCCGACTGTTCGCGTGCGGCGGTCGCGATCGCTGCGATGTGGTCGTTGATGGCGGCCACCTGACCGGCGATCTCCTGCAATGCCTTGCCGGTTTCACGCACCAGTGACACGCCGCCGGCGACTTCCTCGCCGGATTTCGTAATCAGCGTCTTGATGTCTTTCGCAGCATTAGCGGAACGCTGGGCAAGCTCGCGAACTTCCTGCGCGACGACGGCGAAACCCTTGCCGGCTTCGCCCGCGCGCGCCGCCTCGACACCGGCGTTGAGCGCCAGAAGGTTGGTCTGGAAGGCAATTTCGTCGATCACGTTGATGATCTTGGATATCTCGGCCGATGCATTCTCGATACGGCTCATTGCTTCGATGGCATCCGAAACGACCTTGCCGGAGCCTTCCGTGCTCTTGCGGGCAGCCATAGCAAGGGTGGATGCTTCGTCGGCCTTGGCAGACGAACTGCGGACTGTGGAGGTGATTTCCTCGAGGGCGGCGGATGCTTCTTCCAGCGACGAGGCCTGCTGCTCCGTGCGCTTGGAAAGATCCTGGCTTGCCGAGCGCATTTCCGCCGAGCTTGCCTCGATCCCGAGGGTTTCGTTGCGAAGCTGCGAGAGGGTGCCGTTCAGCTTGTCGATGGAGTGGTTGAAGTCGGTGCGCAGCCGGTCCAGCCCGCCATCGAAGCTCTGGTCGATACGGACGGTGAGGTCACCCTCGCTGAGGCGATGGAGGCCGGATGCCAATGCATCGACGGCTGCCTGCGTCCGACGTGCTTCCTCTGCCTTGAGCGCTTCACGTTCGATGCGTTCCTGCTCGCCAAGAGCAGTGTTCTCCACCGCCCGCCGTTCCAGTTCGATCTTCTGCTGTGCGTTCTCGCGGAAGACGTCGAGGACTCGCGCCAGCGCGCCGACCTCGTTACCGAGATCGCCATGGGGCACGACGACATCGAGATGGCCGGATGCCATTTCGCCGGCGACGGCAGTCAGCTGGGGCAGGGGGCCGATGATGCGGCGCGCGATCAACGCGATGATGACGGCGCCGAGCAGGAGGACTGCAAAGGCCGTCGTGCCGATCGCCCATGCCATCTGGTGGGCCATGCTGTCGATCTCGGCTGCGCGGACACCGGCATAGAGAATGCCGATCACTTCGCCGGTCGGCGCAAAGATCGGCTGGTAAATCGTGTAATAGGGAACGTCGAGAATGACGGCTTCTCCGCGATAGGTGCCGCCCTTGGTGACGACGGGATAGACGGCGCCCTTCTGACCCAGTGCTGTACCGACCGCGCGTTTGCCGTCCGGCTTGATGATGTTGGTGGTCTTGCGCCAGAAATCCTGGCTGGCCGGATCCCAGGCGAAGATGGTCGCGGTCTGGCCGGTCATGCGGCCGATCGTGTCGATCATTTCGTGCGAGGCGTATTCCGCCGGGATCGCGGTCGTCACGATGCGCTGGACGTTGCCATCCTTGCCCCAAGTGATGGCCGTGCCGGGCAGGTCACGTTCGACGATGGTCGCTGCCGTTCTGAGGCTGGCGTTCTGTCCGGCGATCGCCTGTTCGGAAATACGTGTTGCTATGTTTTGCGAGATTACCCACGAAACGACGGCGAGTGAGGCCATCAATACCAGGACGGTTGTCGTGGTGACGGTCTTGACGATGCCGAAGCGCGAGAAAATCTTCATGAAGAATATCCTGTCCGTTGTGTTGCGATGCACTATAATTGACGAGTGTTAATTATCCTTTGGGAAAGCCGGGAAAATGGGATCAAAAGCGCTTTGGGAGCCTGACTGGTCGAGCAGCTGAGGGACGATTGCAAAAAGTGCCGTCTCGGTTATGGTCCGCTCACTTTGAGGGATGCATGCACGATATGAGCAACAGGGAATGGAAGGCCGTCATCCGTCGTGAGCGGCTTGCTGCGCGGGATGCGATACCGGTCGACCTGAGGACGGAATACAGCCTTGCTATGGCTGAATATGGCGGAGATCGGCTGGCGTTTGTGCCGGGGACGATCATTTCAGGGTTCTTTCCGATCCGCTCTGAGGCCGATATTCGCCCGCTGATGTCACACTTGAGAACCCGCGGAGCAAGGCTCTGCCTGCCGATCATACAGGACAGGGAAACCATTCTGTTCCGCGAATTGGTGGCAGGCGCGGAACTTGTCGATACCGGGTTCGGTACGCGCGGGCCCGGTCCGGAAGCCGCTGTCCTCGATCCGGAAATCATGCTGGTTCCGCTTTCGGCCTTTGACGCCCGCGGACACCGGATCGGCTACGGCGCGGGCCATTATGACCGTGCCATCAGCCGGCTGAGAGAAAAAGGCCATGATCCGAGGCTTATCGGCATTGCATTCGACTGTCAGGAGGTGGCAGAAGTGCCCTTTGAACCGCATGACGTCCAGCTTGAAGCTGTTCTGACGGAAAGCGGATACAGGCAATTCTGACGGAGACTGGACAAGGCGAATGAGACTGCTTTTTCTCGGAGACATGGTGGGCAAGACGGGTCGCACGGCGGTATGGGAGCGGCTGCCCGGCCTGATCTCCGATCTCAAGCTCGATTTCGTCGTCGTCAACGGCGAGAATGCGGCCGGCGGTTTCGGCATTACCGAGGACATCTACCTCGAAACGATCAATGCCGGCGCCGACGTCGTGACGACCGGCAACCATGTCTGGGACCAGAAAGAGGCGGTGGTGTTCTGCGAGCGCCATGACCAGTTCCTTCGGCCGGCAAACTATCCCGCCGGCACGCCCGGCCGCGGCTCCGGCATCTATTATGCCCGCAACGGCGCCCGCGTTCTGGTCGCCAACATCATGGGCCGCGTGTTCATGCATCCCGAGCTCGACGATCCCTTCAAGTCGGCGGAGGCCATTCTGGCCGCTTGCCCGCTGAAGGAGCAGGCGGATGCGATCGTCTTCGACTTCCATGCCGAGGCGACGAGCGAGAAGCAGTGTTTCGGCCATTTCGTCGACGGCCGCGCGAGCTTCGTCGTCGGCACGCATACCCATGTGCCGACGGCAGACCATCAGATCCTCAATGGCGGCACGGCCTACATGTCGGACGCCGGCATGTGCGGCGACTACGATTCCTCGCTGGGCATGGAGAAGGAAGAGCCGCTGAACCGCTTCATTTCCAAGATGCCGAAGGGCCGTTTCGAGGCCGCGCACGGCCCCGCCACGATCTGCGGCGTCGGCGTCGAGATCTCCGACCGGACGGGGCTTGCCGAGAAGATCGCGCCGCTCCGGATCGGGCCGCGGCTGGCGGAAACCATTCCGGATTTCTGGCGCTGACGATAGCCGCCGAGGTAGTGCATGCCTCGGCCTCACGCTAATGTGACAGTGCTTGCCCCGCCGGGCGCTTTACCTGATATCCCGCCTGTCGCATCCTCTGCCATCTGATCGATGAGCGGGGCTTGCGTGATGCTGCTGCGACTTGCGATGGCGTTCATTTCCCTGATGCTTGCCGCCGCTGGCGCGGCTGCCCAGGATGCAAACCGGCAGGTCAGTCAGTGCCAGTTGATGGCGGAGAAACTGCCGTCGGTGACGTTTGCCGCCTTCAAGCCCTCGGAAGATACCGTTTCCCGGCAATTGGCGGCCTTGCCGGAAAACGTGACGATCACCTTTCTTGGCCATTCGACCTTTCAGATCGATACGCCGGGCGGCATCTCGATCGCCACCGACTTCAACGGCTGGCTGCGGACGTCGAAGATCCCCGATGTCGTGACCATGAACAAGGCGCATTCCAGTCACTACACGCTTACGCCGGATCCTTCGATCGTCAACGTGCTGCATGGCTGGAACGACGAGAAGCCGGGCGAGAAGATCGAGCACCGGCTGGTGGTTGGCGATACCTATATCCGCAACGTTTCTACCGACATTCGCTCATGGGGCGGCGACTTCGAACCCAACGGCAATTCCATCTTCATCTTCGAGGTGGCGGGGCTTTGCATCGGGCATCTCGGCCATCTGCATCACGAGTTGACGGATGGTCACTATGCCGAGATCGGTCGCCTCGATGTGGTCATGGTGCCGGTCGATGGCGGGTTGACGATGGGGGCCGACAGCATGAGCCGGACGATCAAGCGGCTGCGTTCGGCGCTCATCCTGCCGATGCATCGCACGGGGCAACCCGTGCGTGATTTCGTCGCCATGTTCGACCAGAGTTTCGATGTGAAAGTGTCGGACAGTCCGGGCGTCACGGTTTCGATGCGCACCATGCCGCGCAAGCCGCTGATCCTTGTACTGCAGGGAATGTGACGTGGTCGTACGGTCGAGGCCTGCTGGGCGTTAGCCGTCGGTTTTGCCTTCCTTCCCCTTGAACGGGGAGGTTTTCACCCTTATAAGGCAGCCATTCCCAATATTTAGACCTGATCAGGGGTGCCATGGCTGGCCATTCACAGTTTAAAAACATCATGCACCGCAAGGGCAAGCAGGACGGTATCCGTTCGAAGATGTTCTCCAAGCTTGCGCGCGAAATCACGGTTGCGGCGAAGACCGGTCTGCCTGACCCGACCATGAACGCTGCTCTTCGTCTTGCCGTGCAGAACGCCAAGGCTCAGTCGATGCCGAAGGATAACATCGACCGCGCCATCAAGAAGGCGTCCGGCGCCGATGCCGAAACCTATGACTCGATCCGCTACGAAGGTTACGGTCCAGGCGGCACTGCAGTCATCGTCGAAGCGCTGACTGACAATCGCAACCGCACGGCTTCCAGCGTCCGCTCGATCTTCTCCAAGGCTGGCGGTGCTCTCGGTGAAACCGGTTCGGTTTCCTTCTCCTTCGATCACGTTGGCGAAATAACCTACAAGGCTTCCGTCGGCGATGCCGACAAGGTCATGGAAGCGGCGATCGAAGCCGGCGCCGAAGATGTGGTTTCGGATGAAGACGGTCACACCATCTATTGTGGCTTCGAGGACATCAACGAAGTGTCCAAGGCGCTGGAAGCGGTGCTCGGCGAGGCCGAAACCGTCAAGGCGATCTGGAAGCCACAGAACACCATCGAAGTCGATGAGGAGAAGGCTCGGTCGTTGATGAAACTCATCGACACGCTGGAAGATGACGACGATGTCCAGAATGTCTATTCGAACTTCGAAGTCTCCGACGAGGTCATGGCCAAGCTCTCGGCCTGATTCGTATTCGATATAAAGGAAAAGGCCCGGCGCCAATGGCGGCCGGGCCTTTTTTCGTTTGCGTATCGGGTCGGCCCCTCATCCGCAGATGAGGAGCACCCCCGAAGAGAAGATTAAGCCGCTTCACTACGAACATTGGCGATGACGCCGATGAGGTCGTTTACGATGCGCTCGATCTGGCTGCGGTCGTCTCCCTCGGCCATGACGCGGATCAGGGGTTCGGTGCCGGAGGGGCGGATGACAAGGCGGCCGTTCTTTGCCAACTCGCTCTCGGCGTCGGCGATGGCCTGTTTGACGGATGCGTCCTCAAGCGGCTTGCCGCCGGAATAGCGCACGTTGCGCAGGAGCTGCGGAACCGGGTCGAAGCGGTGGCAGATTTCACTGACCGTCTTGCCGGTGCGCTTGACGCAGGCAAGGATCTGGAGTGCGGCCACGAGGCCGTCGCCGGTCGTGCCGAAATCCGAGAGCACGATATGTCCGGACTGCTCGCCGCCGACATTGAAGTTGTGCTGGCGCATGTGCTCGACGACGTAGCGGTCGCCGACCTTGGTGCGGGCGAGGCTCAGGCCCTTGCCTGTCAGGAAGCGTTCGAGGCCGAGGTTGGACATGACGGTGGCGACGATGCCGTCGCCCTTGAGTATCTGGTCGTGCGCCCAGGTATCGGCGATGACCGCCATCAGCTGGTCGCCGTCGACAATCGCACCGTTCTCATCGACGATGATGACGCGGTCGGCGTCGCCGTCGAGTGCAATGCCGATGTCGGCGCGGACCTCATGCACCTTCTTCTGCAGCGCGGCCGGATGGGTGGAGCCGCAGTCGAGGTTGATGTTGGTGCCGTTCGGTTCGTTGCCGATGGTCACGACCTCTGCGCCGAGTTCCCACAACGCCAGCGGAGCAACCTTGTAGGCAGCGCCGTTGGCGCAGTCGATGGCGACGCGCAGGCCGTGCAGGGTCACATCGCGGGGCAGGGTGCGCTTGACGAATTCGATGTAGCGATAAATGTCGCCCTCGACGCGCTTGGCCCGGCCGATCTCATGGGCTGGAGCGAGCTGGCCGTAAATATCCTGTTCGAGAAGGTCCTCGATCTGCGCTTCAAGCTCGTCGGAAAGCTTGTAGCCGTCCGGGCCGAAGAGCTTGATGCCGTTGTCGGCGAAGGGATTGTGGGAGGCCGAGATCATCACGCCGATATCGGCGCGCAGCGAACGGGTGAGCATGGCGACGGCAGGTGTCGGGATCGGGCCGAGCAGGAAGACGTCGAGGCCGGCTGCGGTGAAACCGGCGACAAGCGCGTTTTCCAGCATGTAACCGGATAGGCGGGTATCCTTGCCGATCACCACGCGGTGACGATGATGGCCACGCCGGAAGATGGTGCCGACCGCGATGCCGACCCGCATTGCGAGGTCCGGCGTCATCGGAAAGTGGTTGGACTGTCCGCGAATGCCATCCGTGCCAAAGTAACGACGTGTCATGTGTTTTCCCGAAATGCTCCGTTTGCCGCCCGCTTGCGTCGATGAGATGAATACGCCGCGTGAGGCGGATAACGCGATATCAACTGGGCTGCTCTTGCCACAAAATTGGCAGCAGGACACGTAAATTACCGCTAAAACCCATTACATCGCGTTACCATCTACAAAAAAGCCACCCGCCGTTGCCGGGGGTGGCTTGATGTTCCGATCTGAACCCTGGGGTCAGTGAGGCTGCGGTTCCAGCCCGTTTTCGGGCTCGCCACCCTTCGGCTGATCCTTCTTGGGGCCGGTGGACGGAACGGCGGAACCGCGGCTGGTCGGGCCGTCGTCGCCGAGGTCGCGGGCCGGTTTCTCGCCCCTGATCAGAGCCTTGATCTCTTCGCCGGTCAGCGTTTCGTATTCGAGCAGACCTTCGGCAAGCGCGACGAAGTCGTCATGCTTTTCCGAAATGATGCGGCGGGCCTCGGTATAGGCTTCGTCGATCAGGCGGCGCACTTCGTTGTCGATCTTCTGGGCGGTCGATTCCGAGACGTTCTTCGACTGCGAAACCGAGTGTCCTAGGAAGACTTCCTGCTGGTTTTCGCCATAAGCGACCTGGCCGAGCACGTCGGAGAAGCCCCACTGGGTAACCATGGCGCGGGCAAGCTTGGTCGCCTGCTCGATGTCCGAGGATGCGCCCGAGGTGATGTTCTCCTTGCCGAAGGTCAGCTCTTCGGCCACGCGTCCGCCCATCATGATGACGAGGCGGGAGACCATCCACTTGTAGCTCATCGAGTAGCGGTCGCCTTCCGGCAGCTGCATGACCATGCCGAGCGCACGTCCGCGCGGAATGATCGTCGCCTTGTGGAGCGGATCGGCGACCGGCACGTTAAGCGCGGTAATCGCGTGGCCGGCCTCATGATAGGCGGTCAGTTTCTTCTCAGCTTCGGTCATGGCGGACGAACGACGTTCGGCGCCCATCATGATCTTGTCCTTGGCGTCTTCGAATTCCTGCATGGTGACGACGCGCTTGTTGCGGCGGGCGGCCATGAGGGCAGCTTCGTTGACGAGGTTCATCAGGTCGGCACCGGAGAAGCCGGGCGTACCGCGAGCAAGGATCTTGAGATCGACATTCGGTGCCAGCGGAACGTTGCGGGCGTGGACCTTGAGGATGCGTTCGCGACCGACGATATCCGGGTTCGGCACGACGACCTGACGGTCGAAACGGCCGGGACGCAGCAGCGCCGGATCGAGAACGTCGGGACGGTTGGTCGCGGCGATCAGGATGATGCCTTCATTGGCCTCGAAGCCGTCCATCTCGACCAGCAACTGGTTGAGCGTCTGTTCCCGTTCGTCGTTACCGCCGCCGAGACCGGCGCCACGATGGCGACCGACGGCGTCGATTTCGTCGATGAAGATGATGCAGGGCGCGTTCTTCTTGGCCTGTTCGAACATGTCGCGCACACGGGATGCACCGACACCGACGAACATTTCGACGAAGTCCGAACCGGAAATGGTGAAGAACGGCACATTGGCTTCGCCGGCGACCGAACGAGCGAGAAGCGTCTTACCCGTGCCCGGAGGACCCACGAGCAGCACGCCGCGCGGGATCTTACCGCCGAGGCGCTGGAACTTCTGCGGGTCGCGCAGGAATTCGACGATTTCCTCGAGGTCCTGCTTGGCTTCGTCGACGCCAGCGACGTCGTCGAAGGTGACGCGGCCATGGGCCTCTGTCAGAAGCTTTGCCTTGGACTTGCCGAAGCCCATCGCGCCGCGCGAACCGCCCTGCATCTGGCGCATGAAGAACAGCCAGACGCCGAGGATCAGCAGCATGGGCAGGAGCGTGCCGAGATAGCTCAGGAAGCCGGACGAGCCATCCGTCTCCGGACGGGCGACGATCATCACGTTCTTCGACTGCAGCTTTTCAAGCAGGTTGTCGTCGATCACAGGCGAGTAGGTCTGGAAGGCCGTGCCGTTTTCGGCATAGGTGCCGAGAACGCGGTTGCCAGTGACGGTCACGTCACGCACGCGTCCCGAGTCCACTTCGCGAAGGAACTGCGAATACGGAATTTCGCGCGAGCTTGTCTGCGACGGCGTCGTCTGGAACATGCTGAACAAGGCGATCAGCAGGAGGGCTATGATGGCCCATAGCGCAAAGTTCCGAAAATTTGGGTTCATCGAACTCCCCGAATAAGGTACGCGGGCAAATGGCCCGCCTGATTATCGACTAACATAGGATTGCACTGCGGCCTTGCCAAGGCAAAGCGGCGTTTTGCCTGCTTTTTCCGTCAATAAGGATTAAACGGCGGAGGGCAATAGTCCTTCCGTCCCATGAGGGTGGCCACAGCGTTCGCCAAATCGAGGTCGAATGCCGGCAGGAAGCGGTCGAACAGAGGCAGGCAGGGTTCTAGATCGAGGGAGCCGGACGATGTGCCCGCCCGCATCACTATTGCTTTACCAGCAGTTACAGAGGGGCCGATCCGGTTCAGATGGCGGATGATGCCTTCGGCGAGACCGAGAGGTTCGGGAAGAGGTGGGGGCGACTGACCTGGTCCGACGAGGAGGGTTTCTTCGCCGCGATTGGCAATGCGGAAGCGTCCGTCCCATTCCGCGGTTTCTCCTGCCGGGATTTCCAGCGGCGAAATATCGCGGTTCTCGCGCATGAGAAACAGGCCGTCCTTGCGCCGTTCGACGAGCGCGCGGGAGAGCGTGATGCGGCCCGTCCGGCCGGTGGCAAGGAATGAGATCAGCCGATCCATGCTGTCGCGGCCTGGCCGATGCGAGCGGCCACCGGCCACGGCGCAGAGCGTCGAGAGCGCATGCTGGAAAGCAGGCGACTGAATATCGATGACTTCGGGCGGCAGCTTCACCAGGAGTGCGGCGTAGCTGGATGCATGGGCTCTGAGAATGGCCGCTGCCTGTCGCGACAGTTCGGTTCGTTCGACGCCGGCGGCGCGGATTGCGTCCGGATCGATGGCTGTACGATCCTGGCGCACCCGCACGCGCTCGTATTTGCGATCCTCGTTGCTGGGGTCGTCGATCCAGCCGATGTCGATTTGGCGGAGATAGTCGCGGATATCCTGACGTCGGACCGAGAGGAACGGGCGGAGAAGCCAGAAGCGTCGGTCGTTAAGCGTTGCGTCGGCCATGCCGGCGAGGCCGAGATTGTCTTCTGCAGCGCGGGTAGCGCGCATGGCGACGGTCTCCTCCTGATCGTCGAGCGTGTGGCCCGTGACGATGAGGTCTGTGCCGACTTCCCTTGCTGCGTTGGCGAGAAGACGATAGCGCGCTTCGCGGGCTGCTGCCGATATTCCCGTTTTGGGCTTTTCGTCGTTCCAGGCGATGATGTGATGAGGGATACCGAGCGAGGCGCAAAGGGTGCCGACGGTCTCGGCTTCGGCGGTGCTCTCCGCTCTCAGCCGGTGGTCAATCGTGACGGTGGCGAGGGAGTGGGGCAGGCGGCGCGAACGAAGGGCGCGATCGAGAGCGATCAGCAGGCCGGTGGAATCGCTGCCGCCGGAAATGGCGACAAGCAGCCTGCGCGAACCGGATAATCGGTCGAGGAACCTTGCGGCTGCATCTTCGGGGGATTGGGTGTGGTCCACGGCGGATCGGCCGGGCGGACGCGGATCAGCAGCCGAGGCGCTTCTGTTCGCTCGCCACCTTGGAAACCACCGCGCGAGAGGCCTTCGGGTAACGCTTCGACACTTCGCGCAGGGTGGCGCAGGCGGTGTCGGTATTGTCGAGTGCAGCCAGCGACATGCCGAGCTTCAGCAGCATTTCGGGCGCCTTGGGTGACGTGCTGTAAGCCTGATGTGCGTTCAGGAAGGTCTTGGCGGCCTCGTTGAAATTGCCCTGCGAATAGAGCGCTTCGCCCAGCCAGAAATTGGCGTCGGCAATCTTGTTGCTCTTGGGGTAGCGGGTGATGAAGTCGCGAAACTCGTTTTCAGCCATGCCATAATCGCCGGAGAGAACATGGGCGTAGGCAACCTGATAGACATCACCTTCCGACCCGCCGGCTGCGGACTGGGTTGACGAGGGAGCGGCCACGCCGGGCAGGGCCGAGGATTTGTTGACGGCATCCTGGTTGATTGTCGCAGTCTGCGGCATGCCGCTGGAGTCGAGTTCGATCGAACCGAGCGTCTGCTCGGGCTGTCCGAGCGACGAAGAGGAGGCGCCGGTGTTTCCACCGGCTGCCGGTTCCTGGGTGATGATCTCGGCGACCGAATCCTGCTGCGTCGCACCCGCATTCACCGGCTTGTCGAGCGCACCGCTCTTCTTGGCGCCGCCCTTTTCCAGATCCTGGAAGCGGTATTCATTGTCTTCCTGGGTCTTGCGCATCTGTTCCTGCATCTGCAGCAACTGATAGCTCATTTCCTCGATACGACCGTTGAGGGTGCGGATCTCTTCTTCGAGCTGCTGCACCCGGATGGAGGGGTCGGCGCTCTGCGCAAGCTGCACAGGCTGGCGGCTGTTGGCAGCCGGAGCCGGCTGGCTCTTGTGCAGCGACGGGAACAGCTGCAACGCGTTTGCCGTCCCGTTCAGGCCTGCCAGCGAGGCCGTCGCAAGCAATGCGGCCATGACAAGTCTCTTCATATGGTTCGTCCTGTTATCCTTGAATCGTCACGCCGAATGGCGTGCACAGCGGATTTTTACAATTGACCGTAAAAAAGCAACTCAAGTTCGGCCAAAGTGTGGAGAAAAGAAAAGGCGGCCCGGGGGCCGCCTTCACATGGGGTTGATCGATCGGGCGTCGATCGATGTCCCGGATCAGAGGCCTGCGCCACCGAGCACGGTGACGGCGCGGCGGTTCTGCGACCAGCAGGAGATGTCGTCGCAGACGGCGACCGGGCGTTCCTTGCCGTAGGAAATGGTCTTCATGCGGCTTGCCGGAATGCCGCGCGAAGCGAGGTAATCGCGGGTGGCGGCTGCGCGGCGTGCGCCGAGCGCCAGGTTGTATTCGCGGGTACCGCGTTCGTCGGCATGGCCTTCGACCGTGATGGCGTAGTTCGGGTAGCGCTGCAGCCACTGGGCCTGACGGTCGAGGGTCTGCTGGGCATCGGCGCGAATCGAGGTCGAGTCGGTGTCGAAGAAGATGCGGTCGCCGACGTTGACGGTGAAGTCCTGCGTCGAACCCGGGGTCGCGGAACCGCCGGCGCCGAGGCCGAGTTCGGAAGCGCTGTTCGGGAGGTTCTTCTTCGAGGCACAACCGGCAAGTGCCAGCGTCATCGCGATGGCGACGATTGCGGGGTTGCTTGCCAGCTGCTGCATGCGGCTCTTCGCCGGGGTGTGAATGCGGCTCATCGCCGGTCTCCTTGATTCTTTCCGTTAGGGTTGCCGGACTTTAACCATTCGAGGTTAACCGGCTTCGAACGAACATGGTTAACAAAGTGTCAAAACACTGCCGCAATGCGCTGATTCCCAACACTTTGCGGCAGGAAGAGGGCGTAGCTGTGTCCTATTCGAGAAGCGGCGACCAGGCCGGGTCGGAGGCGTAGCCCGGGGTCTTGACGAGCTGTTCATTGTAGCCCGTCAGATCGATCGAGTAGAGCTGCGGACCGCCGGCACCTGCGCTCTGGCGGAAGAACATCAGCACGCGACCGTTCGGCGCCCAGGTCGGGCCTTCGTTGTGGAAGCCGGTGGTCAGGATGCGTTCGCCCGAACCGTCGGTCTTCATCACGCCGATGGAGAACTTGCCACCGGACTGCTTGGTGAAGGCGATCAGGTCGCCGCGCGGCGACCAGACCGGCGTCGAGTATGAGCCGTCGCCGAAGGAGATGCGTTGCTGGCCGGAGCCGTCGGCGTTCATCACGTAGAGCTGCTGGCGGCCGCCGCGGTCGCTTTCGAAGGCGATGCGGTTACCATCCGGTGAGTATGAGGGGGAGGTGTCGATGGCGGCCGTGGAGGTCAGGCGCGTCGTGGTGCGCGAGCGCAGGTCCATGGTGTAGATGTTGGCATTGCCGTCCTGCTGCAGGCTCATGATGACGCGCTGCCCATCGGGAGAGAAGCGCGGCGAGAAGGTCATGCCGGGGAAGTTGCCGACGACTTCGCGCTGGCCGGATTCAAGCTGCAGGAGGTAAACCCGCGGCTGCTGGCCCTCGAAGGACATGTAGGTGATTTCCTGACGGCTCGGGGAGAAGCGCGGCGTCAGAACGATGTCCTTGCTGTTGGTCAGCGTGCGGACGTTTTCACCGTCCTGGTCCATGATCGCGAGCTGGCGCTTGCGGTCGGCCTTGGAGCCGCTTTCGGCAACGAAGACGACGCGGGTGTCGAAGTAGCCCTTTTCACCGGTGATGCGCTCGTAGATCGCATCGGCAATGATATGAGCGAGACGACGCCAGTTTTCCGGCTGGGTGTAAAACTGCTGGCCTGCCATCTGCTGGCCGGCGAAGGTATCCCACAGGCGGAACTCGGCGCGCAGACGGCCATCGCCTTCCTGGCTGACGCGACCTACGACGAGGGCTTGCGCATTCAGCACGGTCCAACTCTGCATGTTCGGCGTCTGGTCGGGATTGCTGATCTTCTCGATGAACGCTGCGCGGCTCACCGGAGCAAAAAGGCCGGAACGCTTCAGGTCCGCCTCGACCACAGCCGAGATCTTCGCGCCGATGCCGTTGCCGGAAGCAAAGTCCGTGATTGCAATCGGCAACGGCTGGACATTGCCCTTGCTGATATTGATCTCGACGACCGCGTGGGCCGGTGTAGCGAAGGCGCCGGCAAGGCCGACGATCACCGCCAGATATCGAAGAAGGTTGATTTTCATCGCAAAGCCTTTCAGCTCTTCCATCAGTTCTTGACGTATTCTAGGTTTAACGTGATCACAGACCAGTATGGTAGCGGTCCATGGGAAGTCCCGTGAAGTGCAGTCTCCGTTGCCCGGTCTCTGTCAATCACAATGCAAATTCACTTGGGTCGAAGTTCAGGACCAGCTTGTTCCATCCCTTCTCACCGTCATATTTCTCAAGCGGCAGGTTCTTCAGCGGTGCCGATTTGTATAGCGCGCGACGGGCGCTTCCTTCGATTGCCCGTTGGGCCGATTCGGAGCCACCCGTTGTCTTAACTTCTGGCGTCCCGACAATATTGCCGGACTGGTCGAGTTCAACCGTGATCTGCACGCGAACTTCCTCAATGCCGGGCAGGCCAGCAACAACCGACCAGTTATTCTCGATCTGCCCCCTCACATTGTCCATTTCGCTGGAGCTGAGAGCTACACCGATCGTCTTCTTGCTGCCAAGGGCCGCCTTTTCCTGAGAGGCCTTGGCGCCGCCGGCTGTCGGGTCCTTCTTGTTGAGAAGGGCCGCTACCTCGTCGGCGTTGAAGTCGCTTTCCTTGGTCGCCTTCGACTTGGACGTCTCCTGAGTTTTGGTGTCCTTCTTCTTGTCCGGCGATTTCTCCGTCTGGCTTTCGGTCGGCTTGGCTTCGGCGGTCTTGGTCTCGACCGGCTTCGGCGCCTCGGGCTTGGGACGTGTGGACGGGACGGGCGCCTTTTCCGGCAGCGGAATTTCCGCGGTCTCGTCAGGCTGCTGCGGAGTGGGTTCCGGCGGCTTTTCGGGTGCCGGCGGTTCCGTCACCTGCGGCTTCGGCGGTTCGGCCTTGGCCACTTCCTTCTGCGGCTCGGCGACCGTGTCTTCCTTGATGATTTCCTTGATGTCGTTGGTTTCGTTGTCCTGCTTTGGCTGGACCTTCTCGACCTTCTCCGGCGCGGCGGAGGACTCAGTGGCGTTCGGTTTCGCGTTCGGGGTCGGAACCGACTTCAGGTCGATCTTGTTGTCACCGAAGTTTTCGGCGTTCTCGACAGACGTCGGTTTCTTGGTCGGAACGGGGGCTGCCTTTTCCGCCTTCGGAGCCTTCTGGTCACCCTGCTGAATCTGTGTCAGTTCCTCGATAGGGACGAGTTCAACAGGCAGCGCCTCGACGTTCGATACGTCAAGAGTTTCGGTCGAGCTGATAGACACCAGCGCCCAGGTGAGCGCCAGTGCATGCAGTACCGCCGATGTCGCGAGGCTGACCTTCATCGCTGTAAATCAGTTTGTCTTCTGCTCGGTTATAAGGCCCACATTCGTGTAGCCTGCGGCCTGCATGCGGGCCATGACGTCTGCAATCACGCCATAAGGCGCTTCGCCGTCGCCACGCACATGGATGCGCTCGGTGTAGCCAGTCGTCGCAATGGCGGCGAGCTTGGCGCCGATTTCGTCGACGGGAATCTGGGTTTCCTGAATGAACACCGAGCCGTCGGCCTTGATGGAAACGGTGATGGGCTGCGTTTCGGAATTGAGAGCCTTGGCACCCGTCTTGGGCAGGTTCAACGGTACGCCCACGGTCATCATAGGGGCGGCGACCATGAAGATGATGAGCAGTACGAGCATGACGTCGACCAGCGGTGTCACGTTGATCTCGCTCATCGGTGCCTTGCGGCCGCCGCGCCTGCCACGACGTCCACCGCCACCACCGCTCGATCCAACAGACATACCCATTGCTTGCGTCTCCTAAGTCGGACCGATTACTGCGCCGCCTGACGGGGCTGTAGTTTTTCGTCGATCTGGCGCGAAAGAATGGCGGAGAACTCGTCGGCAAAGCCTTCCATGCGGGCGGTCAGCTTGCCGGCCTCGCCGGAGAACTTGTTGTAGGCGATAACGGCGGGGATAGCGGCGACGAGGCCGATTGCCGTCGCCAGAAGTGCTTCCGCGATACCGGGGGCAACGACGGCGAGATTGGTCGACTTCGAACCGGCAATCGCCTGGAACGAGGTCATGATACCGACAACCGTACCGAAGAGGCCGACGAACGGGGCGGCCGAACCGATGGTGGCAAGCGATGCAAGCCGTGCTTCGAGCGTTTCCGACTCACGCGCCAGCGTCACGTCCATGGCGCGGTCGATACGCATCTGGAGGCCGATCGGCGATCGTGCGCCGCGCTCGAAGCTCTTCTTCCACTCGCGCATGGCTGCTACGAACATCGCGGCAAGGCCGGTGTTGCTGCGCTCGGCCAGCGTCCGGTAGAGTTCCTCGAGCGACTGGCCGGACCAGAACACCTGTTCGAACTGGTCGAACTGCCGGCGGGCCCGCGAGTAGCTCATGAACTTGTCGATGACGATCGCCCAGGTCCATACCGAGGCTGCGAGCAGTCCCAGCATTACGAGCTTCACCACGAAGCCGGCCTGCATGAACAGGGCCCAGAGGCTCACGTCATGGGTCGCTGCTGCCAATCCAACTTCTTCCATCGCTTTGTAATCCCCGAAATCCAAACGCCCGGCGCATGACCGGGCGGTGAAAAAGCTCTGTTACCGGAAATTTGCGGTAGCCTTCGCCGAACGCCCTAATCCCGCTTCAAGCTCCCAGATTGCCTTCTTGCCTCGAAATTTGGTCAAAGGAAGGCGTGCGGCGCACAATTTCCCATAATGTTAGTAAGACATCATTATGGTTAAGGGACCGTTATCACCGCCGCATGTCAGCTGTGAGTGATTGCCGTCGAAGCATTCGTGTCCGCTTGCGGCGGGATACTGCGAATCAGGCAAGAAACTGCGCGGCGAGATCCTCCGGCAGCCGGCGGGGGCGTCCTCGACGGTTGACGACGGCGATGACGACCTTCGCGGCGATGAGAAGGTCTTCGCCGCGCCGGATTTCCTGCTCCAGCACCATCTTGGCGCCGCCGGCCTTGGTGGTGGTCGTCCTGATCTCCAGTATGTCATCCATGCGGGCCGGCGACTTGAAGTCGATTTCCATGCGGTGGACCACGAAAACGAGGCCTTCCTCGTCTATCCCGATCAGCGCGCTCTGCTCGACGCCGAGGCAGCGAAGATAGTCGGTACGGCCCCGTTCAAGGAAGTGCAGGTAGCGGGCGTGATAGACCAGACCGGAAAAATCGGTGTCTTCATAATAGACGCGCTGAACGAGCCGGTGTCCGTGCTCCACCAAGTGTCCGGAAAGGGAAAAATCCATATGCGTCATCATGTTGTCCTTATTCGGAAAATGCCTGTCCGCGTCGGCCGGGGGGGGGCTTTTCGGCGGCGATTGTAGTTCTGTCATAAATCGGCATTATCAGGTTTGATACCTCATCGGCAAAGGAGAGCATCTTATGAAGATCGCAGTCATGGGCGGGGATGGTTTCGTTGGTTGGCCTACCTCATTGCATCTTTCCGATGCCGGCCACGACGTTCATATCCTCGATAACCTGTCTCGCCGATGGATCGATACCGAACTCGGTGTTCAGTCCCTGACGCCGATGGATTCCATACAGGAACGCACCCGAATCTGGCATGCGGAAACCGGCCGGCGGATCCATTTCAACCTCATCGACCTCGCCAAGGACTATGAGCTTCTGAAGAAGTGGCTGGCCGAAGAGCGGCCCGATGCGATCATCCATTTCGCCGAGCAGCGTGCCGCGCCTTATTCGATGAAGAGCGACCGGCACAAGAACTACACGGTCAACAATAACGTTTCGGCGACTCACAATCTCTTGAACGCGCTCGTCGAGATCGGGCTCGATTCGCATCTGGTCCATCTCGGCACAATGGGTGTCTATGGGTATTCGACCGTCGGCGCGGCCATCCCCGAGGGCTATCTGCCGGTCGGGATCGAAACGACCGAAGGCGAGACGGTCTCGCAGGAAATCCTCTATCCGGCCAATCCGGGTTCGATCTACCACATGACGAAATGCCTCGATCAGTTGCTCTTTCAGTTCTACGCGAAGAACGACGGTCTGAGAATCACCGACCTGCACCAGGGCATCGTCTGGGGCACCCATACGGAACAGACGCGCCGTCATCCGCAGCTCGTCAACCG
This sequence comes from Ciceribacter sichuanensis, assembly GCF_024055605.1. Lineage (GTDB taxonomy): Bacteria > Pseudomonadota > Alphaproteobacteria > Rhizobiales > Rhizobiaceae > Allorhizobium > Allorhizobium sichuanense. The sequence goes on along the minus strand of NZ_JAMXLX010000002.1, from coordinate 909,767 downwards.
CTTCGACTATGACGGCGACTACGGCACGGTTTTGAACCGCTTCCTGATCCAGGCGGCAATCGGCTATCCGCTGACGGTGCATGGTACCGGTGGCCAGACGCGTGCCTTCATCCATATTCAGGATTCGGTTCGCTGCATCGAGATTGCGCTGAGCAATCCGCCGGCGCGCGGATCGCGGGTCGAGATCTTCAACCAAATGACGGAAACGCACCGGGTGCGGGACCTTGCGGAGATGATTGCGAAGATCTCGGGCGCGGACATCGCTTGGCTGCCCAATCCGCGCAAGGAAGCAGCGGAGAACGACCTCATCGTCAAAAACGAGAAGTTCCTCGGGCTCGGATTGCAACCGATAACGTTGCAAGGTGGGCTTTTGGAAGAGATCGTCGATGTCGCGAAGAAGTTTGCCTACCGCGTCGACCGGTCCCGCGTGCCGGCGGTTTCCGCCTGGACCAAGGATATCGCGCGGACGATCAATCGCGATCCGGAGGGCAAGAAGCTGAAATCGGTGTCATGATGATGGGGGCTGAACTGCTGAAGGGCATACGACCGGCAACGACGGCCGGTTCGCGTGAGGCCTATGTCACGCTGGTGACCAATCGCGACTATGCCATGGGCGCGACGGCACTTGCGCGTTCCATCCGGTTGACCGGCAGTTCCGCCGATGTCGTCGTGCTCTTTACCGGCGGCGTGGAGCCGGATGCGCTTCAGCCGCTCGACCGGCTCGGTTGCCGGCTGGTTGCGGTCGAGCACCTGCCGTTGTCCGATGGCTTCAACCAGCGGCATGCGCGCGGCAATCTGCATGCCAATGCGCCTTTCACCAAGGGGCGCAAGCCGGCCTTTCACTCGCCTCTCGACAATTTCTGCAAGCTCCGGCTCTGGCAGCTCATCGACTACGAGACCTGCGTCTTCATCGATGCGGATGCGATCGTTCTGCGCAATGTGGACCGGCTGTTCGACTATCCGGAATTTTCCGCCGCGCCTAATGTCTATGAAAGCCTTGTCGATTTCCATCGGCTGAATTCCGGGGTGTTCGTCGCGCGTCCGTCGCTTGCTACCTTCGAGGACATGCTGCGCAATCTGGATCAACCGGATGTCTTCTGGCGGCGCACGGACCAGACCTTCCTTGAGAGCTATTTTCCGGACTGGCATGGTCTCCCGGTGTTCATGAACATGCTGCAATATGTGTGGTTCAATCTGCCGGAGCTGTGGGACTGGCGGCAGATCGGCATCCTTCACTACCAGTATGAAAAGCCGTGGGAGAAGGATCATCCCAAGGCGGCGGCACTGAAGCCGCTGATCGATCTCTGGCACGCCTATTACACGGGCCAGGGTATCCCGGAAATCGCCTCGCTTTCGAGGCCCGAGCAGGCGGCTGCATGAAAGTTCTGGTATCCGGGGGAACGGGGCTGGTCGGACGCTATATCGTCGAAGACCTGCTTGCCGCAGGTTATGCGGTCGTCATCGGTGCGCGTCATCCGCCGGCGGAAGGGTTGTTTTCGCAGCCGGTCGAATTCCGTCTGCTGTCGCTCGATCCGCAGCAAGACCAGACAGACGCTTTCGATGACGCCTATTTCTTCGTTCATGCGGCTTTCGACCATCTGCCCGGCAAATACCGGGGCGGGGAGGGTGGTGATCCCGATCGTTTTCGCAGGCTCAATCTCGATGGCTCCATCCGCCTGTTCGAGACCGCAAGGCAGGCCGGTGTCAGGCGAGTGGTCTTCCTTTCCAGCCGGGCGGTCTATGACGGACTTGCGGCCGAAAAAGCGCTGACCGAGGAGCAGTTTCTGGAACCGACCAGTCTTTATGGCGAGGTGAAGCTTTTGGCCGAGCGGGTGCTGGCCAATCTTGCCGCCCCCGGTTTCGTGACCTCCAGCCTCAGGGTAACGGGCGTTTATGGCGCTACACGACCGAACAAGTGGGATGCGCTTTTCTCCGATTATCTTGCAGGGCGGGAGGTTCCTCAGCGGGCCGGGTCGGAAGTCCACGGTCGCGATGTAGGGCAGGCAGTGCGGCTCACGCTGTCTGCCGAAGCGGCGAAAGTCAGTGGCCATTCCTTCAATGTTTCCGACATTGTGGCGGATACCCGCGATATTCTCGATATCTTCCAGTCGGCGGTCCAGTGTCCGCGGCCATTGCCCGAGCCGGCGGACAAGATGGCTGTCAGAGCAATGCCGGTGGAGAAGATCACCGCTCTCGGCTGGAAGCCGGGCGGGCGGTCTCTGTTCGAGAGTACTGTTCACTGTCTCGCCGACAGTTATTGAAATCTTCCGTCGCCTGACGATCGTCGTGAAGGCCTGCCGGTCCGTGATAGGAAAAGCCGCAGACACGTTCGCGCCTGCGGCTCGATTCTCGGGGTTCTGGCTGCTTACCGGGCGGTCACGATGCCGGCGATCAGACCGGAGGTGATGCCGATCAGGAGGTACTGGTTGTCAACCCTGATCCAGCGCTGGTCCCGACCCGGCTTGCGCAGGCCGTAACGGCGGTAGTCGTTGATTTCATTGTGGCGGCGCCAGTCCCGCATGTTCTGCCCCTTCTTCCAGTAGTAGGGTTTGGGCGCGGCCTTGTGGGGAGCGGGCCTTTGCGGCTTGACCTGATTGTGCTGGGGCGGACGGCGGTCGTCCGGGCGATACTGCTGGGCTTGGGCCATCGGGGCGGCGATCATCAGGCCGGCAAGTGCGATCAGGAATGCTTTCTTCATGGTCTCGTTCCTCGTTGTCTATGGCATGACGCTAGACTTCGAGATGTGAATGCAATATGAATATTATAATTAATAATATTTAATAAAAACAACTAATTGTGTATGCTTCTCATCTGCTGCCGGCCTAGAGCGCCGTGCGTCCATTTGGACGCACAAAGGACGCTCTAACATCTTGAATCTACGCATCGAGCTTTCCGAAAATCGATTCCGATTTTCGGGCCGATGCGCTAGTCGGAGCGTAGAGTTCCGGTTGGTGAACAAGTCTTAAGGTTAGACGCAAGGGGATGTTATGTGCTCCTTCAACGCATCAGTTCGTTCTCGCTCCATCCGAGCGCTATCCTCTCCTTTTCTCGCGCCTGCGCATCGTCACCGACGATGAATTCATCCAGCTGCGGCGGCCTGACGCTGGTGCCGGCCAGCATGGCATGCACCTGCCCGCGATGGTGGGTCTGGTGCTGGAAGAGATGGCTAAGGATGTCGTCGCAGCGGTCTTGCTGGATGCGGCTGCCACGGTGAACATTGACCGTTCGTCCTAGATCTTGAGGCCCCAAGCCGTTACAAAACTCAAGCAAGCGGCGATCGACGTCGGCCTGTGCGGCCTGGAGCGCCTGTCGTTCGGCAAAGGGTATTTCGTTCTCCCATGCCTTTGGCCCAAGTATTCCGCCTTCCAGTGCGTCGACATAGAACCAGTCGATGATGAGGATGTGATTGAGCGTGGCGTGGATCGAGGGGAAGAAGCTCGTGCGCTTTGCCTCGAACTCTCCGGGTTGAAGACGCGCTACCGCCTCATGGAGCCTGAGATTGGCCAAGGTGTTGTTGCGGGCGAGTTTTCGAAACACGCGGCAGGGATCGACTGGATCCGTCATGGTGTCACTTCCTTGCCCCGAGGTTCCATCTTCATGCTGCCGGCAGGCCTGCTCCGCCGAGTTCGACCACGACGATTTCCGGGGGCGCTCCCAGCCGTATCGGCAGGTTGGAAAGGCCGAAGCCGGCGGAAACGATGAGATGGCGATCATCCTCGACGATGTGGCCATAGGCATAGCGGTTGCCGAAACGCGAGGGCACCAGCGGCGAGTAGCCGAAGAGCCTGAGCTGACCGCCATGGGTATGTCCCGAAAGCGTCAGCGCAATCCGTCCGGGAACCTCGACGAAAATATCCGGCTCGTGGGCCATGAGGATCGCGGGTTCATCGCCCTTTATTTGTGCGAGCGTTGCCGGCAGGTCATCGAGCCCCGGGATGATGCCGGAGCCGTCAGGTGCCGGGTTGCCGGGCTGGAGTTGGTCGGCGAGGCCGGCCAGCCAGAAAGGGCTGCCGTCTTTCTCCATCCGGATGGCGAGGTTGTCGTAGACCGGGATTCCGACATCACCGAGCGCCTTGTGCGCGAGCGTCGGGCCGTGACCGGCCGCCAGAGCGACGGGATCGTTCAGCCAGTCGTGATTGCCGAGGATAGCATGGACGCCGAGCGGCGCACTGAGCCGTGACAGGGCTTCCGCCCATCTCGCGGGCTCGACATAGCCGGTGTTGAACCACATGCTGGTCATGTAATCGCCGAGCAATAGGATCATGTCGCCCTCAAGGGTATTCGCCTGATCGCAGATCGCGGCGATGCGTTCGGCCGACATCCATGGTTCGCAGGCATGGAAATCGGCGAGTGCGACGATCTTCAGTTTGAGATCTTGCGGCCAGTCGCGAGGGGTGAGAGCGTATCGCGTAACGCGAGGCCGGGCGAAGGGCTCTATGCCGACCGCGTAGGCGCTGGTTCCGAAGCCTGCCATCAGGAGGCCGCCGAGAAGCTTGAGGAACCCGCGCCGCGCGATCATTCAATCCTCCTCGAGGGTCAAGCGGAACTGCGCGGCCTCCAGATCCTTCGGCGGCTGCAGTCCGAGATGTTTCCAGGCGATGGCGGTCAGGACGCGGCCGCGCGGTGTGCGCTGGATGAAGCCCTGCTGGATCATGTAGGGCTCGATAATGTCTTCGATCGCATCACGCGGCTCGGAGAGCCCAGCGGCAATGGTTTCGATGCCCACCGGGCCGCCGCCGAAGTTTACGGCGATCATGTTGAGGTATCGCTTGTCGAGCTGGTCCAGACCCATATTGTCGACGAGCAGGCGGGTCAGCGCCTCGTCGGCGATCTCGCGGGTGACGGCTTCCGCGCGGGCCACTTCGGCGAAGTCACGCACGCGGCGCAGCAGGCGGCCGGCGATACGGGGCGTGCCACGGGCGCGCCGCGCAATCTCGCGGGCGCCTTCGTCTGTCATGCCGAGGCCCATCAGGCGAGCACCGCGGCGCACGATGCCTTCCAGCTCCTCGACGGTATAGAAGGAGAGACGCACCGGAATGCCGAAACGGTCGCGAAGCGGCGTCGTCAGCAGGCCGAGGCGGGTGGTCGCAGCGACGAGGGTGAACTTCGACAGGTCGATCTTGACCGAGCGGGCGGCGGGGCCTTCGCCGATGATGAGGTCGAGCTGGAAATCCTCCATGGCCGGATAAAGAATTTCCTCCACCGCCGGGTTCAGCCGGTGGATTTCGTCGATGAAGAGGACGTCGCGCTCTTCGAGATTGGTCAAGAGGGCGGCAAGATCGCCGGCCTTGGCGATGACGGGGCCGGAGGTCGAGCGAAAGTTGACGCCGAGTTCCTTCGCCATGATCTGGGCAAGGGTGGTCTTGCCGAGGCCGGGCGGGCCGACGAACAGCACATGGTCGAGCGCTTCGCCGCGGTTCTTGGCGGCTTCGATGAAGATCTTAAGGTTGGCGCGTGCTTCGGCCTGGCCGGTGAATTCATCGAGCGACTGCGGACGCAGCGCGGTGTCGATATCCTCGCCACGCTTTTCCGATGAAATGAGACGGTCGGCTTCACTCATGACAGTACTTCCGGTTGGCGGCCATCTTGGCAGGGCGGAGGGGGCCGCTCAAGCGCCTTTGACCAGATTCAGTAGAAGGGGTAAAGCGCGGTATCACCGCGACAGCTCCTTGAGGCCGAGGCGGATCAGCTTTGCGCTGTCTGAGCCTTCTCCGCCATTCTTGAGCGCTGCCGCGATGGCGTTTGCAGCCTGCTCGCGCGAATAGCCGAGATTGGTGAGCGCCGATACGGCATCGGCGACGGGGGCTGCGGCGACGCCTTCCCCGAGCTCCTGCTTCAGCCCGATATTGGCGGCGGCTTCTCCGGCAAAGGCTGGGGCCTTGTTCTTCAGTTCGGTCATGATGCGGACTGCGACCTTAGGCCCGACGCCGGGTGCGCGGGACACGGCCGTCTTGTCCTGCAGCGCGATGGCGTTGGCGAGTTCGGACGGCGTCAACGTCGAAAGAACGGCGAGCGCTACCTTGGTGCCGACGCCCTGCACGCTCTGCAGCAGGTTGAACCATTCGCGCTCCAGCGCGGTCAGGAAGCCGAAGAGCTTCAACTGGTCTTCGCGGACATAGGTCTCGATGAACAGGATGGCGGCTTCTCCCGGCGAACCGAGCCGGGACAGCGTGCGGGAGGAGCAGTGAGCAATGTAGCAGACGCCATGCACGTCGATCAGCGCATGGTCGTCGCCGATTTCGTCGATGGTGCCTTTGAGCTTGCCGATCATGAAGTGTGTCCGTCAGGGATGGGTTTCGGGGGAGATGAGGGGCACCATCGGGAAATAGGAGCGATAGCCCTTGGTGTCCCGAGTGAGAATTGAATAGCCGCGAATGGCCGCATGCGCGCCGATCAGGAAATCCGGCAGAACGCGTTCCCGCTTTCCTCCGCCTGCTCGATAACGCTTGAACGCTACCCCAGCAGCGAATGCGGCAGTCCACGGTAGGCTTTCTCTATGGAATTCGCTGCGTGGCAACAGGCGATCAACCATGTCGATATCATCGTAGCGCACCGAGAATTCGGCGTAGATGATCGGATTTATGATGAGCGGTTGCGTCTGGGCTATGCGCAACAGAGCATTGCGTGACCATTGAAGCCAAACCGGATCGCGAACGGCCAGGTCCACGAGCACATTCGTGTCCACAAGTGTCGTCATGGATCAACGATCTCGTGTCATGGTCATCAGCGCATCTGCGTCGATCGTCTGGTCGCCGGTCCCTTCCATGGCATCAAGAGAGCGCATGAAGGCCTGCAGGCGCTCGCGCTCGACGCCTTGCTGCCCTGTCTTCTTGGGAGAGACAACCAGCTTGCCATCTTCAATCGTGAAGATGACTTCGCTGTTTGGTTCAATGCCGGCAAGCTCGCGCAAGTCGCGCGGAATGGTGACCTGCCCCTTCGATGTAACTCGCATTGCCTTGCTCCTTTATTGAGTAAGAAAATATCTTACTGACGGAACAAGTCAAGAACAAATCAGGCGGAGGCAAGGACCTTGCGCATACGGTCGCCGCCGCGATTGTGGGCGTGGCAGATGGCGATGGCGAGTGCGTCGGCGGCGTCGTTGCCCTTGAATTCCGCCTTGGGCATCAGGATCTTCAGCATCATGTGGATCTGCTGCTTTTCGCCGTGTCCGACGCCGATCACGGACTTCTTCACCGCGTTCGGTGCATATTCGGTCACGGGCAGGCCGGCGCGGGCCGGAACCAGCATGGCGATGCCGCGGGCCTGGCCGAGCTTCAGGGTCGCGACCGCGTCCTTGTTGACGAAGGTCTGCTCGACCGCGGCTTCATGGGGCTGGTAGCTATGCACCACATCAGCCAGCCCGTCATGCAACTGGCGAAGGCGGGAGGCGAGATCCATGTCTCCATCGGACGTGACGGTGCCGGAGGCGACGAAGCGCAGCGAATTGCCGAGCGTTTCGATCACACCCCATCCAGTGCGCCTGAGGCCCGGGTCAATGCCGATAATCCGAATCGTGTCTCGCATGGCGATATCCTAGCTTGCTGATCCATGGATCTGCCAGTGAAAAGTGAACAAACCAAAAACATCCGTTTCAGCGAAGTGCAATGTCGGTTCAAAAAGATTGCGGTGACGGTTCGGCGAAACCGTCATTTCGTTCTGGTATTGCGTTTTCCAGCCTCTACATATGAGGTCACTCCAAGAGCAGATGGGATGCCGCGCATGATACCCTTTTCGATCCTCGACCTTTCACCGATCGCCGAGGGACATAGCGTGACGGAGGCGCTGGATGCCTCCCGTCTGATGGCCCAGAAGGCGGAGGAACTCGGCTTCAATCGCTTCTGGCTTGCCGAGCATCACGGTATGCCGGGGATTGCGAGTGCCGCGACCTCCATCGTGATTGCTCATGTGGGGGCCGCGACGAAACGTATTCGCATCGGTTCCGGCGGCATCATGTTGCCGAACCATTCGCCGCTGGTGATCGCGGAGCAGTTCGGCACACTTGCGGCGCTGTTCCCCGATCGTGTTGATCTCGGTCTTGGCCGCGCGCCGGGAACCGACATGCGTACGGCGCGGGCGCTTCGCCGCAATCTCGATGCGGGGGCGGAGAGCTTTCCGCACGATATCATCGAATTGCAGCGCCTCCTGGGCGATCCGGCGGAAGACCAGATGCTGCTGGCGGTGCCAGGTGCGCGCAGCCATGTGCCGATCTGGCTGCTGGGGTCCAGCCTTTACAGCGCCCATCTTGCCGCGGCTCTGGGGCTTCCCTATGCCTTCGCCTCGCATTTTGCGCCGGACTCGCTCATGGAGGCCATCGCCATCTATCGCGAACGGTTCCAGCCCTCGGCTGAACTGGACAAGCCATATGTGATGGTCGGCGTGATGGGGGTCGGCGCGGAAAGCGATGGAGAGGCGCAATATCTCTTCACCTCCTCACAGCAGCAATTCGTCAATCTTCGGCGCAATGTGAGGCGTCCTTTCCCTCGGCCGGTGGACAGCATGGACGGTCTGTGGACCGATATGGAGCGTATCGGCGTCGAGCACACGCTGAGTTATGCCATGGTCGGCTCCCAGGACACCATCGAGAAGAAGCTCGAGGATTTCCTTGACGAGACCGGTGCCAACGAACTCATCGTTTCCATGCCGATCCATGACATCAATGCGCGCTTGCGCTCGGTGGAGATATTCGGCAGCGTCATGCAGAAAGTTCCCGAAAATAGCTGAGTTTTGCGGTGCATCAACCGCCATAAATTGCTGTTCGTTTTAACTGCCGTTTAAGCAACAACCTGAATGATGCAATCTCCGGGGTGTCCGCGTTGTAGCGGTTGTGCCTAAAATAGTTTGAAAGATCGCTGCGCTCAAGAGTTGGGCGACAGCGGCCACGGGGATTCGGTTATGGTTTTTCGGTTCAACTCCCTTTCCTCTAAGGTGATCGGGATATTCCTGCTGTTAACGGCGCTGTCGGTGGGGATCCTCAATGTTCTTGCCTACTTCACTTCCAGTTCGCTTTTCGACAAGCAGACCTATCGTGCAATGGACGGGACACTGACCTTCCGGGGCGACATGCTCAGGGAGCAGCTGCAGCAACTGGAGAACCAGGCGACATCCATCGCCAAGATCGAAGGTCTCCAGCAGTCGTTCACGTCGATGAAGAGCGGCTGGAACACCATCGTCAAGAATTCCGGCGATGCGAAGGGTGAGCTTCAGACGGTCTTCGTCAAGAACAACCCCTATCCGGCGGGAGAGCGCGAAAAGCTCCTGAAGCCTGAAGGGCCGAGTGGTTTCTACTATTCGAACCATGAGGCAACCCAGAACCTCGTTGCCAGCTATCTGCGCGATACCCAGTTCCGCGACCTGCTGATGGTCGATCAGGCGGGCAATGTCATCTATTCGTACCGCAAGGGTCCGTTCTTCGCCGAGAATGCCACGGGCAGCGAACTTGCCGGCAGTGGTCTCGGTCAGGCCTTTGCACGCAGCGCCGATGCTGCCGCCAAGGCCGTCGAGGATGTAGCGCCGACCGCGTTCTCGGGCCTCAAGACCGGCAGCGACGCCCAGTCTCCGGATATCTATTTCTCGGTGCCGGTGGTGAAATTCGGAGCCTTCAAGGGCTCGATCCTGTTCCAGCTCAAGGATACGGCCATCACAAGCCTGCTTTCGAAGGGCATTGCCGCTGACAGCGTCGAGCGTGCTGCCGTTCTTTCCGAGGATGGCGCGGGCATCAGCCTTGGCACTGACGGCAAGCTCATCGACATTGCCGCGGCTCCCTTCGGCTTCACGCCGGAGGCCATGCAGGGCAATGGCGGCATCGTCACCAGCGATTTCGACCGCGATGACGGATCGGCCAGGGCCTATGGTCGCGCGGTCGAGTTCAGCGGCCAGAAATACCTGATGGTGGAAAGCCTGACGCTTGCCGAACTTGGCGCCGGCTCGCTGCAGATCGCCCTGACGCTGACGGCAATAGCCATGGCGGCGCTGGCGGTCATGGCTATTGCCACGGGCGTTCTGACCCGCCGTCTCTTTGCGCCGCTCGCCCGCCTTGCCGTGGTAACGGGGCAGGTGGCTGACGGCCAGCTCGACAACCCCGTCGCCAACCAGGATCGCGGGGATGAAATCGGCACCATGGCCCGGGCGCTGGAACGTTTCCGCACCGCGCTCATCGAGCAGCAGCAGCTTGAAAGCCGCGCGAGCGAGGAGCGAGAGCAGGCGGAGAATGAACGCCGCCTGCGCTTCTCGGAACGCGAGGCGGAGGCCCGTACGCTCGAAGGCGTCGTTGCCGCGCTCGATCAGGGTCTCGACCGCCTGGCTCACGGCGATCTCGCCTTCGAGATCCGCCAGCCGTTCCCGAGCGAGCTGGAGTCCCTGCGCGTCAACTTCAACAATGCGCTCTCCACCCTGAGCGCGACGCTCTCCGGCATCGGCGGCAATTCGCTTGCCGTGCGCGGCGGTTCGGAGGAAATGCGTGCCGGCGCCGATCAGCTGGCGGAGCGCACCGAGCGGCAGGCCGCGGCGCTCACTGAAACCGCAAGCGCCATCAAGGCGATGACCGATGCGGTCAAGGTTCAGATCGCCCGTGGTGAGGATGCCGAGCGGAGCGCGCGTAACGCCAAGGATGAAACCGAGCAATCCGGCCACATCATGAGGGAGACGATTGCGGCGATGGAGGCCATCCGCGGCTCGTCGCAGGAGATCAACCAGATCATCGGCGTGATCGACGAGATCGCATTCCAGACCAATCTTCTGGCGCTCAATGCCGGCGTTGAGGCCGCGCGTGCGGGCGAGGCCGGCAAGGGCTTCGCCGTCGTTGCCCAGGAAGTGCGCGAGCTTGCCCAGCGCTCGGCTGGTGCGGCCAAGCAGATCACCAGCCTGCTTGCCAAATCGGCCGGCGAGGTGGCTCATGGCGTGAGCCTCGTCGAGAAGGCTGGCCACGCGCTGCAGGGGATCGGCGAGCATGTGCTGTCGATCAACGGCAAGATCGGCGACATGATGCATTCGACGCGTGAAGAAGCGCAGACGATCTCCGAGATCAACGGCTCGATCAATGCGCTCGATGTCATGACCCAGCAGAATGCCGCGATGGTGGAAGAGACGACCGCCGCCATCCACCGGCTGGCGACGGAGGCTGCCGAAATGGATCAGCAGCTCGGACACTTCACACTCGGCCAGCAGGCGTCGGCTCCGCGCCACGCCAGACCTTATGAAATGCGACGGGCAAGCTAGTCCCTGGAGCTTTCGGTTTTACTCGGAACGCGGCGGGCCGAACCTGCCGCGTTTTTCGTTTGTCCGGCAAGCTATCAATCTGGAAATGCAACCAAAAGGCGATTTTTTTGAAGGCCTTTTGCAGGTGTCTTGTTTTTGCGCAACGCGCCTATGGTAAGTAAAATCCCAGCAAACACGGTAAATAGACGTAGTTAAGCCAGCCTTAACTTTTCTCCTTCATTATCCAAGAGAAATCACGATTTCGGCCATGTGCGGGTCCGATAACTCAACGATAGATTTTGGAGTATCTAGCCATGAAGACGAGCCTTTTTGCTGCGGCGGCCGCACTGCTTGTCAGTACGACCGCTTCCTTCGCTGCGGATCTGTATCAACCCGAGCCGGCTCCGATCATGGATGCGCCGGAGGTCACGGTGTCGGAAGCATCCGGCTGGTACCTTCGCGGCGATCTCGGTTACTCCTTCAACAAGCTTCGCGGCGCTGACTTCTTCCAGGGTTCGAACGGCTATCGTGCGGATTTCGCCAGCGCCTCGCTGAAGGATGCCTTCACGATCGGCGCCGGTGTCGGTTATCAGGTCAACAACTACCTGCGCACCGATCTGACGTTCGACTACATGTTCAAGTCGGATTTCCGCGGTTCCACGCATGGTGGCGGCGCTGATTTCGGCGCCTGCGTCGGTCCCTGCACCTCGAACGACCTCTCCGCGATGCGGGCCTATACGCTGATGGCCAACGCCTATGTCGACCTTGGCACCTACGGCCTGTTCACGCCTTACGTCGGTGGCGGTATCGGTGGCTCCTACGTTAAGTGGGACAAGCTACGCAACACATCTTGCGCCGATGACGGCAGCAGCTGCGACGACACGGTCGAACATGGCGGCAAGGGCAGCTGGCGGTTCGCCTACCAGCTCATGGCTGGCACCACGATCGATGTGAGCTGCAACGTGAAGGCCGATGTCGGCTACCGCTTCCGCCAGACGATGGGCGGCGACATGTTCGGCTACGAGCAGAACGGTGGTCCGGGCTACGACAAGGGCTTTTACAGCCACGAAATCCGCGCCGGTGCGCGCTATGTCTTCGGCGCCTGCGAACAGCCGGTAGCCTATGAGCCTCCGCCGCAGCCGATCGTCTACAAGTAATACTTTTCTATACTCCAGTCGTGAAAAGGCCGTCCGCACGCGCGGGCGGCCTTTCTCGTTTTGCGTGCATTTATGGGCGCGTATCGCATGATCCGGGAGCGTCGAAAAATTTTCCAGGAGCGACACGAAATTCGCTTGACGGGAAATCGCGACAGGCGTAGTTCCGACGGCGGGACACCTCTCCCCAACGAGAGGCTAATTACCTGGAAGGGTATCTATATGGCTGATATCGTCGCCCCCGCCGCGCGTCCGGCGAATACTCATTTTTCTTCTGGCCCCTGCGCCAAGCGCCCCGGATGGACGCTTGAGGCTCTTTCCGATGCACCGCTCGGTCGTTCGCACCGCGCCAAGGTCGGCAAGGCCAAGCTGAAGCAGGCCATCGATCTTACCCGCGAAATTCTGAAGGTTCCGGCCGATTACCGCATCGGTATCGTTCCGGCTTCCGACACCGGCGCCGTCGAAATGGCGCTCTGGTCGCTGCTCGGTGAGCGCGGCGTCGACATGCTGGCCTGGGAAAGCTTCGGCGCCGGCTGGGTTACCGACGTCGTCAAGCAGCTGAAGCTCAAGGACGTCCGCAAGTTCGAAGCCGATTACGGCGTTCTTCCCGATCTCGCTGCCGTCGATTTCGACCGCGACGTCGTCTTCACCTGGAACGGCACCACCTCGGGCGTTCGCGTTCCGAACGCCGATTTTATCCCGGCCGACCGCAAGGGTTTGACCATCTGCGACGCGACTTCGGCTGCTTTCGCGCAGAACCTCGACTTCGCGAAGCTCGACGTCGTCACCTTCTCCTGGCAGAAGGTTCTGGGCGGCGAGGGCGGTCACGGCATGCTGATCCTGTCCCCGCGCGCCGTCGAGCGTCTGGAAAGCTACACGCCGGCATGGCCGCTGCCGAAGATCTTCCGCATGACCAAGGGCGGCAAGCTGATCGAGGGCATCTTCACCGGCGAGACCATCAATACGCCGTCCATGCTCTGCGTCGAAGACTATATCGACGCGCTGCTTTGGGCCAAGCAGATCGGTGGCCTTGATGGGTTGACCGCTCGTGCCGATGCCAATGCGAAGGTTATCTTCGACTTCGTCGCCGCAAACGACTGGATCGTCAACCTCGCCGTCAAGGACGAGACCCGCTCCAACACGTCCGTTTGCCTGAAGATCGTCGACAAGGATGTGGCGGCGCTCGACGCAGATGCACAGGCGGCTTTTGCCAAGGGTGTTGTTGCTCTCCTCGAGAAGGAAGCCGTCGCTCTCGATATCGGTGCTTACCGCGACGCTCCGTCCGGTCTGCGCATCTGGGCCGGCGCCACCATCGAGAAGGCCGACATGGAAGCTCTGATGCCGTGGCTCGCCTGGGCCTACAAGACCCAGAAGGCCACGCTGACCAAGGCTGCTGCCTGACTTCCGGCGGCTCGGCCGACAGAAGGCGGAGCCTCTTTGAAAATTTCCAGAATTCATCGACACGAACTCTTTGAAGGAGGCCTCGCAATGGCACCTCGCGTTCTCGTATCCGACGAACTGTCGGAAACCGCCGTCCAGATCTTCCGCGATCGCGGCGTTGATGTGGATTTCCAGCCGAAGATCGGCAAGGACAAGGACAAGCTCGCCGAGATCATCGGCAATTATGACGGTCTCGCCATCCGTTCCGCCACCAAGGCAACGGAAAAGCTGATCGCCGCCGCGACCAACCTGAAGGTCATCGGCCGCGCCGGTATCGGCGTCGACAACGTCGATATCCCGGCTGCATCGCGCCGCGGTATCATTGTCATGAACACCCCGTTCGGCAACTCGATCACGACCGCCGAGCATGCCATCGCCCTGATGTTCGCGGTTGCCCGTCAGCTTCCGGCTGCCGACGCCTCGACGCAGGCCGGCAAGTGGGAAAAGTCGAAGTTCATGGGTGTCGAAATCACCGGCAAGACGCTTGGCGTCATCGGCGCCGGCAATATCGGTTCCATCGTCTGCTCGCGCGCCATCGGCCTCAAGATGCGCGTCCTTGCCTATGACCCCTTCCTGTCGAAGGAACGCGCCGAGGAAATGGGCGTGACCAAGGTCGAGCTGGACGAACTGTTGGCCCAGGCTGATTTCATCACCCTGCACGTGCCGATGACCGACAAGACCCGCGGCATCCTCAACAAGGAAGCCCTTGCCAAGACCAAGCCGGGCGTTCGCATCATTAACTGCGCCCGTGGTGGCCTGATCGATGAAGCGGCTCTCGCCGACGCGATCAAGTCCGGCCATGTTGCCGGTGCCGGTTTCGACGTGTTCGAAGTCGAGCCGGCGACCGAGAGCCCGCTGTTCGGCCTGCCGAACGTCGTCTGCACCCCGCACCTCGGCGCATCGACGACGGAAGCACAGGAAAACGTCGCTCTGCAGGTTGCCGAGCAGATGTCGGACTATCTGGTCAAGGGCGCGGTCAGCAACGCCATCAACATGCCGTCGATTACGGCTGAAGAAGCTCCGATCCTGAAGCCGTTCATCAGGCTCGCCGACGTTCTCGGCGCGTTCGTCGGCCAGGTTACGGAAGGCCCGATCAAGGAAATCGAGATCCTTTACGACGGCCAGACCGCGTCCATGAACACCAAGGCGCTGACCTCGGCCCTGCTCGCCGGTCTCATCCGACCGCAGGTCGCTGACGTCAACATGGTGTCGGCACCGGTCATGGTGAAGGAAAAGGGCATCATCCTGTCCGAGGTCAAGCGCGACAAGACCGGCGTTTACGACGGTTACATCAAGCTTACGGTCACGACCGAAAAGCAGACGCGTTCGGTTGCCGGTACGGTCTTCTCGGATGGCAAGCCGCGCTTCATCCAGATCAAGGGCATCAACATGGATGCCGATGTCGGTCAGCACATGATCTACATCACCAACACCGACGTTCCCGGCATGATCGGCTTCATCGGCACGACGCTCGGCAATGCCGGCGTGAACATCGCCAACTTCCAGCTCGGACGCGAAAAGGAAGCCGGCGACGCCATCGCGCTTCTTTATGTCGACGGCGAGGTGGATCAGGCCGTTCTCGACAAGCTGACGGCGAACCAGGCCATCAAACAGGCCAAGCCGCTGACCTTCAGCGTCGAATAAGTCATCTCTCCCAAGAGAAGCGGAAAAGCCCGGCAGGACCAGTCCTACCGGGCTTTTCTTTTATGCGTCGCCTGAGGTTGGTCAGTTGGCGCGCGGCAATTGCCCCAGCAGAAATGTTGCTACCGCGCTTTCGATGGAACGTTCGATTTCGGCGGGGGAGGGCTTTCTTCCCATCAAGGCGAGGTAAAGCGGATTGGTGACGATCATGTCGTGATACTGGATGGCCAGCATGTGCGGATCGGCCTCCCGCATTTCCCCGGTCGATTGTTTCGAGGCGATGAAATTCGCGAAGGCTTTGCGGGACTGGGCAGGGCCGCTTTCGAACCAGACGCCCGTCAGGTCCGGGAAGCGGCCGGATACGGCCAGCATTAGCCGTTGGAACGCGACATGCCGGTCCGCCATCAGCATTTTCAGAAGCGTGGAGCCGAGCACCCGCAACCCATCGGCCGGACGCAGGCTCGAGACCTCCAGAAGCGAGAGAGGCTGCAGGAAGTCGTGACAGAGCTGTTCGACGACTTCGGAGAACAGACCCTCCTTGCCGCCGAAATGTTTGTACAGGTTGGTCTTGGAACCGCCGACGACGCGGATGATCTCGTCGACGGTGACGGCGTCGTATCCCTGCTCGAGAAAAAGGTCGGTTGCGGTTGTCACGATCAGGTTGCGCCGCGCCAATCCGCGCGATGTTGTCCGGTCGACATGGTCCGGTGCGGCGTCCCTGGTCATGATGGCATGCGTCCTTAGTTTTTCTTCGTCGGATGAACGTGGTGGGCCGGGCGGAAACCGCGGCGGTCGACATGCTAGCTGTATAGCAGGCTGCCGATCACGAGCACCACGCCGACGATCTGCACGGTGTTGGGCACGAAGCCCCGGAAGACCGCATCCAGAACAAAGGCGGTGATCGGTGTCAACAGAAAGAACGGCGCGACATTGGCAGCACCCGCGCCCTGGATCGCCCGGAACCACAGTGCAAAGGCAAGTGCCGTCACGAAGAGGGCAAGGATGACGAAGCCGACCACATTGAGGGCAGAGAGCCGGGCAGGAACATCGGAAACGACGGCGGTGACGAGACTGAGTTCGATACCGGCGACGAGCAACTGCCATGCAGTGAAGCCGAGCAGCGAGCGCGGCCGGCCCCATTTGTGAACGAGTATGCCGCCGAGCGCGACCGAGAGCGCGCTTCCAAGCGCTGCGGAGACGCCGATCGGGTCGATGGCGGCATTGCTCTTCAGCACGACCATGGCCACGCCGACCGCGCCGACGAAGACGGCGGCGACCTTGGCGATGGCCGGGATCGCGCCAAGCAGTGGCCAGGCCAGCAGCACCATGAACAGCGGCCCCAGAGCCTGGAACGTTGCCGCGACGCCGCCCGGCAGTCGGATGGCGGCGATGAACAGAAGGCCGAAGAACAGCCCGCTATTCAGCGTGCCGAGAATGACAATCTTCCCCCACCATTCCCTTGGAGGCAATTCCCGGGCGAGCAGCAGGAGCGGCAGGGCGCCGCCGATGGCACGCACGGCCGCGATGAACATCGGGTTCGGTGGCAGCATGGTCGTGGTGATGATGTAGGTAAAGCCCCAGAGAATGGTGGCAAGAGCGGCTGACAGCTTGGGATTCATGAAGGACCTCGGTGCTGGAGTGATCAGACCGCCTATCATAATGTACGATATCGTATCAATTTAATACAGTTTCGTATTTATTGAACACTGTGTTCACAGTTCACTAAAACGTGAAGATTCGTGTTCCCGTCAAAAACCCGGAAATGCTGACCTTTCCGGATCGTATCCGGGAAAAGCGTATCGCAAGTCTTCAATATTTCGCGAAGCTCCCCCATATGGGGTGCATCGAATTCCGGCGCTTGTGCCGGTGAACAATGGGAAGGGACAGATCAGGCCATGGGGCGATACGGTAAGTTTTTCGGAGTTCTGGCAATCGGCATGGCGGTTGCGCTGAGCGTGGCCGACATGGCTGAAGCACGCAAGGCAAGCGGCGGCTTCGGCAGCCGCGGAACGCGCACCTTTTCCGCTCCGCCGGCCACCCGGACCGCACCTGCTCCGGCCGCTCCGATCGAGCGCTCGATGACGCCGAACACCGGCACCTCCCAGGCCGCGCCTTCGGCCGCCCAGACGCGTCAGCAGAACGCCCAGCGCCCCGGCATGTTCGGTGGTCTGCTCGGTGGTATCGGCGGCGGCCTCCTCGGCGGCCTGCTTATGGGCGGCCTGTTCGGCATGCTGATGGGCTCCGGCTTCGGCGGTGGCTTCGGCTTCCTCGGCCTGCTGCTGCAGGCGGCGGCGATCTTCTTTGTCATCCGCTTCGCCATGCGCATGTTCGCCAACCGGCAGCCGGCATTCTCCGGTGCAGGCGGCATGGCGCGTGACACACAGCAGCCTTCGCGCCCCTCTTTCGAGATCCCGCGCATGGGTGGCGGTTCCGCCTCCGCTGCTCCGGCAGCACCGCGCAACGGCAATCCCGACGAATTGGGCATCGGCCAGTCCGACCTCGAACGCTTCGAGGGTCTCCTGCAGGAAATGCAGGCTGCCTATGCTGCAGAGGATTATTCGGCCTTGCGTCGCATCACCACGCCGGAAGCCATGTCCTATCTCGCTGAGGAACTGAGCGAAAACGCCACGCGCGGCGTGAAGAACGACGTTCGGGACGTTCATCTCGTTCAGGGCGATGTCGCCGAATCCTGGCGCGAGGGTAATGTCGAATATGCGACCGTCGCCATGCGTTACGAGAGCATCGACGTCCTGCGCGACCGTAACAACGGCAGCGTCGTCAGCGGCGATCCCGACCATCCCTCGGAGTCTACCGAGATCTGGACCTTCGTTCGCCGCCCCGGCACCGATTGGCAGATTTCGGCGATCCAGGCCGTCGGCGACGCGGCATAAAAAGACGGGGCCAAATCGGCCCCGGTATCATTCAATGAAGCCGCCCGTGGCAGATTGCTGCGGGCGGCTTTTTCCGTCAGGGGTGCCACCAGCGCGGCTTGCCATCCTCGAAGGATTGGTATTGCGTGGTCAGTTCGGGCAGCTCTGCAACTGCCTGGAATAGGTGTAGGCGATGTTGGTAAAGCGCTTGGCGCCCTGTAGCGCCTCGCTGTTGCTGCGGTAGCTTCCGCGCGAGTAGCCGACATGACCGGAATGGTATGCGAGGTAGAGCTGGTAGGGCTCGTTCAGCGGAATGCCGTTCTTGATGTTACTCTGGCGGTGATACCAGCCGATGAACTGTATGGCATCGGCAAAATCGGTGCGGCGTGCCGAGTAACGGCCGGTTTCGCGCTGATAGCGATCCCAGGTGCCGTCGAGCGCCTGCGAATAGCCGTAGGCCGTCGATTTGCGCTTCCACGGGATGAAGCCGAAGAGCTTGGTGCGCGGGGGCTTGGCGTTGGAGCGGAATCCCGATTCCGTATAGATCGTGGCCATCAAGATCGGCACCGGCACGCCATATTCGCGCTCGGTATTGCGGGCCGCCCGCCGCCAGTTGTTGAACAGGCCATCGCGCTGCTCGAAGATCGCGCAGGCATTGCGCGTCTGGTTCGGCGGCTTGGCGCAGGCGGACAGGATCAGCATGACGCTGAGCGTAGAGACAAGGGCGGTACGCATGACAAAGACCTCTCTTGGAGCGCCCAGTCTATTCCTTAAAATTTAATGAAAAGTTTTCTGACCTTTATGGTGATAAGGGTGGAGGAAAAAAATGCGCACACCGCAGTCTCCGCGCGATTCCTTTTATCGCCTGCTGGCGAATTCGATGCATTCGTCGAGCTTGTCACGCAATCTCACGGCGGTAGCCAGATCGAAGTTGATGTAGTTCGTCACCGATCCGTCCGGTCCGGCGTAGCCGTCGGGCTTCATGGCGAGGCCGATCAGCAGTTCACCGCTGTTCAAGCCTTTCTTGACCCGCCATTCCATGAAGGAATGCTGGAACTGGCCGGTCTCCTGCTCGGTCCTGAACGCGACGTCGCCGAACAGTCCGTCAAATCTGTCTGGCCAAGAAAACAGATTCCTGAATGCCGTCCACATAAGGGCTCTCCCGTGTCTCCACGGAACTCATTGCACGGAAAAAGTGTGTGAACAATATGCACCCGAAGGTGTTTAGAACAGCATCATCAAGAAGTAAGAAAATTTGGTAGCGGGAGGCGGACTTGAACCGCCGACCTTGGGGTTATGAATCCCACGCTCTAACCACCTGAGCTACCCCGCCACACATCGATCGGCGCTTTTGAAAAATCAAAGCCGCCCGAAGCGATGGGCGGCTTATAAGGCGAGGCTCCCGTTAGTGTCAAGCGCGTGACAGGCAAAAACAGAAGCGTTTTCACCGACGTTTGAAAGCAGGCCTTTCAGGCGGCGACGGGAGAGGAAAGAAGCGCCTTTAGCGAGGCCTCCGCATTGGCTGCCCGTTCGGAGCGATCGATGAAGCCGCCGCCATAGACGCGGGCGTCAGCGCCCGACGCAGAATAGAGAACGCAGGCCTGACCCGGAGCAATGCCGGCTTCGCCGATCTCCAGATCGACATAGATGCCGTTTTCGTCGGCATGCAGCATAGCCGGTGCCGGCGGCCGGGTGGAGCGGACCTTGGCGAAGCAGGCGAAGCCATCACGGGCTTCATCGACGAGTGCCCTGTCGCCCAGCCAGTTGATGTCGCGCAGATAGACGCGGTGGGTTTCCAGCGCTTCCTTCGGACCGACGATCACGCGGCGCGAACGGGCATCGAGATAGATGACGTAGAGCGGTTCGCCGGTGGCGACGCCGAGCCCCTTCCTCTGGCCGATGGTGTAATGAAGGATGCCTTCATGGCGGCCGAGCACGCGGCCGTCGAGATGCACGATGTCGCCGCCCAGCGCCGAGTCGGGACGGAGCTTGGTGATGATGTCGGCATACTTGCCCTGCGGCACGAAACAGATGTCCTGGCTGTCGGCCTTCTGGGCGACGACGAGGCCCATTTCCTCGGCCAGCACGCGGGTTTCGGCCTTGGAAAGGCCTCCCAGTGGAAAGCGCAGGTAATCGATCTGTTCCTGCGTCGTGGCGAACAGGAAGTAGCTCTGGTCGCGTTCGCTGTCGATCGGGCGAAACAGCGCCCGGTGACCCGGATCATCCGGTAGGGGCGTCGCGCGCGAACGGATATAGTGGCCGGTCGCCAGCGCGTCAGCGCCGAGTTCCTTCGCGGTCGCCAGCAGGTCGGCGAACTTGACCGTCTGGTTGCAGGCAACGCAGGGGATCGGTGTTTCGCCGGCGACGTAGCTTTCCATGAACGGATTGATGACCGTGTCGCGGAAGCGCTGTTCGTAGTCGAGCACGTAATGGGGAATACCGAGCGTTTCGCAGACGCGGCGCGCATCGTCGATATCCTGACCGGCACAGCAGGAGCCGGCGCGATGCACGGCGGCACCGTGATCGTAGAGCTGTAGCGTGATGCCGAGGACGTCATAGCCCTCGCGTTTGAGAATGCCGGCGACAACGGAGGAATCCACGCCGCCCGACATCGCCACAACGACGCGGGTATCTTCAGGCTTCTTGTCAAAATCCAGCGTATTCACGGGGCATATCCGCCAATTTCATGCGTTGAAAGGCGAGGCATGCGGCCGGCATTCCGCCATCGGAATGCGGCAAATTGCGATTATGGATCGCGAAGACCTCGACCAGATTGTTGACGGATATAGAAAGGATTGTTGTCCCGCGCAAGGGGCGGCGATTCGCCAGCGGCGCGGGACGCCCTGCAGGGAAAGGAATGAAAGACGATGACTGGCCTCATTCTGACCGCGACGGAGGAGCGTTTCCCGGTTGCCGGCAGCTTCACCATTTCGCGTGGGTCGCGCACCGAAATCCGCGTCGTGACGGTCACGCTTTCGGACGGTAGCTTCATCGGGCGAGGGGAGTGCGTGCCCTATGCCCGCTACGACGAGACCGTCGACGGGGTGATTGCAACCATTCTCTCCTGTGCTGCCGACCTGAAGAAGGGCATGACGCGCGAGGCGCTGCAATCGCGGCTGCCGGCGGGTGCGGCACGCAACGGCCTCGATTGCGCCTTCTGGGACCTTGAGGCAAAGCGCGGCGGGCGGCCTGCCTGGCAGATCGCCGGAATTCCCGCGCCGAAACCGGTCGAGACCGCCTTCACGCTGTCGCTCGGTACGCCGGAAAGCATGCGGGAGGCTGCGGCGAAGAACGCGGCCCGGCCGCTCCTCAAGGTGAAGCTCGGCGGCGAAGGCGATGTCGAACGGATCGAGGCGGTGAGGGCAGGCGCTCCCACCTCGAAAATCATCGTCGATGCCAATGAGGGTTGGTCGGTCGAGCAGTATCAGGCGCTTGCGCCCGTTCTGGTCAAGCTCGGCGTCACGCTCGTGGAACAGCCACTGCCGGCGGGCAAGGACGATGCTCTTCTCGATATCAAAAGAGTGCTGCCCGTCTGCGCCGACGAAAGCTGCCATGACCGCGCTTCGCTTGCAAAGCTCGTCGGCAAATATGATGCCGTGAACATCAAGCTCGACAAGACCGGCGGCCTGACCGAGGCGCTGGCGATGCGCGAGGTGGCGCTGGTTGCCGGCTTCGACATCATGGTCGGCTGCATGCTCGGCACCTCGCTTGCCATGGCGCCGGCCTTTCTGGTGGCGCAGGGCGCGCCCTATGTCGACCTCGACGGGCCGCTGCTGCTCGCCGCCGACCGCGACGATCCGATCCGCTACGACGGGTCGATGATGCAGGCGCCGTCTTCCCGTCTCTGGGGCTGAGTCAGAGAGTATCCAGTTCGGCGCGGTGGCGTTGCATGGCAAGGAAGCGCCGGTAGTCGCGCTCGTAGAGGGCGTGTTTCGCTGCATCCGGCTGTCTGCTGTGTGAGGGGGCGGCCATGCCGACGCCGGCAGAGGCAAGCGACGGATAAAGCCCGCCGGCGGCTGCCGCATTCATGGCGGTGCCGACCAGCACGGCATCGTCGGTATCGGGTATCACCAGTTCGCGACCGGTGACATCGCCGTAAAGCTCGACCAGCAGTGGGTTCTTGACGTGCCCACCGGTGAGATGCAGCCGCTCTGGGCGAATGCCGCTCCCTTCCATCGCTTCGAGGATCTGGCGAAGGGCCAGTGCAATCGCCACGCAGGCGCGCCAGTAGATGCGGCAGAGGCCGTCGAAGGAACTATCGAGCGTCAGGCCGGAGATCGCGCCGGTAAGGTTCGGATCGGCAAAGGGGGAGCGGTTGCCGTGAAAGTCCGGCAGGATAAGGAGGCGGGCGGCAAAGTCCGGCCCTTCCGCCTGTCTGAGAGCCTGCACCCGTTCGATGACCTGTCGATGCCGCGAAGGCGTCGGTTCTCCACCTTCCGCATGTAGCTGCAGCAGATGATTGAGCAAGCCACCCGTTGCCGACTGGCCGGCTTCGACCAGCCATTGGCTGGGAAACACCGCGTTGAAAAAAGGTCCCCAGAGGCTCTTGCCGAAATGGGGTGCGGCGGCAAAGGAAATCAGGCAGCTCGAGGTCCCGCCGATCAGGGCGATCCGCTTTTCCAGCGCGTCAGGCTGATCCGCGATTGAGCCCAGCACGCCCAGCGCGCCGGCATAGGCATCGACCATGCCGGCAGCGACCACGACGTGGGTGTTGAGGCCAAGTTCCGTTGCGGCCTTGTCCGTCAGCGGGCCGACCGCCTTGCCGACGGCCACACCCTGTTGCGGCAGGCCGCCCCGCGCCAGAAGGTCGCCGAGGCCGATCCTGTCGAGAAAATCGGGGCTCCAGCCGCTTTTCTCATGAGCGAGAAAATTCCATTTCGATGTGAGCGTACAAAGCGACCGGCCGGTGCTGCCGGTGGCGCGCCAGCTCATGAAATCGGCGAGATCGAAGAAATGGCCGGATATCGCCCAGAGATCGGGCCGGTTCCGCTTCAGCCACATCAGCTTCGGGATCTGCATCTCCGGCGAGATCGCCTCCCCGGCATAGGCGAGCAACGGGTGGCGCGTCGCGCTGATCTCGGCGGCCTCGCGGCTGGCGCGATGGTCGAGCCAGGCAATCGTGTCGAAGGTGGCGCCGCTTTCGCGAGCTAGCGCCAACGGCTCGTCCCTGGTATCGCGTAGCACCAGCGAGCAGGTGGCGTCGAAGGCAAGGGCAGCGATGCGTTCAGCCGGCAGGTCGGCGGCTGCGAGCGCCTCGCGGACGGCCATGCAGGTGGCGCTCCATATCTGTTCGGAATCGTATTCGGCGATGTGGTCGCCGATCTGTCGCATCCCGATCGGATGTTCCCGGCGGCAAAGCAGCCGGCCTTGTCGGTCGACGACACCGGCGCGCGCGCTGCCTGTTCCGACATCCACCGCAATCAAGTGGTCGCGCATCGTGGCCTGTTTCCGTCCCGTTTTTTCATTTTTGCACAAGGTGGAGCAATTCGACCATATCGTCAAACTGCCGGTCCGGTCGAAGGGCTGCAATTTCGTCGCGATAGGCGGCAAGCGTCGTGTGCGAGCCTCCGGTGAAGGCGAAGACGGTCATGCCGGCTGCCTTTGCGGCCATGATGCCGGCGGGGCTGTCTTCGATCACGACGCAGTCGCGGGGGGCAAAACCCATGGCGGCGGCGGCATGAAGAAAGAGATCGGGCGCCGGCTTGCCGTTTTTGACCATCGTCGCGCTAAAGAGATGTGGCGAGAAACGGTCCATCAGACCCGTGACCGTCAGCGACAGGGCGATACGCTCCGGCTGGCTGGACGAGGCAACGCACCAGCGGATACCGGCTGCGGCCAGCGCATCGAGCGCTTCCGCAATACCGGGCATCGGTTTGAGCTCGCTGCGGAATCTTGCATAGAGGGCGTTCCTCAGGTCGAGGAGGAAGGGTTCTCCGATTTCGAGCGAAAATTCGTCGCGTGCCGTCGCAATCACCGCCGCGAGGCTCTTGCCGAGAAAACGCCGGTGGGCATAGTCCGCGTCGATCGTCACGCCGGCCTGCCCGAAGGCATCGACGAGAACGGCGAGCGAAATCGGCTCGCTGTCGACGAGCACGCCGTCGCAATCGAAGATGACCAGCCGTCTTCCATCTTTTTCCATGACGGGATCAGGCCGCCAGCCTGCTGTCGAGATAGCGCTTCAGCGTTTCTGCCGTGCCGACCTCGCGAAGCGTTGCCAGAGCATGGCTGAAGCGTTGGATGAAGAGCGGGTTCTGGCTCACCGCGCCGAAGATATCGCCGAGCGCGAGGAAAGCCTTTGGATCGTCGCGAGAGGCAAGAGCCGCCTTCTGCAGGCGTTCCGCGCTGGCATCGTTGAAAGCGATGGCCTTGCCGCTGTCGGACTTTCCCTCGAAGTAGCGGCACCACAGAGCTGAGACGAGAGCCAGCCCCACGACATCCAGCCCCTTGTTCAGCCGGTCGGCGGTTGAGGGCAGGATGAACTTTGGCTGGCGGTTCGAGCCGTCCTGCGCCAGTCGCGGAATGGTGTCGCCGATTTTCGGATTGGAGAAGCGGCTTTCGATGAGCTGGAAATAGTCGTCGAGGTTGGTGTCCGGCACCGGCGGCACGACGGGGATGATTTCATCCCGCTCCAGCTTTGCGAGGAAGGCGCGGATCAGCGGATTTTCCATGGCTTCATGGACGAAGTGGATGTCCATCAGCGCGGCCGGATAGGCGATGGCCGCGTGGCCGCCGTTCAGGATGCGCAGCTTCATCAGTTCATAGGGCGCGACATCCGGCACGAAGGTGACGCCGACTGCCTCAAGCGCCGGGCGGCCGAGCGGGAAATTGTCCTCCAGCACCCATTGTTTGAATTCCTCGCAGAAGACCGGCCAGCCATCCTCGATGCCGTAGGTATCGCGGGCAATCGCGATCTCGCGTTCGCCGGTTGCGGGCGTAATGCGGTCGACCATGGAATTTGGGAAAGCCACGTTCTCGTGGATCCAGTGGGCGAAGGTGGCATCCGAGAGCTTCGCAAGGCCGGTGATGGTGGCTTCCGTCACCTCACCATTGCCGGGAATGTTATCGCAGCACATGACGGTAAAGGGGGGCATGCCCTTCGCCCGCCGGGCCTTCAGGCCGGCGATGATGAGGCCGAACACGGTCTTCGGCTCTCCGGGATTGGCGGCGTCGGCTACCATGGCCGGATGGTCGGGGTCGAACTTGCCGGTTGCCGGATCGATGAAATAACCACCCTCGGTAATGGTCATCGACACGATGCGGATCGCCGGATCGGAAAGGGCCGCGATGATGTCGCCGAAGTCGGGGGCGGCGATCATGCCGGTCATCGGTCCGGTGACGGTGGCGGTACTGCGGTTGATGTCCTGCTCGACCACCGTCGTCAGATAATCCTGCGCTTCCAGCGTTTCCTTCATCTTGCGGTCGGACGGCAGGACGCCGGCTCCGAGAATGCCGAAATCCATGTCCCGGCCCTGATTGAAGAGTTCGTGGAGATAGACGGCCTGATGGGCGCGGTGGAAGTTGCCGACGCCGAAATGCAGGATGCCGGCCTTCAACTGTTCGCGGCGATAGGCCGGGATGGCTGCGGTTCCAGAGATTTCGGCAAGGTTTGCCAGCGATAGCTTGCGGGTCATTTCAGTCTTCCTCAAAGCGAGACATGATGGGTGCCGGCGGCGGCGTTCAGCTCATCCAGTTGCCGCCATCGACGTTGTAGGTCTGGGCGACGATGTAGTCTGCTTCCGCCGTGGCGAGGAAAATCGCCATGCCCGTGAGGTCTTCGGCGCGGCCCATGCGGCCGAAGGGAACGGCATCGCCGACGAGCCGTTTCTTTTCCCCGAGGGGGCGGTTCTCGTAGCGGGCGAAAAGCGCATCGACGCCGTCCCAGTGTTCGCCGTCCACGACGCCGGGCGCGATGGCGTTGACGTTGATGCCGTGCTTGATGAGGTCGAGACCGGCTGACTGGGTGAGCGAGATGATCGCGGCCTTGGTGGCGCAGTAAACGGCGACGAGCGCTTCGCCGCGCCGCCCCGCCTGGCTTGCCATGTTGACGATCTTGCCGCCCTTGCCGCGGGCGATCATCGATTTCGCGACGGCCTGCAGTGTGAAGAGCGAGCCCGCGACATTGATCGAGAAGAGCCTGTCATAGCTTTCGCGGGTGATTTCGACGATTGGCGCAAGGTCGAAAAGGGCGGCGTTGTTGATGAGAATGTCGATGCCGCCGGTCTTCTCCTCCACCGCCTTGACAGCGGCGTCGATCGAGGCCTGCTCGGTGACGTCGAGCAGCACCGGATAGGCCTCATTCCCGATCTCCGCGGCAGTCTGGCTGGCGCGTTCGAAGTTGATGTCGGCGATGGCGACAGTTGCTCCTTCGCGGACATAAGCTTCCGCGAAGGCGCGGCCGATGCCGCGCGCTGATCCGGTAATCAGCGCCGATTTGCCCTGAAGTCTGCCGGTCATGCTGCAAGTCCCTTGTCATTGAAGCGATGGATGCGGTCGGTGTCGGGGCTGACGAACACCGTGTCGCCGCTCCTTGCCGCGAACTCGCCGCC
This sequence comes from Ciceribacter sichuanensis, assembly GCF_024055605.1. GTDB lineage: Bacteria > Pseudomonadota > Alphaproteobacteria > Rhizobiales > Rhizobiaceae > Allorhizobium > Allorhizobium sichuanense. The sequence goes on along the minus strand of NZ_JAMXLX010000002.1, from coordinate 882,923 downwards.
GGCGCGGGCGGTGATCTGGCCGATGCCATCCACCGTGATGTGGAGGAAGGTGTCGGAGCCCAGATGTTCGGCGACTGCGACCTTGCCCATCCACGTCCCGCTTTCGGTCGACAGCGTTACATGCTCGGGACGGATGCCGATGGTGGGTGCGCCGTAGCCTTGCGCCGTCGGGCCGGAAATCAGGTTCATCTTCGGCGAACCGATGAAGCCCGCGACGAAGAGATTGGCCGGACTGCGATAAAGTTCCAGCGGCGACCCGACCTGCTCGATACGCCCCTTGTTCAGGACGACGATCTTGTCGGCCATGGTCATGGCCTCGACCTGGTCATGGGTCACATAGATCGAGGTGGCCTTGAGCTGATGATGGAGCTCGGAGATTTCGAGGCGCATGTTGACGCGCAGCGCCGCGTCGAGGTTCGACAGGGGTTCGTCGAACAGGAAACATTCCGGCGAGCGCACGATGGCGCGGCCGATCGCGACGCGCTGGCGCTGGCCGCCGGAAAGCTGGCGGGGCTTGCGGTCAAGATAGTCGGTGAGGTTCAGGATGCGCGCGGCGTCGTTCACCTTGCGGTCGATCTCTGCCTTGTCGACGCCGGCCATCTTCAGCGGGAAGCCGATGTTGGAGCGCACGCTCATATGCGGATAGAGCGCATAGGACTGAAACACCATGGCAAGGCCGCGATGGGCGGGCGCGGTCTCGGTCGCGTCCTTTCCGTCGATCAGGATGCGGCCGCCGGAGACGTCCTCCAGCCCGGCGATCAGTCGCAGCAGGGTGGACTTTCCGCAGCCGGAGGGGCCGACGAAGACCACGAATTCGCCGTCGTTGATCTCGAGGTCGATCGAGGGAATGACGGTCGCTTCGCCGAAAGACTTGGAGACATTTTCGAGCTTGATGCTACCCATGTGTGTGTTCCTTATTTGACGGCGCCGAAGGTCAGACCGCGGACGAGCTGTTTCTGGCTGAACCAGCCGAGAATGACGATGGGCGCGATCGCCATGGTCGAGGCGGCGGAGAGCTTGGCGTAGAAGAGCCCTTCGGGGCTGGAATAGGAGGCGATGAAGGCGGTGAGAGGTGCGGCCTTGGATGCCGTGAGGTTCAGCGTCCAGAAGGCTTCGTTCCAGGAGAGGATGATGTTGAGGAGCACCGTGGACGCGATGCCGGGCACGGCCATCGGCGTCAGCACGTAGACGATCTCCTTCATCAACGACGCTCCGTCCATGCGCGCCGCCTCAAGGATTTCTCCGGGAATTTCCTTGAAGTAGGTGTAGAGCATCCAGACGATGATCGGCAGGTTGATGAGGGTCAGCACGCCGACGAGGCCGGTCCGGGTGTCGAGCAGTCCGAAGTCGCGGAAGAGGATGTAGATCGGCACCAGCACACCGACCGGCGGCAGCATCTTGGTGGAGAGCATCCACATCAGGATGTCCTTGGTGCGCTTCGTTGGCGAAAACGCCATGGCCCAGGCGGCCGGAATGGCGATAATGAGGCCGAGCAGCGTGGAGCCGAACGAGATCACCACCGAGTTCATGAAGTGGCGGAAGTAGTTCGAACGGCTCTGCACTTCCGCATAGTTTTCTGTCGTCCAGTCGAAGAACAGGAAGGAGGGCGGCGAAGCGATGGCTTCGGCTTCCGTCTTGAAGCTCGTCAGGAAGGTCCAGAGGATCGGGAAGAAGATCAGGATGCCGAGCGTCCAGGCGATGGCGGTCCAGGCGACTTTGCGGCGGGTGGAAATAGCGCGTGCCATGTCAGCTCTCCAGATTTTTGCCGATCAGGCGGATGAGGAAGAAGGCGACGATGTTGGCGAGCACCACGGCGACGATGCCGCCGGCGGATGCGCCGCCCACGTCGAACTGCAGCAGCGCCTGGGCATAGACGAGATAGGTGATGTTGGTGCTCTGGTAGCCGGGACCGCCATTGGTGGTGACGAGGATTTCGGCGAAGACGGAGAGCAGGAAGATCGTCTCGATCAGGATCACCACCGTGATGGCGCGGGCCATATGCGGCAGGATGATATAGATGAGCTTGGAGACGGGGCCTGCGCCATCCATCTCGGCGGCTTCCTTCTGCTCCTCATCGAGCGATTGCAGCGCGGTCAGAAGGATCAGCGTGGCGAAGGGCAGCCATTGCCAGGCGACGATCATGATGATCGACAGCAGTGGATAATTGGCAAGCCAGTCGACCGGCTGCAGGCCGAAGAGCTTGGCGATCCAGGCGAAGAGCCCGTTGACCGGGTTCATCAGCATGTTCTTCCACACCAGCGCGGAAACCGTCGGCATGATGAAGAAGGGCGCGATCACCAGAATGCGCACGATGCCCTGACCGAACATCGGCTGGTCGAGCAGCAGCGCGAAGGCGATGCCGCCGATCACGGTGATGGCGAGAACGCCCCCGACGAGCAGCAGGGTGTTGGTCAAGGCCGCGAAGAAGGCCGGGTCGGTCAGGAAGAACCGGTAATTCATAAAACCGGCAAACTCTTCCATCCCCGGCATCAGCAGATTGTAGCGCAGGAAGGAGAAATAGACCGTCATCGCCAGCGGCACGATCATCCATGCCAAGAGGAGAAGAACGGAGGGCGCCATCATCAGGCGCGCCGAGGAGTGGGTGTGCGTAGTCGCCATGACGATCCCGCGCCTTTCTCGATCGCAGTTTTCAAATGTCGGCCATGTTCGGGCTTCGGCCATCTGCGGAAGGCCGTGGCTGTCCGAAAAAGAGAAGCGGGAGGAGAGGGGTGGCTGACGCCGCCTCTTTCTATCCCGCTCCAGGCAGGCCGGACGCTCTCGTCGCCCGGCCCCAGTCCACGGGAGTTTACTTGATGTAGCCAGCCTTCATCATTTCGCGCTCGGTCAGCTGCTGGGCGCTTTTCAGTGCCTGATCGACGCTGACCTGACCTGCGAGTGCTGCCGAGAACTGCTGGCCGACGGCGGTACCGATGCCCTGGAATTCCGGAATGGCGACGAACTGCACGCCGACATAGGGAACGGGCTTGACCGAGGGGTTCTTCGGGTCGGCCGCGTTGATCGAGTCGAGCGTCATTTTCGCGAAGGGCGCTGCCTTCTGGTATTCCGGGTTTTCGTAGAGCGAGGTGCGCGTTCCCGGAGGAACATTGGCCCAGCCATCCTTGTCAGCGACCAGCTTCAGGTAGTCTTTGCCGGTTGCCCAGGAAATGAACTTCTCGGCGGCATCGGCTTTCTTGGTGCCGGCGGGAATGGCGAGGTTCCATGCCCAGAGCCAGTTGCCGCGCTTGCCGAGACCGGTGTCGGGAGCGAGTGCGTAGCCGACCTTGTCAGCGACCGTGGATTCCTTCGGGTTCGATACGAAGGAAGCAGCAACCGTCGCATCGATCCACATGCCGCACTTGCCGGTCTGGAAGAGCGCCAGGTTTTCATTGAAGCCGTTGGAGGAGGCGCCCGGAGGTCCTGCATCCTTCATCAGGTTGACGTAGAATTCGAGCGTGTTCTTCCATTCCGGCTGGTCGAACTGGGGTTTCCAGTTTTCGTCGAACCAGCGGGCGCCGAAGGCGTTGGAAGTGGCCGTCAGGAAGGCCATGTTCTCGCCCCAGCCGGCCTTGCCGCGCAGGCAGATGCCGTAGACCTCGTTGGCCTTGTCGGTCATTTTGCGGGCCGCATCGGCAATGAAGTCCCAGGTCGGAGCGTCGGGCATGGTCAGGCCCGCCTTCTCCATCAGGTCCTTGCGGTACATGACCATCGAACTTTCGCCGTAGAAAGGTGCTGCATAGAGCTTGCCGTCATCGCCGGTCAGGCCAGAGCGGATCGCCGGCAGGAGGTCGTTCACGTCGTAGTCTGCGCCGAGATTGTCGAGCGGCAGGAGCCAGCCCTGCTTGGCCCAGATCGGAACTTCATAGGTGCCGATCGTCAGGACGTCGAACTGGCCGCCCTTCGTGGCGATATCGGTCGTCACCTTCTGGCGCAATACGTTCTCCTCGAGCGTTACCCATTCGAGGTCGATGCCGGGATTTTTCGCCTTAAAGTCGTCCGTCAGCTTCTGCATGCGGATCATGTCGCCGTTGTTGACGGTGGCGATGGTGAGGGTTTCGGCGGAAGCCAGGCCAGCCATGGCCAATACCGAGCATGCGCCCAGCAAAATTGTCTTCAATGTCATATCTTCCTCCCAGAAGAAAAATGAGCATTCGCTTTGCTCGTGAGCAATTTCTCACTTTGTCGCGTGAAGAGTCAATGCGGATTCCATGCTGCGCCGCCGAAGATGACGGTTAAGTCTCTGCGTTAAAACGGGGAATTGTTGTTTTCAGGAGTGGTCAGGATTGCAGCAGGAAACGGGCTGCATCCTCGTCCGTGATGAGTGCATTGATATGGGCACCGCGCAATGCGGCGCGAATGGCGGCATGCTTTCGCCTGCCGCGGGCTAGTCCGATAACGCAGGAGGTGTCCCGCGATGGAAGCGGAATACTGGCCACCCGCTCGTTGACGGGGTTGTCGAGCAGCTTGCCGTCCGCATCGAAAGTCCAGCCGCAGATCTCACCTGTGGCACCGGCCTGCATGAGGCTTTCCACTTCCTGAGGTTGTAGGAAGCCGTCGAGCAGGAGAGGGGCCTGGGGGTCTATCTCACCAATGCCGACGAAGGTCACGTCGGCCCTGGTGCCGAGTGCGATGGTCGGCCGGACGAGCGCCTGCTGGTGCAGGAGGTCCCGCTCCGCGCGGGAGGAAACGAGCACCGGAAGCGGCATCGGGAAGTGGCGTGCCTTGATGGCGTCGGCCATGGAGAAGATGACGTTGTAATAGGCGGCCGAGCCGTCGGGGCTGATATTGCCGGTCAGCGACACGATGCGATGCTGCGGACACTCCATCGGCGACAATTGATCGACCGCGGCGCGCAGCGTACGTCCGGTACCCATGGCGATGATCAGCGGATCTGGCTGTTTCAGCCAGCGTTCGAGTTCGGCAGCACCAGCTTCCGCCACGCCGGTCGGGGCCGCATCGGATCCGGGATCGGTCGGAACGATCTCGACCTGACGCAGACCGTACTTCTGTTTCACCGCCTCGGCGAGTTCCATGCAGACGGCGATCGGATGGTCGAGCCGGACCTTGATCAGCTTTTCGGCGACGGAGAGAGAAACGAGGCGCTGGGCACTCTGGCGGGAAATGCCCATGGCGGCCGCGATCTCGTCCTGGGTCCGGCCGGCGACATAATAGAGCCAGCCGGCGCGGGCCGCGTCGTCAAGCCGTCCAAGATTGCCAGCTCTTTTCGCCATCGAAATCCTTTGCTCGATTTTGAGTAGCGTTGCAGCCGTTTGCTGTCAATTCGGCGGTTAGTCTGGAGGTTATCGCTTGCTCGCCAGCCAGATGACATGGCGAGCGCCGCCACGCTTGCCGTTGGCGCGTGTATTGACTTCCTTCACGGTAAAACCGCTGCCTTGCAGGCGGCGGGTGAAGCCTGCATTGGGCCCCGACGACCAGACGGCAAGCACGCCGTTCGCCCGAAGCGCGGTCTTCGACGCATTCAAGCCACCGAAATCGTAGAGGCCGTCATTCGAGGCGCGGGTCAGGCCATCCGGACCGTTGTCCACGTCCAGCATGATGGCGTCGAATTTGCCGGGCGAGGTACGGATCAGCGCGCCGACATCGCCTTCATGGACCCGCACACGGGGATCACCGAGGCTGCCCTTGAAAATCTCGGCCATCGGGCCGCGCGCCCAGGCGACGACAGCAGGCACGAGTTCGGCAACGGTAACCTCGGCATCATCGGGCAGGACGGCAAGAGCTGCGCGCAGGGTGAAGCCCATGCCCAGTCCGCCTATCAGGACCGCCGGACGTTTCTTGTCCTTGATATACTCGCAAGAAAGCGTGGCCAATGCTTCCTCTGAACCACTGAGGCGGCTGTTCATCAGCTCGTTGGTGCCGAGCATGATGGAGAATTCCGTTCCCCGCTGCTTGAGGCGCAATTCACCGCCGCCCGGAATGCTGGCGATATCGAGCTGCTTCCAGGGGATCATGCTGGTCTTTCTTTATATGTGCAGGAGTTTCGCGCTCTCCTATCACGAGCGCATGCAACACTTCAATCGAGCGATGTGATCAGGGGATGTGTGGGGTTGCTGCCATGCGCGTCAGCCAGCGGGCTTATTGGATGTCGGCCGAAGGAGCTGAAAAGAGCCTGGCCGGCGCGTTGTTGTTCCTGCGAATGCCGGCCGCTTTAAGCATGCCCCAAAAATGAGAAATGCCGGTAATGGCGTCCTCCCACGCCAACCGGCATTCTCCTCCCTCCCGGAGTTTGGAAGCCCCCTCCCGTCCGGCACCAAGTGCAGCAGACGGCCTCCTCGAGGGGTGAAAGCGAACTTAACAAGTTAATAAGATGATATCCGGGAGAGATTGTCAAGCGTCTGAATCGCAGAAATGCACTTTGATATTTAACGTGTTAATTATCTGTGGATAACGCGACCGTGATCTCGGGTATATATATTTGGTGGGGATGGGACAGGATGCGCAGTTGATCCGCGATATTGCCGTTGGATGGGTGTTCTTGCCGGTGGCAGGCAATGATTGGTATAGAGACGCCTAACAAAGGCTATATAAGTTATTCTTGAAATTATAAGAGGCCCACCGTCGCAGGCATGTCGATGCGACGACAGGGCCTCTGTGGGGACGGCATAATGGACAAATACGGCGAGGCTGACGATAGCCACAGGGATGGCAGCGCAAGCGCGCAACGATTGCGGCTGCGCCATTTCTCGCGTTCGATGCCGATGCTTCTGCTACGCGCTCGCGAATCGGTGATGAAACATTTCCGCAATGCACTGCGGATGTACGACATCACCGAGCAGCAGTGGCGCATCCTGCGGGCGCTGGTCACGGTGAAGGAAATCGAGGTAACGGAGTTGGCGCGCGCCACCTTCCTGCTCGGCCCGAGCCTCTCACGCATTCTGAAGGATCTCGAGGGCCGGCACCTGATCGAGCGCCATCCAGACGAAAACGACCTCAGGCGTGCCCGCATTTCGATCAGCGCGGCAGGCCTTGAACTCATAGAGAAGATGACCCGCCATTCCGACGAGATCTACGGCGAGATCATCAGCGCCTACGGAGCCGACCGCATGCGCGATCTACAGAAGCTTCTCGAAGAGCTGGAAACCGCCATGGCTCAGGTCGATGTCTCCGCGGTCGATGCTGCCGCGGGCTTCGTAGGTGACGATTGAGCGCGTCCGGTTCGGTTTTCATGCCTGTTGGCAAGTCGACACTCGCTGGCCTATGTAATCGCGATATCGAAAGCGTCGGCCCTCTGCCGGCTTTGTGGATGCGGCCGGGAAGGCGGCTATGAACATGTCCAAGATCGCGCAGATGCCGGGCCATCTCATTCGCCGCCTGAACCAGGTGGCCGTCTCCCTGTTTCTGGAGGAGGTGGGCAAGGGTGGCTACGACCTGACTCCCGTGCAGTACGCAGCGCTGGCCGAACTGGAGATCGCGCCCGGCATAGATCAGGCGACGCTTGCAGCGCGCATCGCCTATGACCGTGCGACCATCGGCGGTGTGGTCAATCGGCTCGTCGCCAAGGGACTTGTCGATCGCGACACCAGCAGCCGGGACCGCCGCGCCAAACAACTCTCGCTCACCGAGGAGGGCAAGCGCGTTCGGGCCGACATCGAGCCGCTGGTCGAGGAGGTGCAGCGGCGCATTCTCACCGGGCTTTCGGTAGGCGAGGGCGAAGTGCTGGTGAAGCTTCTGCAGAAGGCGGTGGAGGCCGGCAACGAGCACAGCCGTGCTCCGATGCGCAGCGACGAGGAATAGCGGCTTTCCGGTTTTCTTCGGGCTTATTCGTAGTCGGCGCGGTTGATGCCGTGCCGCTGGAGCTTGTCGTAGAAGGTCTTGCGGGGGATCTGCAGCGCCTCGATCGTGCGGCGCACGTCGCCTTCGTTCTCGATCAGCGCCGCGCGGATCAGTTCGGCTTCGTGCTGTTCCATCCGTTCGGGCAGGCTTGCATGACCATCCGACGGTATGGAGTCCGTGGCCGCGGCGGGTGTGGCCGGTTCGGCAAGGCCGAGCGCCACCCGCTCCGCATAATGGGCAAGTTCGCGCACATTACCCGGCCATGAATGGCTTGCAAGATGCTGGTGCACGGCAGAGGTCAAGGGCGGTACCTCTCGCCTGAAGCGCTCGGCGGCCCGGGCGAGAAAGTGGGAAAACAACAGCGGTATGTCGGCACGCCGCTCGCGCAGCGGCGGAATGGAAACGGTCACGACGTTGAGCCGATAGTAGAGGTCCTCGCGAAAATCGCCGCGCTCGGCCGGATTGCCGAGGTCGATCTTTGCCGCTGCAACGACTCTGAGATCGACCGGGCGGACCTCGTTGGTGCCGAGCGGGCTCACCTCGCGCATTTCCAGAACGCGCAGCATCTTCACCTGCGTCGCGACCGGCATGCTCTCGATCTCGTCGAGGAAAAGCGTACCGCCGCTTGCATGTTCGATCCGGCCGACGCGCTTCTTCTGGGCTCCGGTAAAGGCGCCGGCCTCGTGGCCGAACAGCTCGCTTTCGATCACCGTTTCCGGCAGCGCGCCACAATTCAGCGCGACGAAATTGCCGCTTCGCCTGCGGCTCCAGCGATGCAGCAGGGTGGCCACGACTTCCTTGCCGCTTCCGGTCTCGCCGGCGATCAGCACGTCGACATCGGTGTCGGCGATCTGGCGGAGTGTCTGGCGCAGGTGTTCCATGGCCGGCGTCTGGCCGATGAGCGGCAGGTCGTCGCGGCTTTCCTCCGCCGCCTGCCGCAGGGCGCGGTTCTCCATCACCAGACGGCGTTTTTCCACGGCGCGGCGCACGGTCTGCGCCAGCCGGTCCGCCGGAAACGGCTTGGCTATAAAGTCGTAGGCACCGTCATGCATCGCCTGCACGGCCATGGTGATGTCGCCATGGCCGGTGATCAGGATGACGGGCAGGTCCGGATCGATGGTCTTGATGCGGGCGAAAAGCTCCAGCCCGTCCATTCCGGGCATGCGGATATCGGTGACGACGATGGCCGGGGTTGCGGCTGAAAGCGCGCCGAGAGCCGATTGGGCGTTGGCATGATCCTCCACCGCGAAGCCGGCCAGTTCCAGTGTCTGCCGGGTGGCGCGGCGCAGGTCGGTGTCGTCGTCGATCAGGATGATGTCGGTCTTGTCCCGCATGGGCTCAGGCTCGTTTCAGGGTCACGGTGAAAGTCGTTCCGTTCGGGCCGCTGTCCACGGCAATGCGTCCGCCATAATCTCCGACGATGTCCTTGGAAATCACCAGCCCGAGGCCGAGGCCGCCTTCCTTGGAGGTGTTGAACGGCGTGAAAAGGCCCTTCAGTATTTCGGGCGGAATGCCGGGGCCGTTGTCGGAGACGACGATTGTCGCTTCTCCCTCGTCGCTTTCGCCGAGACGCACGACAATGTGTCCGTCGGCATTGCCGGCAATGGCTTCGAGGGCATTCTGGAAGAGGTTGATGAGCACCTGTTCCAGCCGCACGCGGCTGCCGAGCACACGGATATCCGTCGGAATGTCGGCGACGTGCAGCATGTCCAGTCGGCCGGAGAAGCGGCTTCTGAGGAGCAGAAGAGCACCGTCGACGACGGTCTTGAGCCCAACGGGTTCTGCCGCCGCGCGGCCCTTGCGGGCAAAGGTCTTGAGTTCGTCGGTAATCGTGCCGATCCGCTCGGTAAGCTTGGCGATGAATGCAAGGTTTTCAGCGGCCGGTTCGCTCTGGCCGCGCGAAAGGAAGGTGCCGGCATTGTCGGCATAGGCGCGGATAGTGGCCACGGGCTGGTTGATCTCGTGGGCGACGCCGGCTGCGACCTGACCGAGAATGGCGAGGCGGTTTGCCTGCACCAGTTCCTGCTGCACCTTCTGCAGCCGGGTCTCGGTGGCGTGGTGTTCCTCGATCTCGGTTTCCAGCCGGTCGCGGGCGAGGCTGAGTTCGCCGGTGCGTTCCTTCACCTTGCGTTCCAGTTCGTCTCTTGCTGCCCTTTCGGCCGCCTCTCGCTGGCGGGTGCGCTGCCAGCGGAAGAGCAGGAGGGCGCCAAGGCCGACCAGCGGCAGCAGTCCCGCAAGCGCCTGAAGGCGTCCCTGCAGAATGCCCGCGGTCAGCGCAATATCGGCAGGCACCAGCAGGTGCAGGCTCCAAGGCGTGCCGGGGACGGGCGAGGCGAGAGCCAGGAAACGCCCTGTCTTCTGCATTGCGGGTTCGTTGACATTCACCAGCGGTCGGCCGCCGGCCTGAAGCGGCGGCGCGATCGGCAGCATTCTGAGCGAGGCCTCGCCGAATTGCAGGCTTTCGCGGATGGCAGCGCGCTTTTCGGGAGGAATGGCCGTAATCGCTGAAAAGCGCCATTCCGGTCTGCTGGTAATCAGCACGATGCCGTTGCGGTCGGTCACGAAGGTCGGTTTGCCGGAGAGGCCCCAGTCCTTTTCCAGTCCGTCGAACTCCACCTTGACGACGACGACGCCGAGTGCCTTGCCGTTGCTGCCTTCTACGCGGCGGGAAAGATAAAGGCCCGGTCGCTTGCTCACCGTGCCGAGCGCATAGTGCTCTCCGCGTCCCGTCGCCATCGCCTGCTGGAAATATTCCCGGAAACTGTAGTCGTTGCCGATGAAGCTGTCGGTCTGCTGCCAGTTGCTGGCCGCGATAGCTATGCCGTTCGGCGGGATGACGTAGATGACGGCGGCCTGGCTATCCTCGACCAGCTTTTCCAGCTTGCGGTTGAGATGGGCGATTTCACCCTCGCTTCCCGTGAACAGGGCGCTGCGCAGTTCCGCGTCGTCGGCCAGTACAAGGGGCAGCGAGCGCGGGCGTTCCAGCACGGCCTGCAGCAGCGCGCTCTTCAGAGCCACGTCATTGCCGGCATCGTCCGCCAGCGCGACAAGCGCAGCCTCGCGGCCCACACGGCCCGCATAATAGGAGCCGGCCGCAAGGATGAGAGCCGCAACGAGGGCGAAGACGGCCCAGACGGTACGATCCTTCATTTTCAGTCTAGAAAACATCTTTTCACTGTGCGTCAAATCGCACGGAAAGCCAAGATGGCAGTGCGGAAAATCGCACTTTGTTGAATTTCACGACGATTTCGTGACTTCATAAGTCTATTTGAATCAATGGTTTGAATGACGTTTCACAATTCTGGCACGGGTCTTGCAATTTCGTAAACACAACGCTGAACCGTTGCTAACGTTCAAATCGCTGTGCCCGGGAGGCCGGAACTTGTTCCGACAGGGTACGAAACGGAGGACATCATGAATATCCCATCCGCGGCTCCGATTTCCGGGGCCAAGCAGCCTTTGTATAAGCATCTCTATGTCCAGGTTCTGGCGGCTATCATAGCCGGCATCCTGCTCGGCCATTTCTACCCGGATATCGGCACGCAGTTGAAGCCGCTCGGTGACGCCTTCATCAAGCTCGTCAAGATGATCATCGCGCCGGTCATCTTCCTGACGGTCTCTACCGGCATCGCCGGCATGACCGACATGAAGAAGGTCGGCCGCGTCGCCGGCAAGGCGATGCTCTACTTCATCACCTTCTCGACGCTGGCGCTGGTCGTCGGCCTGATCGTCGCCAACGTCATCCAGCCGGGCTCGGGCATGCATATCGATCCGGCCTCGCTCGACGCCAAGGCGGTCGCTTCCTATGCCGAAAAGGCGCATGACTCGACCATCGTCGGCTTCCTGATGAACATCATCCCGACGACCATCGTCGGCGCGTTTGCTGATGGCGACATTCTGCAGGTGTTGTTCTTCTCGGTGCTCTTCGGTATTTCGCTGGCGCTGGTCGGCGAACGCGGCCAGCCGGTCACCGACTTCCTGCATGCCGTCATCAATCCGATCTTCAAGCTGGTCGCCATTCTGATGAAGGCTGCCCCGATCGGCGCCTTCGGCGCGATGGCCTTCACCATCGGCAAGTACGGTATCGCATCGGTCGCCAACCTCGCCATGCTGATCGGCACCTTCTACCTCACCTCGATCCTGTTCGTGGTCGTGGTTCTCGGTGCGGTCGCCCGTTACAACGGCTTCTCGATCCTCTCGCTCATCCGCTACATCAAGGAAGAGCTGCTTCTGGTTCTCGGCACGTCTTCGTCCGAAGCCGCGCTGCCGGGCCTGATGAACAAGATGGAGAAGGCCGGCTGCAAGCGTTCGGTCGTTGGCCTGGTCATCCCGACCGGCTATTCCTTCAACCTCGACGGCACCAATATCTACATGACGCTTGCCGCGCTGTTCATCGCCCAGGCAACCGACATCCATCTGTCGCTCGGCGACCAGATCCTGCTGCTCGCCGTCGCCATGCTGAGCTCGAAGGGTGCCGCCGGCATCACCGGCGCAGGCTTCATCACGCTTGCCGCAACGCTCTCGGTCGTCCCGTCCGTTCCGGTTGCCGGCATGGCGCTGATCCTCGGCATCGACCGCTTCATGTCGGAATGCCGCGCTCTCACCAACTTCATCGGCAATGCGGTCGCGACCGTTGTCGTCGCCCGTTGGGAAGGTGAGCTGGACGAGCAGCTCTTCCATGCTGCCCTCGGCGGCGTCGTCTATGAGGATGAAGCCAAGCGTCCAGAGTTGCAGGCGGCGGAATGAACCGTTCGTTCGGTGCCGACCCAAGACGGCGACCGGATATGAAACGCGGCCCGACTTCGAAGCGGGCCGCGTTTTTTATTGCCTATTCCGCGGCGATGATGTGGAAGGTTTGGGGCGCGTCCGGATGCTGGGCCTTGCCCATCAGGTGGATCAGACAGCTTGTCCGCAGCAGCGAGGCGAAATTGGAGACCGTGCCGTTCCGCTCCAAGGCTTCGTCATAGAGTGTCGAGAGAAAACGCGAGGTCGACATCGACTGTCCCGCGGCGATCTCGTCGATCAGGTCCCAGAAGGCAGCCTCGATCTGGATGCTGGTCGAGTGGCCGCCGATCCTCACCGAGCGGTTGACTGCGCGGTAGCGGGCCGGATCCTGTCCGGCAAAGACTTCACACATGGCATGCTCCTCCGCGTCTCTTGTTTTGGGTCATTATGAGACCGGGCGCGATCCCGGTCAATTTCACAGATCGCCGTAATGCTTTGCCTCAAACGCAAAGAATACGAAAAAAACCACTCGAAATCATGGGTGCGGTAGTGGGCTGCTACCCGATTTGCCGCCGGCATAGGACACTCTTCAGCATTGATGATTTGCATGAACTAGGAGTTGCCCTTGGCGAAGATGATCCATTCGATGATCCGGGTGCTGGAAGAAGCTCGGTCCGTCGCGTTCTACGAACAGGCTTTCGGCCTGCAGATTGCCGAAAGACTGGATTTCGACACCTTCACGCTGGTTTATCTGAGCAATGCGGAAACGGAGTTCGAGCTCGAACTCACCGTCAACAAGGGCCGCGAGGAAGCCTATGATCTCGGCAATGGCTACGGCCATCTTGCCGTGAGCGTCATCGATCTCGATGCCGAGCACAAGCGGCTCACGGATCTCGGGCTCAACCCGAACAAGATCGTCGAGTTCAACCGCGATGGCGCGCTCTTCGCCCGCTTCTTCTTCATCACCGATCCGGACGGCTACAAGATCGAGGTTCTGCAGCGTTACGGACGTTTCAAGTGATCCGTGCCGCCGGAGGGTTGGAGGACCTTCCGGCAGCGCGTTGACATCGGGCGGCGCGTTCGCGCGCCGCTCCTGACGGACCGGAGGATGAGGGTCCGTCGATTGCCACAAGACCTTGGGAGGAGACTGACGTGGTAACGCTTTACGAAAAGACCAATGGGCTTTCGCGCCGTGACCTGCTGAAAACCGGGAGCGTGGGTGCGCTGTTCGTCATCAGCGGTTCGGCGGTGATCTGTCCGCAGGCGGCCTGGGCGCTCGAAGCCAAGGCCCTCAAGCCCGAAACCATGGCGACGTTGATCAAACTCGCTCGCGACATCTATCCGCACGATCAACTCGCCGACCGGTTCTATGCGATCGCCGTCAAGGGACAGGACGATCTCGCGGCAAAGGACCCCGCGCACAAGAAGCTGGTGGAGGAGGGCATCGCCGATCTCGACAAGCGCGCCGGCGCCGGCGGCTACTCCGGGCTTGGCTGGGAGGATGAGCGCGTGGCTATCCTGCGCGACATCGAGAAGACGCCCTTCTTCCAGGCGGTGCGGGGCGACCTCGTGGTCAGCCTCTATAACCAGAAGGAGCTTTGGCCGATCTTCGGCTACGAGGGCGAATCCTTCTCGAAGGGTGGCTATATCCACCGTGGCTTCGACGATCTCGAATGGCTCTGACGCCCCGATTGTAACCCGACGATGCAAGCCGCCCGAGGAGGCCCGCTGATAGCGGAGCGGCGGCGCATTGAGGACATTCCCGATTGATATTCCTGGGAGGAAACCATGGCAGCGCCTTATGATCTCAACGACGACAGCGTGGTCGTCATCATCGGTTCGGGTGCGGGCGGCGGAACGCTCGGCAACGAACTTGCCCAGAAGGGCATCGATGTCGTCGTTCTCGAAGCCGGAAACCGGATCGAGCACGAGGATTTCATCAACGACGAATGGGACAGTTTCGCCCAGCTCGCCTGGCTTGACCATCGCACCACCGGCGGCGGCTGGCGGGTGGCGAAGGATTTTCCCAATCTGCCGGCCTGGATCGTCAAGGCGGTCGGCGGCACCACAACTCACTGGGCGGGCGCCTCGCTGCGTTTTCAGGAACATGAGTTTAAGACGCTCACCCATTACGGCAAGGTGAAAGGCGCGAACCTTCTCGACTGGCCGATCACGCTTGCCGACCTTGAGCCCTATTACGCGAAGGCCGAGGACAAGATGGGCGTGACCCGCACCAATGGCATCGAGGGCCTGCCGGGGAGCAACAACTTCAAGGTCTTCAAGGCAGGCGCCGACAAGCTTGGCTATCAGGAGTGCCATACCGGACGGATGGCGATCAACTCCACCGACCGCGACGGCCGTGTCGGCTGTCAGCAGACGGGATTCTGTTTCCAGGGCTGCAAGTGGGGCGCCAAGTGGTCGACGCTTTACACCGAAATCCCGAAAGGCGAGGCGACCGGCAAGCTGGAAGTCAGGCCGAATTCCCATGTGGTGAAGATCGAGCATGACAAGTCCGGCAAGGTGACGGCGGTCGTTTATGCCGACAAGGACGGCAAGCTGCAGAGCCAGAAGGCCCGCATCGTCGCGGTCGCCGGCAATTCGATCGAAAGCCCGCGATTGCTGCTCAATTCGCATTCCTCGATGTTTCCGGACGGCCTTGCCAACTCGTCCGGTCAGGTGGGCAAGAACTACATGCGCCACACGACCGGCTCGGTCTATGCCGTGTTCGAGAAGCCGGTACACATGTATCGCGGAACGACGATGGCCGGCATCATCCGCGACGAAGCGAAGCACGATCCGTCGCGCGGCTTCGTCGGCGGCTACGAGTTGGAGACGCTGTCGCTCGGCATTCCGTTCATGGCGGCGTTCCTCGATCCCGGTGGCTGGGGGCGCTCGTTCACCTCGGCGATGGACCAATATGCCAATATGGCCGGCATGTGGATCGTCGGCGAGGACATGCCGCAGGAACAGAATGCGGTGAAGCTGCACAAGGAGCTCAAGGACAAGTACGGCATGCCGATCCCGGATGTCTGGTTCACCGACCATCCGAATGACGACGCCATGCGCAATCACGCCTACAAGCAGGGCATGGCGCTCTACGAAGCGGTCGGGGCAACCCGTTCCTTCCCGACCCCGCCTTATCCCTCGACCCACAATCTCGGCACCAACCGGATGAGTGAGAAGGCTCGGGATGGCGTGGTCAACAAGCATGGCCAGACCCACGACATCAAGAACCTGTTCATCTCTGATGGCAGCCAGTTCACGACGGGCGGCGCGGAGAACCCGACGTTGACCATCGTCACGCTGGCAATCCGGCAGGCGGAATATATCGCCGGGCAGATGGGCTCGGGCGTGATCTAAGGCTTGTTGCGCATAAGTGTGCACCGGTCTTGCGGCAGCGACATGCGATGAAGCACGGACTTCAAGCGTATGGAGCGAATCTGCAAGATTGCGACACGCTCTAAGGAAACCTCCCTGCGGGCGGGGGCGGGGCTTCGGCCTTGCCTCCGTTCGCAGTCATTCCGTTCGTGATGATATCAGGAGGCGGACCCGAACCAGATTCCCGGTCCCGCGGGGGTCAATTGCGGAACGCGGTCAGCGTTTTTGCCCGCTCGCGGGTCTTGTCCACCACGCGACGAAGGCGGGCCTTGGCGGATGATGTTTCGGCGTTCTCATCGGACGCCACCGTCATGGCATTGCCTCGCCAGACAAAGCCGTTTCCGAACCATGCCGCGATCCACAGAACCGGAAGCGCGATATCCCTCGCCACCGTGGCAGGCAGGCCAAGGATGCCCGTATGCCATCCGAAGCTTTTGTTGAGCAGGGTTTCGCCGCCATACCATGCGGCAAGGTAGAGGAGCGCGCTCAATGGCGAGCAGGTTCCGGTCGCTACGAGTGCTGTCAATGCGGCGAGCGGCAGGGCTGCGCCGGCAATGAGTTCGGGCACGAAATAGAGCGGGAAGGACGCGCGTCGCAGGCGAGCCCAGCGCAATTGCCGCTTCCACACCGAGGCGAGATCGCGGCGACCGAGCGGCTGGGGGAAGGGCTGCTTCACCAGCCGGACCTTGAGGCCCAGCCCGCGGATCAGGCCGGTTGTCGCCGCATCTTCCGCCACTTCCTCGCCGAGCCGCTCGAAGCCGCCGGCGCGGGCCATGATCTGGCGGTTGAGCAGCATGGTCTTGCCCTGGGCGAAGCCAAGGCCGATGGCATCGGCCAGCAACTGCCAGCGGGCCTGGAAGCTGTTCAGCCATGCGCATTCCAGTTCGGCGGCGAAGCCTTCCGGCGCGGAGCCGATGGGCGGCGAGCACACGGCTCCCGTGCCCGGAAGCCAGCGCGAGAAGAGCTGGCGGATATAGTCTTCCGGCATCAGCACGTTGCTGTCGGCCAGCACGATCCAGTCGTAGCGGGCGGATCGCCAACCCTTGATGACGTTATTGAGTTTCGGATTGACGCTGATCCTGTCGTCGCCGATCAGCAGGCGGGCGGGTATATGCGGATGCGACGCCATGCAGCGGCGGACGACCGCAATCGCCGGGTCGCTGGCGGTCGCGACGCAGAAGATGATCTCGTAATCCGGCCAGTCGAGGCGGAAGGTCGAATGGAGCGTCGATTCCAGATTGTTCTCCAATCCGCAGACGGGCCTGACGATGGTGACGGCGGGCAGGCGCGGAGGAAGAGGTTCCTCATGGCGCGTGCTTCTCCAGACAAGCACCAGAACGATGCTGGAGAGGTGGACAACAAGGGCTACCGCGCAGAACCATATCAGCAGAGTCATGGGACAACCTCACCGTGGAAGGTTCCGCATAGCACCGGCTTGTGACAGTTTGGCAAAGCTGCCTGTGACTGATTTCGTTGGGGATCATTGGCGCTGCGGTGGATGGTCGGGGAGGTTTCGCCGGACTGGCAAGTTGCGGGATTGACAGGGCGGTCTTTCGGCTTTCAATCACTTCCGATCGAAACGCAGCACGGTGGTATCGCAATGACTTCATCGGATGTCAGGCTGGAAGAGAGCTGGAAGCGGGTGCTGGGGCCGGAGTTCCAAAGCCCTTACATGCAGCAGCTCAGGGAGTTCCTGCTGGCGGAGAAGGCGAGCGGCAAGCGCATCTTCCCCAAGGGTAACGAATATTTCCGCGCTCTCGACCTGACGCCGCTCCAGAATGTCCGGGTGGTCATTCTCGGTCAGGATCCCTATCACGGCGCGGGTCAGGCCCATGGTCTCTGCTTCAGCGTGCAGCCCGGCGTCCGCACTCCTCCGTCGCTGGTCAATATCTACAAGGAAATGGCGACCGATCTCGGCATCGAGCCGGCCCGTCATGGCTTTCTCGAAAGCTGGGCGCGGCAGGGCGTGCTCCTGCTCAACAGCGTGCTGACGGTGGAGGAGGCGCGGGCCGCCGCGCATCAAGGGCATGGCTGGGAGCGCTTCACCGATGCCGTCATCCGGGCGGTCAACGACGAATGCGAAAACGTCGTCTTCATGCTTTGGGGTTCCTATGCGCAGAAGAAGGCTGCCTTCGTAGACCGGCAGCGCCATCTGGTGTTGAAGGCACCGCATCCATCGCCGCTTTCGGCCCATAACGGCTTCTTCGGCTGCCGGCATTTCTCCAAGGCCAACGACTTCCTGAAATCCCGTGGGCTGGAGCCGATCGACTGGCGTCTTCCGGAGCGTGTGGACATCGCGCAATAGAGCATTTTCCGGCGAGAACGTATCTGCCATCAATGCTCTATCTTCCTGCTTCGAAACCGGCCTTGCCCGGCCGCTGTTGATAGGGTGCATGCTCCCTAAAAATCTATTGATTTTGGAAAATGCCGCGTTCAGTCTGCGCGGCGGCTATTTAGTATATTTTCAGGATATTGGTTATGGTGCCCTCGCGGTTTTCCTGCCCGGTGTGGAGACGGCCCGATCGTGACCGGATTGTTGTTACGCCAGTCGGCTCGCGTGAGGTGGTCGACCTTGTCATCGTGGGCGCGGGTTTTCAGGGTCTTTCAACTGCGCTTGCCGCAGCCCGCAGCGGGATGGTCGTCAGGGTCGTGGAGGCCCGCGACATCGGCGAGGGGGCTTCCGGGCTCAATGGCGGACAGGTCATTCCCGGTCTCAAATACGATCCCGAATGGCTGATCGCCCGCTTTGGTGAGGAGAAGGGCGAGCGGCTGATCGATTTCGCTTCACGTACGGCCGACGCCGTCTTCGCTCTCATCGAAGGCGAGGGGCTTGATGTCGAGCACTTGCGTAACGGCTGGATACAGGCCGCGCACACCCACACGGCGATGGGCAATGCCGAGGAGCGCAACAGGCAGTGGCGAGCACGGGGGGGCGACGTGACGCTGCTCAATGCATCCGATATCGCCCTGATGACTGGCGCACACGGCTATCTGGGCGGCTGGCTCGACCGGCGCGCCGGTGTCATCAATCCGCTTGCTTTCGTCTGCGAACTCGCGCGTCTCGCGGTTGCTGCCGGTGTCCGCATCGCTACGGGAGAGACCGCGACTGGGCTTCGTCAGGAAAGCGGCGCCTGGACGGTTTCGCTGTCCGGCGGACAGTCGATTTCGGCCCGCACCGTTCTGCTGGCGACCAACGCCTATTCCGGTCGTCTGGTGCCGGGGCTTGCCCAGAGCCTGGTGCCGCTGCACTCCTTCCAGATCGCCACCGCGCCGCTGAGCGAAGCGCAGCAGGAAGCGATCCTGCCTCATGGGCAGGCAGTTTCCGACAGCCGGCGCATCCTCGTCTATTATCGCAAAAGCCCGGATGGCCGGCTTGTACTCGGCGGGCGAGGGCGAATGTCCGAGCCGAAGAGTGAGGAGGACTGGGCGCATCTGCAGCGCGCGATGCTGCGCCTCTTCCCCGCTCTCGGCGATATCTCGATTGCCCACAGATGGTTCGGCCGGGTGGCCGTGACACCAGATCATCTCCCCCACGTTCACGAGCCGGAAAAAGGCCTGCTGATGGTTGCCGGCTGTCAAGGGAGGGGTGTCGGCTTGATGACTGCGATAGGGCCGCGCCTTGCGAAGTATATCGAGACAGGCGACCGGACGGCCCTGCCTTTCCCCGTCTCCGCCATTCATCCGATTCCGTTTCACGGCCTTCGGCAAATCGGCGTGGCGGCGACAATCGCCTGGTATCGCCTGCTGGACGGTCTGGAGAAGTAACCCCGTACATCGTTGAATATTTGCGCCGCCTGTGACGCGATCTTCTTGCGGTCGACTTTGCCTTGAAGGATAGTTCGCCGCGACAAACCCGCCCCACTTCCTTCCAAGGAGCCTTGCATGTCCAATCACCTGAAATTTTTCATTGACGGCGTGTGGGTCGATCCCGTCGTGCCTGCGGTTCTGGATGTGATCGATCCCTCGACCGAAGAGGCTTACACGCAGATTTCCGTGGGTTCCAAGGCGGATGTGGACAAGGCCGTAGCCGCTGCAAAGACGGCATTCGCCTCCTTCTCGCTGTGGTCGGTGGCCGAGCGGCTGGCGCTGCTGAAGAAGGTTCTCGAAGTCTATAACGAACGGTTCGAGGACATCGCCCAAGCCGTCAGCCAGGAGATGGGCGCGCCGCTTTCCTTCGCCCGCGAAGCGCAGGCCTGGGCTGGCCGCGCGCACATGGAATCCACCATAGCCGCACTCGAAACCTATGAGTTTTCCGAGAAGCGCGGCAGCACCACGGTGGTCAAGGAGCCGATCGGCGTCTGCGCGCTGATCACGCCGTGGAACTGGCCGCTCAACCAGATCGTCTGCAAGGTCGCGCCTGCCATCGCCGCCGGCTGCACCGTCGTGTTGAAGCCGTCCGAAATCGCGCCGATCTCCGGCGTCGTCTTCTCCGAGGTGATGGAAGCCGCAGGCGTGCCGAAGGGCGTCTACAACATGGTGCAGGGTAACGGCCCCGATGTCGGTCAAGTCATGGCCGGTCATCCCGATGTCGACATGGTTTCCTTTACCGGTTCCACCCGCGCTGGCATCATCGTCGCCAAGACGGCTGCCGATACGGTCAAGCGCGTGGCGCAGGAGCTCGGCGGCAAGTCGGCTAACATCATCCTGCCGGATGCAGACTTTGAAACGGCGGTGCGCAAGGGTGTTCAGGGCTGCTTCGGCAATTCTGGCCAGTCCTGCGATGCGCCGACCCGAATGCTGGTTCCTGCCGATCGTCATGATGAAGCCCTCGGCTACGCGAAATCGGAAGCGGAGACCTTCGTGGTTGGCGATCCGCGTTCGGAGGAAACCGTGCTCGGCCCGGTGGTCAGCCAGCTGCAGTTCGACAAGATCCAGCGCCTGATCGAAGCCGGCATTAAGGAAGGCGCCACGCTGGTGGCCGGCGGCCTAGGACGTCCGGAAAACCTCAATCGTGGCTACTACGTTCGCCCAACGGTCTTCGGTAACGTGACCAACGACATGACCATCGCGCGCGAAGAGATCTTCGGGCCAGTGCTGTCGATCCTGCCCTACAAGGATGAGGAAGAGGCTGTAACCATCGCCAACGATACCGTCTACGGGCTTGCGGCCTATGTGCAGTCGCAGGATATCGCCCATGCCCGCAAGGTGGCCGCCCGCATGCGGGCGGGGTCTGTCTACCTCAACTATCCTGAGTGGGACACATTCGCGCCTTTCGGCGGCTACAAGCAGTCCGGCAACGGCCGCGAATATGCGGACTGGGGCATTCACGACTTCCTCGAAATCAAGGGCATCGTCGGCTACGGCGACTGAACCTCGACCTGATCCATCGCCAAACGGAAGGCTCGCGGTCGAAGCGAGCCTTTCTCATTCCGCGACTGAAAGCGCCGCAGCCTGAGCTTGTGGCGGTCTTGCGGTCGCGATACTCCTTGCCGCATTCTCGTTCATACCGGTTTCTCCATGACCCTCGACGACCCCCGTCAATATCGTCTCGGCGTGTTGTATGTCGCGATATCCGCGCTCGCCTGGTCGACCTCCGGTCTGTTCATCCGCACGATCACGGCCGATCTGATGACCATGCTGTTCTGGCGTGGCCTCGTGTCGGGCAGCTGCGTGCTGATGCTGTTCTTCTACATGGAGCGCGGCGCGGCGCTGACGATTCTGAAGCGCATGCGTGCGCCGTCGTTCATGGCGATGTTCTTTTCCGCCGTCAGCATGATCTCCGGCATCGGGTCGATGTATTACACGTCCGTTGCCGATGCGATGGTGATCTATGCCACCGTACCCTTCGTGACGGCCGGCGTTGCCTATCTGTGGATCGGCGAGAAGGCGACACGCGCAACCCTGATCGCCAGCGCCGTTGCGATCTGCGGCGTGCTGGTCATGCTGGTCGACAGCGGTGGCGAGTCCGGTGGCCTTCTCGGCAAGGGGCTTGCCGTCGTCATGACGATTTCCGTCGCCGCTCTGGCAACTGTGATGCGAAAATATCGTGGCGTGCCGATGCTTCCGGCGATGGCGGGATCCGCCTGGCTCTGTTCACTGATGACTTTTTCGTTCGCGGCGCCTCTTTCTGTCAGCGCCAGTGATATGGGTCTTATCGTTGTTTTCGGCATCGTGCAGAATGCGTTCGGCCTGATCCTCTATACCGCCGGTTCGCGCCGGGTTCCCGCTGCCGATGCCAGCCTGTTGACCTCGCTGGAGGTGCCGCTGACGCCGCTGTGGGTCTGGCTGATCCTGGGCGAGACGCCTTCGGCAGCAACCATGATTGGCGGCCCCATCGTGCTCGCGGCGCTGTTCGGCCATATCTTCCACGAGGTCCGGCGTGATCGGACCGTTGTCGTCGCGAGTTAAAGGAGAGTGTCTCATGAAACGGGTCTTCAATCCGTCATCCGTCCGTGCCCCGTTCGGTAATTATAATCATGGTCTGCTGGTGCCGCCCGGCGCGAGCCTGCTGGTGACATCAGGTCAACTGGGAATCGGCGTCGATGACAGCATTCCGGCCGATGTCACAGGTCAGGCGGAACTCTGCTTCGAGGCGATCAAAGCGATCCTCGACGATGCCGGTATGACCTTCGCCGACGTGATCCGCATTTCCGGCTTCGTGACAAAGCGCGAGGACTTTGCCGCCTACATGGCAGTGCGGGACCGCTACACGCTGGAACCAAAGCCGGTTTCCACGTTGATCGTGGTCGGTGGCTTTACTCGCGCGGACTTTCTTGTTGAGGTTGAAGTGACCGCCGCAAAGGTATTTTAAGAAAATTTTGGCCCGTCCCATCGTGGAAACCTCACGTTGGGAGCTGAGTTTAATAAAAAACGTTAAGTGTCCTGCCTGTTTCTCGGGGGATATATAGCAGGAACAAAGTCTGGTGGTTCGGGTTGTTTTGTCATTGGCATGACAGAAACGAAAGGAACTCGCCATGACCATGAAGATTATAGCCGTAACTGCGGTACTCCTTGCGTCTGTATCAGCGCCTGCCTTCGCGCAGGAAGGTGCATTGACGGGTGCAGCAGGCGGAGCCGTGACCGGCGCGATCGTTGGTGGTCCGGTGGGCGCGGCCGTGGGCGGTGTCGTCGGCGCTGTTGCCGGCACTGCGATCGATCCCCCGCCGGAGCGTGTTGTCACCTACATTCAGGAACAGCCGGTACCGCCGCAGCCAATCATTATCCAGCAGCCGATTGCCGTGGGTGAGCCGTTGCCGCCCGACGTCGTGCTGACTCCGGTGCCGGAAGACCCGAGCTATGCCTATGCGATGGTGAACGAGCATTGGGTCATCGTCGACCCTGAAAGCTATGTGGTCGTTCAGGTACTTCCCTGACGCGGGCCAACGGCCACGAGAGGGATCGAACGTTGAGCGAGGCGGGCCGGAAAAGATGCGGCCCGCCTTTGCATTCAAAGGTTCAGAACCGCTCCATCTGGTGTTTCACCTTGGCAAGGAAGGCGGCTCTCGTTTCGTCCGTGCAGTTGTTCATGTCGTAATGGGCGAGGTATTTCACCGGCGCACCGATCTTGATCTGGGCGCGCAGGACGCGCGTGACGATCTTCTTCGGCGGATTGCCGACCACGAATGCCCGCCACGGAGTGGCGCCGTAAGTCATGACGGCGGCCAACTTTCTGATATGCCGAAGCGTGGGCGTCAACTTGCCATCCTGGAGGTCGAAGGACACACCCATGAGCCAGACCCGGTCGAAATAGCCCTTGAGCATTGCCGGAAAGCCGAAGTTCCAGACGGGGGTGACGATCACCAGCCCCTCGGCGGCCTTCAGCCGCTCGACATGGCTTTTCACCAGAACCATGTTTTCGGGATAGTCGTGATAGACGCGGCGGTCATGGGCGGACAGCACCGGGTCGAAACCTTCCTCGTAGAGATTGCAACCGTCGACTTCGTGGCCGGCCTTCGTCAGGCTCTCGCAGGTCTGACGGTAAAGCGCCCGGCCATAGCTTTCATCGAGGGGGTGGGAATGCAGAACAAGTACGCGCATAGTCTGGAAAGCTCCATGTCTTGGCCCGACGAAAAGGTTTCGCCGGGCGTCGATTGAAATTTTTCCGCGCCGTTTGTCCCGATGACGGGAGGCCCGCCGCCATAGCCGGTCCTGTCATCACCATGGTCTGTTCCATGCACCTGAGGCAATCGTCTCGCCCCGGCCGGGAGTACCTTCGGAAGTTCTGTTGATCTAGGGCATCGGCGGAAACGGAGTTACCGTCGATGCGCTATCTCTTTGTTTTTACGCAATTCCGAACGCAAACCGCTTCGCACTTTTGCTGGAATTGCTTCAGGCGGTATCAGGCCTCCATGAAAGACTGAAGACCCGGGAAGAGGTAGTTCTTGCCGGACTTGAAGTCGAAGTCGGGGTTGTCCCAGGCAATCATCTTGCCGGGGTTCAGGAGGCCCTTCGGATCGGTCTCCTTCTTGAAGGCGAGCTGGACGGTGTCGGTCTGCTTCATGCCGCCTTCTTCCAGCGTATAGCGATGCGGGTTGAAGATCGGGCAGCCGTTGTCCTCGTGGATCTTGATGATCTCCTCGAGCCGCTCTTCCGTGGTGTAACGGACCAGCGGCAGGCCGGAGCACTGGATGGCGCCGTCGAACTTGATGAATTCGAGATGGCTGATGACCTCGTCGCCGAAGATCTTCACCAGCTTGCCGACCTTCTCGACGTGGTCGGGACCGGGATACTGGACCTGCAGATAGGTGATGCCGGGGTCGACCTTCAGGGCGCGAAGGGTCGTGTGGTTCCAGGCGAGTTCATAGGCATGCGGGATGCCCTTCATGCTCTCGACCTTGTCGGAACGGAAGCGGATGTCGCCCTTCATCTTCTCGGCATAGGCAACGAGCGGTGCCATGGAGTGCGGCGCGACCATCAGGACGACGACGGACTGGCCTTCCTTCAGCCACGGCTTGTGGCGGGTGAAGTACTCATACGGGATCGGGGCGGAGATCGGGGCCACTTCCTTGAGCAGGATGCCGTTGCGATGGGTCAGCGCGTCGGCGAAGCGGACGGCGTCCATATAGTCGTCGTAACCGATGACGACATCGACCCAGTCATAGGCGGGCGCCAGCGGCATTTCGACTTCGGTGATGATGCCGTTGGTGCCGTAGGCATGGCTGACCTTCTGCAGGTCCCAGGCGGACAGCTCCAGAACGCGCGGTTCGGCTTCCATGGTAACGACGCGCAGGCGCAGGATGTTGCCGAGATCGCGCAGCCCGCCCCAGGTGATGGAGCCGACGCCGCCGGAGCCGCCGGCGATGAAGCCGGCAAGGGTCGCCGTGCCGGTGGTCGACGGATGGAAGCGCAGTTCCTGGCCGGAATGGGCCTTGGTCTGGCGATCCAGTTCAGCGGTGATGATGCCGGGTTCGGCGATCACGCGGCCGGGATGGATCTCCTTGATCCTGTTCATGTTCAGGAGGTTCAGGACGATGCCGCCCGAAAGCGGCATGGCCTGGCCGTAATTGCCGGTGCCGCCGCCGCGAGGGGTAACGGGCACGCCGTGGGCATAGGCCACCTTCAGCGTGCGGATCACTTCCTCTTCCGTCTTTGGCGAGACAATGAGGTCGGCTGTCACGTTGTCGAGCTGCGCTTTCAGGATTGGCGAATACCAATAGAAGTCGCGGCTCTTCTGCTTGACGAGCGCCGGGTTGTCCTCGACGGCGATCCCTTCGAGTTCTTGTCTGATCTGCTGGTAGTCAGGCACGGTCGGTCTCCAGATTCTTGAACTGCATGATCTCAGTCGGGATCACGCATCAGCGGGTCAAGGTCGCGATAATCCGGCAGGCTGCGGTCGATGCCCATGCCATTCCGCATCACGATGCGGTCGGCCTGCGGACGGGAAAGGAATTCACTCCAGCTACGGGCGCTGAAAAGTACGAGGTCAGCTGGAAGGCCGGCGGCGATGCGGCCCTTGTCCGGGCGGCCGAGAATGTCGGCCGGCGTACGCGTGACGACACGGGCCGACGTATCCAGCGGATGGTCGAGATGAATGATGCGGACCGCTTCGCGGAAGACCTCGACGGCGTCGAGATCGCCATAGGCGTAGAAGGGGTCGCGGGTGTTGTCGGAGGATACGGCGGTCGCGACACCGGCTGCCGTCAGTTCGTGAAACAGCGTCACGCCGCGATAGCGTGGCGTGAAGCCGTGGTGGCGGTCCTGCAGGTACATGTTGCACATGGGCAGTGAAACGACCGCGATGCCGGCTTCCGCTACCTTGTCGATGGTCTGCTTCGCGACGTCCTCGTCCTGACGGGCGAGCGAGCAGCAATGGCCGACGGTAACGGTGCCTTCGAAACGGTTCCGGAGCTTCGCCTCGGCGATGGCTTTCAGGGTGAGAACCTCCTTGTCCTGGGTCTCGTCGACATGGAGGTCGATGTCGAGGCCGTTGTCGGAGGCCGCGCGGAACAGGAGGTCAAGGCGCTGGTCGAGATCAGGCCACATCTGGGTCAGGCCGCCGATGAGGCCGCCATGGGTGACGATCGTGTCGATCAGGTCAGGGAAGTAGGCCTCGTCGGTGATCATGTCGAGCGGGAAAAGGGCGGCGGCCTGCAGGGCGATCCGATCCTTCCATTCCTCGCGCAGGTCGGCGAAGACCTCGAAGGAGATCCGGTGCTGGGGGGCGAGACTGTCGAGATGGGTGCGGATCAGACTGGTGCCGTGAGCATAGGCTGTCTTCAGCGAGAACTCCATGCGGGCGCGGACATCGTCCGCGTTCCAGCGGGCCTCACGGTCGGTGCGGACCGCATCCAGAGCGCCGGGAAAGTCTCCCGTCGGGTTCGGTCTGCGCTCCCAGATGTGCCCCTTGTCGAGGTGGGTGTGCATGTCGACGAAGCAGGGCCAGACCATGCTTCGGTTGAGATCCGCCTGCGGCAGTTCGGCCGGTGCCGTGCCCGCAGGCAGGATGGCTTCGATCCTGCCGCTTGAGATCATCAGATCGGCGCTGACCAGACCTTCGCGCGCGGGTGCTGCGAAGCCATCGACGGAAACGGCGGGGAGGGTGGCGTTCGTAAGGACGAAGCGATCGGCAACAGGCAAGCGGGGAGGATATGCGGGCATCAGTTTTCTCGCTTGAGGCTGCTTTCATGCCAGCGATGCAATGCCAGCCAGGAGATGAAGGAGGTGATGGCGAATATCAGGACGCCGAGGCAGGAGAGCAGGAAGAGGGCGGCAAACAGCCGCGGAATGTTGAGGCGATACTGGGCCTCGAGCAGGCGGAAGGCGAGGCCCGAACCGGCGCCGGCGGAACCCGCTGCAAATTCCGCGACGACCGCCGCGATCAGCGCCAGACCGCCGCCGATCCTGAGGCCCGTCATGAAATAGGGCAGGGAGGCAGGCAGCTTGAGATAAAGCAGCGTCTGCCAGCGGGAAGCGCCGTAGAGGTCGAACATGTTCAGCAGATTATGATCGACGCTCTTCAGGCCCTGAACCATGTTCGACAGGATCGGGAAGAAGGCGACGAGGAAGGCACAGATCAGCAGCGCCACCTGGGTCGATGGCGCATAGATCAGGATCAGCGGCGCAATCGCCACGATCGGGGTGACCTGCAGGATGACGGTGATCGGATAGAAGGCCGTCTCGATCCACTTCGACTGGACGAGGAAGACGGCGATGCCGACACCGCCGATCAGCGCCAGCCCCAGCGACGCCATGGTGATCTGGGTGGTGACCCAGAGGGCAGGCGCGAGGATCGCCCAGTCCTTGAACAGGGAGATGGCGACCGCGCCCGGGCTCGGCAGGATGTATTGCGGAACGCCGCTCACCATCACGCCGATCTGCCAGATGCCGATCAGCACTGCGACGACGAGGATGGGCACGAGGATGCGTAGCAGCGTCTCTCCGTGGCGGGCAAGGAAACCTGGGGCGGTTGCGGAAGGAGTCCCGGAAGGGCTGGCTGTCATGTCGGACATCAGTGCGCGTCCTCTCCGCCCATGGCTTCGAGAAGGGTTTCGGAAACTGTCTCGCAGGCCTGCCGGTATTCCTCGGAGGTGCGGTAATGCGCATCGCGTTCGAGGCTGGTCTTCAGCGGGAAATCGGCATGGACGCGGCCGGGGCGCGCCTTCATCACGACGATGCGGCTGGAAAGATAGGCGCTTTCGAACACCGAATGGGTCACGAAAATGACGGTGATGCCGGTCTCTTTCCAGAGACGCAGCACGTCGTCGTTGAGCTTCTGACGGGTGATTTCATCGAGCGCGGCGAAGGGCTCATCCATCAGCAGCAGCTTCGGCTTGGTGACCAGCGCGCGGGCGATAGAGACGCGCATCTTCATGCCGCCGGAGAGTTCGCGCGGATAGGCCTCGGCGAAGTCCTTGAGGCCTACTGTGGTGAGTGCCGCCATGATGTCGTCGCGGGCCGCAACCTTGGAGATGCCGCGCAGCTTGAGCGGCAGGTAGACATTGCCGAACACGGTCTGCCAGGGCATCAGTGTCGGTTCCTGGAAGACGAAGGAAATGTCGCCTTCCGGCAGGCCCCGGGAATTGATGCGCGAGCTCGGCCAGTCGATGGTGCCCTTCGACACGTCACCGAGGCCGGCTATGATGCGGAGCGCTGTCGACTTGCCGCAGCCGGAGGGGCCGAGCAGGCTCACGAATTCACCGCCGTTGACGGTGAGCGACATATCGGAAAGGGCGAGCGTTCCGCTGGAAAAGGTCTTCGATACCGCGTTCATGACAACGAGCGGCCGGCGTTGCTCGCGTGGGGCGCTGGCAGGAACGGGTGGCGTTGCCGTCGTGGCGTCGAAAGCAGTCATTGCGGGCCTTTGTCAGGTCTCGGATGGCGGAGCCTGAGGCTCCTTTACCCTCGGACGGAGAGGGGTGGTCCAAAAAAGGACGGGACGAGGGGAGGGAAAATCCCGGTTCCCCTCGTCACCTTTTGTCGTTCGATGCGTCCCGTTCAGGGCGCGTTCGAAACTTACTTCTTCAGCGAGACGCCGACGCTCTTGCAGACGAACTTCGTCGTATAGGACTTCTTGTAGTCGAGGTCGGCCGGCTCTACGCCGATCTGGACCATGGCGTCGAAGAATGCCTTGTACTTCTCGTCGGTCATGCAGCCGATGCCCTTGTCGAGGGCTTCGCCGGATTCAACGATGCCATATTCCTTCATCTTGGCGATGGAGAAGGCGATCTGGCCATCCGTCATTTCCGGATTGTCCTTCTTGATCAGGTCGTTGGCGGCCTTGTTGTCGCCGTAGAGGTAGTTGTACCAGCCCTCGACGGAAGCATCGACGAAGCGCTGGACGAGATCAGGCTTGCTTTCGACGAGATCGGCTTTGGTGGTGATCATTGTGGAGTAGGGGCTGAAGCCGTTGTCGGCGAGAAGGAAGACCTTCGGAGCCCAGCCGGCCTGCTTCTCGATTTCATAGGGCTCGGAGGTCAGATAGCCCTGCTGTGCCGACTTCGGATCGGCGATGAAAGGAGCCGGGTTGAAGGTGTAGGGTTTGTACTGCTCGTCCTTGAAGCCTTCGTAGTTTTTCTTCATCCACTCGAAATAGGTGACGTAGCCGTCCTTGCCCATGAAGATCGAGTCGAGCTTGGCGAGGTCTGCGAACTTTTCAATGCCCTGATCAGGATGGGCGAGAAGAACCTGCGGGTCCTTCTGGAAGATCGCGGCGACGTCGACCAGCGGAATGCCTTCCTTGACGGCGTCCATTTCGCCGAGCGGGCTGCCCATGTAGAAATCGACCTTGCCGGCGATCAGCAGGGCGCGGTTCGCAGCATTCGGGCCACCTTGAACGATGGTGACCTTAAGGCCGTATTTCTCGTAGGTGCCATCGGCAACGGCCTGGTAGAAACCGCCATGCTCTGCCTGAGCGAGCCAGTTGGTGCCGTAGCTGACTTCATCCAGCGCGTAAGCCTGACCGGTCACCGAAAACGCAGCGGAGAGGCCGAAAGAGAGCGCGAGAGCCTTTAGTTTCAAAGAGCTATGCATATTTATCTGTTCCCCTGTTAAACCTTGCGGCATCGTGAGACTGGCCGTTTTTGATATTTGAGCGATTGCCTTGCTCTTTGAAAAGCATCAAAATTCGTCCGCATTGATGCCTTTTTTGCACTGCATCAAAGATGACTGCACAAATAATGCTTTCTGAATAAATTTTGCGCAATGGTGGTTTCGTGCTGCATTCCCGAAAACTTCTCTACATCAACGAAATCGTGCGCTGCGGCTCCATCCGGAAGGCGGCGGCGCGGTTGAACGTGGCCTCTTCGGCGGTCAATCGCCAGATTCTTGCGCTGGAGGAAGAGATCGGCGCACCACTCTTCGAGCGCCTGCCGAGGGGCTTGCGGCTGACGGCCGCCGGGGAACTCTGCGTCGAGCACATCCGGGATGTGCTCAAGAATTACGAGCGGCTGGAGAGCCGTATCCGTGGGCTGAAGATGCCTCAGGCGGGCAAGGTCACGCTGGTGACGACGGTGGGGCTCGCTTCCGGTCCCCTGCCGCCGATCCTCGCGCGTTTCCTTGAAAGCCATCCGCGCGTGCGCATCAAACTCAGGAACGACAGCGGTTCCACCACCGTTAATCCGGTACTGACGGGGGAAGTGGATATCGGCCTCGGCTTCAACATTCCGGCGACGCCGGGCATCCGGACACTGGCCAATTTCGATGTGCCTGTTGGCGTCGTGCTGCCGCCTGCCCATCCGCTCGCACAGGAGGAAGGGCCGATCGATCTCGTGGACGTGGTGCAGGAAAAGCTGGTGCTGGCACAATCGGGAACCAGCTTGCGTAACATCATAGACCTTGCGCTGTCGCCGCTGCCGCTGCCGGTCGAGCCGCTGTTGGAGACCAACTCGTCGGAACTCATTAAGCAGCTGGTGAAGTGCGGCACGGGACTGACGCTTCTCAATCCGCTTGACGTGATCAGCGAATGCCGGGCCGGTGAACTGGTGTTCCGGCCGCTTTTCGAACAGCATGTCAGACATCAGCCGATGAGGCTTTTTGCCCGGGCGAGGGCGCCGCTCGATGCTGCGACCAGCCTTTTCGTCGAATATCTGATGCAGGAATTGCTGCTTCTGATCCAGGAACTGCGTTCCAAGGGGCATCTGCCGGCCGGTGAAAAACCGGCCGAGCGGTCAACGGATGCCGATAGCGCCGGGGATCAGCGCGAATAGAGGTTGGCGAGCGGATAGGCGACGAGATCGCGCAGAAGCTCGATGAAACCCTTTACCTGATGCTTGCAGATGAGTTCGCCCTTTTCGGCCGTGCCCTTCGAGGCATCGCCGACGACGCCGTTCGGGTTGAGGTCATGGGCGATCCATGCCAGCGAATGGGGCGGCAGCGGCGTCAGGAACTTCGAATTGGCGCGCATTTCCTCGGCGCGGGAGACGAAGTTCTCGGCCTTTTCCATGCGCACGAGTTCCGGCCGGAAATGCAGCATGAGGGAGGTCTCGACTTCGCCGCCATGGATGCCGTAGCGGCTTTCATGCTCGGAAATCATGCCTTCCGGATTGCCGAAACGGCCCCACTGGGTGGAGACAACTGCCATCTTGTGGCGGACGCGCAGCTCGCGGGCGACGATGCTCATCACATCGACATTGCCGCCATGGGAGTTGACGATCACCATCTTGCGGATACCGGCTTCGGCAACCTTGGTGCCGATCGCGGTCCATGCGGGGATCAGGATCTCGGGGCCGAAGGACAGCGTGCCGGGACCGTAGATGTGTTCATTCGCCTTGCCGATTTCCTGGGTCGGCAGAACGAGGAAATCGAGATCGTCGGGCCGCTGGTTGCGAAGCTCGGCCAGCATGCCGTTGGCAATGGCGACGTCGGTTGCGACCGGCAGGTGCGGGCCGTGCTGCTCGGTCGATGCGATCGGCAGGATGGCGACGGTCTTTTCCGGATCGAGGCCGGCGAAATCGCCCGTGTTCAGTTCGTTCCAGAAGAATGGCTTCGCCATGTCCGCACCCTCGCTGTTTCTCTACCCAATCGATTAGGAAATAATGCAGGCTGCGAAAAGCATCATATTGCGTGCAGGCTGATGCCTTAAATGTCGCGGCGGGCCGGATGCGGGCGCGCCGGCGAGAAGGGATGGCAACTGTCGCGGGGAGGGCGTCTGTCTCGATTCGAGAAAAAGACGCTATTCGCTAAAATTGTCGGCATCTGTTTAAGCGCACCGAAAAACACCCCGTGTAGGTTCAGTCACAAGGAAGCCGGAGGATTTGTTCCGGCCCGCCAAAACCAAGAGTTCTGAACGGGGACCTAAGGATATGCTGAAGAAACTCCTCGCAACGGCCGTCGTCGCCGCGACGGCATTCGTCCTGTCTGACCCGGCCCATGCATTCGGGCCAGGCGGCTTTGCCCGCAACCTCACCGATGCGCCGAACATGCGTCTCGTGATTTCCGGTGAGCGTCTGTCGTCGAGCGACGCGAAGCTGTGCGTCGATGCACAGGAGGGCTGCCAGGCCGTCGAGCGCCCTTACACCTTCGTGCTCACCTCGTATCGCGAGAGCCAGTTGAAGCGTGTCAATGCGACGGTCAATGCCTCGGTCCAGCTTATCAACGACCTCTACTCGTTCGGTCGTCGGGATGTTCTGAAGATTTCCGGGCCTGTCACCATCGGCTCTGACCTCGCCAGCGCCAAGCGCGCCATGCTGATCGCCATGGGCTGGTCGGCTGATGCGCTGACGGTTGCGAATGGCCGCACCACGGACGGCGAGCGCCGTGTCGTTCTGGTGGTCACCACCAATAGGGGTGACTACGCACTGGACGACCGCTCGAACGCCATCAAGAAGTGGAAGCGCGTCGAGATCCCGACCGCAAGCATTCGCCCGATGGGGCTCTAAATAATTCTTCAGGGCGGTAGGTTCCGCCCGGCTGAATGTTTCTGTCTGTACTGCCAAATTTGCCCTGATGGTGTGAACCACCGTCAGGGCCTTTTCTTTTTCGGCGTCAGGTCTTGCTCGCTGGCTTGCCCCATTCGGCGATGGCGATACCGCCCAGAACGAGGGCCAGGGCAAGAATATGGAACGGTTGGAGCGCTTCGCCGAGCAGGGCAAGCGAGAGAAGCGTTCCGAACACCGGAACCAGATTGATGAAGAGGCCGGCGCGATTGGCGCCGATGCCTTCCACTCCCTTGATGTAGAAGACTTGCGAGACCAGTGACGGCAACAGGCCGGCATAGGCGATGATTGCCCATCCCAGCGTATCGGGCAGGATCATTTCGCCGTTCGCCTGCTCCCAGAACATCAGGGGAAGGGCGGTCACTGCCGCACCGAGCGCCGGGCCGGCCATCAGGCTCTTCCAGTGCACCGGCGGCTTCCAGCGCAGCGCGATGGTGTAGATCGCATAGGCGAGGACGGCGAGCAGCAGCAGCCCGTCACCGTAATTCAGGGTGAGGTGCAGCAGCGACATCGGGTCGCCATGGCTTGCCGTCACCGCGACGCCGGCAAAGCTGATGGCAAAGCCGATGATCTGCACGAGGGAAACCGGGATGCGGAAGAGCACGAAGTTGAGGATAAAGATCAGGACCGGGATGCCGCCCTGTTCGATCGCGCCATTGACTGCGCTCGTATATTTGAGGGCAGTGTAGAGGAAACCGTTGAAGGCCGTGTAGCCCACCGCGCCATAGGCGAGCAACAGCAGCCAGTTCTTGCGCAGAAGCGGCCAGTCCTTCCTGATCTGCGGCACGGAAATGACGCAGATGACAATGACGGCGATCAGCCAGCGTGAGAAATTGAGAACCATAGGGCTGACATGGCCGACGGCCAGCTTGCCGACCATGGTGTTTCCGCCCCATAGAAGTGTCGCGACGGTGAGGAAAAAATAGGCCCGAAGAAGCAACTGCAACACCAGATGGAATAAGGAAAGGGGTTTCGCTCGACTGCAATTCGCCGTTTGGATAGGCGACGGGCGCTCACATGTCACGCAAAAAGCCAAATTGCTGATCACAAACGGGTCGATTTCCCAAAAACAACACAGTATAGATGCGCGGGTTTGGGTTAGGCGCAGGCCTTGTGCAATGAACAGGATTTGGAAATGACGAATGTCGTGGTTGTAGGGTCGCAGTGGGGAGACGAGGGTAAAGGCAAGATCGTCGACTGGCTTTCCGAGCGAGCCGATATCGTTGTCCGCTTTCAGGGCGGACATAATGCCGGACATACTCTGGTCATCGATGGCGTCAGCTACAAGCTGTCTCTTCTGCCGTCCGGCGTCGTGCGTCCGGGCAAGATGGCGGTTATCGGTAACGGCGTGGTCGTCGATCCGCATGCACTTCTGGCCGAGATCGAGCGCCTCAAGGTTCAGGGGGTTACCGTTACTCCCGAAAACCTGCGAATCGCCGAAAACGCGACACTGATCCTTTCCCTCCACCGCGAGCTGGACGGCATGCGCGAAGACGCCGCCTCCAACAGCGGCACCAAGATCGGCACGACCCGCCGCGGCATCGGCCCGGCCTATGAAGACAAGGTTGGCCGTCGCGCGATCCGCCTCATGGAACTCGCCGACATCGCCGCGCTCGAAGGCAAGGTCGACCGTCTGCTCTCGCACCACAACGCGCTTCGCCGCGGCTTCGGCGCTGCCGAAGTCGAGCACAAGACGATCATGGAGGAACTGACCTCCATCGCCGACCGCGTTCTGCCGTTCATGGATACCGTCTGGCAGTTGCTGGACAAGGAGCGCCGCAAGGGTTCGCGCATCCTGTTCGAAGGCGCCCAGGGTTCGCTGCTCGACATCGACCACGGTACCTATCCCTTCGTGACCTCGTCCAACACGGTCGCCGGCCAGGCTGCTGCCGGCTCCGGCATGGGCCCAGGGGCACTGGGTTATATCCTCGGCATCACCAAGGCCTATACAACTCGCGTCGGCGAAGGTCCGTTCCCGACCGAACTGACGGATGAAATCGGTCAGTTCCTCGGTGAGCGCGGCCATGAGTTCGGCACGGTTACGGGCCGCAAGCGCCGTTGCGGCTGGTTCGATGCGGCACTGGTGCGCCAGTCGGTCGCCACCAACGGCATCACCGGCATAGCGCTGACCAAGCTCGACGTTCTCGACGGTCTCGATGAACTCAAGATTTGCGTCGGCTACAAGCTGGATGGGCAGGAAATCGACTACCTTCCGGCATCGCAGGCAGCCCAGGCTCGCGTTGAGCCGATCTACATCACGCTCGAAGGCTGGAAGGAATCGACGGTCGGTGCGCGCAAGTGGGCGGACCTGCCGGCACAGGCGATCAAGTACGTCCGACAGGTCGAAGAACTGATCGGCGCGCCGGTCGCTCTGCTTTCGACCAGCCCGGAGCGTGACGACACCATACTTGTGACCGATCCGTTTGAGGATTAATGATAGAAATCGTTAACGTTTTGTCGGTCGGAATCACTCCGGCGACCAAGAGAAAAATTGCTGATGGCTGACTTTATCGCAGTTATTCGGCGGGCCGTGGACGGACTGTCGAACAATACCCCTGAGATGCGTGCGAAGGTCTATGACAAGGCTCGCAGTGCCGTATTGCGGCAGCTCGAGAACATGTCGCCGCGCCCGCCCGAAGAGATGCTGCGCCGTCAACTCGACAAGCTCGAGGTTGCCATCAACGAAGTCGAGGCCGAGCACGCCGAGGCACTTCCGGAAGTTGAAGAGCTTCCGGAAGAGGTTTCGCCCGAGCCGGTCGCGGCATCCTGGGAAGATCATGTTCCCGGTGTTTCCGAGCCCGCGCCCGCTCCAGCCTACAAGACCGAGGAAGAGCCTGAACCGGTCCATGAACCGGAACAGGCCTACCAACCGGAGCAGGCCTACGAGCCGGAACCGGAAGAAGCCGCAGAGCCTGAAGAGGCTGCTCGTCCCGAATACGAAGACGAGCCTCATGTTGCTGCTGTAGCTCCTGCGTCCACACAGGTCGCATGGGCCGAGGAGCCGGTCTCGGCTGCCGCTGACGAGACCTATCGCGAGCACGAAGAAGAATATGTCGAGCCTGCTCGCGCCGCTCCGGCGCTAGAATACGAAGAGGTCGAAGACCCCTGGCAGGACGCTGAGCCGGAAACGCCGGTTTATCAGCCGCCTGTAAGCCCCGAACCGGAGGCCGTCGCGCCTGTCGCACCCGCGGTTGAGCCTGTGTCCGTCGAGGCTCCGCATGCGGAAGAGGTTTTCCCGACATGGGAAGAGGAGCCGGTCCACCGCTACGAGGAAGAGCGGGTCGAGTCCGTGCAGCCGGCGGCCCGTCAGGCTGCTCCGATGACCGATGAGGCCGAGGAATGGCTTTCGCCGGCCCGGTCCGATTTTACCGCCAAACCTGCTCCCGCTTCCGAACCTGTTGCCTATGAGCCCTGGGATTTCCCGGAGGATACGCCGGTTCATTCCGTTCCGATCGAGGATATCGCACCCGTGGTTCGTCACGAGGGGGGCACTCCGACGGCGTCCGAACAGCGGCGCGACCTTGATTTCGGTGGTTTCGCGCCGGCAGCTCCGGTGGCGCGCGCCGAGCCTGCTGCGACGGAAGTTCCCGACCTTCTCGAGTGGAATGTCGATGAATACCGTTCTCCGGCGGCGCCTGCGCAGACCGCGGCTGCCGCCGCGGCCGCTCCCAAGCAGACAGATGATTTCTCGGACTGGTTTGCCGATGTCGGCGACCTGAAGTCGAAGGAGCCTCAACCGGTAGCAGCCGGCGGAAATGGTGGTCGACCGGCGGCTCCCGTAGCGCCTGTGGCTGCGTCCGATGAGGAAGTCGACGCTTTCCTCGAAAGCGCCCAGCAGTCGGCCTATCGCAAGGAGACCAAGCCGCGCCGCAACTTCGCTCCGATTGTGCTTGGTGCACTCGGCGTGCTGCTTCTGGCCGGCGGCGGCTTCGCTGCATGGACTTATCGCACGTCGATGACGGAATTCATCAACGGCCTGACGGGCTCCGAGCCGCCGTTTGTCGCCGGACAGCCGGCGACAACGGACGGGCAGGCGGAACAGCCGGCAACCGAAACTCCGCCGGTTACGGATGGCACGGCCACTAAGCCGGCGACGCCGCCGGAAGAAGGGGCAGTCGAGGGGCAGAAGTTCACCCAGCGTCTCATGGCTGATGGTTCGGAAGTCGATCAAGGCGCGGGAACGGCCGCTGCCGCCGGTGCAGACGCTGAGGGCAAGTCGGTTTCGCAGCAGAATGTCGCCTCGACCGTCGAGCCGACGGATCAACCGCCGGTCGGCACCAATGCCGGTACGCCTGTCGCTCCCGCTACCACGACGCCTCCGGCTGCTGCCGGTGCCGGCACGGCTGCCGGCGAAAAGGCATTCCTCTATGAGGAGAAGCTCGGCCAGACCACTCCGGTCGCGGTGGCCGGCACCGTTGCCTGGACTGCCGTTCGCGAGACCGGCGACGACGGCAAGCCCAATCCGGAAATCCAGGGCAAGATCACCATTCCGGAACGCGGCATGACCGCGCTGCTAACCATCAAGCGCAACACCGACAACTCACTGCCGGCAAGCCACATCATCGAAGTCGTCTTCTCGATCCCGCCGGATTTCGAGGGCGGAGCGGTGGACAACCTGCAGCGCATCGCGATGAAGCGCACAGAGCAGGATCGGGGCGATCAGCTCGTCGCAGTCTCGGCACAGGTAACGGAAGATACCTATCTCGTGGCGCTCAACGACTTCGAGGACGTCATCAAGAAGAACCTGGAACTCCTGTCCACGCGCAGCTGGATCGACATGCCGATCACCTACCGCAACGGCCGCCGCGCCTTGCTGACGCTCGACAAGGGTGCTGCCGGAACGGCGGTGTTCGATGCCGTGCTGAAGGAATGGGGGGCGCTGGGATCGGCCGGCAACTGATCCGGCCCCCTGTACGTCTTGCAACAAATGAAAAACCCGGGTGCCTCGCGGCCCCGGGTTTTCTCGTTTTATTCGTTTCTCAGCGGGTTCAGGCTTCGACGACGCGGAGCTGGGAGGCGCGTTCCAGCGCCTCCTTCTGGACGGCCTCCTGCACCTTTTCGAAGGCGCGAACCTCGATCTGGCGTACGCGCTCGCGGCTGATGTCGAATTCGGAGGACAACTCCTCGAGGGTCACCGGATCTTCGGCGAGGCGGCGGGCCTCGAAGATGCGGCGTTCGCGTTCGTTCAAGACGCTCATGGCGCGGGCCAGCATGCGGCGGCGGGTTTCCAGCTCGTCCTGCTCGATCAGCACTTCTTCCTGGCTGTCGTGATCATCCACCAGCCAGTCCTGCCACTGGCCGGATTCGCCTTCGGTGGCGCGGATCGGGGCGTTCAGCGAGGCGTCGCCGGAGAGGCGACGGTTCATCGAGATGACTTCCTCCTCCGAAACGTTGAGCTTGGTAGCGATTTCCGCCACCTGCTCAGGCTTCAGATCGCCTTCCTCTATTGCCTGGATCTTGCCCTTCAGCCTGCGAAGATTGAAGAACAGCCGCTTCTGGTTCGCGGTGGTGCCCATCTTCACGAGCGACCACGAGCGCAGGATGTATTCCTGGATCGAGGCCTTGATCCACCACATGGCATAGGTTGCCAGACGGAAGCCGCGTTCCGGGTCGAACTTCTTGACGGCCTGCATCAGGCCGACATTGCCCTCGGACACGACTTCGCCGATCGGCAGGCCGTAGCCGCGATAACCCATGGCGATCTTGGCGACGAGGCGCAAATGGCTGGTAACGAGCTTGTGGGCTGCATCGCGGTCGCCGTGTTCGGCATAGCGCTTCGCGAGCATGTATTCCTGCTGCGGTTCCAGCATCGGGAACTTGCGGATCTCATCAAGATAACGATTGAGGCCGGCTTCACCGGCGGTAATGGTAGGCAGAGTATTGCGGGCCATAAAGCACCCCCTTTTCCAAGTGTGGCTCCCCTTCATCCCTGGGCGAGCCGGATCTCCGTGGATTTCCAAAACCCCACAGAAACCCACGTAACAGATAAGTGCGGCCAAACGGTGTTTCAAGCGATCACGGACGCGTTATGACATTACGTTTTGTTAATGTCCGGAGCGCTCAGTAATCGAACAGTTTGCGGTTCTCGCGCCATGTCTTGCGGAGTTTATCCCCGTCGCGAAAACCTTCTTCCAGAAGGCGGCAGCACTCGATCCTGTCATGCCTGAAGTGACGGAAATCCTGCCGCATTTCGCACCATGCCGCAAGGTGTATGCCATCGACATAATAGACTAGGCCGAGCGGGCGTATCGTTCTTTCCGTCTCCCGGTTTTCCGCGTCGCGATAGGTGAGCCGCAGCTTGCGTTCCTCGCGGATGGCGCGGCGCATGGTGGCGAGGTCAGCCTTCGGCTGGGGTATCTCGTGCCATCGGGAGACGTAAAGCGGCATGGCGTCGATGCCTGTCGTGTCGCAGGGCAGGACGTCGCCGATCTTGGCGGCGGCGCTGCGACCGGCGGCTTCCAGGCTGCTGTCGCCGGTGCGAGCGACGAGCGACAGGCCGACGGCGATCGCCTCGATCTCTTCAGGGGAAAACATCAGCGGCGGCAGGTCGTAACCCCGGCGCATGACATAGCCGACACCGGCGGCCCCCTCGATCGGCACGCGGGAGGCCTGCAGGGCGGCGATGTCGCGGTAGACGGTGCGCTTCGTTACCTCCAGCCGTAAAGCGATCGCCTCGGCGGTCAGCGGGGTCGGCGATGCGCGCAGCATCTGGATGATGTCGAACATGCGGCTCGGCTGCACCATCGCCGTCTCCCGGCCCTTCGGCCTCTGCTGACAAGAAGCTGTCAGCAGTATTCTGCTACAACTGGCGTCTCTTTCCAATCCGTCGAGACCTCTCCCATGCAGATGCCATCCTATCTTGTCGGCCTCATCAGCGTCTCGGTTGCGACCATCGCGCTCAGCACCGCGGGGCTGATGACGCGGCTGATCGACATGGACAGCGCGACGCTGCTCTTCTGGCGAGGAACGATCAGCGGCGTCTTCCTGCTCGTTTGCTTGATCGTGGTCAGGGGGAGGAGCGTCTATCGCGATTTCGCGAGCCTTGGGCTCTCTGGGCTTGCCATCTGCGTGGCATCGGCCGTCAGCGCCTCGTTCTTCATCGCGGCTCTGCACGAGACGACGGTTGCCCATGTCGCCATCATCTTCGCGACCTGTCCCTTCGCTGCTGCCGGTCTGGGCTTCTTGATGCTCGGAGAGAGGCCGGGGCGGGGCGCGCTTGCCGCAAGCGGCATCGCTCTCACCGGTGTCGTGCTGATGATCGGGCAGGGAGGAGAAGGTTCGATCTTCGGCGATCTCTTGGCATTTGCCATGACGTTCACCATCGCGCTCTGGACTGTTCTCGTGCGCCGCTATCCGGACAAGCCGGTGCTTGCCTGCTCGGTGCTGTCAACATTGCTGAGTGCTGCCTTTGCCGCGCCCTTCGCTGCTCCGCTTGCCACGTCCAGTGAGGATCTCATGGTGGTCCTGCTCTTCGCCATCTTCGGCTTTTCACTCGGGGTGGTGCTGCTGATTGTCGGTTCGCGCCTGCTGCCGCCCGTGGAGGCGGCGCTGATCGGGGCGATGGATGCGCCGCTGGCACCGCTCTGGGTGTGGTTGTTTGTCGGGGAAGTGCCTTCCGGTCCGACCATGGTCGGAGGCAGCGTAGTGCTTGCAGCGGTCGGGTTGCATGTTGTCGCGACGACCAGGCAGAACATGCGGGCGCGGACCGCCTGAAGGCTCTGGCCGTGATGTATCGGCATCGGAGTTGAGGTTAGGCGATCTTCCTAGAAATCGACCCTGAGATTGGCTTTGGCCGCGTGGGATGTCGAGCCGGAACCGAACTCGCCGGAATAGGTCAGGTTCAGCCTCGCGCTTTTCGTGAGCGCGACGGTGATGCCTGCCTCGGCCACCATGGCGTCGCGCGGGATCGTCACGCCTTCGATCAGGAAGGGGCTGCCGCCGGCAAATGCGAAGTTGGTCGATGGGGTGAGGTCGCCGAAGGCATGACGCCAGCCGAGCATGCCGGAAACCATGAACGGTATTTCACCGGCCGCAAGGTCGGCCGACCATCGCAGGCCGAGCGTGGACAGGGTTATATCGTCGGTGGCGCCGGCTGCTGAAAGCGCTGCTGCACCGCCGTCTTCCCGGAACCCGTTGGTTTTCAGGTTGAGGTAGGCGATATTGGCGAAGGGTTGCAACGTCATTTCGTCCAGCTTCGTTGTCCAGGAGATATCGGCGAATGCCTGCGCCATGGCGCTGCGGTAATCCGCCGTCAGCCTGTCCTCGAAATTGCTGAAGGAGACATCTCTCGCTGTCGATACTTCATTCACCGAGTAGATGGTGCCCGCCGTGAGGCCGAGCGGGCCATAGGTGCTGCCGGCATAGAGGCCGAGGTGATAGGTGTCGAAGTCCGCCAGGCGACCAAGGCTCGTGCGGCCGTAACCGAGCAT
The DNA here is from genome assembly GCF_024055605.1 of Ciceribacter sichuanensis. Taxonomy (GTDB): domain Bacteria; phylum Pseudomonadota; class Alphaproteobacteria; order Rhizobiales; family Rhizobiaceae; genus Allorhizobium; species Allorhizobium sichuanense. The sequence goes on along the minus strand of NZ_JAMXLX010000002.1, from coordinate 841,789 downwards.
GCCGCCGACGCGCCATTCGTCCGACACCGCCGCATCGGCGCCGACGAAAAGGCCGGCGGTCCTGCCATCGATCCCGGCGGCGTTGCCGTCTCCCTCAAGCCGGCTCGAAGTGCCGTATCCCGCCGTCCAGATGTTCAGATCTTCCGCTGCGCCGGAAAGCGAGGCATGCACGGCACTCATCCGGTCGAGGATCGCCTCGCGCGGAATACGACCGTCCTGGAGTATCCGGCTCCTCAGCGAGGCATGATCCTTGCCGCTCAACTGCGAGAAGGCATCGGTGGCCGTTGCAGCGTTCACGGAAACGACGGCGAGGTAGAGAGAATTCGACGCGCCGAGCGCTTCAACCGCGCCCGCTGTCGAGCGTCCGTTGGCAGTCGAGGCGACATCAGCGAAGGCCACGTCGTTGCGGTCGAGGCTGAGATCGATATCGGCCCCGCTGTAGGTCAGCACCGGTGTCAGGAAGGCGAAGTCGCTCGTGACGCTGTCGAAACTGCCGGTGATGCCGGAGGCGGCGGTGATGATCGTATAGTCGATGCCGGGCGTATAGCTGCCGGTGCCGGCAATGAGCTCCAGCGCGCCGCCGATGACCACTGCGCCGGAGACATCGACGCTGTCGGAATCGCCGCCCGCATCGATGTCGACCTGAAAGGTCGAGCCGGCCACGAAGGTCAGGTTGCCATTGACGGAGATCGTCTGCATGCCGGGACCGGGGGAAAGCGTGCCTCCGGAATAGATGGTGAGATCCGCCGTTGTGCCGCTTCCGGAGAGGATGCCGCCATCATAGACCCCGACGGCGCCGAGTACCGTGCCGTCGTTGGTGAGCGTGCCGCCCGCAACGTCTGCCGTGCCGCTGACGGTGCCGGTGTTGGAGAAGAGGCCGTCCGTGTTGGTCAGCGATGCGATGGTTCCGTCGTTGGAGCCGGTGCCGGCATTGGTGACCGCATCCGCGACCGCGCCGCTATTATTGACGAAGGTGCCATTCGCTCCGATGTCGACGTCGGCAAGCGTGGCGTTGTTGACGACTGTGCCGCCGGTAACGGTCGTCGTCCCGGTGACTGCGCCGCCGGAATTGTTGGTGAAGGTGCCGCCGGTGTTTTCGACCGAGGCGATGGTGCCGGCATTGCTGGTGTTGCCGGCATTGGTGACATTACCCGCCGTCGCGCCGGTGTTGTTGACCAGCGTCGCGCCTGCGGCAACATCGGCATCGGTGATGACGAAGTTGTTGGTGACCGTTCCGCCCGTCACCGTCGTGTCACCGCTGATGGTCCCGCCGAAATTGTTGGTGAACGTGCCGCCAGTGTTGGTCAGCGAGGCAATGTCGCCGGCATTGGACGATGTCCCGGCATTGCTGACATCGCCGGCCGTCGAGCCGGTCGTATTGGTGAAGGTGCCGCCGGTTGCGACATCGACGTTGCCGAGTGTGCCGTCATTGGTGACGGTGCCGCCCGCCACCGTGGTCCGGCCCGTAACGGTGCCGTCGGAATTGTTGGTGAAGATGCCCGCAGTATTCTCGACGGAGGCGATCGTTCCCGAATTCGAGAGGGTGCCGGCATTGGTGACGTTCTCGGCGGTGGCGCCGAGGTTGTTGACCAGCGTCGCGCCTGCGGCAACATCGGCATCGGTGATAACGAAGTTGTTGGTGACCGTTCCGCCCGTCACCGTCGTGTCGCCTGTTACGGTGCCGCCGGAATTGTTGATGAAGGTGCCGGCGGTGTTGGTCAGTGAGGCGATGGTGCCGGCGTTGGAGGTCGCTCCGGCATTCGTGACGTCTCCGGCTGTCGCGCCTGTGTTGTTGACGAAGGTTCCGCTCGCGGACACATCGACATCGCCGACATCCCCGTTGTTCGTCAGCGCCGTCGTGGCTCCGACCGCTGCACTGCCGAGCGTGCCGTTGACGGTGACGTTGCCGCTATTGAACGTCAGCTCGCCGTTGAGATCACCATCGATGGAGAGGCCGCCGCCATTCATCTCGACGTTGGAATTGAGCACGCCGCCGGCATTGATGCTGATCGTGCCGGAACTGAGCGTTGTGCCGCCGGTGGCGGTCAGTTCGCCCGTGTTGGTGACGGTGATGTTGCCGCCGCTGACGTCGAGACCGGTGATGACGAAGTTGCCGGTCACCTGCGGCGAGCCGGTAGCAACGGTCGCGCCATCGCCGGCGCCGGGTGCTGAGGGGTTCCAGTTGGCGTCGTTGGAGAATTCGTTATCGGAAGCACCGGTCCAGACCGACTGCGCGAGCGCAGGCTGCACAATGGACACCGAGACCATTGCGGTGAAAAGCCCGAGGTGCCGGGAATATGCCGAGAGCCGTCGTTTCCTCATGATGCCCGATGCTAGCGAGGCCGCCGCAGATGCGGGTTCGCTAACAACCGGTAGACAATCATGGTTAATGAAATGCTACGGGCGGGTCGTCACAATGGAGGGCAGGTCCATCCGCATCATGATTTGCGCCGTCCTTCGATCAGGGGCGGGGTTGCTCGATGGTCTGCAGGGCGTCGATCACCTGCTGCATGTCGTCCGGGATCGGGGCTTCGAACGCCATGGTCTCGCCTGTCGTCGGATGCTCGAAGGCGAGAAGGTAGGCGTGCAGCGCCTGGCGATGGAAACCGTTGACGATGGATTTCGCCGGTTCCGGCAGGAGGTTTGCCTTGGTCTTGAAGGCTGCGCCGTATTCAGGATCGCCGATCAGCGGATGGCCGATATGGGCCATGTGCACGCGGATCTGATGGGTGCGGCCGGTCTCCAGCCGGCATTCGATCAGTGAGGCGAGGCAGCTCGCATCGGGTTTCTCGCCGTAGCGCTCTAGCACTTCGTAATGGGTGATCGCCTCGCGGGCGTCATCGCTGTCCTCGCGCTTGACGGCGCGCTTGGTGCGGTCGCCGGCGCGGCCGAGCGGCGCGTCGATCGTGCCATGCAGCGAACGGGGGCGGCCCCAGACGATGGCCTGGTAGGCGCGTTCCAGCGGACCGGTACGGCCATGATCGGCAAACTGGTCGGCGAGGTGGCGGTGTGCCGCGTCGTTCTTGGCCACCACCATGACGCCGGAGGTTTCCTTGTCGAGGCGGTGCACGATGCCCGGGCGCTTGACGCCGCCAATGCCCGACAGGCTGTCGCCGCAATGGTAGATCAGCGCATTGACCAGCGTGCCGGTCCAGTTGCCGGCGCCGGGATGCACGACAAGGCCGGCCGGTTTGGCGATGACGATCAGGTCGTCGTCTTCGTAAAGCACCTCGAGCGGAATGTTCTCGCCCTTGGGCTCCGGGTCCTCCGGTTCCGGCAGGACAACGGACAGACGGTCGCCAGGCTTGATCTTCCGCTTGGGTTCTGTGACAGGCTCGCCATTGATGGCAATCGCCCCTTGCTCGATCAGCGCCTTGATGCGATTGCGGGAAAATTCGCCTGACAGTGCCGTCGTCAGCCAGGCATCGAGCCGCCCTTCGGCATCCTCGCCGGCAATCAGCTCTTTTCTTGACGTCTCTGCTTGTTTAAAGGGGTCGTTCATTCTGTCATCCCGCGTGTCTACCACCGGCGTTGCGGCAGAGGTTTTGCTGCCAATTGGCACAGACCGATGCGATCCACAATCGACGGCCATGAAAATCATGGCCGGTTTTCCCCGAGCTAAGGTTCGCAGCAGGGAAAATACAAGAGCCCCTGCGAACGACAAGGACCCGGGATACCAGCCATGGCAAATGTCGAGCCCGACGAACAGGAAGACAAGCCGCTCGATCCGGCGATGGAAAATGTCCGCCGCAAGATGGTGAAGCTTCAGCTCGTATCCGGCGGCATCATGCTCCTGATGTTCATGGCGGTGCTGGCAGCGATTGTCTACAAGGTCACGCGTACGGATGGCACCGAGCGGCCCGTCGCCGTCGGCAGCGGCCTTGCCGTGCCTGCCGACCAGCCGGTCGCCGCGACCGCGGCGCTTCCCGCCGGCTTCCGCGTGCTGTCGACCTCGCTTTCGGGCACGCAGATCCTGTTCTATGGCGAAGCAACTGACGGGCAGCGCAAGGCCTATGTCTTCGATATCGCCGTTGGCCGTATCGTCGCCGACGTGACGCTCGCCGGAAACTGACGGTATCCCCCCGTGTCCGGACGCGCTTTCATCACCATCGAGGATCCGAGGGACCCGCGCATTGCGGAATTCTCGCAGATCCGCGAGCGGGACCTGACGGGGCGTTCCGGGCGTTTTATTGCCGAGGGAACGGTCGTTCTCAGGATGCTGGCCGCGGCGCATCAGGCGGCAGGCGATTTCCGGGCGGAAAAGATCCTGCTCCTGAAGAACCGCGTGGATGGTGTCGGCGATATCCTTGCCGCTTTTCCCGAGGATGTCCCGGTTTATGTCGCCGATGCTGCGGTGATCGATGCCATTGCGGGCTTTCACCTGCATCGCGGCGTGCTGGCGCTTGGAGAGCGGCTTTCGGTCGCTGAGCCGGCTGATCTCGTCGGGCGCCTGCCCGGGACATCGCTGGTGCTCGTCGGCTGCGGGATTTCCAACCATGACAATGTCGGCTCCCTGTTTCGCAACGCCGCCGCATTTTCCGCCGATGCGGTGTTGCTCGACGAGACCAGTTGCGACCCGCTTTATCGCAAGGCGCTCAGGGTATCGGTCGGTTCGGTGCTGGCTACGCCTTATGCGCGCGGCGGTTCCGCCGAGGCCATGCTGTCGTCGCTTGCTGATGCGGGTTTCTCGATCTGGGCCCTTTCACCTGCCGGAGCAACCGAACTCAGTTCCATTCCCGCGACCGATCGGATGGCGCTTGTCGTCGGAACCGAGGGTGAAGGATTGCCTGCCGAGATATTGTCGCGCTTTGCGACGGCAAGGATTGCCCAGTCTCCTCATCTCGACAGTCTCAATGTGGGAACGGCGGCCGGTATTGCGCTCTATTCCATGGCGCGGGCCATGGGGCGGATTTCCTGAGCGACGGGTGAGGGCGTAGGCTCTGATACGGCCCTATTCCGCTGCCGAGTGCTGGCTGGAGGTTTTACCTCCAAGGGCAGGATCGAGAGCCAGTGCGCGTTCGGCGAGGCTCGGATGGGCATTGGCGCCCTTCACCGACTTACTGCGCAGCAGGCCGGGGATCGGTGAGCCATCGCCTTCGCGGTGAGCCGTGACGACGATCATCTTGGCGGCGATATCGGCGATTTCCTCGCGCAGCGCATCGTCGTTCGCCGGCGACTTGGCCTTCAGCAAGCGTTCCGTCAGCGCCGTGTGGCGATGACGAAGCTCTTCGGCGAGCTGTTCGATATCGATCTCCGGTGCAGGGCCTGCCAGCAGGGTGGGAGCGGGTTCGATCAATTCTTCTTCCACCACTTCGCTCTCCTTGAAATCCGGCACGGGCAGGTTGGCGCCGCGCAGCGTCTTGGCAACCTGGCGCAGCTGGCCGTTTGCCGACTTGAGGTTCTGCTTGAGGCGGGCGATTTCCTTCAGGCGGCGGTCGATGGTGGCGTCCTTATCGACGTTCTCGGACATCTGCCGGGCAAGGCGGTCGTCGAGCCGCAGCAGCTTGTGCTCCTCCTGGGCGAGGCGCAGTTCGGCGTCCTTTGCCCGCTTGGTCAGAAGCTTGGTTTCGCGACGCAGTTCCTCCCTTTCGTCGCGCAGGGTCTGGACACGCATCTTGAGGTTCTCGATCTCGGTTTCGCGGCTGGAAGCTTCGATCTTCATGTTATCGATGTCGGAGGCCATCAGACGGAGTCGCTTCGACTGCGCCTCGATTTCGAGTCCCTTGGCGACGATGTTTTCCTCGGTACGCTTCAGCGCTTCCTTGAGGTTGTCGGCTTCAAGCTCGGCGCGGCGCAGCTTGGAGCGGAATTCGGCGGCTTCCACGCTCATTTCGTTGATCTGCGCATGGAGGTCCTGGTTTTCCGCAACGAGACGACCGGCCTCATGGCCAAGCTGCTCGTTCGAAAGCTTCAGCGCGATCGACTTTTCGCGTTCGCGGGTGAGTTCCTGCGTGGTGCGGGCATTTTCCGCAGCATAGACGGCGCGGGCCATGTCCTTCTGGGCGCGGATTTCCTGGGGGCTGAGCGGCATCGTCGCCTTCAGGCGGTTCTCGGTATAAAGAACGATACGCTGGTGGATCGCAGGCGCAACCAGCATCACGACCAGAGCGGCCGCCATAAATCCAAGTCCAAAAAGCAGGCCATATTCGATCACGGGCGCGCCAATTCAGGTTCGTCGAACAAACAAATTCGATAATCGCTCCGTGCTTCGCTGAGCAAGTGAGCTTCGACAAATATTTAATCTATGCACGATGCATAGAAAAATCCAGTAAGCTTGTGCGAACCGTACGAACTGACTTTATCAGAAAGGATTCCAGGTCGGCTGGCGGGTCAGCTTGAGGTAGCCGACGTTGACGCCGAGGCGGGCTCCGATGCCGGTCCTGATCGGCACAAGCACGACGTTGCGGCTCTTCATCGCGGTCATGCCGAGGCCGGCAACCACATAGGCCGAGCCGCTGACGCCGCCGTAGCGGGCGTAAAGGCTGTCCACCGACGGCAGGTCGTAGACCAGCATCATGACACGCGTACCATTGCCGCCATAGTCAATGCCGAGCGAGGGCCCCTGCCAGAAGACATCGTGCTGGCCGGCGTTCTTGGTGTAGAGGCCGCCCTCGCCGTAGGTGAGACCGGCGACGAAGGCGCCAGAGCCCTCCTGGCCGAGAATATAACCGTTCGGCAGGCCATATTGCTGGAAGGCTTTTTCGATGACCTTGGCGAGGCCACCACTGGCTTCGCCGAAGAAGCCGTGCCCGGCATCGACGATTTCCTGGATGCTGTATTCGCCGTCGGCATAGGACGGCCGTGGGGCGAGGGTCAATGCGGTGATGACCAAGAGGGCGGCTGCCAGCAGTCGGTGGCCTGCGAAGTCGCTAAATCTCAAATGGCGCATGGGGGTCCTCCGTCCGAATTTCGATGCAATCGGCATCTCCAGTGCTTATGGCCAATTTAGAAAGCATCGTCTTAATAATCGGTTTACCAAATATGGTGTCATTATGGCCTAAAGGAATCCGACCATGCCGGACGCCGGGATTCGGCCTATCCGGTCTCTTTCGTCGGGATTGCGTTCTTCAGGAGAGACGATGCCGAAAAACCCGAACCTCACTCTCGCCGGCCCCGATCTTGCGGCTCTGCTGTGCAGCAGGGTCTGCCATGACGTGATCTCGCCGGTCGGAGCGATCAACAACGGTCTGGAACTGCTCGACGAGGGCGGGGCCGATGCGGATGCGATGGACCTCATTCGCGCAAGCGCCCTCAACGCTTCGGTTCGCCTGAAATTCGCCCGTCTGGCGTTCGGCGCTTCCGGTTCGGTCGGTGCGTCGATCGATACGGGCGAAGCTGAAAAGGCCGCCAAGGACTTTGCCGCCGCGGAAAAGAAGACTGAGGTGTCGTGGAACGGTCCACGCGCCATCATCGGCAAGAACCGGGTGAAGCTGCTGCTCAACCTTTTCCTCGTCGCTTATGGCGCGATCCCGCGTGGCGGTTCGCTGGATGTGTTCCTGGAAAACCCGGAATACGACGCCAAGTTCAAGATCGTGGTCAAGGGACGCATGATGCGGGTGCCGCCGAAATACGCGGAGATTTGCAACGGTGCCGTGGAAGAAGCGATCGATGCCCATTCGATCCAGCCTTACTACGCCGTGCTGCTTGCCGAGGAATGCGGCATGGAACTGAAGCATATCGTCGCGGAAGATCACATCGCCTTTACCGCGGAAATCCCTGCGGCCTGAGTTGTCTTCGTCAGCATCTCCCGCCGCTCTGTCTCAAGTCGGGACGGCGGGACGCGACTTCCGGTAACCTTTCCTTAGTTGAAAGCGCCTATGCTCGGTTGCATGGATCGAAATCCCGCCTGTGGATTAGACCAGTACAGGGAGTTGACGATGCAGCGCTTAATGATCGTGGATGGTTCCGACGTCGTTCGCAAGGTGGGCAAGAAGATCCTTTCGGAGCTTGGCTTCCTTGTCAGTGAAGCTGCGTCTGCCCGCGATGCCATCCTGCGCTGTGAGACGGAACTGCCGAACATCGCGATTATCGACGCCGGTCTCGACGGCGCCCTGGACCTGATCGCCAACATTCGCGCGCTACCCGAGGGCAAGAGCGTGCGGATTTACTATTGCGTCGTCGAAGCCGATCTCAAGACGATGATGGCCGGCAAGCGCGCCGGCGCCAACGACTTCTTGCTGAAGCCGTTCGACCGCAAGATCCTGACGACGATCTTTACCGACAAGGCAATCGCTGCCTGATCCTCCGAGAGGCTTAACCTCCCCGTCTTGCGCCCCGCTTCGTCGGGGCGTTTTTGTGTGTGCGGTCGGGCTGCCGGCTGGCCTGAAAGGGCACGCGATTTCCGGTGATCAGGCTTTGAGTGGGACTATTACGGCAATAAAAAACCTGCCCGGGGAGGGCAGGTTGAGATCCTTGGGGGATTTGGCAGCGGGAGAGGAAAACGGCTTTAAGCCGTTTCCATGTATTCCGAACCGTCGGGCTCGCGCAGTACGTAGCCACGGCCCCAGACCGTTTCGATGTAGTTCGCGCCGCCTGCGGCGTTTGCGAGCTTCTTGCGCAGCTTGCAGATGAACACGTCGATGATCTTGAGTTCAGGCTCGTCCATGCCGCCATAAAGGTGGTTCAGGAACATTTCCTTGGTCAGCGTGGTACCCTTGCGGAGCGAAAGCAGCTCCAGCATCTGGTATTCCTTGCCGGTCAGGTGAACGCGCTGGCCGCCGACTTCGACGGTCTTGGCGTCGAGGTTCACGATCAGTTCGCCGGTGATGATGATCGACTGGGCGTGGCCCTTGGAGCGACGGACAATCGCGTGAATGCGAGCGACCAGCTCGTCCTTGTGGAACGGCTTGGTCATGTAGTCGTCGGCGCCGAAGCCGAGACCGCGTACCTTGTCCTCGATGCCGGCCATGCCGGAGAGAATCAGGATCGGCGTCTTGACCTTGGAGAGGCGCAGCGTGCGCAGCACTTCATAACCCGACATGTCGGGCAGGTTGAGGTCGAGCAGAATGATGTCGTAATCGTAGAGCTTGCCGAGATCGACACCCTCTTCGCCGAGATCCGTGGTGTAGACGTTGAAACTTTCCGATTTGAGCATCAATTCGATGCTCTGCGCCGTAGCGCTATCGTCTTCAATGAGTAGAACCCGCATAATTATCCCCTTTACCGCCGCCGAAAGGTCGAGTTGGCCCCCTACGCGATACGGATCCAGTCGTTGCCTGATTTGAAGGCTGCCACCAAATGGTTAACAAATTCTGATTCCTTCTGGCAAGGAATATCGAATTCATTAAACATTTTTTGCAGTCTCCTGATTTTTCACAAGTTTCCGGCATCGCCACTGTTGAATCAGAACATCAGGAAATACCCGTAACCGATTCATTTGACTCATCATTGTCTCAGGCCTTTTTGGACCCTGGCGTTTACTGACCCTTAAATGATCGTCCTTATCATTAACGATGCCCGTAAACGAAAGGTTACCAACGGTAGTTTTTTGTTAACGCCGCCGTTTTTTTTCGAGAATGATTCGTCGAAAAGGTGGATTCGGCATTTGTTAATATGTGTGGCGGGGGGTCTCGCATCACGGGAGTATTGCGTATGAAGTCGCGTGAGAGCCTAGTGCGCCTGAAGGGATTTCAGGTCACAGAAAAACGTCGGCAGTTGCAGCAGTTGCAATCAATGATGTCGGAATTCGAACGCATGGCGAAGGAGCTGGAAAGCCAGATCGCCATCGAGGAAAAGAAAACCGGGATCAGCGATCCTAATCATTTTGCTTATCCAACTTTTGCCAAGGCGGCGCGCCAGCGGGCGGACAACCTCCAGGTTTCCATTCGTGAACTCAGGGTTCAGCAGGATGCTGCCGAACTCGCGCTGGAAGAAGCCGAGGCCGAATATGCAAAGGCTGCTGCGCTGGAAGAGCGGGACGGCCAGATGCGGGCGCGCGCCTAGTCAGAGGCGGACGCTTACATCGAACCATAAAGCGGTCGGAGTGGCGCGGGTTTCCGCGACCGTGTCCGGCCGTTTTCATTCTCCGGTAGCGTTTCTCGTGCCGAAACGGCTCACCCTTGAGCCTTCACCACATCGCTCCATTCAGGATGGCGCAGCGATTGGGCGCGAAAGAACGGGCAGAGCGGAATGATCTGCCAGCCGCCGTTGCGCGCTTCTTCGACCGCATGTTTCGCCAATGCCTGTCCGACGCCCTGGCCGCGCATGCTGTCAGGCACCTCTGTGTGGTCGACGATGATCAGCTTCGGGCTTGCTCGCGAATAGGTCATCAGCGCGGGTTCCTCCACGCCATCTACCCGTGCAACGTAGCGGCCGCCGGACTTTTCCTCTTCATGGACGATGTTCATCTCGGGGCTCCTTCCACGATTGCTGTCCCTTGCGCGGGACGGTTCGCCAATGATAGCCAAACTCTACACCGTTTCAACGCATCCCGGCCGTTGCCGGGGAGGGAGCGCACCGATGTTGTGGTTGAAATCGATCGCTCTGATGGCTGCGCCGGTTTTCCTGACGCTGGGATTGACCCTGCCTCTGGTGCGTTTCGAGACGCTTTATTTCTTCAGCGAGACGCCATCGCTTCTCGCCATCGTCGCTTCACTTTGGCAGAGCGGGGACGGGGTGCTTGCGATTCTGGTGGCGCTGCTTTCCATCGTCTGTCCGGCCATAAAGCTGTTGGGACTGACGGCGGAAGTTTTGGCGCCGGTATCAACTCCGGGCGAGTGGGATCTGTTGCGGCGGCTGGTGCCGATCCTCTCCAGGTGGTCGATGATGGATGTGCTGCTGGTCGCGCTCGTGATCGTTGCGGCAAAGACCAGCGGTTTGGCGGAAGCGTTCACCCAGCCCGGCCTGTGGTTCTATGCCGGCTCGGCGATCCTGGCGGGGTTCCTGCATGCGCTGCTGAAACGGCAGCAGGATGCCTGACAAGACGTTAAGCGGACCGATGGCGCGGCCCGCTTGGAGATTTTGCGATGATCCGGGAAAACGGCGTCTCCTGCCGTCTCCCGCCCTCGGTATCAGTGGCGATACTGCTGGATACGGGTGGTGCGCAGGCCCGGAAGACCATGGTCGTTGATGGACGACTGCCAGGAAAGAAATTCCTCGACGGTCAGGGTATATCGCTCGCAGGCTTCCTCAAGGCTCAACAGGCCGCCGCGCACCGCAGCGACAACCTCGGCTTTCCTGCGAATCACCCAGCGGCGCGTATTGGCCGGCGGAAGATCGGCAATGGTCAGCGGGCTGCCATCGGGACCGATGACATATTTCACTCGGGGGCGGATCATTTCGGTCATTGGACTCTCTATACAAACTCAAGACCACACGAGCGCATCCTAGCCCTCCACCTTTAAAATTTGCCTAAGCCCATTGTAAGCATTTGATAATAATTTTCACAGGTTGCCACCGGGGTGGTGGGGCGGTTATCCTTCCCCCGCAGGTTGACGTTGCGTAAAGTTGCGGCATCTGCATAGGAGTTATGCCGATTCAGGAATTTATTCGCTCGAAATTTATTGTAGAAGCCGCATCGGAACTGGCGTTTCGGCGCGTTCATTTTTTGTTGGTCGCCAACGGAGACGACCTGACCGGTGATCTCGATGGGGTCCAGTTGAACGGGATATGGCCCGTTTCCTGCTTGGCTGGTGAAACTCGTTTGATCGAAATTCTTTAGCGGACGAGCGAATTGCAATTCGCTCGAAAGGAGCGTGATGTTCAGGGTGAACGAAGCCGTCTGTCGGGACGGTGAAGATGGTGCGGTCAAGACTGCGCCCGCCGACGAAAGCGGCCTTTGCGCGCTTGGTCAGGAGTTCGCCGCGCTCGGACGCAAGAACGATCTGCCGTTTTTTCTGGTGACGAGCTTTCCCAAGGCCGACAAGCCGGGCTTTGCCGCGAACCTGATGCTGACCAACTGGCCGGCGGACCTCGTCGCCTCCTATGGCGCGAGCGATACGTTTGCCTCGAGTGTGCTGCTTTCCCGCCTCAAGGCGACGATCATTCCGGTCTTTTCGGCTGATTGTCCCTTTCCGGCCGTTCAGGATGCCTCCAACGGCGCCGCTGGCGCTTCGTTTCGCGCCTATGGCCTAAACTCGACCCTTGCTTTCAGCCTCCACGATCGGGCGCTCGCTCACTATCTCATTGCCTTTTCCGGCCAGCGGCAGGCGCCCGAGAGGGCGGAGATGGCGTCGATCCATTATGATTGCATCGAACTGATCGACACGTGTTTCGGTCGCCTCGTTCCCCAGGACGGGCCACGGGAGAAGCTGTCGGCGCGCGAGCTTGAGTGCCTGCGCTGGTCGGCTGCGGGCAAGAGCAGCGACGAGATCGCCATCATTCTCAATATTTCGAGCCACACTGTCGTGAGCTACCTGAAGAGCGCCATGCGCAAGCTTGATTCGGTAAACCGCATGCAGGCTGTCGCCCGCGCCTGCCGCTTCCGGCTCCTCTGACGCCCGAAACAAGAAAGGCCCGCCATCGCTTTCGCAAATGACGGGCCGCTATTTCCTATTTCCCTACTGGCCTCAGAAGCCCTTGCCGCCCTTGAGTTCGGATACGACGGTGCCGACGATGATGCGCAGGTCGAGCCAGTAATTGAAGTTCTCCACATAGTGAAGATCGCAGGCGATACGGGCGCGGGCCTTGCCGGGCCTGTCAGTCGGGCCGCGAAGTCCGCGCATCTGGGCCAGCCCGGTCATGCCGGGACGCATGACGTGGCGACGATGATATTCCGGCACCAACTCTTCATACGGCATGCCGGCCGCCAGCATGCCGATGGCATGGCAACGGGGGCCGACGAGCGACATGTCGCCCTTCAGCACGTTCATCAGCTGCGGCAGTTCGTCGATATTGGTACGACGGATAATGGCGCCGATCTTGGTGATACGGGGATCGCCGGCAACCGTCTGGTTGACGCCTGTTACATCACAAAGATCCGTCCGCATGGAGCGGAACTTGTAAACCCTGATCTTCCGGCAGCCCTTGCCCCAGCGCTGCTGGGTGAACAGGACCGGGCCGGGGCTATCCAGCCGGATCAATGCCGCCACCGTCAGCAGGAAAGGCAGCAGCACGAGCAGAGCCGTTCCGGAAAGGACGATGTCGGTCAGTCTTTTGATGAAATAATGTGCATGCCCTGCGCGTTTTGAGGGCAAGAAGCTTGCTTCCCGATAATAGTCATCGAGAAGTATAGCAGGGTTCGCCATCTGAAAATGGCGGGGTGCGTGATCGTTTTGGGCTTGCGGGAAACTCAAAATCTTTACCCAGCTCATTAGTGTCGATTGTTGCTCGATGTCAGGACCCATAAATAGTACAGCTCGGTGACATTGTCATTACTGTTTTTAACTGTTGGTTAACCTCAGCACGTTTCTTCAACGCGCAAATGACAACAGCTGCCGATAAGTTACCGATTTCAGCGGCAAAATTGTTATCGGCTAAATTTGGTCTCATTATGAAGCAGCCATGCAAAAGCGTCATGACTGACGTTGGGCTGCGTGTTCCATAACGGAACACCATTGTGAAGCGAAAATGTGGATCGCCTGAAATATCAGGAGCTTCAGCTGCATCGCCGGCGAGTCGCAGGGCCGCGAGAATCGCGGCCCGAGGCCTGTTGAAAAAAATTCCGATCACAGCATGGCGATGGAGATTTCGGTGGCGGTGAGGCCGAATTGGAGCTCTGCGGACCCCGTGTGACGGAGGGTCAGAATGTCTCCGGCGGACAGGCTGGCAATCGCCACGGCCGATCGGCTGCCTGCCGGTCCCGTGGTGACGGCAAGCGTGGTGGTGTCGTTCTGGCGAAGGCTTACGGTGTGGCTGGTGGCTGACAATACGGTCACGCCGAGTGCAAAAAGATAAAGGCCTGTTATTGGCACGACCAGACCGCTGCCGTGACCCGACGCGAGGGGCGCTCCGAGGAGAAAGCCGCCGGCCGAAGCATGCAGGTCGTGAAAACCCGTCACCGTGCCGTCGGCAATCGTGAGCGTGGCAGGCGTTCTCGCCGCGCGGGCGAGGGGGCGGTGGCTCATCCGGACGATCCCGTCCGGCGAAACGGCGAGCGCCGTTTTCCAGTCCGCGCCATCGTCGCTCACCTTGATCGAGAAGCCGTCATCGCCGGCAAGTCCCATCTCCGCCTTGCCCTGCCAGCCGGATTGGAAAAGGAGCGATGCGGTGTCGCCGGTCGCAGCCTTGTTGATCTTCATGCGATGATCGCCGCCGGCATGATTGAAGAGGCTTGCGGGCGAGGAAAGCGAGAGGCGGTTGGTCGTATCGGCGGAGGTCGAAATGCCAAGAGTGGAAACTTCCGTCTCCGAGGGCATTGAAATGTCGTGCCAGGCGGTCGCTGCGAAGACCTTGATGCTGTTTTCGGTCAGATCGAAGGCGCGCCAGCCGGTTTTCGGGGTTATGAAAATCCACGCATCATCCTGCCGGAAGGCGAGCCGCTCGCTTTTCCCGGAGAAAGCGCCGGAAGCCGGAGAAAGAACCCAGTAGCAATCGCCTTCTTCGGCCTCTGCCGGTGGTTCATGCAGGCTGCCGGCAATCGTCAACTGGACGATGGCGTCCAGTCTCTGCAGCGCTTCGTTGTGGGTGACGTGCTTCTGCGCCTGCGCCGGCAGAATATAGGGAAGGGCGAGATTGCTGGTGATATCGGGCATGCGTTCGGGGCTCCGCTTTGCTGCGCGCCGGTTCCCTGTCTGTGAGAGGGGCCGATGCGAGGTTCATGGAGTTATCCTGAGACAGGCGCGGTCGAGGGGGGAGCAATCGGTGTCGATGCCTTGAAAAGGCTTGCCTTTCTCGGGTTTTCTTCCGACGTTTACGGTCGTTTTCCCCAGGCGATGAAGTCGGGGTTGGCGAAATCGCGAAGGTCCTTCCGGCCCCGCTTGCCGTATGTCAGGGGCAGTCCGTCGAGCGTCAGCGTGATGCCTCCGGCCGCTCGCAGCACGGCATCGCCAGCCGCCGTATCCCATTCCATGGTGCAGCCGAAGCGGGGGTAAAGATCGGCGCTGCCTTCGGCCAGCAGGCAGAACTTGAGCGAAGAGCCGACCACGCCGCGGTCGGTGATATCGTTCGCATCAAGGTATTCCATCGTCGCCGGGCTGTTGTGGGAGCGGCTGATCAGCGCTTTTGGGCTTGCCGGAGTGGTGCGGGAGGCGATCGGTTTCCGTTCGTTTACCCGGAACTCTTCATCGACCGTCAGCTTGAATGCGCCTTCCGATGATCCAGCATAAGCCACGCCGAGTGCCGGAGCGTAGACGAAGCCTACGACTGGCCGGCCGGCCTCGATCAGGGCGATGTTGACGGTGAAATCGCAATGCCCGCCGACGAATTCCCTTGTGCCGTCCAGCGGGTCGACGAGCAGGAAACTGCCGGCGGTTTCCGGTATCCTGCCGGCCGCGGCGGATTCCTCGGCGACGACCGGGATCGTTCCAAGGTTTTCGGAGACATGGGCGAGAATGATCCGTTCGGCGTACTCGTCGGCTTCGGTCACCGGCGAGTGATCCGCCTTCAGGCGGACATCAGGCCCGGCGCGACAGATTTCCATGATCGCGCGACCTGCAGCCAGTGCCGCCTTCTCGAAGATTGCCAGCATGCCTCTCTCTAACGGCTCCGTATTTGCTTGGTGTCGCGTTGCTTATGCGGCAGGCGCGCGCTCATGCCAATGGTTCTTCATGCTTTTCCGCTGAAAGGTGAACCCGACGTTTCGCGCGGGAGGAGGTCGGGCCGGAAAGAAGATATGTCAGGTCCCAATCTTGTTATTTCTCGTCCTATTCTGGCTTGCTCTTTGGTGGGCGTATGCGAATGTGCATCGAAATATCGACAGGATGCCCGATGCGTTATTCCGCTTTCTCGATTTTTAAACAGGCTCTTTCCGGGAATCGGAACTGGGCGCCTATGTGGCGTGAACCCACGCCCAAGCCGCATTACGACGTTATCATCGTCGGCGGGGGCGGTCATGGCCTTGCGACGGCCTATTATCTCGCCAAGGAACACGGTATCACCAATGTCGCCGTTCTTGAAAAGGGATATCTCGGCTCGGGCAATATCGGCCGCAACACGACGATCATCCGCTCCAACTACATGCTCGAGGGCAACGAGCCTTTCTACGAGCTGTCGATGCAGCTCTGGGAAGGGCTGGAGCAGGACTTCAACTATAATGCCATGGTGAGCCAGCGCGGCATCGTCAACCTCTTCCATTCTGACGGGCAGCGCGACGCCTATGCGCGGCGCGGCAATGCCATGCGCATCCATGGTGTCGATGCGGAACTGCTCGACCGGGAGCAGGTGCGCAGAATGATGCCCTATCTCAACTTCGATCACGCCCGCTTCCCCATCCTTGGCGGTCTCCTCCAGCGGCGGGCGGGCACGGCCCGTCACGATGCCGTCGCCTGGGGTTACGGGCGGGGCGCGGACAGCCGCGGTGTGGATCTCATCCAGCATTGCGAGGTCACCGGCATCCGTCGTGACGAAAACGGCAAGGTTCTGGGCGTCGAGACGACCAAAGGCTTCATCGGCTGCAACAAGCTGGCGCTGGCCGCGGCCGGCAACACCACGACCGTCGGCCGCATGGCGGGTCTCGATCTGCCCATCGAGACGCATGTGTTGCAGGCCTTCGTGTCGGAAGGCATCAAGCCGGTGATCGACAACGTCATCACCTATGGCGCCGGACACTTCTATATATCCCAGTCCGACAAGGGCGGGCTCGTGTTCGGGGCGGATATCGACTACTACTCCTCCTATGCCCAGCGCGGCAATCTGGCGACGGTCGAGCATACCATGGAGGAGGGTGTGTCCCTCATTCCCGGCCTGTCGCGTGTCCGGGTGCTGCGCACCTGGGGCGGCGTGATGGACATGAGCATGGACGGTTCGCCGATCATCGACCGCACGCCGATCGACAATCTCTACCTCAACTGCGGCTGGTGCTATGGCGGCTTCAAAGCCACGCCGGCATCGGGTTTCTGCTACGCGCATCTGATCGCGAAGAACGAGCCGCATCCCGTCGCTCGGCTGCTGCGTCTTGACCGTTTCCGTCGCGGCTTTGCCCTCGACGAGGGCGGCAAGGGCCCGCAACCCAATCTCCACTGAGACAAGATCATGGCCAGCCTTATCAAATGCCCGCATTGCGGGGTCCGTCCGAAGGAAGAGTTCTCCATTCTTGGCGATGCCTCGGTGGCGCGTCCGGCCCCCTCCGCTTCCGATGACGAATGGTATTCCTATGTCTTCGTGCGCAACAATCCCAAGGGACGTATCCAGGAATACTGGCATCACGCTTCCGGCTGCCGCCGCTGGCTGGTGGTCGAGCGCGATAATGCCATGAGCCATGAGGTTTATTCCGTCACCGATGCTGCCGAAAAGGCGAAGGAGGCTGGCCGATGACCGGTTATCGTCTGTCGAGCGGCGGTATCATCAACCGCAGCCGCGCCATTTCCTTCCGTTTCGATGGTCGTGAATTCAAGGGCTTCGAAGGCGATACGCTCGCCTCGGCGCTGATCGCCAATGACCAGCTACTGGTCGGCCGCAGCTTCAAGTATCACCGCCCGCGCGGCATCGTAACCGCCGGTTCGGCGGAACCGAATGCGCTGGTGACTGTCGGTACCGGCGGGCGCACCGAGCCGAATACCCGGGCGACGGTCGCGGAACTCTATCACGGGCTGGAAGCCGTGAGCCAGAACCGTTGGCCCTCGTTGAATTACGATATCGGTTCGCTCAACAGCCTGCTTTCGCCCTTCCTGGGCGCGGGCTTCTACTACAAGACCTTCATGTGGCCGAAGAGCTTCTGGGAAAAGGCCTATGAACCGCTGATCCGCAAGGCCGCCGGTCTCGGCAAGGCGGCGATGGAGGTGGATCCGGACCGTTATGAGAAGTCGTGGGCGCATTGCGACCTGCTGGTCATCGGTTCCGGTCCCACGGGCCTGACAGCGGCGCTTGCCGCCGGCCGCGCGGGCCTGCGCGTCATCCTCGCCGATGAAGGTTTTCGACTGGGTGGTTCGCTCCTTTCCGAAAAGCTTTCGGTCGGCGGCGTTTCGGCGGTCGATTATGCACAGCGCGTCGTCGACGAGCTGAGAAGCCTGCCGAACGTCACGCTGATGCCGCGTACCACCGTGTTCGGCTGGTATGACGACAATGTCTTCGGCGCCGTCGAGAAGGTGCAGAAACATGTGGCGCAGCCGCTGCCGGAACTGCCGGTCGAGCGGCTCTGGCGCATCATCGCCCGCAACGCCATCCTTGCGACGGGCGCGGAAGAGCGTCCGCTGGTGTTCGGCGGCAACGACAAGCCGGGTGTGATGACGTCGGGTGCGGTCCGTACCTATCTCAATCGCTACGGTGTGGCACCCGGCCATGAAGTGGCCGTGTTCACCAATGGCGGAGCCGGTTATCGCACGGCGCAGGATCTGCTTGCTGCCGGGATCGGCGTTTCGGTCGTGATCGACGGACGTGCTGCGTCTTCGGACGAGGCGCCCTCGGGTGTTCGCGTCATTCGCGGCGGCGCGGTTGTCGCGACCAAGGGCGGGCGACGCATTTCCGGCCTGATCGTCGAGCGTTCCGGGCATCAGGAAGAGATCGCCTGCGACGCGCTGGCGATGTCCGGGGGCTTCAGCCCGGTCATCCATCTCGCCTGCCAGCGCGGGTCGAAGCCTGTGTGGTCTGATGCGCATCAGGCCTTCCTTGCACCGGATGGGGGGGGTGGCCTTGCAATCGCAGGCTCGGCCGCAGGTGTCGCTTCCCTGTCTGAATGCCTGAAGGACGGTGCCGACAAGGCTCATGCCGTCATCGGCGCGCAGGGGCGACTGGTCGGTTCGGTCGAACTGCCCGAGGTCGAGGGTGAGTACGACGCTTCCTTCGCGCCGCTCTGGTATGTCGCCGGCGCCAAGCAGAAGGCCTTCATCGATTTCCAGAACGACGTGCACATCAAGGACCTGAGCCTTGCCCAGCGCGAGGCGATGGGCCATGTCGAGCACACCAAGCGCTATACCACCGGCGGCATGGCGACCGACCAGGGCAAGCTCGGTAACGTCAATGCGGCCGGCATCATCGCCGGTATGCGCGGTGTCTCCCCGGCCGAAATCGGCACGACGACGTTCCGGCCCTTCTATACGCCGGTATCTTTCGGCGCGATGGCGGGTGCGAGCCGGGCGGAGCATTCCCGCCCCGTGCGCCAGTCGCCGCTGCATGGCTGGGCCAAGAAGAACGGCGCGGTCTTCGTCGAGACGGGGCTGTGGTATCGTTCCTCCTGGTTTCCGAAGGATGGCGAGAAGTCGTGGCGCGAAAGCGTCGATCGAGAGGTCATGAACGTCCGCTCGAATGCCGGCCTCTGCGATGTGTCGACGCTCGGCAAGATCGAGGTGTTCGGCAAGGACGCGGCCGAATTCCTGAACCGGCTCTATTCCAACGCCTTCCTCAAGCTTCCCGTCGGCAAGGCCCGTTACGGCCTGATGCTGAGGGAAGACGGCATGGTCTATGACGATGGGACGACCAGCCGGCTTTCGGAGGACCATTTCTTCGTCACCACCACGACGGCTTATGCCGGAGAGGTGATGACGCACATGGAATTCGCCGCCCAGACCTTCTGGCCCAATCTCGACGTGCGCTTCGTCTCGTCCTCCGACCAGTGGGCGCAGATGTCGCTCGCAGGACCGAAGGCGCGGCTGATCCTCGATCAGCTCGTGGACGAGGATCTCTCGAACGAGGCGTTTCCGTTCCTCTCCGCCCGCGAGGTCTTGCTCAGGGGAGGACTGAAGGCGCGGCTCTTCCGCATCTCCTTCTCCGGCGAACTGGCCTATGAGATCGCCGTGCCCGCCGGTTTCGGCGAGGCGGTCGCGGATGCGATCATGGAGGCGGGCAAGCAGCATGGCATCTGCGCCTATGGCGTCGAGGCGCTCAACGTGCTGCGTATCGAAAAGGGGCACGTTACCCACAACGAACTGGATGGCCGCACGACGCCTGACGATGTCGGCCTTGGCCGCATGTTCTCGACCCAGAAGCAGGATTTCATCGGCAAGCGAATGTCGAGCCGTTTCGGCCTGACTGCCGCGGACCGGCCGCAACTTGTCGGCCTGAAGCCGGTGGAGACGGACAAGGAAATCAAGGCGGGCGCGCATCTCCTGAAGGAAGGCGCGAAACCTTCCATGCTCAACGATCAGGGCCATGTCTCGTCCGTCTGCTTCTCGCCGTCGCTCGGCCACTACATCGCGCTCGCCATGCTGAAATCCGGCCGCGAGCGTATCGGCGAGAAGATCGTCGTCTGGGATGGCCTGCGTGGCACGGAAGTGCTGGCGGAAGTCTGCAGCCCGGTCTTCGTCGACCCTGACAACAAGAAGCTCCACCTTTGAGGATTGCCACCATGCCAACGACATTCGCCTACCGGCATGCGCTCGAAGACCATATCGCGGGCTTCGAAGGGGATGCCAATCCGCATCATCTCACGGTTCTGACGCGACCGACGGTGTTTTCCGTCATGGCGCGCGCGGGGCATGAAACAGAAATCGCCGGCGCGCTCGAAGCGATGGAGGAGATTTCCGCCCGTTTCGTTTCTCCCGGCGAGTGGCTCGTGGTTTCGGAAATCATCGGGGCCGAGGCGCTTGCCCGCGATCTTGCCGCGCTGGGTCCCGAGCGAGCTTCCTTCGTCGAGCAGAGCGACGGTCGCGTCGTCATGCGCATCGCAGGACCCAAGGTTCGCCAGATCCTCGCCAAATGCGTTGCCGTCGACCTGCATCCCGATGTCTTCGTGATCGGGCAGGCCGCCAATATGCTGTGCTGCCATGTGACAGCAAACGTCGCCCGCACGGGAGACGATGAATTCGAGGTTGCCGTCATGCGCTCCTATGCGGGCTATGTGTTTGACGAACTCATGGAAATGGGCCGCGAGTTCGCCATGTCTTCAGGGCTTTCCGCCGGCTGATCAGATCGCCGCTTCGTGCGCAACCCGTGACGGCCCGAACGCCAGGTGGGCGGTAAGCGTCGTCGCGACTGCGAAGGCGGCAATGACGGCGAGAAGGGGCAGGGCAGAATCGTCGGCGAAGATGCCGATGGCAAAGCTGCCCAATGCGCCGGCGCCGAAACCGAGCGCGCCCATCAGTGCCGCTGCCGTCCCCGCAATCGCGCCGTGACTCTCCATCGCCATGATGTTGCAGGAGGGCATGATGCCGCCAAGCGCCATGACCATGACAAAGAGCAGGATGCAGATGGAGAGGAGATTGCCGTTTCCGGAAAGCTCCAGAGCCAGCATCAGGATGGCGGCGAGTGCATAGATTGCCGATGACGCCTTCACCACGCCGCGAATGCCGATGCGGCGTGCGAGCCTCGGGCCGATCTGCGTGCCGATGCCGATGCCGATCGAGTTGAGGCTGAAGACCAGCGCGTATTCCACCGGCGACATGCCGTAGACATTGATCAGCACGAAGGACGAACCCGCGATATAGGCGAAGAAACCGCCCTGCGCGAAGGCAAGCGCGCTGGCATAGGGGATGAAACTGCGAGTGAACAGCAGGCGTCCATACCAGTGCAGTGCCGCCGCCGGCCGGCTGTGGGCGCGCAGTTCCGGCATCCGCGTTTCCGGCAGCAGCGACAGCACGACGAAGGCCACGAGCAGGCCGAGCAGGATCAGCACGGTAAAGATCGTCCGCCAGTGTCCCGTCTCGAGAATCAGGCTGCCGGCAAGCGGCGCGATAACAGGTGCTACGCCGAGAACCAGCATGACCAGCGACATCAGCTTTGCGGCTTCATGGCCGGTGTAAAGATCCCGGATCGACGCGGTGGCGATCACCATTCCGATGGAGCCGCCGATCCCTTGCAGGAAGCGGAAGGCGAGGAACTGGGTGGCGTCTGAGGCAACGACGCAGCCAGTGGAGCCGGCGATGAAGATCGCAAGCGCCAGATAGATCATCGGTTTGCGGCCGGTGCGGTCGGAGGCCGGGCCGTAGAACAGTTGGCCGAGGGTGAAGCCGACGAAGTAGGTCATCATGTTGAGCTGGATGGTGGCGTCGGTCGTGGCGAGGTCGCCTGCCATGCGCGGCATCGCTGCGACGTGCATGTCGGTCGCGAACGGCCCGAGAGCGCACAGCGCCCCGAGCGCCACGGCGATGGACAGGGTCTTCTTGTTCATGAACGGGTTCCGTGAAAGATGGAATTGTTGCAATCAATATTTGGAAACGATATCGTTTCCTTATTGCGAGAGGAAACGCATTCGTTTCCTTTTGTCAATTGAATTTCGTCAGGGAGGCTTTCGTGAACACATCTGCCGTCGGGCGTCCGCCGCTTCTGCCGGACGAGGAGCGCAGGGGCCTGATCCTTCAGGCGGCGGAGCGTGTCTTTGATGCGGTCGGTTATGGTGCCGCGACGATGGAGGAGGTGGCGCGCGAATGCGGAATGGCGAAAAAGACGGTCTACAAGTTCTTTCCCGACAAGGCGTCGCTGTTCAACGCCCTGATCGACAGTCACGATACCCTGATCGATGACTGGACCAGCCGGTCGCGCGAGGGGATGGCGGTGGAGGAGCATTTTCGCCAGCTGTTGCTGGAGCTATCCGCCTTCATCCTTTCTCCGAGGCAGCTTTCGTTGACGCGTCTTGTCATCGCCGAGGCGCGCAAGTCTCCGGATCTCGCGCAGCGTTTCCACAAGGAATGCATGGAGAAGACGCTTTCCTTCGTGACGCACGAACTGGGGCAGGGCGGGCTTTTTGCCGGACGAAGCCCGCAGGAGGCGAGGCGCATTGCGGACATGTTCATAGGGGCGACGCTCGGCGCCGCCCAGATCAGTGCGCTGATGCTGGATATGGATCAGGATAGCCTTCGGCGCGAGCTGGCTATCCGCGTCGAGATCGCAGCGGCCATGCTCAAGGGCGTTGTGGAACTTCCGTAGCCTGCCTTGAGCGAGCCATACCCGAGTGGCGCGGACGGGATAAAAATTATGTCCGAAGCGACATTTCGCTTCGCAGTACGGACTGTTGGACGAAAAAAATAGTTACTAGGCTGGCTCCGGATTTTTGACTTTCAACGCGGAATTTCAGGCCCTTCGCGGCCTTCGCAAAACCGGAGATTTTACATGAAGAGCCATGCCAGGGTCGTCGTCATCGGCGGTGGTGTCGTCGGGTGTTCGGTGCTCTATCACCTGACAAAATTCGGCTGGACGGATGTCGTCCTGCTCGAACGCTCGGAGCTGACCTCCGGCTCCACATGGCATGCCGCCGGTGGCATTCACACCATCAATGGTGACCCGAACGTCGCCAAGCTTCAGAAGTACACGGTCGAGCTCTACAAGGAGATCGAGGAGTATTCCGGTCAGGATGTCGGGCTGCACCTGACTTCGGGCCTCATGCTGGCCGCAACCCAGCAGCGGTTCGAATGGCTGAAGTCCGTTCTCGCCAAGGGCAAGTATGCCGGCATGGATGCCGAGCTTTTGACGGCGAAAGAGGCGGCGGACATGATGCCGCTGCTCGATCCGAGCCATTTCGTCGGTGCTGTCTATGACCCGAACGAGGGTCATGTCGACCCTTACGGCGTCACGCACGCCTATGCGAAATCGGCGAAGAAGAACGGTGCGGAAATCTACCTGCACACCCGGGTCGAGGACCTCGTCCAGCTGGAAGACGGCACCTGGCGGGTGCTGACTGACAAGGGCGAAATCCGTGCCGAGCACATCGTCAATGCTGGCGGCCTGTGGGCGCGCGAGGTTGGCCGCATGGTCGGTCTGGAACTGCCGGTGCTGGCCATGGAGCACATGTATCTCATCACTGAGGACATGCCCGAGGTCATTGAATACAACCAAAGGAGCGGCAAGGAGATCCAGCACTGCGTGGACTTCGACGGCGAGATCTATCTCCGTCAGGAGCGCAACGGCATGCTGATGGGCACCTATGAAAAGGCCTGCCGTCCATGGTCGCCGCTCTCTACCCCCTGGGATTTCGGCCATGAATTGCTGGCCGAGGATCTGGAACGCATCGCGCCCGAACTCGAGGTCGGCTTCCGTCACTTCCCGGCCTTCAACAAGGCGGGCATCAAGAAGATCATCAACGGCCCCTTCACCTTCTCCCCGGACGGCAATCCGCTCGTCGGTCCGGTTCGCGGCATGACCAACTACTGGTCTGCCTGCGCCGTCATGGCCGGCTTCAGCCAGGGCGGCGGCGTGGGGCTTGCGCTCGCCAACTGGATGATCAACGGCGATCCGGGCTTCGACGTCTTCGCGATGGACGTCTCCCGCTACGGCGACTACGCAACGCTTGCCTACACCAACGCCAAGGTTCGCGAGAACTATACCCGCCGCTTCTCCATCCGCTTCCCGAACGAGGAGCTGCCGGCGGCGCGTCCGCTGCTGACCACGCCGATCTATGACAAGCTGAAGGCTGCCGGTGCCGTCTTCGGCGCGTCCTACGGTCTGGAAACGCCGCTGTGGTTTGCGCCGGAGGGTGTCGAGGACAAGTTCTCATGGCGTCGTTCGACCGATTTCGATTCGGTCGGTGCTGAGGCGAAGGCCGTGCGCGCAGGCGTCGGTCTGATGGAGACGTCGGGTTACGCCAAATATTCCGTTTCGGGCGATGGCGCGCGCGAATGGCTCGACACCCTACTTGCCGGACGCATTCCGCCGACAGGCCGCATGGCGCTGACGCCGATGCTGAACGAGGCCGGCAAGCTGATCGGCGATTTCACCGTCGCCAATCTCGACGAAGAGGAATTCCTCGTCATCGGCTCGGGCATCGCCGAAGAATATCACATGCGCTGGTTCGAACAGCATCTGCCGGATGATGGTTCCGTCGAGGTCAGCCCGCTCGGTCTCGGGCTTGTCGGCCTTTCGATCGCCGGTCCCAAGGCGCGCGACGTGTTGGCGAAGCTGACCCATCTCGATATGTCGGACAGCGAGTTTCCGTTCATGGACATCCGTGAGATGGATATCGGCATGGCGCCGGCCATCGTGGGGCGTGTCAGCTATACCGGCGACCTCGGTTACGAGTTGTGGATGCGTCCGGAATACCAGCGCTATCTCTTCGACGCGATCATGGACGCCGGCGCAGAATTCGGCATTAGCCTCTTCGGTGCACGCGCGCTCAACTCGCTCCGGCTGGAGAAGTCCTTCGGCAGCTGGTCGCGCGAATACAGGCCGCTCTACGGGCCTCTGGAGGCCGGTCTGTCGCGCTTCGTGGCACTTGGCAAGGAAGCCGATTTCATCGGCAAGGAAGCAGCCTTGAAGGAAAAGGCCGAAGGCGGAAGTCTGCGACTCAGGACCTTCGTGGTTTCGGCCAGGGACGCCGACGTTATCGGCGACGAGCCGATCTTCCTCAATGGCGAGGTGAAGGGCTGGGTGACATCAGGCGGTTTTGCGCATCCGAGCGGCGTTTCGGTGGCAATCGGTTATGTTCCGAAGGAGGTCGCGGACGAGATCGACGGCTGGTCGATCGAGATTCTCGGCGAGGAATTGCCGGCCAGATTGCAGCCGCAGCCCCTCTTTGACGCAAATGGTTCGCGTATGCGTTCCTGACGCCTGATGTCCATATCCCCAAAGGAATAGGAAAGGGGGCCGCAGCGATGCGGCCCCTGTCTATTTCAAAGGCATTTGATGCCGCTTTTTTGATAGAATTGATTTCGTTTGCGCCAAATTGTGAGCAAATGACAATAAAATGCGCGTTAGCCGGGTTTTAGGCTTCACATTTGCGGACAAAACGCTATGGAATTTCTTCATGTTAAGAACCCAAAAGGGCAACATACAAGAGGCACGGGAACATCGGTACCGTGCCCGGGGGATTGGTAATGGAGTACTTCATCCAGCAGCTCATTAACGGGCTGACTCTTGGATCCATCTATGGCCTTGTCGCAATCGGCTATACGATGGTTTACGGCATCATCGGCATGATCAACTTTGCCCATGGTGACATTTTCATGCTTGGCGGCTTTGCCGCTCTTATCGTCTTCCTCATCCTGACATCGTTCTTTGCTGGCATTCCGGTTGCGCTTGCGCTGCTGATCATGCTGGTCATCGCGATGCTGATGACGGGCCTGTGGAACTGGACCATCGAGCGCGTGGCCTACCGGCCGCTGCGCGGTTCGTTCCGGCTGGCGCCGCTGATCACCGCAATCGGCATGTCTATCGCTCTTTCGAACTTCATCCAGGTCACGCAGGGTCCGCGCAACAAGCCGATCCCGACGCTGGTCAACGATGTCTATCATTTCGGCGCGATCACCATTTCGCTGAAGCAGTTCATCATCGTCGCCATCACTTCGGTGCTGCTCTTCGCCTTCTGGTACATCGTCAACAAGACGCCTCTCGGTCGTGCGCAGCGCGCCACCGAACAGGACCGCAAGATGGCGGCACTTCTCGGCGTCGATGTCGACCGGACGATCTCCGTAACCTTCGTTATGGGTGCGGCGCTCGCTGCGGTCGCCGGCACGATGTATCTGATGTATTATGGCGTGGCATCGTTCAACGACGGCTTCGTTCCGGGCGTCAAGGCGTTCACCGCGGCTGTTCTTGGCGGTATCGGCTCGTTGCCGGGTGCTGTTCTCGGCGGTCTCCTGATCGGTCTCATCGAGTCGCTCTGGTCCGCGTACTTCAGCATCGCCTACAAGGATGTCGCAACCTTCGGCATCCTGGCATTCGTGCTGATCTTCAAGCCCACGGGTATCCTGGGCCGACCGGAAGTCGAGAAGGTCTGACCTCATGACAAATTCTGCAAACGTGACCGGTGCACCTCAATCCGGAACCCTTGCGCGCGCGATCAAGGAAGGCATTTTTGCCGGTGTTCTCGCCCTTGGCCTGTTCATTCTCTATGTCGGCATCAAGACCGATCAGGACATCAATAATGCCCTGATCTGGTATCCGCGATGGGGCCTTCTGGCGATCTTCGTGGCGATTGCCGCGATCGGCCGCTTCCTCATAGTCGGCTTTTTCCATCCGTGGGCCCGTGCCCGCAAGGAACTCCGTGCACAGGTGCCGGTACACGAGATCGAAGCCAAGCCTTCCTTCTTCCACCAGCATTTCCTGAAGATCGCGCTTCTGGCGCTGCTTCTCTACCCGCCTGTCATCGTCGCGCTGACCGGTCTGCAAGGCTCGCTGAAATATGTCGACAACTTCGGCATTCAGATCCTGATTTATGTCATGCTGGCGTGGGGCCTGAACATCGTGGTGGGTCTCGCCGGTCTGCTCGACCTCGGCTATGTCGCCTTCTACGCGGTCGGTGCCTATTCTTACGCGCTGTTGTCGCAGCAGTTCGGCCTGTCCTTCTGGGTCCTGCTGCCGCTGTCCGGCATTCTCGCAGCCTTCTGGGGCATCATCCTCGGTTTCCCGGTCTTGCGTCTTCGCGGTGATTACCTTGCCATCGTGACGCTGGCCTTCGGTGAGATCATCCGTCTCGTCCTCATCAACTGGACGGATGTGACCAAGGGCACGTTCGGCATCTCCGGCATTCCGAAGGCAACGCTGTTCGGCATCAAGTTCGATGCGTCGGCAACCGGGTTTGCCAAGACCTTCGGTCTGCCGATGTCTTCGGTCTACTACAAGATCTTCCTCTTCTACATCATTCTCGCGCTTTGCCTGCTGACGGCCTATGTGACGATCCGTCTTCGCCGGATGCCGATCGGCCGTGCATGGGAAGCGCTGCGCGAAGACGAGATCGCCTGCCGCTCGCTCGGCATCAACACCGTGGCGACCAAGCTTACGGCCTTTGCGACCGGAGCGATGTTCGGCGGCTTCGCCGGCTCCTTCTTCGCGGCGCGCCAGGGCTTTGTTTCGCCGGAAAGCTTCGTCTTCCTGGAATCGGCCGTCATTCTCGCCATCGTCGTTCTAGGCGGCATGGGTTCGCTGACGGGTATCGCCATTGCGGCCATAGTAATGGTCGGCGGCACCGAGTTGCTGCGTGAAATGGAATTCCTGAAGGTCGTCTTCGGGCCTGACTTCACGCCGGAACTCTACCGCATGCTGTTGTTCGGTCTGGCCATGATCGTCGTGATGCTGTTCAAGCCGCGTGGCTTCGTCGGCTCGCGTCAACCGACAGCCTTCCTCAAGGAGAGCAAGGCAGTCTCGGGAAGCTTCACCAAGGAAGGTCACGGCTGATGACTTCCGGAACCACTACGATGACGAACGACACGATCCTCAAAGTCGAACATCTCTCGATGAAGTTCGGCGGCCTGATGGCAATCAACGACTTCTCCTTCGAGGCCAAGCGCGGCGATATTACCGCCCTGATCGGTCCGAACGGGGCGGGCAAAACGACGGTGTTCAACTGCATCACCGGCTTCTACAAGCCGACCATGGGCATGATCACGATGACCCAGAATTCCGGCAGGCAATTCCTTTTGGAGCGCTTGCCGGACTTCGAGATCCCCAAGAAGGCGAAGGTGGCGCGTACCTTCCAGAACATCCGTCTGTTCTCGGGCCTGACTGTTCTGGAAAATCTGCTGGTGGCCCAGCACAACGTGTTGATGAAGGCTTCGGGCTTCACCGTGCTCGGCCTTCTCGGGCTGCCGACCTACAAGCGCGCAGCGGCCGAGGCGATTGAGAAGGCCAAGTACTGGCTGGAGAAGGCGGATCTGACCGATCGCGCCGACGATCCGGCCGGCGATCTGCCCTACGGTGCGCAGCGTCGTCTGGAGATCGCGCGCGCCATGTGCACGGGTCCGGAACTGCTCTGCCTCGACGAACCGGCGGCCGGTCTGAACCCGAAGGAGTCTCTGGCGCTCAACACGCTCCTGCGTTCCATTCGTAACGAGGGAACCTCGCTGTTGCTGATCGAGCACGACATGTCTGTGGTTATGGAAATCTCCGACCATGTCGTGGTGCTCGAATACGGCCAGAAGATCTCGGACGGCACGCCGAACGAAGTAAAGAACGACCCGAAGGTGATCGCCGCCTATCTGGGTGTCGAGGATGAAGAGTTGACCGACGCAATTTCCGAGGTCGAAGCCGTTGCCGGGAGTGAAGATTGATGACCGGTGAACCGCTTCTGAAAGTACAGGGTGTCGAAACCTACTACGGCAATATCCGGGCACTGGCCGGGGTGGATGTCGAAGTGCGCCCGGGTGAAATCGTCAGCCTGATCGGCGCCAACGGCGCCGGCAAGTCGACGCTGATGATGACGATCTGCGGCAGCCCGCAGGCCCGCACCGGCTCGATCATCTTCGACGGCACCGATATCACCAAGATGCCGACGCACATGATCGCCCGCCGGCGTATCGCCCAGTCGCCGGAAGGGCGTCGTATCTTCCCGCGCATGACAGTTCTGGAAAACCTCCAGATGGGTGCAGGTCTCGATAACCTGAAGTATTTCCATGAGGACGTGGAGAAGGTCTTCACCATGTTCCCGCGTCTCAAGGAACGTCAGAGCCAGCGCGGCGGCACGCTCTCCGGCGGCGAGCAGCAGATGCTTTCCATCGGCCGTGCGCTGATGGCGCGTCCGAAGCTGCTTCTGCTGGACGAGCCGTCGCTCGGTCTCGCACCGCTGATCGTCAAGGGCATCTTCGAGGCGATCAAGAAGCTGAACCAGGAAGAGGGCCTTACGGTCTTCCTCGTCGAGCAGAACGCATTCGCTGCGCTGAAACTCTCCGATCGTGCCTATGTCATGGTCAACGGCAAGGTCACGATGAGTGGCACGGGCAAGGAGCTGCTTGCGGATCCTTCTGTCCGCGCGGCCTATCTCGAAGGCGGCCACCATTGAGCGGGCAGGGAGAATAGATATGCAAGGCTTGTTTTTCGAAAACGATACCGGCGTCCGCTACGTTCTGCGCTTCCTCGTACTGCTGCTCGGTTTCTGGACCGCGTGGCGGACCGGCAAGGCGGTGGCCGAGGGATGGCACGGTTACCCGACGGTCGTCGTCTATACTTTGCTGCTGGGTTTCGCCATGCGCTTCCTGCACTATGCCCTTTTTCAGGGGCCTATGGTCAGCCCGGCTCTCTATGTGATCGATGTTGTTGTTCTTCTTGTGTTTTCCATTGCCGGCTTCCAGAGCCGCCGTACGACGCAGATGGTCGACAACTACTATTGGCTCTATGAACGGACCTCTCCGTTTTCATGGAAGAAGAAAGATTGACAGCCGCGTTTTTCTCGCCTCACATTGGCGAAAATAACGTGAGCTTTCATAAGAGTGGAACAGCTTTTCCGACGCAGTCATGGTGGGTATTGCGCCGGGTTTCTGAAACCAAACCCGCTTTAAAAATTGGGAGTAACAAAATGAAGAAGTCTCTCCTTTCAGCCGTTGCGCTGACGGCTCTCGTGGCCTTCGGCGGCAACGCCTGGGCTGACGTGCTGATCGGCGTCGGCGGTCCGCTGACCGGCCCGAACGCTGCCTTCGGTGCGCAGCTGCAGAAGGGTGCCGAGCAGGCTGCTGCCGACATCAACGCGGCTGGTGGCATCAACGGCGAACAGATCAAGATCGTTCTCGGCGACGATGTGTCGGACCCGAAGCAGGGCATCTCGGTTGCCAACAAGTTCGTTGCTGACGGCGTCAAGTTCGTTGTCGGTCACTTCAACTCCGGCGTTTCCATCCCGGCTTCCGAAGTCTATGCCGAAAACGGCATTCTCGAAATCACCCCGGCTGCTACCAACCCGGTCTTCACCGAGCGCGGCCTGTGGAACACCTTCCGTACCTGCGGTCGTGACGACCAGCAGGGCTCTATCGCTGGCGCTTACCTTGCCGACCACTTCAAGGACGCCAAGATCGCCGTCGTTCACGACAAGACCCCCTACGGTCAGGGCCTTGCTGACGAAACCAAGAAGGCCATGAACGCAGCCGGCGTGACGGAAGTCATGTACGAAGGCGTCAACACCGGTGACAAGGACTTCTCCGCTCTCATCGCCAAGATGAAGGAAGCCGGCGTTTCCATCATCTACTGGGGTGGTCTCCACACCGAAGCCGGTCTGATCATCCGTCAGGCTGCCGACCAGGGCCTCAAGGCTACGCTCGTTTCGGGTGACGGTATCGTTTCGAACGAACTGGCATCGATCGCTGGTGACGCCGTTGCCGGTACGCTGAACACCTTCGGCCCGGATCCGACGCTGCGTCCGGAAAACAAGGAACTCGTAGAGAAGTTCAAGGCTGCCGGCTTCAACCCGGAGGCTTACACCCTCTACTCCTATTCCGCCGTTCAGGTCATTGCCGAAGCCGCCAAGGCTGCCGGTTCGCTCGAATCCGAAGCCGTTGCCGAAGCTATGAAGAAGGGCAAGTTCCCGACTGCTCTCGGCGAAATCTCCTTCGACGAAAAGGGCGACCCGAAGCTTCCGGGCTACGTCATGTACGAATGGAAGAAGGGCGCCGACGGCAAGTACACCTACATCCAGCAGGGTATGTGATACGCTCTTGCGATCTGGCTACGGAAGCCCGGCCTCGTGCCGGGCTTCTGCTTTTGTGACCACGCGCATTGCCGTGCAGCCCGGTTTCAACCGGAAATGGTTCTTAGCCCAACGGACTATATTGCGTCCGCGATCAAATGGGTAATACTCCTCCCGTCTATGAGAGTTGGGAGGCTCACACTATGCATGGAATGACGATTCCGCACGGGGAGGGAATCTACGATCGCGAGCTGGACAAGAACGCCGCGAACTTTTCCCAGATGACTCCGCTGAGTTTCATCGAGCGCTCCGCCCAGGTTTATCCCGGACGAACCGCCGTGGTTTATGGCGATGTGCGCCGCAACTGGCTGCAGACCTATGACCGCGTTCGGCGCATCGCCAGCTCACTGGCCAATCGAGGCATCGGCCGGGGCGACACGGTGGCCGTGATCGCCGCCAACATCCCCGAGATATTCGAATGCCATTTCGCCGTGCCGATGACCGGCGCGGTTCTCAACGCCATCAATACGCGGCTGGATGCCGAGGCGATCGCGTTCATTCTGAACCACGGCGAGGCGCGCCTGCTGATCGTCGATCCCGAGTTCGCGGATGTCGCCGAGCGCGCCGTTCATATCGCGGGACGGCCGATCGAGATCGTCGACATCATCGACCCGAGTTTTTCCGGTGGGCATCGCCTTGGCGAGGTGACTTATGACGATCTCCTCGATGAGGGTAATCCCAACTTCAAATGGGAGCGGCCCGTCGACGAGTGGGACGCGATCAGCCTCAACTATACCTCCGGCACGACGGGCGATCCGAAGGGCGTCGTCTATCATCATCGCGGCGCCTATCTGAACGCCGTCGGTAATATCCTGACCTGGGGCATGGCCAATCATCCGGTCTATCTCTGGACGTTGCCAATGTTCCACTGCAACGGCTGGTGCTTCCCCTGGACGATTGCCGCCGCCGCCGGCACATCCATCTGCCTGCGGTCCGTGCGCGTCGAGCCGATCTACGATCTCATCCGTTCGGAAAAGGTCACGCATTTCTGCGGCGCCCCCATCGTGCTCAACCTGCTCGCCCATGCGCCGGATGAGCTGAAAGCGGGGATCGACCACAAGGTTTCCGTCATGACAGCCGGTGCTGCACCTCCGGCGGCGGTGATCGAGGCGATGGAAGAACTGGGCTTCGACGTCACCCATACCTATGGTCTGACCGAGACTTATGGTCCGGCCGTCGTCTGCGCATGGCATGACGAGTGGAACGATCACGATATCTCCGAAAAGGCACGGCTGAAGGCTCGTCAGGGGGTGCGTTACTCGGTGCTGGACGGCCTGATGGTCGCCGATCCGGAGACGCTGGAGCCCGTTCCGAGCGACGGCGAGACCATGGGCGAGATTTTCTTCCGCGGCAACAATGTGATGCGCGGCTATCTCAAGAACCCGTCCTCCACGGACAAGGCCTTCGCCGGCGGTTGGTTCCATTCCGGCGACCTCGCGGTCTGCCATGCGGATGGCTATATCGAGATCAAGGACCGTTCCAAGGACATCATCATTTCCGGTGGTGAGAATATCTCCTCGATCGAGGTCGAGGGCGTTCTCTACCGGCATCCTGCGGTCATGGAGGCGGCCATCGTCGCCCGTCCCGACGAGAAGTGGGGCGAAACCCCTTGCGCCTTCATTGGTCTGAAGCCGGGAGCGACGGTGACGGAAAAGGAACTGATCGATTTCTGCCGCGCCAACATGGCGCATTACAAGGCGCCGAAGACGGTGGTGTTCGGGCCTCTGCCGAAGACATCGACCGGCAAGATCCAGAAGTTCGTTCTGCGTGAAAAGGCGCGGGCGCTTTGAGAGTGAGATCCGCCATCGAACGGCGGACATGATATCAAGACAAAAGCCCCTCATCCCCTGCCGGGACCTTCTCCCCGCGGGCGGGGAGAAGGTGAAGGGCGCACCGTTGGCACTCCCTCGCCCCGCTTGCAGGGAGAGGGGTGGGGTGAGGGGCAAAGCCGATAGGCCTGTTCTCAATCCACATGCAGGACATTCGCCGCCTTGACCGCGGCGGAGGCCCGGTTTTCGACGCCGAGTTTTACGTATATCTGCTCAAGGTGCTTGTTCACTGTGCGGGCCGAAAGGCCGAGGATGTCGCCGATGTCGCGGTTGGATTTGCCTTTGGCAATCCAGAGCAGCACCTCGGATTCCCGCTGGGTGAGGGTGAAGTGGCGGCGTAGCGTCTCGTCGTCGCTGGTGCGATTGGAGACGGTCAGGCGGAACAGGTATTCATCGGAGCCGATGGCGCCGAGATAGCCGAGTTGCAGGGCCGCGCCGCCGCCGTGGGTGAAGCTGAAGCTGCTTTCGGCCTGCGCGCCGACACTCTCACGCTTCGTCATCCACTCCGCGATTGCGCGCGCCACGAGATCAAGACCATCGGAGCGACTGGTGGCGGTTTCGGCAAGCCGTGTCGCCTGCGGGGTCGACCAGTGGATGCTGCCGTCGCCTTTCACCGCAAGCAGGTGCCGGCCGGCGGCGTCGAGCGCCACGCGCGCGCTCTGGGCCGAGCGGGCGTTGGTGAGGTGCACCCGGATGCGGGCGCGCAGTTCGTCGATATTGATCGGCTTGGTGAGATAATCGACGCCGCCCGATTCCAGCGCGTGGACGATATGCTCCGTCTCCGACAGGCCGGTCATGAAGATCACCGGCACCTGGGCGACGGCAGCGTCCTCCTTCAATCTGCGGCAGGTCTCGAAACCGTCCATGCCGGGCATGACGGCATCGAGCAGGATGATGTCGGGGCTGATGCGGGCGACGATGGACAGCGCGACCTGTCCAGACGTGGCGATCAGCACGGAAAAGCCCGCCTGTTCCAGCGCATCGGTCAGGAAACCGAGCGCTTCCGGGCTGTCATCGACCAACAAAACGATGTCGCGGGGCCGGCCGGCATCAACCACGGGTCTCCTCCTTGCCCGGCTGGAACGTCTTCAGGAAGGCGATGTAGCCTGTCATGTCGAAACCCTGTACGAAGCTCTTCGATGTCTCGACGAAGGCCGCGTTGCCATCCAGTCTGGCGAGATCCGCCAGTTTCGCCTCGATGCCGCGCACATAGCCGATTTCCCCGAGTCGCAGCAACTCTTCCAGATGGGCCGGTCCCGGCGAGCGGGGTTTTGTCGGGGCGGGCGTGGCGGGCACGGGAGGCATCTCGTCGGCATAGATCCAGTCGAGCCCGAGATAGAGTGCCAGCTTGTCGCGCAGGCGCTTGACGTCGACCGGCTTGGCGATGGCATCGTTATGGCCGTCACCACCCGGAGCCGGGGCGTCGCCGATATTGGCCGAGAGCATGAGGATCGGGGCCGTCTGACTTGTTTCTCGCAATTTCTCCACAAGCTGCCAGCCGTTCATGCCGGGCATGGAGATGTCGACGAGGAAGAGATCGGGCTTCACGCCCTCGATCAGCGTCAGGCAGTCGGGGCCGCTGCTCGCGGTCAGGACAACGAAACCGAGGGGGGCAAGGACCTCGCGCATCAGGTCGCGGTGGTCCTCGTTGTCATCGACCACGACGATGGTGCGGCGCGGGCCGGTGTAGGAAACGATCTTCCTTTCCGGGGCGGGGGCCGTGCTCGGGCGCTCGATTGCCGACAGCATCAGCCGCACCTTGAAGGACGAGCCCTTGCCGGGCTCGCTCGTCACAGCGATTTCGCCGCCGAGCGTGTTGGTGAGCAGCTTGGTGATGGTCAGCCCCAGTCCGAGACCGGGTTGCGGTTTGACGATTTCGGCCTCGCCACGCTGGAAGGGCTCGTAGATGCGGTTGAGATCGCGCTCGGAAATGCCGCGCCCGGTATCCGAGATCGTGAAGGTCGCAACCTGGCTGCGATAACCGACATCGAAACGCACAGTTCCTTCTTCGGTGAACTTGATCGCGTTGGAGAGCAGGTTGACGAGGATCTGGCGAAGCCGCTTCTCGTCGGTGCGGACATATTGCGGCAGTGCGCGCGAGCGATCATGCTCGAAGATAAGGTCCTTGACGGCGGCCTGCGGTGCGAACATGTCGATGAGTTGGTCGAGAAAATCCTGGATGTTCAGCTCGTTGGAAAACACCTGCAGGCGGCCGGCCTCGATCTTGGAGATGTCCAGCAGTCCGTCGATCAGGCCGGACAGGTGGTCGGCGGACCGCCTGATGACCTTGATCGCCGATTGCCGCGGTGCGGGGATCGTCTCGTCGTGTTCGAGGATCTGGGCATAGCCCATGACGGCGTTGAGCGGCGTGCGCAGTTCGTGGGAAAGGCCGACGACGTAACGGCTCTTTGCCCGGTTGGCGGCTTCGGCCGTCTCCTTGGCGGTCTGCAGCGCCGCATCGGTCTTGCGGTGGGCGGCGATTTCCTTCAGCAGCAGCGTGTTCTGGCGGGAGGATTCCTCCTCTGCGACGACGCGGCTGTCATGGGCGAGCACGTAGAACCAGCTTGCGATGCCGGAGATCATGGAGAACACGAAGAAGACGATCAGAACCGTGCGGTTGACGACTTCCGCAGTGTCGGGCGAGCGGGAGGCGACCTGATGGGCGATGAGCGCGAGGATCGCGCCGATCACTGAAATGGCGATGACGGAGGTGATCGCGTATCTGCCAAGGCGGGTGGATAGCCAGGCGATCATGTCCTGCGGCAGCAGACGCGCGGCCACAGCCGCCGTCTGGGCGTTGAGCTTCGCCTGCGGCTTGCACATGTCGTGGCAGCGGCTGTCGAGCGAACAGCAGAGCGAGCAGATCGGCGCCGCATAGGCGGGGCACCATGCCATGTCCTCTGGCTCGAAGGGGTGTTCGCAGATCGAGCAGGTGATCGAGCCGAGCGTCTTCCAGCTCTGGCGGGGCTTGCGGGCGAGATAGAATTTGCCACGCGTGCCCCATGCGATCAGCGGCGAGATCACGAAGGAAAGAAGCGTGATGTAGGTGGCAAGCGATGCCATCAGCGGACCGAACAGGCCGAAATGGGCGGCGAGCGCCACGCCGGAGGAAAGAAGCAATGTACCGCAGCCGACGGGATTGATGTCGTAGAGGTGGGCGCGCTTGAATTCGATGCCGGGAGGCGCGAGACCCAGAGGCTTGTTGACGAAGAGATCGGCGGAAATCGTGCAGAGCCACGCCATGGCAATAATGGAGAAGATGCCGAGCGTCTCCTCCAGCAGCCGGTAGATGCCGAGTTCCATCAGAAGCAGCGCGATCGCCACGTTGAAGACCAGCCAGACGACGCGGCCGGGATGGCTGTGGGTCAGTCGCGAGAAGAAGTTCGACCACGCCAGCGAGCCGGCATAGGCGTTCATGACGTTGATCTTGAGCTGCGAGACCATGACGAAGCAGGCCATCAGCAGCATGGCCGCCGTCTCGTTCGGGATCATGTAGCCGAAGGCGGCGAGATACATATGCGCCGGGTCGGCCGCTTCGCGGGCGGGAACGCCGGTCGAAAGCGTCAGCACCGCAAGGAAGGAGCCTGCGAGCAGTTTCGGAACGCCGAGCACCACCCAGCCCGAACCAGCAAGGAAGACGGCGAAGCGATGGCGGAGCTTTCGCCCGCCTTCGGGCGGCAGGAAGCGCAGGAAGTCCACCTGCTCGCCGATCTGCGGCATCAGCGCCAGAATGACGGCGGAGGCCGCACCGAACTCCAGGAGATCGAAGGGGGCTATGCCGCCGGTCTGAGCATTGGAATGGCCGATACCGGCGAATGCGCGCCAGAGATCGAATTTCTCCCAGTCGGCAAAGGCGATGAAGATAAAGGGCAGGATATTGAGGACGATCCAGAAGGGCTGGGTCAGCAGCTGGAAGCGGGAGATGAGCTGCACGCCGTAGGTGACGAGGGGTATGACCACCATGGCCGAGACGATGTAGCCGATCCACAGCGGTATGCCGAAGGCAAGCTCCAGCGCGCCGGTCATGATCGATGCCTCGATCGCAAACAGCATGAAGGTGAAGCTCGCATAGATCAGCGAGGTGATGGTGGAGCCGATATAGCCGAAGCCGGCGCCGCGGGTCAGCAGGTCGATATCGACCCCGTGGCGGATGGCGTAGCGGCTGATGGGTAGCCCCACGACCAGCATGGCGATAGCGGCCGCAAGAATGGCGAAGACCGCATTGGTGGTGCCGTAGGACAGCGTGATGGTGCCGCCGATCGCTTCGAGAGCGAGAAAGGAGATGGCGCCGATGGCTGTCTGCGAAATCCGGCTGGAGGAAAACTTGCGGGCACTCTTGGCCGTGAAGCGCAGCGCATAGTCTTCCAGCGTCTGATTGGCCACCCAGCGATTATATTCGCGGCGGACGGGGATGATGCGTTGGCGTGCGGCCATGCCTAAAAACTAGTGTCCGATTGAAGGTGATTGCGGATTAGGCAGTCTTTCCGGGAATGACTGGAATTGCAAGGGGCGGGGAAGGAAGGGTGCTGCCTGCAACAATGCGTGAAAGGCGTGGAAACAGGCGGCTGAACGGTTTCATGACGGAAAGTGTCACAATTTATCCGCTATTCCGACAAAGATGGTCGAGATTGCGGTTCTGGCCGAGGCAAGCGTGGGGAGGAGGGCTTGCATTGCGCCGGTTGCCGTCTGTAAACCCGAAGAACATGTTTTCAAGTTTCAATCCTGAACGTCACGGAGCCTGATGTGGCTGCACCCTTTTCCGCCGATTCTAATACCCCCGAGCCGCAGCAGACCTTTGCAACCGATGGCATAGCACCGATGGACCGGCCGAGCGCCATTACGCGTGCCTTCATGGGCATCGTCGCATGGGCGGAGGGCCTGAACCTCAAATACGCCAAGCTCGGCAATCCGCCGGTCTACGACAATGCGACCTTCCCCTGGGCTGCAGAAATCGAGAAGGCGGCGCCGGCGATCCGCGCCGAACTAGACCGCATTCTCCTGCGCAAGAACGAGTTGCCGACGTTCCAGGACATTTCCACCGATGTGAAGACGATCTCGACCGACAATGGCTGGAAGACCTTCTTCCTGCTCGGCTTCGGGGTGAAGTCGGAACAGAATATCCGGTCGTGCCCGGAAACATGGAAGGCCATGCAGAAGATCCCCGGCCTGACGACGGTGATGTTCTCGATCTTCGAGCCGGGCAAGCACCTGCCGCCGCATCGCGGTCCTTATAACGGTGTGCTTCGCCTGCATCTCGGCATGATCGTTCCCGAAAATACCGGTGACAACCTCGCTATCCGAGTCAAGGATCAGGTCTGCCACTGGGAGGAGGGCAAGGTCCTTATTTTCGACGACGCCTATGAGCACGAGGCGTGGAACCACACGGACAAGACGCGCGTCGTTCTGTTCGTCGATTTCGTCAAGCCGCTGAAGTTCCCGGCGCGGCTGGTCAACTGGCTGTTGATGAACATGGCGATCTTCACGCCCTTCATCCGCGAAGGTCTCGACAACCACAAGGAATGGGAAAAGAAGTTCTACGCCGAAGCCGAGGCGCTGCGGAACCGTCCGAACTGAGCGTCGCGGAAGCGACGCAGTCATTCGAAGGGGCGCTCGCGCCCCTTCTTGCCATCCGGTTTGGGTCGGCGATCCCGCGGCTCAACCTGGAGGGCAACGATCTCGCAAAGGCAGCGCTTTTTAGAAAACGCAAAAAATATTGCGACAAACCCCATATTTTCCGGTCATTTGCCTTGTCATGCTGCGCTTGGGGTCTATAGCGGGACACACAATCAGTCTCTGAAATCCACGGTTCCAAAATCATGATGGAAATTTTCACTGCCGCAGGCTTTGCGGCACTTCTTCAGGTTATTGCTGTCGATCTCGTTCTTGCAGGCGACAATGCCATCGTCATCGGCCTTGCTGCTGCCGGTCTTCCCGATCACCAGCGTCAGAAGGCCATCCTTGTCGGCATTGGCGCGGCAACCGTGCTGCGTGTCAGCTTCGCGACCCTGACGGCCTTTCTCCTCGGCATTGTCGGCCTGCAACTGCTTGGCGGCCTGATGCTGTCATGGGTCTGCTGGAAGATGTGGAGCGAACTGCGCGCGGCCGCGCATGAGCCGCACAAGCAGGGTGAGACCGACGACACCGAATTCAGTGTCAAGCAGAAGACGTTCCTGATGGCTGCCACCGAGATCGTGGTTGCTGACGTTTCCATGTCGCTCGACAACGTTTTGGCCGTTGCCGGCGCCGCCAAGGAACACACGAGCGTCCTCATCATCGGCCTCATCCTGTCGATCGGACTGATGGGGCTTGCCGCGAGCCTCGTCGCACGCCTACTGCACCGTCACCGCTGGATTGCCTATGTCGGCCTCGGCGT
The DNA here is from genome assembly GCF_024055605.1 of Ciceribacter sichuanensis. Taxonomy (GTDB): domain Bacteria; phylum Pseudomonadota; class Alphaproteobacteria; order Rhizobiales; family Rhizobiaceae; genus Allorhizobium; species Allorhizobium sichuanense. The sequence goes on along the minus strand of NZ_JAMXLX010000002.1, from coordinate 802,308 downwards.
CATCGCCTATGTGACGGTCAACATGATCTACCATGGTGCGGTCGAAGTCTGGCCGATCCTCATCGGTTGGCTTGCCTGAAAAACGCAATCTGTTTCGACAGATATCCCAATGACGCCGGCTTTCCCGAAGGGAGGCTGGCGTTGTCGTTTCGGCACCTTGCGCAACGGCACCCGTTATCTTCCCCCCTTGGTACGTCAAACGACGTATACGGTTTTGCGCTGCAGCGTCGGATAGTCCCTCTCAGCAACGGTTAAAGCTTTTTAACCTTTCGTTGCGGAACAAGGAGAGGGGTTCAATCCATGAAACTCAAGGCAAAATTCACCGGCGCGTTGCTCGGCGCCATGCTGGCCACGACGGCTTTCCATGGCGCGCTTGCCGCCGACGACACGATCAAGATCGGCGTTCTGCATTCGCTGTCCGGCACGATGGCGATTTCCGAGACGACGCTCAAAGACGCCATGCTGATGCTCGTCGAAGAGCAGAACAAGAAGGGTGGCGTTCTCGGCAAGAAGCTCGAAGCCGTGGTCGTAGATCCGGCCTCCGACTGGCCGCTTTTCGCTGAGAAGGCCCGCCAGCTGATCTCCCAGGACAAGGTCGCGGCCGTATTCGGTTGCTGGACGTCTTCTTCCCGCAAGTCCGTTCTTCCGGTCTTCGAAGAGCTGAACTCGATCCTCTTCTACCCCGTCCAGTACGAAGGTGAAGAATCCTCCCGCAATATCTTCTACACCGGTGCCGCTCCGAACCAGCAGGCTATTCCGGCCGTCGACTACCTCGCCAGCACCGAAGGCGTCGAGCGCTGGGTTCTGGCCGGCACGGACTATGTCTATCCGCAGACCACCAACAAGATCCTGAAGGCCTACCTGATGTCGAAGGGCGTCAAGGAAGAGGACATCATGATCAACTACACGCCGTTCGGTCATTCCGACTGGCAGACGATCGTGTCCGACATCAAGAAGTTCGGTTCGGCCGGCAAGAAGACCGCCGTCGTTTCCACCATCAACGGCGACGCCAACGTTCCGTTCTACAAGGAACTCGCCAACCAGGGCATCAAGGCCGAAGACATTCCTGTCGTCGCCTTCTCTGTCGGTGAAGAAGAGCTTGCCGGTCTCGACACCGCTCCGCTGGTCGGCCACCTTGCCGCCTGGAACTACTTCCAGTCCGTCGACTCCGAGGTCAATGCCGAGTTCATCAAGGAATGGCATGCCTTCACCAAGAACGACAAGCGCGTGACCAATGACCCGATGGAAGCCGCCTATATCGGCTTCAACGCCTGGGTCAAGGCTGTCGAGGCTGCCGGCACGACCGACACCGACGCCGTTCTCGACTCGATCATCGGCGTTTCCGTTCCGAACCTCTCGGGTGGTTATTCCACCGTCATGCCGAACCACCACATCACCAAGCCGGTGCTGATCGGCGAAATCCAGGCCGATGGCCAGTTCGACATCGTTCAGCAGACCCCGCAGGTGGTTGGCGACGAGTGGTCCGACTATCTGCCGGATTCGAAGGACCTGATCTCCGATTGGCGCAAGCCGATGTCGTGCGGCAACTTCAACGTTGCCACCGGCAAGTGCGGCGGCAAGGGCAGCTGATCCGCGTGAAGCACTAGGGGAGGCGTATCTCTCCCCAACCCCTCCCCGTCAGGGGAGGGGCTTTTTCGATACCCGTCCATGCTTGAACCGGCAGGAGGCGGCGCCGCGGTTCTTCTCCCCTTCCGTGGGGAGCTGACCAGCAGGTTAGAAGGGGTGTTCAAACCGCCTCACCTCCCGCTGGATGTGTGAAATGGTCACGAGATGCCGGAATTGCGGACGCGATCGCAGGACGGCCAGGCGGCGGATGAGGGGCGATATGATGACATTATCCAATTTACTCAAACTACTGTTTCTCTGGCTGGTCCTGGCCTTCGGCACCTTGCCTGCCCATGCTGCGGATGATGCTGCGACGCTCATCAACGCGCTCGGCAATGCCTCGTTTCCCGAGGCCGAGAAGATCATCGGCGACCTCGGCAAGACCGGCAACCCCAAGGTCGTGCCGGCGCTAGAGGCACTGGGCGAGGGGGATCTCTATGCGAGAAAGTCGGACGGCAACGTGTTCATCACGAAAGCCGCAGGCTCCAAGCTCTCGCTCATCGATCCGCTGTCCGGCGAAGTCGTCGGCGAGGAGAGCAAAGGTGCTCTCACCAAGATCAAGGTCAACAACAATCTCCGCCGCGCGATCCGTTCTGCGCAGGGCGGGTTGACGCTGATGAGCCCCGACCGCGCCGTCAGGCTGCAGGCGGCGGCTTCCGTTCTTAAATCCCCCAGTGCCGACAATCTCGAGCTTCTGGAGAGCGCGCTTGCCGAGGAAAAGGACGGCGAGGTGCGTTCGCTCCTCGAACAGGCCCGTGCCGTCTCGATCATGGGGTCCGACCGTCCGCTCGCAGACAAGCAGGCGGCGATTGCCGTGATCGAAGGGATCGGCGGTCGCGATGCGATCGGCATCCTGATGGCTGCCTCGGCCAATGCCGACGACGCGCTGAAGGCTGACATCGATACCGCGATCCGCACCATCGAGGACAAGCTGGCGCTGTGGGACGGCGTGCAGAATGTCATTTACGGCGTCTCGCTCGGTTCCGTCCTGCTGCTTGCCGCCATCGGCCTCGCCATCACTTTCGGCGTGATGGGTATCATCAACATGGCGCATGGCGAGATGGTCATGCTCGGCGCTTACTCCACCTTCGTGGTGCAGGAAGTGATCCGCAACAATTACCCGGGCCTGTTCGACTGGTCGCTGGCAATTGCGCTGCCGGTTGCCTTCATCGTGACGGGGGCCGTCGGCCTCGTGATCGAGCGGGGCGTCATCCGCTTTCTCTACGGCCGTCCGCTTGAAACCCTGCTTGCCACCTGGGGCATTTCGCTGATCCTGCAGCAGGCGATCCGCTCGATCTTCGGCCCCACCAACCAGGAGGTCGGCAGCCCGTCTTGGATGTCCGGCTCGTTTGCGCTCGGCGACCTCACCGTCACCTGGAACCGGTTGTGGATCACCGTTTTCTCGCTGACGATCTTCCTCGGTCTGTTGGTGCTGATGAAGCGTTCGGCCTTCGGCCTGCAGATGCGGGCGGTGACGCAGAACCGTCGCATGGCCTCCTCTATGGGGATCCGCACCCCCTGGGTCGATGCTTTCACTTTCGCACTCGGTTCCGGCATCGCTGGCATCGCCGGCGTCGCACTCAGCCAGATCGACAACGTTTCCCCGAACCTCGGTCAGTCCTACATCATCGACAGCTTCATGGTCGTGGTCTTCGGCGGCGTCGGCAATCTCTGGGGCACGCTCGTCGGCGCCTTGTCGCTCGGCATCCTGAACAAGCTGCTGGAACCGTCGGTCGGCGCCGTGCTCGGCAAGATCCTCGTTCTCGTCCTGATCATCCTGTTCATCCAGAAAAGACCGCGCGGCCTCTTCGCGCTCAAGGGAAGGGCTATCGAAGCATGATGACCGGCTTTATCTTCCGCGCTCTCGAAGGCAGGATCGTCATCGCTATCTCGATCCTGATGGCCGTCGCGGTGCTTGTCCCGGCGCTCAACCTTCTGGTTCCGCCGGACAGCTTCCTGCACATCCCGACCTATGCCGTCTCGCTGATGGGCAAGTATCTCTGCTACGCGCTGCTGGCGCTGGCGCTGGATCTGGTCTGGGGCTATTGCGGCATTCTCTCGCTCGGCCACGGCGCCTTCTTCGCGCTCGGCGGCTATGCCATGGGCATGTACTTGATGCGCCAGATCGGTTCGCGCGGCGTCTACGGAAATCCTGTTCTGCCTGACTTCATGGTGTTCCTGAACTGGAAGGAACTGCCGTGGTTCTGGCACGGCTTCGACATGTTTCCCTTTGCCATGGTGATGGTGCTGTTCGTGCCGGGCCTGCTCGCCTTCGTGTTCGGCTGGTTCGCCTTCCGCAGCCGTGTGAACGGCGTCTATCTCTCGATCATCACCCAGGCGATGACCTACGCCCTGTTGCTTGCCTTCTTCCGCAACGACATGGGTTTCGGCGGCAATAACGGGCTGACCGACTTCAAGGAAATCGTCGGCTTCAACGTTCAGGCTGATGGTACCCGTGCCGTGCTGTTTGCAAGTTCTGCGCTGATGTTGGCGCTTTGCCTGCTGATCTCTTCCGGAATCGTACGCTCCAAGTTCGGCAAGGTGCTGGTCGGCGTGCGGGACGCGGAAAGCCGCACACGCTTCCTCGGCTACCGGGTCGAGAACATCAAGCTCTTCACCTTCGTCGTCTCGGCGATGATGGCGGGTATCGCCGGCGCGCTGTTCGTGCCGCAGGTCGGCATCATCAACCCCGGCGAATTCGCGCCCGCCAACTCCATCGAAGTAGTGGTGTGGACGGCGGTCGGTGGTCGCGGAACGCTGATCGGCCCGATCATCGGCGCGCTGATGGTCAATGCCGGCAAGAGCTATTTCACCGGCGCGTTCCCCGAGCTCTGGCTCTTCGCGCTCGGCGGTCTCTTTATCGGCGTAACGCTGTTCCTGCCCAAGGGCATCGTCGGGACGATCCAGCAGAAGACCATGGCGCGGCGCGACATCAAGACGGCAACCAGGGCGGAAGAGGGTGGCGTTGCGGCCACCGTCGGCCAGGCAGCGGAGTAAGGACGATGGACGAGAAAAAACCGACGAGCCTTCTTTATCTCAATGGCGTGTCCGTTTCCTTCGACGGGTTCAAGGCGCTGAACTCGCTTTCGCTGGTTATCGAGCCGGGTGAACTGAGGGCGATCATCGGCCCGAACGGTGCCGGCAAGACGACGATGATGGATATCATCACCGGCAAGACTCGGCCCGACGAGGGCGAGGTGTTCTTCAACGGCGAAATCGACCTGACCAAGAAGGACGAGGCCGACATTGCCCAACTTGGCATCGGGCGCAAGTTCCAGAAGCCGACCGTGTTCGAAAGCCACACCGTCTGGGACAATCTGGAGCTGGCGCTCAACCGCGACCGGGGCGTATTCGCCACCCTGTTCTACCGGCTGACGGCGGACGACAAGGCGCGTATCGAAGAGATCCTGGAGATCGTCCGGCTGACGGCGCGCAAGGACGATCTCGCCGCCAATCTCTCCCACGGCCAGAAACAGTGGCTTGAGATCGGCATGCTGCTTGCGCAGGAACCTAAGCTGTTGCTGGTCGATGAGCCGGTCGCCGGCATGACGGATGCCGAGACCGCCGAGACCGCACTTCTTCTGAAACAGATCGCCAGGACCCGCTCGGTCGTGGTGGTCGAGCACGACATGGGCTTCATCCGCGATCTCGGGGTGAAGGTCACCTGCCTCGCGGAAGGTTCGGTGCTGGCGGAAGGTTCGATCGATTTCGTCTCGAACGATCCGAAGGTGATCGAGAACTATCTGGGGCGCTAACCTGTTCACGCTCCGGAAACCCCGCCTTTCTCCCCACCCCGGGAGAAGGCGGGGTGCCAGGGGGCGGCAGCGCCTTTGCAGAGCAAGAATTCAGAGGAACGACGATGCTGACAGTCGACAACATCAACCTTCATTACGGAGCCGCGCAGGCGCTGCGTGGCGTATCGATCAAGGCCGAGATCGGCAAGATCACCTGCGTGCTGGGGCGCAACGGGGTGGGCAAGAGTTCGCTGCTGCGCGCCGTTACGGGCCAGCACCCCATCTCGGCCGGAACGATTTCCTTCGAAGGCGAGGCGCTCAACGGTCTTGCCCCGTTCAACCGTGCGCGGGCCGGCGTCGGTTATGTGCCGCAGGGGCGCGAGATCTTTCCGCTGCTGACGGTGAAGGAAAACCTTGAGACCGGCTATGCGCCGCTCACGCGCAAGGACCGCTATATTCCCGACGAGATCTTCAGTCTTTTCCCGATCCTGCAGACCATGCTGGGCCGGCGTGGCGGCGACCTTTCGGGCGGGCAGCAACAGCAGCTCGCCATCGGTCGCGCTATGGTGACGCGGCCGAAAATCCTCGTGCTCGACGAGCCGACGGAAGGCATTCAGCCGTCGATCATCAAGGATATCGGCCGGGCGATCCGCTATCTTCGGGATTCCACCGGTATGGCGATCCTGCTGGTCGAGCAGTATCTGGATTTCTGCCGGGAGCTTGCCGACCACGTCTACATCATGGATCGCGGCGAGATCGTGCATACGGGGCCGGCCGAAACGCTGGATACGCCGGAAGCCCGGCGGCATCTGACCGTCTGATCGTGCATGACAGGGTTGACGATTTATTAGCTTTTACTGCTTGATGCTGGTGCATGACGTGGTACTTTTTCCGCATCTGCGAACAGAAGGCGCATCCATGACATCCAGCACGGTTTTCAACCGCGTGCGGTCGACTGGCATTGTCCGGTTGGTCGTTTCGGGGCTTCTCTTTCTTGCTGCCGGCGTCGGCAGTGCCCTTGCCGCCGGTTGCGGCGCTTCCTTCCCGGCAGGTCGCCACGATCTGTCGCTCGATATCAACGGCCAGACGCGTTCTGCCGTCTATTTCATACCCTCGAACTATAGTGGGAAACGCAAGGTTCCTGTGGTGTTCGACTTCCACGGCAGCAACAGCAATCCCGACGGCCAGATGAACCGCAGCCATTGGGACGAGGTGGCCGAGCGCGAAGGCTTCATCGTCATGGCGCTGCAGGGCAGCCTGCCCGGCGAATTCGAGGGCACCCATGCCTGGAACGTTCCCGGTGTGACCAAGGCCGAGGGGCTGGACGAGGGCGCCTTCATCCGCACCGCCGTCCATTATGCGACGGAGACCTTCTGCGTCGATTCCGCCCGCATCTATGCTTCCGGCTATTCGGGCGGAGGCCGCATGCTGTCGCAATATATCTGCGACGGACATGGCGACTTTGCTGCTGCCGGCTTCGTCATGGGGCTTCGCGCCGGCTATCCCGAGCAGGAGGACGGCGTCTGGCGTCCGCGCAAGGAAAGCTGCCATCCGGCCAAACCAGTCTCGATCATTGCCTTTTCCGGCCTGAAGGACGACGTCAATCCCTTTGCCGGTGGTGGCAAGGCCTATTGGCAATATGGCGGGGAAGTGGCTTTGAAACGCTGGGCTGAACTCAACGGATGCGATCCGCATCCGCGTGGGGAGAAGGGAGAGTCGGCGACGTTCTCTGCCTATTACGGCTGCAAGGCCGGCACGAGCGTCATTTCCTACGTCATCGCCGATGCCGACCATTCCTGGCCCGGCAACCGGGTCCGCTTCCGGCTTGCCGCAATGCAGGGGGAAAAGATCCGGGAGGTTGATGCGACGGGAAGAATGTGGGACTTCTTCCGTAATTCGGGTGGCGAACTCCTCGCGGGGACGCCTCAAAAAACGGCGTGCCCGGCCGACACGATAACCGCCGGAAAAGAGGCGGGTATACAGGGGAAAACGTGCAGTCAGCAGGTCAAGTCAGACAACAGCGAGCCCGTGGTGACGGACGGCTTGTAAGCAAGGCGCTCGACGGTCGTACGCGCATTGCAGAGCTTTATCAGGAGGGGGCGGCGAAGATCCGCCTGCCGCAGACCTTTTCCTCCGAGATGGAGGCGGTTATCATCAATACCGCCGGTGGCCTGACCGGCGGCGACCGGCTGGACTGGTCGTTTTCCGCCGGTGCCGGCACCTTCGTCACCGCAACCACGCAGGCCTGCGAAAAGATCTACAAGGCATCCTCCGGCACGGCCGAGGTCATGACCCGCATCGATGTAGGGCAGGGCGCGCGCTTCCACTGGTTGCCGCAGGAATCGATCCTGTTCGACCGCGCGTCGCTCACGCGTCGGCTGGAGGTCGATCTCGATGAAAGCGCCGAATTCCTCGCCGTAGAAGCCGTTCTTCTCGGACGTAAGGCCATGGGCGAGGCCATGGAGAGCGGAATGGTACGGGATCGCTGGCGTATTCGCCGCGCCGGCCAGCTCGTCCATGCGGAAGACCTGCTCATGGAAGGGGACATGCGGAGCCTGACGGCCGCGGCTCCCGTCCTTTCCGGCGATGTGGCCTTCTCCACCCTGCTTTATACAGGGCCTCACGCGGAGGCCTATCTTTCCCCGGTTCGCGATCTTCTGGGCAATGCCGCGGGCGGCGCCAGCCATTGGAACGGAAAACTCGTCGTCCGGCTTGCGGCCGAAGACGGGTTCACCTTGAGAAAAATCCTGATCCCAGTGATTTCGGTCTTGCGCGGCGGCGCGTCTGTGCCGAAAGTCTGGAATCTCTGACGCAGCGCAACAAGAGTGGAACAGCCATGAATCTCACGCCGAGAGAAAAAGACAAATTGCTCATCGCCATGGCGGCTATCGTGGCCCGCCGCAGGCTGGAGCGCGGCGTCAAGCTCAATTATCCCGAAGCCATTGCGCTGATTACCGATTTCGTCGTCGAAGGCGCGCGAGACGGTCGCCCCGTTGCCGAACTGATGGAAGCTGGCGCCCATGTGATCACCCGTGCCCAGGTGATGGAAGGCATTGCCGAGATGATCCACGACGTGCAGGTCGAGGCGACGTTCCCCGATGGGACGAAGCTCGTTACCGTTCACGAACCCATCCGCTGAGACCGCCATGCTGGAACTCAGACCCGGCTGCGAATGCTGCGACCGCGATCTTCCTCCGGAAAGCCGGGATGCGCTGATCTGCAGTTTCGAATGCACCTTCTGCAGCGATTGTGCCTCTGATGTATTGGGTGGCTTCTGCCCGAATTGCGGTGGTGAACTGGTGCGCCGGCCGGTGCGTCCGGCCGAGAAGCTTGCGGCCAATCCGGCCTCGACAAAACGTGTTTTCAAGGCCGAGGGCTGCAAGCCCTCCGTTGCCGCCTGAACAGGAGAGGGAACAAGCGATGATCCCGGGTGAAATCATTGCCGCGAGCGGCGAAATCGAACTCAATGCCGGCCTTCCGACTGTGACGATCGAAGTCGCAAACACCGGGGACCGTCCGGTGCAGGTGGGTAGCCACTACCATTTCTACGAGACCAATGCCGGTCTCTCCTTCGATCGTGAGCAGGCTCGTGGCATGCGTCTCGATATTCCGGCAGGCACGGCCGTGCGCTTCGAGCCGGGCCAGATGCGGCGTGTTACGTTGATCCCGCTTTCCGGCAAGCGCGAGGTCTATGGATTCCGCCAGCAGATCATGGGCAAGCTGTGACGCCGGTCGACCCCGTCGGAGGGAGCAGGCGATGAAGTCAGCCCTGATATCGATGCTCTGCGGCTGCGTGCTGCTCGCCGATGGTCCTGCCTATAGCGAGGACGAACCCGAGGTCGATTGCGCCAATGCCGTGACCCAGTACGACATGAACGTCTGCGCCGATCGGGATTACAAGGCCGCAGACAAGGAACTGAACCTGCAATGGCTCAAGACCCGCAAGGTCGTGGCCGAGTGGGATGCCGATCTGGACGAGCAGGCAAAGGGTGCGGTTGCGTCGCTTTTGAAGGCGCAGCGGGCCTGGATCGAGTATCGCGACGGACAGTGCAATGCCGCGGGCTACGCTGTCTGGGGCGGAAGCATGTATCCGACCGTCGTTGCCTCGTGCCTCACTGACCTGACACGCAAGCGGACAGAGGAACTCAAGGACCTCGCCAACGGCGTCGAATAATAACCGGGAGCGAAATGGGAAGACGGATCATGATCGTGGGGAACGGATCGGTACCGGAGGGCGCAGCGGACGTGATCGACGCTGCCGATCTGGTCGTTCGTTTCAACATGACCCCGAGCTTTCCCGCCTCGGGCCACAAGACCGACGTGCTGGCAGTGTGCAATACCGGTCGGCCGGCAAAGGCCATGCTGTCTTCCGACGCATGGCTGGACAGCGAGTCGGTACGCGACTGCGCCGAGATCTGGTCCGTCAGGGACCCCGAGAAATTCCGGGCGCTCAGGCCGCAACTCGCAGTCAGCCATCCCGAACTCGACGATTTTTGCGACGACTACACGGAGGACTTTGCACGTCTGGCTGAACGCCGCGGCAAGATTCACCGCATCATTTCGCGCCGCGTGCACGAGGCTGTCGATGCCGAGCTTTCCGCGAATGAACCCGGCGACTACGTCGTGCCGAGTAGCGGAATGGTAGTTGTCGCCCACGTGCTTTCCGAGCCGGCTTTCGTTGAGGATACCATCTGCCTTACCGGTTTCAGCCATGAAGGCTGGGAAGGCCATCCCTTTTCCGCCGAGCGGCGGCTTATTGATTCCCGTATTGTTTCCGGAAGGCTGACGCGCCTTTCGTCACCTAACGCTTCCTCCCTCTCCCAAGGAGCCTGATCCATGTCTTACAAGATGTCCCGCGCGGCCTATGCCTCCATGTTCGGACCGACCACCGGCGACAAGGTGCGCCTTGCCGATACCGAACTCTTCATCGAAGTGGAGAAGGATTTCACCAGCTATGGCGACGAGGTGAAATTCGGCGGCGGCAAGGTCATCCGCGACGGCATGGGCCAGAGCCAGGCGACACGTGCAGAAGGCGCGGTCGATACCGTCATCACCAATGCGCTGATCGTCGATCACTGGGGGATCGTGAAGGCCGATATCGGCCTGAAGGACGGCCGCATCGTGGCGATCGGCAAGGCCGGCAATCCGGATACCCAGCCCGATGTCGACATCATCGTCGGCCCCGGCACGGAAGCGATTGCGGCCGAGGGCAAGATCATCACCGCCGGCGGCATGGACAGCCACATCCACTTCATCTGCCCGCAGCAGATCGAGGAAGCGCTGATGAGCGGTCTCACCACCATGCTCGGCGGCGGCACCGGTCCGGCGCATGGCACGCTCGCAACCACCTGCACGCCCGGTCCGTGGCATATCGCCCGGATGATCGAGGCTGCCGATGCCTTCCCGATGAACCTTGCCTTTGCCGGCAAGGGCAATGCCTCGCTGCCCGGCGCGCTGGAGGAAATGGTGTTGGCCGGCGCATCCTCGCTGAAACTGCATGAGGACTGGGGCACGACGCCCGCCGCCATCGACTGCTGCCTTTCTGTTGCGGACCAGTACGATGTGCAGGTGATGATCCACACCGACACGCTGAACGAAAGCGGCTTCGTCGAGGATTCCATCGGCGCGATCAAGGGCCGCACCATCCATGCCTTCCACACGGAAGGTGCGGGCGGCGGCCATGCGCCCGACATCATCAAGATCTGCGGTCAGCTCAACGTCATTCCGTCATCGACCAATCCGACCCGGCCCTATACCGTTAACACCATTGCCGAGCACCTCGATATGCTGATGGTCTGCCATCACCTGTCGTCCTCGATCCCGGAAGACATCGCCTTTGCCGAAAGCCGTATCCGCAAGGAAACGATTGCTGCCGAAGACATCCTCCATGATATCGGCGCCTTCTCGATCATCTCCTCCGACAGTCAGGCCATGGGGCGAGTCGGTGAAGTGGCGATCCGCACCTGGCAGACGGCCGACAAAATGAAGCGTCAGCGCGGCCGGCTGGCACAGGAGACCGGCGAAAACGACAACTTCCGCGTCAAGCGCTACATCGCCAAGTACACGATCAACCCGGCGATCGCCCATGGCCTTTCCCATGAGATCGGCTCGGTCGAAATCGGCAAGCGCGCCGACCTCGTACTGTGGAACCCGGCCTTCTTCGGCGTGAAGCCGGATATGGTGCTGCTCGGCGGCTCGATTGCGGCGGCGCCGATGGGCGATCCGAACGCCTCTATCCCGACGCCGCAGCCGGTTCACTACCGCTACATGTTCGGTGCCTACGGCAAGGCACGGACCAATTCCTCCGTCACCTTCGTTTCTCAGGCCTCGCTGGATGCCGGCCTTGCCAGCAAGCTCGGCGTTGCCAAGCAGTTGCTCGGCGTGAAAAACACCCGCGGTGGCATTTCCAAGAAGTCGATGATCCACAACGATCTGACGCCGCATGTGGAAGTCGATCCGGAAACCTATGAAGTGCGCGCCGACGGCGAACTGCTGACCTGCGAACCGGCGACCCAACTGCCGATGACGCAGCGCTATTTCCTGTTCTGAGCAGGTCATGGCGCGCATTCTGCGGAGAATTGTGGGTTGCGCTCTCCTGATCTGCTTGGCTGTGGTCGCGGGCATGGTGGTTCCGCGGCCGCTTTCCGGCAAGCCCGCCATCGCCGCGACGGGTAGCCGGGAAATTCTGGTGCTCTCCAACCCGATCCATACCGATATCGTCCTGCCGCTCGACGGCGATGTCGTCGGGGCCTTTGGTGATCTGATCGCCGCCGGTTCTCCGCTGGATCATCCCGATGCGCGGTATGTCGTGTTCGGCTGGGGCGGGCGCTCCTTCTATATCGAAACGCCGACATGGGGCGACCTGAAGCCGATGCCGGTCTTGAAGGCGCTGACGCTCGACAGCTCCGTCCTGCATGTGGATGTGGCCGCGCAGATCGATCTGGACGCTCCCGGTGTTCAGCGGTTTTCAACGGATGAAGAGGGGATGGATCGTCTCATGGACTTCATTCGGGCGACGCTCGTTTCTTCCGATGGTGCGGTGCAGCCGATAGAGGGAGCCTCTTATGGCGCGACCGATATGTTCTATGAGGCTAACGGGAGCTTCAACGTTCTGGCCGGCTGCAACACCTGGACTGCGGCTGCTCTGCGAACAGCAGATGTCAGGACCGGATGGTGGACGCCGCTGCCGGTGACGCTTCGCTGGTCGCTGGGCATGCTCAATTGATGTGTTGTTGTATTTTTGCATGGCAGCCATGCGCTTGATGTTGGCGCTCAAGTTTTTATGATGCAGTGCATCAAGATTCAGGGTAGTTTAGAACTATTCTAGAAATGGCATCCCCAAATGCCGCCGTCCATCCAAAGGAGATTACCATGCTGATCGGCAGAAAAGTGCCCAACGTCACCTTCCGTACCCGCGTTCGCGACGAGTCCGTCGGTGGCCCGAACCCCTTCCGTTGGCAGGACGTGACCTCCGACGACTACTTCAAGGGCAAGCGCGTGATCCTCTTCTCGCTGCCGGGCGCCTTCACTCCGACCTGCTCGACCTTCCAGCTTCCCGACTTCGAAAAGATGTACGAGGAATTCAAGGCTGAAGGCATCGACGAAATCTACTGCATGTCGGTCAACGACGCCTTCGTCATGAACGCCTGGGCAAAGGGCCAGAACCTTCAGAACGTCAAGGTTATCCCGGACGGTTCCGGCGAGTTCACCCGCAAGATGGGCATGCTGGTCGCCAAGGACAACCTCGGCTTCGGGATGCGCTCCTGGCGCTACGCTGCCATCATCGATGATGGCGTTGTCGAGCAGTGGTTCGAGGAAGAAGGTTATTCGGACAATTGCGAAAGCGATCCGTATGGCGTTTCCTCGCCGCAGAACATCATGGAAAAGCTGAAGGAAAAGAAGGCCGCCTGAGGCTCTTTTTTCGCGCGAGCGTTTCTTGCGAAGGCCCGGCTTTTTGCCGGGCCTTTTTCGTTAACGAACGGGGATCTGCCGAAGGCTCCAATATTAGGTGTCGTTAATAAAGGTTTTCCGAAAAAGTATTTCGCTTATTGCGATGGGGAGCTGAATACAACCTCGGGTCAACCTGACACATCTGCCCTTTGTCAAGGCGGGCTTTGGCCAATTTCGGGGGTGTTTCGTTACTTTAGCGAAAGAAATAGGCTCCGGGAAATCAGGTGCTCGATGGACGAAATGCAATCTTTGGTTATAAGATCGCTTCCAAGAGAGTTATACGAATCTATTTTTTGAGCCGGTTGCATTTTAACGAATAGATTAGGACGAAGCGAAGGGAAGCTATCCTATTCGATGAGTGCTGCAGGAATGGGGAGCGGCGCGATGGAATTTCTCAAAAGATGGGTTTCGCTACAGGTCGATCTCGGCAATTTCAATGGCCGGGAAGCTATCTATGGCTTTGCCCTGAAGATGACGTTTCGTGCTGTCCTGCTGGCATTCGTCCTCAGCATCGCCGCACTGCCGATCTGCTATCAGCTCGGCATCATGCCGCTCACGGTGCCGGAGGCGATCAAGCTTTCCGTGGCATTTTCCTGGCTGTTCGGCGGCGCTGTTTCCGGTGCGCTTGCCATCGTCACCGGTCAGGTGATTCATGAGCTTTCCGTGTCGCGTACGGAGTTCGAGCGACTGAGCCGCACGGACATGCTGTCGGGTCTCCTGAACCGACGCGCTTTCAACGAAGAGCTTGACCGGATGAACGGTCAGGCATCGCTGGCCATTCTCGATCTTGATCGGTTCAAGTCGATCAATGACCGTCACGGGCATCGGGCGGGCGATGCCGTGATCATGGCTGTCGCCGAGGTCCTGAGGGAGGTGTTCAAGGAACCACATGTCGTGGCCCGTCTCGGTGGCGAGGAATTCGGGGTGATCATCCACGGCGGCGGTATTGCCCAGCGCATAGCGCTGGTGGAACGGGCCCGTAATCTGATTGCGTCGCGCGCCGTGTCCTGCGACGGACAGACAATATCCACAACGGTTTCCGGAGGCATTGCGGAATTTGCGCCGGACCTCCGCGCTGAGGCGGTCTATTCTGCGGCTGACCGCGCGCTTTATCTCGCCAAGGCGAATGGGCGCAACAAGGTGCTGCATGACGAGGGCGTCGAGGCGTCTGCCGCATGGCCGAAGAACGATTTCGCTGGTTCGCTGGCAATCGACGGTGGGCTTCCCGCTTCCGGCTGAACTTCATTCTTGCCGCCTGCCTGTCTTTTGTGCATGGTTGAAAAATCGCCAATTCGGAATAACCATGCGACACGTTACTTCCATTCTTCCTGCCGGTTCCGGCGACGTTACGATTTCCGGCCGGCTTGCCCTTGCCCATGATGAGCGCCATTTGAGGCGCAAGCTCCTGCATCTCGAAGATGGCGACATGGTCATGCTCGACCTCAAGGAGCCGGTACTCCTGGCCCATGGTGATCTTCTCATTCTGGATGACGGTACGGCCGTCGAGGTGGCTGCGGTCGAGGAGAAGCTGTTCGAGATCACGGCCCGTGATCCCCGCCATCTGATCGAGCTTGCCTGGCATCTCGGCAATCGCCATCTGTCGGCGCAGATCGAAGAGGAGCGCATCCTCATCCTCCGCGACCATGTGATCCGCGATATGCTTGTCGGGTTAGGTGCTACCGTCACGGACATCACAGAACGCTTCCAGCCGGCGAGGGGAGCCTATCATTCCCACGGCGGACATGGGCACGGTTCTCACTCGGGCCATCATCATGACTGAGACTTCGGCGGGTGCCGAGGGGCGAGGGGGGCTGCTGCGGCTGCTCGCCTGGCTTTCTCCTGCCTTTCCGGTTGGCGGTTTCGTCTACTCAGGCGGGCTTGAGGCGGTCATCGATGACGGCCGGATCGGCTCGGCGGAGGAGTTGTCGGCCTGGCTGTCCGTCGTGCTTGGAGAAGGCAGCCTGCGCAACGACGCCATATTGCTTGCCGAAGCCTACCGATCGATCGAGGACCCGGACCGCTTGCGCGACGTGGTCGAACTCGCGGCGGCGCTTGCGGGATCGATGGAGCGCCATGCGGAGATCGTAAGGCAGGGTGATGCGTTCCTTGCTGCCGCGTCGGCATGGCCGCATCCGGTGCTCGATAAATTTTCCGGCGGTACGGCCTACAGCGTCGCCGTCGGTGCCGTGGCTGCCGCCCATCATGTGCCGCTTGGCGATGCCCTTGCCGCCTTCCTGCAGGCGCAGTGCGCGCAACTGATCTCGGTTGCGGTGAGGCTCGCGGTTATCGGGCAGAAGCAGGGTGTCGCGACGCTAGCCGGGCTGGAGCGACCTGTTCTGGCCCAGGCCGAGCGTGCGGCGCGGCTTGGGCTTGATGACCTCGGCAGCGCCACCGTTCTGGCCGATATCGCGAGCCTGAGGCACGAAGTTCAGTATTCGAGGTTGTTCCAGTCGTGACCTCGGGGTTACATTTCTTCCCATCGGATGCGGCCGGGCAGAGAGGCCAACTGGTCTCCAGCTGCTTCGCCATCGCTTGCCAACAGGATAGATAAGATGAAGTCACAGAATGGTCCCTTGCGCGTCGGTATCGGCGGCCCGGTGGGGTCGGGCAAGACAGCGCTGACGGAAAAGCTCTGCAAGGCGATGCGCGACCAGTATTCCGTCGCGGTTGTCACCAATGACATCTATACGCGCGAGGATGCCGATGCGCTGATCCGTATGCAGGCGCTATCCTCCGACCGCGTGGTAGGGGTGGAAACCGGTGGCTGTCCGCATACCGCGATCCGCGAGGATGCTTCGATCAACCTGCAGGCCATTGCCGATCTGACGGCCCGTATCCCTGATCTCGACGTGGTATTCATCGAATCGGGTGGCGACAATCTGGCGGCGACCTTCTCTCCGGATCTCGCCGACCTGACTATCTATGTCATTTCCGTCTGCCAGGGCGAGGAAATCCCGCGCAAGGGTGGCCCGGGCATCACCCGTTCCGACCTGCTGGTGATCAACAAGAAGGATCTGGCGCCCTATGTCGGCGTGGACATCGAGGTGATGGACCGGGATGCGGAACGCATGCGCTCGTCCCGCCCTTATGTATTCTCGGACATGAAACGCGGCGCGGGCGTCGACGATATCGTGGCGTTCCTGAAAGAAAGCGGGGGGCTCTGAGCCCCCCGAAATGTGAACGGCAATTCCGCTCCTGGGCGTCAGATCTGCTTGAGGGCGCTGACGTCGTTAATCTGGATGATGCGGCCCCGCACGATGACGCCGGCGCGGCGAAGCGACGAGAAGGCGCGTGACAGGGCTTCCGGGGCGAGGCCCAGTTTGCCGGCCAGAAGGCTCTTCTGGAAGGGCAGGCGGATCGAGGCGGTGGCGCTGTCCTGCGGGCAGTTGTCGAGCAGGTAATGAGCGACGCGTTGCGGCGCGGTTTGCAGGCGGTCGTTGGCGATGCACTCCATGGTGCTGCGCAGGTGAGCGGAAAGGTTGCGGATGATCGCCTGCGCGATGTCACGCTCCTGTTCCGCCAGCGCCCGAACCTTCTGCAGTTCGAACCGGGCGACCGTGATGTTCTCGGCAGCCTGGGCGTTGTAGAGGTAGTTGTCGCCGAGCGCGAGCAGGCATTCGGCAAAGGTCTCGCCTGGGCCGCAGATACGGATGTCGGCTTCGCGTCCTTCCTTGTTCAGCCGGTAGAGGCGCACATAGCCGGTGAGTACGCAGTAGAAATATTCTGCGGCCTCCGCTTCCCGAAACAGGATGTCGCGCGCCTCGTAATTGGTCACGGTGCAGATTTCTAGCATGCGCGCCAGCGCGCTCGCACCGAGAGACGCCATGAACGGCGTCTTCAGCAGGGTGTTTTTGTCGCGTGTGTTCAACTTCAAAATCTTGTTCACGGTTTCACGGCTCCAGATTGCGGTCCTTGCGGAGCGCGATGGCCAATCCCCAGCAACGAGAAGACGCTTCCCACAGCTTCGAAAAGGCGGGCCGCTCCGCTTCCTCCAGCTGACGGCAACCACTCTTCCGCTGCTGGGAAATCGTAGATCCGCCGGCAACCCGGCGATCATGGCGGCGTCCCGCGAAAATGTGTTCAGCAACATCATCTCCGTCTGGGGAAGCAACCTTCAGTCGTTACTCATTCCTCAGCGAAAAAAAGGATAGGGAAGGTCGAGCAAGGTTGATTTGATTTCGATCAACCGATCTGGCCGGGGGTGTCAGATTTTCTTCATAACAACGGCAAAATACAAAAAAACCGGGCTCAGAGGCCCGGTTTGATGCGCATACTTTCTTGTTCTACTCGGCGGCAAGCGGTGGAAGATTGATGATCTTGCCGCCGCTTTCTTCCTTGCGGGATGTGCCGGGAGCCTGCCTCTCGACGGCTGCAAGGCGCTTTTTGAGGCTTTCGAGCGTCTCGTTGTTCTCTCTGGCCATCTCCGTCAGTTCCTCGGCGGAGAGCGGGATGGTCTCCTCCTCCTTTTTGCCGACCAGTCTACCGAACATCCAGCCAAGCAGGCGGGAGAGGTCGTCAAGAATCAGGAAGAAGGCAGGAACGACCAGCAGGCTGAGCGCCGTCGACACGATGATGCCGCCGATCACGGCGATCGCCATCGGGGCGCGGAACGAACCGCCTTCACCAACGCCCATGGCCGACGGCAGCATGCCGGCGGACATGGCGATGGAGGTCATGATGATCGGGCGGGCGCGCTTGCGGCCGGCCTCCACCATGGCTTCCACCCGCTGCATTCCCTTGTGGCGCATCTCGATGGCGAAATCGACCAGCAAGATGGCATTCTTGGTGACGATGCCCATCAGCATGAGGATACCGATCAGGACCGGCATCGACAGCGGATTATTGGTGATGATCAGCGCCACCGCCACACCGCCGATGGCAAGCGGCAGCGAGAGCAGGATGGTGAAGGGCTGGATGACATCCTTGAACAGCAGGATCAGCACGGTCAGCACCAGAAGCAGGCCGAGCAGCATTGCATTGACGAAGCTTTGCTGCATCTCCCGCTGGACCTTGGTGTCGCCGCTTTCCGCAAGCTTTACCGATGCCGGGATCTGGGTTGAATCGACGGCGGCGCGGAAGGCCGCGGATGCGGTGTCGAGGGCCACGCCCTGCGGCAGGTCGGCACCGATGGAGACCACGCGGTTTCGGTTGTTGCGCTCGATGGCGCTGACGCCTTCCGAATAGTCGATATCGGCGACGCTCGCCAGCGGAACGGTCGCGCCGCTGGCGGTCTGCACTTTCAGGGCGCGGATCGCGGCGAGATCGGTTCTAAGGTCGAGAGAGGCCTGTACCCGGATCGGGATAAGGCGGTCGTCGAGCGAGATCTTGGTGAGGGCCGAGTCGACATCGCCGATGGTGGCCACGCGCACGGTCTCCGAGATCTGCTGCGCGGTCACTCCGAGCCGTGCCGCTTCATCCGCGCGCGGGCGGATCTGCAGTTCCGGACGGGGCAGGGCGCCGTCGGAGCTGACATTGGCGAGTTCCGGCACCGTGCGAAGCTTGGCTTCGAGGATGGCAGCAGCCTCGTTCAGTTCGTCCGCATTCTTGGAGAGGAAGTTGAAGGAGAGGTCGCGTTCGCCACGGTCGTTCAGCTTGGACACGCGGATGTCGGGGATCGGCCGGAGCTTTTCGAATGCTTCCTTCTCGATGTCCCATTGCGGCCGCGTGCGGCCTTCAATCGTCATCTTCGGCAGATAGGGACCGATGACAGGAATGCCGCCCAGCCCCTTGTTGACCAGCGTCTTGAGCAGCGAATGCTCGATGCGGACGAGGTTGAGCGTCACGCTGGCGCGGCGAAGCTCCATATCGCCCTTGGGGGAGGCCCCACCGAGGATGAAGACGCTTTCCACGCCCTCGAGATCCTTGGTCGCGGCATAGATCGCTTCGGTCTTGCTTTCGGTTTCATCGAGCGTTGCATTCGGCGGCAATTCGATGGACAGCACGATACGACCGGCGTCTTCCGGCGGAAGGAAGGAACCGGGAACCTGTGCCAGGAGAGCGATGGAGGCCACGAGGAAGGCAAAGGCGCCGATAAGCGTCAGGTAGCGGGCATACCAGCGGGTCGTGGTGGCGCGCACGAGCCGCGTATAGCCCTTCATGAAGGCGCTGTCGTTGTCGTGATGGTCGTCCATCGCGTCTTCGGCGCGCATCAGGTAAGCGGCCATCAGCGGCGTGATGAGGCGCGCGACCATCAACGAAAAGAAGACGGAGAAGGCGACGGTCAGGCCGAACTGGATGAAGTACTGGCCCGGAATACCCGGCATGAAGGATACCGGAACGAAGACCGCGATGATGGTGAAAGTGGTGGCGATGACGGCGAGACCGATTTCGTCCGCGGCCTCTATAGCCGCGCGATACGGTGTCTTGCCCATCTTGATGTGACGGGCGATGTTCTCGATCTCGACGATAGCATCGTCGACGAGAATACCTGTTGCGAGCGTCAGCGCCAGGAAGCTGACGAGGTTCAGCGAGAACCCCATCATGTCCATGATCCAGAAAGTCGGGATGGCGGACAGAGGCAGGGCGATTGCCGAAATCAGTGTGGCGCGCCAGTTGCGCAGGAACAGGAAGACGACGATGACCGCCAGAACGGCGCCCTCAATCAGGGTGTGCATGGCCGCTTCGTAGTTGCCGTAGGTGAAGTAGACGGAATCGTCCATCAGCTTGATGTCCACGCCCGGGTTCTCCGCCCGGACCTGATCAAGGATGGTGGAAACCGTTTCCGCGACGCTTACTTCGCTGGCGCCCTTGGAACGGAAGACGGCGAAGGTGACAACCGGCTCGCCGTTGAAGCGCGAGAAGGATTTCTGTTCTTCGTATGTGTCCTTGATGGTGCCGAGGTCGGCAAGCTTGACGAAACGACCGTTACTCAGCGCGATGGTGGTGTTGGCCAGCGTATCGACATTGCGGGCGTCGCCCAGTGTGCGGATCGCCTGTTCGGCGCCGGCCACCTGACCGCGGCCCGAGCCGAGGTCGACATTGGTGCCGCGCAACTGACGGTTCACGTCGGCGGCGGTGATGCCGAAGGCGTCGAGGCGGTCGGGGTTCAGCTCGACGCGGATTTCCCGCTCGGCGCCGCCGTAACGGTCGATACGACCGATGCCGCTCTGGCCCTGCAGCGCCCGTTTGACCGTGTCATCGACGAACCACGAGAGTTCCTCGATGCTCATGTTGGGTGCGGAGACCGCAAAGGTCTGGATGGCCGCGCCCTCGACGTCGATCTTGGCGACAATCGGCTCGTCGACGGATGCCGGGAGGTCGCCGCGAATGCGGTCGATGGCGTCCTTGACGTCCTGCACCGCCTGTTCGGTCGGTACCTCCATGCGGAACATGATGAGGGTCTGCGACTGCCCGTCGGTGACGGTCGAGGTGAGTTCGTCGACGCCGGTGATGCTCGCCACCGCGTCCTCGATCTCCTTCGTCACCTGCGTCTCGAGTTCAGCCGGCGACGCGCCGCTCTGGGTCACGGTGATTGCCACCAGCGGCACGTCGATATTCGGGAAACGGGTGATCGGCAGCGCGAAAAACGACTGCAGGCCGACCACCATCAGCAGAAAGAAGGCCAGGATCGGCGCTACGGGATTTCGAATGGCCCAGGCGGAGAAGTTCATGGCGCTCTGTCTCTCAGTTCGAGGCGGCAGTTTCGTCGTTGATCGGGTTGATGTGGTCGCCGTCGCGAACGAAGGCGCCGGCCTTGGCAACCACCACGTCGCCTGCCTTCAGGCCGCTGACGACCTGGATATAGGCGCCATCCTGGATGCCGGTCGCGATATCGACCTGCTTGATGATGCCGTCATTGACCAGGCGGGTGGTCGTGGTGTGCTTGCTGGTGGTGATGGCCGACAGCGGCAGGGCCACGGCATTGGCTTCGGCCACGATGATCTCGGCGTTGCCATACATGCCGGCGCGGGCGCCGTTGTCATCGTCGATGGCGATATGCACCGCGCCAAGGCGGGTCTGCGGGTCGACGATGGGGGAAATCAGCCGGACCGAGCCGTTGAGGCTCGCTGCACCGCCAGCAACGGTGATCTTCGCCTTCTGGCCAACGCGCATCTTCAGGATATCCGTTTCGGATACGTCTGCGACGAGTTCGATCTGTCCGTCCCGGATGATGGTGAACATCGGCTGGCCGCTGCCGGAGGCGATGGCGCCGGTCTTGGCGTTTCGTACCGACACTACGCCGGCAAACGGGCTCTTCACATCGGTACGGGCCAGACTGAGGTTGATGTCTGCGATCTGGGCGTCGACAACCTTGATGTCGGCTTCGGCAATGGCGATGGCCTGTTCGGCGCTCGTCACCTTGGCGCGCGCGCTGGTGGCAGCGGTTTCTGCCTGCTCGACGGAAGAGGTCGAGAAGGTGCCGGACTTGCCGAGCGCGGTGGCGCGCTTGAACTGACGGTCCGCTTCGTCGGCCGTGGTCTTGGCGTCGGTGAGTTGCGCGTGATATTGCGCAAGCGCTGCCTCCGCCTTGGCGCGCGATGCCTGAAGCTGGCCCTTTTGCAGGCGCAGCGCATCGTCGTTCAGGCGTGCGACCACGCCATCGGCTTCCACCTTGTCGCCGACATCGGCCTCGAGCGTCTTGATCGACAGTCCCTCGACGAGCGGCTGCACATAGATCTCTTCCACCGGCTTGATGGTGCCTGTCGCAACGATCCTGTCGACCAGCGGCCGGGTCTCGGCCTTCGTCACGACGATCGAGGGGATCTTGGGCTGCTGCGGCGCCGATGCGACCGCCTCCTCCGCCTGCGCGGCATAAGGCACGAACAGGGCGGACAAGACGAGCAGTCCGGCGATGGCATCCTTGTTGCGAACCATGGGCTCCTTCCAGCATTCATGCGAATGCACCAATAGTTATTAAATAAAACTTGTTTTCCCGTGGGAAATCGTCAAGATGCCAATAGAACAGCTTCCGGATTCCACTCCCTCGGGAGGAAAATCCTTCTATTACACAACCGGTTCATAGTTGTGTATCGCTCGTTCGACTTACAAGAGCGACAAGCACCTTCTTCGCGGCGAAAATTTTACGCGTGTGTTTCCTGCAAATCAATGTGGTCGCAAAGCCACAGGTTGAGCCCCCACTGCGGGCAACGCGGGAAAACAAAAAAGGCGCAGGGGCCAGGCCCCGTGCGCCTTTCTTTGCGTCTAGAGCATTTCCGGCGATAACGGAATCGCCTGCAATGCTCTATCTCTTTGGTTTCACGCAATTCCGGACGCAAAACCGGTTCCCACTTTTGCTGGAATTGCTCTACCGTCGCGTCCGACTATTTCAGCGCGGCGTCGGTGATCTCATGCGTCCAGGCGCCGGTCGGCTCCTTGGTGATGACCGGATCGGAACCGCCGCCGAGCAGGGTGGCGACGGTGCGCTTGTAGTCTGCTTCGTCGAGCGCGCCGTTGGAACCGGCGGTCAGCTTGGCGACTTCGCCCATCATGCGCTTCTGGTGCTTCTCGGTTTGGGCGCCGGAGGCGTCGTTTTCCAGAACGATGCCAGCCGCTTCATCGGAGTTTTCCTCGGCCCACTTCCAGCCCTTCATCGAGGCGCGGACGAACTTGACCATCTTTTCCTTGAAGGCCGGGTCCTTCAGCTTGTCTTCCAGAACATAGAGGCCGTCCTCGAGGGTGGCGACGCCTTCGTCCTCGTACTTGAAGGTGACGAGGTCTTCCGGCTTGATGCCTGCGTCGATGACCTGCCAGTATTCGTTATAGGTCATGGTCGAGATACAGGCGGCCTGCTTCTGCAGCAGCGGATCGACGTTGAAGCCCTGCTTCAGCACCGTCACGCCATCGGCGCCACCGGTGGTCGGGATCTTCAGGTGGGCCATCCACGACAGGAACGGATATTCGTTGCCGAAGAACCAGACGCCCAGCGTCTTGCCCTTGAAGTCGTCCGGCTTGGTGATGCCGGTTTCCTTGAGGCAGGTCAGCATCATGCCCGACTTTTTGAACGGCTGGGCGATGTTGACGAGCGGGGTGCCCTTTTCGCGCACGGCCAGAGCCGAAGGCATCCAGTCGATGACGACGTCGGCGCCGCCGCCGGCGATGACCTGTGCCGGTGCAATGTCCGGGCCGCCGGGCTTGATGTCGACGTCGAGACCTTCTTCTTCATAGAAGCCCTTGTCCTTGGCGACGTAGTAGCCGGCGAACTGGGCCTGCGTCACCCATTTCAGCTGCAGCGTCACCTTGTCGGCGGCCGCCGCCTGCATCGCCGTCAGCGAGACGGCGCCTGCCAGCAGCAGGGATGCGATCTTGAATTTCATGTCTGTTCCCTCTTCTTTTTTACGCCTGTCCACCGCGGACAGACGGATGCCAGAAGGTGACGGCGCGCTCTGCCAGCGCCACCACCCCATAAAAGATCGAGCCTGCGAGCGCGGCGACCGCGATCTCGGCCCAGACCATGTCGACATTGCTTCGCCCCACTTCCGTGGAAATCCGGAACCCCATGCCGACAATCGGGGTGCCGAAAAACTCTGCCACGATGGCGCCGATCAGCGCCAGCGTCGAATTGATCTTGAGTGCGTTGAAGATGAACGGCCAGGCGGCGGGCAGGCGAAGCTTGGTCAGCGTCTGCCACCAGTTTGCCGCATAGGTGCGCATCAGGTCGCGTTCCATGTGGCTTGCCGCACCCAGCCCCTGCACGGTGTTCACCAGCATGGGGAAGAAGGTCATGATGACGACGACGGCGACCTTGGACTGCCAGTCGAAGCCGAACCACATGACCATGATGGGCGCGACGCCGACGACCGGCAGCGCGGACACGAAATTGCCGATGGGCAGCAGGCCCTTCTGCAGGAAGGGTGAGCGGTCGACGAGGATCGCCACGATGAAGCCGAGACCGCAGCCGAGCACATAGCCGGTCAATACGGACTTGAGGAAGGTCTGCCGGAAGTCGGCCCATAGCGTCGGGATGGAGTTGATGAGCCGCGTCCAGATCATCGACGGTGCCGGAAGCAGGATCGAGGGAATGGAGAAGCCGCGCACCACGCATTCCCAGATAACCAGCAGCGTGACGCCGAAGATCAGCGGCACGGCCGTATTGGCGACGCGGCGAAGCGCCGGGTTGGCGAAGTGCTGCCGCACCAGCCATTCGTTGAGCCCCCAGGTCGCAAGCCAGAAGACGACGGCGAAAAGCAGATAACCGTTCATGGCTTGACCCCCATGCGTTTCAGAACGCGGCCATGGGCGAAGCCGACGATGGCGACGAGACAGGCGGCGAGACCCGCCGCCATGAACAGCGCCGCCCAGATCTGGATGGTCTGTCCGTAATAGGAGCCGGAGAGCAGGCGTGCGCCGAGGCCTGCGACAGCACCGGTCGGCAGCTCGCCGACGATGGCGCCTACCAGCGAGATGGCGATTGCCACCTTGAGCGAGGTGAAGAGGTAGGGCATCGAGGCCGGCCAGCGGAGTTTCCAGAAGGTCTGGGGCTGGCTGGCATTGTAGGTGTGCATCAGGTCGAGCAGCAGCGTATCAGGACTTCTCAACCCCTTCACCATGCCGACGACGATGGGGAAGAAGGATAGATAGGTCGAGATCAGCGCCTTTGGCAGCACGCCCGAAATGCCGATCGCATTGAGCACAACGATGATCATCGGCGCGACCGCAAGGATCGGGATCGTTTGGCTGGCGATGACCCACGGCATCAGCGAGCGGTCCATTGCTCGATTATGCACGATGCCGACAGCGAGCAGGATGCCGAGCACGGTGCCGATAGCGAAGCCTAGCAGGGTGGCTGAAAGCGTTATCCACGCATGGTAGACGAGGCTGCGCTTCGAGGTGATCGCCTTGTTGATGGTGGTATCCCACAGCTCGACGGCGATCTGGTGCGGTGCCGGCAATACCGGGCGCTCCTGAACGAAGGTGCGTTCCACCACCTGCCCGAAGCTCAGCGTCTCGTTGTCGCGCGCCGCCTGATCACGCACGAAGGGCGCGTTGAGATAGATGACGAAGACATGCCAGATGACGAGGATGGCGAATATGACGGTGAGGATCGGAAGGACCCGATCGCGGAAGAGGGAGGGGGATGTCATACGTGTCCTCCCGTCGAACAGAGAGAAAGAGAACCGCGCTCCTTATTCCTCATAGCTGTGCCCTGCCTTCAGGCCTTCGCGAACGCGGTGGGCGATTTCGAGGAATTCGGGGGATTCTCGGATTTCCAGCGGGCGTTCGCGCGGCAGGGTGGACTCGATCACGTCGGTCACGCGGCCGGGGCGGGGGCTCATCACCACGATCTTGGTGGAGAGATAGACGGCCTCCGGAATGGAATGGGTGACGAAACAGATTGTCTTGTTGGTGCGGTCCCAGAGCTTCAGAAGCTGTTCGTTGAGATGGTCGCGGACGATCTCGTCCAGCGCGCCGAAGGGTTCGTCCATCAGCAGCAGGTCGGCGTCGAAGGCAAGCGCGCGGGCGATCGAGGCGCGCTGCTGCATGCCGCCGGAAAGCTGCCAGGGAAACTTTTTGCCGAAGCCGGTGAGGTTGACGAGTTCGAGTGTCTGCTCGATGCGCTTCTTCTTTTCCTCGGCGGAGAAGCCCATGATTTCCAGCGGAAGCGCGATGTTCTTTTCGATGGTGCGCCACGGATAGAGCGCCGCCGCCTGGAAGACGTAGCCGTAGGAGCGGTCCTTGCGGGCGTTCTCCGGCGTCATGCCGTTGACGGTGATCTCGCCGCTGGTGTGCTTTTCCAGATCGGCGATAACGCGGAGAAAGGTGGTCTTGCCGCAACCCGAAGGTCCGATGAAGGAGACGAAGTCACCCTTCTTCACCTCGAGATCGACATTGGAAAGTGCGTGCACCGGCCCGTCTCCCGTCTGGAAGGTGAGACAGAGGTTCTTCGCTGACACGACGGAGAATGAAGCGTTCATCAAATGGAACTCATCGACTTGGTTGCAAAGGCAAAAGGCCTCTTGCATGCTATCATGACATGGCCGGATCGTGCCGGCCTATGAGACTTTGCGTGGAGACCCAACGCTTTGGAGGAGCGGGACCATGGATACGTCATTGAAGCCCACCTGCAGGATCGTCCGGCCGAGCAATACCTATGACGGCAAGCAGGGATTGACCTATTTCGAGGGCATTGCGGCCGAGACCGTCGGCTCCAAGGGTATCTGCATGCATGTGCTGACCCTGCCACCCGGCGCGCGGGCCAAGGCCCATCTGCACGAAAGCCATGAGACGGCGATCTACTGCCTCTCCGGCTCCGCCCACACCTGGTATGGCGACCGGCTGGAAAACCATGTGATCCTGCATGCAGGTGAACTGATGTACATTCCCGCCGGCGTGCCGCATCTTCCGGCCAACCTTTCCAACGCGCCCTGCACGGCGATTATCGCCCGGACAGATCCGAACGAGCAGGAAAGCGTGGTGCTTCTGCCCGAACTGGACGCGCTGGTGAAGGTTTGAGGCTATCTGCATAGGGCCAGCGGTCCCCAGGTCGAGCCATCGTCGATTTTCAAGAGGTAACTGTCGGGGCCGGCGCGGTCGATATCGATCTCGAACGGTGCCTGTTCCTCGTTTCCGCCCTCCTCCTCGCAAGTGGCGGTGACGGTGAAGCCATTGTCCGGATCCTCGTGTACTTCCTTGAACGTGCAATAGGCCGAAGCGGTGGTCACGGCTTCGGACGTCAGCAGGAAGAAATTGTCGGAACCGGTGGATTCACCCGTCATCGCGTAGTCGCAGCCGTCCTTGTTGCCATAACTCCCCTTGATCGGCAGCTCTGCGGCGATGGCAGGAAGTGTCAGCGCCAGCATCGATGACAAAACCGCCGGGTAAAGCGAAAGCCGGTGATGGTTTTTCTGTTCAGGCATTGGGCTGCGCTCCCAGATTTCGGGTAGCAAAGAAGGTGTAGCCGCCAATGGCGCTGCTCAGGATCCACGTTGCGTGGAAGGCAAGGTCCATTGGCCATTGCGTCTGGTCAAAGGATAACTGAGCCTCGTATGGATCGACGTATTCGGAGGAGGCCGCGAATGCAGCCAAAGCGATCACTGCAAACGTGGATATGACAGTGAGAGTGCCTGCGAGACAGTGAAATGCCGGATGCGCTAGGCGCAGGCGTTTGAGGATCCGGTGCATCACGTAACCTGCCGGAAGGAAAAACAGCGCAACCGGCACTGCGAGAAACAACGGAACGATGATGATTGCCGGCGCGGCCACCCAGGGCGACGCACCTTCAAGCATGTTGATCCCGGCGAGGGCGGTGGTGGCCAACGCGAGAACGACGCCGGAATAGGTTCCGGCAACGGCTGCCGTGGCATACCGCTGCATGAACCAATCCTTGCCATAGCTCAGTGCCACCAATGATGCTCCTCCCCCGGAACCGCCCTATCAGACGCCGGATGCCGGAATTCCGGTGCGCTCGACCTTGCGGGGAGCGACCAGTTCCTTCCAGGTGGACAGGGCCTTGTTGACCGCCTGGAAGGGCTCGCGCGACACGAATTGGCCGTGGCCTTCCCGCGTCTTGACGGTCGATTCCTCGATGGCAACGTAGCCGCGGGTGAGGGTGTAGCGCGGCAGGCCGGTCACTTCCTTGCCTTCGAAGACATTGTATTCGACCGGCGACTGCTGGGTCTTGGCCGAAATTGTCTTGGTGCGCTTCGGATCCCAGACGACGATATCCGCATCGGCGCCGACGACGATCGCGCCCTTCTTCGGATAGATGTTGAGGATCTTGGCGATGTTGGTGGAGGTGACGGCCACGAATTCGTTCATGGTCAGGCGGCCGGTATTGACGCCGTAGCTCCAGAGCAGCGGCATGCGGTCTTCGAGGCCGCCGGTGCCGTTCGGGATCTTGCGGAAATCGCCGACGCCGTAGCGCTTCTGCTGAACGGTGAACGAGCAGTGGTCGGTGGCGACGCAGGAGAGCGAGCCTGCCTGCAGGCCGGCCCAGAGGCTGTCCTGATGCAGCTTGTTGCGGAAGGGCGGGGACATGACGCGGGCGGCGGCATGATCCCAGTCGGGGTTCGAATACTCGCTGTCATCGAGCAGCAGATGCTGGATCAACGGCTCGCCATAGACGCGCATGCCCTTCTGGCGGGCGCGGCGGATGGCTTCGTGTGCCTGTTCGCAGGAGGTGTGGACGATATAGACCGGGCAACCGGCCATGTCGGCGATGGTGATGGCGCGGTTGGTCGCTTCGCCCTCGACTTCCGGCGGGCGGGAATAGGCGTGGGCTTCCGGGCCGTTGTTGCCTGATGCCATCAGCTTTTCCTGCATCGAGGCGACGATGTCGCCGTTTTCGGCATGGACCAGCGGCAGGGCGCCGAGTTCGGCGCAACGTGAGAAGGAGGCGAACATTTCGTCGTCGTTCACCATCAGCGCGCCCTTGTAGGCCATGAAGTGCTTGAAGGTGTTGATGCCCTTTTCTCGGACGACGGTTTCCATCTCCTCGAAGACCTGCTTGTCCCACCATGTCACCGCCATGTGGAAGGAATAGTCGGCATTGGCCCTGGTGGACTTGTTGTCCCAGCGCTTCAGCGCGTCGAGGAGCGACTGGCCCGGATCGGGCAGACAGAAATCGACCACCATGGTGGTGCCGCCGGCGAGACCGGCGCGGGTGCCGCTTTCGAAGTCGTCGGCGGAGTAGGTGCCCATGAACGGCATTTCGAGGTGAACATGCGGGTCGATGCCGCCCGGCATGACATAGCAGCCGGCCGCATCCAGAACCTCGTCGCCGGAAAGGTTCGGGCCGATCTCGACGATCACGCCGCCTTCGATCTTGACGTCAGCCTTGTAGGTGAGATCGGCGGTAACGACCGTGCCGCCCTTGATGACTGTGCTCATTGGTCCCTGTTCCCTGTTTTATATTCTGGAATGGACCGTCGACCTGCTTTCTGCCGACGGCCGGAAGCTTGAGGCTGCGCGAGATGCGGCGCAGCCTAGGCCATGATCTCCGCGGTCTCGATGACGGCATGGAACAGCACGTCGCAGCCGGCGGTGGCCCAGTCCTTCGAGATTTCCTCGGCCTCGTTGTGGGAAAGGCCGTCGACGCAGGGGCACATGATCATTGTGGTCGGCGCAACCTTGGCCGTCCAGCAGGCGTCATGGCCGGCACCGGAGATGATGTTCATGTGGCTGTAGCCCAGCCGCTCGGCGGCGTTGCGCACGCGGTCCACCAGCACCGGATCGAAGGTGACGGGGTCGAAATGACCGACCGCCTCGACCGAACAGCCCACGCCGATGGCTTCGCAGATCTTGGCCGCTTCGGCTTCGATCTTTGCCCGCATGGCATTGAGTTTGGCGAGATCCGGCGTGCGGATGTCAACCGTGAACACGACCTTGCCCGGCAGCACGTTGCGGGAGTTGGGTGAGAAGAATACCTGGCCGACGCCGCCCACGGCGCCCGGTTGGTTTTCCATGGCAACGGCCTGCACCATCTCGACGATGCGGCTCATGGCGAGGCCCGCATTGACGCGCATGTTCATCGGGGTGGAGCCGGTATGGGCTTCCTTGCCAGTCAGCGTGAATTCCAGCCACCACAAGCCCTGACAGTGGGTGACGACGCCGATCTGCTTTTCCTCGGCTTCGAGGATCGGGCCCTGTTCGATGTGATATTCGAAATAGGCGTGCATCTTGCGGGCGCCGACTTCCTCGTCGCCGAGCCAGCCGATGCGCTTCAGTTCGTCGCCATAGGTCTTGCCTTCGGGGTCCTTGCGGCCATAGGCATAGTCGAGCGAGAGCGCGCCGGCGAAGACGCCGGATGCGAGCATGGCCGGGGCAAAGCGCGCGCCTTCCTCGTTTGCCCAGTTGGTAACGACGATCGGATGTTTCGTCCTGATGCCGAGGTCGTTCATCGAGCGGACCACTTCGAGCGCCGCGAGAACGCCGAGGACACCGTCATACTTGCCGCCGGTCGGCTGGGTATCGAGGTGTGAGCCGACGTAAACGGGAAGGGCGTCCGGATCGGTGCCGGGCCGGGTGGCGAACATGGTGCCCATCTTATCTACGCCCATGGTCATGCCGGCGGCTTCGCACCACTTCTTGAAGAGGGAGCGTCCCTCGGCATCCGCGTCGGTCAGGGTCTGGCGATTGTTGCCGCCGGCAATGCCGGGGCCGATCTTCGCCATGTCCATGAGTGAATCCCACAGGCGATCGCCGTTTACGCGCAAGTTCTCGCCGGGTGCTGCCGTCATTTCAAAATCCTCACCAGTTTTTTCGTATGAGCATGCAAATCGCATGCCCCAATATTCCCCCGATCACCGCATGCCGATATTTTATGATTCTTTCGACATTCGGATTGGTGATTGCCTTTATCTGGCACCTAACCAATAATTTGACCGACTGGTAAACATTACAGCTTCCATCGCCGCACTCAAGACGGAAAACACGAAAAATACGAGACAAAATAGCGGGCAGTTGCTCGAAAAATGAGCAGGATCAATCCTGATAAAGATCAATATCTTAGCGGCGATCCGGGAGAACGGGACAAGACAAGAGATGGCAATACCGAGGGCGGCGAAGACACAGCGGCGGACGCGCATCCAGGAGGAAAAGGAAGAACAGATTCTGGAGGCTGCGCTGAATGTTTTCTCGCGAAGCGGCTTCCGCGGCTCGACCATCGACCAGATTGCCGAGGCCGCCGGCATGTCGAAGCCGAACCTGCTCTATTATTTTCGCACCAAGGAAGCGATGCATCGGGCGCTGATCGACCGGGTGCTGGAAAACTGGCTGGAACCGCTGAAGGCCTTCGATGCCGAGGGTGATCCCGAACAGGAGATCCGTTCCTACATTCGACGCAAGCTGGAAATGGCCCGGGATTTCCCGCGCGAAAGCCGCCTGTTTGCAAACGAGGTGCTGGCCGGCGCGCCGCATATCGAAGATGTTCTGAGAGGTCCGCTCAAGGAACTGGTGGACGAGAAGGCCAAGGTGATCCGTTCATGGATCGGCGCGGGCAAGGTGCGGGAATGCGATCCCTTCCATCTGATCTTCTCGATCTGGTCGACCACGCAGCACTATGCCGACTTCGACGTACAGGTGAAGGCGGTGCTCGGCAGCGGCCGCAAGACGATGAACCGCTTCGATGAGGCTGCGGCATTTCTGGAAGTGCTGTTCATCCGGGGGCTTATTCCGGAGCCTTCCGTCGGTTCCTGATCAATCCGGCAGCAGCGCCATCACCAGCAGTCCGCAGGCCGTGACGAGGGCGCCGAGAAAAACCGGTGGCGAGGCCCAGCCGTGGCCGATCAATCCCTCGATGACGATGATGAAGGTCGGTGTGAGATAGCCGTATGCCAACACTTTCGGGGCGGGCAGGCGCATCGACGCATATTGCAGCAGGAAAAAGGTGAGCGCCGTCGTGATGACGGAGAGGTAGACGATCGCCAGCCAGACGATGGACGGCACGTGCAGCAGGTCGACTTGGGGGAAACGGGGGACTGCCGGGATCATGATAAAGAGGAATGTCGCGACCGAGGCCCAGAAGATGAAGGCCAGCGGCGGCTCCTTGCGATTGAGCAGGCGGAGCAGCGGAACATAGGCCGCGTGGCAGAGAACTCCGATGAAGAAGATCATTTCGCCGCGACCGACATCGAAGGCCAGCAGCGCACCGAGATCTCCACGGAAGATCACCCAGACCGCGCCTGTTGCCGCGATCAGCAGGCTCAGGAAGACGCCGGACCGCGTCCGCTGACGCATCAGCAGCCAGCCGAATCCGGCGCTCAGCAGCGGCATCAGCGTGAAGATCGCGCCTGTCGCGACAGGTTTGGTAAACTGCAGGGCGATGAACATCGTCACCATGTAAACCGCCATCAACGCGCCAAGGATGCCGAAGCGCCATGGTTCCCTTGGCCATTGCAACGACAGGCCCAGTTTCACGCAAATGAACCCGATCAGCAGGATCGTCAGCATATAGCGCAGAGCCTGTACGACAATCGGATCGACCAGTTGCGTGGCAATGCCGCCGAAGGAGAAGGAGCCGGCGATGAGGACGGAGAAGAGCAGCATCGCAAGGTGCGCCCTGAGCTTCTCCCGTCCCTTGGCATGGGTGTTGTGGCGGCTTTGCGCGGTGCTGCTATCGGTCACGGGATATTCTGCTTGCTCGGTGGGCGGGATCTAACGCGGGGGTAGCACGGGAAGGGTCGGGAGGAGAAGAGGGCTCTGTGTCACCGGGTCGCTAGGTTTCGACCTGTGCGCCTGCATTACCTTGAGGATCAGACGGCTTCGGCAGCCTTCTCCGCAAGCCAGTGCCGGCTGCGGGCGAAATCGAGGAAGCTTGCTGCATCCATGGGGCGGGCCAGTGCATAGCCTTGCAGCGTCTGGCAGCCGAGGTCGCGCAGGATTGCGGCATGCTGCATGGTTTCCACGCCTTCCGCGACGATCTCGATGCCGAGCGAGCGGCCTATATCGACGATCGAGCTGATGAGGCGTCGCTGTGCTGCCGAGGAAATGATGGGCGCAGTCAGCTGCCGGTCGATCTTCAGGCGGCGAGGCGAGAGCTTCAGGAGGCTCAGGATCGAGGCGTAGCCGGTGCCGAAATCGTCGATCTCGATGTCGATGCCGTGCTGCTTGATCCGCTCGATGCTTTCGGTGACGCTCGCGCCCTTGTCGTCGAAGGAAATGGACTCGAGCAGTTCGAACGACAGGCTGCCGGGGGCGAGGTCCAGAGTATCGAGCCGCTGCATCAGGGTTTCATCGAACAGCCGCTGGGCGGAGATGTTGACCGAGACCTTGCGGATATTGAGATCGGCCGCGCGCCAGCGGGTGAGCTGCAGCAGCGCCTGATCGAGGATGGCGGCGTCGATCTGAGAGACCACGTTGAGGTTCTCCGCGATCTTGAGGAAGGCGGCGGGAGGGAGTATGCCCTGCTGCGGATGTTCCCAGCGTGCCAGCGCCTCGACACCCGTGATCTCCAGCGTATGGGCGTCGAACTGCGGCTGGAAGTGAGCGATGAAGCCGTTCTGTTCGAGCGATCTCAGGATCGCATCGGCTGTCATCTTGGTGTTGATCGTCAGAGACTTCAGGGTGTCCGTATAGCGTTCCACCCGGTTGCGGCCACGACGCTTGGCTTCGTATAGCGCGATGTCGGCATTGATCAGCAGTTGCTCGGCTGGGATGCCTTGGTCCTGCCGGGTCGCGACGCCGATAGATGCGCCGACTCGGCATTCGTGGCCATCATAGGTGATCGGGGTGTTGAGTGCGTCGATAAGTCGGCGGGCGAGGTCGGTGAATTCCTTTTCGTTCATCGATTCCGGGCATACGACGACGAACTCGTCGCCACCGATGCGGGCCACGAAGTCATCCGAGCGGATGTTCTCGTGCAGCTTGGAGGCGACGTGGCGGAGGATGGCGTCGCCGGCGCCATGCCCCAGCGTATCGTTGATGTCCTTGAAGCGGTCCAGATCGATGTGCAGGACGACGGGGTTCAGTTGCCCGCCCGAGTTGTCGATTTCGGAAAGATACTGGTCGAGATAACGGCGGTTCGGCAGATTGGTGAGCGCATCGTGCAGCGAGGCATGCTCCATGCGCTTGCGTGCCTGCTCGAGTTGCTGGTTCTGCAGTTCCGCCTGCAGCTTGGCGGCGCGCAGCGCATGTTGCAGCCTTACGTCCGCCGTCACGTTCCAGTTCACGCCGACGATCTTCTTGCGGAAACGGGAGTCGCGGTAGGCCGTGCCGTAGGAGCGGACATGGCGCTCCTCGCCGGCCGGCGTCAGAATGCGAAACTCGGTGACGAAATCCTTGCCAGTCTCCAGCGCCGTGGCAAAAGCCCGTTCTGTCGCCTCACGATCTTCGGGATGGAGCGAGTTGCACCAAGTCTGATAAGTGCCCGTACGGCCCGGATCGCAGCCGTAGAGCTGCTTCATGCGGTTGTCCCAGTGCAGCTCGCCGCTGCTGACATCCAGTTCCCAAACGCCGATCCGCGAGGCTTCCAGCGCAATCTCAAGGCGATGCGAGAGGGCTCGCAATTCTTCCTCGCGCTGGCGCAGCGCGGCAATGTTGGCCTGGCGTTCTCGCAGCAGCCGCGCGACCCATAGCACCGGGGAGATGATCATCAGGCCGACGAACATCATGACCGCGCGGAAGAACCAGAGTTCGGCGGAGGATTGATCCCAGCCGCCCTTGGGTGCGGCGGCGATCTGCCAGCTCTCGGTGCTGAAGCCGATGGTCATCGTCACGGGCGCGTCGTTGAAGACCGCCGGATCGCCGAAGAAGGTCTTGTCGGTTGCGCTGTCGCCCTCGCTTCTGGCGGCAATGGCGACATTGATGTCGAGACCGGGGTTTTCGAGACCGGCGGCGGCATAGAGCTTGCTGATGTCGATCACCGCCGAAAGCAGGCCCCAGAAGGTGTATCCGCCCTGGCCGTTGCCATAGCTGATCGGGTAGCGGACGATGAGGCCCTTGCCGCCCTGCACGAGATCGACCGGCCCCGTGACTACATAGCGACCCGTGTCGCGGGCCTGATAGGCGGCTTTGCGCTGTGCGTCGTTCCGACGATAGTCGAGCCCGATGACCTTCTCGTTGCCGGAGATCGGATAGACCAGCTTGGTGACGAGGTCAGGGGCCGCGGCCACATTCCTGAGTTGGTGGGGCGTTGCAAAGATGCGATAGGCGAGGGCTGAGAACCGGTTCTGGTCTATCTGGGGTTCGGTCTCCATGACCGCTGCCAGGCCCTGCATGAGCTGGATGTTGGCGTTGATGTCGCCTTCGAGCTTTGCCCTGATCACGCCGATCTGCTCGGCGACGCTGGTACGCAGGTTTTCCTGGTTCAATCGTCGCTTCTGGTTATCGGCATAGAAGATCGAGATGGCCACGGCGATGACAACGATGAGCGCAGGAAAATAGTATTGCGGCGCCGCGCGCAGCGACACCCAGGACTTCTTCCTGATTTTGCCCGTCATACCCGACGCCCCCGGCAAATGGAGTTGCTCGATTCTAAAATGGTATTTTTAAACTCTCTTAAATCAGCTAATTCGCATGCAAGCCCTGAAGATTTCCTGAATCCCTTCTATCAAAAGTGGCAATACCGTGATCGGGTTGAGGCTTTTTTTGGACTCTGTCCCAGCCCGGGGCAGGCGTTGATCCCAGGTTTGGCCGGTAACGAAAAAAGCCCCGTTTCCGGGGCTTCCATTTCGCGGATGAACGATCCTGCCTATTCGGCAGCCTGTACGGCCATCGGGTTGTTCGGATGGCTTGTCCAGTTGGCGTAGTTCGGATCGACCGGCTTGCCGGTGCGCTGGTCCAGCGTGCCGGCTTCCAATCCGACCATGGTGATGCAGTTCTCGACCGGGCAGACGTTGACGCAAAGGTTGCAGCCGACGCACTCGTCTTCCATGACCTCGAAATGCCTGACGCCATCGACCATGGAGGTGATCGCCTGGTGCGAGGTGTCCTCACAGGCGATGTGACAGCGGCCGCACTTGATGCAGGCGTCCTGATCGATGCGTGCCTTGGCGATGTAGTTGAGGTTGAGATACTGCCAGTCGGTGACGTTCGGCACGGCGCGGCCGGTGATGTCGTCGAGATTGCGATGACCCTTGGCGTCCATCCAGTCGGAAAGACCCGAGATCATTTCCTGGACGATCTTGAAACCGTAGGTCATGGCCGCGGTGCAAACCTGCACGTTGCCGGCGCCGAGGACGAGGAATTCGGCCGCGTCGCGCCAGGTCGTCACGCCGCCGATACCGGAGATCGGCAGGCCGTAGGTTTCCGGATCTCGGGCGATTTCGGCCACCATGTTGAGCGCGATCGGCTTGACCGCCGGGCCGCAATATCCGCCATGGGTGCCTTTGCCGCCGACCGTCGGGTTCGGGGCAAAGTTGTCGAGGTCGACCGAGACGATGGAATTGATCGTGTTGATCAGCGACACGGCGTCGGTGCCGCCAGCCTTTGCCGCGCGGGCCGGCTTGCGAATGTCGGCGATGTTGGGCGTCAGCTTGGTGATGACGGGCATGCGGGAGTACTGCTTGCACCAGCGCACGACCATTTCGATATATTCCGGCACCTGCCCGACAGCGGCACCCATGCCGCGCTCGGACATGCCGTGGGGACAGCCGAAATTGAGTTCTATACCGTCAGCGCCGGTTTCCTCGACGAGTGGCAGGATGGCCTTCCACTCCTCTTCGACGCAGGGGACCATGATCGAGGCGACGAGCGCCCGGTCCGGCCAGTTCTTCTTCACCATCTTCATTTCCTGCAGGTTGATTTGCAGGGGACGGTCGGTGATGAGTTCGATGTTGTTCAGGCCGAGCAGGCGGCGGTCGGCGCCCCAGATTGCGCCGTAGCGCGGGCCATTGACGTTGACGACCGGCGGTCCTTCAGAGCCGAGGGTCTTCCAGACCACGCCGCCCCAGCCGGCCTTGAAGGCGCGTTCGACATTGTAGGCCTTGTCGGTCGGCGGCGCGGAGGCGAGCCAGAAGGGGTTCGGCGATTTGATGCCGACGAAATTATTGCGGAGATCAGCCATTGTTCGTTCCTCTCAATGTTCTTCGGATCAAGCGACAGCACTTGCTCCCGCCGAAAGAGCGGCGAGAGAACGATTGATGGATTCGGCCGCATCGCGGCCCATGGCGACGGCAGAAACCGTCAGGTCCTGACCGCCGAAGGCGCAATCACCGCCGGCCCAAACGCCGGGGATCGACGTGCGACCTTCCGCGTCGATGGCAATCTTGCCGCCTTCGGTCTTGAGGTCCGCCAGCCCAAGGGTGTCGAGCTTCTGGCCGATGGCGACGAGGATCTGGTCGGTCGCGATCTCGGTCGTGTGGCCGGTTCCCTTCATCAGGCCGTTTTCCAGATGGGTGTATTCCAGCTTGATGGAACTGACATGGCCACCCTTGTGGTCGATGTCCTTCGGCTGCAGCCAGTGGCGGATTGTGACACCCTTCGAGGCGGCGAGATCCTGCTCGAATTCCGACGCGTTCATGTGTTCCTTGCCGCGACGGTAGCAGATGGTGACCGTTTCAGCGCCGAGAAGCTTGGCCTGGATTGCGGCGTCGATGGCGGTCATGCCGCCGCCGATGACGACGACGTTCCGGCCGACCGGCACGTCGGCCTTGTTGTCGGCTTCGCGCAGGTTGGCGATGAACTCGACGGCATCGAGAACGCCGTTGATCTGGTCGCCCGGGGTGTGCAGCATGTTGACGTTGCCGAGGCCTATTCCGAGGAACACGGCGTCATACTGCGACTGCAGTTCGGCCAGCGTGAAATCGCGGCCGAGCATCTGGCCGTTCAAGACATCGATATTGCCGATCGACAGGACGTAATCGACTTCGGTTTGAGCAAAGTCGTTCGTCGTCTTGTAGGCGGCGATGCCGTATTCGTTCAGGCCGCCGGCCTTTTCCCTGTGGTCGTAGATGGTGACGAAATGGCCGTTCATAGCCAGACGGTGGGCGCAGGCGAGACCGGCCGGGCCAGCGCCGACGACGGCGATCTTCCTGAAGGTTTCAGCGGCCGGCGTATAGAACTGGCGTCCCTCGGCAATCGCGATATCCGTGGCGTAGCGCTGCAGGCGGCCGATCTCTACCGGGCGCTCTTCCGCCGTGTTGCGCACGCAGGCTTCTTCGCACAGCGTTTCGGTGGGACAGACGCGGGCGCACATGCCGCCCAGAATATTCTGGTCGAAGATCGTCTTTGCCGAGCCGAGCGGATTGCCGGTTGCGATCTGGCGGATGAACATCGGAATGTCGATGGAGGTGGGACATGCCGTCATGCACGGCGCGTCATGACAGAAATAACAGCGGTCAGAGGCAACCAGCGCTTCGTGATCGCCGAGGCGCGGATGGAGGTCGGAGAAGTTCTTCACATAATCGGCAGCGTCAAGCCGCCCGGCCTTCAGGCCCGGTTCCAGTCGTCGCATCGAAGTTCCCTCTTTTTTATGGTGCGATTGCGAATACGGTAACTCAGGAAAAAAAATTTATCAAACGGTAAAATTTCGGAGAAATTACAACGCAAAACGCCTGAGATGCGGGGGATTCAGCCTTCCATGAGGGCGCGTTCGCGATCGCGGTAGGCTTTCGGCGAAAGGCCGGCGTGGCGCGTGAAAAACCGGCTGAAATAGGCCTGATCGTCGAAGCCGAGGGCGGTGGCCACCTGCTGGACGGAAATCGTGGTGAAGACCAGATCGCGTTTGGCTTCCGAGATGATTCTCTCCGCGATCATGCGACTTACCGGCTTGCCGCAGATCGTCCGGGTGATGCGGTTCAGATGGGTTGTGGAGACCCCGAGGCGACGTGCATAGGCATCGACGGGTATGTGGCTGCGGAACCCGTCGCCGATCAGGTCGTTGAGTTGCGCGAAGCGTTGCTCGTCCTTTGTCGCAAGGGTTGCGGCGGCATGTGCTCCATTGACGGCAACGAGAAGCTGGATCGCCGTGCTGAGCAGGCTTTCGATCAGGGCCGACGGGCGCTCCGAACCCTGCATGATCTCCTTTTCGCCTCTCGTCAGCATCTGCGAAACGAGTTGGCTGTCAGGCTGGTCCGGGGGAAGGGGGGTAAGCTGGGGGCGGGATAGCCAGTCGGTCATGCCGGTCTGCGCGGGAAGCCGCGAAAGAAAACGGCGCGACACCATGGTCATGACGGCGCCGTCGACGTCGTTCGAGAAGCGAAAGCCGTGGTCGTGCCGTTCGGGAACGGTAATGACCGTCATCGCGCCGAAGCCATGCCAGCGGCCGTTGATTAGGGCCTGACCCTCGCCGCTGCGGATGTGCAGGATCTGGAACAGGCGCTCGTGACGGTGCCGGCTGATCTCCCATCCATGCAACTGGCTGCGGCTGGCAATCGATTCTGCATGCAGCCAGAACTCCGGCGTTTCCGATGCCGTCTCGCCGTAGAGGCTGTAGGTGGGCACTCTGCTGTTCATGGTGGCCTTATGGGAGCAATGTTCGATTTGTCCAAGAAATTGCCGGATTATTCCATTGTCGGCAAGGGCGACTTGCTTATCATTTTGCAAGAATTCAGGGAGGAAGTACGATGCGTACACAGGTCGCCATCATTGGCTCGGGCCCATCCGGGCTCATTCTCGGTCAACTTCTCAGCAAGGCCGGTATCGATAACGTCATCATCGACCGCGTCGATCGTGACTACATTCTCGGTCGTATCCGCGCGGGCGTTCTCGAAGTCGGAATGGTTTCCATGATGGATCAGGCGGGTGCGGGCGAACGCATGCACAAGGAAGGCCTGGTGCATGACGGTTTCGACCTTTCCTTCTCCGGCCGGCGTCACCGCATCGATCTCAAGAACCTCACCGGCACATCGGTCATGGTCTATGGCCAGACCGAGCTTACCCGCGACCTGATGGATCATCGCGAGGCCGATGGCGGCGTCACCATCTACAATGCCGCCAATGTCAAGCCGCACGACTTCGACGGCGACAAGCCTTATGTCACCTATGAGAAGGATGGCGTAACGCATCGGATCGATTGCGACTTCATCGCCGGTTGCGATGGCTTCCACGGCGTCTGTCGCGCTTCGGTGCAGGACAAGGGCATCCAGAATTACGAGAAGGTCTATCCCTTCGGCTGGCTCGGGATCCTTGCCGACGTTCCCCCGGTGCATCACGAACTGATCTATGCAAACCATGCGCGTGGGTTTGCGCTCTGTTCGCAGCGCTCGCTGACGCGCTCCCGCTACTACGTGCAGGTGCCACTTACGGACAAGGCGGAGGAGTGGTCCGACGATGCGTTCTGGGACGAGATCCGCAGGCGTTTGCCGGCCGATGTCGCGGAGGCCATGGTGACAGGTCCTTCGATCGAAAAGTCCATAGCGCCGTTGCGTTCCTTCGTGGCTGAGCCGCTGCGTTTCGGCCGCCTGTTCCTCGTTGGCGATGCCGGGCATATCGTGCCGCCGACGGGCGCCAAGGGGCTCAACCTCGCTGCGTCCGACGTGCATTACCTGTTCGAGGGACTGCAGGGCTTCTATGGGGAAAAGTCGATGGCGGGCATCGATGCCTATTCGGCCCGTGCGCTTGCCCGCATCTGGAAGGCGGAACGTTTCTCCTGGTCGATGACGACGCTGATGCACCGGTTCCCGGCTGAAGGCGAGTTCGGCCAGAAGGTGCAGGAAGCGGAACTCGATTACCTCTCGTCCTCCAATGCCGCGCAGACGGCCATGGCCGAAAATTACGTTGGCCTGCCTTACTGATTGACTACCAGTTTCCTCCCAGGGACGGCGGGGCCTCGGCCTCGCCGTTTTGCTTTCGTCAAAATATGATAAAAATTCTCAAGTATATACTTTACTATAATACTCATGTTTTGTAGGTTCCGAATCCGAAGGGCTGGGGCTGCGTGAGGCCGGTCCTGTTGCGAGAGGAGTTTGTGAGGCATGGCGAAGAAAAAGAAGCGCGAAGAGCAGAAGGGTGGGGCAAAATCCGCTGCCACTGACAGCCGGGCTGCTCTCGATGTCAAAAGCTTTCTTTACGTCGGTGGGCGTGATTGCCAGGTGGCGCATCTGCGCCAGATCGCCAGCAACTTCGGCGCTGAACTCATTCATCACGACGGCGGTCTGAGAGAGGCTGTATCGCGCATCGATACCGTGCTTCCCTCGGTCGACTGTGTCTTCTGCCCTATCGACTGTATCAGCCATGATGCGTGTCTGAGGGTGAAGAGCGGCTGCAAGAAGTTCGGCAAGACCTTCATCCCTTTGCGCAACGGCAGCAAGTCGAGTCTGGAGCGTGCGCTGCAGACGTTGAACGAGAGGAATGAAAGTCAGTGATGGACGATGAATTCGATTCCGCCATGCTGGTCGGCCTGCACAAGCTTGCCAGCCAGAACGGCGATGGCCTTGTTTCGGCGCTTCACGAACGTTTGATCGATCGGCAGACGCAATGGGCCGCAAGTGCGGAGATCATTCCGATTCCGCCCTTGCATAAGCGAAAGGTAAAACCCATCTATTTACAGTCGTCATGGGGCGACGCGACAATTATCGAATTTCCCGCCCCGAAGTGGCAGCGGAACGCCGCACGGCAGCGCGGCTGAAGGGCCTGGGGTTACGACGTCGGCGGGAAGCCAAACCGGGAACCGAACGCATGAATGCGGAAAACCCTGTCGACTTCACGCGGGTCGATGTCCTGCCGATTCTTCCTTCCCTCAATTTTTCACAGACAAGACAGTTTTACGTCGAAAAACTTGGCTTCGAGGCCGTTGAAGGCTTCTGCGAAGAGTATATGAGTGTGCGCCGCGACGGCCTCGAGCTGCATTTCTGGAATTGCCAGGATCCCACGCTCAGCGAAAGCAGTTCCGTGTTCTTTCGCTCCGAAAACGTCTGGCAGCTCTATGACGATTTCGACAAGCGCGGCGTGGAACTCACACGCCATGTCGATGAATTCGACCGGCCGATCGACAAGTTTCATGTCCGTGACCCGCACGGAAACCTCCTGCTCTTCGGCCGCCGTCTCGGTCCGCCGAGAGCCTGAGGCTACTCACTCGCGCGCCGCCGGAAGAATGCTCCGGCGGCCGTGATCAGCCACCCGACTATCATCAGAATGCCGCCCATCGGTGCGGCCATTGGGAAGAGGCGCGTTCCCAGGAACTGTTTGCTGACGAGATCGCCGGCAAAGAGAATTGTTCCGAGTGCCAGCACAAGGCCAGCGGCCGTTGCGGTGGGGATGCGATTGCCGGTCAGTCTTAGAGCCAACAGAGCCGGTGCGTGAACAAGGCACATGGTGGATGCTGGCCCAAGCAGGCCTTCGCTGCCGGTATGGGTCGCCGCGGCGGCAAGGCCAACGCCCGAAGCTCCTATAAGGCCCGCAAGCGCCAGTAACAGACGGTTCAATCCTTCGGAATTCTGCGGCACGGTCTATTCCTTGTTCTGCATGTGGTGGGCGAGCCTCTCGACCGGGTCCCAGATGATGGCGCGCAGCTTCGCGTGGGAAATTGTGTCTTCCATGGCAAGGCGGAAGCAGAGTAGCCACTCGTCGCGCTCCTCGGGGCCGATCTCAGCCACGAAATGACGGCGTTTCAGCATCGGATGGCCGCGCTTCTCGATGTAAAGCTGCGGTCCGCCGAGATAGCCCGTGAGATATTCGTAGAGCTTTTCTTCGCTGCCGGAGAGATCCGGCGGGTGGATCGCGCGGCAGCGCGCGGCCTCGGGCAGGCTGTCCATCAACTCGTAGAAGCGATGGGCCAGAGCCTTGACTGTTGGGTCTCCCCCGATCGCCTCATAGAGTGTAATTGTCTCTTCGCTCATTTCCGGATTCCGATTGTCAGCATTTCTTATTATCCGCGAGGCTGTGCTCCGGGCAACAGGATCGGGCGGCTGTGCGGCAAAAGGCGCGCTTCAGGTCATTGCGCACCGGATGGTTATGTGTTGCCCTGTCGCTGCCTGTGGAAAATGCTGCTCAGACAGGCATGATAAGCTTTATCCTCGGCCGAGATTCATAATGAATTCGGTATGAATTCGCTCAGGCTTTTTATTATACATCGTGGCCAGCTCCGCCTAAGCAATGGGAGTGGTCATTTTTGCCGGCGCGAGGACGCATAAGCAGATGCCGGCCAAGGGAGGAGTTTCGATGAAGAAGTTGGTTGTCGCCGCTGTTGCGGCCATTCTCATGAGCGGTACCGCCTATGCTGACACCATCAAGGTGGGGGTCATCGGGCCGTTTTCCGGGCCGTTTGCCCTGCAGGGCAAGAACTTCAAGGCGGGCATCGACGCCTACATGGCGCTGAACGGCAATACCGTTGGAGACGATACCGTCGAGGTCGTCTACCGCGACGTTCCGCAGGCCGATCCGGCCCAGTCCAAGGCGCTGGCTCAGGAGTTGGTGGTCAAGGAAGGCGTGCAGTATCTTGCCGGTTTCTATTTCACGCCTGACGCCATGGCCGTTACCCCGCTTCTGAAGCAGGCCAATGTGCCGATGGTGGTCATGAACGCCGCGACTTCGGCGATCGTCACCAAGAGCCCGCTCGTCGTTCGCACCTCGTTCACGACCTGGCAGACCTCGACCCCGCTGGCGAAGGTGGCTTTCGACAAGGGCATCAAGAAGATGATCTCGGTGGTCAGCGATTACGGTCCGGGTATCGATGCTGAGAACGCCTTCAAGACCGGCTTCGAGGGGCTGGGCGGCACGGTGGTCGAGACCATCCGCATGCCGCTCGCCACCAATGATTTCAGCCCGATCATGCAGCGTATCAAGGATTCCGGCGCAGAAGGCGTGTTCGCCTTCCTGCCGTCCGGCCCGACTACGCTCGGCTTCGTCAAGGCCTACAACGAAAACGGCCTGAAGGCCGCCGGCACGCCGCTTTACGGCCCCGGCGACTTCACGCAGGAATCGGATCTTCCGGCTCTCGGCGACATGGCGCTCGGCATGCAGACTGGTTTCCACTATTCGGTCGCGCATGACTCTCCGGAAAACAAGGTGTTCGTCGAGGCCGCCCGCAAGGCGATCGGCAATCCGGCGGAACTTTCCTTCCCGGCCGTCGGCGCCTATGACGGCATGTATGTCATCTACAAGATGATCGAGGCGACCGGTGGCGAGCAGGATGCCGCCAAGGCTGTCGAAGCCGTGAAAGGCCTCTCCTGGACCAGCCCGCGCGGTCCGGTGAGCATCGATGCCGAAAGCCGCCACATCACGCAGAACATCTATCTGCGCGAAGTTGCCAAGGCCGATGACGGTACCTACTACAACAAGGAAATCCAGACCTTCGAAAACCAGAAGGATCCGGGTCTCGCCGCCGCGAAGTAACGCGGCGAACCACGATGCACGGACAGTCCGTCGAAGATAGCTTCAGCGGACTGTCCGAGTGGCCCATCCCGTGTGGGTCGCAATATCCCGCCAGAGCGCCGGCGCATGACCGGCCCGACCCGAGAGCGGGACTTACAAGGTGACGGCCGCCGGCGCATCGAGCGGATGCGCAAGGCCAAAAGACAGGAACCAAACAATGCAAACCATGTTCAGCATAGCCGTCGATGCGCTCGCCTATGGCATGGTGCTGTTCGTCATTTCGATCGGTCTTTCGGTGACCATGGGCCTGATGCGTGTCGTCAATCTGGCTCACGGCGCTTTCGCCATGATCGGTGGCTATTTCGCCTCTTATGCGGCACAGCACTTCGGCATCGGCTATGTCGGCGCGATCTTCGTCGCGGTCATCGGAACGGTGGTGATCGCCATTCCGCTGGAACGGCTTCTCTATCGCCGTATCTATGGTTCTCCGCAGCTGACCCAGGTGCTGATGACCATCGGCATCACCTTCTGCGTGATCGGTATCGCCAACTTCGCCTTTGGGCCGACACTGAAGACCATTCCGCTGCCGGAACAGCTGCAGGGTTCCGTCGATATCGGTTTCCGCTCGATCGGCGCGCACCGCATCTTCGCGATCGTCTGCGGTCTCGCGGTTGCCGGAGCGCTCTGGTTCCTGATCGAGCGCACGGCATTCGGCGTGAAGCTGCGCGCTTCGGTCGACAATGCCGCCATGGCCGCAGCACTCGGCGTGCGGACCGAGGTGGTCTATGCGATCTCGTTTGCGGTTGCGATCGGCCTTGCCGCATTCGGCGGTGTCGTCGGTGCGGAACTGATGCCGGTCGAGCCTTACTATGCGCTGCGCTATATGGTGACCTTCCTCGTCGTCGTCTCGGTCGGCGGCGCGGGCTCCATTCCCGGTGCGCTTGCCGCATGTCTGCTGCTCGGCGG
Organism: Ciceribacter sichuanensis; assembly: GCF_024055605.1. Taxonomy (GTDB): domain Bacteria; phylum Pseudomonadota; class Alphaproteobacteria; order Rhizobiales; family Rhizobiaceae; genus Allorhizobium; species Allorhizobium sichuanense. The sequence continues at coordinate 757,468 of NZ_JAMXLX010000002.1, read as the reverse complement.
AATCGATACAACCGGACGTTACCTCGCGCCGGAATATGGCGAGTTCTTCTTCTATCTGGCCGTCATCGTGGTGGTCACCCTGTTCCCCCGCGGCCTGGCCGGAAGGCTCAAGTGAAAATGGCGGTCCTCATGAACGAAACCAATCTTGCCGGTGCGGTGCCCCGCAGAAAGATGGAAATCGGCGGTCTCGTCGGCGTGGCGGCGATCATCGTCGTCGCCATCATCGGCTACTTCCTCTTCCCCAGCAATCTGGCGCTCCTGACGCGCATCATCGGCACAGCACTTCTGGTGCTGTCGATCGATCTCGTTACCGGTTACTGCGGCGTCGCGACTCTCGGCCATGCGGCCCTGTTCGGAGCGGGCGCCTATGGCGCCGGCATCGCGGCGGCTCATTTCGGCATCACCGAACCGCTGACCATGACACTGATCGGTGCTGCCGCCGGCGCGGTCGCCGGCCTTGTTTCCGGCGCCATCGTGCTTCGCGCCCACGGGCTGTCGCAGCTGGTGCTGTCGATTGCCGTGATCCATCTCTTCCATGAGGCGGCCAACAAGGCATCCGGCTGGACGGGCGGTAGCGACGGTCTTGCCGACATCATGCCGGATGCGCTTCTCGGCATGTTCGAATTCGACCTCTGGGGCCAGACGGCCTATATCTACGGCGTTGTGCTGCTGCTGGTGGTCTTCGTGCTGCTGCGCATGCTGGTGCGCTCGCCTTTCGGCATGCTCTGTCGGGGTATCAAGGAGGATCCGATCCGTGTTCACGCGATGGGTGCTTCGGTCAACTCGACGCTGCTCAAGATGTACGTGATCTCCGGCATGGTGGCCGGCGTGGGCGGCGCGCTGAACGCAATCTCCACCCAGGTCGTCGGCCTCGACAGCCTCAGCTTCACGCTCTCCGCCGAAGCCCTCGTCATGCTGGTTCTCGGCGGAACGGGTTCGCTGTTTGGCGCGCTGATCGGCACCGTCACCTTCATGTGGTTCGAGGACCTCGTTTCCGCGGCCAATCCGTTCCACTGGCTGACCATGGTCGGTGCGCTGCTGATCGCGGTCGTGCTGTTTGCTCCCCGCGGCCTTTACGGTACCGCGCAGCATCTGTTCAGCCGCCGCAAGGAGCGCAGCGCATGAGTGCGATATTCGAAGTCCAGCAGTTGCGTCGCAACTTCGGCGGTCTGGTCGTCACCAATGATGTGTCGATCTCCATGGCCAAGGGCGACCGCATCGCCCTGATCGGCCCCAATGGCGCCGGCAAGACCACTTTCGTCAATCTGGTGACGGGTAACCTGAAGCCGTCTTCGGGCAGCGTGAAACTGGCCGGAGAGGACGTGACCGCGCTCAACTCCATGCAGCGCGTGCGTCGTGGCCTCGTGCGTTCCTTCCAGGTGACGCGGCTGTTCTATGACATGACGCCGGAAGAGCATGTGTCGCTCGCCATCCTGCAGCGCGAAGGCAAGTCCGGTCGCATGTTCGGCAGCCATGCCGGCATGCGCGAGGTGATGGAGGAAACGTATGACATCCTCGGCACCCTCGGCCTGACGGCGCTTGCCCAAAGCCGGGTGAGCGAGATTGCCTATGGCCAGCAGCGCCTCCTCGAAATCGCGCTCGCCCTTGCTCTCAAGCCCAAGGTGCTGTTGCTCGACGAGCCTGCAGCGGGCGTGCCACAGAGCGATACCGGCCGTATCGAACAGGCGCTGGAAAAACTGCCGGCAGATCTCGCCGTGCTGATGATCGAACATGACATGGACCTCGTCTTCCGTTTCGCCAAGCGCGTCGTCGTGCTGGCGGCGGGTACGGTGATCTTCGACGGTTCGCCGTCCGCCGTGACCAACGACGCCCGTGTCCGTGAAGCCTATCTGGGGAGCTATGCCAATGCCGGCAGCGCCGCTTGAAATCCGCAACCTCAGCTCGGGCTATGGCCCGACACGGGTGATCGAGGATGTATCTTTCTCCGTTGCCGCCGGTTCGCGCCTCGCGGTTCTCGGCCGTAACGGCATGGGCAAGACGAGCCTGTTTGCCACGCTCGCCGGCCAGACGAAGCGTTATGGCGGTGAGATTCGCCTTGGCGAGCGCGACATTGCCGCACTGCCGAGTGCTGCACGCGCGATTGCGGGTCTTGGTTACGTACCGCAAACGCGCGACATCTTCCCGACGCTGACGGTGGAGGAGAACCTCTTCGTCGGCCTCAAGGGACGCTCGAAGGACGCGCTCGAGGAAGCCTATGCGATGTTCCCGCGCCTCAAGGAGCGCCGCCGGAACCTCGGTTCGCAGCTTTCTGGCGGCGAGCAGCAGATGCTTTCGACTGCGCGGACCATTCTCGGCCAGCCGACCGTGCTGTTGCTCGACGAACCGCTGGAAGGGTTGGCGCCAGTCATCTGCGAGGAACTGATGGCCGCCTTCTCGCGGCTTGCCCAGACGGGCGACATGACGATCCTGCTGGTCGAGCAGCGCATCCAGAGCGCACTCGATTTTGCCGATCACGTCATCATCATGGAGCGCGGCCGCATCGCCTGGCGCGGCACACCCGTCGAACTTTCTGCCGACAAGCAGGCGGTCGAGGAACTGCTCGGCGTCGGCGGTCTTCACTGACCGCCTGACGGCTCCCTCCGGCACGCCTCACGTTTACCGCAACGCTGCGCTTCTCCTGTGATGCGCGGCGTTGCGTGCTTCGTCGGTCTGTCTCCGCGCAGTGGAAAAGTCCCGGCTGACACCAGCCCTGCCGAACCCGTTCCGGTTTGCATTCTCTTTACAAAGTTCATGGATCCTTCGCGATACGGGAAGGGCCTTTCCTTCATACTTGCCCTGCGATAGATGATGATGACTTACGGTCGCATCGGCGTGCAGCCGAATCCTGATGTAGGTCAGGGAGTTGCAGCGGGATTTTCGCCGGGGACAGATGGCATCGACGGCTTTTCTCTCCGGCGATCGTGGTGGCCGTTCCGAAGAATGGCTCCGTCGATCAGGGGCAACGCGGCAATCGCGGGGGCCGCTCAAGTTTGCGAAGCGAAAGGCTTTCATGCGTATTCATGAAATCACCAACTGGGCCTATGGCCTGACGCTTGTCTTCACCGGCCTGTCCGCAGCCGCTTTCATCGTTTCGTCCCACAGCGCGGATCGCGAGAGGGTGGCGGTGGAGCACCATCTTTCGCTCGACAGCCTCGCTGAGGAACTGGCGCTCGGGGCTGACGAGCGTACCAATGAAGCCCGGCTCTACGTGATGAGCGGCGAGGAACGCCGCCTCGTGACCTTTGCTACCGATGAGGCGGAGGAGAAGCGGCTGGAAGGGACGATTACCGCGATCCGCTCGCTCGACCCATCGCCGCAGGAAGTCGATCTCCTGAATTCCATACGGCGGGATGCGGACGTTCTGGACACGATGGAGCGGCAAGCGATCCAGACCTACCAGCAGGGCGACGTGGCAAAGGCGCGCGATACCCTGTTCGGCACCGAGCATGTGCAGCTCCATGCGCGCTTCATGGCTAATGTCGAGACCTTTCGCAAAGATACGGCAAACCGCACCCTTTCCGCCGTGCACGATGCGCAGTTCCGCGCCGATTTCTTCGGCCTGATCGCGCGCATACTGCTGGGTGCGACGGCGGCGCTTTTCCTCGGCGTGCTCTATTTCGTGCTGCGTCGGCGAGTGGCGATGCCGCTCGTCAAGATGGCCGCCGTTGTCCGGCGGCTGGCCCGGCAGGATTACGAGGTCGAGGTTCTGCCGGATGGCCGGCACGACGAAATCAGCGAGATGAACAATGCGCTCGCCATTTTCCGCGAGAACGGACTTGAGCGCGAACGCCTCGATGCGGCGCGGCGCGCCGAGCAGGAGACGAAGGACCTGATCCTGCAGATGATGCACCGGCTTCAGGCCTGTCAGACGCGCGGGGAAGTGGCGGAGATGCTGACCCGCTTCATGCCGCAGATCTTTCCGAGACTTGCCGGCCATCTGTTGCTGCTCAACGATCGGCGCACCACCCTGCGGGTGGATGCCAGCTGGCTGGAGCCGAAGCGCTGCGAGGACCAGTTCGAACTCTCCGACTGCTGGGCATTGCGCCGCGGCCATCCTCACGTGAGCGATGTGCGAGGCGGTGATGCCCAGTGCAAGCATCTGCGCGAGGGGGAGCAGGAGGCGCTCTGCGTGCCGCTGTCGGCGCTCGGCGATACTATCGGTCTCCTCTATTTCGAAGAGGTGGACGGCGCGCGTTCCTCCGGAGACATATCGCGTCTCTATCTGGAAATGATTGCGGAAAACGTTGCGCTGGCCATCGCCAATCTGGAACTGCGCGAGCGCCTGACGGACATGGCGATCCGGGATCCGTTGACCGGCCTTCTCAACCGGCGTTCGCTCGATGAAATGCTGAACCGGTTCGCGGACGGGCAGGGCACGGCGCTCGCCTGCATGATGCTCGACATCGACCACTTCAAGCGCTTCAACGACGAGTTCGGCCATGACGCCGGCGATATGGTCATGCAGCACGTGGCGCAGATCGTCCGCGAAAGCGTGGCCGATCGAGGGAAGGTTTTCCGTTTCGGCGGAGAAGAGTTCACCGTGCTTTGCCCCGGCATGGAGATCGAGCAGGCGCTCGATCTGGCGGAAATCATTCGCGCCGCGGTGGCCGATGCCCCGCTCAGCCATCGCGCCCGCCCGCTCGGCCGCGTCACCATGTCGATCGGTGTGGCGCAGTCTCCGGGCGAGGGACCGTGGGCCACGCTGGTCAGTCGCGCCGATGCCTCGCTGCTCAAGGCCAAGGAAGACGGTCGTAACCGCGTGCGACCGGGCCGGGAACAGACCGTGGATCTGGCTCCTTTGGCTCATCGGTGACCTGAGGATTGCAGAGAGCCCTGCCGCTTGGATGCGCTTGTTCACCGCACCGCTTGAAGTTTCCTGGTTGCTTCTTTTGGGCTGCTTCCAAAAGCCCTGATAAACGGTCAGGTATTTGGGAATAATGGCGCACCGCGCCGGGTGAAGACGAGAACTATGTCTACGCTATAGCCCTCTCTTAAGCATGGTTCGAATCTTAGAAGTATTCGGCTGCCCCGTGTCAATCGAAGCTTGGACTGTGACGGCGTGCTTCCTTGATCAGCCAGTTCGCGAACATCTGGATAGGTCCTTCGCTCAATCGTATCGGCTCCGGCAAGATGAGGCAGAAGGTTTTGGCGATCGATATTCCATCGGGCCAGGGCGCGACCAAGCGACCTTCCGCCAATTCGGTTTCGACATAGAGGCGCGGTACGAGTGCAACGCCGAGGCCGGCTAACGCGGCTTCGATTTGCATGGAGTGAAGATCATAACGGGCTCCAACCGCAGGATTGGTCAGCGCGATCCCGGTTTCCTGCGCATAGCGTTGCCAGGCGTCCGGGTTCTGACGTCGATGAAGGCGAGGCAGTTCATCCAAGGATACCGCTCCTTCACCTCCATCGAGAAGCGCCGGATGGCAAACAGGTACCAACGTCTCATGCAACAGGCGGTGCGTTCTCATTCCCGTCCAGGCAGGATGCTCGAAATGGATCGCAGCATCGAAGCCGCTACCGGCAAGCACAAAGGGCTCCATCCGCTCAGTAAGATGCACGGTGGTGTTTGGGTGCATTTCACGAAACCGCGCCAACCGGGGAATAAGCCAGCGCGTGGCAAAGGTCGGGATGGTGGCGATGTCGAGGCTCGCGCCATCGCTGGGCTGCCCCATCAGATATTGGCTGTCACGCTCCAGCCGGTCGAGTGACTCGCGAACCTGAACGGCATAACGCTCTCCATTCGGCAAGAGCCGGACACGATTGCCAACCCGTTCGAACAACGTGATGCCAAGGAACGCTTCCAGTCGACCGATCTGGCGGCTGATCGCCCCTTCGGTCAGGGCCAGTTCGTCGGCCGCGCGCGCGAAGCTGCCATGACGAGCGGACGCCTCGAATGCCATGAGTGCGGAATTGCTGGGAATCTTGCGGCGCATGATGGTTCCTGACAGCACGGGTCGGCGTTCGATCCACCGCCACCTTGATATTAGATCACTGAAGCATGATCCGTTGTCGATATATAGACCAAGATTGTCAGTCTATCATGAGCAAATATCAACGATAGATGGCCTGAAGCTCCGTGCTTTCGGTCGAAGGTGGTGCAATGATCTATACGGTGGAATGCAGCTTTGCCGATCCCGGCAGCGAAGCGGAATGGAACGACTTTTACAGCCTGGACAAGCTGCCAGCCCTTATTTCCGTGAGCGGTTTTCATACTTCGCAACGTTTCAAGGCTTTGACCCGTGGTTGCCCTGTTTATCTAGCCCTTCATTCGATTGATGGCCTCGATATTCTGGCGGGTGAGGAATACCGCCAGAAGGGCGGCGGCAATTTTGCACGCTGGCAACAGTACATCACCGACTGGCACCGGAACCTCTACGATGGCATCGAGCGAGCGCCGGCCATTGGTGAGGGCGAATATCTTGCGTTGAGCGCAACAGGTCCCGAACCTCTGGTCCGGCTTGGTCTCACCCCGTATGCGATGCAGGCGGTTGCTATGGAGAAGTTCCCGGAGCAGCGCTGGCTCGCCAAGGTGGAGCGCGGCAACGTGCCTGACATCGAGCATCTATCTGAAGGCGTCCATGTCTATGCGCCGATGACGGCGCAGTTGGCGAATGGCGGTAACGTCGCTGTCAGGAAGGCGCGGTAACACTGATGCCGAATGTCACGATCTACATTCCCGTAGACAGGATGCCACCGGACGAAGCGCTCGCAGATCTCACGGAGCAATGCGCAGAACTTTGCACGGGCATTCTCCGGGCGGCATTGCCGAACGTGCACATCATCTATGTCGCTGTTTGGCACGGTCGAGGGCACCCGGCTTTCGCTGAAATCCAATATCGCCTTGAGCCATTTCGGACGCTGCCGGTCATGGAACGGTTCATGGAGGGACTGGACGACGCCATAAGGCGCAAGATCGGCCTCACGGCGCGCATTCGCTGCTTTGGCTATGACGCGTCGAGCATCCACGCACGAAATTGAGTTGACGCCTGGAGAAGAACCATGTCTCATCTTGCATTACCCAGCCAGCCGGTCGGTGACTTCACGATCACCGCCGTCAGTGATGGCTATCTCCACGCCAGTTTCGATTTCCTCGCGAATATCGATCCGGCCGAAGCTTCTCGCATGCAGGAAAATGCAGGGATAACGGATCATACCTCGATCCATATCAACTGCTATCTGGTGCGCGGAGGCGGTCGCACGATCCTGATCGACGCAGGTGCGGGCGGTTTCAAGCAATGGGGCGGTCGATTAACTGCCAATCTGCTACTCGCTGGCATTCATCCTTCGGAAATCGACGCAATCCTATTGACGCATGCCCATCCCGATCATGTCGGGGGGGTGATGAACGCATCAGGGGAAGCCGTCTTTCCGAATGCCGAGCTTGTCGCCCACCATCGGGAAGTCGCGTTCTGGCAGGATGACGGCAATCTGAGCCGCGCGCCTGAGCGTGCCCGTGGCAACTTCCTCGTGGCGCGTCAGGCCTTTGACGGCTATCGCGACCGTCTGCGCACCTTCGACGCCGGTGAGGTGCTGCCTGGCATGACGGCGGTTCCGCTTCCGGGTCACACCGCCGGGCACACCGGCTACCGTCTCGAATCCGGCGGCCAGAATCTGCTGGTTTGGGGAGATATTGTCCATTTCCCTGAGATTCAGATTCCGCGCCCTGACGTGTCGATTGCGTTCGATCAGGATGCACATCTCGCCGCCGAAACACGAACGAGGCTGCTGGACATTGCCAGTTCGGAAAACCTGCTGATCGCGGGAATGCATCTGGGCGAATCCGCTTTCGGACATATCGCGCGAGCAGCAAACGGGACGTATGCGGTCTCCTATGAAAAATGAAAGTGGTTCAGTGGCCTTACCTCCGCGTCTTGGCAATCAGGATGGTGCGCTTTCGTTGAATCGATCCTTAGTCAATTTTCGTCCGCGCAACTTATTGAGATGGCGGATAACCTACATCGAAGAGCCGACCGACGACTGGCCCGCCGCCTAGCCCATCGCCGACATGTTGCGGACACATTCGTCAGATAGAAGCACTTCATTGGCATTGCTGATGAGCGCTGAGATGATTTCGCCGCTCGCGATGCTGCATCGTTCAAGCTTTTGACCACGGATGTACTGGCACTGGTGATAGAACGATGATCAGGAAGGTCGGTGCGATTTCGCCCCGGCCTTTTTTGTTGCCCGTAATGCGGATCAGGGACAGCAGCTCTTGCTTGATGATGGCGCGCAGCACGAGCTTTTCGCTTGTTCCTCTGCAAGCCAGCGGTCACGAGGCTTGCAGCTCGATGGCCGGGCGTTTAGCGCCACCTGGAACGATCCGTCCTGCAATTGCGGGGATCCGGCGCAGTAGAGGGCCATCGGCCGCTTCCCGTCGCTGACTTCAAAGGTGAGCTTCGCGGATGGTTCAAGCTTCACGTGGTCACTGACCTTCCGGATGATGGCCGCAAACTTTCCCGCGGGCATGTGGGTCCGCCCATCCTCATCGATGTCCCAGAGCTGTACGAAGATCTCCGACCAGGCTTCTGGATTTGCGCCGCAGTCGAGAGCCGCAAATTGTCCGGCCTTCACCTCGGTCACGTGATAGCCGGGCTTCACAGGGTGACCCTCGTGATGGAACACCAAGGGCGCATCAGGCGCAGCCGCCAGGACATCGAGAAGATGGCCGAGCGTGATATCGGTCGAGAGTGTCTTGTCGATCGCGTTCATGTGCGCTAATCCTTGCTTTGATGATTCAAGGAATATTGAAATATGGATGAACGTCAAGCCCTCATGTCATTCGCGGCCCTCTCGCAGGAAACCAGGTTAGCTGTCGTGCGCAACCTTGTGGTCGCTGGCCCGGAGGGCATGGCCGCCGGAGCTATTGCTGAGAAAATGGGTGTCTCGCCGTCCAACGTCTCCTTCCATCTCAAGGAGCTCGAACGCGCAGGACTGATCGGGCAGAGACGTGAGTCGCGCTCAATCCTCTACAGCGCCAACTACGATGCGCTCTCGGGTCTGGTGACGTTCCTCATGCATGACTGCTGCATGGGACATCCACGAGTCCTTGGGACAACCGAGGGCAAGGGTGACTGCTGCTCCAACGAGGCACGGGAAGCGAACCCGCATGCGTGATGCGACGAACGCGATTTCGCTCGCAACGATCTCAGCGCTTGGCCTGACACAGATCATCGGCTATGGAACGCTCTACTACTCGTTCTCGATCCTCGCGCCTGGCATGGCGAAGGATCTCGGCATCACGCTCGAGCAGGTCTTTGGTGTCTTCTCGGCCTCGCTCTTCATCGGAGGCCTCTCGGCTCCGGTGATCGGCAGGCAGATGGACAGAGCAGGAGCGGCGACCGTCCTGACCGTCGGTTCGGTTCTCTCCGCGCTCACGCTCGCGCTGTGTGCATGGTCGCCATCGGTGGCGGTCTTCGCGCTCGCGATCGTCTTGTTGGAGATATCCTCGGGGATGGTTCAATACCAGGCGGCATTCGCTGCGCTCGTCGAGAGCGATCCCAAGACGGCGTCCCGGAGCATCACCTACCTGACGCTCATCGGCGGCTTCGCCTCCACTATCTTCTGGCCGATATCCTCCGCGCTGATGGAATACCTGTCGTGGCGGGAAATCTACCTGGCGTTCGCCGCCCTCAATCTGCTCGTCTGCATGCCCCTGCATTTCTGGATGATGCGGAAGGGAAAGGCTGCAAACGCCAGGGGAGCAGCCCGCGAACGTGAACGGGTGATTGGCGTGATGCCGCCGGAAGCACGGCGCGGCGCGATGATCGTGGTGTCGGCCGCTTTCGCCATCCTCGGGTTCACCCTAGCGTCCATCCTCGCGCATATGGTTCCGATGCTCGGGAATCTCGGTCTCGGGACAGCGGCGGTGATCATCGGGTCGTTATTCGGACCGGCGCAAGTTCTGAGCCGCCTGATCAACATGATCTTCGGAACGCGGTTGTCGCCGCCCATGCTGGCGGTCATATCGGCGGCGCTCATGGTGACTGGTATCGTGATCCTCGGCCTGAGCGGAAGCTGGTTGCCTGGCGCTGTCGCGTTCGCGATCTGCGTCGGCCTGGGATCCGGGATCAACTCGATCGCCCAGGGCAGCCTGCCGCTCTATCTGTTCGGGAGCGACGGCTACGGCGCGATCACAGGCAAGATGGCGGCTGCGCGGCTTGCCATGGGAGCGGCCGCGCCTTTCGTCTTCGCCATGGCGATGGAGCAATTCGGCATTGGCCTGTCCCTGTTCGCCACGGCGGCCCTCGGCATGGTCGGCATGGCCGCGTTCGTCAGCGTGTCGATGGCGACGAGGCAAAATCCCGTCACCGTCGGCTGATCAGATCGAGCTCAGCTTCACACGCTGATCGAGCTTGGCGGCGTCTTCCTTGCGTTCGCTGTATCGGTCAGTGAGGTAGGAAGAGGCATCCCGCGTCAGCAGCGTGAATTTCACCAGCTCCTCGCACACGTCGACGACACGGTCGTAGAAGGATGATGGCTTCATGCGTCCATCGGCATCGAACTCCTGAAAGGCCTTGGCAACGCTGCTCTGGTTCGGGATCGTGATCATCCGCATCCAGCGACCGAGGATCCGGAGCTGGCCAACGGCGTTGAAGGACTGCGAGCCGCCGGACACCTGCATCACCGCGAGCGTCTTTCCCTGCGTCGGCCGCACCGAGCCGACGGCCAGGGGAATCCAGTCGATCTGGGACTTCATGACCCCGGTCATCGCGCCATGCCGCTCGGGGCTGACCCAGACCTGGCCCTCGGACCATTCGGAAAGCTCCCGGAGTTCCTGCACCTTGGGATGGCTGACAGGAGCTTCGTCAGGCAGGGGAAGGCCCTTGGGATCGAAGACCCTGACCTCGCATCCGAGCCGCTCGAGCAGTCGGCGCGCCTCGTAGGCGAGGAGCCTGCTGTAGGAAACCTCCCGGAGCGATCCGTAGAGGATCAGGATGCGCGGCTTGTGGGTCGAAAACGATGGCCGAAGCGCATCGAGATCCGGCTGACGCAGATGCCGTTCCTCGAGGGCTGGAAATGACTCAGACAATGCGCTTTCCCTTCTCATCGAGAACCTTCTCGCCGTCTTCCTTGGTGAAGGCGCCCCTGTGGGTGTCCGGCAGGATATCGAGAACAGCCTCGGACGGACGGCTCAAGCGGGTGCCGAGGGGGGTGACGACGAACGGGCGGTTGATCAGGATCGGATCCTTGAGCATTGCATCGAGCAACTGGTCGTCGGTCAGTTCCGGATTGTCGAGACCGAGTTCAGCGAAGGGCGTTCCCTTTTCGCGGATTGCTTCACGCACCGATAGTCCAGCGTCGGTGATCATCTTCACCAGTTCATCACGGGAGGGCGGGGTCTTGAGATATTCGATCACCGTCGGCTCGATGCCAGCGTTGCGGATCATCTCGAGCGTGTTGCGCGAAGTCCCGCAGGCGGGATTGTGGTAGATGGTGACATCCATGGTCATGTCCTTTCGGTAGCAGTGTTCTTGGAGACGGCGGGGGCGGCTTCGTACCAGCCCTTGGTGCGGTTCACGATCCATACGACCGACAGCATCACAGGGACCTCGATGAGAACGCCCACGACTGTCGCGAGAGCCGCGCCGGATTGGAAGCCGAACAGGCTGATTGCCGCCGCGACTGCGAGTTCGAAGAAATTGCTGGCCCCGATGAGGGCGGAAGGCCCGGCGACGCAGTGCTGTTCTCCCGACATCCGGTTCAGCAGATAGGCCAGGCCAGAGTTGAAGTAGACCTGGATCAGGATCGGAACCGCCAGAAGGCCGATGATTGTCGGCTGCGCGATGATCTGCTCACCCTGAAAGCCGAAGAGCAGGATCAGCGTGGCGAGCAGAGCAAGGAGGGAGAGTGGTTGCAGCCGGGCGAGAAGGCGGTCGAGCGACCGGGTCGTGCCATCGGCAGTGAGCCTCTTCCGGATGATCTGAGAGATGGCCACCGGGATCAGGATGTAGAGGACGACAGAGATCGTCAGCGTGTCCCATGGAACCGTGATCGCCGACAGTCCAAGGAGAAGTCCGACGATCGGAGCAAAGGCAACGATCATGATGGCATCGTTGAGCGCGACCTGGGACAGGGTGAAGTGCGGCTCGCCCTTGGTAAGGTTCGACCACACGAAAACCATTGCCGTGCAGGGCGCGGCCGCCAGAATGATCAGGCCGGCGATATAGGAGTCGATCTGGTCGGCCGGAAGCATGGGACGGAAGAGCCAGCCCACGAACAGCCATCCGAGCAGTGCCATCGAGAATGGCTTGACCGCCCAGTTGACAAAGAGCGTCACGCCGATGCCCCGCCAGTAGCTTCCGACCTTCGCCAGAGCCCCGAAGTCGATCTTGAGCAGCATCGGGATGACCATCAGCCAGATCAGGGCTGCGACCGGGATGTTCACCTTTGCGACCTCGGCCGCACCGATCGCGTGAAACACGCTGGGCATGAGGTGCCCGAGGGCGATGCCGACGACGATGCAGAGGAAGACCCAGATGGTCAGGTATCGTTCGAACGTTGACATATTACTCGGCCTTTGCGGATTTGACGGAGGCGCCTTCGAGCGAACCGATCTGGCGGACATGCTGTTCGAGCGCCATTCGGTCGATGGAGGCTAGGGGCAGGTTGATGAAGGCGGTAATGCGGTTCTTGAGGAAGCGTGCCGCCTGGGCGAAAGCCTGCTGGATATCGACTTCGCTGCCGACCACGGCGGCCGGATCCTCGACTCCCCAGTGGGCGGTCATCGGATGACCAATCCAGACAGGACATGCTTCCCCTGCGGCGCTGTCGCAGACGGTGAAGATGAAATCCATCTCGGGTGCGCCGGGTTCTGCGAAGACGTCCCAGCTCTTCGAGGAGAAGCCCGTCGACGGATAGCCCAGGGCGGCCAGTTCCTTCAGCGCATGCGGGTTCACTTCGCCCTTTGGCTGGCTGCCCGCTGAGAAAGCTTTGAAACGTCCGCCGCCTTCCTTGTTGAGGATGGATTCGGCGAGGATGGAGCGTGCGGAATTGCCCGTGCACAGGAAGAGCACGTTGTAGGTCTTGTCTGTCATGGTCGTGTTCCGTCGTTAGGTCGGTGGCCTGTTTAGTCTCATGATCGTCGCCGACGCAGGGCAGAGCCCCGATAGCTGGTGGGTGGAGAGGACTGGTTCCGGTACTCGGTCGCGTGTGACAGCTTCGAAGCCAAGCAGCTCGAAGAACGCCGCGGCCGTTGTCGTTGCCAAATAGATGCCGGCTGATGATGGGGGCTGGGCAATTGTCGCTAGGACCAGTTCTCGGCCGTGTTTCCGCGATCTGAATTCGGGAAGTATCACGACGGATCGGAGAAGGAGGTCGGGCCCGCATTTCTCCAGCCCCGAGAAGCCGATCAGCACGCCGTCGGGATTTCGGCATTCGAAGTAAAGCCGTCCGGGCTCGTCGAGGTCGTCAATAGGAAGCCCGGCGGCCATAAGTGCCGCCCTGAGGTCGCTGCCTGACGGGATCTCTTTGAGGGTCAGTTCACGCATGTCGCCGCTCCCTCCGGAGTGCAGCAGGGGGTCAGATCGGCGATCAAAGGAGCACAAAGCTTGGCGTTTCCACCGCAGCAGTCCTTGAGAAGAAACAGCGTGAGGGCGCGAAGACCCTCCAGGTCCGCCCGGTAGATAATGGAGCGGCTCCTTCTCTCGCTCTTCACGATTCCGGCGCGCGACATCGTCGCAAGGTGAGCGGACATGGTGTTCTGCGGGACGTCCATGATGCGCGCCAGTTCGCCCGCCGGAATGCCCTCCGGCTCGGATTTGACAAGTAGGCGGAAGGTTTCGAGCCTTGTTGTCTGGGCGAGGGCGGCGAGCGCCGCTATAGCGTTCTTTGATTCCATGTATCCAGAATAATGGATATGTTATTGATGTCAATGGCGCGCTGCCCGTGATCGAAAGCGAAAGAACACTTTTAGGCTCAGGACACGTTGATCAGAGCCAGAAGATAACGGTTGCAGCGAGAGAGAGGTGGCTCGGTTTGTCTGAACAGTTTCGGGCGTTTTGTTAAGTGGATTTCCGCCTCGATTATGCCGCCAGCATCATTGGTGTCAGCGCGTTGAAGTAGGCCTGATCCGGCGTCCGCCGGTCAAGCGATGAATGCGGGCGTCTGGTATTGTAAAAGGTCAGATAGCGGCCGATGTCAGTGCGAGCCTCGGACACAGTCTTGTACGCGTGCAGGTAGACTTCCTCGTATTTGATCGAACGCCAGAGCCGTTCGACGAACACGTTGTCCCGCCACGCACCCTTGCCGTCCATCGAGATGGCGATCTCCGCCTTCTTCAACACGGCGGTGAAGTCGATGGATGTGAACTGTGATCCCTGGTCGGTGTTGAAGATGTCGGGTTTGCCATTACGGGCCAGAGCTTCCTCGACTGCTTCGATACAGAAGGCCGCTTCCATGGTGATCGACAGCCGCCATGAGAGCACGCGGCGACTGAACCAATCGACGACGGCGCAGAGATAGACAAAACCACGCGCCATGGGGATATAGGTCAGGTCCATTGCCCACACCTGGTTGGGTCGGGTGACCGCCAACTTGCGCAGAAGATAGGGATAGATTTTGTGCCCAGGCGCTGGTTTGGAGGTGTTCGGCCGACGGTAAATCGCTTCGATCCCCATCTTCTTCATCAGCGTGGCGATGTGCAGCCGCCCAGCTTCCAGACCTTCTCCTCTCAAGAGCCCTTGCAACATTCGACTTCCGGCAAACGGGTAGTCGAGATGCAGTTCGTCGATCCGCCGCATCAAGGCCAAATCGCCGTCAGGCATTGGACGTGGAGAATAATAGACGCTTCCACGGCTGAAGCCGAGCAGCTTCGCCTGGCGCACGACGGATAGCTTATGCTCGCGGTCGATCATTTCTTTCCGCCCAGCAATCCCGCCTTGCCGAGCGCACCGGATAAAAAATCGTTCTCCAGTGTCAGTTCGCCGATCTTGGCATGAAGCGTTTTGACATCGACGGTTGGACCGGCCGGTTCGGCCTTGGTTTCATCGCCGAAAACGCCTGTCGACCCCTCAAGGAGCTGGTCTTTCCATTGCTTGATCTGGTTGGCGTGCACGTCAAACTGCTGGGACAACTCCACCAGCGTCTGCTCACCTCGGATGGCAGCAAGTGCCACCTCCGCCTTGAAAGCCGGGCTATGGTTCCGGCGCGGTCGTCTTGTCATGATTTCTCCTGTTCCCGGCATCTAAGCCGAAGTCAGGCAGAAATTCCACTTATCCTAGCTGTGCAGATTTCCCCAGCCAACTCTGTCATCCAACCGCCCCATCATCCAAGGAGACCAAAATGCTATTAATGGCCTTTATCGCCACATTCGTTGTCGGAGCCCTGGTCGGGATCGCCGCGGTGGATTGGTACGAAAGACGGGTCTGATCTCCACCGCTCCATCATCATCGGTGGGTGTCAATTCCAGGCATCTCAATTCAGGGGTTGCTGCACTGCGGGAGGTTCCGGAGCGGCCAAGGGCAGCGGTAAAGTGTCAGGAGTTCCGCTAACTTGCCCGCCACTTATGTCGATGCGGGCACCTAGTCGCGGTTTCTTGTAGGTGTCTATTTGCTTTAGTTCGAACCGGCCGGTGTCGTTACCTTCTATCACCACCCCTGACATCCACCGGTAAAGAAGCGTTCCATATTCGGAAATTCGATAATTATCATTGAAGTCATGTATGATGTTCAGACTGCCCATTGCGGTGAACAGTAACGCAACGGACGCGCCAATCACCACGACGTTCGGTTTCGACAGGACTTTGGCTGCGGCAGGAGAGATTTTTTCAATCTGGTGAATCGTCTCACTAACGGACGTTTCGCCTCGCAAAAAGCTCTCAGTGGGCGCTCCCAAAGCCTTCAACATCGCAATTGTTGCGCCATCCGCCTCTAAGGCTTTGACGAATTCGCCGACAAGATCGAAAAGGCCTTCAGCCAAGGTTGCCTCATGGTGGCCGCAGACTGGACATGTCTCCAGATTGTTCTTCACAAGGAAGCGGGGGATCTCCACGTTGTAATGCCTTGAAGGAAAAATGCTCTTGCAATGTGGGCACTGAGCCGGCAGCGGCGGACCGTTGGGCTTCACCCAGCCCACGAAGGATCCTGCCTTCGATGGCGTGGACTTGATGCGGGTACCCTTGATCTCGGCACTCTCTGCTTGGATATCGAATGCTCGGCCATCTCCCTCAAAGCCAAAGTTGTCGAGCTTGAGGTTGCGCGTGTTTCGCGCTCGTATTCCGATATCCGCTCCCTCAACAGTGACATTCTTAAATGTAATATCATCAGCATTGTTGATATCGAATGCCACGGATCTCGGTTTTTCAGGCATTGAATTTTCCATGGATTGGCGAGGGATTTGCTTTGAACGGAGTGTGTCGCAGCGCAAGGGCTGACGCAAGCATGCACTTTAGGCTAGTGTTGTGGAGTACTTGCGAAGCTCTTCGCGGAGGCGACGGGAGGTTATGCTGCTATGGCAGCGATGATGCTCATCAGCGTCAGTGCAGTTCAAAGCAGCATGAAAGTAATGGCTGTGACGCGCATCATCTCGGACCGAACCGGTATGCAAGGAAGCTGACCTTGGTGTTCCTGCAAGCCGAGGGGAGCTAATTTAGACGTCGCGGCACACCGCTGCCGTCAAGTTTTTTTGTTTTCTTGTCCGAAAGCTGATGCTGATCTGTCCAGAAGGCAGCGCCGCGCCACATTGAGAAATTCCGAAGTGTATGCGCTACTGAGCTAGGACTGAGCTAGCTTATTTCCGCTGCGTGCGAGGACAAGCAAAGACTTAAACGTCAATGAAATCAAGTTGTAAGCTGGCGCACCCGACAGGATTCGAACCTGTGACCTTTGGAATCGGAATTGGAAGATATAGGTTCTAAACGTATGATTTTTATATTGTGGGTTTCAGACTGCGCTAGAACTGCGCTAGTTTTCTGCCATGGCTTCAGAACTCGGACTAGCTCAGTCCAATAGGTCGGGGAGTGTCATCGGAATTGGAAGATGGTGATCTGCTTTTAGCTAAGTCTGATTTCCTCGGGCATTGTCGAGGTGCGTAATCTAAACTGGGTTTCACTCCTTACCCTCGAAGGTCGAGTGGATAACCGCGCCAGAAATGGTCACGGCACACTTAATACCATAACATCCCCTCGCTCGAATCAGTGCGCGTATGGGGATCTTTAGAATGGCAGTGTCGGACACGATAGCTCGCGGTATCGAACAGCGAATTATCGCGTTCGATGAAGAGAACAGAAACGTCATCTACATCGCGCAAAACAAGAAATACCGCCTGAGCGATCCGGAGGAAATCGTACGCGCGGAGGCCTACGTCTCTCTCATCCTCGATTATGGTTACCCTGCAGGTCAAATTGCCCTTGAGTACCCGGTGCCTCACCGCGTGCCGAACATCCATACTGACATGGTTGTCTTCAAGGATGCGTCGAAGAAGTGGCCTTATATTGTCATCGAGTGCAAGCGTCACGAAGCAAGCCAAGGCGAGTTGGATCAAGCCGTCGAGCAGGGATTCGGCTACGCCAACTCCCTGAGTGCAGATTTCCTTTGGATGACTTCCGGCATCCGAAACGACTATTTCAAGGTATCCGGGTTCGGCGGTGCCGAGCGCATCGAAAACCGTATCGCCGATCTTCCCAAGGTCGACCAGAAGGAAGCTTCCCGCGCGAAGTACACCAAGGGCGGCAAGGGCGGTTTTGAGTTGGAGGTCGTCGAGGAAAACGAACTCACCCGCAAATTCAAGCAGGCTCACGATGCTCTTTGGGCGGGTGGCAAGCGCAACCCATCTGAAGCTTTCGATGAGCTAGACAAGCTGATTTTCTGTAAAATCTGGGACGAACGGACAAACAGGAAGCCGGGCGAACCGTATGACTTTCAGGTCTTTTCCGATGACAAAGGAGATGACCTTAAAAAACGCATTCAGGCGCTCTATCACAAGGGCCGGGAGAAGGACCCCGAAGTCTTCAAAGAAGACATTCGTCTGTCGAATTCTGAGCTGCAAACCGTGGTCGGCTATCTCGCCGGAACGAACCTCGGAAAAACCGATCTGGACAGCAAGGGCCGCGCCTTCGAGACCTTCATGACTGGCTTCTTCCGGGGAGAGTTCGGCCAATATTTCACGCCGCGCAACATAGTTAAGTTCATCGTTGACGCGCTACCCATCACGCACGATTCCGTCGTCATCGACACCTCGTGCGGCAGCGGTGGCTTCTTGCTGCACGCCCTCGACAAGGTGCGCCGTGAAGCTGACCGCATGGCCGAAGAAGGCTACTTTGAGCAGTCTTCGGTTCAGCACCATAAACATTGGCACGACTTCGCGGAGAATAACCTTTACGGTATCGAGATTTCCGAAGGCATCGCCCGCACCGCCAAAATGAACATGATCATTCATGATGATGGGCACACCAACGTCATCGCTTTCGATGGGCTGGAATCGATCGACACCATGCGCGAGCGAACCAAGAACCAGGGCTTCAAACCCAACCGCTTCGACTTCATCATCACAAACCCGCCGTTCGGAGCCAAGGTCAAACTCAACGAGAAGCGGTATCTGGAAGACTATGACCTCGGCTGCAAGGATGTGGACTGGATCGATGCGAAGCTGAAAAACATCACTGTCAAACAAAAGAAAGTCGGCGAGAAGGACCTGATCCGACGCACTTTTCTGGAGAAGGCACGGGATCAGCAGACGACTGAAGTTCTGTTCATTGAACAATGCCACCGCTTCCTCAAGCCGGGCGGATACCTGGCAATGGTCATCCCGGACAGCATCCTGACCAATTCCAGCATGCAATATGTGCGTGACTGGATCGAGGAGCATTGGCGTATTGTCAGCGTCGTTTCGTTGCCTCAGTTCGCTTTTGCGGCCAACGGCGCAGGCGTGAAAAGCTCTGTCCTTTTCTTGAAGAAGTTCGATGACGCGACGACAATTGCCATTCAGCGCGTCAAGGAGAAAGCGCAGGACGCCATCCATGCACGCAAGGACGGCGGCAAGGCACTCGAAAACCTGATCAAGGAGAAAGCGGCAAAGCTCAAAAAGGGCGACGCCGTCATCGAACAGATCGACCAGCAACTCATCGACAAGCTGGAGGCACTTGCGGCGCAAGGCACTTTGACACCAGAGGCAAAGCGTCGCCTCAAAAGCGAAGCGGACCAGGCCAAAAAGGCGCACGAAGACACGGAAGATTTCCAGCAATGGAAGACGACGATCTCCGAGGAATATAATGAGCGTATTGCGACGCTGCGCGAAACGCTGAATGACGAGTTCTTGGCGAAGGTGAAGGCCGAAGTCGCCGACTACGACATCTTCATGGCGATCGCCGAAGATATCGGCTACGACGCCACAGGGCGACCGACCGGTACAAATGAACTGGAGACTGTGGCCGCCGAGTTAGGCCGGTTCATCCAACATCTCGAGGGGAGAGTGCCGCGCCCTTTTGCCTGAGCCCCGGCTTGAATGAAGAGCATTTCTTCATGGTGAGTTGGGGCAAGATCGAGCGTCGGCATGATGTAAGGTTCTACCTTCCCCGCTTCGTCAAGCTTGAGGAGAAAGTCAGAGGTAGGACAGATCGTCGGCTTCGTGATTTCTTCATTGCGATGGCGGGCGGAGCAACGCCGAAGGCCGAAGAGAAGGAGCTTTACTACTCAGACGACCCTGCAATCGGAATTCCTTTTATCCGCGTTCAAAACCTCAGCACGAGCGGCGAACTGGACATTGAGGAAGTCAAATTCATCAACGCCGAGACACATAACGGGATGCTGGCACGCAGCCACGTGCACGAAGACGACCTACTTGTGAAGATCACCGGTGTGGGACGCATGGCCGTTTCTTCTGTTCCGCCCAAAGGTTTTGAGGGGAACATCAACCAACACATTGTCCGCGCGAAGACGAGAAGCAGGATCGAAAGCGAAACACTTGCAGCCTTCCTCAACACGGATATCGGCGAGGCGCTGGCCACGCGTCGTGCGACAGGTGGAACCCGCCCCGCTCTAGACTACCCGGCGCTTCGGTCACTTCCGATCATTTACAACGAGGCAATCCTTCCTCTGCTTGAAGAAGCTAATTCCCGGAGGAAGGACGCACTCAAAAAGGCCGACGTGCTCTTGGCGTCGATCGATGATTATCTTTTGGCTGAGCTTGGCATCGCCCTGCCGCTAGAACCGGAAAACACGATCGACAAGCGCACGCAGAGGGTGTCATTCTCGGCGATACAGCAGCGGCTCGACCCGAATTTCTTCGCGAGGAAGTATGTCGATCTGACAGAGGCAATTGCTAGACGACCGTTCAAACTACTTCGCGATGTGTGTAACCTTTCATCTGAAACTTGGGATCAAAAGAGCGGCTTCGGCGAAACCTTTCCCTATCTTGAAATTTCGGCGATTGATCGCACGACAGGCCAGATAACAGAGATCGCCGAAATTCCGCTTGAGGAAGCACCAAGCCGCGCACGTATGATGGTACGGCCTCAAGACATCCTTGTCTCGACTACCCGCCCCTCTCGTGGAGCAATAACTCTAGTCTCTTATGATCACGAACCCTTCATCGCCTCGACGGGGTTTGCGGTGATCCGAGAAGTCGATACCAGCTTGGTCGACCGCAAGTTCCTATTTCACGTTCTGCGCTCAAGGATCGGCCTGACGCAGATGGAGCAACGCTCCAGCGGGGGAAATTATCCGGCGATCACCGCAGCGGAACTCAAGCGGATCGAAATACCTTTGCCTGACCGTTCAACGCAACTGAGTATCGGGCAAGAAATCGAACGAATGAAGACAGCTGCGCTGCAACTGCGCCGCGAAGCAAATGCAGAGCTTGAACGAGCTAAGTTAGACATCGAAGCGATCTTATTGGGGGATGCGGCATGAGTACAGTTTTCAATGGCGCCTTCGCCCCCTCAATCGGCGGCTTCCTGACCGTGAGGGGCTATGCCCGGTTGATCGACATCGCCCGCTGTTCTTATGCCGACGAGGCTTACCAGCGTGACTTGAAGCCCTCGCATGTGGAGGACATCAAAAAGTTCTTCGACGATGGGGAATACCTGTTCTTCCCCGAGATCATCCTATCGGTGCAATTGGACGTCGACTATGAGAAGGCGGGCGCGCCCTCTGCCGACCCTTTCCAACTGATCCGTGACGGCGAGCCCTTCAAGTCAAACACCAATGGGCTCGACATCAAGCCACGCAAGACGAGGTCAACCAGCGACCTAGCGCGCTACGAGATCACAGTGCCGGACGGCCAGAAGCTTTTCAAACGCATCGACGGCAACCACCGTCTGAGCGCCTTCGAGGCGTTGAAGGATGTCGAGTTCGATCGCTATGTAGCACCCTTTTGTCTGGTGTTCTTCGGCTCCGCAAAGGACGCCCGCCGGAACGAAAAGGCGCTCTTTCACAATATCAACTCCAAAGCCATGCCTCTGACTTCGGAGGAGGTATACAAAGGCATAATCGATGCGCCGGATGACTTCTCCGACAGCGACCTGAACGACCGTTTTGGGCCAGAATATTTGCAATGCCGCCAGCTCAAGGATCGGCTCGATTTTTCCTACCTTGCCAACCTGAAGAGCGTCTTCGGTAAGAACAAAGGTCAGGACGAATGCGCGCGTTCCGTTCTCATCCAATCTTTGCAGGATGTGCGCGGGCAGATCGACCCTAAGACAACACTCGATACCGAAGCCGTTTTCGGGGCGATTAAACGCATCAACGACACCTATGGCGATAAGCGGCTGCAAGCCTCGACCGCGCAGGGCTTATTCGCCGCCTTCCTCTACTTCCAGCTGTCCACAGATCGAAGCCGGGGCACCTACGAGCAGTTCACCAACTGGGTGCTGCGAACGCACCAGTATGAACTGCGCTCAATTAATGCGGCTGATCTCATCAAGATTTTCAGCAAGATCGCACAATCTCGCAAACGCCAAGTTTTCGTCTCCATGCAATTCAGCGAAGATACAAAGCCCAATTTCGAGGCGATCAAAAGTGCGATTGACGATCTAAACGTTAAGCATGATCTGGATATCGCCATCCGCCCCCTCCGAATTGATCAATTCGATACCGGCTTTTCCTACGTTATCAATGATGAAATCCTACGGCTGATCGAAGACTCTGGTTATCTCATCGCCGATCTAACGAAGGGCAACCCGAACGTCTATCATGAGATAGGCTACCTCATGGGATTGAACCAAGGCCAGGGCTTACCTCACCGAAACTTTTTGCTCGTGCACAACAACTCAATCGGTGACGCACAAAAGGATATCCGGTTCAACCTCGCGGGGATCAAACAGCTTCGCGAAAGCGATACCAACGGGTTGCGGGAAGCCGTCAAACGTCAGGTCTCGATCTACTTCGGACTAGATGAAAAGGCGGTTGAAGCATGAGCGACGGGAGAAAGAGAAGCTCCGCTTTGTGGGGTATTCACATGGATATCAGCGTCGGCACCAGGCCGACGGATGAGGGTTTCGTCGGGATCGGCTGGCCACAGCTAGGGGACCTTTCCAAGCTGTCAGCCAATCGAGAAGCTTTCAAGTCCGCGATCAAAGTTGCTTATCCTGACTCGAAGCCTGGCTCCATCCCTGTACAAGCCGGAGTACTGTTCCGTTTCCTTCATGAAGTGAAACCAGGCGATCTCGTTGTCTACCCGTCGAAGGTCGATCGGATGGTCAATCTGGGCGAGGTCGTCGGGCCCTATCAATACCAACCTCTGAAGAACCCGACCTATCCCAATATGCTGCCAGTGAAATGGCTAAAGCATCTTCCCCGTGAAGACTTCTCGCAGGACGCGCTCTACGAAATCGGCTCGTTTATCACGCTCTTTGCCGTCAAAAACTATCGCAACGAGTTCTTGGCCGCTCTCAACGGCTCGCATTTGCCGGAACCCACCGAAAACGCAACGGAAGAGCGACGCGACGATGCAATGGTATCAAAAGCTGTAGCATCGCAGGCGGAGGAAACGACGCAGGACTTCGTGATTCGGCAGTTGAAGACAGCCATTGACGCCTATCAGTTTGAACAGTTCGTCGCTCACCTGCTGGAATGCATGGGGTATCACGCCCGCGTCACACCCAAATCCGGCGATGGCGGCGTTGACGTGATCGCGCATAAGGATGAACTCGGCTTCGAGCCTCCGGTGATCAAGGTTCAATGCAAGCAGGTTACCAACCCGATTGGCCGACCAGAAGTTACGCAACTACTGGGCAACGTGGAGAACGGCGAGTTCGGCCTATTCGTCACGCTTGGCAGCTACACGAAGGACGCGCGTGAGTACGACCGGTCAAAGCCCAATCTTCGGCTCATAGACGGCGACCAGCTTGTTGGGTTGGTCTTTGAGCACTACCACAGTTTCGATCCCCGCTATCAAGCCGTACTGCCTCTGAAGAGGATATACGTGCCCTCTTTAGAGGAGAACCTTCCGACGTGATGCCGACGCGAAGGGCAGGGGCTAAAACTAGACGCGAGTGCAGGGGATGCACGAGGAGCTTCTTCGGTGGATTTGGGTTACTTCCTCAGGCAAAGAACTAGCCTGATCCGGTTGTTCTATGACAAAGCACGTGTACCTTTTGAGCAACTGAAGCGCGATATTGAGGAGGAGGTGCCACCATGGGAGCCTCCCTTTTTCGATCCCGATACGGACAGCGGTGAGCCACCGTATCTCGTAGAGTGGATACAGGCAGAGCAGACGAGGGAGTTGGTGGGCCTGCTCTCGGTTTCGCTTCTCTCGGATACGCTGAAGCTGTACTTCCACGAATTGGAGCGTCACTTCGGAATTCGTTGGCAAGATGAGAAGGCTCGCAAGAATCACTTCAAGCAAGGCGTCGTGGAAGCGTATCGGCAAATCATTGAACACGTAATGGGAGAGGAGTTCAGGACATGTCCTGTCCGTTTTGATGTGATCGAGCAGGTTATCCTGGCTCGGAACGACTTCGCCCACAATGACAACTTCCTGTCTTTTCAGACGAGACATAACGCTAAGACACTCGAAAAACATCCAAATCCGTTCTTCGTTGGAAGGGAGGACAATGAAACAGCGTCGGCGTCCTGGGGGAACTTTCAACTTGAGGTGAGCCGTGAGGCCTTGATGGCTGCGATTGCAGAGGTGGAGAAGCTCGCCGATTGGGTCCAGCACAATGATAATGTTGTCTGGGAGTGGCGTCGAAGAATGCAACGGCAGGAAGAACGCTGATCTGTGGCGCAAACGAAGAGAGGCGGGGTATGAGGCCATGTCTCATAGCACTTAGCCGGTAAGCTTCCAAATCCCTCGGACGGCATTACGCGCTCCGGCTTGATAGCCGTTGTGTCTGATTTTTGAGTCTTAACTAGGACGGTGCGCAATGGCCAGTATCGCCCAGTTTCTGCTTAAAGGGCAATCTAAGAAAATGCACATTTTCTGACGTTTGCGCTCCGGATGGCGCTGACGCCTTGATCCCGCAGAGAAATTTTCCGCCTGCGATCAATACTCGCCCTTCCTTTTCATCGGCAACATAACGAACGGCATAGAAATGCTGTTTTTTGTGAGGTTCTGATGAAACAAGCGCGCGTTTTGACGGATGCCGAATTTAAGCGGTTGCTGGCCGTGGTGGCACAGATGAAGCATGCGGGGCGAAATAGGCTTGCGTTAATGCTGTCACACCTCGCAGGGTTGCGCGTGGGTGAGATTGCCGCCCTGACGGTACGCGATGTCCTCGACAGCGACGGGAAGGTTCGCGAGCAACTGCGGCTGCGGGCCGAGATCACCAAGGGCGGTCATGCGCGTGTGGTGTTTCTCAACGAGAAGCTACGCCGGGAGATCGAACGGCATCGCAGCGAATGGCCCGAACACAAGGACGCCGATGCACCACTGCTGGCGACACAGAAGCGGACGGCGTTTTCCGCGAATACCCTCTGCCAGTTAATCGGACAATTATATAAGAGCGCCGGTCTCGACGGGGCGACCTCGCATAGCGGTCGCCGTTGGTTCATTACCCGGCTTGCACATTCCGGAGTAAGCCCGAAGGTCATCATGACGCTGGCAGGGCATCGCAACTTGACGACCACGCAACGTTACATCGATGTGCGCGATGACATGATGAAAGCGGCAGTCGATTTGCTCTGACCGCTCCTCATGGGCAAAAGTTCGCTCAACGAACTTTTCCGGCGGATGCTAGAGGACCGGCTTGGGGATTTCTATCCGCTTTGGCTTTGCGCCCCAGCAGGCCGTTTCGAATTCCTTCTTATCGAGCGAATGAGAACCTGTCTTCATGCGCAAACCAAGCTGGCCAAATTTTTCAACGAGCAGTTCATGACCCTCACGCATCTTTTCCGTCCGGTCATCGTCACCGTTTGCGAACGTGCTTTCGCCTGAAAGCTCTTCCAGAACCATGTTCCACGAGGTCATGGTTGAGTAGCCGAGTGAGACGGCTTGCAGCACGACATATGTGTCTTCGCCATGTGTGCGGAAGCTCGGATCAGGGAGCAGCGGTTTCCGCCCCTCTTTTTCAAAGTTGCGTACAACAATCATGCTGCCTTTTAAATCCGTGCTCTTCTTGAAGACGTGATTGTTCGCGTACGGATTTCCGGGGGCATTAAGCTCCTTGCTGAAAGGAACTTTCCTCCCATAGATCGGGGCAAAAACATCAACGCCATCGTAGGCATCTTTCCCGTTCGCTGCCATTTCCGCAAACAGACGGTAGCTGCTGTTATGGGTTTCGGCCTGCATTAGCACTGCATCGTCATCCATGATGATGCCCCAATCGAAATCGCTGCCATATAGCTGCTTTAGGCAGTCGATGCGGTTTTCGATCAGGATGCGAGGACCGACGCACGTGACGCACCCACCATGCTCGGCAAGTAGGCCAAGTTCCTTGCTGGCGGCAATTTCTTCGTTGGTCCAATTGGACGCCATGACATGAACGGGAATATCCGTCATACGGCGCCACCATTCGAGTTGCCATTCAAAATCGAACTTCCTGTTGGCCCGGTGTTCCCCTTCGTCAGGCAAAAAGCTCGTGATAAAGGCACCGAATGCGCGTCCGCTGGACGACGGTGTGGCCGGAAACGTCGTTTTTTTCCGCCTATTCTTTTCGATCAACGCGTAGTTTCGGGAGCGATGATCGGGAGCGGCCGTAGCACTCGTAGCAATGCTTGCAGACGCTGATCTCGTTTTCGTTGTCCCCGAATGCGAAGAGCAGCCGGGGTTTCCTGATGGTGTTGAACCGTTCGATCCCTGCGGTGGTGTTTGCGGTGCAGGTGGCGTTGGTATCGTTGCCGGAACGAACGGTTCGCAAATCTGTGTCGGGTCCATCTTGCTGCCGATGATCAACGGCGATCTGTATTCAACGGTATCGCCATTGACGAAGGTATGCTCGATGCAAAATGCAGCGTCTTGGACTTCGCCATGCGCGATGTACCCGCCAATGTCTTCACCATGGGCGAGGAACGAATTCCAAACAGCCTGCGCATCAGCGAGCAAAAGCTCGTTTTGGGGCAACGTGGCCGTCGCTTCCTTGAACGCTACAGACGGATAGTTGGTGTTCATCATGCCGGACGTCTGTTCGAAGCCGAGTTCGATATGCTTGCCGTTAAACACCCATTGGAATCGCTTGGGGCGCGAAATCAGCGTCGTCCTTTGCGCGTTCGCCTTCTGAAACAGCGTCATCGCGATATCGAGATTCTTGCTATCTCGCTGTATCGCGTCCAGCGACACCGTGAAGTGCCGTGTGCGCAATCCGAGTTTGCGGCCCTGCCGAAGCTTTTTCTCTGCGTAGTCAGACACTGGTAACAATGTCAGACGCGTGGGGGATTTAGCGTTGTCGGCCAAGATCAGCCCACCATTATCCTCACGGATCGTCCAGTCAGTGTCCTGCTGGAACTGCTGCTGGAAAATATCGGCATCGGCCAGATCGAGAATGAATTGTCCCTTGCCGTTCAATTCGGGCAGCGCATGGGCCAGCGTGACGGTGGCATGGGTGAAGCTGTAAGCGTCGGAAAGAAAGCGGAGTTTTGTAACAGGGCCGTTGCCGGCATCCTCGTTCCAGATGGCAATGCATTGCAACTGACCTGCCGATGACGGCTTGCAGGTGCCGGAAATCAGATCGACGGCGCGATACAGAGAAAAAAGCGGCTTGTCAGCAAGCGGATGAGTGGTGACGGCCCTGTCACCAATCGCTTCCAACAGGTACTTTTCGATTGTCGCGTCGCTGTCGTCTTTCCGGATATCGACAAGGAAGGTCTGACCACCCTGCGAAAACAGCATGGACCGATGAAAACCATCCGGCAGGCTGACACCCGGCAAGGCGGTTCTCACAATCGGCTTGCGCTTCAATTCTTCCGATATCATATTCAACCGAATCGAGCGGAGCTTTTCGGCCTTGGCTGTCGCCGGTCGCGCAAAGTGCTGGACGGCGAGAATGTAACAGCCCGACACGCCGCCGTTGCTGACGAGCCAGTCGATAAATTGCTGATCGCCGATTGTTTCCGCCGCGAGAGCGAGAACATTGCTCATCTGGCTGCGCCACGATTTGCTTCGCTTATCGGAGAAGGCCAGATCGACAAGGGCATTATAGGGATTGGCTTTCGTCACCTTGTTGCAGGCTTTTCCGTGATCACTCAGGAAGCTTTCGAATGCCTGCGGGTTTTGGCGGATGCTTTCACCGAAGTCAAAAATCTTGTCCAACGCGACATGCAGCAGGTTTTCTGTCTTGCTCTCGTGCTGCTCGAATGCGCTGGCTGCGCTTTTGATCGTGGCGAACTGTGCTTCGTAATAATTTTGGTCGCGAATTGTTTGTTTTTTAACCGCTATTCCCACTGGATGCCCCACGCATTTTATTCAACGTGGCGCAATCAGACCGAGCAATCCTTAAAATTTGCAGACGATCCCAATGCGAAAATTCTTTGACGGACGACATGTTTAACAAGCCCTCAAAATATGCCATCTACACCCCCGCGATCAGTCAGGAATTCGCGAAGCTCGGATATTCGCAGCACCTCAAACGGCGCTTTGCGTTTCTGGAAACCGACCTGAACTTTCTCGACCCGAAGAGCGGCCTGTTTCATTACCCCTATGCGCTCTACAGCGCGGGTCAGGCTGCAAAGACTGCGAACTCGGCACTCGAAGACAACATCGTCAAATTGCGCGACCGGAAGGCGACCACGGTCATCGGAGATAGCGGCGGTTTCCAGATACAGGGCAACCGGATCAAGTTCACTGGCGATCCGACATGCGAGCGCATGTTGCGCTGGCTGGAAACACATTCCGACTATTCGATGTCGCTGGACTTCCCAACCGGCGGTATCACGCCCGGCAATGTCGCCATGCATGCCGAACGGCTGATAGCCGAAGGCCACAATCTCGATGCGATGTGCGCGGCCAACGGCCAGTCACTGGATTTCAATGCCTGCCTGAAACAGTCTTTGCTCAACCTGGATTATTTCGTGCAAAACCGAAAACCGGGGGCCACGGAACTGTTGAATGTCCTGCAGGGTCGCAACGAGGCGGAAAGCAAGGCATGGTATGAGGCCGTGAAGGGTTATGGCCTCGAAGGCTGGGCATTCGCAGGGGCTCACCAGAACTCCTTTTCGTTGCTGCTCAACCGCCTTCACGATATGCGCAACGATGGCCTGCTGCAAACAGCGAAGTGGATACACATATTGGGCATCTCCACGCCGTCTATCGCCTACTTGTTCAACGCGCTGCAACGCTGCGTGACCGACATCAACCCAGATCTTCAGATTACGTTCGACACGGCAGGCCCTTTTATTTCCGCTGCGAAGTTTCAGGCGCTGATGACCCACCGGCTGGATAAGACCGGATGGACCTTCTCGACGGTATCCATGCCGAAAGAAGGAAGCCCCTCGGATACCCGCTCTCTCAATGAGCTTGCATGGGAAATTGCACAACGTCGGCCCAAGGCTAAGCGGGGCAGTAGAGCCATCCAAGACGAACGGACCCTCTACGCGATCCCTGCGTCAACGACGGTCGGCGCACGTGTGAAGGTCAATGAAATCTGCGTCGGGTCGAACGGTTCGTCCGATCTCGACAACGACAGCATCATGATCCTCATGAACCACAACGCCGAAGCCTATGTGCGGGTCTTCCAGCAGGTGAACAGGATTTTTGACAATCCAGAGGAGTACGAGAACGACGTTCCCGTAACCCTGAAAGGGCTTCGGTTTGCCATCGAGGATATATGGGCCGATCCACAGTCCAAGACGACCGCTTGGGCATCGTTTCTCGACACGCTGGCCGCGGCGTGATCGACTACACGGCTCTGCAAAACGCCCAAATTTCGCAGGGTCGCAAATATCAGGCGCAAAACCGAAACAAAACTTGGGCAGAGCGTCCAAAAACTCTTTGGAGGAATGATTGCATGCGCTGCTCAGTGCTGGAACTCTGTGGGTGGCGAGATTTTCCGGATTTCGATGCCCAATAGCCCTGAGAAGGCGTTGCGGAGCGTTTGGATGCGCTATTTTGGTTCAGAAAGTGCGTAGAGCGGCCTTTCACACCCTGACAGCGGCGATCAGGCCCGCAACGCCGACAAGAGTGATGGCTCTTTTGATGTTGTAGGCCAGTGCCGTCAGGCTGAACTCCCCTCGCACGTTTTCCAGCCTGCGCATCAGGAACGCTCCCTGATACATCCACTGTTTTATGGTGCCGAACGGGTGCTCGACGCTTTCGCGCCTTTGGTCCAGAACGTCGGGCTGGGCGGCGAGACGCGCTGCCATGCGGTCGAGCACCGCCTCGTTCTCAAGGCGCGACACGCGGCGGAAGCTTTTGGTGCAGCGCTCGCGCAGATGGCACGCCTTGCAGGCGTCGCGGTTGACATAGTCGATCTTCACATTGTCGCGTGACTTGCCAAAGTGACGGGGCGAGAGCACCTGGCCTGCGGGGCAAAGGTAAATGTCCTTGTCCGGTTCGTAGCGGAATTCTTCCTTGGAGAAGAACCCCTCGGCCACGGCCGGACCACGGATCGGTTTGGGAACATAAGCGGTGATGTCGGCTTTCTCGCAGGCTTCTATGTCCTCGATCTTGAAGTAGCCCCGGTCCGCCACAGCCTCGATCCTATCGACACCGAGCGTGTCCATCGCTGCCTCGATCGTTGGCGCCAGCAGCCCCATGTCGAGTACCTGGTTGCAGACTTCCTGCTCGGCGATCAGCTTGTGCTTCACATCAACGGCGAGCTGGATGTTGTAGCCGACGCCGACCTTCGTCATGCGCGCCATGGCGCGGGCATCCGGATCGGTCAGCGAGATCTGGTCCTCGCCAGTGCGATCCAACTCATCCAGCAGCGCCTTGTGGCGATCCCGCTTGCCTTGGACCGCCGCGATCTTTTCCGCGAGTTTGCCATCGCTGCGACCGCAACTGCCATTGTTGCTGGCTTTTTCCTCTTGCGCATCGCCTTCATCGAGCCGCTTCATGTAGTCGGCCAGTTTCTCGTCGGCTTCGTTGATGAACTTCGTCAGCACACCCCGTGTGAAGTTGCGATCCTTGTTGTTCACCGCCTTGATGCGCGTGCCATCGACCGCCAGCAGTTCGCGTCCGAACAGATCGAGTTGCCGGCACAGGATGACGAACTCGCGGAATACCTGTTTGAAGGCAGCACGGTTCACGCGGCGGAAATCGGCGATGGTGCGGAAGTCCGGCTTCAGGTGTCGCAGCAGCCAGATCACCTCGATATTGCGATGGGCTTCTGCCTCCAGCCGCCGGCTGGATCGCACCCGGTTGAGATAACCATAAACGTAGAGCTTCAGAAGATCGGCCGGATCATAGCCCGGACGGCCGGTCTCCTTCGCCGCCACCCGCACAAAGCCTGAGGCAGCAAGATCGAGGCCGTCGACGAAAGCCTCGATGAAGCGCACCGGGTTGTCCGGGCCGACGTAGTCGTCCACCGCTTCCGGCAGAAGCAGCAATTGCGCGCGATCTGTTCCTGAAAGATGTGCCATGGAAAATTCTACCACACCGCGACATCATGAGGAATCGCAAGTCGTGTTTACTCACGGTAGAAAATGATGCCATTCAGAACTATAGAGTGAAGATCACACTTTAATTACGGGGGACTTCGGGCAATGAAACAATCGCTGCAACGCGAGTGGTTGACGGATATTCTGGAAGCCACGCCCTCGATAGTTTTCCTTGCGCTTTGGCGTAGCAACGTGGATATGCAACTGTCAGGTTGGATCGGAGCGGCTCTGGCGACAACGCTGCTTGTTGCATTTCGCTATTTTAGAATTCAATTCAATCCGATCATGTTGGGAATAAATGTTCATCTGGTGATCATCACGCCTTTGATCATGGCCGCGTTCTATGCAGGCGCACTCGAATTCAGTGACGTCCTCGTTACCCATTCATATCGCGGAGTGCTGGTCACTGTCTTCGTGGTCGGGTGCGCGCTGATCGTTTTTTCTCAACGTGGTTTTATCGGAACGGACGGCCTGCCCAAGAGGAGCCGTTGGATGTATTCGGGACTACTGCTCGCGGTATCGGCAGCGACCATCTTTTGGGCTTTTACCTACACGGGCGGCGACCTACTTGCCGTTGCGGTCCCGATGGTAGGGATGTTTGGTCTGCGGCGCTATCTGATAGCGCGGGCTCTCGATACCAATCAGATAAGCGGCATCGCGGTTTTGGGAACCGGCTCGCTGT
Organism: Ciceribacter sichuanensis; assembly: GCF_024055605.1. Taxonomy (GTDB): domain Bacteria; phylum Pseudomonadota; class Alphaproteobacteria; order Rhizobiales; family Rhizobiaceae; genus Allorhizobium; species Allorhizobium sichuanense. The sequence goes on along the minus strand of NZ_JAMXLX010000002.1, from coordinate 725,881 downwards.
TGGCCGCCGGGCAAGATACAGATCCCGCTTAGAATGCGGGTTTTAGGACAGTCTGTGGGAGTTTTGCGACAGGTACTCACGAGCGCTAAGCCAATGTGCATATATTCTTGTTGATTTCGTTGGCCCAACAAAGGAACCATGCACTGTGATTGACCGGACCGTCCTTAACGGGGCGACTATCGCTTTCGACCTCGACGGAACTCTAGTCGAGTCGGCCCCCGACCTGATCGGAGCTGTGAACGCAATCCTGATTTTAGAGGGCCTGCAACCCTTGGCCTACAATGAGGGGCGACCCTTTATCAGTCGTGGAGCCCGATGGCTGCTGCAGTGGGGTCTTGAGATTGCCGGAGAGCAAGAGCCAGCCGCCCGTGCCGCCGCCCTTTTTAGTCGTTTCATTAGCTACTACAGTGCTCATGTCGCAGATGAGAGCCTGCCGTTTCCGGGTGTAATCGACGCCCTGAAAACCCTAAAGGCAGCGGGTGCCAAGCTGGTAGTCTGCACCAATAAGCCCACCGATCTATCGCATAGCTTATTGACCACGCTAGACATGGCGGCCCTCTTCGAGGGTGTGGTGGGCATTGACGCCGTCTCGGCAGCCAAGCCTGACGCCGCCCACCTTATAGAAGCCGTGGAAGCTGTGGGTGGTGATCTCGCTCGCACTGTGATGGTTGGCGATGCCGACACCGACGCCGGAGCCGCGCGGGCTGCTGGGACACCGTTGATCCTGGTCAACTTCGGCTACACCGAAATTCCAGCTGTCGAACTCGCGCCGGACATCCTACTGCATCACTTCGATGATTTGGTGAACGCCTGCACCGAACTTCTCAGCAGTTCGCGAAAATCGGTCGCAAAATGCTGAGTTTTGCGACCGATTTCTTCAACGCGTTTCTGGGTGGACTACGACTTCTTTAACGACAACCCGACGCCCTTGCAGGAAAAGCGGGTGTCGAAGGCTTTGGTGTAATCGGTGTCGGCTTTGAGCAGCTTCACCTTGACCAGTTCGTCTGCAAGCTGCTTGTAGCGTTGGGCGGTCAAGCAACCAATTCCCTTGTCGAGCGCATCGCCGCTATCCACGATCCCGTATTGCTTCATCTTGTCGATGGCATATTCGATTTGGCCATCCGTCATCTCGGGGTTTGTTGTTTTGATCAGCGCGTTGGCTGCTGCGTTGTCGCCGTACAGGTAGTTGTACCAGCCCTCAATCGAGGCATCGACGAACCGCTGTACGAGATCGGGATTGCTGTCGATGAGGTTTCGCTGGACGGTAATCATGGTCGCATAGGGCTTGTAGCCGCTGTCAGCGAGTAGGAAAATCTTGGGTTCCGCGCCGGTCTGCTTCTGGATTTCGTATGGTTCAGCGGTAATCAGACCCTGTTGAGCAGAGTTCTTATCGGCGAGAAACGGTGCGGGGCTGAAAGTGTAGGGCCTGTACTGCTCGTCGCGGAAGCCGCCGAAATTGGCCTTCATCCAATCGAAATAAGCGCCGAATCCGCCCTGTGTCATGAAGATCGTTTCGAGCTTGGCTAGGTCTTCGAATTTTTCAACGCCGCCGTCGGGGTGGGCCAAAATGACCTGTGCGTTCTTTTGGTAGAACGCGGCGACATCAACCAAGGGGATGCCTTGCTCGATGCCGACAAGCTGTTCCTGCTGGGTGCCCAGATAAAAGTTTAGCGTGCCGGTTAGGAGAAGGGCGCGGTTCTGTGCGCCGGGACCGCCCTGCTGGATTTCAACGTCGAGGCCGTATTTGGCATAGGTGCCGTCGGCGACGGCCTGATAAAAGCCGCCATGATCCGCCTCGGCGAGCCAATCGGTGCCGAAGCGGACTTTCTCGAGGGAATAGGCGGGTGAGGCGATGGAGACTGCGGAGATTGCCAGCGCGGCAACGATTGTTGCCTTGCCGGATGAGATATGCGCGTTCATTGGAAATTCCTGATACGGAAAGATGCGGATAATAAACGCGGCGATTGTATTGGGCGGCTGTTGGCCAAACGTTAAGATCGATGTCGGCGAACATCGGTTATCGCTCTCCGCTCAATCTCGCGGGTAAGCTGTCGCTGGAAATCTAGCAGTGCAGGGTAGTTGTCCAACCGCATTCGTTTCAGCCGCCATGAAATTCCGCAAAGCGTGGCAAGCCCCGGCTCTCGGTCGACGGCGATGAGGTGCGAATAGTAGCGCGGGCTGCGTCCGAGCCAGATGCGCGAGAACTCCATCTGCGAACTGGTCAGCCCATCCGCGCGCAATGCCTCGTAGATGTCTTTGATCTTCATTCTGCTATCTCCTTGAAACAAATATTTATTTCCAAGAAGGCACGGCGTTAAAATGGTGCTGGATAAATAGCACGTTATTTCAGCAGGGGATTTTCAATGAAGACAAGAATTGAACAGCTAAGGGCGGATATGATGACGAAGGGTGTATTCACCCGTTATGAGCGCCGTCAAATCAAAACGTTGACCAAAGCGAATGAAGCACAACGCCAATATGTAAAGGCGGCGCTTCCCGTGAACCATCTGGCCCGACGCTGGATGGAAACCTGTGGCGAGGTCGATGACTACGGCAACATCGATTATTGCGGTGTCCCGCTTTGTCCGCGTTGCCATCTGCGGGAACGTGGTGTTCAAACGGGAAAGGCGGTCAAGAAGATATTTTGCGATGCCGCAAACGAGGAGCTTGCTTTTGCAACGATCCTGCTTCCGCCGCAACTCGACTTCACCGGCATGACCGATCTCGTGGAGAATGAAAAGCGCCGTCTTCGCACTTTCATAGATCGCCAGCGCAAGAAGGATAGCCGATGGAATGGCTTTCAAATGCTGGGCTGGTGGGAAATCGACCGCATGAGCTTTGGTGATTTCGAAACCTGTGGCCGCAACACACGATTGGCTTTGGATGCGCTGGGCTTTCCGCTGATGGAAGCCCCGGACAAAACAATCTGGCGCCCACACCTACATGCGATCATCCGCAAGGGTGGATTGACAACGGAAGAAATCGCCAGCGCCTTACGCAAGGAAACCCACACGGCAAAATATCAGGTGGATATCCAGCCATTTCGCGCATATCGCGATGCCGGCGACAATATTCAGAATATCGTCCGCTATTGCCTGAAATTCCGCATCGAATGCGACTACAAGCGGCTAGATGCTCAGGACTTCATTGAGGCAGAACAAGCCGATGAGGCAAAGCCAACCGAACGCAACTGGTGGCCAGCCGAAGATATCCGCGCATATGTGGACTGGCTATGTCTGGAGCGATCCGGCTTTCGATCGCTTCGCGTTGTTATCGGACAAGCCAAAGACAAATCGGCTAGCGGTGTTCAACGTGTCACGTCTTCGAGCATTTCTATTGGTGAAGAGATTGAGGACGGTGAGAAATCGACAGATGCGATGCCTGACCGTTCTGGTACTCGAAACCATATTGATGAAATGAAAGTAAATTCCGTTGTGTCGGATATGAATGGGATTTTCGTTGTCGAAGACAGTCGCGTTGTTTCGAGGAGTAGTGCGGATATCATCGATATGGGGAATGGCTTAACGCGTTTTGTGTATAATAATATTGTACAGGATGCTAACTGGACTGATGCCAGCAAAAGCAACCTCTTACAGCGACCGGGCGCTGGCGACATTCCTGCTGGTGTGATTGCTGTAAGCAAGACATCCAGATGCGTCGGAAACGTTATCAGCCTTTCCGAGCGTCTGCGTAGTATCGCGAATATAAGGCAAGCCAGTGGTGATCAACGAGGTGGGGCGGCGTACTGACGAAAGTTCGTTCACCGAACTTCTTGTCTCCGTTCATGCAAACGAATAATCATCGTAGATGGTCAGTCCCCGCAGCGCCTCCAATGCCGGATTTTCCCGGCACGCTTGATCGAAGATGCTGCGAACTGCCTTCGATGACGGCTGCGTTGCAAGCCGGGACACATTGCCGGTGAGAGGCAAGGCTGAAAGCTCCGGCTCCTCGACAATCCGGCCTCTGATCGCGGCAGCTTCCATGTACGCGCCAATCGGCATGGTGGCTGAGAAAGCCTCGTCGCGGACAAGCTCTATTCCGAGCATCGGACGCAATGCCATGATGTCGGAAATCCACAGCGGCTGAAACACAGGCCTGCCATTGGTGAGATTGTGCAGGGCATCGACGGCATGCCCGCAGAGCCGGCTTCGTGTCAGTAGAATGGCGGCTTTGCCATTGGGCTCGTACAGCTTTGCGACCGGAGGGAAATTCGCATTCGGTCGTGCATGCCATTGAAGGCGGCGCAGCAGGGTTTTCGGGAACATCTGCCGGTATCGTCCCGGCTCGTCCATTTCGTGGACGGTGGCAGTTTTGCCCTCGGTCAGCGCAAACAGCAAAATCGCCCGCCACGACAACGCCGACAGATAGCTGCGCTGGTGCATTTCTCCGTCGATTGCGTAGCGCAAGCTCAGCGATGTGCCTTTGCGTTTGATCTTGTAGAGGCGTTCGGACCCCACATGTAGGTCGGTCATGAACAGCATGGCCAGGTCAATTTGCGCCTGCGTAAGTTTGTCGGCGTGATCGCCGGGTGAATGGTCTTGCATCAAGTCTCCGCTCGGTTTCGGCGGAAACAAAATTCCAGATGGCGCAAAGGGCGAGTTCAAAGACACGACCGAACAAATGGCGGAAGTGCGCGTGCTTTCGGGGGGCACGTCCGACGGGCAACGCGCATCGTGCAGAAGCACAGAAGCATCAAGGAATGCGGCCCAGCCCGAAAACAGTGTTGCACAGCCCCCCGCACCGAACGCGTGTCCGTGACGCTCCTTGATGATGTTCCGGCACCGCTGGAACGCACGAAGGGCATGGGATCAAATGATCCCATGCCCTTCGGATGCTCGCCCGGTAAAAACTGCGCTGTTTATACGGACTTACGCAGCATATTGCCGCGTTCGACGGCGGCGGCGGTCAACTGCGCGTCGAGTTCGCCCGCGCGTACCGCCTCGATCAGCGTGTCGATGACCTTCGGCAGCGCCGAAAGCTCACCGATCTCGACAGCGTTCTTGTCCTTGGCGAATTCGATGGTCTTGCCCGCATAACGCAGGGCGAAAAACACCTTTCCGTTGCCGTCGGTGAACCAACCCTGACGCACACGCTTGGACGCTTCGACCTCGACGCGGACACCTTCGGCATTCTTTTTGCGGACGATATGCGTCGGCGTGAACGCCTGACCGGCGATCTTTGCTTCCGCCATCTGCTTCTGCTCGGCCAGCGCGGCAATCATCTTTTCCCGCGAACGCTGCACGGGGTCGGCAGCAGCACGTACCGGAACGGCGGAAGTGAGCTTGAGAGCCTTGAGGTGAGACATACTGTGATCCTTTGCGAAACCGTTGAACGTGTTTCCCGGATACAGCCGTTTGCCAAAAGAGCGAGCGAAGAGTTTTTCAGGGGCCGAGGCAGCCATTGCAAGGCTGGATGCGGACGGACCGCTTTCAGCTTCGAACTCCCTGAACGCCGACATAGAATGGGTATTGTGCTAGGGCGGAAATCAAAAGTATGTAGGAGCTAGAACAATGGCTAACGACGGACCAAGCGCCGCAGGTAGCGCAGTTTCTGAAGGAGCGTGATATGCCCGGCGAACGATTTGAGGCTGTTTGTAGGGGCACGGCGGACGATGTTGTGGTTCAAGGTCTCGCTACCTCCGTTTCAGGGCTATATGGGGCAATATGATGATCGATGTTAAGGCTGTGTGCGACCAATACATGCAGTCCCGCTATCTGCGCGAAGCGACAGACGAAGCCCTCCAGCAGCGGCTAGAAGCCATTGGGAACAATCTCTGGTCAACTGGCCGTGATGGAGAAGTTACCCAGCCCCGCAGCCTCGACCATCGGCGCGGAATGCTTGAGTTATATACTCATGTGCTTCGCGAACAGATGGAGCGGTCAAAGTCGGGCGAACTGGCCTTTGATGAGGCCGCTGTGCGGCTTGAGGCTTCGGCCAGGTATATACGGCGTCGAACGGTTCATCCGATTGCGTTTGGACCAGACTGTTACGCCAAGTTCGGGAAGAAGGAACATATTCTCCTAGCACTAACCGGGAAGCTCTTTATCCAGCCTGCGGCTAAGTATAACGACCCGTCGCTTAATGCGGCGCAGCTAGACGATGAACTCCAGCATCATGTCAGAAGCCCCAACGAGCGGTTGATGATGCGCCTCATCGGTCTTGATGATCATGGCAACGAGGTCGAGGTCAAGCCACATTGGGGCGAACTGTTCCGTTACATGAACGTCCCAAACTTCTATGTCTGGTGCTGTGGCCTTGGCTACGATGCGCGGCTGTTCAGCGAGTTTGAGGCAAATGCCGCACTTGTGGTGAAAGACAAAGCGGCATTTGAGGATCGTTTTGCCCGAGCCATGGCAGAACAGTTGCCAGACGCCGTGATCGGGCACGGTCCAATCCAGTATTACGACCCGTATACGACCCGGCGCGACCAGCTCATGCCCGCATTCAGCAAGAACATAAAATACCTGTACCAGAACGAATATCGGTTCATTTGGCAGTTCCAAGAGGAAAGAGAGCTCAAGCCGTTTTTGGTCGATCTGGGGCCATTGCACGACATTGCTGAAGTCGTCGAACTAGTAGCAGACGAATAGAGCCATGCGCACCTAGAGTACAATACGCGAGGTGCTCCGACTTTGCGCAACTACGTGCCGTCTAAGCACACGGGCTTATGGGGCAGCCTATGACCTTATCTGGTCACGTGGTAGCTTTGGGGTCAACAATGGGGAGGGATGACCGCAATTGGCGCGAGAGCGATGCCGATCACGAAACCTCACTGGAACAACTGTATCATGTTTCCGGCGCTTGCGTTGGCAATGGATAAGGACTGGATAGCGAGCTGCTCCTGCGTCTGTAACGCCTTGAGTCGGGTCGAAGCCTCGTTCATGTCGTCATCGATAAGGCGGCCAATGCCCTTATCGATGCTGTCCATCAGTGTTTGCGTGAAAATCGTCTGCATGTCGATGCGGGTCTTGACCGCGCCGAGTGCCGATGCGCCTGAGATCACCTTTTGTAGCATGGCATCGACGCCGGTTAAGTAGTTGTCGAGATCATTGGCGGGATCGGTGATATCCACGTCGAGAATGTCGAAATCCGGCGCGGGGCCGAGGTTGTCGGTGACGTTGCCGATCTGTATGAACGCCCGCCTTCCGGCATCGGGGTAGAGGGTTTTGTCGATGTCGAAGAGGATCGACGTGCCGCTCGCCGTCACGTTAAGCCCTTTGCCGTCGAGTACATAGTCCAGCAATGTTGCCATGTCGGCGGCTGATGAAATTTTGCCGTCGGAGGTGCCGAGCGCAGTATCTACCATGTCCCGCGTCACAGTGATCGTTGTGGCCGGATCGGTTCCGACCTGAAGGTCGAAGCTGAATTCGACATCGCGGTAGACATTGAAGGGACCGGAGAAGTTGAAACTCCATTGCGGGTAATCGTCTGCAAGTTCCGAAGTGGCTCCGTTTTCCAATCCAGCACCGAAATTTCCTGATCCGAAGTTCGACGTCACCCCGGTAATCTCGATGCTGGAATGAGACGATCCGGTTGTCTCGACACTCTGGATACGCACGCCATTGAAGCGCAATATCACGCTGGCGACATCGTTTACAGTCCCGAAAGCGTGTCGCAACACACGGGCAAAGTCGTCGTCGTTGGATACGGTGCCATCCGTCTTCGATAAAGCGGCATTGATCGTGGCTTCATCGATGGTGACGGTGTAGCTGCTGCTACCATCGACCAGCACGTTGAAGCTGATGGTGTCGGTTCCGGACAAGGTAAAAGCGCCGGTAAAATCGAAGTCCTGATAACCGGGATCACCATAGGTGGCGACGTTGCTTCCCCGAAAGCCGCCGATATCCCCAAGCGAACGAATATCCTTCTGCAAGGCACCCCCGCCGCCCACATTGAACAGGCTGATATCGGCAATATCGATATCGGTCGTGCCGACACGCACGGAGCCGTCGGCAGAGCGGATGAAGGATGACGTGATGCTTGCTGGCAGCGAAGACAGTTCCCATAGGTTCTGTGGAGCATCGGTGTTGAGCCAATTGACCCCGTTGAAGCTGGCCGATGTGGCGACGGAAAGCAGTTGATCCTTGAGTTGGTCAAGCTCGGTCTGGATTTTGCCTCTGTCCAAGCCATCTTCCTTGGCGGCAACCAGCTTTGCCCGGAACTCGCTAAGAACATCAATCGTGCTTTCCATGCCCGGATAAGCGACATCGACCTTTGCGGCACCAAGGCCCAAAGCGTCCGACACGGCGGAGAGCGCCATATTGTCCGAACGCATCGTCGTGGAGATCGACCAGTAGGCGGCATTGTCGGCTGCGGTTTGCACCCGCAATCCCGAACTCACCTGCCGCTGCGTGTCGGCCATGTTCGCGCCGATCATGCGCAGGGTTTGCAGAGCGGCCATCGCCGCCATATTCGTCAAGATGCTGGTCATGGTAACCGTCCGAGCCCATGCGCTGGCTTGCAGTCCGCGTCAACGGCCTGCTTTGAACCAGCAATAATAGGACACTTCGTACGGTTAACCACAAAGGGTGCCCGCCATAATGGCGGGACCGTCACCCTAAGAACGAGGCTACTCTTAGTCTCAGGGCTGCTCGACGGGAATCGAACATTTTCATCAACGTTATTGCATTAAAGAGAGTTAACGGGAAGTTAACGACGATGAAATCTACGGAGCGTTGGCGCTCGTGAAGTTCGGTATGACGCTCGAAACCAATTCGAACTCCGGCTCGAAGCCAGCGATGACCTCCACGAACTTTTTCTCGATTTCGTCCGCGTTGCGAATATCGCTGACGGTGATGGGATTCTCCCGCAAGAACCGTGAATAGAGACGCCCCTTGTCAGAGGCTCCGACCGGGAACTGAATTCGTTCCATGCCTTTCGCAGATGCTGCCATCCTGATCGCCTCGATAATCCCCTGTCGAACTTTATGGTCTGAAACAGGACCGACTTCCGCATGCAGCTTGAGGTGCGCCGTCGTTCCGTCATCGGCGGCCCGTATCTCCACCCAAGCGATTAGCGGATAGCCTGCCCACCAGTTTTCGCAGCCGGACCATGCGCCCTTGGTTTTGTCCAGTTCTTCTCGCCACCGCGCAGGCAGAAAACTCACAAGGCTTTTCTCATGGCTTGAATAGTCGAATTCATGCTTGCCGATCCTGACAGTCTTGCCGCGTTCGGGTTTGTCACCAAACAAACGAAAAACTGCGGTTGCAAAACCCGAGTCGGGGCGATCCCTCTTGATGAGATCCAGCACTTTCTTTTGATCCCGAAAAAGCTGTCGGGCCAGATCGTGCGTTTCAGAGCGTCCTTTGCTCATGTCAGTAAGCTTGGCCTCCCGTCAGGCGTTTCAGCATCCGTCAGCCGAATTCGCGTCCCGTCAAGTGTTTTTGCACTCTGCGAGAAATTTATATCTTGTTAACCGAGCGGGTCGCAGTAATCTCAATGTAATAAGCGGCGATTTGCGCCGCGTCTTCTCAACCTATTCCCGCAAGCCGAAGCATTACGCCGACTTAGCCGTTTACACCCCGCTCGCCTCGCGCTCGAACCTCTCCGCCTCTGGTGTTAGCGGTCGGACGCAAAGGAGGCGGTCATGCAGGACGAATTTCCCGGCAATCAACATTCATCGGGTCCGGTGCGGGCCTATTCCTATGTGCGTATGAGCACCCGCAAGCAGCTTCGCGGCGATAGCTTACGCCGACAGCTTGAGCGGTCGAAGGCGTTTGCGGACGAACACTCTCTGCTTCTGGACGACAGCTTGCAGGACTTGGGCGTCAGCGCGTGGAGGGGGAGAAACTTCAAGACCGGCGCACTGGGTCGGTTTCTGTCTATGGTCGAGAACGGAGAAATCCCCAAAGGTAGCTATCTGCTGATCGAAAGCCTCGACCGGCTATCAAGAGAAGCGGTGCCGGATGCACTGACGCTGTTCATGGCGATCATCAATGCGGGCATCATCATTGCGACCCTTGGCGAAGACAGGCAAATCTACAGTCGTGACCGGCTTAACGGGGATTGGACCAAGCTAATTATCGGGCTTGCGGTGATGTCGCGCGGTCACGAGGAAAGCCAGACGAAGAGCGAACGCATCAGTGCTGTTGCCAAGCGGAAGCGGGAACAAGCCCGCGAGGGTAAGGGCCACATCACCAGCATCACACCCGCATGGATAGATGCCAAACGGATCGACGCGAACCGATACGAGTTCACGCTGAACCATCACGCGGAGACGGTGAGGGCTATCTACGAGATGGCAATGCGCGGGCTCGGCGCGACGGCAATTGCTCGAAAGCTCAATGTGGACGGCGTTCCGGCCTTCAAGAGCAAGGACGGATGGTATCAGAGCATCATCAAGGCACTACTCACCCGGCACGATGTCATTGGCACATTCCAGCCGCATCGTATGCAGGACGGCAAGCGCGTACCGGATGGCGATCCCATTGAGGGTTATTTCCCCGCCGCCATCGAAAAGGACTTATTCCTGCGCGTTCAGGCCATGCGAAGCAACCCCGGCAGACCGGGCCGCAAAGGCGATACGTTCGCGAATCTATTTACTGGCCTGTGCCATTGCGCCCACTGCGGCGGACCGATGACAATGAAGCTCAGCCGTGTGAAGGGCAATGAGAACGGGCGCTATCTGGTTTGCGCGAACTATGTGCGCGGTCATCGCTGCGCCGATGGCAACCGACATTTCCGATACGAGCCGCTGGAGGCGGTTATCCTCGATCACGTCAGGGAGATCAATCTCGCGGAGACACTGCAAGCGGCCCGGTTCGATGATGCGCGTCGGAAGCTTGATGAGACCATCGCCGAACTGACGCTGCAACTGGAAGAGCTTCGCAGAAAGGAGCAGCGGCTGGCTCAGGCCATTGAAGACGACAACGAGCCGCCGAATGCCATTCTCAATCTGCTCAGGGCGAGGCAGAGCGAACGGCAAGCGGTCGAGGCAGAGTTACGGCATCAACAGACAGAACGCCAGCGTCAATCAATCCGACACCATAACTCTGCCAACATGGCCGACCGTATCGCAAAGCTTCGAGTGGCGTGGGAAAATGCAGAAGAAGCCACGCGCTACGAACTTCGCTCAGAAGCCCACACCGCGATAAGGGAGCTTATGACCGAAATCAGTTTTGACAGCCCCAGTTATACGGCGGTCGTTATCATAGAAAACGGCGTGTCCGCCTACAGGATAAAAGACAGAATGATTAGCGCACTGTTCCGGGCATTTGCGGCGTGAATATCGGTGGGTGTCCCCATGCGAAAAGTTCGTTTGAACGAACTTTTCCGCCTGAACAATTGCTAAAGCCGCGAAGCCATCCGCCGCAGGCTCAGCCTATCCGGCTCGTTTCTCGGCGTACCGCTTTGCGATTTGTTGCTCCGTGGACCCGTCTTTGCTGCCCCGCTTCAATTCCTCGATGCGTTTTTCGAGAAGCTTGATTTCAGCGTAGGCATCGTCATCCAACAGAACGGGTTCATTTGCATAGTCCTCTTGTCCAGGCCGGAGGAAGTCTTTGATCTGCTCGGTGTTCACTTGCGCATAGTGCTTATCGATCATCGCGAGTGACGTGCGTGTATTGCGGGCGACGTGGTGGACAGAGACGTTGTTTGCGAGCATCTGCGAGATATAGAAGTGCCGGAAGGAATAGGACGTGCGACGAATGCCGCGATTGTCCTTCTCCAGCCCTGCGGCAATGAGGAGGGCGTTGAGGCTCTTCTTGAAAGACATGATGCGGTTGCCTTTTTCGTCAACGAACACCGGATCATCATCCTGTGGTTCGCGTCCCATGTCGTGAACAAACAGGTCCCAAAGCATACCGAGAGCCGACAGTGCGCCGTAGAGCGGTACGGTGCTGCCATGCTTACTCTTGCCGTGAACCGCCAAACGCGCATCCTGTTGGTAAAGAGGCAAGTGCCGCGTTTCCCGAAACAGCGAGATATCGCCCCATGTAAGGTTCTTGGCTTCTGTGGGGCGTAGGCCGGAATTCGCCATCAATTCGATATAGGCGTGCAACCGAACGCGGTCAGCGCGAATGCCTTCGGTAACGGCCTTTTGGGTCCAGACACGCCCATCCTTAGCCTTGATGACCTTGAGCTTCGAATGATGCTCGTTGATCCGCTCGGTACTCTTGGCGATGAGCTTCTCGTATTCCTCCGGTTTGAAGCCTGGGCGGCGATTGTCGGGCTTCTTCCTTGCTTCGACGGTTGGCAACTCCAAAGGCTTACAATAGCCCCATCGTGATGCCTGACGGAAAAGCTCGCGAATGATGACCATTTCGCCTTTCATGGTCGCCAAAGCAGCGACTTTGCGTGGTGCAGCGCGAGAGAAAACACGACCATCTTCCCGCTCGCAACGGATTTTCTCGATCTTCGATCCCGGCCCCGTTGTCCAATAGGTCTTGCGCCATTCCAGATAGCGTTCGACGTCGGCGGTCGTGATGAGATCGATTGCCTTGTCCCCGAAATAGCCGACAGGAAAACGCCGGATGATCGGAGGCCAGAATGTCGGGTGATACTGGCTGCGTTCGTCCCGCTCTGCTTCAGCACAGACCTTTTCGATAAACTCCTCGGCGACCTCATTGAAAGGATGCTGGACCAGCGACAGGCCCTGCTTATGCCGGTACTTCTGCTCGTGATAAACCTCGTTCGCCCGCTGTAGCGCGGCATCGTAGTCGGCAATACCGAGCGACTTCTTGATTTGCCTGCCACCGAGCGAATAGCGCATGGACCAGTTTCGGGTGCCCTCACGCTGAAAAAGCGTGAAGGGGGCGTTTGTCGGATCGGAGGTGCGCTGCAACATAACCTGGGCTCCAATGGAGTTACTTCGGTCGGAGCACTGCGCTGGAACTGCGCTAGCTCCGAGCCCGAGCGCGGAAACGCTACATTGAAATCATTGAGAAATTCCGAAGGATATGCGCTACTGAGCTAGGACTGAGCTAGCTTATTTCCAGTCCACATGAGGACAAGAAAAAACTGATAAGTCAATAAAATCAGATAGTTCAGTGGCGCACCCGGCAGGATTCGAACCTGCGACCTTTGGAATCGGAATCCAACACTCTATCCAGCTGAGCTACGGGTGCATCCGGGGCGAGGTTTGGCCTCGCCGTCAGGCTGTTTGGCGGTCATACCCTAGAGTTTGCTTCGCATCAATGTGGAAAATGCGCAAACGCGTCGCTCTCAACAATCTCGACATAGTGAGCAGGATTCAAATCCTTGACCGTAGGAAGCCTGATCCAGCACTCTATACGCTACGAACCGAAAAACAGACGGATTCCCGGGGCGGAGCATATCCTTCCGTGTCTCAATGTAACCGAGGATTGCTTCGGGCCAAATCTGTCTGTTTTCACGGGTATCTGAGCCTAAACCCTTGTGCCATGAAGGTAATCCTATAAGATTATTGTTATGATCATGACGCTTCCCGTTGGTTTGCGTTATGGTTTGGCGGGGAAAATGCATGAGAATGGCGTCTAGATGACGGAAAATAAGGCTGAAGAAACAGCTCTGGGGTCCACCAAGATAGATTTTTCGATGATGGAGGATGCCGTCGGGTATCGCCTTCGGCGCGCTCAACTTGCGGTCTTCCAGCATTTCAACGAGACGTTTGCCGCAAAGGGGTTGCGGCCGACGGACTTCGCCGTCTTGCTGCTTCTGACCCGCAACCAGGGATCGAAGCAGAGCGAGGTGGCGGAGGCGCTCGGTATCCAGAGAGCCAATTTTGTCGCCATCGTCGACGGTCTTGAGCACAAGGGCTTCGTCGAGCGCCGTAAGTCCGATCTCGATCGCCGCGTCCAGTCGCTCTACATTACCGACGCAGGCCTTGCCTATCTGAACGAACTCATGCCGATCTGGCAGGAGCATGAAGGGCGGCTACTGGCGCAGCTTGGCGGTCCTGAAGCGCGCGACCAGTTGATCGGGCTGCTGAAGAAACTTTACGATTGAAATCTGAAGGTTTCCGGCGCCGCTGCCCGTTCTGATCGGATTGACTTGATCAGGGCAGGCGGCGGATTGCTTCGTCGATCAGCAGGTTGGCGATCTTCATACGTTTCGTCGCGCGCTCCCTGAAATCGGCATGAATCCTGTCGGGGTGGTTGAGTTTGGCGAACTGCCGCCGCCGCTCGGCCAGTCTTTCCCGATCATCGGTCGGCGCGATGCCGAGATCCTCCGCAATTTCCTCCAGTGACAGGCGCACAAGGTGGGCGGGTGTGACGGGCGCTTGGGCCTGTGGCGGAGCAGGGGCCGCAGGCTCTTCGAGCGGCCCGTCTTCCATCAGGAAGAGATAGGCCTGCTGCAGGCGGGTTGCTTCCTGAGGCTCGGTCGTGAGACTGTCCGCGAGATAGTTGCCCGGCATGCCGTGGATGCGATGGGATACGGCTGGGCTTTCCTTGGCCGTCGGGTCGATATCTTCATCCGAAAGACGCTCGACGACCGACTGGAACAACGACTGGCGAAACAGCATGCGTGATTCTCCCTTGGGCAGATGAGGAGAGCACGCGGACTTGGCGTCGGGCTTACGGCGTGCATGTCACCGGTGGGCCTTGGCGTGATGTGCAGATGCAAGGGGCGGAGCGTTCCTTGTGTGTGCGGATGGAAACGTCGCGCTCCGGCAACCTCAGCTCTGGCTCTGGCTTTGCCCCTGAAGCCTGGGCTCCACCACCACCTTGACGGCGAGATCCTCGCCGGCGCGGCCGATGAGCATGCCGGAAACCGGCGCGACATCGGCATAGCAGAGGCCGGAGGCGATGCGCACGTAGCGGGCATCGGGACAATGGTCGTTGGCGGCGTCGAAGCCGACCCATCCGAGACCGGGAAGAAACACTTCTGCCCAGGCGTGGGTCGCGGCCTGCTCGGCCACGCCTTCCATCATCAGATAGCCGGAGACATAGCGAGCAGGGATATCCAGAAGCCGCGCGGCGGCGATGAAGATGTGCGCGTGATCCTGGCAGACACCGTGGCCCGCTTCAAGCGCCTGTTCGGCCGTCGTTTCCGTGCCGGTTTCACCGGGGCGATAGGCGACGGATGTGTGGACCGTGCCCATCAGGTCATGCATGCGGTCGAGGTCGGTCACACCGGAAAGACCCTTGGCAAGCTCCTTCGTCAGCTTGCCGGCCTTGGTGCGCGGAGTGTCGCGAAGGAAGAGCCATAGCGGGCAGTAGCCGATATGGGGGCCGAAGACGCCGGCGCGATCCTCTGTCTCCACCTCGCCGCTGGCGACGATATGGACCTTGGAACTGTCGCCCTCGGTCGAGACGAGGTGGACGTGATTGCCGAACTGGTCGTGGAAACCTGCCTCGACGACGGCGCCATCGACGGCTATGTGCCAGGAGAGCACGTCCTGTCCGGGGCTTGCCACGGGCGACAGCCGCAGCCGCTGCAGCGAATAGGCCACCGGCTCGGCGTACTGGTATCCGGTGGTATGGGTGATCTTGAGCCGCATGATGGTGTCCTGCCTGCCGTCAGCTGTAGAAGCGGTAGCCCTCGGTAATCTCGCTGCCCAGCTGGTTGTTCCGGGAGATGAAATTATCGAGAAATTCGTGCAGTCCCTGGTCCATGATCGCGTTCACATTGCAGGAACTCAGAGTGGTGCGCACGGAATCGGCGGTGTCGTGGGCCGGCAGCCGCTGGCCGTATTCCTTGGCAAGATAGCCGAGGTTGCTGACGATCTTCTCGTAGGAATAGGCGAGCGAGCGCGGCATCTGGCCGTTGAGGATCAGGAAATCGGCGATGTTGGCCGCACGATATTCGCCGTCATAGACCCAACGATAGGAGCGGTGCGCCGAGACGGAGCGCAGGATCGATTCCCACTGCATGTTGTCCAGCGAGGAGCCGACCTGGGTCACGGCCGGCAGCAGCACGTAATACTTTACATCGAGGATGCGGCTGGTATTGTCTGCCCGCTCGATGAAGGTGCCGATGCGCGCGAAATTGTAGATCTCGTTGCGCAGCATGGATCCGTGGAAAGCGCCGCGGATAAGGCCGGCGCGGCGCTTCACCGTGTCGATCACTTCGGGCAGGTCTGCCGATTTGAGCCTGCGGCCCAGCAGCTGCTTCAACTCGATCCAGCATTCGTTTGTGGCTTCCCAGGTCTCGCGGGTCAGCGCGGTGCGCACCATGCGGGCGTTGTTGCGGCCGGAATCGATGCATGACATTACGCTCGACGGATTGGCGAGGTCGCGCAGCAGGTAGTCGATCGCATCGGCGCTCGTCAGCTTCGGGTGGGCTGCGTCATATCCCTCGCGCACATCGGCGCTGAGAAGCACGGCGCCCCAGTCTTCCTCCGAGGCTCCGGTGCGGGTCAGCGACATCCTGAGGCCGGCGTCCACGAGGCGGGCGATGTTTTCGGCCCGCTCGATGTAGCGGAACATCCAGTAAAGTCCGTTTGCGGTTCTGCCCAGCATGGCTCAGTCCTCCAATACCCAGGTGTCCTTGGTGCCGCCTCCCTGGGAGGAGTTGACGACGAGCGAGCCCTGCTTCAGGGCCACGCGGGTCAGCCCGCCCGGAATGATCTGCACCTTGTCGGATACAAGGACATAGGGACGAAGATCGACGTGGCGAGGGGCAATACCCTTGTTGACCAGGATCGGGACCGTCGAAAGCGAAAGCGTCGGCTGGGCGATGTAGTTGTTGGGCCGGCTCTTGAGCTTCTCGGCGAAGACCGCACGCTCCTTCTTCGAGGCGGTCGGGCCGACCAGCATGCCGTAACCACCGGAGCCATGGACTTCCTTGACGACCAGTTCCTCCAGATGCTCCAGCACGTATTTCAGGCTGTCGGGTTCGGAGCAGCGCCAGGTCGGCACGTTCTCAAGAAGCGCCTTGCGCCCGGTATAGAACTCGACGATCTCGGGCATGTAGGAATAGATCGCCTTGTCGTCGGAAATGCCGGTGCCGGGAGCGTTGGCGATGGTGATGTTGCCGGCGCGGTAGACGTCCATGATGCCGGGTACGCCGAGACAGCTATCCGGGCGGAAGGTCAGCGGATCGAGGAAGTCATCGTCGACGCGGCGGTAGAGCACGTCGATCGCCTCGTAGCCGCGGGTGGTGCGCATCTTCACCTTGCCGTCGATGACGCGGAGATCCGAACCCTCGACGAGTTCCACGCCCATCATGTCGGCGAGGAAGGAATGCTCGTAATAGGCGGAATTGTAGATGCCGGGGGTCAGCACCGCGACGCGCGGCTTGCCCTTGCAACCGGGAGGCGCAAGCGAAGCGAGCGACTGGCGCAGGAGATAGGGATAGTCCTCGACGCGCTGCACCTTGTTGAGCTGGAACAGCTCCGGGAACATCTGCATCATGGTTTCGCGGTTTTCCAGCATGTAGCTGACGCCGGACGGCGTGCGGGCATTGTCTTCCAGCACGTAGAACTGGTCTTCGCCGGTGCGCACGATGTCGGTGCCGACGATGTGGGTGTAGACGCCGCCCGGCGGGCGGAAGCCGATCATCTCGGGCAGGAAAGCCTCGTTCTTCTCGATCAGTTCGCGGGGAATGCGGCCCGCCTTGATGATTTCCTGCTTGTGGTAGATGTCGTCGAGGAAGGCGTTGAGCGCCAGAACGCGCTGCTCGATGCCCTGGGCCAGTCGCCGCCACTCACTGCCAGAGATGACGCGCGGGATGATGTCGAAGGGGATGAGCTTCTCGGAGGAGTCTTCGTGGCCGTAGACTGCGAAGGTGATGCCGGTCTTGCGGAAGATGTTTTCGGCGTCCCGCGACTTGGCGATCAATCGGGCGGGGTCCTGATTGGAGTACCACTCATGGTAGTTCCGGTAGGGTGCTCGCGGACTGCTGTCCGCATTAATCATTTCATCAAATGCCAACGGCGCCATCCCCATTTTTTTGCCATTTGAATACAACGTTACAGGCAATGCAAGCAGCGTGCAGAGTCAGGGGGGAAGAATTTCCGTGGTGCGAAAAATCGGCAAAAGCCTATATTTAGGTCATGTTTTCGGGATTTTTGCCATCCATTCGGTTGCCTTCACTGCCGATATTGACGAAAGTTGAATGAGGACAGGTGCGTCTTCTGTGAGTTTGCCTAAAATATGGGCGTCAGCTTTTGTGAAATTTTTTTCAATGCGGCGACTGTCAGCAAAATTTATCGCCGGCTGCAGGAAAACTCTTTTGACGCGTCCCGGTGCTACGCGCTAAGCGACACCGCCGCATGTCCCTGAAAGGTTCGGGCTGGGCGCTTGTTCGGGGAAATGCGCCATGACACTCGATCGCCTTGCTCCGGCTATTTTCGTGCTTCTCTGGTCGACCGGCTGGGTCGCTGCCAAGTATGCCACGCTGTTTGCCGATCCGCTGACCTTTCTTGCCCTGCGTTATGCGGTGGCGGCGATCCTGTTCTATGCCATTTGTCGTGTGACCGGCGTCAGCTGGCCGAAGGGACGCACCGCGATCTTTCATGCCATCGTCTCCGGCATGTTCCTGCATGGACTTTATCTCGGCATGCTGTGGTGGGCGATCGGGCAGGGCGTTCCGGCCTCCCTCTCGGGCATCATTGCCGGTCTCCAGCCTTTGATGACCGGTATTGCCGCCGCCGTGGTGATCGGGGAGAGGCTGGGCATGAGCCAACGGCTGGGATTGCTTCTCGGCTTTATCGGCATTGCCATCGCGGTCGTGCCGAACCTGCTGACGGTCGATGCAGGGGCGATCCCGGTCTATGCGGTTGTCGTCAACGTGCTGGGCATGGCCTGTGTCACGGCTGGCACTCTTTATCAGAAGCGGTTTCTGAAGGATGGCGATCTGAGAGCGGTCGCGGCCCTGCAGTATGTCGGCGCGCTGATCGTCACCGTGCCGGCGGCGCTCATGCTGGAAAACCTGCGGGTCGTCTGGGGCTTCGGCCTGTTCGCCACGCTCGCCTGGTCGGTCCTCGGCATTTCCATGGGCGCGATCGCGCTGCTGCTTTATCTCATCCGGCGCGGCGATGTTTCCAAGGCCGCATCGTTGATCTATCTCGTGCCGCCGCTTGCCGCCATCGAAGCGGCCATAATCTTCGGGGAGCGTCTGTCGCTGCCGATGATCGTCGGTACGGTGATCGCCGTTCTGGGCGTCTATCTTACGAACCGGAAGGTGGACCGGAGGCGGGGATGAAGAGGGCGGGGACTATTTGTCCTTTGTCAGCGCAAACAGGTTCATGTCAGCCTGTATATCGAAGCGCTTGAGCGCTTCCTTTATCTGAGGGCCATCGCAGCCTTCCTTGGCGACAATTTCTGAAACCCCCTTATTGAGTTCAGCCTGCCGCTGCATCGCGCCCTTGGCGATCATCTCGTCGGTGGCCTTCGGATACATTTTCTTCAGCCTCTGAGTTGCATGCAACCTCACGGTTTCCATGTTCAGAAGGAACTTCGCGCGTTTTTCTTTGTCGGGTGGCGTGCATTTCGATGCGACCGCCTTGGAAATCATGAACTGGTCGAGGATGGTCAATATGTCGATTTTCGACTCTGCGCTTGCGGGCGCCACCAGGGAAAGGATCGTCAGGACGGCGATAAGCAATCTCGACATGCAGGTCCTCTTCACGGGTCGGGGGAATCGCTGCCCCCTCGGGGGTGAAGCCTTGATTATCACGGCCGGATGGTGCGATCGAGCGATGTGAGGAAGCTTGGGGTTGGGGGTGACCAGTTTGTCACCCAAAGAAAAAGGCGCGGTCCAAGCCGCGCCTCTGGTCTTATCGTCATGTAGAAGCGGAAAGCTCCGCTCAGGCCTCGCGGCGGCGATTGCGCTGCTGGTTTGCGGGGGGGGAGCCGCCCGGCTTGCCATGAGCCGCGTTGGAGGGGCCGCCGGGGCGTCCGCCACCATTGCCCTTGCGATGGCCCTGCTTCTGGGCGGGACGTCCCTCGCCATTGGCCGAGCGTGCTTCGCTCTCATGCTTGCCGCGGCCCTGGCCCTGATGATTGCGGTTGTTGCCGCCGCCAGCGCCACCGCCGCCACGACGCTGCGGGCGGGCCGGGCGGTTGAGGTTTGCCGGGGCTTCGCCGCTTGCCACCGGGATATCGATGCCCATGAGGCGCTCGATGTCGCGCAGCAGACGGCCTTCATCCGGGCCGCAGAAAGCGATGGCGATGCCATCGCGGCCGGCGCGCGCGGTGCGGCCGATGCGGTGTATGTAAGCGTCCGGAACTTCCGGCAGGTCGTAGTTGAAGACATGGCTGACGGCCGGGATGTCGATGCCGCGGGCGGCGACGTCGGTGGCGATCAGCGTGCGGAATGCGCCGTCACGGAAGCCCTTGAGTGCGCGTTCGCGCTGGCCCTGGCTCTTGTTGCCATGGATCGAGGCAACCGAGAAGCCGGTGACGTCGAGATGCTTCATCAGCTTTTCCGCGCCGTGCTTGGTGCGCAGGAAGACGATCGAGCGGCCGTCCGGATTGTCCGCCAGGATCTTCTTCAGCATTTCGGTCTTGTGGTTCTGGCCGTTGACGAAATGCACATACTGATCGACCTTGTCGGCAGCCTTGCCCGGAGGCGCAACCTCGACCTTGACCGGATCGGTCAGGAAGCTTCCGGCGAGGTCCGCGATGGTCTTCGGCATGGTGGCCGAGAAGAGCAGCGTCTGGCGGTCCTTCGGCACCATACGGGCGATCTTGCGCAGGTCGTGGATGAAGCCGAGGTCGAGCATCTGGTCGGCTTCGTCGAGCACGAGGTGTGTGATATCGCGGAGCGTCACGGCTTCGCGCTCGATCAGGTCGAGCAGGCGGCCGGGGGTGGCGACGAGAATGTCGGCGCCGCGTTCAAGCTGGAACTGCTGCTTGTTGATCGATGCGCCGCCGACGACCTGGATGATCTTGAGCGGGGTCTTGCGCACGTAGCTGCGCAGGTTGTCGCCGATCTGGTTCACCAGTTCGCGGGTGGGGGCGAGGATCAGCACGCGCGTCGAGCGCGGCTTCGGCCGGTCGCCGTTCGTCATCAGCATCTCGATGATCGGCAGGCCGAAGGCGGCCGTCTTGCCTGTGCCGGTCTGGGCGAGGCCGACGAGATCACGGCCCTGGAGCACCAGCGGGATAGCCTGCTCCTGAATCGGCGTTGCGGTTTCGAAACCGATGGCCGAGAGCGTCGATACGATCTTGTGCGACAGGCCGAGGTCATGAAAAGTGGTCAATGTCTGTACCTTTCGGGGGCGCCACGAGACATCGAACTGCATCGCGTTCTGCGGTGCAGCCTGTTCGTAGCGTCAAGAACCCCGCGTGAAATGGGAACTTGTGAGTTGGAAAAATCTTTCCAGCGCATGAGCCGCACGTGTGCGGCCGTATCATATCCTGCGCCTTGCCTTCTTCACGTCTCAGTTGTCGCTGGGCACGCTCACGCGGCGGCCGGAAGGTGAAAGCTGTTTCTGCAAATGGGCCTTTCCCCACAAAAAGTCAAGAAATGTTTTTGCAATGCAGCGAAGGCGTCAGAAGCGGATGGTGACGCGAAAGCCGCCTGCTGCAACGTTTTCGGCCTCGATGTCCAGGCCGTAGACGTCTGCGATGTCGCGGACGATGGCAAGTCCGATGCCTGTGCCGGGGGTCTTCAGATCGAGCCGAGTGCCGCGCTGCATGATCGTGCGGAGCCCGGCGGGATCAGCGCCGGGACCATCGTCCCCGATGGTAAGAACTGGTCGTTCGTCCCTTCTCACCGCACGGACGCGGATTGTGGAGCGGCCCCATTTGACGGCGTTGTCGAGGATGTTGCCGAGCATCTCCTGCAGGTCGAGCGGGTCGATGCCAACCTCGATGCCCGTGGGAACCTCGATGTTCCAGTCCAGCGCCTCGCCGCGCGGGGTGCGCTTCAATGTTCGCACGATGATGCCGAGCGAGGCGGCGAGATCGGCGTCGGACTTGCGTAGGTCGGCGCTGGCCGCGATGCGGCTGCGGGTCAGTTCATGTTCTACGTGCGCCTTCATCACGCCCGCGAGGTGGGAGAGTTCGTCGGCCATTTCCGTGTCCCCGCGCTCCCTGAGCGTCGCGGCGTCGTTCGACAGCACGGTCAGCGGTGTCTTCAGGCCGTGGGCAAGATCGGCGGCACGCGCCCTTGCCTTGTCGATCAGGCGCGACTGGGCGTCGAGCAACTGGTTGACGGCAGCGACGACGCCGCGCAATTCGCGCGGGAAGGTGCCGGTCAGCCTTTCGGCCTTGCGTTCGCGGATGCGGTCGAGACCTTCACTGACCGAGGAGATAGGCCTGAGGCCATAGGTGAGCTGCGCCAGCGAGGCTGCAATCAGGAAGACAGCGAGCGCCACCATGTAGGGAATGATGTCGAAGGCAAAAGCGCGGCGCGCATCCGCGACGACCGATCCGTCGATGGCTGCGGCAACACGAATCGCGCGGCGTCCGTCAGGCGCTGCAAAGACGATCTTGCGTTCCTGCACGATCAGGCTGGAGCCCTCCGGTCCCCGCAATCGATATCGGTGGATCGCGCCTGTTTCCTGCTCGTCGTCGGGTAGGGGAAGCGAATAATCCCAGAGGGATGCGGAGCGTAGCTCACTCTTTCTGGCATCGTCTTCCACCTGCCAGTAAAGACCGCCATAAGGTTCCTCGAACCGGCGGTCCACCGGCCGTTCCGGGAGCTGCAGGGTGCCGTCTGCGGCAAAGCGCAGAGCGCCGGCGATGTTGTCGATATGGCCGGTGAGTTCGTCGTCGATGCGGGTTTCCAGATTGCGGGTGAACAGCGAGACGAGCACGACGCTCGCCATCACCAGCGCCAGCGCGACACTGACCAGAGAGACCAGCAGGAAACGGCTGCGTATCGCTTGCATCATCCGTCGCTTCCGCCGATCCGGTAGCCATAGCCGCGCCGGGTGGTGATGACCCCCTTGCCGAGCTTGCGGCGCAGGCGTCCGACGAGCACTTCGACGGAATTGCTGTCGCGCTCGAAATCCTGGGCGTAGAGCTGCTCCGTCAGTTCCATCTGGGAAACGTTGCGTTCGCTGTTGTGGGCGAGGAAGGCGAGGCATCGGTATTCGAGCGGCGTCAGGTCGACAGGCAGGCCATCAAGCATCACCGCCTTGGTGCGCGTGTCGATGGAGAGACCGCCGATGGTGATGACCGGGTTGGCCTGTCCGGCGCTGCGGCGAATGATGGCGCGCAGCCTCGCCAAAAGTTCGGCCATCTGGAAGGGCTTGGTGAGGTAGTCGTCGGCGCCGGCGTCGATCCCTTCAACGCGTTCCTGCCAGTTGCCTCGGGCCGTGAGGACGAGCACCGGCGTCATGCGGCCGGAGCCGCGCCAGCGTTTCAGGATTGACAGGCCATCCATTCCCGGTAGGCCGAGATCAAGCACGATGGCGGCGAAATCCTCGGTGTCGCCGGTGAACCAGCCGGTCTCGCCGTCCTTTTCATGCAGAACCACGAAGCCCGCCCGCTCCAGATTGGAGATCACGTCGCGGGCGATCAGCATGTCGTCTTCGATCAGCAGGATCCTCATTCTTGGTTCTCGATTTCGCGTATGAGGCCGGAGGCGGCATCGACTTCCACCTCCACCAGCCGTCCTTCGGTGCTGAGCACACGGAATTCGTAGATGAGGCTTTTGCCCTTCCGGTCAATTTCGGTGGAAACGATCTTGCCGTTTACCCGGGCGAGAACGATGCGGCGCAGGTCAGCCAGCGACTTGATCTCACCTTTCTCGACGCTCTCGCGGATGCGATCCCGGTCGTCATCAGTGTCAGCATGGAAATGGTCTTCCTCGGCACGGATGTCGCCCGCGTGGCCAAGGACGAACCCCGGCAGCAGCAGACATGCTGCAGCCGTTGCGACCAACCATCCCGAGCCTGCCCCACGCGCGACCTTCATTGGCCCTCAATATCACCGGCAAGCTGAAATTTCGCTGACATTCTTCGTCAGCTATCGCTCAGCACCCTTCGACTAGCTTGCCGCCAACGGTTCGGGGCAATGGTGCCCGACCGGTTCAGCGAAGGATATTTTCCGATGAATAAGACCCTTGTTGCCACCCTTTTCGCAGCCGCCGTCTTCGGCGGGATCGCCCATGCAGAGGAAGGTGGCAAGTGCGGCTCCATTCCGCAGGACAAGTGGATGACCAAGGACGCACTGAAGGCCAAGGCCTCCGAACTCGGCTACGACGTTCGCCAGGTCAAGGTCGAGAACGGCTGCTACGAAGTCTACGGCATCAAGGACGGCAAGAAGGTCGAGGTGATCTTCAATCCGGAAACCGGCGCTCAGGTCGGTGCCGACGGAGACGATTGATGTCCGAAGCCGCTGAGCAAATGCCCGGCGCCGTGGCCGGCCGCGACATGCGGCCGGCACGGATCAAGGTCTGGGATCCCGTCATCAGGCTGTTCCACTGGTCGCTGGTCGGCTTTTTCGCCTTTTCCTTCGTCACGGGCGATGAATGGAAATCGGCACATATCGTGTCCGGCTATATCATCGGCGGCCTTGTTGCCATTCGCGTTCTCTGGGGCCTTTTCGGCTCGCAACATGCCCGCTTCGTGAACTTCATTTACAGCCCGTTCACGGTGCTGCGTTTTCTGGCGGATACGGCCGGAATGCGGGCAAAACGCTATATCGGACACAACCCCGCCGGCGGCGCGATGGTGATCGCACTGCTCGTCATGATCGCCGGCATTGTCACCACCGGCTACATGCAGACTACCGATGCCTATTGGGGCGTTGAATGGGTCGAGGATACCCACAAGACACTCGTCTATGCGACGCTCGGGCTGATCGCCCTGCATATCGCCGGCGTGGTGCTCGCCAGTGTCGAGCACCGCGAGAACCTCGTGCGCGCCATGGTGACAGGCTGGAAGCGCCGCGATTGAGCTTTTACGGTCGGCGGTGGTTTCGCGTGAACACGGCCGGAAAAGAAGCCCGGGCGGCGAGAGCCGTCCGGGTTTTCCGTTATGCGGGAATCCTTTACCGATCTTCCCTCATGTCGAGATGAAACTCGGCTGAAGCGAGCGGGGAGCCGTTCACCAGCAGTTCCAGCCGGTGAAGGCCGGGATAGTAGACACGCGTGGTGATCGGGCGGAAGGCATGACGGCGGTCGAGATCCGCGGCTTCGTTCGGCCCGAGCGTCAGGCTGGTGCCCTTGAAGACTTTCGGCGAAAGAGAGCCGTCCTTCTTGCGATGATGGATCGCGTAGTCGATCAGCAGACGCTGGGCCTTGCCCGACCCGTTCGACAGCCGGACGGCGAATTCCAAAACTCCGGGAAAGCCGATTTTGGCCTGCCTCAACGACAAACCGGCAACGATGTCCTCTGCGGCTTCGAAGCCGAAGCTTGCGAGCGCCCCGGCATGCCCCTTCTTGACCAGCGTCCGCGATGCATGCCGCAGCAGCCACAGTCGTTCCGGCGAGGCATCCTGCCGATGGCGCGAAACGAAATCCGCGACGAGATCGGGGTGATCCTTGGCGATGTCGTTGAGGCTGTTTGCCACCGAGCGGCGAACGTAATCCTCGGGGTCGTCGAGGAGCGGGATCAGGATCGGCATGAGAGGCGACGGGTCGCGGATCAGTTCCGGCAACCGCATGGCCCAGGGCAGGCGGGGGCGGGTGCCTTCACTGGCGAGACGCCGCACATGATGGTTCGGATCGGAGATCCAGCCAGAAATGATCGACAGCGCGCGTTGCGGGTCGGCGGCAATGAAGGGGCGGATGCCGAATTCCGCGGTGAAATGCGGCGTCAGCGCCCTCAGGAGATCGAGAGACGTTTCGAAATGCTGGAGGCCGTTTGCGCCGATATACTGGTTGAAGGCCAGCAAGGCCCATCCGCTCAGGCCGGGTCGATTGTCGCCGGGAAGGCAGTCCCGCAGGATGACGGCGCTTTTCGCAAAGTCCTGCGGCAGCAGCCGGGTCATGGCGGCGGCGACCGACTGGCTGCGCTGCATCAGTTCGAGGCTGTCGAGATCCGGCAGGATTTCCGCCAGGAAGGTGTGCCGGCCGAATTCCGGCCATGCCCGCGACAGCGCTGCCGCGGTCTCACGGACAACGGTCTCTCCGATCAGGTTTTTCAACGGTTCGGGCATGGCGCTCAGAGGCTATGGCTGGTGTGAAAATGCCGCATCAGTAAGATGGAGGCAATCGCCGCCATGTAAGGTGCGAAGGCCGGATCGGTCCGCACTCTCTCCGCAGCGGCGTCGGCGGCTTCCCTGTTCGCCCATTCCACGATGTCGGCGATCTGTTCCGGCCGGTCGTTCGCCGTAAGGGCCTGCCAGCTTATGAAACCGGGGTAATGACGAACGGCTTCCATCGCGGCTTTCCGTGCCTCTTCCGCCTCCGGTTCGTCGGCGATAGTACAGACAGCGATTTCGAAAATGGTGGTGTCGGTCATGGCGATATCGGTCATGGGATGCTCCTTGTCTGTCGATGCGCTTGACCTATCACATGGCTCCTGACAGCCTTATGGCCACTGCAATCACCGAGGCTCGATCATGCGTCCCGCCGACCGCCTGTTCCGGATCATTCAGCTGATGCGCTCCACCGGGCGCGCCATGACAGCCGACGAGATTGCCGCGAAGATGGAGGTAGCGCCGCGCACGATCTATCGTGACATGCAGCACCTGATGGCTTCGGGCGCACCGATCGAGGGGGAGCGCGGTGTCGGCTACATGCTGCGGGAGGCCTTCGACGCGCCGCCGCTGACCTTCACCTTCGAACAGCTGGAGGCATTGGCCTTCGGCCTGCGGGCGGCGCAGATGCTCGGCGATCCGCGGCTCGGTCAGGCTGCTCGCGAGGCGCGTGAAAAGATCCTCGGTCTCCTGCCGGCGGAGCACGCCGCGCGGCTTGCCAGTGCCCAGATCCACGCCTTCCGTTCGGCGGCGCAGCCCGCGCCCCCGGCCTGTCTCGGAGATATCAGGGGCGCGCTTTCGGCGCGGCGCAAGGTGTGGATTTCCTACCATGCGCTGACGGGAGAACGCAGCGAGCGGACCGTCCGGCCGCTTGCGCTCAGCGCCTTCGGTGGGCTGTGGCTGATGACGGCATGGTGCGAGAAGCGCGGCGACTTCCGCGATTTTCGCCTCGACCGGGTGGAGGCGTGGAAGGTGCTGGCCGAGCGGTTCGAACTCGAACAGCACCAGACATACGACGTCTATCTGGAGCGGCTGCAGGCCGGCTGATCAGAAGTCGGTGGCGACGCCGCCTTCCGCCTTGCGCTTCGCCACGAAGGCATCCAGTTCCTCCTCGATTGCCGGATCGAGCGGCGGACGCTCGTAACGCGCAAGCGCTTCCTTGTAGATGCGGTTGGCGTGGTCGTAGGTGGTCGGACGACCGGCCTCCGTCCAGGTCTCGTAGTTGCGCCAGTCGGAAAGAAGCGGCGAATAGAAGGCGCTCTCGTAGCGGGCAAGCGTATGAGCCGTGCCGAAGAAGTGTCCGCCGGGGCCGACGTCGCGCACGGCGTCGAGCGCCAGCGCGTCGGGGCTGACATCGAGCGGCGTCAGGAATTCGGCGACCATCTGCAGCATGTCGACATCGAGGATGAACTTTTCGAAGGAGGCTGTGAGGCCGCCCTCCGTCCAGCCGGCGGCATGCATGATGAAATTGCCGCCGCCCTGCGTCAGCGCCCAGAGCGACAGCGCCGATTCGTAGGCCGCCTGCGCGTCGAGGGTGTTGGAGGCGTTGGTGTTCGAGGTACGGTATGGAATGCCGTAGCGGCGGGCAAGCTGTCCGCCGGCAACCACGGCCTTCATGTATTCCGGCGTGCCGAAGGCGGGCGCTCCGGTCTTCATGTCGACATTCGAGGTGAAGCCGCCATACATTACCGGCGCGCCCTTGCGCACCATCTGCGTGAAGGCGATGCCGCACAGGGCCTCGGCGTTCTGTTGCACCAGCGCTCCGGCAATCGTCACCGGCGCCATGGCTCCGGCGAGCGTAAACGGTGTGATGACAACCACCTGATTGCGGGAGGACATCTCGATGATGCCCTGAAGCATCGGGCCGTCGAGGCGCAGTGGCGACGACGAATTGATGATGGTGAAGAGCGATGGCTCCTGTTCCATCTGCTCCGTGCTGATGCCACGGGCGATTCGGGCTATTTCCAGTCCGTCGAGGTTACGCTGTTTGCCGAGCGAATAGGCATGGAACGGCTTGTCGGTGAGCTTTGCCAGATCCGACAGGCAGTCGAGGTGGCGGATCGAGGCGTGGATGTCGACCGGTTCCACCGGATAGCCGCCGGTGGTGTGGATGATGTCGTAGCACTGGGCGAGCTTGATGAGCTTGCGGTAGTCTTCCTGGTTTCCGGCGCGGCGGCCGCCTTCGCGGTCGGCGACGAAGGGGGCCGAGGCGACCTGGGCGAAAACCAGATTGTTGCCGCCGATCGCGACATTGCGGGCTGGGTTGCGCGCGTGGAGCGTGAATTGCGCCGGCGCCGATGCGATCATGTCCATGATGAGGCCGCGATCGAAACGGACACGCTCCGTTCCCTCGGTCACGGAGGCGCCGGCCCGGCGCATGATCTCGCGGGCCTCCGGCAGGATGATGTCCATGCCGATTTCCTCGAGAACGGTCAGCGAGGCCTCGTGAATGTCATCGAGCGCCTGCTGGTCGAGAAGCTCGGTCTTCGCCAGCCGGTTGACGAGGTTGCGATATTTCGGAGCACCAGCCGGACGTTGCCGTTCAGCCCCGCGTCCACCGCTGCGACGCCGCCGTTCGGCCGGAGCGGAGAGGGTTTCAGTCTCGGGCAAGGCAGGCGGTGTAATGTCGCTCATGGTCTATCCATTGTGTCATCCTCGACATGGATACTATCCGGGTTCCTCTCGGGGATGACATAGCCAATTGCGACGAATGACTGGCTTAACTGGAACAATGACCACGTCATATTGAGGCAGGATGAACGTGAAGGGGCGAGTCGGGATTTTAGTGGTCAGCGTCATGCAGGCTGTCTTGGTTACCAAGCATTTACCATTCGAAGTCATGGTCGTCTCAGGGGTGCATTCTTGAATACGGGTGGCGATTTGCTGAGACTAGCCTGCGAGAAGATCGCCGAGCTCGATGTGCCGGCCTTCGTCAAGGACAGCGAGTTGCGTTACGTCTCGGTCAACGAGGCCTATGCCCGCTTCATGCGCGTCAGCTCGCAATCCATTGCTGGAAAAACCGATCAGGAAGCCTTCGGTCAGGCGGAATATCTCGATCGTGACGACCGCGAACGCCGTGCGCTGGTGTTCGGGGAGGATGAGCGCGCGCTGGTCCTGAATCCCGGCGGCTCCCAGAGGGTCGCCCTGAAGATCGAGCGTTTTCTGGATGAGGACGACAGCATTTTCCTGTTCGGCATGGCCGAGGGGATGCCGAGGCGTGTCATCGAGGAGCGGACGCCATCGGCGTCTGTGCCGTCCACCACGGACCGGACCGAGCTTCTGCGCATGGTTCTCGAGGACATACCGACGGCGACCTTCGTGCGCGACAGCGATCACCGCATGGTCTTCGCCAACGATGCCTATGCGGCCATCGTGAATATCGACCGGGACGATCTCATCGGCAAGGACGAGTGGGAAACCTTCGGCGACAAGGGCGGCACCTACCACACCGAGAACAGCCAGGTGTTGCAGGGCGGAAAGGTTCTGCTGACCGAGCAGGTCTTCCGATTTGTCGACGGGTTCGAACTGCCGGCGATCACCCGCAAGAACCGGATCACTGCCAGCAACGGCAAGCATTATCTCGTCGGCTCGATCACCGACACGACCGCGACAAAGCAGCGCGAGCGGGAACTCATCGAGGCGCGGGCGGAAGCAGAGGAGCTGCACAGCTATCTCGAGAGCCTGCTGAAATCGCTGCCGGTCGGGGTGATGATCCTCGACGATGCGCTCACGATCGAATACGTCAACGACGCTTTCTGCGACATGCTGGAAGCCGATGATACCTATCAGCCGGTGGGGCATTCGTATCGGGCGTTTCTGGACTATAATTTCAGCCGGGGACGC
Organism: Ciceribacter sichuanensis; assembly: GCF_024055605.1. Classification (GTDB taxonomy): domain Bacteria; phylum Pseudomonadota; class Alphaproteobacteria; order Rhizobiales; family Rhizobiaceae; genus Allorhizobium; species Allorhizobium sichuanense. The sequence continues at coordinate 696,077 of NZ_JAMXLX010000002.1, read as the reverse complement.
TACGGGGATACCGCACTGGTGGACGTCGAGGCGATCTATCAGGCGCGGCTGTCCCAGTTCAGCGAGGATGGAAACAGCGTCGTCTCGCAGGCGGAAACCCCTGGCGGACTTATCCTTGCGATCCGGAGCCGGCGGCTTGCCAATGGCAAGATCCTTGTGACCTATTCCGATGTCACGGAGTTGCATCAGCGCGAACAGGAGACCATTCTCTATCGCACGGCGATCGAGCAGCTGCCGGTGCCCGTTTTCATCCGCGACAGCGACAGGCGGCTGATCTTCGCCAATGCCGCCTACGAGATGTTGCAGGGCAAGCCGCGAGACGAATTCTACGGCATGCGCGAGGACGAGATGTTTCCGCATTCCGGCAAGCAGCTTCGCGCCGAAAACGAACAGGTGCTTGCGACGGGCGAAAGCTTCGAGCGGCCACAGGATATCATGTTGCCCGGCGAGCGTCCGGCATCAGTCATCACACGGCTCAACCGCATTATGACGGCCGACGACCATCGCTACATCGTCGGCTCGATCACCGACGTCACCCTGCTCAAGGTTCGCGAACGGGAACTCATCGAGGCCCAGGGGCGCGCCGAAAAGCTTTACGACGACCTGCTTAGTGTTTTCCACATCATGCCGGTCGGTGTCGCGATCCTCAATCGCGACATGATCGTCGAATTCGTCAATGAAAAATGCTCGACAATCTGGTGTTGGCCAAAGGATGTTCCGCTTGAGGGCATGTCCTTCCGATATTATTGCGAGCTTAACCGCGGGCGCGGCTGGAGCTGGCCGGACGTGGAGTTCGAGGAAGGCTACCGGCAGCGGGTCGAGCTGTTCCGCAGCCTGCAGGGATCGGTGGTTCGCGACCTCGTCTACGACGATGGAAAATACGTATTGAGCACGGTCACCCGGCTCAATGACGACCGGATACTGCTCACCTATTCCGACCTCACGGATATACGCCGACGTGAACTGGAGATCAGCGAGGCGCGCGCGCAGCTCGAACGCCTCGGACAGGTCATGCAGGACGCGACGCGCGTCATGTCGCAGGGGCTGGTGGTGATCGAGGATGGCGTCATCATCGAAAGCAATGATGCGCTCGTGCGGATACTCGGCTTGCCCCCGGTGATGGTCGAGAAGGGGCAGAGCTGGCACGCCGCCTTTGCCTATTGCGCCAAGCGTGGCGATTTCGGACCGGATGCAATGTCGATACTCCGGGAGTGGCGGGAGAAGGCGCGTTCGGCGAGCGGTGTTTCGACCACCTTCCTCGCCAACCGGAAGACCTGGGTCCAGATGGAAGCGACCGTCAGTGGTCGCGGTCACTGGATGGTCGTCATGACCGATGTCACGGAGATCAAGAAGGGCGAGGAAGAGCTGAAGGTCCTGCTTGCGCGCAGCGAGGCGGCGGACAAGGCGAAATCCGAATTCCTCGCGAATATGAGCCACGAGATCCGCACGCCGATGAACGGTGTTCTCGGCATGGCGGAACTTCTTTCGAAATCCGCTCTCGACACGCGGCAGAAGACTTTTGTCGATATCATCGTCAAGTCCGGCAACGCGCTGCTGACCATCATCAACGACATCCTCGATTTTTCCCGCATCGACGCCGGCCAGCTGCAGCTGCGCAAGACGCCGTTCGATCCGGTCGAGGCGATCGAAGACGTGGCGACGCTTCTGTCCGCCTCCGCCTCGGAGAAGGACATCGAACTCATCGTGCGCGGCGACGCGACTGTCCGCCATATGGTGATCGGCGATGCCGGGCGCTTCCGGCAGGTCGTCACCAATCTCGTCGGCAATGCGATCAAGTTCACCGAGAAGGGGCATGTGCTGATCGCCGTATCGAGCGAGGCTCTGGCCGAGGGCCGCACGCTGCTGACGGTGCAGATCGAGGATACGGGCATCGGTATTCCCGCCGAAAAGCGGGCCTCGATCTTCGAAAAGTTTTCGCAGGTCGATAGCTCGTCCACCCGGCGGCATGAGGGAACGGGTCTCGGTCTTGCCATAACGGCAGGCCTTGTCGGCCTTTTCGGCGGGCATATCGATGTGGAGAGCGAATTGGGCAAGGGGTCGGTGTTTACCGTTCAGTTGCCCTTTGTCATGGCAAGCGAACGGCAGAAGCATAACGCCATGCCGGTCAATGTCAGAAACGCCCATGTGCTCGTCATTGACGATAACGCCGTCAACCGCCAGATCCTGACGGAGCAGCTGACGATGTGGGGCTTCGATTGCCTCGCCGTCGAGAGCGGCCCGGCCGCGCTGTCGATACTGGAAGAAGCCGCTCAGGTCGGCGTGGTCATCGATGCGCTGATCATCGACTACCAGATGCCGGTGATGAACGGTGTCGATGTCGCCCGTCTGATCCGGGCGGACCGCCGCTTCGATGCCAGCGCAATCATTTTCCTGACATCGATGGACATGCTCGGCGACGAGCGCATCTTCCAGGAACTCAACATTCAGGCGCATCTGATGAAGCCCGCGCGTGCCAATCTGTTGCGTAGCGCCGTCATCGACGTGGTTCGCGCAGCGCGGCTTCGCACCCATGCCGGACGTTTCATGGCGCCGGCGCCGGCGCCTGCTTCGGCTCGCGTTTCCTCACCGGTTCTCTCCGCGCCGCCGGTTCAGACTGCCGAGCGCAAGGAAGAGCGAAAGGCACCCGTCGCAAGCGCCTGTGACGTGTTGATTGCCGAAGACAACGAGGTCAACCAGATCGTCTTCCGTCAGATCATGCAGGCGACAAACCTGACCTGGCGGATCGTGGAAAACGGTCGTGAGGCAGTGGACGCGTGGCGCTCGCTTTCCCCTCGGCTGATCCTGATGGATGTTTCCATGCCGGTGTTGAACGGTCATCAGGCGGCGCGAACCATCCGTGAGGAGGAGCGCGCGCTCGGCGACGGGCAGCATGTGCCGATCATCGGTGTCACGGCCCATGCGCAGGATCTCGATCAGGAACTCTGCCTTGCCGCCGGTATGGACGACTACATGTCGAAGCCGATCAGCCCGGAGAACATGCAGCAGAAGATCAATCAGTGGCTGTCTTCGCAGTCGTCGCGTGGTGCGCTAGAGGCCGGAGAGTGAGGCCAGGCCATCGGAGGGCCTGATGCCGCAGAGCATTTCGCGCTTTCCTGCGAAGCCCTTCCGTCTTTCCACGGCAAAGCCCGTGCCCGCGAGATTGCGGCGGACGAAGCCGGCCGCCGCATAGGTCGCGAAGCTGCCGCCGGGGACGGTATGATCGAACACCGCCTGCATCAGTTCCGGCGACCACATGGCCGGATTGCGGGAGGGGGCGAAGCCGTCGAGGAACCATGCATCGAAGGCGAGCGAGCTTGCTGTCAGGCGTTGCATGGCGTCGCCGCAAAATACAGTCAGGCGTGTCTGGTCGTCCAGCGTGATGTCCACCACGCCTTCAGGCGTTGCGGGCCACAGGGCGACGAGCGCCTTGCGTTCCGCATCGATTTCCGGCCAGCGCGAAAGCGCGCGTTCAAGCTCTTTGGCTTGCATCGGATAAAGCTCGAAGGAGACGAGGTGCAGGGCGGAGCCGGCTGTTCGGGTTTCCTTCCACTGTCGCCATGTCTCACAGGCGTTGAGGCCGGTGCCGAAGCCGAGTTCGCCGATGCGGAAGGTCCCGGAGCCCGTCCAGCGGTCTGGCAGTCCATTGCCGGAAAGGAAGACATGGCCGCATTCCAGACGGCCATCGGTCTGGCAATAAAAATGATCGCCAAAGGCAGTCGAATAGGGCATATCGCCCTCGTTCCAGGTGAGGCCCTGCCCCTGGCTCGCATCCGGCCCTTCGGCCGGCGATATCGTGTGGGAAGCTGTCATGAGCAAAGCGGATACTGCCGCGCGTCCGTCAGGTCAATTACGCGCCGACCTGTTGATCGTGGGCGGCGGCATCATGGGCCTCTGGGCGGCTCTGCATGCGCAGCGGCAGGGCATCGATACGCTGCTGGTTGATGAGGGGCCGCTTGCCCGCGGAGCAAGTGGGGGATTGCTGGGTGCGCTGATGCCCCACATGCCGGATCGCTGGTCGGAGAAGAAGCAGTTCCAGTTCGATGCGCTGATCAGCCTTGAGGAAGAAGTCCGGCGGTTGGAGGAAGAGACCGGGCTGTCGGCCGGCTATCGTCGCAGCGGCAGGCTGATCCCGCTGCCGAAGCCGCATCTGCGGGTGATCGCGGAACGGCATTGCAAGGATGCGGAGGCGCACTGGCATCACGGCGCACGCTCCTTCTCGTGGACGCCGCTCGATGCCTCGCCAGCGGGAAACGGCTGGCCGTCGGAAGAGTTCATGGCGGCTGGCATCGTCTGCGACACATTTGCCGCGCGGGTATCGCCGCGCAGCCTGACCGGATTGCTCACCGCTCGCCTGAAAGAAGCCTCGCACGTCCGAATCATCGAGAATTCCGGGGTCGATCTGCTCCATCCCGAGACGGATACTGCCGGGCTTTCGGATGGCCGGACGGTTTCCTTCGGTCACTGCATCATTGCGGCGGGCCACAGGTCCTTCCCCATGCTTCAGTCGCTCGGAGCGCCGCTGCCGCAACCGCTCGGTCAACCGGTAAAGGGGCAGGCCGCCTTGCTGAAGGCCGATATCGATCCGGCCTTGCCGCTGCTTTATCTCGACGGTCTCTACATCGTGCCGCATGAGGGCGGTTATGCCGCGATCGGCAGCACCAGCGAGGACAGGTTCGACGATCCGGCATCGACCGATGACCAGCTTGAAGGGCTGATCGGTCGAGCGCGGGCGCTTGCACCGGCGCTCCGCGATGCCGAGGTGGTCGAGCGGTGGGCCGGGCTGCGGCCCAAGGCGATCGATCGTGACCCGATGGTGGGGCCGCATCCCGATCATCCGCGCATCCATGCGCTGACAGGCGGCTTCAAGGTCAGCTTCGGTATTGCGCACCGACTGGCGGAGGCGGCGGTCGCCGCTTTTACAGGGCATTCGGAAAGTGATACGAACGGACTGCCTTCATCCTTCGCGCTTCATCATCATATCGTGATCGCTGCTCGCAATGCGTGAGGCCGGGGCCGGTCTCTCGTCGTGATCCTGTCATGCAAATCACCTACCTCGGTGTTGTAACGTCAATTGCTAAAATTGGCGACGGACAAGAGGGTGAGGTATTCGCATGCGCTATGCCATACATTTCACGCCCCCTTCGGGCGACCCGCTGACGCTTGCTGCCGCAGGCTGGCTCGGGCGCAATGTCTATTCCGGCGAGGCCGTCGAGCATCCCGCCCTGCGCGGTCTTGGGGTGCACGAGATTGCCTTTCATACCGCCTTGCCTCGTCGTTATGGCTTCCACGCCACGCTGAAAGCTCCCTTTCATCTGCACAGCGACCTCGTTGAAGCCACCATGCTTCGCGACCTGATGCGTTTTGCCGGAACGCTGGAGCCCTTCGAACTGCCGCGGCTCGAAATTGCCCGGCTCGGGGATTTCTTCGGCCTCGTGCTGGAGCGTCCGTGCCCGGCACTCGACTATCTGGCCGCTGCCGTAGTGCAGGAATTCGATGCCTTCCGGGCACCGCTGACCGAAGCGGAAATCGAGCGGCGCAATCCGGAGGGATTGTCGGCATCGCAGTTCGCCAATCTCTATCGCTGGGGTCATCCATACGTGATGGACGAATTCCGCTTTCATATGCCGCTTACCGGTCCGCTGGCGCCTTACGAATTCGCGCGGATCGAGGAAGCGCTGCGGGCGCATTTCGCGCCAGTCCTATCCGAACCGGTGGATTTCTCCAATCTTGCCCTGTTTGTCGAGAAGGAGCCGGGGGCGCCGTTCCAGGTTCACTCGCTGCATCCGATGGGGCGCATTTCCGCCCGCAAGATCGCCTGAACGCCGGTCCGGTCGCGGGCCGGCGAGGGGGTGTCGCCAAAAAGGCAACGCCCCGCTCTGACGTTTCCATCTCGACATCGGCCTTCACGCTGCTTACCGTTTGCGTAACGCATTCAGGCGCGTCGCGATCTTCCGGATTCGCTCCCGTGCCGACAGTTGTTGTTCTTTTCCGATGTCGTGCCCCGTGAGCAGGCAGATGCTTGCGCGGCATGTCTCCACAGGGTGATTTGATGCAGACCGATACCTATCCGCGCGACCTCGTCGGCTATGGCCGCAACACTCCGGACCCGAAATGGCCCGGCGATGCCCGCATCGCCGTCCAGTTCGTCGTCAACTACGAGGAGGGCGGTGAAAGCAGCATTCTGGACGGCGACAAGGCCTCGGAAAGCCTGCTGTCCGAGATCGTCGGCGCGCAGCCCTGGCCCGGCCAGCGCAATCTCAACATGGAATCGATTTACGAATACGGCTCGCGGGCCGGTTTCTGGCGCCTCTGGCGGATGTTCACCGAGCGCAATGTTCCGGTGACGGTCTATGGCGTGACACTCGCCATGGCGCGTAACCCGGAAGCCGTTGCCGCCATGAAGGAAGCCGGCTGGGAAATTGCCAGCCACGGTTATCGCTGGCTGGAATACAAGGACTTTTCCGAGGAGGAGGAGCGCAAGCATATCCTCGAGGCGGTGCGCCTGCACAAGGAGCTGACCGGTTCCCATCCGCTCGGCATGTATCAGGGCAAGCCGTCCGACAACACGCTCAGGCTCGTCATGGAGGAGGGCGGTTTCGTCTATTCGTCGGACTCCTATGCCGACGATCTGCCCTACTGGGTGAAGGGCATCGATGGCAAGCCGTTCCTGATCATCCCCTATACGCTCGAAACCAACGACATGCGGTTTGCAACACCGCAGGGCTTCAACTCCGGCGATCAGTTCTTCACCTATCTCAAGGACGCCTTCGACGTGCTCTATGAAGAGGGCAAGGCCGGCAGCGCCAAGATGCTGTCCATCGGCCTGCATTGCCGTCTCGTCGGCCGTCCGGGACGCGCCGCGGCGCTCTCGCGCTTCATCGATTACGTCCGGTCGCATGACAAGGTGTGGATCCCGAAGCGTATCGAGATCGCTGAACATTGGCACAAGAATCACAAGCCGACGTGGTGAGCGCATGGTGACGCGAGACGATTTCATCGCCACCTTCGGCGGCGTATTCGAGCATTCTCCCTTCATCGCCGAGCGAGCCTTCGACGTCGGGGCGATCAGCGAACCGCTGACGGTTTCGAGCGTGCATGCCGCGCTCGCCGAGCAGTTTCGCAAGGCAAGCGCGGCCGAACGGCTGGGAGTTCTGCGGGCGCATCCGGACCTTGCCGGGCGTCTTGCCGTTGCCGGCGAACTGACGATGGAAAGCCGCAGGGAGCAGAGCGGTGCGGGGCTTGACCAGCTCAGCCCCGAACAGTTTGCGCGCTTTACCGACATCAATTCGGCCTATACCGAAAAGTTCGGCTTTCCCTTTATCATTGCGGTCACCGGGCTGACCAAGGAGGACATCCTTGCCGCCTTCGAGGCGCGTATAGCCAATGACCGCGAAACCGAGTTTTCCACGGCCTGCACCCAGGTCGAGAAGATCGCCCGCATCCGCCTTGGACATCTCCTGCCGGAGAGCGTCTGAAGCGCTCGAACGGGGCTCGTCATGGCGCTGGCCGATTTAACGGCCGACGTTGCCGGCTGGCCGTCGCAAACGGGTGTCCGGTCACGAGTGCTTTCCTTCATCCGGTCTTCGAAAGGGGCGGGACGGTGCGGTCAGGCAGATTTCAGGGGGGATCAGCAGGAAGCTGCGAGTTGCCCGAAGCAGGCTACCGGATGCCCGCGATGCTTCCACTCGCGATGACGTCCAGGCCGCGATCGGCCGGATGCCAGGTATATAGCGCGGGATAATGCAGACGGACGCTATCCATTTTTGGCGGTCACGTGATTACCGAAACGGGTTCGTCACCCTTGTTGCCTTGCCGCCGTGGCCCTGATGGCGGCGTCACACGTCCGCTCCCCAGGAACCGAAGGTCTGAGTGACAGGGCAGTCTGGCGCTTGCTATTGCTTGCGCGCGTCTTCCGCCTCGCGGATCGCATCCTCGTGATACCAACTGCCTGCGCCGCTTTCGTAAATCACGGGGCGTGAGCGGTCGTCGCGCTCGCGCGTTTCCATCAGCTTCTGAATGTTTCTTACCGGGAACTGCAGGATCTTCGCCGATTCCCGAACCATGTTCGTTGTCATGCTGCTGCCTTTCGTTGTTCATCGGTTTTCGAGCCCGATGATCTTCCCTAACAGAACTTTAAATGGAATGCACACGAAAAGTGCAAAATGCATAAATTATAGGCATTTATGGGCCAAAAACATGTGTGAGTGCGAAATCATCACAATCTACGACGAGGCCCGCCATACACGAGAACACGGTATGGCTGTGTCATGTTCCCACACAATAAGCTGAAACTGTTAAGGATTCCCGCGCGCAAACCGTAGCGGGGTGCGTCATTGTGTCGGCCGGATGACGGCTCTCATTAGTTGGCACACTTCCTGCTTCTACCAAAACGACTCGCCGGAGTTCCGGAGAATCGCCCCTCTGTTGCGCTCCATGGGTGGACGCTTGACTGAAGAGAGACCAAGAATGACCAAGTATAAGCTCGAGTATATCTGGCTCGATGGCTACAAGCCGGTGCCGAACCTGCGTGGCAAGACGCAGATCAAGGAATTCGACAATTTCCCGTCGCTGGAAGAACTTCCCTACTGGGGTTTCGATGGTTCGTCGACCGAGCAGGCCGAAGGCCGTAGCTCCGACTGCGTCCTGAAGCCGGTTGCCGTATTCCCGGATCCGGCCCGCAAGAACGGCGCTCTCGTCATGTGCGAAGTCATGATGCCGGACGGCGTCACGCCTCATCCGTCGAACAGCCGCGCGACCATCCTCGACGACGAGGATGCATGGTTCGGCTTCGAGCAGGAATACTTCTTCTACGAAGACGGCCGTCCGCTCGGCTTCCCGGAACACGGCTATCCGGCTCCGCAGGGTCCGTACTACACCGGCGTCGGCTATAAGAATGTCGGCTCCATCGCTCGCCAGATCGTCGAAGAGCACCTCGACCAGTGCCTCGAAGCCGGCATTAACCACGAAGGCATCAACGCCGAAGTGGCCAAGGGCCAGTGGGAATTCCAGATTTTCGGCAAGGGCTCCAAGAAGGCCGCTGACCAGATCTGGATCGCTCGCTACCTGCTGCTCCGCATCTGCGAAAAGTACGGCATCGACATCGAATGGCACTGCAAGCCGCTCGGCGACACCGACTGGAACGGTTCGGGCATGCACTGCAACTTTTCGACCAAGTACATGCGCGAAGTTGGCGGCAAGGACTATTTCGAACGTCTGATGGCGCAGTTCGACAAGAACCTGATGGACCACATCAACGTTTACGGCCCGGACAACCACATGCGTCTGACCGGCAAGCACGAAACGGCTCCGTGGAACAAGTTCTCCTACGGCGTTGCCGACCGTGGCGCCTCGATCCGCGTTCCGCACTCCTTCGTCAAGAACGACTACAAGGGTTACCTGGAAGATCGTCGTCCGAACTCCCAGGGCGACCCCTATGCGATCGCTTCGCAGGTCCTGAAGACGATCTCGGAAGTTCCGTTCGCTGCTTCTGCAGCAGCCTGATCTTCGAAGATCGACCATTGATCACGACAGCGCCGGTGAAAGCCGGCGCTGTTTTCGTGTGCGGCCTGCCGAGTTCTGGTGAGGTTCCCGATTTTCTTCGGGAGGGGGCCTCGCCAAAGCGCGTTGTGATCGCTCAAATTCTCGCTGCGTATTGGGGCGTATGTCCTCGTCCGAAACCGGTTCCCACTTTCACGGGACATGCTCTATATTGTGCCCCAAACGGAGGTTCGGCCATGAGGCCATCGGAAGTGCTGGAGACTAACAGGCAGGCGACCAAACGCTTCAATGCGGCGAAACCGAGCGTGTTCGGTTCGGTGGCGGTCATATGACTCCAGAGCAGCGGTTTCTCGAAAATCTTCGCGACATGCAGGAGGCAGCCTCCGAGGCTGTCGGCTTTGTCAAGGATGTGACCTTTGAGGCATTCGAGCGGGATATCCTGACCCAGCGCGCGGTTGCGATGACTTTCGTGCTGATCGCCGCCGCGGCTGCGAGGGTACTGGCCGGCTTTCCGTCTGCCGCTTCCGAATATCCTGACATCGACTGGCGGAAAATCAGGGGCTGGCGCGACATGGTTGTCCATGAGCACGAACGACTTGACTGGCGACTGGTGTGGGACACCGTTCAAGTCGACCTGCCGGCACTGATCCGCCAGATCAACCAGCTACGCCATCCGCATATTCAAGGAGAATGACTCCTCTTGTCCGACCTGCTTTCCATCCAGCCTCTCACTCCCGAGGCATTCGCTCCCTTCGGTGAGGTGATTTCCGCCAAGCCCGAAACAATGCGCCTGATCAATGGCGGCACCACGGAGCGGTTTCATGCGCTGTTTTCGCCGGAGGTAACGGGCGAGGGGGCGCGGGTTATCGTCAACATCTTCCGCGGCCAGCCGCGCGCCTTTCCCTATGAGGTCGGAATGATGGAGCGGCATCCGTTCGGCAGCCAGAGCTTTTCGCCGCTCTCCGGCCGGCCGTTCCTCGTGGCCGTCTCGCCCGATGAGGATGGCAGGCCCGGGCGTCCGCAGGTCTTTCTGGCGCGTCCCGATCAGGGCGTGAACTACCGGCGCAACGTCTGGCATCATCCGCTGATGGCGATCGGGGAAATCTCGGATTTTCTGGTTGTCGATCGTGACGGGCCGGGCAACAATCTCGAAGAGTTCTTTTTCGACAAGCCCTTCGTGATTCTGGAGCCCCATCTATGACCGGCCTCACCACCCATGTCCTCGACACCGCGCTCGGCAAGCCGGCGGAAGGTCTGAAGATCCAGTTGATGCGGATCGTGGGCGAGGATGCCGAGTTGGTAACCACCGCGATCACCAATTCCGATGGCCGCGTCGACGGCGGACCGATCCTTTCGGGCGAGAGCTTCCGGGTCGGGCAGTACGAACTGCTGTTCCATGCCGGCGACTACCTGAAGGCGCAGGGTGCGCCGCTCACTTCGCCCCCGTTCCTCGATGTCATCCCGATCCGTTTCGGCATCAGCGATACCGAGGCGCACTACCATGTGCCGCTTCTGCTTTCGCCCTATGGCTATTCCACCTATCGGGGCAGCTGATCGATGATCTTCGCTGCGATCGCCGATGTTCACGGCAACCATCTGGCGCTTGAAGCTGTGCTGGAGGATATCCGCCGGCAGGGTATTTCCGAGATCGTCAATCTCGGGGACAGTTTTTCCGGTCCTCTGAATGCCGGAGCCACGGCGGATCTGTTATTGCCGCTCGAGGCGGTGAGCGTTCGCGGAAACCACGACCGGGCGCTGATCGACCGGCCGTTTCCGGAAATGGGCGACTGGGAGCAGCCGGTTTTTCCGCAGCTCAGCGCAGAGCATCTCGACTGGATCCGCGCGCTGCCGTTCAGCGCTGTCTACCGCGACGAGGCCTATCTCTGCCACGCGACGCCGCGGGACGACAACACCTACTGGATGGAGACGCTGTCGCCGGATGGCATCTTCCATCTGAAGCCGCTCGATGAAATCGAGGGGCTTGCCAATGGTATCGAGCAGCCGCTCATTCTCTGCGGTCACAGCCATATCGCGAGGGCCGTCCAGCTTTCCGATGGCCGCCTGATCGTCAATCCGGGCAGCGTTGGCTGTCCGGGCTTCGATTATGACCAGCCCTTCTATCACAAGGCCCAGCAGGGCACGCCTTTTTCCGCCTATGCCGTGCTGGAAAAGACCGGGCGCGGTTGGCAGCCGACCTTCCGGCAGGTTCGCTACGATAACGCGGCCGCAGCCGAGATGGCGGCTGCTCACGGCATGGCAGACTGGGTCAGCGCGCTTTCGGGCGGCTGGATCGCCTGAAGAAAATTTCAGATTCCATCGAATAGAAGCACCCTCCGGGGTGTTCACCTCCTGCAACCTTGCATGTTTGCCTCCGCCGGGAACGTTCGGCGCGGGGTCATGCGGGAAAATCAAACTCGCAGCGTCCGCCGTTCATCGTGGGTGGCTTCCGGCGCTGTCGTATTTGCAGAGGATCGAGCCATGCCCCGCGTTCAAAAGCTTCGCCTTGCCACCCTGTCTGCCGTCTGCCTCTTTTCCGTCGCCCTTGCCGGTCCCGTTTTCGCGGCCGGCGGTTATGGCGGCGGTTCGGATTCCAGCTCGGGTTCCACGCCGGTCTGCAAAAAGGGCAGCGTCTATGACCGCAAGACCCAGAAATGCATCCGGCAGAGCGGCGCCAATCTCATCGACGAAAACCTTGCCGATTATGCCTATGCGCTGGCAAAGGCCGAGCGCTACCAGGATGCTCTCGACGTTCTCGATACGGTGAAGGATCAGAACTCGCCGGAAGTGCTGAATTATCGCGGTTACGCTACCCGCAAGCTCGGCCGTCTCGATGAGGGCATCGGCTATTACCTGAGGTCCGTGGCCGCGGACCCGCAATATGCGCAGGTGCGGGAATATCTCGGTGAGGCTTATGTCCTGAAGGGCGAGATTGAACTGGCCAAGGCGCAGCTGCAGGCCATCAAAGGGCTTTGCGGCACCACTTGCGAGGAATATCGCGACCTCGATGCCGCCATCGGCGCGGCTGCGAAGATCTGACGCTAGAGCGCCGCGCGTCCATTTGGACGCACAAAGGACGCTCTAACATCTTGAATCTGCGCATCGAGCTTTCCGAAAATCGATTCCGATTTTCGGGCCGATGCGCTGGGGAGCAGATGACGGGCCGGGCCGCGATTTCGTGGTTCGGTCTGTCGTCAAATCGGTATCTTGCCAATGTCGAGCCTATCCTGTGATTATCCGCTGAACAGCGCCGCCCCGTCATCGCAACAGGACCGGGCGGTCGCGCCCGTTTCATTCACGGGAAGGGAGGCTGCCATCGCAAGCGAGGCGGACGTGCGAAACGGTCTGTCGGCCAATCTGAGCCGGCTGTGGCGATATGCCTTCGTGCTGTCGCGTCGGCGGGACATGGCCGACGATCTGGTGCAGCAGACCTGCGTCCGGGCGCTGGAGCGGGCGGCACAGTTTGCCGCGGGGTCGCGGATCGACCAGTGGCTTCTCGCCATCCTGCATTCGATCTGGCTGAATGAGGTCCGAGCGCAGCGGGTGCGCGAGGGCGCGGGGCTGGCCGAGGCTGCCGACGTTCTTTCCTTCGATGGCCGGGCAGAGGCCGACCGCAAGGTCATGGCCAATCAGGTCATGCGTCTCGTGGACGCCCTGCCGGAGGCGCAACGGACCGCCGTGTTTCTGGCCTATGTCGAGGGGCTGTCCTACCGCGAGGTCGCAACGATCCTGGGCGTGCCGGTCGGAACCATCATGAGCCGGTTGGCGGCAGCGCGGGCAAAGCTCGCAGAGGCAAGGGGGGAGGGTGAGCGATGACAGGGGACGACATCATGCCATCGGACGAACTCCTGACGGCCTTCATTGATGGAGAACTGGACGGCGATGAGCGCGACCGCATCGAGCATCTGCTGGAGCAGGACGCAGGTGTTGCCGAGCGGCTGGAATTCCTGATGCGTGCCAATCTCGATTACCGCCATTCCTTCGCGCCCCTGCTTGGGGAAGCGCCGGTCGGGCGGCTGCAGTCCATGCTTGCGGCGGCCGGTACGAAGCCGACGCCGATCATGGCGGGCAGTATCAGTCGCCGTGCTCTTGTCGGCGCCATCGCCGCGTCGGTTGTCTCGGGCATTTTCCTTGGAAGGATCGGTTTCGATTGGTTCGAAGAAGATGGCGAGGGGCCGGACGAGTGGCGGGGCCTCGTCGCGCAATACATGTCGCTCTACGATGTGCAGACACTTTCAGGTGTGCTGCCGACGGCCGCCGAGCAGGCGGCGGAGCTTTCGGCCGTCAACCGGCGTCTCGACATGCGGATGACATCCGAGCAGCTCGATTTCGATGACCTCGACTACAAGCGTGCGCAGGTTCTGGCCTATGACGGCAAGCCGCTGGCCCAGATCCTTTATCTCGATCCGGACAGCGGCCCGCTTGCCTTCTGTATCGTCCGCTCGGATGGGAAGCCCGCGCCTATGCGGACAGAGCAACGCAATGGCATGACCGTCGTCCACTGGGCGGATGGCAGTCATGCGCTGATGCTGATCGGGCATGCGCCCGAAACGCGCATGCTGGATCTGGCGGAGGCACTGATTGACAGGCTCTCCGCCTGATTGAGGACTGTCAGTATGGGTTTTCCGCGAGGATCCGGTGGTCGATTTCCTCGATCCGCCGCTTGCCGCACAGCGCCATGGTCGTGTCCATCTCCTTGCGGATAATTTCCAGCGCCTTGGTGACACCCGGCTTGCCCATCGCGCCGAGACCGTAAAGGAAGGGGCGGCCGATGAAGGTGCCCTTTGCGCCGAGCGCCATGGCCTTCAGCACGTCCTGTCCTGAGCGGATGCCACTGTCGAGGTGGATTTCGATCTTGTCGCCGACGGCATCGACGATCCTCGGCAACATGGAGATCGAGGAATGCGCTCCATCGAGCTGGCGGCCGCCATGGTTGGAAACCACGATCGCGTCAGCACCCGTCTGTGCTGCGAGCTTGGCGTCCTCGGCGTCGAGAATGCCCTTGATGATGAGCTTGCCGCCCCAGCGTTCACGGATCCACTCGACATCCTTCCACGAAAGCTTAGGGTCGAACTGTTCTGACGTCCAGGCGTTGAGAGAGGCGAGGTCGGTCACGCCCTTGGCATGGCCGTGAATATTGCGGAAGGTGCGGCGGCTGGTCTGCAGCATGTTCCAGCACCAGCGCGGACGGGTCGCCATCTGGTAGAGATGCTTCGGCGTGAGGCGCGGCGGAGCGGACAGCCCGTTGCGCAGGTCCTTGTGGCGCTGGCCGAGGATCTGAAGGTCGGCGGTCAGCACCAGTGCCGAGCATTTTGCGGCCTTGGCGCGATCGATCAGGTTTATCACGAAATCGCGGTCGCGCATGACATAGAGCTGGAACCAGAAAGGCTTCTTCGTCGCCGAGGCGACGTCCTCGATCGAGCAGATGCTCATGGTCGAAAGCGTGAAAGGAACGCCGAATTCCTCGGCTGCCTGGGCGGCCAACATTTCGCCATCGGCATGCTGCATGCCGGTGAGGCCGGTCGGGGCAAGAGCCACCGGCATCGAGACCTTCTCGCCGATCATCGTGGTTTCGAGCGAGCGGCCGCTCATGTCCACCAGCACGCGCTGGCGCAGCTTGATTTTGGAGAAATCCGACTCGTTGGCCCGATAGGTCGATTCTGTATAGGAGCCGCTATCGGCGTAATCGAAGAAAAGTTTCGGAACGCGGCGCTTCGCCAGCGCCTTGAGATCGGCGATTTCGAGAATGGTGGACACTTTTATTGCCTTTAGCTGGAAATTAGCGACAGAGAGCCATCAGAAATGCTCCCCCGAACGAAAGGGGCCGACCCTTATGCCGGCTGCGACGAGGTAGGCGGTGGACCAGCCGATCAGCAGGAAACCGCTGACACCTTCCAGTCCCGCCAGCATGCGCCATTCGGGGTGCGGAATGACGTCGCCGTATCCGATGGTCGAAAAGGTGACGGTCGAGAAGTAGAGCGCCGTCGAGAAATCGCCGAGAAAACCGATCAGCCGATAGCACAGCGCCCAGAGCCAGACCTCGGCCGTCAGCACGCAGAAGACGCCGAGAACCACGGTGTTCATGGCCAGGATGCGGCTGCGATGGCCGTGCAGCCGGATGCGGTCGATGATCCAACTCATCACGCGGGTGACACCTATCAAGCCGAAGGTGTGGATGACGACGGTGAGCGAGATCATCAGCGTGCCCAGGGCGAGGTTCAGCAACAGGTTCATGGGGTGTTCCCGGCAAGCATCAGGCGAGTGTCCCGCGCAGTTCCTTGCGGAACACGAATTTCAGTCCCGACCAGACAGAATCGACGGCGCAGACCTTCACGTCGACCAGTCCCTGCGGCAGAACCAGTTCGCGCAGGACGTCCTCAGTGATCGTGGTTTCCACGCCAGAGGATTTCTTCGGCCAGGAAAGCCACAGCATGCCGTCCGCCTTCAATGCGGCGCGTAGTACGGGAAGTCGGTCGGCAAGCTGTTCGCGAACGGTTTCGAACGCGTGGATCAGGTCGAATTCCCGCGCGGCGACCCTGTCGAGGCTTGTCGCGACGCTCGCCAGCCCGTCAGTCCGGGTGAGATCCCCCAGGTGCTCAGGCAAGTCGAGGAACAAGACCGCCATGCCCGGTTTGAGGCCGAGTTTCTTGGCAAGGGGAGTGCCGGAATAGCCGTGCTGCATCGATTCCTCAGGCGGCGGCCGGTTTGCTTGCCTTGCCCGCAACGTAGGTTTCGACGACGGAGCGGTCGTCACCCAATGTCTGCAGCAGAAAGAGCTCTTCCGCAAGGGTTTTCACTGTTTCCATGCGCAAAGCCATGGCCGGCGTCGCCGCCGGGTTGAGGACGACGAAATCGGCGTCCGTTCCTGCGTCCAGCGTGCCGATCCGGTCGGAAAGCGACAGCGCCTCGGCATTGCCGAGCGTCATCAGGTGGAAGCTCTCCAGCGGATTGAGGCGTTCCTCCTGCAACTGCTGGATCTTGTAGGCCTCGTCCATGGTCTTCAGCATGGAATAGCTGGAGCCACCGCCGATGTCGGTCGCCACCGCAATCCTGACCGGCTTGTCGCGGCGCTGGTAGCGCTTCATCGGGAAGAGGCCGGAGCCGAGGAAGAGGTTCGATGTCGGGCAGTGGACGGCGATCGAACCGGCTTCGGAGATCGCGTCGGCCTCGCGATCGGAGAGGTGGATGGCGTGGCCGAGCAGGGTCTTGCGGCCAAGCAGGCCGTAACGGGCATAGATATCCGTGTAGTCGGTCGCTTCCGGATAGAGCGAGCAGGTGAAGTCGATCTCGTCGCGGTTTTCCGAAAGATGTGTCTGGATGTGCAGGTCGGGAAATTCCTCGGCCAGCGCCTGCGTGGCAGCCATCTGCTCCGGGGTGGAGGTGATGGCGAAGCGCGGCGTGATGGCGACGTGGTTGCGGCCCTTGCCGTGCCAGTCGGCGATCACCTGACGCGTCTCGTCATAGGCCATCTGAGGGGTGTCCAGCAGGCCCTGAGGGGCATTGCGGTCCATCATCACCTTGCCGGCGACCATCAGGCTGCCGCGGCGAAGGTTCTCGGCGAAGAAGGCGTCGGCGGAGGCCTTGTGCACGGAGCAATAGGCGACGGCGGTGGTCGTACCATTGCGGAAGAACTCGTCGAAGAAGTGCCGGGCGATGCGTTCCGCGTGGGCGGTCTCGACGAAGCGGCATTCCTCGGGGAAGGTATAGGTGTTCAGCCATTCCAGCAGGTTGGCGGCATAGGAGCCGATCACCTGCATCTGTGGAAAATGCACATGAGTATCGATCAGGCCGGGCAGGATGAGATGCGGCCGATGATCGACCTCGACGGTATCGAGCGCGGCCTCCGCCTTCACGGAGGCGTAGTCGCCCATGGCGGCGATCCGGCCGTTTTCGACCAGCAGCGCGCCGTCGCTTTCATAGCGGTAGCTTCCCTCGTCATGCACGCTTTCGGGCGCGCGGCGGAAGGAGATGAGCCGGCCGCGATAGAGGGTGGCTGTCATTGGCTGCTTTCCCCGGAGACGGCGCTTTCATACCAGGCAACGAGAAGCGCGCGCTCCTCTGCGCTGACCTCGGTGATGTTGCCGGGCGGCATGGCATGCGCGCGACCGGCCTGCAGGTAGATCTCGCGGGCGTGGGCGGCGATCTCGGCGTCGCTTTCGAGCTTCACGGATTTTGGCGCGCGCGCCACGCCATCCCATACCGGCTCGGCCGCATGGCACATCGAACAGCGGCTGGCGACGATGTCCTTCACCGCGGGGAAATGCGCGTCAGCGGCAAAGCGCTGGTAGACGGGAGCCACCGATACCTCATCTTCCGAAACGGGCTTCTGCACGGTCGAAAGCCACATGATGACGATGAACAGAACGGTCGTGACCATCCAGGTCCAGAGCGGGCGGCCTTTGCGGGCGTGAGTGGTATTGAACCAGTGGCGGATGGTGACGCCCATCAGGAAGACCAGGGCGGCGATGATCCAGTTATAGGCGGTGCCGAAGGCCAGCGGGTAGTGGTTCGACAGCATGAAGAAGATGACGGGAAGCGTCAGATAGTTGTTGTGCAGCGAGCGCTGCTTGGCCTGTGCCCCGAGCTTCGGGTCCGGCGTGCGGCCGGCGATGAGGTCGGCCACGACGATCTTCTGGTTCGGGATGATGATGAAGAAGACGTTGGCCGACATGATCGTCGCCGTGAAGGCGCCGAGATGCAGGAAGGCGGCGCGGCCGGTGAAGATCTGGGTGTAGCCCCAGGCCATGGCGACCAGCACGACATAGAGAAATGCCATCAGGCCCCAGGTATTCTTGCCGAGCGGCGACTTGCACAAGAGGTCGTAGAGTACCCAGCCGACGCCGAGGGATGCGAGCGAAAGGCCGATCGCTTGCCACTGGTCTACATCGAGGACATGGCGGTCGATCAGGAAGAGATCGGCGCCGCCGTAATAGACCACACAAAGCAGGGCGAAGCCCGAAAGCCAGGTGGTATAGGCTTCCCATTTGAACCAGGTCAGGTGTTCCGGCATGGAGGCCGGCGCGACCAGATATTTCTGGATGTGGTAGAAACCGCCCCCGTGAACCTGCCATTCCTCGCCGTATACGCCTGCGGGCAGGTGGTCGCGTTTTACGAGACCAAGATCGAGTGCGATGAAATAGAAGGACGAACCGATCCAGGCGATGGCGGTGACGACATGCAGCCAGCGAACGGCAAAGGCCAGCCATTCCCAGGCGATGGCAAATTCATACATCAGAAATCCCTTTCTTCCCCAACCCGAAACTTTGTCGAAAAAGCCTTGGGAATGAAAGGGGGCAGGGGGCGAAATCGATGCTTTCCCCGGTGATTTGTGCGCCGCGAAAACCTACTCCCCAATTTATGTTCTTATTCTAATGTTCGTTAACTGTTACATTGGTGTCGCAAATCCGCCGGGGGGTGGTCGTGCGTACCGGCGAAGGCCTTCATTCAATGGAGAAGCCGCCCATGCGCTTGGCATTGCTAATCGTCAGCATCATACTCTATGCGTTCACCGTCGAAGCTCACGATGCCCATTCCGGCTGGAGCTACGATCTCTATTGCTGCAACGGGGATGGCCACACCGGCGACTGTCAGGAGATACCGTCGTCGAGCGTCAGGATCGTGCCGGGTGGATATCAGCTGACGCTTGCGCCGGGCGATCACCGGCTTATCACCCGCAATCACATCTTCAAGTTCCCACAGAGCACCACCCGCCGCTCCCAGGACAGCGAATATCACCTCTGTCTCTTTCCGGACGAAAACACGCCCCGATGTTTCTATGCACCGGACATGTCCTTCTAAGCCAAGACCGATCGGCGAAGCTCAGGTGAGGCCGTCCGTTGCCAGCGTTTCCACGATCCAAGCATGGAATGCCCTTATCTTCGGTAGCTTGCGCTTGGCTTCCGGATAGGCGAGCCAGTAGTCGTGGCCGTCGCGACCCATGATATCGAAGGGCTGGAAAAGGCGGCCCATGGCGATCTCGTCACGATAGAATTTCGGGGTCAGGATGCCGACGCCCTGACCGGCCATGGCGGCATTCGCCTCGAAGGTCTGAGCCCCGAGCCGGCTGCGTGGGCGGCTGTCCAGATCGGGATCTGCGACGCCGGCGGCGGTGAACCAGATGCGCCACCAGGGATCGCTCGGATCGATGATGCGCAGCTTCAGGAGGTCTTCCGGCCGGTGCAGGCCTCCGACGCTTTGTGCAAGTGCCGGACTGAGCATAGGCGTGAAACCGCTGTAGATCAGGAACTGGCTGTAGAGGCCGGGCCATTTTCCGTCGCCGGTGCGGATGGCGATGTCGGCTTCCGCGCTGTTGAAGTCGATCAGCGCGGATGATGCCTCGAGGCGCACCGCGATGTTCGGGTGCCTGATCTGGAAATCACCGATCCGCCGTGCCAGCCATTGCTGGGCGAAGGTCGCTGTGCAGTGGATGGTGAGCGTGACCTGCGCCGTCTCGCGCATATTGGCGACGGCCTCCTGCAAAAGGCCGAAGGCTTCCGCCACCTTTGGCGCGAGGCTTGCCCCGGCTTCCGTCAGGGTGACCTGCCTTGGCCGGCGCAGGAAAAGCTGCTCGCCGAGCATCTCCTCCAGCAGCTTGATCTGGTAGCTGACGGCGGTCTGCGTCATCCCCAGTTCCTCGCCCGCCCTGGTGAAGCTCAGGTGCCGGGCTGCGGCCTCGAACACCCGCATGCCGTTCAGCGGGAAATTGCGGGATAGTTTCATGGATAAGCCCTCTTGATCCATGCAGACGGATCTTTCGTTGGAATACGGCGATAATCAGGCGCATTCTATCTCTCATAGATCAACTGCAATTCTTCATTGTCAACGAGAGGTCGGCCATGACGTATGTTATGCCGGATGGCTTCCTGCGCCTTTATCGCCGGAAAAACAGGTTTAGCGCTTTGCTGGCGAGGGTCCTTGTCCGGTCGCGGCGCAGGCGGGAGGCCTTGTCGCAACACCAGATGCGCGACCTTGGTCTTCTGGACGGTCGGCGGACACCCGGCCCCGATCGCGAGGATCATCGCCGCGATGTCTGGTCAGGCGTCGGCTGGCCGCCGCGCTATCTCTGACGACACAGGCAATGCGGCCATGAGCCATGCCTGAAAGGCGCGGATCTTGGGCAGGTTGCGCCGTCCATGCGGATAGACGAGCCAGTAGATTTTCTCGTCCGTCCAACTGAGGTCGAAGGGCTGTATCAGGCGGCCGGACGCCAGTTCGTCCTGCACGTAGAAGGGGCTGAGCATCGCCACGCCGTGACCGGCGAGTGCTGCTCCCGCCTCGAGGTCGAGCGCGCCGAAGGCATCCAGCTTTTGCGTGTTGCTCTGCGAGGCATCGACGCCGGCCGCGGCGAACCACACCTTCCACCTGTCGTCGTCGGAGATCAGCGGCAGTTTCAGGAGGTCGGCCGGTTGGCTTATACCGCCGATGCTTTCAGCGAGGCGCGGGCTGAGCATGGGCGTGTAGAAAAGCCGGATGAGCGGGTGGCATACCAGCCCCTGCCATGGATCAATGCCGATTCGGATCGCGACATCGGCAGGCTCACGGTTGAAATCGGTCAATTGCGTACCACGTTGCAGACGGACGGCGATGTGCGGATATTCGAGCTGGAAGGTGCCAAGATTTCGGGCCAACCAGTGAGAAGCGAAGGTTGGCGTCGAATGGATTTCCAGAATTTCGTCGCGGCTGCGCCGGGCCTGATTGACGGCGTCGTTGAGCAGCACGAACCCTTCACTGACCTTCGGGAGCATGCGGCTGCCGGTTTCGGTCAAAACCACCTGCCGTGGCTGGCGCACAAAAAGTGCTTCTCCGATATTCTCCTCCAGAATCTTGATCTGGTAGCTGACGGCCGTCTGGGTCATGCCCAGCTCCTCCCCGGCGCGGGTGAAATTGCCAAGCCGGGCGACGGTCTCGAAGACTCGCAGAGCATTCAGTGGAAATTGGCGCGACAGCTTCATCGATAAGCTCTCTTTATGGTGTTTCGCCGAGATTGAATTGGAATTTCCCGGAAATCAACGGCATTTATTGCGACATGCATCAACAGAACATTTCGCATGTGGAGGCGACCATGCTGTCCGCGATTCGACTGGTATTCCTTCCCGGGAGCCATGTATTCGCTTCGGTCTACCGTTTTTTCCGGCGTCTCCTTTCCGGCGGACGCATGTCCATCGAGGATCTGCCGGACGGCCTGTTGCGAGATGTGGGGCTGGAGAAGGATTGGATGATCGCGGATCGTCGGGAGGCCGACCGGCTGCTTTCGAACCGTCGTCCTTACCGGCCGAGGACGCGCTCGTCCTGACGGGTGGAAGATTTCGCCTGCCTGGCCCCGAGCAATCGGGTGACGAGTTCCGCCGTAACCAGCGCTGCGATGACTGCCGGCCGCTTGTCCTTCACCGTGTCGCCGCCGACCGGCAGCGTCAGTCGATTGAGCCATGCGGCTTCGCCGCCCTCGCGCATCAGCCAGCGGGAGAAGGTGGCCCGCTTGGTCGCCGACCCGATCATGCCGGTATAGGCGAGATCGTCGCGGGCAAGCGCCTGCCGGGCAATCAGGAAATCAAGCGCGTGGTCATGGGTGAGGATGACGGCCGCGCCACCTGGGCGAATGGCCTCGACCTCGGTCTCCGGCATTGGGACATGGCGAAACGTGATCGTCTCGGGCAGAGCTCCGGGCTCGATCTGGCGGGTCTCCACCACCGTCACGTTGAAGGGCAGGGGCGCAAGTGCCGTCGCCAGAGCAAGTCCGACATGGCCGGCGCCGAAGAGGAAGACATCGGGAAAGGCCTGCTGTTCGCTCGATGATTGCCGCAGGAGCCTTTCGGTAACCGTCTCATCGATCCGGGTGAAACGCAGCAGCGTGCGGCCGCCACAGCATTGACCGATTTCCGGTCCGAGCGGGATATCCAGCGTCTCGTCGGCCGCCTTGCCCGCAAGCATCGCGCGAGCGTGGTCGATGGCGATGTATTCCAGATGACCGCCGCCGATGGTGCCGAACGACCCGCCATCGGCCACGACCATGAAGGCGCCGGCTTCCCGCGGAGTCGAGCCCTTTGCTTCGGCAACTTCGACGAGGACGGCCTTCGGGTGTGCGGCGAGGAAGGCAGGGAGAGACTGTCTTTGGTTCATGCGGGGCTACCCCCCTCCGCCCTGCCGGCGTTCGTCGCTGCAATCGATTCACTGGATCGATTGCTCCGCTGCGCGGACCGCTCCTCACCCCCCTCAAAGGGGGAGGTCGTACGTGAGGCTGCTCCCCTCCAAGTTTTGCCACGCGAGAGCTGCTTGTTTGCGTCCCTCTGGATGTGAACAAGAGATTTCCTCCAGGTCTCTCCAACCTTGTGGGGGAGATGGCCGGCAGGCCAGAGGGGGATTCCTCTCGAAGACAACATCTCCTAGATCGCCTTCAACCTCTCCACCGCCATCAACACCCGCTCCGGCGTTGCCGGCGCGTCGAGACGGGGGCAGACCTTGTAGTCGGCGACGCTTGCGACAGCCATGGAGAGCGCTTCCAGCACGGAGATCGCCAGCATGAAAGGCGGTTCGCCAACGGCCTTGGAGCGGCCGATGGTGGGTTCGGCGTTTTCGGACCATTCGGCAAGCCGGGTGTTGAAGATCTTCGGCCGGTCGGAGGCGAGCGGGATCTTGTAGGTGGAGGGCGCATGCGTCCGCAGCCTGCCCTTGCCGTCCCACCACAGTTCTTCCGTCGTCAGCCAGCCCATGCCCTGCACGAAGCCGCCCTCGATCTGGCCGATGTCGATCGCCGGGTTGAGCGACTTGCCGACGTCGTGCAGGATGTCGGTGCGGTCCATCAGGTATTCGCCGGTCAGCGTGTCGATGGAGACTTCCGAGCAGGAGGCGCCATAGGCGAAGTAGTAAAAGGGCGTGCCGCGGCCGGCGGCGCGATCCCAGTGGATCTTCGGCGTCTTGTAGAAGCCCGCCGCCGAAAGCTGGACGCGGGCGAAATAGGCCTGACGGACGAAATCCGGGAAGGGGATTTCCTTCGATCCGACGCGCACGCGGTTCGGCAGGAATTCCACCTCGTCCGGCGGCACTTCGAATTTCTCGACCGCGAAGGCGACGAGGCGTTCCTTGATCTGGCGGGCGGCGTCATAGGCGGCCATGCCGTTGAGGTCGGTGCCGGAAGAGGCGGCGGTGGCCGAAGTGTTCGGCACCTTGCCGGTGGTGGTCGCGGTGATCTTCACCCGCTCGACATCCACCTGGAAGCTGTCGGCGATGACCTGCGCCACCTTGGTGTAGAGCCCCTGACCCATTTCGGTGCCGCCATGGTTCAGGTGGATCGAGCCGTCCTGATAGACATGCACCAGCGCGCCGGCCTGGTTGAAGGCGGTCAGCGTGAAGGAAATGCCGAACTTCACCGGGGTCAGCGCGATGCCCTTCCTGATGATCGGGCTTGTCCTGTTGAACTCGATGATCGCCTTGCGCCGTGCCTGATAGTCGCAGGATGTCTCAAGCTCCTCCACCACGCGGGCGATGATATTGTCTTCGACCGTCTGGTGATAGGGGGTCAACACCCGGTCCGAGCCGAGGTCGCCGTAGAAGTTTGCCTTGCGGATTTCGAGCGGGTCCTTGCCGAGCGCATAGGCGATTTCCTCGATGATGCGCTCGCCGCCCAGCATGCCCTGCGGACCGCCGAAACCGCGATAGGCGGTGTTGGAAACCGTATGGGTTTTAAGCGGTTGAGAGGTGAGTTTCACATGCGGATAGAAATAGCTCGAATCCGCGTGAAAGAGCGCGCGGTCGGTGACGGGGCCTGAGAGGTCGGCCGAATAACCGCCGCGGGCGGCGAAGTTGGCGACCATCGCATGAAGGCGTCCCTCTTTGTCGAAGGCGACGTCGTAATCCATGCGGAAGTCGTGGCGTTTGCCGGTCATGGTCATGTCCTCGTCCCGGTCGGGACGGAACTTGACGGCGCGGTTGAGCTTCTTGGCGGCAAGCGCCGCAAGGGCGGCGAACTGGTTGCCCTGGGTTTCCTTGCCGCCGAAACCGCCGCCCATGCGGCGCACGTTGACCGTGATCGCGTGGGAGGGAATGTCGAGCACATGGCCGACGATGTGCTGCACTTCCGAGGGGTGCTGGGTGGAGGACCAGACGGTCACATCCTCGTCCTCGCCGGGAACCGCGAGCGCGATGTGGCTTTCGAGATAGAAATGCTCCTGCCCACCGATCCGCATCGTGCCCTTAATACGATGCTCGGCCTTGGCGAGTTCCTCTTCCGGCTCGCCGCGTTTCAGCGTCATGCCGGAGGTGACAAGCGGAGCGCCGTTTTCAAGAGCGCCATCGACATCGGTCCAGAAGGGCAGATCGTTGTATTCGACCTTGGCGAGGCGCGCGGCGCGGCGGGCGGCGTCACGCGTTTCGGCGATGACGGCGAAGATCGGCTGGCCGTGGAATTCCACCTTCGTTTCAGCCAGCAGCGGCTCGTCGTGATGTCCGCCGGATGAGACGTCGTTGACGCCGGGTACATCCTTTCCGGTCAGTACACAGACGACGCCCGGATAGGCCTTGACCGCGGAAAGATCCATCGAGACGATTTCCGCGTGCGCGCGATCCGCCATGCCGAGCGCGCCATGCAGAAGGCCAGCAGGTTCGGGAATATCGTCGATATATTCGGCACTTCCGCTGACATGCTTATGAGCTGAATCATGGCGCAGCGGCTGGTGCATCGGGCCGTTGATATATTTGTAGAGTTCGTAGCTCGCCTTATCCATGGGTCAAATTCCTGCGTCCGCGTTCCTGCCCCTCATCCGCCTGCCGGCACCTTCTCCCCGTGGAAACGGGGAGAAGGGAGATGCCGCGACGTCTGCATTCCCTCTCCCTGCCTGCGGGGAGAGGGGCAGGGTGAGGGGCAAATCGACAAGGCGGTTCCTCATCACGCTTCCTCCCGCTCGAAACGCTGGAGTTCCTGCGGCGTTCCCGATGTTTCCAGGAAGAACCGGGTCAAGAGGTTCTTTGCCGTGAGCTGGCGATAGTCGGCCGTGGCGCGCCAGTCGGTAAGCGGCTTGTAGTCCTGGTCGAAGGCATCGCGGGCCTCGGTGACGGTCGCTTGCGTCCAGGGCTTGCCGAAGAGAGCGGCCTCCACCGCGCGGGCGCGTTTCGGGGTTGCGGCCATGCCGCCGAAGGCGATGCGAATACCGGACACGCTGCCATCGGCGGCGAGCGAGAGATGGAAAGCGCCGCAGAGAGCGGAGATATCCTCGTCGCGCCGCTTGGAGATCTTGTAGACCGCATAGTGGGCATCGGCTTCCGGCCGGGGCACGAAAATGCTCTCGACGAATTCGCCGGTGCGGCGATCCTGCTTGCCGTAGTCGATGAAGAAATCCTCGAGCAGCAGTTCCCGGCTGCCGGCGGCGGAGCGCAGCCTGACTTTTGCGCCAAGCGCTATCAGGGCGGGCGGCGTGTCGCCGATCGGCGAGCCGTTGGCGACATTGCCGCCGATGGTGCCCATGTTGCGCACCTGCTGGCCGCCGATGCGTTCGATCAGACGGCCGAAGGCGGGGATTTCCTTGCGCAGCGTCTGAAAACCCTGCGCATAGCTGACGCCGGCGCCAAGCGTGATGCCCTTGCCGTCGACGGTAACGGTCTGCAGGTCCGCGAGATGATTGATGAAGACCACGGGGTTGATCGACCGCATCTGCTTGGTCACCCAGAGGCCGACATCGGTCGCGCCGGCAACCACGGTCGCCTTGGGTTCCTCCGCAAGGATATCGGCGAGCGCTGCGACCGAACCCGGCACGATGAGGCGACGGTCGTCCTTGACGATGGTGATCGTCTCGGCCGTCTGCAGGTTCCACAGGCGCGCCATGATGCTGGCGCGGTCGCGCTCCAGCGGGTCGAAGAGCGAGCTTGGCCGGGTGCGCGACACAAGTTCGGCCGCCTTGACGATCGGCTCGTAACCCGTGCAGCGACAGAGATTGCCCTGCAGCGCTCGTTCGATCTCGGCGCGGGACGGGTTGGAATTGCTCAGCCACAGACCGTAGAGCGACATGACGAAGCCCGGCGTGCAGAAGCCGCATTGCGAGCCGTGACAGTCGACCATGGCCTGCTGGACGGGGTGAAGCTGACCGTCGGCTGCGGCCAGATGCTCGACGGTCACCACATGGGTGGCGTTGAGCGAGCCGATAAAGCGGATGCAGGCATTCACCGTCTCATAGGTCAGCTTGCCATGGACGAGACGGCCGACCAGCACCGTGCAGGCGCCGCAATCGCCTTCGGCGCAACCTTCCTTGGTGCCCGTCATCCGGCGTTTGAGGCGCAGGAAATCGAGAAGCGTTTCGGTCGGCTCGAAGCTCGAAAGGGCGATGTCCTCGCCATTCAGGATAAAGCGGATGCTGTCGGTCATTGAGCGCCTTTTTATTGCGGGGCATTCGCCCCGATTTTCCCTCTGGTATCGCGTGCCGCTTTACTGTGCGGTCCAGCCGCCATCGATCGAGATATGCGTGCCGGTGATCTGTTTTGCCGCGTCGCTTGCGAGGAACAGCGCGGTGGCTGCGACCTCCTCGACTGCGACGAATTCCTTGGTCGGCTGGAATTTCAGCATGACCTCGGATTTCACCTGTTCCTCCGTGATGCCGCGGGCCTTGGCCGTGTCGGGGATCTGCTTTTCCACCAGCGGCGTCAGCACATAGCCCGGGCAGATGGCGTTCGCGGTCACGCCGAATTCGGCAAGCTCCAGCGCCACGCTCTTCGTGAGGCCCATGATACCATGTTTTGCAGCCACATAGGCCGATTTGAAGGGCGAGGCGATCAGGCCGTGGGCGGACGCGACGTTGATGATGCGGCCGTGGCGTTTTGCCTTCATTGCCGGAACGGCGGCGCGGATGGTGTGGAAGGAGCTGTTGAGATTGATCGCGATGATCTGGTCCCACTTGTGTTCCGGAAAATCCTCGACCGGGGAGACATGCTGGATGCCGGCATTGTTGACGAGCACCTCGACCATGCCGAACTCGCGGGCAGCGGTCGCCATCAGGTCGCGGATCTCGGCGGGCTTCGTCATGTCTGCGCCATGATAGATGGCGCGTCCGCCCTGCGCTTCGAGACCCTTGCGGATCGTCTCGATCTCGGCCGCGTCGCCGAAACCGTTGATGACGACGTTATCGCCTTCCGCCGCAAAGGCTTTTGCAATTGCAAGGCCGATGCCGCTGGTCGAGCCCGTGACGACGACTGTTCTGCCCATCTTTACCTCTCCCACATAAAACCGGCGTTCTGCTGCGCCGCAAAAGATGATGAAAAGTTACGCGCAAACCGAGCGTGCTGGCAATCGCGTTTTTGGAGGTCAGCCCGTTGTCTTTTTTGCAATGGGCCGGAACGTCCACCCGCTTGCGAGCGAACACTGTGTTGTCTTTCCGGTGATTTGCCCTTGTCCCTTCCGATCTCTATTTGTGTCGTGACTTCAACGGGAGATCGTCATGGAACTCGGACTTTATACCTTCGCGGACGTCGATCCGAATGCCGCCAACAAGGGCGCGGAAGCCAAGCGCCGTGTCGACGATCTGCTGGAGGAAATTCAGCTGGCCGACGAAGTGGGTCTCGATGTCTTCGGTCTTGGCGAACACCATCGTCCCGATTACATGGCGTCGTCGCCATCCACCATTCTTGCCGCTGCTGCCGTCAAGACAAAGAACATTCGCCTGACGAGCGCCGTCACAGTGCTTTCCTCCGACGATCCTGTCCGCGTCTTCCAGCAGTTCGCCACTGTCGACCTGTTGTCGAACGGCCGCGCCGAGATCATGGCGGGACGGGGGTCTTTCATCGAGAGCTTTCCGCTGTTCGGCTATGACCTCGAGGATTACGACCTGCTGTTTGCAGAGAAGCTGCAACTGCTCGGAGAGATCCGCGAAAACGAGGTGGTGACCTGGGAGGGCGAGACGCGCAAGCCGATTGCCGGGCGTGGCGTCTATCCGCGTCCGTTGCAGGATCCGTTGCCGCTATGGATCGCCATTGGCGGCACGCCGCAATCAGCGGCACGGGCCGGCTATCTCGGCCTGCCGCTGGCGCTGGCCATCATCGGCGGCGAACCCCGGCGTTTCGCGCCGCTCTTCGATCTCTACCGCCAGAGCGCAACCAAGGCGGGCCTCGATCCGAAGACGCTGAAGAGTTCTATCAACGTGCACGGCTTCGTTGCCGACACGACCGAGAAGGCGGCCGACACTTTCTACGAGCCGCAGGCGATCGTGATGAACCGAATCGGCCGCGAGCGTGGCTGGGGACCGACAAGCCGCGCCCATTTCGACATGTCGCGCGGGCCGGAAGGGGCGCTGTTCGTCGGCGATCCGGAAACCGTTGCGGAAAAGATCGTCGCCAACCACAAGCTCTTCGGCAATACCCGCTTCATGCTGCAGATGGCGATCGGCCCGATGCCGCATAAGGACATCATGCGCGGCATCGAGCTTTACGGCACAAAAGTCGCGCCTCTGGTGCGAAAGGCATTGACCCCGTCGGAAGCGGGGGCGTAAGCACCCCGCATCCCCTTTGCGACAAGACAGGGCCTTCGGCCCGAAAGACGAGCGATGATTGTATCCAGCGACGACGACCTGACCCGCCTCAAGGAGATCGGCCATATCTGTGCGGTGGCGGTCAAGACCATGGCTGCGGCGCTGGAGCCGGGTATCACGACGCGGGAACTCGACCAGATCGGCCGCAAGGTTCTGGAAGACGCCGGCGCGCAGTCGGCGCCGGAACTCTGTTACCAGTTTCCGGGCGCCACCTGCATCAGCGTCAACGAGGAAGTCGCCCACGGCATTCCGGGCGACCGCAAGATCCTCGCCGGCGATCTCGTCAATATCGACGTTTCCGGCGAGAAGGCAGGCTTCTTCGGCGATACCGGATCGTCCTTCATCGTGCCGCCGGTCACCCCGAAGCTCGAGCGGCTGGTGCGCGACGGCAAGCGGGCGATGTGGGTCGGGCTCAACCAGGTCCGCACCGGCCAGCCCATGGCCAATATCGGCAATGCCATCGGCACATTCGCGAAGAAGAACCGCTACACGCTGATCCAGAACCTTGCGAGCCATGGCATCGGCCATTCGCTGCACGAGGAGCCGAAGGAGCTTGCGACCTGGCCGGATCCGGACGAGACGCGGATCATGGAGGAGGGACTGGTCTTCACCGTCGAGCCGTTTCTTTCGATCGGCGGCCTGTGGGCCGAGGATGGCGATGATCCGTGGACGCTCTTCAGCGAACCCAAGGCGCCGACGGTGCAGTTCGAACACACCGTTGTCGTCACCCGCAACGGCCCGATCATCCTGACGCTTGCGGAGTAGTGCGTATCTCTTCACCTCTGCCACCGGTCCTACAGCGCGTTTGACCTTCCCGGTCAGGCGCGCTATTTTGTATTACAAATGGAGGAAAAAATGCAGAAAACAGGCACTCTTTCCGATCCTCTTACCATGCGGCTTCCCGTCGATGTTCTCGCGGATGTCGAGGAGATCGCGCGGATTTGCGAGCGTAGCCGCAGTTGGGTCATCGTCCGCGCCCTGAAATCCTATCTCGCTGCGGAAGGTCGTGAACTCATGGAGTTGGCTGCGGCCCAGGCTGACGTTGATCAGGGGCGCGGGGTCGATCTGGACGAGGTGATCCGGGAACTGGAAGGCGCGGCCAAGGATGCGGCTGCTTGAAGGTCGTCCTGTCGCCCGGAGCACGTGACTACGTCAAGTCCGAGGCTGACTATCTGCGAGCGCGTAATCCGCAAGCGGCCCGTGATTTCGTTGAGAACCTGAAGCGACTGAAAGAGCATCTTTCGACTTTCCCCAATATCGGAAGGGTTTCCGAAGAGCTTCCGATGCCGGGTGTCTTCCGGTTCGTGCAGGGGCCTTATCTGATCGACTATGAAGTGCGCCCCGCCGTGGTGGTGATTCTGGCCATTCGCCACGGACATCAGCGGCCACCAACGCTGCCGCTTGATGATGACCTCGATCTGGAAGATCTGTAAGACTGGCCCCTTTCGCCTGCTTTCCATCAAGCTGCGTTGAGCCGGTGATCAGTATTTGTGGTTTGTTGCGCCGTTGGTGCAGTGCGATAAGCCGGCTATGACAAAAGGCAATTTCCAAGGTTTCGATCTTTTCAAGACGGCTCTCGCCGGCGCGCTGGCAATGGCGGCGGCCATGGGTTTCGGGCGTTTCTCTTTCACGCCGATCCTGCCGGGCATGGTGACCGATCTCGGTCTTTCGAGCGGCGATGCGGGTTTGATCGCGGCGGCTAACTTCACTGGCTATCTGGCGGGCGCCATCCTTGCGGCCTATGGCTGGGTTGCCGGCCGGGAGCGCAGCGCGGGGCTTGCTGCGTTGACGATCAGTACGCTTCTGCTGGCCGCCATGGCCGGCGTTGAAACCGTCTGGGCCTTCTGCGTGCTGCGCTTCCTTGCCGGTCTCGCCAGCGCCTTCGCCATGATCTTCATAACCACCGTCGTTCTCGGTCATGCCGCGCGGGCCGGTAGCGAGGCGGTCCAGTCGACCCATTTTGGCGGGGTGGGGTTCGGGATTGCCGTCTCGTCTCTGATGGTGGCCATCGTGGCTTTCTCCAGTCCGTACGGGATTGCCTCGTGGCAGGTGGACTGGCTGGCGGGTGCCGCAATCAGCCTGATTGCCCTGTTGATCGTCATCGTGCTTCTGCCGCCGGCTCCGAAATACGAGGCGAAGCCCAGCCCCGAGCCGCCGCTCGTGTGGAAGCTTCCTCTGGTGTTGCTGACGATTTCCTATGCCCTGTTCGGTTTCGGCTATGTGGTGACCGCCACATTCGTCGTCACCATGGCGCGCATGAGCGACGCCGGGCCGATGGTGGAGTTTCTGACATGGTTCCTGGCGGGCTGCACGGCGGCGGTTTCCCTGTTCGCGTGGCGGCCCGTCATGATCCGTATCGGGTTGCGCGGCGCCTATGTGACGAGCCTGCTGGTCGAGGCGGCGGGTGTTCTGGGCTCGGTGCTGCTGCCTTCGCCCTATGCGCCGATCGTCGGCGGTTTGATGCTGGGTGCCACATTCATGATCATCACCGCCTACGCGCTGAGGATCGGTCGCCAGCTTGCGCGGGAGAGCCAGCGTCGCGCGCTCGCTTTCCTGACCGCAGCCTTCGGTGTCGGCCAGATCCTCGGCCCGCTGGTGGCGGGTTTGCTCGCGGAATGGACGGGCAGCTTCGATGCCGGAACGATTGCCGCGGCAGTCGCGCTTCTTGCTGCGGCGCTTGTGGTTATGCCGGTTTACCGGCGGCTCGCCTGAGTCGTCGCGGCAGGGGCGAAGCCGAGCCTCTGCGGCTAAGTTGTGAATTGGCTTCGTCCGGTTCGGTTACATTTTGGTAATGGCGTTGCCGGGTTCTTTGTTCTGCCCTAATTTCGGGCCACAGACCGGGTTTCAAACGCCCTCCCGTTTCACGCCGAGAAAGCAACCCGCCCCGTGTTTCAATCCTTCTTTCCCAAACCGAAACTGTTCTTCTCATCCTTCGCCATCTGGACCCTGCTTGCGATCCTCGTGTGGTATCTGGCAGGCGCGCAGATGGGTGCGGCACTCGGCTTCCAGCCGATGCCGGAAGATGCTGAGCCGATCATCAACCTGAGCTTCTTCATCACCGCCGACTACCTGTGGTTCTACCTCTATACGGGTGTATGGGCGGCGGTCTTCGGCCTGTTCTGGGAATACTACGCCAAGGATCATCCGTGGCGGCACTGGGCGATCTGGGGCTCTTACTTCATCATCTTCACCACCTATTTCGACGTTCAGGTGTCAGTGCTGCTCAACAACTGGCGGCGGCCCTTCGGCGATCTCTTGCAGAACGCACTGACCGGCAAGCCCGGTATTACGGACTGGGACTTCTACAGCCTGATGATCACGTTCTGGAGCATCGCCTTCCTGAACGTTGCGGTCTTCGTCGTGGTGCGCTTCTTCGTCAGCCACTATGTGTTCCGCTGGCGTTCGGCGATGAACAACTACTATATGTCGAAGTGGCAGAAGGTGCGCCATATCGAAGGCGCGTCCCAGCGCGTGCAGGAAGACACCATGCGCTTCGCCACCACATTCGAGGGGCTCGGCGTCAGCCTGATCGACGCGGTGATGAACCTCGTCGCCTTCCTGCCGATCCTGTTCGTGCTGTCGAAATACGTCACCGACCTGCCGATTATCGGCCAGATCCCCCACAGCCTGTTCTGGCTGGCGCTCGTCTGGTCGGTGTTTGGCACCGCGCTGCTGGCGCTGGTCGGCATCAAGCTGCCGGGGCTGGAGTTCCGCAACCAGCGCGTCGAGGCCGCATACCGCAAGGAACTCGTCTATGGCGAGGACCATGCCGACCGCGCGCAGCCGTTGACCGTTGCCGAGCTTTTCTCCAACGTGCGGAAAAACTATTTCCGCCTCTACTTCCACTACACCTACTTCAACCTCGCACGGTCGTTCTACGGTCAGGCGGACGGTCTTTTCCTGCTCTTCATGCTGGTGCCGACCTTCGTCGCGGTGAAGATCACCTACGGTATCTACCAGCAGATCGCGACCGCCTTCGGTCAGGTGTCGAACTCGTTCCAGTATCTCGTCAATGTGTGGCCGACGATCGTCGAACTGCTCTCGATCTACAAACGTCTGCGCACGTTCGAAGCCGCCATCGACAACGAGGCGCTGCCGGAAATCGACCAGAAATATCTCGAGCGCGAACAGCAGTTCGGCGAGATCGAGGCGAACAAACACTGATAGCTGCCGAATAGCCTGCACCTTCAGCCGCGTCGGATCACTCCGGCGCGGTTTCGTTTTGGGAGAAGGGCAGGCGGGGTTGAACTTGGGTATTGGTATCAGGCGTTCCGCCTGCCCCGGCTACAATCTTCGCCTCGGTCTTCGGATTATCGTCGGAGGGTTCCGAAAGACCTTGATTGCAACCGCCATCGGCAACCGGCTCATGATCCTTGGTGCGCCGGTTCGCGAAGCCGGTTTCCCATCCGATGGCTTCACCAGACTAGGCGATCACGGCCGGACGGGGACGCCAGAGAGGGGCCGTTCTCGTCAAGTCCTTGATGATGCCGGATTGTTTTTCAGAAGGAGGCCGGAAATATCCCCGTTCAGTCTCAGGAACGGGGAGGCGCCTGCCGCTTCGCCAGGATATCCATCGCCTCAGAATAGCTGACGCAGGCGACATCCGTCCGCTGACAGACGTCGGTGACCAGCCGTTCCATGGCGCGCCAGTAGGCTCCGCCATTCATCTCGACGAAATGGAAGCCGAACTGAACCGGGATGCGTTCGCCATTGTACTGGTCTTCGAAGGTCGACTTGAAGGCCGCATAGGTGCGTTCCTCGAATTCCTGCGAGCGCGAGGGGTTGTCGATGCCGGCGGAGTGGCGAACGAAGAGATTGTAGTCCATGCCGATGATGCGGCGGTTCTGCGGTCCTTCGAGAATAAGTGGCAGGCCGAAGCGGGTGACCGAACCATCCTGCTGCGGCAGTGCCGGTCCCTTGGTCACGAGGCTTGCGTCGAAGGTGAAGCCGAAGGCCTTCTCGGCTTCGACGAGGCTGTCCGGGGCCGAAAGGTAAGGGGCACGGACGCCCTTGACGCCATGCGCGGCGAAATCCTGCCAGCCCTGGGGCTCCTTGTCCCCCACGCCGTTCGCCTTCCATGCATTGGCGAGCGTCGTGCGGAAGGTGGAAAATTCCGAAAGCCAGTCGGCCTTCGACCAGTCCTTGCCGTCGAAATGACCGCAGACATGGCTGCCGATCTCGTGGCCTTCAAGGTGGGCATTCCACAGGTTGTCGAGCCGGGTCGTCACGTCTTCCACGGTCGGCGCGAAGCCGACATTGGAACGGCCGGCCTTCTTGCCCGGCGCCTGATAGCCTTTGGAAGCGGAGCGCGGAATGAGTGTGGTGCAGGACAGGAAGTAGGTGAAGTGGGCGTTGTTGGCGCGTCGCGCGATATCGCGGCTCCTGGTCCATAGTGCGTTGTCATGAGCGCCGTCGAAGGAGATCAGCAGCAGTTGCTTCGGCTTTTCCTGGGCGGGCGTCGTCTGCTCCTGCGGGGCTGGTGCTGTCTGGTCTGCCTTCTGCCCGGCCTCCTGAAGCGGCTCGGCCATCAGCGGCAGAGGCAGGAAAAAGGCGAGCGAAAGGATGGCGGACGAACGAAGCATGCTGGAACCCGTTACGAAATCAAGCGGGCGTCCTGTCATCCAAATGCGGCGAAGCTTTGAACACACTGGAAATTGGCATCGGACATCACTATTCCATGATGAACATTATCAAGACGAGGTCTTATCGATGGCAATCCTGATTCTCGGGATCATCCTGTTTCTTGGCCTGCATCTGGTCCGGGTCGTTGCCCCGAATTTCAGATCGGGAATGGTCGACAAGTTCGGCGAAAATGGCTGGAAGGGCATCTATTCCCTCGCCAGCATCGTCTCGATCGTCGTTCTGATCTATGGATGGTCGATTTCGCCGACCGTCAATCTCTGGTTCCCGCCGGCCGGCATGTCGCATCTCACCGTGACTTTGATGCTGTTGTCGACGATCTGTCTTGCCGCCGCCGAACTTCCCGCGGGCCACATTGCGACGAAGACCAAGCATCCGATGATCCTCGGCGTAAAGATCTGGGCCTTCGCCCATCTGCTCACCAATGGCGATCTTGCTTCCGTGCTGCTGTTCGGCTCGTTCCTCGCCTGGGGCGTCATCCTGCGCATTGCGCTGAAGCGCCGGGAGCGGGCTGGTCTCGTCACGCTGCGCCCCTTCGTTTCGGCGAAGTACGACGTGATCGCCATCGGCGTGGGTGCGGTGATCTGGGCGCTGTTCGTCTGGAAGCTCCACCTGTGGCTGATCGGCGTGGCTCCCCTCCCGATGTAATGCCCCGTTTGGGGCATTTTCCCCGCCGGTGCCGCCCTTGTGACCGCAAAGGATGCTTCCATTTGGGCATCCTTTGCTCTAGGAAGGCCGCTTACGCAGCAGAATGCAGTTGAAAGGCCGGCCTTCCGGAACGAGACATGGTGGATAACAACGACAGCTTTATTCGCGAGGTCAATGACGAGCTCCGTTCGGAGCAGGTCAAGATGGCCTGGCGGAAATTCGCACCGATCATCATCGGCGCCGCTCTCCTGATCGTTCTTGGCACCGCGGGCTATCGCGGCTATGAATACTGGCACTCGCACCGTTCGTCCGGCGCGGGCGACCAGTTTCTCGCCGCACTGACCCTTGCCAACGAAGGCAAGAACGACGAGGCCACCGCAGCCCTCGCTGCCCTGGAGAAGGACGGCTACGGCGCCTATGCGGTCCTGGCCCGCATGCGCTCGGCCACCGTTCAGGCGCAGAAGGGCGATGCCGCTGCGGCAATCGCCGCCTTTACCGACATCGGCAAGGACAATTCCGTTCCGCAGGTGATCCGCGATGTGGCGCATATGCGCGCTGCGTGGCTGCTGATCGACACTGGCACCTATGAGCAGGTTTCCGCCGAAGTGGAGGCCATGGCGACCCCGACCGACGCGATGCGCCATTCCGCTCGCGAAGCGCTTGGGCTTGCCGCCTACAAGGCTGGCGACATGGTGCGCGCGCGCGAATGGTTCGAGCAGATAACCGAGGATGCCGAAGCCCCGCGCAATGTGGCGAACCGCGCCCGCATGCTGCTCGACAACATCACCGCCTCCGGCAAGGCGCCCTGAGCCGTTTTGGGCGCTTTCGCCCGGAAGGATAAAACCGAATGAGCTTCACCGTCGCCATCGTCGGCCGTCCGAATGTCGGCAAGTCCACGCTTTTCAACCGTCTGGTTGGAAAGAAGCTGGCGCTTGTCGACGATACGCCCGGCGTGACGCGCGATCGCCGCCCGGGCGACGCCAAGCTCATCGATCTACGCTTCACCATCATCGATACCGCTGGTCTCGAAGAAACCGGCCCCGACACGCTGGAAGGCCGCATGCGGGCGCAGACCGAGGCGGCCATCGATGAAGCCGACCTGACGCTGTTCGTGGTCGATGCCAAGTCCGGCCTGACGCCGCTCGACAAGACGTTTGGCGAATTGCTGCGCCGCAGCGGCAAGCCGGTGGTGCTGGTTGCCAACAAGTCCGAAGCCCGCGGCTCGGACGGCGGCTTCTACGACGCTTTCACGCTCGGCCTTGGCGAACCTTGCCCGATTTCGGCGGAGCATGGCCAGGGCATGATCGACCTGCGCGATGCCATCGTTGCGGCAATCGGCGAAGAGCGCGCTTTCCCCGAGGAAATCGACGAGGCGGTGACCAATGTCTCCGTCGCGCCGGGCAGCCTTGAAGAGGGTGACGAAGAGGAAGAGCCTGATTATGACGAGACCAAGCCGCTGCGCGTGGCGATCGTCGGCCGTCCGAATGCCGGCAAATCGACGCTCATCAACCGCTTCCTCGGCGAAGACCGTCTGCTGACCGGCCCCGAAGCCGGCATCACCCGCGACAGCATTTCCGTCGAATGGGACTGGCGCGGCCGCACCATCAAGATGTTCGACACCGCCGGCATGCGGCGCAAGGCGAAGGTGCAGGAAAAGCTCGAAAAGCTTTCCGTTGCCGATGCGCTACGCGCCATCCGCTTTGCCGAGACGGTGGTGATCGTGTTCGACGCCACCATTCCCTTCGAAAAGCAGGACCTGCAGATCGCCGATCTGGTGCTGCGCGAAGGCCGCGCCGCCGTGCTCGCCTTCAACAAGTGGGATCTGGTCGAAGACCCGCAGGCGGTGCTTGCCGACCTGCGCGAGAAGACCGAGCGCCTGCTGCCGCAGGCCCGCGGTATCCGCGCCGTGCCGATTTCCGGCCAGACCGGCTACGGTCTAGACAAGCTGATGCAGAACATCATCGACACCGACCGCGTGTGGAACCGTCGCATCTCGACCGCCAAGCTCAACCGCTGGCTGGAGCATCAGCAGATCCAGCATCCGCCACCGGCAGTTTCCGGCCGACGCATCAAGCTCAAGTACATGACGCAGGTGAAGGCACGCCCGCCGGCCTTCATGATATCCTGCACACGAGCCGATGCGCTGCCGGAATCGTATGTGCGCTACCTGACGAACGGTCTGCGCAACGATTTCCAGCTGCCCGGCGTGCCGATCCGCATTCACTTCAAGGCGTCGGACAACCCGTTCGAAAACCGCAAGAAGAAGCGCTGATTTCCCTTTTTTACGCGCCGAGTTGCCGACCAGGGTGGCGCAGCAGCAGGCGCTTGCGCCGGGCCTGCGTCTTCGCTTCGATGACGTTGTCGAGAAACTGGGTCGTAGCGGATTGCCACGAGAAGGTTTCCGCAAGGGCGCGCGCCTTGTCCCGTGGACAGTCGAGCGCCTTCAGGCAGGCGTTTCTCAGGTTGTCGTCCAGAACACCCGCGCCGCTTTCCGCCGGAATGATATCAACCGGACCGGTGACGGGGAAGGCCGCAACCGGAACACCCGATGCCATGGCTTCGAGGATGGTGTTGCCGAAGGTGTCGGTCTTCGACGGAAAGACGAAGACGTCGGCCTGGGCATAGGTCGCGGCGAGATCCTCGCCGGTCTTCAGACCGGTGAAATGGACGCGCGGATAATGGGCTTCCAGTTCGGCGCGGGCGGGGCCGTCGCCGACCACAACCTTTGAACCCGGCAGGTCGAGATCGAGGAAGGCCGGCAGGTTCTTTTCCACCGCCACGCGCCCGACCGTCATGAAGATCGGGCGCGGCAGGCCCATGGGGTTTTCCTGCCGCGGGCGCGGACGGAAAAGCGTGGTGTCGATGCCGCGGCTCCAGAGGCAGAGGTTGTTCAGGCCTTTTTCCGAGAGTTCGCGGCGCAGGCTATCGGTGGCGACCATGCAGGCGCCGCCGCGATTGTGAAACCAGCGGACATAGGCATAGAGCCAGGACACCGGGATCGGTGCGCGGGCGGCGACATATTCGGGAAAACGGGTGTGATAGCTGGTCGAGAAGGGCATGTGATGCCTCAGGCACCAGCGGCGTGCCCAGAGGCCAAGCGGACCTTCGGTCGCAATGTGCATGTAATCCGGTTTCTGGTCCTCGATGAAGCGCGCGACCTGCGTGTAGCGGGCGAGCGAAAGACGGATTTCCGGATAGGTCGGCATTGGAATGCTGGGGAAGGGCTGGGGCGTGAGCATCGACACCTCGACGCCCATTGCCGCTAGCTCGCGGTTGGTGTTCTCGATGGAGCGCACCACCCCGTTCACCTGCGGATGCCAGGCATCGGTCACGATGGTCAGTCTGGGCATGTTCTCGCCACCTCCGGGATCGCCGCGCCCCGTTCTTTCACCCGGATGATCGCCGCGCGGCAGCCCGCACATCAGGGAGCGCGGTCATGCGACTCCCGCTTTCTTCGTTCCCCGGCTTTATGTGATGGTAGTATTACAGGTTGATGTCAGCCGCAGTGGGGGCACGCATCCGTCGATGCGCTGGAGAAGGGATTTCCCGACCGCAATGCCGGCGGATGCCGCAGTCTTCATCCATTTCGCCTTGGTAATACCCGGCACATGCACGCCTTCCTCTGCCAGCCGTTTCAGCTGGGCGGCGAGGCGCGTTTCGAAATCCTCGTCCAGAAGAGCGGGTGCGATGGCGATGACGGTGAGGCCCGAGCCGGGGCTCTGGTCGCCTTCAGTGAAAGACGGCGCGTCCATCGACCAGTTGGCGGCGGAAAGGCCGGATGCCAGAACTTCGACCATCAGCGCGATATTGGCGCCGCGCGATCCGCCGAAGGCCAGAAGCGCGCCGCGCATGGCCTCATGCGGATCGGTGGTCGGATGGCCCTGGCTGTCGACCGCCCAACCAGGCAGGATCGTTTCGCCACGCTCGGCGGCACTGCGGATATTGACGTAAGCCGTGCTGCTCGACGCCTGATCGATCAGGAGCGGACCGTCCGCGCCGGCGGGTGCGGCGAAGGCCAGCGGATTGGTGCAGTAGAGCGGCCGCGTCGCGCCTTCCACCGTCAGCAAGGCGGGGCCGGTGGTGAAGGCGAGCGATACCAAGCCTTTCTGCGCCAGCCGGAACGGATAGTAGCCGAGTTCGCCCGAGGTGAAGCTGCCCCGCTGGGCAAAGAGCGCAAGGCCGAGGCTTCTCGCTTTCCCGACCAGATCGTCGAAGGCGAGGTCGAAGCCGAGCTGGGCGATGCCGCCGTCGGCATCCGAGCGGATAAGAGCGGGGGCGGGGGATGTAATCACCGGTTCCGCGCCGCCGTTGATCCGACCCTCCCGCAGGGCGGCGAGGTAATCGATGAGATGGGAGAGGCCAACCGGGGTATTGCCGCCGGCTTCGGCCGATATCGTGGCGCGGGCAAGCGAAACGGCTGCAGCGGGACTTGCGCCGGCGCGGCGACAGGCCGCCGCCACGCGGGCTTCCGCTTCTGCAAGCGTCAGTCTTTCGGTTTCGCTCATCCTCTACCCCGATGTGTTCCCCGGTGGCGCTCGCGATGGAATTGGTCCCGGCCGCCGCTTGGCCTTTTGTCGCGAGACGGTACTATTCAGATCACGATTCCCGCCGATCCGGAAACTCCATTCAGGAACTCTCCATGACCTCAAGTCACAGCAAGGCCTCCAACAAGGCCCATGACAAGACGAAATCTGGCGTTGGCACTGCCGACTGGTGGCGCGGGGCTGTGATCTATCAGGTCTATCCGCGGTCCTTTCAGGACACCAATGGCGATGGCATCGGAGACCTCAAGGGCGTGACGGAGAAGCTGCCCTACATCGCATCGCTCGGTGTCGATGCGATCTGGCTGTCGCCCTTCTTCACCTCGCCGATGGCGGACATGGGCTATGACGTATCCGATTACTGCGACGTCGACCCGATGTTCGGGACACTCGCCGATTTCGATGCGATGATGGCCGAGGCGCACCGGCTGGACTTAAAGATCATCATCGATCAGGTGTTGTCGCATACGTCCGACCAGCATCCCTGGTTCAAGGAAAGCCGGTCGAGCCGCGACAATCCAAAGGCGGACTGGTTCGTCTGGGCGGATGCCAAGCCCGATGGCACGGCGCCGACCAACTGGCTCTCGGTGTTCGGCGGGCCGGCCTGGGAATGGGACGGCGTGCGCAAGCAGTATTACATGCACAACTTCCTCGCTTCGCAGCCGGATCTGAACTTCCACAATGCCGAGGTGCGCGACGCTCTCCTGAAGGCGGTGCGCTTCTGGCTGGAACGGGGTGTCGATGGCTTCCGGCTGGATACGGTGAACTACTATTTCCATGACGAGAAACTGAGGGACAACCCGCCGCATGCTCCCGATAGCGACGATGCGGGCCTCGATGCGCCCGACGTCAATCCATACGGGATGCAGAACCACCTCTATGACAAGACGCGGCCGGAAAACGTTGAATTCCTGAAGAGTTTCCGGGCGCTGCTCGATGAATATCCCGATCGCGCCAGTGTCGGCGAGGTCGGCGATGGTGCGCGTTCTCTCAAGACGGTTGCGGCCTATACCGCCGGCGGCGACAAGCTGCACATGTGCTACACGTTCGACCTTCTCGGACCGGATTTCACGCCATCCCACATTCGCCGCTGCGTCGAGGATTTCTTCCGCTCGGTGACGGATGGCTGGGTCT
Organism: Ciceribacter sichuanensis; assembly: GCF_024055605.1. GTDB lineage: Bacteria > Pseudomonadota > Alphaproteobacteria > Rhizobiales > Rhizobiaceae > Allorhizobium > Allorhizobium sichuanense. The sequence goes on along the minus strand of NZ_JAMXLX010000002.1, from coordinate 655,120 downwards.
GCTGGGCCTTTTCAAACCACGATGTCACGAGGCATGCGAGCCGGTTTGCGCAGAATGAGGCGGAGCGCGCCAAGGTGGCGAAGCTGGCGATCAGCGTGCTTGCGGCGTTGCGCGGCTCGATCTGCCTCTATCAGGGCGAGGAACTGGGACTGCCGGAGGCCGAGCTTGCCTTTGAGGACCTGCGGGACCCCTATGGCATTCGTTTCTGGCCGGCCTTCAAGGGGCGTGACGGATGCCGCACGCCGATGCCCTGGAAGGGGGAGATGGCGAATGGCGGTTTCACCACGGCCTCGAAACCATGGTTACCTGTGCCGACCGAGCATGCGGCGCTGGCGGTCGACGTGCAGGACGGAGAGGCGACGTCGGTGCTCGGGCATTACCGCGCCATGCTCGCCTTCCGGAAGACGCACGTGGCGCTCATCGATGGCGACATGCAGTTCCTCGATGCCGGAGAAGACGTTCTGGCCTTCATCCGGTCCAAGGGCGAGGAGCGGCTGCTCTTCGCCTTCAATATGGGCCGAAAGGCCCACAAGGTGGTGTTGCCGGTCGGCGTCTCCGTGAAGCAGGTGCTGGACCTGCCCGGTTACAGCGGCACCGTGGAGAAGGCGAGCCTTCACCTTGCGCCGCTCGATGGTTTCTGCGCGATTGTGTGAAGGCTGCCTGTGGGCCTGAAATTCAGGCCTCCGCCAGATCTCCGGGGCGGGTTTTGAGCCGCGTCACGTCGGAGACCGGCGGTGCTCCGAACTGCCGGCGATATTCGCGGCTGAACTGGGATGGGCTGTCATAGCCCACCTTGCGACCTGCCGTTGCTGCATCGAGTGCTTCGGTCAGGATCAACCGGCGTGCCTCCTGAAGCCTGAGTTGCTTCTGGTATTGCAGCGGGCTCATGCTGGTCATGGCACGGAAGTGCTCGTGCAGGGACGAGCTGCTCATGCGGGCCTCGGCCGCAATGATTTCTATCGAGAAGGGGCGATGGAAATTGGTGCGGATCCAGTTGATGGCACGGTTGACGTTCTGCAGGCGGTGGTTCGGCGTCAGCATCTGGTGCAGGAGGCCGGCATGTTCGCCGCGCAGCAGCAGGTACAGCAATTCCCGTTCGATCAGCGGTGCGAGGAAGGGAATGTCCTGCGGCTTGTCCAGCAATCCAACGAGCCGGATTGCTGCATTCAGCAACGCGTCGGGTGTTTGTGCAACGCCAAGCGCCTTGCATGAGGGGGTGGTCTGCCCGATCGGAGCATTCATCTCCAGCACCAGCGTGCCGAGAAGAGCCAGGTCCAGATCGAGCCGCAGGCAGAGATAGGGTTCCTCCGGCGTCGCATCGATGACATGGCCGAGCACCGGCAGATCGAGGGAGACGATCAGATGGTTTCCCGCACCGTATTCCAACACCCGCTCGCAAGCCTGAACGCGCTTGCGCCCTTGGGCGATGATGCAGATCGATGGCTTGTGTACGCCGTGCATCGGCTCGGTCGGCTGGCTGGCGCGGATCAGCGTCAGGCGCGGAACAGGGGTTGCCTGCAAGCCTTCCTGCGTGGCGTGTCGTGCAATCAGCTCTTTCAATTCGATATGCGGTTTCATGGCGAGGCTGCTCCTGAGCCCTGATTGTTCTGGCTTTTCGGGTCTTAGCTAGGATGTCTGACGGGAAACCCCAAATGGAGGATCGTGCAATTCGGAGGATTGTGCAATCCTTGCGGCCAAGTGTTCTACCACTTCCTCGGTCCCGATCCCCATATCACCGTCAATCGCCGACGGGCGGCGAGATGCAAAATCCAGGAGGACGGGAAGATGTCTGCACTTCAATATATTCTGGAAAGCCCTCTGCGCTGGGTTGCTGCGGGTGCCCGGCACGTTCTTGCGACGGTCGGGCGGATCCATTCCGAACGACAGGATCGTCTGGAACGGAGATATGGGCTGAATGGTTGATTTTTCAAACGATACACCGGCGATGATCGCGCTTGTTGCCGCCATCGCCTACATCACCCTTTTCGTGATGACGCCGCCAAGGGCCGGGAATTTCTCCGGCGAGATTACCGAAATTCAGGAGAGAGACATGAAGAGCCATCCCTATGTAGGATTGTGGGTAACGGGTGACGGCCACGTTCGTCACGAGCTTCTGCCCAACGGGCGCTATGTGGAGGCCCGCGGAAATCGCGAGCACGCCTATGAGGGCCGCTACGAAGTAAGCGGCAGCCACATCGAATACTGGGACGACACCGGCTTTACCGCCGATGGCGATTTCCGCAGCGATATCCTTCATCACGCAGGCATGGTGCTTTACCGGCACTGAGCCTTTTCAGAATATACCGGACGGGATCAGGCGCCCTCGTCCGGTATGTTGAGTATGTGTCCGCAGGCCTTGCAATGCACGGCATCGGTATCGTGGCGGTTGAGGCCGCATTGTGGGCAGGGAAAGGTCACCTTGTGTGGCCGTACGATGGCCTGCGCAAGGCGTACGAACAGCGAGATGCCGATGATCATGGTGATGACCGAGGTCAGCTTGCCGAAGGTTCCGGGAAGAGTGACGTCGCCGAAGCCGGTGGTCGTCACCGTCGCCACGGTGAAATAAAGCGCATCGATGAAGCCGCTTCCCGAATCCTCATAATAGAAGAAGAAGCTGTAGACGAAGCCGGTTACAAGGAACAGGAACACGATGAAGTTGAGGAAGGCCTTGACGACATCGGTCTGCTCTCGAAGGCCGATACGTTTCAGCATCAGCCGGAAGATCGGCCGTTGCGCCACTGCCCAGATGCGGACCACGCGCAGGAATGCAAAGTTGAACAGCCATTGGGGAAAGAGCAGTGTGCAAAACACGAAGATATCGAGCCATGTGATCGGCTTCGCCATCCATCTGCGGGTAGAGGTCGATGCAGACCATTGGGCGGCCAACTCCAGCGCCATCCAAAGCGCGATTGCATAGTCGATCACGATATAGGATGGTCGGTTGCGCAGATAAGGGCCGGCGAGAAAGAAGCCAATGATGGCGAGGTCGATGACCATCATGGCAAATTGAAAACGGACCGCTGCTTTGCCGCGACCATAATAAAGGCTTGTCATCCTCTGGCGTATGGTCGGATGCGAGGCGTCAACTGCAGGGGTTGGCATGAATCCTGGTCCGCGGCGGAGCTTATGACTGGCAGCAAGGAAGGCGGTATCACGTGGCAACGCCTTTACCTGTTTCGATAAGATCTTACAGGTTCGGAATTTGCCAGTCCTCACCCTATCAGGCGGAACTGATCCACGTCGACCATGCCCTTGTCGGAAATCTTCAGGTGCGGAATGACCGGAAGCGGGAGGAAAGCGACCTGGAGGAAGGGCTCTTGCAGAGTCGTTCCAAGGGCATAGGCGGACTTTCTCAGGTGATGCAGCGTGTCGCGAACGGCCTCGTAGGGTTCAAGGCTCATGAGGCCGGCGACGGGGAGCGGGATCTCGCCGGTCACCTTGCCGTCTTCGACCACGACGAAGCCGCCCTTGATTTCGCCGAGGCGATTGGCGGCGAGCGCCATGTCATCCTCGGAGACGCCTACGACGCAGATGTTGTGGCTGTCATGGCCGACGGTGGAGGCGATTGCGCCCTTCTTCAGGCCGAAACCCTGAACGAAGCCGTTGGCGTGGTTGCCGTTCTTGCCGTGGCGCTCGATCACGGCGACCTTGATGATGTCGCGGTCGAGATCGACGCTGCTCTGGTTGCCGGCGGTGGGCAGGCGGTAGCGGCGGTGTTCGGTGATGATCTTGCCGGGAAGCACGCCCATCACAGGCGTTTCGCCCTCGGAGACGGGAACGCCGAAATCGGCGGCCTTGACGATCCGCGCCTTGACGCTGTCGAGGCCGACGGGCGCGACCGGCTTGCGGGTCGCGAAGAGTTCCGGGGTCACGCGGCGACCGGCGGCGAAAACGATATCGGCCTTGCAGTTTTCGAGGCTGTCGATAACGACGAGGTCCGCCCGCCAGCCGGGGGCGACAAGGCCGCGGTCCCTGAGGCCGAAGGCCCGAGCCGCCGAGATGGAGGCGGCGCGGTAGACGGCGAGCGGTTCGACGCCATGCGCGATAGCCGTGCGGATCATGTAGTCGAGGTGACCTTCCTCGGCGATGTCGAGCGGATTGCGGTCGTCGGTACAGAGGGCAAGGAAGGGCGACAGGCGTTCGGTGATGATAGGCATCAGCGCGTGCAGGTCCTTCGACACGGAGCCCTCGCGCACCAGGATGTGCATGCCCTTGCGGATCTTCTCCATGGCCTCCGGCACATTGGTGCATTCGTGGTCGGTGCGGATGCCGGCCGAGAGATAGCCGTTCAGGTCGTTGCCGGAGAGAAGCGGTGAGTGGCCGTCGATGTGCTGGCCCTGAAAGGCCTCGAGCTTGGCCATGCAGATGGGATCCTTGTGGATCACGCCGGGGAAGTTCATGAACTCGGCGAGGCCGATCACCTTGGGGTGGTTGCGGAAGGGTAGGAGGCGTTCGATGGGCAGGTCGGCGCCCGACGTCTCCAGATGGGTCGCGGGAACGCAGGAAGAGAGCTGCACGCGGATATCCATGATCGCCTGCTCGGACGAATCGAGGAAATACTGGATGCCTTCGGTTCCAAGCACGTTGGCGATCTCGTGCGGATCGCAGATGACCGTGGTGACGCCATAAGGCAGGACGCAGCGGTCGAACTCGTGCGGGGTAACGAGCGAACTTTCGATATGGAGATGGGTGTCGATGAAGCCCGGAACCACGATCTTGCCTGTGATGTCGATTTCCTCGCGGCCGGAATAGTTGCCGCAGGTGCCGACCACGGTGTCGCCGCAGATGGCGATGTCGGAGGAGATGAGTTCGCCGGTGACGAGATCGAAGAAACGGCCCCCCTTCAGAACGATGTCGGCTGGCTCGCGGCCCACGCCCTGGTCGATGCGGCGTTCAAGTGCAGTCATGCGGGTTCCTTCCGATTGCCGTGAGGCCGGCCGGTCGCCGCCGGCCGGAATCTCCTGACCGCCAGTCTACCCAACAGACGGCCGAAAGGGAAAGCGCAAGGCGAGGCAATCCCGATCCTTCGGCAAATGTCCGGCCGTCGCTCAGTCCTCTGCCGTGAGCGCGCCGAGAAAGGTCAGGACCTGCCGGTTGAACGCCTGAAGCTGCTCGGGCGTCATGCCGGAGCGCGCGGTCAGAGTTTCGCCGAGGCAGCGGCTTTCCCGGACAAGCGCCCGGCCGGCTTCCGTGAGCCAGACGTGAACCTGCCGCTCGTCGGTGGTGCTGCGCCGGCGTTCCACCAGGCCCGCCTGCTCAAGGCGTTTGACCGGCGGGGTGATGGTGCTGGATTCGAGCGACAGACGGTCCGCGATGGCGCCGACCGTCAGGCCATCGTTCTCCGCAAGTGCGTTCAGCACGAGATATTGCGGGTAGGTGATGCCCATGGCGTCGAGCATCGGCTTGTAGGTGCGGTTGATGGCGATATTGGCCATGTAGAGCGAAAAGCAGAGCTGGTTGTCCAAGGGGACCGGTGAAGTTCGGCTGGTCATGGGGAACTCCCAAATTGGCTGTTGAGTTCTTTTACCACGAAAAATGATATCGCGATAACTTTTCCTATGGACAAGGATTTCACGTGCAGTTATGCATATAGATATCGCGATAACAAATATCGCGAACGTAAAAACGGAGACGGCAGATGACTGACCAGATTAACAAAACGACACGCAGGCGTGTTTTGATCGCGGGGATGGGTCTTGCCGCCTCGACGGCGATCCCGCCTTTCCTCGACCTTGCCAAGGCATCCGCAGCCACGCATTCCAACCAGAAGGAGACGAACATCATGAGCAGCAGCACCATCACCACCAAGGACGGCACGCAGATCTTCTACAAGGACTGGGGTAGCAAGGACGCGCAACCGGTCGTTTTCCATCACGGCTGGCCGCTTTCATCCGACGACTGGGATGCCCAGATGCTGTTCTTCCTGCAGCAGGGCTACCGGGTCATCGCCCATGATCGCCGTGGCCATGGCCGTTCCACCCAGACGGACACCGGCAATGAAATGGACACCTACGCCGCCGATGTGGCCGAACTTGCCGCTCATCTGGACCTGAAGAACGCGATCCATGTCGGCCATTCGACCGGCGGCGGCGAAGTGGCTCGCTATGTCGCGCGCCACGGTGGCAACGGCCGCGTCGCCAAGGCCGTCCTGATCGGCGCGGTTCCCCCTGTGATGGTCAAGTCGGACAAGAATCCGGGCGGCCTGCCGCTCGAAGTCTTCGACGGGTTCCGCGCGGCGCTCGTCGCCAACCGGGCTCAGTTCTTCCGGGATATCCCGGAGGGTCCGTTCTACGGGTTCAACCGGCCGGGCGCGAAGGTCTCCCAGGGCTCCATCGATAACTGGTGGAGGCAGGGCATGATGGGCGGCGCAAAGGCCCATTACGATTGCATCAAGGCCTTCTCGGAAACGGACTTCACCGAAGACCTGAAGACGATCGAAGTTCCGGTGCTGGTCATGCATGGCGACGACGATCAGATCGTGCCGATCGCCGACTCCGCGCTGCTTGCGGCCAAGCTTTTGAAGAAGCCGACGCTGAAGGTTTATGAAGGCCTGCCGCACGGCATGGCAACGACCCATGCCGATATCATCAATGCCGACCTGCTGGCCTTCTTCAAGGCTTGAGGATGGGTGGCGGATAGCGATCCGTCGATGATGACCGGCTCGGAGGCGAGGGGAAATCCCGCCTCCGGGCCGTTCTTTTACGGGGTGCCGATAGCGCTTTCCCGATGCTATGACGTCGCGGCGCGGGGATATTTATGGGCGCGGCCAGCACTGGATTTTTGCCAGGAGAAGACGATATTTATCCCATGGCCAACGCAGCTGACGAATTCCTTCAACGCCTGCCGGTTCTGCATGAATTCGGGGATGTCGCCGACACCCTGAAATACGAGCCCTTGCCGGATGGCTGGGCCTTGGCTGTCGCGGATGTCATCAACTCTACGGGGGCGATAGACGGTGGCCGCTACAAGGCGGTCAACATGGCCGGCGCAGGCGTGATCTCCGCACTTTTGAACGCGCTCGAAAAATACGATCTGCCCTTCGTCTTCGGCGGCGACGGAGCTGTCGTTGCAGTGCCTCCCGCTTCCATCGAGATTGCCAGGGAAACGCTGGCGCGGGTGTTGAGCTGGGTGCGTGACGACATGGATCTCGCCATGCGCGCCTCCATCGTGCCGGTCGAGGATATCCGGCATCACGGGCTCGACGTGCGTGTGGCGCGTTTCAATGCCAGCAATGATATTTCCTATGCGATGTTTTCCGGCGGCGGTAGCAGCTGGGCGGAGGCGCGTATGAAGCTGGGTGAATACGGCATCGCATCCGCGCCTAAGGGGGCTCGCCCCGATCTGTCCGGCCTGTCCTGCCGCTGGAACCCGATAGCCGCGAGCTACGGGCGCATCGTCTCGATCATCGTCCTGCCTAAGCCGGAAGGTGATATGGAAGCATTCCGCCGGTTGGTCATCGATCTCGTGGATCTCTCGAACGAGGATGGTCGCGGCGGCCATCCAGTGCCGGCTGCCGGTCCGGAGGTGGGCTTTACGGAGGAGGGGATCAGGCTCGAGGCCAAGGCCCGGTCACCATATGGCTTCGGCTGGGCGCGGGTGAAACACACGCTCGGGATTTCGGCCCAGGTGGTTCTGGTGCGTGTTCTCGCCAGCTTCAATGCGTCGCTCGGGCGGTTCAGCGCCAACGGATACCGGCAGGGAGTTGCCCGCAACACCGATTTCCGCAAGTTCGAGGACGGTCTGAAAATGACGGTGGATGTCGATGTGGTGCGGCTTGCGCAGATTCGGCAGAAGCTGGGTGAAGCCCAGGCTCGGGGCATCTGTTATTTCGGTCTGCATGAACAGGATGAGGCACTGATGACCTGCATCGTTCCCTCGGCGGTGCGGCGCAATCACATGCATTTCGTCGATGGCGCCATGGGAGGCTACGCCACTGCCGCAACTTATCTGAAGGCGCAGATGGGCAAGGTCTGATGGCTTGGGCCTGATGGGCGCAACGGTGTCAGGCTGACGTTGCAGTGCGTTCCTTCAACGAGAAAACGGCCGCTGCCGGCCGTTTCCGTTATTCGTCTAAACGATGCGTGGCTTATTCCACGGCGACGATCTTGCCGGCATCCCACTTGAACAGGGAGAAGGCCTGCGAGGTGAGGTCGCCGGCTTCTCCGTAGGTGACCTTGCCGATGGCGGTCGGGATTGCTTCGCCCGACTTCAGCGCGGTGGTGACTGCTTCCGCATCCTCGGCGCTGCCGGCCTTCTCGATGCCGGCCTTCAGCACTTCGACGGCAGCATAGGCATTGAGCGTGAAGGCTTCTGCCGGGATATTGCGCGCGGCGAGCGCGTCGGCTGCGGCCTTGGAGTCGGGGTTCTTCAGCGCGTCGGAGGCGTTGGTGAAGATCGTGCCGTTCGCAGCGTCGCCGCCGATGGAGGCGTATTCGCTGTTCGACAGGCCGTCGCCGCCAATGATCAGGGCCTTGATGCCGAGGTCGGCGAGCTGGCGGGCCAGGAGACCGCCTTCGGGATGATAACCGCCGAAGTAGACGACTTCGGCGCTTTCAGCCTTGAGGCGGGTCGTCAGCGCGCTGAAGTCCTTGTCGCCGGCCGTCAGTGCGTCGTTGAAGACTTCCGTCACGCCGCCGGCGTTGAGCGTTGCCTTGAAGGCGTCGGCGAGACCTTTGCCGTACTGACCCTTGTCGTTGATGATGGCGACCTTCTTGTCCTTGAAGTTGGCAAGAACGTATTTCGCCGCCACGTCGGCCTGCTGGTCGTCACGGCCGCAAGTGCGCAGAACGTTGGTCAGGCCGCGATTGGTCAGGTCGGGTGCGGTTGCGGTCGGGGTGACCATCAGTACGCCGTTTTCAGCAAAAACGTCCGAAGCCGGAATTGCAACGCCGGAGGTGACCGGACCGACGACGAAGCGGATGCCTTCGCCGACGAGCTGGTTGGCGGCGGAAACGCCCTGCTTGGGCTCGCCGCCATCGTCGGCCAGCTTGAGAACGACGGTTTCGCCGAGAATGCCGCCCTTCTTGTTGATTTCATCGACGGCAACCTGGGCACCGTTCTTGACCTGCTCGCCATAGGCGGCGACCGGTCCGGTCAGCGGGGCAATCAGGCCGATGACGATTTCGGCGTGCGCCAGAGGCGCGGTTGCCATGAATGCAACGATGGCGGAACCCGCCAGCAGTCTCAGTTTCATTTCCGTTTCTCCTTGAATGTTACGAAGGCCAACCTTCGAGACTCCCCTGGGGCTTTTCTTGTTTTGTTGGAGCCTAGCGCATCGGCCCTGGAATCGGAATCGCTTTTCGGAAAGCTACGATGCGCAGATTCAAGACCTTGGAGCGTCCTTTGTGCTTCAGAATGGACGCATGGCGCCCTAGCGGAAACACGCAGACGGAAAAAGGTCGAGCAGACTGTTCGCGGTACGCATCACGTCGCTGCGGATGCCGTGCAATCGTTCTTGCGCCATCTGCGCAGTCGGCCGCAGGCATTGGCATAGGGCGACGAGGTATTGAACTGGATCATCCGCCCTTCGGTCCACTTTTCGTACCATGGCCTGCCATAGAGCGTTTCGTCGTCAGCCTGTTCGATCAGGCCGATGATTCGAGCCTTTGCCGTGTCCAGTCTCTCCAGCAATTCCTCATCATCCAGCGCTTCGTAATCCCGGTAGAATTTCTGCGCCAGGCGTCCGAGTTCGTTCCATTTGTAGCCCGTTTCGGGAAAGTCCACCGGCTCGCCGGCCATCTTGCGCGCATGCCATTTGAGAACGAGTTCGTTCCAGCCGACCAGATAGGCGACGAGATCGTGAACGCTCATAGAGGTGCCGCTCGCATGGCCTTCCATCGTTCTTTCCCGCCAGCGGGCAAACGGCATCTGGCCGAGTTCGCGCTTCAGCTTGTCGTATTCCCGCTCGATCGCCTGAAGGAGTTCGCCCTTGCTGGTCGGAACCGCCATTCTCTTTCCTTTCAATGCCCTGTGAGCGCTGCCCTATTGTGCATCGGATAAGATGCTCTTCCTAATAGGGAGCAAGCCCGTCGCGCGTTTTTCTCCGTCATCAAGGCTTCTTGCGGCTTGCATAAGCTGCCGGCCGCCGGCGCAGCCGGCACGCGATTGCTTGCATCCGTTTCATTAAATCCATTCATTCATCGGGAGTTGAGATGTCCGACCGCCAGAAAACCCGGGCGCGCCCCAATCCGCGCCGCGCATTTGCACAAACCTATGGAGAGGTGCTTGCCGCCGGCATCGAGCGCCGCAGCGTACTGAAGGGCCTTCTGGCGATTGCCGGCAGCTCCGTCGCCATGCCGTTCATCGGCGGCGAAGCCAGGGCTGCAGAGGTTTCCACACTCAGGTTCAACGAACTCAAGCGTGTGCGCGATCGCGAGGACCACTGGCCGGAAGGCTATGGCCGCCAGATCCTGGTGCGCTGGGGGGATGCCCTGTTTGCCGACAGCCCTGCGTTCGACGTGGCCAAGCTCGACGGCAAGGCGGCCGAGCGCCAGTTCGGCTACAACAACGACTTCACCTATTACATGCCGCTGCCCTTCGGCTCGGACAGCTCCGATCATGGCCTGATGATCGTCAGCCATGAATATGCGACGCCCTTCCTGATGTTCCCCGGCCTGACGGACGAGGACTATCGCGAGAAGCTCACGGATGACCAGATCCGCGCGATCATGGCGTCGGTCGGTCTTTCGATCTTCGAGGTGCGCAAGGCCGGCGGCAAGTGGGAGGTCGTACTGGACGGCAAGCTCAGTCGCCGCATCCACATGGGCACCGAGATGGCGATTTCCGGTCCCGCCGCCGGCGACGACCGTCTGAAGACCAAGGCCGACCCGGCCGGCAAAACCGTGTTCGGCACGATTTCGAACTGTAATGGCGGCATCACGCCCTGGGGCACCATGCTTTCCGGCGAGGAAGGCTCGATGGACGTGTTTGCGGGCGACTTCAAGACGCTGGCGAACCAGGAACTCGTGGAGCGTCAGGGCTGGGACGAGGAAGACAACGACATCTACGGCGTCGGTCGCATCGAACCGCGCTTCAGGTTCGAGGAAGAGCCGAACGAATGGATGCGCTTCGACTGGGTAGTGGAGATCGACCCGCTCGATCCGACGGCAAGGCCGGTCAAGCGTACGGCGCTTGGCCGCTTCACCCATGAGGGTGCGCAGTGTGCGGTGGCTCCGGATGGCCGCGTCGTGGTGTTCATGGGCGACGACGACGACTTCGAATATCTCTACCGCTTCGTCAGCCGCGATCCGTGGAACCCGAACGACCGCGCCGCCAACCGGGACCTGCTCGACAACGGCACGCTTTCGGTCGCCAAGTTTTCCAGCGACGGCACGATGCAATGGCTGCCGCTTGTTGCCGGCGAGGGAGCGCTGACGGCCGAGGCGGGGTTCAAGAGCCAGGCGGATGTCGTGCTCAACACCCGCAGTGCCGCCGACCTTCTCGGTGCCACGCCGATGGACGCGCCGGAAGGTTTCGTCGTGCATCCGAAGACGGGCAAGCTCTACGTCGCTATGACGGAGAACGAGGACCGCCTCGCCGCCGGCGAGGGTGAGGAGCGCGAGCAGGTCAACCCGGCCAACCCGCGCGGCCCCAACCCGCATGGTCACCTTCTGGAACTCGTGCCGCCCGGCAGTTCCGACAAGCCGGACTTCGCGGCAGAAAGCTTCCGCTGGGATGTGTTCGTGCTTTGCGGCAATCCGGCTGTGGCCGACGAAGGGGCGATGTTTCATCCGGCGACCTCCGAAAACGGCTGGTTCACCGATCCGGACAACTTGTCGGTCGATCCGGCAGGTCGCCTATGGGTTGCCACCGACGGTCCGCCGCCGGTCGGCATTGCCGATGCACTGTTCGTGATGGACACCGAGGGCGAGGGACGGGCGCTTCCGAAGCTCTTCTACGTGGCGCCGGTCGGTTCCGAATGCTGCTCACCGACATTTACGCCGGATGGCAGGACGGTCTTCGTCTCGATCCAGCATCCCGGAGAACTGCGTTTCGACGATGACGAGGATGCGACCTCCATTGCCGATGCCGGCACCAACTGGCCGGACTTCAAGGACGGTCTGCCGGCGCGTCCGGCGCTGATCGTGCTCAGCCGTAACGACAAGGAAACGCTCGGAAGCTGATCGGTCCGCCCGCCTCCCTTCGCAAGGTTCTTTGCGATATCTGGGGGGCAGGCCAGACTTATAAAAACGAAACCGGCGGATCGAAGATCCGCCGGTCGGGAATGATCCGGTTTGGCAATGTCGATTGCCATATATTGCCGGTCGGGCCGAGACAGCTGACCTGCGGATTATTGCTGCCAGCGTGGCAGCGCTGTCATCAGGCAGCAGTTTTGCTGGCGCTGGTCTGGCAATAGATGTCTTCCAGCGTTTCGAGGATCTTGATGACCGACTCGGAGGTGCTGGAATAGTAGATCGTCTGCGCGTCGCGGCGGGTCTTCACCAACTTCTGGGCGCGGAGTTTGGAGAGGTGCTGGGAGAGAGCCGATTGGCTCAGGCCCACCTGCGTTGCGAGAACGCCGACCGGAACTTCGCCCTCAACGAGGGAGCAGAGAATCATTAGTCTCTTGGGGTTGGCCATCGCAGAGAGAAGACCGGCTGCAGCAATCGACTGTTCGGACAAAGCTTTGGTTTTCATGACTTCAACTTTCCTTTGTCGGAGCCCCCCTTGGGAAGAGGCGACCGTTTGCAATCCTTCAAATTAGCTATGATCAAACTCTAACAAGAAGCGGCTAATTGTATATGCCTAAATTTAAGGTACCGGGTATGCTGTATTAGATATGACTGAATTCAATTCAGTCCTCATGGCCATTAGATACCCAAATTCGTATCTAACCAGTAAATCGCCGCAAATCAGGTCGATTCCTGCCCTATCCACGCCACAAAAAGCCCATTTTCCGGATTCCTGCCCGCATCGGGTGGTTGCGATAACTTCGGCGGCCTCCGGAAACTTAACCATTAATTCTTGTAGTATCGCGTCCTCATGACCGGAAAAATCGCCGGCCTTTTCCGGGGGAATCAGGAAGTCTTCCCCGGGCAGAATGTAGGCCTTGCCGAAGCCGCCATTAAGGCTTGCGGTCTGCGGTACGAGTCGGAAAAAACGAAAATCGGGAAAGTCGATATAGAGCTTCGCCTTCGGATGGCGCGCGATGAAGCGGGCGCGCAGGCGACCATGCTCGGCGCTTCCGTGTTCAACGGCTTCCGCAAGGCATTGAACGGTCACCCGCGGATAGGCGAGCGGGTCGCCCTTGCCCGGTTCTCCCGCCAGAAGGGAAACCCTGTTGTCGGCGAGGAGAGCCTTCGTGTGAGCGGAAAGCCCGGAAACGAGGATGATGGCAGAGCCGTCCGTGTCCGTTCCGAGCAGAACCCGGCTCACTGAGGGGAAGCCGTTGTCCGGATCGATAACGGAAAGCGCAACATAGCGCGCCGAACGCAGAAGCCGGCGCGCGAGACCGCGCGCCTCGTCATCCGTTTCGCGAATGACTGATGGTTTGTCCGACATGCACTCCCGTTCCCCCGGGCGCGTTGCGCCCCTTGACCCCGGTCAGCCCCTTCGGCGGTGCCGAGTCAGACCGTTGACAACATCCTGGGAGGAGATGGTGCCGATGACGGCTCCATTGTCAACAACGCCGATCGTTCCCGGATGGCGGGAAAGCGCATCGAGGATCTCGATCAATGGCGTTTCCGGCTTCGCCGTGCCGGCGACCGTGCCCTGATTCGTGGGGGCATCGAGACCCGCGGCCATGATGTCCTTGGCCGTCAACATATTGATCGGGTTCATGTTCTGGACGAAATCCGTGACGTATTGGTCGGCCGGATTCTGTACGATTTCCTGCGGAGTTCCGCACTGGATAATGCGACCGCCTTCCATGATGGCGATGCGGTTTCCGATGCGGAAAGCTTCGTCAAGATCGTGGCTGACGAACAGGATCGTCTTCTTGAGCCGCGACTGAAACTCCAGAAGCTCGTCCTGCAGGCGCGTACGAATCAGCGGGTCGAGCGCGGAGAAAGGCTCGTCCATCAGGAGGATGGGGGCGCCGGTCGCAAAGGCGCGGGCGAGGCCGACGCGCTGCTGCATGCCGCCCGAGAGTTCGTTGACCTTGCGGTCCGCCCATTTGGCGAGGTTCACCAGCGCGAGCTGCTCGGCCACCGTCTTGGCTCGCTCGGCTTCCGGCACGCCGGCAAGCTCGAGGCCGAAGCCGACGTTTTCCGCAACCGTGCGCCATGGCAGCAGACCGAACTGCTGGAACACCATGGAGACCGTGTGCATGCGCAGGTCGCGCAGGGCCTTCGGGCTGGCGCGATAGGGATCGACGTTGCCGTTGGTAGTTCTGACGCTGACATTGCCGCGCACCACAGGTGCCAAGCCGTTGACAGCGCGCAGCAGCGTCGACTTGCCGGAGCCGGAAAGGCCCATCAGCACGAGAATTTCGCCTTCCTTGACCGCGAGCGACGCACCGGCGACGCCGAGCACGAGGCCGGTCTCTGCGCCGATCTCATCACGGGTCTTGCCCTGGTCGACGAGGGCAAGCGCCTTCTCGGGATTGTCGCCGAAGACGATATCGACGTTTCCAAAAATGACGGCGTCGGTCATGCGTCGTCTCCCGATTCGGAGCTGCGGAACATGCGATCGAGGATGATCGCGAGGATGACGATACAGAGGCCGGCTTCGAAGCCCTTGGCGATGTTCACGGTGTTGAGCGCGCGAACGACCGGTACGCCGAGACCGCTTGCGCCGACGAGGGCGGCGATAACCACCATCGACAGGGACAGCATGATGGTCTGGGTCAGACCGGCCATGATCTGCGGCATGGCGAAGGGCAGTTCGACCTTGCGCAGCACCTGCGTCGGAGTGGCGCCAAAGGCGATCGCGGCTTCGACGAGCGCCGGCGGCGTCGAGATGATCCCCAGCCGCGTCAGGCGGATCGGGGCGGGGATGGCGAAGATGACCGTGGCGATCAGGCCCGGAACCATGCCGAGGCCGAAGAGGATCAGCGCCGGGATCAGGTAAACGAAGGTCGGGATGGTCTGCATCAGGTCGAGGACCGGGCGCATGCCGGCATAGACCCATGCGCGGCGGGCGGCGGCGATGCCGAGCGGTATTCCAAGCAGCATGCTGACAGCCGTCGCCGCGAGAACCAGCGCCAGCGTCTCCATGGTTTCCTTGAAATAGCCCTGGTTCATGATGAGCAGCAGGCCGACGAAGGTGAAGAGGGTAATCGCGATGGACCGGCGCAGCCAATAGGCAAGGGCGGCAATTGCGATGATGACGGCAATTGGCGGCGGCGCCTGCAGCACGTAGAGAAGCGCTTTGATGACACGGTCCAGCGAATAGGAGAGCAGGTCGAAAAACCACTCGCCATTGTTCGTCAGCCAGTCGACGCCGGTTTTGGCCCAGGGGCCGATGTTCAGTTTGCCGCTGGAATCGGCGAGCCAATCGGGTAACGAGATCACGTCGTTGCCATCCGTCTCAAGTTTCGGGAAATTCGACTGTCAAAACGCACCGTGGCGACCAGTATACGCCACCACGGTGCATTCGGATATCAGAGGCCGAGGGCGCTCTTGACCGCGGCGGCTGCATCGCCGCCATCGAAGGTCGTCACGCCGGCAAGCCACGGCTCGACGGCCGAGCCGTTAGCCTTCAGCCATTCGGTTGCTGCCACTTCCGGATCCTTGCCGTCGTTCAGGATCTTGCCCATGATTTCGTTTTCCATGGGAAGCGAGAACTTCAGGTTGGTGATGAACTTGCCGACGTTCGCACATTCGGTCGTGTAGCCGGCGCGAATGTTGGTGAAGACGGTGGCGCCGCCGAAGTTGGGCCCGAAGATGTCGTCGCCGCCGGTGAGGTAGCTCATCTTGTAATTGGCGTTCATCGGGTGCGGTTCCCAGCCGAGGAAGATGACCGGGGTGCCATCCTTCTCAGCGCGGGCGACCTGGGCTAGCATGCCCTGTTCGGAGGATTCGACGACTTCGAAGCCCTTGAGGCCGAAGGTGTCCTTCTCGATCATGTCGAGGATCAGGCGGTTGCCGTCATTGCCCGGCTCGATGCCGTAGATCTTGCCTTCCAGCTCGTCCTTGTGGGCGGCGATGTCCTTGAAGTCCTTGATGCCGAGTTCAGCGCCCTTGGCGTTGGTGGCGAGCGTGTACTTCGCTCCCTCGAGGTTGGGGCCGAAGGATTCGACCGACTTGTCGTCGAGGAAGGGGCGAACGTCGTTCTCCTGGGTCGGCATCCAGTTGCCGAGGAACATGTCGATGTCCTTGTTCTTCAGGGACTGATAGGTGACGGGAACGGAAAGGACCGTGGTGGTCGGTTCGTAACCGAGAGCCTTCAGCACAACGGAAGCCGTTGCCGTCGTTGCGGTGATGTCGGTCCAGCCGACGTCGGAGAAACGCACGGCCTTACAGCTTTCGGCTTCTGCCGCCATGGCCGGTGCAAGGCCCATGGCAAAAACGGATGCAGCTGCCGCAAGCGTCAGCCGATAGGAATGGAATTTCGTCATTTTTGACTCCCAGTGTTTTTTAATGTTCCCAAGTCAACATTCAATACCCCACAAAAGCAAGCGCGCCCGGTGCATTTGCGGCGGATCGCACACCCTGTTTGCGACGCAGCGATTTTTTTACGACAGGCCGTCGAAAACTCTTGCCCGTAAGCCGGAACGATCCTTTGCCGGGGGAGTTTTCAACGGCCGGGAGGGCTGCATCAAAGCGTCCTGTGGCCAATGTTCCCGGAAGGGGATAGGCTCCCTCCTGGCTTGCGCCGCCGGTGCCGGGCGCCGGTTTTTCGAGAGAGGAGACACTATGAAACTTCACTGTCTGATCATGGCTGCGGCCATGGTTCTTCCCGCGGGGCTGGCCCTTGCCGATGGCGATCCGGTTGCCGGCGCAAAGGTCTTCAAGCAATGCGCCGCCTGCCATACGGCGACCGAGGCGAAGAACAAGGTTGGCCCAACGCTGATGGGGATCATCGGTCGTCCGGTGGCGAGCGTCGCCGACTACAAATATTCTCCGGCCATGACCACGTTCGGCCAGGGCAAGGTGTGGAGCGAGGAGGAGCTCGCGGCCTATCTGCCGAAGCCGAAGGATCTTGTTCCCGGCACCAAGATGGCCTTTGCCGGCTTGAAGAAGCCGGATGATATTGCCAACGTGATCGCCTATCTCAAGAACCCGGCGGCTGGCGGAAACTGAAATTGACGAAAGACGCATCCGGCCGGCTGTGCCGGTCGGATGCGTCGGCTTGCCGCATTTGATTCTAGTCAAGGATGGCCGCTGTTCACTCCGTTAGAAACGCATCCGGATAACCCGCAGGGTGCGGTTTTTGCTCAGGAGTGACACATGCAGAACAGGATCATTCGTTTCGTCGGCGCCGCGGCGGTTGCCGGTCTCTTTGCCTTTCCGGCCCTTGCCGCCGATATAGAAGTGAAGATGCTGAACAAGGGCTCCAACGGCGATGCCATGGTGTTCGAGCCGGCGACCGTGAAGGCTGCCGTCGGTGACACCATCACCTTCGTCCCTACCGACAAGGGGCATGACGCCGCCTATATGAAGGACATGGTTCCGGAAGGCGTCGAACTCGCCAAGGGCAAGATGAACGAGGCCTTCAAGGTTACGGTCGACAAGGAAGGCGCCTATGTCGTGAAGTGCACGCCGCATGTCGGAATGGGCATGGTGGCGCTGGTCGTGGTCGGTGAGGGTGCGCCGGCCAATCTGGATGCGATCAAGACCGGAAAGCTGCCGAAGAAAGCACGTGAGCGGCTTGACGCGGAAATCACCGCTCTCGGCCTCTGATCCTCCGGGCCTTGTTTTTTAATGGAAAGCCGGGCGGCAACTGCCCGGCTTTTGCCGTTATCGGGTTTTCAAATGAAAGAAATAAGATAAGTTCGCCAAATAGAAAGCGGCAGTTTTTCCGCTCATTTATTCATTTCGGGAGATGAACCAGCATGGCCTCGCTACAGTCCTTCGACAGCGAAATCGAAAAGACCCGCGGTATCGTCAACGACATGAAAGGCAAGCTGGAGCAGTCCAGCGTCGTTCTCGACCAGTTCGCCAAGGCTGAAACCAAGCTCGGCGACGTCAATTTCGACATCGAGAACGCCCGTATCCAGGATGTCATCAACCAGCAGAAGGTGATGGAGGCGAATATCGCCGACCTGATCATCGGGCTGGAGGATGCGACCAATGTCTTCGGCTCCGAATTCGAGAGCATGAAGAGCTATACCGGCTACGAGAAGTTCATCGGCATCTTTTCCAAGCAGAGCGCGCAGCGCATGCGCACCGAACGCGTTCGCAACATGTCGCTCGCCGGAAACCTGCAGGAACTGCTTTCCAAGTCCGACAGCATTGTCGGTATCCTGAAGGATCAGCGCGGCGTGCTCGACCAGCGCTACAAGAGTTCCGAGGCCAGCCTGATCCAGGTGATCGAGCGCCGCAAGGGCACGATAGCCAGCCTTGAAGCGACTCAGAAGCGGATCGAGGAGCTCAACCCGATGCTGCTCGACATCGAGAACAAGATTGCCGCCTCGACGGACCAGTCGGCCCGCACCGAGCTGGAAGGCGCGCGTTCGAAGCTTGCCACCGAATACAACCAGATGCAGGCCAAGGAACAGGAGCTGTTGGCGGAAAGCCAGACGCTCGAGCGCTACACCTCGATGTTCCAGACCTTCGTCGATTCGCTCAACAACCAGATCGCCGCACAGAACACGCTGATCAACAAGCTGACGATCGATACCGAACAGCGCATCGTGCTCTACAAGGCGCTGGAAGATTCGTTGAAGACCGCCGCCCAGCAGGATGTGGCCCACAAGATCAACACGCTCGGCAGCCAGGTCGACACCGCCGCGGAAGAGACCATGGCCGGCATCGGCTCCGCCGCCCAGCGCCATATCGGCGATCTTCTCGAACTGCACGAGAAGAACATGCTTTCGACGCAGGACATCCAGCGCCGCAAGAAGCTGGCCGATGAGGCTTTTGCCCGCCGCTTCCAGGCCGTGCTCGAAAAGCACAACGCGGCGAACTATGTGAAGTCCTGATCGGCCGGGCGTAATGCCGAGTTTTGATGTCTGGCGCATTGGAGACGCAAGCGTGTCGGAAATACCCTCCGCTGGCCTTGAGCTGAAAAGAACAACAGGGCGGGTGCCATGCTGAATGCGGTCGACGGGCCGGTCGCCCAGTATTTCCAGTCGATCCGGGCCGCACTCGGCGGGCTTGAGATCTACCTACGCAATCCTGATCTGGTGCTGCCGGGCAGCGGGGTGGCCGGCGCGCTGCTCCTGCCTTATGTCGAGCGTCTGAAGAATTCCTTCGCCTGCTGGGAAAACCGTATCGGCTTTACCGAGCAGTTCCGCATTTCAAAGGCGGAAAGCGGCTTTCCAGTCTTCCAGAACGTGCTGGAGCTGGAAAACGACCGGACGAGCGCGGAGAAGCGGCTTGCCGAAATCCCCGAGGCGGCGGCGCTACGGACCGAGATGGTCGATTTCATCCTGCGGCAGAAGGCTTTTCCCGAGGCGCTGCAATCGCGGATGGCGGAACGGCTTTATCTGGAGCAGATCGGCCGGGGAGCGATCTTCTCGCCTTATGTGCTGCCGGAAACCGTTCGCGTGACGGTCAATGAGGCGAGCCGCAGGCCTTATTACGTGGTGAACTGGGCCGTGTTCGACGGCACCAACACGCTGCCGATGATCTATATCGCCGGCATTGAGGACAGTTCCGCCAATGTCGCGAAACTACTGGTGGGAGAGGACGGCAAGCTTAGTTCCTACGTCGATATTCCGCTTCCAGTGGGGGGGCTGCTGAACCCGGAACTTGCCGCGCAGTTCGACGATTTCGCCGGCAAGAACGGCGCCTATTCGCTGACGCCGGCGACGATCGCCACCAACATGGACAAGGATTTCCCGACGCTGCATCCGAAGCTTCTCCGGCGTATCGTGCTCGGCCCCTTCTATTCGGCGGGGATCACGGAGAATAATGCCCGCATCAACGAAATCCTGTCACGGGTGCGCAAGCCCGAAAACGCCTGGCTCCTGACATGGACGATGCAGGAAGTGTTTTCCAAGGCGGAGCGCCCGGCGCAGCGCGGTTTCTTCTCCTCGACGCCGGCCACGCAGGAATTCCACATCGAGACGGGCGATCTCGAAGCGGCGCGCATGGGCGTTTCGGCTTATGAAAAGCATGCGCTGGTGCCGCACGACGCCTATCAGGCGCTCTATGCCTCGGGCGAGGCCAATGCCATCTTCGGCAACTACAAGGTCCATGTGATTTCCGGCAACAACGTGGTCAGCGAGGTCTAGCATCATGAACGGACTGAATGCCGGGTTGACGACCATCCGCGAGGACGAGATCCGCAAGCATCTGGCGGTGGCGCAGGGGCTTGTGACCCGCGCGGTGGTGATCGATGCGGGAGATGGAGCTGGGAGCGGCACGCCGCTTGCCGGCACCGGCAGGCGCTTCGTGCCGACGGTTTCGACGGGATCGGTCCGTCGCACGCGGGAGGCCGAACTGTCGAAGACCGTGCAGGCGGTCGGCGGTGGCAGCGATCCGCTGATGACACCGCAGCAGCATGCGGTGCTCTATCGCGTTCGCCGCGGCATTCAGGTGGCACTGGCGATTGCCGATGTGTTCGCGCGTCAGACCGATCTTGAGCAGTTGCAGGCACGCAATCTTTCCGCCCCCTTGCAGGGCGAGGATGCTGGCCGGTTCAAGTCGCTGCTTTCCGCATCGGCCTATGTCGCGGCGTTTTCTCTCGCCGCCTATCTTCTGTCGACGCTGCAGGGCGAGGGTGAGCCTGTCAACGACGCGCATGAGCCGGATTTCCTGTTCGATACCCCGCAGGATGCGCTGAAAAGTATGGTCGCCGGGCTCGACGCCGCGATTGCCGGGTCGGCTGACGAGGCGACGCTGGTCGGACGTGCCAGAGGTTTTGCACGCGCGGCCATCGACGGGCTGATCGGTCGGAAGGCGCGGTTCACGGGCCTCTCGGTCTTCGAGAACACCCATATTCGCATCGATCAGGACGATTTCACGCTGGATGGTTTTGATGTCGCGCCGGGCGCGCGGCGCAAGCCGCTTTCCATGACCTTCAAGAAGCCGGAGGAAATCGTCGGCAATCACATCGCCAAGTTCCAGGCGATGAAGCTTGCCAAGATGATGATGGCCTATGACTTCGACCGGCAGATGAACCCGTTCGTGGAGCTGGGCGGTTTTCTCTTCACCTTCATCGGCGACGGCATGCCGGGCACCGGCAAGACCATCCTGATCCAGATGCTGGCAGGGCTTCTGAACGATTATTGCCAGGTGGCTGATTACACCTTCCACTACGAGAATTTCGGCGTCGACCAGATTTCCTCCTATCAGGGCAAGTCGGGCCAGAACTGCAAGGCCTTCATCGACAACGTCACGAATCCCCGCGTCATCGGTTTCGGCACCATTGACGACGTCGATCAGGTGGCGGCGAAGCGTTCCGACGACCGGGCGTCGGCCGGCCAGCATGAGGTGACGGCGGTGTTGATGGAGAGCTTTGCCGGCGCTTCGACCGTGGTGCGCGGCAATTGCTGCTTCGGCATGTTCTCGAACTATCCAGAGAATGTCGACGATGCGCTCCGCCAGCGGGCCGGCGCGCGCTGGCTGATCGACGGGCCGCAGAGCGAGGCCGATTATATCGACATCTTCGCGCTACTGATCGGCAAGAACCATTCGATCCCGCTCGGCGAGCACCAGCTTTTCGCCAATCAGGAAATCAAGCGGGCGGTGTCCGTTTCCTATGACAAGCATAACCGTCCGGAAGAGGATGGGCTGGTGGCTGTCTGGCAGCGATTCGAGAAGAACCATGGCAGGATCGAGACGCTGGCCGATATCGGCGCCTATCTTCACGAGATCAAGCTGGCCGAACCTCGCTTCACCGGTCGTGCGATCAAGAACATCACCGACGCGATCAAGATGCGGGTGATGGATGTGGAACTGCCGGACGAGTGGTTTGCAGCACCCGAAGCCTTCATGCATCGCAGCTACGACGAGAAGAAAGCGATGATCGCGGAGCTTCGCGGCCCCGTGACGATGGAGATGGTCTGCCAAGAGATCAACCGCTACGCCGACAGCGAATTCCGCTATGCCGACAAGTCCGACGACGCCGCGGTCGCGGATATCGTGCGGCGCGAACGCCTGCGCGAAAGGGCGGTCAGCGAGATCGAGACGATGAAGCGGGAAGGGAAGTGGCAGCCGTGAACCGTCTTCTCGAAGCCGAACTCATCTATGGCAGGCTGCTGACCATTCGTGAGCCGCATCTGATCGAGCGTTACAACAAGGCGCTTTCGGGCTTTGGCCTGAGGCCGACGGCGCTTGCCGAATTCGATATCGACATGACCGGCTTTTCACCGCAGATCGCGGCGGAGCTTGGTGATAAGGACTATCTCGATCCTGACAGGGTGAACAGGCGTTTCATCATCATGACGCCGGATCAGGAGAACCTGCCGGTCGTCCATACGAGCTTTTCCAATACCGCCGGCTTGATGCACGAATTCTACCGGGCGAATGCGCGGGCGATCAACGCGATCACCATCAAGGATGCGCTCTACGGCGAGATCGAGGATTCCGTCTCCACGGTGGAAAGCCTCGAAGATCTTCTGTCGATCAACGAGGTGCAGTTCCGGGTGCTTTCCGCGGAGGATGTGCTCGGCAAGGCGGGCGAGTTGCGGCAGCTCGCCGACCGGCTGCAGACCGACCCGGAGGCTTGGCGTGACGACGCGATGCTGAACCGCATGGTGGAGCTGGCGAAGCTGACGGGCGATATCCGCCAGAACATGCTCGTACCCGACAAGCTGGTCTTCCGGCACGATGCCTTCTGGGCCAATCATTTCGGCGGGGTCTATGTCTTCGTCGATGACAAGATCACCACTGTCATCTGCGATCCGTCAGCTCCGGGTTTTCGTCGGTCGCGTCCGTGGCAGGTCAGCTATATCTCAGCCAAGGACCCGGCGACGATCTTCGATTTTCTGGCGAAGACCGGGCGGATCGAACTGCCGCGGGCAAGCTGGGTGGATGCGTCCGGTCTCCTTGCTCATCGTGCCGAAATGGTGGCTCTGGCGCTCGCCTATCAGGCCGATCCGGCGCTTGATTTCTCCCGCATCGATGCGGTGTGGCTGCAGACCTTCCTCCACCGCAACGCGGAACTGATCGCGCGGGACGGCACCTATCCGTTCCTGCAGGAAATGCTGCGGCAGATTGCTGCGACCGGCAGTATCAAGATCGCCGATGTGGGCCCCGAGCACCGTTTCCTGCTGATCCGGGCCCGCCCCGACCATGCCGACCAGTGGTTGACCAACCGGCTGATCTCGCAAATGGTGCCCTCGGACTTCGTGTCGCGGTTCATTTTCGACAAACAGGGCTTTTATGAAGCTTATGAAGGATATAGCGACGTATTTCGCGAATTCGTTGTAACGCGACTTACGCAAACCTATCTGCAGGACAAAGCTGCCTTCCGCAAACGCCTTTACGGCATAGGAGACGACGACAATGCTTGATCCGGTCTTCGCGTTTTTCCGGCGCATCCTTGCCGCCATAGGCCGCGGCATCGGGTTGGTGTTCGCTGGGCTGTTCTGGCCGTTCATGGCTGCGCACGGCTGGTACCAGCGCCGCAACTGGATGATCAAGGGGCCGATCCTGCTGCTGATCGTCATTGCGCTCGTGTTCTACGGCCAGTTCGTCTGGCGGACCCAGGCCTGGCACAATTTCAATCCGGAAATGGTCAATGGCTACGACTTCAACCAGCGAACCATTGCCGCCGGTGCCGCCGTTCCCGACAAGCCCAATACCTGCCAGAACTCGGCGATCGTGACGATTGCCGCCGACCTGACGGACTTCAACGTCAACCAGAATATCTGGATCTCGTCGACGCTGCTCTACAAACTCGGCCTGTTCGGCATGGACTGGGATCACACGCCCTTCTTCGACAACAAGGCATCGTTCCAGCGCGGCGTGAACCAGGTTGTACGTCGCGTCGCGATCGAGCTTGCAGACAATCTCGGCCGTGTGCGCGGCACCTCCGGTATCAACAACGACCTGCAGGATGCGCGCGGTAATATCCAGTTCGACGAGGGCACCTGGTACTTCGGCACCAATCCCTTCGGTTTCAAGACGCCGACGCCCGCCTATTACCGTTCGGCCGTCAACAGCTGGCGCAAGTTCAATTCGGATCTCGAAACCTGCAAGGCCGTCTTCGATGCGCGCGCCGACAACCTGACCCAGGTGCTCGACCGCATGGCGAACGATCTCGGCAATACCTCCGATATCCTGCGCCGCCGTTCGGAGGAATATCATGCCGGCTGGTTCGACACGCGCGCCGACGACCGTTTCTGGTTCGCCTACGGCCAGCTTTATGCCCAGTATGCGCTGCTGCGCGCGACCCGCGCGGATTTCCTGGATGTGATCCGCGAACGGAACCTGACGGCCATCTGGACGGAAATGGAAAAGCAGCTCGATTCCGCCCTCCGCATACAGCCGGCGATCATCTCCAATGGCGCCGAAGACGGCTGGATCATGCCCAACCATCTCTCGACGATGGGTTTCTATATCCTTCGCGTTCGTTCGAACATGGTGGAACTGCGCTCCGTCCTCGAGCGCTGACGGGGCAGGAGATAAGTAAAACAGAAGGCCGGTCGGAAAGGATGCCGACCGGCCTTTCTTGTTTCAGCTATCTGCCCAGTCAGTTCTGGAGGCCATCGGAAAAGGCGACGGTTCTCAGGCGCTCGAAGAATTCATAGGTGATGCCGATGATTTCGCCCGAGGTGCCGGGCTTTTCCCGGAAACGTCCGACGGTGCGCACATATTTGTAGTGATCGTCTTCGCCGAGCGCCTGATAGATGTTGTGATAGCTCTGCTTGTGCTGACAGGTCCGTTCGAAGCTTTCCATCAACATGGGCAGGTCGTCGGGATGAATGCGGGAGCTGAACTCGACGAGACTCATTTTTCCGTCGGTGGCCGTCAGGCCGAAAATCCGGAAGACGTCGGGCGTCGCGTAGAACAGTCCGGTATCGAGATCGATGCGCCAGAAGCCGAACAGGTGAAATTCCTGCATGAGGTCCACGACCTCATGCTCGTCCAGCCCAACGCTGGTGCAATCCTGGAATTCCCGTTGCTGAAACTGGTCGAAACGAAGCGGCACGATGGACTGTCCCCCTGCTGGCCCCCCTGCTGGCCACAGCTGGAGCGGGACGAATCAGCAGCTAGTTGATGAGCTTTAGACGTATGGCCTTGGCCACCAACTGGGTCCTGTTCACGCAATCAAGCTTTTTGATGGCATTCGTCATATAGGCGTTGATGGTGTGGTCCGAAAGGGAAAGAATCTGACCGATTTCGATGGAAGTCTTGCCCTGCGCGGTCCAGCGCAACACTTCCAGCTCGCGCGCGGAGAGGATGTTGGGATTGACCAGCTCGGCGCGGCGCATGCGGTCGAAGACGTCGAAGGCATGCAGGCTGATCATGTTGAGTTCGTTCAGCTCCACCTGCGGCAGGCGAGGGCGGTCGCCGTCATAACGCAAAAGGAAGCGGTTGCCGTCCACAGACGTCACCGGGAATATCATGCCCATCATCAGTCCGTAACGTTCCATCAGTTCGCGCATCGCTGGCGGAAAACTGCGACCGTTCGTACACTCACCATCCCTGAGGTGCCATGTCTGGGGCAGGATCGACTGTCTGAGACGCGGCAGGATAGGACAGGCGCGGAGAAAGAAATTCTTGTCGAACTCGCGGGCAAACTGTGCGGGCAGGGTGCTTTCCAGCACGAAGGGGGCCAACAGCACGTCGCTCGGCCCGGGGGCCGACAGGATCGTCACGTGATCGAGGCCAAACTCCCCTGCAACGCGCACCATGCCGCGCATGAAATCTGGGCGCGTCCGGCTGTTCGAAATTTCGTCGCTCAGGAGAGACTGACGTTCCGCGATCATAATGAAGACTATCGAAAGTTGACAAACACAAGTATGTTAACGTTAACAAATATATCAGTTGCAACGAAAAGCCAGCGTTTTTTCGCGTGCTGTCGATCAAATTTCGAGCACCCTTGGTGAACTGTTAATTTCTTGGGCAAAATCAGAGCGTTGCTGTAAACTCAAATTGGTAGGGATGAGCCTGATTTCACCTCTTCCATGACAGCATATGTGTGCGTTTCCCGCACGCCCGGGAGTGGCAGGATGACTTCCGAGAGAAACTGCCGGTAGGCCTCCATGCCGGCCACGCGCGCCTTCACCAGATAATCGAAGCCACCGGCCACCATATGGCATTCCATCACGTCGTCGGAACGTTTGACGGCGGCGGCGAAGGCATCGAAGATATCGGGCGTGGTGCGGTCCAGCTTGACCTCGATGAAGACGAGCAGACCACGTCCGAGCTTCTGCGGAGAGAGCACAGCCATGTAGCCTGTAATGAAGCCGTCCCGCGTCAGCCGCCTGACGCGCTCGCCTGTGGCGGTTGGTGAAAGGTGGACGCGTTCGGCAAGTTCGATGTTGGTCAGTCGTCCCTCCTTCTGCAGCGTGCGGAGGATCTTGCGGTCGAGGCGGTCCAGCTCTTTCATTAGTCTCTATCTTTTCTGCATTATCTAGGGACACTCACGGAGTATATGCCAAAAATCAGTGAGAAATGCTATTAATCTCTCTGTAGGTTGCCGATAACTCGGAGGTGACGATGCTCAAGAATGCCACGCCAGATTTTCCGCAATTCAATGCGCCTTTTGCAGGCGACGACGACAGCCTCGTAAAGGCTTTTGCCGCACGTCTCTCGCTGTCTGACAGCCAGAATGCCTCGATCGACCGCCGCGCTACTCGCTTTATCGAAGCGATCCGTGGCAATTCCGGTTCGATCGGCGGGGTCGAGGATTTCCTGCGGGAATACGGCCTTTCCACGCGCGAAGGCCTCGCCTTGATGGTGCTTGCCGAGGCGCTGTTGCGCGTGCCCGATGCGCTGACGCAGGACAGACTGATCGAGGACAAGCTGAAGGAAGGCGGCTGGAGCGAGCATGAGGCGCATGGCGACAGCTGGTTCGTCTCGGCTTCGGCCTGGGCGCTCGGACTTTCCGCCCGCGTCATCCGCCCCGGCGAGACGCCCGAGGGAGTGGTCCGCGGTCTCGTCAAGCGGCTCGGCCTTCCCACTGTCCGCAGCGCCACCAAGCAGGCGATGCGTTTCCTCGGCCACCATTTCGTTCTCGGCGAGACGATGAAGGACGCCTTGAGCCGCGCCGCCAAGAGCGAGGAGAAGGGCTATCGCCATTCCTTCGACATGCTGGGCGAGGGAGCCCGCACGGCCGAAGATGCCAAGCGCTATTTTAAGTCCTATGCGGATTCGATCCAGTCGATTGGTGCCTTCATGGCCAAGCACGGCAAGAACAAGCAGTTGCCGGATCGCATGGGCATTTCGGTGAAGCTCTCGGCGCTGCATCCGCGCTATCTCGCCACCCATCACGACCGGGTGATGCGCGAACTGGTTCCGGATCTCCTGAAGCTTGCGCAGATGGCCAAGGCTCATCAGCTCAATTTCACTGTCGATGCGGAGGAGGCCGACCGGCTGGAGCTTTCGCTCGATGTGATCGCCGCCGTCTTTGCCGATCCGTCGCTTGCGGGATGGGATGGCTTCGGCCTCGCAATTCAGGCCTACCAGAAGCGCGCGCCGCAGGTGATCGATTATATCGACGACCTCTGCCGGACGTATAACCGGCGAATGATGGTGCGTCTCGTCAAGGGCGCTTACTGGGATACCGAGGTAAAGCGGGCGCAGGAACGCGGTCTCGATGATTATCCGGTCTGGACGCGCAAGCCGGCGACCGATCTTTCCTACCTCAACTGCGCCTCGAAGCTGCTCGACAAGCGGGCGCGGATCTTCCCGCAGTTCGCCACCCACAATGCGCTGACGGTTTCCTCCATCCTCGAACTTGCGGGCGCCGACCGAAGCGGCTTCGAGTTCCAGCGCCTGCACGGCATGGGCGAGGCTCTCTATGACAGCCTCCTGTCCAGCAACGAGCGCATTGCCTGCCGTATCTATGCGCCGGTCGGCGGTTACCGCGATCTTCTTGCCTATCTGGTGCGGCGGCTTTTGGAAAACGGCGCCAACTCGTCCTTCGTGGCGGTTGCCGGTGACAAGAACGTGCCGATCGCCAAGTTGCTCGAGCGGCCGGCGCAGCGGCTTGGGCTCGATCAGGGTGTCAGCGCGCGGCACAGCCAGATCCCGCTGCCGAAGGAACTCTACGGCAAGCGCCGCAACAGCGCCGGCTTCGAGTTCGGCCATCGCGAGAGCCTTGAAGCGCTGATGGCGCGGCTTGCCACGGAAAACAAGTCCGTCGATGCCACTCCGCTCGTGCCCGGCGCCACCGGCCAGACGGAAGTCGTCAACGTTCTTTCTCCGTCGGATCGTAGCCGCAAGGTTGGCAGCGTTCGCAACGCAGCCGTGGCCGATGTCGATCGTGCCTTCGTCGCGGGTCGCAAGGGTTTCGTCTCGTGGTCCAGGCAGCCGGCGGAAGCGCGGGCCGCCTGCCTCGACAAGATGGGCGATCTTCTAGAACAGAACCGCGACCGCCTGCTGGCGCTTCTGGCCGCCGAGGCCGGCAAGACGCTGGATGACGGTATTGCCGAAATCCGCGAGGCGGTCGATTTCTGCCGCTATTATGCCGATCAGGCCCGAAAGCTGTTTGCCGAGCCGGAAGCGATGCCCGGTCCCACCGGGGAGAGCAATCGGGTGCTCTGGCGCGGTCGCGGCGTCTTCGCCTGCATTTCGCCATGGAACTTCCCGCTGGCGATCTTCCTTGGCCAGATCGCGGCAGCGCTCGTCGCCGGCAATGCCGTCGTCGCGAAACCCGCGCCGCAGACGCCGCTTATTGCCTTCGAGGCGGTGAAGCTCTTCCACAAGGCCGGCGTTCCGGCCGATGTGCTGATGTTCCTGCCTGGTGGTCCCGATATCGGCGCGGCCATTTCCGCCCATCCGCAGCTAGCTGGCCTTGCATTCACCGGCTCGACCGGAACGGCGCAGGCGATCAACCGGACGCTTGCCGCCAAGAACGGTCCGATCGTACCGCTGATCGCTGAAACCGGCGGCATCAATGCGATGATCGTCGACGCCACCGCGCTTGCCGAACAGGTGGCGGACGACGTGGTGATGTCGGCCTTCCGCTCAGCCGGCCAGCGCTGCTCGGCGCTTCGCATCCTCTATCTTCAGGAGGATATCGCCGACGGCATGCTGGAGATGATCGAGGGGGCGGCGCGCGAACTCAATCTCGGAGATCCGGCGTTGACGACCACGGATGTCGGCCCGATCATCGACGAGAAGCAGACGGCGATGCTGAAGGGCCATGTCGACGACATGCGCAAGACGCAGAAGGTCCGCTACTCCGGTGCTGTGCCGAACTCGGGCAACTTCTTTGCGCCGCAGATCATCGAACTCGACAAGCCCGAGGCGCTGACCAAGGAAGTCTTCGGTCCCGTGCTGCATGTGGTGCGGTGGAAGGCCAAGGATCTGCCGAAGGTGATCGAGTCTGTAGCATCGACCGGCTATGGCCTGACGCTCGGCGTGCACAGCCGTATCGAGGCGACGATCCGCGCCGTGGCCGATGCGCTCGACACCGGTAATGTCTACATCAACCGCAACATGATCGGTGCTGTCGTCGGCACCCAGCCCTTCGGCGGTTCCGGCCTTTCCGGCACTGGTTTCAAGGCTGGTGGTCCCGCTTATCTGATGCGTTTTGCTCTAGAACAGGTGGTTTCCGTCAATACGGCCGCGGCCGGTGGCAATGCCAGCCTGATCGCCATCGGCGAGGGCTGATCGGAGAACAACAGGTCTGGCGGCAAGCGGTGTGGAAATGCCGCGTGGCGCCCGCTTTTTCAGTTGTCAGAGCGCCTGCGTCCATTGGGACGCACACAGGACGCTCTGACGTCTTGAAGTGACACATCGAGCTTTCCGAAAATCGATTTCGATTTTCGGTCCGATGCGCTAGCGTGCCCTATCTGCAACCAGGGCGTTCGGCACGTGCGCATTGCTTTTTCTCGCAAAATCCTCTCCCCCATATTCCTCGTTCTGCTTGCATTTCTTGCCTCTGGCGTTGCCGCATGGGCCGCCGACAGCAAGGCGAAGCCGAGGGACGACGATCCGCCGATGAGCTTCATCCTGGTGCGTAGCGCCGGTTGCCAGGAGAACTGCACGGAATGGATTTCAGCGGAGGGTCGGATCACATCCGATACGCCGGCGCGGCTGAAGAAGATGTTGAAGACACTGGGCAGCAGGAAGCCGCCAGTGGTGCTCTTGTCGCAAGGCGGTGATGTCGATGCATCGCTGCAGATGGGCCGGATGATCCGCAAGGCCGGACTGGAAACAGCCGTGGGAGCGACACGGCTCAAGGACTGTCCCACTGCGGAACCCAGATGCAAGGCCGGTATCGCCAGGAAGGGCGCGTCGGAGGGGCAGGCCTTTTCATGGGGTGCCTACTGTGTTTCGGCCTGCCCGTTCATGATGGCCGGCGGCACCGTGCGCTCGGCTTCACAATGGTCTGTTCTCGGCGTTCATCAGATCACGACGATCCAGCGGAGCGTTCAGGTGACCTATGAGATCCAGTACAAGATGGTGAACGGCAAGAAGAAGGAAGTTTCCCGCAAGGAGGTGAAGCGCAGGCTCCGGAATGAAGGGGAGAGCACGAAGCTTTCGAAGAAGGCACGGGCTAAGCTCAACGCCTACTTCACCGAGATGGGCGTCGACCTCGGCATCATGGATTTCGTCAGCAGCGCAGACCCGAAGAACCTGCGTGTTCTCTCGGTGGTCGAAGCCCTCAAAATAGGACTGCTCACCGACATGCTGGCCTCCTACGAGACGCCGGGAATGTTGCTCTGCACGGAAAAGGACGGGATCGATGTCCGCTGTCATCGCCGTGGACTGCCACCACCCCCTCCGGCCGCGCCAGAGGCAGCGCCTGCGTCCGCCACGATCGAGCCGGCTGGCGAGGCGGTATCGACCGTCACGGCAGCGCAGGGAGGGTAAGCCGTCGTAAGGGAAGCCGCCGCCGGTTCGGGCTTACAAACCCTTTTCTTCGTATTTGCCCTTGGACATCAGCTTCTCGAGGAAGCCGAGCATGACGGCGGATACGACGAAGGCCAGATGCATCAACGTCAGCCACATGATCTTGCCGTCGGTAAACTGATTGGCGTTGAGGAAGACCTGCAGCAGGTGGATCGAGGAGATGGCGACAATGGAGGAGGCGACCTTGATCTTGAGGCTGCCGGCATCGAGCTTGCCGAGGAAGGAGACCTCCGCGTCGGTTTCGTCGAAACGGCTGACGAAGTTCTCGTAGCCGGAAATCATCACCATCACGATCAGGCTGGCGACGAGTGCTGCGTCGATCAGGCCGAGCATGGCAAGGATCATTTCCGCTTCGCCATATTCGAAGACATTGCCGGCGACCTTGAGGAACTTGTAGCCGAATGACACCGCATAGACGGCAAGCGCTGCGACAAGGCCGAGATAGAAGACGACGAGGATCCATCGGCTGGAAAGGATGATCTTTTCAACGAGCAGTTCCAGGGACTTCATCTTGCGGGTTCTCCATTGTCTTTGACGGGCAAGGGGATCGGGTGAGGTGCACGCGGCGAGACATAAAGGGAGCCATACTGCACTACAAGAGGCCAATTGTCCCGCATCGACAATGCCGAGGGACGTTTAGCCCTTTTTGCAAGGTGTCGTTTGAACAATTTCTTTTCCATTTGCGCCATGTTCGGCTATCTGCACGTTTCAATCGCCGGAAACAGGCCACGGGGTATGGGAGCAGTCCATGGGTGACGTCAAATCCGACATCGAAATCGCACGCGCGGCGCGCAAGCTGCCGATCCAGGCCATTGGCGAGAAGCTCGGAATTCCCGCGGAGCAGATCATGCCCTATGGCCACGACAAGGCGAAAGTGTCGGCCGAGTTCATCCGCTCGCTTTCCGGCCGTCCCGATGGCAAGCTCATTCTTGTCACCGCCATCAACCCGACGCCGGCAGGCGAAGGCAAGACCACCACGACGGTTGGGCTTGGCGACGGGCTGAACCGGATCGGCCGGAAGACGCTGATCTGCCTGCGCGAGCCGTCGCTCGGTCCGTGCTTCGGCGTCAAGGGCGGGGCCGCTGGCGGCGGTTATGCGCAGGTGGTGCCGATGGAAGACATCAACCTGCATTTCACCGGTGATTTCCATGCCATCACGTCTGCCCACAACCTGCTCGCCTCGCTGATCGACAACCATCTCTACTGGGGCAACGAGCAGGGCATCGACAGTCGGCGGGTGAGCTGGCGGCGGGTGATGGACATGAACGACCGGGCGCTCCGGGAGGTGGTCTGCTCGCTTGGCGGTGCTGCGAACGGCTATCCGCGCGAAACCGGTTTCGACATCACCGTCGCCTCCGAGGTCATGGCGATCCTCTGCCTTGCCGTGGACCTTGAAGATCTGGAGCGGCGGCTCGGCGATATCATCATCGGCTACCGGCGCGACAGGAGCCCGGTCTTCGCCCGAGACATCAAGGCGGACGGCGCTATGGCGGTTCTGCTGAAAGACGCGATGCAGCCGAACCTCGTGCAGACGCTCGAAAACAATCCGGCCTTCGTGCATGGCGGGCCGTTTGCGAATATTGCCCATGGCTGCAATTCGGTGGTGGCGACGAAGACCGCGCTGAAGCTTGCCGATTACGTCGTGACCGAAGCAGGCTTCGGCGCCGACCTTGGGGCGGAGAAATTCTTCGACATCAAGTGCCGCAAGGCGGGGCTGAAGCCGGCTGCGGCGGTTATCGTCGCGACGGTCAGGGCGCTGAAGATGAACGGCGGTGTAGGCAAGGAAGACCTCGGCCACGAGAATGTGGACGCGGTGACCCGCGGCTGCGCCAATCTGGGGCGTCACGTTGCCAATGTCCGGCGCTTCGGCGTGCCGGTGGTCGTGGCCGTCAACCACTTCATTTCCGACACGGAGGCCGAAATTGCGGCGGTCAGGGAATATGTGTCGCGGCTCGGAACGGATGCGATTGTTTGCCGTCATTGGGCCGACGGTTCGGCCGGTGTCGAGGAACTGGCAAGGCGGGTCGCTGAACTCGCGGATTCCGGCCAGTCGGCGTTCCGGCCGCTTTATCCCGACAGCATGTCGCTGCTGGAGAAGATCGAGACGGTGGCGTCGAAGATCTACCACGCGGCGGAGGTGACCGCTGACAAGGCCGTGCGCGACCAGCTCGCGACCTGGGAAGAGCAGGGCTACGGCAACCTGCCGGTCTGCATCGCCAAGACCCAGTATTCCTTCTCGACCGATCCCAATCTGCGCGGCGCGCCCGAGGGGCATGTGGTGCATGTGCGCGAGGTGCGGCTTTCCGCCGGCGCGGGCTTCATCGTCGCGATCACGGGAGAAATCATGACGATGCCGGGGCTGCCGAAATCGCCGTCATCCGAGCGGATCTTCCTCAACGAGCAGGGCTATATCGAAGGGCTGTTCTGACGCGGCTTCTGCCGGAGAACGGGTTCCTTGTGCAAACGTGTTGCATTTTTGCACGGTTTTTTACCGCTCACGAAATCATGATTAAAATAATCACCTTTCATTTGTTGACTCTAAACATCATGTTTTATACCCGGCTATATCAAGGCGGGTAACCGCTGTCTGCCCAGGTTTTGACAACAACTCGATCGGCTTGGCCCAACGCGCTCCGCGCTTTGGGGACGGAGGAGCTTTGCCGGTGAAAGGACATATATTTCATGGTCTCTCGGCATTTCAGACCGCTTCTTCTTGCCTGCTCGGCACTTGTCGCCGTCTCTCCCGGATTTTCAGCCTACGCCCAGGACAGCAACACGGCGCCCGCCGAGGCCGGCGAAACCCAGCTCCAGACCATTGTCGTGAAGGGCAAGCGCGTCGCCAAGGGGTCCGTTGCCGACACGCCGCTTGCCACGCAGACGACCAAGGACGATATCGCCAAGAAGGAGATCGAGGATCTCGACGATCTCGGCAATACGACCGAGCCGGGCGTGAGCTTCGTCGAATCCTCACAGAGCGTGAACATTCGCGGTCTGGAAGGCGACCGCGTGCTGACCACCATTGACGGTATTCCTATCCCCTATCTTTCCGATGCCGTGCGCACCTCCTTCGGCGGCGCCAACAGTTACGACTTCTCATCGCTTTCGAGCATCGACATCCTGCGCGGCTCGGACTCCAGCCGTGCAGGCTCGGGCGCACTCGGTGGCGCGGTGCTGCTGCGCACACTGGAGCCGGAAGATTTGATCGGCGAAGGCAAGGATTACGGCGGCATCGCCAAGACGACCTATGACAGCTCCGACAAATCCTTCGGCGGCTCCTTCGCCATCACCAATAAGATCCAGGACACTTCCGTCCTGTTGCAGGGTAGCTACAAGAAGGGCCACGAGCAGGATACCGGCGGCGATGTCGGTGGTTACGGTTCTACCCGCACTGAAGCGGAGCCGGAGGATTACGACAAGAAAAACGTGCTCTTCAAGGTTCGCCAGGATCTTGAGGGCGGTCACCAGATCGGGATCACGGCCGAGCACTATGACTTCGATTCGACTACCGATCTGAAGGCCAGCCAAGGGGGCACCTATGCCCGGGACAATTACGACGAGATCGCCGACCTGACGCGTAATCGCGTCTCGCTCGACTATCGCTATGATGCCATCGGTGAAGACAGCCTGATCGATTCGGCCTTCGCCACGCTCTACTGGCAGAAGACCGAGAAGAGGGACGGGACCGACGGCTATCGTAACACGGCGCCGATCGGCGAATACAGCCGCATCAGCACCAATGAGGAAAAGGCCATCGGCTTTGCCGGCTATGTCTACAGCGATTTCGCCACCGGGGCCTTGCAGCACAAGCTGACTGTTGGAACGGACCTGAGTTTCGCGACGACGACCCAGTTTGCCAAGGGTGAGGATAGCTGCGATGTCACCTATGTTGCGAACTGCGCCTTCCTGCACACCAACCAGGCGGACATGCCGGAAACCGATGCGAAGAAGATCGGTCTTTATGCGGAAGATCGCATCGAGATCGGTTCCAGCGGCTTCTCACTGACGCCCGGCCTGCGCTTCGACTGGTACGACTATGACCCGCAGGATACGGCCGGCTACGAAAACAATACTGGTTATGCCGGCCTGCCGGACGGCCAGTCCGACTGGGCGCTTTCGCCCAAGCTTCGGGCCGGCTGGCAGGTGCGTCCGGATGTCGAACTGTTCGCGCAGTTCGCCACCGGCTTCAAGGCGCCGAACGTCTCGCAGCTCTATTCCAATTACGATAACGCGCCGCTCTATCGTCAGGTCGGCAATCCCGATCTCGAGGCGGAAAGCAGCTACGGTTTCGAAGTCGGCGCCAATCTCGGCGACGAGGATTTCGGCGGCCGGATCACTGCCTTCACCACCCGTTACAAGGACTTCATCGATACCGAAACCGTGGCGCTTGCCGGCTATCGGCTCGGCAGCTTCGAATTCTTCAACCGCGCCAATGTCCGCATTTCGGGTATCGAGGCGCGCGGCCAGAAGAAGTTCGCCAACGGCTTCAACGTGCATGGCTCGCTTGCCTATGCCTATGGCGAGGATCTCGATACCGACGAAATCCTGGGGTCGGTTGCGCCGCTGAAGGCAATCCTGGGCGTAGGCTATGAGACGGAAACCTGGGGAGCGGACGCCACCCTCGTTGCATCTGCTGCGGTCCGGGACAGCTCCACGGCAAGCACAAAGCCTGCCGGCTACGGCGTTGTGAACCTCACGGGCTGGTGGGAGCCGGAACAGGTGAAAGGCCTGCGCGTACAGGCTGGCGTCTACAACGTCTTCGACAAGACGTATTTCGATGCGCTGGAAGTCAAGGATATCGCCAATGCTTCCGAACTCTATTCGGAAGCCGGCCGCTACTTCAAGATTTCGCTCACCCAGAAGTTCTGAGCGAAAGCTGGAATATGAGTCTGCAGGACGGCGCCGCTTCGGCGCCGTCTTTCGTGTGACGACTACCGGCAATAGCGGAAGTCGCCGTTGCGTTCGAGAATGTCGAGATGCAGGTGGTCCTGATGCGCGGCGTCGCTGCCGGGGGAAAGGACGGTACGGAAATAGAGGCAGGCGAAAGCGTTCAGGCTGCGCTGGAAGGCGGCGGGGAGGTCGGATGCCTCCGGCCTGGCGATGCTCATCGGCACGGTTCCATTTTCGAATTCGAGCGATGAGATGTCGATGGCGTTGCCGCGGGCATGTTCGGAAATCTTGCCATCGTCCGCCCCGTTTCGATTGCGGCAGACATAGGCCGAGGCGTGATGCACAGCCTTGAGACGCCCCTTCTCCGGCATGGCAAGCCGGGCCGCCGGCTCCAGCATGTCGCGCGTCATGCGGGCGAGTTCAAGAGCGGTGTCGCAGCGGAGCGTCGCTTCAGGTTCGAGCTTCACCGATCGTGAGAGGGCGGTCACAGCAATCGGCCGATCGATGCCGCATCCGTCGCCGTCGTCGATGCGGGGGAGAGGCTTGAACGCAACGCCAAGGGTCGACAACTCCTTCGTGCACGCCTCGAAGGCTGCGGGATCTTCCGCCTCCACGGGCGGCGGAGGCGTCGGGGCCGGAGCTGGGGCTGGCACCGGGGCGGGGGCCTGAGACGATGGCGGTGGCGGTGGCTCTGACGGTGTCGGGCGCGCGGTTTCCGGCGGTGCTTCGGAGGGCTTTCCTGCCGGGATCTTTTTCTCTTCCTCCGCCGGGGGAAACGCGGGTTTTTCCTCAGGAACAGGCGGCGCCTGGGTTGACTGTTCGGGGCGCGGTTCCGGTATCGGAACGTTATCCGCACGAGTTATGCCGGGAGTGGTCGATAGCAGGAGGCAGAGCAGCAGGGTCGTGTTTCGCAATAAGCCGTCTCCGTTGTTGCGGGCAGGGGTTAACGACCGAGGGGACGGGAAGTTTCACCACGTCACTTTCCTCCAGTGTTTGCAGGGCTTTCAGTCGCGAGGGACTTGCGCTCATTGCCGCATGACGGTATGTGTTTCGCCATGATCAAGTCTTTGAACATCGGTAACTGGTGGTGGGCACGCTAACGCGGCCTTGACCAGTCATGTCCAAAGACAAGTGACCCAAAGCCGCCCGGAAAACCTGAGGCGGCTTTTTTGTATTCAGGCGCCTCGAACCGGGCCTTGAAAGCGGAGAAGCAGAAGCATGGCGACGATCATTCGGGATGATGGTGGGGAAATCTACGAGACCCGCGGGGGGATCAAGGTAACCCGGCAGCGGAGGGCAACACCCTATGCGGATGCCATCGGCAGCTATATCGACCGGCTCGACAGCCGTCGCGGCGCGGTCTTCTCCTCCAACTACGAATATCCCGGCCGCTATACCCGCTGGGATACGGCCATCATCGATCCGCCGCTCGGCATTGCCTGCTTCGGCCGCAAGATGTGGATCGAGGCCTATAACGAGCGCGGCGAGGTGCTTCTGGGTTTCATCGCCGACAAGCTGAAGACGGTCATGGACCTGACGCTCGGCGAGCGCACCGCCCGGCGGCTCGATCTCGTGGTCAATGAGCCCGATCGCGTCTTCACCGAGGAAGAGCGTTCCAAGATCCCGACCGTGTTCACGGCGCTGCGTGCGGTCGTCGATCTCTTCTATTCGGATGCGGATTCCTCTATCGGCCTGTTCGGTGCCTTCGGCTACGATCTCGCCTTCCAGTTCGACGCGATCAAGCTCTCGCTGGAGCGTCCGGAGGACCAGCGCGACATGGTGCTCTTCCTTCCCGACGAAATCCTCGTCGTGGACCACTATTCGGCCAAGGCCTGGATCGACCATTACGACTTCGAAAAGGGTGGTGTGACCACGGATGGAAAATCGGCGGAGATTCCGGCCGAACCCTTCCTGCATACCGACAAGATCCCGCCGCGCGGCGATCATCGTCCCGGCGAATATGCCGAACTCGTCGTCAAGGCGAAGGAAAGCTTCCGGCGCGGCGACCTGTTCGAAGTCGTGCCCGGCCAGAAGTTTATGGAGCGCTGCGACAGCAAGCCTTCCGAAATTTCCAAGCGGCTGAAGGAAATCAATCCTTCGCCCTATTCCTTCTTCATCAACCTCGGAAACCAGGAATATCTGGTCGGCGCTTCGCCTGAAATGTTCGTGCGCGTCTCCGGCCGGCGCATCGAGACCTGCCCGATTTCGGGCACGATCAAGCGCGGTGACGACCCGATCGCGGATTCCGAACAGATCCTCAAGCTGCTGAATTCCAAGAAGGACGAGTCCGAGCTCACCATGTGCTCGGACGTCGACCGCAACGACAAGAGCCGCGTCTGCGAACCGGGTTCGGTCAAGGTTATCGGCCGCCGTCAGATCGAGATGTATTCACGCTTGATCCACACGGTCGACCACATCGAGGGACGTCTGCGCGATGGTATGGACGCTTTCGATGGCTTCCTGTCTCATGCCTGGGCGGTGACCGTCACGGGTGCGCCGAAGCTATGGGCGATGCGTTTCGTCGAGGCCCATGAGAAGAGCCCGCGTGCCTGGTATGGCGGCGCGATCGGCATGGTCGGCTTCAACGGTGACATGAATACGGGCCTGACGCTGCGCACCGTGCGTATCAAGGACGGCATTGCCGAAGTGCGCGCCGGTGCTACGCTTCTGAACGACAGCGATCCGCACGAGGAAGAGGCCGAGACCGAACTCAAGGCATCCGCCATGATCGCGGCGATCCGCGACGCCAAGGCCGGCAACGACGCCAAGACCAAGCGCGGTGTCGCCAAGGTCGGGCAGGGCGTCAACATCCTGCTCGTCGATCACGAGGATTCCTTCGTGCACACGCTTGCCAATTATTTCCGCCAGACGGGGGCGACCGTTTCCACGGTGCGCACGCCGGTGCCGGAAGAGGTGTTCGACCGAATGAACCCGGACCTCGTCGTGCTGTCGCCCGGGCCGGGCAATCCGAAGGATTTCGACTGCAAGGCGACGATCAAGAAGGCGCGGGCCCGCAACCTGCCGATCTTCGGCGTCTGCCTCGGCCTGCAGGCGCTCGCGGAGGCCTATGGCGGCGAGCTTCGCCATCTCGCTGTACCGATGCACGGCAAGCCGTCGCGTATCCGGGTTCTGGAACCGGGCATCGTTTTCTCCGGGCTAGCCAAGGAAGTGACCGTCGGTCGCTACCACTCGATCTTCGCCGATCCGGCGACGCTCAACCGCGACTTCATGATTACCGCCGAAAGCGAAGACGGCACGATCATGGGTATCGAACACACCAAGGAACCGGTCGCCGCCGTACAGTTCCACCCGGAATCGATCATGACGCTCGGCGGTGACGCCGGCATGCGGATGATTGAGAACGTGGTCGCCCATCTTGCACGTCGGGCAAAGGAAAAGGCTGCCTGAGGGGTAGATAGCCAGCCTTGAGCTGGCTCATCTCTATGTTGTCAACACGCTCCACGTCGTGCCAAACACTACCGCGATTGTGCCCACTGCATAGAGTGTTCGAAATATCCATTGGTTAAGGCGCTCGCTAAGTGTGACGCCGCCAAAAGACTGAATGCTCCATCCTCTTGATGCCAACGTCGCCCAAAGTAGAATTGTGGTCCCCACGATAATAAAAGCGGCAGATAGTCCAGTCCGAGGACGGAGCAAGATTACGCAGATTTCGCCGGCGATGAAGCCAATGAAGACTGCACCGATACACCAAGCTAGGGATTCAACAAGGGCACGTCGGATTTGGAAAATCGGCGGATCCGTTGGTGTGCCGCTCTCCTGCTTATTCTGTAACTCAGAATCGGCTTTTTCTTCCTCTGCGAAGTCTGCAGGTCGGAATACCGCGAGATAAATCAATCGCGCCTTCATGAGAAAGCTGATGGGAGTTGGGTGGGTTGATGCCATTTTCCACTCCTGAAGGATTCGAAGAGGCTCTCATCGGTTGTTCCGACAAGCAAGCGGCGGTCTGATGGTGACGTCGGCATGCGGATGATCGAGAACGTGGTCGCCCATCTTGCACGTCGGGCAAAGGAAAAGGCAGCCTGAGGCAGCTTTATGCGTCGAATACGGAGGCCGGTGATTTCCGGCCTCCGCCATTCACGGCATCTGGCGGGTAGCCGTTATCCGACGATGCGCTCCCTGCGCCTTCAGCTATCCAGGCCGATTGCCTTCTCGAAGGTCTCCCATGTATCGTCCATGGCGTAGACGGAGAGGAAAGGCAGGTTGAGATGGCCATAGAGCGGAGAAAGCTGCCATTCCGCCGTCTCTTCATCGACGCCGGCAATCTGCTGCATGTACATGACCGAGGCGAGGCCGGTACGGTCGGCGCCGGCGCTGCAATGGATGAGGATCGGGCCCGGCGCATTGCGCATCAGGGCTATTAACTGCCGACTTTGCTCGACCGTCAGCATGCGCCTGGCCGACATGTGGAAATCGACGATCCCGGCATTGTGGGCATGGATAGTCTCCAGCTCGCGGCGGTACCATTCGCTCTGAGGGCTCTCACCCCGCAGGTTGATGACCGTCTTGATCCCGTAACGGTCGATATAGGCGGCGAGTTTTTCCGGCGACAATTGGGCGGAGCGGTAGAATTTTCCGGCGATGACCTCGTGGAAATTGCCCGTCAGTTGCAGCATGCCAAGATAGGCCCCGAGGCCGAGCGCGAGTGCGCCGGTCGCGATACCGAGCCGGCGGGCAATTTTTAGAAGCTTCATTCCGCCTTGTCCTGATCCGCGTTTCGACCGGAGCGCATGGGAGGCCGATAGCCATCCATCCCGGCGTTTCTGTGACATGCGCCGGTTCCGGTTGCCAAGGGGTATCGCATGGCATTCTCCGACGCAATACGTGGCCGGGGTGGGGCATATGGATTGACCCGGATGGACTGATGTCTTAATGAGCACTTGCTGAACCGTCCGCGCTTGTCGCGGGCGGTTTCGTCGTTTTGGCGATGCCTTGTGCTAATCGCTTGCAACTGCAAAGGAGAAGATGGATGTCCGCCGAGAAGAATGGATTCGTCCAGCGGCTGGCCTTCTGGGGTATCCCGCTGTCGTTCGGTGTCATGGGGCTGAAAATGCTCGCGTGGTACGTGACGGGTTCCGTCGCGCTGCTTTCCGACGGGCTGGAATCCACTGTCAATGTGGTCGCGGCTTTCATCGCCTATTTCGTCATTCGCTATGCGCAGAAGCCGGCCGATGCCGATCACCCCTACGGGCATCACAAGGCGGAATACATTTCCGCAGTTCTCGAAGGTGTGCTGATCGTGGTGGCGGCGCTTCTGATCGTCAACGAGGCTGTTCGCCACCTCTCTGCTCCGGCCATGCCGGAGGCGCCGGTTCTCGGTCTTGCGATCAATGCCGTCGCCGGTGTCATCAACGGTGTCTGGGCCATGACCCTCATCCGTGTCGGCAAGTCGCATCGCTCGCCGGCGCTTTCTGCTGACGGACATCATATCCTTTCCGATGTGGTGACCTCGGTCGGCGTGCTCATCGGACTGGTGCTTGCGCTTCTTACCGGTTATGCGATCCTCGACCCGGTGCTTGCCATTCTGGTGGCGATCAACATCATCTTCCAGGGATGGAAGGTGATTTCCCATTCGGTCGACGGATTGATGGACAAGGCCGTGGAACCGGCGGAAGAAGAGGCGATCAAGCATGCGATCGCTGCAAACTCGGCGGGTTCCCTCGGGGCCCATTACCTGCGCACGCG
Organism: Ciceribacter sichuanensis; assembly: GCF_024055605.1. GTDB lineage: Bacteria > Pseudomonadota > Alphaproteobacteria > Rhizobiales > Rhizobiaceae > Allorhizobium > Allorhizobium sichuanense. Next base: position 613,505 of record NZ_JAMXLX010000002.1, on the reverse strand, counting down.
CAGGGGCGGGTCGGTGACGTTCGTTGCCTTCGATCTGGTGGTGCCAGCGAAGATGACCGTTCGCGAGGCCCATGTCATCTGCGACCGGCTTGAAATGGCCATCCATAATGCGCTACCGGGCGCGCGCGTCACCATTCACGTCGAACCCGAGAACGAAATGCCGCACGGGATCGGCGTCAACGTCCAGGATCAGGAGCACACCCCATGAGCAAGACCGATGTCAGCGGGCTGTCGCAGCTCGGAAGCAATGTCGAGGCGCCGACCAGCCCTGAGGCTGCCGTACTGGAGCGGGTGCCGAACGGCAATGCCGGCACCGATTACGTCGTGCGTTTCACCGCGCCGGAATTCACCTCGCTCTGCCCGATGACCGGGCAGCCTGATTTTGCCCATATCGTGATCGACTACATTCCCGGCGACTGGCTGGTGGAATCCAAGTCGCTGAAGCTCTTCCTGTTCTCGTTCCGCAATCACGGGGCGTTCCACGAGGATTGCTCGATCTACATTGCCAAGCGCATCGTCGAGCTGCTCGATCCCAAGTGGCTGAGGATCGGGGCCTACTGGTATCCGCGCGGCGGCATTCCGATCGATGTCTTCTGGCAGACGGGCGCTGCTCCGGAGGGCGTGTGGCTACCGGAGCAGGGCGTTGCCACCTATCGCGGGCGCGGCTGAGGCTCAGACATTACTTTAAGAGACGGCTGGTCCCGAAAGGCTGAGTCGTTTTAGCAGTCTGGGAGTGGAAGCGGAGAAATTGATTCCGTTCTGCCGGCTTGGCATCCTCTCCTCGATACAAACAAAAACGGCGGCTCCGGGAGCTGCCGTTTTCATGTCCGGATGAGTTTCGATCAACCGAAGGCGATAGCCGCGCCGCCGAACACGGTGGCAACGCCGAGAAGGCGCGTGACCAGCGGGCCGAGGCGCGAAAGGGTGATGCCGAGGCCGACGCCTGCAACATGTAACAGGGCGGTGGAAACCACGAAGCCGAGGCCGAATTGCAGCGCGCCGGCCGAGCCGAGTTCGCCGCCATGGGCATGGCCATGGAACAGGGCGAAGAGGCCGACGATGGCTGCGCAAGCCGCAACCGGCAGGCGGATGGCGGAAGCAACCAGCAAGCCGAGACCGATAACGGAAGCGAGGATCGCAGGCTCGACGAAGGGCAGGTTTACGCCGGCGACAGCCAGCGCGAAGCCGAGCGCCATGGTGCCGACGAAGGCGGCGGGAACGGCGATCAGCGCACGTCCGCCGATCTGCGAGGCCCAGAGGCCGACTGCGACCATGGCGAGGATGTGGTCCGCGCCGAACAGCGGATGGGAAATGCCGGCCATGAAGGAGCCGTGCTCCTCGGGATTGAGATGAGCGAAAGCGGGGGCGGCTGCGGCCGCGAAAATGGCAGCGGTGAGTGAAAGGCGTTTGAACATGTTTGTCCCTCTTTTTGGTCGACACGGCGCCTGGAAATCAGTCGCGCCGGCCTTCGTCTATATGTCATGCGACAGACTAGCGTAAGGGTTTTGTAACTGTCCATGACAAAAGAGCTGCGTCGCACAATGGAGCTTGTTCGCTTCCGGCGCAGGCGGGATCGCGGCAAGGCAAGGTCGCAGCCGGGATATCATCAAGTGAAACGAGAAAGCCCCATCTTGGGCGGGGCTTCCTTGTCTGACTTTTGAAGTAGCTCCTGGCGATGCTTCAGCGTTGCGGATGCGCGTTCAGCACTTCGGCGCAACGGGAGAAGCTCAGGCCTTCGCCATCCGTATCGTTCGAGGCGCGGATGGCGACGATGCGCTGGGAGGGATCGGCGGTGATCTGCAATTCGCAGAAAAGTTCCTCGTAGCGCGGCGGCGAAATCATCTGCGGTTGGGGCTGATAGATGCCAGTCGTTGTCGTCTTGGTGACGGTGACGCCGGGTTTGGTTTCCTTGGTTTCGGTCCGGGTGGTTGTCTGGGCCGGTGTCGGAGTGGAATAGGTCGGTGCGATGTAGCGGGTCTTGTCGCCGCCGCGCCAGGTGTAAAGCACGTTGCCGCTTGCCATCGGAAACTCGGAGACAGGCGGACCATACTGGGTGAAGAAGACCTCCACCGGTTGACCGACCCATCGGGACTGGATCACGGTATTGGCTTCTTCCGTCGTGGTGCAGCCGGAAAGAACGATGGCGAAGGCCGCCGCCGTGGCAAGGCGAAGTTTCATGTCTGATTACCCCTCTCAATCAGCGATATGATGGCGGTTCTGCAGTCCATGGAGGACGCAGACAACAACATGGCGCGCGCCGCCGTCATTCAGTGACGAGGGCGCTACGCCGAATGAAGGCCACGTTAAATATCCTGAAATCCGCGATACAATAGTCGCGGGCCGATGCGCCCAGATTTGGCCTTGGAGAGCGGCCCGCAGACGGGCAAACCGACCCTTCGGCTTCTTTCCGCTTGCTCCGTGGAATACCAGCCCCATATTTAAGCAATGGTCGAAAATGTTCGGCCGTAAGCCAGGAGGACAGAGCGTGTTCGCATTCGACAACAGCTATCAGCGGCTGCCGGAGCGTTTCTTTCGGGCTGTGAAGCCCGCGACTGTCCGGGCGCCTCGGCTGATCCGGTTCAATGCCGAGCTGGCTAGCGAGCTCGGGCTCGATTTTTCCGATGCCGGCGAGGCGCGGCTGGCCGAGATCTTCTCCGGCAACGACCTGCCGGAAGGGGCGGCGTCGCTTGCCATGGCCTATGCCGGGCACCAGTTCGGCAACTTCGTACCGCAGCTCGGCGACGGGCGAGCGATCCTCATCGGCGAGGTGGTGGACCGCAACGGCGTGCGCCGCGACATCCAGCTCAAGGGGGCAGGCGCCACGCCCTTTTCCCGCAATGGCGACGGGCGGGCGGCACTTGGTCCGGTGCTACGCGAATATATCGTTTCCGAGGCCATGCATGCGCTCGGTATTCCGACCACGCGCGCGCTTGCTGCTGTTCTGACCGGCGAGCCGGTGGTGCGTGAAACGCTGCTGCCCGGCGCCGTGCTGACGCGGGTGGCGGCAAGCCATATCCGCATCGGCACCTTCCAGTTTTTTGCCGTGCGAGGCGATGCGGATGGTCTTCGCGTGCTTGCGGACCACGTGATCGCGCGGCATTATCCGGAAATCTCGGCTGATGATGACAATCGCTATCTGGCGCTGCTCAATGCCGTCTCTGCCCGGCAGGCGGAGCTTGTGGCGCGCTGGCTTTCCGTGGGCTTCATCCATGGTGTGATGAATACCGACAACATGGCGGTTTCGGGTGAGACGATCGATTTCGGTCCCTGCGCTTTTCTCGACGAATACGATCCGCGCAAGGTCTTCTCCTCCATCGACCAGCGGGGCCGTTATGCCTATGCCAACCAGCCGGGCATTGCGCAGTGGAATCTCGCGCGTTTCGCCGAGGCGTTGCTGCCGCTCTTTTCCGCGCGGGATGACGAGAGCATCGAGGCTGCGAATGCGGCGCTGGTCGATTTCGGCCGTGTATTCCAGAGCCATTGGATCGATCTCTTCCGCCGGAAGATCGGCATTGGCGGCGAGGTGGAGGGGGATGTCGAACTGGTGAATGGCCTGTTGTCGCTGATGCATGAGGGGGAGGCTGACTTCACGCTGACCTTCCGCGCTCTGGGCAAGGTTGCCGGCGGTGCCGATGACGAAGTGCTACTCACCCAGTTCAAGGAGCGCTGGGGTGTCGCTGACTGGCTGGAACGCTGGCGGAAACGCCATGGCGGGCAACGGACGCCGAAGGAGCGGCAGGCGTCGATGGACGCGGTGAACCCTGCCGTCATCCCGCGCAACCATCGCATCGAAGAGGTGATCGTCGCGGGGCTTTCGGGCGATTTCGAGCCTTTCGAGCAGATGCACGCGGCGTTACAGCGGCCTTATGCAGAGGATCCGGCCTATGCAGATTATGCCCTGCCACCGATGCCGGCCGAGAGAGTGATGCGGACGTTCTGCGGCACGTGACGCCGGAGGTGTTCCCTGGCTGTCGCTCTTCCGACATGCAGACGGTTCGCGGTGCCGCTCGCGGACCGATTTTGCGTCGGAAACTGGTCGTGCAGTATTTGTAGAATGTCGCATTAAGGACGCAATGACGCTTCCGGAAACCCTAAGATCGGCACAAATCATCAATCAGGGTTTGTTCCTATGGCAGAGTTTCCGACAAAGGCTAAAGTCGTCATCATCGGGCTGGGCGGTATCGTGGGCGCTTCCGTCGCGCATCACCTTATCGAACGCGGCTGGGACGACATCGTCGGTATCGACAAGTCGGGTATTCCGACCGATATCGGTTCGACGGCGCATGCCTCCGATTTCTGTTTCATGACCAGCCACGACTTCCTGTCGGTCTGGACCTCGCTCTACTCGCTCGAATTCTACGAGAAGATGGGCCATTACGCCCGCATCGGCGGCATCGAAGTGGTTCGTGCCGGCGACGACAAGTGGATGGAAGAGGTCAAGCGCAAGGTCACCTCAGGCAAGGCTTTCGGCACGCGCGCCAGTCTGATTAGCGCCAGCGAAGTCAAGGAAAAGTTCCCGCTGGTCGAGGAAGAGGTGGTCGCAGGCGGGCTTTGGGACCCGGATGCAGGCCTCGTCATTCCGCGTTCGCAGACGGTTGCCGGCAAGCTGGTCGATGCCGCCGAAAAGTCCGGCAAGCTCCAGATGTTCGGCAATACGCCGGCACAGTCGCTGATCGTCGAGAATGGCCGCATCAAGGGCGTCGTCACCCATCGCGGCACGATCATGGCGGATCACGTCATCGTCTGCGCCGGCCTGTGGGGCCGCATGATCGCGGGCATGGTCGGTGAAGACCTGCCGGTCATGCCGGTCGACCACGCGCTCACCTTCTTCGGTCCTTTCAACGAGTTCGAGGGTACCGGCAAGGAAATCGGCTATCCGCTGCTGCGCGACCAGGGCAACTCCGCCTACATGCGTGACACCGGCGACCCGAAGACCACCGAGGGCGGCCAGCTCGAATGGGGTTACTACAACACCGAAAACCCGCGCATGTGCCATCCGCGCGATCTGCTCGAGAAGGAACAGGCTCGCCTGTCTCCCTCGCAGCGTGACCTCGATCTCGAGGCTGACGGCCTGATGGAAGGCCTGGAGCGGGCCATAGAGCTTACGCCGATCCTCGGCGAACTCGGTTACAACGAGAGCCATTCGTTCAACGGCCTGCTGCAGGTATCCGCCGCCGGCGGCGCTTCCTGCGGCGAGAGCCAGAAGGTGCGCGGTCTCTGGTACTGTGTTGGCATCTGGGTCAAGGACGCTCCGGGCTACGGCAAGCTTCTGGCCGACTGGATCACCGACGGCCGCACCGAAGTCGACCACTCCTCGATCGATTTCGCCCGTTTCTATCCGCACCAGATGCAGGAAGACTTCATCCTCGGTCGTTGCTCCGAGGCTGCGTGCAAGATCTATTTCCCCGCCGTTCACCCGCGCGAACCCTATGCCACCGGCCGCAACATCAAACGTTCGCCCTTCTACGAGCGCGAAGTGGAGCTTGGCGGCTACTTCATGGAACTCGGTGGCTGGGAACGCGCCCATGGCTACAAGGCCAACGAGCATCTCCTGGAGAAGTACGGCGACAAGGTGCCGGTTCGTGAGGCCGAGTGGGACAACCGTCACTTCTGGCGCGTTTCCAACGCCGAACATCTCGCCATGAGCGACGATTGCGGCATCGTCAACCTTTCGCATTTCCACATGGTGGACATCGAAGGTCCTGATCATGTCGAGCTGCTGGAATGGCTCTGCGCAGCCAAGGTCGGTGGCGACGCCAATATCGGCAAGGGCATCTACACGCACTTCCTCGACGACGAGGGCATGGTGCGCGCTGACTTCACCGTGTTCCGCATGGCGGATCGCTGCCGTCTGGTGAACGGTGCCGATGCCGGCCCGCGCGACTTCCACTACATGAAGCGCGTGGCCGAGGATCGCGGCCTCGATGTTACCATCACCGACGTGTCGGAAAAGTTCATCACCATCGGCATATGGGGTCCGAATGCCCGCGAGACGCTGAAGAAGGTGGTTGCCGATCCGGCTGGCCTCGATGTGGAGAACTTCCCCTTCGCCGCCATCAAGCCGATCGAGATCGCCGGCAAGTCCGTCTCTGCTTTCCGCATCTCCTATGTCGGCGAGCAGGGCTGGGAACTGCACATGAAGTACGAGGATGGCCTTGCCGTCTGGGATGCGCTGCGCGCTACCGGCGTGATGGCCTTCGGCGTCGAGACCTATGCGAACTCGCGCCGCATGGAAAAGAGCCTGCGCCTGCAGAATGCCGACCTCACGACGCAGTACAACCTGATCGAAGCCGATCTCGCCCGTCCGAAGGTCAAGGAAGCCGATTTCCGCGGCAAGGCCAAGCATCTAGAGTACAAGGCCCGCGAACAGCAGCCGGCCATGCTCTGCACGCTGGCGATGACCGAAAACACCGACGCCAACGGCGTGAAGCGTTATCCGGTCGGCGCAATGCCGGTGATCGATCCGGCAACGGGCAAGACGCTGGTCGACAGCCTTGGCCGCATCTCCTACACGACCTCGGTCGCCTACGGCCCGACCATCGGCAAGAACATCGCGCTCGCCTACCTGCCGCAGGAATACTGCCAGGTCGGCCGCAAGCTGAATGTCGAATATTTCTGCGAGACCTACCCGGTCGAAGTCGTCGCCGTCGGCTACAAGCCGCTCTACGACCCCGAAAACCTGAAGCCGCGGAGCTAAGGCTCAAGGGTCGGATTGCAAAGGCGGAATGCATTTATGACCCGTCGGCTGAAAGGCCGGCGGGTTTTCTCTTCTTATGGGAAGCAAGTGGGGCGAACCTATTGTACCATCCGCGCAACCGGGGCGAATTTGCTGAGGCCGAGCCAGTCCTGCATGTTGCGGGCGAGGGAAGGGTCGCCCTCGATGCTGAGATCGCCGTTTTCGGTCTCCCGACGAACGGTGGTCAGGCCCATCCAGATGGCCGTCATGGAGCGAAGCGAGCTTCTGACGAGCAGGTCGAGTTCGTAGCCCGGGTCGAAATTGCAGACGTCGGTCGTGCCGTTGTCGATGAGCAGCCACCAGCTTTTCTGGGTGGCCGAAAGCTCAGGGTACAGAAACTGTATCGTGCAGCGGCGGCGGGGCAGGTGGCTGAGGTCCAGATTGCGGCGCATGTCCCACATCAGCAGCGACGGGTCGAGGTTCTTCAGGGAGAGCCGGGATTCGATCCATCGCTGCGCCCAGATGCCGAGGCCCATGATGAGAGGGCGCAGTTCCTCGCCCGATGCCGAGAGGCGGTATTCCGAGGTGCCGTTGGGCAGGCGGTCGATGGTGATGACACCGGCCTGTTCCAGCTCCTTCAGGCGCTTGGAGAGCAGGGTGGGGGACATTTTCGGCACGCCCTTGCGCAGTTCGTTGAAGCGCGTGGAGCCGCATAGAAGCTCGCGGACAACGAGCGTCATCCAGCGGGAGCATAGAATTTCCGAAGCCATCGACACCGGGCAAAACTGCCCATACCCACCATGTTCCTGCATGTGGGATCCTCCTGTGGCCGTGCCATCGATAACAATAGTCAAAAACAGCGCCGCTGCCAATCATCCGGACCTCCGTCCGCTCTTTACGGAAATCGACGAGGTACATTTCCTGAACTGGATATAACCCGGCAAGGCGCGCAGACTCCTCATCGTTGCAAGTCAATGGGAGGAACGAGACATGCACGGCATGGCTGAAACGGCAACGGCGAGAGAGGCTGGCACCGACACTGCAATGAGCATTACCGAGATCGCGCGGCGGCTTGCGCCGGTTCTGGCGGAGCGCGCGGCCTCACATGATGAAAACGACCGCTTCGTCAGCGAGAACTATGCGCTTCTCAAGGAAGCAGGACTGGTCGAGGCCGGTGTGCCGGTCGAGCTAGGAGGGCGTGGAGCAGAGGTTCGGGAACTTGCGGATATGCTGCGCATCCTTGCGCATTCCTGCGGTTCGACGGCGCTCGCCTTTTCCATGCACACCCATCAGGTGGCGATCCCGGCATGGCGCTGGCGTCATCAGAAGGTTTCCGTGGTCGAGCCGCTTCTGCGGCGCGTGGCGGCGGAACGCCTGATCCTGCTTTCCAGCGGTGGATCCGACTGGATCGGCGGTTCCGGCCGGGCCGAACGGGTCGAAGGCGGATACCGCGTCACGGCGCGCAAGGTGTTTACATCCGGCGCCGAGGCGGGTGCGGTACTGATGACCGGGGCGATCCACGAGGCGGAGGACGGGTCACGTTCCGTCATCCATTTCGGCGCGCCGATGAAGGCGCCGGAAGTCAAGATCGAGAACACATGGCGCAGCCTCGGCATGCGCGGCACGGGATCGAATGACGTTTTCATCGAGAACCTGTTCATCCCCGATGCCAACGTCGCGTTTTCCCGCAAGGCGGGAGAGTGGCATCCGGTCTTCCAGATCATCTCGACCATCGCCTTTCCGCTGATCTACGCCGTCTATCTCGGCGTTGCCGAAAGCGCGCGGGATATCGCGATGGACATGGCGCGGAAGCGGCCGCAGAGCGATTGCGTGACCGAACTTGCCGGCCAGGTCGACACAGCGCTGAGGGCTGCGCAGATCGCGCATCGTTTCATGCTGGATGTCGTCGATCGGAACGCGCCATCTGCCGATACGGTGAACGAGATCATGATCGGCCGCTCGCTGGTGGCGCAATACGCGATCAAGGCGACGGAACTTGCGATGGAGCTTGCCGGTGGGGCGTCCTTCTACCGGGCAAACGGGCTGGAGCGGCGTTTCCGCGACGTGCAGGGCGCGCGGTTCCATCCGCTGCAGTCCGGGCCGCAGGCGCGCTACGCAGGCGCCGTGGCGCTTGGCCAACCGGTCGACCGGATCTTCTGACGTATAGCCGATAAAGTTGGGGCGGAGGCCGGTTTTCATGCCGGTCACTCCGCCCCATCACGGGCTTTTCAGCCCACCCTTCTCCCCGCAGAGAAGGTCAATGCGCTTCAATTCTCCATGCCAGCGGTACGGAGAACCTCAGTTTGATCGATCAGCCGACCCGCGCCAGCTTCGTGGCTTCCGGATCGTAGACGCGGCCGAAGCGGTTCGCGAGGAAATCGGAGAAGCCGATCTCTTCCTGACGAACGAAGCCCTTGGCCGGCAGCTTGCCATCGGCGAGCAGGTCGAGGACCGTGCAGATGCCGGCGGCGGTGGTGATCTGGATGGCGCTCATCAGGCGACCGCCGATAACGCCGGAATAGACCTTGTTGGCATAGGTTTCCTGCATGAAGCGGCCGTTCTTCGTGCCGCAGACGGTGACGAAGACAACGACGACGTCCTGCATGGTTGCGGGCAGGGCGTTTTCGAACAGGTCCTTCAGCACATCGCGACGGTTCTTGAGGTTCAGGTCGTTCAGCAGCGCCTTCACGATGGCCTGGTGGCCCGGATAGCGGATGGTGCGGTAGTTCATCGTGCGCACCCGGCCTTCCAGCGTCTTGCAGAGCGTGCCGAGGCCGCCCGACGTGTTGAAGGCTTCGTAGGTCACGCCGTCGAGGGAGAATTCCTCGCGTTCTTCCATGGCCGGAACGGTGATGAGGCGACCTTCGACGATGGCTTCGCAGGGCTCGATGTACTCGTTGATCAGGCCGTCGGTGCTCCAGGTCAGATTGTAGTTGAGAGCGTTGGAAGGGTACTGCGGCAGCGCGCCGACGCGCATGCGAACGCTGTCGAGGCTGTCGAAATTTTTCGCCAGATCATGGGCAACGATTGAGATGAAGCCCGGAGCGAGGCCGCACTGGGGAATGAAGGCGCTGTTTGCGCCGGCAGACAGGGCCTCCACCTTGCGGGTCGTGGCGACATCTTCGGTGAGGTCGAGATAATGCGTGCCGGTGCGGGCGGCAGCTTCGGCGATGGCGCCCGTCAGGTGGAACGGGGCGGCCGAGAGAACTGCGAAACGGCCCTTGAGCAGCGCGTCCAGCGCGGCGGCGTCGGCAATGTCGACGACGGCGGTCGTGATCGCCGGATGGGCTTCGATGGCGGCCAGCTGCGCTTCGCTCCTGTCAGCGACGGTAACGCGGTAATCGCCGCTTGCCGCCAGCATCAGGGCGATCGCTCCGCCGATCTTGCCCGCACCCATGACCACGATATCTTTCATAATATGACCCTCTTGAAATTTGTCAGATGTGAACAGGATGCCGTGGTGTCTGGTCGATTCATAGTGGCGAAAAGCGCTATTCGTGGTATGAAAATGGTCTAATTGCCGAATGGATTTGTCACAATGCAACTGACCGACAAGGACCGCGAACTGATTTCCCTGCTCGGGGAGAATGCCCGCATGCCGGTCGCTACCCTCGCGCGGCGACTGGGGCTTTCGCGCACCACGGTGCAGGCGCGGCTGGAGCGGCTGGAGGAAGGGCAGGTCATCACCGGCTACGGGGTCAGGCTGTCTGACAGCTATGTCCGGGACCTGATCCGGGCACATGTGCTGATTACCATTGCGCCGAAGTCGCTTTCGGCTGTTACCAACGAGCTTGCGGCGATCCGCGAGGTGACGGCGCTGCATTCGGTCAACGGTCCCTATGACCTGATCGCGATCATCGCGTCTCCCTCCATCGCCGAACTCGACCGGCTGATCGACCGCATCGGCGAACTCGCCGGGGTCGAGCGGACGCTGTCCTCCATCATCCTGTCGACGCGCATCTCGCGGTAGGGTCCGAACTCAATCAGGATAGGTGTTGCGAAAGCGTTTTGCGCCGAAGCCTGTGGGGCACGGCGCTAACGGGCTGTTCACCGGTTCCGTGCCTTGTCTTTTTCCCGCATTGTTTTAGGACATGAGTCGCACTATGTGCGGGAGAACGAAGCCCAAGTGGAGATGATCCGGATGAACGAAGACGAAGACGACAAGAGCAAGGAACTGCCGCTCGGCAAGGAAACGGAAGCGAATCTTTTCAAGTCGCGTTCGATCTTCATTTTTGGCGGGATCACTCAGGAACTGGCGCAGAAGGTCTGCACCCAGCTCGTGGCTCTGGCTGCCGCTAGCGACGAAGACATCCGTGTTTATGTCAGCTCGCCGGGCGGTCATGTGGAATCGGGTGACGCGATCCACGACATGATCAAGTTCATCAAGCCGAAGGTGTGGATCATTGCGACGGGCTGGGCTGCGTCCGCCGGTTCGCTGATCTTCGTGTCGGTTCCGAAGGAACAGCGCCTTTGCCTGCCGAACACGCGTTTCCTGATGCATCAGCCCTCGGGCGGCACCCGCGGCATGGCATCCGATATCGAGATCCAGGCCCGCGAAATCATCAAGATGAACCAGCGCCTGATCAAGATATATTCCAAGGCCACCGGCCAGACGGAAGAGAAGATCGCCAAGGATATCGACCGCGACTACTGGCTGTCGGCTGAAGAAGCCGTTGCCTACGGTCTCGTCGGCAAGATCATCGAAAGCCAGTCCGACATCGGCTGAGCGCTTTAGATCCGAAGTTTATGGAGACCCCCGCCGGAGCGATCCGGCGGGTTTTTGGTTTGGAAGTGGGGCGTGCCATGGGCCGAGGCCCTGGAGTGTTTGGGTCGTCTGCATCTTTCGGCTGTTTCGATCCATGAGATCGAAAAGGGCATCCGCCTTCTCGATGCCAAAGCGGTGACGCGGAAGGCGCGCGCCCTTGAGGGTTGGTTGCGAACGCTCCGTGACACGACTCGGGAGTTTCATTCTCCCAGTGGACGCTGAGGTGGTGAGGGTTTTGGGAGTTCTCGAAGCGAAGGCCATCGCGGACAGCGCGAGGCCGGGTGCGTCGGATGCGATGATTGCCGGGACGGCGGTATATCACGGCTGACCGTGGTAACGCGGAATCTACGGCATTTTCGGGTGTTTGGGGTTGGGGTGATGGGGGTGAGCGAGGCGCGATGAAAAGCTATCTAGCGCGATCGCGATAACTGACCACTTTCTCGTCGCTGCTGCCTGTACTTCCGACTTCCCCGCAACACTCAGCTTAGCAGACGGAACCAATCTCTAACAGCCAGCTTTAGCCGGTCGCGTTCATCCGCGGCAAGCGGACAGCAGTGAGCTATCGGCCCTCGTAACAAGTTTAGTTGGTTGAGTACCCGACTTACTGCACCCTTTGATGAAATAATTGGAACAAAAAGATCAAAATTATCAGTAATTATCTGTGATAACTGTCCGAACGTCGTGTAATCGATTGGGTTATCGGATCGCAGCGTTATGGCAGCCTGCTCTTCCTTATTCTTTATGGCTTGAACCTCATTCTTGATGCCGACCGCTACTCGGTCGGTGTTCCACCAATCCGCGCCCTCTGCCTCCGTAAGAGTATCATTTATGAGTTTTCTGATTGAAACTTCCAGGCAGTAGAAGATCTCGTAATACTCAGACATCCAGGACGCATCGTCTCGAATGGATTGCTCGAAATTCGCATAATCCTCGTGCTTTCTAGCCTTCCTTGCCTCTTTTGTCGCCCTCAGGGTTACTCCCTTTTCGCGCTCAATTTTCCGCATTTCAGACGAAATTTGGGCCCCGCTCATACCGAACGCCCGCAGATAGAGATCGGTTTTTTCAGTCATCTGAGCTACTCAGTAGATTTGCTCTAAGGCTTTTAAATATCGCGTTAAAAACCTCGATGTCGGTCGTCTCTGGTAAGTTTAGATTGATGGTGTATCCTAGGTTTAAGCTGACGTTTTCGCCTTTCGTCTTCGAAACCATGTCGTGATTGATCTGTGCCTGGGGTGAAATGGAGTAGGCGGCGTCGTTGTATCGGTCGTCGCTACTGGCAGAATTTTCCGGTTCAGAAAAGTCTGCCAAAGAAATCAGATTCCTTAGAGTACTGACTGTGAGACCGAGCGGCCTCGCGTCTTTCGCGTAGCCTGTTTCCTGCATTACTATCTCTTTTAGTGATTTTTCATCGCACTCATGCAGGTACTCGTTACGTTGATATAAGGCGCTGTAAGCGCTCTTGATCGCTGTTGCCAATGCGCGTCCTCCGCCGACCCCCCTATACCCTCTATACAGGTCAGTGGGTGTTCCATCTGCCGAGGCGAAACCAAGCCGCTTCAGAAATGTGGTCATTTGGTCCCCAGAACTGCCGGTTATTCCTAGTTTTGTTTTCACAAAGTCTTGCGAAACCTTAGGAGGGGTCGCGGCAGTCTTAATGGCAGCGAATGCCTTAATTATGTTTCCTGGTGAAGCTAGGTAAGGAACGTTACTCATCTGATTTGGCCACCCATCCAAATGCTATCGGCACGATAAGATGCACTCTGCGGTAGAATTCACCGTAAGTGAAGGGTGGCCCAAGTCTGAGTGCTGCGTTTTACCGCTCCTCGTTGCACTCGGTCGTCATGCACCGCGCTCGTTCCGAGCGTCTGCCGCGGCATCCTATCTGTGACCTCGCCGCCTGCCGTTAGCGGCAGTAGATCCTCGGGACAGGCCCGAGGAGGACGGCGGTGGGTGTAGGTGGGCATATGAAAAACCCCGCCAGATCGCTCCGGCGGGGTCCGCATTCCTTCAATCCTCAAGCGCTATCCGCGCTCTCAGAACTCCACGGCCCGGTCGCCATCCTCATCCTGAATGCGGGTCGGCAGGCCGATCTTGTTTAGGAGGTTGATGAACGGCTTCGGCGGAAGTTCCTCGACATTGACCATCTTCTTCGCATCCCATTCACCGGTGGCCACCAGCATGGCTGCTGCAACCGGGGGAACGCCGGCGGTGTAGGAAATGCCCTGGCTGCCGACTTCGTTGAAGGCTTCCTTGTGATCGGCCACGTTGTAGATGAAGACGGTCTTTTCCTTGCCGTCCTTGAAGCCCTTCACATAGTCGCCGATGCAGGTCTTGCCTTCGTAGTCGGGAGCGAGCGAGGCCGGGTCGGGCAGGCAGGCCTTGACGACCTTGAGGGGCACCACTTCGGAACCGTCGGCGAGCTTGACCGGCTGTTCGGAGAGAAGGCCGATCGACTTCAGCACGGTGAAGACGTTGATGTAGTGATCGCCGAAGCCCATCCAGAAGCGCACGTCGGCGCCATCCATGTTCTTGGCCAGCGAGTGCACTTCGTCATGGCCGCAGAGATAGGCGCGGCGGGTGCCGACGACCGGCAGGTCGTAGTCCTTGCCGATCTCGAACATCTTGTTGGTCTGCCACTGACCGTTCTGCCAGGAATAGACGACGCCGGTGAATTCACGGAAGTTGATTTCCGGGTCGAAATTGGTGGCGAAGTACTTGCCATGGCTGCCGGCATTGATGTCGACGATGTCGACGTCGGTCACCTTGTCGAGATATTCATCCTTGGCGAGCTTGGCATAAGCATTGACGACGCCCGGATCGAAGCCGGCGCCGAGGATGGCGGTGATGCCCTTTTCCTCGCATTCAGCGGCGCGCTTCCACTCGTAGTTGCCGTACCACGGCGGGGTCTCGCAGATCTTGTTCGGCTCTTCGTGGATCGCGGTGTCGATATAGGCGACGCCGGTATCCATGCAGGCGCGCAGCACCGACATGTTGAGGAATGCAGTGCCGACGTTGATGACGATCTGAGAATTGGTTGACTTGATGAGGGCCTTGGTAGCCTCGATATCGAGGGCGTCCAGCGCGTGGCCTTCGAGCACGCCAGGCTGTTTCATGGCCTTCTTTTCATGGACCGATGCGATGATGCTGTCGCACTTGGCCTTGGTGCGCGAGGCGATGTTGATATCACCGAGCACATCGTTGTTCTGGGCGCATTTATGCGCCACGACCTGGGCGACGCCACCGGCGCCGATGATAAGCACGTTCTTCTTCATGATGGGGACCAACTCCTTATGTCCAATCGTCAGAAGCCTTACGAGAGGCTTTGTTCGTAGTCCGCGTAGGAAAACTCGCGGACCGTTCTGATGCTGCCATCCAGTTCGCGGATGGCGATTGCCGGCATTTTCACGCCGTTAAACCAGTTTTTCTTGACCATCGTGTATCCGGCGGTGTCCTGGATCGAGATCCGGTCGCCGACATTCAGTTCGTTCGGAAAATCGAACTCGCCGAAGATGTCGCCAGCCAGGCAGGACTTGCCGCAGACCATGTAACGATGTGGTCCCTGGTTGGGATGAACCTTCGCGTTTTCACGATAGATCAGGAGATCCAGCATGTGCGCTTCGATGGACGAATCCACCACGACAAGGTCCTTGCCGTTGTAAAGCTTGTCGAGAACGGTCACTTCCAGCGTGGTCGACCGGGTGATCGAGGCCTCGCCGGGCTCCAGATAGACCTGCACGCCGAATTCGCCGGAGAAACGCTTGAGGCGCTCGGCGAATTTTTCCAGCGGGTAGTTTGCGCCGGTGAAATGGATGCCGCCGCCGAGGCTGACCCAGCCGGCCTTCTTCAGCAACGGGCCGAACTTTTCCTCGATCGCGGTCAGCATCCGGTCGAACAGGTCGAAATCGCCGTTCTCGCAGTTGTTGTGGATCATGAAGCCGGAGATCATGTCCATGACCGGCTCAACCTTGGCCATGTCCCATTCGCCGAGGCGGGAGAAGGGCCGGGCAGGGTCCGCAAGATCGAAGCTCGATGAGGAGACGCCGGGATTGAGGCGAAGCCCGCGGATGATGCCGGCCGACTGCTTCTCGAAACGCTGCAACTGGCCGATGGTGTTGAATATGATCTTGTCGGCATGGGACACGACCTCGTCGATCTCGTAGTCGGCATAGGCGACCGAGTAGGCGTGCGTTTCCTTGCCGAAGCGCTCGTGGCCGAGACGGACCTCGTTCAGCGAGGAAGACGTGGTGCCATCCATGTATTCGCGCATGAGGTCGAAGACCGACCATGTGGCGAAGCATTTCAGCGCGAGCAGCGCCCTGGCGCCGGAGAGTTCGCGCAGTCTGGCGATCTTCTCCATGTTCTGCAGGAGCTTCGACTTGTCGATCAGGTAATAGGGGGTCTGTAGCTGCATCTTGGGAACCTGCTCGTTTTCAAGGTGGTGCTGATTTGCCATCGGCATGTGACGGCGACGTGAAACAGGCATCAGGGCATGGCGTGGCGCGCATGATCCGATGTCGATTGAAATCTGGTTCGGGTGGTTCAAGAGGGGATGGTAAAGGCCATCCGGCGTGGCACGAGCCGCTTCTGCAGGCCACCGCGCTGGCGCACGGCCGTGCGCACAAGCGCTATCGCGATGCGCTTCGTTCTCGTGAAAACGAGACGAAATACCACCGGGAACGCTCCTTTTACGGGCGTCGTAAAGAATTCTTCCGTTCGGGGGGCATCCAGTCCGACTGGGCCCATCCCCGATTGGAAGAGGGCGTCGCTAGACATGGCGTCCTCTCCAACCAGCAGATGAAACCTGCAACTTGTTGGCCGGCCTATACATGACGCTTCCGGCGAATACAACATATCAATTAGCGGCCCCGTTTGCCTTTCACCTTGCCGGACACGGATGCCGCTTTGCGTCGTAAGTCGCCGGGAGGGGCTTTCCGGCACCTGTTTTCCCCTTGTGGCCGTACCTTTTTCGACAAACCAGCCTTGCGTGCCGGGAGGAATTTTGCTGTTCGATAGCTTTCCAAATCCCGCACCTCCGAGTCCGTCATGCTGAAAGACCTTTCTCCCCAAAGTTTCTTCATGGGCTGCCTGACCGCTTTCGTCGGCTTCGCCAGTTCCTTCGCCGTCGTGCTGCAGGGGCTGAAGGGGGTCGGGGCGACTGACTTCGAGGCGGCCTCGGGCCTGATGGCGCTTTCCGTTTCGATGGGCCTTTGCGCCATCGTGCTCAGTGCATGGACCAAGCTTCCCGTTTCCATTGCTTGGTCTACGCCCGGTGCGGCGCTGTTGGCGACCGCGGGCGTTCCGGAGGGCGGATTTCCGGTGGCCGTCGGTGCGTTTCTAGTCTGCGCCGCGCTGATCATCATTGCGGGCCTGTTCAAGCCGCTGGGCAAGGCCGTTGCCGCTATTCCCGCGCCGCTTGCCAACGCCATGCTGTCGGGCGTCATTCTCGGTCTCTGTTTCGCGCCCTTCAAGGCCATCGCCTTCGACCCGTTGCTCGGCCTTCCGATCCTTGCCGTATGGGCGGTGGTTGCCGCTTTCAAGCGGCTCTATGCCGTTCCGGCCGCACTTCTCGCCTTCGTTCTGGTGATGATGTTCGGGGTGGAACTGCCAGAGGGAGCCATGGCGAACTGGGCCGCATCGCTTGCGCCGCCGATGGAACTGGTGACGCCTGCCTTCACCCTGCCGTCGCTGATCTCGATCGCGCTGCCGCTCTTCATCGTCACCATGGCTTCCCAGAATATTCCGGGGATCGCGGTGCTGAAGGTCAATCACTACGATCCCAATCCCGGCCCTCTGTTTGCAACGACGGGGTTTTTCTCGCTGCTGTCGGCTCCGTTCGGCGGGCATGCCGTCAATCTGGCGGCCATCACGGCGGCCATGTGCGCCGGAGAGGACGCCCATCCCGATCCGAAGAAACGCTATTGGGCGGCGATCATCGGCGGCGTCGGCTATGTGATTCTCGGCCTACTGGCCGGAGCCGTGACGGCTTTCGTCTCGCTCGCTCCGCCCATCCTCATTCAGGCCGTTGCCGGGCTTGCACTGATCGGGGCGTTTTCCGGCTCCGCCCTTGCCGCTTTCAAGGACGCCGAAACGCGCGAAGCGGCGGCGGTCACCTTCCTGATCACGGCTTCCGGCGTGTCGTTCGGTGGCATTTCCGGCGCTTTCTGGGGGCTTGTTGCGGGCGGGCTGATGCTCGGCCTGCTCAATGTCGCCAAGACCTGGCGGGGCTGAGGCGAGGATATCGGGTGCGTCACACTTGGCCACCTCATGGGCGAACCAATGGGCAAACATACGAATGACGTACTTGCCAACTGCGGCGAAGGGTGGCTATAAGGCTCGCATGAAGATCTCGGGCGAACACATCACCGCTTCATTCGACGCAGGCCGCATTCCGGCCGGCGCGTCGGTTCTCGCCCTAAACTCGCTTCTTCTTAGCCTTATCCGCGGTTGCCGGGTCCTTTGAGGAGCGCCCGGCGGCCGGTTAGCCGCGTGGCACAGCTCCTCGGATAAAATCCCAGTTTTGCACCATGAACGGTCTGTGATGGCCAAGGCGTCTGTACCAGCCCCAAAATGATGATGGCGGGCAGATGCGGAAGAGGAAGACGATGAACGAGATGAGCGTGAATACCGCCGGTGTGAAGCACGGCATGCCCGAAGCGGCCAAGAAATACCGCCCCTATCCGCAGATTGACATCAAGGACCGCACCTGGCCGTCCAAGACGATTAACAAGGCGCCGATCTGGTGTTCGGTCGATCTGCGCGACGGCAACCAGTCGCTGGTCAATCCCATGGGCCATGACCGCAAGGCCCGCATGTTCCAGATGTTGCTGGACATGGGCTTCAAGGAAATCGAGATCGGTTTCCCGTCCGCCTCTCAGACCGATTTCGACTTCGCCCGCTGGTGCGTCGAGCAGGGCAATGTGCCTGACGACGTGTCGCTGCAGGTGCTGGTGCAGTGCCGGCCCGAGCTGATTACCCGCACCTTCGAGGCGCTGGAAGGCGCCACGCGCCCGATCATCCATTTCTACAATTCGACCAGCGAGTTGCAGCGCCGCGTGGTGTTTGGCAAGGACGTATCAGGCATCAAGCAGATCGCCGTCGACGCCGCCAAGATGATTACCGACATGGCCGCCAAGGCCGGCGGTGGCTATCGCTTCCAGTATTCGCCTGAGAGTTTCACCGGCACCGAGCTGGAGGTGGCGCTGGAAATCTCCAACGCCGTCATCGAGATCATCAAGCCGACGCCCGACAACAAGCTGATCCTGAACCTGCCCTCGACGGTCGAGATGTCGACGCCGAACATCTATGCCGACATGATCGAGTGGATGTGCCGCAACATCGACAATCGCGAGAACGTGCTGATTTCGCTGCATCCACATAACGACCGCGGCACCGGTATCGCCGCGACCGAACTCGGCCTGATGGCCGGTGCTGACCGCGTGGAAGGCACGCTGTTCGGCAATGGCGAGCGTACCGGCAATGTCGACGTCGTGACGTTGGCCTTGAACATGTTCACGCAGGGTGTCGATCCGGAACTGGACTGCTCGGATATCGAGCGGATCAAGGCCGTTTACGAATATTCCAACGAGATGACCATCCCCGAGCGCCATCCTTACGTCGGCGAACTGGTCTACACCGCGTTTTCGGGTTCGCATCAGGATGCGATCAACAAGGGTATGAAGGCGATCAAGCAGTCGAATACCGGCGTGTGGGAAGTGCCTTATCTGCCGATCGATCCGCAGGACGTCGGCCGCACCTACGAGGCGATCATCCGCATCAATTCGCAGTCGGGCAAGGGCGGCATCGCCTATATTCTGCAGCAGGACTACGGCATCAACCTGCCGCGCAACCTGCAGGTGGAGTTCCGCGAGGACATCCAGCGGATCACCGACGAGGAAGGCGTGGAGCTGCCGTCGAAGCGTATCCACGAACGCTTCATCCAGCGTTATGTCGAACAGCCGGGAGCCCGCCTCAAGTTCGTCGATCACCACACCTACCCCGATACCGTCCAGAAGGGCCGGCGCATCGTTGCAGCCGAGATTACCGACAATGGTGAACTCAAGCGGATCGAGGGGCAGGGAACCGGTCCGATCGACGGTTTCATCAATGCGCTGTCGACCTATCTGGGCATCGATCTCTCGGTGGCCGATTACTCGGAGCATTCGCTGCAGCATGGTTCGAACGCATCGGCCATCGCCTATGTCGAGATGGTGCATCCGGGCGGCAAGTTGTTCGGTGCCGGCATCAACACCAACATCGTGACGGCCTCGCTGGAAGCGATCGTTTCGGCTGCCAACCGGGTGCTCGAAGAGCGGGCCGCAAAGGCCTGACGCGTGGCGCTTCACGCCGTCATCACCGGTGATCCTCATGCAACAGTACCTCTGGTGCTGCTGCATGGTTTCGGCGGCGGTGCCTTCGTCTGGCGTGAGGTGACCGACCGGTTGCCGGCGAACCTGCCGGTGATCGCTTACGATCTGCCGGGGCATGTGGGTTCCTTGCATGCCGAGGGTCTTGGCGGGGCGGGCCGTATGGCCAAGGCGATCGTTTCGGATCTCGACAGGCGGGGCATTCCCGCCTTTCATCTCGCCGGCCATTCGCTCGGTGGAGCGGCTGCTGCATTGATCGCCCTTCGTCGGCCGCAGGCGGTGCCGAGCCTGACCATGGTCGCGCCCGGCGGTTTCGGACCGGAAATCAATCATCGGGTCCTTAAGCGCTTCGGTCTTGCCGAAACGGCTGAAGAGCTTCGTTCGGCCCTGGAAATCATGGTCGGCTATAACTTCGATATCCCCGAGACGATGATCGAGGCCACGCTTGAGGCACGTCGCGGCGAAGGCGCGCGAGAGGCTTTGAGCACGGTCTTTGCGGCAATCGTTTCGGCCAATTGTGAGACTGGACCGGCTCAGGGTCAGTTGCCGCTTGCCGATATCTTCGCCTTGCCGATGCCGAAGGCGTTGCTCTGGGGCCTCGAGGATTGCATCCTGCCACCGCACCAGAGCGCGGTGTCCGGTAATGGTCTCGCGGTTCGTCGTCTTCCGGGGGGCGGCCACATGCTGGTTGATGAATGCCCTGATATAGTCGCCGAGGAAATCCTTCGGACTATCAGGCGTGTGGAAGCAACGGTTTCCTGACGGTCTGCCTGCGCATATTCTCTTGATCGACCGGCTCTACCCCGATTGAGCGCCTTGAGCGATTGCTGGAAGTAACGTATTGATTTCATGTATCATCCGTGACCGGGCACGAGCCGGCTGGATGGTCCTACGGCTTTTTGAGGCAGGATGTAGATGGCAAGGCAGGCTTCCGGCGCGGCTGCCACGCGCGAATCCCTGGTATCCGCAGCGCTCGAACTCTTCGGCGACTATGGCTACGATGCCGTGTCCACACGCCAGATCGCCGATCATGCCGCTGCCAATATCGGCAGCATCGCCTATCATTTCGGAAGCAAGCCGGGACTTCGGATCGCCTGCATCGAATATGTCATCGCGGTGGTGAAGGAGACGCTCGGCCCGTCGGTATGGCAGCCGCTACCAGCCAATCTCGGTCCGGACGATGCGCTTGACACGATGGACCGCATGTTCTCGACTTTGCTGCTGATCGGTTCGACGCGGCCGGATGCCGATCAGATCTCGAATTTCATGACGCGTGAGCTGGTCATGCCGGGAGCTTTCGACGCGCTGCTTTACGACAAGCTGGCCGAACCCTTGCACGAACGTTTTTCGCAACTGCTTGCGATCGCCATCGGCCGACCGGGCGAGGGCAAGGATCTTGCCCTGACCGTGTTTTCACTGTTCGGCCAATCGATGTTCTTCCGGTTGTGCAAGCCGGTCATCGTCAAGCACATGGAGTGGCCGGGTTTCGGGCTGGAACAGGCGCAGGCTGCAAACGTCATCGTCTCGCAGAACCTCAAGGCGATCGTCGCCTATCACCGCAAGCTGAACGGGTTTGAGACCTGACGCACATCACGCTGTCGGACCACTTTCCGTGCGTGCATGATCCGCTCTCGCAAACTCATGCGCATTTTCAGCCTATCTGCGGCAGGGGCGGGGCCTATTCCGCAAGGATCTGGTGATGGTCGTGGCGAAGTTCCGTTCCGGCATCGGAAAGGCCGTAGCGATCCCATTGCAGGCGCCAGTCTCCAGGTTCCCCACTGATGGAAAAGAGGTTGTAGCCTGCAGCGGGTTTGTGCCCACCGGGGCCTTGTGACGCCGAGGCGATGCCAACCACCGGCACGCGCTGCTGTCGGTTGTCGAGCCAGTAGAGCGTGTTGAGATGGGTGTGTCCGTGCAGTACGAGTTCCGCACCGCCCGTCGAAATGGCGGCCGCGAAACGCCGAATGCCGATCATCCGCTTGTAGGAGGCGGCGGCGCCGCGAATGGGCGGGTGATGGATCATCACCACCCGGAACAGGCCTTCCTCGCCGGCCGCCTTCAACAGGTCTGAGGTTTCCCGCGCCTGCCGGGCGCTGAAGAAGCCGCTGGCGGAAAAGGGCGGCGTTGCGATGGAGGTGGAGCAGCCGATAAGAGCGACAGGCCCGCGCCGGCGGATATAGGGAAAGAGCTTGTAGCCCTCGCGCCAGATCATCGGATCGTCGTCGCCGCGCATGTAGTCGTACCAGGCCTGCACTGCCTTGTCGTGGGCGCCGGGCACATAGGCATCGTGGTTGCCGGGAACGACGGAAGTATCGAGCGGCGCGCCGGTCTCGTGGAGCCATTCCGCGATGCGACGGATTTCGATGCCCGAGGCGAGATTGACGAGGTCGCCGGTGATGGCGAGATGATCGGGCTCCTGTCGGCGCAGGTCCTCGATCACAAGATCGAGCGCATTGGCGAAGAGGTGCTTGCGCCGGTTGCGGTGCCAGTTCACATATCCGGTAATGCGCTTGGAAGCGAGTTCACGGATCGTCAGGTTCGGCAATGGCCCAAGGTGAACGTCGGATATATGCGCGAGCTTGAACATGGTGCTTTTCTTAAAGAGCGCACTTCCTGCGGGCAAGGACAATGACGCAACAGCAAGGAACAGAAGAAGTATCCGGGACAACTACCCGGTTCGTGTTGCGTATTCTGCACAGTTACTTCGCGATCTCGCGCGGCATGACGCTCGGTGTCCGGGCGGCCTGTTTTGACGAACAGGGCCGGATCTTCCTCGTGCGCCACACCTATGTGCCGGGCTGGTACATGCCGGGTGGCGGGGTGGAGCGCAGGGAAACAGTGCCGCAGGCACTGGAAAAGGAATTGCGTGAAGAGGGCAATCTGGTGATGACCGAGCCGCCGCAGCTCTTCCACGTCTATTACAACAGCAAGGCCAGCGTGCGGGATCACGTCATGCTCTACCGCGCGAAGGTGAGGCAGACTGCTCCGCGCCCACCTGACCGGGAGATCGCCGCATCCGGCTTCTTCGATCTCCATGATCTTCCGGTCGATACCACCACCGCGACCTTGCGGCGTCTGGCGGAGATCAACGGCGAGGCAAGCCCCGCCGATATCTGGTGAAGGAAAAACTCAAGCGAGTTTTTCCCGCCCATGCGGGCGATTGAAATCGAGAGCCGGGCCGACCGGCACGACGCCCGTCGGGTTGATGGTCTTGTGGCTGCGGTAATAGTGGTCCTTGATGTGGCGCATGTTGACCGTCTCCGCCACACACGGCGTCTGGTAGAGATCGCGGAGGTAAGCTGACAGGTTCGGATAATCCTCGATCCTGCGGATATTGCATTTGAAATGACCGACATAGACCGCATCGAAGCGGACGAGGGTGGTGAACAGCCGCCAGTCGGCTTCCGTCTGGCTGTTGCCGAACAGGTAGCGCTGTCTGGCCAGCCGCTCTTCAAGCCAGTCGAGGGTTTCGAAAAGGGGAAAGACGGCGCTCTCATAGGCGGCTTGCGTGGTGGCGAAGCCCGACTTGTAGACGCCGTTGTTGAGAGTATCGTAGACGCGTTTGTTTACCTCGTCGATCTCACTGCGCAGTATCTCCGGGTAAAAATCCAGCGTGTTGCCGGTCAGGCCGTCAAAGGCGCTGTTGAACATGCGGATGATTTCGGAGGATTCGTTCGAGACGATAGTGCTCGTGTGCTTGTCCCAGAGAACCGGGACGGTGACCCGACCGCTATAGGCGGGATCGGCTTTAACGTAGATTTCCCAGAGCGCGTGCGAGCCGAAGAGGTGATCGACGGTTGCGCCGTCGCGGTCGTGAAATTCCCAGCCGTTTTCCAGCATCAGCGGATCCACCACCGAGACGGAAATCAGGTCTTCGAGGCCCTTGAGCTTGCGGAAGATCAGCGTGCGGTGCGCCCAGGGACAAGCGTAGGAGACGTAGAGATGATAGCGGCCGGCCTCCGCCTTGAAGCCTGCGCGTCCGCTCGGGCCGGCGCTCCCGTCGGCGGTGACCCAGTTGCGAAAGGTCGAATCGCCGCGACGAAAATGTCCCGCGGTCGCCTTGGTGTCGTACCAGACGTCATGCCAAGTACCTTCGATCAGCATGCCCATCGGGCAACTCCTTCTTGTTTCTTCCCGTGTCGTGGCCTGAAAATACGGTTTGGCAGCGCGATTACGAGACGCGAAAGGATGAACGGTGTGTTTTTCCGTTGGACGGACGGAAAAAATGCTGCTATCCGGATTGCCACCTCAAGGATGAAGGCCCCATGACCGCACCACGGACCCTGCGACGACGCTGATGCTTCCCGAACGCCCCTAGGCGTTAACGAGAACCCATATCTACGTCTGCTCTGCTGGTTTCGGTCATTTCATGAAAAATCACGACCTCGTCTACCTCACTGAGGATGCGTCGCACGACGCCGTTATCGAACTCATCAACGAAGAAGCATTCGGTCCCGGCCGGTTCACCCGCGCTGCCGCCCGCATCCGGGAGCAGGGACCGCATGACAGGTCGCTTTCCTTCATCTGCGCCGATGACGGCGAGACCATCGCATCGGTTCGGATGACGCCGGTCATCGCCGGTGGCGTTCATGGCCATTTGCTCGGACCTCTGGCCGTGCGGCCCTCGCACAAGAGCAAGGGTATCGGTCGCGAACTGGTCCGTATCGCCATCGAGGCTGCCCGGCGGAAGGGTTCCGAGGCGGTTATTCTCGTCGGTGATCCGCCATACTACATGCCGCTCGGCTTCGAGAAGGTGGCGTGGAAGGCGCTTGATTTTCCGGGTCCAGTCGATCCTGGGCGGGTTCTGGTGGTGCCGATGGCCGAGGGAGTGCATGAGCGCCTGAAGGGCGTGATCGCCTGGCGAGAATGCCAGTGGAAAGAGCCGGCCTCCGAAGCCGAAACCGAGGCGGAAGCGCTTAAAATCGCTTCCTGAGCCAGGTTATGGCGTATTCGCCGCTGAAATTCTGGATCCTGCCGCAGATTTCGTAGCCCTGCCGCTGATAGACGCGGCAGGCTTCCGGATTGATGGTGTCGATATAGGCACCGACGCAGTTGCGTTCCCTTGCTTCCATTTCCGCCCGCTCCAGCAGCTTTCCGGCAAGGCCCTGACCGCGCAGGTGCTCGGGTACGAACAGCATTTCGGTATAAAGCCAGCCTCGCCCCGTGTAGCCGATCAGGCCGCCTTCGGTCTTGCCTTCGTCATCCTTCAGCGGGATGAAGATGTTCTTCCGGTTCGTTGGGCCCAGCATCCCATCGTTGTAGTCGAGAATACCCTTACGGATGGCGGCGCGATCCTCGTCGGTGGCACTGTCGAATATTTCCAGTTCCAAAGGCATGGCTAATATCCTAGGGGCATGTCGTGCCGTCTTGCTCACCGTTTTGCGACGGCGGCATACAAGATGACAAGAGCATCGGGTCTCTAAAGTGATCTGAACACGGTGGAAGGATCATCGTCCTTCGCGCCACCACGTGGCGGAGACGGCGAAAAGCAGGACGGCAAGGCCTGCAAAGCCGGCAAACAGGGGCAGCGTGTTTACGCCCTTGAGCACTGTTTCATCCGTGAGGCGGATGAGCATGCGCCGGTTGTCGGTCACGCGGACCTCGCTGCTGACCGGAACGATATCCGGCACGCGGATGCCGCCATTGCCATTGTCGAGGCGCGCCACCATTCCCTTGGTAGCCGCTGCGATGGGCGCCAGCGCCTCGGTGGTGGAAACCATGGCCTTGAATTCCTGCGCATCGACCGCACCGACATGCACCAGCGTCGAGAAATCGCCGTTGCTGACGGTGAACAGACCGATTTCGTCCATCCGCCGCTCGCCTCTATAGAGGCCGGGAATGGTTTCCGTCAGGTCGAGTGTTTCGGTCTTGCCGGAGGGCGTGCGAATGGTAGCGGGCCCCGGCTTGTCCCCGATGGTTTGTCGCGTCACTTCCAGCGTGCGGCCGATGGCGCGCGCCTTCAGCGACTCTTCTTCCAGTTCCGGTTCCTTCATCAGCCAGTGAGCGATGCGCCGGTAGAGTGAAACATGCGGGCCGCCGCCCTCGAACCCGCGCGCCCAGAGCCAGCCCTGATCCGACAGCAGCATGGCGACACGCCCCTCGCCGGAGCGGTTGAGCACCAGCAGCGGACGACCGCCGTCTGCCGTCATGACGGTTTCCCCATCGGGATTGGCCACATCGACGCTGCGGAACCAGCGGCCCCAGGCCGGCGGTTCGCTCGCGGAGCCATCGAGGCCGCGCGTGACCGGGTGGCGTTCGCCTTCCCTGGAAAGGCGCGGATAGAAGGCTGCCTCGTGCATTTCGCCCGTGGGTGCGGCGGGAATGACGGAGGAGAGCGGCGTCAGCGCAATCGAATCCTCGCTTGCCAGCTCCGGCCCGGCTGCGATCAATAGTGCGCCGCCGCGCTTCACGTATTCGGCGATATAGTCGTAGTAGAGGATCGGCAGGACGTTCTTGCGGTCCTGATAGCGGTCGAAAATGATCAGGTCGAAATCGTTGATCTTCTCGACGAACAGCTCGCGGGTCGGGAAGGCGATCAGTGACAATTCGTTGATCGGCGTGCCGTCCTGCTTTTCCGGCGGGCGAAGAATGGTGAAGTGCACCAGATCGACCGAGGCATCAGACTTCAGCAAGTTGCGCCACGCGCGTTCGCCTGCATGGGGCGAGCCGGAAACGAGCAGTACCCGCAGGTTCTCGCGGATGCCCTCGATCAGGTGGATGGCCTTGTTATTGATGTCGGTGACTTCGCCCGGTGCGCCGGCGACATCGAACTCGAGCACATTGGTACCACCGCGCGGCACCTTGAAGGAAAGCGGGGTGTCGACGCCCGGAACGGCGTTGAGCCTTGCGATCTCCTCGCCGTTCATCAGCACGGTGACTTCCGCCGGCGCATCCGTCTTCCTGCCATCGTCGAAAACGCGGAAGGTCAGTTCCTGCGGATCGTTGACGATGCCGAAGCGCGGGGCCTGACGGACCTCGATGCGGCGGTCGAATTCATCCGCCTTGCCGGTTACCAGCGCATGCAGGGGAGCCTCGAAGCCGAGGGACTGGCCGATGGCCGGAATGTCATGCACCTGACCATCGGTCAGCATGATTGCCCCGCCGACACGGGTGGGCGGAACGTCCGTGATGGAAGACGCCAGCGCCTCGAAGAGTCTTGTCGAGGGAGAATCGTTGGTCGGCGGGTTCCTCACCTCGACGATGCGCGGCTCGATGCGGGCAAAGCGAGACAGGCGATCGGTCAGTGCCTTCAAGGCCTCGTCGGTCATGGCCGTGCGGCCAGGAGCCTCCTGGCTCTGGCTGCGGTCGACGATGACGGGGACGATGGTGCTCAGCGGTTCGCGCTCTTCCTGCAGCAGCAGCGGATTGGCGAGAGCGGCAAGCACGGCGGCGGAGGCGACAAAGCGCAGGACCGTGCCGCGCACCCGTTTCATGAGGCCAACCCCCAGCAGCAGCAGGGTCAGCACTGCGAGCATTGCCAGAACGAACCAAGGAATGAAGGGGGCGAATTCGATCGTCATGTCACTGGCCCAACCGTTCCAGGAGGTCGGGAATGTGCACCTGATCGGCCTTGTAGTTGCCGGTCAGCATGTACATCATGATATTCACCCCGGCGCGGTAGGACATTTCCCGCTGCATCTCGTCAGGAGGGACGGTCGGCATCATCGGGGCACCGTTATCCTCGATCGCCCAGGCGGCGAGCATGTCGTTACCGGTAATCAGGATGGGCGAGACGCCATCGCCTGCGGAGGCGACGGCACTATCCGCCTTTTTCGCTTCCTGCCTTGCCTCGACCCAAAGGGGGCTGCCGGTGTAGCGACCGGGGAAATTCGACAGCAGATAGAACGACCGAGCCAGCACATGGTCGGACGGAACGGGTTCCAGCGGCGGAATGTCGATGGTGGCGAGGATCGCCTGGAGACGCTCGCCATTGGCGCTCGGGCCGGCATCGCCCCCGAGGGCGGAGATCTGGTCGCGGGTATCGAAGAGCACGGTACCGCCGGCGCGCATATAGGCGTCGATGCGGCTGATGGCAGCAGCCGAGGGCATGGGCGCAGTCGCCGATACCGGCCAGAAGATAATAGGGTAGAAGGACAGTTCGTCCTTGGAAATGTCGAGGCCGACCGGAGGCGCAGGTTCGAGCGTCGTGCGGTAGGTGAGGAAATCCGTGAGGCCGATAAGCCCTCGTTCCGAGATACGGTCTACTTCCGGTTCGCCTGTAATGACATAGGCGAGATGGGTGTTGTCGAGCCGTTCGAGGATCAGTTCGTCGCCGGGTTTCGCATCGGCAGCGCGCAGGTCGTCAGGGAGCATCAGCAATGCGGCCATCATCATGGCGATACCGGTCGTGGTGGTTCGGCCGGGAAGGCGGGCAAAGACGCCATTCATGAAAAGCACCACGAGACTATCCAGCACGAGCAGGGCAAAGGCGATCGACAGGAGCGCCGGTTTCAGCGGCTTGGCGGCAGAGCCGGCAAGCCGCTCGCGCGAGACCTGCACATTGGCATCCTGAGGAAGCGGGGTCAGTTCGCTGTCCGAAGGCAGAAGGTTCAGGGCGACGAAGCCGTCCTCGGTGCCATAGAGGCCCGGCGGATTGTCGAAGGTAGATGCCAGAGGACGTTCGTTGCCAAGGCTCAAGGGGCGGGCGGTTCCGGCTTCGCTGGTCATGGTGCCCGAAGCCGTCAGCAGGCGATAGGGCGGAAGGGCCGGAGCGGTCGCGTCGCCGCCTTCGGCGGCGGTGCCAACGCGGGAAAGCTGAATGAGGCGGCGGAGCATTTCAACGAAATGGCCGGAGATCGGAAGATCCGACCATGTGGCTTCCGCGCTGACATGGAAAAGCACGATGCGGCCTGCGCCGTTTTCCCGGACGGTGACGAGCGGCGTTCCATCGGCAAGGCTTGCCCAGGTGCGTTCCGCGAGGTCGGGCGTAGGCTCGGCAAGCACCTGTCGCTTGACGAGGATGTCTTGCGGGCGGGCCATGCCCGCGAAGGGACCGAAGCGCGGGAAGTCCGCCAGCGGCTGGGGCTCCGCCCATGACAGGGCGCCGCCGAGCGCGCGCTCGCCCTGACGCAGGATGACGGGAAGCAGCGGGTCGCCGGAGGGGGCGGCGGCAAGACGCGGGCCGGCAAAGCGGATCAGTGTTCCTCCGCGCGAAATCCAGCGCTGCAGCGGATCATAGACTTCAGCAGGCAGACGACCGACATCGGCGAGTACGATGACGGAGGGATTGCGCGACAGGAACTCCGGAATCGACACGGCAAGATCCGTGACATCGGGCTTCATCAGGTCGGCATAGGGCGCAAGCGCGCGTTCGATGTAATAGAGGGGCGAGAGCAGCGGCTGGAATTCGTCGCCTGCCTCGCCGGAAATCAGCGCGACACGGCGACGGCGGAAGCCGTCGTCCAGCAGATGCGTGGCACCGGCCGTGCCGAGGCCGACGACGGAGAGCCGGGCGAAATCGTTGCGCAGTTCGAACGGTGCGTTCACCGCAGCCTTTGCCACGTTTTCTCCACTGCGGAAATTGGCCATGCCGGTAGCGATCACGCGGCCCTGCCGGTCCTGCACCTCGATGTTCACGCTCGCCGCGCTATTCGTTGAAAGCCGGGAAAGGTTGACTTCCAGAGCGTTGGATCCGTTGGTCGCGCCGGTGATAGCGACTGCCGCCTTGCCGTCACCCTCGGCCAGCCTGAACTGATAGGGCGAAAGGG
The DNA here is from genome assembly GCF_024055605.1 of Ciceribacter sichuanensis. Lineage (GTDB taxonomy): Bacteria > Pseudomonadota > Alphaproteobacteria > Rhizobiales > Rhizobiaceae > Allorhizobium > Allorhizobium sichuanense. The sequence goes on along the minus strand of NZ_JAMXLX010000002.1, from coordinate 583,994 downwards.
CCGCGAGGTCTGCCATGGTCGTGTCATTCTCACGCGACGAAAGGCCGTCGGAGAAGAAGACGAGCGTGCCGGGGCGGGTGGACTGGAGTGCTTCCCTGAGCGCACCGATGGCGCGCTCCCGGTCGGGTCGCAAAGGCTTCGGCGCAGCTGCATGCAGTTTTTCCAGCGCGGTGCTGGCGGCAACGGGTACAGGATCGTGACTTGGATCGGCGGTGAAGACGAGCGATACCGGCAGGCTCGCGTCGGACGCGTCACCGATAAGCGCCTCGGCGGTCGCGATCCGGCGGTCCCAATCGGTCGATGTCGACCAGCCGTTGTCGATGACGAGAACCAGCGGGCCATCGCCCGATACGGAGGCGTTGCGCGGGTTCATCACCGGATCGGCGAGCGCGAAGATCGCAAGCGCGGCAATCGCCATACGCAGCAGGGTCAGCCACCACGGGCTTCTCGACGGCGTTTCCTCCCGCTTGAGCACCGAGGCCAAAATCCTGAGCGGCGGAAACACCTCTGCCTTGGGGCGAGGCGGGGTGAGCTTGAGCAGCCACCAGATCAATGGCAGGGCGGCAAGGGCAATCAGAACGGCAGGGGCGGCGAAGGCAAAGGGCAAAGCGCTCATGAGGCATTGCTCCTGCTGACGCGTGGCGGCGTGCCGGAGAGATACATGTGGATGGCGACCAGTGCCTCGGAGGCCAGCCGGTCTGTGCCGTGGGGCACAAAGCTCCACCCCAATCGACGCAGCGCTTCGCCGAGATTGTCACGGCGGGCGAGATAGGCGCGGCGGTAGTCTTCGCGCAGGCTCTCGGCACGTCCGGAGGTCAGCTTTTCGCCGGTTTCCGGATCGGTGAACTCGGTGCGGCCGGTATAGGGGAAGGTCTCCTCCGCCGGGTCTGCGATCTCGACCACATGGCCGCGCAGGCCGCGACGGGCAAGCGGGCCGATACGATCCATGATGCGGTCGGCGTCATCGAGGAAGTCGCCGATCAGAACGATATCGCTCATGCCGCGGATCATGCTGGTATCCGGCAGACCGCTGGTCACCGGCGCATGAATGAGCGCTGCGGCGAGCCGTTCGGCGGCGTTGCGGGCAGAAACAGGCTCCATGACGCCGGGGCAACCGATGCGCTCGCCCGACCGGGCAAGGATTTCGGCAAGCGCCAGCATCAGCACCAGCGCCCGGCTTTCCTTGGAAACGGAAGCAAGCGTCGACTTGTACATCATCGAGGGTGACATATCGGCCCACAGCCAGATCGTATGGGCTGCCTGCCATTCGTGGTCGCGGATATAGGTATGATCGTCGCGGGCGGAGCGCCGCCAGTCGATTCGGGTGAAGCTCTCACCTTCCGAATAGGGGCGGAACTGCCAGAAATTTTCGCCGATGCCGCGCTTTCGCCGGCCGTGCCAGCCGGCGATCACGGTGTTGGCGATGCGGCGGGCTTCGACCATGCAGTCGGGCACGAGGGCGGCGCGCTGACGGGCGCGGCTCAGCGCATCGCGGCTCGGGGTCTGCTCGACTATCTGGCCAATGCTTGCCACGAGCCCCTAGCCTTTCTCAGCCGCGAGCACGGCTGACGAGGCCAGCGATCACATCGCGTACCGACATGCCTTCCGCGCGGGCCGAGAAGGCAAGCGCCATGCGGTGTTCAAGGATCGGCTCTGCAAGCGCGTAAACGTCATCGAGCGACGGCGCGAGGCGACCTTCGTAAAGCGCGCGGGCACGGGCGCAGAGCATCAGCGCCTGACCGGCGCGCGGGCCGGGACCCCAGGCGACGTTCTTGTCGGTTTCCGCATTGCCCTGACCCGGTCGGGCGGAGCGGACGAGCGACAGGATCGCATCTACTACGCCTTCGGAAACCGGCATCTGGCGAATGAGCTTCTGGATCTCGATCAGCCGTTCGGCTGTTACGACGCTGGTTGCGCGCGCTTCGGAAAGGCCCGTGGTTTCGAGCAGGATCTGGCGTTCGGCCGCCAGTTCCGGATAGCCGACGTCGACCTGCAGCAGGAAGCGGTCGAGCTGGGCTTCGGGCAGCGGATAGGTGCCTTCCTGTTCCAGCGGGTTCTGCGTGGCGAGCACGTGGAACGGGGAGGGAAGGTTATAGGCCTGCCCGGCGATGGTGACGTGGTATTCCTGCATGGACTGCAGAAGCGCCGACTGGGTGCGCGGGCTGGCGCGGTTGATTTCGTCGGCCATCAGAAGCTGGGCGAAGACCGGTCCCTTGACGAAGCGGAAGGAACGCCGGCCGTTCTCGTCCTGGTCCATGACTTCGGTGCCGAGGATATCCGACGGCATCAGATCAGGCGTGAACTGAATGCGGTTGGCGTCGAGCCCGAGAACGGTGCCGAGCGTGGTGACGAGCTTGGTCTTGGCGAGGCCCGGAACCCCGACCAGCAGCGCGTGACCACCTGACAGGATCGCCAGAAGCGTGTTCTCGACCACTTTTTCCTGGCCGAAGATCACCTTGGAGACTTCGCCGCGAATGGTGGCAATATCGGCCAGCGCCTTTTCGGCGGCTGCAATGATGGCCTTTTCATCGAGGGGGGCATCCGGCACAGGCATCATTCCCATGGTCTTCTCCATCTCATGCGGCCAATGGGACGAATCGCGCCTCATACGCAACCGTCACTTTTAGAACTAACTTATTCCCGAACGGGCGGCTGACAAGCGCGATTCAAATGACTATCTCGTGACTGCAATGGATTAGAGGCAAACCGGGACGCAAAGATGGCAGGCGACATGCTGAAAGCGACGACGGATGCGGCGGGGCTCGCCGCGCTGATCGCCCGTGCCGGCGAGCAGACCGCCGGGGGCAAGAACGGGCTCCCGCCCGTCGAGCGCTGGGAACCGCCGTTTTGCGGCGATATCGACATGGAAATCCGGGCCGACGGTACATGGTTCTACATGGGGACGCCGATCGGCCGCGCGCCGCTGGTTCGGCTTTTCTCGACCGTCCTTCGCAAGGACGAGGACGGGAAAACCTATCTGGTCACACCTGTGGAAAAGGTCGGGATCCGGGTCGAGGATGCGCCCTTTGTTGCCGTCGAAATGAGTGTGGATGTGCGTGACGACGAACCGGTGCTGGTTTTCCGCACCAATGTCGGCGATGTGGTCGAGGCGGGTGCGGCGCATCCGCTGCGTTTCGTGATCGCGGGCGAGAATCAGGAATTGAAGCCCTATCTGCATGTGCGGGGGCGGCTGGAGGCGCTGGTCTCGCGAGCCGTGATGTACGATCTCGTCGAGCTTGGCGAGATCCTGTCCGTCGATGACCGGGATATGTTCTGCCTTCGCTCGGGTGGCTCGGTGTTTCCGGTCATGCCGGCCGAAGAGCTGGATCGGCTGTCACAATGATCGCTGGTACTTCGGGGACTTCCGCGCTCTTCAGCGCTCAGGATTTCAGGCAACGTGCTCTGAACCAGATCGGCGCGCCGATCGAACATGCATGGCGCGACCATGGCGACCACCTTCTCAATCCGCAGACTGTTCTCGAAAACGAGGGGTTGAAGCTCAAGGATGCGGCCGTGCTCGTGCCCGTGGTGGACGATCCGGATGGTGCCAAGGTCATCCTGACCCAGCGGACGGCGAAGCTGCGCAAGCATGCTGGACAGATCGCCTTTCCGGGCGGCGGGATCGACGAGGACGACAAGTCGCCGGAGATCGCGGCTCTTCGTGAGGCGGAGGAGGAGATCGGGCTTGCGCCTTCCTTCGTCGAGACGGTGGGCCGTCTGCCGCAATATCTCTCGGGAACCGGTTTTCGCATCATCCCGGTTCTTTCCGTGGTCCAGCGGGGATTTACCATCACGCCCAATCCGACCGAGGTGGAAGAGGTCTTCGAGGTGCCGCTTTGTTTCCTTATGGATCCCGCCAACCACCAGCGCGACAGCAAGGCCTGGCAGGGGATCGTCAGGCATTTTTATGTGATGCCCTATGGCGAGCGCTATATCTGGGGCATTACCGCCGGCATCATCCGGACGCTTTACGAAAGGCTTTATGCATGACCAATCTCTCGTCGGAAGCCTGGTTCCGCGATCCTGCGCTGACAAGGCTTTTCGCGCTGCTCAATGCCGATGGCGGTGAGGTCCGGGTGGTCGGCGGCGCGGTGCGCAACAGCCTGATGGGCCTTCCAGTCGGCGATGTCGACCTTGCCACGACGCTTCTGCCTGATGTCGTGGTAGAACGCGCCCGGGCTGCCGGTATCAAGGCGGTTCCGACCGGTATCGACCATGGCACGGTGACGCTGGTGATCGACGGCACCGGGTTTGAAGTGACGACGCTCCGGCGTGATGTGGAGACCGACGGGCGTCGGGCTCAGGTGGCTTTCGGAACAGACTGGCAGGTGGATGCCGAACGCCGCGACCTGACGATCAATGCACTCTATGTCGACGAACGCGGCGAGGTGATCGACCTTATCGGCGGTCTCGCGGATATCGAGACGAAGACCGTGCGCTTCATCGGCGATGCGGATACGCGGATTGCAGAGGATTATCTCAGGGTTCTGCGGTTCTTCCGCTTCTTCGCCCATTATGGCGGCGGACGGCCGGATGCTGCGGGGCTGAAGGCCTGCGCGCGGGCCAAGGACCAGCTCAAGACCTTGTCCGCCGAGCGGGTATGGTCCGAGATAAAGAAGCTGCTTGTGGCAACCGATCCCGGCCGGGCGCTGCTCTGGATGCGGCAGTCCGGCGTGCTGACGGAGGTCCTGCCGGAAACCGAGAAATGGGGGATCGATGCGATCCCCGGTCTGATTGCGGCGGAGCAGGCGCTCGGCTGGACACCGGACCCGCTGCTGCGGCTTGCCGCGATCGTGCCGAAGGACGTTCAGCGGCTGGCTGGGCTTTCGGAGCGGCTTCGTCTGTCCAGGGCCGAAGCTGTCTATCTGGAGCGTTTCGCGCTTGCGCCGAAACCCGCCGATGCCGTGACCGACGCGGTCTTTACCCGCGATCTCTATCGTTTCGGCACGGAAGGGATCATCGCCGTCATCAAGCTGGAACTGGCCGGCACGAGAGCCAGCGCCGAAGGAAATCCGAAAGCCATGGCGCGGGCGGGGCGGCTTTCGGTCCTGCTTGACAGGGCACAGAAATACGAGCGGCCGCGCTTTCCTCTGACCGGCAGCGACGTCTTGGCAGCAGGCGCCGATGCCGGCCCGAAGGTGGGCGAGGCGCTACGCAAGCTGGAGGACGAATGGATATCGTCCAGCTTCTCCATGGACCGGGCGAAGCTTCTCGCCCGGCTGCCAGAGGTGCTGAAGTCCTGATTCAAGTCGTTGAGAAACCGATTCAACGTCCTGACATCCTGATTCAGGTCTGGATGCCAAGTTGCTGAAAGCGCTTTCTTTTCAGGGTTCGGTACAGCGAATTGCGTACTGTCTGCCGTCAGGCTGCGTCGGCTTCCTCGGTAATGCGAGCCTTGATGTTTTCGACCATGTTTTCGCGGATGACGGTTTCGCCATGGGCAGTGCGCAGGTGCTCAACGGCGCGATGAACCACCTCCGCTTCTTCCTTGGCGCGGGTGTGCCAGGCGCAGCCTGGAACCAGTGAACCACATTCAAACTGCTTCATAGCGCATCTCCTCTTCGACTGGGTTCGACGCCGGGGAGCATATCACATTATTCGAAAATTCTCAATTGCTCCCTTATCCCGCACAGCCGAAGCGGTGCAGGACAAGGGGATCTTTCGTCACCTCCTGAGAGGCGATCCGGGATCCTATTCGGGCATTGCCCAGCAATTGAAGACGGAAGCGGCAACCCGGGCGTGGGGCGGGCGGGTGTAGCCTTCGATGTCGTTGGCCGCTTCGACATCAGTCAGTTCGCGGCCCGACAGGCCAAGCTTGACCTGTTCGACGAAGTAGGCGTGGGGAAGGTCAATGTCGCTTGAAGCGCGAAGCTCTTCGGCCAGCCGATCAATGAATTCCGGCGCTTCGAGCGCGCGGTCGGCTGCTGCATGCGGGGGGACTGAAACGCTGCTTGTATCAGGCATAGCAATTCTCCTCCTTAAGAACCGGGAGAAAGATAACACCAGATGTTTCAATTCCAAATGCAATTTGATGTCGCAGGTCACAATTCCGCGATGGTCTTGACCATTGGCAAACCGAGGTTTTGTCCATGGCTCAAAACGGCACCAATTGCGCATTTTTCGTGCAAAAATGGCCGGCCTTTACGGCCAGCGTACGACCGGCGGCAGGGATGATAGGATCGATTCGACGTTCCCGCCCGTCTTCAGGCCGAAGATCGTGCCGCGATCGTAGAGCAGATTGAACTCTACATAGCGTCCGCGACGCACCAGTTGCTCGTCGCGCTCTTCCTCGGTCCACGGTTGGTTGAAGTTGCCGCGCACGATCTTCGGATAAACGAGGTTGAAGGCTCGGCCGACATCCTGAACGAAGGCAAAGTCGGCTTCCCAGCCGCCGCGCTCTTCCGGCGAATGCAGCCAGTCGAAGAAGATGCCGCCGATGCCGCGCGGCTCGTTGCGATGCTTCAGGAAGAAATATTCGTCGCACCAGTTCTTGTAGGCCGCATAGTCGGCGACGCCGCTGTGGCGTCCGCAGGCGATTTCCATGGCGCGGTGGAAGAGGCGGCTGTCGGGGTCTTCCTGAGTGCGGCGATTGTCGAGAACGGGGGTCAGGTCGGCCCCGCCGCCGAACCACTGGCTGGTGGTGACCACCATGCGGGTGTTCATGTGCACGGCGGGCACGTTCGGATTGACAGGATGCGCGATCAGCGAAATGCCCGAAGCCCAGAAACGCGGGTCTTCCTCGGCGCCCGGCATGGTTTTGCGGAACTCGGGAGAGAATTCGCCGTAGACGGTCGAGGTGTGCACGCCAACCTTCTCGAAGACCCGGCCTTCCATCATCGACATGCGACCACCACCGCCGGCCCCACCGTCGCGAAGCCAGTCCTTGCCGACGAAGCGGCCTGGCTGACGGTCGGAAAGCGGTCCGCTCAGGTCCTGTTCCAGAAGTTCGAAGGAAGCGCAGATCGTATCGCGCAGGTTTTCGAACCAGGCGCGGGCCGTCTGCATCTTCTCGCCGATATCGTTCGGCAGGCCTTTCGGCAGGTCAGGTCTTTCCATCTGCTCCCCCGTCGCGGCGTTCATTCGCGCGGCGACTCGTCACAAAATCCGAACTTCGATTAGCAGGTCAATTCCGGCGCGACCAGAAAGGCAGGTGCTTCAACCTCTGAAAATCGACTCGCAAAAGACAAGTGTGGCAATTATCTTCAGGGGAGCGAGGTTTTCATGACGAGAATACCCGGTCCGCCACCACTCGATGGCCTGAAAAAGCGCATCGCCGACCACCGCAAGGCCAAGGCACAGCGCGGGTCCGATTTCGTGCGCGAGACGTTCTGCCTGTCACGGGAAGAAGCGCGGGCGAAGGCGCGAGAATGGTTCGACGCCTTTCCGAAAGCCGCCTACTGGACAGAGGTCGAGAGCTGGCGTCAGCTCGAGGGCGACCGCATCGAATTCACCATGCGGCGACTGCCTTCGGCCGATTGAGGCGCGTCATTCCGACCTATTGCTCTGCCCTGGCATGTGCGACTTTGGAAGAGCGCCGTTGAGCGCTCTCCCGCCAACCCATCACGTGGAGAGTCATTATTGGGCCGCGTTAGCGGCGGCCACCCTTGGGACCGCCGCGCTTGTTTGACGGGCGCGAGGGCTTAGGTTTCGGCGCAGAAGCCATTTCCGTCTTCATTTCCGGTCTGACGGGCGCGGGCAGTTCCTCGACCACGGGTTCGATCGCAACTTCTGACAGTGGAGCAGGCTCTGCGGCAGCGACGACCTGCAGATCGTCTTCCACCGTAACCGGCTCCGTCGGTGCGATTGCAGGCTCCGTCACTTCGGAAAGTGGTGCTTCGGCGGCTTCGGCGGCTGCTGGTGAGGGTTCAGCGGACGGCGGCTCGGCGGCCAATGTTTCAACTGGCTGGGGTTCGACGGACACCACTGCGGGCGGCTTGCTCTCGATAACCTCTTCAGGCTTCGCTTTGGCTGCTGCCTTGGCGGCTCTTGCCTTTGCGATCTCGACGGGAGGCGCTGCCGTCTCCGGGGCTGCGCTTTCTTCTTCGATCACGGCCGGCAAGCTGTGGGCGACGATCTCCTTGAGGATTTTCGTCACGGAAAGTGAGCCTGGGAAACCGGTGTTGGTGGAGTGGCCGGCATAGGGCACGCGAACATCGCTCTCAATGAGAGGACGCGAATTGATCTCCCCGAACCAATCGAACTCGCCGATCACGTCGATGACGTTCCTGCATTCCGGCGGCATGGTGATGCGGCTGCCGAAGGTGACGACGCGCAGGCCGCCCGTCAGCTTCCTCAGGCGCTTCGGGTCATCCAGCTTCAAGGCATAGAGGGCCTCGGACAGGACGCGGTTGCCGCGAGAATGGCCGGCAAGCAAATGGAAGGAAAGCTCTGGATTGGCGAGCAGGCTCTTGACCGTGTCGGCATCGAGGCAACTGCCATTCGGCTTGAGTTCGATGAGGTGACGGTCCTGATAGGCGCCGAGCTGCGGGCGACCGACCATGTCGTCCAGAACCTCGAGGTCGTTGCGCATGTGGCCGAGCCAGCCGAAGAAGAACGCGCCGCCGACGGCCTCGTTGACGATGTCGCCAAGACCATAGCCGGAAACGACGGCGGCAACGGGTTCGCCGATGGCGTCAGCCACGTTGCGGGCAAAGGCCGCCGCGCCGATGGCGGAGCCGCCAACGCCGGCAACAGTGAGCGCATGGACGTTTCGGCCGCCGCGCAAAAGGTATTCGTCGACCGTATCGCAGAGCGTCAGCATGCCGGCGCCTGTCGGCGGAACGATCATAATCAGGCCCTCGGCCGCGATCACATCGCTGACATAGAAAGTTTCTTCTGCCGTCAGCGCTTTCACGTCGTAGAAAAAGGCATCGAGATTGGCGTTGCGCAGACGCCAGGGTTCAAGGGCGGCATTGCGGCCCGGCCGGCGCTGAAGGCGTTCCGGAAAGCTCAGCGATCTCGCGAAGTGGGTCAAACTCAGGGCGAATGCGGTCTCGAACATCAATCATCTCCCGGTTTTTGCTGCGACGCAACATATCGTCTTTCGGTAGAATTAGCAAATGTGCGAATACGGTTTTGTGCCACCTGAAGGTTGCAGATGCAACCGTCTTCGTATCTCCTTGCGAACGTAGGGAGTCTAACGGATTTTGAAGACATGTCCTTGACGGATGTCGGTTCGGGGCGCTTTCCGGCGATTAGGGCCAAAACGCAATCAGGATACCTGTCCTGATTGCGTTTTGGCCCTAATCTGTGCGGTCTTCAGGAGACCTGCCGCAGCGCTTCGCCGGCGATCATCGCGGCCGACATCGCGACGTTGATGGAGCGCTGTCCGGCCACCATTGGAATGATGACGCGGGCATCTGCCGCCTCGTGCACGTTGTCCGGAACGCCGGCGCTCTCACGGCCGAAGAGCAGGATGTCATCAGGGCGATAGGTGAGATCGGTGTAGCGCTCGGCAGCCTTGGTGGAGGCGAGCACCAGCCGTCTGCCCGTTGATTGCCGCCATGTCTCGAACTGGTTCCAGTTGACGTGACGGGTGAGCGTGACGCTTGCCAGATAGTCCATGCCCGCGCGCTTCAGGTTGCGGTCTGAGATGTCGAAGCCTGCCGGTTCGATGATGTCGACGCCGAGCCCCAGGCAGGCGGCAAGCCGGAGGATGGTGCCGGTGTTGCCGGGAATATCGGGCTGGTAGAGGGCAATGCGAAGCGCGGTCATGCCCTCTCATAAGCCAAGGCGGGTATCGTCCTCAAGTCCGGCGAGTTGGCAATGATTTGTTGTCTTCAGGCAACATCCAAGCGTCAAAACGCGATACTGCCGCATTTTCCCTCTTTTCAACCCGGACCTTCATAGATAGACAGTCTGCATCTTCAACACGCAACAAGGGAGGCCTCGATGATGACAATTGACACGACGCGTTTCCCGGTGCCGCATTATTTGCAGGCTGCGTGACGGCGAAACGCTCGCCCTTTCTCTCTAAACTACCCATTTAAATTGCCATGCGGCCGTTACTGCGGCCTCTTTTTCCCGATTTCCGCCCGTGTGCGATCGATTGCGGTCGTCAGGTGCCGGGCGCCAGATTGCTGGAGCATATTCATGTTTGCGTGGTTCGAAAGCCGCCTCAATCCCTATCCGTCGGAAGCGCCCGCGCTGCCGCCCAAGGGACTTGTCGCTTTCTGCTGGTATTATACGAAACCCGCGGCCCCCTGGCTGCTGGTGCTCGGGCTATGCTCGATGCTGATCGCGGTGGCGGAAGTGGTCCTCTACCAGTTCCTGGGCAATATCGTTGACTGGCTGACGGTCGCCAATCGCGCCACCTTCCTCGAAACGGAATGGACCAGGCTGGTCTGGATGGGGGCGCTGCTGCTCGTCGGTCTTCCCGTGGTCGGAGCGATCCATTCGCTGACCATGCATCAGGTGCTGGCCGGCAATTTCCCGATGATCGCCCGCTGGCAGATGCATCGGTTCCTGTTGCGCCACTCGATGACCTTCTTCGCCAACGAGTTCGCGGGCCGGGTCTCGACCAAGGTCATGCAGACATCGCTGGCCGTTCGTGAATCGGTGATGAAGATCATTGACGTGTTCGTCTATGCCATCAGCTTCTTCGTCTCGATGCTGGCGCTGGTCTTCGCTGCCGACTGGCGCCTCGTCGGGCCGCTGGTCTTCTGGATCGTGGTCTATTCGCTGATCCTCGGATACTTCATCCCGCGTCTGCGCAAGCTTTCCAGCGAACAGGCGGATGCGCGCTCGATGATGACGGGGCGGATCGTCGACAGCTACACCAACATCGCGACGGTGAAGCTGTTCTCCCATGCGGGCCGGGAAGAGGCCTATGCCAAGGATGGCATGGATGCCTTCCTCGGCACCGTGCACCGGCAGATGCGGCAGATCACGCTCCTCAACATCCTCGTCGATATCAACAACGCCATCGTACTGTTCTCGATTTCGGCGCTCAGCATCTGGTTCTGGCTCGGCGGCAGCGTTTCGATCGGCGCGATTGCGGTTGCGATCGGCCTTGCGATGCGCATCAACGGCATGTCGCAGTGGATCATGTGGGAAGTGGCCGCACTCTTCGAAAACATCGGCACCGTCTATGACGGCATGGGCATGATGACCAAGGCGCATGATATCGTCGATGCTCCCGCGGCCAAGGCGCTGGCCGTGCCGAAGGGCGAAATCGTCTACGACCATGTCCGTTTCCACTACGGCAAGGACAAGGGCGTGATCAACGACTTCTCGCTGACCATCAAGGCGGGCGAGAAGGTGGGGCTGGTCGGCCGCTCGGGTGCGGGCAAGACGACGCTGATGAACCTGCTTCTGCGCTTCTACGATCTGGAGAAGGGCAAAATCACCATTGACGGGCAGGACATCTCCAATGTGTCGCAGGAAAGCCTGCGCGCTTTGATCGGTGTCGTCACGCAGGATACTTCGCTGCTGCATCGCTCGATCCGCGACAACATTGCCTATGGCCGGCCCGAGGCGACCGATGCGGAAGTGATCGAGGCAGCGAAGCGGGCGAATGCCTGGGACTTCATCGAAGGCCTCGTCGACATGCAGGGCCGCAAGGCCCTCGACGCTCAGGTCGGCGAGCGTGGCGTGAAACTCTCGGGCGGCCAACGCCAGCGCGTTGCGATCGCTCGCGTGTTCCTCAAGAACGCGCCGATCCTGATTCTTGACGAGGCGACCTCCGCGCTCGACTCGGAAGTCGAGGCCGCCATTCAGGAGAGCCTGTTCTCGCTGATGGATGGCAAGACCGTGATTGCAATTGCCCACCGTCTCTCGACGCTCACGGAGATGGACCGGCTGGTGGTGCTCGACAAGGGGCACATCGTCGAGACCGGCTCCCATGCCGGTCTGGTGGCCGAGGGGGGCATTTACGCCGACCTCTGGAACCGCCAGTCCGGCGGCTTCCTTGCCGATCAGTCGGACAGCGAAAGCGAAGCGGCGGAATAAGATCAGGCCCTTCCCGCAGAAATGCGGGAAGGGCTTTTTGCTGCTGCCGCGCCTGCAGATTTTCTAAAGTTATCCGATCAATAAATCGATTGTGTCCGGGCTCTTCTCGCGCTTAGAGCATTTCCGGCGAAAACAGAATCGCCTCCAATGCTCTATCTCTCCGGTTTCGCGCAATTCCGGACGCAAAACCGGTTCCCACTTTTGCTGGAATTGCGCTGAGCGGGACAGGACGGGCTCGAATCTTCAAGCGGCGGGGACATCTCGATATGCGGCACTATCTCGACTGGCTGTGGGCGGCGCTTGCTGGGGCCATGCTGGCAGTCATGCTTACCATTAACAGCGGACTGGCGGCCTTCACCACGCCGATCACGGCATCATGGGTGGTTCACGGCATCGGAGCGGTCGCGGCCTTCATCCTGCTGCGCGCCAATTTGCTTCTTGCCGGCGGACGAGGCGGTGGAGGGCAGGGGGACGCAAAGCCGCCGCTCTGGTCGTATCTCGGCGGCGCGCCGGGAGCGTTTGCCGTTGCCCTCAGTTCCATTGCGGTCAATTCGGAACTGGCGCTTGCCGGCGGGCTGTCGCTGCTTCTGGTCGGGCAGATCCTGTTCGGCCTTGTCTCCGACCGCTGGGGTCTGTTCGGCACGCCGCTGCGTGTCCTCAACCGGTTCGATTTCCTGGCTGCGCTCTGCGTTATCGGCGGCAGCGCGCTCATCATCTATTCGCGAGGCGCGTGATGCTGGTTTCCGTTCTCGTTGCACTGGCGGGGGGCGCTGCCGTCGGCATGAGCCGTTCGATCAACGGAAGGCTTGCCATGGATCGCGGGGCCTTTCGCGCCTCGTTCTGGAACCACTTCATCGGCTTCGTGCTGCTCAGCCTGTTCGTGGTGGCCTTTCACCGGCAGGCTTTCGGCTTGCTCGGCGGCGTGCCGGTCTGGGCGTTTACCGGCGGCATCGTCGGGGCGATGTTCGTTGCGTTGAGCTCCTATGTCTTTCCAAGGATCGGTGCCGCCCGCTCGTCGCTGCTGATTATCGGCGGGCAGATGATTACCGGGTTGATGATCGACATTCTGCGCGGAACGGCTGAGATCAGCATCGGGCAGCCGGCCGGCGTCGCACTGATCCTGCTCGGTATCTATCTCACACGCTATTCGCGCTGATTGCATTTCGCGGATTGCACATCATCAGGAAAAAAAGGTCGCGTATCCTGCGATACGCGCCCTTTCCATGACTTCAGTGCTGTAGGCCTCAGCTCGCGCGGTGACCCTTCATGCCGTAATAGGCGATGTAGGCATAGCAGAGCACCGGCATGAGGAAGGCGTGCTGGATGCCGACCGTATCGGCAAGCGCGCCTTGGGCGACCGGGAGCAGCGCGCCGCCGACAATGGCGAGGCAGAGGATGCCGGAACCCTGGCTCGTGTATTTGCCCAGCCCATAGAGCGCGAGCGAGAAGATCGTCGGGAACATGATCGAATTGAAGAGGCCGATGGCGAGCACCGCCCACATCGCGACCGAACCGGAGGTGAAGACGGTGACGAGCAGCAGGATCGCCGCGATCACGGCGTTGAATGCCAGCGCCTTGCCGCCTTCGATGCTGCGCATGGCAATCGAGCCGACGAAACGGCCGATCATCGCGCCACCCCAGAAATAGGCGACGTAGTGGGCTGCTTCTGCCTCCGGCATGCCGGCGATATGGGCCTGTCCGAGGAAGTTGACGAGGAAGCTGCCGATGCTCACTTCCGCGCCGACATAGAGGAAGATGCCGACCGCGCCGAGCACGAGGTGACGATAGCTCCAAGCCGAGCGTCCCTCGGTGATCGGATCGAAGTCCTCATCGGCTTCGAAGGCCGGCAGTTTCAACGCGGCGAAAAGGGCGGCCAGCAGCAGGAAGGCCGCAGCGAGAGCCATATAGGGCATCTTGACGGCAGAGGCTTCGGCCACGCGCAGCGCATCCGCCTGTTCTGGCGTCATGCCCGCCGTTGCGCCGGCTGCGGCCGAGAGGATCAGGAAGGCGCCGAACATCGGCGCAAGCGTCGTGCCGAGCGAATTGAAGGCCTGCGTCATGGTCAGGCGGCTTGCTGCGGTATCGGGGGCGCCCAGTACGGTCACATAGGGATTGGCCGCGACCTGCAGGAGGGTGATGCCGCTTGCCAGAACGAAGAGCGCCGCGAGGAACAGCCCGTAGACGCGGTAGGACGCAGCCGGCACGAAAAGGCCGCAGCCGGCGGCGGCGATCACCAGTCCGAGGATGATGCCGCCCTTGTAGCTGATACGGCGGACGATCGCGCCTGCCGGCAGCGACACCAGAAAGTAAGCGCCGAAGAAGCAGAACTGGATCAGCATCGACTGGGTGTAGTTGAGCGAAAAGACGTTCTTCAGATGCGGAACGAGGATGTCGTTCAGGCAGGTGATGAAGCCCCACATGAAGAAGAGCGAGGTGAGCGCGGTGAGCGCAAAGCGGTAGCTGCCGCTCTGGGTTTCCGCGGATGCGGATGCCACGCGCGTGGAGGATTGGGATATACCGGCCAAGTTATTACCTTCGGGCACTTGAGGGAAGCGCGACGTGCACGTGCGGCCCTTGTCGAACCGCCGGTCGTCGGCTTCAATGGATCGTCGCCGCGAGGATCGGTCGAGGCTTTGTTGGGAGGATGCCATCGGTCGTTCGCGATATCGTGGTTGCTATGCAATATAATAGTATCGCAATGCAAGCGCTTTGATATGCGGCCTTTTGATCGGGTAGTTAGGGGATCGGTCGGGTTTTCGCCAATCGCGCCGGTTCTCACGGGCATTTGTGTTGCGTCGCCTTTGCCGCCTTGCGGAAAACGCCTATATGGATCGCCATGATGATCCGCGCTGTTACCCGCCTTTTCGAGAATTGGGTCGATCCCTTCGGACGACGGGGTGATCTGCAGCCGCCAGAAGGCATATGGGCTTTCGTCTGGTTCTACGTGTCTCAGGCGAAAGGCGCGTTCGCGGTCATGGCGGCTTTCGGCGGCGCCGTCGCTATCCTTGAGGCGGGGCTTTTCTGGTTTGTCGGCCGTCTCGTCGACCTGCTCGACACGGTGCCGCGGGAAGCGGGATGGAACGGCCTCCTTCATGCGCATGGGCTCGAACTGCTCGGAATGGCGCTGGTTGTGCTTTTCGGGCGCTTTCTCGTCATCACCATCGGAGCGCTGGTGGAAGAGCAGGCGATCGTTCTCAACTTCTTCAATCTGGTGCGCTGGCAGTCTTATGTGCATGTCGCGCGCCAGTCGCTTTCCTTCTTCCAGAACGATTTCTCCGGTCGCATCGTGACCAAGGTCTGGTCGGCGGGGCAGGCGACGGGCGATCTCCTGACCTCGCTGCTGCAGGTCGTCTGGTTCATGGTCATCTATACCGGTTCGACCATGGCGCTGGTCGGCCAGCTCGACTGGCGGCTGGCCGGTATCATCGGCGCCTGGGTGGTGATCTTCGGGCTGCTCGCGCGCTATTTCGTGCCGCGCATCCGCTATCACGCAAGGGAATCCGCCGAGGCCGCATCCATGGTGAGCGGACGGCTGGTCGATAGTTTCAGCAATATCCAGACGCTGAAACTGTTCGGTCGGGAGGATCAGAACGATCACTTCATCCGCGAGGGTTTCGACCGCTTTCAGGATACGCTTCGGCCCTTCGCCCGGTTGATTACCGGCGTGCGGGCATCGCAGGCGATCCTTTCTGGCATTATGATCGCCATGGTGGCCGCCGTCTCTGTCGATCTCTGGTTTGCCGGTGCGATCACCGCTGGCGGCGTCGCCTTCACGCTCGGGCTGGTGCTGCGTCTCAACATGCTGCTCGGACGCATGATGACCCAGCTCAACAGCATCATGCGCAACATCGGCACGATCCAGAACTCGGCTGAACTTATTTCCAGGCCTATCGGCCTTGTCGACCAGCCCGGTGCGAGCGATCTGCAGGTGACGGGACCGGAGATCCGCTTCGAGGATGTATCGTTCCACTATGGCCGGCAGAAGGGGGCGATCGACCATCTGACGATCACCATAAGGCCGGGCGAGAAGGTCGGCATCGTCGGGCGCTCGGGAGCGGGCAAGTCGACGCTCGTCAACCTGCTGCTGCGTTTCTACGACGTGGAAGGCGGGCGCATCCTAATCGACGGGCAGGATGTGCGGTCGGTGACACAGGAGAGCCTGCGCGGCCATATCGGCATGGTGACACAGGATACCGCGCTATTACACCGGTCGATCCGGGACAACATCCTGTTCGGCCGGGAAGACGCGAGCGAGGTGCAGCTGCTCCAAGCGGCAGAGCGGGCGGAAGCGCTGGATTTCATCGAAAGGCTCGAAGACCAGAGGGGCCGCAAGGGTTTCGACGCCCATGTGGGCGAGCGCGGCGTCAAGCTTTCCGGTGGCCAGCGACAGCGCATCGCCATTGCCCGCGCCATGCTGAAGGACGCGCCCATCCTCGTTCTGGACGAGGCGACCTCGGCGCTCGACTCCGAAGTGGAGGCGGCGATCCAGTCCAATCTCGACCGGCTGATGCAGGGCAAGACGGTGCTGGCAATTGCGCATCGGCTCTCGACCATCGCCGCCCTCGACCGGCTCATCGTGCTCGACAAGGGACGCATCCTCGAGGAGGGCACCCATGCGGAACTCGTCGAGAGGGGCGGGCTCTATGCCGAACTCTGGGCGCGACAGTCCGGTGGATTTCTCGCGGTGCACGAGCATGGAGAGGAGAAGGCGGCGGAGTAGGCCTCCTTCCTGGAGATAGACTTAGTTGGACGCTGGCTCGATTGCGAGATCGGCGATCAGGCCGAAATGGTTCGAACCCTCGCTGTCGGGAAGCCTGTGCAGACCGACCGCCTTGATGTCTCCGGTCACGAAGATGTGGTCGATCGGCACGCCGAAGGGGCCGGCCTCGATCGGCCATGTGGCGGGCTCGAAGCCTGCCGTATGCATTTTGTAGTGCCGCAGGAAGCGCTGCATGTCCGGCGCGATGCTGTCGGAATTGAAATCGCCGGCGAGGATCTTCGGGCCGGGGCGCTGGCGCATGTAGGCTCCGGCGCGGATAAGCTCCAGCGTGTGATAATCGTCGAAGTAGGGCTTGGTCACGTGGATGGCCGAGAAGTTGACCAGCTGTCCGCCGATCCTGATGCCGGCGATTGCAAACCTGTTGGCGCGCAACTCGCTCAGGCTGAAGAAGCGTGGCTGCTCGATCGGGTATTTCGACAGAATCAGCAGGTCGCAGAACTCGACCATCGCACCGCAGCCGATGTGATAGGGATAGATGTCCTTAAGCTGGTCGAGCCGGTCGCCGAGCGGTCCGGCTTCCATGGCATAGGCAACGTCCGCGCCCGACATCCTGATCGTCTCGACGATGCGATCCGCATTGGTGAAGTTATCGCCGAGCACATTGAAGGAAAGCAGGCGGAACCGCGTCGCTTTCTCGGAGATGACCGTTGCCGAGGGGGGCAGGAATTCGAACTTCATCCAGAAGGCGTGGCCGGTGATGAACATCGACCATGCCAGCAGCGCCCAGGCGACAGTACTTCGCCTGATCGCAAGGCATATCAGGGAGCCGATAATGGCGGCCGCGCCGATATGTGGCTGCAGACTGTAGAAGAAGGCGAGCAGCCAGAAGTCCGTTATATAACGGAGGCTGACGAGCATCAGAGCGATGAACAGAAGAACGCACGCAACGCAGGAAAGTCTGTCTCGCATCAGGCCTTTTTTTCCCATGATGGGCCCGATGCCCGTTTGCGCGGAACATGCCCCAATTCAGGGTGCATTGCAACATGAACGGGCCGGTTCGTCACATCCCGGAAACACGCTGCGATTTTAACCGCGACATTGTGCCCTCCTCCCCTGTGAAGTATGGACATAATTGGGTATGAAGCTTAGAACCCGCCAAATTGGCGGGGAATCTGTGGCATATTCGTGTCGATGACACAGAGTCTGCGCCTTGGGGGAAATGCGGTTTGTCGCAGGATCTTGCGAGAGGATGGTTTAACCGTGAGCGAAAACGAAATTAATACCGAGACCTTGGGCGAGCCCACTCGCCGTGACTTCCTTTATTTGACCACAGGAATGGCGGGTGCCGTTGGTGCCGTTGCTGCCGTATGGCCCTTCATCGACCAGATGCGGCCGGATGCTTCGACACTCGCTCTCGCCTCGATCGAAGTCGATGTCTCGGCACTCGAGCCGGGCATGTCGCTCACGGTCAAGTGGCGCGGCAAGCCCGTGTTCATCCGCAATCGCACGGACAAGGAAGTCGAAGACGCCAAGGCCGTTCCGCTGGCGGAACTCAAGGACCCGGTCGCGCGCAACGCCAATGTCGATGCTGCCGAACAGGCGACCGACCTGGCCCGTTCAGCCGGCGAAGGCAAGGAAAACTGGATCGTGATGATCGGTTCCTGCACTCATCTTGGTTGCGTGCCGCTCGGCCAGTCCGGCGAATACAACGGTTGGTTCTGTCCCTGCCATGGTTCGGTCTACGACACGGCCGGCCGTATCCGCAAAGGTCCAGCGCCGGAAAACCTGCATATTCCGAATTTCGCATTCGTTTCCGATACTGTGATCAAGATCGGCTGAGGGGGATAATGAAATATGAGTGGTCACTCTAGCTACCAGCCGGCTACCGGCCTCGAGAAGTGGATTGACGCGCGGCTGCCGCTGCCGCGCATGGTCTATGACAGCTTTATCGCTTACCCCGTTCCCCGCAACCTGAACTACGCCTACACCTTCGGTGCTATGCTGGCGGTGATGCTGATCGTCCAGATCCTGAGTGGCGTCGTGCTTGCCATGCACTATGCCGCCGACACGACCGTCGCCTTCGTTTCCGTCGAAAAGATCATGCGCGACGTGAACCATGGCTGGCTCTTGCGCTACATGCACGCCAACGGTGCATCCTTCTTCTTCGTTGCCGTCTACCTGCACATTGCACGTGGTCTCTACTACGGTTCCTATAAGGCTCCGCGCGAAATCCTCTGGATCCTCGGCGTTGTCATCTTCCTGCTGATGATGGCGACAGGCTTCATGGGCTACGTTCTGCCCTGGGGTCAGATGTCCTTCTGGGGCGCGACCGTTATCACCGGCTTCTTTACCGCCTTCCCGTGGGTCGGCGAGTGGATCCAGCAGTTCCTGCTCGGCGGTTTCGCCGTCGATCAGCCCACGCTGAACCGCTTCTTCTCGCTGCACTACCTGCTGCCCTTCATGATCGCAGGCGTCGTCGTCCTGCACGTCTGGGCGCTGCATGTCACCGGCCAGACCAACCCGACCGGCGTCGAAGTGAAGTCGAAGACGGATACCGTTCCGTTCACGCCTTACGCAACGCTCAAGGATGCCTTCGGCGTTTCGATCTTCCTGATCGCCTATGCCTGGTTCATCTTCTACATGCCGAACTTCCTGGGTCACCCTGACAACTACATCATGGGCAACCCGCTGAAGACCCCGGCTCACATCGTTCCGGAATGGTACTTCCTGCCGTTCTACGCAATGCTGCGCGCCATCACCTTCAACATCTGGTTCATCGACTCCAAGCTCGGCGGCGTTCTCGTGATGTTCGGCGCGATCATCGTGCTGTTCTTCCTGCCCTGGCTCGATACCTCGAAGGTCCGTTCGGCCGTTTACCGTCCGTGGTACAAGCTGTTCTTCTGGCTCTTCGTTGCCGACTGCATCCTGCTCGGCTGGCTCGGTTCGCGTACGCCGACCGACCTCTACACGCTGATGGCCCAGTTCGGCACCCTCTACTACTTCGGCTTCTTCCTCGTGATCATGCCGTTGCTCGGCCTGTTCGAAACGCCCCGGCGTGTTCCGAACTCGATTACCGAGGCGGTTCTCGAGAAGAGCGGCAAGTCTGCCGCGACCCAGGCCTGAGCGTGCGAGAGAGGATCATCAATATGAAGAAGCTTGTTACAAGCATCGCGCTGATCGCCGCTCTCGGCTTTAGCGCCGGTTCCGCTGCCGCTGCCGAAGAGGGTGGCCTTGCCGAGGCCGTGCACCACGCTGCCGCAGCCGGCCACTACCCGATCCTGAAGCCGAAGAACCAGTCCTGGTCTTTTGCCGGTCCGTTCGGCAAGTATGACAAGGGCCAGTTGCAGCGCGGCCTCAAGGTCTACAAGGAAGTCTGCTCGGCCTGTCACTCGATGAAGCTGGTGTCCTTCCGCACACTGGAAGACCTCGGTTACTCGGAAGAGCAGGTAAAGGCCTTCGCTTCGGAATACGAAGTGCAGGACGGCCCGAATGCCGACGGGGAAATGTACACCCGCAAGGCTGTTCCTTCCGACCACTTCCCGTCACCGTTCCCGAATGACGAGGCTGCCGCTGCCGCCAACAACGGTGCGGCTCCGCCCGACATGTCGCTGCTCGCCAAGGCGCGTGGCGTCGAACGTGGCTTCCCGACCTTCATCTTCGATATTTTCACCCAGTATCAGGAAGGTGGTCCGGACTACATCTACTCGCTGCTGACGGGTTATCAGGAGCCGCCGGAAGGCGTGGAGGTGGCTGAAGGCACCCACTTCAATCCGTATTTCAACGCCTCTGCAGCCCTCGCCATGGCCCAGCCGATTTCCGACGGTCAGGTGACTTATGACGACGGCTCCCCGGAGACGCTCGACCAGTACGCCCATGACGTTTCCGCCTTCCTGATGTGGGCCGCCGAGCCTCATCTCGACGAGCGCAAGCGCACCGGCTTCATGGTCATGGTGTTCCTGGCGATCTTCTCGGCGCTGATCTACCTGACGAAGAAGTCAGTTTACGCGAACAAGGAAGCGCATTGAGCCTTTCGTGAACGACTAACGGAAAAAGGCGGCTCCGGCCGCCTTTTTTGTTGGTTACCGCTGCCGGACTTGTTAATCTCCGGTGCAATCCTCCCAACCCTTCCAGAGACTGACAATGAGCAATTTTGCGTTGGAGCTGGCGTCTTCGATCCGCTCCATTCCGGACTATCCCAAGCCCGGCATCATCTTCCGTGACATCACCACGCTTCTCGGCAATCCGCGTGCTTTCCGCCGTGCAGTCGATGAACTGGTGCAGCCCTATGCCGGGCTCAAGATCGACAAGATCGCCGGGATGGAAGCCCGTGGCTTCATTCTGGGCGGTGCTGTTGCACACCAGCTTTCTGCAGGCTTCGTGCCGATCCGCAAGAAGGGCAAGCTGCCGCATGAGACCGTCAGCGTCGCCTACAGCCTCGAATACGGCGTCGATGAAATGGAAATGCACATCGATGCGGTCGAGCCGGGCCAGAAGGTCATTCTGGTTGACGACCTGATCGCGACCGGCGGTACGGCCGTCGGTGCAGTACAGCTTCTGCGCAAGATCGGGGCAGATGTCATTTCCGCCTGCTTCGTCATCGATCTGCCCGATCTCGGCGGTCGCAGGAAGCTTGAAGACCTCGGCGTCGAGGTCCGTACGCTGGTGGAATTCTCCGGTCATTGAAGTCGTGACCACGATGCGGAGCGCGTGTCAGCGCTCCGCAAGAGCCAGCTTCAGGCCCAGAGCCACGAAGGCGGCTGCAAAACTCTTCCGGATCCACAGCATCAGCATGGGCCGGGACAGAACCTTGTCGCGGGCAGCGGCGGCAAACAGGCCGTAAAGCGCGAAGACGACAAACGTCATCACCATGAAGGCAAGGCTGTATTCGGTCATGCGCAGGACGGCGTGTTCGTCCGCAGCGCTGACGAATTGCGGCAGCAATGCCAGGAAGAAGATCGACAGCTTCGGATTGAAGAGATTGATCAGCACGGCATGGCGGATGATGCCGAGCGCCGAGCGTTGCTGCCGGTCGCGCTCCGGCGAAAAGAGCGAGGCGTCGCGCCAGATGCTGATCGCCATGTAGAGCAGATACAGCGCGCCGGCGAGTTTGACGATCTGAAATGCCGTGTCGTTGGTGGCGAGAACGGCGGCAAGGCCGAGGATCGCGGCGATCATGTGGGGGACGATGCCGAGCGTGCAGCCCGCTGCAGCCACGATCGATGTGCCCTTTCCGTGCGAGAGTCCCATGACGACGGTATAGAGCGCGCCGGTGCCGGGTGTTGCGATGACGATCAGCGATGTGAGGATGAATTCGAGATACATGCAAGGTCCGATCAGGAAGAGGGAATGCGGATCGGAGGCTAGCGGTTGCAGCGCTCAAGCGTCTTGAATGGAATTGCAGGGTGTGACTGCCTGCCGGTAGGCGGCTGGCGTCAGGCCGTAGCGCCGCCTGAATTCGCGGGTCATGTGGCTCTGGTCGGCATAGCCTGCTTCCGCGGCGACATCGGCAAGGCTCATCCCTTGAGAAATCCGGCGTCTGGCAAGGCTCATTCGACGCTGCATGAGGTAGGCGTGCGGGGTAAGGCCGGTGAGGGCCTGAAAAGCACGAAGCGTCTGGAAGCGGCTGAGGCCTGCTTCTGTCGCCAGATCCTGCAGCGAGAGATTGCGCGCGGGATCGTCATCGATCATGGTCCTTGCCCGTAGCAGGCGGCGTCCGGTCTGAGCCTTTTTCGCGAAAGGTTTCACCGAAGAAAGAGGTGCAAAGAGCGCTGCAAGGGCCTGATCGAGGGCCAGCCCCTTGTTGTCTCTTTCACCGGTTGCTGCGGCGAATACCGACGTGAAGGAGAGGGCGGCTCTCGGGTCACTGAATGCCGGCCGCTCGAACTCGAAGTCGGCGTCTTGAATGCCCTCAAGGTCGGAGTTGATATCGGCGAGCAGTGCGGGGTCCAGGTAAAGCATCAGCCATGATCGGCTTTCGCCGCGCGTCGGCACGCCGTCGTGAACCTCGCCGGGATTGACAGTGATGATGTCGCCGGCGCCGGCGGTGATCTGTCCGCGGCCTGAGGCGGACATCTGCCCGCCGGAGATGAACAGCCCGATGCCGTATTCGTCATGGGTGTGGCGCGGGAAGACGTGATCGCTGGAGGCGGCCACGGCCAGGAGGCCGGGACGGCCGGTTGGAAACATCTTGAAGCCGCCGGCCATGACGGTCATGTCACGCCGCGATCGCCTCACGGATATCACCTTCGATCTCTTCCGGCGTGGTTGTCGGCGCGTAACGTCTTAACGGGTTGCCGTCGCGGCCGATCAGGAACTTGGTGAAGTTCCACTTGATCGGCTCGGAGCCGAGAATGCCGGGCTCCGCCGTCTTGAGATACTGGAAGATCGGATGGGTATCGTCGCCGTTGACGTCGATCTTGGAAAACATCGGAAAGGTGACGTGGAAGTTGAGGTCGCAGAAGGTTGCGATCTGTTCCTCGCTGCCAGGCTCCTGCGCGCCGAACTGGTTGCAGGGAAAGCCCAGGACGACGAGATCGTTGGGGAACGTCTCCTGCAGCTTCTGAAGACCGGCATATTGGGGTGTGAGGCCGCAGGCGCTTGCGGTGTTGACCACCAGCACGATCTT
The DNA here is from genome assembly GCF_024055605.1 of Ciceribacter sichuanensis. GTDB lineage: Bacteria > Pseudomonadota > Alphaproteobacteria > Rhizobiales > Rhizobiaceae > Allorhizobium > Allorhizobium sichuanense. The sequence continues at coordinate 560,700 of NZ_JAMXLX010000002.1, read as the reverse complement.
GCCGGCGAACTCGCCCATGAAGCGTTCCTTGCCCTTGATATCGATCGCATGGAAATCATGGAAATTGGTGGGCATGTCTGCCTCCTATTCGAACTCGAGGATCTTGGACCTGAAGCGTAGCACAGGTTCGCCGTTCTGGTTGAAACCTTCGGCCGTTCCCATGTTGAGAATGAGGCCGGGACGGGAGACGAGCGGGCGGCTCTCGACGCTCGTGAGGCTGTAGTTGATCGTGTCGCCGGCATAGACGGGTTTCAGCCATTGTAGGGCTTCGAAGCCGGGGGAGGGGCCGAGTTTCGGCGGTGTCTCGCCTGCTGCGCGCAGCCGGTGGAATTCGTCCTTCCAGAAGTCGATTAAGCAGCGCATCCACTCCGCGCAGGTGTGCCAGCCGGAGGCGCACAACGCGCCGAAGACATAGTTTTTTGCCGCCTCCGCATCCGTGTGAAAGGGTTGCGGGTCGAATTTCTCGGCAAAGCGGATGATGGATGCGGCGGTAAAGGTCTTCGAGCCGGTCGCGATCCTTTCGCCCGGCGGATAAAGCTCTATCATCTTCATGCGATGTCTTCCTTCACAGCGCGCAGCCGGAACATGATGGAGTTGCGGGAGAGAAGCACCGTCTCGCCGCGCTGGTTTTGCAGTTCGTGCCGGAAGGCGACGATGCCGATATGGGGCCGGGAACGCATGGGGCGGGCCGTCTCGACGGTTGAGCGGCCGCTCAGCGTGTCGCCAGCGAGCACCGGCTTCTTCCACTCCATGGAATCGATGCCCGGCGCGCCTTCGGAAGCTGAGGCCAGCAGATAGGAATCGATCATCATGCGCATGAACATGCTGCTGGTGTGCCAGCCGGATGCGGAGAGGCCGCCGAGAATGCTGGCCTTTCCTGCCTCTTCCGACAGATGCATCGGCTGTGGGTCGAACTCTCGCGCAAATTCAATGATTTGTGCAGTCTCGACGGTCTTTGGTCCAAGTTCGAAGAAACGGCCGGGCTCAAAGTCCTCGAAATAGAGTTGCGGACTGGACATGCAGCATTTCCCTGTTGTTCATCCATGTACAATGTCTGTCCCTGAGGGAGAATTCAAGGGCCGGCAGTGGCTTGTGATCTTGCCCGATTGCAATATGCCGCTAATTTGCCGCTCGCGTTGCCCGCAGGTGACGCGAGCGAATCGTAAAGGAGCATGCATGGCAAGCCTGAAATCCATTCTCGGCGAGGCGGTGAGCGCCGGCCATATAGGAGCAGAGCAGGCCGGGCCGCTGGAAAGCTTCCTTTCGGGCAGGGGCGTGACTGTCTTGGGCGCTGTCGTTCAGCCAAGTGCTATCGGCGGTGGTCTCGAAGGTGACGCGTCTGTGGTGGCGGAAGATGCGGCTTTCGAAACGGAAGCCCCGCGTTTCATTCGCGGCTTTCACGATATCCTGATAACCATCGGCCTCATCGTTGCTCTCGTTGGTGCCTCGGGGCTTGGGTCGGCATTTCTCGCCCTGCCATTGACACTGGTGCTTGCCGAGATCCTCGTGCGCCGTCAGCGTCTGGCGTTGCCGGCGGTGGCGTTGACTATCGCCTTCGTGATTTCGGTCATGACGATCATGCAGACGGTCACGGAAGATCTCGTGTCGCCCGAGGCCAGCAAAGCATTCTTCGTGCTCGTCTACCTGTCGCCCTATCCCTTGTTGCTCGGCCTTTTCCACTGGCGCTATCGCGTGCCGTTGTCGCTTGCGCTGGCCATCTTCAGTCTGGTCGGCCTTGCCGCGGCTCTGATCCTGGCCGGCCTCAGCGAGTTCCTTGATGTCGTCGATCTTATGGCCACGCACCGATCGCTCGCGGTGAGCATCCTGCTCGTTATGGCCATCGGGCTCTTCGCTATCGCAATGGCATTCGATTTGCGCGATCCCGAGCGTCGCACCCGCCGTTCCGACGTTGCCTTCTGGCTGCATCTGGTTACGGCTCCCTCGCTCCTGTGGACGATGCTGGCTCTGGTCTTCCTCAATGCTATCGACGGGCTGAGCTTCTATCCGGAGCAACCGGATGCGGGCCAGGCGGCGCTGGTGATTGCAATTGTCGCCTGCTTCATGATGATCGGCGTCATCATCGACCGCCGCGCCTTCGTGACCTCCGGCCTGCTGTCGCTCGGTTATGCGATCTACAACATCTTCAGGAGCGCCGATCTTGCGCTCGACAGCTATGTGTTCGTGACGCTGATCCTGGTGGGCGTACTGGTGCTGACGATCGGTGTCGGCTGGGCGTATATCCGCCGGGCGATCTTCACTCTGCTGCCGGAACCGCTGAAAACGAAGCTGCCGCCACTCCGGTAGGAGGGCGGCAGCCATATCGTCTGGATGGGAAATTCTCCCGATCAGGTGTTGAAGCGGAAGTGGATCACGTCGCCGTCATGGACGACGTATTCCTTGCCTTCATCGCGGCCCTTGCCCGCTTCCTTGGCGCCGACTTCGCCCTTGTAGGCGATGTAATCGTCATAGGAGATGGTAAAGGCGCGGATGAAGCCGCGTTCGAAATCCGTGTGGATGACGCCGGCGGCCTGCGGAGCCTTGGTGCCGCGGACGATGGTCCAGGCGCGGCATTCCTTTGGGCCGACGGTGAAATAGGTAATGAGGTCGAGCAGGTGGTAGCCGGCGCGGATCAGGCGGTCGAGGCCTGCTTCCTCAAGGCCGAGGGCTGACAGGAATTCCTTGGCTTCCTCTTCCGGCAACTGGGCTACTTCCGCCTCGATGGCGGCGGAAATGATGACGCATTCCGCGCCCTGCGCCTTGGCCATCTCGGCAACAGCCCTCGTATGGGCATTGCCGTCCACGGCATCGCCTTCGGCGACATTGCAGACGTAGAGAACCGGGTGCGAGGTCAGGAGGTTCAGGCCCTTCAGCACCTCGATCTCGTCGGCAGCAAGGGTCTTCAGCAGCAGGCGCGCCGGCTTGCCTTCGTTCAGGAGCTTGATGACGGCTTCCATGACGGGAAGCTGCGCCAGAGAATCCTTGTCCTTGGAGGCCGCCCGCTTGCGTGTCTGCTCGACGCGGCGCTCGAGGCTTTCGAGGTCGGCGAGCATCAACTCGGTCTCGATGGTGTCGGCGTCGCCGACCGGATTGATCTTGCCTTCGACGTGGGTGATGTCGTCATCCTCGAAGCAGCGCAGCACGTGGACCACGGCATCGACTTCGCGAATGTTGGCGAGGAACTTGTTACCGAGGCCTTCGCCCTTGGATGCGCCGCGCACGAGACCGGCGATATCGACGAAGGAGATGCGCGTCGGGATGATTTCCTTCGAGCCGGCGACGGCTGCGAGCTTCTGCATGCGCTGATCCGGAACGGCGACTTCGCCGGTGTTCGGTTCGATGGTGCAGAAGGGATAGTTGGCGGCTTGAGCCGCAGCCGTCTTGGTCAGCGCGTTGAAGAGGGTGGACTTGCCGACATTCGGCAGGCCGACGATACCGCATTTGAAGCCCATGGCCGGATACCTGTTTCGCTTGGAAATTTCGTTGCCCACGCCTATGGGATAAAGGAGTGATGCGGTCAAGGTCTTGAGGCGCTCGTATGCCTTTCCGGCGTGCGGAACACCGAGCATCGTTGCCTATCCGTGATAAGCTTGGATATCATGCGCATGAGATGCCGAGCCGCGACAGGAGATCCCCCATGCCGCAAAACGATACCGGTCTGAACACGGTGACGAAGCCGAAGCTGGAGAGGCCACGGCTCTACAAGGTCATTCTCGTCAATGACGACTACACGCCGCGGGAATTCGTGACCATGGTGCTGAAGGCCGTCTTCCGGATGAGCGAGGAGACCGGCTACCGGGTGATGCTGACGGCGCACAAGATGGGGACGGCGGTGGTGGTCGTTTGTACCCGTGATATCGCCGAGACCAAGGCGAAGGAGGCAACCGACCTCGCCAAGGAAGCGGGGTTTCCGCTGATGTTTACGACCGAGCCGGAGGAGTGACGGTCGCTTGCAGGTGGTCATCACCCACGTTGCCGGTCCCGGCGCATGAGGACACCTTAGCCTTGTATTTCATTGTTTTTCTAATCTAAAGTTTATTAAGGGAGATCTGCGTTCAGCGAGTCGCGCGACGGGATTTTTCGGATCGACAGGAACGACACAAGGCGGGGATACACATGAAAGCAAGACTCTTAGCGGAATTTCTCGGAACGTTCTGGTTGGTGTTCGGCGGGTGCGGCAGTGCCGTACTGGCTGCGGCCTTTCCCGAACTCGGTATCGGCTTTGTCGGCGTTGCGCTGGCCTTCGGCCTGACCGTGTTGACGATGGCCTATGCGGTCGGTGGTATTTCCGGCGGACATTTCAATCCCGCCGTATCGGTCGGGCTTGCCGTCGCTGGCCGTTTCGAAGCGGGCAAGCTTCCCCACTATATCGTGTCCCAGGTTCTTGGAGCCATCGTGGCGGCGGCTGTGCTGTACGTCATTGCAACGGGCAAGGCTGGCGTCGATCTCGGTGGCTTTGCCTCCAATGGATATGGAGAGCATTCGCCGGGCGGCTATTCTCTGGTATCAGCCTTGCTGATCGAGATCGTGCTCACGGCTTTCTTTCTTATCATCATCCTAGGTTCCACGCATGGCAAAGCGCCGGCAGGTTTTGCACCGATCGCGATCGGTCTCGCTCTGACGCTCATCCACCTGATTTCCATCCCGGTGACCAATACGTCGGTCAATCCGGCCCGTTCGACGGGGCAGGCGCTCTTTGCAGGCGGCTGGGCATTGCAGCAGCTTTGGCTGTTCTGGCTGGCGCCGATCGTCGGTGCGGTGGTCGGGGCCCTGCTGTGGCGGGCGCTTGGCGAAGAAAAGTGAGAACATGCTCCCGACGGGTAACTGACTCGCCGGGAGCAATCCGGATGATCGCGAAGCACCGTTTGTGTAAGTGATCGTCGTCGATATCGAGTTTGGTCGCTCCTGCGCGACGTGCTTCAGTCGCCCTTCTTCGCGAACATCCGCTTCAGCATTTCCGCCATCGGTCCTGTTTCCGGCAGCTTTGGCTGGGCGGGGTTGCGGGCCTGATGGATATGCGACTTGCTGGTCGGCTTCGGGGCGGTCTTGGCAGCCGCCTTCGGCTTTTCCTCTTCTACCTTGCCTCCGGTTGCGAGCGCGAGCTTGTTGAGCAGCTTGCCGTCCTCGCCCTTGACCAGCAGATCGGCGTTATCGGCGATGGCGTCGAGCAGGGGATAGAGCCATACCTGATCGGCCTTGGCGAAATCGCCGAGCACATGGCCATGCACGCGATCCTTGTCGCCGGGATGGCCGATGCCGAGACGAAGGCGGCGGTATTCCTTGCCGCAATGGGCATCGAGCGACTTGAGGCCGTTGTGGCCGCCATGGCCGCCGCCCACCTTCAGCCGTACCTTGCCGGGCGGCAGATCGAGTTCGTCGTGGATGGCGACGATATCGGCGGGGGATAGCTTGTAGAAGCGCATGGCTTCGCCGACCGCTTCGCCCGAGAGGTTCATGAAAGTCTGCGGCTTCATCAGCAGGACCTTCTCACCGGCGATCTCGCCTTCGGAGATCTCCGCCTTGAACTTCTTCGACCACGGCGAGAAGCTGTAGCGGCGATAAAGCGCATCGACGGCCATGAAGCCGATGTTGTGGCGGTTGTCCTGATATTTTGACCCGGGATTGCCGAGCCCCGCGATGATCATCATAGACGGCGCTTCCTCTTCTGTCTCAGGCGCCTTCACCACCGCCAAATGTGAAACTTGTCAACCCGGATTTATTGCTTTGGAAACTCGTCGGTCGTCTCTCCCAATCCGCCAAGCCCTTCTTCCTGAAGAAGGCGGGCCTGCGTCCCGTCCGCCATGATCCTGTTCAGTCCTTCCTGCATGCTGAGGTGAAGTTGTTCGGGGAAATTGATGTTGCATGCGATCGAGAACGTCTGTTTGGAGAAAATGTACTGGGCTTCGACCGGGTTCCCTTCCTTCTTGAGCTTCATATAGAACTTCTCGGAAATCGGCATGAGGTCGATGCGACCTGCGACGAGCTTTTTCAGGGTGAGATTGAGGTCGGTCGCAAGATCGATTTTCGGAAAGCCGTTCCGTTCCAGAAGATCCTCCGTGTAGTCGTCGCGTTGGGTGCCGACGACGTAGCGCTTTGCCTCCTCGTCATTGTTCACTCGTACGCCTGATCCCTTGCGCGCAATCATGAAATTGCGATCGATGGCTAGCGGTTCCACCCATTTGAAACGGTCGTTCCGTTCCGGAATATGGGCCGTCGTAAAGACGCAGGTGTTGCCTTCCGTTTCGGCAAGAGCGAAAGCCCGCGCCCATGGCATAAGCTCCACGGTGTAATCGGCATCGACATATTTCATCAGCTCGACGACCTGTTTGTAGCCCGCGCCGCTGTATCCGTTGCCCTGCCGGTAGTTGTAGGGTGGATAGTCCTCGGTGGTGAAGTGGATCGTTTCGGCGCTGGTCGCCGTTGCGAGGCCCATCGATAGGAAAAATGCCATTACTTTCATATGCGCATTCCCTTGCTTGACGGTCGTGGTTCAGGCGACGGAACTCCGCGCCGTTTCGTGAATGTCTTCTAGATCGATCAGATGCTGGACGGGCTGCGGCCGGGCGAAGAAATAGCCCTGGCCGCAATCCACGCCGAATTGGGTCAGAACATCGCGCTGGGCTTCCGTTTCGATGCCTTCGGCGACGACGGTGCATTCCATCTTGTGGGAGATCGCGGTGATGCCTTCGACAAGCATACGGCTCTTGTGGCGCAGGTCCGGCGCGTCGGCGACGAGCGAGCGGATGAAGGACTGGTCGATCTTCACGATGTCGACGGGGAAGCTGTTGAGGTAGCTCAGCGAGGAATAGCCAGTGCCGAAATCGTCGAGTGCGATACGGCAGCCATAGCGGGCGAATTCATCAAGTATGGTGCGGATCTGCGGGTTGTCGTGCAGCAGTGTCGCTTCGGTGATCTCGATGACGATACGGTTCGCCGCAATGCCATGGCGCGACGTCAGCGCTGCAAGCCGGATCGGCAGGGTCTGCTCGAACTGCAGGGGCGAGAAGTTGATGGCGAGATAGGTCTTGTCGTTACCGGTTGCATTCGTCAGTTGGACGAGATTGGAGAGCGCCTTTTCCAGCATGCGGTTGCCGACGCGGATGATCGCGCCGGTCTCTTCCGCAACCCGGATGATCTCCGCGGGCGCCATGATGCCCTTTTCGGGATGGTCGAGGCGCAACAATGCCTCGTAGCCTTTCACGGTGCCCGTCGAGAGGTCCACGATCGGCTGGAAGAATGCGTCCAGCCAGTCGTTTTCAAGGCTTGCCTCGATATCGCGCTCGATCTCTGCCCGCTGGCGCGTGTTGTCCTGGAGGAGGGGATCGTAAAGCAGGGCGCCGTTCTTGCCGTCGCGCTTCTTGCTGTACATCGCCATGTCGGATTTCCGCAGCAGTTCTGCAGCGTTGTGGGCGTGGCGGGGATAGAGCGCGATGCCGATGCTGGCGCTGAGCCTTACCGTCGCGCCATGTATCGGGAGCGGTACGTCGAAGATGGAACAGAGCTGCCGGCTGAGGTCCAGAGCGTCCTGTTCCGCGGAGGTCGAGCGGATCAGAATGGCGAATTCGTCGCCACCCAGACGCGCGGCGATGGCGCCGGCCGGCAGCAGCGGGCGCATCAACTCGACAAGGAGACGAAGGACGGTATCGCCGGCGTGATGACCGAGATTGTCGTTGATCCACTTGAAGCGGTCGAGATCGACGAAGATGCAGGCGAGTTCGCCGCCCCTTTCATCGGTCTTCATGATTTCCATGTCGAGCGCGCTTTCGAAGCCCTGGCGGTTCATCAGTCCGGTCAGGTGGTCGGTGATGGCCTGGCGAAGGTTGCGGGCTTCGGATTGCTTGAGGGCCGTCACGTCCGTCATGACGCTCAGAGACAGCGCCAGTTCGTCGGCATGGCCTTCCTTTTTCGCCTCGGCGATCAGGACGTCCATTACATTGCCGTCGGCGCGGATGAACCTGGTCGTGATCTCGACGACGTAATTGCCCTTGCCCTTGCTGCTCTTGCGCTCGAGATAGAGGTCGCGAACATCCTCCGGCACAAAATCGGCGAAGCGGCGACCGATGACTCCAGCGCGCTGATAGCCGGTTGCCAGAAGCCAGTAATCACTGACGCCGGTGATGCGGTCGTCCTCGTCGAGCGAGAGAAGCATGGCTGGCGTCAGGTTATAGATGTCGGTGATGCGGTGATGCGCGAGCTTCAGCTCGCTCTCTTCCTGCTCGAGCTGGCTCTGCATCACGTTGAAGCTCTTGGCGAGCCTGCCGATCTCGTCGTTCGACTGCCAGTCGACGTGATGGCGGGAACCGAGCTGGCGTGTCGCCTCGATTGCCGCGGTAAGCTTCAGCAGCGGCTGGATGATCATCACGCGGTTGCCGAGGATGGCTGCGCCGATGATGCCGACGACCGCGATCACGAAGATGCCGATCAGCAGGCCTTCCGCCCGCCTGAGGGAAGAGAGGGCATCCAGCTTGTCGAAGTAGATCGTGATCGTTCCGACCTGCTTGGGTCCGTCCAGTGTCTGGTAGAAGATATCGCGCGACATCGAGCGGACACCGTTCTTCGGCCAGACGGGGAAGGGGGGCATGGAAACGCTGATGCCGCCGGAGACATCGCGGACCTGCACCTTGCTGACGGAATTGGCGGAGACGATAGTCGCGGTGATCTGTTCGACGCTTTCGCGGTCGAAATCCCACATGGGCTTGGCGAGCGCCTGAGCGTTGGCAGCCAGAAGGACCTCGACGTGGTCCTTCAGTTCCTTGCCGGCCTGTTCCGACGAAAGGGTCAGGAAAAGGGCGAAGAGCGGAACGATCAGGACAAAGACGGTGATGGCGACAATCGCGAGGAAGCGGCTTTCGACTGAGCGGTTCATCGCGCTCAATTCCTGTCCGTTATCGGACCGCACGTTCCGATCGCCACGATTGCATGCCCCCTGTGTGCCCCTGCTATCGGGACGCTTACACAAAAATGTTAAATAGCGCTAAAGCGGCGCATCAAAATATTGTGCATCTGCGAAGCTGCGCAGAAAAGCGGGCAAAAAAATCCCGCCTCGATGAGGCGGGATCGTATTGATGGCTTTGCAGAAGATATCAGGCTTCTGCAGCAGCAGCTTCGTCGACGCCACCAGCCGGAGCGACGATCGTCGCGATGGTGAAGTCACGGTCGGTGATGACCGGAGTAACGCCAGCCGGAAGCTTCACATGCGAGATGTGGAGGCTGTCGCCGATCTTGTGGCCAGCGAGGTCAACCGTGATGAATTCCGGGATGTTGTCGGCCGGGCAGAGCAGCTCGACTTCGTGACGAACGATGTTCAGAACACCGCCGATCTTGACGGCAGACTGTTCCTCGTTGACGAAGTGAACCGGAACTTCAACGGTAACGCGGCTGTTTGCCGAGACGCGCAGGAAGTCGATGTGCATCGTGAAGTCACGAACCGGATCGAGCTGATAATCCTTCGGGAGGACCTTGATCTTCTCGCCGTTGACGTCGATCACGGCAACGGTGGTCATGAAACCGCCGGCGTGGATGCGCTTCGTCACCTCGTTGGTGTTGATCGCGATAGAGATGGGGGCCTGCTTGTCACCATAGATGACAGCGGGAATCAAACCGTTGCGGCGAAGTTCACGGGAGGACCCCTTACCAACCCGTTCGCGCGCCTCGGCCTTGAGCTCGTAAGTTGCGTGGCTCATGGCTATTCCTTTCGAGGTTATTTGGAGAGGTTCACGCGGGCGCTTCTTAGAGATAATCGCCAGCCGGGAACCCGAGGAGTTAAAAACGCCTCATCCGCGTTGCCTCCAAGGGTGTCTACGCGGACGGGGGCGCTATAATACAGGCGGCCCGCCAAGGCAAGGCTTTCCGGGCTTTTTGCATCATTCCTGCGACATTCCGGCCCGCGTACGCCTGGCGTTCAGCCAATCAGCAGCCTGCTAACCATTTCCGACAAGCATTTGGAAATTGATGGATGATAATTGAGCCCGATCTTAATAACGGATCCTCGGGCCGAACTTCATGCTCAATGTCATCACCTGCATCGCCGTCGAGCACGACTTTCTGTCGCTCGTGGCGGCGCTGTTTATCTGCATACTCGGTTCGTTTCTGACCGTAAGGCTCTTTGCCAGGGCACGCAACAATCGCGGTGTCGTGCGGCTGAGCTGGCTGGCGCTGAGCGCGATCATCGGCGGATCATCGATCTGGACGACCCATTTCGTTGCGATGATGGGATATCAGGCCGGCGTTGTCAGCGGCTATGAACCGGTCATCACTCTTCTTTCTCTGGCAAGCGCCATCGCCACCACGGGTGCCGGCTTTGCCATCGCTTCGCTCTCGCAGCGCAGCCTGCTGGTGGAGGTGGGCGGTGCGGTCGTCGGGCTTGGCATCGCGCTGATGCACTATCTCGGCATGTCGGCCTATCAGTTGCAGGCGGATCTGGTCTGGGACGCTCGTTATGTCTATGCGTCTCTGGTGCTTGCGGCCGTATTTGGCGCGATGACCACCAATCGCGTGGCAAGGCCGTTCAGCCGCTTCTGCACCTATGGTGGCGGAGCTTTCCTGATCCTGACGATCCTTGCCACGCATTTTACCGGGATGACCGGCCTGACCGTTGTTCCCAATGCTGACGCAGGCATGCCGACGGGTGTGCTTCATGAAGGTATGCTTTCGGTCGTCGTGGTCGCGATCACCCTCGTCATCCTGTCGCTGGGGGCAGCCACCTACGCAATCGACCAGCAGGCGACGCTTGCGACCGTCGAGCGCTACCGGCACCTTTCCCTGCACGACGCCCTGACCGGATTGCCCAACCGCGCCGCCTTCATGGAGCATATCGGCCACATGATCGAACGCCCCGACGCGGGTTCCGCCCGCATTGCCGTGCTGTCGTTCGATCTCGACCGGTTCAAGGAGATCAACGACGTGCATGGGCATGCGGCTGGCGACCATGTGCTGCGAGCCATCTCCGCGCGGATGTCGGCGACGCTCAAGGACGGAGAGTTCCTGGCCCGAATGGGTGGTGACGAGTTCGTCATGGTTTCCGTTCGTCATTTCAATCGCAACGATGCCTCACAGCTTGCCCAGCGGATCATTCGGGAGATCAGCCAGCCGATCGCGTGGAAGGAGCAGGTGTTCGGGATCGGGACCAGCATCGGCATATCCAGCTTCCCCGACAACGGGGAGACGGTTGACGACGTCATGGCCCAGGCGGATGTCGCCATGTATCGCGCAAAAGCGGCCGGTTCCAACAATGTCTGCTTCTACGATACCTCGATGGATCAGGCGGCCCGGGAGCGGAATGCGCTGGCCATGGACATGCGCGTCGGTCTGCAGCGGGGCGAGTTCGAGCTCTTCTATCAGCAGCAAAATGACACCCGCACGGGGGAAATCATCGGCTTCGAGGCGCTTATGCGCTGGAATCATCCTGTTCGCGGACGTATCTCGCCGATCGAATTCATTCCGATCGCGGAGAAGACCGGCTTCATCGTAGAGCTTGGCGAATGGGCGATGCGTGAGGCCTGCCGGGAGGCGGTGCAATGGCGTAAGCCGTTTACTATTGCCGTCAACGTTGCGCCGCAACAGCTTGCAAACAGCAACCTGCCGGCGCGGGTTCTCAAGGTGTTGCACGAGACCGGCCTGTCGCCTGACCGGCTCGAACTCGAAATTACCGAGTCCGGCATTATTGCCGACCAGAAACACGCCCTGAACATCATCCGCCAGCTCAAGGCGCTTGGCGTGAAGATCGCCATGGACGACTACGGCACGGGATATTCTTCGCTCTCGACCCTGCAGCTCTTTCCCTTCGACAAGATCAAGATCGACAAGGCCTTCATCGATCACGTGGCCACCAACCGCCAGTCCGCGGCGATCGTCCGCTCGACCCTCATTCTTGCGGAAAGCCTCGACATTCCCGTGCTTGCTGAAGGGGTGGAGAGCGAGGAGCACCTTCGTTTCCTGAAAGCGGAAGGCTGCAATCAGGTTCAGGGCTATTATTATGGCAAGCCTGAACCAAAGGCGGTGATCGAAGCTCTGGTCAACCTAGCTGCCTGATGACAGGTCTGTGCAATCCATCCTCGTTATGACGCAATATTGCGACAGATCGGGATGTGAAATCTTGCCGTGCCTTGTTTCATGACACGCTGATTGAAAGATTCCTCCTGCGCTGGCACAATATACTAAAGCTTTGGGAGGAGCACATGCGCCGGGAAACGAGTCATTCGGACTTGGTCTATGCGACCGCCTCACAGAATTCGGCGGCTGCAAGTTCGCCTATTGCAGCATCGTGGCGACGCTGCCTGAACCTTCACCAGTTGCAGCCCGAAGAGGGGCGCAAGCCGGTGCAGGTCGATGATATCGTCTTTCGCGAGGCTCGCGAAAAGATGGAGCACCTCATTCATGCCTGTGCCGACGAATTCGACCGTCTCTACCAGACCGTCGGTCGCTCCGGGTGCTGCCTCGTACTGTCCGACAGGAACGGCATCGTACTCGACCGGCGCGGTGCAGCCGGCGACGATGCCGATTTCCACGGCCTCGGCCTCTGGCAGCAGAATGTCTGGAGCGAGGCGAGCGTGGGCACTAACGGTATCGGTACCGCTCTTGCCGACGAACGACATGTCGTCATTCACGGTGATCAGCATTTCCTGAGTTCGAATACCACGTTGAGCTGCGCGACCGCGCCGATCCGCGATCATCTCGGCCGGGTGACGGCAGCTCTCGACATCTCCACATGCCGCCAGGATGTGACGGACATGACGCTCGCGATCCTTTCGCAGGCCGTTCGCGACGTTGCCGCGCGCGTGGAGATGAGCCTTTTCCGGATGGCGTTCCCGTCTGCCCGCATCGTTATGGTGCCAACAGCGGGTGCTGCCGCCTCGGCTCTTCTTGCCGTCGATCACGACGATCTGATTCTCGGTGCGACCAAGGCTGCACGCGTGGCGCTCAGGCTGGACGACCAGTTGATCGCGCAGGGCATTCCTGCGGCGGATGCGTTGAGCGAGGACAGGGGCGAGGCGAATTCCGATCTCGACGATGCCGAACGGGCGGCGCTCAGGCGGGCGCTCTCGCGCACCAACGGCAATGTTTCTCAGGCAGCCCAGGTGCTGGGTATCAGCCGTGCGACCCTTCACAGGAAGATGAAGCGCTTCTCGCTGCAGTGATGCGGCCGATACAGCGGTACGCATGTTAGCGACCGCTGTATCATAAGTGAAACAGTGTGCGCTGCGGTATCGGCTGGCGCCACTTTCGCAAGTCCTCTTTCATCGCGATCATCCTCTCATCGGGTCCAGGAGGGACCTTTGACAAGGGAGGAATACAGATGAACATTCAGGTTCAGACCATTGCGGAAACGCCGTTCAAGCTCAGATACGGCAACTTCATCGGTGGTGAATGGCGCGAGCCGGTGAACGGTCGCTACTTCGACAACACGACGCCTGTGACCGGCGGCAAGCTTTGCGAAGTCGCCCGCTCCGACGAACACGACATCAACCTCGCGCTTGATGCTGCGCATGCCGCCAAGGACAAGTGGGGCCGCACTTCGGTCGCCGAACGCTCCAACATTCTCAACCGCATCGCCGACCGCATGGAAGCCAATCTCGAGCTTCTGGCGCGCGCCGAAACCTGGGACAATGGCAAGCCGCTGCGCGAAACCATGGCGGCCGACATTCCGCTCGCCATAGACCACTTCCGCTACTTCGCCGCATGCGTTCGCTCTCAGGAAGGCTCGATCGGCGAAATCGACCACGACACCGTCGCTTATCACTTCCATGAGCCGCTCGGCGTCGTCGGCCAGATCATTCCGTGGAACTTCCCGATCCTGATGGCCGCCTGGAAGGTCGCTCCGGCGCTTGCCGCAGGCAATTGCGTGGTTCTGAAGCCGGCCGAGCAGACGCCTGCCTCGATCCTCGTTCTGGCAGACCTGATTGCAGACCTTCTGCCGCCGGGCGTTCTCAACATCGTCAACGGTTTCGGTCTCGAAGCCGGCAAGCCGCTCGCGACCAGCCCGCGGATTGCCAAGATCGCGTTTACCGGGGAAACCTCGACCGGTCGCTTGATCATGCAGTATGCCAGCCAGAACCTGATCCCGGTGACGCTGGAACTCGGCGGCAAGTCGCCGAACATCTTCTTTGCCGACGTCATGGCGGAAGACGATGACTTCCTCGACAAGGCTCTGGAAGGCTTTGCCATGTTCGCCCTCAACCAGGGCGAAGTCTGCACGTGCCCGAGCCGTGCGCTGGTGCATGAGAAGATCTACGACCGCTTCATGGAAAAGGCCGTCAAGCGCGTCGAGGCTGTTCGGCAGGGCGACCCGCTGGACATGTCTACGATGATCGGCGCACAGGCTTCCAGCGAACAGCTGCAGAAGATCCTGTCCTACATCGATATCGGCAAGCAGGAAGGCGCGAAGGTGTTGACCGGTGGTTACCGCAACGAGCTTTCCGGCGATCTGGCCGGTGGCTACTACGTCAAGCCGACCGTGTTCGAAGGCAACAACAAGATGCGGATCTTCCAGGAGGAGATCTTCGGACCGGTCGTTTCCGTCACCACCTTCAAGGATGAGGCGGAAGCGCTCGAAATCGCCAACGACACGCTCTACGGCCTCGGTGCCGGGGTGTGGAGCCGTAATGCCAACACCTGCTACCACTTCGGTCGCAACATCCAGGCCGGCCGCGTCTGGACCAATTGCTACCACGCCTATCCGGCCCATGCGGCCTTCGGCGGCTACAAGCAGTCCGGTATCGGCCGCGAGACCCACAAGATGATGCTCGATCACTATCAGCAGACCAAGAACATGCTCGTCAGCTACAGCCCGAAGGCTCTTGGTTTCTTCTGATATCCGCGTCCTACCCGAAGAAGAACGGGCCTCTTCCCACCTTCGTTCTTCTTTCACCCTCTCCCCGCCCGAACCGGGGGGAGGGTTCCTTATTTGAAGCGCGGCGCGGTCGCTAAGACCTACGTCCGTGCTTCGAAAGCGTGTTTTGCCGCGTGTCGTTGCGAGCCGTTCCACCACCTTGCGCGACGTGCCATGGCGGAGAAAACGGATGATCGATCAATCAGACAATTCAGAGCCACGTGTTCTCGCCACCGAGGCGGCGCTTGCCTTTCTCGATGAAATCAGGGCGGACCATCCCGACATTCTTTTCCACCAGTCGGGAGGGTGTTGCGATGGTTCCTCGCCGATGTGCTATCCGGTGAGCGAATATCGTGTCGGCGAAACCGACGTGAAGCTCGGAGAGATCGGCGGCGTGCCGTTCTATATCAGCGGTAGCCAGTTCGAAGTGTGGAAGCACACACAGCTCATCATCGATGTGGTCGACGGGCGAGGCGGTATGTTCTCGCTGGACAATGGCCGCGAGCGGCGTTTCCTGACACGCTCCCGGCTGTTTTCCGGCGGCGAGGCTTGCCCGGTGCCGATGGTGAAGACCTGAGTGCTGGAATATCCCCGATAAGCAGAAAGCCCGCGGTCTCATTCGAGTCGCGGGCTTTCTGTTGAATGCGAATATCGAAACGATCAGTCGAACAGGCTGGAAACCGACTCTTCGGCGGCCGTCCGGTTGATGGCTTCGCCGAGCAGGGTGGCTGTGGTCAGCACGCGGATATTGTGGGCCGACTGGACAGCGGTCGTCGGCTGGATCGAGTCCGTAATGACCAGTTCCCGCAGCTTGGAAGATGCGACGCGGGTTACGGCGCCGCCGGACAGGACGCCGTGGGTGATGTAGGCCGTAACGCTGGTCGCGCCGTGCTTCAGGAGCGCTTCGGCGGCGTTGCAGAGCGTGCCCCCTGAGTCGACGATGTCGTCGATCAGGATACAGTCCTTGCCGGTCACGTCGCCGATGACGTTCATGACTTCGGATTCACCGGGGCGGTCGCGGCGCTTGTCAACGATAGCAAGCAGACAGTCGAGACGCTTTGCCAGCGAACGGGCGCGCACGACGCCGCCGACGTCGGGGGAGACGACCATGACGTTCTTCAGGTCGTAATGTTCCTTGACGTCGCGGGCGAGGATCGGAATGGCATAGAGATTGTCGGTCGGGATATCGAAGAAGCCCTGGATCTGGCCGGCATGAAGGTCGAGGGTCAGAACGCGGTCGGCGCCGGCTTCGGTGATCAGGTTGGCGACGAGTTTTGCGGAAATCGGGGTGCGCGGGCCGGGTTTGCGATCCTGACGGGCGTAACCAAAGTAGGGAAGGACCGCCGTGATGCGCCGTGCCGACGAACGCCGGAAGGCATCGATCATGATCAGCAGTTCCATCAGGTGGTCATTGGCCGGAAAAGCTGTCGACTGGACGACGAAAACGTCCTCGCCACGCACATTTTCCTGAATCTCTACGAAAATTTCCTGGTCTGCAAAGCGTCTTACGCTGGCCTTCCCGAGTGGTACGTTGAGATAATTGCAGATTGCCTCGGCAAGTTGCCGGTTCGAGTTACCTGCGAATACCTTCATTTTGGCCCGCCTATTGCCCTGCTGAGAATGGGCGCTTTTTAGCGCCCTCAAGCTCGAATGCAAGAGGCTTGACGATAATGAGAACCTTTTTCGTGAAAACTATGTGACCGCGTTGCATCAACCACGCTGGCTGTCGCGCCAATTCACGTATTCGCCGATGGTTTTTGTGGCGATCTGCTGCATGAGGGAAGCGGGCACGGCTTCCCACGGATCCTTCGAAGCTGACTTCAGCGTCTCCTGTCCCTGGATGCGGTGAAACCGGCCGCCGCTGGCGTCGAGAACGTCCCATACGTAGACGATGGTCACGTTGCCGCCATCGCCGAAGGCCGAGAAATAACCTTTCAGGATATGCTCGCTGGCTGGGTCGGAGGCGGGCTTGATGGTGAGCCCTCGGGCGCGGGCTTCGGCGCCAAGCTGGCGCGACAGCGGAGTGACGGCCTGGACCGGAGCGCCGATGATTGGCAGGAAACGGATGGTGCCGGCGGCAGCGGCCGGCGGAAGCGCCGCGACATTTGCCGGAGCGGCGGGCATGGGCTGCTGGACGGCCGCAGGCTGCGACTGCATTGGTTGTTGCTGCGGCATGGGCTGCTGTGGCTGCTGCTGGTACGAGGCGGACGGAGCTTCGGGATAGCTACCGGGATCGCCCGCCAGCGGAGCCGATGCGACGGGATTATGGCCGTACTGCAAGGCGGCTGCCTGGGCTTCCAGCGTGTTCTGCGGGCCAGGTGAATAGCTGCTTGCGGAAAGGGAGCTGCTTTCGACGGGATAGGACGCCGTCGAGGAATTGTAGGAGCCGCCGGACTGGCTTGCGAGAGAGAGATTTTTGTCGGTCACCGGCTGGCCGCCGTCGCCCACTTCCATTGGCGGTGTCAGGACTTCCGACGTATTGCACGCCGTCAGCATGGCCGCCGCCATAATGCCTGTCATCGCCTTCCGTGGAAGTTTCATCTTGCGCAACCGTCCTCAAGTCACCTCCGTGCAATTGAGGAGAATACGGATCAAATCCTAGCAAATCCTTATGGCGGCGAGGGCGGGGCTGTGGATGGTCCGGCTTTGCAGGGAGTCAGCGGATTATGAGCTCCAGCGAGTGACGGGAAAGCGGGCGGGGCGCGGTGGCGGTGGTGAGATAGGTGTGTCCCAGCGTCATTGCCGTCTCGCGTTCGCTGTCCATGATGATCATGTGGACGAACAGCGACATGTCAGGAACGATCTGCTGTGTGTTGCCGGTGTGGAACATCTGGTGTTCCATCCACGAGGGGGAGAAGCGGGCGCCGAGCGAATAGCCGCAGGCATTCAGCCGGTGGCGGGCAAGGCCGCGCTCGTCCATGATACGGGCATGGGTGTCGAAGACGTCGCCGAAGGTGTAGCCCGGCCTCAGCACCTGCTCGATCGCCTTGATGGCCTCGTGGCAGGCGGAATAGAGCTCCCGATGGCGCGGGCTCGGTTCGCCGATGATGATCGTGCGCATCATGGCCGCATGATAATGCGCCGCCGTGCCTGCCCATTCCAGTGTCAGCTGGTCGTTTTCGGAAAGAGTTCTGCGGCCTGCCTTGTAGCGGCAGAGCAGGGCGTCGGGGCCCGAACCGATGATGAATTCATTGGCCGGGTAATCTCCGCCGCCGGCAAGGATGGCGCCCTGCATGGCCGCAAGGATTGCGGCTTCGTCGCCGCCGGCCTTGATCAACGGCAGCGCGGCATCAAGCGCGTCATCGGCAAGGGCGGCCGCGCGTTCGACGCAGGCAATTTCCGCCGGGCTCTTCACAAGGCGCAATTCGCTGATGAGATAGGATGCGTCAACAATCTCGCAGAAACTGGTGAGTTGGTGGTCGAGCAGACGGGCGACACGACCGGTCATGCCGTGGGTGTCGTATTCGATGCCGATGCGGGCGCCGAGCAAGTCCATCTCGCTCAGAAGGTTGCGCAGGTCGACGCTCGGATCGGCGTTCATACGATCGACCCAGACCACGATGTTCTCGATGGTCGAGGTATGCTTGGCCTGACGCAAGTCGGCGGAGCGCGTCAGGAGCGTCATGGAGCCGTCCGCCTTGACGACGAGGGTCTGGAAAAAGCAATAGCCGAAGGTGTCATAGCCGGTCAGCCAGTACATGCTTTCCTGGGCGAACAGGAGAACCGCGTCCAGCTTCTGCTTGGCCATGCTGGCCGTCAGGCGCGAAAGGCGATCCGCATACTCGGTCGGTTCGAACTGCAGGGCCATGTCATTTCTCCAGGATGGCGATTGCAGAAATCTGTCTTCCGTAGTCCGGTTCGCCGGCATGGGTGGTGCGGCGATAGGAATAAAAGGCCTGCGGGTCGGCATAGGTGCAGAAATCGAGGCTCTGCGCCTTGATGCCGGCATTGGCGAGGCGACGGACGGTCAGGCCGGGCAGGTCGAACATCGCATGGCCGGCCCGCTCCGAAGGAGAGAAGAAGGCGTCGAAGGTGGGATCCTGAGCGAGAAAGCGCTCGACGAATTCGGGACCAACCTCATAATTGCGGGCGCTGATCGAGGGGCCCAGGCAGGCGCGAATGGTCTCGCGGCGTGCGCCGAGGCTTTCCATGGCGTCGATGGTATTTTCCAGAACGCCGCCCAGCGCGCCCTTCCACCCGGCGTGCGCTGCGCCGATCACGCCGCTTTCCGGGTCCATGAACAGTACCGGCCCGCAATCCGCCGTCAGGACGCCGAGGATGATGCCCGGCGTGGCTGTCACCAGCGCGTCGGCTTCCGGCCGTTCCCCGTTATAGGTCGCATCTACCACCATGACATCGGGCGAATGCACCTGATGAACGGTTGCGAGCTTCTGGGCCGGCTGCGCGAACCACTCGGCGACGCGGCGGCGATTTTCGCGCACCTTTTCCGGATCGTCGCGCGAGCCGAGTCCGACATTGAGGCCGGCGTAAATGCCATCGGAAATGCCGCCCTGCCGGGTAAAGTAACCATGCCGTATACCGCTGCCGGCACCTTCGGCGAGCAGGGGGCTTTCAATTGGCTCTGGTGCGGCATTCATCGGCATGAGGGTCTCCGTCGCGGCGGTCCCGGATTCGGTACGCCTGTTCCCGCATTGAAATAAAAGCGGAATTTCTGTTCTTTCGGCGCGGCGATCCGCGTGATGTTGGCCATCGCCGCAGTCGATGTCAATTGCCGGATTTGAAGGGCAGGACCGAAATTGTGGGGCTGGAAAGGGCGAGCACTTTGAACAGTTCCCCCATCATTCCCTCACCGGAGCCGGCGAGCCGCTGGACGGCTTCAACGATGTCACGCTGGGTCCTGGCGTCCTTGTCGCGGCCCAGCGAGGATGCGCGCTCCTCGATGCCGAGCGCCACCAGGAAGTCGCCCTGATGAAGGCAGCCATTGACGTGCACGCCGGCTGCGAGCGCACAACGGGCCAGATGTTCGAAATCGACATGGCTGGTCAGGTCGGCGAGGCCGGGGCTGGCAAGTGGCGGATCGAACTTATGGTCGCGAACCGCCTGCAGCGTGTCTCCGAAACCGGTGACCATGTGTCCGTAGTCGATGATGAGCGCCGTGCCGTGATTTCTTTTCAGCCGCTCGCAGATGGTCATCGCCACGGCTTCGCGCGCCGGCGAGATCTCGTAGACGGTTCCATCCGCCGGCGATCCATCGCGCGGTGGCAGCATGGTCGGGTCGAGAGTGGCGACGCCGAGCGTGAAGGCAAGGTTGTCGTCGGCATCGAGGCCGACCATGCGCTCGCGGAAACCCGAGGGCGTCTTCACGAACTGGCGGATCGGGATGGCGTCGAAGAGTTCGTTGGCGGCAAGCAGGGTGAAGCCATCAGGCAATTCGTCGAAGCTCTCGTGCCAGTGAACCTTGTCGCCGTGGCTGACGAGCGTCTGGCGCTGCACGTCCTGCAGGCGGGGACTGGTTTCTACGAGGTGAACCGTGGACTGTTCGTAGAGGCGGGGGGCAAGGCGCGAGATGACCCGCAGCATGTCGGCCATCATGGTGCCTCGGCCCGGGCCGACCTCGACGAGGCGGACGTCGGCCGGTTCGCCATGGTGCTGCCAGGCGAGCACCATGAAAACGCCGATCATCTCGCCGAAAAGCTGGCTGATCTCCGGGGCCGTGATGAAATCGCCGGCACGCCCGAAGGGATTGCGCGTGCGGTAGTAGCCATGCTCCGGATCGGCAAGGCAGAGGGCGAAATAGTCCGTGACGCTGATCGGGCCGCCTGCAAGGATCAGCGACTTGATCTTGTCCGCGAGTGCGGTCGTCATTGGTGTTCCTCCTCCATCCACGCTTCAGCGGGCCGCGCGGCGCGCGCGCCACAGAGCCCACAGGCCGACGGCCAGCATCGGCAGCGACAGAACCATTCCCATGGTCAGCCAGCCGCCGGCAAGATAGCCGAGTTGCGGATCAGGTTCACGGAAGAATTCAATGGTGATACGGGCCACGGCATAAAGGCTGACGAAGCAGCCGGTGACCAGTCCGCGCATGCGGAAACCGCCGGCACGGCCGATGATCTGCAAGAGGACGAACATCAGCAGTCCCTCGAGCAGGGCCTCGTAGAGCTGGCTTGGATGGCGAGGGAACGGTCCGCCTGTCGGGAAGGCCATGGCCCACGGCACATTCGATGGCCGTCCCCAGAGTTCGCCGTTCACGAAGTTCGCCACCCGGCCGAAAAAGATGCCGATCGGCGCGACGCTGGCGACGATGTCGAACAGGCTCCAGATCGGGATCGTGTGGCGGCGGGCAAACAGGATCATCGCAAGTGTCGCGCCGGCGAAGCCCCCATGGAAGGACATGCCGCCATTCCACACCTCGATCGCCCGAATGGGATCCGCGATGACGGAAGACAGGTCGTAGAAGAAGATATAGCCGAGCCGGCCGCCGAGAACGATGCCGATCGCCACCCAGACGAGGAAATCGTCGAGATGGGCGACAGTGCAGGGGGGCGTGTTGGCGGGCCAGAGCTTTTCGTTGCGCACCAGGCTGCGGGCGACCGCCCAGCCGAGCATGATGCCGCAGACATAGGCGAGGCCATACCAGTGGATCGCCAGCGGGCCGACGGAAAAGGCAATCGGATCTATGGCCGGAAAGGTCAGGATGGAGAGGAGTTCTGCGGCTGGCGACAAGGTTGCCCCTTCTGGTGATGTGGCCGGAAAATGGCGTTCGATCGTGGCATGGTCAAGATGGAATCTTGGTGCGGTTGTGTCTGCGCCTGTCTGCGTGCACGCGAATCTTCTTGCAACGGCAACGGCAAATGCCTACCTCACTTCTGGCCGGAAAACGATGCCGGCCAAGGGATCAGGCGCTAGAGGAGCCAAAGCCATGTCGACCGGGCCTAACCGCATTATGGACGAATTCGCCAAGCTCATGACGGATGCCGCAGGCGCGGCCCAGGGCGTGCGCAAGGAAGTGGAAACAGCCTTCCACGCTCAGGCGGAGCGCTGGATGAACAGCATGGATCTCGTCAAGCGCGAGGAATTCGAGGTCGTCCGCGAAATGGCGATCAAGGCGCGCGACGAGAACGATGCGCTGCTGAAGCGAGTCGAGGCGCTCGAGGCTCAGCTTGCCGAGAAGGCGAAGTAACAAGACGTAAGGCCACAAGCCGCCGTATTTTCCGGTCCTCCCGGACTTCGGTCGGTTTCACGAGGTTCGACGGCCTGTCGCGAAACAGCGCGGCAGGCCGTTTTGCATTTCAGTTCCTGCTGTTATGCCCCGCGTCAGGGCATGCTCGATTGCGCCGTTAACAGTTTTTTATCCACATGCCGGAAGGTGGAAAAAAGCCAATGGCCAGAGTCGTTTATGACACCTTTCGCACCACTCGCCACAATCGCTTTCCACAGGCCCGGCGACCAAATCGCCCGACGGGGGCTGGTTCTTGGTGGGGGCCATTATACACTGATTTTAAATGATGATTCGAAGCGGACCTTCACAAGTTTCGGACAGGGTGAGTGTAGTATCCTGGGGTCCATAGGGAATCATTCCTAGTGTTGTTCCCGGTAAAGTCGTGTGTGTATTCGCTGCTTTTCGCTCGATATCCGCATTCATTCCGGCAAGAAGGTGATGCATGAGCCTTATGGAAATGGAATTCGAACGCCAGTCCAACCCGGTCGATATGATCGAGTTCGTCGCTGCGACTAATGACTGGTCGTTCGAACGGTCCGGCGAGGACGAGATCGCCATGACTGTTCAGGGCCGTTGGGCCGACTACCATGTTTCCTTTTCCTGGATGGAAGAGTTCGAGGCGCTGCATGTCGCTTCCGCCTTCGACCTCAAGATTCCCGAAAACCGCGTCAACGAGGTGATCCGCCTCCTGTCGCACATCAATGGCCAGGTGCTGATGGGGCATTTCGACCTCTGGCGCCAGGAGGACGTCGTGATCTTCCGTCAGTCGCTGTTGCTCGCCGGTGGCGCCGAGCCGACCAACCGTCAGGTCGAGGTGCTGCTGTCGAGTGCCGTCGAGGCATGCGAAGCCTATTTCCAAGCCTTCCAGTTTGTGGTCTGGTCCGGAGTGGATGCGAAGACGGCCATGGAGGCCGTCCTGTTCGAGACGGCCGGGGAAGCCTGAACCGGGAAGGCGTAAAAGTGAGTTATTCTGCTATGGGACAATTGGTACTCGTCGGTGCCGGCAATATGGGCGGCGCCATGTTGACCGGCTGGTTGAAGAGCGGCGTTCCGGGCTCCTCCGTCACCGTTGTCGATCCGGGTCCCTCGCAGACGATGCTGGCGCAGATCTCCGAAGCCGGCGCAACTTATACCAAGGAAGCGCCTGCCGATCTTAAGGCCGATATCCTTTTCCTTGCGGTCAAGCCGCAGGTGATGGACAAGGTTCTGCCTCCGCTGAAAGCGCTTGTCGGGCCTGATACCGTGGTGGTCTCCGTTGCCGCCGGCAAGACGATCGCCTTCATGGAAAGCCATCTCGGCACTGCAGCCATGGTTCGCGCCATGCCGAATACGCCTGCCATGATTGGCCGTGGAGTTACGGGTGCCTACGCCAATGCTGCCGTTACGGAACAGCAGCGCGAAACAGTCAATCGTCTCCTGAAGGTTTCCGGCCCGGTCGAGTGGCTCGACAGCGAGGATGCCATCAATGCCGTGACCGCGCTTTCGGGCAGCGGCCCGGCCTATGTGTTCTATCTCGTCGAGTGCATGGCTGAGGCTGGCCGCAAGGCTGGCCTGCAGGCGGACCTTGCCATGCGCCTCGCACGGGAAACTGTCGCGGGGGCTGGCGAACTGCTTCACCAGTCCCCCGACGACGCCGCGCGCCTGCGCCAGAATGTTACCTCTCCCGGCGGTACCACTGCAGCCGCTCTCGCCGTGCTGATGGCGGAAGAGGGGATGCAGCCGCTGTTCGACAAGGCAATCGAGGCTGCCCGCAGCCGCGCCGAGGAACTGGCCGGATGAATGCTCCCGTTTCATCCGCCGCTTCGTCCGAGATCACCTATGCCGATTTCGAGAAGGTCGACATCCGCGTTGGTACCATCGTGGAGGCTGAGACTTTTCCCGAGGCTCGCAAGCCGGCATTCAAGCTGAAGATCGATTTCGGGCCGGAGATCGGCATCAAGAAGTCATCCGCTCAGATCACCATTCATTACTCCCCCGAGAGTCTCCTCGGACGTCAGGTGCTCGCCGTGGTCAATTTCCCGCCGCGCCAGATCGGGCCGTTCCGCTCGGAGGTGCTGACCCTTGGTTTTGCCGACAAGGACGGCGCCATCGTGCTGGCGGCTGTCGAACAGGCTGTGCCCAACGGTATGAAGATGATGTGAGGCGCCGGGGCACCGTGTGTCCTTTGGCGGGCGAAGAACGCTCCAAATCCTTGAGATTTCGAATAGGCCCGAAAATCGAATCCGATTTTCGGGCCTATTGCCTGCACTCAGTGGATTTCGCGGCTGAGCGGATCCGTGAGGATAAAGCGGTGGAACGTCACCTCGAAGCCTGCCCTCTGGGGCGAGCAGGCGGTGATCCCGACATCGAGTGACACGAGTTCGGGCGGAAAGTAGCCGAGCCGCGCCATCTTCCAGTCATCCAGTTCAGTGATCCGGTATTGCACGAAGAGTGCATCCGCCAGCCGGGTGACACGAGCCTCGACCGGGCCATCCGTATCCGGTAGTGCGAAGGCCGACCAGTCCGAACGCCCGGCAACCGTTACGACGGTGCTGAAATGGCGATGGCCGTCGGTGTATTCGATCCCGCATTTCATCCAGTTGTTCTCGTCGTGGCGAAGCATCAGACCGGCCTGATCGTAGAGGGTCTGGTAGAAGCCTGTGAAGGCGGTTTCCATGGTGAATTCGCCGTCGCGACGGCGGTGCAGGAAGTGACCGTTGTCGTGCTGGAAGCCGTAATAGGTCCGCTGCCAGAAGTCGGTGTGGTCTCCGGTCGCGATATGCAGCGCCTCCGAGGTGAGCTCCAGCACGGGCGGAGGGTTGAGCCAGTTCATGCCGTCCCAGTTTCCTGCCGTCATGAGATCTGTCCTTTTCTGTGATTATGCCGGAACGCGGATGGTCGCACGCAGGCCGCCGAGAGGGCTGTCGCTGAGTGTCACATTGCCGCCGTGGCTTCGGGCGATGTCGCGGGCGATCGCCAGACCGAGACCGGTGCCGGAGGCGTCGAGGTTTCGGGCTTCATCCAGTCGGAAGAAGGGCTTGAACACCTCGTCGCGCATGTCTCGGGGGATGCCGGGACCGTTGTCGTCAAAGGTGATGGTCAGCCACTTGGCGCTGTGGCGGGCCTCGATCTCCAGCCGGTCGGCATAGCGGCGGGCATTGGAAGCGAGATTGGTGACCAGCCTCGTAAATGCTGCCGGGCGGACTGCGATCTCGTCCTCACCCTCGATCTTGCAGGAGAACTGCTTGCCGTGAAGAGTGAAGTCGCCTTCGATCTTCTCGAAGAGTTCGCTAAGCTTGAGTTCGCCGACGTCTTCCTCCGCTTCTCCGCGAGCAAAGGCCATGTATCCCTCCAGCATGGTCTGCATGTCCTCGACATCCTGGTTGAGGTTGTCGAGTTCGGGGTTGTCGCCGGCCAGTGCGAGCTGAAGCTTGAAGCGGGTGAGGATGGTGCGCAGGTCGTGGCTGACACCGGTCAGCATGGCCGTGCGCTGCTCCATCTGTCGTTCGATGCGCTCACGCATCAGGATGAAGGCGAGGCCGGCGCGTCGCACTTCGTCGGCTCCACGCGGGCTGAATTCTTCCGGTGCGCGCTGGCCCTTGCCAAAGCTCTCGGCGGCCTTGGCGAGTGTCAGGATCGGGCGGATCTGACCCCGCAGGAAGAGGGTGGAGATGACGATCAGCACCAGCGATGTCCCGACCATCCATAGGAGGAAGATGTGGGTGTTCGAGGCATAGGCCGAATTGCGGCGGGCAAAGATGCGCAGCACGCCATCATCGAGCGCGATGCGGATCTCGACGAGGCGGGAATCGCCGATGGTGTCAATCCAGAAGGGACGCTTGATCTGGTTCTCGATCTGGTCGCTCAAGGTCTGGTCGAGGATAGAGAAGAAGGGCTTGGGCCGGGGAGCCGGCAGTTCGCGGCTCTCGTCCAGCGAGATCGTCATGTCGAGGTTGTCGCGCGCGATCCTGACGATGTTCTGGAAATTCTCTGGCCCGGGATAGGCATCGATCAGCGAGATGATGGCGGCGATATCGCGGGTCACTGCGCCGGACAGGCGCTGCGTCACCATCTGCCAGTGGCGCTCCATGAAGACGAATGCGAGAACCGTCTGCAGGATCAGCATGGGCAGGATGATGATCAGCAGCGCACGGGCGTAAAGACCCGTCGGCAGCCTGTGGCGCAGCCAGCGGATAACACTCCTCAGGCCACCGCCCGGTGTGCGATCCTCTCCGCGGATGCTTTCAAAGAGCGTCATTTGTCCTTCGCTTCCGTCGGATCCTCGGGTCAAAACTCAATCAGGATAGGCATTCTGCGCGTCGCACCTTGGGCCTGAGTAGGAGGGACGGTGCAGGAAATGCGGATCATTTTCAAACCTTTACGACGCCCGCAGGCCCAAGATGCGGCGTGGCCGAAGGGTTGATCTGGATGGGCCGCCTGATCGCAAACAATGCTCGGCAAGGCCACCCGGCCTTACCTGCGCTTGTTCGCTTCCATTCAATCCCATCCTGACCAACAGAACGCCTATCCTGATTGAGTTTTGACCCTAAAATGTGTCGCGATCTTTCAGATTCGCTCCTTACGCCTTCGTCCTTGTTCTCTCGCATGTCGTTGCCGCAAAACCGCCGTGGACTTTGGCGCGACATGCTTCAGTTCGGCAACGTCCGTCGCCGGTCAGTCCATGCTCAACCGATAGCCGATGCCGCGCACGGTCTGCAGCCAAACCGGGTTCGCCGGATCGTCCTCGATCTTGCGGCGCAACCGGTTGATCTGCACGTCGATCGTGCGTTCGCCGACCTCGGTGTCGTTGCCGATCAACTCGTGGCGGGGGATGGTTTCTCCGGCCCGCGTGGAGAACAGCAGCATGATTTCCTGCTCGCGATCGGTCAACCTTATGACGTCTGCGCCCTTCTTCAATTCCTTGCGAAGGATCGAGAAGGTGTAGGGGCCGAACATGACCTGCTCAATCTTCGGTGTATCCGCTGAAAGGTTGCGCTTCAGGATGTTGTTGATGCGCAGCACCAGTTCGCGTGGGTCGAAGGGCTTGGCGAGATAGTCGTCGGCGCCGGCTTCAAGACCGGCAATGCGCGATTCAGCCTCGGAGCGCGCTGTCAGCAGGATGACGGGAACATGCTTCTGTTCAGCAAGGCTTCGGGTCAGCGACAGGCCGGATTCTCCGGGCATCATCACGTCGAGGACGAGAAGATCGAAATGCAGTCCTTCGAGCTTGCGCCTGGCCTCGCCGGCATCCGCCGCAACCGTGATACGGAAGCCCTGCTCGCTCAGGTAACGGTGGAGCAGATCGCGGATACGGGTGTCGTCGTCGACGACGAGGAGATGGGGGGCGTCGTCGGGAATGAAGATCTTCCTGGCCATCTCATCCGGCTCCGTCGGTTGCCGCTTCTTGGTCCTTGGCGGACCGGCTCATGCCTTCGAGGAACTTGCAGACGCCTTCCTTCATCTCCGGAGTGAAGCCCTCCAGCGCCCGGGCGATCCGCTGGGATTGCGGCTCCGAGAGCGCAAGCGCCAGTTCGCGGCCGGCAAGCGTCGGATAAAGTCGCCGCTGGCGGCGGTCGGCGGGGCCGGCCATCTGGCGGATATAACCGGAATCAATGAGTTCCTTGAGAACGCGGGCGAGGCTCTGCTTGGTGATCTGCAATATGCCGAGAAGATCGGCGACCGTCATGCCGGGACGGCGGCTGACGAAATAGACAACGCGGTGATGGGCGCGGCCATAGCCGATCTTGGCGAGAATCGCGTCCGGGTCGGAGACGAAATCGCGATAGGCGAAGAACAGAAGCTCAATGGTTTCGAAATCGATCGTCTTATCGTCGACGACCGGCATTTCGGGAAGTTCCTTCTTGGCAGCCCTACCCACAGACTGTCGTGCCACGCGTGTGTTTCCTTTCATGCGGCCCGGCAGCCGGCAGGCTTCTGCTTCGGCGTCGGGCAATTCATTTTTCTTGTCTCGGCGGCGCCTGCTCAAGCCGGGCACCGGTTTTGCGGCAAAACTATGCGCAGACGAGGAAAAACTCCAACGAAATTACAGGGATCGCACAGTTTCCGCAGACACCGGGCGACAGGTTCGGTTTCCTGATGCCGTGCTCGGGTTTCCGTTTGCTCCGCAGGCATGGTATTCCGCCGCCTGCACGACACCGGATATGGAGATCGAGAGACCATGGGACAATTGCAGGCCGGCATCATTCCGGTGACGCCCTTCCAGCAGAACTGCACGATCCTCTTTGATGCGGAGACACGGGAGGGAGTGATCGTCGATCCCGGCGGTGACGTCGACGTCATCCTGCAGACGCTGCGGGAAAACGATATCACGCTCAAGGAGATCTGGCTGACCCACGGCCATATCGATCATGCCGGCGGGGCCGAGGAGTTGAAGGAGACGCTTGGGCTGTCGATCGTCGGGCCGCACAAGGACGATCTGCAACTGCTGCAGAACATCGAGCAGCAGGCGAAGATGTTCAACGTGCAGATGGCGGTGCGCAACGTCACGCCGGATCGCTGGCTGGAAGAGGGGGACCGCGTATCCTTCGGCGAACACGAATTCGAGGTGTTCCACTGCCCGGGCCATGCGCCGGGACATGTGATCTATTTCAACCGGGTGCAGAATTTCGCTCATGTCGGCGATGTGCTCTTCAACGGTTCGATCGGTCGCACCGATCTGCCGGGTGGCGATCACCAGACATTGCTGAACTCGATCCGGGACAAGGTCCTGCCACTTGGAGACGATGTAGGGTTCATCTGCGGCCACGGTCCGGGCGGACGGATCGGTGAGGAGCGCCGCAACAATCCCTTCCTGCGCGGGATCTGACGTCTGAGCATCTGCGCGCGGAGAATGAGTAGCAAGGTGCTCCAGAACGAAAAATGCGCCGGCGACGACCGGCGCATTTGACAATTCGATTTCTTAAAGGTCAGCCCGAAGTGCAGAAGTGCGAGCGACCGTCGTAACCGACATAAGTGCCGGTACGGGAGTTGAAGCTGCGGTAGCGGGTCGCGCAATAATCGTACCATTCCGGCGACCAGGGTTCGACAGCTGCGCCATAGACGCGCTGCGGTGCCGGCGGATAGTCATCGACATAGACCGGAGCAGGGCGGACATAGGCGGGAGCCGGACGGACGTAAGCCGGGGCAGGGCGAACATAGACCGGCTCGGGTTCGACATAGACGGGTTCCGGCTCGACATAGACCTCGCGCGGCTGGCTGGCGATGGCCGAGCCAACAATCACGCCGGTGGCAAGCCCGAGGGCGCCCAGCGCGATTGCATCGCCGTTGTTGTGGTGATGGCGGCGATAGTATTCGTCTGCGTTGGCCGACGTCGAAGCAACAAACGGTGCTACTGCGATCGCTGCCGAAAGCAGGGTGTATTTTGCGAACTTCATCATGGCGTTGCCTTCCGTGGCCTGAATTCACTCATCATTGTTTGCTAACAAATGATGAAGGCAGGATAGAGGCCGGTGGCTGAACCTGACCTGAACGAAAAAACCCGGCAATTATGCCGGGCCGCAACGCGAGTGCCAAAGCAATTCCGAAGCGTCAGCCTGCGATCTGCAGGTTCACGGCCTTCGGACCCTTGCCGCGGCGGTCCGGTTCTGTATCAAAGCTTACCTTCTGGTTTTCGGAGAGGCCCGAAAGTCCGGAAGCCTGAACAGCGGAAATGTGTACGAAAATATCAGCGCCGCCATTGTCGGGCTTGATAAAACCGAAGCCCTTGTCGGTATTGAAGAATTTTACAGTGCCAGTCTCGGCCATGCGTCAGGTCCTTTTCTGTCTGCCCGGTATCGGCGGGGCAGCATTACAATATTACCCCATCAGGGTGTTGGCCCGGCATTTCTTCAAATGTGGGGAAAGCGGCCATATATTGCCGCAGCATTCGATCCCCCGGCTATTGTCCCTTCGCCTTCGGATCTCACTGCCGGGGTTTTTTGCGCCCCGCTCGCGTTTATTATTTTGCTCTTCCCATGCTCGCCAAAATGCCCGAACGCCCGAAGATTGCTTGGTTTATTAAAAATTGGCAAGCGAAAGTTTTCTAACCCTCTGCCTGCGATAAAGATTTTGTAAAGGGAATCTTTAGGCAGTTTGAGCCCTCTAGTGCGGTTTCTGCCTATCACAGGCACAAATTGCATTGTGTGCGATGCAATTTCGCGAAAAAGCTTTCTCAAATTGCCCAAAGACGTGGCATTGAATTTTTTTCACATGGGGGGTGAAATCAGCTTACCGCGAGGCGTCGACGTGTCAGTTCCGGTACAAGTTCGACCATCAATATGGCCGCGAAGATCAGCGCGCAGCCGAGATAACCTACCGTCGGCAGGGTCTCGGACAGGATGATTGCGCCGAGAAGAGCCCCAAACAGTGCTTCGGCGGAGAGGAATATCGCCGCCTGGGACGCTGTCGTGTAGCGCTGGCCGATGATCTGAAGCGAAAACGCCAGACCGGAAGACAGAAGCCCTCCATAAAGAATTTCCGGAAGCGCGGAGGTGATCGACTGGAGGTCGATCGGCTCGAACGCGACGGCTCCCATACCCGCACCGGCGGCGCAGACGGCAAACTGGGTAACTGCGAGCGCCAGCGGCCGGTCGCTGTTGCCGACGGCAATCGGCGTCAAGGTGATCTGGATCGCGATGAAGACGGCGCACAGGATGATCAGCGCATCGCCGGAATTGAGGGCGGAAAGGGAGCCGCCGCTCAACAGAAGGATACCGAACAGGGTCAGGGCGGCAGCCGGCCATACAATCCAGTGAGGCCGGCGCGAGAGTACGAAGACGGCGATCAGCGGGACGAGAACGACATAGAGGCCGGTGAGGAAGCTGGCATTGGTTACGGTCGTGTTCTGGATGCCCATCTGCTGGGTGGTCTGTGCCGCAAGAAGCGAGAGACCGACGAACACGAACCACATCCAGTCGCGGCGGGTGAGTGATTGCCGGGACTTCGCGGCTTCCCGCATTGCAAAAGGCAGGACGGCGAGGGTGGCAAGCCCGAAGCGAAGCGCATTGAACCAGTTCGGCCCCAGCCACTCCATGGCCTGCGACTGGGCGATGAAACCTCCGCCCCAGATAGCTGCAGCGAGCAGCAAGACGAGGTTGGCCTGGATGCGGGACATGCGAGATTTCCGGATTGCAGTTCGACGAGCGGGGAACGGCTCCGGTTAACAGGTGTGCCCGCGTTCAGCAAGCCGGGGTCGAATGTCCGCAGTTCGGTGATGATCAGGGCGCGCGCGTGACACGCAACAGCTTGCCGTCGTCCTCGTCGGTCAGGAGAAGGATCGAGCCGTCGGGCGCTACCTTCACATCCCGCAGGCGGCCGTATTCGCCCTGGAACAGCCGTTCCTCGTTTTCGACGGCACCGCCTTCGCCATGCTCGATGCGCGCGAGCAACTCGTATTTCAGCGCCGCGACAAGGAAGTTGCCTTCCCATTCCGGAAACATTGCGCCGCGATAGATGTCGATCGCGCCGGGGGCAACGGATGGATCCCAATAATAAAGAGGCTGGTCATATCCTTCCGCGGCCTGGCCGACGCCGATTTCGGCCCCGGAATAGTGCTTGCCGTAGGAAATGATTGGCCAGCCGTAGTTATGCCCCGCCTTCGGCGCGTTGATCTCGTCGCCGCCGCGGGCGCCGTGTTCGACCGTGTAGAGCGTACCGTCCTTCTTGTCGATGACGATACCCTGCGGATTGCGATGGCCCTTCGACCAGATTTCCGGGAGGCCCTTGCCGTTTTCGACAAAGGGATTACCAGGGCCGGGGCGGCCGTCCTGCGTGATATGAAGGATGGAACCGGCGTGATCGTTCGGGTCCTGCGCGCGGTCCATCTCGCCCCGTTCCCCGATGCCGAAGAACAGATTGCCGTCACCGGTGATGGCGATGCGCGAACCGAAATGCTGGCCGGTGCCGGTGAAGCGGTTCATGGCGAAAAGTTGGGTGAGATTTTCGAGCTTCCGTTCGTCCTTGTCCAGGTTTGCGGAAAACAGCGCCGTGCCCTGACCGCCGGGGCCGGGAATGGAGGCGGTGAAATAGAGCTTGCGGCTGGTCGAAAAGTCCGGTGACAGCGCGACGTCGAGAAGGCCGCCCTGACCGCCGACGAAGAGTTTCGGGAGGCCCTCAATCGGCTTGCCCACATCTCCGGCGCGGATGATGCGCAGTCGCCCGGGGCGCTCGGTGACAACATAGGCGCCATCCGGCAGCACTTCGACTGCCCATGGGTGCTCCAGGCCGGCGGCGATTTCGGTGACCTCGACTTCGAAGTTCCGTGTGGGATAATGGTCCGCTGCCGACGCGGCAGAGGGGGCTGTCGCAAGAAGTGTGGTCAGTAGGACCGCCGCGCCTGCGAAGGTCGACGATCCGGGGTGGCTGGCAAAGGGCATATGTCAGTCTCCGCTGAACTCTTCCCGGTAATTTGGAACCGGCTTATCCCGAAACAACCCCGTCTCCCGGATTTCTGCCTGCCAAAGCGCCGAACCGGCGCTTGCTAGCGCAAATGTGAAGAGACGAGAGCGAGAAAAGCCGGCGGCCTGCTTCAGGCGGTTACGGCGAGACCGATCAGAAGTGCTGCGCAGGCAAGCAGGGCGACAAGCTGCATCAGCGTGCGGTCAAGGACACGCTGGAGCAAGGTGGGTGCGACGATCTTGTCTTCGTCCAGAAACATGACGGCCCTTCTGAAGCGACATTGTTCAACGAAGGGAATGAAAGACCCGGTTATGGACCTTCCGGAGACCGAATTACGGCAGGCCACTGTATTTATCGTGGCGATATCGTGATCTTTCAACCGCTTGCGAGAGGACAGCGTAGCCGGAGCGTCGGCTTACGAATTGCTGCCGCGTTTTCCGAAGACGCGCGACGGGCGCGTCGGCTGAGGAAGGACCACAGCCGGCGCGTCGATCGATGAGCGTTTGGGCAGGGGACTGCTTGCCGAAGCCGGGATGGGATCCCCAGTCGGCGAGAACGACACCTCGGGAAACATCTCGTTGAAGTCGGCGGGGGCGAGTTGGGGACGGGCCAGCGCATAGCCCTGAAGCAGCGTCACGCCGAGATCGGTGCAAAGCTCGACCTGCCAGTTCTCCTCCAGCCGTTCGAAGATCGGCTCGATACCGTCATCCCTGAGTTGGCGAACGATGACCCGCAGCAGGGCGAAGCCCGCGGAGTTGTGCATGTAGTCGCGCACCCAATCGCCATCGAAGCGGACGAAATCGGGCTTGTGCAGGCGAACGACCTCGATACTGGTTTCGCTCGCCTCGTAATTGGAAATGGATATGCGGAAGCCGGCCTGTCGCAATTGCCGGATAGCGCTGGCGATCAGTCTGCCATCGCCCGTATTGGAATTGATATCGCAGACGATCCTGTCGGGTTGTACGGCCACCTCGTGACCGGCAAGGCGGATACGATCGAGTTCGAGACGCATCGCTGACGGATCGATGTAGAGTTGTGGCTGGAAACTGACGAAAACGCCGGCGCGGGCGCGGTTCAGGCTGCCGACATTGAGGATGTGGATGCTTCTGAGCAGGCTGTCGACCGATGGAAGATCCTGCGACTCGACCAGCGGGAAGAACTGCGATGGCGGATAGGGCTCTTCGTTGCGTTCGGCGCGCACGAGGCCCTGGAAGGCATAGACATCGAGAACATCATCGGAAATGCGCCGGAAAATCGGTTGCAGCGCCGAGCGCAGCACGAAGGGGCCGTAGGCGGTCGACCATGCGCCCGCCATATGCACGAGACGGCTGTAGATGCTGGTCTGACCCATTCTTCCTTCCGTTCTCCTTCTCAACCCTCGGTGGGTGCGAATTCTACCCTGCAAGACTTACCTGAATATTAAGAGAATCTTAAAAAGCGAAAACGTCGCGGTTTACGCCGTGCTGGCCGCTTTCCGCTTGAAACGCAGCGACTCTTTCGCCATAGAACTTGAACCTGGGGCCTTGGCCGATCGAGGTTCCTTCGTTCAACAGCTTCAGGACAATCACAATGGCATTTCTCGCCGACGCTCTTTCCCGTGTAAAGCCTTCCGCAACCATCGCAGTGTCGCAGAAAGCACGCGACCTGAAGGCAAAGGGACGTGACGTCATCGGCCTCGGTGCAGGTGAGCCGGACTTCGATACGCCCGACAATGTCAAGAAGGCCGCTATCGACGCGATCAACCGCGGCGAAACGAAGTACACACCGGTTTCGGGCATTCCGGAACTGCGCAAGGCGATTGCCGCAAAGTTCAAGCGCGAGAACGGGCTGGACTACGACTGGCAGCAGACGATCGTCGGCACCGGCGGCAAGCAGATTCTTTTCAATGCCTTCATGGCAACGCTTAACCCGGGCGATGAAGTCGTCATCCCGGCACCGTACTGGGTTTCCTATCCGGAAATGGTGGCGCTGTGCGGCGGCACCCCGGTCTTCGTTTCGACGAAGCAGGAAAACAACTTCAAGCTGACGGCTGCCGAACTCGAAAGCGTCATCACGCCGAAGACCAAGTGGTTCGTCTTCAACTCGCCGTCCAACCCGACGGGGGCCGCCTACAGCGCGGACGAACTCAAGGCGCTGACCGATGTCCTGCTCAAGCATCCGCATGTCTGGATCCTGACCGACGATATGTATGAGCATCTGACCTTCGGCGACTTCAAGTTCGCGACCCCGGTCGAGGTCGAGCCGAAGCTTTATGACCGCACGTTGACGATGAACGGCGTCTCCAAGGCCTATGCGATGACCGGTTGGCGTATCGGTTATGCTGCCGGCCCGCTGCAGCTCATCAAGGCCATGGACATGATCCAGGGGCAGCAGACCTCGGGTGCGTCCTCAATTGCTCAGTGGGCAGCCGTCGAGGCTCTGAACGGCCCGCAGGATTTCGTTGCGAAGAACAAGGCCATCTTTGAAGCCCGCCGCGATCTCGTCGTATCGATGCTTAACCAGGCGAACGGCATCGTATGCCCGAAGCCCGAAGGCGCCTTCTACGTCTATCCGTCCTGCGCCGGCCTGATCGGCAAGACCGCGCCGTCGGGCAAGGTCATCGAGACGGACGAAGACTTCGTGTCCGAGCTGCTGGAATCCGAAGGCGTCGCCGTCGTGCACGGCTCGGCTTTCGGTCTCGGCCCGAACTTCCGCATTTCCTATGCGACCTCGGAAGAACTGCTCGAGGAAGCCTGCAAGCGCATTCAGCGCTTCTGCGGCGCCTGCAAGTAAGCGTTTCGACAGCCACATCATGCAGAAAGGGCGGTGCCATCAGGTCCCGCCCTTTCTCTTTGTGCTTTCGGCTCGTTTCTATCGGGCCGGCTGGGTGGTTGGCAGGCTGAACAGCTTTTCGCGCTCGCGATAGATGGCGGGCAGGCTGAGGATCGCCAGCGAGCCGATGGCGACGATGGTCTTGGTCAACTGGGAGAGCTCCCCGACGCGGCCGTCGATATAGAAGACAATATAGACGATCAGGACGTGCCAGACGTAGATCTGCAGCGAATGGCGGCCGAGGAGTTGCAGGAAGCTCAGCGAGAAGAGGCGCGTCAGTCCGGAGGCGATCTTGCGGATGACCGGGCTCTGATGGCGCGGGCCGGCGATCAGCAGCCATGCCAGCCCATAGGCTACCGCCGCGAAGTTCACGAGATAGACGAGGCCGAAATCGGCGCGCACTTCCATCATGCCGAATTTTTCCAGCACCATGCCCGGCATCAGTTCATGGGCGGTCATGACGCGCAGCGGCAGGAAGAACAGGCAGATGGCCAGTGCCATCCTTGCAAGGAACGTGTCCTCGGGATTGAAGACCCGCTTCCATTCGATACGCTTCATCGAGGTGAGACTGCCGGCGATCACGCCTGCGAAGAAGACAACCTGCCAGCCGAGAAGGTTGAAGCTTGCGCGCAGGCCTTCCTTGTCCGGCGCTCCGGCCAGCCATTCGTTGAGCGGATAGGTGATGAGGCGCTGCAGGCCGAGCTGACCGGCAAGCCAGAGCAGCAGCGAGGCAATGGCAACGGCTGCCCAGCGTTCGGTGATGCAGAGCCAGATCACCATGGGCGCAAAGGCCATGTAGATGATGTATTGCGGCAAGATGTCCATGAAGGTCGGCTGGAACAGGAAGGTTCCGATGGCCGCAAGCCGTTCTCCGTCATGGAGGCGCGAGCCGCCGAGCCAGTTCTGCCAGATGCCGGCGGCGCCGGGAAGCACGAGTTGCAATACGAGTACGGCAACCACGATGCACATCGCATAGCGATAAAGCTCAAGCGCGCGGGACCAGATGCGGTCGCGGCCGACGGCATACCCGTCCTTCATCATCTTGCGCGCATAGACCATGCCGGTCAGCAGGCCGGAGAGAAAGACGAATCCCTGGGCATCTTCCACGAATGCAAGATTGCGGTGATTGATTTGAACGAGCCATAGCCCGCCGGCGAAGACCAGATGGTTGATCAGCATGAAGACGAGGAAATAGCCTCGCATGCCATCGATGACGTCCAATCTTTTCAAAGGTTCGGCTCCCGAGCTAGCCCCCCGGTGACCGGGGGCGTTTTTGCCTCGCATCTTGTTGACAATGGGGCGAACCGGGAAAGTTGATGTGGATCGCCTCTGGCCGGAACGGGAGGTGCCGCCAAAGGTTCCCGACAAAAGTGCCGTAAGCGCTACCTTTCGTGCCCCGGCTTTACAGGCCAAGAAAGGAGAGCATGATGAAGGTGGCGAAGAGGATGAAGTGCGTCATGCCTTCTATCGCATTGGTTTCGCCGTCATTCAGATTTATCGCGGCTGCAATCAGCGTGATCGCGATCATGACGGTCTGCACCGGCGACATGGCCATCATAAAAGGTTGACCGGTGTAGAGGGCGATGGCCTCCATGACGGGTACTGTGAGAATCACGGTCGACAGCGATGCGCCCATGGCGATGTTCACTGTGGCCTGCATCCGGTCGGCGAGGGCGGCCCGCAATGCAGTCAGGATTTCCGGGCCGGCGGAAATGGCGGCGACTAGGATTGCCGTGAGGGCGACGGGCGCGCCGACATCCTTAAGGCCGACGTTCAGGAACGCGGACATCAACTCAGCAAGAACGCCGATCAGCACAACGCCGATGATGATGACGGTGACCGAGAGTGTTGTCGGCTCGTTTTCCCCTTCCTGTACGTGCTCCTCTTGTCCTCGCTGCTGGGTGCGGGGATAGCTGTAGCTGAAAAAGTAGCTGTGCGTGCCGACCTGCATGCGCAGAAAGAGACCGTAAAGGGCGATCATCGCGAAGATGGTGAAGAGGGAATAGTACTGCCATTTCGCCGTCGGGATAAATTCCGGAACGACCATGGAAATGCCCATCGCAGTCAGGATCATCACGCCGTAGGTCTTGCCGGAATCGTCGTTGTACGGCTGTTCGCCGTGCTTCAGGCCGCCCAGCAGCGCGGCAAGGCCGAGGATGCCGTTGATATCCAGCATGACGGCGGAATAGATCGTGTCGCGCACCAGCGTCGGCGAACCTTCCTCGCTCATCATGATCGCGAGGATCAGGACTTCCACCATGACGGCCGAAAGTGTCAGGATCATCGTGCCGTAGGGGTCGCCGACTTTTACGGCGAGAACTTCGGCGTGGTGGGCGATGCGCAGCGAGGCGAAGAGGATCGCGACGATCAGGACGACCGCTGCAACCACCGAGACGACCGGCCCGAAAGCGAGGATCTGGTGTTCCAGCGCCAGGCCGGCGACTGCGACAATAAGCGGGAAGACAAGTGTCTTTTCCTGACGGAGACTATGCACGGATGCGCTGCCTTGAAGGTGGGATGGGCATCTCCCAGAACTGCCTAAAAGCACGTCTTGTCCAGTCTTTTCGGGCCGGAGATTCTTGCCGGGTGTGCATTTTTCCACCTCGTTTGATGTTTGCGCCACTTGGTGTGATAATGCTCCGGCTTGGAAGGAGGAAAGAATGACTAAGATCGTTTACGAGATTGTTCCTCATGATGGCGGTTGGGCCTATAAGCTCGGAAACGTGTTTTCCGAGACGTTCAACAGCCACGATGAAGCGCTGGAAGCGGCCCGCATCGTCATGCAGGAACAGCAGGTCGGCGACGAGCCGGTCGAGATCAGCTACCAGGATGAGAAGGGCAAGTGGCGGGAGGAATATTCCGACGGCGGCGATCGCCCTGAGGTCGAGATCGACGACCCGCATCAG
The DNA here is from genome assembly GCF_024055605.1 of Ciceribacter sichuanensis. Taxonomy (GTDB): domain Bacteria; phylum Pseudomonadota; class Alphaproteobacteria; order Rhizobiales; family Rhizobiaceae; genus Allorhizobium; species Allorhizobium sichuanense. The sequence continues at coordinate 522,605 of NZ_JAMXLX010000002.1, read as the reverse complement.
GCGAATTCTTCCCTTTAGAGCGCGACTCGATCTTCGGGATCGGATCGGCACTCTTGGTCGTATGCCGTCCCGTCATCGCAAAACCGTCCAGCCCTTTTGCGCGTCAGGCCTTAGCCGATGGTGCGTTTTCCAATCGATTGGGAGAAGCGGATCAGATAGCCATCGGGGTCCTGCACCAGGAATTCCCGCGAGCCGCTTTCCTGATTCTCTCCAATGCGATACCAGCTTTCGCTCACACCTTCGAAGAGCGGCCAATCCAGTTCGCGCAAGTCCTCAAGTATCGGCTCAAGATCGTCCGTGGCTATCTGGAAGTTGATGCCGCGCCCGAAGGGTTTTTCCAGCGCTCCCGTTTTCCAGTTGCCATTGATCTGGCAGAGCATCAGCTGGGCGCCCTGACGCTCGAGATAGGCGAATTTCGCGGCCGGGCGGTCATAAGCGATGCGAAAGCCGAGACCATCGCACCAGAAGTGCAGGCTTGCCTCGATGCTGGTGACATCGAGTTCGGGGACTAGGGGCGCAAATCCCCCTGTTGGCTGGCTGCCGGTTCCAGTCGATCCGTCCCGTTCGGCGCGTGTCAGTTCGCTCATCCCTGAATTCCTATCGGTCGATATAGTCCAGCAATCCCCTGACCAGCGCATCGAAAGCAACGCGGCAGCGGGGGGCGGTTTTCAGGCTTTCATGCATCACGACATAGGTGTCGAGCGAGAGCCCCAGTGCGCCCGGCAGGACTGGTACGAGATCCGGAAAGCGCTTTGCAAGCCCGTCCTGGCACATGCCGATGCCCCCGCCCGCCCGGATTGCCGCGAGTTGCGCGAGGTTGCTGTCCGTGCGGAAGGAGAAATGGGTGTCCGCGAGATCGGGCCTTCCGGCGAGAATGTTGCGGATATAGGCGAAGTGCCGGTCGAAGCCGATGAGGCGATGCTCTCCAAGCTCGGCCAGAGATTGTGGCGTGCCGTGGCGGTCGAGATAGCGCTGATGGGCATAAAAGCCGAGCGGAATGCGTCCGATGCGGCGGGAGAGCAGGGCATCCTGCGCTGGCTCGACCATGCGTATGGCAATGTCGGCCGCCTGATTCAGCAGATCCTCCACCTCATCGGATGCGGACAGTTCAATATCCAGGCCGGGATGGGCCTCCTGAAGGTCCGCGAGGATCGGCGGAAGCACCTCGATGCCGATCACTTCGCTGGCGCTGATGCGCACGGTCCCGGTCACCGTGTCGGATCGCCCGGAGGCGGCCCGCTCCAGTGCGGCCGCCGTTGCCGCCATTGCTTCGGCGTGGGGACGCATCTGTCGGGCGGTCTCCGTCGGCAGCAGGCCTTTCGGCGTGCGCAGGAAGAGCGGCCCGCCCCCTGCCTGTTCCAGCGCGTCGATATGGCGCCCGACGGTCGGCTGCGTCAGACCGAGTTCGCGTGCGGCGGCGGAAAGCGATCCCTCGCGCAGAACTGCGAGGAAGGTGCGGTAATAATCCCAGGCCAGTTCGATGCTCATGCATTAATGTATATCAACTAAAGAAAATCTGGCAATTCCGTATATCTTTGGCGCATTGGATACTCCTTGCATCGAAACGAAGGAGTTCAGGCCATGACAGAGACAGCAGTCATTCATTCCCCCATAGCCCTTGTTCTCGGCGCTACCGGCGGCGTCGGCGGCGCGGTCGCTGCAAAGCTCGCGGAACGGGGGTATCGCGTCCGGGCAATGCATCGTCGCGCGTCCGAAATGCAGGCGCGGATGCCGCAATACCAGTGGGTGCAGGGCGATGCGATGAACGCCGCCGATGTAATGGATGCGGCCTGCGGTGCGAGCCTCATCGTCCATGGCGTCAACCCACCCGGTTATCGCAACTGGGGCAAGCTGGTGCTGCCGATGATCGACAGTACGATTGCCGCCGCGAAGCGTCACGGCGCGCGCATCCTGATGCCGGGGACGGTCTATAATTTTGGGCCGGACAGTTTTCCGTTGGTTCGCGAGGATAGTCCGCAGCATCCGGTGACCCGCAAGGGGCAGATAAGGGTTGAGCTTGAGCGCCGCCTGGAAGCTGCGGCCGCCGATGGCGTGCCGGTGCTGATCGTCCGGGCGGGCGATTTCTTCGGTCCCGGTGCCGGCAACAACTGGTTTGCGCAGGGTGTCATCAAGCCCGGTGCGCCCATTACGGCGATCACCAACCCGTCTTCGCCCGGCGTCGGGCACCAGTGGGCCTATCTGCCGGATGCCGCGGAAACCATGGTGCGTCTGCTGGAGCATGCCGTCCGGTTGCCGACCTTCGCACGCTTCCATATGGCGGGTTTCCGGGATCGGGACGGTAACGAACTTGCGGCTTCCATCCGTCGGGTCACGGGGCGGCCGGATCTCAAGCTGAAGCGCTTCCCTTGGCTGCTTGCCATACTTGCATCGCCCTTCGTGCCGATCTTTCGGGAACTCCTGGAAATGCGTTACCTCTGGAGCCGTGAGGTTATGATGGACAATCGGCGTCTCGTCGAGTTTCTCGGAGAAGAGCCGCACACACCCATCGACGAGGCTGTCGCGACCACCCTGGCAAGCCTTGGCTGCCTTCCAGAGCGGGTGGACGGGGTGTTCCGTGCCGACAGGCAGTCAGGTTCGATATCTGCTTCCTCGACCGGGAGGGCGGCATGAGTGTGCGGCTAGAAATAAGGCCGGCTCCCGCGAGCCTCGTCTTCACGGGGATGGCGATCCTGACCAGCGCGGGCATCGGTACCCAGTTCTATCTCGCAGGCATGGCGATCTTCGGGGGCGGGGTTGACTGGGACGTGCACCGCATCGTTGGTAGCGCCATCGTCCTGCCGATCCTCGCGCTGCTGGCGCAAGCCTTCATGTCGCCGCGACTGATTGCCATTCGAGAGCTGACGGCAGTACTGGCGACGAGCTATCTCCTGCAGATCGCCGTGGTCGTGGTGGGGCAGGAAGTCGATATGCCGCTGGTGGCGGCGTTGCACCCGGCGAATGGCGCGTTGATGTTCGGGATATCGGTCCGTCTGGCCTTCCGCAGCCTGAGGTAGGCGAAAACCTTCAGAAGAAATGCCCCGCGGCAGCGGGGCATTCGTGTGTCTGCCGTAACGCTCAGGCGGAAAGTGCGAGCGTCGGGTAGTTGGTGTAACCCTCCGCGCCGCCGCCGTAGAAGGTGTTGCGGTCCGCCTCGTTGAGGGGGGCATTTTCCTTCAGCCGCTGGACGAGGTCCGGGTTGGAGATGAAGAGCTTGCCGAAGGACACCATGTCGGCGCGGCCGGATTCGACGGCCTCGATCGCCAGTTCGCGATCATACCCGTTGTTGACCATCCAAACGGCCTTCCCGCCCTTGGCGCGGTAAGCAGCCTTCAGGCCGGCCCAGTCGAAGGGAAGGTTGTCGCGCGGGCCGCCGGTCGCGCCCTCGATCACATGGATGAAGGCGAGGTCATAGGAGGCGAGCTTTTCCACGAGTGCATTGAAAAGGGGCTGCGGATCCGGGTCGGATGCATCGTTTGCCGGGGTCACCGGAGAGATGCGGATGCCGGTGCGGTCTGCGCCGATCTCGTTGACGATGGCCTCGACCACCTCAATGGCGAAGCGGATGCGGTTTTCGATCGAGCCGCCATAGGCGTCCGTGCGGTGGTTGGTGTCGGCGCGCAGGAACTGGTCGATCAGATAGCCGTTGGCGGCATGGATCTCGACGGCATCGAACCCGGCGTCGACAGCTGCACGTGCGGCGCGGCGGTAATCCTCGAGAATGCCGGGGATTTCGGAAATGTCGAGGGCGCGGGGCTCGGACGTATCGGCGAACGCGCCGGTGCCGTCATCGTTGATGATGTAGGTCTTGGACTTGGCGCGGATGGCGGACGGGGCAACGGGAGCCGCGCCACCGGGCTGCAGCGAGGTATGGGAAATGCGGCCGACATGCCAGAGCTGGACGGGGATCTTGCCGCCGGCCGAGTGCACGGCGGAGGTGACGCGCTTCCAGCCTTCGACTGCCTCAGGAAGGTAGAGGCCGGGAACCTGGGCATAGCCCTGACCTTGCTGGGTGATCGGCGTGCCCTCGGTGATGATCAGGCCTGCCGATGCACGTTGTTCATAATAGGTGACGTTCAGATCGTTCGGTACGGCGCCCGGAGAGCGATTGCGGGTCAGCGGGGCCATGGCAATGCGATTGGCGAGCGTGGCGTGGCCAAGCATAATGGGGTCGAAAAGACTGGACATGAGACCTCTCTAAATTTCCAAATTATCCGATGCAGGAGGGGTGGATTATCCCGGAAATTCGAATCTGGTGTCTCAGAGGGCCGTGTTCAAGGCGGCGAGGAATTTGCCGATCGCTTCCTCGTTTCGGCGATACAGAACCCACTGGCCGACGCGGGTGGACAGCACGAGGCCGGCGCGCTGCAGCGTGGTGAGGTGGGCTGATACGGTGGACTGCGACAGCCCGCAACGTTCGAACTGCCCTGCGCTGACGCCCAATTCCATCGGATGAGGGCGATCGGGGAAATGGACTTCGGGTTGTTTGAGCCACACGAGCATTTCAATCCTTGCGGGATGTGCAAGCGCTTTGAGGGTCTCGTCAAGATTCATATGCTGGTGATTCCGTATCGGAGTGGAAGCAATTCAAATATGGCGACGAAATGAGGTGTCAACTTAGGTAACAGTAAACCCGTTCCTCGGATTGGCTCATTTTAGGGACAATTCTTGAAATTTTTCAGAATCGGCGAGCCTCCATTCATCATTGCTGCGATACGTGGGGATCTGTGAGAAAAAAAAGAGGGCCACCGGATCGCTCCAGGGCCCTTTGAAGTGTGAAGGTCAAAAAACCTCCAGAGGGGAACAGCTGCTGCGGTGGAACTGGGAGGAAAGCCACCATGTGCATCAGCTGTGAGCGATATGGTGGTTTTTTGTGCAGTGAACAATGCTTTTTTATGCATGTCAGGCATGCATGATGTGCAGGCCTGCTCGTTTTGCTGCAAAAACGGCCTAAAAGTTCCAATTTCTGGCCTTTGCGACGATGAAGTCTCTAAAGACTTTCAACTTCGCAGCATTTTTCATTTCGTCCGGATAGCAGAAATAAGTGTCGAACGAGGGTACATCGGCGCTGAGTGACAGCTGAATCAGTCCGGGATCGCGACCGACGATGTAGTCCGGAAGGCAGGCGAGACCGATTCCCAAGAGGCAGGCCCGCTTGATCGAGGTTTGGCTGTTGATCTGGAGATGCGGCATTCGCGGATTGTCGGACGAGCGTCCGGCAATTTCCAGCCAGTTCACGTCCAGAAGGTAGCCGGGGGCCGGCTCGCCGAACGTTATGATGCGGTGGTTGTCGAGATCTTCAATCGACTGCGGTTCGCCGTAGCGGTTGATGTAGGACGGTGCTGCATAAACGTGCATGTGCACGGTAAAGAGCTTGCGCTGGATCAGGTCGGATTGCTGCGGCTGGCGCAGGCGGATGGCGCAGTCGGCATGACGCATGTTCACGTCCAGCTCCTCGTTGTCGAGGATGAGCTGGATGGACATGTCCGGGTAAAGCTGCAGGAATTCCTGCACCTTGTCCGTAAGCCAGCCCTGGCCGAGACCGACAGTTGTCGTCACGCGGAGCTTGCCGCTCGGCTTCTCCGTCGTCTCGGTGAGCTGCATCTTCACCGTTTCGAGCTTGAGCAGCACGTCATGGGCGGTGCGGTAAAGCAATTCGCCCTGTTCGGTGAGGATGAGGCCGCGCGCGTGGCGGTGGAACAGCTTGACGCCGATATCCTGTTCCAGCGCGCTGACCTGGCGGCTGATCGCCGATTGGGAAAGATGCAGCTTGTCGGCCGCATGGGTGAAAGACCCAGCTTCTGCGGCCGAATGAAAAATGCGCAACTTGTCCCAATCCAACGGCATGCCACCCCCTCTCATGACCATTACTCCGCAGCTTCGGCCTGCACCGGCTGGGCGCCCAGGAAGCGCTCGGCTTCAAGCGCTGCCATGCAACCCATGCCGGCGGCGGTGATCGCCTGCCGGTAGATGTCATCGGTCACGTCGCCAGCGGCGAAGATGCCTGATACGTCCGTGGCGGTGCTGTCGGGAGCGGTCCAGAGATAGCCGTTCGGTTTGAGCTTCAGCTTGCCCTTGAACAGTTCGACCGCAGGCGCATGGCCGATGGCGACGAAGACGCCGTCGATCGGCGTTTCGGTGACAGCGCCCGTCAGCGTGTCGCGCAGCTTCACGCCGCTGACAGACGGCGGCATCGGCGGCTTGGCGGGCGCGCCGGTGATTTCGGCAACCTCGGTGTTCCAGAGAACGCGGATATTATCCTTGGCGAACAGACGCTCCTGCAGGATCTTTTCGGAGCGGAAGCTGTCGCGGCGGTGCACCACGGTCACGGACTTGGCGATGTGGGAGAGGTAAAGTGCCTCTTCGACGGCCGAATTACCGCCGCCGACCACGATGACGTCCTTGTTGCGATAGAAGAAGCCGTCGCAGGTGGCACAGGCTGAAACGCCGAAGCCCTGAAAATGCTGCTCGCTCTCGATGCCGAGCCACTTGGCCTTGGCGCCGGTGGCGATGATGAGCGTGTCGGCGGTCCATACCGCACCGGAATCGGTCCGGGCGGTGAAGGGACGACGGGAAACGTCGACCTCGGTCACCAGATCGTTGACGATCTCGGCACCGACATGGGTTGCCTGCTTCAGCATCTGCTCCATCAGCCACGGGCCCTGGATCGGATCGCCGAAACCGGGATAGTTCTCCACGTCGGTCGTGATCATCAATTGACCGCCCTGTTCCATGCCGGCGATGAGAACCGGCTTCAGCATGGCGCGGGCGGCATAGATCGCGGCCGTGTATCCGGCTGGGCCTGAGCCGATGATCAACACCTTTGTATGGCGGGCAGTCATGGGTAGTTCCTTTCAAAGCGGCCAGGGGAGGGTGCGATATAAGCTCGCGCGCCACTTCTTTGTAGGCTCATTTATGATTGATCCATGCATTTATTCAAGGTCAGCCTTGCAATACCAACAAGGCAATGCGTCGCATGGTAATTTTTGTTCGCAATGCAGCCTGATTCTTGCGTATTCCACGGGTTCCGCTAGAAAATGCCCATCTGCAAATCATGAAAGGCCATCCCCGTGCTGAGAGCCGAGTTGGACGCAATCGATCTTCGAATCCTGCGCGAACTGCAACGGGACGGGAGAATGACCAATGTGGAGCTTTCCGAGAGGGTCGGCATTTCTGCGCCGCCCTGTCTCCGGCGCGTACGAAAGCTCGAGGAGAGCGGCATCATCGAGGGCTATCACGCGATGCTGAGTGCGCCGAAGCTCGGTTTCGACCTCGTCGCCTTCTGCATGATCGGCCTGAAACACCAGTCGGAGGCCAATCTCAAGGCGTTTGCCGCTGCGACCGAGGTATGGCCGATGGTGCGGCAGGCCTGGATGGTCAACGGCGACAGCGATTTCCTGCTGCACTGTGTTGCGGAAAACCTGACCCGCTTTCAGGACTTCGTCATCGAGGTGCTAACCGCCAACGAGCACGTCCATACCGTGCGGACCATGCTGACGATCCGCCAAGTCAAGAAGGTTCCCCTTCTGGAGATCTGAAGCCGCCTGGCCGTTGCTGTACCAGGCATCGTGAAGCCAGTCGACCTTGCCGATCCTGCGATACCATTTGTGCCCGCCGCCGGCGAGAACTTCGCTCATTTTCGGCTGGCCGGCGAAGACCACCATCTTCGCGCCTTGCGGCGGCGCGGGGTCCCAGAGGTAGCTGGCCAGATTGCGGGGAACGCAGGCGTTCTTGAAGCTCACGCACCATTCACGCGGCCAGTATTGCAGGTGGCCATGGGCGGCAAGCTGGGCGCTCTGGAACTGCTGGGAAATCTCGTAATTCGTCATGGCCTTGGCAGGGTCTGCCAGATAGGCGTCGAGGATATAGCTGTGTGCGCCGATCTCGTAGCGGAAGACGGAACTGTTGCCGACCGAATGCAGGAAACGGTCGCGGGCCGGGTTGATGCGGCGAAGCGGCTTGGCGCGGAAGAGATTGTCGTCCCGGATGATCAGGAATGTCCCGGGATGCGTGAAGAACGGCTCGAGATCGGTCATGATGACCAGATCGAGGTCGAGAAACAGCGTGGTGCCCTGAAGATCGGCTAGATCGCGGCGGAAGAGGGCGAGCTTGCGCCAGCGCCGGTCGCCATGGCCGGCAGGCAGGTCGAGTTCCGGCAGGGGGAATGTCTCGATGCCGGCTTCCAGCCCGGTCGTATCGTCCGTGAAACAGACGAAACGATGGGGGCGGCGAAGGTGGCGGGCGACACCGCGTTTCAGGTTGTTGACGTATTCGGGGCCGTAGAGGGTTCCCCATTTCATGCAAACCACATTGACCGGAGGGGTGAGCGTGGTTTGCATATTCATCGTCGCTACGGGCCTTCCCTGACCGGTTGTCTCTCCGCTCGGTCTTCATGACCCGAACATTCGGCAAATTCTTTCAGGAAAAGGCTGTGCTGGTCGGTTCCCTCGGCGCGCTGGCGCAAGGCCTCCATCATGGCCGCGTCCGCATTGTTGCGATCGCCCCTGAGCAGGAAGACGTTGTAAATGTACCTTATGACGGTCGTGCGAAGGTCCGCGTCGGGTTCCCAGTTTTTCAGCGCCTGAAAAGCGGCAGCCAGTTCACTATCATTGCCGGCATGCAGCACGAGGCCGTCTATATTGTAGGGCGCGTTGCCGATGGTGATGACCTTCTTGCCGAGGAACAGGCTCTCGAGGCCGACGGTCGAATTCATCACAATGACGGCGTCGGCGCCTTCTATCAGGCCACGTGTCTCATTGTGATTGGCGAAATGGATGCGGCTGTGCGGCTTGACGTGGCCGCGGATCGACAGCGGAAAGCTGGGATGCTCCTTGATGACGAAGTGCACATCCGGCTGGCGGTCGGCGAGGCGGGCGATCACCTCGTAGAAATGCACCATGTCCCTGATCCAGGGAGAATGGGCCAGCACCTGCATGTCGCTTGGCACCTGGAACGGTACGAAGACATAGGATGGGGGCAAGGTGGCGGTCTCGGAACCCTTTTGCTTGCTCTGGCGGCGCACGAGGTCTGCCGGCATTTCCTTGCCGATCCGGTCGTCCAACATGCGGTAGAAGGCGGGATCGCGGGGAAGGGTGCTGTCGTAGTTGATGCCCTTGCGGTCATACTGCAGCATCTTCGGGAAAAAGCCGAGCTCCATGACCAGCCGTTCGCGGCCAAGCGCCTTGCTGACTTCGAGCGTCAACGCATCCGGCATCAGGAAGCCGTTGAAGACCAGAGCCCGGGCTTCCGGGTGTTCGTCAAAACAGAGCTTGAGCAGTGCGGCGGGGATGCGGGCGCGAGGCAGGACCATGGCCCGGTAGATGGCGGCGACCATCGGGTTGGAATAGAACCAGCCGAAACGGATGCGCCGACGTATCAGGTTGCGCTCGACAACAGGCCTGAGATCGACAAATTCGTCGCGACCGGCAATGGTTGCCAGAAGGCCACCGAACCCCTTACGGCGCACGAGTTCGCGGATCGTGTCGACAAGCTTCAGCGGAACCAGTTCAAGGCTGCCGTCAGAAGCCTTGCGGATGCCGTTGAGATGCTTGCTGTGACCGATGAACTTCACCTTGGTCATGGGATCGCCTTGTCATGCCCGAGAAGGCGATCATAAACCTTCTCCAGTCCGCCCACTTCGTTTTCGAGGGCGAAATTGTCGAGGATGTGCTGGCGGCTGACGCGGCCCGCCTCCTCGGCTGCGGCCGGCGAGGCGAGATAAACGCGGATCGCGTCGCGCAGCGCCTCGTAGTTTCCGGCGGGCACGACCTTGCCGGTGACGTTCTCGACGATCATTTCCGCATACGCGCCGGCGTCGCTGGTCACGGCTGCGGTGCCGGAGGCCATGGATTCGAGAGGCGTCAGGCCGAAGCCTTCGTTGCGGGAAGGGGCAACGTAGAGGGAAAGCCGGCGGTACCAGGGCTTGATGTCATCGACTTCGCCGAGAAAGATGATGCGCGACGAAAGACCGGCAGCGGCGATATCCGCCTTCAGCTTGTCGGCGAAACCCTGATGTTCTGAGGTGACGCGACCGCTAATGACGGCGGTCCAGTCGGGAAACTGCGGCAGGAGTTCGATCATCGCGCGGACGAAGAGGTCCGTTCCCTTCTGGTGGCGGACGCGGCCGAAGCAGCCGACGAGATGGCGTCCCGGCAGCCCGGTTGCGGCGATGGTATCAGATGTCTCCTCACCCGGATGGAAAAGCTCGGTATCGACGCCGTGGAGGATGACGGTGTGCGGCACCTTGAGGAAGGAGCCGGAGCGCGCGCTGGTCGCGACGACGGCATCCATCTTCGAGATCAGCCAGCGGGTGTAGCCGGTGTGGCGGCGTTGCGCAGCGGAGGTGAAGAGCAGCTTCAGGGGCATGCGCAGGACATCGCGCAGGAAGATGCCGAACAGCATCTCGTTGTTGCGCCGGGCATGCCAGATACGAATGGGCGCGCCCTTGGGCGCGCGCCAGATGGCGGGTAATTGCCGCCAGTGCATCTTGGGAAGATGATCGGGAAGGCCGGGCCCGAGGGTAACGATGCCGCGTCCGTGGCGGCGTTGCGCCGGCACGAGCTGGATCACGGTCGAGGTTACACCGGAGAGGCGCCGCTTGAAATGCGGCGCGATCACCGTGATATCGGCAAGTGAAAGCAAGGGAGGCCTTCCGGTTCTGCGTCAGCCCCAGGCGACGGAGAGGATTTCGTAGGCTTTCGAACCGCCGGGAGCAACAACTTCGATGTTGTCGCCGACTTCCTTGCCGATGAGCGCGCGGGCAATCGGCGAAGAGATCGAAATACGGCCAGCCTTCACGTCGGCTTCCTGATCGCCGACGATCTGATAGGTCTTTTCTTCCTCGGTATCCTCGTCGACCAGCTTGACGGTTGCGCCGAACTTGATCTTGGAACCGGACATCTTGGAGAGGTCGATGACCTCGGCGCGGGCAATCAGATCCTCAAGCTCGCCGACGCGGCCTTCATTGTGGCTCTGGGCTTCCTTGGCGGCGTGGTATTCGGCGTTTTCGGAAAGGTCGCCATGGGCGCGCGCTTCTGCGATCGCGTCGATGATCCGCGGGCGTTCTTCCTGTTGACGCCAGCGCAGTTCCTCCTGCAGCTTGACGTAACCGTTCTGCGTCATCGGGACCTTTTCAACCATTTCGCCTTCCTCTGCTTTTCATGTCCTGTAGGGCGGACACAAAAGAAAAACAGGCTCCGCAGCAAAGCTGCGGAACCATGTCTCAAATCAACGTTGCCCGGGACTATAACAGATAGAAGACGGAAAGTTCCAGAGGTTTATGTTGGAGGGCGGGGATTGACGGCGCGCGCGCCATGTTTCCTATAGCGTGTAATGGCCTGCCATCAGGGCTCTACGCGATAGCGTATAGGCAGGTTCTGTGGCTTGTAGGGGCCGCCGACCGGTGAGCCGTTCAAGCGCTCCTCCACCGATATGTGGACAAGCGCATCTTCGGGGATGAAGCGTGGATCGGATTTCGGCAGATAGATGCCGCCGCCCTTGCCATCATGCCGCCAGGACGAGGGGGGTACCTTGCGGGGGATGTATTCGACGAGACGCCAGGCGAGGTTCATCGAATCGTGTGGCTCCACCATCGGGTCGGGAGCGACGTAATCCTTTTCGGGATTCTTGCCGAGTACCACGTCGTTGACCGTACGGGTCGAATAGTCGAGGCCCATCGCCTTGGTTTCCCTGATCATCCAGGCAAGCGGCAGCTTGATGAGTGCGCTCTGCTTTTCCGGATAACCGCCGCCGATATCGCCATGGACACCGGCGAACCAGACCTCCTTGACGTCCTGCGGTTCAACAGGGTGATCTGCCGGTGGCCTGAAGGGACTGCCCCAGAAGGGCTGGTCGAAGGGCCACAGCTCCGGCCGGAACATCGTGCGCCGTTCATCGATGGCGACTGCGTGGCGGACATGGCGCACACTCGGGTTGCGGTTGCTGAAGGGGTGCGTCTTGAACTGGATGCCGACCTTGCCGGGCTCGATCACGGAGGCGACGGTGTCGAACAGTCCCAGAAGTTCGATCGTGGGGCGAATGCCTTTCAGCGTGCGCTCGTAGAGGCGCATGGCAGCGAAGGCTGATGGCGCTGGACTGCCTTCCGGTGCGGGCGTTGCGGGGGTGCGGGTCTGGTGATCAGGTATGCCCTTGTAGGTGCGATAAGCGTAGTCGACGAGATTGAGGTGTTCACGGCGAATCAGGCCAAGCGCATGGATAAAGCCTGCCAGGACGCGGGCGGTATAGGCGCCCCGGCTGAAACCGAAGATGAAGATGCGGTCGTCCTCGCCGATCTTCTTGCCGTCACTGTCACGCGGTGCTGCCTCGTAGTTCTCGACGATGAAGCGATAGGCCTGCTTGATGTTGGAATCCATGCCCCAGCCGGTGGCAAGCCCCCAGACCTCCACCGCCTTGCGCCATGCGCGTGACCAGGAATCATCTGCACCGAACGTCCCGACACCGGGATCGTAGTAGACGAGTTGCCGGTCGGTTCGCCTCAAGGTGCCGAACAGACGCAGGATATTGGTGCGGTCCGCCGCGATTTCGTTCGATGTGCCGTCGAAGAGAAGAACGATGTTCTTGCCCATGCCGCGCGTTCCCGACTGCTTTGGCGCGACGATAGCAGACTTGGTCTGGTGCTGCAATTTTCGGTTGCCGTCGAGCGTTTCTCTTCGCTTTCAGTGTGCCGGTGCGCTCTCCGTCACGGGGTTGAGGCTGTAGACCCGGCGGGCGATGATGGCGAGCAGAACGAGTGCCACGGTTGCGGCCGCACAGGATGCGGCAAAGCCGAGAGAGAAGCTGCTGCGGGCAAGGTCCAGCCATGGAGCCGGTCCGCCGAGAGTGCGGGCGGCATCGACCGCGGCCGCGAGTGTCGAGCGGCTGGCCTCCACCATGTCGGTCGGCAGACCGTCGAAGTCGGCGCCATTCATGGCGATGCGATAGATGACGCTGCCGAGACTGCCGAGCAGGGCTACGCCAAGCGCTCCGCCGAACTCGGCGCTGGTTTCCGAGATGGCCGAGGCGGCTCCGGCGCGTTCTGGCGGCGCGGAGCCGACGATCAGCCCGGTTGTGGTCAGAATGACCGGGACGAAGCCCAGCGCAATCAGGGCGCTGGCACCGAGTACGCCGAACAGGCTTTCGTAATAGGCGGCAACGGCCATGACGGCGGCACCAAGGGCGTTGACCAGAAGGCCGGTCAAAACCGTCTTCACCGATCCCAGGCGGTTGGTGATGCGATAGGCTTGCAGGGACATGACGGTGAAGACGAGGCCGGGCAGGCCGGACCAGAGTGCGGCATGGAGCGGCGTCAGGCCGATCACCAATTGCAGATACTGGTTCTGGAACAGGAAAATGCCGAAGACGAAGAAGACGCCGGAGAGGTTGACCAGCAGCGACGCCAGGAAGGCGGGTATCCTGAACAGGGAGAGGTCGATCAGCGGATCGGCAAGACGGCGCTGACGACGGACGAACAGCGCTCCGAAAGCCAGCCCCGCCGCGACGGGAACGAGATAGAGGGGATCCATCCCATCTGTCGCGATCTTCTTGAAGCCGTAGATGATCGGCAGGACGGTGGCGAGAGAAAGCCCGACGCTCGGCAGGTCCAGACGCCCGGCACCGTCGCCCCGATATTCCGGCAGAAGGAAGGGGGCGGCGATGATGAGCGCCAGCATGACGGGGACATTGATGAGGAAGACGGAGCCCCAGTGGAAATACTGGAGCAGGACGCCGCCGATCAGTGGGCCGATCAGGCCGCCAAGGGCAAAGGCCGTACCCCAGACGCCAATCGCCCGGTTACGTTCCTTCTCGTCCGAGAAGAGGTTGACCACCAACGACAGCGTTGATGGGGCGATGGTCGCGCCGGCAATGCCAAGACAGGCCCGGGCGGCAATCAGCATCTGGGCCGATGTCGAAAAGGCCGCGAAGACGGAGGCCACGCCGAAGGCGGAGGCGCCGATCAGGAGAACCTTGCGGCGGCCGATGCGGTCACCGAGTGTACCCATGGTGACGAGGAATCCCGCGACCATGAAGCCATAGATATCGTTGATCCAGAGAAGTTCGGCAGCCGAAGGATCGAGAGCGGTGGTGATCGCCGGCATCGCCAGGAACAGCACGGACAGGTCCATGGAATAGATCAGGCAGGCGATGGAAAGGATATAGAGCCCGATCCATTCGCGCCGTCCCGCGACGGCGACGGTATCAGTCCTGTCTTGCATGAGAAGTCCTCCTCGACCTGAGTCGCGGATGATCGTCTTCTCCGGGCTGATAGACAAATGTCAAATGATGATGGGTCAGATGATTTTTTCACCCGACCCATCGGATTTTCAGAAGTAGCTCTGCAGCGGGCGAACTTCCAGCTGGCCCTTTTTCAGGGCCTCGATGGCCTGTGCGGCGGCAAGAGCGCCGGCCATCGTCGTGTAGTACGGCACCTTCTGCATCAGGGCGGCGCGGCGCAGGGACTTGGAGTCGGAGACTGCCTTGTTGCCGTCCGTGGTGTTGAAGACCAGCTGGACCTGACGGTTGCGGATGGCGTCCTCGATATGCGGGCGTCCTTCCAGAACCTTGTTGATCTTTTCAGCCTTGATGCCCTTTTCGGCAAGGAAGCGGGCGGTGCCGCCGGTGGCCAGAACCTTGAAGCCGATGCTCGAAAGCAGGCTGATAGCGGGAAGCACGCGCTCCTTGTCCTCGTCACGCACCGAAACGAAGACCGTTCCATCGCGTGGAAGTTCGACGCCTGCGCCGAGCTGCGCCTTGGCGAAGGCCAGAGCGTAATCGGTGTCGAGGCCGATGACTTCGCCGGTCGAGCGCATTTCGGGGCCGAGCAGCGTGTCCACGCCCGGGAAACGGGCGAAGGGGAATACGGCTTCCTTGACGGCGATGTGCTTCAGCTTGCGCGGATCGGGCTTTGCCCCATAGGCTGAGATGGCAGCGTCGAGCTTCTCGCCGGCCATGACGCGGGCGGCGATCTTGGCGATCGGAGCGCCGATGGTCTTGGCGACGAAAGGCACCGTACGCGAGGCGCGCGGGTTGACTTCGAGAATGTAGATCACGCCGTCCTTGATGGCGTACTGCACGTTCATCAGGCCGCCAACGTTGAGCGCCTTTGCCAGCGCCACGGTCTGGCGTTCAAGGGCGTCGACGATCTCGTCCGACAGCGAGTGGACCGGCAGCGAGCACGCCGAGTCGCCGGAATGGATGCCGGCCTCTTCGATATGCTCCATGATGCCGCTGACGAAGACATCCTTGCCGTCGCAGAGGGCGTCGACGTCCACTTCGATGGCGTTGGTCAGGTAGCTGTCGAACAGGAGCGGGTTCTTGCCGAGCAGAGTGTTGATCTGGCCGGTCTTGTCGTTCGGATAGCGCTGCTTGATGTCTTCCGGCACGAGTTCCGGAACCGTGTCGAGCAGGTAGGTCTGCAGCATGCTCTCATTGTGGATGATCTGCATGGCGCGGCCGCCGAGAACGTAGGACGGGCGAACGACCAGCGGGAAGCCGATTTCCGAGGCAACGAGGCGAGCCTGCTCGACCGAGTAGGCGATGCCGTTGTTCGGCTGGTTGAGGTCGAGCTTCATCAGGAGCTTCTGGAAGCGGTCACGGTCTTCGGCGAGGTCGATCATGTCGGGCGCAGTGCCGAGGATCGGGATGCCGTTCTTTTCCAGCGCTTCGGCGAGCTTCAGCGGCGTCTGGCCACCGAACTGGACGATGACGCCCACCAGTTCGCCCTTTTCCTGTTCGGCGCGCATGATCTCGATCACGTCTTCGGCCGTCAGCGGCTCGAAATAGAGGCGGTCGGAGGTGTCGTAGTCGGTGGAAACCGTTTCCGGGTTGCAGTTGACCATGATGGCTTCATAGCCGGCATCCTTGAGCGCGAAGGCAGCATGGCAGCAGCAGTAGTCGAACTCGATGCCCTGGCCGATACGGTTCGGTCCGCCGCCAAGAATGACGACCTTCTTGCGGTCGGAAATCTGGGCTTCCGAACGGGCCGCGCCGACGAAGGGCGTCTCATAGGTCGAATACATGTAGGCGGTCGGCGAGGCGAACTCGGCGGCGCAGGTGTCGATGCGCTTGTAGACCGGGCGAACATTGAGCGCGTTGCGCAGTTCCGCCACTTCCTTCGGGCGCTTGTGCGTCAGGCTGGCGAGGCGCGCGTCGGAGAAGCCCATGGACTTCAGCATGCGCAGGTTTTCGGCGTCGGTTGGAAGACCGTGCTCGCGGATGCGGGCTTCCATGTCCACGATGGCCTTGAACTGGGAGATGAACCACGGGTCGATCTTGCAGCTTTCGTGCACTTCCGTCTCGGACATGCCGAGACGCAGAGCCTGCGCGACCTGACGGAGACGATCCGGCGTCGGCGTGCCGATGGCGGCGCGGATGGCGTTGTGATCGTCACCTTCGCCAAGGCCGGGGATTTCGATCTCGTCGAGGCCGGTCAGTCCGGTTTCGAGGCCGCGAAGAGCCTTCTGGAGCGATTCCGCGAAGGTGCGGCCGATGGCCATGACTTCGCCGACCGACTTCATGGCGGTGGTCAGGACCGGCGAGGCACCTGGGAACTTCTCGAAGGCGAAACGCGGGATCTTGGTGACGACATAGTCGATGGACGGTTCGAACGATGCCGGGGTCGCGCCGCCGGTGATGTCGTTCTCCAGCTCATCGAGCGTATAGCCGATGGCGAGCTTGGCGGCGATCTTGGCGATTGGAAAGCCGGTTGCCTTGGACGCCAGGGCAGACGAGCGCGATACGCGCGGGTTCATTTCGATGACGACCAGGCGGCCGTCTTTCGGATTGACGGCGAACTGTACGTTCGAGCCGCCGGTCTCGACGCCGATCTCGCGCAGAACCGCGATCGAGGCGTTGCGCATGATCTGGTATTCCTTGTCCGTCAGCGTCAGAGCTGGCGCGACGGTGATGGAATCGCCGGTGTGGACGCCCATCGGATCGATGTTCTCGATGGAGCAGATGATGATGCAGTTGTCCGCCTTGTCGCGGACCACTTCCATTTCATATTCCTTCCAGCCGAGAACGCTTTCCTCGACGAGGACTTCCGTGGTCGGCGAGGCGTCAAGGCCGTAGCCGACGATCTCGAAGAATTCCGAACGGTTGTAGGCGATGCCGCCGCCGGTGCCGCCCATGGTGAAGGAGGGGCGGATGATGGCCGGAAGGCCGACGGTGTCGATGGCCTGGGCGGCAATCGCCATGGCGTGGCTGATATAGCGCTGCTTGCGGTCGGTCTCGCCGAGGTTCCACTGGTTTTCCAGCTCGTCGAGCGCCTTGTCGAGTTCTGCGCCGGAAAGCTTGGCCTTCACCTCGTTGCGGGCGGCTTCGTGCTTCTTGCGGTCGGCGTCCTTGATCTCTGTTGCGTTAGCGAGCATCGAGCGCGGGGTCTCAAGGCCGATCTTCGCCATGGCCTCGCGGAAGAGGGCGCGGTCCTCGGCCTTGTCGATGGCTTCCGGCTTTGCGCCGATCATCTCGACATTGTAGCGGTCGAGAACGCCCATGCGCTTAAGGGACAGTGCGGTGTTGAGCGCGGTCTGGCCACCCATGGTTGGCAGCAGGGCATCCGGGCGTTCCTTCGCGATGATCTTTGCGACGACTTCCGGGGTGATCGGTTCGACATAGGTGGCGTCGGCAAGGTTCGGATCGGTCATGATCGTCGCCGGGTTGGAGTTTACCAGAATGACCCGGTAACCTTCTTCCTTCAGCGCCTTGCAGGCCTGTGTGCCGGAATAATCGAATTCGCATGCCTGGCCGATGACAATCGGTCCAGCGCCGATGATGAGGATGGACTTGATATCTTGGCGCTTCGGCATGGGCTTATTTCCATTTTCAGGTTGCGCGAAAAACCGGCCAGGGTGAATTTTCACCGGCCGGGGCACAAACGAGGGTCTTTTCAGGCTAGAAGGGGCTTATAGGGAAAACTCTCGCCCAAACCAACCCCTTAAATGAAGCCAAATGCATGAAAGTTGGGGAGCGGCGATCAACGGCTTTGCGGAGCCGGAATTCATTCAATTGTCACACAGGTTTGTTGCCGGACGGATAGAGCAGTATTTCCCCACCGCAAAGGTTGTTCCATGGCCGTCGAACCGATCACACCTGATACTCTTCCTCCCTATCTGCACCTCTTTTCCCGGACGCTGACGCCGCAACCGCTTCCGCATTTCGGAACGCGATACAATTCTTCCGGGCAGTTCCTGCGCGAGCCGGGCAATACCATCGTCTGCCATCTCCTGCCGGGAACCGAGAGCGAACAGGCAATCGTCGATGCGCGGATGGGCTATCTATCGATGCCGGGTGCGTGCCAACTCGCCTTCACGCCGGTCTCCAGCCTGCACATGACGTTGTTTCAGGGAATCATCGAATATCGCCGGAAGCTGCCGTTCTGGCCGGCCGATGTGCCGCTCGATGCGCCGATCGACGACATGACGGCGATCTACATGGATCGGCTGGCAGCTTTTGTGCCCGACGGTCCGTTCGAGATGGAAGTGACCGAAGCAACGCCGGCGGGTCTGACGCTGGATGGGGTGACGGCGGATGACAGGGCTCGATTGAAATCCTGGCGGAATCGTTTCGCCGATCTTCTCGGCTATAGGCATCCCGATCATGACCGCTATTCCTTCCACATCACCTTCGCCTATCCGAAGGAGCGCTTTGACGACGAGACGATTGCAGCCTGGGTTCCATTCCTCGACAAGGTGACGCAAGAGATCCGCGACCGGTCGCCGGTGATCGCGCTCAAGCCGCCGGCTTTCTGCGCCTTCGAGGACATGAACCACTTCGAGGAACTGCTCGTTTTCGAGCCGGCCTGAATGTCCGGCGGAGCCGCGCTTCCTCTCGATTGGAATGGCCGCAGGGAACAGTTTGCACTATAGATTGTTTCCAAGGGCGCGCAGCGCTTGCTGGAGAGGATGAACACCATGGAATGGAAGGGCCGACGTCAATCGGACAATATTGAAGACCGGCGCGGCACCTCGACCGGCCGCGGTGGCATGGGGCGCGATCCGTTCGGACGGTCGGGCATGCAACTCCCCACGGGAGGCCGGCGCGGCGGTGGCATGAGCATCGGCACGATCATTTTTCTCATCGTCATATATTTCGTCCTGAAGATGATGGGCATCGACATGCTGCAACTCTTGGGCGATGGCTCGATGCAGCAGCAGGGGTCGGGTTATGAACAGTCGATCGGCGAGCAGCCCTCCCAGCCGGCCAGCGACGAGATGACGGCTTTCGTTCGTACTGTTCTGGCAGAGACCGAGGATACCTGGAACGGCATCTTCAAGGCGGCCGGCCAGACCTATCAGGAGCCGACGCTGGTTCTATTCGCCGGACGTACGGCTTCTGCCTGCGGAACCGCTTCCTCCGCCACCGGGCCGTTCTATTGCCCGGGCGACCGCAAGGTCTATCTCGATACGGACTTCTTCCGGGAACTCAATGACCGCTTCGGCGCTTCCGGCGACTTTGCCGAAGCCTATGTGGTTGCACATGAGGTCGGTCATCACGTTCAGAACCTGACCGGCATCCTGCCGAAATTCAATCAGGCCCGGCAGTCGATGAGTGAAGTCGAAGCCAACCAGATGTCGGTGCGCGTCGAGCTTCAGGCGGATTGCTTCGCCGGGATCTGGGGCAAGTACACGCAGCAGAAGGGCCTGCTCGAAGCAGGTGACCTTGAGGAAGCGCTCAATGCCGCCAGGCAGATCGGCGACGATACGTTGCAGAAGCGCAGCCAGGGCTATGTCGTGCCCGATAGCTTCAACCATGGCACGTCCGCCCAGCGGATGAAGTGGTTCAAGCGCGGCTTTGACAGCGGCAAGGTGGCGTCCTGCGACACCTTCTCCGGGCCGATCTGATCCGATAGAAGGTTGGCCAAGATAGAATGAAACGAGAAACGGCCCGGCTTCGACCGGGCCGTTTCCATATTTGAAGGTCACTTTTCGCTGTCGAGATGCGCCATCTGCGCTTCGGCATAACGGGTACCGGCGGCAGCGTTCTTCGGTACGGCGCGTTCGATTTCGGCGAGATCCTCCGGCGTCAGCGAAAAATCGGCAGCACTAAGGGATTCCTGAAGGCGATCACGGCGGCGTGCGCCGATGATCGGCACGATGTCATCGCCTTGTGCCGCGACCCAGGCGATGGCGGCCTGGGCGGTCGTCATGCCTTTCGATGCGGCGACCTTGCCGAGTGCTTCCGCGAGCGCGAGATTGTGGGCGGCATTTTCCCCCTGGAAGCGCGGGGAATGGGCGCGAAAATCGTTCCTGCCGATACTTGCCGGCTGCCAGTGGCCGCTGATGAGACCGCGGGAAAGTACGCCATAGGCGGTGATGCCGATGCCGAGTTCGCGGCAGGTCGGCAGGATCCTGTCTTCGATGCCGCGGGAAATCAACGAATATTCAATCTGCAGATCGACGATGGGGTGGACGGACGCTGCACGGCGGATGGTGTCCGCACCGACTTCAGAAAGGCCGATATAGCGGACGAAACCTGCCTTCACCATGTCGGCGATGGCGCCGATAGTGTCCTCGACGGGAACGGTGGGATCGAGGCGGGCAGGGCGGTAGATGTCGATGTAGTCGACGCCGAGCCGCTGCAGCGTGTAGGCCAGCGCCGTCTTGACGGCGGCCGGACGGGCGTCGAAGCCGATCCAGCCGGCGGCGGGATCACGCTGGGCTCCGAACTTGACGCTGAGCAGGATATCGTCGCGGGAACGGCCCTTGAGCGCTTCGGCGATCAGCATTTCATTGTGGCCCATGCCGTAGAAATCGCCGGTGTCCAGCAGGTTGATGCCGGCGTCGAGGGCCGCGTGGATGGTGGCGATGCTCTCGGCTCTGTCGCTCTCGCCATACATGCCGGACATTCCCATGCAGCCGAGGCCGAAGCGGGAGACGGAGGGGCCGGTCCGGCCGAGTTTCACAGTCTGCATTGTCTGGTTCCTTTCGAAAATCCCCGGAGAGGATGTTGAGGATGTTGCCGAGGTCCTTTCTACTCCTCGACGTTTTGTGCGATAATCCGATGCAAACGAAACGGCCTGTTTGGAATTTTGTACAATGAGCAATCTGCCGCTCGCTGAGCTCGACGCCTTCGCGACCATTGCGCGCCTGCGCAGTTTCAGGGCGGCGGGTAAGTTGCGTGGTGTCTCCGCCTCGTCGATGAGCGAGGCCATGCGACGGCTGGAGGCGCAACTCGATGTGCGGTTGTTCAATCGCACAACCCGCAGCGTGACGCTGACCGATGCGGGCGAGCGGCTGCTCGAACGGTTGACGCCGGGACTTGCGGAAATCGAGACGGCGCTCGATGCGATCAACAGCTTTCGCGATCGGCCCGCCGGGCGGTTGCGGCTCAACGTGCCGGGCATCGTCGCCCGCAATATCCTGCCAGATATCGCCACCCGGTTTCTCGAAGCCTATCCCGAGATTACCATGGAGATATCGGTCAACGACGCCTTCGTCGACGTGCTGGCCGAAGGGCATGATGCCGGCGTCCGCTATGAGGAGGCGTTGCATCAGGACATGATCGCCATTCCGCTCGGGCCTCGGCGCCAGAGCTATGTCGGGGCTGCGGCTCCAGCCTATATCGAGCGGCGGGGAATGCCCTCCCATCCGCGCGAACTGGTCGACCATGAGGCCGTCCTGCATCGCTTTGCCAGCGGTCGCACGATTTCATGGACCTTCGAACGCGAAGGCGAGGCGATCACGGTTCATCCACGGCCGCGGATGATCGCGGAGTCCATCGATCTGGAGCTTGCGGCCGTGCGGGCCGGGCTCGGCATCATCTTCACTTTCGAGGAGTTTCTTCGCGACGATCTCGCATCCGGAGCCTTGCTGCCGGTGCTGCCGGATTGGGAACAGGCGTTTTCAGGGCCTTTCCTCTATTACCCCAGTCGTCGCTACATGCCGGCCCCGCTGAAGGCCTTCGTGGATTTCTTGCGGCACGACCGGGTGTCGGAAAAATAGGTCTGTCTGCAACCTATCAGTTAATGTGAAGCTTCCGTGAAATTTATTTCTCGGTAGCAAGCTTTCCTTGCTCCCCCCTGACGTTTCCCCTATGCAAAAGTCGCGCGCCGCTCGCCAGTCATCTCTGGAAGCGGCTTTTTTCGTCTTGGGTGCCATCATGAATACGCATGCCTCTATCTCGTCCGCAAGGCCCGGTGCAGCAAGCTGGTGGTCGCATATACTCGCGACGCTGCAGCTCGGAATTCCCTTGATCGGCGCCCAGCTTGCGCAGCTTGGCATTCATACTACGGATGTGGTGATCGTCGGCCAGCTCGGCGCGCAGTCGCTTGCAGCCATGGTTCTGGCCGGACAGTTCTTCTTCACGATCTTCATCTTCGGCTCCGGCTTCTCCATCGCTGTGGTTCCGATGGTTGCACAGGCCTATGGGCGCGGAGACGTCGTATCCGTGCGCCGTTCGATCCGCATGGGCATGTGGGTGTCGATTGCCTACACGCTGATGACGGCGCCGTTGTTCTTCCATGCGGAGACCATCCTGCTGGCGCTCGGCCAGAAGCCTGAAGTGGCGGCACTTGCCGCGCATTACGTAATGATCGTGCAGTTCGGCCTGCTGCCTGCGCTGCTTTTCGCCGTGTTGCGTGCACTTGTGAGTGCAACGGGCAGGGCAGGCATCATCCTCTATGTGACGCTGACCGTTCTGGTGATGAATGCGGTACTTGCCTATGCGCTGGTGCTTGGCCATTTCGGACTGCCGGCTCTCGGCATGACGGGTGCTGCCATCGTTGCTGTCACAGTGCAGTGGGCGAGCTTCCTGTTCATGGTCGCCTACATCGAGACACGCGAGGAGACGCGCCGCTACGAGCTTTTCGTTCGCTTCTGGCGACCGGATTGGCATGCGCTCTGGGATGTCGTGCATCTCGGCCTGCCGATCAGCGTGACTGTTCTGGCGGAGGTCAGCCTGTTTGCGGCGGCGTCGCTGCTGATGGGCAAGATCGGCACGGTCGAGCTTGCCGCGCATGGTATTGCGCTTCAACTCACCTCGATTGCCTTCATGCTTCCGCTCGGGCTGTCGCAGGCCGCAACCGTCCGGATCGGCCTTGCGCACGGACGCGGCAACTATCCCGACTTGATGCGGGCGGCCATCACGGTGCTCGGGATTGCCAGCCTGATATCGATTGCGGGCGGGGTGCTCTTTTACATGATGCCCCGCGAATTGAGCGGCGCCTTTATCAATGCCCATACCCCGGATGCTGCAGCTGTGCTCGATTTTGCCGTGCCGCTCGTGGTTATCGCCGGCATTTTCCAGTTGGTCGATGGTCTGCAGGCGATTGCGTCGGGCCTGTTGCGTGGGCTCAAGGATGCGCGGGTGCCGATGCTGCTGGCGCTGATCGCCTACTGGCCCGTCGGCTTCTTCCTGGCCTGGTTCATCGCCTTCCCGATGGGCTATGGCGGCATCGGCATCTGGATCGGCTTCCTGATCGGCCTATTCACCGCTTCGGTGATGCTGTGCCTGCGGTTTTTCCAGAAGGTACGCTTCGAAATGAAAACGGCCCGGGGTTAACCGGGCCGCATCGCTGTCTCTAATCTGTGAGTCCGATCAACGCTCTGCCAGAGCCGGCTCGCCCTTTTTCTCGCGCACCATGTTGATGAAGCGGCGGAAGAGGTAGTGGCTGTCCTGCGGGCCGGGCGAGGCCTCGGGGTGGTGCTGCACCGAGAAGACAGGCTTGCCGGCGAGACGCAGGCCGCAGTTGGAGCCGTCGAACAGGGAAACGTGAGTCTCCTCAACGCCTTCCGGCAGGCTGTTCTTGTCGACTGCGAAGCCGTGGTTCATCGAGACGATTTCCACCTTGTTGGTGGTGTAGTCCTTGACCGGATGGTTCGCGCCGTGGTGACCCTGGTGCATTTTGACGGTGGTGCCGCCGAGCGCGAGCGCCAGCATCTGGTGACCGAGGCAGATGCCGAAGACCGGCAGGCCGCTTTCCACCAGCTTGCGAATGACCGGAACGGCATATTCGCCGGTGGCGGCCGGGTCGCCCGGGCCGTTCGACAGGAAGATGCCATCGGGATTGAGGGCGAGAATGTCTTCAGCCGAAGTCTTGGCCGGGACGACAGTCACGCGGCAGTTGAGGCCGGTGAAGAGGCGCAGGATGTTACGCTTCACGCCGTAGTCGAGGCAGACGACGTGATATTTCACGTCACCGGCGGCAAGCTCGCTGTAGCCTTCGTTCCAGACCCAGGGCTTTTCCTTCCATTCAGAAGACTGTCCGGAGGTTGCCTCGATGGCGAGGTCGAGACCGACGAGGCCGCTCCAGGCCTTGGCTTCGGCCTTCAGCGCATCGACGTCGAAAACGCCGTTCGGGTCATGGGCGATGACCGCGTTCGGCGCGCCGTGCTCGCGGATCCAGGCGGTCAGCGCACGGGTGTCGATGCCGCTCAGGCCGATGATGCCGCGGGCCTTGAGCCAGGCGTCGAGATGCTTGGCGGCGCGATAGTTTGACGGATCGGTGATATCGGCCTTGAAGATGACGCCGACCGCACCGCGCCGGGCGGCGGGCGTCAGGTCCTCGATGTCTTCCTCGTTGGTGCCGACATTGCCGATATGGGGGAAGGTGAAGGTGACGATCTGGCCGAGATAGGAGGGGTCTGTGAGGATTTCCTCATATCCGGTGAGCGCGGTGTTGAAGCAGACTTCTGCCTGGACCTTGCCGGTTGCGCCTATACCCTGTCCTTCGATGACCGTGCCGTCGGCGAGGACGAGGAGGGCGGTCGGCTTGCGGGTGCTCCATGGGGCTGTCGAGGTCATGTTCGTTCCTTGTCCGGCCGCAAACCGCCGGTCCTTGAAGGAACGGGAGGCGATGGCCATTTATGTCGCAGATCGAGGACGCGCGAATACGCGCGCGTTCGGCCCTGATGACAATTTTCGTGCAGGTGCCGGAAAATAGACGGATCGATCCCGACGGTCAATTCTTTGCGCTGGATTAACTCCCATGTATTTCAATGGGTTGTGTAATTGATTTGCGCGAGCCTCCGGGACTGGCTATTGCTTCGGCGAAAATGACAAGGAAAAGCCACAATTGGTGAAGCCTGCAGGCCGGCTTTTCCGTGGAGAAGGAAGATGATGCGCGACAGACTCGCCGATTCCCTGAAGGAATCCCTCAAGGCCAAGGATACGCGCCGTACGTCCACCGTGCGGCTGATCCAGGCTGCAATCAAGGATCGAGATATCGCCAATCGCGGCGCGGGCAAGGACCCCGTCAGTGACGACGATATCATGCAGATCCTGACCAAGATGATCAAGCAGCGCGAAGAGTCGGCGAAGATCTATGCCGAAAATGCGCGGCCCGAACTTGCCGAGCAGGAGCGCGAGGAAATCGCCATCATCAAGACCTTCATGCCGGAACAGCTTTCCGACGAGAAGGTGAAGGATGCCGCCGCCGCCGCCATTCAGGAAGTCGGCGCCCAGGGTCTCAGGGACATGGGCAAGTGCATCGCGTTGCTTAAGGACCGCTATCCCGGCCAGATGGATTTCGCCAAGGCTTCTGGCATGGTGAAGGATCTGCTGAAGTAAACGGCCTTTATTGGCCGGGAAAACGTGGGCTCCGCCTTCGGGCGGGGCCTTTTGTTTTGGACGTCCGGGTCTCCGTCCAGCCTGTGAATAGCGGGTATGGGTGCAGACGCTGGTAGCGTTCCGCGAAATGCCGGCCTATATGGAAATGGCTAGCCTGAGGACATGATGCGCTTTTCCAACGAGTTTCTTGACGAGATCCGCGACCGCGTGCCGATTTCGGCCGTGATCGGCCGTCGCGTGTCCTGGGATCGCAAGAAGACCAATGTCCCGCGTGGCGACTATTGGGCCTGCTGCCCGTTCCATGGCGAGAAGAGCCCGAGCTTCCACTGCGAAGACCGCAAGGGCCGTTATCACTGCTTCGGTTGCGGCGTGACCGGCGACCATTTCCGCTTTCTTACCGATCTCGAAGGGTTGAGCTTTCCCGAGGCCGTGGAGCAGGTGGCGGAGATGGCGGGCGTGCCCATGCCGAAGCCCGACATACAGGCACAGCAGCGCGAACGCGAGCGCACGACGCTGCTCGATGTTATGGAGTTGGCGACCCAGTTCTTCCAGGACCAGCTCCAGACCGCCAACGGCGCAAGGGCGCGCGCCTACCTGCGTGAGCGCGGCTTGTCCGGGCGCACGATCGAGACTTTCCGGCTGGGATATGCACCGGAGAGCCGCAACGCGCTCAAGGAATATCTCGCTTCCAAGGGCGTGCCGAAGGAACAGATCGAGGCTTGCGGACTGGTTCGCCACGGGCCTGATATCCCGGTCTCCTACGATTATTTCCGCGATCGCATCATGTTTCCGATCCTGTCCTCACGCGACAGGGTGATCGCCTTTGGCGGTCGCGCCATGGCGCAGGACGCGATGGCGAAATACATGAACTCACCGGAGACCGAGCTCTTCCACAAGGGCAACGTCCTTTTCAATTTCTCCCGTGCGCGCCGTTCCCTTCAAGGCGCCGGCGGGGCCGACACGATCATCGCCGTGGAAGGCTATATGGACGTGATCGCGCTGTATCAGGCGGGTATCGAGAACGCTGTTGCTCCGTTGGGTACGGCGCTGACCGAGAACCAGCTCGATCTGATGTGGAAGCTGACGCCGGTGCCAATGCTCTGCTTCGACGGCGATGGAGCCGGCCAGCGGGCGGCATTCAGGGCGGTGGACCTTGCGCTTCCGCATCTGAAGCCCGGAAAGTCCGTGCGCTTCGCCATGCTGCCGGACGGTAAGGATCCTGACGATCTCGTAAAACAGGACGGCCGCACACCCTTCGACAAGGTGCTTTCGGAAGCGCGGCCGCTCGCCGAGATGGTCTGGCTGCGCGAGGCGGGAGCCGGGCAATACGACACGCCGGAAAAGCGCGCCGAGCTCGAGGCACGGATGAAGCAGGTCATCTCCGTGATCGCCGACGAGAATGTCAGGCGGCATTACCAGCAGGATGTCCGCGACAGGCTGAACGCCTTCTTTCAGGGCACGTCAAACAATCGCGGCGAAAGGCGTGGCGGGTTCGACGGCAACCGCGGCGGGCGCGGTCGCGACAATGGCCGGGGTGGTCGGCCTCCCGGTGGCTACTCTGCTATCGGCGGTGGGATTTCGGACCGTCTGGCGCGTTCCGGTCTCGTCAAGGGACATCAGGAGCAGCCGGCGCTCAGGGAGAGCGTGCTGGCGCTTACCATTGTCAATCATCCGCAGCTTCTGCAGGACGAGTATGACGAGATCGCCTCGATCGATTACGAAAATCGCGACTTGCAGAAGCTCTGGTCTTCGCTGCTCACGGCTGCCGCCGGCGCGGCATCGGAGCTGACGCGGGAAAAGCTGATCGCGCGGCTGGAAGAGCAGGGGCACGGGGCCGTGATCAAAAGCCTCGACCAGCAGATCCGCAATGCCCGCCTCTGGGTCGCGACAGAGATCGCGGCCCCCGAGGATGCGCGCGAGGCCTATCGCCAGGCGCATTCCCTGCACAAACGGGCCAAGGCGCTCAGGCGGCAACGGATGGAACTGGAGCGAGAGGTGGCGGAAGCGACCGAAGCCGAGGACGGCGACCGTATCGGCCAGCTTATCGGTGCGCTGCACCAGGTGCAGCAGGAGGTGACCCGGATGGAAAACCAGGAAGCGATCATCGATGGTTTCGGGGTCATGTCGGGACGGGTCAAGGGAGCGGCTACCGGTCACGGTGTCTAGGGGGTGTCCGCGGGCGTTGCGTAGAAGCGATTCGAGCGGCCAGTGCCGGTTTGATACGGAAGCCGAGGCGGATGGGCGTGCGTCATGGCTTCGCAGTCGGTCGCGGGGCCGGGGCTGGTTCTATCGAGTGAGGCTGAGGCAAACGGCGCTCGCCCCTTGTTTCCTGCGGCAACTGACCTACATCAGGGCCAATCGGCCACTATTATGCGGAACGGTTGGATTTCCCCGCTTTTCTTTGGGTTTTGATGTCGGAAGAGCTTGACGCCAGAGAAAATTGTGGGAATCACCATTTCAGGCATACAAGGGTGAAGTAGGTTCATGCGGAACTCTCGTACCATGACCGGTCATGCAGAAAAAACGGGGCTCGGCCCAATGGTCTCGACGCCCATAGTTAATCGGGAATTAAGCAACATTCCGTTAGGTCATTGACTGTATTGCAGCGGGCAGGGGCCGCGGGGGCAGCCTATCCGCCTTGCAGCGCGCGGCAAGATCAGACGTCAGGGAAAGCGACGAATTAGATGGCATCCAAAGTCAAAGAAAACGAAGAAGCAGACAACGAACGCGATGGCGCAACGGATGGTCCGCTTCTCGACCTTTCGGATGACGCGGTCAAAAAGATGATCAAAGCCGCCAAGAAGCGCGGCTACGTCACCATGGATGAGCTGAACTCGGTTCTGCCGTCGGAGGAAGTCACCTCCGAGCAGATCGAGGACACGATGGCCATGCTGTCGGACATGGGCATCAACGTCATCGAGGATGAGGAAGCCGAGGAGGCTACCGCCTCCGAAGACGGCGACGACAGCGAAGACGGCGAGAGCGAAGGCGGCGAACTCGCCCCGACCTCCGGCACGGCGCTTGCGACCGCGAAGAAGAAAGAACCCACCGACCGTACCGACGACCCGGTGCGCATGTATCTGCGCGAAATGGGTTCGGTCGAGCTTCTGTCGCGTGAGGGCGAAATCGCTATCGCCAAGCGCATTGAGGCCGGTCGCGAGACGATGATCTCCGGTCTCTGTGAGAGCCCGCTGACCTTCCAGGCGCTGATTATCTGGCGCGACGAACTCAACGAAGGCACCACGCTGCTGCGCGAGATCATCGATCTCGAAACCACCTATTCCGGTCCGGAAGCCAAGGCTGCTCCGCAGTTCCAGAGCCCGGAAAAGATCGAGGCTGACCGCAAGGCGGCCGAAGAAAAGGAAAGGGAACGCGCCAAGCGCCGTCCGCAGGCTGCCGGTTCCGAAGACGATGACATCACCGCCATCGGCGGCGACGGCATGCCGCCGGAAGAAGAGGAAGAGGACGAGGACGAATCGAACCTGTCGCTCGCCGCCATGGAAGCGGAACTGCGTCCGCAGGTCATGGAGACCCTCGACACCATCGCCGATACCTACAAGAAGCTGCGCAAGCTGCAGGACCAGCAGGTGGAAGCCCGTCTGGCCTGTGCCGGCACGCTGTCTTCCGGTCAGGAGCGGCGTTACAAGGAACTGAAGGACCAGCTGATCACCGCGGTGAAGTCGCTGTCCCTCAACCAGAACCGTGTCGACAGCCTCGTCGAGCAGCTCTACGACATCTCCAAGCGCCTGATGCAGAACGAGGGCCGTCTGCTGCGCCTCGCCGAAAGCTATGGCGTCAAGCGCGAAGCCTTCCTCGAGCAGTATCAGGGTGCCGAACTCGATCCGAACTGGATGAAGTCGATCGGCAACCTCGCTGGCCGCGGCTGGAAGGAATTCGCCAAGGAAGAGAACCAGACGATCCGCGACATTCGCGGCGAGATCCAGAATCTGGCCACCGAAACCGGCATTTCGATCACCGAATTCCGCCGTATCGTATCGATGGTGCAGAAGGGCGAACGCGAAGCCCGCATCGCCAAGAAGGAGATGGTGGAAGCCAACCTCCGTCTGGTTATCTCGATCGCCAAGAAGTACACGAACCGCGGTCTGCAGTTCCTTGACCTCATTCAGGAAGGCAATATCGGCCTGATGAAGGCGGTTGACAAGTTCGAATACCGCCGCGGTTACAAGTTCTCGACCTATGCGACCTGGTGGATCAGGCAGGCGATCACCCGTTCGATCGCCGACCAGGCCCGCACGATCCGTATTCCGGTGCACATGATCGAGACGATTAACAAGATCGTCCGGACCTCGCGCCAGATGCTGCATGAGATCGGTCGTGAGCCGACGCCGGAAGAACTGGCCGAAAAGCTCGCCATGCCGCTCGAAAAGGTCCGCAAGGTCCTGAAGATCGCCAAGGAGCCGATCTCTCTCGAAACCCCGGTGGGTGACGAAGAAGATTCACACCTCGGCGATTTCATCGAGGACAAGAACGCGCTTCTGCCGATCGATGCCGCCATCCAGGCGAACCTGCGCGAGACCACGACCCGCGTTCTCGCCTCGCTGACGCCGCGCGAGGAGCGTGTCCTTCGCATGCGCTTCGGTATCGGCATGAACACGGACCACACGCTCGAAGAAGTTGGCCAGCAGTTCTCGGTTACCCGTGAACGTATCCGCCAGATCGAGGCCAAGGCTCTGCGAAAGCTGAAGCATCCGAGCCGAAGCCGCAAGCTGCGCTCCTTCCTCGACAGCTGAGAATATTCAAGTCAATGCTTGAGAGGCCCGGTCTGCAAATAGCAGACCGGGCTTTTTGTCAGGCTGGACGGGTTACCGCCTGAACGATCCGCCGGGCGACCGGGATTGCGCCGAGCAAAGTTGGAAATGCGATCAGCCACGAGATCCCCCATGCCGGCATCCAGAAGGAGATGATCTCCGGGTGAAATCCGATCATCTTCACAGTCGAGACACCGGAAACGACGAATGTCATCAATATCGAGAGGACCAAGGGCATAAGGATTCCTGCGTAGCGTGCAGGCAGACGTGCAAGCTTCATGATGAAATTTCCAATTTATTGGATCATCCCGCGACGGCACTTCACATATCATCGTCATCACCTGGATGATCCGGATTGATATGCGTAGCCTAACGTCAGACGCTTACGGCTCCCTCTGGCGGGAGCGGCTTTCTCATATGCCTCTTTTTCGCTTTCGTCCAGCCCGTTGTGGATTGCCACATGAAGCGAGGTTATGTGCGAAAATCGCGTTTCCAATAGATATCCCGCCGAATTCATGCGGCGGGATATCGTTATTGTGCTTCTCGTTCAGGCACTCGGCTGCCTGGTCTTGCGAAGGTAGGGCAGGACGGTGTCGAAGGAGCCGAAGCGGGCGATGGCGTCTTCGTTGGAGACGGCGGCGGTGATGATGACGTCGTCGCCCTGCTTCCAGTTGGCGGGTGTCGCGACCTGATGCCTGGCGGTCAGCTGGATCGAGTCGATGGCGCGCAGGATCTCGTCGAAGTTACGGCCGGTGGTCATCGGATAGGTGAGGATCAGCTTGATCTTCTTGTCCGGGCCGATGACGTAGACCGAGCGAACGGTGGCATTGTCGGCGGGTGTGCGGCCTTCCGAGCTGTTGCCGGCTTCCTCGGGCAGCATGTCATAGAGCTTGGCGACCTTGAGGTCCTTGTCGCCGATCAGCGGATATTCGACGTCGAAGCCGGTTGCGACCCGGATGTCCTGCTTCCACTTGCCGTGGCTTTCGACCGGATCGACGGAGATGCCTATGATCTTGACGTCGCGCTTGCGGAATTCGCCTTCGAGGCCGGCCATGGTGCCGAGTTCGGTGGTGCAGACCGGCGTGAAGTTCTTCGGATGGGAAAAGAGAACGGCCCAGTTGTCGCCGATCCAGTCGTGAAACTGGATGGTGCCCTGGGTGGTTTCAGCCGTGAAATCGGGGGCGGTCTGGTTGATGCGCAGGCTCATGATCGTTCTCCTGTTGATCGGATGATGGGTGGGATCATTACAGGTTTTCCGTGTCACGTCGGCAAAGGCCATGCTCATCAAGGTGAACATGGCGGTCGAAAATTCTCTACTTCGACTATTATCGGCAATTGGAATCCAGGCGACAGGTCTCTTCCCTTGCCGGATTCTTCCGGCCGCAAGGTGTTTCGAAGGGGAAATTGACGCGTTTCAGGATGCTTCCCGTTCCGAGAAGGTATCGCATTTCACGGGGGCTTGCGAATTTGTCACTTGATGACGCACCGGTTTGGGACCACATCTCCGGTAAAGTGAGTGGACTTCCTTCGTCTCATGCAAGAGAAACCGACAAGATTCCTGGACAGATGGGGCAGAGGGCTCGTGCTTTCCGTTGCCTTGCATCTCATTGTCCTTGTCGTGTTCCTGATGAAGCTCCCCGCCTTGCCGGAACTGCCTCAGGAAGAAGAGAGCGTTGCGGTAGAACTGGTGCCGCCGCCTGAGGAAGAGAAGTCGGCCGAGGAGCCCAAGCAGGAAGAGGAAAAGGCGGCTGAACCACCACCACCTCCGCCGCCTCCGCCACCGCCACCTCCGCCGCCCGTCGAAGAGAAAAAGGTAGAGGAACCTCCGCCGACCATACCCGTGCTCAATCCTGCGACCTTGTTTGGCGAGAAGGATAGCGGCACGCGTGTAGATCTTCGCGGCAATGCTGAGGAGAAAGAAGCTGATAAGTCGGTGGAAACACCGCCAGTAGAGGAAAAGCAGGAGCCTGAGGCGGCGAAGACCGACGAGGCGCCGGACGAGGCCGAGCCTGAAGACACGGCGGAAAGCGTCGAGCAGCCCGCTGATGGGGGCGCGACCGAGGAAGGCGAGACGGAGTTTCCGACCGATCAGGCGCTGGCACTCGCCGCGCCGCCGCCGCCGAAACCGGCCAAACCGACAAAAGCGGACGGCACGGCGGAGGCTGAGGTTCAGTTGGTCCCGAAACCGGTAAAGCGCATTTATTCAGCGTCGGTGGCCGATGATTTGGTCGCTATGTCAGCCATGGCCGGGGAAAGCCGTGGGGAGCGCATTAACAGACTTTGTGGAACGGAATTGAAAGCCCAGCTTTCTCAAGCTTCTCCTTCAAGGGATATTAAGTGGGCTCCAGAGTTCAATCTGAGGTCCGGCAACGTTATTAAAGCTCCGCAGGTAGCTTTCGGCGACTGGAACGGTGAATGGTACAATCTCGCCATGCGCTGCACGGTAGACGATGACGCGACGCGGGTCGTCGATTTCAGTTTTGCCGTCGGGGCGCCCGTCCCGCGTAGCGAATGGAAAAAGCATGGCATTGACCGCTACCGTTAAGCGGCCGCCAGCCGAATTTCCGCTAATCTAATATATCCCGCACCACCCGCATGAAGATCCTTGCGCCGATGGCGATCAGGTCTTCGGGGAAGTCGTAGTCCGGATTGTGAAGGGCGGGGTGAGTTTCGCCGGAGCCGAGGAAGAACATGGCTGAGGGGGCGATGGCGCGGAAGCGGCCGAAATCTTCCGAGCCCCGCATCGGCAGATTGCGTTCGTCATGGGAGACGCCTTCGGCATCGAGCGCGCGGATCAGGTGATCGACGGCTTCCGGCGCGTTTTCGCAATGCAGGAAGATGTCGTCATAGGAGATGTCTAGGCCGAGGTTCCCATCTTCGGCGGCTGAACGGGCCAGCGCCTCCGCTTCGCTGCAGAGTTTGTCCATGCCGTCGTCAGTCAGGGTGCGAAGCGTCACCCAGATCTCGCCATCGCCGGGCGCTATGCCGAAGGCTTTTTCGCCGAGCGAAGCATGGGTAACTGTCGCCAGCCGGAAGTCGAGGGCAGGCGGTGCGCTACGCGACAGACCCGTCAACGCCGGCATCAGGGCTGCGATGGCGGACATGGGGGAAATACCGGTTTCCGGCTGCGAGGCATGGGCCGTCTTGCCGGAAAGGGCGATGCGCATGCCGCGCGATGCGCAGTTCACCGGTCCTGATTTGATCGAGACATGGCCAAGCGGAAGACCCGGCAGATTGTGCTGCGAGAAGGCGAGGTCCGGCGTGATGCCGCTGAATTGCGGATCTGCGATGACGGCTGCCGCGCCCGCTCCGGTTTCCTCCGCCGGCTGGAACAGCAGCACGACGCGGCCGCGTTTCGGCAACCGGCGTGAGAGACCGAGGGCGAGCGCCGTCATGATGGTCGAATGACCGTCATGGCCGCAGAGATGGCCCTTGCCTGGAATGGCCGAGCGGTAGGCGGCTGCGGATTTTTCCTCGATCGGGAGGGCATCCAGCTCGCAGCGGAATAGAAGCGTCGGGCCTGATGCCGCTCCCTCGAAGACGGCGGCAACGCCGTGGCCACCGAGGCCGGTGAGTATCCTTGCAGGCTTCAGGGGGGAGAGAAAGGAGACGATGCGCGCGGCCGTCCAATTCTCCTCGCCGGAGATTTCGGGATGGCGATGAAGATCGCGGCGAAGGTCGATCAGATCGACCAGATCGTGATTGGTGAGGAACATGGTTTGCCCTGACAGAATATGCTGGCGACAGGTCTACACCGCTTTGCCTCGGGTGCCTATCGGGCAGGTTTCGCGCATCAACCGTTCGATACGAGGTTGAAGGCGATGCTTCCCATGACCAGCGCAATCAAGCCGTCGAGGATCCGCCAGGCGGTACGGCGGGCGAAGATGGGACGAAGCAGGCGGGCGCCATAACCGAGCGAGAAGAAGAAGAGGAAGGAGGCTCCTGCCGCGCCGACGGCGAAGGCGGGCTCCTCGCCGGGGTAATGCGTGGAGATCGAGCCGAGCAGGACGACGGTGTCGAGATAGACATGCGGATTCAGCCATGTCAGCGCCAGACAGGTAATAAACGCTGCCGCAAGGCTCTGTTCTGCATCACCCCGCACCGCCAGCGCGCTATTGCCGCTGGCTGCGGAGCGCAGGCTGCGCAAGCCATAGAAGGCCAGAAAGGCGGCACCGCCATAGCGAAGCAGGGGATCGAGCCAGCCGATGCCGGCAATTACGGTGGCGAACCCGCCGACACCGGCGGCAATCAGCAACGCGTCCGAAACGGCGCAGGTGAGGCAGACGGCGAGGACGTGACGGCCCTGTAAACCCTGACGCAGAACGAAGGCGTTCTGGGCACCGATGGCAACGATGAGGCTGAGGCCAAGCAGAAAGCCCGCGAGGGCGGCAGAGGTTGAGGCGGTCATGAAGATCCCGGTTTGGGTTAAGATGGGTCGGGATTGACTAGCCTGTCGCTCCGAATTAGAAAAATTAAATCTCCTTACATATGATTAGGAAAATTAATCTCGTGCTGGATTACGATCACCTTGCCGCTCTTTCAGCCATTCTTCGGACTGGCTCGTTCGAGAAGGCGGGGCGACAGCTGGGGCTGACGCCCTCGGCGATTTCCCAGCGGATCAAGACGCTGGAGGAGAGGGTGGGCGCGGTGCTGGTGGTGCGCGGACAGCCATGTCAACCGACGTCGGCCGGCCAAAGGCTTTTCCGCCATGCGGAGGAGGTCGCCCTGCTCGAAGCGGGGCTTGGCCGTGATCTCGGTGCATTCGAGGGCATGGCAAAAACGCCGAGCTTGCGGCTTGCGGTCAACGCCGACAGCCTCGCCACGTGGTTCGTGCCAGCCATGGCTTCAGTCGACGCCTTTCTTTACGATCTGGTGCTGGACGATCAGGATCACAGCGCCGGCTGGCTGCGGCGCGGCGAGGTGCGGGCTGCCGTCACCGGTTCACCGCAGGCGGTACAGGGCTGCGATTGCCGCTATCTCGGTCGCTTGCGCTATCTTGCAACCGCCAGTCCCGCCTTCATGACGCGCTGGTTTCCTGATGGCGTGACACCCGAGCGGCTGGCTGTCGCGCCGACGATGACCTTCAACATAAAGGATACACTGCAATCCCGTTGGCTGGCGCAGGCTTTCGCGGCGGATATTTCACCGCCGACCCACTGGCTGCCATCGTCGCATGGCTTCGTCGATGCGACGATGGCAGGCGTAGGCTGGGGAATGAACCCGGAAATCCTCGTCGGTAATGCGATCGCCAGCGGCAGACTGGCAACGCTTATGCCGGATTGCCCGCTGGACGTTCCGCTCTACTGGCACTGGAGCCGGTCGGCCGGACCCGCGCTCAAGGTCCTGACGGACGCGGTGCTCGCCACCGCTCGCCGCCTGCTGGAGCAGGATCCATCGTGACCCGGTCCCTTGTCGGGCAGGCATCCGGCCCTAATTGCTCTTGTCCGAGGAAGAAGGAGGAAGTGCCAATGTCTCTAAAGCAACAGATCTCCGGGGTGCTGGATGCGCTGAACCGGCGCGATCTGGCCTCGCTCTCCGGCTTCTTCGATGACGATGCGGCGTTGGACATGCCGGATGGCATGCGCGTCATCGGCATCGAATCGCTACGCGACACGCTTGCCGCCTATCTGCTGCGTCATGATGCCCGCTTCGCCAACAGTGTGGTGATGGTCGATGAAAGCGGTTTTCGTGGTGTGGTCGATGGCACGATGGAAGTCTCGGGCGGAGAGACCGCTTCGCTTCCCTGCGTCATGGTATTTGAAAGGGAAGGCGAGCGTTTCTCCCGCCTCAGCCTTTATCTCTCGACGGCGCTTTGAGCGCCGTTGCCCCTCACTTGAGATAATCTTCCAGAACGTCGACGATCATCGCGTGGTCCTCTTCGGAGGCCAAGCCCGAGACCGTGATAGCGGCGACGACGCCGGTGCCGGCGACGCGCACCGGAAAACTTCCGCCATGGACGGCATAATCGAACGGATCGAGCCCGTAGTCCGGGCCGACCGTGCGCCCTTTCTGGCGATAGCTTTCCCCGATCCGCATGGAGGCCTTGTGAAAGCGCAGGGTGACGTTGCTCTTGCGGCGCGCCCAATGGTCGTTGTCCGGCGAGGAGCCGGGCAGGGCGGCATGGAAGAGCACCCGGTCGGGCGTGCGAATGTTGATGACCACCGGGGCTTTGTCATGCCGCGCACGCTTCAAAAGCCGCTTTCCGATTTCGATTGCCGTTTCCTCGTCGAATACAGGGAAAACCAGCTTTGCCTCCTGGGCATCAATGATGGCGAGCAGGTCGGTCTTGTCGGCGGTCATGCTGTCTCCTCTCTCAGATGGAGCGGAGACTAGCGCATCGGTCCGAAAATCGGAATCGATTTTCGGACCGATGCGTAGATTCAAGGTGTTAAGGCCTCCGTCGTGCCGTCATGCCGGAATGCCCAACCCGGCCGTCATATGGACGAGGTCTTCAAGCGGCATCGGCTTGCCGAACAGGTAACCCTGACCGCATTGGTAGCCGAGGTTCTTCATGTGGGCGAGTTGCCCTTCCGTTTCGATGCCCTCGGCAACGGTCGTCAGGTCGAGTGTGGCGCTGAGAGCGGAGATCGCTTCCAGAATCGCCGCGCAATCGGAGTTGGTGTCGGCGTCCTTCACAAAGCTCCTGTCGATCTTGATCGTGTCGAAGGGGAAGCTGCGCAGGTAGCTCAGCGAGGAATAGCCCGTGCCGAAGTCGTCGAGTGCAATGCCGACGCCCATTTCCTTGAGCGCCTTCAGGGCGTCGAGAGTGTTCGAATCCTTTTCCAGAAGCAGGGATTCGGTGATTTCTATCTCCAGACGGCTGCCGGGAAGGCCGGAGGAGCGCAGCGCCTCCCTGACGAGCGCCACCACGTCGCTGCGGAGAAACTGTACGGCGGAGAGATTGACCGCAAGTCTGAGGCCGGACATGTGCGCCGCAAAGTCACGGCAGGCCGTTTCCATGACCCACCGACCGATCGGGAGGATGAGACCGGTCGATTCCGCAATGGGGATGAAGTCCGCAGGGCTGACAAGTCCATGAACCGGGTGGCGCCATCGCAGAAGCGCTTCCGCGCCGGTCATTCGGCCGGTCAGGAGATCGATCTGCGGCTGATAATGCACTTCGAACTCGCCGCGCTGCAACGCACCGCGCAGATCCCTTTCCAGCCCGCGCTTGGCGAGTGTCTGGCCATCCATGCCGGGCTCGAAGAAGTGGAAGCCGTTACGCCCCTCGA
The DNA here is from genome assembly GCF_024055605.1 of Ciceribacter sichuanensis. Taxonomy (GTDB): domain Bacteria; phylum Pseudomonadota; class Alphaproteobacteria; order Rhizobiales; family Rhizobiaceae; genus Allorhizobium; species Allorhizobium sichuanense. The sequence goes on along the minus strand of NZ_JAMXLX010000002.1, from coordinate 485,107 downwards.
TCTTGGTCCGGTACATTGCAAGGTCGGCATGATTGAGCAGCGTGTCGCAATCGGCGGCCTGATCGGGATAGACCGCGATGCCAAGGCTCGCGCTGGCGGACACCAGGTGGCCGTTAACCTCGAATGGTTCGACGAGTGCGGAGAGGATCGCCTCGGCGAAAAGCCGCATGTTTTTCCGGTTCCCGGGCGCGCGACGGACGATCGCGAATTCGTCGCCATCGAGACGCGCGACAATGTCGCCCTGTTCGGCGATCATACCGAACCGATGCGCGACCTGCTTCAAGAGCGCATCCCCAACCCGGTGCCCGAGTGTCTCGTTGATGATCTTGAAGCGATCGAGGTCGATGCGGAAGAGTGCGATGGAGGTTTTTGCCCGGCGTGCGCTGTGGAGCAGGTTTTCGAGTTGCTGGTGCAGGCTGTTGCGATTGGCGAGGCCTGTGAGTTCGTCGTGATGGGCGAGGAAGGAAATGCGCCGGTCGGCCATCCGCTGCTGGGTCACGTCGCGAATGATCGCGCCGAAGCCGGAAAGGCCCAGTTTTTCGTCGCGCCAGGCGGCTACGGACACGGAAATGGTGATTTCCTGCCCGTGCCGGTGGTGAGCCGTGAATTCCATGGATCCGGAATGGCCATGGCCATCAGCCGATACGCTGTCCAGCATTGCCTGAAGCTCGGCATCCCCCGATATGCCGGCGATGATTTCCGGCAGCGGGCGGGCTATTGTTTCTTCGGCGCTATAGCCCAAGATTGCCTCGGCTGCCGGGTTCCAAGCTGCTATGTTGCGATGTTCGTCGGTGACGACCACTGCGTCCGATGTCGCCGCCATGAGCTTCGAGGCGATCACCTCCAGCCGTGACAGTCTGCGCTGTTCCAGCTTGTCCATGACGAGTTGCGCCAGATCCTGCAGTCGGCGAGCCTGAAGCTTGTTCAGGGGAGGGCGAGGCGCCATGTCGAGAATGCAAAGCGTCCCGATCCCATAGCCTTCCGACGAAATCAGCGGTGCGCCTGCGTAGAAGCGGAAGCCATTTTCCGCCGCAACCAGTGGATTTTCGGAAAAACGGTTGTCTGAGGCGAGATCCGGTACGATCATCGGCGTTTTTTCCAGGATCGCGTGGCTGCAAAATGCAAGCTCGCAAGGCACCGTCTGCGCATCTATGCCGACCCGAGCCTTTACCCAGACCTGATCGCGGCCAACCATATTGATCAAAGCCACTGGCGCCTCGAACAGCTCGGCGGTGAGGCGCACGATATGGTCATATTCGCTTTCGGAAGGTGTGCCGTAGATGTGATAGGTTCCGAGTTCCCTCAGTCGGTCCATATCCCGGAGATTTTGTGTTGCAGACTGCATAAAAGTTCCGCCGGATATAATAAACTGCTCATAATCTATCCGATTATAGATTTACTCTTATTAAGTTCCAGCATTTTTCGTGATTTTTGTTTCATACATTCGTTCTAATTAGGGTTTTCTAAATTTTATTTCTACTTGATGATTGATAAAGATTTTTAGTACTCGAGGAGTTTCCGTTTTTATTGCTGTCTATCGATTTTCTCGCTGGCAATTTTCTTACTGGATTGTGTCGGTTTGACTAACGAGAGGAAATGAAGCCGTGGCGCTGAGAATGATAAATATCGCGACGAAAGGGCAGGGGCTCTACGAATTCACCGACGCGGTGGAGGCGTTTCTCGGCGCTTCAGGAGTGCAGGAAGGGCTGATGACAGTGTTTGTCCGCCATACTTCGTGTTCTCTGGTCATTCAGGAGAATGCGGACCCGTCGGTGCAACGTGATCTCAAGGCATTTTTCGCTCGTCTCGTGCCTCCGTCCGACGATGTGTCAATGCGTTGGATCTCCCACAGGGACGAGGGACGGGATGACATGCCGGCCCATATCAAGGCGGCCCTGACGCAGGTTTCCATCGGCATTCCCTACAGTCAAGGGCGGTTGCTTTTGGGGACATGGCAGGGAATCTACCTCTTTGAACATCGCAACCGGCCGCACCGTCGTGAGATCGTGTTGCATTGCGGGCCTTGAGACATTTCCGCTGAGAGCCGGACCGCTCTTCAAGGTCTCTCTGGTTGTTTTCAAATCACTCGGGGTAACTTTCTCACCGCGTTCCTGTTCGAATTGCACGGCGTCCAGCTTCGGATCTCCCCGTAGTTTCGGTGTGTATTCGGGCATGAATGAAGACTGAACGGTCGGTTCGGATCGCATTCAGGCGGTGCCGCATAGTCTCTCCTCAATCGCTGAAGCAGGCGGGAATGACCAACGAAGTTCCCAGATGAGGAGACAGACAATGATGGGTGTTTTTGCAAAGACCGGCCTTGCAGCCTTGATCGCGCTGGGCGCGACGTTCGCCACCGTTTCCACGGCTGCCGCCGATGGCTGGCGCTTCCGCTATGATGGTCCCGGCTATGACATGGATTACGGTCGTGGCGGCCATAACGGCTACGAGCGTCGTCATCAGCGCCCACGCGGCGGCTGCTTCCCGGGCGAGGCTGTCGAAAAGGCCCGCTGGAATGGCCTGCACCGTGCCCGCGTGCATGACGTGACCCCGCGCCGCGTGGTCGTGGGCGGCGTCCGGCACGGCGATTTCGACCGCATGGTCTTCGCCAACGTGCGCGGTTGCCCGATCATCCGTTACTAATCGGAGGAGTTACCGGTGGCGGGCTGTTGACGGTTGTTCCAACCGCCAAGCCTGCCGCCGATTTGTGGATGACGGGGAGACTAAGGGGACCTCCCGATTCGTCGTCGGATTGCGGAGATCGCACATGCCTGTTCTCCACTTTTGCAATGGAGTTTAGGGCGCGCGTCACTCGGAAAGTTCGTAGCGGATTCGGGAAATTGTGTCTGCCACGGGAAAAACGGGTCGGTTTCCCAGTCGTGTAACCTCTTGCTTGCCCATATTCAGTGCTTAAAAATCAAGTGCATGCACGTGAAATGGTGGGCCCGGAGGGACTCGAACCCCCAACCAAGCGGTTATGAGCCGCCGGCTCTAACCATTGAGCTACAGGCCCTGCCCGAGTGAGGGGCGGTCGTGCGGGCAATGGCTCCCGCAACGGTCGGTTCGCTCTAACGCAATTCGTACATACCCACAAGCCTTTGCCGCAATGGCTTCACAATCACAAGTCAACAAGGCATGGGATAGGGACGCTTCATCAAAGGGAAACACGATGACCAGCAGCAAGATCGGGGGCCTTGCCCTCGCAGCAATGATCACCACCACCACTCTGATTGCGCCTCAGTCGGCATGGAGCGCCGAGCAGGAAAAGCGCGAGGCCACCATTATCGTCTCCGGCGAAGGCGAAACCACGCTTGCGCCTGACATGGCCACGATGACGCTGAGTGTCGTGCGCCAGGCGAAGACGGCCGAGGAAGCGATGAAGGCCAATAACGAGGCCATGGTGAAGGTCCTTGCGGATCTCAAGGAAAAGGGCATCGCGGAACGCGACCTGCAGACTTCCGATTTCTCTGTGCAGCCGCAATACCGTCAGGACAAGGCCACCGACGGCAGCTATCAGGCGCCGGAAATCGACGGCTACCTCGCCACCAACTCTCTTGCCGTGAAGGTGCGGGACCTGTCGAAGCTGGGTGGCCTGATTGATGCGAGCGTCAAGCTCGGCGTCAACCAGGGTGGCAACATCGTCTTCGGCAATGACGATCCGAAGAATGCCGTGACGGAAGCCCGCCAGAAAGCGGTGGCCGAAGCTGCCGAAAAGGCGAAGGTTTTGACGGAAGCGGCCGGTGTGCGCCTCGGACGCGTCATCGAGATCAGCGAAAACTTCGCCCGCCCCATGGCCCAGCCGATGTATCGCGTCGCCATGGCCAAGGAAATGGCAGCTGACGCGGTGCCGGTGGCCAGCGGCGAAAACAGCTACACCGTGACCGTCAACATCACTTACGCGCTCGAACAGTAAGTGTGGAGGTATGTCCTCAAGCTGTTCAGATTTCCCGAGCCAGCTCTCCTGCCCCGGTACACCTTTGCCGGAATTGCCTCTCGGGCCGTGGTAAGGCGGTCGAATATCGATCCTGAGGCAGGATCTCGGGCAAATCCAGCGGCGGCGATGGTATTCGCAAGACACCGTATATGGTCGTGCGATCCATCCCGCCGATGCCAGTTCATGCGTTCACTCGCATTTCCCTGTGGCGTCGAGTTCGTAGGTGGTCTTGCCAGTTCCCTTCGGCGGAATCGGGGTCAGATAGACCTTGAGATCGCATTCCTGCACGCGGATGGTCCACTCATGGGCGCCGCCCTTGCGCGTGCCGGTGTTGGAAATCGCGCCGATCGGTGCCTGACGCACGGCGTCGGCGACTTCCTTGCTCGAAAGGATGAGGTTGATCTGCTCACCGCTGTCGTAGAAGCCTGAGAGTGCGGCATTGGAGGGCAGGGCCGCGAGGATGACTGGAAGGACGATGGTAATGGCGGTGGCAGTGGTTTTCACAAGTATTTCCTTCGTTTTCATTTCGACGGATTGTCGATCGCACGGTCTTTTCCGGTACCATGCCTGACCGGCTTCTGTCGCGCCGCTTTCACATCCCTTCCTTGGCTTGTCACCGAGGCTTGCAAAGCTTGTCAAAGAGAGGCGATGCCGCGCGCTCGTATCTCTTTCTCCTTGCTGAAGGCCCAAAAAAGAAGGCAGAAGCTGCCTTAGCCGCTTCTGCCTGAAAGGCGGTCAAACCGCCGGACGATGATGGGGTGGGGATACTCATCGTCATTTCGTCAGGCCGCGAAGAACAATCGTCCCGCGGCCAGCATTCATTTCAAGAGGTTCGCGACAGGAAGCCTCAGATGGCTTCCGTCACCAGTTTCGTGTTGACGTAGGCGTCCAACGCCTCGGTGCCCCCTTCGGAGCCCTGGCCGGAATCCTTGATGCCGCCGAAGGGGATTTCCGGAAGGGCGAGGCCGAGATGGTTGATCGTCAGCATGCCGACCTCGACCTTTTTGGCCAGAAGCGCGCGGGTTTCCGCCGCAGAGGTGAAGGCATAGGCGGCGAGGCCGTAGGGCAACCGGTTGGCTTCCTCTATCACCGCTTCCGTATCGCGGAACGGGATCATCGGCGCCAGCGGGCCGAAGGGCTCTTCGCTCAGGATGCGTGCGTCCGAAGGCAGGTTGGTGATGACCGTCGGCTGGAAGAAATAGCCCTTGCTGTTCAGACGTTCGCCGCCCAAGGCAATCTCGGCGCCCTTGGCGCGGGCGTCGGCTACCAGCGTTTCCATCGCCGGAATACGGCGGTCATGGGCGAGCGGGCCCATATTGGTGCCTTCGTCCAGACCGTTACCGACCTTGATGTTCTTCGCGACCGCCATGAGGCCCTCGAGGAAGCGTTCGTAGACGTTCTCATGAACCAGAAAGCGGGTCGGTGAGACGCAGACCTGACCGGCGTTGCGGTACTTGCTGAAGCCGAGCAGCTTGGCGGCCTGATCGACATCGGCGTCGTCGAAGATGATGGCCGGGGCATGGCCGCCGAGTTCCATGGTGCTGCGCTTCATGTGCAGGCCGGCCAGTGCTGCCAGCTGCTTGCCGACGGCGGTCGAGCCGGTGAACGAGATCTTGCGAATGTCCGGGTGAGCGATCAAGTATTCGGAGATCTGGGCCGGGACACCGAAGACCAGATTGATGACGCCATCGGGAACGCCGGCATCGGCGAAGGCGGCGATCAGCGCCATGACGCTGGCGGGAGTCTCTTCCGGGGCCTTGATAACGACCGAGCAACCGGTGGCAAGCGCGGCGGAAATCTTGCGCACCGCCTGGTTCAGCGGGAAGTTCCACGGCGTGAAGGCCGCGACCGGGCCGACCGGCTCGCGGATAACCAACTGCTGTACGTTGGTGGCGCGGGCCGGGACAATGCGGCCGTAGTTGCGGCGGCCTTCTTCGGCCAGCCAGTCGATGACGTCGGCGCAGGCGAGCGTCTCGATGGTGGCTTCGGCGAGTGGCTTGCCCTGTTCGATGGTCAGGTTGCGGATGATCTCCTGCGAGCGGCTGCGCATGAGTTCGGCGGCCTTGCGCATGATCTTGTAACGCTCGAAGGCCGAGACATCGCGCCAGATCTTGAAGCCGGCGACGGCAGCGGCAACCGCTTCTTCAAGGTCTGCTTCGGTTGCGACCGGTACCTGACCGATCACTTCTTCCGTTGCCGGGTTGATGACCGGCAGGGAAGCGCCGTTGCTGGCGCCGCGCCACACACCGGCGATGAACATCTTGGGAGCGGGATAGGTCATGTTCTTCTCCAAATCTTTCATTCAATCATGATCGGTTCCGAGCAGTCCCGGTTCCGTTAGTCTCAGTTCCGGGCAGCCGTTTACACGACCTTGCCCGGGTTCATTCTGTTATCCGGATCAAGCAGCGTCTTTATCGCCCGCATCAGTTCCAGCTCCATTCCGGCGCGGAACTTCGCCAGCGTTTCGACCTTTGCCTGGCCAATGCCGTGCTCGGCCGAGAAGCTGCCGTCGAGCGACTGCACCACGCTGTTCAACGCCGCGACAATGGCGGGTTCGAGCGTGCGCAGTTCCCCCGATACTTCCCGGGTCGCGGGGCTGAAATTGAAATGGATGTTGCCGTCCCCGAGATGGCCGTAGCAGATGGGCTGTGCCAGTGGTGTGACGGCCGCAACCGCTGCGGTCGCTTCGCTCAGCAGATCCGGAATTCGCGCGACCGGCACGGACACATCGTTCTTGACGGAATAACCGGCGTCGTTCTGCGCAAAGGAAATCGCCTCGCGGAAGGCCCACATCGCCTTTCTCTGCGTTTCGCTGGAGGCGATCAGGGCATCGGTGATCCAGCCGTGCTCGAATGCATTTCCAAGGTCGGCTTCGATCTCTGCGGCGGCTTCTTCCGAAGCGCGCATATGGGCGAATTCGATCAACAGGCAGTCGCCGGTTTCCGTGGTGACGGAAAGGGTCGAGGCAAGCTCCGGCCGATATTTCGCGATCAGCGCGACGGTTGCTGCGCTGATGTATTCGAAGGCGACCAGTGCGTCGAAATGCGCCCGGCGCAGGCTGTCGAGGAGCGACAGGGCGGAGGAGATGTCGACGACCGGGCAGAATGCCGTGGTGGTGCGTTGCGGCTCCGGCGCCAGTTGCAGCACGGCGCCGGTGACGATGCCGAGCGTGCCCTCGCTGCCGATGAAGAGGTGGCGCAGTGCGTAACCGGTATTGTCCTTGGTCAGCGCGCGCATGCCGTTCCAGATGCGTCCGTCCGGCAGTACGACCTCGAGGCCCATGACCAGATTGCGGGTCATGCCGTAGCGCAGAACATTGCTGCCGCCGGCATTGGTGCCGATGACGCCGCCGATCTGGGCGGAACCTTCCGACCCGATCAGGATAGGCAGATTGAGTTGCGCCGTTGCCGCATGCTGACGCGCTGCGGCAAGCGTTATTCCGGCATCCACGGCGATTGTCATCGCCATGGCATCCAGTGACCGAACCTTGTTCATCCGCGCAAGATTAAGAACGACGGCGGTGCCTGCATCGTTGGGCACGCCGCCGCCGACCAGTCCCGTGCGGCCGCCCTGCGGAACCACCGCAACGCCGGCCTGGGCGCAAAGCCTCACGGTTTCAGCCACTTCAGCGGTCGAGCCGGGCAGAACGGCGCAGAGCGCCTTGCCCTTGAAGTGGCCCCGCCAGTCGGTCTCATAGGGTGCGAGATCGGCCGGATCGGTCAAAACCCGATCCGTCCCGACCACAGCAGCAAGTGCTGTCAGAAGAGGTTCGGCTGCAAGCGTCACGCGCTTGCGTCCGCGGGCTGGCGGGACAGCGGAGCGCTGGTCTCGATGCCCTCGATCAATGCGGTCAGTTCCGACATTTCAGCTTCCGTGAGATCCACCAGGGGAGAGCGAACCGGGCCTGCATCCCGGCCCATGGCGCGCAATCCGGCCTTTACGATCGAGACGGCATAGCCACGACGACGCGACCTGATTTCGATATAGGGCAGAACAAAATTGCGCAATCCCTGCATGATGGCCGCGTGGTCGCGACGCAGCACGGCAGCATGGAAGTCCATGGCGAACTTCGGCACGAAGTTGAAGATCGCCGAGGAATAGGTGTTTACGCCCATGTCCAGATAGGGCAGCGCGAAGGTTTCTGCCGTCGGCAGGCCGCCGATGAAGGTCAGGCGCCCCTCGAGCAGGCTCTGGATGCGGACCATCAGTTCGACGTCGCCGACGCCGTCCTTGTAGCCGACTAGGTTGGGGCAGCGTTCCGCAAGACGGGCCAGGGCGTATTCGTCCAGAATGGCGTTGTCGCGATTGTAGATGGTGACGCCAAGCTTGGTGGAGGCGCAGATCGCCTCGACATGAGCTTCGAGCCCGGCGCTTTCCGGCGTGATCAAGTAGGGCGGCAGCACCAGCAGGCCGTCAGCGCCTGCCGCTTCCGCACGGGCGGCCATTTCAACGGCCATCGACGTGCCGTAGCCGACGCCGGCGATGACCGGCACGCGGCCCTTCATCTGGTCGATGGCGACGCGGGTCACGGTCTCCACTTCGGCCGGCGAAAGCGAGAAGAACTCGCCCGTGCCACAGGCTGCGAAGAATGTTGCCGGGCCGAAGCCGGTCAGCCATTCGAGGTGGTCGCGGAAAGGTTCGGGCTGGAAGGCACCGGTCTTGTTGAAGTGGGTTACCGGAAAGGACAGAAGCCCTTTCGAAATCTCTCCGGCCATTTCCTGCGGTGTCATGCGGCTCATCAATTCAATCCCATTTGTTTGTGCGGTCTTCGGCAAGAAGCGCCAGTCGCACAATTTATAGGCTTTACAATTGATGCTATCGACATAAAAATAAGCATTGTTCGATACGTATGGAGCATCAATGTTTGAACTCAGTCACCTTCGCTGCTTTGCTGCCGTGGCCGACGAACTGCATTTCGGACGTGCCGCTGCCCGCCTTCACATGACACAGCCGCCGCTCAGCCGGCAGATCCAGCAGCTGGAGCATCAGGTGGGTGTCGAGCTGCTCAACCGGTCCAGCCGCTCGGTGAAGCTGACGCCGGCCGGTCGGTCCTTTCTGATCGAGGTCCGGCGGATCCTGAATCTCGCCGAGAGCGCGTCTTTGTCGGCGAGACGCATTGCCGAGGGCAGGGATGGCGCGCTGGCCGTGGGCTTCACCGCATCCGCGAGCTACAGCTTTTTGCCGCAACTGTTGACCGCGGCGAAGGTGCCGCTGCGCAACATCGATTTCACGCTTAAGGAAATGGTGACTCAGGAGCAGCTGGAAGCGCTGTCTTCCGGACAGATCGATGTCGGGCTCATGCGCCCGGTGGTTGGGCATGAGGAGCTTGATTTCTTTGTGGTTGCGCGGGAAAAACTGGTCTGCGCCATTCCTATAGACCACCCTCTTGCCCGCCGGCGCACGATCACGGCGCAGGACTTCGATCAGGAAACCTGCATCGGCTATTCACCTGTCGAGGCGCGTTATTTCTATGACCTGCTGGCCGCCGTGTTCCTGTCTGTCGGGGTCACCCCGCGTTACATTCATTACATGTCCCAGATCCATGCGATCCTGGCGCTGGTGCAGGCCGGGCTGGGTATCGCACTCGTTCCCGAATCCGCCCGCCAACTGCAATTCGAATCCATGGTCATCCGTGAGGTCGAGTTGAGCCTGCCGCAGCCGGTGACGCTCTCCGTTGCCTGGCGACGCAACAACGACAACCCGGCGCTGAACGGGTTCCTGACACTCCTGAGAACCAGGGCTGCAGCGGCGGTTTCCAATTGATGCAATAGATGCATCAAACAATACATTAATTAACGTAGACGGTATTATTCAAAGTGACTAGCATCCGGGGTGTCACAAAGATCGGTCGGCTTGGCGGCATGGTTCCGCGGCCGAAAAACGAATGTCCAAAAGGACGGCAACCGGCGAAAGAGGGTTCGAATGTCTACAACTGGGAACGGTAAGGTAACCGTCATGCCGGGTGCGGCTGGCGGTATCTCGCGCAGAACTTTGATGAAGAGCGGCGCTGCCATGGGGCTGGCGCTCGGAATGGGCGGCGGTCTGCTGCCCTCGATGGCCCGTGCGGCTGAACCGAAGAAGGGCGGCACCTTGCGGGCCGGTATCCTCGGCGCCACGAGTAACACCAACGACCCGGCGCTCAGAACCGATGAATTCGGTGTCATGTCCGCCTACACGACCTTCAACCATCTGGTCGAAATCAAGGCCGACAAGACGCTGGCTCCGGAGCTGGCCGAGAGCTGGGAAGCCAAGCCGGGTGCGACCGAGTGGATCTTCAATCTGCGCAAGGGCGTGGAATTCCACAACGGCAAGACGCTCACTGCCGCCGACGTCATCTACTCGATCAACCGTCACCGCGGCCCGAACACGCAGTCCGGCGCAAAGAGCCTGATGGCCTCAATCAAGGAGATCAAGGCTCTTACCGATAACCAGATCCAGATCACGCTCGACGGCCCGAACGCCGACCTGCCGTTCAACTTCAGCGGCGACCACCTTGCCATTACTCCCGATGGTTTCGAGGACTGGGCAAAGCCGGTCGGTACCGGCGGTTATATCCAGACATCTTTCGAGCCGGGCGTACGCGCCACCTGGAAGAAGAACCCGAACTACTGGAAAGAGGGCCGGGCTCACGTCGATGAAGTCGAATTCCTCGTTCTCAACGACACCCAGGCACGTCTTGCCGCGCTGCAGTCGGGGCAGATCGATGCGCTCGGTCTTGTCGATCCGGCTGCCGTCGAAATGCTGCGCAGCGTTCCCGGCCTGCAGGTGGTCAACAGCTCCGGCGGCCAGTTCTGGAGCTACGCACTGAACTGCAAGCAGGGTCCGTTCACCGATCTCAACGTCCGTACGGCGATGAAGTATGCGATCGACCGCCAGAAGATCGTCGACATCATCCTGCGTGGCAATGGTAAGGTCGGTAACGACCAGCCGCTGCCGGCAAGCGATCCGTTCTTCAACTCGGAACTGAAGCAGCGTCCCTACGATCCGGAGCAGGCCAAGCACTACCTCAAGCAGGCAGGCGTGGACAGCTTCAAGATTGCGCTCGACACCTCCGACGCGACCTTCGCCAACTCCGCCAACGTCGGCCTTCTCTACCAGCAGGCAGCCAAGGCAGCCGGCATCGACCTCGAAGTCGTGCGCCAGCCTTCCGACGGTTACTGGGATCAGGTCTGGCTCAATGTCGCGCACCCGATGACGACGGGCGTATGGATGGGCCGTCCGACTGCCGACATGATCATGTCGATGGTCTACCAGTCCACCGCTCCGTGGAACGAAAGCTTCTGGGCCAACGAACAGTTTGACAAGTTGCTGCTCGCAGCGCGTGGCGAACTCGACCAGGCCAAGCGCAAGGACATGTATTGGGAAATGCAGGCCCTTATTCACAATGACGGCGGTCACGTCGTGCCGGTCTTCGCCGACTTCATCGATGCCTACAGCAAGCGGGTTGGCGGCGTCGAGCCGAGCCCGTCCTGGTATCTCATGGGCGGCCGGTTCACTGAAAGGCTCTGGCTGGAAAGCTGATGATCCGATACCTCGTAAAGCGTCTGGCCATCGGCATCGTTCTGGTGCTCTTTGCCTCCGCCATTCTCTTCTTCGCCGGAGAGCTGCTGCCGGGTGACTTCGCGACCAAGCTGCTTGGTTCGCAGGCCACGCCTGAAACGGTAGCGGCGCTCCGGGAAGCGCGGGGCGTAAACAGCCCCGCAATCTATCGCTACCTTGCCTGGCTTGGCGGTCTGTTCCGGGGTGATCTCGGGAGATCGCTGACGAACGGCCGGGAAATCGGTCCGCTGATCGAAGCGCGCCTTGCAAATACGATGATCCTTGCCGGTTGTGCGGCATTGGTCGCAGTGCCGCTTTCGGTCGGCCTCGGTACACTGGCGGCGATCTTCCGCGACCGCTGGTTCGACCGGGTCGTTCTGGTCCTGTCGATGGTGACGGTGGCGACGCCGGAGTTCTTCTTCGCCTACATGGCCATCGCCCTGTTCGCGGTCAATTTCCATCTTCTGCCGTCGATCTCCATCGTCACGTCGGACATGAGCTTCGGTGACATGCTGCCGCTTCTGGTCCTCCCGGTCATGACACTGGTGATTACGTCATCGGCGCACATGATTCGACTGACGCGAGCCAGCATCGTCTCGGTGATGGATTCCGAATATGTCGGGACGGCCATGCTGAAGGGCATGCCGGAATGGAAGATCGTCATCCGGCATGTGCTGCCGAACGTGATGAGCCCGATCGCCAGCGTCGTCGTGCTCAACCTCGCCGATCTCGTGGTGGGTTTGATCATCGTCGAAGCGATCTTTGCCTATCCCGGCATGGGCCAGCTGATGGTTGACGCCGTTTCCAAGCAGGATGTCACCGTGGTGCAGGCCTGCGGCCTGATCTTTGCCGCGACCTATATCCTTCTCAACATGATCGCCGATCTCCTGGCTATCGGGCTCAACCCGCAATTGAGGCATGCAAAATGATGCTCCGCGACGCAACCACGCCGCAGAAGCGCTCGAGCCGCGGCCATGGCATCGCAGTGGGGCTCGCAGCAGCCTTCTGCCTGCTCTTCATCGTCTGCGCCCTCGGCGCCGATTGGGTAGCGCCCTATAGTGAAACCGAGCTGATCGCGCTGCCTTGGCAGAGCCCGGATCTCGCTCATCCGCTCGGAACCGACCAGCTGGGCCGGGACATGCTGTCGCGCATCATCTATGGTGCCCGCACCTCCATCGGCCTGTCGCTGGCGATCACCGGCATAGCTTTCGCTATCGGCGTGACGCTGGGCCTTGCCGCCGTTTCTCTCGGCGGCCTTGCGGATCAGGCGATCAGCCGCGTCGTCGATCTTTTCATGGCGCTGCCACCGCTGATCCTGGCGCTGCTTGCGATCAGCATTTTCGGAACGTCGCTGCTGACGCTGACGATTGTCGCTGCTGCCCTTTCCAGCATGCGTGTCTTCCGCCTGACCCGTTCGCTCGGGGCCGATATCGCGGTGCGCGATTTCGTCGATGTGGCGCGGCTTCGTGGCGAAAGCACATGGTGGGTGATGTTCCGCGAGGTTCTGCCGAACGCCATCATTCCGCTGATTGCCGAATTCGGGCTTCGCTTCGTCTTCGCCTTCCTCTTCGTTGCCTCGCTCTCCTTCCTCGGGCTTGGCGTGCAGCCGCCGATGGCGGATTGGGGCGGCATGGTTCGCGAGAATGTCGGCGCTTTCAACTACGGCAAGATCACGCCGCTGGTACCGGCGACCTGCATCGCCTTGCTGGCAATTTCGGTAAACCTGCTCGGCGACTGGCTGGTGCAGAAGCGGCGGGGTGCATGATGTCGGTCGAACGCGCTGTGAATACCCAATCCTCAACGCCGCTGCTTTCAATCCAGGACCTTTGCGTCGATGCTCCGCTTGCCGGTGGCAAGACCATCCGGCTGGTCCACAACGTCTCCTTCACGCTGGAACGCGGTCAGGTCATGGGCCTGATCGGGGAATCCGGTGCGGGCAAGTCCACCATCGGGCTTGCCACGCTCGGTGCCGGCCGGGGAGGGGCGTGGATCAGCGGTGGCAATGTCATTCTGAATGGCAAGGACATTCTCGCCGGTGGCGCCGCCTCGCTGCGTGAAATCCGCGGCCGCCGTGTCGCCTATGTCGCCCAGTCGGCGGCATCTGCCTTCAATCCGGCTTTCCGCCTGATCGATCAGGTAACGGAAACCGTGCGCAATTACGGTATGCTCGACAAGGACGCGGCTCGCCAGCGCGCCATCGAACTGTTCCGCAAGCTCGAGCTGCCGAAGCCTGAAACCTTCGGCGAGAAGTTTCCTCATCAGGCATCGGGAGGGCAGTTGCAGCGCGCAATGACCGCCATGGCGATGTGCGCCCGGCCGGATCTGATCGTGTTCGATGAGCCGACGACGGCGCTCGATGTGACCACGCAGGTGGATGTGGTTCTCGCCATTCGCGAGGCCATTCGAGAGGAGGGGATGGCGGCCCTCTATATCTCGCACGATCTCGCCGTGGTGGCGCAGATGGCGGACCACATCATGGTTCTGCGCCATGGACGCACGGTCGAGACCGGCGTTGCCGCCGAGGTTCTGAACGCACCTGCGCAGGATTATACCCGCAGGCTGATCGAGGCGCGCAACCTCGTCCACGTGCCGGAACCAGGGCCGAAGCCTCTGCTGGAGGTGCGCGATATCACCGCCAACTACGGCACGATGACGGTCGTGGATGGCCTCAGTATTGACGTGCCGCAGGGCCGGACACTTGCCGTGATCGGGGAATCCGGATCTGGTAAATCGACCTTCGGCCGGGTGATCTGTGGTCTGCTGCCGCCGAAGAAGGGGACGATTACCTTCAATGGCCGTCTGATGGCGCCAAACATGCGCAAGCGCTCCCTGGACGATCTCAGGGAAATCCAGATCGTGCACCAGATCCCGGATCTGGCGATGAACCCCCGGCACACCGTGGGTGACATCATCGGTCAGCCGCTGACAAAATTCCACGGTCTCAAGGGGGCCGAGCGTCAGGAAGGTGTCGCCCATCTGCTGGAGCAGGTGGAGCTCAGCCCGGATCTCGCCAGCCGTATGCCGTTTGGCCTTTCGGGTGGCCAGAAGCAGCGTATCTGCATTGCGCGTGCGCTCGCCGCCAAACCGAAGCTGATCATCTGCGACGAGGTGACCAGCGCGCTCGATCCGCTGATTGCCGATGAGGTGCTGCGTCTGCTCGCCCGCCTGCAGAAGGAGGAGCATGTCTCCTATCTGTTCATCACCCATGACTTCAGCGCCGTGCGCGCCATGGCCGACTATGTCGCGGTGATGCGCGCGGGACGGATCGTCCGGCAGGGACCGGCGGACGAGGTGCTGAACCCACCCTACGACACCTATACCGGGGCGCTGATCAAGGCCGTCCCGGAATTGCGTACCGGCTGGCTGGACGAACTGATCGCCGCCCGCCACGCCGAGACCGAATGAAGAGACCGGAGACTCCGACAATGAGAAACAACAAGGCCCTGCTGATCGCTGCCACCGGCGAAGATCCTGAACCCTATCGCGCCATTTTCCGCGAGCGGATGCCGGAACTGGTGGTTCACACCGACGGCGAGGATTACGATCCGGCCTCCGTAGCCTATGCACTGTGCTGGAAGCCGCGTGCCGGCTTGCTCGCCACCCTGCCTAACCTCGACGTCATCTTCTCCATGGGGGCCGGGATCGACCACATCATCGCCGACCCGCAGCTGCCGTCCAGGCAGCCGATCGTGCGCCTGATGCACGACAAGACACGGGAACAGATGCGGGATTACGTTCTGCATGTGGTTCTGCACTACTACCGCCAGATGGACGTTGCTGCCGCCCAGCAGGCGAAGAAGCAGTGGGAATTCCTGCAGATCCGTGACAAGTCGCGCCTCAAGGTCGGCCTTCTCGGTCTCGGCGAAATGGGCAGCACGGCAGGCAAGACGCTTGCCGCGCTCGGCTTCTCTGTCATGGGCTGGTCGCGCTCGCCCAAGGATATTCCCGGGATCACCAGCTTCAGCGGTGCGGACGGACTGAAGGCCATGGCTGCCGAGGCGCATTTCCTGATCTCGATCCTTCCGGCAACCGACGACACCATCGGCATTCTCAACCGCTCGCTGTTCGAGACGCTTCCGAAGGGCGCCATCGTCGTCAATCTCGGCCGCGGCAACCATCTTGTTACCGAAGACCTGCTGGCGGCGCTCGACAGCGGCCATCTCGGCGGCGCGACGCTCGATGTCTTCGCGCCCGAGCCGATGCCGCAGGACAGCCCGTTCTGGGAGCACCCGCTGGTACGTGTGACCCCGCATGTCGGCTCGGACGGCAACAGCGACATCGTTGCCGACGCCGTCATCGACAACATCCGCCGCGTCGAATCCGGTCTGCCGCCGTCGCCGGTCGGCGATCGCGCCCGCGGCTACTGACCTCTTTTCGAAGGAGTTTGACATGACCAATCTTCTGGCCATCGACGCCAACCCCTCCATGGAACCCGAACTGGGTTCCC
This sequence comes from Ciceribacter sichuanensis, assembly GCF_024055605.1. GTDB lineage: Bacteria > Pseudomonadota > Alphaproteobacteria > Rhizobiales > Rhizobiaceae > Allorhizobium > Allorhizobium sichuanense. The sequence continues at coordinate 469,190 of NZ_JAMXLX010000002.1, read as the reverse complement.
CCCGTCCAGAACGGGTGATCGAGGGCGACCCGAAAAACAAGTCCTGGGACATCGAAGCCACTGCCGACAACAAGGTGACCAGTGGCGTGTGGGAAGTCGAGCCTGGCGCGTGGAACGTGGTCAAGGACAGCTGGGAATTCATGACTATCATTTCCGGTCACTCCGAGCTTATCGAGGACGGCGGCGAGACCATCGTGCTGAAGCCCGGCATCAGCTGCGTCATGCGCCCCGGATTCCGCGGCGTCTGGCGTGTGCATGAGACGACCCGCAAGTTCTGGGTGATCTACGACGCGGACGCACTACCCGCCAACGCCGCCAGCTGACGCGGCTTCAAGGAACCAATCATGCAAATCGAGACACAGATCCGCCCCGCTGACCCGCGGGCGGAAAAGGCTGGCTATGTTCTGGCGGCAACCTGCGACCTCAACGGATGTTTCCGTGGCAAGCGCGTCGAGGCTGCCTCGCTCGACAAGATCCTGAAATCCGGCATCCGCATGCCGATGTCGTCCATCGGCGTCGACATCTGGGGCACTGACGTCTTCGCGAATTCGCTGACGCTGGACCAGGGCGATCTGGACGGGATCTGCGAGCCGACCGAGCGCGGGCCGATCCCGCTTGCATGGACCGGCACGCCGTCTCAGTTCGTGCCGATGTGGATGCGGGCGGAAACCGGCGAGCCCTTTCTCGGCGATCCGCGCCGGGTGCTGGCCGAGGTCTTCGCCCGTTACCGCGCCGCCGGGCTGACGCCTGTTGTCGCGACCGAGGTGGAATTCTACCTGATCAACCCGATCTTTGCGCGTGCCACGCCCCTGTCACCGCCGTCTCCCGGGCATGCCGCGGCCAAGGACACGATCTACTCGCTTGAGGAACTCGCAGAGGTCGGTAGCTTTCTTGACGACGTCTATGAAATGGCTGCAGCTTGCGGTGTCGAGGTCGATGCCGCGACGTCCGAGAGCGGGCCGAGCCAGTATGAATTCAACCTCATGCATGGGCCGGATCCGCTGAGGATTGCCGACAATACGGTGTTCTTCAAGCAGATCGTCCGCAACATGGCGCGCAAGCATGGGTTTGCCGCGACCTTCATGGCGAAGCCCTATCCCGACCAGTCCGGCAGCGGCCTGCATGTGCATTTCAGCATTGTCGATACCGAGGGCCGCAATGTGTTCGACAATGGCGGACCCGAGGGCACGGAGATCATGCGTCAGGCCGTGGCCGGCCTGATCGAGGCCATGCCGGCTTCGACCGCGCTGTTTGCCCCGCATCAGAACTCCTTCCGGCGGCTTTGCCCTGACAGCCTCGCTCCGACGACGGCTGCATGGGGCTATGAGAACCGTACGGCCGCCATCCGTATCCCGGGCGGGCCTTCGGTCGCGCGCCGCATCGAACACCGCGTTGCCGGCGTCGATGCCAATCCGTATCTCGTGATTGCCGCGATCCTTTCGGCGGCGCTCGATGGCATCGAGCGCAAGGCCGTGCCGCCGGCGCCTACCCAGGGTAATACCTATGCCAGCGATGCGAAGCTCTTGCCGACCACATGGCCGTCAGCACTCGATCTGTTCGAAAAGAGCGACGTCATCAGGCGCATCCTGCCCGACCGACTGGTCGAATTGTTCGTTGCCGGCAAGCGACAGGAGCTTGCGGTTTTCAACCGCGACATATCTGATCTGGAATATGCCACCTACCTGCACATCGTTTGAAGAGCGTCCCATGTCCGAAGCCTATCCGCAGTCCTACTACGCCGCCAGCGCCAACCCGATGCAGCCGTTCGAAGAGCTGGATGGCAGCATTCGCGCCGACGTCTGCATCGTCGGCGGCGGGTTCACCGGCCTCAATACCGCCATCGAACTGGCGGAACGCGGCCTGTCGGTGGTCGTTCTCGAGCAGAACCGCATTGGCTGGGGCGCATCGGGACGCAATGGCGGACAGGTGACGGGTTCGCTTTCCGGTGACAAGGCGATGGAGACGCAGTTCCGTCGCACCATGGGCCGTGATGCATCGGATTTCATCTGGGATCTGCGCTGGCGCGGCCACGGCATCATCAAGCGGCGCGTGGAGAAATACGGCATCCAGTGCGATCTTAAGCACGGTCATGTGCAGACGGCCTACAAACCGTCCCACATTCCGGAACTGCGTGCTCTCTACGAAACCGCAGTCGAGCGCGGTATGGGCGACGAGGTGGAGTTCGTCGAAGGAAAGGCCATGGCGGCGCTGGTAGAGAGCCCGCTTTACCCGGCCGGCCTCATCAACCGCCGCAACATGCATCTCCACCCGCTCAATCTCTGCCGCGGCGAAGCGATGGCGGCAGCTTCCATCGGCGTGCGCATTTTCGAAGACGCCAAGGTCATTGAGATTAAGGATGGGGCCCTGCCGGTGGTCCGCACTGCAAGCGGCGACGTGATAGCGACGACTGTGCTGATGGCGGGCAACGCCTATCATCGGCTGGCGCGGGGCAAGATGCGCGGCGCGCTGTTCCCGGCCTCGCTCGGCGTGGTGGCGACCGAGCCATTGTCCGAGCAGACGGCCAAGGCGATCAATCCGCAGGATCTGGCGGTCTATGACAACCGCTTCGTGCTCGACTATCACCGCCTGTCGGCCGACCGTCGGCTGATCTTCGGCGGCGGCACCAATTATTCCGGCCGCAACAGCAAGGACATCGCCGCCGAACTGCTGCCCGCGATCGAGAAGACTTATCCGCGCCTGAAAGGCGTGAAGATCGCCTATCAGTGGTCTGGAATGGCTGGGATCATCGTCAATCGCATCCCGCATCTCGGCCGGATCGCGCCGAACATCTTCTATGCCGAGGGCTACTCCGGGCACGGCATCGCAACGACCCATATTGTTGCCGAGATCATGGCCAAGGCGATCACCGGCACGATGGAAGAATTCGACGTCTTCGCCGGCGTCGATCACATCCGGCTGCCGTTCGGCGCCTGGGTCGGCCAGCAGGCGCTTGCTGCGGGCATGTGGTATTACAAGCTGCGCGAGAGCCTGCGCTAACAGGCTTCCGCATCCCGGTCGGGTTACTCGTCGGACATCAGCCCGTCGAAGACTTCGAGCATCGCATCGACAATCGCCTGTCCCAGCGCATTGGCGGTTTCGGCGATCTGCTCGTCGTTGGCGTCGCGTGCGGCCACAGCAAGGTTGCCGCCCTGATCCGCGACGATGGCGCGAGCGCGTTCAATGGCCCACTGGGCGAAATCCGCCCGGTTTTCGATGGTCATGCTTTCTTCGTTGTCCATGGAATGCTCTCGGAAGGATGTGGGTGGATGAAGGTGAACGAGCCGCTTCAGGCGATGGCGTGAAATGCAGTGGGTTCACGCCGCCATGTCGAGTGTCTCAATATGCCCTCATTCGCCTGCGTTCAATCGCATTGCGAGCCGTTCGCACTGATGTTGGATGATTGCCGACGGCAGTTGCGATTTGTCGCAGGGTACGGCAAGCCCGTGTCACCATTGATGCCGGGGCTTGCGGTAGTCCTTCAGGAAGCCTTTCGAAGGCGGTCAAGGCGCCATGCCGGTCAGGAAGCGGCTCTCGAGAATGGGTTCGACGGGCAGGCTGTGGTGGGCGATGATGCCGCGTTCGCCGAGTTCACCGCGCTTCAGAAGATCGATCAGGTTTGCCGCATAGCCGACGGCAACGCGGGTCAAGGCGTTGAAACGGCCGGCCTGGAAGGATGGAGAAAGGCGCCGGAAGATCGATCGCTCCACGCTTTCCACCTCGCTTCGCCCTCTCGCCGTGATGAAGAACATGACCACGTCCTCCTCTACGACTGGCAGGCCGTTGCAGAGCAGCGACTTCAGCATGTCGCGTCGCTTGCGCAGCCCCAGATCGTCCAGAAGGAAGCGCATGTAGTCCAGATGTCCGGGATGGCGGATTGTCTTGAATGTGAGACCGCGGACGGGCACCGCGCAGGAGGCGAAATCGTCGGTCATGCCGCCTGAGGTGACGAAGGCCTCGTAGGCCATCCCGTCCACCACGAAGCGCTCATAGTCTTCGAGGGGATCCAGCATGACCTTCTTGCCGTCGCGCAGGGCGGGGCTAGGCAGAAGATATTCGTCAAAAAGGCCGTCCATATTCCAGATGCGTCCGTAACCCAGACGGTTGACGGGGTGCTGCGGAATGGCGCCGACACGGATTGTCAGTTCCTCGATTTCCGAGAACTGCGAGACGAGATCCATGGCGAGCGTTTCGACCAGCCCGGGAGAGGCGCCGCAGCCGGTCAGGACCGCCCGATGTTCGGACAATCCCGCAAGCGCCGCCCTGGTTTCGGGAGCGGGTCGTGAAAAGTCGAGATAATGCGTCCCGATCTCGGCGGCCAGACGGACGGTTTCCGGCACGGTGCGGTCGGGTACGGCGGCAACGACGAGATCGTGACCGGCTGCCATGGAGCGCAGATCGCCCGGCAGGTAACCGGACCGAAAGGTGGCGTCGATTCCGGACCGTCTCGCCGCGTCGAGCGCCTCGTCGGTGCTGTCTGCGAGCGTGACGGCCATTTCGGGCAGGGTGGTCAGCGCACCGGCCAGGGCGGTGCCGATATTGCCCGCGCCGAAGATGAATGTCCGGAAGGGAGCCATCTCTTTTCTCCTATCCGTGGAACCGGGAAACGAAGCCCTTGAGGCGTTCGTTGCGGGGATTGCGGATGATATCCTCCGCTGAGCCGCTGGCGGCGATCACGCCCTGATCGAGAAACAGAACGCGGTTGGACACATCGGCAGCAAAGGCCATTTCGTGGGTGACGATGGCCATGGTCATTCCCTTTTCCGCAAGGCCGCGGATGACGGAGAGCACCTCTCCGACGAGTTCGGGATCGAGGGCCGAGGTCACTTCGTCGAGGAGCAGGACTTCAGGCTCCATGGCGAGCGCCCGGGCAATCGCGACGCGCTGTTTCTGTCCGCCTGAAAGGTGGTTCGGATAGGCGTCGCGCTTGGCTGCAAGTCCCACCTGTCCGAGCAGATCCAGACCAAGTTCTTCCGCTTCCTTCTTCGGGCGCTTGAGCACGGTCACCGGTCCTTCCACTACGTTCTGCAGCACCGTCTTGTGGGGAAACAGGTTGAAGTGCTGGAACACCATGCCGACATGGCGGCGCAGTGTGCCGAAGCCGATTTCCTCTCCCTTGTCGCGAAACGTGTCGCCGACCTTCTTCTGCCGGAAGCGGATGGCGCCTTCGCTCGGCACTTCCATGTGATTGAGACAGCGGATGAAGGTGGATTTTCCGGAGCCGGAGGGGCCGATGAGCGCAACGACCTCACCTCGGGCGAGCGAAAGGTCCAGTCCCTTCAGCACCTCGTGATTGCCGTAACTCTTGCGCAGGGCAATTGCCTCGATGATCGGGGCTTCGTTCTGTCGAGTGGTCATGTCGCTTCTCCTCAATCGCTGACCCGGAGGCGTTTTTCGATCCAGTCCGCAGCCTGCGTGAGCGGCAGCAGCATGATGATGTAGAGCAGGGCCATCACGGTGTAGGATTCGAGTGGCCGGTAGGTCTGGCCATTGACCACCGCTGCCATATAGGCGAGGTCGGCAACCGAGATGACCGAGACCAGCGAGGTGTTCTTGAACTGGATCACCGACTGGTTGATGAAGGAGGGCAGCATGCGTTTCACCGCCTGCGGCCAGATGATGCGGATCATCGATTGCGCTGGGCTCATGCCGATGGCAGCGGCCGCTTCACGCTGGCCCTTGTCGATTGAGACAATGCCGCTGCGGAAGATCTCGGCATAGAAGGCGCCGACATAAAGCGAGAGCGTCAACATGGCCGCAACACGGTTGTCGATGGTTGCGCCGACGAGCAGCGGGAACGCGTAGTAGAACCACAGAAGCTGAACCAGCAGCGGCGTACAGCGGAAGAGTTCCTGATAGACGCGGGCGACGATGTCCAGGGGCTTCCAGCCCGACAGGCGCGCCGCGCAGGTGATAAAGCCGATGATAACGCCGAAGAATATCGATCCGAACGTGTAGACTACGGTAATCCAGAGCCCCCACAGAAAGAGGTCGGAATATTGCCAGACCGATTGGAAATCCCAGTTATACGTCATGGCGGTCTCCCTTCCCATCCGGTTTGCGATTGTCGTTCATGTCCCTGTCCCTCTGGCTCGAACCGTTTCCGGCTTCTCCCGCCGGCTTGGTCCATTTTCTGGATGCAGCCCGCTTCGGAAAGCAGGCCGCGTTTGTTTAGCGCATTTCCCTGAACTGCGCCGACGCTTCGCCGAACCGCGTCAGGATGCCGGTCAGGCGCTGACGCGTCTGATCTGAAACCGGGACCATCGGCAGGCGCATTTCCGGACCGGCGAGGTTCGAAAGGGCTAGTGCTGCCTTGACCGGGCCGGGATTGCTTTCGATGAACATGCTGTCGGTCAGTTCTGCGATCATCTCGTGGAGCTTCAAGGCTCCCGCGATATCGCCTGTATGCCAGGCGTTGACCATCGCGACCATTTCACGCGGGGCGACATTGGACACCACCGACGTGACGCCGACGGCCCCGAGCGAAAGGAAGGGGAGGGTGAGCGCGTCGTCACCGGAGTGCACGATCAGGCGATCGCCGCAGGCCGCGCGCAGTTTCGTTACGCGGGCTGCGTCTCCGCCGGCTTCCTTGATGGCGACGATGTTGCCGCAGCGCTCCATCAGGGCTGCGCAGGTCTCCGGAGCGATCTCGACACCACAGCGGCCCGGGACGGAATAGAGCACGATGGGAAGGGATGTCGATTCCGCAACTGCGGCGTAATGAGCGACGAGGCCGGCCTGCGAAGGCTTGTTGTAGTAAGGCGTGACCACCAGCAGCGCGTCGGCGCCGGCAGTCTCGGCGCGCTTTGCCTTTTCGATCGCCTTGTGGGTGTCGTTGGCGCCAGCGCCGGCGAGGATCAGGGCGCGACCTTCGGCAAGCTTGACGGTTCGGGCGATCAGCGCTTCGGCCTCTTCTTCGGACAGGGTTGCTGCTTCGCCCGTGGTGCCGACCGGCACGAGGCCCGCCACGCCGGCTTCAAGCTGACGGGCAACCAGCGCATCATAGGCCGGGAAGTCGACTGCCCCGTCCTTGAACGGAGTGATGAGCGCCGTAAAGACGCCTTTGAAACGGTCCGCCAGAGTGTTCATCTGCAAACTCCTTTTGTTTATCGGTTGAGGCTGTCGGCGAGGCTGTAGCGTCCCGGAGGAGGGGCGCGATTGACCAACCATTGCGCGGCGGCGATGGCACCCTCGGCATAGGCCGAGAGCGTGTGAACGGTGAAGGTGAAGGCCGCCTCGCCGGAACCGAGGTTGAAGCGGACTTCGTTGATGCCGACCGTATCGCCTTCGCGATTGACGACGACAGGTGTTTCGGGGGCGGCAAATCCCATGGAGAGGCTGCGCATGGCGGCGATTTCTCCCGCCAGCATTCGGGAGGTGCCTGAAGGCTCTGCCTTCTTTCGAGCGTGGTATGTTTCCCCGACCTGTGCCTCGGCGCCCGGCATCTGCCGGGCAAAGCCGAGTGCTGCCAACTTGAAGGCCTCGAACCCGTAAGCGAAATTGGCGCTCACGAGCATGGGGCGATTTTCGGCGTAGCGGGAGAGCATCTCCTCGTGCTGGGTCGTAAAGCCGGTCGTACCGATAACGACCGGGGTTGACTGGGTTCCAAGCAGATCCTGAAACGCAAGCGATGCCGCAGGCGTCGAGAAGTCGATCATCACGTCGCAATGGCTGCGTATCGTTTTGTCGGCCGGACGGTATTCGATCGCTCCCGCGACCGGTCTGCCGATCAGCGGAGAGCCGGGCGAAACCAGCGCGGCGGCCAGTTCCAGCCCCGGATTGGCCAGGATCGTTTCGATCAGTCTCGTTCCCACCCGGCCTGAGGCGCCGATGATGCCGATGCGCATGATGCTCTCCTCAGTCGATGACGACCTTCGGCTCCGACATTTCACGGAGCGTGATGCGTACGCCTTCCCGACCGAGGCCACTCTTCTTGACGCCGCCGAAGGGAACATGTTCGGCCCGGAAGTCCGGCCCCTCGTTGATCATCACGCCACCGACGATAAGGTCGCGCGAGAACTGACGGATCAACGCATGGTCGTTTGTGAAGACGCCGGCCTGAAGCCCGTAAATGCCGGCGTTGACTTCAGCAATTGCGTCCGCCGCGTTCGTGAACGAACGGATGGCGATGATCGGGCCGAAGGTCTCGTCGGCGATGACGGGAGCATCCGATGCCACACCGGAGATGACCGTCGGGGCGTAGAGTGTTTCGTTACGCGTGCCGCCGGTCAGGAGCCGTGCCTCGCCGGTGGACAGCGTGGCGTTGACACGATCCTCGACGGTCTTTGCCGCAGCCAGGTCGATCACCGGACCCATGTCGGTATCGTCAAGCGAGGGGTCGCCGAATTCGACCGCGTCGACGGCCGCCAGCAGTTTTTCGGTGAAAGCCGCTTCGATATCCCGATGCAGATAGAGCTTCTTCACCGCCGCGCAGCTCTGTCCGGCAATTTCAAAGCGGTGGCCGATGGTGGTGGCGACGGCCTTGTCGAGATCTGCGTCGGGGAGCACGAAGAGGGGGTCGTTGCCGCCGAGTTCCATCAGGCAACGCACGAGACCGGAAGCATTCTTCAGGGCAAGTCCGGCAGTTGGGCCACCGGTAAAGGACAAGAGATCGATCGGACCGCGAGCCAGCGAAAGTGCGGCGTCGGCTGCGCCATGCACCACCTGGAAAAGATGCTGCGGCCAGCCGGCCTTTTCCGTGAGCTGTGCAAGACGGGCGGCGGCCAGCGGAGCTTTGGGCGAGGGTTTGGCGATGACAGCGTTGCCAGCTGCAATAGCCGGACCGAGCTTGTGGCAGAGCAGGTTGAGCGGATAGTTGAACGGCGTGATCGCACCGACGACGCCGACCGGTTCATAAGTGATGGTCGCGAGCCTGTCGACGCCGCCTTCCACGATGCCGCAATGGAGTGCTTCGCCGTCGAGGAAGGTTGCCGCATCGCCTGAGAGTTTAAGTGTGTTCTGGGCGCGACGCACTTCATTGCGGGCTTCGCGGATCGTCTTGCCCATTTCCGATGAGATGATGCGGGCAAGATTGTCTGCGTCGGCTGCGATCTCCGAGGCCAGCGTGTTGAGAAGCGCGCGCCGGACGGCGGGTGTCGAGCGTCGAAAACCGGCCTGAGCGCTCTTGGCGCGGGCGATAGTCGCGACGATTTCTGCGCCGGACGATACGCCAACCTCGCCGACCGGCTGACCGTTGTAGGGATTGCAGACGAGGATGGAAGTCGTCGTTGGTGTGATCGCATTAAGGCTATTCATGACCGGACCTCGTGATCGTTGGTCGTTTTATCGGACGCGGCGTTGAGGAGCGCCGCGATGGAAACGGGGCGCACGGGCCAGCGTCGGCCCGTAAGATCCCCTTGGGTGGGCGTTGGGCCATCCGGCCGAAGCTCAGCCATGAGTGCCGCCGTGTTGGCGGCGCAAAAACGCCCTTGGCAGCTTCCCATGGCAAAGCGGCCGTTGTGTTTGACTTCCCGCCCGGAAAGCCCGTCCTTGATCCTCAGGAGTGACTTGAGGTCATCGACCGTTCCACCTTCGCAACGGCAAAGAACGGTCTCTCCGGGAAGATCCGCGAGCGGTGGCGGCTCCGTGACGGGTATGAAGAGCCGTGCGAGCAAGGCCTGCGCCGCTTCCTGCCGCACTATTTTCTTCTGAAAACGGGCAAGCGCAGCCAGTTTGCCGGCGATAAGACCTGTAGCTTCCACGCCTGCCCGCTCGCCATCGGCGACGGCGGCCAGGACGCCAAGTGCATGCCGGCAATCCCCAGCCCTGAGGACGAAAGGCGCCCGATCGCTTGCAGCCGGAGGCAGGCCGATATCGTTTTCACGGATGCCGTCATGCAGAGCGATGCGATCGCATTCGATGCTTTCCTCTCGACCGTCGGCATGACGGATCGTTGCCGTGAGTACTCTCTGCGTCCGTTCGATCCTCGATAGCCGTGCGCCGCGTTTCCACGGCGTGCCCGAACGCAGCACGTCGGCCATATAGCCTGACGCTTCGCGCAACAGCGCACCATGGGGCAGCAGGCGCAGGGCGGTCGCGGGCGCGGAAAACGGATTTCCTGCCTCGACAATGGCAATTGGTGGATTACCGGCCCGGATCATCTGTGCGGCGAGCGCGATCAGCAGTGGGCCGTTGCCGGCGAGAAGAACACGGCCCTTCGGCGCTGCGCCCGTCTCCTTCAGCATGACCTGCATGCCGCCTGCGGTGGAAACGCCGGGTAGTTCCCAACCGGGCAGGGGACGGATCTTCTCCACCGCCCCGGTGGCGAGAATGACTGCTTTTGCCTTGATCGCATCGACCTGCCCCGAGAGACGACCTTCGAGGATAACGAGGCCGTCGCCGTCGAGACCAAGGAAGGACGTGGAGACGCGATGGTTGACGAGTGGCGTGTCCACGCCCCGCATGAGGGTTTCGAAACGCCGACGTGCTATCGCGGAGACGGGGATGGCTTTCGCAGCCCCCACCGGCTGACGATGAATTGCCCCGCCTGCAGTCGCGCGCTGCTCGACGAGCGTGACTGCAATTCCGGCGCGCGCCAGTTCCCCGGCTGCTGCGAGGCCGGCTGGGCCGGCTCCAATGACGACAACTTCAGCGTCAGACATGTTCGTCTCCCGCATCCTGAACCACAAGACCCGCGCGGGCTGGCGTGAGGCAGGCCTCGATGATCTTGCCGTCCATGCGTATCAGGCAGTTCTGGCAGGCGCCGATGCCGCAGAAGTATCGAGTCTGGCGACCGGCCATGTCGGCGCCATACGAAAGGAAGCCTGCAGCTGCGAGCGCCGCAGCGATGCTTTCGCCTTCGTTGAAAGCGATCTCTTGTCCCTGCCAGAAGAAGATGCGCTGGCTCATGCCGCCACCTCGCGGGTCGAGAAGCGGGCCGGTTCGAACGGCGCGAGGTCGAGCGCCGGCCTTTTCCCGCAGATCATGTCGGCGATCGCCCGGCCCATGACGGGGCCAAGGCAGATGCCGTCTCCTTCGAAACCGGCTGCGACGAAAAGGTTTTTACGCCCTGATACCGGGCCGACCATGGGAAGGCCGTCAATGACTGCCGTGCGCACGCCGGCGAAGGCGCGCAGCAGCCTTACCCGCGACAGGTCCGGTACAAGTTCGACGGCGTCGGTCAGGATATGGCGCACGGCATCCAGGTCGTTGGTCTGTCGGGCATCCGTGTCTTCGCGGGTGCCGCCGATCAGGAACTGTCCGGTGACGAGCGGATCTATGACCAGCCCATAACCGCGTGCCTGGGTTGGCGCGCCCTTCTGGCTCCCCTTGGACAGAAGATAGCGGCCGGACATGATTGAGCCGGGCACGGAGGCGTTCAGGGCGGGCGCCCTTTCAGTCACCAGCAATTGGCCTTTGCGGGGGCGCATTATGCCGTTGAAGCCGAGAAGGTCGGCAGTGCCGTTGCCAGAGGCAACGACGATCGCCTCGGCGTGGAAGTCGCCCTGGTTGGAGGCGAGGCCCGCCACGCTTCCATCGGCAGCCTCGATAAGTCCGGTTACTTCCGTTCCTCGCCGAACGGTCACGCCGAATGCCGAAAGCATGCGGTTGACGATACGATAACCGATGGCATGTCCGTCTCCCTTGACCTCGACCCCGATCCGGGCGGCCGGTGAGAGAGAGGGAAAATGATCCCGCAGTGCCTGCCGGCCGAACATCTCAACCTGAACGCCCTCGCCCGAAAGCGCCGCGGCGTGCGCCTCCAGAACGGCACATTCCTCTTCGGACGCGGCGATGATGTAGGTCGAGCGTGGCTTGAACAGATCCGTCAGCACGCCTTCGGCAAGCAGTTCGCGATAAAGCATCACACCTGAAAGCGCGGCGATCATCATCGGCCCGGGCCGCTTGCTTGCAACGGAAACTGCACCATCGGCGGCGCCGGTCGCTGCGGCGGCCGGCCCTTCGCGATCCAGCACGGTGACATCGATGCCGCGCCTTGAAAGGAAAAAGGCCGTCGCTGCACCGACTATGCCGCAGCCGGCGATCAGAACGGAGCTTGGTAAGGAAGTTCGAGACACGAGTGGAACCAGCATTATTGCGTTGTGGTTCCGATATTGGGGCGGGCAGGCGGTCAGCGTCGATACAAGATCACGGCCTTGCGTTTGCACGAAATTTGTATCGAGATTGTCGGGGAATGGGCGCGATGATCCGGAGTGGCGCTGATGGCGCTTGATATCCGCCGTTCGTTCGCTTCAACTGCCTTCCCGCCGCTTCCGGATCAAAGACATGCCGAAAATCAGCCTTACCCTCATCCAGACCTTCTATCAGGTCGCCCGCCACGGCTCCTTTTCCGGCGCGGCGCGGGAGTTGAACCTGTCCTACCAGTCGGCGGCAAACCATGTTCGCAGGCTGGAACAGATCCTGAAGGGAAAGCTCATCGATTCCGAGCAGGGGGCAAAGCGCATAGCGCTCACGCCACGCGGGCGGGCGCTCTATAACCTGCTCCACCCCGAACTGGATATCATGCTGGAAAGGCTGACGAAGCTGATCGAAAACCAGCGTTCCTCATTGCGTGTGGGCATGCCGCAGGCCATTTTCTACTATCTCTTCACGGGCATCCTGAAGCGTTTTCGCGAACAGTTTCCCGACATGGAATTTTCCGTCTACGAACGCGACACCGTGCTGGCCGAACTGGTCAAGAACGGTTCTCTCGACGTGTGTATTTCGGAACGGTATTTCGGTGACCCCGTCGTGCCCCAGCGTCTGCTTGGGTCCTACCGGCTGAGCCTCGTCTATCCGAAGGGTTGGGGAGCGCCGCCGGCGCCCAACGACATTGCGCGATGGGCCGAGGGGAGGCCTTTCATCACCTATGAACCCGGCCAGACCCTTCGCAACCTTGCGCTCGACTTTCTCGGCCGCGGCGGCGCCTCCTTCCAGCCCGTCATTTCAACGTCCGGAAGCTCGAGTGTCAAACGCTGCGTGGAGGAGGGGCTGGGCTTCTCGATTATCCCCTCGTGGTGTGTCGCACCCGAGGATCTGACGATTTCGAGTGTTCCGATCACCGGTTTGCCGGAGGTCCGTGTCTATTTCGGTAACGCGGGCTTCCTGCAAAAACATCCGAATGTCCAGCAGCTCTTCGACGACTGTCGGCGCGAACTCGTCGGAACGGTTCTGGATCCCCCGCGCGGCGAGGAGCCCCTTTCCTGACGGCGTATTGTCGCGCCGCCACATACAAAAAATGCGATAAGCTGCCGCGTGTCTCTAGCATTGTCCGGCCCCGATTGTCCGATACGCTTTCTCCAACGTCTCCGGTCAGGCCAGCTTTTCGGGAAGGCTGCCGGCGGCGCGCAAGAACTCTCGGGGAACATGGAGATCAATTATGAATTTGCTGAAGAAAATCTGCGGTGTCGCTGCCGTGGCCCTGTCGCTGGCGATAGGTGCCGCGCATGCCGGCACGATCGATGAAATCCGTCAGCGCGGGGTTCTGCGCATTCCGGGCATCCTCAATGAAGTTCCTTACTTCAACAAGGATCCGCGTACCGGCGAATGGAAGGGTTTCGTCATCGACATGGCGAACGATATCGCCAAGACGCTGGATGTGAAGCTCGAAGTCGTGGAGTCGAGCTGGGCCAATGCCATTCTCGACGTGCAGAGCGGCAAGGTGGACATGGCATTTGCCGTGACTGCGACGCCGGCGCGTGCGCTTGCCATCGAGTTCTCCTCTCCGACCTATTACAACAGCTTCGTGATCGTCTCGCCGAAGGATGAACTGACCGGTAAGACATGGACCGAGCTCAACGACCCCAAATACACCTTCGCCGTCGACATGGGATCCGCCCAGGACCTGATGACCCAGCAGTATCTTTCGAAGGCGAATGTGCTGCGTTTCAAGACTCGTGACGAAGCCATCGTTGCCGCCACCACGGGCAAGGCCGACGGTTTGGTCAGCACGATGCTCAACGGGCTCGTCGTATCCAAGAAGGCGCCGACGCTTGGCAAGCTCAAGGTTCCGACCCCCGTGCTGGCCGCTCCCTCGGTCATCGCAGTCAACTATAATTCGGATCAGGTGTTCAAGGGCTTCGTCTCGGGTTGGGCTGATTACAACCGCCGGATCGGCAACAACCAGACCTGGATCGTCAACAGCCTCGAGCCGTTCGGCATCAAGCTGGAGGACATTCCGGAAGGCTTCGGCTTCGGCGGCTGAGGTTTTCCGTCCTGAGTGCTGTCAGGGCTCCGGCTTGCCGGGGCCTTTTTCGTGCGCGCGGGTGACCGGCCTTGAGGCTATCCCCGTCGTTTCGATCCACCCGTTTCTGCTCCTTCTTCCGCAGTGTTCAGGCGTGCCGCTCAAAGCTCGTGAATACGAACGCCGGGCACGACGTCGCGGGCGATGTCGCAGAGGTGGCGGTGGTGGGTGAGGTAGATCACCTGTCCCAGACCGGCCATCTGGCCGAACAGGCGGAAGACTTCCTCGGAGCGGGGCTCGTCGAAGGTTTCCATGATGTCGTCGGCGACGAAGGGGATGGTGGCGGTGGGGCGCACGGCTGCGAATTCCTCGTAACCGGCGAAACGCAGCGCCAGATAGAGCTGGTAGCGGGTGCCGGTCGACATGGCGTCGGAGAGTTTCGAAGCGCCGTCCTTGGCCACGCCGATCAGGATTTCGCGATCCTTTTCGGGCCGTGTGGCAAGGCCGGAATACTCGCCTTTCGTCACCAGTCGGAAGGCTTCCGACGCGCGCGCCATCATTGAGGAACGATGCTTTTCGCGGTAGAGGATCAGGGCCTTTTCGGCGGCGAGCGCGCCGGTCCTGAGCTTCAGGTGGCGAAGCGCGAGGTCCTCGATTTCGAGCAGCACGGTTGCCCGTTCCGCCTCGATGGCCGCCACGGCATCGTCGCCGCCGACGGCGTCCAGCCGGTCGCGGGCGCGGGTCAGTTCGGCAAACAGCACGCGGGACCGTTCGCCGAGATTTTCGATGCGTTCGGTGAGTTCGGAGAATTCCCGTTCGATCCCGGTTTCATCGATGCCGGCGAGTACTTTCTCGGCGGTTTCGAAATCGGGAGCCCGCAAGTCCCTTGCAATCTGTTCGCGGATCTCGTCGGCGCGGCGCTCCAGCCGCAGCCGTTCTGCGGCGTCCTCCATACGGCGGCTGACATCGGTCAGCGTCTCGACGTCGAAAAAGCCGGTGAGTTCGGTCCTGCGGGCTTCGTGCAGGGCAAGCGCGTCGGCAAGCCGCTCCGCCTCGTGGCGCAATTCCTGCAATTCCCGCTCGCGGTTCGTCCTGAGATCGCGGGCATTACGGGTTTCAGAAAGTCGATGACCAAGATCTTCGGTCATTTCGAGCACGCGATTGGCGTCGAAGGAAAGTCCTAGGCTGTCGTGAAGTTCGGCGATTTCGTCGATGAAGGCTTGCCGGTCACGCTCCATCTGGGTGATGCGCTGGGCAAGTTGGTCGCGTTCGCGAAGGGCTGCGGGAAGCTCGGTGAGGGCATCGAGGATCGCCCGGACGGGAGCGATTTCCGTTTCTTCGGCGAACCAAGTGCGTGCAAGGCTCTCGCGCCACCTTGCGGTCCAGCTTTCGGACGCCTTGATGGCGTCGTCCATGGCCTGCCGGCGCTGTTTCAGCACGGCCTGCAGTTCGGTGAGCCGTCGCTCCATGCCGCCGCGCTCGACGGTGCCGGTACGCGCTTCCGCGACGAGATCGCCGGCGATGTCGAGCAGCCGGCGCAGGTCGGCGTTCGGGTCCAGTTTCCTGTCGGTCTCGGCCAGAGCTTCGGCCAAGACTGTGGTGAGCGCCTGTGTGTCGGCGGTATGTTCGTCGCGCAGGGCGTCGCGGCGCAGGGTGACTTCCTGCAACGCTTCGGCGGTGAACAGGCATTCCCGGCGACGTTCGAGCCATGTTTCGGCGATCGAAAGAAGACGATCCACCGAGCCTTCCTCGACTCGCGTCAGTTCTGCGGGAAGCGACGCCTTGAGGTCTTTCAGCAGTGCGTCACGCTCGTCGATGGCTGTGCGGAAAAGCTCATCTTCGCGTTCCAGGGAGGAGCGGATGAGCCGGTCCTGTTTCTGCAACTGGCGCAGTTCCGCCAGATCGCCCGAGCGTTCAAGGCGAGCTTCGGTCAGCGCGTCGTCGCGCCGGAGCGTGGTCTCGAAATGGCTGGCGGTCTCCGCGTTCAGGGCTGCAAGGTGGGCCTGCCATGCCTTTTCCCGGGCCTGACGCGCCGCAAGCGAACTTTCGTCATCGATGGGCTGGCCCGTCTCGGTCAGGGCGGCGATCCTTGCGGCCACTTCACGTCGTTCGGTTTCGAGATCGCGACGCTGGTCGGCATGGCGCGCGATGCGTTTCTCGATCTCGCCCGATGCGGTTCGCCATGCCTCGATGCGGCGGCGGTCGGGAACCACGAGGCGGCGCAGTTCATCGATGGCGCCCGACCATGGCGCGAGCGCTGCGGACTGTTCGTGGAACTCGCCGTCCAGCCGCCGGGCCTCTTTTTCTTCAGCGGCGAGGCGAAGGTGCCGGTCGCCCTTTTCCAGCCGGTCGAGCAGGGTTTCGAGGCGGCGAAGAGCGCTCGGGCCGAGGCCGGCCTGTCGTTCGTCGCCCAATCGTCCTTCGACTTCCTCGACCGCGCGTACCGCATTTTCGTGTTCCCGTTCGGCCGTCTTGCGCGTGGCCTCGATGCCGGAACGCGTCTCGATCAGGTCACGCAATGTGCCGGTGAGGGCGGCGGGAAGGAGCAGGGCGGAGGGCTCGTCTTGACCGGCCTGACCCAGCGTCTTCAGGATGGTGGCGACCAGCGCATTCTGTTCGCCAAGCGCAAGCCGACGTTTTGGCAGGTCGTTTTCCGCGCCGCGGAAGCGTGCCTTGAGATCATCGAGACCGGCGATGCGACCTGCGAGTGGCAGCAGGGTCTCGTCGATGACGATTTCATTCACCTCGTCCTCGAGCTTCAACAGGGCGGTGCGGCTGCCGGCAATCTGGGTTTGCAGGCGGGTTTCATCGCGCATCAGGTCGGCCAGCATCGCCGTCCATTCCTGTGGCGGGCGGGGCAGGCCGGCAAAGCGTTCCAGCCCTGCGTTGAGTCGGGCGAGATCGGCGGCAAGCGGCAGCGCCCGTTTCAATGCCGCCAGTTCGTCGTGGCGGGTGCGAGCGGTGGAAAGCTCGGCCAACGCTTCGTCATAAGCCTTTTCCGCCTGGGTGCGGCTTGCGACGAGCCCGGCGAAGGCGGAGGCGAAGGTGTCGATTTCCTCGCGCTTCTCCTTGAGTTCGGCAAGCCTGCGCTTCAATTCGGCAATGCGGGTGTTGCGCGCCCGCTTCTTGTGGATCTGCTGCGCTTCCTCGGCAATCGTTGCAAGCGTGCGGCTGGCATCGGCAAGGCCGGCGCTGGCGGAAAACAGCAGTTCACCAAGGTCGCCCTTGCTCTCGACTATGGCAGCACCGCCATCCCGCAGCGACCGGTCGTCGAGCGAAAACATGGTGCGATAGGAGTCACGGCTGAGGCCGCCGAGCGCCGACGAGAGCAGGGCTTCGTTGATGCCCTGACCACGGCTGTCGGTCAGTGCATTGTTGCGCTGCTTCAGCCGCACGAGATCATGGGGCTTGCCGTCGATTTCAAGCTCGGCGCCGACCTGCATGAGATTGTAGGCATGGAGGAAGTTGTAGGGGCTGCGCTCCGGAATGCCGAACAGCAGGTCCAGGTAGGCACTGAAGGCGGTCGACTTTCCGGCTTCGTTGAGGCCGTAGACGATGTGAAAATCCGGACCGTTTTCGGGAGCCGCGCCGAAATCGAGCGAAAAGTCGGTGAACTTGCCGTAGCGGGTGAGGTCGAGACGCCGGAGCCGCATCATTCGTCTCCTTCGCCGCTGTTCTTCAGGCGGGCGATCACGTCTTCGCCACCCTCGCGGATCAGGGTGTCGATAAAGCCTTCCAGCGCTTCCTCGCTGTGGCC
This sequence comes from Ciceribacter sichuanensis, assembly GCF_024055605.1. GTDB lineage: Bacteria > Pseudomonadota > Alphaproteobacteria > Rhizobiales > Rhizobiaceae > Allorhizobium > Allorhizobium sichuanense. Next base: position 451,314 of record NZ_JAMXLX010000002.1, on the reverse strand, counting down.
GGAAAAGCCGCGGCTTTCCGCCGGCAGGTCGTCGAGCAGTTCCTTGACCATTTCGCGGACCTCCTCGCGGAAGCCGTGGCCGGCCATCACGTCGCTGCGCATCAGGTCTCCCAGTTCGACCACGGGATCGGCGGTGGCAGATGTTCTGATTGTTGGCGGGGTGACGCCAAGCTCGATCTTGTCGATCCAGGTCTTGCCGATACGATCGGCGCGCTGTTCGGCTTCCGCCAGCAGGAGATCGAGGTCGCGGCGGATGGCCCAGGAAAGTTCGGTCGCGCCGGAAAGGCTGAGGCGGGCGACGAGGTGTTCCGAGCGCGTGTCGGCGCGCCTGATTTCCAGCGCGTCGCCCAGCCGGTTGACGAGTTCGCGCCAGTCGGTAGCGCCGGTCACATCGACGCCGATCCTTTCAAACTGGGCGATGCCTGTCAGGCGCTCCTCGACGGTGACGCTGCGATCATCCGATATCGTCACCAGCGAGACAGATTTTTCGCCGCCTTCGTTGATGTCGCGCCCTTGCGGTATGCCGGGCATGACGATGGTGCGCGGCCCCTGATAAACGGCGCGCTGGTGAATATGGCCGAGCGCCCAGTAGTCGAAGCCGGAGGCTTGCAGGTCGGCGACAGTGCAGGGGGCATAGGGATCGTGGCCGATGGCGCCGGCAAGGCTGGTATGCATCAGCCCGATATTGGCAGCACCGACGAGCGCGGGTCGATATTTAGGTAATAAGCTATCTGGCGCGTGGGGCTTGGCGAAGCTCATGCCATGGATCGCGACCGACAGACCGCCGGCCTCAATCTCGACCGTTTCAGCGGAGGTGCCGAAAACCTTGACCGAAGGCGGCAGCACGAGCTGCTGGGTGATCTTCGACAGCGCGTCGTGATTGCCGCGGATCTTGAAGACACGGATGCCCGCCTCATGCAGCCGCTCCATCTGCGAGGCGAGGAAGCGGGCCGTCTTCATCGAGGTCTGGTCGCCGTCATAGAGGTCGCCGGCGATCAGCAGGGCATCGACCTTTTCCTCAAGGCAGAGATCGACAATCCGCACCAGCGCCTTGCGGGTGGCGTCGCCGATCAGATCGGCGAGATCGCGGTTTCGCAGGGACAACGACTTGAGCGGGGAGTCGAGATGTATGTCGGCGGTGTGGACGAACCTGAAGGGCATGGCGCTGTTCTAGCCGCGATGGAACGCGCCAGCAATCGCCGGCTTGTGCGGGCCCACGGAAAAACTGCGACATCGGGAAAAAGCCGTGGCATAAGGGCGCCCGAAACACGCATACGCCAGAACGCCAGACGACCCAGCCAGCAGGTTCCGCCCTTCCATGATCCGCATCGAGAATATCAGCAAGCAGAACAGCCACCGCCTTCTCTTCATCGAGGCGAGCGCCGCGCTCAACAAGGGCGAGAAGATCGGACTCGTCGGCCCGAACGGTGCCGGCAAGACGACGCTTTTCCGCATGATTACCGGATCGGAGATCCCGGACGAGGGTCAGGTTTCCGTCGATAAGGGTGTGACTATCGGTTACTTCAACCAGGATGTCGGCGAAATGTCCGGCCACAGCGCCGTCGCCGAGGTGATGAATGGCGCGGGGCCGGTCAGCGAAGTAGCGGCGGAGCTTCGCGAACTCGAGGCTGCCATGGTCGATCCCGACCGGATGGACGAGATGGACAGCATCATCGAGCGCTACGGAGAGGTGCAGGCGCGCTACGAGGAGCTGGACGGCTATGCGCTGGAAGGCCGCGCGCGCGAGGTTCTTTCCGGGCTTTCCTTCAGCCAGTCGATGATGGACGGCGATGTCGGCGCGCTCTCCGGCGGCTGGAAGATGCGCGTGGCGCTGGCGCGCATTCTCTTGATGCGGCCGGACGTGATGCTGCTCGACGAACCGTCGAACCATCTGGACATCGAAAGCCTGATCTGGCTCGAGGAGTTCCTGAAAACCTATGACGGCGCCTTGCTGATGACCTCGCACGACCGCGAGTTCATGAACCGCATCGTCACCAAGATCATCGAGATCGATGGCGGTTCGCTCAACAGCTATTCCGGCGACTACGAATTCTACGAGGGCCAGCGCGCCCAGAACGAAAAGCAGCAGCAGGCGCAGTTCGAGCGTCAGCAGGCGATGCTCGCCAAGGAAATCAAGTTCATCGAACGCTTCAAGGCGCGCGCCAGCCATGCCGCGCAGGTGCAGAGCCGTGTGAAGAAGCTCGACAAGATCGAGCGCGTGGAACCGCCGCGCCGCCGCCAGACGGTGGCGTTCGAGTTCCAGCCGGCACCACGCTCGGGCGAAGATGTCGTCAACCTCAAGAACGTCCACAAGCGCTACGGCGACCGGGTGATCTATGAGGGGCTGGATTTCATGGTCCGCCGCAAGGAGCGCTGGTGCATCATGGGCATCAACGGCGCCGGCAAGTCGACGCTTCTGAAGCTGGTCGCGGGCGATTCCGCGCCGGACGAGGGCACGGTGACGCTCGGCGCCAGCGTCAAGATGGGATACTTCGCCCAGCACGCCATGGATATCCTCGATGGCGACATGACTATCTTCGAGACGCTGGAGCACAATTTCCCCAAGGCGGGGCAGGGTTCGCTTCGCGCGCTCGCCGGCTGCTTCGGCTTTTCCGGCGACGATATCGAAAAGCGCTGCCGCGTGCTCTCGGGCGGCGAGAAGGCGCGGCTGGTGATGGCGATCATGCTGTTCGACCCGCCGAACCTGCTGGTTCTCGACGAGCCGACCAACCACCTCGACCTCGACACCAAGGAAATGCTGATCAAGGCGCTTGCCGATTACGAGGGCACCATGCTCTTCGTCAGCCACGACCGGCATTTTCTGGGCGCGCTGTCCAACCGCGTACTGGAACTCTCCGACGAGGGCGTTCACCGCTATGACGGCGGCTATACCGAATATGTCGCTCGTACCGGCCACGAGGCGCCGGGCGTCGGAGGCTGAGTTTTCCGGGTCGTGACCGGGTGTCGTCATGGCCTGAAAATACCGCTTTTCCGGGCTCAAAAAATCGGTAGACTTTGGCGCGAGGGAATTCGTGAATGATTTCACTGGCTTCCAGGAAGAGTGTTCCCCGCATACGCGAGGACGAACCGGGCATCGATCCGAACGGCTCTCTGCGTGCCTGGTGTTTCCCCCACGCGCGGGAAGTGTCGTATGCAAAATGGAGAATGATACCGGCAGGAGCGCTAGGACAGACACCGCCCCTGCAAAACCTTCGGATGACAAACTAGCCGAAGGACCGGCAACGGTAGAATATCCATTTAAGGAAGAGACGTCGAGGTATGTTCCCCCGCACACGCGGGAAGGCTGCCTTTAAGCCGGGGTAGACGCAAAGCCTGCCTTTCCTGTTATGTCTTGGGACGGGAGATAACAGGAGGACTGCATTCATGAAGGTCAGAGCTGCCATTTTAAGGCAATCGCCGGTCAAACCGCCGTTTTCGGTGTCGCGGCCGCTTTCCATCGAGACGGTGGAACTTGCGGGGCCGGGGCCGGAGGAACTGCTGGTGCGAATCGGGGCGGCAGGGCTCTGCCACTCCGATCTTTCGGTCATCAACGGCGACCGGCCGCGGCCGACGCCGATGGTGCTCGGGCATGAGGCGGCGGGAACGGTGGAGGCGGTTGGAAGCGGGGTGCACGACATCCGGCCCGGCGACCGGGTGGTGACGACCTTCCTGCCATCCTGCGGGCATTGCCTGCCTTGCGCGGAAGGGCGTTCGGCGCTCTGCATTCCCGGCGCCGAGGCGAATGGCAAGGGGGAATTGCTCGGCGGCGGCTCGCGGCTTTCCTGCGAGGAGGTGCCGCTCTACCATCATCTCGGGGTTTCCGGCTTTGCGGAATATGCGGTCGTTTCCCGTTATTCGGCGGTCAAGGTCGAGGCGGAACTGCCGATGGCGGAAATGGCGCTGTTCGGCTGCGCGGTGCTCACCGGCGTCGGGGCGATCGTCAATACATGTAGGGTTCAGCCGGGCCAGAGCGTGGCCATCGTCGGTCTGGGTGGCGTCGGGCTTGCCGCCGTTCTCGGGGCGGTGGCCTCGGGCGCGACACGCGTCGTCGCCATCGATCTGGCGCAGGAAAAGCTCGACAAGGCGCGTGAAATCGGGGCGACCGATACCTTCCTTGCCGGCGATCCCGACATCGTGGAGAAGGTCCGCGAGGCGACCCGCGGCGGCGTCGATCATGCGGTGGAAATGGCCGGCTCGGCGCGCGCATTCGAAACGGCCTACAAGATCACACGGCGGGGAGGGGTGACCGCCAGCGCCGGGCTTGCGCCGCCTACTGCCCAGTTTTCCATTCCTGCAGTCGGGCTGGTGGCGGATGAGCGGGTGGTGCGCGGCAGCTATATGGGAAGCTGCGTGCCGGTGCGGGATATTCCGCGCTTCATTGCGCTTTATCAGGCCGGGAAACTGCCGGTGAACCGGCTCCTGTCATCGACCGGTCCGCTTGAGGGCATCAACGAGGCCTTCGACCTGCTGCACGAGGCCAAGGTGATCCGGCACGTGATCACCTTCTAGGCGGGAGCGGCCGAGTTGGAGCTTTCGCCGGCTTTGACAATGGTCAAAGCCTGTGCCTTGCTGTTCGGATAGCCTTTCCCTGTTCAATCATGGTGGGAAATGAGCGAAGCGCTTTTCGAGGTCAAGGACGTTACCAAGTCCTATCGCACCGGCGATGTCGAGGTACAGGCTTTGTGCGGCGTCGACCTGACGCTGGAGCGCGGCGAGATGGCGGTGATGCTCGGGCCTTCCGGCAGTGGCAAGTCTACGCTGCTCAATATCATGGGAGGGCTCGACCGGGCGACTTCCGGCCGGGTGCGCTTTGCCGACCACGAACTCACCGAGCACACGGAAAGGCAGCTGACGCGATACCGGCGCGATCATGTCGGCTTTGTCTTCCAGTTCTACAATCTCATTCCCAGTCTCACGGCCTACGAAAACGTGGCGCTGGTGACGGAGATCGCCCGCAATCCCATGGATGCGGGAGAGGCCCTTGCGATGGTTGGTCTCAAGGAGCGCATGGATCATTTCCCTGCGCAGCTTTCGGGTGGCGAGCAGCAGCGCGTGGCGATCGCCCGCGCCATCGTCAAGCGACCGGAGGTGCTGTTCTGCGACGAGCCGACAGGCGCGCTCGATTCCAAGACCGGCATTCTGGTGCTGGAGGTTCTCTGCCGTGTCAACGCGGAATTCGACACGACGATGGCGATCATCACCCACAATGCCGCCATTCGCCAGATCGCGCACCGCGTCTTCTCCTTCCGCGACGGGCGGATCGAGGAGGCGGCGACGAACGCGGTCCGGCTGCAACCATCCTCGGTGAGTTGGTAGCCATGTCCATGCTCAACCGGAAGCTCTATCGCGATGTCATCCGGCTCTGGGCGCAGGTGTTGGCGGTCGCGTTGGTGATGGCCTGCGGGGTGACGACCATCATCATTGCCGTGGGTTCCTATCGCTCACTGGAAGAGACGCGGCGCGTCTTCTATGACCGTTATCGCTTCGCCAACCTGTTCGTGGAGGCGAACCGCGCGCCCTTGCACCTGCGGGACCGGGTCCTTGCAATTAACGGCATCGGCAGCGCCGAACTCAGGATCGTGGAATACGTGCTCCTTGACATGGAGGGTATGGCGGAGCCGGCGACCGGGGTCGCGGTATCCCTGCCGGAACATGGCCAGCCGGCGGTCAACCGGCTCTATATTCGCAGCGGCCGGTTGCCGGAACCCGGACGGCCGCAGGAGGTGGCGGTGCTGGAAAGCTTCGCCAAGGCGCATCGCCTGACGGAAGGAAGCCGCTTTTCCGCAATCATGAACGGCCGCAAGCAGGAACTGACGGTAACGGGCATCGTGCTGTCGCCGGAATACATCTATACGATCGGGCCGGGCGACATGGTGCCCGATCCGCGCCGCTTCGGCGTGTTCTACATGTCGCGCGATGCGCTCGAGGGCATCTTCGACATGGACGACGCCTTCAACAATGCAGCGCTGACGACTCTGCGCGGCGCCAACCTCCAAGACGTGCGGGCAAAGCTCGACGACCTGCTAGACCGATACGGCGGGCGTGGAGCCTTTCCGCGCAAGGATCAGATCTCCCATACCTTCATCGAAAACGAACTCGACCAGCTTCGGGCGATGGCGGCGATCATCCCGCCGATCTTTCTGTTCGTCTCGGTCTTCCTCGTCAACATGATCCTGACGCGGCTGATCGCTCTGGAGCGGGAACAGATCGGGCTCTTGAAAGCGCTCGGCTACCGCGAGACCGAGGTCGCCTGGCACTATCTAAAGCTTACGATCGTGATCGCGCTGATCGGCGTGACGATCGGCTTTGCCGCCGGCAACTGGACGGGACGTGGGTTGACCCAGCTCTATGCCCGCTTCTTTTCCTTTCCCTTCCTGATTTTCCGGGAGAGCCCCGACCTCTATCTCATCTCGGGCAGTGTTTGCATTGTAGCGGCTTTTGCCGGCGCCATCCGGGCGATCTGGTCGGTGATCACGCTGCCGGCCGCCGTTGCCATGCAGCCGCCTGCGCCGCTTCGGTTTCGTTCGCTGTTTTCAAGGCGTCCGCGCGGTGTGCCGCTCGTCTCTCAGCTGACGATCATGGCCTTCAGACAGATCGTCCGCACGCCTTTCAGGGCGTTTCTCACCTCGCTCGGCAGCGCCTTTTCCGTGGCCCTGCTGGTGGTCTCGATGTTTTCTTCCGATTCCGTTGAGTACATGGTCAACGAGATATTTTTCCGCATGGAACGGCAGGATGCCAGCCTGTTCTTCGATCAGGACCGGTCGGTGGCCGCACTCGACGCCGTTCGGCATCTGCCCGGCGTGATGCGGGCCGAGCCTTTCCGGGCGCTTGCCGTTAAGCTGCGCAATGGCTCGCGGGAGAAGGACCTGACGATTTTCGGCATCGGAGAGGATGCCGACCTCGGTCGGATCATGGATGCGAACATGCAGCCGATTTCGCCCCCGGCCCATGGCCTTCTTTTGATAGGTCGGGTGGCCGACATGCTCGGCGCGCGGGTTGGCGATATGGTGGAGGTGGAACTGGTCGAGAAGGACCACCGGCGCATTATGGTGCCGGTAACCGGTATCGCGCAGAGCCTTGTCGGCACGGACGCCTACATGCGCATCGACGCGCTCGACCGGCTGATCGGCGACGGGCGGCGGATTACCGGCGTGCGGGTATCCCTCGACATGGCGCAGAAGGAGGCGCTCTATGCGGAACTCAAGCAGACGCCGGCCATTGCCTTTGCCATGCTGATCGGACTGTCGCGCGACCGCTTCCGGGCAACGGTCGAGCAGAACATATCGACGATGCAGGTCGTCTATACGACGCTCGCCGTCATCGTCGCTTTCGGGCTGGTCTATAATTCGGCGCGGATCCAGCTTTCCGAGCGAGCGCGTGAGCTTGCGAGCCTGCGGGTGCTCGGCTTTACGCCGGCGGAAGTGTCTGGTGTGCTTCTGACCGAGCTTGCCGTGGTCGTTCTCGCTGCCCAGCCCCTCGGATGGCTGCTCGGCTATCTTTTCTCGAAGCTGGTGGTGGAGGGGATTTCCAGCGATCTCTTCCGCATTCCCTTCGTCATCAATTCATCGACATTTGCAATCGCGAGCCTTGTGGTCCTCGGTGCATCGCTGGTGTCGGCGCTGATCGTGCGCCGGCGTATCGATGCGCTGGATCTCGTGGGCGTACTGAAAGCTAGGGAGTAAGGCTCCATGCAGGGAAAATGGATAAAGCGGTTCGTCTGGACGCTGGTCGTTGCCGGGATCGTCGCCGGCTTCGCCTATGCCTTGCGGGAAAAACCGCAGGCCGTCGATGCGGGCGCGGTTACGCGCGGCGCGATGAAGGTCAGCGTGTCGCAGGAGGGTGTCACGCGGGTCCGCGACGTCTATACCGTTTCGGCGCCGATCGCCGGGCATCTGGCGCGCACGGTGCTGGAGGAGGGCGACAAGGTGACCGCTGATGTCACGGTGGTAGCGGCCATCCATCCGCTCGATCCGCCGCTGATCGATAGCCGCAACCAGGCTGAGCTCCTGGCCGCACGCGAGGCGTCCCGCGCTGCCGTCTCCATGGCGGAGATCGAATACAAGCGGTTCCAGTCCGATCTGCAATTCGCACGCGATAATCTCGCCCGGGCGCTTCGGCTCGCCAAGACCGAATTCCTCGCGGAAAGCGCATTGCAGAAAGCTACGACCGAGGTCGAGGTGCTGGAGGCGCAGCTTGGCTCGGCCAAGGCGGCTATCGAGCTGCGCAAGGCGGAGCTTGCCAGCGCCGAGGCGCGCCTCATCCAGCCGCAGTCATCCGATGCGCCGCGCGAGCGCAATTGCTGTGTCTACGTCACGGCGCCAGTGAACGGGGTGGTGCTGGGCGTCATGGCCAAGAGCGAACAGCCGGTTGCGGCAGGCACCAAGATTGCCGAGATCGGTGATCCCGGCAATCTCGAGATCGTCGTCGACCTCCTGTCATCGGATGCGGTGCGGGTCGTTCCCGGCGCCCAGGCCGAGATCATCGACTGGGGCGGCGAACATGCGCTTGCCGCGAGGGTGCGGCGGATCGAGCCGGCAGGCTTCACCAAGGTTTCCGCGCTCGGCATCGAGGAGCAGCGGGTCAATCTGATCCTCGACCTGGAGGACAAGGACCCGCGCCTCGGGCATGGATTTCGCATCTACGCCCGCCTGACACTGTGGCAGGGCGAAGACGTGCTGCAGGTGCCGATCAGCGCTCTGTTCCGTAACGGACGCGAGTGGGCGGTCTTTGCCATTCGCGACGGGCGCGCGCGCCAGATCAAGGTCGAGATCGGCCACATGAACGATGAGACCGCCGAACTCGCGGCGGGTCTGGAGCAGGGCGACGCCGTCATCCTGCATCCCAGCGATACGATCAGCGAGGGGGCGCTGGTCGAAGCGCGCGTGGAGTAAGGGCGGAGTCAGATCGCGCCGCCGGTTTCCCGGATGACCTTGGTCAGACTGCCCGTTGCCGGAAAGAGGGGAATGAGGCAGGCCTGCAGGGCGTGATAGATGTCGCCCTTGCCGGGGAAGAGGGTATTCGCCGGGCGGAGGTCTTCCGTCAGTTCCTCGTGCCAGCCGCCGAAGTCGGGGTCGAGGCTGTGGTTGGCGATGAAGCTCCAGATCTTGCGGTAGCTTTCCTCGTGGAAATCACTCGGGCTCAACTGGTTGAGGAAGTGGGCGGCGCCCGCGCCCTCGCATAGCGGCCACCACAGCTTGAAGCGTTTGTCCGGGATGTTTTCCCAGTCGAGCGTATAGAAGAAGCCGCCCTTCTCCTTGTCCCAGCCGAGCGACATGGACTGGAAAAACAGGCCGCGGGCGGCGTCGGGCATCCAGTCGTGACGCTTGCCGCCAAGCACCCAGAGCTGAAGGATCAGGTGGGCCCATTCCAGCCAATGTCCCGGCGTGGTGCCGGAGGGGCGGAACATCTCGTTCTCATGGTAATAGATGCGGTCGAGTGTCCAGACCTCGTCGAAATGTTCCGGGACGCGATAACCCTGTTCGGCGGCGCGGCGGCGGATCAGCAGATCCGCGATGCTCTCGGCCTTGGCGAGATAGCCGCTGTCACCGGTTGCCTCGAAAGCTGCCATCAGGGCTTCCGTGAGGTGCATGTTGGAGTTCTGGCCGCGATAGCCGGGAACAGTCTGCCAGTCGCGGGAAAACTCCTCGGCGATGGCGCCGAAGCGCTCCTCCCAGAAGCGGGTTTCGAGAACTTCTGTGATGTCGGCAAGCATCGCGTCAGCCAGCGGATGGCCCACGACCTTGGCGGAGGAGGCAGCCAGAAGCACGAAGGCGTGGCCATAGCCCTGCTTGCCGGCATCGGCCGCGCCATTGTCGTCCACCTGCCAGAAATAACCGCCGTGCTCGGTGTCGCGATGGCGCTCCCAGAGAAATTTCATGCCGTGGTCAACCACGTCGGCGGCCCCCGGCCGGCCCAGCAGGTCACCAATCGCGTAACAATGAACCATACGCGCGGCCATGTGGATGCCGCGGACAGGATTCTCGGTGTTGAGCGGTTTTCCATCCCGCGTCAGGTCGAAGAAGCCGCCCTTCGGGTTGATGGCTTCCCGCTGGAAGAAGGAAAAGAGGCCGTCCGCCTGATCCAGCAGCCATTTGCGATGATAGGAACGATCGCTCCATCGAGTGGCGAGAGCGTTGGGGGCGGTTGTTTCCAGCATAGCGATCCTCCCGAATTCTAATCGTTTGAAACCTCTTATCGCGAAACCGGAGGATTGTCACCGCGCAACCGGCGTCGCGGTTGCAGCATTCCCTTGTTTTGCGTGTCGCAATTGAAACGAACAAACGCATGTTGACATAAAGATATCTTTATGTGATTTCGATTTATTGTCATTTGCAAGGAAGGCTGGCCAGATGTTCGACAAGCTGTTTGACGGAGATGCTGGGGAACGGAACGGCACGGAGATCATGCAGGCGCTGGCTGCTGCCGCGCGCGAGCGGATCCTTGTCCTCGACGGCGCCATGGGCACGCAGATCCAGGGGCTGGGCTTTGACGAGGACGCCTTTCGCGGCTCCCGTTTCATCGGCTGCGCCTGTCACCAGCAGGGCAATAACGACCTTCTGACGCTGAGCCAGCCGGATGCGATCGAGGAGATCCACTTCCGCTATGCCATGGCGGGTGCGGATATCCTGGAAACCAACACGTTTTCCTCGACCCGCATCGCACAGGCCGACTACCAGATGGAGCAGGCGGTCTATGACCTGAACCGGGAAGGGGCTTTGGTTGCTCGCCGGGCTGCAAGCCGCGCCGAGCGCGAGGATGGACGTCGCCGCTTTGTGGCCGGCGCCATCGGTCCGACCAACCGCACGGCCTCCATTTCGCCCGACGTCAACAATCCCGGTTATCGCGCGGTATCTTTTGACGACCTGCGCCTTGCCTATGGTGAACAGATCGACGGACTGATCGACGGCAATGCCGATATCATCCTGATCGAAACGATCTTCGACACGCTGAACGCCAAGGCTGCGATCTTCGCCTGCGAGGAGCGTTTCGCTGCCAAGGGCATTCGCCTGCCGGTGATGATCTCCGGCACGATCACCGACCTTTCCGGTCGCACCCTTTCGGGCCAGACGCCGTCGGCCTTCTGGTATTCGGTGCGCCACGCCAATCCTTTCACCATCGGCCTCAACTGTGCGCTGGGTGCTGACGCCATGCGTCCGCATCTGCAGGAACTTTCGGGCATCGCCGACACCTTCATCTGCGCCTATCCGAATGCCGGCCTGCCGAACGAGTTCGGCCGTTATGACGAGACGCCTGATGATATGGCGCGGCAGATTACCGGCTTTGCGGAAGAAGGCCTTGTCAATGTCGTCGGCGGCTGCTGCGGTTCGACGCCTGAGCATATCCGCGCGATCGCCGAGGCCGTTGCCGGCAAGGCGCCGCGCAAGCCGGCCGAGCACCGGCCGTTCATGTCGCTTTCCGGCCTCGAGCCCTTCGTGCTGACCAAGGAGATACCCTTCGTCAACGTCGGCGAACGCACCAACGTCACCGGCTCGGCCAAGTTCCGCAAACTGATTACGGCTGGCGATTACACGTCTGCGCTGGTCGTCGCTCGCGATCAGGTGGAGAACGGCGCCCAGATCATCGACATCAATATGGACGAGGGCCTGATCGATTCCGAGAAGGCGATGGTCGAGTTCCTGAACCTGATCGCCGCTGAACCCGACATCGCGCGCGTGCCGGTGATGATCGACTCGTCAAAGTTCCCGATCATCGAGGCCGGCCTCAAATGCGTGCAGGGCAAGGCGGTGGTGAATTCCATCTCCCTCAAGGAGGGCGAACAGTCCTTCGTCGAGCATGCCCGGCTGATCCGCAATTATGGCGCAGCCGTCGTCGTCATGGCCTTCGACGAGCAGGGGCAGGCGGACACCTATGCCCGCAAGGTGGAGATTTGCCAACGGGCCTACCGTATCCTGACCGAAGAGGTCGGTTTCGCGCCGGAAGACATCATCTTCGACCCGAACATCTTTGCCGTTGCGACCGGCATCGAGGAGCACAACAATTACGGCGTCGACTTCATCGAGGCGACGCGGACGATCCGCGAAAAGATGCCGCTGGTGCATATTTCCGGTGGCGTCTCGAACCTTTCCTTCTCGTTCCGTGGCAACGAGCCGGTGCGCGAGGCGATGCATGCCGTGTTCCTCTACCATGCCATTCAGGTCGGCATGGACATGGGCATCGTCAATGCCGGTCAGCTTGCCGTCTACGAGAGCATCGATCCCGAATTGCGCGAGGCCTGCGAGGATGTGGTGCTGAACCGCCGCGCGGACGCCACCGAGCGGCTGCTGGAGATCGCCGACCGTTACCGCGACACCGGCGAGAAGCAGGCAAGGGGGCAGGATCTCGCCTGGCGCGAATGGCCGGTCGAGAAGCGGCTTTCGCATGCTCTGGTCAACGGCATCACCGAGTTCATCGACGCCGATACGGAAGAAGCGCGGCAGAAGGCCGAGCGGCCGCTACACGTCATCGAGGGGCCGCTGATGGCCGGCATGAACGTGGTTGGCGATCTTTTCGGCGCAGGCAAGATGTTCCTGCCGCAGGTGGTCAAATCCGCCCGTGTGATGAAGCAGGCGGTCGCCGTGTTGCTCCCCTACATGGAAGCGGAAAAGGCGGCCAATGGCGGCGGCAGCGAAAGGCAATCGGCCGGCAAGGTGCTGATGGCGACGGTCAAGGGCGACGTGCACGACATCGGCAAGAACATCGTCGGCGTCGTTCTCGCCTGCAACAATTACGATATCATCGACCTTGGCGTGATGGTGCCGGCGACGAAAATTCTCGAGACTGCAGTCAAGGAGAAGGTCGACATCATCGGGCTTTCCGGCCTCATTACGCCGTCGCTCGACGAGATGGTGCATGTTGCCGGCGAGATGCAGCGGCAGGGCTTCGACATTCCGCTGCTGATAGGTGGCGCGACCACCAGCCGGGTGCATACCGCGGTGAAGATCCATCCGCAGTACCAGGCGGGGCAGGCCGTCTATGTGACGGACGCCAGCCGTGCGGTCGGTGTCGTGTCGTCGCTCTTGTCGCCGGACAACCGTTCGTCCACCATCGATGGCCTGCGCGCCGAATATGCCAAGGTCGCCGACGCCCATGCGCGGGCCGAAGCCGAGAAGCAGCGCCTGCCGCTGGCGCGTGCCCGCGAAAATGCGGTGAAGCTCGACTGGTCCGCCTACAAGCCGAAGAAGCCTTCCTTCCTCGGTACGAAGGTCTTCGAGGACTACGACCTCGCAGAACTTGCCGGCTACATCGATTGGACGCCCTTCTTCCAGACATGGGAGATGAAGGGCCGCTATCCGGCCATTCTCGAAGACGAGAAGCAGGGCGAGGCCGCGCGCCAGCTTTTCTCCGACGCCCAGTCGATGCTGAAGAAGATCATCGACGAGAAGTGGTTCCGCCCGCGGGCCGTCATCGGCTTCTGGCCCGCGAATGTGGTCGGAGACGATATCCGCCTGTTCACCGACGAGGCCCGGTCGGAGGAGCTTGCGACCTTCTTCACGCTGCGCCAGCAATTGTCGAAGCGCGACGGGCGGCCGAACGTGGCGCTCTCGGATTTCGTCGCGCCTGAGGGTAGCGGCGTTGCCGATTATGTCGGTGGCTTCGTGGTGACGGCCGGTTTCGAGGAAATCGCCATTGCCGAGCGGTTCGAGCGGGCGAATGATGACTACTCGTCCATTCTGGTCAAGGCGCTGGCGGACCGTTTCGCCGAGGCTTTTGCCGAGCGGATGCACGAGCGGGTTCGCCGGGAGTTCTGGGGCTATGCGCCGGATGAGAGCTTCAGCAGCGACGAACTCGTCGGCGAGGCCTATGGCGGCATCCGTCCGGCGCCGGGTTATCCGGCCCAGCCCGACCACACCGAGAAGACGACACTGTTCCGGCTGCTGGATGCGGAAAAGGCGACGGGCGTTGAGTTGACCGAGAGCTACGCCATGTGGCCCGGTTCCTCCGTATCCGGCATCTATATCGGTCATCCCGAGAGCTATTACTTCGGCGTTGCCAAGGTCGAGCGCGATCAGGTCGAGGATTATGCCGCGCGCAAGGGCATGGAAGTCAGGGAGGTCGAGCGCTGGCTCGGGCCGGTCTTGAACTACGTGCCGAAGGCGGTGGAAACCGAAGCCGCCTGACGAGTGGCGTTCGAAACAGAATGATTTTTCTTCTCCCCGTTTGCGGGGAGAAGGTGCCGGCCGGCGGATGAGGGGTGGCTATTTCTGTGTCGCCCGGAAGTCTTGCGAAAAAGATTCCGCTTCTCGCGCTATCGCCCTGAACGGGAATCATTTTCCAGATTGGGCGTCACGCCTTCAAGCGCAAGAGAATGGCTGTGGTGTCGTCGCTCTGCTTGAAGCGGGGAAATCTCAATCCATCGGGATCGATCTCCCGCTCGAAGCGGCGCAATTCCTCGACCAGTGGCAACAGCCCCTCGGTTTCGGCGCGCCGCACCAGACCGGCGGGATCGTAGATCTTGTAGAGGGCAACGAGATCGGCGAGGCCGTCCGAGCAGAGGATAGCCGTTGCGCCTCCGGTGATCTCGATCGGTTGCCGGTAGAGATGATCTGCCGCTTCCGGCACCATGCCGAAGGTCCATACATTGCTTTCGGTCGTGTTGTGCCGCGAGCGGCCCTTGCGCAGGTCCTCCAGCGTCGTGGGGTCGCCGACGGCGCTGCCGGAAGCACCGATGCCACCGGTTCGCTCGATATGCTTTTGCGCTGCAAGCTGTTCCCATTCATAGGCGCCGGGGATAGGGATCACGAAATCGCCGTGGCCGTCGTCATGGAGCAGGTAGAGGCAGCTGTCGCCCAGTCCGAAATATTCGAAACCCGAGGGTGTACGGTGCAGGCCGGTCAGGCTGCTGCTCGGCCATGCATAACGCGGCTGCTCGCCGGCGATGGCATGAAAGGTGTCGCGCGCCTCGGATGAAATTACCCGGACGGTTTCCGCAACGTCAGCGACACCGTCAAGTCTTTCGCCGAGCCGGGTTGCCGCGAATTCCGCCATCCATGCCGCATCGCTGCCATGCCCCTCCATGAACTGCCGGTCGCCGAGCCCGGTCGCGCCATCCAGAACGAAGGCGGCATCGGGGTTGAAACCGAACCTGTCCTCGTTCGGGCGGCCGGCTTTGCCGGGATCGGTGATGGTGTCGAGGATGTCGATGGAAAAAGCCATGTCTGGAACTCTCAAGGACGCAAATGGAAGAGCATTTCTGCCGGATCGGAGTCACAACGACTCGTATGGTGCGGATGATGATCCGGTGGGGTGGGCATGACCATGAAAAATGTCATGCGATCCACCGCATCTTGCCAAGGGAGACGGACCGATGAAACCCATGCCTACGGAACCGGGCATTCTCGCCTTTCTCGAAAAATGCGACAGCTTCTATCCGCCAGATGCTGTCGATGCCCCGATTGCCCAGCAGCGCATCTGGTACAACGCCCTTTGCGCCCAGTTCTCCCCCGCGCTGCCGGAGGGGCTTGTGAAGCTCGACGGAGAGGTGGCCGGCGTGCCGGTGCGTCTCTATCGACCGGCTCAGGTGAGGACCGCTGCGAGGCTGGTCTATATCCATGGCGGCGGTTTCGTCGTCGGCTCGCTCGAAAGCCATGACGCCATCTGCGCAGAGATTGCGGATCGTGTCGGGGCGGAACTCACCGCGATCGACTATCGGCTGGCGCCGGAACATGTCTGGCCGGCGCAGCATGAGGATTGTCAGGCGGTGCTCGATGCACTGATCGCTGATGGCGACAGGCTGGTGCTGATCGGCGACAGCGCCGGCGGCAATCTCGTCGCAGGCCTCACCCTCAGGGCGAGGGACGAGGGCCGGACGGAGCAGATCCTTGGGCAGGCGCTGATCTATCCGGGGCTCGGCGGCGACCTCATTACCGGCTCCTATGTCGAAATGAGTGAGGCTCCGGGTCTTTCGACGGCCGATGTCCGCTATTATCGCGAGGTTCTCAAGGCTCCGGAAGACGACGTGGTGGCCTTTCCGCTGCTCTCCGACGACTTTGCGGGGCTGCCGCGAACCTATGTTGCGGCGGCGCATTTCGATCCGCTCAGGGATGATGCCCGTCTTTACGCGGCGCGTCTGGTCGAGGACGGTGTCAATGTGTGGTTTCGCGAGGAACCGCAGATGGTGCATGCTTGGCTGCGCGCCCGCCATATGAGCAAGGGCGCCGAAGATGGCTTCGACGCCCTTTGTCTTGCCGTATCCCGGCTGGCGGGAACGATCTGATATCAGGCTGCGGCGCGGGCCGGGGTCTCCTGTTCCGCGCCGTGAGCCTCGACCTTGTCGCCATGGATGAGCAGATAGATGCCGATGGCGAAGGCAAGCGCCGCAACGAACAGCAGATACCATGCATGGGCCATGGGGTTGACGGCGAGCATGGTGGTGACCGCGATCGGCGTCAGCCCGCCGAAGACGGCGTAAGAAATGTTGTAGGAGAACGACAGGCCGGAAAAGCGGACCGGAGCCGGGAAGGCGCGCACCATCACATAGGGAACCGCACCGACCATTCCGACCGAGAGGCCCATTACGGCGTAGAGCGCGAAGAGGATTTCGAGCGACGTTGCCGCATAGGTGTAGAAGGCAAAGGTCGCGACGGCGAAGAAGATACTGCCGAAGGTGAAGAACTTGCCGCTGCCGATGCGGTCGATCAGGGCGCCTGCGGCGACCACGCCGACCATCAGGAAAAGCGTTCCGAAGGAGGTCGCGGCAAGCGACTCGCGGGCGGTGTAGCCGTAGAGTTTCTGCAGGAAGGTTGCCGTCATCAGCGTGGTGACGACGATTGCCGCGGAAAGAACCCAGGTCAGCAGGACGGAGATGATGACCGCGCGCGGATGGTCGCGGAGTACAGCCTTGAGCGGCAGGCTGGCCGACAGCGCGTTGCTGCGCTTCATTTCGGCGAAAACAGGCGTTTCTTCCAGCCAGCGGCGCAGATAGACGGCGATGAGGCCGAAGATGCCACCGAGCAAGAAGGGGATGCGCCAGGCGTAGGAGGCCACTTCCTCGGGCACGAAGATGGTGTTGACCAGCGTGGCGATCATCGATCCCAGAAGGATGCCGAGCGATAGGCCTGACGTGAGGATACCGCAGGCAAGGCCGGTGCGGCGGGCGGGTACATGCTCGGCCACGAAGGTCCATGCTCCGGGAACCTCGCCGCCGATCGCTGCACCCTGCAACATGCGCAAAACGATGAGCAGGACGGGCGCAGCGACGCCGATCGTCTGGTAGGTTGGCATGAGCGCCATGCCGAGCGTCGAGAGCGCCATCAGCAGGATGGAGAAGGCGAAAACCTTCTTGCGGCCGAAGCGGTCGCCGAAATGCGCGAGAATGATGCCACCCAGCGGGCGAACCAGATAACCGGCGGCGAAGATGCCGAAGGTCTGGATCAGAATCAGCCAGTCCGGCATGCCCTCGGGAAAGAACAGCTTGCCGATCACCGTTGCAAAGAAGACGAAGATGATGAAATCATAAAATTCGAGAGCGCCACCGAGTGCGGAGAGGCCAAGCGTCTTGTAGTCGCGGCCGTCGAGGGGGCGGGATTTTGTCTGCGTCAATGGGAGGGAGTTCATGCGAGGCGTCCTGAAATACAGCGCATCGAGCGCGCCGGGCCGGGAATGCGGCAAAGCGGCCGGTATTGCAAGCCATTTCATGGTTGCGTCGGGCCGAAATGCCCTGAAAATGCGGGGGCTTGGGGATGAGTAACGGTATCATTGACCCGGTGCAACTTCTGGCGGAGATGGAGCCTCAACTGGCTCCCGGTCTCTTCGTGTTCGTGCATGTACCAGCGGGACACGCTCTGGACCTCGCTGCACTGGATCCGGTGGGAACCTTTCGGGAGACGGAAGGGCTGACGCTGATCCTCTCCGAGGACAAAGCGAGGGAGCACGGACTGGCTGGCGGGACGCCGTTGAGGCAGATCACGCTCGATGTGCATTCCTCGCTGGAAGCCGTGGGGTTGACCGCTGCCGTTTCAGGTGAACTCGCACGAAACGGAATAGCCGCGAACGTCGTCGCGGCTTTTTATCACGACCATATCTTCGTGCCGGCTACCGATGCCGAGAAGGCGTTGCGCCTGCTTCGGGAACTCAGCGCCGGAAGCAGGCAGAACGAGACGCGGATGTTTTCCTGACCCTGATCAGGCGGCCCGGTGCACCGGTGCTGCCGCTGGCGCGGTCACACCCGGCTCGCGAATGGTTTTCCGCCGGTTCAGCTTGAAGCGGTTGACCAGTACGACGAGCTTTTCGGCTCCTTCCGCCAGCGCCAGGCTGATGCCCTTCATGCTGCCAACCATGGAGGTGTTCTGCTGGGTTACCTGGTCGAGGGCGTTGACCGCCGTGCTGATTTCCGACAGCCGGTGCGACTGTTCGATGGCGGCGGTTGCGATCGCTTCCACGTTGAGGTCGATCGAGTGGACGAAGGTCTCGATGCGGTTCAGCGCGTCGCCGGTGTCCGCCACCAGCCTGACGCCTTCCTTCACCTCGTCCGAGGAGTGGGTGATGAGCTGGGCGATCTCCTGCGCGGCCTTGGCCGAACGCTGTGCAAGTTCGCGCACTTCCTGTGCCACGACGGCAAAGCCCTTGCCGCTTTCGCCTGCGCGCGCGGCTTCGACGCCGGCGTTGAGGGCCAAGAGGTTCGTCTGGAAGGCAATCTCGTCGATGACGTCGATGATATTGGCGATCTCCTTTGAGGCGCTCTCGATGCGTCCCATGGCTGCGACCGTCGATTTGACGACTTCCACCGAAGCTGTTGCCGCCTTGTGAGCGTCACGGACCAGAGATCGCGTGTCGTTCGTGCGGTTGGTGGATTCGCGGATGGTGGCGGTGATCTGCTCGAGTGCTGCCGAAGTTTCCTCGAGTGAGGACGCCTGCTGCTCGGAGCGGCTGGCCAGATGCTCGGATCCTTCGCGCATTTCGGCGCTGTTGGACTTGAGCTGCGCCGTTTCTGCGAGAACCTCGACCAGCGTTTCCTGAAACTTGGCGATAGAGGTGTTGAAGTCGTGGCGCAGGGGCTCGAATTCGGATGAGAAGGGGTGGTCCATCGTGATACGGATGTTGCAGTCGGCCAGCCGGTGGAGGCCTGCTGCAAGTTCGTCCATGGCCCGGACGCGGCCGGTGACGTCGTTGGCGAATTTTACGACCTTCCAGACCTTGCCGGTCTCGTCGAGGATCGGGTTGTAGGTTGCCTGAATGTGAACCCTTTTGCCGCTCTTCGTCACGCGGGTAAACTGGTCGGAATGAAACTCGCCGGAGGCAAGGCTGTTCCAGAAGGCGCTGTAGCCGGTGGATTTGGCGTATTCTTGTTCGCAAAACAGGGAATGATGGTGGCCCTTGATCTCCTGCAGGCTATAGCCCATCAGGTCGAGAAAGTTCTCGTTGGCAGTGATGATTTCGCCCTTCGGCGTAAATTCGATGATCGCCTGCGAGCGGGAGAGCGCCGAGATCTTGCCGGTGCTGTCCAGGGCTTGAAGCTTCGCCGCGGTGATGTCGGTTGCTGTCTTCACCACCTTGTAAGGCCTGCTGCCGCGAAAGACCGGATTGTAGGTCGCCTCGATCCAGACCGTCCGGCCGCCCTTGCCGATGCGCTTGTACTGCTGCTGATCGTACTTGCCGGCTGCAAGATTGCGCCAGAATTCGCGGTAGGCAGGTGAGTTCGCTTCTGCCGGATCGATGAAGATGCGATGGTGCCTGCCAACGATCTCGCTCTTACGATAGCCCATCACGCGACAGAAATTGTCGTTGGCGTCGAGGATGTTACCTTCCAGATCGAACTCGATGATGGCGAGCGAACGGTTTAATGCCTCGACGATGCGGGAGGCATCAGAACCGAGGCCGAGGGAAAGCATGGACATGAGGTAAAAGCTCCGGAATAGGCGAGATGCGAGCATTCACGTTTATGCTAAATAACTAAAAATAATCTGTTAATTTTAATCGGATTGAAAGTGCAGCAGCGAGCGAGGTGCCCTGCTGCTGCAGTGTTTTTCACTCGAACCGGTCGATGATGGTGATGCCGTTTTCGGCAAAGCTGTCCATGGCCATCAGGGCCGGGACCGCTTCCGTCAGCGATATGTGCCTGCCAATCAGTTTCTGGGGCTGCAATGTGCCGGCTTCGATCATTGCGAGCATGGCGTCATAGCGCCAGGATTGCATCCCGTGACTGCCGTATATCTCCAGTTCATGGGCGATGACCCGGTCCATCGGCAGCGGCGGTGTCGCGTGATCGGCGAGCATCAGGCCGACCTGTACATGGCGACCGCGCCGGCGCAGGTTGACGATCGAATTGCAGCAGGTGGAGGGGTACCCCAGCGCATCGATGGAGACGTGAACGCCGCCGCCGGTTGCATCGCGCACAGCAACGGGTACGTCCGTCTCGCGCGTCGAGTTGATCGTGACCGAAGCGCCGAGCGAGCGGGCGAGCGTGAGTTTTTCTTCGGAGATATCGACGGCAACGACGTTGGCGCCGAGTGCCTTGCCGATCATGATGGCGGAAAGGCCGACGCCGCCGCAACCGTGCACGGCCAGCCACTCGCCACCCTTGAGCCGTCCCTGATCGACGACCGCGCGGAACGAGGTTGCGAAACGGCAGCCGAGGCTTGCCGCCGTCGCATCGTCGATTGCGTCGGGGAGCTTGACAAGGTTATGGTCGGCGTAATCCAGCGCCATGAATTCGGCATAGCTGCCCCAATGGGTGAAGCCGGGCTGGAACTGCTCCTCGCAAACCTGACTGTTGCCCGATTTGCATTCGAAGCAGTGGCCGCAACCGGAGACGAAGGGCACGGTCACGCGGTCGCCGACCTTGAAGCGCTTCACTTCCGGCCCGACAGCCTCGACCAATCCGGCGAATTCGTGGCCGGGGACATGCGGCAGGTTGATATCGGAATCGTGTCCCTTCCAGCCGTGCCAGTCACTGCGGCAGAGGCCTGTCGCGGTGATGCTGAGGACGACACCGGCTTTCGGCGGCGACGGATCGGGAACGTCGATCACTTCAGGGGATTCGCCAAAACGCTCGTAAAGCATCGCCTTCATGAAACTCTCCTTCAGACTCGCCGCCGACATTCCGGCGGCGAGATATCAAAGCACGTCGATCACATGAAATCACGTGCGATGCGGCGCTCGAAGTGTCGCTCGAAGACAAGAGCCTCGCCTTCATGGGCTGTCACATGCGCCTCGATCAGCCATTCGGTCTCAGTGCAGGTCATGGTCGAGGTCGCGACCGAGCGAACCGTCCAGCCGGGACGAACCATGTCGCATGTCCAGGTCGAGGTTCCCGACATGGACAGCGGATCACCGGGCGTGATCGACCAGGCCTCCTCGCGGATCTGGCGGGTGGAGAGACCGGTATCCGGGTGTTCGGAAAGGCCCGTGTCCTCCAGCAGATAGTAGGTGGTGCTGTTGCCGGAGAGATCGCGCAGCACCTGTCGCTGGGTCTCGCCCGGTTCGTGGTTGATGTATTTCGGCAGCGGATCCGGATTGTCCGGCTCCTTCACCGTGATTTCATCATGGGCGCCGAGAAGGGGCAAGGCGAGCGACAGGCTGGCCGTATCGACTGTCAGCCCCGGATCGAAGGGTGCCGGCAGCACCATCGGCCAATAGGCGGTCGAAAGCGCGACGCGGATCCTGTGACCGGCCCGGAAACGATAACCGCAGGCGTCGAGCGTCACGGTCACCTTGACCTTCTTGCCATGCGGCATGGCCTTGGGATTTTCATTGCTTTCGCGATGCGCCAGATTGAGGACGCCGAAGGAGACGCGATAGGCGGTGCCGTCGGGATGGACATCGACGACGCGGGCAATCAGGTTCGCCCAGTCCGCATCGCAGGCCACTTCCAGCGTGACGACGGGGCGGCCGAGGTAGTCGACATCCTGCGTGAGCGGTGCGGTCTCGAAGCAGAGGGAACCGGCATCGTCGCTGCGTTGGTCGATTGCCATTTCCGCATCGGGCTTCAGGGTGAACCATTCGCCTGAGGCCGTGCCGGTGTCGAGCGGCGATTTCAGGAAGACGTCTCCCGCGCTCGCTCCAGCCGGATTGCCGGTGACGAGTGCTCCATGGGCGTCGACTGCGAAGGACTGGTATTCCGGCTCGCTCCATGCAGCCTTGGCAATCCAGCGGCCGGGGTCGACGTCGCGGCGCGGGGCGGGGCGGATGCCGTCCATGATGTAGGCTCGCACTTGCGGCGTATCCTCGATGCCGTTCGCTTCGTCACGCAGCCAGCGGTTCCACCAGCGGATTGCCTCGCCGAGAAAATCGGCGCGCGGCTTGGGCCAGGCGAAATGCGGATATTTATGGACCCAGGGGCCGATCAACGCCTTGGCCTTTTCGCCCAAGCCTTCCGCGGCCTTGAGCGGCGTGTTGCGATAGCCGTCGGCCCAGCCGGCAATCACCAGCGCGGGCACCTGGAAAGCGGAAAAGTCTTCACAGATCGAGCCGTGTTTCCAGAAGTCGTCACGGCGCTGGTGCGAGAGCCATTCCTCCATGAAGAAGGGTTCGTTTTCCAGCCGTTCGAGCCACATTTCCTTCCAGCGGTCGCCCACGAGCGCCGGGTCCGGGGAGCGAGACTGGTAGCCCTGCATGGTTGCTGCCCAGGAAAGCTGGGCCGAGAGATGGCAACCGTCCTTGTAGTGGATATCGTCGTTGTAGCGATCGGTGGTGGACGCGATCGAAATGACCGCTTTCAGGGCAGGCGGCCGCATCGCCGCCACCTGCAGGCAGTTGAAGCCGCCCCAGGAGATACCCATCATGCCGACCGAGCCGTTCGACCACGGCTGTTCGGCGATCCAGGCGATGAGTTCGCAGGCGTTGGCGAGTTCGAGCGGAGTGTATTCGCCGTCGATGACGCCATCCGATTCACCGGAGCCGCGGATGTCGACGCGGACGCCGGCAATGCCGGCCTCCGCGAAGGACGGATAGGTCGACTCGTCGCGCAGGCAGGTTCCGTCGCGCTTGCGGTAGGGCAGGAATTCGAAAACCGCCGGCACGGGATCGGCTTCCGCCCCGTCCGGCATCCAGATGCGGGCGGCAAGGCGTGTGCCGTCCTTCAGGACGATCCACTGGTTCTCGATGACTTGGAAGGGGCGTGTGCCAGACATGATGGGCTTCCTATCCTGCGTTTTCAGGCGTCGAACCAGACGCGGCTACCGATATAGCCGTTCGACATGTCATTGCCGATATCATCGACGAAGCCCTTGAGCGTGTTCGAAGACGCCATGATGTAGTCGTTGAACACCGGCAGGATGAGGCCGCCTTCGTCGCGAACCATCAGCGCCATGCTGTGGTAGAGTGCCTTGCGCTTGGCGTCGTCTAGCTCGGAGCGAGCCTCGAGCAGCATCTTGTCGAAATCCTCGCGCTTGAAACGGGTGTCGTTCCATTCCGCCGTCGAGAGATAGGAGGTGGAGTAGCGGGAATCCTGCGTCGGGCGGCCGCCCCAGTAGGATGCGCAGAAGGGCTGGGCGTTCCAGACGTTGGTCCAGTAGCCGTCTTCCGGCTCGCGCTTCACCTCGATTTCGATGCCTGCCTTCTTGGCGCTTTCCTGGAACAGGATGGCGGCGTCCACGGCGCCGGGGAAGGCCGCGTCGGACGTGCGCAGCAGGACCGGGCGGTCGAGGCCGGACTTCTTGAAGTGGAAGGCCGCCTTGTCCGGGTCGTACATGCGCTGCTCGATGTTTTCAGGCGCCAGAGCGTAGTTGCCGTTCACCGGATAGTCGTTGCCGAGCGTGCCGAAGCCGCCGAGAACCTGATCGAGGATTGCCTGACGGTCGACAGCGTATTTCAGGGCAAGACGCAGGTCATTGTTGTCGAAGGGGGCGGTGTCGCAATGCATCAGGAAGCTGTAGAAGCCCTTGCCCGAACTGCGCACGATCTCGACCTTCGGTGCGCGCTTGAGTAGCGGCACGGTCTTCGGATCGACGGTGTTGATGAAATGGACCTGACCCGAGGACAGGGCGGCGATACGGGCGGTCGCATCGTTCATGACGATGATTTCGACGCTCTCGACATAACCGCGATCGGAGCGCCAGTCGCTTGCGTTCTTCTCGAAGGTTGCGCGGACGCCTGGCTCGAAACTCTTCAGCACATAGGGGCCGGTGCCGATGGCGGCTGCCGGGTTCTCGACGCCGCCCTTGGGCTGAATGATCAGATGGTAGTCGGTCAGCATCAGCGGCAGGTCAGCATTGCCTTCCTTGAGCGTCAGGACGAGATCGCCGGCCTTTTCCTCGATCGCGGTGATGGAGGAGAGCAGGCCGAGCGCGCCGGACTTGGAGTTTGCATCCGAGTGACGCTTCAGCGTGGCGACGATGTCGGAGACAGTCATCTTGCTGCCGTCATGGAAGGCGACGTCGCTGCGGATCTTGAAGGTCCAGACGGAGGCGTCGGCGGAAGGCTCCCACGAGGTGGCGAGTGCTGGCAGCGGAGCGCCGGTCTTCGGATCCGACTCGACGAGGGTGTCGCCCCAGAGGCGGCCGACCACGAAGAGAACCGAGGCGCTGTAGCTTGCGGGGTCGAGCACGTCGCTCGTCGCACCGCCCTTGAGGCCAAGCTTGAGATGGCCGCCGCGCTTGGCTTCCTGCGCCCGCGCGGACTGGGGAAGAAGGCTGCCGCCGAAGGCAGCAAGGCCGCCAAGGGCTGCCGTGCCGCCGAGGAAACCGCGGCGGTTGACGCCCGCAGGCAGGATGAGGCCGTTGGTGTTTCTGGTGAATTCGGACATGGTCGGTTCCCCTTTTTGTTTCAAATCCGGGGCTGACCGTATCGCGGCAAATGCGGCGCGCAATTTCGCTATCTGACGCGTTTTTACGCTGGTTTACGCTATGTATCCTGTGCTCAAATCGCGTATGGAATCGAAAATGGATGCCCTTGTCGAAAACCTCCGGACCGCCTGTGCGACGCAGCGCTCGATCTCCCAGGTGTGCCGGGAGATCGGGATCAACCGTCAGCAATTCAATCGCTACATCAATGGCGAGGCAAAGCCGTCTGCCCATAATCTGGCGCGGATCGCTGCGTTCTTCGGCCTGACGCCGGCCGATTTCCAGCTGCCGGAGCGTTCCTTCGGGCAGAAGCTTCGCAGGCCGTCACTCGGGGGAGCGGAGGGCGTCGTCGATGTTTTCCAGGGATTTCCGGGTGATATCGCGGCGTTGCGCCGGCATGTCGGATATTACCAGACGTATCATCTGTCGCCGTCGTGGCCGGGGCTGGTGGTCTGTTCCTACAGCAGGCTTTACGAGGAGGACGGGTTGATCCGCGTTCGCTCGGTGGAGCGCATTCGCGACGCCGAACGGGAAATCCTGCAATTTTCGAAATATGTCGGACTGGCGGCTTTCTGGCGCAACCGCATCTTCATCACCGAGCGCAATATCGGTCGTAACACGATGCTGTCGCAAACTATCCTGATGCCGTTCGAAGCGCATCAGCGGGTCTATCTGCGCGGCACGACGATGGGTGTGTCGTGGCGAAAGGAAAACCTGCCTTATGCGTCGCGGATGATCTGGCGCTCCATCGGACGGGAGCCGGATATTCGTCAGGTGCTGTCACGGTGCGGCGTTCTGCCGCTTGGATCACGGCATTTGCCGCCGACGGTTCGAGCGTTTCTTGAAGATCCGTCGGCGGAAATTCTAACCGTGCCGACGGAATATTGAGACGGACGGTACCGATGCCGAAGGTTTCGGCCCCGGTGTTTCAGGAAACCCCGCTCGATTGCCTGACCTTTCCGGTCTCCGGGGCCAGCGCGGCGCCGAGGCGACGACCGAGCGCCATGGAGGGGACCTCCACGCTTTTGTAGGCCAATGCGGCGACCGGCACGATTATCGCAAGTGACGCCGCGATAATCAGCGCGGGATGAATTTCGCCGTAGAACCAGCGGAACAGGAACAGCAGCACCGGAAGGTGGAACAGGTAGAGGCTGTAGGAAATCCGGCCAAGCCACTGGCATCCGTCGTGTTCCAGCGCGGTGCGGAAACCGTTGTTCCCAAGGGCTGCGGCGATGACCATGATGGAGGCCAGTCCATATAGAAGCTCCGCTCCCGGCAGACCGGGCGGCACTGCGAAAAGGGTGAACGCTAGCGCCAGGCCGCTCCACAATGCGGGACGGCTGAGGGACGACACGATGTCCGTAATTCGTGTGCGGTCGATCGCCATTTGCGCGCCGAGGGCGAAGAACAGCGTATAGATGGCTGTATCGAGGAGCGACCGCGTCAGCGGGTCCGGCCTGAACAGCATAACGATCGCGCTGGCGAGAAGCCAGATCATGAAAAAGACGGGCAATGCGATCCGGCGGGCGCGGAGGAGAAAAAGTGCAATCAGGGGAAAGAACAGCGAAATCCGCATCTCATGCACCAGACTCCACATGACGTTGTTGAGGTCCATGGAGGAGGGTGTGCCAAGCATCAGAAGATGGCTGAGGATGAGCTTGATGCTGACCGGTTCTGTCCAGGATTTCATGTTGAACCAGTCGCTGAGGCCCTGGATCGGCCCTGCCGGTGACAGCGATGCGAGCATGGCGGCAAAGGCGATGGAGGCCGCGAAGGGGATATAAATCCGGCAGAAGCGCTTCACCAGATAGCTCGGATAAGGGGTGCTTCGACCGACCGCAAAAGGCAGGGCCAGCACGAAGCCGCTCAAGGCGAAGAAGAGAATAACGGCGGGTCTTCCGCCGACGATGGTGCGCAGCGGCGAATATCGCAGATACGTGACCGGGTCCAACCAGACCGACAGGCTGGAAAGATCGACCGGCACGATCGCCTGCGGAAACGTCAGGAAGATATGGTGAAGAACGACCGTCAGAGCCGCAATTCCCCGAAGGGAGTCGAGTGAGGTAAACCGCATCATTTCGATCGATGCTCCGGGAAAATCAACGCGTTGCCGCGCAAATAATAGATAGAGTGTCTGCAATTATTACTTCTGATTGTAGAGTATTCCAAAGCGTTGCCGCATTGCAACAAGTATTTGTTGCAACAGCTAAGTGAAGTCGGTTGGGCGTTCTTCTCTCCCGGCCGAACGGAGGCCGGGCGGCAAGCGCTTCAATTTCCGGCGCTTGCCATCTTCCGGGTCGCCAAGGCCTTTTCCAGCCAGCCGATTTCCATTTCGGGGACGGATTTCAGCAGAAGGTCCGTATAGTCGTCGAAAGGAGGCTCCAGCACCTTCGATTTGGGGCCGAAGCGCACCAGCTGGCCCCGATGCATCACGGCAACGCTGTCGGCGATGGCGCGGACGATGGCGATGTCATGGGTGATGAAGACATAGGAAAGCTGGGTTTCTTCCTGGAGACGCATGAGGAGTTTCAGGATACCCTCTGCTACCAGCGGATCGAGCGCCGAGGTCGGTTCGTCGCAGAGCAGCAGTTCGGGCTTTGCCGCGAGCGCCCGGGCAATCGCCACGCGCTGCTTCTGGCCGCCTGAAAGCTCCGCCGGGAAACGGTCGACGAAGCCGGAGCCCATTTCGATCTGTTCCAGCAGTTCCTTGACCCTGGCCGTCTTCGCCGCTCCATGGAGGCCGTAGTAGAAAGTCAGCGGACGGCCGATGATGTCGCGAACGGTCTGACGCGGGTTCATTGCCGTGTCGGCCATCTGATAGATGAGCTGGATGCGGCGCAGGTCGTCGCGCGAGCGGCCGGAGAGCGCCGGCGGCAGTTGGCGTCCGTCGAAGTTGATACTGCCCTGGAGCGGGGGCAGGAGGCCGGTAATGACGCGGGCGAGCGTCGATTTTCCGGATCCGCTCTCGCCGACGACGGCCAGCGTCTGGCCCTTCGGCAGGTGCAGTGAAACGTCATGCAGAACCCTGAAGCCGTTCGGATAGCCGGCCGTGACGTTCTCGACCTTCAGCAGCGCGCTCGACTGATCGGCGGCCTCGTCCTTCTTCGCCTGACGGACATTCACCAAAGCGCGGGTGTAGTCCTGCCTTGGCTGCTCGATGATCTGCTGCGCGCTGCCATATTCGACAGTCTTGCCATGGCGCAGGACCATGATGTCGTCGGAGATCTGGGCGACCACCGCGAGATCGTGGGTGATGTAGAGCGCTGCGGTGTGGGTTTCCTCGATCGCGTGCTTGATCGCTGCCAGGACATCGATCTGGGTGGTGACGTCGAGGGCCGTGGTCGGCTCGTCGAAGACGATCAGTTCCGGGTTCGGGCAGAGCGCCATGGCCGTCATGGCGCGCTGCAACTGACCGCCGGATACCTGATGCGGATAGCGGTCGCCGAAGTGTTTCGGATCGGGCAGGCCGAGCACGCCGAAGAGGTAGACGGCGCGGGCGCGGGCTTCCTCGACGGTCATCAGCCTGTGGGTGAGCGTTGCCTCGATCACCTGGTCGCCCAGCTTGTGGGCGGGGTTGAAGGCGGCAGCGGCGGATTGGGCCACGTAACAGACGCGGGCGCCGCGCACCTTGCGGATGCCGCCCTTGTCGAGCGCCAGAATGTTATCGCCGTCCAGCAGCACTTCGCCGCCGGCGATGCGCACTCCGCCTCGGCCATAGGCCAGTGCCGACAGGCCGATGGTGGACTTGCCGGCGCCGGATTCGCCGATCAGGCCGAGAACCTTGCCCTTCCGCAGATCGAAGGAGACGCCTTCGACGATGGTGACATTCTTCGGCGGCTCGCCCGGCGGATAGCTGGTGGCTTCGATCTTGAGATTGCGGACGGAAAGAAGTTCAGGCATCGCCGCGGCCTCCCTTCAGGCTGGAGGTTCGTTTCAGCAGCCAGTCGACCACCAGGTTGACGCAGACGGCAAGGGCGGCGATGGCCGAGCCCGGAACGAGGGCTGCGGAAATGCCGAAGATAATGCCGTCCTTGTTGTCCTTTACCATGCCGCCCCAGTCGGCGGCCGGCGGCTGAATGCCAAGGCCGAGGAAGGAGAGGGTGGAGAGGAACAGGATGGAGAAGGCGAAGCGCAGACCGAATTCGGCCAGAAGCGGCGAAAGCGTGTTGGGCAGGATTTCCCGGAAGATGATCCAGAGCGTGCCTTCGCCGCGAAGCCTTGCCGCTTCCACAAACTCCATCACTGCGACATCGAGCGCTACGGCACGGCCGAGGCGGTAGACGCGGGTCGAGTCGAGGACCGCCATGACGAGGATCAGGACGAAAAGGTTCTGCGGCAGGACGGCCAGAACGACCAGCGCGAAGATCAGCGTCGGGATCGACATCATCAGGTCGTTGAAGCGGGAGAGCGTCTGATCGATCAGGCCGCGCGAGACCGCCGCCGTAAAGCTCAGGAAGATGCCGAGCGAGAAGGAAAGGACGGTTGCGGCAAGCGCCACGAACAGTGTCGTGCGGGCGCCGTAGATCATGCGGGACAGGAGGTCGCGGCCGAGGTTGTCGGTGCCGAGCAGATAGGCACCGCCCATCGGTTCCCATACGCCGCCGACGATCTCACGTTCCTCGAAGGGCGCAATGAAGGGGGCGAATATGGCGCAGACGAAGGCCAGGAGGATACCGAGAATGCCGACCCAGGCGCTAACAGGGATATCTCTCAGCCTCATCGGGGATGCCTCAGTCTCGGATTGGCGATGATCGCGATGATATCGGCCAGCATGTTCAGGAAAATATAGACGGCGGCGAAGATCAGGCCGCATGCCTGTACGACGGGCATGTCACGAACGGTCACGGCGTCGACCATGTACTGGCCCATGCCGGGATAGACGAAGACCACCTCGACCACGACCACGCCGACCACGAGATAGGCGAGGTTGAGCGCCACGACGTTGACGATGGGGGCGAGCGCGTTGGGCGCCGCATGCTTGACGATGGCGCGGAAGGCGGAAAGGCCCTTGAGTTCCGCCGTTTCCATATAGGCTGATGACATGACCGACAGGATCGCGGCGCGGGTCATGCGCATCATGTGGGCGAGAACGACGAGGACCAGGGTTGCGGTGGGCAGCGCCATTGCCTGCAGGCGTTCGGATATGGTCATGCCGTCATGCACGGTTGCGGGGAAGGTCGCGATGCCGAAGTTGATGGCGAAGAACAGGATCAGCAGGTAGCCGATGAAGAATTCGGGAAGCGAGATGGCCGCCAGCGAGACGATGTTGATGATGCGGTCCGGCAGCCGGTTGCGGAAATGCACCGCCAGCATGCCGAGCCCGACGGCCAGCGGCACGGATATGATTGCTGCCAGTCCCGCAAGAGCCAGCGAATTGCCGAGTCGCTTGCCGATCTGCTCGGTCACGGAATTGCGGCTTGCCCAGGAGGTACCGAAATCGCCATGCAAAGCATTGCCGAGCCACTCGAAATAGCGGGTGACGATGGGCCGGTCGAGACCGAGTTCCGAACGGATGTTGGCAACGGCCTGTGGCGTGGCGGACTGGCCGAGATAGGTCGTCGCGAAATCACCCGGCAGGGCTTCCACGCCGCCATAGATCAACATGGATACGGCGATCAGCAGGCCGAGACTGAGGAAGAGGCGCTGAAGGATCAGCGCGACAAGCGGATATCGTTCGCGGAATCTGAGTGACGGCGAACCGGCGTCAGGCAATTGGGTCATGGGCTCCGGTATGGCTTTATGAAAAATCGAGCAGGATTCGCGGTCCTGTCGGAGCGCGGATCCCCGTGAAATGTCAGGGGCGCATCATGCGGCCCCGCCTCATTTTCGTCAACTTTCGAGCCAGACGCGGGTGGCGACGTAGCCGTTCGACATGTCGTTGCCGATATCGTGGACGTAGCCCTTCACCGTCTTGCTGGCGGCGTTCACGAAGTCGTTGAACATCGGCAGGATCAGGCCGCCTTCGTCGCGGACCATCATCGCCATCTCGCGATACATTTCCTTGCGTTTGGTCTCGTCGAGTTCCGAGCGGGCCTGCAGCAGGAGCTTGTCGAAGTCCGGACGCAGGAAGCGGGTGTCGTTCCAGTCCGCCGTCGAAAGATAGGCGGTGGAATACATCTGGTCCTGCGTCGGACGGCCACCCCAGTAGGAGGTGGAGAAGGGCTGGACGTTCCAGACGTTCGACCAGTATCCGTCGCCGGGCTCGCGCTTCACCTCGATGTCGATGCCGGCCTTCTTGGCGCTCTGCTGATAGAGGACCGCCGCATCGACGGCGCCGGGGAACGCGACTTCCGAGGTGCGCAACAGCACCGAGCCGGAATGACCCGACTTCTTGAAGTGGAAAGCCGCCTTGTCGGGATCGTAGGCGCGCTGCTCGATGCCTTCGGGGAAGAGGGCATAGGTGTTGTTGATCGGGAAGTCGTTGCCGACCTTGCCGTAACCGCCGAGGATCTTTTCCACCATGGTTTCGCGGTCCATGGCGTATTTCAGCGCAAGCCGCAGATCGTTATTGTCGAACGGCGCGGTGTTGCAGTGCATGATGAAGACGTAGTGGCCGCGACCGGAGGTGTTGAGGATCTCGACATTCGGAGCGCGCTTCAGGAGCGCCACCGTCTTCGGATCGACGCGGTTGATGTAGTGAACCTGACCTGACGACAGTGCCGCGATGCGGGCGGTGGCGTCGTTCATGCCGATGATCTCGATCGTGTCGACATAGCCGCGATCGGAACGCCAGTCGTTCGGGTTCTTTTCGAAGGTCGCCCGAACGCCGGCTTCGAAGCTGGTCAGCTTGTAGGGACCGGTGCCGATCGAAGCCAGCGGATCGTCATTACCGCCATTCGGCTGGATGACGAGGTGGTAGTCGGTGAGAAGCAGCGGCATGTCCGCATTGCCCTCGGTGAGCACGAGGACGAGATTGTCGCCGTCCTTCTTGATTTCCTTGATCGACTTCATCACGCCAAGCGCGCCGGATTCCGACTTTTCGTCGGTGTGGCGCTTGAGGGTGGCGATAACGTCGTCGACCGTCAGTTCCTTGCCGTCGTGGAACTGCACACCCTTGCGGATCTTGAAGGTCCAGGTGGCGGCATCCGCGGAGGGCTCCCAGCTCTCGGCAAGAGCCGGAACAGCAGCGCCGGTCAGCGGATCGCTTTCGACCAGCATGTCGCCCCAGCAACGGCCGACGCAGAACATGAACTGCGACAGGAATTTTGCCGGGTCCTTGCTGTCGGTGGCCGAGCCGCCTTCAAGACCGAGTTTCAGGTGACCGCCCTTCTTGGGCTCCTGGGCTTCGGCGCTGGCTGCGAAAAGGCTGCTTGCGGCCGTGAGCGTCAAGCCCGCGGCCATGGCCCGCCCCATGAATTCACGACGGTTCATGCCGGCGGATGTGACACGACCTGCGAGGTATTTCGTATAATCGTTCATTAGCCTGTTCCTTCTCTGGTTGGTTGGACGCATCCGGCATGTTGTTTTTGTTCCGTGATGCGGGGACCGTTTCGATGCCATGGCATCAGGCCGGGTCTCCGAAGGCCTCCCTCGATCTTTCTATCGTCCTTTCCACAGGGGATCGCGCTTTTCCGTGAAGGCGCGAGCGCCTTCGAGCTGATCCTCGCTCGAATAGAGAATGTCGACCGTGCGATACTGCCGCTTGGTGATCTTGTTCATCGCGGTCGGGAAATCCTTGCCCTCGGCATCGCGGACGATTTCCTTGATTGCCGCATAAACCAGCGGCGGGCCGCTTTCGAGCAGACGGGCGAGTTCCCAGGCTCGCTCCATCAGCTTGTCGGCGGGAAGGATTTCATTGACGAAGCCCCAGCGATGGCCTTCCTGCGCATCGAGCCAGCGGCCCGTCAGCAGCATGTCCATGGCAATGTGATAGGGGATGCGCTTCGGCAGCTTGATCGAGGCGGCGTCCGCCACGGTGCCGGAGCGGATTTCAGGAAGCGCGAAGGTCGCGTGTTCCGCCGCGAGGATGAGATCGGTCGACAGGGCGATCTCGAAACCGCCGCCGCAGCATATGCCGTTGATCGCGGCGATGATCGGCTTGTTGAGGTCGCGCAGTTCCTGCATGCCACCGAAACCGCCGATGCCATAGTCTCCATCGACGGCATCGCCGGCGGCGGCGGCTTTGAGATCCCAGCCCGCACAGAAAAATTTCTCGCCGGCGGCGGTCACGATGGCGACGCGCAGCTCCGGATCGTCGCGAAAATCGCGGAAAACCTCACCCATGATGCGGCTCGTCTTCAGGTCGATGGCATTGGCCTTGGGGCGGTCGATGGTGACTTCGAGGATGCCGCCTTCACGTCTGGTGCGGATGGGGTCGGTCATGCAGTCAACTCCTCTTCCGGATCAGGGCGTCAACGGCGACGACGCCCATGCCATGCGGCAGCACCATCACGGGATTAACGTCGACTTCTTCAACTTTCGTCGCATTGGTTGCGACATAATGTGCCACGGCTGCGACGGTTTGTATCAATGCATCCTTGTCGCCGGCCCGTCCACCGCGGTAGCCGTCCAGCAATTTCGAGACCTTGAGGCGTCCGATCGTTTCGCGGATGGCGTCCGGCGTCGTCGGCAGTGTCAGAATGGCGCTATCCTCCAGCAGTTCAACGAGAATTCCGCCCGCGCCAATCGTCAGCACCGGACCGGCGACGGGATCGCGCATCGCGCCGATAATGATTTCGGCAACCGGCTTTGGCGCCATTTCCTCGACGAGAAAACCGCTTGCGACGGAATCCATTAGCGCTGCCGCTTCACGTACAGAATCAGCATCGCGCAGGTCGAGGCGAACCGCGCCGGATTCAGTCTTGTGAGCAATGCCGAGGCCCTTGAGCACGACCGGGAAACCGATTTCCTCGGCTGCCTTTGCTGCCTCATCCGGTGTCGCGACGACCTTGCCTTTCGGGGTGGGGACGCCAAAAGCTGCAAGCTCCGCCTTGGCCTGGTCCTCGAAGAGCATTACGGCTTCGCCGTCGACGATGGCAGCGTCTATC
Organism: Ciceribacter sichuanensis; assembly: GCF_024055605.1. GTDB lineage: Bacteria > Pseudomonadota > Alphaproteobacteria > Rhizobiales > Rhizobiaceae > Allorhizobium > Allorhizobium sichuanense. Next base: position 417,611 of record NZ_JAMXLX010000002.1, on the reverse strand, counting down.
AGCGGGGCGGGCGTCGGCTTTGTCCAGGCGGAGTCGATTGCGGCTGCCGTTTCTATTGCGGTCAGCGCCTCGTCGATGCCAGAGAAGGGCACCACGTTTTCTTCCATCAGGCCGAGCGCGATGTCTTCCGGCATATTCTCGCCGAGGCTTGCGACGACGCCTGCGCGCGCGCCTGTCGCGCGAGCGGCGGCCACGACGGCATCGACCGTCGTCATCCAGTCGCTGGAATCGCAACGATCGCCGCGTGGGAAGTCGAGTACGACGAGGTTCATCGTGTAGCCGCCGGACATCATTGCCGTGAAGGCTGCGGTCTGGCGTTCCAGATTGCCCCAGACGAAGGTGTGATAGTCGAGCGGATTGGCGAGCGTCACCATCTCCCCCAGGCTTTCACGCAGGGGCCCCAGTTGTTCCGGCTTGAGGTCGCGATAGTTGATGTTCCTGCCGACTGCGGCATCCGACATCAGCGAGGCCTCGCCGCCGGAACAGCTCATGGAGGAGATGTCGGTATTTTCGAGCGGTCCGTAGAGATGCAGCAGCTTCAGCGTTTCCAGCATGGCCGGCAGGCTGTGGACCCGGCCGATGCCGAGACGTTCCAGAACCGCGCCCGAAACGGCGTCGTTGCCGGCGAGGGACGCCGTGTGCGAGACGGTCGCCTTCCGCGCCGCTTCGGACTTGCCGACCTTCAGCGCAATGACGGGTTTCTTCAGCTCGCGGGCACGCAGCGCCAGCCGCTCCAGAGTGCGGATGTCGTCGAAGCCCTCGATATGGAGGCCGACGGCGGTGACGCGCGGGTCTTCAAGCACGGCGCAGGCCAGGCCGGAAAGGCCTGTCTGCGCCTGGTTGCCGGCTGTCATCAGGTAGGCGAGCGGCAGTCCGCGGGTCTGCATGGAGATGTTGCAGGCAATGTTGGACGACTGCGTAAGGATGGCGACGCCTTTCGTCGTGCGGACCATGCCGTGCTGGTCCGGCCAGAGAAGGGCCCCGTCCAGCATGTTGATGAGGCCATAGCAGTTGGGGCCGATGATCGGCATGTCGCCGGCGGCGGCCACGAGCGCCTCCTGCAGGTCGCCGCCATCAGGCAATTCGCTCATTGCCTCACGAAAACCTGAGGCATAACAGATCGCGCCGCCTGCGCCGGTGGCGGACAGTTCGCGGATGATGTCGATGGTGAGCGCCCGGTTGACGCCGACGAAGGATGCGTCGGGCGGTGCAGGGAGGTCGGCCGTGCTGCGATAGCATTTGCGGCCGAAGATCTCGTCGAGTTTCGGATGAACCGGCCAGATCTCGCCGGCGAAACCCATCTTGTCGCACTGCTCGATGACCCGGCGTGCCTCCTTGCCACCATAGACGGCGATCGATTTCGGACGGATCAGGCGGTCGAGGGGGCGGATCATGGGCTAAGGTTCTCCACGGGAGCGATCGGTTTCATCCTTACGCTCCCAACGGTCTAAGCAGTTCGCGGCTGATGATGTGCCGCTGTATTTCCGAGGTGCCGTCCCAGATGCGTTCGACCCGGGCATCGCGCCAGAAGCGGGCGAGCGGCAGGTCATCCATCAGGCCCATGCCGCCATAGATCTGGATTGCCTCATCGGTGACGCGGGCGAGCATTTCCGTGGCGAAGACCTTGGCCGAGGCGATTTCGCGGTTGGAAGGCAGCCCCTGATCCAGCCGCCAAGCGGCGGAGAGAGTGAGGAGGTCTGCTGCGTCGATCTCGGTAATCATGTCGGCGAGCTTGAACGATACGCCCTGATTGGCTCCGATCGGCTTGCCGAACTGCTTGCGCTCGGCGGCGTAGGAAAGCGCATAGTCAAAGGCGCGTCGTGCCCGGCCGACGGAGGTCGCCGCAACGGTCAGGCGGGTCGCATAGAGCCAGTCGTTGGCGATGTCGAAGCCCTTGTGAAGCTCGCCGAGGATCTGGCTTTTCGGCAGCCGGCATTCGTCGAAGGTCAGGATGCAGTTCTTGTAGCCGCGGTGGGAGACCGAGGAGTATCCGTCGCGGATCTCGAAACCGGGTGTACCCCGGTCGACGAAGAAGCAGGTGATGAGCTTCTTCGGGCCGCGCGGGGTCCGTTCCTCGCCGGTGGCGATGAAGACGATGACGAAGTCGGCGATGTTGGCATGGCTGATGAAATGCTTGGTGCCATTAACGATCCAGTCGTCGCCGTCCGGTCGGGCGAAACACTTCATGCCGCGGACGTCGGAACCGGCATCCGGTTCGGTCATGGCGAGCGCATCAAACTTGTCGCCGCGCACGGCGGGAAGCAGATATCTTTCCTTCTGCTCGTCGTTGCAGGCCATCAGGATGCCGGAGGGCCGTCCGAAGAAGACCGTCAGGGCCATCGATCCGCGGCCGAGTTCACGTTCGACCAGCGTGAATGTCGTGTGATCGAGGCCGGCACCGCCGACCTCTTCCGGGAAATTGCAGCCGAAGAAGCCGATTTCCTTGCATTTGCGGGCAATTTCCTGCCCGAGTTCCGGTGGCACAATGCCGGTTCGCTCAACCTCGTCCTCATGCGGGTAGATTTCCGTCTCAACGAAATCCCGCACCGTCCTGACGATCATTTCCTGTTCTTCGGTCAGCCCGAAATTCATGCACTTCCCCCCAATTCTCCGTTAGTGACGTGCCGTTTTGCCGCTCCCGCCGGCCTGCAGGACCGGCGGGAGTGGCAAGGTCTGACTTCATTTCTTCTGCCCCACATGCCGTCCCGCCGCTTCCGGCTTCGGGAGGGTGGCATGGGCCTCGGCGATTGCCTTCACCTTCGAAAGCACACTTTCCGGAGCGGGTGCCGCCTTGCCGGCTTTTGCGTCGACATGAAGCAGCATCTGCTCGGCGGTGGCGATTGTTTCGTCGTCCGCAGCGCGGTGGATCGTGTGGAAGACGTGGATGCGTTTTTCATCCACGGAAAGAACCTGGCAGGTGGAGTAGAGCGCTTCGTTGACCTTGGCTTCGCCGAGATGGCGAATGTGTGTCTCCACCGTGTAGTAGCTGTGGCCGTCCTTCACGTAAGCGTCATCCACGCCGATCAACCTGAGCAGGGCGTCCGAGGTGTCGCCGAAGACCTGAAGGTAGCGGAATTCGGTCATGTGGCCGTTATAGTCGGCCCAGGACGGGTTGACCTTGACGTCGAGAAGGCGGAGCGGCTTTGCGGCGCCGGTATCGACCGAGAGCTTGCCGGCATTGGCCCAGAGGCGGCTTTCGAAATCGGCCAGCAGCTTACCGGCGCCCCAGCCCTTGCCGCCGTTTCCGCCCTTCAGCGCCTGCATGATGCCGACGAGGTTCTCGTCGCGGATGCGCTCGAGTTCGCGGATGCCATAGGCTCCGGACTGCGCATCCGACTGGCTGCCGATCTTGTCGACCAGCGCGTCGTCGAGATCGACGACATCGGTGAATTTGGTCCAGGGCCACTGGAGGCAGGGGCCGAACTGGGCGAGGAAGTGGCGCATGCCGGCTTCGCCGCCGGCGATGCGATAGGTCTCGAACAGACCCATCTGCGCCCAGCGCATGCCGAACGAATAGCGGATCACGTTGTCGAGGGTTTCGGTATCGCAGATGTCGTCCTGAATCAGCCAGAGCGCTTCGCGCCACAGGGCTTCGAGCAGGCGGTCGCCGACAAAGGCCTCGATTTCCTTGGCAATGACCACGCCTTCCATGCCGATGGTGGCGGCAAGTTTCTTGGCTTTCGCGATGGTTTCCTTCGAGGTCTTCTGGCCGCCGACGAGTTCGACTAGCGGCAGCAGGTAGACGGGATTGTAGGGATGGGCGACGAAGAAGCGTTCTGGATGCTTCATGTCGCGCTGGAGATCGGTCGGCATCAGGCCGGAAGTGGAGGAGCCGATCAGGGCAGACGGGCTTGCGGCCGCGTCGATCTGGGTCAGGACTCCGCGCTTCAGCTCCAGCCGTTCCGGTACGCTTTCCTGAATCCAGTCAGCGTCTTGCACGGCTTCCTCAATGCTTTTGGCGAAGGAAAGCGTGCCGCGCGGCGGCAGCGGCGCCATGGTCAGCATGCCATAGGCGCGCTCGGCATTGGCCAGCACTTCGCCGACAATGCGGGTCGCCTCCGGATGCGGGTCGTACATCGAAACGTCTATGCCCGCGAGCAGGAAGCGGGCGGCCCAGGCCCCGCCGATGACGCCGCCGCCGACACAGGCGGCCTTGTTGATCTTGGTCATGCAGAAATTCCCTGTATCTCTCGGTTGCCTGTTCCGAATCAGCTGCGCGGCGCGCGCTTCACCAGCTTCAGCTTTTCGCGCACCTCGGCCGGGCCGATAACGCGGGCGCCCATGCCTTCGATCACCTGAACAGCCTTTTCGACGAGCTGGGCGTTGGTGGCTAATTGGCCCTTGCCGACATAGAGGTTGTCCTCGAGGCCGACACGGACATTGCCGCCGGCGAGCACGGCGGCTGCCGGATAGGCCATGGCATTGCGGCCGATGGAGAAGGCGGAGAAGGTCCAGTGCGACGGCACGTTGTTGACCATCGCCATGAAGGTATTGAGATCATCGGGCGCGCCCCAGGGAATACCCATGCAGAGCTGGATCAGGACCGGGTCCTCGATCAGCCCCTCCTCGGCGAGCTGCTTGGCGAACCAGAGATGGCCGGTATCGAAGGCCTCGATCTCGGGGCGAACGCCGAGGCCCGTCATCAGCTTCGCCATGGCGCGCAGCATCGACGGCGTGTTGGTCATCACGTAGTCGCCGAGGTTGAAGTTCATCGTGCCGCAGTCGAGCGTGCAGATTTCCGGCAGGCATTCGGCAACGTGGGAGACGCGCTCGGTGGCGCCGGCCATGTCGGTGCCCTTCGTGTTCAGGGGAAGGGGGGTTTCGACATCACCGAAAATCAGGTCGCCGCCCATGCCGGCGGTGAGGTTGAGGACCACGTCGACATCGGCTGCGCGGATGCGGTCGGTAACTTCCCTGTAGAGTTCGTTGCGGCGGCTTGCTGCACCTGTTTCCGGCTCGCGGACGTGGCAGTGAACGACGGCAGCGCCAGCCTTGGCTGCATCGATGGCGCTTTCGGCGATCTGCTGGGGGGTAATCGGTACGTGCTTCGACCTGGAAGTGGTGTCGCCGGCGCCGGTAACGGCACAGGTGATGAAGACGTCGCGATTCATGGCTAGTGGCACGGTCAGGTTCTCCCTCTTTTGTTGGAGCTATTACGTGCCAGTTTTGAGGAACGTGCTTTGCATGAACGGATCAATTCTATACAGTATCAGAACTGATCTGATGCTCTTTCAAAAGACCCTTGCATGGCGGAAGACCCGATCCAGACGACGGAGTTCGACATTCTTGTCGTTCCGGAAACCAACCTCATCCTCGTCGCCTCGGTGATCGAGCCGTTGCGTGTTGCCAACCGGGTCAGCGGTCTTGACCTTTACCACTGGCGTATCATGAGCCCGGACGGGCTGGCGATCGAGACGAAGAGCCGCATTCCCGTACCGGTCGACGCGGTCTTCCGGCCGGAGAACGAGACAACCCCGCTCTTCGTGCTGTCGAGCCACAACTGGCGGCGTTATGCGACCTCCGCGCTGAAAACCCTGCTGGCAAAGTCCGCCCGCCATCGGAGTGTCGTCGCCGGGATCGAATCCGGTACATGGCTGCTGGCCGAAACGGCGCTGCTCGACGGTTTCTCGGCAACCTCGCACTGGGAGGACTACGAGGAGTTTTCCTCCTCCTATCCGCAGGTGCGCACCGTTCGGGAGCGCTATGTGATCGACGGAAAACGTATCACCACCGGCGGTTCTCTGCCGACACTCGACCTGATGCTGGAACTGATCCGTCGCCGTCACGGCTATTCCATGGCGCTGGAGGTGTCGCGGCAGTTCATCTACGAGCAGGGCGGTACGCCGGGCGACGCTGCGGCCATGCCGTCGACCGGCAGCGTGCGGCTGGCCGACCCGAGGGTCAGCCATGCCATGCGGTTGATGGAGGAGCATATCGAGCAGCCGCTGACGCTGGCGCGGCTTGCCCGGCGCGTCGGGGTCAGCGATCGTTACCTGCAATCCCTGTTTCGGGAGACGATCGGCGCGCCGCCGCATGTGCATTACCTGGCTCTCAGGCTCAATGCGGCGCGGCGCAAGGTGATCGAGACGCGGCTTGCCTTTGCCGATATCGCGGCGCTGACCGGTTTCAATTCGGCTTCGGCCTTTGCCCGTAGCTACCGGGCGCATTTCCGCGAAAGCGCTTCCGACACCCGCCGGCGGTTGCGGCCGGGCAGCGGGTTGGTCGCGTAGTCTTGGCCGCTCAGGATACGGTTTCGCCGCCGTCAATCACGAGGACCTGGCCGGTCATATAGGATGAGCGGTCGGAGACGAGGAAGAGAACGGCTTCCGCGATCTCGTCGGTGCTGCCGAAGCGGCCGAGCGGCACCTTTCGCCGGATATAGGCTTCAAGCTCCTGTCGTCCGCCCATCTGGCGGATGAAGGGATCGTTGAACGGGGTGTCGACCCAGCCCGGGCAAAGGGCGTTTACCCGGATGCCGAATTTCGCATAGTCGCCGGCCATCTGTTTGGTCATGGCGATAATAGCGTGTTTCGAGGTGGTGTAGGCGATCATCTCGCGGTCGTAGAGAATGCCCGAGGACGACGAGGTGTTGACGATGGCGCCGCGACCGGCGGCCTTCATCGCCGGCATGACGAGGCGAGCCGCCATGAAATGGGCGCGCACGTTCAGGTCCCAGGAGCGGTCGAAGCCTTCGACGGAGACGGTTTCCAGATCGCCTTCGACCTGGGCTCCCGCATGATTGTGCAGGATGTCGATCCTGCCATGACGGGCAAGCACGCCGGCAAATCCATCGTTGAGGGCGGCATCGTCTGTGACGTCGAGAACGAGCGCCTCGGCCGAACCTCCTGCCGCCTCGATATCCGCGACTGTCGATTGCGCCGCGTCGGCGTTCCGGTCGGCGACGACGACATGGGCGCCCTCGCGGGCGATGATCGCGGCGGAAGCGCGGCCGATGCCCGAGCCGGCGCCGGTGACGATGGCGACGCGGTCCTTGAGGATCATGGGATTTACTCCGTTTCCGAAGACGCAGGCTTGCGCTCGCGCATCAGGCTGCGTGCGCCGACGATCATCATGAGCGAGGCGGCAAGCACCATGGATGCGACGGCGTTGATTTCAGGCGTGATGCCGCGGCGGATCGAGGCGAAGACATACATCGGCAGCGTGGTCTTCGATCCCGCGACGAAGAAGGCGATGATGAAATCGTCGAAGGAGAAGGTGAAGGCGAGCAGGAAACCGGCCACGATGGATGGCAGGATCTGCGGCAGGACGATGGAGCGGAAAGTGGTGAACGGCGTGGCGTAAAGGTCGCTCGAGGCTTCCACGATATCGCGGCCGAGGCTGGCGATGCGCGCCTTCACGATCATGGTCACGAGCGCCATGCTGAACAGGCCGTGGGCGGCGATCACGGAGCCGTAACCGAGCCCCAGTTTCGGCGCGACCTCTCCCGGCCAGATCGCCGTTATCACCGGATTGACGAAATTGAACACCTCGACCAGTGCAACGAGCGTCGCAATGCCGATGACGACGCCCGGAACGACGATGGCGGCGGAAAACAGCCCATCGAAGATTGCCCGCATGCGGGGTGACATGCGCTCCATCGCAAGGGCGGCCATGGTGCCGAAGAGGGCGGCGAGCAGGGCGCTGGTCAGGCCGATGACGAGGCTGTTCCACAGCGCATTCATCAGAAAGCTGTTGCCGAGCGCCTTGCCATACCACTGGGTCGAGAAGCCGATGAATTCGGACGCGTTGCGGCCGGCATTGAACGAGAACAGGACGACGAGTGCGATCGGCGCATACAGGAACAGGTAGACGCTGGTGATGAAGGCGCGCATCAGACGAGATCCACTTGCCTTGTGCCTGAGACGCGCCAGGCGATCCGCATGGCGATCATCAGGACGATGACGACGATGAGCACGAGGGTGACGGCAATCGCCGAGCCGAAGGGCCAGTTGCGCGATTGCAGGAAGAGGTCGACCAACGCGTTGCCGAGGAAGAAGACCTTGCCGCCGCCGAGAAGCTGCGGGATCAGGTATTCGCCGAGCAGCAGGATGGTGACGAGCGCCACGCCGGTCATGACGCCGGGAAGCGAGAGCGGCAGGGTGACGCTGAAGAAGGTCGAGATCGGTTTTGCGCCAAGATCGGCGGAGGCTTCCAACAGACGTCGGTCGAGCTTTTCGAGGCTGACATAGATCGGCATGATCATCAGCGGCAGATAGCCATAGACGATGCCGAGCAGCACTGCGCCGGGCGTGTTGAGCATTCGGACATTCTCGATGCCGATGATATCCAGCAGGTTCGGAATGCCGCGCGAGCCGAGAATATACATCCAGGCATAGGTGCGCACGAGCAGGCTCGTCCAGAAGGGAATGATGACGAGCGAGACCAGCAGGAGCCGGTGGCTGGGGCTCGACTTGACCGCTAGGTAATAGGCTGCCGGATAGGCGATCAGCAGGCAGAGCAGGGAGCCGACCGGCGCAAGCGTCAGTGTGTTGACATAGGCCATCGAGCGGGCGCCGAGATTGGCGTAGTGCTCCAGCGTGAAGCCTGGCTGATAGCCGCCGGCCGCGCCGCGTTCGCCGAAGGAGAAGACCAGCATGGCGATGAAGGGCAGCACCAGGAAGAAGAACAGCCACAGGGCCGCCGGCGCGATCAGCGCCGCGGTCACAAGCTTTTTCCTTGTGTCGAGACTGGCCATGGGTCGAAATCGATCCTGTAGGAGTTTGAACGGAAGACCCCCGCCGTGGTCCGCCTTGTATCGGCGGGGGATGGGAAGCGGGCGGCGATGAACCGCCCGGTTTCATGCTCAGGCCGATTTGAACCGTGCCATCAGCTCGGCGCGGCCGGGATCGGTCAGCGTCACGGCTGCGCCGAATTCGAGCGGCGTCAGTGCAGCTTCATCCGGATAGACGATCTTGTTCGAGGTGATTTCCTTCGGCAGCAGATCGATGACGCGGCTGTCGGTTGCCGGAGCACCGTTGGCGACGTGTTCCTTCACGGCGACGGCCGGGTCCATCAGGAAATTCAGGAGTGCGTAGCCGGCCGCCTTGTTCGGGGCATCCTTCGGGATCGCGTAATAGTCGGTCCAGATCTCGCCGCCGTCCTTGCCGAGGATATAGGCGATATCGGGAATGTCGCGGTTGAGCTGGGCGCCGTCATTGGTCCAGCACATGGTCAGCCATGCATCACCCGCGCGCATCGCCGGCTGGTAGTCGCTGTTGATGGCGAAGAGGTGCGGCTTCACCTTGAGCAACAGTTCCTCGGCCTTGGCGAGTTCTTCCGGCTTGATCGAGTTGAAGGAGTAGCCGAGCGAGACCAGGGCGTTGCCGATGGTGGTGAGCTGATAATCATGTACCATGGCGCGGCCGTCAGCCTCGGTCATGGCGACTTCGAAGAAGTCCTTCCAGCTTGCCATCGGCTTCTTGATCTTGTCGGTATTGACCGCAAAGCCCGTGGTGCCCCAGTTCTTCGGCAGGGCAAAGGTCTTGCCGTCGATCTTGCCTTCGGAAGTGAAGCGCGGGTTCTCGGTCGTTGCACTGAAGTTCGGCACCTTGGTCAGGTCGAGTTCGTCGATCAGGCCGAGCTGAACGTAGGTGGAAATCGTGTAGTTGGTCGGCACGAACAGGTCCCAGCCCGAAGCGCCCGCCTGGAGCTTGGCCAGCATTTCCTCGTTGGAGCCGAAGACGTTGACCTCGACGGCAACGCCGGTCGCGGCGGTGAAGGCCTCGAAGGTTGCGGGATCGTGATAGTTCGGCCAGGTGGCGATCGACATCTGCTTGCCGAGATCCTCGGCCATCGCCATGGAACCGAAGGGGCGCATTGCACCGCCCATGACGGTGGCTGCAAGGCCGAGGCCGGTTATGCCGAGGAAGTGACGGCGGCTCACGGAACCACGCTTCAGACGCATGAACTCGTCCGCGAAACGTTCGGGCGTGATCAGCGAATTATCCTTTTCTTTCCTGCTCATGTTGCTGTTCCCTTTGTTTTTTCGTGATGTTTTCTTGTAATGCTCGTCATGCTGAAAAAATGTGAACGGCCTGCGGGTCGAAGCCGAGCGCGACTTCCGTGCCGGGATCGTGCAGGCCGGTTTCGGCAGGCTGGCGTTCCGTGGTGACGAGGACATCGCCGATGCCGGGCACGGCCACGCAATATTCAACGCTGGAGCCCAGGAAGATCCGGTTTGTCACCTGACCGCGCAGAGCGTCGGTGACCGCGTCTGCGGCGGTCGAAAGCGTGATGGCCTCGGGGCGCACGGACAGGATCGCCTTGCCTGCCGAAAGCTCCCGCTTGACCGGTGCGGTGATCGCCACGCCATTGCCGAGGCGGACCATGCAGCGATCGGTGCCTCGGGCCTCGATGTCGCCTTCCAGCTTGTTGGTCTTGCCGACGAAGCCGGCGACGAAGAGATCGGCGGGGTTGTCGTAGACCTCTTGCGGTGGGGCGAGCTGAACGATCCGGCCGGCATTCATGACGCAGACGAGATCGCTCATCGACAGTGCCTCTTCCTGGTCATGGGTGACGAGCACGAAGGTGATGCCGAGTTCCCGCTGGATCGTCTGCAGTTCTATCTGCATGGCAGTGCGCAGGTTCTTGTCGAGCGCGGCCAAAGGTTCGTCGAGCAGGAGGACCGAGGGACGGTTCACCAGCGCCCGGGCAAGCGCCACGCGCTGTTGCTGACCGCCGGAGAGTTCATGGATACGTCGTTTGCCAAAGCCACCGAGGCGGACCATCTCGAGTGCGGAGGCAACTCTCTTGGTGATTTCGCCAGTCGCTAGGCGAGGACGGAACTGCCTCAGGCCATAGGCGACGTTGTTCTCCACATCGAAATGCGGGAAGAGCGCATAGTGCTGGAACACCATGTTCACCGGGCGGCGATAGGCCGGAACGCCATGCATCGGAGTGCCGGCGATCATGACTTCGCCCTCGCTAGGCTGCTCGAAGCCGCCGATCATCCTGAGGCAAGTGGTCTTGCCGCAGCCGGATGGCCCTAGCAGTGCCAGAAACGCACCCTTGGGTACTGCGAGTTCAATGTTCTTCACTGCGGTCACGGCACCATAGTTCTTGGTAACGGACCGGAATTCGATGTCGTTGACTGACGTTTGCGTCACGTCTGTTCCCCGCGGCTAGAGGTTTTTTATGTCGGCACTCTTCGTTGCCTTGCCACCGTCGCTAGGTGGAAGAGTAGTCCTGCGTTCATTTCGCGGTATATACCCCGAGAGAGGTATTTTGCCGTAAATTGTGTCGTGGGAGATATACCTCTGCCGCGCTTCGGAGGAGAGGCTCGGACATGGAAAGGATCTCAACGCCATGCCGATCGACCATGGAAACCTGTTTCAGGCTGCTGCCTCGCTGGTCGGCGTGGAGGCTCTTGCCGATGCCGAGGTGGGGGAACGCTTTCGCCGTTTGATGGCGAGCCTCACGCGCTTCGACCATGTCGTTGTCTTTGCCTATCGCGGGGAACAGCGGCCGATCGATCTCTACGCCACCTTCAACGAGAAGGAACACGAGCTTTTCGTCAGCCTCTATCAGGACGGCGCCTATCTGCTCGATCCGTTCTACTGGAATGCGACTGCGGCCGGTGCCGGGGTTTTTCGCATGCGGGAACTGGCACCCGACCGGTTCTTTTCCAGCGAATACTACCGGACCTATTACGGGCAGACGGGCCTTGCCGAAGAGATCGGTTTCTTCGTCACGCTGTCGGGCGATGTGACGATCGTGCTTTCCCTGATGCGCAAGGAGGCATCCGGGGTCTTTTCGGCCAGCGAGTTTGCGCTTTTGAAGCAGGCCGAACCTTTAGTCGCGGCGATCGTGCGGCATTTCTGGGCGGAAACCGGCAAGCGTTTCGATGCGGCGCGAGCAAGCCGCAAGCGTGGGCATGTGGACGATTCCGGCCCGCAGCGCATCTGGCGGGATCTCAACCTGACTGCACGGGAGGCCGCGATCATCGAGCTCGTGCTGCAGGGCCATTCGTCGGAGTCCATTGGACTCCGGCTCAACATAGCGACCGGCACGGTCAAGGTGCACCGGCGCAATGTCTACCGGAAGCTCGGCATATCCTCGCAGATCCAACTTCTGTCGCTTTACCTCGAGACGCTGCCGACGACGGCCTGAGCAGGATCAGCGAAAGCTGTCTCGTAGTGCGCGGATCATCAGCAGGGCGGAGAGCGCTCCGGCATCGGGCGGGCGCCGGCCGTTGACGAAGGTGGCATCGGCGCCGTGTATGATGGCATCCGTTTCCACACCGTCCTCGGCCGCTTCAAGGGCAGCCGCCAAACAGACGGCCGGATCGTCGTTGCTGACAGTTGCTTCCGCATAGGCGGCGGCAGCGGCCTGCCAGATATCGGCGATGTTCTTTGTTTCCGTTCCGGCCTTGCCGTGGGCAGCAATGCCGGCTGCCATTTCCTTGAACGCCTTCGCGAAATCGGCGGCCGTCAGTGCCTTCTTGCGCATCGTGGCCGTACCCGCACGGCGAAAGGCGCTGGCGTAGAGCCGGGCCGAAGCCGCGTCGAAGGTCATCAGGCTTTCGGCAACGATATCGAAGAGTTCGGAAGGCGTGGAATCGGACGGTTCCAGTTTGGCGAGGTGGGTTTCCACGCCGCAGAAGACGCGGGCCATGGTCTCGCCATGGTCGCCGTCGCCATCGATGCGGTCGATACGGGAAAGCATGCTGCGGTTTTCCGTCATCGCCGCGGCGATCTCGGAAAAGGCCTCAAGCAGTGAGACGGTGGTGATAGTGGGAGCCGTCATGCCAGCGCCTCCCACATGATGATCTGCTGTCGTTCGCACCGGTTTCTCATGCTTGCCCTTTCCGTACCCCTGTGACGGTTAGGACAAGTAGAGAAAATTTTCAGGCCCGGTTCAAGCCGTTATTGCAGCGCAGCAGCTGCGACCTTCAGTCCTGCAGGACCAGCAGGTCGCCGGAATCGATCCTGAGCGCCACCGTATCGCCGACAACCGGTGGGCTGACGCCCGGATCGTTGAACATGTCGAAGGAGATGGTGTTGCCGCTGACGTTCAGGCGGGTGCGGATGACCGAGCCGAGGAAGTGGCTCGACACGACCTGGCCGTGGAGGGTAGTGTCGCTCTTGCGGCCGTCTGCCAGCGATCCGGCTTCCGGACGCATGGCGAGCTGCACCTTGCCGCCTGCGGCCGCTGCAACGGTATCCCTGAGCTTCACTTCGGTGTCGCCGATGCGGACGCTGCCGGTCGCGGGATCGAGCACCGTCGCCTCGATGAGGTTGAGCGTGCCGACGAAGGAGGCGACGAAACGGGTGGCCGGCTTGTTATAGATCTCGAAGGGCGTACCGATCTGGTCGGCCCGGCCGGCATTCATGACGACAACCCGGTCGGAAATCGACAAGGCCTCTTCCTGATCGTGGGTAACGAAAATGGTGGTGATGCCGAGCTTCTGCTGGATCTGGCGGATTTCCTCGCGCAGCGAAACGCGGATCTTGGCGTCGAGCGCCGAGAGCGGCTCGTCCAGAAGCAGAACCTGCGGCTTCGGCGCCAGCGCACGGGCCAGCGCTACGCGCTGCTGCTGGCCGCCGGACATCTGGTAGGGATAGCGCTCGCCAAGATGGCCGAGATGGATGAGATCGAGCATCTCCTTCACGCGCTTTTCGATCTCGGCCTTCGGTGTACCGGCGACCTTCAGGCCGAACGCGACGTTATCGAAAACGTTCATGTTGGGGAAAAGCGCGTAGGCCTGGAACACCATGCCGATGTTTCGCTGGTTTGGCTTCAGGCTCAACTGGTCGCGGCCGTTGATGACGATCGTGCCGCCGGTCGGCGTCTCGAAGCCCGCGACCATGCGCAGGATGGTGGTCTTGCCACAGCCCGATGGGCCGAGGAAGGAGATGAATTCGCCCTTCTCGATAGCCATGTTGAAGTCGTGAACGACTTGCACCGGCCCGAAGGATTTCTGGATATTGGTCAGGGTCAGAAATGACATGGCGGTGTTCTCAGGCTGGACGTTGAGTTGTCTTTTGGAAGCGGGACACGAGCTGGATCAGGCCTAGGCATCCCCAGGTGATGCCGAAGGCGATCACGGCGAGGGCCGCCGGCTCATAGGCGCGATTGGCGCCGAGCAGCTGCATGTAGGGACCAAAAGCGGGGCGGTTGAGCAGTGCGGCCATGGTGAATTCGCCGATGACGATGGCGAATGTCAGGAAGGCGCCCGACAGAACCGAGATCAGCACGTTCGGCAGGATGATGCGGAACAGGATACGGGCCCAGCTGGCACCGAGGCTCTGGGCCGCTTCCGTCAGGGTGCGGACGTCGATCGACTGCAGGCCGGTATCCACGGCGCGATACATGTAGGGCAGCGACAGCGTCGCATAGCCGAACATCAGGAGAATGTTGGTTCCCATGATCGAGCCGGTCAGCGGCAGCCAGCTCGACGTATTGTAGAGCCGGATATAGCCGAACACGATTACAATCGCTGGAATGACCAGCGGCAGCAGCGTGATGAACTCGATGAAGGGACGTAGCGTCGGCATGCGCAGGCGCACCCAGTATGCGGTCGGTACGACCAACAGGACACCGAAGATGATCGTCACCAGCGCCATGGTCACCGAGTAGGTGAAGGTTTCCTGGAAACGTGGATCGCCCAGCACCTTGGCGTAGGCGTCGAACGAATATTCGCCCCGGCGCATCTTCAGCGAAAAGTTCGTCATGCCGATCAGCGGCAGAGCGAAATAGAGGAGGCCGAACAGCAAGGCCCCCCAGGCCCAGATCTTCTTCATTTCAGCCACCTTTCGCTGCGGGCGCGCAGCCAGATGTAGAGGGCGTTAGCGATGCCGGTAACGAAGATCATTCCGAAAGCCAGAGCATAGCCCAGATTGGGATTGCCGAGAACATCGCCGCGGATCTGGGCGAAGAGCAGGATCGGCACAATGTTCAGCGACGAGCCTGTCAGCGCGATTGCGGTTGCCACGGCGCCGAAGGCATTGGCGAACAGCAGCGCCATCGTGCCGAGCAGCGAGGGCAGGAGAATCGGGAAGGCGACCATGCGCCAATATTGCCCGTTGGTGGCGCCGAGGATCGAGGCCGCTTCCTTCCATTCCCGCTTCAATCCGTCGATTGCAGGCGTGATGATGAGGATCATCAGCGGGATCTGGAAGAACAGGTAGGTGATGGTCAGGCCCCAGAAGGACAGGATATTGAAGCCGAGCGAGCGCAGGTCAATGCCGATCTGCGTGCGCAGGAAGACAGTGACGAAGCCGACCGGACCGAGCGTTGCCAGAAATGCGAAGGCAAGCGGAACGCCGGCGAAGTTGGAGGCCACGCCCGAGAAGGTGAGGAGCGGGGCACGGATGCCGGACGGCAATCCGCCGAGGACGACGGCTGCAGCCATTGCAAAGCCGATCAGGCAGCCGAGGAAAGCCGAGGCAAAGCTTATCTTGATGGAAATCCAGTAGGCCGACAGGATCGACGGCGTAAAGAGGTCGGCGATATTCTGGAGGGTGAACCCGCCATCCGGCGTCTGGAATGCACCGATGACGATCTTCATCGTCGGCAGGAGCAGGAACAGCGTCGCGAATATCAGAAAAGGTGCAACACCCAGCCATTGCAGCGGGAGCCGATCTGCGATGCCGGCCTGCTTGCCGACGACCGGACTTTCGTTTGCCATCGATTGTGTCCCCTGCCGCGCGTCATGCCCGGCTTTTGTTTTAATGCGTTCAAGTATTTCTATAAAAGGCAAAATCCGCCCCGGCCTCAAGACCGGGGCGGGCATTTCAGTGCGCAAAATTACTGTACGTTGGCGCCGACGACCTTGTCCCAGCCAGCGGTGACGGCAGCCTTGTTGGCATCGACTTCCTCGAGGGTCGGGAAGTAAGCCTTTTCATAGGATGCAGCCGGCGGCAGCTTGTCGAGCAAAGCCTGCGGGATCTTGCCAGCCTTCGACATGGCGTTGAAGCGGGCCGGGTGGCAGTAGCCGGCGAGCCATGCGGTCTGGCCTTCGTCGGAGTACAGGTATTCCATCCACAGCTTGGCAGCGTTCGGATGCGGAGCGTAAGCCGAGATACCCTGAACGTAGACGCCGGCGAGAACGCCGCTTTCCGGAACGACAACGTCGACCGGCGGGTTGCCAGCGAGCGTGTCCTTCCAGGACAGGGCGTTGTAGTCCCAGGCGACGACGATCGGGGTCGAGCCCTGGGCAAGCGTGCCGGACTTGCCGATGACCGGAACGAAGTTGCCGGCCTTGTTGACTTCGGCGAAGTACTTCAGACCGGCTTCGCCGGCTTCCTTGCCAGCCTTGGCACCGGAAGCGAGACCTGCGGCGAGAACGCCGAGAATGGCCTGGTTGGAGGCGCGCGGGTCACCGGCGAGAGCGAACTGGCCAGCGTACTCGGGCTTCAGCAGGTCGGCCCAGTCCTTCGGGGTTTCCTTGACGATGTCCTTGTTCACGATGAAAGACATGACGCCGTAGTAGTCGCCGTACCAGTAGCCTTCAGCGTCCTTGATGGTGTCCGGGATTTCGTCCCAGGTGGAGACCTTGTAAGGCTGCAGCAGGCCTTCAGCCTTTGCCTGCGGGCCGAAAGCGAGACCGACGTCGATGACGTCAGGAGCCTGCGGGCCCTTGTTGTCCTTGTTGGCCTTGATGGCTTCGACTTCGTCAGCCGAGCCGGCGTCCGGGTTCAGTTCGTTGACCGAAATTTCCGGATACTTCTTCTTGAAGCCGTCGATTACGGCGCCGTAGCCGCACCAGTCGTGGGGCAGGGCGATCGTGGTGAGCATGCCTTCCTTCTCGGCGGCCTCGATCAATTCTGCGCTCGGTTCAGCGTAAGCGACAGCGGACGACGCGACGACAACGGCGGTCGTCAGCGACAGCATGCGGCGGAAATTCGTAATCACTGAAGTTCTCCTTGGTTGGTTATACAGCGATGCGGGACAGATATTCGGCTTGCATGATAATAATGTGACATTTCCAGTGGGGCCGTTAGCCGGCTCTCGGATTTCTTGTTCCGTCTGACCTCCTCCCTTGCATGTATGATGTCCTACTAGCGTGGTTTCCGAAACAGGCGAGCCTGTTCGAACAGTCCTTCCAGTGTGTTCATGCGCTCACGGGTCTCTGCCCACGACGAACTCTGGACTGCCTCTATCAATGCTTCCACCACGAATAATGTGACGACTGACGAGTCCCAGGCGGACGGTGCTTCCACCGCCACCTTGAAACAGTGCCTGGTATGCTTCGAAACCGGAGAGCCCCACTCATCGGTGAAGAGCACGATCTCTACACCGCTCGTCCTGGCGACCTGCGCCAGTGTTGCCATGTCCGCCTCGTAGCGGCGGATATCGAAGATCACCAGCACGTCGCCGGGATTCATGTTGAGCACATGCTGCGGCCAGGCGCTGGCGTTCGAAGACATCAGGGTCGTCTTCGGCCGGATGACCTGCATGTGGGTGAAGAAGTACTCGGCGAGAGCGCCGGTGATGCGTCCGCCGACGAAATAGAGGTTGCGGCGCCGATCGGCCAACAGCCGGGCAACCTCGTCAAAAGAAGCCGGATCAAGTTCGCCAAGGCTCTGGCGCATATTGTTCATCACCGCTTCGGCGAAACGGTTGAGAATATGCGTTCCGGGCGCATTGGAGGCCCAGCGATCGTGCTTGGCGATCGGGTTCGAGAGTGTCGCTTCGAGTTCCTGATGCAGGTGGGACTGGAATTCCGCATATCCCCTATAGCCGAGTTTCTGCACCATGCGCGCAACCGTCGGCGTCGAGACGCCGGCATTTTCCGCGACTGTCGTGATGCTGCCCAGCCCGGAAACGGGATAGTTGTCCAGCAAGCTGTCGGCCAACTGCCGTTCCGCACGCGTCAGGTTTTCCAAACGCGCCTGTATGACGTCCGCGACTCTTTTCGAAGCGTTCGGCAATGATCGTCCTTTTTCCCCTGGGCCAATCTTTTGTCAGCCTCATGACAAATTTATCCCTGTCGCGAACCTGTGTGTCAATCGGGGAGGTGAAGAGAAATTTTCAGGAGTGGATTGACAGTCTCTTAATCGTGAAGAATTCTCTTCTCAATAAAGAGGACCATGAAGGTCCGGGGGAACATGCATGCTTTTGAGGTCGGATATTCTGACGGCAGCAGAAGGCGAAGCTGCAGGCGTCGACAACCCACAGGGTGTCGGGGCCGTACTTCTCATCTGTGAACATGCCTCCAGAAGGCTGCCCGCAAGCGTCGGCGATCTCGGACTGGATGCAGAAGCGCTTTCAAGCCACATCGCCTGGGATCCTGGTGCGCTTGCCGTAGCAGAGGCTCTTTCGGTCAAGCTCGATGCGACCCTCGTCCATCAGCGGTTTTCCCGGCTGGTCTACGATTGCAACCGGCCTCCGGAATCAGCCGGCGCCATGCCGGAGGTGAGCGAGATCTACGAAATTCCCGGCAACCGGGATCTGTCCCCGGCGGAGCGCTACGCCCGCACGGCCGCCCTCTACGTGCCGTTTCACGACCGGATTGCGGCGATCATTGCCGACCGGACGGAAGGGGGGCGGCAGACGGTGCTGGTGACGATGCACAGTTTCACGCCGGTCTATCTCGGCAAGCCGCGCGCGGTCGAGATCGGCATTCTCCACGATACGGACAGCCGGCTGGCCGATGCCATGCTGGCGGCGGCGGAGGGCGGTCCTTTCCGTGTCGAACGGAATTCGCCGTACGGCCCCGAGGACGGCGTTACTCATACTCTCAGGCTGCACGGGCTTCCGCACGGGCACCTCAACGTAATGATCGAGGTTCGAAACGACCTGATCGCAGATGAAGTCGGCCAAGGGGTTATGGCCGACTATCTGGCAGGACTGATCCGCGCGGCGATCGGCACCTGCCAGCAATAAGAAATGACCCCGGGGAGCAGGTGATCTGCAAACCAGCCATCGAAAAGAACGATGGCGAGACCAACGGAATTGTCCGCAATCCCGCGGGCGATCGGTTAATTGGGGGACGTCATGTCAGATTATACCGAGCAGGACAAAAAGCACGATATTCATATATTGCACTCCATGGGTTACGCTCAGGAGCTAGAGCGTCGCATGAGTTCGTTCTCGAACTTCGCGATCTCCTTTTCGATCATCTGCATCCTGTCGGGCGGCATCAACTCGCTCGGGCAGGCGACCTCCGGAGCGGGCGGGGCGGCCATCGGCCTCGGCTGGCCGCTGGGGTGCCTGATTTCGGGTCTGTTCGCCCTGGGGCTTGCCCAGATCGGCTCGGCCTATCCCACGGCGGGAGGGCTCTATCACTGGGGTTCGATCCTCGGTAACCGGTTCACCGGCTGGCTGGCTGCCTGGCTCAACCTGCTCGGCCTTGTGACGGTTCTCGGTGCCATCAACGTCGGTACGTTCTATTTCTTCTTCGGCGCTTTCGGCTCCTATATCGGCCTGGAGGACACGCTGACGCACCGCGTCGTCTTCGTGGCGCTGATTACCGGCCTGCAGGCGCTCATCAATCATTTCGGTATCGGCCTGACCGCGAAGCTTACCGACTTCTCGGGCTATCTGATCTTCGCCACCGCCATTCTCCTGACGGTCGTGTGCCTGATTTCCGCGCCGAGCTATGAAATCGGCAGGCTCTTCACCTTTGCCAACTACACCGGAACGGAAGGCGCCTCTCTGGTGTGGCCGACCGCGGTTTCCGGCAGCATGGCGTTTTTGCTCGGACTGCTGCTGCCGATCTATACCATCACCGGCTACGACGCCTCGGCCCATACGTCGGAGGAAACCGTCAAGGCTGCCCATTCCGTGCCCAAGGGCATGGTGAGCTCGGTCATCTGGTCGGCATTGTTCGGCTATGTGATGCTTTGCTCGTTCGTGCTGATGATCCCGAACATGGACGATGCCGCCAAGCAGGGTTGGAACGTGTTCTTCTGGGCAATGGATGCGCAGGTCAATCCGACGATGAAGGAGATACTGTACTTCCTCATCTTCGTGTCCCAGTTCCTGTGCGGCCTCGCGACGGTGACCTCGCTGTCCCGTATGATCTTTGCCTTCTCGCGTGACAAGGGTCTGCCCGGTTCTGCGGCGCTGTCGAAGGTGAGCCCGAAATACCGCACGCCGGTTTCTGCCATCTGGACGGGTTCCATCCTTTCGGTGCTGTTCGTCTGGTTCACCTCGGCGATCACCATTGCCGGAACGCCGGCCTACTCGATCGTCGTGTCGTGCACGGTCATCTTTCTCTTCCTTTCCTTCGCCTTGCCGATCGCGCTTGGCTTCGTGGCGATCGGTACGCCGAAGTGGTCGAAGATGGGTCCGTGGAGTATGGGCGTCACCGGCTATCGGCTGGTCTCCGTCCTTGTCATCGTGTCGATGGCGGTGATCTTCTACATCGGCATCCAGCCGCCGAACGACTGGGCATTGCCGATCACCGTGGGCTTTCTGGTGCTGACGGCAATCGTTTGGTTAGCTTTCGAAAACAAGCGTTTCAAGGGTCCGCCGATCGGCGATGAAGTCGCTCGCCGGCAGGCACAGATTGCTGCCGCTGAAAAGGCCGTTGGTGAAGTTGTCTGAGCTAACGTGGCGCAGTTGAGATGCGGCCCGGAGCGGTCAAGCTGTTCCGGGCCGAAAAATGAGACCAGGCCCCGATTCGGCGCAAGCATCGCCGATCGGAGACGTATTTTCACCTTGTAGGCGGTCAATATGAGCATGATTTACACATTCGACGATTTGAAAAAGGACGTCGCCGACGGCCGCATCGATACGGTGCTGGCATGCCAGGTCGACATGCAGGGCCGCCTGATGGGCAAGCGTTTCCAGGCGGAATACTTTATCGAGAGCGCCTACAAGGAAACTCACAGCTGCAATTATCTGCTTGCGACCGACATGGAGATGGAGACCGTATCGGGCTACAAGTCCACGAGCTGGGAAAAGGGTTATGGCGACTATACGATGAAGCCCGACCTTTCGACGCTTCGTCGCGTTCCGTGGCTCGAAGGCACGGCGCTCGTTCTGTGCGACGTGTTGGATCACCACACCCATGACGAAGTACCCCATTCGCCCCGCGCGATCTTGAAGAAGCAAGTCGCCCGTCTCGAGGCGATGGGCATGAAGGCCTATATGGCCAGCGAGCTCGAATTCTTCCTGTTCGACCAGACTTATGACGATGCCCGCGTGTCGGGTTACCGCGACCTGCAGCTCGCCTCCGGCTACAACGAAGACTACCACATCTTCCAGACCACCAAGGAAGAAGATGTGATGCGGGCGATCCGCAAGGGCCTGCAGGCCGCGGGCATTCCGGTCGAGAATTCCAAGGGCGAGGCTTCGGCCGGGCAGGAGGAAATCAATGTTCGCTATGCCGACGCGCTGACCATGGCTGACCGTCACGCAATCATCAAGAACGCTTGCAAGGAAATTGCCTGGTCGCGCGGCAAGGCGATCACCTTCCTCGCCAAGTGGCACTACAATGCCGCGGGTTCTTCGTCGCACATCCATCAGTCGCTGTGGACCTCCGATGGCAAGACGCCGCTGTTCTTCGATGAGAACGGTGAACACGGCATGTCGTCCACGATGAAGCATTACATGGCGGGCCTTCTCTCTCATGCGAGCGAGATCACCTATTTCCTTGCGCCCTACATCAATTCCTACAAACGCTTCATGGCGGGCACTTTCGCGCCGACCAAGGCGATCTGGTCCAAGGACAACCGCACCGCAGGCTATCGCATGTGCGGAGAAGAAACCAAGGCGATCCGTGTTGAATGCCGTGTCGGCGGCTCCGACCTCAATCCCTATCTCGCCATGGCGGCTTTGCTGGCAGCGGGTATCGACGGGATCGAGAAGAAGAGGGAGCTGGAGCCCGCGTTCACCGGTGACGCCTACGGTGCGAAGGGGGTTCGAGAGATCCCGCGGACGCTGCGTGCAGCGACCGAGGCGCTTTCCGGCTCGGCCATGCTGCGGGATGCGTTCGGCAACGACGTGATCGATCACTACGTCCGGGCCGCCGAGTGGGAGCAGGAGGAATACGATCGCCGGGTAACCGACTGGGAGGTCGCGCGCGGTTTCGAGCGAGCCTGATGCCCGTTCTCCATCCGGCGAAAGATCTTCGCCTGGTACCATCGACAATCGGCAGACATATTACTTTCGGAAGATTTCGGTGTCGGCCAAATCGCAATAGACTGCAAGACATGCCCCTGTGAATCGACATGAAACAGGGGAGCAGGTGTAGCCTGACACGCGATCCCGCACCGCTTTCCGGCGGGCGGGATCGATCAGCGTTGAGCGGCTGCGCCATCTTGGCCAATGGCGTGACATCGAGTGTCGGGCTACTGGCCTGAGGGGCTTTCAAGGAGCAATGGAATGACAATGATTCAATGCATTTCGCCGGTCGACGGCTCGGTGTTTGCCGAGCGCGAGGCCATGTCGCTGGAGGCGGCAAACGCTGCCGTGGCCCGGGCTCGCAAAGCCCAGAAGGCCTGGGCTCGTCGTCCGCTGGAAGAGCGCGTGCAACTCGTGCTCAAGGGCGTCGCCCGCCTCAACGAGATGTCCGACGAAGTCGTGCCGGAACTGGCCTGGATGATGGGTCGTCCGGTCCGCTACGGTGGCGAATACAAGGGCTTCAATGAGCGTTCGAACTATGTGGCCTCCATTGCCGCCGATGCGCTGGCTCCGCTCGTGATCGAGAACAGCGGCAGCTTCGAGCGCCGTATCGAGCGCGAGCCGCATGGTGTCGTCTTCGTCATTGCGCCGTGGAATTACCCCTACATGACGGCGATCAACACCGTTGCACCGGCGCTGATGGCCGGTAACACTGTTGTCATCAAGCATGCGACGCAGACGCTTCTGGTCGGCGAACGGCTTGTTCGCGCCTTCGTCGAGGCCGGCGTTCCCGATGACGTCTTCGTCAACGTCTTCCTCGATCACGCGACCACCTCGGCGCTGATTGCGACCGGCAGCTTCAACTTCATCAATTTCACCGGTTCGGTCGAAGGCGGTCGCTCCATCGAGCGCGCTGCTGCCTCCACCTTCGCAGGCCTCGGCCTCGAACTCGGCGGCAAGGATCCGGGCTATGTGATGGAGGACGCCGATCTCGACGCCGCCGTCGATACGCTGATGGATGGCGCTACCTACAATTCCGGACAGTGCTGCTGCGGCATCGAGCGCATCTACGTGCATGAGAGCCTGTACGACGCATTCGTCGAGAAGTCGGTCGCCTGGGTTTCGAACTACAAGCTCGGCAACCCGCTCGATCCGGAAACGACGCTCGGCCCGATGGCGCATCGCCGTTTCGCAGCGCATGTGCGCGAACAGATCGCAGCAGCGGTTGCCAAGGGCGCCAAGGCGCTCGTAGATCCGAAGCTCTTCCCCCAGGATGACGGCCACGCCTATCTGATGCCGCAGGTTTTGGTGGACGTCGATCACTCCATGTCATTCATGCGCGACGAAACCTTCGGCCCGGCCGTCGGCATCATGAAGGTCAAGAACGACGAGGAAGCGCTGGCGCTGATGAACGACAGCCAGTACGGCCTTACTGCATCGCTCTGGACGCAGGACCCCGAACGGGCAGGGCGTCTTGGCCGCGAAATCGAAACCGGTACCGTCTTCATGAACCGTGCCGACTATCTCGACCCGGCCCTGTGCTGGACGGGCGTCAAGGAAACCGGTCGCGGCGGTTCGCTATCTGTCATCGGTTTCCACAACCTTACCCGTCCGAAATCCTACCACCTCAAGAAAGTCACGAAATGAGCATTGTCGCAAACTGGAGCTATCCCACCGCCATCAAGATGGGCAGCGGCCGGATCAAGGAACTCGCCGACGCCTGCAAGTCGCTCGGCATGAAGAAGCCGCTCCTGATCACCGACAGGGGCCTTGCCTCGATGGCGATCACGCAGGGCGCGCTCGACATCCTTGCCGAAGGCGGCTTGGGACGGGCGATTTTCGCCGATGTCGATCCGAACCCGAACGACATCAACCTCGAAGCCGGCATCAAGGCGTTTCGCGATGGCGGTCATGACGGCGTCGTCGCCTTCGGCGGCGGGTCTGGCCTCGATCTCGCTAAGTGCGTCGCCTTCATGGTTGGCCAGACGCGGCCCGTCTGGGACTTCGAGGACATCGGCGACTGGTGGACCCGCGCCAGCATCGAAGGCATTGCGCCGATCGTCGCCGTCCCGACGACGGCCGGTACCGGCTCCGAAGTCGGCCGCGCATCGGTCATTACCAATTCGAAGACCCATGTTAAGAAGATCATCTACCATCCGAAGTTCCTGCCGGGCGTCGTCATCTGCGATCCCGAGCTGACCGTCGGCATGCCGAAGTCGATTACGGCAGGCACGGGCATGGATGCGCTCGCCCATTGCCTGGAAGCCTATTCCTCACCGTTCTACCATCCGATGAGCCAGGGTATCGCGCTCGAAGGCATGCGTCTCGTCAAGGAATACCTGCCGCGTGCCTTCCATGACGGTACGGATATCGAGGCTCGCACCCACATGATGTCAGCGGCTGCCATGGGTGCCGTTTCCTTCCAGAAGGGTCTCGGCGCGATCCACGCGATCTCGCACCCGATCGGCGCGATCTACAACACCCATCATGGCATGACCAACGCCGTGGTGATGCCGGCGGTGCTGCGCTTTAATCGCGCTGCCATCGAAGGCAAGATCGCCAGCGCCGCCGCCTATCTCGGCATCGAAGGCGGTTTCGACGGCTTCTACAACTGGGTCCTGAAGCTGCGCGCTGAACTCGGTGTTCCCGAAACCCTGGGCGCGCTCGGCCTCGACAAGAGCCGGATCGAGGAGATGTCGGCTATGGCGATCGAGGATCCGAGCGCTGGCGGCAACCCGGTCAAGATGACGCTGGAAAACACCAAGGCGCTGTACGAAGACTGCTTCTGATCGTTGCAGGATACAACTTGAATAATGGCCCGACTTTGAAGAAGGTCGGGCCATTATCGTTCGGGCCTGCTGAGTTTTTTTGCGAGGCCCCTAATCCTGTTGCAAACAAGGTTTTCAATCATGAAAAAATCTGTACGCATTTCCTGCCTGCTGGCGGCTGCGGTTCTCTTCGTCCCCTCCATCGCATCGGCCGAGAACTTCACGTCGCTGACGAAGAAGGGCTATGTTGTCGGCAAGATGGGGCAGGGCAAATCCGGCGGGCAAGGCTGGGTTCTGGTGAATGGCGACAGCAAGTTTTTCTGTAAGCTCAAGGCGAGCATCGCCTATGTGGATTCGAAGAAGATGGTGAGCATCCTGGGCAGTGGCCGGATGATCACGCTCGATCGCGCAACCTACGAGCAGAGCGTGGGCGGACCAGACGCGAGCATTCCCAGGTTTGCCGATCTGAAAGTCGGGCGCGTTCGGCCGGAAGATGTCGGGGCATGCGTGCCGTTGCGCGGCTAAACGCGATACGGAAATACCTTTTATTTTTCATCATGTTTCGCAAACGTCCTCCCATTTTTGGGGAGGGCGTTTGCGGCTTCATTTGCCGTTTCTTAACTATGATGGCGAATAATTTGCATACTGCCTCCATGAACAGGAGGCGACTGCAGGAGCTGATGATTGGCTCGGTTCACAGCTTCAGGGATCCAGCATGCCAGTCATCTCGTTTGCCAATGCCAAGGGTGGAGCCGGCAAGACCACCGCAGCCCTTCTTCTCGCTACCGAGCTTGCCCAGCAGGGATATCGTGTCGGCATCCTGGACGCCGATCCGCAGCGCTGGATCACGCAGTGGCATGAGCTTTCGGGTCCGCAGCATAATATTGAAGTGATTTCCGAAGTGACGGTCGCCTCCCTGCAGGGGCATATCCGCGAGTTGGCCCGTACGGCCGATTATACGATCATCGATCTTGCCGGTGCACGCGATGCCATCGTGACGACCGCAATCGGGCTTTCCGACCATGTGATGATCCCAGTTCAGGGTTGCGCGATGGATGCGCGCGGGGGTGCGCAGATTCTCGACCTCATCAAGCTGATGGAAGAAACCGGCAAGCTGAAGATCGACCATTCCGTCGTTCTGACTCGCGTCACTTCAATGGTGACCACGCGCGCTCTTCTGACCATCAAAGGGCTTCTGGCCGCCCGCGGCGTTAACGTCATTAATACGCCGATCGCCGAGCGCACCGCCTATCGCGAGATCTTCGACTGTGGTGGCACCCTCTACAGTATGGACCCCACAAAGATCAGCAATCTCGACAAGGCCCGCGAAAATGCTCGCTTGTTTGCCGGCGAGGTGATGCAGTTGCTGCCGGTTCGCATCGTGCGTTCACAGCAGCCACGCCGGCTGTTCAAGGTCGTTCGCAGCGCAGCGTGAAATACCTCGCTCCTCCCAAGCAGCGAAAAAGCAGAAGAGCCGCCGGATGGATATCCAGCGGCTCTTTTGCATGTCCATTTCTTCTATCGGAATGAGATTCTCGACTGACTCAGTCAATGAATTCGACGGTTACGCCTGGCTTGGTCATCTTGGCGAGTTCGGTTGCATCCCAGTTGGTGAGGCGGATGCAGCCGTGGCTTTGGGTGCGGCCGATCTTGGAAGGCTCCGGCGTGCCGTGGATGCCATAGGTCGGGCGGGACAGCGCCATCCAGACGGTGCCGACAGGGCCGTTCGGGCCGGGCGGGATGGCGAGAACCCTGTCGTTTGCGCCCTGCTGGAAGTTGACCTTCGGATTGTAGGTGTAGCCAGGATCGAAGGCGACGCGCTCCACTGTCACCGTGCCGGACGGCGAGGGGGTGTCGGCCGAGCCGATGCTGGCCGGATAGGCAGCGATCAGCGAGCCGTCGGCGGCGTAGGCGAAAACCTGCTTCAGCCCCTTGTCGGCAACGATCTTTGCGACCTGCCCCTGCTTGCCCTTGCCCGGATCGACGACCTTGATGATCGTGCCCGGAACGGTGAAGTCGACGCCCGGGTTGAGCGCCTTGAGGTAGGCCTCGTCCATGTGGAACTTCTCCGCCAGCATCTCGGTAGTGGAGGTGAAGGACAGCGCCGGCAACTGAGCCTTCTGGCTGTAATCTTCCGGGATCGACGCGACGTAGGGGCCGGCTGCATCGCCGGGCGTGATCGTGTAGGAGATGATCGCCAGACCGCCGGAGAGCCGCAGGCGCTCCAGAATGTCATCGGCATTGTTCGGGTCGAGCGTCTCGCCGGTCATCTGCTGATAAGCCACCAGCGCCTTGTTGACGTTCTGACCCATCTTGCCGTCGATGACGCCGGGTGAAATGCCCTCGCGATCGAGGAAGGTCTGGAGAGCGGTGATTTCGAGCTGTGACAGGTTGCTCTTCACCGGGATATCGGGCGTCACTGTGCGGGGCGCTGCCTGCTCGGTCGGCGGCGCCATGTCTGGACCGCCATAGGGCATGTCCTGGGCCGGCTCGTCGAGCGGCTGACGATCGATGGTGTTGGCGTCGGGGATCGTGCCGGTGACGACCTGATCGTCGTTCCATCCGCGCGGCTGCGGTGGGTAATTGTCGTAAGCGGTTTCCGGGTGATCGCGCTGCTGCGCGCCGCGCGGGAAATAGCTTTCCGCCGGAACTTCCGTGGCGATCAGGTTGCCGTAGTGATCGAAAAGAACGCGGCGACCCATGCGGTCACGGCTGATCACGACTTCGTTCTGCTCGGGGGTGTAGCCGAGGATGTCGCCTTCCGGTGTGACGAGGATGGTCGAGCTCGGGCGATAGCCGTAGGGGTCGCGCGCGTGCGCGGGCATGGCGAGGAGGGCCGGGATCAATGCCACAGACGCAAGTAACAGGCCGGCTTTCTTCATATCGCTCACGATTCGATTTCCTTGTTTCCAATGGGAAAAACGCGATAAATTTGACACTAATGTGGAAAAGGTGAATTCATGGTGAAGAATGGCTTAAAATCCATTTTTGAGCAGAGTCGGTTTTGTCGGGAGTGAGGATCGGACAGCCGGCTGTTTTTTATCTCGTCGCGGGGGGACGATGCGAAATCATTTCAATATCGAGAGCTTTTTGCCTTATCGGTTAAATCGTGCGGCGGAAAGGCTTAGCGGCCATTTCATGCGGCAGTGCGATGTCGGCGGGGAGGTTTCCTGGACGGAGTGGCAGGTGCTCTGGTCGCTGGGTGAAGGGCTGCATGGAACCGCAAAGGCGATTTCCGGGCATGCCGGTCTGACAAAGACCAAGGTCAGCCGCGCCGTGAAGGCGCTGGAGGATCGCAGCTGGCTTGGCCGGCAGCGCGACACGGTGGACCGGCGTTTTGAGATCCTGACGCTGACCGACAGCGGACAGGCGGCCTACACCGAGCTGAAGCGCTGTGCCGCCGACTATCAGCACTGGCTTGAAGGGGCGGTGGATTTGCCGTACCTCAAGGCGCTCGATGACGGATTGTCCGGCATCGAGGATGCGATGGCGACGGGACATCTGCGCATGCCATCGCCGGCTGACGAGGATGGCGGGCAGTGATCGAATTCAGTGGCGGCAAGGGGCCGAAGCTTTCGCTTGACGAGGGATCGGTGTTTGACATCGGCGCATGCGTTGTCGACGGGGTCAATATTGCCCCCGGCCGGGCTATCCCCGATGACGGCGATCCGCGCATTGATCATTCGCTCGAAGGCTTTCTCTTCACCTGCGGTCCCGACCACATCCGCCATCCGGAGCCGGTTCCCGGCCAGGACGGCGTTCGCTTTCCGTTGCATGGCTCGTTTTCGTCCCATCCGGCGGAGGTCGTTTCGTCCTCCCTCGAAGAAGGGGACGCGGAGGCCCGCGCGATTATCGACGCAAGACTAGCCGATGGCGGCAGCGCCCGGCTGGAGCGTCACTGGCGGATCGACGGGGCGACCGGCGAGGTACAGCTTTCCGACCGGGTTACGAATACAGGTGCGCAGCCGTTTCCGGCCATGCTGATGTACCACATGAATATCGGCGCCCGGCTTTTCGATGATGATGTGCGTCTGGAGGGCGCCATGCTGGAAAAGGGTGGTTTTCCCTGGGCATTCGGCGAGGGGAATGGCGGCGTGTTCTGCGTGCCTGCCGGCGATGAAGACTGGGCGGAAGTCCGGCTCGGCCCCATCGCGGCAATCGGCGGCAAGACGCTTCGGGTCCGTTTCCGCACCGATGGCCTGCCTTTCCTGCAGATCTGGCGCAATCAGGCCGCTCCTGCCCATGTGCTGGGCATCGAACCGGTTTCCCATCGCTGGGAGCCGCGCGCCGAACTTGCGAAACGCGGGGAACTCGTCGAACTTGCTCCGGGCGAGAGCCGCGAATACGCCCTGACTTTCTCGTTTGTTTGAACCGGCTTAGGCACAACTTTGATTGACGCCTCCGACATGGCACCTTAAGTGTTTGCCACATTCATTCGAGGAGCATGATGACGATGGATATCAGGCAGATCAACGAAGAGTATTCCGTCTCCGGCCAGATCACGGTCGACGATCTCGACGAGATCAAGGCGCAGGGTTTCAAGTCGATCGTTTGCCATCGGCCCGATGGCGAGGAGCCGGGCCAGCCGGCTTTCGCCGACATCGCTGCCCGGGCCGAGGAGCTCGGCATCAAGATCAAGCATGTGCCGGTCGGCCCCATGGGCGTGACAGAGGAGGCCATCAGCGGCATGATGGACGCGCTCGACGATTTCGACCGTCCGATGCTCGGCTACTGCCGTTCCGGTGCGCGCTCCACCAATACCTATCAGAAGACGCTGCCGCTGCGTGGCTGATCTGTCCTTCCGGCCGTTCAGGCCGGTCGATTTCCTTTTACAGCAACAGGAGTATTTCCCATGACCATCAAGCGTATCGAGCCGGGCGCCCGCATGAGCGGCGCAGTCGTTCACGGCAACACCGTTTATCTGGCTGGCCAGGTCGGCGATGGCGTGTCCGTGACCGACCAGTCGAAGTCGGCTCTCGCTGAAGTCGAGCGCCTGCTTGCCGCCGCCGGCTCGGACAAGTCCAAGATCCTGCAGACAATCATCTACCTCTCGGACATGTCGACCTTCGGCGAAATGAATGCCGTCTGGGAAGCATGGATCGACCCGAAGAACCCGCCGGCACGCGCCACCAGCCAGGCCGCGCTCGCGACTCCGGACTACAAGGTCGAGTTCGTCGTCACCGCTGCTCTCTGATCCTTGAGAAGTTGATTCGAAAGGCCGGCGCATCCTCTTGATGCGTCGGCCTTTTTCGTTCTGCCGGTCAGGCGAATTTTTGGCGCATGAAGGCGATGTAGTCGTTTTCCTCGAGTTCCTTGCGGGCTTTCAGCCATCCGCTTTGGGCATCGCCGACAAAGTAGCGCAGCTGCGGTTTTCCGTCGGTCGCCGCCTCGAATACGACCTTTGCGACATCGGAGGAGGTCATGGCCACGGCCCCGCCGAGACGAGTGAAGGTGGCGACGCTTCTTTCGAGAAAGGTCTCATATTCGGCCGGCGTGCCGTCCCGAGCGAAATCGGCGGCCGATCTTTGCTGGAATGAGGTTTCCGCCACTCCGCCATGGGGAATGACCAGCTTGACGCCGATGCCGAGCGCCAGCAACTCATAGGACAGAGCCTCGGTGAAACCTTCCAGCGCGAACTTGCTTGCGCAATAGGCCGAGATCATCGGCAGGGTGAAGTGTCCTGCACCGGAACTGAGATTGACGATGGTGCCGCCGCGGTTCTCGCGAAAATGGGGAAGGATGGCGCGGATGGTGTCCATCACGCCGAAGACATTCACGTCGAACTGCTGCTGGAGCTTTTCCCGCGGGATCGCCTCGAAGACGCCGTAGAGACCGTAGCCGGCATTATTCACCAGAATATCGATCCTGCCGAAGCGTTCGATCCCTTCCTCAATCGCTGCCTGTATGCTGGCCTGATCTTCAAGGTCGAGGCGTGTCACCAGCAGGTTTGACAGCTCTCTGAATTCCACGCCGGCGGATATGTTCCGCATCGTGGCGACGACGTTGAAGCCTTGAGAGCTGAAGAGTTTTGCGCTCGCCTTGCCGATGCCGGACGATGCTCCGGTGATGAGGACAGTTTTTGCCATGCTTCCAACTCCTTTGGCGTTTGGGGATGCGCAAGAGATAGATTTCCGGATATGCTTCGATAAGCACGATAATTACGGACAGCATGATGAGTGAAGTCGAACAATGAAGAAGGCAGGGCTGATCGAACTGAATGCCGTGGCCGTCGTCGCCGAGACCCGTAATTTCCGAGCGGCGGCCCGCGACCTCGGCATGTCCGCCTCTGCCGTCAGTCACGCCATTTCGGCGCTGGAAAACCGTCTCGGGGTGCGATTGTTCAACCGCACGACGCGTAGCGTATCGTTGACCGAGGCCGGAGAGCGGTTTCTGGAAAAGATCTCTCCGGCGCTAAAGGATATCGCTGGTGCGATGGAGGGAGCCACCGCAGCGGCGGCCAGTCCGCGCGGGCGATTGAGAATCAACACTTCACCGAGCGGAATGACGGGGCTGTTGATGCCCATTTTTGTCGAATTCCAGCGTCGCTATCCTGAAGTTCATGTCGATGTCGCGAGCGAGGGCCGTCTCGTGGATATTGTTGAGGAGGGCTTCGATGTCGGCGTGCGCTTACGGGAGAGCATACCGCAGGACATGGTCGCCATTCCTCTGACCGAGAAGGAGCGTTTTCTGGTTCTCGGCGCACCGCGTTATTTCGAGCGCTACGGCAAACCCTCGGTGCCCACAGATCTATTGCGGTATCCTTGCCTGCGATTGCGTCTGCCCAGTGGGGGAATCTATCGTTGGGAATTCGAACGGCATGGCCAAGAGAGCCGGATCGATGTCGAGGGGCCGATGACGCTGCAGGACATGGATCTCATGCTCGAGGCCGCCGTCGCTGGTGTAGGTCTTGCCTACATGACCGAGAGGCAGGCCGCTGCTGCGCTATCGGCCGGGTTGCTGGAGGCCGTGCTTGAGGACTGGACGCCGCCGTTTCCGGGGCTTTGTATTTATTTCTCCGGGCGCAGGCATCTGCCTCCGCCCGTGCGCGCCTTCATCGATGTTGCCCGGGAAATCGCACGGAGAACCTGAAAATCAGGTCCTCTCGCGGATCTGGGTCAGCGTTCTCGTCGGGGTGATCGCTTCCGGATCGAGCTTGATGTCGAGGATTGCAGGCTTGCCGGAGGCGCGGGCGCGTTCGAAGGCAGCGGTGAACTGTTCCGTGTCTTCGACCGTCTCGCCATAGCCGCCATAGGCGCGGGCAAGGGCCGCAAAATCCGGATTGGTCAGATCCGTGGCGCTGACGCGGCCGGGATACTCCCGTTCCTGATGCATACGGATTGTGCCGTAGATGCCGTTGTTCACCAGAAGCACGATGATAGGCAGGTTATAGCGGATGGCGGTCGCGAATTCCTGTCCGTGCATCATGAAGCAGCCATCGCCGGCGAAGCAGATAACCTCACGCTTCGGAAAGAGTTGCTTGGCGGCGACGGCGGCGGGCAGGCCGTAGCCCATCGATCCCGAGGCGGGGGCGGCCTGTGTATTGAAGGTCTGGAACCGGTGGAAGCGATGCAGCCATGTGGCGTAGTTGCCGGCGCCGTTGGTGAAGATCGCGTCTTTCGGCGTATTGGCCTCGATCCACTCCATGATCGGACCCATGTGCAGCTTGCCCGGACCCGTCTTCGGCGGGGCGGACCAAGCGAGGTAACCGGCATGCATGGCGGCGGTGCGGGTGGCCCATTCCGGTTCGACAGCAGGGGAGAGCTTGCCCAGTGCCGCGACGAAATCCTTCGGCGTTGCGCAGATCGCAAGGTCGGCGCGGTAGACGCGGCCGAGTTCGGACGGATCGGGATGGACATGCACCAGCGTCTGGGACGGGTAGGGGATGCCGATGAGGGTGTAGCTCGAAGACGGCATTTCCGAGAAGCGGCCGCCGAGCAGGACGACGAGGTCGCTTTCCTTGATTTCCTTCGCAAGCGCCGGGTTGATGCCAATGCCGACATCGCCGGCATAGTTTTCATGCAGGTGATCGAACAGCATCTGGCGACGGAAGGAGCATCCGACCGGCAGGGCAAAGCGTTCGGCGAAGGCACGGATGCCGGCGACGGATTCCTCATCCCAGCGCGTGCCCCCAAGGATCAGCATCGGGCGTTTCGCCTTTGCCAGCAGCGCGCCGAAAGCCTCGATCTGGGCAGGGCCGGGGTGGGCCTCGACCGGCATGTACGGCTTGGCCTCGGGCGCATCGACTTCATCGACCAGCATGTCCTCCGGCAGCGTCAACACGACCGGGCCGGGGCGGCCGGAGGTGGCGATGGCAAAGGCGCGGGTGACGAATTCCGGAATGCGCCTTGCGTCGTCGATCTCTCCGACCCATTTGGCGAATTCGGTGAAGGCGCGGCGGTATTCGACCTCCTGGAAGGCCTCGCGCTCGCGGGCGTCGCGCTGCACCTGACCGATGAACAGGATCATCGGGATCGAATCCTGCCTGGCGACATGCAGGCCGGCGGACGCGTTGGTCGCGCCGGGACCGCGGGTGACCATGCAGATGCCGGGCTCGCCGGTCAGCCGGCCCCAGGTGTCTGCCATCATCGCCGCGCCACCTTCCTGCCGACAGACGATGGTTTCGATGCCGCTTTCATAGAGCGCGTCGAGCACCGCGAGATAGCTTTCGCCCGGAACGCAGGAAACGCGTTTGACGCCGTTTGCCTTGAGCGCATCGACGATCAGTTGACCACCGGTCTTTTTCATTGGGCTGCCTTTCTCTCGATCTCTTCCAGTTCGGCAAGGATTTCATCGCGGTGCTCGCCGACCCGCGGGCTGGGACGCTCGTAGCGCAGCGGCGTTTCGGAAAGCACGATCGGGGTTCGAACGCCTGGGATGGTGTTGCCATCGGCATCGGTCAGGTCGATCTTCAGGCCGCGCGCCTTGACCTGCGGGTCGTCGAACATTTCGGCGATGGAGTTGATCGGGCCGGCTGGCACGGCATTGCTTTCGCAGGCCGTTAGCAGGTCGCGTTTTGCCCATTTCGCCGTTTCGGTCGAAACGATGCGCCGCACTTCCGCCTTGTGAGCGACGCGTGCCTTGTTGGTGGTGAAGCGCTCATCGTCGGCGACCTGTTCTATGCCGAGGATGGTGCAGAGGCGCTTGAACTGGCCGTCATTGCCGACCGCAAGGATCAGGTGGCCATCCGCCGTCGGAACGACCTCGTAAGGGCTGATGTTCGGGTGGGCGTTGCCGAGGCGCACCGGAGATTTTCCGGAGATCAGGTAGTTCATGTTCTGGTTGGCAAGCACCGCGGACATGACGTCGAGCAGCGCCATGTCCACCATCTGGCCTTCACCTGTTTTCATGGCGTGGATCAGCGCCGACTGGATCGCAGTGACGGCATAGATGCCGGTGAAGATGTCGGCGATGGCGACGCCTGCCTTCATCGGCTGGCCGTCCGGCTCGCCGGTGATCGACATAAAGCCGGACATGCCCTGTACGATGTAATCGTAGCCGGCAAATTCGGCGTAGGGGCCGTTCTGGCCGAAGCCGGTGATCGAGCAGTAGACGAGTTTCGGATTTATCGCCTTGAGGCTCTCATAGTCGAGGCCGTATTTCTTCAACCCGCCGACCTTGAAGTTCTCGATCACCACATCGGCGGTGGCGACCAGCCGCCGGATGATTTCCTGGCCCTCGGGCGAGCGGAAATCGACGCCGATGGAGCGCTTGTTGCGGTTGGTCGAGTGGTAGTAGGCGGCAGACAGGTTTTCGCCGTCGGCGCCCTCAACGAAGGGCGGCCCCCATGCGCGGGTGTCGTCACCGCCTTCGGGGTTCTCGACCTTGATGACATCTGCGCCCATGTCCGCCAGCATCTGGCCGGCCCAGGGACCGGCGAGCACGCGGGCAAGCTCGATCACCCGGATGCCGGAAAGAGGTGGTTTCCTTGAAGGCGCGTCAGTCATGGTCGATCCTGTCATGGAGAAATGGGTTTTCTGTCGGATACCGGCTTCGAGGAGAAGCGGCGCTCACGCCAGACGATGAAAAGGCCGGAACCGATGATGATGGCGATGCCGAGCCATTTGATCGCATCGGGAAAGGCATCGAACACGAGCCAGCCGAGCAGGGTCGCGGACACGATTTCCAGATATTGCATGGGAGCGAGAACGGAGGCGGGGGCGACGCGGTAGGCATAGACAGCGAGAATGCCGGAAAGCGCCGCCGAAAAGCCGATGCCGACAAACCAGACCAGCGTCTGCCCGTCAGGCATGGAAGGGGCCATAAACTCGATACCGGTCACGCCGCCGAAGGCGAGAAGGGCTCCGCAGATCGGCAGGCCCCATAGGGACATCTGGAACTGCATCGACCACGGGTTCTCCCGCTGCGACAAGGCTCGCGTCATCAGCGCGAAGATGGCGATGCCGCAGGCGGTCACAATGGGCAGCACCGCGACGAACCCGACTTCTTCGAAGCTCGGGCGGATGACGATGACAGCACCGAGGAAACCGACGGCGCAGGCAGTGTAGCGACGCCAGCCGATGGTTTCCTTCAGGAAGATGCTGGCAAGAACGGTCAGGATGATCGGTTCGACGAAGAAGATGGCGACTGCATCGGCGACCTGCATGACGGCGAGCGTCGCGACGAAACAGATCATCGACAGAGTGATGACGGCGGCGCGAATGGCGTGATAACCGCTCAGCCGCCA
Organism: Ciceribacter sichuanensis; assembly: GCF_024055605.1. Lineage (GTDB taxonomy): Bacteria > Pseudomonadota > Alphaproteobacteria > Rhizobiales > Rhizobiaceae > Allorhizobium > Allorhizobium sichuanense. The sequence continues at coordinate 382,145 of NZ_JAMXLX010000002.1, read as the reverse complement.
GGAAAAATCACGCCATGTACCATTGGCAAGAACGATGGGCAGCATGAACAGTCCTTGGAACAGAAAGCGGCCGGTGGTGATCATGGTCGGCGAGGTGTTGGCTGTTGCAAGCTTGGAAAAGATGTCGATGCAGGGAGCGACCAGCATGGCGAGAATCATCAGTCCGAGGCCCTGCATGATCCTGTTTTCGGGGGCGGTATCTGCCAATGTAGCGGACGACGACATCATGGTCTTTCTATAGCGGGGAGTGTTCCGGCAAACACTTGAATTTCTCTCATGGGGTTATTCCCTTTCGACAATGCCGGGCGTCGGTTTGCCGCAGGAAGGGTGCGAAGCCGCCTTTTGTGTGGCGACGCGGGCGACACTCTCACCTTCTTCAAGCGGCTCGCTGACTGCCGTCGAACAAGTCTATGGGATGGGCCGGAGCTTGTGCGTGGTGGTGCCGTCGCTGACTGCCTAAATGCGGGTTGCGGCTAGGAAAGTGTTTCGAGCGGGCGGGCTGCGTCGCCGACCGTGTTGTCGCACCAGCTCCTGAAATCGCTGACCGCGCGTTCCTTGCCGATTTCATTCAGCGTTTCGTGCCGCATGTCTTCGTAGATGCGGGTGCTGATGTTGGTGAGGCCGCTGTCGCGCAGGTGTTTTTCCAGCCAGAGAATGTCGCGGCCGCCGCGGGTGGCGGGATCCTGGCTGCCGCCGACGAGATGGAAGGGCAGATCGCGGGGGAGGCGGTTCAGCATTGCGGGAGAGCGTCCTCGGAAGGTGAGCGCCAGAACGTCGCTCCACATCGAGACGCTGGCGTCGAACCGGCAAAGCGGATCGCCTGCATATTTGTCGACTTCCGCCCCGTCGCGCGACAGCCAGTCGAATGGCGTCCGGCGGTTCTTGATGGAGCGCCCCCAGGCATCGAAGGTTGCCTTCGGCAGGATGCTGCTTGGAACGTCCGAGCCTTTCAGTATGCGTTCAGCAGCGAGTACGCCCTGGGCGAACCGGCCGGTGAGGCCGGGATTGAAGTTGGAATTCCAGATCGCCACTGCTCGGAAGGCATCGGGATGCATGGCGGCGGTGTTCAGGGCGATCAACCCACCCATGGAGTGCCCGAAGAGCACGACCGGCATACCAGGGTGTTCGGCGACCGCCATGTCGCGCATGGCGCGAACATCGGCGACGACCTTGTGGACCCCGCCGCGCCCGGCAAACCGGCCGAGCGGCGCGTCGATGCAAGTGGTCTCGCCATGGCCGCGGTGATCGTGGGCATAGACGTGGAATCCGGCCTCAGCCATCGCGCGGGCGAAGGCATGGTAGCGCCGGGAATGCTCGATCAGGCCGTGGCAGATCAACAGGATGCCGCGGGGCTCGTCGTGCGCGGTCTCGTGATGATAGGCGATCAGTGCGCCGGTCGGACTGGAAAAACGTCTGGCTTCCGTAAACATGTGCCTCCCCCCTTGTTCCTATCGAAAACTCGATGGCATGCGACCTGCAAAGCGGTCCCCGGTTTATCCGGCGTTAAATCCTGCAGGGCTAGTTTCGTGGTGGTCCTCTCCCATGGACTATTGAACGGGGGCTTTGATGGTTTTGCAAGTCGGCGATGGTGGCCGTACGGGGCTTACTCGCGGTTTGTTTTTCCTAAGCCTGATTTCCATCGGGTTTCTGCTGATTTTTCTCGATGGACTGGACGGGCGGTTCGAGCGAATCGATGTCGACGATGCCTTGCGTCGCATCGAGGTCCTGCAATTGCTGGCGGACGGCAGGTGGTTCGACCGGACCCTCGATGTAATTCGGATGCCGGATGCCTACGTGTCCCCGTGGTCCCGCCTCGTCGATCTGCCGTATGTTCTCCTGACCTGGATGATCGAGCCTTTCACCGGGCGGGAGGTTGCCGCGAAGTATGCCTTTCTGGTCTGGCCGCCGGTGATGTTTGTCGTCTTCGGCCTGCTTTTCAGCGCCAGCCTGTTTCGTCTCACGTCGAATATTTCAGGCAGGGTGCCTTTCTGGCAGCTCGTCGCGATGGTGATGATTGGTGCGCCGGCTGTGTCGGAATTCGAGCCGGGGCGCATCGATCACCACAATGCGCAGATCCTTCTGCTCCTGCTCTTCGTCTATGGTGCATTGCGCGGCGATCTTGCAGGGGGCGTGCTTGCCGGCGTGGCGATTGCCGTTTCGCCAATGATCGGCCTCGAATGTCTGCCGCTTGTCGCGGTTGGTGCGGTCGCCGTTGTGATGGTCTGGTGCGTTCGTGGCGTCGCGATGCGCGGGGTCACGCTTGCCTTCCTATTTTCCTGCGCCTTGACCACGCCGCTGCTCGGCAGCCTGCTCGTCGGAACGGATGGTATTCTTGCGACCCAATGCGACAGTTTTTCCGCGCCGTTTGCCTTCGTTTTGACGGTGATGCCGCTGGGGGCGGCTGTCGTGGTGCTGTTGCTCCCGTCGCGTGCCGGGTCTGGCATGCGGCTGTTTGCCATGATCGGCGTGGGCCTGCCGATTGCGCTTTGTGCTCCGGCCCTGTTCGGCGAATGCCTCGCTGGACCCTACAGCATCATTGACCCGGTCTCGCAGCGTTACTGGTTCTCCACTGTGGCGCAGGAGGGTGGCATTGGCACCATTCTGGCGGCCGGTCATGGGGTGGAAGTGTTGCGGCTTGCGCTGCTTGCGCTGGTCATCATCCTTGCTGCGGTCGGGCTTGTCAGGGAAAGCGGAGCGGATATCGGCAGGAGGGGAATTGCATGGTGCATTGCTGCTTCGGCTCTTCTGCTTGCGCTGGCGATGTTTCGCTACACTCCGATCGCCACCTCGGTCGGGCCGCTGTTCCTGCCCCTTGCCTTTCGGGAGACGGTTCATCTGTGGCGGGACGCGCGCAAGGGACGGTTGGCGCTCGGTCTTGCCGTCGTGGGGTTGATTGGCCTTGCCGCATCCGGCGCGGCCAACGCGATGTCCTCGGCCGCAACAAAGCTCAATATCGTCGACTACATGAATGCCGACAGCTGTGAAGGGGAGGGGCTGTCCGATCTCGACCAGTTGTCGAGAGGGCGCATCCTCGCGCCGCCGGGTGTCGCCATGGCGATTGCTTCGCGCATGCAGCCGGGTATTTCCGTCGCCGGCATTCCTTTCCATCGCGCGTCGCCCGGCCTCCGGCGAACCTATGAAGCGCTAACCAGCGAGGATCCGCAGGTGCGGCGGGAGGCGCTGGCGCCGTTCGACTATGTTGCCGTATGCCGTCGAACGCTGCCTGCCGAAGGCGAACGCGCTCCTCTCTTCCGTGCCCTTGCGGGTGGCGAGGACTGGCCCGGGATGACAGGAGTTGGTGACGGCAAATCGGCATTCCGGCTGTTTCGTATCGAGCACGATACCTTGCGCTAGTCTGCGGCGACCGCGGCAAATCACAAAAACCGGGCGCACCGCATTGCTCCCATTGCCGCTTTCGCCTACATAGCGGCAACTTCCCAATTCGACGCGCGGAGCAACCGAACGATGGCACGCCAGTTCATCTATCACATGTCAGGCCTCAACAAGGCCTATGGCAACAAGAAGATCCTCGAGAACATCCATCTGTCGTTCTACCCGGACGCTAAGATCGGTATCCTCGGCCCGAACGGCGCCGGTAAGTCGACCGTTCTGAAGATCATGGCCGGTCTCGACAAGGAGTGGACCGGCGAAGCATGGCTTGCCGACGGCGCTACCCTTGGTTACCTCGCGCAGGAGCCGCAGCTCGACGAGAGCCTCAACGTGTTTGGCAACGTCATGGAAGGGGTGGCCGACAAGAAGGCGATCCTCGACCGCTACAACGAACTGATGATGAACTATTCCGACGAGACGGCGGAAGAGGGCGCCAAGCTCCAGGACATCATCGACAGCCAGAACCTCTGGGACCTCGAAAGCCAGGTCGAGATGGCCATGGAGGCGCTGCGCTGCCCGCCCGGCGATGCGACGATCGACAATCTCTCCGGCGGTGAGAAGCGCCGCGTCGCGCTCTGCCAGCTCCTGCTGCGCCAGCCCGACCTGCTGCTGCTCGACGAACCGACCAACCACCTCGACGCCGAGACCATCGCCTGGCTTGAAAAGCACCTGCGCGAATATCCGGGCGCCATCCTGATGGTCACCCACGACCGTTACTTTCTCGACAACGTTACCGGCTGGATCCTCGAACTCGACCGTGGTCGCGGTATTCCGTACGAGGGCAACTACTCGGCCTACCTTCAGGCCAAGGCCAAGCGCATGCAGCAGGAAGCTCGTGAGGAGGCGACCCGCCAGAAGGCGCTTTCGCGCGAACAGGAGTGGATTTCCGCCAGCCCCAAGGCTCGTCAGGCCAAGTCCAAGGCCCGTATCAAGGCCTATGACGAGCTGGTCAAATCAGCGGCCGAACGTCGCCCGGGCGACGCGCAGATCGTCATTCCGGTCGGTGAGCGCCTCGGCAATACGGTTATCGAGGCTGAAGGTCTTACCAAGGCCTATGGCGATCGTGTCCTGATCGAAGACCTCACCTTCAAGCTGCCGCCCGGCGGTATCGTCGGCGTCATCGGCCCGAACGGCGCCGGTAAGACGACGCTGTTTCGTATGATCACCGGACAGGAAAAGCCGGATTCCGGTTCGATCACCGTCGGTGAGACGGTGGAACTCGGTTATGTCGACCAGAGCCGCGATACGCTTGACGGCAACAAGACCGTGTGGGAGGAAATCTCCGGCGGTAACGATGTGCTGAAGCTCGGCAAGTATGAAATGAACAGCCGCGCCTATTGCGGCGCCTTCAACTTCAAGGGTGGCGACCAGCAGCAGAAGGTCGGCAACCTCTCGGGCGGTCAGCGCAACCGCGTTCACCTGGCCAAGATGCTGAAGGGCGGCTACAACGTTCTCCTGCTCGACGAACCGACCAACGACCTCGACACCGAAACGCTGGGTGCACTCGAAGACGCGCTGGAAAACTTCGCCGGCTGCGCTGTTATCATCAGCCACGATCGCATGTTCCTCGACCGTCTCGCCACGCACATCCTCGCATTCGAAGGCGACAGCCATGTCGAATGGTTCGAAGGTAACTTCGAAGATTACGAGCAGGACAAGATGCGTCGTCTCGGCGTGGATTCGGTCAATCCCAAGCGGGTGACCTACAAGCGCCTGACGCGTTGAGCGAATAAGCAATAGAGTACTTGAGCAAACGGCCTGCGAAGATGATCCGCAGGCCGTTTTTCGTTATGCCGGGAGTGTGGCGGCGCGACAATCTCACCGTCAGGGCCTGTTCGGAGTTTTTGACAGCGCGCCACCTCAAATCTTGGGAGGCGTGACGATCGTCAGCACACTTATCGATTGCCAGATTTTAACAGTATTTAATCGAAAATGTTGTTCACTCCTTCTCATGAACTGAGGGGGTTTCAAATGTTACTTTCGATTCGCAATATTCTCATCGGAGTATTTCTTGCCGTCAGTGCGACCTTGGCTGTGCTGGTCGGCTCTTCGGCTTACGGTTCCTACCAGCGCTACGCCACGTTTCAGGACGTTGCCGGCCTGACTGCGCTGGACAAGGCACTGTTCAACGCATTGCTCAATTTTCGCAGTGAGCGCGGGGACGCGGCGACTGCGATGAACCTTTCGACAGAAGCCGGTGCCGGCTCCATGCGCAGCGTGGTGGCTGCCCGGGAGAAGGTGGACGTGGCGATGGCGGAAGCTGCCGGGCACATGGCGAACATCGACTCGGTCGAGCTTCGTTCGGTACTCAACGCATTGGATGCGCAGTACAAGGCGCAGCAATCCCTGCGCCAGCGGATCGACCAGAACGTCGCCAAGCCGCTCGATCAGCGCGAGGCCGGACTGGACAAGGTCATACTGGCCGAAGGGGACAAGCTTCTTACCGCCCTTGAGGCGGCATCCGTTGCGGCAGAGGGCGAGGTTCGCTCCCTCGACAGTTCGCTTGTGGCCCTGATCCAGATCCGCAGTTATGCCTGGGCAACGCGCGCCCTTGGCGGCAGTGCGACTGTCGTGCTCAACGCTCCGATTTCGGCCAAGCGGCCGCTTTCTCCCCAGGAGCAGGCAAACCTTGCCAAGCTCGACGCGGGCATGACTTTCGCATGGAGCGCGGTAAAGGTTCTTGTGGACCATTCGGACACGCCGGCCGTGGTGAAGGAAAAGTTTGCCCAGGCCCAGAACGGTTACTTCGCCGGTGAGTTTGCCAACTGGCGCGCCGATATCGTCGCCAAGTCGGCAAACGAGGCGCCGCCCGTTTCCATCGACGACTGGCGTCCGCGCGTGACCGCGGCTCTCGGGACGATCGCAGGCGTTGCCTCCGAGGCGATGGAGGCGATCAACAATGCTGCGGCGGTTTCGGAATCTCATGCCTTCTCAAGCATGGTTCTCTACGTCTCGCTCTTCCTGCTTTCCCTCATCTTCGGCGTGGTCGGCATGGCCGTCGTTCTGGTCCGGGTCGTGCGGCCGGTATCCGCGCTGACAACTTCCATGGGGGAACTGGCTTCCGGCAATCTCGGCATTGCCATCGCCGGCGCCAATCGCGCCGACGAGATCGGCGGCATGGCTCGCTCGGTCGAAATCTTCCGTCAGGCTGCCATCCGCAATGCGCAGCTGGAAACCGAGGCGGAAGACAACCGTCGCCGCGGCGAGGCAGAACGCGTCGAATTGCAGAGGAAGGCCGAAGAAGATGCTAACGAGCGTCTGAACAAGGCCACCGGCGCGCTGGCGTCCGGTCTCCAGCGCATGGCCTCTGGCGATATGCTGTGCGAGATCAACGAGCAATTTGCGCCGCAGTTTGAGGCCCTGCGCCATGACTTCAATACGTCGGTCCGCCAGCTGCGCGAAGCGTTGCAGAGCGTCGGTCAGGTCGCCGGTTCCGTTACCAACGGGTCGGGCGAAATCTCCCAGGCATCGGACAACCTCGCCAAGCGTACAGAGCAGCAGGCTGCTTCGCTCGAGGAAACCGCTGCAGCGTTGGAGGAAATCACGGCCAACGTCACGGCTACGTCGAAGCGGACGGGCGAGGCTCGCGATCTGGTTCGCAATACCCGCGAACGTGCCGATCGCTCGGGCCATGTCGTCGCAAACGCCGTTTCCGCAATGGGGCGCATCGAACAGTCTTCACGGCAGATCGGCCAGATCATCGGCGTCATCGACGAGATCGCGTTCCAGACCAACCTGCTGGCACTCAATGCCGGCGTCGAGGCGGCACGTGCCGGTGAAGCCGGCAAGGGCTTTGCAGTCGTGGCGCAGGAAGTTCGCGAACTGGCCCAGCGTTCCGCCAATGCGGCAAAGGAAATCAAGGGGCTGATCGCCAATTCCGAAATCGCCGTCAGCGAAGGTGTCAAACTCGTCAGCGACACGGGCGAGGGACTTTCCTCGATCGCGGAACTCGTGCAGTCGATCAATACCCATATGGATGCCATCGCTACCGCTGCGCAGGAGCAGTCCCTGGGGCTTGGCGAGGTCAATACGGCCGTCAATCATATGGACCAGGCGACGCAGCAGAATGCCGCCATGGTCGAGGAGATGAACGCCGCAGGGGCAAGCCTCGCACAGGAGAGTGCACGTCTTGCCGAACTGCTGTCCCGCTTCCGCACGGGGCAGGCCGCTCAGCGCGTCGCCACCGCTGCGCCGGTCAGCCGTCCTTCTGCGGCGCGACCGGCCCCGGCGCGGGAGCCGTCAAGGGCGCGGCCTGCGCCGATTTCCCACGGCAATGCCGCCGTTGCCATGAAGTCGGACGAGTGGGAAGAGTTCTGAGCCGACCCGGCAATCGAAGACAAGCGGCCGCCCTGTGCGGCCGTTTTTGTGTGAAGTGGTCGCGGTTCCTTCCTTCGCCTCGCCAATCGGGCCTGTTGCGCAATTAGTCCTTGCGCATGGATGGTGAATGACATAAAGACATCTTTATATCTTGATTGGTTTTGAGCGGAGGTCGTATGAAGTTCGGTGTAGACGTTCTAGTCGAACTGCTGAAAGCCGCAGGCGAACCTACGCGACTTCGCCTGCTTGCCCTGCTTGCTGCCGGCGACCTGACGGTCACCGATCTTACCGATATTCTCGGCCAGTCGCAGCCTCGAATCTCCCGCCACCTGAAACTGTTGACCGAAGCTGGCCTCGTGGACCGCTATCAGGAGGGTGCATGGGCCTATTTTCGCCTCAAGCAGGATGGTGACGCGGCATCGCTGGCGCGTCAGCTGCTTGCCGCAACGCTCGACAGCGATCCGGTGCTGCTCCGTGACGGGGAGCGTCTTGCCGCCGTCAAGCGGACGAGAGCGGAGCGCGCACAGGACTATTTTAGCCGCAATGCCTCCGGATGGGACGAGCTGCGGCGGCTGCATGTCAATGACGATGCGGTCGAGGCGGCGCTGGTGCGGCTGGTCGGCACGGAGCCGGTTGATGCTTTGCTGGATCTAGGCACCGGCACGGGCCGCATTCTTCAGCTTCTGGCCAACGGCTACCGCCGCGCTGTCGGCATCGATGCCAGCCGTGACATGCTGGCCGTAGCGCGGGCCAATCTTGACAAGGCCGGCATCCTCAAGGCTGCCGTTCGCCATGGCGATATCCTGAACCTGCCGCTCGACGGCAATGAATACGATCTCGTGACGATCCATCAGGTGCTGCACTTCCTGCCGCAGCCCGAGCTGGCGCTGGCCGAGGCAAGCCGCATGTTGAAGCCCGGCGGACGGCTTGCCATCGTGGATCTCGCGCCTCACGATCATGAATACCTGCGGGACGAGCATGCCCATGTGCGGCTCGGCTTCTCGCACCAGACGATGGCCGAATGGCTGGCCAAATACGATCTCGATGTGGAGCGTGCAGTCGACCTCAAGCCGGAACAGCCGAAAGGCGGCGGTCTGACGGTCACTCTCTGGCTTGCCCGCCAGCGCGTGCCTGCCCATAGCGAAACTTCCATCGGATCCACCCTTCAGACCGGGAGCATATGAATGGCGAGAAACGATCACAACGAACAGGCTGGCGCGCCGCTGCGCATTTCCTTCGAATTCTTTCCGCCGAAGTCGGAAGAGATGGAAGGCCAGCTCTGGGCGACGGTCGATGAACTGTCGCGCTGGAACCCGGATTTCGTTTCGGTGACCTATGGAGCCGGTGGCACGACGCGCGCGCCGACCCTTTCCACGGTGCGCCGCCTGATCTCGGACACTACGCTGCCCACCGCGTCGCACCTGACCTGCGTCGGTGCGACGAAGGATGAGGTTCGCCATGTAGTGGATGAATTCCGCGCCGTTGGTGTGCGCCATTTCGTTGCTCTGCGTGGCGATCCGCAGGGCGGCATCGGAACGGCTTACCAGCCCCATCCGGGTGGCTTTGCCAACGCGGCCGAACTGGTCGCTGGCTTGAGGGAGATAGGCGATTTCGAGATTTCCGTATCGGCCTATCCGGAAAAGCACCCGGAAAGCCGTGACGATGCGGCCGATATCGACATGCTCAAGCGCAAGGTCGATGCCGGTGCTCACAGGGCGCTCACCCAGTTCTTCTTCGATAACGATATATTCGAGCGTTATCTGGAGCGGGTACGCGCTGCGGGGATCACCATCCCGATCGTGCCGGGCATCATGCCGATCCAGAACCTCACCCAGTTGAAGCGCTTTGCCTCCATGTGCGGTTCCAGCGTTCCGTCCTTTCTGGACGACCGTTTCGCCGGTCTCGACGATCAACCGCAGGCGAGGGCGGAAGTGGCGGCTGAGGTTGCCGCCGAACAGATCGAGGATCTCGTGCGTCGAGGCATCGGTGACTTCCATCTCTATACGATGAACCGCGCGCCGCTGGTGAATGCGACACTTGCCAATGTTGGACTGAAGCCGTCAGAGCGGGCTGTGGCTGGCGCTGCCGCATGACCCCGAGTTGAGGCCTACTTGATCTCGCTGGCCATTAAAAAAGGCGCATGCCGATAACGGTTCATGCGCCTTTCTTATTGAATTCGGAAAGCATCACTGGCTTGGCCGGACCTCTCGGGATCTCTTTAGGATGGCCGTTGGTTCACCCATGAAAACTCAGATGAACAGCATCGTCGCTATGAACACAAACGCCGCACCGACGATCAGGACATTGAGAGAATTGGTCAGTCCCATGTCTGCCTCCTTGTGTTGACCGTTAGATAATATGTCCGTTTTGTGTCGGTTGAAAAGCGTTTTGTGTGCTGCAGCGCAGTGCAGAGCCGTGGATAAGTTGTCGCACGGCTTGCAAAGATCAATAAAATCAAAATCTTGGAAAATGTGAGCGTCTGTTAATATTGCTTAACAAACGTGATTTGCAAAAACGGGATCGTTTTGATGCGTGACAACCCGCATCATTTGGCCGTGGTGCCGAAAGCAGGCCTGCGCGCAATCAGCCTGCCATCCAGAATGACCAAGCCAAGGCCGATCAACGTCATGCCTGCGATATCGGTAGCATGCAGGCGCTCATCGAGGAAGAGGGCGCCGAGCAGGATGGCGCTTGGCGGAACGAGCAGTGTGACGAGCGAGGTGTTGGTGGCACCGGCCCGCGCCATGATGCGGAAGAACAGGATGTAACCAAAGGCGGTGGAGATGAGGGCGAGCGCGACGATTGCCGCGAGCGCACCGACCGGCGGCATGGCGAGGTTCCACGGGTGGTCGATGAGGAGCGAGGCCGGCAGCATGATGATCGACGATGCCGTCAACTGACCGGTTGCGGTGACCGGCGCGGGGATACCCTTGAAGCGTTTGCCGTAGATGCCGGCAAAACCATAAGAGACTGCGGCGAGGATGGGCAGGCAGACGGCCCAGAGCGGAATCGAACTCGTGGAAAGCGCGCTCGGGCCGATCAGGACAATCGTGCCGAGAAGGCCCGTCAGGCAACCGGCGAGCTTGGTGCCGGTCAGTTTCTCGTCGTCGGTCAGGCGATTGGCGATGATAACGGTCCAGACCGGGGTGGTGGCGTTGAGGATCGAAGCGAGGCCCGCGCCGATATGGGTCTGCCCGAGAAAGATCAGCGTGTGGGGCACGGCGTTGTTGATCAGGCCGAGCAGCAGGAACGAACGCCAGTTGGCTGCGAGATGGCGGTAGATGTCCAGATTGCCCCGCAGATAGAGATGCAGGGCCAGCGCTGCGATCGACAGGCGGAGGAAGACCAGCGTGAACGGCGGCACATAGGGGATTGCAACACGAGCGAAGAAGAAGGAGCCGCCCCAGATCAGGCCGAGCAGCAAGAGCATCAGCCAGGTGGCGGTCGTCATTTTCTGCTGCGAGACGGTGTTCATGTGGAAGCTCCGGTTTCTCTCCGAGCTTCATAGCTACGGATGGCGCGTTCGTCACGCCACCCGTTTGTTGCGGTCCGGCTTTTTATGTTGCGGGATCGTTCGTTCCGCCGTGATCAGAACGCGGCGACGAAAGCCGGGGTCGGCCAGCCGTCGGCGGGAAGGCCGAGACGAAGCTGCTCCTTCTGGATCGCCATGCGGGTGCCGCCGCCGAGAATGCCGTCGATCTTGCCGACGTCATATCCCTTCTGCTGCAGCCTGGTCTGGAGCGCCTTCATTTCCGTGTCGCTGATACCCGGTTCCGGGTTGCCCTTCAGGTAAGGTTCTGCACCCATGAGCCGCGTGGCGAAATAGGCGGCCGAGGTGGTGTAGATGAAGGACTGGTTCCATTCGAGATAGATGTTGAAGTTCGGATAGGCCATGAAGGCCGGGCCCTTGCGGCCCTGCGGCAGCAGCAGCTCGCCTTCGAGGCCGGCATTGCTGGTGTTGCCGTTGCGCGGCTTGACGCCGAGCGCGAACCAGTCGCCGGCCTTCATGCCGCTGTCGAAGCCGGTCTTCTCCCAAGGCAGATTTTCCGGAACGGTGACTTCCTGCAGCCATGGCTGGCCGCGCTGGAAGCCGAGGCTCTGGATGAACTTGGCGGCCGTCAGGACGGCGTCCGGCGAGCTTTGCTTGACGTTGATGTGGCCGTCGCCATCTCCATCGACACCGTAGGCGATGATGTCTTCCGGCAGCATCTGTACCTGGCCGATTTCACCGGCCCATGCGCCCGTGTTGGTCGAGGGATCAAGGTCGCCATGCTCGACCATCTTGATCAGTGCCAGCAGCTGCGGACGGAAGAGTTCGGGGCGGCGGCAGTCGTGCGAGAGTGTTACCAGCGCGTTGCGGGTGTTGAAATCGCCCTGTACTGCGCCGAAGTCGGTTTCCATCGCCCAGAAGGCGGTGATGACGCCGGAGGGGATGCCGAATTCCTGTTCGGCGCGGGCGAAGACATCGGCATACTGCTTCATCTTCTGGCGGCCGATATCGAGACGGCCCTGGCTGACGGTGCGCTGGGAAAACTCGAGGAAGGTTTGCTTGAACACGCCCTGGGCGCGGTCGCGGGAGAGCACCTTCTGGTCGATCACGGCGCCGGCAAGCGCCTGCATTGCCGCGTCCGACGAGCTTCCTGCCGCGATTGCCTCGGCCTTCACGCCGTCGAGAAAAGCCTGCAGATCGCCGCCGCATTCCGCGGCAAGCGAAGGGGCGGTGGTAGTGAGAAGGCCTGCGAGAGCAAGGGCGAGACGGGGAGCGGCTTTCATATCCATATCCTTGAATTTTTCGGGTCGGCTGCGATCATGCCCGTCATTTTGACGAAAACGAGATCGTCAGCCGGAAAATCACAGCATTGCAGAGGATTAGCTGAGTTTATTGGCGCAGCGATGAAGATCGCCGGCCGCGATCCTACCTGGACGCGGCCGCGACCCACTTTCTCCAGTTTTTCTCGGTGCCGGCAAAGACGTTGATATCGGTCTCTCCCTTGATTCCGGGAATGACGCCGGTCGACGTATATTGCCAGAAGGCCCAGCGACGCTCCGGATAGATTTCCTCCGGATGCTGGGCGACTGCGCGAACCCAGAAATGATAGTCCTGGAAGGCGCCCTGGAGATTGTCCCGATGGAAATCGACCGAGGTGTAGATGATCGGGCGCTTGCCGTAATAGGCTTCGATGCGGTCCATGAAGCGTTTCATTTCGCTGCGCACCGTTTCCGCATTCGGACGATACTGGCAGGTCTTCGACGTGTGGTTCCATTCCACATCGAGAACCGGCGGGAGGTGCATCGATTCCTTCGGTACGTTACGGATGAACCAGTCGGCCTGCTCGTCGGCGGAAGAGCAGAAATAATAGAAGTGGTAGGGCGCGTGCGGGAGACCGGCAGCGCGAGCCCTGCGCCAGTATTCGTCAAACTTCGGATCAATGATGTCCTTGCCTTCGGTCGCTTTGATGAAGACGAAGGAAACGCCGGATTGGCGCACCCTCGGCCAGTCCACGTCACCGTTCCACTTCGACACGTCGATGCCGTGCACCTTGTGTCGCTGGGGATTGTTGGTGCCGAAGTCCTGCGGGTCCTTGTCTTGGAAACGGGGCTGCTTGATCGAGGCCGTTTCCATGAAGTCATAGCTGGTCGAGGTACAGCCGCTGAGGGCGATCATGACCGGCAGAAGGGCGTGAAGAAGCCACCGCATGGTTATTCCGTGAAATAGAATTCGAGGTCATGCCCCTGATGCGGCGCGCGCACACGCAAATACAAAAGAGGCGCAAACCTCCTTTTGCCTCCATCATCCTTAAATATGCGTTATTTTCAACCGTCAGACAGTGTGTCAGATGCGAATTATCGCATGCCAGGCGTAACCGCGTCCGACGGTCTCGAACTCCAGCCGTCCACCGACCCGTTCAAGCCGTGCTTCCAGAGCCTGACGCAGGTCAGCCCTTGGCGTGACGTGGAAGCGATCGAGCCAGGACTGGAGGAAGCGCTTGAACCAGCCAGGAAGACCTTCCTGCTGGCCGAAATCGACCACATGCAGGGAGCCGCCGGGGTTGAGCGCCGCAAGGCTCGCGTCGATCGCTTTTTCCCAGTCCGGGATCATCGACAGGGCATAAGAAATCATCACCCGGTCGAAACCGGAAACGCCGAATTCGCCTGCGGTGAAGGTCGTGGCATCGGCCACGGCAAGGACCGGCTCGGCAGGCTTGCCACGGAAGTTTGCGCGTGCGGAGACCAGCATTTCCGCCGAGATATCAAGCCCGTAGAGGCGGGCGGTCGGATAAAGCCGATGGGCAAGGAGCAGGTTGCGGCCCGTGCCGCAGCCGACTTCAAGCAGGCTGCCCTCGCGCGGGACATCGAGCCGGGCGATCATGCGATCACGGCCGAACAGATAGTATTTGCGCGTCAGGTCATAGATGTGCCGCTGGTAGCGGTACATCCTGTCCATGCGTTCGGCGTGTTCGGCGTCGAGCCCGGCTTCGGCGACCATCAGGCTTTTCTCTCATAGATGTGGAAGCCGCCGTAGATCGCCGACCGGTCCTGCTTGTTGAGCTCCGCGGACCTTTCGGCATGGTAGGTCCACTGGTCGAGCAGGGTATCGGAAAGCCGCCCGTCCAGCACGCTCTTTTCGGCCGCCGTGCGAAAGATCACGCGCGCGCCGGGAGCAGCCGTGCGGGTGATTTCGCCCCAGAGGTCGTTGAGCTGGCGGTCGTTCATCCAGTCCTGTGCGTCGAGCAGGATGTAACGGTCGACGCTTGCGGCTGCCTTCTGTGTCAGAAGCTCGGTGAAGCTGGCGTGGTGAACGGTGACCCGGTTCGCATTGGCGCGGATCGCCGGATAAAGCTCCGGCTTCAGATAGGTGGGCAGCGTACCTTCATGGGGCTGCGGATAGCGGCGCGCGAAGGCCTGCCATGCGAAGTAGTTGTCCTTCAGCGGGAAATGGCAGGCGAGCTTTTCGAGGCGGTGGCGCAGTACGGGCGCGATCGTGCCGCCCTCGGACATGCTGGCAAGCTCGTCATACTGCTGCGGCGGAATGCCGAGGCCGAAGAGGGAGCTCTTGCGGGCCGTGATCCAGCGGATCAGCGGCTTTTCGAACAGCGGAGCGATGCGGTCGTCGAAGAACTGGCGCTGTTCGCGCAGCGAGCGGGTCTCGGTGATATCGGTCAGTTTGACGCCATGGAGGCGGGCAACGATGTGGCCGGCGCCGATGAAGCGACCGAGCAGGCCGGTGCGATAGAAGTTGCGGTTGAAGGCCGCGATGCGGCGCCGGCCGGTAACGCCGCGCTTGTTCCAGTAGTCCCGCGTCTGCGCATCGAGGTTCGGCGCGATGAAGCGGTCGTAGCTGCGGGAGTTTGAGCGGGTGTTCTCCTGGGCGAAATGGTGCACCACGGCTGCGTGGTCGGGCAGGTGCTGGAAGGCCGCGAGCTTCAGCCGGTTCAGCGCCACATGGTTGGGGTTGAGATCAACAACATCGATGCTGGAGGGGCTGCGCGAGAGATAGGCCAGCATGTTGCAGCCGCCGGAGCCGATGGTGACGATGGAATGACCTTCGGTAAGCTGCATTGCTTCCATGTCGACTTCGGGGTCTTCCCAGATCTGCGGATAGACGAGGCCGGAGAAGAGCATACCGAACAACCGCTCGGACAGACCGTCCTTCGTCAGAGCCTTGTGCTGGAGGAGAGCGTTCTTGAGTTTCCGGTTTTTGCGAAAGTCGGCATCCGGTGCAACGTCGGTCATGTTCGTTAGCCATCCATTGAACGTTGAGGGCGTGTAGCCCCCTCATGCAACAGTATGATGACGTGGGCTGTGGGTGCGCTGGCCGCTTGTACGAAGCTCGCTCGTGACGCCGGAAAAACGTACGCAATCTGTTTGCTCCCTCCTTTTTGGGGTTTCGTCATCGGATGTTTCCTGATTGCATGGCCCGGCAATCGGGAGGAAGCGCATGCGATTGTTTGGCAAGATCATCCGAGGGCTGGTGCTTGCCCTCGTCATGTTCATTACGGCAATCGTCTTCTGGCTGTCGTTTTCGCCTCCGGCCCTGCTGCTGGTCGGCACCGGCTATGCGGCAAAGATCGTCTGCTCGAATGTCTTTCTCGCCGGTCGGGAACCGGAGGAGGTTCTCGCCCTGGATGTGCAGGCGCCCGGCCATCCTCTGCTCAAGCTGGTCAATGTCGATGTGGACCGGGATGCGGGAGCCGTTACCGCGCGCCTTCTGGGAGCAATAGCTCCCAGTACTGCCATGAGGAGGGATGGGCTCGGTTGCGCCAACGTACCTGATGGCGCCACGCTGGACGATATCGATCCGTCACCTGCGCGTGGCGCAAGGCCGACCGTTTCGGATGTCGCCTGGCCTGCCGGTGATGGGGCTGACATCCCCAATCCCGCCATTGCCGGTCTCCTGGCGGACCCCGCGCTTGCCGGCCCCGGCATGCGCGCCATCGTCGTTATCAAGGATGGCCGTATCGTCGGGGAGGCCTATGGCACGGGCTTTTCAGCCGAGACGCCTCTGCTCGGCTGGTCGATGGCCAAGGTGGTCAATGCGGCGATTGTCGGTCGGCTGGTCGGGGAGGGAAAGATCGGCCTGGATGATCGTGAGCTGTTTCCCGACTGGAAGGAAGACAGGAGGGCCGATATCCGCGTTCGCGACCTGATGGCCATGGAGAGCGGTCTGGAATTCAACGAGGACTATGGCGATGTCGCCGATGTCACGCGCATGCTCTATCTTGAGCCTGATATGGCTGCCTTTGCCGCCGACAAACCGCTGGTGGCGAGGCGGGGAGAGGTCTTCAATTATGCATCCGGCTCCAGTGTTCTTCTTTCGCGGATATGGATGGACCGCATAGGCGACACGTCGCAGGCGCTGGGCTACCCGAAGACCGCCCTGTTTACGCCACTCGGCATGACAAGCGCCGTGCTGGAAGCCGATGCCGCCGGCACTTTCGTCGGCAGTTCCTATGTCTATGCGACAGCCCGGGACTGGGCGCGCTTCGGGCTCTTCCTGCTGCAGGATGGCGTGTGGAACGGCAACCGGCTTCTTCCGGAAGGCTATGTCGCGATGATGCAGCAGCCGACATTGGCCTCGAAGGGACGTTTCACCGAGGGACAAGCGTGGCAGGAAGGGCCGGGAGTGGTTGACGACGAAGCGTTCGGCTTGCCCGCCGATGCTTACTGGATACTTGGTCATGACGGACAATTCGTCACCATAATTCCCTCCGAACGCCTCATCGTGGTTCGGCTCGGGCTAACGCCGTCGAAACTGGGCTACCAGCCCCAGAAACTGGTGAAGGCCGTCATTGACGGCCTTCGGTAAGGCTTTTCGCTGTCTGCTGTTTCCGGCTGCTCAAGGATCGAGAACGTCGAGCATGCCCTTGCGCTTTGCGTCGTAATAATAGCCGCGCGAGTAGAGGCGCACCGCGCCGTCATGGCTGTTATCTGCAACGAGCCATGCGCCCTTCAGGTATTTGATCGCATATTTGAGATTGGTTTCCGCATCGAAAAGACCGGAGGCGGGGCCGTCATAGCCCATGGACTTGGCGGTCGAATACTTGATCTGCATGAGACCGTAGTGACCATTGTTATAGGCAGCGGGATTATAGGTGCTTTCGCGATTGACGACCCGGTGGATCAACACTTCCGGCATGTCGTAGAATTTCGAGTATTTCTTGATCAGGGCATTGATGACGGTCGGTCCGCTGGTGGCGGGCTTCATCGCCGGCTCTTCAATGGCCGGCGGCGGGCCGGGCGGGGAGACGTCGAACTGCTTGTCGAGCGCTGCAAGCGACAGGTTGCCTGAAGGGGCAGCATAAGCAAGCGCGCTGCCCGGCTTCTGTGCCGGAACGATCGACTGTGCCTCGGTCACTTCCGGCGGCAGGATCGTCGGCACTGCGACAGGTGCCGTGTCCGGCAGGCTCGTCACCATGTTGGGGGATTCCGGCATGGAGGCCGTCTGGATGGTGCCGCGCTGTTGGTTCGCCACCAGCTCCATTGCCTGTGCGGCCGGCATGGTCTGTGCTGCGGTTGCCAGTGCGGTGGCCTTCAGGACCGGGATCGGGGCGGGTGTCTGGGTACCGGGAATGATCGGCGGCGGTTCGGTCGAGGCATTGGGATCAACAACCGGCGTAACGCCGTTGACCGCCGTGGTTGCTGCCGCTGTCTGCGTGCCTGCAGCGGGCGTGCCGGCGACCGGATTGGCCTTGAGCTCCTGCTTGGCAGCGTCTTCCATGCTGCTGGTACAACCCGCGAGGCCGACAAGCAGAATGGAGGCGAAACCCAGGTTTGCTCTCAGGTCTCTTTTTGCGATCATGCCGACATCCCAAGTAAAACTAAACACCGGTTAACGCGCATGCGCTGCCGTTAACGTTCTGGTGTCATAATGCATGGGCGGAATTGCGGCAAGCTTGCCACGTTCAGGCGGCTATCTTGCGGTAGCCCGCCGTCACCGCCCCGGCTGCAATGAGCAGCGTTCCGCCCGTCCGATTGACGGCTTTTCTGACAGAATGCTTGCGAATGAAGCGCCGGGCGCGGTCCGCCAGCATGACATAGCTCAGACAGACGACGATTGAGAGAGCCAGGAAGGTTGCTTCGAATATCACGGCCTGATCGAGAAATGGCACCGCCGGCGCCATGAATTGCGGCAGGAATGCGACAAAAAAGACAATACTCTTCGGGTTTAGCGCCGTCACTGCGAAGGCATGCGCCATGATTCGAAACGGTTTTTCTTCCGGGAGGTTGTCATTGTCCGCCATCGGGCCGTCCCCAACGGGCGCTCTCCAGAGTCGGATACCGAGATAGACGAGATAGGCGCCGCCGATCCATTTGAGGATCATGAAGGCTGTGGCGGAACCGGCGAGCAACGCGCCGAGCCCAAGAAGGGATCCCGTCATTGCGACAAAATCGCCCAGTGCCACGCCCGTCACTGTCGCAAACGCCGTCTTCCTGCCGTGCCCCAATGCATAGGACACGACGAGCAGTGTGGTTGGCCCCGGAATTGCCAAGAGAAAGGCCGAGGCGGCGGCGAAAGCGAGCCA
Source organism: Ciceribacter sichuanensis (assembly GCF_024055605.1). GTDB lineage: Bacteria > Pseudomonadota > Alphaproteobacteria > Rhizobiales > Rhizobiaceae > Allorhizobium > Allorhizobium sichuanense. The sequence goes on along the minus strand of NZ_JAMXLX010000002.1, from coordinate 363,414 downwards.
ATGTTCGAACGACATGAGTCTTTCCTCCCAGGGAAAGAGCAAGCCAGCTTTCGCCGGCTCCGTCAATGTGCCGGACGGTATTTCTGCCCCATGTAATCCATCACTTCCGCGAACCATGGAGTGGACAGGTCGAAGGCCTTGCCGCCCTTGATGCGGGGGAATTCGATGGTGCGGAGTTTGCCGCCCTGATCCTCGTCATGGCCGGTCACGCCGGAGACTTTGTTCAAGCCGCTTTCGACGGCGAGATCGACCATGCTCTGGATGAGGCGCAGGTCGTCATAGTTCGCCGGGGCGGAGCGAGCGTAATAGCCAGACTTCTGCACCATGGAGCGTTCTGCGTCGAGCAGCTTGGCGAAGTGCTTCTGGAACCAGGAGCCGACGTTGATCGTGTCGATCTTCACATGGCCGAAGGCGTCGCGCTTGACTTCCTCACCGGCGGCTTCGCGGTCGGCAACGATTTCCTCGAGGCAAGCGCCTTCAGAGACGAAGAGCGTGACGAAGCCGGTGCGGTCCATGATTTCCTTCAGGCGGGCTGCTTCCGCTTCGAGGTCGAAATGGGTCTCCGGCAGGTAGATGCCATCGATGTTTTTCAGCTCCTGATTCATCATGAAGCCTTCGATGTATTCGTTGCCCTTGGTGCGCTGGATATAGGCGCGGGCGGTCGCGGCGGTCAGCCAGCCGCAATGGCGGCCCATGACTTCATGGATGACGAGCGTACGCGGCGCGGCGCTCTGCTCATTGGAGACGTGGTCGAAGAAACGGGCGCCGACATCGGCGGCCGTCCATGCGCCGAGCGACTGCCTGATTGGCACGACGTCGTTGTCGACGGTCTTCGGCAGGCCGACGACGGTCAGGTTGTAGCCGTTGGCTCCGAGATAGGCTGCAAGGTCGGCCGCGGTGGTGTTGGTATCGTCGCCACCGATGGTGTGAAGAATGGTGACGCCGTCGGCAGCAAGGCGCTCGGCAGCGACGCGCAGCGGGTTTTCGCCTTCCTTGACAAGGCCGCGCTTCACACAGTCTGCGGTGTTGGTCAGCTTGACGCGGCTGTTGCCGATCGGCGAACCGCCGTAGCGATGAAGGACGTGAGCCTTCTCGCGCATCTGTCGGGTGATTTCGATCTTGTAATCCATCAGGAGGCCGCGGAAGCCGGACTTGTAGGCGATGATGTCGATGTCCGGAGCGATGTCGGTGTAGCGCTCGATCAGACCACCGACCGCGGACGAGAGGCAGGGTGCCAAGCCGCCTGCCGTCAACATTGCAACTTTCTGTTTGGCCATCAGTCCTCCTTCGGCATCCCTTAGAGCCGTCAATAAAACGTTTTTCCGGGCGAATGGATGCGATAGTCGGGGCAAGCTGTAAAGCAAAAAAATCAAGAAATCCGGGCATTTCGGTGCTTCGGAAAAGGAATGCTACCGCAAGTGCGAATATAATCGTTTCAAACCGGACGTGCGCGCGGAGCGTGTTGTGGAAAAAGGCGAGGGGCCGTTGTCGCGCGGTCGGCGGCAATACTTTATGCCCCGCTTTGCAGATGAAGATCAGGGCGTTGCTTCAGTTATTCCGAACCGAACGTGAATAAAGTTTAATGCAACGAGAGGGCTGCCCGTCTTGCTTTTTTTGCCGGGATTTGGTCATGCTGTTGCATGATATTCGATTTCGCCTGTGAACAGATAGCATCGTTGTGGGACCGTTTGCTGGGCGCTGTCGGCGACGCGGCTGGCAGTGTACTGTCCGGGGTGATCGAGGCGGTAAGAACCGCTTTCGAAGGTGACCCCGAAACGCGCCGCAAGGTTTCCTTCTCCGTGGCGATCATCGCGCTTTCGGCCAAGATGGCCAAGGCGGACGGTATCGTCTCCGAGGCCGAGGTTGCTGCATTCCGCAAGATATTCGAGTTTCCGCCGGAAGAAGCGCGCAACGTTGCACGACTTTATAACCTCGCCCGTCAGGACGTGGCCGGCTACGAGGCCTATGCTCAGAAGCTGGCGGGCCTTTGCCGGACATGCGAGATGCAGTGCCCGGTGCTCGAGGATATCGTCGATGCGCTGTTTCACATCGCCAAGGCAGACGGTATGCTGCACGAGAAGGAACTGGCCTTCCTGTCGCGTATCGCCGAGATCTTCGGCGTGTCGGAAGAGCGCTTCGAGGCGATCACCGAGCGTCACGTCTATCTCGACGGGGATCCCTACGGTGTTCTCGGCGTTGATCCGTCCGATGATTTTGCCACGATCCGCAAGCGCTACCGGGCGTTGGCGGCCGAACATCATCCTGACCGTCTGCATGCGCGGGGTATTCCGACCGAGTTTCACGCGGTCGCCAATCACCGCATGGCGAAGTTCAATGCCGCCTATTCCGCGATCGAGAAAGCACGTCGCGCCGCATGAGCCTTTTCAATGCCGATTATCGGGCTGCCTGCGTGCTGCCTTCGCCGAACCATGGCGAACGCGCCAATGGCGTTCGTCCTGATATCATCCTGCTGCACTACACGGGCATGCCTTCGGAAGAGGGGGCTCTCGCGTGGCTCTGCAGCCCTGAAAGTCAGGTGTCGAGCCACTACTTCGTGCATGAGGATGGGCGGGTGGCGCAACTCGTGCCGGAGGAGCGCCGCGCCTGGCATGCCGGCAAGAGCTTCTGGGCCGGCGAAAAGGACATCAATTCGCGTTCCATCGGTATCGAGATCGCCAATGCCGGTCATCCCGCCGGTCTTCCGGCGTTTACGGATGCACAGATCGCAGCGGTCATCGAATTGTGTCGCGATTGCGGCCAGAGGCTCGATATCCGGCCCGAACGGGTGCTCGGACACTCCGATGTCGCCCCCGTTCGCAAGGTCGATCCGGGTGAAAATTTCCCGTGGGGGCAGCTCCACGCCGCGGGTGTCGGGCATTTCGTCGAGCCGGTGCCAGTCTCCGGCGGACGCTTCTTCCAGAAGGGAGAAAGCGGGCAGCCGATAGAGGCGTTGCAGTCGATGCTGTCGCTCTACGGCTATGACATTGATATCACCGGCGAATATTCGGAAAAGACCGAAGGCGTGGTCGCTGCTTTCCAGCGGCATTTCCGTCCCGCGTTGGTGGATGGAATAGCCGATATGTCGACCATCGAGACGCTGCACAGGCTGCTTTCCGCACTGCCGCGATACGCCTGAAACAGGCGGTTGAGGCGCCCCTTTTTGCGGGCGTCGCTAAACGCACGAAACGCCAATTTGTTGCATCGCCACACGAATTCCCAATTTCGACGTTCTAAAGATCGCACTGAACAGCGGCGCTGTGTCCCGTAAAAAGCGGATTGCGATCGCAAATATCAACGATGAGGGCAAGTGCGGCGCCTGATCCGGAAGGACGGGCGAACAGGGTAGATTTGCGTCCAAAAAGGACGGACCGCCTGCCACTCTGGTTCGGAGACTGAACTTCCACATGATAAGACGAGTTGTTGCTGCTGCGGCATGCCTTGCTATTCTTTTGTCCTCTTCCATGGCGGCATCCGCGGGTGAAAAGGAACAATGGGAGCAGACATTCAAGCTTCCCTTCAAGAAGACCACAACCGAAGCAGGATATGCAGCGCCTTCCTTCTCCAACAGCCCTTACACCGGCCTGATTTCCAAATACGCCAAGACCTACGGGGTTCCGGTCGCGCTTGCCCACGCCGTGGTGCGCATCGAGAGCAATTTCAATCCGAAGGCACGCGGCGGCGCCGGTGAGATCGGCCTCATGCAGATCAAGCCGACGACTGCCCGCATGATGGGGTATTCCGGCTCAAACAAGGGGCTCTACGATCCCGAGACTAACCTGCGCTACGGCATGAAATATCTGTCGATGGCCCATGAACTCGGCGATGGCCGGACCTGTTCGACCATTCTGAAGTACAATGCCGGTCACGGCGCCAAGCGCATGAATCCGGTTTCCAAGCGTTACTGCGGCAAGGTTCAGGCGCTGATCGGCTCCCTGTAATCACGACGCGACAACGACGTGCAAGCGAATGGTTGCCATGCTATCGAGAACCCTGGAATCGAGGGTAAGTGCATGGCAACGGATTTCGAGTTTATCGTCATCGGACGAGGCATGATGGGGGCAGCGGCGGCTCGCCACCTCACGTTGGAAGGCAAACGGGTCGCGCTTATCGGCCCGGAAGAGCCTGCCGACCGGTTGGCGCATCGGGGTGTTTTCGCCAGCCACTACGACGAAGCCCGTATTACCCGCACTTTTGACGATAATCCCGTATGGAGCCAGCTCGCCTCGCGTTCCATCGAGCGTTACGACGAACTGCATAGACAGAGCGGGATCCGTTTCTACACCGAGGCTGGCTGCCTGTTTTCCACGCCGCTGCCAGGCGAGGAGGGCTACATGGCCCGTGCGGTCGCCGTTTCGAAGCAGCTTGATCTCGATGTCGAGGTGATCGCTTCGGAAGAACTGGCGACGCGCTTTCCCCACATGCGCTTCCCCGAGGGGCACTCCGGTTATTACGAGCGGCACAATGCCGGCCATGTCAATCCGCGAGCACTAGTGCGTGCGCAGGCTTTGATGGCAGAGCGCCAGGGCGCTCAGCTGATTGCCGAGACTGTGATTTCCGTTCTGCAGGGTGCCGCAGGTGCCGAGGTGCGGACGACCGGCGGCGCGACCTATACTGCGGGCAAGGTGCTGGTCGCGGCCGGTGGTTTCACCAATCTCTGCGGGCTGTTGCCGCAGCCGGTCGACATGCGCGCGACGGCGCGCACCATCGTCTTCTTCGAACTGGACGAGAGACGGCAGGCGGAATTTTCGGCCATGCCGTCGACGGTGGTCTTCGCCGAGCGGGATGAGGATCTTGTCTACATTCTTCCCCCGGTGCGCTATCCCGACGGCAAGACTTACCTGAAGATCGGCGGCGACAGCGAGAAGACGGCGTTCGAGGATCTTCCATCCATCGGCGGTTGGTTCCGTTCGGATGGCGATGTCGAGGAAGCCCGCAAGCTCGAACGCATCGCCGTGTCGCTCATGCCGGGGCTTGAGGGTGCGCCGACGACGAGCGGGGCCTGCATCGCATCGTTCACGCGCACCACCTATCCCTATATCGGGTTTACCTCTTCCCCCAATGTTGCCGTGCTGACGGGTGGCAATTTCGTTGCCGCGAAATGTTCGGATGAACTGGGACGATTGGGCGCGCGGCTGCTTGTCGACGGTGCCTTGTCGGAAGGCGATTTTGCCGAAAAACTTCGGCCGGTGTTTTTGTGAAAATGATTCCGCCTGCATCAGCAGGGTTTTGAAAATTATCGATAATTACGTAATTTCGAGGGTGGTGAGACATGGTTGGAAGCTACAGGCATATCGTCATCGGTCGTGGCATGATGGGTGCCGCAGCAGCCCGCCATCTGGCCTCGCAGACGGACGGCGTCGTCCTGATCGGTCCGGATGAACCGGTGGATGCCGCCAGCCATGACGGGGTATTCGCCAGCCATTACGACGAGGCGAGGATCACCCGCACCATCGATCCTGATCCGGTCTGGGCGCGGCTCGCCAATCGGTCTATCGCCCGTTACGCGGAGATCGCCCGGGAGAGCGGCGTCGAATTCTATCATGAAACGGGTTGCCTGATCGTCGGGCCGAAGCGGGGCGGGGTCGATCCCTATGTTGGCAATGTTTGTGGTGCCGCTGAAGCACTTGGCGTGCCTGTCGAGATCCTGTCCGATACAACTCTGTTCGAACGTTTCGGCTATTTCAGTTTCGGCGCGGGATGCGAAGGGGTCTACGAGGCGGCGAATGCGGGTTACGTCAATCCGCGCCGGCTGGTCGAAGCGCAATCGAAGCTCGCCCGGAAAGCCGGAGCCGAACTGATTGCTGATACGGCAGTTACAGTGCGGGAAGCGGACGGAGGGGTCGTCGTGACGACGGCCGGAGGCCATGAGGTCCGGGGCGAGCGGGTGCTGGTGGCGGCAGGTGGATTTTCCATTGCTAAGAATCTCTTGCCGCGGCCGCTTGATCTGAAGGTTTATGGGCGAACCGTCGCCTTTTTCGAGATCGAGGAGGCCGATCTCGGCGCCTATGCGGGCATGCCGTCGCTGATCCATCAGCCCGAGGATCCCCTGGATCACATCTATCTGTTGCCGCCGGTGCGTTACCCCGATGGCAAGACCTATCTGAAAATCGGCGGGGATCCTGATGACCTGCGTCTTGCGACCGAGCCCGATATTCGCGCCTGGTTTCGTGGCGGCGGTCGGGAGACGACGCGTCGGCATCTCAAGCGTATCCTTGACGGGCTTGTGCCGGGGCTTGCCGAAGCGCCGGTGACGATGGGCGCTTGCGTCACGTCCTTCACGCCCGGCAATTACCCCGCAATCGGCTTTGCCAGCGACAGGATCGCGGTGCTCACGGGCGGCTGCGGTACTTCGGCCAAGAGTTCCGACGAGATCGGGCGCCTCGGCTCGGAACTGATGCTGCACGGTCGTATCGTCGATGAGGCCTATGATCCGGTTTTCACACCGGTTTTCCTTTGATCGGTCGCCAAAGGCCTCTTTCTGCTGTTGGTATCCGCATTTTTGGTGGCAATCGCGGGCCTGCTCGTCTAAGGACGCGGTGCCAGTTGGCCGGGCAGCCGCGCTTTACCAATGCCGAAAGGCGGTAAGGTGAGGAAAGTCCGGGCTCCACGGAAATACGGTGCCGGATAACGTCCGGCGGGGGCGACCCCAGGGAAAGTGCCACAGAAAGCAAACCGCCCTGCATGTCGGGGTAAGGGTGAAAGGGTGGGGTAAGAGCCCACCGCGTCGCTGGTGACAGGGACGGCACGGTAAACCCCACCGGGAGCAAGACCGAATAGGGATGACGCGGGGCGCGCAAGCGTCTACAGCCTGTTTCCGGGCCAGTCATCCGGGTGGGTTGCGTGAGGCAGCGTGCAAACGCTGTCCCAGATGAATGGCTGCCACGTTCCGGGCGACCGGAGCCATACAGAACCCGGCTTACAGGCCAACTGGCAATTTTCCCGCCGCCCCATTCCGCCATGATCGGCGGAGGCAATTTAACCTCCTGAAAAAATGTCGCATTTGGCGGACTTTCGTATCCAGCTTCGGTCAAGCTTGGAGGTCAAAAAGCGCCACGTCGGCGGCTTCTCCTAACCATTCGTTAAGCTTAACCGCTTATCAATATTTGAATCCCGAAAGGGATCGGAAATACCTCGTCCCATTGACGCCCATGTTATCCCATGTTATCCCATTCGCATACCGTTGAGGGGCCGATGAAGGTCCGGATTTTCAAGGTCGAAGGCGAACTGGCCGCGCAAGCGGAGCGGGCTTCAGCTTGCGGACTTGAGGCATCTGTGGCGGTCGGGTTTTCGAGTTCTGGAGGGCTGTCTGTCGGCTCTCGCTTCAAGGGAGTAGCGGTCGATTATCATGAACCGCTTCCTGTCCAATGCGACAAACAGGATCGATGCGAAGGGGCGGGTGTCTGTTCCGGCGGTGTTTCGTTCCGTGCTCGCGCAGCGCGATATCCAGGAGCTGTACTGCTTTCAGGATTTTGTGTTTCCGGCGATCAGTGTCGGTGGGCCGGATGTCCTGGAGCGGTACGAGCGACAGATCGCGAACGAGGATCCGTTTTCCCGGGAGGGGAACGAGATGTCGCTGCTGGTTCACGGCGGTGGCGTCTTCATGAAGCTCGACGCCGAAGGGCGTCTGATGGTCACGGATTTCATCCGGGATTTTACGGGCATCACGACGGAAGTCTGTTTCGTCGGGCGCTCGGATCACTTTCAGCTTTGGCAGCCGCAGGCGTTTCAGGAAATGCAGGCGGCGGCAAGAGAGGAGCGCAGACTGCGAGGGCTGCGGACTCCATAGAACGGGGAAACGGAATGGTGGCGAATTCAGGCGGAGGTTCAACTGAAGCCGAAGGCGGACCGGTTCGCCACATTCCGGTTCTTCTTAATGAAGTGCTCGACGCGCTTGAGCCTCGTTCCGGCAAGGTCATTCTGGATGGCACCTTCGGTGCTGGCGGCTATACGTCCGCTATCCTCGATGCCGGTGCCGACGTGATCGCGCTTGATCGCGATCCGACGGCGATTGCCGGCGGTCAGGCTGTGGTCGATGCGCATGCCGGCCATCTCGTGCTGCATCATACGCCGTTTTCCCGGCTGGCCGATTTTGCGCCGGCGGGTGGGCTCGATGGCGTCGTTCTCGATATTGGCGTTTCCTCCATGCAGATCGACGAGGCCGAGCGCGGCTTTTCCTTCCAGAAAAACGGACCGCTCGATATGCGCATGTCGGGGACAGGGGTATCTGCGGCCGATGTCGTCAACAGGGCGAAGGTTGGCGATCTCATTCGCATCTTCGGTTTTCTTGGTGAGGAGAAGCAGGCCGGCCGTATTGCGCGCGCTATCGAGAAGCGCCGGGCGAATGAGCCTTTCCGCACCACGCGGGACCTTGCCGGAATGATCGAGATCGTGACGCCACGCAAGGCCAAGGACAAAATCCACCCGGCGACGCGCGTCTTTCAGGCGCTGCGCGTCTTCGTCAATGACGAGCTGGGCGAGCTTGCCCAGGCGCTGTTTGCTGCCGAGAAGGCGTTGAAGCCGGGCGGGCGTCTGGTGGTCGTCACCTTCCATTCGCTGGAAGACCGGATCGTCAAGAAATTCTTCTCCGAGCGTTCGGGTAAGGCTTCCGGTTCTCGCCACATGCCGATGGTGACGGCGAAGGCGGCGATCTTCGAGCCTGTCGGCAAGGGCATGGTTTCCGCCAGCGAAGCAGAAGCCGAAATCAATCCGCGGGCTCGGTCGGCCAAGCTTCGCGCCGGCATTCGCACCACCGCTCCGGCCGAGAAACCGGATTTCTCCATTTTCGATTTGCCCGACCTCGCCAGTCTCGACAGGATCGGAGGGTAAGCCATGCTCAGGACTTTCGACCTCGTGATGATCGGTGCCATGGCTGCTGCGGCTGCCGTGACCTATCAGATCAAGCATCACACCGATAACAAGCTTGAGGAGGTCCGGCAGATCGAGGCCGAGATCAAGCTCGAGAAGGACACGATCGAACTCCTGAAGGCGGACTGGGCGCTGCTGACGCAGCCGAACAGGCTCGACCGGCTTATCAAGGTCTATGGCGCCGAGTTGCAGCTGCAACCGACGGCGCCGGAACAGATCGCCCGGCCGGTGGAACTGCCGATGATGAAGGCCGAGGTGCCGAAGCCGGAAGTGGCAGAAGGTAATAAGAGCTCGGATCCTGTTTCGGATCTCATTACAACCGGATCGGTGCAGCGCTGATGACTTTTCTTTCGCGAATCATGCTGTTGAAGAGCCAGGCCCACTTCTCGGCCGATGTTCATCGCGCCGGCGCATCGATGAACGGGACGTTCAAGGGAACAGGCAAGCGCAAGACCGAAATGGCGCGCAAGCGTGTTGGCCTGATGATCGCCGGTTTCGCTGTTGCCTATGCAATCATCGGCGGACGACTGGTGCAGTACGGTTATGCTCATCCGGAAACCGTTTCCAGCATTCTGCCTGCCGACCGGCTGATGGCGTCTCGTCCCGACATCGTCGACCGTAACGGCGAGGTTCTGGCGACTGACATCCGCACGGTGTCGCTGTTTGCCGAACCCAACAAGATCGTGGATGCGGACGAGGCGGTCGAAAAGCTCGCGACCGTCCTGACCGACCTCGACATCAAGGGCACCTACAAGAAGCTCTCCAATCCGCAGTCGCATTTCCAGTGGCTGCGCCGCCAGCTCACGCCGAAGCAGCAGAGCCAGATCCTTGCGCTCGGCATTCCCGGCATCGGTTTCCGGCCCGAGAAGCGCCGCTTCTATCCCGGCGGCACGACTGCGTCCCACATCGTCGGCTACGTCAACATCGACAACCGTGGCATGTCGGGTATGGAAAAATACATCGACAACCAGGGCATGGCTGATCTTCGTGCGCTCGGTATGACCAGCGACACGCCGCTCGAGCCGGTGAAGCTGTCGATCGACCTCAGGGTGCAGAATATCCTGCACGACGTGGTTTCCGAGGCGATGACGAAGTTCGAGGCATTGGGTGCCGGTGGCGTCGTTCTGGACGTTCATACCGGCGAAGTGCTCGCCATGGTCTCGATGCCCGATTTCGATCCCAACAATCCGGCCGCAAGCGCCCAGGAAGGCTGGCTCAACCGCATGTCGAACGGCACGTTCGAGATGGGCTCGACCTTCAAGTCCTTCACCCTGGCAATGGGGTTGGACGAGGGTAAGGTGAGCCTCAACTCCACGGTCGATGCGCGCTATCCCATCCGCATCGGTGGCTTCACGATCAAGGATTTCCACGGCAAGAGCCGCGTGCTGACGGTGCCGGAAATCTTCCAGTATTCTTCCAACATCGGTACCGCGAAGATCGCCGACATGGTGGGAACGGACGCTCACAAGGAGTTTCTGAAGAGGCTCGGCCTGACGACGCGACTGAGGACGGAACTGCCTGAAGTCGCGATGCCAAGCCAGCCGCGCGAATGGAAGAAGATCAACTCGATCACCATCTCGTTCGGTCACGGTGTCTCGACGACGCCGCTGCAAACGGCGGTTGCGGGTGTTGCGCTGGTCAACGGCGGCAAGCTCCTCCCGCCGACCTTCCTGCCGCGCACGCAGGAAGAGGCGGATCAGGTTGCCGAGCAGGTCATTCAGCCCTCGACCAGCAAGGACATGCGCTTCCTGTTCGAATGGAACGGCGTAAAGGGTTCCGGCCGAAATGCGCGCGTGGATGGCTTCAATGTCGGCGGCAAGACCGGCACTGCGGACAAGGTCGTCAACGGTCGCTATGTCGGTGACAAGAACTTCAACGCCTTCCTTTCCGCCTTCCCGATCGACAATCCCCGCTATGTCGTCCTGACCGTCATCGACGAGCCCAAGACGGACAAAGGCAACGGTGCAGCGCTCGCCGGTACGTCGGCTGCGCCCATGGTTGCGGAAATCATCCGCAGAAGCGCCGCAATTCTCGGTGTAGAACCGAAATTCGGTGAAGACGGTTCCGCCTTGCTCATTTCTTATTAAGCAGGCTTAAATTTACGCGGCGATTCGGGGGAAACGCCTCTGAGAATGGACAAGTATCGATGTTTTTGCGGGATCTGGTGAGCGGCGAATATCAGGATCAGGTCGGCAAGGCGGGAAATGCCGTCGGTGAGATTACAATTTCCGGTATCACCGCAGACAGTCGCAAGGTCGAGCCCGGAATGCTGTTCGTCGCTCTTGCGGGCACGAAGGCGGACGGCGCGGCCTATGTGGCCGATGCGGTTTCGCGTGGCGCAGCCGCTGTCGCGGCTGGTCATGCCGTGGAGGCCTCCGTCCCCGTTTTCGTGGTTGATAATCCGCGCCGGTTCCTGGCGCTTGCAGCTGCGCGCTTCTTCGGACGGCAGCCGGAAACCATGGTTGCGGTGACGGGAACTGCCGGCAAGACCTCGGTTGCCTCCTTCACACGGCAGATCTGGGTCGAGGCCGGCCATCCGGCGGCACAGATCGGAACGACGGGCGTCGTGTCGCCCACACGCAATGAATATGGTTCGCTGACCACGCCCGATCCTGTCGGTCTTCACAGGCTTCTTGCCGAACTCGCTGACGAGGGCGTTACCCATGCCGCGATGGAAGCCTCCAGCCACGGTCTCGACCAGAGCCGTCTCGACGGCGTGAAGCTCGCGGCGGCCGCTTTCACCAATCTCGGCCGCGACCACATGGATTACCATCCGACGATAGAGGACTACATGGCCGCCAAGATGCGGCTGTTCGATACGTTGCTTCCAAAGGGATCTCCGGCGGTGATCTTCGCCGACGATCCGTGGTCGGCGGAAGCGATCCGCGTGGCGACCAAGGCCGGTCATGACGTGCGCACCGTCGGTCGCAACGGAACCTTCCTGTCGCTCAAGCGGGTCGAGCATTTCCGCCACAAACAGGTTGCGGAAATCCATGCCGGCGACGAGATCCATGAGGTGCACATTCCGCTTGCGGGGGATTTCCAGATCGCCAATGCGCTGGTCGCGGCTGGCCTTGCCATTTCGACCGGTGTTGCCGTTCCTGTCGCCCTAAGGGCGCTGGAGAAGCTCGTCGGCGCCTCGGGGCGTCTGGAACTTGTCGGTCATAGCAGGAACGGCGCTCTCGCTTATGTCGATTATGCCCACAAGCCAGATGCGCTGGAAAATGTGCTGAACTCGGTCCGACCGTTCACGACGGGCCGCGTGATTGTCGTCTTCGGTTGTGGTGGCGATCGTGACAAGGGCAAGCGTCCGATCATGGGTGAAATCGCCTGCCGTCTGGCGGATATCGTCATCGTCACGGATGACAATCCGCGTTCCGAGGTTCCGGCGGTCATCCGTTCGGAAATCATGGCGGCGGCGCCGAAGGGAATTGAGATCGGCGACCGGTCGCAGGCCATCCGCGCCGGCGTCGCCATGCTGTCGGCGGGGGACACGCTTGTCGTGGCCGGCAAGGGGCATGAGGAGGGGCAGACTGTGGGCGATGTAACGCTGCCGTTCTCTGACCATACCGAACTGCGCAAGGCATTGGAGGAATTCGAACATTGACGTTTCTTTGGACGACCCGCGACCTCATCGACGCCATGGATGGCCGTCCGTTCGGCACTCTGCCGGAGGGTATCACCGGAATTTCGATCGACAGCCGGACGATTACTCCGGGAGAAGCCTTCTTTGCGATCAAGGGTGACCGCGTCGACGGCCATGACTTTGCGAGCCTTGCCATTGCCAACGGCGCTTCGCTGCTGGTCGTCAGCGAGGCGAAGCTTCCGGCGCTCGGGCGGCTGGTCGTGCCGATGATCGTCGTGGAGGACGTGCTCGGCGCGCTGCAGAAACTCGGGATCGCCGCGCGCGATCGCAGTTCCGCAACCGTGATCGCTGTCACCGGTTCGGTCGGAAAGACGACGACGAAGGAAATGCTGCGGCTCGCTCTTTCGCCTTCGGGCAATGTCCACGCCGCCGTCGCTTCGTTCAACAATCATTGGGGCGTGCCGCTGACACTCGCCCGCATGCCGGTCGATACGCGCTTCGGCGTCTTCGAGATCGGCATGAACCATGCCGGCGAGATCGCGCCGCTTTCCCGTATGGTGCGGCCCGATGTTGCCATCATCACGACGATTGCGCCCGCGCATCTCGGTAATTTTGCGAGCCTTGAGGAGATCGCCGCCGCAAAGGCCGAGATTTTCGAGGGGCTCGAGCCTGGTGGCGACGTGATCCTCAATCGCGATAACAGCCAGTTCGATTTCCTCGATCATACGGCGCAGGCGGCCGGTATCGAGAACGTTCATTCCTTTGGTCAGCATGCCAAGGCCGAGTTCCGGCTCGCCGAGTTCGACGGCGCTGCCGAAAGCTCGACGGTGTGGGTCTGTTTCGGCGGTGAGACGCGTGAGGTGGCGCTTGGCGCGCCTGGGCGTCATATCGCGGAGAACGCGGTTGCCGTGCTTGCGGCGGTATCGCTGGTTGGCGCCGATATGGACGCGGCCATTGAATCCCTCCAGGGTCTTTCTGCCGTAAAGGGCCGCGGCGCTCGCCACCGGCTGATGATCGAGGGCTCGACCTTCACGTTGATCGACGAGAGCTACAACGCCAATCCCGCTTCCATGCGCGCGGCCATCGCTGTGCTTGCGGCCTCACAGCCCGAAGGCGAGGGGCGGCGGATCGCTGTTCTTGGCGACATGCTGGAAATGGGCGAGTTTTCGCAGAAGGTCCATGCCGAGCTGGCAAGCCCGCTGCTTGCCGCCGGTATCGAACATGTGTGGCTGGCCGGTCCGGAGATGATCGCGCTTCGCGACGCTCTGCCCGAGAGCGTTGGTGTCGTTTATCTGGAGACGACGGCCGAGCTTGCGGCTTTCGTCACGGCGTCGGTCGTCCCTGGCGACGTTCTGATGGTGAAATCGTCGCTCGGTCTTGGTTTCGGCAAGATCGTTGCGGCTCTTCTTGACAAGTATCCGGCCGTGCCCGACACGGGGCGCCAAAATTAATAAGAGCTTTCGGAAAGGGCTCCAATGCTGATCTGGCTTGTGGAACTCGCGAACCACTTTCAATTCTTCAACCTGTTCCGGTACATCACGTTCCGCACGGGCGCTGCTCTCTTCACTTCCGCTCTTGTCGTCTTCCTGTTCGGGCCGGCCATGATCGCATCGCTGCGTGTCCGGCAGGGCAAGGGGCAGCCGATCCGCGCCGATGGTCCGCAAACCCACTTCAAGAAGGCCGGGACGCCGACCATGGGCGGCCTGATGATTCTCGCCGGCATCGTGGTCTCGTCGCTGCTTTGGGCCGACCTTTCCAACGTCTACGTGGTCTGCACGCTGCTGGTGACGCTCGGCTTCGGCGCTATCGGTTTCTATGACGACTACCTGAAGGTTACCAAGCAGACGGAGAAGGGCTTCTCCGGCAAGGCGCGCCTGGGCATAGAATTCGTCATTGCAGGCATCGCGGTCTATTTCATGATGAGGACGTCGCTGATGTCCGCACCGCAGGGCTCTACCTTCGGTTCCTCCATCGCCTTTCCCTTCTTCAAGGACTTTCTGATCGATCTCGGCATCTTCTTCGTGCTGTTCGGCGGGTTCGTGATCGTCGCAGCAGGCAACGCCGTCAACCTGACCGACGGTCTGGACGGGCTTGCCATCGTACCCGTGATGATAGCCGCGGCGTCGTTCGGCGTGATCGCCTATGTCGCGGGCAATGCGGTCTTTGCCAACTACCTGCAGATCAATTTCGTGGTCGGCACCGGCGAGCTGGCCGTCGTGCTCGGCGCGGTGATCGGCGCGGGACTCGGCTTCCTCTGGTTCAATGCGCCGCCGGCGGCCATTTTCATGGGCGACACCGGCTCGCTCGCGCTCGGTGGCCTGATCGGTTCGGTCGCCGTTGCCACCAAGCATGAGATCGTCATGGCGATCATCGGCGGCCTGTTCGTCGCCGAAACGCTCTCGGTCATCATCCAGGTCGGCTACTTCAAGATGACCGGCAAGCGCGTGTTTCTGATGGCACCGATCCATCACCATTTCGAAAAGCTTGGCTGGACGGAAAGCCAGGTCGTGGTTCGTTTCTGGATCATTGCGGTGGGCCTTGCCATGCTCGGCCTTTCCACCCTGAAGCTGCGGTGAGGCCGAGATGATCCCGGCCACTACCTTCAAGGGCAAGAAGGTCGCACTCTTCGGTCTCGGCGGTTCCGGGCTCGCTACCGCCAGATCGCTTGTCGCCGGCGGGGCCGATGTCATCGCTTGGGACGATAATCCCGACAGCGTTACCAAGGCTGCCAGCGAAGGCATCGTTACCCGCGATCTGCACGATATCGACTGGAAGACGGTCGCGAGCTTCGTGCTCTCGCCGGGTGTGCCGCTTACCCATCCGAAGCCGCATTGGTCCGTGGCGCTTGCGAGAGCCGAAGGCGTCGAGATCATCGGCGATGTCGAGATCTTCGTGCGGGAGCGCCGGGCGCATGCTCCCCATTGCCCGTTCATCGCGATCACCGGCACGAACGGCAAGTCCACGACGACAGCGCTGATCGCCCATATCCTTTCCGCAAGCGGACGCGATGCACAGCTCGGTGGCAATATCGGCCGTGCGGTGCTGACACTCGATCCGCCGCAGGACGGCAGGTTCTTCGTGGTCGAGTGCTCGTCCTACCAGATCGATCTTTCACCGACGCTTAACCCGACCGCAGGCATCCTGCTCAACGTCACGCCCGATCATCTCGACCGTCATGGCACGATCCAGCATTATGCCGACGTCAAGGAGCGGCTGGTCGCCGGCAGCGATACGGCCATCGTCGGCATGGACGACAGCTACAGCGAACTGATTGCCGACCGCGTCGAGCGAGCCGGCGGGAAGGTGGTTCGCATTTCCAAACGTCAGCCGCTTGCGAACGGTCTCTATAATGATGCTCATCGCATCATCGAGGCGCATGGCGGCGCGACGTCGGTTCTCGCCGATCTCAACGGTATCCAGACATTGCGGGGCGCTCATAATGCCCAGAATGCGGCGGCCGCGATTGCCGCCTGCCTTGCTGTTGGCGTATCCGCGGACGAGGTCCGGGCGGGGCTTCAGTCCTTTGCCGGCCTGAAGCATCGCATGCAGCCGGTGGGTCGTCGGGGTGATGTCGTCTACGTCAATGATTCGAAGGCGACCAATGCCGAAGCGGCGGCCCCCGCGTTGTCGAGCTACGACCGGATCTACTGGATCGCCGGCGGATTGCCCAAGGAAGGCGGCATCACCAGCCTTGCGCCTCTCTTTCCGCGTATCGCCAAGGCCTATCTGATTGGCGAGGCGGCTTCCGCCTTCGCGGTCACGCTCGGTGAAACGGTTCCTTATGAAATTTCCGGCACGCTCGATCTCGCTGTCGCCCATGCTGCGGCTGATTCGGCTGCTGATGGCGGTCCTGTTGCCGTGATGTTATCCCCGGCTTGCGCAAGCTTCGACCAGTACAAGAACTTCGAAGTGCGCGGCGATGCCTTTGTCGGCCATGTCGCCGCCCTGAACGGTGTGACGATGCTGGTCGACGTGCCAACAGGAGGCAAATGAGATGGTAAGCCGCGCGGAGAGGGGACCCGTCGCAGACTGGTTCTGGACGATCGACCGGTTGTTCATGATCACCTTCATTCTGTTGATGGGGATCGGTTTCATGCTCTCCTTCGCGGCGTCGCCTGCGGTTGCGGAGAGGCTGGGGCTCGACAGTTTCCACTTCGTCAAGCGTCACGCGGCCTTCATGCTGCCGGCGATCGGGGTGATGATCGGCCTGTCCTTCCTCAGTCCCCGTCAGGTCCGGCGAACGGCCATGGTGCTGCTGGCGGTGTCGCTGGCAATGATGATCCTCGCCCTGTTCTTCGGGATCGAGGTCAAGGGCGCGCGGCGCTGGATCACGATTGCCGGCATCTCCATCCAGCCTTCGGAATTCATGAAGCCGGCCTTCGTTATCATCTGCGCTTGGCTGTTCTCTGAACATGCCCGCCAGCCGGAAATTCCCGGCAATCTCTTTGCCATCATCCTGTTCGGCATCGTTGCGGCGCTGCTGATCGCCCAGCCGGACCTTGGCCAGACCATTCTTACCTCGGTGGTGTGGGGTGGCATGTTCTTCATGGCGGGTGTGCCATGGTTCTGGATCTCGCTGCTCGGCGGCCTCGGCGCGGCCGGCATTTTTGGCGCATACCTCACCCTGCCGCACGTGGCAGGGCGTATCGACCGCTTCCTCACCGGCGAGGGCGATACCTTCCAGGTGGATACCGCTCGCGAGGCGATCATTCGCGGCGACTGGTTCGGACAGGGGCCGGGCGAAGGCATCGTCAAGCGCATCATCCCGGACAGCCACACCGACTTCATCTTTTCCGTCGCGGCGGAAGAGTTCGGTATCATCTTCTGCATGGTGCTCGTGTCGATCTTCGCCTTCCTTGTGATCCGAGGGCTCAGCCATGCCTTCAAGGAACGCAACGACTTCAACCGTTTCGCGGTTGCCGGCCTCGTGCTTCAGATCGGCGTCCAGTCGATGATCAACATCGGCGTCAATCTGGAACTGCTGCCGGCCAAGGGCATGACCCTGCCGCTGATTTCCTACGGCGGTTCCTCGATGATCGCGATTTGCGTGACGGCCGGGTTCATTTTGGCGCTGACGCGTCGGCGGCCCGAAAAGCGGGCGCAGGAGCGCAGCCTTTTCCGGGTCGCTCACGGCGTCCCCGCGGAGTAAGACGACATGTCCAAGGGCATCATCCTTCTCGCCGCCGGTGGAACCGGCGGTCATCTTTTTCCGGCCGAAGCGCTGGCGCACACGCTGACCGAGCGCGGCTATTCGGTTCATCTGGTGACGGACAGCCGCGCCGAGCGTTATGCAGGCAAGTTTCCGGCAGAGGCGATCCACACGGTTGCCTCGGCGACGATCGGGTCGAAAAACCCCGTGGCGTTCGGCAAGGCGCTGCTGTCGCTGTGGAAGGGGTTCCGACAGGCCAAGGCGCTCATTCGGCGGCTGAAGCCCGTGGCCGTTGTCGGCTTCGGCGGTTATCCCACAGTGCCGCCTTTGCTTGCCGCTGCCGGTCTCGGTATCCCGACCGTCATCCACGAGCAGAACGCCGTCATGGGGCGCGCCAACAAGGCGCTGGCTTCCCGGGTCAAAGCGATTGCCGGCGGCTTCTTGCCGGAGGGTGGTGCATTCGCCTCCAAGACGGTGGTTACCGGTAATCCGGTGCGGCCTGCCGTCATTGCCGCGTCATCGGTGCCTTACCAGCCATCGCTCGAAGGCCAGCCGTTCCGTCTGGTGGTTTTCGGCGGAAGCCAGGGCGCGCAGTATTTCTCGGCCGCTGTGCCGAATGCCATCAGCCTGCTCGACGATAACCTGCGCAAGCGCCTGAGTGTGACGCAGCAGGCAAGACCTGAAGATCACGACCGGGTCACGGCCTGCTCCGGCAAGCTCGGCATTTCCGCGGAGATCCAGCCTTTCTTCACCGACATGGCGGCAAGGATCGCTGCGGCCCATCTGGTGATCTGCCGTTCGGGTGCATCTACCGTTTCCGAGCTTGCGGTGATCGGGCGTCCGTCCATTCTCGTGCCCTATCCCTATGCGCTGGATCACGATCAGGCGGCGAATGCCGCGGCATTGGCCGCAACCGGCGGCGCAAAGGTGATCGCCCAGTCCGAACTCAGTCCCGAGCGCCTTTCGCATCTGTTGAGCGAGGCCATGCAGGACCCGGAAAAGCTTGGCAAAATGGCGGAAGCTGCGAAAACAGCCGGCAAGCCGGATGCTGCGCGCTTGCTCGCCGATCTGGTTGAGGCTATTGCCGCTGGCAAGGGCGTGACCGACGTGAAGGGAGCCAATTGATGAAAATGCCGAAGTCCATCGGGCTGGTCCATTTTATCGGGATCGGCGGCATCGGGATGAGCGGGATTGCAGAAGTGCTGCACAATCTCGGGCACAAGGTGCAGGGGTCGGACCAGGCCGACAGCGCGAACGTGCAGCGCCTTCGCGCCAAGGGTATCGAAGTGTTCGTCGGTCATGACGCGGCCAATCTCGGCGATGCCGAGGTGGTCGTCGTGTCGACCGCGATCAAGAAGAACAATCCGGAACTGGTTGCCGCGCGTGAAAAGTTGTTGCCGATCGTGCGCCGGGCCGAGATGTTGGCCGAACTGATGCGCTTCCGCAATGCGATTGCCATCGGCGGCACGCATGGCAAGACGACGACGACCTCCATGGTCGCGGCGCTGCTCGAAGCCGGCGGGCTGGACCCAACGGTCATCAATGGCGGCATCATCAATGCCTACGGCACCAATGCCCGCATGGGCGAGGGCGAGTGGATGGTGGTCGAGGCGGACGAGTCGGACGGCACCTTCCTGAAGCTGCCGGCCGAAGTTGCTATCGTTACCAACATCGACCCCGAGCACCTCGACCACTACGGTACGTTCGATAATGCGCGCGCCGCTTTCCGCCAGTTCGTGGAAAACGTGCCGTTCTACGGCTTCGGCGTCATGTGCCTCGATCATCCGGAAGTGCAGGCGCTGGTCGGCAAGATCGAGGACCGCAAGGTCATCACCTATGGCGAAAACCCGCAGGCTGACGTCCGCTTCTCGAATGTCCGTCTGGAAGGTACACATTCGACCTTTGACGTCGAGATCCGCCGCCGCCGCACGGGCCGCGTTTTCAGCTTCCAGGACCTGAAGTTGCCGATGCCGGGCCGCCACAACATTTCCAATGCCTGCGCCGCAATCGCGGTCGCCAACCGGCTCGACATTCCGGAAGAGGCGATCCGCAAGGGGCTTTCGGGATTCGGTGGCGTCAAGCGTCGCTTCACGCTGACGGGCACTTGGAACGGAGTGCAGGTCTTCGACGACTACGGGCATCACCCGGTCGAGATCAAGGCTGTGCTGCGGGCCGCACGCGAAGCCTGCAAGGGCCGAATCATCGCGGTGCATCAGCCGCATCGCTATTCGCGTCTTGCCAGCCTGTTCGAGGATTTCGCCAACTGCTTCAACGATGCCGACACGCTTTTCCTGGCTCCGGTCTATGCGGCGGGTGAGGATCCGATCGAAGGTATCGACGCGGAAGCGCTGGTTTCCCGGATCAAATCGGGCGGACATCGTGACGCCCGTTACCTGTCGTCGCCGGATCAGCTCGCGCCGCTCGTCGCAGCTATTGCGCAACCCGGCGATTTCGTGGTCCTGTTGGGCGCTGGCAGCATCACGTATTGGGCGGCGGCGCTGCCGAAGGAATTGGAAGCTTATTCGGGTTCGGGAAAGTCGGAATGAAACAGGTAGACGGAGAAAAACTTCTGGCTTCGCTCGATAAGGGCGTTGATGGCTTGCGCGGTCGGTTGACCCCGGATGCGCCGATGGATCGTGTGACGTGGTTTCAGGCCGGCGGTCTGGCCGAGCTCATGTTCCAGCCGCACGATACGGAGGATCTCGTCGCCTTCCTTAAGATTTTGCCCGAATCGGTTCCGCTGACGGTCGTTGGCGTCGGTTCTAACCTCCTCGTTCGCGACGGGGGGATTCCGGGTGTCGTCATCCGCCTGTCTGCCAAGGGCTTCGGTCAGGTTGAACTGGCGGGCGAGAACCGTATCCGCGCCGGCACCATCTGCCCCGACAAGCATATCGCTGCGATGGCGATGGACCACAACATTGGCGGCTTCGCTTTCTTCTATGGTATTCCCGGCTCGATCGGTGGCGCCGTCAGGATGAATGCAGGCGCTAACGGCGGCGATACGGCTGGCCGATTGGTCGAAGTCGAGGCGGTTGACCGGCGGGGCAATATCCATGTGCTGTCCAAAGCCGACATGGGCTACAGCTACCGTCATTCCTCCGCGCCGGAAGGGCTGATCTTCACCAGCGCCTTGTTCGAGGGCTATCCAGACGAGAAGGCCAAGATCCGCGCTGAAATGGATGCGGTGCGCCATCATCGCGAGACGGTGCAGCCGATCAAGGAAAAGACGGGTGGTTCGACCTTCAAGAACCCGGAAGGGCATTCCGCCTGGGAATTGATCGATGCGGCCGGCTGCCGTGGATTGATGATCGGCGGTGCGCAGATGTCGTCGCTGCACTGCAACTTCATGATCAACATCGGCCACGCTACCGGCTACGACCTCGAATATCTCGGCGAGACCGTGCGTCAGCGCGTCTTCGAACATTCCGGTATCAAGCTGGAATGGGAAATCAAGCGTCTCGGCACATTCATGCCGGGCCGCGAGATCAAGCCGTTCATGGGCGTGACGACCGAGTAATCAGGTCAAGAGTATATTAGCCCAGAACCTTGCTGGAGGCGGCGACGAAAGTGACGCCGCCTTTTTCGTCTGCGGTTTCCGCGAGTACGACGTCCATGAAGCGGTCAGTGATCCTGACAATACCGAAACCGCCCTTGTAGGCGGCTGTCGGCTTGACGATATCGAGGCCGGCGCTGCGATAGATCATCGGCGTATCGTGCTCATGGCCGTGGAAGACGGCGGCCACGTTGTATCCCTGGATCGTATCGAGAAAGGCCTGCCGCTCGGCATCGGACCACCAGTGGGGTGCGCCGCTTCCTTCGTCGTCGAAGGTCTTCTTCTCCGGGTCCCATTTCTCCAGAGAAAACGAGTCCCAGCCGTAATGCTGGAACAGCACCACGGGTCTGCCATCAGCAGCGAATGTGGCTAGATCCCGCTTCAGCCATGACAGGCCGCTGGCCGCGCCCTTGCCGGTATCGCCAGCGAAGCGTTGCATCTGGATGAGGTGCAGTCGATCCCAGTTCCACGAATAGCTGTCGGACGCTTCGTCGTAGTTATCCGCTGGATGGGGCGGCTTGAGGAAGGCGCTCGGCTTATGGTTCAGGCGGACGTAGTCACGCAGTTCGTCCCGGTACCAATCGACATCCGGCGGTCTGCCATCCTGATCGAGGTCGTGATTACCGAGCCCGACATAGACCGGATAGTGCACACGGTTCGGGCCGGAGCCCTGCCGGTATCGTCTGGAAAACTGTTTGATCTGGTCGCCCTCACGGGGCAGGGCTGTCTGTCCACCGCCGTCATCGGTGATGTCGCCGCAGATAACGAGGCCGCGCGGGACTGCTATACCGGTTCCTGCACCCGCCAGGGAGGTGGGTTTGCCATCGATTTCGATTGGCCATTGGAGGCGATGCACGCCGTTCAGCGCCCGGATCTGGCGCCGAAGGTTCTTGTCGGTCTTGCCTTGCTCTTCGCAACCGGGGCTCAGTCCTTTCCAAAGGTGGCAGGCATGTATGTCATTGGTAACGAGAAAGGTGACGTCCGTCGTGGATGAGGCGGCACGCGCCGCCGGCTGAAAGGTTTGCATCGAGCCGAATGCCATCAATCCATTCAGCAGCGCTCGTCTTGAAATCATCGGGGCCCCTCGTTGTTCAAGGCATGTTAGCGGGCTGATATCGATGGGGAAAGGTGAGATGTTCCGGGAGGTGAACAAGAAAAAGGCCGCGAAAGCATATGCTTCGCGGCCTTTTCTACGTTTCTGATTCAGTCTGTCAGACTTCTTCGCGGCCCGACAGCAGGATGCAGACCAGGGTAATCACGGCGGAGAGACCGAGATAGAAGCCAACGGCGGTCATGCCGTAATTGGCCTGCAGCCATGTGGCGATGTAGGGCGCGAGCGATGCGCCCACGATGCCGGCGAAGTTGAAGGTCAGCGATGCGCCGGTGTAGCGGACGTTCGTCGGGAACGGGGCCGCCAGTGCCGCGCCGATCAGCGCGTAAGTCATGCCCATCAGTGCCATGGCGATCACGGCGAAGAGGGCAACGGCTCCCTCGCCACCCTGCAGCAGCGAAGGCAGCAGGAAGGAGAACAGACCGATCAGGACGGTGATGACGATCAGTGACAGACGGCGGCCGATCTTGTCGCCGAGCTTGCCGGTGATCGGGATGAAGATACCGAAGACGACCGAGCCGAGGATCTGGATTTCCAAGGCGTCAAGGAACGGGATCTGCAGGACCTTGACGTTGTAAGAGAGCAGCCAGGCGGTGCCGATGTAGAACAGCACAAAGGTGACCAGAGCGACGAAGGTACCAAGGAACAGGCTGCGCTTGTATTTGGTGAACACCTCGGCAGCGGGAACCGCCACGCGTTCCTGCGTGTCGATCGCCTTCTGGAAGGCCGGCGTTTCGCTGATCGAGAAGCGGACCCACAGGCCCAGCCCGATCAGTATCGTGGAGGCGAGGAAGGGGACGCGCCAACCCCAGGCCAGCAGTGCGTCATTGGAAATGAAGTGCAGCAGCAGCCAGAACGTGCCGGAGGACAGGAACAGGCCGACCGGAGCGCCGAGCTGCGGGAACATGGCGTACCAGTTGCGCTTGCCTTCCGGAGCGTTTTCTGTGGCGAGCAGCACGGCGCCGCCCCATTCACCGCCGAGACCGAAGCCCTGACCGAAACGGCACAGCGCCAGCAGCAGCGGGGCGACAACACCGATCTGCTCGTAGCTCGGCAAGAGGCCGATGACCACGGTGGAGATGCCCATCGTCAGCAGAGCTGCGACCAGCGTCGTCTTGCGGCCGATGCGGTCGCCGAAGTGGCCGAAGACCACGGCGCCAAGCGGGCGGGCAAAGAAAGCGATGGAGAAGGTGGCGAAGGATGCGAGCAGCGCGGTGGTCGGATCGTTGTTCGGGAAGAACAGCGTCGGGAAGACCAGCACGGCCGCGGTTGCGTAGACATAAAAATCGAAGAATTCGATTGTCGTGCCGACCAGACTGGCCATCAGCACACGCGCGGGGGAATTCAATGCGGCGTTGCCGGAAGACGTGGTCGCAGTCGGCGATATGGGAGATATCGCGTCTGACATTTACAGTTTCCAGTTCGGGAGTTTCTTAACAAAACCTACAGAAAGGTTGCATGCTCATTAATACAATTTTCCTTCTTGTAAAGCGTCAAGTTCGCAAGAAATGGAATGCTGCCGTGTCCGACGCGGCCATAAAGTTGCCATTTGAGGAAGATTTTCGTTGTGAAACGGCGGGTTACCGATTCGGTTGCCGCATTTGGTTTCCCCGGGGCGCTGCAAGCGCCGCCTGCGGGAAATCTGTGTTGCAGGCGGAAAGCCGTTGGCGGATTTCGTTAAAATGAGGCTGCTCGGGGCCGGTCGGTTAACGAAAGTAAACACTTCATTAACCTTAATGTCGTTTTACTAAGACAACGGTCGAGGCGGTCATCAACTGAGTCCGCTTCCGGCTCCAAGTCGATCAGTATGTTTCATTTTTTCCTGCGGGGGCGTTGATGAGTGGCAAGCATGTAGCCGTCCTGATGGGTGGTCTTTCCTCGGAGAGGCCAGTTAGCCTTTCTTCCGGGGCTGCCTGTGCGGAGGCTCTCGAATCTGTCGGTTATCGCGTCACTCGCGTCGACGTTGATCGCGATATCGGGCAGGTGCTTGCCGATCTTCGCCCGGATGTCGCCTTCAATGCGCTGCATGGCCCCTTCGGTGAAGACGGCACCATTCAGGGCGTTCTCGAATACCTGCAGATTCCCTATACGCATTCCGGCGTGCTGGCGTCCGCGCTTGCCATGGACAAGGCGCAGGCCAAGATCGTTGCGGCCAATGCCGGTATTCCGGTTGCCGAGGCGAAGGTGATGATGCGTTTCGATATCGGGACGGAGCATCCCATCGCTCCGCCCTATGTGGTGAAGCCGGTTCGCGAAGGCTCCAGCTTCGGCGTCGTCATCGTTCGCGAGGACATGGCGCATCCGCCGCAGTCGCTCCTGTCGAGCGAGTGGCGTTATGGCGACCGGGTCATGGTGGAGCATTACGTTGCCGGTCGCGAGCTTACCTGCGGCGTCATGGGCGGCAAGGCGCTCGGTGTCACGGAAATCGTGCCGCAGGGGCACAGCTTCTACGACTATGATTCAAAATATGTCGCCGGCGGTTCGCGGCACGTACTTCCTGCAGAAATTTCACCGAAAATTTACCAAAAAATACAATCATTGGCAGTTAAGGCGCATCAAGCAATCGGGTGTCGAGGGGTCAGTCGTTCGGATTTTCGTTTCGATGATCGTTTGTCCGAAGATGGTGAGCTCATCTGGCTGGAGATCAATACCCAGCCCGGAATGACGCCAACCTCGCTGGTGCCTGAAATGGCTGCCCATATGGGTATGGGCTTTGGTGAATTTGTCAGTTGGATGGTGGAGGATGCGTCTTGTTTGCGGTGAGGGGCGATAGATCAGGGGGCTTTGCGGCGTACGGCGCATCCGCCTCTGCGGCTTCCGCGGAGGGTGTGGTTCTGCCGCGTCCGCTGCGGCGTGTCGTGCGCTTCATCGTCAGCCTTTGCTCCGGGCGCATCGCGATCCCCGCGCATGCCGGTAAGGTATCCTTTGTCGGGTTCTATTCCGCAATCGCGGTTTATGGGATCGTCATTGGCGGGCATGGGCCGGCGGTCAGTCACGCGCTGACCTCGTTTGCCGGTTTCGCGATCGAAGATGTCAAGGTCACCGGTAACGAGCAGACTTCCGAAATCGACATTCTTCAGCTTCTCGGGCTTGATGGGTCCACCAGTCTTCTCGGCCTCGACATCACGGCTGCGCGTCAGGCGCTGAGTGATCTTCCCTGGGTCGAATCGGCGGAGGTTCGAAAGATCTATCCGGCGACCGTTGAGGTGGTTCTGCGGGAACGGAAGGCTTACGGCATCTGGCAGCATGGCACGGAACTTTCCCTGATCGAGAAGTCCGGTAGCGTTATTGCTCCACTGCGGGACAACAAGTTTGCAAGCCTGCCGCTCTTCGTCGGGCGCGATGCCGAAACTGCGGCTTCGGATGTCGAGACGGAATTTGCGAAATTCCCCGAAATCGCTTCGCGGATTAAGGCTTATGTCCGGGTCGCCGGTCGTCGTTGGGATATCCATCTGGACAACGGCGTGGTTGTGAAGCTTCCCGAGGATGGTATCGGTGATGCGCTCGGTCGGCTCTCGCGTCTGGATGCCGATCAGCAACTCCTTTCCCGCGATATTGCAGCTGTGGATCTTCGCCTGTCTGACCGCACCGCGATCCAGTTGACGCCGGAAGCGCAGGAGCGTCGACTGGTGGCTGTTGAAGAGCGTCGTAAAGCACTCAAGAAGGCGGGGCAGAGTATATGAGCCTGTTCGGAAGCTCCCACTTTGGTCTCCCGCGCATCAAGCCGCTTTCCTCGAAGCGCAGCCATGTGGTCTCGGTGTTGGATATCGGTTCCAGCAAGGTCGTCTGCATGATCGGCCGGCTGACGCCGCGCAAGGAAAGCACCGTGCTGCCGGGTCGCACGCATAACGTAGAAGTCATCGGCATCGGTCACCAGCGCTCGCGGGGTGTGAAGTCCGGTGTGATCGCCGATCTGGATGCGGTCGAGAACGTCGTCCGTCTCGCGGTCGATGCCGCCGAGCGTATGGCCGGCCTCACCGTCGACAGTCTGATCGTCAATGTTTCTGCGGGCCGTATCGGTTCGGACGTCTATACCGCGACCATCGATCTCGGTGGCCAGGAAGTCGAATCGGGTGATCTGCGCAAGATTCTCGTGGCTGCCGGACAGCAGTCGCAGGGTTCCGATCGCGCCGTCCTGCACTCGTTGCCTACCGGCTTCTCGCTGGATGGCGAACGCGGCATCCGTGATCCGCTCGGCATGTATGGCGATATTCTCGGTGCCGAAATGCATGTGGTGACGGCCGAACGCGCTGCGCTCCGGAACCTCGAGCTGTGTATCAATCGCGCTCACCTGAGTGTCGAAGGCGTCGTGGCGACCCCGTATGCGAGCGGTCTGGCCGCACTGGTCGATGATGAAGTCGAACTCGGCTGCGCTGCTATCGACATGGGTGGCGGCATGACGACGATCTCGGTCTTTGCGGAAGGCAAGCTGATCCATACCGATGCCATCGCGCTCGGCGGTCACCACGTTACGACCGACGTCGCTCGCGGCCTTTCGACCCGGATCGAGGATGCCGAACGCCTCAAGGTCGTGCATGGCTCGGCTCTTGCGAACGGTGCTGACGATCGTGACGTGATCTCCATTCCGCCGATCGGCGAGGATGATCGCGACCAGCCGACCCAGGTGCCGAAGGCTCTCCTGACGCGGATTATTCTTGCTCGGATCGAAGAGACACTTGAACTCCTTCGCGATCGGATTCAGAAGTCGGGGTTCTCGCCGGTTGTCGGCAAGCGAGTCGTTTTGACAGGTGGCGCAAGCCAGCTGACGGGTCTTCCTGAAGCTGCGCGCCGCATCCTTGCCCGCAATGTGCGAATCGGGCGCCCGATGGGTGTCGCCGGCCTCCCGGCCGCGGCCAAGGGTCCCGCTTTTTCGACCGCTGTCGGATTGATGATTTATCCGCAAGTTGCTGACCAGGAAACCCATGCCGGGCAGGCAGGACTGTTCTCGCCGTTCGGTAACGGCAACAGCCGGATCGCCCGTATGGGCCAGTGGCTGAAGGAAAGTTTTTGAGTTCAGCCCGTCGATTTCCGCAGGGCCGGGGCGACGGGTGAAAGAGTTGAAATGACATGGCCGGCGTGGCGATGCGGCCGGAAAGAGAAGGAACTGGTACCATGACCATCAAGCTGCAGAAGCCTGACATTACCGAGCTGAAGCCCCGGATCACCGTGTTCGGTGTCGGTGGCGGTGGCGGCAACGCCGTCAACAACATGATCACCGCTGGTCTCCAGGGCGTCGATTTTGTCGTCGCCAACACGGATGCCCAGGCACTGACGATGACGAAGGCCGAGCGCATCATCCAGCTCGGTGTGAATGTCACGGAAGGCCTCGGTGCCGGCTCCCAGCCGGAAGTCGGTCGCGCTGCCGCTGAAGAGTGCATCGATGAAATTATCGATCACCTGAACGGTACGCACATGTGCTTCGTCACCGCCGGCATGGGCGGCGGCACGGGCACCGGTGCAGCTCCGGTCGTCGCACAGGCCGCCCGCAACAAGGGCATCCTGACGGTTGGCGTGGTTACCAAGCCGTTCCACTTCGAAGGCGGTCGCCGCATGCGTCTCGCCGAATCCGGCATAGAAGAGCTTCAGAAGTCGGTCGACACGCTCATCGTCATTCCGAACCAGAACCTCTTCCGCATCGCCAACGACAAGACCACTTTCGCCGACGCATTCGCGATGGCCGACCAGGTGCTCTACTCCGGCGTTGCCTGCATTACCGACCTGATGGTGAAGGAAGGTCTCATCAACCTCGACTTCGCCGACGTCCGCTCGGTCATGCGCGAAATGGGTCGTGCAATGATGGGTACCGGCGAAGCTTCCGGCCAGGGCCGAGCAATGCAGGCTGCCGAAGCCGCGATTGCCAACCCGCTGCTCGACGAAACCTCGATGAAGGGCGCTCAGGGCCTCCTGATCTCCATCACCGGCGGTCGCGACCTGACGCTGTTCGAAGTCGACGAAGCTGCAACCCGTATCCGCGAAGAAGTCGATCCGGACGCCAACATCATCCTCGGCGCAACCTTCGACGAATCGCTTGAAGGCATCATCCGCGTATCCGTGGTCGCCACCGGTATCGACCGCGCGGCTCTCGCCTCCAAGGGTTTTGAAGCCGCTCCGCTGTCGAAGCCCATTATGCGTCCTTCCGCGGCCGTTGCTTCGGCTCCGGCCGCATATCAGCCTGCAATGGCGCAGGCACCCAAGACCGTTATTGACCCGGTCGCCGAAACCATCCGCTCGGCTGAAGCCGAAATGGAGCGTGAACTCGAAATCGCAGTTGCCCGCCAGGCTGTCGCCGCTCCGGTGCAGCAGCAGGTTGCCGAACCGGAATTCCGTCCGGCAAGCCGCCTGTTCGCAACTCCGGTTGCTGAACAGGCACCGGCTTCGCGCATGGCAGAACCGATGCCCGCTCCGGCCATGAGCCGTCCGGCTGCTCCGATGACCGCTCCGGCTCCGCAGCCGATGGCTGCCACTCCGGTTCGTCACGAGCCGGTTGCTCCGGTCGCGCGCCAGACGGTCGAGCAGGTTCGCATGCCGAAGGTCGATGACTTCTCGCCGGTCGTCCGTGCCGAACTGGACCAGCGCGCAGCTCCTGCCGCCCATGACGAGCGGGGTCCGATGGGCCTGCTGAAGCGAATCACGAATTCGCTGGTAGGTCACCAGGAAGGTGAACAGGCTGCTGCCGAAGCCCCGGTACATGCCCCGGCCGCACCCGCTGCCCAGCGTCGCCCGCTTTCGGCCGAGGCCAGCCTCTATGCGCCGCGTCGCGGACAGCTCGACGACCAGGGTCGTCAGATGCCGGCTGCTCGCTCCGCCCATGGCGGTGACGACGAGCTGGAAATTCCGGCCTTCCTGCGTCGCCAGTCGAATTAAGGCTAGCCTTACAGAGTGTCTTGAAAGCCCGGACGAAAGTCCGGGCTTTCTTTGTTCCGGGCTAATGCAGGCCTCTCTGAATTGTCTTTTGTTTTCAAAGTCGTTGGATCGTAACAATCGGAAACGAACAGTGATTTGGAATGTGGATAGGGCCGCCGTATGAAAGGATCAAGACGAGGGCAGGGAGCGCCGGAAGGCCGCTTGCCCGGGGAATGGCAGGCCGGATCACGACAACGCTGTGACCGGCTGACAGACAGAGGCAGTATTCATGGCAATCGCATTGCTCGGATTTCAGACGACCATCGCAGCACCGCTCAGCCTGACCGGCATCGGTGTGCATTCCGGGCGGTCTGTGACGATCAATCTTCAGCCGGCTGAGGCCGGCACCGGCATCGTCTTCGTGCGGACGTTCGAAGACGGTACGCAGGTCGAATACAAGGCGGTTTCCTCGCAGGTCGGCAATACCGATCTCTGCACGGTGCTCGGCACATCGCCGACGCGTTCCGTTGCGACCATAGAACATGTCATGGCGGCCATTTATGCACTCGGTCTCGACAATCTTCTGATCGAGGTCGACGGTGCTGAAATGCCGATCATGGACGGCAGCTCCGAAGTCTTCATTGAGGCGATCGAGCAGGTCGGTATCACCAATCTCGGCGTCAAGCGCCGTTATATCCGGGTTACCAAGCCTGTTCGTATTGAAGCAGGCGCTTCCTGGGCGGAGTTCCGTCCCTATGACGGTACGCGATTCGAGGTTGAGATCGATTTCGACTCGCCGCTGATCGGTCGGCAGAGTTGGCAGGGCGACCTGACGGCAGCAACATTCAAGACCGAATTGTCGCGTGCCCGTACCTTCGGCTTCATGCGTGATGTCGAGCGTCTCTGGGCTGCAGGCTTCGCTCTGGGCTCGTCGCTGGAGAATTCGGTTGTCATCTCCGACGACAACACCGTCATCAACGTCGAGGGCCTTCGCTACACGGATGAATTCGTTCGTCATAAGACGCTGGATGCCGTTGGCGACCTTGCGCTCGCAGGCGCCCAGTTTATCGGTTGCTATCGCTCCTATCGTGGCGGCCACAAGCTCAACGCCAATGCACTGAAGGCTCTTCTGGAGAATCGCGACGCTTATGAAGTTGTCGAGGCTCCGGCCCGCAGCCAGCAGGCGAGGGCGCGTGAATTCGTCGCGGTCAACGTTCCGGAATTTGCTCCCTGGTTCGCTTGAGGGATGGCCTGAAAGGCGCTTTTCCTTCGATTTTCATAGTGCTTACCTCCATTGTCCCGCTTCTTCCCTGGAGCGGGACAAGTCGTTACCGGCGGTTGCTATTTAAACAGACAGAAGGTTACGGACCAATTCCGGGTTTTCCTTACGGATCGCCACAAAAATGCGTTAAATCGATATCATTGCGTTGCTCTCATGCCGCTTTTGTGGCTAGAAACGCCATTTGAAAGCGACGGCTTTTCAAACGGCGCTGCAATCGGGATCTGTCGAATGAATCAAGTAAGGTCGGTCGTTGTGAAGAAAGCCGCACGTATTGCCAGCGTTTTTGTGATGATGACGGTATCCGGCGCGATGCTCGCTGCCTGCCAGTCCGATCCCGATATTGATATCACCAAGCTCGGCGTCGACACGGATCCGCCGGAAACCCTCTACAACCAGGGCCTTGCCAACATGAAGGCAGGCAACATGGCCGAGGCGTCGCGCAAGTTCGATGCCGTAGATGCGCAGCATCCGTTCTCCGAACCGGCGCGCAAGTCGCTGGTGATGAGCACCTTCGTGAAATACCGTCTGGGCCGTTATCCCGATGCGATCACCAGCGGCACCCGTTATCTGAACCTTTATCCGAAGTCCGACGACGCGGCCTACGCGCAGTATCTTGTTGGTCTTGCCTACTGGAAGCAGATTTCCAACGTCACGCAGGACCAGAAGAATTCGCTGAAGACCATCGAGGCCATGCAGAAGGTCGTCGATCAGTATCCCGATTCGGAATATGTCGACGACGCGCAGTCCAAGATCCGCTTCGCGCGTGACCAGTTGGCCGGCAAGGAGATGCAGGTCGGTCGTTACTATCTCGAGCGCAAGGAATACCTTGCTTCGATTTCCCGTTTCCGCACTGTCGTCGAGAAGTATCCGAACACGAACCAGATCGAGGAAGCGCTGGCGCGCCTCGTCGAAGCTTATTACGCAATGGGCGTCGTGCAGGAAGCGCAGACTGCTGCGGCCATTCTCGGCCACAACTATCCGGACAGCCAGTGGTACGCCGATTCCTACAAGCTCTTGCAGAGCAACGGTCTGGAACCGCGTGAAAACGCGGGTTCGTGGATTTCCCGCGCCGGCAAGAAGCTCCTGCTCGGGAGCTGATATACCGCCATTCAGGTGAGATGAGGCAGCCATGCTCGTCCAGTTGTCGATCCGCGATATCGTTCTGATCGAGCGGCTTGATCTTGCCTTCGAGGCCGGGCTCTCGGTGCTGACCGGCGAGACCGGCGCCGGCAAGTCCATCCTGCTCGACAGCCTTTCGCTTGCGCTTGGTGGGCGCGGCGATGGCTCGCTCGTGCGTCACGGCGAGGAGAAGGGCCAAGTCACGGCGGTCTTCGATATCGGCGGGGATCATCCGGCCCGTACGCTGCTACGTGGCAATGGCGTCGACGATGACGGCGATCTCATCTTCAGGCGCATCCAGTCGTCCGACGGACGCACCCGAGCCTATATCAACGATCAGCCGGTATCCGTGCAGCTCATGCGGCAGGCAGGGCAACTGCTCGTCGAAATCCACGGGCAGCATGACGACCGGGCGCTGGTCGATACCGACGCGCACCGGATGCTGCTCGACGCCTTTGCCGGTCTCACCGATGAAGTGGTTACCGTCGGTGATGCCTATCGCCGCTGGCGCGAGGCGGACCGTGTGCTGAAGACGCACAGGGCGCGTGTTGAGGCGGCCGCGCGTGAGGCCGACTATCTCCGGGCTTCTGTCGAGGAACTGGAAAAGCTCGCTCCCACTGACGGAGAGGAAGATGCGCTCGCTGAACGCCGCACGGTCATGCAGAAGTCCGAGCGCATCGCCAGCGACATTGCAGAAGCCTCCGAATTCCTGAACGGTCATGCTTCGCCCGTTCCTCTGATTGCGTCGATGGTTCGGCGGCTGGAGCGTAAAAGCCATGAGGCGCCGGGCTTGCTGGAAGAGACAGTTCAACTGCTCGATACGGCGCTGGATCACCTTTCCAACGCACAGATGGAGGTCGAGGCGGCGCTCCGGCGTACCGAGTTCGACCCCAACGAACTGGAGCGGGTCGAGGAGCGCCTGTTTGCGTTGAGGGCCGCCGGTCGCAAGTACTCGGTTTCCGTTGCCGATCTGCCGGCCCTGGCGGAAAAGATGGTGGGTGACCTTGCCGAACTCGATGCAGGCGAGGAACGTCTGGGCGAGCTGGAAAAGGCCGTGCAGGTGGCCAGAGCGCATTATGACCAGCTTGCCTCTACCTTGTCCGGAAAACGCAGCAATGCCGCTTCGGCGCTCTCCGATGCGGTGATGGCGGAGTTGCCGGCCCTGAAGCTCGAGCGCGCCCGGTTTATGGTGGAAGTTAGGGTCGACCCCCAGACGGCCACGGCCGAAGGGATCGATACCGTCGAGTTCCATGTCCAGACCAACCCCGGAACGCGGCCGGGACCGATCATGAAGGTTGCCTCGGGTGGCGAACTTTCCCGTTTCCTGCTGGCGCTGAAGGTTGCTCTGGCCGATCGCGGGTCGGCTCCGACGCTGGTCTTCGACGAAATCGATACGGGTGTCGGCGGCGCGGTTGCCGATGCCATCGGTCAGCGGCTGAAGCGGCTTTCGATCAAGGTGCAGGTGTTGTCGGTCACGCATGCGCCGCAGGTTGCCGCCCGTGCGGCGACCCATCTGCTGATCTCCAAGGGACCTTCCGGCGAAGCGGGCGACAAGATCGCCACAAGGGTCGCGACGATGGAGCCGGAGCGGCGGCGGGAAGAGATTGCCCGCATGCTGGCGGGTGCCTCGATCACCGATGAGGCAAGAGCAGCTGCCGCCAAGCTTCTGGCCGGCGAGGGCTGACGGCTCTCAACGCGGTCTTTGCCGGGGCGCGGATTGCTTTTAGGGGCGAAACCTGTTTCCTTCGGGGCACGATGACAGGCCTTTTTGCAACCTACTGGGCTGAAATCCTTGCCGTTCTCTCCATCGTGATGGGAACGGTAGCAGCCGTGCACGCGGCGATGACTAAACGGGATGTCCGCTCGGCGATCGGCTGGGTCGGCATTATCGTTCTCTCGCCGTTGATCGGTGCCCTGATCTATGCCGTCGCGGGTATCAATCGCGTGCGCCGCAAATCCCTGATCTCCCGGCGCAGCAGGCGTTTCGAGGAACTGTGGAAGCGGCTCTCGGAATATGGTGTGCCGCGCGAGGCGATCGCCAAGGAGTTCGGCAGCCGCATGGCGGCGCTGAAATCACTCGGTGATACGGTTGGCCATCATGCGCTTCTCTCCGGCAACCGCATCGAGATCCTGCATACAGGCACCGAGACCTACGCAGCGATCTGCGCGGCGATCGATGCCGCCGAGCGCAGCGTGATTCTCGAAACCTATATTTTCGACCGTGATCCGACGGGGAAACGCGTTGCGGATTGCCTTGCAGCAGCCATCGGACGCGGCGTGGAGGTCCGGGTTCTCGTCGATGCCGTCGGCGCCCGATACAGCGTACCGAGCATTATCGGTTATCTGAAGGATCGCGGCGTTCCCGCCGCTTCCTTCAATGGCAAGGTCATCGTCGGCATGCGACTGCCCTATGCCAACCTGCGCACGCACCGCAAGATCGTGGTGGTCGATGGCAAGGTCGCCTTCATGGGCGGCATGAATATACGCGCTGCTTTTGAAGGGGACCATGCTGCGCGCGATACGCATTTCAGGGTCACGGGACCTGTTGTTGCCGATATCTTCGCGGTTGCGGCGGAAGACCTGCATTTCGAGACTGGCGAGGTACTGACGGGGATCGCCTGGCAGGTGGCGGTGGATGACGGGGTACAGGGTGGGCCGGCCTTTGCGCGAGCCATCGTTTCCGGTCCGGACAGCAATATCGAAACGAATCACAAGATCCTGATGGGCGCGTTTTCGGTGGCGGAAAAGTCCATCCGGATCATGTCGCCTTATTTCCTGCCGGACAACATTCTGCTTGCCGCCCTGTTCACGGCGGCGCGGCGCGGTGTGGTGGTCGAGATCGTCGTGCCCTCGCAGAACAATCTCGCGATCGTCAGTCACGCGATGACATCACAGTTCGCGCAGATCCTGAAAGAAGGTTGCCGCATCTACAGTGCGCAGGGGCCGTTCGACCATTCGAAGCTTCTGACGGTCGATGGGCAGTGGTCGTTCGTCGGTTCTTCCAATTTCGATTCCCGCTCCCTGCGGTTGAATTTCGAGATCGACATGGAGGTTTTCGACCGGGATTTCGCGGCTGCGATCGATGCGCGGATCGATGCAGCACTCGACGATGCGGAGACGCTGTCCTTCGATGCCTTGCAGGCCCAGCCTTTCGCCGTTCGCTTCCTCAACCGTATTTTCTGGCTGGGATCGCCCTATCTATGACAGGTGCCGATGATATCCGCAAAATCGTCGGCGGATGCGGCGTTTGCCATGAAATTTCTGCTGCGGCGCAGTACGTTGCGACTCAGACAAATGCTTCTACAACTGGCATGGAAACGCGATGACGAAGACCAACGGCAACCTCGCCAGGACAATGCTCGCGTCGATCAAGAATCGCCGCAACCGGTCCATGATCCGGCCTTTCGATCAACGCGATGGATCGCTGGTGGTCGCCTCCTACAATGTCCACAAATGCGTTGGTATCGATGGACGTTTCAATCCCGAACGTATCATTGAGGTGATCTCCGAGATCGATCCAGATGTGATCGCGCTGCAGGAGGCAGACCAGCGTTTCGGGGAAAAGTCCGGGCTACTCGATCTGCCGCGGCTCAGGCTGGAGACCGGCCTGATGCCGGTTCCGGTACTCGCCAAGCCGAAATCGCATGGCTGGCGCGGCAATGTGCTGTTGTTCAAGGAGGGTATGGTGCGGGACGTCCATCAGGTGGCGCTTCCGGGCCTTGAGCCGCGCGGTGCGCTCGTCGCCGAGATCGATCTTGCCCGGGGCGAGGGGCTTCGGGTTATCGCAGCCCATCTCGGCCTTTTGCGCTGGGCGCGAAAGCAGCAGGCGGATGTCATTCTCGACATCATTGGGGCGCGGGAAGAGCGGCCGACGCTACTGATGGGGGATTTCAACGAATGGCGTCTCGGGCCGGGTTCAGCGCTTACGCGGCTCGAATCGGTGTTCGGCCCGTTGCCTCCGCCTATCCCGAGTTTCCCCGCCCGCCTGCCGATGCTCTCCCTCGACAGGATCATGGCGAACCGTGCCGGTCTCATCGCGGAGCTTGCGGTTCACGATACGCCGCTTGCGCGTATTGCCTCCGACCACCTGCCTTTGACGGCGAGGCTGGAGTTCGGAGAGGGGCTTCGCTCAGCAGGGTGAGTGCCCGCTTTCCATTCTGTCGATTTCGGTTAATACCGGAGGCTCTTAAATTCGGAGCATAGCCATGGCAGAGGATATCATCGCAGTCGCTGATCTGAACGAGGAGCAGGCAGCTAACGAGCTTGCGCGGCTTGCCGCCGAGATCGCAAAGCACGATGCGCTGTATCACGGCAAGGACCAGCCGGAGATTTCCGACGCCGACTATGATGCGCTGAAGAGGCGCAACGATGCCATAGAGGCTCGCTTTCCGGCGCTCGTGCGTGCCGACAGCCCGTCACGCCGGGTGGGTGCTGCTCCGCTCGCCACATTCGCGCCGATCGTCCACGCACGGCCGATGCTGTCGCTCGACAACACCTTTTCCGATGAGGATGTCGCGGACTTCGTTGCCTCCGTCTATCGCTTCCTTGGCCGGCTGCCGGACAATTCCATTGCATTCACGGCCGAACCGAAGATCGACGGTCTCTCCATGTCGATCCGTTACGAGGCCGGCCGGCTGACGACCGCTGCGACGCGCGGCGATGGTACCACGGGTGAGAACGTCACCGCCAACATCCTTACCATCAAGGACATTCCGCGCCAGCTGCCGCCGGGCGCGCCCGACGTCGTCGAGGTGCGCGGTGAGGTCTATATGGCCAAGAGCGATTTCCTCGCGCTCAACGCGCAGATGGAGGCCGAGGGAAAGCAGACCTACGTCAATCCACGCAATACCGCATCCGGCTCCCTTCGCCAGCTCGATCCGAAGGTGACTGCGAGCCGCAACCTGAAATTTTTTGCCTATGCCTGGGGCGACATGTCGGCGATGCCGGCGGATACGCAGTTCGGCATGGTCGAGGTGTTCCGCGAGTGGGGTTTTCCGGTCAATCCGCTGATGAAGCGCCTGCATTCGACCGAGGAAGTTCTGGCGCATTACCGGGAGATCGGCCTGATGCGCGCCGATCTCGACTACGATATCGACGGTGTCGTCTACAAGGTCGACCGGCTCGACCTGCAGGAACGGCTGGGCTTCCGCTCGCGCTCGCCCCGCTGGGCGACGGCGCACAAGTTCCCGGCCGAGCAGGCCTTCACCACGGTTGAAAACATCGAGATCCAGGTCGGGCGTACGGGTGCGCTGACGCCGGTTGCGCGGCTGGAGCCGATCACGGTCGGCGGTGTGGTCGTCACCAATGCCACGTTGCACAACGAGGATTATATCAAGGGTATCGGCAATTCCGGTGAGCGCATCCGTCCTGACGATCACGATATTCGCATCGGCGACACGGTCATCGTCCAGCGCGCCGGTGACGTGATCCCGCAGGTTCTCGACATCGTGCCGGAGAAGCGACCGGAAGGGGCAGTGCCTTACGCGTTCCCGAAGACTTGCCCGGTTTGCGGCAGTCACGCGGTGCGTGAACTGAACGAGAAGACGGGTAAGCTCGATTCGGTCACCCGTTGCACCGGCGGTTTCGTCTGTTCGGCGCAGGCCAAGGAGCACATCAAGCATTTCGTCTCGCGCAATGCCTTCGACATCGAAGGGCTGGGAACGAAGCAGGTCGATTTCTTCTTCGAGAGCGAGGACCCGGCGATCCAGATCCGCACGGCACCTGACATCTTCACCTTGCAGCGCAGGCAGGAAGCCTCGCCGCTTATGAAGCTCGAGAATATCGAGGGCTTCGGTCGCGTCAGTGTCCGCAAGCTGTTCGACGCAATCGATGCGCGCCGGCAGATCGCGCTGCACCGGCTGATCTTTGCGCTCGGAATCCGCCATGTCGGCGAGACCACCGCCAAACTTCTCGCCCGCTCCTACGGGTCTTATTCGGCTTTTGCCGAGGGGATGAAAGCCGCCGCACCTATGCACGGCGATGCGTGGAACGAACTTAATGCCATCGACGGTATCGGCGAAGTCGTTGCTGCCTCTA
The DNA here is from genome assembly GCF_024055605.1 of Ciceribacter sichuanensis. Classification (GTDB taxonomy): domain Bacteria; phylum Pseudomonadota; class Alphaproteobacteria; order Rhizobiales; family Rhizobiaceae; genus Allorhizobium; species Allorhizobium sichuanense. The sequence goes on along the minus strand of NZ_JAMXLX010000002.1, from coordinate 325,870 downwards.
TTGTCGAGTTCTTCAAGGAACCGCGCAACATGGCGGTGGTGGAACGGCTTCTTCAGGAGGTGACGCCGCTCGATGCGGAAGCGCCGACGACGAGCGGCAGTCCGGTTGCCGGAAAGACCGTGGTCTTCACGGGGTCTCTCGAAAAGTTCACCCGTGACGAGGCCAAGGCTAGAGCCGAAGTTCTGGGGGCAAAGGTAGCCGGCTCGGTATCGAAGAAAACGGATTATGTCGTTGCCGGACCCGGTGCTGGCTCCAAGCTCGACAAGGCCCGCGAACTGGGCGTAACCGTTATGGACGAGGACGAGTGGCTGGCCTTCATCAGTGGTTGAAATGCTGATTCCGCTGGCTCTTTTAATCGGGGCGTATAGTCGGAATATCCAGTGGAATAACTCAAAAGGATAAATTGAACTACCACCCTTAAATGTACGTCAATTGTCGTTGAGAACGATGGGCCGGCTGGGGAGTCTGAGGGTATTTCACACCCTCCGTCGTTTGGTTCTTTATTGGTGGACCACGGCGATATGCGGCTTCTTGTTGTAAACGATGTGTCAGTTGTTCTGGGTGGCGCAACCAAGGTTGCGATGCAGTGTATCGAGGCTGGCATAGCGGCCGGGATGAACTGTTCGGTCCTTGTCGGTGACGATGGAGAGGGCGTGCGCGCCCGTTTTCCCGGAGCGAAGGTGACTTCTCTCGGAGAGCGGCCCTTGCGTGATGGTGTTCGCCTTCGGGATGTTATCGACCGAAACTACAATCGCCGTGCTTACGAAGCGTTGGACAATATGCTTGCCGAGGGCGACGAGGAGACCGTAGTTCACGTGCACGGCTGGTCGCAGATCCTCTCGCCCTCCATCTTTCACGCTCTTGCCCGCCACCGAGCCCGCGTGATCATCACTGCCCATGATTTCTTCCTCAACTGTCCGAATGGCGGTTACCTGAATTTCAGGACAGGCGACGTCTGCAATTATCAACCGATGTCGACAGCGTGTGTTTGCAGCAACTGCGACAAGCGCAACTACATGCACAAACTGTGGCGTGTCGGGCGGATGCTGACGCAGCGTTCTGCCGGGCAGACATTCTGGAACCGGGTGGAGGTCATTCTCGCCCATGAAAACATGGAGCCCTATCTTCGCAGCGCTGGCCTCAAGCATTTCCGCACGTTGCGCACGCCCTGCAAGCCACTGACCGCTGAACCTGTGAGGGCCTGGCAGAACGACCGGACGCTTTTCCTCGGTCGCATGACCTGGGAGAAGGGCGTGCGGACGCTTGCCGAAGCTCTCAATATGACCGGCCGCACCGCCACGCTGATCGGTCAAGGACCGTTGCTCAAGGAAATGCGGGACGCCCTGCCAAATTGTTACGTGCCCGGCTGGCTGGAGGATAGCGAAGTTCAGCGGATTGCTGGCGAAGCGCGCTTCTTCCTCATGCCCTCGCGCATGCCGGAACCGTATGGACTGGTGGCCGCGGAGGCAATGATGAGCGGCATTCCGGTGATCGTCAGCAGCAATGCGTTGATTGCCGAAGAGGTAGCAGGCAATGGCGCCGGCCTCGTCTTCGAGAGCGGCAACGCCGCATCGCTGGCCGAAAAGATGGCGATGATGGATAGCGTTGTAACTGTCCGACGCCTCAGCGAAGGCGCTTATGAATATGGCAAGCGCATCGCGCCGGACGGCTACGAGTGGAGCCGGCGTCTCTCCGATATCTATCAAAGGTCAAAGCCATCGGACGTGGAGGAAGCAGAGGTCGGCTCCGTGCCGGAAAAGGTTCAGCTGATTCACTAGCCTATGGCTTCGCAGCCGGTCCATGGGACAGGCCGAGGTTGAAGATGGGAACGGGTTTGCGGGGAGTGTCAACAGTATGGCAAGGGCTTTGGTGACCGGCGGCGCCGGCTTCGTTGGAAGGCATATCTGCGCCAGGCTTCTGGAAGAGGGCTTCGATGTCGTTTGTGTCGACGCCCTCGTTGCCGGCACGGGAGCGCTCCGCCCTGAACGCTGGATGGTTCCACCGAAAGGGCGCTTCACCTTTGTGTATCAGGATTGTCGCGAATATTTCGCCCGCTCCACCGAGCGTTTCGACTATGTCTATCACCTTGCCGCCATGGTGGGCGGAAGGGTCATGCTGGAGACGCAAACCCTCTACGTTGCGGAAGATCTCTCCATCGACGCGCAGATGTGGAAATGGGCGGCGGAAACGAAGCCCGGCTGCGTGGTATTCTTCAGCTCAAGTGCCGCCTATCCCATCGGCTTGCAGGGGCCGAGCGGACATAAGCTCCTCAGCGAGGACATGATCTCCTTTGAGAACGATATCGGCGTTCCCGATCTCAGCTATGGCTGGGCAAAGCTCACCGGTGAATTCCTGATGAAGCTCTATGTGGAGCGCTATGGCGGGCGGGCCATCGCTTACCGGCCCTTTAGCGGCTACGGCGAGGATCAGGACCTTGCCTATCCCTTTCCGGCGATCTGCAAGCGGCTGATGGGCGAAAGGGGGCAGGACGAAGTGTACGTCTGGGGCTCCGGCCGGCAGTGCCGCGACTTCATCCATATCTCGGATTGCGTGGATTTTATCTGGCGAACGGTCGACCGGCTGCCGTCGGGGGCAAGTCTCAACCTGTCGACGGGTGTCGCCACTTCGTTCATTGCACTGGCGAAGGAAGTGGCTCGGCAGATTGGATGGGAGCCGAAAGTTTCAGGCCTTTCCGACAAGCCGGAAGGGGTTTTCTTCCGCTGCGGCGATACGGAACTGCAGTCCGACTACGGGCTTTCCCCGTCCATCGACCTTGGTCAGGGCATAGCGCACATGCTGGAGCATCTGAGGTTTGCCGCAGGCAGGGCAGCGTAAGCCCGACGCAAAGGGTCGGGCCTATCGGGTTCTCTCTCCGGAATCAGCAAGAGAACCTGACGGTTCTGCATGCGGAACGGGAGGTGACGAGCTGGAGCATCGGCGATGATCTGTTTCACCTGAGATGCCCCAATTTCTGTCCTCAGCCGTTGGGACGGCTCTTCCTCTTCGGCTTGCCGTCCGGGCCGCTGCCTCCGCGGTTATCAAAACCACGGTCGTTGAACTTGCCACCGGGCTTGCCCGGCTTGCCGGCGCGTTCCTTGCCAGCCCAGTCGCCCTTTGCGGGCTTGTCCCAGGTACGGTTGTCGCCAGCACCGGCTGCCTTCGGCTTTTTCGTGAAAGGCTTCTTGCCGAAGTCGCGGTCACCTTCAGGCTTGCGGGCAGGTGCATCGCCCCAGACTTCCGCGTCGGCCTTCACCATGTCGTCGTCGAAGCGGCGCTTGCCGGCGGGCTTGTCACCGTAAGGCTTCTTATCACCGTAGGGTTTCTTGTCGCCATACGGCTTCTTGTCACCGAAGTCGCGCTTTTCGCCATAGGGTTTGTTGTCGCCGAATTCGCGCTTCTCGCGGAAAGGACGCTCCTTCGGAGGGGCGTTGAAATCCGGGACGCCGTCGAGCGGCTGCACGGTGATGCCGCGGTCTATCGTCTTGTTGGGACCGAGAGCTGCGAGGAAGTGTTCAGCGCTGCCCGCCGCGAGTTCGACGAAGGTCTCTTCCGGCTGCATCTTGATGGCGCCAATATCGACCTTGGAAATCTGGCCGTGACGGCAGAGCATGGGGATCAGCCAGCGCGGCTCGGCATTTTGCCGGCGGCCGACCGAGAGCGAAAACCAGACGCTCGGGCCGAAGTTTTCGCGCGGACGCAATTCGCTATGTGCGGGGCGCGACGCGTCATCGCCATCCCGTTCGCGGCGCTTGCGTTCCGGGGAGACGGTGACGTCGATCAGGTCTTCCGGTGCCGAGCGGCCGCTGCGATAGAGCCGGACGAAGGCGGCTGCAACCTGCTCGGCACCGTGCTTTTCGAGCAATTCAGCGACGGCACCGCTCTCGTCTTCGTTTACCTTGTCGAGGAACAGCGGATCGCCGAGAAGGCGTTCGTCGTCGCGGCGGGTAACTTCATCGGCTGACGGCGGCTTGGCCCAGTTCGCGGCAATCTTGGCGTTTTCCAGCAGGCGTTCTGCCTTGCGGCGATTGCTCATCGGAACGATCAGGGCGGACACGCCCTTGTTGCCGGCGCGGCCGGTACGGCCGCTGCGGTGGAGAAGGGTTTCCGGGTTGCTCGGCAGGTCGGCATGGATGACCAGTTCGAGGCCGGGCAGGTCGATACCGCGTGCAGCGACGTCGGTCGCGATGCAGACGCGGGCGCGGCCGTCGCGCATGGCCTGCAGCGCGTGGGTGCGTTCGTTCTGGCTGAGTTCGCCGGAGAGTGCGACGACGGAGAAGCCGCGATTGTGCAGGCGGGACGTCAGGTGGTTGACGGCGGCGCGGGTCGAGCAGAACACGATGGCGTTGCGCGCCTCGTAGTAACGCAGGACGTTAATGATCGCGTTTTCCTTGTCGGACGGCACGACCATGAGCGCGCGGTAGTCGATATCGACGTGCTGCTTTCTTTCGCCCGCGGTGGCAATGCGTTTTGCGTCGCGCTGGTAGTTACGGGCGAGATCGGCGATCGACTTAGGAACGGTTGCCGAGAACATCAGCGTGCGGCGTTCATCCGGTGCCGATTCGAGAATGAACTCCAGATCCTCGCGGAAGCCGAGATCGAGCATCTCGTCGGCTTCGTCGAGCACGACGGCGCGGATTTTAGAGAGATCAAGCGCGTTGCGGGTGATGTGGTCGCGCAGACGGCCAGGCGTGCCGACGACGATATGGGCGCCACGCTCGAGTGCGCGCCGTTCCGTGCGAATATCCATGCCGCCGACGCAGGAGGCGATCGTCGCACCGGTCATCTCGTAGAGCCATTCGAGCTCGCGCATGACCTGCAGCGCCAGTTCGCGCGTAGGGGCAATGGCGAGTGCCAGAGGGGCGGAGGCACGGCCAAAGCGGGTCTCGCCGTCAAGCAGCGTGGGGGCCAGAGCCAGTCCGAAAGCGACCGTCTTGCCGGAACCCGTCTGGGCCGAAACCAGCGCATCTGCGCCGGCAAGCTCGGGGTCGAGCATGGCCTGCTGCACCGGAGTCAGGGTGGCATAGCCGCGCTTCGACAATGCCTCTGCGATCGGCGGCGCGATGCCGTCAAATTCTGTCATTGAATCGTCTTTCGAACCTGGTGTTGCGCATCTCGCTGGATGCCTGTCGGGCGCTCGTGCGCCATCGGCCGCCAGAAGCGGTCCGTCGTTGAGGGCGTTCCTATCCGGCAAACAGGTAGATGTACAGGGGGAGAGAGGCGAAAAGGCAATAAAGATGGCGACATAAGGCTGTACGCGGAGCCAACAGTGGCAATGGTGGTCGAATGTCCTGTTTGCGCACGGCGTCTGCAGGTTCTATGACCATCCGGGTTCAACGATTCCGGGAGATCTATCCCTTGAAAGCCATTGCCATCGATTTCGAGACCGCCAATGAGGAGCGCGGCAGCGCCTGTTCGGTCGGGCTCGCCTTTATCGAGGATGGCAAGGTGGTGCGGGTCGAGGAACGGCTGATCCGACCGAAGTCGATGCGGTTTTCTTCGTTCAATATCGCCATTCATGGCATTCGGCCCGAGGATGTCGAAGACGCCGGGGAGTTTCCGGAGGTCATGGACGAGTTCGCCGACGATTTCGATGGCGCCATGATGATCGCGCATAATGCCGCCTTCGACTTTTCCGTCTGGCGGGCATCGCTCGATGCCTATCGGCTGCCCTATCCCGAGCTTTCCTATGTCTGCAGCGTCAAGCTCTCCCAGCGGGCGTGGCCGGAACTCGGATCGCATCGGCTGAACGTGCTGGCAGCTCATCTTGGCCTGTCATTCTCACACCATAACGCGGCGGAAGATGCCCATGTCTGCGCTATTGCCTCCATCGCCATGGCCCGGCAGCAACGTGCGGATGGAATTCCGGAGCTGGCGGCAAGCCTCGGTATTTCGCCGGGACGGCTTTATCGCGGTGGCTATGAGGCATGTTCCGTTCGTCGCAAGACGAAAGGCGCTTCCGTCTTGTAAGGCCGTGTGCCACGCTTATCTCAGTAGCGTGACACTACCGGAGGTCTTCATGTCGCTTAGATCCAATGTCCTTGCCGCCGGCATCCTGCTGTCGGCGATTGTTTCCCCCGCATCCGCCGAGGAGGTTGGCAAGGTCGGCGTCGATTGGGTCGGCAACGATATCGTCGTGGAGGCGGTTACGGATCCCAAGATCAAGGGCGTGACCTGCCATGTCACCTATTTCGATCGCTCGATCATCGACCGTCTGTCGAAGGGCAACTGGTTCGAGGATCCCTCCAACAACTCGATTGCATGCCGCCAGACGGGGCCGATCGAGATCGGCGACATCGATCTTTCGAAGGAGGGGGAGGAAGTGTTTCGCGAGGGCATGTCGCTCATCTGGAAACAGCTCGTGGTCAACCGGATCTACGACAAGGCCAACGACACGCTGATCTATCTCATTCACTCCCGTCAGGTCGTCGACGGCTCCGCCAAGATGGCGATCTCGACGGTGCCGCTGTTCAACGAGCCGGTCACGTGGACCAAGGGTAAACCCTGATAACCCTTAAATTTTTGTGGGATCGGAATAATTGTGCCAAAAATGATCGATCCAAAAGCCGATTGTACCGGTTTTTTGTGAGCGCGGTCACTTCCGTTTACTTGTAGAGTTTGCGAAAGTTCCGGCAGCACTGGCAGGCGGTCGTGTCACCCCATTTTCGACCGTCAACTGTTCGTGCTTGCCAGACCAGGCAGCCAACGCTTCCTGGACTTCAGTTGAAAAAGCTGTGTTTCGGATAGTAGCCATTCCGGAACGCAGCTTTTTTATCTTTGGAGCCGTGCCGGGATAACGTCGTGCGGTGCAGGCTGCTCCATAAACCCCGTCGATGGACAGGCAGAGCATATCTGCCAATTGTTGCCAGCATATTTGCCGGGGAATATGCGGGAAAACGGCCCTTCACATGTTGGGTGAAGGATAAACATCAGAATAAAGGGCGAATATTACGTTTTTAACTTCCGAATATTGGTTCGGGTTGATCTGCGGTTTGGCCTGCGGTTGAAAATTTTAATCCGTTGTTCCCGAATACAAAAAAACCGAAACCCGGCAGAGTCGGGTTTCGGTCGGGAAAAGAGCCGTATTGGGGCGGATCAGGCGGCCTGGGCGAGCTCGTCGGCGATGACGGTGTCGAGGTTGAGGAAGCAGACCATCGACTTTTCCAGAGCCACGATACCGCGGCAGAAGGCGCGCTGTTCTTCCGGAATGATCTCCGGAGCCGGCTGCAGGTCTTCGGCCTTGATGGTCATCATGTCGGAAACCTGCTCGACCAGCAGGCCGACCAGCTTGCCGGCAATGTCGGTGACGATGATGGCGGCGCGCTCGGAGGGCTCCGTCATCTTCATGCCGAGGCGGCAGGCCATATCGATAACCGGAATCACGGCGCCACGCAGGTTGATGAGGCCCAGCACATAAGGCGGCGTGTGCGGCATCGGGGTCACCGGCGCCCAACCGCGAATTTCGCGGATTGCCATGATGTCGATGCAGAATTCCTGATCGCCCAGATGAAAAGAGACGATTTCGAGGTAGGCCCCGGACTGTTTGATGGCATTGCTCATGGTTAGAACTCTTCCCGGTTGTCTGCTGCCCCGGTCCGGCTGGAAACGGCGGCGCTAAGGTTGGATGTCACCGCGATCCTGTCTGTCAGGTTGCGCGCGGACGATGGCTGTGGAGATGCGTCGGTTCCTGCCGGCGCGAAGTGGCGGGAGACGACGGTCGCGCCGCCCATCTCGTATTGGCCGGTCGAGCCGGCGAATTGTTTGCGAGAGATACCGAATGCGGTCCCGACATCCCGGACGGCCGGCCGCATGTTGCCGCGGAGCCATGCGTCAGCGGATGCTGACCGACTGGCGGGCATGTCTGCCGATACGAAATTGAGCATATGCCTCCCCAAAGCCCACCGAGTGCCGACGCTGAGCGCCGGCAATATCGTTCACATGCATGCGGAGGGCCGAGGAGAAAGGAACGCGTCCCGGCGGACGTGATGTCCGAATGATCTGTAACGATCATCTCGCAAACTGAAGAATCGCGAATATGCGTTAAACAACGGCTAATATTGCAGGCCCCAACCACAAAATTGTGGGGCGGCGGCGGCTAATTCTCGAGAGGCCCGGTCCGTCATCGTCAGACCCGGGCGATCGCCCGGGAGTAAAGGTGCCAAGTCGCATGCCCCAAGATCGGCAGCACGACAAAAAGTCCGAGGAATGCCGGCAGGAGGGCGAGAATCGCCGCGGCCGCTACGATCAGGCCGAACGCGAACATGGGTACGGGGTTTTCGAACACGACCCGGATGCTGGTAATCATTGCCGTGACGAAATCGATATCGTGATCGAGCAGCAGCGGCATCGAGATGACGGTCAGGGAAAACAGAATGGTAGCAAGAAGCGCTCCGACGACAGTGCCGACCATCAGGAAGGCAATCCCTTCCGGTGTCGTGGTAAGAAGCGTGAAGAATGCGGCAAGGGTCGCCGGGATCTTGAAGCCGAGGAAAAGGGCGAGCAGCAGGCGCACCTGGTAAATCCAGATCCAGAAGACGAACAGCACGGCGAATGCCATCCAGGAGAGCTGGCGCTCCCGCTGGCGGAAGACTTCAGTCAGCACGCCTTTCCAGGTGATGGGCTCTCCCTTTTCATGGCGGCGGCTGACTTCGTAAAGGCCGACTGCGACGAAAGGGCCGATCAGGGGAAAGCCGATGGCGACGGGTATGATCATCCAAGGCAGATGATAGCGGATCAGTACCGTCACGATGAACAGGCCGCCGAGCGCGTAGATCCCGCCGAAGAAAAGTCCGAACTGGGGATAGCGGCGGAAGTCATTCACACCTTCGCGCAATGCCGCCCATACGTCGTCGAGTTTCATGTGATTGATCCGCAATTTCTGTTGCGGAAATGCCTGTAAGGCCTGCTCTCCCATTCGTCCCTCCCAAGACTCTAGGTCGCTACCAGCGATCATTCTCAAAGCGTCTCAGAAAGCGCTGTCCATTTCATCAACTTTCTTGAATGTGTTTCGGAAAGTTTGCACTTTCAGCGATAGGCGGGAAATATTATAAACGAGTCATGAACCAGATCGCTCCTGTATTTCCGCGCATTGCAGTGGTCGCCGTTGTCGCGGCGGGGCTTTCGATGGCCGTTACGCTTGCTTTTGCCGGCTGGCTTCAGCATGGCGCTGCGATCTTTCTTGCGCTGTCCGAGAACGGCTTTTCACTCTGCTTCTGATGACCCTGCCGGAAACGCGGTCGTTGCCTCCGGGCGAGGCAAAACCGCGCGGTCTCTCTTTTTGACAGGCTGTTGATTTGCACTTCCTGCGCCGGCGGCGTATCGGCATGTTAAGAATGTGTGCGACCGCCTGGGTAGCGGGGCGCGAGGATGGAATAGATGAAGACGTTTCGGATTTTCCTCTGGGTCGGCGTATTGATCATGGCCGGTGTTCTTGGCTGGCTGACGCTTGCCGTGACGCAATCGAAGACGAAGATGGCTGAAGGGCCGTTCGGCGTGCCGTTTCAGTTGACCGATCAGAGCGGCAAGCCCATCACCGAACAGGCCTTCCGCGGCAAGCCGACGGCGCTGTTCTTTGGCTTTACCCATTGCCCGGAAGTCTGCCCGACGACGTTGTTCGAACTCGATGGCTGGCTCGCCAAGGTCGATCCCGACAAGAGCAAGCTGCAGGCCTATTTCGTGTCGGTGGATCCCGAGCGTGACACGCCGGAAATTCTCGGCACCTACATCTCCAACGTGACCGACCGGGTGGTCGGCATTTCCGGCGCTCCGGACAAGGTGGCCGAGGTCATCAAGGGCTTCCGGGTCTATGCCCGAAAGGTTCCCCTGGATGAGAAGGATCCGAACGGGGATTACACCATGGATCACACGGCCTCTGTCTTCCTGTTGGATGCGGAAGGGCGCTTCGTCGGCACCATTGCCTATGGCGAAAATCCCGATGTGGCCATGAAGAAGCTTGAAAATCTCGCCAAGGGCTGACCCTGCATACCGGATACGACACTCTGGAAGGTTGCCATCTGCAAGGCGACGGTGTAGCGCAGACGCAAGCAGCGCGGCGTTTGCGCTTGAAACCTTTTCCAACGTCACAGGACCATCGATCGTGAGCGAAATCCGTCTTTTCGTCACCACCACGGAGCAGCATGCGAACCGTATCCTCGATCTCATGAGCTTTGCTTTCGGCGAGGAGGACTTCGCCATCGCCACGACCGAGGTGGACGAGAAGAACGACGTCTGGCAGGCTTCCGTCTACATGATGTTCGATGAGGAAGAAGAGGTGAACGAGCGTGTCGTCGCCTTGCTTTCCGAAGAATATCCCGACCTGCCGGTCGAGCGTGAGGTGATTCCCGACATCGACTGGATCGCCAAGTCGCTGGAAGGGCTGACGCCGGTCAGGGCAGGGCGTTTCCTCGTTCACGGTTCCCATGACCGGGACAAGGTGCAGCCGAACGATGTGGCAATCGAGATCGATGCAGGGCAGGCCTTCGGCACCGGCCATCACGGAACGACGGCCGGCTGCCTCGAGGTCATCGAGGAAGTCGTGCGTTCAAGGCCTGTTGCCAATGCGCTCGATCTCGGCACGGGCAGCGGCGTGCTTGCCATCGCCGTGCGCAAGCTCTTGCCGGTGCCGGTGCTGGCGACCGATATCGATCCTATTGCTGTCCGTGTCGCGCGCGAGAATGCGCGGCGCAACGGTGTCGTCGAAGGGATCGATTTCCGCGTGGCTCCCGGTTTCCATTCGACGGCATTCCGTCAGCGCGGTCCGTTCGATCTCATTATCGCGAATATCCTTGCCCGACCGCTGATGAAGATGGCGCCGCAGCTCGTGGCCAATCTGGCGCCCGGCGGTTCGGTCATTCTATCAGGCATTCTCGCAGCGCAACGCTGGAAGGTGCTGGCGGCCTATAACGGCGCGGGTCTTGCCCATGTGCGCACCATCTGGCGCAATGGCTGGGTGACCATCCACCTGCGGCACGAAAGCCATCGCCGGTAAGCAGGCGACGCCCCGCAATGCTGCATCGCAGCATTGCTGTCGTGGCATAGCGAGTTGAATTCAGAAAAAGGCAAAGCAAAAGGCGGCATCTGTGATGCCGCCTTGCAGGACCGATCTTGCCGGTCCAGGTCCCGCGAGCCTTGGGAGGATCGCTCAAGCGGGAGTGCTTTCCGTCGAGAACGCGGTCAGGCCGCGCTCTCCGGATCTCAGAAGAATGCGTGCTGCCGTTCCTTGCGGCGAATCTGCTCGCGCGGAGCGTCCAGGCGCAGGAAAATGCTGTTGTTCCTGTCGAGCAGAGCGCCAGTCAGGCGGCGTTGAGCCTGGCACTCGCGGTTAGCGATGATCTGGCGGTATCCGTTCTGCAAGAGCGATCCTGCCATTGCCGTATTCCTTGTCCACTCGTTTAAGTCGTTCGATGAGCGCCATATAGATTGTGCAATGCGATAGAGGCAGGTGCTTTGTCTCAAAGGTGCTATGCATCAAGTGCAAATCTTAAGTGTATCTTGGATGTTTTTGACGCGATTTTATGCATTTGTGCATTGCGCCTGTTTTTCGATGCCGCGACGCGTCATTTTGGATGGCTGCCGTCTTTTGCGGTTGGAAATGGGCAGGGGCAGCGAGGCTTGCTATAAGCGATGCCACGAATCCTCAAGGCAGGTAGTCCCCATGTTTCAGTCCTTTGACGTCACCTCCACTCCGCAATATGGCCGCGAGCGTATCGAGGCGTTGAGAGCGCAGTTTGCAGACCTCGGTATTGACGGGCTGCTTGTGCCTCGCGCCGACGAATATCAGGGCGAATATGTACCGGCTTCGGCAGAGAGGCTTTCCTGGCTCACGGGGTTCACCGGTTCGGCCGGACAGGTGCTGGTGACGGCGGGACAGGCTGTGGTGTTCGTCGATGGTCGTTACACCACGCAGCTTGTCCAGCAGGTGGACCAGTCGGTCTTTACCGGTGGCGATCTGGTGGGGGAGCCGCCGCACCGGTGGGTGCGGACCCATACCCATACGGGCTTCCAGCTCGGCATCGATCCGTGGCTGCACACGACTGCCGAAGTGCGCCGGCTGGAAAAGGCGCTGGCAGAGAAGGACGGAGCGCTCGTCTTTCTGACGCGCAACCCCGTCGATGGCATCTGGACCGACCGGCCGGAGGAACCGCTCGGCGCCGTGACGATCCAGACCATCGCTTATTCCGGCCTGCTGGCGCGGGACAAGATTGCGAAGATCGCCATGGACCTGAAGGATAAGGGGATCGCGGCGGTTTTGATCACCGATCCTTCCTCCGTCGCCTGGATTTTCAACATTCGCGGCGCTGACGTTCCGCACACGCCGCATCCGCTGGCGCGCGCCATCATCCATGCCGATGGCAAGGCGGAACTATTCCTCGACAAGCGCAAGACCGGCATTGAGGCCGAGGCCTATCTCGGACAGCTCTGCGAACAGGTCGATCCGGAACTTCTGACCGGCAGGCTGGCGCATTTGGCGTCCAAGGGCGTGAGCATTCTCATCGACCCCGATCTCGCGCCGTTCGCGCTGGTCGAACTCATTCGCGTCCATGGTGGCAATGTCATCGAGGGGGCCGATCCCGTCAGGATACCGCGGGCGACCAAGAACAGCGTGGAACTGAATGGTTCTGCGGCCGCCCATCTGCAGGACGGCGTGGCGGTTACCGAGTTCCTGCATTGGCTGGACGGACAGCATCCGGGTACGGTCAGCGAGATTGCCGCAACGAAGGCGCTGGAGGAGGCGCGGGCGCGGGTCGGAGAGCGGATGCAGAACCCGCTCAAGGACATCTCCTTCGACACGATTTCCGGTGCCGGCGAACATGCCGCGATCATTCACTACCGGGTCACGACTGAGACGGACCGTCCGTTGAAGTCGGGCGAAATGTTCCTGATCGATTCAGGCGCGCAATACGTGAACGGCACGACGGATATCACCCGTACGATCGCCATCGGCCCGGTGCCGGATGAGCAGCGGCGGTTCTTTACCCTTGTGCTGAAGGGCATGATTGCCATCAGCACGGCGCGCTTTCCGAAAGGGACACGCGGTTGTGACCTTGATCCGCTGGCCCGCATCGCTCTCTGGAAGGCGGGTGCGGACTTCGCCCATGGAACCGGGCATGGCGTCGGCTCCTACCTCTCGGTACATGAGGGGCCGCAGCGCATTTCGCGTCTTTCGACGCAGGAATTGCTGCCGGGCATGATCCTCTCAAACGAGCCCGGCTATTACCGTCCGGGTCATTTCGGTATCCGTATCGAGAACCTGCTCTATGTGCGCGAGGCGGAACCCGTCGAGGGCGGCGACCAGCCGATGCTCTCCTTCGAGACGCTGACCTATGTGCCGATCGACAAATATCTCGTCGACACGGATCTCCTGACCGACGAAGAATTGCGCTGGCTCGACGCTTATCATGACAAGACCCGGGCCGAGCTGATGCCGCTCATCCATGATCCCAAGATCCGCGAATGGTTGGAGCGTATGACGGAACCGTTCCGTCGCGAGATCTGATCCGGTCCCCTCGATATCGGCGGCGCGTTACATCATGAACTGGCGCGCCGCCATTACTACGATCCAACCGCCAATGAGCATCGGGATTGCCGAAAAGCGCAGCCCGATCAGCAACGAAGCCGCCATCGCGACCTTGACGTCGGTCCCTCCGGAAAAGAAAGCGGGGGCGACGAGCGTAGTAAGCACGGCTGCGGGAACTGCGTTCAGCGCCGCCTCCAGCCGCGGCGGTATGGTCTTCAGCCGCTTCACCAGAATGTAGCCGGCGATGCGGGTGATGAAGGTGGCGACTGCCGCTGCCGCAATCAGCAACGTCATGTAGGGTGTGAGGAAAGTGCTCATCGGGCGGTCTCCTCTTTCGCAGCATCTTCGATCTTCTTCGGCGGCAGCAGGGCGGCGAGCGCCACGCCGGCGATGGCGCCGATGCTGACATGCCAGGGAGAACCGACGAGCTTCTGGGCGACCACGGAAACGAGCGCGCTGACGATCACGATCGGAAGGAAGTTGTTGCGCTTACGGAAGCCCAGAACGAGGCCCATGAAATAGATCGGCAACAGCACGTCGATGCCCCAGTTCGAGGGATTGCCCATCACGCTGCCGAGCAGGCCGCCGACGGTCGTCATTGCCACCCAGGGAACGTAGATCGTGATGGCAAATCCCATGTACCAGGCGAAGGTCACGGGACGGCCGGTTTCGCCTCGGGTCAGCGTTTCGGCGAATTGCGGGTCCGTGAGCAGGAAGAAGCTCATGGCCTTCTGAGACAGGGTGAAATGGCCGACGAACGGGGCGATTGCCGCCGAATAGAGCACGTGCCGGAAGTTGACGGCGAGGATCGACAGTACGATCACCCATATCGGCACCGAATGACCGAATAGCTCGATGCCGACGAGCTGGCTTGCACCGGCAAAGACGCTGGCGCTCATCAGCGTCGCCTCGGCAACCGTCTGGCCATTGGCGACGGCAAGCGCCCCGAATAGCGTTGCAAACGGCATCGTAGAGAAAAGGATCGGCATGCTGCCGCGCATGCCCTCGATAAAGTCGCTTCGCATCGTTCGTCTCTGTTGTGATCGGCTTTTCACTGTCGCAAAAGGCACTGATATACAAACCAATTCGCGTGATGGTTTATCGCGGTGAATTGATCGCCATCACTACCTCGCGCAACTCGGCGGGGATTTCTTGAACGAAAGGAACGCCGGCCATGGCAAAACCCGATTTTTCACCCGAGCAGCTGGCCGCGCTGGTGGCGGCCGTACAAAAGCACGTCGATACCGAATACGACGTGAAGCTCGGCCGCTTCGAGGCGGAAAGCCTGATCGAGTTCATGGCGGGCACGGTTGGCGCACTTCATTACAATCGTGGCCTGCACGATGCTCAGGCGCTGTTCGCCCGGCAGGTCGAAAGCCTTGGCGATGCGATCTACCAGCTTGAGCGCCCGGTCGGCTCCTGAAGGCCCGCGTCAGGCGGGGATTTCGACGGTAAAGGCGAAGCGGGCCTTTTCGCCCGGCGGCAATATCTTCGTGAAGGGCCGTTTCGTGATATCGTCGGAAGCGCCGACGGCCGCGGCCGTGCCGTGCCAGGGCTCGACGCAAAGGAAGGGCGCGCTGGGCTTGGTCCAGAGCGCGAGATTCGGCAGGTTCTCGAAGCTGAAGTGCAGAGCTTCACCGCCATCGACGCCATAGGTGAGGGCTGTTCCCGTTCCCTCCGTGAAGATCATCGCGTCTTCGACGAACATTTCAGGCGATATCTCCAGCTTTCCCTCGGCGAAGGGTGAAGGAAGGCGGTCGGCACGTAGAAGTCCATCCTCCAGACGTGCCAAAGGCGGTTCCGCCCGGTTTGCGAGCAGCACCATATGCTGCTTGCCTTCTGCACCGGGTAGAGGCCACGAGAAGGCGGAGTGGAAACCTATCCCGAAGGGCATTGGTTTCTCGTCCAGATTTTCGACCTCGGCAGCAACGGTGAGCGTGTTGCCGTTGAGCGAATGAATGAGCGTGAGTGTAAATTCGAAGGGATAAACGGAGCGTGTCGCATCCGTTGCCGTCAACCGGTGTGCACAACTCGTCTGCGTTTGGTTCACGAGTGCAAATTCGTTGCGGCGGGCAAAGCCGTGCTGCGCCATATCGACCTGCCGGCCATCGATAGTCAGTTTGTTGCCCGGTGCCTTGCCGACGATCGGGAAGAGGATAGGGGATCGGCCCGACCACCAGGTTGCGTTGCCGTTCCAAAGCCATGAGCGGCCATCCGACGAGACAAGCGACTGCATTTCCGCGCCAGACGAGGAAACCTCGACGGTAAGGCGATCATTGGTGATGCTGACGATTTCCGGCATGGCTGGTCCCTTCGATTCCCGTTGGCTTACCATAGGGGCGGGGGATGACAGTTTTCAATCGTGGAACGGTGCTGGGCCGTCAGCCTTTCGGACGCGGCTGGAAAGTATGTTCGGGGCCGGGGAAGGCGCGGGCGCGGACTTCACCGGCATAGTCTTCCGCAGCCTTCGATATCACTTGCGCCAGTTCGGCATAGTGTTTGACGAAACGCGGCTTGAAGTCGTTGAAGAGGCCGAGCATGTCGTCCGAGACGAGGATCTGGCCGTCGCAGGCCGGAGACGCGCCGATGCCGATGGTCGCGGCGGATACCGAGCCGCTGATCTCGCGGGCCAGCGGCTCGACCGTGCCTTCGATGACGATGGCAAAGGCGCCGGCCTCATCGATGGCGCGGGCATCGCGGCGGATCTTGTCCGCCTCCTTCTCGCTATGGCCCTTGGAGCGGTAGCCGCCCGATGTGTTGACCTGCTGCGGCATCAGCCCGACATGACCGAGCACCGGTATGCCGCGCTGGACGAGAAAGGCCACGGTCTCGGCCATTTCCGCGCCGCCTTCCAGCTTCACGCCGTCGCACCCGGTTTCCTTCATGATACGGGCTGCCGAGCGGAATGCCTGTTCCTTCGATTCCTGATAGGAACCGAAGGGCATGTCGATGACGACGCAGGCGCGGGAGACACCGCGCATGACAGCCTGGCCGTGGGCGATCATCATTTCCATGGTGACACCGACGGTGGTGTCCATGCCGTAGAGCACCATGCCGAGACTGTCACCGACCAGCAGGAAATCGCAATGCGGATCAAGCAGGCGCGCCATCGGCGTCGTGTAGGCGGTCAGCGACACGACGGGTCGATTGCCCTTGAGAGCGGGGATGTCGGCGGGCGTGAGGCGCTTCTGACGGGGTGGTGTGCTCATCTCAGGCGGCCTCTCTGCCTCTGGCGGCGGCGTTGCCGATGACGCGGTTGTCGAGCAGCTTCGTCTTGCCGACGCGGACATAGAGAAGGACCAGGAAGGGACCGTCGAGGGTTGAAAGCGGCATCAGCGTATCCGGGTGACGCACTGCCACGACTTCCGGTGTCGCCAGCGGTTCGGCGGCGATGAATGCGGAGAGCGAACGTTCCATTTCGGCCGGATCGGTGAGGCCAAGGGCGCGTAGCCTTGCCGCTTCCTCAAGCGCCTTCGGTACGATGACGGCCGCTGCCCGTTCCTGATCCGAAAGGTAGACATTGCGCGACGAGCAGGCGAGGCCGTCCGCCTCGCGCACCGTCGGCACCGGCACGACCCGGACCGGCAGGGCGAGGTCTTCGACCATGCGGCGGATGACGGCCACCTGCTGGTAGTCCTTCTCGCCGAAATAGGCCGCATGGGGCTGGACGATGTTGAGGAGCTTGGTGACCACGGTCGCGACACCGGCGAAATGGCCGGGGCGGGCCTCGCCCTCCAGTTCCGAGCCGAGTTTCGGGACGTCGACCACGGTTTCCATCGGCCGCGGATACATGTCCTCGACGCGCGGAGCGAACAGGAAATCGACGCCAGCCAGTTCCAGCATCATGCTGTCGCGTGGAAGGTCGCGGGGATAACGATCGAGATCCTCGTTTTTGCCGAACTGCAGCGGATTGACGAAAATCGAGACGACGGTGACGTCGTTTTCGGCGCGGGAGCGCTCGACAAGGCTCATATGGCCCTGATGCAGATAGCCCATGGTCGGCACGAAGCCGATGTCGCGGGAGGCTCGGCGATGGGGGCCGAGCCGCTGCCGGAGGGCGGAAATAGTGGTGACGGTCTCCATATCGGCTCCTCCCGATTGACACGACGCGCTGCACTAGCGCCGTTCCTGTGAAAAGGCAATGTGCGGAATCGGTTGGAGGGTTTTCTCAAACGATTATATCAGCGCTGCTTACGATCTCGGCGCCGCTGGCCTTCATCTCGGCGATGGCTGCCTTCACGCCCTCGGGGTCTATGCCGCGGGACCCGTCCTCGATGAAACGCACGGTGACATCAGGCAGCATGTCCAGGGCGTCAAGCACGGAAAACTTGACGCAGTAATCCGTGGCGAGGCCCATGATGTCGACTTCGCTGACGCCGTTTTCCTGAAGATAGCTGTGGAGGCCGGTCAGCGCCGAGCGGTCGTTGTCGCGAAATGCGGAATAGCTGTCGACGGCCGGGTCCTGACCCTTGCGCTGAACGTAATCGATGGCGGAGGTATCGAGGTCGGGATGGAACTCGGCGTCGCTGGTGCCCTGCACGCAGTGATCCGGCCACATCATCTGCGGCTGGCCGGAAAGCTCGCCCAATTCGAAGGGCGTCTTGCCGGGATGCTGCGAGGCAAAGCTGCCGTGATTGGCCGGGTGCCAGTCCTGGGAGGCGACGATCAGCGTGTAGCGGCCGCTCGCCATCAAGGCATTGGCAACGGGCACCACCTTGTCACCATCCGCCACCGGCAGGTTCCCACCGGGGCAGAAACCATTCTGGATGTCGATCAGCAGCAGAGCCTTGGTCATTGTCGTTCCCTTCTTGTCTATATGCGCCGCAAGATGGCAAGCGGTGGCGGCGGGATCAAGGGCAGGCGGGGTGTTGTCCTCCGTCTTTCACGATGCGCCGGTCCCGTTCCGTGGCGTACATCAGGACATTCTACTTCGTTGGTGGATGCCACTGGACCGAGAGACTTGCTGTCATGGCACTCCGCCGGATGCGGCATGCTCTTGGATCAGTGGATTTCACCTTGCACGCTCAACCCACAGAGGCGTGCGGATAGCTCTTTTCGTGTTTGCACGGCGCCGCGCCGTTTCCGGCAATTTGACAAATATCAGTCCTGATGGAACAAAAGCATGACTGTCGTGTTTGCGCCGTGGCGAGCGTTTGCACTCGCAGCGTCAGGTTTATTTTCATAACGAATTGGAAGCGACATGATCATTGTCCTCACCGCCGTCCTGTTCGGCGCAATCGGGCTCGTGCTGGCGATCGGCGGCGTCGAGCTGGTCGCCTTGTCCGGCAGCCCCTTCTATCTTGAGGCCGGAATCGTCTTTATCCTCACCGCAATCCTGCTTCTCCTGCGCCGCAAGGCGGCGTTGTGGCTTTACGGGCTCTTCATCCTCGCCACGCTCGGCTGGGCCATTCTGGAGGTAGGCTTCGACTGGTGGCAGCTCGGGACGCGGGGAGGACTGGTCATCCTGCTCGCCTTCCTGCTTCTCCTGCCTGCCGTTAGCCGACGGCTGAACGGTGGCGATGCTCCGCTCTGGCCGGTTGGTATTCCGGTGTTGATTGCGCTGGTCGTCGCCGGTTATTCGCTTGCCATCGACCCGCTGGACAAGGAGGGTAACCTGCCAACCGAGGCCGTGGTCCAGACGCCGGCCTATGGCGGCGAGGTGGCCGATGCCGAATGGCATCAATACGGACGCACGCCTTTTGGGCAGCGCTACTCGCCGTTGGCGCAGATCACCACGGAAAACGTGAAAGATCTGAAGGTTGCATGGACCTACCAGACCGGCGACGTGAAACAGCCGGGAGATATCGGTGAAACCACCTATCAGGTGACGCCGTTGAAGATCGGCAACCGCCTCTATCTCTGCACGCCGCATAACTGGGCAATCGCGCTCGATGCGGCCACTGGCAAGGAAGTCTGGAAATACGATCCGAATGTCGGGTTGAACCCAGACCGGCAGCATCAGACCTGCCGCGGCGTAACCTATTATGCCGATCCGGCTGCGACTGCCGGAGCAGAATGCGTCACCCGCGTCTATCTGCCGACCTCGGATGCGCGTCTGATCGCGCTCGATGCCGAGAGCGGCAAGATATGCACGAGCTTTGCCGAAAGCGGTGTCCTGCACCTCGAAACCGGCATGCCGTACAATCCCGCCGGTTACTACTACTCCACGTCGCCGCCGGCGATAGCGGATGGAAAGATCATCATCGGTGGGGCCGTGAATGACAATTATTCGACGAAGGAGCAATCCGGCGTCATCCGCGCCTACGACGTGAATACCGGGGCATTGATCTGGAACTGGGACAGCGGAAATCCGGGCAGCACCCAGCCGATTGGTCCGGGAGAAACCTATACGGCCAATTCCCCGAACAGCTGGTCGGTCTTCTCGGTCGATGAACAGCTTGGCCTCATCTATATCCCGCTTGGCAATCAGGTGCCGGACCAGATCGGCATCGGCCGCAGCGAGAATGTGGAAAAATACTCCTCGTCCATCGTCGCGCTGGACATCAAGACCGGAGTAGACCGCTGGGTGCGCCAGACAGTTCATCACGATCTCTGGGACATGGATGTTCCTGCCCAGCCGGTACTGCTCGACATCACGCGGCCTGACGGTACGCCGGTGCCGGCGCTCGTCGGGCCGACCAAGCAGGGTGATCTCTATGTTCTCGACCGGCGAACCGGCGAGCCGATCATTCCGGTCAGCGAACAGCCAGCGCCGGGCGGTGCGGTGGAAGGCGACTTCTCCTCGCCGACGCAGCCGCTTTCGGCCCTGAGCTTCCGTCCGCCAAAGCTGGAAGAAAAGAACATGTGGGGCGTGACGCTGATAGACCAGATGGCGTGCCGCATCGCATTCCACAAGCTGAAATACGAGGGGCAGTACACGCCGCCGTCGCTGCAGGGCACATTGGTCTATCCCGGCAATTTCGGCACCTTCAACTGGGGTTCGGTCGCGGTCGATCCGGAACGGCAGGTGATGTTCGGCATGCCGACCTATCTCGCGTTTACCTCGCGACTGGTGCCACGCGCCGAAGTTCCTCCGCGCGGGCAGGACGAGAAGGGGTCGGAGCAAGGGCTGAACCGTAATGACGGCGCACCTTACGGCGTCTACATGGGGCCGTTCCTCTCGCCGCTTGGCATTCCCTGCCAGGCGCCGCCATGGGGTTATGTCGCGGGTGTCGATCTCCGGACTGGCCAGATCGCCTACAAGCACCGGAACGGCACCGTCATGGACATGACGCCATTGCCGCTGCCCTTCAAGGTCGGTGTGCCCGGCATCGGTGGGCCGATGATCACCAAGGGCGGCGTCGCGTTCCTTGGTGCGGCGGTCGATAACTACCTCAGGGCCTATGACCTGACCACGGGCCACGAACTGTGGAAGGCACGTCTGCCGGCGGGCGGGCAGGCGACGCCGATGACCTATGCTCTCGACGACGGCAAGCAGTATGTCGTGATGGTCGCCGGTGGCCATGGATCGGTCGGCACCAAGCCGGGCGGCTATGTCATGGCCTTCACCTTGCCTTGATCCACCTTTGCGGAAAAAGCGAGGAGCCGTTCTCCCCGGGCGCGAATGCCCGGGGAGTGCTGTTTAACCCATGAAAACTGAGGGAGAAACCGAACGTTAACCATGTGGACCTTACACACATATCGTAACGTAAGGATGCTTCGTATGAGTGATTTCGCCGCCAACGGCCAGACTGCCCCATCCATCGCCTTCTTTCCCCTGACCGGTCGCCGCGATCTGATTCGCCGGTCTGCCGTGGAACTCGACCGGTTGAACGGCCATCATGCGGTCAACTACTGGCGTTCCGTCTGCCGCTCGCTTGGTGACGAACTGCTCGCTCTGGGATGCCCGGAAGAGGAAATGCGCTTGGAAATCATGGATTTTCAGGCCGCTGTGCAGGCCGAATTGATGTGGCTTCACCGTGGCGAAGAAGCTCGCGGCTGACACGCCGACGACATTTCCCCGAACGATGTCTTCAAAGAAAAATAGCCGCATCTCGCGGCTATTTTCGTTTCCGTAATCAGAAGATATGTGTCTCAAACCTTCTCGACGAAGCCGTCGAGCACGCGTTTTTCGCCGGCGCGGTCGAAATTGATCGTCAGCTTGTTGCCCTCGATTGCCGCCACGTTGCCGTTGCCGAACTTGATATGGAACACGCGGTCACCGACCACGAATTTCGACGGTGTATCGGCCACCGATTTTGCCACCAGTTCGCCGTCGATGGTGCGGGCGCGGGGACCGCTCTCACCGTAACCGATGCGCTCGACGGCATGGCCGGAGCGGCTGCCCCAGTTGTCGCGGGTGGCGTCGGTCTTGTTCTGCTGTGCCCGCTTCCAGCCCGGAGTGGAATAGCTGTTCTGGAAGGGCTCGGCCTTGTCGAAGCGCGACTGACCATAGCCGCCGCGACCGTAGCCGCCATAGGACTGTTCCGTCTGGGCGACCTCGACATGGGTGACCGGCAACTCATCGAGGAAGCGTGACGGCATGGTCGATTGCCAGAGGCCGTGGATACGCCGGTTCGATACGAACCAGATGTGGCAGCGGCGCTTGGCGCGCGTGATGCCCACATAGGCGAGGCGGCGTTCTTCCTCCAGGCCTGCGCGTCCGCCTTCGTCGAGTGCGCGCTGGTGGGGGAATAGGCCTTCCTCCCAGCCGGGCAGGAAGACGGTATCGAATTCGAGACCCTTGGCCGAATGCAGCGTCATGATCGACACGGCATCCATGTCCTCGTTCTGTTCGGCATCCATGACCAGCGAAACATGTTCAAGGAAGCCGCGCATCGATTCGAAGGCTTCCATCGAGCGGATGAGTTCTTTCAGGTTTTCGAGGCGTCCGGGGGCTTCCGCCGACTTGTCGTTTTTCCACATATCGGTATAGCCGGACTCTTCCAGGATCTGTTCGGCGAGCTCGGTATGTGGAGTCGTTTCAAGCAGTTCCTGCCATCTTCTGAACATCTGAATCACGTCGAAAAGCGCCTTTCGGGCCTTCGGCTTCAGTTCGTCCGTCTCGATGAGATCGCCGGCTGCGGCGAGCATGGGGATGTCGCGAGCGCGGGCATAATCGTGCAGCGTGCGGATCGTCGTGTCGCCAAGGCCGCGCTTCGGCGTGTTGACGATGCGCTCGAAGGCGAGGTCGTCGGCAGGCTGGCAGACGAGCCGGAAATAGGCCATGGCGTCGCGGATTTCGAGGCGCTCGTAGAAGCGCGGACCACCGACAACCCGGTAGTTCAGACCCAGCGTCACGAAGCGATCTTCGAACTCGCGCATCTGGAAGGAGGCACGGACAAGGATCGCCATGTCGTTGAGGTTGTGCTTCTTACCGTCACCATCACCGCGCTGAAGCTGTTCGATTACCTCGCCGACGGCGCGGGCTTCCTCTTCGCTATCCCACGCGGCATGGACGACGACCTTTTCATCGTCGGGTTCCCGCCGGTCGGTGAATAGCGTCTTGCCGAGACGGCCTTCGTTGTGGGCGATCAGGTGGCCGGCTGCGCCGAGAATGTGCTCGGTCGAGCGGTAGTTGCGTTCCAGCTTGATGACCTTGGCGCCGGGAAAATCCTTCTCGAAGCGCAGGATGTTGTCTACTTCCGCACCGCGCCAGCCGTAGATCGACTGGTCATCGTCGCCGACGCAGCAGACGTTCTGCGGAACCCCCTGCGGGCGTTGCGCCAGCAGGCGCAGCCACATGTACTGCGCTGTGTTGGTGTCCTGATACTCATCGACGAGGATGTAGCGGAATTTCTGGTGATAGTCCTTCAGCACATCCGGGTTCATACGGAACATGCGGATCGGGTGCAGCAGCAGGTCGCCGAAATCGCAGGCGTTCAGCGATTTCAGGCGGTTCTGGTAGGCGGCGTAGAGTTCTCGACCCTTGCCGTTGGCGAAGGCCCGGGCGTCGCCTTCCGGGATCTGCGAGGGGTCCAGTGCCTTGTTCTTCCAGCCGTCGATCATGGCGGCGAATTGCTTGGCCGGCCAGCGCTTGTCGTCTATGCCTTCCGCCTGGATCAACTGCTTGATCAGGCGCACCACGTCGTCAGTGTCGAGGATGGTGAAATCGGAATTGAGACCGACAAGCTCGGCATGGCGGCGAAGCAGCTTGACGCCGATCGAGTGGAAGGTGCCGAGCCAGGGCATGCCTTCCACGGCGCCGCCGACCAGCAGGCCGATGCGCTCCTTCATCTCGCGCGCGGCCTTGTTGGTGAAGGTTACGGCAAGGATCTGGGAGGGAAAGGCGCGGCCGGTCGCGAGGATATGGGCGATACGGGTGGTGAGCACGCGGGTCTTGCCGGTGCCGGCGCCGGCGAGCACCAGAACGGGACCGTCGGTGGTTTCGACCGCTTCGCGCTGCTCCGGATTGAGGCCGGCGAGATAGTCCGTGTTACGGGTCTGATCGCGGGCGGCCATGGCGCGCGCGGCGATGCCGAGGCCGCCGGCTGCCGGAGCTGAACCGGAGGGTGCGCCGCCTGCCGGCTTGCGCGGCGCGGGCTCCTCATCGAAGAAGGGAATGTCGTCGAAACCGTTACTCATGCGGCTCAATGTAGTGATTCGGGATGGAAAGGCGAGTCAAGACGTTCTCCTTTCATTCCGACACCACTGTGACCGGCCGCCCAATAGGTGGATGAGACGGCCTATTCCAGATCGGCCATCAGCGCGTCGATCTCGAGGCTCCACTCGGCTTTCCAGAGTTTCCGGGTCGGCTCGTCCAGCCAGCTTCCGTCGATGGCGTTCATCACGCTTGCGCGGATATCGCTCGGGGAAAAGCCGAGGAAGTGCGCTGCCTTGCGGTATTCCGCGCCGAGATCGGTGAAGAACATCGGCGGATCGTCGCTGTTGAGCATGACCTTCAGGCCGAACTCCTTCATCCGGCGGATGGCATGATCGGGGCTCGTCAGATCATGCCAGGGAGAGGTGATGGCGCTGGTCGAAGGGCAGACGGTGAAGAGGATGTCTTCGTCGCGGCAGCGGGCCATCAGTTCGGGATCGTTGACCACGTGATAGCCGTGGTCGATGCGGCGAACCTTGAGGGCGTCGAGCGAGCCGCGGATGAAATCCGCAGGTCCTGTCTCACCGGCATGGGCGGTCACCTTCAGGCCGGCGGAACGAGCCCGGTCGAAAAGAGCGGCGTAGGGTTCCGGAGGGAAGGGGGCTTCGTTGAAATCGAGGCCGATGCCGACGAGCTTTTCGTCACGCCGCGCGAGGACCATGTCGAGGAACTCTTCGCCCGCATCGGGGCCGAGTTCTCGGTTGATCCCCGGAGCGCACACGCTGACGATGCCGAAATCCGCTTCCGCCTCCGCCATGCCGGCCGTGATGCCGTCCATCTGTGTGTCGAAGCCGACGCCATGGGGGAAGTGCACCTGCGGGGAGAAAAAGAATTCTACGTAGCGGGCGTTATGGGCAGCGCAGTTTTCCAGCATCTCGTAGGTGATGCGCCGGTAATCATCCGCTGAAACCACGCTGTCGGAAACGGCGGTATAGATCGCCAGGAAGTCCTTGAGGTTGTCGTAGTGGTAGAGTTCCTCGGCCTTTTTGAAGGGCGGCAGCGTCACGCCATTCTTGGCGGCGAGATCGACGGCGGTCTGGGGGCGGATGGATCCTTCGAGATGAAGATGCAGTTCCATTTTCGGTATGCGGGCAAGAAAATCATCCAATGAAAGCATTTTGACGACCCGGTTACACAATGGCGATGGCTGCCGCCGATAATGTCGGCGTATCCTGAAGGTTTGTCGCAGTGCAGCAATTGTCAAGGAGGGGGATAGCGCCCTGCGGATGACATTTTGGTAATGTACCGTTTCTTGACTTGCCGAAGCGGGCCGACGGGGAAATATTGCGGCGCAAGCCGGCCCCGTAACGCGCGGCAATTTCGCGACAGCCCAGCCGAAACCGGCTGTCGTCATCAAGACTGGAGTCCCCGATGGCGTTTTGGAAGCAGTTGCTGCTGAGTGTTGTGGCGATCGCGCTCTGTCTCCTGGGGTGGATATGGCTCGTGCCCGGCGCCGGCGCGCTTCTGGCGCGGGCGGGCGTGCCCCAGTCTGTCATCGCCATGATCGGCCCCGGCGAGGCATCGAAAGCCACCGAGGGTAAGGGCAGCGGTAACGGTGGCGGGCAGGGCGGTAATCGCAATGGCAACGCCGCGCCATCCGTCGTTGTGCAGAACGTGAAGATTGGGCTCGTCAACGACAGGCTTTCCGCCATCGGCACGGGCGACGCCATCCAGTCGGTAACCGTCATGCCGCAGGTGGCCGGAACGCTTCTCGAGATCCACGTGAAGTCCGGTGACAAGGTCACCAAGGGACAGCTGATCGCGCGGCTGGAGAACGAGGAACAGCGTATCGCCCGCGATCAGGCACAGGTGGCTCTCAAGAGCGCGACCGAGAAATCTCAGCTCTACACCAATCTCAAATCCAGCGTATCGCGCATCGATGCCTTCGACGCGGACATCGCGCTGGAAACGGCGAAGCTTGCGCTCGCCTCTGCCGAACTCGAACTGAAGCGCCGCGACATCGTGGCGCCGATCGACGGCATCGCGGGTATAGTGACGGTGAATGTGGGCGACAATGTCACCACGTCGACCGCAATCGCGACGGTGGACGACCGTTCCGAGCTGCTGGTCGATTACTGGGTGCCCGAACGTTTCGCCCCGATCGTCAAGGTCGGGCAGCCGGTGAATGCCAAGGCGGTGGCGCGGCCGGGCAGTGTCTATGACGGCAGCGTCGAGGCGGTGGACAACCGGATCGACGAAGCGAGCCGTACGCTCAGGGTCAGGGCGCGCATCGGCAACGACAATGACGATCTCAGGGCCGGCATGGCCTTCACCGTCGCGATGACCTTTGCGGGCGAACGATACCCGGCCGTGGATCCGCTATCCGTCCAGTGGGACAGCGAGGGCTCCTTTGTCTGGCGGGTCACGAACAGCAAGGCCGAGCGGGTTCCCGTGCGGATCGTGCAGCGCAATCCCGATGCCGTATTGGTGGAAGCCGCCCTTGCCGATGGCGACCGGGTTGTGACCGAAGGCGTCCAGCGCGTCAGGGTCGGGCGTACAGTGCAGATCGTGGGTGACGAAGCCGGAGCCTCGAAACCCGATAACGGCGAGAAACCGGTGGCGAGCCGATGAGCGAAGCGACGAATGATACAACGGTCACGCCTGAAGCTGAGAAGCTGGCGGAGGAGCACGAGCCCAAGGCCGCCCCGGATGTGCAGGCCGGCTTTACCGCGCTTTTCATCCGACGTCCGATTTTTGCGGCGGTTCTCAATGCCCTGATGGTCGTTGCGGGCCTCGCCGCCTTCTACGGGATCGAAGTGCGTGAACTGCCGGATGTCGACCGGCCGGTCATTACGGTCAGAACCACGTTCGACGGCGCGTCTCCACAGACCGTCGACCAGCAGGTGACGACCGTCATCGAAGGGGCCGTGGCGCGTGTCGCGGGCCTGAAGGCGCTTTCGTCCGCATCCTCCTTCGGCAACAGCCGCGTCACGCTTGAATTCACCGATACCACCGACCTTAATGTCGCCGCCAGCGACGTGCGCGATGCCATCGCCCGCGTGACCTACAGCCTGCCTGATGACGCCGACGAGCCGCGCATTGTCAAGGCTGACTCGGATTCCGATCCGGTCATGCGACTCGCCGTCACCTCGGACCGGATGAACATCGAGGATCTGACCCTTCTGGTCGACAACGAGATTTCCGACCGGCTGGCCTCGGTCGAAGGCGTTGCCGATATCGAGCTTTACGGCGAACAGGAGAAGATCTTCCGGGTGGATGTCGACCAGTCGGCACTCGCAAGCCGGGGGCTGACCATCGCTTCGCTGGCAAGCGCGCTTTCCGATATCGCCTTCGACGTTCCGGCCGGTTCGATCACCAGTTCGACGCAGGACATCGTGGTGCGCGCGACCGCGGACCTCCGGACGCCCCAGGATTTCGCCAATCTGATCGTTCAGGACAAGGTGCGGCTCGGCGACGTCGCGACCATTACCTTCGGCCCGGACCTGCGCAGCACCGCGCTGCGTTCGAACGGCAAGGCCGGCATCGGCCTCGGCGTGATCCGTCAGGCGAAATCGAACACGCTCAGTATTTCGAACGGGATCAAGACCGCTGTTGAGGCGATGCAGAAGGATCTGCCGGAGGGCACGCAGATCCGCATCACCAGTGATGACGCGGTGTTCATCCGCGGGTCTATCGACGAAGTCGTGAACGCGCTGGTGCTCGCGGCTGTGATCGTCATCGGCATCATCTATCTCTTCCTGCGCGACTGGCGCGCGACGCTCATTCCGGCGATCACCATGCCGGTGTCGCTGATCGGCACGCTGGCGGCGGTTTATCTGGTCGGGTTCTCGATCAACATCCTGACGCTGCTGGCGATCGTTCTGGCAACCGGCCTCGTGGTCGATGACGCCATCGTGGTTCTGGAAAACATCGTGCGGCGGCGGGCGCAGGGCCTTGGTCCCCGGGCGGCGGCAGTGCTCGGCACGCGGGAAGTTTTCTTCGCCGTCATCGCCACGACTGCGACGCTTGCAGCGGTCTTCGTGCCGCTTTCCTTCCTGCCGGGGCAGGTGGGTGGCCTGTTTCGCGAATTCGGTTTCGTGCTCGCCTTCTCGGTGACGCTGTCATCCATCGTGGCGCTCACGCTCTGCCCCATGCTCGCCTCGCGCATGCTGACCTCGCATGCTATCCATCACGGGAAGGGTTTGCTTGGACGGTTCGGCGATGCGTTTTCGGCCTTCTACCGGGTGGCGCTGCGGGCTTGCCTCAACGCGCCGATGGTGGTGTTCGTGGTCGCGGTGATCTTTTCCGGTGCGGCCTTCGGAGACTTTTCCCTGATTACCAACGAATTGACGCCGCGCGAGGACCGCTCGACGGTGACCTTGCGCGTGACGGCGCCGCAAGGTGTCAGCCTCGATTACATGCAGGACCAGATGCGCCGGATCGAGGAGGCGCTGAAGCCGCTCCGCGACGATGGCGAAATTGCCAACCTGTTCTCGATCTCGGGTTTCGGCAGCAATACCAATAGCGGTTTCATGGTTTTGACGCTTGCGCCCTGGAGCGAGCGGGAGCGCAGCCAGGACACCATCGTGCGCGACATCAACAAGGCGACCGCGGGCATTCCCGGTGTCAACGCCTTTGCTCAGCAGCCGAACAGCCTGAGAATCCGCGGCGGCGGCAGCGGTCTGCAATTCGCGCTTGTCGGTTCGAACCACGAGCAGCTGACGGTGGCGGCGATCAAGGTGGTTGCCGCGCTTGAGGCCGACGGCAGCTTCGACAATCCGCGCCTGACCAACGACATCAGCCAGGCCCAGCTCGGCGTGAGCATTGACCGCGAGCGTGCCGCAGATCTCGGTATCAACATCACCGGGCTCGCCCAGGCGCTGCAATCGCTGCTCGATGGGCGTTCCATCGGCGATGTCTATATCGACGGCGAATCCTATCCGGTGAAGCTCACCTCGACCACGCGTCCGATCGACGATCCGACAGACCTCGAGAACATCTTCCTCAAGACCGGCGACGGCAAGATCGTGCCGATGTCCGTCATCGCAAAGCTGCAGGAAAAGGCCGTCGCGCCGAGCCTCCAGCGGGAACAGCAGCTTGCCGCGGTGCAGATCACGGCGGGTCTCGGACCGGGGCTTTCGCTGGGGTCGGCGCTTGAAAAGGCGCAGACCATTGCAGGACCGCTGCTGCCGCCCGGCGCGCGTATCCTGCCGCTGGCAGAGGCTGCGACCCTCAGCGAAAATACCGGCGGCATGGGCATCACCTTCGGTTTTGCCATCGTCATCATCTTCCTGGTGCTGGCCGCGCAGTTCGAAAGCGTGCTGTCATCGGTGATCATCATGGCGACGGTGCCGCTGGGGCTTGCCTGCGCCGTTTTCGCCCTGCTATTCACCGGCACCAGCCTCAACGTCTACAGCCAGATCGGTCTGGTCATGCTGGTTGGCATCATGGCGAAGAACGGCATCCTGATCGTGGAATTCGCCAACCAGTTGCGTGACCGCGGGCAGGATGTGCGTGAGGCGATCGAGAATGCCGCCAACATGCGCCTGCGGCCGGTGATGATGACGATGATCGCCACCATTCTCGGCGGCGTGCCGCTGGTCTTCGCCCATGGCGCTGGTGCGGAAGCCCGCATCGCACTCGGCTGGGTTATCGTCGGTGGTCTCGGCCTTGCAACGGTGGTGACGTTGTTCGTGACGCCGGTCGCCTATCTGGCGCTTGCCCGCTTCGCCAAGCCGCATGCCCATGAAGAGGAGCGGCTGCAGCGGGAAATGGCTTTTGCCGCCTCGGTCGAGGCAGGCGAGTGATATGATTACCGAAGCGCCGGAGGTGCTTCCCGGGACCTGAATAGTCTTGAAATTTGCCAGGGGAGAATATCTTGACGCAACGGCAAATCGAGGTAGCGACATCCGACGGCATTGCTTCTGCCCATCTGTTTGGCGATGCCGGAGCGACTGCTGGCGTCATTCTCTACATGGACGCCTTCGGTCCGCGGGCGGCGCTTTTCGGCATGGCGGAGCGCCTTGCGGATGAGGGGTATGCCGTGCTGGTGCCTGACTTATTCTATCGCTTCGGAACCTATGGACCGTTCGATGCTGCGACCGCGTTCAGTACTCCGGAAACCGCAACGCAGCTGCGGTCGATGATCGGCGGCACGACGCAGGCGATGACCGCGGAGGACACCGGCTTTTTCCTTGCTGCCCTGAGGCAGGCCGGCGCAACTGGCCCGATCGCGGTCGTGGGCTATTGCATGGGAGGCAGTCGTGCCCTGACGGCGGCGGGAACCTATCCCGACGATATCGTCGCTGCCGCGAGCTTCCATGGCGGCAATCTCGCAAGCGAAGCGCCCGATAGTCCGCATCTGCTGGCGGACAGGATGCGGGCGCGGGTCTATGTCGGCACGGCTGGCTTGGATGGTTCTTTCTCGCCGGAACAGTCGAACCGGTTCGTCGATGCCTTTCGCCGGGCGGAAGTCGATTTCGCGCTGGAAAACTATGTCGGCATGGCCCACGGCTGGTGTGTTCCCGATCACAGCGTTTACTCGGTTAACGGTGCAGAGCGCCATTGGCGGCGGCTCACCACGCTTCTTTCGGAAACGCTTAAGGCGGACTGATTTCAGTTCGTGACCGACTGTGCGGACCTGCTCCTGCACTGGACAAAGCCCCGCCGCTGTCCCATAGCTGCCGCCTCAAGACCGGCTTCGAACCGGCCGTGGAATGTGCAGGAGATGCAGTCATGGTGATGAAGGATGTGGTGCCGGGTGCGCGCAACGAGGAGGGGATCGCCAAGGTTCTCGGCATCCTGAAGCAGGAGTTCGGCGAGCGATTCCATACCGGCCAGTCTTTCCGTGAGCAGCATAGCCACACCACCACCTATCTGCCTTCGCAACTGCCTGATGGCGTCGTCTTCGTGGAAAATTCCGAGGAAGTGAAGACGGTGGTCCGAACTTGCGCCGCCCACAAAGTTCCGATGATCCCGTTCGGCACCGGCTCTTCGCTGGAAGGTCATGTGAATGCGCCGAGCGGGGGCATCTCGGTCGATTTCAGTCGGATGAACCGGGTGATCGAAGTGAACCCGGAAGATCTCGACTGCACGGTCGAACCCGGTGTCACTCGCGAGGATCTGAATACCTATCTGCGCGACACCGGCCTTTTCTTCCCGATCGATCCGGGCGCGAATGCCTCTCTCGGCGGCATGGCGTCGACGCGCGCCTCCGGCACCAACGCCGTACGCTACGGCACGATGAAGGAGAATGTGCTGGCGCTGACCGTCGTCACCGCAAATGGCGAGGAAATCAGGACGGCGCAGCGGGCGCGGAAATCTTCCGCCGGCTATGACCTGACCCGGCTTTTCGTCGGAGCGGAAGGCACGCTCGGCATCATCACCTCCATCACGCTGAAGCTGCAGGGCATTCCCGCCAAGATCAGCGGTGGCGTCTGTGCCTTTCCAAGCCTAAAGGCCGCCTGCGATGCCGTCGTCATGACGATCCAGATGGGCATTCCGGTCGCCCGTATCGAATTGCTGGACGAAATGCAGATGAAGGCGGTCAACGCCTATTCGAAGCTCTCCTATCCGGAAAAGCCGACGCTCTTCCTTGAATTCCATGGCACAGAAGAGACGGTCGAGATGCAGGCCGGGCAGTTCCGGGAAATCGCCGCGGAATTTGGTTCGGATGAATTCCAGTACACCACCAATGCCGAGGAACGGGCACAGCTCTGGAAGGCTCGTCACAACGCTTATTGGGCGGGTCGGGCTCTGGCTCCGGAACTGAACGGCCTTTCGACCGATGTCTGCGTGCCGATCTCGCGGCTTGCTGAATGCGTGGCCGAGACCCAGGCCGACATTCGCGAAACGGGTCTTCTGGCGCCGATTGTCGGGCACGCCGGCGACGGCAATTTCCATGTGCTGATGCTGTTCAACGACAAGGACCCGGAAGATCTCGCGCGCAGCGAGGCCTTCATGGCCCGTCTCAACGCGCGTGCGCTCGCCATGGGTGGCACCTGCACCGGCGAGCACGGCGTGGGGCAGGGCAAGATGAGCTATCTGGAGCAGGAACTGCCCTCGGCGCTGCCGGTCATGCGATCGATCAAGAAGAGCCTCGATCCGGACAATATCTTCAATCCCGGCAAGATCTTCCGGCTGTAAAAGCCAATCCTTGCAGTTGCCGCAGGGCAAAATACGGGTAGTCTTGCCGCGAAACCAGAGCATGTCGCGCAAAAGTGTTGAGCGGTTTTGCGGCAACGACATGCGATAAAATGAGGACGTGAAGCGTAAGAAGCGAATCTGAAAGATCGCGACGCGCTTTAAGGTGGCCGCGAATGTGAGTGGAGTGGGCAGGTCGTGATCGGACGCTTACTGGTTTTCCTCGGCGGACTATTGGTCGTGGCGTTGTTTGCGGCGCTGCTCGGGCCGATGTTCGTGGACTGGACCGATTTCCGCAAGGATTTCGAGGATCAGGCCAGCCGTATCCTCGGCAAGAAGGTGACCGTGCATGGCGAGGTCAATGCCCGCCTTCTGCCTTTTCCTTCGGTCACCCTGCACGACGTGACAGTCGGTCCCGACAGCGAAGGCGCGCCGCTCGTTACCGTCTCGCGCTTCTCGCTCGATGCGGAACTTGCTCCCTTCCTTTCCGGCGAGGCGCGCATTTTCGACATGCGAATCGAGGAGCCGAAGGCGCGTATCCGGTTGCTGGCCGATGGTACGCTCGACTGGCTGCGCGGCTCCAGCGCGGAAATTCCGGCCCGGACGGTCGTGCTCGAAAAGGTGCACGTCACCGGCGGCGAGATCGAATTCATCGACCAGCAATCCGGCCGGACGCGAAAGGTGAGCGGGCTCGACGCCGAGATGACTGCGGCGTCCCTTGCCGGTCCGTGGACCGCAGACGGTACGGCCGTGGTTGATGGCGAAGCTGGTGGATTCCATCTTGCCAGCCAGCAGCCCAATCCGGCGACCGGGGCAATTCCACTCAAGTTGAGGCTCGATCCCGGCAACCGACCATTCAGTCTGGACCTAGAGGGCGACCTTTCGCTCGCTGAAGGCAAGCCGATCTACAAGGGGCGTTTCCAGGGTCAGTGGCGGGATGCCTATGTGGAGAAGGTGCCCAACGACCGCAAGCCGGTGCCCGCACCACGGGCCAAGGGGGAGTTCGAGCTTACCAATGAGCGTATTGTCGTTCCTGCGTACCGGCTTGAGCTGGCGGAGGCAGACAATCCCTACGTCATCACCGGCGAGGCGAAACTCGACACCGGAGCAAAGCCGGAGTTCCTGCTAACGGCGGAGGGTCAGCAGGTCGACGTCAACAGGTTGGCGAATGACGGCGGGCAGGGCAAGACGGGGCGCAATGCCGCCGGGTCCGTGCGCCAGCGCCTCAATCTCTTGATCGCCATGGCGGCGGAGATTCCGGTACCGACCGTGCCGGGACGAGCAAATCTGAAACTGCCGGCAATCGTGGCCGGCGATACGGTGCTGCGTGACATCCAGATCGATATTCGCCCTGCAGGCACCGGCTGGACCGTTGAACGCGCGGCTGCGGTTCTGCCCGGCCGCACGCAGGTCGAAGCGAGGGGCAAGCTCACGCTGATCGGATCGCCTTCGTTCAGCGGCGACCTGCTTGTGGCTTCGACACAGCCGTCGGGACTGGCTTCATGGGTATCCGGCGTCGTCGATCCTGCGATCCGGCAACTGAAGTCGGCCGGTTTTTCCGCGGCCGTCAACCTGACGCCGGATATCCAACGTTTCGAGAAACTGGAACTCGCCATCGGCGAGGCGCATCTCAACGGTCGTCTGGAGCGGCAGTCGGTCAACGGTCAGCCGGCAACACTGTCGGTCGATCTCTCCGGCAACGAAATCGATCTCGATGCGGCGCGGGCGCTCGGTGCACTGATCGTCGGCGACGACCTAGACAACGGCGTGTTCGCCCAGCGGATTGCCACGCGCATGAAGGTCGGCAAACTTGTCGCTTACGGTGTCGAGAGCCATGAGGTCGACACCATCTTCACGCTTGACAGCGGCAGCGTTTCGGTCGAGCGGCTGAATATAGGCGACGTGGCCGGCGCTTCGATTCGTGCCAGCGGATCCGCGAGCGGCTCGTTGCTCGATTACACCGGCAAGGCGCAAATCGCGTTTCAGTCCGCCGATCCCACGCCATTCCTGACGATGGCTGCGGCCCAGCTTCCGCCGCATCCGGCACTTGCCTGGCTGGTGAAGAGCGCGCCCTGGTATGCGGATGCAAACATGCAGGCGGCCGTATCGCTGGGGGATGCCGGCGGCAGCGGTCTGACCGCAAAATTCAGCGGTACGGCCAATGGCAGCACCATCACCGCTGATTATGCCGTCGATGACATCGCCGACTTCACGGGCACCGCAGCGCTGAAAATGAATGCGACGCTCGAAAACCCGGAAACGCAGATTTTGCTTGGTCAGGCGGGGCTTGATCCATTGCCGACCGGTACCGGCGTTGCGGGCCGTCTCTCACTGGATGTCAGCGATCAAGGTGGAGAAGCCGCGGACGTTGCGCTGAGGTTCACCTCCGCCGGCACGGAAGCGACGGCGAGCGGGCAGGTTTCTCTCGATATTGCGGATTTTCTGGCGGGAGCCGGAAAGGTTTCGGTCACGAGCGACGATCTGGAGCCATTCCTGATGTCTGCAGGCGTTGCGATGCCGGCGGTCGGTGGCGGATTGCCCACGCAGTTTTCTGCCGACGTCAAGCTGGCCGACCGGAAGGCCTTGTTCGACCGGATCGAAGCGACGCTGGACGGAAATGCATTGAGCGGAGATCTGTCCCTCGACCTGTCGGGCCAGCCGAAGATCGAGGGACAGCTCAAGGCCGGTCGGGCTGATCTTGCATGGCTTGCCGAGACGGTCCTCGGACCCGTCAGCGATCCCGCAACGGGCAAGCTTTCGCAAGAGGCGCTGCCGGCGCGAGTCAGTGAACCCGATCTCGACATTGCGCTGGAGGTTGGCAACTTCTCATCCGGCATCATCGACCCTGTAATCGGCCTGTCTGCAAAGCTGCGCCGCTCGGGTGGCGAACTCATCCTCGACGATGTTACGGGAGGCTGGCTTGGCGGAACGCTTACGGGCCGGCTGATGGTCGCCAACGCCGACGGGACGGGGCTTTATCAGAGCCGCATCACACTTGCGGGAGGTGATCTCGCTGATGCCCTGCCGGCACAGCAAGAGGGTGGTCAGGCCGCAGCAACCGGGCGGTTCGATTTCGACCTCGTCGCGGAAGGGAGCGGCAAGACGGTGTCTGAATTGCTCGGTTCGACCAACGGTTCCGGTTCCCTGAAGGTTGGCGCGCTGACCGTGTCGAAGCTCAACCTTGGGCTCCTGCCGCAGGTTCTGGAGGCGGCTGGTGGCATCAAGGGCGACATCACGGAAGACAAGGTGAAGGCTATCGCGGCAGGGCTGATCGATGCCGGGCCGGGTCTATTCCAGAACGTCGTGGTGCCGTTCAACATGACCGGCGGCGTCATGCGCATCCAGAACGTGACGCTGGAGAGCCAATCGGCAAAGCTGGATGGTGAAGCCCGCCTGAATGTTATCGACGGAACCATGGACGGTACCGTCCATATCGCGTTCGATGCCGGTGACGATGCGCTGGCCGGTGCTGAACCGGGTATCCGGCTTGCCTATGCCGGCGAGATCGGCGCACCTGCGCGGCAACTCGATGTTGGCGATCTGACGAATTTCCTGTCGCTTCGCGCCTTCGAGCGGGAGCGTCGCAGGGTGGAGGCGCTGCAGTCAAACGTGCTGGAGAAACAGCGGCTGAGGCGTGAGGTCGTCCTTCATCGCTATCGGGAAGATGAGCGTCAGAAGGCGGAGGCCGAGCGGGCGAGAGCTGCCGAGGAGGCACGTCAGAAGGCGGAGGCCGAAAGGCTGGCTGCGGAAGAAGCCGCGCGGCGAGCGGCACAGGCGGCTACCGAAGGTGCTTCCACCCCGACGGGGCAGCCGCTCGGCGATGGGACGTTCACCACCCCGGAGATGCCGGTTTCGCCCGACGAGAAAGTAACGCGCGATAGTCTTCCGCCGGCCAAGCCGCTACAGTTCGAGAGCCTGCCGGGCGTCAATTGAGCGTGTGCTTGGGTAGTCCATCGGGATGAATGCGGAGCCGTTCATCCGTTTTTTCCTTCGCCTGCTGCGGTCGATCTGTGGCGAACGGGCGTTATGGACGCGGGATAGCTCAGGTCTTTTGAGCCTTTGCCTTCAGCCAATTCAGAACATAGAGCCTAAGCGCCGAAGAGAGATTGGCCGTCGGGTCGCGGTTCTCGTCGAGCTCCGTGATGAGGGCCGCGAGCGGCAGGTTGCGCTCGTCGGCTATCGCTCTCAACTCATCCATGAACGGGTTTTCGAGTGAGAAGCTGGTGCGATGGCCTCGCAAGGTGATTGAATGCTTACGGATCACGATTGCCTCATCCCGGTGGAAAGGTCTTTCACAAAGTGATTCCGGAAATGGTGGTAAGTGCCTGAAGCGGAAGAGCTTGCTGTGAGACGCGTCACTCAGGCTTCGGATGTTCAAGCCGTCCCTGGTCGAGGGTCTTTTCGGCCTTCTTGTTGAGCGCGTGGGTCAACTGCTTCTCGACCTTGGTGCGACCGAAGGTGATACGGTTCTGTTCGGCCTTTGCTTCCTTTTCGGAGCGGACCTTGGTCTTCCTGAACTGGCGGAGATTGACGACGTCTGCGCTCATCTTTGATGTTCCGGCGGGGGCAAGAGGGCACCTCTTTTGAGGCGCCCCTGATCACAGGTCACTGCTTCTTGCGGAATGCGTCGAGAGAAACGACGGAACCTTCCTTCTTCTCTTCGGCCGGCTTCTCAGCCGTTTCTTCCGTGTGTTCGGCGGCGGCGGCGGAGACTGGATAAGCGGTGATCTCTGCACCTTCCTCGTCTTCTTCTGCGAGCGGCACATCGAATTCGAGTTCGAAGTTCACCGAGGGGTCATAGAAGCCGCGAATCGCGTTGAAGGGGATGACCAGCTTTTCCGGCGTGTCGGAGAAGGACAGGCCGATCTCGAACAGGCTGTCGGTCACCTTCAGGTCCCAGAACTGGTGCTGGATGACGATGGTCATCTGCTCGGCGTACTTGGCCTTCAGGTGCTGGGAAATGCGCACGCCCGGCGCGCCGGTCAGGAAGGTGATGAAGAAGTGGTGGTCACCTGGCAGACGGCCGGTGGCTGCGACCTCCGTCAAAACCTTGCGGATGACACCGCGCAGCGCGTCCTGAGCCAGAATGTCGTAGCGAATATGGTCCTGCGCCATATGGTCCTGTCTTTCTTTCCTGTGACGTCTTTCCACGGCTATATGCCATGGCGCCGGACAGCGGGAAAGCCCCCGGTGACGAGTCATATCAGGCGATAGTACATGATTTTGGCGGAAGGGGGTAGGCGAGGAAGAATGAGGGAAAAGAGTTAGGTGAAGGCTTCTGTTGCCAGGTGCCTTCGGACCCCGCCTCAAGGGGCTAACCTAGAGGGCTTTAGAGTGGGTTTCCCGCACCGCCATTAGGCAGCGAGAGCATAACCCTTAGCGTTGTTGTCGTTTGCAACTACACTTGTGACCCGATAACGGCGGTATCATGCCGAGCAAAAGTTCGATCTTTACGCCCTTGTCGATCCTATTTCGCCCCCATCAAAAGCCGGTCATCACGGACCGACCGGTTTTTGGTGGAGGCGCCGGGTACCGCCCCCGGGTCCAATAGGTTTATTACACCGACCGTTTATCGCCATAGCCGACCCGAAAGCCGGCAGGAGTGATATAGGTGTTTCCTGCTGCATTGAAAAGGGGGGCGTCGCTGCTTTCGGCGGTTGTTTCTGCCGCCGCGATAATCGGGGGAAACTGCTGCCAGCACCTTGGTCCGGCTGACCGAGCGCGCTAAATGCAATGATCGGCGTAATTTATCGTGCCCCGCCTTGGTTCCCTCGTGTGGTCGCACTAAATTGCGATGTCCTCCTCTCGAGTCGAAGACGGAACAATGAAGCAGTATCTGGATCTCCTGCAGCATGTGATGGACAACGGCACGGATCGTGGCGACCGGACCGGCACAGGCACGCGTTCGGTTTTCGGCTATCAGATGCGCTACGACCTCGGTGAGGGCTTTCCGGTTCTCACGACCAAGAAGCTGCATCTTCGTTCGATCATTCACGAACTGCTGTGGTTCCTGAAGGGCGAGACCAATATCGCCTATCTGCATGAGCACGGAGTTTCCATCTGGGACGAATGGGCCGACGAGAACGGCAATCTCGGTCCTGTCTACGGCGCGCAGTGGCGTTCCTGGCCGACCGGCGACGGCGGCCATATCGACCAGATCGCCAATCTGGTGGAAGGCATCCGCAAGAACCCCAATTCGCGCCGGCATATCGTTTCCGCCTGGAACCCGGCCGAAGTGGACGAGATGGCGCTGCCGCCCTGCCACTGCCTGTTCCAGTTCTATGTGGCGGATGGCAGGCTCTCCTGCCAGCTCTACCAGCGTTCCGCCGATATCTTCCTCGGCGTGCCCTTCAACATCGCTTCCTATGCGTTGCTGACGATGATGGTGGCGCAGGTGACGGATCTCGAGCCCGGCGATTTCGTGCATACGCTCGGCGACGCGCATCTTTACGCGAACCATTTCGAGCAGGCGAAACAGCAGCTTGCCCGTACGCCGAAGGCTTTGCCGAGAATGAAGATCAATCCGGAAGTGCGCGACATCTTCTCGTTCCGTTTCGAGGATTTCAGCCTCGAAGGCTACGAGGCTGATGCAAGCATCAAGGCGCCGATCGCCGTCTGACACCCCGGACGGGCATTCACGAAAGACAGAAAATGTCCAATCCCGAAATTGTGATCGTGGTCGCGATGGCGTCCAACAACGTGATCGGCCGCAACGGCGATATGCCATGGAAGCTGTCGACCGACCTCAAGCGCTTCAAGGCGCTCACTCTCGGCAAGCCGCTGGTCATGGGGCGCAAGACCTTCGAATCCGTGGGCGGCAAACCGCTGCCGGGGCGCCCGCATGTCATCGTAAGCCGCGGGGCAGCGATAGATGTCGCTGGCGTCGAGACTGTTCGTAGTCTGGACGAAGCCATTGAGCGGTCTAAGGAAATCGCGGTCGAGACGGGTGTTGACGAGGTCTGCGTCGCCGGCGGTGGTGAGATCTACCGGCAGGCACTGCCGCTCGCCGGTGTGCTGCATGTCACCCATGTCGAAGCTGCGATCGAGGGCGATACCGTATTCCCGGAGATAGATCCGGCGGTGTTCGAAAAAGTGCAGGAAACGCTGGTTCCCGCCGGCGAGAAGGATAATTATCCGACGCGATACACCACCTACCGGCG
Source organism: Ciceribacter sichuanensis (assembly GCF_024055605.1). Taxonomy (GTDB): domain Bacteria; phylum Pseudomonadota; class Alphaproteobacteria; order Rhizobiales; family Rhizobiaceae; genus Allorhizobium; species Allorhizobium sichuanense. Next base: position 286,575 of record NZ_JAMXLX010000002.1, on the reverse strand, counting down.
TCGTCCTGCGGCATAACGCATTATTTTCCCTAACGGCAGAAGAAGTTAGGTACTTTCCGTTGAAAGGCCTCGGCCCGATACCTATAACGGGACGAGCGTTCCGTCCGCGGCCCGCGAGTGCCGGCGGCTGGGATGATGGGAGCACTTGCAAACAAAGAGGTATTGATGCCCTGGAGCAATCAGAACGGCGGCGGCCCATGGGGCGGCGGCGGCGGTAACAATCAGGGACCCTGGGGGCAGGGGCCGAACCGGCCGCGCGGCGGCGGTGGCAATACGCCGCCCGACCTTGAGGATCTCATCCGTCGCGGGCAGGACAGGCTGAAGAACATCGTGCCGGGAGGTTTCAACGGCGGCGTAGTGGTCGTTCTGCTTCTCGTGCTCGGCGCATTCTGGGCCATGCAGGCCATTTATACGGTGCAGCCGGACGAGCGCGGTGTCGAACTGCGCTTCGGTAAGCCGCAGGAAGAGATTTCCATGCCTGGCCTGCATTTCCATCTTTGGCCGCTCGAAACCGTCGAGATCGTCAAGGTCACCGAGCAACAGCAGAACATCGGCGCGAAGGCCTCTTCGTCTTCGAGCGCCGGTCTGATGCTTTCGGGCGATCAGAACATCGTGAACGTGCAGTTCTCGGTTCTCTTCACAGTGAGCGATCCCAAGGCCTATCTCTTCAATATCGAAAGCCCGCCGCAGACGCTGCAGCAGGTTGCCGAAAGCGCCATGCGCGAAATCGTCGGCCGTCGTCCGGCGCAGGACATCTTCCGCGATGCGCGTCAGCAGATTGCAGCGGACGTGAAGGCGATCATCCAGGGCACCATGGATAGCTACGGCGCAGGCATTTCGATCAATGCCGTTGCGATCGAAGATGCGGCCCCGCCGCGCGAAGTGGCCGACGCCTTCGATGAAGTGCAGCGTGCCGAACAGGACGAAGACCGTTTCGTCGAGGAAGCCAACAAGTATGCCAACCAGCAGCTTGGTCAGGCTCGCGGTCAGGCCGCGCAGATCCGTGAAGAAGCGGCCGCCTACAAGGACCGTGTCGTCAAGGAAGCCGAGGGTGAAGCCCAGCGCTTCGTCGACATCCACGAGGAATACAGCAAGGCGCCCGACGTTACTCGCAAGCGCCTCTATCTTGAAACCATGGAGCAGGTTCTGAAGAACTCCAACAAGGTCATCATCGACGAGAAGCAGGGCGTCGTGCCCTATCTGCCGCTCAACGAGCTCAATCGCATGGGCCAGGGCCAGACGCAGCAGGGAGGCAATTGATCATGTCCAATCGCCTTGTCGCTATCTTGATCGGCCTTGCCGCCGTTCTGCTGCTCATCTACTCGTCGGTGTTCGTCGTCAACGAACGTCAGCAGGCAATCGTGGTCCGTTTCGGTCAGATCCAGGCCGTCTACAAGGACCCGGGTCTCTACTTCAAGCTGCCCTTCGCGTTTGCCGATGCCGACCGTGTCCAGTACGTGGAAGATCAGGCGCTTCGCTTCGATCTCGACAACATCCGCGTTCAGGTTTCGGGCGGTAAATTCTACGAGGTGGATGCCTTCGTGGTCTACAAGATCACCGATGCACGCCGCTTCCGCGAAACCGTTTCGGGCGACCGCGACGCTGCCGAAACCCGTCTTACAACCCGTCTCGATGCATCGCTGCGCCGGGTTTATGGTCTGAGGGGTTTCGAATCCGCTCTGTCCGACGCCCGTGCTTCGATGATGCAGGAGGTTCGCGACGACCTTCGGGCAGACGCCGAATCGCTCGGTATCACCATCGAGGACGTTCGCATCCGTCGTACCGACCTGACACAGGAAGTCTCCCAGCAGACCTTCGATCGCATGAAGGCCGAACGTCTGGCGGAAGCCGAACTCATCCGTGCCCGTGGTAATGAAGAAGGCCAGCGTCGCCGCGCAATCGCCGACCGTCAGGTCGTCGAACTCCAGGCGGAAGCCCAGCGTGATTCGGAAGTGCTGCGAGGCGAGGGCGATGCCGAGCGTAACCGCGTATTCGCGGAAGCCTTCTCGCGCGATCCGGACTTCTTCGAGTTCTACCGTTCGATGCGCGCTTATAACGGGGCGTTGGGTGGCAACGGCACGACGATGGTCCTTTCGCCGGATTCCGAATTCTTCCGTTATTTCAACGGAGCCTCGGGTCCTGCTGCAGCCGCGCCTGCCGCGCCGGCAGCTGCCAACAACTGATAGGGGCGCCATGTCGGATTTTCTGACAGGCGTGGCGTTCTTTCTCATCATCGAGGGGCTGGTCTATGCACTAGCCCCTCGTTTGCTTGTCAGGATGGCGAAGCTGTTGCCTGACATTCCTGAAGGGCAGTTGCGTCTTTCCGGTCTTGTCGCGATTGCCTTTGGCGTCGCTCTCGTATGGCTGCTTCGCGGATGACGGAGCGGTGAGGTCTCGCCTGAAATTGATTTAACCTTTCATCATTCCGCCTTATGCTGTCGCCAAAAAGCGATTTCCGAACCGCAGAGGAAGCCTCATGACCATCGACGCCCGCAAGCGCCATTCCCTCCTTCCAGCATTCCTGGTCGGGGCAGCCCTTGCCGTCGGCAGTGTCGTCGCGCCATATCCCGTGCGAGCCCAGGGACCCGAATCGGTTGCGGATCTCGCCTCGGGCCTGCTGGACGCGGTGGTTAACATCTCCACCTCGCAGAGCGTCAAGGAAGAGCGTGATGCGCCGATGCCGAAGCTGCCGGAGGGGTCTCCCTTCCAGGAGCTTTTCGAGGATTTCTTCAAGAACCGCGGCAGCCAGGACGGCAATAACAAGGTCAATTCGCTCGGTTCAGGCTTCGTCATCGACCCGAGCGGTTTCATCGTTACCAACAATCACGTGATCGAGAATGCCGATGACATCGAGGCGATCTTCCCGGATGGCTCCAAGCTCAAGGCAAAGCTGATCGGCACGGATACAAAGACCGACCTTTCGGTGTTGAAGGTCGAGCCTCCTGCGCCGCTCAAGTCGGTCAAGTTCGGCGATTCCCGCAAGATGCGCATCGGCGACTGGGTGATGGCGATCGGCAACCCCTTCGGCCTTGGTGGTTCGGTGACCGTCGGCATCATCTCGGCCAGTGGCCGCAACATCAATGCCGGACCCTACGACAACTTCATCCAGACGGATGCCGCGATCAACAAGGGCAATTCCGGTGGTCCGTTGTTCAACATGAACGGCGAAGTCATCGGCATCAATACGGCGATCATCTCGCCGAGCGGCGGTTCCATCGGTATCGGCTTTGCGGTTCCGACGGAGCTTGCGGAGAATGTCATCAAGCAGCTCATGGAATTCGGCGAGACACGGCGCGGCTGGCTCGGCGTTCGCATTCAGCCTGTCACCGACGACGTGGCCGAGAGTGTCGGCATTGTCGGCAAGGCGCGCGGCGCCCTGGTCAGCGGCATCGTCAAGGGTGGACCGGTCGAGAACGGTCCGATCAAGGTCGGCGACGTGATCGTCGGCTTCGACGGCAAGAAGGTTGGCGACACCCGCGATCTGGTGCGTATCGTTGCCGAGAGCCGCGTCGGGGCGGAAGTCGATGTCGTCATCCTGCGTGACGGCAAGGAGGAAACCGTAAAGGTGAATCTCGGCCGTCTGGAAGATGAGCAGCAGGCCAAATCGGACGATCAGACAGAAAGTGGAGAAGACGCAGCACCCGAGGGCGGTGGCGAGGCCGCGCCGGAAGATGACGGCACCATCGAGGAAGACCAGCAAGCTCCCGAGGAACAGGGCAACAGCTCGGCTCCGGTGATGGAAAACCTCATCGGCGTCGAACTTGCGACACTCGATGATGCCGGTCGGAAGACCTATTCCATCGCGGAGAGCGTCGAAGGCGTCATCATCACCAAGGTTCTGCCTGGTTCGCAGGCCGAGGCCAAGGGGTTGAAGGTCGGGCAGGTGATCGTCGAGGTGGCTCAGGAATTCATGCAGGTGCCGAAGGATGTCATCGACATGCTGGCCGCGCTCAAGGGTGAGGGACGCCGCAGCGCGCATCTGATGGTGGCCGACGGCGAGGGCAATCTCCGGCTCGTCGCAGTGCCACTGGAGTAGCGCTGGTCTCGCAGTTCAAGGAATGATGCGCTTTACACGTGCGAAATCCTGATCAACGAAAACGACCTCCGTGTAGAGAACACGGAGGTCGTTTTCATGAGGATTGCTGTGGCTGGCTTCAGGGGGTGACGAAATCGCTCTTGCGATAGCCCTGCAGGTAAAGGAGCGCGGTGAGGTCGCCGTGGTCGATGCGGATCTTAGCCTGTGCGGCCACTGCCGGCTTGGCGTGGAGGGCGACACCCGATCCTGCCAGTTCGAGCATGCCGAGGTCGTTGGCGCCGTCGCCGACGGCGATTACGTCGGCGGGATCGATGCCGAGCTTGTCGGTGATGTCCAGCAGAGCATCGACCTTGGCCTGCTTGCCGAGGATCGGCTCCTCCACCACACCGGCCAGCGCACCGTTTTCCTCGATCAGGATGTTGGCGCGGTTTTCGTGGAAGCCGAGGGTTTCGGCGATGCGTGATGTGAAGACCGTAAAGCCGCCGGAAACCAGTGCGGTGTAATGCCCCTTGGCCTTCATGGTGGCGATCAGTTCCGGTCCGCCCGGTGTCAGCGTGATGCGCCTGGCGATCACCTCGTCGACCACTGTGACGGGCAAGCCCTTGAGCAGGGCGACACGTTCCCTGAGTGCGGGTTCGAAGGCGATCTCACCATTCATGGCGCGTGCGGTAATCGCCGAAACCTTCTCTTTCAGTCCGACTTCTGCGGCCAGTTCGTCGATGCATTCCTGGCCGATCATGGTCGAATCCATATCGGCAATCAGAAACTTCTTGCGTCGGGTATCGGCATCCTGAATGGCGAGGTCGACCGGAAGACCTTCGATTGCGGCGCGCAGCGCGGTTTCCGCTTCTGCTGAGACCGTGCCATCCTTGAGCGCGATGTCGCAGGCAATGCCGTCTGCGAGCCAGTACAGACCGGAGGCCTTCACCGCCTCGGCGGCCTTTTCGGCGATGTCGGGTGCGAGAACGGGATTTGACGGATTGGCAATAAGCGTGGCAACGAGGGCCATGATGGATAACCTTGGAACTGATATCGACGCGATCCTGATAACCGGGCCGACTGCCAGCGGCAAGTCCGCGCTGGCGCTCGATTTCGCAAAGCGTTTCGGCGGGCAGGTGGTCAACGCCGACAGCATGCAGGTCTATGACGTCCTGCGGGTGCTGACGGCGCGCCCATCAGAAGAGGAAATGGAGGGCATTCCCCACCACCTCTATGGGCATGTGTATCCCGGCAATACCTATTCGACCGGCGACTGGTTGCGCGAAAGCGGCGATCTGCTCTCCCGGTTTAAGGCCCAAAAAGTGCTTCCGGTCATCGTGGGAGGCACAGGTCTTTACTTCAAGGCGCTGACCGGCGGACTTTCCGATATGCCGACCGTGCCCGAGGATATCCGGACGACATGGCGGGGGCGGCTTTCTGAGGAAGGAGCGGAGGCGCTTCACCGCGAGCTTGCCGCGCGCGATCCTGCCATGGCAGAGCGCCTCAATCCACAGGATGGCCAGCGGATCGTGCGGGCGCTCGAAGTGCTGGAAGCGACGGGACAATCGATCTCTGAATTTCAGGGTAAGGCTGGCCCCATGCCGATCAATCCCGCCCGTGCCCGCAAATTCGTGGTGTTGCCGGACCGTGCGCTTCTGCATGAGAGGATCAACCGGCGCTTTGCCGGTATGTTCGAGCAGGGTGCTGTAGAAGAGGTCGAAGCGTTGTTGGCGCTTGGGCTTTCTCCCGAGATGCCGGCGATGAAGGCGATCGGGGTTTCCCAGATCGCGGCGATGCTGAAGGGGCAGCTGTCACGGGAAGAGGTCATCGACATGGCATCGGCTGCGACCCGGCAATATGCCAAGCGGCAGATGACGTGGTTTCGCAACCAGATGGATGAAAGCTGGGAGCGGGTCGACCCCGCTACTTTCTCCGCTCAGTCCTTGCGGTAGAGGCTGGAGAGAGGTTTCTTCAGGATGCTTTCGCGAAGCGAGCTTCCTTCTCGACGAAGCGTGCCTCCGAAGGAAGGGTTGGCGGGCGGCGAAGGCTCCTGCGTGTGGATCGCAGCGTAAGGCGCCGGTTCGCCTCGTTCGCGCGGCTGCTGGGGGAATATGCCCTCGCGCTGCAGGGCTGTGCGCTCTTCCGCAAACCTGCTGCCGGGCAGCATGTCGGGACGGTAGGGCTCGACTACCGGCGGCGGTTCGGGTGCGGTAACGGGAACGGGAACGGGATGTGCTGCCGGGGCGGGATGCTCAGGTGTCAGGAGAGCCTGCCGGATCTCATCGAACGTGGCGTTCGGGCCGAGATGGGCCGGGATCTCGAAATCGTCTTCATCCTGCTCCCGGGAGGGAGGTGCGACTTCGTTGAAGCTCCTCGGACTTTCCTCCGGCCGGCTGGCGGGGAAGGCGGTTTCGAAGCTCTGCTGGAATGCCGCAATATCCGGTGCCGCTACGGACCGCATGCGGGCAACGATCGACCGGAGGTCGACCGTATCGGGATTTTCCTCGCTGTGTTTGACGCCGGTGCCGTTGGCCTTTGGCAGATGGCTGCTGTCGACGCGCGAAAAACGCATGCGCATGGGCACGGCAATCGCCTCGCCGAAGGCGATCGCCTCGCCATTGCCAATCGAGGAAATGAAGCTGGTCGTGGAGATCGACGAATCCGGGATTGCGGAACGGATGATTTCCTGGTCCCGGTCGTTCGTCAGGCGCATGGCGAACAGGGTCGAGCACTGCGACAGGATCGTCTGGTCGAGTTCGCCGGGGCGCTGGGTGATGATGCCGAGCGATACGCCGTACTTACGGCCTTCCTTGGCGATACGGGCAATGGCCTGCCGTGTAGGGAAGAAACCCAGGCTCGGGTCGGATGGAATGTAGCGATGGGCTTCTTCGCAGACGACGAGCATGTGGATTGCGCCGTTCGACCAGAGCGCCAGTTCGAAGGCCATGCGGCAGAGGACCGAGGCGACGGAATTCACCACCTCCGAAGGAATGCCGGCGAGCTGGAAGGTGCAGATCGGCCTGTCGTCTCCCGGAATGCGGAAGATTTCCGCAATCGTCTCCATGATCGTGTCGCTGATCGTGTTGTTGGAGAACATGAAGTGATAGCGCGGATCGTTGATCGCCGACATGATGCGCATCTTCAGCGCGCGCATGAACGGTTTGTCGCCGCGGCCTTCCAGCCGGCCGATGCGATCGTCGATCAGCGCCAGAAGGTCCGCCATGCGATAGGGTACCGGTGTATCGGCAGTGATCGAGCTTTTGTCCGACGTGCGGCGCATCAGAGCGGACTCGTTGCCACGGAAGGCGCGTTTGGCCTCCGGCAGGAGGTCGCGGAGAATGTCGAGTTCCTCCGGCACCGATGGGCGGCCGCGGAACAGCACTTCGGCGAATTCCTCAAGCTTCATCAGCCAGAAGGGCAGGTCCAGCGTATCGGTATCGACGACCACTGCATGCTCGGGGAAGGCGGCGGCGAATTCATTGTGCGGGTCGAGGATGAGGACGCGCAATTTCGGGTCGGCCTCGATTGCCTTGCGCAGCAGCAGCGAGACGGCCGTCGACTTGCCGACGCCGGTGGAGCCGACGACGGCGAAATGCTTGGAAAGCATCGAGGGAATGTGAATGGTTGCGTCGATGCTTTCGTCCTGCGTGAGCTTGCCGATGGCGCAGGAGGATCCCTTGCGGCTGTCGTAGATGCGCAGGAGGTCGGCAGCACGTATGCGGTGGGCGACGGCGCCGAGATAGGGATAACGCGAGATGCCGGTCGAGAACTCGTCCTGACCGCTCAGGCCTTTGTGGACCTCGCCCAGCAGCTCGACCTCGATGAGGAAATAGTTGTCGGCCTCCTCACCCCAGTCGCGGGAGCCTGTCTGCATCGAATAGGCAAGCGCCACCACGCGGTTTGCCCCGACGCTGATCGAGATCAGGCGCCCGACGGACCAGAGTTCTGTGAGGTCGGTGGAGCCTTCTTCCGCCACAGCGGCAATGGTTGCGCGGGAGCCGTTGCAGGCGACGACGCGCCCGAGCATGCGATAACCCGGATGCATGCGGTCGCGGCGATCCTGTTCGCCAGCGCTGCCGGATGTCTTGAGATCGTCGTTACGCAATAGGAGGCTCCCTGCTCGGGGAGGCAATATAGCTGTCCGGGACTTAACGACGGGTGTATCGCAAAGGCTGCATTTTCCGAAAGCGTGGTCTTTTCTGTCTTATTCAGTGCCGTTTTTTGTCATTTGATGCGTTGACGCTTTGCCGATTTGTGTTATCACACGTGTCATGAAAAATTTGCAGGCTCTTATTGTGGTGGGAAAGCGCATGGGCAGGATGGTGTAACCATCCGGCGATAGCCACCCATGCGCTAGATGACAGGCTCCTCAAAGGGGCCTTTTTTTATGGCCAAAACCGGGCTACGGCTCTCAAAAAAATCCCTAGGCAGATGGAAACAGGCATGACGGGTAAAGACAATCAGATGACCGGCGCGGAAATCGTTCTGCGAGCGCTGAAGGACAACGGGGTTGAGCATATCTTCGGTTATCCCGGCGGAGCCGTGCTGCCGATCTATGACGAAATCTTCCAGCAGGAAGAGATCCAGCATATCCTCGTGCGTCACGAACAGGGGGCAGGGCATGCCGCGGAAGGTTATGCCCGTTCCACAGGCAAGGTCGGCGTTCTGCTCGTAACCTCCGGTCCCGGCGCGACCAACGCCGTTACTCCGCTGCAGGATGCCTTGATGGACTCGATCCCGCTGGTCTGCATTTCCGGCCAGGTCCCGACGAGCCTGATCGGTTCCGATGCTTTCCAGGAATGCGATACCGTTGGCATTACGCGACCCTGTACCAAGCACAACTGGCTGGTGAAGGACGTCAACGAGCTTGCCGGAGTCATCCACGAGGCCTTCCGCATTGCGCAGAGCGGCCGCCCCGGCCCGGTTCTGGTCGATGTTCCGAAGGACGTCCAGTTCGCGACCGGCACCTATACGCCGCCTTCGGCGCATGTTGCTCAGAGAAGCTACCAGCCCAAGGTTCAGGGTGACGAAAACGCCATTCGTGCGGCCATCGAACTGATGGCGCATGCCCGCCGTCCGGTCTTCTATACGGGTGGCGGTGTCGTCAATTCCGGGCCGGAAGCTTCCAAGCTGCTGCGCGAACTGGTCGAACTCACCGATTTCCCGATCACGTCCACGCTGATGGGTCTCGGCACCTATCCGGCCTCGGGCAAGAACTGGCTGGGCATGCTCGGCATGCACGGTTCCTATGAGGCCAACATGGCCATGCACGATTGTGACGTCATGGTCTGCGTCGGCGCGCGCTTCGATGACCGCATTACCGGCAGGCTCAACGCCTTCTCGCCGAATTCGAAGAAGATCCATATCGATATCGATCCGTCCTCGATCAACAAGAACGTTCGCGTCGATGTTCCGATCACCGGTGATGTCGGCAATGTACTCGAAGACATGGTCCGCCTCTGGCGGGCGCTTCCGAAGAAGCCCGAGGCTGCCCAGACGGCGGAGTGGAAGGACAGCATTGCTCGCTGGAAGGCGCGCCGCTCCTTCGCCTATACGCCGTCGAAGGATGTCATCATGCCGCAATACGCCATCGAGCGGCTCTATCACCTGACGAAGGATCGCGACACCTACATCACCACCGAAGTCGGTCAGCACCAGATGTGGGCCGCGCAGTTCTTTGGCTTCGAGAAGCCGAACCGGTGGATGACCTCGGGCGGTCTCGGCACCATGGGCTACGGCTTCCCGGCGGCAATCGGGGTACAGATCGCCCATCCGGAAAGCCTTGTCATCGACATCGCCGGCGATGCCTCGATCCAGATGTGCATTCAGGAAATGTCCTGCGCTGTCCAGTATGAAGCGCCGGTCAAGATCTTCATCCTGAACAACCAGTACATGGGCATGGTTCGCCAGTGGCAACAACTCCTGCATGGCAATCGCCTGTCGAACTCCTACACCGAGGCCATGCCTGATTTCGTCAAGCTTGCCGAGGCCTATGGCGCTGTCGGCTTGCGTTGCGAAAAGCCCGATGAACTCGACGATGCCATTATGGAGATGATCAACGTCAAGAAGCCGGTGATCTTCGACTGCCGCGTCGCCAATCTCGCCAACTGCTTCCCGATGATCCCGTCGGGCAAGGCACATAACGAGATGCTGCTTCCCGACGAGGCGACCGACGAGGCCGTTGCGACGGCGATCGACGCCAAGGGCCGTCAGCTGGTTTGATTGGCAAGGAAGGGGATCCACGCATGGGAGCATTGATTGCAGGAGTACTTATTCTGATTGCAATGCTCCTGCAAATGCTGGGCTTCACCGGGACGTGCACGATGGGTGCGAGTGGCACCCTCACGACAGGAGCGGTGCTTTCGTCGTTGCCTCTCGGATTGGCGGTGTATCTGACTTACCGCGCGTCCAAGAAGGACAACTCTCGCGGTCTGCCGATGATCCCTGCTTCGCTCGCGGTGGGGATGTTTTGTCTCACTGCCCCTGCGTGGTGGTCCAGCCTTCGATTCCATACGCCATGTGGCGATGACTATGAGTTCTACAGCCCGGAATTGGGAGCAGACGACTTCCTGTTTCTGGCGTCTTACCTTGTTTTTCCGCTCCTTGTGGTTCTCGCGGCACGCCCGTGGTCCATCGGGCGCCTCAAATCACGCTGAAAGGCACAACACCATGAACGCACAGCTTCAACCCACGGGTTCGGCTTACTTCATCGCCAAGGAAACGGCGGCTATCGAAAGCCATACGCTATCGGTTCTCGTCGACAACGAACCGGGCGTGCTTGCCCGCGTCATTGGCCTATTCTCCGGTCGCGGCTACAACATCGAAAGTCTGACGGTTTCCGAGACCGAGCACGAGGCGCATCTTTCGCGCATCACCATCGTCACGCGCGGTACGCCGAGCGTATTGGAACAGATCAAGGCCCAGCTCGAGCGTATCGTGCCGGTGCACCGGGTTCTCGACCTTACCGTGCGGGCGAAGGAGCTTGGCCAGGAACGTCCGATCGAGCGCGAGGTCGCGCTGGTGAAGGTGGTCTCCGAAGGCGAGATGCGCGCTGAAACCCTGCGTCTGGCCGATGCCTTCCAGGCGAAGGTGGTCGATGCGACCGTTGAGCATTTCATCTTTGAGATCACCGGCAAGTCCTCCAAGATCGACCAGTTCGTGGCGATCATGAAGCCGCTCGGTCTCAATGAAATCTGCCGCACGGGCATTGCGGCGATGAACCGCGGTTCGCAGGGCATGTGATTGCTTTCGGCGGCGAATGAGGCTGGTCTCACATCCAACGCCGGGACATCCGGTATCCTGATCGATTACAAGCCGATCGCATCCGCTGCCTGATGGGGCGGATGCCCATTCATCCCGTCTGATCCAAAAGGCATTCTGCCGGTTTAGTCACCGCAGGATGCCTTTTGCTATGTGCCGCGCCTGCCAGTGCGGAGGGTTTCTGTCATGCGTTGAATGCCGGCTGTATGTGTCGTGCCGTATTGCCGGGAGACATCGGTACTGAGTGCATCGCATATCGAGCGTTCGAGCTCGAGCCGTCCTTGCGAAGGTCGTTCCAAGGCGCGTCGCGATCTTCCAGATTCAACTCCTTGCGCTTCACGTCGTTGTTTTATCGTATGCCATCGTCGCAAAACCGCTGCACACTTTTGCGCGATATGCTTCAGAACATCGACATCTGGCTGGGCAGAGGCTTTGCCGCTGGCTCATCGGCTGTCTCTGCTTTGATAGGCTTGGCTACCTTGGCCGATTTTCCCTTGCTCTTCTGCTCTGTCTGTTCCTGCGGTTTAGCCGGGTCGTCGGTCGTCGATACTTCCGGTGGCTCAAGATCCTGAAGGAAGCCGGTCAGGACCTCCTTCAGGATGTTCGGTGCCAGGGCGTAGTGAACGAACTGCCCGCGCTTTTCGCGCGTGATAAGGCCGGCATTTTCCAGAATTGCGAGGTGCTGCGATACCGATGGCTTGGCCATGTCGAAGCGTGAGGATATCTCGCCCGCGGTGAGTCCTGAGACGGCAAGGTATTTGAGGATTGCCCGACGAGGAGCGGCGGCGAGAGCATGAAAGGCCTGCTGAGCCCGCCTTTCGGACTTGTGTGGGGTGGATGCCTTTTTCGTCTGCTTCTTCACCTGAGCGCCTTGGTCATTGGACTGAATGTGCGTGTTTTTTGCAAATTCTATAATTAGGAAAATTCTTAAATGTCCAGTCCGTATGTCAGATTTAATTTTTATGATTAGTTGAATAGCTAATTATTTTATTTGCGTATTGTGTGGGTGGGGAGGGCGAGCGTTATTGGGCGGCATCATTCGATGGTGGGGAGAGGAGAATACCTCTCTGACCGCGTAGGTTTCTTTCCGCGCTCGAAGTGAAGGATGAGGTTTCCATTCACGAAACCGAAGGCGATTTCAGAGCATTTCCAACGGAAGTTTCTCGTCCGGCGGCGGAAAGGCGGCGTCGAGTTCTGCCCAGTCCTCGTCGCTGATATCGAGGTCTACCGCATCTCGGTTTTCCCGCACACGCCTCAGGTTGGCGGATTTCGGGATGGCGATCACGCCGTCGCGTTCCAGCACGAAGGCGAGGGCCACCTGCGCCGGCGTTGCCTGATAGGTCTTGGCGATACGGATGAGGTCGGGATGGTGCACGAGACGGCCCTGCTCGATCGGCGAGTAGGCCATGATGGGTATGCCTCGCTGCTGGCACCAGGGCAGGAGATCATACTCGATGCCACGGCGGCCGAGATTGTAGAGCACCTGATTGGCGGCGCAGTTTTCCCCATTGGGTACGGAGAACAATTCCTCCATGTCGTCGACGTCGAAGTTCGATACGCCCCAGGCGCCGATTATGCCTTCTTTCTTCAGATGTTCGAAAGCGGCCACGGTTTCGTCGAGCGGATACTCGCCGCGCCAGTGAAGCAGGTAGAGATCGAGCCGGTCGGTGCCGAGGCGCGCAAGGCTTGCCCGGCAGGCGGCTATGGTCTTTTCGTAGCTCGCATTCCAGGGATAGACCTTGCTGACGAGGAACACTTCGTCGCGACGATCCTCCAGCGCCTTGCCGACGATCTTCTCCGCCCCGCCCTCGCCATACATTTCGGCGGTGTCGATCAGCGTCATGCCGAGGTCGAGGCCGAGCCGCAGGCTGTCGATCTCTTCGAGTGCGCGGCCTCTTGTCTCCCCCATCTTCCATGTACCGAGGCCAAGGGCCGGGATATCCAGACCGGAGGGAAGGGTTACCGTGGGAATCGGGTCGTGCATCTGATGTCCTCGTGTCGAACAGGCCTTGCAGATTAGAGAAGCGGCTGCCGGTTTCAATCCTTGAAACGCATTTGCTGGATCTCTTGAGACCCGCCGGCGACAAGGCCGGGAGTTCCGGCGTAAATGATTGCCACCGTGACAAATCTCCGATGGTCGGATGGCAGACGCATGGCTATTTTGCCTCCGATTTCAGGGGGTTCATCTTGGATACTGCTACACTTTCGGCCTTGGTCGGCTTCGCTTTCGCGACGTCCATCACACCAGGCCCGAACAACATGATGCTGTTTGCTTCGGGCGTGAATTTCGGTTTCCGGCGCACGGTTCCGCATATGCTCGGCATCGGGGTCGGCTTCCTGTCGCTGCTGATCGGGGTCGGGGTCGGGCTTGGCGCTTTGCTTGCGACCGTGCCGTTGCTTTATACCGGCCTCAAGATCGCCGGTGGGATTTATCTTCTCTACATAGCCTGGAAGATCGGCATGTCGCGGACGCTTGGCGACGGCGAAGCTGCGGCGCGGCCGATGACCTTTCTCGTTGCTGCTGCCTTCCAGTGGGTCAATCCCAAGGCCTGGGTGATGGCCGTCACGGCGATGTCGGTTTATATCGATGCCGACCAGTATTTGTGGAGCGTCGCGCTCGTCGGGCTGGTCTTTGCCGCGGTCAACCTGCCGAGCGTTTCCACATGGGCGGGCTTCGGCTCTGTTCTGCGCGAATGGCTGTCGGTGCCGGTGCGGCTGAAATGGTTTAACATCACCATGGCTCTCCTGCTGGTCGCAAGCCTGTGGCCGATGCTGAAATGACCGGTTATTTCGGAATGGACGGGGCTTGGCATCCCTCGTCAGCCTGCTAAGAATTGACGCTCTTCGACATCGAGGGGCGCCGCCTTGCACGAGCACGACCATCATTCGCATGACCATGACGACGATCACGGTCATCATCACCACGACAACCACTATTCCGACATGCAGGCGCGGGTTCGCGCGCTGGAAACGCTGCTGACGGAAAAGGGTCTTATCGATCCCGCGGCGATCGACGCGATCGTCGAGACCTATGAGACCAAGGTCGGCCCACGAAACGGCGCCCATGTGGTGGCAAAGGCATGGAGCGAGCCGGCTTTCGCCGAGTGGCTGAAGGAAGATGCGACGGCAGCGATTGCGAGCCTCGGCTATACCGGGCGGCAAGGCGAGCATATGCGGGCGGTATTCAATACGCCCGAGACCCACAACATGGTCGTCTGTACACTCTGCTCCTGTTATCCATGGGCGGTCCTGGGGCTTCCGCCGGTCTGGTACAAGGCCCCGGCCTATCGTTCGCGCGCCGTCATCAATCCGCGTGCTGTGCTGGAGGAGTTCGGTGTGACGCTGAGTCCCGAAAAGAAGATCCGCGTCTGGGATTCGACGGCCGAGCTTCGTTATATCGTCGTGCCGGAGCGTCCTGAAGGCACTGACGGGCTGGATCAGGAGGCGCTTGCGGCTCTCGTGACCCGGGATTCCATGATCGGCACCGGTCTTGCAGCATCGCCGGAGGGCGGGCGATGAACGGTCCTCACGACCTCGGCGGTCAGATGGGCTTCGGCCCGGTGGCGCCGGAAAAGGACGAGCCGCTCTTTCATGCCGAATGGGAAAAGCGGGCGCTCGGGCTGACACTTTGCTGCGGCGCTTTCGGGGCATGGTCGATCGATGAGAGCCGTCACGCCCGCGAGAATATTCCGCCGGCGAACTATCTCTCCGCGAGTTACTACGAGATCTGGATTCGAGCGCTGGATACGCTTCTAGAGCGGCATGGCTTTGCAACGCGCGATGAGCTTTTTTCCGGCCGGAACCTTGGTCATGGTGCGACGCCGAAGCGTGTTCTGACGGCGGACATGGTGCCTGGCGTTCTGGCGCGTGGCGGTCCGTGCGATCGGCCGGTGCACAACGAACCCCGTTTCTCGGTGGGAGATCGCGTGCGCACCCGGAATTTCAATCCGGAAACCCATACCCGGCTGCCGCGCTATGCACGCGCCAAGACCGGAGTGATCGAGGCTGTGCAGGGCAGCTACGTCTTTGCCGATGACAATGCCCATGGCAAGGGAGAAAATCCGGAATGGATCTATACGGTCGTGTTCGATGCCGGGGAGATCTGGGGAGACGGGGCCGATCCGTCCTTGACGGTCTCGATCGATGCGTGGGAGAGCTACCTTGAGCGCCTGTGAGGCACCATCTCCGCTGCGACGGTCGCCGGGACTGCCGAAATCGGCGGAGGGCGATCCGGTCTTTGCCGAGCCGTGGAACGCGCAGGCCTTTGCCATGACCGTGCACCTGCACGAGAAGGGCCTGTTTTCCTGGATTGAGTGGGCAGAGGCGCTTTCCGCCGAACTGCATAAACCCGAACGCGCCGATGACGGCTCCGATTACTTCGACGGCTGGGTGGCGGCGCTGACCGGGCTTCTGGTTTCCAAGGGGCTTGCCGACGCCGATACGGTGCTGGCCCTGCAGGAGAGCTGGAAGCGGGCGGCGGAAGCGACGCCACATGGCAGCCCCATCCTGCTCGAAAACGATCCGATGCGGGTTTAAGTCTGCGCTAAATCGATGGTTTCGGATTAAGCGGGAACATCGGGAAATAGGGTTGTGCCTCTCGCATCACGCGCGCGACCGATGGCCTTTGCTTCAGGCGCTTGAAATAGGCCTTGAGGCGCGGAAAATCCTCGCCGAGCGGACAGATCGTGTCGGCGTAAAACAGGGCCGGCGCGGCGGAGCAGTCAGCCAGCGTGAAATCCGGACCGATGGCCCAGCCGGCTTGCGGCCAGCGTTCCTCCATGAAGGTATAGGCGGTGCGTATGTCCGCCTTCGCCTGTTCTACCCCGAACGGATCGTGGCCGTCGGCGGGGCGCAGGGCATCCAGCACGACCTTCTGCATCGGCAGTTGCAGCATATCGTCGAACAGGCGGTCCCACATGCGGGCTCGCCAGGCGAGATCCGGATCGTGGGGTACGAGAGGCCTCTCCGGGGTGGCGAAGCTGTCGAGATAATCGATGACGGTGGCGGACTCAGCGACAGTGGCCTGCCGCGCCTCATCGACCAGCACCGGGAACTTCAAGGGTGGCCAGACCTGCCTGAAAGCCTCGCGTGAGGTTTCGTTACCGAGATCGACGATGACGGGATCGAACGGCAGGGCGTTCTCGTAGAGAGCGATCAACACCTTGTGGCAGAAGGATGCGAGAGGGTGGAAATAGAGCTTCAGCGTCATCGGTTCTCTCCGCCGTGACGCGTGCCTCCCACACGTCAGCTGTCGAACTGACGATAGCACTCATCGGCTATCTGCTGCATCCTTTCGCGGGAGATTTCTCCGGTGACCGCATATCCCACCGGTCCGTCGATCCAGTAGAAGGTCTCCAGACCTTCGTCACTGGCATAGCGGAAGCTGGTTTCCCGGTTGTCCTCGTTGCGGCCGACCAGCACTGTGATCCGTTCTCCAGAGGTATCCTCATACATCAGCAAGGCACCGGCTTTGCCGCTGACCGGCACCAGCCGTCCGCCGACGAGTTTCATGCCAACAGCGGAGAGGTCGGGAATGCGCATGGGGTAGTCCAGCCGCTTGCCGAGCCATGTTGCCAGATGTTCCTGCTGGTCCGCTCCGACCTCGACCGGATGACGAACATCGTTGGCATAGATCAGGAAGGCGGAGCGGGCCTGATCCTGAAGGCTGGCGGTATTGACGGCGACCTGTACCGGCACGTTTTCTGCGGCTGGAGGAGTGAAGCGGCCAACGGCGATACCTGCGGTAAAAAGCGCGACCGCTGCGGCGACGCGCATTGCGATCGCGCGAATGGAAACGTTCCGGCCGGCGGCGGAGCGGTGGCGGGCGAGCATGGAGCGATCTGTCTCTTCATGGCGTTCGTAGTCCCGGAAGAGTTCGCGGATGTCGGCATTCTGTCTCTGCCAGTCGGCAACCTTTGCTGCCTCGTCCGGATGGTCGGCAAGCCAGGCCTCGACCTCTGCGCGGCGCTTCTCGTCCAGAAGGCCGTCGACATAGGCATGCAGGTTGCCGTCATCCACGGTGTCGAGGGTTTGCGTCATTTCGGTCTCCGCAGGGTAACGATATTCTTTTCGGCGAGCACGTCGCGCAGGCGCTGGCGGGCGCGGGAGAGGCGAGACATCACGGTGCCGATGGGGATTTCAAGGATTTCCGCGACCTCGTGATAGGCGTGGCCTTCGACCACCACCAGCATGAGCACGGTCCGCTGTTCGTCCGGCAAGCCATTTAACGCCGAATGCAGCCGTTGGCGTTCGAGGGGATCGTCAGACGTTGCAGGCGAGGGCACGTCTGCCGCTTCCTCCAAGTCAACCACCGGATGTCGTCTTGTCTGACGGTCATGGTTGCGGTGCAGATTTGTCATGATGGCGTAGATCCAGCCCTTCAGGTTGATGCCACGCCAGTTGCCGCGTTTGGCAAGCGCGGTCTCGACGCAATCCTGAAACAGATCTTCGCCTTCGGCATCGGAACGTGTGAGGCTGCGGGAATAGCGCCGCAGGGCCGGCAGTAGCGACAGCATGTCATTCTCGAAGCGGCCTGGGCCGGGGGGATGTTCCCCCGGTCCGCCGTTTCGATCCTTCGGGCCTTGATCGTCAGGGCCTTGCTGCATGCCAGACACCTTTCACGCCGTCGCCGGCCATATCGCCCTGCTTCATGTCTTCGGCGTAGAAGTAGAGCGGCATGCCGTTCATGGCCCACTGCATCTTACCGTCCTTGCGGGTCACCAGCGAGTATGCGCCTTCCGCCTTGGCGCTTGAAGTGGCAAGATAGGGCGGCCAGTTGCCGGCGCAGGCGTCATAGCAGTTCGACATGCCCTTCTTGTCGTTGTCGAAGGTGTAGAGCGTCATGCCCTTTTCATTGGCGAGCACCTTGCCGCCCGATGCTTCAACGGTCTTGAAGGGACCGGCCAATGCCGGGGCGGCAAGGGCGATGAGGGCGACGGACAGGAACAGACGGGTTTTCATTGTACTTCCTCCGATGTAATGGGCAGGTGCCTTGATGGCCCCGCCTGTGTGTTTGACACCAAGGATGGCCGCTTTATTCCGTCGTGGGACAAGGATTTCCTCCTGCTCCTCACGTTTCTTTCCCGCGGCCTACGATCAAGTCATGCTTTGCTTGCCTTTTCGGCGCGAATCCTGACAAGTCGCCCCATGCAGTTCGCACCTCAACAGGACGAAGCCCTGAAGGCCGTTTCCAAATGGCTGAAGGAGGGCAAGCAGCCGGTTTTTCGTCTGTTCGGCTATGCCGGCACGGGCAAGACGACGCTTGCCAGGCATTTTGCCGAGCATGTGGACGGCGACGTGCTGTTCGCGGCGTTTACCGGCAAGGCGGCGCAGGTCCTGCGCTCGCGCGGCGCTTCGCATGCCAAGACCATCCATTCGCTGATTTATCGCCCGCGTGGTGAAGAGGCCGTCGAGGACGAGGAAACCGGCAAGACATCCATAGCCCCGATGTTTTCGATCAACCGGCAGAGCCCCGTCGCCAAGGCGGCGCTGATCGTGATCGACGAATGCTCGATGGTGGACGAACAGCTCGGCAAGGACCTGATGAGCTTCGGCACACCTATTCTGGTTCTCGGCGATCCGGGGCAGTTGCCGCCGGTCACGGGTGGCGGCTTCTTTACGGAACAGGAACCTGATTACCTGCTGACGGATATTCATCGTCAGGCGCGCGACAATCCGATCATCCAGCTTGCGATGCAGGTGCGCGAGGGCAAGGAGATCATGCATGGCGACTATGGCACCGCCCATGTGATTTCCCGCAACGAGGTGACACAGGATCTGGTGCTGGGCGCGGATCAGGTGCTGGTCGGCACCAACAAGACGCGGCGGCGCTACAACAAGCGCTTGCGGGAACTCAAGGGCTTCACGGTCGACTATCCGCAGGCGGGCGACAAGCTGGTCTGCCTGCGCAACGATCAGGTAAAGGGCCTTCTGAACGGTTCGCTCTGGCAGGTGATGACGTCGTCACGGGAGACGGTGAAGCCCGGCATCAACCTGCTGATCCGCCCGGAAGACGACGACATGGATCGCGGCGCCGCGAAGATCAAGCTGCTGAAGGCGGCGTTCGAGGATGTCGAGGGCGAGATCCCGTGGTCGACGCGCAAGCGCTATGACGAATTCGACTACGGCTATGCGCTGACGGTGCACAAGGCGCAGGGTTCCCAGTGGAACAACGTGGTCCTGTTCGACGAGAGCTGGGCATTTCGTGATACCCGCGAGCGCTGGCTCTACACTGCCGTCACGCGTGCGGCGGAGACGCTCACCATCGTACGGTGAGCGCCTTCACGATCCGCAGTTACTGCTCCGTCTGCAGCGAAGCGAGCGTGGCCATCATCGCCATGGGTTCCTTGCCGGAAGCCGATGCGATTTCAGACAGCTTCCTGCCTGGTTCTGCTGCGTCGAAGCCCTTTTCCTTGAGCGATGCGACGAGGCTCTCCTCGGTATGTCCAAGCAGCGGCGCCACTTGCGCCGGCGTGCCGCCGGTGACGATGCGTGCCATGGCGACAGTCGGATTGCCGCCGGTGTTGCTGGCAGTGCCGGTGATGGCCGGCCAGGCGAAGACGAGGCCGGCGACAAGACAGACGCTGAGTGCGATCGCCATGGGAAGGCGCTTGAAATACATCATGAAAGGCCGCCAGTTCTTCCAGGTATGGAGAAAGAACGGCAGGATGAGCACCATGCTCAACCACTCGTGCATGCCACGGAACGCGGCCGATCCGATGTGGAAGAACAGTGCGATGCCGGAAACCAGCGAAACGAGGAAAAGTCCCGTGATGAAGGGTGTTGCGTACCGAGACAGAAAGGTGGGCATTTTTGTAAGCTCACTCATTGTTTGAACAAGCTTCCGCTACCCCCTCCAGCGAGGAAAGTCCCGTTAAATCACGGTAAGATTTGATCGTCGGCAAGTCGTGGAGTTTGCCGACGATGATGTTCGCGATGTCCGAGCGGCCATCTCCGATTCCAAGGCGCTTTGAACCCTTTCGGGCTCAGGTCCAGCCCCTGGAGACTTCCGTTCCGGCTCGCCGTCATTTCGGGAGGCTGCCGCGCGTTCTTGCGGGGGTCTGGCCCTAGTTAACCAGCCCCAGGAGAACGGCCTTGGCGACAGCCTGAAATCTGTTGCTGGCGTCGAACTTGCGGATGATCTCTCCTTCGATCCTGCCGATCTCGCTGGTGCTCATGTCAAGCGCGCGTGCGAGCCTCAGGGGCGCATAGCCTTCTGCCATCAGTTCGAGGCAGCGGCGCTCGACATCCGTCAGCCCGATGCGCTGTGCCTGTTGCACGCGCGCGTTCTGCGCCTCGTCCTTGTCCTGCGCCAGGAGCCTTGTGATCTGCTGCATCTGGTGATGGGTTGTCGAGAGGCTTGCCGTCAGTTCCCGCTGGCGGGCAAGGAGGGCTTCGGCGAACAGGGCGTCGGCCTTGGTCTGGGACCGAACCTTCTTCAGCGCTTCCATGAGTTCCTGGATCGCAGCCACAGGCATCCCGACATCGCGGCAGGCCGTGATGACGGCCATGCGGGAGATATCCTGCTGACCGTAGACACGCATCAGGCCGACGCGTCCGGCCTTTATCAGCCCTTTTTCCTCGTAGAAATGCAGAGTGCGATGGGTGATGCCGAAGAGAGACGCCATCTCCGCTATGGCTATCGGTTCCTCCGGTAGTTGGGCGGGCAGCTCCACGGCCGGCAGATAAATGGTCTCTGATGTCGCTCCGGCCCTCGTATCGCCGGCGCTTTTTCGATGGTGCAACCTTTCCGCCATGACCTCCCCCTGTCCAGCGTTCCTGTCGTTCCTCTCAATGCAATTTTTTACCCATTTTTCCTGTGGTCCCGGACATGTAATCTCCGCGGACGCCATGAAATGCGTTTCCCCTGCCATTCCACGCTATGTCTGGCGAAAAGGTTATCGCCAGCAATGCCTTATCTCTTTTGATTTCATGCAATTCCGAAAGCAGATCCGCATGATGCTTGCGGTCGTATTATCCCGGAAAGGTTGCCTTCCCAGTCATGTAAAACTTCAGATTAATCCTCGTCAGCGCCTTTTGCAAACTGCCTGACGGGAAGAATATACAGCGAAACCCGTGAAATCTAACCCTGCCGGCTGATCTGGCCGGCATCGGCCGTCAATGCCATGAGGCCGGAAAGCTCGCTGATGAAATGGGTCAGCGGATAGGGATGGACGAGCCGCCGTTGATGACGTGTCGCTTCCATGAATGTGTCCGGCGAGTTGTCTAGGTTGTAGAGATAGGTTGCCTCCAGGCACTCCATCAGAACAGAGGACAGCGACCGGGCCTGACAGAAATGGTAGAGTTGGCCTGTAAGCGACAGGGTCTCGACGCAGAACTGGTTGGCGAAGGCGGCGACCTGACGGTTGGATCCGGTCTCCGTCGCGTTGCGCGCATAGCCGACCACCAGCTTGCCCGTTTGCCGGTGGCGGAGATTTGCCGTGAGTGGCGCCGTTTCGCTGTCGGCGCTGATTTCGAGGGAGAAATCCAGCGGATTGGCTTCGTCGCCATCACAGGCATCGTTGCAGTCCAGCTTTATGCCCCATAGGTGTTTTGCGGCGATCCGTACGGCGTTGGTGAAAGTCCGGGTTCGCCAGTCCGGGTTTTCCGGCGATGATATGGTGATATGCGGCAGGCGATAAACGCCTTTGACGTTCACATCGGCCAGCCGGTTACCCGTGTCCGGCATCAAGGGAAGGCAGATCATCTCCGGCCAGCTTGCCGCAGGCTTTTCTGCGACGAAACGGCGGTTCTCTGTCGGAGCCCATTCGTAAATCGGTACGTAGCAGCCGAGCGGTATGCGGATGCGCAGCGGTTCGTGGCGTCCTTCATCGGCATAATACTGGTTGAGAAGCCGCCGCAGCTTGCCCGCCTGCACCCGCACGAGGGGGTCAGCGCCCGGATCGAAGGATTCGTCGCGGGAGAACACGTCGATCCCGATCGTATATCCCTTGAGCTGATGCGCCAGCCCAAGCTGTTCCATCTCGACCACGAACCTGAGGAACGCACGCAGACGTTCGGAGCGAGCAAAGGTCTGGCTGCCGAGGATCGTCTGAAGGCAAAGCTTCACTCTGTCGCTGTCTATGCGCCGAACCTCGCTCAATTGTCTCTCCATGGCATCTGCCTCTTGCAAGAGCCGTCTCAAAGATGTCCGCCGCGCCTTGCGCGGAACCGGACTGGAAACCCTCAGCCGCGTTCCCGATTCACTTTCCTGAAAGTAAAGTCCTTTCTTTGGAATGCCACAAAGGGAAACCTGAGGAAAATACCCAATTTAGGTCATTTCCCCCGAAAAAAACTGGAATGACACTCAGGTTTTGGGGGCTGGCGACATTCATCAATGCCGTCGATGGGATCATGTGCGATTCTCGTTGGCGTTCCCCGGCCTGATCGCCTAAATGCTTGGCTCTCGAAAACCATAGCCTGGAAAGATCGCGATGCCGGCCAAGCTCTCCGTCAATCTCAATGCCATTGCCATGCTCCGCAACCGCCGGGATTTGCCATGGCCGGATGTGGCGCGC
Organism: Ciceribacter sichuanensis; assembly: GCF_024055605.1. Lineage (GTDB taxonomy): Bacteria > Pseudomonadota > Alphaproteobacteria > Rhizobiales > Rhizobiaceae > Allorhizobium > Allorhizobium sichuanense. The sequence goes on along the minus strand of NZ_JAMXLX010000002.1, from coordinate 263,784 downwards.
TTCGGGCGGCTTGCTCTTGAAGCCGGAGCCAGCGGATTGACCGTTCATCCAAGGCCGGACCAGCGGCATATCCGTTTTTCGGACCTGCCGGTGTTGCGGGCTCTGATCGATGACGATTTTCCCCATGCCGAATTCAACATCGAGGGCTATCCGACCGAGGATTTCCTTGTCCTGTGTGAGCAGACCGAGCCGGAGCAGGTGACGCTGGTGCCCGACGATCCGAGCCAGGCGACGTCGGATCACGGCTGGGATTTCAGAAAACACAAGGCATTCCTCACCGAGACCGTTGCGCGGCTGAAGTCGAAGGGTATGCGCGTTTCGCTTTTTGCCGATGGTGACGGCGATGCCGAGGCGGCTGCCGTGGCAAGGCAGACGGGGGCCGATCGCATCGAACTCTACACCGGCCCCTATGGCGGCTGTTTCGATAATCCGGACAAGGCGGCGCAGGAGATCGAGCTGCTCGGGCGGACGGCGGACGCAGCTTTTGCATGCGGTCTTGACGTCAATGGGGGGCACGACCTGACCGTCGCCAACCTGCCGGCGCTGATGAAGCGCATTCCCGGACTTGCCGAAGTTTCGATCGGTCACGGATTGACGGCCGACGCGCTGGAATACGGTATGGCCGAAACGGTGCGTCGCTTCCGTCGCGCCTGCGGGCAGACGGTCTGACGCGAGAGAAGTAGTTCTTTTCAGCGCTCTAACATCTTGAATCTACGCATCGAGCTGTCCGAAAATCGATTCCGATTTTCGGGCCGATGCGCTAGGTCGATGGCGGCCGTGCAGATAAACAGAAGGCCCGGCGACGAACGCCGGGCCTTTTTCGTAAAGCACCGTGTGAATCAGGCGCTGAGGGCTGCCTTGTTCGCGATCAGGAATTCCTTGAGCGAAACGAGTTTCTCACCGGACAGCTTGGCAGCTTCGTCATTGGTGACGTCGAACAGGCCTTCGCGGGTATTCGTGTCGAAGGAGACGAAGGTCGGGATGAACGGGGCGGGGACGCCGGCGCCTGCCATGCCGGCGGCAAGCTGCTCGTCGGTTACATGCACGACAGCGAGCGGCTTGCCGGTCACTTCACGCACGAGGGCTGCAATCTCGTCGGTCGTGTAGGTCTTCTCGCCCGTCAGCGTGTAGATGACGCTTTCCGAAACCGGCTTGGCAAGGGCGCCGGCGATGGCCTTGGCGATGTCGGCACGGCTGATGTGGCCGATCTTGCCCTCACCGGAGGAGGTGTACCAACTGCCCGAGCCGAGAGCGGCGGGGAGGGCCATGAACAGGTTTTCCATGTACCAGCTGTTGCGGAAGAAGGTGTAGGGCAGGCCGGTTGCCTTGATTGCTTCTTCAGTGCCGAAATGGTCGGGAGCGAAGGTGACCTTGGAGATGTCGGGATTGGGCAGGGAGGTGTAGAAAAGGCGGCCGACGCCGGCCTTCTTTGCGGCCTCGACGGCTGCCTTGTGCTGTATGAGGCGCTTGCCGGGAATGGCCAGTTCGTCGGTGGAGACGATCAGCAGGCGGTCGATACCCTTGAAGGCGGCTTCCAGCGAGGCCGGATCGTCGAAATCGACCTTGCGGGCTTCCACGCCCTTGGCGACGAGAGCAGAGAGCTTCGACGGATCGCGGGTGCCGGCGACGATATCGGCCGGTGCAACGCCCTGTTTGGCGATCAGGTTGTCGATGACGAGGCCGCCGAGCTTGCCGGAGGCGCCAGTGACGAGGATCTTGCTCATGGTCTTTTCCCTTTGCATTGCTGCGAGGGTCTTCGCAGCGAAAATGGCGCTCTCAAAATGAGAGTAACGCTAAAATGGGAATTGACGATGACTTGTAAAGAAGGCACTTTTTGGTGCCCACCTGATCATAAAGGAACCATATGACCATCGCCATTTCGGGATTCGAGGCCAAAATCGCCGCCTACAAGGGAGTTGACGGGCCGTCGCTTGCCGATTGTCCGGTTCGTTCCGTTATCGATCATATCGGCGGAAAGTGGTCGAGCCTGTTGCTCATCCTTCTCTGGGAGCGGCCTTACCGCTTCGGCGAATTGCGGCGGCTGGTTCCTGATATCTCCCAACGAATGCTGACGCAGACCCTTCGCGAGCTGCAACGGGATGGTTACGTCCAGCGCACGGTTTTTCCGACCAAGCCGCCGAGCGTCGAATACCGGCTGACGGAGCTTGGGCAATCGCTTTTCAAGGCGCTCGCCGGTCTTCTGGAGTGGGCGGAAACGAATTTCCTTGCCGTGCGGGAGGCGCGCCAGCGTTTCGATGCCGAGGGTGTCTGAGAACATCGGTCAGAGATCGAGGGTCCATGTCTGCCCGTTCAGTTCCGGGCCGAAAAGCGTGTGCTGTTCCTCCGTTACAAGCCTGAAACCGGCCGTGACATAGATGTGGCGGGCGGCATGCAGGATGTCGTTGGTCCAGAGCGTGATCTGCCGGTAGCCGGCGCGGCGGGCGAAATCGATGCACTGATCGACCAGTAGGCGCCCGAGGCCAAGGCCGCGCGCGGCTTCGTCTACATAGAGCAGCCTCAGTTTGGCGATATCATTGCCGCCATCCATGACCAGCGCCGAACCGATGCGAACGCCGTGACGCTCGGCGATCCAGCAATAGTCGCGGGCCGGATTGAAACCGGACAGAAATCTTGCGGCAACATCGGAGACCAGCGCCTCGAATTTGTCGTTCCAGCCGAATTCACGCACGTAGAATTCGGACTGGGACTGGATGATCCAGCCGAGATCGCCGGGACGGTGGGGTCTGAGGATCGGGGGTACCGTGTTGCGCCGCTCGTCGTCGAGCAGGCGGGTGATCGCTGCCATGCCATCGACCAGCGTCTCACGTTCGGAGGGGCCGAGCGGTTCCAGCATCAGCGCAAGCTGGTTTCGCGACAGTTCGCCGAGTGCCTCGTACTCGGCCACGCCTTTCGGAGTGAGGCTGATGATCTGGCTGCGGCCGTCTTCGGGATCTCGCGTCTGTTCGATGAGTTCGGCGGAACGGAACGCCTTGATGATGCGGCTGAGATAGGCTGGATCGAGATGCAGGTCGCGGACGAGTTCCGTGGCCGAAGCGCGACCGCGGGATCCGAGTTCGTAGACGACACGTGCTTCGGCCAGCGTGTAGTCGGCCTTGAGATAGGCCCGGTCCAGGATGCCGATTCGGTCGGTGTAGAATCGGTTGAAGGCGCGCATTGCCTCTATCGTCGAAAGGTCTCGTCTATCCAGCATCGATTTCTCCCTTTCGATGCTGGATAGACGAATAACATGACGATGACAATTAGTTATTGGACTAAGTCCAATTTATGATGGCCAGGCCGCGAGCGCGAAGTCCGCGGCGGCAGATGCGTGAAGCTCGGTTGAATCGAAACCCGGCAGGGGCAGATTTTGCGGATCGAGGAGAAGGCAGATCTCCGTGCAGCCGAGAATAACACTATCGGCGCCGGCGCGTTTTGCCTTTTCGATCATGGCGTTCATGGCGTCGCGGGATGTATCCCTGACCTGTCCTGCGCAGAGTTCATCGAAAATTATCGAGTGCGCGCGAATACGGTCATCCTCATCCGGGACGAGCGGATCGAGGCCATGGGTCCGCATCCGGTCGGTGTAGAAGCCGTGCTCCATCGTATAGCGGGTGGCGAGGAGCAAGGGGCGGCGATACCCATTCCCCGCAATCGCCTTTGCAGTCACGTCGATGATATTGATGAGGGGAATGTCGATGGTTTCAGAGACGCCATTGGCGACGAGATGCATGGTGTTGGTGCAGATCAATATGCAATCCGCGCCCGCTGCCTGCAGGCCGCCGGCCACTTCGGCGAGGCGCTTTTCTGCCAAGTCCCACCGCCCGGCCTTCTGGTAGCCGACGATTTCGGAGAAGTTGACCGAATGCATGAGCATGTCGGCCGAAGCGAGGCCGCCCACACGATCGCGAACTATCTCATTGATCAGACGGTAGTAAACCGCCGAACTCTCGAAACTCATGCCGCCAATCAACCCAACACGTTTCATCTTGCTTCTCCGGAAGAAATTGTTCTTGGGATTGTGACACACCGCCGGAGCGAATGGCTTGCAATTGCGAAGGCGGCATCCATAGTTCGTGCATTCTGAATGCAGATTATAGTTGTTTTTTGCAGTTTTCCGGCGTTGGTCCGGCAGTTGGGAGTTGTATATGCTTGATGACCGCGACCGAAAGATTCTCGACGCCCTGCAGCGCGATGCCTCCGTTCCGTTGGCGGACCTTGCCGAGCTGGTTTCGCTGTCCGCCTCGGCTTGTTCCCGCCGTATCCAGCGGCTTGAGGATGCGGGATATATCTCGAAGCGGATCGCGATTCTCGACCGGGAAAAGATCGGCGTCCCGACGACCGTCTTTGCGCTGGTGAAGACGGCGCATCATTCCGATGACTGGATCGAGACATTTCGGGGGGCAATCGCTGATATTGCTGAGATCGTCGAGGCGCACAGGCTGACAGGCAGCTACGACTATCTGCTGAAGATCGTGCTGCCTCAGGTCGAGAATTACGACGTGGTCTACCGTCGTCTGGTCAAACGTATCGAACTGTTCGACGTTTCCGCCTTCATCTCCATGGAGACGTTGAAGAGCGGGCAGGCGGTGCCGGTCAGCTACGCCGTTTAGAGCGTGATCCGACCGGAGTGAAACGAGGATCGGTAAGATTATGCTTCAAAAAGAAGATTTTGGAGCGGCATGAAGCTGACGGCGCGGGTCGCCAGCGTTACTCGGGCTTGGGCAGGTTACGGTCCGCGAGGCATGTCTTGAGGGGAAGGAGCTTGACGCCGTAGATGGCGGTGATCTTTCCCTTCACCGAGAGAGCGGGATCGGTATTCTTTTCCGTTTCGGCTTTCACGCATCCGCAGGTGTAGCCGTAGTTACCGTTGACGGCGACGTAGTCGCCGGTCGAGATGTCCGGAAAGTTCTCCATGCCGAGCGGTTCGTCGTCCATCCCTTGCGTGGTGATGATCCAGGTGCCGTCACGGTCGTCCAGCCAGTAGTTGCCGGGTGTGGGATTCTGGATCCAGCCGCAGCGGTTCTCGGGTGCTGCGGCCAGCGGGGTCGCAGCAAGGAGGCTGGCGGAGGCTATAAGCAGGGTGACGATGCGCAACGACATGGAGACGATCCTTCGGGCCGGATGAGTTGATCGTCCTGCTTTATCGCGCTGGGGCCGCAAGGCCAAACACCAAAACTGGCCGGGATCAGAGTTCATTCACCGTCGACGGTTTTCCGGCTTTCGTTCTCGACCCTTGTCACAGCCGGTTCATGGATCTGATGCCGGCGTTGGACGACCGTCTTTTTGAAGGGACTTGACCGCCGATTTTTTTGCCGATAAACAGAACCGTACCGTACGGTACTTGAGGATCATCATCTTGCAGACCGAAGCCGCCACCGCTGAATTCACGCCGCGCCAGAGCGCCGTTCTGGCGGAAGCGTTGCGTCTGCTCGTCGAGGGCGGTGACAAGGCGCTGACGACCGCCGGCCTAGCGCGCGCCGCCAACTGCTCCAAGGAAAGCCTCTACAAGTGGTTCGGGGACCGCGACGGCCTTCTGTCCGCGATGATCTCCTATCAGGCGAGCAAGGTCAGGACCGTCGAGCGCCCGGGCGAACGCCTGAGCGCTGCAAGCCTCAAGGATCATCTCGATGTCTTCGCCCACGACCTGCTGGATGTTCTCGCGGGCGACGTTTCGCTGGCGCTCAACCGTCTGGCGATCGGCCAGAGCAGCCGTGACGGATCGAAGCTCGGCACGCTCTTGCTCGAGCGAGGCCGTCGGCAGATCGACCGGCGCGCGCGGGCGCTTCTCGACGCGGGCCAGCGCGATGGCCTGCTGCGCTTTTCCGATGGCGAAGAGGCTTATCGTACGCTTTACGGGCTGATTGTCTCCGACCTGCATGTGCGCATGCTGCTCGGCGAGGCGCCCAATCCGAAGAATTTCGCTGCCAGGGCCGAGAAAGCGGTACACGCCTTCCTCGTGCTCTACGGCACGGAAAAAGCTTTGGCAGGGCCGTAGGGTTCCGCCCTCAACGGTTCGCCGAATACCGACACCCATTACAACCGACAAGCATAGGGAAGGAAAATACGATGCGCGTCTATTACGATCGTGATGCCGACTTGAACCTCATCAAGGCCAAGAAGGTCGCCATCATCGGCTATGGCTCCCAGGGCCGTGCACACGCCCTCAACCTGAAGGACAGCGGTGCGCAGAATGTTGCGATCGCGCTCAAGGCCGGCTCCGCAACCGCCAAGAAGGCCGAAGCCGACGGTTTCAAGGTCATGACCGTCGCCGAAGCTGCCGCCTGGGCCGACCTGATGATGATGGCGACCCCGGACGAACTTCAGGCTGATATCTACAAGGCCGACATCGCTCCGAACATCCGTGACGGCGCTGCCATCGCTTTCGCCCACGGTCTCAACGTTCATTTCGGCCTGATCGAGCCGAAGGCTTCGGTCGATGTCGTCATGATCGCGCCGAAGGGCCCGGGCCACACCGTTCGCGGCGAATACCAGAAGGGCGGCGGCGTTCCCTGCCTCGTTGCCATCCATCAGAACGCTTCCGGCAACGCGCTTGAACTCGCTCTCTCCTACGCCTGTGGCGTTGGCGGCGGCCGTTCGGGCATCATTGAAACCTCGTTCAAGGAAGAGTGCGAAACCGATCTCTTCGGCGAACAGGTCGTTCTCTGCGGCGGTCTCGTCGAGCTCATCCGCGCCGGCTTCGAAACGCTGGTCGAAGGCGGTTACGCTCCGGAAATGGCCTATTTCGAGTGCCTGCACGAAGTGAAGCTGATCGTCGACCTGATCTATGAAGGCGGTATCGCCAACATGAACTACTCGATCTCCAACACGGCCGAATGGGGCGAATACGTCACCGGTCCGCGCATCATCACTGCCGAAACCAAGGCTGAAATGAAGCGCGTTCTGCACGACATCCAGACCGGCAAGTTCACCTCGGACTGGATGCAGGAATACCGCGCCGGTGCCGCCCGCTTCAAGGGTATCCGCCGCCTGAACGACAGCCACCAGATCGAGGAAGTTGGCACCAAGCTCCGCGCCATGATGCCCTGGATCGGCAAGAACAAGCTGGTCGACAAGGCCCGCAACTAATCTCCGTCATCCTGGCGCGCGTCTTGTGCGTCATCGGATCGGAAAAGCCAGAATATCCGGGCCGGGGAGGTTACTTCCCCGGCCTTTTTCTTTGGCCACTCAGCAGCCACTATCGGCCCGGATCGATTTGATGAAGGCGCGGCCGTCGCGGCGGGTAGTGGTGACGGTGGCGCGGCCGTCGCAGACCCTTTCGCCATCGCGAAACCGGTAGCGGACAAGGAACCTGTCGTCGGCGAGCGCGTGGACGTCATGCAGTTCCAACGGCTCATCGAGATTTCCATAGAACCGCGAGAGCGAGCCGGGAGACAGCAGGCCCTTCTCCGTCTTTTCCGGAATGATGAAGCGTGCGGCGAGCATCCCATCGCCGGTTTCCAGAGCCTTGTAGAAGGCTTCGACTGTCGTTGCCGCTGTGCCGTAGTTTTTCGTTGGGTCACCTTGCGGCTCTATGGCCGTCACCCAGGCCACCAGCGGGCGGTGGTGATGGCCGGTCATGGCGGGCATCGGGTCCTTGAGGATGACGTGCACGCGGCTGTCGCGTAGTGTCCTCATATCCGCGCTGGTCTCGTCGGTCGGGACAAGCTGTACCTCGTCGAAACGGAGCTTGGGGTCGGCGAAGTCGACGTCTCCCGTAAGGCAGATGTTGTCATCCAGCTTCAGGATGTAGCCGGGTTCCGGCGTGTCGCCCTTCTGGACATCCTCGAAGTTGGGCGGTCCCGGAAAGATGTGGTGGGTCAGCACGCCGCTGAGGCTCGACGGCTGTCCCTTGGCGAGGTCGAAGCAGCCGGCAAACGCGGATGCAGGGAACAGCGATGCGGCCATCAGGATGAAAACCGAAAGCCCCTTTTGCATCTTCTAGCCCCCGTGTTGCACCGTCGCTTTTCTAGCACCTTTGCAGCCGGATCGCATCCGCTGCCAAAAGGCGTAGTACACGACTGAAATCGACGTAATCTTGCCTCGTGATTACTTCAGGCGAATGATTGTTGCGCCACGCATGTCCATTGTCTGGAAAAGTTTCAAAACACGATAGGTCAGTATTATTGACATATCGAGCCATTCATGGTCATCTGAGCGCATTCTAAAAACACTTCGAGGAAACTCCCGTGCTGAATTGGGACCATATCTTCGCGACGCGGTCGTCGCGCATGCGTGCATCCGAAATCCGAGAATTGCTGAAGCTTCTCGAGCGTCCGGACATCATTTCCTTTGCCGGTGGGATTCCCGATCCGGCACTCTTCCCCGACGAGGCCTTCAAGGCCGCCTATGCCGATATCTTCTCGGGCGCAGAAGCGGCGGCAGCGCTGCAGTATTCTGTGAGCGAGGGCTACAAGCCGCTGCGCGAATGGCTGAAGGGCGAGATGGAAAAGCTCGGGATAGCCTGCACGGTCGACAACATCTTCATCACCTCCGGTTCGCAGCAGGCCCTCGATTATCTCGGAAAACTGTTCCTGTCGCCGAAGGATACCGCGCTGGTGAACTGGCCGACCTATCTCGGTGCGCTGCAGGCCTTCAATGCCTATGAGCCGAATTACGATCAACTGACCTTCGGCAACCGGACGCCGGAGAGTTACAGGGCGGCTGCGGAAAACCTCGGCGGCGAAGTGAAGTTCGCCTATCTCTCCGCCGATTTCGCCAATCCCACAGGCGAGACCGTTAACCTCGACGGACGCCGCCGCCTGCTCAAGCTGGCGGATGAACTCGATATCGCCATCATCGAGGATGCCGCTTACCAGTCGCTGCGCTATGACGGCGAGGCGACCCCGCCAATCCTGGCGCTGGAGATCGCGGAAAAGGGCTCGATCGAAAATACCCGTACGATCTATAGCGGCTCCTTTTCCAAGACGCTGGCGCCGGGCCTACGGGTCGGTTTCGTGGTCGCGGCAATGCCGGTTATCCGCAAGCTCGTGCTGATGAAGCAGGCGGCCGACCTGCACTCGTCTACCATCAACCAGATGGCCATCGCCCATGTGGCGACACGGCATTTCGACCAGCAGGTCGCCAAGATCAGGGCTGCCTACAGCGAAAGGCGCAATGCCATGCTGGCGGCTCTGGAGAAGTACATGCCGGCCGGCACAGTCTGGACGCGGCCGGAAGGCGGCATGTTCGTCTGGGTGACGCTGCCGGAAGGGCTGGACGGAGGCGAACTTCTCGCCCGTTCCGTCGAGACGGAAAAGGTTGCCTTCGTGCCAGGCCAAGCCTTCTTTGCCGACCGTTCCGGAGCCAACACGTTGCGGCTTTCGTTCTCCTGCGCCAACGAGGAGATGATCGACGAAGGCATCAAACGCCTTGGTCGTCTGGTCAGCGGCGCGCTGGCGCTGGCGGCCTGAGGCCGTTCAAATGGCAGAGAGAAAAAGCCCGGTGGAAGCCGGGCTTTTTTGTTGCATCAATCAGCGGCGAGCACGATCACCATGTCTCGGGCCGAGTAGGTGATCCTCTCGGATTTCAAGGGATTGACGGTGACACCGCCGAGCTTGCGGGCGTCGGCATCGTCCTCGCGCTGCCGGCGGTAGCCGATGGCGATCTCGCCACGCCGCAGGGCTGCCAGGCTGATGGTGAAGAAGTTGACCTGCTGGTTGATGGATACGTAATCCGTGACGGGGCGCATGTAGATTTCCGAGCCCTTTTCATCCAGCAGTTCGTTGAAGATCGCTGCCATGAACTCGTTTTCCGAGGCCTGCGCCAGCATCAGGCTGACCAGCTTGTTGCTGACGACGAAGTCGTCGGCGCGGGTGACTTCGGCAAGCTGCCGGTTGCGGATGTCGATCATCTCGCTGACGACGCTGACGCGTTTGCCGGAACGCTCGGCAATGCGGCGCAGTTGGAGAAGAGTAATGAGGGTACGAGTATCGGCGCCCTGTGCCGAAAGGTCGTCGCTGTAGCCGAGAACCAGTACGTGGTCGAAGGTGGGGATAGCCAGGGCGTCGAGGGAGGTCCGGTCGCTGGTGTCGACTACACGACATTCGACCGTCATTACGGTAGGATCGATGTCCAAATTGCCGACGTCCCTGTCGAAGGCCGCGGAGTTGGCGGCGATCGTGAGATGCGAGCCGGGGGCGACATAGCGGGCGAGTTCCGAGGCGATGATCGGACCGCGACGGTTCCAGCCGAGGACCAGCGTGCGTTCCGGCTGACGTTCGCGCTTGGCCGCTGGGCGGATCGTTTCCTTGGCGATCTCCAGATTGCCGTTCCATATGCGGATCGAGGCGTCGTCCTCGGCAATGATGATCGCGCGGTCGCCCTGTTCGAAAACCCTTGCCGGCGGCGGATTGAGAATTACGGCACCGGATGCATCGCATATGCCGATCAACGAGCAGTTTTCGTAGCTCATCACGGCAGCGCCAAAGGGCTTGCCGGTCAGTTCCGGCTGCTCGAGCGTATAGATCTCGCAACCGTCGAAATCGAGCAGTTCGGAATAGACGGCGGAGAGACCGGACTGGCGACTCGTGTGGACGACGATGCGGGAGATGAGGTCGTCGGCGAGAACGAGTTGCAGTTCGTGGCCGCCGACGATGCGGGCGACTTCGGCATTGCGGCCGTCGCGGATCTCGGCGGCGATCTTGTAGGGTTCGATCCGACGTTTGGGATCGTTGACCAGGGCAAGCACCGACTTGACCACACGGGAATCGGCATCCTCGCCTTCCGGCGACAGGACGATGATCGAGCGGGAGGTCTGGGCGTTGACGATGTCGAGATCGTAGAGGTCGGTCGGATCGCCGCTGCGGCAGATGATCCTTGTGTTCTTCAGGTCCTCGACCTTGGTGGCGATTTCGTCTTCCATCTCCACCTTGTCCTTGTCGGCCATGATGACGATGCGTGGTTTCCTGCGGCTCTGGTTGGCTATCACCAACTCGTTGATGACGTCGAAGATGGAAGGCGACCAGTTGAGGATGATGGTGTGATCGGTCTCAAGGACGCGGGAGCGCCCCTTGCGCAGCTCGCTTAGCTTGTCCTCAAGGCCGGAAGAGATGACGCCGATCAAGGCTGAGAAGACGAAGATGCCGATGACGGTGACGACGAGCGACACCATGCGAAAACCCCATCCCATGTCGCCGCCCATGGTGCCGGCGTCCATGGTGCGCATCAGGGATTCCCATACGCCTTCGAGGAAGCCGACGGGTTCGCCGCCTTCCGGCGCGATGCCCGAGATCGCCAGGAATATGCCGGCGAGAATGATGACGACCAGCGAAATGAGGGCCAGCCAGCCGATCAGCGCGATCGCTCCGCCAGCCATGCTCTTGTCGAATTCGTAGCGCAACCGCGCGCGCCAGTGACTGCGGGTCTTCATGTCTCTTACCATTCTCCGTCGGATGATTTTTCCGCCATCGCAGGATTTGGGTTGGCCTGCAACGCCCAACTCCGATCGAACGCCATTCAACCCATAAAAGTCTCAAAAAATTGGTATATTCGCTGATTGTTGAAGCAGTTTTAATGCCGGGTGCTAGGGCGATTGGACGAAGGTGTTTGAGGACGGCTGGAAGACCGCCCTCGTTTTTATCGGGAAAGAAAGGCCGGTGTCATGCCGGTGTTATACGGCGGCACTAATGAGCGGCGTCTCATACCTGCGAGGACGTTCCGATGAAAACTCTGCTTTCCGCCTTCACTACGCTTGCCGCTTTCGGTTTCATGACCGTTTCGGCCGATGCCGCCAATCTGGTGCTCTACACCAGCCAGCCGAACGAAGATGCGCAGGCGACGGTCGATGGCTTCATGGCCGCCAATCCCGACGTGAAGGTCGACTGGGTCCGCGACGGCACGCCGAAGATCATGGCGAAGCTGATGGCCGAGATCGAAGCGGGCAACCCGGTTGCCGACGTGCTTCTGATCGCCGACACTGTCACGCTCGAGCGCATGAAGCAGAACGACCAGCTTCTGGCCTACAAGTCGCCGGAAGCAGTCAACTACGACGCTACCCTTTATGACGCCGACGGCTTCTACTATTCCACCAAGCTCATCACCACCGGCATCATGTACAACACTGCCGCTACGATGAAGCCGACGAGCTGGAAGGATCTTGCCAAGCCGGAAGCCAAGGGCCTCGTGACCATGCCGAGCCCGCTGACCTCCGGTGCCGCACTCATCCACGCCCAGACGCTGGCCGGCGTTTCGTCGCTCGGTTGGGATTACTACAAGGAACTTCAGGCAAACGGCGCCATCGCTTCCGGCGGTAACGGCGCCGTGCTGAAGTCCGTCGCATCGGGTGAGAAGGCTTACGGCGTCGTGGTCGACTACATGCCGATCCGCGAAAAGGCCAAGGGCGCTCCGGTCGAGTTCGTTTTCCCGGAAGAAGGCGTCTCCGCCGTCACCGAGCCGGTCGGCATTCTCGCGTCCACCAAGAATGCCGAAGCCGCGAAGAAGTTCGTCGACTATGTGCTTTCCGAAAAGGGGCAGGAAGGCTTCCTGAAGCTCGGTTACATCCCGGCTCGCAACGGCATGGCCGTTCCCGCCGGTTTCCCGGCCCGCGATACCATCAAGGTTCTCCCGATCGACGCCGCTGCCGCGCTCAAGGCAACCGACGAAGACCTGAAGACCTTCTCCGGCATCTTCGGCACCAACTGATCGAAGGGCTCATGCGGCGTCTTCCCGCCAATGCGAACAGCCAGCCCCGCTGGCTGTTTCCGTTTGTCACGGCCGTAGTCGCCGGCCTTTGCGTGCTGCCGCTCGCAAGGTTGGTGATGGCTGGCATTTCCTCTATCCTCAACGGCAAGGCGCTGGAGCTTCTTGCCGATCCGGCGATCTGGACCGCGGCGTGGAATACGCTGACGACGTCCGTCCTCGGCATGATCGCGGCCGTCGCAATCGGCGGCTTTTTCGCGCTGGCGCTGACGCTCGCCGACATTCGCGGCAAATGGCTCCTGAGCTTCCTTTTCATGCTGCCGACGATGATACCGCCGCAGGTAACGGCACTTTCCTGGGTGGGCATGACGGGACCTTCCAGCCCGCTCTTGAAGGCGCTTGGTCTTGCGCCGCCGCTCGGCAGCCCCCAGCCGCTCTATTCTATTGCCGGTATTGCCCTGCTTTACGGAGTGCAGCATTCACCGCTCGTCTTCCTGTCGCTTCGAGCCGGGCTGCTCGCTCTGCCGCGCGACGGTATCGAGGCTGCAAAGCTCTCCGGGGCTTCGCCGTGGCAGGTGTTGAAGGACATCATCCTGCCATTGTCGCTGCCGGGGCTGATTGCGGGCGCTGCCATGGCGTTTGTTTCCGGCGTCGGCAATTTCGGCATTCCGGCCATTCTCGGTATCCCCGCTTCGATCTACACGCTGCCGACGCTGGTCTATGCCAGGTTTGCGAGTTTCGGCACCAGCACCTTCGGTGACATCGCCATTCTCTCAGGCATGATCGCGGTGATGGCGGTAGTCGGGTTGCAGGTGCAGGAATGGGCGCTGAGGGGCAGGGACTATCGCGTCATCGGGCTTTCGGGCGCATCCGCCACCTTCCAGCTGGGTGCCCTGCGCCTGCCGGTCGAAATCCTCTTGTGGCTCCTGCTTTTCGCGATCCTGATCGCACCGTTCATCGCGCTCGTCTCCGCTTCGCTGGTGCCGGCCTATGGCGTGGCTCTGTCGTTCAAGACGGCGTCCTTTGCAGCCTATGAGGAAATCCTGTTCCGCCAGAAGGTGACGCGCACCGCCTTCGCCAACTCCATCTTTCTGGCCTCGGCGACCGCCTTCGGACTTCTGGTGATCGGGGTGCTGACGGGTTATGCGCTGACACGGGGCGGCAAGCGGCTTTCGGCTGCGCTTTCGGCGATGATCGAGATCCCCTATGCGCTGCCGGGCATCGTCATCTCTGTCGCCTTCATTCTCGTCTTTGCCGCGCCCCTGCCGCTTCTCGGCGTCACCATCTACGGCACGATCTGGATCATTCTCGCGGCCTATTTCTCCAGCTTCTTCGCCGTGGGGCTGAAGCCTGTGGTGAGTGCGCTGCGCCAGCTCGATCCGGCTCTGGAGGAGGCAGCGCGGCTGTCGGGAGCCGGTTTCTGGCGGCGGCTCGCGGATATCATCGTGCCACTGATCGCGCCGGCGGCGGGCGCTTCCGTCATCCTCGTTTTCCTGATCGCCTGCAACGAACTCACGGTCTCGGCGCTTCTCTGGTCCGCAGGCACACAGACGCTCGGCGTGGCGATCTACAATCTCGATGACAGCGGCTCCTATGACTTGGCATCGGCGCTCTCCGTGCTGGTGGTGGCGATGGTCGTGGTTCTGATGCTGCTGCTCGAACTGATGGCGGCCCGGCTGCCGAAAGGAGTCGTTCCTTGGCGAAACTGACACTGCACAAGCTTTGCAAGGATTACGGAACCGGCAAGCCCGCCGTGAACGACGTATCGCTGGAGATCCGCGACGGTGGTTTCCTGGCGCTGCTCGGGCCATCCGGTTGCGGCAAGACGACCGTGCTGAGGATGATTGCCGGCTTCGAAACGCCGAGCGACGGTTCCATCCTTCTCGGCGACCGGGTGCTATCCGATGCTTCCGGGGCAGTACCGCCGGAACGGCGCAACATGGCGATGGTGTTCCAGTCTTACGCTCTCTGGCCGCATATGACGGTCGCGGCCAATGTCGGCTATCCGCTGAAGGTGCGTGGCATTTCCGGCAAGCGCTACCGCGAGAAGGTCGGTGAGGCGTTGAAGGCGGTCCGGTTGGAGCAATATGCGGAGCGCCGCCCGGCCGATCTCTCCGGCGGGCAACGCCAGCGGGTGGCGCTGGCGCGCAGTCTGGTGACGGACCCGGATGTGGTGCTGCTCGACGAACCGCTCGCCAATCTCGACCGGCATCTGCGTCAGGAGATGGAGGAAACCTTCCGCGAATTTCATGCGCGTTCCGGTGCGACCATGGTCTATGTCACGCACGATCAGGCCGAGGCGATGGCGCTGGCCACCGATGTCGCGGTCATGTCCGAAGGCAGGTTGCTGCAAGTGGCTCCGCCGGCCGAGATCTACGCGCGTCCCGAGGGGCGGCTGGTGGGTTCGCTGATCGGGCAGGGGGCCATCATCAATGTCCCCGCAGGCGACGGCACAAGCCGTGAGCTGGATTGGCAGCAGCTTGCCCCGCTCATGGCACAGGGCGGCACCGGCGGAGCGACGGTCGATGTGCTGGTCAGGCCGCAAGATGTTATCCTGGGCCCGGAAGGGCTTGCCGCCACAATCGAGACCGTGCTTTACGAGGGCGAACGTTATGCCTTGCGCCTGCGGATCGAGGACGGGCAGGTTCTTCGTGCCTATAGCGGACACCTGGTCACGCCGGGCGATCGGGTGCGGGTCGTGATTGGCAAGGGGTGGCGACTTTGAGGTAGCTGCCACTGCGGCGGCGGTTTCGGCATGGGTTCGCCGGACAATTTCGTTTCGCTGCGTTCATGACGGCGCGATCATTAGTGTCTATCTTCATCGGCGTGGGCGTGTCGATCGCTTACGTGATATTTTCAATGGATGATTTGCATGGCGCTGAGACTGGGCACGTTCAATATCGAGAACCTGATAACCCGTTTTGATTTCACCGGTTTTCGCAACCAGTTGCGACAGGATCGCGTCTTACAGTTGTTCGATATGCGAAACGAGCAGGATTACCAGCGGCTCGAGGCGGCGCGGGTGGTGGCATCGACCGACGATACCCGCCAGCTTTCGGCGCTGGCGATCGCCGATGCTGATGCCGATATCCTCTGTCTGGAGGAGGTCGACAACATGACCGCCCTGCAGAACTTCGAATACGGCTATCTCTTCCGGATGATGGGCGCCGGCTACCGGCACAAATATCTCGTTGAGGGCAATGACAGCCGCGGCATCGATGTCGGCGTGATGATGCGCGAGCAGACCCGCGACGGCGAGACCATTTCCGTTGCCGACATCAAGAGCCATGCGGCGCTGACCTATGACGATCTCGGACTCTTCACACCCGCGGTCGCAAATTATGCAAAGCCCGACGACCGGATCTTCAAGCGTGACTGCCTTGAACTTGATCTCATGGTCGGAGGGCGGCCCTTCACGCTCTATGTCGTCCACTTCAAGTCGATGACCAACGGTCGCGACGGTATGGATGGGCGCACGTCGACGATGCCGGTCCGCGAGGCGGAAACGAAGGCGGTGCGCCACATCATCGAGCAGCGTTTCGGCAAGGGGCAGACGGCCGACAAGAATTTCGCCATATGCGGCGACATGAACGACTATCAGGAGCGGGTGGACGTGATCGGCGACCGGCGGACCGGCTATCGCTTCGAATACCGCGAAACGAGGCCGAGCGCGCTCGACGTTTTTTCTGCCGATGGGTTTGCCGAAAATGTCATGCTGCGGCGTGAGCCGCTTGACCGCTGGACGCTTTACCATGCGCGCGGGCCGGCTGAGCAGCATCTCTGCCAACTCGACTATATCTGGCTTTCGCCGGCTCTGGCCGCCGCCAATCCGGGCAAAAGCCCCGACATTATCCGTGCCGGCCAGCCGTTCCGTACGGTGTTTCCGCCGGGTCAGGATGTCGAGCGTTATCCGCGCGTCGGCTGGGACCGACCGAAGGCCTCCGATCATTGCCCCATCGTCATTTCACTGGATATTCCATGACCGATCTTCCCTTTCGCGATCAGACGGGACTGCCGGATGACGGGCGCGTCTTCCCGGTGAAGGAGATCAGCCTTCGCGTTCTCGAAGGCGAGCACCCGTTCCATCGGGCCGAGAAGGAAGCTGCGGAGGAAAACTGGGAGCGGGAGATTGCTGCCAATCCGGCGCTCTTCAACGGCGATCTCGTCTTCCAGAACCGGCTGACCTTTTGCGATGGCGTCCTGGAGGGGGAGGCCTTCATAGTTCCTTACTCCACCTTCATGTGGTGGCGTCGCCAACCGCAGGGACAGAGACAGGGGCGGGGTGGATATCACACCTTCTGCTTTCCGGTCATCATTTCCTCCGACAACGCCCTGATCGCCGTGAAGATGGGCGCGCATACGGCCAATGCCGGGCAGGTCTATTTCGCTGCCGGCTCGCTCGACCGGAGCGATATCGTCGACGGGCAATGCGACCTCACCGGCAACATGCGGCGCGAGGTGCGAGAGGAGACAGGGCTGGACCTCGATGAGGCCACACCCGAGGGCGGATTTTTCGGCAGCTACCGCAACCGGCGGCTTACCATCCTGCAGCGCTACCGGTTCGACAGGTCGGCGGACGAATTGCTCGCGTGCATCGCGGCGCATATGCTGGTGGACGAGGAAAAGGAGATTGCCGGAGCGGTTGCGATCCGGTCCTCCGATCCGGGCGCCCATCCCTATAACGCGGCCATGCCGCCGGTGCTTGAGTGGTTTTTCGCCGGGAAGGGTTAGCCGTTCTGCCTGCTTGCACCTCGCGGCAAGGTCGGGCAGTCTCCTGGGTTCGAAATGCAAGTATAGTCGGAGACTTCCCTTGGCGCGCCCCTATTCAATCTACGACGTTTTCACCAACCGGAAACTGGCTGGCAATCCTCTGGCTGTCGTGTTCGAAGCCGATGACCTGACCGATGAGGCGATGCAGGGGATAGCTGCGGAAATGAGCCTGTCGGAGACGGTATTCGTCATGAAGGCGTCGAACGGGTCCCATAGCGCACGGGTGCGTATCTTCACGCCGGCGCGCGAACTGCCTTTCGCCGGCCATCCGACCGTGGGCACTGCGATCGCGCTTGCCGAACGCGCATATGAGGATGGCGGCGGCAATCTCGATCTCGTGTCGGTACTGGAAGAGAATGTCGGACCGGTACGCTGTGCGGTGCGGCTGAGGGAGGGGGAGGCGAGCTTCGCGGAGTTCGATCTGCCCAAGACCTCGATGAGCTATGAGCTGGCGCTGGACCGGCAGGGCATCGCCGATGCGCTGTCGCTGAAAATCACCGAGCTCGGTTTCGAGAATCATGCTCCATCCATTTGGAGCGCAGGCGTTCCGTTCCTTCTGGTACCCGTGCACAATCTCAGCGCAGTCGAGCGGGTGGATTTCGATCCGCAGCTTTGGGAGCGGACTGCGCCGCTCTGCGAGGGTGGGCTGACCTCTGCCTATGTCTATTGTCGCGGTGGCGTGCATCACGGAGCCAGGTTCCACGCGCGAATGTTTTCGCCCGACATGGGTATTTCCGAGGACCCCGCGACGGGGTCAGCCGTTGCGGCCCTTTCGGGGGCAATCCGTCATTTCGATGCGCTTCCGGACGGACATCACCCCATGATGGTGGAACAGGGCGTGGAGATGGGCCGGCCATCCTATATTCACCTTCATATCGATGCCAAGGATGGCGAAATTTCCCGGGCTCGCATCGGCGGACAAGCGGTACGTTTTGCGAGCGGTGTTCTAGATATCTGAAAACAAAGGACGATTTTTGTTTTTTAATTTTTTTTGACAAAAGGGCAAAGAATTCAGGTTTCCGCGCTGGACAACAACGCGGATCCTGTTTATACGCCCTCTCACACCGACAGACGGTGCTGACGGGTGATTAGCTCAGTTGGTAGAGCAGCTGACTCTTAATCAGCGGGTCGTAGGTTCGAGCCCTACATCACCCACCATCATCTCTTCAAGATCTCTGACTTGAAAGTAAAAATTCCGCTCCGGCGGAAATTTTTCGCGCATAGTCCGAAATTGGCCTGCGCCATTTGCGGTCACAGGGGCGCTGCTGACTGTTTTGCGATAAGCAGACCTTGCCCAGTCTCGGTCTTGGAGATTTGTTTCGCATGAGGTCGATGTTTTCCACCGCAGTCTAGCATGCAGCTACACCCCTGAAGTCACCGCGGCGCAGTCCGAGAATCCGGTGTCTGTGCTGACGAGTGTACGAAATCCGTTCTGAACCGCTTCTGCACGTCTTCGGTCGGCATGCCTGGGCTGAAAGAAGATGTCTCGGCAAGGATATTCTGGGCTGGACAACAACACGGATCCTGTCTATACGCCCTCTCACACCGCCAGACGGTGCTAACGGGTGATTAGCTCAGTTGGTAGAGCAGCTGACTCTTAATCAGCGGGTCGTAGGTTCGAGCCCTACATCACCCACCATCATCTCCTAAAAACACTTGTGTTTTGGAAGATAATATTCCGCTTTGTCGGAAATTTTTGCGCACCGTCCAAAATTGGTCAGCAATCCAAGCCGATCACAGGATCGTTACTTTACCATTTTGCGATAAGCAGACCTTGCCCAATCTCGGGCTTGGAGATTTGTTTCGCATGAGAACGATGCTTTCCGCCGCAGGCTTTCTGGCGGCTGCAATCCTGACCACCACCGCGGCGCAGGCCGAGGACCTGGTCTTCACACTTACCAACGGCACGAATTCCGTTCTGACCCGCTTCTATACGTCTCCGGTCGGCGTAGACGACTGGGAAGAGGATGTCTTCGGCAAGGACGTTCTCGGGCCGGGCGAGAGCGTACAGCTCACCATCGCTGACGGTCGCACGGTTTGCGAATACGACATGCGTTTCGAATTCGATGAGGATTCCAATCTGGACACGACCGAAGACTCGCAGAACCTTTGCGAGCTGGGTTCCTACACCATTCACGAATGAGCCTTCGCCGGCTGCATTTCCCTATGTGAGTGGGGTTATGCCCAATCTAATCCCTTCGGTGGCACTGTTCTTTGCCGGCGAAGGGATACGGAATTTGCGGAAAAGGCGGCTCACAACACCCGCAGCTTTCCGTCGATAATAATAATCCCGTTTTGTTCCGCTCTTCGATTCAAATGTTCCGGGAATGTTGCGGAAATTAGGCGCGTTTTCTCACGCAAGGCCTGTGGAAAGCTGTGGATAACTCCGTTAGCCGGCTTTAATCCATTTGGCTGATTCGGGACTGCGGCAGAACGAAGGGTATTGCTTCGTTCGGTACCCGGCCCACTGTACCTTTGATGCCATAGACCTCGCTGATCACATCGTCGCGAAGCGTCTCCGATGGACGTCCTCTGGCCACCACGCGGCCATGGCTCAGGACCACAAGATCGTCCGCGAATTCCGCCGCAAGGTTGAGGTCGTGCAGGATCGCCAGCACCGCGCCGCCGTCCCTGGCGAAGTCTCGGGCAATTTCCAGAACAGCGATCTGGTGACCGATGTCTAGGCTCGATGTTGGCTCATCAAGGAAGAGCGCCCGGGCCTTGCCATTCTCCACTGCGGACGGCACTTGGGCGAGCACGCGGGCGAACTGCACGCGCTGCTGTTCGCCGCCTGACAGGGCGTTGTAGGCGCGTGCCTCGAAGCCTTCGAGGCCTACGCGGGAAAGTGCGCGCCGCGCCGAATTGGCGGGATCCGGATCGCCATAGGCGACCGCGCCCATGCGAGCCACTTCCAGCGCGGTGAACGGGAAGGACAGCACCGTGGATTGCGGCAGCACGGCGCGCTCTGCGGCGAGTTCGATCGGAGAGAGTTGCCGGAGGTTACGTCCGTTGCAGCTGACCGATCCTTCATCCGGCGGTATTTCCCCTGACAGGACCTTCATCAGTGTCGATTTGCCGGCACCGTTCGGGCCGATGACGGCGGTGACGCTGCCGGGTGTCACGGCAAGGCTGATCCTGTCGATCAGGAGCCGGCCCGAGCGACGGATGGAAACATTGGTGGCTTCGATCATCAGAGGCCATCCATGGCTGCGCGTCCGCTGCGGCCAAGCAGCAGGAAGAGGAAGACCGGGGCTCCGAGGATTGCTGTGATGATGCCGATTGGAAGTTCTGCCGGTGCGGCAACGGTTCTGGCGATGCTGTCGGCGAAGAGGAGGAGGGCAGCGCCCCCGATGGCGGAGGCGGGCAGCAGGAAACGGTGTGACGGGCCGATGGCGAGGCGCAGCAGATGCGGCACGACGATCCCCACGAAGGAGATCGAGCCGGCAACGGCGACCGTTGCGCCACAGGCAGCCGCGACGGCGACGATGGACCAGCGTTTCAGGCGCTGTACCGGAATGCCCATATGGAAGGCCGCCGCATCGCCGAGCACCAGCGCAT
This sequence comes from Ciceribacter sichuanensis, assembly GCF_024055605.1. Classification (GTDB taxonomy): domain Bacteria; phylum Pseudomonadota; class Alphaproteobacteria; order Rhizobiales; family Rhizobiaceae; genus Allorhizobium; species Allorhizobium sichuanense. The sequence goes on along the minus strand of NZ_JAMXLX010000002.1, from coordinate 242,820 downwards.
CGAGGCCGCGGGCGACGAAGGGAATGATGACGAGCACGAAGAGAATGAACGGCAGGGTTGCTAGGATCTTGGCATAGGTGGCGCCACCCAGCGAGCCCAGCGACCAGAAGGTGATGTCACGCAGAGCCCGGTCGTCGGCGATGAAGATCAGCAGGCCGGTGGCGGCCGCGCTCATCGCACCGATGGCGATCCCCGAAAGGATCAGGGCGGTGGTCGAGGTCTGGCCATTGCGCGTGGCGATGGCGTAAAGGAGAAAGGTGTTGGCGAGGCCGCCGGCAAAAGCCATGATCGGCAGGAATTGATTGCCGAGAAGCGCCTGCACTGGCGCCAGCACCGTGCCTCCCAATACGATGGCGCAGACGGCGGCGAAGGCCGCACCCGATGTCACGCCCACAATGCCCGGATCGGCAAGGGGGTTGCGGAACAGCCCCTGCATCATGGCCCCGGAAACGCCCAGGCCCGCGCCAACGAGAATGCCGAGCGCGGTGCGTGGCAGGCGGACGGCTTCCATGATCGCAAGATCTTGCTGAGACATCTCTGCACTTTGCCCGGAAAAATAGGCGATGAGATCCGGCAGACCGACGCCCGTGGGACCGGTGACAAGCGAGGCGAACGCGCCCGCGGCAAGCAGGATCAGCAGCAAGGCGACAACGATGACGCCGGAACCGGAACGGTCACCGGGAACGGTCGGCCTTGCCGTCTTTGCGACGAAGGTCGCCATCGCGTTCATGGCTTGCTCTCTGCGGGCTTGACGGCGCCGGGATAGAGCTGTGCCGCGAGGTCGTGTGCTGCCTCCGCCGATCTCGGGCCGAGGCCAAGCAGGTAGAGGCCATCCATGGCGATGAACGCCTTGTTTGCGCCGGCGGGTGTTGCCTGCAATGCCGGCAGGGCAAAGGCCTGTTCGGCCGTCATGTGCATGGCGCCGCCATTCATGACGAGGACGATGTCCGGCTTGGCAGCGATGACGGCTTCGTCGCTGAGGGGCTTGTAGCCCTGCACATCGGAGACCGCATTGATGCCTCCGGCAAGCCCGATGATGGCATCGGCAGTAGTATGGCTGCCGGCGGCCATAACGCGACCATTGGCGAGCGACAGGGCGAACAGCACGCGCTTGCGGGGCTCGGGTAGTGCGGAAATCTCCGTTTCGAGCGTCTTCAGTTTGGCTTCGACGTCGGATGCGAGCTTTTCGGCTTCGCTGTCCTTGCCGATGGCTGCGCCGACAGCGCGGATCTTGTTGCCGATTTCTGAGGCTTCCGGTGGGGTCGAGATGGTGGCGATCGGAACGCCGCTCGCCTTCAGGATGGCGATTGCGTCTGCCGGACCGGAGCCTGCCTCCATCACGATAAGATCGGCCTTCTGGGAAAGCACGCCCTCGGCGGAGAGCTGTCGCATGTAACCGACGCTTGCCTTGTTCGCGGTATCGGCGGGATAGGTGCTCGTCGTATCGACGGCGACGAGGCGGTCACCCTGACCGAGTGCATAGATGATTTCCGTCGCGGTTCCGCCGACCGAAACGATACGCTTGGCATCGATGACGGGGGACTGGGCAAGTGCGGCGCCTGCGCCGGCGGCGAGCAGAAAAACGGTGGTCGCGAGGTGACGCGAAACAGTGGCAAGCGACATGGAAAAATCAGTCATTTCAATATCCTGTAATTCTGATTCCGTTTTCGTTTCGGGACGAACCGGCTGGTGCGGCAGGCCGAATTGCGTGCGAAATCGGTCGCTTGCGTAGCGACATTTAACTTGACTTTTATATGAAAGTTTTACTAGGAAGGCAACAGATCGGGTGCCAATGTTGTGCACCGATTTTCAATTGAAGGGCGGGCTGGAAAGCCGTCGCGGTTGGCCTGCCGGACGAAGAAGGGATTTGCTTATGTATATTGCTATGAACCGTTTCCGGGTTCTTCCGGGTTTCGAAGAGGCGTTCGAAGCGCAGTGGCGTTCCCGCCAGGGCCGTCTTGCCGAACTGCCTGGTTACATTGAGTTCCACATGCTGAAGGGACCGAAGGCGGAAGATCATACGCTCTATGCCTCCCACACCGTCTGGGAAAGCCAGGAGGCATTCGTTGCTTGGACCAAGTCCGAGCAGTTCCGCGCCGCCCATGCGCGTGCCGGCGAAAGCAAGGTGCAGTATCTTTCCGGCCCGCATTTCGAAGGCTTCGAAGTGATTATCCATGAAGATCGCGACGGCAAGCGCTCCGACGCAGAGGCTGCCTGAGGTTGACATGGAAGGGGCGCTGAATTCCATGGCCGAAAGGGCTGACCGGGCGCGTGCCGCTCTTGCGGAGAAACCGGATGGCGTGGTCGAGGCTATCGCCGCCACCGCCGGAGTAACGCCTGCCGATGTGCTGGCCGTACTTCCGGAAGGTGCAGCGGTGCTTGCGCCTGCAGATCGCTGGGACAGCATCTGGACGGATCTGACCGGTTGGGGCGAGGTCCTGCTGATCGTGCACACCGAAGACATCGTGCTCGAGGTGGAGGGCAGCCTTCCGGCCGGCAGCGAAGGTCACGGCTGGTTCAATATCCATGGAGACAGCCCGATCGGAGGCCATATCCGCAAGGAGCGCTGCACGTCGATCGCGTTTGTCGATCGCGGTTTTCATGGCCGCCGGTCCTGTTCCGTCTGGTTCATGAACGGCGAGGGCCGGGCGATGTTCAAGGTCTTCGTCCGGCGCGACGCCGAAAGGGCACTGATCGGCGAGCAGTTGCAGCGGTTCGAAGAGCTTCGGGCGAAGATCGCTGCCGTCTAATCGTTCGGAACATCTGACTGAAATCCATGCCGGTCCCGTGACAAAGCGGGGCCGGCATTTCATTTTGAGCTGCTGGTTACCGTTCTTTCTTTTGACTGAAACTGAAACTATTGTCCGCGCAAATCGCACAAGACCACTTAGGGAATTGACCTTGTTCCGTATTTGCCGCCGCCTCTATCCGCTTGCCATCGTCGCCTTGCTTGCCCTCTCTCCCGCTTTCCTGCCGGGCTGCGGTGGGCAGGTTCTGGCGCAGGACAACCTGTTGCAGCGTGACGATGCCATGGGCAATGCCGCGACGAAGATTGAGGAGACGCAGGCGCGACTCGATAATCTGGAGGCTCAGGTCGAGGCAAGGAAGACAGACGATTCGGCTCTGGTCGATATCAAGGCGCAGGTGGACAATCTTTCCCACGACCTCCTGCAGATTTCCGTCCAGCTTCGGCCGCGCCTGAACGACGTGACGACACGACTAACGCAGCTCGGTGAGGCGCCGAAGGACGGCCAGCCCGCCGAAGCTCCGGAGATCACGGAGGAGCGCAACAAGCTGAATGCCGAGCGGTTGCAGATCAATACGCTGACGGGGCAGGCGGAGGACCTGTCGATCCGTGGCACCAACCTCTCGAAGGCCATAACCGATATCCGCCGTCGGCTGTTCGCCGACCAGCTCTTTGAGCACACGGAGATTTCGGGCGAGGTCTTCGACGAAGCGCTGAGCTCGTTCTCGAACGAAATCAGCCGTTTCGGTCGGACCATATCCAGCTGGTATTCCTTTATCTGGAAGTTCAAGCGCGTGCCGTTCGGTACTGCCGTGATGCTGTCGCTGTCTCTGGCACTGGTGATGCTCTATGTGGAGTACCGGCTGTTTGGTTCGCTGATCAAACGCGATCCCGACAACAGGGACCCGGCCTATATGAGCCGGTTCTCTGTTGCCTTCTGGTCCACCATCCTGCCGGCCATGGCGCTCGGAGCCTTTCTTGGCGCGAGCTTCTTTTTCCTTGAAACCTTCAACGTGCTGAGGCCGGATATTTCGCCGATCGTTTCGGCCCTTTTCGGACTGGCCGGTCTCGTGTTCTTCGTCTCGATGCTGGCGCGGGCGGTTCTCGCCCCGAGGGCACCGAGCTGGCGTCTGGTCAGGCTTTCGGACAAGGGCGCGCGCGATATCAATATTGCGGTGGTGGCCATGGCGGTGGTCAATGGCTTCGACTACGTACTCGGCTCGATCAGCGAGACGCTGAGTTCGCCCGTCGTTCTCACCGTCATGAAGAGCCTCGTGTCGTCGGTGGTCGTCGGCATCATCATCTTCATCGTTTCGTTCCTGAGGCCCGTTCTCAGCGATAACAATGATCCGGCGGAAAGAGGCAGGCCCTGGCCGAAGGCCTTTGCCGTGCTGCTGAGGCTCATCGGTTTCGGCCTCGTCTTCGCCAGCGTCATCGGCTATGTCGGGCTGGCGCGCTTCCTTGCCACCCAGATCATCCTGACGGGCGCAGTCATCGCCACGATGTATATTGGCATTCTCTCCGGCAAGGCGATCTCGGCACCCAATCGCTTCGGCGAAACGCGGGTCGGGAAATATCTGGAGAAGCGTTTCTCGCTGTCGGCAATTGCGCTCGATCAGGCGGGCATGGTCGCCGGATTGCTGATCTATGCCTTCGCGCTGACAATCGGTATTCCGCTGATCCTGATTTCCTGGGGCTTCCAGCCCAGGGACCTGCAGCTCTGGTTCTACAACATCTTCACCGAGATCCATGTCGGAACCATCCGCATATCATTGGTCGGCATTCTTGGCGGTATCCTGCTTTTCAGCGTCGGTCTGGTTGTCACGCGCTGGTTCCAGAAATGGCTTGATGGTAGCATCATGGCGCGTTCGCAGGTCGATGCCGGCGTGCGTAACTCGGTCAAGACCGGTATCGGCTATCTTGGCACCGGGATTGCCGGCCTGATCGGCATTTCGGCGGCGGGCATCGATCTTTCTAGCCTTGCCCTCGTCGCCGGTGCTCTTTCCCTCGGTATCGGTTTCGGTCTGCAGAATATTGTCTCGAATTTCGTCTCGGGCCTCATCCTGCTGGTCGAGCGGCCGTTCAAGGTCGGCGACTGGGTGGCGACGGGCACGACGGAGGGCTTCGTTCGCCGCATTTCCGTGCGCGCCACGGAGATCGAGACGTTCCAGCGTCAGTCGATCATCGTTCCGAATTCCGAACTCATCAATGCTCCGGTCGGTAACTGGACACACCGCAACAAGCTCGGCCGCATCGAGATCCCGGTGGGCGTGAGCTATGACAACGATCCGCGCCGGGTGATGGAGTTGCTGTTGGAAATCGCCAATGCCCATCCCGACGTGCTGCGCAACCCCGAGCCGGTGGTGATGTTCAACGGCTTCGGCGCGTCGTCGCTTGATTTCGAACTTCGGGGCTTCGTCGCCGATGTCCTTGGGGGCCTGCCGGTCAAGAATGACCTGCGCGTCACGATCTTCGAGCGCTTCAAGGTGGAAGGCATCCAGATTCCCTATCCTCACCAGGATGTGCGTCTGCATATTGGTCGGGAGGAAAACAAAGCCGGATGGGGTCGGGGACGTAACAAAACCGAACTCCGCAATACTCCCGACCAGGAGGATGAAGACAAGATCTTGCCATGAACGTTGCGTTCAGGCTCTATTCAGCGGTGAAACGATAGAAGGGGGCAAGCTCGCACAGCCCGAGAATATCCCGGGTGCGGCGAAGCGCAACGAGAGGACGGTGCAGGCGCACCGAATTCGCATGAAAAAGATCATGGCGGCGACATTTCTTGTGCTCGGTCTGAGCAGCGGTGCCATCGCGGCGACGGTTACCAATGCCGGTTCCGGCGCCGTTGTTCTTGTGGTCGTGGAAAATGGCAATCGTATGGAAGTTTCGATCGATGCCGGGTCCTCGGAGAAGATTTGCCCCTCCGGCTGTTTCGTGACGCTGCCGAATGGCGACCGCGTCGGTCTGGAGGGTGGTGAAACCATCGAGATCAAGGACGGAGCGGCGACAATCCACTGAGGTATATCGTCTCATTTTCGCATATGCAGAACGCCCGCTTCGACGGGCGTTTTTTGTCTGTTTCAGGTCGGGGCACAGATAAAATGCTTCGAAACTGACAAGAGGCAGGAAAAGGGGCGGCAGTTGCAGTCCCTTTTTTATTGGGGATTAATCTCTGCATGTTTTTATGGCGCTGCCCAGAACATGATCGTTCTGCAAGTCGTCCAAGTGCAAGTCAAAAACAGTTTCTCAAGGTCAAAGGCGCATGGCTCTCCTCGGTATTTCCGGAATGCAATATTCCGGAGAAACATTTCCTGATGCTCGGATCATCGTTGCCGAAGATTCGAATGTTTTCACTTCCATGATCGGAACGCGCCTGAGGGAGCTATTCGGTATCAATGCGGAGATATGCCGCACCTTCGAAGACCTGCAGGCGGCAAACGAGCTGTCGCAGGAACCCGTGACCCTTGCCATTTCGAATATAAATCTGCCGGGGGCGGAGAATGGCGAGGCGCTGGAATATCTGATCGACCTCAATATCCCGACCGTCGTCTTTACTGGCACTTTCCAGGGAGAGATGCGTGAGAAGCTTCTCGCCAAGGACATCGTCGACTACATTCTGAAGGACAACATCTTCGCCGTGGAGATGCTGGCTGAGTCGGTCTATCGCTTCCTCACCAATCACCAGCATCACGTGTTGATCGTGGACGACAGCGCTACCGCGCGCGCCCTGCTTTCCAGCCGCCTGAAGCGGTACAATTTCCGGGTCAGCGTTGCCGACAGCGGTGCGAAGGCGCTGGAGATCCTCAAGGCCAATCCGGATATCGGCCTTGTCGTCACCGACTACAACATGCCCGACATCGACGGTTTCGAACTCACCCGGCGCATCCGTGCCGCCCGTGGTTCTCACGAACTGCGCATCATCGGGGTGTCGTCTTCGAACAACCGCCTGCTTTCTGCCCGTTTCCTCAAGGTCGGCGGCAATGATTTCATGCTGAGACCCTTTATTGATGAGGAATTCTACTGCCGCGTTAATCAGAATCTCGATACACTCATTCAGATACGTGCGGCGCAGAAGCGAAAATAGTCGCAGTCGTAATCGTTGTCCCGGTCGGATGTATATTGGAGCGACCGGGACGAACCGCAGCGCATACCATTCAGAATTCTTTTGTCCCTTTGAAAGTGCCTACAATGTCCTTGCCTGCCAACACGAACCTCCCGGATCCGGTCGATCAATCCCCGTATCGGAAGAAGGCGCATGTGCTGGTCATCGAGGATTCCCGGACTTTCGCGTCCCTGCTGTGCCACCGCTTCGAAAAGGAACATGGCTACAACGTCACCCATTGTGCGACGACCCGGGCGTTCCAGGAGGCTTCCGGCGGCGGTTCCCATTTCGACGTCGCGGTCGTCGATCTGACCCTACCGGATTCGCCCGACGGGCAGGTGCTCGATGAGGTCGTGGCACTGGGCATTCCCGCGATCGTGTTCACTGCCGACTTCAATCGCGAGATGCGTGAAAAGCTGGTTGAGCGCGGTGTTGCCGACTACGTGATCAAGAACAACGAACGGGCGGTCGACATGGTGATCACCGCCGTCGACAGGATCCTGGCGAACCGGCATGTACGAGTGCTCGTCGTTGATGATCTGGCTTCGGCGCGTCAGATGTTGACCGAGCTTCTGCGCCTGCAGCAATTTCAGGTTTTCGAGGCCTCGACCGGCAGCGAGGCCATGGGCATGCTGGAGGCCCATCCCGGCATTGAGCTGGTCATCACCGACTACAACATGCCTGACATGGACGGTTATGAGCTGACCCGGCGCATTCGACGCGCCCATGGTTCCGACCGTCTCAGGATTATTGGCATCTCGTCTTCCGCCGACCGCCTGCTGTCGGCGAGCTTCCTCAAGGCCGGCGCCAATGATTTCGTTTATCGGCCTTTCGTGGTCGAGGAACTGCAATGCCGCATCGGCCATAATGTCGAGACGCTGTCGCAGCTTCGGCAGTTGCGGCTTGCCGCCTTCAGCGACTACCTGACGGGCCTCAGAAACCGTCGGCATTTCTTCGATGAGGGGCCGGCCAAGGTTGCGAGCTGCCTGGAGCAGGGGCTGCCGTGCAGCATGGCCATGCTCGATATCGACCATTTCAAAAAGCTCAACGACACCTATGGCCACGAAATCGGTGACCGTGTTCTCAAGGCCGTGGCAACCAGGCTGCAGGCGCTGACCGAGGATACGGATTATCTTCTGGCACGACTGGGCGGCGAGGAGTTCGGCCTGCTGCTGAACGGTCTCGATTCCGTTGCTGCCAGCGAGTTCTGCGAGATGATCCGGCAGAACATCGCGGATCTCAAGGTGGCGCTGGATGACAACGACATCTCCGTTACCGCATCCATAGGCATCGCAGAGGTCGGGGGATTGGAGAATTTCTCCAACTATCTGAACGCCGCCGACCAGTTCCTTTATTTCGCCAAGCGTTACGGGCGAAATCGCGTCTATTCCGACAGCATGCTGCTTGAGTCGACGGCGCCAAACTGACGCCATCACGGCCTGCGCTCAGTCGCGCAGCCGCAATTCGTCGGTTCGCATCTGCAGGGACGCGAGTGTCGAGAGGAAGCTCATGCCGAGCAGGCTCTGGTCGAGCTGGCCTTTCTCCATGACCGAAGCTTCCACATCCCTTCGAACGATGGGGCCGAGAGCCACCTGACGAAGGCGAACCTGTGCGGCCAGAGCGCGGCCATTGGCTGTCATAATTGCCCGGTTGAAGACGAGGCCGGACATGTCGACACCGATGCGCTGGGCGTCTTCGTAACGCAAGGCGACGGTGCTTGCTCCCGTGTCGATCATCACGTCCACAGGCACGGAATCGATGTCGATAGTCGTTTCGAAATGGCCGCCGCGGGTCTTGTGAAGAATCACCTCCGGCTGGCCGTCGATACCGGTGGCGATCACCGCCCGCCCGGGAATCAGTCCCGCTGTCAGTCGCGACCCCATAGACCTGAGGTCATCCCGATAAAGATAGCCGGTGACGAGCGTCAGTATGATGAGTACCCACAGCATCAGTTGTCGAGCGCTTTCTCCGAGGGAACGCCGGCTTGCCAGAATGCCGGCGGAAAGCATGACCGCGAAGGGAAGCAGGCTGATGAAGCTGGCGAAGTCGCCATTGGCCATTCCGAAGCTGCGTCCGCTATCCTGATTCAGCAGGAGTACGACAAGACCGAAGGCAAGTATGGCAAGGACGATGACGAGGCGCATCAACCGTTCTCGCGTTCACGCGTCATCCGCGCGCGGCGGGTTTCGCGCCGGGGCTTGCGTTCGACGGTTTCGAGCCGGGCCGGCAAGCCCTCCATGATGGAGCGCCGTTCCTGATCGGTATAGCCAATCCATCCCGCGATTTCGTCACGCGTGCGGCCGCAACCGAAGCAATAGCCGGTCTTCATGTCGATAGAGCAGACGAGAATGCAGGGTGATTCCATGAGCATACCTTGTTCCCTTTTTTATATCGGTCCTCTAGGCAGTCATGGCAAGGGCAACGAGGGTGGCGATTTCCGCGACCTGCTGGCTGGCGCCGATGGTGTCGCCCGTATGTCCTCCGAGTTTTCGGCGTACATGAGCAGTAAAGCCCGCAGTCAGCAGGATACCGGCCAGCAGCGCGATCATGGTGGCAAACAGCGAGGATGCGGGCAGGAGGAGTGCGAGGGATATGAGCAGTCCGGACATCAGTGCGACGTGCCGTGCTCCCGGCTCCGGCTTGCCTGCGGATGCCGCGACGCCGCCGGTGCGGGCCGGCGGAAGCGCCGACCAGTGCCAGACCATCAGCGCCCGGCTTGCCGCGGCTGCACCGAGGAGGCAGGCCGCTGCGGCAACCGGCGTTGCGGCGCCGGCTATCTGGGCGAGGGCGGCGGCCCGCATGCCAATGGCCACCACGATGGTCACGGCGCCATAGGAGCCGATGCGGCTGTCCTTCATGATGGCGAGCGCGTGTTCCCGGTCACGTCCGCCGCCGAGGCCGTCGGCTGCGTCCGAAAGGCCGTCTTCGTGCAGGGCGCCGGTGACGACGAGAAGGACTGCGATGGAGAGGAATGCGGCAAGCAGTGGCGTCGCATGCAGGGCAAGCGCTGCGGCAAACGTCAGCGCCGGGGGCAGGGCGATCAGCACTCCTGCTAGCGGAAAGGCACGCACCGTGCGGGACAAGGCTCCGTCATGGCCTTCGAAGAATCGGGAGGGAACCGGCAGCCTGCTCAGGAAGGCGATCGACCGCGCTGTATCGGTCAGGTAGTCGCTGAAGATCATCGGCTCTGCTTGCTCCATGTCAAAGACGACGGCAAACAGCGCTTTTTCGGTTGTTGCGGGTCGACGGGGTCAGTATTAGAGGCAAAACCGATTTCCGAGAAGACCACAAGGATCTCTGCCGATGACCGTGACCGGCCTGCCTTTCGATGATTTCCGTGTCCTGCTGCGCGAATTGCCCGGCCCCGATACGGCTGCGCTGGTTGCCGCGCGTGATCGTGACCGGCAGCTGACCAAGCCGCCGGGCGCTCTCGGCCGCCTTGAGGAGATCGCCATGTGGCTCGCCGCCTGGACCGGTCGTTCGCCGGCGGTCAATCGCCCGCTCGTTGCGATCTTCGCCGGCAACCACGGTGTGACGAAGCACGGGATCACGCCCTATCCGTCCTCCGTGACCCAGCAGATGGTGGAGAATTTCGCGGCCGGTGGTGCGGCGATCAACCAGATCTGCGCCACCTATGACCTCGGGTTGAAGATCTTTGATCTGGCGCTCGACTACCCGACGGGCGACATCACCTGCGAGCCGGCGCTGTCCGAGCGCGATTGCGCTGCCACCATGGCTTTCGGCATGGAGGCGATTGCCGGTGGCACCGACCTTCTGTGCATCGGCGAGATGGGCATCGGCAACACGACCATCGCAGCCGCCATCCATCTTGCGCTCTATGGCGGCACCGCCGAGGAATGGGTCGGCCCCGGAACCGGTTCCGAGGGCGAGGTGCTTCGCCGCAAGATCGAGGCGGTCAACGCTGCTGTCGAATTCCACAAGGACCACCTTGATGATCCGCTGGAAATCATGCGCCGCCTTGGTGGTCGCGAGATCGCCGCCATGGCTGGCGCCATCCTTGCCGCCCGCATGCAGAAGATTCCAGTCCTGATCGATGGTTACGTCGCGACCTCGGCTGCGGCTCTGCTGAAGGCTGCCAATCCTTCCGCGCTCGACCATTGCCTGATCGGTCATGTTTCCGGCGAGCCCGGTCACCTGAAGTCGATCGAGAAGCTTGGCAAGACGCCGCTTCTGGCGCTCGGCATGCGGCTCGGCGAAGGCACCGGTGCGGCACTTGCCGCCGGTATCGTCAAGGCTGCTGCGGCCTGCCACTCGGGAATGGCGACTTTCGCGTCGGCCGGGGTGTCCAACAAAGAATGACGCGTAACGACGAAAACCAAGAGCCGGCCAGCGAGACCTTCGAGAAAAAGACGGGGGTCGCGCACCTCTTTGCTGCCGGCCAATATTCCATGCAGGGTTTCCGACGGCTGGTACAGGAATCCGCCTTCCGGCATGAGTTGCTTGCGCTTGGTGCCGGTCTCGTGCTGTTTGCCATCGTCGGCGCGAGCCTTGTCGAATTCCTTGGTTTCGTCGTGCTGATGGCTATCCTGTTTTCGATCGAGGCGCTCAATACGGCCATCGAGGAATTGGTCGACCGGATCTCTCCGGAGATTTCGACCGTTGGCCGCAACGCCAAGGACCTTGGTTCATTTGCCGTTTTCTGCCTGCTGGTGGCAAACGGGCTTTACGTAACCTATGTCGTCATCTTCCGGGCTTTTATCGATTGAGCGATGCCGAATCGCCTGAATTGTTCAGGCGAAATGGCGCCGGCGCGGTTCGACCGCATGGGCCTCGGTGACGGCAGGCAGGCTTTCGAGCACGCGTCTTGCCGGCAGGATCGCAATCACTTCCGTGCCTTCGCGCAGCTTTGACTTCAGCTTGAACTCACCGCCGTGCTTGGCGAGGATCGCCTGCACGATGGGGAGACCAAGGCCGGTGCCCTGTTCGGCGCTCTTGATGGCGATGGAGCCCTGACCGAAGGCTGAGAGCACGACGGGGATTTCCTCCTCGGGAATACCCGGACCGTTATCGCGGATCGAGACGTACTGTCCGCCGCCGGCCGTCCAGCCGACCTTGACGCGGATTTCGCCGTTCTGCGGTGTGAATTTTATGGCGTTGGACAGCAGGTTGAGGATGACCTGCCGAATGGCCTTTTCATCGGCCCACACACTCGGCAGTTTCGGTTCGAACTGCTCGTCGATGCTGATGTTCTTCGCCTTGGCGCGAAGCTGGACCATGCCCACGCAGTCTTCCGCGAGCTCCAGCAGGGAGACAGTTTCCTCGTTCAGGTCGTATTTGCCGGCCTCGATGCGCGAAAGGTCGAGAATCTCGTTGATGAGATCGAGCAGGTGCTGGCCGGAGCGATGGATATCGCCCGAATATTCCTTGTAGAGCGGGTTGTTCAGCGGGCCGAGAACCTCCGTCGCCATTACCTCGGAAAAGCCGAGAATGGCGTTCAGCGGTGTGCGCAACTCATGGGACATCGACGCAAGGAAGCGTGATTTTGCGAGGTTGGCTTCTTCGGCGCGGCGGCGGGCCTCGTCGGAAAGCGACTTCGCGACCTCCAGCTCAGCAATCAGGTCGTCCTTTTCTGTCTGGAAGGAGAGCAGCTTGACGTTTGTCTGGTAGAGACGGCCAGTGATGTAGATGAAGAAGACGAGGGCGGTTGTGAACATCGCCGTCAGGCCGATGTCCAGCACATCGCGGCTGCCTGCGGCGTTGTAAACGAGGGCTGCGACAGTCGGGAGGAAGCCGAAAAGCACGGCCTGTCTCAGCAGCATGTTCGACATTGCCGTGATGGACAGCACGATCAGCAGCACGGCGCCCTTGTAGAAGATGAAGGCATCGCCTTCGCAGGCGGAACAGGCCTGAAGCGAGAAAAGCGCCCAACAGACGCCCATTGCAGCCTGACCCGCCAGCAGGCGCCGCCGCCATTTGACGATGTTTTCGACCGAGAAGGACTGCGATGCTGCCCGGCGGGTGATGACGATGTTGAGCGCATGGACGACCAGTGTCAGCAGTGTCCACATCACCAGGTTCGCCTGGTGGCTTATATAGGTGCCGATACCGGTGACCATAAGGACGATCATCGGTATAACCGCAGCGGCCTGCAGTGTGGCGCTAACATGCATGCCGAGCATTTCGCTTTCGAACTGGGGGATGCCGCCGTTCGATTGCAACCGTTCACGAGTCGTGCGAACAGCCTTCGCGACAGCCTTGTTGCGATGGCTGCGCGAGAGGTCGACGATATTCTTGTCCGTCGATGTCGATACGCCTGTACTCATATTTCGGAAATTCATGTCTCCTTGGTGACGCGAGCTTAATAGTCATTTCTTAAGAAGATACTGTCGAAAAAGGTTTTGTTTGCCATGATCGAAAAGGTTTCGTTTTCGAAATGGGCCGAAATGTGAAGCGTTCATGGCGTATTTTGCGGGATTTTGTCGTCGGTTTCTGCATGCTGGTGCTCGGCCTGCTGATCGTGGCGAAGCTTGAGCGGCGGCAGGAAACGGAATTTTCCGGACGCTTTTTCGTTGTCGATGGAGATACGCTTGCGCTCGGCCATGACAGGTTGCGGCTTGAGGGTATCGACGCGCCGGAGGCCGGTCAGTCCTGCGGGGAGGCAGCTGCTGTCTGGGATTGCGGAGCCGCTTCGCGAACGAGGCTTGCGGAAATCGCTGAGATGAAGGCCCTTACCTGTCGGGGCAGTCAGACGGATCGCTATCGGCGTCAACTCGCGCGTTGCCGAACCTCGGCGGATGGCGATGTGGGGGCCATGCTGGTCGGCGAGGGGCTGGCGGTTGCCTATGGGGATTACGAGGCCGAAGAGGCGAAGGCGCGGCGCGAGCGGCTTGGGGTCTGGGGAGGGCCGTTCACCCGGCCTCAGGAGTGGCGGCGCATCCACCGGGCGGAGGAGCCTGAACCAGCTGTCGACTTTTTCGCTTTTCTCCGTCAGTGGCTCGGTGTCAACTGAGGCATGGTCACGAGTCCCGGTACAAAGCCTTCACAAATTTTTCCAACGAGCAGGTCTTTCTATGGCCACGCCTGAAGAACTGCAGCATGCCATAGCGAGCTGTCGGATCTGTCGTGACTGTCCGGCGGGCGGGGAGGCTAAACGACTGCCTCATGAGCCGAGACCGGTCGCCTATCTCTCCGCGACGGCGCGAATCCTGATTGCCGGTCAGGCGCCCGGAATGAAGGTTCACCAGAGCGGCATTCCGTTCAACGACGCTTCGGGCGACCGGTTGCGGCAATGGCTGAATGTTGGCCGTGACGTGTTTTATGACCGGTCCCGTTTTGCGATCGTGCCTATGGGGTTCTGTTTTCCAGGTTATGATGCCGAGGGGCATGACCTGCCGCCCAGGCGTGAATGTGCGCCGCAGTGGCGGTCGACGGTGATCGCGGCAATGCCGCAGGTCGAGCTGGTTTTGGCGATCGGCCAGTATGCCCAGACCTGGCATCTCGGCAGCAGGCGGCGCAAGACGATGACGGAAACGGTCGAGCATTGGCGCGACTTTCTGCTCGCCAATACGGAAGGGCCGAAAGTTCTGCCCCTGCCGCATCCGAGTTGGCGCAACACCGCCTGGCTGAAGCGTAATCCGTGGTTTGAGGCGGACGTCCTGCCCGTCCTGCGTCGGGAAGTGGATAGGCTTGCAACCTGAAACAATTTTCTTTGCTTTAAGGATTTTTCCTTTATATGGAGAATAATATTCGAAAGGTGAGAGCATGGATCGACTCGACAGAAAAATTCTCCGTATCCTTCAGGAAGACTCCACACTGGCCGTCGCCGATCTCGCCAAGAAGGTCGGCCTGTCGACGACCCCCTGCTGGCGCCGTATCCAGAAGATGGAGGAAGATGGTGTCATCCGTCGCCGCGTCGCTCTGCTCGATCCTGCAAAGGTCAACACGAAGGTCACCGTTTTCGTGTCGGTGCGCACTTCGAGCCACTCGATAGAATGGCTGAAGCGTTTTTCCGAAGTGGTCGCGGAATTCCCCGAAGTGGTTGAATTCTATCGCATGAGCGGCGATGTCGATTATCTCCTGCGCGTCGTCGTGCCGGATATCGCCGCCTATGATGCCTTCTACAAGCGGCTCATCGCCAAGATCGAGATCCGTGACGTGTCCTCTGCCTTCGCCATGGAGCAGATCAAGTACACGACGGAACTGCCGCTCGACTACATGCTGATCGACAACCAGAAGTCCTCGGAAGACTGAGAGGTCGCGCTTAGGCGCCCTTCAGGGCTTGAGCTTCGCGAGGATCTTGTCGCTGGACAGTTCGCGAAGCGCATCCTTACCGATCCATCGCGCAGTCCTGTCATCGCTGGCGGCCAGCTTTTCCGCCAGCACCAATGCGGGACCGTGGCAGCTCCGATTGCGCTTGCCGATATTGCGCAGAGCCCAGTTCACGGCTTTCTTCACGAAATTGCGCTCATCGCCTGCATGACGTTCGATCAGCGGCAGGTAGGCTATCACGGCCTCATTCGGCTCGCTTCTGTTGTGAACCGTCGCCCCGGCGATCATGGAAAAGGCGGTACGGCGCACGAATTCCCGGTCGTCTTCGGCGAATTGCTTGATGAGTTCGCGCCAGTAAGGGGTTTCCGTCAGGAGATCGGCTGCTGCATCGACGATTTCCCAGGAGGCAAAGTCCGCGGCCCAATCCTCCACCTCGGCCTTGGTCATGACCTTGGGATCGGCGGTGTAGATTGCCAGCATGCGTGCCTCACGCAGGCCCGTCTTCCAGAGTTCAAGGGCGCGGCCGTGGTCGCGCCCGATCGATTTCGCCAATTTTTGCAGGTCGGGATTGGAGATGCCGAGCGCGGTTTCCGTTGCAATCCCGAAGCGCGACATGCCCTCGACATTGCTATCGCTGCGCAGCGTTTGAAGATGCGCAACGATTTCCGATGTCGTGGCAGCGCGCGGGAGCGTCATTTTTCGAGCCGGGCGAGAAGCGAGGAGGTATCCCAGCGATTGCCGCCGAGCTTCTGCTGAACCTCGCCGTAGAACTGGTCGACCAGTGCAGTGACCGGAAGGTTCGCGCCGTTGCGGCGTGCCTCGGTGAGGACGATGTCGAGGTCCTTGCGCATCCAGTCGACGGCGAAGCCGAACTCGTACTTGCCCTCGTTCATGGTCTTGTGGCGGTTCTCCATCTGCCAGGAGCCGGCAGCGCCCTTGGAGATGACTTCCACAACCTTTTCAATGTCCAGGCCGGCTTTCTTGCCAAAGTGAATCCCCTCGGCGAGGCCCTGAACGACACCTGCGATGCAGATCTGGTTGATCATCTTGGTGAGTTGGCCGGCGCCGACCGGGCCCATCAGGCCGACCATGCGGGCATAGGCGTCGATGACCGGCCTGACCTTTTCGAAGGTGACTTCGTCGCCGCCGCACATGACCGTGAGTACGCCGTTTTCTGCACCAGCCTGTCCGCCCGAGACCGGGGCATCGATGAAGTTGCAGCCCTTGGCGCTCGCGGCAGCATGAAGTTCGCGCGCCACTTCGGCCGAGGCCGTGGTGTTGTCGATCAGGATGGCGCCGGCCTTCATGCCGGAAAGCACGCCGTTCTCGCCGATCGTTACCGAACGCAGGTCGTCGTCATTGCCGACGCAGGTGAAGACGAAATCGGCATCGGCTGCTGCTGCGGCCGGCGTCGGTGCGGCGCGGCCGCCGAATTCGGCGGCCCATTTCTCGGCCTTTGCGGCGGTACGGTTATAGACCGTTACCTCGTGGCCGCCCTTGGTCTTAAGATGTCCCGCCATCGGGTATCCCATGACGCCCAAACCGATAAATGCCACTTTTGCCATGCTGTTCTCCTAAGCTTGTGCCTTTCGATTAACGGAAGAATGGCACGCGGGAAAGGCTTTTGGGTCTGACAGGCCGGGAAATTGCGAGCGGATTGCGTGTCCGCTGCCTGTGGTGAGCCGATATTAACCAGCGACTGCGGGCTGATCGTTTCTCACACGCAACTAGCGCATCGGCCCGAAAATCGGAATCGATTTTCGGAAAGCTCGATGCGTGGATTCAAGATGTTGGAGCGTCCCTTGTGCGTCCAAATGGACGCACGGCGCTCTAATCGGCGACCTGCTGTCGAATCGATGTTTCGAGCCAGTCGACGAAGGCAGTGGCGGGTTTCGAAAGGTGATCGAAATCGCGGGCGACGATCCAGAAGGCGCCGAAGGGCAGGGCGTGGTCGAACAGCTGCACCAACGATCCGTTCTGCATTGCTTCTTCCGCATGAAGGCGGTCCACCAGCGCGATGCCATCCCCGCGCAAGGCACCCTGAAGCACCAGCGCGCTGTCGGTATAAACGGGACCGGCCGGCACCTTGGTGCGGACGCCCACCCCAGAAAGCCAGTTCTGCCAGTTGTCGCGGTTTTCTTCGTGAAGTATCGGACGGCCGAGGATGTCCCTGGCCGTCAAGATGGGCGGGCCGGACGAGAGAAGGCCCGGGGCCGCAACGGCGACCAGCATGACGTCGATCAATCTGCGCGCTTCGGTGCGCGGCCATGCGTCACGGTCGATGCTGTGCCTGATGGCGATTTCGGCTCCGCTGTTCCTGAAATCGATCAGGCGCTGATCGGAGTCCACAGTGAGGTCGATATCGGGATAGGCGGCGTTGAAGCGGCGAAGGTTCGGCGCGAGCCAGCTTGAGGCAAAGCCCGGCTCGCTGCTGATCACCAGTGCATGCCGCCGTGGCTCTCCAGCGATCTCGTCCAGCGTGATAGCAATGCTGTCGAAGGCCGTCGTCAGGCTTTCCAGCAGCTGGCGGCCTGACAGTGTGAGTGTCACCCGCCGATGACCGCGTTCGAAGAGCGGTTTTTCGAGGATCGTCTCCAGTTCGCGGACCTGCCGGCTGATGGCGGCCTGCGAGACATAAAGTTCCAGAGAGGCCGCGGTGAAGCTTCCGAGACGGCCCGCCGCCTCGAAGCTTCTCAATGCCGTCAGGGGCAGGCGACCACGCTTCATCCATAACCTCAAGTCAATTGAGGTGCACGATAAGCTCGTTTGAGAAGAGGGCGCAAGTGGGTTGAGATGGCGGGCAAAGGAGAAAATGCCATGCCCACCATCATCGAAATTTATCTCGAACTCATTCGTATCTTGACGTTCCAACCGTCTGGCCAGTCATCCGGTATCAGCCGCTCGCGGTGCCATGAGTATCCGGACGAATACTGGGTCGATCACGCTCCCGTCGTAGAGGAGGAGAAAGTCGGTACGAAGAATGTCAGCCGCGCAGGCGTGCGATCACCAGATGTCCGGGTGTCGGATGGCCGTCTTGCATGCGCACGTTGATCTCGGAGATTTCCACCAGTTCGAAGCCGGTGGCAGTGAGCCGTTCGCGGACATAGGTTTCCGCATGGGCGAAGCGCTGGTGCGGGCCGACCATATAGGGGCGGCCGGCCATGACGTTCTCGGGCAGTGTCTCGGAGGAGAAGACGAAGATGCCGCCCTCGACCATGTTTTCAGCCGTACCGAAGAACAGCGGCTCCAGGGCACCAAGATAGGGCAGGACGTCGGTCGCGGTGACCAGGTCGAAGGGCTCGTCGTCGTTATCTTCAAGGAAATCCTCGACCTCGGCGACGTAGAGGGTCTCGTAGAGATCCTTTTCATGGGCGATTTCGACCATGTTTTCGGAGATGTCGAGACCGGTAATGTCTTCCGCCATGTCCCGCAGGGTTCCGCCCGTCAGGCCGGTTCCGCAGCCGAGGTCCAGCATGCGCTTGAAGGGGCCGAGGCCGAGCTCCTGCAGCCGCTGGCGAACAAGCACCGGCACGGCATAGCCGAGCTGCTCGACAAGAATATCCTCGAAGGCTTCCGCATGTTGGTCGAACAGGGTTTCGACATAGGCATCCGGCGCCTTGGGCGGCGCGTCGCCGCGTCCGAGCGATGCGATACGAACCGAGGCGCCGCCATGGTCTTCCGGATCGATCGCCAGAACTTCCTCATAGGCTTTTACGGCTGCGTCGATGTCGCCGGCCTTTTCGAGCGCGAGCGCACGGTTATACGCTTCCGCCAGGGCTTCTTCGTCAATCTTGGCCATTGCATACCGCTCCGCTGCATCCGACCACCGCCAGCCGGCAGCCATTTTCGACTGCCTCTAGCCGTTCGGGCCGTCATTTGCAATCAGCGCGGTATTTCTACTGCCGTCAGTGCAGGATGAACTCGCCTTTCAGGGCGCGCCATTCGTTTGCCGCGATCATCTTCTTGTGCACGTAGCGGACCGAATGCAGCGGGCCGTCCAGCTTCTCCTGCCAGAATTGCAGGAATGTCCGCATCTCCGGAAAATCCGGCGCCAGATCGTAATGCTGCCAGATGTAGGTCTGGAGGAATGTCGGGTGGTCGGGAAGGCGATAGAGTATCTGGGCAGTCGTCAGGCCGTAGCCCTTGAGCATAAGTTCCATGTCCTGGTTCATCGCAACCTCGTTTTGTTCCCACTTTGAAGGAACCGGGGCCGGCGGTTTTCCGCTTCGGCGAGGCCGGTGGCCGTGCCGTGAAACACGGTTAACAAAACAATAAGACTATCAGCCTTAATCGAGGCTTAACAAAACTGTCATGATCGGATTTTTTCCATTTAAAACAGAGTGTTGGCAGCCTCGATGGAAGAGTGCTGCCAACGATGTTTCCGAGCGGAAAAGGCGGTTCAGCGTTTCAGGTGCCGCGTCAGGCGGGCTTCCATCCATCCCCATGCGTGACGCATGGCTTCAACAATCGACAGGTAGAATACTGCCGCCCAGAGGTAAGCCTGATAGTCGAAGGTGCGCGAGAAGGTGTAGCGGGTCTGTCCCATCAGGTCGAGAACGGTGACGACCGCGACGACGGCCGATCCCTTGATCATCAGGATGATCTCGTTGCCATAGGGGCGAAGCGCGACGATCAGCGCCTGCGGCAGGATGATCTTCCAGAACGTCACCGAGGGCGGAAGACCGAGTGATTTCGCGCCTTCCGTCTGTCCGCGCGGCACGCTCTGGATCGCGCCGCGCAGGATCTCGGCCTGATAGGCGGCGGTATTGAGCGTCATGGACAGAAGCGCGCAGTTCCACGCTTCGCGGAAGAACCACCAGAGGCCGACGGACTCGATTCCTGTCCGGAACGATCCGACGCCGTAGTAGATCAGATAGATCTGGGCGAGCAGCGGCGTGCCGCGGAAAAGGTAGACATAGGCGTAGGAAACAGAGTTCAGCACCCGGTTTTTCGACATGCGGGCATAGGCGATCGGTGCCGATAGGATTGCTCCCAGCAGGACCGAGACGACCACGAGGATAACAGTCGTGAGAAGGCCGGACAGATAACGCGGTCCGTATTTGACGAACTTGTCCGTGTCCCAGTTGGAGATCATCATGTAAACAAGCCCGGCTGCGAGCAGAAGCCAGATGGCCAGTCCCGCGACGCCGATGATATGGCTCTTCGTGACGCGGCGCGATACCTGCGGAGGCGCGGGGCGCGGCGGGATGAGTTCGCTGACATGGCTCATCGGGCTGCCTCCGAACGTCTGGTCGAGCGGTCGATTGCGCTGATGACGATCGACGACAGCATGGCCAGAACGAGATAGAGCGCGCAGGCGAGTACGTAGAACACGAAAGGTTCCTTGGTCACCTTGGCGGCGACGCCCGTCTGGCGGAGGATGTCGGTCAGGCCGATGACGGAGACGAGGGCCGTGTCCTTGAGGAGGTTCATCCAGAGATTGCCGAGGCCAGGCAAGGCGATGCGAATGAGCTGGGGCAGGATCACGAGGCGCATGGTGGTGACGCGCCGCAGGCCAACGGCATCGCCCGCCTCATACTGCCCATTGGGAATGGCGCGGAATGCCGAGAGCAGGACCTCGGAGCAGTAGGACGAAAACACGACGGAAAGCGCGATCATGCCGGCGACGAAGGCGTTGATCTCGACGCGTTCGTCGTAACCTATCCATGCCAGCAGTCCCTGAATCACCATCTGGACGCCGTAATAGATGATGAAGAGCGTCAGCAGTTCGGGCAGGCCGCGGAAGATCGTGGTGTAGATGCCGCCCGCCAGCCGCAGCGCCCTGTCCTGCGACTGCATGGCCAGAGCCACCAGAAAGCCGATCAGCAGGCCGAAGGGCAGGGTGGCCAGCGCCAGCGTGACCGTTACCTTGACGCCGAAGGCGATCTCATCGCCCCAACCTGCGATACCGCAGGAAACCAGCGATGATCCACCGAAGAGGGAATATATCCCAACCGGTCCGCAGAACGGATCGAACGCATATTGAGTCCAGGACCACAATGATCCGAGGGCGGAAAACACTCCGCTCATGCCAAAATTCCCCTTGGCGGTTTGTACCGCGTCTTATTTTTCCGGTTTATCCGGATATGAGAATGGCGGAAGAACGCGTCTTCCGCCATCCATGACTTCAGTTTTTCAGGGGATCAATCGCCGTAAACGTCGAAATCGAAGTACTTGGCGTTGATTTCCTTATACTTGCCGTTTGCGCGAATGGCTGCGATCGCGGTCGTGAACTTGTCGGCAAGCGCGGTTTCGCCCTTGCGGACAGCAATGCCTGCGCCGGCGCCGTTGATCTCGGGGTCGATCGGCAGCGGGGTGAGGATCTTGCAGCAGGAGCCGGCGTCGGACTTCACCCATTCCGAAAGCACGACGATATCGTCGATGACGGCGTCGACACGACCGCCCGAGAGATCGAGCTTGTATTCGTCGGCCGTCGGATAAAGCTTCAGCTCGGAATCGGGCATGTGCTTTTCAGCGTAATTCGAGTGGGTGGTCGAGGACTGCGCGCCGAGTACCTTGCCCTTCAGTTCCTCGACCTTGGTGATCGGGGAATCCTTCGGCACGGCGATCGCCGGCGGGGTGTTGTAGTACTTCTTGGAGAAGTCGACCTTCTCGAGGCGTTCCGGCGTG
Organism: Ciceribacter sichuanensis; assembly: GCF_024055605.1. Classification (GTDB taxonomy): domain Bacteria; phylum Pseudomonadota; class Alphaproteobacteria; order Rhizobiales; family Rhizobiaceae; genus Allorhizobium; species Allorhizobium sichuanense. The sequence goes on along the minus strand of NZ_JAMXLX010000002.1, from coordinate 221,110 downwards.
ATCGACATCGAGGCGATGATCGCGTCGAACTTCTTGGCCTGAAGCGCCGGGATGATGCCGTCCCAGTCCTGGGTCACGAATTCACAGGTGACTTTCATCTCATCGCAGAGCGCCTTGGCAATGTCGATGTCGAAGCCAACGAGCGAGCCGTCCGATTCGAGGTTGTTGAAGGGCGGGTAGGCGCCTTCGGTTCCGATGATCAGCTTGTCTTCAGCCATTGCGGAGCCGGCAAAAAGCGACAGCGCGGCGATCGAGGCAGCAGCAAGAAAACGGGTGGCGATACGCATGAAGATCCTCTCTGTTGGTTGTCCGCGCGGTTGTGATGCCCGCGCTGAACCGGAAAGTACGGCATTCCGAATGCCGAACCTGAGGCGATATTCCTACCCTTTTCTCCCGAAAATCAACAGTAAACACGTAACTGTCGCAAAAATTGCATGAGCAAGCCCTTTTGTTACAGTCTCAGGGAATCAGCGGCTGAACGAGAAACCTGAAGTGTAACGCGCGAACTTTTTCGTTCAGCCAAGGTTAATTTGCCGAAAATTAGGTTCTGTCCGATCGGGAGCGGGGGAGAACGGCACCGACACAAAATTGCCGTTTCGACAATGCTTCTCCCAGACCCGCGTGGAGACACGCTTCGTAAGGAAGGTGATATGAAGTTGAGATCTAAACTGTTCGCGACGGTCGCGTTGCCGGTCCTGTCGGCCGCGGTCATGGTGGAGCCGGTATCGGCTTCGGCCGTTTCCCGCGCTGCGGATCAAGCCGCCCGTTCGGCAATCGAACAATCCGGTGTTCTCGTTGCCCAGGCTGCCGTGACCTGCAGCGACGGCAGCCAGGCTGCCGATCAGTCCGCCTGCGATGCTATCGACGCCCAGCGCGCGGCCGAGCAGAAGGCAGCAGAGGAAGCGCAGCGCGCGGCCGAGCAGCAGGCCGCCGAAGAAGCACAGCGCGCCGCCGAACAGCAAGCCGCCGAAGAAGCCCAGAAGGCCGCTGAACAGCAGGCTGCCGAAGAAGCCCAGAAGGCTGCCGAGCAGCAGGCCGCCGAAGAAGCCCAAAAGGCTGCCGAGCAACAGGCTGCCGAAGAAGCCCAGAAGGCCGCCGAACAGCAGGCCGCCGAGGAAGCCCAGAAGGCCGCTGAACAGCAGGCAGCCGAAGAAGCCCAGAAGGCCGCTGAACAGCAGGCCGCTGAGGAAGCCCAGAAGGCTGCCGAGCAGCAGGCCGCCGAAGAAGCCCAGAAGGCTGCCGAGCAGCAGGCCGCCGAAGAAGCCCAGAAGGCTGCCGAGCAGCAGGCCGCCGAAGAAGCCCAGAAGGCTGCCGAGCAGCAGGCCGCCGAAGAAGCTCAAAAGGCGGCCGAGCAGAAGGCAGCCGAAGACGCTCAGAAAGCCGCCGAACAGCAGGCCCAGCAGCCTGCTGCTGCCGAGGCCGTTACCTGCACCGATGGTTCGCAGGCTGCTTCGGCTGACGCATGCCCGCCGGCACAGACAGCCGCCCCGGCGGAACAGGCTCCCGCGGAACAGCCGCAGACCGAGCAGCCCAAGCAGGATACGACGCAGGGTGAAGCGCCCGCGCAGCCGCAGACCGATCAGTCCGCTGGTCAGCCTGCCGGCGAACCGGTGCAGGATGGACAGGCCGTTGGCGAGCAGGTCGTTGTTCCAGCTGTGGAGCCGCCTGCCGAGGTCGTGGTTCCTGAAGTCGTTGATACCCGGACCGAAGAACAGAAGCAGCAGATCGCCGAGGATCCGGCGAAGACCGCCGAAACCGTGGTTCTTCCGGTCGATAACGGTGCCGCCGTGCTCGATAGCGACAAGGATGCGGACAACAGCGGCCAGGCCGATGTTCGCGATGTCCGCACCCAGGCCCGCGAGGAAACTCCAGTTGCTGCTCCGCCGGAAAGCGATGCCGCCGCACAGGCCGACGCTCCGAAGTTCGAGGCGAAGGTGATCGAGGCCGCCGCCGAGGAAAAGGGCAAGCAGCTTAATGCCGCCCCGACTTTCCAGGTCCCGACGACCGTGGTCAACAACATCACGAACGTCACCAATGTGACCAACGTGACGAACAACACGACCAATAATACGACCAACAACAATCACGTCACGAACAACGTTCAGAACAACGTGGTCAATCAGGTCAAGGTTATCGAGCAGATCGACAACCGCACCGTCATCAACGTCGGCAATCAGGTCGTCGTTCGTGGCGACGACCGTCCGCGCCTGCGTTATGATGCTCAGGAGACCTATTACGAGCAGCTGTCGCGTGGTCGCTCCCGCGAGACGATCGAACGTGGCGACGGCTCGCGTCTGGTCACGATCTATAACCGTTACGGCGACATCATCCTGCGTTCGCGCTTCACGCCGGATGGCGAGGAATATGTGCTGGTCTACTCGCCCGAAGCCGACAGCGAACATCCGCGTGTTTATGTGGATGTCGGTTATGATCTGCCGCCGATGCGCCTGACCGTTCCCGTCAACGACTATATCGTCACGATGTCGAACGCGCCGGATCGCGATTACTACGATTTCCTCGCCCGTCCGCCAGTCGAGCGCGTCGAGCGTGTCTACTCGCTGGACGAAGTGAAGTCGTCGGCCCGTCTGCGTGACAAGGTGCGTCGTATCGACCTCGATACGATCACCTTCCCCTCAGGGTCGGCGGAAGTGCCGCTCGCCCAGGCGAAGACGCTGCGCAAGGTGGCCGATGCGATGCAGAAGGTTCTCCAAAAGGACCCGGGCGAGGTCTTCCTCATCGAGGGGCACACCGACGCCGTGGGCTCTGACCGTTCGAACCTCGTGCTTTCGGACCAGCGCGCCGAGACCGTAGCGAACCTCCTGACCGAGGTTTACGGCATCCCGCCGGAAAACATGTCGACCCAGGGCTACGGTGAACGCTACCTGAAGATCCGCACGCAGGTTGCCGAACAGCAGAACCGCCGCGTGACCATCCGTCGCGTAACGCCGCTGGTTCGCCCCGCAGGCGTCGCCAACCGCTAAACGGTGGATCGATTGAAAAGAAAGGCCGCCGGAGACGATCCGGCGGCCTTTTCATTTGGGGACCCTGGGTGCTGACAAAGGTTATTGCCTGGGCGGCAGGCCCGTGATGCCGGCGATGAAATCGGCGATCGCATTTGTGTCGTCGAGATCGAAGACGGGGAGGGTTGTATCGTCCACAGGATGGTCGGCGGCGATGGCGACGATGTGCGGATCGGACGGCGCGAGCGGCTCGCGCTTTGCCGCTTCCAGTCGTCGGGCTTCGATCTTCGGAACTGCTTCCCGCTTGTAGCCCTCGATGAGGATCAGGTCGCAGGGGGCGATGCGGGTGACGATCTCGTCGAATGACGGTTCGGGTGCGCCGCGCAGTTCGTGCATGATGGCGTAGCGGGTTCCCGACACGATCGCCACCTCGTGGGCTCCGGCCTGACGGTGGCGGTAGCTGTCGGCGCCGACCTTGTCGATGTCGAAATCATGATGGGCATGCTTGATGGTCGAGATATGGTAGCCGCGCCGGGTGAATTCCTCGACCAGGCGCACAGCCAGTCCCGTCTTGCCCGAATTCTTCCAGCCGGAAATTCCGAAGATGCGTGGTCCGCCTGTCGGCTTTTCCTCTGTCATGGGCGGCGTTCCTTCAGGATTTGTTCGGCGCGGGCGAGGTCATCAGGCGTGTTGACGTTGAAGAACGGGTCGAGAGGGCCTGATGCGGTTTCGACCGGCGGGAAATCGACGGTCACGGAGGGATAGCCGGTAATGAAGGACTGAAGCTTGCGGTTATCCGGGTCGCCCAGCCATTCTTCAAGATCATCCGCCAGCGAAATGGGCCAGAGAGCGACGACCGGATGGATGCGGCCGAGCGAGGTCGCAACGACGATCCGCCCCGGCTCGATGTTGGCCGTCATTTTCGCGGTCAGGTCCACTGGCAGGAAAGGTGTGTCGGCGGGGACAGTCAGCAGATGGGATGCCTCTGGCATGCTTTCCCGCGCATGGATCAACCCGGCCAGAACGCCTGCGAGGGGGCCGGCGTGGCCGGGAACGGTGTCCGGCAGCACAGGGATGCCTATTTCGGGAAGAGCGCCCGGCGGGGCATTGACGGCGAGGCTTGACACCTGCGGTCTCAAGCGGTCGACGACATGGGCGATCATCGGCTTTCCGGCGAGGTTGACCACCGTCTTGTCCCGACCCATCCGCCGCGAAAGGCCGCCAGCAAGGATCAGCGCCGGGAAAGACTGTGCTGTCTGCGGCTCGCTCATGGCCTCTTTGCCTTTACAGGGGGGATCCCGGCTGGGACTGCTGTCCGACCGGGTTTCTGATCTTGCGCTTGTTCTCGCGATAGAAGGTGTAGAGGCCGGAGCCGATGACGATAGCTGCGCCGGTCATCATCCAGGCGTCGGGAACTTCGCCGAAGAGGACCATTCCAAGCACGACCGCCCAGAGCAGGCTCATGTAGCGGAAGGGAGCGATGAATGAGATTTCGCCGGTGCGCATTGCCATGATGATGGATTGATAGCCGACAAAGAGCAGGACGGAGGCGAGCGCCAGCGTCGCAAAATTGGTCCCGCTGACCGGCTGCCAGCCGCCAAACGGCACGACAAGCACTGCGCCGGTCAGGGTGATGCCAACTGCGGTGGAAAGCGTCACGCTGAGTGAGGGGATGGCCGTGTCGATCTTCTTTGTCACCAGGTCGCGGGACGCCGCGAAGAATACGCTCAACACCACGTAGATTGAGGCATGGGTGAAACCTTCCGGGCCGGGGCGGATGATGATGAGCACGCCAATGAAGCCGACGATGATCGCCGTCCATCGCCGCCAGCCAACCGGTTCACGGAGAAACAGCGCGGCCCCGAGCGTCACAGCGAGCGGCAGCGATTGCAGGATTGAGGATGCATTGGCGAGCGGCATCTGCCTCAGGGCGCTGAGATAGGCGATGGTCGAAAGCGTTTCGCAAAGGATGCGCAGCAGCACCAGCGGTTGGATGAGCGAGCGGATATGGACAAGCGCTCCCATCCGGCGGGCGATCAGATAGACCAGCATCGTCGTCATGACACCGCGCAGGAGCATGATCTGCCCGACATTCATATAGGGCGTTACCGCCTTGGTCAGTGCGTCGTTGATGGTGAAGCCGGCCATGGAGGCCGCCATCAGCAGGGCGCCCTTAGTATTGCTGGACAGAGCCATTGAAGAATCCTGAGAAGCTGGAGGCCCCTTCTATCCGAAGTCGGTTGTGGCGGATACCCGGTTTTCCACACAGGAAAACTCTCCGAAGCGCTAAAAACGCGTCGATACTTAAGAAAGCGGAGGCGAGCTTAACGATTGTTCAAGTTTGTGGCGGGACAGTTTCGCAATCCCCGCCTGTTGCGGATTCGGCCCGCCTCGCCGGGCATAGATCATGATACGCCAGAAGATTTGACAGAATTCTTTTTCGAGGATCGCATGAGTTTCATTGACCGCCTGTTGCAAAGCCGCCGCATCGTCACGAAGGTTCTTCTCTTCGTCGTGCCGCTTGTTATCCTGATGGCCGGGGTTGGACTGCTCGGTTACCACACGGCAACCATGCTCAACGGCCACATGACGGTGACCCGCGCGACGATCGGCAATATCAGCGATCTCGAGAAGGTGCAGGCGGCGCTGCAGGAATTCACGATCGATCCGTCCGAAGAGAGCCGTTCGGCGCTGATCGCGGCGATTTCCGCGGAAGAAAGCGGTCTCGGCGTTCTCGACGGTGTGCTGGCCGAGCAGGCAGCCAAGGCGGAACTCGGCGATCTCAGGGCGCTCGCCGACAAGATGCGCGTACAACTCGACGCGATGTGGGCGAACAAGACCGAACGGGATAATCTCGACGCTTCGATCGAGGCGAGCCTCGCCGCCATCGAGACCGAAGGCGGTCAGATCAAGAAGCAGGTCGAATTCGTCCGCAAGGAATTCACCGAGAAGGAACAGTTCGCCAAGGAACTGCTGTTCGACAGCTCGGCTTTCAAGGGGCTGGTCGACAAGCTCGGCAAGATGCGCGCCGGCGTGCAGATGGCGTTCACTCCGACCGAGCAGCTGGATGAGGCGCGCCTCTACATGGGCGCCATCGCCAAGGAACTGGCACGCGCCGAATCCATCACTTCGCCGAAGAGCAAGCCGACGATTGCCGAGGTGGCCGGTGCCGTGTCCAGGCTCGATGCTATCCTTGCCGGCAATGACAGCGATGACGCCAAGGCCCAGGCGCTTGGCCGACAGCTTTCGGAATTGGTCGGCATCGAGCAGAAGCTCACCCTGCAGGCCGCCAAGAATACCGATGTCGCTTCCGACCGTTTCGTCGGTCTCGACAAGCTTGTTGCTGATCAGAAGGAACTCATGGAACTGGTCGATACCGCCGCGATCGGTATCGATGCCCTGCGCCTGCATTCGGAGCGGATGCGTGCCGTGGTCGACGATGCCTCCCGGCAGCAGGTTCTTTCAGACCTGAAGGCTCTCTCCGGCGCGGGCAAGCAGATTTCCGCGCTTGGTGCGAAGAACAGTGCGCTGCGCGACTTCGCCAAGAAGATCGAGCCGCATGTGGCTGCGATCGAAAGCCAGTCCGCATCGCTTCTGGCTCTCGACGAAACCTGGCGGAAGGAGCGGGCGACCGCATCCGAGCACGTTTCAAAGGCTATGTCCTCACTGCGCGATTTCGTCAGCCATGCGCAGGAGATCGGCAAGGAAGACAGCGAACGGTCCGCCTCGATTTCCGTCATCGCCATGGTCGTCGGTACGCTGCTTGCGATCGTCGGCGGCCTTATGTTGATCGAGACGCTGCGCGCGCCGCTGAAGCGCATCACCGAGGTCATGACGCGGCTTGCAGGCGGCGATCTCGCGGTGCCGATCGAGGGTCGCAATCGTGGCGACGAAATCGGCGATATGGTGCGTTCCGTCACGGTCTTCCGCGATGCGGCAGTCGAAAACCGCAGACTCGAGGATGAGGCTGCAAGCGCCAGAACGATGTCCGCGAAGGAAGCCGAGCAGCGTGCCCGCGAGCGCGAACAGATCGAAGCCGAGCAGCGGTCGGCGCTCGATGCCCTTTCGGAAGTGCTGGAGGCGCTGGCGGCTGGTAACCTCGAGGTTACCATGCGCGACAACCTGCCGGGTGATTTCGTCGCCATGGCCGAGACCTACAACCATGCCGTCGAGGCGTTGCGGGCAACCCTTGCGGATGTCCGCTCCACCAGCGTCGATATCGACGCCGGCACCGGCAATCTTGCAGTTTCGGCGGACGATCTCGCCCGTCGTACAGAACAGCAGGCGGCGGCGCTTGAAGAAAGCGCACGGGCTCTGGCACATCTCAGCGATGTGGTGCGCTCGACGGCGGACGGTGCTGGTCGTACCGCGCAGTCGGTCCATCTGGCGCGCGACCATGCCCGCCAGTCGGGAGTGGTCGTCACCCATGCCGTGGAAGCCATGGCCGAAATCAGCCGTTCGTCGGAAAAGATCTCGACGATCATCGGCGTCATCGACGAAATCGCCTTCCAGACCAACCTGCTTGCGCTCAATGCCGGCGTCGAGGCTGCAAGGGCAGGCGAGGCGGGACGCGGCTTTGCCGTGGTCGCCCAGGAGGTTCGGGAACTTGCCCAGCGTTGCGCAAGCGCCGCCAAGGAAATCAAGGGGCTGATTTCGGTCAGTTCCGGGCAGGTAAAGTCGGGTGTCTCGCTGGTCGAACAGACGGGCGAGGCGCTGCAGGCAATCATCGATCAGGTCGAGGAAGTACAGACTCTGGTCGAAGGCATATCGTCCGCCACCCGCGAACAGTCGACCGGCATCAGCGAAGTGACCAAGGCCGTCAAGGACGTGGAACTCATCACCCAGCGCAACGCGGCGATGGTGGAAGAGAACAACGCCGAAATCCAAGGCCTGCGCCATCGCGTCGAAGTGCTGATGGCGAAGATCGACCAGTTCAAGACCCGCGACCTCGCCAGCCAGCATCTGCTCGGTGCAAACGAGCGACGCCATGAGGACATAGCGATGCGGCGGAGCGCCTGAGGGCAGGAGCGAAACCGGCGCCAGGATGCTGAATTCCAAAGTGCTCAGCCGCCGGTGACGCTCATGTGGCGGGCGACGGCCGGCCGGCGGTGGTCGCGGTCGATGATGAAGTCGTGCCCCTTGGGCTTGCGGCCGATGGCCTCATCGATGGCGGTCGAAAGGAAGGCACCATCCGGTGAGGCCCGCAAGGCCATGCGGAGATCGGCGGCGTCATTCTGGCCGAGACACATGTAGAGCGTGCCGGTGCAGGTCACGCGCACCCGGTTGCAGCTTTCGCAGAAATTATGGGTCAGCGGTGTGATGAAGCCCAGGCGTCCGCCGGTTTCCGCCACATCGACGTAGCGCGCAGGGCCGCCGGTCGAGAGCGGAATATCGGTCATGGTGAAGTTCTGCGACAGGCGCTCGCGCACGGTCGAAAGCGGCAGGTACTGGTCCGTGCGGTCTTCGTCCGTTTCGCCCATCGGCATGGTCTCGATCAGGGTGAGGTCCATGTCGTTGGCATGGGCGTAGCGCAGGAGGTCCGGGATTTCGTGCTCGTTGAAGTCCTTGAGCGCGACGGCATTGAGCTTGACCCGGATGCCGGCGCGCTGAGCGGCGGCGATGCCTTCCATCACCTTGCCGAGATCGCCCCAGCGGGTGATCGCGTGGAACTTGTCGGGATCGAGGGTGTCGAGCGACACGTTGATGCGGCGAACGCCGCATGCGGCAAGCTCGTCGGCAAAGCGGGCAAGCTGCGATCCGTTCGTCGTCAGTGTCAGTTCGTCGAGCGCGCCTGACTCAAGATGGCGAGCGAGGCTTCTGACGAGGAACATGATGTTCTTGCGCACAAGAGGTTCCCCGCCCGTCAGGCGCAGCTTACGAACACCTTTGGCGATGAAGGCGGAACAGAGCTGGTCCAGCTCCTCGAGCGTCAGCAGGTCCTTCTTCGGCAGGAAGGTCATGTTTTCCGCCATGCAATAGGTACAGCGGAAATCGCAGCGGTCCGTCACCGACACGCGCAGATAGGTCACCGCTCGGCCGAACGGGTCGATCATGGGGGCGCTGCTGTCGACCAGAGCCGATGCGTTCGGCCATGGACCTGCTTTGAAATTCAACGGAACCTCCCGGTTTTTGCAATAATACCGGTTCTTCCTAATAGGATGGGTATTTCAGGGAATTGCGTCAAGCTATACGGACGGTTGCTATTCATCAAAATGTCTTGCGCTGCAAGACCGCGATGCCTAACTGTCTGTTCGAAATCCGATGGTGGAGCATGACGATGAGCGATGTCTGGCCAAGCGAACTCAAGGTCTCGAAGGATCGCAGGCTGTTGACGGTGACCTTCAACGACGGGACGAAAGCTGTCCTGCCGGCGGAAATGTTGCGCGTGCTTTCGCCCTCCGCTGAGGTTCAGGGGCATGGCCCCGACCAGAAGGTCACAGTGCCGGGCAAGCGGAATGTCGCCATTTCCGATATGGTCCAGACCGGCAATTACGCGGTCCGGATCCGTTTTGACGACGGTCATGACACCGGAATCTTCACCTGGAGCTATCTGCACGAACTCGGGCTGAGCGGTGCCGAGAAGTTTGCCGAATATGAAGGTGAACTTGCCGCAAAGGGCTTGAGCCGCGATCCCCGTTGAGTGCTTTCAGTCGTAGCTGAGGGCCGGCTTAAGCACCGATGACCTCTTGTTGTTGAAGCCGTGTGATCAGTTTTTCCATGTTTTCCGCCATGGCCCGGCAATCCTCGATCGGCGTCGCGGAGAGCGTTTTCTCGATGATGTCGGTCTGAATGACCATGGCCCGGCCGGTCAGTTCGCGTCCCGATTCGGTCAAATAGAGCCGCAGCACTCTCTTGTCCTTCTGATCGGCTCGGCGCTCCAGCAGTCCGCGCTTTTCCATCTGCGGCAGCAGCATGCTCATGTTGGAGCGGCCGACCAGCAGCTTGCGGGCCAGTTCCTGCTGCGAAATCCCTTCGAAGCGATAGAGATTGACGAGAATGTCGAGGTGCGGCGGCTTGATTTCCAGATCCGCCAACGCCCGCGTCAGGGCTTGCTGCATCAACTGGCAGGCGCGGCCGACGGCGATCCAGCTCTTGAAACGAGGATGATCCCAGGGCAGGACTTGATTTTTGTTCATCGCTGTACTTTATTGTTCATGATTGAACTTTATCACGGATATCCAGACTATGCCATCCTTTGCCATCAAGGTCACCCGTGCCGGTTTCTCTGTGCTTGGACGAGTCTCCCCGGATATCGCCGCGAGGCTGGCTTTCCGGCTCTTCTGCGTGACGCCTTCGAGGAAGCCGAAGGGCGACAAGGCAAAGGCGGTGTTTGCCGCTGGTGAGCAACGGCTTTCCCTGGCGGAGAGAATCACGCTTCCGACCAGCAGCGGTTTCGTCAGTGCCTACCGGTTGTCCTCGCGAGAAGCGGCGCCGCGGCGGATTCTCGTGGTGCATGGATGGGGCGCGCGGGCGGAATATCTGACGGAGATCGCTTCCGGGCTTCAGGCGAGCGGTGCGGAAGTGGTCCTGCTGGATCTGCCCGGTCACGGTCGTTCGTCCGGGCGACTTCTCGATATGCGGCGGGCAGCGGAGGCGATCGTTGCGGCGCAGGCGCAGTTCGGGCCGTTCGATGGAGCCGTCGGCCATTCCTTTGGCGGTGCGAGCCTGATGACGGCGTCGGGCGGAATTTTCGGCTGCGTTCCCGCCTTCAATGCCGGGCGGATGGTGCTGATCGGTTCTCCGTCGCGGATAACCGACGTCATGCGTGATTTCGCTGATCACGTGGGGCTTGGTAGTGCAGCGCGCGAACTTCTCGCCACGTATTCGCAGACCATGACCGGAGCTCCGGTCGAGGCCTATGACGCGGTGCCCATTGCAAGGCGCCTGGATCGGCCGCTCCTCGTTATTCATGCCGAGGACGACAAGGAAGTGCGGGTGGAGCATGCCAAGCGCTATCTCGGCATATCGGACAAGGTGCAGCATCTCTGGGCAAACGGTTACGGTCACCGGCGTATCGTCAGCGCGCCGGAAGTGATTGCCGCAACGAGCCGGTTTCTTTGCGGCTCCGAGGTTTCCCTTTCGGTGGTCGAGAACTCGCCCGAACCGCTTCGCGACGTGTCATCATTCTGATACGAAACGGACCTAGTGCGACAGGCCATATGACAGGCTGTACCGGGAGGTTCCATGTCCATCATTCGCAGCCCTGAAGAGCTGAAAAAGATCTATGACGGCGTGTCCGAGGCGTCGATCGCCAAGGTGACAGCCAGCCTCACGGCGGAATATCGCCGTATGATCGAAATCGCTCCCTTCATGGCGCTCGCAACCTCCGGACCGGAGGGGCTCGATTGTTCGCCGCGCGGCGACCGCGGATCGGTCGTTCGGGTCGAGGACGAAAAGACGCTCGCGCTGCCTGACTGGCGTGGCAACAATCGCATCGATTCGCTGCTGAATATCGTCCGGGACCCGCGCGTTGCGCTGATGTTCCTCATTCCCGGTTCGAACACGGCGATCCGGGTCAACGGCCAGGCGGTGATCTCCGTCGATGCGGCTTTGCTGGAAAGCTTCGAGATGGATGGAAAACATCCGCGCACGGTGGTGCTGGTTACCATCCACGAGGTCTATTTCCAGTGCGCGCGGGCGATCATGCGCGCCGATCTCTGGAACCCTGAGAGCTTTGTCGATCCGAAGAGCCTGCCGACTCCCGGTGACTTGCTGAAGGCGGCGAAGACCGATTTCGACAAGGAAACCTATGATCGGGAATGGCCGGCGCGCGCAGCAAAGACCATGTGGTAAGCTGCGCATTGGTGAGGCAGGCGCGCCCCGTCGCGCCGCGCGGGACCGACCGACGCTGCCTACCGTTTGTAGATCAGCCAGCTCTTGGTGAAATCCTTCTTCATGCCGTCCTCGTAATACTTGGTGCGGTTACGACCGGCATTCTTGGCGCAATAGAGCGCGATGTCGGATTTCGCGTAGAGTTCGCCCGGGTCTTCAGCTTCGCCCGACATGCAGAAGCCGAGCGACATGGTGATGGGGCCGTAATTGACCCCGGTCTTCGAATTCTTGAAGGGCGTGGTTTCGAGTGCGTTGCGCACGCGCTCGCACATTTGGTTGACCTCTTCGGCCGTATTGCCGTCGATGATGATGGCGAATTCCTCGCCACCGGTGCGGGCCACGAAACAGTCCTTACGGACATTCGAACGGATCACCGTCGCGACGGTCGCAAGGATCTTGTCGCCGACAGGGTGGCCATAGGTGTCGTTGATCTTCTTGAAGTGGTCGATATCTGCCAGCACCAGAGCCGTCAGCGAGCTGGTGGATGAGGTATCGTAGATCGCAGCCAGGCGCTCGTCGAAGGCGCGGCGGTTGGCGATACGCGTCAGCGAGTCGGTATTGGCGATGCGCTTGTATTCATCCAGTTCCTTGCGGACCTGATCCATTTCCTGGGATTTCTGGCTGAATTTCTCGGCCGTTTGTTCCCCGTGTGCCATCGTGTCCCCGGTGGCCTCGGTCAGGATCGAGATCGCGCTTCTCAGGATGTCCGCGCTGGTGCTGCTCTTGGAGTTGATGCGGGTATAGGTCTCGCCCAGCAGCTTGTTATAGCTTTCGAGCGAGTTCTGCTCCTGCTTCAGCAGGCGCAGAAGGCCATCGAGCTCGGTAACGATCCTCGAATGTGCGGTCTCGATGACCCGGCTCTGATGATGATTGCCGAAATACTGCTGACCCAGCGCATCCAGTTCGTCCTGGGTGGCGCGGCTGCCAAGCGCAGCCAGTTCGCGGGTCAATGAAGGGTTCGAGCCGATATAAGCTTCATAGAAAAGCTCATAATTGCGGGGGATAGGCGCTACACCCATCGTCCGCATGGCATATGTGATTTGCGCCGCAACGTCGGGAACCTGTCCCTTGGGCGTCGTTGCCGTGCTCATCGGCGAACTCCAGTTGATGTCTTTGGATTTGTCATCCCCAATACATTGTTGGACTAAAATTGTTTGAAAAGCTTTAACATCCGCTACCCCAAAACTTGTTGGTCAGATTTCGTGCTGCGCTGCGAAATCCGTTTTCATCCTTTGGTTTTCAAAGGGTTGCTGGGGACAGCTGGAAGATGCGGCACTGCAGCGCCGCATCCTTTTGCTTAATGGTACCGTGGAACGTCAGCCGAGGTTGAACTCCTGAAAGAAGTCGTTGCCCTTGTCGTCGGTGACGATGAAGGCGGGGAAATCCTCAACCTCGATCTTCCATACGGCTTCCATTCCGAGTTCCGGATATTCGAGCACTTCCACCTTCTTGATGCAGTCCTGGGCAAGGCGGGCGGCCGGACCGCCGATCGAGCCGAGATAGAAGCCACCATGCTTCTTGCAGGCTTCGCGAACGGCGCGCGAGCGATTGCCCTTGGCGAGCATGACCATGGAGCCGCCGAAGGACTGGAACTGGTCGACGTAGCTGTCCATGCGGCCGGCCGTCGTCGGGCCGAAAGAGCCGGAGGCGTAACCGGTCGGGGTCTTCGCCGGTCCGGCATAATAGACCGGGTGGTTCTTCATGTAGTCCGGCATGCCCTCGCCCTTTTCAAGACGTTCGCGGATCTTGGAGTGCGCGAGGTCTCGAGCGACGATAATCGTGCCGGTGAGCGACAGGCGGGTCTTGACCGGGTGCTTGGTCAGCTCGGCCAAAATGGCGCTCATCGGCTGGTTGAGATCGATCTTGACCACCGAGGAGGAAAGCGCCGTTTCATCGATGTCCGGCATGTATTTCGACGGATCGGTCTCGAGCTGTTCGATGTAAATACCGTCCTTCGTGATCTTTCCGACCGCCTGGCGGTCGGCGGAACAGGAGACGCCGAGGCCGATCGGCAACGAGGCGCCGTGACGCGGCAGGCGGATGACGCGGACGTCATGACAGAAATACTTGCCGCCGAATTGAGCGCCGACACCCATCTGCTGGGTGAGCTTGTGGATTTCCTTTTCCATCTCGAGATCGCGGAAGGCGTGGGCGCTTTCCGAGCCTTCGGTCGGAAGGTTGTCGAGATAGCGAGCGGAGGCGAGCTTGACCGTTTTCAGGTTCATTTCCGCCGACAGGCCGCCGATGACGATGGCCAGATGGTAGGGGGGACAGGCTGCCGTGCCGAGGGTGAGGATCTTTTCCTTGAGGAAATCGATCATGCGGTCATGGGTCAAAAGCGAAGGCGTGCCCTGATAAAGGAAGGTCTTGTTGGCCGAGCCGCCGCCCTTGGCCATGAACAGGAACTTGTAGGCGTCGTCGCCTTCCTCGTAGATGTCGATCTGCGCTGGCAGGTTGGTCTTGGTGTTCTTCTCCTCGAACATCTTGATCGGGGCAAGCTGCGAGTAGCGCAGGTTCTTCTTCTCATAGGCGTCGCGTACGCCGGCGGCCAGCGCTTCATAGTCGCCGCCTTCGGTCCAGACGCGGCGGCCCTTCTTGGCCATCACGATCGCAGTTCCGGTATCCTGGCACATGGGCAGGATGCCGCCCGCGGCGATATTGGCGTTCTTCAGCAGATCGTAGGCAACGAAACGGTCGTTGTCGGTCGCCTCGGGATCTTCGAGGATCGAGGCGAGCTGCTTCAGATGGCCCGGGCGCAGCAGGTGGTTGATATCGGCAAGGGCCGTCTCCGCGAGGAGACGCAGACCTTCCGGCTCAACGGTCAGGATTTCCTTGCCGTTGAACGTCGTCGTGGAAACGTAGTCGGAGGTGATCTTGCGATAGGAGGTGTTATCTTCGCCGAGCGGGAAAAGATCGTCAGCCATTGCGGAGCCTTTCTGGACGATGTGCGGAAGCGCATTTCGCACGCCGGTCTAGTCCCGGAAAGCCCGTTTTGCAATGGTTCTAAAGTCGTTCGGTGACCGGCGAAAACCTTCCCCTTAAGGCATGGTTTCCGCCGGTAACGTGTTCGTCGGGACGGTCAGGCCCGTTTCGTCACTTCGGGCCGATCATCAGTTCCGGCCGCACCAACTCGTCGAATTCCTCGTTGGTGAGATAGCCGCCGCCGACGGTTTCCTGCCGGAGCGTCGTGCCGTTCTTATGGGCCGTCTTGGCGATCTTGGCGCAGGTGTCGTAGCCGAGGCGGGTGTTCAGCGCCGTCACCAGCATCAGCGAGTTTTCCACGCCGCGCTTGATGTTGTCTTCGCGCGCCTCGATGCCGACGACGCAATTGTCGGTGAAGGAGCGTGCCGCATCACCGAGCAACTGGGTCGACTGCAGGAAATTGTAGGCCATCATCGGGTTGTAGACGTTAAGCTCGAAATGGCCTTGGCTGCCGGCGAAGGTGATCGCCGCGTTGTTGCCGAAGATGTGGGCGCAGACCTGGGTGAGCGCCTCCGATTGGGTCGGGTTGACCTTGCCCGGCATGATCGAGGAGCCCGGCTCGTTTTCCGGCAGGGAAAGTTCGCCGAGGCCGGCACGCGGGCCGGAGCCGAGGAACCGGATGTCGTTGGCAATTTTGAAGAGGGCGGCGGCGGCGGCATTGATCGCGCCGTGGGCAAAGACCATGGCGTCATGCGCCGCCAGCGCCTCGAACTTGTTGGGCGCCGTGACGAAGGGCAGGTCGGTGATCTTGGCGATCTCCTCCGCGACCTTCTCGGCAAAGCCGACCGGCGCATTGAGGCCTGTGCCGACCGCCGTGCCGCCCTGGGCGAGTTCGTAGAGGCCCGGCAGCGTCAGTTCGATGCGCTTGATGGCGGAGGTGACCTGAGCAGCATAGCCGGAAAATTCCTGGCCGAGGGTGAGCGGAGTGGCGTCCTGGGTGTGGGTACGGCCGATCTTGATGATATGCGCGAAAGCCTTCGACTTCGCGTCGAGCGCTTCGTGCAGGTGCCTGAGGCCGGGGATCAGGTGATGAACGATCTGTTCGGCGCAGGCGATGTGCATGGCCGTCGGATAGGTGTCGTTCGACGACTGGCTCATGTTGACGTGGTCGTTCGGGTGGATCGGCTTCTTCGAGCCCATGACCCCGCCCAGCATCTCGATGGCACGGTTGGAGATTACCTCGTTTGCATTCATGTTGGACTGCGTGCCGGAGCCCGTCTGCCAGACGACCAGCGGGAAGTGATCGTTGAGCTTGCCGTCGATCACTTCCTGTGCTGCCCTGATGATCGGGTCTGCGAGAGAGGGATCAAGATGGCCGAGGGCCATGTTGGCGCGGGCCGCCGCCTGCTTGACGATGCCGAGCGCGCGGACTACCGAAAGCGGCTGCTTTTCCCAGCCGATCTTGAAGTTGCCGCGGGAACGTTCCGCCTGAGCGCCCCAGTAACGGTCGCTTGCCACTTCGATCGGCCCGAAAGTATCGCTTTCTGTGCGGGTATTCATTTTTCCTGCTCCGGATTGGTTCAACGGGTCCCGCCACATTAGGAGGATATGGTTGGGACGCAATCGAATAGCATTTACATGATTATATTTGTCAAGTTATTGGCTGCTCCATAAGAGTGAAGCCCGTTTTAGAGATGTGAAAGTCCATGCCTTCTGGAAACCCGGATTTCAAACCCGTTCTCGCGGCCCTTTCCGCCCTTGGCCATGAGGGGCGCCTTTCGATCATTCGGCTGCTGGCGCGTCATGCGCCGGCGGGGCTCAATGCCGGCGATATCGGCGAGCGCCTCGGCATCCGCGCCAACACGCTTTCAACCAACCTGACGGTGCTGACCAATGCCGGGCTCATTTCAGGGGAGAGGGCGGGGCGGCATATCCGCTATCGGGTGGAAGCGCCGCTGTTGCGCCAGGTGGCCGTGTCCTTGATGAAGGACTGCTGCAGCGCTGCGCCGGAGTTGAGATGTCCCGTCTTTGAGGAGACGGCGAACCGTAATCCGGCTGGCCGCCAGACGGCTTCCTGAAAGGCGGCCGGCAGTCCGGGAACGTTTCCGGCATCTATAGGGCGACAC
This sequence comes from Ciceribacter sichuanensis, assembly GCF_024055605.1. GTDB lineage: Bacteria > Pseudomonadota > Alphaproteobacteria > Rhizobiales > Rhizobiaceae > Allorhizobium > Allorhizobium sichuanense. The sequence continues at coordinate 204,270 of NZ_JAMXLX010000002.1, read as the reverse complement.
CCGAGGCGCCATCGACGGCGTGGCATATTTGGCACTGGTGATGGCGAATTCGCATTTGCGAAATCCGGCAGGTCGCTCCTCCGGTCAACTTCATGTGATCGGTAAATGGAAAATTAACGAATATTTTCACTTACTTTGTGTCGAATGCCACAGACATTTCCGGTCGGATGTATCCAAATTCGGGACGCGAGTCGGTCGTGTTCTTAAGCAGTCACAACTTTTCAATATGGTGCTGATCAGCTAGTGATCCGCGCCAAGTGGGTCGGCCGTCCCCAAGCCGGCTTGTTACGAACCCATGTCGGGAACGAGAGCGAAATGACGAGATACAACAGGATCGCGGCAATGGCAGTGCTGGCCGCGGTGACGGGCTTCAACGCCTTTCCACATTCCGCCAATGCAGCGACGCTTCTGGATCTTCTGCGCGGCGGTCCGGCAAAGAACAAGCCGGCGATGAATTCCGTCATCGAGCCGCAGGCAAATGGTGGCCTGGAAATGGGCGATCCGGAGCCGCTGCCGAAGGTCACCGGTCCGCGCTACTACACCTACAAGGCGGAAGCCACGCGCGCGATCGTCATTCCGACCTCTGGCAGCACTGACGCGGCCGCGACCCGCACCGCCAGGGATTTCCTGTCTTCGGTCAAGGTGAATGCAACGGCCGATGTCGCTGCGGTCGTCGAGGAATACTACAAGTCCGGCAAGCCGCTGATCTGGGTGTCCGAGACGGGCGTCACGGATCAGGCCCGCGCTGCCATGACCGCATTGGCTGCCGCCGATATCGCGGGCCTTGCGCCTGCAGACTATGCCGTCACCCTGCCATCGGATGCGACCGATCCTGCTGATCCCGACAAGGCCGCCAAGGAGCTTGCTCGGTTCGAACTCGCGCTTTCCACCAAGCTTCTGACCTATGTGAACGACACGGTGCGCGGTCGTATCGACCCGAACAAGCTCTCGGGTTACCACGACTTCAAGCGCAAGTCGGTCAACCTGAAGCCGGTTCTCAACATGGCCCGCCTCAGCCCCGATGTTGGCGCGTATATTCGCAGCCGCGATCCGGATAACGCCCAGTTCATGGCAATGAGGGCCGAATTGGCCCGCCTGAAGGCCGAAGACAGTCAGGCCGGCGGCGTTACTGTCACGATTGCTCCAGATACCCTGTTGAAGCCCGGCCAGAGCAACCCGGAGCTCGCCAATATCCTTGCCGTCATCAAGGCACAGGCCTCTGATGCGTTCAAGGCGCAGCATGGCGCGGTGCTGGACAGCTATGCCGGCACACCGGAATATACGCCTGAGCTTGTCGCCCTGGTCGAAGCTTTCCAGCAGGAAAAGGGTCTTAAGCCCGACGGCGTGATCGGTCGCGCGACCATCCGTACCCTGACAGGCCGCAGCAATGCCGAGAAGATCGAAAAGCTGGTCGTGGCGATGGAAGAAGTCCGCTGGCTGCCGGCTGATTTCGGACAGCGCTTCGTCTTCATCAACCAGCCTGCCTACATGGCCTATTACTACAACGAAGGTCGCGAGCAGCTGTCGATGCGGGTCGTGGTCGGCTCCAAGTCCAACCAGACCTATTTCTTCCAGGACCAGATCCAGACCGTCGAGTTCAATCCCTATTGGGGCGTGCCGAAGTCGATCATCGTCAATGAGATGCTGCCCAAGCTCCGGCAGGACCCGTCCTATCTCGATCGCCTCGGCTATCAGGTGAGCTATAACGGCCGCACGGTCTCCTCGACCGCCGTGGACTGGAATGCGACCCATTCGGTCGATGTGCGCCAGCCGCCGGGTGGCGACAATGCGCTTGGCGAACTCAAGATTCTCTTCCCGAACGCGCATGCAATCTACATGCACGACACGCCGTCGAAGAGCTTCTTCAAGCGGGACATGCGGGCGCTCAGCCATGGCTGCGTACGTCTTGCCGAACCGCGCGAGATGGCTGCTGCCGTCATGGGGACGACCGTCAGCGAAATCGGCAAGCAGATCGCGTCGGGCCAGAACCGCGCCGTGCAGGTGCCGCAGAAGATCCCGGTCTACGTGTCCTACTTCACGGCATGGCCGAACAAGAACGGCGTGGTCGAGTATTTCGACGACGTCTACGGGCGCGATGCGGCCACGCAGAAGGCGTTCACGGTCACGAGCGACGCCCGCAGCCGCTCGTAACGAAACTCAAGTGAAACTGCTCAGCGATGGCCGAGCAGTTCACCGATCAATGCCGCATCCAGTTCATCGAAATGCCTGATCAGCCGGTCGGCGCCGAGGCTTTCGATTGGCTCGTGCGAATAGCCGAAGGGAACGGCGATTGACGGGATTGCCGCATTGCGCGCCGCCAGAATGTCGTTGTCGCTGTCGCCGACCATTACGGCGAGGCGCGGATTGCCCCCGGCCCGTTCTATGGTGCTGGTCAGATGCCCCGGATCCGGCTTCCTCACCGCAAACGTATCGCCGCCGGCAATCGCCTTGAAATAGTGGGTCATGTCCAGCTTCTCGATGAGCGGCAGTGCGAGAGCCTCCAACTTGTTGGTGCAGACTGCGAGGTTGAATCCCGCTTCGGTCAACCGATCCAGCGCATCGATAAGTCCGGGGAAGGGGCGGCTCTGGCCCGGCATGTTGGCCTTGTAGTGTTCGATGAAGCGGTCGAGCAGGGCGGGGAGTTCTTCGTCGGAGAGCGGCGCGCCACGCAGCGCAAACGCCCGTGCGATCATCACGCGGGCACCCTGTCCGACGAGATGGGTGAGGTCGTCATAGGTCACCGGCTCGAGATTTGCCACGGCGATCGTGTGGTTGAGGCTCTCGACGAGATCGGGGGCGGTATCGACAAGAGTGCCGTCGAGATCGAAGACGATGGTGGGGGCGGTCAAGGGCTGGCTCCATCCTGCGTGACTGGCTGCTTTCCTCCCTGCGGTTAGGCGAAAGCCTGACAAAAGGCAACCGCTACACCGGTATCGGAAAGGGGCTTTCGTTCGGGCTATGAGCCGTGTAAACAGCACTCGACGCAACAGATGGGAGTTTTCGGCGCATGGACGCCCGCGAGATGAAGATCAAGGCCGCAGCTGCGGCTTTGGAGCACGTCGAGGACGGCATGCGCCTCGGTATCGGCACCGGTTCTACCGCGGAGGAATTCGTCCGTCTGCTTGCTGAAAAGGTCGCCGGCGGCCTCAAGGTCGAAGGCGTTCCGACGTCCGAGCGCACCGCGCGGCTCTGTGTCGAACTTGGTGTTCCGTTGAAATCGCTCGACGAGCTTCCCGAACTCGACCTTACCATCGATGGTGCGGACGAGGTCGATGCAGCCCTTCGGTTGGTCAAGGGCGGCGGCGGTGCGTTGCTGCGCGAAAAGATCGTCGCGGCCGCCTCTTCGCGAATGATCGTGATTGCCGATGAAAGCAAGGTGGTGGATGTGCTTGGTCGCTTCCCGCTGCCGATCGAGATCAACCCCTTCGGTCAGGTCGCGACCCGGATTGCCATCGAAAAGCTCGCTTCCCGTCTTGGCCTTTCTGGCGAATTGCGTATGCGCATGTCGGATGACGGGGTGTTCACCACGGACGGTGGACATCTTATTCTCGATGCATCTTTTGGCCGCATTCCTGATGCAGAGGCCTTGGCAAGTGCGCTGAACACCATCCCCGGTGTGGTCGAACACGGACTATTCATCAACTTGGCCTCACTTGCCATCATCGCCGGTCCGGCGGGTGCGCGGGTGATGGGCGCAAAGAACTAAACAGGAGCTGTGAATTTCATGATCAAGTTTTCGGGTCTGAGCCGTGTTGCCTCGGTCGCGCTCATTGCCGGCAGCATGATGCTGGCCGTTTCCGCCAAGGCACAGGAAGTGCCGGCGGAGCACCTGCAGGCCGCACGCGCAGCCATCTCTTCGCTCGGTGTTACCAACCGTTTCGACAACATCCTGCCGAACATCATGGACCGTCTGGTGGCTCAGCTTATCCAGGCCTATCCGAACCTTCAGGATGAGATTTCCAAGAAGGTCGAGGAAGAAGCGCTGAAGATCGCTCCGCGCCGCGCCGACCTGGAGAACGAAGCTGCTCTCGTCTACGCGAAGGCCTTTACCGTCGACGAACTCAAGGCGATCACTGCCTTCTATTCGAGCGATACGGGCAAGAAGCTGCTGAAGGATGGCCCGATTGCAACTCGCGAACTGCTGAAGGCTGCCGATATCTGGACTGCCGGTGTTGCCCGCGATCTGGAGAAGCAGTCCAACGACGCGCTTCTCAAGGAAGTCGGCGCACAGGCTCCGGCAGAAGCGCCGAAGCAGTAAACTGCGAAATCAATTTTCAGGGAAAGGCCCGGATCGCATCCGGGCCTTTCTTTTTGCAGGTACGTTGCACCGCACCCGTTTCAAATGCAGCACCGGCACTCTATATCGTGTGGCGGTTCGCTATGTTCTTGACGAATGAGATTGCAAGGAGAGCTTTTCGATGTCGAATTTCGATTATGACCTGTTCGTGATCGGTGGTGGTTCGGGCGGTGTTCGCAGCGGAAGGCTTGCCGCCTCGCTTGGCAAGAAGGTGGCAATCGCTGAGGAATATCGTTTCGGCGGCACCTGCGTCATTCGCGGTTGCGTGCCGAAGAAGCTCTTCGTCTATGCCTCGCAGTATCATGAGCATTTCGAGGATGCCGCCGGCTTCGGCTGGACAGTGGGCGAAAGCCGCTTCGACTGGAAGGCGCTGATCGCCGCCAAGGACAAGGAAATCGACCGGCTGGAAGGGCTCTATCGCAAGGGCCTCGAAAACGCCGGAGCGGAAATCCTCGAAACTCGCGCTGAACTCGTCGGCCCGAACCGCGTGCGCCTCACCAAGAGCGGTAAGGTCGTAACCGCCGAGAAGATCATCATCGCCGTCGGCGGTGCGCCCAATCCGCATGCTGCGCTGCCTGGTCACGAACTCTGCATTTCTTCGAACGAGGCGTTCCATCTGCCGGAACTGCCGAAGTCCATCGTGATCGCCGGCGGCGGTTACATCGCGGTCGAATTCGCCAACATCTTCCACGGTCTCGGCGTCGAGACCACGCTGATCTATCGCGGGGCCGAGATCCTCAACCGCTTCGACCACGATCTGCGCCGCGGCCTGCATGAGGCCATGGAGCAGAAGGGTATCCGTATCATTCTCCATGACCATTTTGTCTCCGTCGCCAAGACGGCGGATGGGCGCCTTGCTGCCGAAACGAAGAGCAACGGTACGCTGGTTACGGACCAGGTCATGCTGGCGCTCGGCCGCGATCCCTACACCAAGGGTCTCGGGCTTGAGGCTGCTGGTGTTGCCACCAACGAGCGGGGCGCCATCATCGTCGACCAGTATTCGCGGACGAACGTGCCGAGCATCTTCGCGCTCGGCGACGTTACCGACAGGGTGCAGCTGACGCCTGTGGCGATCCACGAGGCGATGTGCTTCATCGAGACCGAGTACAAGAACAACCCGACCTCGCCGGATCACGACCTGATCGCGACGGCGGTCTTCTCCCAGCCGGAGATCGGTACGGTCGGCCTTTCGGAAGAGGCTGCGGCGAAGAAATTCGATGAAATCGAGGTCTACCGCGCCCAGTTCCGGCCGATGAAGGCAACGCTCTCCGGTCGCGCGGAAAAGACGATCATGAAATTGATCGTCAATGCTGCGGACCGCAAGGTGGTCGGTGCCCATATCCTCGGCCACGACGCCGGCGAAATGGCGCAGCTTCTCGGCATTACGCTGAAGGCCGGCTGCACCAAGGATGATTTCGACCGGACCATGGCCGTGCATCCGACGGCAGCGGAAGAGCTGGTAACGATGTACAATCCGAGCTACCGGATCAGGAACGGCGAGCGCGTCTGAGCGCGCCGCTTCCCGGATGCTTCCGAGGTCCGCTCTCGTCGGCGGACCTCAAGACGCCAGCACGGCGTTTCTCCGAGTTGCGCCGTTGAGCCAGTCGATGGCGGGTTCCCAAAGGTTTTCCCGGAATGTCGGCCGGAAGAAGCCGAGGTGACCGATTGTCTGGCCGGGCGGCGGGCTGACACGGCGGCGTTCGACGGGCGCGTTGACATATCCCTTCAGGATCGCCTCCTGCGCGCGCGGCGTGGCCCACGGATCGTCCTCGACGCCGATCGACAGGATCGGCGTGTGGACTTCGGCAAACCGTCTTGCCGCATCCATGGTGGGATCGGCGAAGAAATAGTCCGGGGAGCGGCCCCATCTGGCCCATTGGCGAAAGACCGTTCCGGGAAGGGTTTCTCCAAGTCCCACCCAGCCCGGGACACTGCCGGTCAGCATGGCAAGTGGCACACCGATCAGGTTCATCGCCGCGAAGACCTTCAAGGGCTCATCCGTGTAGCGCCAGTGACCTGACATGACGGCGACCATCAGATAGCGTTCGAACCTTGCGGCGCGGCCGCAGAGGCCAAGTGCCTGGCCGCCGAAGGACTGGCCGATGCCGACCATCGGATGGCCGGGCGCCAAACGTTCCAGCCTGCCGATGGCTGCGGGCATGTCCTTTTCCGCCCAGTCCGTCATACCGGGCAGGGTGTACCAGCCAGGCGGCGCCTTGGAAGCCGATACGCCGCGGTAGTCGTAGGTCAGGACGGCGCGATAGCCGTGGACGGCAGCGAGGTGCTGGGCGAAGCGTGCATAGATGTTGCGCGGTACGGCGGCGGCCGATGAGATCAGGGCGAGCGGGCCATTGCCCGCGCCCTCGAAAAGCGTACCGGCGAGCGGAAACCCGTCGGCGGCCTCAAAAACGATATCGCTGCGTTTTACATCCGCATCCTGTTGCATCGACCGATCTCCTCATCCCGTCGCGCATCAATTGCATCCGATGAAATTCTTACGTTTACGTTCATGTAAAATCAAGGCTCGGATCCCTGCCGTCACGACTGTCGCTGAATGAGGGGTCTGCTTTTTCAGCAAGATACGATGGAACGGTGGTCCGTCGGGTGAATGCAAGGGGCAGGGTGTTCGGAAAATGAGGACCGAGTGTGCGCGGAAGGCCTTCAACTTCGGCTTTGCAACGCCGATATATCCGTTTATAAGCCCCGAATTCCAAGCGGCCGGGAGGAGGCCGCCTTTTAACAGCAGGTGAAGACCATGGCACAGAATTGGACCCCAGGTAGTTGGCGACAGAAGCCGATCAAGCAGGTTCCCGCCTATCCGGACGCAGCAGCGCTCGCGGATGCGGAAGCCCAGCTTGCCAAGTATCCGCCGCTCGTCTTTGCCGGTGAAGCACGTCGCCTGACCAAGTCGCTTGCCAATGTCGCGGAAGGTAACGCTTTCCTGCTGCAGGGCGGGGATTGCGCAGAGAGCTTTGCCGAGCATGGCGCGGATACGATCCGCGACTTCTTCCGCGCTTTCCTGCAGATGGCTGTCGTCCTGACCTATGGTGCGCAGCTTCCGGTCGTCAAGGTCGGACGCATCGCCGGCCAGTTCGCCAAGCCGCGCTCTTCGGATTTCGAAAAGCAGGGTGATGTCGAGCTGCCGAGCTACCGTGGCGATATCGTCAACGGCATCGAGTTCACGCCTGAGGCCCGCGTTCCCAATCCCGAACGTCAGATCATGGCATACCGGCAGTCGGCTGCGACGCTGAACCTGCTGCGCGCCTTCGCGATGGGTGGCTATGCCAACCTTGAGAACGTGCATCAGTGGATGCTCGGCTTCGTCAAGGACAGCCCGCAGGCCGAGCGCTACCGCAAGCTCGCCGACCGGATCTCCGAGACGATGAACTTCATGAAGGCCATCGGCATCACCTCGGACAACAATCCGAGCCTGCGCGAGACGGATTTCTTCACCAGCCACGAGGCGCTGCTTCTCGGCTATGAGGAAGCGCTGACCCGCGTCGATTCCACGTCGGGCGACTGGTACGCGACCTCCGGTCACATGATCTGGATCGGCGACCGCACGCGCCAGGCTGACCATGCCCACATCGAATACTGCCGCGGCATCAAGAACCCGATCGGCCTGAAGTGCGGTCCGTCGCTGCAGCCGGACGACCTTCTGAACCTGATCGATCTCTTGAACCCGGCGAACGAGGCCGGCCGTCTGACCCTGATCTGCCGTTTCGGCCATGACAAGGTTGCCGACCACCTGCCGAAGCTGATCCGTGCCGTCGAGCGCGAAGGTCGCAAGGTCGTATGGTCCTGCGATCCGATGCACGGCAACACGATCACGCTCAACAACTACAAGACCCGTCCGTTCGAACGGGTCCTCTCGGAGGTCGAAAGCTTCTTCCAGATCCATCGTGCTGAAGGTTCGCATCCGGGCGGCATCCATATCGAGATGACCGGCAAGGATGTAACGGAATGCACCGGCGGTGCGCGCGCTGTTTCGGCAGAAGATCTGCAGGACCGTTACCACACCCATTGCGATCCGCGGCTCAACGCCGATCAGGCGCTCGAACTGGCCTTCCTGCTGGCCGAGCGCATGAAGGGTGGTCGCGACGAAAAGCGGATGCTGGTCGCCAACGGTTAAGCGTTTGATATCGGAAAATCCTGAAAGCCGGCGTCGATGAGACGCCGGCTTTTCTGTTTCCGCCTACTGGACGAGAACGGGTTGCTGGCAGGTGGCATATGTCGCCCGTATATCGGCCTCGCCTATACGGATACCGAGTGCGAGCAGTGTGTTGTAGAGCAGGCTGTCCAGCGGAACAGTGAGGTTGGCAAGTGTCTGAGCCAGTGCGTTCTGAACGGCCTGCGGTGTTCCAAGTGTCAGCCCCGCAAGACGGATATCGACGTCGAGGTTCTTCAGCAGGGAAAACTGCAGCGTGGTCAGGGTCTGGCTGGTTGAGACTGTCTTCACGGTGCCGCTGGCGATCTCGTTGGGCGTGAAGGTCAGCGTCTTCTTGTCGAGATTGGTGGCGTTGATATAGGCCATTGCGTCGATACCCAGCAGCGGTGCCTGTACCAGTGTGGCCTTGGTTACCCGCGGCTTGGTGCCGAAATTGGCGAAGGCGCTGGTATCGATATTGCCAAGTGCGATTTCGGCAACGCCCGGCACGGCCTCTATCCGCACATCCGCCGAGCCGCTGCGGTCACGACAGTGGATCTCGGTCAGCTTCGCTTCGGCATGGGCGACCTCGATATAGAGAGGCACCTTCACCTTGATGCCGGCAAGCGCTAGCAATCCGTCTGTCGAGACATTCAAGGCTACGCGCGTCTGCGCCGTGCGGACGATGGTGCCGACGCCTCCGACCGCAGCCGGCGGGGTGGAGACGGGCGGCGCGCCGATGGCGATCGACAGCTTTGCCGAAGCGAGGCCCGGAAAGGTTGCACCAAGATCGACGGCAACCTGATTCTTGCCGTTGGCTGCTGCCGCGGCGGCCGTCAGGAATTCGAATACCCCGACATCGACCGTCAGGTGGTCGGCGCTGCCGATCAGTCGTTCGGAATAGGGGCCGGGGTTGAGGACGTTCTCAAGCTTGACCGTGAGCTTCGTCTTGGCAACCGTGCGCTTGAGCGCTTCGAGTGCCGATCTCGTTTTGGCATCGAGCGTGGTTTGGCGCAGCACGGCGTCAATCACCTTGCCGAAGCTGACATCGGTCTGAAGCAGTTCCTCGTAAGTTACCGCAGTAAGGCCGAGGTCGATTGCAAGAGCGTCGAGCGTCTTCAGGACGGCAACGTCGGCATCGATAAGCGCGCGATAGTCCATGACGTCGAGGCTGACGCTGGTGCCGAGCAATCCCGAAAGCACCGCGTTCAGAACTCCGTCATGCAGGCTTGCAAGCCGTGTGCCGATGGAGAAGCTCGCCATCTTGTTTGCGGCGGCCGTGCCGACCGCTCCGAGTGTGGGTGGATCGGCGAAGGCGCTGGCGAAGAAGAGTGTCTCCTTCCTGCGGACTTCGACCCTGACCGCATCGGGATAGCTGCTCGTCTGGACGAATCGCGCATCGACCGAGAGTGCGGGATCGGCGGTGTAGCGACCTGTGGTCACCGTTGCCACTGCCGAATATTGGTTGATCTTGTCGAGCGATACGACGCCGGTATCGGTGATGAGGCCCGTGGCGGTTGCCACGGGCATATCCAGCCCGTTCATCTTGAAGTAGTCGAAGGCCGCCTGTCCCGGGTTGGACAGGCTGGAGGCGGCAACGATGGCGGAGAGATCCGCGGCCTGTTGCAGCGCCCGCTGCTGCATAGTCAGGTGGCCGTAGTCCACGCCAAGCGCCAGAGTTCCTATGATCAACGGGGCGACAAGGGCGGCCGAGACCGCGATGTTGCCGGTATCTTCCTTCAACATTCGTCTGGGCGAGAGGCTGGGGCGCCGTTTCATGTCATATCCCCCCGACGCGGATGGTGGCAAAACGCCGGATCACCTTGCCCGGCATGGCGAAACTGTAGAGCTGCCAGATCGGCAGGCCCGATGCGTCGTAGGAAATGCTGACTGTGAATTGGTTGGGATTGTTCGGGTCGTCCTGCACCGCAACCGTCATGGCCTTGTCGTCAAGGAATGCATATTCCGGGGTCGTCACCTTCACGTATTTCTCGGCGAGCTGCTTGCGCTCGGCCGGTGTGAGCCCCGCAATCGCCGTGCGCGCTGCATCGGCTGTGAGCTGCTGCACCGCATGGCTCGCACTCAGGTAGATGCCGTAACCGATCATCGAAAAGACGACCATGAAGAAGACAGGGGCCAGAATGGCGAACTCGATCGCTGCGGCACCGCGTCTATCTGTGAGTAAACTCCGCTTTCTACGCATCCTGGAATACTCCCTCGTCCGTGTATGCGTAATTTAGATTGTAATGAAACTACTCGCTTATTAAGGTTTGGTTATCTCCGGGAAGCAATTCGTGCTTGTATTAGGTATATTTCATATTGATGCAGCGCAAAATTGGCGCCGCGGCGGCAAAAGCCAGATCTTGAGGAAACCGCAACCAAAGCTTCAATGGTTTGCAATTGACCTCCAAGGGGGAGGAAGGCGAACCTGCGCCGGTCAAAGACCAAGAAACGAGGGATAGAAGTGGCGATGAGCGGTGAGCAACGATCCGGAGCGTGCCTGTGCGGGGCGGTTTCCTTCGAGGTGAAGGGGCCGCTGCGGCCAATCATATTTTGTCATTGCTCCCAATGCCGCAAGCAGACGGGGCATTACTACGCCGCCACCAATGTTGCGCTGGAGCACATCGATCTCAGGGGAGAGGACAACGTCACCTGGTACCGGGCGAGCGATACGGCGGCGCGAGGCTTTTGCCGCACCTGCGGTTCGGCGCTCTTCTGGCGTGGCGACGGGCTCGACTACATGTCCATCCTCGCCGGCGCTTTCGAAACGCCCACCGGCCTCGAACCTGGTTGTCACATCTATTGTGCCGACAAGGGCGACTATTATGATCTGGACGATGCGCTGCCGAAGTTTGCCGGTGACGGACCACCGGCCGCTCCCGTCACGACCTCCTGAGGCATCGTCGCAGGACCAGCTTCCGCAATCTCCTCAAGGGCGTGCTGATAGGCCTCGTCCAGAGCCGCGAACTTGGCGGACTGCCAGGTGAAGTAGTCGCTGAGGAATGATTTCGACAGCCACAGGTCGCCCCGCCGTCGCGGTTGATCCCAGCCGAGTAGGTTTTCCAGCTCGGCCTTCTTGAACATGCGTTTCAGGTTGGTGGCCGAGATCATGTAGATGTCGCTGAGTTCGGCGAGCGTGACCGGGCCGATGCTCGTGCGTTCCGCGTCAGGGTCGAAGGTTTCGATGCGCGCGATCAGGTCATGCAGAACCATGCCGCCGAGATCGGACCAGAGGAAATGACCGATGGAGTCGGCCGGATCGCGCCAGATCGGGTCTTCCACGAGTTTGGCGGCTGCATAGGGCTGCGCGATACGGAAGATGCGAGGATCGGTTGCGGTCGTCGCCTCGCGGTTGCCGCCGTCCAGCCGGTCAAGACAGGCCATGTGGCCAGTGAACCAACCCATCATAGCGGTATTGCTGGCTTCGGTGGTTTCGAGCACCCGCACGCGGCGGTCCGGGACGTCCGGCACGTCACGGAGGAACTTGTAGGCGACCAGTTCCGCCAGAAAAGCGGTTGCCGTATTTCGGCTTGCCGCGCCGAGTTTCATGACGATCTCGACGAAACGGGTTGCCGTCAGGCCGGAGAGGGGGTCGCCTTTAGTGCGCTGCAGGCTCAGCGCATAGAGTGACTGCGTCATCAACCATTTTCGGTGAGACGCCTTCAGGCGTGACAGCCTCGGCGTACGGACGTGAATTTCTATAAGATGTTTCGCAATCTGCTTTTCGATCGACGGAAACGACGGATGGGCAGCAATCTCGGCTCGGGTCAATGACCGCATGGCTCGTTACGCTCTGATGAAATACCTGAACTCTTCATGTTTGCAGGGCGATGCCGCGATCTGTCGGCATGCGTGACCTCGCGGGAGATCATCCCCTTTCGCCATCCTTCCGGACGCGTTGCGAATGTCAATGACGCTTTTCTTTCGTCCGCGCAAGATGCGGGGCAATGATAATGCGTAACATGCCGCTGCGGCATTCCGTCCTTTCGTCGGGGGATCACGACTCCGGGTTGAGGCGGTCGGTCATCTCCGGGAAGAAGCGCTCCATGCCGAACTGGCTGCCGAACATCATGTCATGCTGCAGCAGCCGCAGATCACGGATCGAAGGATCGAGTGTCGTGCCGTTGACGGCCCAGTCGGCCTGCGTCCTGCCATTCCGTTCCACCAGCAGGTGGCGGTCGAAGACTGTGAAGCGTTCCTGTGCCCGGCCGAGCACGCCGGTGTAATAGGGGTGGCGATAACCGGCCAGTTTTACCACCAGCGAAGGAAGCTGGGCGGGGCTCACCGATCCGATATCCTTCTGTACGCCGCGCTTGGAAGACCAGACGACGAGCGGTGTCTCGTGCTCGCGCTTCATCACGTCGAGCGGCGCCCTGCGGGTCGCGACCTGATCCGGCATGTAGCCGCTTTCCGGATAGACGGTGCCAAGCGGCGGCAGGTGGTCGCCGAACAGCACGATGATGGTTTCACGGCGACGCTTTTTCGCCCATTCCATCAGCGTCTTGAGGCTCTTGTCCGCCTCGCGCACGCCCTGCGCGTAGGTTGCGAGCGTATTGCGGCTTTCCGAAGAAAGCACGGCTTCGTCGAGTTCTACGGTGTTGCTGGCGTATCGGTTCGCCTCGTAGGGGCCGTGCCCCTGGAGGGTGACGGCAAAGAAGAAGAACGGCTCGGCGGTATCGTCGCCCACCCGCATGATTTCGCGGGTAAGGGCTTCGTCGGAAGCGAAGATGCCCCGCTTTTCCATCGCCGGCATTGTCTCTTCGGAATCAAAGCTGTCGAAGCCGAGGGCCTTGTAGACGTTTGCGCGGTTCCAGAACCAGCTCTGGAACGGGTGGAAGGCCTTGCTGGTGTAGCCCTTGGATTCGAAGAAGGTGGCGAGCGATGGCAGCGGACGACGAACATATTGCTGGTAGGGAATGCTTCCATAGGGAAGGAAGGCATTGGAAAAGCCCGTAAGTGCCTCGAATTCCACATTGGCGGTCATGCCGCCGAATTCCGGCGAGAAGACGTTGCCGGACTGGCTGGCGCGGATGGTCGGCATCGGGTCCGGAGAAAAGCCGATGTTGGAAAGGCGGGTCGGATCCCAGAGAGATTCGCTCATCACCATGATGACGTCGGCATGGCGGCCGGAGAAGAAGCTGGCGGGCACGCGGTCTGCCGGGATGTCGGCAATTGCGTCGCTGCCATAGCCCTCCGGCGCCGACACGTTGGCCATCGGCGCGTTGAAGGCGAAAGCAAGCAGAAAGCCGTTATGGCGGTAGTTTTCCTGCTGGTCCCACATCATGGGGACGATGTTCAGCCGGTCACGCAGGTAGGAATAGGAGGTCGCGTCCATCAGGGACAGGAAGGCGCCGATGATCGGTAACGCAACGACCAGTCGGCCAAGCTTTGACATGCCGTTGAGGCGCGGAAAACGCTTCCAGCTGACGACAAACAGGTAGACGACAATACTGATCGTCGCCAGCGTGGCGGCGGATATGGCTATCGCGGTGAACGGCTTTGCCGCGACCATGACGGGCAGCAACTCCATGATCTGGCGCCCGAACAGAAGATCACTCGGATAGAGCGGGTCGGAGAGGAAGAGTTGCTTCTGCCCGGAGAAAAAGGCCGGCAGTAGCGCCAGCGGAACGATGACGAGCGCCGACTGGTAGGCGCGGCCGAACAGTGCATCGCCTGCGAGCAGCAGGAGGAATATGACCCCCGCAGCCACGAGCCCCGGACGGCTCGGCGAGAGCATATAGTCGGCAATGTCGATCAGGCTGCCGCGTGCCAGCCATTCGCTGCAGATAATGGTAAGGAGCGCGATGCCGAGAGACATCGCAACCGTGACAAGCGCTGTTTTCGCCTGCTGGCGGCTTGCCTGTGCCACGGTGCCCTGTCGGGCGACGTTCGACGAAATCGCCGGCTCTGAGCCAATCTCAAGCACCTTGCTCTCCAGCTATGAAGTCATGTCATCCAAACTTCGCATAGCTGTCACATAACCGTCATGAATGCCAGATGAACTAGGCGCTCGGACGATTTGTTCACATGGAATCTACTCTCTCGGTGATCTTTTACTCGCCATGCTTTTCGTGAGCCACGTCCTCGTTGCGATTGTCATCGTCACGCGCTAAACCTGCCCCATGAGCGATACACCCATTCGACCCGACATCCTGCGCATCGCCATTGCGCAATTCGATCCGACGGTCGGCGACGTTGCCGGCAATCTTGCGAAGGCGCGGGAAGTACGCGCCGAGGCGGCCGCGCAAGGGGCCGACCTGCTGCTGCTGACCGAACTGTTCATTTCCGGCTATCCGCCCGAGGATCTGGTGCTCAAGCCGGCCTTCCTGAAGGCATGTCTGCATGCCGTCGAGCAGCTTGCCGCCGATACGGCTGACGGTGGACCGGGCGTCATTGTCGGGTTCCCGCGGCAGGGGCAGAAGGGGCGGCACAATTCCGCGGCCGTTCTCGATGGCGGCAAGATCATCGGTCTTCGCGACAAGATCGATCTGCCCAACTACGGCGAGTTCGACGAGAAGCGCGTCTTCGTCGAAGGTGACATGCCGGGGCCGGTAAACTTCCGCGGCGTGCGGCTCGGTATTCCGATCTGCGAGGAAATCTGGAACGATCTCGGGATCTGCGAGACGCTGGCAGAGACGGGTGCCGAGATCCTGCTCGTTCCCAACGGTTCGCCTTATTATCGCGGCAAGGTCGATGTGCGCCATCAGGTGGCACTGCGTCAGGTGATCGAGAGCGGTCTGCCGCTTATCTTCGCAAACCAGGTTGGCGGCCAGGACGAGCTGGTCTTCGACGGCGCGAGTTTCGCCTTCAATGCCGACAAGTCGCTCGCCTTCCAGATGAGCCAGTTCGAGCCGACGATGACCGTGACCACCTGGAAGCGTGCCGAGGACGGCTGGCGGTGCACGGACGGACCGATGTCGCATATCCCGGAGAAGGAAGAGGCGGATTACCGCGCCTGCGTTCTGGGCTTCCGCGACTACGTCAACAAGAACGGGTTCAAGAGCGTCGTTCTGGGCCTTTCCGGTGGTATCGATTCCGCCCTTTGCGCGGCGATTGCCGTCGATGCTCTGGGCGAGGAGAGGGTGCGCACGGTGATGCTGCCCTATCGTTACACCTCGCAGGAATCCTTTGCCGACGCGGAAGCATGCGCGAAGGCGCTTGGCTGCCACTATGACACTGTGCCGATTGCCGAACCGGTCGAAGGTTTTCTTTCCGCGCTTTCCGACATGTTCGAGGGAACGGACAGCGGTATCACCGAGGAGAACCTTCAGAGCCGCGCCCGCGGTACCATCCTGATGGCCATCTCCAACAAGTTCGGTTCGATGGTGGTGACCACCGGCAACAAGTCGGAGATGTCGGTCGGCTATGCGACACTTTACGGCGATATGAACGGCGGCTTCAATCCGATCAAGGACCTCTACAAGATGCAGGTCTACGCGCTTTCCGGCTGGCGCAATGCCCATGTGCCGCCGGGTGCGCTCGGGCCGTCGGGAGAGGTCATCCCCGCCAACATCCTGTCCAAGGCGCCGTCTGCGGAGCTTCGGCCGAACCAGACCGACCAGGATTCGCTGCCGCCCTATCCGGTGCTCGATGACATCCTCGAATGCCTCGTCGAGAAGGAGATGGGGGTCGAGGATATCGTGGCCCGCGGCCATGACATTGCGACGGTGCACCGGGTGGAGCATCTGCTCTATCTCGCCGAATACAAGCGGCGGCAGTCGGCCCCCGGCGTGAAGATCACCAAGAAGAACTTCGGCCGCGACCGGCGCTATCCGATCACTAACCGTTTCCGGGATCGCTGACGGCGCATCGGCGACCGGATCTGGAGAGGACATGCGAAGCTCGCTCGAGATCTTCAATATCCGCACACGCGAGCACCGTGTCGTCTGGCAGACGGAGCGGTTGATCGAGGCGCCGAACTGGTCGCCCGATGGCAGCTACCTGCTGCTCAACAGCGACGGCCTGCTTTATCGCCTGCCGCCCGACGGCAGCGAGGAGCCACGGCAGATCGACACGGGTTTCGCCACCCGCTGCAATAACGATCACGGCATTTCGCCGGATGGCCGGTTCATCATGCTGTGTGACAAGGTGGAACACGGCAAGACCTGCATGTACATCATGCCGGCTGAGGGTGGGACGCCGCGCCAGATAACGGAAAATCTGCCGTCCTACTGGCATGGATGGTCGCCCGACGGCCGTTTCGTCAGCTATTGCGGTATCCGCGATCAGATCTTCGATATCTACACAATATCGGTGGAGGGTGGCGTCGAGACGCGCCTGACCTTTGGAGAGGGGCGCAATGACGGTCCTGACTGGTCCGCCGATGGCGAGTGGATCTATTTCAATTCGAGCCGCACGGGCCTGATGCAGATCTGGCGGATACGCCCTGACAGTCGCGATTTGCAGCAATTGACCAGCGACAATTTCGGCAACTGGTTTGCGCATCCGTCGCCGAAGGGCGACAAGGTCGTCCTGATCTCCTACGATCCGGAGGTCTTCGATCATCCGCGTGATCTTGACGTCCGGATGCGCCTGATGGACATGGATGGTGGCAACCTCGAAACACTGTTTGAGCTGTTCGGCGGTCAGGGGACG
Organism: Ciceribacter sichuanensis; assembly: GCF_024055605.1. Classification (GTDB taxonomy): domain Bacteria; phylum Pseudomonadota; class Alphaproteobacteria; order Rhizobiales; family Rhizobiaceae; genus Allorhizobium; species Allorhizobium sichuanense. Next base: position 187,231 of record NZ_JAMXLX010000002.1, on the reverse strand, counting down.
ATCAATGTGCCGAGCTGGTCGCCGGATGGAGACGAGTTTGCCTATATCAGATACTTTCCCGCAAAGGATTGAGGGCCTGTCGCAAACGGCGGTTTGCGTGGCGGCCCGCTTGCTGTAAAACCATTCACGTCAGGTGCCCGTGCGCTGTTGCGGGAGAATCGGGAAGCCGGTGGAATTCCGGCACGTGCCCAACGCTGTGAGGTGGATGCCCCGTCGTCGGATCTTCGGATCCGGACCACTGGCCGCAAGGTCGGGAAGGTCGTGCGGAGCAGAGGAAGCCCAGTCAGAAGACCGGCCTGACGAGATAGACTTGCCCTGCGCGGACGGCGGGCGGTTGCAAGCATTGTTGGGGATATGACGATGCGCAACGAACCGAACGATCATCTCGTGCGGGCAGGTGCTTTTTCCGCTCAGGAGCGGAAGGCCGTGTACCGCGCCATTCGCAGCCGTCGCGATGTGCGCGACCAGTTCCTGCCCGATCCCTTGCCGGACGAACTCATCTGGCGCTTGTTGCAAGCGGCACATGACGCGCCGTCGGTCGGATTCATGCAGCCCTGGAACTTTCTGGTGGTGCGCGATGCCGCCAGACGCGAGGCTGTATGGCAGGCGTTTTGCCGAGCGAATGACGAGGCCGCCGCGATGTTTTCGGGCGAGCAGCGGCAGAGTTATCAGCGGCTGAAGCTCGAGGGCATCCGCAAGGCGCCTGTCGGCATCTGCGTAACCTGCGATCCGACACGAGGCGGTCCTGTCATTCTCGGGCGTACCCACAATCCACGCATGGACAGCTATTCGACGGTCTGCGCCGTCCAGAACCTGTGGCTCGCTGCACGCGCCGAAGGCGTCGGCGTCGGTTGGGTCAGCATTTTCCATCAGGACGACCTGAGATCGGTCCTTTCGATACCAGACCATGTCGAGATCATCGGCTGGTTCTGTCTCGGCTATGTCGACCAGCTCTTCGATCAGCCGGAGCTTGCGGTCAGAGGCTGGCGTCAGAAAATTCCATTGGAGGAACTTGTCTACGAGGAGTCATGGGGAGTGCTCCCGGCAACCTCGGCGCGGGAGCGCTCCTGACCAAAAATGGTTCGCCAGGAGTTCCTTATGTTTAACAAACATTAAGCGCTGCGACCTAATCCTCTCGTAACGTAAGGGTGGTTGCCATTGCATGACGCAATAGATCCTCGCCGGATGAACAGGCCTTCCGCTTCCAAACGGGTGTCATATCTCTTCTGGAGACGTCATGTATTTTTTGCGCATTCGCCTCGGCAGGGCGGTACCCGCCGCCATTGCCGGACTCGTGTTGGTGAGTTCGGCGGTCCTCGCCATTTCCGATATTGCGGGACAACAGCAGCTTAACTCTCTCATCAGTCTCTACGACAACGAACGGAAGGTCGATCTTCAGCTGCGCGAGCTCATTTCGCTGCAGAAGGAGGTGGAACTCGCGATCGTGGGCACGCAGGAAGCCTTGACAGATATTTCCGCCACACAGGCTCTCGATGGTCTCGATGACGGTTTCCAGCTCGCGGAGGAGGAATCCGTGCGACTTCACCAGAAGGCGGAACGGATCGAGGTGCTGGCGGGCAGTCTGTCGGCTCCCGAACTGGCTCCGGCCATCGCTCAGCTGACCAAGCGTTACGAAGAGTTCCACCAGGGCGGAATTGCCATGGCCAATGCCTACATTGCCGCGGGTCCTGCCGAGGGCAACAAGCTTATGGGCAGTTTTGACGGCTTCTCCGATGCCCTTCAGAAGGAAATAGAAGCCACGAGTTCGATTGTCGGTGCGATCGTTGCCCGTGAGGATGCAAAGGCCGACGCAGACATCGCGGCGACGCACACGAAAGCGGAAGCCATGGCGCTGACGCTTGCCGCACTCGGGGTCGTGATGATCGGGTGCGGCGCCTTGCTGGCCTTCTTCGTTTCCCGTCGCCTGCTCGCTCCGCTCAATCGCGTGACGGCGGCAATGAATGCGCTTGCAGACGGAAACAGCGATGTCGAATTGGCTGGCGCCGAGCGGGTCGATGAAATCGGCGATCTCGCCCGCTCTTTCCAGAACTTCCGGGAAAACCTGATCGCGCGCCGGAATGCTCAGCTGGAGGAACAGCGTAATCGTGACCGAGTGCAGCAGTTGCAGTCGATGAATGAGGCTGAACGCATGGCCGAGCTTGAACGCACGAAGGCGGCCGTGGATGCGCTGGCCGGAGCGCTGGATAGTCTCGCCCATGGGGACCTGACGGCGCGTATCGATACGCATCTCGATGGTGAATATGATCGGCTGCGCGATAACTTCAACCAGTCCGCCCGCAAGCTGCAGGCCGCGATGGCCGGCATTACCGGCATTTCGCACGAGATCCGCTCCAGTTCGTCGGAAATGCGTTCCGCTTCGGACGATCTCGCCCGGCGCACCGAGCAGCAGGCCGCCGCTCTCGAGCAGACCGCTGCCGCCTTGAACCAGATCACCATTACCGTGAAGAATGCTGCCGCCATCGCCGATAGCGCAAGCCGGAAGGTAGGCGAGGCGAACCGTCGTGCCGAACAGTCCGACCAGATCGTCCACAGCGCGATCGAGGCGATGGGCAATATCGAGCAGAGTTCTTCCCAGATCGGCAAGATCATCGGCGTCATCGACGAGATCGCTTTCCAGACCAACCTGCTGGCCTTGAATGCCGGCGTCGAGGCTGCCCGCGCCGGCGAGGCGGGCAAGGGCTTTGCCGTCGTCGCTCAGGAAGTCCGCGAACTTGCCCAGCGTTCGGCCAACGCGGCAAAGGAAATCGCTGCCCTTATCCAGAAATCGAACGAAGCGGTCAGCAGTGGCGTTTCACTGGTGAATCAGTCCGGTGACATTCTGAGCCTGATCCAGGCGAATGTCATGGAAATCAATGGCGATATAAGGGCCATCGTTACCGGTGCGCATGAACAGTCGACGGGTCTGTCAGAAATCAACGCGGCAATCACGCAGATGGATCAGGTGACCCAGCAGAATGCGGCCATGGTTGAGGAAACGAGCGCTGCCGCGCATAAGCTGGCGCAGGAGGCGGAAGACTTGGCCGGTCAGGTCAATCAGTTCCGACTGTTGGAACAGTCCGTTCGAGGCGTGGTTTCCCGCGCCGCCTGAGTGCGGTTCAACGTGAAAAAACAAAACCACCGGTTACCGTGTAACCGGTGGTTTTTGTATTCCGTTCGTTACTGGAGAGGCTGCGGTCCGGGTGCTGCCGGATGCCTGAGGTCGAGATTGCCGAGGTCGGGAGCCAGGAAGGCCGGTCCTACACGCCGGATCTTGCTGTCCTCTGGGTTGTAGGGTCGCTCGACGGGGGGCGACGAAACCGGCTGGGCTGGCGCGGTGGCGGGCACCTTCGGATTCATATCGATGACGGCAGACTTGTCGTCTGGAACATTCAGCGTCGCGCTGTTTTCTCGAATCTTCGAGTAATAGGCGCCGAGATCGCATTCGCAGGCGGATTTCTCGCCGGTCGGCCGGTTCAGGTAGGAAAAGGCGGTCGGAAGCTCGCGATAGGGGCGGCCGGTCTGGGTCGAGACCATATCGGCGCTCTCGCCTGATGTCATCGAGTGGTAGTAGAGTTCCGTCTCGACCCCCGGGCACATCTGCTGGCAGGTATCGGCATCTCGCCGGAAGTTCATTGGCGATGTGTTGGACGAGATCGGGAAGAAGCCCCCATCGCAGGTACGGACGCAAAGCGTGCGGAGATTGCCGTAGGCCGTGGTGCCTTCCAGTGCGGCGGTCATGCGGCTATCAGTTTCCTCCTGGGGGGTGGAAAGCTGCTGCCCGGCGGCTTCAGCGTTACCGGGCGGTTCGTTGTTGCAGCCGTTTGCGTCAAGGGCGGCGAGAATGCGCGCCTTGGTCGCCTCGTCCGGGCCGCTGTTGCGCAGTGCTTCCAGCCGGGCGGTGAGGTCGCGCCTGTTCTCCTCCATTCTGGTCAGGGCGGAAGAAAGATCCGAACAATCGTTGCCGCCGTCGGCGCGGATGACCACGATGGCGGAGGTGTCGCAATGCAGGCGACGGATATCCTGACGTGTCTTGCGAATCTCGATGTTCTGGCGGGCTATGGCACTGGAATAACGGCGGAATTCGCTGCTGTTCCCAATGATCTGGCTGCTGTTCGTCAGCCCATCACGCAGTTGTCCGCATAAAGCCGAGGCGTGGGCGGCAATAGGCTGACACGCCAGCGCGGCGGCGAATGCCAGCAGAAATATTTTCTTGCCGCGCTGCAAATCGTGTCCCCGGTCCGCTTCGTGCCACTCTGGCTCACATTCGATGAGCCTATATGTAATCTCACCATAATTAGCGAGTGACGAAGTGCCAACCGGGAACACTTATTTGTGTTAACGGGCCTTGTATCGGCGCAACGGGAATGCGTCAGGCGGCGCGAGCACGGCCGAGCGCGGAAGCATCCTCCAGGACACGGCCTTCGATGGCGGCGATGGCCTTCATGCCGGCAAGCATTTCGGTGTCGATTTCCCAGCCGACTGCAACTGCGAAGACCGAGCCGATCTTGCGGGGCTCCCCGATGCGTTCGCCGGGGCATCCCATGCGTCGGAACATGCGTTCGAGGAAGACGTCGGTCACCGTGACGATATGCGAGATATCGGAGGCGAGGCAAAGTTCTCCCACACCGCACATCAGTTCTGCGGCGGCCACCGTTACCTGGTTGGAGGCGCGGTCCTGGGAAATCTCCGGTTCTATGCAGAAACGGCTGGACTCCCAGACAGAGGCGCTGCGGATTTCCGGTTCGTCGCCCAGCAGGATGGGAAAGGTATCGTCCAGCATATTGGGTCCGAGCGTCGGCAGCAGCCGCAGCGAGCCGCGCAGGCGGCCCTCCGGTGAATAGGAGAGGACATAGACCGGGTTGGCGGCGTCGTAGTGGTCGATCTCCCAGTCGCCCTTCACGGAGACGTCCCACTTCAACAGATCGTGGAAGACCTTCTTGCGAAGGGTGTGCATCTCGGCGATCTCGGCAGAATGGCTTTCGCGGTTCGCGGCGGTAATGATCCTGATCATGGCGATTTCCTTCCGTGGTTGGAGAGGAAAAAATGCCGAACTGTGTAGGAATTTAAACTGTCGGTAGTGACAGTGTATAACTATACAATTTTTGATTATTATTCCGGCCCGCCTGATCCGGCTTCGAGATCATTCGTCGCCGGTGGTAGTGATCAGGCCACGCCAGACGGCCTCCGCGACTGCCTGCGTGTTGGTGGCGACGTTCAGCTTGCGTCTGGCATTGGACATGAAGAAGCGCACGGTGCGTTCCGATATGCCGAGGATCACGGATGTCTCCCAATAGCTTTTGCCGGCCGCCGCCCAAGTGAGCGCTTCCCGTTCGCGGGCAGTCAGTTCGGATCTTCCCCGCCTGGACATCGAGCGGGGTGTTCGACCGGTGACGATGGCGGCATGAAATCGTGCAGCGAGATCGTGCAGATAAGGGTCGTTCTGGCGCCGGTAGTGCTCCCAGTCCGCGGACGGCAGGCTGGAGTTGATCGCCATCAGGGCCGAGCGACCTTCGCGCGCTGGCAGCGGATAGATGACGCCATGGAGAGCGATCGGGAGATCCTCGGAAAGCTGATGCAGCGTTTGCGCCTCGATGGTGCGGTCGGCGAACCATGACCAGTCGAGCACGCCGATCGCATTGAAGGCTGCCCGCATCGATGGGCGGGTGACATGGTCGGGAAGAGCCCTGACCGCACGCACCAGGACCGGCGTGAAGGTGTGGTGCAGCCGGTGCAATCTGACGCCTGCGGGGGTTACGGTGGCTTCGGCGTAGAGCAGATTGGCAAGGCCAAAGGCCTTTTGCATCCTTCTGAAAAACTGTTGCGGTCGAACGCCCTTTTCGCTTTCAAGCCAGTCCAGCAGGTCGAAATATCCGCCCTGGTACGTCATACTGAAACCCTGAAATTACATGGGTCAAGATTGGGCGGAGGGCAAGCGGTTGTCCAGCCAAATTTTAGGGCATATATCGGGCGCGGGACGTCGGCGCATTATCCCCGCCAATCGGTGGCGGGGAAATTCTTTTCCAATGATTCAACGGCTTACATCAGTCGGGCTGGGATGCCTCGACAACGGCGAGAGCCGCCATGTTGACCACGCCGCGAGAGGTGACCGACGTCGAGAGGACGTGTGCCGGAAGCGCCGTTCCGAGCAGGATAGGGCCGACATGCAGCGCGTCCATCATGGTGCGAACGATGCCGAGCGAAATGTTGGCGGCATCGAGATTGGGGAAGACCAGAAGATTGGCTTCGCCCGTCAGCGTGCTATGCGGCATGGCCCGCTTGCGCAGGCTTTCCGAAAGGGCGGAACCGCCCTGCATTTCGCCATCGACTTCGAGTTCCGGCGCCTGTTCGCGGATGAGTTTCAGCGCCTCGCGCATCTTGCGGGAGCTCTCGGAATCGCGCGAACCGAAGTTGGAGTGCGTGACCAGTGCCGCCCGCGGAGTGATGCCGAAGCGACGGATCTCCTGTGCGGCGAGGATCGTCATTTCGGCGATCTCGGCTGCGGAAGGATTGTAGGTCACGAAGGTATCGGTGAAGAAGATCGCGCCGCGCTGCGAGATCAGCAGGCTGAGGCCCGAGAAGGCGCAAACGCCGGGCTTCTTGCCGATGATCTGGTGGACATCGCGCAGATGGCGATCGTAGCGGCCTTCCACACCGCAGATCAGCGCATCGGCTTCGCCGCGCTTGACGGCGAGCGCCCCGATCACGGTGTTGTTGGTACGCACGATGGTGCGCGCGGCTTCCGGGTTGATGCCTTCGCGGCCGACAAGGGCGAAATAGTCATCGACATATTCACGGTAGCGCGGATCGTCTTCGGGATTGACGAGGCTGAAATCGACGCCCGGGCGGATGCGCAGTCCGAAACGGTTGAGGCGGGCTTCGATGATCTGGGGACGGCCGATCAGGATAGGCTGTCCGGTACCTTCCTCGAGCAGGACCTGGGCTGCGCGCAGCACGCGTTCGTCTTCACCTTCCGCGAAGATGACCCGCTTCTGCGCCTTTTTCGCCGCCGCGAAGATCGGCTTCATCACGAAGCCCGAGCGGAAGACGAAGCGGTTCAGCAGGTCGAGATAGCTGTCGAAGTCGGTGATCGGGCGCTTGGCCACGCCGCTTTCGGCGGCGGCGCGCGCGACGGCTGGCGCAATGCGCAGGATCAGGCGAGGATCGAACGGCGAGGGGATCAGGTAGTTCGGCCCGAAGGTCGGGGTTTCGCCCGTATAGGCGCGGGCGGCGACTTCCGAGACTTCCTCGCGGGCAAGTGCCGCGATGGCGCGCACGGCGGCCATCTTCATCTCTTCGTTGATGGTTGTCGCGCCGCAATCGAGCGCCCCGCGGAAGATGTAGGGGAAGCAGAGGACGTTGTTGACCTGGTTCGGGAAGTCGGAACGACCCGTGCAGATCATTGCGTCCGGGCGGGCTTCGCGGGCGAGATCCGGCATGATTTCCGGCGTCGGATTGGCGAGCGCCATGATCAGCGGCTTCTCTGCCATCTTCGTCAGCAGGTCCGGCTTCAGGACACCCGCGGCGGAAAGACCGAGGAAGACGTCCGCGCCCTCGATGGATTCAGCCAGAACGCGCTTGTCGGTTTCCTGCGCGTAGACCGACTTCCAGCGGTCCATCAGCACCTCGCGGCCGACATAGACGAGGCCTTCGACGTCGTGGACCCAGATGTTCTCGCGGCGTGCGCCGAGCGTGACCAGCAGGTTGAGGCATGCGAGTGCTGCGGCACCGGCGCCCGAGGCGACGATCTTCACGTCCTCGATCTTCTTGCCGGCAAGTTCCAGTCCGTTGAGGATGGCGGCGGCGACGATGATTGCCGTGCCGTGCTGGTCGTCATGGAAGACCGGGATGTTCATCTTCTCGCGGAGCTGAGCCTCCACCTCGAAGCATTCCGGCGCCTTGATGTCCTCAAGGTTGATGCCGCCGAAGGTGGGTTCCAGCGCGGAGACGGTGGATACCATCGCGTCGACGCCGGCAGCGTCGATCTCGATGTCGAAGACGTCGATACCGGCAAACTTCTTGAACAGAACCGCCTTGCCTTCCATGACCGGCTTGGAGGCCAGAGGTCCGATATTGCCAAGGCCGAGCACGGCCGTGCCGTTGGAGATGACGGCTACGAGATTGCCGCGGGCCGTGTAATCGGCGGCGGTTTCCGGTTCGTCGCGGATCGCGAGGCAGGGAGCGGCAACACCCGGAGAATAGGCGAGCGCCAGGTCGCGCTGGTTGCCCAGCGGCTTGGTTGCCTGGATCTCAAGCTTTCCGGGACGGGGATAGCGGTGATAAAACAGGGCCTGTTCATCGAGGTCCGCGACCGCGGTCGTCGGCTGCGGCTTGTTTTTTTCGGGAGCGTTCATCGGGTCCATCGGCATCGTCGTTTCAGGTTATCGAGATCCCTGAATACACCAATTGGCCCCGGGGGGAAGTCCCATTCGGTTCTGATCGCAACCACTTTACGGGCGGTGAAGGGGCGATGGCCGGGTGGCGGACCCTATCCGGCCATTGCTGCGTTTCGCCGTACCTGCTTCGGCCCTGTCCAAGCGCCTGAGCGGTGCAGGTCCCGTCGCATGTAGCCCTGCGCGGGGAGAGAGGGCGGCGGCACAGGCGAAAAACGATGATCCCTGAAGCTGACCTCAGACAGAAGGCGTGATGACCGGCGGCAGCGAAGTGGGGCCGATGCCGTATTTCGACTTGGCGGCCGGGGTGCTGCCGGTGGGTTCACTGGTGGTCTGTGCGCAGGCGGCGAGTGTAAGGACAAGGCCCAATGCGACGATGAGTTTCTTCACGGATTTTCTCCTTGTCGGGCCTTCCGGGAGGATGGTTTCTCATGGCCCGTGGATGAGATGTTGATGAGAAAGTCAATTTTGGTTTATATTGAACACATGTGTTCAAAAGTCAACAATTGCGTCTGTTTGTCGCAAGCGAGTGGAGCTGGACGTTTCGAGGTGAATGATCTGGCGTCCAACGGTGGGAATCTGATATTCGAGTTGCCGTTTCCGATGGGCCGTGTTCACGCGAGGAATAGGGAACTTCGTCCGGATTCATGTGTTTACCGGTCATTTCTCACAATCGGAATCAGGATGCTTCAGGTGGGGCTGACCAGGGGAGTGAATGTCGGACGCCTTTGGGCCGGCCGATGGACCACGGAGGTTGTCTTCACGTGCCAAATGTAAAATGCCGTATCTACGATGCCGCCATGCGGCTTTTTTCCCGTAAAGGTTCTGATCGAGTGACGATCAGTGATCTTGCCGAGGAAGCAGGTGTCGCGCGCGGAACCATCTATAACGCCATACCGGACCCGGGCAGGCTGTTTGAGGATATTGCGGGCGATCTGGCAAGCGAGATGCTGCTCAAGGTGCGAGGCAATCTGGAGGCGATCAGCGATCCGCCGTTACGGCTGGCCTGTGGTATACGGCTCTTCATCCGCAGGTCGCATGAGGAGCCCCAATGGGGCCGCTTCATGGTGCATTTCGGTTTCAGCAACCGCACGCTTCAAGGGTTGCTCGCAGGAACCTCCGGCGAGGATCTCAGGCTCGGGATAGAAAACGGTCGTTACGCGATCCAGCATGAGCAGGCCAATTCGGCGCTCGCGATCATCGGCGGCGCTACGCTTTCCGGCATGATGCTGGTGCAGGAAGGCTATAAGACCTGGCGGGACGCTGGCAGCGAGGTTGCCGAGCTTGTTCTTGTGTCGCTAGGGGTGGAGCGGGAGGAGGCCGGGCTTCTCTCACGGCACCGGCTGCCGGAACTCGCCTGAACCGCCCGACAGTGTCGGGTTCCGTCGCCTGTTGTGCCGTCAACGACCGCTGCCGCATGTTTTTGCCCGGATTTTCTCGCCTGCAACGGCATATCCCCAGTGTGTCATCTTCCTGAAACACGAGTCTGGTTTGAGCCAGTCATGGTTTCATGAGGCGAGATCAAGAGGATGGCGACCGTGAGTGGGCAGACGGATACGCGGCATTTCAGAACCCTTTTCATTTCCGATGTGCATCTGGGTTCAAAGGCGGCGAAGACCGATTTTCTTCTCGATTTCCTGCGGACCCATGAGGCCGACACGATTTTCCTCGTCGGCGATATCGTCGATGGCTGGCGGCTGAAGCGAAGCTGGTACTGGCCGCAGGATTGCAACGACGTCGTACAGAAGCTCTTGCGCAAGGCGCGCAAAGGTACCCGTATCGTCTACATTCCCGGCAATCATGACGAATTCCTGCGTGGCTTTCCGGGTACCCATTTCGGCGGCATCGAAGTTGCCGAACGCATGATTCACGAGACCGCCGACGGCAAGAAGTATCTGGTCCTGCACGGGGACGAATTCGACGTCGTGGTGCGCAATGCGCGGCTGCTCGCCTATCTCGGCGACTGGGCCTATGACACAGCGATCGCGATCAACTTCCTGCTTGCCGGATTTCGGCGTCGGCTGGGGATGCCTTACTGGTCGTTCTCCTCCTGGGCCAAGCAGCAGGTGAAGCAGGCCGTCAACTTCATCGGTGAATTCCAGCGGGTCGTTGCCGACGAGGCGCGGCGCAACGAGGTCGATGGCGTGATCTGTGGTCACATCCACCATGCCGTGATGGAAGACATCGACGGTATCCATTATGTCAACACGGGTGACTGGGTGGAAAGCTGTACGGCGATTGCCGAACATCCCGATGGCCGATTCGAGCTGATCAACTGGGGCCATCTCGTGGGTGCGGCCAAGCCTGCTAAGCAACTCGCCATGGTTCCGGTGCCGCTTGCGCTTGCTTCGATCAAGCAGGAATCTGACGAGGACATTCGCGCGGCGTGAGGCCGCCAGCCCAATCGCGCGAATTATCGGTTTTTGTTGTGGCTTTGCCGGCTTTTGGAATCTTTAACGCCGGTTAAGGATTTCATCCTTGGGCGGTCTGGCTATACTGCGCGGAATCCAAGTTTCGCGCAGGCGGCCTTCACCGGCGAGTGCGCATGGCCAAAGCGTAGAAGTCGTCGGGATAGTGAAGCCGGTTCATCCAGAAAACGCGTCTATCGAGATTCATGCCCTGCCCGACCGGGCAGGGCGGCGGCTTGAGCTGCGCGGCATATGGCGCAACAACAGCCTCGGCGCGATGTTGCATAACGCGGGCCGTCTGGCCGATGGCGAGAAGAGTATCGTTGAAATCGACCTGTCGCAGGTTGCCGCAATGGATACTGCAGGCGCCTGGCTCATCCGGCGGTTCGTCGCCAAGCAGCACGCGGAAGGCGTTTCCGTCGCCTTGACCGGTGGCAGCGATGCCATGCGGGAACTCATTGCCGCCATGCCGGAGAAGGTGAACGAGCCGAGCCAGAACGACGTCAAGAGCCCGCTCTTCCAGCGTATCTTCGGCCCCATTGGCGAGACGGTGGTCGATCTCTGGCAGGATTTCGTCGCCATGATGTTCGTGCTGGGCTCGGCGGTGCGCGGAGCGCAGACCAAGCTTGGCCGCGGTAGCGGCGTTTCTCCTGCCTCCGTGGTCAACCAGCTGGATCACATGGGCGTGCGGGCCGTTCCGATCATCGTGCTCATGTCTTTCCTGATCGGCGCGATCATCGCCCAGCAGGGCGCATTCCAGCTCCGCTATTTCGGGGCGGAAGTCTTTGTCGTCGATCTGGTCGGCATCCTGCAATTGCGCGAAATCGGCGTGCTGCTGACGGCCATCATGATCGCCGGACGTTCCGGCAGCGCCATCACCGCCGAAATCGGCTCGATGAAGATGCGCGAGGAAATCGATGCGCTGAAGGTCATCGGTCTCAATCCGATCGGCGTGCTGGTGTTTCCGCGCCTCGTGGCGCTGACGATCGCGCTGCCGCTTCTGACCATCGTCGCCAACTTCGCAGCACTCTATGGCGCGGCCGTCGTTGCCTGGGCTTATTCCGACATCACCTTCGATGTCTTCACCACACGGCTGCATGATTCGATCGATTATTCGACCATCGCGTCGGGCATGATCAAGGCGCCGTTCATGGCGCTCATCATCGGCATCGTCTCGGCGGTCGAAGGCATGAAGGTCGGGGGCAGTGCCGAATCACTCGGGCAACACGTCACGGCCGCGGTGGTGAAATCGATTTTCGTCGTTATCCTTGTGGACGGGCTTTTCGCCATGTTCTACGCAGCGATCGATTTCTGAGGAGGGGATGATGGCAGATAATCTCCCCGACACACAGAAACGCGAAGCGGTCCTTTCCGTGCGTGACCTGACGGTCGCCTTCGGCGAGAAGGTCGTTCTCGACCGGCTCAATCTCGATATTTACCGGGGCGAGATCCTCGGTTTCGTCGGAGCCTCAGGCGCTGGTAAATCCGTGCTGATGCGCACGGTGCTACGGCTTCTGCCGCGGCGTTCCGGCACGATCGAGATCCTCGGGGCGGATTACGACAAGGTGTCGGAAGCCGAGCGCGTGACGCTCGATACGCGTCTTGGTGTGCTTTTCCAGCACGGCGCGCTCTTTTCCGCCTTGACGGTCAAGGAAAACATCCAGCTGCCGATGCGCGAATATCTCGATCTGCCGAAATGGCTAATGGATGAGCTCGCCTATCTGAAGATCGAGTTGGTAGGCCTCGATCCGGATGCGGCTGACAAGTATCCATCCGAACTTTCCGGCGGCATGATCAAGCGAGCGGCGCTCGCACGTGCGCTTGCGCTCGACCCGGACCTTCTTTTCCTCGACGAACCGACATCGGGTCTCGATCCGATCGGCGCCGCCGAGTTTGACGAACTGATCGCGCGGCTGCGCGATACGCTCGGCCTTACCGTCTACATGGTGACCCACGATCTCGACAGCCTGTTTTCCGTGTGCGACCGCATCGCCGTGCTGGGACAGAAGCGGGTCTTGGTTGAGGGAAGCTTAGACGATATGCTCGCCTGCGACGATGCATGGGTGAGGTCGTATTTCAGGGGCAAGCGCGCCCGTTCCATTGAGAGGCCGGCAGCCCCGGCTCAAAATCCGGTGAGTGACTGACCTATGGAAACCAGAGCCAATTATGCCATCGTCGGCTTTTTCACGGTGCTCGTCATCGCGGCGGCGTTCGGTTTCGTCTACTGGATGGCGGAATATGGCCGCGGCGGTCCGGTTGCGCCGCTCGCCATCCGCATTCCCGGCTCGGCAAATGGTTTGAGTATCGGCTCGCCCGTACGGTTCAACGGTATCGCGGTCGGCTCTGTGCGCAATCTCTACATCGACAAGGATGACCCGCAATTCTCCGTCGCCTTCACCGAGGTGCGGGCCGATGCGCCTGTTTCCAGTTCCACCAAGGCCGTGCTTGAAATCCAGGGGTTGACCGGCGCCGCCTATATCGAGCTTTCCGGCGGTAACGCTGGCGGTGAGAATATTCTGGAGAAGGCAATCGCGACCGGCGAACCGGCTGTCCTCATTGCCGACCAGTCGAGCGTGACCAACTTGCTTGCGACTGCGGACAAGATCCTGCAGCGGGCAAATGGCGCTATCGGCGAATTGCAGGGTTTCATCGAGGATTCGCGAGCGCCGCTCACCAATACGGTGAAGAATGCGGAGACCTTCTCCAAGGCGCTTGCCGACAATGCCGATGGTATCGACAAGTTCCTGGAGAGCGTCAGCGCGCTTTCCACCTCGGTATCCGGTCTTTCGGGGCGGCTTGATTCGACGCTTTCCGCGGCCGAGGACCTGTTCAGGTCGCTCAATTCGGAAAAGATCGACAAGATCCTGACAAACACGCAGGAAGCGACCGCCAATTTCGCCGAGGCATCCAAGAAGATTGCGCCGGCGATCGATGGCTTCAAGGAGACCGCGTCGACCTTCCAACAGTTCGGCGTGCATGCGGACCAGACGCTGACGAAAATCAACACGCTCGTCGATGCGGTTGACAGCCAGAAGGTGGGCAGGGTCGTGGATGACGTTTCCGTGGCGGCTGCGGACGCGCGCACTGCCATTTCCGGCTTCAAGGATCTCAGCCAGAGCGTGACCAACCGGCGCCAGGACATAGATCAGGCGATCACCGATTTCACCCAGCTCGCCAACAAGCTGAACAACGCTTCCGAGCGGGTCGACGGTATCCTTAAGAAGGTCGATGGCATTCTCGGTTCGGACGACACGAGTTCGCTGACATCAGAGGCGCGCAAGACGCTGGAATCCATTCGCATCATGGCCGAAAACCTGAATGCGCGGATCACTCCGATTGCCGACAACCTTGCCCGCTTCTCCAATGGCGGTCTCAGGGATATACAGTCGCTCGTTACGGATACGCGGCAGACTATGCGTGATCTCAACGATGCGATCACAAACTTCGATCGCGACCCGCAGCGGTTGATTTTCGGCGGTGAAAACGTCAAGCAATATGACGGACGGACTCGGCGGTAATGATGATCGAAGGCCAAAAGGACAGGGCTGACATGATGGTAGGCGTTTTGCTGGCGCGTCGACGGATCGGGCTTCTTGTAGCGGCGATCGTCCTGCCGATTGCGATGGGCGGGCTCAGCGCCTGCAGTTCAGCCGCGAAGAACGACACGTTCGATCTGTCGGCCTCGCCGAAAGTCGAGACGACTGCGTCGGCGCGAAACAGGCAGCTGCTGGTCGCCGACCCCTCCGCCCTGAAGGCGGTCGACAGCGAACAGGTGCTGGTCCGCGTCTCGGGATCCGAAATACGCTATCTGTCGAATGCCCAGTGGAGCGACAAGCTGAGCCGCATGGTGCAGTCGAAGCTAGTGGAAGCCTTCGAGAACACCGGTAAGCTCGGTGGCGTCGGCACGCCCGGGCAGGGGCTCGCCATCGACTACCAGCTGATTACCGACATCCGTGCGTTCGAGATCGACGCCAGTGGCAGCAGCCGCGCGGTGGTCGAGATTTCAGCCAAGCTGCTCAACGACCGCAACGGCACCATCAAGGCCCAGCGCGCGTTCAGCGCATCGGTGCCGACCGGCGGCTCGACGAATGAGGTCTATATCCGCGCGATGGATCGCGCCTTCGGTCAGGTGACCGCGGAAATCGTTGCCTGGACGCTGACCCAGCTCTGATCGGCGAAACGCCTTCGCCGGATTTCGGCGGGGCCATTTCATGAATGACCACGGTTTTGGGCCGCGCGGTTTTGAATGCTGCGCGTGGAAACGTTTGACGGCAGGAATTTGCCTCTGTTTCGTCTGACGCAAAGCGAACCATATCTCTGTTCTGTACGATATACTCTGGCTCTGACAGCTCTGTCGTGCTGGCCGACGCACGCGCCGGCATTGAGCGATATCAGGTCAAAATAAAAACCCCGGAGTCTGTTTGCTCCGGGGTTTGTTCTTGTCTTCGCCTGCTGGCGCCAGCGGCTCAGCTGAAGCGGCCGGCGGCGTGGGCGAGCATGGTATAGACCTTGCCCGTATCCGAGGTCAGGTAGGACTGCGTGACGCTCTTGTCGCGGTCGGTGCGGGCGACATCGGCGAGCAGCTTTTCGAAGTCGTTGATGTAGCGGTCGACAGCGGTGCGGAATTCCGGCTCGCGGTCGTACTTGCGCTTGATCTCGTCGAAGGTCTGCTGGCCTTTCAGCGTGTAGAGGCGGCGGGTGAAGACGTCGCGCTCGCCGCGCTGGTAGCGCCGCCACAGTTCGACCGAGGCATCGTGATCGATGGCGCGAGCGATATCGACCGAGAGCGAGTTCAGCGATTCGACCATGTGGCGCGGATTACGGTTGTCGGCCTGCCGCTGTTGTACAGGCGGCTGTTCGACTGGGCGAGCCGGTGCGGCAGGACGGGCAGGCTGGGGAGCCGCCATTCCATGTTCTTCGTCGCGCGACGCGCCGCGCAGGAGGTCGCTGATCCAGCCACCGGTTTCCTGACGGGCTGCGGGAGCGGAAGCCGGTGCGGGGACCGGAGCCTGGGTGGCGTTCAGGCTGCCACGCAGGCCGAGTGGCTCGGTGGCACGTGCCTGGACTGGCGCTTGGACCGGCGCGGGTGCCGGAACAGGCGCAGGCTGCGGGGCAGGGGTCGGTGTGGCTGCCCGGCGCGGCTGTTCGGCCGGGCGAGCTTCCGCGAGGCGACGTGCGACCGGCTCGGAGATTTCCAGCGACTGGGTTGAGCGACCGACGAGCTGGGAGATATCCTGCAGCGCCTTGATCTGTTCGGAAACGGCACGCCGCATGGCGGCGGCACTTTCCTTGGCCTCTTCCGGCAGGTCGAATGCACCGCGCTTCAGCTCGCTGCGGGTGAGGTCGAGTTCCTTGCGGATATCCTGGGCCGAGCGGCGGATCTCGTCTGTTGCGCCGGCAAAGCGGCTGACGGCTTCCTCGACCGACTGGCGAAGGGCTTCGCGCAGGTGGTTTGCAGCGCCATCCGACTTGCGTCCGGCTTCGCCGAGCAGCTTGTCCACGTCGGAGAGCGAAGCGGTGAGGCCGCCACGCAGACGATCGGCAAGATCGGCAGAACGCTTTTCGGCTTCCGACAGGGTTTTCTCGATCGACTGGTTGGCCTCTTCGCCAGCAGAAAGCAGCGCGTTGCGCATGCTGCCGGCCGTGGCGTTGGCCTGCTTTTCGGTTTCTGAGAGGATCTTGCCGATGTCGGCAAAGGACGTCTGAATGCTCTGGCGCAGGTTGCCTGCAACCTGACCCGAGCGTTGTTCGGCGCGTTCGAAGGCGGATTCGACCATGTTGGTCAGGCCCTGCATCGTCGTTTCGATCTCCTCGGAACGCTTGACCAGACCGACAGCCAGATCACGCAGCGCCTGCTGGCGATCCTCAAGCGTGCCGACAAGGTTGGACTGGGCGGCCGACAGGAGGTCGGATGCCTGGCCGAGGACCTTGGAGTGATCGCTGAAGCGGCCGACGATGGCGGTGACCTGAGACAGCGTGTCGTCGGAAATCGAGGACAGGCGCTCGAGCTTGCCATCCAGCAGTCGGCTGGAGGTCGAGATGAGGTCGGCAGCCTTGGACGATGCCTCGGCGAAACGTTCCGTCGTCTGGCCGAGTTGGCTGTCTGCCGCGACGATATTGGTGGCAACCTGCTCGATCATGCCGGCAAGGCCGGTATTGCTTTCGCCAAGACGCTGGATCAGGCGACCCGCGCTTTCGGCAATGCTG
The DNA here is from genome assembly GCF_024055605.1 of Ciceribacter sichuanensis. Lineage (GTDB taxonomy): Bacteria > Pseudomonadota > Alphaproteobacteria > Rhizobiales > Rhizobiaceae > Allorhizobium > Allorhizobium sichuanense. Next base: position 170,226 of record NZ_JAMXLX010000002.1, on the reverse strand, counting down.
CTCTCGGCAGTGCCCAGAGCCTCGACCGCCTTGTCAGCGCGCTCGCTGATGGCGGCCACAACGGCCTGGTTTTCGGAACGCAGGCGTTCGGCGCTGAGGCGGGCGGCCTCGGTGATGCGCTCGGCTGCAGCGCGGCCGGTTTCCGCATATTCCGCAATGACCGGTGTCGCCTTCTCGTCGATCAGGCGCGACAGTTCCGCGGAACGGCCGGCGAGCATCGAATTGAGTTCGCGGGTGCGTTCGTCGAGGACTGCGCGGATCGAATTGCCGCGGGCTTCCAGTGCCTTGTCGACCGTGTTCATGGTCTGCGCCAGTTCCTCCGTATTGCCGGCCAGCGCTTCGCGGATTGCTGCCGCCCGGGTTTCCAGCGTGTTGCCGGCTTCCGAAAGGGTGCCCGAAAGCGCCTGGATCTGGCTGCTCACGAGGGTCTCGGCTTCCGCAACCTTGTTGGCGATGATGTCGCCGGCTTCGGAGAAGGTCTGAGCGACCGAAGCAGCCTGGCCGGCGAGGCGGCTCTGGGTCTCGGCGATGCGGTTTGCCAGATCCTCGGACCGCTCCTCGACGGCGCGGCTGAGTTCGGCGCTGCGCTCGCCGATCCGCTCGGCAAACTGCTGACCGCTCTGGTTGAGCAGGTCGACGGAACGTTGTGCCTCGGCGTCGAGTTCGCGGGCGGCGTCGGAAACGGCGCCGCGCAGCGTGGTGGCGAGGCCGGCAGCCTTGCCTTCGATGGTGCGGTTGACGTTGTCGAGACCGATGTTCAGGGCGCGGTCCATGGTGGACAGGCGTTCATCGATCTGGGCGGTGCGGCCCTCGAAGGTCTGCGCAACGAGGTTGGTCCCCTCTTCAAGGATGCGCGAAACGCGTTCTGCGGCCTCGGTCCCAACCTTCTCGATATCGGAAACCTTCTCGGCCAGCTTGGCGGCAAAGATCTCGCCGGCATCGGCGACGCGGGTGTCGACACCGTCCAGGCCGTTGCGGATCCGGTCTTCCAGCGTGCCGAGGCTCGTTTCGATCCGGGCGCTGGTCTCGTCGAGACGTGCGCTCATGCCACCGACCGACTGTTCGACGCGGCTGGAGAAGTCCTCCGCCGTGCGGGTGATCTCGCCGGCGACGTTGCCGATCTGGCCGACCAGCGACCGGGCGGTGCCACGCAGGCGTTCGTCGAGAGCATTGCCGCTCTCGTCGATCGTGCGGCGCAGGGCTTCCTCGCGCTGTTCAAGCGTCATTTCCAGCATGCCGGCGCTGGCGGCAAGCGATGCGCCCATGGAGGCGCCATGCTCGGTGAGCGTGCTTTCCAGCTGGCTGCGGGCGTCGTTCAGCGCCAGGTTGATGGCGTTACTACGGTCGTCCAGCGTCGAGCGGATCCGCTCATGGGTGTCGGAGAGCTTGCCGTCGATGTCGGATATGCCCGAGGAGAGAGTCTGACCGATATCGGTGAGCACCGTGTTCAGGGCCTGACCGATGCGGCCCGATCCTTCGCCCAGTGCCTTTTCGATGTGGTTGCCCGCTTCCTCCAGCGTGGAGCTGAGGTAGGACGTATGGCCTGCCAATGCCATGTCGAGCTGCTCCTGGCTCTCGCCATAGGCAGCGCGGATCGTTTCCGCCTTGTCGGCGAAGGTGGCTTCGAGGCGCCGGTCGGCTTCGGCAACGGTCTCGACGATTGCACTGGTGCGACGATCGAGCGTTTCTGCGAGCCGGGTCTCGGTTCCGCTGATGGATTCCACGAATGCGGTGGCGCGACCGTCCAGCGTTTCGTCGAGACGTGCCTGTCCCTCGGAAAGGGTACGGGCAATCTCGCGGCTGCGAGCGTCCAGGGTCTCGTCAAGGCTTGCCTTAACCTCGGACATGGACTGCACGATCTCGCGGCTTCGTGTCTCGAGCGTCTCTGCGATCTGGTCGTGATTGAGTGACAGTGCAAGGCCGATGGCTTCCGCGCGGCCGTCGAAGGTTTCGTCGAGGCGGGCATGGCCTTCGGCCAGCGTCTGTGCAATCTCGCGGCTTCGGGTCTCAAGCGTTTCTGCGATCTGGTCGTGGTTGAGCGAGAGAGCAAGGCCGATGGCTTCCGCGCGACCGTCGAAGGTTTCGTCAAGACGTGCATGGCCTTCGGAGAGCGTCTGGGCGATCTCGCGGCTACGGGTTTCGAGCGTTTCTGCGATCTGGTCGTGACTGAGCGAGAGCGCAAGACCGATGGCTTCCGCGCGGCCGTCGAAGGTCTCGTCGAGGCGAGCCTGACCGTCGGCGAGCGTCTGGGCGATTTCGCGGCTGCGGGCTTCGAGCGTTTCCGAGAGCTGGTCGTGGTTGAGCGAAAGTGCAAGGCCGATCGCCTCCGCGCGACCGTCGAAGGTTTCGTCCAGACGGGCCTGACCGTCAGCCAGGGTCTGCGCGATCTCACGGCTCTTGGTGTCAAGCGTTTCGGCGAAGCGATCGTGGTTGCCGGACAGCGCGTTGATGATCGTCTCTGCGCGGCTCGCAAGGGTCTCGTCGAAGCGGGACTGGTTGTCGGCGAGCGCGTTGTAGAGTGCACCACCGCGTTCTTCCATGACGGCGTCAATGCGGCGCTGGGCGTTCTCAAGGCTTTCAGTGAGCGCCTGGGCGCGGGCCGACATGGCATCCGCGATTTCCTGCGCGCGGTTGGCGAGCGCCGAGTCGATGAGTTCCTGCCCGGTTCCAACTGCGGTCGCCAGCGCGAAGGACTGGTCGGTGATCGTCGAGCCCAGTCGGTCGATGCTGGAGCTGAGGATGCCGTCGATTGCCTCGGAGCCGCCGCTGACGGTCTCGTTGATGCGGGCGAGGCTCTCCATGAGCTTGCTGTCGAGCGAACCGGCGCGCTGGTCGAAGGCGCTGGCGAATTCCGCTACGCGCTCGTCGAATGCCGTGTTGACCTGACCGATGGTGGCCTCGAGACGGTCCTCGAAGAGGCCGGAACGCAGGTCGAGATCAACGATCGCGTCGTCGACACTGGACTGCAGGCTCTGGCGGAAGGTCTGGCCCTTCTCGTCGAGGCTGGCATTGAGCTTGGCGAGTGCATCGCCCAGCGAATTGGTGATGCCCTGTTCGCCGGTGGTCAGCTTTTCGGCGATTTCGCGGGTTCTTTCGACCAGGGTCTCGTTGAGCTGGCGTGCGCGTTCGCTGAGCGCTGCATTCAGCTTTTCGGTATTGGCGTCGAGCGAGGACGCGCGGGTCTCAAACTCTCCGAGCAGTTCGCGTCCGCGTTCGGCCAGCGTACCGGTGAGCTGGTTGAGGCGCGTGTCGAATTCGCTTGCGAGCGAAATGCCTGAAGCGCTCAGGGTCTGGACAAGGTTTTCCGTCTTGACGGCGAGCAGGGTGCCGATGGCGCTGGCAGCCTGGTCGGATTTCTCCATCAGGGCGGCGGCACGGGTGTCGATCAGGGATGCAAATGCTTCGCCCGATGTCGCCAGACGCACGGAGATTTCTTCCGTCGCAAGCGAAAGTTCTTCTTTCAACTGCTCGTGGGCGCCGACGATGGAGGTGCGAATGCGTTCGGCGTGGTTGACGATCGCATCGCGTTCGGAGCCGAGTTCATGGACGAGGCCACGGACACGCAGTTCGTTGTCCGTGTAGCTGCGCTCCAGCGCGCTTACTTCCGAGTGGACGAGGGTTTCGAGTTCGGTCGCTCGGGCGATCGTGCGCTCGATGCCTTCGTTCATCGCGGAAACTTCGCGGCGAACGGCCTGTCCGACGGTCATGATGCGTTCGGAGGCGATGGTTTCCGGCTCGGCAAGACGCAGAGCCACTTCCGCCATGGAGCGGGCGGCGTTGCGCAGGTCATGGGCGCGGGCCATCATGATGGCGAATGCGAAGAAGAGCAGGACCGGGATGATCGTGCCGATCACGATTGCGACGACGCCCGGCATGGCCACGACGTCGGCCATCGTCGGCGCCTGCCAGATCTGGCTACCGTAGAGGAGCTGGGAAAGGCCGATCGCGGCGATAACCCACAGCGCCGAGACAATCGCGGCGTTGCGGATGGCCGAGCGCATCGAGGCGCCTTCCAGCGACTTCATAATCGCTGCGGGACTGCGGCGCGAAGCATCGTTGGCCGGTTCGAAAGAGGGAGCCTTGGGCGCCGGTTCGGGAGCAAGCTCGCCGGCGCGCGCGGCCCGTCGCTCCGCCTGTTTTTGTGCAGCAGCGGGGCGCGGGGTATTGGACTCGGACACTTTTGCCTCCGGTGCGTGTGGCGTCGGTCGGGTTTTCGACGCGGGCTTCTCTTCTTCGTCGAAGTCGATCCTCAGGGCCGCTTCGAGAGCCTGAAACGCGCTGTCGTCAATCGACTCGACCGTCTTGTTGTTCGCCATAGGGTTACGCCTCGCTACCGCCTACTGGGCCGGTTCCTGCCTTGCTCCCTCAGCCGCCTGCAACAGGGGCGCGGCATCGACCGCCTTACACATGAATTTCCCGCTGCCGCCACGCCAGAAGGAAATCCCTTTGGATTACAAGGGCCGGACCGTGCCTGTTTTCAGCACACATAAGGATAATTCCTTATCATCTTCCGACCATTGGGCAAAGGTTTACACCCTTCACCCATATGAGCGTATCGTAGTGACACATTCGCCGATGCGTTACAATTAAGCGGCCCTCCATTCCCAATCGGCAGGGTTGGTTGTTAACAGCATTTAAACTAATTTAGCGCCTGAAACATCATTTGAGACAAATGTTTAATGCTTGTTAACCATGTCGTAAGGTTTCCGCCGCAAATGGGCCCGAATTTAACTGGATAGGCACGCCGTCGTGAAAAACATCATGGCACCCAATAACGATAAAAAAAGGAAAACTGGCCATGGCGGCGCTGAATATCGCATTCGAAGCCCCCGAGAATTCCGGCGGGCGTTGCCCCTCCCAAAATCGTCCGATCGACCTGGTTCACCTTGCCAAGCAGACCAAGGGCGACAAGGCGCTCGAAATGGAAGTATTGCAGATGTTCGCCCGTCAGGCCCGTGGCTGCCTTCAGGCCTTCGGCAATCCGGCGAGCACCGAGACCCGCGAGACGATCGCTGGGCGATTGAAAAATGCGGCAAACGCCGTGGGCGCCCATTCGGTCGCTGCCGCCGCGACCGTCGTAGAGGCTCGCGGCAACGAACCGGCCGCCATCGCCGCCGTCGCTGCTGCGGTCGTAGAAGCCGAAAACTTCATCTGCAAGCTTTGCCGCTAAACGTTTTTCGGTGGCCGGACGCCATGCGTTTCGACCGCCGGTAGCCGACTTGCTGCACGGGGCCTTCGATAGCCTCGTGCTGCAGTGCGCTTTCGCCCTGCGGAATGTTGACTGGCAGGGCGATTTGGGGGATGACTTCGCCGGTTTTCAATACGCGACGTCTGGACATCTCATCATGGCACAACTCAACATCATCGCATTCGACGGCACCCGTTTCGACCTTTCTGTGGAAGAAGGCTCGACGGTCATGGAAAATGCGGTGCGCAATTCCGTTCCCGGTATCGACGCCGAATGCGGCGGCGCCTGCGCCTGTGCTACCTGTCATGTCTATGTCGACGATGAATGGGTCGAAAAAGCCGGCTCGCCTTCGCCGATGGAAGAAGACATGCTCGACTTCGCCGTCGATGTGCGCCCCAATTCGCGTCTTTCCTGTCAGATCAAGATGACGGCGGCTCTCGACGGGCTGACCGTTCACGTGCCCGAACGCCAGGGCTGATCCCAAGACTTCCCAAGGAACATGCGCCAAAAAAAAGCCTCGCCCGTCGGCCAGCGAAGAGCGAGGCAAGTGGGCGCATCGCCCTGACAGGCGAGGGAGGAAACACCTGCGGCACCAGGATGCGCCAGGAGAACTCGGGGAACCCGCTTACAAATGTGATGAACTGTGAATGACATGACACTTGTATTTCAGCTTTTCATCAAGTGCTACCGGAAGAAATAGCCGGTTATTCACAGGGCAATGCGCAAGTTTCGCGCAAGCTTCGCCGTCAAACGGCCACTTTTCCTGCCATCCGCGGTTATCTGCGCTTCAGTTCTGGACGTTCTTGCCCCTGGAGCGGTATTCGAGAATGCGAATCAGTCGATTCTCGAAATTCAGCGCCTCGACGCGGTCGAAGGCGATCTGGGCCTTGTCATGTTCCTCGACGGTTCTGGCCGTCAGGTCCGCCACCTTGGCCTGAAGCGTCTCGCAATCGCGAGCGGGCCTCAGGCGTTTCAGCGATTGCTCCAGCTGACGGGCGTGCTGCCTGGCGATTTCCGCGTGGCGTTCCTCGTGGCGCTTGATGTCGCTCGATAAGGCGTCCCAGATCATGCCGAGTTCGCGGTTGGCGCGATTGCGGTTCTTCCAGCGTGGCAGGATGATCTTGGTCTTCAGCGTCACCTTGACCTCGCCGACGGAACAGCGTCCATTGGATGGCAGATAGGTGATTTCTCCGCCGAATTTGATCTGGGTGGCGCCCGGGTGACGGCTGCCGCTGGTCTTGGTCATCGGGCCGCGCTTCTCAAGCTCCCGGTCGAGTTCCTCGGCGGTCCGGCCGCCAATCTGGAAGTAGCTGAAGCTCTTGTTGACGATTGTCTCTGCTTTCGACTGAGGAGGGGAAAGCGCCAGCATGATGGCTGTAATGGCCGTAATCCCCAGCCGGTTTGCAAACGTCATTCTTCATATCCGCGATGTTGTATTCGCCGCGACCTTGGGGCATAGCGACAGCGAGCGCAATATCGGTGCCCGCAATTTTTTGAGAGTGGAAAGGGCCGGTCATGGTTTCAGAGAATGTCACGAACTGGCACCTTGCCCATGGACGGAAACTTCTACTCGGAGAAAAGGGCCGGCTGATGGCGATCGTCAACGTTACGCCCGATTCCTTTTCCGATGGCGGCAGACACTTCAGTGTCGAGAGGGCCGTCGAGCACGCGCTTTCCTGTATCGCGGAGGGCGCGGATATCCTCGATATCGGGGGTGAATCCACCCGTCCGGGTGGCGATCCCGTCAGTGCGGCGGAGGAGCAGGACCGGGTTGCGCCGGTGATCGAGCGGCTGGCGAAGGAAACCGACGCGCTGCTCTCCATCGACACCTATCGGGCGGAAACAGCTCGGGTCGCGGTCGCAGCCGGGGCCCATATTGTCAACGATGTTTTCGGGCTGCAGCGTGAACCGGATATTGCCGAAGTCGCGGCGAAGACGGGCGCAGGCCTGTGCATCATGCACACCGGGCGGGACCGGCAGAAGCTCGCTGACGTTGTGGCGGATCAGTTCGCTTTCCTTGAACGCTCGCTGGAGATCGCCGTGGCCGCAGGCGTTGCACGCCAAGCGATCACGCTCGATCCGGGTTTCGGTTTTGCCAAGGAAACGACTGAAGAGAATTTCGAGCTGATGGCTCGGCTTGAGGAAGTCTCGGCGCTTGGCTATCCGCTGCTGGTCGGGACGTCCCGCAAGAGGTTCCTTGGTACGGTAACCGGTCGTGAGCCGGCCGATCGGGATGCTGCTACGGCTGCGACGACCGCGCTTCTTCGGCTGAAGGGCGCTTCGGTTTTCCGGGTGCACAATGTCGCGATCAACAGGGACGCCCTGCTTGTCGCCGATGCTATGATGGCTGCTGGCCGGAAGGCTGCAAGGGAATGCGTCAAATGACCGATATCTACACGATCACACTGAAAAACTGTGCCTTCTTCGCCCGGCACGGCGTCTATCCCGAGGAAGAGTTTCTCGGCCAGCGTTTCTATGTTGACGCAGAGTTCGACGTGGCTGGTGCCGAGGCTGCCGAGAACGACGAGCTCGACGGCACCGTGGATTACGGGATCGTCTTCAAGGTGATCGAAGAGATCGTCACCACCAGCAGGAAGCTCCTGATCGAGGCGCTGGCGCTGACGATCGCCAAGGAACTCTGCGTCAGGTTTTCGCCGATCAAGCGTGCGCGGATCACCGTCCGCAAGCCCAGTGCACCGGTTCCCGGCATTCTCGATTATGTACAGGTGAGTGTTGAACACTTCAGCAAATAACGCCTGGCGTCCCGCGACGCTGGGGCTTGGCGGCAATATCGGGGATCCGGTCGCCGCGATGGCGCTCGCGCTACGCCGGCTGGATGCGCGCCCGGATTGCCGGGTCACAGCCGTATCGCGCCTCTACCGTACTCCGCCATGGGGCAAGACGGATCAGGCCGATTTCTACAATTCCTGCGCTCTCGTGGAGACCACGCTTTCGGCCAAGGCTCTTCTTGCCGTCTGTCTCGACATCGAGCGCGACATGAAGCGGGAAAGGATCGAGCGCTGGGGGCCGAGGACCATCGACATCGACATCCTGACCTATGATGACGAGCGCCATGGCGAGGAGGCGCTGAAAGTGCCGCATCCGCGCATGACGGAGCGCGCCTTCGTACTGATGCCGCTTGCCGATATCGCTGCCGATCTTCCGGTGGACGGGAGGCCGGTTTCCGACTGGCTTGGTGATTCGGATGCCGGTGGAATTGTCGTGGCAAACGAAAACCGCGCCTGGTGGCGCGGTTGAAATGCTTCCGGACGGCTGCCGTGGAGGCGGACGCTTATTCTTCCGCAACCGCCATGGCCGATGCCTGACGATTGAGCTTCAGGCCTATAACCGGGATCATGCGATCCTCGACCTTGACCGAAATCGTGATGTTCATCGCGGCGTCCTTCTCGATTCGGGCAACCATGGCACCGTCAAGCTTGGCGCGGTTGATGCCCATGACGACGCGATCGCCGGTGACCTGACCCGAAACGATGTCGAGGCCCTTGCCGTCGGCACCGTCGAGGAATTCACCCTTATAGTTGCCATCGACCTGGGCGATGACCGCGCGCATCGGCTGCGAGAACACGCCGACGCGGCAGGTGCCGTCGAGTGTCATGCCGGTTTCCTTGCCCTCTGCGGGCTGGCCCGTCAGGTTGCAGGTAAACTTGGTGCCCTTGTACTTGCCGGCGACGATTTCGCCCGGACCCTTCCATTGACCGGCTACCTGCTGGAAAAAACGCTTGTCGCGCGAGGCTGCGTCCGCTGCCGGAGCAGCTGCGATCGTGGCGACGACGGATGCGGCGACAACGTGACCGACTGGCGAAAAGAAACGAGGCGACATCGACTTACCTTGGTACGAGCAACCAATAAACCCGCGTGAAATATAAGGTAAAAGTGGTTAACGCTTTCTTGATTGAGGCGTCAAGACTTCAATTGTCCGGGGCAGCAATGCGACTTGCCTGCAGCGACGGCAGGTCATTCCTTCGCATCCGACGCAGTGCCTGTCAACTTCGGAGCGAGATCAGACATGAAGTCTCCGATCCCCGGCCGACGCAGCGCCTTGAAGGGAAGGGGGCGGCAGAGGTCCATGGCGGCTATGCCGATTCGGGCCGTCATCAGGCCGTTTATGACGCCTTCGCCGAGTCGTGCGGAAAGCCGGGCGGCGAGGCCATGACCCAGAATTTGCTGGGCAATCCCGTCACCGACGGCGATGGAGCCGGTTACGGCGAGATGGGCAATGACGTCGCGCAGCAGGCGCAGCATGCCGAAAGCGCCGGGCCTGCCGCCATAGAGTTCCGCCATGGCGCGTACCAGCCGCACGACCTCGAACAGTACGTAGGAGAGATCGACCACTGCGCGCGGGCTGACGGCGGTGACGACCGACACACGCTTCGATGCGGTGAGAATGAGCGCCCGGGCGCGGATGTCGAGCGGGGTCATCAGTTCGCGTTCGGCGAGTTCGATCAGCAGCGGTGCGTCGATGATGTCCTCATCGCTTTCGGCAAGGGTGCGTCTGCCGCGAGCCGTTTCCGGCTTGGAGGAAACGAGTCGCACGAGCCTTGATACGACCGCGCGGGCAGCGGGTCTTGCGCCTTCGGCCGCGGCGCGTTCGGCATCTTCCTTGAGCTTTTGTACCGCGTCCAGGCGGTAGATCCCGGCGATTTCCCGGCCGACAGCGATCAGGAGTGCGAGAAGGCCGACCGCAAGCACGGCGATGGCGGTATATCCCAGCCAGTCGGAACGGGTGAAAAGATCGCGGATGAGGCTGTCGACCCACAGGCCGATCGCCAGCGAAAGCAGAATGCCGAAGGCGCCGGCTGCCACGCGTGCAAACGAGAAGCTCCGCTTGCGCGGTTCGGCCACGGGAATCTGGTCGCCGGCGAGGTCCGCGCCGAGGAAGGGATCCGCCTCATCCGGGATGATGTCCACGTCGTGATCGAAACTTTGCGGTGCGCGGCGCAATGGCGGCACGGGACGAACCGGTTCGTCCGGCTCGACGCTGAAGGACGCCGGACGGCGGCGGTTGGATGAATGCGCGGGTGATGACGGTGCGCCCGGCGATGGTGTGGGCGGGGATTTGGGGTCCTTCATGCCAAACGGTCTCCGAACAGGAACTGCATCGCCCGGTCCAGCCGGATATGGGGCACAGACAGGGTTATGCCGCCACCGGTCTCCTCGAGCATGGGCGGGCGGAAGCGTACGATGTTGAGTTCCGGCAGGTGATGGGACGCCGCGGGGTCATCCAGCGCGCGGAAAAAGGCTTCGGGATCTTCCGGCAGGTCGCCCGGAAAGACGGCGGTCTTGCGGTTGCCGTCGAAATGTTCACTGCCGATGGTCTCGCCTGCCATGGGGGTGCCCACGATAACGGGCAGTTCGTGCCCGTCGCGGCGCACATTGGCTTCCCTCGTTGCACGGACGGAGGCAAGAGCCATGACGTCTATGCCGGCCCCGGCCATGCCGATCGAATGAATGGCGCGCTCGACCAGCCGGCGGGTCAAGGCCTGCAGGTGATCATGGCTTTTATGGTGAAGATGGTCGGCTTTGGTGGCGGCGACGAGAACGCGGTCGATCCGCCGACGGATCAGCGCCGTCAGCAGGTTGTTCGAGCCCGGCCTGAAGCAGGCGAGAACGTCGGCCAGCGCGCGCTCCAGGTCCTGCACTGCTTCCGGTCCACGATTGATCGCCTGCAATGTATCGATCAGCACGATCTGACGGTCGAGGCGGGCGAAATGCTCGCGGAAGAAGGGTTTGACCACCACCGTCTTGTAGGCCTCGTAGCGGCGCTCCATCATCGCCCTCAGCGAGCCCTTCGGTGCCGGGGTGTCGGGCATGTCGGGTAGGGGGGCGAATGTCAACGCGGGTGAACCTTCGAGATCGCCGGGCATCAGGAAGCGGCCGGGAGGCAGCGTCGAGAGCGATCGCTCGTCGGACTTGCAGGCCTTGAGATAGGCGGTGAAGCTCTCGGCTAGCCGGCGGGCGGTCATTTCGTCTGCCGGAGCATCCATGACGGTTGCCGAACTGTGCACGAGCCAGTCGCGGGCGAGTTCCGCCCGGATGCCGGTTCTGGCCAGCGTTGCCGTTCTTTCGCTGAACTCGCGAAAATCCTGGCCCAGCAGCGGCAGATCGAGCAGCCATTCGCCGGGATAATCGACGATATCGATCGAAAGCCGTCCGGGGGAGAAGAGCCGGTTCCAGCCGCTGGCGCTCTTGTAATCGATCGTGATGCGCAATTCCGAGATGGCGCGGGTGGAATCGGGCCAGACGCGATCCTTCACCAGCGCGCGAATATGATCCTCGTATTGGAAGCGCGGGACCGCATCGTCAGGCTGTTCTTCCAGCCGTGTATTCGAGATGCGACCGGAGCGCTGGGGCTCGAACAGGGGCAGTCGTCCGCCATGCAGCAGGTTGTGAACCAACGAGGAGATGAAGACGGTCTTTCCCGCGCGCGACAGGCCGGTCACGCCGAGCCGGAGCGTCGGGTTGACGAGATTGGCGGCCCGGTCCGCGATATTGTCGAATACGATGGCTGCTTCATCGGAAATGCTGGTCAGCGAAGGAGGCAATTGTCTTTTTCCCGCAATGGTCTGCAGCGCCAATATAGGGTGCCGGATCGACGCCCGGAAGACGACGCGCTATCCTTTCCGACGGAGTGTACGTCAGCCGACGAGAAAATCCGTGAGCAGCCACGGCTTTTCGCCATCTGCGGCCGGAGTGCCGTAATCGAGAACCGAAAGACCGGCGGTCGGGTAACCCTCGGGAATGGTGCGGTTGGCCGCGTCCATGCCTGCGAGCGAAATCAGCACTTCCTCAATCGCGGGATTGTGGCCAACCAGCATCACGGAGCCATATCCCTGCAGCGCCGAGAGGATCTCGAGGTAGTTGTCCGCGGGGGCATTGTAGAGATCATCGACGAAACGGCATTCCATTTCGCCGGGAAATGCCCGCTGAATGGCATCGGCAGTCTGTCGGCAACGCACCGCGGTCGAGGAAATCAACAGGTCCGGACGGTAGTTCTTTTCGGCGGCCGCGTCGGCGACAAGCTCGGCCTCGGCATAGCCCGCATCATCGAGCGAACGGTCGAAATCGCGTTGACCGGGCAGCGCCCAGCCGGATTTCGCATGCCGCAACAGATAGATACGATCAGGGGGCGGGGTTACGAGAGACATCCGGTGAGATTTTCCGCGGCTGGACTTCAGGCACTGACCTAGCCGCTGACAGGGATGTCCGTCAACTGCTGCTAAAGGCCGATAGCAGGCGAGCATTGAGTTGCGTCAACCATGGCTTGTAGAGGTGCTCAAGGGGCTGAATGAAATAGTGCTTAAAAACTATGCCCTTAGCTGAAAAATATGACAGATTTAAAAATGCCTTGAAAACGGCCAGAAGGCTTGAACCTGTTTTAACGAAAGGTTATACACCCGCTCATTGAGATGTTCTTCAGGAGAATCGCGTTGAGTGAGAAGATCGATCTTAGCAATTATGTTCTCTCGGAAGCCGATGAGTTCATGAACGCAAACCAGAGGGCATACTTCCGGGCAAAACTCATCGCATGGAAGAACGACATCCTCCGGGAAGCACGGGAAACTCTCGGGCACCTTGCCGAGGAAAGTGCCAACCATCCCGATCTCGCCGATCGGGCCTCCTCCGAAACGGACCGCGCCATCGAACTCAGAGCCCGCGATCGTCAGCGCAAGCTGATCTCGAAGATCGACGCAGCCCTGCAGCGCATAGACGATGGCACCTACGGCTATTGCGAGGAAACCGGCGAACCGATCGGCCTGCGGCGCCTGGATGCCCGTCCTATCGCGACATTGTCGATTGAAGCGCAGGAGCGCCACGAGCGTCGCGAAAAAGTCTATCGCGACGAGTGACGCTGCCTCGCGCAGGAACTTGAGAAAACAGAAAGTTTAGCGGCGTTTCGCCGTTTGGAAAAATGCCGGCCTAGCGTCGGCATTTTTCGTTCTATCCAGAGGGCTGTGCGGCGCGCCTACCTTCGGCCGCGGTGCCTTCAGTATGCTGATGGTTTTTGATGCAAGCCAACCGTCAGGATGAGGACTTAGCGGGCCGCAGGCGCTTTAGCAGGGCGAACGACGTTGCTCCGCTAAAGGGGTCGGCTTCGGTTTTACGGATGCTTTTGTGCCATGGGGTCAGTTGTTCCGATTGACCGACATCTCGCCAAAAATGCGTGCGATCTCCGTCTGAAGATTGGGTTCTTCGCGATTGGCTGCCGCAGGAGCGCCCGGCGGGGGGGTAACGATCACGGGAGGCGCGATCGGACGGCTCGGGCGGGTATCCGGCACGATCGGGGCGACGTCGAATTGCGTCCTGGCAGCTGTTTCGTTCGCCGAGAGATGAAGCGCCATCTCTTCTTCAAGGACGCGTTCGAAGTCGCTCAGTTCCTTTTTCGGATGTTGTTCGTCTGCCTGTGAAGGCCTGGCGCTCGCCGCTGCCGGGCTTTCCACGCTCGGGGGAAGAACGCGCTGTCGGGCAGCCTCCAGCACGTCTTCGGCGTGTATCACCGGGTTCGATGCCTGCACTGGGGCCTGTTCGGGCTGGACGGCGGGCGCAACGGGTGGCGCGGCGTGTGGTGCCGGCGCAGCAGGTATCGGTGCTGCAACCGGCACATAGGCAGGGGCCGGAGTGACCTGGGCGGAGGTGGCTGCTGCGGCGCGCTCAGGGTGAACCGGTTGAGCCTGCGGCGTTTCCGCGACTGGCGTCGCCATGGCGGGAGTTACGGTCGTTTGCGGTTTCGGAGCAGGTGCCGCGACTTCTTCCGTCAAGGCGGCTGCGGTTGCCGGTGCGACGGGTTCCGGCCGGGGGGCAGGTGCGCGAAGGGGCTGCTGCGGTTGAGGCCTTGCGGCGACGGGTTCCGATCTTGCGGGCTGAGCCTGCGGCTGCTCCACAGGTGTCGGTTTCAGCGCCGGTTCTGCGGCGGCAACCGGCTGTTCCTGCGGCAGGACGCGCTGGGGTTCTGCTTGCGGAGCGATGCGCGCTGCCGTTTCCGCGCTCTCCACGGAGGCCGGGACCGGAACGGCCGAAAGATAGGCGCGCTCGTCGCCAATACCGCTTTCGATGACGATATCGGTTGGGCCGCCGATCATGACGAGATGCTCGACATTGTCGCGGCGAACGAGGACAAGCCGACGTCTTGCGTCGATGGCTGCGGCATCAAGAACCTGAAGCCTCGGCTGGCGGTTGCGTCCGCCGCGTACAAAAGGCGAGGGCGCACGATTGCGCAGCAACCTGAGGACGATGAAAAGGCACAGAAGCGCAAGACTGACCCCCAGTGCCGCAACCAGGAAACGGTTCCCATAGGCGGTGACCAGTTCATCAAGCATGTCGCGCTCTCCTTTTTCCGCTTTCTGGCAGAAGACGATTGTTTTAGCAATGCGGCAGGGCATCGACAGGCCAGCATGGCGCCGACTGGCCACATCATCGGACAAAATTGCGGCGGTCCTGTGGGATTGCTGTGCATTGAGCCTGCCAATCAGGTCTTTCGGAGCTTTTTGCGGCAGGTGCAAATTGCTAAAGAAGATGTGAAGTGTCCGATTCCCACGGAGTGGACCCACGCAAGAGGCATATATGACAAGACTGCAGCAGGCCGGCGAGTACGAAGGTCCCCTGGTGGACCGCGGCACCCGTTCCGGAACGGCGCTCCGCATTATCCTGCTCGCTCTCGTGCTCGTCTGCGCGGCGGTCGCCTTCGTCGTGTTCAAGGACCAACTCGAGAATGAGATCGTGCTTGGCATCCTGGGCGTGCTCGCCATGACCGGCATATTCTTCCTTGTCTCGGCCGTGATCGGCTTCGTCGAGGTTATGCCGCAGTCCCGGTCGGACTCGCTGGCCCGGAATTTTCTCGCAAGTCTGCCGGAAGGAACGCTTATCACCGATGCCGATGCACGCGTGATCTATGCCAATGCCGCCTACGGCCGAATGACCGGCGCCACCAAGGCGACGGAGGTTCAGGCGCTGGAAGCTCTTCTGTCACGCTACAGGGAATCGTCCGAAGCCCTCTACCGGCTGACCAACGGATTGCGCGAGGGCAGGGAAGGCTATGAGGAGTTCCGTCTGCTGAAGCCGCTCGGCGTCCACACAGGGAACGGTTCAGGTGCGCACTGGTACCGCCTGAAGGCGAGGCTTCTGTCGAACGAGGCGCGGGCGCAGAAGCTGCATGTCTGGCAGATCACCGACATCACCTCCGAGCGGGACGATCAGGAGCGCTTCTTCAAGGAACTGCAGCACGCCATCGATTATCTCGACCATGCGCCCGCCGGCTTCTTCTCGGCCGGCCGCAAGGGCGAAATCTACTATCTCAACGCCACCCTGGCGGAATGGCTCGGTATCGATCTTACGCAGTTCACGCCGGGCTCCATGACGATTGCCGATCTGGTGGCGGGCGAGGGCATGGCGCTGGTCAATTCCGTGCAGGCCGAGCCTGGTCTGTCGAAGACCGAGACATTGGATCTCGATCTCAGAAAGACCAACGGCCAGAGCTTTCCGGTGCATCTCGTCCACCGGGTGCGCTCGGCGCGGGACGGAGCTCCCGGAGAAAGCCGTTCCATCGTCCTTGCGCGGCAGGAAGGCAACGGTAGCGACCAGTCGGCCTCGGTCGCCTCGATGCGCTTTACCCGCTTCTTCAACAACACGCCGATGGCCATCGCTTCCGTTGACGGCGAGGGGCGCATCCTGCGCACCAATGCACCGTTCATGAAGCTTTTCTCCGATGTCGTCGGTCGCGACTATGTCGATCGCGGGGGCAAGCTCGAGGTTGTCATCCACGAGAGCGAACGGGAGCATTTCCGTCAGGCCCTGGCCGCCGCCAAGGACCGGCAGGTCGACATCGCCCCGCTCGACAGCCGTCATCCCGAAAGCGATACGCGGCATTTCCGCTTCTACGTCAATGCGGTGATCGACCAGAGCGACGAGGCGCCGGAAGAGGCGGCCATCGTCTATGCCGTTGACGTGACGGACCAGAAGGCGCTCGAAACGCAGATGGCGCAGACGCAGAAGATGAATGCCGTCGGTACGCTCGCCGGCGGTATCGCACATGACTTCAACAACGTGCTGACGGCCATCCTGCTTTCCTCCGACCACCTGCTTCTCCAGGCCCGGCCTTCGGATGCAAGTTTCGCCGATCTCATGGAAATAAAGCGGAACGCCAACCGCGCGGCCGTTCTGGTCCGGCAATTGCTCGCCTTCTCGCGCAAGCAGACGATGCGCCCGGCGGTCCTCAACCTGACCGATGTGATCGGCGACCTGAGAATGCTGGTCGACAGGTTGATTTCGGGCACGAACGTCAAGCTGAAGGTCGAATACGGACGAGATCTCTGGCCGGTGAAGACCGACCTTTCGCAATTCGAGCAGGTGTTGATCAACCTTTGCGTCAATGCCCGCGACGCCATGCCCGAGGGGGGCACGATCACCATCACGACCCGCAATGTTTCCGCTTCCGAAGCTGCCGCGTTCCATTACCGTGGTCTGCCGGAAGAAGAACTGGTGCTTGTCGAGGTTGCCGATACCGGAACGGGTATCGCGCCCGAAATCATGGACAAGATCTTCGAGCCGTTCTTCACTACCAAGGAAGTGGGCAAGGGCACCGGTCTCGGTCTCGCCATGGTCTATGGCATTGTCAAGCAATCCGGTGGATATATCTATCCGGAATCCGAGGTGGGCAAGGGAACCGTCTTCCGCATCTTCCTGCCGCATCATGTGGTCGAGGTCGTCCAGCAAATCGAGGGTTCCGTCGTCACCGGTGACACGGCACGAGGTGGTGCCGATGCCGCTCTGGCGCAGGCGCCGCAGGCGACCGAACCGGATGACCTGACCGGCAAGTCTGCCGTTGTTCTTCTCGTCGAGGATGAGGAGGCCGTGCGGCGCGGCGGCAAGCGCATGCTGGAAACGCGCGGCTATACCGTACACGAGGCAGGCTCCGGCGTTGAAGCTCTGGAGATCATGGACGAACTCGACGGCGCCGTCGACATCGTCGTCTCCGACGTGGTCATGCCGGAAATGGATGGTCCGACGCTGCTTGGCGAATTGCGCAAGAAGTATCCGTCGCTGAAGTTCATCTTCGTTTCAGGCTATGCGGAGGACGCGTTTGCGCGCAATCTGCCGGCCGATGCGAAATTCGGCTTCCTGCCCAAGCCGTTCTCGCTCAAGCAACTGGCTGTTGCCGTACGCGAAATGCTCGATAGTCCAAATTGACAATCGTCATTGGATTTGTCCTATTTTTGTGACGGACGGCTGCGCTCTCATCACAATTCACTCACGATAACGTGGCCGGACCGGATATGCTGCCCGTGGGAGGGGGCTGATTCATTCGGGCAGAGTGCGGGAATTGAATAATATGAGCGAGTGCGCCGGCGGGCCGGTCGACAGGAACGAAATTCTTGCCCGCATCCAGGCTTGCGATAGCCTTACCGGTATAGATGCCTGCATGCTGCTATTGCAGGAGCGCTTCGGATATCGCTTCTACCAGATCTTCGCCATGCTCCCGACGAGTGACGATTCGCTGCGTGGCCGACTGCTGCTCTACAGCGTCAGCGAGGAGTTTCTCGATGGTTTCGATGCTATCGGAGGGCTTCCGCTTGCGCCGGAGACCGTTCTGGCAACGTCCGGGCAGCCGCTTTTCCAGTGGTCCATCGATGAACTGCGTTGCCGGGACGATCTCAGGCCTCAGATCATCGAGCTCATGCAACTGCTCGTCCAGCAAGGCATGTTGACGGGGGTGTATTTTTCCCTGCCGACGCTCGATGGCCGAAGGCAGGTCCTGAGCCTCCTCGGTCACCGTTCGCCACTCACTCTGGCGGAGATCGAGGACTTCTGCTTCCTCGCCATCCATGTGCTCGACCGGGCGGGAATGCTGGAAAAGCGTCTGGACGGACCTCGGACGGGCATGTCCAATCTTGAGATACAGTGTCTGGAGATGGCAGCAGCCGGCCTCGATACGGCTGCGATGGCGCAACGCCTGTCGCTTTCAACCCGTACGGTGAACTATCTCGTCAGCTCGCTTTGCCGCAAGCTCGGATCCGAGCGGCTGGAGCAGGCGCTGCAACGGGCAATGCAGATCGGCTTCGTGTGACGCGATGATTGCGGGATGAAAAATGGCGACACCGGGGGTGCCGCCATCGCATTTCGTTCGATTTTCCGCGCTCAGCCGTTCATCGCGACGGCGATCTCGGCGGCGAGGCGGGCATTGTTCTCGACCAGCGCGATATTCGTCTTCAGGCTGCGGCCGTTCGTCAGGTGGAAGAGGTTGTCGAGCAGGAACGGGGTGACGTTCTTGCCGGTTATCTCTTCGCGCTCGGCATTGGCGAGTGCCCGACCGATATAGATTTCCATTTCCTCGCGCGGGATCTCGTCGGCAAGTGGTACGGGATTGGCGATCAGCATGCCGCCATCAAGGCCCAGCTGTTCGCGCATTCTCTGGAAGTTTGCAATCGCCGCGGGGCTAGGCAGTGTCAGCGGGCTCGACAGGCCGGAACTGCGCGACCAGAAGGCGGGGAAGTCCTCACTATCATAGGTCACGACCGGCACGCCGCGGGTTTCCAGTACTTCCAGCGTTTTCGGAATATCCAGAATGGCCTTCGGTCCGGCAGAGACGACGATGACCGCCGTGCGGGCGAGTTCTTCCAGGTCAGCGGAAATATCGAACGTCTCTTCCGCGCCGCGATGGACGCCGCCGATGCCGCCGGTGGCGAAGACCGAGATACCGGCACGCGCGGCGGCAATCATCGTTGCGGCAACCGTGGTTGCTCCCGTGTGCCGTTCGGCGAGCGCGAAGGCGATATCTGCGCGAGACAGCTTCATTGCGCCCTTGTATTTGGCGAGCGCTTCGATCTGAGCCGTTTCCAGGCCGATATGCAGAACGCCGTCGAGAACGGCGATGGTTGCCGGAACGGCTCCCTGCTGGCGAATGATGGCTTCAACGCTGCGCGCCATCTCCAGATTGCCGGGATAGGGCATTCCGTGGGTAATGATGGTCGATTCCAGAGCCACGATCGGCGCGTTGCGCGCCTTGGCTGCGGTCACTTCGCCGGAATAGACGATGGGAAGAAGAGGCGAGATGGCTTTGGTCATCACTGATATCCGTATTGTCCAGGCGTTGTCATGACAGGATTTCGGGTTCCGGCACAAGAGCCAGATGTGTGGCGAGAAGATCTGCGGACAGGCTTTCGGCTGTCGCATACGGTGAAAGCAGTGTGATCGCCGCAGCCGCAGTGCCCGTGCGCAGGGCAAGACCGAGATCTGCGCCTTCAAGCTGCGCCGACAGGAAGCCGGCGGCGAAGGCGTCGCCCGCGCCGGTGACGTCGGCAATGCCGAAGACCGACGGGGGGGAAAGAGCGATGGCTCGGCCCTCATCGAAGGCGATGGTGAGGCCTCCGCCGGCGGTAACCGTCCCGGCTTTGAGGCCTGCCTTCCTGAGGAGGAGGGGCCATTCGGCGGGATCGGCCGCGCGTCGACCGGCAATGACTTCCGCCTCGTTGGCGTTCATGAAGACACGGTCGAGGTTATGCAGGCCGGGCAGCAGTTTCGTTGCCTTGGCGGGGGAAATGGCGATTGCCGAAAGGGGGACGCCGCTCGACGCAGCGAAGTTTGCCAGTGCACTGATGGTCTCGGCCGGCAGGTTGGCATCGCAGAGAATCGTTCGGGTATCGGCAAGGCTCTCCCGCGTCGTGCGGGCGCGCAGACGACGTGCGGAAAAGAGATCATAGAGCGCCATGTCGGCAAGTGCGATCACGAGATTGCCATCGTCTTCAAGTATAGCCGTATAGCTCGGCGTTGCCCGATCGAGGAAGACGACGGGGCAATCGTCGATGCCCAGACGCTCCGCCGCTGCCGAGACCTGCTCACCGGCCGCATCGCCGCCGCGAGGCGAGATCAGGCGGACGGAATGGCCGAGACGGGCGAGGTTGCAGGCCGCGTTGAAGCCGCCGCCACCCGGCTCCTCCATCCAGCGGCCCGGGTTGCTCGCACCCATTTTCGTGTGCCCGAAGAGACGACCGCGACGGTCTATATGGGCGCCGCCGATGACAAGGATATCGACCGTCATAGCGGCATCGCCAGAGTGTCGGAAAACGACGAATCGAGCACGCGACAGGAGATATTCCTGGTTGATCGGGAAGGCTGTGCTCTGAGGTTTCGCACCGGCGGAACATAAAAAGTACACACTGAGAAATTCCCCATGGATTCATGCTGTTGAGAGGGGATTGCCATGATGGAACAAAACGTGTACATACAGTCCACCGGCTGCTTCATTGCCTATGCGGCTTCAATAACCTAAAGGTGGACAGAATGGCACAAAATTCTTTGCGGCTCGTAGAGGACAAATCGGTGGACAAAAGCAAGGCATTGGAAGCAGCGCTCTCTCAGATCGAACGGTCGTTCGGCAAGGGCTCTATCATGAAGCTCGGCGCGAACGAGAGCGTGGTCGAAATCGAAACGGTTTCGACTGGCTCTCTCGGTCTCGACATTGCTCTCGGCGTCGGCGGATTGCCGAAGGGGCGTATCATTGAAATCTACGGTCCGGAAAGCTCCGGCAAGACGACGCTCGCGTTGCAGACGATTGCCGAAGCCCAGAAAAAGGGCGGCATCTGCGCCTTCGTCGATGCAGAACATGCGCTCGATCCGGTCTATGCCCGCAAGCTCGGTGTCGACTTGCAGAACCTTCTGATCTCCCAGCCCGATACCGGCGAGCAGGCTCTCGAAATCACCGATACGCTCGTGCGTTCCGGTGCCGTCGATGTGCTCGTCATCGACTCGGTCGCGGCTCTTACGCCGCGTGCCGAAATCGAAGGTGAGATGGGCGATAACCTGCCAGGTCTTCAGGCGCGCCTCATGAGCCAGGCGCTTCGCAAGCTGACCGCGTCGATCTCCCGTTCGAACTGCATGGTCATCTTCATCAACCAGATCCGCATGAAAATCGGCGTCATGTTCGGCTCGCCGGAAACCACCACTGGCGGTAATGCGCTGAAATTCTACGCTTCCGTGCGCCTCGATATCCGCCGTATCGGTGCGGTCAAGGAGCGCGAAGAGGTCATCGGCAACCAGACCCGCGTCAAGGTCGTCAAGAACAAGATGGCGCCTCCCTTCAAGCAGGTCGAATTCGACATCATGTATGGCGAGGGTGTTTCCAAGACCGGTGAACTCATCGATCTCGGGGTCAAGGGCGGTATCGTCGAAAAGTCGGGCGCCTGGTTCTCCTACAATAGCCAGCGTCTGGGGCAGGGGCGTGAAAACGCCAAGCTGTTCCTGCGTGACAATCCGGCGCTTGCCCAGGAGATTGAAATGGCGCTTCGCCAGAATGCCGGTCTCATTGCCGAGAGCCTGCAGAACGGTGGCCCTGATGCAAACGACGGCGACGGCGCAGACGAATAAGCCCCTCGTTTTTGCGTTTTGATTTCTTTGCCGGCTGCATCTCTTGCGAGGTGCGGCCGGTTTTACGTCGGGCGGCTGGACAGTGGGGATTCCGGACGATAAAAGCCATTGATTTTCGCGAATGGCCGGATTCCGGCGTGAATGAAGGGCGTGACATGAGCGGCGTAAACGACATCCGGTCGACTTTCCTCGAATATTTCAAGACCAACGGCCACGAAGTCGTTTCATCCAGCCCGTTGGTGCCGCGCAACGACCCGACGCTGATGTTCACCAATGCCGGCATGGTGCAGTTCAAGAACGTCTTTACCGGCCTTGAACAGCGTCCGTATTCTACGGCCGCGACGGCACAGAAATGCGTGCGCGCGGGCGGCAAGCACAACGACCTCGATAATGTGGGCTACACTGCGCGTCACCACACCTTCTTCGAAATGCTCGGCAACTTCTCCTTCGGCGATTACTTCAAGGAACGCGCCATCGAGCTTGCCTGGAGCCTGATTACCAAGGAATTCGGTCTCGACCGCAATCGCCTGCTGGTCACCGTCTACCATACCGACGACGAGGCTTTCGGCCTGTGGAAGAAGATCGCCGGCCTTTCCGACGAGAAGATCATCCGCATTCCGACGAGTGACAACTTCTGGGCCATGGGCGATACCGGCCCCTGCGGTCCTTGCTCGGAAATCTTCTACGACCATGGCGACCATATCTGGGGCGGTCCTCCCGGCTCGCCGGAAGAGGATGGCGATCGCTTCATCGAGATCTGGAACCTCGTCTTCATGCAGTACGAGCAGATCACGAAGGAGGAGCGCGTCGACCTTCCGCGTCCGTCGATCGACACGGGCATGGGCCTCGAGCGCGTTGCCGCCGTTCTGCAGGGCAAGCATGACAATTACGACATCGACCTGTTCCGCGCATTGATCGAGGCTTCGGTCGAACTCACCGGCGTCAAGGCCGAGGGCGAGCGCCGGGCAAGCCACCGGGTCATCGCCGACCACCTGCGTTCCTCTGCCTTCCTGATCGCCGACGGCGTGCTGCCGTCGAACGAAGGCCGCGGCTATGTGCTTCGCCGTATCATGCGCCGCGCCATGCGTCATGCCGAGCTCCTCGGTGCGCGTGAACCGGTCATCTACAAGCTGCTGCCGACGCTGGTTCAGCAGATGGGCCGCGCCTATCCCGAACTGGTGCGCGCCGAGGCGCTGATCTCCGAAACGCTGAAGCTTGAGGAAACCCGATTCCGCAAGACGTTGGAGCGCGGCCTCTCGCTGCTTTCGGACGCGACCAGCGACCTGAAGAAGGGCGATAGCCTCGATGGCGAGACCGTCTTCAAGCTCTACGACACCTATGGCTTCCCACTCGACCTGACACAGGATGCGCTGCGCGCCCGTGGCATCGGTGTCGACATCACCGGATTCAACGACGCCATGCAGCGCCAGAAGGCGGAAGCGCGTGCCCATTGGGCCGGGTCCGGCGACAAGGCTACCGAAACCATCTGGTTCGAGCTGAAGGAAAAGCATGGCGCGACGGAGTTCCTCGGCTATTCCTCCGAGGTGGCTGAAGGCCAGGTGCTGGCAATCGTCAAGGATGGCGTCGCCGTCGATAGCGCCTCCAAGGGCGATGCTGTCCAGGTGATCGTCAACCAGACCCCGTTCTACGGCGAGTCGGGTGGCCAGATGGGCGATGCCGGCAAGATCGCAAGCGATACTGCAAGCCTCTCCGTTTCCGACGTTCAGAAGAAGGGCGAAGGCCTTTTCGTACATATTGCCGAAGTCTCGGACGGCACGATCCGCGTCGGCGACGCCGTCAGCCTGACGGTCGATCACGCCCGCCGCTCGCGTTTGCGTTCCAACCATTCAGCGACCCATCTGATCCACGAGGCGTTGCGCGAGGTTCTCGGCACCCACGTAGCGCAGAAGGGTTCGCTGGTTGCGCCCGAGCGTCTGCGTTTCGACGTTTCTCATCCGAAGCCGATCTCGGCGGAAGAACTCAAGGTCGTCGAAGAGATGGCCAACGAGATCGTCATCCAGAACGCGCCGGTTACCACCCGTCTGATGAGCGTCGATGACGCCATTGCCGAAGGTGCCATGGCCCTCTTTGGTGAAAAGTACGGCGATGAAGTCCGCGTGGTGTCGATGGGCACTGCGGTCCATGGTCCGAAGGCCGGAAAGCCCTATTCCGTCGAACTTTGCGGCGGTACCCATGTCACCGCAACCGGCGATATCGGCCTCGTCCGGATCCTGTCGGACAGCGCGGTTGGCGCTGGCGTGCGCCGCATCGAGGCGCTGACCGGTGAGGCGGCGCGCGCCTATCTCTCCGAGCAGGACGAGCGGGTGAAGCAGCTTGCCACGGCACTGAAGGTTCAGCCGGGCGATGTCGTTTCGCGCGTCGAGGCACTGGTCGATGAACGGCGCAAGCTGGAGCGCGAACTGGCCGACGCCAAGCGCAAGCTCGCCATGGGCGGCAGCGGTCAGGCTGCTGCCGATGAAGGTGCTCGCGATGTCGCAGGCACCCGTTTCCTCGGCAAGGTGCTGAAGGGCGTGGATGCCAAGGATCTGAAGGGCCTCGTCGATGAGAGCAAGGCCGGGCTCGGATCGGGTGTCATCACGCTGATCGGCGTTTCGGAAGACGGCAAGGCCAGCGTTGTCGTCGGCGTGACCGCCGATCTCGCAGGACGGTTCAGCGCCGTGGATCTCGTTCGCGTCGCTGCTGCCGTCGTTGGCGGCAAGGGCGGCGGCGGCCGGCCGGACATGGCTCAGGCTGGCGGTCCCGACGGCGACAAGGCGGATGCGGCAATTGAGGCCGTCGCGACCGCACTGGCTGGCTGAACGGCTGGTTTCCCTTGCGGGAGGATGCCCCAGAAATGAAATGCCGGAAGGGCGCGGACAGTTTCCGCGCCCTTTTGCTTGAGGAGGAACCGCCTCTGGCTCGAGAGTTTCAGGCTTCCGGTGGTCGTACCTCACGGATCAGTGTTCGGGCGGCCTTGATGGTCTCGACATATTCGACTTCGGGACTTCTCACCTCGTGGGTTTCCAGAAGGTGCCTGAAGTCCGGATTGGCACCGGCGATGAAGACGCGCACACCAGCTCTCTCCGCCTTCCGGATCGTGCCGGCAATGACGTTGGCCGCTGTCGAATCCATGAAGGAAACCGCGGAACAATCCAGAACGAGGTTGTGGTACCGGTCCGCGATCCGGTCGAGAACCGAGCCCACGGTTGCGGCTGCGCCGAAGAAGAAGGCGCCACCGATCCGGTAGACCACCGTGTCGGGGTCGGTATTCTTCAGCGGGTGCTCCGATTCTTCCTCGTGAGGCACGACCGTTACGCTCTTGCTCATGCGGTTGATGAAAAGCAACGCGCCCAAGGTGAAGCCGACGACAATGCCTTCGGTCAGGTCACGGAAGATCACCAGCAGGAAGGTTGCCAGCAGAACGACCGCGTCACCGCGCGACGACCTGAGCAGGGCGGCGAAGGCGGGCCTTTCGACCATGTTCCACGAAACGATCGCCAGCACACCCGCGAGCGATGCCAGCGGTATATAGCTGGCGAGCGGCGCTGCCAACGCCATGAAGACCAGCAGGAAGACGGCATGCAGAATGCCCGAGAACGGGCTGGTCCCGCCGGCGCGGACATTGGTTGCGGTGCGCGCGATGGTGCCCGTGACGCACATGCCGCCGAAGAGGGCCGAACCGATATTGGCCACGCCCTGGCCGATGAGTTCGATGTTGGAGCGATGCCGGCGCCCGGTCATGCCATCTGCCACGACGGCGGACAGCAGAGACTCGATCGCACCGAGCAATGCGAAGGCGATGGCGTCAGGCAATACTGCCTGCGCAAGCTCGGGCGAAAACGATGGTAGATGGGGAACCGGCAGGCTGCGGGGTATGCCGCCGAAGCGCGTTCCGATGGTTTCCACCGGCAGGTTCAGCAGAGTTGCGGCAAGGGATGCGACACCGACGGCGATCAGCAGCCCCGGCCAGGACGGGCGAAACCTGCGAAGGATGAGGATGGTCGCGATCGTCAGAAATGCGACGGTAGCCGCGGCCGGGTTGAGAGTTGGAAGGGCGCTGGCCAGCACCGGCAGTTTTTCGACAAGCGGTCCGGGCTCCCTTGCGGGTAGGGTAAGACCGAGAAGTTCGGTGATCTGGCTGGAAAAGATGATGACGGCAATGCCGGCGGTGAAGCCGACCGTCACGGGATAGGGAATGAATTTCACATAGTCGCCAAGCCGCAGCAGGCCCGCCAGCACGAGGAAGAGGCCGGCCATCGCCGTTGCCAGCAGCAGTCCGTCGATACCGTGCGCCGTGACGGTCGCCGCAACCAGCACAATGAAGGCGCCGGCCGGTCCGCCGATCTGGTGACGGCTGCCGCCGAGCGCCGAGACAAGAAAACCGCCGACGATGGCAGTGAAAAGCCCCCGGTCCGGTGTGACGCCGGATGCTATGGCAATCGCCATGGAGAGGGGCAAGGCGACGATTGCGACCGTCAGGCCGGCAATGGCGTCCGCCTTCAGGCGGGCGAAGCCGTATCCTTCGGCAAGAACGCTGATCAGCTTTGGCTGGAATTCACTGTTCACGATGGTCCGCCGATGCAAAGAATGATTGAGAACGACGCCGTTCCCGGCGATTCCAATTGGTAACCCGAGTCCGCGCAATCGCAAATCGACGGTCGGCCGTATTTGACGAACGTCAGGAAATATAAAGCAGGATTTGTCAAACCGGCCTGTGCTTCATTCTCCGCCGCAACGGCACCACGATCAACAGACGGAAAAAATGACGAAAGCGGACATCTGGGGGACCTACGAAAGCAGACTGCTGAGGGTTTCGAGCCATATCTACTAGCATCTGGACGAAGAACTCGATAGCGACCGGCTCGCGGAGGTCGCCTGCATGTCACCCTATCACTGGCACCGCATCTATCGTGCGGTGCATGGTAAGACGCTGGCTGCAACGGTCAAGCGCCTGCGGCTGCAGCGCGCTGCAGCTGAACTTGCTGCATCCGACCGTTCCGTCTCGTTGATCGCCCGCCGCTGCGGCTATCCCAATCTCCAGTCGTTCAATCGCATCTTCAAAGCGGCCTATGGTCTGCCACCAGCGCGATACCGGAAGGAGGGGAGCCATCAGACGTTCCAGATGGTCCATGAGAAGGAGGATCGGGTTATGTATGACGTGACATTGAGAACATCAGACGAAACGCCGGTGATCGGCGTTGCCCATCGTGGCGCCTATATGGAAATCGGCAAGGCCTTCGAGCAGCTTTTCGGCACGTTGTTCAGCCGAAATCTAGCCGATCCTGCAGCGCGGATGCTGGCGATCTATTACAGCGATCCGGAAAGCGTGGCGGAAAGCGAATTGCGATCGCTCGCCTGCGTGACCAACGGCGGTCGGGTGGCAGTCGATCCTCCATTGCAGAGCGCAATGGTCGAAGGCGGGGAGTGTGCCGTCCTTTTGCACAAGGGGCCCTATGCCGACATGCGTTTTGCCTATCGCTGGCTTTATGGCGAGTGGCTGCGCAAGTCGGGCAGGGACGTTCGCGATGCGCCGGTTTTCGAGATTTACCTCAACAATCCCCGTGAGGTTCCTCCAACCGAACTTCTGACCGAGATCTGTCTGCCGCTGAAGCCGGCTGCTTCCACCTGACGGCACACTTTTTCGATCAGCGACACCGCGAAGGAGTCATGCAGTCTTCTGCAGGGCTGCCATCGCGGTATTGTCCAGCTCTACAGCGCGCTGATAGGCCTGACGCTGGCTGAGGCGTCCGAGATAGTCGACGAATGCGGGCCGCTTTTCGATCGAGCCGAATTGCAGACCCCAGCCGATGTGGGAACCGACATAGACGTCTGCTGCGGTGAAGCGTTCGCCCGCAATGTAAGCGCTGCTGCTGACGGCCTTTTCGAGCGTGGCCATCACGTCGTCGTACGAGCCGTAGCCGACCATGCGGCGACGGTCTTCCGGCACGACAAAACCAAGCGCGCGGTTGGAGACGGCGGCCTCCAGCGGACCGGCGGCAAAGAACATCCAGCGGTAATAGTCGGCTCGATCCATGGTGGGCGGGGCAAGGCCCGCCTGGGGAAAGGCGTCGGCGAGATAGGCGCAGATTGCCGCGCACTCGGTCACGACTTTCTGGCGATGCACGATCGACGGCACCTTGCCCATCGGATTGATGGAGCAATAGGCCTCGTTCTTCATAGGCTGGCCAAAGGGAACGATCTCCGTGCGATAGGGAACGCCCGTCTCTTCCAGCATCCAGCGGACAATGCGTCCGCGCGACATCGGATTGGTATAGAAAACGATTTCGCTCACGCTGCTCCTCCCTCCTTTTTTGTTCATGCTATGTTCGTTTGTCTGCCGTGTCAACGAACCTCGCCTGACGCCATGCCGAAGATGTTGCCACGGTCATGTGGCCGGCATTTGACGGAACTCCATAGTCTTCTGACGGGGAGAAACTTAGGACTCCAGAACGAAAAAACCCGGCGCTAGGCCGGGTTTCTCGTCGAAAGCGATAGGGCTTAAACCTCAGGCGGCCATGGCCTTCTGGAGGTTTTCGTCGATCTTGTCGAGGAAGGCGGTGGTGGAGAGCCACGGCTGATCGGGACCGATGAGCAGGGCCAGGTCCTTGGTCATGAAGCCGGATTCGACGGTTTCGATGCAGACCTTTTCCAGGGTGGTGGCGAACTTCGCGAGATCGGCGTTGTCGTCCAGCTTGGCGCGGTGAGCGAGACCGCGGGTCCAGGCGAAGATCGAGGCGATCGAGTTGGTCGAGGTTTCCTGACCCTTCTGGTGCTGGCGGTAGTGACGGGTCACCGTGCCGTGGGCAGCTTCGGCCTCGACGGTCTTGCCATCGGGGGTGAGCAGAACGGAGGTCATCAGGCCGAGCGAGCCGAAGCCCTGAGCGACAGTGTCGGACTGAACGTCGCCGTCGTAGTTCTTGCAGGCCCAGATGTAGCCGCCGGACCACTTGAGCGCCGAGGCGACCATGTCGTCGATCAGGCGGTGTTCGTAGGTGATGCCGATTTCGTCGAACTTGGCCTTGAACTCAGCCTGGTAGACTTCCTCGAAGATATCCTTGAAGCGGCCGTCATAGGCCTTGAGGATGGTGTTCTTGGTCGACAGGTAGACCGGCCACTTGCGCATCAGGCCGTACATCATCGAGGCACGGGCGAATTCGCGGATCGATTCGTCGAGGTTGTACATGGCGAGAGCCACGCCGGCGCCCGGAGCCTTGTAGACTTCCTTCTCGATCGTCTGGCCGTCTTCGCCGACGAACTTGATGGTCAGTGTGCCCTTGCCGGGGAACTTGAAGTCGGTTGCCTTGTACTGGTCGCCGAAGGCGTGGCGGCCGACGACGATCGGCTTGGTCCAGCCGGGAACCAGGCGCGGAACGTTCTTGCAGATGATCGGTTCGCGGAAGATCACGCCGCCGAGGATGTTGCGGATGGTGCCGTTCGGGCTCTTCCACATTTCCTTGAGGTTGAATTCCTTGACGCGTGCTTCGTCCGGAGTGATGGTCGCGCACTTGATGCCGACGCCGTGCTTCTTGATGGCGTTGGCGGCGTCTACGGTCACTTGGTCGTTGGTGGCGTCGCGGTTCTCGACGGAGAGGTCGTAATATTCGATCTGCAGGTCAAGATAAGGCAGGATCAGCTTGTCCTTGATGAACTGCCAGATGATGCGTGTCATCTCATCGCCGTCGAGATCGACGACCGGGTTGGCTACCTTGATCTTGCTCATGAATATCCTCGCTGATTGGGGGGAGGGACGAGGGTCCCAGTGTTTAGGCTTGCTGCGCTATAGCATTCCGGATCGGGAACGCAAAGCACTGCACCGCCCGGATAGCGGCTTTTCGTTCACAAAATCATACCAACTTTGGCCTTAGGCATGCGACCGGTGGGCTTGAGCTTTATCCGGCTGGAGATATCTTGCGCCATGCCTTTCAGTCGCCGGGAAATCACCGATGAAATCCAAGCTTTTCGCCGCTCTCCTTGTCCTTGCCGCCGGCTCCGCGCTTGCCGCCGACCCGACGGCTCCGGTCAAGGAGGTCATCAATGTGGCCGCCGGTAACTGGGCAGGGGAAGCCGCCTCCGATGACGACGTGTTCAGCGATGATCGCCTCAAGCGGCTTTTCAGTGTCGATTTCGCCAAGGCCTATCACGAGGCGTCGAAGCATCCTGCCTATGACCTTCCGGAGGGCGAAACCACGGGTAGCCCGTTCGACTATGATCCGATCGCCGGAGGTCAGGATGGCTGCAACTTCGAAAACATCCGTATCGAAGACGACGGAGACGGGCAGGTAACGGCACTCTTCAACAATCACCAATGCTTCGGCGACGATCCCGCCTATAGGGAAGACAGGGTGCTGATCTTCCATGTAAAGACCGAGAATGGCCGGCAAGTAATCGACGACATCTTTCCTGTAGAGAACGGTAATTCCTCAAGCTCGATCAAGAATGATCTTAAGGCCATTGCCGTCCAGTGATGGTTCAAGTTTCGGCCAGTTGCATCGGTCATCATTGCTGCGCTACTGATTGCATTGGCGAGAGGTGAGAGGCGTATGCGACGGACGTGCGGGCTAGTGCTTTTTCTTCTGCCGGCTCTGGTGCAGCCGGCAAGCGCGAATGACCGCGTGGAGCTGGTCCGCGCCTATGCCGACAGGATCGTTGCGAACTCGCTCGATGAACCGGATGGTCATCAGGCCTATTTCACCGAGATCCAGTTGCTCAATGATTTCGGCGCGGACTTCGTGTCCGCGTATACGAAAGCCCTGAACGCGGCCCGGATGCGCCGGGAGGTCAGCCTTTTCGAAGAGGATCCGGTGACTGGCGATGCGAACCGATGTCCCATCGGCAACGTCCATGTCGCTGATCTGACCCGACCCGATACGCGGATTATGGTCGAGGCAAGGTTCGAACTGCCGTCCTGCAATGGTGATTCCGGGAGTGGATCGCAGATGAGGCTGATGTTCATCCTGCTCACAGACGATGCCGCAGGAATGCGCTTCGTCATCGACGATATCCTGCGGGAAAGGTCGGATGGCAGCTGGTTTTCGCTGAAAGCGTCACTGGAGAGACTCGCCAGCCCCTGATTGCGGCAATGAGTTTTTGATTTTTGCCGCAGCCTGTGCCAGTGAAGCCGCCACTTATAAACCTCGGACAGGAACATGGCAGGTACGAACAGCGAGCGCGCGCTTCTGGCGGAAGGACCGGTAATCATCCTCGTGGAGCCGCAGCTTGGCGAGAATATCGGGATGGTCGCCCGGGCCATGGCGAATTTCGGACTGTGGGAATTGCGCCTCGTCAATCCGCGGGACGGATGGCCGAGCGAGAAGGCCCGTTCCGCCGCGTCCAAGGCGGACCACGTCATCGACGCCACACGGGTCTATGAGACGCTCGGGGAAGCGATTTCCGATCTCAACTTCGTCTATGCGACGACCGCGCGAGAGCGCGATGGCTTCAAGCCGGTACGCTCTCCGGTGACGGCTGCCGAAACGCTGCGCGGCAAGTTTCGCGGCGGTGAGCGGACGGGCATCCTGTTCGGGCGCGAGCGCTGGGGGCTGACCAACGAGGAAGTGGCGCTGGCGGACGAGATCGTCACCTTTCCGGTCAACCCCGCCTTCGCCTCGCTCAATATCGCCCAGGCTGTGCTGCTCATGTCCTATGAGTGGATGAAATCCGGCATGGAGGACCTTGGTGAAACGCGGTTCCAGGCGGTGGAGCAGAACCCGGCGACCAAGGAACACCTGATCGGCCTCTTCGAAATGCTCGAGGAAGCCCTGGATGCCCGTGGCTATTTCCGGCCGGTCGGCAAGAAGCCGCGCATGGTGGAGAACCTGAGGGCGGTCCTGTCGCGCCGCGCCTTCACCGAGCAGGAAATTCACGTTCTTCGCGGCGTTTTCGCCACATTCGACCGCTACAGCCGCAAGAACCCGCGGGGCGCGGGCAAGCTGGACAATGGGGACGATAACGGGGATGACGACAGCGGGGCATGATCTGAAACCGGTTTTGGTTTTCGATTCCGGGATCGGCGGCCTTACCGTGCTGCGCGAGGCGCGCGTCTTGATGCCGGAGCGCGGTTTCATCTATGTCGCTGACGATGCCGGCTTTCCCTATGGTGGCTGGGAAGAGCAGCCTCTCCGCGAGCGGATCGTCGGGCTATTCGCCGATCTTCTGGAGCGGTACGATCCGGAGGCTGTAATCGTTGCCTGCAATACGGCCTTCACCCTTGCCGGAACCGACTTGCGCCATACCTTTCCCGACATGCGCTTTATCGGCACCGTCCCGGCCATCAAGCCGGCCGCGGAGCGGACCCGCTCCGGCCTTGTCTCGGTGCTTGCCACGCCCGGAACGGTCAAGCGCGCCTACACGCGCGATCTCATCCAGTCCTTCGCCACGAAATGTGATGTGCGCCTTGTCGGTTCGGAGAACCTTGCAAGGATGGCCGAGGCTTATATTCGCGGCGAGACAATCCCGGACGAAGCCGTGCTTGCGGAAATCTCTCCCTGTTTCGTCGAGAAGGAAGAAGAAAAGACGGATATCGTCGTGCTTGCCTGCACGCATTATCCGTTTCTTGCCAATGTCTTCCGCCGGCTTGCACCCTGGCCGGTCGACTGGCTGGACCCGGCCGAGGCGATCGCCCGCCAGGCCCGGCGTCTGGTGCCGCTTATCGAAGGCGCCGAGCACCCGGAGGGTTTCGACTTCGCCGTCTTCACTTCCGGAAAGCCGGACTTTTCCACGCGCCGGCTGATGCAGGGCTTCGGTCTCACGATGTCGTGAGCCGGTCAATGGAGATTGTTGCAATTTTGCAACTCTGCCGATTCAGCGAACACAATTCGCAATTGTGGTCTTGTCTGGCGGATGATGTCGTGACATGTTTTCACAATCTGCCGGATCTAGACACAGGAGGCGCAGCATGAATGCTTTTTCTTCGC
Organism: Ciceribacter sichuanensis; assembly: GCF_024055605.1. Taxonomy (GTDB): domain Bacteria; phylum Pseudomonadota; class Alphaproteobacteria; order Rhizobiales; family Rhizobiaceae; genus Allorhizobium; species Allorhizobium sichuanense. The sequence goes on along the minus strand of NZ_JAMXLX010000002.1, from coordinate 137,751 downwards.
ATATGCGCCTCGACGGCGGACGAGCTGACTGGGCTATAATGCCGCGAAATTCAGCTCAATGTGTTGCCGGAACTCAGGCGTATCGCGCCTGATTGGCGATTTTTTTCACACATCCTCATTTTACTGACGTGATCGGCTAACGCGACGACGCTTGTCGTTTTCGCGTATCCCGTTGATCCGTCGCAAGCTTTGAAGGGCCGGGTTGCTGCAATGCGCCGGGACGGAAAATCATGCGTGAAATACAATCTTTGGTTGCTTATCCCTTGGCAAGGACCGTGGGGGAACTGCACCGCGAATTCGGCTTCTGGAGGGTTGCCCGGGCTCTGCTCGCAACTGTCTGGCGGGAGCGGCGGGCTTCGAACCGCGTCGATGGTCTCAACAATCACATGCGTCGGGATATCGGCCTTCCTGAAGTCGAGGTTCAGCGCCGCCCGATCAGCCTCAATCCTTGGGATGCAAGGTTTTGAGACCCGAAGAAGTGCCTGGTAATGCTGTTGCCGGGCACCTCTTTCCCGAGGGGTTTTCGGTGACTGAACCGCTCCTCCTGCCCCTTCCATTCAAGGGCTGTCAATTCTTGGGTGCGACAGGGTTCCCGTTTGGAAGGCGGTAGCTTCTATGCTAGAGATCGTCCTCGTTGCCGGACGCTCAGCCGGTGTAGAGGAGCTTTGATTCTCGTTTTGTTAACGGAAATTTTGATCGTCGTTTTTCTGACTTTGTTGAACGGCGTTCTTGCTATGTCGGAATTGGCTGTTGTGTCCTCTAGGGCTGCTCGCCTGAGGGTTCTTTCCGAACAGGGTAATACGGGCGCGGCGGTTGCCATCAGGCTAGCCGAAAACCCGGGCAGGTTTTTGTCCAGCGTACAGATTGGCATTACCCTCGTTGGCGTCCTGTCGGGCGCGTTCTCAGGCGCCACGCTTGGTGCCCGTCTTTCCGAATGGCTCGAATTGCAGGGATTGTCCGTCAGCGCCGCAAACGCTCTTGGTGTCGGCTCCGTTGTTGTTTTCATTACTTATCTTTCATTGATTGTCGGTGAGCTGGTTCCAAAGCAGATCGCCTTGCGTAACCCTGAAAGCGTTGCCTCCAAGGTTGCCGGGCCGATGCTGATGCTTTCCCGGGTCGCGGCACCGCTGGTGTGGTTGCTCGATGCTTCGGGCAAGCTCGTCCTTCGTCTTCTCGGCCAAAGCGGTGCCTCCGTCGGTACGGTCACGGACGAAGAGATCAAGACGGTGCTTGCGGAAGCGCAGAGCGCCGGTGTGATTGAAACCGAAGAACAGGCTATGATCTCAGGTGTCATGCGTCTGGCGGACCGGACGGCACGTGGCCTGATGACGCCGCGCCGTGACGTCGAGGTCGTCGACATCGAAGATACCCCGGAGGAAATTCGCGAAACCCTGCGCAAGACGCAGCATTCGCGCCTGCCGGTGCGCAATGGCAATTCCGACGAGATCATCGGCGTCCTGTTCGTGAAGCACGTCTACGATGCGATTACGGTTGGCGACGCGCCGCTGGATATCCGCACTATCATCAGCGAAGTGCCGATCGTGTCGGACCTTGCGAGCGCCATGGATATCATCCAGGCGATGCGCAAGACGCCGCTCCACATGGCGCTGGTCTACGACGAATACGGACATTTCGAGGGCATCGTTACATCCGGAGACATTCTGGAGGCGATTACCGGTGCCTTCCAGGAGGGGGACGAGGAGGAACCGTCGCTGGTTCGCCGCGACGATGGTTCGTTCCTGGTGGCCGGCTGGACGCCGATCGACGAATTTGTCGACAAGATCCGTGTGACGACCGAATCGGACCCTGACTACACGACCGTTGCGGGCTTCGTCATTGCCGAACTGAAGCGCATTCCCGAACTGGGCGAGAGTTTTGTCAAGGATGGATGGAAGTTCGAAGTGATCGACCTTGATGGTCGCCGGATCGATAAGCTGCTGGTCTCGCCTGCATCCGAGCCGGATATCTGATCCGATCCCGGTGCGCTGCGTTCCATCGAAGGCAGCGTGTCGGGCTGGGCGTCCGCGTATTTCCCCTGTGGGTTAATTTTTTCCTGACGCGCACGTCCGCAACAATTTTGCTATGGCATGATCCGGTGCGCCGCTTCGGCGGCATTGGGGATTCGCACTTTTCGAGGTTGGGGAATTGCAGGTCGGGATCGATATGGGAACTGTGTCTGGCGGTCAGCCGGCCAAGCTCGATATCGAGGAGCTGTTGGCAACGCGCCTGCTCGTGCAGGGCAATTCCGGCTCGGGCAAGTCGCACCTGCTGCGTCGTCTGCTGGAGCAGTCGGCCCCCTGGGTACAGCAGGTCATCATCGACCCGGAAGGCGATTTCGTAACCCTTTCAGACAAGTACGGCCACGTTGTCGTCGATGGCGAGCGGACCGAGGCCGAGCTTGCCGGCATCGCCAACCGCATCCGCCAGCACCGTGTTTCCTGCGTCCTGACGCTGGAAGGGCTCGATATCGAGCAGCAGATGCGAGCTGCCGCTGCCTTCCTCAACGGCATGTTCGATGCCGAGCGCGAATACTGGTTTCCGGTGCTTGTGGTGGTGGACGAGGCGCAGATGTTTGCACCCTCCGTCGGCGGTGACGTCTCCGAAGATGCCCGCAAGATGTCGCTCGGCGCGATGACCAACCTGATGTGCCGTGGCCGTAAACGCGGGCTTGCCGGCGTCATCGCCACACAGCGCCTTGCCAAGCTCGCCAAGAACGTGGCGGCGGAAGCCTCCAACTTCCTGATGGGCCGAACCTTCCTCGATATCGACATGGCGCGCGCGGCCGATCTGCTCGGCATGGATCGCCGGCAAGCGGAAATGTTCCGCGATCTCAAGCGCGGCAATTTCGTGGCACTCGGTCCCGCACTTTCCCGTCGTCCGCTGCCGATCGTTATTGGAACGGTCGAGACTTCGGCGCGCTCATCCAGCCCGAAGCTGATGCCGCTGCCGGATGCGCCGCAGGATGTCGAGGATCTGATCTTCACGCCGGATCCGGAAGAATTCACCCGTCCGATCGTTCGCCGTGCGCCGCCCGCGCCGCGCCCGACCACCGATATCCTTGCCGAACTGTCCCGTTCGACCCCGGCAGCGACCCAGCCGGTCGCGACCGAAAGCAGGGCAAGCAGCACGCCGGAAATCTCGGAAGAGGAGCGGGAAGAGCGCCTTGCTGCGGTTCTCTCGGAAATCCTTGCAGATCCGCAGGCGGCCTATCGCACTGATTCCGTTCTTTATCAGGAGTTCCTCGTTCGCGCCCGCATGCGTCGCGTGCCCGGTCCGCCGATGGCGATGGGCGAGTTTCGCCGCCGGGTGGCGATTGCGCGGGCAGGGGTGGACGAAGAAACGGCAGCCAGCGAAGCCTGGGCGACAGCGCTTTCGCTTTCCGCCGGCGTTTCCGACGATCTGCAGGGCGTGTTCCTGTTGATGGCGAAGGCGGCAATCAGGGGCGAGGCTTGCCCTTCCGACCTTCGTATCGCCAAGGCTTATGGCACGCATTCCGCCCGCCGTGCCCGCAGGCTTCTCGGCTATTTCGAAGAGCAGGGGCTTGTGGTCGTGCACACCGACTTTGCCGGCAAGCGTATCGTTGCTTTCCCCGATCTCCAGGCCGAAACCCAGCCCGGCGATCCGAATGCTACCGACGGCGGTGCGGACGTTCCTTCGGCGGCCGAATAGGCTTCCCGTCGGGTGTCGTGCAGGCTTGCCAATGGTTCATCTGATCCGGGGAAGGGTTCCCGGATCCGGCTCACCGCCGTAATATTTCTCCAATATGCCGCCGAAGATATTGGGTGCGGGTGCTGCCTTCGAGAACAGCGTCATCGATGAGCGCAGCTTCAGCACGTCGGGATAACCGAAGATGTCCTCCGCGCTCGACCCTTCGGTCGTCATAAGAATCTCACAGCATTCCCAGAGTCTCGGCCCCAGAACCGGGTGGTCGAGATAGGCCGTTGCCTCTTCGAGCGAGGAAATCGCGTATTTCTCAGCCATGGGGCTGCTTCCGAGGCCGCTTACCTGCGGGAAGACGAACCACATCCAGTGGCTCGTCTTACGTCCGTTGCGAAGTTCGGCGAGTACATTTTCATAGACCGGGTTCTGCGCCTTCACGAAGCGCTCCAGAGCGAAAGGATCGTTCATGTGAGTTCTCCTTATCGTTCAATGCCGGATCGGCTTGTTCTTAGCTTCCGCGTGCGGGAGACATCAGCCCGGCGTGCGTTCTTCCCAGACTTTTACCAGTTCGACGATCGTTTCAACCGATTTCTCCATGTCCTGCCGGCTCACCCATTCCAACGGCGAGTGATAGGCGTGGCCACCGGTAAAGATATTGGGGCAGGGCAGGCCCATGAAGGACAGACGCGAGCCGTCGGTACCGCCGCGGATGCTGTGCAGTTCCGGCGTCAGGCCGATGCGCCGTACCGCCTCCACCAGATTGTCGACCACCATCGGATGTCGGTCGAGGACGACCTTCATGTTGCGATACTGTTCCTTGATGGTGAAAGTGAAGGTCGAGCCGGGATAGGCCTTCATGACCTCTTTCGTGAGCTCTTCAAGCAGGGTTTCCTTGGTCTTCAGCCCCTCTTCCACGAAGTCGCGGATGATGAGGGAAATGTGGGCCTTCTCCATGGAGCCGCTGATATCGACCGGATGGATGAAGCCCTGCTTGCCCTCGGTGGTTTCGGGCGCAATGTCCTTCGGCAGACGAGCGACGATTTCGCTGGCGATCTTGATCGCGTTTTCCATCTTGCCCTTGGCGGTGCCGGGATGAATGGCAACGCCGTTGATGGCGATATCCACGCCGTCAGCTGAAAACGTCTCGTTCTCGATTTCGCCGACGGTGCTGCCGTCCAGCGTGTAGCCGAAGCTGGCACCCAGTTTTTGAAGATCGACCTTGTCGGCGCCACGACCGATTTCCTCGTCGGTGGTGAAGAGGATACGGATCTTGCCCCGGCGTATCTCGGGATGGTCCATGAGGTATTGCGCGGCTGTCATGATCTCGGCGACACCGGCCTTGTCGTCGGCGCCAAGAAGCGTCGTGCCATCCGTGGTGACGATGTCGTGGCCGATCTGAGCGTTCAGTTCCGGATTGTCGGCAACGCGGATGACCCGGCTTGTGTCTCCCGTCAGCCTTATGTCACCACCCTGGTAGTTGCGCACGATCTGCGGCCTGACATTCGTGCCGGTGAAGTCGGGGGCCGTATCCATGTGTGAGCAGAAGCAGATGACTGGCACCGGCTTTTCGACATTGGCCGGAATGGTGGCGTAGACATTGCCGTGTTCGTCGAGATGGGCGTCCGAAAGGCCGATTGCCAGCAGTTCATCGACCAGCAGGCGGCCGAGATCTTTCTGCTTTTCGGTGGAAGGCTGCGCCGACGAGGCGGGATCAGATTGGGTATCAATGACGACGTAGCGAAGAAAGCGTTCAAGGACGGTATCGATCATGAGCTATCCGGATTGAAAATATGGAAACCGTCTAGCTATAGCCCTTCGGAGGGCTGTCGTGAATGCTCGGAAGTGATCGGCCGAAAGGCCGGGGGCGCACCAAGACGAGGAAGCGGCGCATGACTGCGCCGCACCTCCTGTTTCGAGAGGGTCGCTATTCCTGAGCCAGCGTGTTTGCGCCTGCCTTGTCCTCGTTGCGGGTTGCCCAGAGCGATCCGAGGATACCAGCACCGAGGATGGCGAGGGTCACGCCGAGCGAGACCATGGGGGGGATCTTTGCCAGCCCGAGCATGTCGGCCACGAAGATCTTCGAACCGATGAAGATCAGCACCACGGAGAGCGCATACTTCAGATAAGCGAAGCGGTGAATGAGCGCCGACAGCGCGAAGTACAGCGCCCGCAGGCCGAGGATCGCGAAGATGTTCGAGGTGTAGACGATGAAGGGATCGGTGGTGATGGCAAACACCGCCGGAATGGAATCGACCGCAAAGACGAGGTCTGCGAGTTCGACCATGACCAACGCCAGGAAGAGCGGGGTGAAATAGATCTTCATTTTGCCGGAAAAGACGTCTTCCCGCCGGACGACAAAGCGGTGCCCTTCGAGTTTTTCCGTGATCGGCAGATGTTTGCGCAGGAACCGCAGCAGCGGATTGCCCGAGACATCATATTCCTTGTTGGCGGTAAGCAGCATCTTGAGGCCGGTGATGATCAGGAAGGCGGCAAAAAGGTACAGAACCCAGTGGTAGTTCTCGACGATAGAGGCACCGGCGGCAATCATGATGCCGCGCAAGACGATGACGCCAAGAATTCCCCAGAGCAGAACCCGGTGCTGGTAGGCGCGGGGAATGGCGAAATAGCCGAAGATCATGGCGATGACGAAGATATTGTCCATCGCCAGGCTTTTCTCGACGACGAAACCTGTCAGATATTCAAGGCCGGCTTGCTGGCCGGATTGCCACCAGACCCATCCGCCGAAGGCAAGTCCGAGCGACATGTAGAAGGCGGAAAGCAGGAAACTTTCGCGAATGCCGATCTCGGCGTTCTTTTTGTGCAGGACGCCCAGGTCGAGGGCGAGTAGAAGTATGACAAGGGCCAGGAAGGAGAGCCACATCCATATGGCGGTCCCCAAGAAGTCTGTCCAAAGAAAATCCATCGAGGCTTTCCTTTGCCGGAACGGTTGGTGATAGCAGCTCCGACATCACGGGAATCCGGCACTCGCGTCAGAGGGGCCCGGTGCTGCGTTCCCTCGAAATGGTCATCGGCGCAATTAGTTCAAGCGCCAGCCGTTGACTTTCCCGTGATCCGTCGCTATTGAGCCCACCAACGCCGGGCCGTAACGCCCGGTGTTTGTTTTGACATGTCCCGTGGTTTCGTCCGTACGCTTACGTGAGAAACCTGTCAGAACGTCCAAAACGACGTTCAGAGGAGGGCGTGTTTCCTCGACCGCTTTGGTAACAAACCGGCCTAACTTGTTGAGAAGGAAATACGATGAGCAAGCGCTCTTCATCCAAGTACAAAATTGACCGCCGTATGGGCGAAAACATCTGGGGTCGTCCGAAGTCCCCGGTTAACCGTCGCGAATACGGCCCGGGCCAGCACGGTCAGCGCCGCAAGGGCAAGCTGTCCGACTTCGGTGTTCAGCTCCGCGCCAAGCAGAAGCTGAAGGGTTATTACGGCGACCTGCGCGAAAAGCAGTTCCGCGCCACCTACGACGAAGCAAACCGTCGCAAGGGCGATACCTCCGAGAACCTGATCGGCCTGCTCGAATCGCGTCTGGACGCTATCGTGTACCGTGCCAAGTTCGTACCGACGGTCTTCGCTGCCCGTCAGTTCGTCAACCACGGCCACGTTACCGTCAACGGTGTTCGCGTCAACATCGGTTCCTACCGTTGCAAGCCGGGCGACGTCATCGAAGTTCGCCAGAAGTCCAAGCAGCTGGTTACTGTTCTGGAATCGGTTTCTCTCGCTGAGCGCGACGTTCCGGACTACATCGAAGTCGACCACAACAAGATGGTTGCTACCTTCGCTCGCGTTCCGGGCCTGTCCGACGTGCCGTACGCGGTCGTCATGGAGCCGCAGCTCGTCGTCGAATTCTATTCTCGCTGATTTCTGCGAGAGCGGATTGTGGAAAGCCGCCCCTCGGGGCGGCTTTTTCTATTTGCACTGCAGCATTCCCCGTTGAATATGTCGTTCGCTGCGCTTTGCATCGAGAGGAAGCCATGGATCTTCAGGCAGTCGTTGACGATATCGTACGCGACCTTCAGCCCCGGCTCGGCGAGGGCAAGGTGGCGGATTACATTCCGGAACTGGCGCGCGTCGATCCCACGCAGTTCGGCCTTGCGATCACGACCGTCGACGGCACCACCTACACTGCCGGGGATGCGGATACGTCCTTCTCGATTCAGAGCATTTCCAAGGTCTTCATGCTGACGCTGGCGCTCGGCAAGGCCGGTGAGTCCGTCTGGAAGCGGGTCGGGCGCGAGCCATCGGGTTCGTCCTTCAATTCCATCGTTCAGCTCGAGCATGAGCACGGTATTCCGCGCAATCCTTTCATCAATGCGGGCGCCATCGTGATCACCGACATGGTGCTGGCCGGCCATAAGCCGCGCGAGGCCATCGGCGAATTCCTGCGGTTCATGCGCTTCATCGCCGATGACGATGCCGTCACCATCGACGAGAAGGTGGCGCGTTCGGAACAGGAGACGGGCTTCCGGAACTTCGCGCTCGCCAACTTCATGCGCGGCTTTGGCAACCTGCAGCACCCGGTCGAACACACGCTTGGCGTCTATTTTCACCAGTGCGCGCTGGCGATGAGTTGCGTGCAGCTTTCCCATGCCGGTCTTTACCTTGCCAATCGCGGGACCAATCCGCTCACCGGCTTCTCGGTCGTCTCGCCGAAGCGTGCGCGGCGCATCAACGCGCTAATGCTGACCTGCGGCCACTATGATGGTTCCGGCGACTTCGCCTATCATGTCGGCCTGCCGGGCAAGAGTGGCGTCGGGGGCGGCATCCTGGCGATTGCGCCGGGCAAGGCCTCAATTGCGGTCTGGTCGCCAGGGCTGAACAAGGTCGGCAACTCCGCGCTCGGCTCCGTGGCGCTGGAAATGCTTGCCACGCGTACCGGCTGGTCAGTGTTCGGGACTTGATCTTGGCGATCCAAACAGGCATTTGCAGAGGCCAGCGCTGTAAGCGCACCGGAGCCAGCCCATGAACGTCCTGCCATCCGCCGAAACTTTTGCAGCCGACGCCGTCGAAGATGACGATCTGTCAGCCGGCGTCCATCCGGTCTTTGCCGTCGCGCCGCGTTCCGTCGGCTTCAACAAGCTGCGCAAGCGCCTGATCCGACAGGTGCGCCAGGCGTTTTCGGACTTTGATATGCTGAACGGCCAGAAACGCTGGCTGGTCGGTCTTTCGGGCGGCAAGGATTCCTACGGCCTGCTCGCCATCCTGCTCGATCTCAAATGGCGCGGTCTGCTGCCGGTCGAGCTGATCGCCTGCAATCTCGATCAGGGCCAGCCGAATTTCCCGAAGCACATCCTGCCGGACTATCTGTCCTCGATCGGTGTGCCGCACCGGATCGAATATCGCGACACCTATTCCGTGGTGAAGGAGAAGGTTCCGCATGGCGGGACCTATTGTTCGCTCTGTTCGCGTCTTCGGCGCGGCAATCTCTATCGCATCGCCCGGGAGGAGGGGTGCGACGCGCTGGTGCTCGGTCATCATCGCGAGGATATCCTCGAGACCTTCTTCATGAACCTCTTCCATGGCGGCCGTCTCTCGACGATGCCGGCGAAGCTCCTGAACGACGAGGGCGACCTCATGGTGCTGCGGCCGCTTGCCTATGCGGCGGAAGACGACATGGCGCGCTTTGCCGAGGCCATGGCGTTTCCCATCATTCCCTGCGATCTCTGCGGGTCTCAGGACGGGTTGCAGCGCAATGCGATGAAGGAGATGCTGGCGGGGATCGAGGCAAAGATGCCGGGACGCAAGGACGCGATGCTCCGTGCACTCGGTCATGTGGATGCCTCGCACCTTCTCGACCCGAAGCTCTTCGATTTTTCGGGTCTTGCTGTCACGCAGTCGTCATCCGAATAGTGCAGCGGGAGATCTTTCCTCTGCCAACAGTTTCCGGAAAGAATATCCATGTTTGACGACGCCCACCTCGATCTTGTGCTTGATATCGTGAAGGAGGCGGCGGGAACCGAAATACGACCCCGGTTCCGTCATCTGGAAGACGGTCAGGTGAGCGAGAAGAAGTCGTCGATCGATCTGGTTACCGATGCCGACCTGCTGGCCGAGAAATTCATCACGGAACGGCTGCTCGAACGCTGGCCGGACGCCCTGATCGTTGGCGAGGAAGCCTATGAGAACGACAGGGGCGTCGTCGGACGCCTGCGTGGGGCCGAGCTTGCCTTCGTCATTGATCCGGTCGACGGGACCTTCAATTTCCAGGCCGGCTTGCCGATTTACGGCACGAACCTCGCCGTCGTCCGCAAGGGCGAGACCATCGCGGGCCTCATTCACGAATCGGTTCTCGGTGATACGCTTGCGGCGGTGAAGGGCGCGGGCGCTCATTTTTTCGGGGCGGACGGCACTCGCAATACGATCCGGGTCGCAAGTCCGGCTGCGCTTTCGGACATGGTGGGTACGATCTCCGTCAACGACCTCGCTTATGAGGAAAAGCGACGGATCGCCGGCAATCTTGCCAAGACAAAAATGGCTTTCGGCTATAACTGCTCGGCCTACGAATACTGGATGGTGGCGACCGGCAAGGTGCACTTCATCGGCCATCACAGCCTCATGCCGTGGGACCATCTCGCGGGTGTGCTGATCCACGCCGAAGCGGGTGGCGTGACCTCCAGGTTCGATAGCACGCCCTATCTGCCGGGAGACACGAGTGGCGGCATCATTTCCGCTCCCGACAAGGATTGCCGCGACATGATCCTGCGCGAAGTGATATTCGCCTCATAACAAGAATCTGAAGCCCGAAGGAACCGTCATGGAAAGTCTCGATATCGCCGCACTCGCCAATCTGCTGCAGGAGGCGGCGGAAACCGAAATCCTGCCACGCTTCAGAAATCTCGGCACGGATGATGTGCGGATGAAGTCGGAGGCGATCGATCTGGTCACCGAGGCGGATGAGGCCGCGGAGCGGGTGATCCGCGCGCGCGTCGAGGCCTTGATGCCCGAGGCCGTCTTCATCGGCGAGGAAGCGGTCGCTGCCGATCCCGGCCTGCTCGGCAAGATCGAGGATGCTGAGTTGGCGGTGATCGTCGACCCCATCGACGGCACCTTCAACTATGCGGCCGGCCTGCCGCTGTTCGGCGTCATGCTCTCCGTGGTGCGCAAGGGCGAGACGGTTGCCGGGCTGATCTACGATCCGATGGGCAATGACTGGTTGCTTGCCGAGAAGGGCTCCGGCGCATGGCTCTGCCGGCCGGACGGTCAGCAGGAGCAGATGGCTGTCGCTCCGTCCGTGCCGCTTTCGCAGATGGTCGGCATCGCGGCAGTGACCTATATGGAGCGCGAGGCGAAGCGGCAGACGCTTGCCAATCTCGCCGACGTCAGGCTTTTCACCAGCTATCGCTGCTCTGCGCATGAATATCGCGCCTTTGCCGCGGGACACCTGCATTTCCTGCAATATCGCAAGCTGATGCCCTGGGACCATCTGGCCGGTACGCTGATTTCGGCTGAAGCCGGCGCCTATGTACGCAAGCTCGATAGAACGCCGTACCGTCCCTACGATTTCGAGGGCGGCATTCTCGTCGCGTCGGACGAGGCAAGCTGGAACGAACTGCGCGAGAAGATCTTCAACGTCTGAAAGTCTTCGGGTACGTAAACGAAAAAAGGCGCGGGAACCGTTCGGTTCCCGCGCCTTTCTTTTGTTCGGAGGTTCTTACACCGGCTTGTTGTGCGGTCGGAAGAGCTGGCCGCGTTCGGCGATCAGCACGAAGACGAGGCCGATCAGCGAAACGGTGAAGAAGCCAGCCACCATTGGCAGCGCCGTACCGTTGAACGACTGCCCTATGATCGCGCCGATTAGGGAGCCACCGACGGTGCCCATGAAGCCGAGGACGGACGAGGCCGTGCCGGCGACGTGGCCGAGCGGCTCCATGGCGAGCGAGTTGAAATTCGAGCCGATCCAGCCGAACTGGAACATCGCCAGCGCGAAGAACACGATGAACAGCGGGAAGGGCATGGGTTGGGGTCCCAACACCTGCACCACCAGCCAGATGGTGTTGATGGCGATGAAGCCCAGCAGCGAGGCATGCGACAGGCGCCGCATGCCGAAACGGCCGACGAGACGGGCGTTGACGAAGGAGGAAAGCGCCATGAACAGCGCAACGCCCGCGAATGCCACGGGGAACAGTGCGCCCAGTCCGTAGATGCCGAGATAGACCTGCGGTGCCGAGTTGATGAAGCCGAACAGGGCACCGAAGATGAAGGTGCTGGCGATCGTGTAACAGAGCGCGACACGATTGGTGAGCACGATCCGGAAGCCCTGGAAGATGGACTTCGCGGTGAACGGGCGGACGTCTTCCCGGTGCAACGTTTCCGGAAGGCGCAGATGCATCCACAGGCCGACCACGAGGGCGGCGGCGGCCATGAAGACGAAAATCCAGTGCCAGTGACCGAACATCATGATGACCTGACCTGTGCCGGGAGCGACGACCGGAATGACCATGAACACCATCATGATAAGCGACATGACCTCTGCCATCTGGCGACCGCCGTAAACGTCGCGCACGATGGAGACGGTGATGACGCGGGTCGCAGCCGAACCGAGGCCCTGGATGAAGCGCAGCGCGAGCAGCGTGCCGAAGGACGGCACGAGCACGACCATCAGGGACGACAGCACATAGATGCCGAGGCCGAACAGCATCGGCTTTCGACGACCGAAACGGTCGGCGATCGGCCCGTAGAAGAGCTGGGCGATGCCGAAGCCGATCAGATAGGCTGAGACCACGTATTGGTGGTGGTTCTCGTTCTGGACGTTGAGCGAGGCGCCGATCTGCGGTAGGCCCGGCAGCATGATGTCGATGGCGAGCGCATTGAGCGCCATCAGGAAGGCCATCATGGCAATGAATTCCACTCGTCCCATGCCTTTCAGACTGGCCGGGGCGGGCTGTAACGTTTTAGTCATAATAAGTGCCCTGAAAACAACGAGAAGGCGTTGCTGGTGGCAACGCCTTTTCGGATCAAACAAGTAATGAGTTCCCGCGTCAGGCGCGGGCCGGTGATGATCAGGCGGCGCCGCGAACGGCGATGCCCTGGTCTTCGAAATGTTTCTGCAGTTCGCCGGCCTGGAACATTTCCCGGACGATGTCGCATCCGCCGAGGAATTCGCCCTTGACGTAAAGCTGCGGGATCGTCGGCCAGTTGGAATAATCCTTGATGCCCTGGCGGATTTCACTGTCGGCCAGTACGTTCACGCCCTTGTAGGCGACGCCGAGGTAGTCGAGAATCTGCACGACCTGGCCGGAGAAACCACACTGCGGGAACTGCGGGGTACCCTTCATGAAGACGACCACGTCGTTGGTCTTTACTTCATTGTCGATGAAATCGTGAACGCTCATGGGATATCCTTTCACACGCGGTTTCAAGGGCCGCTGTTTAAACGTTTCTTCTAGATAGCAAGTGCATGCCGTTTTTGCCAGTGCAATCAGCGGACCGAACGAACGGGGATCAGCTCTTGCGCTGCCGGCTGCGGCTGGTCGCGCTGCGGCGGCGGCTGACCTGCTTCTTTGCAGGCTTGCGCGTGGTCTTCCTGGTAAAGCGTCCGGTGGTCGCAGAGCGCGTCTGGCGCTTGTTGCGGCGTGTCGCTCCCCGTCCCGTGGTCTTCTTCAGGATTTCCTTCAGGACGCCCTGAACGACATTCTCGACCACTTCCTTGATAAGATCGGCCATCTTGATTCCCCAGTCCGCTCAGTCCGGAATGGAGGTCTGCAGCGCCAGCGCGTGCAGCACTCCGCCCATGTTGCCCTTTAGTGCATCATAGACCATCTGGTGCTGCTGCACGCGCGTCTTGCCGCGAAAGGCTTCCGCAACGACTTCGGCAGCGTAGTGGTCGCCATCGCCTGCCAGATCCCGGATCACCACCTTGGCCCCGGGAATGCCGGCCCTGATCATGTCTTCGATATCGCCCGGTTTCATAGCCATGGTGGTTCTCCCTGCTTTTCGGAAGCGGCCGTTCAGGCCACTTCGCCATTCATGAAGTCAGGGAACCACGATTCATAGGCCGAGCGCAATTCCTCAATTGCGACCCCGCGGGCATTGCCCAGCACGACGTTGTTACCGCCGGTGCGGCCGATCCAAGGGCAGAAAACACCCGCTGCTTCGGCCCGGACCAGAACGGCATCGACGTTCTTTTCGTCGACGGTCACGACATAGCGGCCCTGATCCTCGCCATAGAAGACCGGGATAGGATCAGCACCTTCGAGTGCATTGATCGTTGCGCCGATGCCGGATGCAATCGCCATTTCCGCAACGGCCAGAGCGAGACCACCGGAGGAGCAATCGTGGACAGCGGTCGCGAGACCGGCCCCGATGAGCCCGCGGACGAAATCGCCGACCTTCTTCTCATGGGCGAGGTCGACATGCGGAGCCGGGCCATCGGTGCGGCCGTGGATATCGCGGAGATAGACCGACTGTCCGAGATGGCTGCCCCAGCCCGACGGAGCGCCGGCGAGCAGGATCGCCTGACCCTGGGCGGCGAAGCGGATGCGGGCCATCTTCGACCAGTCCTTCATCAGGCCGACGCCTGCGATGGTCGGGGTGGGCAGGATCGCCTGACCGTTGGTCTCGTTGTAGAGCGAGACGTTGCCCGAGACGATCGGGAAATCGAGGGCTTTGCAGGCCTCACCGATGCCCTTGATGGCAAATACGAGCTGGCCCATGATTTCAGGGCGTTCCGGATTGCCGAAGTTCAGGTTGTCGGTGGCGGCAAGCGGCAGTGCGCCGGTTGCGGTGATGTTGCGCCAGCATTCGGCGACAGCCTGCTTGCCGCCTTCGAACGGATCGGCTTCGACATAACGCGGTGTGACGTCGGAGGAGAAGGCGAGCGCCTTGGTCGGGTGGGTATCGACGCGGATCACGCCGGCGTCGCCGCCCGGAAGCTGCAGCGAGTTGCCCTGAATGAGTGTGTCGTACTGTTCGTAGACCCAGCGGCGCGAGGAATTGTTCGCGGAGCCGGCCAGCTTGACCAGTGCCTCGGCGACATCAGCCTGCGGCACGTCATTTTCGGCCAGCGGGGCCGGGGCCTTCGGCTCGATCCACGGACGGTCGTATTCCGGTGCCTGGTCGCCAAGCTCCTTGATCGGCAGGTTCGCGACTTCCTCACCCTGATGGATGACGCGGAAGCGCAAGTCGTCGGTCGTGTGGCCGACGATGGCGAAGTCGAGGCCCCACTTGACGAAAATCGCCTTGGCGACGTCTTCCTTCGAGGGTTCCAGAACCATGAGCATGCGCTCCTGGCTTTCCGACAGCATCATTTCGTAGGCAGTCATGCGCTCTTCGCGCACCGGCACCTTGTCGAGTTCCAGTTCGATGCCGAGGTCGCCCTTCGCACCCATTTCGACGGCCGAGCAGGTGAGACCGGCTGCGCCCATGTCCTGGATGGCGATGACGGCGCCGGTTGCCATCAGCTCAAGGCAGGCTTCCAGAAGGCACTTTTCGGTGAAGGGGTCGCCAACCTGCACCGTCGGGCGCTTCTCCTCGATCGACTCGTCGAATTCGGCCGATGCCATCGTCGCGCCGCCGACGCCGTCGCGGCCCGTCTTGGCGCCGAGATAGACTACCGGCAGGCCGACGCCCTTGGCTTCGGAAAGGAAGATGCCGTCGGACTTGGCAAGGCCGGCCGCAAATGCGTTGACGAGGATGTTGCCGTTGTAGCGGGCATCGAACTCGACCTCGCCGCCGACAGTCGGAACGCCGAAGGAGTTGCCATAGCCGCCGACGCCGGCAACGACGCCAGCAACGAGGTGCCTGGTCTTCGGATGATCCGGCGCGCCGAAGCGTAGCGCGTTCATCGCGGCAACCGGGCGGGCGCCCATGGTGAAGACGTCGCGAAGAATGCCGCCGACGCCGGTCGCCGCACCCTGGTAAGGCTCGATATAGGACGGGTGGTTATGGCTCTCCATCTTGAAGACCACGACGTCGCCGTCATCGATATCGACGACGCCAGCATTCTCGCCGGGGCCCTGAATGACGCGCTCGCCCTTGGTGGGCAGCGTGCGGAGCCACTTCTTCGAGGACTTGTAGGAGCAATGCTCGTTCCACATCGCCGAGAAGATGCCGAGTTCGGTAAAGCTCGGCTCGCGGCCGATAAGCTGCAGGATCCGTTCGTATTCGTCCGGCTTGAGGCCGTGGGCGGCTACGAGTTCGGGAGTGATTGCAATCGTGTTGGAGATCGTCATCGCTTGTCCTGGGGCTTGTCCTGGGGGCCTGTCTGGCGCTGGCCTGCTGCGGAAAATCGGCGTTTCGGCGCCTCTTTAGCGCATGTAAGCCGACAGTGCGACAGGAAAATGCGGCTGGCAACAGCCGGTTCGCCCTTCGGAGCGCAAGACAGGTCAAGCTATGCTGTCGTAGCCCGCGCCGCCGTTTTCAAGCAGCCTCCGAATGACGGCAAAACCGCTGCGAACCTCATCGCGATCCTTCGGCGAGGAGAAGCCGATCCGTGCCCGGTGCAGGACCTTTTCGGAACGGCCGGCCTTGAACTCGTCCTCGTCGTCGATCAGCACGCCTTCCGCAAGTGCTGCATTCTTGAAGGTGACTGAAAGCCAGGGATCGGGAAGAGCAAGCCAGAGGAAGGGGATGGAAGGACTTGAGCGGTAGTCGAAGCCGACGAGATACTGGCGGGCAAGTGCCTCTCTCGCAGCGATTTCCTCGGCGCAGAGCGCACGGATGGTCTTTGCATCGCCCGATAGTACCAGACGGGCGCAAAGTTCGGCCAGCAGGAAGGGAATGCCGCCGGTCATCATCTTGTGGGCGATGCGCACACGCTGGGCAAAATGGGGAGGGCAGGCGACCCAGCCGCCGCGCACACCGGCCGCGACGGATTTGGACAGGCCGCCGACCATGAATGTCCGGTCGGGTGCGAGTGCCGCGAGCGGCGGCAGCTGCTGCAACGACATGGAGCCGTAGAGATCGTCCTCGATCAGCCAGACATTGTGTTTGCGGGCGATATCGACTAGCGCCCTGCGTCTCTCGATCGGCATCACCGCGAGGGTGGGGTTCTGGGCAGAGGACATCACGAAGGCGACCTTCGGGTGCTGTTGGGCGCAGACCCTGTCGAAGTCGTCCGGCAAGATACCGTTCTCGTCGCTTTCGACCAGCGCCGTGCGGCGACCGGCCAATCCGGCGCCGCGGCTCACCTGCGAATAGGTGAGGTGTTCGAAGATCACGCGGTCTCCGGGGGCCGTCACCGCGCTGATGACCGCCATGATGCCGGCATGGGCGCCGAGGGTGGGGACGATGTTTTGCGGATCGGGCGCCCAGTCGCCCTTGCCGAGCCATTGGGCACCAGCGGCAAACCAGTGATCCGGGAAACTGCGGGTATAGCTCGCAATATCGACCGGGTGATCGCGCAGGATGCCCTCGATATGGCTCTGTAGATAAGCGCCCTGACCAACGTCCGGGGCGGCCGTACTGTCGAAGCGGATCTTGCCGGGTGGTGGCGCCATCGGCCGCGTGCCGACAAGCGCTGCGGCAACGGGATCGAGTTCGCCGTTGGGCGGCGTGTCGCGCGTATCGCGGACGAACGTGCCGCGTCCGACTTCGCCGGTCACAAGCCCCCGTTCATGAACAAGCGAATAGGCACGACTGACGGTGCCGATGGTGATGCCGAGGTCGAAGGCGAGATTGCGCTGCGGCGGAAGCTTGGCACCCACGGGAAGCGTCCCACCGGCAATTGACGCCTCGATCTGGTCGGCGAGGCGGACATAGATCGGGCCTTTGCCCTGAGAGAGGTCGGGAAGCCAATTTGTCATCATGACAATTCCATATATTGTCCCAATCATTGAGTCAATGTTACCCAAATTGCATCGAAAAATAAAACATTTGGTGAGGAAATGACCGATTCAGTGCGGTATATTGATGCAATTGATACAATGTGGCCTGATGGCTATGCTCGGGAAGCGTTGTTTCGCTCCAGTGGCGACATGCTTGCCCCCGCGCCGCCGCCGAAGGGGTTCTGGGCCAAGCTGTCGCAGTCGATTTCTCATTGGCGGATGAAGCGCAGCGGGCGACTCGCGCTGCTGGAACTGACAGACGATCAGTTGAAGGACATTGGGGTGACAAGGGTCGACGCGGAGCGCGAGGCACGCAAGTCCTGGATACTGATGCGGCCTTGAGCAGGGTTTCGATGTGGTGTCTTGTCGGGCCGCCTGATCGTGGCGGCGAAAGAGTTTGTGCCTAGAACTTGTAGGCGAGCATCAGGCCGGCATGGCTGATGCCGTCGTTGACGTCGCAGAGGTCCGCGTTCGACGAATGATCGATGGTCGCGAGGATGTCCACCTTGTCGGTCACGCGGAAGCCGGCCGCGGCATATTCGTGGAAAAGCAGGCTGCAGCCCAGCTTGGGCCCATCGGTGCCGTCGTCATCAAGATCGCCATTATGAACCGTACCGCCAAAGCCGAGGTCGAGGAACACGCGGTCGGTAATGTCGACCTTCCAGTTGAAGCCCGCATAGACCTGGCTCGCATTGCCGGCACTGCTCACCGAAAGTCCGGCATGAAGCTGCGGGCGAAGCAGCTTCTCGCGCCAGGTGGCTGCGTTGGCCGAATCGAGTGGATCGAAATAGAGGACGACGGTGGGGTAGAAGCCTGATTCGAAGGTGCTCTTTGTCTGGATCGAGGCGGTGGCGCCGAGCCGGATTTCCTTAACCGACCAGTCTGCGGCCAGAGAAGCATTAGAAAATAATGGGATAGTTGCCGCCAAAAACAGCGGTAAGCGGAGGCATTCGAGAAATCTGCAAACACTCATGACCGGAATCCATATCGTCTCGCAGGGAATGCCAGACGCTAGCACGGGTTGCAGCCTGTGCCGAAGCGGTTTCCTTGATCACACGTTAAATGTCCGCGTATAGCGGCGAGTCAGCAGTCCTTGCCGCCGCGGGCCCAACGGTTGACGTCGGAGTTGATACGGGAAGAAACGGGTTCGCCCATCATCGGTCCGAAGGCGTCGAGACGCGCCGGACGGCCTTCCGCCTGCACCACGAGAAGCGGGCGAATGTCGCCGGAGCCCTTGCGGACGAGAAGGATACGCGGCTTGCCGGAGAAGGAATTTAGTTCCGGCGCCATTGCGTAAGCCTTGAAGGCAGGATCGCCCGACTTGATCCAGCAGCGATTGGCGCCGACCGCGACCTTTTCCATGATGTCCAATGCGGACGGTCCATGCGACGCGGTCTGTTGTGGCTTCGACTGACAGGAGGCGAGTGCGATAAGGGGAAGGGCGGCAAGAAGGAGTGCGGGACGCATGCTGAATCGCTTTTCGTTCATTGGGCGCCCGCTCTCTATCATCCGACTGGTTAAGCAGCGATTACGTCGAGGGCGGAGGCGAAGATGCCGCGTCCGTCATTGCCGCCGTGAGCTGCTTCGATCAGGTTTTCCGGATGCGGCATCATGCCGAGAACGTTGCCCTTCTCGTTCATTACGCCGGCGATGTCGTTGATCGAGCCGTTCGGGTTGGTGCCTTCCGCATAACGGAAGACGACCTGGCCATTGCCTTCGATGGCCTTCAGGGTTTCAGCGTCCGCGAAGTAGTTGCCGTCGTGATGGGCGACGGGGCTGCGGATGATCTGGCCCTTTGCATAGGCGCGGGTGAAGTCGGTGTCGGCATTGACGACCTCGAGCTTGATTTCCCGGCAGACGAACTTCAGCGAGGCGTTGCGCATCAGGGCGCCCGGCAGGAGACCGGCTTCGAGCAGGATCTGGAAGCCGTTGCAGACGCCGAGAACCTTGACGCCCCGCTCTGCCGCAGCCTTCACCGCCTGCATGACCGGCATGCGGGCTGCGATCGCGCCGCAGCGCAGGTAGTCGCCATAGGAGAAGCCACCGGGGATGACGATAAGGTCGACATCCGGAAGTTCGGTTTCCGTCTGCCAGATCGTCACCGGCGCATTGCCGGAAATCTTGGTGAGTGCCGCAATCATGTCGCGGTCGCGATTAAGGCCGGGGAGTTGCAGGACGGCAGATTTCATGGCTGTGGCTCAAACCTTGCTTGTGCTTCGGCCAGTTCTCGAAGTTCGAGACGACCCTCTATCCGATCAAGGCGATCCATTACCTGCGACATCGTTCCCCGCAAGTTGTTGAGATCGCCCTGCATCAGGTGCATGTAGTTTCGCAGGCTGTTGATCTCCTGCCGCGTTTCGCGTTGGCCGTCCTTCAATACCGACATGTCCGATTGCAGCTTTCGCAAGATCTCGAACAGCAGTTCCTGAGATTGGTCGGCCATCCCATCGTCCTTCAACCTTTAGGCGATGGCGATAGTATAGTTCTCGATCACCGTGTTTGCGAGGAGTTTCTCGCACATGGCCTTGAGGTCGGCTTCCGCCTTGGCCTTGTCTGCGCCCTCAAGTTCGAGGTCGAAGACCTTGCCCTGGCGAACATGGTCGACGCCATCGAAACCGAGCGCACCGAGTGCGCCTTCGATTGCCTTGCCCTGCGGGTCGAGGACGCCGTTCTTGAGGGTTACGGTCACGCGTGCCTTGATCACTCTCAATCTCCGTAGATTACTTTTTTGGCCGGTTACTTGACGAGCACCGGACCGGTGCCGCGCAGCGGCTCGTTTTCATTGATGATGCCGAGGCGCTTGGCCACTTCCTGATAGGCTTCGAGCAGGCCGCCGAGATCCTGGCGGAACCGGTCCTTGTCGAGCTTCTCATTGGTCTCGATGTCCCACAGGCGGCAGCTGTCGGGCGAGATCTCGTCGGCGAGGATGATGCGCATCATGTCGCCTTCGTAGAGGCGGCCGCACTCGATCTTGAAGTCAACGAGCTGGATGCCGATGCCGAGGAAGAGGCCGCTCAGGAAGTCGTTGACGCGGATGGCGAGCGCCATGATGTCGTCAAGCTCCGCGGGGTTGGCCCAGCCGAAGGCGGTGATGTGTTCTTCCGAGACCATCGGGTCGGCGAGCGCGTCGGACTTATAGTAGAACTCGATGATCGAGCGCGGCAGCACAATGCCTTCCTCGATGCCGAGGCGCTTGGCGAGCGAGCCGGCGGCGACATTGCGCACGACGACCTCGAGCGGGATCATCTCCACTTCCTTGATCAGCTGCTCGCGCATGTTCATGCGGCGGATGAAGTGGGTCGGGATGCCGATCTTGTTCAGGTGCGTGAAGAGATATTCGGAAATGCGGTTGTTGAGGACACCTTTTCCGTCGATGACTTCATGCTTCTTCTTGTTGAACGCCGTGGCGTCGTCCTTGAAGAACTGGATCAGCGTGCCGGGCTCCGGACCCTCATAAAGGATCTTGGCCTTGCCTTCGTAAACACGGCGGCGACGGTTCATGGCTGGTTTTCTCTGCTGTTGGCGTCACACTGGGGACGCTGTGGAACGATTATTGAAGCGGTCCCATAAAGGAAAACCACGCTTTTCACAATGCGGCTGTTGTTACCTCCCCGGATTTCGTCCAAACCAAGGCGCGGCTCGGAGAATCAACATGTGCCCCAAGTTTGCATTGCACTTTCTACAGCCTTTTGATTAATGGGGGAAACGAAGCCCCCGTATGGTGACGGATACTTTTTGGGAGATACAGATGAGCGGTATGGGTGATCGCGAAAAAGCCTTTGAAAACAAGTTCGCACACGATGAGGAACTTCGCTTCAAGGCTGTGGCACGGCGCAACAAGCTGATCGGGCTCTGGGCTGCCGGTCTGCTCGGCAAGGCGGATGCCGATGCCTATGCCAAGGAAGTCGTCGCTGCCGATTTCGAGGAAGCCGGCGATGGCGATGTTATCCGCAAGCTCCAGGGCGATCTGGCTGCTGGTGGCGTTGCAGTTTCCGACGAGGAACTGCGCACGAAGATGATCGAGTTTCTGGCCGAGGCCGTGGCCCAAATCCAAGGCGAATAAGCCCTCCGGGGAAGCGGTCTCTCAGGCTGCCAGAGAATTTCGTCGCCCGTTTATTGGAATGGGCGACGCCAGGTGTCGCCGGTAATGAAATCGGCGGTCTTCGAGAATGCCATCGGGCGAGCCAGCCCGAAACCCTGCAGCACGTCGCAACCGAGCGCGGCCAGGATCCGGACATGTTCCGGCGTTTCGACACCTTCCGCAGTGACCCCGATATTTAGCGACCTTCCGATGTCGATGATCGATCTGACCAGTTTGCGCTGCTCGGTCGATTGCGTCACATCGCGAACCAGCTGCCGATCGATCTTGAGGGATTTGGGGTTCAGTCTAAGCAGGCTGACGATGGACGCATGGCCCGTGCCGAAATCGTCTATCTCGATATCGACACCGAGCTTGCGCAGATGGCTGAGGTTCTCCATCGCCTGTTCGTCGTATTCGTCGAGGAAGATCGACTCCAGCAGCTCGAAGGAGACCGTGCCCGGATCGAAAGACAGCGTGCTCAGTTTCTTTCGCAATAACGGATCGTGCAGGCGGCGGGTCGAGACATTGACCGAGATCTTCGGCACGTTCAGACCAAGCTCGCGCCACCTGTCGAAGTCGGCAAGCGCCTTTTCCAGGATGAGGGCATCGATCTGAGGCACCACGCCGAGCTCTTCTGCCACGGAAAGGAAACTGTCGGGCGTCAGCACGCCTTGCCTGGGATGTTGCCATCGCGCCAGAGCCTCGGCGCCGGCAATAGAGAGGGTACGCGCATTGAACTGGAACTGATAGTGGGGAACGAACTCGTCGTTTTCCAGCGCCCGAAGGATTTCATCCGAAAGCCTTCGGGTGTCCACCATATGCTTGTGGCTGTCGCGGGAAAAGAATTCGTGGCGGTTACGTCCGCGGTTCTTGGCATGGTAGAGCGCGATGTCTGCATTCAGCAGCAATTGCCGCGCATCGATTTCGGGGCCTAGCTCGCAGGCGATCCCGATGGAGGCGCCGAAGCGGCACTCATGGCCTTCATAGGATACCGGTTTCCTGAGCTCCGATATGATGCGGTCGGCAAGCTGTCCGAGCTTGCGGTGCGAGCCTTCGAAGCGGGCGAGAAAGACGAACTCGTCTCCGCCGATGCGGGCGACGAAATCTTCGCCGCGGGTATTGGCCTTCAGCACCTTTGCCGCGTGCTTGAGCATCATGTCGCCGGCGCTGTGGCCGAGCGTGTCGTTGATTTCCTTGAAGCGGTCGAGATCGATATGAAGCACGGCAAGGCCGCCCGCTGTTGCGCGATCGTTCTCGGCAAACCTGTCCAGTTTCTCGTCAAGGAAACGCCGGTTCGGGAGGTCGGTCAGGTAGTCGTGCATCGCTATATGCTCGATGCGTGCCTTGGCTGCCTCCAGTTCGGCGTTGCGTGCTTCGGCGAGCGTCTTGGCGCGCTCCAGTTCACGGTGGAGCGCGTGGTCGGCGGTCACGTCCCAGTTGGCGCCGATCATCTTGCGATGGCCCTCGGGATCGATGAACGGCAGGGTGCGAGACCGGATATAGCGGATCGAACCGTCCTTCAGGATGACGCGGTATTCGTCGGAGAAGGGGAGCAGATTGGCTACATGATGGTCCACCTTGCTGTAGACGCGTTCGGCGTCCTCCGGATGGAGCATCTGTTCCCATGTGCCGCCAATCTGCATCTTCTGGCTGCCCTCCAGGCCGAAGAGGGTCATCATGCCGTCGTCCCAGTCCGAACTGCCGGTATCGAAGTCCGTCTCGAACACGCCGATGTGCGAAACCTCCAGGGCGAGCTTCAACCGCCGGGACATTCGGGCGATCTTTTCTTCGGCCAGCTTGCGGCTGGTGATATCGACATCGGTGCCGATAATGCGCTGTGGTTTGCCGTCGCTGTCCCAGGCGACGCAGGCGCCGCGGCATTCGATCCAGACCCAGTGACCGTCCTTATGCCGCTCACGGTATTCGAACGTCATGTAATCGGGATCGCCAGCCTTCTGGCGTTCGACGCTATGGAGAACGCGCTCGTGATCGTCCGGATGCACGAGCTCCAGCCATTCCAGGGTCGTCGGCGGCAGGGGGTCGTCCGGTGCGAGGCCGCGGATGGCGCGCCATTCGTTGGAATAGTACCAGGTGCCAAGGTCGATCCGATAATCCCATACACCGGTTGACGAGCTCACGAGTGCGTCGTTCCAGCGGCTTTCCCTGTCGGCAAGGTCCAGCTCGCGCTGTTTCAACTCGGTGATGTCTCCAAGCTGCACCAGAAGGTTCGCCGTCGGCATTCCCTCCGCCGACATGGCGGTAGCGTGAACCATCATCCACAGCGGCGAGCCGTCACCGGTCGTGAACCGCAGCTCGACAGGGGTGATCTCTGTCCTTGAGGATAGTGCTGCCAGTTGAAGGACGGCGAAGGTGCCCCGATCCTCGTCCCGCACATGATTGATGAGGAAATCCGAAGAATTCTCCTGCCGTTGTAGGGGCAGGGCATCGAAACGCGCGTTGGTCACCAGAATGCGGCCGATCGGGTCGAGCACGACAGTGGCGACAGGAAGAATCGCCAATAACTCGCGGAGGCCTGAGGCCTCGCTGGTGCCGGAAGGACTGACTTTGGTTGGGCCGGGATGCAAAGACTACCTATCGACAACGTTCGGTAGTGCCGACGGTACCGGTCTTCCCTTAAAAACCGTTTAACCTGATGCGGTCGTATTTATCATGTCGGAAAGCCATTGCGGCCATGGCTTTCCTGATCGCACAGGCCTGTCGGCCTAACCCTGGATACGGCTGAGAAACTGGGCAAAGACCATGGTGCCTTCCGGCCACGGACCATGGCCGGAATCCGTGTTGATATGACCCGATTCTCCCGCATCGATCAGCAGCGAGCCCCAGGCGCCGGCGATATCGTCGGCATGTTCATAGGTGCCAAAGGGATCGTTGCGGCTGGCGATGGTGATCGTCGGAAAGGGCAGCGGATTGCGCGGATAAGGCCCGAAGGTCATCAGGTGCTTCGGCCGGATGGTTGGATTGGCGACATCCGGGGGGGCGACGAGAAACGCACCCTTCACCTTTTCTCCGAGATGGGGAATGGCGTGGATTGCGGTGGGTACGCCGAGCGAATGGGCGACCAGCACGACGGGGCGCGTGGACTTGTTGACTTCCTCGATGACGCGGGCGACCCAGTCGGCGCGCACGGGCTTCGCCCACTCCGCCTGCTCTACACGCCGGGCGGTGGACAGCTTTGCTTCCCAGCGGCTCTGCCAGTGGTCGGGACCTGAATTGGTGTAGCCGGGGATGATGAGGATATCTGCGTCTGAAGCTTTCATGCGCCTTATCTGCTCACTGGTCTGGTCTTCGTCAAGAAGTGGGCCTTGAAGGGCGTCACAAAATCCGTCTTGGGCGCCCTTGAAAATAGAGGATCCGGCCCGCGTCTCCACGGCCCGGATCGCCATTGAATGCCTTTAATCTCAGCCGAAGACGCGCTTGAAGATCGTGTCAACGTGCTTGGTGTGGTAGCCGAGGTCGAATTTCTCGCGGATATCCTCTTCGGAAAGGGCTGCGCGGACTTCTTCGTCGGCAAGCAATTCCTCAAGAAAATCCTTGCCTTGTTCCCAGACCTTCATAGCGTTTCTCTGGACGAGACGATAGGCATCCTCGCGGCTGACACCGGCCTGGGTGAGTGCCAGAAGAACGCGCTGGCTCATCACGAGGCCGCGGAACTTGTTCATGTTCTTCAGCATGTTTTCCGGGTAGATCACCAGCTTCTCGATGACGCCGGCAAGGCGGTTCAGCGCGAAGTCGAGGGTGATCGTGGTATCAGGGCCGATAGCGCGCTCGACGCTCGAGTGGCTGATGTCACGCTCGTGCCAGAGAGCCACGTTTTCCATGGCCGGGACGACGGACATGCGCACCAGCCGGGCAAGGCCGGTCAGGTTTTCGGTCAGGACCGGGTTGCGCTTGTGCGGCATGGCGGACGAACCCTTCTGGCCCGGCGAGAAGAATTCTTCCGCTTCCAGAACCTCGGTGCGCTGCATGTGGCGGATTTCGATCGCGACGTTCTCGATCGAAGACGCGATCACGCCGAGGGTGGCGAAGAACATGGCGTGACGGTCACGCGGGATGACCTGCGTCGAGACCGGTTCGGGAATGAGGCCGAGCTTTTCGCAGACATGTTCCTCGACGCGCGGATCGATATTGGCGAAGGTACCGACGGCGCCGGAGATCGCGCCGGTCGCCACTTCTGCCCGTGCGGCCACGAGGCGGGCGCGGTTGCGGACCATTTCGGCGTAGAAGCGGGCGAAGGTCAGGCCCATGGTGGTCGGTTCGGCGTGGATGCCGTGGCTGCGGCCGATACGCACCGTGTCCTTGTGTTCGAAGGCGCGAGCCTTGAGGGCGGCCAGAACGCGGTCCATGTCGGCGAGCAGGATGTCGGCGGCGCGCACGAGTTGGATGTTCAACGTGGTGTCGAGCACGTCGGAGGACGTCATCCCCTGATGCACGAAGCGGCTGTCGGGGCCGATGAATTCGCCAAGGTGGGTGAGGAAGGCGATGACGTCATGCTTGGTGACGGCTTCGATCTCATCGATGCGGGCGACGTTGAACTCGGCGGCACCGCCCTTTTCCCAGATGGTCTTCGCCGCTTCCTTGGGGATCACGCCCAGATCGGCCAGCGCATCACAGGCATGGGCCTCGATCTCGAACCAGATACGGAACTTGGTTTCGGGAGACCAGATAGCGACCATTTCGGGCCGGGAATAACGCGGGATCATGGGCTTTTCTTTCCTTGGACTGGCGATGGCGCCGGCTTGGCGCCTGATCAGATACCCGGTCGAACACCGGGATGGTCGGCTGGCCGGGGCTTTTGTCAGGCGCTCTTAGCAAAGAAGCCCGGCAATCTCAACGGTTGCGGCGCGCAAGCCAGAGGCTTGCGGCAACCAGCAGTGCGACACCGAAGGGAAAGTAATGCCGGCTGCCGAGCGCGGTGAACTGGTAGACGGCCGAAGCCGAGGTGAAGACGAACTGGAATGCCCAGATCACGGTACCGAAAGGCGCGTGCCACTGCGCGTAGAACATGCGGTATTGCAGGGCGAAAAGAAGCGCCGTCGTTGCGAACGTCCCGCAGGAGAGAAGCAGGAAGGCGGCCGCAAAACGCGTTTCCGGGCGTCGCCGGAAGCTGAAGAAGCCGATGAGGGGCAGGGCAAGAAACCAGCCGATCGCTCCGCCTGAAAAGTAGAGACCGAAGAGTGCCGGCGTATGGCTGCCGTCCAAACGTTCCGTGCCGTAAAGTGACAAGCCGAGGACCGTTGCCATGAGAGTGCCCCAGACCAGCGCACCAACGAGCCAGAGCCTTACAGGAGGGAGGGCGGCGGCGAACCGGTCGCGGATGGGCGTTCGCATCTTGGGGAGGGCGGTATCCGTCATCAGGGGCGGGCAGGAACGGCGATCCAGCGCCCGTTATTGCCCTCATAGCCGAGGCTCAGCACGTTGACGAGCGCCATATGGACCAGCCTGCCCGCAGGGGGCGAATAGGTGACGACACCGCCCAGCCGATAATCGACGGTGCATTGGCGGCTTTCGGGAATGTCGATGCTGTCCTCGTGCACGATCTCGTCTGCCGGTTCGCCATCTTTCTCCGTGTACTTCAGCCGGAAGGCCTTGAGCGCATCGACGAGATCCACGCAGTAGCGGGTCGGTGTCGCGAAGAACTCTTCGATCTTCAGGGTATATGGCTTGCCGAACGCGGGGTCGGCTGGATGTTCGAAATAACGAACCTCGTCTTTCGGCGCGTCGATCTCGCTGATCGGGCTGAAGGCTGCGAGTTCGCCGGGCCGATCGAGAAGTCCATGTTGTGACAGGAGCGGTGCGGCTTTTTCCATCGCCTCGCGCCGTACTGCCGCGATGCTTGCTGTGTCGCGTTTCACGCCTATGCGGATCGGTGTGTCCGGCAGGAAAGTGTCTTTCACTGTATCGATGAAGAAAACGGACGAGTATGCTAGGCCCGAACTGTCGCTGATGCCGTATTCCTCGAAGGCATAGACGCCGCCGTCTTCGGAGAAGCCGAGCGACTGGAAGCTGGCGAAATCGGCGGCCATGGCCGGCAGGGCGACGAAAGCCGTCGCAACACCTGCCAGCCATGTCCTGCAATAGTTCAACGGCGTCCCTCTTCCGCAGCCTTGCGCAGAGTGTCGACCGTCTTGCGATAATCGTCAACGCCCTGGCCCTTGTAGATGGCAGAGCCGGCGACGAGGACATTGGCGCCGGCCGACGTTACGAGTGCTGCGTTCTCCGCGGTCACGCCGCCATCGACTTCGAGGTCGATCGGGCGATTGCCGATCATCAGGTTTGCCTTGGCGAGCTTCTCGGTCATGGCAGGGATGAATTTCTGGCCGCCGAAGCCCGGGTTGACGCTCATGATGAGCAGAAGGTCGAGGTCGTCGAGAACATGTTCGATCACGGAAAGCGGCGTAGCCGGATTGAGCGAGACGCCGGCCTTCTTGCCGAGCGAGCGGATCTTCTGCAGTGAGCGATGTAGATGGGGGCCGGCCTCGGCATGGACGGTGATGACATCGCAGCCGGCATCGGCGAAGGCATCGAGATAGGGGTCGGCCGGCGAGATCATAAGGTGGCAGTCGAAAACTGCCTTGGTGAAGGGGCGCAGCGCCTTGATGACGGCGGGGCCGTAGGAGATGTTGGGAACGAAATGGCCGTCCATGACGTCCAGATGAATCCAGTCGGCACCGGCTTCGATCACGTCGGCAACTTCATCGCCGAGCCGGGCGAAGTTGGCAGCGAGGATCGAAGGGGCGATCTTGAGGGGGCGTGTCATGGCGGATGCTCCGGAATTGCTGACTTTTCGGCCTGCCCATAGCACCGCCCGGCCAGCCCGGCAACTCTTCGAAAGTCTGCCATGGACGAGGCCGGCTTGACCTTGGCTCGATCCTTCTCCATCCCTCGTGACGAGGAGCAACAGGAGGAGAGACATGGGACGTTCCGCGATCATCACCGGCGGCAGCAGCGGCATCGGCAGGCATCTCGCCATTGCATTCGCGCAGGCGGGATATCAGGTGGCCTTCACGCATCGCGACGACGGAGCCGCCGCCGAGGAGGTTGTCACGGAAATCGCTGCCGCCGGCGGTCATGCCCGGACATTCTCATCCGATGTGGGTGACGCCGCATCCGTCACGGCGTTCATGGATGAGGCCTGCGCCTGGTTTGGCGATGCGCCGGATGTCCTCGTCAACAATGCCGGCATCCAGACATGGGCTCCGCTGCTGGAATTGTCCGACGAGCGGTGGGATGCCGTGATCCGCACCAACCTGACCGGCACCTTCCTCAATACGAGGGAAGCCGGGCGGCGCATGGTGGCCGCTGGTAAGGGCGGTTCCATCATCAATCTGGGCTCCGGCTGCAACAAGCTCGCCTTTCCGAAGCTCGTCGACTACACGGCGTCCAAGGGTGGCGTCGAGCAGTTCACCAAGGTGGCAGCCGTGGAACTCGGTCCGCACGGAATCCGCGTCAATTGCGTGGCTCCCGGTGCCATCGAGACGGAACGCACCCGCGCCGAGGCACCCGATTATGCCGAGACATGGGGTAGCGTGACGCCTTTGCGCCGGGTCGGTACGCCAGCCGATATTGCGGGACCGGTGCTGTTTCTTGCGGGTCCGGAGGCCGGGTTCGTGACCGGGCAGACGATCTGGGTCGATGGCGGTGTCTTCACGCAGGCCTTCTGGCCCTATCCGTCATGACAGTCTGCCGACTGGCTTGATTGTCACTGGGTTGAGGGCGGCGCTTCAATGAAGCCGCCCTTGCGCCATTCCATCAGACGGTAGGGATTGTCTGCGAGTTCGTGACCTGTCGAAAAGGTGATCGGGCCTATCGGTGTGTCGAAAGCCGTATCGACCAGTGTGTCGGCAAGGGTCGAGCCCATGGCACCTGACAGGGCTGCGGCATCGCCAAGGATGGAGACTGCAGCCTCGGCGGGCTGCACATAGCCTTCACGTGGCGATTCGCCGGGGTTGTCGTCCCTTGGTTGCGGTCCTCCTACGACATAGGGGAGCAGGACGGCGCGTACGCCTTCGGCAAGCGGTACCGGCTGATCCGCAGCATTCAGAGCTTCGCCACCCAGAAAGCCGAGTTCGATCTTTTCCACCGCGGCGTCGCGCGCAATGATCGACATGTCTGTGCGGTCGCCGCCGACAAAGACCTTGGTCACGCCCGCCTTGCGCAGACGGCGAACAAGCGAGATCTGCTGTTCCTGTCCAGGACGGAAGGTGTCGGTGAAAACCGGTTTCAATCCATGGGTCTCAAGGCCGTTGCGGATGGCATCGGCCAGCTCGCGGCCGTGGATCGTGCCGTCCTCGATCAAGGCGATGGCATCGCTCGTCCAGTCGCGAAGGATGATTTCGGTGAGCTTCTGAGCCTCGTCTTCGGTCGTGGGCGCAAGGCGGAAGAGCGGCCAGCCGTTCTTGAGGGCGTCCTCCATCACGCCCTTCCAGCGGACGGAAAGCGTGATTGCGGGGATTGCAGCTTCTTTCAGCGGCGCAAGCGCGCCGTCGAGGCTTTCCGAGCAGAGAAAGCCGATGGCGGCGGTCGCACCACTTTCCTTGATCCTTGCCGCAACCTGAGGACCGCTTCCCGCTTCGCAGTTCTCGTCGATCAAGGCGAGTTCGATGCCCAGACGGTCGGCCGAAATCTTCGCGCCGCGGCGCACTTCATCGCCCAGTGTCACGAAGTTTCCCGATTGCGGCGCGACGACCGCGATCTTCAGCGGAGCGGCGACTAGCGGCATGGAAAGTCCGGTCAACACGAGAAAAGTCAGTGGCAGGAGGCGATGCGGCTTCATTCTTGTTTCGATTTTTCCGGATGCGGCGTTCGGCCATTGAAACTTGCCTAGTCTAACCGTTCCATGACGGAAACTGCAATGCGGTGCAATAACGGCCGGCTGTCAGGGCAAAATCTGTCCGTTGGGGAAAAGGTAAAACTTGCCCGGCATTATCTGGTCGGATAGAGGCTAGGGCCAAAACTCAATCAGGACAGGTGTTCTGTTGGTCTGGATGGGATCGAATGGCAGCGAACAAGCGCAAGGTAAGGCCGAGTGGCCTTGCCGAGCATTGTTTGCAATCAGGCGGCCCATCCTGACCAACCCTTGGGGCACGCCGCATCTTGGGCCTGCGGGCGTCGGAAAGGTTTGAAAATGATCCGCATTTCCTGCACCTTTCCTCCTACTCAGCCCCAAGATTCGGCGCGCAGAAAGCCTGTCCTGATTGAGTTTTGACCCTAGGCCAATCGCGGAGAGTGAAGTGTTGAACACGCAGCAGATTGATCCGGTGGTCTACCGGGAAGCGATGAGCCGTTATGCGGGTCATGTCCAGCTCATCACCACGGAGCATGGTGGCATCCGCCGTGGCGTGACGATCACTGCCGCCTGCTCGGTTTCTGACCATCCGCCGACTGTTCTCGCCTGCCTGAACAATACAAATGAAAAGAACGCCGTGTTCTTCGAGAGCGGGTTCTTCGCCCTCAATACGCTGGGCGCACATCACCGTGATCTCGCCAACGGCTTTGCCGGTTTTGGCGGCCTTTCCGTCGATGAGCGCTTTGCGCTGGGCGAATGGCAAAGGCTGGTCACCGGCGCTCCGGTGCTGTCAGACGCTATCGTCTCCTTCGATTGCCGGGTCACGGACACCAAGGTCACGGCGACCCATACCGTGCTTTTCGGCGAGGTGAAGGCGGTGCATTTCGGGGCCAAGGAAGCGTCGCTGATCTATCTGGACCGCAGCTACCACACCCTGTAAGCTCCTCTCAAAAAGAGGAGGAAGGATGCCTGAGACGTCCTCGAAAAGCTTGCCGGGATCGATCGATGCCGTCGTCGACCTCCTCGCGGAGCATGACTATCTTGCCGGTCGGCCGCTGGCCACGGTTCTCTTCCTTGCCCTTCGCATGCAGCGACCGCTCTTTCTTGAGGGCGAGGCCGGTGTCGGCAAGACCGAGATTGCCAAGGTGCTGGCATCCGCGCTCGACCGACCGCTGATCCGCCTCCAGTGCTATGAAGGCCTCGATGTCGCATCGGCCGTCTATGAATGGAACTATCCGGCGCAGATGCTGGAGATACGCCTGTCCGAGGCCGCGGGCGTTTCCGACCGTGACCGAATGGAACACGATATCTTCTCCGCCAGATATCTGATCCGCCGTCCGGTGCTGCAGGCGCTGGAGAGCGAGCCCGGCCGTGCCCCGGTTTTCCTGATCGATGAACTCGACCGCACGGACGAGGCCTTCGAGGCCTTCCTTTTGGAAGTACTGTCCGATTTTCAGGTCACGATCCCCGAATACGGAACAGTCAAGGCGACGGAAAAGCCGATCGTGATCGTCACCAGCAACCGGACGCGCGAGGTGCATGACGCCTTGAAACGGCGTTGCCTCTATCACTGGGTCGACTATCCAAAGGCTGCCGAGGAACTGGCGATCATCCGGCGCAAGGTGCCCGGCTGCAACGAGCAGCTTTCGCGCCAGATCGTCGCCTATGTGCAGAAGCTGCGCATGCTGGACCTTTTCAAGAACCCCGGCGTTGCCGAGACGATCGACTGGGCAACGGCTCTCACCGAACTCGACCGGTTGGCGCTCGATCCGGAAACCATCGCCGACACGCTCGGCACGCTTCTGAAATATCAGGACGACATCGCCCGCATTCAGGGCTCGGAAGGCCAGAAGGTTCTTTCCGAGGTGAAGGCGGAGCTTCTGGCGGCGGGTTGAGCCATGGAGATTTCGGCCGGCCGTGATGGGATCGTGATGCCGCCGCCTGCGGCCGGTGACGGCAGGCTTGCCGATAATATCGTGCATTTCGCCCGGGTGCTGCGCAGGGCTGGTCTGAAACCGGGGCCGGGGGCGGTGCTCGATGCCATCGCTGCGGTCGATGCCATCGGTATCGGATCGCGGGAGGAGTTCCATGCGGCGCTCGGTGCGATCTTCGTCAACCGGCATGAGGACCAGCCGGTCTTCGACGAGGCCTTCAGGCTGTTCTGGCGTTCGCGCGATCTGGTCGCCAAGATGATCGCGATGATGTCGCCGGTTGCGGCCGATCTTAGCGAACGAGAAAAGGCAAAGGCCGGGGCTTCCCGAGTGAGCGACGCGCTCTATGCCGAGCGCGAGCGGCGGCAGGAACCACGCGACGAGCCGGATATCGAGATCGATGCGCGCTTCACGACTTCAGGCTCGGAAGTGCTGCGCCGGTTGGATTTCGCCCAGATGTCCGCGGGCGAACTTTCTCAGGCGCGGCGCGAGATCGAGAGGCTGGCCATGCCGTTCGATACGGTGCGCGTGCGCCGTTTTCGCCCGTCCCGCCGGCCGGGAAACGTCGATGCGCGGGCGACGATGCGTGCGGCTCTGCGCAGCGGCGGCGATCTTATCCTGCCGAAGTTCAGGGCGCGTCGCACCGAACAGCCGCCGCTGGTCATCCTTGCCGATATCTCGGGTTCGATGAGCCAGTACACCCGCATCTTCCTGCATTTCCTGCATGTGCTGACGGAGCGCCGCCGTCGCGTCCACACATTCCTGTTCGGCACGAGGCTGACCAATGTGACGCGCCAGATGAAGAACCGCGATCCTGACGAGGCGATCGCGCAATGCAGCGGCGCGGTCAGCGACTGGTCCGGCGGCACGCGGATCGGGGAGACGCTGAAGCTCTTCAACCGGCAATGGGCGCGGCGCGTGCTCGGGCAGGGGGCGGTGGTCCTGCTGATTACCGATGGTCTCGAGCGAGAGGATGTCCAGACGCTCGCTGCCGAGACCGATCGGCTGCATCGCTCCTGTCGCCGGCTGGTCTGGCTCAATCCTCTCCTGAGGTTCGAGGGCTTCGAGGCGCGGGCGCGGGGCGTCAGGGCGATGCTTCCCCATGTCGATGAACTGCGTTCCGTGCATAATCTCGATTCGCTTGCCGACCTGGTCGCAGCCCTTTCCGGGCCGATGCAGGGCGATGCCGATCCGAAACGCTTCCTGAAGACGATGAGGGCTTGAATATGACGGTCATTGCTGGACGGATGGATCCGCTGCTCGTTGCCGAGGAATGGAAAGGCAAGGGGCGCACCGTGGCGATTGCGACCGTTGTCGAGACCTGGGGATCGGCGCCGCGCCCGGTCGGCAGCCATCTGGTGATCGATGCCGATGGCAATTTCGAGGGCTCCGTCTCCGGCGGCTGCGTGGAGGGGGCGGTCATTACCGAGGCGCTTGACGTGCTGCAATCGGGCGCACCGCGGATGCTCGAATTCGGTGTGGCGGACGAGACGGCCTGGAGGGTCGGGCTTTCCTGCGGTGGTCGAATCCGCGTTTACGTCGAAAGGCTCGGCTGATGGATCCGGTGAACCTGAAAAAGCTGAACGAAGCCCGGCTTGCACGACGCGCGGCCGTGCTGGTGACCGATCTTGACGATGGCCGTGACCGGCTTGTGGTCGAGGGAGAAACCGTCATCGGACCGCTGGGAGCGGAGATCGGGCAAAGGCTGCTGTCAGGCAAATCCGGCCTGGTCGATCTGGAGGGGCGCAGCTTTTTCCTCAACGTTCATCTTCCGCCGCCGCGCATCGTGGTGATCGGCGCGGTTCATATCAGTCAGGCGCTCTGTCCCATGGCCGAGATCGCCGGCTATGACATCACCGTGATCGACCCTCGCACGGCCTTTGCCACACCGGAGCGTTTCGCAGGCATCGATCTTGTGGCGGATTGGCCGGAGGATGCGCTCAAGACGCGGCCGCTCGATCGCTACTGCGCGATGGTCGCAGTCACCCATGACCCGAAGATCGACGATTTTCCGCTCGTTGCGGCGCTCGAAGCTGGCTGTTTCTATGTCGGCGCGCTCGGTAGTCGCAAGACCCATGCGAAACGGGTGGAACGTCTGAAGGAACAGGGGCTTTCGGAGGATCAGATCGGGCGCATTTCTGCGCCGGTGGGGCTCGATATCGGGGCCGCCACCCCTGCCGAAATCGCGGTATCCGTGCTTGCGGAGGTTATCCAGTCCTTTCGGCGCCGGTCGCTTGGCGCAGCGGCGCGCGAGGCGGCATGATCTTCGGGGAATTCCCGCTGGAAGGGGCGGAGGGGCTCGTGCTGGCGCATTCTGTGCAACTGCCGTCCGCACGACTGCCGAAGGGCCATAGGCTTTCCGGATCGGATCTCTCCCGTCTTTCCGACGCGGGTATCCCTACGATCATCGCCTGTCGGCTCGAGGATGGCGATCTCGGCGAAGACGAGGCGGCGGGGCGTCTTGCTGCTGGCATTGGCCCCGATCACCTGAGGATGTCCGAGCCGGCGACGGGTCGGGTCAATTTCTACGCTACCTGCAACGGTCTTTTCGTGGCGAGCCGGGAATTGGTCGACCGTTTCAACCGCGTCGATCCGGCCATCACCTTCGCCTGCCTGGCCGATCATAGCGACGTGCGCGAAGGCGATCTGCTCGCTACCGTGAAGATCATTCCGCTCGGCGTTTCCGGCGCGAGCGTGGCAAGTGCGTTGTCCATCCTTGCCGAAGGGCGGGCCATCGAACTCAAGCCCTATCGCCCCCGCAATGTCGCCCTGATCGCCACGCAACTTCCGTCGCTCAAGACCTCCGTCATGGACAAGACCACGCGGATTCTGGAGCAGCGCCTTGCCGCGTCCGGCAGCCGGTTGGTCGGCGAGTGGAGGGTGGCGCACCGGGCGGATGCGGTTGCAGGCGCTATCGAGGATGCCTTGCGCCTGCAACCGGCCGATCCGCCGCTCGTTGTCGTCTTCGGGGCATCGGCCATGTGCGATCCGGTCGATGTCATCCCGGAATCGATCCGCATGGCGGGAGGAACAGTCGATCAGGTCGGGCTGCCGGTCGATCCCGGAAATCTGCTGGTGCTGGGTCATGTCGGGGAAATTCCCGTCATCGGCGCGCCGGGCTGCGCCCGTTCGCCGAAGGAAAACGGCTTCGACTGGGTCTTGAACCGGATTCTCGCCGGTGAAAATCCTGATACGCTGGAACTGACGGGACTTGGTGTCGGAGGCTTGCTGATGGAAATTCCCAGTCGTCCGTTGCCGCGGGAGAACACGATCTCTGCCGACACGGCCCTCCGTGTCGGCATCGTCATCCTGGCGGCTGGCAAGGCGAGCAGGATGGGCGAAGGAGGCCGGCACAAGCTGCTGGCCGAGTTTGAGGGTGCGCCGCTTGTCAGGCGTGTGACCGAGCGGGCACTCGATGCCGTGGCCGGTCCTGTTGTCGTCGTTACAGGTTTTCGGGCTTCCGAGATTTCCGCCTGTCTGGAAGGATTGCCGGTCGAGATCGAGGAGAATCGCGATTATGCCAGCGGGATGGCGAGTTCGATCCGCGCCGGCCTCGCGGCGCCCGCGCTGCAGGACGCGGAAGGCGTCATGATCCTGCTTGCAGACATGCCGGGGGTTACGCACGCCGATATCGAGGAACTGGTGAGAGCATTCCGCAAATCAGGGGGCTGGTCCATCGTGCGGGCGGTGGCTGATGGCAAGCGTGGCAATCCGGTCATCCTGCCGCGTGCAACCTTTCCTGCGCTCATGCGGCTGGAGGGCGACATCGGCGCGCGTCACATTATCGAGACATCCGGATTGCCGATCATCGACGTCGAGATCGGCGCCGCCGCGAAACTGGATGTCGATACGCCGGAGGCAGTGCTGGCCGCCGGCGGTGTCTTGAAGGATTGACCACGATGGACAATGTAGAAATCGAAGAGATGTTTCAGGCGGTCGGCCCCGTCTCCATTCGCCGGATGTTCGGCGGCAAGGGCATCTATCGCGACGGCGTTATCTTTGCATTGGAACTGTTCGACGAGGTCATGCTGAAGGCGGATAACGAGAGCGCGCCGTTCTTCGAGGAGGCGGGCGCCCGACAGTGGATCTATCAGAGGGAGGGCAAGAGCCCTGTCGCGATGCCCTACTGGTCTATCCCTGATAACGCCTATGACGATCCCGACGAAATGGCCAAGTGGGTACGGCTTGCCTTCGAGGCGGGCCTGAGAGCAGAGGCGTCGAAAGCGAAGCCTGCGCGAGCAAAACCGGCCAAGCCGAAGTCAGCGAAGAAAAGGCAGGATGGCGCCGGTGAAGGCTGAGAGCGGCTGGGGCAGCGCATCGAGGTCGAACCAGCCGAATTCCGAAAGCTTGTCCGGTTCGGTCAGTTGCGGTTCGCCCGAAAAATCCTTGGTCCGGTAAAGCAGCGAAACCCAGTGCTGCCGGTCGGCGTCGATAATCTGCTCGGTGGTAGCAAGAAAAGCGATCTTGCCGATGGTGAGCCCGGTTTCTTCCTCAGCCTCGCGGCGGGCGGCCTGCTCCGCCGGTTCCATATGGTCAACCTTGCCGCCGACGATATTCCAGAAACCCGCTTCGGGGGCTTTCCGGCGACGGTATAGCAGCAGCTTGCCATCGCGCAGGATGGCAAGGCCGACACCGAGGCCGGGAAAATCGATGCCGGGCTGGCTCATGAGCGGATGCTCCGGGAACGGCGGGTGCCGTCAGACCTTCGCGTTGGCGACAATCAGCATGAAGGCCGGAATGTCGTCGCCGAAGCCGACGGGCGTCGGGCCGTCGTCATGGTCACGGTAATGGCTGCGGCGACGTTCGCGATGATCGTCGTTAGCCGGGTTCGGGCGGCTATTGCGATTGGCGTCACGGCCACGCTTTTCGGACCTGCGTTCGTTCGCCACTGCTTCCACCTTTGCCTCTTCCACTTCTTCCGTGATGACTGCAGTCTGTTCGCTGCGTGTTTCGGTTTTATGACTGCCGCGACGCTCGCGACCCTTATCCCTGTCCTTGCCGCCGCTGCGCCTGCCGCGACGGTCGTCTTGGGGTTCGGCGGGTGCAGGGAGAGCCGAAATGTCGCCGTTCAGCCATTCGATCTTCTGACCGATCAGCTTCTCAATCGCGTCGAGGTACTTGGTGTCCGACCGGGTGACGAGCGTGAAGGCGGCGCCGGAACGGCCGGCGCGACCCGTACGGCCGATGCGGTGGACATAATCCTCCGCATGGATCGGAATGTCGAAGTTGAAGACGTGGCTAACGTCCGGAATGTCGAGGCCGCGGGCGGCGACGTCCGAGGCGACGAGCAGGGTGATCTGGTTGTCCTTGAAGCCGGCCAGCATGTTGGTGCGCGAGCGCTGGTCCATATCGCCATGAAGGGCTCCGACCGAGAAGCCGTGACGTTCAAGCGAGCGGAAAAGGTCGGCAACATCCTTCTTGCGGTTGCAGAAGATGATGGCGTTCTTCAGGTCTTCCTGGGCGCGGATCAGGTCGCGCAGGACGGAGCGCTTCTCGTAATCCTTGTTGTGGGCTGCGACGAGGCGCTGCGTCACGGTCTTTGCGGTCGAGGACGGCGGAGCCACTTCGATGCGCTCGGGGTTCTGCAGGAAGCGATCGGCGAGTTTCTGGATTTCCGGCGGCATGGTGGCCGAGAAGAACAGCGTCTGCCGGGTGAACGGGATCATCTTGGCGATGCGTTCGATATCCGGGATGAAGCCCATGTCGAGCATGCGGTCGGCTTCGTCGATGACCAGGATTTCGACCCCGGTCATCAGCAGCTTGCCGCGCTCGCAATGATCGAGCAGCCGGCCGGGCGTGCAGATCAGAACGTCGGCGCCGCGCTCCAGCTTGCGGTCCTGTTCATCGAACGAGACGCCGCCGATAAGCAGGGCCACGTTGAGCTTGTGATTCTTTCCGTACTTTTCGAAGTTCTCGGCGACCTGGGCGGCCAGTTCGCGAGTAGGCTCGAGGATCAGCGTGCGGGGCATCCGGGCGCGAGCTCGACCCTTTTCGAGGAGCGTCAGCATGGGGAGCACGAAGGAGGCAGTCTTGCCCGTTCCCGTCTGTGCGATGCCGAGAATGTCGCGGCGCTGCAGGGCAGGCGGGATTGCACCGGCCTGGATCGGGGTGGGGATGGTGTAGCCGGCGTCGGTGACGGCTGAAAGTACTTTTTGGCTCAGGCCAAGGTCAGCGAAAGTGGTCAAAGGGAAATCTGTTTCCGTTCCGGTTCTTGCGAACACAATTGCATCGCCCTCGAACGCGGGCGTTAACGTCAGCGCGGGATAGTGCCAAAAAGCCGGAAAGTCAAGGAAACTACGGGATTTGCAGTAACAAAGGATGAACAGATCCTTCAACTGGCGCGACGGGTCGCTATCACCGCAATTCCGGCAAGCGCCAATACTGCGCCCGCACCGCGATTGACCATCCTGACGATGCGCGGAGTGCGCAGCAACCGGCGCGCGCGTCCGGCGATCCAGACATGGCCGCCGACCACGATCACCTCGACCGCAATGATGGCCGAGGCGAGGCTCAGATAGGTTTCGGTCGTAAAATCCGCGCCGACGAAATTGGGAAGGAGGGCCAGATAGAAAAGCGGCATTTTCGGATTGCCGAGGTTCAACGCGACGGCCGTCAGGCAGACGGTCGCAAGGTCGCGGCTACGCTCCTGCGGTGCGGTCTCCGGCACGACAGGTGCCGCGGTCCAGAGCCTGAAACCCATATAGATTAAGTATACCGCGCCGCCGTAACGCAGAAGCGTCATCAGGAAACCCATCTCGCTGGCGATCAGCGAAAGACCGAAGGCAGCGAGGGCAAGATAGATCAGGATGCCGATTACCGTGCCGGCGCCATAGGCTATTCCCGATGCCGCACCATGAGAAACCGTACGCGCCATGATGGTCATGTTGTCGGGGCCGGGGCTTGCCGCAAAGACGAAAAAGGCGAGGGCAAAGGTCAGAAGGGCATGCGGTTCCATGGCGATTCCTCCGGCGACACTCAAGCGAGACTACACGCAGGCGATGCGGGGTCAATCGATCAGCGACGTCAGCTTCATGCCGGCATTAAGAAACTGCATGGGATCCACCGCCTCGCCATTGCGGCGCACTTCGTAGTGGATATGCGGGCCGGTGGAGCGACCGGTATTGCCGGAATAGCCGATGACGTCGCCGGGATTGATCTCGTCCCCGACCTTCACGACGATCTTCGACATATGTCCGAAGCGGGTGCTGAAACCGAGACCGTGGTCGATCTCGACCATGTTTCCATATCCGCCGGAAGGGCCGGCGGTGACCACCTTGCCGGCGCCGGTGGCATGGATCTCGCCGCCGACCGGCGAGCGGAAATCGATGCCGGCATGCATGGCCAATCCACCGAAAAACGGGTCACGACGGTTGCCGAACCGGCTGGTGATCTCCCGACCCGGTGCCGGATTGGCGAAAGGCATGCGGATTGCGGTGGCCCGAACACTTTCGAGCCGGCTGAGTGCCGTATCGAGTTCGTTCAGGGATGAGTTGAACGCTTCCGCTGCCCGAGGGGCGACATAAGGGCCGCCGATGGCGTCCATGCTCGCGTTTTCGTCCACCCGGTCGAGGGGAATGCCGTTGCGCTGCAGGATGCCTGAAATCTGGCTGGCTGTCTCGGAGGCTCCGTCGGCGAGCTTCTGCACCCGGTCGATCTGGTCGCGCTCGATATCCTTGAGCGAAAGCGTCATCTGCGAGAACAGGCGGTCGGAACGGTCTGCCGCGGTGTCGGTCAGCGGTACATAGCCGAGGGCGGACGTCCCTGTTCCGCTGGTCTTTTCCGACGCCGGTTTGGCCGAGGCCGTCTTGCGGCCGAGCAGGTTCTCGATCGCATCCAGTCCGCCGGAAAGGCTTGCCTGCTTGCCGCTGATTTCAGGCTTTTCGTTCGGAACGGGAGCGGGAATGGACGCGGGCAGCGCGCCTGCGGCTTCCGCTCGGTCGAGCAGGGCATTCAGCCGGCCATGACGGGAGGAGAGCGCCATCTGCTGTTCCAGCAGTTTCTCAACTTTCTCCTCGACCACCTGCTGGTCGAGCAGCTGGCGGGAGGTGACGCGGTCGACCTGCGCCCTGAGGGCTGCGATCCGGTCCTCGTAATCGTGCTGCATGCGGGCCTGACGCGCCATGCTGGCGCCGATCAGGTCGTCGCGAAAGACGAGGTAGGTGGTCGCGCCGAGATAGCCGATTGCCATGACGCCGACGAAACAGAAGGCAACTGCCGCCATCCATGGGTGCACGGTCATGTGGCGGATCTTGTCGCCGCGTGCCAGAATCACGACGTGTGGCTGTCTGCGTTTTCCGAAGACCCGATTTTCCGCCGAAGTCGCCACGCGATTTCCCCTGTCCCATCGGCCGGTGGTGCTCCTCGCAAGATCGATAAACACCGTTCCGGCAACGGTTTTTGCCTGGTGCGATCAGACACCATTAAGGTTAATAAAGGCTTGAAAGCGTGCTGCGAAGGCGGGGGCGGCTAGTCGCTGTTCTTCGATGTCAGCGACCGATAGAAGGAAGGCGTGAGGCCGGCTTCGGCGCGGGCGACATCGTTGAACGGGGCCTTGAGCGAACCACGGAAATTTGCGCGCACCAGCTCCTTGAAGGTCGCTGCCGGATCGCGTCGCTCGCGGGCGCAGAGGAAGCGGAACCATTTGGCGCCGATCGCCACATGCCCCTTTTCGTCATCATAGATGACTTTCAGGACGTCGGCGCTTTCAATATCGCCGGTTTCGCGCATCTTCTCCTGTAGCGAGGGGGTGACGTCGAGGCCGCGGGCCTCGAGAATGAGCGGGACCACGGCCAGCCTCGCCGTCAGGTCGTTGCGGGTGGAATGGGCCGCCTGCCACAGTCCGTCATGGGCGGGCATGTCGCCATAATCGGCGCCGAGCGCCTTCAAACGCTCGCGAACCATGCGGAAATGCTTGGATTCCTCGAAGGCCACCTGCATCCAGCCGTCGAAGAAGGAATGCGGCACCGGTTCGGTCGCGAATCGCGCGACGATATCGAGTGCGAGGTCGACGGCGTTGAGTTCGATATGGGCGAGCGCATGCAGCATGGCGATGCGGCCGGGCAGGGTGTGCAGGGAGCGCTTTTCCGTCGCCTTCGGCGGCACGAGTTCCGGTTTTGCCGGCCGTCCCGGCCGTTCCGGCAGGTCGGGATCGAGCGGTGAGCGCAGCGACAGGCGGCGTGCGTGCCAGCGGCGTGCAGCCTCCTGCGCCAGTTCCGTCTTTTCGTCCAGGTCGGTGCTGAGGATCGCGCAAGTCGCGGCTCCGCGCAGGGAGTTCAATGGATTGACCGTCATGCCGGAAGGACTGCCGTTCACAGCGCGCGAACAGCGTTCAACACGGCTTCGGCATGGCCCGCAACCTTGACCTTGCGCCAGATGGCGGCGATTCGGCCTTCCGCGTCGATCAGAACGGTGGTGCGCTCGACGCCCATATAGGTGCGTCCGTACATGCTCTTTTCCTTCCATACGCCATAGGCGGAAAGCGCGGTCTTCTCCTCATCGGAGGCCAGCACGATGGAAAGATTGTGCTTTCCGGCAAACTTGTCGTGACTTTTGACGCTGTCGGGAGACATGCCGATGATCGTCGCTCCGGCCTTGGAGAATTCGTCGGCGAGGCCTGTAAAGGCAATGGCTTCGGCGGTGCAGCCGCTCGTGTCGTCCTTGGGGTAGAAATAAAGGACCACGGGCTTGCCGAGAAGCGCGGAAAGCGACACCGAGCCGCCGCCGTCACGCGGCAGGGTGAAGTCCGGGGCCTGATCGCCAACTGTCAATTCCGCCATGGGATAACCTTTCTTTTGCCTGTTTTATGGATGATTGTCACGGCTATCGATATATAGTCCGGACCGAGGTCGTCCAGCGCGACTGTGGAATATCGGCATCCTTGGACGGAGACAATCGCCAGACACATGGGAGAGATCCGCGGCGAAAAAATAAGGTTTCGCAAAGAAGACTTCATTCCCCTGCACGAATTGCCTTCGGCTGGCGCCGAGGACCCGATTATCGTGCATTGTCCGCCGCGGTCTACCGTACTCGGGGGCGTGGGGCGATGGTCTTTCGGAGTGCTTGCCTTCTTCGTGCTGATCGCCGGCGGCATCTTTGCGATGGTCGAAGGCGGTGGTCTCGATTCCGTTCTTTCGAACGTCGCCCGCTCGGCGCTTAATTCGGCGGTCCAGCCGGCCTATCGCGCCGAGATCGGCGGCACCGCCATCCGCTTCGCTGAGGGTTTCCAGCTCGCCATCGAGGCGCGGGATGTTTCGCTGGTCGGTGAAACCGACAGTGGTCCCATCGCCCAGACAAAATCCGTTCGTCTCATTCTGGACCCGCTGGCATTGCTCGGAGGCCATGTCAGGGTTCGCGAGATCGAGAGCGAAGGCGTGGCGCTCGATGCAAGGTTGCTGCCTGCCAGCGAGCCGCTCGACTTGTCGAAGCTGCGGATCGACAGTATTCCGGCTCTTCTGGAAGAATCTTTCCTTCAACTCGACATCGTGCAGTCGTTCATCGCCAAGGGCGGTCTCGACCGCATGCGGGTCGGCGGACTCGAGGTTTCCACAACCAGCGTTAGCGGGCGGCCCTTGACGATTTCCGTCGACGATCTGGCGATGGAGCGTGGACAGGACAATTCGCTCTCGATTTACGGTGCAATTTCCATCAATGGCCAGCAGACGGAGCTGACGGCATTGACGGTCAATGATGGCGGCAGGGCGCAGTCCCTGACACTGAGGATCGCCGATCTCAGGCTGACGCCTTTCATGCTGAAGCGCGACAAGACGGGCAGTCCGAGGCAGGGGCTAGACGGTTCCTCCGAGGTCATTATTTCCGCCAAGCGGGCCGGCGAGGGCCACACGCCGGCGATGTCGCTGACGCTGAACGGTCAGGCGGGTACGTTCTATTTCGATGGCAATCCGC
Source organism: Ciceribacter sichuanensis (assembly GCF_024055605.1). Classification (GTDB taxonomy): domain Bacteria; phylum Pseudomonadota; class Alphaproteobacteria; order Rhizobiales; family Rhizobiaceae; genus Allorhizobium; species Allorhizobium sichuanense. Next base: position 94,593 of record NZ_JAMXLX010000002.1, on the reverse strand, counting down.
AGGAACTGACCCGCGCGCAGCTCAGCTTCGGCTATGATTTCGCCAAGGACACTCTGGAGATCGCGCCGACCTCGCGGATGGAGTTTGGGCCGATGGTGCTTCCGATGTCCGGCGGTCTCATCGATCTCGACCGGTTGCCAGGCAACTCCGTCGCCGGCAGCGGTTTCGGCATCGATCTGCTGGTGTCGGAAGGGCTTGCGTCCGTTCCCGCATCCGGGGATGCGCCTTTTCCCTTCTCCCTCAAGGTTTTCGGTCGCTATGTGAACGAAGCAAAGGAGCTGAAGCTCGATACGCTGTCGGTCTCCACGCCGTCGGGCACCATGGATGGCAATCTGCGCATCCGTTTCGGCGGTACAGGTCCCGAAATCCAGTTCGATGCGCTCGTCAACAACATGAAGTCGGGCGTCATCAAGCAGCTCTGGCCGTACTGGATGGCTGACAAGCCGCGGAAATGGGTGCTTGCCAATATTTTCGGCGGGACCGTCACGCATGGGCAGATTTCGGTCTTCATTCCCCAGAACCGTCTGTCTGTCGAGCCGAAGCCGCTGCATCTCGATGCAAACGAATTGAACATCAATTTCGATATCATCGACACCCGGATGAACGTAACCGGCGAGATCCCGCCGCTGAGGGACATGGACGCGCATTTCGACATGAGCGGCGGCAAGGTCAGCGTAGATATCAAAAGTGCAACCTCCTATTTCCCCTCTGGCCGCATGGTGAAGATCGATAGCGGCAGGCTCGGGCTCGAAAACGTCTACGTAAAGCCGTTGATGGCCGATATCGATATCGCTGTTTCCGGTGCGGCAGACGGGGTTGCAGAACTCGTTTCATTCAAGCCGATGCGGGCCTTGCAGCGGGTGGGTTTCGCGCCGGAGGACTTTTCCGGCAATGTGCGTGGCACCGCTCAGGTTCGTCTTGGCCTGATCGCCGACCAGAAACCGCCGGAGCCGATATGGAAGGCGAACCTGCAGCTTCAGGGCGTCGATGTCGCCAAGCCCTTCGGCGATCGCCAGATCTCGGATATCGACGGAACGCTCGATGTCGATCCGCGCGCTGCGCGCCTGCAGGCCAAGGCCGGGATCGACGGCGTTCCCATGGAAATCGCCATGACGGAGCCTGTCGATTCCGACTCCGACGTGGCGCGCGAGCGCGTGGTGAAGGCCACGCTCGACAACGCCGGTCGCAGGAAGCTGGTGCCCGGCCTTGATGATATCGTCGATGGACCGGTGGTCGTCCAGCTGACCCGTCTCGATGAGAAACGTCAGGCGGTCAGCGTCGACCTGAAATCGGCAAACCTGATGGTGCCATGGATCGGCTGGTCGAAGGGGCAGGGCATCAATGCCAAGGCGACCTTCGAAACGACCGAGGCCGACAACGGTGAGACGGACATCAACAAATTCGTGCTGGATGGCGACGGATTCGGCGCCAAGGGTAGCTTGGCCACGGGCAAGGACGGGCTGATTTCCGCGGATTTCGCACGCCTGCAATTTACGCCCGGCGATGATTTCGCCCTGACCTTGCGTTCGGCCAAGGGAGCCTACGACGTCAATATTTCCGGCAAGTCCGCAGATTTCCGCTCGCTGCTCGCCAAGATGAAGTCCGACGGGCCAGCCGGATTTGGCGGTGCCGCAGGCGGGGGCAAAGCCGGCGGCGGTGGCACTGACAGCAACCTGAACCTGCGGCTTCAGGCGAAGCTCGACCGTGTCGTCGGCTTTGGCGATGAGGCCGTGAGCAATGTATCGCTGACATATTCCTCGCGCGCTGGAAAGACGACCGGGCTCGATGTTTCAGCCGTCACGGATACCGGACAGGCGCTGGTATCGAAATTGCGCCGGCCCCAGGGGCTTAGCGAGATTTCCGTGACCAGCAGCGATGCCGGCGCGCTCAGCCGCTTCATCAATCTCTACGATCACATGGTTGGTGGCCTGCTGAACCTCAAGCTCGCGGAAGGTGCGAACGGCACCTGGAACGGTTCGCTCGACATTCGCAATTTCCAGGTGGAGAACGAACAGCGCCTGCAGTCTATCGTGTCCACGCCGACGGGTGCGGATGGCCAGAGCCTCAACAGCGCCGTGAAGCGGGACATCGATGTCAGTACGGCCAAGTTCCAGCGTGCCTTCGCCCGTCTTGTCTATTCGGACTCGACGCTTCGCATCGACAACGGCATCGTTCGTGGGGAACAGGTCGGCGCAACGCTCCAGGGTACCGTGCGGGACGCCAATGGACGGATCGACATGACCGGCACCTTTATGCCTGCCTACGGTCTCAACCGTCTTTTCGCCGAATTGCCGGTGATCGGCATTCTGCTCGGCAACGGCCGGGATCGCGGGTTGCTCGGCATCACCTTCAAGCTGTCCGGTGCAACGGACAAGCCGAAACTGACGGTCAATCCGCTGTCAATCATCGCGCCCGGCGTCTTCCGGCAGATCTTCGAGTTCAGATAATCAGGGTCAAAACTCAATCAGGACAGGTGTTCTGCGCGCAGTATCCTGATTGAGTTTTGACCCCGGAGCGATCTATTCCTCGAAGCGGCTCGTGGGATCGCGGTCCCGTTCGTATCTTCTGTCGAGCGGAAACGGCGGCAGCCACGACTCGCGCCGGATGGTCCAGAGTTCGTAGGTGGGTTTGAACTGGTCTGGTTGGTCGAGGGAGCCGAGATTGACCTCGATTTCATCGTCGCTTCGAGAAAAGACGGAGGAGCCGCAACGGGGGCAGAAGAACCGCCCCGCATAGTCGCGGGTTTCGCCTTCCATACTCACCGACGCTTCCGGGAATATCGCCGAGGCATGAAAGAGGGCTCCGTGATGTTTTCGGCAGTCGAGGCAGTGGCATATGCCGACCCGGTACGGTCGTCCCGAGGCAATGAAGCGGATATTGCCGCACAAACAGCCGCCGGTGAATTCCTCCATGCTGCACCTCCTACCGCAATCAGGCCATGAGATTGCCGGAAAGAAAAACCGCCCGCAACAGGGTGTTGCGGGCGGTTCAATTGTCGTCTGTGTTTGTCCGTACCGGCGACGGCTGTCCGGCCAGATCAGGCCGGGCGAACCAGAATATGTTTCTTCTTGCCGAGCGAGACCTTGATGACGCCATCGGCGGTGACTTCGCCGCTGCCGATGGTCATGCGTTCGTCGCTGACGGCAGCGTCGTTGATCTTGACTGCGCCACCCTGAACATGGCGGCGGGCTTCGCCGTTCGAACCGGCAAGACCGGCGCGCACGATCAGCGAAAGCAGGCCGAGGCCGGCGTCGAGTTCTGCGGCGGGCACCTCGATCGACGGAAGGTTTTCGGCAAGGCCGCCTTCCTCGAAGGTCTTGCGGGCGGTTTCCGCTGCCTGTTCGGCGGCTGCGCGGCCATGCAGCATGGCGGTGATCTCGGTTGCGAGGATCTTCTTGACCTCATTGATCTCGGAGCCGCCGAGTGCTGCAAGACGAGCGATCTCGTCCATGGGCAGCGTCGTGTAGAGCTTCAGGAAGCGCGCGACGTCGGCGTCTTCCGTGTTGCGCCAGTACTGCCAGAAGTCATAGGCAGACAGCATGTCCGGGTTCAGCCAGACGGCTCCGTTCACCGACTTGCCCATCTTGGCGCCAGACGACGTGGTGAGCAGCGGCGAGGTCAGCGCGTAGAGCTGCTGCGTGCCCATACGGTGGCCGAGGTCGATGCCGTTGACGATATTGCCCCACTGGTCGGAACCGCCCATCTGCAGGCGGCAGTCGTAGCGCTTGGCCAGCTCCACGAAGTCGTAGGCCTGCAGGATCATGTAGTTGAATTCGAGGAAGGACAGCGACTGCTCGCGGTCGAGGCGGGTCTTCACGCTGTCGAAGGACAGCATGCGGTTGACCGAGAAGTGGCGGCCGACATCACGCAGGAATTCGAGGTAGTTGAGCGAACGCAGCCATTCGGCGTTGTTGATCATCAGGGCTCCGTCCTTCGGCCCCTTGTCGTAGTCGAGGTAGTTGGCGAATACCCGCTTGATCGAGGCGATGTTGCTCTCGATCGTGTCGATGGTCATCAACTGCCGTGCTTCCTCCTTGAAGGAGGGATCGCCGACCATGCCGGTGCCGCCGCCCATCAGCGAGATCGGCTGGTGGCCGGTCGCCTGGAACCAGTGCAGCATCATGATCTGGATAAGGCCGCCGGCATGCAGGGAAGGCGCCGTCGGGTCGAAGCCGATATAGGCCGTGACGGTTTCCTTGCTCAGCAGATCGTCGAGGCCGCTTTCATCGGAAATCTGATGAATGAAGCCGCGCTCATGCATGGTGCGGAGGAAATCGGACTTGAGCTTCGTCATGGCCTTGGAACTCTCTGGATCGTGCGGGACATAAATTTCGCGGCGGCTTTAGCACTGTTTTTTGAAATGTGCACGTCTTTCGGCCATGAATGTTGGCGATGCGACTCATTCGAGCCCCATCGGAAGCCATGAAGAGCAGGAGTGCAGCGTGAGCGAACTGATGCGGGCAATCGGCCTGATGAGCGGTACATCGATGGACGGGATCGACGTCGCCATGCTGGCGACCGATGGTGAAAACGTCATCGAGCGCGGTCCGTTTCTCGCCGTGCCCTATGCCCCTGCTTTCCGCGAGCGTCTCAAGCAGGGGCTGGAGGATGCAAAAACGATCCGCGTGCGGACGGAGCGGCCCGGTATCCTTGCAGATCTCGAGCGGGAACTGACCCTACGTCATGCGAGTGCCGTCGAGCGCTTTCTGGAACTGAACGGATTAAGCGCCACCGACATCGACATTCTCGGGTTCCACGGCCAGACGGTGCTGCATCGGCCCGACGATGCGCTGACCGTGCAGATCGGTGATGGGCCATTGCTGGCTACGGAAACCGGTATCGACGTAGTTTACGACATGCGCGCCAATGACATGGTGCATGGCGGGCAAGGTGCGCCGCTGGTTCCCGCCTATCACGCGGCGCTGGCGCAAGGGTTGAAGAATGCCGCGTGGCCGGTCTGTTTCGTCAATATCGGCGGCATATCCAACCTGACTTTCCTCGGACGCGATGGCGCGATCATCGCGTTCGACAGCGGACCGGGCAACACGCTGATCGACCAGTGGGTGGAGACCCATGCCGGGGTTCCTTACGATCAGGGCGGGATGATCGCCTCGGAAGGGCGGGTGGTTGCCTCTCTCGCCGAACGCTACCTCGACAATCCGTTCTTTACGGCAGAAAAGCGCCGCTCGCTCGATCGCAACGACTTCCTGCCGCCGGAGGGAGATGAGGCGGAGCTTTCCGACGGCGCCCGCACACTTGCCTATCTGACGGCTGCCGCGATCCTGAAATCGGCGGGTCACCTGCCGGAAATGCCGAAGACCTTCATCATCTGCGGTGGTGGCCGGCACAATCGCATCATCATGGCGGATCTCAGGGAACTCGCGGCGCATCATGGATCGGCCGTACTATCAGCCGAGGACGCGGGTTTCGATGGCGATGCCATGGAGGCCGAGGCCTGGGCCTATCTTGCTGCGCGTTCGCTGAAGGGGTTGCCTCTGACCTTTCCGGGAACGACCGGTGCGCGCCAGCCTGTGAGCGGCGGCGTCGTGGCCCGTACCCGGAAGTAGGACATCTCAGCCAGACAGCAGGTCCGGAAGCCGCTCGGCAAAAGCCGCGCCGTCCCTTCGTCCGACCGCGCAGGCGTGGCGTAATCCATCCGCATCGCTGACGGTGAATTTGTCGATCGGGATATCCTCGCTCGGGCCGACGACGATTCGCCCTGACGCGGAAGGCGGGATCTTGCCGTAGCGGGTCGTCAGGAGCAGTGTTCGCCCGCCCGCATTTTCGGTTTCGATCAGTTTGCGAAGGGGTGGATTATCGACCAGTCCGCCGTCGAGGCAGGCCCTGCCGGCGATATTCCCGACCGGCATGAAGGGCGGCACCGATGAGGTCGCCATGATTGCGTCGACGAGCATCGCCGGGCTGTCGATCTCATGGGTGGATATCCATGAGGGCTTCAGCCCGAGATAGGAACCCGCCTTGGAATGCGCGCCACCGGTGAGGCGCTTCTCGATCTGGTAGGCGGTGATCGAGCCGAGAGCCGCAAGTCCTCCCGGCATCCATGTCGGCGGGAGCGAAAGCTGGATCAGGATCGGTGGCGCGTCGCGTAGCGCAGCCAGTTCTCTCTCGCCGAACTGTTCCGTCAGGAAATCCCGGAATAGTCCGCCGACCACCAGGGGGGAGCGTCCACGACCGAGAGCCGACCAGTCGATATCGGGAAGGCTGCGTTCGGCAAAGGCAAAGGCCGCAGCGAGCACACGTTCGCGAACGCCGGCAAGGTTCATCGTGCAGTGATACGCTCCGGCGGAGACGGCGACATAGTAGGCGGGACGTTGGGGATACCGCGCGTTCAGGGCTTCGAAGAAACCGCTCTGCCAGTAACAACGGTTTCCGCCTCCGGCAAACCCGATGGCATCAAAGGAAAGGTTTCCGGTCATTGCGGTCGTATCATCGATTGGCTGAAAAGGACGACGTCTCAATTGTTCAATTGAGAACTATCTCGGGCACCCTTGTCAATGCCGGCGGAATAACCCGCAAAGAAAAAGGCGCCGGCCTTTCGGTCGACGCCCTTGAACGGATTGTTTTGGCTATCAGCGGATGCGCTTGGCGGCCGGTTCGGGAACCAGATCGCCGTCGAGGCGGCGGTCGAGATAGTCCTCGCATTCAGACATCAGGGTTTCCACCTGGCCGTTGAAGAAGTGGTTGGCGCCCGGGATCGTCTTGTGGGTGATCAGGATGCCCTTCTGGGTCTTCAGCTTGTCGACGAGGCCCTGGACGTCCTTTTCAGGCGCGACCTTGTCGGCATCGCCATGGATGATAAGGCCCGACGAAGGGCAGGGTGCGAGGAAGGAGAAGTCGTAGATGTTCGGCTGCGGAGCAATCGACATGAAGCCTTCGATTTCCGGCCGGCGCATCAGGAGCTGCATGCCGATCCATGCGCCGAAGGAATAACCGGCGACCCAGCAGCTCTTCGAGTCGGGATGCAGGCTCTGCACCCAGTCGAGCGCGGATGCGGCATCCGAAAGCTCGCCGGCACCGTGGTCGAACTCACCCTGGCTGCGGCCGATGCTGCGGAAGTTGAAGCGCAGGGTGGTGAAGCCGCGCTTCTGGAACATGTAGAACAACTGATAGACAATCGGGTTGTTCATCGTTCCGCCAAACTGCGGATGCGGATGCAGGATGATGGCGATCGGCGCGCTCTTCTCCTTGGAGGGCTGGTAGCGTCCTTCGAGGCGGCCCGCCGGGCCATTGAAAATCACTTCGGGCATTGAGACTCCAGTCCCTGTGAAAAAATCCGGGTTCACCAACTGTTGTGTCAGACATCTGACTTGACGAAGTCAGTCAGCTTTTCTAAAACAAAGTTTAGAACGGTTCAAAACTGGAATGGTTGTCCATCCATGTTGGATCGTGTCATAGGACAAGCCCGGCGGAAATTTCAAGGAAAATGCGCCGGTTGCGGGTGAGGAGCGTCAGTAAAGAGCCGATGAGCAGGCAACGCATCTATTTCGACTGGAATGCCACGGCGCCGCTTTGCGAGCCCGCGCGTCTTGCCATGGTCGATGCGCTTGCGCTCCCCGGCAATCCGTCCTCCGTTCATGCCGAGGGGCGTGCGGCGCGTGCCGTCGTCGAAGCTGCGCGCCGGGATGTCGCGACGCTGGTTGGCGCCAATCCCGCGTCGGTGATCTTTACCTCGAGCGCGACCGAGGCCGCCAATCTGGTGCTGACGCCGCATTTCCGCATGGGCAGGGCTCCGCTTTCCATCGGTCGTCTTTATGTTTCTGCGATCGAGCATCCGGCGATCCGCGAGGGTGGTCGTTTTCCGGCCGACCGCGTCACCGAAATCCCGGTCCTGCGAAGCGGTGTGGTTGATCTCGAAGCGCTGGAACGCCTGCTTGCCGCGCACGATCCGCAGGACGGTATGGCGTTGGTCGCGATCATGCTGGTCAACAACGAGACCGGTATCGTGCAACCGGTGGAAGCCGCGACGAAGATCGTTCGGGCGCGGGGCGGTTTACTGGTCGTCGATGCCGTGCAGGCCGCCGGTCGGCTTCCGCTCGATTTGGAGCAGCTCAGCGCTGATTTCCTGATCCTTTCGGCTCACAAGATCGCCGGCCCGAAGGGTGCGGCAGCGCTTGTCAGTCGTGGCGAGACCCTGATGCCGGCGCCGCTCATTCGGGGCGGTGGACAGGAAAAGGGCCATCGCGCCGGCACGGAGAATGTCGCGGCTATCGCCGGTTTCGGCGCGGCGGCGGCCTTCATGACGGCCGGTCTTGATACGCGCAATGCGGCAATCGGCACCTTGCGCGACCGGCTGGAAAAAGGCATGCGGGAGGCCGCGCCGGATGTGGTGATTTATGGCCACGACGTGACGCGGGTGGCGAATACCTCTTTCTTCACCCTGCCGGGGTTGAAGGCGGAGACCGGCCAGATCGCCTTCGATCTGGAAGGGCTTTCGCTTTCGGCTGGCGCTGCCTGCTCCTCCGGCAAGGTCGGGGCGAGCCATGTGCTGACCGCGATGGGCGAGGATGCGAAAACGGGGGGCCTACGCATGTCTCTCGGACCCTCGACGACGAGCGAGGAAGTCGATCTCGCCATCGGGATTTTCGCGCGGGTTGCGGCTCGGCGGAAATTGTCCGGCCAGGCCGCATGAGGAACGGAACAAGGAAGACTTGGATAAAATTGGCAAAATACAATTTTATCCTTGCCAGAAGGGATGAAAATCCGCCTCTGGCGCTTACATAAGAGCGGGTTTCCGCTTCAAACGTTGACAAGCTGCCGGACCTTGGACCCGGCAAGATTGGAGAACGCAAATGGCTGCCGTGCAGGAAACGATCGATCAGGTCCGCCAGATCGATGTCGACCAGTACAAATATGGTTTTGAGACGATGATCGAAGTCGACAAGGCCCCGAAGGGCCTGTCGGAAGATATCATTCGCTTCATTTCCGCGAAGAAACACGAGCCGGACTGGATGCTGCAATGGCGTCTCGACGCCTACAAGCGTTGGCTCACCATGGAAGAGCCGACCTGGGCGCGCGTCAATTATGCGAAGATCGACTTCAACGACATCTATTATTATGCGGCCCCGAAAAACGCAGAGGGTCCAAAGTCCATCGACGAGGTCGATCCGGAACTTCTGAAGGTCTATGAGAAACTTGGAATTCCGCTCAAGGAGCAGGAAATCCTGGCCGGCGTCTCGAAGTCGAAGATCGCGGTCGACGCCGTGTTCGATTCCGTTTCCGTCGTCACGACCTTCAAGGAAGAGCTGAAGAAGGCCGGCGTGATCTTCATGTCGATCTCGGAGGCGATCCGCGAACATCCCGAACTCGTGCAGAAGTATCTCGGCTCCGTCGTTCCGGTCACCGACAACTACTATGCGACGCTGAATTCGGCCGTGTTCACCGATGGTTCGTTCGTCTTCGTTCCGAAGGGCGTTCGTTGCCCGATGGAATTGTCGACCTATTTCCGCATCAACGAGAAGAACACCGGCCAGTTCGAACGCACGCTGATCATCGCCGAAGATGGGGCTTATGTTTCCTATCTCGAGGGTTGCACCGCGCCGCAGCGCGATGAAAACCAGCTTCACGCGGCCGTCGTCGAACTCGTGGCTCTCGACGATGCCGAGATCAAGTATTCCACCGTCCAGAACTGGTATCCGGGCGACAAGGACGGCAAGGGCGGCATCTACAACTTCGTCACCAAGCGCGGCGATTGCCGGGGCAAGAATTCCAAGATCTCCTGGACGCAGGTCGAGACCGGTTCGGCGATCACCTGGAAATACCCGTCCTGCATCCTGCGCGGCGACGGTTCGCGCGGCGAGTTCTACTCGATCGCGGTTTCGAACGGTCATCAGCAGGTCGACAGCGGCACCAAGATGATCCATCTCGGCAAGAACACGTCGAGCCGCATCATCTCCAAGGGCATTTCCGCCGGCTTCTCGAACAACACCTATCGCGGTCAGGTTTCGGCCCACCGCAAGGCCGAGAATGCTCGCAACTTTACCCAGTGCGACAGCCTTCTGATCGGCGACAAGTGCGGGGCGCATACCGTGCCCTATATCGAGGCAAAGAACGCCACGGCCCAGTTCGAGCACGAGGCGACAACCTCGAAGATCTCGGAAGACCAGCTGTTCTATTGCCTGCAGCGCGGCATTCCGCAGGAAGCCGCCATCGCGCTCATTGTCAATGGCTTCGTCCGCGAAGTCATTCAGGAACTGCCGATGGAATTCGCCGTCGAAGCGCAGAAGCTGATCGGCATCAGCCTCGAAGGATCGGTTGGCTGAGGCGAGGGACTGTATACGAAAAGGTGCCGGATTGAACCTTGTCGGGAGTGTTCAGTGATGTCGGGCGGGGAGCCGGGAAATGGTAGTCGGTACGTTTATCTCCATCGTCGAATGGAGGGACTGCACGACATCGGACGCTGGGTTCTCCTCTCGGTAGCGGTCGGATTCGTCCTGTACGTTTCGGTGATCTCCGAAAAGGGCTGGTCCAAGCTCTGGCAGGGCGTCGTTATGATCATGACAGGCGGCTGACGGCTTCCTGATGGTTTTGTCGCTTGTGGGATTTGCTGGTGGCGATTTAACCAGCCAGTTCCGCGAATTGAAAAGAATGGTTCACTCTCGATTCCCTCTGGAATGGCGGAGTTAAAGGCGTCGATCCGGCGCGCAGATGATCAACAGGCGGCCCTTGAACCGCCCTATGAACAGGAACACAGACATGCTTGAAATCAAGAACCTGCACGCCCGCATCGCCGAAGATGGCACCGAGATCATTCGCGGCCTGAACCTGACCGTGAAGGCTGGCGAAGTTGCTGCGATCATGGGGCCGAACGGCTCCGGCAAGTCGACGCTGTCCTACATCCTGTCGGGCCGCGAGGACTACGAAGTCACCGAGGGCGACATCCTCTATAACGGCGAGAGCATCCTGGAGCTTGACCCGGCCGAGCGCGCCGCCAAGGGCATTTTCCTTGCCTTCCAGTATCCGGTCGAAATCCCCGGCGTCGCCACCATGCAATTCCTGAAGGTTGCGATGAACGAGCAGCGTAAGGCGCGCGGCGAAGACGAACTGACCACGCCGGAATTCATGCGCCGGGTGAAGGAAGCTTCCGCCGAGCTGAAGATCAACCCCGACATGCTGAAGCGTCCGCTCAATGTCGGCTTCTCCGGTGGCGAGAAGAAGCGTGCGGAAATTCTGCAGATGGCGCTTCTGGAGCCCAATCTCTGCATTCTCGACGAAACCGATAGCGGTCTCGACATCGATGCGCTGAAGATCGTGGCCGACGGCGTCAACGCGCTGAAGTCGCCGGATCGCGCCGTCATCGTCATCACCCACTACCAGCGCCTGCTCGACTACATCGTGCCTGATACGGTTCACGTTCTCTACAAGGGCCAGATTATCAAGACCGGTGACAAGGATCTTGCGCTGGAACTCGAAGCCAATGGCTATGCCGACATCATCGGGGCCGCCGCCTGATCCATTGCGGCAAGGAGTGCAGATCATGACATTGCAAGCTGCAAACAGGCTGACGGCGGCGGAGAGCCAGTTGATCGAAGCCTATGGCGCCGAGATTGGCGCACTACCGGGCGATGGCGCCGTGCTCGCGGCCCGTGACAGGCTGTTCGACGAATTGAAGCGCGCCGGCCTGCCGACACGCCGTATCGAGGCGTGGCACTATACCGACCTCAAGGCCCTGTTGCGCGCCATTCCGGCCGTCGATCTTTCGGCGCTCGCCAAGGCGGTCGATACAATCGTTGAGGGCGCGACACTTCTTCCCGTTGCTCAGGGCAGGGCCGGTGAGGCCAGCCTGCCGGAAGGTGTGACTGCTACGCCTTATCGCGATACGCTCGCCGACGGCACGGCTGCTGCAACCCTGACGGCAATCAGCTCCGACGATGCGGTCGGCCGACTGAACGGCAGCTTTGTGACCGACGGCTTTGAGCTGACGGTTGCAGCCGATGCCGCGCCGGAGGCACCGATCGAACTGCAGGCGATCCATGGAGCGGGACAGGTACATGTGCGCTTCCCCGCCCGTTTCGGACGCGCCAGCAAGGCGGTGGTGATCGAACGCCATCTGAATGCCGGCGAAGAGGCCGCGCTCGTTTCCTCCGTCAGCGATCTGAAGATCGAGGACGGCGCCGAGATCGTCTGGATCATCGTGCAGACGCAGGGTCTGGCCGACACCCATCTTGCCCAGATCAAGGTGGAACTCGGGGCGGATGCCAAGTTCAAGCTCTTCATCATCAATGCCGGCGGCAAGCTGGTGCGTCAGGAAATCCATGTCCGAACCGCAGGCGAGGGATCGGATTTCACGCTTCGCGGCGTCAACCTGCTCGGCGGCGAAAGCCATACCGACGTGACCATGACGCTCGGCCACGACCTGCCCAATACCACCTCGACGGAGATCATCCGCAATGTGATATTCGACCGGGCGCGCGGTGTCTTCCAGGGACAGATCCGGGTTGCGCCCGACGCCCAGAAGACTGATGCGCGCATGGCCTGCAACACGCTGCTGCTGTCGGATGATGGCGAGTTTTCGGTCAAGCCGGAACTTGAGATCTTCGCCGACGACGTGCAGTGCGCCCATGGCGCCACGGTCGCCGACATCGACCACACCCATCTTTACTACCTGATGGCGCGTGGTATTCCGCAGAAGAAGGCGCGGTCGCTGCTCGTCAAGGCTTTCGTGGCCGAGGTGGTCGAAGAGCTGGAAGACGAGGCTCTGGTGGAGGCGCTGGAAGGGATCATTTCCGACTGGCTGGAACGTCATGGCTGATCTTTCCTCCGTCAAGCCCGGCTACGATATCCAGAAGGTGAGGGAGGATTTTCCGATCCTCTCCCGCGAGGTTTACGGCAAGCCTCTGGTATATCTCGACAATGCCGCCTCGGCGCAGAAGCCGAAGCTGGTGATCGACGCGGTGGCGCATGCCTATTCTCACGAATATGCCAATGTGCATCGCGGCCTGCATTTCCTCTCGAATGCGGCGACGGATGCCTATGAAGCGGCGCGGGAAAAGGTGCGGCGCTTCCTCAATGCCGGATCGGTGGATGAACTGGTCTTCACCAAGTCTTCGACCGAGGCGATCAATACGGTCGCCTATGGCTGGGGTATGAACCACATCGGCGAGGGTGACGAGATCGTTCTTTCGATCATGGAGCATCACTCCAACATCGTGCCTTGGCATTTCATCCGTGAGCGGCAGGGCGCAAAGCTGGTCTGGGCGCCGATCCATGACGACGGTTCCTTCGATCTCGAAGCTTTTGAGAAATGCCTGACCGAGCGCACCAAGCTTGTCGCGATCACCCATATGTCCAATGCGCTCGGCACTGTGGTTCCAGTCAAGGACGTCTGCCGGATCGCCCATGCGCGCGGCATTCCGGTGCTCGTCGATGGCAGCCAGGGCGCCGTGCACATGCCGGTCGACATTCAGGACATCGACTGCGACTGGTATGCCGTCACCGGCCACAAGCTCTACGGTCCCTCCGGAATCGGCGTGCTTTACGGCAAGATGGAACGGCTGAAGGAAATGCGGCCCTTCATGGGCGGCGGCGAGATGATCGTCGAGGTAACGGAAGACAACGTCACCTACAACGACCCGCCGCACCGTTTCGAGGCCGGCACGCCGCCGATCGTCCAGGCGATTGGGCTCGGCTATGCGCTCGACTACATGGAAAGCCTCGGCCGCGAGGCGATTGCCGCCCATGAGGAGAGCTTGCGTGCCTATGCGCATGAGCGCCTTTCGGCGATCAATTCGCTCCGTATCATCGGCAATGCGCCGGGCAAGGGCTCGATATTTTCTTTCGAACTTGCCGGTATCCATGCCCATGACGTGTCAATGCTGATCGACCGGCGCGGGGTGGCTGTCCGGGCCGGAACCCATTGCGCCCAGCCGCTTCTGGCGCGTTTCGGCGTGACATCCACTTGCCGGGCGTCTTTTGCCCTATATAACACCCGTGAAGAGGTCGATGCGCTGGCCGATGCGCTGGACTACGCGCGAACCTTTTTCGCGTGAGCCCGCACCTTCTTCGCGTAAGGATGAGATCATGAGCGTGAACGAAACCGAACAGAAGCCGGATGTCCGCGAAGGCATCGTCCAGTCGAGCATACCGGCGGACGAGCTGGCGCGGCTCTCCGACGATATCGTCTCGGCCCTGAAGACCGTCTACGACCCGGAAATTCCGGCCGACATCTTCGAGCTTGGACTGATCTACAAGATCGATATCGACGACGACCGGATGGTCAAGATCATGATGACGCTGACGGCGCCGGGCTGCCCGGTGGCGGGCGAAATGCCGGGCTGGGTGCAGAATGCCGTCAGCGCGATCGAGGGCGTGTCGGGTGTCGAGGTCGAAATGACCTTCGATCCGCCGTGGACGCCCGACCGCATGTCGGAAGAAGCACAGGTTGCCGTCGGCTGGTATTGATCGCCGTCAAGACGGCAACTACATTCACCGAAGCACCGGACCTTGAACCCGGTCGCGACAGGAGAACAGCATGGGCTTTCAAGTCATGAGCATGACGGACACGGCGGCAGCGCGCGTCCGGGGCATCGTCGAAAATTCCGGTCCCGATGCACGCGGTATCCGCGTGGGCATCAAGAAGGGCGGTTGCGCGGGGATGGAATACACCATCGACCTCGTCACCGAGCCCAACCCGAAGGACGACCTGATCAGCCGTGACGGCGCAAACGTCTGGATCGATCCTGCTGCCGTGCTCTATCTGCTCGGCACCCAGATGGATTTCGAGACCACCAAGATGCGCTCGGGCTTCACCTTCCACAATCCCAACCAGACCTCGGCCTGTGGCTGCGGCGAATCGGTTGAACTCAAGGCCGCCGACCTTGCCGAACTGACTCGTCAGAAGGCCGCCGTTCCGGCCGGCTGACGGTCTGACCCGACACATGTCGATCATCCATGATGAAGGTCCGGCCAAGCGCCGGACCTTATGTTTTGCGGGAAATGCTGGGGTGTTCCGCTGTATTTGCGGATGATGCTATAAAATTTCGCAAAATATGTTGATATCTATTTATTTTCCGCATATATGACGGTTATGGATACGACGGACCGCAAAATCACCGGATTGCTTGCCGAGGACGCCCGCCGTTCGCTTGCCGATATCGGCGAGCGGGTGGGCTTGTCGCCTTCGGCCGTCAATGACCGTATACGTCGGCTTGTGGCTGAAGGCGCGATCAAGCGCTTCACTGTCGATGCCGATCCGGCAGCGCTCGGGCTTTCCGTCACCGCCTTCCTGCTGGCGGCGCTCGATTACGATACCGGGGAAGGGGCTTTCAAGGCCTTTGCGGAAGGCCATCCGGCCGTTGCGGAATGCCACCATGTCACCGGGGAGTGGTCCTACCTCGTCAAGATCCGCGTCCGTGATCTCGCCGGTGTCGAGGCCTTTCTTTCCGAACTCAAATCGCGGCGCTTCCTTGCCCGCAGCCAGACCATGATCGCGCTTTCCACGCCCACCGAGCGCGCCTTTACCTCAGCGGAGAACTGACATGAGCCTTTTCCTGTTCGGCAAGGGCATCCTGCTCGGTCTTGCCATCGCGGCTCCGCTCGGCCCGATCGGTACGCTCTGCATCTCGCGGACGCTGGAGCGCGGGTTCTGGGCGGGGATCGCCGGCGGCCTCGGCACGGCGCTGGCCGACTGCACCTTTGCGCTGATGGCTGCTGCCGGCTTTGCCGCCTTCACGATGTTCTTCGATGCGATCACCGTGCCCCTGCAGCTTTTCGGCGGCGCCTTCATGCTGTGGCTCGGGGTGAAAAGCTTCCAGCCCCGCCCGGCCGCCGTGGCCGCGACCATCGGCGCGCGTGACCTGTTCTCGACCACGGTCGCCACTTTCCTGCTAACCATGGCAAACCCCGCGACCATCCTGTCCTTTGCCGCGATCCTGGCCGGCCTTGGGATTGCAGGCGCCGTGGATGGCTCCAGCGCCGCCTTTGTCGTCGCCGGCGTCTTTATCGGCTCGCTGCTCTGGTGGTGCTTCCTGTGCGGGACGGTTTCGCTGCTCCACCATCGCCTGCCGGAAAGCTTCTCCCACTGGGTCGCCCGCGCTTCCGGCATCGTGCTGCTGGTCTTCGGCGCTCTCGCTCTGGGCATGGGCGTCAAGGCGATACTGGTGGCCTGAGGCTGCCCGTTGTGAGCATGTCCCTTGTATAACGACGTTTTCGCTTATAGAGCGGACTATCGTACATCGGGAATGTATAAGTATTTAACATCACTGTATTTTTATGTGGAAATATTGCCGGAAAGTCTATTTTAGTTCTGGAGCCTAGCCTCTATCAACTTCGCTAATTTCGCCCGGGGCT
The DNA here is from genome assembly GCF_024055605.1 of Ciceribacter sichuanensis. Taxonomy (GTDB): domain Bacteria; phylum Pseudomonadota; class Alphaproteobacteria; order Rhizobiales; family Rhizobiaceae; genus Allorhizobium; species Allorhizobium sichuanense. Next base: position 78,288 of record NZ_JAMXLX010000002.1, on the reverse strand, counting down.
CACTTGGACGGATTGCACTGAGGCGGACTATGTCTAGCAGACGCATCAAATCTTGCGGGTCGATTGTTGTGTGAGTACCATGTGCGTACGCCGACCGGATGCTATGAAGTCGTTTCATTTCCTCTGAAATTACCGTTGATTTAAGCTCGTTCTTGCAGAATCGACTTCTGGCTTGTCCATCGCCGACTTGAGCTTCCAACGCCATCCAAAGGAAAAGAAACTGATGGCTATAATTGGACGCCTGAAAGGCTTCATCTATTAGCATGGAAGCTTCTGGCTTAAGATTTATCCCGCCCTCTGCGTGCAGTCCGCTAGATACTCCTTCGTCGAAAAAATGATACCCCTCCTTGCCGGTTCCACTGAACGTCACGAGTTGACCCAGCGTCGCCATGCTGGCCGCGTTATTCAGAAGGTCCCAATGATATGAGCGTACTAATTCCAAGGCTGCTCCTGGGCCGAAACGCAGGCGTAGCAAATTTGCGGCGGCTACAATGCGATCCTCTGCCTCGAGTTTTTGAGATTCATCAGAGATCGCGAAACATAGTTGAAGGTACGAGCCCTTTGTGGTTCGTTCCATCTCGTCACGACGGAAAACCAGATCCGGCCCGAAAAACCTAGTAATCCAGCCCACTTTTTGCTTTCCTTCAGTTTCCTGCTGAACAGGGCGAAAGAACCACCGCGCTCCGAGCTCGCCTACCAATTCTGGCTCAGCTAAAGTGAGGTCATCAAAGCTCATATTACTGACATAGAGGTAATCAACGGCAATTTTGCAATCGTTGTCGATGAATCTATTAAGTACGCCAAACGGTAATGGTGCCAGCATTGCCATTCTCCAATGAAATGGAATTCGAAATTTTACATTAATCCATCGATTATCTCGTCTCTACTTATATATATTCAAATATTTGATATTTTCGGCAGCAGGTGTTGGTTGGTAAGGTGAATACCACAAGCGAATGAGGCTCTTAAGTCTCCGTCTTGGCTGCGACGAGTTTCCTCAAATCCTCGACCTCCTTGTCCGTCAGCGGGCGGACGGTGCCTTTTTCGAGGTCGCCGAGGGGGAGGTTGCCGATCGAGACGCGCACGAGGCGGAGCGTGGCGATGTCGAGCGCTTCCAGCATGCGGCGGATCTGGCGGTTGCGGCCTTCGTCGAGAACAATCTCCAGCCATGAATTTCTGTCGCCTTCGCGCAGTTTCGTGACACTTTCTGCGTGGAGAAACTCGCCGTCGCGACGGATACCGGCCGTCAAAGCTTGAAGCATCTCGTCGGTGGCGATGCGGTCGATCTGGACGTGGTAGGTCTTGGGCACATGCGTCTCGGGATCGAGCAGGCTTTGGGCGAATTCCGTGTCGTTGGTGAAGAGCAGCAGACCCTCGCTCGCCTTGTCGAGCCGGCCGACGGGGGAGAGGTGGGTATGGTCGAGGTCCTTCAGGCAATCGAAGACCGTCGGGCGGCCCTCGGGGTCGTGGCGGGTGGTGACGAGCCCGCGCGGCTTGTTCAGCATCAGGTAGACGCGCTTTTCCGCGATGACGGGTTTGCCATCCACCGCAATTACCGCATTGGAAAGATCCACCCAGGTCTGCAGGTCGGTAACGATGCGTCTGGCCAGCGACACGCGCCCTGCGGTCACCAGTTCCTCGGCCTGCGTGCGGGAGCAATAGCCCAGTTTCGAGAGCGCCCGGGCGATGGTGGCGCGCTTGCCGCCGTGAGACGCTTCCGGCTTGCGGGCAGGGGCCGGTTTCGGCCGTTTGCGGATGTCTTTTCGTTCCCGTGGCATCATGCGTTCCCTGACATCATGCATTCCCATGACTGGATCTGTTGACCCGCCGGCCCTTGTCATTCCAGAGCACACCCGGCAACGGCATGCTTCAGTCTTATATTCGAAATTGCTGGAGCATTTCCGGCGAAAAAGAAATCGCCTTCAATACTCTATCTCGTTGTTTCGACGGAATTCCGGACGCAAAACCGCTTCACACTTTTGCTGGAATTGCTGTAGAGCGTTCGCAATAAAACCATGCCTGCCGTTCAGCAACCGGCAACAAGCGAGACGGCGCAAGTTTGGAGTGAAGAGAATGGCGAACCAGGACGACATTACCGGTGAACTCGTAACGCTGCGCGATTACTGGCGCTATGCGATCTCCCGCTTCAATGCGGCGGATCTCAGCTACGGTCACGGAACGACGACTGCGAGCGACGATGCGGCCTTTCTGCTGCTGGATTCACTCGATCTGCCGATCGATGCGCTCGATCCGTTCCTCGATGCGCGGTTGCTGCCTTCCGAACGCAGGCTTCTGGCCGATCGGATCGATGCGCGCGTAAGAACCCGCAAGCCTTCGGCCTATCTCACCGGCCGGTCCTATATCCAGGGCGTCCGCTTCCATGTGGACGAACGGGTGATCGTGCCGCGCTCGCATATCGGGGAAATCCTGTTTGCCGAATATCTCAATCCGCAGGGCTCGTCCTTCCTGCCGGATCCGATGGCGGTCGAGAGCGCCGTCGACATCTGCACCGGTTCTGGTTGCCTTGCTGTCCTCGCCGCCAAGTTTCTGCCGAACGCGGCGGTCGATGCGGTCGATCTTTCGGCCGATGCACTGGAAGTCGCGAAGCTGAACCTGCGGGAGCATGAGGTCGAGGATCAGGTAAGCCTGTTCGAAGGCGACCTGTTCGAGCCGCTTGCAGGACGCAGATACGACCTTATCATCACCAATCCGCCCTATGTGGATCATGCCGCGATGGACGGCTATCCGGCGGAGTTCCGCGCCGAACCGGCGATGGCCCATGACGGCGGCGAGGACGGTCTCGATCTCGTCCGGAAAATTCTCAACGAGGCTGCGGACTATCTCAATCCCGGCGGCGGGATGATCTGCGAGATCGGCTCGGGTCGGGAAATCCTTGAGGAGGAATTCCCGCATCTGGAATTCGTATGGCTGGAAACGGCGGAATCGCAAGATGCGGTGTTCTGGATCACGGCGGAAGCGCTGGGCGTCGAGGGGCTGGTGTAAACCGAACGACGCGAACCTCAATCCTTCTTGATGCTCATCAGCACATCCCAGAGGTCGGCGCCGGTTTCGAAGACGGCGGCGTTGGCCTTGTAGCCGATTTCGGCGGTCTTCATGTCGATGAGTTCGGAGCCGAGGTCGACATTGGAGATGTCGCCGAAGGTCGCGCCGTTCGACGGGGAGACGCTTGCCGATACGCCGCCATAGGGCTGGCTGGTTAGGCTGGTTTCGAGACGATTGTAGCTGGGGGTCGCGGCATTTGCGACATTGTTGGCAGTGGCGGCAAGGCGCCTGGTGTTGGCCTGCAGGCCTGAGGCTGCGATATTCAGAACTGCCGAAATGCCCATAGCCCGTCCATCCCTCGAAGATTCGGATGGAACGTTTCTACAGGGGCGGGTTTAGCAAAGGTTGAAGGGGCAGGGTTAGCGATCCGCTCGGAATGGCTGGCGCGTGTATCGAAACGGGACGGGTCTTGTTCCGTCATCACCCGACCGGCGTCCAGTGGTTTGCGAGTTCCTTCAGCCCAAGGACTTGGGCTGGTTGGATTCCTGTGACGAGCACAGGAATGACGTTTTGAGACGTCGAAGGGCGCGGCAGGAACCGCGCCCTCCTGGACGATTTTCGCTTATTCGGCCGCTTCCGCGTATTCGCTCATCGGCGGGCAGGTGCAGACGAGGTTGCGGTCGCCATAGACGTTGTCCACGCGGTTGACCGGTGACCAGTACTTGTCCACCCGGAAGGCGCCGGGCGGGAAGCAGGCCTGTTCGCGGGAATAGGGCCTGTTCCACTCGCCGACGAGGTCTTCCACCGTGTGGGGAGCGTTCTTCAGCGGGTTGTCGTTCTTGTCCATCCGGCCTTCCTCGATGGCGCGGGCCTCCTCGCGGATTGCCAGCATGGCGTCGCAGAAGCGGTCGATCTCGGCCTTGGTCTCGCTTTCCGTCGGTTCGATCATCAGGGTTCCGGCAACCGGCCAGCTCATGGTCGGGGCGTGGAAGCCGCAGTCGATCAACCGCTTGGCGACGTCGTCGACGGTGACGCCGGCGGATTCCGCCAGCGGGCGGGTGTCTACGATGCACTCATGCGCCACGCGGCCGGCCTCGGACTTGTAGAGCACCTCATAGGCGCCCTTCAGCCGTGCGGCGATGTAGTTGGCGTTGAGGATCGCGACCTTGGTCGCCTGCGTCAGGCCTTCGCCGCCCATCATCAGGCAGTAGGACCAGGAGATCGGCAGGATCGAGGGCGAGCCGTAAGGGGCCGCCGATACCGCGCCCGGACGGCCGTCGGTTTCGACGTGACCCGGCAGGAAGTCGGCCAGATGCGCCTTGACGCCGATCGGACCCATGCCCGGACCGCCGCCGCCATGCGGGATGCAGAAGGTCTTGTGCAGGTTGAGGTGGCTGACGTCGGAGCCGATGTCGCCGGGACGGGCAAGGCCGACCATGGCGTTCATGTTGGCGCCGTCGAGATAGACCTGACCGCCGTGCCTGTGGGTGATCTCGCAAATCTCCCGCACCGTTTCCTCGAACACGCCATGGGTCGAGGGATAGGTGATCATGCAGCAGGACAGCGTGTCGGCATACTGCTCGGCCTTGGCGCGGAAATCGTCGAGATCGACGTCGCCGTTGTCCTTCGCCTTGACGGGCACGACCGTCATGCCGGCCATATGGGCGGAGGCGGGGTTGGTGCCGTGGGCGGAGGTCGGTATCAGGCAGACGGTACGGTGGCTGTCACCGCGCGAGAGGTGATAGTTGCGGATGGTGAGGAGGCCCGCATATTCACCCTGGGCGCCGGAATTCGGCTGCATCGAGAAGGCGTCGTAGCCGGTGACGGCGCAGAGCTTGTCGATCAGGTCATCGATCATCTGCCGGTAGCCTTCAGCCTGATCGGCGGGGACGAAGGGATGGATCTCGGAGAATTCCGGCCAGGTGATCGGCAGCATTTCCGCCGTTGCGTTCAGCTTCATCGTGCAGGAACCGAGCGGGATCATTGCCCGGTCAAGCGCGAGATCGCGGTCGGAGAGACGGCGGATATAGCGCGTCATCTCGCTTTCGGCGCGGTTCATGTGGAAGATCGGGTGGGTCAGGTAATCGCTGGCGCGCACCAGATCCTTCGGCAGCCGGTATTCCGGGGTGAAATCGGCGACCGCGAAATTGCCGCCAAAGGCCCGCCAGACGGCTTCGAGCGTTGCCGGGCGGGTGCGTTCGTCGAGCGACATGCCGATCTTCGTGTTCCCGACCTTGCGCAGGTTGACGCCTTCCGCGACGGCCGCGCGCAGGATGAGGCCCTGCATGTGGCCGACTTCGACAGTGATGGTGTCGAAGAAGGTTTCGGGTTCCACCTTGTAGCCGAGCTTCTCCAGCCCCTTGGCCATCAGCACAGCCTTCTGGTGGACCTGCTGGGCGATCGCTTTCAGGCCATCCGGTCCGTGGAAGACGGCATACATGGAGGCCATGACGGCAAGCAGCACCTGTGCTGTGCAGATGTTGGAGGTCGCCTTCTCGCGGCGGATATGCTGTTCGCGGGTCTGCAGCGAAAGGCGATAGGCGCGGTTGCCGCGGGCATCGACGGAGACGCCGACGAGGCGGCCCGGCATGGAGCGCTTGATCGCATCCTTGACGGCCATGTAGGCGGCATGCGGACCGCCATAACCGACCGGTACGCCAAAGCGCTGCGTCGAGCCGATGGCGATATCGGCGCCCATTTCGCCGGGCGATTTCAGAAGGGTCAGCGCCAGCGGATCGGCGGCGAGCGTTGCGATTGCGCCGGTCTGGTGCAGGCGGGCGATCAGGCCGGAGAAGTCGCGCGCATGCCCATAGGTGCCGGGATACTGGAAGATCGCACCGAAGACCTCGGTCGGGTCGAGATCGGCAAAGGGATCGCCGACGATGACCTGCCAGCCGAGGGGGGCTGCGCGTGTCTCGATGACGGCGATGGTCTGCGGATGGCAGTTCCGGTCGACGAAGAAGGTCTTGGCCTTCGACTTGGCTGTGCGTTCGGAGAGCGCCATGGCCTCGGCGGCGGCGGTCGCTTCGTCCAGCAGGGAGGCGTTGGCGACGTCGAGACCGGTGAGGTCCGTAATCATCGTCTGGAAGTTCAGCAGCGCCTCGAGGCGGCCTTGCGAAATCTCGGGCTGGTAAGGCGTGTAGGCTGTGTACCAGGCCGGGTTCTCCAGGATGTTGCGCTGGATGACCGGCGGTGTGATCGTGCCGTAATAGCCCTGACCGATGAGCGAGGTCAGCACCTTGTTGCGGTTGGCAATGTCACGCAGCGTGTCGAGCGCCTCGCGTTCCGTCATGGCGGCGCCCCAGACGAGGGGCGCTTTCTGGCGGATCGAGCCGGGTACTGTCGCATCGATCATGGCGTCGAGCGAGGGGTAGCCGATCAGCTTCAGCATATCCGTCATTTCGGCCGGCGAGGGGCCGATATGGCGGCGATTGGCGAAGTCGTAGGGCTGGTAGTCGGTGAACTGGAATTCGACGGGCGTGGTCATGCGATCAGCTCTTTGTAGGCGGCTTCATCAAGCAAGGCATCGGCATCCGAGACGTTCTTGAGCTTCAGCTTGAAGAACCACGCAGCCCCTTCCGGATCGGAGTTGACGAGCGACGGGTCGTCGACGATCGCCTGGTTGATTTCGGTCACTTCGCCGTCAAGCGGACAATAGACCTCGGACGCAGCCTTCACGCTCTCGACGGTGGCGGCTTCGCCGTTCTTGTCGAAGGTCGCGCCGACTTCCGGGAGTTCGACGAAGACGAGGTCGCCGAGCTGTTCGGCGGCATGACGGGTGATGCCCACCGTCGCTACATCGCCCTCGATCTTCAGCCATTCGTGTTCTGCGGTGAATTTCAGCATTGGTTCTCTCTCCAGGGAGGGGTCAGCGTTTGTAGGTCGGGGTGATGAAGGGAAGCGTCGCGACGGTGACGGGCAGGTACTTGCCGCGCACCTCGGCGAAGAGTTCGGTGCCCGGTCCGGCGAATTCCGCCGGCACGTAGCCCATGGCAACAGGGCTTTCGACACTCGGGCCGAAGCCGCCGGAGGTCACGTGTCCGACGCGGTTCCTGCCTTCGGCATCGGAGAACAGGTCCGAAGGCGGCCGTACCGGGGCCTTGCCCTGAGGCTTCAGGCCGACGCGGCGGCGGGCCGTGCCGTTTTCGAGTTCTGCGAGAATGCGGGAGGCGCCAGGGAAGCCGCCTTCGCGCTCGCCGCCCTTGCGGCGGGCCTTCTGGATTGCCCATTCGAGACCGGCCTCGACAGGGGACGTGGTGGTGTCGATGTCGTTGCCATAGAGACAAAGACCGGCTTCCAGCCGGAGGCTATCGCGGGCGCCAAGCCCGATCGGTTCGCATTCGGGGTGGTCGATCAGTGCCTTGGCGATCTCCACGGCCCTGTCGGCCGGAACGGAGATTTCGAAGCCGTCCTCGCCGGAATAGCCGGAGCGCGAGACGATGCAGTCGACGTCATGGAGCGAAAGGTCGCGCACATCCATGAACTTCATCTGGACGATGCCCGCCCAGAGCTCGGCGATCACCTTTTCGGCCTTGGGTCCCTGGAGCGCAAGCAGCGCCCGGTCGTCGAGCAGGGTGACGTCGCATATGTCGGCGAGACCGGCGCGCATATGGGCCACGTCCTGATCCTTGCAGGCGGCGTTGACGACGACCAGCAGGTGGTCGCCGCGGTTGGTGATCATCAGGTCGTCGAGAATGCCGCCGTTTTCGTCAGTGAAGAAGCCATAGCGCTGGCGGCCCGGCTTGAGCCCGAGAATGTCGACGGGAACCAGGCGTTCCAGCGCGAGCGCCGCGTCCTCGTAACGTCCGGATCTGGCGCGAACCAGGACCTGGCCCATGTGGGAAACGTCGAACAGTCCGCAGTGGCTACGGGTGTAGAGGTGCTCCTTCAACACGCCGGCGGGATATTGCACCGGCATTTCATAGCCGGCAAACGGCACGATGCGGGCACCAAGCTCTACATGAAGATCGAAAAGCGGTGTCCGCTTGAGGGATACGTTGTCGGGCTGGGACGGATCCAAGAAGGCCTCCATTCTGGGCGCTGACGCGCCGGCTCAGATCGTGGCACGGTTGTGCCGGTTCATGAGCCCCCTCTGTCCCTTTGCCTGAGATTGTTATCCCTTCGGCGCTCCCTTCCTTTGACGAAGGGGTTCTCTCCAGAGTTCAGTCGGCACCTTGTGGTCCTTTAGCCTGAGAGTTTCCGGGGCGGTTGCTCCTTCGGCACCGGATCGAACCGGTTTCTCCCTACAAGGTTGATCCGCATTATCGGTGAGACGGGTCGCTTGGCAAGAGGCTAGTGTCGTTCCCAGCCAAATTTTTGTCGCGCTGCAACCCGTCTGATGGAGTGTCCGACACAGGAACGTCAGTTCTTGTGCTCGGGGAGACCTTTGAGTTTGGTGCTGGCGAAGTCTTCCAGTTCCTTCTCCGTCATTGATTTCAGCATCTCGCGGGATGCACCCTTGAGCTTGCCCTTCGGCATTTCGCCGCGCTTTGCGGCCAAAGCTGCGCCTGCGGCGCGCTGCTGGGCCCGGGATTTTGCTGGCATGACCGTTCTCCTTCCATTTCGTCGAGAAGTCTCGTCACTTTTTCAGAGATGTTTGGTTCAGGACAAACTTCCGCGGAGCGTTTCGGGTTCCAATTGTCGCACGGGAATTTCGGTTTTGCCTTGGTTGGTGATTCCGGTTAATCAGGACGCCGAGGAGCGGAAGGGGCCATGAACAAGAGGATAAGGATAGCGACATTGCTGATGCGCATGCTGTGCGCGATCGCGATCCTGTCGCTTGGCCTCGCACACAAGCCGCCGCAGGTGATGGCGGCGGCAATCGGAACCGCCGCGCTCGTTCTGCCTGACGGCACCTATGCCGACATCTGCGTCAGCCATTCCGCAATAAAACATCCTTCGGCGACGCTTTATTGCGAAGCCTGCATGCTGGCCGGCTCGACGCTGCTGCCGCAGCCCGACACGGATGGCTGGCTGCTTTCCAGTTTCCCGAGCCTTTACAATGGGCAGAAGGCAGTCGTTGCTCACCTCGTCCAGAAAGCGGTCGAGCGGCCGCGTTCGCGCGCACCTCCCATCGTTTCCTGATCGCGCGTTCGCTTTCAACGACATTCCTACGCCTGAAACAGGCATATCGCCGGCAGCAGTCCGCCAGGAACGGGGACGTGGCCGGTCAGGAGACCAGACATGAAAAGACTTCTTTCGCTCGGCGCCGCCGCCATCGCTTCTCTCAACGCCGGCGGTGCGTTCGCACATGCCACCTTCGCCAACGAGCCGGCAAAACCGGAATCCTACGTCGTCGCCGTCTTGCAGATCCCGCATGGCTGCGACGGCAAGGCAACCAATGAAGTGCAGGTAAAGCTGCCGGAGGGCTTCGTCTTCGCCAAACCGCAACCCAAGGCTGGCTGGGAGCTCGAGATCATCAAGGGCGATTACCAGAAAACCTATGACGACCACGGCAAGAAGGTGACCTCCGGCCCGGTCGAGATCCGCTGGAAGGGCGGCGACCTGCCGGACGAGTTCTACGATACCTTTGCAATCCGCGGTAAGGTGAGCGGCATCGAGGCCGGCGGAAGTCTTGCCTTCAAGACGGTGCAGCTTTGCGGCACGGACGGAAAGGTTGCCTGGGACGAAATTGCTGCCCCCGGCGTTGATCCGCATTCCTTGAAGAACCCCGCTCCGGTTATCAGGATCGCCGCCGGTGACGACGCCATGCCCGGCATGGCCGGCCATGGCATGCAGGGCCACGATATGCAGGGCCACGGGGCTATGGACGGTTCCGGCATGGCCGGGGCCAACCCCGGCACGATGGAAGCCGCAGAAGTCGGCGATATCGAGCTTTCGGCGGGTTTCACCAAGGCCATGCTGCCCGGCCAGCCCGTTGGCGGCGGTTTTGTCACCATCAAGAACGGTGGTTCCTCTGATGACCGGCTGGTTTCCGCGGAATCGCCGGCCGCCGGCCGCGTGGAACTGCATGAAATGGCGATGGTCAACGACGTGATGAAGATGCGCCAGTTGAACGACGGCATTCCGGTTCCGGCCGGCCAGACCGTCGAACTGAAGCCCGGCGGTCTGCACATGATGTTCTTCGAGGTCAAGCAGCCCTTCGTCGAGGGTGGCAGCGTTCCGGTGAAGCTGACGTTCGAGAAGGCAGGCCCGGTCGAGATCGTGCTGCCGGTCGGTCCGGCCAAGGGTAAGTAAGGTCTAGCGCCAATAACAGGAAAGGCCGCGCTCTCAACCGGCGCGGCCTTTTCATATCGGAACTCCGGTTCCAGGTTCTTTCCCTCAGGATGTCGAGTTTTTATATGCCTCGATGGTTTCCTCAAGCGTTGCCTGTTCGATCCGCCGCTGACCAGCGGAGAGGAAAAAAAGTGACAGCGCTGGCGGCTGAACGATGTTTGCGAGCGCACGCAGGCGGAAATCGTTGCTGTCTTCCGCCCGTTCAGTCACGTCGCGTGCATATTCTTCAACATAGGTGCTGCGCGAAACCCTTTGCGGCGGCTTGATGGGCTCCATCGCATATGCGGCGGTATTCGCCGAAACCGTAACAACTTGTGTCATACTCATCACCAAGATACGTCTATTAGCGAATAATATCGTGTTCTCGTGGGCGCATCTTTAATCTGAGTGGTGCAATTTTATTAAAAGCTTAAGTACGTGTTCTGTCGGAAACCTTGTCATCCGCTCCATATCTATCGTGTACATCGCAAGGCATGCGGCGCGACGGGAAAATATCGCCCGTTTTCCGGTATTTAGACCTTGTTCCGGTCGGTCAGCGACCCGATGCCGCGCTTCTTAGTCCGCACTTGCAAATGTGCGGCAATATGTCATTTTCCGACAGAAACAGGATTTGGGTGTAATCATTTTGGTTGACGAAATTTCCTTATACGGATTTCTCATTGTCGGGTGTGTTTCAAAGGGAGGGACTGAAACATGATTATCCTGGTCGGCTACGTCAGCATCGAGGGACAGTCGCGCAAGATTGCCGAAACCATTGCCGCGCAGATCGAAAAGGGCGGGGATCGGGCCGTGCTGTTCAATGTGGTGACGGGTGCCGAATTTGGCGTCGATCACCCGCAGGCCGCCATTCTTTGCGCTCCCATCCATGCGGGGCGATACCCTGTGCCCTTCATCGATTTCGTCCAGCGGGAAAGGGACTGGCTGAAGAGTGTTCCGAGCGCCTTCGTATCGGTCTCGCTGTTCATTCGCAGCGAATATGCCGACGAACGCGAAGAGGCGATGCATTTCCCGGACGCGCTGATGGCTGAGACCGGTTGGGTTCCCGGCATGGTGCATCATGCGGCGGGGGCATTGCGTTACACCGAATACGATTTCTTCAAGCGCTGGATGGCCAAACGTCTGGCGGAACGGGAGGGAGCGCCGACCGATACGAAGCAGGTCCACGAGTTCACGGACTGGGCCGCACTTCAGAACTTTACCGGCGAGTTTCTGACGGCTGCCAAAGCCTGAGAGACCGACCGTCGAGGGACTGGACGCAGGCGCGACCGGGCGCTAGGACAATGGCATGATGCAAATCCTGCTTGTAGCGGCCGGTGGGGCCGTCGGTTCCGTTTGTCGTTATCTCGTGGGGCTTGGAGCCTTGCGGCTGCTCGGGTCCTCTTTCCCGTGGGGGACACTGACGGTCAATGTCGTCGGCTGTTTCGGTATCGGCGTGCTGGCGGAATTGATCGTCGCGCGTTTCGGAGCCTCGGCGGACCTCCGGCTGCTGCTGATTACCGGTTTTCTCGGCGGGTTCACGACGTTCTCGGCCTTCGCGCTGGATGCGGTGTCGCTCTTCGAGCGGGGAGCTGCCTTCAGCTCGGTCGTCTACCTCGCCAGTTCCATCGTCGTGTCCATTGCCGCGACGGTCGCTGGCATGCTGCTGATGCGCTCGGTGCTCTGAGGGGAGCCGCAACCGGTTTTCCTGTTTCCATCTTCAATCGAAATGCTCTAAAGCGCTTTCGAGAACGATAGTTGCGTATCAGACGCCAGAACCACCGGAAGACAATTTAATGGCAGGCATCGAACACATTACCGTGGACGCCGATGAGGCGGGCATGCGGATCGACCGCTGGTTCAAGGTGCATTTTCCGGGCCTCGGCTTCGGCGCCCTGCAGAAGCTGCTGCGCTCCGGACAGGTCCGGGTCGATGGCGGTCGCGTGAAGACCGACAGCCGCGTGCAGCCGGGGCAGGTGGTGCGCATTCCGCCCCTCGACGTCGACCTCAAGGTGAAGGCCGGGCCGATCGGGTCGCATGACCTCAAGCATTCCGACGACGGCGCGCTGCTGTCGCGCATGCTGCTGCACGAGGACGACAAGGTGTTCGTTCTCAACAAGCCGGCAGGTCTCGCCGTGCAAGGCGGTTCGGGGCTCACCCGCCATATCGACAAGATGCTGGAAGCATGGACCAACAAGAAAGGCGAGAAGCCGCGGCTGGTGCATCGCCTCGACCGTGATACCTCTGGCGTGCTGGTGGTTGCACGCACCCGCGGCGCCGCCCAGAAGCTTACGGCGGCATTCCGCGAGCGAGACACGCACAAGACCTATTGGGCGCTGGTCAAGGGCGTGCCACGCAAGCACGAAGACAAGATCTCGACATGGCTGGTCAAGGACCAGACCGACGAAGGCGACCGCATGCGGGTCGCCAAGCATGGCGAGGACGGGGCCGACCACGCCGTTTCCTACTACCGTGTGATCGACACCGCCGCGCAGAATCTCGCATGGCTCGAGATGGAGCCCTATACCGGCCGTACCCATCAGTTGCGCGTGCATGCGCTCCATATCGGCCATCCGATCATAGGGGACCCCAAATATTTCATCGACGATCCGAACTGGGACTTTCCGGGCGGTATCCAGAAGCGGCTGCATCTGCATGCCCGCCATATCGACATTCCGCATCCGTCCGGCGGGCGGCTGAAGGTGACCGCACCCCTGTCGCCGCACATGGTGCAGAGCTGGAACCTGCTCGGCTTCAATCAGGAAGACGGCGACAAGGATGAAGACGCGTGAGGGGTATGGAATGAAGCTGGTACTTTTCGATTTCGATGGAACGCTGGTGGACAGCGCAGGCCTGATCTACGAGACAATGCGGCGTACATTCGAGGCGTTTTCGCATCCCGCTCCGACGTTCGAGGCGACCAAGAGCATCATCGGCCTGACGCTCGATATCGCGATTGCGCGTCTTCAGGGCAAACCGCATGTCGACGACGAGGCGGTGCAGATGGCGGCTCACTACAGGAGCCTTTTCACCATCGTCAGGAAAGATCTCGATTTTCGTGAACCTTTGTTCGACGGAATCGCGCCACTCATCGAAAAGCTCGTCGCGCGCGAAGACGTTCTGATCGGCGGGGTAACGGGTAAATCGCGGCGTGGTCTCGATCTCGTTCTTGAAACACATGGTTACACGCCTCATTTCTTCGTCACCCGCACGGCGGACGATTGCCCGTCCAAGCCGAACCCGGCCATGGTCAGCGAGTGTTGCCGCGAGGCGGGGATCGCGCCGTCGGATACGGTCGTCATCGGCGACGCCATCTACGACATGCAGATGGCGAAGGCCGCAGGCGCTACCGCCATCGGCGTCTCCTGGGGCTATGCCTCTGTCGATGATTTGTGGAAGGCGGGAGCGGATGCGGTGGTCGACCGGCCCGAGACCATCCTGAGCTACATCCATCAGGGATAATTGACCATGCGCGATATTCTGAGCGACCTCGGACCCGAACTCAGCGATGCCGATCCGGTGCGCCGGGCCCAGATCCAGATGAAGCGGCCGCTGGCCAGGCGGTTCTATGAGGCGGTTTCCGTGGAGCCGGAGGAGGGCGGTTTCGCCGTTCGCCTGGATGGCCGCACGGTGAAGACCCCGGGCAAGAACGTGCTTCGCCTGCCGACGCAGGCCGCCGCCGAGCTGGTGGCGGACGAGTGGCGGGCGCAGGCGCAGGAGATCGATCCGGCGACGATGCCGGCGACCCGGCTTGCCAATACCGCGATCGATGCGATTTCCGGGCAGGAAGAAGAGGTCTTTGCCGATATCGTCCGCTTCAGCGGCACCGACATGCTGTGCTACCGCGCTGATGGACCGCAGGAACTCGTCGCCCGCCAGTCGCAGCGCTGGGATCCGGTGATCGACTGGGCGGTTTCGGTACATGGCGCCCGCTTCATTCTTGCCGAAGGCATCATCCATCAGGAACAGCCGGAAGAGGCCGTGTCCGCCTATTCGGCGGCATTGCGCCCCTTTGCCAGCCCGATCGATCTCGCCTGCCTGCATGTCGTCACCACGTTGACCGGTTCGGCGCTTCTGGCGCTTGCCTTCGCCCATGGACAGCTCGGTCGTGACGAGGTCTGGTCGCTCGCCCATCTCGACGAGGACTGGACGGACGAGCATTGGGGCACTGATGCCGAAGCGCAGGCGCGTCGCGAGAAGCGGTTTGAGGAAATGGTTGCCGCAACGGCGCTGTTTGCCGCTCTCCGGCAGGCAAGTTAACTGACCGCTAACCATAAAAGTGAAATCCTGACGATGACAGGGAATCATCGGCCGGGACGTTTCACATGCTTGCACGGATCTTCAGGTTCAGCTTTGCGCTGCTGCTTCTGGCGGCGCTGGCATCCTGCAGCATTTTTCAGGGACGACCGATCACAAGACCGCTTGTGTATTACGTGCGGGAAGTGACTGTGATGGCGGATGCCGGCGTGCCGCTCGGTGTCATCCGAGGGGTCGACCGTCGCGTTTCCGCGGCCGTCGCCTCGACGAGGCCGCCTGCCGGCGCCCAGCGTGTGGCGATGCTGATCCGGATCGAGGAGATCGGAACAGGCTTCGGCGCCCGTCGCGGTATTCCCAACGCACGCTTCACCACGACGGCCGTTTCTCTGGAAACAGGCGAGCCGGTGGCTGAGGGCACGTTCAACGTCAGCGGGACGACCGATGCACCCGGCATGGCGGAGGAAAGCCTCGCCGAGGAGATTTCCGCCCGCATCCGTTTTGCCTTCTCGCTGGTCAATCCGTCGCTGCGCAAGGTCGTGCGTCCGCCGCGCACGATGATGACCAAGTTCGTCAGCGATCCGCCGGAGCCCGTGGTGCCGGAGGTGCCCGTTGCCCCGGTCGTCGTTCCCAATCCTGCCGCAACGAGGATCAATCCCGAGGATGGTGCCAGCGGGACGATCAGGCTTGGCAATTGAGCCTCAGGGCCCTTATGCAGCGCCGCGTTCTCGTCTGCCGGTCACGTTGTCTTGTCGTGACCGGCGTGTAATTGACTTTGGCCGGTTGCGGGCCTAATCACATGGAATACGGATGGTTTTCATGTCCGCCTGCCGGTGGATTGAAAAGCAAAAGGGAATGCGACAGCGGTGACCCAGACCGGGACCGTCAATCGCAGCCGACCCCGCGACTGTAGAGCGGCGAGGGTATTCCGTCCGGTGCCACTTTTCGATGGATGACGGTTGCATGGTGCAACAGATCCGGAAGAAAGGCGGGGCCGGAAAAGCCACTGAGGGGCTGTGCGATCAGCCAGGGCGGACGCCTCTATCATCTACGAATCGTCCCCCTTTCGCGCAGCATCGACCCTCGGGAAGGTGAGGAATATCCGCTGGCGCGTCGAGCGCCACGACCCGCGAGCCAGGAGACCTGCCAACCGTGCCGGGCATTGGCCCACACCTTCACAGGGGAGGATACCCCTTGTTGCCAGCACGGAGGTTGTCGTGGCGACGTCATCCAGAAGCGGGGTCTCCAGATCCCGCGCATCGGCGCATTGCATCATGCTCCTGGGATCAGCGTCTCGGGATTTGGCCGATATGCTGCAATTTCTCAAGACGATTGATGCAGGGCAGCCTGACCGGTTTGCCATGCTTCCGTCCGCTTTCTCCGGTCCCACGCGATGACTGTGGAAGGCTTCTCGATCCTTGTGCTTGGTGGCGCACGGTCCGGCAAATCCCGTTTTGCCGAAGGGCTGGCCACCGGCTCGGGCCTCGATCGGCACTATATCGCGACAGGCCGGGCCTATGACGACGAGATGCGCGAGCGGATCGCCAAACACCGCGCCGACCGTGGCGACGGCTGGAAGACCCATGAAGAACCCGTCGATATCGCCGGCCTGCTGCGCCGGATCGACGGTCCCGATCGCATCGTGCTGGTCGACTGCCTGACGCTCTGGGTCACCAATCTGATGATGGCGGAAGAGGATGTGGCCGCGCGTTCGGCGGAACTCGTCGAGACCGTTGCCGGCCTCTCTTCGCGTCTCATTCTCGTTTCCAATGAAGTCGGTCTCGGCATCGTGCCGGAAAACCGCATGGCGCGCGAATTTCGCGATCATGCCGGCCGTCTTCACCAACTGGTCGCGCAACATGCGGCCGAAGTCTATTTTATCGCGGCCGGACTGCCGCTGAAAATGAAGGGTTGAACCATGCTGCAGGAAAAGATCCCCGCGACCGTCATCACCGGCTTTCTTGGCGCCGGCAAGACCACCATCATCCGCAACATGCTGATGAATGCAGGCGGCAAGAAGATCGCGCTGATCATCAACGAATTCGGAGATCTCGGCGTCGATGGCGATGTGCTGAAGGGCTGCGGTGCGGAAAACTGCACCGAGGACGATATCATCGAGCTGACCAATGGCTGCATCTGCTGCACGGTCGCCGACGACTTCGTGCCGACCATGCAGAAGCTTCTCGAACGGGACGTTAAGCCCGACCACATCGTCATCGAAACCTCTGGCCTTGCCCTGCCGCAGCCGCTGGTCGCCGCCTTCAACTGGCCGGATATCCGCACGCGGGTCACCGTGGACGGCGTGGTGACGGTAGTCGACAGCGCGGCGGTCGCCGCCGGCCGTTTCGCTGACGATCACGACCGCGTGGACGCCATGCGCGAGGCCGATGATAGCCTCGACCATGACAGCCCCATCGAGGAACTGTTCGAGGATCAGCTCACCTGCGCCGACCTGATCGTGCTTAACAAGACTGACCTTCTCGACGGCGAGGGCGTGGCCCGTGTCAGGGCGGAAGTGGCCGAGCGGATCGCGCGCAAGCCGACCCTGATAGAGGCGAAGAACGGCGATGTGCCGGCTATCGTCCTGCTCGGTCTCGGCGCAGGCACCGAAGGCGACATCGAGAACCGCAAGTCTCATCACGAACTGGAACATGAGGCGCTGCATGCGAGTGGCGAGGCCCATGACCATCATCACGACCACGACGAATTTGAGAGCTTCGTGATGAAGCTTCCGCCGATTGCCGATCCGGCAGGTTTCGTCGAGCGGCTGAAGGATGTGATCGCAACCCATGACGTGTTGCGCCTCAAGGGCTTCATCGACGTACCCGGCAAGCCGATGCGCCTCGTCATTCAGGCCGTCGGCTCGCGGGTGGACACCTATTTCGACCGTCCCTGGGCGGCTGGCGAGAAACGCGAAACCCGTCTCGTGGTCATCGGCCTGCACGAATGGGATTATGCGGCCGTAGTGGGGGCCGTCGACAAGGCGGCTTCGTAAGGCCTCGGTGCCGATGACGCTGCCCTTGTAGGACAATACCGATGCATCTCCTGCTAGCCCAGAAAGGTTCGATCAGCGATGGCGAGGAGGCGATAGACCTCGGCCAGACGCCGGGCGATATCCTCTTCCTTTCTGCCGCCGATACCGAGCTTGCCTCAATCGCGACCGCCGTGGCCGCGCGGACGGGCGGTCCGAGCGTGCGGCTGGCCAGCCTGATGCAGCTCAAGCATCCGATGTCGGTCGATACCTATGTCGAGCGTACCGCGCGGCATGCGAAGCTGATCGTCATACGGGCGCTTGGGGGCGCGAGCTATTTTCACTACGCGCTGGAGGCGCTCAACGCCTGCGCTCGTCGGTCGAGAGCTGCAATCGCCGTTCTCCCGGGCGATGACAAGCCGGATGCGGGGCTTTCGGTCTTCTCGACCATTGCGGCGGACGATCTCGATGCGCTCTGGTCCTATCTGGTTGAGGGCGGGGCTACGAATGCGTCCGCCTTTGTCGATTACGCCATGTCTCTCATCGGCTTTGGCGAGAGGCCACAGCCGGCCGCGCCCTTGCTGAAGGCCGGGATATGGTGGCCACGCAGGGGTGTGATCGGGGTCGAGGAATGGCGCGAGGCTGCGAATGCCGTCCCTCATCCGTCTGCCGGCACCTTCTCCCCGTTTAACGGGGAGAAGGGACAATCGGAGCCGTCGCTGCCTCCTTCGCCCCGCTTGCGGGGAGAAGTTGCCCGAAGGGCGGATGAGGGGCAGGCTCCCGCTGTTATCTCCCATGCGGTCTCACATCCTGGAGAACAGCCCATCGCCGCCATCTGCATTTACCGCGCGCTCGTCCAGAGCGGAGAAACGCGTCCGGTCGAGGCGATGATCGATGCGTTGCGGGCCGCAGGATTGGCGGCGCTGCCGGTCTTCGTGTCCAGCCTCAAGGATCCGGTTTCGGTCGAGACGCTGCGGCACATCTTTGCCGAGGCGCCACCGGCCGTCGTGTTGAATGCCACGGGCTTTGCAGTCTCGGCGCCGGGCAGCGAGCGCGCATCCACCGTGCTGGATGAGACGGGCGCGGTGGTTCTGCAGACGCTGTTTTCCAGTTCGGCGCGCGAGGCGTGGGAGCAATCCTCGCAGGGGCTTTCGGCGCGCGATCTCGCCATGAGCGTGGCGTTGCCGGAGGTCGACGGCCGGGTGATGACGCGGGCCGTCTCGTTCAAGGCTGCGGCGCGTTTCGATGCCCGCGTCGAAACCAATATCGTCACCCATGAGCCGGATACCGGTCGTGCTGCCTTCGTCGCGAAGCTTGCCGCCAGCTGGGCGCGGTTGCGCAACACCGCAGCCGCATACCGGCGCGTGGCGATCGTGATGGCGAACTATCCGAACCGGGATGGAAGGCTTGGCAATGGCGTCGGGCTCGATACGCCGGCCGGCACCATGGAAGTGCTGAAAGCGATGGATGTGGCCGGATACGAGGTGGGCAGTCTGCCAACCGATGGCGATGCGCTGATGGCGCATCTGATGGCGGGGCCGACCAATGCGGCAAGCGACGGACGGGAAATCCGCGAGACCATATCAGTAAATGATTACATTCGTTTCTTCGAAAGTCTTCCGGTAAAGGTTCGGGATGAGGTGACGGCGCGCTGGGGTGGGCCGGAGGCCGATCCGTTCTTCCTCGACGGGCGTTTCGCGCTGCCGCTGTCCCGCTTCGGAAACGTGCTTATCGGTATCCAGCCGGCGCGCGGCTATAATATCGATCCGAAGGAAACCTATCACTCTCCCGATCTCGTGCCGCCGCACGGCTATCTCGCCTTCTATGCCTATCTGCGCGGAGCGTTCGATGCGCATGCCGTCGTCCACATGGGCAAGCACGGCAATCTCGAATGGCTGCCGGGCAAGGCTCTGGCGCTTTCGGAAAACTGCTATCCCGAGGCGGTTTTCGGCCCCCTCCCGCATCTCTATCCGTTCATCGTCAACGATCCCGGCGAGGGAACGCAGGCCAAGCGGCGGACCTCGGCCGTCATCATCGACCATCTGACGCCGCCCCTGACGCGGGCCGAAAGCTACGGGCCGCTCAAGGACCTGGAGGCTTTGGTCGATGAGTATTACGAGGCCTCGGGCGGCGATCCGCGACGGTTGAAGCTCCTGAAGAAACAGATCCTCGATCTCGTCGCCGATATCGGGCTCGATCAGGACGCCGGCATTGCGAAGGGCGAGGCCGAGGAGGCCGCGCTCGAAAAGCTCGACGCCTATCTCTGCGACCTCAAGGAAATGCAGATCCGCGACGGGCTGCACATCTTCGGCCTCGCGCCGGAGGGACGGTTGCTCACCGACCTTACCGTGGCGCTGGCGCGGGTGCCGCGCGGGCTGGGCGAGGGTGGTGACCAGAGTTTGCAGCGGGCGATTGCGAGGGATGCGTTTGAAAGACAAAACCCCTCCCCAACCCCTCCCCACAAGGGGGAGGGACTTCCTCTTGCGTTCGAGGACCCCGTGCACGCCCAAGGGCAGCCGCGGATATTCTCCCCCCTTGTGGGGGAGATGGCCGGCAGGCCAGAGGGGGAGTTTCTTTTCCGGGTCGATAAATTCGACCCTCTCGACTGCGTGATGTCGGATCCATGGACGGGGTCGAAACCTGATATTCTGGCGGATCTCACCGACCAGCCGTGGCGAACCAGGGGCGACACGGTCGAGCGCATAGAACTGCTGGCGGCGAAGTTGGTAGGGGGCGAGGTAGAGTGCCCGCCGGAATGGTCGCGGACGCGTGTGGTACTCGACGAAATTCAAAACCGGCTGCAGCCTGCCGTGGTCAAGTCGGGCAGGGCCGAGATCGAGGGACTGTTGACCGGGCTCGATGGACGCTTCGTGCCGCCCGGCCCGTCCGGTGCGCCGACGCGCGGCCGGCCGGATGTGCTGCCGACGGGACGCAATTTCTATTCAGTCGACAGCCGCGCGGTTCCGACCCCTGCGGCCTATGAGCTTGGCAAGAAGTCGGCGGAACTGCTGATTGCGCGTTATGTGCAGGACCATGGCGAATGGCCCACTTCCTTCGGGCTGACGGCCTGGGGAACGTCCAACATGCGCACCGGCGGAGACGATATCGCGCAGGCGCTTGCGCTGATCGGCGTGAAGCCGCTGTGGGACATGGCCTCGCGGCGCGTCACCGGCTACGAGATCATCCCGCAGGCGGTGCTCGGCCGGCCGCGTGTCGACGTGACGCTTCGGATTTCCGGATTCTTCCGCGATGCTTTCCCCGAGCAGATCGCCCTGTTCGACAAGGCTGTCCGGGCGGTGGCCGCGCTTGACGAGGATGAGGGTGACAATCCGATTGCGGCGCGAGTGAAGGCCGAGATGGCGCAGTTCCTTGCCGAAGGACTGGATTACAAAGCGGCTGCGCGCCGCGCGGGCTACCGGGTGTTCGGTTCGAAGCCCGGTGCTTACGGAGCGGGCCTACAGGCGCTGATCGACGAGAAGGGCTGGGAACGGCGGGGCGATCTGGCCGAGGCCTATCTGGTCTGGGGCGGCTATGCCTACGGGGCGGATGTCGAGGGCAAGGCGGAGCGTGGCCTGTTCGAGGAGCGGCTTCGCCGGGTGCAGGCGGTGGTGCAGAACCAGGACAACCGCGAACACGACCTTCTGGACAGCGACGACTATTACCAGTTCGAAGGCGGCATGACGGCGGCGATCGAGCATGTCGCAGGCAATCGTCCGACCGTCTATCACAACGATCATTCGCGACCGGAAAAGCCGGTGATCCGCAGCCTTGAGGAAGAGATCGCCCGCGTGGTGCGCGCCCGCGTCGTCAATCCGAAGTGGATCGAGGGCGTGATGCGGCACGGCTACAAGGGTGCCTTCGAGATCACCGCGACGGTCGATTACATGTTCGCCTTCGCTGCGACGACGGGTGCCGTGCGCGACCACCATTTCGAGGCGGTCTATCAGGCCTTCGTTCTGGATGAACGTGTCCGCGACTTCATGGCCGAGAAGAATGCGCCGGCACTCAGGGAACTGGCCGAACGATTGATCGAGGCGATCGATCGCAGGTTGTGGACGCCGAAGAGCAATTCGGCGATGTTCGATCTTTCCCGGCTCTCCAAGCGCGGAGCCGAAACGATGAATGGAGTACAGGAACCATGACCGAGGAAGTTGAGGGTTCGTCGCCCGCGGATCTCGCCCGCCACGCGGAGAAGATGGCGAAGAAGAAGGCGGCGCGTGAGAAGATCATGGCCACCAAGACGGGCGAGAAGGGCCTCGTCATCGTCCATACCGGCAAGGGCAAGGGCAAGTCGTCGGCCGCCTTCGGCATGATCTTCCGCCATATCGCGCATGGAAAGAAATGTGCGGTGGTGCAGTTCATCAAGGGGGCGATGTCGACCGGCGAGCGTGACCTGATCCTCAGGCATTTCAGCGATCTGTGCGAATTCCATACCATGGGCGAGGGTTTCACCTGGGAAACGCAGGATAAGGCGCGCGACATCGCCATGGCGCAAGCCGCCTGGGAAAAGGCCAAGGAACTGATCCGCGATCCCTCCTATTCCATGGTGCTGCTGGACGAGATCAACATCGCCATCCGCTACGACTACATCGATATCGCCGAGGTTGTGGAGTTCCTGAAGACCGAGAAGCCGGAGATGACCCATGTCGTGCTGACCGGCCGCAACGCCAAGGATGAACTGATCGAGATCGCCGACCTCGTGACCGAGATGGAACTGGTCAAACATCCCTTCCGCTCCGGCATCAAGGCGCAGATCGGGGTGGAATTCTGATGAGCCAGAGCTGGGCCTTCTGGGCATTTCTGTCGGCGGTCTTTGCGGCGCTGACGGCGATCTTCGGCAAGGTCGGCGTAGCAGGCGTCAATTCGGATCTCGCGACGCTGATCCGCACGGTTGTGATCTTTCTCGTCCTGATCGGCATCGTGACCGCCACCGGCCAGTGGCAGTCGCCATCGAGCATTTCTGCAAAGACCTGGGTGTTTCTCGGTCTTTCCGGCATTGCGACCGGTGGCTCGTGGATTGCCTATTACCGGGCGCTGAAGATTGGTGATGCCGCCCGCGTCGCGCCGATCGACAAGTTGTCGATCGTGATGGTGGCGATATTTGCCGCGATCTTCCTCGGCGAAAAACTGAGCCTTGGCGCCTGGGCCGGTGTTGCGATGATCGGGGCGGGCGCCGTCATGGTGGCGGTTTTCTAGTTTTCCGGCCTTCTCGGCGTTTTGCCGAGAATGTCTTGAAGGGGAACCATTCCCGACCTCTGCCGTTTTTCAACCACTGGAAAGATGGCGTGAGTGAGCAGAGATGACATTGGACAGGGCCGCGTCTGAACACGACACTTCCGGTGACGGGAGAGCGAGCGGGGAAGGCGGTCTTTTGCGCAGGGATCGGGAAAAGGCCGGGTTTCCCGAGCTGTTCTTCGACCTCGTATTCGTGTTCGCGCTGATCCAGATGTCGCACACATTTGCCGAGGATTTCGGTATGACATCCATCGTGGAAGCCGCGATATTGCTGCTCGCGCTGTGGTGGGTGTGGATACAGACGACGCTGCTCACCAATCTTCTCGACACCCGGAAAGCCGAGGTGCGGCTCCTGCTCTTTGCGCTGATGTTTTGCGGGATACTGCTTTCGATCGCACTGCCGGAAGCCTTCCATGACAAAGGGTTGCTGTTCGCTTCCGTCTATGCCGCCATGCAGATCGGCCGGTCGCTTTTTTCCCTGTTTGCCCATCGCAATGCCGACCGGCCTGCTTTTCTGACGTTTCTCAGAATGACGATCTGGCTTACCTTCTCTGCCTGGTTGTGGCTGAGCGGAGCGCTGGTCGAGCCCTCATCCAGAATAGCGCTCTGGAGCGTCGCGATCCTGATCGAATATGCGGCCCCGACGTTTAACTATTATCTGCCCGGCCTCATGCGCGGCGCGAACGGCGAAACACTCCGGGTCTCAGGCGAGCATTTTGCCGAGCGTACCGCGTTGTTCGTCATCATCTGCCTGGGCGAGACGATCCTGACGACGGGCAAGACCGCCGTCGAGCACATGCAGACTCCGCTGACTTTTCTCGTTTTCTGCTGCGCTTTCGCAAGCACGGTGCTGATGTGGTGGCTCTATTTTCACGATGGCCAGAAGAGGATGGCAAGAAAGGCGGAAAATACTCGCAACCCGCAACTGATTGCGGAGGTACTGTTCGTCTACGGCCATCTGCCAATCGTGATGGGCATCGTCATGACCGCCGTCGGTGAGGATTTCAGCCTCTCGCAGGCGTTCGATCCGGCAGGGTTGCGGGAAACAGTAACGATTGCCGGCGGGCCGGCGCTTTTCCTGACCGGTACGGGTGGGCTCAAGTTTCTTGCGGGGCGCGGGCTGCCGAGTTCCCATTGCGCCGGGGCGATAGCTATCGTCGGCTTGGGGATCGTCTCCAGCCTGCCGCCTTTCGCACTGCAGTTTTCCGCAACCGCAATTCTTCTGATCGTGGCCGTATGGGAATTCCTGTCGTTGCGAACCGGTGTTGCCGACCGCATCCCGCTGGAGGCCAAGCCTTTGTCCGGGGCCTCAGAACCCCACCCATAGGCGAACCGGGTTGGTCGGATCCATCAGCAGTTTCGATGCTAGCGCGACGCAGGTGACGATCAGGAGCGGCTTGATCAGCCTTGCGCCGATGCGCATGGCGAGCCGTGACCCTGCCTGCGCACCCAGGAACTGGCCAAAGCCCATTAGCAGCCCGACCTTCCAGAGAACCACACCGCTTGCCATGAAAACCACGAAGGCGCCGACATTGGAGCCAAGATTGAGAAGTTTAGTGTGGGCGGTGGCCTTGAGCACGCCAAAACCGGCAAGCGAGACGAAGGCCAGCATGAAGAAGGAGCCGGTGCCCGGGCCGAACACGCCGTCATACAGGCCGATCAGCGGCACGAAGGTCAGGCCGAAGACGAAGGGCGTCATGCGCTGGTGGCGGTCCTCGTCGTGCAGGTTGGGCTTCAGCGCGAAATAAAGTGCGATCGCGATCAGCAGGAAGGGCATGATCACGCGCAGCAAGTCGCCGGGAACGACCGTCGCGATCACTGCGCCGACAGCTCCGCCGAATACCGCCATCGCCGCCATCGGCAACTGGCTCTTCAGGTCGACATGGCCGCGTCGCGCATAGGCAATGGTCGCTGAACCGGCCCCGAACATCGATTGCAACTTGTTGGTTCCAAGCGTTTCAAGTGGCGGAATGCCCGCGATCAGCATGGCAGGAATAGTGATCAGACCGCCGCCGCCGGCTATCGAATCGATGAAGCCGGCGATGAAGGCTGCGAGAAAGAGAAGCACCAGGCTCTGGAGTGCGAGATCGATCACGATGATCCTGTGTAGTTTCGGCTGCGGCGGGAGGTCCTGTCATGCACCAAACCGCCAGTCGGGGCAACACGTTGCGGGGCGAATGCCGGTCGCATCTGAGACCTTCGGCGCATCCTCCACACAATCCGGCGCAAACGGGTTTGACCGGTCATGTCGCCTTCGATAAAGCTCTGTCTCATGTGCGACGGCGCCTGTTCGACAGGCTGGAAATAGTCCGGTGCGGCCGACCCAATCAGGGGGCCAATTCCGGAGCTGTCCCCAAGGCCAGAGAGCCGCAACATGCGGTTCCGGCGCTTCGTACATAAACGGCAACGAAGCATGGAGGCCTTGGCTCATGGCTGAAAAACTCGGAATCATGGTTTGCGGACACGGTAGCCGCAACCAGAACGCAGCGCGCGAATTCGCGGTGATCGCGGAAGCGTTGCGCGAGCGCAATCCCGACCTGCCGGTGGAATACGGCTATCTCGAATTCTGCAATCCGGTGATTTCAGCCGGCCTCGACAAGCTCCGTGCCGAAGGCGTGACGCGGGTTCTGGCTGTTCCCGGCATGCTGTTTGCTGCGGGACACGCCAAGAACGACATTCCCTCGGTGCTCAACACCTATCAGGCGCAGAACCCCGGTATGGTCATCACCTACGGGCGGGAACTCGGGATCGACCTGAAGATGACCCGCGCTGCCGGGGACCGTATCCAGGAGGCCGTTGACGAGGCGAACGCGACGCTCGGTTTCGTCGACAAGCACGAGACGCTGCTGATGGTGGTGGGGCGCGGCTCGTCCGATCCCGATGCCAATTCCAACGCCACCAAGGTCATGCGCATGCTCTGGGAAGGCATGGGCTTCGGCTGGGGCGAAACCTGCTATTCCGGCGTGACCTTCCCGCTGGTCGAGCCGGGCCTCGAGCATGCTGCCCGGCTCGGCTACAAGCGCATCATCGTCTTCCCGTATTTCCTGTTCACCGGTGTGCTGGTGAAGCGCATCTACAGCTATACCGATGTCGTTGCCGAGCGGCATCCGGAGATCCAGTTCGTCAAGGCGAGCTATCTCAACGACCATCCGCTGGTGCTGGACGCCTTTCAGGATCGCGTCGGGGAAATCCTCGAGGGTGCCGCGCTGATGAACTGCCAGATGTGCAAGTATCGGGAGCAGGTTCTCGGCTTCGAGGCGGATCTCGGCCAGCCGCAGGAAAGCCATCACCACCATGTCGAGGGCATCGGCGGAGGTCTCGAAGACTGTCCATGCGGCGGCGATTGCGATGCGTCCTGTCGCGATCCGGAATTCTGCAAGGAACACGGCTTGCCGTGGACGCCGGTGCACAGCCATGCGGAGCCGAACGATCTGGCGCCTGCCTTCGACTATGGCGCCTCCACCACGCTCGGCGGCAAATACGGCCACCTCCTGAATGCCGCACCCGATGCTGGGCTGGAAGCCGTTATGAACGCTCCCTCCAGCGGCAAGCCGGCGGCTCACGAACACGGCCCGAACTGCGGCTGCGGCCATCACGATCATGACCACGATCACCACCATGGACATCATGGCCACGATCATGACCATGATCACGATCACGGACATGACCACGGGTATGGTCACTCGCACGACCACGGGCATCACGGTCATCACCACGCGCCTTACCCGCATGCGGACCATCCGCTCGGGCCCAATTCGATGAAGAAGAAGTGATGGCTTCCAATCCAGAGAGGAGTATCCGCTGAGCGCCTCGTTCGACTACATCCGCGATCCGGCAGAGATCTATCGGCAGTCCTTCGAGACGATCCGCCGGGAAGCGGATTTGTCGCGCTTTTCCGGTGGGATGGAGAAGCTGGCGATCCGCCTGATCCATGCCTGTGGAATGACGGACCTTGCCGGCGATATCGCGTTTTCGGACGGGGCATTCGACGCGGGGGCTGCGGCGCTGGCCGCCGGCGCGCCGGTTCTCTGCGATGTCGAAATGGTTCGCCACGGCATTATCCGGCGGCTGCTTCCGGGGGACAACGAAGTGATCTGCCTCCTGAACGATGAGCGCGTGAGGCCGAAGGCGGCTGAAATCGGCAATACGCGTTCCGCTGCGCAGGTTGACCTCTGGGGTGACAGGCTTGTCGGGGCTGTGGTTGCCATCGGCAATGCGCCGACGGCGCTTTTCCGGCTGCTGGAACTCATCGATCAGGGAGCGCCGAAGCCGGCGCTGATCCTCGGCCTTCCGGTCGGGTTTGTCGGCGCGGCGGAGAGCAAGGACGAACTGATCGAGCACAGCCGCAGAGTGCCGTTCATCGCGGTTCGCGGCCGGCGGGGCGGTTCGGCCATGGCCTCTGCCGCCGTCAATGCGCTTGCGGGAGGGCTCGGCGCCAATGACTGAAACGCCAATGACTGAACCATGGCTGACCATCATCGGCGTCGGAGACAACGGCCTCGAAAGCCTGACGCCGGAAGCGCAATCGATCATCTGGCAGACGGAAACGCTGGTGCTCGGCGAGCGGCTGGATGCCGTGATCGACGGCAGTGCGCTTCCGGCGCTCAAGCGCATTCTCAACTGGAGTGGCGGGTTCCGCGAGACCTTGCGCGAGGTGCTGAAGCTGCGCGGCTCGTCCGTCACCATTCTCGCCACCGGCGATCCCATGCATTTCGGCATCGGGGCAACGCTCCGGCGTTATGTGCGGGCAAGTGAAATGTACGTATTGCCATCGCCTTCGGCCTTTTCGCTTGCCGCCGCCCGGCTCGGCTGGCCGCTGCAGTCGGTGGCGACGATCTCGTTGCATGGTCGTCCGCTTGCCTCTCTCAACCGGCACCTGATGCCCCGGCACCGTATCCTGGCGCTTACCGCCGGGGCGGAAACGGTGCTGGGTGCAGCGGCGCTGATGGTGGAGCGCGGCTTCGGCAATTCCGTTCTGACCGTGCTGGAGCATATGGGCGGCGACCGCGAGCGGGTGTTCGCCATGACAGCCGCAGAGCTTCTGGGCGCGCAACCCGAGATCGCGGAGTTCAACACGCTGGCGATCGACTGCGTTTCGGATTCGCCGTTGGTTTCGCCTGTGGCGGGCTTGCCGGACGATGCCTTCCGCCATGACGGGCAGCTGACAAAGAAGGAAATCCGGGCGGTGACGCTGTCCATCCTGCAACCCTTTCCGCATGGACTGCTGTGGGATGTGGGCGCAGGCTGTGGTTCGATTGCGCTCGAATGGATGCGGATCGGGTTCGGCGCGCGGGCCATTGCCATCGAGGAAAAGCCTGAAAGGGTCGCGATGATCCGCGAGAACGCCGACGCTCTCGGCCTGCCGGATCTCGATATCGTCGAGGCGAGGGCGCCGGAGGGCCTTGCCGGTCTTGATGCGCCCGATGCCGTCTTCATCGGCGGCGGCATTACCCATGAAGGTCTGTTCGAGGCTTGCTGGGAGGCCTTGCCGGTGGGCGGGCGGCTGGTCGCCAATGCGGTGACCATCGAGGGCGAGGCAAGGCTTGCCGAGCTGCGCGGCATCCATGGCGGTGAACTCGTCCGACTGCAGGTCGCGCGCGCGGCGCCTGTCGGGCGCTATTGCGGATGGAAGTCGCTGATGCCGGTGACGATCTGGTCGGTGACGAAGGGAGAGACGGCATGACCGGCAAACTCTATGGCCTCGGTCTTGGCCCCGGCGATCCGGAACTCATCACGCTGAAGGCACACCGCATTCTGACGGGCGCGCCGGTCATTGCGTATCCCGCGCCGGATACCGGTCCGAGTTTTGCCCGGCAGATTGCTGCGCCCTATATCGGCGCGCATCAGTTGGAAGTGCCCGTCATCGTGCCGATGCGGGTCGAGCGTTTCCCGGCGCAGGAGGTCTATGACGGGGCGGCGGAGACACTGGCGCGTCATCTGGACGCCGGTTCCGACGTGGCGGTGCTGTGCGAGGGCGATCCCTTCTTCTACGGCTCCTTCATGTACCTGTTCGAACGGCTGTCCGACCGCTACGAGACCGAGATCGTGCCGGGGGTTTCCTCGATGATGGCGGCGGCGGCGGCACTCGGTCGACCGATTGCAGCGCGAAACGACGTGCTCAGCATCGTGCCCGGTCCGCTCGACGACGAGATCATGCGGGCGCGGATCGAGGCGGCGGGTGCCGTCGCCATCATCAAGGTCGGCCGGCATTTCGCCCGCATCCGCGCCTTGATCGAGGCGATGGGACTGACGTCATGTGCAGGCTATGTCGAGCGCGTCAGCCTTGCCGAACAGCGCGTGCTGCCGCTGGCCGATGTGGCGGAGGAAAGCGCGCCTTATTTCTCGATGATCCTTATCTACAAGGGCGGGGAGGGCTGGAACGCCCGGACCGCCGCTGCAACGGAATGATCCAATGACCCTTGCCCAGAAACCTGCCGTCGTCATCCTGTCGCAGGCCGGCCATGATATCGGACGCAAGATCGCACTCGCCATCGGCGGCGAGCTGCATGGGGCCGAAGCGCGGACCAGCGATGCCGACGTCCTGTTCGAGGACACGAAGACCCATATCGCGACACTGTTTGCCACCGGACGGCCGATTGTCGCCGTCATGGCCTGTGGAGCGCTGGTGCGGATACTTGCGCCGCTGCTGGCCGACAAGCATGCCGAGCCGCCGGTTGTTGCCGTCTCGCAGGACGGCGCTTCCGTCGTGCCGCTGCTCGGCGGTCATCACGGTGGCAACGATCTGGCGCGGCAGATCGCCGATGGCCTCAACTGCCGCGCGGCGATCACCACGGCGGGCGACCTGAAATTCGGCCTCGCTCTCGATGAACCGCCGGCGGGCTATGGGCTTGCCAATCCGGAAAACGCCAAGGCGGTGATGGCCGAGCTTGTCGCGGGCGCTTCCGCACGGTTGCAAGGCAGTGCGTCGTGGCTATCCTCCTCGCGCATTCCTTTCTCTGAAGACGGCAAGGTGACACTGACGGTTACCGACGAGCCGAAGACGGCAGGCGCGCTCGAACTGGTCTATCATCCTGAAACCCTGGTGCTCGGCATGGGTTGCGAGCGCAATGCTTCGACGGAGGAGGCAATCGCGCTCGCCGAACAGGCGCTTGAGGAAAGCGGCCTCGCCCGCCAGAGCCTCGCGGCAGTGGCCTCTATCGATCTCAAGGCCGACGAACGGGCGATCCATGCGGTTGCCGCGCATTTCGGCGTGCCGGCACGGTTCTTCAGCGCTGCAAGGTTGGAGGAAGAGGCCCCGAGGTTAAAGAACCCGTCGGATATCGTTTTCGCCGAGGTCGGGTGCCATGGTGTCGCCGAAGGTGCGGCGCTGGCAGCGGCCGGTGCAGATAGCGAACTCGTTCTCGCCAAGATCAAGTCGAAAGGAGCGACCGCCGCTATTGCCCGCTCCAGCGGTATCGTGGAAGCCAATGCTGTAGGACGGGCGCGTGGCACGCTCTACGTGGTCGGTATCGGCCCGGGGGCCGACCAGTGGCGCTCGCCTGAGGTTTCGGCCATGGTTGCGGCCTCCACCGATCTCGTCGGCTATTCCCTCTATCTCGACCTGCTGGGACCGCTTGCCTGCGGCAAGGCGCGGCATGATTTCGACCTCGGCAAGGAAGAGGCGCGCGTCGTGCATGCCATGGAGCTTGCCGGCGAGGGCAGGACGGTGGCGCTGGTCTGCTCCGGCGATGCGGGCATCTATGCCATGGCGACGCTTGTGTTCGAACTTTTCGACAAGGGCGGGATTACGGATGCCGCAAGCCGGATCGACGTGCAGGTCTCGCCCGGCATTTCCGCTCTGCAGGCGGCTGCGGCCCGCATCGGCGCTCCGCTCGGCCACGATTTCTGCACCATCTCACTTTCCGACCTGCTGACGCCCTGGGAGCATATCCAGCGGCGCGTGAAGGCGGCAGGCGAGGGCGATTTCGTCATCGCCTTCTACAATCCGGTATCGATGAAGCGCCGCACGCAGCTTGCCTGGGCACGCGACAAGCTTCTGGAATACCGCCCGGCCGACACGCCGGTGATCCTCGCCACCAATCTCGGCCGGCCCGGCGAACATGTCCGCACCGTTCCGCTCGGCGAACTCAATGTCGACGACGTCGACATGCTGACCGTGGTGGTGGTGGGATCGTCGGAGAGCCGCACGGTGACCATGGGCGACGGCAAGACCTGGGTCTACACGCCGCGCGGCTATTCCGGGAAGTCGGATACGGGGATGAAGGGTGCGGCCGAGTGAGGTCCGCATCTTCATTCATTTGCCGCGGCACAGACCTCGAATACTGACAAGGATGACAGCATGACCGTCTATTTCATCGGTGCCGGTCCCGGCGCACCTGATCTCATAACCGTGCGGGGGCTAAGGCTCATCGAGCGGTGCCCGGTATGTCTCTATGCCGGTTCGCTGGTGCCGGAGGAAACCGTCAGGGCCGCTCCGGAGGGAGCGATCGTCAAGGACACGGCGCCGATGCATCTCGACGAGATCATCGCCGAGATCGAAGCCGCGCATGCGCGTGGCGAGGATGTGGCGCGGGTGCATTCCGGCGACCCGTCGATCTACGGGGCGATCGCCGAACAGATGCGGCGGCTCGATGCGCTCGGTATTCCCTACGACGTGGTGCCGGGCGTTCCCGCCTTTGCCGCGACCGCCGCACGGCTCAAGACAGAGCTGACCCTGCCCGAGATCGCCCAGACGATCATTATCACGCGGACCGAAATGAAGGCATCCTCCATGCCGGAGTTCGAGACGCTGGAGATCCTCGGCAAGTCGCGGGCAACGCTTGCCATTCACCTCTCCATCCGCAATCTCGGCCATGTCCGCGATACGCTTGTGCCCTATTACGGCGAGGATTGCCCCGTTGTCGTGGCCTATCGCTCGACCTGGCCGGACGAACTTTTCATCCGTACGACGCTGAAGGACATGGCGGAGGAGGTGCGCAAGGCGAAGATCACTCGCACGGCCCTGATCATGGTCGGCAGGGTGTTCGGTCACGTCGAATTCCGCGACAGCGACCTTTACAATTCCGACTTCAGCCATGTGTTGAGGAATGTCGGCAAGAAGAAGAAGGCCGTGAAGTAACCGGTTTGTCCGCCGTTGACCGCGGCGGACAAAGCTGTAGCCTTCGCGTATGTACATCCTCAAGCGCGGAATCAAGAAGGACCCGGTGAGGCGGTGGGCGCTGCCTGACCGCATCTTCTTCGGCTATGGCGCATGCCATATCCTTGCGGGCGTCTATCTCCAGAAACCGCCGCTCCAGGGCTTTTATGCCGAGCGCATCATTCCCGCCGAGGGCTTCGCGGGCGGGCATATGTATGTGACAGACGGCATTATCGCTTTCGATTTTCACGGTTACTCGTTGCGCGACCGGCTTCTGGCGCATCACCGCAAGGGCTGGTCTGCGCACAGCCCCGGCTGGA
The DNA here is from genome assembly GCF_024055605.1 of Ciceribacter sichuanensis. Lineage (GTDB taxonomy): Bacteria > Pseudomonadota > Alphaproteobacteria > Rhizobiales > Rhizobiaceae > Allorhizobium > Allorhizobium sichuanense. The sequence continues at coordinate 46,196 of NZ_JAMXLX010000002.1, read as the reverse complement.
GCAGCGTTATCGAGGATGTCGATTTCGACGCGCTCGACACCGAACAGTTGAACGCGCGCAAGATGCTGGGGCCTGACCAGTATCTCCACGATCCCCGACCGCGCGCCGTCGATTTCATCAGGCGCCGGGATCATGCGCGGGATGGGGACCGGGCGCGAAGACTGGCCAATCGTCATTGTTGAAAGGGAGGAATGCCATGTCGGAAAAGGACGGTATTACGGAAGGCAGCTGCCGCTGCGGGCAGGTGAGGCTGAAGGTGAAGGGCAGGCCGATGATGACGATGGCCTGCCATTGCACCGGGTGCCAGAAGATGACGTCGAGCGCGTTTTCGCTGAGTTCGCTCTACCCGCTGGAGGCGTTCGAGGTTTCCGGCCTCGAGCCGGAGATCGGCGGGCTGCACGGAGATCTGCGGCATTTCTTCTGCCCCCATTGCATGAGCTGGATGTTCACGCGTTTCGATGGCATGGGACCCTTCGTCAACATACGTTCAGCACTTCTCGATGATTTCGGCGGTTTCCGTCCTTTCATCGAAAGCTACACCAGCGAGAAGCTGCCCTGGGCTGAAACGCCGGCGCGGCACAGCTACCCGAAATTTCCGCCGATGGAGGACTTTCCCGGCCTGATGGCCGAATTCGCCCAATCGGGCAACTGAGCCGGTTGGCGCGACATCGGCAAATCTTCGAGCATAATCTTGTCGATCCTCGTTTCACTCCGGTCGGATTATGCTCTATCTCTTTGTTTCGACGCAATTCCTGACGCAAAACCGCTTCACACTTTTGCTGGAATTGCTCTAAGACAACGGCTTCGCATTCCTTCCAAAACGCAATTCGGCGGATTTCATGCACAAGGTCATTTTCGATACGGATCCGGGCGTCGATGACGCCATGGCGCTGCTCTTCCTTCATCATCATCAGGAGATCGATCTTCTTGGTGTGACCACGGTCTTCGGTAACGCGACCATCGAGACGACGACGCGCAACGCGTTGTTCCTCAAGCGCGAGTGGAAGATCGATGCTCCTGTGGCGCGCGGCGCCGGCGAGACCTTCATCCCGCATCGCGTTTCCCACGAGCCGCCGAAGTACATCCATGGTGATGACGGTCTCGGCAATATCGGCGTGCCCGAGAGTATAGACCTTCCTGTCGATCCGCGGCCGGCCCATCGCTTCATCGTGGACACCATCCGGGCCAATCCGGGTGAGGTGACGCTGGTGGCGGTTGGAAGAATGACAAACCTTGCCAATGCGTTGAAGGAAGATCCTGAGATTGTTTCTCTGGTCAAGGAAGTCGTCATCATGGGTGGCGCCTTCGATATCAACGGCAATGTGACGCCGGCTGCCGAGGCCAATATCCATGGCGATCCGGAAGCCGCCGATATCGTGTTCACCGCGAGTTGGCCGGTGGTCATCGTTGGTCTGGACGTGACCACGAAGACGGTGATGACCCGTCAGCAACTTGCAGACATCCGCGACGCGGCGGGCTCCAGCCGTGCTCGGCTGCTGTTCGCTCTCTCGCAGTTCTATATCAAGTTCTACGAGAGCCGCGTGCCCGACGGCATGGTGGTGCATGATAGCTGCGCCTGCGTCTATGTCGTGGCGCCGGAACTTTTCACGACCCGCTCGGGTTCTGTGCGTGTCGTCTGCGGCGGCATTGCCGACGGCGCGACGATCCAGAAACCTGATACGCGTGGTTTCGGCCCAAGCGACTGGGACAACCTGCCGAGCCAGAAGGTCTGCGTCGACATTGAACCCGACGCGGTGCTGAAGGTCATTCACGACACGATCGTCAGCGTGAAGGAAGACTGAGAAAAGGGGCCAAGCGGCCCCTTTTTTGTATCGGCCTATCTCCTCGGCTGCAGGAACCCGTCGAAGAAGGCGGCGAGTTCGGCATGAGCGTTGAGCGGCAGGACATGAGCGACATACTGGTCGGGGCGGACGATGACGAGGGCGCCGCGTTTCCGGTCGATGCCGCGCAGATCGAAGATATCCGGGCCATTCTTGAGATCGGGGCAGAATGCCTTTTCGTAATCCTTGAGGCCGAACTTGCCTTTCACCGGCAGAAGAAGGGCGGGCAGGGTTTCCGGCGACAGGTCGCGATGGCTCTGCTGGAAGATTGCGCGGAGATCGATCAGCGAATCCACGTCGTCGTCTTCGGGGGTATATTTCAGCAGAGGGGACGCGGGCGAATTCGACAGGAAATCGCAGAGCGCACGGATGGCGGACGACGGGGCTGCCGGGTCCTCATCGGGGGCGAAGGCGAAGAGCCTGAATCGACCATCGGCTTTCAGGGCGTGGCCGAGATGCATGGGCTTCGCATCGGCCAGCCGGACGACCGGCACGGAATGGAAACGCATGCCGATCGGATAACCGGCCGCAAGATGTTGATGGGTTGCCGGTCCGGTGAGCACAGACGGCGCATAACAGGTCATGGTCCCGGCCGTGTAGCGGCCGTGCTGCACGAAGTATTTCTGGACTTCCGCCGGCTCGACGCCATCGGGGTTCGTGTCCGATTTCAGCGGGGCGCTCAACATTTTCGCCCATTCGCGATCGAAGTCGATGAGATCCTGGGCAATGGCCTGACGCTCGGCCGAATAGCTGTGCAGCAGTTCGGGGCCTGAACGTCCCTGAAGGACATAGGCGAGTTTCCAGCCGAGATTGAAGGTGTCCTGCATGGAAACGTTCATGCCCTGACCGGCCTTGGGGCTGTGGGTGTGGCAGGCGTCGCCGGCGATGAAGATATGGGGCAGGCGGGTCCCGGCGTCCTGTTCCGGCACGTCGTCGAACTTGTCGGTCAGCCGCTGGCCGATTTCATAGACGGACCACCAGGCGACTTCCTTCACCTCGAGACTATAAGGCCGCATGATCCGTCGCGCCGCTGCAATGAGTTGGTCGAGAGTGATGTTACGGCTCGCGACGCGTTCGTTTGCGGCGAGCTTGTCCAGTTCGACATAGATGCGCACGAGGTAGCCGCCTTCGCGGGGGATGATCAGGATGCTGCCTTCGTCGGCGGACTGGATCAGCGCCTTCAGCCGGATGTCCGGGAAGTCGGTAACGGCAAGAACGTCCATCACGCCCCATGCCTGATTTGCGGAATCGCCCTTCAGCTCCCGGCCGAGGGACTTGCGCACCGTGGACCGCGCGCCGTCGCAGCCAGCCACATAGCGCGCCCTGACCTGTTCGGTTTCACCTTCATGGCCGCTATCCAGCCGTTCCAGGGTGGCGGTTACCGGATAATCGCCGGCGTCCGGATCGATCGTCAGGTCGACCAGGCGACGGGAATAGTGGGGTTCGAGCCGGTTCGGCGAATTGCGCATGATGTCGAGATAGAAATCGTGCACGCGCGCCTGATTGAGGATGACATGGGGGAACTCGGAGAGGCCGTCTTCCACGTCCTGCACTCGGCCATGTCGGACGACGTTGTTACTCGCGGCCGCATCCGGTCTCCAGAAGGCGGTTTCATTGACCCAGTAGGACTCGCGAAGCACGCGCTCCGCAAAACCGAAGGCGTTGAACATCTCCATGGTGCGGCAGGCGATGCCATCGGCCTGACCGAGCCGAAGCGGTCCGTCCCTCTGGTCGACGATAGCCGTATTGATATCCGGAAAGGACGAGAGCTGGGCAGCGAGCGTCAGCGCCGCCGGACCGCAGCCGATGATGAGCACATCGACTTCGGCAGGCAAGGCCTCGGGGCGTGTCGTGTCCTCAGGAGACTTCGAAGAGACCGATACGTCCGGATCGCCTGTTCTGAACCCGTTGAGATGAAACTGCATTGCGATTGCTCCTCCGCTTGGTGCCGATGAGAACGGCATCCCGGCCAACATCGCTGTTGCCGGAAAATCCTCGTCCTTGATTTTGCGTGACGGCTGTCCTCCTCCGTCGATGGATAAGTAAGTATGCTTATTAAATTGCCGTGTCAATGGTATGTATGCTTATTAAGTGGACGCAACGATCCTGATAATGTGGACCTTGCAGGCGAAACATGGCTGGTCACTGGCCGGGCGGTGAGGAATTCCGTGTGTGGTCAGCGCCTTATCAGCACCACCGGAAGCGCCAATTCACGCGCTGCGAGGATCTTGCCGTAACCGGCATTTCCACCGGAGTTGCGGCAGACGAGGTGGGTGATCCTGTGCCGTTTCAGCAATTCGGCCTCGAAGCGCGGGTCGCCGGAGGGCTTGCCGAGGATCAGTTCGAAATCCCGGAAGCCGAGCGTCTTCTCTGGCGGGTCGACCATGCGGATGACGAAGTGGCAATCGTCGCGCTTCTGGAAAGCGGAGAGGTATTGGCGGCCGAGCGCGAGGAAGGCGCGGGCGCCGCCCGGCAATGCCGCCGCCGCCTCTTCCAGCGTGTCCACCTCGGTCCACCGGTCCTTGTCGTCGCGCGTCCATGATGGCCGGTCGAGACGTTCCAGAGGGACGCCGGCGCTCTCACAGGCGAGGCGGGCGTTTTCCGAAATCCGGGTCGCGAAGGGGTGGGTGGCATCGATCACCCGGTCGATATGGTTTTCTGTCAGAAATCTCGCCAGCCCTTCGACACCTCCGAAGCCGCCGATGCGGACGGTGCCAGCAATCGGGGCGGGGTTGGCGGTGCGGCCTGCAAGCGAGGTCAGGACATCCACCTTCCCCTCCGCGACCAGTCTGGTTGCAAGATCGGCGGCCTCCGCCGTGCCTCCAAGGATCAGGATCTTTTCCCGCATTTCAGGGCGCCCGACCAATGATCCTGCCCTGCCGGTCGGTCACCACCACATCGACTTCGACCGGTGCGCCGCGTAGCGTCTCGATGGCTGTGCGCCGTGCACCCTCCGCGATCTGGGTGGCAATGTCGATATCATTTTCCTTTGTTATCCCATAGACTTCCAGAGCAGTATTCGCGTCCTTGATCCTGTCTTTGATTGATTGATCTAGGTTTTTGACGCAAGACAATGAAAGAAAATAGTTATTGTCGATCTGGCTTCGCGAGGAATGGAGATCGAGTGCGCCCTGTGCGAGCTTGGCCATCTTGGCGAAACCGCCGGCAATCGTCAGCCGTGGAACAGGGTGCGCGCGCAGGTATTTCAGCAGGCCGCCGGCGAAGTCCCCCATGTCGAGCAGCGCACCATCCGGCAGTCCGTGCAGTTGCTGGGCGGTTTTCTCCGATGTCGATCCTGTCGCGCCGAGAACATGGGTGATGCCTTCGGCGCGGGCGACGTCTATGCCGCGATGGATCGAATGGATCCAGGCAGCGCAGGAAAAAGGATGGACGACGCCGGTGGTGCCGAGAATGGAAAGGCCGCCAATGATGCCAAGGCGCGGGTTCCAGGTCTGCCGGGCGATCTCGTCTCCACCGGGGATGGCGATGGTGATCTCGACATCGCCCGGAAGCCCGTGTTCAGAACAGAGCGCCATAACCTCCGCCGACATCATCGAGCGCGGAACCGGATTAATCGCGGCTTCGCCGACCGCGATCGGCAAGCCGGGGCGCGTCACCGTGCCGACCCCGTCGCCGGCAGCAAAGCGGATACCGCTTCCGGGCGGCAAGGGGCGCACCGAGGCAAATACCGTTGCACCATGAGTGACATCCGGATCGTCTCCGGCATCCTTGACGATGCCGGCCATTGCGTAACCGTCGCCGAGGGTTTCGAAGGCCAGCGCGAAGGCCGGTTCCTCGCCGCGTGGCAGTCGGACGGTGACGGGATCGGGGAATTCGCCCGTGATCAGCGCCGTCAGGGCCGCCTTGGTCGCGGCAGTCGCACAGGCTCCCGTCGTCCAGCCGGTACGCAAGGGACCTTCGGGCCGTTCGGTGCGGCCTTCTGCGGGAGCGTTCGGGGCGGGTTTTTCGGCGTCGGTCATGGCGCTGTTATAGGCGTTCGCGGGCTCGACCGAAAGCGTCGCGAGCGGCTTCTCCGATTGCAATTTCGTCATGCGAAGCATAGAGCAAGACCATGAGTTTCGATCCCTTTTCCGATCTGCCTTCGATGATGCCCGGCCATGTCTGGCTGGCGGGTGCTGGGCCGGGCGATCCCGGTCTCCTGACGCTGCTTGCGGCAAAGGCTCTGGCCGAGGCGGACGTGATCGTCCATGACGCACTGGTCAACGAGGACTGCCTGAAGCTCGCGCGTGCCGGTGCAGAACTCGAATATGCGGGAAAGCGCGGAGGCAAGCCTTCCGCCAAGCAGCGCGACATTTCGTTGCGGCTGGTGGAGCTTGCCAGGGAGGGTCGCAAGGTTTTGCGCCTCAAGGGCGGCGATCCCTTCGTCTTCGGTCGTGGCGGTGAGGAGGCGCTGACGTTGATCGAGCATGGCGTGTCGTTCCGCATCGTTCCCGGCATTACCGCCGGTATCGGCGGTCTTGCCTATGCCGGCATTCCGGTCACCCATCGCGAGATCAATCACGCCGTCACCTTCCTGACCGGGCATGATTCCTCCGGCGTCGTTCCCGACCGGATCAATTGGGAGGCGATCGGCCGCGGTTCCCCCGTCATCGTGATGTACATGGCGATGAAGCATATCGCGGCCATCAGCGCCAACCTGATTGCCTCGGGACGCTCGCCGGACGAACCGGTTGCCTTTGTCTGCGATGCAGCGACTCCATCGCAGAAAGTGTTGGAGACGACGCTCGGCAGGGCAGTCGAGGATGTCGCTGCATCCGGTCTTGAGCCTCCGGCCATCGTCGTGGTCGGTGAGGTGGTGCGTCTCAGGCCTTCGCTCGACTGGCTCGGTGCCTTGTCCGGGCGCGCGTTGCTGCCCGATCCGTTTGCCCACCGGCAGAGGAAGGATAGCGCATGAGCGGGCTCCTGATCGCAGCGCCGTCTTCGGGTGCAGGCAAGACGACCGTGACGCTCGGGCTGCTCCGGGCGCTGAAACGGAACGGCTATTCGATTGCCCCCGGCAAGGCCGGCCCCGACTACATCGATCCGGAGTTTCATGCCGCGGCAAGCGGAGAGACCTGTCTCAATTTCGATCCCTGGGGCATGCGCAGCGAATTGCTGCTCGCCAATGCCGCCATCCACCGTTTCGGCGGCAAGGATCTCGTGATCGAAGCGATGATGGGACTGTTCGACGGAGCGGCCGACGGTCGCGGCTCGGCGGCCGATCTGGCGTCGATCCTCGGGCTTTCCATCATTCTCGTGGTCGATTGCGCCAAGGCGTCCCATTCTATTGCGGCGCTGGTCAGCGGCTTTGCCAATTTCCGGATCGATACCCGCGTCGTCGGAGTCATCCTCAACCGGGTCGGCAGCGACCGGCACGAGACGATGCTGCGCGAGGCACTCGGCGGCATCCGCATGCCTGTGATGGGCGTCATCCGCAGCGATGCGTCGCTGCATCTGCCAGAGCGGCATCTCGGTCTCGTTCAGGCCGGCGAACATGGCGAACTGGAAGATTTCATCGACAGGGCGGCCACGACCGTCGAGGCGGGCTGCGATCTCGATGCGATCATGCGCACGGCCCGACATATTCCCGACCGTGCGTCGGAAGCCAATATCGATCGCCTTCCGCCGCTTGGGCAGAAGATCGCCGTCGCGCGAGATGTCGCCTTCGCCTTCTGCTACGAGCACATGCTGCTCGGCTGGCGCCGGCGCGGGGCGGAAATCTCGTTCTTCTCACCGCTTGCCAACGAGCCCCCGTCAGCCGAAGCCGATGCGATCTATCTGCCGGGCGGCTATCCGGAGTTGCATGCGGGAACGCTTGCCTCTGCGTCCGTCTTCCGGGCCGGAATGCTCGATGCGGCGGCCCGGGGCGTGAAGATCTACGGCGAGTGCGGCGGCTACATGACGCTCGGCGAGGCACTGGTCGATGGCGACGGCGTAAGCCACGGGATGCTCGGTCTTCTTCCTGTCGTCACCAGCTATGCCCAGCGAAAGCGCCATCTCGGTTACCGCTCGCTGGTGCCGCTGACGGATTTCTTCATGGAGCCGATGTCCGCGCACGAGTTCCACTATGCATCGATCGTTTCCGAGGGCGATGCCGACCGCCTGTTTGCAGTCGAAGACGCCTTGGGCGTGGATCTGGGGCAGGTGGGACTGCAGCGCGGAAATGTGGCCGGCTCCTACATGCATCTGATCGATCTTGCGAGTGCCGAGGCATGAGCGGAACGGTCATTCACGGCGGCGGCATCACGGTTGCCGCGGCGCGCTTTGGCGGTCGGGCAGAAGACTGGCTCGACCTTTCGACCGGCCTCAATCCTTGCCCGCCTGAATTGCCGGAGGTGCCGTTACGCGCCTGGCATCGTCTGCCGGATCGCCATCTTGAACTCGATGCACGCCGGGCGGCTCAAGCCTTTTACCGGACGGGCGAAGTCCTGCCCTTGCCAGTGCCGGGCACGCAATCGGCGATCCAGATGCTGCCACGCCTCGTCGCCAGCGACAGACCGGTCGCCATCCTGTCGCCCACCTATGGCGAATATGGTCGCGTGTTCGAGGCTGAGGGGCGCTCGGTCGAGCGGATTGCCGGGCTTGAAAATGTCGATACTCGGCACGGCCTTGTCGTGGCGGTCAATCCGAACAATCCGACGGGGAGGGTTTTCCAGCCTGAGCAGTTGCTGGAGGTAGTGGAACGCCTGTCGCAGTCCGGTGGATTTCTGGTGGTCGATGAGGCGTTCGGTGACTGTGTGCCGGAGGTCAGTGTCGCAGGAGAGGTGATGCGCCGCCCGAACCTCATCGTCTTTCGTTCATTCGGCAAGTTCTTCGGCATGGCCGGTATTCGTCTCGGCTTTGTGGTTGCTGCGCCTGCGATCCTTGAGAGGATGGAAAGCTGGCTTGGGCCGTGGGCCGTCTCCGGCCCGGCGCTTTCGGTGGCTACCTCTCTGCTTTCCGGCGAGACGGACAGCATTCTTCAAGGGATCGCCGCGCGGCGTGCGGCGCTCGGTGCCGTGCTCGCCGATGCTGGCTTGCGCGTCAGCGGAGGCACCGATCTCTTCGCGCTGGTGGAGGATGACGAGGCGGCGACACTCCACGAACATCTCTGCCGCTCACATATCCTCACCCGCGCCTTCGACTATGCGCCGACATGGCTGCGGATCGGCCTTGCGCCCGATGAGGAATCAGACCGGCGTTTGGCGCAGGCATTGAAGGCATGGAGGCGATGATGGGGGCTTCGGTCCTTGCCGCGCTCGCGCTTGCGCTTCTCATCGACCGTGTTGTCGGGGACCCTCCGGCGGTCTGGGCCCGCGTGCCGCATCCGGTCGTGGTGTTCGGCAAGGCGATTGCTTTTTGTGACCGGAATTTCAACCGTTCCGGAGCGCCGGATGCGATCCGGCGACGAAATGGTGTCATCGCCATCATGGCTTTGCTTTGCCTGTCGCTCTTCGTCGGCGGGATGCTGGAAGGGATCTTTGCAGCGTTTGGTCCGCCGGGCTTCGTTCTCGAGGTGCTTGTTGTCGCCGTGCTTCTGGCGCAGAAGAGCCTTGCCGATCATGTCGGTGCGGTCGCTGCGGGTTTAAGGGCCGATGGAGTCGAGGGCGGGCGGCGGGCGGTTTCGCTGATCGTCGGACGCGATCCCGCGACGCTCGATGCGCCGGCGATCTGCCGAGCGGCAATCGAGAGTCTTGCGGAAAATTTCGCCGATGGCGTCGTGGCGCCAGCCTTCTGGTATGCCATCCTCGGCCTGCCGGGAATCCTTGCCTACAAAATGCTCAACACCGCCGATTCGATGATCGGCCACAAGAACGAGAAATATCGCGATTTCGGCTGGGCGTCGGCCCGGCTCGACGATCTCGCGAACTGGCCGGCGGCGCGGCTCTCCGCTTTTGTCATCGCGCTCGCAGCCCTTTTTTCTCAAGGGGTTGTGGCTGCGAGGCGCTCGCTGTCCGTTGCGCTCAGGGATGCCGGGTTGCACCGCTCGCCGAATTCCGGCTGGCCGGAGGCCGCCATGGCCGGAGCACTCGACATCCAATTGACCGGACCGCGCATCTATGGCGGCCAGCGGGTCAGCGAACCGATGATCAACGGCGCTGGTCGCGCGGTGGCAACCGCGGCGGATATCGAGGATGGCGTGAGGGTTTTCTACTCCGCCTGCCATGTCCTTATCGGCCTTGTGGCGTTGCTTTTCCTGATTGCCGCTGTGTAGAGTGAAGGGACGCGAGAAACGCCGGGCTTAATCTTCTCTTAGCTCTCCAGCTTAACCGGATATATCAAGCTTTCTACTATAACTGCCCCTTGTAAAAATCCTGGGAAACAGGAAATCGACAGGGGACACCATGCGTAAACTGCTTATTGCGGCTTCGGCCTTTCTTGCCTTGCAATTTGCTCCGGTTCTGGCGGAAGCGGGCATGCTCACGGCAAAGATCAACATTTCCACGCAGACCATGACCGTTTCGCAGAACGGTTTCGTGAAATATCGCTGGAAGGTGTCCACCGCGCGCAAGGGCTATGTCACGCCGGTCGGCAGCTACAGCGCCAAGTGGGCGTCGAAAGATCACCGTTCGCGCAAGTATGACAATGCGCCGATGCCGTTCGCGATCTTCTTCAATGGTGGTTATGCAGTCCACGCGACCTACGACCTGAAGCGGCTCGGCTCGCCGGCGTCCCATGGCTGTATCCGCCTGCATCCGGACAACGCGGCGCGCTTCTTCTCAATGGCAACGACGAACGGCCTTAGCAATACGCGAATCGTCATCACCCAGTAAGGTCGGGTGAGGCGCGGTTCTTCAAATTTCCGGATGCCTGGAGCCCCTTGGCCCGTGACGATCAGTCGTTGCCGGCCGCATAACGCAGGCGATTGAGATCGGGAACGACCACATGGCGGTTGTTCTCAATGACGATTACTCCGTCCTTGCGCAGCTTGGTCATCTGGCGGCTGACGGTCTCGATGGTCAGGCCGAGGAAGTCGGCGATATCGGCGCGCGAAAGCGGCAGATCGAAGGTCGTGGCGCTGCCCTTGTCCGGATCGATATGGGTCGCGATCAGGTGGAGGAAGCTTGCGACCTTTTCCTGGGCGGTCTTACGGCCGAGCGTCAGCATCCAGTCGCGCGCTTCGTCCAGTTCCTTGAGCGACTGGATGTGCAGCTTTCGCTCGAGATCCGGCGCTTCGCCAACCATGCGATCGATCAGCGGTCGCGGGAAGGTACAGATCTCGGTATCTGTCGCTGCCTCAGCCGTGATGGTGCTCTCGCCAAGGAATGGGCGACCGAGAAAATCGGGCGCGAACTGCAGGCCGACGATCTGCTGGCGGCCGTCAGCCATCATCTTGGAAAGTTTCACCACGCCGTTCAGGATGTTGCTGTAGCTCGAAACGCGCTCGCCCTGGCCGATGACTTCCTCGCCGGCCGCGATCTTGCGCCGGTTCGAATGCTTGTTGAGTTCGAAAAGCTGGGTGGCACTCAGGGCAGCGCAGACACCACCATGACGTGCCTCGCAGGCTCGACAGACCATTGGGGCCTCGCATTCGCCTGTCGTTCTTTTCAGTACGTCCATTTCAAGAAGATCCTGTCCGGCGCGCTAAACTATCGCTACCACGCCGTTTCACTACGTAGCAGCCTGCCCGAAGGCCAGCGAGTTCTAGTTGAACTCCGATGGTTAATCTACCAGCAAATTGATCGAAGTCAAAGGCAGGGGCTGCGACCGAGCGTATCAGGGGAGTATCCCTGATATTTTTGAGACTGCGGATAGATCCATGCAAAACTCGCTTCTTGCCAAGTATTCCGGCGCTGTCCCGCGCTACACCAGCTATCCCACGGCGCCGCATTTCTACGAAGGTATAGACTGCGGCAAATATGCGCAGTGGCTTGGCGAGCTCGGTGCAGGGCAGGATATTTCGCTATATTTGCATATTCCATATTGCGATCGCCTGTGCTGGTTTTGTGCCTGTCACACCAAACACACGCTGAAATACGAGCCGATCGCGGCCTATCTGAAGTCGCTGAAGCGGGAGATCGCGAGGGTGGGTGGCCTCGTTAGTAGGGATGCCAAGGTTTCGGCAGTGCATTTCGGAGGCGGTTCCCCGACGATGGTCGCGCCCGAGGACATGGTGGACCTGATGAAGGCGCTCCGCGATGCGTTTGCCTTTGGTGACGACGTGGAAATCAGCGTCGAGATGGACCCGAACGACCTTGACGCGCCGCGCTATGACGCGCTGGCCGCCATCGGCATGACCCGGGCGAGCCTCGGCGTGCAGGACTTCAACCCCAAGGTCCAGAAGACGATCAACCGCATCCAGACCTTCGAGCAAACGAAATCCGTGGTCGATGCGGTCAGGGCGAGGGGTGTTCACTCGGTCAACTGCGACATTCTTTATGGACTGCCCCACCAGACGCTCGAGACGCTCGATACGACAGTGCGTGACATCATTTCGCTCTCGCCCGACCGGATCGCACTCTTCGGCTATGCGCATGTGCCGTGGATGAAGAAGCACCAGACGATGATTCCCGAGGATGCGCTCCCGGGCATCGAGGAACGCTTCCAGCAGATGACGAGGGCAGCGAACATGCTGGTCGAGGCCGGTTACGAGCCGATCGGCATCGACCATTTCGCCCGGCCTGACGACCGGCTTGCGGTCGCGGCTCGCAACGGAAAGCTTAGGCGCAATTTCCAGGGCTATACAGACGATGCGGCCGAAGCACTGATCGGGCTCGGCGCGTCCTCGATCGGACAGCTTCCGCAGGGCTATGTGCAGAACATGCCGGCTACCGGTGAATATGAGCGGCTTGCCGATGCGGACGGGCTGACCGTGGTGCGCGGGATCGAGCTCAGCGAGGACGACCGGCTACGGGCTCATGTGATCGAGCAGATCATGTGCCGTTTCGGCTTCTCGTTTAATGGTGTCCGCAGCCTCTATCCGCAGGCAGGCGAGGTGGTGATCGCCGAGGCGCGGGAGTTCTGTGCGCGCAACAGCGACGGCATATGCGAGATCGTCAATGACGACTTCCGGCTCACTGAAGCGGGCAAGCCTTTTGCACGCAGTGTCGCGGCCGTTTTCGACAGCTATCTGGCAAACGGCAAGGGTCGCCATTCCGTCGCTGTTTGAGTTGAGCAACACCTTGACTGCAAATTTCGCGATTGGTGAAACTTGCCATTGGCTTTTAGAATGGTTTTCCCTATGTGGAACTCAGATTTTCGACATATGAGGTATTGGCGTGACCGCTACATTCGACAAAGTTGCCGACATCATCGCTGAAACGAGCGAAATCGACCGCGAGACGATTACGCCGGAAAGCCATACGATCGACGACCTCGGCATCGACAGCCTGGACTTCCTCGACATCGTTTTCGCGATCGACAAGGAGTTCGGCATCAAGATCCCGCTCGAGCAGTGGACGCAGGAAGTCAACGAAGGCAAGGTTTCGACCGAAGAGTATTTCGTGCTGAAGAATCTCTGTGCCAAGATCGACGAGCTGAGGGCAGCCAAGGGCTGATCCGCCTTGGCGCATCGATCCGGAATCGGATGCGATTTTCGGATCGATGCGCGGAATCAAGATGTTAGAGCGTCCTTTGTGCGTCCTGATGGACGCACGGCGCTCTAAGGCGGAGGTTTCCGATGCTGCTTGAATATTTCCAGATGATCGACAAGGTCGAGGCCGTAGACCTCGGCCTTGGCGTGCTTAAGGCAAGGTCCGTCGTGCCGCAGGCAAGCCCCGTCTTCGAGGGGCACTTTCCCGGCATGCCGCTTGTTCCCGGCGTTCTCCTGATCGAAACCATGGCGCAGGCTTCCGGCATGATGCTGCTGGCGGTGAAGAACTTTACCGCCATGCCGTTCCTGATGTCGGTCGACGGCGCGAAGATGCGCACCTTTGTCGAACCCGGCGCGGTGCTTGACATCGAGGCACAGTTGGAACACGACGGCTCCGGCTTTGCTGTGACCAAGGCGAAGATTTCGTCCGAGGGCAAGAAGGTCTGCGATGCGCAGCTCAAGCTCAGGACCATGCCGTTCAGCGAAGTGCCGCTTGCCGATATCGTGCGCAAGCGCGCCACCGAAATCGGCCTCATGGAGGCTATTGCCGCCGCCCGATAGTTCTCTCCGGGCGGCTGGTCGTTTTTGACGGATGCGGGCCGGCCGAGCGCCGTGGCCCGCTGCGCCGGTACCGTTCCGGCGAGAGGATTGAAGATGGTCAAAAAACCGAATGATGTGGTGATCACCGGCATCGGCATCGTGACATGCCACGGAACCGGCAAGGAGCCGCATGTCGCGCTTCTGTCTGCGGCCGGCGCTCCGGCTCCCGTCGTCGAGACGGAGAAGTTCAAGCCGTATCCGGTTCACCCCATGCCCGAGATCGACTGGTCGCAGCAGATCGCCAAGCGTGGCGACCAGCGCCAGATGGAAAACTGGCAGCGGCTCGGCGTCTATGCCGCCGGTCTGGCGCTCGATGATGCGGGCCTGAAGGACGACGCCGAGGCTTGCTCGACAATGGACATGATCGTTGCTGCCGGCGGCGGCGAGCGCGATATCAACGTCGATACGCTGATCGTCAACGAGGGGCTGAAGCGCAACGACCGCGCGCAGCTCGTCAACGAAAAGCTCACCACCGAGCTGCGCCCGACGCTTTTCCTCGCGCAGCTTTCCAACCTGATGGCGGGCAACATCTCGATCGTGCACAAGGTCACCGGTTCTTCGCGCACCTTCATGGGCGAAGAGGCCGCCGGTATTTCCGCCGTCGAGACCGCGTTTGCACGCATTCAGGCCGGGCAGTCGACACACACGCTTGTCGGCGGCGCATTCATTGCCGACCGCGATGACATCTTCCTTCTGGTCGAAGGTATCCAGGCCCATGCGACGGGCGACTGGCATCCGATGTGGCAGCGCCAGCCGGATCATGGCGGCGGTATGGTGCTCGGCACCGTCGGCGCATTCCTGATGCTCGAGTCACGGGAGCATGCGGAAGCGCGCGGCGCCCATATCTATGCCTCGATCGACGCCATCGAAGGTGACCGCGGCCGGCGTGAAGATGGCGGGCTCGAAAAGCGCCTGAAACGCATGGCATCGTCGGTTGCCGCCGGAGCGGGCAAGGGCACGCTCGTGCTTTCCGGTGCGAGCGGCATGTGTGACCTCTCCGCCCGTGAGAAGACGGTTCTGGAGGATGCATTCCCAGGGGCTTCCGTCCGCGGCTTCGGCGGCGTGACGGGTCATGCGCTCGAGGCTCAGTTCCCGCTCGGCCTCGCTCTTGCCGCGCTTGCGCTCGATGCGAAGTCGGTGGTGCCGTCCTTCGACGAAAAGAACGAAGGCGTCATGACAAAGCCGGCGACGGATGCCGTGGTGACGACGGTGGGATATGTGCGCGGCGAAGGCATGGCGCATCTTTCGGCCGAAGCGTGAGGAGATAGGATCATGACGGAATCTCGTTTCAAGGACCATCTTGGCCGTCCCATCATCGCCGTGACCGGCATGGGCGTCATCACCTCGCTCGGGCAGGGCCTTTCCGACAACTGGGAAAAGCTGACCGGCGGCGTATCCGGCATTCACAAGATCTCGCGTTTCCCGACCGAGGGCCTGAACACCCGCATCAGCGGTACCGTGGATTTCATCGAACTGCCGGCCGTGAACGCCGTCGAGCGCTCCTATGCCATGGCGCGCGAAACCACCATCGAGGCGCTGGCCCAGGCAGGCCTTTCCGGCGATTTCGACGGTCCTCTCTTCCTCGCCGCCCCGCCGGTCGAGCCGGAATGGGATGACCGCTTCAATCTCGCGGAGCGCACGCCGCCGGAAGACAACGAGGGCCACGCCTATCACCGCCTTCTGGCTGCCATGCGCGCCAAGGCCGATCCGGTGTTTCTGGAAGCCGTTCAGTTCGGCTCGATTTCCGAACGGCTCGCCGATCGCTTCGGCACGCGCGGCCTGCCGGTGACGCTGTCGACCGCCTGCGCTTCCGGTGCCACCGCGATCCAGCTCGGCGTCGAGGCAATCCGCCAGGGTCGCACGGAACGGGCACTGACGGTTGCGACCGATGGTTCGGTCGGCGCTGAAGCGCTGATCCGCTTTGCGCTGCTTTCGGCGCTTTCCACCCAGAACGATCCGCCGGAAAAGGCTTCCAAGCCGTTCAGCAAGGACCGCGACGGTTTCGTCATCGCCGAAGGTGCAGCGACGCTGGTGCTGGAATCGCTTGAAGCGGCCGTTGCGCGCGGCGCCAAGGTGCTTGGCATCATGAAGGGTTGCGGCGAGAAGGCCGACCATTTCCACCGCACGCGCTCTTCGCCGGACGGCGGACCTGCAATCGCCACGATCCGGGCGGCTCTCGAGGATGCCGGCCTTTCGGAAGAAGCGGTGGGCTATATCAACGCCCATGGCACGTCGACGCCTGAAAACGACAAGATGGAATATGGCGCAATGCTGTCCGTTTTCGGCGAGCGGTTGAAGGACCGGATTCCGGTTTCCTCCAACAAGTCGATGATCGGTCATACGCTGACGGCCGCAGGCGCGGTCGAAGCCGTGTTCTCGATCCAGACGATGCTGACGGGAACGGTTCCGCCGACGATCAATTACGTCAATCCCGATCCGGCAATCGTTCTCGACGTGGTTCCGAACGTGAAGCGGTCGGCCGATGTTTCGGTCGTGCTGTCGAACTCCTTCGGCTTCGGCGGACAGAACGCCAGCCTTGTCATGACGCGTGAACCGGCTTAAGCCACGGGTCACACGCAATCTAGTTACCAGATAAGAACGCCCTCAGGGCGCGAGGATAGACCTTATGCGCGCACTCCAGCTCGTCGAAGACCGCAAGCTTGAAATCGTGGACCTGCCGGAACCGGAAGCGCCGGGTCCCGGCGAGGTGACGTTGCGCGTCAAGGCCGTCGCACTCAACCATATCGACGTCTGGGGCTGGCGCGGCATGGCGTTTGCGAAGCGCAAGATGCCGCTGACCATCGGCGCCGAAGCATCAGGTGTGGTCGAGGCGATCGGTCCGGGTGTCGCCAACGTCCTGCCGGGGCAGCTCGTTTCCGTTTATGGCGCGCGCGTCTGCGGGCTGTGCAAGCCCTGCCGCGAAGGTCGTGATAACCTCTGTGAACATGTCGGCGGTGTGCACGGTTTCCACCTCGACGGCTTCGCGCAGGAGAAGATGAACATTCCGGCTCGTCAGCTCGTACCCGCGCCTCCGGGCATCGATGCTGTCGCCGCCGCCGTTGCTCCCGTCACCTTCGGCACCGTCGAGCACATGCTGTTCGACAACGCCAAGCTTGAACCCGGTGAGACCATTCTGGTGCATGCTGGCGGTTCGGGTATCGGCACGGCTGCGATCCAGCTGGCCAAGAAGATCGGCTGCACAGTCATCACCACCGTCGGTTCGGACGACAAGATCGAAGGGGCAAAGGCGCTTGGCGCCGATCACGTCATCAACTACCGCACCGACCGTTTCGAAGGCGTCGTGCGCAAGCTGACCAAAAAGAAGGGCGTCGACGTCGTCTTCGAACATGTCGGCAAGGATACCTGGGCAGGCTCCATGCTTTGCCTCAAGCGCGGCGGACGTCTTGTCACCTGCGGCTCGACCTCCGGAGTGTCGACCGACATGAACCTGATGATGCTGTTCCAGCAGCAGCTGAAGCTGCTCGGCTCGTTCGGTTGCCGCATGGAGAACATGGCCAACGCCATGCAGAAAATGGCACGCGGCATCGTGCATCCGGTGATCGATACGGAAGTCGGCCTTGAAGATATCGATCGCGCGCTCGCCCGCATGGAGGGGCGGCGGGTGTTCGGCAAGATCATCCTCAAGATGGACTGACCCTTGCGGCCGCTCGTCACCAAGATCGTTCTGGCGTTTCGCCGCTTCCCGCAATGGCTGGTGGCGAAGCTGGTGCTTATCCTGCTGCGGGTGCTGAAATTCCTGCCCGCCGATGCGGCGATCAACGCCTCCGACCGGGTGGTCCGCTTCGTCGGACCGAAGACGTCGCGTCACAGGCTGATGCTGACCAATCTCCGCAACGCCTTTCCGGAAAAGACCGAAGCCGAGATCCAGAAGATTGCCGGCGACGCCTGGGGGCATATGGGCCGTCAGCTTGCGGAATACGTCTTTCTCGACGAACTGTTCGACTTCGATCCCGAACGCCAGGGCGAGGGCCGGGTGGAGGTTTCAGGCGTTCCGATCTTCATCGATCTCCTGGAAAATCCGCGCCCGTTTATCGTCTTTACCGGACATACCGGCAATTTCGAGATGCTGCCGGTGGCAGGTGCTGCCTTCGGTCTCTATGTGACCGTGCTGTTCCGTCCGCCGAACAATCCCTATATCGCCGACATGGTCTTCGACTTCCGTCGCGCCCGCATGGGCAATCTCGTGCCGTCCCATGCCGGTTCATCCTTCCAGCTGGCCCGCCAGCTGGAAGCCGGCGCAGGCGTTGGCGTTCTCGTCGACCAGAAGTTCAAGAAGGGCCAGCCGACGACCTTCTTCGGTCAGGATGTCCGCACCAATCCGCTGCTCGCCAAACTTGTGCGGCAGTTCGGTTGCGAGGTCTATCCGGCCCGCTGCATCCGCCTTCCGAACAACCGCTACCGGCTGGAAATCGAGCCGAAGGTTGAGCTGCCGCGCGACAAGGACGGCCGCATCGACGTGCAGGGCACGGCCCAGTATCTCAACGACAAGGTTGAATCCTGGGTGCGGGAATATCCGGAGCAGTGGCTCTGGTATCACGACCGCTGGAACATCAAGAAAAATATCTAGTCCAAATCAGCCGTTTGCGAGCAGATCATCGCTGTTGCGACGCGATTGCATTTGTCGCAAAGGCGGTACTGTATCGTTACAACCGGCATTTCCGTGAATGTTGCGCCTGCACTTGGGCAGAACTATGAGGCGGCAATACCTGACTTTTAGCTAGTTGAACGTGAGATACATTCATGTTAACTCGCTGGAAATAGAATGAGACCTTTGGTTGTATTTTGTGTGCGTCTTCGCTGCGTGCGGCGGTGTTGTCTAGGGGTGGTGCCAATTGACCTCAAACGAGTCCCATCAGGAGCGTCTGCTGCCCCTGTTCGAGGCGGTCTCGATGAAGAGCGTACAGCTCCAGCAGGCTATCCGCGTCGGTGACGACCGACTTGTGCGGTTGCTTGACCGCGAACTCGATCCGCTGATTTCTGCCGTGGTGAACTACCGGGCCGCGGATATGCGGGAGATACACCTTCAGTTGCGCTTCGTCGGCAACCTGATCCGCGAGGATGCCGATGATCGGTCGTGCATACTCAGGCATGCGGCAACCCTTTCAATCCTGCTGGACCGGTATTTCGGTTCAGAGACGGAGACGTCGGGCGACGTGCCGACGGACGCTCCGAAGCGGCTGGGGCTGGTTGAGGACGACCTTCTCAACGAATCCATTCTGAACAACCTTCCCGATCGTGTCGCAGTGATCACGCTCGACCACCGCTATCTCTACGCCAATCCGGCGCATGCGAGTTTTGTTGGTAGCACGCCCCTCGATCTGGTCGGGCGCCGAATCTTTGATTTTCTCGGAGACATCGAGGCTGGCGTTGCCATTGAGAAGAACCTCGACCGCTGCTTTGCCGGCGAGCGAGTGGATTCCAGCTATTTCCATAGGGAAGAGAGCCGCTGCAGCATGATGCGCTGCAGGCTGACGCCGCTGCGCACGCCTCGCGGCGAAGTGATCGGCGCCGTCATGATGCTGATGGACGGCGTCAAGGCGGCGGGCGAAATCGCCGCCTGACGATAGGTTTTCAGCGTTAAGCCAAGATCGCTGCCGGGATCAATTCCGATCCGTTTCAGTTCGGTCCGGATGCTGCCGCGTCGTTGGGGATCTGCGGCAGCAGGTATTCCCGCTCGAAGGCGATGTGGCGGCGCATGCCCTCGAAGAAGCCGCGCAACATGTAGCCGACGGCCTCCATGTTGGCCGGCAAGCCCGAGCCGAGCTTGAGCAGGGCGTCCGTTAGTTCCTCTGCGAAACACTCATCCTCGAAGTGTTCGAATTTCAGCCGGTCGAGGGTGTCATGCAGCCGTGGAGTCGCCGATAACGCGGTCTCGATCCACGGGAAGAGGACCGTTTCCTCATAGTGGTGGACGCCCTTGATCAGCGGACCCAGCGCCTTGGCAGCATAGATGCACTTCTGCCGGTTGATGCTGGCCGGGAGAGAATCAGCGATCTCCTCGAGCTCGCTACAGAGCGCTAGTTGTTCCTCGTGCGCCTTGCTGAGCCAGGCGAGAGAACGTCGCTCATCCCTGAGTACGTTGAGCGGCGGGAAGGGGGCTGTTCCGTTGTCCGGATCCTTGTTTGTTGTCTTGCCGTGCATATCCGCTTTCTCCGGCGCGTCGATGGGTCGCGTGTGATGTTGCCTCGTGTTTCCAGCTATCCCCAATCGCCCTCACGCAAGGTTTTCCGTGTTCCTCCCCTTTGGAACGCGAAACAATCGGGCGACAATGCAACTTTTCCTAAAAGAGCGCCCCCTTGCATTGATTTGGATCAAGGTGTCTTCTCAGTGCGAATGCGAATTCTGCAAACGACGCAGGGGGAATCTGCTCGCGAGCGACGAGATGACCCCTGTGAATGATCAGCAAGCCGTTGGGGGATTCCAACAATGAATTACACGTTAGAAACAATGGTGATGGCGGTGCTCGCCTTCGCCGCGCTGCTGGGGGCGGCTTTCGCCTACGACAGCCTGTTCGCGACCCATATGTGGGTTGCGTTCTTCGTGCTCACAGCGGGCACGATCGTCATGCTGCGGCGGATGCAGTTCGCACCGGTGAACGCGAAGACTGCCGCCCAGATCAAATCCGAATACTTCGATGAAGTGGTCAAGTACGGCGTCATCGCCACGGTGTTCTGGGGCGTGGTCGGCTTTCTGGTCGGCGTCGTCGTGGCTCTCCAACTGGCATTTCCGGATCTCAATATCGAACCGTGGTTTAATTTTGGCCGCATGCGTCCTCTGCATACGTCCGCCGTCATTTTCGCCTTCGGTGGCAACGCGCTGATCGCCACGTCTTTCTATGTGGTACAGCGCACGTCGCGCCAGCGCCTCTTCGGCGGTTCGCTCGGCTGGTTCGTATTCTGGGGCTACAACCTGTTCATCGTGATGGCTGCGACCGGATACCTGCTCGGTATTACCGAAGGCCGCGAATACGCCGAACCGGAATGGTATGTCGACCTCTGGCTGACCGTGGTCTGGGTTGCCTACCTGATCGCCTTCATCGGGACGATCTTCACCCGCAAGGAATCGCACATCTATGTCGCGAACTGGTTCTACCTGTCGTTCATCGTCACCATCGCGATGCTACACATCGTCAACAATCTGTCGATGCCTGTGTCCTTCCTCGGCTACAAGAGCTACTCGCTCTTCTCGGGCGTACAGGACGCACTGACCCAGTGGTGGTATGGCCATAACGCCGTCGGCTTCTTCCTGACTGCGGGCTTCCTCGGCATGATGTACTACTTCGTGCCCAAGCAGGCCGGCCGTCCGGTCTATTCCTACCGCCTGTCGATCATCCACTTCTGGGCTCTGATCTTCATGTACATCTGGGCCGGCCCTCACCACCTGCACTACACCGCGCTGCCCGACTGGGCCCAGACGCTCGGCATGGTCTTCTCCATCATGCTGTGGATGCCCTCCTGGGGTGGCATGATCAACGGTCTGATGACGCTCTCGGGCGCATGGGACAAGATCCGCACCGACCCGATCGTCCGCATGATGGTCATCGCCATCGCCTTCTACGGCATGTCGACCTTCGAAGGCCCGATGATGTCGATCAAGGCTGTCAACTCGCTCAGCCACTACACCGACTGGACCATCGGTCACGTTCACTCGGGCGCTCTTGGCTGGGTCGGCATGATCACCTTCGGTGCTGTCTACTACCTGACGCCGAAGCTGTGGAACCGCAACCGCCTCTACTCGCTGCGCTTGGTCAACTGGCACTTCTGGCTCGCAACCCTCGGCATCGTCATCTACGCCGCCGTTCTGTGGGTCGCCGGTATCCAGCAGGGCCTGATGTGGCGCGAATACGACAGCCAGGGCTTCCTGGTCTACTCGTTCGCCGAATCGGTCGCCGCGCTGTTCCCGTACTACGTGCTGCGTGCCGTCGGTGGCGGTCTCTACCTCCTGGGTGGCATCGTCATGGCCTACAACGTGCTGATGACAATCCTCGGCTACGAACGCCAGGAAGCTCCGATCCCGGGCTCCACCGTTCCTGCCGTTGCTGTCCAGCCGGCTGAATAAGAAGGAAGGCTTTCATGTCCATTCTTGATAAACACGCAATCCTCGAGAAGAACACGAGCCTTCTGTTCCTCGGATCCCTGCTGGTGGTCACCATCGGCGGCATCGTGGAAATCGCTCCGCTGTTCTATCTCGAGAACACCATCGAGAAGGTCGAGGGAATGCGGCCTTACTCACCGCTCGAACTCGCGGGCCGGAACATCTACATCCGCGAGGGCTGCTATGTCTGTCACAGCCAGATGATCCGTCCGTTCCGCGACGAGGTGGAGCGCTACGGTCACTACTCGCTGGCAGCGGAGTCGATGTTCGACCATCCGTTCCAGTGGGGCTCGAAGCGGACGGGACCCGATCTCGCCCGCGTCGGCGACCGCTACTCGAACGAGTGGCACGTTCAGCACCTGACCGAACCGCGCGACGTCGTGCCGGAATCGATCATGCCGAGCTACGCCTTCCTGAAGACCACGCCGCTCAAGGTCACCAACGTTGCCATGGACCTCAAGGCCAACCGCACCGTTGGCGTCCCCTACACGGACGAAATGATCGAGAACGGCGTAGCGGATCTTGCCGCTCAGGCGGACCCGAATGCGGATACCTCGGCGCTGCTTGAACGCTATCCGAAGGCCAAGGTCGGTGACTTCGATGGCAATCCGGCTCAACTCTCCGAGATGGATGCGCTTATCGCCTATCTCCAGATGCTTGGTACGCTCGTCGACTTCTCGACCTACGACGACGCGACCGGTTATCGCTGAGGAGGAGCACATGGAAACCTATACGGCCATGCGCCACTTCGCAGACA
This sequence comes from Ciceribacter sichuanensis, assembly GCF_024055605.1. GTDB lineage: Bacteria > Pseudomonadota > Alphaproteobacteria > Rhizobiales > Rhizobiaceae > Allorhizobium > Allorhizobium sichuanense. The sequence goes on along the minus strand of NZ_JAMXLX010000002.1, from coordinate 23,371 downwards.
GCTGGGGCTTGCTCGGCATGACGTTGTTCTTCGTGGGCGTCGTCGTGTTCACCTTGCGGCCCGGCGGAAAGAAACCGGCCGATGATGCGGCACGCATCCCTCTCAAGGAGGACTAAGAGATGGCACAAAAACACATTGACGAAATCAGTGGCGTCGAAACCACTGGCCACGAGTGGGACGGCATCCGCGAACTGAACAATCCGATGCCCCGCTGGTGGGTCTACACCTTCTACCTGACCATCCTGTGGGCCATCGGTTACACGATCGCCTATCCGGCCTGGCCGCTCCTGAAGGAAAACACCAAGGGCATGCTCGGTTTCTCCAGCCGCGCACAGGTCGCGGTGGAGCTGAACGATGCCAAGGCGGCCCAGTCCGTCTTCGTCGAGAAGATCGCGGCGCTTCCGCTGGCCGAGATCGTTGCCGATCCGGAACTGGCCCAGTTCGCAACGGCTGGCGGTGCTGCTGCCTTCAAGGTCAACTGCACGCCCTGCCATGGCTCCGGTGCTTCGGGTGGCGTCGGTTATCCGAACCTCAACGATGACGACTGGCTGTGGGGTGGCGATCTCGAATCGCTCCACACCACGATCGCCCATGGCATCCGCTATGACAGCGATCCGGATACCCGCGTTTCGGAAATGCCGGCTTTCGCCGACATTCTCGAGCCCGAGCAGGTCAAGCAGGTTGCCGCCTACGTCATCAGCCTGACCGCTACCCCCTCGGATGCCGCGCTTGTCGAGCCCGGAAAGCAGGTCTTCGCAGACAATTGCGCCTCCTGCCACGGCGAGGACGCCAAGGGCGGCCGCGACTTCGGTGCACCGAACCTCGCAGACGCCATCTGGCTGAAGGTCAACGGCGAGGCCGAGATCGCGCAGCAGATCTCGCGTCCGAAGCACGGCGTTATGCCGGCCTGGAGCGCCCGCCTGGGTGACGCCACCGTCAAGGAACTGACTGTCTACGTCCACTCGCTGGGCGGCGGCGAATAAGTCCGGAAGGCTGCGGCGGAGACAGGCCACACCCTTCGCTGCGGCTCCTGCCATCTCGCTCTTTAAGCCACGCCCTTCGGGGCGTGGTTTTTTGTCGCTGGGTGTCGGTGGCCGTTGAACGAAATCAAGCGCAAACCGACAATTTCAGCTATTATCCCGCCAATACCGGAAGTTCATATAGTGTATTTCATATCCATTGCGACGCTTCGCCGCTGCTTGATATAAGTCAAGGCGAGTTATCATGCCAAATGGGAGAAGAAACACCGAACAACGAGGTCTCCGATGAATCTGCATGCTGACAAAGGGAAGGCGGCCGAGCCCGCAGAAGTCGAACGTCTGGACGCCGAGGCGGTGATGTCGGCCAAGACGCGCCGACCGCTTTACGAGGCGCGCAAGAAAATCTTCCCGAAGAGGGCGGAGGGGCGTTTCCGCCAGTTCAAGTGGCTGGTGATGTTCATCACTCTCGGTATCTACTATCTCACGCCCTGGCTGCGTTGGGATCGCGGTGAATTTGCTCCCGACCAGGCCGTCCTGATCGACCTTGCTCACCGGCGCTTCTATTTCTTCTTCATCGAGATCTGGCCGCAGGAATTCTTCTTCGTTGCGGGCCTTCTGGTCATGGCCGGTTTCGGTCTCTTCCTGATTACCTCGGCGGTCGGCCGCGCATGGTGCGGCTATACCTGTCCGCAGACGGTATGGGTGGATCTGTTCCTTGTGGTGGAACGGGCCATCGAAGGCGACCGTAATGCGCGCATGAAGCTTGAAAACGCGCCGTGGAGCTTCGACAAGATCTGGAAACGCGTATCCAAGCATGCAATCTGGCTGGCGATCGGCGTGGCCACCGGCGGCGCCTGGATCTTCTACTTTGCGGATGCGCCGACGCTCCTGATGGATGTCGTGACCGGGCAGGCGCAATCCGTCGCCTACATGACCGTCGCCATCCTGACCGCCACGACCTATGTGTTCGGCGGCCTGATGCGCGAGCAGGTCTGCATCTACATGTGCCCGTGGCCACGCATCCAGGCGGCGATGCTCGACGAGAATTCGCTGGTCGTCACCTATAACGACTGGCGCGGCGAACCGCGTTCGCGCCATGCCAAGAAGGCCGCGGCGGCCGGCGATATCGTTGGCGATTGCGTCGACTGCAACGCCTGCGTCGCGGTCTGTCCCATGGGTATCGACATTCGCGACGGGCAACAGCTTGAATGCATCACCTGCGCGCTGTGTATCGATGCCTGCGACGGCGTGATGGACAAGATCGGCAAGCCGCGCGGGCTTATCGCCTATGCGACGCTTGATGAATACCAGGGCAATATGGCGCTCGCGACCAATAACAGCACGACAGCGATCAATCCGCTGAACATCCGGACCGCCGATGGCTCGTTCAGCGACAAGGTCCGGCACTTCAACTGGCGGATCATCTTCCGGGCGAGGACACTGCTTTATATGGGCGTCTGGTCGGCCGTGGGTATCGGTCTTCTGGTTGCGCTGTTGAGCCGCGACCGGTTGGAACTCAACGTGCTGCATGACCGCAATCCGCAATACGTGCTCGAATCCAACGGTTCGATCCGTAACGGCTATACGCTTCGCATCCTCAACATGATCCCGCAGCCCCGCAACATCGTGGTGTCGCTCGATGGACTGCCGGATGCGACGATGAAGGTGAACGGCGTTTCCTCCGATGCGGTGCGTTCGTTCGAGGTCTCGGTCGAACCGGACGAAGCGACCACGCTCAAGGTATTCGTCACACTGCCCGGAGATCAGGTAGCATGGGAATCGGAGCACTTCCGCTTCACAGTCAAGGACGCTGCCGGCGACGAGGAGAACTCTTACAAGGCCGTATTCAACGGACCCGGAGTGAAGAAGAAATGAGTGCTGCAGGCAACGAAAAGGCCGGGTTCGTTTTCACCGGCTGGCATATGGCCGCTCTTCTGGTAACCTTCTTCGGTGTCATTATCACCGTAAACATGACGATGGCCTATTTTGCTTCGTCGACGTGGAGTGGCCTCGTGGTGCAGAACACCTACATCGCCAGCCAGGAATTCAACGGCAAGGCGGCCGCGATCCGCGGCATGCTGGCGACCGGCATCAAGGGCAAGCTCGAGGTCAAGGATGGCAAGATCGTCTATACCCTAATGCTTCCGGGCGACGAGCCTGTCGTCGCGGACGAGGTGACGGCCCACTTCAAGCGGCCGGTCGGCGAGCATCAGGATTTCGTCGCGACGCTCATCCCGACCGGAAGCGGCGTCTACGTTGCCGAACATGACGTTGCCCACGGCCACTGGATTGTCGAGGTGAAGGCCATGAAGGACGGCCAGTTGATTATGCACGAAGCCAACCGCATCGCGGTGATTGGAGAGCAGAAATGAGCTGCTGCGCAGCCGGCACCGAGGGAGCACTCGATATCGAGCGGGCAGGGCATGCCCTGCCGAGTTCGGAGGAGTTGCGTCTCTCCAGTCGCGATGTCGGCGAAGGCCTTCATCAGGTCGACCTGAGCGTGCCGGCCGTGCATTGCGGTACCTGTATCACCACTATCGAAGGCGTGCTGCGTGCGCTTCCGGAGGTGCAGCGGGCGCGCGTCAATCTTTCGACAAAGCGCGTTTCCGTGGTGTGGAGGGATGAGGTCGAGGGACGGCCGACGGACCCTGTCGGCATAGCAAGAGCCATCGCCTCGACCGGTTATGAATCCCATCTGTTCACGCCGGCGGAGGAGGCTTCCGACGAATTGCGCAACAAGCTGGTTCGCGCCGTTGCGGTTTCCGGCTTCGCGGCGACCAATATCATGCTGCTTTCGGTTTCCGTGTGGTCGGGGGCGGATGCCGCCACACGCGACATGTTCCACTGGATTTCGGCAATGATCGCCGCGCCGGCGCTGATCTATGCCGGCCGGTTCTTCTACCAGTCTGCCTGGAACGCGATCCGACACGGTCGCACAAATATGGATGTGCCGATCGCCATCGGCATCACGCTTTCCTACTTCATTTCCCTCTGGGAAACGATCAATCACGGCGAGCATGCATGGTTCGACGCGACGGCCTCGCTCCTGTTCTTCCTGCTGATCGGCCGGACGCTCGATCACATGATGCGGGACCGGGCGCGCTCTGCGATCAGCGGCCTTGCACGGCTCAGCCCGCGCGGCGCCATGGTGGTTGCGGAAGACGGTTCACGCGAATACCGGCCGCTTGAGGAAATTCGCGTGGGTGACAGCGTGGCCGTTGCCGCCGGTGAACGTGTGCCGGTGGATGGCCTCATTCTTTCGGGTGCCAGCGACATTGATGTGTCGATCGTTAACGGCGAGAGCGCACCACTGCAGGTCACGAGCGGAGACGCCGTGCAGGCGGGCACGCTCAGCTTGACCGGTTCGCTGGTGATCGAAGCGAGAGCAACGGCCAAGAACTCGTTTCTTGCGGAAGTCATCAACCTCATGGAAGCCGCCGAGGGGGGCAGGGCGCGCTATCGCCGCATTGCCGACCGCGCCGCGCAGTTCTATTCGCCCGCCGTGCATCTGACTGCCTTCATCACCTTCATGTCCTGGGGCTTTTACGACGGAGACTGGAAGCATGCGCTGCTGGTGGCGGTCGCCGTGCTCATCATCACGTGCCCATGCGCGCTCGGCCTTGCCGTGCCGGTCGTACAGGTCGTTGCTGCTGGACGTCTCTTCAAGTCGGGCATCATGGTGAAGGACGGCTCGGCGATGGAACGGCTGGCCGAAATCGACACCATCGCCTTCGACAAGACCGGCACATTGACGCTCGGCAGGCCAAGACTGATCGATGTCGCCGAGGTGGACGCCAGTGCTTTTGCCATAGCGGCGGGGCTGGCCGCCCATTCCCGCCATCCGCTTTCCGAGGCGCTGTGGCAGGCGGCAACGGTTCCGGCGAGGTTTTTTTCGTCCGTGACGGAAATTCCCGGCGCCGGCGTGGAAGCCCGTTCCGTTGAAGGAACCTACCGGCTCGGCAGCCGCAAGTTCGCTCTCGGCGATGCGGCCGGCCTGTTCGCCGATCACGCCTTCTCGGAAGTCGTCCTGTCGCTCGACGGACGTGAATTGCAGGCCTTCCGTTTCGAGGATACGCTGCGTCCCGGCGCCGAGGCTGCCATCGCACTTTTGAAGAAGCAGGGCTATTCCATCGGCATTCTCTCCGGCGACCGTGCCGCAGTGGTGGGCGCGCTTGCCAGACGGCTCGGCATCGACAACTGGAAGGCGGAGCTCGCCCCGCGCGAGAAGGCGGAATTCTGCGCTTCCGTACAGGCCGAGGGACACAAGCTGCTGATGGTCGGGGACGGCATCAACGATGCACCGGCGCTCGCGGCGGCCCACGTCTCCATTGCGCCGGCGACGGCTGCAGATGTCGGTCGGCAGGCAGCGGACTTCGTCTTCATGCGGCAGAATCTCGAATCCATCGCTTTCGCCATCGAGGCTTCACGTCGGGCAGGGCGGCTCATCCGTGAGAATTTCGTGCTTGCGATCGGCTACAACCTCATTGCCGTTCCAATAGCCATTCTCGGCTATGCCACGCCGTTGATCGCCGCCGTCGCGATGTCCACTTCGTCGATCATCGTCGTCGTCAATGCCCTTCGGCTGAACCGGCTCAACCTGCGCTCGGAAGGGGAAACATCCCAGCCGGCCGCCGGTTTTCCGGCTCCGAATGCAAGGCTTGCATCATGAACATGCTCATCTACCTGATCCCTATCGCGCTGTTTCTCGGCGGGTTGGGATTGTTTGCCTTCCTCTGGTCGCTGAAGAGCGGTCAGTACGAGGATCTGGAGGGCGCTGCATGGCGCGTCCTCGACGATGCCGACGACCGCCCGGAGAAGTGATCGAGATCCTGACCGCAACCTGATCGCGGTCGTTCCGAACCAGGCACGAATGTTTTACCGAGGATCGTTCTTGCTCCTGCAATGAAGGAGTGCCAAAACAGGCCGATTTGAATTTCAATCGTTTTGAATCGGAGCAGGAAATGCAGCAGGCTGAAATCGGACTGATCGGGCTTGGCGTGATGGGTTCCAATCTGGCGCTCAATATCGCCGAGAAGGGCAACAGGATCGCCGTCTTCAACCGAACGACCGCGCGCACCGACGAATTCCTCGGTGAAGCCGGCGACCTTGCCGGCCAGATCGTCGCCTGCCACACGATCGAAGAGTTTGTCGCGGCCATCCGCCCGCCGCGGCCGATCATCATCATGATCAAGGCCGGCGATGCCGTGGACCAGCAGATCGATGCGCTGATGCCCTATCTCTCGGGCGGCGACATCATGATCGACGCCGGCAACGCCAATTTCCGCGATACCATGGCGCGCTTCGAGCGGCTTTCCGGCACAGGACTGACCTTTATCGGCATGGGGGTATCGGGCGGTGAGGAAGGGGCGCGTCATGGCCCCTCGATCATGGTCGGCGGCACGCCTGAATCCTATGCGCGCGTCGAAGCCGTGCTCACCTCGATTGCCGCAAAATACGAAGACGACCCGTGCTGCGCATGGCTCGGCCTCAATGGCGCCGGCCACTTCGTCAAGACCATCCATAACGGCATCGAATATGCCGACATGCAAATGATCGCGGAAATCTACGGCATCCTGCGTGACGGTCTCGGCAAGAGCGCGACCGAGATCGGCGCGACCTTTGGCGGCTGGAACAAGGGCCGTCTGAATTCCTACCTGATCGAAATCACCGAAAAGGTCCTGAAGGCTGCCGATCCGGCGACCGGCGGCTCCGTGGTCGACCTCATTCTCGACAAGGCCGGGCAGAAGGGTACTGGCAAGTGGTCGGTGATCGAGGCACAGCAGATGGGCATTCCGGCGACGGCTATCGAAGCGGCGGTCGCTGCACGAAGCCTGTCCTCGATGAAGTCCGAGCGTGAAGCGGCCGAAGCCCTGTTCGGCAAGGAAAAGCTGCCGTTCACGCTTTCCGGCGGCAATCTGGAGACGGATCTGGAGCTTGCGCTCTTCGCGGCCAAGATCGCCGCCTATGCGCAGGGCTTCGCGGTCATGGCCGCCGCCAGCAAGGAATTCGGCTGGTCGCTGCCCATGCCGACGATTGCGAAGATCTGGCGCGCCGGCTGCATCATCCGCTCGCAGTTCCTCGACGAGATTACCCGCGCCTTCACGGCAACGCCGGATGCCGCCAACCTGATCGTGACGCCGGCATTCTCGGCCATGGTCAAGGAAAGCCTGCCGTCGCTTCGCCGTGTTGTTGCCGCAGCCGTTTCCGCGGGACTGCCGGTTCCCGCACTTGCCTCGGCGCTTACCTATTTCGACGCCTACCGGCAGTCTCGCGGCACCGCGAACCTGATCCAGGCCCAGCGTGATTTCTTCGGCGCCCATGGCTTCGACCGCACGGATGGCAAGGACATCCATCACGGTCCGTGGGGCAGCGGCGCCAGTGCGGCCTGAGGGGACACCTTCGCCATCATTAGGAACAGGAGGACCGGCCTTGAGCCGGTTCTTCATTTTCCGGCGCCAGTCCAGACTTCAGGAAACAGGCCAGACGGGCAGGCTGATGCTCTGGAGCTGTTCGGGCGCTGCACCGTCGATGCGGGCGATCACGGCGCTGGCCAGCTCGCGACCGGATTCCCGCACGTCTTCGAAGGCGGTGATGATCTCCGGCCGAATCCAGTTGAGGATCGGGATCGACTGTTTCGACACCAGATCGAGGTCTCGGCCGACGTGTTTTCCAGCCGCCTCGATGCCGGCGTTGACGGCGATAGCACCGCTTCCGGCGGAACAGACGATGCCATCAGGCGCATTGTCCGAACGCATCAGGGCTTCCACCGCATCGCGGATGTCGGCCAGCGGTGAATCGATCGTGACCCGCAAGGGCACTTCCTCCGCTCCGGCCTGATGCAGGGCGGACAGGAAACCGTTTCGCGTGTGCGTATAGTAGGTGAGCTTGCTCGGTGGCTGAAGTAACGCGATGCGACGACGCCCCCGTTTCACCAGTCGTTCGACGGCCTGATGGGCGAAGGCTTCGTTGTCATAGTCGTGATAGGGGTGCACCAGGCCGCAATCAGTGCGGCCATGGGTGGCGAAGGGCATGTTCTGTTCGACGAGCAGGCGCACGCGCGGATCATCCGGTTCCGTGCGGGAGATAATGACGCCGTCAGCCGATCCGGTCTCCAGAATATAGCGGATCGGAAGCATCGGATCCTTGGAATGGGAATGCGGCGTCACGACGATGTGGTACGGCGTGTTGGACAGCACTTCCGAAATGCCGAAGACCATCTGGTTGGAAAAGCCCATGATCTCCTCGTCGATGCTCAGCACCAGCGCGATCACGTTGGTCTTTCCCGTTCTCAGGCGAACGCCGGCGCGGTTGGGCTGATATCCGAGTTGGCGGGCGACCATGCGAACCCGCTCCTTCGTCTCGGCACCGATATCCGGCGCGTCCTTGAGGGCGCGCGAAACCGTGGTGATGCCTAGTCCGGTCATGAAGGCAATGGTCTTGAGGGTTGGCCGCTCCCTGGTCTCTGCTGCCGGAGCCGGTATGGCTCCTTCATTTCCGTTTTTCATGCTGTCCCCGTCACTGCCCCGAACAAGCAGTATAATTACCTTCTCGACGGCTGCAAACGCATCCTCGTGTATTGGGTGAATGGTTTTCGTTCAAAACTGAAACGTTACAGTTCGTTTGTCGAGCGAATTCCATATTGCATCGCAATACGTGTACAATCTTTGGGTGAAGGTGCCGTTTCCCCCGTTTCTGCTGCGCTGCAGATATTCACGACGTGTGCGACACAGCAATTATTTCGCTGATTCAAAGCATGTCATTGAGTTTTTAGAAGCTTCCCGCGTTCCCGCGTCGCGGAATTTCCAGAACAGTGGCGGTGGGTATTGTTAGTCTCTTACGCAATTCAGGATGGAAATTCATAAAGTAAAAATAAAATTTCCACGCGACGGTTGCGTGACTAAATCGTTTCGCATAGATTTTTACGGCAACGTTTCAGTGAGGGAGGAGACTCAATGAATTTTCGTAGCGTCGCGGCATTTCTGGCCGCTAGCGTCGTACTGCCGTTCGGTGCCGCTCATGCCACCGATCTCGAGGTGACCCATTGGTGGACGTCGGGCGGGGAGGCGGCCGCGGTCGCGGAACTTGCCAAGGCTTTCGATGCCACGGGCAACAGATGGGTCGATGGCGCCATTGCCGGTTCCGGCGGGACGGCCCGACCGATCATGGTAAGCCGCATCACCGGCGGCGATCCGATGGGGGCTACCCAGTTCAACCATGGCCGTCAGGCGGAAGAACTCGTCCAGTCCGGCCTCATGCGCGACCTGACGGATGTCGCGACCAAGGAGAAGTGGAAGGAAATCATCCGTCCGGCAAGCCTTCTCGACAGCTGCACGATCGACGGCAAGATTTATTGCGCGCCGGTCAATATCCACTCCTGGCAGTGGCTCTGGCTTTCCAACGATGCCTTCACCAAAGCTGGCGTCGAGGTTCCCGGGAACTGGGACGAATTCGTTGCCGCTGCACCCGCGCTTGAAAAGGCCGGGATCGTGCCGCTCGCTGTCGGTGGTCAGCCGTGGCAGTCGAACGGCGCCTTCGACGTTCTGTTCCTGGCGCTCGCCGGCAAGGACAATTTCCTGAAGGTGTTCGGCGACAAGGATGCCGAACTGGCCGCCGGTCCGGAGATCGCCAAGATCTTCAAGGCGGCCGATGACGCGCGCCGTCTGTCGAAGGGCACGAACGTTCAGGACTGGAACCAGGCGACCAATATGGTCATCACCGGCAAGGCCGGCGGCCAGATCATGGGCGACTGGGCTCAGGGTGAATTTGCGCTCGCCGGCAAGGTTGCGGGCAAGGACTACACCTGCCTGCCGGGTCTCGGCGTCAATGCGGTCATCGCCACGGGCGGTGATGCCTTCTACTTCCCGCTGCTGAAGGACGAAGCAAAGTCCAAGGCGCAGGAGGTGCTTGCCTCGACACTCGTCGCGCCGGCGACGCAGGTCGCCTTCAACCTCAAGAAGGGTTCGCTGCCGGTGCGCGGCGACGTCGATCTGGCTGCGGCCAACGACTGCATGAAGAAAGGTCTCGATATCCTCGCCAAGGGCGACGTCATCCCCTGGACGGACCAGCTTCTGTCGGCCGACAGCCAGAAGCAGAAGGAGGACCTGTTCTCCGAATTCTTCGCCAATCCGTCGATGACACCGGAGGACGCGCAGAAGCGCTTCGTCGACATCATCGCGTCGGCGGACTGATCACAGTCTCCCGAGGCTTCCGGCGCGGGTCCTGATCCGCGCCGGGCTTCCACAGCGGGAAGCGACGCCTCGCAAGTCGTGCCTGCATGACGGAACCGGAAGCCCCATGCTTCGCGGCGAGCTGTCGTGCGGGAAGTACTGGATCACCAGCGCATCGGCCCGAAGATCGGGATCGATTTTCGGGCCGATGCGTAGATTCAAGATGTTAGAGCGTCCTTTGTGCGCCCGGATGGGACGCACGGCGCTCTAAGGAGGAGTGACCCATGACGGATCAGTTGACCGGCCCATTGCCGGACCAATTTCCTGGCCGATCGGCGGGCCGGAAGCGCTCAGGCCGACCCAATCAGCTCTTGCGCAATCTCAACGCCAAGATTGCCTCGATTCCGATGGTTTTGACGGCTCTCGTCATCTTTCTCGGCGGAACGGTCTGGACGGTCGTTTATTCATTCACCAATTCCAAGCTGCTGCCCCGACTGAAGTTCGTCGGGTTCGATCAATATGAGCGGTTGTGGGCTGCGCCCCGTTGGCTGGTCTCGATCGAGAATCTCGCGATCTACGGCATCTTAACGCTGATCTTCAGCCTGGTGATCGGCTTCATGCTGGCGGCGCTGATGGACCAGAAGATCCGTTTCGAAAACACATTCCGGACGATCTTTCTCTATCCCTTCGCGCTGTCCTTCATTGTGACGGGCCTTGTCTGGCAATGGGTGCTCAATCCGGAATTCGGCATTCAGTCGGTGGTCAGGAGCCTCGGCTGGACGAGCTTCACCTTCGACCCGCTCTACAACTCCGACATCGTCATCTACGGCGTGTTGATCGCAGGGCTGTGGCAGGGAACGGGCCTCGTCATGTGCCTTCTGCTCGCCGGCCTGCGCGGCATCGACGAAGACATCTGGAAGGCAGCGCGTGTCGATGGCATCCCGATGTGGCGGACCTATCTGTTCATCGTCATACCGATGATGCGGCCGGTATTCATCACCACGCTCGTCATCATCGCGAGTGGCATCGTCAAGGTCTACGATCTCGTCGTTGCCCAGACGAGCGGCGGTCCGGGCATCGCCTCCGAAGTGCCGGCGAAATACGTCTACGATTACATGTTCCAGGCGCAGAACCTGGGGCAGGGCTTTGCCGCCTCCACCATGATGCTGGTCACGGTCGCGATCATCGTCATTCCATGGGCCTATCTGGAATTCGGAGGTAAGAAGCGTGGATAACACGGGTTCCCTCAATTCGTCCGTCGCCGGCATGGATGAGCCGGCAGGCCGCCTTCAGGCCGGGCCGCGCGGGGCAAAGCCGAAGAGTCAGCTTTCATCGCGCAACATCGTGATCTACGGCACGCTGTTCGTGGCCGCGGCTTACTACCTGCTGCCGCTCTATGTGATGGTTGTCACATCATTGAAAGGCATGCCGGAAATCCGGCTCGGCAACATCTTCTCGGCGCCTGTAGAGATCACCTTCGAGCCCTGGGTCAAGGCCTGGGCGACGGCCTGCACGGGCCTGAATTGCGACGGTCTCTCGCGCGGTTTCTGGAACTCGGTGCGCATCACCGTTCCCTCGACGCTGATCTCGATCCTGATTGCATCGGTCAACGGTTACGCGCTCGCCAACTGGCGCTTCAAGGGCGCGGATTTCTTCTTCACCATCCTGATCGTCGGCGCGTTCATTCCCTATCAGGTGATGATCTACCCGATCGTCATCGTGCTGCGCGAAATCGGGCTTTATGGCTCGCTGAGCGGTCTCGTGATCGTGCACACCATCTTCGGAATGCCGATCCTGACGCTGCTTTTCCGCAATTACTTCACCTCGTTGCCCGAGGAGCTGTTCAAGGCGGCGCGCATCGACGGGGCGGGGTTCTGGCAGATCTATTTCCGCATCATGCTGCCGATGTCTTTGCCGATCTTCGTGGTCGCGATGATCCTGCAGGTGACCGGCATCTGGAACGACTTCCTGTTCGGCGTCGTTTTCACCCGACCGGAATATTACCCGATGACGGTTCAGCTCAACAACATCGTCAACTCCGTCCAGGGGGTGAAGGAATACAACGTCAACATGGCTGCCACGCTGCTAACCGGCGCGGTCCCGCTCATCGTCTATTTCGTGTCCGGCCGGCTTTTTGTCCGCGGCATCGCCGCCGGCGCAGTGAAGGGTTAAGCGCATATGTCGTACAGTGTATCGATCAAGGACCTGTCTTTGAGCTTCGGCGCGGTCAACGTTCTGGAGAACCTCAACCTCGACATCCGGGACGGCGAATTCCTCGTGCTGCTGGGATCGTCCGGCTGCGGCAAGTCGACCCTGCTCAACTGCATCGCCGGTCTCCTGGAGCCGACCGACGGCCAGATCTTCATCAAGGATCGTAACGTCACCTGGGAAGAACCCAAGGATCGCGGCATCGGCATGGTGTTCCAGTCCTACGCGCTTTATCCGCAGATGAGCGTGGAGAAGAACCTTTCCTTCGGTCTCAGGGTCGCCAAGGTGCCGGCGGAGAAGATCCGGGAGAAGGTGGCGCGCGCCGCCGAGATCCTGCAGATCCAGCAGTTGCTCGACCGCAAGCCGGCAGCGCTTTCCGGCGGCCAGCGTCAACGCGTCGCCATCGGCCGCGCGCTGGTGCGCGATGTCGATGTCTTCCTGTTCGATGAGCCGCTATCGAACCTCGACGCCAAGCTGCGCTCGGAGCTGCGCGTGGAGATCAAGCGGCTGCACCAATCGCTTAAGAACACGATGATCTACGTCACCCACGACCAGATCGAGGCGCTGACGCTGGCCGATCGCATCGCCATCATGAAGAGCGGCGTGATCCAGCAACTCGACGACCCCATGACGATCTACAACCGGCCAAGAAACCTGTTCGTTGCAGGCTTCATCGGTTCGCCGCCGATGAACTTCTTCCGGGGAGAACTCGCCAGCCGCGAGGGCAAGGTGGTTTTCACCACCGGCGGCGCTGATTTCTCGCTCTACGGCTATCAGACTGGCGCTTCTCTGGAACCCGGCCGCAAGGTCGTGCTCGGGGTCAGGCCGGAACACGTCATGCTGGACGAGGATGTGCCGGAGGCGGCAGAAATCCATGAGGCAACCGTCGACATTGAGGAGCCAATGGGGGCGGACAACCTGCTTTGGCTGAAGCATGCCGGCCACGTCATTTCGGTGAGGACAGCAGGCACCCGGCGTTACAGCCCGGGCACCAAGGTGCGCCTCGGTTTCGACATGTCCGTGGCGTCTCTTTTCGACGCGGGCGCGGAGGAGCGGATCTGAGCGACTGCGGCCTGCTGCGGTTCACCTCACTCTGTTTTGCATAAGATATCCGGATCAAGGACATGGCATCACATATCGATACTCCCACAATCGACCTTTCAGGCGAATGGCGGCTTTCCTCCGGGGATGGTGAACATTCCGCGACGATAGTGTTGCCGGGTGACGTTCATTCGGCGCTACAGGCCGCGGAGATCATTCCCGATCCGTATTGGGGGCGCAACGAGGAGGCGGTGCAGTGGGTTGCCGAACGCGAGTGGTCGGTTGAGCGGAACTTCTTCGTCGATCATGCGGAAGGCAGCAACTGGTATCTCGATATCGACAATCTGGACACGGTCGCAGTGGTATTCGTCAACGACGTGCCGGTGCTCTCAGCCGATAACTGCTTCCGCCGCTACCGGCCCGATGTGTCCAAGGCGATAGAGCCGGGTGAAAACCGCATCCGCATCCATTTTCATTCGAGCATTGCGGCCGGCGCCGAGCGGCAGGCGCGGCAGCCCTTCTACATTCCGTATCAAAAGGCCAATTCGCCAATCCCGAACGGCAACATGCTGCGCAAGCCGCAATGCCATTTCGGCTGGGACTGGAACATCGCCATCGCGCCGCTCGGCCTTTACGGCAACATTGCATTGAAGAGGCTCGATCCCGCGCGGATCGAACATCTCGAGACCGAACAAGTCCACCACGAGAATGGCAGCGTCGATATCCATGTCACCCTGACACTGTTTTCGGCCGATCCCGCCATCGTGCCGGTCCATTTCGAATTCGATAGTGAAAGGGTGAGGCTCGATTGCGGTATTGCGGCCGGAGAGACGAAGATCACCCATGTCTTTCATGTCGACAGCCCCAGGCTCTGGTGGCCGGCGGGAAGCGGCGAACAGGTGCTTTACGCTCTTTCCGTCGACATTCCCGGCGAGACGGTCACCCGGCAGATCGGGCTTCGGACGATCGAACTCCTGACCGATCCGGACGAGGCCGGCAGCCGCTTTGCTTTCCGGGTGAACGGCCGCGAGATCTTCTGCCGTGGGGCAAACTGGATACCGGCGGATGCCCTCTATTCCCGCACGGACCGGGAAAAAACAGAGGACCTTCTGAACTCGGCCGTCGAAGCCAACATGAACATGATCCGCATCTGGGGCGGCGGTTTCTACGAGGCCGACTGGTTCTACGATCTGTGCGACCGTCTCGGGCTCATGGTGTGGCAGGATTTCATGTTCGCCTGCAATCTCTACCCCTGCAGCGAGGATTTCCTCTCGAATGTGGTGCAGGAAGTCGATTATCAGGTCAGGCGGCTTTCGTCGCATCCCTCCATCGCACTCTGGTGCGGCGACAACGAACTGGTCGGCGCGCTCACCTGGTTCCCGGAATCGGTCAAGAACCGCGATCGTTATCTCGTCGCCTATGACCGGCTCAACCGGACGATCGAGCAGGGCGTGAAGAGTGCGTATCCGCAGGCGATCTGGTGGCCGTCGAGCCCTGCTTCCGGCTATCTCGATTATGGCGACGCATGGCATGCCGACGGTTCCGGCGACATGCACTACTGGTCGGTCTGGCACGAGAATAAGTCGTTCGACAATTACCGCAGCGTCAGACCACGCTTCTGCTCGGAATTCGGCTTCCAGTCCTACACGTCCCTGCCTGTTATCCGCGAGTTTGCGGAGGAGGCCGACCTCAACATCGCCTCGCCGGTGATCGAACTGCACCAGAAGAACGCCGGAGGCAACGAGCGGATTGCCGGCACCATGTTCCGCTATTTCCGCTTCCCGAGCGACTTTCCCAAATTCGTCTATCTCTCGCAGATCCAGCAGGGTCTCGCGATCCGCACGGCTGTCGATTACTGGCGCTCGCTGAAACCCCATTGCATGGGTACGCTCTACTGGCAGCTCAACGACACCTGGCCGGTCGCTTCGTGGTCGAGCCTCGATTACGGCGGCGGCTGGAAGGCGATGCATTACATGGCGCGCCGGTTTTTCCAGCCGGTCAATGTCGCCGCCATCCCGTCCGCCGATGGAACGCGTATCGCGCTCTCCATGGTCAACGACACTGCCGATCCGGTCGAAATCGACCTGACCTTGTTTGCGCTGACACTCGCCGGCGAACGCATTCCGCTAGCGAGCACCAGCGGCACCTGCGCGCCGGACCGGGCGGGAACGCTGGTCGAAATCGACGCGACCGATGTGCCGATCGACAGCCTTCTCGGCTGGAGCTTCACGGCTTCCAACGGCATGGCCGGCGAGGGACATCACGTAACGGGCACCTACAAGGCGCTGGATCTTCAGCCATCCGGACTTGATGTCTCGGTCAGCGAGATCGCAGGCGGCTCGTTCGAGATTGACGTCAGCGCCCGGGGCCTCGCCCTGTTCGTCATGCTCGAGGCCGATGTCGGCGGGCGCTTTTCCGACAATGCCTTCGATCTTCATGGCGGTCAGACCCGCCGCATCGTCTTCAAGCCGTCAGCACCGCTTGCCGCCGGATCGCTTCCGAGGATCACCGTCTACGACCTTCACGGCAGCCAGTCCGCCGGCTGAACAATCTCACAGGGAAAGCGGGCAGGGCGCAACTTCGTCCCTGTTCGCCAAGAGGAGGAATAACCCCATGACCAAGCTTGGTTTCCAGCTTTATAGCGCCCGCAATTTCCAGCCCTTTTCCGCGATCTTTCCGCAACTCGCCAAGGCCGGCTACACCCATGTCGAAGGCTATGGCGCGATGTATGCCTCGCTCGACGATGCGGGTCTCGCTTCTCTTCGTGCGGAACTCGACAGCAACGGGCTGACGATGCCCACCGGCCATTTCGGCCTCGACATGCTGGAAGGCGATGCCGGCAGGGCGCTGAAGATCGCCAGGGCGCTCGGCATCGAGGCGATCTATTGCCCCTACCTGATGCCCGACGCCCGTCCGACGGACGAGGTCGGCTGGTTTTCCTTCGGCAAGCGCCTGCAGGAAGCCGGCAAGCCGTTCCGCGATGCCGGTCTGGTGTTCGGCTGGCACAATCAC
The DNA here is from genome assembly GCF_024055605.1 of Ciceribacter sichuanensis. Lineage (GTDB taxonomy): Bacteria > Pseudomonadota > Alphaproteobacteria > Rhizobiales > Rhizobiaceae > Allorhizobium > Allorhizobium sichuanense. The sequence goes on along the minus strand of NZ_JAMXLX010000002.1, from coordinate 6,963 downwards.
GACTTCGAATTCGCAACGCTCCCGGACGGCTCCACGCCGCAGGAGCAGATCCTTGCTGGCGGACCGGAACTCTCATGGGAGGCGGATATCGCCTGGGTCATCCGGGGCAAGGCCGACCCCTTCGCCTGGATCGAAAGCTACGGCAAGCGCATCACCGCCGTCCATGTCAAGGACATCGCGCCGGCCGGCACCAACACCGATGAGGACGGCTGGGCGGATGTCGGTCACGGAACCGTGCCGTGGAAGGATCTCATTGCAGCGCTCAAACCCTATGGCGTCGCCCATTACATCCTTGAACATGACAATCCGAAGGATATCGGCCGCCTGATCACACGCTCCATCGCATCGTTCAATACCTACTGACCTCTTCACTCAGGACAATCCCATGGCACGCGAACTCGGCGTCGGCATCATCGGATGCGGCAATATCTCGACCACCTATTTTTCGCTTTCCCCGCTGTTCAAGGGGCTGAAGGTGCTGGCCTGCAGCGACCTCAACATGAATGCCGCGGAACTGCGCGCGGAGGAGTATGGGGTCAAGGCGCAGACCCTGGACGAACTGCTGGCGAATGACGAACTCGACATCATCGTCAACCTGACCATTCCCGACGCGCATTACGCCGTGTCCAAGCGCATCCTCGAGGCGGGCAAGCATGTCTATTCGGAAAAGCCGCTAGTGCTCAGCCTCTCGGCCGGCGAGGAGCTTCGCCGGATCGCCAAGGAGAAAGGGCTTTCCGTCGGTTGCGCGCCCGATACCTTCCTCGGCGGCTCGCACCAGCTTGCCCGCAAGTTCATCGAGGGCGGTGGCGTCGGCCGGATCACGTCGGGTACCTGCCACGTCATGAGCCCGGGCATGGAAATGTGGCATCCGAACCCGGATTTCTTCTTCCTGCCGGGCGGCGGGCCGATCCTCGACCTCGGGCCCTACTACATCGCCAATCTCGTCAACCTGATCGGCCCTGTGAAGCGCGTGGCGGCGCTCACCTCCATGGCGTCGGAGACGCGCACCATCACCAGCCAGCCGCGGGCAGGCGAGGTGATCCCCGTGCGGACGCCGACCAATATCCATGCGCTGATGGAGTTCGCAAACGGCGCGACCGTCACGCTCTCGGCAAGCTGGGATGTCTGGTCCCACCGCCACGGCAACATGGAACTCTACGGCACGGATGGCTCGCTCTTCCTTCCCGATCCGAACTTCTTCGGCGGCAAGGTCGAAGCTTCCGGCCGTGACAAGGATATTCGGCCGCTGGAGGTGTGGGACCATCCCTTCGGCGTCGACAATCAGGAAAGCCCGCAGGGGCCTCGCGCCAACTACCGCACGGCGGGCCTTGCCGATATGGCGACCGCTATCCTCGATGGACGGGACGCTCGCTGCTCGCTCGACCGCGCATTGCACGGCGTCGATGTCATGACCTCCATCCTGAAATCCGGAGAGACCGGAGAGTTCGTGACTCTCTCGACCACCTGCACCCAACCCGCCGCACTCGGCATCGAAGAGGCGCACGCTCTGCTGCGGTGACGACGCGGATGATTGCCGGTAAGACGGGGGTGAGGAGCCCCCGTCTTTCATACTGGAGGAATACATGACCTGGACACCGGCCGAAGACCGCTACGAGCGGATGACCTATAACCGCTGCGGCAAGAGCGGCTTGAAACTACCGGCGATTTCGCTCGGGCTCTGGCAGAATTTCGGCGTCGAGACACCGCATGTCACCAAGCAGGCGATCTGCCAGAGAGCTTTCGATCTCGGCATCACCCATTTCGATCTCGCCAACAATTACGGCCCGCCCGGCGGCGCGTCGGAACAGGCTTTCGGTGAAATCCTGAAAACCGATTTCGCTGGTCTCCGGGACGAACTGATCGTCTCGACCAAGGCCGGATATCGCATGTGGCCGGGTCCCTATGGCGAATGGGGCAGCCGGAAATATCTGGTCTCTTCCTGCGACCAGAGCCTCAAGCGGCTCGGCCTCGATTACGTCGACATCTTCTATTCCCACCGCTTCGATCCTGATACGCCGCTCGAGGAAACCTGCGCAGCACTCGACCACATCGTGCGCTCGGGCAGGGCGCTTTACATCGGCATATCCTCCTACAACTCGAACCGGACGCGTGCTGCCTACGACATCCTGAAATCGCTCGGCACGCCGCTTCTCATCCACCAGCCAAGCTATTCGATGATCAACCGCTGGATCGAGGAGGACGGCCTCGTCGACACGCTGGAGGAATTCGGCGTCGGTTCCATCGTCTTCTCGCCGCTGGCCCAGGGCATGCTGACCTCGAAATACCTCGGCGGTATTCCGGCCGGCAGCCGTGCAGCGCTCGACCGTTCTCTCGATCCGGCCTTCCTCAACGAGCGCAACATCGAGAATATCCGCGCGCTGAACGCCATCGCCGGGCGGCGTGGCCAGACGCTCGCGCAGATGGCGCTCGCCTGGGTGCTCAGGGGCGGGCGGATCACCTCGGCGTTGATCGGCGCGTCGCGCCCGGAACAGGTGGAAGATTGCGTCAAGGCTCTGGAGAACCGTGCGTTTTCCGAGGAGGAACTGGCCGAGATCGATGTCTATGCCAGGGACGCCGACATCAACATCTGGGCAGCATCCGCCGAGCGCAAGGGACCGCCGAGACGGAAGAAATAGCCGCTGGAGTTACCCCTCAGCTCCGGCGGGCAGAAAGGTCCGTAGGACGCTGCCGGATGAGGGGCTGCTACCTCAGTTCTTTCGGGAGGAGAACACATGATCCAGAACCCCATCCTGCCGGGTTTCAACCCGGATCCGTCGATCTGCCGGGTCGGAGAGGACTACTACATCGCCACCTCGACCTTCGAGTGGTATCCGGGCGTGCAGATCCACCATTCGCGGGATCTGGTGAACTGGCGGCTGGTGCGGCGGCCGCTGGAGCGGGCAAGCCAGCTCGACATGCGCGGCAATCCCGACAGCTGCGGCGTCTGGGCGCCCTGCCTGTCATTTTCCGACGGGTTGTTCTGGCTCGTCTACACCGACGTGAAGCGCTTCGACGGTAACTTCAAGGATGCCCATAACTACATCGTGACATCGCCCACCATCGATGGGGAATGGTCCGATCCGGCCTATGTGAACTCTTCCGGTTTCGACCCGTCGCTTTTTCATGGCGACGACGGGCGCAAGTGGTTCCTCAACATGCAATGGAACCATCGCTCCGAAAGCTATGGCGGATCCCCAAAGCACCCCGCATTCGACGGTATCCTTCTGCAGGAATGGGACCCCGTATCGAAGAAACTTACAGGGCCGGTGAAGAACATCTTTGCTGGAAGTCCGCTGGGGCTGGTGGAAGGTCCGCATCTCTTCAAACGTAACGGCTGGTACTATCTCACGACGGCCGAGGGCGGCACGGGCTACGACCATGCCGTGACCATGGCACGCTCCCGAACGATCGACGGCCCTTACGAGATGCATCCGCGGGCGCATCTCATCACCTCGAAGGACCACCCGCAGGCAACATTGCAGAGGGCCGGGCATGGCCAGTATGTCGAGACGCCGGAAGGCGAGGCCTATCACACTCATCTCTGCGGCCGGCCGCTTTCTCCCTTGAAAAGATGCACGCTCGGCCGAGAGACGGCGATCCAGAAATGCATCTGGCGTGATGACGGCTGGCTCTATCTCGCCGATGGCGGCCCTGTACCCGCCGTCAGCGTCGAGGCGCCCTTTACCGTGACACGGAACGAACGCCCTGAAGTCGTCCAGAGCGATTTCGATGGCGTGGAATTGCCGGAAGACTTCCAATGGCTCAGAAGCCCCGAACCCTACCGGCTTTTCAGCCTGACGCGACGCCCCGGGCATCTTCGGCTTTTCGCGCGCGAAAGCATCGGCTCCTGGTTCGAACAGTCGCTGGTTGCGCGAAGGCAGGAGGATCACCGGTTCCGGGCCGAGACAAGGGTCGAATTCGAGCCGGATACCTATCAGCAGGTCGCGGGGCTGACCTACTACTACAACCGGCACAAGTTCCATGCGCTGGGTGTAACGCTGCACGAAAAGCTCGGTCGTGTCCTGACGGTCCTATCATGCCCCGGCGATTACCCGGAGGGACGGCTGGAGTTTCCGGCAGGTCACGGCATTGCCGTGCCGCCGGGCGCAATGGATCTCGCCATGGAGGTCATCGACAACGCGCTGCGATTTTTCTGGCGCGCTGCGGGTGAGGACCAATGGCGGTCGATCGGACCTGTACTCGATGCCGGTGTCGTTTCGGATGAGGGCGGCCGGGGAGAACACGGGTCTTTCACCGGCGCGTTTACCGGCATGTTCGCCTTCGATATCAGCGGGCGTGCAAAGCCCGCCGATTTCGACCGGTTCGTCTATCGCAGGCTTTGAAAGGGAAAGGGCGGCTCGTGGCCGCCCTTTCTGTCTGACAGGTGAAGCTGGCTTACCCGAGGCGTTCGGCGTGCCACTTCAGGTGATCGTCCATGAAGGTGGAGATGAAGAAGTAGGAGTGGTCATAGCGCTCATGCATGCGGAGTGTCAGGCCGATATCGGTGCCCTTGATCGCCTCTTCGAACAGCCAGGGTTTCAGGCCGGTTTCGAGGAAGCTGTCGGCCTTGCCCTGATCGATCAGGAATTCCGGGAAACGCGCGCCGTCCTCGACCAGCGCGCAGGCGTCGTAGGGCCGCCATGCGGCCTGATCCTCGCCGAGATACTTGGTGAAGGCGTCGGGCGTCCAGTCGGCCGTCGAAGGGCTGACGATCGGCGCAAACGCCGAGCAGCTCCTGTAGGTTTCGGGGTTCTTCAGCGCGATGGTCATGGCGCCATGGCCGCCCATCGAGTGGCCGAAGATGCCCTGCCTGTCCATGTCGACGCGGAAGTGTTCGGCGACCAGCGCCGGCAGTTCCTGCGTGATGTAGGTGTACATCTGGTAGTTCTCGGACCAGGGTTTTTCGGTCGCATCGAGATACATGCCCGCGCCCTTGCCCATCTTCCAGTTGGTCAGTTCGTCCGGCACGTCGTTGCCGCGCGGGCTGGTGTCGGGGCAGACGATGATGAGGCCGAGTTCGGAAGCCATGCGGCGATACTCGCCTTTTTCCATAACGTTGGCATGGGTGCAGGTGAGGCCCGAGAGATACCAGAGGACCGGCCGCTTTTCCTTGATCGCCTGCGGCGGTACGAAGACGGCGAAGGTCATCTCGCACTGGCAGGCATCGGAGTCGTGGGAAAAGACGCCCTGCATGCCGTCGAAGGCGGTGTTCTGGGAGATGATTTTCATGGAACTTACCCTTGATTTGATAGAATCAGCCTGCCAGAGCGACCGCTGCATTCACGACCGCTGCGACAAGCACCGTGTTGAAAAAGAAGGAGACGATGGAGTGTACCAGCGTGGCCTTGCGCATCGTCGTCGTGGTGATCGCCACGTCCGACGTCTGCGCCGTCATGCCGATGACGAAGGCATAGTAGAGAAACTCGTAACCGCCGGGCTCCTCGGTGTCGGGAAAATCCATGCCGCCCTTATGTGTCTTCTTTCCGCCAGCCGTCGAGGGGCGCCAGAAGATATGGGCATAGTGCATCGCGGCCATGGTGTGGATGGTCATCCAGCCGAGAATGACGGAGCAGAAGGCAAGCCCGAGTGTCCAGCCCGTCGAGGCGGCCACATGGTTGAGCGCCAGGAACAGCGAAATGACGGCGACAGCAACGACGAGCAGCGTCACGGCGATAATGGTCAGTGCCGGGGCGTCGTCGCTGTCGGCGCTCGCCCTGAAATGGGCGGCGGTCAGCACCGGCATGCGGTGGGCGATCTGCAGGAGATAGCCGAGGAAAAAGACGATGGCCGCGATCTCCACCGTGAAGCCGGGCACGAGCGGCATGGTGATCGGCAGGGTAACGAGCGCCAGCAGCAGGGCGACGACGAACGGACGATGCCGCCGGTCGATGCCGTATCGCTTTCCTCCCTGCTTCATCGCCACTTTCCTAAAGATACCAGCTCATTTCTTGACCCTGCGGCAGAGCCGGTCAAGCGTTTCGAGGAAGGCGGAACGGTCGCGCGGCGAGAAGGCGGCATTGTAGCCCTTGCTTTCGCCTGTTTCGCGCAGATGCGCCCCGAGGTCGCGCATGGCGGTGGCCATGCCGATATTGGTGGTGTCAAAGACCCTGCCAGTCGGCCCCGTCACCTGAGCCCCGGCCGCGACGCAGCGGCCGGCCAGCGGCACATCGGCCGTGATGACGATGTCGCCGGCTGCAGCCCGTTCGGCGATCCAGTTGTCCGCAGCGTCGAACCCGTTGGAAACGATGACATTTTTCACCATGGGATCGCGTGAGGGGCGAAGGCCGGAATTGGCGACAAAGGTCACTTCCATTCCGTGCCGCTCCGCGACCTTCAGGATTTCCGGTTTCACCGGGCAGGCGTCGGCATCGACATAGATCATCGCGCGTTCCTCAGCATGTCGACATGCGGGATACCATCCTCCAGATACTCGCCGGAGATCGGCCTGAAGTCGAACGAGGCATAGAACCGCTGCAGATGGGCTTGGGCGGAAAGCTCTATCGGTTCGTTCGGATAGGCCTTCTCGCACTCGGTAATCGCTTCCCGCATCAATGCCTCTCCGAGACGCTTTCCCCTATGGTCGGGTGAAACCGCGACACGGCCGATCCGTGGATTCGCATCCGATTGCGGTCGCCAAAGTCTGGCGCAGGCGAGGAGTTCGGGACCGTTCATCAGTCGCAGGTGAAGGCATTCGGGGTCGTTGCCGTCGAGCTCGGGATAAGCGCATTCCTGCTCGACGACAAAGACATCGACACGCATTTTCAGCATGTCATAGAGTTCGATGGCGGAGAACTGGTCCAGTCTCCGCACATCGACGATATAGGCGGGCAGGGCCGTCAATAGACGACGACGCCGCGGATGGATTCACCCTTGTGCATGAGTTCGAAGCCATGGTTGATGTCTTCGAGCGGCATGGTGTGGGTGATCATCGGGTCGATCTGGATCTTGCCTTCCATGTACCAG
>NZ_JAMXLX010000019.1 GCF_024055605.1 Ciceribacter sichuanensis | reverse complement strand
CCGCTGATCATCGCCAACTCCGCGCCCACGCCAACACCAACTGGCGTGAGATCGCCTTGTCGATCAAAGCGTGAAATTCACGCCGAAGCAATGATCGCGTGCTGTGCTCGATTAAGGCGACGCCACCCGCCAGCCTGCCGTTTGCCAAGCGAAACGAAATCCTCGACTGGGTACGCCGGGTCATCATCTCGGGTTCCACCGACTATCGTCGTTACCAGGCGGTGGCGATCAGGCAGCGTTATGCCATCCGGTTCCCAGGTGTCACCTATGGTGGAGGATCATTGTCTCCGCGGACACTTTTGTCGGCGACCGCTGCTGAACGCCATGTCGAAGAGCCGTTCGAAGATCCGGACCTGCTCTCCGGCGTCGTCGATGCACCGCCACGGCTTGCGATGGAGATGGCCGACCTCATCCGTTTCAAGACCTCGACGCTGACGGCAATCGGCTTCCAGCGCAATGGCGTCTGGGGCGAGGAAACCGCCTCCCAGAAGATCGAACATCTCGGCCTGATGTTTGGCGCCTTGGCCGCCTCGCCGGCCGGCGTCGTCAAGGGCCGCGGCGTGCCGCTCAGCCAATTGACCTTCGGCCTGCTGGTCTTCCCTGGTGTCTGGGACTGGTATCTGCAGTGGCGCGAACAGCGACGCGGCTTCTACACCAGATGGGAAGAGGACATGCTGATGGCGGCGATGGCGCTGACACGCGCCGAGGTCGGCTGGATCCGACAGCACCCGGAGCTTCTGAAGAATGTCAAACCGATCGAGGGCCTGATCGAGCCCGAGGAAATCGAGGCGGCTTCCCGGGATTGGCACGGTGCATGCGATGCGTTTCACCGCCATGCCGCCAATCGCTCCAGGGAGGTTCAACGGGTGATGCGTGTACATCGAGATCCATTCGAGCCGATCATGTGCGTCCTCGAAGCAGAGAGCCCATTGGCGGAGTATCGCAAGATCACCGACGAAATCCTGAAGCGTATGCCGGATGAGGATCGCTATCCACGGCCCGCCGCAGAAGCCATACGCTCCTTCCTGATGCTCCGGCTCGGATTGCACCTGGGGCTCAGGCAAAAAAACCTCCGCCAATTGCTTGTCTGCCCGCGCGGTCATTTCCCGACGTCGGAGCGCCGACTGGAAGACCTGAAACGTGGAGAGCTACGCTGGAGCGAACGCGACCATGGCTGGGAAGTGCTGATCCCGTCGGTCGCCTTCAAGAATTCGGGTTCATCCTTCTTCGGGCAAAAACCGTTTCGGCTGGTCCTGCCCGACCTGCTTGATCTCTATAAATACCTCGATGCCTATATCGACAGGCATCGAGGTGTCCTGCTTGGCGGCGCGCATGATCCCGGCACTCTGTTTGTCAAAACCGTGAAGACGACCAGCACCGATGCCTCCTATGACCAGACCACATTCTATGAGGCCTGGCGATTGGCGATCCAGCGATACGGCATCTACAATCCTTATACCGGCCGTGGCGCCATCAAGGGCTTGCTGCCGCATGGACCTCATAACATCCGGGACGTCCTGGCAACCCACATTCTCAAGCAGACGGGTTCCTACGAGCAGGCGAGCTACGCGATCCAGGACACGCCGGATGTGGTGCAGCAGCACTACGGTCGGTTTCTTCCGCAGGACAAGGCCGCCCTTGCCGCCAGGATCCTCAACCAGGTCTGGGAAGCGGCGTGATGAACAGGTGGAATGGATGGGTCGCAGGTCCATTCCACCTTCCTGGGCACATCTCTCACCCGGAAGCTTGTCGCGGGTGAAGAATACGCTATATGTAGACACGTGCCTACATTGGAGGTCGCCATGACTGTCACAACCCTTTCGAGCCGCGAGCTCAATCATGATGTTAGCAGTGCCAAGAAAGCCGCCCGGAATGGACCCGTCATCATTACGGATCGCGGAAAGCCTTCGCATGTGTTGATGACCTACGATGAATTCGAACGCCTCTCCGGCAAGCATCGCAGCCTTGCCGCTGCACTTTCCATGCCGGGCCTCTCCGATATCGAGTTCCCCTCCACGCGGGTCACGATCCAGCCACGCGAGGTTGATCTGTCGTGAACTACCTTCTGGATACCAATGTCGTCTCCGAACTTCGCAAGATTGGAGACGGTAAGGCCGATCCCAGGGTGGTGGCATGGATCGAAGCGGAAGATGCGAGCCTGTTCTATGTTTCGGCGATCACCATTCTCGAGCTGGAGCGAGGCGTGCTTGGCGTACAACGCCGGGACGCCAGGCAAGGCGCACGGCTGCGGTCATGGCTTGATGATCACGTGCGTCCGGAATTTGCCGGTCGTATCCTGCCGATTGACGACGCTGTTGCAACCCGCTGCGCCCATCTGTATATACCCGACCGACGTAACGAAGCGGATGCGTTGATCGCCGCCACAGCCCTTGTTCATGGCATGACTGTCGTCACCCGCAATGTGAAGGACTTCGAGGGAACGGGAGTGGTTATCGTGGATCCCTGGCTGACGTGATTGCCGTCCCAAGACCGAAACCATTTTTGTCAGCGCTCTCGCCCCGGCATGAATTGTCTCGGGGTTGGCGGCGTCCTCTCGCCTCGCGAACCTTATGGCCATCCTCCCGGGTGCCATCAGGTTCTGGACTGGTTTTCTTTGGCCCCCTCGCGCTGTCGCGGGTGCACTTACCGCCGCAATGTTTGCGAGGCAAACTCGCCGAAACGGTTGCGATAGACCCGCGCAAATTCGCCAAGGTTGATAAAACCCCAGATATAGGCGACTTGGGATACGCTCCATTCGGAGAGGCGGTAAGCGCTGCGAAAAAGCTGCCGGCAAGAAAGAGAAAGCCGATCCTCGATATCTTCCAAGCCACAATTCCAGATCCGGAAGGATTCGGGCTGTTGCCTCTGACAGTGGCAGTGCCGACTGACTAGACCAGGTGGTCTAGACCTGTTCCAGCAAATTTACCCAAGCGATGATAGGCGGCAGTCCGTCGACGCTGCTTAGCATCGACCAGAACTCTTTAAAGCGTTTCTACGCGCCAGGAGAGAATATGATAAGCTGCACTCCAGGCCGTTTTCGTCGTCTGTTGAAATGTGAGCACGGGCCCCACCTTGCTCCGGTTCGTGATATATGCAGTGGCAGAAACGCTGTAGACGTCCACAAAGTACTGACCATCTCGTGAGAAGGACCAGATGAAATTCGTTCCATTGTAGGTCAACCGCGACCAAATGGGCGAGGACGGTGCTGGCAAGCCGATGTCCGTGAGCGAAACATCGTTTGCGTAGGTGTCGAGACCGGCACCGCCTGAGAAAGTCTGGTAGTCGAATCGGGTTGTCAAACTCGTTCCCGCTCCACCAATGCCAAACATGGCGGTACGGAAGTTCACGGCATCACGAACACCGATGGCAGGCAGGTTGTAGGAGTTGAGCGGACCGGTATAGACTGCCAGCATGGTGGCGCGCCAATTACCCACCGGCGCATCAACCTCGGCCATCATCGCCCGGCCGGCCGTTGAGGACGAACTGGTAAGGGCGAATCCTCTATTCGTGGCCGCGAGCGTCACATCGGCGGGTACGGTCGTTGAAGTCTGCAGAGTAAAGTTCGCGGCAATGGGTTTGTCCACTGCCGCTTCATTAAGCCAGTCAACACTACCGCCCCCAGCACTTGCCGTAGCGGCAATTGTGATATTTCCAGGAGCCGTCAGGATAGCGATACCGGAGCCGGCCGTAATCGTGGCCGCTTGGGGTGGGCTTCCGGTGGAACCGATCAACACTTGACCGTCTGTCAAAGGACCTGCAGCACCGAAGCCGCCGCTACCGTTGTTAAACTGCACGGCATTAGTCGACCCTCCGGGCGAAAGCTCATCAACGCACCCTGCGATCGCGTTGAAATTCGCCATAACCTGCGCAGCGTCTGCGACCTGCCCATTGGATAGTTGGTTTGGGGGTGTGCATTGTGCAAATACGCCGCCAGCCGTCAGGAGATAAGACGTAAAGGCGAAACCAATGGAAATGTTCTTCATCATCACAAAGGTCCTAAATGCTCCGCCTGTTCAGAGGCTGGTGATGGTCCATGAGAGAATGTGATAAGCCACGGGCCAGGTGGTGTGTGTTGGTTCAACAAACAGAACGGCCGGCCCGACCTTATCCAGGTTGGTAAGAGTTTCGTTGGCGGCAACGACATAGGCGTTGACAAAAAACTGACCGTCACGCGAGAAAGCCCACGTCAGGTTGGTTCCATCGTAAGTAAGACGTGTCCAGATCGGCTCCGATGGTGCAGCCAAACCTGCATCAACGAGTGTATCCGCAGTTCCGATGAAACTGTTCAAACCACTACCGCCAACCGTTTTTGTATAGCTGAAGCGGTAGGTAGTCGTGCTTGCGCCACCAATCCCGAATTGGACCGCTCGGTTGTTGACGGAATCCCGCACCGCGATGGCCGGCACACTATAGGTTGATAGTGGGCCGGAATAGGCGGTAAGCATGGTTGCAACCCAGCCGGCACTGCCAGGGGTGTTTGCCTCGGCCATCATGGCAGTATTGGCGCCGCCTCCGGTAGCTGTGAGGACAAAGCCGCGCACGGTTGCTGCCAGGGACGCTCCGGTTGGCGCTGTCGAGGAGGTCTTAAGGGCGAAGTCGTTGAAGGTGGGCCGTACGGTCGCGGCTGCGTTCAACCAATCAACGCCGCCGGTCTCACTTCCCCCTGGGGCGGAAACGGTGATAGCGCCGGCTGAATTCTGTATCTGGACACCCTGTCCGGCGGTCAACGTCGATCCGGTCGGCGCGTTTCCTGCGGCCCCGATCATCAACTCCCCATCGTCGAGCGGATCTACACCAACAAAGGCCCCATCTGCTCCTCGCACTTGCAAGGAATTCTGCGAGCCAGCCGGCGACGATGCAGCCTCGCACGCGCTCAAACTCGCAAAATTCCCGTTAACGGGCGTAGCATCGATGGGCTGACCGTTTGCGATCTGGTTTGGAATGACACAACTTGCGGACGCAGCAAATGGAAATGTCAAAAATCCAGTTACAGCAAGAGAGCCAAGCAATATTCGATGAAGAGTTTGCATCTGCCGCTCCGCGTGAATTGAAGCGTTTGAATTCGAAGGAAATCAATATTGCACAACAATGACGCGAGAATTTTGAGCGAGTCAAGAGACTATTTTTCCACCTTAAGGCATGAATAAGTCGCATGCACATCATTAATGCATTGTTTTTAAAAGATACTTTTTGTGATCCGCCCTCAAAACTAATCGTCTTTATGAAAAACGAGGAAAAATCGCGTTTACATTTGACGACGACAAAGCTATCACTGGTTGCGTTTACAAGTCCGCATCCTCATTCATCAAGACGCAATACGCAAAAGCTCTATTCTTCAGTATTTTGCCTCGAAGCAGAGATTGCGCATGCGCGTCCTGAAGCAGGATAGCGCGGTTATTTTCAGCCGGAGGTAGCGCATGAGTGGATTTCTCAAGTTCGTGTACCTATCTGCCTTGCTCGCTGCCCTGTCTCTTCCCGCCGCAGTTGGAGCGTGGGCGGATGAAGCCGAAGCAAGCTTCGGTTATGATCAGGACGGAAGATTGACCACGGGGCGCTACGGCCAGTCTCGTTGCGTTGTCTACGCCTACGATCCGGTCGGCAATCGCACCTCGCAAATTTCGCACAACCAGTCTGATAACACGCCAACTTGGGGTGACGCGACGTGGGATGCGTTCTCATGGACTACCGGTGCTGTCGAGCCAATGTGGGGGGCAGGCACGTGGGGATGCGTTGAATGGTCTGAGAATTGAGGCCACTTCTATCAACAGCATGACGTCCAAGCAGGGGCAACAAGATGAAATTGCTTGCTACGACTGTATTTTCCGTATTGTTTCTTAATGTGAATTTTGCGCTGACCTCGCCTGTGAACGTCAATGTTCCGGCTGAAATGGCGTTGGAGCGGGCGATCCCCTCTCTTTCTGAGCCGCTGATACCTACCAAGGTTACCACGCCAGAAGAGGATGCTGCGCTTTCCGACGCGATAGCACAATACAAGGCTCGACTTCAGCCCGACGACCGCTCAGCATTGAGCCATTTCCTTGATGTCTATCCTGCTTCCGGCTGGTCGGCTTCGATTTCTACCAATCTTGGCCTCTCCGACCTCCGAGAAGGTTACTTCTCTAAAGCTTTGATCGCCTTCGAACGAGCATGGCGGCAGGGTCGCGACGACCGCGATCCTCAAGCCAAGGCACTCGTCGACCGTGCTCTCGGAGAGTTGGTGAGACTCCGTGCCAACCTCGGGCACATGGACGAGCTGGCCCGATTGTTCGATGAGATCGGCGATCGCCCGGTTTCAGGTTCCGCCACAGAAGCCCTTCAGGAGGCGCGGGAAGTCCTTGTCTTATCCGAAAAAGACCCGCGTCATCTATACAATTGCGGACCACTCGCGCTGCGTGCTCTAGCGCTTGAGGAGCATGCGAAGCCTGACACTGTAAATTTCTTGCAATACTTCAATTCCGGGAATGACGGAACCAATTTCGCTGAAATTGGGGAGTTAGCCGACAGCCTGAAGCTGCCACACAAGCTGGTCTATCGTAAAATCAGCCAACCCGTTCCAGTACCCTCCATCGTCCACTGGAACGTGGGCCACTTTGCGACAATCGTTAAGAAAGTGAATGGACGCTACTTCGTTCGAGATGCGGTTTTTGCAGGTTCCGGTATCTGGGTCACGCAATCCGCTCTGGATTCGGAGGCAAGCGGCTATTTTCTGGTGCCCAACAGCTTCGACATAGCATCGGCGGAAGGTTGGCGTGATGTCGACACCCAAGAGGCTCAAACTGTTTGGGGCAAAGGTCCGACTAACGGCACAAGGCCTGGTGGCGCTGGAGATCCATCCATCGGGGGTGGCGGAAACGGTGGCGATGGACCCGATGGAAGCGGCGGCAATGGAGGAGGTGGCCCTCCGGCGTGGGGTGGGGGACCAGGAGCGGGCTTGCTAGGCGGAGGCGGTGCGGGTGGACCCGGAGCGCCAGGTGGTCCCGGTGCACCCGGCGCCCCTCCGGCCCCGAAACCCTGCCCTCTTTGCAGTTACGCGATTAAAGCTTCGAGTGTCAGCGTCAGTCTATCCGACACACCAGTCGGCTACGATCCTCAAGTTGGTCCCTCAATGCGCGTTCAGATCACATACAACCAGCGCGAAGACAGCCAACCCGCAAACTTCAGCTTCTCCAATGTCAGTCCGAAATGGACCTTCAATTGGCAAACCTACATTCTTGACGACCCGACGAACGCAGGAGCGGACGTGTCGCGTTTCCTCGCTGAAGGCGGGGCCTATTACTATGAGGATTTTGATACGGCGCAGAAAACATTTGCTGCCCAGGACACCGACGGATCGATCCTCTCGCTTGTTTCTCTTAGTGAAGGGCGTTACCGCCGCCTTCTCAAGGACGGGTCCGTCGAAATTTACGACCAGTCCGATGGCGCCATATCCTATCCGCGGCGTATCTTCCTCAGCCAGATTCTCGATCCGCAGGGAAATGCCGCAACGCTGCATTATGACACTCAGTTTCGGCTCACCTCGATCACAGATGCCGTCGGACGAGACACGACTTTCAGCTATGGGGTTGCTCGGCGGCCGCTGCTCATCAGCAAAATCACTGACCCCTTCGGTCGTTCCGCGACGCTCCGATATGATGAGAGTGACCGTCTCAGTTCAATTACTGACATCATTGGCCTCACGTCGAGTTTTACCTATGACGTCAATTCGCTCGTCTCGGCGTTGACCACACCGTATGGCACCACGACGTTCAGCTACACAGCGCCGGGCACTGAAAAGCCGCCGCGCTTCGTTCAGGTTGCCGACCCGCTCGGCAACAAAGAGCGCGTTGAATGGTTGGAGCCGGCGCCGATTCCGAACAGCGATGCGGCCGCTACAGTACCAGTAGGCATGCCGGTCTCGCTGCAGAATGATTATCTGCGATATCGCAGCAGCTTCTATTGGGACAAGAGCGCTTACGTCGAATCCGGGTGCACCGACGCCGGTGAGTGCGATTACAATAAGGCAAAAATTCTTCAATTCCTCCATATGCCCGGTGCAGCGATCAAAGGCACGGCACTCGGAACGGAGAAAAACGCCCTCGAGAACAGGGTCTGGTATAATTACGAAGGACAAGCGAGTGGTGCCATTTATCAAGGCACTTATAGCAAGCCGATAGCAGTAGGACGCGTCTTGGATGACGGTTCGACGCAGATTCGCAAATTCGCCTATAACCGCCTCGGAAATTTGAGTGAAGAGACCGATCCCGCTGGTCGTACAACCTTCTATACGTACGCTAATGGCATCGACATTTCGTCCGTAAGCCAGGTAGACGAGTCGGGCGGGCAATCCGTGCTGGCCCAGATTATCTACAACAATCAGCACCGACCTCTCTTCTACACCGACGCAGCAGGCCAAACCAGCCAGTACGCTTATAACGCCGCAGGGCAGCTTCTTTCCGCTACAAATGCCCTGAACGAAACCACATCCTTCCAATATGACGCATCGGCAAATCTGACCTCAATCACCAATGCCAACGGCCAGATTGCGGGCAGCTTCACATACGATGCGTTCTCCCGAGTGCGGACATATACGGACTCCGAAGGATGGAGCGTCACCTATGATTTTGATGAGGCAGATAGAATCATCAGTGTCACCTACCCTGACGGAACGGCACAGCGTTTCGCCTATAATAGGTTGGACCTCTCGTCCTACATCGACAGGGAGGGCCGTCAGTGGCGATATGAATACGACGCTGATCGCCGCTTGATACGAACGAGCAGCCCTTCAGGAGAAATTACCAGCTATACATACACTCCGAGCGGAAAGATGGCCTCAACTACCGATGCCCGAGGCAACACGACAAAATGGGCTTATGACATACAAAGTCGGGTCGTCTCAAAGGCTTATGCCGACGAGAGTGTATTTTCCTACACATATGACGACACTATCACGCTCCTTAAGACTGTCCTCGACCCGCTTGGACAGGTAAAACAATATTCCTACGGCATCGATAACCTGCTCACGGCCATCAGCTACGTAAATGCGGTCAACCCCACCGCGAACGTCGCCTTTGGCTATGATCCGTTTTTCTCCCGCATTACCTCCATGACCGACGGAGTAGGCGTTACATCCTACAGCTACCATCCATCGTTCGCTGATGGCGCGCAGAAGCTACAGGCCGAATGTTTCACGGCTGCTAGTGGAAGCAATTGTGCCCACTCCATTGACTATATCTACGATGCGCTCGCGCGGCTCTCTTCGCGCACGGTTTCCGGCAGCGCTCCGGAGACCTTCAGCTATGATTCCATCGATCGGCTCATCGGGCATTCTTCAGCGCTAGGCATTTTCGACCTGAATTATCTAGGCCAAACCGATCAGGTGATCGAACGCCGGCTTCAGGCTCCGGCCGCAACGCTCAAGACAACCTGGAGCTATTTGACCAATAGCGGTGACCGGCGCCTACTCAGCATTGCCAACACCGGCCTCACGGCAGAACAATTTACCAATTTTACTTTCCGTACCTCACCAGAGAGCCAGATTACAGGCATAACTCAGGATAGCGACGCATCCGTGCCGATTCCCGATCCTGACACGCAAGTAGTTAGTTACAATGTGTTGAATCAGATCGAGGAGATTTCCGGCAGGGCCTACGGCTACGATCCGAGCGGTAATCTCGTCTCCGATGACGCGCACCTCTATTCATGGGATGCAGAAGGCAGGCTCCTTGCTATCAGCTATGATGCGGAACCTGGCAAGCAAACGCAGTTTACCTATGACGGCCTCGGGCGGCGTGTATCTATCACGGAAATCCCAGAAGGCGGCGGAAGCGTTGCGAAAACACACTTCGTGTGGTGCTCTAACGCTCCATGTCAGAAGCGGAATACTAACTACGTCCCAATTCGGGCCTACTATGCTGAGGGAGAATACACAATCGGCGCAACTGCCGATCCGGCTCTCTATTACGCCATCGACCAGATCGGTTCAGTGCGGCGGGTTTTTCAGAATACTGCGAACGCCCCAACTTATGATTACGATCCATGGGGCAATGTTCTACAGGCGACAGCAATAACCACAGATTATGGCTTTGCTGGAATGCTCTCTCAACCCGCT
Organism: Ciceribacter sichuanensis; assembly: GCF_024055605.1. GTDB lineage: Bacteria > Pseudomonadota > Alphaproteobacteria > Rhizobiales > Rhizobiaceae > Allorhizobium > Allorhizobium sichuanense. Next base: position 1,761 of record NZ_JAMXLX010000019.1, on the reverse strand, counting down.
AGTGGCCTTAAGCTCACTTGGTTTAGGCCGTATGACCCGAAGGTTGGACGTTGGTTGTCGAGGGACCCATTAGGCGAGGGAACGGATCGTTCAGGGAATCTCTATAGTTATGTTGGTAACGACCCGCTTTACAAAATAGACCCCTTGGGACTAGCCGAAAAATGCCAAGGCTCGTTTTGCAAGAATGGCGGGACCTTCGGTAAAACTCCGATGTATTGCATACGGCCAAATTTTTTATGCAGAGAGTGCGCCGTGAAAGAGCTAGATCTAGAAAACTTAAGCGGAGGCAAACAAGAAGAAGTTCTCAAGGATTACATACGGTAATATGCTGAATATTGGTGGATACGTCGGGGCAAAAAAGCATTAAAGGAGACCTCAGATGAAAGATCATGAGGAAATAAATAAAACAGATCGCTCAGTTATCCTCGGCAAATTGGAGGTTGGCGATATTTTTCATGGAAAGTCAAAAAGCGGAGGAAGATTGACTTGCCTCGTCACAAAGATCAATGATACCCATATTACGTCCAGACGCGTAACCACCCAGCAGACTTTTGTATTCGACAAGGTTACTGGTACATCTGCCCCAACCGATGAGCACGATGGCGGCGTCATCGAATCGGTAGAGCCGCTTCCGGTGGATATTCATAACATCTTAGTGGCGTTAGATCGCAGATACCGGTTGGGGAAAAACAGAAAAGAGAGCGTGAAACTGCGCAACGAAGAGCAGGAAGCGTTGCTATTCCTAGGTGATTACTATGAGAAATATCCCATATAGGGAGTATCCGTCCGGTGGGGACCACAGGTAACTCGAGAGCGGGTTCGCCTAAAAGTCTGATCGGAGTGCCACGATTGCTTTTGCGGCACTATCGCATAGCTCAGCCATGCCGCGATCGGTCAGCGCCATGTGCTCTGTGGCGATTTTAAAGAGGTAGTCGGCGATGTCTTCTGCCGTTGCGTGCTCGTTGACGAGCATCCCGAGTACGACGTCGGCATAGGCGTCATATTCGTCCTTCGCTTCGGGGATATCAGATATGCCGATGGGATCCCAATCATGAAGCAACGCCTCGCGAACAAGAGCGCGGTTATTGTCGGACTGATCTCTGTCGGTTTCGTGAACCATCGATTGACCCTACGCAGCCGCGGCTTCTGCTGAGGATGCCACCCAGTTCCACGGGAGCAATTGTTCGAGTCTGGTGATCGGCGTGTCAGCGATACGAGCGAGAACGTCGGCAAGCCAAGCCTGCGGATCGACGTCGTTGAGCTTGGCCGTCATGATCATCGTCGCCATGAAGGCGGCGCGATCGGCACCACGATCAGAACCCGCAAACAGCCACGACTTCCTGCCGAGAGCGAAGCCGTGCAGAGCGCGTTCGGCGGCATTGTTGGTCAGGCAAATCCGACCGTCGCCCAGGAAGGAGGTAAAGCCCTCCCAGCGCTTTAGCATGTAGTCGATCGGCTCGGCGACCGGAGAGCTGCGCGACAGCTTTGTCCGCTCGGCCCGCATCCAGGCCTCAAGCTCTTCGACAAGACGACGGCTGTCCTGCTGGCGTCGCGCCAGTCTTTCACTTGCAGCGAGACGGTTGATGTCACGCTCGATATCGAACAGGGCATCGATTCGTTTCACGGCCTCGAGCGTGACCTGCTCCCCGGATTGTCCGCGTTTATAAGTTAGCTCTGTTCATGTTCTGGTCGTGTGTGGACCGGGTTGCAAACTCGTAAGGGGTCAAGCCGTTGAGGCTCGTGTGCGGGCGGTTCAGGTTA
>NZ_JAMXLX010000018.1 GCF_024055605.1 Ciceribacter sichuanensis | reverse complement strand
GGACGTCGAAGAAAACGTCGTCGAAAGCCACATCTCAAAGCTCAGGAAGAAACTGCGCAAAAAGCTCGGTTTCGATCCCGTCGATTCAAAGCGGTTCCTCGGATACTGCATCGACTGGAAGTAAACAGGCTTCGGCAGGCCCAATGCCATCAGGCGCGAGGGCGATCGAGGTTCTCTCCGAAGGACAGCTCCACAAAACTAAAAACCGCGGCGACCAAACGCTGCGGTTTTTGTTTGCGCTAACAAAGGTTACTCATTCAGCGATGGCACCGGGCCTCCGCGAAGAATCCCGGTCCGGTCCGTTACTTGGCGGAAAGCTGCGCAACGGCGAGGAGCGTATCGGCGCTGATCGAGTTCACACCGGACAGGATCGACAGTGCGGCAGAGTCGGTGGTGCCGTTCTCGGTATCGTAGAGAGCTGTGTAGCGCTTCACCAGCTTCTCGACGTAATCAGGATCCTGAAGCTGCTCCAGATCAATGAAATTGGATACGGTGCTTGCCTGCTTCTCCACGTCCTGGCTCGAGAAGTAGTCGGACATGCTGTAGGCGGTGGTGAAGAATTCCAGAAGCGCGCTGTCTCCGAGAATGTCGTAGGCGCTGGTGATCGACGGGGCCATGCGCTGGAAGTAGAGAGCCAGACGAACGCCTTCGCTCGAATCGCCCTGCTCCTCCTCGAGCGTCTGTCGAAGATACTTGTTGACGGTTTCGAGCGTGTCGCCCCGTTGCTGGATCGTTCCGGTCGGATCGCTCGAAAGATTGCCTTCAAGGTCGAAATTGAACGAAGCCACGATTTCCGCGAAGGTGCCGTCGGAAAGCGAATTCACATAACTCTTCGGATCCGTCAGGTCGGATTCGAACATCTTGCGCAGATCCAGGTCCTCATTTTTGAGGCTTTCCGGATCGATCCCCTTGGCTTCGAGCACGAAGTTCGTAAGGCGGCTATCCGAAAGGAATTCGTCGATCGTGGAAATCGTTTCCATCTGCGTCTTGTAGTATTCGATCTCCGTTTCGGCAGCGTCCTTGGCATCGGTGAGTTCCGTTCCCGTCAGGAAGCGTGTCTTCTGATCGGTATAGGCGGTAGCATAGCCGTTGATGACGTTTTCCGACTGGACGAGAAGGGGAACTTCAGTGTCACCCTCCGAGTTGAAGTTGAAGGCCTTTGCCAGATTGACGAAACGATCATCCTTCAGCGAATTGACGTAACTTTTCGCGTCATCGGCGTCGCTCGCCAGAATCTTGCGCAGCTCCGACTTGGTGACTTCATCGGGATCGATGCCATAGGCGCGCAGCGCGACGTTCCATATTTCGGTCACATCGTCATAGGTGTCGTCGTTGTTTACGTCGTCGTCGCTCTCGTAATAGTCGCTGTTTGTCGTCAGGAAGTCGTCGATACTGGTAACCGCGGCGATACGGGTCTCGAAATTGGATACGGCGTCATCGACCGCAGCCTGCTGGTCCTCCTGGAAGGCGGTCTTGTAACGGCTTGCAAGCGAGGTGATCTGATCACTGCTCAGGGCGCTTTCGCCCGAGGTGACGGTGCCGTCCGTCTCGAAATTGAAATAATCCAGAAGCTCCGTGTTGCCATAGACGGAGGCGAAGCTCTCGCTCGACATTAAGCTCGCGACACTCGACGCCATGATGGTGTCGCGCAGACCGAAAGCCGTCTTCACGTAGGAGAGTAAGCGCTCGTCGGAGACCAGTTCGGTGGCCGTCGTCGCGGATGCCGCGTTCTTCTCCCAGTAGGTCTGGTTCGCTTCGAAGAGCAGGTCGGAGGGATAGGTCGAAGCGTTATAGATGTAGTCGAGGCGGCGATTCTCGATCTCGTCGGTAGTCTGGATGGTGCCGTTGACCGAGCCATCGGTATTGAAACTGAACGATGCGGCCAGTTCGCGCCAGGTGTCGCTGCTGGCCTTGTTGGCCACGCTGTCCGGGTCGGAGAGATCGCTGGTCAGGACCTGCTTGAGATAGCTCTTCGAGGTATAGGTCGCATCGAGGCCGAAGGATTCCAGCACATAGCTGCGCAATCGGCTGTCGCCGATCAGCTGATCGACGCTGGTGATGCTGCCGATCTTCTTCTCGTAATAGTCGATTTCCGTCTGGATATCGTCCTCTTCCGCCGTGAAGGAATCCTGGTAGGCGGTCAGGAGAGTGTCCGTCTGGACGGAGGTCTGGGCCTTCGTCGTCTCGCCGGCGAAATTGAAGGCGGCAGCGAAATCCTGATAGCGGGTATCGGTCAGGCTGTTGGCGAAGCTCGAATCGTCCGTCAGGTCGCTTTCAAGGATCTTCTTCATGAAGGCCTTGGCGTAGGTCATGTCCTCAAGACCATAGGCCTTCATTGCATAGGAAAAGAGCCTGTAGTCGTTGACGAATTCGTCAACCGTCGTGACGTTGCCGATGTTTTCTTCGTAGTAGGCGGTATCGCGGGAGACGGTCGATTCGTTTGCGACCCGGGTCAACGAGGTCTTCATATCCCTGTTGACCAGGAGATAGCTCGTATAGGTCGAAAGCGTGGTCGTCGATGTCACCGGGAGCCCTTTCATATAGAAACGGCCACATCATGGCCTGCCCAAGGCGCCCACATCGCGCAATCATCCATGTAACCGCTTACGCCACAAATGTTAACAAATAGTTAACGGATCACTTTCGGGCTTAACGATCGGCAACGCAATCGGGGCCGACAAGGCGGTCCTGCGCCACTCTCGCGCAAGCTTCGACCTCTAGGCTCCCGGTTGGACTGGTTTGCCCTGCGAACGAAAACGCGCGTCGGATGCCAGTTTCACATGAACGTGAAATCGAAGTCTTTGCTGATCTCATGACGAGACGGAGCAGGAATGGCCACCCCCCCTAGCGTTTTGACTATCCCGAAAGTTTCACCGCGCGGTCGCGATATCGGCTTTGCCCTCGGCATCGTGGTGATCCTCTGCATCCTCTTCCTGCCGATCCCCCCGTTCCTGATCGACATGGGTCTGGCCTTCTCGATCGCCTTCTCGGTGCTGATCCTGATGGTGGCGCTGTGGATCCAGCGACCGCTCGATTTCTCGTCCTTCCCGACGATTCTCCTGATTTCGACGATGGTGCGCCTATCGCTCAACATCGCCACGACGCGCGTCATCCTTTCCCATGGCCATGAAGGGCACGGGGCGGCGGGCGGCGTGATCGCGGGCTTCGCCAGCCTGGTGATGTCCGGCGACTTCGTCATCGGTCTGATCGTCTTCCTCATCCTGATCACGGTGAACTTCATCGTCATCACCAAGGGCGCGACCCGTATCGCGGAAGTCGGCGCCCGCTTCACCCTCGACGCCATTCCCGGCAAGCAGATGTCGATCGACGCCGACCTTTCGGCTGGCATCATCGACGAAAAGGAAGCGCAGCGCCGGCGCAAGGAACTGGAGGAGGAAAGCTCGTTCTTCGGGGCCATGGACGGCGCATCGAAGTTCGTGCGCGGCGACGCCGTCGCCGGCCTGATCATTACCGCCATCAACGTGTTCGGCGGCATCATCATCGGCTATTTCCGCCATGGCATGGAAATCGGCGAAGCCGCCGACGTCTTCGTCAAGCTTTCCGTCGGTGACGGTATCGTTTCACAGATTCCGGCCCTTATCGTCTCGCTGGCCGCCGGCCTTCTCGTCACCCGCGGCGGCACGCTCGGCTCCACCGACCAGGCCGTTATCGGGCAGCTCAGCGGCTATCCGAAGGCCATGTCCGTCGCCGCCGTTCTGATGGCGGTTCTGGCGCTTATGCCAGGTCTGCCCTTCCTGCCGTTCATGTTCCTGGGCGGTGTTCTCGCCTTCGGCTCCTGGTTCATTCCGCGTCAGATCGAAGCTGAGAACAAGGCGCTTCGCGAACAGGAAGAGAAGAAGGCCGTCCACAATCAGGAGGCCGAACGCGACACGGTCAAGAACGTGTTGCGCACGACGGAGATCGAACTGGCGCTCGGAAAGCACATTTCGCCGCGCCTTCTCGGCGCCCATCAGGAACTTGCGTTCCGCGTCGGCAAGATGCGCAAGAAATTTGCCGCGCAGTACGGTTTCGTGGTTCCGGAAATCAAGGTCACCGACGACATCACCATTCCGGACAAATCCTACCAGATCCGTATCCACGGCACGACGGTCGCCGCCAACACGCTGCGCGTCGGCGAAGTCCTGGTCATCACCGGCAAGGGCCGCAAGCCGACCGTTCCGGGCGACGAGGTACGCGATCCCGCCTTCGGCATGCCGGCGGTCTCGGTACTGGAAAACTTCGTGGAGGACCTCAAGCGCGAGGGCTTCCACCCGATCGACAACATCTCGACGCTTCTCACCCATGTGAGCGAGGTCATCCGCAACAACCTGCCGATGCTGCTCTCGTTCAAGGACGTGAAGATGCTGATCGAGCGGCTCGATCCGGAATACAAGAAGCTTGCCGACGAAATCTGCTCCTCGCACATGTCCTATTCCGGGCTGCAGGCGATCCTGAAGCTGCTGCTTGCCGAACGCGTGTCGATCCGCAACCTGCACCTGATCCTCGAAGCCGTCGCGGAACTCGCACCGCATCTGCGCAAGACCGAGCAGATCGTGGAACACGTCCGCATCCGCATGGCGCAGCAGATCTGCGGCGACCTCTCAGACAACGGCATCCTGCGCGTCGTCCGCCTGGGCACCAAATGGGACGTCATCTTCCAGCAGGCGATCAAGCGCGACGCCAAGGGCGACGTTGTCGAATTCGACATCGATCCGCGCCATGTCGAGGAGTTCAGCGCCGAGGCCAGCAAGGTTATCCGTGAATTCATGGACGAAGGCCTGCCCTTCGTACTTGTCACGCTGCCGGAAACGCGCTCCTATGTACGAATGATCACGGAACGCCTCTTCAGCACGCTGCCGGTACTTTCGCACGTGGAATTGGCCAAAGGCACGGAAATCAAGATTCTCGGTTCCATTTCATGATTTCAGATCCGCAGGGGACTGTCCTGGCGCTGTTTCTGGCATTCTGCCGGATCGGTGGTTGCATGATGACCATGCCGACCTTCTCTTCAGCGCGCATGCCGATGCAGATCAGACTCTTCCTGTCGCTGTCGATGTCGATCGCCCTGCTGCCTCTCTTCTGGGACACACTGTATCCCCGGGCGACCGGGGATACGGTCGTTTATGTCACGCTGATCTTTTCCGAGACGCTGACGGGCGTGATGTTCGGCCTGATCGCCCATCTCTACACGATGGGAATGCAGTTCGCCGGCACCGTCATCGGCATGTCGATCGCCTTCAATGCGCAGCCGACCTCCGATCCGCTGGAAGATACTCCCGAGAACCAACTCACCACCATCATGACCTTCGGCGCGTTGCTGGTTCTTTTCGCTACGGATTTTCATCACATCATCATCAAGGCGCTTGCCGATTCCTATGAGGCTCTTCCCATCGGCCGGTTGATAGACCCGCAGCAGATGCTGATCAGCCTGACGGATACCATGAGCGCCACGCTGATGGTCATGCTGCGTCTGGCTAGTCCGTTCCTTTTGTTCGGCCTGCTGTTCAACGTCGTCATCGGCCTCATCAACAAGCTGGCGCCGCAGATCCCGCTCTACTTCATCTCCACGCCCTACGCCCTCTTCGGCGGGCTGTTGCTTCTCTACTTCGGTATTGCAGCGCTGCTGGACCAGTTCGCCCAGGCATTCGCGCCGATCTTCAACAATCTCTAGGGAACGGACGTGGCCGAGGTCGAAAAATCGAAAAAGCTCAAGCGGCTCGTGGCAGTCCAGCGCCATGTCGAGAAGATGACCGAAAACGAGCTTTCCATGGTCATCCGCGAACGGGCAGAAGTTGCGGAGGCGACAAACCGCACGGTCAGGGTCATGACCTCGCTCGACCCGCTGCATCGCCCCCTTTCCCGTCACTATCTCGAGCGCTTTGCCAAACTGACGAGCCGGGACAAGCAGCTCGGCAATCTCCAGAGAACCCAGGAAACGCGCCTCGCCAGGGAGCGAAAGAAGGGGGACAAGCTGGAGGAGAAGATGAAGGAAGCGCGCCAGGCGGAAACCCGGGTCGCCGACGACAATGCCGTCTACGACCTCATCGAAATGACCCTTGCGCTGAAAGACACCAGCCTCCAGCAAGGTTAGAGTGCGATTGTCTTCGAACATGGAGCGCGTTTCGATCCGATTGAATCGGATCGGCGCTCCAAGGTTCTCTTTTTGAAGCATAGTCTTATCGATCCTCGTTTCACTCCGGTCGGATTATGCTCCAACGCAAAAGGAAGACGACGTGGCTATTTCTCCTCCAAGCGATCTCGTTCTCGACGTGGTCAAAGCAGCCGACCCCGGCGAGCTGATGGCGGCCCGGGAAAAGATGCGGGCGACCAGCGCCGCGAACGAGGCTTCGGTTCTGACCGCCAGCAATGCAGGCTTTGCCTCGATGCTCGGCACGGCACAGAGCGCTGCAGCCAAGGCCGGTCTCGGCAATGTTTCCACGGCGCAGACCGACGGCAAGGTGCCGGAAACCTATCGCAAGTTCGAGGCGAGTATCCTGTCGACCTTCATCCAGGACATGATGCCGAAGGAGAGCGAGGAGATCTACGGCAAGGGCTCCGCCGGCGAATTCTGGAAGAGCATGATGGCCGAGCAGATCGCCAACGAGGTCTCCAAGACCGGCGGCATCGGCATTGCGGAACAGGTCTATTCCCAGTCGCTGCAGCGTGAGCGGGCCCAGGCTCCCAATACCGCGACAGACGAGTCCGACCGTGGCATGGCGCTCAGCATGATCACGGATTTCCAGCGCAAGACGCTGCTTTCTCCCGAGAGCGACACCAGCACTGCGACTGACAACAAAACAAGCTGAATACAGCACGCCAAGGGGTGATTTAAAATGGAAGTAGTCAACCACGAATACCGTATCAAGACGGTGCTCGGCCGGCTCGAAGTCATCATTGACAACGAGAACCAGCGCATCGGCACGGATCCGGATTTCGACTTCAAGCTCTCGAATGCGCACAAGAGCCGTTGCCTCTACGAACTCACCATGCTGTTTCGCGACACCGATACCCGCGAGGTCGCGGCGACCTATCTCGAACAGCTTCACGGCCTGAAGGCCAAGCTGGACCTCAACGCCCGCCGGGTGGAAGCTCACATGCGCGCCGTACGCGCGGTGACCGAACTCTTGAAGAACGCGGCGCAGAACGCCGATGACGACGGCACCTATTCGCAGGAACAATTCCTCGTTCGTGAGCGGAAATGATCAAGATCCTTCTCGTCGGCCTGTGGGTTTGCGCTCTGACACTGGGCGGCGTCTATGCCGCCGTGTCGTTCAGCGGCAAGCCGGGTGAAAATGCCGAAGCCAAGGCCGAAACGCCGACCGAATACGTCGCCGGCGAGATCCTGAGCCTGCCCGTGGTCACGGACAACGCGGTGACCGGCTATTTCCTGGCGAAGGTCTCGGTGACCGTCGACAGCGAAAAGGCGAAGAAGGTCCACCTGCCGATCGCTCCTTACATCACCGACCAGCTCTTCGGCCTGCTGGTAGGCGATAAGCTCATCGACCTTCCGACCGCAGGCAGTTTCGACGTCGCGGGCCTCAAGACCAAGGTCAAGGACGGGATCAACGGCAAGGTCGGCGAGGAACTGGTCACCGGCGTCATCGTCGAGCAGCTCGACTTCCTCTCCAAGGCGGACCTGAACTCGGGCGACCCGAAACGCAGGTCCTCGACCATCAAGATCGCCGAGGGTGAAAAGCCGCCGGTGTCGGCCAAAGCCGAAGGCGCTTCGCATTGATGATCCGGCCCCGCCGCAACGTGCTCCAGAGCACGGCGGCGCGCCGGTGGAGGCCTGCGGCCGCTCTCCGACAGACATCGTCCGGTCGCAGCATTCCGGCCGCGGCCACCATCGAACTCTCTGAAGCAGTCCTCCTACAGCCTCGCGAAAGCCCCGCCTGTTAATAAGGCCAGAACCGGTTTCTCCGCGTCCAGATCAACAGCAGTCCCAGGCTCCATGATGCAAAACTCCGAAATCCTGCTGTCCATATGCGTACCCACCTATAACAGGCAGTTCATGCTCGAGAGGAATATCAATTTCCATCTCGAGAACTTCCGACGCCTCGGCATTCCGTTTGAGATCGTCATCGTCGACGATTGCTCGACCGATAGCACCAACGACTATCTCCAATCGCTGGCGGGCACGCCCGAACTCAGCCATTACCGCCGCATCAAGAATTCCGGCTTCGTCAGCAACTACGCCTTCGCCATGCGTCGTGCCCGTGGTCGCTATGCCGTATTCCTCGGTGACGACGACCTGCTGATTCCGGAAAAGGTCGTCGAGTATGTCAGGATCATGGAAACGGATCCGGGCATCGGAATGGTTCAGGCGCCGTGGATGCTCGTTGACGCGCGGCCCGGTCGCGGCGACATGGGTCCCTTCTATCCGGTTCCCGGTCCGACCCGCTTCGCCAAGGGCGATTTCAAGGGCCTCCTGCGCTTCATCCTCGGCCATCACGCTTTCCCGGAATTCCTGATCATCCGGCGCGACGTGCTGCAGAAGACCATTTCGGGCGCGACGCCCTTCATCTTCTGGGCCTTTCTGTTCACCACCCGCGCGCTCGACAAGACAGACATCCTGTTCATGCCGGAACCGTTCGCACGTGTGACGGCCGTCTCGGACGACCCGCGCCTGCAGCAGGGCAACAACGAGTGCATGTTCCAGTGGGACACCTATCGCGGCGGGCTGGAATACCTTGCCTCGCAGATGTGGAAGGACAAGTTCCCGACGACCCAGGAACGCTTCGATCTCACGCAGGAGATCGTCCAGTTCATGCAGCACCGGCAGACCGTTGCGCTTCGCCTGCATATCCAGGCGAAGAACTGGGTGGAAGCCTATGTTCTCTACCACCGCATGTCGGCATACAGCTCCGCAAAGCTGCAGGGCGCCTCGATCGACATGATCCAGAAGCTTGCCGGCGCAAGCCTGGCTGCGACGGAAGCAGCGGGATTCAGCACACTTCCCATCATTCTGGACCCGATGGTAACCAGCGACATCGTCGATCTCCTGCCCGAAAAGGTGAAGGAACGGCTGACGCGGGATGTCCCGGTGGAGGACGATGGCACAGCACGCGCCTGGCTGCGTCTCGATCCGCGTTTCGGCGAACCGATGAAACGCCAGGACGCTGCATTCGATATCAGCAGCTATATCGAGCAATTCATCTGATGTGATCCCTCATGGTCCCCGCCTGGGGACCGTTCCCGTCCATCGCAGGATCATGTCGAGGGACAGCGCCTGCCGTCCCGGAGGGAACTGACAGACGGAGACGGGAGAAGGACATGACGAAACGGATATTGGTCGTGGGGGCCGGCCTTTCGGGGGCGGTGATCGGCCGCCGGCTGGCGGAAGCAGGCCATGCCGTGACGATCATCGATCAGCGAGACCACATCGCCGGCAACTGCCATACCGACCGCGATGCCGAGACCGGCGTCATGGTTCATGTCTATGGCCCGCACATCTTCCATACCGACGACGAGGAAGTCTGGCACTACGTCAACAGCTTCGAACGCTTCATGCCCTATGTGAACAGGGTGAAGACGACGAGCGGCGGCCACGTCTACCTGCTGCCAATCAACCTGCACACCATCAACCAGTTCTTCGGAAAGACGCTGCGCCCGGACGAGGCGAAGGCCTTCATCCAGTCGCTTGCGGACGAAACCATCGGCGAGCCGAAGACCTTCGAGGAGCAGGCGCTCAAATTCGTCGGGCGCGACCTCTACGAAGCCTTCCTCAAGGGATACACGGTCAAGCAATGGGGCTGCCAGCCGGACGAGCTTCCGGCCAGCATCCTGAAGCGCCTGCCGGTGCGCTTCAACTACGACGACAACTACTTCTTCCATCGTTTCCAGGGCATGCCGGAGAACGGCTACACGGCCATGATCGGCAAGATCCTCGATCACGAGCGGATCGAGGTGAACCTCGGCCGGCGCTTTGACCGGGCGGAAGCCGAGAGCTTCGATCACGTCTTCTATTCCGGACCGATCGACAGCTACTTCAGCTATGAATATGGCCGCCTCGGCTATCGTACGCTCGATTTCGAGCCATTCCGCTACGATGGCGACTATCAGGGCTGCGCCGTGATGAACTACGGCGATATCGACGTTCCCTATACCCGCATCACCGAACACAAGCATTTCTCGCCTTGGGAAAAGCACGAGAAGAGCATCTGCTACCGGGAATATTCGCGCGCTTGCGGGCCTGACGACATCCCCTATTATCCGATCCGGCTTTCGGACGAGAAGGCGCTGATTGCGCAGTATGTCGAGCGTGCCCGGCAAGAAACCGGCGTCACCTTTGTCGGTCGTCTTGGCACCTATCGTTACCTCGACATGGATGTCACGATCCGGGAAGCGCTCGACACGGCTTCCACCTATCTGGCAAGCGTGAGCGAGGGCGGCAAGGCCATGCCGGCCTTCTGCGTCGAACCATAAGGCGGGTTTCGTGGGGATGCCGGTCTGCTCAGGCGGCAGGCCACAGGACAGCTTAGGGCAAGGTTATCGCTCTAGAAATCCGGATGTTCGAGAGTGGGGATCATGTCGCTGCATCGCAGATGATTTGGCCATTGAACCCCGCTGGACACATCGAACGGCACAAGTCGGAATCGCCGGCGGTCTGCGAGTTCCTCATCCAAGGCGGGCTTTATGAGCTTGGGCATGGCAGTCATGAACAAAACCTGGTCCCTGGCCGATGACCTGGAAGACGTGTTTCAAAGGTCGGCATCCGTCTGGGCGGAATTGCGCGGCGCGCGCATCTTCCTGACCGGCGGCACAGGTTTCATCGGCTGCTGGCTGCTGGAGACCCTGAGGCACGCCGATCTCGCACTCGACCTCGATATCAAGGTCTCCATCCTGACACGCGATGCTGGCCGCTTCTCGCAGAAGGCCCCCCACCTCGTCGACCATCCCTCCTTCGAGTTCATCGAGGGCGACATCATCGACTTCGCCTTTCCGAAGGAAGGCTACACGCACGTTATCCACGCGGCCACGGATGCGAGTGCCCATCTCAACGAATTCGAACCAGACCGAATGTTCGACGTCATCGTTGCCGGCACACGGCGCGCCCTCGACCTTGCGGCAGAGAAAAGGCCGAAACGGTTCCTGCTTCTCAGTTCCGGGGCGGTCTATGGCCAGCAGCCTCCCGAAATGCACCATGCGGTAGAGACCTTTCTCGGCTCGCTCGATTGCACCAACCCGCGCAACGCCTATGCCGAAGGCAAGCGGGCTGCCGAGATGCTGTCAGCCATCTACGGTCGCAAGCACGATCTCGACATCGTGACCGCGCGTATCTTCACCCTTCTCGGGCCCTACATGCCGCTCGATACGCATTTCGCGGCCGGCAACTTCATTCTCGATGCGATGAACGGACAAGGCATCGTGGTGAAAGGGAACGGCCGGCCACGCCGGTCCTATCTCTACGCGGGCGACCTTGCTGTCTGGCTCTGGCATATTCTCGTCCATGGCGCCAAGGGCAGAGCCTATAATGTCGGCTCCGACGAAGACATCTCGATTGCCGAACTCGCCACTTGCGTGTCCCGGACGATAGGGACCGGCGAGACGACCGTTCTCGGGGCCAACGATACCGGCTGGAACGCCGGACGCTATGTGCCCGACACGACGCTTGTACGAACCGAACTCGATCTTCATGCGACGGTGCCTCTGGAAGAGGCGATCCGCCGAACTGCCTTATGGAACGGATGGCACCATGCCTAAAATGAAAGTATCTGACTGGGTAGCCGAATATCTTGCAGGACGCGGCATCAGCCATGTCTTCATGGTCACCGGCGGCGGCGCCATGCACCTCAATCACTCGCTCGGCTCGCACCCCCAGATTGAATGCGTCTTCAATCACCATGAGCAGGCCTGCGCCATGGCGGCGGAGGGTTATTACCGGGTGAACAACAAGCTCGCCGTGGTCAATGTGACCACCGGTCCGGGCTCCACCAATGCGATCACCGGCGTCTACGGCGCCTACACCGATTCAGTGGGTATGCTGGTTCTGTCGGGCCAGGTGAAGAGAGAGACCACTATCCGCTCCACCGGCCTCGGCCTTCGTCAGTACGGGGACCAGGAGGTCGACATCGAACATCTCGTCCGCCCCGTCACCAAATACGTCCACATGGTCACGGATCCCACCTCGATCCGCTATCACCTCGAGAAGGCTCTCTATCTGGCAACGTCCGGACGGCCCGGCCCGACCTGGCTCGATATTCCGATCGACGTTCAGGGCGCGCTGATCGAGCCCACCGAGCTTGAAGGGTTCCAGCCCGACGAAATCGAGGAACCCTGGAAGAAGACGGCGCTCGACAAGGCGGGCGAAGCGATCCTGAAGCGTCTTGCCTCGGCGCGCCGCCCGGTGATCTATGCCGGCAACGGCCTGCGGTTGAGTGGTCAGGCCGAAACCTTCCTCAAGCTGGCCGAAAAGCTGCAGATACCTGTCGTCACCGGTTTCAGCGCGCATGATCTCGTCTGGGACGGCCATCCGCTCGACTGCGGACGTCCCGGCACCATTGGCGACCGCGCCGGCAATTTCGTCGCCCAGAACGCCGATTGCCTGCTCGTTCTCGGCACACGCCTCAACATTCGCCAGATCAGCTACAACTGGAAGTCATTCGCTCCGAAGGCCTTCAAGATCTGGGTGGATATCGATCCCCTGGAAATGGAGCGGCCCAACGTTTCCGCAGATATGCCGGTGGTCGCAGACCTCGCCGATCTCCTGCCCGTCCTCCTGCGTCTGCCTTATCACAGGCCAGCTGCCACGCACGATTCCTGGCTTTCCTGGGCCAAGGAAAGGCGCGCCCGTTATCCCGTTGTGCAGCCAGAATACTGGAACAGCAAGGAGGTCAATCCTTACTGCTTCATGGATCGGCTTTTCGCCCATCTCCCCGACGATGCTCTCGTCGTCACCGCCAATGCAACAGCATGCATCACCAGCTTCCAGGCTGGCCGATTGAAGAAGGGGCAACGCCTCTGGTCAAACTCCGGCAGCGCAACGATGGGCTACGACTTGCCCGCCGCCATCGGCGCATCCAAGGCGCGGGACAACGGCAATGTGATCTGCCTTGCCGGCGACGGCTCCATCATGATGAACCTGCAGGAATTGCAGACCATCGTCAGCAACCGCTTGCCGATCAAGATCTTCCTGCTCAACAATGCCGGCTATGTCTCGATCTTCCAGACGCAGCGAAACTTCTTCAACGGCGAGGAAGTCGGCGCCGGTCCCCGTAGCGGTGTGACATTCCCGGATTTCGAGAAGCTGATGAAGGCATTCGGCTTCGACTATGTCCGCGTGCACGAGACCTCGGAACTGGACGACGGGCTGAAGCAGGCTCTGGCCATTGAGGGACCGGTCGTCTGCGAGGTTATGTTGGACGGAAACCAGCCGTTTGCGCCGAAGCTCAGCTCCCGGCAGCTGCCCGATGGCACGATCGTCTCGCCGAGCCTTGAGGACATGGCGCCATTCCTTTCCCGCGAGGAGCTGATGGAAAACATGCTCTCCGAAGAGCTGGACGTTCAGGCATAAAGTATCGCCACAGAGTCCAAGAATGCCGTGTCTCTTTGTTTCGCAGCAAGGTCGGACGGAACAAGAACTCTCAATTTTCCTGAAATTGTTCTAGGAACCATCCCGATGTCCGAAGCAGAACTCCGAAGCAAGATCCTCGAACTGGTGGCGCAATACAACGAACTCGTTTCGGTGCCGCGTCCCTTCGAGAAGGGGCAGACGACAGTTCCGCCGTCCGGCAAGGTCATCGATGGGCGGGAGCGTTCCCTCATGGTCGAAGCGGCGCTGGACGCCTGGCTGACCACGGGCCGTTTCAATACCGAATTCGAGAAGCGTCTTTCCGCCTATATCGGCGTCAAATACCTGATGACGGTGAATTCCGGCTCTTCCGCCAATCTCGTTGCCTTCAGCGCCCTGACCTCGCCGAAGCTTGGCGAGCGGGCCATCAAGCCGGGAGACGAGGTGATCGGTGTCGCCGCCGGCTTCCCGACGACGGTCAATCCGATCCTGCAGTTCGGCGCGGTTCCGGTCTTCGTGGACGTCGACATCCCCACGTACAATATCGATCCGCAGCTGATCGAACAGGCCATCACTCCGAAGACCAAGGCGATCATGCTCGCCCACACGCTCGGTAACCCGTTCAATCTCGCCGTGGTGCAGGCGCTTTGCGAGAAGTACAATCTCTGGCTTGTCGAAGACTGCTGCGACGCACTCGGCTCGACCTATGACGGCCGGATGGTCGGCACCTTCGGAGACATCGGCACGCTCAGCTTCTACCCTGCGCATCATATCACCATGGGTGAAGGCGGCGCGGTCTTCACGCGCCACAAGCGGCTGGGCGTGATTGCGGAATCCTTCCGCGACTGGGGTCGCGACTGCTTCTGCCCGCCTGGACAGGACAATACCTGCTTCAAGCGCTTCAACTGGAAACTGGGCGAGCTTCCGCACGGCTACGACCACAAGTACACGTATTCGCATCTCGGATATAATCTGAAGATTACCGACATGCAGGCCGCTTGCGGGCTGGGCCAGATGGACCGTGCCGACGAGTTCGTGGCGAAGCGCCGCGAGAACTTCGCCTTCCTGCACAAGCGTCTCGCAGCTTGCGAAGAATTCCTGATCCTGCCAGAGGCGACCCCCAACTCCGATCCATCCTGGTTCGGCTTCCCGGTAACGCTCAAGCCGTCCTCGCCAATCTCGCGAGTGGACCTCCTGAAGTATCTCGACAGCCGCAAGATCGGAACGCGCCTGCTGTTCGCCGGCAACCTCACCCGCCAGCCCTACATGAAGGGTCGGAACTACCGGGTATCGGGGGACCTCAGCCGGACAGACACGATCATGACGGATACGTTCTGGCTCGGGATCTATCCAGCCCTTGGCGAAGAACAGCTCGACTATGTTGCGACCGAGCTGGAATATGCATTCGGCATTCGCTCGGCTCCCGCAAGCGAAGCCGCTATGGAAGCCGGCCGCGTCTACGGGTGAGAAACCCCGACGCGCCGGATAGAAAGCGGGATCGTTTCTCGTAAGGGACGATCCCCAGGCTCAAATAATTAGAGCGCCCTTTGCATGTCCGACCGGACGTACAAAGGGCGCTCTAAACGTTTTTGCCAGTTACTCAGAAAAGAAGGCCGCCAGCTTGGCGGCCGCTCATCGCGATTTCGGGACTGCGTAGAGAACCGAGTCGAAGCTGTTGAACATGTGCTGGCGGATATGGAAGGCGTAGTCGTCCACCATGGAGGCCAGCAGCAAGGGAATGCGCCAGAGATCGTCGGGCTTGTGATACAGGGACAGGCAGATCACCGGCCGTCCGTCCTTGATGATCCGTTCGGCACCCTTCAGCGCGTCGATCTCGCCACCCTCGATATCCAGCTTGAGAAGGTCGATGGTGGTGTTGGTGAAGAGATCGTCCAGCTTCGCCGTGGCGACGCGGTTGGTACCATTTTCGCTGATCGCGCTGCCTTCACCATCGTCCGACCAAGAGAGGATCCGATAGCCATCGGAAAGCGCCAGAGGCAGGCACCGTACGTTTGCGGAGCCGCCGGCAACCTTGGTCACGAGGCGCGCATAATTATCCGGATCCGGCTCGAACAGATAGGCTTCCGTCGGCTCGACATGACTGCACAGTGCCCTGAAGGAATCGCCGTCATAAGCGCCGCCATCGACATAGCGAAGGCTCTCCTTGCCGAGATACGGCAGCGTCAGGTGCGAGAAATACTGCTCTTCCTCATGCCGGACCTGCGAATAATCGAGGTCCCGTCCCATGCGGAAACGAATGATCCGCTGGAAGGTCTCGCGGCTGGTCTCGTCATCGAGCAAGGCATAGGCAGCGCCAATGCTCTCGATATCGTCCCGGAATACCGATGCGGACGAAAGCCAGTACCGGCTGCCGAGCAGACCGGCGAGTTGCCCGTAATAATCGACCGGCCAGTGGACCGAACCGATACCGGTCTCCCGCAGGACAACGGCGATATCGAGATAGGGCGCTTCGCGGTTGAATATGCCGACCACGAGTTGGTCGTCCGGCCCGAACTTTACCTCGCCGGCAGCCCTGACAGGCAGGGAGAGCCAACTCTCCTTGCCCGGACGGGTTTCGACGAAACCGGAGACCGTCGCACCTTTCGCCTGCAGGGCGCGCGCGACGGCGGTTCCAAAACCGCCGGTACCGTACACCCAGACCGGTCGGCCCAGATCTATGTTCCCGGACGCCTCGTCGGCACCCAGGATCTCGGCCTTGAAGCTATCCGGCAGCATTTCAGAGACCCCGGTTGGTGATCAGCGAACGCAGGGACTCGTTTTCATGGTAAGGACCGCCGATATGATCGATGGTCAGCGGCTTGTCGGCTTCGATTGGCTCGATGAGCTTTTCACCGCTGATCACTTCGCGAACGGACAGCTGTCCCTTCCGCAACGGGATGGCCATATAGAAGTCCCGCTCGAAGGATTCCTTGGTGACCACGTAGCCCGGAGCCAGATCCCGGCGGGCGTAGACGCCGCGAACCAGAGCATCGAGATACTCGATCTCCTTGCGGGAAATGACGCGGCGGCGGTCGCTGTAGCCACCGCACATTTCCTGCGCTTTCTTCAGCGCCTTGAACCAGGTGTCGCATTGATGCGGCAACGAGCAGTAGGACGAGACCGGAACGCCTTCGTATTCGATATCGATATGCCGTTCCCAGGTCCGCACGCCCTTTGCGTAGGACATGAGCATGGAAGACGACCAGTCATTGTACTCATGGGTGGAGAACCCGATGATATGGTTCGGATACCGGTTCTTGAGATAGTTGATCTGGTCGAGGTTGAGATCGGAATCCTCGGACGGATAGAGCGAAACGCAATGGTTGATTGCGAGCGGGACATCCCGCTTTTCGAAAAAGTGAACAAGGTCGTCCAGATCCCGCTCGGACGCGCCGCCACTCGATACGATCACGGGCCGACGCGTGCTGACGATCTTCTCGATCAGCAGCCAATCGTTCATGTCGGACGATGCGATCTTGATGATCGGCATATCGAACTCGACGCAAAGGTCCACCGATGCTTCGTCAAACGGCGTGGACATGGGTATGCACCCCAGCGTCCTGATCTCGTCGACCATGCGGGCAAACTCGGCCTTGGTCAGCTTGGTCTGTTCGGTCTTCTTGATGTAGCGGATTTCTTCGCTACCCTTGAAGCTCGGGTGCACGAACTCGTCGACATCGCGAAACTGCAGCTTGATCGCGGCCTTGACGTTATTGTAGCGAACAATCGTGGCGTGATCCCGAATGATCTTGAGCCCGCGTTCGACGCTGCCCCAGTGATTGTTGGCAAGCTCGAGGACAAACAGGTTCTCAAAGAGATCCTTGTCGCGCTGACTGACCATGTATGCTCCTTTGCTCATGTTCTTACGGCCGCTACCCGCGGAGCTTTTTCCGCAGGCGCCGTTGTCTGTTCTTCCGTTCCCAGCTGTCGGCCAGTGTCCGCACGGTGAATGGCAATCTGGCGGATCGTCAGATCGCGCATGCTATTCCCGCCTTCGGCGCTTGCCCTGTACCAGTCTGTCGTGTGCTGCAGCGCCGTCTCAAGCGCCCATGCAGGTGCCCAGCCCAGTCGTTGCCGCGCCTTGGAACTGTCCAGCTTCAGGTAATGCGCTTCATGGGGTCCCTGGACCGCGTCGAGCGTCCATCGCGCGCCGCTTCCCCACATGCGGGTGATGCGATCAACGATCCATCGAACCGGCTTTGCATCGGTATCCGAAGGGCCGAAATTCCAGCCCTCGGCGAATTCGGCGCCATCGGAATAAAGGCGCTCCGCGACTGCCAGATAGCCGGAGAGAGGCTCCAGCACGTGCTGCCAGGGACGCGTGGCATCCGGGTTGCGAACACAAACCGCCTCGCCACCGGCAATCGCGCGAAAGATATCCGGCACCAGCCGGTCTTCCGCCCAGTCGCCGCCGCCGATCACATTGCCGGCCCGTGCACTGGCGAGCGCAATCCTGCCCCCCTCATTGAAATAGGAGGAGCGGTAGGCCGCGGTTACAAGTTCGGCGCAGCCCTTGCTCGACGAATAAGGGTCATGACCGCCCATGGGGTCGATTTCCCTGTAACCCCAAAGGCTGCCCTGATTATCGTAGGCCTTGTCCGAAGTGACGTTGACGATGGCCCGGATGCTGTCGATGCAACGCGCGGCGTCCAGAAGATGGACGAGCCCCATCACATTGGTGGCGTAAGTCTCGACAGGCTCCCGATAGGAGCGACGCACGAGCGGCTGGGCCGCCATGTGGATGACGATCTCCGGTTGCGCGGCCTTCATTGCGGCGGTCAAGGCCTGCGGATCGCGAATGTCGCCGATCACTGAGGTCATACCGCGGCCAACTTCGGCAATCCTGAAAAGCGTGTTCGGGTCATCAGGAGCATCAAGCGCAAACCCTGTGACGCTCGCCCCGAGTTCCTGCAGCCAGATCGAAAGCCAGGACCCCTTGAACCCCGTATGGCCGGTCAGAAAAACCCGTTTGCCCTTCCAGAACTCGGGGGTCATCAGTCCCACCCTTTCCAGGGGGCTTTCTTTTGTGCCCAGAGTTCCTCAAGATAATTCTTGTCACGCAGGGTATCCATCGGCTGCCAGAAGCCCCTGTGGAAAAACGCCCCCAGTTCGCCGTCGCTGGCAAGTCCTTCCAGAGGCTCCCGCTCCCACAACGTTTCATCACCCGCGATCCGGTCCAGAACATTGCGCGACAGAACGAAATAGCCGCCATTGATCCAGCCGCCATCGCCAGAAGGTTTTTCGACGAAAGACGAGACCATGTTTCCGGAAATCTGGAGTGCACCAAAGCGAGCGGGCGGCTGCACGGCGGTCAGCGTTGCCTCTTTTCCATGGGAACGATGAAACTCCAGGAGACCGGTGATGTCGATGTTGCCGACGCCATCGCCGTAGGTCATGCAGAAATCATCATCGTGGAGATAATCGGCAACGCGCTTCAGGCGTCCCCCTGTTGCCGTGCTCTCGCCCGTATCGACGAGCGTGATGCGCCAAGGTTCGCCCTTCTTGGAGTGAACCTCGACGGCGTTCTGCTGTATGTCGATCGTGATGTCGGACATATGAATGAAGTAATTGTTGAAATACTCCTTGATCATATATCCCTTGTAGCCGCAGCAGATGATGAAGTCGTTCAGGCCGTGGGCCGAATATGTCTTCATGATGTGCCACAGCACCGGCTTGCCGCCGATCTCGATCATGGGCTTCGGCCGCAAGACCGATTCCTCGGATATGCGTGTGCCGAGACCACCTGCCAATAGAACGACCTGCATATTGCTTACCGCTATCCTTCGTTCAGAACGATTTCACTTGAAGTTCAGGCAAGGCGCTCATCACTCCACCACGAGATAGGAAACCAGGGGATCCTCCCTGAAACGCTGGATCCGGTAGGAGCTCAGTCCAAGCACCTCTTTCACCGCGAGTGTCTCGCCGGGAAACTGTGGGTGGCAAAGTTCATCGAAGGCCAGCACCGTACCGCGGGTGACCCTGTCCTTGATCAGTTCCAGGCACTTCTTGGTCGGCTCGTACAGGTCGAAATCGAAATAGGCGAAGGCCACCATCGTTTCGGGGTGCTCTTCCAGATAAGCGGGCAGCGTCACAAGGGCGTCGCCCTTCATGAGAGTGTGCTTGCGGATATGGGAGATCGGGCTGTTGGCTTCATGCAGTGCCAGAAGCTTCCCCAGATAATCCTCGTAGTTCTCGGTAACCGTGTAACCGCCAACCTTTACCGAAGGCGCTTCGCCATCTTCCGAGCTGACATGGGGGAAGCCTGAGAAAGTATCGAAGCCCACGATCTTGCGATTGAAATTATAGGGCTCGTACATGCCACGGAAGGCTTCGAACATGGCCATGTTCTGGCCCCAGCGGACACCGAACTCAAGGACGACGCCGTGGACATTCAGGATCTTCTGATACAGCTGGTTCATCGTCAGCATGCGGGTCAACGCCTGCCGGCTGCTGAAGAGACCGAGATTGTTGAGCAGTTCGTCTTCCGGTAGCGGGTTCTCTCGGAAAAGCCTCAGGACCTCCTTGCGTCGTTCGGACTCCGACGCGGTCTGTTGCCTGTTGATATCGATCGAGGAACCATTGGTCATAAGGTGTTTATCCTGCAGCTTTCCAAGAAGGCAGCCGCGGACGAATCGTCTTACGGCTCACTTCCTTTTTCCTAGGCCACGGGGATTGCACTAGGCTTGCGCCGCGTCTTTCGGCTTGCGCCTGCAAAGGATCTGGAACACCGCCTGGCAGTTCGCACCGCCCTTCATGTTGAGCTCACGATAGGCGATCTGCTCGATACCGTTGGCCTCAAGCAGTTTCTCCAGGGATCGTCTGGAGAAGAAATTGATGTGCTCGTGCCAATGACGCTTCTTCCCGTAAGGGGATGCACCGCCATGGTCGGCGGCGTTCATGATATCCTCGTAGGGCAGCTCGATGTAGAGAAGGGTCTTCTCGTTCATCACGGACACCATGTCCGCGATAAGGTCACCGGGATACGGTACGTGTTCGAGTACATGCGAACTGACGATCAGGTCGTAGTGTGTTTGCTTCAGTTCGGCTTCGCTTACGCGTCGCGTACCCGGAAGCGTTTCCTTATCGCTGATCTCGTAGATGTCGATCTGGTTCTCACCGTGCCGGAACGGGCTGTTCTTGCCGGTGTCTCCGCCCCAGTCCAATATCTTTGCAGGAAACGAAAGATGCGGGGCGATAAAGGATTCGACCTCGTCCATGAAGTTCATACCGGCATTCAGGCCGTCATTGCGTGCCTTGTAGCCCGGTTCGTAGCGCTCCCGAAGCTCCGTGTATTCCTCTTCCCGATAGGCATGGTAGAGCGAAGCCAACTCGCTGTCCGAAAACCGGATATCGAGAAACACGAAGCCGCAGTCCCGGCAGTAAAGGGAATTGCAGACCGAATAGGCCGATCCCTGCCTGACGGTCTTGAGACCCCAGCTCTCGTCGATCACGACCGGCTCCCAGCCAAGCGCGCGGTGGGCGACGAAAGGCATCAGTATCGCCGGCTGTCTGTCGATGTCGCTGCTTCCGCAACATACACATTGTTTGGCGATGAAACCGCGCCGGGTAGCTTGAGACGTCATGCAGTTATGTCCGGGTCCTGCTGGGGAATTTGGGTAATCTGGATCTCAGGAAAGGCTCGCGCCCTCGATGATGCCGTCGGCGATTTCGTCGAGAATGCGCTCGGTGGGCGACCTGCCGGCCGGTATCATGGCCTCCAGCAGTGCGCGCCGTTCCTCTTCACGCTCCCAGGGCTTTCCATTGCGGTATTCATCGACGACCGCTTGCATCTCCGCAAAATCGGTGACGACATGGGCCGCGGCTTCTGCGAGCTTGCCAAGATCGTTCAGCGGAACGTGACGGCCGGAATCGAAGAAGACGAGCGGCTTGTTGAAGAGCTGGTATTCCAGCAGGAACGAGACGCCATCAGTGATGAGCAGGTCGGACGATGCGAAGAGTTCCGCATACTGCCCGTGGCAGATCGAGCAATTTTCGAGGGCGGACCACTGCGTGAAGAAATTGTCCAGCTCGAACTTGCTGATGTGTCCCTCGCTGGTTGCAATGCCATAAAGCGCCGGATGCGGCTTCATCACGAACTCGATGTCGGGGCGCGCCATGGCCCAGTAGAGCATCTGCTTGTAGATCTTGTGGAAGACGCCGAAGGCGAGCCACATGTTGCCGAGCGAGTGGTGAGGCGCCCACACGACCCGGAACGCCTTGCGGTCCCCCTTGCTTTCGATCGGCCACTGGTCGCTGCCGACGGCCTTCAGAAGGGTGTCGTATTTGGGATTGCCGGAAATGATCACGCGCGAAGGATCGACGTGCTGATAGCTCTCGACGATATCCTTGTTACGCTTGACGTCGACGAAGATGCGCCATGCCACCCGCTGGAAGGGTTCGTCGTAGCCAAGCGCCATGGTGCCGGCACTGGTGTCCTTGGACACGTGAGCGACGATCGAGCTTGCATATGGCACGAAGCAGATCTTCGCGAATGACATTTCGCTTACGCGGAAAGCCGGGGGAACGTCGCGTTCCCACTGAGACTGCCGGAAAATGACATCCGGCATCAGCGCCTGGAGGATGGCGAGGCCCTCGAAGGAATCCTGCATGCCCAGCCTGAGGTGTTTGACACCCGCCTTGGTCAAGGCACGGCTGGTCGCGTCTTCGCCGCCGAAGCCCTGCTCTCCGGGGTAGTTCCGGTTGATCGTGACCACAAGCGGCTCAAACCGATCATCCGCCTGCATGGCCTCGCAGATACCGCCAAGAGCATCCCAGGTGTCGACGGAGTGCACGAGAAATACGCACCGGATCCTGCCCGCAACCGGCGCAAGCTTGCGATAGGTCAGCTGGCCGAGCGCCTTGATTGCATGAAGCTGTCCA
This sequence comes from Ciceribacter sichuanensis, assembly GCF_024055605.1. Classification (GTDB taxonomy): domain Bacteria; phylum Pseudomonadota; class Alphaproteobacteria; order Rhizobiales; family Rhizobiaceae; genus Allorhizobium; species Allorhizobium sichuanense. Next base: position 6,274 of record NZ_JAMXLX010000018.1, on the reverse strand, counting down.
CGAACTGCCGGATCGACGGCCGGCGCTGGGGAGTTGAAATGCTTCTCGCAGACCCCAAGCAGATTCTTGTGCGATTCCGTCAGGATACCCTGGATGTGCGCTATATCCCTGACAAAGGGAACGACATCCTTGTCGAGCGTCGTTGCATGCTTCTGGATTTCACCGAAAAGCCCGCCAACGGCGTTAGCCAACTCCAGATGAAACGCCTCGGTGAGCTCCTGCCGCTCCTTCAGCGCGATGATTTCGTTTCTTATTTCAAGAAGCAGCGCCTCGGCACTGGAATCTTCGCCGATTTGTCTGCTGAAGGAATCGAGGTTCACAGGCACGCCCTTTCTCATTTTGGGCGAGGCTAGCGTCCCTTCCTTGCGTCAGACTGATTACAGGAGATGGCTGCCGAGTTCAGCGAGAAGGCGTCCAAGTATGGCAGTGAACCACATATAACAGCTGCCGGCGACTTGCCCTTCGGTGCAGCAAATCTACCAGGGACTACTTACGTCCTGTCGACCGGCCCAGGCGCGGGATATTTCCCGCTCAGAAGCCCGATTGTACGCGGGAGAAGACGAGATTGGTAAACAGCGAGATTTGTGCCCCGACAAAGGGAGCGGAGAGCGCAATGGCGACCATGACGGCGATGATCTTCGGCACGAAGGTAAGCGTCATTTCCTGCACCTGCGTCAGTGCCTGGATGAGCGCGATCGTGACACCGACCACCATGGCGGCAAGAACCGCAGGGCCGGACGCGATGAGAACCGTCCAGATCGCATTCCGCAGGATGTCGAGAGCGTCGGCTTCGTTCATGACGTACTTCTTTGTCCGGTAAAGCAAGAAAGACCGGCAGCGCAGACCGCCGATCTTCCATGTTTCCTTATAACCGATTCTTAAGGCCGGATTAAGAGGCCGGTTCGCCGACGATGATACCATTTTCGATGGTGATCTCTTTGCCGTCGGTCGTCGTCGCAACCATGCCGTCCGAGGTGACAGACACATAGGCAACTACGCCGGTGGTCTTGCCGTCGGCACTTTCGAGAGCTTTGCCGACATAGGATGCCGCATTGGCCAGGTTGCTCTGGCCGATCATGGTCTCGAGATTGGTGTTGGTCTTGATCGTCTGCTCGACCTGGGAGAAGGTCGCGAGCTGCGAAATCTGCTCGCTCGCGTCCATCGGATCGGTCGGATCCTGGTTTTGCATCTGCGCGATCAGCAGCTGCAGGAAGCTATCGTAGTCGAGCGAGGCAGAGGCGGCGTCGCTTGCTGAGGTGGAAGACGTCGTCGACGCAGTCGACGTCGTAGACGTGGCGGAACTGACTGCGGTCACCATGGAGCGATCTCCCTTCTAAGTTCCTTGACAACTGCCGGGGTGATTTCATTGCTGTTCAGGATAGCCTCTTCGGCGGGGTAGAGCCCGCGGATCGCCTTGAGGGCATCGAACGTGCGGCCCGACGAAACCTGAGCGTCGACGCGCTTCAGTTCCGTGCGGATTTCTTCATTACGGAAGCACGAAAGGAGCATCGAGATCGACTTGCGGAAGAGCGCAAGCGACTGTTCCTTTCCTTCCGGATTGATGAGGATCATCTGCGCAATGAAGTAAAGCTGGCGCAGGGGCGTCGTCGTGTCCTCGGGCTGAAGAACATGGTTCTCCAGAAGGAACGTGACATCGTTCAGAAATTCAATGGATACCTTGCGATCAACCCGCAGGACGGCACCGTTTACGAAGATCTTTTCGCCCGATTTCAGAGAGAGGCGGAGAGTGCTTTTCATTTTAATCCATCCCGGATGATGGTTGTCACGTCAATGATGGCCTGGTAATTCTGCGACTTGCGCTTGCGTATCTGCTCGCACTCTTTGAGAATCCAGATTGCTATCGAGATTAGGTTAGCTCTTAGTTCAACACCGAGTTCATTCTCTGGCTGTTTAAGGTCCTCTATGAAACGCAACCATACACGCCGCGTGTAGTAGATTGCCTCGATTGCTTCCTTGCCGTACCGTTCAGCCTCTTTCGCCGCTGTGAGATATTCGATCGACCGAGTTAAAACCTGGCGTTCCCTTTCTCTGGCGAGGGTAAGATCATCTTCCATGATCTCCGCATATGAAAACTGGAACATCTACTTTTCCTTCATGGTTTTACATTCCGTCGCTCATCAACGTCGATGCTGTCAGAGATAGTTTACAAGACTGAGGTTCAGTATCTTGGAAGTAATCGTGTAAGAGGTTTCGATCTGTGTCAGCAGTGTCGTCAACCGCACCGATGCTTCCTCTGTATCCACGCCGATCAACCCGGTAAGCTGGGTATCGATGATCGACTTCTGATCACCCATGTAGGTATTGGCCTTTTCCACGCGCTCCTGCGAAAGACCGAGCAGGGAGCGCTGGCTGTCCAGCCCGGTGATCGCGGAACCGGAGTAATTGGTGGCCTGCGCATTCACGACACTCAGGGCGCTGGCATTCAGGCCCGAATTCACGAGCTGCGACGATACCACTGCCGCGAGAACAAGGCTCTTGAAACCGTTGGTGTTGGCGCTCGTCGATGTCGATACGGTTTCCGATGTGCTAATGCGCGTCGACATCGTGGTGTCGGATGCGTTAGTCCAGGACGACCAATTGAAGCCCGTTTCGTAGTCCGAGAGAAACTGCTGCATCTGCGCTTCAGTAATATCGGAATTCGACGTGATGCCGTTTGCCGTCTTGAAGGTCGAGAACGCCGTGTTGAAATCCGCCGTGACGTCGGTGATGAAACTGTCGTCCAGCGTCTGAACATCCGTGCTGATGCCGGAAAACAGGTACTCGCCGTTCACAGCCGAATTCGAGTAGCTGACAAAGTTCTCGAGCGTTGCCATCGCGGTATCCGCTGCAACCTGGAGACTGCTTGAGTCGGAGTTGCCGCTGAGCGCGATGATGGAGTCCAGCAGCGACTGCGAGGAGTCCGACATGTTGGACAGCGCAAGCTGCGAGGATTCCATACGCTGCTCGGCCAGCGCGTTTGCGTCCATGATCGACTGCAGACGGCTGCTTTCGCGGGAATAGTCGAGGCTCGTCGAGGTACGCGTGCCGAGTTCGATCCCGACATCCTCATAGGTGCCGGTTACCGATTCCACTTCGAGCTTGGAGACTTCCGCCATGGAGTTGGAGACGGTCAGCTGCATGGCCTTGCTGATGGCCAGCGAGGAGATGTTTGTCGTCTTCATGGTTAGCTCGCGGCCTCCATCAGGCTGGCCAGCATCTCATCGACCGTCGAAAGCAGCTTGGACGCCGCCTTGTAGGACTGTTCGATATCGAGCAGCAGGATGAGTTCTTCGTCGAGATTGACACCGGTCGTATTGGAATAGGCTTCCTCGGACCTGTTCAGCATGGCCGAGGTATTTTCGGCTGCCGTCGTCGCGTCGCTGCGATACTCTTCGACCCATCCGACGGAGTCGGTGGCGTAATCCAGCAACGTTGCCTTGGTTGAAATGTTGGCATCGGCATCGAACGTCATCTGCGTCTCGAAGCCAGAGACATATTTGTAGAGCAGATCCGAGAAACCGGCGGCACTTTCCGTGTTCTGGTCGATGCCGGCGATGTCACCGTCACGCAGCGAGCTCGGATCCGACTGGGCGGTCGGGGAAACGGTGATCAGACCCGCCAGGCCGGGGATGATATCCGCGGTCTCGAAATCGACCACCGAGGAATCGACAGTGGTGAAGAGACCCGCGATTGCCGAACCACCTGCGTCCGTCTCGGAAAATAGCAGCATCGTGCTGCGGGCAATTTCATCGAGCTGGTTCTGGTAGCCGGGATAGACCTCGTCACGCAACTGCACCAGTGCCTGGAGAGAGCCCATGGCGGAAGTGCTGCTGCCTTGGCCGGCAGGAAGCGCAACACCGTCGATGTAGACGGCGTTACCGACCGTATTCGCATCGTAGGCCGTCGTCGCTTCGAACGAGACCTTCCGTGGAACGGTCTCGAACAGGGTCACGCCGGTCGTGGTGTAAATCGCGATGTCGTTGTTCTCGCGTACCGTCGTCGAGACGCCGATGATCTGCGAAATCTGCTTAAGCAGGCTTTCGCGGGTGTCGAGAGCATTGTTGGCATCGCCACCGCTTGCCGTCAGCCTCTTGACCTCGTTGTTGACCTTCTCGAAGTCGGTCAGGAGCTGGTTGAGCTTGTCGACTGTCGTCGCAATCTCGCCGTCGGTGTCGGCGCGCAATTCCTGGACTGCATCGGTCTGCTGGTTCAGCGAAGTGGCCACGTCGTTGGCAGCCGCGACGGCTGCGGCAGCCAGCGTGGAATCGCTCGGCGATGCCGCATAGGTCTGCAATGCCTCACGCAGGGCAGAGAGGGATTCGGACGGTGTCGCCGAATACTCGTTGCCGCCCATGACCGAATTCAGTGTTTCGAGCCCGGCCAGAAGGCTTTGCTGGCCGCCGTCGTCGGCGATGGATTGCAGCACCTGCTTCAGCAGTGCTGCGTCCTCTGTGCGTTCCACCTTGACCGTCGTGGCACCCGAATAGGCATTCGTGGTGGTCACCGCAGTGCGTCGATTATAGTCGCTTGTCGTAGCACTCGAAATATTCGTCGACACGACCGAGGTCTGAGTCGATGTATTGCTGAAAATTGACTTTGTTGTATTCAACGCAGAAGCGAGTGACATTCACGATCTCCCGAAAGGATTACCGGACCAGATTGATGAGCACATCCATCAGGTCGGAACCGGTCTGGAATACCTTGGAGTTTGCAGTGTAGCTGCGCTGGGCCTCGATCATTTCGGTCAGTTCCGAAGCGAGGTCGACGTTCGAGGTTTCGAGCGCGCCTGCCACGATTTCACCGAAGCCAGAGGTTCCGGCAAAGCCGATGGTGACGACGCCGGAGGTGGCGCTGGTACGGTAGACGTTGCCGGAATAGAGCGTCAGGTTATCCGGGCTCTCCACGGTCGCAAGGGCGATCTGGTAAAGTGCCTTCGGGTCGCTCTTGGCGTAGGTGGCGTAGACCGTGCCGTCCGAATCGACTTCGATGCCGAGCATCGCTTCTGCCGGGCTGCCGTTGGCGCTACCCTTGGAGATGGCCGATTTGGCGGAAAGCTGGGTCATGCCCGACATGTCGAAGGTCACCCCGTTCACGTCGATGGTGAAGTCGGTGGCGCTACCGTCGACGGTGGCCAGCTTGCCGTTGGAATCGAATGTCATATCGACGGTGGTGATTGCCGCCGACGAGTACGGGAAGCTGCCGCCACCCGAGGTGTTCGCATCGGCGGCGTTGTACACCGAGACTTCCCAGGTGCCGGCAGCCGTCTTGGTATAATAGAAGTCATAGGTCATCGAGGCGCCGACGGAATCGTAGGTGGTGACCGAGGTCTTCAGAATGCTGTCGGAGTCGACGTCGACGGTAGAGTTGTTGTCGCTCGCGTAGGAACCCGCCGCCACGATGTCGGCGGAATAGTTGAGGTTACCGGTCAGCGAGCCGGTGGTGGTGGCGACCGCCGTCAGACCCGTGTCGGAAATCGTGATCGGCGTCAGGCCATCGTAGGAGTTGACGACCGTGGTCGGCGAACCGCTGCTGGCCGAATAGCCGAGAAGGATGTAGCCGGCGTCGTTGACCAGATTTCCTTCGTCATTGAGCGTGAAGGAACCGGCGCGCGTCAGGAAGATGTTGCCGGCCGTGTCCTGCACGATGAAGAAGCCGTCGCCCTGGATGGCCAGGTCGGTGCCGGAGGTGGTGTATTCCAGCGCACCCTGCTCGGAGACGGAATAGGAGACATTGGTCTCGACGCCGCCGGAGTTGTAGTTGCCCGAGGTCGAGGGCAGAACCAGCGATGAAAAGGACGTCGAGGCCTTCTTGTATGCCGTAGTGCTGGAATTCGCGATGTTGTCGCCGACGGTGCCCAGGCGATTCGCTTGCGCGTTCATGCCTGACACGGCCGTCTTCATGGTTCCAAAAAGGCTCATTTCGAATCCTCGCTTTAGTGATTGCCTCACGTTAGGTATCGTTCCTTGCGTGAAGCTGTCTGAAATACAGGGTTGAAAAAGCTTGGATCGGTCAGCCGCATCATGACCGGATTCCAGATGCGATCCGGCCCCCGCTCGGGACCCGGAACTTCGCTTTACAGAACTGAAACTCTGATGTTTTTTTCGACCTGGCCGGTCGGAGCGGGCGGATCATCCGCCCGGGGAAGTGATGTCACTTCCAGTCGATGCAGTATCCGAGGAACCGCTTTGAATCGACGGGATCGAAACCGAGCTTTTTGCGCAGTTTCTTCCTGAGCTTTGAGATGTGGCTTTCGACGACGTTTTCTTCGACGTCT
>NZ_JAMXLX010000017.1 GCF_024055605.1 Ciceribacter sichuanensis | reverse complement strand
CGGCCTGATGCTCCTTCAGAATACCGATGATCTGCTCGTCGCTGAAACGGGAACGCTTCATTCTCTGTCTCCTTCTCCGGAGAACAGACTAACCTCAAACCGAGGACATTCCAGGGGAGCAGGTCACAGGAAGCCAGCGCCTCGAAGCGCAGAAATCGTGTCACGGCTCACTTCCTTGCCGAATACGTTGGACAACTCGCTTCGTGTGATTAGCTGAAGATAGCCCACCGCGGTCAAGACCAGCGCCTCGAACTCCGATAGGATCGTCGCCTCTCCCCTTGTTGGCGCCGAGGACGCACGTATCGTGTCGGCGAAGCGCGGCCGGGTGCGGTGCTGCCAACCGCCAGCAACTGGCACCAGTTCGTAGGGACAATCTCGCAGTTCCTCGACCAGATCGTCAATCAACAAGTCGATGCTGCATTCCCGACCAACGACGCGGGCCAGAGTTTCCCGGGTGACCGGCTCCGCCGAGGCAAAGATCACCGCCTCGACCCGCATCATCCACTCCCGCCAGCGCATCTCGGCCGGAAGATCCTCCAGTTCCCGATCAAACAGACGCTCGTCTGCGTCATGACTCTTCCGGCGGGATGGCTTCGCAGCGGGGGACCCGGCCATGGTCATAGCCCAAAAATTCGAAACGAAGAGCGGCCGGACAATTCACGCACCGCGTCGTGAGCCTCGAGCCGCTCAAACAGGCGGGACGCTGCCCAGCGCGACAGCTGGCCTCCCGGTGATGTCGCGGAGACTGCATCGTCATTAAACAGCTTCCGGATGACGGGTTCAGCCCCTCTCGTCCGAAGCTTTGGGGTCACGGCAACTAGCCGCGCGGCGCGGCGATCAATCTCCGCGGCGGAATGGAGCGCTGCCTCGACGCCATCGACCAGGGCTAGGCAGATTGCCTTCGGATAGGCCGGCTCTCCTGGTCGCGCCCTGCCCCGCCCGCCGATCGTCCGGAAGGCCGGGCTGAATCGCGCGGGCAGGATCAGCGGAACCGGCTTCGGCCACTTCAGCTTCAGCGCCAGCACCACGTCCGCCAAGCCGAGAGAAAGAACTTCGGCGTCTGGGCGAAGGGTCGCGATCGCCGATATCAGATCGGCCACCGCGAGGGGTGCCGCGCGCCCGGACTGGATCGCCGTATCGATGAGATCGGTGATTGAAGCAAGGTCGTCGTCCCATCGGATTGACAACAAGGTCGCCAGTTCTTCCACGAGCGGGGTGCCTGGCATCCGAGATTGACGGGCCAGCAATCGTGTGGCCAAAAACAGCTTTCCGGCCGGCCCTGGATCGCCGTCCGCCGGCGTCAGCAAAACGGCGTCGCGCAGCGCATCTACTTCCTCATTCCGGCCGAGCATCCGAGCGGCGACAGCGGCCGATTTGAGAGCAAGGCGATCGCGCCAGCAGCCGATCCATGATGGGCCAGCGCGGATCAGATCATCGAGCGATTTTAAGGCGATACCGGCCGCAAAGACGGCGTCGCGCTCGTCGATGTCCCGACCGCGCGCCAACGCCCAGCCCGGGAGGCTCGCCGACCACGTGGGTGATGCAATTTGCGCTCTGATGATCGAATCCATGACAGTCAGCATAATTCAGGTGAGCGGTTTATGCCACAAATATCGCAAATAACCGCACGACCTGTCGTCAACAAAAAACGTCCAATAATGTTGCATTATCCGTCATTTGTTTCCTTATATGGAAAGGAAGCGCGGAACATGCCTCTCTCATCGAGCAAAAGGAGAACAGCCGTGAGCTGAGGCTCGCTCTTGCCCAACAAAGAAAGCACAGCCTCTCAAACGCGGCACTAATCAGAAAAAAGCGAAGCGCCTGCGTTCTGCCCAAGACGCATCGTCGCTTCGTTCATCAGGCAATCATGAGAATCGCGATGACCTCTTGCCTCGCGACGGGTGGTGGATGCGCCCCATTCGCCTGACTTTGTCTTGCAGACATGGATGATCACTTCCTACCGGCCATGCCTGCGGCAAAGCTGTTTGGCCTTTGCCCGCTTTCTGCTCTTGCAGGAACGACATGATTTGCGCTTCCTTGATCTCCGAAGATCCATCATTCAATCGGTCAGAATCGGCCGAACTCCCCCATGAGATGGAGGAGATATTTTGGGTTACAGCACTGACCCTTGCGGATTCGCGTCAAAAGTTGGACACTTGGTGCCGCTACTGCCACGAGGATACTCCGCACCCGGTTATCGGTTTCAAGGCTTCGATCCCGCGGCCGAGGCTGCCCCGCCATAGTGATCAGAGCAATAGCCGGATGGCTCCGGTCTTCGGCAATTAGGGTTCAATCTCAAGGCATGAAGACCCGCGGCTCACTGGAAAACTGGAAAGAACACCGGTCTCAGGTCACAAAGACTTTCGGGTAGATTCAACGTGCTTGTGGAGCGTTGAGAGTTCAAATCACTGGACTGTTGTCCTGTGACACACCGATGCAGGGAAAACACCGCCACACCTCTGACCGAAGGGAGGACAGAGTAATGTTAATTCGGGAAATAACGCACAAAAAATGCATCGCATTCATCGCGGAGCAACGCTTGGCGCGACTGGCCTGCGCCAAGGACAATATTCCCTATATCATTCCGATTTACTATGCACATGAGGGAAACCGCCTTTACGTCTTTTCGATGCCGGGCAAGAAACTCGATTTTCTTCGTTCAAATCCGCATGTCTGTCTTCAGATTGATAGGTATCAGGACAAACATAATTGGGTGAGCGTCGTCGTTGACGCCTTGTTCCACGAATTGCCCGACGACGAGCAGGACCATGCTGAGCGGTTGCACGCGTGGTCTCTCTTACAGCGCCATTTCGATTGGTGGGAAGCGGGCGCAACTTTGCTTGGGCCACATCCAGTTCGCGAGTCTTCACCCCACGTTTTCTTTGCACTCGACATAATCGCAGTGAGTGGAAGAGAAGCAAGCGAAGGCGACCCTACTGTCCCCTCTTCTTGAACGGCGATCAAAGCTCGCCTGAGAGATAACCGGTTCAACCACCTGCGTCTTATCGAGCCCATCGGGAATATCCCGCCAGCCGAAGCCGAACAACGTTACTACGCGATGCTGGACGCTCCAGCTATGGCCGCATAACCTAAACCAAACTCGGCGCGGTTCACTTACTTCCATCAAGCGATAGCTTCTCGATGGAATTGACAACCCGGACACTTGCCCCAATTCTGCTGGCACAGGTTTGCGGAGACGAAATCGTTATGAGGAATGATGATCGCCGCAGCGGTGCGTTGTTCCAAAGGATGTCCGACCGTGGAGGGCGGCACAGCAGAAGCCCTGTTTCCTCCATGCGAACGTTCTGGGGCTTGATGAGCGCGTATTGGCTTTCACAGAGTTGGCGCCAGGCTTGGGGACTGACATTCGCGATTTTGGTCCTCACGGCATTATCCGCCAAGGCCAATGTTTGGTTCGCCCTAACCTCGGGCGAATTGGTCAACGCAATAGCCTACTTCCATGATCCAACGACGCCCACCACGCTCACGTCGCTGCTCACCACCGCGACAACCCTTGCCGCAATCGCGATCCTAAGAGACGCAGGGTTCATAGCGGTCCGGCACTTCTTTTCAACCACGCTTCACCGCAAATGGCGTGAGTGGCTCGACCAGCGTTTCAACGAAGCACTGCTCGATTCCAATCATACTCATTTCCATCTCCAACAAATCGGAGCCGACGCGGCAGGATCCGTTATATCCGCGCTGGACAATATCGACCAGCGATTACAGGAAGCGATTAAAGGCATGACGGGCGCCGCCCTGGGGCTTGCGATGGGCATCTCGGGCGTGGTGCTGTCGCTGGGTTTCGTCGGCAGCAAACTCATCGAGACGTCGGTCGACGTCAGAGGGTTCGAGTTTCTGGGTCGGTATGGTAGCGCGTGTTTGACCTTCACGGCGATCGCGATTTACGTGCCGCTCAACACCTTCATCGCAACCAAGCTGGGCAGTGTCCTGCAACGGCTGTCGGCACGTATGCAATGGGCGGAAGCAAGCTACCGCACGGAACTGAACAGACTCCTCCACCGCAGCTTCCACCTTGCCGTTCTCCGTGGTGAAAGGGCTCAGAAAACCGTCAATGAACACAGATATGTCGACATCGACAAAACCTGGGCCAGCCTCAACCGGGTTACCGCCATCTACATGGGATTCGAACTGGTTCACAATTTCATCGGCTCGCGCATTATCGCTTATGCACCTGGCTTGTTCCCTTTCGTGGAAAACAAGCTTAGCCTTCGATCCTACGTCACCGGGGCAGAACTCGCGAATGCACTCATCAGCGATTGCTCGTGGTTCATTCATGTGATGCCCGACATCGCCACGCTCGGGGCAAACGCTCGACGAATAACCGACCTCGCAGATGCGATCGAAACCGTTCAGCGACCCCAGGAGTTTTACGCGCAAACGGGCCCTTCCGAATTTCACTACGAAAAGCAAGAGCCGGCGCTCGGGCTCACACTTCAGCAGATTAGGCTTTTGCATGCGGGAGTCGACCTCCCCTTTTTGTCCGCCGACAATTTACATTTCCCGCCCGGCGAGTGGACTTTGGTCGTTGGCCAATCCGGGAGCGGCAAGACCTCTCTTTTCAGGGCGATTCATGGTCTCTGGGCACATGGTAGCGGCGAGATCACAACGCCAAGGCGTGTAAGAAGCATTTATGCAGCACAGGATGTGAAGCTCCCGGCAGTGCCCTTGAAAGATCTTGTCTGCCTCCCGGAGTCTGCGAGCCGGCACCAAGACAAGAATGTTGTGGCAGCCTTGCAGAAGGCGGGACTCGGCGAGTTTGCCGAAGACCTTTCGAAGGATGGCCATGATGGCCAAAGCTGGGACCAGCTTCTGTCCGGCGGCCAAAAACAAAAGCTCGTCCTTGCCCGACTCCTTCTGTTGCGGCCTGGCCTCGTGTTCCTCGATGAGGCGACGAGCGCACTCGATACAAAGGCGGCGTATATGCGTTCCTCCAGACGATCAAGGATCGTTGCGGAGACGCGACAGTGATTGCAGTCATGCATGATGTTTCGCCGATACAATCGGCAAACGGTGTCGAATTCTTCGACAGTGTGCTCACTATCGAGGGCGGCGTGGCGAAAAAGATAACCATCGCAGCATGGCACAAACCCACAGCGTCGCAATCATGACACCCCCATGGAGCTGATGATGCTCGATAATTTGCGGGGCCGATGCGAGGTCGAGTTGAATCGGGCTGAGGGCTTCACACAGCAGCAAGATCAAAGCTCCGAATCCGTTGGTCAAATGCAATCATGAGGCGTAGAATTATTGTTAGGCGGTAACTGCCGACCGGTGGCGCATCATTCCACCAGCAAGTGGGGGTAAACAGATGCAGCAGTTCGCAGAACCCGGCGATGCAAAGACGCTCGCCCTCGCGATTGTTGAAACCATTTCGGAACCCTTCGTTGTTCTCGACTCCCAATTGCGCGTGGTCGCGGCGAACAGCGCGTTCTTCAAAACGTTCGAAATCGATCCGGCGCGATCCCATGGTATCAGCCTGTTTGACCTCGATGAGCGGCAATGAGACATTCCATTGCTGCGCGAACGTCTGCGCACCGCCATTCCGGAACACCCGTTGATTTCGGGTTTCGAATTCGACCGGGATGTCGCGGGCATCGGGCGGCGGACACTCCTCATGACGGCGCGGACCGTGGACTATGGCCGCTCGTCCGCACCGAATACATTGCTGGCCTTTCGCGACGTCACCGAGGCAAGACGCGCCGAGGCCGAAAGGCAAGCACTCCTGGAACGCACGGAAGACTTGCTGGCTCAACAGCGGGTTCTTTTCCAGGAGATGCAGCACAGGGTGGCTAACAGCCTCCAGATCATCGCCAGCATCCTGATGCTCAAGGCGCGCTCGGTGACGTCGGAGGAGACCCGCCACCATCTGGAGGATGCCCATCAGCGCGTGATGTCGGTGGCAACGGTGCAGAACTACCTGCATCTGACCGATGGCGTCGATGAGATCGAAGTATCGACCTATCTGCAGAAGCTTTGCGAAGGATTGGCCAGGTCCATCATTCTCGACAGCAGGCCAATCATCATCGATGTGAACGCAACCCAATGCACGATCCCGTCGCGCAATGCCGTCAGCATCGGGCTCATCGTCACCGAACTCGTCATTAACGCCGTCAAATATGCATTTCCCGTGGTCACGAGTTCTGCCAGGGTCCTGGTCAGCTATGAAGCGCACGGAACCGATTGGCGTCTCGTCGTTTCGGACAACGGTGTCGGACTGGATGCACCAGATAAGGCGGCGGAGCCGGGATTGGGATCAGTCATTATCGAGGCATTGACCAAGCAGCTCGATGCTCGTGTCGAGATAACGTCGAGCGAGCACGGCATGAGTGTGACCGTTGCCCACGCGACGTTTCATTCGACCTTGAGCACGGCCGCCTGAACATCCAGGTCCATGGATGCGGCCCAAGGCCGTGATCGCGAAACAGATGGATGATCTGGCACGCCAGGCGTCCCAGCACGAGCAATCTGAGAAAAACGGAGCGTTGCCGCAGCTGAGACGCTCCGGCCGAAAGGCCCGATCGGGGCGAAGAAAGATGTGGCCATGAGAATTCGGGCTGGATTTCATATCGAATACGAGTGTGAGAATGAGACGCCGATGCTACTCGTTCTCAAGGTTCATCCCTCGAGACAGAGCGATCTTCGGACGGAGCAGACTCTCACCTTCAACAGAGCGATTCCCGTTCGGGACTATGTGGATGTCTACGGCAATACCTGCACCCGGATCCTGGCGCCACCCGGCAGAACGACGATCTCGACCGAGTTCGAACTGTGTGACAGCGGCTTGCCTGACCTCGTTCCCGAACAGGCCGCCCAGCTCACGATCCAGGATCTACCTGACGACGTGTTGGTTTTCTTGCTCGGAAGCCGGTACTGCGAGACGGACCGGCTGGCCGATTTTGCCTGGATGCGGTTCTGTCAGACACCCCTTGGTTGGCCGCGAGTGAAGGCGATCATTGACTTCGTCCACACGCATATAGCCTTCGACTACAGCAGGGCAGACCCGTGTCGGACTGCCTGTGGCAGCTTCATCGACAGGGCGGGTGTTTGTCGCGACTTCGCTCATCTCGCCATCACACTCTGCCGCTGCATGAACATCCCGGCACGATATTGTAGCGGCTACCTCGGCGATACCGGCGTGGCAAAGGATCGCTACCCCATGGACTTCGGCGCATGGTTCGAGGTCTATCTTGGTGGCCGGTGGTATGCTGTCGATGCGCGTTATAACATTCCCGGTATCGGGCGTATCCTGATTGCAAGGGGCCGTGATGCCACTGATGTCGCGCTATCGACGGCCTTCGGTCCCGCTATTCTGACCCACTTCGAGGTGATCGCACAGGAGATTGTCTAACGTCGACTTTCGGGCCAATCTGGCGGCGCCGATCGATCCATGGATCTGCTGCCATGCTCGTGTCGGCATCCCAATCCAGGAACCATATGCACCATGTCCATTCAAAGAACGAGCTTCTATGTGCTGTTGGCGGTGGTGACCGTCGCATTTCTATGGCTTCTTATTCCCTACTACACAGCCGTTCTATGGGCCGTCATTCTGGCAATCATATTCTTTCCGATCCACAAGCGGCTGGAGGGATTGCTGGGTGGTCGAAGCACCATCGCGGCCTTGCTGACTGTCCTTCTGTGCATCGGCCTGGTCATCCTGCCGGCACTTGCGATACTCGCGTCCCTCATCCAGGAGGGCACAAGCCTCTATCAACGGGTCAGCAGTAACGAAATCGACCTCAACGCCTATCTGTTACGCCTGCAAGAAGCCGTGCCCTCATTCATCAATAACTGGCTGGCCTCGCACCAGCTCGGCGGATTTGCCGAGCTGCGAGCGAAACTCTCGTCTGGCGCCCTGGAAACAGGGCGAACGATAGCAGGCGGCGTCTTGAGCTTCGGGCAAGATACGCTGCAATTTTTTATCAGCATGGGCCTGATGCTTTATTTGTTATTCTTTCTCTTCCGGGATGGCGCCGCCTTGGGCAAGACGCTGCGTCATTCGATTCCGCTGAGCGACGACTACACGCGACAGTTCCTCGACAAGTTCGCGGACGTGGTACGCGCCACTGTGCGTGGTAATGTCATCATTGCAGTCATCCAAGGTGTGATCGGCGGTTTTATTTTCTGGGTCCTGGGAATCGAAGCTGCCCTGCTGTGGGGTGTGATCATGACATTTCTGTCGATGCTACCCGCCATGGGTGCCGCGCTGGTGTGGGTTCCGGCCGCCATCTGGCTTTTTCTCATCGGTGAATGGGTGAAGGGAATGGTCATGGTGGCCGTCGGCGCTCTGATCATCGGATTGATCGATAATCTGCTTCGTCCAACGCTCGTGGGCCAGAGGACGAGGCTACCGGATTACGTCGTTCTCATTTCCACCGTCGGGGGCATCTCGCTCTTCGGCCTCAGCGGCTTCGTCATCGGACCGCTCATAGCCGCGCTTTTCATTTCCGCGTGGTCACTGTTCACGCAGCAGCAGCAACCGCCTGCCGTTTCGGTCAAACCCTGGAAGTCCAAGTGAGTGGCACCGGTCGCTGACCTGCGCGCAGGAAAACCATCGATCAAAGGTCGCCACGATCAGCGATGAAGTCGCCTTTACGCCTCACTCACCAACAAGGAGCATCATCCATCTGATTTCATTATACAGAGAAATGGCCAAATTCTCGCCAGAACAGCCGAGATCAAGTCTCGGATAGCTCGGGCGCAGCCTCCTGGCACGGCGCTCGGGCGTGATCCCTCCGCGCCGCCAGGATCGATCAAGACAGGGGGCCCTCCCTCCTCTGTCGCTGAGGATCATCCGCAGTCCTATCTCGCCAACCTTGCCGATCATGCTCGGGGTTATATAGAAGTTACCAGTTCCATCGATACGCCACAGCCTATGCCTCCAACTGGAAGTATTACGCAGCTCGGTGCAGGCGATCGAAACTGGCTCCCCTTCCCCCGCATCCGCAAACAGTCGGGCTCCACATCACGGCTTATGCCTCCGGCACAGCCGAACGGTGTGCCAAAGCCAACTCCGCCTCAACCATCGAGCGCTACCCCTCCCAGAAGGATCGACAGCTTGATAGCCCTCCCGAAGTCGACTGCCGGAAAGACAGTCGATAGTGCAATCTCTTGACGCTGCTCGGGGACCGAGGAAAAGGCTTACGAAGGTCTCGCCTTCAGAAACCGATGAGCCCTAACGATCGTTAGGGCAGGCAAGCCAAGGGCTGGGGATGCTGAAATCGAGCGTTTCAAACGAAACCCGCCGCAAGATATCTACGTTGACGGCCACTATCTTCGTGGTCGCTCTATCGTGGACAAATGGGCCACGAACAGAAACACCATGGACGAACCGATGCAGCTATTCGGGGAACCAATAGCCCGAGAGCGGCATCTCTTTACCGCGCATACGCATACGATCGCACTGTCATGGGCACCGGGCTATTGATGCGCCCCAGTTCGCTAGACTTCCGTTTTTCCCTTGCGAATCTTGCGCAGCATTTACTGACTTCCTCGCAGTTCAATTTCCAGACTTGTCGCAGCGGGCTAAAACATATTTACCCGACTAGGCGAGCGCAGCCCGTAAAGCCCACGAAAGGCTGGCTTTCCACCGCTCTAAAAAGCAATCCAGCCTCTATTGGGACCGGAATTTTGGTGGTTACAAACGCTGCAACATCCAGTTTCGACAAGAGAAAACGGCCAGAATCAACCAGATAAAAAAACGAATGTTTTTCAGATAGTTACTTCTGTGGTCAGCTGACCACAGAAGTAGATACCGATCCACGATAGCCGATGATGGCGAGCATCATCAAAAGCCGCACCGCACGAGCCTTGTCGCATCATTTCCCGTTATCCCACCTTTAAATTCCCCTGCCCGCTCGCCTTCAACAGCGCCATGACCATCGGGCCCAGCGAAAATTCTCCGCGTTCGCTACGTCGAGTCAGATCCCGCAAATATCCCCCAGCCGAGTTGATGAAGTTGGCTCTCTCCAGAATACACGCAATCGTCGCCGCAGCATTTTCAGGGCCCATCGCCTCGCAAGCATCCTGATACGCCGACGGGCTCACACCCAACATGGAACGAACGACGACTGCGGCCGACATAAGCTCGCGCCAGGTGGAAATTCCTCCCGCCGGTCCGTAATCGCGAATAGTCGGGCACGCTCTCAGGATCACACTGAGCGGAAAGGCCTTTATCTGCTCACCCTCACCTTTGCGGATTTCTCGAAACTTTGCGTCGGGCTCTTTTTCAGAGCCAGGTTCAAGTTCATGGGTGGATTCGGAGTTTGAATTCTGTATGTGCCGCTCATTAAGAGCGGCATTGGTGCTATAATTTTCTGGATTTGGCTGGATTTCCAATCGATTGACTACCTCCTCCCTCAGGAGGTTCATTTCGTCAAGGACAGCAAGAAGGTCGCCGAGCGTCGGGGCGCGCGGAATCCTGCTCACAAGGGCAATGTACGTGTCTTCGACCACCTCCCAATCACCGTTCGCTCCCTCTTCCAAAGCTGCTGTAATCAGCTTCCGGACGTCGCGCCGGCAGATCGTCAGGCTCTCCTTTGCCTTCCGGAAAGCTTCCCGGTCAGCCAGCACCTGCTGCGCCATTATCGCCAGTTCTTCCGAACGCGCCAGGAGGGGAGAGAGGTCGAAGCCAAAGGCCGTCTCGACCTGTCCTGCGCCATCCTTGCGAGCATAACGCTTCCCATTGGCGCTATCCTTTCGGACAATCAGACCTGCGTCCACGAGTATCGCAAGATGCCTGCGTAACGTAGCCCCAGCCATTCCGTGCGCCCGAAGCGCAAGTTGGACATTCGACGGAAATACGATGAGTTGGGAGCCCTGCCGCAGTTCATTACCCGGGAAAAAACTCAACAACGCGTCAAGAACGGCCAAGCTGTTTGATTGAATCCCCAGCAGTTCCATGGCGACCGAAGCGTCCCTGAAGACCTGCCACTTGTCCGCAGTTTTTCCCTGTTTGATATCGGCTGATGCCATCTGGTTGCGCACGAGCGCAAGCGTCATCGGCCGCCGCCCAAAGGGCGTCGTCACATTTCCCGTCTGCATTCTCTTTCACCTTTTTCGCAGGCAAAAGAATTTTGCTCGCCAAACGACGCCGAAGACTCTTGACGAGGATTCGAGGAAATGCGATTCTGTCCTTGCTACAGAGACAAAAGGGCTTCCGCGACGGCGACGTTGTGGGGGCTCTTTTCTTTTGCGGGTTACGCTCCCTGGTTCCGTTGATTTCTTTCGCGATGAGCCTGATACAGAGTTGGCAGCTGCTCAAGCACGAACGTAGCGAAATCCGGCGTCGCCTTCCTGTCGATCGTGATCTCCAGTTTAGACTTGCTCTGCGCTACCTGCGCAATTCTGGTCCCGTCCGGCATCGACATCACCCCCGGAAGCCCACGTGCAACACGTTTCGGCTTGATATGTGCAACGACTGCCTTGAACCGTTCTGCCGACGGCAGCGCCTGCACCTCGTCGGACATCACGTATTTCATCGCATCCGCAGGAGATGAGGCCGCCTCAAGAAGTTCCACCAGTTGCTGCCAACTCGGTCTGCCCACACCGGGAGCCGCACCAATGGCGTCGATCAGTTCCGAGGGCAGGGCGTCAACGAGAATCAGCATCTTTGACAGATTGCTCTTGTCGATCGACATCGCTGCGATAACGATTTCGCGCGGGAACTGCCTATTCAGGCGATGCGCAAAGCGCGCCTTTTCGATAAAGGTGAGGTCCTCGCGTTCATTATTTTCCTGCCCCTGCGCGACGACCAACTGCTCGTCCGTCAGGTCACGCACAACGGCCCGGACAGTTAGCCCCAGTTCCGCAATCGCGCGCAGACGACGGTGCCCAAAGGCAACCTGATATCGAGCCGGGTTATCCGGGTGAGGGCGCACCAATATCGGAACCTGCTGGCCTTGCTCCCGGATGGAGGCAAGCAGTCCATCGATATCGCCCGGCATGCGGTCCCGGATGAAAGACGGTTCGATCACCGATGGATCTAGTTCAATCACAGCCTGACCTTCAGCGAGGCGGCGCTCGATCTCCTCCGCTCGGCCAAGGCGATCATTCTGCTCCCGCAACGCATTACCAATATTTGCGGTCAGCTTTGTCGATGGATCCCGATCCTTCCTCGCCACTCCGAGAAGCGGCATAGAACGGCTCTTGATCTGCCGGTTATCGGTCACCGTGGTGTCGGGCGCATCTGTTGCAACACCGAGGATGTGCTTGCGGCTCATGTGGGTCTACCCCATGCTTTCTTGATCAAAGTCTCGATCTCGTCATTGACGGCGTTCATTGCCTCCAGGGCTCGGTCATAGGTCGAACGCGTGAACTGACCCCGCTCGACTTCAAAGAGGGTCTGGTTCGTCAGGCCGGCGTCCGATACTGCGGTGGTTTTCAGCATCGGAAAATTGAGAACATTTTCCCCGAAGATCGATCGCAGATAGCCCACCATCTGGTTCTGCGGCCCGTCGCTCGGTTCGAAGCGGGTGATCAGATAGCGCATCCAGTTGAACTTGAACTGCGCTCCGGCGTTCTCGATCTCTCGCAGAAGGTTCGATGTCATTGCCAGAAACTGGTTCATGGACATCACATCCAGCATCTGCGGATGAACCGTGACGAGGATTGACGTCGCGGCCGTCAATGCCGAAAGCGTGAGATACCCGAGTTGGGGAGGGCAGTCGATCACGACGACGTCGTAGTTATCAGCGATGTCTTCGATAACCTGGCTAATCCGACCGTAGAAGAGCGTATCCCCCTCCTTGCGCTTCATCAGCGCGCGGGGAGTGTCGTGCTCGAACTCCATAAGCTCGAGATTACCGGGGATCAGGTGAAGATCGGGAATGTATGTTCCGCGAACGACCTGTTCGATCGGCACCTGTTCGTCATCGTACCTTATCGCACCATAAAGCGTTTCATTCGGTCCGACGTCAGTCTCGGGTTGACTGCCGAAAAGTGCGGAAAGGCTGGCCTGGGGGTCGAGATCAATGGCAAGGATCCGATAACCACGCATCGCCAGATATTGAGCCAAGTGCGCGGCGGTCGTCGTCTTGCCGGACCCGCCCTTGAAATTCATTACAGAAATGACCTGGAGTTGCTCATCACCCCGACGATGCGGGAGATAGCGCCGATTTCCCCGACCTACCTGATCCATATGCTTGCGGATCGCATGGATATCATCAATCGAGAACGTTCGTCTGCCGCCCGGACTGACACTGACATTCAACTCCGGCATTTCCGAAGCGGTCTGTCGCAGGTAAGACTCGCCAACGCCGAGCAGCTTCGACGCTTCGGACGGTCCGAACGTGCGAATGCTCTTTTCCGCCGTCGGCGGGAAAACCTTGAGATGGTGAGCCTGAAGCTGGCTGGAGAGGGCGTCCGCATGACGCTCCATCAAGGCGGTCAAACCTTCGAATACAGGTGCATCTTTAGCTGCGGCCTTCGCCATCTTAAAACCCGTTTCTTGCCAGTGGCGATATTTTTCGCAAAACCAACAAAGTTTCGCCACTGCCAATTAGCGCCGATTCTGATTTCCGGGCAAGCGCTTTTAGGTTAATGAATGGTTAACGCCAAGAAGGTTGAGGTTCCATACGACCCGAATTTATCTTGCGAAATCTGAGTGTTAACGATCACCCCATCTCGCTCTGCTCGCGATTTGTTT
This sequence comes from Ciceribacter sichuanensis, assembly GCF_024055605.1. Lineage (GTDB taxonomy): Bacteria > Pseudomonadota > Alphaproteobacteria > Rhizobiales > Rhizobiaceae > Allorhizobium > Allorhizobium sichuanense. Next base: position 21,728 of record NZ_JAMXLX010000017.1, on the reverse strand, counting down.
TGCTGTGAATCCCGCAAGCGCTTCCCTTATTCCGGCGAGGAAGCGCTTCTTTAGCCGAGTTATTAGCATAGCCAGACCGCGACTCACACACCACGAGCTTATAGGATCCAACGACTGTAACTTGATTCAAACCCGCGGATTCTTGCCGGTGGCCTTGGCGACAGGAAGAACTCGTGCAGCTCTTCTGCATGTCCCAGCCGCTTGGCATGTTCGACGCAACCCTTGTGCGTCCCACCACCGACTTCGGGAAAGTTTGCCTTACATCCCGCGTGTCGATGAGGTGCCAGAACAGTCAGAGGCCCGAGAGACTGTCCCGGACGCCCTGTCCATCAATAGGCCCTGTGTTTGGTGAATTCGTTCGAGCCAGCCTTGGTACCAAGCTGGATCAGTACCTGCCCATACGATTGATGAGGAATCAGAAGCCTGCCCGAGCACGTATTTACCGCCAGGCGGATTCGTACCGCCCGCCGGCAACATAGGTGTTCAACCTGAACCAAACGCCATATCCAAAGCATCACCTGCGCGTTTAGCCTGAGATCGCTTCGACCTTCGTCTAGATATTGCCCAGCCGTATTCGCGGGCTTTCACAAATGAAAGAGGCGTCCCCGGCGCCATAGAGGGGCCGGGGACGCCCAGCATCAAGGATTAGAGCAGGAAATCGTCCTTGCTCAAATCAAGCACGCCGCTGAGGTGCAGCACGAAGTCCGCATTTCCGTCACCATCGATATCACCGTAGACATAGCTATCCGACCGTGTGGTCTCGTAGCGCAGTTCCCCGGCTTTGTTGGAGAAACCCTCCGCACCGATGAAGCTGAAGCCCTGGTTGCCGGTGGTGCCCGTGTTGGCGTCGATGGAAGAGAAGTCGATCAGATCGCCTTCGGCTCGCGAGAAGTCGAAGATGGTGTCCGTTGCCGACTTGTCGGTAGACATGTCGCTGATCGACCTGAAGACGAAGACGTCCTGGCCAGCTCCACCATAGAGACGATCGATACCGGCTCTGCCATACAAGATGTCGTTTCCGGCACCACCGACGAGCGCGTCGTCACCGGCGCCCCCGTCGAGCGTGTCATCACCATTACCGCCATAGAGCTTGTCGTCGCCGGCGCCACCATCGAGTTCGTCTTTGCCGGCACCGCCGTTGACAAGATCATCGCCGTCTTCACCAGCAAGGGAATCATCGCCGTCGCCGCCATAGAGGGTGTCGTCGCCGGCGCCACCATAGAGCTTGTCGTTACCGGCACCGCCATCAAGGTGGTCATTGCCTTCGTCGCCCATCAGCAGGTCGTCGCCTTCGCCACCATAGAGCCGGTCGTCGCCGGCGCCACCGTAGAGCTTGTCGTTGCCGGCACCACCGTTGAGGATGTCGTTGCCTTCATCGCCCATCAGAATGTCGTCGCCTTCGCCACCATAGAGCTTGTCGTCACCGGCACCGCCGTAGAGCTTGTCGTTGCCGCCTTCGCCCATGAGGATGTCGTTGCCTTCGTCGCCCATTAGAATGTCGTCGCCATCGCCACCAGACAGGGTGTCGTCGCCGGCGCCACCATAGAGCTTGTCGTTGCCGGCACCGCCATAGAGCCTGTCATGACCATCGTCGCCCATCAGCAGGTCATCGCCGTCACCGCCATACAGGCTGTCGTCGCCGTCACCGCCATAGAGTTTGTCGTTGCCAGCGCCGCCGTAAAGTGTGTCGTTGCCCTCGTCACCCGTCAGGATGTCGTCGCCGTCATTGCCATAGATCAGGTCATTACCAGCCCCACCATGCAGCACATCGTTGCCGCCACGACCGAAGATACGGTCGTCACCGCCTGTGCCCTGGATGAGATCTACACCCGGAGTGCCTTCGATGGTGCCCATCGGCGCCTTGTCGGCATCGACGACGACGCTGACCGTTGCGACATCCGTTCCGCCCTTGCCGTCAGAAACGGTGTAGCTGAACTGAGCGACACCGTGGAAACCGGGCGTTGGCTTGAAGACGATGTTACCGTTGCTGTCGAGTTCAACGGTACCGCCGGTAATGGCTTCGACCGAGCTGATAACCAGTGCATCGGCATTGGCATCACTGTCGTTTGCCAGTAGGGCCGCAGCCGCGATCAGAAGAGCGGTACCGAAGCCGGTACGGAAGCCTTCGTCGTTACCTGCAACGGGTGCGGTATTCGGCTGCGACGGAACGTTGTCCAGGCCGACGACGGTCACTTTGTCGAATGACAGGCCCGCATTGCCCCAGGAGAACAGACCGACAGTGCCCTTTTGAACCGCATGGCTTTCGATGGCGTAGGAGAAGATCTGATTGCCATCGACCCATGCCTGGATCTGGCCGTCTTTCACTTCTACACGGAACTGGAATTCCTTGTTGCTGGTGTAACGGGCTGGGATCTGGGTGAGGTACTTTTCGACCCCGTCCTTCACCTCGATCAGCTGGAACAGGCTGGTGCCGTTCTGGGCATCAAGCTCGATCTTGTAGTAGTTCTTGGCATCCTGATAGTGGACGAGAATGCCGACGGCGCCGTTGTCCGGGGTCTTCACCGTGGTTTCCACGGCGTAGTTGGTCCATTCCTTCGCCGCCTCATCGGAAATCAGGGCGTAGGTTCCCTTGCGCAGCACGTTCGTGCCATCGCCAAGCGGCGACCAGCCCTTCTGCCAGTCGTCGCTCGCATCAGCGGACGTCCACTTCAGCTCCTTGCTGCTGACATCGGAAAGCTGAACCAGCTTGCCATCGACAACCTTCCAGTCCCCGTACTTTCCACCCTCACCAACACCGTTTTTCTCGCCCTCATCGACTATGGTCCAGCGGCTGGCGAAATTCGCATCCGAGAAGTCATCGCTGAAGAGAATGCGTTCCTTGGAAACGGCATCGACGGTCACCGTATCGCGGGAAACCTTGCCAGCGCTATCGGTGATTTCGAGCGTCACAACCTGATCGCCGGAAGCCGAAAGGGTAACGTCAGCCGTTGCGCCGGTGGCAAGTTCGTTGCCGTTACTGTCGAGCCAGCGCCAGGACACGATGTCGTTCTGTCCATAGCTGTCACCGGCGTTCAGATGAACCGTGACCTGACCGTCATGATCCCGATCCAGAGCCTCGACATCGCGGCCTGCATGGGCCTTCAGGTCGAGCGCGCCAACGAAGACATCATCGAACTGGGAGGACTTCTGGTTGGCAGAGTAGAAGCCGATGGTGCCGCCGGAAAGCGGATTGCTGTCGACTACGGTGCCGAACACCGACTGTCCGTCGAGATAGACGCGGATTTCGCCATCCTTGACAGCGATTTCCAGGCCGGCGTCACGCGCCCACGGGCTACCAGCATTGGTCGTTGCGAGAACCGTTGCAACCCCGTCCTTGACGCGGACGAGTTCGCGGGTGTTGTTCGCCGAGTTGAAGGTCACACGATAGAAGTTGCCCGCATCCTTGTAGTAGAAGACGGCGCCAATCGTGTCCTGATCGGTGGACTTGATCGTGACTTCATAGCGGTAGTTCTGCCAGTTCTGGGATCCGTCGCCAGACCAGACCAGAATGTTCTCGCCGGAGTTCGAGCCCTCATAGACACGACCTTCGGCATCGGCTTCGACTTCAACACCATCGACGCGCTGGGCATAGCTGCCCTTGACCATGTAGTTGCCCGTCAGGCTCGAGGTAGCACCGGCCGTCGTCTTCACGTTTCCAAAGTCATCCGTGACCGCATCGCCGGAGAAGTCCAGCTGGAAGCTGATCTCGGACGGTGCCTCATCCACGATACCGCCGGCCTTCACGCCGCCCAGATCGGCGATTTCCGTACCGGACATGACCTTGTCGGTGAACAGGACGCTGGAGACATAGACGTCGCGGGTTTCGCCGTCTTCATCCGTAAACAGCAGAAGGCCCTTGGACAGATCGATATCGTAGCGGTCGGCATTGCCGGAAGACTGCGTCGTCGTTCCAACCAGATTGCCGTCGATGTACTTCGAGATCAGGACATTCTCGCCCTGACGCTGGATGGTGAAGGCAATGCGATGCCATGCATTGTAAGTGACGCTGCCTTCGTAATCGCCGGCGATACCGATTCCGCCATTGCCGTTGACAAACAGTTCGCCATCGGACTGGTTCTTTGTGTCGGACTGGAGCAAGGACAGCCAGCCACCCGGACCGCCGGGAATGAGAAGGTCGTAAACCAGCGTGTATTCCTTCACGATCGTGCCTTCCGGCACGGGCTGGTTCACTTCCACCTTGAACATCTGGGTGGGAGTCAGAGCACCGATCTTGGTGACGTTGGCGGCGGCACCCTCCGAGGGCTGGGTTCCAGGCTGCGTTTCGGGCGTGGTTGTCGTACCGCCACCGGTCTCGGTGCCGTCAACCGGAACGCCGACCTTGACATCGGTTGTCGGCGTCACGTTAACGCCGCCGTGCGGTGCAAGGCTGCCTTCGCCGTCAACGGTTGTGAAACCGGTTTCATCGGCAACGATCTGCGTGCCGGTCGTACCTTCTGGCAGAGTAATCCCGCCCTTGGAGACGCCGCCGAGCGATGCGACGTCGTCAGCCGTCAGAACCTTGTCGGCAACCGTTACGGCAGACACGACGACCGGAGCGGTCTCACCGTCTTCATCGGCAAACAACAGGATGCCATTATCCGTGTCGAGCGCATAGCGATCGTCGGCAACGCGGGACTGGCGGCCGATTTCGACGCCGTCGACATACTTGACGATCGTGACATTCCCGTCCTTGACCTCATAGGTCAGGACGATGCGGTGCCACTGGTCAAGCGAGATGTTGCCCTGGTAGACGCTCATCGTTCCAAGTGCAGCGGAATTGCCGGAGACCTTGAAGAACATGTCGGCATCGGTGGTGTTCTCGGCGCCGCTCTGGATCAGGGAGATATAGCTCTTCGCCGTACCGGACGGGATCATCATGTCGAAGGCAAGGCTGTAGGATTTCGTCAACCCACCCTCTGCATCACCGAAACCGGCTTTCAACAGCAGGCCTTCCGTACCAGTCGTCGCCGGAACGAGAACCGCATCCATTGCATCTGCCGGATCGGTAGGGGTTGCGGGTTCTTCCGGCTCTTCAGGCGTCGTCGGATCGGTCGGAACCGTTGCGCCCGGGAACGGAGCAATGCCGAAATCCGTCGTCGAACCGTGCACGATGTTAACCGCACCGCTGTTGTTGCCGGTCGTCCAGCCATCTGCATTGCCGTCGTTGAAATTATCGGCCAACAGCGTTTCATCGTTGCGCACGATGATCATGACATCGTCGCTGGACTGTGCACCGGTGGAATCGGTGACCGTAAGCGTCAAGTGATGGCGACCGGCGGAGAGATCGACCGACGGGGTAGCACCGGTGGCGACGACGTTGCCGTCTGCATCCGTCCAGACATAGGTCACACCTGCATCGTTAGCCGGATTGACCGCACGGCCCTCCAGTGTAACAGCCCCGCCGCCATTGCCTTCAACGGTAACGTAGAGGTCGTTGCCGGCCTTGGCGATGGCGTGGAGTTCCGGAGCAGAGGTATCGACCTGCAGCGTCTCTTCCTGGCCACGATAGGGGCCGCTCAGCGTTTCGCGGTCCAGATCTTCGCCGCGGTCGTTGGTCAGGTATTGGTCCTGAAGCGCGAAATAGGTCGAGGTGTAGACCTGTCCATTGTCCGGATCGATCGTCAGCAGACGGATGGCGCCCGAGCCACCGTTTCCGTCCTGGATCTCATTGGCAACGCCGTTCTGGTAGTTCACCAGCATCTGGTAAACAGGGTTGCCGAATTCGTCGTAGGAGACGAGCGTTTCCGCACCGTCACCGAAGATGTGGCCCGAGAAGGTGAAGGTCACGTTCGAGTAGGGCTGCACCAACTCCCGATAGATAGTCTCCCCATCATTGGCGCCTTCGGGCAGCTTGCCGAGACCGTAGTCGTAGCCTGCGCCTTCGCCATAAAGCGGTCCGCCGGTGGAGTCATGACGGCCAGCCCAGTTCATGTAGGCATGGGTTGTCAGCATCACGCGGTGGTCGAGGTGGCCTTCGATCACCTCCTTGGCCCAGCGGAGAACGTCGTCCGAAGGACCGAACTCAATGCTCAGCGCGAGCCACTTCGTGCCATCGGGCGCGGTGAAGGTGTGGTAGTTGTTGGGCGCGCGGTCAGGCTCCATGTCATAGACACCGCCGAAGGTATCGCTGATCTCTGCCTGATGTTCCGGCGAATAGTAGTAGTCCATGCCCGTCGTGGTGTGCGTGCCGGCCGAGCCGCCGACGCCCTGGTCATGGTTGCCCGCCGTCAGCGAATAGGGGATCTTTCCGTTCAGGATGGACAGGGCCTGCGTGACGTTCTGCCACTGCTGGTCGGTGGCGTTGGCGGTAACGTCGCCTACATGGGTCACGAACTGGATGCTGAGGCTGTCCTTGTTGTCGACCAGCCACTGGGTCATCTTGGCGAGGGTCGGAGCGCCAGTCTCATAGGAATAGTCCTGCGTGTCGGGGAGAACTGCGATCGTGTAGGAGTTCTCGCCGGCAACGCGGACACGCACGCTGTCGGTCACGCTCTGGCCATTGCTGTCCGTCGCGGTGATCTTGAGATCGGTGTAACCGAGCGCGTCGCTATAGTCGATCGTAAGCTGACCGTCCTCAATCGAGACATCGGCGACGCTCGGATCGCTGCTTGAAACAGTATAGGTCAGGCCATTGCCGGAAAAAACGGTACCGAGATCGATAACCCGGTCTTCCGCACCTTTTTTCGCAATGTAATCAAGAATTTTGTTCGTGATCGCAGTCATAGGGATTCCTCTTCGCAAGAACCAAAAAAGCTTGGGGGAGGGAATATTGCGGGCCTCAAGGCCACGTAATTTTCCTCGCTTTCCGGACTGACGAACTAGGTAGGCTGCGTGACAAACGTGTGAAAAATACCTTTTCTTAACTATTGAAAATGCCAACGCCCGGTATTGAGAATTTCAATCGCTCGGCGCGTTCGAAACGTCACAAACATGAAAAATACAGCGCCTATAGATCGCCCATCATTTTGGGGGAGACCCTCAGCCGTGAAGTAAAAGAGAAGAGTTCCATTGTCCGTTACACAGCTGCGCGCCTTTCATTTTGTCGCCATGGCAGGCGGATATTCTCAGGCAGCGAGAGAGATATCGATCAGCCAGTCGACGTTGTCTGCCCAAGTGCGCCAGCTTGAGGCATCTTCAGGACTTTCCCTGTTCGAACGCACACCTCGCGGGGTCATTCTGACGCCTGACGGTCGCGCGCTTTATAACATTACGTCGCGCCTGTTTGCCGCGCTTGGACAAGCAACAAACCTTCTGAAATCTCAACGCAGCGGCGCCGGACGATTGCGGGTCTGTGCCGATGGCGTCACCCACGCCCTGCCGATCCTGGCGAAGCTACGCGAGCGGCGTCCAGAACTGAATTTCCAGCTCGTCATCCAGAATTCCGACCGCGTGGTCGAACATCTCCTGCAGCAGCAGGCCGATGTCGGGATCAGCGCCAACCCGCTGCGCGACGAGCGCCTTTACGTCAGGCCGCTCATCAATCTGCGGATCGGCGCCTTCGTTCCCAAGACCCATCCCTGGGCCGAACGCCAGCATATCGACATGGCCGACCTGATGAACTGCCCCTTCGTTCTGCGGGAGCAGGGATCGCGCACCAGGGCGGTCTTCGAGGAAAACCTCGCGGAACACAACATCCGCCTCGGTCCTGTCCTTGAAGTCACAAGCCGCGAAGGCGTGCGTGAAGCCGTGGCCAACGGCTTCGGAGTGGGCGTGATCGTCGATACCGAATTCGGTTACGACAGCCGGCTGCATTATCTGCCGATCCGCGATGCGGCCATCATGATCAAGGAACACCTCATCTGTCTGGAAGAGCGGCGGCGACAGCCGATGATCGCCGACTTCATCACCTGCGCCACCGAAATGTTCGGCTCCTCGACACAGACCACCTGAAGCGCATGACGCGCTCCAGATCATCAAACTTGTGAGATCTTCATCATGCGTTCCACACCCGGCGTCAGCGAACTCAGAAAGGCCTTGCGAAAAAGCGCCACGGGCTTCCTAGCCATCGGTATCTTCAGCTTTTTTGCAAACCTGCTCGTCTTTACCGGCCCGCTTTACATGATGCAGGTCTATGACCGGGTGCTCTCGTCCCGTTCCGAGGCAACGCTGGTTGCGCTGACGGGGCTGATTGCGGGTCTCTACTTCGTCATGGGCGTTCTCGATCACGTGCGCGCTCGTGTTGCAGCCCGCATCGGCGCCCGCTTTCAGGCAGCTTTCGACAAACGCGTCTTCAACGCGGTTCTCGATCGCAACACGCTGGAAGCCCGCGGCGTCTCCGGGACGAGCGGCATCCGCGACCTCGATGCGATACAGAAGATGCTGTCGTCGCCGGCCGTCTTTACCTTCTTTGACATTCCCTGGACACCGCTCTTCGTGCTGGTGATCTTCTCGTTTCACCCCTGGATGGGCGTGCTCGGCCTCGTTGGCGGCCTCGTGCTGGTGGCGCTGACCTGGCTCAACCAGAATGGCACCAAGGCGCAGCAGGACAGGGCCATGGTCGCCGGGCGAATGAGCGAGGAGATGACCCAGACGCTCCAGAAGGAAAACGAAACGGTGCGCGCCCTTGGAATGCGCGGAGCCGTTGCCGATCGCTGGGAAAACCTGCGTATGCGCGCGCTCGACGCCAACATCGGCTATTCCGACAAGAACGGCTTTTACTCAGTCGCGTCCAAGACCTTCAGGACGTTCTTCCAGTCCGGTATCCTTGCGCTCGGCGCGTGGCTGGTTCTGAGCAACGAGATCACCTCCGGCGCAATGCTGGCGAGTTCCATCATCATCGGCCGGGCACTCGCGCCCATCGAGGGAGCGATCGGCCACTGGGCGCTCCTGCAACGCGCCGTCAAAGGCTGGCGGCAACTTTCTGAGCTTCTGGCCCGCATGCCTGCCGAGGAAATTCGCACGACGCTCCCGAAACCGCGCGCCATTCTCGATGTCGAGCAGGTTACCGTCACCCCTCCGGGTGAGAAGGTTGCAACCCTGCGCCTCCTGAGCTTTTCACTACAGCCCGGTCAGGCTCTCGGCGTCATCGGGCAGAGCGCCTCGGGCAAATCGACGCTCGCCCGTCTCCTGACCGGCATCTGGCTGCCGGCCGGTGGCAAGGTCCGTCTGGACGGCGCATCGCTCGAGCAATATGGCAGTGATGGCCTTGGCGAGCACATCGGCTACCTGCCACAGGATGTCGTCCTGTTCGAGGGCACCATTGCCGAAAACATTGCTCGTATGGAAACGAAGCCCGACCCGGCCAAGGTCGTGGAAGCCGCCAAGAAGGCCGGTGCTCATGAGCTCATCCTGCGCCTTCCCGATGGTTATGACACGCGCCTTCCATCCGTCGGCAGCAAACTCTCCGGTGGCCAGAAGCAACGTATTGCACTCGCTCGTGCACTCTACGGCGATCCGGTTCTGGTCGTTCTGGATGAACCGAACTCCAATCTCGACGCCGATGGCTCCATGGCTCTCAACATGGCCATCCGTGGTCTGAAAGCCGATGGCAAGTCTGTGATCATCATGGCGCATCGCCCGGCCGCGATCGAGGAATGCGATCTGATCCTTATTCTGGAAAACGGCCAGCGCGCCGCTTTCGGTCCGCGTGACGAGGTCCTGCGGGCGCATCTGCGCAACCATGCCCAAGTCGTGGGAGGCGTAAAATGAACGGGAAACAGAAGAACAACAAATGGAGCAGCGGGGGCCACGCCCTCATTGGTTACTCCACGATCTTCGTCCTGCTCGGCGGGGTAGGAGCATGGGCCGCCCTGACGCAGGTCAACGGCGCGGTGGTTGCCTCCGGCGTCATCGAGGTCGCCAGCAACCGGCAAGTGGTCCAGCATCTGACGGGCGGTGTCGTCGGGGAGATCCTCGTCAAGGAAGGCAGCACCGTTCAGGCGGGCGACGTTCTCATGCGCCTCGACGATACCTTCGACCGCTCGGAACTGGCAGTCATTGAGGGGCAGTTGTTCAGCCTGCTTGGCACTGCGGCGCGCCTGAAGGCCGAACAGGACGAAAAGACCGAGATCGTTTTCGACCCCGAGTTCCTGGAAGCGGCGAAGACACGGGCCGAAGTGGCAGAAATCAGAGACGGACAGATCCGATTGTTGCAGGTGAGGGCGGAAACCCGCGAGAAGCAGATCGGCCAGCTTGACGAGCGCAAGTCCCAGATATCGAAACAGAACGAGGGCTTGGCGAGCCGTATCAACGCGCTGGACACCCAGTTGAAGCTGACCATCGAAGAACTGGCGACCCAGAGCAGGCTGCGTGAAAAAGGACTGGCGATTTCCAGCCGGGTGCTGGAACTTCAAAGTGACGAAGCCGAAACCCGCGGCGCCATCAGCCAGACGCAGTCCTCCATCGCCGAGAATGCCGGCAAGATGGCGGAAATGGAACTGGCCATCCTTAATGTCCACTCGCAGGTGCGCGAGCAGGCCACGACCGAGTTACGCGAAATCGAAGCGAAGATCGCGGAGCTCCGCGAGAAGCGCAATTCGAAGCGTGAAACCCTGAGCCGCATGGAGATCACCGCACCGCTTTCCGGGATAGTGCTGGATCTGCAGGTTCACACGCTGAGATCCGTCATCCGGCCCGCGGATCCGCTGCTCTACATCATCCCGCAAAACAGCGATCTGGTGATCACCACCCAGATACCACCGGCCCAGATCGACCAGGTCTTCCCGGGGCAGAAAGCCCATCTGCGGTTTGTAAATTTCGACAAGCGCTCGACGCCCGAAATCTTCGGCCATGTCAGCAAGGTCGCCGCCGATATCCTGACGGACCAGCGAACCGGCGCCACCTATTACAAGGCGGAAATCAAACCCGACCCGGCAGAGTTTCGCAAACTCGGCCAGAATCAGGTCATCCCCGGAATGCCCGTCGAAACCTTTATCCAGACCTCGGAGCGCTCACCGCTGGAATATCTGGTCAGGCCGATCGCCGACTATTTCCTGAAGGCATTCCGCGAACGCTGACGGAATTCGTCCCGTTTCGGCGACCGGCATGGTTTTAACCATTGGAAGAAGCGTTCGAGCAGACTGAAACGCCGCCGGGATTTCGGGGTTTGAAGTTTCATGCCCGTATTGAGCTTGCCTGATCAGCGACGGAACAATCTGACGGAGCACGCAAGGTTGCCATCGGGAGGGCAGGGACGGGGTCTCGGGCACAGAAAGCCGTAAATCGACAGAGGTTCGTTTAGGCATGCATCCTACCCTAGAACGGCAACGCCGCCGGAACTATTGCCCCGGCGGCGCTTCCTTTCACCAAATCCCAAACTGCCGATTATTCCTTGCCGCCAGCGCCATCGGCAACGGTTGCCTGAGGCCGCCCGCTCCTGTTCGCCACGCCCTTCCCGTTTCCAAGAGATGCCCCAAGCAAGGCCTGCGTCGGGTCCGCGCCGCTGAAACCGGCCTGAACAAGGATCTCATCGAGAATGGGCTTTTGTGCGGTAAAGCTCAGAAGCTGGCTGCTGAGGTCGCCGACGGGATCTCCGGACGTATCGCTGCCATTCCCCCTTAGTGCCCCGGCAAGACCGCCGGCGCTGAAGATCCGGATGTCGGATATCTTCTCTATGGGCTTCATCGCCTGTTCCAGAGCCTGAGGGATGATCGCAACCCTTGCCCGCGCCAGTTCGTAGTCGATGATGCTGGCGGAGAGAGCATTGCGCGCTTCGTTGAGCGCGCGTTCGGCCTGGGCCTCCGCCTCGCCAAGTTCGATGACGCCGGTCGCCTTGATCTTGGCTGCTGCTGCATCTGCCTCCGCCTGGATCTTCGTCGCCGCGGCAAGATTTTCGGCTGCCTGACGTTCAGCTTCCGCCTTTACCGTAATGGCCGTCGCCTCCTGCTCGGCAGCCTTCCGAGCATCGATAACAGCGATGCGCTTGACGCGCTCGGCGATCTCGACCTCGCGCGCCGTCGTTACCTGTTCTTCCGCCGTGATGGCCGCCGCCTTGGCTTCATCGGCTTTGGTGCGCGCGGCCTGCTCCTGCTCTATCTTTTCAGCAACCGCGATTGCTGCGTCGATGCGGGCCGTTTCGGTGACGCGCCGTGCCTCGGCTTCCCGCTCGGCAATGCCGCGCTCCGCATCAATGCGGGCCGTTTCCCGAGCCTGCCGCGCCTGAGAGTCGCGCTCGGCGATACCCTTTTCCGTATCGAGCCGCGCGGTTTCCTCGCTGAGGCGTGCCAGTTGCTCGGCCCGAGCCGCTTCGGCCCGCGTCTCCGCCGTCTTGTTGGCGATGTCGCGTTCCTGCGTCAATTCAGCATCGCGCTGTTCACGCTCGATGGTCAAGCGACGCAACGATGCCTCGCGGTCCTTGGTCGCGATCTCGACCTCGTTGTCGCGAACGATCTGGTTACGCTCGCGCTTGCGCTCCTCCGTGATCTTGGTGAGCGCAGTCAGACCCTCGGCGTCGAAGCTGTTGTTCGGATTGAAATGTTTGATATCGGTTTGGTCTAGACGGGTCAGCGAGACGGATTCCAGCTCAAGACCGTTGGACTGCAGGTCGTGGGCGACTGCCGCCTGCACCGATTTCACGAACTCCGCGCGCTGCTCCTGCAGGTCACGCAGCGACATGGTTGCCGCCACCGAGCGAAGACCATCGACGAATTTCGCCTCGACGAGCGCCTTCAGCGCATCAGCATCATTCGTGCGGTCACCCAGCGTCTGGGCTGCAAGAGCGATGTTTTCCGCGTCCGGTTTCACACGGACATAGAATTCGGCGGTGATATCCGCGCGCATTCGGTCCTTGGTGATCAGGGATTCGTTTTCCGCGCGCTTGACCTCAAGGCGTAGCGTGCTCAGCGACACCCAGGAATACGAGTGGAAGATCGGCAGGATGACGGAGCCGCCGTCGAGCACGACCTTTTTGCCCCCAAGGCCCGTGCGCACATAGGCCTTGTCGCGGGTGGCGCGGGTGTAAAGCGAGGTCATGATAATGCCGATGACGACGATAGCCGTCACGATGACACCGGCTATGAGTCCGACAGAGAGGAAAGTCATGCTTCTTCAGCCTCCGTTGTTTGAATGATGATCGCCGCCAAGCGCGGCCGGGGCGGGGATGGCCTGAAAGAGGCCGTTCTTCCCATCCACGATCAGGACCGTCTCGCCCGTTTCGATGATGTGCCCCGGCGCGGCGTTGGCGCGCAGACTGTGAATATTGTCGTACCGGTCCTTGATGCGCACAGCGCCGGGATTACCCTGATCGAGAGGACCAAGCGTCACCGTGCCGACACGGCCGATAAAATCCGCCTGCTCCTGCACACTGGTCTCGTCGCGTGGAATGATGCGAGCGAGCCCGCGGCTCGACCATCGCGTTACCGGGATGGCGGCCGCAAGCGCGCCGGTCATGGCAGCGTAAAGCGGCAGCGGATCACGAAACTGAGAGATGATCGACTGAATCGCGAAACCGGCAGCCGCAAAGGCCGAAAGCAGAATGACGGCAAGCACAAGGATCGGCACACCGCCAGCATTGAGCCAGGACATCCATCCGCCGAGCAGTCCGGATTCCGCATCGCCCGGACCGTTGAAATCGAACCCCTCGTCGAGCAGCCCGGAGGCAGAAACCCCGAGAAGGACCGAAACGAGTTCGACGATGCCAAGACCGGCGACGGTCGCAAGCGCAATCCAGAATGGTGCCGTGCCCGCCTGGACGATGTAATCCATTAGCGTTCACCCTGCTTGAAAGCGTTGAGACGGGCCTCGATGGCCTTCTGTCGCTGCAGGCGCCCGAGTTCTTCGACTTCGGCGTTTCCTTCCATCACCGTCCTTGACGGAACGCCGGTCACGCGCTCGACAGCCTGAAGCGCGTCGGCGAGACGCTGATCATTCCGTTGCGATGGAGTGGCAACCGGAGGCACGGCGCGCTCGGCACGTCTGGCATCTTCAAGCCTCTTCATGGCGTCAGCCCGTGCCGAGGCGATGCTGCTGAGCGTCGCCTCGGCGTCGACAATCTCCCGCGTATTCTCAAGAATGGCTTTCGCGAGCGCTTCCTTCTGAGCCTCAAGGTCGATCTGCACGCCCGTCGCGACCCGGGCGAGATCCTCGCGACCGCTCTCCAATCCGACCTTGATCTTCTCATCCAGATCGCGAATTTCGGCATCGAGATCGTTACTCTTGGCCTTCAGCCTGTGGCCGGCAGCCAAGGCGATGCCCAGTGCCGCACGCGCCTCGTCGGCGATCACGCCGATCTCCCGGATGGCCTGTTGCGCCACAGCAACCGGGTTTGATGCCTCGGCGGAATCAACGGCGTTATTGACGACCCCGGCGATAACGCGCCCGAGGCGGGCGAGAATTCCTTCATTGGACATGGCGGTCTCCCTTGTTTGATGAACGTCGGCCTGGATGCCGGCATAGAGACAAATGGACGAACCCTCGAAAACCAACCGCGCTTCGGCAAAGTCCGCCCAGCCCTCGCGATAGCGGCTTGCGGTATAAGGCAGCACGATCCGGCCGGAGAGCGTTGCGATGCTCACACTGTCAGCGCCTTTCACGGCAAAAAGCTTGGAATCGAGCGGGATGTCCTGAACAACCTCTCCCGGTCTGCGACGTCCGTGGTCCCGCAGCGCGAGAGTAGCCAGACGAGAGGGAATACCCGTCACCGTTCTGATTTCCTCGTACGCCGCCTGATGCAGCGCGACGACATTTGCACCCTTGTCTGTCTGGTCGAGAATCTCCATGGCCCGCTGATATGCGACCAGCATATCGGACAATGCCTTTCGCATTTCCGGGGTAGGTTGGAGGTCTAGCCTCAAGGCGGATGTGAACTTTCTTGCCATGCGCAATATATAAAGCACCCCCTTAGTGCTTTCAAGGTTGCTGATATGAAAGTTGTGCAACCCATAGGTATTTAGGGGTTGAAGTTCGACATAGAGGGAGAGAGGGTTTCACCGCGTTTCGTTCTACCCTCTACCCAGGAAGGCGAACAACCGCTTGAGGCAAAGCTGGCCCAGTGAATACCGATCAGGCGGCCCGCACGCGGACCGCCCTCCAGCCGAGGATAAGCGCAAGGATCAGAAGCACGGCTTGGGCTGCGAGGAAGGGAGGCTCGTTGCCCTCCGGAGCCAGTTCGTTGAGGGACGGCACCTTCAGGAAAGCCTGCACGATAAGTACGAACATGTTGAGATAGAGAGCAAGCGTCGCGGTGATGGCATAGACGGACCGGGCGCGGCCCTTCAGGTGAAAACCGTAAAGCGCTGCAAGCGTGATCGTCAACACCACGGTAGAGATGATGCCGAAGATGAGGGCCGGCGTCAGGACGGTGATCGGAAACAGAAAGCCGGTGAGCGTGGTCGCGACCGTAGTGGCGAGGAACAGCGCCGACATGCGGGGCATCCACCGCCCAGCCGCATAAGCGGGCAGGGCGATCAGACCGGAGATGATGCCGACGAAGCTGATGAAGACATGCAGCGTCGTGAACTGCGAGATGGTGAGGCCGAGGATCATTGTCGCCTCCCTTATTCGCTCTTTGCCAGCCCATAACGGGCAGCGGCATGGGCGCGCGAAAGGTTAGGCCGAAGCGCCGAGCGCGCTGCGAGGAAAGCATCGAGATCCGCGTTATCGGGCAGGGAAGGGACGGTCAGCACCTCACCGAGATCAAGACCGGCCAGCGCGGCATCGACCATCTCGTTGACATCCATCACCATTGCTGCGGGGATCGTTTCCAGCTTCTCCTCTTCCCATATGGCGGTCCGGGTAATGCCTGGCAGCACACCCTGAACCCGCACACCGACCGGAGAGAGTTGCGCATGCAGCGCTTCGGTAAAGGCAAGCACGAAGGCCTTGGTGGCGGGATAGACGGCGGTGAAGGCATCGGGCATCAGCGCCGTTACCGAGGTGATGTTGATGATCGTGCCCTTGCCCGAAGCGGCAAGACGCGGGGCGATCGCGGCCGCAAGCCTTGTTACGGCTAGAATGTTGAGATTGATCATCCCCGTCGCGTGAGCGGGATCCAGCGCGGTGATCGGGCCGTCGCCTGCAATGCCGGCATTGTTGACGAGGCCGGTAATGCTCGCATCTTCCCGCAACCGCGCCTCGACCTTGGCAAGCCCGTCCGCTTGCGAGAGGTCGGCGGCGAGGATTTCGACGGTTATGCCATGGTCGCTGGTAAGCTGCGCGGCAAGTGCGGCCAGCCTGTCGGCCCGTCGTGCGACGAGCACCAGATCATCGCCGCGCCGGGCAAGACGTTCCGCGTAGACGGCGCCGATACCATCGGATGCGCCGGTGATGAGAAATATATTCCTGGTCATTGTCTTTCCTTTCAAGGATTGGGGCAGGGGAGGCGCTCCGGGCGCCGGTCCCGTATGAAAGCTGGTTGTTCAGACGATGATGAAATCGAAGAGATCGGCGTTGAACCGGTCCTGATGGGTCTGGGTTAGGCCATGATCGGCCCCCTCATAAATCCGCAGCACGGCGTGACGGACGATCTTGACAGTGGAGAGCGCTGCCGCGCCGATCGGCACAATCTGGTCGTCATCGCCATGCAGCGCCAGGGTCGGCTTGTCGAAAGCCTTGAGGTCCTGATGGAAATCGCTTTCGGAAAAGGCGCGAATGCTGTCGAGCTGCCCCTTCAGGCCACCCATCATGCCCTGTCGCCAGAACTCCTCGCGAATGCCTTCGGAGATCGTCGCGCCGGGCCGGTTGTAACCGTAGAAGGGAATGGTCAGGTCTCTGAAGAACTGGCTGCGATTGTCGTAGGTGCCCTTGCGGATGCCGTCGAAGACATCGATCGGCAATCCGCCCGGATTGGCTTCCGTCTTCAGCATCAGGGGAGGGACGGCGCCGATCAGCGCAATCTTGGCGACCCGGTCCGTGCCGTGGCGACCGACATAGCGGGTGACCTCGCCGCCACCGGTGGAATGACCGACCAGCACGACATCGTGAAGATCGAGTTGTTCGATCAGTTCGGCCAGATCGTCGGCATACTGGTCCATGGTGTTGTTGTGCCAGACCTGATCCGAACGACCATGGCTGCGGCGATCATGGGCGATCGTACGAAAGCCCTGATCGACGAAGAACACCAACTGGGCATCCCAGGCATCGGCGCTGAGCGGCCAGCCATGGGAGAAAATTATCGGCTGCCCGTCCTTCGGACCCCAGTCCTTGTAGAAGATATGCGTTCCGTCTCTGGTGGTAATAGTAGCCATTGTTCTGTTCCCTCTTGGTAATGGGCGCCTTCTTGCGTCCCGTGGGAATAGAGATACTCTGGGCGCGGATAGGAACTGGATTGGCGTTTCTGACAGAAGCCGGGCCGAAACTGACAAAGCGTGGAGGAAGAACGGACATGACAAGAAACGCCGCACGTACGCTCGAAGTAGGGCTCGTTCTCTATCGGGATTGTCAGGCGGCGATGGTGCATGGGATTACCGATCTCTTCGCCATCGCCACTGTCTTCTCGCAGAGACATGGCGGACCCGCGCTCCGCGTCAGCCATTGGCAGATGGACGAAACCGGCGACTTCTCCCGCATTTATGACACCGATCTCGGCAAACCGGGGCAACCCGACATTCTCGTCGTGCCGGGCAGGCTCACCGGTCCCGCCGAAGCCGAGGAAGCGAAACCCTATGCGCGATGGCTGCTCGACCGGCACGCACAGGGCGTGACGCTCGCCGCGAGTTGCGGCGGTTCCTTCATCCTGGCGGCAACCGGTCTTCTTGCCGGTCGTGCCGCGACCACGCACTGGTTGTTTGCCGAGGATTTTCGCGCCCGGTTTCCCGATGTACAAATGGATCCGGATCGAATGGTGATTGACGATGGCGATATCGTCACGGCCGGTGGCCTCATGGCATGGACCGATCTCGGCATGCGCATCGTCGACCGGCTGCTTGGCCCCTCGGTGATGATCGAGACCGGCAAGTTCCTGCTGATCGATCCGTCAGGCCGTGAACAGCGGCATTACAGCTCATTCGCCCCACGACTGACGCATGGTGATGAGGCGATCCTCAAGGTTCAGCACTGGCTGCAGGAGCGCGCCGGCCGACCGACCAGCATCATGGATATGGCCAATCTGGCCCGTCTGGAGGAGCGCACCTTCCTGCGACGCTTCAAGACCGCGACCGGAATGAAGCCGATCGAATACGTACAGCACCTGCGCGTCGGCAAGGCACGGGAACTGCTGGAATTCACCAAGCGTCCGGTCGATCAGGTCGCATGGGCCGTCGGCTACGAGGACGCCGCCTCGTTCCGACGCGTATTCAGCCGCATTCTCGGCCTTTCACCGGGAGAATATCGCAACCGGTTCGCAGTTACGGCTGCGGCCTGAAGACGGCCGCATGCATTCAAGATCACAGGCCCCGGTATGCGGCTAAAATCGCTTGTCGGAGGCTGTTCTACCGAGTGAGATAAAAACCACCCCAATAGACAAGGATGCCCAGGATTGGGGCCAGCGCCAGAAGCAGCCAGACAGATGGTGCCGGGCTCTCATCAAGCCCACCGCTCTTCGCGAGATGGATAGCACTGACGAAAAGACGATCCGCCTTTTCGACATCTCCATCCTGGATTGCCCTGATGATCTGATTTGTCGTTTGCCTTGCATTCATGATGCCAATTCCGGTTGAGACCAGAACCACTGACGCAGTTTCCTGACACTTGCCTGAACAGGAAGAAAGCATTGAGGCAATACCTGCCATGCGGGCGATTTCCGCTGCGGTAGAGCAGGGGAGGGCCTAACCGTAGGTCTTCAGTTCCTTCTCCAGCATCTGTCCGGCGAAATGGGGGGCACTCCACCGCAATCGATAGGCCGGTAAGCTGATAGACACCTGAAGAGCTCCGTCGCGGGGAATATATGGGCGCCCTTGCAGGAACACCTAACCGGGCAGGATTATTCGGGCCTCGAAGCCCTGATCGTTGCCGGGTACAGGCGAGTGAAGCTGCAGGGTTCCGCCCATCTGCCGTACGATCTTGTCGGCAATCGGCAAGCCAAGTCCGGCGCCTTTTCGCTTAGCATCTCCGCGGTGGAACCTTTGCTTGAACGCAGCGAGGTCAGCTTCCGCGACCGCAGGGCCGTTGCTGATAACGCGGATGGCGCTGTGTTCATCGACACAAACCTTGATCGGCCCGTTCGGCTCGCCGTGAATAGTGGCATTCTCGATCAGGTTGCGCATCACGATCCCGAAAGCATCGATATCGACGTTTCTTATGAGAGATGCGGACGGCGCGACGATATAGTCGATCCGGTTGGACGTTTCGGCACTGCGCTGAAAATCGAGAACAATCAGGTCAAGAACCTTGAGCAGGTCGGTTTTCGTCTCTGTGGCTCCAAGACCGGCATCCGCGCGCGCGAGCTGAAGCAGCTTCTCGGAAATACGCCCAAGCTTGGTAAGCGCAGCCTCGATGTTTCGGGTTCTCGCCTTCAGGCTTCCGTCCGGCAATTCCGCCAGAAGCCTCTGCGTCTGCGCCAGAGCACCGGCAATCGGCGTGCGCAATTCATGCGCGCTATTGGCCGTAAATTCCCGTTCGGCATCAAGTGCCGAGCGCAGCCGCTGCAGCAGCAGATTGACCGAGAATGCAATCGGGCGCAACTCGTTGGGCAACGTCTCGGTTTCAACCGGCGACAGGTTGCCGTCGTCCCTTTCTGAAATCGACGTCCTGAGAGCGTTGATCGGCGTCACTGCTCTCCGGGCGATCAGCCACACGACAAGAAGGCTGACCGGAATGAGCATGACGAGCGGCCACAGCATGGTGGTAGCACTCTCCAATACGGCTTCCCGCCTGTGACCGAAATCATCCGCAGCCTGAAGAAACAGCTTCTCGTCAGAGGTAGCAGCAGTAAACACACGATATTTCCCGGTGTCGCGGAACCCGACCTTCAGGGGAACGTCGAAGGGCTGCTCCGGCGCGTCCTTTGAGCGATAGATGAGTTGGCCGTCCGCGTGGCGAACCTGGTAGACGATATATTGCCGCCGCCCGGTACTGGAGAACACGCGACCGCTTTCGGCAGCGCTCAGCACATCGGGATGCATTTCTTCTGAGACGATGACCAGCAGGCGTTCAGAGGCTTCCTTCAATGCGCTGTCGAAGATTTCGTCGAACTCTTCCCGCATCACAACGATGCTCAGGCCTATCGCGCCGAGCCAGACGACGACAAGCGCTCCTATGAGCGAGAGCATCAGCGGCCGGACAATGCTACGTCCTCTCTTCATTCTACCTCCAGAATGTAACCAAGGCCGCGTGCCGTCCTGATCCTGTCTTTGCCGATCTTCTTGCGAAGCCTGCTGACGTAGACCTCGACCGTATTGCTCTCGACCTCCGTTCCGAAGGCGTAGAGGGCTTCCTCAATTCTGGCCTTGGTGACGACAGACCCAGGCCAGGCGATCAGCAGGTCGAGAACCGCCCATTCCCGATGGGTGAGCGAAACACCTTCGCCGGCCACGACGATCCCGTGCGAGGCTCGGTCGATCTCGATGTCGGAGATATGGACGACCGTCTGAGGCTTACCCTCGTATCGTCGAGTCACTGCGAGAATTCGCGCTTCCAGCTCACCGAGATTGAATGGTTTGACCAGATAGTCGTCCGCACCGGCGTTCAAACCGGCGATACGGTCGGAGATCTGATCCCGCGCGGTCAGAATAATGACCGGCGTATGATCGCCGTTCGCCCGCAGGGCTTCCATAAAGCCGAGGCCATTCCCGTCCGGCAGCTGGAGATCGAGGAGGATCAAACCATAGCGGACCACCTCCACGGCCGCTTTGCCATCGGCGAGAGACTGGACCCAATCGACGGCGTGGCTCGCCGCCGCGGTGTGATCGCGCACGGCCTCACCGATAATTCCGTCATCTTCGATCAGGAGTATACGCAATGGAAATCTCACTCCTTGCCGCTTGGGCCGCCGATACTGGATCCGTTACGGTCCCCGCCGGCATCTCCCAGAAATCTCAACAGCATCCAGCACCCGAGCGCCCAGAGCGCGCCGGCGCACCATCCGCCGAGAACATCCGTAGGATAATGGACCCCGAGAAAGACCCGGCTCATGCCGACAACCAAGGTGAGGAAAACACCCGCACCCATCACGAAAACCCGCGCGGAACGGTAGATCTGGATACGTGCCAATAAGGCTCCAAGGGTCAGGTAGGTGACGGCCGAGACCATGGCATGGCCGCTTGGAAAACTGAAATCCGTGACATCGACAAGATGCGGAACGACCTCCGGGCGCGGACGCGCGACCAGAAACTTCAGGCTCGTGCTAGCAAGCCAGCCCGTCAGCACGGACAGGAGAACAAAGAAGGCGGTCCGGGAACGGCGGTCGAACAGCAGATAGGCCGTCACGAGCAGCGTTACAAGCGTAAGAACGGTCACTCCGCCAAGGGCAGTAATATCATCGACCGCATGCGCCAGCCAGGCAGGACCGATCGGAACGGACAGGTCGCCTGGACGTCTGAGGGCGAGCAGGATGGATTGGTCGAATTGAAGTGTCTCGCCTTCCAAGACCTCGCTCGCAAGCCGTTCGAACAGGAACAGCCCTCCCGCGAGGCAGGCCAGCATGGCAAGCACCAAGGGTTCCACTCGCATCAACCTTTCCTTCACGCTCACCCCTTTCATCTCCACCGTTTCTTGAAATTGGACAGCTCTGCTCGCGCTCCCGCGCGGCAAGCAATCGCATCGCTCCCAACCATATTCGTACTTATGTTTGGCGTGACCTGCTCCCCGGATTGTCCGCGTTTATAAGTTAGCTCTGTTCATGTTCTGGTCGTGTGTGGACCGGGTTGCAAACTCGTAAGGGGTCAAGCCGTTGAGGCTCGTGTGCGGGCGGTTCAGGT
>NZ_JAMXLX010000016.1 GCF_024055605.1 Ciceribacter sichuanensis | reverse complement strand
AGAGCCATACCGCGTGCGCGATGATCGCGGCGGGAAAGCGGTGGCGTTTGTATTGGGCGGACGCATCTTTAGTCATGCCGATAGACTATTGCCTCGATCCGCACCAGCCGGTTAAGGCGACGCCTCCGCCTGAAGTGTCAGCCTTTCATGCATCCGGCCTCCCGGTTGAAGAATTCGACTCAAAATCATCGCGATGCACAGGGACGCCGATGCGTTGACAAGGGTATTGTACAAGTCCGGGTACCGACGCGACATTAAGATGAGACTGACAGTATCCGGCGCCAACACCTACCTGCGGAGCTTTAGATGACACACAGCCGATTGTTTTCCCCGCTGAAAGTCGGCGATCTCGAGCTGAAAAACCGCATCGTGATCGCGCCTATGTGCCAGTATACTGCGGACGATGGAAAGATGACCGATTGGCACCTGATGCATCTGGGCATGCTCGCAAATTCCGGTGCCGCCTTGCTCACGATCGAGGCGACCGCCGTCTCGCCCGAAGGGCGAATTTCCTATGGCGACGTCGGGCTCTACTCCGATGAGACCGAAGCAGCGATGGCCAGAACCCTGGAAAGCGTACGACGTTACTCGGACATGCCGATCGCGATCCAGCTCAGTCATGCCGGACGAAAGGCCTCCAGCCAGGTCCCGTGGAAGGGGGGTGGGCAAATCGCGCCGACCGAGCCTCTGGGGTGGCAGACGGTCGGTGCAAGCGAAGTCCCGTTTCGCTCCAGCTACGATGCGCCGGCTGCCCTGGATCGTTCCGACCTGACCTTGCTTCGGGACAGCTTCAAGAGCGCCGCGCGCCGCGCCGCCCGGCTCGGCCTTTCGGCGATTCAGATCCATGCCGCTCACGGTTATCTGCTCCACCAGTTCCTGTCGCCGCTTTCCAACACCCGAACGGACGAATATGGCGGATCGCTGCAGAACCGGATGAGATTTCCGCTGGAGGTCTTCGATGTCATCCGGGATGCGTTTCCGGGCGATCGGCCGGTAACGGTCCGGGTATCGGCAACCGATTGGGTCGATGGCGGCTGGAATCTGGAGTCCACTCTCTCCTTCGCATCCGAACTGGAAGCGCACGATTGTAGCGCCATCCACGTTTCGAGCGGCGGACTTGCGCATGACCAGAGCATTCCTGTCGGACCGAATTATCAGGTCCCGTTCGCACGGGCCGTGAAAGCAACCGTGAAAATCCCCGTCATCGCGGTCGGTCTCATAACCGAATTCGAACAGGCCGAGGCAATCATCGGCACGGGGGATGCCGATTGCATCGCAATCGCGCGCGCCATCCTTTACGACCCCCGCTGGCCCTGGCACGCCGCAGCACATTTTGGCGAGACCGTAGATGCCGCCGACCAGTATCTCCGGTGTCAGCCTCGCCAGTACAGACATCTCTTCAAGTCGCGCGATTAGAGCAATTCCAGCAGAAGTGGGAGCCGCTTTCGCGTCTGGCACTGCAGGAAAACAAAGAGATAGCGCATTTTCGGCGATCTCGTGCTCACCGGAAACTCTGGCGTCCAAAACGTCCTGACGCCTGCGTGTAAGAATGAAAGTCCTGCCGTCCGGCCTCGGGCGGAAGTGGCGCCTTTGTCTGCCCTGACGGCGGGCCGGCATCTCCCCTTGAACTGTTCTACTCCAAGCCATTCGTCCATCCGCCGGAGCTCCGGTCTGGCAACATCCGCGCAAGACAACGGCATCCTCACCCTCGAAAAACCAAAACGTCCCGCTCGCAATTTCTCGCGAGCGGGACGGTTGTCGGTATACCGATTTAAGCCTTGATGAAGGCGAGAAGGTCCGGGTTGATGACGTCCGCATGGGTTGTCAGCATGCCGTGGGGGTAACCCTTATAGACCTTGAGCGTGCCGTTCTTGACGAGCTTGACGGAAAGCTCGGCAGAGTCGGCGATCGGCACCACCTGATCGTCATCACCATGCAGAACGAGGGTCGGAACGGTGATCTTCTTCAGGTCCTCGGTCTGGTCGGTTTCGGAGAAGGCCTTGATGCCGTCGTAATGGGCCTTCACGCCGCCCATCATTCCCTGGCGCCACCAATTCTGGATTACGCCGGGATAGATCTTTGCGCCTTCACGGTTGAAACCGTAGAACGGGCCTGTCGGGAAATCCATGAAGAGCTGCGCGCGGTTCTCCGCGACACCCTTGCGAATGCCATCGAAGACTTCCATCGGCAGACCACCCGGATTCGAATCGGTTTTGAGCATGATCGGCGGAACGGCGCTGACGAGGACGGCCTTGGCAACACGACCCTGCGGCTCGCCATACTTCGCTACATAACGTGCAACTTCGCCGCCACCGGTGGAGTGGCCGATGTGAACAGCGTTCTTCAGATCGAGGTGTTCGACGACAGCCGATGCATCCGCTGCATAGTGGTCCATGTCGTGACCGTCAGCGACCTGCGAAGAGCGACCATGACCACGACGGTCGTGGGCGACAACACGGAAACCGTTCTGAAGGAAGAAGATCATCTGGGTGTCCCAGTCGTCCGACGACAGCGGCCAGCCGTGATGAAAATGGATCGGTTGCGCGTCCTTCGGACCCCAATCCTTATAATAGATGTTCACGCCGTCCTTGGTTTTTACGAAGCCGTCGGTCATTTCGAAGTTTCCTTTCGAGGTCTGAGTTGTCGATTTTGGGAATGCAAGGTCCGGGACCGCCATCGCAGCTGAAAAGGCTGCGCCTGCAATGAGTGTCTGGCGGCGGGACAGTGAGAAATCGAAGTCGTTTGCCATCGTTGGCCCCTTGGTGGCTTGGCGGCAGATGATCGCCGTGTGAAGCGTTGTAGAAGTATCCGCCGGTCCGATCTTGTTGGTTCCGATGATTTTTGAACAATGCCAAGGCATTGCCCGTGGCAGGAAAAGGCGCGTTGTGAATTGGAGAAGCCACGCGGCCGGTCGGCCGCGTGGCTTCAAATACGTTCGGATTTGGAGGGGATTTACGGACGGCCATCCCGAAGAATTTCGAACAGGAACCGGATCCGTCCCCCCGCTATCGTCAATCCCGTTCTCCGGCAGGCTCGCATCGGCGTCCAGACCGGCCGTCTCTTCGAGGAAGCGACGCCAAACCGCAACCGGAGCCCTGTTTTGCGATTTCAGGCATGCCCAAGCGGAAGGATGCGGTTCGCCGGTTCGGCGTCATACCGGGTGGATCATGTCGCGCGCATAGGCCAGCCCAATGCCATAGCCGCCAGCATGGCCTTCCACGATTGCCCGGGCTCCGTCGTAGGTCTCCTTGCGTGTCCAATCGCGCTGAAGTTCGAGTAGAACCTGAAGCCAGGAGGTCATGGTTGCCCCTGCCGCCTCCATTCGGCGCAGAGCGAGGGAGTGACTGTCGGGCGTGATGCCGCCACAGGTGTCGGCGACCACGGATACCTCATAGCCATCAGCCAATGCGGACAGAACGGGAAACGATACGCAGGCCTCGGTCAAAAGGCCCGAAACAATCAGTTTTCGACGTCCCGTCTTTTCGACGGCTTCGCGGACCGCCTGATCTTCCCATGCATTCATGTTTCGCCGCTCAAACGAGGGCGCATCGCCGAGAACGCTTCGGATCGAAGGCATCAGCGGACCGCTGTAGACCTTGGAAGCGGATGTGGAGACGATCACCGGAATCTGAAATGTATTTGCGGTCTTCGCCAAAGCGACCGTGTTGCTGATGAGGAGCTGGCGATCGATCGATCCAACGCCGAACGCCAGACCTGCCTGTTGATCGACCATCAACAGTACGGCTTCGGACGGATTGAGTAGGGGCAGATTGGTCATGTTGTCGCTCCTGGCTGCCTGTTACATGGATGGACGAGGGTAAATGCAACGGCGGCCCACTGGCTTGAACGGATGTTCTGGATTTGGTGAAACCACGTCCGAATTCGCGTTGGTGCGTTTCGGCACGCTGGATAAAAAATGGCCGCTCAGGGGCGGAACTGAGCGGCCATGCGGATCCTGGATCCGCCGCTTCGGTGAGGGGAAGCCGAAGCATGTCGGTAGCTTGGGAGGCACGCTACCGCCTCTGTACGAGGCAGCGAGGAACACGATACCAGAGCCGGGCCAGTAAAAAATCATACCTACGGATAGTTCCGCTATACATGTGCGTGGGGAAATTTTCGGCCATCGCAAGTAGCAATCCATTCGTCCACGTAAAGTCGAATAATTCAATACGCGACGATACTTTCGGCCTAACCGTTGCGCTTCGTGGTCGGCCCATCCCGGCGAATTTCGGGATGACGGCTCGACACGCTGACCTGTCGAAGCACGGCGATCGGCGGACGGACCCAGGAAGGACGCTATGACTACTGTTCCAAATCATCTCACCTATCATGTCGGCCGCCATGACGGCGGGTGGGCGTATCACCTGGACAACGTCTGGTCCGAGCCCTTTCCAACCCACGCAGCCGCACACGCCGCTGCGCACCAGGCCGCCAGGCGCCAGCAGCGGAGCGGTCAGTCGGCCGAAATCGTCTACCAGGCCGAGGATGGAACGTGGCACCGCGAGTTCGCCGGACCATCCGACCGGCCGGATGTTTCAGTTGCCGAACGATAGGAACGAAAGCATTGAATAATCGGGCGCACTAGGGTTTGCGCATCGTTCAGATGCAGACTGGGGAATGGAATGCCGGAAACTCCGCTGATTGGTATCGTTGACGACGATCCGGACATTCCTGCCGCGCTTTCCAGCCTCATACGCTCGCTGGGTTATAATACATCATGCTTCAGGTCGCCGGAGGATCTGCTGGCTTCGAGCGAACTGAACCGGTTCTCATGTATCGTCAGCGATATCCACATGCCGAACATATCGGGTATCGAGCTTGTTTCGCTCCTCAAGGCGTTACGTCCCGACTTACCCGTCATCCTGATGACGGGACGACTTGAGCAGGGGCTTCGCGAGAAGGCCCTGCAGACCGGAGCAGTCGCATTCGTAACCAAGCCATTCGGCCTGCAGGACCTGCTGGAAACGATACGCCTGGCAATTCACCCGTAGATCAGGAGTTTTCGAGGTCCCGGTGAAGCTCCAGGAGTTCGGCCATCTTTATCAGATCGGCGAGGGTCCTTGCATCCATCTTCCGCATCGCGGAGCCCCGGTGAATTTTCACCGTGACCTCGCTTAACGAAAGCTTGCCCGCGACCTGCTTGTTCATCAGGCCGGTCGTAACGAGTGTCATCACCTGTCGTTCCCGCAGGCTCAGTTCCGAATAACGCTTTCGCAAGGCCATAAGCTCGACTTCGCCTTCTCTCCTCTTGCGATCCACCTCAAGTGCCGAGGCGACCGCATCGAGCATGTCCTGATCGCGAAAGGGTTTGGGAAGAAAATCGATGGCGCCGGCCTTCATGGCTCTGACCGTCATCGGGATGTCCCCGTGGCCGGTCATGAAGATAACGGGTATGGCGGATCCCGCCCTGGTCAGTTGATCGTGGAAGTCCAGACCGCTCAGGCCCGGCAGGCGAACGTCGACCACCAAGCATCCGGTTACATCCGGCAGCTTCGAAGCGCGAAATTCCCTGGCATTGGCAAACATGCTGGTCTTCAGGCCTACCGACCTGAAAAGGCTGTCGAGAGACAGTCGCAATTCATCATCGTCCTCGATGATGAATACGATCGGGCCCTCCGTCGCCACGACGTTCATTGCCGGATAAAGCTCAACAGATCGCTATTCAGCCGATCTTTATGGGTAAAAAGCAGGCCGTGCGGAGCGCCCTCATACACCTTCAGTTCAGCGTCCGGCATCAATTCGGCTGCCTGACGCGCCGTCGCGCCATAGGGAACGAAGGCGTCGTCCTCACCGTGGATAATCAGGACAGGGATATCGAATTTCATGATATCCGCTCGATAGTCGGTCATCGCGCAGGCGGTTATGGAATCATGCGCGGCCTTCAATGAGGACTGCATCGCGATCTGATGCAATTGCATCATGCTCCCTTCGGACACGGTTGCGCCATCGCGGTCGGCACCGAAGAACAGTCGCGAGAAACCACGAATGAATTCCGCCCGGTCCGATTTCAATCCGGCTCTGACGCCTTCGAATACCGCTTCGGGAACGCCGTTCGGGTAATCCTCGCTCCACGCCAGTTTCGGGGTGGTCGCCCCGATGAGGACGATGCGCGAAATCCTGTCCGTCCCGTGGCGACCGATATAGCGGGTGATCTCGCCGCCGCCCATCGCGTAGCCAACCAAGGTGACATCTTTCAGATCGAGCGCAGTAATAATCTCTGAAAGATCGTCCGAAAACGTATCGTGATCATATCCATGCCACGGCTGATCGGATCTGCCGAAACCTCTCCGGTCATGGGCAATTACGCGATATCCCTCCGATGCCAGATGCATCATCTGGTTTTCCCACATGTCCGAGCTCAAGGGCCAGCCGTGACTGAAAAGCACAGGCGGACCACTCCCCCAATCTTTGTAATAAAGACGAGTGTTGTCACGCATGGTGAGCATCGGCATCAGAGAGCCTCGAAGTGTTGTTTTCGGAGGATTTACTTGAGTTTAACAGCTGTTTTCGCGAACCGCTAGAGGCCCCGAATTTTCGCAGGAGCAATCTTCAAATCGCGGCACAAATGTACAAAAAAGCGGTCGGCGGTATCATCTGATGAGCCACCCATACGATCGGCCGATCATGTGAAGTGACAGGCGGGGAATGGGCAACACGCCCCTCATTTCTCGCCGCCGGCGCAATCATGGTCAAGCTCGCCATAGGATCATCCAAACCACCCCTGTATGCGACAAGAAGGCTCTGCCGTTCTGAAACATGCTGTCCCCATCAACTGCGCATCAACTAGAGGGGCAACATCCATGACCGTACATGCAACGCCGACGCCCGGCTCGAAGCTTCTGACGCCGAAGGACCACACGCTAATCATGATCGATTTCCAGTCGCAGATGGCTTTTGCGACCAAGAGCATCGATGCAATCAACCTGCGAAACAATGCCGCTCTCGTGGCAAACGCTGCCAAGGGATTCGGCGTATCCACGATCCTGACGACCGTGGCGGAAAAAAGCTTCTCCGGTCCGATGTTCAACGAGATCACGGATGCCTTTCCGGGCCAGACGCTCTTCGATCGCACGTCGATGAACACCTGGGAGGACGCCGCGGTCATCGACGAGGTCAACCGCATCGGCAAGAAGCGCATCGTGCTCAGCGGCCTGTGGACGGGCGTATGCATCGTTGGTCCTGCCCTCTCGGCTATCGAGCAGGGTTTTGAAGTGTACGTTCTGGCAGATGCCTGCGGCGACGTCAGCGACGAGGCCCACAACCGCGCGATGGATCGCATGGTCCAGGCCGGCGCCCAGCCCATGACATCGCTCCAATACATGCTCGAACTGCAGCGCGATTGGGCGCGTACCGAGACCTATGACATGACGACCGGTGTCGCGAAGAAGTTTGGCGGGGCCTATGGCCTCGGCATCATCTACGCCAAGACGATGTTCAACGCCTCCGAAAGCCACTGAGGTCAAGTCGGCGCGTCGCTCCGTTCGAATGAATGGAGCGTGCTTCCGGATCGGAAGGGGGTAAGCCCATGAAAATATACCCGCTGTCTCTTGGTGCAGGCCTGCTCGTCGGCATCGTCTACAGCCTCCTGAATGTGCGCTCTCCTGCGCCGCCTGTCGTCGCGCTCGTCGGGCTCCTTGGCATCCTGGTCGGTGAACAGATCATTCCATTGGCCCGCACGCTGTGGAGCAAGGAGCCGGCTGCCGTTTCCTGGCTCTATCAAATCAAGCCGCATGTGTTCGGCCATCTTCCCGGTGGTGCCGATCATGCCGATTTGCCGTCCAAGGCGGGCAAGACCGACACCTGAAACCTTGATTTTGATTTCGACGACGCGAGCGGGATCGTCTCCCTCTCGCGTCGCATTGCCTGTATGGGGTTGAAGTCGCGCGGACACCCATACCCGCTGGTTCGCACCAGTCGCCAGTTCATGCGGAAGGGCCGATTGCGATCGCCGGGGCCATTGCCCGGCCAGTCTTTCACCGTCGTTTGGGCCAAACATCAGACTGACGTGCAAGAGTTGAGACCGACGGACGGGTAACGCTTGTCTCCCAAGCATGGAGAGAGCACATGTCTTCAAAATCAAGACGCCCGTCACGACAACGCCTTACGGCAATAGCCGCAGCCCTGTCGCTGGCCGCTGCCATCGTCATCGATCTCGCCCCGTCACCGGCATCGGCCGCCGCACCCATGGTCGGCACCCAGGCTCCCGGCTTCCACCGAATGATCCTCGGCGCCTTCGAAATTACCGTATTGTCGGATGGAACACATCCGTTTCCCGTCCATAAGGTTCTCACCAAAGTGGTCGGCGATAAAGGCGCAATCCCACTGGATCAGGCTTCACCCGGCGAGGCCGACGCGCTGCTGGCCGAAAGCAAGCTCGCCGTTCCGGTCGCCGGATCGATCAACGCCTTCCTGATCAATACCGGTTCGAAGCTTATCCTGATCGATAGTGGGGCGGGCTCTCTGTATGGAGATTGCTGCGGACATCTCATCGATAATCTCAAAAGCGCCGGCTATGAGCCCGATCAGGTCGATGAGATCTATCTGACCCATCTGCATGCCGACCATGTCGGTGGGATCGCCCCCAACGGCGCCATGGCGTTCAGGAATGCCATCATCCGGGTCAGCCAGGTCGATGCGGATTATTGGCTGAACGACAAGAACGAACAGGCGGCCCCCAAGCTGCTGAACTCGATGTTCGAGGGGGACAAGGCGTCACTCAAACCTTACATCGACGCCGGCAGGTTCAAGCCCTTCGCCTATGGCCAGCAACTCTTCCCTGGCATCACGCCCATCGCAAGCCCCGGCCACACCCCCGGCCATAGCTTCTTCATGGTCGAGAGCCGGGGCCAGCAGATGCTGATGTGGGGCGATGTCGTTCACGTCGCCGCGGTTCAGTTTCCAAACCCATCCGTAACCCTGGCTTACGACAGCGACGCTGAAATGGCCGAGAACGAAAGAGAGGCCATATTCTCCGATGCTGCTCGCAAGGGCTACTGGATAGGTGCAGCGCACATTTCCTTCCCTGGTGTTGGACACGTCAGCGCGTCGCAGGGACAATTCTATTGGATACCGGCGAATTACGAAGCTTCGCCGGGAAAGAACTAAACCGTCTCCCTGGAGGATGCGGCCGACCGGCTCCGCATCCTCCCAAACAGTCAGCTGTCCACTGCTCCGCCTGCTGGCGAAGCACGCCCCCTGGGACGGTGCCGACCTGACGGCGGCGCTGCCGGGAATGGATATCGCTCCCTATTTTCCCGATAATGAATTGAAATTATTGAGTAAAATCCCACCGGAACACCCGTTTAAAAATGAACGGATATTTTTCATTTATGTCAGTTCCAAAACATCTTCGATAGGCCGACATGTCTTCCATCAAACAAACGGAGTTGGCAAATGACCCAGTCTGAGTTTCATAGTTTCCGTCACGGCGAATTTGACATCACCGTGCTTTCGGATGGTCCCATCGTTTTGAACGGAGAACTATTCGCGCCCGAGGCCAATGAGGATGAGAGGGCTGATATCGTCTCCCGGCTGAAGGGCCAGGACAACAGCGCCCATGCGCAATCGAACATTCCCCTGATCGTTTATAACGAGCAGGTCATTCTGGTGGACGTCGGGGCCGGAAGGCGCTTCCAGCCCACCGAGGGGATGCTCGAGGAGAATCTGGAACGCGTCGGCGTTCGCGCGGAAGACGTGACGATCGTGCTGATATCGCACGCTCATCCGGACCATATCTGGGGCCTTCTGCGAGACGATGGCAGCCTTCGCTTCCCGAAGGCGAAATACTTCGTCGGGAAAGCGGAGTGGGAGTTCTGGATGGGTGAGGCAGCCTCGGCTCTGCCTGCCGAAGTACAGCCCTTCGTCGAAGGCGCTCGCCGCGATCTGTCTGCGGTACAAGATTGCGTGAACCTGATCGAAGACGGCGCCGAGATCGTTCCTGGCATGCATGTTCTGGCCACTCCCGGCCACACCCCCGGCCATTTGTCCGCCGTGATCGAGGGGGACATTCCGCTAATCATCACCGTGGACGCTGCCTCAAGCGAAATCGTCTCGTTTGAACATCCGGATTGGAGCTTTGGATTCGACATGGATCCCGCCCGGGCAAAAATGACGCGCCGTACCCTGCTGGATCGGGCGGCTGCACAAGATGCGAAACTCCTCGGGTTCCATTGGAGCTACCCGGGTGTCGGCCGCATCAAAAAAGCCGGCGCAGCATATGATTTCATCAGCGCGGCTGGAGAAAAATCATGACACGCAGGGTTTTAGGCCGTCAGGCGAGCTTCCTGGCCGCCGCCGCGATCGTCGCCCATACCATCTGGACAAGCGCTGCTCCCGCCTTGAGCTATCCGCTGTATGCCCAGCAATGGCATCTGACCACGTTTACAACGACGGCGATATTCGCGGTCTATCCTGTTTTCGTCGTCCTCGTCCTGGTGCTGTTCGGAAATCTCTCCGATTATATCGGCCGTCGGGAAGCCATGGTGGCGGGACTTACGTTCTCGGCGTTGGGATCGTTGATATTCGCCGTCGCGCCCGACGTCGACTGGATCTTCTTCGGCCGCGCCTTCATGGGTGTCGGCGTGGGGCTCTCTGCCGGTCCTTCAGCGGCAGCCGTGGTCGAGTTCAGTCCACCGCACAGGGTCGGGCAGGCCGGCAGCGTGACTGCGGCGGCTCAGGGGCTTGGCATGGTGGGAGCCGCGCTGATCGGCGGTGCACTCATCCAGTATGCTCCGCTGCCGCTCAGGCTCAACTTCGCAGTGTTGACCGTCGTCCTTGCGGCCCTGATCGTGTTGACCTGGTTTCTGCCCAATCACACAGCGTCAAGGGCAGCAGGACACTGGAGACCGCGACTGCCGGCGATCCCGAATGGTGTTTTCGCGGTCTTCGTCGCATCGACTGCCGCCGTGACCGGGTCATATGTTCTCGGTGCAATGACGCTGTCGCTCGGTGCTCAAGTGGCGCGCGACGTCGTTGCATCCTCCAATGCATTGGTCAACGGCGGAACGATTGCGCTGTTTGCCCTGGCTTCCACGCTGGCAACCATTCCGGCCCGGAAGCTCGCCGCCAGCAGGGTCATTCTTTCGGGCGGGTTGGCGGCGATCGCGTCATCCGCGCTGCTTGCGCTGGCGGCAGTGGAACATTCGCTCGGCCTTTATATGGTGGCCCAGGCTGGCGCCGGGATCGCGTATAGCTGGCTGCTGCTGGGAGGGCTTTCGCTGATCAACGCACATTTGCCCATCACACACAGGGCGGCAACGCTCTCCGCCCTTTTTCTGGTCGCCTACCTCGCCCAGGCGGTCGTGGCCCTGTCCCTTGGCAGGATCGCAACCGTCTATGGTCTCTCGACCGCGGTTGATATCGGCGTTGGAACGATCGCCGTGCTTGCGGCGGTAACGCTGCTTCTGGATCTGGTAAGACAAAAAACCGGACCTTTGCGGTCTCGGCATCGGCAGCAGCGGTGACCCGTCACGGCGGCATCCCCCGCCGCCGTAACCATCGCGAAATCCGCTGATTGGCAAGCCGTTCGGTCCGGGGCCAATACGGCAATACGTAGGGATGATTGACGTTCGCTGCCGAAACTCTAAATTTCGTCTCCAGGCATCAGTTGATCGGTGCAATTGGAGACGCCGGTGCCTTCGAATTCACTCATCGGAATTGTGGATGATGACGCGGACATTCCCCTCGCCATAAGCAGTCTTGTCAGATCGCCAGACTACAGGGCGGAATGCTTCCATTCTGCGGAGCAGCTCCTTGAGCGCTCCAACCTTGACGACTTTTTTTGTATAATTAGTGACATCCATATGCCGTCGATGGACGGAATCGCACTGATGAACGCCCTTGGCGACCTTGACCGCGATCTTCCCGTGATCCTCATGACCGGCCGAACGGAGCCGGATCTGGAACAGAAGGCCTATGCAGGCGGCGCGATCTCGGTCGTGGCCAAGCCGTTTTCGTTCGAGGAGCTCTGCATCAATCTCGATAAGGCTGGCAATCATCGTCGCGGCAACTTGTAACCCGTCACCCCACGACTGAGCCGGATGTCGCCACGGTCGACGGAGCGTCCGGGGCAACAGGTAGCGTGAAGCTGAACCGGGCGCCGAGATATTGCGACGATTGCAATTCGATCTCACTGCCGTGGGCCTCGACGATAGAGCGGCAGATAGCCAGCCCCATTCCGATGCCGGTTGTCTTGGTCGTGTAGAAGCTCTCGAACAATCGTTCCCGCACCTTCGGATCCACCCCCGGGCCGCTGTCTTCCACTTCGATTGTCACGCGATCCTGGTTTTCACGGGCCCGGATGGAAAGCGTTCTATTCCAGGCCTGGCCATCCGACATTGCCTGGGCTGCATTGGTTACCAGATTGACGATAACCTGAAGGATCTGTGTCCGGTCGATCCAGACGCGGGGCAGGTCAGGCGATATTTCTAGACGCAGGCCGCTCTGCCTGCGGTTCAGATCCGAACGGAGGATCAAGACGGTTTCGTCGATCAGCGCCGCAACTTCGACCGCGGTGCGTTCCGATGCGGAATTGCTCGCCAACCCCATCAATGCCGATATGATGTTTCCCGCTCTCCGGCCGCTGTTTATGATGCGTTCAAGAATCGTCCGCACTTCGTCCAGATCAGGTTGCGCATGATTGAGCCAGCGAAGACCCGCTTCAGCACTCGTGACGATTGATCCCAGTGGCTGGTTTACCTCATGAGCGATGGAAGCGGTCATCTCACCCAGTATCGATATCCTTGCCGCATGGACCGGATCGCCCTGAATATCCCCGTTCGCTTTCTCCCTGCCACGGTTATGCTCGAGCTTCGTTATGCCGATCATCACCTGGTCCTCCCCGGTAGCGTCGGTGTCGTTCCATCCGGCGATATGGGCTGGGAAATCCTCTCCGTCAGCGGTCTTGAGGATGCCCTCGATCACGAAGCTCTCGCCATGGAGAAGCGAAACGAGCCCTTTTGCAAAGGGCTTCTGCAACTTCTCGGGAATGATATGGGACACGCGCTCCGGCATTCCCTTTCCCTCAAGGGCAAGGATCGACCGAGCCGCATTATTGACGCCAAGGATATCCACGCTGTTGGTCAAGGCACAGACGGACGCGTTGTCGTAAGAGCGCTCTCCATTCACCGCGATATGTCTGTCGGCGGCCAGCGCTCTCGTCTTTCGAAGGTCCAGCTCGATCATTGCCAGCGGAGCCAGGGAGAAAGCTCCATGCGACAGAATTCTACTCTTCATCTCCAAATCCCGGGAAGTACGATGGCGACGGTTTTGTGATCCATCGCCGAACAAATTGTGCTGAAGAACTGCGTATCGCGAGAGCGCGAAGGATAATATGAACTTGGTTTCTTGAGCCCCCAACACGTCCGGAAGCCGTTTTCGGACTGTAGCTTTTCCGGCCGGTTGTTGGAAGGCTGCTCCGGCGGTTGGCCATGGGTGCGCTGCGCATCCAAATCCGCTGCCTTTACCGCCAGAAGCCTTTCGAAGAAACCGGACAAATTCTGCCAAAGCATTGTTAATGCAGCGATTTTTCAGCGAAGCGAATGCGTCTTCTTGTGGATTCACCGAGTTCTCCCGGCCAGTCCGTCTCGGCCGGCAATAATACCAAGATATGATCGACTACGACTGATGTGTTGGAAAATACAATGATTGTACGATTTCGAAGGAGCATCGATCTGGCGAGAATGACCCCATCAGCAATCGCTTTTTCAGGTCATTAGGAGATGGATGATGCCTCTCAGTGCCACCGTTTTTTCCCCCCGCGACCCATTGGTTAATTTTAGCAATCTCACCGTCGAGGTTTCGACTGAAGTTTCTCATCTTGTCATGCACGCGATCACCCTGGTCGACAGCGATGAGTCGATCGCAATTGATTTGATCCGGAAGGCGTCAATCCTGCTTCGGCCGCACGCAGGCGCCGCAAACGACGTGCGCCGGCGCTCGACGACAGGAGGTCTTGCGCCGTGGCAGGTGAACCGCGTCAGGAAGCACATCGAGGAGAACCTGTCGGAGCCGATATCGCTCGATGAACTCGCGCAGTTGGTCCGTCTGAGCACCAGCTATTTCTCGGCAGCCTTCAAGGTGAGCTTTGAGATGTCGCCCCACAATTACATTCTCAGCCGCCGCGTTGAACACGCCAAGTACAGAATGGCGAACAGCAACGCCTCTCTAAGCGAGATCGCACTGGATTGCGGCCTTTCCGACCAGGCTCACCTGTCCCGCATTTTCCGCCGGGCTACCGGAACGACCCCCAGCGCCTGGCGCAGATTCAGTGTCAGTCATGAAGCCCTGCATGAAGCATGACGGCCGTCGGGCCGGGCTTCCTTCCGCCGCCCTTCCTCTGGATGGGCGGCGAAAACACATGCGCGAATGATCGGCAAGGCTGCAATCAATCGCGATATGGGCGGATCTGAAGTACGACAGCGATCGCGCTTGAAAGCCCGCCAGAAGCGGCAAGTGCGATCCAGCCCGCATGGGTCCAGACTGTTATCGCCGCAGCCGATCCAATGGCACCGCCAAAGAACATAGACCCCATAAGGACGGTGTTGAGACGAGCCCGCGCCTCAGGTTTCAGAGAGTAGACCAGGGCCTGATTGGATACCAATGCGCTCTGCATTCCGAAGTCCAGCACGATCACCCCGATAACGAGGCCGGCAAGAGTGGGCGATACGGCAAAGAGCACCCATGACAACAGGGAAATGATGGCTCCGAGCCGGACCACGACCGCAGGTCCCCTCCTGTCCGACACGCGTCCGGCGATCGGGGCCGCGATCACGCCGACCGCACCGACAATACCGAACAATCCGGCAGTCTCCGCGCCAAGACCGAGATCAGGCTGGGCGAGACGGAACGGCAGAGCTGTCCAGAACGCAGAAAAGCCCGCGAAGATCAGCGCTTGCGTCACCGCAGCCCGGCGCAGTTCCGGAAGCTCCATCCAGAGCGAGCCAATCGATGAAATCAGCTTCCGGTAAGGCATCGACACGGTCGGCGGCACGGGGGGCAGGATACTCCACATCCCAATGGCACCGACAAGCGCAACCGGGACGGCGATCACGTACATCTCGCGCCAGCCAAGGCTGGTGCCGACATAACCCGCAACGGTTCGACTGAGCAGAATGCCGCCCAACACACCGGACAGCAAGGTGCCCACGGTCGCGCCACGTTTCTCGGGCGTTGCAAGATGCGCGGCGAACGGAACGATTTGCTGCGCCACGGTCGAGGAGATGCCGACAAGAGCCGAGGCTGCGACGATCACGGCCGTGCTGCTGGCGTAGGCGACACCGAGAAGAGCGATGGCCAGCGCGACGAACTGGCCGACAATCAGGAGCTTGCGCTCGACAACGTCTCCGAGGGGAACCAGGAGGAACAGGCCCAAGGCATATCCAAGCTGGGTCACAGGCGAGATGAGGCTTGATGCAATCGGGAGATCTTTCCCAATCAACGTCAGCATCGGCTGATTGTAATAGATGTTGGCGACCGCCGCGCCGGCGCCGAGCGCCATGACGAGGGTCAGTGGCGTCGTCATTCTCGGCAGCGCCGTTGTTTGATAGTGGATGGTCATTTCGACGTCCTTGATGATTGATTGTCGAGAATATCGGGCTGACGTCCTTGTCCCGCAATCGAAGACAATGCACAGTGTCCGTACGTTTTTGAACGGGGCTGATCATGGAATGGAGCGACGTCAGAATTTTCCTCGCGGTGGCGAGACAGGGCACGCTGGGTGCGGCCGGTCGATCTTTGCGCCTTAGCCATCCCACCATCAGCCGCCGCCTGAGAGCCCTGGAAGAAGCAACCGGCCAGACATTGTTCCAGCGCACCAGCGAGGGCTATGTCCTCACGGAAGAGGGGTCGGCGGTTCTTTCCATCGCCGAGCACATGGAAGAGAGTGCGCTGGCCATCGAAAGGCGGCTGGCCGGAAACGTTCAGAAACTCGAAGGCATGCTTCGGATCTCCTCGCCCGATTGGTTCGGAGCCTGGGTTCTGCCCCCAGTCATCGCCGAGTTCGCGAGGGTGCACACCCACGTCGAAATGGAGATCCTCACCGGAACACGGCTATTCAGCCTTGCACAAAGGGAAGCCGACGTCGCGTTTCGCATCTCGCCGTTTACCGAAGCCGACGTCGTCCAGCGCAAACTCATCGAAATGCCCTACGGCG
This sequence comes from Ciceribacter sichuanensis, assembly GCF_024055605.1. Lineage (GTDB taxonomy): Bacteria > Pseudomonadota > Alphaproteobacteria > Rhizobiales > Rhizobiaceae > Allorhizobium > Allorhizobium sichuanense. The sequence continues at coordinate 26,630 of NZ_JAMXLX010000016.1, read as the reverse complement.
TTTATGCCGCCGCCAGCAGGCCACCGCCTCGGGCGGGCGACGGGCAGGGATGCGGCCTCGTGACCATGGACACCTCACTCGGCGCCTTTCCGGATATCGACTGGCTGAAATCGAAGTTGCCACAAGCCAAGGTGATCGTAAGGTCGAACAACCGAAACGTTCAGGCCCAGATGAGCTGTGCGGGGGTCGGCATCGCTGTGCTGCCCAGGCCGGTGGGAGATCAACAGGCGAACCTTCAGCGCATCGATCTGGGAGAGGATCCTCCCGCCCGAGACATCTGGATGGGCTATCATCGCGATATTCGCAGATCGGCCCGGCTACGGGCATTCGTTGATCTTGCGATCGAGCGATTGTCGAAAGATCGCCCATAGCCCGCAGGCATGAATTTCCGTGTCCGGTCGCTAAAAGACGAAGCTCCACCACGCAATCGATTTTTACAATACGCTTCCCATCATCCTCGCTACCTTGGGCCATCGACAAGGAGGCGAGACCCGTTGCCATTCAGAGCGGACCCAATTGCACTGATGAGAGCCGTTGCCCTGCTGATGGAGCAGCAGGCTACGGGGAAGTCTGACGGGAAGGCAAACCGCGTTTTGGAAATCGAGAACCTCCTGAAAGGGTCTGCGCCCGAACCCGTTGAGATCTACCTCGATCAATTCGGGCTGATGGAGACCCTCGACTGTCTGGCGACGGTACCCGACATATTAGGGCTGGATTGGGACGAGGCGCACCGTCGAATTGTATTGATCGAACAACTGATCAAAAAACTTGCGTCCCCCACTGGAAAAATATTCGATAGTTAGGGTTTCGAAAGCCTTGCGCCCCGGAAGCGCAGGTTTGACGCTCGATGCCCGATTGGCGGCATCGCTTTACCTTGCAACCAAATCCAGGCCGCGGGGGATGTTATCTTTCGTAAGCGATGTTCCCAGGTCACGGTTTGACGCTGGCCTGGGTCTAACCGATACCAGGCGATGGTTGCGTCGCCTTAACCGATCTGTGGGCGCGCTGTTGCCTTCCTACTCAGACGTCATGGGCTGACGGACATGGTGATCTGGCGCGATGTTGCGCAGGCGAGGGAGCGAAGCTGGCGGTGATCTGCGGCATTCAGCTGTTTGCGGTGAAGAAGGAAGAGATTGGCAATCTGGCTGTGAGTTGAGACGAACCGCTGGCATTGTCGCGCCGACTTGAAGCGCATCATACGCCTCTCTCGTCTTCGTACGGGAAGATGCGAATTCTCAGCACGGTTGTTCAAGCCTTTGTGCGATCGATGCTCGACACCCGGCATCAGTTCGGTCTTTGCCGCAGAATAGGACCGCAGCTTGTCGGTGACCATCACGCGCGGGGCGATACCCTGGCCTTTCAGCAGCTTTCTCATCAGCCGTAAGGCTGCTCGCTTGTTTCTTCGGCTTTGCAGCAGGGCATCGAGGACGTAGCCATTGGCATCAACGGCCTGCCAGAGGCAGTATTTTTTGCCCTTGATGGAGACAGCCATCTCATCAAACTGCCACTTGTCGGCAAAGTTGCCTTGCGAGCGCCGCCGGAGCTGATGAGCGAATTTGAGGCCGAACTTGGCTGCCCATTCCGAGACCGTCTGGAAGGAAACCTCAATGCCGCGTTCGGCCAACAAGTCTTCGACATCGCGAAAGCTGAGCGGAAACCGGTAGTACAGCCAGACCGCATGGCGATGAGATGATCTCGCCGGGGAAGCGGTGGCGATGATAACGGGGCGGCGGCTCTCTGGTCATGCCCACCAAATAGCAACTCGATCAGCAAAATTCCTTAAGGCGACGCCACCATCGCAGGAGGTGTTCGGCGCCTCCCGCTAGACATGATGAAAATGGAAATCACGTCTATCCGAATGCATGGCTGCGCTTTGCAGGAAGAATGTCCAAAACTCACGACGTTGTGCAATACGCGCCTGAAAGTTGTGCGTATGCCGAGGTCATTTCCACGTCACGCGAGGCGAAGAGATGCATCCGAGCAAACGACTTCTTTGGGGTGGAGCGGCCGTGCTCTGTGCCGCCGGCGCCCTGGGTCTCGGTTTCGCCGCATGGCTGGTTTATGAGCCGGAAATCCCCGCAATCCCACGCCCCGTGGCCTCCTCGTTCTCTCCGGAACAGATCCAGCGGGGCGAGCAGTTGGCGACCGTTGGAGATTGCATTGTCTGCCACACGGCCGATAAGGGGCAACCATTCGCCGGGTCGCGGCCTCTGCCGACGCCATTCGGCACCCTGTACTCCACCAACATCACCCCCGATGAAAAGACAGGCATCGGTAATTGGTCGGCCGAAGCGTTTCGGCGAGCTGTCAAGCAAGGTGTCGGCCGCGACGGCACTCATCTCTATCCCGCTCTGCCCTATGAACACTTCATCAAGGTGAAGGACGATGACGTCGATGCGATCTACGCCTTCCTGATGTCGCGCGAGGCCGTTGCGGAAGTGGCACCGGAAAACCGGCTTCTCCCGGGTCTCGGCTTTCGCCAATCGCTCGCTGGCTGGAAGCTGCTGTTCCTGCATGGTGGTCCGCCGCAGGAAGATGCGGCTCAATCGCCGGCCTGGAACCGGGGCAGATATCTCGTTGACGGGCTGGCGCATTGCGGCGCCTGCCATACGCCTCGCAATCTTCTCGGCGGCGAGAGATGGAACCAGCTGTTTGCCGGAGGTATCGCCGAGGGCTGGAATGCCGCGCCCCTGAATGCAAGCAATCCCTCCGCCGCACGGTGGAACGTCGACACGCTGACCGAATACCTTGCGACCGGAACGAGTTCGGCTCACAGCACTGCGGCTGGGCCGATGGGCCCTGTAACCGAGGGCCTGTCGAGACTGAACGAACAGGATGTCACAGCGATTGCGACCTATATCGATGCGATCATGCATCCAGCCGGGGTTCGACCCGCGCCGTCGCAGGACATGGCGATCGACAATGCCGACGCCTCATCACGGCACGGCGGGGCGGATGAATTCTTTCGCGGTGCCTGCGCAGGCTGTCACGAGCCGAAAAGTCCCATGGCTATCCGGGGAAGACCGCTGTTGTCCGCGACCTCGGACCTGAATTCCGACGACCCCCGCAATTCAATTCAGGCCGTCTTGCAGGGTATCAAGGCGCCGGTGGGGAGCAACGCGCCCTACATGCCCGCGTTCACGGACAACCTCACCGACACCCAGGTCGCTGATCTATTGGCCTACACCCGCTCTCGTTTCACGTCGAAGGCTCCATGGCAGGACCTCGAGAAGAGCGTGCGTGAGATCAGGAAGGAGAACCAGGAATGACCCTATCCATTGTCGTAAACGGGCAGCCACGCAAGATCGAGTCGAGCCCGGACACGCCGTTGCTCTACGTCCTGCGCGATGAGTTGGAACTCAACGGCGCGAAGTATGGTTGCGGATTGGGCCAATGCGGCGCCTGCACCGTACATATTAACGGCACTGCGGTCTTTTCCTGTCTGACGCCTGTCGGCGCGATCGGGGACCGGCCGGTGCGCACCCTCGAAGGGCTGGGAACGATCGACGCGCCCGGCGTGCTGCAGAAGGCGTTTCAAGACGAGCAGGCTGCCCAGTGCGGCTACTGTATCGCGGGCATGATCATGCGCGCACAATCGCTGCTGGATAGGAATCCGCGGCCGACCGATGAGGAAATTCGAACGCATATGCAGCCCAATCTCTGCCGATGCGGAACCCATGTGCGGATCCTGCGCGCAGTCCGGCGCGCGAGCGACGAATTGGTGAAGCAGGGGTGATGTCATGAACAATCGACTTACAAGGCGCTCGTTCCTTGCTGCAAGCGGGATCGCGGTGGCGTTCTCGATCACCCGTCCCGCCTTGGCGCAACTGACTGGAGGCGGAGAGGGCGGCCCCGGACCGACCGCCCTCGCGCCCGACCTGCCCGGGAGCCTGAAATCCTCGCCGTTCCTCGATTCCTGGATCCAGATCGATGAGCAGGGCAGGGCGACCGTCTATACCGGCAAGGCAGAACTGGGCCAAGGGATACGAACCGCGCTGACACAGGTGGCAGCGGAGGAACTCGATCTCAGCCCATCCGACCTTCACCTTGTGACGGTGGACACCCTGCGAACGCCCGACGAAGGTCTGACGGCAGGCAGCCACTCGATGCAGGACAGTGGAACCGCAATTCGAAACGCCGCCGCAAACGTGCGAATGCTGCTTTTGCAGCAAGCCTCGATCAGGCTTGGAACGCCGCTTGAGGAGTTGGAAACCGATGGCAAGGGTTCGATCCTCACGAAGGAGGGGCGCCGCGTCGGTTATGGCGAAATTGCGGGGGCCCTGGACCTCCATGTTGAAGCGATCGCGAACGCGCCGCTTCGGCAGACATCCGAATTCAGGACGATGGGACGCAATCTGCCACGCCTCGATATCCCGGCCAAAACGACGGGAGGGGCCGCCTTCATTCACGACATGCGGTTGCCGGGCATGCTTCATGCGAGAGTGCTGCGGGGGCCAAGCGAGGGCACGCGCCTTCGACTCCCGCCAGCCCATGAAATCGAGGCGATGACCGGTGTCGCCAAATTCGTCCAGAACGGAGATTTCGCCGCCATTCTTGCCGAGAAGGAATGGGATGCGATCAAGCTGATGCGCAAATTGCAGGCCTCCGAATTCGAACCGTCGGCAAAACCATTTCCAAACGGTTCAGTCTCGGACACGCTGAAATCGCTTCCCGCAAGGGACATCGTCATTCTCGATACGGCCAATGCGGTGGCCAATCCGGTCAGGGCGGTCAGACAAAGCTATTCCCGCCACTGGATCAGTCATGGCTCGATTGGACCCTCATGCGCCGTTGCGTGGCTCAAGGATGACCTGCTGACGATCTGGACGCATAGCCAGGGGACCTACGATGTCCGCCGCGTGGCCGCGCAGCTTCTCAACCGGCCAATCGACAAGATCCGTGCAATCCATGTGGAAGGTGCGGGATGTTACGGGCAAAACGGTGCCGATGACGTCGCGGCCGAAGCCGCTTTCCTGGCCATGGCCGTACCGGGGCGACCGGTGCGCCTGCAGTGGATGAGAGAGCAGGAGTTTGGCTGGGAGCCGCTGGGCCCGGGCATGGTGACGGAGGTGGACGCCGCTCTCGATGACACCAACCGCATCGTCCGGTGGAATTACGGGGTGTGGAGCAACCCGCACAACAACAGGCCGGTTGGCGCGGGAGGCGTCCTGGTTGGAAACGAGGTGGTGCCGCCATTCGAAATGCCCGAGGGCAAGCCTATCCCGATGCCGGAAGGCGACGGCAGTCGCAATTCGAACCCGCTCTACGACCTTCCCAACATGAACGTGATCTATCACTTCATAAAGGACATGCCCATCCGCGTTTCGGCATTGCGCTCTCTTGGCGCGCATCTCAACGTCTTCTCGATCGAAAGCACCTTTGATGAACTGGCGTCTGCCGGCAAAATCGATCCGCTCGAATTGCGGCTGAACCACATGCGCGACGATCGCGCTCGCGGTGTGATGCAAACCGCAGCGGACAAGTTCGGCTGGAAGGAGCGCGAGAAATCCAAGCCCCTGCACGGGTTCGGGATGGCGTTTGCAAGATACAAGAACCTCGGCGCGTATTGCGCGGTGTTCATGGAGATCAGTGTCAATCGGGATACCGGCATGATCGCCGTGGAAAGAGTGAATGCCGCAATCGATTGTGGCGAGGTGGTTTCGCCGAACGGCGTGATCAACCAAGCCGAGGGTGCGATCCTGCAATCACTCAGCTGGTGCGTGCATGAAGCTTCGTTGAACGACGGAAAAATCCGGACAACCTTCGATTGGAGCGCTTACCCCATTCTGAGGTTCCTCGAAGTTCCACAGCGGGTTGATGTCGCCGTCATCCCGCAGCCGGGAAAACCGTTCCTTGGTGTCGCGGAGTGCGGGCAGGGGCCGACCTCCGCTGCTCTCGCCAACGCTCTGGCGGATGCCACCGGCATACGTTTCACTGACATGCCATTGACCCCGGCAAAGGTGCGAAAGGCTATCGTAACGCGTTGAGCGTCACTGGCATTGCTGCGCCCCTGTCGAACCTTCTTCGATTGAGGCCCACAAAGCGCATCAGTCCCCCCCTGTTCGCATGGTCAGCCAGGAGGGGCCTGTCGCAAACCCTTCAGTAGGTTGAACCTAGCCTGTGATCGTCATGATTTTCACGCTTTGTTAACCTTTTGAAGTCCGAAGAGGTACGCGAGGAGTTCATTCTGGTGGTTGACGCTCCAATTGCCGGAAAAGCCAAAACCTTTCCGCAACCAGAGCATTGCTTCGAAACCGGCAATGCTTCGCCGGGCCGTCTTGAACGATTGGAAGCCGCCGATCTTCGGCATGTTCTTCTTTACTCGAAAGTGGTCGCTTTCGATGCCTTGCTGGAGATGCTTGGTAACGTAGTGCACTGGGTCGGGACGCAAGAGCCAATCATCGACGGCTGTTTTGATCGTTGAGGGGAAGGTATTTGCGCCGTCGGTACCGATCTTGCCCGGCGACAGCAGGGGCTCGTGCTTGAGCATCTTGCGGAAGAACCTCTTGGCGGCATCCAGGTCACGTTTTGCGGTCAGAAGGAAATCCACCGGATTTCCATGCTTATCTATGGCGCGGTACAGGTAGCGCCACTTGCCGCGGATCTTGACGTAGGTTTCGTCAGTGCGAACCGAACCGCAATGGGGGCTGCGGAACTGGCGCTACCGTTTCTCGATCATCGGCGCGCAGGCAAGGACCCATCGGTTGACGACCTGTGAAGAAATCGCCTTTAGCCCCCTTTCGTGCTATGTTTGGGAGTGTGATTTGGGGAGGTTTTGGCATGAATGACACCCCTGACGCCCGGCTATCCGGTGGAGTTTTTGATACCCCTGCAGGCGACCCGGCCCTTCGACTGATCTACGCCGATCGTCGACAGTTGTGCTAGACGATGCTGGATGTTGAGCTTCTGGTTGGGCCCGATGATTCCGTTCGCGCGATCTGGGAACTAGTCGGCCGCCTCGATCTTTCGGCGTTCGCATCGCGTGTCGGGTCGTTTGAAGGCACCGCTGGTCGCCCGGCCTATGACCCCGCGCTCCTGGTTTCGCTATGGATCTACGCTTATAGTCGTGGGATCGGCTCTGCTCGAGAGATCGAACGGCGCTTGGCGTTTGATCCTGGGTTTCGGTGGCTCGCAGGGCTAATGATCATCAATCATCACACCTTGTCGGATTTTCGGGTTGCGCATCATTCGGCCCTGGATCTCCTGTTCACACAATTGCTTGCCGCATTGAGTGCTGAGGGATTGATTTCATTGGAGGCCGCCACACTGGACGGAACCAAGATCGCAGCGCAGGCGGGATCAGGTACGTTCCGGAAGGAGGATCAACTCGTTAAACATCTAGCGTTCGCAAAGGAACATCTTTCCTCAATGGGGGATCCAAGAGAAGGCGGGGCGACCTCTCGTCACGAAGCCGCCCAGGCGCGAGCCCGCCGGGAGCGGGTGGAACGGTTGGAGCAGGCACTCGATAACGTTCGACAGATTAGCGCTGATAAGCCTGCAGGCTACGGGAACTCACATAAGCGCCAGATCGGCGCCAGTTCGAGCGATCCGCAATCGCGGATCATGCGGCACGGCGATGGTCACTATGCCTTGAGCTACAATGTCCAGATAGTGACTGACACCAGCCACGGAATTGCCATTGGCGTGGACATTGGGCAAACAGCGCCCGACTACGGATATCTGCCGGCTGCAATGCGGCAGATTGAAGAGCGCTTGGGCGAATTGCCTGACAGATTGTTGGTGGATGCAGGTTATACAAGTCGACAGAACGTTCTGATGGCGCACGACATGAATGTGGAGCTTGCCGGACCTTGGGTTCAAACCGATGGTCGGGTGAAGCAGCGGTTCCAGCGCGCCGGCGTTACAGAAGCCTTCTTGCCCGAGCAGTTCCGGTACGATCCGAGCTCCGACGTTTATGTTTGTCCGGAAGGAAAATACCTTACGGCCCGCCACAGCCATTCTGCACGTCCAGGCAGAAAGATGACGCGCTACCAAGCAAACCAAAACGATTGCTGGTCCTGCCCCAGCAGGCAACAATGCTGCTCGAGTAACAAGCGATATGGACGATCAATCGTCGTCACGCAGGAAGACCCAGTCGTCAGTTCTTTCCGAGAACGTCAGACGACGGCCGAGGCACGTGGTCTGATGCGTGAACGGGCAAGGGTGGGAGAATTCGTGAATGCCTGGCTGAAGGACAAGCTTGGCCTGCGGCGTTTCCGTGTACGGGTCCTTCAAAGGACGCGGACGGAAGCCCTATGGGCCATCCTCGCCTATAACGTTCGGCAATGGATCAGGCTCCGCTGGAAGCCAAGTCTGGCAATGTAGGGGGGGAAATCCAGGCCATAGGCCGTCTGCAAAGCTCCCCAAAACCATTCAAATTGACATTCGGCTCTTTCCCGACGTTGAAGCGGGCCGTCGAGGTCATCCTCAGCCTGTCCAAGCTGATCGGCGCGATTTCTTCACAGGTCGTTGATCGTGCTGTGATCCACCTCGAAGCCGCGCTCTCGGAACATCTCTTCCAAGTTGCGATAGCTCAGCGGATAACGCAAGTACCAGGCAACGGCCTGAACAATGAGCCACGCCTCGAAATGCCGTCCCTTGAAGTCGTCCTTCGATTGGCGCTGCAACTTCTCGGCAATGGCATTCAGAATCATCGGTACGCTCCATAATTCGGGAGCAGGAATTTCTCCACTGATGGTCAACAGGCCACCAATTACGAAATTTGCGACAGGCCCGTCCAAGATCTTCGGCAAAGAAGTCAGCCGCGATGTGATCGCTACGCTACGCGGCGCCGGCTTCATTGCATCCGGGCCGCGCAGCCCAACACCGGGCGCGCCCTATACCTATGTGACAACACCACACTTTCTCTCGTCATTCGGCATGGAGACGCTACGCGACCTGCCAAACATCGAAGCGCTTGAGGACGCGGGTTTGCTGAGCCGAAGGGAAGTCGCCGTGGAAGCTCAGCCTCAAGGCGATTCAGAAGAAGAATAGCTTTCGGTGAATTACTGGTGGCTCGTCTTTTGAGGATAAGGGTGGTGTGGTTGCATTTGCCGACGACGAGATCATCCTTCGTCTTGATGACAGCGGCCAAGGAGGCCGCCTCTTCAGGATGGCCGTGTTCTGAGCTTAGAATAGCGGTGTCCAGCGGCAAAACGCCGACACTATTTTCGTTTGGCCTCTTGGGATCTAATGCTTGGCTTTGCCTTGCACTGCTTGTGGAAGGGGCCAGAACAAGAACTGTTCCCCCAGACACGCCAAGGTCGAACGAACCGTGAACATTCCAGTTTGCGGCGCCTGTAGTTTATAGTTCCAACATTGCCGGCGACGCTGCTCTATCACGGGTTTGTCGCGGCAGATCTCCATGCAAGAACCGCAACCAAACACACTATTGCAAGCAGGGTTGTTGCTGCCAGAAACGGAACCTGGGGCGATACGCGGTGGAGGCCAGCGCCGGCGATTGGCCCGATTGCCTGCCCCAGCCCTTGTGCCAAGACGTTGACACCGGCAACTTTGCCTTGGGTGCCAACTCCGGCCCGCAAGCTGAGCGAAGCGAGATTGCCGGTCAGCATCAGACCCAGACCGATGCCGAGCAGGATCAACGTGGCGAAAATCGCAGAATAGGTGGTCACGAAGGTGCAGATCAGCATAGCAATGACCGCCGTGATCGCTCCGACCCCCAGCAATCGAGTGGCCTTCCAACGGAAGACGCGAACCGCGCATGCCTGCACCACGATCATGGCAAGCGCCGTCGCCATCAGCGCTGCGCCTCCGCGGGCGATCGACTCCTCAACCTTGAAGCCTAGCGAATCCTGCAAGCGGAGCGCCGTCACCTGTTGCAGGATGCTGTAGGCAGAAATCGACGCAAGCGTGATCGCCAGGAACGGCCATATCTGGCCAAGCGGCAGGCGGGCATCTGAAATCGTCATTGACGCCGTGCGGACAGGTTCCTTGACTAGGAGCATGCTCAACAGTGCAATGGCGGCCAGCATCGCGATGACGGCGAAAGCCAGAGCCGGATTGCCTGCTGCAACTCGCCAGGCGAGCGCTGCCCCGGCGATAGCGCCAACACCAATAGCTGCTCCGAGGGTGCCCATGCCACCTGCACGTTGCGCTGGAGTGGTAATGTCGGCCATGTAGGCTTGCGCTGCGGGCAAGATGCCGCTGGTGACCAAGGTTTGAGTTGCGCGGACGAGGGCTATCAATATAAGTGCCACGAAACCGCTCAAAACACCTGACAGTCGAAAATAAACTATTACTCCAAATCCCATGGAGCCCAACGTGGCGCCAGCAAGAGCCGTCAACAGAACTGGACGGCGTCCGACACGTTCACTGAGGTAGCCCCATGCAGGTGCTGATACCATTATCAGCAAAGCAGACAGGCTGAGTATGCCACCGATATGGAGGTCCGCGAAGCCCAGACGCCGGCCCAGCGGAGGAAGGACGACAAGCAGGAAGGATTGCCCGGTGGTAAAGACCGCCAGGCTTAGAAAGAGTGCCGCTTGTGTCCTGAATGTTTGAGATTCAACGTTCAAAGTTCCCCCAGCGAGCGTTTTTCCGTGGTCTGTTATTCAGAACCGTTGAATAGCCCCGAGTTTCGTAGACACCCTCGGGTTAGATTTTCTGCTGCTTCTCGAACTCAACGGGCGACAGCATCCCGTTCCTGACGTGCTTGCGTTTTGGGTTATAGAACATTTCGATGTAGTCGAACACGTCCGCGCGGGCTTCATCGCGTGAGCGATAGACATTGCGGCGTATCCGCTCTCGCTTCAGAAGATTGAAGAAGCTCTCGGCCACGGCGTTGTCGTGGCAATTGCCTCGTCGGCTCATCGAATGAGCCAGATTGTGGTGCTTGAGGAATGAAGCCCAGTCCATGCTGGTGAACTGCGAGCCCTGGTCCGAATGGATCAGCACCTGATCCCTTGGCTTGCGCCGCCACACGGCCATGAGCAGGGCCTGCAACACGACGTCCGTGGTCTGGCGGCTCTGCAGTGCCCAACCGATCACCCGGCGAGAATAGAGATCAATGACGACTGCGAGATAGGCGAAGCCCTCACAGGTCCGGATATAGGTAATATCCGTGACCCAGGCTCTGTCCGCAGCCTCGACGTCGAACTGCCGGTCGAGTGTGTTGTCCACCACAACGGAAGGCCTGCCGCCGTAGATGCCGGGACGGCGCTTGTAGCCGATCTCAGCCTTGATCCCGGCAAGGCGGGTCAGACGCGCAACCCGGTTCGGGCAGCATATCTCGCCCTGGTCGAGAAGGTCGTCTTGAAGCTTCCGATAGCCGTAGACCTTGCCGCTCTCCTCCCATGACTTCCGCAAAAGGTCGGTCTGTCGCCTATCCTCGATGCCTCGCCTGCTCAGCGGAGCTTTGAGCCATGCATAGAAGCCGCTGGGATGAATATGCAGGCAATGGCACCGAGAATTGCCGTCGATGCTCGGCGACGAAGGCGTACTTCACTTTGCATCCTTGGCGAAGTACGCGGCCGCTTTTTTTAAGATGTCGCGCTCCTCGGTGACGCGAGCCAGTTCCTTCTTGAGCCGCCTGATCTCATCGGCCTCGTCGCTGCCCTTGGCATTCGTCGTGCCGAACTTCTTCTTCCATTCGTAAAGAGAATGCTGGCTCACGCCGAGCCGCTGTGAAACCTCTGCAACCGGATAGCCTCGTTCCGTGATCTGCCGCACCGCGTCACGCTTAAAATCGTCGCTGAAATTGCCTTTGCCCATCTAGGCCTCCTGCCTCAAATTTAAGGGGAGAAGGCGTCTACAAATCTAGGGGCTATTCAATCCGCTGAGAGCGGCGGTGCAAAATTAGTCCACGGTAGTGGCGAGATCATCTGGACACGGGCGCGCCGGCGCACGTTGACGCCCGCCGACCCTTTTCACCTGATGGTCTGGACCTTCGAGCATTTGCGGGACCGTCCGCCGAGTTCGGCGGTGCTGACCGCAAAGGAGCGTGAGGTGGCGCGCTATATCGTCGACGGCCATACCAGCAAGGAAATCGCCCAGTCGCTCGGCATTTCTCCGCGCACCGTCGAGATCCGTCGCGGCGCGATCATGAAGAAACTCAGCGTCGGTAATGCCGCAGAACTGGTTGCGCGGATGATCGTCGAACGTTGACCTTCCTTCTTTCGGACGTAGATGCCACTCAACCGTCCGGAAACCGGACGCCCTAATCTGGGTATGCGGTGCCGCAGTCAGCGGACGTCAAAAATAATGAAATTTTTTCAATTGCTTGACGGAGCGTCTCCAGCAGTGCCGCTGCGTGGAAGGAAACCTGCTTCACTTGTTTCTCGGGATAGACGGTCCGGTGCCGCGGGGAGGAGCCTGCCGCGCGCCGCAACCGCAAAGCCCGGCGCGAAGAACGCGCCGAACGGGCCGAAAGGTCCGCCTGACAGGAACGGGAGGAGAAATGCGCGATGGCATTGCAAATCAACATCGATAATGGCGGCACGCTGACCGACGTGTGCATCATGTCGGATGACGGAGTGAAGAAAACCAAGGTTCTGACCACCCCTTACGATCTTTCGAAGTGCTTCTTCGAAGGACTACAGAAGGCCTCCGAAGTGGTCTACGGCACGGCGGACGTGAAGCGGCTTCTCGAAGAGGTCGACCTCATCCGCTATTCCACGACGCAGGGCACCAATGCCATCTGCGAGCGCAAGGGGCCGAAACTCGGTCTCATTCTCGACACCGGTTCGGCGACGCTTCCCGAATCGTTGAAGGCACACGATCCCGAGGTGTTCGAGGCGCTGGTGGGCGACCGCGTCGGCTTCATCGATCTTGCCATGCTCGACGCTCCCGAAGCGGAGGTGGAGGTCGTCAAGGTCATCAACCAACTCGCCGCCCGGGGTGCGAACCGTCTGGTCATCGCGCTTGGCGGCGCCGGCTTCCTTGAGGCCGAAGAGCGGGTCAAGAAGATCGTGCTGCGCAAGTATCCGCGCCATCTTCTGGGCGCCGTGCCGGTTCTCTATACGTCGGATCTCACCTCCGACCGCAATCCGGATCGCCGCGCCTGGTCGGCACTCATCAACTCCTTCCTGCATCCTTCGATGGAGGCCTTCCTCTACAATGCCGAAAACCGGCTGAGGGCGTTTCGCACCAAGAACCCGCTGCTGATTTTCCGCAATGATGGCGATGCCTCGCGCGTGGCGAAGACGGTGGCGATCAAGACCTATTCCTCCGGCCCGCGTGGTGGCATGGAAGGCGTGAAGGCGTTTTCGGCGCTTTACGGTTTTCGCGATGCCGTTTCCATCGATGTCGGCGGCACGACCACCGATATCGGCCAGTGCACGGATGGCAAGGTTGCCGAAATCCGGCGCGGCCATGTCGAAGGCATCAGCGTGTCCTTTCCGCTGTGCGAAATCATGAGTGCGGGGGCTGGTGGCAGCTCCATCTTCAAGGTGAAGGACGGCCATATCGCCATTGGTCCGGAAAGTGTCGGCGCCCTGCCGGGGCCGGCCTGCTTCGGTCGCGGCGGCAAGGAAGCGACGATCACCGATGCCAGCCTGCTGGCCGGCCTGTTCGATCCCGCCTCCTATTTCGGCGGCGGCATGGGGCTCGATGTGAGCCGCGCCGAAGCGGCCGTGCGCGGCAATATCGCTGAACCGCTAGGCATCGATCTTGATACGGCGATCCTCGCCATGTCGGACGCCTATGAGGCGAAGATTGCCGATGAACTGCACCGCTTCACGAAGATTGGATCGGACACGGTGATGCTGGCCTTTGGCGGGGCCGGGCCGCTGAACGCCTGCGGTGTGGCCGACAAGGCGGGCATCCGCCGGGTCGCCGTACCGGCCATGGCGGCGGTGTTTTCCGCTTATGGCATCGGTTCCTGCGATGTGTCGCAGGGCTATTCCGTCACGCTCGAGGAGCGCTCGACGACGGGGCTCGCAACTGCCCTCAATGCGCTGAAGCGCAAGGCCGCCCGCGACATGTTCGCCGAGGGCTTCGAGGAAGGCAGCTACGCGGTCTCCGCCCGCCTCGTTGCCGACACGGCGGATGGGGAGAAGATCGTGCCGCTGGGCGACACGCCCGACTTCCCGCCTGAACTGGTGCAGGCTTCCACAGTCGAACTGGAACTGAGCGCGGTGAAGAGCCTGCGTCACGACGAGACCAGCCATATCGGTTTCACGCGCAGGGCTGAGGCGAAGGCCGAGGGAAAGCGCAACGTTCTGATGGCCGGCAAGGGGCGCATCGACTTGCCCGTCTATCGCCTCGCATCGATGGCGGATGGCGATCATGCCAGCGGACCGGCGATCATCGAGGAAGACTACTTCACGGCCCGCGTGCCGGCGGGCTGGAGCTTCGTCGTCTCGGAGGCGGGCGACATCATTCTGGAACGGGAGGACTGACCACATGAAAATTCCGATGACCGAATATCTCCGCATCGATCTCAACAAGGAGACATGGGAATGCCGGGTATGCGACCACGAGATCGCGCCCGCCGCGGGCAATTACAAGGAAGGACTGCTGGTTCACAACCGTGATCCGCGCGAGATCCATCCGCCGATCCTCGATCCGGAGCGCTACCGCTTCACCTTCAGCCCGGACCCGGAATGGGTGCGCATTCTCGAATTCTGCTGCCCGAACTGCGGCACGCAGGTGGAGACGGAATACGCCGTTCCCGGCCATCCGCCGTTGCAGGACATGCAGGTCGATGTGCCCGCGCTGAAGGCCCAGTGGGCCAAGCGCGGCCCGGACATGCTGCCGGATGCCGGCCCCGCCGTGGTGCCCGGTCGCGGCCACAGCCACTGATGCCGGCGCCCCGCGCAATGGGGCGCGGGGATCTGACCATTCACAGGGACGCGCTTGCCGGGGAGGGCGGCGCGATCCCCTTGCGAAAGATAGGGAGCGAGAATGAAACGCGTATCCGTTGATATCGGCGGCACCTTTACCGACTGCTTTGTCGTCTGGGGCCAGCAATATATCGAAACCAAGGCGCTGACGACGCATCACAACCTGGCGATGGGCTTCAACGAGGCCCTCGGCAAGGCTTGCGCCGTGCTTGGGCTGGAGCTGGAGCAGATCCTGCAATCCGTCGACAGCGTGCGCTATGCCACCACGCTCGGCACCAATGCGCTGATCGAGCACAAGGGGCCGAAGATCGGCATGCTGGTCACGGCCGGCTATGAGGCAACAGTGCCGCTCAGCCGTGCCCGTGGGTATGGCGAGGGCCTCGACAATCTCGGCCAGCAGGACATGCCGAACGCGCATCGCCCCGAACCGCTGGTCCAGCCGCATATGATCCGCGGCATCCGCGAGCGGCTCGATTTCCAGGGCGAGCTCGTCATGCCGCTGGATGAGGAGGACGTGCGCCGCCAGCTTCGCGAACTGGTGGATCGCGGCGCCCAGATCATCGTTGTCGCGCTGGTCAATGCCGTGGTGAACCCTGAGCACGAACAGCGCATCGAGGAAATCGTCCTCGAGGAATACCCCTCGCATCTGCTCGGCGCGATCCCGGTGATCCTGTCGCATCAGGTGGCTGGCCGGAAGGGCGAATATGTGCGCGCCACCTCGGCCATCGTCGATGGCTATCTGCACTCGACCATGTATCACGCGCTTTCGGCGCTGGAGCAGAACCTGCGCGCCCACAAGTATGACAAGCCGATGCTGGTCATCCACAATTCGGGCGGCATGGCCCAGCTCAACTCCACCGACGCTCTGCAGACCATCCATTCCGGTCCGGTTTCGGGCATCGGCGCCTCCGAGCATCTCGCCATGCAGGCGAGCCTCGGTAATGTTGTCGCCACCGATATGGGCGGCACCTCTTACGATATCGGCATCGTCGTGGAAGGCGGGGTGAAGCATTACGACTTCAACCCGGTCATCGACCGCTGGCTGGTATCGGTGCCGATGGTCCACCTCGTCACGCTCGGGGCCGGCGGTGGGTCTATCGCGTCCTATGACCGAATGTACAAGACGGTGAAATGCGGTCCGGAAAGCGCCGGCTCCGATCCCGGTCCGGCCTGCTATGACCGTGGTGGCCTGCGCCCGACTGTGACGGATGCCGACCTGCTGCTCGGCTATCTCGACGCGGCCAACTATGCCGGCGGCTCGATCCCGCTCAATCCGCGCCGGGCCAAGGCAGCTATCGAGGATGCGCTGTGCGACGAACTTGATTGTTCGGTCATCGAGGCAGCAAAGCTCATCCGCGAGAAGGTGGACGATAACATGGCCAACGGCCTCTTCACCGAGCTGCGCGCCAGGGGGTACGATCCTAAGGACTTCACCATGCTGGCCTATGGCGGCAACGGGCCGCTACATTGCTGCGGCATTGCCCAGAACCTCAATATCGACCGCATTCTGGCGCCGCCGCTCTCGTCGGTGTTCTCGGCGGTCGGTGCTGGCAACATGCACCAGCTCCACATCCATGAGCAGTCACTCTACATGGTGCTCTACGACAGCAACACCCGCCACATCTTCGACGATTACGACCGCTTCAACGCCATCGTCGCCGAACTGAAGGAAAAGGGCCGGCAGGACCTCCTGCGCCAGGGCGTGCCGCTGGAAGACATCCGTCACGATCTGGAACTGGACATGCGCTACGGCAACCAGCTCGTGCAGACGACGGCGGTCATTCCCAATCACGAGGTGCACGGGCCGGGCGAGGTGCTGTCGATCATCTCGCAGTTCTCGGCCGACTACGGCAAGCGTTTCGGCGAGGGCTCGCAGGCGCCGGAAGCGGGCATCCGCATCAACACGATCCGCGTCGCGTCTTACGCCCGGCACGAGACCGTGAAATTCGAGGATATCAAGCCCGCGCCGAAACCGGAGCGCAAGGCGGCGCCTGAGCCTTCCAGCCACCGCACCTGCCATTTCGTCGGTCACGACGGGGCGTTCGAAACGCCGGTCTGGGCACGCAAAGATCTGGAACCAGGCATCGAGATCGCCGGACCGGCCATTGTCGCCTCGGAGGTCACGACCTTCCTCGTCAATCCCGGCTGGACCTATGTGACGGCGAAGCAGGGAGCCTCCTGGTTCCTGCGCAACGAAAATCCCGTCACCCGCCACTGAAAACGGCGAGCCCGGCGCTGGAGGAGCGCCGGGTCTCACGCCCAACCCGACTGGAGGAGAATTCCATGAACAAGATCGATATCCGGGCGAAAATGCCCTCGCTCGAAGAGATGAACCTCATCAAGAAGTTTCTCGACGACACCACGCTGTTCCTCGGACCCGACCCGGAGATCATGCAGAACCATGACCTGATGCCGCGCACGGTAGAGGAAAACGAGGCCGTCACAAGGGTTTCCGACAGCCACATCGTTGCCAAGATCCGCGACCGCATCCAGGCGGGCTGCGACGAAGGCTATGAAATGGTCGAGCAGATGGGGGCGGCCCCCGGTGCCAAGTGGGGCGACGTCATTACCGGCGTCTATTCGGCGTCGGGCGACCTTGCCATCGCCTCGGCGGGCGGGGTGCTGATCTTCTCCGCGCTCGTGCACCACCCCATCAAGTTCATCATCAAGAACTGGATGAACGACCCGACGGTGGGCGTGAAGGAAGGCGACGGCTTCATCCATAACGACAGCCGTTACGGCAATGTCCACAACACCGACCAGTCGATGATCTTGCCGATCTTCCACAAGGGAAAGCTGGTCTGCTGGGTGGCCTCTACCGTGCATGAGGGCGAGAACGGCGCCATCGAGCCGGGCGGCATGCCCTCCATGGCCGAAAGCCCGAGTGACGAAGGGCTGAAGATGTCGCCCTTCAAGGTGGTCGAGAACTACCAGATCAAGCGGGATATTCTGACCTTCCTGCAGAACTCGGTGCGCGAACCAAAGCTGCAATACGAAGACATGAAGGTGAAGCTGTTCGCTTGCCTGCGCATCAAGCAACGCATCGAGGAAACACTGAATTCCGACGGTCCGGAAGCGCTCGTTGCAACCCTGCGCCTGACCATGGAAAACGTCCGCGCCGAAGTGAAGCGCCGCGTTTCCGAATGGCCGGACATGACGGTCAGGACCTACATCATACAGGATTCGACGCTGCGCGAAAACTGCGTGGTCAAGATAAATTGCAAGCTGACCAAGACCGGCGACCGGCTGATCTTCGACTTCCGGGGTTCATCGCCGGAATTCACCAACCGTGCCACGAACACCATCGTCGCCGGCCTGAAGGGCATGCTGGCGCAGGTCTTCCTGTGCTATGTCTGGCCGGATTTGCCGCGCGGGCAGGCGGCGTTTGCTCCGATCGAAGTGATCACTGACCCGCATTCGATCGTCAATTGCTCCTATGACGCGCCGAATTCGCAATCGCTGATGTCGATTTTCACTGGTTTTACCGCCGGCCAGCATGCGGTCGCGAAATTCCTCTATTCCTGCCCGGAAAAGTTCACCAAGGTTCATGCCCCGACCTTCAACATGATCAACACCTTCATCTGGGGTGGGGTCAGCCAGCATGGCGAAACGCTCGGCAATCTTTGCGCCGACCTGAACGGTATGGGAGCCGGTGCCACGGTGGACCGTGATGGCGAACACGCGCTGGCGCCGATCTTCGCCACCATGGCCGACATTGGCGAACAGGAACTGAACGAGGAGGAAGTGCCTTTCCTCCAGCTCGTGTCCAAGAAGATGACGCGCGACGCCATCGCCCCCGGCAAGTATCGCGGCGGCCAGGGCTACACGATGATGGTTGCCACCAAGGATTCGGAACAGTGGGGCTTCATGACCACCGCGCAGGGCGCCAAGGTCCCACCGATCCAGGGCCTGTTCGGCGGTTATGCCTGCGGTTGCTACCCGCTGTCCAAGGTGCAGGGCGTCGATGTCTATGACATCCTGCTCAACCAGCCGGAAAAGTTCCGCCACTCCATCGAGGAGATCATGAACGAGCAGCCCTTCGAGGGCGCGCGCTACACCACCCACCACATGGGCATGGGCTTCGAGATTTCGAAACGCGGCGAGCTATTCATGATTTCGCAAGGGGCGGGTGCCGGCTATGGCGACGTTCTGGAGCGCGATCCGGCGGGTGTTGTCCGAGACATCGAGGAGGGGCTCATGTCGCCAGAGGTGGCAGCGCGGCTCTACAAGGTGGTCTTCGATCCGGTGACGCTCGCCATCGACTTCGACGCCACGGAAAAAGCCCGTGCCGACGAGCGCAAGGCACGTATTGAACGTTCCGTGCCCTATTCTGAGTTCGTCAAGGACTGGAACAAGCCCAAGCCGCCGGCCCACCTGCAATATTTCGGGTGCTGGGGCGATGATGTGGACACGCTCTACATGGGATCGCCGGACAAGACCCGGCGCGGCGATGAGCCGAAGCCGAACTACATGACGCATCCGAAGGATGTGCGGATTGCCGAACTCGAGCAACGCCTGGTGGCCCTGGGCGCGATGGGAGGCGAGAAGCAATGAGCGCAAGCCTCGCGGAGATGCTGCCCGGCGGGCCGGGCGCAAACCGTCTGAGGGTCTGGCTGGAGTCGTCGGGCTATGCCCGGCGGCTCCTTCTCGGTCCCGAGGGCGATCCCTGGGGCGAAGGAGCGGCGAAATATCTCTCCTTCTTCTCGCAGGCGCGCGGTCTTCTGAAGGCCGACGTTGCCGTCGTGCCCGTCGGCGATCTCTACCGGTCCTGGATCGCGCGCCATCCGGGACTGGCGGTGGACATGGCGGCCAAGAAACGCGCGACCTTTCCGCTGCGCCGGATGCTGGAGGAGGAGGGGCCGCGCAAGCTTCTGGACGAGGTGGCCGAGGCGGTCGCGGCTAATCTACAGGGCCAGGTTCCCATGGTTCTGGCCATGCCGTCGCCAGCCGTCTGGCTCGATGAAGCGCAACGCATGGTCGGGCGCGACCCCGAAGAGCGCGACGATGACGCGGTGGAGGATGCGGCGATGTATATCGCCGATTTCGTCCGCTGCGTCGCCGCGCGTCCGGTCGGCGGCCTCCTGATCGAGGAGGCGGAAGCCGCACCCGGTCCGGCGGACCGCTATGCACCGGTGCTCAACGCCGCCCGCCATTATCGCTGGGCCGTGGTCGGGCGCGGCGTCCGGCCGGGGCAGGAGACCCTGTTCGACGCGGTGATCGGCGGCGGCGATGGGGTGCAGGGCCAGGATGTCAGCATTCCGCTGTTTGCGGGCAGCGAGCTGCCCGAAAGCGGCACCACGCAATTCCGCTACGCCTGCATTCCGCCCGATCATCCGCCGGAAGCCGTGCTCGATGCGCTGGTGCGGATGCGCGCCTGACGGTTGTTCCTCCTCCTCCGTCGCGCGCACAGCAAAGCCGGGGCCTTTCGGTCCCGGCTTTGCTGTGTCGGCGATCAGGCTGTCAGTCGACGATGGTCGCCTCGGTGGCGGCGCGAAGCTCGGCGTCGCTGGTGCCGTCTGCCAGTTCCACGATCTTCACGCCGCCCTCGACCACGTCGAGCACACCGAGATTGGTGATGATCCGGTCCACGACCCGTGTGCCGGTGAGCGGCAGAGTGCACGCCTTCAGTACCTTGGATTCGCCTTCCTTGTTGGCGTGTTCCATCAGCACGACGACGCGGCCGACACCGGCGACGAGATCCATCGCCCCACCCATGCCCTTGGCAAGCTTGCCGGGGATCATCCAGTTGGCGAGATCGCCGGTTTCGCTCACCTCCATCGCGCCGAGGATCGCCATGGCGATCTTGCCGCCGCGGATCATGGCGAAGGACGTGGCGGAATCGAAATAGGCCGTATCGGGCATTTCCGAAACCGTCTGCTTGCCGGCATTGATGAGGTCGGCATCCTCCTCGCCCTCATAGGGGAACGGCCCGATGCCCAGCATTCCGTTTTCCGATTGCAGCGTGACGGACACACCCTCGGGAATGAAGTTCGGCACCAGGGTCGGAATACCGATGCCGAGATTGACATAGGTTCTGTCCACGAGTTCGAGCGCGGCGCGCGCCGCCATCTGGTTGCGGTCCCAGGCCATCAAGCGTCCTCCCTTTGACGAACCGTACGTTTTTCGATGCGTTTTTCGTGCGGGCCCTGAATGAGCCGGTGCACATAGATGCCGGGCAGGTGGATGTGATCCGGATCGAGGCTGCCGGTCGGCACGATCTCCTCCACCTCCATCACGCAGACCTTGCCGCACATCGCCGCCGGCGCGTTGAAGTTGCGCGCTGTCTTGCGGAAGATGGCATTCCCGGTCTCGTCGGCTTTCCACGCCTTGACGATGGCGAGATCGGCGACAAGACCGCGTTCGAGAATATAAGTCTCGCCGTCGAACTGTTTGTGCTCCTTGCCCTCGGCGATCACCGTGCCGACGCCCGTCTTCGTGTAGAAGCCGGGAATGCCGGCGCCGCCGGCGCGCATGCGTTCGGCAAGCGTCCCTTGCGGGTTGAACTCAATCTCCAGTTCGCCGGCCAGGTATTGCCGCATGAATTCGGCGTTCTCACCCACATAAGAGGCGATCATCTTGCGGATCTGCCGGGTGTCGAGCAGCTTGCCGAGACCGAAATGATCGACGCCGCAATTGTTGGCGGCGATAGTCAAATCCTTGACGTTGCTTTCCACCAGTGCGTCGATCAGGCATTCCGGAATGCCGCAGAGGCCGAAGCCGCCCGCCGCAATGGTCATGCCGTCGAACAGGAGCCCGTCGAGCGCCTGTCTCGCCGAGCCGTGGATTTTCTTCCCGCTTGCGGGTCGTGTCATGTCCTTCTCCTCTCCTTCATACGATCCGCCGCGCCCGGAAGCCCCGCCTCGCGGCGGCGATTGGCAACGGTTCGGCGTGAAATGCGAATGCCTCGGGCGTCGAGAGCCCTGGCTATGTCGGCGTCGGTCAGCGCGTTGTCCTTTGGTTCCGCCGCGATGAACTCCGCGATCAATGTCGCGATCGCCGGACCGGGCACCCCTGCGCCATCGGAGCGGGCCGTGCCGCCACGGGCGAAGAAGGCCGAAAGCGGCAGAACTCGCGCCGGTGTTTCGACCGTCAGGCCGCTGCGGATGCGACTGACGGTCGTTTCGTGGCAGCCTATGGCTACGGCCACCTCGCTGTTGGTCAGTGGCTGAAGCCGAGCCGGGCCGTGTTCGAGGAAGTCTTGCTGAACGCCGATGGCGAAGGCCGCGACCTTCAGGATCATGCGGTTGCGGCGTTCCACCGTGCGCTCCAGCCAGCGCGCTTCCGCAAGTGCGCGTGGCCCGCGCTGCCCGGCCGTGGGGTCGACCGTGATCGTCGGTAGGCTCTCGCGGTTGAGCGTGACTTGCCACCTGCCGCATTTGTCGCGCTCGGCTAGGAGATCCGGCGGGCGGCGAAAATCGAGTGACGCCTCGAAGCGCGCGCCGGGCTTGGGGTCGAGGCGGCGCAGTCGGGCGACCATCGCGCCGAGTTGTTCGGCGCTCACCCCGCATTGGCGGGCAAGCGCTGCCATTTCGTTCTGCGCCAGCAGGGGAAGGTGGTCGAGAAGCACGCCCATCGGTTCCGTCAGCGCACCCTGGTCGGCGATTTGCAGACGGAGGCATTCGCTGAGAGAGCGGGCGAAGAGCCCGGCCGGTTCCATCTCCTGAAGGCGAACCAGCACCTGCGCCGCCTCGGCGGTGGAGCAGCCGGCGCGCGCGGCAACGGTATCCACCTCCATGCCGAGCCAGCCGCTAGGCTCCAGCGCCTCGGCGAAAACCAGGGCGATGGCGCGCTCCCGCGGGGTGCGGAACAGAAGCCCGATCTGGGTGGTGACGTGGCCATAAAGACTGGCGGCCGGCGCAGCCACCCGTTCGCTTTCCCCTTCCGCCGCGCTGAATGAGGAGGGACGCCAGCGCGGCGGGCCGCCGCCGGTTTTCGGCACGGGGAAGGGCAGTTCGATCTGCAGGCAGGGATTGGCCACCGCCTCCCGGACGAGAGCGCCGGCCAGTTCCGCATTGTCCATCTGCAGCAGCGCCATGGCGCGCTGCATGACCTGCGTCATGCGCAGCGAAGCGGTCTGCCCCAGCGTCATTGCGTTCGTGCCGCGCATCCCTCAGATCCGCGCAGGCATTTCGCCGAGAACGCGCGGCTGGATTATGAAGGCATCCGAGACGAGGCCGGGCCGGGGCGTAAGCGGCATGCGTTCGCCAAGCCAGGTGCGCGTCGGCAATCCCGTAACGGCCGCCCGGCGAAGCGCCTCTCGGTCGCCAGGCATAGCCGCCAGTCGGGCGCGGATATCCGCCTCGACGTGAATGTCGAGATCCTCGCCGATGAAGACGAGCCGACCCTGCCGATCCGTTAGGGGGCCGGACCTGGGCCAGGCGGCAAGCCGTACCGGCGCGTAGGCGGCCTCGTCCACGCATTGTATCGCAACGGGTTGGTCGATACCGGCGATGGAGACGAGGCCCTTGACCCTGAGCAGTCGTCCGGCCCAGCGTGAGAGGATTTCACCCATCGTCACCGCAAAGCCACGCCACCCGGTCGCTTCGTCCAGCGTGACGACGAAGCTCGAAGCCCGCCCCGAATGCGGTGCGCAATGGAAGAGGCTCTTTCCGATATGGTGCTGGCCAGTATTGCGCTGGCCGGAAAGCCAGTCCGTCGCGGTCACGGAGGTCGGGCCGGACACATAAAGCCCGCCGCCGAAGAGAATCTGCGGATCGGCCTCGCCCTGGCGAAGCGCGATACGCGCCGCCGACGGGTTCAGCGCTTCGAGTTCCCGCTCCAACGTGGTTCGCTCGGCGCGGCTGGCGAGGTCGCACTTGGAAAGCAGCAGGCGGTCGGCGAGGCTCACCTGCACCCGTGCCTCCCGGTGGCGGGCGATCTGAGCGCGGGCGCGCTCCGTATCGACCACGGTCAGCACGCCGTCGCAACGAAAGCGGGCGGAGACCAGCCGGTCCTCCATAAGGGCCCGCACCACGGGTGCGGGATCGGCAAGGCCGGACGTCTCGATCAGCACCCGGCTCACCGGTGCGATCTCCCGTCGCGACATGCGTTCATGCAGCCGCATCAAGGCCTCGATCAAATTGCCCTGAACGGTGCAGCAGAGACAGCCGGATTCGAGAACGACCAATGTGTCATCCACGCGCTCGACGAGATGGTGGTCGATGCCGACATCGCCGAACTCGTTGATGAATACGGCAACGCCCGCCATGTCCGGACGGGCGGTGAGGGCATTGAGCAAGGTTGTCTTGCCGGACCCGAGAAAGCCCGTCAGAATCGTCACCGGTACCCGGCCGCAGGCATTTACGCCGGAGAAATCGCTTTTTTTGTCCGTCATTGTCGGTCCTCCCGAATGGGAAGAGAAGCAGGATTCCTGCCACGTTCTGTGCAACCGAAAGGTTGAGGCAGGAACAAGGGCTTAGCGAAATCAGGGCGGACGCACCGCGTTCGGGACCGTCCGGAAACCGGACGGTTGGCGTTCGGAGAGCGGCCGATAGCGGGTGCGGCGACGCCTTGCGGGGTGGTGCAGGTCGCGAAAAATGAATGCAATAGGCGCTTTTTTGGTGTTAAACCTCTCTCATCGGTGGCGCATGGTTTGGGAGAGCAGGCGGCTGGAGACCGTTCCGGGGAGGGAACGCCGGTCCTTGTGTGCTTCTTGGGCTGCCGCAAAAGGGAGGAGGAGCGATTGTGACCGGCAAAGGCTTGCACCGAACATTTTCACGTCCGGAAAACGACGACAAGATCATGTCTTCCTGGGAGCGCTTCATGGGCGGGCAGGATCCGGCTTCGGATGCGCTCAGAAGGCTGATCGACGATTCCTGGCGGCGCTGCCATGGCATTGTCGATCCGGGGCGCTCGCATGCACCGGACCCCGTGGTCGAAGAGACGCTGCACGTCATACTCGGCGACAATCGAGACCTTGTCAGAGCCAGCACCCCGGTCATGGCGTCGGCGCGCGATTTTCTGTTCGAAACCGGTACCGTCATGGTGCTGACGGATGCGGAAGGGGTGGTTCTGAGCGTCGAGGGCGATCGCACGCTGCGCGATCCGACGGAGCGCATCCGCCTCATGCCGGGCGCGAACTGGAGCGAGGCCGTCTGCGGCACCAACGCCATTGGCACGGCACTCCAGATCGGCCAGCCGATACAGATTCACTCGGCGGAGCATTATTGTTCCGGGATCAAGCGTTGGTCCTGCTCGGCAAGCGTCATCCGTGATCCGGTGAGCGGCGCAACGCTCGGGGCGATCGATATTTCCGGCCTGAGTGAGAGCTACAGCCGTCACAGCCTTGCGCTGGCCGTGGCCGCCGCCGGGCGGATCGAGAACCGTTTGGGACAGCGGGAAATGAAGTTGCGCTATCGGCTTCTCGACCATTGTCTTGAGCGGCTCCGCGCGCCGGGCGGCGACGGTCTGATCGTTTTCGACCGCTCCGGTCGGGCGATCAAGACCAATGACCGGGCCGCCACGCTGATGGCGGAACTGGCCAAGGGGCGGGGCAATCCCGCCAGCGCGATCCGCAATCTGACGCTGCCCTGGCGAGAGGGGCGCGTCGCGCCGGAAAACATGCCTGACTGGATCGACCACGACTGGATCGAGCCGGTTCTGCTTGAAGGCGAGCGGTTGGGGGCGGTGTTGGTCCTGCCAGATCGCAGCGCCGTGGTGCGTCGCGCCGGCCTGCGGGCCTTGCCGCGCAGCGCGCCGGCTTCCGCCGATCCCTTCGGCCGCCTGACCGGCCGCTCGCCAGCCTATCAGGAGGCGGTGCGGCGTGCCCGCCTGCTGGCGAAGAGCCCGGTGCCGGTTCTTCTGCTCGGCGAAACCGGTGTCGGCAAGGATGCCTTCGCACAAGCTCTCCATGCCGGTGGCGTGCAGGGTTCCGGCCCCTTCGTCGCCATCAATTGCGGAGGCTTCTCTCGCGAGCTTCTGACCAGCGAACTGTTCGGCTATGCCGAGGGCGCATTCACCGGCGCACGGCGCGGCGGCATGACGGGCAAGATCGAGGCTGCCGATGGCGGAACGCTTTTCCTCGACGAGGTTGGTGAAATGCCTCTTGATCTCCAGCCGCATCTCCTGCGTGTGCTGGAAGCCGGAGAGGTATACCGCATCGGTGAAAATCACCCGCGCAAGGTCAAGCTGCGGCTGATTGCGGCTACCAATCGCGATTTGAAGGCGGAGGTGGAGGCAGGCCGTTTTCGCGCCGATCTTTTCTACCGAATTGCCGTGACGAGTTTGAGGCTACCCTCCCTGCGTGACCGGGCGGGTGACCTCCCTGCGCTGGCGGAGCATCTCCTTGGCGAGATCGCTCGCCGATACGAAATCCCGGTGCCGGACATGAAACCGGAGGTTCTGGAAGCCTTTCATCGTCATGATTGGCCAGGCAATATCCGCGAACTGCGCAACGTGCTGGAAAGCATGCTGCTCGAAAGTGGCGGCGCGAGTCTTGGCCTTTCCCATTTGCCGAGCGAACTTGGGCCCGAATGCCGGTCGAATATGGCTTTTCCGTTGCCTGTAGCCGCTAGTGGAACGCTGGAGCGGGCCGAAAGCGATGCCATTCTCGCCGCCATCCGCCATCACCACGGCAACCTGACCTCTGCCGCCCGCGATCTGGGTATCGCCAAGAGCACGCTCTATGTCCGCATCGAACGGCTTGGCCTGAAGGCAAGCGTGGACCTGATGCGCAGCTGATTGCAGGATGCTGATGCGCTGAGCGGTGGCGTCGCCTTAATCGAGCACAGCACGCGATCATTGCTTCGGCGTGAATTTCACGCTTTGATCGACAAGGCGATCTCACGCCAGTTGGTGTTGGCGTGGGCGCGGAGTTGGCGATGATCAGCG
>NZ_JAMXLX010000015.1 GCF_024055605.1 Ciceribacter sichuanensis | reverse complement strand
GCTTTAACCGAATGAAGCACTTCCGTCGGCTTTCAACCCGATACGACCGCAGAACCATTCATTTCAAAGGCGTCATCCATCTCGTTGCCGCTATGCTTTGGCTCCGATGAATGTCGATTCGTCCTAGCTGACCATCTTTTGTGCTCCATACCCGTATATGGCCGTCCCAAGCGGCCGTAATCGCGCGTTCGCCGTTTGGCGAAAATGATACCGTCGTTGCGCGATAATCATGGCCGAAGCGTGGATACTGCGGACCATTTTCTATATTAGAGTTTTGCAAACCACCAGCATCATCCCATGCTACGCTTGCTATCATTTCGCCGTTCGGCGAGAAACAACCGTACGCCGGTGAGTTGGGATAAGTGGCTATCTCAAGACGAGAACTGCTGGCACTAAGATTGTGGGTAGGCCAAACAGCGATTTCCCCGCTTTTTGTTGCTGTTACGATCCGGTCTCCTCGCGCCGAAAACTGAACGCACATCACACTTGAGGCATGAGGAAGGCGAATGGGCGCAGATACGGATATTGTACTTGTATGCGCTTCCTGAGCCGATTTGCGTTCGGGCAACTCAACGGGCATTATCGGCCCAGAACGTTTCTTTGCTTTCGCATTCCCGCCGGGCGTTTTTGGATAGAGCCGAAAGGGGAGACCGCAACTGTTATAAAATTGGGTGGCTTCACGCTGATGGTAGTAAGCTAACCATCCGAGTAGGACCGGAATGGTCCACGGTGAAGTTTTCTTGGTACAACCATCCCTCAAATATTCATACAAACCCTGATCATCATCACGAAGACTTTCTACGTGCTCGGGAGCGAAGTCATCCTTTATAAGCCGTATCTGTCTGTACGTCTTCTGCTTTGCAGCGCTGTCTTTGCCATGCAAACCTCTAACGAGGCTCTGTAATGCGTTTAAATTTTCTTTTTTTTTCTTGATATGTTTGGCGTCATTTTCAAAATCTTTCGCGACCGCTTCCAGCTTCACGAGCTTTCTCCAATCGAAGAGCCAAATTTTCGGCGAAGGGCGCTTCCCGCTATGGTTTCGGCCCTGCACGCGAAGATTGATTGAAATCGCGTTGAGAGTCTACTCGGTTCCCCTCGAAAAACATTTCTTCGACCGACGTTATGGCTCCTGTGTTGGGATCGCGGAAAATGACCGCCGGACCGTCTTGTCGATATGATCCACCCGAGGAAAGCCACTCTTCGTGAAAGACCACTCCCGTTTGTGGATCGCGCTTTATAAAAGCGGGACCGTCATTGCGGTCCTGTATTCCGTTCAAATACCAGACTTCATCTGTCGCAATGCCCGTTGCGCCGTCGCGGAAAACCACGGCTGGTGCTCCTTCACGGTGTATATGACCGTCCTTATACCACGCTTCCTGAGTAACGACTCCCGTACGGATATCCACGACTCGGGCCGACGGACCGTCCAGCCGGTGTTGTTTTCCGCGTCTCCAATATTCTTCAGAATGCGTTGCCCCTGATACATCGCGCCAAATTCTGGCGGGGCCTTCATCACGATGCAGCTTACCGTTCTCGTAAAACTCCTCGACAAAAACCTCGCCCGTCTTGCGATCGCGGACGATGACCGCCGGTCCTCCCGAACGGTGTGCCTTTCCGTCCTTCATCCACTCTTCGCGAATGCATTGACCTGAACTGGTCTCAAGCCTTTCATCCTCGGATATTTCAACTGTATAGGTATCTAAAATCATGGCTTCCTGAAATAATGTATTTTTACAATAACATAATACATATGTAAGTTATTACTTACAATATTTCCGTCTATGCCTTTGTTTCAGTTAAAGCTTTCAGCCCTCGAAGTGACAAGCACCGCATGCAATGGCTGTATGGGGAACCCACCCTTTCGCAGACCTAAGGGGCAATTCCGCTATATAGCCAAGATTGCATTTCGGCAGTATATGTCCACTATTGGGTGTCGTCGCGGGGGGAAGAAAATGCAACTTAGCCGTATCGTTGTTAAGGGATTTCGGTCTCTAGGTTTTGTTGATGTACCGGTGGTAGCCCTAGCAAGTTGCGTTATAGGTGAGAATAACACCGGAAAGTCCAATCTGATTCAAGCGCTGCGCTTGTGTCTGGATGTCAACTTACCATCCAGCTATCGTGCCCTCCTGAAGGAGGATGTTCATTGTGCGATCGATCAAAGCAAACCGTTTCAAGTCTTGATTGGCGTTGAGTTTAAGGGATTCGAAGGCGACGATAATGCTGTCG
Organism: Ciceribacter sichuanensis; assembly: GCF_024055605.1. Taxonomy (GTDB): domain Bacteria; phylum Pseudomonadota; class Alphaproteobacteria; order Rhizobiales; family Rhizobiaceae; genus Allorhizobium; species Allorhizobium sichuanense. The sequence continues at coordinate 46,947 of NZ_JAMXLX010000015.1, read as the reverse complement.
CAACGCTCTACAATGCACGCACGCTCGGCGATCACGCCCGTATCTTTTACAGATTCCGACCGAAACGTCAGGTGCGAGAAGCTCTCGAAACTGGTGAGCGCGCATCCGATAGCTTAACAATCGAGGACTACGGCTGGGAGTTGAGCGGCGGCGGTGATCCATCCAAGGATTTGGCGGATATCGAATGGAATCATGATAATGATTCGTTCGGTGCAACCAGCGTGGGCTTGCAATATTTGCAATCCTATTTGGTGGTCTATCTACATGCGCTTCGAGATGTCGAGACTGATTTGCAACAGCCGCGACGCTCTCCTCTTGCCCGCCTGATCGAAGCCAGCAATATTGATCAGGCTGAACGGCAGACGCTTATAAATGCGATAAAGACGGCCAATGATCAGATTGAGAAGACCCCTACAATTAAGTCGATTGCGCAGGCCGTGGACAGCGCCTTTAAAGAGGTAACGGGGCCTGCATTTAGCTTGGACGTTGATCTCGGATTATCTGCGCCGACATTTGAAGCTATTATTCGAAGCATCAATATATTGATGAGCGGGAACGCCATGAAAAATTTCGACCCTCGGCGAAACGGCCTCGGGTTGAACAACATTCTCTACATTTCGATCCTCATTGAATATTTTCGCAAGCGAGCAGCGGCAGGTAAGGCGGCAGGCGAATTGATTCTGATTGAGGAGCCGGAGGCACATTTACATCCGCAATTGCAATTAACATTGCTGGAAGCGTTACGCGCTTTGCCGTTTCAATCCATCGTGACCACTCACAGCACGCAAGTCACCTCGAAAGCTCCGATGGACGCCTTTGTCCTGCTAACAAACACGGGGGCAGCAGCACCGCACGCATCCACAATCTCGCAAATCCCAAGTCTTACTCCAAATGATGTCTCGGACTTGGAGAGATATCTAGATGCAACAAAATCTAATCTTTTATTCGCCAGAAAGGTTATGTTGGTGGAAGGGCCAGCCGAGGTTTTCCTGATTCCGCCGATGGTCAAATCAATCATGGGAATTGATCTGGATCGCGAAGGTATCTCAGTCGTCGCAATTCACGGCGTCCATTTCGGACCATTTACCAAGCTGTTTAATGAACACGGTTTGCCTAAACGTTGCGCGATTGTGGCGGACGCCGACTTTGTTCCCGCTGATGCAGACATTGCAGACGATGATGAAGATGATGTGGATGAGCCCGCAAAGCCAGACATCACAGCGTTGGAGGGAACTTATGTAAAGGCTTTCTTGGGTAAAACGACTTTTGAGCGAGAAATCACGCTCGATGGAAATGAAAAAATGCTCGAAAAGGCCTGCCGTGAGGTTGGAGCGCCTAAAATTGCGAGCAAGCTCGAATTGGCTGGAATTTTAGGGGTTGATGAGGCCCTTAAGAAAAGTGTTCTGAATACCGCTAAAAGGTTTGGAAAGGCCCGGTTTGCGCAAACTGCTGCGAAACATGCGGGCGATGCAGGCAAGCTTCCAGACTACATCGAAAAAGCCGTCGAATGGTTGATGGAGACATGAGTCTTACGGCGCAGCAGAAAGCAGCCGTTGCGCATGACGGCAACCTCCTTCTCCAAGCTTGCCCCGGAAGCGGCAAAACACGGACGATTGTTCAGAGGCTAATAAAGGATATAGAAGGTATCCGCGAGACGCCTTTCGCGGTGGCGTGCATAACCTATACCAATGCAGCTGTGCAGGAGCTTGAACATAGGATCAGCTCCGATCTTCAGCCCGGCGATGAGCGACACTACGTTATTTCGACTATCCATGCCTTTTGTCTCAATGAGATATTGAGGCCCTTTGCCTTCCGAATTCCTGGCTTCAACGGTTCTATGAAAGTTCTCACTCGCGATCGAGCGGAATTTCAGGAGATCGCAGAATATGCCGCTGACGCCGTGGGGTGGCATAATCTTAACTATTGGGATTTTGAAGGTTTCGCGGGATTAAATCTTGGCGTCAACGGCGAACTTATCGGAACGGCGCTCAATAATGAGCCGTTGAAAGCAGCGGCCCCAATTTTCTGGAGTCGTGCCAGTGATTTGGGATTCATCGATTTCGCTAACATAATTTATAAAACATACTGCTTGCTGCGGGATCAGCCAGAAGTCGTGCGCACCGTTGCTACCCGTTTTCGTGCCTTCCTGCTTGACGAGTTTCAAGACACGACAGAACTGCAAATAGAAATTTTGAAGCTCATTTACCTTGAGCATCGGTCACGATTTTTTATCGTTGGTGATCCCGCGCAGTCAATTTTCGGATTCACGGGTGCAAGGCCTGAATTGATTGATCCTTTTGCCGCTTTTATCAAGGCACGTACGGATATTGTTTTATCCAGCAACTTCAGATCGAATCCTCAAATAGTCGCAGACGCTAACAGGCTCTTCAAACGAATACCGGCAATGACGAGTGAGGGCAAGACTCGCCTCTGTACACAGCAGACGGTTTATCATCGCGTCAACGGGACATTCCCAGCGATAACTGACAATTTTTTACCTTTGTTGACAGACTTGGGTATCCCGTATGGTAAGACCGCAATTCTAGCACGTAACTGGACACCATTATTTCCGCTCTCGCGAAAGTTGCGCGAGTTTGGCGTCCCGGTGGTCGGTCCCGGCGCGCGTCCATATCGACGGTCACGGTTATTTGCGACGCTGGCGGAGCAACTTTGTGGTGCGATTATTGATCGAGCGTCCTTTAATATACGCCAGTTGGAACGCGCTATTTTTTTCGCGGTTCAAGATATTACGGCAAAACCTCGTGCCGAAATATTTAGCTATGAAGGACGGGTCGTCGTGGTCCAGCTAATTCGAAAAGCATCTGCGCTTGCGGAACAACTTGGAGCGATAGACTGGCTGGAGCAAATGTCAGAGGTCACGGGAAAAATTTTGGCCGGGGTCGGTTGGATCGATCAGGGACAGATTATGTCTTTTCGTTATTCTGTCGAGGAAATGAAGCAGGATATGATTCAAAGCAATATCGATCTACCAAACCTTGGAATCGAGGACTTGGGTCTCTTTGCGAGCCCAAGCAAAGCAATGCGTTTAATGACTGTTCATAACTCAAAAGGATTGGAGTTCGATGCAGTTGCATTCATCAACCTGAGAGAGAGAACTTTGCCAGATTATCGCGCTGTCGGTCCGGCGGAAATTGCAGATGAGAAGCGCCTTTTTTATGTTGGCGTGACGAGGGCGAAGCGTCTTCTAATGTACATTTCGGAAATAGACAATTGGAACAATGCACCAACCCGTTTTCTGAATGCCAATGGCGTCGGTAAAATTTGAACTCGTCCATATGACCCATGGCTGCATTTAAGATGAAAGAACCTGCGCACTCTAATATGGGTACTTGCCAGATGTGCGGTGAACCGCCGTGTGCCAGATGTGCGGTAAACCGCCGTGTGCAAGCTGTGTTCTGCAATGCAAATTTGCTCCGCAAATGTCCATTGCAAAACGCTTGGCAAAGGGAAACCCGCTGGCGCGTTTCCCGTTTGCAATCCCTTCCGGCCGTGGCGTTCATCGGCCTTGAGCCTCTTCACGCCATCCAATCGTATCGCCGATTGACCACTCGCACCGTATGGCCGCTGCATCACCAATTAGGGAGCGTTCCTGCTGCCCCAATACCCCATGACCAACCCTGCGCAGATTGGATGCCGCCATCGTCTTTCCGCTGGACCACGCGCAGGCGAGATATCGCTCTCCCTGCACCCATCGACCAATGGGCGTTTTCTGCCCCTTGGAACCCTGACGATTGCGCTCTCATCTCCCAACCGCAGCAGAGACGGCGATGGCTGCATGCTTGTGGGTCCCCTACATAAAAAAACGAAACTGGTATGGCGCTGTTCCGAGCCCCGTCATTCGCTTCACCACCCTTGCCAGCACATGGGCATAGCTCATGGTAACGGGGAGCGGATCGTATAGTGCGTCATTGTTCCAGTTCATTTTTGACAGCGCTAATATTGATCGAGCCGTATCGTCCCAAGCACCATGTCCCGCGTGCCGAACTAATCGGATGGGCTTGGGCGTGCTACGTGCACCTTGGAAATAATTCCCTTTTTCGGTTACCCCGCCGACACTGCCATGCATCCAGAGAAGACATTCTTTTTCCCCAAGAGGTAAAAGGCTTCCTCGCATGACGGGAAAATTTGCCGGATTGCCTTTCCTGCCTCCAGATTGATCTTTATCGATCCGTATGCCGCGCCAACCGACATCTTCCACAATTTGTATCAGATCGACTGTTTCACACAGGTGAAACGCTTCCATGCATCCAGATGTCTCTTCCGGTTTGAACTCCGTCGATTTGTGAACAAAAACTCGCCTCGGTGATTTCCCCGCGTGTCTACGCCTGTAAAGCTCCAGCGACCTTGTCATCACTCGAAACATTTCCGTTCGAGACAGGTAGGGGTTATCGCGCTGCACTTCGACATCATGCGCGTCGTAGGCCACAAATTCCAAGCCCGCACCGTCAGCATCGAAAACCTGACTGCAACATGTCACGAAGCGCGGCTTGTCAGAAGTCGTGGGACGAAGTGCGTATGAAAGTCCGATATATGCTGTTTCAGTGTCAGTTTCAGCGAGTTTCCAAGGAACACCACCGGCCTTTGCATACAGGGCTAACCCTAGTCTCCACATGACGCTTGCTCTATGAGGATAAGAAATGGCCTTGTCTTCTCGAACAAGTTGTATAGGAATTCTTCGAGTGGCAGCGATTGCCTTTAGATGATCATGAAGGTCGAAATCATCGCCGGGGGCACCTGAGTATGCCGGTGCCCATCTGGTCGGAACATAGATGAATACGACATCAAACGATGTCCTGTTGCTTTCGAGACTATGTAGCGCCCTCGTGAGCCTATCCACTAAAAGCAGGTATGGAATTTCGGAGGATGCCACCTCTCTGTCAGCTTCTTTGCCGATTAGCACATGACATGAATTTTCCGCTGCCCGCATATGGACATTAAATACTTTGGAGAAGCCCGGCCACTTTGGGATGAAATCCTTTCTTTCGGTGGGATCTATCTCGGAATTCAGTTCTTTTAGAAACTCGTAAAGCTTTTGGGCGTCTCCATCGGGTGCGATCGTCGCGACGCGAATTGGGTCGGGCACAATCCCCGATGAATATGGCCCATAACGCAGCAATCCCTTTAGTGGATGCGAATGAGTGTCCTCTAACCTCTCCGGATGAAACGCGAGCTTTGGTTCGGCATACCACGCATGAGGGGATAGTTCGCTCGTCATAGTCCACCAGCCCGTCGAGAAAAGGCATTAACTCCGTTGAAGCGAAAGATAGCATCAATGCCGTTCGCTATTCCCAAAGTCCTAATTTCATTACCTTCGTTGAAAAGAATGTTCGTCCAAAACGAAACAAGGTCGTTCAGTTGGCGATTGTAACGCTTTACCGTCCGTTCCCTTGCAAAATCGGTGGTGATCGCACGATTGGCCTCATCGACTTCCTCGAATACGGTGCGCGGTTCGACAAGAAGCCAAAGTTGATCCTTGGCCCAATCCAGCCTGATGCCAACGCCCTCGTGCCATTTCAATTCTGGATGCCCATGAATTGTACCGGAAATTCTCCCGACAAGTTTTTGCAAAGGCTTCCACTTCGCTTCTTCAGGGGTTCGTGGCGCAAGGAGATCCGAACCGCGACGCCTGAAAAGGAGCATATCGTGTTGCCTAGATAACGAACGAGATAACGCATCTCGCAGAAGCCCACGTTCGCCGGAATCGTAACGCAATTTCTTCGTCTCTATGGAATGCAAATCAAATTCTTTGATGCCGAAAGGTGCGAAGACGCTGGTAACATCGGCGTCGGCGCCGAACGCAAGGACACCAGCACGAGTACGTGCAGCAACTATTTCGAGCCCGGATTCTGCAATTGCTTTTGTAACTTCTGAAAATCCGCCAATGCCGCAATTAACCCGCCGACAAACTGAAGGGATTTGCTCGAAGCGAAGACCGTTGAGCCGAATAACTGGAAAGCCTTTACTCAGGCTTGGGGTGCTCGCCGGACTCCAAATGCGGCGATCAGCAGCGAATGCTTCCAGTGGTGCGGTGTCTATGCCATCAATAAGGCGAGTAATATCTCTCAACGTCTCATCAAAGCTTTCGATTCGAACAAGTCCGCCATCGACGCCCACACTTTTCGCCTTAGCAAGAAGGGTTTCCACAGCGGATAAAGGTGGGCTATCTCCACGATACAGCCAAAACAATCCATTTGGAAATGCGTTCGCAGCATCTAGGGCGTCGGCTAGGCTGTTCATTACGGACTCGTCGCGTCCTGAATACCCCGCCACAATAAGTCCCGACCGGTTGCATTGATCTATGAGAGCGCGCCGCAACTTTGAGTCCTGATCACGCAACTCATCACTGGTGTTTTTCAGGCGGCGAGACCGAAAATCGCCGTGCAGCTTGATCTCTGCTGGCCATCGTTCACTTGCGATGACCTGATGCGCTAGGTCAGTGGCGTCCAAGGAAACCGAGGTCAAATTGCCGGTGCTATCGTAAACCTTAGCGCAGGCATCGGCGATTAGCGCATCAAAGTTGGTTGTCCAAATGACCTTTGTATATTGCGCGCGCATAAGTACGGCGAGCGCCATATGTCCGTAAGACGGCTTCGCTCCGGATAACTTTCCGTCAATATATGTTCTTCGATCTCCCTCGCTCGGATATGCGGATTCAAACAAGTCCGCATATTCTTCGGGCGAATCTACTGGAGCATATCGGCCCGTCTCATCGATGAAATTCTGAATTTTCATTCGAATTGCCGGGTTTGAAAGGTCGCTAACCGTTTTTAGCGACACACGCCGTTGGCTCACGTATAGCTGTTGCTTGAATTCCCAAATCATATCCCAAGCTGTGGGAATTCCTGCAGCTGCAGAGGCTCCCGCGCCGAGTAGCCACATCAGGCCGCCTTTACGCATTGAGAAGCGGCGAGCGAAATCGTCCAGCGTTATCTGATTGTAAGGAGAATCGTTGTCCATAGGATAGATAATGCCAGTAAAAATTGCATGATATACTCCGTTCTCTATCTTGTTTGAACTTTTCCTGTGAATATTTGAAAAGGCTAGTTATGACCGTTAACTTAGAGCAAGGGTGTCACGGCGCGGCCAACCGGCTTGCACCTCTGGCGCATTTTCCGGCTTGCCGGAAAACCGCCTATTGCAAGGGCGGACCCTTGCAATTTGTCCGCCTTCCGTGACCAAACGGGCCTATCGGGACGGGGAACATCGTTCCGCCCTCGCGGGCGGGTTCAATCCTGCCTCCGGCACGGATCGAACAGGGAACAGGAGACGGCTCAGTTTATAAGGGGTAGTTCAGCGCATGGGAAAGCGTGCCGCGTCCAACCTTCATTTCCTTGGCAAGAGCCGTAATGGTGGTTTGGGTCGTCTGTAACCGTAGCCGCGCTTCTTCAATCTGACGTTCATTTAGCTTACGCGGACGGCCCAATACCTTGCCTCGCGCCCGCGCCGCCGCAAGCCCTTCTTTGGTCCGGCGTGACAACATTCGCCGTTCAAGCTCACATTGCGCAGACATGACAGTGAAGAAATAATAGCCGTAGTCGGTGTTCACATCGACAGGCAGGTTTATGACCTGAAACCGCACCCCGCGCTTTTGTAAGGAACTGAAGGCGTTCAGGGCATCGCGGGCCGAGCGATAGGCGCGGTCCAAATCCCACACCACGAAAACATCGCCCGCCCTGAGGCGCCGCATGACCTTTTCATAGATGGGGCGGGTTTTGCTGACAGCCGACAGAGTTTCGATGTGGAGTTCGTCGCAGATAGCCGTCAGGCCGTCAATCTGCCTGTCCGGCCTCTGCTCTTCCGTCGAAACCCTTAAATATCCGATTTTTCTCATATTTCCTGCCATTCGGGTAAACTCTTTTCCCCGAACGCTACGCCCTAAAATTGTCCCTTTTTCCCTCGCCCCGAAAGGCTCCCTAACGACTGCGAACCCGAAAGTAATGACAGTCCGAAATTCTTCATCACAACTATAGGGTAACACAATTTAAATATTTATGAAAATTGTGCAAAAATCGGACGTATAATGGTCGCGATAGCAAGCATAAACGGGAAAAATATCCTGAAGAATACGGTCGTGGCATTGCCTTTGATCATAATGCCGATCATTGCGGGCGCGAGCGATTTCACGACGGAAAAGGTCTTGAAAGAAATGGGGACGGAAGAACGCGCCTCCTATCTGGCGGGCGTTGTCGAAGGACTGGCCTATGCACGATATGCTAAGGACGGAAAAAAGACGGAAGGCATGACCTGCATTTATGACTGGTTTTATAAAACGGAAGGCACCCCGAACGCCATTCTCACCGCATTTCAACGCTTCACGGAATACACACCTGGCGCGGTCATGGCGGCGATGATTGAGAAGGAGTGTGGAAGCTAATGGATACCTCGCCACTCAGCCTATATCGGCAGGAGTTTGCCAAACGGGCCGAATGGCGGCGCGAGGATGAGCATCGCTTCCTTGAAAAGCTCAAGCTTGAGCAAGACAAGGAAAAGAAGCTTGAGCGCGACGAACGCGAGCGTCAGGACGAGCAGTTTCTGGACATGGTCGTTGCGGTCCTTGCCACGGAAACTGAAGTCAAAGATTTTACCGTGAAACTCGATGCATATGATACGGCGATCATAGAGGCATTGTATGAGAATGAAGAGAAGATGAAGATCGTCCGGCAGGATTTGAAGGTTCTGCTGGATCAGGCTTATGTTCTGCCTGATGGACGCCGCGTGTTCAAAACCGAGGACGGCACCCGCATATTCGATGAGCATGGAGCCGAAGTCACGGACCTTGATCCTGATCTCATTGACGAAAAACATCCCTATTGGGAGAAATATGAAGGGCCGTTCAAGCAGAAATTTGCATTGGAAGAAGAGCGCAAGGAACTGCTTGAGTTCCAGAAGCGGACCGATGACGCCAGAGCGGAGCTTGATGAGGGCGGCATGACCAAAGACCGTCTGGACGAACTGGAAACGATACTGGCGAAGAATGCGCCGGACGCCGTGAAGCGGCGCATGGGTCATGACGCCGAACCTGCCAATCAGGCTGCACCCACGCCTAAGAATGACGAGCCGCTGCAAGTTGCGCCGTCCCGCGCAGGGGCAAAACTCGATATGCCCGCGCTTTAAAAATCCCAAGTTCGAGGCGACGAGGGTGGAACACGCGTTTTTCCTTGCAAAACGTAGTCAAATTTGACATCATTTAAGAAATGAAAGATACGACACGCCCGATCTCGTGGATCAAAGCCGCCCGTAAAGCCTTCGAGGAGTTTCCCGAGGCTGTGCAGCTTGAGACTTTGCGGGCGTTGACGATCGCCGCAGAGGGTCAGAAATCGGACAGCGCAAAGCCCATGCAGGGTCTTGGTGCGGGTGTGATGGAAATTGCCCTGCGTCATCGGGGAGATGCATGGCGGGTCATTTATGCTTTGCAGATAGGGACCGATATCTGGGTGGTGCATGCCTTTCAGAAAAAATCCAAGTCTGGGATTGCGACGCCGAAACAGGAGATCGACCTTATTCGGGAGAGAATTAAACGCTTACAGGAGATGCTGCGATGAGTGAAGAAATGGAAATTGTGCGCGGCTCCGGCAATGTGTTCCGTGATTTCGGACATCCGAATGCCGACGCCGAACAGCTAAAAGCGATCTTGGCCGCGCAAATTATCCGCGTGCTGGATTCCCGTAATCTGTCCACCCGTCGCGCCGGAGAGTTGACGGGCATTGCCGCCGCTGATTTTTCCCGCATCCGCAAGGCGAAGTTGGACCGCTTCACCATCGACAGGCTGATGACCATCCTGAATCGTTTCGATCAACGCGTGGAAGTGACCGTTGATTTTCAGCCCCGCAACGGCGGGCCGTCGCAGCTTGCGGTATCATAACCGCAGTTGATGCCTTTGCCACTTGCGGTGCTGATCATCTTCCGGCCTTGCCGCCATACCGAATTTCTGTGCGGGCGATAGCTCCCTGTAAATCTTAGTCAACTCGTATGTATGGACACGACGGGCGGCCAGAATTTCTCGCTGCAATCGTTGGCGCTCTTCAAGCTGACGTTCGATGAGAGCCTGCTTTTCCTTGGCGTCTCGTTCGGCGGCACTGGCAACTTCTTGGGCGTTCTGGTCCCGCAATTTGCCATGCTTGCCAATCACGCGGTCCCACAGGCCGCGAATGCCCTTGCGGAATCTGGCGCTGCGTTCAATAGCCTCCTGCGTCCAGCGGTCATCCTGAGCGGTTTGTAGGGCGTTTCTGTCAGTGCGGTGGCGTTCCACCATGACAATTCGCTTGGCCTCGACAGCTTGCGCCGCCTTGGCAAAATCTTCGGTCACAGAATTGGCGAAGCTTTGCAGTTTCTCCCGCTTCAAGGTCGCAACGCGGCTTTGCGCATCGTCCACCGAGGGGAGCATGGCCATATCGCTTATGCGGGCAACGACATCCTTTGTCTTCACGTTCGCCCAACGCGCCACCGCATAGACCTCACCGTGAACATCGACGGCGACCACGGCGCGACGATCACCACGGGCGAGGAAATAGCCGCGTTGCTCCAGTGCCTGTTTGAACGCTTTTCCTGAATCCGAAGAGGCCCAGCATTGCTGAAACAGTTGCTTGATCACGCGCGGGTCCTGTCCCGTGCGCTTCGCCTGAAACCATTCCTTTCGGTCGAAGTTCAAGGGATTTCGCAAGGCCGGATCGATCATGCCTTCCGGCATTTTCCAGCCATGCTCGATGTAAAGCTCGCGGGATATGTCCATCAGCTTGCGTTTGGTATGAGCGAGATTGATGGCCGTCATGCTGTCTGCGTCAATGCGCGACCAGACGCAATGCGCGTGTCTTCTGCCTTCCTTCTCATGAAAGACCAAAACGCGCGGCTGGCCTTCCAGCCCGAGTCTCGTTTCGATCCTGTGCACGGCATCCTCGAAGACGGATACAGGCACGGTTTCATCTTCGGGCGGATTGAGCGAGCAGGGAAACAAGAATTGTTTGCACCGCGTACCCCGACTGACCGCATAGGCTTCCTTGAAGGCACCTGCCACTGTATCCGCGACAAAGCCTTGGATGTCGTGAACCTCGACATGCTCGTTTTCGGGTTTCATCAAATGGCGGGCCAGATCGTCATGGCCCGCCCGCTGGCTTGCTTTCAGGATCATGGACGTTCGCCTCCGGTCAGGCCGAGCGCAAGAAGCAGATCGCGGCGCATGCCGACGACGGCCTTGCAGGCATCGGCAATCTCGCGTTCGGTTTCCGGCGTGACGGGAAGAGCGCCGATATTCACGGCCTTGGCAAGCTGGTTAAGGTTGCTGGACAGGCGAGAGCTGCCAAGCGCGGCCAGAACCCGCGCCAGCGCCGTTTCGTCCATGGCAGGTTTACGGGAAGTCCGGCGCTTGGTCTGGACCTCCGTCCCCAGCAGGACATTGCGGATGAAGGTGCCAAGCGGCACCTTTCCGGCGCGTTCCAGCAGAAGGCGTTTTTCGTCGTCCGTCAGGCGCAGGCAGAAATTCTTGGTTTCCGGCTTCCGCTGTTTCGGACGGGCCGTTTGAGGTTTGGAAATGTCAACCATCGGCCCGCCCTCAAGGTGAAGGTGAGGCCGGACGTGCCAGCGAGGTATCCTTTAAAACTTGCTCCCAATGAGCCAATTCTGTAAAAATCTGGTTTGACGCTTCTCCGGTGAAGCGCACCACTCTCAATAATTGTAAAACGTGGCTTCTTGCGCCGAGGTGCAAGATTTTTTAGCTCGATTTGAGAGAGCCCCTGTTCTTATTCGTTTTCGAAGCATGGTCGCCTTGACTTGTTGTGCATCATCGCTCAACTCTCGCGGGAGTTTTTTATATGTGTGATTCACAATGCGACTGCTTAGTTCTTGGAAGGTTCTGGCATTACTTGCAGGCGTATTTTCCGCAAGTGCCGTAGGTGCAGAACGAGTTGATGGCCGTTATGATATTGATTGCGCTGTCGTGGGGCAGGCCTACAGAGCCACACGCGCTACCTATCATTATCGAGAGACGGTCTATGAACTCGACTCCAATGGCGGCAGAAGACAGTATGCCGAGATCATCTATGGTCCAGTCGATGCTTTCCAGAAGATAGAGGCGACGGGACGTTGGGAGGCGTTCAGTCTGCTGGGCCGGCATGGTGAGGTGAACCTAACCTCGTGTACGTTTGTCGAGGTTTCCGAGGGAAAGCTTCGATATTTTGCTACGTGGCATAGCAATGACAGGAAATACATCGCGTCTGCAGATGTGTGGCTGACTGCCAAGAAGCCACGAAGATTGGAAACCGCAATTCGCAGCTATCCCAAGGACGGTCAGCAGTTTCCGTTTTCTGTGGCTCTCTCGGTTTTTGATTATGAGCCCGATAACGCAAAGGTTCCCGTCTTGAGTGAATGAAGCTCAGCGGCCTTCTTATAGGAAGTGTCCCGAATCATTTGATTGAGGTTCTTAAATTGCAGTTTTTTCCAATCGTTCTTGCCTCGCTGGCAGTGTTGATCCTGTCGTTTTCTGGCTCCTTTGCAGAGAGCGAGCCGGGCGCTGATGCGGTTGGTCGACCTCCGACGGAAGATCCATCGTGCGACTTCGTGAATCGATCCTACCAGAAGACATATCGGTCCGAACGGTTGAGCTTCGTGACGTATGAACTTCCCCAGGAAGAACAGTTGAAGCGCCGTCTGGACGTGCGGTTCATTGACGAAATGGTCTTCCAACGCTTGGAGCCCGGCGGCAGTTGGAGGTCTTGGACAATAAAGGCGCGGCCTTCGATCTTCTCAAGCTCTGGGCCAGTGTTTAACGATTGCAGTCTTCTGCGAGAGGAAGGGGACGGCAGTTCAAAACTGATTGTCTATTCGTCGGAGTGGAAACGGGAGCAATACAGGGCCCTCATCACGATCTGGATTTCGGAGACCGATGGCAGGATCGTGAAAACACGCCGTGATTTTGATTCGGTGGCCCCTCTCGTCAAGCAGTTCAGAACGGCTTCCGTGATCGAAATTTACGAGTATGACGCCGACAAGATAGTTGGGCCCCGCCTCGTCAGTTTCTAGGCGCGAGAGAGGCGGGTCTTGCCAATTCTGCCTGCCTATTGTGCACCCGCGGGAGGAATGGTAGCAGAAAGCCCTTGGTGACACGGGTTTTCCGCCATGTTTCTGCCTGAGCGAGGCACCTACGAGACGCTTTATCGCGATTTCTCGTGGTCCATTCCTGACGATTTCAACATCGGTCGCGCGGTCAGTGACGACTGGGCGTCGCATTCGCCTGATCGGATCTGTCTGCAGCATTTCAATTCCGATGGTCATCATCTTTCGATGACCTATGGCAAGCTAGCGGGGCGTTCAGCGGCTTTTGCCCATGGGTTGCAGGCGCTCGGGGTCGGGCCGGGTGATCGCGTGGCGCTACTTCTGCCGCAGTGCTTCGAGACTGTCATTGCCCATGTGGCGATCTACAAGATGGGCGCAATCGCACTGCCGCTTGCTCTGCTATTCGGTGCCGAGGCGCTCGAATACCGGCTTGCCGCTGCCGGCGCCAAGGTCGTCGTCACCAATGATTTTGGTTTGTCCCGGTTGGAGGAAATTCGGTCCCGCCTGCCGGATCTGCGGGAGGTTGTGACGATCGGGGCGGTTGCGTCGGGTGTGCACGCTTTCGCCGATGTGGAGGCAGGCCACCCGTCCGTCTTCAATGTGGCGAAAACCGGGCCCGATACGCCGGCCCTGATGATCTTCACGTCGGGCACCACCGGTCCGCCCAAAGGGGCGCTGCATGGGCACAGGGTGCTGCCCGGCCATCTGCCCGGCTTCCAGATGGCGCATGAATTTATTCCGCGTGACGGCGACAGGATGTGGACGCCGTCCGACTGGGCGTGGGCGGGCGGATTATTGAACGCGCTCTTGCCTTCGCTCCTGCTGGGCGTGCCTGTCGTCTCCTCTCCCGCACAGAAATTCGATGCGGACACGGCCTTCCGGATCATGTCGGAGATGAAAGTGCGCAACGCCTTCATTCCGCCGACGGCATTGAGATTGCTGAAATCGGTGGAGCGGCCGCGGGAAAAATACGATCTGGTGCTCAGGTCGATCGGTTCGGCGGGAGAGGCTCTGGGTCGGGAGACCTATGAGTGGGTCAAGTCTGCGCTCGGCATTGTTCCCAACGAATTCTATGGGCAGACGGAGTGCAATTTCGTGCTGTCGTCGGCGGCGCATCTTGGCGTCAGCCGTGCGGGTGCCATCGGTCGAGCGGTGCCGGGTCATCGTGTGGCGATCATCGATGGCGAGGGCAGGGAACTCCCACCGGGCAGTGTCGGGCAGGTGGCGATTGCACGGCCCGATCCGGTGATGTTTCTCGGCTACTGGCGCGACGAGCGGGCGACCGCCGCGAAGTTCGTCGGCGACTGGATGAAGACGGGCGATCTCGGCCGGCAGGATGCCGAAGGTTATGTCAAGTTCTTCGGCCGGGATGACGATGTCATTACCTCATCGGGTTATCGCATCGGTCCTGCGGAGATCGAGGATTGCCTCATCGGCCATCCGGCGGTGCGTCTTGCCGCCGTAATCGGCAAGCCAGACCCGTTGCGCACTGAGATCGTCAAGGCCTTCGTGGTTCTTGCCGACGGTTTTTCGCCAAGTGACGTACTGGCTGTCGAGATTCGCGACTGGGTGAAGCATCGCCTGTCGATGCACGAATATCCGCGCGAAGTGGCCTTCATCGAGGAGTTGCCGCTGACCACCACGGGCAAGGTCATCCGCCGCCTGTTGCGGGACCGGGAACTAGCCGCAGCGGCTGAATAGTCCGTCCGGGTCTGGGTATGCCCGATTTCGTCAAAACTACCCTCGCGTCAGTCGTTCAGACGACGCGAGAGGATCTTGTCGCGCAGGATGCGGGCGATGTTGCGGGTGTTGCGGTACATGTGAAGCTGGGCGGCCGCCTGTCGCACGTCGCGGTCGGCATTGGCGCGCAGACCGATGACCAGCGTACCCATCTCCTCGCGTTCCTTCCAGAAGCGGCTCATGATCGGATGGTCCGGCACGGCGCAACTGTCGGTGCGCTGGATGTTGGCGTCGTCGAGGTGCCATTCGGTGAGGTCGGCCATCAGCAGCTTGCCGGGAGAGAACCGGCCATAGCGCTCGTCATAGGCTGTTTTCCAGGTATAGGCTTCGCCGGCCATGATGAAGACCACCATCGAGGCGATGGCCCGGCCGTTGAGGTCGAGGGTGTGAATACGCACGGCATCCACTTCCGCCAGATTGGTGATGGCTTCGCGGGCAAAGGCAGAGCGTAGCCGGTCCATGACCATGGCGGAACGCTTCTGGCCCTTCCAGCCGCTTGCCTCCAGCGCTAGGAATTCTTCCATCCTGACGCGGATCTCCTGCGGCTGGCGGGTGACGTTGTAGGTCAGTTCACCGTGTTCGCTGAGCAGGCGGAACTGGCGGCGCATCTCGCGCAGATGGGGCTTGGCGATCGCCCGCTGCAGATAGGTCTCGCCGTCGTCGAGGCTTTCCAGCATTGGCCGCGTGAAGGTATTGGTGACGGTCAGGGGCAGGTCGCGGCTGATGGCGACGGCCTTCAGGAGCTGGGCGAAGCGGCCGTTGAGCCGTAAGTCGGGCAAGACCAAGACACCCGGCAGGCGGGCATCGGGGCGGGCGAGCGCCTCCAGAAGGTTGTCCAGCGTTTCGGCGGCTTCCTCGGCATCGACGAGCAGTGTTCCCAGCGGGCCGAAGGGGTTTGACCAGACGCGCAGGATCGACGGTCCCATGGAGAAGCCGGGCTTCTCGATGGAATAGGGCATCAGCAGGCGGACACGGCTGCGTCGCCCGTCCTCGTCGCGGATGACACCGAGGCGGATCTGCCTGTCTTCAAGCCGAGGCATGGCCGGGGCGAGGAAGCGGGGCGCAAAGAAGACGTTCGCTTCCATCACGCGATAAGTGAGATAGTCCAGCTCCTCCTGCAGGTCATATCCGACCTTGCCGGGATAAAAGGCGAGATGACGCCCGGGGCGGCCGACCTCGATCGTCTGGTCGGCATTGGGTCGATTGCTCTGCAGGCTCGCAAGGCTGCCCGAGGAGTGGTGGGCGCCGAAGCTGGGGCTTTCGCTATGGATCGGAGCTTCCGTCATGGTCAGGATGCCTTCGTCTTGTTCAGGATCGACAACGGGTCGGCGAATGCAAAGAGGACGATGCCGAGTGCGTGGCGGACCGCGATGTGCAGAAGCAGCGCCTCCGCCATCATTGCAGTTGCCGTCGCGGCTGCCGCGCCGGTCAATCCAAAGAGAGGTATGAGCGTAATGTTGAGGCCGATATTGACGGCGAGTGCGCCGACATAAAGGAAGACGCAAAGTTTCTGGTGGCCCGTCATGGTCAGGAGAACCTCGCCCGGGCCGACAAGCGCCTTGGAAAGGCTGCCGGCGAACAGGATGGTCATCAATACATAGCCGGCTGTGAAAGCGGGACCGAACAGCGCCAGCAGGAACTCTCCGACGGCCAGAACGGTAAGTCCGACCAGAAGCGAGGGCCAGAAGCTCCAGCGGGTCGTCTGACCAGCGAAGGCTGCAAGATGGCGAAGATCATGGGCTGCGACCATTGAGGAAAAGCGCGGGGCGGCGGCGGCCTTCACGGCGAAATAGACGAACTGCACCAGCGCCATCGTCTTTGCGGCGGCAAAGTAGATCGCCACCTGATCGGGGTCGAGGTAGAGGCCGACCACGACGACGTCGGAATTGGTCAGCAAGAAACCGAAGCCCTCGATCAGGAAGATCGGCAGGGCCACCTTGAACCAGGCGAGAAAATCGATCTTGCGCGGACCGGCGACAAAGCGCTTCTGCAAGCGGCGGTCGATCGTCAGGAACTGGGTGAGCGTGGTGACATAGGTCGCTACCAGTGCCGCCTGCATGGCAGTTGTCGCGGTCTGCGGAGCGCCGGCCCACACGGCGGCGATCATGAAGAGCAGAATGAGCAGCGGGCGGACGATATAGGTGGGGCTGAGTGCGGCCACCGGCCAGCTGTTGGCACGCGCCGTACCATCAAGCACATCGCCGAGTGCGATCATCGGAAGCGCGAATAGCCCCAAAAACAGCGGCAAGATGTAATAGGCCTCGATCGCGTCGCCGAAGAGCATGAGCACAGCGAAGCCGATGACAGCGAGCAGGCTTGCCGAGGACATGGCGAAGACCCTGGCAGTCATGGTCAGGCCACGAATTTCATCGTGTTCGTCGCGGGCGTCGTATTGCGGCAGGAAACGGATGACCGTCGTGTGGAAGCCGAGGCAGGAGAGGTTGCCGAACAGCACGACCAGCACCCATACGAAGACGAAGATGCCGTATTCGAATTCGCCCATCATTCGGGCCTGGATAATCTGGGAAACGAAGGCGATAGCCGCGGAGACCACCCGTATGGTGAAGGCTACGAGCGCCATGCGCTGGGCGCGGGCGATTTCATCCGCTCCCGTGAAGGCGGCGACAAGCTTGTGCATCGCCGGATGCAGGCCGGTCGGCAGTATCTTCTCCGCTGTCTGGACAACCGCCATTATCGACACGCACGGCCTATTGAAAACGCAAAACAACAATGCCGCACTGTTGTCAGATCAGAGTTAAGAAACGGTTTGCCGTTGTTCGTCAGTTTCCTTGTGTCAACAGGGCATGATGCACTCCGTCCTTCACGGGAGTGAGTAAATTCCAATGTCTTTTCAGGTGGCTGCGGTCTTTTTCGCCCGCCTTTAAAAAGAAAAGGCGGCCGGAAGGCCGCCTTGACTGTCATTTTGCCTCGTTGCCCGTTCAGGCGTTTTCGAATGTGCCGTGGCAATGCTTATATTTCTTGCCGGAACCGCAGGGGCAAGGCTCGTTGCGGCCGACGCGGCCCCAGGTGGCGGGGTCCTGCGGGTTGCGGTCCTCCGGTGCGACGTAGTTTGCCGCGCCTTCGTCGAAATCGTCCTCGCCGGTGCTTGCATCGACGTGGTGCCCTTCCATGACCGGCAGGGTCGGCGCCGGCGGAGCTTCGCGCACGATCTCGACGCGCGACATCTGCATGGTTACTGCGTCGCGCAGGTTGGCGAGCAGGGCCTGGAAGAGTTCGAAGGCTTCAGCCTTGTATTCCTGCAGCGGGTCGCGCTGGGCGTAGCCGCGGAAACCGACGACGGAGCGCAGATGGTCCAGATTGACGATGTGCTCGCGCCAGAGATTGTCGATGGTCTGAAGCACGATCGAGCGTTCGACATAGGCCGTGATCTCGGGGCCGAAGCGTTCAGCCTTCTCGGCCGCGGCCTTGTCGGCGGCCTCGGTGATCCGGGTGACGATGTCGTCTTCTGCAATGCCTTCTTCCGTCGCCCATTGCTCGATTGGCAGGTCGAGGTTGAGGGTCGTTGCGACCTTCTCCTTAAGCCCTGTGACATCCCACTGCTCGGCATAGGCGCGCTCGGGAATGTGGACGCGCACCATGGTCTCGATGACCTCGTGGCGCATGTCGGCGATCGTGCTGGAGACGTCGGTCGCGTCCATCAGTTCGATGCGCTGCTCGAAGATAACCTTGCGCTGGTCGTTCAGCACGTCGTCATACTTGAGCAGGTTCTTGCGGATGTCAAAGTTGCGGGCTTCGACCTTCTTCTGGGCGCGTTCCAGAGCCTTGTTGATCCAGGGATGGACGATTGCCTCGCCATCCTTGAGGCCAAGCTTCTGCAGCATCGAGTCCATGCGGTCGGAGCCGAAGATGCGCATCAGGTCGTCCTGAAGCGACAGGTAGAACTTCGAGCGACCCGGGTCACCCTGACGGCCGGAACGGCCGCGAAGCTGGTTGTCGATGCGCCGGCTCTCGTGGCGTTCGGTTGCGATGACGTAAAGGCCGCCGGCGGCAAGCGCCTCCGCCTTGAGCTTCTTCACTTCCTCGCGGATGGCCTGTTCCTTGGCGTCAAGCTCAGGGCCGGGCTCCATACCTTCCAGCTCGCGCTCGAGGCGCATGTCGATATTGCCGCCGAGCTGGATGTCGGTGCCGCGGCCTGCCATGTTGGTGGCGATGGTCACGGCGCCCGGTACGCCGGCCTGCGAGACGATGTAGGCTTCCTGCTCGTGGTAGCGGGCATTCAGCACCTGGAACTTGTCGAAGCCGGATTTCTTCAGGAGGTTGGCCAGAAGCTCGGACTTCTCGATGGAGGTCGTGCCGACCAGAACCGGCTGCTTGCGCTCGTGCGCGGCCTTGATCTCGGCGATGATCGCCGTGAACTTTTCCTCGAAGGTCCGGTAGACCTCGTCATCCTCGTCTATACGCTGGATCGGGAGGTTGGTGGGAACCTCGATGACATCAAGACCGTAGATGTTCGCGAATTCCTCCGCTTCGGTCGCTGCCGTACCGGTCATGCCGGCCAGCTTGTCGTACATGCGGAAATAGTTCTGGAAGGTGATCGAGGCGAGCGTCTGGTTCTCGGGCTGGATCTGCACCTTTTCCTTGGCTTCAAGCGCCTGATGCTGGCCTTCCGAGTAACGGCGGCCCGGCATCATGCGGCCGGTAAATTCGTCGATGATGACGATTTCGTCGTTGCGGACGATGTAGTCCTTGTCGCGCTGGAAGAGTTTGTGGGCCTTCAGAGCGTTGTTGATGTGGTGGACGATCGAGACGTTCTCGACATCGTAGAGTGACTCGCCCTTCAGCAAGCCCGCCTGACGGAGCAGATTCTCGAGCTTCTCGGTGCCAACTTCGGAGAAGTTGGCCGAGCGCTGCTTTTCATCGATTTCGTAGTCTTCATCCGAAAGCATCGGAATGAAGGCGTCGATCGTGTTGTAGAGGTCCGAGCGGTCGTCCAGCGGCCCGGAGATGATCAGCGGAGTACGGGCTTCGTCGACCAGAATGGAGTCCACTTCGTCGACAATCGCGAAGGCATGGTCGCGCTGAACCATCTGGTTGCGCTCGTACTTCATGTTGTCGCGGAGATAATCGAAGCCGAGTTCGTTGTTGGTCGCGTAGGTGATGTCGCAGAGGTAGGCCGTGCGGCGCTCCTCGTCGGTCAGGCCGTGGACGATGACGCCGGTGGTCAGCCCAAGGAAGCTGTATAGCTTGCTCATCGTCGTGGCGTCGCGCTTGGCGAGGTAGTCGTTGACGGTGACGACGTGGACGCCCCTGCCGGCGAGCGCGTTGAGGTAGACGGCCAGCGTTGCCACGAGCGTCTTGCCTTCACCGGTCTTCATTTCGGCGATGGCATTGTCGTTCAGGATCATCGCGCCGATGAGCTGTACGTCAAAGGGGCGCATGCCGAGCGCGCGGCGAGAGGCCTCTCGGGCGACGGCAAAGGCCGGTACCAGAATGTCGTCGAGCGTCTTGCCGTCGGCGAGCATCTTGCGGAATTCCCGGGTCTTGCCGGACAGCGCCTCGTCGGAGAGCGCTTTCATCTGGTCTTCGAGCGCGGCAATAGCCGCCACCTTCGGCTGATAAGAGCGAACGCGGCGCTCATTGGCCGATCCGAAGAATTTGCGGGCGAGCCCACCGAGACTGACCATTCGATGGTCCTTTCTGACCTTCGTCATATTCGTTGCGTATCCTGGTCGCCGGCCGAAATTCGGCACGCAGGCACGGGAGGCCCGGAAACGGCTCTGGACGCGCGGTTGCGTGACAGATAAGAGGGGGGTCGAATGATGTCAACGGCGCAGCTTGGCCGCAAACGCTTGGTCTACCGTGCTTTGGACAATTTTTCGCCCGATTCGAACGGTCAAGAAACGGTTCCCCATCCGAAAGGTTTCACATGCTTCGCTTTCATAAACTCGCCCTTGCCGCCTGCGTCGCTCTGATCGGGCTCCAGAACCAGGTTCTGGCCGAAGACGCTGTCGTCGCCAAGGTCGGCGATCTCACCATTACCCAGTCGGAACTCGACCTTGCCGTTGCCAACCTCGATCCGCAGCTTTCCCAGCTTCCTGACGAGCAGAAGAAGGTCGCAGCGCTTTCCGGCGCCATCGACGTCAAGTTGCTCGCAGGTACTGCTGTTGGCGAGGGCCTGAAGGACGATCCGGAATACCAGCGTCGCATGGCCTATATCGCTGATCGGGAACTGCACAACCTCTACTTCAAGAAGCATGTCGTCGACGCCGTCACCGATGCCGAGGTCAAGGCGCGCTACGAGAAGGAAATCGCTGCCCTGCCAAAGCAGGAAGAGGTTCGCGCCCGTCATATCCTCGTCAAGACCGAGGAAGAGGCCAAGGACATCATCAAGCAGCTCGACGCCGGCAAGGACTTCGTCGAACTCGCCAAGGAAAAGTCGACCGACCCGAACAAGTCGGAAGGTGGCGACCTCGGTTACTTCACCAAGGGCCGCATGGTTCCGGAATTCGAGGAAGCCGCCTTCGCCATGGAGAAGGGCACCTATTCCAAGACCCCGATCAAGACGCAGTTCGGCTACCACGTGATCAAGGTCGAGGACAAGCGCGAAGCCGCTCCTCCGACCCTGGAAGAAGTCGGCCCGCAGGTCCGTCAGCTCGTCATGCGTGACAAGTACCTTGAGATCATCGAAAAGGCTAAGGCCGAAAAGAAGGTCGAAATCGTCGATGAAGCCCTGCGCAAGGGCTACGAGGACGTGAACAAGCAGCAGGAAGAGCAGCCGCAGCAGTAATCGCTGCTTCCGTTCAATCCTTGGGCCCGCATCTTGCGGGCCTTCCTGTTACAGGTGGTATCGATGTCTGAAACCGTTTCTCCCCTCGCTCCGAAATCCTATGCCGAAATGCCGGTGATCCGCGGCGTGTCCATGTCGACCGCGGCGGCAGGCATCAAGTATAAGAACCGCACCGACGTCCTGCTGATGTCCTTCGAGCGTCCGGCGACTGTCGCCGGCGTGTTCACGAAGTCGAAGTGCCCTTCCGCTCCGGTCGATTTCTGCCGCTCCAACCTCGGTCACGGCGTGGCGCGCGGCGTCGTTGTCAATTCCGGCAATGCGAACGCCTTCACGGGCGTCAAGGGACGGACGGCGACGGAACTGACCGCGAAGTCGGCAGCAGCTGCCCTTGGTTGCGCTGAGAACGAGATCTATCTCGCTTCGACCGGTGTGATCGGCGAGCCGCTCGATGCGACGAAATTCGCCGGCGTTCTGGGTGACATGGCAAAGGGTGCCACCGGCGATTTCTGGCTGGAAGCCGCCAAGGCCATCATGACCACCGATACCTATCCGAAGGTCGCCACCCGCTCTGCCGAGATCGGCGGCGTCAAGGTGACGATCAACGGCATCGCCAAGGGCGCCGGCATGATCGCGCCCGACATGGCGACTATGCTGTCCTTCGTGGTGACGGATGCCGATATCGCGGCCCCGGCACTGCAGGCGCTTCTTTCCGCCGGCGTCGAGCCGACCTTCAATTCGGTGACGGTCGACAGCGACACCTCGACCTCGGACACGCTTCTGCTGTTTGCAACCGGGGCCGCTGCCGCAGACGGCCAGAAGAAGGTCGAATCCGCTGAGGATCCGGCGCTGTCCGGGTTCACGTCCGCCTTGAACGATCTTCTGAAGGACCTTGCCCTCCAGGTGGTGCGTGACGGCGAGGGCGCTCGCAAGATGGTTGAAGTGACTGTCGTCGGCGCCGAGTCGGATCAGGCCGCCAAGAAGATTGCCCTTTCCATCGCCAATTCACCGCTGGTCAAAACGGCTGTTGCGGGCGAGGATGCCAATTGGGGTCGTATCGTCATGGCCGTTGGCAAGTCCGGCGAAATGGCTGATCGCGACCGTCTGGCGATCTGGTTCGGCGACATCCGCGTTGCCGTCAACGGCGAGCGGGATCCGGCCTATTCGGAAGCTGCGACCACGGCCGTTATGAAGGAGCAGGACATTCCGGTAAAGGTCGATATCGGCCTCGGCGATGGCCGCGCGACTGTGTGGACCTGCGATCTCACCAAGGAATATGTTGCGATCAACGGCGACTACCGGAGCTGACGACCAGAATGCTCGCTGTACCCTTTGAAGACAATCTGCCGCTGGTGCGTCGGCTGGAAGCCGTGGGCTTCCGGGCCTGGCCGGCGGCAAATGTGCAATATGACGGCAGCTGGCAGATCCGGCTCACCGGCGGACATCCGTCCAAGCGGCTGAACTGCATCGTCGCGCTCGATCCCTCCGACAGTCGCGACATCGCGATCCGGCTGGAGAAGGCCGGGCGGAAGTTCGCTTCCTACGGTCGCCCGCTGATCGTTCGCCAGACCCCGCTGGCACCCAAGCAGCTCATCAATCATCTGGAGACGGAAGGCTGGGAGTGCTTCGAGGACGTGGTCACGATGACCTGCGATCTCTCGGAGATCGTGTTGCCGGATACGCTCGATCATCTCCCGACACATGATGTCGGTCGCTATGTCGATGCAAGCCTCGAGCTGCAGGCCGAGGACGCTGCGCTGAAGCCGGCTCTTGCAGAAATCATCGGCGCGATCAAGCCGCCGACCGGCCTCTTCGTTATCGAGACAGCCGAACGTGGGCCGGTCGCGACAACGCTGTGCGTCCAGGACAACGATCTTGCCGGCATCATGTCGCTTGCTGTTGCGGACGACCAGCGGCGCAAGGGGCTTGGCCTTGAGGTGCTGACCGCGGCTTTGCGTTGGGCCCGCATGCGGGGTGCCCGGCGTGCCTGGCTGCAGGTCGTTGCGGATAACGAGCCCGCGCTCGCCCTTTACCGCAAGCTCGGCTTTAAGGAAGCCTATCGCTACCACTACTGGCGCAAGGGGAAAGACGCATGAGCGACGGGAAAAAGCCGATCCTTCTCGTTGCGGCCTGCGCGCTGATCGACAGCGACGGCCGCATCCTTCTGGCCCAGAGGCCGGAGGGCAAGTCGCTGGCAGGCCTTTGGGAATTTCCGGGTGGCAAGGTCGAGCCGGGTGAGACCCCCGAGGAGACGCTGATCCGCGAGATGGAAGAAGAAATCGGCATTACGACCAAGGTGGCGTGCCTCGCGCCGCTGACATTCGCCAGCCATACCTACGAGACATTCCATCTGCTGATGCCGCTCTTCGTCTGCCGTCGTTACGAGGGCATTGCCCATGGCAAGGAAGGGCAGGCGATCAAGTGGGTTCGTCCCCAGGCACTGCGCGATTACCCCATGCCGCCGGCTGACGAGCCGCTCATTCCCTTCCTCCAGGATCTGCTTTAGGATATCCTACAGTTTAAGGACGTTTTAAGGACGTTCTTAACCCAAAGTTTATCACCATCAGGCAAAGCTCGCTTCTGTTCATGCGTTAGAGCGTGCGTGGAGCGTGTCATGGTAAACGAGGATTTCTGGAAGACCGTCCGGTCGAGAGAGCGGTCTTCGCAAAAGTCGGGAAAGACTGGAGTTTTGAACATCGCCTTGCTGTTTGGCACGGCGGTGATTGCCCTGTCGCTTGTCCTGACGCCGATGCTTGCCGGAAAGACGGAGCGAAAGAGCCTCGCTTTCCAGCCGGACGAGTACGACATGCTCAGCACAGGGTCGATCAACCGCTCGGATAACGGCAAGCGTTACACGATCCGTCGCAGCGTTCTTCAGAAAACACCGGGATCGGTTTGCATCGTCGACGGCTATGGCGCCGACGGGTGCTGATTCAATATTTCAGACAAGTCATAATTTCTCGGCCGTTCGGTCATCACTCGCGGGAAACGAAATGCATCTCGTCCGGAAATTCCTTGCAGACCGACAGGGCGCGACCGCTATCGAATACGGCTTGCTGGCGGCAATCATGGGAGCTGCGTTGATCGGTGGTTTCGGCGCGTTCAGCGGTGCGCTTCAGAACATGTTCGGCACGATCGAAACGAACGTGACCGGTACCGGCAACTGAGCCGGTTCCTCATTCCGTAGGCTTGCGGTTCGGATCGAGCGCGTCGGCGAGGCGCATTTTCGCGGATCCCGGCTTCAGCGGCTTCTGCTGGCTTTCATGCGCAGCCCATCCCGAGACATAAATGATGGAGAAGGTGGCGCGGATACGCCCGTCCGGGTCTGAATAGCGCTCCGCATAAAGCTCGGCTGCTCTCATGAAAAACGCCCTGTTTACCGGCTTTTTGCTGCGCCCGAGCAGCGGATTGGTCATACCCATGGCCTTCAAGTCTCGCATGAGCGGGAAGATCGAATCATAGCGGACTGTGTAACTCTCTTCGTCGATGACGGGCAGGGCGAAACCGGTGCGCTGCAGCAGCCCTCCAATGTCGCGAATATCCGCAAAGGGTATGACGCGCGGGCTTGCGCCGCCATAGAGTTCCGCCTCTGCCGCGAGCAGTACGTCGCGCAGTTCGGCAAGCGTGCCGGCGCCGGGAATTGCCGCGAGGAACAGGCCGTCGGGCTTCAGGGCGCGGCGGATCTGCACGAGCACGCCGGGCGTGTCATTGGTGAGGTGCAGCGATAGCGGAGAGAGCACTAGATTGACCGACTGGGGTTCCAGCGGCACCGTTTCCCATGCTGCTTCGCGGACGCTCTCTGCGCCGGAGGTAAGGTCCGGTGCAACCTCGATGCGTTCCAGCCGGTCGATCTTGCCGGTGGCAAGGGCGGCGCGTGCGGTGAGACCTGTGGCGCCATGCAGTTCGACGGCATCTTCGAAGCGGCGCTCGACCAGCGAAAGTCTATCGGCGATTTCGCCTGCGGCGATCTCCAGCAGGAAATCGGCGCCCTCGGTCATGGCCGACAGCGCACGCCTGCGGTTGGCGGCAATCAGCCGATCGTCGAAAAGCCTTTCCATCAGAAGACATCCTCTTGAAATTCACGGTCTGGCAAAGGCGCCGGCAAGCGCCTAATGTCAACCTTATGTCGGGTCGCATAGAGCAAAATTCCATGTCGGTCATCAGGTCGGTCATCGTCGATCTGCCATTGCGTGTGGCGGGCGGCTTGCGTGATACCGTCTTTCCTCCCGGCTGCGCCCACTGTCATGTGCGTACGGGGCGGCATGGCGCGCTATGTCCTTCCTGCTGGTCGGAGCTTCGGCTCATCGAACGGCCGTTCTGCGAGGTGCTCGGCACGCCGTTCGGGCATGATCCGGGCGCGGGCATGGTGTCGGCCGAGGCGATTGCCAATCCGCCGGCATTCGATCGTCTGCGCTCGGTTGCCGTGCATGACGGCATCGCCCGCTATCTCGTGCACGCCCTCAAATATCGCGACCGGACAGACCTCGCGCCGATGATGGCTGGGTGGATGGTGAGGGCCGGAGGAGAAGCCCTTTCCTCCTGCGATTGCGTGGTCTCCGTTCCGCTTCATCGCAGCCGGCTGTTCAGCCGCATGTTCAATCAGTCGGCGGAACTGGCACGGCACGTGGCGCGGCTTTCCGGTCGGCGGTTCGAGCCGCAGGCGCTTGTGAGACGGAAGCGTACCAGCCAACAGGTCGGGTTGACAGCCAATGCCCGCGAACTCAACGTTCGGGGAGCCTTCATCGTGCCGGAACAGTTGTCCCCCGCCGTGTTCGGGCGGCGTATCGTGCTGGTCGATGACGTCTATACGACAGGTGCGACGGTGAGTTCGGCAACGCGAGCGCTCAAGAAAGCGGGGGCTACCAATGTCACAGTTTTAACCTTTGCAAGGGCATTGTCCGGTCCTATATGAGCGTGATCGGGACGGCCCCGTCTCCTTTCATCACGCTTACCTGACCGGAGTATTCCATGGCATCGGTGACCATCTACACGCGACAGTTCTGTGGCTATTGCGCCCGTGCGAAAAGCCTGCTGGAGTCCAAGGGCGTCGCCTATCTCGAGCATGACGCGACGGACAAGCCGGAGCTTCGGCAGGAAATGATTTCCCGCTCCAATGGCCGGATGACATTCCCGCAGATTTTCGTCGGTGACGTTCATGTCGGCGGCTGCGACGATCTTTACGCGCTGGATCGGGACGGCAAGCTCGATCCGCTGCTCGCCAACTGAGGAATATTGACATGAGTTTCAAGGTTGCTGCCGTCCAGATGTGCTCGGGTGTCGACCCGGAAAAGAATGTCGCCTCGATGGTTCGGCTCGTGCGCGAAGCTGCCGCTCACGGTGCCGTCTATGTACAGACGCCGGAGATGACTGGAGCAATCCAGAAGGACCGCAAGGGGTTGCAGGCCATCCTGCGCGACGAGGACACTGACATCGTCGTCAGGGCCGCTTCAGAACTTGCCCGCGAGCTTTCGATCCATTTGCATATCGGTTCGACCGCGATCCTGCTTGCCGATGGGAAGATTGCCAACCGCGCCTTCCTGTTCGGTCCGGATGGCCGCAAGATCACCAGTTACGACAAGATTCACATGTTCGACGTCGATCTCGACAACGGCGAGAGCTGGCGCGAAAGCGCCGTCTATCGGCCGGGTTCGCGCGCCGTGGTAGCGGATCTTCCGTTCGCAAGGCTTGGATTCGGCGTCTGCTACGACGTGCGCTTTCCGCAGCTCTTCCGGGCGGAGGCCTTGGCCGGAGCCGAAATCCTGACGACCCCGGCCGCCTTCACCCGGCAGACGGGCGAGGCACACTGGGAAGTGCTACTTCGGGCCCGGGCCATCGAGAACGGCGCGTTCGTGATTTCCGCCGCTCAGGCCGGGGTGCATGAGGACGGTCGCGAGACCTTTGGCCATTCGATGATCGTCGATCCATGGGGCAAGGTGCTGGCCTCGGCCGGCGGAACAGGCGAGGCCGTCGTGATTGCCGATATCGATACCGGTGCGGTGAAGGCTGCCCGGGCGAAGATCCCCAATCTCAAGAACGCCCGCGACTTCGAAGTCGACATTGTCGCTCCGCTGCTGGCGAAAGGGGGCGTGACCGTTTGATCCGCTACTCTCTCATCTGCGAGAATGCGCACGACTTCGAGGGCTGGTTCTCGGAGAGCGCTGACTTTGACCGCCAGAAGGCAAGCGGGTTCCTGGCTTGCCCTGTCTGCGGTTCGCTCGACATATCGAAGGTGCTGATGGCGCCTTCGATATCGACCGCGCGGCACAAGGAGAAGATTGGCGCCCTGGCGGTCAACGAGGCACAGAAAGAGGCGGCGGCCAAGCTCAAGGAGATCATCGCCTCCATTCGCGCCAACAGCGAGGATGTCGGCGAGCGCTTCCCAGAGGAAGCCCGGAAGATCCATTACGGGGAAACCGAGGCTCGCGGCATCATTGGGCAGGCTTCGTTGAACGAGGTGAACTCC
Organism: Ciceribacter sichuanensis; assembly: GCF_024055605.1. GTDB lineage: Bacteria > Pseudomonadota > Alphaproteobacteria > Rhizobiales > Rhizobiaceae > Allorhizobium > Allorhizobium sichuanense. The sequence continues at coordinate 18,934 of NZ_JAMXLX010000015.1, read as the reverse complement.
TTGATCGATGAGGGAATCGAGATTGCACCACTACCGATGCTGCCGGACGATACGAACTGAAGCGTGACGGCCCTCTTCGGACGCACTGTTTTTTCAATCAGCCCTTGAAGCCACCATCGTTTAGATAGGCCTGTTCCTCAGGCGTCGTCTCTCTGCCGAGAGCGGCGTTGCGATGGGGAAATCGGCCGAAGTGGGCGATGATATCCCTGTGCTCCAACGCGTAGTTCATGACCAGTTGATCGTTTGTCAGTTCGAAATGCTGGGTGAACAACGAGACGCTGAGTTCCTGGTCCGCCGGATCCTCGGAATGTTCGAAGGGCAAATAGAAAAAGATAGCCAGCGATTGATCGACGATTTCGCCGAACCCCCGATCCAGCGCCCGGCGGGCGACGGCGCGGGCGAGCCCATCGGTTGCAAAGGCATGGCCGCTGCTGCGAAACAGGTTACGGGGAAACTGGTCGAGCAGAATCAGGAGGGCAAGCGCTCCTTCCGCCGTTTCTTCCCATGCGACATATTCGCCGCGTGAAGCGGCGAAATGTGGGGCCAAGTAATCGCTCTGGATGAAGGCATCGAATGCATCATCCTTGGCGAACCATTTCTCCGGTCCAGCCGCGGTCCAGAAGGCGAGAATGTCGCCAGGCGTGGTCATTTCGTGGCCTCGGATGGCGCAGGCTCGGCCGGACGGCGGGTCAGCACCATGTAGTTGACATCGATGTCGGAGGAGAGGTTCCACTGGTTCTGGAGCGGGTTGAAGAATACGCCCTTCATTTCCACCACCTGCATGCCGCTTTTCGACACCGGCGCCTCGATCTCTTCGGGCCGCACCAGCTTTTCGTATTGGTGGGTGCCGCGCGGGAGCCACTGCAGCACATATTCTGCGCCGACGATGGCAAGGGCGGCAGCCTTGAAGGTGCGATTGATGGTGGAGACCAGCATCAGGCCACCGGGGCGAACCATGGAGGCACAGGTCGTCAGGAAGAAATCGACATCGGCGACATGCTCGACGACTTCCATGTTCAGGACGACGTCGAATGTCTCGCCGGCTTCGGCCAGTGCTTCCGCCGTCACTGCCCGGTAATCGACGGTGACGCCGGTCTGGCCGGCATGAGTCATGGCGATCTTGATGTTCTTCTCCGAGGCGTCGGCGCCGAGCACATCGCCGCCCATGCGGGCGACGGGCTCCGAAAGCAAGCCGCCGCCGCAGCCGATATCGAGGATGCGCAGGCCTTCCAGCGGACGGTGCCCCTTCGGGTCGCGACCAAAATGGGCGGACACCTGGTCGCGAATATATGCGAGGCGTACCGGATTGATCTTGTGCAGCGGCTTGAACTTGCCGGTCGGATCCCACCATTCCGCCGCCATGGCGGAAAAGCGGTCGACTTCCGACTGGTCGATGGTGGTGCGGGCCTCAGCGTTCATGAACCGGATCTCCCTCAGTCTTCTGGCAGTTCAAGTCGGACGATCGGGTGCCAAAGTCAAGGGCCGTGAACTCATCTGCCGGAAACGCGAACGTCATGGGGCGTCGTTCAAGATTCATTCATGCGGGATTTTCTAGATCAGTACTGCGACGCATTATTGGGCCGAAAGGCACTGGTGCCGCATAAGTTGCAGCTGGCTGAAGGCACGAGCAATTTGCCGCAATGCCGCCGAAAAGGCGGAACATGGTGGACTGTCCGAGCGTTGATGCGTCAGGAAATAAAAGCCCCGAAAAGGGGACCCGAGGAGTCACCTGAATGAAAAAACTGTCAATTCTGGCGGCTGGACTGCTGGCGGCAATCGTCATACCGGCAGTCGCGGAGGCGGCGCCCGCCTATTCTACCGCCAATGTGAACATGCGGTCCGGCCCAAGCACGCGCTATCCGGCCGTCATCGTTATCCCCTACGGCGCCCGCGTGGATATCAAGGGCTGCATGCAGACCGCCAACTGGTGCGACGTTTCCTATGCCGGATACCGGGGCTGGGTATCAGGTACCTATCTGCAGGCGCTCTACTCGCAGCGACGGGTTTATGTCGGTCCGGAATACTATCGTCCGCTCGGTATTCCGATTATCACCTTCTCGATAGACAACTATTGGGACCGTTACTATCGCAGTCGCGACTTTTATCGTGATCGTGACCGGTGGCGCGACGATTATCGTCCTCGTCCGCCGCGTTATGACGACGGCGACTGGAACCGCCCTCGTCCGCCGCGCTACGACCCCGATTACAACGCTGATCGCTGGGATCGTCCGCCACCGCGTTATGACAGGAATGATGACAACAACTGGAATCGGCCGCCGCGGCGGGAGGAAGAGAACCGGAATCGCCCGCCACCGGCGCGGCATGACGGCGCGCGCGACAATCAGCCGCCTCGCGCCGAGGAGCCTCGTCCGCCACGCGAGCAGGGTGGAGTGAGGCGCAACAGATGCGTCATCCCCGGCTCGTCGGAATGTGGGCGTGAAGGCAGCGATTGATATCAGTTTCCGAAAAACTATCCAGATGGCGGCCGCAAGGCCGCCATTTTTGTACATGCGCTGTCAGCGCAGCGCGCGTGGTGCGGAAGGTTTATACGCGGCATCGGCCGGCAGGTTGCGGGAGAACAGGCATCGCATGCTCTTCGAGTTCCTTAATAACGGCCCCAGGAACCTGAGCATGGCCGTCCGGCTACAATCCCAGAGGCCGAACCTTTGAGAGCGAATGGGGAAGGCCTTCAACCTCCGAGGCGCCGCGCGAGCCCATCGACGATCAGTTTCGTCAAGGCCTCGTAATCGCCATCGAAATGATGACCGCCTTCCAGCCGGATAACCTCGACGGGGGTTCCCTGGAGAGCCGGGCAGGCATCTTCATCGTCGTCTGCGCCGTAAAGGCACTGAACGATCTTTGGATCGATCTTGCGGATGTCATCCACCGGATCGCCGGCTCCCGAGCCGCCGCTGGCGCCAAGCCAGCCGGATACGGAGATTTCCCAGTCGATCTCGTGGGAAAGTCCGAGCAGGCTTAGCTGGATGATGCTGCTCTTCGCCTTGTCGCTGAGGCCGTTGTAGCTTGCGGGCAGGATGTCCGCTCCGAAGGAATAGCCGATCAGGAGAACATGACGGACGTTCCAGCGCTTTTTGTAGGCGTGAATGATGCGTTCGAGATCGGCGGATGTTTCGACAGCGGTGCGCGCCGACCAGAAATAGCGTAGCGAATCGACGCCAACGACCGGAACGCCGCCTTTCTGCAGAAAGCCCGCGATCTCGCTATCGATGTCGCGCCAGCCGCCGTCGCCGGAATAGATGATGGCCATGGTATCGCGTGCCGGCGTGGCATCAAGGATCGAGAGCGGCAGGCCGAGCGGCGATTCGGTTTGGCTCTCGGCGGCGATGAGTTCGTCCAGCGTGGCGCTCAACGCCGTGATGGCATCGTCCTTGCCATCTCTCACATCGATGTCAGGGTGTTTGCTCACCAACGCGCTCACATGGTCGCGTCCATCGGAGGGGGCTGCCGGGGTGAATATCACGGTCGCCGGGTCCGGCAGTTCGCCGTCCGTCAGGCCGTAGATCATATGGTCGCCCTGCGCCGTCTTGTCGGCCGGTGTGCAGAGTTCCTTGATGAGGGGGATACTGGCCTCGGGATCGACGGCTAGGGTCTGTCCGATGGTGGCCTGCGGCGTCTGCGCGAGGATGGCCAGCGCCATGGTGCCGCCGAGTCCGCGACCGGCGACAATCGGCTGCAAGACGGAAGCGTTGCCTGCCTCGCGTTGAACCTGATGGCTGAGCGATTCGATGTCCGAAACCGTGTAGATACAGTCGTCGGTGTCCTTGGCGAGCGACGCGAGATATCTCGGCGTGTCGATGCCGACGACGATCACACCGTTACCGCTCAGTCGTTCGGCCTCCTTCTGGTCCTGGTCCTGCCAGCCGGAAGCGTCCGATAGGAGAAAGATGACCGCTTGCGGGGTGTCTTCCGGCATCAGGATGAGCGGCGCGGGTATCATTCCGGTATCGAACTTTGCATCGTCCGCGAAAACCGGCGCGGAAAGGGTTGCCGCAGCCAGGAGCGCGGAGGCGGTCTTCATCAGCATCGTCTTCATCTCTTCACCACGCCTTTCAATCCGCCGCCGATCAGCAGGGTCGCATCGAGCAATGCGATGATCGGGTTGAGGCCGCCGGATACCGCAAGATAGCGCGGTTGCCACTCGGGATGGAACTTCGACTTGAAGGCACGCAGCCCCTTGAAATTGTAGTAGCGCTCGCCGTGTTCGAAGAATGTGTTGGCGATGCGATCCCAGGCGGGCGCCACCTCGCGCCGCGAAAGGCCGGCCAGCGGCGCCATGCCGAGGTTGAAATGCCTGTAACCCTCGTTCCTCAACTCGGTGAGCAGCTTTACGAAAAGAAGATCCATCGCGCCCTTCGGCGCATCGGGGGAAAAGCGCATGAGGTCGATGGATGCTTCTTCCTTGGTGTCGGTCAGCAGCATGTTGGCGAAGGCGACGATCCGTCCTTCGAAACGTAGCAGCGCGACCGGCTGCGCCAGCATGTATTCGTCGGTGAAGGTGCCAAGTGAAAAGCCCTTTTCCTTGGCGTTATGCTCGTCGAGCCAGGCGTCGGATACCGCGCGCAGATCTTCCAGAATTGTAGGCACCTGTTCGACCGGAACAATCTCGAAGCTCAGGCCGTCGCGTTCGGCGCGCGTTGCCGTCTGGCGCAATGTTGCCCAGCGTCCGCCCTTGAGGTCGAAGCGTTCTAGATCGACGAGTGCGCTTTCTCCGAGCTTGAAGGCCTGCATGCCGGCATCGGCGATGGCGGGCAGGAGAGCAGGGGAAGCCTGATAGAATACGGCGCGGCAGCCGGCAGCGCGCGCCGTTTCCACGAATTGCCACACAAGTTCCGCACGGGCCTTGCGCGGCCCGACAGGATCGAGAAAGGCGATGAAGGAGCGTCCCTGCTTGCCATACATGATGAAGGCGTCACCGTCGGGCGAGAACATCACCGCCTTGTCGCCGGTGCGCACCAGATTGGCGTCTGCGATATCCTGTGTGGCGACGATGGCGATGGCCTTCGCAATGGCGTCCGGGTCCGATGGCGCAACCGGCAGGGAGGCGGGTCGCAGAAGGCCGAAAAGGGCAAGGGTGGAAGACAGGATCGCAAGACCCAGCATGGCGCGCAACGAGCGGGGTGCATCCGCCTCGAATTCGAACTGCCACCAGAGATTATGGCTGTATTCGACATCGCGATAGACGAACAGCATGACCACCACGGCGCCGATGCAGAGTACTGCAATGGCCAGCAGCCATGAAGACGTCAGCGCCTGACGGAAGAGCGACGCGGGCCTTACAAACAGCCGGCGGCTGGCTAAAAGGCCTAAGATCAGAACGGCGAGCATGGATGCCTCGACGATCGCCACGGCCTTCAGGAGAGAAAGCACCAGCGCCGCGCCGGCTGCAATGAGGGTCGTCCACCAGGCTCCATCGAGGCGTTGGGACAGACCGCGTGCTGCGATGACCAGCAGGAGGCCGGTGAGGCTTGCAAGGAAATGCGCTCCTTCCACGATCGGGAGCGGCAGGAAACCGGCGAGGAATTCGAGGTTGTCGCTTGGTGTTGGCGTGACGCTCGACACGATCAGCATGGCCCCCAGAATGAAGGTCAGCGTAGCCAAAAGCAGGGGAGCGATCCTGGAGGCGGTGCGCACCATGCCGGCGGGAAGTTGCTTGTCGGCGACATGACGCAGTTCCGTGATGGTGACAAGAACGATGGCGATCAGCAGCGGCAGTACATAGTAGATCAGCCGGTAGGCAATGAGAGCCGCGAGGATCTGGTCGGTGCCGACCTGGCCGCCGAGCGCCGCAACCATCACGGTTTCGAAGACGCCGATGCCGGCCGGCACATGGCTGACAATGCCGAGACCGATGGCGACGGCGTAGATGGCGAAGAAGGCGGGCCAGGAAATGGCTGCGCCGACCGGCAGCAATGCATAGACCACCGAGGCCGAGAAGGCGATGTCGACGACGGTGACAAGGAATTGACGCGACAGGGTACGGGAATCGACGAAGCGGAAGACGGAGCCAAAGGCCGAATTGCGGCCGATGCGTGCGATCACGAAGGCAAGTCCCAATCCTGCAAGGATGAGAATAGCCAATGTCTGCAGCCAGACCGGATCGAGCCCGACGAGCGGCGCTATTTCCGGTGACATGGGGATCAGGGCAACCGCGGTTATGATCGTCAGGCCGAGCGAAAACGACAGCGTCACGAAAGCGATGATGCGGGCGATCTCGTCCGGGGCAAGGCCTGCGCGTGCATAGGCGCGATAACGGATCGCGCCGCCCGAGAGCGCGCCAAAGCCTGCGACGTTGCCGACGGCATAGGCGCTGAAAGCTGTAAGGGCCACTTCGCCGAGAGGACGCTTCCTGCCAATGAAGGACAGGGCATTCCAGTCGTAGAGGCACAACGTGGCAAAGCTCAGAACCGTGAAGAACACGGCAAGAAGGATCGAGGACGGGCTGGTCGCGGCCAGCCCGCGGACGACGTCGTCGTAACTCACCTCTTCGGTCAACCGGTATATGGCGAAGCCGACTAGTGCGAAGACAAAAACCGTCAGGACCGCCGCCAGAGGCTTCGCATATCGGGCCAGCCGGCCGTGGCGCCGGTCGAGCGCATCCTCGGTTTCGTCCGGTCCGAAGGCTGTATTATCGTCTCTTGCGCTCGAACTCATGGGTCCTCGTTCCGGCCGGTGGCGTTGTCCCTGGAACCGGCTGCCACCATCTTCATCCGGTTCGCAGGCTGCGGGTCGCATGCTTGTCACTGCAATTTGCGCCAAATTATGGCGGCCGCCGCAAGGCTTCCTAAGTTCGCCAGAGGTTCGCCGCGGGCGTACCGTCCAGTTCGAAATGGGCGTTGCGCCAGCTTCGCTTATTCGCTAAAAGCCCCGCAACCAAGAGCCTTTCGGGGCGCAACATCTTTTGCCGGACTTCCGGCGCATGGCAAGGGCATACGGTCAAGGCAATGGCACGCATCGTGATGAAATTCGGCGGAACATCCGTCGCCAATCTCGAACGCATTTATAACGTTGCCCGACATGTCAAACGCGAGGTCGATGCCGGCCACGAGGTGGCGGTCGTCGTCTCGGCCATGTCCGGCAAGACCAACGAGCTCGTCGACTGGGTGCAGAACATGCCGAAAGTTGCCGGTGCTGCATCACCGTTTTATGACGCTCGCGAATATGACGCCATCGTCGCTTCCGGCGAGCAGGTGACGTCGGGCCTTCTGGCCATCGCGCTGCAGTCGATCGGGGTGAACGCTCGTTCCTGGCAGGGTTGGCAGATCGCAATCAAGACCGACAACGCCCATGGCGCGGCCCGCATTCAGGAAATCGACGGCTCCGACATCATTCGCCGCATGGGTGAAGGTCAGGTGGCGGTGGTTGCCGGTTTCCAGGGCATCGGCCCGGACAACCGCATCGCGACGCTCGGTCGCGGCGGCTCCGACACTTCGGCCGTGGCGATTGCCGCAGCCGTCAAGGCTGACCGCTGCGACATCTACACCGACGTCGATGGCGTCTATACCACGGACCCCCGCATCGAGCCGAAGGCTCGCCGCCTGAAGAAGGTTGCTTTCGAGGAAATGCTCGAAATGGCCTCGCTCGGCGCAAAGGTCCTGCAGGTGCGCTCGGTCGAGCTCGCCATGGTCCACAAGGTGCGCACTTTCGTGCGCTCGAGCTTCGAAGATCCCGATGCGCCGGGCATGGGCGATCTTTTGAACCCGCCCGGCACGTTGATTTGCGATGAGGATGAGATCGTGGAACAGGAAGTCGTCACCGGTATTGCCTACGCCAAGGATGAAGCGCAGATCTCGCTGCGTCGGCTCGCCGACCGTCCGGGCGTTTCCGCTGCGATCTTCGGGCCGCTGGCCGAGGCGCACATCAATGTCGACATGATCGTTCAGAACATCTCCGAAGACGGTTCGAAGACCGACATGACCTTCACCGTGCCTTCCGGCGATGTGGACAAGGCGCTTGCCGTGCTTTCCGAAAACAAGGAGAAGATCGGCTTCGACGTCGCCCAGAGCGAAAAGGGACTGGTCAAGGTTTCGGTGATCGGCATCGGTATGCGCAGCCATGCCGGCGTTGCCGCCACCGCTTTCCGGTCGCTTGCCGAAAAGGGCATCAACATCAAGGCCATCACCACCTCCGAGATCAAGATTTCCATCCTGATCGACGGTCCTTATGCCGAACTCGCAGTTCGGACTTTGCATTCCTGCTACGGCCTCGATAAGAATTGATTCCATAAAGCGGAATCGCCATCCTCGCCGGTCTGACCCCGCGGGCGGCGAGAACGCCCGACCAACGATGTATTCGGGAGCATGCCGGCGATGAGAGACCTTTCCGCGGGTCCACGCGTCCTCCTCAAGCGGTTGCGCGAACTTATGGCGGAACCGCTGGAGCCGCAGGAGCGGCTTGACCAGATCGTTCGCCAGATCGCGAGCAACATGGTCGCGGAGGTGTGTTCCGTCTACGTGCTCAGAGCGGACGGGGTTCTCGAACTTTACGCGACGGAAGGTCTCAACAAGCAGGCCGTGCACCTTGCACAGCTCAAGATGGGGCAGGGTCTCGTCGGTACGATTGCCGCTTCGGCGCAACCTCTCAACCTGTCAGATGCCCAGGCGCATCCCGCCTTCCGATATCTGCCGGAGACGGGCGAGGAAATCTATCATTCCTTCCTCGGCGTGCCGATTCTTCGCGCCGGCCGCAGTTTGGGCGTTCTCGTCGTTCAGAACAAGGCGCAACGCAACTATCGGGAGGACGAGCTTGAAGCGCTCGAAACCACCGCCATGGTGCTGGCCGAGATGATCGCGACCGGCGAACTGAAAAAGATCACCCGCCCGGGTCTCGAACTCGATCTCACGCGTGCCGTCACGATCGATGGTGACAGCTATTCCGAAGGCATCGGGCTTGGTCATGTCGTGCTTCACGAGCCGCGCATCGTCGTTACCAATCTTCTCAATGAGGACAGCGAAAAGGAAATCCGGCGTCTCGCCGATGCGATCGGCTCCCTCAGGCTATCCATCGACGACATGCTGTCCCGCCGTGAGGTTTCCATGGAAGGCGAGCATCGCGAGGTGCTCGAGACCTACCGCATGTTTGCGCATGACCAGGGCTGGGTGCGCCGCATGGAAGAGGCGATCCACAATGGCCTGACGGCCGAGGCGGCTGTCGAGAAGGTGCAGAGCGACACCAAGGCGCGGATGATCCGCCTGACGGACCCCTATCTCCGCGAGCGCATGCATGATTTCGACGATCTGGCGAACCGGCTCCTGCGCCAGTTGACCGGCTTCTCGCCGCGCACCGTGGCAGACGGGTTCCCGGCCGACGCGATCATATTTGCGCGTGCCATGGGCGCTGCGGAACTGCTGGATTACCCACGCGCCAACCTGCGCGGACTGGTGCTGGAAGAAGGCGCGGTGACCAGCCACGTCGTTATCGTCGCACGCGCCATGGGCATTGCCGTGGTCGGGCAGTCGGCGGGTGCCGTGGCGCTTGCCGAAAACGGCGATCCCGTCATCATCGACGGTGACGACGGCAAGGTGCATATCCGCCCGATGGCCGATTTGCAGAAGGCCTATGAGGAAAAGGTCAAGCTTCGTGCGAGGCGGCAGGAACAGTTTCGCGCCTTGCGGGATATCGAACCTGTTACCCGGGACGGAAAGCGTATCAAGCTGCAGATGAATGCCGGCCTTCTGGTCGATCTGCCGCAGCTTGCCGATTCCGGCGCGGAAGGCATCGGCCTGTTCCGCACGGAACTGCAGTTCATGATCGCCTCCACCATGCCGAAGGGCGAGGAGCAGGAAAGCTTCTATCGCAGCGTCCTGAAACAGGCGGGTGGTCGGCCGGTCACCTTCCGCACGCTGGATATCGGTGGCGACAAGGTGGTTTCCTATTTCCGCGGCCACGAAGAAGAAAACCCGGCGCTCGGCTGGCGGGCGATCCGCCTGTCTCTCGACCGGCCCGGCCTCCTGCGCACCCAGTTGCGGGCGCTGCTCAAGGCTGCAGCAGGCGCTGAACTCAAGATGATGCTGCCGATGGTGACGGAGGTGGCGGAAATCCGGGCCGTGCGCGAACTCATGCAGAAAGAGGTGCAGCACCTCTCGAAGTTCGGCCACCTGTTGCCCAAGAAGCTGCAGTTCGGCGCGATGCTCGAAGTTCCGGCGCTTCTCTGGCAGCTCGACGAGTTGATGGAGGAAGTCGACTTCGTTTCGGTGGGATCGAACGACCTGTTCCAGTTCTCGATGGCGGTCGATCGTGGCAATGCACGTGTATCCGATCGTTTCGACGTGCTCGGGCGTCCATTCCTGAGGATCCTCAGAGACATCGTTCGGGCCAGCGAGCGGTACCAGACGCCGGTGACGCTCTGCGGCGAGATGGCAGGCAAGCCAATTTCGGCAATGGCCCTGCTCGGGCTCGGTTTCCGGTCGATTTCGATGTCGCCGACGGCGATCGGCCCGATCAAGGCAATGCTGCTCGGGCTCGATATTTCCAAACTGTCGGAGTTGCTGGAGCCTGCACTGGATGACCATCATTCGCAACAGCCGCTGCGCGACCTGCTCGTAAAATTCGCAGCGGATCACAATATTCCTCTCTGACCTTATGAATGTGGAGTGACGAAGGGTGGCGAAGCTTCCTGTCGAGAAAATGCGCGAACTCGAACGCCGTTTCGGCGAGATAGAGGCACGCATGTCCGCAGGGCCAGCGGCTGATGTCTATGTGAAGCTCGCCTCCGAATATGCTGAACTGCAGCCAGTCGTCCGCAAGATCCGCGATTATGAGGGTGCGCTTTCCGAGGTGGCGGGTTTGAAGGCGATGCTGGCGGACAAGGGCACCGACCGCGACATGCGCGATCTAGCCGAAATGGAACTGCCGGAGGTCGAGGAGCGCATCGAGGCGCTGGAGAAGGATATCCAGATCCTGCTTCTGCCCAAGGATGCGGCGGACGAGAGGAGCGCCATCCTCGAAATCCGTGCCGGCACGGGCGGCTCGGAAGCTGCTCTCTTCGCCGGCGATCTTTTCCGGATGTACGAGCGCTTCGCCAGTTCCAAGGGCTGGAAGGTCGAGGTGCTCTCCTCCAGCGAGGGGGAAGCCGGTGGTTACAAGGAAATCATCGCGACGATCACCGGACGCGGCGTGTTCTCCAAGCTGAAGTTCGAATCCGGCGTGCACCGGGTGCAACGCGTTCCCGAGACGGAGGCGAGCGGACGCATCCACACCTCCGCCGCGACGGTTGCCGTGCTGCCGGAGGCGGAGGAGATCGACATCGAGATCCGGCCCGAAGACATCCGCATCGATACGATGCGTGCGTCCGGCGCAGGCGGCCAGCACGTCAATACGACCGATTCCGCCGTTCGTATCACCCATCTTCCGACGGGGCTGGTCGTGACCTCCTCGGAAAAATCGCAGCACCAGAACCGCGCCAAGGCGCTGCAGGTTCTGCGCTCGCGGCTTTACGACATGGAACGGCAGAAGGCGGATAGCGAACGTTCGGCCGACCGCAAGAGCCAGGTCGGCTCCGGCGACCGGTCAGAACGTATCCGCACCTACAATTTTCCGCAGGGGCGGGTGACGGATCACCGCATCAACCTGACCCTCTACAAGCTTGATCGCATGATGGTGGGCGAAATCGACGAGATGGTCGATGCGTTGATCGCCGACTATCAGGCGGGGCAGCTTGCCCAGCTTGGCGAAGTGTCGTGAGCGAGGAAGCAGAAAAGGCCGGTCCTGATACCGTCGGGAGCCTGATTGCCGAAGCAAGGCAGCGGTTCGCCGCAGCAGGTCTTGCCGATCCGGCGACGGATGCGCGGGTGCTGGTCAGTGGATTGTTGAGGCTTTCGGCGACGGCTGTCGTTCTTGGCGCCAATCAGCCGGTGGATGCCGAGCAGGCTATCGTTGTCCGCTCAGCAATTGACAGACGGGCAGTCCGCGAGCCAGTGCATCGCATCCTTGGTGAACGGGATTTTTATGGGCTTACCCTCAAGCTTTCGCCGGAAACGCTCGAGCCGCGTCCCGACACGGAGATCCTCGTCGATGCCATCCTGCCGCATCTCAGGCGTGTTGCGGCCAAGAAGGGCGGGGCGCTAATCCTCGATCTCGGCACTGGAAGCGGCGCGATCGCTTTGGCCCTTCTGAAAGAATGCGAGACCGCCCAAGCAACCGGGACGGATATTTCTGCCGGCGCCCTTACAATCGCCGCAAACAATGCCTATCTTAACGGCGTCGGTGAGAGATTTGAGGTGCTTGAAAGCGCCTGGTTCGAGAAGATCGAAGAACGACACTTCGACATCATCGTGTCAAATCCGCCTTATATACCCACAAAAGTGGTCCAAGCGCTTGAGCCCGAAGTCAGGGATTTTGATCCCGAACGGGCACTTGATGGCGGCCAGGATGGTCTTTTCGCTTATCGCGCGATCGCGGACAACGCGGTCTCGCATCTGGCGGAGGGAGGCGTTGTGGGACTGGAAATCGGTTACGATCAGAAGCAACCGGTCACCCAAATATTTGAGGCTAAAGGATTTTCCTTGCTCGACGCGCGGCAGGACTATGGCGGCAACGACCGGGTCCTGTTGTTTCATCCAAGGCGGACGTAACAAGTTTGCTGCGTATGCTAAGGATATTTTGCCTTTTTAAAGAAAAGGCTTGGTTTTCGCAATGAAGCGTAATAGCTTGCGGGCACGCAACGGGCAGCGGGGAATGAACGAAGATTCGTTCGGGTCTGGGGTCTGCTTCGATTTCCGCTCGTCACAGAGCTTCGCGGGGCGAGCAATCCCGGTGCGTAACTCAGTAAACTTGACTTTCACCAACGGCAAAGAAGCGGTGGCGCAATATGCCCGCGGCAGGCGCAGCCTTGGTCCGGTCCAACCAGAACCAGAAGCGCTGCCTTTTATCAGCACAACAGAAGAATTCAGGTGAATTATCGATGAGGCCAGGACAGCAGAACAAGCGTGGTCGGGGGCGTAACAACGGCGGCGGTGGCGGCGGTGGCGGAGGAGGAAACAACTTCAACCGCAAGGGTGCCAATCCTCTGACGAGGACCTATGACAGCTCGGGTCCCGACGTGAAGATTCGCGGTACGGCACAGCATATCGCCGAGAAGTATTCCGCTCTCGCACGCGATGCCCAGAGCGCCGGCGATCGGGTCATGGCCGAGAATTACCTGCAGCACGCTGAACACTACAACCGGATCATCGCTGCCGCCCAGGCGCAGATGCAGGAACGCTTCCAGCGGGACGACCGGGATGATCGCAATGATTTCGGTGACGACATCGACGGCATGGACGAACCGGTTGCCGTTTCCCAGCCACAGCATCAGCCGCAGCCGCAACAGCAGCGACCGGTCGAAATCGCCGGCTCCGGCCCGCAGCCGGTGATCGAGGAGATCCCCGCCGAAGTTGCCGCTGCCGTAGAGGAAAGCGAAGCGGAGGGAACCGCAGAGCGCCAGCCGCGTCGTCGCAGCGCTTCCAACCGCCCGCGTCGCCAGCCGCGCCGCGCCAACGCCGCCGGCGAAGCTGCCGAAGGCGCGGATGGTGCCGCCGCGGAGGCCGCGCCCGCGCTGGCAGAGGCCGCTTCGGAATAACGATCGCCGGATCTCTATCCAGCAATCTTGACGAATGAGAAACTCCGGTCTCCGACCGGAGTTTTTTCGTTTAAGCGCCTCTTTAAACGGTAAAAACCGCTTACCATATCTCGCTCGAAGGGATCATTCATCGTCCCCACGGCCCGCCTTATAGGGGGCCATCCTCAATCGCCGTCCTGTGCCGGTCCGGGCAGGACGGAAAACGGAGACTGGCTTATGAACATCGAAAAATATTCCGAGCGCGTTCGCGGCTTCCTGCAGTCGGCGCAGACCAATGCGCTTTCCGAAGGCCATCAGCAATTCACGCCCGAGCACGTCCTCAAGGTGCTGCTCGACGATGATCAGGGTATGGCGTCCTCGCTGATTTCCCGCGCCGGCGGCGACCCCAAGGAAGCGCGCATCGCCAATGATGCAGCGCTGTCCAAGCTGCCGAAGGTTTCGGGCGGCAATGGTCAGGTTTACCTTTCGCAGCCGCTGGCCAAGGTTTTCTCGACGGCCGAAGACGCTGCCAAGAAGGCCGGAGACAGCTTTGTCACCGTCGAACGGCTGCTTCTGGCGCTGGCGATCGAATCCTCGGCTTCGACTTCCGCCACACTGAAAAAGGCTGGTGTTACGGCCCAGGCTATCAATCAGGTCATCAACGAGGTCCGCAAGGGTCGGACCGCCGATAACGCAAATGCGGAGCAGGGCTTCGACGCGCTGAAGAAGTACGCTCGCGACCTGACTGCGGAAGCCCGTGAGGGCAAGCTCGATCCGGTGATCGGCCGCGACGACGAGATCCGTCGCACCATTCAGGTCCTGTCGCGGCGGACGAAAAACAATCCCGTACTGATCGGTGAACCGGGCGTCGGCAAGACGGCCATCGCCGAAGGTCTCGCTCTGCGTATCGTCAACGGCGACGTGCCGGAAAGCCTGAAAGACAGGCAGTTGATGGCGCTCGACATGGGCGCGCTGATTGCCGGCGCCAAGTATCGCGGTGAGTTCGAGGAACGGTTGAAGGCCGTTCTGAACGAGATCCAGGCTGAAAACGGCAATGTGATCCTGTTCATCGACGAGATGCACACGCTGGTGGGCGCGGGCAAGGCAGATGGCGCCATGGATGCTTCCAATCTGCTGAAGCCGGCTCTGGCGCGTGGTGAACTGCATTGCGTCGGCGCAACCACGCTTGACGAATACCGCAAGCATGTGGAGAAGGACCCGGCTCTGGCGCGGCGCTTCCAGCCCGTCATGGTCGAGGAGCCCACGGTCGAGGATACGATCTCGATCCTGCGCGGACTGAAGGAAAAATACGAGCAGCACCATAAGGTACGGATCTCCGACTCGGCGATCGTTGCGGCCGCCACCCTGTCGAACCGCTACATCACCGACCGCTTCCTGCCGGACAAGGCCATCGACCTGATGGACGAGGCGGCATCGCGTTTGAGGATGCAGGTGGACTCCAAGCCTGAAGAACTCGACGAGCTCGACCGCCGCATCATCCAGCTCAAGATCGAGCGCGAAGCCTTGAAGAAGGAAACCGATACCGCGTCCGCCGACCGGCTGGCGAAGCTCGAAACCGAACTGACCTCGCTGGAAGAACAGGCTGATGCCCTGACGGCCCGCTGGCAGTCGGAAAAGCAGAAGCTCGGGCTTGCCGCGGATCTCAAGAAGCAACTTGACGATGCACGCAACGAACTGGCGATTGCCCAGCGCAAGGGCGAGTTTCAGCGCGCCGGCGAGCTTGCCTATGGCGAGATCCCTAAGCTCGAAAAGCAGTTGACTGAAGCGGAGGCGAGCGACAGCAATGCTTCTTCTATGGTTCAGGAAGTCGTGACACCCGATGGGATCGCGCATGTCGTATCGCGCTGGACCGGTATTCCGGTCGACAAGATGCTGGAAGGCGAGCGCGAAAAGCTGCTCAGGATGGAAGACGAACTGGCGAAGTCGGTCGTCGGCCAGGGTGATGCCGTGCAGGCGGTTTCGAGGGCGGTTCGCCGTTCGCGTGCTGGCTTGCAGGATCCGAACCGGCCGATCGGCTCGTTCATCTTCCTGGGCCCCACGGGCGTCGGCAAGACTGAGCTGACCAAGTCGCTGGCGCGCTTCCTGTTCGACGACGAGACCGCGATGGTTCGCATCGACATGTCGGAATACATGGAGAAGCATTCCGTGGCCCGTCTGATCGGTGCGCCTCCCGGCTATGTCGGTTACGAGGAAGGTGGTGCGCTGACGGAGTCGGTTCGTCGCAAGCCTTATCAGGTCGTGCTGTTCGACGAAATCGAGAAGGCTCATCCGGATGTCTTCAACGTGCTCCTGCAGGTGCTCGATGACGGACGCCTGACCGATGGTCAGGGCCGCACCGTGGACTTCAAGAACACGATCATCATCATGACTTCGAACCTTGGCGCCGAATATCTGACCGGTCTTCGGGATGATCAGGACAGCGAAGCGGTTCGCGATCAGGTCATGAATGTGGTGAAGGCGTCGTTCCGGCCGGAGTTCCTGAACCGCGTCGACGAAATTATCCTGTTCCACCGGCTGCGCCGGAGCGAAATGGGCGCGATCGTCGATATCCAGCTGAAGCGCCTGACCGCGCTTCTGGCAGAGCGGAAGATCACCATCGACCTGCAGCCGGATGCACGCGAGTGGCTGGCGGATAAGGGCTACGATCCGGTCTATGGCGCGCGCCCGCTGAAACGCGTGATCCAGAAGTTCGTCCAGGACCCGATGGCCGAGCAGATCCTTTCCGGCTCGATCGCCGACGGTTCCACCGTCAAGGTCAGTGCCGGGTCGGACCGCCTGCTGTTCTCGACGGTGCGGAAGGTCAGCGAAGCAGCGTAAAACTGCTCATGGAAGGATGCGAAATACGGATGGCGGCCCTTGTGGCCGCCATTTTCGTTGTCCGCCCGACTTTGGCCTGACCCAGCTGGCTGGCAGTGTGACCCACCAGCTTACTCGAAACGTTGAGAGGGAGAATACTAATTGCTCGCCACTTCGGCGGGCTTGCCGCCCTGGGCCAGAAGCGCGTCGATGCGTTTGCGCTCGTCCTGGAAGCGGGCGAGTGCATCGCCTTCCAGCGATTTGCCGCCCGGCAGGCGAACCTTCATGGCGTCGACCTTGGTGCCGTTAACGATCAACTCGTAATGCAGGTGGGACCCGGTGGATTCCCCGGTCGAACCGACCCAGCCGATGACCTGACCCTGGGTGACCTTGGTGCCCGGGGTGATGCCCTTGGCGATGGCGCTCTGATGGTTGTAGGAGGATTCGTAGCCGTTGGCGTGACGAATGATCGTCTGATTGCCGTAACCCGAAGCCCAGCCCGCCTTCTCGACCACGCCATTGCCCGAGGCGATGATCGGGGTGCCACGCGGCGCGGCCCAGTCGGTACCGGTATGCATGCGCGAATAGCCGAGGATCGGATGCCGGCGCATGCCGAAACCGGAGGTCAGGCGACCGTTCGGAACCGGGCTACGCAACAGGAACTGTCGGACGCTCTTGCCAGTCTCGTCATAATAGTCGACCGAATTGTCGTCGGGGCTCTGGAAGCGATAGAAGGACGTGGTCGTATCCCCGAAACGTGTACGGACGTAAAGCAGTTCGCTTTCGTCGGTAGCGCGGCCGGTATCGTCCTGCACTGAAAAGCAGGCCTCCATCGTGTCTGTCGGCTTCAATTGCGCCTGAAAATCGACGTTTGCGGCCAGCAGGCGGATGACCAGAGACGTCATTTCTCTGCTCATGCCGTAGGAAAGAGCGGCACGATAAATGCCGTCATAGGCGCGAGGCAGGTCGCGGCCGGTGAGAACTGCCGGTGCCTGGTCATTGAATGCGGTTGCGACCGCGTCGAGCTTCGGCGGTTCTTCGCCCTGGACGAGCCGGCCGGCATCGTTGACCGCAAGAGTCACGACGTGGTTGCCCTTCCGGTAGAGGCTGATGCGCACGACGCGAACTTCTTCGCCGCGCTGAATGACGCCGATGCGCAATACATCGCCTTCATTGAGATCCTTCGAGCCTGCATGGGGTTCGAGTACCCGGGCGACATCCTCGGCCTTAGCCTTGGGATAGCCTGCGGCGATCATCACCGCGTCGATGCCCTGAGGGCGGCGGACCGGCAGGACATCGTCGGCATATTCCGGCGTATCCGGCGTCAGGAGTTCCGGTGCGGCGACCGTCATGTTCTGTTCGACGACGCGCGCGGTCAGGCCAGAAGCAATGTCCATCGTATCATCGTCGTCCGTGTCGAAGCGCCGCGGGTCGATGTAGTAGAGCGCGGCCACCTGGCTCGATCCATCCGTCAGCACCGAGCCGTTCGAGCGGACATTCTCCTCGACTTCATCGAAGGACATCTCGCCCGCGAAGGGATGCGTGCTCACGCCGGTGGGGAAGGGAACCGTCTTCAGACTGACTTCGGATTCGACGTCGGAACCGTAGAGCGTTCCGGTCCGGGTTGCGAGGGCTGCGGATTTTTCGTTGGTTGCGAAAATCGTCAGCGGGTCGAAAGGCGGATAGCTTTCCTGAACCTGGTAGTTGGCGGCCAGCCCCATCTTCACATGGGCGAAGGGCTGGCGGCGGACCACCTCGCGTTCGCCATCGTGGGTGACGGTCGGCACTTCAAGGATAGCCTTGTCGACGGGGCGGGCAGCGATCTTCGGACCGAACAGGCGAGAACCGCGCGTAACGGCTTCCGCCTGGGCATCGTCTCCACCGGTGACGGCAAAGGCTTCCGCCGGGATTGCCAGTTGCTGGCGCCCGTCGAGAGCGGCAAAGAGCGCCACACCCATAAGAATGCAGGAGGTGATGCCGGTCAGAAAGGTGCCGGAAAGCCAGCGTAGCGAGATCTCGCGCCGGTCCGGCGCCCGATGTCCATCGGCCAGAATCGGCGCTTCGCTACCTAGCGATCGCAGCATATTGCGGTCCGTCGTCATGCGGTCGGCATCCGTCCGTTCAAGGGGCGAGGTTCCGTTTTTCCAATCGCGGGTACATCTGCATATTTCGTTGCTCCCCGTCAAATCCGGCGGCGAAGCAGCGGGCATGCGCGCCTGTACGTATCTCTAGAACACCCAAATATGGAATTGACGGGACAGAAAGATGGCCAGTCCGTGGCTGCAGGCTCTAGTGCTGGCATCTCGATCCTGCATCGGCTCTGCTTCTCTCTAGAGGAGTTGGCTTTCGAGTGTCGTTTCCGGTGTTTTTGTCTGTGTTTCAGCTTTTGGGTTTGGCAGTATCGGCGGGGTGTTTGTGTGTATTCCAGGATTTTGTTTTATAATCAATGTGTTGTGTGATTTTTGTAATTTTTGTGATAGATGGTGTTGACTTGATTGAGGGGGTGGGATTATACATCCGCTCACTGACGAGGGCGGCGGCGCTGCTGGCGACGAAGTCTCT
>NZ_JAMXLX010000014.1 GCF_024055605.1 Ciceribacter sichuanensis | reverse complement strand
CCGCCTCGTGCTCCTTCAGAATGCCGATAATCTGTTCGTCCGTGAAACGGTTGCGCTTCATTCCCTGGTCCTCTCAATGGGCCAGAGCTTACTTCAAAATGGATTATGTCAACGGGGCAAGGTCATCCTCATTCTCGACCGCGCGGGATGGCATGTCACGCCGAAGCTCAAGGTGCCTGACAACATCACCCTGATGTCTCTGCCGCCGCGGTCGCCGGAATTGAACCCGGTCGAGAACCTTTCGCAGTTCATGCGAGACAACTGGCTGTCAAACCGCATCTTCAACGACTACGAAGATATCGTCGATCACTGCTGTCATGCTTGGAAAACCCTGATCGATCAGCCGTGGAAGATCATGTCCATCGGAATGCGCCAATGGGCGCACAGGTCATGATCCGCGCTCGTTGGTATAAGAGGTCTCTGGTCGTCGCAGATGCATGCAAATCAGGCCGAAGCCGGCGTGAAAGTGGCGACGATCGCATGCTTGTCGCCCGGATAGGTGAAGCGCACCGATGTTACCGGGCCGGAACTGTTCCAGGTTCTGCGCTGAACGACGAGACAGGGCGTATGAGGAGGCACATCGAGCAGTTCTGAGACGGGCCCGTCTGCCCCGACAGCCGAGATCTTGTGCTCGGCTGCGTTCCAGGGCGTTTGCGCTATCAGCCATTCGCCGGCAGGCGTCGCCGAGAAATCCGCATCCTCGGCCTCGGGAACGGCGTCGAGGTTGATCAGCCTCTCTTCGGTGCAGAACGGCACGTCGCCTGCGAAGTGGACGCAGCGCAGTTCGATCAACCTCGTCTCGGCCGAAACCTCGATTGCCGCGCGATCCAATGGCCCAGCCTTTCGGATGCTCCTGCTCTGAAGGGTGAAGGAATAGGCCTGGTTCATCGAGCGGACTTCCGCCGCGATGGTGTGAATTTCAAGAATTGCCGATTGCACCTGCGGCTGGGCGACGAAGCTGCCGGATCGCTTGCGTCGTTCGATGAGGCCCGCCTTGGCAAGCTGCGTCAGCACCTTGTTCACCGTCATCCGCGAGACGCCGTAGGATTCCGCCAGATCGACCTCGAAGGGCAGGCGGAAACCCGGCGCCCATTCCCCGGAGACGATCCGGCTTTCGATCTCGCTGAGGATCTGCTGGTGAAGTGTTGCTCCGGTCGCCTGTATGTTCGCCATTTCCGTCTCGCTCGGCAGAGCCCTGAACCCGCGCCGGGCCGGCCCTGTCGTGATGGTTTTCGGGGCAGGCTATGAAGCGAGCAATTCCCGCATCGACGTCTGGAAACGCTGGCGGATCGCGTCGCGCTTCCGATGTCGCCCTGCAATGACCTGCTTCTCTCCGGCTGTCCAGACGGTGTCAACCCTGACGCCCGAGGCAAAGATCCACTGGTCGATGACCTGCGCCTCCTGAAGGAAGGGAACGGCGCCGGTGTCGAGGGCAACGAGATCGGCGCGTTCTCCTGTGTTGATCCGGTCCGTTCCGCCGAGCGCGAGCGCACCGCCTTGAAGGGCATCGGCGAACATTCTCTGGCCCGTCGACTGTCCCGCATCCGCAATCACGTTTCTGGATCGGTGAAGAATGCGTTGGGAATATTCGAGCTGGCGAAGTTCATGTGCCAGTGAGATGTCGATATTGGAATCCGATCCGATCCCGTATCGTCCGCCGTGCTCGATGAAGCGCCTTGCCGCGAAGGTCCCGTCTCCGAGATTTGCTTCCGTGATCGGGCAGAGGCCGGCGATCGCGCCGCTGCGGGCCATGCTGTCGATCTCCGCCTCATCCATGTGGGTTGCGTGAATGAGGCACCAGCGTTCATCCACCGGCGCATTGTCCATCAGCCACTGCACCGGTCTGGCGCCGGACCATGCAATGCAATCCTCGACTTCCTTCGTCTGCTCCGCCACGTGGATATGGATGGGTCCGAAGCCGGCAATCGAAACGATCTCTTCTAGTTCCTCAGGCGTGACGGCTCTCAGGCTGTGGGGGGCAACGCCGAGGCGCGCGCCGGCAAGCGGTGACAGAACATCGCGGCAGCGATCCATCAGCCGGGAAAACGAATCCGGAGAGTTGATGAAGCGCCTCTGGCCTTCGGCAGGAGCAAGGCCGCCAAAGCCCGCATGGGCGTAGAAGACGGGAAGCAATGTCAGGCCGATACCGGCCTCCGCGCTCGCACCCGCGATGCGCGAGGCAAGCTCGGCGATATCGCTGTAATGCTCGCCGTTCCGGTCATGATGCAGGTAATGGAATTCGCCGACCCGGGTGAATCCGGCTTCCAGCATTTCGACATAGAGCTGGGCGGCGACAGCCTCAACATGCTCCGGCGTCATGGACAGGGCAAACTTGTACATGACGTTGCGCCAGCTCCAGAAGCTGTCATCGGAAGGGCCGCGCATTTCCGCAAGTCCGGCCATGGCGCGCTGGAAGGCGTGGCTGTGGAGGTTTCCCATGCCTGCCACGATGACGGCATGTCGCTCGTCGCCGGGTTGTGGCTCGGCATCGACAAGGATCTCCGAGACAAGCCCGGCCGCAATGCCGATCCGCACGTTCCTCCGCCAGCCATCGTGCGTGAGCGCACTTTCCGCAAACAGGATCGTCATGGGGTCGTCCTCCTTCATTGCCATCCGGCAGTCGCAAAGTGCTTCACAAAAGGTGCTTGCCAAGCGTTCCTATATGTATATACATATTGATCGGGAAGAAAAGGTTTCGGGCGGATGAAAAGAGAAATATCTGTCGAACAGGAAGCGGCGACACGGATATTCCGCAATGCGCGCCTCGCGACGCTTCGGGAAGGTGCAGCCGGTTTGGGTGTTATCGAAAAGGGCGCCCTTGCTGTCGAAGCCGGACGCATCGTTTTTGCCGGGGCGGAGAACGATCTTCCTTCGGTTACTTCGGAACATCTCGAGATCGTCGATCTGGAGGGGCGCTGGGTCACGCCGGGTCTGGTCGATTGCCACACACATATCGTCTATGGCGGCAACCGCGCCCGCGAGTTCGAGATGCGCCTCGAGGGCGCGACCTATGAGGAAATCGCCCGAGCCGGGGGCGGCATCGTTTCGTCCGTCCGCGCCACCAACGGGCTGGATGTCGAAGGCCTCGTCGCGACCGCGTTGCCGCGTCTCGATACCCTCATCGCCGAGGGTGTCACGACCATCGAGGTCAAATCGGGCTATGGACTGAACATCGAGGGCGAACTGAAGATGTTGCGCGCAGCGCGCAGGCTTCAGGAAATCCGCCCCATAGGCGTCGTCACTTCCTGGCTGGCGGCCCATGCCGCGCCGGTGGAATATAAAGGCCGCAACGGCGACTATATCACCGATGTCGTCCTCCCCGGTCTCGAAGTGGCCCGTTTGGAAGGCCTTGTCGATGCCGTCGATGGCTTCTGCGAGGGCATTGCCTTCTCCGTGGAGGAGATGCGGCGCGTGTTCGACAGGGCGAGAGTGTTGGGGCTCCCGGTGAAGCTCCACGCCGAGCAGCTTTCCAATCTGGGGGGTGCGAAAATGGCGGCCTCCTATGGCGCTCTTTCCTGCGACCACCTCGAATATCTCGATGGCGACGGTGCCAGAGCCATGGCGAAGGCGGGAACGGTCGCAGTGCTGCTGCCGGGTGCCTTCTATGCCATCAACGAGAAGCAGAAGCCCCCCGTTGGCCTGCTTCGCGATGCCGGCGTGCATATCGCCGTTGCCACCGACTGCAACCCCGGCACCTCGCCGTTAACGTCCCTGTTACTGACGATGAACATGTCGGCGACGCTCTTCGGCCTCACCGTCGAGGAATGCATAGCCGGCGCAACCCGTGAAGGCGCGCGCGCACTTGGCCTGTTGCACGAGACGGGCACGCTCGAGGCCGGCAAGTCCGCCGACTTCGCGATATGGGATGCTGAAAGCCTTGCCGAGCTTGTCTATCGCATCGGCTTCAATCCGCTTCATGCACATGTTTTCAAGGGCCGGAGGATTACGGCATGACCATCACGCTCGTTCCAGGCCGCGTCACTCTCGCGCAACTCATGTCCATCTACTGGGATGGTCAGGCGGCGGTGCTCGACCGGGCCGCAGATGCCGGAATTGCGAGAGGCGCGGCGCGCATCGCCGAGATCGCGCGGGGCAATGCTCCCGTCTACGGCATCAATACCGGCTTCGGAAAACTCGCCTCCATCAAGATCGATAGTGCCGATGTGGCGACGCTCCAGCGCAACTTGATCCTCTCCCATTGCTGCGGCATAGGCGCGCCCCTGCCGGAAAATGTCGTGCGCCTGATCATGGCGCTGAAACTGGTCTCGCTTGGCCGCGGCGCTTCCGGCGTACGGCTGGAGTTGGTTCGGCTCATCGAAGCCATGCTCGAAAAAGGCGTCACTCCTGTCATCCCGGAGAAGGGCTCTGTCGGGGCCTCGGGCGATCTCGCGCCGTTGGCGCATATGGCCGCCGTGATGATGGGCGAGGGCGAAGCGTTTCTTGATGGTGAGCGCCTGTCCGGTGCGGCGGCCCTCGAAAAGGCCGGATTGAAGCCCGCCGTGTTGGCGGCGAAGGAGGGCTTGGCGCTGATCAACGGTACGCAGACCTCCACCGCGCTGGCGCTGGCCGGTCTTTTCCGGGCGCATCGGGCGGCTCAAGCCGCGCTGATCACCGGAGCCATGTCGACCGATGCAGCCATGGGGTCTTCGGCGCCATTCCATCCGGATATCCATACGCTGCGTGGCCATCGCGGTCAGATCGATACCGCGTCCGCACTTCGCGCGCTGCTCGACAACTCGGTCATTCGCCAGAGCCATATCGAAGGCGACGAACGCGTGCAGGATCCCTATTGCATACGTTGCCAGCCGCAGGTCGACGGCGCCTGCCTCGACCTGCTGCGCTCGGTTGCCCGCACGCTGGAAATCGAGGCGAACGCAGTCACCGACAATCCGCTCGTGCTGTCGGACAATTCGGTGGTGTCAGGCGGCAACTTCCACGCAGAACCGGTTGCCTTTGCCGCCGACCAGATTGCCCTTGCCGTGTGCGAGATCGGGGCCATTGCCCAGAGACGCATCGCATTGCTGGTGGACCCTGCGCTTTCCTATGGCCTGCCGGCCTTCCTCGCAAAGAAACCGGGCCTGAACTCCGGTTTGATGATTGCCGAGGTGACCTCGGCGGCGCTGATGAGCGAAAACAAGCAGATGTCGCATCCTGCTTCAGTCGATTCCACGCCGACATCCGCCAATCAGGAAGACCATGTTTCCATGGCCTGCCACGGTGCCCGCCGGCTGCTGCAAATGACCGAGAACCTGTTCGGCATCATCGGCATCGAGGCAATGGCGGCGGTGCAGGGCGTAGAATTCCGTGCACCGCTGGTAACCAGTCCGGAACTCATGAAGGTCATCGCGACGCTCCGCGGGGCAATCCCGACGCTGGAACTCGACCGCTACATGGCTAACGATCTTCAGGCCGCGAGTACGCTGGTGGCCGACGGTTCGCTCGTTTCAAGCGTCTCCGAAGGCCTGCTGCCGGAGCTGGAGGCCTGAGATGACGGTATTCGAAGTCACCCAAGGCACTTCTCCGATCATTCTGGGCTTCCCGCACACGGGAACCGAGGTGCCCGCCGATCTCTGGGATCGCCTCAACGACAACGGCAGGATACTTGCCGATACCGACTGGCATATCCATGAGCTCTATGCCGGCCTGCTTGCGGATGTGACGACGGTTCGGGCGACCTTTCATCGCTACGTCATCGATGCCAACCGCGATCCCGAAGGCCTCAGCCTCTATCCCGGCCAGAACACCACGGGCCTCGTGCCGGAAACGGATTTCGACGGCAAGGCGATCTGGAGGCAAGGCGAGGCACCCGACGAGGCGGAGACCGCTCGTCGGATCGAGGCATTTCACGCCCCTTACCATGCCGCCCTCGCTGCCGAGATCGAGCGCGTGAAGGCCATCCATGGCGTCGCCATCCTTTATGACTGCCACTCGATCCGCTCCCGCATCCCCTTCCTTTTCGAAGGCATATTGCCGGATTTCAATATCGGCACCGATATGGGCCGCACCTGCGCGCCGGAGATCGAGAAGGTCGCTGTCGATGCCACGGCTTCTGCTTCCGGCTACACCAGCATTCTGAACGGCCGTTTCAAGGGCGGCTGGACCACCCGCCACTATGGTCGGCCGAAGGAAGGCGTACACGCCATCCAGATGGAACTTGCCCAATCCACGCATCTTCAGACGGAAGCGCCGCCCTTCGCCTATGACGAGGAGAAGGCCGCGCGTCTCCGCATCCATCTCAAAAACATTCTGGCGCGTATCGAAGACGTCGCGCCCGGCCTCAAACGATAACGATCATTCGACAGGGGAACCCGCATGACCTCCAATCCGCGCCATAATATCCGTGATGTCCGCGCGCCGCGCGGATCGGAACTCAATGCCAAAAGCTGGCTGACGGAAGCGCCGCTGCGCATGCTGATGAATAACCTTGACCCCGACGTGGCGGAAAACCCGCACGAACTGGTCGTCTATGGCGGCATCGGTCGGGCCGCCCGCACCTGGAACGACTTCGATACCATCGTCGCGACGCTGAAGACGCTGGAGGAGGACGAGACGCTTCTGGTCCAGTCCGGCAAGCCGGTCGGCGTGTTCCGTACCCACAAGGATGCGCCGCGCGTTCTGATCGCCAATTCCAATCTCGTGCCGCACTGGGCGACCTGGGATCATTTCAATGAGCTGGATAAGAAGGGTTTGGCCATGTACGGCCAGATGACGGCCGGCTCGTGGATCTACATCGGCGCGCAGGGCATCGTGCAGGGTACCTACGAGACCTTCGTGGAGGCCGGTCGCCAGCATTATGGCGGAAATCTCAAGGGCAAGTGGATCCTGACAGGGGGTCTCGGTGGCATGGGCGGCGCGCAACCGCTGGCGGCGGTCATGGCGGGCGCCTGCTGCCTTGCCGTCGAATGCGACGAGACCCGCGCCGACTTCCGCCTGCGTACCCGTTACGTCGATGAAAAGACCGGTAGTCTCGACGAGGCGCTGGCGAAGATCGATCAATGGACCAGGGCCGGCGAGGCGAAGTCGATCGCGCTTATCGCCAATGCCGCCGATATCTTCCCGGAGCTCGTCCGCCGCGGGGTGCGCCCGGATATCGTCACCGACCAGACGTCTGCGCATGATCCGCTGCACGGTTATCTGCCTTCCGGCTGGACGGTGGCCGAATGGAAGGCAAAGCAGGAGAGCGATCCGAAGGCGGTCGAAAAAGCCGCGCGCGCCTCGATGAAGGTGCACGTCCAGGCCATGGTCGATTTCTGGAACATGGGTATTCCGACGCTCGATTACGGCAACAATATCCGCCAGATGGCGAAGGACGAGGGGCTGGAAAACGCCTTCGCGTTCCCCGGTTTCGTGCCGGCCTATATCCGTCCGTTGTTCTGCCGGGGCGTTGGCCCCTTCCGCTGGGCAGCACTTTCCGGCGATCCCGAGGATATCTACAGGACCGATGCCAAGGTGAAGGAACTCCTTCCCGACAACAAGCATCTGCACAACTGGCTGGACATGGCGAAGGAGCGTATCTCCTTCCAGGGTCTGCCGGCCCGCATCTGCTGGGTCGGGCTCGGCGACCGCCACAGGCTCGGCCTTGCCTTCAACGAAATGGTGGCGAAAGGTGAGCTGAAGGCCCCGATCGTCATCGGCCGCGATCATCTCGACTCGGGCTCCGTCGCCTCGCCGAACCGCGAGACGGAAGCCATGAAGGACGGCTCCGATGCCGTGTCCGACTGGCCGCTGCTCAATGCGCTACTCAACACCGCGTCGGGCGCCACCTGGGTTTCCCTGCATCATGGCGGCGGCGTCGGCATGGGCTATTCCCAGCACTCCGGCATGGTCATCTGCTGCGACGGTTCCGAGGATGCGGCGCGGCGGATCGGTCGTGTGCTCTGGAACGATCCGGCAACCGGCGTCATGCGCCATGCCGACGCCGGCTACGACATTGCCCTCGATTGCGCCCGTGAAAAGGGTCTCCGCCTCCCGGGTATCCTTGGAAACTGACGGACCTGCAGGGCCTCCCGCTTTCGGGAAGCCTGTCGACAGGAGGTGAGCAAGTGGAACTTCTCCGTTTCGACAATCTGGTGGCCGTTCCCTGGAAGAATGGCGGTGGACTGACCCGCGAACTGGCTGTTCACCTCGACGGGGAAATCCATCCGGAATTCCTCTGGCGGGTCAGCATGGCGACGGTCGCAGGGCCTGGACCTTTCTCCCGCTTCGAAGGGATAGACCGGACGATCGCGGTCTTGCAGGGCGAGGGCATCGTGTTGGCGTCGGGGGACGGAGAAATCACGCTTCAACGAGACGGTGATCCTTATTCGTTTGCCGGCGAAACACCGATCGATGGCTCGGTCATTTCTGGGGAGACGACCGATCTCAACGTCATGACGAGGCGGGAATATTTTACCCATATCATGAAGCGCATCGTCATAGGGGAGCCGCTCGCCATCGAGGTTGGATGCGACGAGATGATGGTGGTCTTCAACGGTGAGGTCGATGTCGAGGCATTGGAAAGCCGTCTGAGCGCGCGGCCTCTCGATACGTTGATGGGTTTGAAGCGCGGTACCCGCTTGCGTCTTCTTCCGTCAGCGTGGGAAGAGGTCTTCCTCATCGAGCTTTCCCGGGCGTCTGCGTAAGAGCGTTATTGCGCTGCGGTTATCAGCAGGTTGTAGCGTCTGGCATCCATCAGTTCCTGCTTCATCGAGATGCGGTCGGTGCCGAACATGATGTATTTTTCCTTGCCCGTTACCATGATGTCTTTCATTCCGGAAAGATCGATCATGGCGGTTTCCGGCCGGATATAACGGATCAGCTGAACGGATGGATTGAACATCTCGTCGAGATGAGAGGGATCGATCAGGTTGTACTTGACGCGGATGGTTCTCACCCGTTGTTCCGTGCCTCTAATCTGTAGGAAGATCGAATTCGAGGTGTCGGGAAAGGCAACCGAAGCGGTGCATTCCCAGGCATCTTCAGCCGCCGGTGTAAAGGTCGGAGTTGCGTTCGATGCCACCGATGTGAGCCCGAGGCAGATTTCTTCCGCCGTACGATTGAGATTCATCGGCAGCAGTCGCGCGGTCTCGGATGGTGAAAAGGAGCGGGAGAGAACCGGTGGTCGAGCAGGCGGCGCATGGACCCGGCCCTTCCTGATGACGACTTCTTCCTTCTTCGGTGAAAGATCGATGTGCAGAATGGCGGCGATTCGCGCGAGGTTGCGTCCGCCATTGGCAAAGAGGACCGTCACTGCAATCGGGATCGTGAAGACGAGAAGGAAGATCAGGAACGGTGTCTTCCACGCCGGCCTTTTCGGCTTGCTCGGTCCCTGCGGCGATGGTTCAGGCGTCATTCTGGGAACCACTCGATAACGTGCCGGCCACCCCTCAGTGGCAGGATAGGCAATGACCTCGGTAATGGCGCATGCACGACCCCAGTTTCACGTCGGCCCCCCGCTTCACGACGGATTGAGCAAGGAAGGCACGCCATTGGCGATCTTAAGCACCGAAAGCTTACCAGAACCATACGCGCCTGTGTCGATGCCGATGCGCGAGCGGCCGAAATCCGGTTCCGGGACGGGCGAATGACCGTGCACGACGGTAAACGGCAACTGCGGACCCGCGCTGAGAAAGGGTTCGCGAATCCAGAGCATGTCCTCGTCGGTCTGGTCCGGTAACGCCACGCCGGGACGAATTCCGGCATGCACGAAGAGAAACGGGCCGACCCGCAGGCTGATCGGCAGGACGTCGATGAAGGACAGATGCCGCGCCGGGATCGCTTGCTGCAGAACACGCGCCACCTCGTCGGGACGTCGGCGCACCCGCGTCAGCAACTCGTCGATGTCGATGCCATAGGAAAGCATCGTCTGGCGACCGCCGTGATCGATCCATTCCATATGGTTCGCCGGATCCCTCGCAAAGGCGGCGAAGATTGCGTCGTGATTGCCGCAGAGCGGCAGCCGACGCATGCGCTTGTCGTTGTTCGGGCCGCTGAGGTGATTGAGCACGCCGGCCGATTGCGGCCCGCGATCGACATAATCGCCGAGATAGACGATCAGCCCCGGGGCTTCGCTGGCCACGATATCTTCGCGAATTCTGGTTTCAACTGCGAGAAGCTCGTTCAGGCAGCCGTGCACGTCTCCCACCGCATAGAGCGTGTAGGGCGGCAACGCCTCGCCAAGGTCGATACGACGGCGCCGCGCTGCCGGCTGCGTCTGCCTGGACGAGCTTCCGAAGAGTGATCTCCAGATATTAAGCATTCACGCAGAAATCCCTGTGTTGTCGAAGGCTATCGCAGGTCGTTCCCGACTGAACCAGCCACGCTGCCGGAAACCCTTCACGGCGGATAGGATGGTTCCGCGGTGAGATGGGAACAGGCAGACGGTTCGGTTCATCAATAATCCTGAAAAGAACAAACTGAAGCTGTGCCAGAGGAGACAGGTTTCGGCAACCGGTCATGGGCAGCGGTTTGTTCCGCGCGCCACGCGTTTCGTGAGAAATTGCGATATCGTTTCTATGAGATGAACCGGCTCGTTTGGGGAATGATCTCGACACCTGCCAATTGCCTAGTTTCCCCTTACCCGATCCCGCAGCGCACTCAATAGGCCTGCAGCAGGTTCGGGCGGGGTGAGGGCTGTCAACACGCCATGGGTAGGCAGAAAGATGCCATCCGCGAGGTCAACCGGTTTGGCCCCATATTCCGTGTGAGACGAGAAAACCGGTGCCGGCAAACTCAGCCGAGCATCTCCAGGATGGAGCTGCGAACATAGCCGCGCAGTCTGGCGGCACTTGCCGCGACGTCCTCGGATGGCGTTGCCGGATCGAGCTGCTGGCTCAGCAGCTTTTCGAGATCCTGCTTGTTCTCCGCAATGTAGATGCCTTCGCGCTGGCGAAGCTGGGAAACGGTGGCGAGTTGGTGGTCGTTGCGATGCTCGCCGAGCGAAGAGAGCCTCGGCACCAGGATGATGGGCTTGGCATATTTGTAAGCCTTCAGCACGGTGCCGATCCCCGCATGGGCAATAATGACCGAGCAGGCCTTGAGCTTCTTGTCGAAATCCGATGCCTCGACCGTCGAACTCCATTCCATGTTCTGCGGAACATAGGTGCCGACGCCGGTCTGCGCGAAGACATCGCGATCCAACCCGGGAGCCAGCTCGTCGATCATCCGGATCAGACGATCGAAGGGTAGCTGGGTGCCTACCGTGACGACGATCATAGCAGCGCCCCGTGATAGCTGGGACCAGACGCGTCGCTCAGATGTTCCCACTGGGTCAGCCACTTGTCCGATATATAGCGGGCGATCTTGCCGGACATGGACAGTTTTTCCACATTCGCGAAACTGTCGATCCAGATCGTTTTGGCGCCGATCAACTTGCCGAAGGCGATGCAGATGATGCCCGGTGCCGCACCGGTGGAGATGATGACCTTCGGCCGCCGCGAAAACACGATGCCGGCGCATTGGCGGATGCAGGTCAGCATGAGCAGCGGACGATTGCGATTGCAGTCCACGACCACATGGCCATCGACCTTGCCTGCTTGCCGCAGCAGTTCTTCCTTGGTCGTCACGAAAACAGGCGACATGTCCTCGAAGGCTTCGGACACGAGCAGAAGCTGCTGCCAATGGCCTCCGCTGGATGCGACCGCAAGAATGGTGTTCTTCATGCTGGTAACCCGTGAATTGTTAACATCGAAATTCTCGAAAACTGTCTGGATGCCGTCGGGCGGATCGGACAGCTGCGAAACCGGTTGACGTCGTTGGAGCGCGGCTGGTCGGGCGAAACCTGTCCGACGGCGCCAAGAGTGTGGACGATGCAAGCATCATCCCGGCTGGAACCGATATTCAATCGCAAAACATCGGCCTTTTTTGGGTCGATACGATTGTTTTCACCGAGTGATAAGGCTCGAAGGGACGAGCGGTTCACCGCCGACGACAGGGAACCGGCGCCGGCTTTTGCCTGCATGCTTGTCCCCGGTGCGGCGGTGTGCGTGTGCGGCATATCGACGGTAACCCTTGTCGTCCACTCTTTACAAAGCGAGTTACACTCACGGCGCATAAAGCGGCCGTTAACCGTTAAGTTTTCCGAATTTTATACTGTCTTTGTTTCGCATCGACGAAAGCTTGTCAATATGTTGCGTCGCAATATCATCTTTGAAATTGACGTTGCAACGATCGTTACAACTTAACTTGCCTTTGATTTTGTTGAATATTATCAAATTCAGCCTCGAGTTTTCCCGTTGTGATGTGGCTGTTGCTACTGGCGTTGATCCCGTTGTTGATAGTTTCGGGAGGTTGTGTTGAATATTTGTTTGTAGCGCGAAAGTTGCTTTTGATGTCGGTCCCGAAAGGGGACATGGAAACAGGATTCAGCCTTGCGGAAGTCCTTTCCCGCCGTTCAGGCTGCCGTCTCCCCCAAAGTTACTTCCGGCTTTCGTGCCGCATGGAGAGCGGTCGACAATGCGCTGCACAAAGCCAGGTGCGAGAGGCAGATTCGCCGAACTATACGCAGCGCTGAAGTTTGACAAAGTGGAAGAGATAATAGAGGAGTGCAGCGACTATTCTTGAGGCATATTTTCAATGCAAACCAGCCAAAGACGTCTTGCCGCAGGTCCCGGTGAAAAGGTCGGGTCAGGCGCGCGTTTGACCGATATCCTGAGGTTGGCCTTCTGGTTCAGCATTGTCGTTTCTCTCCTGAACTACGGCGCAAACGATCCCATTACAGTGGCCATTGAAACCGCATTTGTGTACCTGTTGCTGGTGCTTGCGGTGATCTCGGCCGGCATTGCGGGCAATGTTCGCACGCCGGTTGTGCTAAGCCTTGTCGTGTTGCTCATCCTCCTCGCCTGGATCGTCTTCCAGACTGCTCCCTTGCCGGAGGGATGGCCGGTTCATCCGGCATGGCTCGAAGTCCGCAAGCTGAACCCCGATGTGCACGCCAGCATTTCCGTAACGCCCGGCGATGACCTCGGAGCATACCTCAAGATTGCGCTGCCCTTCGGTGTGTTCATGCTTTCGCTTCTGCTGTTCCGGAGGGACGGGGAAGCAGAACGGGCACTGCGGCTCTACGGTGTCGCCGGCGGTGTCATCGCCATTCTCTCGATCCTGCAGTTCGTCTTTGCGCCCAGAATGCTGCTTTTCGTCGAGAAAACGGCCTATCTCGACAGCCTCACGGGCTTTTTCGTCAACCGGAACACTGCGGCGACCTTCTTCGGAATTGTTTCGCTGCTTCTGCTCACATTGTTGTGGCGCTCCACCAAGGACGTGGATTTCCGCCGGTTTCTTTCCACTCTCGCGCAGCCCCGGCCCCAAGCGAAAGGATGGAGCGTAGAACGGAGACAGGGCCTGTTTTACGCTGGCTTGCTGGCGGCGAGCCTGCTCGCCCTGCTGATGACGAAGTCGCGAGCCGGTGTCGGTTTGACGTTCGTCAGTCTGTCCCTGCTGGGCATTCTCCTCGGTTCGACCCGTTACAGTCGAACGCAGCGTGCAAGTTTTGCCAGCCGGCCGAAGGTTGGAATTGCCAGGCGTCTGGGGCTTCTCGTCGGTCTGCCCCTGATCTTTCTGGTCATCCTTGCGGTCCTTGGCGGGAACGTGTTGCTTCGTGCCGAGGTGCGCGGCGCCGAGGATCCGCGTTTTTGCACCCTTCCGGGAATTGTCGCGAGCGTGAAGGATCATTTTCCCTGGGGGTCGGGCCTTGCGTCATTCCAGGAAGTCTTCCCGGCCTATCGCGATCCCGCATGCGGTGTCTTCGCGACCTGGGATAAGGCGCACAACGTCTATCTCGAAGGAACGCTCACCCTTGGCATCATGTTTCCGCTAGTTGCGGTCATCGTGATGGGAAGTCTTGTCCATATCCTCGTTCGGGGCATCCGCGAGCGTCGGGAATACAGGTTTGCCGCCTGCCTTGGTCTTGCGGCGCTGCTTCTGGTCGCGCTGCATTCGGCCGTCGATTTTTCGCTGCAGATCCCCGGGTTCTCGCTTGTATTCGCCCTGCTGATGGGGCCGGTCGTCAGCATTTGCCTCGGCAGGGCCACGGGCGCTGTTTCTCCGTCAGACCAGCGGGGATCGGGGCGCTACCGCATACGGTCCAGCCACGGACATCGCAAATCGGAGAACGCCTAGCCCTTTGCGAGGGGACTGATGTGACGGGTGTAATACCAGCCGGGCGATTCCGCGCTCACCAGGTTTTCGTACATTGAGCGGGGCGCTACCAGCGACTTTGTTTCGCCGGTGTGGAGATGCACATAAAGCAGATGCGAGCGGTCGTCATAAGACGCCGAGGCGATAAGCCTGGATTTAACTTCTGTCTTTTCCATATACGTTCCCGTTTTGAGAAAAAGGGCTCGTCTACTCCAGGGCGCGACGCGCTCTGGGCTTTCCTCCAGAAGCAGAGCCAGTGTGTATGGTTTACGATATGTTGTCAATTGTAAGGAAATCGCCTTCGGCATGGCCGGTGAAGCGATCTCCAAAGGCGTGGCGGGATGTAACGAAGGCGCCCTTCAGGGATGCGGGGGCGGTTCATTCGGGCTTGACGAACCCGATGAGATAATCGCTTTCGCTCGGATCGAAATTCGACGCGACCGTGCGCAGCCTCGTCATGAGATCGGGGTTGCCGGTGACGAAATGCTGGCTGAGGAGCAGCATCCAATCCACCATTTCCGGCTTCTTGAGCTGTTCCTGGCCAGTTCTTTTCGCGATGATCTCGGGCTTCTCGTAGGCATCCGCCGAGAAGCGCGCCGCTGCAGCAAGACGTTGCTCGTCTTCGCTGGAAAGCGCACGTCCGTTCTCGTCGGCGATGGCGACAAGTAGTGTCAGCGCCTTCATTGCAAAAATCTGGTAGTGGAGCGCTCTGCCTCCCCGGGAAAGCTCCGCAGGAAAACCGCCATCGGCGGCACTCTCGGAAAGACCGGTGTGAAGCACGTTCATCGCCCAATCGAGCTGGTGGCTGTCTTGCGTGAGCGTGGCGACCAGCCCGACTGCGGACGCTCCCCAGTAACGGGTATTGGCGTTGCGATCGAGCCATTGGTCTCTTTTCGGCCGTGGCGCGGAAGGGGGCGTGAATTCGGCGACGATGGCGTCGCCGAGCCTGCCAAGCCAGCCTTCGACGATCACGCGTTGATCCTTTGTCGGTGCGCCGAGCTGAAGTGCCACGGAGTAGGCGTCCGTGAAGCTTTTCATGCCGAAGGCGGTAATCAGGATCGCCTGCCTGCGGCCCTTCGGATCATTGTCGTCGAGGTTGCCGAGGAGAGCGTCCGCCTTTGCCCATATGACGAGCTGGCGCATGATGCACGGCCCGATGCGTGCGCGATCGTTGGGCGATGTTACTGCACGCCGGACCATCTGCCTGAGCGAAGCCCGCGTCTTGTCGACCAGCCGGTTCCGCTTGACATAGGCGGCCATCGCTTGCTTGTCGACGACCGATTGCGTCGATCCCGGTTTGTAGAAGGTGCCGATATTCGACATGTCCACCATCGGCGGAACCGGCTTTTCGCAGGCGAATGGCTTCTCGTAATGGGCCGTGGCCGCGGAATTTTCAGGCAAGGAGAGAGGGTAACGCAGGCTGGCCGCCGCCTCTGTCATATCGATCGTCGTCAGAAACGAAAGACCGATCACACATGCCGCGAGCCCACGCAGGAGCCTTCGAGGTTTCGGAGGTACTGCCACTCGATCTACCCTTCCTGATGACGGCGATTGAGCCGGTCCGGCCGGTCCGGATTGCCACGCCTGTCGGCGAGCTTCTGTCGGGGGGTAGTGTTGGAAAGAGGCGGTATCGTGTCAAGCGGTGGAACGAGCGTGTCCGGTCTTGAGGATACCGCGCGAAACCTGAGATGAATAGCCTGGCTGTGACGCCGGAGCGGAGCGCTTCCGACGCCGAGATTCGTGTTTTTCGCGCCTTGGACGGCCTGTCTGTCAGGTCCGCCCAAAATTGGCCGGAGCCGGAAAAACCGGGTTACCGACGTCCGACATCGAACCACTGCCGCGGATTTTCGCCCGACTGGATCTTCAGCATGCGCAGGTCCGTGCGGCGCCATTCCTTGATTGCGACCGTCCGGTTGTCGAGGATCAGGTCGCCATCCGATGTGGCAACCGCGAGAACGGCGTGTCCTTCGCCCTCCGAAGTGCGCGCAACCACGAGTCGCAGCGCCTGACTGGGCCAGCCGGCCTCGACGAGGCGGCGACGCTTGGTAAGCGCATAGTCCTCGCAGTCGCCCGTTGTTCCGCCGACCTTCCATACATCATTGCCCGGGTCGTCATTTTCCGGACGCATGGAGCGATTGACCAGGCGGTTGATACGCTGCAATTCCAGTTTCTTGGCCGGCGTAAGCTCCACGATGCCACCTTCCTGGGAATTCCTGACTTCGCAATCGTCAGGATTCTGCACGCAAAAGCGTACATGGGCATAAGGCGCCAGAGTCTGCTTGCTGACAGCTATAAGCTGTATTGTCGCGCTCCGGCCCAAGTCTTTCGTCAGTCCTCCGAGTGGAACCGCGTGGGAGGAAGGTGCAAATCCGAGAGTAATCACCGCGCCTAGTGCGACGGACAGCGCTTTGTTATAAATCATGTTCATCCCCGTCTCTTCTACACTTGTTCAGTGGCTTTCATTGGGGACACATTACAGAAGCTGAATTTAATCCGGCTTAAGCCAATTGCTGGCATTTTACGCTTTTTTACGGTTGCGACGTGGACTCATTGCTGCAGTGCGTATAAGGTCCCTACTCAAAATGGGGTACTGCGGACATCAACGCCATTCTTGGATTGGTAGCCGTTTTGGTCTGCTCTTGCGGCAGATACATGGAATGCATGTTTATCGAGTGAGGGGATTAACTTGAAGCTTTTCGCCGCCGGCCTGCTCTTGTCTACGTCAGTTGTTGCCCTTTCAGGATGCACGGCCACTTCAAGCTCCGGTCCCACCGGACGGGCAGTGGAGGAAAGGGCGACGGTCAAGGTGACCAATGCCTCGTCCAAGCGCTCCGTCGGTATCGACTATGCGTTGGTTGATATTAACAGTTCCCTGCTGGCTTACGCTTCGGAGACGACGACCGAGGCCGGTCTTGGCAGTCTCGGCAGCAGCCGAAGCGGTGCACCGAGCCTGCCGCTTGGCGCGGGCGACATCATTCAGGTGGCGATTTTCGAATCCCAGGCAGGCGGTCTCTTCATTCCCGCCGATGCCGGCAGCCGTCCGGGCAACTATGTAACCCTGCCGGAGCAGACCATCGGTCGCGACGGCACGATCAGCGTGCCTTATGCCGGTCGCATTCGCGCAGCGGGTCGCCAGGTCGAGGAAGTTCAGGCGGAAGTCGAGGACCTGCTGTCCAGCAAGGCGATCGAACCGCAGGTCGTCATCACCAAGGTCAGCAGCAAGTCGGCGCAGGTGGCTGTTCTCGGTGACGTCAACGAGCCCACGAAGGTTCAGTTGACCGATGCCGGCGAGCGTGTTCTCGACGCGGTTTCCGAAGCCGGCGGCTTGAGCACCCCGAACGCCGAAACCTTTGTCACCGTCCAGCGGCGCGGTCGCACGGCGCGCGTTCGCTTCGACAAGCTGCTCGCCAACCCGTCCGAGAACATCTACGTGGCTCCCGGCGATACCATTATCGCCGAACGCGAACGCCGGACCTTCCTGGCCTTCGGTGCGACGGGCACGAACGGCAGGTTCGATTTCGAGGAAGAAAACCTGACCCTCGGCGAAGGTCTCGGCAAGGCCGGCGGTCTTCTCGATTCGCGTGCGAATCCGGCGCAGGTCCTGCTTTATCGTCAGGCGCCGCGCAAGCTTTTGGTCAATCTCGGCGTCGACGTCTCGAAGTTCAAGGGCGACGAGATTCCCGTCGTCTTCAGGGCGGACCTTCGTGATCCGGCCGCGCTTTTCGCGGTCCAGAAGTTCCCGATGCAGGACAAGGACGTCGTTTACATCTCGAACTCCGACTCGGTTGAAATCATCAAGTTCCTCAACCTGATCAACTCGATTTCTTCGACGGCTTCCGGCGTAAGTTCAGACGTGGTTTCGACAAGAGATTCCATCAAGGATCTCTAAGATGACAAAATTGCAGATTAACTGAGAACAAGTTTTGCTGTTGCTCGATAATGTCGAAGACATGTATGGGCAGATCGAGCGGATAAAAGGAGCAAAAGAGTGATGGACATGAAGACTGGCAAGTTTCTACTTTTGGCACTTGTGGGCGCCTGCGCAGCTCCCGTCACTGCAACCGTGGCTTTCGCACAGGAAGCGCCGCAGACGGCGGCGCCGCGTGTAGGTGGTCCTTCCCGCCTCGGTGCGGCTGAGGTTCAGGCCTTCCTCAGTGCGCCGGATACCCTGCTCGGCGCAACGATTACTCCTGCGACGCTTTCGCTGCAGGTTCGTGGTCTCGCGATTTCCAGCGAGGAAACCCTGGCGCCGTTGCTCGCTCTGGTATCTTCCGCGAATAACGAGCAGATCGGCAGCATTGCCTCGGGTCTCGCACGTGCAGTTCGCGTTTTGAGCGCCAGCACGGATCCGACGGATCTTGCCCTTGCTGCTCGCATTCAGGAAGAGTCGGCGAAGGTTACGAATACGGTCTTCCAGGCCGCGTTTGCCAGCGCGACCGGTGAAGTCGAAACTGCTGCGCTTGGCGGTGGTGCTGCCGGCGGTGGCGCAGGCGGCGCAGGTGCGCTCGGCGGGACCGGAAGCGCTTCGGGAACTGCCGGCGGTGGCACGGGTGGAGGCGCTACGCCGACGACCCAGGCCCAGAGCGGAACAACCTTCTCGGGCGCGTCCAGCGGTTATTTTGCAAGCTCCGGAGGTGGTTCAAGCACGACGATTATCGTCGTGAGCCCGAGCGCCCTCTGAGTTTTTCGGTCCAACAAACGGGCGAGGCGAGATCGTGCAGCTATTGAACCGTGAACTTTACGGTGAGTCAGTCGTCAACGGATCTCAGCGCGAGCCCGATTCCGAAGTGATAGATGTCGAAGCTGTGCTGGCTATCGCGCGGCGGCAATGGATTGTCGTCGCGGCCTGCATGGCAGCCGGTCTTTTGCTCGGCTTCATCTATCTCCTTTCGGCGGTTCCGCTCTATACTTCCCAGATCAGCGTGCTGATCGACCGGAATAACAAGCAATTTGCCGATCAGCTCACCTTGGGTGGAGGCGTTCTGGACGACGAAGGCTCTGTCCTGAGCCAGGTCGAACTTCTGAAGTCGCAGACCATCGCGCTTTCTGTCGTCGACAAGCTGCAGCTGATTGACGACCCGCAGTTTCAGGCATCGTTCGGCTCGCTTTACAAGTCGGCCTACCGTTCTGTCGTCAAGATCTTCAGCGTATCGCAGTGGTTCTCTTCGGACGACGTTGATGCCAACGCCGATATCGAAGAGCGCAAGCGCGATGCCGCTGCCGGCGTACAGGGCAATATTGACGTGACGCGCGTCGGTAGATCCTATGTGTTGACGGTCGAATATGTTTCGCCTTTTCCCACCCTTTCCCAAAAGGTGGCGAATGCGCTCGGTGACGCCTATCTCGAAGACAGTCTGAACTCGAAATACGAAGCAACACGCCGGGCCAGCAACTGGCTTCTCGAGCGCATCGCGGAACTTCGCCAGCAGGCGCTCGACACCGACCTTGCGGTTCAGAAATTCAAGAGTGCCCATGGTCTCGTGACGGCCGGCGATCAGCTGGTGTCCGACCAGCAGCTCTCTGAATTGAACAGTGCTCTGATCGTTGCGCAGTCGGATGTTGCCAAGTCGAAGGCAAAACTGCAGCGGATCGAGCAGATCATCGCCTCCGGCCAGTCCGATGCGATCGTCAGCGATGTTCTCGACAGCAGCATTTCCAACGAACTGCGAACTAAGTACCTCAACGCTTCGAAGCTCGAAGCGCAGATTTCGGCCAAGCTTGGGCCGCGCCACGTTCAGGCTGTCAGGCTTCGGGCGGAAATGGATGAATACAAGCGTCTGATGTTCGACGAGCTCAATCGTATCGCGCAGGGTTATCGGAGCGAGGTCGACGTTGCGGAGGCCCGCGAGAAGACTTTGGCTGCGAGCGTTGCGGATGCCACGGGCGTAAGCGCCAATGCCAACGAAACGATGGTTCAGCTTCGTGAACTCGAACGCGAAGCCGAGACCTATCGTAACCTCTACCAGACGTTCCTGCAGCGCTATCAGGAAGCTGTACAGCAGCAGTCCTTCCCGCTGACCGATGCGCGCATCATCTCCCGTGCGGCAGAGGCGACGCGGCCGAGCCATCCGAAAAAGATCGTCGTTCTGGCAGGTTTCCTGGCGCTTGGAATGTTTGCCGGTGCCGGAATTGGTGCCTTCCGCGAATTCCGCGATCGTTTCTTCCGTGTCGGGGACCAGATCCGCTCGACGCTGGGTCTGGAATTCCTCGGTACGGCTCCGTTGATGGCGGAAAACGCCGCCTACAAGGCTGAGCCGGTCTCCGATCCCCGTACCGTGGCCAAGTTCGGTCCGATTTACGATTATGTCGTGGATCACCCCCTGTCCTCCTTCGCCGAGACATTGCGCAACAGCAAGATTGCTGTCGATCTTGCCTGCTCGACGAAGAAGACGAAGGTGATCGGTATCATTTCGACCCTTCCGGGCGAGGGCAAATCGACGATTGCCGTCAACTTTGCAGAGCTTCTGGCAGCCCAGGGCGCAAGGACCACGCTGATCGACGCCGACCTTCGCAATCCGGGCGCCACGCGCGCATTGGCGCAGCATGCGCAGGCCGGTGTGCTTGAGGCGATCCTCGGCAATCAGGATCTCGGCCGTCTTTGCCTCGTCAATCCGAGGACGGGGCTGAGGTTCTTGCCAGCCGTCATCAAGCAGCGCGTTCCGCATTCCTCGGAACTGTTGAGTTCGCCCGGCATGAAGTCCATTATCTCGCGGCTTTCCGAAGTCAACGACTACATTATCGTCGACTTGCCGCCGCTTGCTCCCGTCGTCGATGCCAGGGCCTTTGCCGGCACGGTGGATGCTTTCCTTTTCGTTGTGGAATGGGGCAAGGTCAGCAGGCGTCTCGTTCGCCAGTCTGTCGAGGCGGATAACTACCTGTTCAACAAATGCGTCGGCGTCATCCTGAACAAGGTCGATCAGGGCAAGCAGAAGCTCTACCAGAAATACGGCTCCTCGGAATATTATTACCGGACCTATTCGAAATACTACAATGAGAACGCATAGCCGTATCTCGGGTGACAATTTCACCGGTCTTGTTCTGGTTTGCCTCGCGTTGGCCGTCATGTTTCTATGCTTTCAGGACTTGCGGCAGAGGCTTCGCTTCGTCGATATCGGGCGCTTGGCCGGCCGTATCGAGAAGGGTGGGACCGTTGGATCGGAGACGATCTTGCGCACTGGCGCCCGCCTTGAATCGCTGACCGCTCAGGGTGTGTGTCTGTCCGACGTCGTGAAGGCTGGTGCGACCTTGGCGCTGTCGCGCCTCGACCGCACCGATCAGATCAACGCGTTCCCGCAATGGGTGGAGACTGCGGATCGCACAGATGCCTCTCTGGTGCACGCGGTATCGTGTCTCCCCACGAACGGAAATCTCTGGCTGCGATTGGCCATGGTACGCCAGGCCGTTGCAGAGGTCCCGACGTCACTGGAGCATCTCGTCCAGCTTTCCCAGTTCTACGCGCCGGCGGAGGCGGACGTGTTGCGCACCAGACTCTTGATGTTCAATCGCCTTTCCCCGGTCGGGATGGCCGCATTGGCTCCGATCTGGAAGTCGGACGTGAACGTGGCTTGCGGACAGCGTTATTCCTGGGCGGTGCGAGGCCTGCCGCCCGCAAAAGGTGAAATCCGGAACTATCTGTCGGAAGTTCCGGAAGATGGTTCGCCCCTCGACTGGTGCAAGGCGTCCTAGAGCGTCCTTTGTGCGTCCATTTGGACGCACAAAGGACGCTCTAACATCTTGAATCTACGCATCGAGCTTTCCGAAAATCGATTCCGATTTTCGGGCCGATGCGCTAGGGCAATTCCAGCGGAAACGTGAAGTGGCCCACTCAGGAATTTTGTAAAAGCGAAGGGAATAGAGCATTAAAGGCAGGCTTGTTGTCGCCGGAAATGCTCTGGAGAAAATCAGTCGACCACAGGCTCGTCTTCAGTACCTATCTCCCTGCTTTTTGGTGTTCTCCGCACACAAAACCCGGTCCTAATTAGCCAAAGGCTGTGGTCCAGCGGATGCTTGGCGACAGCTTTGCCGACTTCGGGCCGATTGTCTTCCCGCCCAAGCCAACTATCCCGCAAGTTCGGCGTGAAGCATGTCCCTGAGATCGCCGCCGTCTACGACGCACTCAACCTCATGTTCGCTTGCGGCCCCTCCGACGATGCGGCATTCTACGCGCTGGTTCCGTAGAACGTTATCGAGCGCCTTGAATGCCTTGAGCCCGCAAGCCTGTCGCTGCCCCGCACTGGTCATGCAAACCTTGCCGCGCTCAATCGGTGCAACGCCTGCCAGCCGGAAGTCCGCTCCGCCATACCGGAATGTCGTATTGTCGATCACCCGCAGCCGTCCCGCGGTGCGCAGTTTCATCGGATACGGGTCGGTGACCGGTGCGACACGCTCATAGGTCTGGCTTGATCGATCGACGACGACGGGCGTCTGCGTCCATACCACCTCGGACGACATATCGAGATGACGGATCGTCGTGTCGCCGTCCGCCCACGCGGACGCCAGGTTGATCCCGCCGATCACGAGCAGGATAGCCGCGGCAAGTCTGGAAAGAAGTTCTAGCAGCGCAGGCATTGGATATTCCGGCAAGGACAATTGCGTCAGACATACAATGCGGTCCGTTCAGGTCCGGTTCCGAAGATCGCTCCAATTTAAGCAATCTCGCGGATTTACTGTCGGGAATAGGCTATCCCGACGGCGGGCGTGATCCGTGCCACGCAATCGCATTCAGCCTACTGGCAGTCTTCGGACCACGTGCGCTGTTCGCCGCGGAAGGTACACGGGCTGTTACCCTGGCGGGTGTTCTTGCGATAATAGTCTCGCCGCGCCCGCTGTGAATCGTTACCGGCGCATCGGTCCGGCATACGCTGGCAATCGACGTAGTTCTTGTTGCTGACACGTGGATTGCGAGGATCCGTCACGTCGGAATGCGCGGGAAAGGGAACCGCCAGAGCGGCAGAAAGAGCAAGCACCCAAAGCTTCACGGTAATTCTCCCGGCGCGGTTTCCATTAGTCTTTATATGGGAAGTTCCACCATCATTTCCATTAGGCTTTCCTGCTGAATCGACTACCCGATAATTGTCTCCTAGGCCAGCTTGCGTACTGGTTGTATTCCGCGAAGGAAAAGCGATTTCTCGACGTGCGTCGCGGATAGAGCCGCCCAGGTGAGGGAAACAGGTGTCATGCGAGGCTTCCAGCCACTCGGAAGCCCAGGGATTTCCCACGAAATTAATGGAATTTCGACGCT
Source organism: Ciceribacter sichuanensis (assembly GCF_024055605.1). Classification (GTDB taxonomy): domain Bacteria; phylum Pseudomonadota; class Alphaproteobacteria; order Rhizobiales; family Rhizobiaceae; genus Allorhizobium; species Allorhizobium sichuanense. The sequence continues at coordinate 59,773 of NZ_JAMXLX010000014.1, read as the reverse complement.
ACGAAACGTTTAACAAAACTGCGCGATGGCAGAAATTTGACCAAGTTGGTTCAAAACTGCGGCAGAATCTCTCTTTACATCGATTCTTTTACCGATAAGAAAAAAGACAGAGCGCCTGCAGGGCGAGACCGGTCGGTGAGGAGACTTGTCAAATCGCGACCACTACCGGCTATGCAGGGCGCCCGCCCACGTGGGGTTTGCCACGTAAAGAACGGCGTCGCGCGAAAATTGGGGTGCGCTACGCCAGAAAGAAACAGGCGAAACCGGAACAACCGGATTTCACCAATGGGAGACTACCAATGAAATTGAAGTTTGGCTTTGCTGCGGCTCTGCTCGCGGCCACGTTCCTTTCCACGGCGGCCAGCGCCAAGACCTTCGTCTACTGCTCCGAAGGTTCGCCGGAAGGCTTCGATCCGGGTCTTTACACCGCCGGCACCACCTTCGACGCCTCGGCTCACCCGGTCTACAGCCGCCTGCTCGAGTTCGAACCCGGCACGACCAACCCGGTTGCCGGCCTCGCTGAAAGCTGGACCGTCTCTGAAGACGGCAAGGAATACGTCTTCAAGCTGCGTTCCGGCGTGAAGTTCCAGACGACCGATTTCTTCACTCCGACGCGCGAACTGAACGCCGACGACGTCGTCTTTTCGATCGAGCGCCAGATCAAGGCCGACCATCCCTGGCACCAGTATGTTCCGGGCACGTCCTGGGAATATGCCGCCGGCATGGGCTTCCCGGAACTCATCAAGTCGGTCGAGAAGGTCGATGACCTGACGGTCAAGTTCGTCCTCAACCGCGCTGAAGCTCCGTTCCTCGCCAACATCGCCATGCCGTTCGCTTCTATCCTGTCGAAGGAATATGCCGACAAGCTCGATGCCGAAGGCAAGAAGGAACAGTTGAACCAGATGCCGGTCGGCACCGGTCCGTTCACCTTCGTCGGTTACCAGCAGGATGCCGTCATCCGCTACAAGAAGAACGCCGACTATTGGGGCGGCGCTCCGAAGATCGACGACCTCGTCTTCGCAATCACCACCGATGGTGCCGTTCGCTATCAGAAGCTGAAGGCTGGCGAATGCCACCTGATGCCGTTCCCGAACGCTGCCGACGTCGAAGCCATGAAGGCGGATCCGAGCCTGAAGGTCATGGAACAGGAAGGCCTGAACGTCGCCTACCTCGCCTACAACACCACTCAGGCACCCTTCGACAAGCCTGAAGTCCGCAAGGCGCTGAACAAGGCGATCAACAAGAAGGCGATCGTCGACGCCGTGTTCCAGGGCATGGCTGCTCCGGCCAAGAACCCGATCCCGCCGACCATGTGGTCCTACAACGACAAGATCGAAGACGACACCTACGACCTCGACGCTGCCAAGAAGATGCTCGAGGAAGCCGGCGTCAAGGATCTGTCGATGAAGATCTGGGCCATGCCGGTATCGCGTCCCTACATGCTGAACGCCCGTCGTGCGGCTGAAATCATGCAGGACGACTTCGCCAAGATCGGCGTCAAGGTCGAGATCGTCTCCTACGAGTGGGCCGAATATCTCGACCGCTCCAAGGCCAAGGACCGCGACGGCGCCGCCATGCTCGGCTGGACCGGTGACAATGGTGACCCGGACAACTTCCTCGACACCCTGCTCGGCTGCGAAGCCGTGGGCGGCAACAACCGCGCCCAGTGGTGCAACCCGGAATTCGACGCCCTCGTGAAGAAGGCAAAGGTAACCTCCGACAAGGCCGAACGCACCAAGCTCTATGAAGAGGCCCAGGTCATCTTCAAGCGCGAAGCTCCGTGGGCAACGCTCGATCACTCCCTGTCCGTCGTTCCGATGCGCAAGGAAGTTTCCGGCTTCGTCCAGAGCCCGCTCGGCGACTTCACCTTCGAAAACGTCGACATTGCCGAGTAATCGTCAAGACTGAATGGATCACCGCGGGAGCCATGCGCTTTCGCGGTGATTGCATGAGAGCCCGGCGGTTGTTACCGTCAGGCCCCAGAGGCTCAGGAAGGCAGATGTTGCTTCCGAGCAGGACCGGCCCGGGATGGCCGGCGATTACAGACCTCCAAGAAAAACATAAGCGGGTCCATCATGTTTGGCTTTCTCCTGCGACGGCTTGCCGTCCTCATCCCGACATTCGTCGGGGTCTCGATCATAGCCTTCGCCTTCATCCGGTTGCTGCCGGGTGATCCGGTCGCTTTGCTGTCCGGCGAACGCGTTATGTCGCCTGAGCGGCATGCCCAGATCAGCGCCCAGCTCGGCCTCGACCGGCCGCTGGTCGTCCAGTATTTCGATTACCTGGGCGGTGTGCTGACCGGCGATTTCGGCTCCTCGATCGTTTCCAAGTCTCCGATCCTCAATCAGTTCCTGTCGCTGTTTCCGGCAACGGTCGAACTGTCCTTCTGTGCCATCGTCATCGCGATTGCGCTCGGCATTCCGGCCGGCGTCATCGCGGCGATCAAGCGCGGTTCGGTGTTCGACCAGTCGATGATGGGGGTCGCCCTCGTCGGCTATTCCATGCCGATCTTCTGGTGGGGCCTGCTGCTGATCATCCTGTTTTCCGGCATGCTGCAGTGGACGCCGGTGTCGGGCCGCATCTCGCTGATGTATTTCTTCCCGCCGGTAACGGGTTTCATGCTGATCGACTCGCTGCTATCGGGACAGAAGGGTGCTTTCACCTCGGCGCTCAGCCATCTCATCCTGCCGTCGATCGTGCTGGCCACCATTCCGCTCGCGGTCATCGCCCGCCAGACGCGTTCGGCCATGCTCGAAGTGCTGTCGGAAGACTATATCCGCACGGCCCGCGCCAAGGGTCTTTCGCCCTTCCGGGTGATTGGCCTGCATGCCCTGCGTAACGCCATGATCCCGGTCATCACCACGATCGGCCTGCAGATCGGCGTCATGCTCGCTGGCGCCATCCTGACCGAGACGATCTTCTCCTGGCCGGGCATCGGCAAATGGATGGTCGATAGCGTCTTCCGTCGCGACTATCCGGTGATCCAGGGCGGTCTTCTTCTGATCGCCGGCATCATCATGGTCGTCAATCTCGTTGTTGATCTGCTCTATGGCCTGATCAACCCGCGTATCCGCCACTAGCGCATCGGCCCGAAAATCGGAATCGATTTTCGAAAAGCTCGATGCGTAGATTCAAGATGTTAGAGCGTCCTTTGTGCGTCCAAATGGACTCACGGCGCTCTAAGAGGTGAAAAAACTCCATGGCTGAGACAACTCAGGGACAGACGGTTTCCAGCGCGGCGATGCGTCGCCAGATGCTGGCCGAATTCTGGTTCTATTTCTCCGAAAACCGCGGGGCGGTAATCGGTCTCTTCGTGTTCCTCGCGCTCGTGCTGATCGCGGTCCTCGCGCCGCTGGTCGCGCCCCATTCCCCGTTCGAACAGTATCGCGACGCCATCCTTGTGCCGCCGTCCTGGCTCGAGGGCGGCAACAGCACCTATCTTCTGGGTACGGATCCCGTCGGTCGCGACATCCTTTCGCGTCTGATCTACGGCGCCCAGTATTCGCTGTTCATCGGCGTCTTTGTCACCACGCTGTCGCTGACCGGCGGCATTCTCGTCGGTCTGATCGCCGGTTATTACCGTGGCTGGATCGATACCGTCATCATGCGTTTGATGGACATCATCCTGGCCTTCCCGTCGCTGCTTCTGGCGCTGGTGCTCGTTGCGATCCTCGGGCCGAGCCTGACAAACGGCATGATCGCCATCGCGCTCACCCTGCAGCCGCATTTCGTGCGCCTTACCCGCGCTGCGGTCATGGCGGAGAAGAGCCGTGACTACGTGACCGCCGCCCGCCTCGCAGGTGCTGGTCCCTTCCGGCTGATGTTCCGCACCATCCTGCCGAACTGCACCGCGCCGCTGATCGTTCAGGCGACGCTGTCCTTCTCCAATGCGATCCTCGATGCGGCCGCCCTCGGCTTTCTTGGCATGGGTGCCCAGCCTCCGGCTCCGGAATGGGGGACCATGCTTGCCGAAGCCCGCGAGTTCATCCTGCGCGCCTGGTGGGTCGTCACCTTCCCCGGTCTTGCCATCCTCATCACCGTGCTCGCCATCAACCTGATGGGCGACGGCCTGCGTGATGCGCTCGACCCGAAACTGAAGAGGTCCTGACATGGCGCTTCTCGATATTCAGAACCTGACCGTCGAATTCGAAACGGCCTCCGGCTGGTTCAAGGCGGTCGATGGCGTATCGCTTTCGGTGGAAGCCGGCGAAGTGCTGGCGATCGTCGGCGAATCCGGCTCCGGAAAGTCGGTCTCGATGCTGGCCGTCATGGGTCTTTTGCCCTGGACGGCGAAGATCACCGCCGACAGCATGGTCTTTCAGGGCAGGGACATCATGGGTATCTCGCCTGCCGAACGGCGCAAGCTAATCGGCAAGGATATCGCCATGATCTTCCAGGAACCGGTGGCGAGCCTCAATCCCTGCTTCACCGTGGGTTTCCAGATCGAGGAAGTTCTGCGCATTCATATGGGCCTCGGCAAGACCGCCCGTCGCGAGCGCGCCATCGAGCTCTTCCGGCTGGTCGGCCTGCCCGATCCGGCCGAGCGGCTCAACCACTTCCCGCACCAGATGTCCGGCGGCCAGTGCCAGCGCGTCATGATCGCCATGGCGATCGCCTGCAATCCGACGCTTCTGATCGCAGACGAACCCACCACCGCGCTCGACGTGACCATCCAGAAGCAGATCCTCGATCTTCTGATGGACCTGCAGGCGAAGAACGGCATGGGCCTGATCATGATTACCCATGACATGGGTGTCGTGGCCGAGACCGCCGACCGCGTGATCGTGCAGTACAAAGGCCGTAAGATGGAGGAGGCCGACGTGCTCTCGCTCTTCGAAGCGCCGAAGAACGCCTATACGCGCGCCCTTCTTTCTGCCTTGCCGGAAAACGCGACCGGGGATCGACTGACGACCGTTTCCGACTTCCTTGCAGGTTCGACCGCAGGAGAAAACGCATGAGCGACAAAACCACGACACAGACGCCGATGCTCGAGATCCGCAACATCAAGCGCGATTATCACGTGCCGACCGGCCTCTTCAAACCGGAGAAGGTCGTGCATGCGGTCAAGGGCGTGTCCTTCAAGCTGGAGACCGGCAAGACGCTCGCCATTGTCGGCGAAAGCGGCTGCGGCAAGTCCACCCTTGCCCGCATCCTGACCTTCATCGACGAACCCACAGCCGGCGAACTCCTGATCGAAGGCAAGACGGTCGACACCCGTCCGGGTCATCTTACCGCCGAGATGCGCCAGAAGGTGCAGATCGTCTTCCAGAACCCCTATGGATCGCTCAATCCGCGCCAGAAGATCGGCGATGTCCTGGGCGAACCGCTGGCGATCAACACGAGCATGTCGGCGGCAGAGCGCCGCGAGCGCGCAACCGAAATGCTGGTGAAGGTCGGCCTCGGGCCGGAGCACTATAACCGCTACCCGCACATGTTCTCCGGCGGCCAGCGCCAGCGTATCGCCATTGCCCGCGCGCTGATGCTGAAACCGAAGCTGCTAGTGCTGGACGAACCCGTTTCCGCTCTCGACCTTTCGGTGCAGGCGCAGGTTCTCAACCTGCTGGCTGACCTTCAGGACGAATTCGGCCTGACCTACGTCTTCATCAGCCACGATCTCTCGGTCGTGCGTTACATCGCCGACGAGGTGATGGTGATGTATTACGGTGAGGCCGTCGAATATGGCAGCCGCGACGAGGTCTTCTCTGATCCGAAGCACGATTATACCCGGACGCTCTTTGCCGCCACACCGCGCGCCGACGTGGACACGATCCGCGCCCGCGTTGCCGCGAAGCGGGCCGGTGCTCCGAAGGTCGCCTGATAGCGACCCAGCTATTGAACCGAAACTTGAAGGGTCGGTGCGAAAGCGCCGGCCTTTTTCTTCACCGGATCATATGCATTTCGCAATCCTCCCACGACGCACTTGTCCGGCTTTCGTTTTTCCGTAGGATGAAGAAAAACGAAAAAGAGAAATGAAAGGGAGGATCATCATGCTGCTTACCCCGCGTCAGGCGGAGATCGTCGCGCTCGCCAAGGAGCAGGGTCGCGTTCTGGTCGACGAACTCGCCACCCGTTTTTCGGTCACCCCCCAGACGATCCGGAAGGATCTGAATGACCTCTGCGACGGTCGGGCGCTGACGCGCATTCATGGTGGCGCGATCTTCCCGAGTGGCAACGAGAACGTCAAATACGAGGCGCGGCGGTCGATTGCAGCTTCGGAAAAACAAGCGATCGGAAGGGCCGCGGCCGCCCTCATTCCCGACAATTCCTCGCTCTTCATCAATATCGGAACGACGACCGAGGCCGTTGGCGAAGCGCTCACCGACCATCGGGAGCTTATGGTCATCACCAATAATATCAATGTTGCCAATCGCTTGAGGGTTTTCCCCTCGATCGAGGTGGTGATTGCCGGCGGCGTTGTCCGTGGCGCCGACGGTGGTATCGTCGGTGAGGCGGCTGTCGATTTCATTCGCCAGTTCAAGGTGGATTTCGCCGTCATCGGGGTGTCTGCCATTGATGGCGACGGCGCACTTCTCGACTTCGACTTTCGTGAGGTGAAGGTGGCGCAGGCCATCATGGCTAATGCCCGTCATGTCATATTGGTGAGCGATTCCAGCAAGTTCGAGCGCACGGCTCCTGTACGCATCGGTCATCTCTCGCAGGTGCACACTTTCATTACCGACCGCTGTCCGCTGGATGCCATCCGGACGATTTGCGCCGAAAACGACGTCAATCTCATCGAGACCGCGCCGTGAAACGTGGCCTTGTCAGGGGTCGATAAATCTTCGTTTGACATTCGATTTGATTTCGAATTAGATAATCACACTTTCGCAATTGCAAAAAATTGTGCAATGCGAAATCGGGTGGGGAAGATAATGTCAGGCGATACGGTTTTCGATCTGTTCGTGATCGGTGGCGGCATCAATGGCTGCGGCATTGCCCGCGACGCTGTTGGTCGCGGCTATTCCGTGGCGCTTGCCGAAATGAACGACTTCGCCTCCGGCACGTCATCAGGCGCGACCAAGCTCATTCACGGCGGCCTTCGTTATCTCGAACATTACGAATTTCGTCTGGTGCGCGAGGCGCTGATGGAGCGTGAGGTGCTGTGGGCCATGGCCCCGCATATCATCTGGCCCATGCGCTTTGTCCTGCCGTTCCAGAAGGGCGGCATCCGCCCCGCATGGCTGATCCGGCTCGGGCTTTTCCTTTACGATCATCTCGGTGGACGCAAGCTCCTACCGCCGACCAAGACGCTGGATCTTCGGCGCGATGCCGCCGGCAAGCCGCTGAAGCCGTTGTTCTCCCGCGCCTTCGAATATTCTGATGGCTGGGTGGATGATGCGCGCATGGTCGTGCTGAATGCCCGCGATGCCGCAGATCGCGGAGCCACCATCCTCAGCCGTTCCAAGGTCGTTTCCGCCCGCCGGGACGGTGATGTCTGGGTGATCGAGGTGCGCAGCGAGCAGACCGGTGCCGTGACGACCTTCCGGTCGCGCATGCTGGTCAATGCCGCCGGTCCCTGGGTGGATCAGGTTCTGGCCGGGGCTTTCGGGCGTAATAATGTCCATAATGTTCGCCTCGTGCAGGGCAGCCATATCGTGGTGCGCAAGAAGTTCTCCGATCCGCGCGCCTATTTCTTCCAGAATCCGGATAACCGGATCATCTTCGCGATCCCCTACGAGAAGGAATTCACGCTGATCGGCACCACGGACCGGGACTATTCCGGCGATCCGAAGAGCGTGAAGATCAGCGACGAGGAAACAGCATATCTTTGCAACGCCGCAAGCGAGTATTTCGCCGAGCCGGTCCGCCCCGAAGATATCGTCTGGACCTATTCGGCCGTTCGTCCGCTTTATGATGACGGCGCTTCCAAGGCGCAGGAAGCGACCCGCGACTATGTGCTGAAGCTCGACAGCGATGCGGCCGGTCCGCCGCTCCTGAACGTCTTCGGCGGCAAGCTCACCACCTATCGGCGACTTGCCGAGCATGCGCTGGAAAAGATCGGCGAAGCCATCGGCATTAAGGGTTCGTCCTGGACAGACAAAAGCCGCCTGCCGGGCGGCGATTTCGCTCCGACCGGCTACGAAGCGGAAGTGTCGAAGCTTGCGAAATCCGCGCCGTTTCTGACGCGACCGCATGCCGAACGACTCGTCCGCTGTTACGGCACGCTTGCGGGCGCAATCATCGGCGACGCGTCGCGGCCGGAGGATCTTGGCCGCTTCTTCGGAGGCACGCTTTACGAAGCGGAAGTGCGCTGGCTGATCGAGAAGGAATGGGCGCGCACGGCAGAGGATGTGCTGTGGCGGCGCACCAAACAGGGATTGCTCCTGACGGCCGGGGAGGCCGCGGGACTTGAGGAGTACATGGCGGGCGCCGTCGTTCACTGACGCACCCGCAGCAGGCTGATCTGCATCTATCACCGACGGTTGGAGGAGGCCCGAGGAAACAATGCTTGAATTGCGCAATGTGTCGAAGATGGCGGGAGGCGAATTCCATATTCGCCCCACCGACCTGACGTTACGGCGGGGAACGCTGAACGTCCTGCTCGGGCCGACGCTCTCCGGCAAGACCTCGCTGATGCGTCTCATGGCCGGCCTCGACAAGCCGACCGAAGGCACGATCCATTTCGACGGCGAGGACGTGACCGGCGTGCCCGTGCAGAAGCGCAACGTCGCCATGGTCTACCAGCAGTTCATCAACTACCCGGCGCTGACCGTTTATGAAAACATCGCCTCGCCGATGCGGATTGCCGGAAAGGATCAGACGACCATCGATCGTGAAGTGCGAAAGGCTGCAGATCTTCTAAAGCTTGCGCCCTATCTCGACCGCACGCCGCTCAATCTTTCCGGCGGCCAGCAGCAGCGAACGGCGCTGGCGCGCGCAATCGTGAAGAATGCCAATCTGGTCCTGCTCGATGAACCGCTGGCAAACCTCGACTACAAGCTGCGCGAGGAATTGCGCGAGGAACTTCCGAAGATCTTCGCAGAATCCGGCGCGATCTTCGTCTATGCCACGACGGAACCCTCCGAGGCCCTTTTGCTCGGCGGCAATACGGCAACGCTCAGCGAGGGCCGCGTCACCCAGTTCGGCCCGACGATTGAGGTCTATCGCCGTCCGGTCGATCTCCTGACCGCCAGGACCTTTGCCGACCCACCGCTCAACACCATCGAAGCCGTCAAGGCCGATGGCGTCTTCCGGGTTGGCGGACAGGCCGCATTGCCGGTGCCGCCGCATCTGCTCGGCGTGGCGAACGGCCCGGTGACCGTCGCATTCCAGCCGCACCACCTCGCGCTGCGCCGCCAGCATGATGGCGTTGTGAGGGTGACCGCCCGCACGCTGATTTCCGAGATCGCGGGTTCGGAAAGCTTCATTCACGTCGATTTCGCCGGTGCCCGCTGGGTCATGCTGGCCCATGGCATTCATGACATTGAGCCGGATCGCGAGATCGAGGTCTATATCGATGCGCGCCATCTGATGGCGTTCGATGCCGAGGGCCGCGCGCTGGGCGCTTCGGCTCCCGGGACGGTGTGAGGGAGGCGGGGATCATGGCACGTATCAATCTCAAGCATATCCGCCACGCTTATAACGCCAGGGCGAAAGCCGCGGGCGACTACGCGCTCAAGGAAGTGCATCACGAATGGGCCGATGGCGGAGCCTATGCGCTGCTCGGCCCATCCGGTTGCGGCAAGACCACTTTGCTCAACATCATTTCCGGGCTGCTGCATCCGTCCGATGGACGCATAGAGTTCGACGGGGTCGACGTGACCGAACTTTCGACCGAACAGCGCAATATTGCTCAGGTCTTCCAGTTTCCGGTCGTCTACGACACGATGACGGTGTTCGACAATCTCGCCTTTCCGTTGCGCAACCGGCATGTTCCGGAAGCGGAGGTGCAGCGCCGCGTCGCCGAAATCCTCGAAATGATCGACCTTGGCGGCATGGCGAAGCGCCGCGCGCAGGGATTGACCGCCGACCAGAAGCAGAAGATCTCGCTTGGTCGCGGTCTGGTGCGCTCCGACGTCAACGCGATCCTCTTCGACGAACCGCTGACGGTGATCGATCCGCACATGAAATGGGTGCTGCGTTCGCAGTTGAAGCGGCTGCACCGCCAGTCCGGCTTCACCATGGTCTATGTCACCCACGACCAGACCGAGGCGCTCACCTTCGCCGACAAGGTGGTGGTGATGTATGACGGCCAGATCGTCCAGATCGGAACGCCGGCCGAGCTTTTCGAGAAGCCGAGTCACACCTTCGTCGGCTATTTCATCGGCTCTCCGGGCATGAACGTCATGCCGGTCGCGGTTGAAGGCTCTTCGGCCCTGATCGGCGATCAGGTCATTCCGCTTGCCGGAGCGCCCAAGGTTGGCGCCGGCGGCAAGATCGAGCTTGGCATCCGCCCCGAATTCATCCGTCTCGGACGCGAAGGCATGCCGGTCCACGTGAACAAGGTCGAGGATATCGGCCGTCAGAAGATCGTTCGCGCCACATTCTGCGGCCAGTCGCTGTCGATCGTCGTTCCGGAGGATGACGAAGTGCCGACAGAGGCGCGAATTACTTTCGAACCGAAGGCAATCGGCATCTACGCCGACTCCTGGCGCGTGGGCACGGAGGGCTGAGTCATGGAAAAGACCTGGAACAACAAGGCCTGGTTCATGGTGTTGCCGGTACTGGTGCTGGTGGCCTTCTCGGCGGTTATCCCGCTGATGACGGTGGTGAACTATTCGGTGCAGGACACCTTCGGCAATAACCAGTTCTTCTGGGCTGGTACCGACTGGTTCACGCAGATGCTGGAATCCGACCGCTTCTGGGACGCACTGGCCCGAAACCTTTTCTTCTCGATGGTGATCCTCGCGATCGAGGTGCCGCTCGGCATCCTGATCGCACTCAACATGCCGAAAACGGGTCTCGGCGTCCCCGTCTGCCTCGTGCTGATGGCGCTGCCGCTGCTCATCCCGTGGAACGTCGTCGGCACCATCTGGCAAGTCTTCGGCCGTGTCGATATCGGCCTTCTCGGCCACACGCTGACGGCGCTCGGCATTTCCTACAACTATACGCAGGACCCAACCGCGGCATGGATCACCGTCATCGTCATGGACGTATGGCACTGGACCAGCCTCGTCGTGCTGCTCTGCTATGCAGGTCTCGTTTCGATCCCGGATGCCTATTACCAGGCCGCCAAGATCGACGGTGCTTCCCGCTGGTCGGTGTTCCGCTACATCCAGCTGCCGAAGATGAAGCGCGTGCTGCTGATCGCCGTGCTGCTGCGCTTCATGGACAGCTTCATGATCTACACCGAGCCCTTCGTCGTCACCGGCGGCGGCCCCGGCAACTCCACGACCTTCCTGTCGATCGACCTCGTCAAGATGGCGGTCGGCCAGTTCGACCTTGGTCCGGCGGCGGCCATGTCGATCATCTACTTCCTGATCATCCTGGCCCTGTCCTGGATTTTCTACACCGTCATGACCATCAACGACGCACCGCAGAAGTGAGGGAGGCAGGACCATGAACCACGATACCCGCGGCAAGCTCTCCTTCCTCGTTCCGACGATCTACATCCTCTTCCTGATCCTGCCGATCTACTGGCTGGTCAACATGAGCTTCAAGGAAAACAGCGAGATCCTCGGTGCACTGTCGCTCTGGCCCAAGAACCCGACGCTCAGGAACTATACGGTGATCTTCACCGATCCCTCCTGGTACAAGGGCTACATCAACTCGATCATCTACGTGGTGATGAACACCGTGATCTCGGTCACGGCGGCCCTGCCGGCGGCCTATGCCTTCTCGCGATACCGCTTTCTCGGCGACAAGCATCTATTCTTCTGGTTGCTGACCAACCGCATGGCGCCGCCGGCGGTCTTCGCGCTGCCTTTCTTCCAGCTCTATTCGGCCTTCGGCCTGATCGACACTCACATCGCGGTGGCCATCGCCCACTGCCTGTTCAACGTGCCGCTCGCCGTCTGGATCCTCGAAGGCTTCATGTCCGGCGTGCCGAAGGAGATCGACGAGACCGCCTATATCGACGGCTATTCCTTCCCGAAATTCTTCGTGAAGATCTTCATGCCGCTGATTGCCTCCGGTATCGGTGTCGCCGCCTTCTTCTGCTTCATGTTCTCGTGGGTCGAGCTCCTGATCGCCCGCACGCTGACCACGACGGATGCCAAGCCGATTGCCGCGATCATGACCCGTACGGTCTCGGCTTCCGGCATGGACTGGGGCGTGCTGGCCGCCGCCGGCGTGCTGACCATCATTCCCGGCGCGCTCGTCATCTACTTTGTCCGCAACTACATCGCCAAGGGCTTCGCCCTCGGCCGCGTGTGACAGGAGGCTGCTATGGATTTCTCATGGATGGCCTGGACGCTTCCGACGGCCCTCTTCTTCATCATCATCTTTACGCTGATCGCGGTGATGGGGGTGTGGGAGTATTTCTCGCCGGGCGGCAATCCGCGCGTCGGTATACTGCGCTTTGAAACCACCCGCGGCGACCGCCTGTTCGTGTCGCTGCTCGGTTCGGCGTTCATTCATCTTGCCTGGCTGGGACTTGGCGGTCCCAGCCTCTGGTGGGCTCTCGCCTTGTCAGTGGTCTACGCGATCGGCGTATTCCGCTTCGTGTGAGGCAGAAAGAACGGGTGGCGGGGAGGTTCGCCATCCACGACGACGAAAACTGCAATCGCAAACCCTTGGGAGGACAATCATGCGACGGCATCTTTTGACAACGACGGCAGCCATGCTGCTGGCATTGACCGGTACGGCTTTCGCCGGCATGGACGAGGCAAAACAGTTCCTAGACAAGGAGGTCGGCGACCTTTCGGCGCTGTCTCGCGCCGACCAGGAAAAGGAAATGCAGTGGTTCATCGACGCTGCCAAGCCGTTTGCCGGTATGGACATCAAGGTGGTCTCGGAAACCATCACCACCCATGAATACGAATCCAAGGTTCTGGCGCCCGCCTTCACCGCGATCACCGGTATCAAGATCACCCATGATCTGATCGGCGAAGGCGATGTCATCGAGAAGCTGCAGACACAGATGCAGTCGGGCGAGAACATCTATGACGCTTATGTCAACGATAGCGACCTGATCGGCACCCATTGGCGTTACCAGCAGGCACGTTCGCTGACCGACTTCATGGCCAATGAAGGCAAGGACGTCACCAATCCCGGCCTCGATATCGACGACTTCATCGGCAAGTCCTTCACCACTGCCCCGGACGGCAAGCTCTACCAGCTTCCCGACCAGCAATTCGCCAACCTCTACTGGTTCCGTTACGACTGGTTCAACGACGCCAAGAACAAGGAAGACTTCAAGGCCAAGTACGGCTACGACCTCGGCGTTCCGGTCAACTGGTCGGCTTACGAGGATATCGCCGAGTTCTTCACCGGCCGCGAGATCGACGGCAAGAAGGTCTATGGCCACATGGACTACGGCAAGAAGGACCCGTCGCTCGGCTGGCGCTTCACCGACGCCTGGTTGTCGATGGCTGGCAACGGCGACAAGGGCATCCCGAACGGCCTGCCGGTCGACGAGTGGGGCATCAAGGTCGACGAGAAGTCGCGTCCGGTCGGCTCCTGCGTTGCCCGTGGCGGCGATACCAACGGCCCGGCTGCAGTCTATTCGATCCAGAAGTATCTCGACTGGTTGAAGGCCTATGCTCCGGCTTCCGCCGCCGGTATGACCTTCTCCGAATCCGGTCCGGTGCCGTCTCAGGGTGAAGTCGCCCAGCAGATGTTCACCTACACGGCTTTCACGGCCGACTTCGTCAAGGACGGTCTGCCGGTCGTGAATGCGGACGGCACGCCGAAGTGGCGTTTCGCCCCGTCTCCGCATGGCGTCTACTGGAAGGACGGCATGAAGCTCGGCTATCAGGACGCCGGTTCCTGGACGCTGATGAAGTCGACTCCTGACGACCGCGCCAAGGCCGCATGGCTCTATGCCCAGTTCGTCACCTCGAAGACGGTAGACGTCAAGAAGAGCCATGTCGGCCTGACCTTCATCCGTCAGTCGACGCTGGATCACCAGTCCTTCACCGATCGCGCGCCGAAGCTCGGCGGTCTGATCGAGTTCTACCGTTCTCCGGCTCGCCTGCAGTGGTCGCCGACGGGCACGAACATTCCCGACTATCCGAAGCTCGCCCAGCTCTGGTGGCAGGCAATCGGCGACGCCTCTTCCGGCGCCAAGACCGCGCAGGAAGCCATGGATTCGCTGTGCGCCGAGCAGGAAAAGGTTCTTTCTCGCCTCGAACGCTCCGGTGTTCAGGGCGACATGGGCCCGAAGCTCGCCGAGGAGCATGATATCGAGTACTGGAACAAGGATGCCGTCGCGAAAGGTAACCTTGCGCCGCAGCTGAAGATCGAGAACGAGAAGGAAAAGCCCGTAACCGTCAACTATGACGAACTCGTCGCCAGCTGGAAGAAGTAAATCCCGGTAAACCGGGAGAAGGACCGGGGCGCGTCAAGTGCCCCGGTCACCTGTTGTTAGGGAAGGAAGACTTCCCGAAGAAATGCGTAGCGGCCTTGCGTCCGTAACGGCGCAGGACAGAGAAAAAAGGGCAGGGCAGGCGATCCCGTTTCACCTGTCATGCGAAAGGGAGCGAATTCCATGGGTGGTTATATCCTCGCCATCGACCAGGGAACCACATCCAGCCGCACCGTCGTCTTCGATGGAGACATGACGATCGCAGGCGTGGGCCAGCAGGAATTCACGCAGCATTTCCCGTCTTCCGGCTGGGTGGAACACGATGCCGAGGAAATCTGGAGAAGCGTTCTCGCAACCGTTCGAACCGCACTCGCCAAGGCAAGCGTATCCGCCGCCGACATCACAGCGATCGGCATCACCAACCAGCGCGAGACCACAGTTGTCTGGGACCGCAGGACCGGCGAGCCGCTGCACCGCGCGATCGTCTGGCAGGATCGCCGCACGGCCCGCTTCTGCGAGGAACTGAAGGAAAAGGGTCTCGAACCGAAGTTCACCGAAAAGACCGGCCTGCTGCTCGACCCCTATTTTTCCGGCACCAAGCTCGCCTGGCTGCTGGAGAATGTCGAGGGACTGCGCGCCCGTGCCCAGGCGGGCGAGGTCTGCTTCGGCACGGTGGATAGCTGGCTCATCTACAAGCTGACCGGCGGCAAGGTGCATGTCACCGATGCCACCAACGCGTCCCGAACGCTTCTTTACAATATCGGCGAAAACCGCTGGGACGACGAACTGCTGTCGATCCTCGGCATTCCCGCCGCCATGCTGCCGGAGGTCAAGGATTGCGCCGCCGATTTCGGCGTGACCGATCCGTCTGTGTTCGGCGTCGCCATTCCCATTCTGGGTGTCGCGGGCGACCAGCAGGCGGCGGTGATCGGCAATGCCTGCTTCGAGCCTGGCATGATGAAGTCCACCTATGGCACCGGCTGCTTCGCCCTGCTCAACACCGGCACCGACCGGGTTGCATCGTCGAACCGGCTGCTGACGACCATCGCCTACCGGCTGGACGGGGTGACGACCTATGCGCTGGAAGGCTCGATCTTCATCGCCGGTGCGGCGGTGCAGTGGTTGCGTGATGAACTCGGTTTCATCGGCGTTTCTTCCGAGGTGGGCGCGCTGGCCATGAAGGCGGACCCTACCCAGCGCGTCTACCTCGTGCCTGCCTTTACCGGCCTTGGAGCTCCTTATTGGGATGCGGATGCGCGCGGCGCGATCTTCGGCCTGACGCGCAGCACCGGGCCGGAGGAATTCGCCCGCGCGGCACTGGAAAGCGTCGCCTATCAGACCCACGACCTTCTGGAGGCGATGAAGAAGGACTGGAACGGGGCAGCCAACAAAACCGTGCTGCGCGTCGATGGCGGCATGGTCGCCTCCGACTGGACGATGCAGAGGCTCGCCGACATTCTGGCAAGCCCGGTCGACCGGCCGGTGATTCTTGAAACGACGGTCCTCGGCGCCGCATGGCTCGCGGGCTCCCGCGCTGGCATCTGGCCGGATCGCAAGGGCTTTGCCGAACGCTGGCGCCGCGATCATCGTTTCGAGCCTGCCATGCCGCAGGCCGAGCGTATTGCGGCTATTGCCGGTTGGCACGACAGCGTGTCGCGCTGCCTGACCAAGCGGCGTTGACGCTCAGCTTGCCCTGTCGATCATGCCGACCAGCGTTTCCAGCCGGTCGGCCTCGCGCGGCAGCTTGTCCTGCCGCAGCCGTGCGATGCGGGGGAACCGCATCGCGACACCCGACTTGTGCCGGCCGGATCGGGAAATGCCTTCGAAGGCCACTTCCACGACGAAACCGTGATCCGGTTCAGCGCGAAGCGCCCGCACCGGGCCGAACCGATCGACGGTGTTGTTACGCACATAGCGGTCGAGGACTTCGAGTTCCGCATCAGTAAAGCCGAAATAGGCCTTGCCGACGGGAACGAGTATGTCCCCCTGTTCCGGATCCGCAGTCCAGACCCCGAAGGTGAAATCGGAATAGTAGCTCGAACGTTTGCCGTGGCCGCGTTGTGCATACATCAGCACGGCATCGGCATTCATCGGGTCGCGCTTCCATTTGAACCACGGACCCTTGGCGCGTCCGGCCTGATAGCTGCTGTCGAGCCGCTTGATCATCACGCCCTCGATCACGGGATCGGGGGGAGTGGAGCGCAGGCGGTCGAGTTCCTCCCAGGAGGAAAACGGCACCAGCGGCGAAAGGTCGAAACGCGTTGGTGCGGTATTATCGATCATGCGAGTGAGCCGCTCCCGCCGGTCGAGAAATGTCTCGCCGCGAATGTCGGCATCGCGATCGAAGAGCATGTCGTAGGCCCGGATAAAGGCCGGGTATTCGCGGATCATCTTGCCGGAAACGGTCTTGCGGTTCAGTCGTTGCTGAAGGTCCGAAAATGTCCGGGTCGGCTGGTTCGAGCGTAGTGTCCCGCCGATCAGGAGTTCCCCGTCGATCACGCCCTCGAATTCGGCGGCCTCCAGCACATCCGGGAACGATGCGGAAATGTCGTCGCCCGAACGAGAATAGAGCTTTCGTCTCCCGCCGAAATGCGAAAGCTGTACGCGGATGCCGTCCCATTTCCACTCGGCGGCGAAATTCTTCGGGTCCAGCCCCTCCAGATCGCGGTCGCCGACGGGATTGGAAAGCATGACCGAATGAAAGATCGCCGGCGTCGCGAGGACCGGCTTGTCATCTCGACCTTCCAGCCAGGCGAACAAAGGCTCATAGGGTGGCTCGAGCCCGTGCCAGAGCGTTTCGATCTCGGTGATGTCCTTCTGGCCGAGTTGGGCGAGCGCCTGCTTGGCAAGGCGGGTCGAGACCCCGATCCTCAAGCCCCCGGTCACCAGCTTCAGGAATGCGAAACGCCCGGATGTGTCGAGCACGTCGAGAAGCCCCCGGACGACGCCGCGTGTATCGCTGCGGCTGGCATTCTGCAGGGCATGGATCACCTCGGAAAGCCGTGGCTGGCTTGTGAGCGAACGCTGGGTGACCCGGTCGCCGTCCCAGACCAGCGAGATGGTTTCGGCGAGATCTCCGACGTAATCATAGGAATAGCGGAACAGTTCCTCGTCCATGCGCTCCAGCACCAGTTCGCGCAGGAGAGCCGGCTTCACATTGGCAATGTCTAGCGTGCCGGCGAGGACCGCGAGCCCATAGCCCCGGTCGGGATCGGGGGTCTCGCGGAAATAGTCGGTGAGCAGCGTCAGCTTGCCGTTGCGCGCGGGCGTCAGCACGAGGCGATCGAGCAGGTCGGAGAGGGCTTTCATGGCGTCATCAATCTCCCTCGTCCTCATAGCCGACAAGATGCAGCGGCCGGGCTGCGATGCCGTTCAGCTCACACCAGCGTACCAGCGCCTCCTCGCGCCCATGGGTGACCCAGACCTGCTGAGGTGCGATTTCCCGGATCGTGGCGGTCAGTTCCGGCCAGTCGCAGTGATCGGAGATGACGAGCGGAAGTTCGACGCCAAGCTGCTTGGCCCGCTGCCGGATCATCATCCAGCCGGAGGCGAAGATGGATAGCGGATCGTTGAAACGCCGGGCCCAGCGGTCGTTGAAGGCGGATGGCGGACCGATAACGACCTTGCCGCGAAATCCGTCCGCCGCCATCGCGTCGTCGGTTGCCGGCCTGAGTTCGCCAAGCGGAATGCCCTCGCTCGCATAATATTCGCAAAGCCGGGAGAGTGCGCCGTGGATATAGATCGGCTCGTCATACCCAGCGCGGCGAATGAGCGAGATCACCCGCTGCGCCTTGCCCAGCGCATAGGCGCCGACCAGATGGCTGCGATCCGGAAACTGCGCGAGCGAGGTGATGAGCTTGCTGATTTCGCGCATGGGATCGGGATGATGAAAGACCGGAAGCGCGAAGGTGGCTTCGGTGATGAAGACATCGCATGGAACGGGCTCGAAAGGCGCGCAGGTGGGATCGCTGCTGCGCTTGTAATCGCCCGAGACGATGATCCGCGCCCCCTCTTTCTCGATTGCGATCTGGGCGGAGCCCAGCACATGGCCGGTGGGATGAAAGCTGACGGTGACCCCGTTCACTTCAAGGGATTGCCCCAATGCAATCGCCTGTTCGCTGCCGCAGAAATCCGGTCCGAGACGAATGCGCATGATGTCGAGCGTCTGCCGGGTGGCGAGCACCTTGCCATGGCCGGGCCGGGCGTGGTCGGAATGGCCATGCGTGATCAAGGCCCGCGAAACCGGCCGGACCGGATCGACGTAGAAATTGCCAGGCGGGCAATAAAGGCCCTCCGGCGTCGGGTGGAGCAGGGCTTCCGGCTTGATCATCCTGTTTCACATAGGGTGGCGGCATCTGTCCCGCCAGTGCGGTTCATGGGCAGACCGTGTCACGGTGTGAGATATTCTGACACGCCCCTGATCTATCCGCATAACCCGGGGCAGACGTTACCCGGGTTACAAAACGAAAGTGGGACCTGCATCCTGCGATGCAAGTCCCGTCGATGGGGTCATTTCGCCGCAGGGACCTTAGAAGAAGGCGGATTCGAAGAGATCCTCGTCGTCATCCGCGGAAGACGCTGCAGCGACCGGAGCGGCTGCGGTCGCGGGAAGCGGAAGAACGGCTGCGTGGATCTCGCGTTCGGCAACCATGGTGTAGGTGCGGTAGATCTGGCTGCCGATGACCTCGATGGCGGGGCCGAGATCCGAAAGATCCGGCTGGGCGCCCTGGACGGCCTCGGCGATTTCGCCCGAGCAACGATCGAGGATGTCGCCGAGTTCTGCCTTGTAATCGAGCTGGACCATGGCCTTTTCCATGCGCTCGGCGGCGTCGCGTCCATCCTCGCCAAGGCGAGCAAGATCCTTCTCCATGCCGTCTCCGGCGTCATGGATGCGCGATGCTGCTGAATGCAGGCGCTTGCCGAGGTTTGCGTCACCGTCGGAACCATCGGTTCCCTCGGCCATTTCGGCTGCTGCCTCCTGAAGCGCGTGCAGCGCGGTCAGGATGGCTTCCGCTGTCTCGTCCATCTGGCCGGCGAAATTGCGCAGTTCAGCGGTGACGACATTGATGGCGCGGCCTTCCTCGCCGATGCGGCTGCAGCGCAGGTTGGTGTTCAGCGCCATGTATTGGATATCGGTGCGCACCACGCGGACGATCTCGATGCCGGAAACCAGTTCGCCGACCAGTTCGGCGGTGCTGCGGCTGAGGTCGGTGGCTTCGAGCGAGGCCGCCTCCACGGTCGTCACGATCTTCCGGGCGGCGGCGACGTTCTGTTCAAGCTGCCGGATTGCGCGGCTGTTGCCGCTTTCGCCGTTCCCGGCCATCAGGTCGCGCAGGGACAGCATTTCGCCGATATCGCCGCTGAAGCTTCCCATCGTGTTGACAATTTTCGTCGTGTCGCGACCGAAATCTCCGCTCGTTTGTTCGAGCTGGCGGGCGACCAGACAGGTAATGGCGAGCGAAAGCCTGTTCTTCTGATCCTCGGAAAGCGAGCGTCCCTCGCCGGTTTCAAGATAGTCGCCAAGGATTGCGAAGGCTGACTGGCAATGCTCGATGCGCTGGCGGGAAATATCACCGATCTGCATGGCGGAAAGTACGGTGGCGAGCTTCATCTGCACACCGCCGGCAAGCTTGCGCACGCGCTGGGCGGTGGCGCCGAGTGTGCGGTGCTGCTCGGTCAGGAGTTCGCTGCTCTGGGCGAGATCCTTGACGATGCCGGGAACAACGGTTTCGAACTGCTGCAGGATCTCCCGGCCGCGGGCCGCCGCTGGATCGAGGCGCTTGCCGAGCTGGTCGAGCGTTTCGGCAAATTTGTCGACCTGGTTTGCGCCGTACTGGATGCGCTCGATGATTTCTTCGGCAAAGCCGGCAAAATCCGCGATGCCGGCGCCGGTGATCTTGGCGGTGATGGCGAAGGTGCGCAGGTAGCGCAACGTCTCGCGCATCGTCACGACCTTGTCGCGCAGACCCTTCTCGATCGTTGAAATGGTGGCAAGCGCCGTCTGGCGGCGGCTTTCCCGCTCGGGTAGCGCCGAAAGCTCCGTCATGGTTGCCTTGAGTTCGCGGCCTGTGGCCTCGGCGCTGCCACCGTCAAGCGCGCCGGTCACGGCATCCAGCGTCGCCGCCAGCTTGTCGATCGATTCCAGCACCGAAAGCAGGATGGTGCCGCCCTCGAGAAAGCGCTTCTCGATGGCCGTGCGGGCCTGTTCGAGATCCGTCGAAATCGTGCCGGTGGTGGGAGCTGCGAAGTCATGGCTCAGTCTGGCGTGCTGCATTCTGTCTAATCCCCGCCCGTTTCAGGTCTTCTCGGCGCATTTTGAAATCCTGCGCTCTTTTGAAAGTCGAATTTGGCTGCTCACTATTTCGGTGGCTTTTGGACAACCGAGGCCATGCTGCCTGAAGAAGTTTAAGCCATCCACAACGGGGGGACATATTTGTCGCCATTGGTAAAAGTCGACTTTTCAACTTTGGTAAAAGTCTAACG
Organism: Ciceribacter sichuanensis; assembly: GCF_024055605.1. GTDB lineage: Bacteria > Pseudomonadota > Alphaproteobacteria > Rhizobiales > Rhizobiaceae > Allorhizobium > Allorhizobium sichuanense. The sequence goes on along the minus strand of NZ_JAMXLX010000014.1, from coordinate 38,883 downwards.
AATATCGGGGAGTTAAAATTCGTTGCAGTCTGTTTACGGCACATTAACCGTCCGATGAGAGCGTTTTTGCAACGCAGTAACTGCTTCGCTTGCTTGGAGAAACGATGTCGCCCGGTGCCGCAATACTCAAACTGGATGGTCCTTGTACGATCCGAAACGCGACAGATATTCACAAGGATTTATTAGATTTCATTGGTAATAACGAACGTATTTCGTTGGAAATAGCCGGAAATGCCGACGTTGACGTCAGTTTCGTGCAGTTGATCGAAGCAGCCCGAAACTATGCCACCGGGCGCGGCAAGTCGCTGGCTCTCAGCCATCCGGCGAGCGACAGGCTTCTCGACGTTCTCGAACGGGCCGGCCTTCTCGACGACCCTAAATCCGCAACATCCAGTTTCTGGCTCAATGGAGGAGACCTTCGATGAGCGCCAAAATTCTCACGGTGGATGACTCCGCCAGCGTTCGCCTGACCACCCGCATCGCACTGACCAACGCCGGCTATCAGGTGACTGAAGCCGTCGATGGCACTGATGGCCTTACCAAGGTGAATGGCGGTCAGTTCGACCTCATCATCACAGATCTCAATATGCCGAACATGGACGGGCTGACCATGATCAGGGAACTGCGCAAGGTTCCAGCCAACACCGGTATCCCGATCATCTTCCTCACCACCGAATCCGATGGTGACATCAAGCAGCAGGCAAAGGCCGCCGGCGCGACCGGCTGGCTCACCAAGCCTTTCGATCCTGAAAACCTCGTGAAGGTTGCAAAGAAGGTCCTCGGCAGATGACAGACGTCGATCCAATCGCAGTCTTCCTGACGGAAGCGACTGAATTGCTTGAACAGGTCGAGGCGGGTTTGCTCGACCTCACCAGCCGATTGGACGACAAGGACCAGATCGACGCTGTCTTTCGTGGTCTGCACACCCTCAAGGGTTCCGGCGCGATGTTCGGCTTCGACGCGCTGGCAGCCTTTACCCATCATTGCGAAACGGCGTTCGACCGGGTGCGCAAGGGCGATGTGCCCGCCACCCAGGAACTCGTAACTGCCGTTCTCGCCGCCCAGGACCACATGCGCGCTCTGCTCGAGACGCCGAACGGCGATCATGAGGAAAAGAGCGCGGAACTGCTCGCCGTTTTGCATGCCGCCGTCGCCGTTTCGGGTGGCGCGGTTGAGGTAGCCCCGGTGGTCGCCGGGGTTCAGGCAGCGCAGCAGGACGACGAAAAGGGTGGCGCCTGGCGCATCCGCTTCAGTCTGCCGCACGATTCCATGGCGAATGGCACCAACCCGCTTGGCCTGCTCGACGAATTGCGCGATCTCGGCGAGTGCCGGATCGTTGCCGACACCAGCAAGGTTCCCCCGCTCGATGCACTTGTGCCGACGGAAATGCATCTCGCCTGGGATGTCCACCTCGTTACCGATGGCGGACGCGAGGCGATCGAGGATGTCTTCATCTTCGTCATGGATGAGATGGAATTGTCGATCGAGCGCCTGAAGGGCGAAGCTTCCACGCCGGCAGCGACCAAGGAGCAGGCTTCTGCCGCGCCCGCTATCGCGCAGCCGGTTGCTCAGGCTCCCCAGGCTCCTGCCAAGACAGCCGAAAATACGGTGCCCGCCGCGGACAACAAACCGCAGCAGCAGGCCAAGGCCGCGGAAAACGTGCGTGTTCCCGCCGAACGCCTCGACGAGTTGATGGACCGGGTTGGCGAACTCGTAATCGCCCAGTCGCGCTTGTCGCAGCTTGCCGATGCGACCATGGAAATTCAGCTGCGCGCGGTTTCCGAAGATATCGAACGCCTTTCGGGCGAGCTGCGCGATACCATGATGGTTCTGCGCATGATGCCGGTGGCAAGCCTCTTCGGCCGCTTCCGCCGCCTCGTTCACGATCTCTCCCGCGAGACGGGCAAGAAGATCGATCTGGTGACCGAAGGCGAAACCACCGAAGTCGACAAGACCGTTATCGACCGTCTGGCCGATCCGCTGGTGCATCTGGTGCGCAACTCTATCGACCATGGTCTGGAACTGCCTGAGGATCGTCGCAACACCGGCAAGGCCGAGACGGGCCGCATCATACTCTCGGCGCATCAGTCGGGCGGCGAAGTCATCATCACCATCAAGGACGACGGTCGCGGTATCGACCGTACCCGCGTCAGGGCCAAGGCGGAATCCTCCGGCCTGATCCAGCCCGGTGCCACGCTGACCGATCCGGAACTGTTGCAGATGATCTTCCAGCCGGGTTTCTCGACGGCCGCGACCATCACCAATCTTTCCGGCCGCGGCGTCGGCATGGACGTCGTCAAGAAGACCGTCGAGGCTCTTCGCGGCACCATCGACATCACCAGTACGCCGGGCGAGGGATCCGAGATTTCCCTGCGCATTCCGCTGACGCTGGCAATCATCGACGGCCTGCTCGTCCGGGTCGGCAACGCGCCTTATGTCATCCCGCTTTCGGCGGTTGAGGAATGCCTTGAGCTTTCTGTCGAGGACGACATGCGTTCGCGGGGCCGGAGCTTCATTTCGCTGCGTGAAAGCCTGGTGCCGTTTATCCGGCTGCGCGAACTTTTCCAGACCGGCACCAAGCCGGATCCTTTCCAGAAGATCGTCGTCATCTCCACCGGTACCGAGCGCGTCGGAATGGTCGTCGACCAGATCATCGGCGACCACCAGACGGTGATCAAGTCGTTGTCGAAGCTGCATCATGATGTGGCGACCTTCTCCGGCGCTACGATCCTCGGGGACGGCAGCGTCGCCCTTATCCTGGACGTCACCCATCTGGTGGCTTCGGGTCAACATCAGGAGGCGCAGTTGCGCGCGGCAGGATGAGCGGAGCACTGAAGATGGTAACGAACGGCTACTGGGGCAATGCCGACGAGGCGGAGGTTCTGACCTTCGAAATGGCAGGTGAAACCTTCGCCTTCGACGCGGTCATCGTTCAGGAAATCCTCGATCTTCTGCCGGAGACGGCTGTGCCGGGGAGCAGGCCTTTCGTCGGCAGTGTCATCAATTTTCGCGGCAAGGTCATACCACTTGCCGATATAAGGCTGGCCTTTGGCATGGAAGCCATGCAGCCGACGATCGATAGCCGGATCATCGTGATTGAACTGGATATCGAGGGCGAACCGACTTTGATCGGCGTCCGGACTGACAAGGTGAATGAAGTCACCACACTCAATCGCGCCGCCAGCGAACCGCCGCCGAGCGTCGGCATGCGTTGGCGCCCAGACTTCATCCACTGCCTGGTGAAGAGGGGCAGCGATTTCATCATACTCCCGAACCTGGAAGCGATCTTCTCCCAGAAGAGTGAACGCTCACAGCTTCATCTCGCCAATCTGTCCGCGTGACACAAGGATTCCGATTTCATGCGCTTCACCATTAAACTCAAACTCGCACTGGCCTTCTCGGCAGTCGTCCTTCTGCTGGCTGGCGTGGCTTTCTATGCCGTCACCAGCCTCTCCAGCCTGAACCACGCGCTTGATTCCGTGATCAAGGGCCCGGCAAAGCAGCTGCAATATGCCATGCAGGTGAATATCGAGCAGGCAGAGCAGGTTCGCGCCCAGCGCAACGCCATGCTGCGCGCGACTGCGGAAGAAACGGAAGCCGACTATCGCAACGCCGAGCAGCGCACGCAGAACCTTGCCGATGTCATCGAGAAAGGTCTTCCAAATGCCAGCGAGGAAGGTCGCCCGATGTGGCTCGAGTTGCAGACGACGACCAAGGCCCTTGGTGAAGTGACCAAGAAGATCGAGCAGATCCACAAGACGCAGGGTCGCGATCCCGCTCTGGCCTACGCGACCGTCGAACTGGGTAAGGTTTCGCTGCCGCTGCGCGAACTCGCCATCAAGCTGCAGGATCAGGCCATCGCCAACATGGATAGGGCGCAGGTTGAGGCAGCTCACAGCTACGAACAGACGCGCGCCCTGCTGCTGACTGTTGCCGGCATTGCCTTTGCCATTGCCGTTGCCGCTGCCCTCTGGCTGTCGCTGACGATCAGCCGTGGTCTGTCGCGTGCAGTGACCGCCGTCCGCAGCGTTGCTGAAGGAGATCTCACCCGCACCGCGCAGGTTACCAGCCGCGATGAAGTCGGTGACCTCCTGACGTATGTGAACGAAATGGTCGAGCGTCTTCGCGGCGTGGTCGGTGACGCACTGTCGGCCTCTGACAACGTATCGTCTGGCAGCCAGGAGCTTTCTGCGAGCTCCGAGCAGCTTTCGCAGGGTGCGACGGAACAGGCGGCTTCGGCTGAAGAAGCGTCCGCTTCGATGGAGCAGATGGCTGCCAACATCAAGCAGAACGCCGACAATGCCGCCCAGACGGAAAAGATCGCCCGCCAGTCCGCCAAGGATGCAGAGGCAAGCGGCGATGCGGTGAACCGTGCGGTTGCCGCCATGCGCACGATTGCCGAGAAGATCTCGATCGTGCAGGAAATCGCCCGCCAGACGGACCTTCTGGCGCTCAACGCCGCCGTCGAGGCCGCTCGTGCCGGCGAACACGGCAAGGGCTTCGCGGTCGTCGCTTCGGAAGTGCGCAAGCTTGCCGAACGCTCGCAGTCTGCCGCTGCCGAAATCAGCGCCATGTCGGGCGAGACCGTGCAGTCCGCCCAGGATGCCGGTGAGATGCTGAACCGTCTGGTTCCGGATATCCGCAAGACGGCGGAACTGGTTGCCGAGATTTCGGCCGCCTGCCGCGAGCAGGATATCGGTGCATCGCAGATCAACGAAGCGATCCAGCAGCTCGACAAGGTGACGCAGCAGAACGCCGGTGCATCGGAAGAAATGTCGGCGACCTCCGAAGAGCTTGCAGCCCAGGCCGAGGAACTGCAGACATCCATCGCCTTCTTCAAGGTTGATAATGCGGCTTCCCGTATCGACCAGCGACCGGTCGCCCAGCGGGCTCCGGTTTCGGCTCCGGCTCCTGCGGCACGCGCTCCCCAGCGCAAGCCCCAGAAGGCGGCTCCTGCAGGCATGAACGTCGCTGCCCAGCAGGCTCGGGCCAAGGGCTTTGCCCTCGACCTGACCATGGGCGGACCGGATGCCGGCGATGCAGATTTCAGGGAAAGCGCATAAGCTTTCCCGCAGGTAGACAGTTGAGTTGGACGCTCTCGTTTCGAGGGCGTCCGTACGAGGCCCGCGTGTGAATGCGCTGGTGTCGATGATCGCCGGGAGTCGGCGAATGCAGGCGTGAATGTTTCGCCATCCTGCTTTCGTTGCCGGTTGTCAAAGCAACATCACGAAACGGGGGCATGCGCCTTGCATGCCCGTTCACAAGTGCGGGGTAGGGATATGCGCGTTACGATCAAACTGAAACTGGCTCTGGCCTTTGGCTTCATGGTGCTGATGCTGCTGGTAGCATCGGCTTACGGCATTTTGAGCCTTGCCGATTCCAAATCTAACATGGACGAGGTGATCGAGGGCACCGTGGTGCGCCTCGACAAAATCCAGCAGTTGAACGCGATTTCGCTGACCATCGTTCGTGCGCAAAAGAACATGATCCTGGCGACGACGCCGGAAGAGGTGAAGAAATACATTGATCTCAGCTTGGAGGAACAAGCGACCTTCAGCCAGATGTTCGAGGAAATGGCATCGACTGCAAGTGCCGCGACCCGGGATTACTGGCAGCAGTTGCGCGTCGCCATCGACAACTTCGAAGCCAGCGACAAGCGCATTCACCAGCTCGTCAGCATGGGCAACACGACAGAGGCGTCGCGCATGTCCGCGAACGAAGGCCGTGAAGATGCCAGTGCACTGACCAAGAAGCTTGAGGAAGGCGTGCAGATGAACCGCGATCGCCTTGAGGAGGCCAAGGCTGACGCTGACGCCGAATATCAGTCGACGCGCACACTGTTGATAGCTCTGTCCGTCTTCGCCGTTATCGTGGCTTCTATCACCGCCTTCTGGATCGCGCTCGGCATCAGCGCCGGCCTGCGCAAGATCACTCATGTGGCTGAAGCTGTCGCTATCGGTGATCTCAACCAGAGTGTCGAGATCAAGACCAACGACGAGATCAAGGATCTGGTCGACACCATCAATCGCATGACCGGTAACCTCAAGGAAATGGCGACCGTTGCCGACATGATTTCCAATGGTGACCTGACCGTCACGCCGAAGCCGCAGTCCGATAAGGACACGTTGGGCCTCGCATTGTTGCGCATGGTCGAGCGCCTGCGTGGTGTCGTGGCCGATGCGCTTTCCGCTTCGGACAACGTATCGTCCGGCAGCCAGGAACTTTCGGCGAGCTCCGAGCAGCTTTCGCAGGGTGCGACGGAACAGGCGGCTTCGGCTGAAGAGGCCTCTGCTTCGATGGAGCAGATGGCCGCCAACATCAAGCAGAACGCCGACAATGCCGCCCAGACGGAAAAGATCGCCCGCCAGTCCGCCAAGGATGCAGAGGCAAGCGGCGATGCGGTGAACCGTGCGGTTGCCGCCATGCGCACGATTGCCGAGAAGATCTCGATCGTGCAGGAAATCGCCCGCCAGACGGACCTTCTGGCGCTCAACGCCGCCGTCGAGGCCGCTCGTGCCGGCGAACACGGCAAGGGCTTCGCGGTCGTCGCTTCGGAAGTGCGCAAGCTTGCCGAACGCTCGCAGTCTGCCGCTGCCGAAATCAGCGCCATGTCGGGCGAGACCGTGCAGTCCGCCCAGGATGCCGGTGAGATGCTGAACCGTCTGGTTCCGGATATCCGCAAGACGGCGGAACTGGTTGCCGAGATTTCGGCCGCCTGCCGCGAGCAGGATATCGGTGCATCGCAGATCAACGAAGCGATCCAGCAGCTCGACAAGGTGACGCAGCAGAACGCCGGTGCATCGGAAGAAATGTCGGCGACCTCGGAAGAGCTTGCTGCCCAGGCCGAGGAACTGCAGACTTCCATCGCCTTCTTCAAGGTCGATGGCGCGTCCGCTCGCGCCGCACAGAAGCCTGCTGCGCAGCGCGCGGCGGTTGCTCGCCCCGTGGCTCCACGTGTGCCGCAGAAGCCGGCTTTCCACGGTGGAATGAATGTCGCCGCCCAGCAGGCCAAGGCCAAGGGATTTGCCCTCGACCTGACCATGGGCGGACCGGATGCCGATGATGCAGATTTCAGGGAGAGTGCTTGAGCATGGCGCCGATCCAGTCCGAATCCCAGTTCGTTACCTTTGCGCTCGGCGAAGAGATCTTCGCCGTGCCGGTGGAAGTGGTGCGCGAGATCCTCGATCATGAAGAGGTTTTCAAGATCCCGAATGGTCCCGATTACCTGATGGGCCTTCGCGATGTGCGCGGCCAGGGTGTCCCGACCATCGACCTCCGGCTGAAGCTCGGTCTGCCGAAAACGGTGCCGACGTCGAACACGCGCGTTCTCGTGCTCGACATTCCCTTCGAAGATCGTTCGCTGACGCTCGGCATGGTGGCCGACCGCGTTTTCGAGGTCACGCCCTTCCGGCGTGACCAGATCGAGAATGCGCCGGAGATCGGCGTTGCCTGGAATTCCGACTACATCGCCGGTGTTGTCCGTCGTGCCGAAGGCTTCGTCGTCATCATCGACCTGACGCGGCTTCTTTCGAGCAACGACACGGCGCTCCTGTCGTCCAGACGGGCGGCGTAACGAAATCGGAGACGCGGACTTTGGCACTGGCGAGTTACAGCGAACCGTCGAGCGACGATCATATCAACAAGCGCAATTTCGATCGTCTCGCACGCTTCATCTACGAGTATAGCGGCATCAAGATGCCTGCGACGAAGCGAACCATGCTCGAAGGCCGCCTGCGCCGGCGGCTGAGAGCGACGGGCATTTTGAGCTTCGATGAATATTGCGACTACATCTTCAATCATGACGGTCTTGAGCACGAGACCGTCTACCTGATCGATGCGGTCACCACCAACAAGACGGATTTCTTCCGGGAACCCAATCACTTCCAGTACATGCGAGACCGACTGCTGCCCACCCTGCATGCGGCAGGAACCAGCCGTCTGCGTGTATGGAGTTCGGCATGTTCGACGGGTGCGGAACCTTACACTCTGGCCATGGTTCTGGAAGACTTCCAGAGCCGTGCCGGATCTCCCGACTACACGATCCTTGCGACTGACCTCAGCACGGATGTGCTGTCGACGGCGCTTGCCGGTGTCTACAATGCCGACATGGTTGCCCCGGTGCCGACGGCGTTGCGTCAGCGCTTTGTCATGGAGCATATGCAGAAGGGCCGGCGCGAAGTGCGCATTCACCCACGCCTGCGTTCGAAGATCGGTTTCGGCCGGCTGAACCTGATGGACCCCCAGTACACCGTCGGTGATCCGATGCACATCATCTTCTGCCGGAATGTTCTGATCTATTTCGACAAGCCGACGCAGCACAAGGTGGTGTCTCGTCTATGCGATAACCTGGTGCCGGGCGGACATCTGTTTATCGGTCATTCCGAGACCGTCTCCGGCTTCGACCTGCCGCTGAAGCAGGTCGCAAATACTGTATTCCAGCGCGTTTGAGGCAGCATGGGAAAAAAAGTCCGCGTCCTGATCATCGATGATTCCGCCAGCGTCCGACAGACCCTGACGCGAATATTCGAGTCCGATCCGGAGATAGAGGTGATCGGGGCCGCCTCCGATCCATTCATGGCGGCCCGCAAGCTTCAGGAGGATGTGCCCGACGTCATCACGCTCGACGTCGAGATGCCGCGCATGGATGGCATCACCTTCCTGCGCAAGCTCATGGCGCAGCACCCCATCCCCGTCGTCATGTGTTCGTCGCTGACCGAGCAGGGTTCCGAAACCCTGCTTCAGGCGCTCGAGGCCGGTGCGGTCGATGTCATTCTGAAACCCAAGATCGCTGCGGCCGACCACCTGGCGGAAACCGGCATGCGCATCTGCGAGGTGGTGAAGAGCGCCGCCCATGCGCGCGTGCCGGCCACGCGCCGCCGCTTAGGCGGTTCGGCGTCGGCCAGCGGCCCAGCACAGAAGCTGACGGCGGATGCGGTGTTGCCGCCGCCGACCGGCAAGGCAATGGCAAAGACGACCGAAATGGTGGTCTGCATCGGCGCGTCCACCGGGGGAACGGAAGCCTTGCGGGACCTGCTGGAACGCCTGCCGGCCAACGCTCCCGGCATCGTCATCGTCCAGCATATGCCTGAAAAGTTCACCGCGGCCTTCGCCCGTCGTCTCGACAGCCTTTGCGAGGTTGCCGTGAAGGAAGCCGTCGACGGCGACCCCGTGCTTCGCGGCCATGTTCTGATCGCACCCGGCGATAAGCATATGCTGCTGGAGCGGCAGGGCGCGCGCTATCACGTTTCGGTCAGGACCGGACCGCTGGTCTCTCGCCACCGTCCCTCGGTCGATGTCCTCTTCCGCTCTGCTGCCCGCTCCGCCGGTACGAACGCCATGGGCGTCATCATGACCGGCATGGGTGACGACGGTGCGCGCGGCATGGAAGAGATGCATCAGGCAGGTGCGTTCAACGTTGCGCAGGACGAAGCAAGCTCCGTCGTCTTCGGCATGCCGAAGGAGGCGATTGCCCGGGGTGGCGTCGACCGCGTCGTGCCGCTGGATCAGATCGCCAGGGAGATCCTTGCTGCTGATGCAAGGCGCTAAGGTCCAATCCGGCCGGAGTGAAGCGCGCTCCAAAGGCGTGATCTCGTCTTCTTTGTTGTGATTTTGTTAACCATGTTTGGCAAGGATAGGTGAAACGATACCATGCGTCGGTATCGCTTCCGAGCGATGACCGGCTCACCAGGATCCCGGGGTTTCGAGCATGGCTGTGATCACTTTCGCCAATACCAAGGGCGGCGCCGGAAAGACCACGGCGGTTCTTCTGCTGGCCACCGAACTGGAGCGCAAGGGTTATCGCGTCACGATCCTCGATGCCGATCCGCAATACTGGATCCATCGCTGGTTCGAGGCCTCCCGCGGCCGCACCAGCATCAATGTCATTTCCTATGTCACCATGACCTCGCTGCAGCGTCACGTCGATGAAGCCCGTTCCCGCTCCGACTTCGTGCTGATCGATTTGCCGGGTGCGCGCAGCCCGCTGCTTGCCAAGAGCGTCGGCTTCTCCGACCATGTGATGATCCCGATCCAGGGATGCGCAATGGATGCGCAGGGCGGCGCCCATGTCATCGAGCTGCTGCACTACCTTGAGGAAAAGGGCAATATCTTCATTCCCTTCTCCGTGGTGCTGACCCGGGTGAATTCCATGGTCACCACCCGCGCCATGCAGGTGGTGAAGACGCTTCTCGCCGAACGCCGCGTTCACGTTCTCAATACGCCGATCATCGAGCGCTCGGCCTTCCGCGATATCTTCGATTGCGGCGGCACGCTTTATTCTGCCGATCCGGGTCGGGTCAGCAATCTGGCAAAGGCTCGCGAAAACGCCAGTGCCTTTGCGGACGAAGTGATCGAATCGCTGGAGACGCGCGTGCGCTTCCAGATCCCCGCACCGCGCGCTGCGGCCTCCATTCGAACCGCAGCCTGAATCAAAAGGATGTCCGGCTAATGATCGTCCGGTGAGCGGCGATCGTCAGGCGGTTCCCTGCCAGCCGCCGAGCAGGCCAAGACCCTTTGCGAGAAGGGCTTCCGCCGCATCCTGATCCCTGGCCTCGACATAGCAGCGCATCTCGGGCGCATTGCCCGATGGGCGGAAGTGAATGACGCTGTCATCGCCGAGCGTCACCCGCAGGCCGTCGATATCGCTAGTCGATTTCACCGTTCCGACGGGGGAAAGGAAGCTCGAGAGATTGTCTTTGCTGCCGCGAAGATGGGCCATGAGCGAGGCGCTGCGTTCGCTTGCATAGTTCTCCAGCCGGTCGGCAACCGCCACGGGCAGGCTGAAGGTCTTGGCGATGGCCGATAGCGTCAGGCCGCTTTCCGCCGCCATGCCGAGGACAGCGAGCGCCGGCAGGAAGCTGTCGCGCGTGGGCAGGGCCTTCAGCACCGTCGATCCGACCAGGAAATCGGAACCCAGCATCAAGCCGCCATTGGCCTCGAAGCCGATGACCTTGCTTTCCCCGGCAGCGAGCGCCTCGTCCATTGCCGCGATCACGAAGGGCGATCCGACGCGTGTGCGCACGACCTTGAAGCCGCCCGCAGCTTCCAGTCCCGAATTGGAGGTCACGGGCGTTGCAACGACGTGGGCGCCGAGGAAACGTGCTGCGACGAGACCCAGAAGGTCACCGCGCAGCGGCAGGCCGTGCTCGTCGGCAACCAGTGGGCGGTCGCCGTCACCATCGGTGGAAATGGTGGCGTCGAGGGCGAGTTCATCGCTCCATTCGGCCAGCAGACGGATGGTGTCGTCCGAAACAGCTTCCGTATCGACGGGAATGAACTGCTCGGACCGACCGAGCGGGAAGACGGTCGCGCCATAATGCTCGAACACTTTGACCATCATATCGCGGGCAACCGTGCTGTGCTGGTAGATCCCGATGCGCTTACCCTTCAGCGCTCCGGCCGGGAGGATGGCGATGTTACGCTCGAGGAAGAGGCGGGTCGCCTCTGTCTCATGGTTTTCGGCAGTCCCCGCTTCAACGTGATTGGCATCCGCGTCATCGGCAAGAGACGCAGCCGCTTCGGTAATCGCGGTCTCGTCGGTCTTGGCGATCTCGCCGTCCGGCCGATAGAACTTGATGCCGTTACGATCGGCGGGGATATGCGAGCCGGTGATCATGATGCCGGCCGCGCCGATCGACTGGCCGTAGAGCGCCAGCGCCGGCGTCGGGATCGTACCGCAGTCGATTGGCTTCAGGCCGGCGCGGATCAGCGCCGCCATGACGGTCGAGGCAATTTCCGGGCTGGATTGGCGAAAGTCCCGCGCCACCACAACCGGGCCGCCGGGAGAGGCAAGCCCTCCGGAAAGCAGGAATTGTGCGAAGGCCGTGGAATAGAGGGCGGAAACGCTGCCGACGAGTTCCGAAGAAAGACCGCGCAGCCCACTCGTCCCGAATTTCACTGACATGCCTTCTGCTCCCTTGCCTTTGGTTCAGAGCTATATAGAACGGTCTCCGGAACCGCTCAAGCCATGGCGCAAACAGTATGCCGGCTCAGGATCTGAGAGCCGATGCGGGGGATTGCCGATAGGCAAGCCATGCAGGAAGGGTTGCGAGGAAAGCCCCGAAGGCGAGCATCCATCCGGCCTGCCAGAGATCGGGTCGCGCGAAGGAAACCGGCAGCACGACGCCGCTCTGGGCGGTGAGAAGATTGGCGATGAAAACGGCGGCTCCATATCCGATCAGGTAGCCGATGCCGATACCGGCCAGAACCAGCAGGAAGAGTTCTGACCAGACAATGCCAAACACTGCGAGGCGCGGGGCACCGAAGGCGCGAAGCGCTCCGATCTGCCGCCGGCGCTGCCCGACATGCAGGATCGTGACCAGCAGCAAGGCCGCAGCCACCAGCACCTGTGCGCCGACCGAGACGGCAGAGAGCACCAGCTTGGCGTCGCCGAGAGTTGCATAAAGACGAGTCAGGACCTCGCCGGGGAAGACGGCGAGCGTCGTTTCCGCGCGATATTCCTGCCTGAGCTTGTAGGCGTCTCCGATGGTCTTCGGTTTGACCAGAATGGCAGACAGGCCCGGCATATGCTCATCGAAGGTTTCGACGAGGGGCGCGTCGGCGTCGATCCCGCCGTGATGATGCCCGTCGCCATCCTCTTCGTCATGATGTTCAGCTTCGGCGCTTGAAGCCCCACCCGCCGCCGGAGCGCCTACATCTTCAGATGCATGATCGTGGTCGTGGCCCTCGCCCTCGCTGCCGAGACCGTGGATGTGCCAGACGGCTTGCACCGGCACGAGGATCGCTCGATCCCAGGACGTATTCGTCGGCTTCAGCCGCCCGACCACGTGATAGGCGAGTTCCGTATGGGTATGCCCGCCTTCGCCGGCATTGCCGTGCATCGGCTTCACTTCGTCGCCGATGCGCAGCTGGACGGCAGCACCGATCACGGCCTCGCCTTCCGCGGCGAACATCGCCCCTTCGCTGAAGCCCGGAGTGGTGTTGCTGATCAGCGTCGTCGTGGTGCCGACGAGCGGATAGCCGTTGAAGCTGTCACCGAATGCGACAGGTGCTGCCCAGGCGACGCGCGGATCTTCGGAGAGCGCGTGCAATACCTCTCCTGACAGGAGCGGCAGCGGCGCTGCCTGCAGGAAGACGGAGGAGAGAACCAGCTGCGTCTCCGAACCGGCCGCACCGACCACGAGGTCGAACTTGTCGGCGGCTCTGGCGCTGCCGAGCCGCAGGGACCGTTCCTGAAGCGTGACAGTGACGCCAAGCGCGGTCGCCAGCGCAACAAGCAGCACAACCACCACGGAGCCTGCCCAGAGACGGCGCAGGTCGGCGAGAATGAACCGGATCATGCGTCCACCTCTGCTTCAGCCGTGTCGGAGACGATCCGTCCGTTGGCGAGCACGATCCGTCGGTTCAGACGCTCGACGAGCCGCGGATCGTGGGAAACGACGATCAGCGTGCGCCCCTCCGTGGATGCGAGGTCGAGCAGGAGTTCGGCCACCGCATCGCCGCTTTCGGGATCGAGGCTGGCGGTCGGTTCGTCCGCGACGATCACGCCGGGTTGCCTTAGCAGCGCGCGGGCGACGGCAACGCGCTGCATCTCCCCGCGTGACATGGTTTCCACCGGCTGGTCGGGCCGCGAAAGCCCGACGCGGCGGATGAGTTCCGCGGCTCTTGCTGCATGGTCGGTGCCTGCTGCCCGCGCCAGCCGCGAGGGTAGCAACACGTTGTCGATGGCCGAAAGGCCGGGGAAGAGATGAAAATCCTGCATGACGAGACCGACATTTTGGGCGCGCCAGCGGTCGCGTCCGCCTTCGGAGAGGGTTGCGAGATCGGTGCCGTTCCAGTCGATGCGCCCGTTCTGAACTCTCTCAAGCCCGGTGATGAGATTGACCAGCGTGCTCTTGCCCGATCCCGAGGCGCCGGTAATGGCGACATGTGAACCGCCCGGGATTGCAAGAGCTTTTATGTCGAGCACGGGAGCACCGAGGCCGGGATAGGAGACGCTGACGCCGTCGAGGTTGAGAGAGAGCATCGTGTCAGACCGTGCCGTAGGAGGCTTGGCGAATGCGCAGCAGGCTAACGAAGCCCGTTTCGGGGTCCGTCCAGGATCCCATCTCCAGACGGCCGGTCACTTCGATCTGGGTGCTCGGTTGCACGAAGGTCTGCTTCTCGTCGAGATAGACGACCACGATATTGTCGGGCCAGTCCGCATCGGAAGAGCAGAAGGGGCAAAGCGCCATCGGCACTTCGGTCAATACGAAGAATGTCGCTTCGGCCTTCAGGGGCGGGGCCATGAAGCCGCGCATGGCAACCTCCTGGCCGTTCAATTCCTTGACCTTGGACGAGAATTCGAGCCCGAGGACGCTGACCTTGCCATAGAGTTCATCAAAGGTGAGATCGGCGGTTGCAGCGAAGCTTGGCCGGCTTTTGAGGCAGAGTGCGGAAAGCAGAAGGCCGCCGATGAAATGACGGCGGTCGAAAGGGGAGGATATGAAAGTTTTGGTCATGAAAGGTCTCCCGCAGTTGCGCCTTCTGGCTGCTTCCGCATGAAACGGAAATGGCCCGGGCGTTTTGCGCCCGGACCGGTATTGTCGGAATATTACTGCGTCTGTTTTGCGCCGAGCGCCATGGCGTCGGCCAGAACGCGGTAGACGTCGCTCTGTTCCATGTAGCCACGGAAGCCTTCGGCACCGGGACCGGTCGCCTGCAGCACGACGTCGTCGACGGCGTGAACGCCCGAATCGCCGTCCTTCGGAATGTTGCCCTGCACGAAGACGGCGCCGGGAACATCCTTGTAGGCTTCGTTGGCGACATATTCCTTGTTCTCGTTCTGGATGGCCGGAACGAACGGACCGTCAAGCTTCGGACGGAAGGTTTCGTAGTGATCCGGGCCGTTGTTGGCAGCAAGGAACAGGCGGCGCGAAACGTCTACGCGGTCCGGATAGCCGTCGCCGTCCTTGTCCTCGTAGTTCGGGAAGCCGGCGTCGTCATAGGTGCCGACCTTTTCGCGCATTTCCGTGCCTTCCTTCTCGTCATCGACGGTGCCGATGATCGAAACGCCATGGGTATGGTCGCCGGTGACGATGATCAGGGTATCGGGGTTCTTCTCGGCGAATTCTCGGGCAACGCCGACGGCCTTGTCGAACTCGATGGTGTCGACCACAGCGCGGTCCCAGTCGAGCGGGTGGCTCATCTTGTCGATCGAAGCGCCTTCGACCATCAGGAAGAAGCCGTCCGGGTTCTTGGAAAGCTCGCCAAGTGCGGCCTTGGTCATGTCGACCAGGCCCGGCTGGTTCGGGAACTTTTCGACGGTGCCCTTCTTCAGGAATTCACGGTCGAGCGTCACGTCCATGTTGCCGGTGTGGAACAGGCCGAGAAGCTTGCCGGTATTGGTGCCGGTGGCGGCGGAAAGCTCGGTCTTGTCGGTTGCGAGCGTATAGCCGGCTTCCTTGAAGAGCGTGATGTAGTCCTTGTCGTCCTTGCGCTTGGAACCAGGTACGTCCTTGGCGAGGAAGTAGGCGGAACCGCCGCCGAGGACGACTTCAGGCTTCAGGCCGTAGAACATGCCGACGATGTCGGCCTTGTCGCCACGGGCGCGGGTATGGGAAACGACGGCGGCCGGCGTTGCATCCTCGATCTCGGCGGTGGAGACGATGCCGATCGACTTCTTCGTCTGGCGGCGCAGGGCTTCTGCCACGGTCTCGACCTTAGGGTCGTCCTGGGTGGCCGGCGTACGGTCGGCATAGACGCCGAGCGCGTTGACGCGCGACTTGTGGCCGGTCATGTAGGCCGACATGGTGTTGGCGCTGTCGGTGGCGATCGAATGGGTCGAGGACGTGCCGATGAAGGCGACCGGCGGAACGTCGTCCATGGCGAGGCGACCGTCAGCCTTGCCCTCGGTCATGCCCTTGGACATGATGCGGGCGGCGGTGCGGTGCGCGACGGAAAGGCCGTCGGCGATCAGGAAGATCACATTCTTGGCGGCCGGTTTCTCAGCGGTGGCATAGACGTCCCAGTTGACCGACTTCGTTTCGTCGCCGGCTGTAACTTCCACCTTGTAGGCGCCGGCCGGCAGGGAAACGCCACGCAGGATCAGCGCGGAGCCGAGGACCTTGTCTTCCTTGCCCTTTTCTTCGGCCACGAATTCCGCCTCGGCGCCGAGCACCGACTTGTAGTCCTGACCGTTCACGGTGATCTTGACGTCTTCCGGCTTCACGACGTTCTTCAGTTCGACCTTGAAGTCGAACGGCGAACCCGAAAGGATGGTGGCGCGGTCGAGCGGATAGACGGTGGCGGCATTGGCGGCACCGGCGAGCATCGTAGATGCCACGAGGGCTGCAAAGAGCGTGCGCATGGGTTTTTCCTCGCAAAAATGTTTAATTGGAAAAGGCAGGCCTGCTATAGTCGCCCTGGATGACACTTGGATGACGTGGCCGGATCCAAGGCTTCGCCTTTGCCGTTGCGAGGGCTGCAGCTGCTGAAATCTTCCCGAACAGGCGGGAAGGGGCGTTCAGGACCCGGCATTTTCTTCGCGATTCAAATTTCCCTTGCGAGCGAAGTCGGAGAAGTCCTCGCCCTTGATCATGTGGATCTGTTCGTCGCGCGAATGGGTGATCCCCAGACGCTCATAAAAGGCCTGCGCGCGGTTGTTGCCGGTATCGACCGATAGACGCAGGTATCGGGCTCCCTTTTCGAGGCCGCGCGCTGCGGCGGCCTGCAGGAGCCGTTCGCCGATCCGCATGCCGCGAAAGATCTCTTCGACATAGAGATCCTGCACATAGATCCCCGACTCGCCCCGAAACGTCGAAAAGCTCGCGAATGTCAGGCACATGCCGGCGAAGCGACCCTCGACCTCGGCAATCAGGCCATCGAAGGCCGGCCGTTCGCCGAAGCCATGAAGAAGCAGGTCGGCCGGTGTGCTGAGCACCTTGTGCTGGCTGCCGACATGGCGGGCGAGCGCCAGGATGCCGCAATGCAAGAGGTCGACGTCCTCGCGGCGGGTATCGCGTATGGTGACGGATCTCTGATCGGGCATGGTCGTTCCTCTGATGACGAAGCGTCGGAACATCCACCAGCCGGGATCATTTTTCAAATGGAAGGTTGGGAAGGCGGATCAAAAGGTCGCCCAAAATGAAAAGAGCCCGGCGCGGGAGGAGGTGCGCCAGGCTCTTGAACTTGATCGGCAATTGGGAGGAGGAGTATTGCCGATCCTATCTCGCGACGCTGGGAGGAGGAGTGCGCCGCTTCGATGATTTGAATATAGTCATATCGCTTTGAATGAATAGTCCCGTTGCTGCAATGCACCAATGCATTTAATGCATAGCTATCTGTCGCAAAGCTGAACCGGAGCGCTTTGGATGGGCCGATTAAGCGTTTTCATATCCCACGAAAGTCAAAATTGCCGTACCTGGAGGCAATTTTGACTTGAAAATGGTCAATCGGGCTCTCGAAACGCATGAATCGGCGAAAGAACTGCGAGCCAGCCCAAACGGAAAACCGTTCGTTATTTTTCCCTGTGAACCTGAAAACCCGCCCATGACTGGCTGACGGGCATGATTTCCAGGCTGTTGATGTTGATATGGGCGGGCTGGGAGGCGACCCAGTGGATGGTGTTGGCGATATCCCCGGGCTGGATCGCATGCGCGCCGCCATAGAGCGCATCATAGGCATCCTGATTTCCGCCCGTTCTGACCAGTGTGAATTCGCTTTCGCAGAGGCCGGGCTCGATCGAGGTGACGCGAACGCCCTTGCCATGCAGGTCGGAGCGAAGCCCGAGCGAAAACTGGCGCAGGAAGGCTTTGGTTCCCGCATAGACATTGCCGCCGGAATAGGGCCAGTGGGCCGCAACCGAGGAGAGGTTGACGATCATGCCGCGTCGCTCGATCAGGGTCGGCAGCAGGTGATGGGTGATCGCCAGGAGGCCGGTGATGTTGGTGTTGACCATTGTCTTCCAGTCGGCGAGCGGAACCTGTGGCGCGGGTGCGGTGCCGAGCGCAAGCCCGGCATTGTTGACGAGGATATCGATACCCGCAAAGGCTTCCGGCAGGCCGGTCAGCGCGTCGCGCATGCCGTCTTCATCCGTGATGTCGAAGGCGAGGCCGTGAAATTCGCTGCCCAGTTCGGCGGCAAGTTCGTCCAGCCGCGCCTGACGCCGGCCGGTGCCGATGACCCTCCAGCCCTCGGCGACGAAGCGCCGCGCCGTTGCCGCGCCGAAGCCGGCGGTTGCGCCGGTGATCAGGATTGTGCCGCTCATGTCCGTATCCTCATGTCGAGATTGCTGTCTCTTCCGGTTTTAAGGCGCTGGCCGCCTCAGGCAAGTGGGCGTAGGTTCCTCAAGGTGAGGCCGCCATGCTTTTTCATTTGCGTGTTGCCGGATGACGGGAAAATGTGAGGCCCGGACGCAATAGAATCGACAGCGAGTTGAGACTGCGCCGCAAGAACATATGGAGGGCCGCTCATGAAGCCGAACATCCTTTTGATTACGGCAGACCAGTGGCGAGGCGATTGCCTGTCGGCGGTTGGACACCCTGTTGTCAGGACGCCGAATATCGATGCGCTGGCGGCCGAAGGCGTGCTTTTCCGCCGCCACTATGCCGGTGCTGCGCCCTGTTCGCCGGCCCGGGCCTCGCTCTATACCGGGCTTTACCAGATGAACCATCGGGTCTGCCGCAACGGTTCGCCGCTCGATGCCCGTTTCGACAATATCGCGCTTGCCGCCCGGCGGGCAGGTTATGACCCGACAGTCTTCGGCTATACCGATGTTTCGCCGGATCCACGGCCGCTCGATCCCAACGATCCGGTGCTGACCTCCTATGAAGGGGTTCTTCCCGGCTTCACCGTCGGTCAGATCCTGCTGGAGCACGAGCGTCACTGGCTGGGCTGGTTGCGGGCGAAAGGACATACCGATGCCGTCGACCGCGGTGTCCACCGGTCCGCTTCGCCGGGTGATAGCCGCATCGGCAACGATTCGCCCGCATACTCCAAGGACGAAACCCAGACGGCCTTCCTGGCGGAAGCCTTCCTGAACTGGCGCGAGACGCAGGATCGTCCCTGGTTTGCCCATATCTCCTTCCTTCGCCCGCATCCGCCCTTCTGCGTGCCCGAGCCCTACAACAGCATGTTTGCGAGCGGCGACGGGCCGGCCTATGCCCGCGCCGACAGTCGCGCCGAAGAGACGGCGATCCATCCGTTCACGCGCTATGCGATGGGCGGCCTGCAGAAATCGAGTTTCGTCCATGGCGCGACAGGCCCGTTGAGCGAATGGCGAGAAGAAGACTTCGACCGCATCCGGGCGATTTATTTCGGCATGATCGCCGAGGTCGATGCCCAGATCGGGCGCATTTTCGATGCGTTGCGCGCCCGTGGAGACTGGGAGAAGACCGTCGTCGTCTTCACCTCGGACCACGGCGAGATGATGGGCGACCATTGGGCGCTGGGCAAGGGCGGCTATCACGACGGCAGCTACCATATCCCGCTGGTGATCCGGGATCCTGCGGCAACCGTGTCGGCAGGAAAACACATCGAGGCCTTTACCGCCGCAGCCGACATCATGCCGACACTCTGCGAGCGGCTCGGCCTTGTTGCCCGTAATCATCAGGATGGCGCGTCTCTCACGCCGTTCCTGCGTGGTGACCAGCCGGGCCGCTGGAGGGACGCAGCCTTCTTCGAGTTTGATTTCCGTGAGGTGGCAACCGGTGCCGCGGAGAAGCATTTCGATCTGCCGTCGAACCTCTGCAA
This sequence comes from Ciceribacter sichuanensis, assembly GCF_024055605.1. GTDB lineage: Bacteria > Pseudomonadota > Alphaproteobacteria > Rhizobiales > Rhizobiaceae > Allorhizobium > Allorhizobium sichuanense. Next base: position 19,194 of record NZ_JAMXLX010000014.1, on the reverse strand, counting down.
TCTCGCGGTCATCCGTGACGCGGCTTTCAAATATGTTCATTTCGCCGGCCTGCCGCCGCTTCTGTTCGATCTCGAAAGGGATCCGATGGAGTTGCATAATGTTGCCGGAGAGCCGGACTATGCCGGAACCCGGCTGCGCTATGCGGAGAAGCTCCTGACCCTGCGCGCGGCGCATCTGGACCAGACGCTCGCCTATACGGAGCTGACTGAGACCGGCCCCGTCAGCCGGCCGAGGCGCTGACAGTTTCGAAAACAGTAGTGCTCCCATCCGCTATGGTTTATAGCCGGACCAACGACATAGAGCATTTCCGGGCGTAGAACCGGTCCCCGCTTTTGCTGGAATTGCTCCATCCGCGATCTGGAGAGCATGAATGGCCGCGACGATTCGCTATCATGAGGGTGACATTTCCGCGGCCGACGCCGCCCGTTACACGGGCGCGATCGCGATCGATACCGAAACGCTCGGTCTCGTTCCGAGGCGCGACCGGCTCTGTGTCGTGCAGCTTTCCTCGGGCGACGGCACCGCCGATATCATCCGGATCGCAGCCGGCCAGAAGGAGGCTCCCAACCTCGTCGCGATGCTGGCCGATCCCGCCCGCCAGAAGATCTTCCACTATGGTCGTTTCGATATCGCCGTGCTGTTTCACACCTTCGGTGTCACCACCACGCCGGTCTTCTGCACCAAGATTGCCTCCCGCCTCAGCCGTACCTACACGGACCGGCATGGCTTGAAGGACAACCTGAAGGAGATGCTGGAGGTTGATATCTCCAAGGCTCAGCAGTCTTCGGATTGGGCGGCGGAAACGCTCTCTCCGGCACAGCTCGAATATGCGGCATCCGACGTCCTTTACCTGCATGCCCTGCGCGACAAGCTGACTGCGCGCCTGACACGTGATGGCCGGATGGCCCATGCCGAAGCCTGTTTCGAGTTTCTGCCGACCCGCGCCAAACTCGATCTGCTTGGCTGGGAGGAAACCGATATCTTCGCCCATAGCTGACGGATTTCCGAAAAAACCCTCGGGGTATCCGGCTTCCTTGAAAGTTGATCAGGCGTCGCCAGTTTCGTTTGTCGCGCTTTCAGGCTTCCTGCGCACGCCAACGCGGATAAGAACCTCCCGGGGTATCAGGTAGCGGCGCACGGCATCCGCCTGGCTGCGGAAGCCCGAAATTTCCCTCTGGATGAAGAAGGCCCAGATCAGTTCCGCAGCCTCATCGATGAGTTTCTCGCAGTGTTCACGCGGAGCCTTCTCCGCCTGAGCAGCCGAAAGAGCCTCGAGCGCCGCCTCGACTTTCCTGCCGATCCGGCCGAGCGCATCGGCCTTTTCGGCCGCAAGCTCATAATCCAGCGCCGACAGGACTCCGGCCCCGGTGGGGGAGAAAAGGGAGGGCGGACGAAAACTCATGAAAGCCTCAACGCCATGGTGACCGACCGAAGATGGCGTCTGAAATGTCTCTCGGCAAGAGGGTATTGAAGTTCGTCAATCAGGCTTTCTTAATCCCTCAGGCTCATCATAGGTCAGACAGGATATCCTCCTGCCGGCCCTCCCGATTGTCGGGTTGGCGGCTGACCAAGCGGTACGAATGCGACCATGATGGAAGCGCCTAAGGTTTCCTTGCCGGGTGTCACGCGGACCCCCGAAGGCCTTGAAAATGAACGATCCTTGCCTGCAACATCCTCCGTTGCGGCAGACATGCTCAGAAACTGGCTGGAACAACCCGCCACCGAGACCCTAGCCTTCGCGGAAGGACACAGTGCGTGGGACGAGCCATTCCCTCCGGTGAGGGAACAGTTGCTGCGGCCACGCGGAAGCTGGCTTGATGCCGTGGCCGGTTCGTTGCCCGCCTCGCAGGACATGACACGGGAAGCCATCGTCTCGCTCAATGCGGATGACAACGGCGTCTACGGCCTCTTTCGGGATGTTATCTTCAAGGATGCGTAAAAGGCTCGATCCTTAAGCGTATCGCGATCTTTCGGGATGGCTCGATGCGCCTATCGCCACTGTGCTCCGGCGGTAGCCGCAAGCTTGCGGATCTCGTCGAAGCCGAGGTCGCGCAGCAGCTTTCCGTTTTCCCAGACCGGTTGCAGCAGGTTCTGTCTCGGCCCCAGTTCGCCTAGCGGCACCGCGAAGACATCGCCATCTTCCAGAACCACGGCCTGACGGCCGAGAGCCGGCAGTTTCTCCTGCGGGTTGCCAGGCCTGCGGCCAATGTCGAGCCAAGCGCCGCTTTTGTCCTGCAACGCGCTCGCACGCATGGTGAAGGAAAGCGTGTCGCGGCTCACTTTCTGCAGGAGTGACGACCCCATGCCGAAGGAAATGTTTTCCGAGGAAAAGCCCATGCCCTCAAGGCGGCCGAGGATCATCTGGATGTCCTGCAGCGAAACGCCGTCCGACTGGATGACGCGCACGTTGTCGTCCAGAACCTTGAAGCCCTTGCCGTTCAGATGCGTGCCGAAGGCATAGGCAAGCTGCGCCACCACCTGGACCGGTGTATCGATCGGATCGCCGCTGTCGGAGCGAACGACCAGTGTGGCGTTGGCCGCGCGAATCTTCGTCTGCAGCTTCTTGCCGAGCGTATCGGCCACCGAATTGTGGAGATCGAAGCTGTCCGCCACGATCGAAAAGGCACCGAACCGGGCGAACTGGTCGATCATGTTGGAATAGGCGTCCGCTTCGCGTGCCTGTCCCCAAGCGGTGACCGTGGTGTGCTCCGATGCGGGAACGGAACGGCCCGCCATCAGCGCGCCGTAGTAGCGGCGCGCATGCAGGATGCCGGCCAGTGAATCGCTGCTGGTGAAATGCAGGAGATGGGCGGCTCCGCCAAGTCCGGTTTGTTCGAGGCTCGTCGTTCCCCTGGAGCCGAAGTCGCTGATGCTGGTCTCGATCAGTTCTTCCGCCCGGTCCGATGTGCGTTCAAGGAAGGGCCAGATGGCCTGCTTGATCCGCCATGCCATGGTCGCCACGGTGGAGGGGTACCAGATGGCCCGCAAGAGCGCGGTCTCGATGTAGGAGGTGAGCCACGGAACATTCGGATCCGTGTTGACGACCTGCGCCACGGGCACGTCGCGACGGACGGCAAAGCCTTCCTGCAATGCCTCGATTTTCAACGGCAGATATCCGCTATGGGTATCGACGATATGCGTCCAGCCTGCGCGGTCGAAGGGCTGGCCATGCAGCGTGGCGACTTCTTCCGCTTCATCGATATCGGATCGTGTGATAGCCCGGGAAAGATATTCCTTGAGGAACATCTGCAGCCCGAAAAACATCACGTCGGGTCGGAAAGAGTTCCCGCGGGTTGTGACATAGGCGCTGATGGCGCGGGTGCCGGCGGGATACTGCAGGAAATGCCCCAGCTTGTAGCTGTCGGTGTTCAGGATGGGATTACGGTCATTCGGCATTCAGCACCCATCTGTTGGCCGCAGCATCGCAAACAAAGCGGCCCGGTATTTCATTTCGTCAAAGATGTACGCGAGCCTTTCGGAGGCGGCAAGACGCGACAATCGCAATTATGGTTAGCGAATTGTTTACGTCTCGCAGGCATCATCAAGCCTACTAGACTGGCGATCTCCCCTATTCTTGAAGCCCACCGGCAGGATGGCCTGGCGGGACGGGGCCACCGCGTGCGCGGTTTCGAATTGCCGATGTTTCCCTGCAATCTTTGCATGAAGAGGAGTTCCCATGCTGCCTCCGGTTCAGGCAATTTCGAATTCCGGAACGTCCTATCCCGACTCCAGGAAACCGCAGGAGACGTTGATCGAGAGCGCTGCCCGCTCGGCAACAAGCGCGCAGCCCGCAGCCCAGGGCCTCGAACAGAACAGCGCAATCGCCGGCCGTCTCAACATGCTGCTGCTGTCCGGCCAGGAGCAGGAGCGCACGTCGCAGAATCTTGCTTCCCTGATCGACCTGCTTGGCCGTACCATGAAGGTCGAGCGCAACGACGGTGAAAGCCTGGGCGGCTATGCCACGCGCCTTTTCCAGACGCTCGCGAGCCTGTCGCCGGAGGATCGGCAGACCGTTCAACGCCAGCTCGCCCAGCTGTTCGGCGGCCTGCAGCTTCGCACGCTGATCGAGGCGTTCCGCAATCCGACCGGCCCCGAGGCTGCCATGCTGTCGATCTATCTGGAGCTCCATCGCAACAAGGATCGCGATCTCGCCGCCCGCTCGGCCGTGACGTCCTATCGCCAGAATGCCGGCGAGCAGAAGCAGGCGATGGGGCCTCTGCCGCAGCAGCCTGTCCCCACGCCGCCGCAGTCATCGAAACCGTCAGCCTTGCAGGCAGCGAACCAGCCGCCGGCTCCGCCGGAGGAGGGATTGGCAGAGGATGTCGCCCAGCCGGTCGGCAGGGATGCCATGGCGCGTTCGCGCCCGGACCGTGACATGAGCAGCGACACTGTGCGCAACGCCATGAAGCCGGCAGTCGCCACGGACAGTGCCAACCTCACGCGCAGCACCGCCGCCGCCCAAGGCACCGCGGATACCGATGCGGATGATATCCGGACATTGCAGGATCGCCTTCGCCATAATTTTGATTTCGGCGACGAGCCCGAGACCTCGCCGGCTTCGGCGCGTGCAACTCCGGTCCCGGCAGACGCGGCGCGATCGGTGTCCGATGCTTCTCGTGCGATACCGTCAAAGGAGGTCACGCAGCAGAGCAGTGTTCAGCGGACCCCGGACGCGGATCCAGAAATCGCGGCCACGCAGGGCGGACTTCAGGATGCCGCCGATGGCGTCGCCGATCAGGCGTTCAACGCTCTGAGGAGCTGGAAGGACACGGTTATGAGGACGCTTGTCCCGAATCCGGCGGAACTGTTGCCGCAGTCCGCGGAAGAGGGAGACCATGACGGGCTTGCAGCATCTGCGCTGCCGGCTCCAGCCGGCGAGGCGGATGACGATCAGACACCCTTCGATGCAGCGCATCGCGCTTCCAGCATGGCAAGGAGCGACGCTGCGCAGCCGGCGCTACAGGCACCTGGCGGCGATGAACCCGATCAGGCGACGGCCAGTACCCCGCACGGTGCAAGAATTGAAAACCTAGCCGCGATGCCTGTCACGAACGATAGTGATCATGAGGCCTTGCGCCAGAGCATGATGCTTCGTGAGGGCGTGCCTCTGCCTGTCATCAACTATCTGATGGCGCAGGATGAATATGTCGAGGACGAAAAGGAACTGAGGCACCGCTACGAGGAGGAAGATGGCGAGCATGGTGACGACCGCTCCGAGCCGGACGACGAAAGCGGAAAGGGTCAGGGCGAGGCTGAAGGAGAAGCCGCCACGCAGGAAGACGTTCCGGCCGAGCCTTCGCCCGTAGCAGAAAGCAAACCCGATGGTCCCGTGCCCCTGCTCGCGGCCGATATGGCGGATGGCCTGCCCGTAGCCGATCTTTACCATCGTATGGCCAACTGGGCCTGACCTGCAGCGAACGTTCCGGCTCGAACGAAAAAAGCCCGCCGATCATGCGATCGGCGGGCTTTCTGATACGTATTGAACCCTAGCCTTATTCGGCGTTGCGGTTCTTCAGGGCTGCGCCCAGGATGTCGCCGAGCGAAGCGCCAGAGTCGGAAGAACCGAACTGTGCGACGGCTTCCTTCTCTTCAGCGATTTCGAGCGCCTTGATCGAAAGCATGACCTTGCGGTCCTTCTTGGAGAAGTTCGTCACGCGGGCGTCGAACACCTGACCGACCGAGAAACGCTCCGGACGCTGATCATCGCGATCACGGGCCAGATCGTTGCGGCGGATGAAGGAGGTGATGTCCTCGTGGTTGACGAGCTTCACTTCCACGCCACCGTCGTTAATGGCGATGACTTCGCACGAAACGACAGCGTTCTTGCGCAGGTCGCCGGAGGCGGCAGCTTCGCCGACCGAATCGCGGCCGAGCTGCTTGATGCCGAGCGAGATGCGTTCCTTCTCGACGTCGACATCGAGAACGACAGCCTTGACCACGTCACCCTTGTTGTACTCCTCGATGACCTGTTCGCCCGGACGGTTCCAGTCGAGGTCGGAGAGGTGAACCATGCCGTCGACATCGCCTTCAAGGCCGATGAACAGGCCGAATTCGGTCTTGTTCTTGACTTCGCCTTCAACTTCGGTGCCGGCCGGGTGGCTATAGGCGAATGCCTGCCACGGGTTTTCCAGCGTCTGCTTGAGGCCAAGCGAGATACGGCGCTTGGACGGATCGACTTCGAGAACGACGACGTCGACTTCCTGGCTCGTGGACAGGATCTTGCCGGGGTGTACGTTCTTCTTGGTCCAGGACATTTCCGAGATGTGGATCAGGCCTTCGATGCCCGGCTCCAGCTCGACGAATGCACCGTAGTCGGTGATGTTCGTGACGGTGCCGGAAATCTTCTTGCCGACCGGGTACTTGGCGGCAATGCCATCCCACGGATCCGACTCGAGCTGCTTCATGCCGAGCGAGATGCGGTGGGTTTCCTGGTTGATGCGGATGATCTGAACCTTGACCTGCTGGCCGATGGACAGGATCTCCGACGGATGGTTGACGCGGCGCCATGCCATGTCGGTAACGTGCAGCAGGCCGTCGATGCCGCCGAGGTCAACGAACGCACCGTAATCGGTGATGTTCTTGACGACGCCGTCAACAACCTGGCCTTCTTCGAGGTTCTGAACGATTTCAGAACGCTGCTCTGCGCGGGACTCTTCGAGAACCGTACGGCGCGAAACAACGATGTTGCCGCGACGCTTGTCCATCTTAAGGATTTCGAAGGGCTGCGGGTTGTGCATCAGCGGGGTGACGTCGCGGATCGGACGGATGTCGACCTGCGAACGCGGCAGGAAGGCAACAGCGCCGTCGAGATCGACGGTGAAGCCACCCTTGACCTGGTTGAAGATGACGCCTTCAACACGCTCGCCAGCTTCGAACTTGGCTTCGAGCTTGATCCAGCTTTCTTCGCGGCGAGCCTTCTCGCGCGACAGAACGGCTTCGCCGAGAGCGTTTTCGATGCGCTCGACATAGACCTCGACTTCGTCGCCGACCTTCAGCGAACCGTCCTTGGCCCGTGCGCCGAATTCCTTGAGCGCGATGCGGCCTTCGACCTTGAGGCCGACGTCAACGATAGCGACGTCCTTCTCGATGGCCGTGATAATGCCCTTGGTGACATAGCCTTCTGCCAGATCGGTCTTGGCAAACGACTCTTCGAGCATTGCTGCGAAATCATCGCGCGTAGGGGTAGAAACAGACATGAAATCTCCTAGTCGCATCCAATCTGGACGCGGTATGCACCGGGGGTTCGAGTTGTACATGGCCAGAAAGATCGTCCGCCCTTCGTGAAGGGCTGTCCGGCGCGGGGACGTTCGTTTCGGCTGGTCTTTGCGGAAACCGGCTGGCCGGGTTCCGTATCGATTATGTCTTCAGGGCAGCATCGATAAAGGTTCGGGCCGCCTGAAACGCCGCCTCTATACTCATTTCCGACGTATCAAGCAAGTGCGCATCGTTCGCGGGCTTCAGAGGGCTGTCGGCCCGGCCCATGTCCCGCTCGTCGCGCTTCTTCACGTCAGCAAAGACGGCGTCGAAATCGGCGCTGCCGCCGCCTGAGACGATCTCGTCATAACGCCGTCTGGCGCGAACCTCGGGCGATGCGGTAACATAGAGTTTTACCGGCGCTTCCGGGCAGACGACGGTGCCGATGTCGCGGCCGTCGAGTACGGTGCCGGGCGTCTTTGCTGCAAACTTGCGCTGCGCCTCGACGAGCGCCCGCCGGACCTTCGGCATGACGGCGATCTTCGAGGCGGCCTCGCCGATCTGGTGTTGCGAAAGAACGGAACGATCGAGTCCGGCCAGGTCGATCGCAAGCGCCGTCTCTTCGGCGACCGTCTCGTTATCCAGCGGCTGGCCGGCATCGAGCAGAGCCTTGGCGACGGCACGGTAGGTCAGCCCGGTATCCAGATGATGAAAACCGTAATGCGAGGCGATCTGCCGGGACAGAGTTCCCTTGCCGGCCGCTGCCGGTCCATCGATGGCGACCGTGAAGGAGGTGCTCATGCAGCCTTGCCTTCGCGGGTTTCGATCTTCGCGCCAAGCCCGCTCATCAGGTCCATGAACTCAGGAAAACTGGTGGCGATCATGGTGGCGTCGTCGACGGTTACCGGATGCTCGGACACGAGACCCATGATCAGGAAGCTCATGGCGATACGATGGTCGAGATGAGTGGCGACCGCCGTGCCGGACGCGTTGCCGAGGCCCTTGCCGTCAGGCCGGCCGCGAACGACGAGGGTGGCTTCACTCTCGTCGCAATCGACGCCGTTAAGCTTCAGGCCGTCGGCGACGGCGGAAAGACGGTCCGATTCCTTCACCCTGAGTTCCTCGAGGCCGAGCATGGTGGTCGTCCCCTCGGCAAAGGCGGCCGCGACGGCGAGCACCGGATATTCGTCGATCATCGACGGTGCGCGATCTTCCGGCACGGTGACGCCCTTCAGGTTGGATGAACGCACGCGCAGGTCCGCCACATCCTCGCCGCCGGCCAGCCGTGGATTGAGGATTTCGATGTCTGCGCCCATTTCCTGCAGCGTCAGGATGAGGCCGGTGCGCGTCGGGTTCATCAGCACATTCAGGATGGTGACGTCCGAACCCGGAACGAGCAGGGCGGCAACCAGCGGGAACGCCGTGGAGGACGGATCGCCCGGCACGTCGATCACCTGGCCGATGAGCTTGCCGCGTCCCTCGATGCGGATCGTTCGGACACCTTCGGCATCCGTTTCGACCGTCAAGTTCGCGCCGAAGCCCTGCAGCATCTTTTCCGTATGGTCGCGGGTCATGATCGGTTCGATCACGGTGGTGATGCCGGGCGTATTGAGGCCGGCGAGCAGCACGGCAGATTTGACCTGCGCCGAGGCCATCGGCACGCGATACGTGATCGGGGCTGGCGTCTTCGGCCCATGCAGCGTTACCGGCAGGCGGTCGCCCTCGGCGGATTTCACCTGCACGCCCATTTCACGCAGCGGATTGAGCACGCGGCCCATCGGGCGCTTGGTAAGGGAGGCGTCGCCGATGAAGGTGCTGTCGAAATCATAGACGCCGACCAGACCCATGGTGAGGCGGCAGCCGGTGCCGGCATTGCCGAAGTCGAGCGGCGCTTCCGGTGCGAGCAGGCAGCCATTGCCGACGCCGTCGATGATCCAGGTATCTCCGTCCTTGACGATCCTGGCGCCCATCGCCTGCATCGCCTTGCCGGTGTTGATGACGTCTTCGCCTTCAAGCAGGCCGGTAATGCGCGTCTGCCCGGAGGCAAGGCCACCGAACATGAAGGAGCGATGGGAGATGGACTTGTCGCCGGGAATGCGGATGGTACCGGACAGGGCGGGCGATTTCCGCGAGATGGCCGGTCTGGGCAGGGCTCCATGCGACATGAACGTGTTTCCTCCAATCGGGCATTCTTGTGCGCCAACCATGCCCGGCTGCATCCTGCCGGTTGCCATGGGCGCCGATTTCCGCGCTCGTTAGCATAAACCGATTTGATGGTCATCCCTCGGTTGCCAAAAAGCCCTGGGAACGCGGTGTGAAGTTTGCCTTTGACAGAACGGGTTGCAACGATTAAGGGACCCCGCTAGCAATTTGACCGGTCAGGGACCGGATTAACGGCACTTGCCGGCACATTCCTCAAGACATCAAGAGGCTTCGACAGTGGCGAAAGCAGAACTTGGCACCAAGCGGACCGACCCGGATACGGGCAAGAAATTCTATGATCTGAACAAGGATCCGATCGTATCGCCCTACACGGGCAAGAGCTGGCCGCTCTCTTATTTCGAAGAAACTTCTGTAGCCTCCATCATGGAGAAGGCTGAAGAAGAGGAAGTGGCAGAAGTCGATGCCGAAAACACGGAAGTCGAACTCGTGTCCCTCGAAGACGCTGACGACAACGGCGGCGGCGACGATCTTCCGGATATGGGCGATGACGACGTCGAACTCGACGACGATGATGACGATACCTTCCTCGAAGCCGATGAAGACGATGACGATGACGACATGAGCGACATCATCGGCGTTACGGGCGATGAGGACGAAGTCTGATTTTTCAGACACCTGGACCCGGAAATGCAAAAACTTTTCCGGGTCTGCGATTTTTCGGCTTGCCATCTCCGAAAACCGGAAGTAATAAGCCGCCACCCGCCGGACAGCACGCCCGGCAGGTTCCCGGAACCGGCACTGCCGGACCCATGGTTTGGGGCTATAGCTCAGCTGGGAGAGCGCTTGCATGGCATGCAAGAGGTCAGCGGTTCGATCCCGCTTAGCTCCACCAAATTCTTACCAAAGCAAAAATATCTTGATAATTCCAAAACTTTATTTTGTTGATGGCCATCCTGACAGATCGACCATGCCAACTACGACAGCCGTGTGCTTCGGTCCTTCGGCGAATCTCCAAATATCGTCGGGCTGCTCCAAGGATGACTGCATTCTGAGTGTCTGAGCAACTCGCTTTTTCGAGAGGTGCGTTGCCGTCTCTAACCAGGTTCAGGCGCTGCAAAATCTGAAAATCGATTTGGGGCGCAGTTGGTGTTTATCGTGTGGCGGATGATTTTTTTCGAAGAGCAACTTCATAGACTGAGGCGTATCGTTCGCACATCTTGTCCGCGGTGAATTGAGCCTCGAATCTCTTCCGCGCATTTGCGCCTAGTTGGTGCATTCGCTCCGGTTGCTGGAGGCAGTCTTGCATCGCCTGTGCCAGTGCATTGGCGTCATCCGGGCTGACCACGAAGCCGGTTTCGCCGTCAAGGTTCACGTAACTTGTGCCGGTTCCGATATTGGTTGAAATCATCGGTTTTCCGAACATGGACGCCTCGACCAGCGACAGGCCAAATGCTTCGGAACGAAGATGAGAAGGAAATGCGAACGCAGTGCAAAGCTCGAGCAGGGCGCTCTTTGAGGCGTCGGGCAATGATCCAAGGAAATGGACATTGTGAAGGCCCAGTTGCTCACTCATTGCTTTCAGCGATTTTTCCATGGGACCGGCGCCAACAATCAATATGTCAGCGTCCACCTTCTTTGCTGCCACGAGAAGGGTATGCAGGCCCTTGTAATATCGAAGGACGCCCACGAACAGGAAGAACGGATGTTTGAACTTTTGCTGCCATCTAAGGAGCTCCTCGGGGGTGGCGTGCGGATAATCTGCTTCATCCAGGCCGAGGGGTATAACGCTTGTCTTGTCCTTGTATTCGCTCAGGACTGGGCTCGTTTCAGTATAGGCGGGCGAGGTGGCGCAGATGCAATCAACGCTTCCCAAGAATTTATGCATTATCGGTTTATAAAGCTGAAGTAGAAATTTCTGTTTCACGATGTCCGAATGATAGGTCACGACCGTTGCCGCTTTGGGGCTCGTCCATAGGTGAACAAGATCCATGAACGGCCAGGGAAAGTGGTAGTGTATTACGTCTGCCTGCGCGCTTAATTCCTTGAAGCGGCTGAAGGCCTCTGTCGAAAAACCAGTCGAGGCGAACTGAAAATCAAGTTTTGCTTTATGTGCAAAGCTTCCGTCAAAATTCAGTGAGTTTTGTTCCGGATTAGTGCTCAGGGAAAGAATCTCGGCGTCGATACCATATTTGCGACCGCCTCTTGCGATGGCGTGGATCGTCCGCTCGACGCCTCCGAACGTGTCAGGCCAATAGGTTTTGAAAAAATGCAGTACTCGCACAGTTTAACCCTCGGAGAATTTCGTATCAGCGATCGTGCCACAGATCCGATTGTCTGTTGACCTTGGGTCTGTGGGCTTTTGGGTGTCGGTGAATCGTCTCTACATCGGACTTTTGTGCCGATGGAAGCGTTGTTCGCATTCGTGTCCTCAGTGAATTTGAATGTCCATTGCCTATGAGCTCTTCTCGCGGTTCTGCACATGCTACAGCCCGACCTATCTCATGGCGTGGCTGAACTCCAGACTGCAACGCGATCCCGGCATGAATTGCGTTAGTCGGCAACAGGTCCAATGATAACTGAGGGTGAGACGGCAGACCTGTTTCCTTTGGAGCGGCCCCATGACTTCGCTTCCGGTGCGGATGTCGGCTTGGCACGCCTATAATCAGCCGCTATATGAGGCTCGGAAATGCCGAGCGGCGCTGACGGATTGGGGCATTGGGTTTGGAATATCGTCATCCGACCATATAAGCGGCGTCCGATGCATCCGGTGAATACACATGGCCGGAATTCAACAGTTACAAGAAGAACACAAGGAGACACTTTTGTTCAAGGAACTTAATGGGGCTTTCGTTATCGCCGAGGTTGGGCAGAACCACCAGGGCGATTTGGATCTGGCTCGCGAATACATCAAGCTCATGGCCATGGCAGGTGCTGATGCAGTCAAATTTCAGACCCGCAATAACAAATATCTGTTCTCTCAGGATGCTTACGAGGCTGATTACGCTAGCGAGAACGCATTTGCGTCGACCTATGGCGCACACCGCGAAGCTCTGGAACTGAAGCTTGAGTGGCTGCCAATCCTGAAGAAGGATTGCGAGAAGTACGAGATTAAGTTTATGTCGACACCGTTCGACGAGCCCAGTCTTGAGGCGTTGATGGATATCGATGTAGATATCATCAAGATCGCTTCCTTCGATCTTGGCAACTTGCCCTTCATTCACCGTATCGGTGCAACCGGCAAGCCGGTCGTGATGAGCGTAGGTGGTGGAAAGGCCGATCAGATAAAGTCCAGCGTCGAAGCGCTATTGCAGCACGACAATGCCGACATCGCCATCCTGCACTGTGTTTCGGAATATCCTTGCGCGCACAATCGCCTTGGCCTCTCTGAGATCCGCAATCTCATTAAGGAATTCCCCGGCTGTACCATTGGCTCGTCTGACCACTTCAACGGAACACTTTCTGGTCCGGTGGCCTACATGCAGGGTGCAAGGGTTTTCGAAAAACACGTGACGCTAAACCGCGCATGGAAGGGGACGGATCACAGCTTTGCGCTGGAGCCTGAAGGCTTCCGCAAGTTCGTGCGTGACATCAAGCGCACACCTGAAATGCTGCCACCCAAGCCGAAGGATGACATCGGTAGCGAACCGGTATTCAAAAAGCTTGGTAAGTCGTTGATCGCTAACCAGGCCATTGCTGCAGGTGAAGAAGTTACGATTGACAAACTGTCTGGTCGGATCTTCCGTCAGACCTACATTCCCGTTCGCGAATCCAATCAGGTCATCGGGAAGACGGCGGTTGAAGGTTTTGCCGAGGGCGATCCGATCGATTATGCAAAGCTGTCCGGCTGATCGCGCCGAGTCAATATAAGTTTCGGCGCCTGAGCCTCTGGATGGGGCGCCGAACAGTCTGTTGTGACGGGGCATTTTAATCGTGACGGATTTTGAGAAGCTTTTGGAGAAGGTCGAGCTGATTGTGTTCGATTTCGACGGCGTCTTCACCGACAATGCAGTCTGGATAGCGGCAACAGGTGTCGAGACTGTCCGCTGCAGCCGAAGCGATGGCCTGGGCATCTCCAAGCTTCGTTCCATAGGGATTCACATGCATATTCTCTCGACCGAGACGAACAAGGTTGTGAGTGTGCGTGCAGAGAAATTGAAGCTTCCAGTGTGTCAGGGTGTCGAGGACAAGTCGGAAGGGTTCCTCTCGATTTGTGCCGAATACGGCGTCGCTCCTGCCAATGCTGCCTTCATGGGCAACGACATCAATGATATTCCTGCCCTGAAGCTGGCCGGCATTCCTATTGCCGTTGCGGATGCCCACGAAGACATTCTGCCTTATGTGCTTCTCAAGACGACAAGAGCAGGTGGGTATGGTGCGGTCCGGGAATTCTGCGACCAGATCCACAAAATCAAATCCGCTAGTGGAAGTTACTGATATGACGACTGATCAGCTTTTCGACGTCAAGAACGAGATTGTTGTTGTTACCGGCGCAGGCGGACAGCTCGGGCATCGGTATGCACAGGGCTTTCTGGCCCGCGGCGGCAAGGTTATTGGCCTCGACGTTCGTCCCTCCTCTCGAATTGAGGAGTTGAGTGCTTCATATCCGGGGCAGTTCTTCTTTTACGAATCGGATATTACCAGCAAATCCGGTTTGGAGAGCGTGCTGAACTCGATTAAGGCGACGGTTGGCGTTCCGACGGTCCTGGTCAACAACGCTGGCTTGGATTCGCCGCCCTCCGCGCCGCCGGAGGAAACCGGACCGTTTGAGGATTATCCCGAAGAATCATGGGACCGGGTGATCGACGTCAATCTGAAGGGCGTGTTTCTCTGCTGTCAGGTTTTCGGTGGCGCGATGGCCGCAGCCGGGAGGGGCTCGATCATCAATATTGCCTCGATTTACGGCGTTGTTTCTCCCGACCAGTCGATTTACGAGTATAAGAGGCAGCGTGGCGAAGTGTTCTTCAAGCCTGTTGCATACTCGGCGTCGAAGGGTGGTATCCCGAACCTTACGCGCTACCTAGCAACCTACTGGGCGAAGAAAGGTGTCAGGGTGAATACCCTGACCATCGCCGGTGTATTCAACAATCAGGATGATAATTTCCTTCAGGCTTACTGTGGTCGTATTCCGATTGGCCGCATGGCAAAGGATGACGAGTACACAGGCGCGGTCCTTTTTATGGCAAGCCCGGCATCAAGCTACATGACAGGCTCCAACATGGTGCTCGATGGCGGCTGGACGGCAATCTAACGGACGGATAACATGAAGATCTACAACTGGATCAATAACGCTTCAGCGGCCCCTCGAAGCGACCGCTGGGTTGAAAAGTTCAATCCTCATACTGGCGCGGTTATGTCTCAGTTCGCGGCCTCTGACGCGACGGATGTCGAAGCGGGAATATCTGCTGCGACGGTAGCTTTCGGGGAATGGTCTGCGTTAACCCCGGTGAAGCGCGGTCAGATGATCGGTGATTTCGTCGATTTGCTGAAGAAGCACAAGCAGGAACTGGCTGATTGCATAGCCGAAGAGACAGGCAAGCCGCCGCAGGACGCGTTGGGCGAATTGGGCGGTGCCATCACGCAGGGCGAGTATTTCGCCGGTGAGGGAATGCGCCTTTACGCGCGCTCCCTGACTTCGGGAACCCCGGCCAAATACAGTCATACGGTGCGCTGCCCCCTGGGCGTGGCCGGGCTGATCGTTCCGGCCAACACTCCGGCCGCGAATCTTGCATGGAAGATCTTCCCTGCTCTCGTTTGTGGTAACACTGCAGTCGTCAAATCAGCGGAAGATTCGCCTCATATCGCCGTCAAATTTGCCGAGATTGCTGCAGAGGCTGGTTTGCCTGCTGGTGTCTTGAACGTTGTTCATGGTGTGGGTAGTGAGGCAGGTAGTTGTCTCGTAGAGGATCCCCGCATAGCGATCATAAGTTTTACTGGCTCGACCCCGGTCGGTCGGCAGATCGCCGAAAAAGCAGGCAGGCGATTGGCTCGAGTTTCGTTGGAACTGGGCGGCAAAAATCCCTTCGTGGTCTGCGACGATGCCAATATTGAAAACGCCGCCCACTGGGCGAGCCTTTCGGCCTTTAGTAATGCTGGGCAGCGCTGTGCTGCCGGTAGCAAGTTTCTAGTCTTTGAAAAGGTGTATGACGAATTCCGGGATGCTTTTCTCGCGAAAGCGAAGACGCTGAAGCTGGGAATTGCCGCCGATTGCAACCTTGGGCCGGTGGTCAGCAAGCGTCAGCAGGAAAAGGTTATCTCGCTGATCGAGGGTGCGAAGGTGCAGGGCGGCAAAGTCCTCTGTGGCGGCGGTGTTCCGACAGATGACCGTCTCGCTGGCGGATATTACGTCGAGCCGACGATCATCGACGGATTGGCGAGAGATGCTGATATCTGCCGGCAGGAAATTTTCGGACCGGTCGCGACGCTGCATCCTGTATCTTCCATGCAGGACGCACTCGAAATGGCCAACGCCACGGAATACGGATTGACTGCCTCCATTCACACGACAAGCGTCGATCGGGCTATGTGGTTTGCTCAGCGCATCCGTGCTGGCGTTGCAAATATAAATGGCGGTACCTATGGCAGTGAACCGCATATGCCGTTCGGTGGCTTCGGAGCCTCGGGCAACGGGACACGTGAGCCTGGCGCGGAAGCGCTGGACGTATATTCGGAGTTGAAGAACATTTCGTTTTTTGTCCGCGAAGGATTGATTTAGAATGGCTGAACGGGTTGTTGCATTCATACCGGCGCGTTCCGGCTCAAAGCGAGTTAAGGACAAGAACATCAGGGAATTGGGCAACCACCCGGTGATGGCCTATTCCATTCAAGCTGCCGTACAGTCTGGCGTGTTCACGGATGTAATCTGTGCGACGGATAGTGAGAGATATGCCGATATTGCCCGTCATTATGGTGCCGAGGTGCCGGTGTTGCGCGATGAGAAGATATCCGGCGACACTTCCCCGGATATCGAATGGGTCGTATGGCTTCTTCGTTATCTCGAGCAGCAGGGACGAACTTACGATGCCTTCAGCATCCTGCGTCCGACCTCTCCGTTTCGCCTCCCGCAGACCATACGTCGTGCTTGGGCAACCTTCTCCGGGGATGGACAGGCCGATTCGCTGCGCGCCGTCGAAAAGTGCAAGCAGCATCCGGGCAAGATGTGGTCGATCCGGGGCAATCGCATGTTGCCCTTGATGCCGTTCAATCAACCGGATGGTACGCCGTGGCATTCAAGCCAATACGCTTCGTTGCCAGAAATCTACGTTCAGGATGCAAGCCTCGAAATCGCCTGGACGCTGGTGGCTCTTGAAAAGAATTCGATTGCCGGGGACGTTATTATTCCGTTTGTCAGCAAGGATCTTGAGGGTTTCGATATCAATAATCCGGAAGATTGGTGGCTTGCAGAACGAATTATTGCGAGCGGCGATGCCGAACTCACCCAAATTTCCATTCCGCCCTACCAATTCTAAATTAAGGAGCTTCCCGTGGGAGATCTGATCGGCGAAGCCGTAGAAGGCACGCTATATTACATCACGCCCGACCAGTTTGACGCTGTTCGCAATGCAAACCTCAAGCGGCTTGATGTGGCGGGCCTCTTCGCTGATATGTGCCGTCTGAATGCTCTCTACATGATCGCGCGAGCTGGCTCAGGCCACATCGGCTCATCATTTTCTTCGATGGACATTTTCAGCTGGCTGCTGCTTGAAGAGTTGAAAGAGGGCAACGGACGCGATACGACCGATGATGTTTTCTTCAGCTCCAAGGGACATGATGCGCCCGGCTACTACTCTGTGCTCATGGCGCTCAAGAAGCTGCCCTTCGATCTGATCCACAAGCTGCGCGACATTGAGGGATTGCCAGGACATCCGGACGTCGGTACGCCTTCGATCGTCACCAACACTGGGTCGCTTGGAATGGGGATTTCCAAAGCAAAGGGTATGGTTGCCGCCAACCGTCTCGCCGGCAAGAAGGGCCGTGTCTTTGTACTCACCGGAGATGGTGAACTGCAGGAAGGTCAGATCTGGGAATCGCTGGGTTCCGCGGTCAATAGCGGTCTTGGGGAAATCGTGGTCATCGTTGACCATAACAAGCTGCAATCCGACACCTTTGTGAAGAACGTTTCCGATCTCGGTGACCTTGAGGCCAAATTCGAATCGTTCGGTTGGCGCGTGGCTCGTGTTGATGGCAACGACCTTTCTGCGTTGAGTGAAACTCTCCGTAATCTTGACGGCGAGGCGCGGCCAAAGGTCATCATTGCGGACACGGTTAAGGGCAAGGGCGTTTCCTTCATGGAGCACACCTCGCTTGATTCCGATGTTGATACATATGCCTACCACAGCGGGGCGCCGAACGCGGATGCCTATCGACTTGCCGCGCAAGAAATCATGGCGCGGCTGAGCGCCAACTGCAAGAAGCTGGGCATCGCTCAGCTTCTTTGTGAAAAGATGGAGCGCGTGAATCCGCCCGCGGCGATTGGTACTGTTCAAAAGCTTATCCCAGCCTATTCTGATGCTTTGCTCGCCGAAGCTAGGAAGCATTCTGAGCTGGTAGCGCTGGACGCGGACCTCGTCCTAGACACGGGTCTCATCCCCTTCCGGGAAGCCTATCCCAAGCGCTTCTTCGAATGCGGCATTGCTGAGCAGGACATGGTGTCCACCGCGGGAGGAATGGCAATTAATGGCCTTCTGCCGGTCGTTCATTCCTTCGCCTGTTTCCTTTCTACTCGTCCGAATGAGCAGATTTACAACAACTGCACCGAACAGACCAAAATCATCTATGTCGGATCGCTGGCGGGCGTTATTCCGGGCGGTCCCGGCCATTCCCATCAGTCAGTACGTGATATCTCCGCGCTCGCCGCGATGCCGGGCATGACGCTGGTCGAGCCCTCCTGTGCAGCGGAGGTCGGACCTCTGCTATCTTGGTGTGTCAATGACAACGATGGCTCAAGCTATATGCGGCTTGTCTCCGTACCTGTTCACGTGTCCTTTGAGCTGCCAGCTGGCTACAAACCAGTGAAGGGTCAGGGAAGTGTTCTGCGCGAAGGCAAGGACATCGCGATCATTACTTACGGCATGGTGTTGTTGAACAACGCTTATAAGGCGGCGGTAAACCTTGCCGAACAGCGAAACGTAGAGGTGAAGGTCATCAACCTGCCTTGGCTTAATGCAATCGATTCTGACTGGCTGGCAGGAGCGCTGGAAGGCTTCTCGACAGTCATCTCCCTTGACAATCACTATGTTGTGGGTGGTCAGGGCGATGCCATCGGCCGGGAAATCGCCAAGCGGTCCGACATCCAGGCGAAGCTTGTTCAGGCCGGCGTCGAATCCATACCGCCGAGCGGCACAAACGATCAGGTGCTTAAGGCCGTTGGCTTGGATGTCGCTTCGATCGAAGCGCTTGTTCTGGCAAATATCTGAAGGCTTGTTTATTGAAGTCACATGCTGCGATGGGGGTAGCCGCTTTCGCAGCATGTGGCTTTATCACGTCCCCCTGTCGTTGGACCGGACATCCAGCTTGCCTATTGTTAGGCCCATGCCTGTCGCAAGCTGGTCGAGATTACTCTTAGCGTAAGCGCACATTTCCCTGCACCTGTTCATTGAAAAGCGCATGAGAGATTCTGTGTCCACAAGGGAGGCTGTGGACACAGAATGGCTGTCAATAGTCGTCGTAACGGGACCCCTTATCGGCTTCCAAAAGGGAACCCTAACTCTGGTGACCTGCTCCCCTGGAATGTCCTCGGTTTGAGGTTAGTCTGTTCTCCGGAGAAGGAGACAGAGAATGAAGCGTTCCCGTTTCAGCGACGAGCAGATCATCGGTATTCTGAAGGAGCATCAGGCCGG
>NZ_JAMXLX010000013.1 GCF_024055605.1 Ciceribacter sichuanensis | reverse complement strand
GCCGGATTCATCGGATCGCGAGGATGATGACGGCCTATTCCCCTTAAGGTTGCGCATTCCGGCAGAACGAAGCCGCAGCCGACGTCCACTTCCCGTAGCCCGTCGCTACAAGATTGGCGATCACGCGACAGACATATTTCTGCTGCGCGGGGTCGTTGTTCGGGCCGGCATGATAGCGGGCAACCGCCATGGTCCAGGTTTCGTGCCTGTCATGAAGACGCTTCAGGAACAGGGCTGCATAGGCAACGTTCTGCGCCGGATCGAACATCTGTTCCACCGATCCGAATTCGGAACTGTGATAGTAATGGTTGATCTGCATGCAGCCGATATCAATCAGCTTTGCGCCACGCCGTTTGGCATCCGCGAACTGGTTGTAGGCATCCTGCAGCGAAGCCGGGAAATAGGCCTTGCCTTCGATATTCAGGGCATAGGGACTGAGCGAACCCTTGCGGCCGGTCTCTGTCAGGCCGACCGAATAGAGGATGCCTTCGGGAATCCCGTATCGGGCTGCAGCGCTCTCGATCTGCCGCTCGCAGGTGCGCGCGGCAGCCTCACTCTTCTCAGAGGTAGACGTGCTCAGGGCGAGCAGAGCCAGCGCCGGCAGCAACAGTGCCTTCGACCACACCTGCATCATTGCCTCCTGCCGTTGCCGAACCGGATGACGTCCTGTCGAACTGGTCAGCCTGTCGCGCATCGCCGCCGCTCTGCCGGTTACCCTGCTGCTGGGACTGGCCCATATCAGAAGCCTGGCGTCCGCCAGCTGCGTTGTCGCCCGACTTGTCGGACGAGGACGACATGCTGACGGAGATCTGATCGACGCTGAAACCCTGGGCCTTCAGCGCATCCATGATGGAATTGCTATCGTTCGTGAGTTCGCGATAGGCGCTGCTGCTATGCACAGTGAGATGAATGCTGAGGTCCTCGCCCACGAGCCGCATCGTCGCGGTGATGTTGCCAAGCTCCACCGGGTTCATCTGGATCTTCAGCGTGTGGACCACATTGCCGGTGCTGGCGAAAAGTGCGGAGTTGGCGAGCTTCGAGGCCGGGTCCAGGGCCGTGGCCCATTGCGGATCGTTGGCTATCGTCGATGCCACGGACAGCGCATTCGAGTTCGGGGCGAGCCCGAGATAGCGTCTGGAATCGACTACCTGCACGACAGGCGCGTCCTTGGCCGTCGGCGCGGAAACATCCACGTCGACGCTGCCGTCAGTGCCCGGAGCGACATACATATCAACGCCTGCAGCAGCCGAGTCGCTCCTCTGGAACCGGAAGACTGCGCCATCTTCCGTTGATGACGCATCATCGCCGGAAGCAACATCCTGTCCGGCCTGTTCGGGGAGAGCCCTTGCGCCGGTTGCCAGTGCGTCGATACCGTTGATCGCGCCCTGCTGCGCCGCGTTGAACTCACTGGCGGCGACCGCCGTCTGCTCGGTCTGGCCACCGGCCAGAGGAAGCGACAACAGCGACAACATGTCATCAAGCGTGCTCGTATCAGTCGAAGCCGTATCGACGGTTTCGTCGGCGGCATCCGTCGGAAGATCGGTGTCCGTTTTGGCACTATCTGCGAGTTTCTTGAGTGCCGCAGCCAGCGCCTTGGTGTCCGTTACCCCACCATCGGTCGTGGACATCGCCAGAGCGGCTGCAATTTCCGCCAGTTTCTGCGAATTTGCGCCGGGCTTCTCGGAGGCCGTGCTGGTTGTCTTTCCATCGGTGGTATCGGGCTGCTGCGCGGGCTGCCCGGTGGACATCTGCTCGCTGAGGGAAGCGAGATCGGTCTCGGAGGACGCTGGAACCTCACGCGGAGGCGCGACCTGAACCTTGGCTTCCTCGGAAAGGTCGGGAACATCGCCCTCGGGCGCCGGGGTCGCGCCCTTCGCTTCGCCCTCATCCGAATAGCTCTCCGGCTTTTCGCCGTCGAAAGCATTCAGGGTTTTGGAGAATGCATCTTCGTCAGACGCCTGGGAGGACTTGGCGCCCGCCCCCGTCATCGAAATCATTTCGGAGGTAGCCTTGGCGGCAGTGTTTACGACGTTCATCATTTGATGTTGCCTTCCTGTTCAAGAAGCGCGTCAATCTCTCCCAACCGGCCCCGACTTTGCTTCACAAAATCAAGAACCGGTCCACCCTCGCCCGTCGCCGCGTCCGCCGCACCGGGCTGGGTATCCGCATTCGCCTCGGCCGGTGCCGGTTCGGGCACGGACGGGGCTGAAACCGATTGCTGCTCGTCTTCCATTTGCATCGGACTTTGCGGCCGCGGGGCGAGCAAAGCCTGACCGGTCGCGCCGGCACGGGGCTCATCAACCTTGATCGGCTCATCCAGCACCGGCGGTTGCAGGATCTGTTCGGCAATGCTGCGGGCAGCATTGCGCAATGCCCTGTCCCGTTCGGACAGTGTTCCTTCCGATACGGCGGACAATCGATCGATTGCCGAAACGACATCGGACGAGGAGACGCTGGCCACGCTTTCATAAAGGGTTGGCAGGACCGGCTGCCCATTTCCATCGAGCAGGCCGGCCAGGCGCTGGGCCTCGGTTGCCGAAAGCCTCGCGAGTTCCTGATTGCCCCGAAGCGTCGCTGCGCGCGCGATCCGCAGATAGATCTCCTGCCGACGCGCCGTATCCATCGGCTCCAGAACATCGACGATATCGTTTTCGGTAATGACACCGTAATGCTTCACCACCAGTTCCACGAAAAGATCGGCAAACTGGTTGGAATAGGGAGAATGAACAAACCGACGAGCGTAATGGCGGGAATAGGACAGCGCCTTTTCCACCTCGGAGACACCCATGCTTGCAACGATGGAACGACGGAGCGCCGCCTCCTCGATGATCGTGCCAGGAGCGCTGAGGCGGGCCTCATCAAAGAAACCAAGCGCAGTGCGGGCATCGGTCGGGAAAGTGATATTGCCGGCAATCAGCGCCAGATAGGGACCGAGCGCCGTGTGACGATATTCCGGAACCAGATCGCCAATCGTCTTTGCCACCTGCATGCCACGGCCATCGAAATACTTCTGCAGGACATTGACGACGCGGGCATCGAAATTGCCATCGACATCACGGGCGACGAGGTAGCTGAGGGTCGCCGGATTGCCGCCGCTCATGGTATAGACCAGTGCGGCATCGGCGTTGCGCGGTTCGCTGAATATCTCTGCATCGGCCGAGCGCAGGCGATTGTCGATCGTCTCCAGCATGAAACGCTGCATGTCGCCGGCGGAGTGATCGCCGAGAACCACGGAGTCCTGCATGAACTGCAGTGACCGCAGCATCTTGTATGGAGACAGGCTGCTATCCGCCCAAGCGGCCGCAGGCCATGCGGCAATCACCGCGGCCGACAGCGTGAAGCGGAAAATGCTGCCTTTGGGTGATCGTGTCATCGCCGCGCCTTTAGCCATCGCTGAGCAGGATCTCGATGCGCCGGTTTGCACCGTTCATGGGATCGTCAGGCAGTTGCAGGCGACGGTCGGCGAAGCCAGACATCTGCTTGACGCGATCTTCCTGAAGGCCACCGCGCACCAGCATGTAATAGGCCGCATGCGCGCGATCCATCGACAGGCTCCAGTTGTCGCCCTTGCCGCCGCGATAGGGCCTGACGTCGGTGTGACCACGGATGATGATCGAACCCGGCTTGTCCTTGAGGATCGCGCCGATCTTTTCCATCGCCAGCACCAGTTCCTTCTGCGGTATTGCCGAGCCGACATCGAACATCGGCGACGTCGCCTGATCGGAGATGGTGAGAAGCGTTCCCCCTTCCGAAGGCGTCACGACGATACCCTCGGCAAGCTTGCCCGAAACGCCGTTCAGCGAGCGGGAAAGCTCCTCGCGCAATTCCTCGGCCTCCTTTTTCTGCTCGGGAGTGACCGGCAATTCTGCTGCCATGTCATCCTCGGCGGCAGCGGGTTGCGTTTTGTCGGCGGTCTTCGCCTGAGTGGCATCCGGAGAGACTGGAGCCACCTTGCCCGGCGCCTCCGACTTTCCGTCCTCGGGCTTCGTTTCCTTGCCCGGAGCGAGCATCGCCTGCTCGGTCTGCTGAACCGGTGTGTCGGGCAGCTTGCTGTCCTGGATCTCAGGCATGGTGTTCTGGGCGGGACCGCCTGCTACCTGCTTGCTCCAGAAATCGGGATCGAAAGGATCGCGATAAGCCTCACCGCCGGACGCGCCGGTCGAGGGACCGGAATTGGCAGCACCGCCCTCGCCCTTGACGCTGACGTTTGCCTGCTGCCCCACTTCCTGGGCGATCTCCGCGAGAACCGCATAGGGGTTTTCGAAGAAATCGGCCTCCGAATAATGGGTATTTTCGCCTGACGAGGCCGTCAGGTCATCACCCGACGCGGCTGCCGCCGCGTCTTCGGGCTTCTCGGCCTTGACGTCCGATTTCTGTGCCTTCTGTTCGCCTTCAGCTTCCTTCGCCGGTTCCTTGACGCCCTTCTCGCTCGGCTTTTCGTCGGTCAGCTTGATCGGATTGAAGTAGCTGGAGATCGAGGCCTTGGTTTCCTCGTTCGCGGCGTTGACGAGCCACATCACGAGGAAGAAGGCCATCATGGCGGTCATGAAGTCGGCATAAGCGATCTTCCAGGCCCCGCCGTGAGCACCATCGTGATCACCCTTGTGACGCTTGACGATGATGATCTCGTTCTTACCGCGATGATGGTTTTCGCCCTCACTCATCCATAAGCCCTTCCATGGCTTCGACTACGCCAGCCAGCCGCGTCACAAGAACGGAATCACCCATCTGGAACGACAGTTCGATTTCGGACGTCTCACGGAAGTCGACGGAAGCGTCGATTCCAGCAAGGCGGGTCCTTACGGTTTCGAGGAGACGATCCGGCCCGGCAACCTGCAGCCTGCCCGCCTCCCCTTCTGTGATTTCCTCGGCAACCCTCGATGCGAATGCCGCCGCCGTCTGCATGGCGATCTTCTCCTCGACCAGAGGAGACAGGACGCGAACAACCGCGGCTTCAACGGCTCCGGCGACCGAAGCCGTCATCTGCTGAAAGGCCTGCCCGATGTGCTGGGCGACCTCGTCTTCGTATTTCTCCCTGAGGGCAGTCAGTTCTTCGCGATGAGCTGCCTCCATGGCGTCGAGTGCCTGGCGGTGCTTTTCCGCGAGTTCTCGCTCGGCGGTCTCGTGGCCTTCGGCATAGGCCTCGTTCTTGATGGCCTCGACATCCACCGGCTCCTCCACCGGAGCGGCCAGCAGATCGGGTTGGGCAAAATCATCCGCGATATCCGAGGAGAAATCGCCGGGCGGCGGCGTGACCGCCGCACTGAAATCCTTCAGATAGCGGGAGAGCAGAACACTCATGCCGCGCCCCCACAGCGACCGTCAACGTGATCCAACCGCCCGAAATCTCTCATCGATCCGTACAAGCAAACAATTTCGGCCACGGCGTTCCTCATCAACGGTGTTCACGCGAAGCACCCGAACGGAATCAGGCGATCATCTACGCTTGAAAGGAACTAAGACCTCAAACTTGTGCGAGGATGGACCAAACCTGTGGCCGATCAACTGAAGAGGACGCTGAGGGATTGCTGGTGACTGTTAAGCAACGACAATACCTGCATCGCCACCTCCTGCTGGGTCTTGAAGGCCGCAAGCTTGGCGGACTCCTCCTCCATGTCGGTATCGACCAGCCGGCTGATGCTCTCGTCGAAGGTGTCGCTGAGCGAGGCCGCGTAAGTCACCTGCTGATCGATCCGGTTCGACATGGAGCCCAGCGAACTGCCGAGACGGTTCAACTGGTCCGTCATGGAGCTGACGACGGCGATCATGTCATCGAGTTCGCTGATGGTCGTCGCTTCGGAAATGCTGATTTCGGTACCGGTTGCCGGCGCAGCGGATCCAACATCGAGAAGATAATAGTTGCGCGGCGTGCCGGTCGGGTTGTCCGGATCCACCAGCGTATCGGCATCGATCGCGCCGGTGAACAGTCCACGGCTGGCATCCTGCGTATCGATCAGCGTCGACTGGCTGCTGCTGATGCTGATGAAATTCAGGGACACCGAACCGGAGACCGAACGCTGGAAAGACGCTGGAACGGTGTAAGTGTCGATCATGCTGGCATCGGTATTGTAAAGCCAGTTGTCGCCTGAGAAGGTCGCTGCCTGGGTGACGGACTGCAGATTTCCCTTCAGCTCCGTCAGTGAAGTATTAAGCGTCGTGCGGTCGGTACCCGCTTCGTAAGCCGTCTCGAGCAGAGCGGTGATCTGGTCAAGGATATCGATGGCGGAATTGACGGCTTCATAGGAGGTATCCACCTTGGAGGCGCCGAGGTTCAGTGCATCGGCGATACTGCCGACAATGCTCTTGTCGGATCTCATGCCGGTGGCAACAGACCAATAGCCTGCATTATCCGCCGCAGAGGCGATCTTCAGACCGGAATCACTTCTGGACTGCGTCTTCTCCAGGGAATCACTGGCAAAAAGGAGCGTCTGCAAGGCGCTCTGAGTGTAGCTCGTCATGATGACGTTGGACATGTTCCACCTACCCGATGTTGTGACAAGGGGACATGCCGAGCAAAAAACGGCATCAACGTTGCGGCTTCATGCCACCCGAATCGAGAACGGGTACGTCGTGCTGATTGGTTCGAAGTTAATTATGGTTAACCAAAGATTGAAACAGTGACAAGACGAAATCTTGGAGAGATCGACAAATAATTAACCGATTGCTGATTTCCGAATAATTTCGCAATACTCAAATAATACAAACGAAAATGTCGCGCCATTGCTGGCGCGACTCTCAAGTATTCCACGTACCTTGATCCAGATTTTACTGCTGGAAGAGGGTGAGGATGTTCGACGAAGAGGAGTTCGCGATCGACAGCGACTGGATAGCGAGCTGCTGCTGGGTCTGCAGGGCAGAGAGCTTGGCAGATTCTTCTTCCATGTCGGCGTCCACGAGGCGCGAAACACCCGATTCAATCGCGTCGGAGAGCTTGGCAGCGAAGTCGTCCTGCAACTCGATGCGGGTGATCATCGCGCCGAGGGCAGCGCCGGCGATAGTCATTTCAGCGAGTGCGCTTTCGACCTGATCGAGGTAGGCGGCGATATCGCCAGTGGTGGAAGCGCTGGAGAGCACGATCCCCATGACGGAGCCGAGGATACCACCAGTGCCGACGCCTGCTGCGATGGAACTGAAGAGAGCGTAGGAAGCAACCGCGTATTCAGCAGTCGTGACCTTGACCGTGCCGTCGTTGTTACGGATGAAGCCATCCACGACAACCGTGTTGGAAGCAGCAGACGAAGCAACCATCCAGTTTTCGCCGGAGAAGGAAGCGGCCTGGGCGATTGCGGTCAGCTGTTCCTGCAGCTTGTCGATTTCGAGCTGGATCTGGTCCTTGTCGGTCGAGGCTTCCGTTGCGGTTACGAGCTTTGCCTTGATTTCATCAACAACGTCAATGGCGCTTTCCATGGCGGCGTAAGCAGTGTCAACCTTGGCAGCACCAACCCCGAGAGCGTCCGAGGCGGCGTTCAGTGCCTTGTTGTCGGAGTTCATCGTCGTGGAGATCGACCAATAGGCAACGTTATCGGCAGCTTCACCAACCCGGTAGCCCGAGGAAACGCGGTCCTGCGTGTCGGCAAGGCTGGTGTTGATGGCGCGCAGCGTCTGGAGGGCAGACATGGCGGAAGTGTTGGTCAGAATACTGGTCATCTTAGATCGCCCCTTTGGCAATGAATTGAGGAAGGGACATTCCGGCGTGAACCGGTAACGGCGTTCAGCTTCATGCCTGCCGACCCCTTTTTTTCTCGGATCGGCTCGCTGTTTCGATGGTCCTAGAAAACAGCATCGTGGTTAACAATTGGTAAATGCGGGTGCGAGAAAATTAACATAAATAAACAGGAAGCTAACGCGGGACCTCATCACAGACACTTTGTTAACACATTGAAAAAATGAATTAATTCTTCAGACGCCCAAACGGAAAAAGGCCGCGCGTAAGCGCGGCCTTCCTATTAAGAGTAAGATAAATCTTACTGGAACAGGGTAAGGATGTTCTGCGAAGAGGAGTTCGCGATCGACAGCGACTGGATGGCGAGCTGCTGCTGGGTCTGCAGGGCAGAGAGCTTGGCAGATTCTTCTTCCATGTCGGCGTCCACGAGGCGCGAAACACCCGATTCGATGGCGTCGGAGAGCTTGTTAGCGAAGTCGTCCTGCAGGTCGATACGGGTCGACAGAGCGCCGAGAGCGGCACCAGCGATGGTCATTTCGGACAGAGCGGTTTCGACCTGGTCGAGGTAGCCGCTGATCTCGCCGGCGGTAGAGTTGCTGGACAGCGTGATCGACATGACCGAGCCGAGGATACCGCCGGTGCCGACGCCGCCCGAGATCGAGTCGAAGAGTGCGTAGGAGCCAACCTTGTATTCAGCGGTCGTGACCTTGACCGTGCCGTCGTCGTTGCGGACGAAGCCGTCAACAACCGTGGTGTTCGAAGCGGAAGCCGAAGCAACCATCCAGTTTTCGCCGGAGAAGGAAGCGGCCTGGCCGATCGAGGAAAGCTGTTCCTGCAGCTTGCCGATTTCGAGCTGGATCTGGTCCTTGTCGGTCGAAGTTTCAGTCGCCGTTACCAGCTTTGCCTTGATTTCGTTGACGACGTCGATGGCGCTTTCCATGGCAGCGTAAGCGGTGTCAACCTTGGCAGCACCCACACCGAGAGCGTCGGAAGCAGCGTTCAGCGCCTTGTTGTCCGAGTTCATCGTGGTGGAGATCGACCAATAAGCAACGTTATCGGCAGCTTCGCCAACGCGGAAGCCCGAGGAAACGCGATCCTGCGTATCAGCCAGGTTGGTATTGATGTTACGCAACGTCTGAAGTGCGGACATTGCGGAAGTATTGGTCAGGATACTGGTCATCTAGAATCGCCCCTTTGGCAATAAATATGGAAGGGACATTCGGGGTTTGCCCGGAAACATTGGTCAGCATCATGCTTGCCGAGTGCTTTATAGTTAACTTCGGCCCGCTGTTTCGATGACCTGATTAGACACCATTAAGGTTAACGACTTCCAAATGCGAAAAGAAAAATCAAAAATATTTGCGGGCGCGCTTTGGCGCTTGCGATCAGGCATACGAAGAAACCTGCGGAACGGGCGTCACAGGGCCATGGAACAGGGCTGCGAGAGGCGGAAATTTGTATTTTCGAGGTCATGGCGGGCGGCGGAAGCCGCGTATTCAGCCATTCAAATAATGGCGCGGGGGCACAAAAAGGCTTAACGAAAGAAGCCAACTCCCCTCCTCCCCGAAACGAAAAACCGCGCCCGAAGGCGCGGTTCCCGATTTCTTTTTCCGGAGATCCAGTCTTACTGGAAGAGAGCCAGAATGTTCTGCGAAGAGGAGTTCGCGATCGACAGCGACTGGATGGCGAGCTGCTGCTGGGTCTGCAGAGCAGAGAGCTTGGCAGATTCTTCTTCCATGTCGGCGTCCACGAGGCCCGAAACACCCGATTCGATGGCGTCGGAGAGCTTCGAAGCGAAGTCGTCCTGCAGGTCGATGCGGGTCGACAGAGCACCGAGAGCTGCACCGCCCTTGGTCATTTCAGACAGAGCGGTTTCGACCTGGTCGAGGTAGGCGCTGATGTCGCCAGAGGTAGAAGCGCTGGTGAGCTTGATTGCCATGACCGAGCCGAGCAGACCGCCGGTGCCAACGCCATTGGTAACCGATTCGAAGATCGCGTAGGAGCTGACCTTGTATTCGGCAGTCGTGATCTTGACCGTGCCGTCGTCGTTACGGACGAAGCCGTCAACAACCGTGGTGTTCGAAGCGGAAGCCGAAGCAACCATCCAGTTTTCGCCGTTGAACGAAGCAGCCTGACCGATTGCCGACAGCTGTTCCTGCAGCTTGCCGATTTCGAGCTGGATCTGGTCCTTGTCGGCCGAGCTTTCGCTTGCGGTGACCAGTTTGGCCTTGATTTCGTTTACAACGTCAATGGAGCTTTCCATGGCAGCGTAAGCGGTGTCAACCTTGGCGGCGCCAACGCCCAGGGCGTCCTGAGCAGCGCCCAGCGCCTTGTTGTCCGAACGCATGGTGGTTGCGATCGACCAGTAAGCCGCGCCGTCGGCAGCGGAACCGACCTTGTAACCGGTCGAGACGCGGTCCTGCGTCTTGGACAGGCTGTTGTTGATGTCACGCAGCGTGGAGAGAGCGGCGGTAGCGTTCTTATTGAAGTTGATGCTAGACATGAAGTGTCCCCTTAAGACTCAAAACAAACAACGAGGACATGCCGGGTCAGAAATTCCGGCCGTGACGGACCGACATCATGCCACTCGGTTCCATTTTTCTTTCAAGGACACCAAACCCGTCACACGAACGAAACTCGCAGCCAACCCTTGCCAACTTCTTAATTTTGGCGATTCGCGCCGGGTAGCCTTGCCCCGTGGTTAACAGACCGCAAAAACACGAACAGGCCCGGTAAGAAATTGCCTGGTCCCGGGGATCCGGCGGACATCGACACCCGTTTCAAGCAAGCTTCGGCAAATAGCTTGCCTCAAAAGCAGCCTGTTTCGGCCGTGGCATTCGTCACTTCGCGGCAGCAAACATACCGGCGGCAAGCATTACGACGGAGCGAACGTTGAACGAAATCACCTATGCGACAGCGTCCAAACAGTATCGGACCGGACACTTCACGGCGTCCTTGTCGACGCTCAATCGCCTCCTCGACCTTCAACGGGACGCAAGAACCTACACGCTGCTCGCCAAGACGCTGCTGCAGCTCGGTCTCAAGCAGGAGGCCGCAAATTCCTACCAGCTCGCCGCCGAACAGGGCGGCCAGCATGCGGAGGACAATACCAGCGAGGCGATCAAGCTTTATTTCGCCTGCGGCGAAAAGGACCGAGCGCTTGCGCTGGCCAATGGCATCCTGAGCAGGGTACGTCGCCAACCGGATCTCGCCTATATCGTCGGCTCTCTTCTCGTCGACCGTCAGCAGGCCCGGCTTGCCCGTGTGTTCAAGGACTTGCTGATGAAAAGCGATGTCCTCGAGCACATGCAGCTCGGCGCACGCATCTCGCTCTATACCTGGGATGTCTTCGATCCCTCCGATATCGAAACAGCCCGCGTGCTGCTGGCCAAGTTGCCACGCAATCAGTCCATTCGCCTGATGTATCTCACCTTCTCGCGTGAACACTGCAAGTTCGACGCCGTGGAACGACACCAGCCGATCATCGAAGCGGCAATTGCCGAGGGAGACACCGAGTTCCTGCGGAATGACGGCACCTTCTTCAACCTGCATTGGACGGGTGACGAACACCTGAACCAGATTGCGCGAAGCAACACGCCGTTCTTCAGCCCGGAGATTACGAAGATACGCCGCTCGGTGCCGCATACGTGGTCGGACAAGATCCGTATCGGCTATGTGTCCTCCGACCTCTTCGACCGACACGCAACGATGAAGCTTATCCGGCGCGTTCTGGAATTGCATGATCGCGACCGGTTCGAAATCACGCTGTTCTGCCACACCGATCCCGAAATGCTGGCGACAAACCAGGCGGACCGCAGCCTATGGGGCGATATCGTCACGATCCGCGACATGGAGGATCCGCAGGTTGTCGCGGAAATCCGCAAGCGCGGTATCGACATTCTCGTCGACCTCAAGGGGCATACGGTCGGTAACCGTACCGCACTGTTCAACAAGGCGGCGGCTCCCATTCAGGTCGCATGGCTGGGTTTCCCCGGTTCGACCGTCAACGTCGACCTCGACTATGCGATCGGCGACAAATACGTGCTGCCCGACAGCTCCGCCCCGCATTACTACGAAAAATTCTGCCGGATGCCGGATACCTACCAGCCGAACGACCCGGACAACCGCCCGCTTGCCAAGAAGATGAGCAAGACCGATGTAGGTCTGCCGGAAGATGCCTTTGTCTTCGCGTCGTTCAATGCAAACCGCAAGATCACGCCCAAGGTTATCGAGATGTGGGCGACGATCCTGAAGAAAACGCCGAACAGCGTGATCTGGATCCTCAAGCGTGGCAAGGAAGTCCAGGCGAACATCATCGCCAAGTTCGGCTCCCTGGGTATCCCGCCCAAGCGCATCTTCTTCATGTCGCAGTTGGAATTCGACCTCCACCTCAACCGTATCACCGCGGCGGATATCGGCCTCGACACCTTCCCGGTTAACGGCCACACGACCACCTCGGAACAGCTGTGGGCCGGTCTTCCGGTCCTGACCGTCAAGGGCACGAACTTCGCGTCCCGCGTCAGCGAAAGCCTGCTCAACGCGATCGGGCTTCCCGAACTGGTTGCCGAGGACGAAGAGGACTACGTGCGCAAGGCCATCGAGTTCGCCCAGAACCCCGAACTCGTCACGCAGTATCGCCAGCGGCTCGAAGACAACCGGCTGAGCAGCCCGCTTTTCGATGCGGAGCGTTTCTGCCGGCACCTGGAAACCGCCTATCAGATGATGATCGACCGGGCGAAACAGGGTCTCGAGCCGGATCATCTGGATGTACCCTCGCTGCCTCCGCGCGACGGTGCCTTCATGGTCAAGTAAGACCCAAATATTCGAGAATAGCGTCCGTGGCATGAAGCCACATCCATTGTGCTGACGAGGCATGCAAAACTGCGCCCTCACTGGGGCCGGGAGGCTGTCTTCGAACGACAATGGAGCCGACTTGTCGACCTCAAAGCGACATTTCGATGATGCTCACCGCAGTTCGCGGTCAAGCATCAGGAGCCGGCGCGCTCAATGGATCAGCTGTCGAACAGGAAGACAGGATCGATGCCCTTTCTCAAGGGTGTCCCGAAGACCCGTCTTCTCCGGCATCTGACGTACCTGCGTCACTTACTGGCCTGGCCAGCAACAGCTACGTAAACATCCGAGCGTCCGAGCATGTCGAAACGAAACGATTACCTATCACCGATCCCTGTCAGGCGTTGCGGCCCGGCGCACGGAAATGCGCTGCCTATCGGCTCAACACCTGTGCAGGCGCCGAAAGATAGATTGATTTTCCAATAAGTTAAAAGGTTGCGACGGGTTCGGATCGCCGAAAGTCCGCCGCGTATAGGAACTAGAAGACGGGTAAACAGACAAAATGAAAATATGCCCCTACTCGATCGAACGCGAAGAAATCCTCGCACGTGCCGTTGGCCCTCTCGCAGCCGAATTACGACTGATCGATGCGGCAGACTTCATTTCCATGCTGCGTTTTGAACATCACGGCAGCATCGCCGACCTCGTCGAGTCCGCGGCCGAACTCTATTTCCATCCCGGCACGATCCGCTTCGGCGCCGGCGGCGACTATTCGCTGGACTGGGATAGCATGCCCTCCGTCACGCTCGATCTCGAAATCATGCCGCGAGGCGTAACCGTCTACGCCCGGCTGATGCTGGGTAGGGACAAGGCCGCCATCTCAATCGACTACATCAATTTTCAGAACGCATCGAGCGATCCGGATGCCAACACGGCATTCCTCGCCAGCAGCCTGGGCGACGCCCGGCTGATGCCGACGCGGACCGCCAGCGCTCTTTGAGAGGAATGGCGGAGAGACAACTCTCCGCCGGCTCGCCGGGCTTGCCGGCGAGATATTTGCCGCCCCGGCTTCTCCGCGTCTACGCCGCCGCAAGGGCGGCGTCACAGGGCCCCAGTCCCGCTCTGCTGGCCATTCTGGACGCGAGCCTGACATCAGCATCCGCTCCCGTCATCTTGATGACTTCACTTGCAACGCCACTGCTGCAATTCAAGACAGGCCGACCTTCCTGTTATCCCCCAAGCAACTCGCCCGCACGTTAGCGGAGCGATAGGGGCATGCGAAAACGCCCGTGGAAGCAAGCCCACGGGCGTTTTCGATATACCGGAGCTTGCGTTTCTTACGAGAACGATCGCACGAGAGAGCCCACGAGCAGGTTCCAGCCGTCGATGAGGACGAAGAACAGGATCTTGAACGGCAGGGAGATCGATGTCGGCGGAAGCATCATCATACCCATCGCCATGGTGATGGTCGCAACCACCATATCGATGACGAGGAAGGGAAGAACGATCAGGAAGCCGATTTCGAAGCCGCGACGGATCTCCGAGAGCATGAAGGCGGGGACCAGCACGCGGTAGTCCGCCTTGCCGTCGCTCACTGTCTGCTGACCGCGCTCGTTTGCAATGTCGACGAAAAGCGCCAGATCCTTCGGCCGTGTGTTGGTCATCATGAATGTGCGGAACGGTTCGGCGATCCGCTGGACGGCCTCAGCTTCCGAAAGCTGGTTCTGCAGCATGGGCTGAATGCCGTCCTGCCAGGCGCGATCGAATGTCGGCGCCATGACGTAGAAGGTCATGAACAACGCCATGCTCGTCAGGATCATATTGGACGGCGTCGTCGCAAGGCCCATGCCCGACCGCAGGATCGAGAAGGCGATGATGAAGCGCGGAAAGCTCGTCACCATGATGAGAATGCCGGGCGCAACCGACAAGACCGTCAGGAGCCCGAAGGTACGGATGATCCAGGCAGCAGCGGATCCATCCACCGGAAGATTGAGGAGATCCGGAAGTTGCTGCGGCAACTGCTGGGCGTTCGCCAGTTCGGGGAACAGGCCCAATGCAGCAAGAAGGATTAAAAGGCGTATCATTCGATCACGAACATCCTGAACAGGACCTTTGATATCCGGCCCTGCGAGCGCTGGTCAACGATTTCCGATACGTCATCCCTAAGATATTGAAAGCCGCGCGGCCCCTGCACCTGCTGAAGAGACACCGTCCGCAGATATGCGAGGACGTCCTGATGGATTTCCTCGGCCAAAGCCGGATCGGGAGTGCCGTTGAACAGCAGCGCAAGCTCGATCCTGATCCAGTTTTCGGATGGGTAGGCCAGATTCGTGACGATCGGGTCCAGCGCGACCAAGTTCGGCTGGCTCGCGGAGATGTTGGGGATTTCACCCTTCTCTCCGCCCGCCTCATGACCGCCGGCCGCCTTGGCTTCAGGCTCTGCCGGAGCCTCCTGCCCTGCCGGTGGTGTCAATGCTGGAGCCAGCATCTTGCCGACAAGCCAGCCGCCGCCAAGGCCGACGACCGACAAGACGGCGACAATGGCGATCGTGACGATCATTGCGGATTTTTTCTTGCCGGTGGATTCCGCGTCAGCGATCATCAGGGCAGCCATGTCACCAAATGTCCTTCAATAGGGTCAGAAAGGTCAGATCGGGGCAAAGAGGTCTACGACCTGCTGCCCGACCGGCGGCTGCTGCACCTCGGTTATGCGGCCACGGCCACCATAGGAGATGCGGGCTTCGGCAATCTTGTCGTAGGAGATCGTGTTGTCGGAATCGACATCCTGCGGCCGCACGATACCAGCGACGTTCAGGATGCGGATTTCGTGGTTCACACGAACTTCCTGGGAACCGCTGATGATCAGGTTGCCGTTTTCAAGAACGCCGGTCACCACGGCCGCGACGAGCAGCGTCAGCTTTTCGGAACGGCTGATCGAACCCTTGCCATCCGATTTGCTGGTTGTGTCGAAGCCCATCGTCGAATCCGTCTCCGGCTTCCAGCCGAAGATCGTGGCGCTCGCCTGCCAGTTCGTCGTCCGTTCGTTGGTGCGCTCACGGTCGGTTTCGTTGTCGAAGCTTGCCTTGTCGTTGATCTGGATGTTGACAGTCATGATATCGCCGACGTTCAAAGCACGCGCGTCCTTGAACAGCGCGGCCTGGCTGTCGCTCCAGAGCGAATAGCCGCTCGCAGTCTTGTGCGGCTGCTTCGGATACATCGCCATCTGCGGCGTCTGGCCGTAACGAAGGCCGCTGCCGATCGGGCTCATGGAAGGCGCGTTGCCGATTTCCTTGAGCGTCTGGTTCTCCGTCACGCTCTTGCAACCTGACAGGAGAGCGACGGTCAGCATAAGGGCGGGGAACGCTTTATTCATGACGGATCTTTCGAAGTGTTTGGATCCGCGGCACTGGACATGATCGAAGACACGATGGCGGCCTTCTTCGCTTCCATTTCGCTGAGGATCAGACCCGACTGGCGGGCAGGGAGTTTCATGATGATCGCTGCAGCGAGTGTAGCGTCCATTTCCTGGAGCTGCGGTGCCGCCGCATCCGCCTTCATGGTCTTGTAGATGTCCACAAGACCTGCTTCAGCCTGCTTCAGGAAGTCGTTGCGACGCTTCAGCCAATCCTCATACTCGGCCTTGCGCGCTTCCATCACGGA
Source organism: Ciceribacter sichuanensis (assembly GCF_024055605.1). Classification (GTDB taxonomy): domain Bacteria; phylum Pseudomonadota; class Alphaproteobacteria; order Rhizobiales; family Rhizobiaceae; genus Allorhizobium; species Allorhizobium sichuanense. The sequence goes on along the minus strand of NZ_JAMXLX010000013.1, from coordinate 70,314 downwards.
AATGCGCTGGTCGATATCGGCCTGCAGCTTCTCGAGTTCTTCCTTCTGCAGAAGATAACGCCGGTCGCGCGCGGGGTCCGCGATATTGGTGCAATACTGGCGGATTTCGTCCTCGGTCGTCGGCGGAGAAGCCGTCTGGACCGCTTCCTGGGCACTTGCCGCGGGAAGCACCGCCATCAGGCAAAGAGCAGCAAAGACCGAACGGGACAACACTACGCCGTGGCCAGCCTTGCGGGATGTAACGACTGTCTCTGTCATTGCAGCACGAGCTCCGCTTGCAAGGCACCACTCGATTTGATGCCCTGAAGAATGGCGATGATACCGTCAGGCTTCACGCCGATATTGTTCAGGCCGGCAACGAGGGTACGCAGATCCGGTCCATCGATGATCGCGACGGGGCCACCGGTCTTTTCCGCGGTGATATCGGTCTGATCCTGAATTGCGGTCTGCCCCTTCGAGAAAGGTTCCGGCTGGATGACTTGCGGGGTCTCGGTAACCTGCACCGTCAGGGTGCCGTAGCTTACCGCGACCTTGGCGATGCGAACGTCGGCGCCGATGACGATTGTGCCGGTGCGCTCGTTGATGACGACCTTTGCCGGGGTATCCGTCTCGACCACAAGATTTTCGATATCCGCCATCAGGCGCGTGAGATCGGCCGTCTGCGGCTTCTGGACGACAACCGCCTGTGCGTCACGTGCTTCGGCGATCCGTCGGCCATGATTGCGCGAGGCATAGGCGTTGATCACGTCGGCGATGCGGATGGCAGTCGAGAAGTCCGGGTTGCGCAGCTGCAGCACCAGATTGACGGAATCCTTGAACTGCGAGGGCAGTTCCCGCTCGATGATGGCACCGCCTGGCACGCGGCCGGCCGTGGTAACACCTTCGGTGATCTGGGCAGCCTGACCCTGGGCATTGAAACCAGAAACGACAACCGATCCCTGCGCGACGGCGTAAATCTGGCCATCGGCGCCGGTAAGCGAGGTCATGACCAGCGTACCGCCGCGAAGAGAGGTTGCGTCGCCGAGCGAGCTTACGGTCACGTCCATGCGGCTGCCCGGGCTTGCGAAAGGCGGCAGGTTGGCGGTCACCATGACGGCTGCGGTATTCTTGGCGCTGGACTGGCCGCCCTGCGTGGAAATCCCGAGGTTCTGCAGCATCGCGCGCATGGACTGCTCGGTAAACGGCGACGAACGAAGGCTGTCACCAGATCCCTGCAGACCGACCACGAGACCATAGCCGATCAACTGGTTGTCCCGGCCGGCCTGAAGCGATGCGATATCCTTGACGCGCGCGTTCGGCTCGGCGACCGCGCCGAAGGCGGATGCCACCAGCATGGCCAGCGCAGCAAGCGCCACGGAAAGGGAATGAATGGTCATTTCTGCATAACCTCGACTGTTCCATCGGCCATCACAGTGCCACTCACGATCACTCCGGTATCGAGATTGCGCATGCGCACGACGTCGCCGACCATGGCATCCTGAAGGGGAGTTCCGGCGGCTGAAATCGTCATGCCTCCGGTGTTGACGGTCATGCGCATGGTCGAGCCGCGCTGCACAGCGAAGGGTTCGCGTAGGCTGCCCACCGGAATGGTCCGGCCGGGAACGAGAGTGCGCTTGGAAACCTTGCCGATCACGTCCGAAACATCGGTCGCATAACCACCGGCGAGGTTGGGGTTGGTCACCTCGACCTCTGTCACGCGGCCGGCGCCGATGATTTCGCCGGGGAAAATCGTCGCCGTCGGCACCACGGCATAGCGGGTTTGGGCAAGCGCCGTTTGTGGCACCATGCCAGCAGCGAGCAGCAGGACGGAAACCGCCCCACTGCGCGCCAAATTCACTGCATAGTTCCGGGAAAACTTCATGCTTGCCCTGCCTCGTTAGGACTACTTCAGATTCTGGCTGACGATGGTCGCCATCTCGTCGGCAGTCGTGATGACCTTGGAGTTCATTTCGTAAGCACGCTGGGCGGAAATCAGATCGGTGATCTCCTTGACCGCATCGACGTTCGAGCTTTCGAGATAACCCTGCTTGACGTAACCGAAACCGGTATCCTGAGCGACGCCGACAACGGCATCGCCGGAAGCTTCCGTCTGCTGGAACAGGTTGTCGCCGAGCGGTTTCAGACCGGCCTCGTTGACGAAGTTGGAAAGCTGGAGCTGACCGAGTTCCGTCAGATTTTCCTCCGAGCCCACCCGAACCGAAACGATACCGTCCTGACTGATGGTGATTTCCGTTGCATCATCGGGGATGGTGATGTTCGGCATGACGCCGTAACCGTCGATGGTCACGAGACGGCCGTTCGCGTCCTTGTTGAAGGCACCGGCGCGGGTGTAGAGCGTCGAACCGTCGCCGCCTTCCACCATGAAGAAGCCCTTGCCGACGATGGCGACATCAAGGTCGTTACCCGTCGAGGAGATTTCACCCTGGGTATGAAGCTTGCGGACGGCAGACGTCTGCACGCCGAGACCGATATTGGCGCCTTCCGGCACCACGGACTGGTTTGCCCGGTTGGCCACGCCTTGGGCGCGCTCCGTCTGGTAAAGCAGGTCGGTGAACTCGGCGCGGCCGCGCTTGAAGCTGGTGGTGTTGATGTTCGCAATGTTGTTTGCGATGACTTCGAGATTGGTCTGCTGGGCATCCATACCCGTCGCAGCAATGGCAAGTGCTCTCATGGTCGCGATTCCTCAGCCGTCTAGATCTGCATCTTGGTGATTTCGAGATAGGCGGAAACCACCTTGTCGCGCAGGGCGACCGCCGTCTTCAGCGTACGGTCGGCTTCCATGACGGCATCGACGACTTCGCGCGTGTCCGCGGTGCCCTTGATGCCGGCGAAGGAGGCGGCTTCACCGCCCTTGACCGCGCTGATGGCATCATTGACGGCGCCGCCGAGCACGCTGGCAAAGGTCGGCCCAAGTGCTGCGCTCGCGGCGGCCGAGACGACGGTGCCGGCCTGCGACAGAATGCTGCTCTCACTCGACTGAACACCGAGCGTACCGGCGCCCTTTGTCAGTGAGTTGATGCTGGAAACGGAATCAATCATCGTTAGCCTTTCAATAGGTCGATCGTTGCCGAGATGAGATCTCGCGTCTGACGAATAGTCTGTAGATTGGCCTCGTAGCTGCGGTTCGCTTCGCGCAGGTCGGCCATCTCAATCAGCATGTTGACGTTAGGGAGCTTCACCATGCCGTTCTCGTCGGCGGCCGGATGGTCCGGATCGTATTCCTCAACGAAGTCCGAACGGTCGACGCCGAGCTTCTTCACATGCACCAGCGTCGTACCGGATGCGCGGTCCAGCTCGGAATCGAAGGTGATGATCTTGCGCCGATAGGCGTCGGCGCCAGGCGTATCGCCGGTCGTGCGGGAGTTCGCGATGTTTTCCGATACGATGCGCAGTCGGGTGGACTGGGCTTCGAGACCGCTTCCCGCGATCTTCAGGGAGGCTGACAAAGGATCCATTTTACTTACCTACTGCGGCCAGCATCATATTGTTCATGGCGCGTACGAGCTGGGTGTTGAGCTCAAACTGACGCTTGACTTCACCCATCTTGGCGACTTCGTTCGCAAGCGCGACCGTATTGCCGGACTCCTGCGTACCGATTTCGTTGTTGACGTCCGGTTCTTCTACCTCGACCTTGCCGTTACCGATTACGCTGGCTTCCATGTGACCCGGCTGGGTACGGGCCATCGCCATTCCGGCGCTGGCCCCGGCGGACTTCAATTCGCTGTCGAACGGGGTGACATCCTTCGCGAGGAATTTCGGCGTATTGGCATTGGCGATGTTCGTGGCGACCACTTCCTGTCTGACAGACAGCCATTGGGCCTGCCGGGACGCCAGGTCGAACAACTGAATAGGCTCCATCGCTATTCTCCGTATTTCTCTCATGCCATGAGTAGAGCGACAATCTTGCGCGGGACTTACGGAAAAACCTCTTTGGAAAATGAACCGCCGCGATGGCCGCCTATCGGGAAAAGAGACGCTCCCCCACCTCAGATTTCCCGGAAAAAACCGGCAGAGGCAGGCGCTTTTCGACGATTCGCAGGCAGTCCTGAGACCTGACCGGTTGGTTCGCGACGCGTGATCCGGCGCCAGGCGTCAAGGGCACATCGGCCGGCTGAATTCCGTCCCTATAGAAGAATAATGTGCTGCAGGGTCACTTTTGCATTGTGCCGAAATCAAACTGACCGCGGCCGGATCGCGATGCAGCAATCTACAGGTTCGCACAAGCAACGGCTTCTAGCTTCCGGCAATATATTGCGAAAGCTGTTCCCCGAACGGGTGGAACGCAGCGCGCGGATTACCAGGAGAGATATATGCAGTCGGGCATTTACGTTGGCATTTCCTCGCAGATCGCTCTCGAACGCCGACTGACGACCATCGCCGACAACATCGCGAACATGAATACGGCCGGTTTTCGCGCCACCGAGGTCAAGTTCGACGAGGTCATGAGCAAGACCGGCAACGACATCAATGCCAAGATCGCCTTCGTCAATCAGGGCAACGATTACCTGTCGACGCGCGCCGGCGAAGTCCAGCAGTCGGGTAATCCGCTCGACTTCGCAGTCAAGGGTGATGCCTGGTTCTCCATCGACACCCCCGCCGGACAGGTTCTGACCCGCGACGGCCGCTTCTCCATGACGCAGACCGGCGACCTGGTGTCCACCCAGGGCTATCCGGTTCTCGACGCCGGCGGTGCTCCAATCCAGCTCAACGCCAATGGTGGCCCGCCCACAGTTGGCCTCGATGGCCGCATCAGCCAGGACGGACGGATTGTCGGCTCCATCGGCGTATTCACCGCCGACCTGAGCAAGGGCTTCCTGCGTTACGAAAACAGCGGTGTGATCGCCACTGACGCTCCCCAGCCGGTGACAGATTCGAGCGATGTCGGCGTCATGCAGGGCTTCGTGGAAGGCTCCAACGTCAATGCGGTGTCGGAGATGACGCAGCTCATCCAGGTCAACCGCGCGTTCGAAGGTATCTCGTCACTGCTCCAGAGCAGCGAGAACACCTTCACTTCGGCCATCAAGACCCTCGGTGGCAGCCAGTAATCTTTAAAGGTAGCGACGATGGAGCAATCCGGCGCACAGACCGTGAGCATGCCGCGACTGGACGGTCTGGCGGAAATCGCAAGAAATTACGGCCAGCCGGGAACCAACCTGTTCCGGGGCGGGCGCGTGCGCACGATCGCCGCCGGCCACTACACCGTCAGCGGGCTTTCGCAGCATGTCCGGCTTGGGGAGTTCGTGGCGCACCAGAGCGCCACCGGCGTCCACATGGGCGAGGTCGTGCGCGTCGAACCGGACCTCATCTATGTCTGCCCCATCGAACCCGGTGAACCGATAGGTGTTGACGACATGGTCCTTCGGCAGGGCGAATTCCGCCTTGCACCGGATGCCAGCTGGTGCGGCAGGACGATCAGCTCGCTCTGCCGTCCGATAGACGGTAAGGGTCCACTTACTAGTGGATCGATCGAACGATCCATCACCAGCCTTCCTCCACCTTCGATGACGCGCAGCCGCGTGGACAAGCCATTTCGCACCGGCGTCAAAGCGATCGATATCTTCGCGCCGCTCTGCTACGGCCAGCGTCTCGGCATTTTCGCGGGTTCGGGCGTCGGCAAGTCGACACTGCTTTCAATGCTCGCCAAGGCCGACGCCTTCGACAAGGTGGTGATCACGCTCGTCGGCGAACGCGGTCGTGAGGTGCGCGAGTTCATCGAGGATACGCTGGGTGACAACATGGCCAAGTCGGTCGTTGTCGTGACGACCAGCGACGAGAGCCCGATGCTGCGCAAGATGGCGCCGCTTGTCGGCATGACCATTGCCGAACATTTCCGCGACCAGGGCGACAACGTGCTGTTCATCGCCGACAGCGTGACGCGCTTCGCCCACGCCATCCGCGAGGTCGCGATTGCGGCCGGCGAGCCGCCGGTCGCCCGCGGCTATCCTGCCTCGGTCTTCACGGAAATGCCTCGGTTGCTCGAGCGCGCCGGACCCGGCCTTGAAGGTTCCGGCACCATCACCGCAATCATTTCGATCCTTGTCGACGGCGACAATCACAACGATCCGATCGCCGACTCGACACGCGGTATTCTCGACGGACATATCGTGCTCGATCGTGCGCTTGCCGACGAGGGACGATATCCGCCCATCAATCCGCTGTCCTCGATCTCCCGTCTAGCCCGCAAGGCATGGACGCCGGACCAGGAAAAACTGGTGTCGCGCCTGAAGTCGCTCATTCATAACTATGAAGAGACGAAAGATTTGCGTCTGATCGGCGGCTACCGGCCCGGCACGGACCCGGATCTCGACATGGCGGTCAAGCAGGTGCCTGTCGTCTACGACGTCATCAAACAATCGCCCGGCGATCGCATGGTGATCGACGCCTATACGGAACTGGCCAACGCATTGAGGGCCTCGCTCTCCGGCGGCAACCAGGCCGCTGCCAACGCGAAGCGAGGCGCGTGATGAAAATAATCGGCAAGAACAAACACCCGAAGTCCCACGAACCGGTCGCCGAGGAAAGACGCACGACCGCGCTCGACCGCTGGCTGACCGGCGGCATCATGGCGGTCGCGGCGGCGGCAGCCGCCTTTCCGTGGTATGTCTTCTTCAATCAGGACAAGTTCGGGGTCAGCGTTGCCGGGTGGGAATCGCTTCGCGACCTGCCGCAGGGACGCGGTAACGGTGGGGTCGGGATCGATCGTGGCCCCGCGGAACAACTGAACGCACAGAACAGGTCCGATATACCCGCCGAGACGAACGTCGACCCGCTGACGACTGCGACCGTTTCCAGTCTCGGTCCTGAGGGCCAAGGGAACGGCGATGGCCGCGAGACGCAACCCTTTCCCGGCGGCAGCGATCTGCGGCTCCTTCATGTGGCCAATGGCCGGGCACTCATCGAGGACAAGTCGGGCATATTCATCGTCCAGGTTGGCTCCATTCTTCCGGACAACTCCCGCCTTGCGGCATTTCGCCAGCACGAAGGGAAATGGGAGATCGTCACTTCAACAGGTGCGGTCTACAGCGAATAGAGCCGGCGACCTCCGGCATGCGCTCCGAATCACGAAAGGCAGGCGGGCTCCCCCTGCCTTTCGCCGTTTCCGGCCTTTCGTACGCAATCCTGAGCGGCATCTGCGGGCCGTTTTCACCGTGCCCCGAAGCCCTGCGGAACAGGAACTTTCCGGCGCGATGGAAGAAACCAGCGAGGTACAGCCTCACGCAAGGAAAGCCGCTTATCGGTTCTACTGAAAAGCAACGTTCAGATGCGGGCACGAAATGAATATTATCATAGGACTTGTTATTACCTTCGGCTGCATCCTTGGCGGGTTCATGGCCATGGGCGGGCATGTCAACGTTCTCGTGCAGCCTTTCGAACTGATGATTATCGGCGGCGCCGGCCTTGGTGGTTTCATCATGGCCAACCCGATGAAGGTGGTCAAAGATTCCGGCAAGGCAATCGGCGAAGCATTCAAATACTCCGTTCCGAAGGAGCGCGATTACCTTGATGTTCTCGGCGTTCTCTATTCCCTGATGCGCGACCTGAGAACGAAGTCCCGCAACGAGATCGAAGCCCATATCGACAACCCCGAGGAATCCTCGATCTTCCAGGCAGCGCCATCGGTCCTGAAAAACAAGGAACTGACCGCATTCGTCTGCGACTACGTCCGCCTCATCATCATCGGCAATGCCCGCTCCCACGAGATCGAAGCGCTGATGGACGAGGAAATCGACACCGTCCTGCACGACAAGATGAAGCCTTATCACTCCATCGTCGCCATGGGCGACAGCTTCCCGGCGATCGGTATCGTCGCGGCGGTTCTCGGCGTTATCAAGGCGATGGGCAAGATCAACGAATCGCCGGAAGTCCTGGGCGGACTGATCGGTGCGGCTCTCGTCGGCACCATGCTCGGCATCATCCTTTCCTACTCGATCTGCAACCCGATCTCGGCACAGATCAAGATCGTCCGGACCAAGCAGCATCGCCTCTACATCATCGTCAAGCAGACCCTGCTCGCCTACATGAACGGCTCGGTTCCGCAGGTCGCGCTCGAATATGGCCGCAAGACGATCTCCTCCTATGAACGTCCGTCGATCGACGCGGTCGAGCAGGAAATGATGAACCCCGGCGGCGAGAACAAGGCGGCTTGACGATGGCGGAAGCAAAGACAAAGGCAGCCCCCGCAATGGATCACGCGCTGCTCTCCAGGCTCACCGGCGCGCTCGGCGACAAGAAAACGGTCGAGAAGCTGTGCTCTGACTTCGGGCAGCTCTATTCGGAGTTCCTGCCGGATATCTTCCACAGTGAGACCGGCCTCGATATGCAGGTTCACTACAAGGGTCACGAATCGGGGCTCATGAACGACGTCATCGCCGACCTTGGCGACAACGTCGTGCTGGCTGACGCTTCGCTGCGCAACTGGTCTCCCGGTTTCGTGCTGGGCTGCAACAATTCCTTCGTCATCACCCTGATGGAAAACCTGCTGGGTGCGCTTCCCGAGACGATCGAGGAACCGGTGCACCGGCCATTGTCGCGAATCGAACTCGATCTTTCCTCGATGGTTTTCGACAAGATCGCCAACGTGCTGCGCTCTGGCGTCAACGCACCCGGCGGTTTCGAACCCCTCATCGAGAAGCCGCACAATGCCGAGGACCGCGCCAAGGTCGAGGACGACCATGTCGACCAGTTCGCAGTCGTCGTCAGAATGGGTATAGATCTCGGTCCGGTCTCCTCGGAATTCTACCTGGTGATCCCGCAGAAGGCCCTGCTGAAAACGGTCGTGACCGTGCCGAAGTCCAAGGGCCAGATGTCGCGCAATCGCAAGGAATGGGCCGACCAGATCGCCGAGCAGGTTCGCCGCTCGCAGGTGACGCTCGAAGCACGCATCCGTCTGCAAACCCTCACGCTGAAGACAATCTCCCGGCTCACCGCCGGCGATGTCATTCCCTTCAAGGAGAAGGGCGACGTCACGGTCGACGTCAGCGCCAACGGCAAGGAAATGTACCGGTGTGAATTCGGCCGCGCCGGCGAGAAATACACCGTCCGGGTGAAGGATAACGTCAGCAGTGAAGATGAAATTCTAAGACATTTGATGGGTTAGGGTCATCACCAGGCATTTCATGCAGGCCTTGACGAAAGGCAGGTTGAGGCAAGTTTCAACGGGAATAATGAATCCATGGCTACAAAGAAAACACCTTTGACCGAAGATGACGCGTTCGCGATGCCGACGCCCGACACCGATTTCGACCAGGCGGTCGACGACCTGCGCGGCGTGCTGAAGAACGACGCAGAAGGTACCCTGCCGGATATCGGCAGCGACTTTGGATCCGATCTCGGTTCCGACTTTTCCATGGGAGCAGCCAAGGCCGATCCGCTTTCGGGTTTCGACAACGATTTCGGCGGAGCCGCCCTCGGCGGCCCGAGCTCCGACTTCGGCGGCTCTAGCTTCGGCGACAGTGATTTCGGCGGCTCGTCCGCCCCGTCGCAGGAGCCAGGCAGCGCGCTGACGGCCAATCTCGACCTGATCATGGATATTCCGATCGACGTCCAGATCGTGCTCGGCTCCAGCCGCATGCAGGTCTCCGGCTTGATGAGCCTGGAGGAAGGCGCCATCATCGCCCTGGACAAGAAGATCGGCGAGCCGGTCGAGATCATGGTCAATGGCCGCCGCATCGCCCGCGGCGAGATCACCGTTCTCGAAAACGATGATACCCGTTTCGGCGTTAAACTGATCGAAGTGATGAGCACCAAGATATCCTGACCCGCTCCCGGGGCCAGAGAGGAAAGACCATGATGGACTTTGACGATTTCGGCGGCCCATTGACGGGCAAGCCGCTATCCCAGGCAGACAAGGCCGCGGCGGTTCTGCTTGCCATGGGGAAAGGTGTCGCCGGAAAGCTTCTGAAGTATTTCACCCAGGCCGAACTGCAGACGATCATTGCATCGGCCCAGACACTTCGGACCATCCCGCCGGATGAGCTCGCCGAACTCGTCAATGAATTCGAGGACCTGTTCACCGAAGGTGCGGGTCTCATGGACAATGCGAAGGCCATCGAGAGCATTCTCGAGGAAGGCCTGACGCCGGAAGAAGTCGACGGCCTGCTCGGCCGCCGTACCGCCTTCCAGGCCTACGAGGCTTCGATCTGGGACAGGCTGCAGGACGCCGATCCGGACTTCATCGCGAAGTTCCTGATGCGCGAACATCCCCAGACCGTCGCCTACATCCTTTCCATGCTGCCGTCTTCCTTCGGCGCAAAGGTTCTCCTGAAGCTGCCGGAAAGCCGGCGCGCCGACATCATGAACCGTACGGTGAACCTGAAGAACGTCAGCCCGAAGGCCGCGCAAATCATCGAGAACCGGGTTCACGACCTGATTTCCGAAATCGATGCGGAACGCAATTCGACGGGTTCGACGAAGGTCGCCGAACTGATGAACGAACTGGAAAAACCCGAAGTCGATACCCTGCTCAACTCGCTGGAATCGATCAGCCGGGAATCGGTCAACAAGGTCCGTCCGAAGATCTTCCTTTTCGAAGACCTTCTGGCAATGCCGCAGCGCAGCCGCGTCATGCTGCTCAACGACATCTCGGGCGACATCCTCACGATGGCGCTCCGTGGCGCCACGATGGAGATCCGCGAATGCGTGCTTTCCTCGATCAGCCCGCGTTCGCGCCGCATGATCGAATCGGACCTGCAGTCCGGCACGGCGGGAATCAATCCGCGCGAAGTCGCCATTGCACGCCGCGCAGTGGCACAGGAAGCCATCCGCCTCGCCAATTCCGGGCAAATCCAGCTCAAGGAAGCGGAAGACGACAAGACGCAGGCCGCCTGAGACACGCACGACTGTTGAAAACACCAGACTGCTTGCGCCCGCCGATTGAATGCCAATCGGTGGGCGTCTAGTTTTCCACGCGGCCGGCTCACACTTGAATCGGCCAGCGCAAGCGAACCCTGGCGAACAAGGAACCGGACGTGGCCGACGACCAGGATAAAGACAGTAAAACAGAAGACCCGACAGAGAAAAAACTAAGGGACGCGGTCGAGAAAGGTAATACGCCTTCCTCACGAGAGGTCCCGATCTTCGCCTCGTCCCTCGCCTTCTATATTTATCTCGTCTTTTTCGTGCCCTCCGGCGTTGCGCGGCTTGGTGAAAGCCTGCGCGACCTCTTCGAACAACCGGACCAGTGGAAAATATCGACATCCACGGATGTGGTGTCGCTCTTCACCCATCTCGGCTGGGAGATGAGCGCGCTTTTTCTGCCGGCCGCCGTGCTGTTTCTTCTGTTCGGCGTCGGCTCGAACGTGGTGCAGAACATGCCGCAGCTGGTTCTGGAGCGCATCAGACCTCAGGCCAATCGCGTCTCGATCGTCAAGGGTTGGGAACGCCTGTTCAGCATCACCGGCCTCATCGAATTCGGCAAGTCACTGTTCAAGATCATCATCGTCTCCGTCGTGATGGTCTTTGTCCTGCGATCCGACTATTTCGGCGCGCTGGATGCAATGTTTTCCGATCCGCAGGTCATCTTCGTCAAGATCATGACGATCCTGAAGCGGATCATGCTGGTCATTCTGGCCGCCACGGCGGTACTGGCCGTCATCGACTTCTTCTGGACGCGTCATTACTGGTACACGCAGTTGCGCATGAGCAAGCAGGACGTCAAGGACGAGCACAAGCAGTCGCAGGGCGACCCCATCGTCAAGGCCCGCCAGCGCTCGATCGCACGTGACCGGGCTCGTCGCCGAATGATCAACAACGTGCCGCGCGCGACGCTCGTCATCACCAACCCGACGCACTATGCCGTCGCACTGCGCTATGTGCGCGAGGAAAGCGACGCACCTGTGGTCGTGGCCAAGGGACAGGACCTTGTGGCTTTTAAAATCCGCGAGATAGCCCAGCAGAACAACATCCCGATCTTCGAGGATCCGCCGCTTGCGCGCGCAATGTTCGCCCAGGTCGCAGTGGACAACGTCATTCCGTCGGCATTCTACAAGGCCGTTGCGGAACTCGTGCACCGCGTCTACGCCGCACGGGCGAAGCGCCGCGCACGCTGATAGAACGCACCGCTCAGGTCGTCAGCTTGTCAGGTGATGTAGCCCAGCCGAATGGCTTTCGCGATTGCCTGGATGCGATTGACGGAATCGAGCTTGATCGTCGCCGAGCCGAGATAGGCATTGACCGTATGGACCGACAGGCCGAGCCGTTCGGCGATCTCTTCGCTGATCCGGCCGTCGCCCGCGAGCTGCAGACAGGCGATTTCGCGATCGCTCAGTGCCTCAGCCGGCATGGCGCGCCGCTCCTCGATCGAAAGAATGTCCATCATGATCCGGCCGCAACGGCCATGAGCCTCGATGATGACTTCACCCGGAATATCCACGCCGCCCGTCGTTGCGAAGACTACGAGACCATTGCCGACAGCACCGAGCCTGACGGGAAAAGCGATACCCGAATAGGGCAGGATGCGCGGTTTCAACTGACGGACAAAAGCGGTGAAATCAGAAGCTTCGGCAAAACTTGCCGGATCTTCGGCACTCCATGTCAGCGGCAGAAGCGAGGTCTCCAGATGGGCCAGCATGGCCTCGCCATAGGCCGCGATCAGGCTGTCGCTTCCCGCGGGAAGGGCAGCCCCCCAGCTCTCGTATTCCGGCTCAAGCCGGCGCTTGGATGGAACGCTGCCACCGACGAGCTTGAGGACGGTAAAACCCTTGGCATGGAGAGAACGCTGAAGAGAAACGAGCTTGGGAAAGATATCGGAGCGGGATATCGCGTGGCGGGTGCCTGGGGAGAGCTGGTCGCCCCGCACACCTTCCATCATCCCCGGCGGATATCCCATTCCCTCTTTCCCCTTCATACGAGATTATTTCTCACCGCGTAGGCGATGGCCTCCGAACGCGTCTTGGTGGCCGTCTTGCGCATGACGCTGGTGATGTAGTTGTTGATCGTATTGCGTGAAATTCCCAGTATGGTGGCGATCTCGTCCGAGGTCTTGCCTTCGGCAATCCAGAACAGGCATTCGAGTTCGCGTTCCGTCAGATCGAAATCGCGATCGACCTTCTGGCCGCCGCTGTTCGTGAGGCTGACGCAATAGCCGGCAAGAAGGCCAACTTCCCGCAGACGTTCCGGCGAGAGGACGATGTCCTCATCGAAAAGCAGCATGAGCGAAAAGCGGGTGCGGCCGACGCTGAGCGTCAGGGAACAATATTGGCGGCTGGTGTCATCAGGTATATCCGCATCATCAGGCAAAAGGCCGAATTTCGGCTGCAGCACCGAGAGACACTTCTCAAGCTCGGTGGTGCGGGAATAGGTGGCTGCGATTTCGCTCTCGAGCCTGCGCACGAGATCGAACGGCCAGTCAGAAGACACCACGAAATCCAGTCCGTTTTCCTGCACGAGGTCATAACGGGCGAGCAGGAAATGGCTGGCGCCGACATAACGGGTGAGGATGCGAAGACCGGCACTCATATGCCCCGATTGTGCCGCGGCCGCGAGATCGCGCAACAAGGCCTCCCGTGAAATGGACACCTGCGGACCCGCAGTTGCCGGGCGCGACCCCGCCCTGCCTCCGGCATCCTCTCTGGATTGCTCCAAGTCCATTTCTCTGGCCCCTCGCAAGGACGATTCCATGATGGGAAAGCCCGGCGGACTTCCGGTTTCTGGCCTGGACAGCCAGATGGCACCGCCTTCTCCTGCTAACGAATCACAGGCATTTTAAAAGATAAAGAGCCAAAGATCACATCCCGGAACGGGGAGTCCCCAACTTCCGGCGTCGCTGCCGATTGAGGTGTTCGGGAACCTGCAAAACACCCAGACAAATGCAGCCTTGCGACTGAACGCAACGAAAAACGCGCCGGCAAGACCGGCGCGTTCTATAATCAAGCTCATTCTCCCTGTCAGGCGGCCTTGTCGACTGCCCATTTGCGAAGGATCTTGGCGGCGCGTTCTTCGCTGATCTCCACCATGCGGGATAGACGCCGCTCTGGACCTTCCTTGACGCGGCGGTTGAAGCCGCCATTCGGATCTTCTTCCATGGTGAGCAGGTCGTCGGTGGAATCGAAGCCGAAATCCGAACCGAAGCCATCCATAAGGGCACCACCACCCGTACCGCCGAGAGCGGGAGAGAAGTCCGGCAGTTCGAGACCTGCCGCCTGCTCCGAGCCGCCGGCGATGGCGGCAGCACCGCCGTTTGCTGTGCGAACCATCGGACGGATGCCCATCCACACGATCAGGAAGGCGACTGCGACAAAGGCGAGCGAGTTGATGATACCGCCGAGGTTGCGGCTCAGCATATCCATGACGCCGGGGCCGGATGCCGCCTCTTCGAGCAACTGGTTTTCGAGGAAGTCCATCGCCGTCAGCGTCACGACGTCGCCGCGGTCGTTGTTGAGGCCTGCGGCAGACGAGACGATCTTCTGCATCTCGGCGAGGTAGGCATCGACCTTGGCCTGATCGACGGGTTCGCCGACCATCTTGGCAATACGACCTTTGTTGACCACGACGGCAACGGAGAGCTTCTCGACCGTGTAGCTGTTCTTGACCGTCGCGATGGTCTTGCTGTTGATCTCGTAGTTGGTCTGCTCTTCCTTCTTGTTCGCCTCGTCGGACGATTCCGGCCCGCCAACGCCGCCTTGAGGTGCGCTCTGCGGAACGTTCTGTTCGACGGTAGCAGCAGTATCCTGTGCACGCGATTGCGACTTCTGGGCTTCCTTCGTGACCCGAACCGAACGCTCGACGCGCGATTCCGGGTCGTAGACGGTTTCCTGGATCTGCTGGGTATCGGTGTTGAGCTGGGCCGTAACGCTGGAGCGGAAGTTGTCCATGCCCAGGAAGGGCGCAAGGGCCTTGTCGATGTTGGATTCGATTTCCTGCTGTACGGACTGCACGACACCGAGCGAACGATTTGCCGGGCCGCCGTTTTCATCGCCGGAAGCGAGAAGCTGACCGGTGGAATCCAGAATGGTAACATCCTCGACATCGAGGCCGGGGACCGCAGATGCGACCATGTGGCGGATGGAGGAAGCCGCCTTCCGCCCGGTTTCACTGCTCGCTCGAATCATGACGGAAGCCGTCGGCTTCTGCTCACCACGGCGGAAATTGCCGACATCCGGGAGGACGATATGAACGCGAGCGGCTGCGATGCCGTTGATCTGCTGGATGGTCCGGGCGATTTCGCCTTCAAGGGCGCGCACGCGGGTCACTTCCTGCATGAAGGAGGTCAGGCCGAGCGAACCGACATTGTCAAACAGTTCATAGCCGGCATTGGCGCTGTTCGGCAAACCGCGTTCGGCGAGCAGAAGGCGAGCCTTACTGGTCATGCCCGCCGGAACCTTCAGGCTTTTTCCGTCCGTACCTGTCTCGAAATCGATGCCCGATTCAGCAAGCGCAATGCTGACCTGATTGAGATCCGTTGGCTCCAACCCGACATAAAGGGTCTCGTAGGCAGGCTTATTGACGAAAATTGCTGCCGATATGATGAGCGCGAAGGAAACGATGGCGACGCCGGCCATTGCCAGGAGCCTGGTTTGCCCCAGCGACGCCAGATTCTTAAACATCTGAAGTAATTGATTTAACAGATTCATTCTGTCTCGCACCATCAACAAGAAGGGTTTGCGGGCTTTTGCCTTGGTGCGACAATAGAAACCGAAACTTGTGCGAACGTTTCGTGGTTTGAAGAAACGCAAGCACCATTTCGATGGATCGCCCCGCATCTGCGGGACGATCAAGGCGAAATCGGATCAGAAGAAGTCGAAATCCCCCGCAGCCTTGCCGAGCGGCTGGGAATGCCCGTGGCGCAGACCGGCGCCGAGCGCCTTCTGCATGTCAGCAAGCTTGACCAGGCTCAACGCAGTGCTCATATCGACCATCCAGTCGGCCGGGATGGAGCCGGTGATAGTGTCGATGAATTCGGCAAGTCCACGGGTCTTCTGCACTACAAGATCAATGCCCTGCAGCACCTTGAGACTATCGGGTGATTCGAGAACCTTGGGGCCACCAAGCTCCAGCAACTGGGGCTCGATGCGCTCGATCAGATAGGCGACGTCGTGGAGTTCCGAGACGACCCTCATCAAGATCTCGGGCAAGGCTTCTTCGGTCGCAATATCCGCTTTGTTTTCGTTTAGCATCCGGTTTCCAGTACTTAGAAAAATTCGATTGAGCTTTCCACCGGCTTCGAAGCGGGAATGGGGCGCTGCTCGAGAGCCACCGTCTTCTGCGTTTCTGCGCCCGTGAGCGGATACTGTCTTGCCCGACCGCTGACCGGCCAGAATTCCAGTTTGCGACCGTGCTCTCCGCCTGTCGATGAGCCGACCACCTTGATGCCTTCATCCTTCAGGAACTGCATGGCGAATGCAGCGTTCTGCTCGCCCACGTTGGAGAACGTGGCGATCGTCTTGGCTCCGCCGAAGATCTTGGCTTCGAGACGATCGCGTCGCGCGCCCTGCTTCAGCAGACCGTTGATCAGGAGTTCCATGAGATGGACGCCATAGCGCGTCGCATCCCCTCCCCCGGCTCCCGGGTTGGCCGAGCCCGGCAGCAGGAAATGATTCATTCCTCCCACGCCGGCCACGGGATCGCGCAGGCAGGCAGCGACGCACGACCCAAGAATGGTCGTCAGGACAACGTTGGGGTCATTGATGACCTTGTATTCGCCCTGGATAATATGCACGCGCTTGCCTGCACTATCGTCAATCATTTCAACGCTCCGAATACCGCCTCGATCGCAGCTTTCATCTTCTCGATGGTGAACGGCTTGGCGAGCACGTTGTTTGCACCGAGCTGGGCGGCCTTCTGCACCAGCGCACGGTCGCCCTGCGCGGTGAGAATGATGAAGGCGGCCTTCTTGGTGGTCGGGTTGGTGCGCACGGCCTGGAGAAAGTTCAGACCATCCATCTTCGGCATGTTGAAGTCGGAGATGACGAGATGATGGGGCTGCTGCTCCATGATCTTCATGCCCTGCTCGCCATCGCCGGCGGCAGTGATCTGCTTGAAACCGAGCTGGGTGAGAGCATCGCTGAGCAGCAGACGACTGGTCACCTGATCGTCGACGATCAGCACTTTTATCTTTTCGGCTAGAGACATTATTCGATACCTTCTTTTCGAGCGGCAGTTAGTTTGAGGATTTCCTCCCCAATGGAACCAAGGGGCAATTGCTGTTCGACGGCGCCCAACTCATGGGCGACGCGGGGCATCCCGTAGACCACGCAGGTCTTCTCGTTCTGGCCGAGCGTGCGCGCACCTGCGTGGCGCATTTTCAGCAGACCGGAAGCGCCGTCGCGCCCCATCCCGGTCAGGATAACCCCAACCGCATTTCGGCCCGCCAGCTCGGCAACCGAATCAAAGAGCACGTCGACAGACGGGCGATGACCATTGACCGGCGGACGTTCGAGCAGCCGGCAACTCGGGGCCGAGGCGTTGACCACCTGCAGATGGCGGTCGCCGCCCGGCGCCAGATAGATCTTTCCGATTTCGAGCCTTGCCCCATCCGTCGCCTCCTCCACCACAGGCGCGCAGAGACGATTAAGGCGTTCAGCAAAACTTTTCGTAAACGTCGGCGGCATGTGCTGGGTGATGACCGTCGGTGGGCAATTGCGCGGAAACTTCTGAAGCACGGTGATCAGCGCCTCGACGCCACCGGTCGAGGAGCCGATCGCCACGATCTTGCGACCCACGCGGAAGTCGGTCGCCGGGCTTGCCGCGGCGGGTGCAGGCGCTACGGCTCCCCGGGCATAGCGAAGACCGGAACGGGCCGCGGCCTTCACCTTGTCGGCGAGATCGCCGAACGGGCGGGGTTCGCCGGGGCCGGGCTTTCCGACGCAATCGAAAGCGCCGATCTCAAGCGCGGCCAGCGTCGCTTCAGCACCGCGATGCGTCATGGTCGAGACCATGATGACCGGCATCGGCCGAAGCTTCATGATCTTGTCGAGGAATTCCAGGCCGTTCATGTTCGGCATCTCGATGTCGAGCGTTACGACATCGGGATTGAGCTGCTTGATGGCGGCGCGCGCCTCCATGGCATCGCCCGCCTGACCGACGACGTTGACCTCCGGATCGGAATTCAGGACGGCGGTAATCAGACCACGCATGGTCGGGCTGTCATCGACGACGAGGACCCTTGCCGGATTGCCCATTATTTGCGCCCTCCAGCCTTGCCCGTGTAGCGATAGGTTGTGATGCCGATATTGTCGAAGTTGTTCTTCGCCTCGCCCGACACCCGCTCGGAATGACCGATGTAAAGGTGACCACCTTCCGGCAGCTGGCCGGCAAAGCGAGTCCAGATACGCATCTGGGTGGGTTCGTCGAAATAGATCACCACGTTACGGCAGAAGATCACGTCGAACTGGCCCTTGAACGGCCATTGCGACATCAGGTTCAGCTCGTTGAAGGTGATAAGACGCTTGACGCGGTCATCGATCTGGAACTTGCGGCGACCGTTGACATCGACCTCACGGAACCACTGCTTGCGCATGGCCGGGCTGACCGTCTCCAGCGCCGTCTCGTCGTAGCAGCCGGCCTTGGCGAGCGCGAGGATCTTGGGATCGATGTCGGTCGCCAGGATCTTGAAGTCGTAATCCGCTGCATTGGGCAGCAGCGAGAGAACCGTCAGCGCGATCGAATAAGGTTCCTGCCCGTCGGAGCAGGCGGCCGACCAGATGCGGACACGGCCGCCGGCCTTGGCGCGATTGATCAGATCCGGCAGCACCTCGGTACGCAGATGGTCGAAGTGATGGTTCTCGCGGAAGAAACGTGTGAAGTTCGTCGTCAGATGCGACAGCATCTCACGACGCTCAACGGCCCCTTCCGGCGACGCCACGAGATTGCAATAAGCCCGGAACCCCGAAAGGCCGAGATTGCGGATATGCTTCGACAGGCGCGAATAGACGAGCGACGCCTTGGAGTCGTTGAGCGAAATCCCCGCATCCGAATAGATCATCGCAGCGATCTCGTTCAGGTCCCGCCGGGTCAGCGGATATTCGCCGCTGGCGAGTACCTCGTCGTCCGAGAGACGGGCGGAAGTACCGATGGCAACCGTCATGCAGCCTCGCTTTCAGTTTCAACGATGAGGGCTCCGAGCTCGACCAGACAGATCATGCGCTTGTCGATCGCCAGGATGCCCCGGGCATATTGCTTTTCGAGGTCGGAGGAGATCTCCGGCGTCGGCTGGATCTGCTCGTCAGAGACGGTCAGGATATCGGAGACAGCGTCGACCAAAAGGCCGACCACCCTGGAATTTACCTGGGCGACGATGATCACATGGCGGGCTGTCGGTTCTGCCGGCTTCATGCCCAGTCGGTTAGACAGATCCATGATCGGCAGGACAGCGCCGCGCAGGTTGATGACGCCCATGATGTAGGACGGGGTATGGGGCAGCGGTGTCGCAGACGTCCAGCCGCGAATCTCGCGCACCGACATGATGTTCACGCAGAATTCCTGATCTCCGATCCGGAAGGCGATGAGCTCCCGGTTTCCTTCGACCAAGTTTTTTGACGCATACGACATGACGCTACCCTGATACTAACCTTTTACCGTCGTCAGACCGCCAACGACATTTCCTGCTTCAGCGACTGGCCACGCGAGGCAGCAACCACCGCATCGACATCGAGAATGAGCGCAACACGCCCATCGCCGAGGATCGTTGCCGCGGCGATGCCGGGAACGTGGGTATAGTTGGCCTCGAGGCTCTTGATGACCACCTGGCGCTGCCCCTGGATGGCATCGACCATGAGGGCACGCTGACCGCCGCCTTCGGATTCGACCAGCAGAGCCACACCGTCGATCGGGTTGGCCTGGGTCGCGCGGAAGTTCAGGATGCGACCGACATCGACCAGCGGGCAGAACGAGTTGCGGATCGAGATCAGCCGCTGGTTTGCGCCGAAGGAGTGAATGTTCTGCGCTTCCGGCTGCAGCGTTTCGACGATTGCAGTCAGCGGAACGACCAGCGTCTGTCCGGCAACGGTCACGACCATGCCGTCGAGAACGGCCAGCGTGAGCGGCAGGCTCATGGTGAAGGTCGAGCCCTGGCCCGGCCTGGAGCTGATCGAGATGCGACCGCCGAGTGCCTGGATCGAGCGTTTCACAACGTCCATGCCGACGCCGCGGCCGGAGATGTCGGAAATCTTGTCTGCCGTGGAGAAGCCCGGCATGAAGATCAGGTTGTCGATTTCCTCATCCGTCAGGTTCGCATCGGCGGCGATCAGGTCGTTATCGATGGCTTTCTGGCGCACGCGTTCGCGGTTGATGCCGGCGCCATCGTCGACCAGCTCGATGACGATACGGCCAGAGCGATGCTTCGCGGTCAGCTTGACCGTGCCTTCCGGGTTCTTGCCGGCGGCCATACGCTTTTCGGGCGTTTCGATACCGTGGTCGACGGCATTGCGGATCATGTGGGTCAACGGCTCAGCGAGCTTGTCGATGACCGTCTTGTCCACTTCGGTGTTTTCACCCTCGGTGACGAGACGGATCGTCTTGCCGACCATGTCGGCAACTTCGCGAACGATACGCGACATGCGCTGGAAGACCGGCTTCACCGGCTGCGCGCGGATCGCCATGACCGAGTCCTGAATCTCGCGGGTGAGCTGCTGCAGCTCTTCGAGGCCCATGTTGATGGACGAGGCACCGTTGTTGTCGTTCTCGATGACGCTCTGGGAAAGCATCGCCTGGTTGATGACAAGCTCGCCGACGAGGTTGATCAGGCGGTCAACGCGGTCGAGATCGACGCGGATGGTCTGACCAGCGGCTGCATTGCCCTGTGCGGCAGCTGCAGCGGCAGCGGCAGCCGGCGTTTCCTTTTTCTCGACCTTGGAGCTGTCGGCGGCAAGCTTCATCACATTGCTTGCGGTCTCGGCGGCCTCGACGGCAGCGGAAACCGTCGCATCCGCATGATGCCCCTCGGTATCCTCATGCGCTTCGGCGGCATCGTCGAGGATGGAAAGATCGAAGGGAACCGGCACCATCGGCGGCTCCTCACCGGCAGCAGCGCCGGTATCGGTCTCATGCAGCTTAACCTCTAGGTCGCAATCCCATTCGGCGAATTCGAAGACCTGACGGATGCCTTCTTCGCCCTTCTCCGACTTGATCTGGATCTTCCAGGTGAAATAGGCCGCTTCCGGATCCATGTCGTCGAGTGACGGCAGGTCTTCCATGTTGCAGAAAATGCTCATCTCGCCGATGCGGGAAAGATCACGCAACAGCAGGGCGGCTTCATTGCCCTTGGCATAAAGCTCGCGACGCGGCTTGAAGGTCACGTCGAAGGTCGAGGCCTCGATCGTCGGCTCTTCGTCTTCGCCGAAACCGTCGAAGGTGAAGGGGATCGGCTGGAACCCGCTGTCGTCCGTGGGAGCAGCCGCCGCCTTTGCGGGAGCCTTGGCAGCCGGCTTGGGGGCTGCCGCCACCGGAGCGGATGCAACCGGCACTTCGCCGTTCGCAAGGGCTTCCAGTTCCTTGACCAAACCGCTGGAGCGGGCGGCATCGACGCCGCCCCCGTCGCGGGAGGCGCTGACCAGGTCGGCCAGGACGTCGGCCGACTTGAGCATGACCTTCATGACTTCCAGGCCGGGCTCCAGCTTGTTGGAACGAACGCAATCAAGAGTCGTTTCAAAGACATGTGCAAACGCCACGAGGTCATCGAGACCGAAGGCACCAGCACCGCCCTTGATCGAGTGAACGGCACGGAACACAGCATTGACTGTTTCCGGGTCACGATCCCCGTCATTCATTTTCAGAAGACCGGATTCCAGTTCCGCGAGCTGCTCCTCGCATTCCTGGAAAAAGATCTCTTTGATTTCGTTCATATCCATAGGAGAAAATCCCGGCTTAGGCGGTTACACGCTCAATGGCATCGATCAGTTTGGTCGGATCGAAAGGCTTGACGATCCAGCCGGTCGCGCCAGCCTGGCGAGCGCGATTCTTCTTCTCCGCATCACTTTCCGTGGTGAGAACCAGGATCGGGACAGCGCGATATTTTTCGTTGCGACGAACGCCTTCGATAAAGCCGAAACCATCGAGGCGCGGCATGTTGATATCGGTCACGATGACGTCGGGATTGGCTTCCTCGAGAACTTCGAGGCCTTCCACGCCGTCCTCGGCCTGAATGGTTTCGAAGCCGGCATTGTTGAGGGTCACCAGAAGCATGTTTCGGATGGTTCTGGAGTCATCCACTGTGAGTACTTTTTTCTTCATTACCGGCTCTCCTTAGCGAGCAGATGATCAATGTTCACGCCAATCAATTGAAGTGTCTTGGTGAAGGCATCTGAAACCTTCACGAAGGAGAAGGGCTTCTTGTCCGCTTCCCATGCACTGGCACCAGCCATGAGAATCTGCACGCACTGGGCGCCGACACGCTCGACACCAGAAGCGTCGATCGCCAGTCCGCTGCCGCGCAGGGACATGAGGTTTTCCCGAAGGTTCGAAGCCTCATTCAGGTCCAGCACTGCGGACAGTTTCAGACTCTTCTGTTCGCCTTTCTTGCTTGCCATCAGTTCTTTCCTTGTCTTACGAGCCCCTGGACATCATAACGCTGCCTGCAGCACGGCGGTCCGTACCTCCGCCGATCCTCAGGTCGCATGGTCCGCCCGATATCTCTTGTGTACCCGAAGGTGGTAAACAATCCCCTCAACCTCCAAGCCCTGCGATCCCGACATGGAAGTCGAAATCGTCATTGAATGCGAAATCGTCGTGAGCCGCTGACAGCGGCAGAGGCTGTTGCGTCGCACGGGCGGGTGCTGGCACGCCTGCAATCTCGATCGCCGGGCGTGCCGCCTTCGGCGCCCTGCCCTGCCGTTCGACATGAAATTCGCGGATCGTGCGGCCGAGTTCGAGGATGACGGTATGCAGCCGGTCAGTACCCTCGTGGGACTGGCGGGCGCGTTCTGCGTTTTCCGCTGCTTCCGTACCGAGGTTTGCGACCGTACCGGCAACGGCTTCCAGCCCCGCCGCCTGGCTGGCGCTCTCCCGAGCGATATCGGATACCACATCATTGATGCCGCCGACCTGGGTGACGATGCCGCCGATCGCTTCCTGTGTGCGGGCAACCATGTCGACACCGGCTTCGACCTGCGCCTTGGTGGTGGCGACAAGGGTCTTGATTTCCCGGGCGGCATCCGCCGACCGCTGGGCGAGCGCACGCACTTCCTGCGCGACAACGGCAAAGCCCCGGCCGCTATCGCCTGCTCGCGCCGCCTCGATCCCGGCATTGAGCGCCAGAAGATTTGTCTGGAAGGCAATCTCGTCGATGGCGCCGATGATATGGCCGATCTGTTCTGCAGAGGCCTCGATGTCCGACATGGCGGAAATCGCCTGTCCGACGACATTTCCGCTCGCCTCGACCGACTGGCGGGTGGCGGCAACGCTTCGTTCCGCAGCTCTGGTCTTACCCGCACTTTCGCACACGCCTGCCGTCAACGCGTCAAGGACGTGCGCGGCATCCGTCAGCTTCTCCGACTGACTGCCTGCGCGTCCGGCAAAGTCTTCGGCCGAGGCGGTGAATGCGGAGGTCGACGCTTCGGCAAGACG
Organism: Ciceribacter sichuanensis; assembly: GCF_024055605.1. GTDB lineage: Bacteria > Pseudomonadota > Alphaproteobacteria > Rhizobiales > Rhizobiaceae > Allorhizobium > Allorhizobium sichuanense. The sequence goes on along the minus strand of NZ_JAMXLX010000013.1, from coordinate 46,818 downwards.
GGCCTTTTCCTCGGAGGAGAGAAAAGCCTGCTGCAACTGGTCGAGTGCCGCGTTCATCCGGCCTGCAAGAGCGGCATGGGCTTCCGGTACGCCATCCGGAATGCGAACCGTCAGGTCCCGTTCGGCAAGGGCATCGACAACGGGCGTAAAGATTTCCTCAAAGACGGCGCGATCCTTTTCGCGCTGTGCGGCGAGTTCCTTGTGATGCTTGACGCGCAGTTCGTTGAACCGCAGCGAGACGGCGATTTCGACATCGACCATCACCAGACGGACGATGGCGCCGACCAGATCGGCGATCTCGCGGTTTTTCTTGCGACCGGTGGGAAGAAGGCTGCGACCGGCCAGATCCTGCATTACCGCGCCGAGCAGATGCTCCAGCACCACGCCATGTCCGGCGACATGCCAGCGCGGGTCGAGGCCCATGCGGCTCTCGGTATCGGACAGCACCTTGACCCGCTCGGCATAAAGCGCATCGAAGCGGGCGTCGGTGAGCACCTCCCAATGGGAGGCAAGCAGGTCATGCAGACGGTCGAACTGGCGCTCGCTGGAGAAATTGCGGGCGGCATCGGGAAAGGTCTGAAGACGCTGGAAAAGATCGCGAAGCCCCAGCTTGAGGCTGGGTTCCAGCACATGGCGGTGCTGGCGGAGAAGATCGCAGAAGCCGTCGTCCAGGCCGGCAAAACGCAACCGGTCGCGCAGGCTGCCCGCCTGTGCGTTTCCCGGCCGATCTGACGGCGAAACCTGCCCCACTGCCATCCCCGTTCCTGAACCGCTCCCTGGGATCGGTCCTGTCATTTCCGGGTCTGGCATCGATTGCGCGGATACACGTTTTGGCGACATCCGAAGATGCGGCAGACGGCATCGCTTTCAGCGAAGGCTTACCCCGGAATTGTGTCAATGCTTCTCATACCGGACCGAAACCGGTACGACGGGATGGCGTCATGCCCGACGGAAACGCCCCTTGCGGGAGTCCCTCTCCGACGTGTCCTTCAATCTTTATGGTTAATTCCTTGCCTGAAGGTTAATGAATTCCTTCCGGCGGCGTCATTTCGAAGCTTTCCGCATCGCAGCAAGCTTGGAGTGTGCTTTGAGCGTGTCGAATGTCACATCAGAGGGCCGCGCGCGCTGCCGCAAGCTCGATCAGGGCCTCCAGTTCACCGCTGATCTGCGGAGCCGCCCCGACCACCTTGCCGCCTGTCAACAGCCCATCCGAAACCGGGAAGTCCGCGGTCCAACCACCGGCCTCGCGGATCAGGCAAAGCGCTGCAAGACAATCCCAGGCATTGATATGCGGCTCGTAATAGCCGGCGAGACGACCGCAGGCGACATGGGCCAGCATCAATGCGCCGGAGCCGCTACGGATGAACATGCCGCCGGCTTCCAGCAGCACTTCGGCAAAACAGGTGACGGAACGGATCGGGACGCGGCCGTTTGCACCAAGGCCAAGCAAACCGTTGGCAATGGACGCGCGAGCGTCGACACGAATCGGCTTGCCGTTGAGGAACGCTCCGCTTCCCTTACGCGCTGTGAAGAACTCGTCGACGGTCGGCTGGTAGACGAGGCCGGCGATGGTTTCGTCGCCCTTCATCAGCGCCACGGAGACGCACCATTCCCGGTAGCCATGCAGAAAGCAGCTTGTGCCGTCGATCGGATCGACCACCCAGCGATAGCCGCTTGTGCCTTCCGTCAGCCCGGTTTCCTCGCCGAGAAACCCATCATCGGGGAAAGCGGTGGAGATCCGGGTGCGGATCAGGTCCTCGACCTCGCGGTCGGCCATGCTGACCACGTCCTGACCGCTCTTCTTCTCCTCAATGACCAGCGCTTCCAGATTGCGAAAATGGGCAAGCGCCAGTTCCCCTGCCTCGACGGTCAGGGCATGGGCAAACTCGTAGCGGGCATCGTCTTCGGCACTATGCATCTGAAACAGCTTTCCGTTTTCGACCCAAGGACGGGTGTGCCACAAGGCATCGATCATCACAGGCTGATAGGCCGCGTTCTTGACGATCAGATGATAGGGCGTGGGGAAAACGGTCCACTGATAAAATGCATGTATAACGGCGGAAACTTTTCGTCCGTTCGCGCGTTATTTCGCCACCTTCATTTTGGACAGGGACAGGGGTTGGAGCGATGGCAGAGTTGGTACATCAGGCGGTCGAGGGTCGATTGAACGCGCATCGCGAGATACTCGTGTCACTGCTGGCTGCGGCCTTGATGTCGCCCGAGGCGTTGACGGACATGGTTCGGTCACTGGAACAGGACGTCCTGACGCCCGACGGTGCCGAAGACCCCGGACTGACGCCTTCAGCCGGCTATGCCTCCGGTGCGGAACGCAGCGACGAGATCCGCGAAATACTTGTCACCGCGCGGGAGCGGGCCGCGGCATTGCAACGGATCAAGGCCCTGGCCGCAGCCTCATGACGCCGGTTGTTCGACGTGATCGCGCTTGCTCTCGAAAGCGGAAAGCGGCGCAGCCAACGACCACCGCAATCCCTTCTCGTCGAAGTCGATGGTAACCTTTCCGCCAAAGGCGGCGGCTGCGTGTCGTTCGATGACGGTCGTGCCAAAGCCGCGCCGGGAGGGCTGCACCACCGGTGGACCGCCACTTTCGCTCCAGCGCATACGAAGACCGACCTGCTGCTCCTCATCGACATAGCGCTCCCATTCTACAAGGATGCGGCCGTCGGGCACGGACAAGGCGCCGTATTTAACAGAGTTGGTCGCCAGTTCGTGGAGCACCAGACCGAGATTCTGGACTGCATTTGCATTGGCCAGAAAATCCTGACCGCGCAGCGTGATCCGTTCGCTATCGCCCGTTACGGTTGCCAATTGCAGCTTGATAACGCTCGATATGGGAATGCCGCCCCATTTCTGCTTGGCCAGCGCCTCGATCGACTGGGCAAGGCCTGAGAGGCGACCACTCACCGCTTTCTGGAACTCCTCGATATCATCGGTACTGCGGGCAAGCTGGCGCATCATCGCCTGCACCAGCGAAAGTATGTTCTTGGTGCGATGTACCAGTTCCTGCAGGATGAATTGCACCCGCTCCTCTGCCTGCGCCCGATCAAAGGAGGCATTGGAAAGGGCGATGGAAACCTGATTGGCTTCCTTGACCTTGGTGATCTCAGGCGAAACGATCTCGCCATGACCGATACGCTCTGCCATACGGGCGATCTGGCGGATCGAGCGGCGCAACTGGTTGGCAGCGATAAGCACGACGCCGAGACTGATGCCGAGAAGGACGACACTGCCGAGGATCAACTGCCGCCAGGTGCTGACGATGGTGCTCTGGGCCGCAGATACAGGCCCCCAGACCACAACGCGCCACGGCCAGTCACCGACCCGGGCGTAACCCAGCATCGTTCTGGAATCTCCGTCACGGAGAACGGTGCTGGCATTCGCTCCCGTCATGAGCTTCAACATCTGCCCCGGGAATGGTTGGGCGGAGGGAATGTTGTCCGGACCAGTTGAAACAATCACCTTGCCATCCGCATCGAGCAAGGCCGCGGACCAGCCGTTCGGCAAGCCCTCCGTCGATGTCATGCTGGCGAGATCACCGGCGTTCTGGGTCAGCACGATGGCATCGCCGACGGCCGACAGGTCTTCGGGAAGCGGCATCGTCAGATTGAAGACCCACTGTTTCGCGGTCGCGCCGTAGAAGATGCCGGAAGCCTGCACACGCTTTGCCGCAATGGCGGAATGCAGGTCTTCGATATTGGACATCTTGCCAAGCGCCGTGCCGAAAGGGACCCGTGTATTGAGCGTCTGCGTGCCGTCGGCGGCCACCAGCAAGACATAGAGCGAGCCTTCCCCGAGGCTCGCGGAAGTACGCGCATGAAAGGCTGCGAGGTCGCCGGACTTCAATTCCGAAGCGCCGGACAGAAGACGCAGCGTGGTCGCCATATCCTCCAGCTTGCGTTCGAAATTGACCGCGATGGTCTGGGCATCCAGCGCCACCTCGCGCCGCAACGCGTCATATTCGTTGCGCTCCAGTTCGGAGAGCAGGAAAACCACGAAAATCAGCAGGGGAACGGTGGCCAGAATGGCCATGGCGACCAGATAGACGCTGAGCGAAGCTGTAGGGAAAAGCTTTGAAAGTCTGTTCATTGCCCCGGCAGGCCCGTGCTGGAATTGTGGGCGAGACTGTGCCGTTCAAAGCAATCCATTATGCCTCCCCGCCGCTGAAGTCACTAATGCATTGATAACGCAGGTTCAACGCGCTGCCAACCGCCGAAGGGGCATGGTTGGAACAAAGAGCGTTTTCGGGCGTTAGGCCGCGAGGAACCAGTTTATCAAGTGCACCCAACGCCGGGAGAAGGCCGCATCGGCACGGCGAGCGGGTTGATGCATGGGGCGCCAGTGGCGTCCAGCAGGGAGGCAGAGATGGTTTTCAAACCGCCGCGATTCCATGAAGAACTTCCCGAAATCGAGATCGAAAATCCCGATCAGGAACCGCTGGAAAGCGCGGTAGCCCGGGCGCTCGCCATCGCTCAGGGAGTGGACGCAAGCGATATTACCGTAACCGCGACAGGAAGCACGGTCCTGCTGAGCGGTAACCTACTCTGGTCGGATGAAGTTGACCGCGCGATCGAGGTCGCAATGTCCGTTCCCGGCGTCACGAAAGTCAGCGTCAGTATCAACGTCACCGACCGCGTCAAGGGATGAAAACGATAAAACGCCTCAATGGAGCGCCGTCCGCGCTTCGTCTTCCGAGGGCGTTATCCCGTCGTGACCGGCAAGCGAGCACATTCTTCCCTTGAGATCCTGCTGGCGCAGGACGAGAAAGCGTCGTGCATGCGCCTTCTCGTTGGCGTGTCGATAAGCCGCCTCGACCGCCAGCTGATAGCAGGGGAAAATGGGCGATTGAACGCCCTCGCTCACAAACATCCATCCCTCGGGGTGCGGGACGATATCGCAAAAGATTTCGGACATGTGCATTCCTCCCGGCCTCCGAACTCCGCAGCCGGGAAAGGGTTCCATAGTCCTCAAGCTTTTCTCACCCGAAATGAGGATGGGTGCAGATTCCCGGCGTTCGAGCCCGGTTGCTTCAACGAAGTCCGGCAACTGGATCGCCGAATTTCGTGACGAGCGCGCGGCGTGCGCCGCTCAGCCTGTTTGCGAGCTGCGAGTTCGACATATGGGCGAAACCAGCATCCTCGCGAGGCATGAGGCAAGGCGTCGAGAGATGGGCCGGGAAGAGATGGCCCGATCGGGTGGTGAACCCCGTCTCGAAGCCGGCGGCCTTCACATATTCAGCCTCGCGCTTTCCGCAGGCCCCCTCGGTTCCGTAGGGATAGGCGAAATGCCGGACGGGCCGGTCCAGAAGATTTTCGAGATAGAGCTTGTTGTCGTTGATATCCCGGTAAGCGGCCGCATCATCCAGACCGGAGAGGAACGTGTGGGTCGTGGTATGTCCGCCGATGGTCACAAGCGGATGGTCGGCAAAGCTTCGGATTTCCCGCTCGTCCATCGCGACCTTGTCGACGAGCGCGGGAATCGATATCGCATGGCGAGCGAAGGTCGGGTTCAGGGCTTCCGCACGGGCACGGTCCGTGCCGATCCAGAGACCGATCTGGCGCAGGGCCGCATTCCTGGATGGGGCGTCGGCAAGCGTGAAACGCCGCTCCATCGCCTCAATCTCCACCTCATCCCCGCGCTGGAAAAGGGCTCTCAGTCCAAGCCACCAGGCATAGACCTCACGCGTCACCATGCCCGTTGGCACGAACATGGTCATCGGTGCACTGAACTCTTCCAGAATTGGCAATGCCATCGTCCGGTTGTCGCGATATCCGTCATCGAAGGTCAGGACCGCAAAGTCCCCGGCCTGCGGATCGGCGAGACGCTTCACGGCCTCATCGGGCGTGACGATATCCCTGCTTTCCGCCCTGAGCGCCGCAAGCACCATGCGCAACTGTTCCGGGCTGCAGCCCATGCGCAGATTGCCTTCGACGTCGTCATGGATCTCATGAAACATCAGCACGACACCGCGCCCGCGATACCGGGCGGCGAGACGACGCCCCATGCCCGAAGAGCCGAGCGCCTGCTCCAGCCCGGTCTTCCACTTCACCTTCAAGGCTGCGGCAACCCTCGCCGGTCCGCCAATCGGGTCTTCCAGCAACTCACCGGCGAAACGGCGCAGGTTTTGGATGAAGTAGGACATTTCACAGGCCTTGATGCGAAAACGCGGAACTTTGACAGACCAGAACCTAATGCAGGCAATGTTGAGATTTCGTGAGGAAGGTCCGGATAGGACGAAAAGACAGCGCTATCGAAGCAAGTTCGTTATGATTTATAAAAAGTCGAAAGTCTGATTCATGAAATCGAAATATGCGTAGCTGCAATAGTTGGAAGAGAACGGAGAAGAATAAAGCGGGACGCTGTTCATGACTGACCATCCGACGGTTTCCGTCGTCATGCCGACGTACAATACGCGTGATTGCGTATGTACGGCGATCGATAGCGCACTTCAGCAGGAAAAAGTGCCTGTGGAGGTCATCGTTGTCGATGATGCCTCGTCCGACGGCACCGCCGACTTCGTCAGCGAAGTCTATGCCCAGGACGAACGCGTCAGGGTGATCCGTTGCGAAAAGAACGGCGGCCCTTCCGCGGCCCGCAACATCGGCTTCAAGGCTGCTCGTGGCGAATGGATCGGACTTCTCGATTCCGACGACTGGTGGAAACCGAACCGGCTGGTCCGCCTCCTCGCGCATGCGGACGAAGCTGATTTCATTGCCGACAACATCATGGGCTACGATGTCGGGGCCGGCATCGAGACAGGCCCTATCTATGAAAGGATCGAGGATCGGTGCCTGCATCTGATCGACTTCGTTCTGCCGAGCGCGGCCGATACTCACGATTTCGGATACCTGCAGCCGCTGATCCGAAGACAATTCCTCGTCGAGCACGGCGTGTCCTATCGTGAAAACGTGCGCGTGGGCGAAGACCTGATCTTCAACCTCGAATTCATGGCGTATGGCGGGCGGGCGATGTTCGTCAATGAAGCGCTCTATGTGTATGCGACACCCGTCGGTCTCATCAGTCGCGCCGCCTCACCCTATTCACGCAGTACCGCAGATACGGAGCCCCTGATATACGCTTTGGTGGAAATCTGGCAACGGCTCAGGAAGCAGCTCTCACCGGAGGAAAACAGCGGCTTCGCAAAACGCATCGCCGTCCTGCGTCGTGAAGCGGCGATCGCGGCCTTCCACAGGGCCCGCGTCAAACGGGAATTCTCCAAGATGGCCAAGCTCATTGCCAGCGAACCGCTCGTACGCCAGCGGATCGTCGAGCGGATCGGCCGCAATTTCCTGCCTCAGTCCCTGCGCTCGAAGAACTGAGACTTACTTGCGTCCGTCGTGGCGTCTACACCATGATTTCAGGTGGGTTCCTTCTTGCGGAAAACAAGCTCGCGGCGGGCAAACCATATGCCGGGGACCATCGGAAGCCAGAACGAAAGCCCCCTGAACAAGACAACGGCTGTTATCGAAGGAGCGACGGGAACCCCGAGGATCGCAAGGATTGCCACTGCGGAACCCTCATATGTACCGAAACCCAGGGGAGCCGGACCAATGGTCGCCCCGACCGAGCCAGCCACCATGCCGGCAAAGGCAACAAACAGATCGACGTCCTGGCCAATCGCTTTGAAGCCGATCCAGAGGGTCGTGGCGTCGAGAACGACGATAGCAATCTGGAACGCGAAAGCGCCGAGAAACAGGCGTGTGTTCATCAACTGCACAAGCGGCGCCTCGGCGATCCCGATCAGCAGGATCCTGACAATTCTCTGCCCTGCGATCCACTTGGGAATGAAGCGTTGACCCGACGTCTTCATCGCGAGGACCGACAAGGGGATGAACAGGGCGACAACTGCGAAGACGGCGAAGGTTGAGGCCAGCACAGGTCCCATCCTGTGGTCCATGTAGATAACGAAGAAGCAGACGACAGCGGACGCAAGATAGGCAGTGTAGTAGGTAAACAAGCCCGTCAGCATTGCGTAGAAGGCGATACGCAAAGGTATTCCACGGTTCTTCAGGCCCGCAGTCACCAGAATTGTTCCACTGACCCCACCAGTCGGAAGAGCTTGATCCACAAACAACTTCCCGAGCCCAAGCGGAGCAAACCCGATAAAGCGCATTGGATAGCCGGCGTGCCAGAGAGCAAGCCACCATACGCCGCCTGCGCAGACGTAAGTCAGCGCCTGAATGACGGCTCCGAGCAGTAGCCATCGCACATCGGCGGCGGCTGCGAGTTCGGCAAAATGCTTCAGTTCTTCGAAGTGCAGCGCCAGCAAAAAGAGAACGGCAAGGGCAAGCAGTCCCGGCAACCAGATCCAGAGGGATGCACGAGTAATCCCTGACTTCTGTCTTTCGATTTCCTCGGCAATAAGGGTTTCGCTAAGTGTCGCGCCCTTGGGGACCTCGCCGAGATCGCCGCCGGAGAGATCCTTCTCGCCCCGCATTTCACAAGAGCCTTGAGCATCCGGTTTCGGAGACATTCCTCATTTCCTGAAAGGCCCTTGCCGGATAACTCTATCGCTATTGTTGGATGGCGAGCGCCTGCGTGCAACGTATTTTTCGCGGCTGCGACATTGCCTGCGCCCGACCGTGAACCCGGGCATCCACATCGACGCGTCAGTGAGCCTCTACGCGAGGTGACCGACGTCCGATCCGAACATAGAGAGCGTAAGCGACTGCCGCCATGATCCCCAATCCGAAGCCGAGCACAGCTCCGCCGAAGATGCCGGCAATCAGTAGCGCCTTTCGGCCCGGGCCATCCGGCACCGGAGAAGGGATAGCCTGGGCGACGATACGCACATTGCTCTCGTAGAGGCTCTTCTGCGCAGACGTTTCCTCGCTGCGCTTCAGGACCGCCTCGTAGATGTCACGAGCCGCCTTCGCCTTGCGTTCCAGTTCGCTGAGTTCGATGAGCGCCGTCGAATTCGTCGCCTGGGAGGCCTTCTGGACGTTCATCTCCTTGACCAGGTCCGCCTCTTCATTCTGGGCGGACTGATAGGCGTTGCGCGCGACCACGACCATGCGCTCAAGCTCCAACTGGATCTGACGCTTGACATCCTCCAGCGAGGCCTTCGCCGATTGCAATTGCGGGTGCCTCGGCCCCAGCCGCTCTGTCAGGCTGCTGACATTGGCGGACAAGTTCGCATACTGGTTCCTGAGATCCGAAATTGTTCTCGAGCTTCCGTTGTCGCTCCCGCCATCGGCAATCAGGACATTGTCGATACCCAGCTTCGATACGGTGTCGAGTTGGGCCTTCGCCGAGATGGTCTTGTGCTGCGCCGTGACCAACAGGTCGTCCAACGACTGCAGACGCTTGTCGGCGATCTGATCGCCACCCACGGCATAAAGGTCATTCTTGGAGGTGAAATCCCGGACCTCCGCCTCGGCGGCGATAACTGCCTGCCGCAGGTCCGTCAGGCGACCGACAAGACCGGCATTGACGCTGCCATAGCTGCTTTCGGCGTTGAGCCGCGAGTCAGTGAGATAGGCGGCGACCACGGCATTGGCGATGTCAGCCGACTTTTCCGGCGCATTCGCCTTCACCTTGACCTGAAAGATGTACGTGCTGTCCTGACGGGAGACCTCGACATGCTTCTGCAGGTTGGAGACGACCGTGTTCATGTCGGTCGTGGCATTTCCGGAAGGCCTGCCCACGAATTCAGGATCGGCGGTCAGCTTGAGGTTCTTCGCAACGTTTTCGAGAACCGCATAGGAGGTAATGATGCGTGTCTGGCTGTCGATGGTGGCGTTCAGCACCTCCGGTGACGTCGACCGGTCGCCGTCAACGAGTTCCACGGCGAGCTTCTGCGGATCGAAATAGAGCGTGACGGCAGCGCTGTAGTTCTTCGACAACAGCGTGGTCATGGCTCCGCCAAGGAGGCCACAGACGACGGCACCGGCGAGAATGGTCTTGCGCCGCTTCCAGGCGGAGGAAAAGACGAATTGCAGATCGACGACAAGCGGCCCGTCATCAACGAAAGTCCCAACATCAGACCGTCCATCGATGGCAGTCGATCCGCGCGCATCCGACTGCGGCGGCAGCGTGCGAACCGATCCCTCGCCTCGCGGCTGCGGAGCGGCCTGCTCGCCCGCCTCCGACCCGATCTCGATGCGGCTCTCGCTAACATCAGGCCAAGCTTCCCGGGATGACGTTTGTTCCTTGGAGGCGTCCAGATATCGACGAAGGCTCACATTCATCCCGCCGTCTAAGGGAGCGGAACGATCGCTCATGCGCCGATATTCGCTTTTGGGGCCGGCCATATGCTCAGGTCACACTCTTCATCGAACTGGTTGCGTTCAGTCACGCGGGAACACGTCTCGCAGGCTGACTACGAGACGTCCGTTTCTCGATAAATCATGAAACTTCATGGTTAATTTAGTCTTATCCTTGCGGAGGAATGATTGCGCAGGAACCCGGTTTCGATGCCGATGGCGACAGATTGGGAACAAGCGCCGAAAGCTGCTTGCGATCCCCCTTGGCCGTCGGCTTGATGTTGTTGCCTTCGCCCTCCGGCCACCAGTCACCGCCGGCCCAATAGGTCCAGCCGAGCCAGACATCGGAATCATCGGCCATCTGCTTGGTCATCCGCGTCAGGCCGGCAAGGCAATCAGGATCTTCAGATCCCCCGAATTCACCCAGGAAAGCACGCTTGTCATGGGTACGCAGCCATTCAGAAAGCTTCGCGATCGCGTTGACGGCGATATCGGCGTTCACGCAAGCCCTGTGGGTACCGGAAAGATCCTCGTCCATATACTGATGGACCTCGAAGCCGTAATTGTCGATCGGATCGCGGACGCCAAGCATCACAGGGCCGTTGGCGCCCTTGCCGAAATCCGTTTCCCAGCTGCTGACACCGCTCCAGTAGGTTCCCGGCACCAGAATGAGATTGCGCGCCTTCACCGCCCTGATACCGGCAATCGCCTGGTTCGCTGCATCCAGCCAATCCTTCGGATCAATATCATAGGGCTCGTTCATCAGGCCGAAGACGATGCCATCCTGATTGGCGAACTCGGCGGCAAGCCGTATCCATAACTGAGCGAACTGGCGCGCCGGCACCTGGGCACTGCCAATCTTTCCGCCGGAATAATAACCGAAATTGTGCGGATCGAGGATGACGGTGAAACCCTTCGCCCGCAGGCCGGCAACACTGGTCTTCAATCTCTCCAGTTCGACAGGATCAAGCGGAGCGCCGAGAGCCCGCTGCAGCCGTTCCCATTTGAACGGCAGACGTACCGCATCGAACCCCTTGCCGGCGAAGTAGTTCGCCGTCTGCTGCGAGGGATAGGTAAAGTTGATGCCTTCCTTGCCGTCCGCCTCGCCATATTCCGCGCCCGACAGGTTCACGCCGCGAAAGCAGAGATCGGCATTGGCGGCCTGAGCAGAACCAGCCGTCAGCGCAAGCAGCAAACCACCGACGAGGAGGTGCCTGCCCGTGTGCCACTTTCTCATCTGCTCCATGTCCGCGGCATCACGCATTCTGGACCGGCACCACCCGGCTATCCCGGGGCAGGTTTACCGACGACAGCATCCTGCCGACCGGGACTTCGAAGACATAATAGCTGGCGATGCCGGCGAGCGTCGAAATCACCATCATCAACACAACGAACAGCGTGTCGCTGTGCAGGATGGAGATTGCATGGGGGTAGATCATGCGCGAGCCGGCCAGCGTGAAGATATGAGTCAGATAGATCGAATAGGAGGCGTCACCGAGAATGCGCAGCCAGCGCCAGGACTTGGTATCGGGGATGCGGATCGACGTTGCGAAGAAGATGATGACCACGGCCGGAATGCCGATGGTGAACACGCGCGGCAGGTCGATCTCGAGATAATCGTTGAACATCAAAGCCGCAAAGCCGATCGCGACCATGGCCGCGACGACCGGACCCGGCATGGAAACGCCCTTCTTGTAGATCTGTCCGAGGAGGACACCGGCGACGAATTCGAAGATCACCGAATCCCCGTAGAAGCGGGTGGCGGTGTTCACCGGAGCAAGATTGCAGAGCAGGAAGATGCTGCCGATCAGCGCGACGAGAGCGGCGATCCTGTGGCGCACCGGCACAACGAGGCAGAGGCCGAACAGCAGATAGAAATACATCTCGTAGTTCAGCGTCCAGCCGGGAACGATCAGCGGTGCGATCATGTAATGATCCGGATCCGACGGGTTGATCCACGGCAGGAAGGCGAGAGACGCCAGGATATGCGGCAGGTCGAACTGGGTCGACTTCAGCATCTGCGGAATGATAAGCGAGACCCCGGCGGCAAGCAGAGTAACAGCCCAATAGAGCGGCACGATGCGGCGAACGCGCTTCCACCAGAAGTCAGCAACGGTCAACGGCTTGTCCGACGTGGTGATCCACATGACGAAACCGCTCAGGACGAAGAACAGGTCAACCCCGCTCTTGCCGAACAGATAAGGGTTCAGCCAGGCATCCGGGTTGAGTTTCTGCAATTGCAGAATCGCGTGAAAGTAAACGACAAGAAGAGCCGCAATCGCTCTTATATATTGCAGTTGTACACACATGGGATCTGTCTGTTCGTTGCCTGAAAACGCAATACGTCAACGGAGCTATAGCCCAATGCTACAGCTATTGTCGTTGATGATCGGGCAACGCAGTTAATTTCCCCTCACCCTCGGAAAATTTCATATAGCCGACGAGAAGCCAGATCAGTGCGCCGACCTTGATCGAGAAGATCGCGGTGCCGCCGATCATCATGTTGAGGAAGATGAAGGTCCCGAGCGCAAAGGCGCAACGTTTCTGGTCGTCGCTCTGCCCGCCCGGATAGAAGGTCACGAAGAGCCAGAAGGCGATGAGGCCGAAAACCGTTCCGGCATTGATGACATAGATGTAGCCGCTATCGGCGAAATTGCCGATGACGCGAACATTCAGCGCCAGCAGTTCGACGAAATCGAGATTGAGGAAACCCTTCATGGTCAGGACGATACGGCCGTCCAGCGTATCGCCGCTCGCATCCGGCCGTATCAGAAAGACAATCGCACCAGCGCAGAGGACGATCGGCATGACCAGGGGACGGAGCACGTTGCTGAGCTTCGGGAAAATGAAATACCCCCCGAGGCCGATCATTGAAAAGGCCAGCATGCTGCGGGAGTCGTTGGTCAGCAGGATGAGGATGACCGTCGACACCATGAGGATGCGGTCGAACCGCTTGATCCGGCTGAATCGGCTGACCAGATAGACATCCAGCACACCGGAGAAATTGGCCAGCGACACCTGTTCGAGAAAGAGCGAAGCCGTACGGTGGTCGCTGAGGCCGAAGGAAAAGCGGCCGGGAATGTTGATGGCGTTCTGGAAAATCTTGGAGCCACCAAAGGAAATCTGCTCAAGACCGCGGGTGTTGGTGAAATACAGCGCCGGATAGAGAAGATCCTCATAGACCTTGGTGAAGAAGATCTCCACCAGCAGCACCGACAGCACGCAGATACAACAGATACGAAAGACAAATTCGACGGTGCGCCCGTCCGTCATCGCACCAAGTTGGCAGAAGACCGCGATGATCAGCACGTTGCGGAAAAAATCGACGAACAGCATGCCGTTCGCCACCGAAGTATAGGCCATCACGATCGCGAAGAAGCCGACCAGCACGACGACCGGCAGGGATTCCTGCGAAAGGCCGCGATAGAGCAGATACATCAGCGAGACGAACAGAAGCCCGATCTCGACAAGCGCCACATGAGCAAAGCCGAGCGGCATGACATGCGCGTTGATGAGGGCAAGAAGACCATTATACATGACCGCGAGCGGCACCACGACACGCACCAGCCGCCCATCCGACCGGGCAGCACCGGTCGAAAGCGAGCCTTGCGAATTATGAAGCGCACCGAGATCCATGCACGAGAATTAGCCGACTCGCGCGGAATTAGGAAGGAAGACGCCCGAGATACCTCGCACTCGCGCTGAGTGAACTGACAATCAGGCCAGACTTCTGAAATTCCAGAATTTTTTGCATAATATAGTCAGGAAAATGGTGCTGCTTGCAGACAGGAGCGAACGGTTCTCAAGGCCAATACCCTGTTCTCTGAACGAATGCAGCGAAAAATCGATATAGCCGAGAAAGCTCGGCTTCTGCAGATCCGAATTCCGCTACCTATTCAGCAAATTAGCAGTTCTTTCCCTTAACAAGAGAACAGGGAAAACGCGTTGGTAACAGGGAAACAGATAGACAACCGACATTTTCATGGGCGAGCAAAAGTGAGCTGTATTGGCTGATCCTTTGTTGCAGAGACCGCTACGCCACTTGTCAAAGCTGGATAGGGCTGCGACGGTGGTGGCCAGTTAGAGATGCGCCATTGGCTGTGATGGTTAGCCCCCGATCCGACCGGGTGGGCCGGATTGAAAGGGAGGAGCGAGGGCGGGTGGGACGCACCCCTCGGCTTTAGCTTTGAGACTATGTCCACCGCCATTCATTCGGCCGCTTCCATCCGGGCCAGGGCCCGCTGCCGTTTCGCAATCACCTGCGGATCGTTCATGAAGTCCGTCCGCCGGCCAGGCTTACGGCCACGCTTCTGATAACCATTGCTCTTGCTGCCATCCGGTATCCCAAACATATGATCCGTCTGGCCGGTTCGGCGAGGGCCGCTCTTGCTGCGCTGCTGCTCGCGCCCGGCGTCAGCCAGGCCACGCATAAGCGCAAACCCGATCCCCTGGGAATAGCCTGCCACAAGGCGCACTTGCCGGTCAGATTGAAGAGTTGGCCACGCATGACTGGTCTCTCGTTTATCCGTTTCTGCCATCGCAACAGATCTCACGCGCCGCCAACGACAACAGGCTCATCCCGTAAAGTCCATGATACCCAGTGGCAACGGGCGAGCAGATAAAGACGCTGGAGCTAAATCAGACTGATCTGACTTCTGCTTCGAGGAGCCCCGTATCAGTTAATGGAGATACCGCAAACGTCGAGTTGCTCTTGCTGAGAGCACCGGGCGCAACGCATCGGTAGCGGCTCTTGTTGCAGCAGAACTCGAAGCGCCGCCTGCAGATCCCGGAGCTTGCGACCAGCACGCGATAACCGTTTACGAACTCGTCGAGAACCTCGAGTTCCCTTCCCCATGCCCAGCCGCCATAACGGGTACCGCGGTCCGAACGCAGCACGATTTCGAAGTAGTGCCCTCCACCGGCCTCTCTCATCCTGAACACGAGATCGAGATTGTCTTCATCGCCTGCATCAAATTTTCCCGCAGACAACCTGAGATGGGCGATTTTCGCCTCGGCCAGTGCTCCGATTGGATAAAATGGCTGGCCCCTGAACCACATGAATTCGCTGATCGCATAACCTACGTCATCGGCACGCTGGTAAGGTTCTGCCTGAAATGAAAACGTCAAATATGAATTATGAAACGGCAAATGGTCCATTCTTGCTCCTCGGACGAACAGCGGCTGACCGATCCCGCTTTCCGTGTTTCTTCCCCCTGCGTACACAACCTATACGATGCAATCATCAAAGCAACGCAAAATCGTATTACAATGCCACTTTCAATTTCTCATATGCCGTTGTTAGATGGCGACTCAAAGGGGTGATGACGTGGTTGAAGACGCGGAACCTTTAGTGATCCGGCTCTTTGGCATGCCGCGCTGCGAAGCGGGGCATCGGACATTTTTTCCCGTTAAAGGCCTGGTCCTTATTGCCGCGCTTCTCCTGTCTCCCTCCCGCTTCCTGACACGCCAGGCGGCGGCGTTCCTTCTTTGGGAAGATGCCGAGGAAAAGCGCGCGGCCGCAAATCTTCGTCAGCTTCTGCTCAGGCTGCAACAGCACGCCATTGACGGCGAACCATTCGTCGTTTCGACGATGGCAGGGCTGACCGTCGGTCCAGCGACACGGCGCTCCGATCTCGAGGCGTTCCTGTCGTCGCTTAAGGATGAGGATATCGACAGCAGGCTGAAGGGCCTTCTCGCTGTGACCGGTGAGCTCCTGCAAGCAGTTGAAGCCGGAACTGAACAGTTCGATTTCTGGCTGCTATCCCAACGAAACCGGCTGAACGACCAGTTTCACGGTGCGATGAACCGCCTGCTCGATGATGTCACACGATTTGGCGCCGGGAAGTCTGCGGACATCGCGACGATCGCCAATCATGCCTTGCAGCTCGAGCCGGACAGGGAGGAGACCTATCGGCTTTTCATGAACGCTTTCGCGCGGGCGGGAGATCCCGCAGCCAGCGATCGGATTTTCGCCAGACTGGCCCAGCACACGCAACTGGACGGACGGTCACCGGAGGCCGAAACGCTTGCGCTTCATCGCCGGCTGAAGGGACGCGTGGAAGCGATTGCAGTGTCTCCGTCAGCATCCTCGGCGGGCGCAACTTGCCGGCGTCCCCGGGTCGCATTCCTGCGCCCGACCAGAATTGATGGAAGTAGCTTCCCGTCCTTCGTCCAGGCTTTCGTCGAGGATATCGCCAACAGCCTGGTTCGCTACCGGACATTTGCCGTCATCTCTCCCTATAGCAGTTTCGCGACGGCAGGCGACATGTCGGGCGGGCTATACCGAACGCTACGGGCAGACTATTGTGTCAAGGCGACCGTGTTCGACAACATGCGCCTGTCATTTGCCATGATCGAGGAGGCGACAGGCGAGATCGTCTGGTCGCTCGAGGTAGTCCTGGCGGAGCGCCAGCTCCACTCCGCCTTCAGGATGCTGTCGAAACAGATAGCCGCCGCATTGGCCGAACAGATCGAGCGGCTCCAGCTTGCGCCGGCCCGGCAACATGATGGCGGCGCCTATCATCACCTCCTGTCAGGCCAGCAGCTGCTACGGGGAAAATGCGATCTGCCGCTCCTGCGCAGGGCGCGTTCGGAGTTCCGCAAGGCAATCGAGATAGATCCTCAGATGTCGGTTGCGCGAGCGCGTACGGCGCAATCCCTTCAACTTGAATGGCTTATGCTCGGCGGTGATGACCCGCATCTCCTGCACCGGGCGAAGGCCGAAGCGGAAGCCGCGATCGAGATCGATCCGGCACTCGGCATCGGCCACTGGATGCGCGCAGTCGTCGCGCTTTACCAGCGGGATTTCGAGACATCGGCGCAAGGTTTCTTCGAGGCGGAAGCACTTGCGCCCAACTCGGCCGATCTCCTGATCCAGCATGCGGATGCGCTTGCGCATTTCGGGGAAAAAGACCTCGCATGGCAACGCTTCCAGCAGGCGATCGATCTCAATCCGCTGGCTCCGGATATCTACTGGTGGGCGGGCGCCAGCATCGCGCTGAAGCGGGACGACTATCGGACGGCGGTGGATCTCTGCACGAAGATGGAGAACGACGAACCGGCGTTGAGGGTGCTGACCGCAAGTCATGCTCTCAATGGAAATCTGGAGGCGGCGCGAGGATATGCGCGCCGCCTGCAGGAGATCTATCCTGGCCTGTCAGCCAGGGAGATCAGTGGCGTATCGCCAGACAAGGATCCGGCGGCTAACGAGAAACTTTATACGGCATTTCGATTAGCAGGTATCAAATAGGGGGTTTTTACCATGACGAATTCGCAGTTCTACGTCATCGGCAAGAAGGGTTTTGGTGTGCTCGTTTTGAGGACATCGCCGCTTCGCGCCGCAACGGTGTCTCACGAGGTGATTACCGCCTATGAGGCCAGTCATCCAGGCGTCGACGGCTACGCCCGGATTGCCGCGAAGGCCAAGGCCATGATGGCAAGCCAGGACGGCAAGCCCGACACAGCGCTCGATGAAGTCCAGATCCAGGGCATCGAGGCGCTGATTTCCGGTGGAGCCACGGTTTCGGAGGCGGATTTCGCCCTGGTCGGCGAAGTGGTCGATGCGGGGTGGGATTTCAACCGCGTCATCCAGCTTCCGATCGAATCTGCATTGCGTGCTGTCGGTCCGAGCGGAATAACGGCCGGTGATCTGTTTGAAGCAATTCTGTCCGACACGCCCAACGCAGCTCCTTAAGTGGCGTTCGGAGTTCACGGCGAGGGCGTGGAGACCGTCAGATCCGACCGGTCGGAAGCGCTCGAACCGACGGAACCGGGTCCCGAGACGCTCAGGCGTTTCGGAATCACGCGTGTCGGCGACATCACCGGGCTGGACACGATCGGTATTCCGGTCTGGTTTGCCACTCGCCCCAATTCTCGAGGCCTTTCCGTTTCCCAGGGCAAAGGCATCACCATCAGGCAGGCACGCCTGTCGGCCATCATGGAAGCGATCGAGGGCGCCGTCGCCGAAGATACGCAACGTCATGTCTGCGAATATGGCTCTGTCAGAGCCATATCGGCGCGACACACGCCCATGGTTACGCTGGAACGGCTTTCCCGCGTCGATGTCGATTGCCTCGATCAGGACCGGGAACGGGCCTGGGTGAGAGGTTTTTCCGTTCGAACCGGAAAGGACGTGCTTGCACCCTACGAGCTCATAGGCCTCGACTTCCGCGCAGGCTTCCCATGGGACCGGCGGGCGTTTCACATGAGTTCGCTCGGACTTGCAGCCGGCTTCGATTGCGATCGCGCCATATTGCATGCGCTTCTCGAACTCATAGAACACGACGCCTGTTTTCTGATCGATGCGATGGACACCCGCTCCGTCAGGACACGCAGAGTAAGCATTCCGCCTGCTATTGACCCGTCCCTGGATGGTTTGATCGATCGCCTCGACAAGGCGGAACTGAGGGCAGAGTTCCATGATCTGACAACCGGAAACGGCGTGCCGGTCGTCATGGCCAGCATCGAAAGGCATTTTGTGGCGCAGGATGGTCCGGGAATGCGGACGGCTGCCGGTGTGGCCTGCCGTCTCAACCCCCTCGAGGCTGCAACGGTCGCTCTTCTTGAAGCGGTGCAGTCGCGGCTCACCGATATCAGCGGCGCTCGCGATGACCTTTCGCCCGCCCGTTATTGCGGCAATCTCGCCGCATCCATTCGGGAAGAAGAAAAGACGCTGCCGGCAATGATGCCCGAAGGGGGCGAGCTCATCTCGGCTGGCGTATCCGCAGCACACTGGCAGCGCCTCGCAGCCCATCTCCTGGCAAGCGGGGTGGAGGACATATACATATTCCCGCTTGAAAGCGGGGAACCGGGCATCAAGGTCGCGCGCGTTCTCGCAAGCGGCCTCTCCTCGTCTTCAACTGTATCGATAAGCCGCTTCTCCGCCAGCGCGCTCAACGCGTTCATGGAGCCCTAGATCGATGGAAACAATTGTCTTCACCGGTCCCTCGACCTATGGCCTGGATCTCGCACCCCGCTACAACTTCTCCATCCGGCCGCCGGCTGTCGCCGGCGATATCCTGGCAGCAACGCGCGAGGGCGCGCGACGGATCGGTCTCATCGACGGGCTTTATGGAGATTGCGTTGCGGTCTGGCACAAGGAGATCCTGTATGCTCTCTCCCACGGGGTCGCCGTATTCGGCGCGGCCAGCATGGGAGCGCTGCGGGCAGCCGAATGCGAGGCCTTCGGAATGATCGGCATCGGCGGTATCTTCCGATCCTATCGGACCGGAGACAGGGTATCGGATGCGGACGTCGCCGTCAGCCATGCTCCTCGGGAACTTGGATATCAGCCCCTAACGATTGCTCTCGTCGATGCCGAGGCAACCATCCAGGGACTTTCTGCCAGCATGGAGCCCGCCGATACCGCATCCCTGATGGCGGCAGCAAGTGCGTTGCATTTTTCCGGGCGAACCTGGAAATCCATTGCCAGAAAGGCGGGGTTCGGGATCGAGACGGCGCGAACCCTCGCCGAGAATGCCAGGTCGGTCAAACATGCTGACGCTCTCGAATTGCTCGATACACTGAGAGATGATCCGCCGCCCGAACTGCAGCCGGTTGGCTGGTCGTTCCAGAATACGATCTTCTTTCAAAACCTCGCCGCCCGCCTGAGCTGAAAGAGGAGATCTCGATGCACTCTCTCTGCCGAAAGCCAGCACTGGTGCCCGACTGCGGCGGTATCATCCAGCAGATCGCCTTCGCCATCCCTGATGTTCTTCTCGAAAGCGTGTACGACCGTAACGACGGCCTCCTGGTGCCGATCGGCAATCTGATCGCCACACTTCCCCAAGAGGTGACGGCATTCGTTGTCTTAAGCTCAAACGCGCTGCCTGCCGCTAAGACATGGCTCGACCGGTTGAAGTCCGGATGTTCACTGACGCTGATCCCGGTTGGCGGTAACACCGGCGGCGTTCCCAGCCCCTGGATCCAGGATTTCTTCCACGTGCGCACGCACGACACCGGCGCCGTCGAGATATTGTCGAGGCCGGACGATGTGGTCGCCAGTCATCTGGCGCATGCTATCGGCGTCGCCACCGTCCCTGTCGCAATCGATCTTGCCGGCGGCGACCAGCTTGTCGGTCCGGACTTCCGGCTGGTCGGGTGGTCGAGCATGAAGACGAACGGCCTTCAAACCGGGGATGCCGCGGGTTTTCAAGGGCCGGCAATCCTCACCGAGGTGGATCATCGTCCCATCAGGATCTTCGGCTATCAGGTGGCGGGCCTCTCGCCGATGGCATCGACAGACGCCACGGGATCTCTCCCGTTCGCCGGTCGCCTTCATCAGGTGGGCTTTCATGTCGATCAGTTCGTCTCGGTGACCGGCCTGGAACGCGATGGCCGACCGCTGCTGCTGGTCGGCGAACCCGACGCACCGGCAAGCCCGCCGAACGGTATCTTCGAAAACCTGCGACGGCAGCTGGATGCATCGGTGACCCATCTGATCCGTCAGGGCTTCGCAGTGCTTCGCAACCCGATCCCTGTCGCCATAGCATTAGATAGCGGAAAACGCCTGCCGCGGCTCTACAATAACGTCCTCGTGGAGAACGGACTGCGCCCGGGGCGCCGGAAGCCGCTGATGTGGCTACCGCAGTTCGGCGATCTGGAACCGCTTGAAGATTATGACCGGGCAAATGCAGGGATATGGGAAGAGCTGGGCTTCGATGTCATTCCCGTTCCCGAATGGAGCCGTTTTGCAAGCCGCAATGGTGCTCTCCGTTGCGCGTCCAAGGTTATCAGCAGGCAACGAAACTCACCGGTTACGGATATGCCCATCGCGCGGAAAAGCATAACACTTTAGTGAAGTCTCCTGCATCGATAGATTGTACTTTCATAAAATTCTCAACGAGGATATCGTCGCCAGGCGTTGCCAGAATGAGGAATAGACATGTCGACCAAAAACCCCAATCCCATCGACGTTCACGTCGGCATGCAGATCAAGCTGCGCCGCAAGATTTTAAGCATCAGTCAGTCGGCCCTCGGCGATCAGTTGGGGATCACGTTCCAGCAGGTCCAGAAGTATGAAAAGGGCACCAATCGCGTCGGAGCCTCGCGCCTTCAGGCAATCGCAAAGATCCTCGGTGTCGATGCCGCGTTCTTTTTCCAGAGCGCACCGGGGGCGGCATCACCACCTCAGGGGCAGCAGAAAAACGAAGCCAGCGAACTGCAGACCTTCCTGACGTCGCAGGATGGGTTTGCGCTGAACCAGGCGTTTTTCAAGATCAAGGACCAGAATATCCGTCGGCAGGTCGTTGCCCTGGTCAAGGCTTTCGCGGAGGCGGAAGAAGGTTTCGGCAAGGCGGCTGCTACCGCCGGCGACGCAAAGCATCCCTAAACGTTCAGTCCCTTCTGTATCACGTCACACCCGTGTGACGCTCGCGTGACGCCCTGTGTGTTCTAGTCTTGGTACGCGGCATGGTGCTGCGTCCGGGCGCACATTGCGAGAGGCCGATATGCGGGTGTTTGAGGTAACTGAGGCGGGCGATGAGGAAGATCTGCTCGCCCTAGGGCGGATGGTGTCTTACGCCTGCCAGCGGGCCAAGACGATGAATCTCGAGTTTTCGACCTATTGTCTCGAGATGGCGATGATGTCGCTGATGCAGGATCTTGCGAGATCCGGGCCGAAACGACCGAAGCCGGAAGAGCGGACGGCGAAAATGAACCTCGGGTCCGGGTTCCACTGATCAACCGGCCGCCGGGCACGTTCCCAAGAGTCGAGCCGTTCATGATCGTCACGCTTAATTCGGCCGTGGTCACCAAACCCGGCCGTACTCTCTTATGAACCCGCCTTGAACCGGTCGAGGGCCGTCAGGTATTTGATCGGCGGATCCGCCTCCCAACGATAGATCTCCGACCTCAGGAAACCCAGCTCCTCTTCGAGGCTCTCCTCCGGCAATTCCATCCACCAGGATTTCGGGCGACCATCGGAACCATCCGACCAGCGGTAACCGCGCGCCTTGAGGTGATCCTTCATGTCGAACGGGCTGTTTTCCGCAAAGATGCGCACCCGTGATGACTGACTAGCTTGATGGAGCTCCACAAATGGCGTTAAGGCAGCACCCGGCAGTGCCTGCCCTCAAATCCGCGCGCCGACCAGTCAATCTCCGAGACCGAACAGTACGCTGGCTGGAAGCAGAAGCAGGCTGGATACCTGCTAAATAACGCCCCATTCTGCATGCCCTTAAGAAGCGACTGTACGATCACTGATGAGGTGAGAAGAGGCCGAGATGGAACTTCCTTAGCCACCCCGTGACACTCCGTGATCATACCAATTCAGATTGAATGCGACAGCGTCGTCCCAGTTTTCGTGCTATATTTCAAGACTTGGGCGATGTGCTTCGGACTTTCTGAGGCCTCACTTTCAGACAATTCAGTCGCTGCGGCTGAATTTGCAGAAATAGCGTCCAGCGTCTCTAAGAGATCGCTCGTCACATCGGTTCCTGCAGAAAAGTTTGCCAAAGCGTCTTCGTGTAAGCTGTAAGGATTCATTGCGTCTTGAAAGGATGCGACGATGCCTTGCAGGGCGCCCGTTATATCGTCCGAATTGAGGCTGCAGCCTGCGCCTTCCTGTTCGAACAATGCCTGCTTTGCCTGCGTCATGTAATCTGCCGCCGCAGTCAACATTTCGAGCTTTGCTCCGGTTGGTTCGTTTCCGTTGCCGTCGTAAAAATAATAGCTTCCATCAGGGTATCGGTTTAGGTTGTACCCGGTGATACCGTAGAACGTTTCTGTTTCCTCGGTGTTGAACGTTACGTTCCACCCTGGATAGGTTTCCTTCTCGCCTTGTTGGACGCTTGAGGTATCGAAAAGCTGACTATTGGAAGCGTATTGATCCGATGAACTCGCATTCTGCGTATTCCCGGTCGAATTCTTGTACATTTGATATGAATTAGACGTGACCATACCCACCGACATTGCATTCTCCTTCTCAAAACAGCCGAAACCTAGGAGATAAAGCTTGCGCGGGAATGGTCAGTTTTCATCTACTTTGAATTGCTTTCCTATGAAGGATTATTGGATTTGAATGCAGCAGGCCCACTTGAGCCTGCTGCTTCGTCAGAAATTATGCGTAATAGAAATCAGAGGCGTCCAGCGCGGTAGACTGAACATTTTCGACGATCACGGACGTGCTGACGGTAGTGCCGACCATAAATTCTATCAACGACGACTCCGCTGTCCCATCGGCATCATTGTCGTAGTCACTGATTTTCCATGTGCTGGTGAGGCCTGAAGTGGTGCTGACATATATGCGGTCAGTGCCATCCACGAAATCCTTAATGATGTCCTGACCTCCATTGGCCTCGAAATAGAACCGATCGGCTCCATCCTGCCCCCAGAGTGTATCGTTTCCAGCGCCACCATAAATGCGGTCTGCTCCGGCTTGGCCGAAAATCGTATCATTGTCGGTGCCGCCGTAAAGGTAGTCGACGCCGTCGCCGCCAGCGAGGGTGTCGGTACCCGCTTCGCCATAGAGATAGTCAACATCCCCGTCACCGGAGAGCCAATCATTGCCATCCCCACCGTAGAGTGTATCTATGCCCGCTCCACCATACAGATTGTCATCACCGGCTTGACCATTCAGGGAATCGTCGCCATTGCTGCCGCTCAGGTAGTCGTTACCGCTGCCGCCGTTGAGGACGTCGGCAACCGTGCCGCCGGTGATCGTATCGTTCCCTGCAACGCCATTGAGGGTCCACGACACTGTGGCAGTTGACTTGCTGATCGTGTCGTCACCTGTGGTTCCAGTCCAAGTTGGCATTTCACATTCTCCTGTTAAGGTTGATGGTCATTGCTCAGTCTTCCCTGAAGACGCGGTTCGCATGGTCGCGGATCGGCTTCAGGAAATAGGACGCGACGGAGCGGGTGCCCGTCGCGATA
This sequence comes from Ciceribacter sichuanensis, assembly GCF_024055605.1. Taxonomy (GTDB): domain Bacteria; phylum Pseudomonadota; class Alphaproteobacteria; order Rhizobiales; family Rhizobiaceae; genus Allorhizobium; species Allorhizobium sichuanense. The sequence continues at coordinate 22,726 of NZ_JAMXLX010000013.1, read as the reverse complement.
TAGGTTTCAACCGGCATGCCGGGGACAAGCGAGAGGCCGCCCGGAAGCTGCGCAAGCGCCTCATCGGTGATCGCTATTCCGACACGGAAGAAGCTGGCGCCGGTCTTCTGATCAGTTTCGAGATCAGCAGAGACGCGGATGACCTGACCCGTCAGTTCCGGCGTGGTATTGCGATTGAAGGCTGTCAGCCTCAGGGTCGCGGGCTGACCGATAGCGATCTGGTCGATGTCCTGTGGTGACACGCGGGCTTCGATCAATAGCGTTGTGTCCTGCGGGACGATCTCCATCAGGGTCTCGGCCGCCGTGACCACGCCGCCGACCGTGTGGATCGACAGCATGTGCACCGCACCGGAAATTGGCGCATTGATTATCGAATGCCTCAGTTGGTGGCGTGCTTTCACCTCATCCTCGGCGAGCGTGGCAAGTTGATTGGCGACATCGCGCAATTCGGCTGCCACCTCCGTCCGCAGATCCTGATCCACTTGCAGGATCTGAAGCTCGAGCTCGGCGATCCTGCCTTTTGATATGGCGATAGAGGCAATCACCTGACCGCGTTCGCCAACAAGTCGTGTGGCACTACGGTCGAGCGTGTTGACCTGGTTTAGGGTGATGGCACCAATCTCATACAACTGCCGCTTTCCACGCAACTCCTTCTCGATCAGGCTGATCTCGTCTGCTTTCGCCTGATGCTGGATCTCAAGGCCGCTGATCTGTTCTTGCAACTGCTGGATCTGCTCGGCCAGTTGTGCCTTCTGGCCTTCACGTGAGGCCCGGCGATCAAGGAACAGCCGGCGCTCGCTGGCCATGACTGCATTGACGCTATCGGCACCCAGGCGGTTCCGCAGTTCCTCGGAGAGGGTCACTATCGGTACTGCATCACGCTCGGCCTCCAGCCGAGCCTGTCTGGCGAGGAGCTGCGCGATATTCTTTTCTACCGCCTGAAGGCTCGCGCGGATCGCAGTATCGTCCATCCGAACAACCGTCTCGCCAACGGTTACCAATTGCCCTTCCTGAACCAGAAGTTCAGCGATAATGCCGCCATCCGGATGTTGAACCTTCTTGGTATTCCCCTCGACGACAAGGACACCTGATGAGATCACCGCGCCCGAAAGTTCGGCTGTTGCGGCCCAACTGCCGATGCCACCGAACACCGCAAGGATCCCCGCCACCCCGGCGAAAAGATTCCTGCGAAGGGATTTCGCAAGCATTGGCAGTTCGTCAGCGATCATGGCTAGGCCCCTCGCCGTCGATGACCGTTAGTTCGGGAGCGGCAGCAGAACGCGCGGGCTTGATTCGGTCGGAGGGGCGATCCCGAAGGCGGGAAAGCACAACCTCCCTTGGGCCAAAAGCCTTGACGGTACCGCGTTCCATCACAAGCAGAAAGTCGACGGAGGACAGGATGCTGTTTCGATGGGTGACGATCATAACGATCCTGCCTTGCTCCCTGAGACTGGCAACCGCATCGGCAAGGGCCCGGTCTCCTTCGGTGTCGAGATTGGAATTCGGTTCATCCAGAACCACAAGGAACGGATTTCCATAAAGAGCGCGGGCGAGTGCCACACGTTGGCGCTGGCCCGCCGATAGATTGACGCCGCCGTCGCCGATCTGCGTTTCGTATCCATCGGGCAGAGACACGATCATGTCATGGACGCCGGCAGCCCGTGCCGCCGCAACGATCTCCTCATGGGGAGCGCCACGGTCCAGCCGGGCGATGTTCTGGGCAATCGTGTCGGGGAAAAGGTCGAAGCTTTGCGGCATGTATCCGATGTGCCGTCCACGCGCGTGAGCCGGCCATTGGTCGAGCGATGCTCCGTCGAGGCAAACACGTCCACGCAATGAAGGCCAGACGCCGGTAATTGCGCGTACAAGTGAAGACTTTCCCGATGCACTCGGTCCAACAATGCCGATCACGTCTCCAGCATTCGCACGGAAGTTGATATTATGGACTGTTAATCGTTGGCGTTCGCCGGGTGGTCCGATAGACAATCCTTCGACGGTCAGACTGCTGGAGGGTACGGGGAGAGTGGTGCGGTCCCTTTCCTCCGGAAAGAGCTTAAGCACCTGCTGAAGTCGCCGCCATGCTGCCCGTGCTGAAATCATGTTGCGCCAGTTGCCGATAATCTGTTCGATTGGCTGCAGCGATCGAGCGACGATGATGGACGCGGCAACAATGCTGCCGCCTGTCATATCCCCCGTGATGACGAGCCATGCCCCAAGCGCCAGCGAACCGGATTGCACCATCTGGCGGAGGGTTCTGGAAAGGCCGGCAAAGAAAGCGGCGGTATCACCTGTCTTGCGCTGCAGTTCCGCCACACGACCATGCGCCTCACTCCAGCGAACGTTGATTTCCGGAAGCATCCCCATTGCCGCGATCGCTTCAGCATTCTGGCCCATCGCTTCGCCGAAGCGGTTTCGGTTCGACATCGCGTCGACAATACCGCTTGTGTTCCGGCGATTGAGAAGATCCGAGGCAAAGGTCAGGACCACCAGCAAGGCCATTGTTCCCGTCGCCAGACTGCCGATCAATGGATGCAGAAAAAAACTGATCGCCAGATAAATCGGCATCCAGGGAAGGTCCAGAAGAGCTGAAGGACCGGGGCCAGTCAGGAACGCTCTGATTTGTTCGGCATCGTGAGCCGGCTTGAGAACATCGCCTGCGATGCGCATTCGCAACGGAGCGCTGGCAATAATGGTGCTAACCCGATGCGAAAACCTTGCATCGAATATCCCTGCGATCCGGCTCAGGGCGCGGCCGCGGACGATATCGAGAAATCCCGCGAATGCACACAGACCGGCAACCAACAGCAGGAGCGCGACGAGCGTCGCGCCGCTTCTACTCGGAATCACCCGGTCGTAGACTTCCAGCATGAACATTGGTCCAGCCAGACCGAGCAGATTCATTATGCCGGAAAACACGGCAACCCCAGCGAAAGCCCGGCGCATCAAAATTCCTGCCTACATACTCAAAATATGGACAACTTTACCGATAATCGTTTTTAAAATGCATTTTTTGATACAAGCGAATATGGAGAACGAAAGTCAAGCGGTTCTTGCATTCATTCCGAGTTTTGGAATATTTTTCGCGAAATGGTTGAGGTGATTGGAAGAGGGACACAGTGGCTGGTGTCTTGTTCGTTCATAATAATTCCCCCGGGCAACACGGGTTCATCGCAGAAGCCTTGAAAAAATGGGGAAGTCGTCGCGGCGATCGGTTTACAGACCGCCCAAGGCATTGTGGGAATCCCGGTGGTCAAAAAGGCTTTAAAGCGTGGCTCCACACCGGATATCTGGCCGGATGCAGTTACGGCAGCGGTGGGAGTCCTTCCACGGAGAGGTCGGTTGAGGATCGAATACATGATCTCAAGACCGCGAATGTAAACAAGCTCTTGGCCATGCAAGCTCCCCGTGTATAGTAGATATCCACTTCGGGGTGAGGTTTTCGTGAAGTTCCGGCCGATTGTTGTTCTGGTTATTGCTGCGGGTTTGCTAAGCCTGCTGACCGCCGCCTCGGTCCAGGCAGCCGAGCGGTCGATTCGTGATATCCAGGAAGCTTTGGTTGACAAGGGCTTCAAGCCGGGTGTCGCCGATGGCATATGGGGCAAGAGGTCGATCGCGGCATTGCAGGCGTATCAGACGGCAAACGGCCTACCGCCCACCGGCGCGGCGGACCAGGCGACAATCGACCGCCTTTTTCCGACGCCTCCGGCGATAAAAGATCAAAAGCCCGCTGTTACTGGCTCGGCGTCGGAAAACGTAACGCCATTGACAAAGGTCCCGGAAGTCGAAACCAAACCGCTAGGTCCTATTGGCGGCTCCGCTTCCAGCACTATCGAACCCACCGCCGAAGTAAAGGCCGTCGAAACCGCCACGCCTTCGCAGCAGCCTCAGAGTACGCGGCAGGCCGACAGCGTCCCGCTGACGACCGAAAGTTCGGGTGATGCCGTCGCTCCCCGGTCATCGGCGGCTCCGTCCGATGGCGAGAACGCGTCCTGGAGCTTGGCGTTTGTCGGTCTGGCCGTCGGCGGTGTCGTACTGTTCTGGAGGAGACGGAAGCGAAAGCGGCAGGCCGCTAGCGCCAACGGCATGCCCACGGCTACTGACAGCGACACCACGGGAGAGCTGATATGGGACAAGGACGCTTTCCGGGTTCTAACGGAGCAGTCGACGACCACACGAACCGCCTCCCCGTCTCGGGACCGGGCGGCGTCGATGGACGCGCACAACAGGAACGTCACCGACTGGATCAAGGCTAACGCCTCCAAACCGAAATCCCTGTCCGATGGCGAAAATGACGACCTGACCTATATTACCGAGCGGGGGCAGAAGACTGGCGTGATCCACCCGCCGATACCCTCCCAGACGGGCACCCTGCTGAACTTCCATCGAGCAAAGGTAGTATCCCCTCCCCCTAAGACAGAGGCCTCTGCCACTAGAACGGCCGGAGCCGAGTGGATATCGCCGGGGAAGTCCGTCACCGTCGCTTCCGTCGCGATCTCGGGCGGCATGTTCTACCTTGGCGGCTTCCTCGGTAAGCAGGGAAGGCTGAACGAAAATGAGAACTGTCTGGTCAATCCGGCGCTAACCGTGGGAAGAGGCCGCGATCCGGCGGGTGTGTCCATGGGATACTGGCCATCATATGGCGGGATGTCCCCGGAAGCCAGAAGGTCCTATCTGGAATGGTTGGCAGGCGGCAGGTCGAATCCAGACGACTACATCGGTTACGTCTTCCTCTACTTCTACGGCCTCGAACGGCGGCTGCTCCTCGACGTCGATGCGTCCGATACAGCCGCCGTGCTGGCGGAGGTTAGACGACTTCTCGATGTTTACGGCCATAACGGCTCCTTCAACCGTTATGCCACGGAGTTACTGACCGCAGCCGAGCTCAGGAGCGGTGAGCCCTCCGCCCAGTTTCTCGCCAGGGTCGAACCTAACGGCTATGAGGTCCCCGCTGCGGTCAAGATCGCCCTCGGTATCCGGGTCCGGGACGAACGCCCGATCGAGGCTGATCTCATGCTTCGGTTCGCGCTGACCCATCCGGAGACCAGCGTCCGCACGCCTGCCAAGCGCGTTCCCTCCCTGTTGCGGGAACTCTACCTTCTGGAATTCGCGAAGCTCTATCCGGCGGGCTACCGGTCGAGGGCCGGACGGACAAAGAAGCTCAAGAAGCAGTACCAGGCCTGCAGCGGAAGCTTCAATCTCGAAATCAAGGTCCTCGGCGGAGACATTCCGGACATCACCGACCGGGAAGAACCGATCCGGATAGCGCGACGGGTCTTCAACGACTGCATGGAGCAGCTCGATGATTACAGCCGCACTCTTGGACGTCTCCCCGGTCTGCAGCCGAATTTGCTCGCCATATCCAAGCTCCCCGAGGCTCTGCGGATAACGGCCGCCGCGAGTTTGCCGGGCGATCCCCTGGCGGGCCTCCGACGTCTCGCCGACCAATCCTCCGAAACACGTATTGACCGTCTCGCCGAGCAGATAGGCATTGAGATGGGCCCCATCCCCGGCAAGGCCAAGCTCCGCGATCTAAGCCAGACCCTTTCCGGTTTCGGAATCGGCGCGACCTTCGATCCGGCGTTTGCCGTGAAGACGTCGGCAGGTGATGACACGGCGATCCTGTTTCCGATCTCGGCCCCCCTCCCCGCGGTGGCAACCGACGCCTACCGTACCCAACAGCTCTCGACGATGCTGGGCATGGTCGTCGGACATGCCGACGGCGATTTCCACGAACTGGAGCGAAAGGCGCTTCTTGACCGGATTGCGACCTCCACAGACCTGTCCGGAGATGAAAAGCGGAGGTTGGAAGCAGAAATCCGGCTGAACGAAAAGGACCCCGCGCGCCTAGATGACTGGCTCAAACGTCTGAAAGACGTCCCCGAACGCGCCCGGGACGCTGTCGCCGCCGAACTGGTCGCGCTCGCTTCCGCCGACGGCGACCTGCACGCCGACGAGGTCAGGAAACTCGAGGCGATCTTCAAAAGGATGGGGATCGACCAGAAGTCTCTCTACGAGCGTCTTCACGCGGGAAACAGCGCGACGCACACAGCCGGGCCCACATCGGCGCCTTCCGCCCCCTCCTCGAAAATCGCGCCTTCCCCTTCACCGACACGCATCGACCTTTCGAGACTTCAGAGCATCCGCTCGGCAACACGGGTTACCTCGAACGTCCTCGCCGACATTTTCGTCGACGAAAAGGAAGAAGCCGTCGCTGTGGTCCTCGAGACCCCGGTAGAAGCCACGCAAAGCGAGCTCTTCGAAGGCCTCGAACAGCGATACGGGGCTTTCCTGTCGGAAATCCTTCAGCGCGCAAGCTGGTCGAAAGACGATTTCGAACATCTGGCCCGAGACGCTTCCCTGATGCCTGGCGCGGCGAAGGAAGCAATCAACGACTGGGCGCTCGACCGTTTCGACGAACTCATGATCGAAGGCGACGATGAACTGGACATCAACAGCCATCTGCTTCCCACACCTCCGACAAGCCCATCAGCTATCAAAGAAGGCATGCCCGCATGACCACCAAGCCACCCGCCATCAAGCCGCGTGACCGCGACACAATCATCAGCGCGCTCCGGGCGGGTGTCGTCCCGAGGCTCGGCCTACAGCACATCCAGGTCGGACGTCAGCGCGAGATCGACGCGCTCATTCGTGACATACGCCGGGTGGGCGAAGGCGGATCGAGCATACGTTTCGTGATCGGCGCATACGGGGCTGGCAAGACGTTCTTCCTATTCCTCGTCCGACAGATCGCCCTCCAGAGCAAGCTGGCTGTCTGCCAGGCCGACTTGTCACCCGACCGACGCATCCACGCGACCAATGGCCAGGCCCGCTCGCTCTATGCCGAGCTGGCGCGAAGCCTTTCCACCCGCACTGCGCCCGACGGCGGCGCTCTGCGCAACATTCTCGAAAGCTATATCCAGAAGGCGACCGAGAAAGCGGGTGCGACGGGCGTGCCGATCGAGACGGCGGTCAAGGACGGCCTCGGTGACATCCGCGAGATGGCGGCGGGTTACGACTTCGCGACCGTGGTCGCCGCTTACGCCCGCGGATACGAAGACGGCAACAGCACCCTTCAGGACGCCGCCCTCCGCTGGCTCCGCGGCGAATACACCACCAAGACAGAGGCGCGACAGGATCTCGGTGTCAGGACAATCCTCGACGACGCGTCCTTCTACGACGGCCTGCGACTTCTGGCGGGGTTCGTCCGCGTCGCCGGGTTCGGCGGGATGATCGTCTGCCTCGATGAACTGGTAAATCTCTACAAGCTGCAAAGCGCCCAGGCTCGGAAGCAGAACTATGAGCAGATCCTCCGCATCCTGAACGACGTGCTCCAGGGGACTACCGAAGGCATCGGCTTCATCCTCGGCGGAACGCCGGAGTTCCTGCTCGACACCCGCCGGGGTCTCTACTCCTACGAAGCGCTGCAGAGCAGGCTTGCCGAAAACAGCTTTGCTGTGAACGGTCTCGCCGACTATTCGGGGCCTGTCATCAACCTGCCGAGCCTCACCCCGGAAGAACTCTTCCACCTGCTGGAAAGGCTCCGCGACGTATTTGCGGGCGGTGACCCGGAGAAACATCTGGTCCCGGACGAGGCACTCGTCGCCTTCATGGAGCACTGCTCGAACACCATCGGCGACGCCTACTTCCGCACGCCTCGGAACACCGTGAAGGCGTTCGTGGACCTTCTTGCGATCCTCGCGCAGAATCCCGACGTCAGGTGGAACGACCTGCTGACCCGTGTCGAAGTGAGCGAGGATCGCCAGGGCGCTGACGAGGCGGAAATCTCTGCAGACGCCGACGACGGGGACGACGAGCTTGCAACCCTCCGCCTTTGAGCGTCTCAGCCAACCGATCCGGCGCTGGATCTGGGCACAGAAGTGGCAGCGGCTGAGGGACGTTCAGGAGAAGGCGATACCTGCCGTTCTCGCGGGCGGCGACGTCGTCGTATCCGCCCGCACGGCTGCTGGAAAGACTGAAGCCGCGATCCTGCCGCTGTTGACCCGCGTCCTCGACGGCCAAGGGCGGGACGGCTTCCGTATTCTCTACGTCAGCCCGCTCAAGGCGCTCATCAACGACCAGTACCGTCGGCTCGAGCCGCTTTGCGGGGCCTGCGACATCCCGCTGCATAAATGGCACGGCGACGTGTCGGCCGACGCCAAGTCGCGGGCGCGTAAGAACCCGAGCGGGGTCGTACTGATCACGCCGGAATCGCTGGAGGCGCTCCTCGTCCGCCGGGGCAAGGAAGTACGCTTCCTGTTCTCCTCGCTGGAGGCCATAGTCATCGACGAGCTCCACGCCTTCATCGGGACCGAGCGGGGCATGCAGCTTCAGTCCATCCTCAATCGGATCGAGATCGAGTGCGGTCGGGAGCGGATCGACCGCGTCGGCCTTTCGGCGACGCTTGGTGATATGCGGCTGGCCGCCGACGCGCTGCGTCCTGCCGGCGGCGCGAACGTCGCGGTCATCGAAGGGAACGACGAAGGGAACGGGCTCAAATTACAGATCCGAGGGTACTACGATAAGGAAGAGATCTCCAAGGATGACAGCGAAGAGGTCGCGGAAACGCCGCCCGGTACAGAGACAGACGAGCGGCACGGCATCCCGGAGCGCCTAGCCAACGACCTCTTCCGTTTCCTGCGCGGGCACCGGAACCTTTTGTTCGGCGGGTCTCGAGAACGGGTCGAGCTCTACGCGGATCGGCTCCGTCTTATGTGCGAGGAGAACCGGGTCCCGAACGAGTTCTTCCCTCATCACGGCAGCCTTTCCAAGGCAGAACGTGAGGATGTCGAGCTTAGGCTCCGCGATGATCCGCGGCCTACGACGGCCGTCGCGACGACGACATTGGAACTCGGCATCGATATCGGCGACGTGGAATCCGTTGCCCAGATTGGGCCGGGCTTTTCAGTGTCGTCACTCAGGCAGCGCCTTGGCCGTTCGGGACGAAGGGCCGGACGGCCGGCCGTCATGCGGATGTTCGTCATCGAGCGAAATCCGGGCCGCGGACAGCATCCGCTCGAGCGCCTGAACCTCGGGCTTGTCCAATCGATCGCCATGATCGAGTGCCTCAAGGACGGCTGGTGCGAGCCGCCTGCGCCGACAGGCGTTCACCTTTCGACACTCCTTCACCAAGTCCTCGCCCTAATACTTCAGAATGGGGGAGTTTCACTGCAGACCGCGTGGAAAGTGCTATGCGACCGAGGTCCCTTCAAGTCGGTGGACCGCACGACATTCGCCGATCTTCTACGCTGTATGGCGTCCGAAGAAAATAAGCTCATCGAACAGTCGACCGAGGGCTTGCTGATGATCGGGGAGTTCGGGGAAAGGATCACCGAGGCGCACGACTTCTACCCGGTGTTCTCGACGGAGCGGGAATACCGGATCATGCATGACGCCAGAACGCTGGGCACCTACCCGCTGGAATCGGCGATCAGGTCGGGGGAGACGCTGATTTTCGCCGGACGGCGCTGGCAGGTCCTCGAGGTGGACGACGCCACTCGGATCATAACCGTGAAACCGACCCGGGGCGGCAAGCCGCCGCGCTTCAGCGGGAATGTCGGTGGATTGCACGATCGCATAGTGCTGGAGATGAAACGAGTGCTCCAAAGTAGCGAGCAGTACGCATACATTGATCGCGTCGCTGCGGAAATGTTGGGCAGCGCCCGGGCGTGTTTTGGTGAACTTGGGCTGGCCACGCGATCGATCCTGCCATACGCCGATGGTGCTCTGGTTCTGCCCTGGATCGGGACCAGGAAGTTGACCACCCTCGCTCTCGCCTTCCTCTCGCGTGATTTCCGGACCGCGCAGTACCAGCACTCCCTCGAACTCCAGGACTGTGATCCCGAAGGCGCCAGTCAATGCCTCGAGCGGTGGTCAGCGGGCGACGTGCCGACGATCGACGCCCTGATGACCGGGGTGGCCCGGCCGAATGTCGCACGCTTCGACAATCATCTCTCATGGGACCTGATGACGATGGTCACCGTTCGGGAGCGGCTCGACTATGGGGCTCTCCAAGGCATTGCCATTAGCCTTTGCGACGACCACGAGGTCAAACCCAGAGATGTAGCCTCAGAGGGCCTTTAAATAGCGAGGAGGCTTAAGCTCTTGAAGGGATCTGAACCACTGGCACGTCTTCATGATCCAAGCGCCTTCTGATCTCTCTGAGATTTTCTGGCGCAACGCGCTTTCTGGAAACCATGGAAATTGGTCCCCCTCTCCATTAATCGGGCTGCCACTCACCAACGTGGATCGCACCGGTCTCGGTCAGTTCGGTGCATACGAAGTGTGAAAGCGCATCACGCCTGACGACCGCGGCGCTCAGCCTGCCGGTTCGATACGCTCCGGTATCCAATGCTATGCGATTTGAGTAGACTTCGGGCCACAGAGACTTGGTGATCGTGTGACCGTGCAAAACGACATGGCCGAAGCCGTCGATATGATCGAGAAATCCCGCCCTGATCCAGCGCAAATCGTATTCGGTTTGCCTTGCGAGTTGAACGCCGGGGCGTATTCCAGCATGAACAAAACAGAAGCGCCCGATCTCCTTGAATGTCAGCGCGTTTTCCAGCAACTCCGCGTGGCGTGGGAAAACGCGGCGGATATCGGCGGCGATGTTCTCAAAATCAGGGACCGGGCGACTGGAGTAGGCGCTCACCGTTGCGACGCCTCCCCAGTCCAACCAGTTGACGGCGTCCTCATCAGTGATGAGTGCCGCGAAGGAGTTCACGCAAGTAAAAATCATGGTTGCCAAGAACCAGCCGGGACCCTGGATAAAGGTCGAGTGTCGAGCAAACCTGATCAAGTACCTTCGGACTGTCAGGGCCGCGGTCGATCAGGTCGCCCAGAAAGATCACGACCGGCTTGGATTGATGATCATCCGAGGCAGCTGCGATGTAGCCAAGCATGGCTTCAAGAAGGTCGGCGCGTCCATGAATGTCGGCAATGGCATAGATTTCGGACGATAAGCTCTCGGTCGTAGTCACTATTTTTCCTGCAGGCAAACATGGTGCGTGAAATCAACCCTGGTGCTGCAAGGCATAGAGACTTGGAGCGACGAGGAAAGGACCAAGGCCAAGTCTGATGGTCGCAGTTCCTATAGGCCATCCCGGGAGTGACGCGCCACAAAAATTGACAACGAACGATTGGAATTGAACGGAGTCAAACCATCGCTTCCAAACTCTTTGACACAAAGAGTGATTGCTAAATTTTACACCACATGATTGTCGTAGTCGCTCAATTGCCTGTTACCGTTTCATATAATTCCGAGTTATGTGAACTTCGATACCCGCAATGGCTATCTTAATCGTCGCGAATTGCAATCATCCGGTTCACCACTTAATGAAATACCCTTTTTTGAATTACTTGGCGGGCAGTCTCTCGAAACCCGTGCTCCACGCAGGATCGTGAGCTGCCGCCTGAGGAACTGGAGACCTTCGATTTACTGCTGGTGCTAAAACGCCATAATGCGCTCTGCTCCAAATCTTACCCGGCCTTGGCCTAGGCTCGCTGATCACCGCGAAAAGCCAGCACGGCTTGATTACTTCCCTCTGTACGATCGGCGGCAAATCCGCCTCTCAGGATTGCCTGACCATACTGACTGACAAAGTTATTGAACCCCAGTTATTCCAATGCATTGCAGGAATATCGTTCACCACACAACAAAGCATGCCGTCCCGTGTTGGCGTCCACGTTTTACGACTGCCGATCGCAAAGAGACTATCATCAGCGCGGTCTACTGCGCCCATAAGGCGGAACCATCGATCAGACGGTGACCGCTTCAGGTGTGCGACGGGCTCGAGAAGTTTCCCCTCATAACCATCTGGTCCACACGGGACGAACCAGTCCCACCAGGTCCCCATTGCCGACAGTTCATAAGTCCTCCCGGCCTGCACCGGGCAGATGTCGTTCCAGTTCGGTCGCACAAAAACCTTCACGGTCGGCATTTCAACTCCCTTTATGTCCGACATTGGTCGGAGCGATGGCTGCCAAGGACCTTCAGTGACGGCCCAACGTCTGAGCCGACACTAGCCCACCGGAACCTAAGCGAGATCAACCTCGACCCAAAGCCCGCCAGGTTCGCGCTTCTGGTCGCGGACGGCACTGCGGACGTCAAGAATAGATCCGGAAGGATAGGCGAAATCAGGCTTACCATTGACAGTTGCCAGCCATGCGTCGTCAGCGCGGATAACGCGGCCGCCGGTTTTGGTTGTGAGGGCCTGTAGGATGGCATCGTAGGGCATCGCGCCCCAACGGACTTTCACCGCATCGTTCTTGTTCGTCGGGATGAATGCCGAAAGGTCGGGATTGGTCATCAGACCAAGTCCGTTCTTGTCCGGCGTCGCGTTTTCGCTGCCGTGATGGGAAACCTTGAGATAGACCGTGCGCGCCATCAGGTCGGCTGCGTGTACTTCGGCCTGATCGACCGTCCACTTGGAATCCATCCAGCTCAACCAGTTTCCGATCTGGGCATCGCCAGGAAACAGGAAGACCCGTCCGCTGTCGATCATTTCGAATGCCAGCACGAGGCTGGTGTTGTTGACACCGCGATCGAGCTGCATGGCGAGGTCAGCGGCAATGCCCAGCCAGTCTGCATCAATCCGGCGCCAGGACTGGTCCCTCACCGTTTCATCATCGATCCTGGGCTTGGCACCCGGCGTCGGTAAGCTTTCCGAGTAATGCCTTCGAACAAAATCGGATGTCTCTCCGTCCACCGACCCGGCCAGGATTTCTGAAAGCGGAGTCCCGATATGCGGGTCAAAAGGGCACGCATAATCTGCAGGATAGGCGGCGCTATCAGCATTGTTGGCATCCAGCGCGGCACGCAAGGGCTTCAGGAATAGAGGGGCACTGTCGGCAGCCAGCGGATATTGCTCGCTCGCCTTGGTCTCCAGCTTCAGTGCGTCCTTGCTACGTGGCGGGCCAAACACGTAGATGCGAATGTTCGGCAGGCCGGGGATCGAGAATGGCGCAGTCTCCGGCCCCATGTAGACAGGCGGCTGCCTTTTCGAAAGCGCGGCGGCGGCGTCCCGCGCGGCCCGAACTTTCTCGCCCGTAGCTCCGAATTGGAACCCCAGCACCGAATTCAAGCCATCACGGAGGCCACCCAGGTAGCTGTCCATGCCCTTGACCGCGTCCAATTTGGCGCTCGCGCCCTGCAGAGCAGCGAGGGCCTGGGTCTTGAACCTGTCAAATGCGATAGCATCGGGATCCTTCGGGTTCTCGCTCCAGGCCATCCAGACTTCGTCGACGGCGAATTTGTTTTTGTCGAAGACCTCCGCCGCACTGGTAAAACCGGAAACGTGATCCCAGTGTTCGTGCGTCACTACCAGGACGTCGATCTTTCCGCCTGTCTCCTTCTTTATATCGGCAGCGATATCCCGAATGAGATCTCCACCGCCGGTAACAGAGGTGTGAACACCGCAGTCTATCAGCATCCGAAACAGGGAGCCGTCGGACTTGCGAAATGTCAGGAGATGGCTGTCACCTATGCCCTGGCAGTAGTGGCGAACGGTGATCGCGGGAAGAGCGCTGTTCACCACGGACGCCGATGCTGTCGCGTTTGCGGCTGCCGATGTCCTTTTTCTTGGCTTTGCGGGTGCCTTAGCCATGGTCGTGTCCCCCATGATCTGCGTGTAGCATCGCGAACGGCTCGGACTTAGTTTCACCGAAATACAGAGCTCTCAGCGGCGACATGTAATGGGCTCTAGCCGCTTTCGCCTGCCGCTTCTGGCGCGCATCGCTTCCCGTATTCTTGATGATTGCGTAACGGATTTCCTCCTGCCCCTTGCGCGGATCGATTATCACCGTGGCGCCTCCGCGAAACCAGAGGAATTCCTCGCCAGTATTCACGCCTTCCATCGCCATCGTTCCGTCCGGTCTCAGTGGAACACGCTGCTGGATCGTGACGATCACCTCGGTGCGAAACGATCCGTCCGGCTCGACGCGGCGCGTTGGCCGCACGCCATAGACATCGAACGTCGTGCCGCCGTTATCGGGTTTCTTGAGCAATGTACCGTCGTCCCGGTAACGCGGCAGGTCGGGCAACAAACCGAAATGTGCGTGGATCGCCGGGTTCTCCAGCAGAACACTCTTCAATCCCGTCCACATCTTCCAACGGTTGCTTTCGTTGAATTCGAATATTTTTGATCGGGTTAGCTTACGATCCCAGCCGAGATCTATCCCTTTCAGGATATTTTCTAACCATGGCGTGGCAACCGCTGGCGTATCCCACGTCAAAGTTTCCTCCGAAACGGTTCGCACGTCACGCGGCAACAGTTTCCATTTCCGGAAGGAATCCATGAAGGCCAAACGATAATTGTAGGTGTCTTCTGGAAAGACATCTAAATCAGCCGTGATCACGGCCCTGAGATACTCACCAAACGTAATATCGACTGCGGGGCAATAATCTAGAGCTCGAATACACATGTCGAGCATGCTGCGCGCAGTCTTGACGATGTCGTCCGTCAGACGTTCGACAAGCCCCGGATGCAAAGCACCGGCTGGCAAGATGCCACTGCCGCCTGTCGCGAGCTGTATGAGACTTTCCGTTCGCCGCGCGACGATTGCCTGGAAGGCATCGTAGACCGCAAAGACGAGGATCGAGCCTCTGTCATGCGGTTCAAAGGTCTTTTCATAGTCGAGCTCTGCCATCTTCGGTTTGGCATAATCGCGCAGAGGGCCGGATCGACCGCTCCCTTCCCCAAACTGAAGGGCGAGACCCGACAGGAGATTAACGGCCGAAAGATTGCCACGCGTTCGCGCGATTTCGAAGCTGACAAGTTCCTTCATGGTGAAGTGCTGGAACAACGCAACGATATCGGCAAACCCTTCGTGAAACGCAGGCACGTCCGGATTGGAAGCCTCCTGGAAACGGCGATGCAGACCATCGAGCAGTGCATGCGAGGTTTCATGGGCGATGATATCGAAGGATAAGCAGGAGAAGACCATGGATCCCGGCGCGGTGGTGTCCTCGCCGCCGCTATCGGCCGGAAAATAGCCAAACAGCAAGGCTTTCTTGTCCGGGCTGTAATAGGCATTTTCCATGCGCAGCCCATGCGGATAGATGCGCAGTCGCGGCACTTCATAGCCCTTCGACTTCCTGTCGCCATCGCGCCCGATATAGCTGGCATAACGCGGTGCCCAGAGAGCTCGACGCCCCAGTGCCCGCTCAAAGTGACCGATCGTCGTCATGGCCACGGCATAGACCATCTGCTGGTGGAATTGCGGGTTGCCTTCCGAGGGAGTAAGACCATCTTGGGCAAGCAGACGCTTGTCGTTGAGATCGACGGGATCATAGACACGGTTCGAAGCCGGATCGACATCGACCACTTCGATGTACTCACCGACCGGACCCGGCATGAGCGACCCGTCCGGCCGGTCATCATCCCACGGTACCGAAAGAGTCGCCTGGTGAACTGCAACCGATTCGAGTTTCTTGCCGACCGCCGGATCGAGCGCATAAACGCGTAGCCGTCGTGCCGGCGGGGAGACCGCCCGAGGCTTGCGTGCGATCGGCAGCGCCGTAGGCGGAGCTGAAACAGCCGCCGTGGCCACTGCGGCTCGGCCAAGAGCAGCCTCCAGTACAGCTCGCAGGGGCTTGGAGGGATTGCCCTCGTCAAGGGCGGCCTCCAGATAACGATTGCGGGCAGCGGCTGGTATTTGTGCCGGATCCGCATCTGGATCGGAGATCGCCTGATCGACAGAAGCGACACGCTGCGCCATCTGTGTCAGCTCAAGTGCGAGCATACGCTGTTTCTGCCGCGCTTGCGGTCCTTCCGGCGCCAGACTGACGCCACCACCGATCAGGAGGTTGAGCCAGCTCCAGGAATCGGTCGCAAGTTTCAGTTTCTTCAGCTTGTTCGCGGCCAGCGGCAAGACGGCAAGCGCGTCTTCCGCCCGCAGGACGCCCTGGCCGACTTTCTCCAGAACTTCCTGCGCGTTCATTTTGGCGGTGGATTTCAGGGCTCGGGAGAACAGCGCGTGGCGAACGGCCTCGACGCGCATCCATGGCTCCGGATAGTTCTTCACCGTGTCCCAGTGTTCGGCCAGCCACAAGGCGGCGGCGGCGGCAATCTGTGGCGTCGCGGCCGAGGTGCCGGCGCCGTCCATGTCGACAATCTTGCCGCAATCAATTTCTGCCCAGGGAACGTTCGGCGTAAAGGCTCCCAACGCCGTTGCCATCTTGCTGTCGGGACCATAGTTGCCCTGCATCGTTCCGGATGCGAGGCCCGAATAGGAGCGACCATCGCTCATCACACCGCAGGCCGCCAGAACACGCTGGTAGCGGGCCGGGAAAACGATGCTCTTCGGCGACGGCCTATAAGCATAGTTGTTACCTGCAGCGGTGACCATGACCACGCCGTGCTCGTAGGCAAGATTGACAGCGTCGACGAGGGCTGCCGAGGACACTCCACCCATGCTCATGGAAAGCACATGGGCGCCCTGCTGGCGAGCATAGTCGAAACCCTGCACGAGTGTCGACGTACTGAAGCGCACGACCCAGTTCGCCACCCGCACTGGAATGATTTGCACGAGCGGAGCGCCGCCGACATAGTCGGAAAAGCCCGGCCAGCCCGGTGAGGTGCCATCCAGCCTGTTACCCGCCAGCAGGCTGAGTGTTCCGGTACCGTGCCCGCGATTGCTCAACGTCCCGGCGGGCGCATGATCAATCGCATCGTTTGGGCCGTGGCCGTCATCGACGAAATTACGCCAGAGCGCTTTATCTACGATCCCCACGGGCCGGGTCTGATGTTTCGGATCAAAGCCCGTGTCGAGGTGAGCAACGATGATCCTTTCCTGCTTGTTGCCAACCTTATGGCGCGCCGCGTCGAACTGGCTGAAGGCTGCGCCGGCATTCCAGGCGACTACTCCCTTTTTGACCGCCTTTCGGCCGCTGTCGTCCTGATCGTCGAAAACGCAGACAGGGCTGGCGCTCGCCGCCATGCCGCGGTCGCCATTCGCGTCTTTGTAGTCCCACTGCTGGACCAGATCGGGTTCGATGGCCAGCATCTGCGCTCCGCCTGCGACGGCAAAGGCCGAACCGCGATCGACGACGGCATGGGCATCATCCCATGGATTCTGCGAGTTCCTGAAATCTGCACCGAGCTTTAGCCACGTGGCACCTTGCCCCGCCTGGGCCGCCATACCAGCGGCCGGCTGGGGAGGCATGCTCAAGATCGGTTCGACCGAACCGGCTTTTACTCCGAGAGTTCGTTTGTTCGCCGTGAACGCAGTACCATCCCCAGCTACCTTGACAAGCAAACCTGCGATATCAGCCACGTCTCAGCCCCCCAGCTGCAAAATCACCGGATGAAACTTCAGGCTGACTTCACAGCCGATCTCTGATGTCGCGGCATATAATCATCAACCATAGGGAGAGTTCAACACTATTATTTGCGTCTCTGAGTGTTCAGGGGTCAGAACAAGAACTGTTCCCCCAGACACGCTAAGGCCGAACCGATCGTGAACCTTCGTCGGGGAGGCGCATGATGGTCTGCCGGCTGGTCGCGAATTTCCTTGCTATCGCCGAAACGCTCATGCCCGTCGCGAGATCGTTGCGGACACTCTGCTTCTGTTCATCGCTGATCGTAGGCAACAAGCCATCAGAAGGGATCTCAGGCCTATGGAGCGCGGCAGGGTCGCGTTTTCGACGAGAAGTGGTCATCTCACGCCCTGGCAGCCGCAATCAGGCTCGGAACGCCGATGATGGTGATAGCTCTTTTGATGTTGTAGGCGAGCGCGGTCAGGCTGAACGCCCCTCGAACGTTTGCCAGTCGGCGCATCAGAAACGCTCCCTGATTCATCCATTGTTTGATGGTGCCGAACGGGTGCTCGACACTCTCACGCCGCCGGTCGAGCACCTCGGGTCGAGCGGTGAGCCGCGCCGCCATACGGTCGAGTACGGCTTCATTCTCAAGCCGGATGATCCCCCGATAGGTTTTAGCAGTGCAGGCAGGGCGTAGCGTGCAGCTTTTGCAGACCTTGCGATTGCAATAGGTCACGCCGTCTCCCTGAAAAATGAAGAACGATTTAGCAATCGCGCGCGGGCGTTCATATCCCGTCAGCATCGTTATTGAGAGGGAACTGCGTCCATTCTCCACAATTCCAACGAAGGCTTCTCGAGGCCGCCTTCGAAGCCTACCCCGGGGCCACAGGCACCCGCAGCGGAACAGGGCGAAACCGGGGTCCCACCTCCGATTGGAACGGTCGGCGTGCCGGTGGGGCCACACGGCGTGGTGTTGCTAGCGAAATCTTTTTTTGCGACACCCGGCGGACACGCAAGTATCGTGATGCTTTCCGACGACTGATGCTTTTTATAAAATTCTGCCAATCCTGGGAACGTTTTGAAGACATTCTCCTTGTCGTCGGCGTGTACGGCACTTCCCGTCATCATCAGCAGCAGGATACTTAAATAGAAGAGCTTTCGCATTTAAAGCACCCCGCACAATGTGGTTATCCGGCCGGGTATTGTCTTTGATGTTGCGATAAAATCGCCAATTTCCTTCACCCTAGCCGCCATCTGTGCACGGCAAACAGATCTTATCGTCCCCGAGTTGGAATCGGCTTCAAACGTCACCTCAATTTCTTTTGGTTTGATGCGGTTGACGGCGTCGATGAAGGTCCCCCATGTCGCGATTTCAGCAGACTTGGGAACATGTAGAATCTCTTTGTAGATAACCTGTCCGGCAGGCAACGCGAAGGGAGCAGCGTCATCTTCCTTGCCCAGCCATTTCCCAAAGTTTTCTTCATGCATTTTCACAAAGTCACGCCAATGGTAGCTGTACACCTCACCCCCAAACGTAAATTCCACGTCCGTGGCTTCAACAGTTACAGTTTTGGCAGGGTCTACTGAATTCCTGAAGACGACTGGAAATGTCACGGCCATCTGCGAGGCTCGGCGCTCTTCTTCGGTTTTCCCCGGATCTGCCAAGGTCCGGAAATCGATCACCTTGAGGGGGTCCATAGACAGTTGCCCAGCGGGCGGCTGCAGCGAGGTTATGGTCCCTGGAGAAAAGAAGAAAGTCAGAGCAAATGCCGCGATACCGCCCCCGGCGCGGATAGCAATGCCTGGACCATTAAGCGTAACACCGAGAAAACCCGGCACGGTGGCGACAAGTGCTCCGATCGCGAAAGACAGAATTATCCTGACCAATAGAAACAAGGAGGGGTCGAAAGGCCTGTCACGTATCACGAGATACATGACGAAGAAGACAATGATGACACCTACCCCTAAACCTACACGTCGTTCAAACATCGACTTCCCCTGATTGAACCAGATTGCTGCATTCATGTGTTTGCCGCTCGACCACGCACCGCGTCGGCCACAGCAACGGCCTCATGGACGTCGACGTCTGCCTGGTCATCCGATCAAGCCGGCGCGGTTCTTCAAAAGCGCGATAACTTTCTGCCCCGGTTTGATGAAGCCGTTGCCGTCCAGTTCATATTCCTGGATCTCGCCGCCGAACGACACGGTATCGCCGACATTGCCGCCGATCACTCGAACCACGTCAGGCGTGACCTCCACCACGATGTCGGAATGGCTGATGTATTCCGCGTGGTTTTCCGCGTAGGAGTAGCTGAACGTCCGCCCGCTACGATTCCGCTGGATGATGTCTCCCAACTCCGGCTTTTCCTCGGTGATGCGAAAGCCCCAGTAGGGTTTGTCCTGGCGGCCTGTCACACGCGCCTTGATCGCATTATTGACGAAGACCGAGTGGCTGGCCGCAAACTGGAAATTCGCATAGGCAGGTCCGGCTTTGCGGACGACCCAAGAGATAAATGCCGCAGACCAAGGGACTTCTTCGCCATTCGGATATTTGCTACGGCCATCGTATGGCTCACCGATGGCTGCCCACATTTCGCGGACGTATTTATAGAAGGGATCCGATGCCTCGTTGGCCCGTCCTTTCTCAAACCGCACCCATTCGCCAATGGCGGCCGTCAGAAGAGCCTCCACCTCAGGGCGTCCCGGGGACCGTAAATATTTCCCGAACGCGACGCCTTCGTCTGTCCCTGCCTTGATTTTACGCCAACCATCTTCAGAGGCTTCGCCAAGGTCCGTAACGTTTTCGCCGATCGTCAGGTCGCGAATAATCTCGCCGTTTGGAGAGGTTCGAAGACGTAGACCTTCCGTCGTGACCCGTTTCTGAGGACCGATGGCATGCTCGATTGCAGCCGCATCCATGTGACCGCCCAACGTTGCATCAATATCAGTGTCCCAAGCCAGAAGGCCCTCCCCGGCTTCATCCACCTGAAACACACCCAGTTCTTCGCGCCGAACCCTCACGACATTACGGTCGTAGCCGACACCAGAAGCCTGGTGCGTCACCTCGGGCGGGATCTGACGCATCGACCAACGATTCGAGTAGAAATATTGCTCGGTTCCCAGAAAGAGCCGAGACATTGACATCCAGGGAACTGTGATCAGCCTTTCAGCTACAAGTTTGGAAAGGACTGCTCCGCTTCCATACGCACCAATCGCGAAGGCGCCATCAATCTCGTTTTTGACCGCAGTGAAATAGTCGACGATCGGGCCGTCGATTTCAGCAGTGCTGTAGTCAGCATCAACCGCAAAGAGGATGGTGCTGCCCCTGCCCTTTGGCTGACCAACGCGCTTGGCGAAATCCATGGCGCTTTTTGCGTTTGCCTTTCCAGCCTGACGCGTAAAGTTGGAAATATCGCGGCTGCTGTCCTGAAAGACCGGCAGAATGCCAAATCCTTCCTTAGAAAGGAACTTCGCCTCTTCGGCGGTGATCGTTTTCGGACGGGCTGAACTTGCATAGTACCGGATGAGCGTGTCGACGCCGCTCTGCTTGAGAAAGGACAAAAATCCACGCCCAGCGCTGTTGTTAAGTCGAATGCTGACATCGGCCGCAGACCAACCAGCCGCATTCGAGAAGTCATCTCGATAGGACATCTGTATTCCCCCAAAAATTGTCTTGAAGCACTGCATCGCTGATGATCACAGCGGTGAAAGTGGTCTGTTTATTTCCATGGAGCTTCAGATGGCGATCTTACGATTCTCCCATCACCATGCTCTGTATGCGATGCCACACAAATAATTGGATAGGAAGAGAACGTCTTTTGTTACGCGGACGCCATTAGCTCGTAACTCGCGAGCGTACTTGGTTACAAGTACACAACATTGCTTGGGTAACCAGCTATAATCCGGAGTTTTTCTAATGATGCAGAATACGCATACTTACACGGAATGCAATACATGTCGCATCGAATAAAACACGTTCTAGGGGTATTTGAACCCTTACGCTGCGGCCTTCGCAGCGCTCATTTCTTTGCGAGATCGAATAGGAGTCGATCCATAAGAGTTCTCCAAGGGACGGTCTCATCTGCGTGTGTAAGAGCCCGATCCACCGCATGAAACCCGAGCGCCCGATAGGCTTCGAACTGCTCTTCGGAAAAGAACTGATCACTGGTGGCCTCATGAGGAAAACGCGGAAATCTGCGTTCATCCCCGCGCACGTAGATCATGCCGTTGATCGAGGAGCAGCCGCCGAGCGTCTTGCCACGCGGATATGGCTGTAGCGACCGAAGGCCTCATCATGCTGATAGGACGTCTCCTGCCAGCGCGGCAATTGGTCTCTGTATCCGACTGATGCTGACCTGCGACTGAACTTTCATCCGAGGCTCTAATCGCCGCCGGATGAAAGTTCAGTCGCAGGTCAGCCGCACCGTTGATCTCGGACCACAATCCGGTGAGCACGGATTTTGGTCTGCCCCTGAAAAGTGATCCTTCTTGAAGTATGGCTTATGAGCCGAGGAAGGACATTGAAATGGCAGGGAAAAGACACAAGGCAGAAGAGATCGTCACCAAGCTCCGTCAGGTTGACGTGCTGAATGCACAGGGCAAGTCGATGTCGGAGGCAATCCGGTCGATAGGCGTGACGGAAGTTACATACTATCGCTGGCGAGCCGAATACGGCGGCCTGAAGGGCGATCAGGTTAAGCGCTTGAAGGAACTTGAGGCAGAGAATGCCCGGCTGCGGCGTGCTGTTTCCGATCTCACTTTGGACAAGATGATCCTGGCCGAGGCCGCCAAGGGAAACTTCTGAGCCCCACCCGTCGCCGCGCTTGCGTGGATCATGTCATTGAGGAACTGGGCGTGTCCGAGAGACGGGCATGTCGGGTTCTCGGACAGCATCGTTCCACGCAGCGCAAGATCGCCAGGCCCCTGGATGATGAGAAGGCGTTGACCGCTGACATCACGGCGCTCGCTCTCCAGTACGGCCGCTATGGCTATCGCCGCATCACCGCGATGCTACACCAGGCTGGCTGGATCGTGAACGTCAAACGGGTCGAGCGTATCTGGCGACAGGAGGGGCTGAAAGTGCCGCACAAGCAACCCAAACGCGGTCGGCTGTGGTTGAACGACAGCTCATGCGTCCGGCTTCGACCGGAATACCCGAACCATGTCTGGTCCTACGACTTCGTCGAGGACCGCACACACAACGGCAGGAAAATCCGCATGCTCAATGTGATCGACGAGTTCACACGGGAATGCATCGCCATAAGGGTCGAGAGAAAGCTGAAGGCCGTCGATGTCATCGACGTGCTTTCTGACCTCTTTGTCCTGCGCGGCATCCCCACTGACCTGCTCCCCTGGAATGTCCTCGGTTTGAGGTTAGTCTGTTCTCCGGAGAAGGAGACAGAGAATGAAGCGTTCCCGTTTCAGCGACGAGCAGATCATCGGTATTCTGAAGGAGCATCAGGCCGG
>NZ_JAMXLX010000012.1 GCF_024055605.1 Ciceribacter sichuanensis | reverse complement strand
GGCCGAGAATTCTCATGTGCCGCTGCGAAAACGGGAGCGAGTGATGCAAGGCCTCCGTTCACCGGGAGGCCTTCGGCGCTTCGTCTCGGTTTTCTCCGCTGTCCGTAACCTTTGCGTCCCACCCCGCACAAAACGCTCCGCATTCCAAAACCGCGTTCACCGCATCCAGGCGATCGCAGAGTGAAAAGCTGCGACCGGATCCATGGCCTGAGATCAATCCCCAAGGCCGAACGTCTCACGTGCATCCAATTCAAGTTAACGTGACATCCTCAGCAGGGCTGACATAAAGTATCTTCTGGGTGAGGTCGGAGAAGAGCCAGGAGGCATTCCATGCCGTTTCTCAATCGCAGTGAAGCGGGAAAAAGGCTCGCGGAGGCATTGCGGGACTACGCCGGTCTTCCCGTGGTCGTCTTTGCCCTGCCCCGTGGCGGATTGCCGGTTGCCCTGGAGGTCGCCAAGGTTCTCAGGGCGCCGCTCGAACTGGCGCTGGTGCGCAAGGTCGGGCTTCCCTTTTACCCTGAACTGGCAATGGGAGCCGTCATCGACGGAAAGACGCCGGCTGTTATCCGCAACGAGGGCGTGATTGCCGCCAACGGGATCTCGGAGGACGATTTCCTGGCCTGCTGCGAGCGGGAACTGGAGGAGATCAAACGGCGGCGTCACCTTTATCTCGGCGACCGGCCGGACAGGGACATCAAGCGCAAGATCGCGATCATCATCGACGATGGCCTCGCAACCGGCGCCACCATGCGCGCGGCGATCAAGGGTCTGCGACTGCGTCATCCGGACAGGATCGTGGTTGCCGTTCCCGTTTCCGCCGTCGACGTTCTCGACGTCGTGCGTCGGGAGGTTGATGACATCGTCTGCCTGGAAACACCCGCCGGCTTCCAGGCGGTCGGGCTCCACTACCGCGACTTCCCTCAACTTACAGACCAGGACGTGCTTGATGCCCTGGCTGAGGCGAAGGCAACGGCGCGAGGCGATCATGGCGAACAATAGGCGAAATCGGCCTGCGGCGCTGATCGCGGCACTGAAATACATGGAGCTTGGCTGGGTTCCCCTGCCGGTCGTGCCGCGCGCCAAGCAACCGCTGATATCCTGGGCCGATCTGCAGCAACGCCAGCCGGAAAAGGATGAGGTGCGAGGTTGGTACGAGAAGTGGCCGCATGCTGGCGTCGCCGTCGTGACCGGTATTGCATCGGGACTGGCGGTTCTCGACGTCGATCCCGCGCATGGCGGAAACGAGGCGCTTGCCGAGCTTGAGCGGCTGCACGGCAAGCTGGCCGAGACGGTCGAATCCGTGACCGGTGGAGGCGGGCGCCATCTCTATTTCGCCCACCCCGGCGGCAATATCCGCAACCGGACGGGACTTGCGCCCGGCATCGACCTGCGCGCCGACGGCGGGATGATCGTCGCTCCCCCGTCCATCCACCCGAGCGGCAACCCCTATCGCTGGCGGGAAGGGCATTCGCCGCAGGAGATCGCCCTTGCCCGCCTGCCCGTCTGGCTTCGCGACCGCCAGGAGCCGGAGGCGCATGGGCTCGGACACCCTATGTCTTACTGGCGGGGACTGGCGCGGGAGGGCGTGGAGGCGGGCCGCAGGAATACGACGATTGCATCCTTCAGCGGTCATCTCCTGTGGCACGGCATCGATCCGGAGGTCGTCACGGAGCTGGTGCTTGCCTGGAATCGTTTCCGTTGCCGCCCTCCCCTTTCCGACGACGAGGTCGTCCGCACGATCCGTTCGATCGAGGAAACGCAACGCCGCCACAGAGGGGATGCGAAGGTCGCCGACGACATATGATAAAGGGAGCACAAGATGGTATTCACGCTGACATCGCCCGTATTTGCCGACAATGGAGAGATCCCGATCCTTTATACCTGCGAGGGAGAGGATATCTCGCCGCCGCTCCGCTGGACGGGCGTGCCCCCGGAAGCGAAGAGCCTGGTCCTGATTGTCGACGACCCGGACGCGCCGGACCCTGCCCATCCGAAAATGACCTGGCTCCACTGGGTTCTCTACAATCTGCCGGCCGAGCTCACCGGCCTTGCCGAAGGCATTTCGCGATTGCCCGGGACAAGCGTGACCGGCGTCAACAGCTGGAACCGCCACAACTACGGTGGACCCTGCCCGCCGATCGGCAGACATCGCTATTTCTTCAAGCTCTATGCCATTGACCGTCTTCTCGACCGTCTCGTGCCCGGCTCCGGGGAACAGGTCGAGGCGGCGATGCGCGGTCACGTCCTTTCCAGCACACAGATCATGGGCACCTACCAGAAGACAAGGAAATAACGGCGAAAAACGAACGCTGCTCTGGTGAGCGCCCCTGAGACGGAACGTCTCGCCCCCGCGGTCATTCATCATTTGCCGGCTTCAGGCGGACAAGCCTTCTCCGCCTCGCTCAATTTTCTCCTCTTCGGGAAGCTCGGTCATCGTCGCTTCCGTGAGCAGCAGGATACTCGCCACGGAAACAGCATTTTCGAGCGCGACCCTGACAACTTTCGTTGGATCGATGATCCCGGCTTCGAAAAGGTCCACATAACGGTTCTGCGCTGCGTCAAAACCTGTATTGCCGGTTCCCTCGAGCATCTTGGCGACCACGACACCGCCGTCGACGGCGGAGTTTTCCGCGATCTGCCGCGCCGGAGCGCTTAGAGCGCGGCGGAGGATTTCAAGCCCGGTCTTCTCGTCCCCATGGCTTGCGGTCTCCTCCTTTTCGAGCGCAACGGTGCAGCGCAACAGCGCCAGCCCACCGCCCGGCACAATCCCTTCGGACACCGCGGCCTTGGTCGCGTGGATTGCATCGTCCAGGGCCTCCTTCCTGCTCTTGAGCTCCGCCTCGGAGGGCGCCCCGACGCGGATGACGGCGACCCCACCGGAAAGCTTTGCAGCTCTTTCCTCCAGTTTCTCCCGGTCATAGTCGCTTTTTGTTTTTTCGATCTGCGAGCGGATCTGCCGGATGCGGGCTTCGATAGCGTCCTTCTGTCCGCCGCCGCCGATGATCGTGGTCGTCTCCCGGTCGCTGACAACGCGCTTGGCATGGCCGAGATGGTCAATCTCAACCAATTCCAGCTTGGTGCCGAGGTCTTCCGAAACCAGTTGTCCGCCAGTTAGCGTGGCGATGTCTTCCAGCATCGCACGCCGCCTGTCGCCGAACCCTGGGGCCTTCACTGCGATGGCGTGGAAGACGCCGCGAAGCCGGTTGACGACGAGCGTCGCCAGAGCTTCTCCATCGACATCCTCCGCGATGACGAGGAGCGGCCTCCCAAGTTTCGCGATCTGCTCCAACAGAGGAACGATATCCTTGATGTTGCTGATCTTCCGGTCGCACGCGAGAACAAGGGCATCCTCGACGACAGCCTCCATCTTATCGGGATCGGTGATGAAATAGGGGGAGATGAAACCGCGGTCGAACTGCATCCCCTCGACGATTTCGAGCACGGTCTCAGTGGAATTGGATTCCTCCACCGTAATCACACCCTGATCCCCAACCTTTTCCATAGCGTCGGCGACCAGATCGCCGATGGTGGGATCGTTGTGCGCGGAGATCGAAGCGACCTGCGACTTTTCCTTCCGCGTATGGACCGGTCTGGACATCGAGCGCAGCGTCTCGACACAGATCTTCAGGCCGCGGTCGATACCGCGCTTGAGGTCTATGCCGCTCGCGCCAGCCGTTACATTGCGCGTACCGTCGGAGAAGATCGCATGGGCGAGAATGGTCGCCGTGCTCGTCCCGTCGCCGACGGCGTCTCCCGTCTTCTCGGCGGCCTGCCGCAGCATCTGTGCGCCGAGATTTTCTTCCGGGTCCGCCAGATCGACTTCCTTTGCTATGGTGATGCCGTCATTGCAGACGATGGGCGTGCCCCATTTTTTCTGGATCAGCACGGATTTCGATTTGGGCCCAAGCGTGATGCGGACCGCATCCGCGAGGGCGCCGGTCCCCCGCAGGATTTTTTCCCGTGCCGCGGAGTGAAAGAGAATGTTCTTGTGCGCCATGATGGTCCACTTCTCCGGTTCGACAGCGACTGACTTTGGGATTTTTACCCCTTTCTCCGGCGGCCCCGCTTGATGGCCGTCAATGCACCGCGCAGGCCGGGCTGGAAACCTGCCCTTTGCCACGAAATCAATGGAGATAGGACCATGGCATATCGTAGCTGGCTGCCCTCACTGTGGGGCGAAAAAGAAAGCGTAGAAAGCCCGTTCGGTGATCTTCGCAAGCGCATCGACAGCCTCTTTGACGACTTTGACCGAGGTTTTCCGGCGCTTGCGGGGAGTTTCGCCGTTCGATCAAATGTCAGCGAGACCGACAAGGAAATCTGCATCACCGCCGAATTGCCCGGCGTGGAACAGAAAGACATCGATGTTTCGATCAGCGGCAACCGCATCTTCATCAAGGGCGAGAAGATGTCGGAAAAAGATGAAAAGAAGGAGGACAAGGGTCGGGAGTTTCATCGGATCGAGCGCTCGTCCGGCTCTTTCCAACGGGCCATGACCCTGCCCTTCGAGATCGATGCCGGAAGCGTCAAGGCCGATTTCAAGAACGGCGTGCTGACTGTCACGATCCCGAAGCCGGCCGAGGCTGTAAAGGAAACCCGCAAGATCGAGGTCAAGTGAGACAGTTTGCGGTTCGCTGCCAGGGCCTTTCCGGCACCTTGAAAAAAGGTGCCGGAGCTAGGCTACCTTCTCCGCAAGATAGTCGACAATACCTGTGAAGCTTCGAAGCCTCGGATAGTCGTCCTCCGGGACAGGAAGGGAAAAGCGCTTGCTCAACACTGCGATCAGGTTGAGAAAGTCGATGGAATCAATGTCGAATTCTTCCCGCAGGTCTCCGTCCCTGTCGATCTCTCGTGGATCGACCTCCGGTGCTATATGTCGAAGCGCACCCGAGAGCAGCGCTTCCAGTTCCTGCTTGGTCATAATCCCTCCGGCTTTTGCAGAAGATGGTCTATGTGGGAAAGAAAGAGTGCGCCGCGATGGCCGTCATTCACCCGATGGTCGCCGGCAAGGGTCATGTGTACGACGGTGCGCGGGCCGATAAGACCCTGAACTGCCCGGACTTCGGTCATCGGCGTTCCGAAACCCACAATCGCCACCTGGGGCGGATAGATGACGCCGTAAAGCGTCGCCACTCCGCGATCGCCGAGGCTGGAGATCGTGATGGTGGGATCTGACAATTCGGATGCGCGGAAACGGCCCGCCCTTACCCGCGCGATAAGGTCGCGCATGGCAGCCATCAATTCGGGAACACCAAGGGCGTCGGCATCATGGATGGCGGGCGCGACGAGGCCGGTGCCACGGATATTGATCGCCAGGCCGGCGTGAACAACCGGGCTTTGCCGGAAAATTCCATCGATGAAATGCCCGTTGAATTCCGGGAATTTCCGGATCGAGAGCGCTACGGCCTTCACGAAAAGCGCCCCGACGACCAGGCGTTCCTCCGGGTCACGCCGGGTGTTGAAGTCAGCGACCCAGGCTTCGGCTGCAGTCAGGTCGACGGAATGCTCCAGGTAGTAGTGCGGGATTTCACGTTTCGATCGGGCCATGGCCGCCGCAATAGCCGCTCGCATTCCCTCCATTGGCCGGAGAGCCTGTGCCGGCGCAGCTTCGGCAGGAGGTGTGGGTGCTCGCATACCTTCGACATCGCCGAGCTGGATTTCGCCATGCAGTCCGCTGCCGCGGACCGAGACAAGGTCTATCCCATGCTCGGCTGCATATCGCCGGGCCGCGGGCGAGGCACGAACCCTTTGTCCGCCGGAACCGGCCACGGGCGCGAACGGCACGACTGTAACGGGCGCGGCGCTCGCCTCCTGTCCGCTTGCCGGTTCCTGCCCCTTGCCCGCCGTCGCCGCTGGACGTGCCGGCTCGCCCGACACCGCCTCCTCGTGCGTGCGATGGATACGCGCAATCGGTGTCCCGACAGGTACCCTTGCCCCGATATCCACCATGGGGCCTTCAAAGATGCCGTCCTCGAAATTCTCGATCTCGATCGCCCCTTTCTCGGTTTCGACCACGGCTATGACATCGCCCCGCCGCAGGGCTGTTCCGGGCGCGACCAGCCATTCGACGAGCGTTCCGGCCTGCATGTCCGCACCCAGCGAAGGCATCAGAAACTCGGCCATCGTCACGCCTTCCCGAACATTGCGCGGACGGCGGCGACAATCCGGTTCGTCTGCGGGATCGCCGCCTCCTCGAGATGCCTCGCATAGGGAATTGGCACTTCCTCGCTGCAGAGCCGGGAAATCGGCGCATCGAGATCGTAGAAACATTTTTCGGCAATCCGCATGCCGATTTCCGCCGAGAGACTGCCCGAACGCCAGCCCTCGTCGACGATCATGGCTCGGCGGGTCTTCGCTACAGAGGCAAGGATCGTCACCTCGTCGAGCGGCCTCAGGCTACGAAGATCGACAACTTCCGCCGACAGGCCGGCGGCCTCCAGTTCCGCGGCGGCATCGAGTGTCTTGAACAGCGACCCGCCATAGGTGATGAGTGAAACGTCGCGGCCCTCCCTGCGAATGGCGGCGCGGCTGATGTCGACCGGTCCGGCATTGGGAGCAAGGGGGCCGCTACGATTGTAGAGCATGACATTCTCAAAGATCAGGACCGGGTCCGGATCTTCAAGGGCGGTCCAGAGCATCCCGCGCGCATCTTCCAATGTCGCCGGCGTCAGGACGCGGATGCCCGGTATATGCGCATACCAACCTTCGAGGCTGTGGGAATGCTGGGCCGCCAGCTGCCGGCCCGCCCCCGTGGCCATACGGATTACCAGCGGAACACCGAACTGGCCATTCGACATATGCCGAAGGGTCGCAGCCGTATTGAGGATCTGATCCAGAGCCAGCATCGAGAAGTTGACCGTCATGACTTCAACGATCGGGCGCATTCCGGCGACGGCCGCGCCAATGCCCGCGCCGGTGAACCCGGACTCCGAAAGCGGCGTGTCCCGGATGCGTTCCGGACCGTATTTCTCCAGGAGCCCCTTGCTGACGGCGTAACAACCGCCATACATGCCGACATCCTCTCCCATCAGGAAGGTCCTGTTGTCACGGTCCAGGGCATCTTCGATCGCCATCTTCACCGCCTCGCGATAGGTCGTTTCCACCGGAGGGCCAGTGGGCTCGATCCTTGGCGGAGAGGCCGGACGGACGGAGGCCACCACATGCCGGCCGAGGCTGTCGACGGGTTCGAGACTTCCGCTTTCCGCATAGGCGACGGCCTCGGCGATTTCGGCATCAACCTCCGCGGTGATCCTTTCGACATCGCCGGAATGAATGATGCCGTTATCCAACAACCATGACTGGAAGCGGACGATCGGCCCCTTGTTCCGCCATTGCTCGACCTCCTCCTTCGGCCGGTAGAGCTGGGCATCGAACATCGAATGGGCACGAAAGCGGTAGGTGTGGCATTCGAGAAAATAGGGTTCGCCCACCTCGCGGATCGTCTCCAATGCTCGCCTGGCTGCCGCCTCCACCGCGACGACGTCCATTCCGTCAACGACTTCGCTAATCAACCCGTAGCTTTCGGCCTTCCTGTGAATGTCGACAACCGACTCCGAACGCTCCAATGCGGTGCCCATGGCATATCGATTGTTTTCGCAGACAAAGAGGACCGGCAAATGCCAGAGCGCCGCGATATTGAGGCTTTCATGAAATTCACCCTCGGCAACCGCGCCCTCGCCGAAGAAACAGGCCGTGACATGGTCGTCTCCGCGCATCTTGTCGGCCAGCGCCAGACCGGCGGCGAGCGGCAGGCCACCGCCGACAATCGCGTTTCCGCCGTAGAAATTGGCAGCGGCTGAAAACAGGTGCATGGAGCCGCCGCGCCCGCCGGAACAGCCTTCCAGCTTGCCATACATTTCCGCCATTACCGTTTTCATCGGCAGGCCGCGCATCAGCGCATGGCCGTGCTCGCGATAGGTTGCGACGACGCGATCCTCCTTCCCCAGGACAGGGATGATGCCGGCCGCGATCGCTTCCTCGCCATCATAGAGATGGAGGAAGCCACGGATCTTTTCCTCCGTATAGAGTTCAGCGCATTTGTCCTCGAAGCGGCGTATGCGGATCATCTGTGCGAGCAGTTCGAGGACGTGCCCGCGTGTCAGATGGGGTTTCAGTGGGCGCCCGGTCATCGTTCGTCACTCTCAAGCGTCGAGATATCGCCTTCCGGCAGCCCCAGTTCCCGCGCCCTGAGCAGCCGGCGCATGATCTTGCCGGAACGGGTCTTCGGCAGGTTGCTTCTGAAGGCGATATCCTTCGGTGCGACGGCGGGTCCCAGGCGCTTTCGTGCATGGCCCAGGAGGTCGAGCATGAGTTCCTCGTTGCCTTTATAGCCGGGCTTCAGGGCAACAAATGCCTTGACCACCTCGCCGATCGTGTCGTCCGGTATTCCGATCACGGCCGCCTCGGCAACGGCGGGGTGCTCCATCAGCGCGCTTTCCACTTCGAACGGGCCGATCAGGTGGCCGGCGCTCTTGATGACGTCATCGTCGCGCCCGACAAACCAGAAATAGCCATCGTCGTCCCGCATCGCCAGGTCGCCGCTCAGATACCATCCGTCGACGAAGCATTTGCGGTAGCGCTCGTCTTCGTGGAGATAGGCCCGCATCATCGACGGCCAGCCCGGCTTCAACGCCAGTTGGCCGATCGTCATCGGTTCTGCGATCTCGTGCACGCCGCCATCGTGACGGCCGACAATCCCCGCCGCGATGCCGGGGAGCGGCTTTCCCATGGAACCCGGTTTGACGTCCATCGACGCGTAATTGGCAATCATGATGCCGCCGGTCTCCGTCTGCCACCAGTTATCGTGAAACGGCTTGCCCAACGTCCTGTCGCCCCAGATCACCGCCTCCGGATTGAGCGGTTCACCGACGCTGGCAAGGAAACGCAGCCTGGAAAGGTCGTATTCTCTCGCCAGGTCCGGGCCGGCTTTCATCAACATGCGGATGGCGGTGGGCGCCGTATACCAGACCGTGACCTTCTCGCTTTCCAGAATACCGTACCAGCGACCCGCATCGAATTCCGCCTCGTCGACAATCATGGTAACGCCGTTGGTCAATGGCGAAACGATGCCGTAGGAGGTGCCGGTCACCCAGCCCGGGTCTGCCGTACACCAGAAGACGTCGTCCGGGTGGAGGTCGAGCGCAAGACGGCCGGTCATGTTGTGCGCCACGACCGCCCGGTGGACATGGACGGCACCCTTTGGCCGACCGGTGGTACCGGACGTGAAATGCAGCAACGCCATGTCTTCCGGACCGGTCTCGGCCACGTCGAAATCGGCGTCCGCATCTGCCATCAAGGCACCTAAATCATGGCTCCCCATTTCGTACTGCCCCTCGCCTCCGATCAGCAGGAGGGCGCGGAGATCCTTCAGTTCGTGGCGCCAGGGTGCAATCTTCTTTCTGTAGAGCGCATGCGACGTCACAAGAACACGTGCATCGCCAATCGTCATGCGCGCCTTGATCGGTTCGGGACCGAAGGCGGAAAACAGCGGACAGAAAACGGCACCGTATTTGAGGGTACCAAGGGCCGCAATGTAGAGTTCCGGCACCCGGCCGAGCAGGGAGAACACCCGCTCGCCCCTGGCTGTCCCGAGACGGCTCAGTACATTGGCGAAGCGAGAGGTCTCGCGCTGCAATTCGAGATAGGAGAAATCCCGACGCACGCCCTCTTTGGACATCCATCGTATCGCCGTCTTGTCGCCATGCCCATGGATAACGTGACGGTCGACGGCCTGAAACGCGATGTTCAGACTGTTGCCGGGAAACCCGTCAAGCAGCGCCTCCGCATCCTCCCATCGGAAGGACGCACAGTACTCCGCATAGTCCTGCAAATTAGCGAACTGCTTCGAGGCATCGCTCTTGCGGATTACTTCCATCGAGCCCTCCCGCTCGTGAAAAAAACTGACGCAGACGACTATTGCGACCGGCAAGAACCAGGGAAACTTCAAGGGTTCGCCACTTCGAAAACCTCTCACCAAGGTTCGCCAATGACAGGTTCCGGCGGATAGTCTTCGCCTCTGTCATTCGTAAGGCGCACTCGGCGCGGGGGCATTGACGCGCGTCAACGATGCCCGCTCGTCGATTGCCTCTCAAACTTAAGTCGGGATTCATCGTTCCGCAGATCACGCAAGCTGAAAGCGCAAGGCGGCTGCGAACGTACCGCGCCGGCGCTCACTTCGAAGCCGCTTCGCCGGCCCGCCGGGAGCCTGTAGCCGGGCTGAATTCGGTCACCGCGGGCTTATGCTCCCCCGGCAACGAGTGCTCCTTCCGCCACTCCTCCCAATGCTGTTTGGAAAGTGTCTGCAGGCGCCCAAGGTTGAGAATCTCGAAATGGGACTTGTCCATGATGCCGATGATCCGTTGGCGGGCAAGCGTCTGGATATGCCTGCTGATCGTCTCTACGGTCGTGCCCAGATAGCCGGCGATATCACGGCGTCCGATGGGAAACTCGATGACATGGTCATCGCCAGCCAGTCCCACCATTCTCATCCGCCTTCGAATATGGAGCATGAAGCTGACGACACGTTCAAGAGTGTTCTGGCAACCGAGAACCATCATCCATTCCCGGCTGACCTCAAGGTCGCGCAGCAGACCCATCATGACCATGTGTTCTACATCGTGATCTCTGGCCATCATCGCCTCAAAGGCGCTCTGGGCATAAACGCAAGCCGTCACGTCTGTTGCGGCCTCATACAGGAAAGTGCTGCCGCTGCGAAAGAAATGCCCGAAAAATTCGCCCTTTATGGCAAGTCCCACAATCTGCTGACGGCCGTCGTCAAGGGTTTGCGTTATGCGCACCACTCCGGAAACAACATGGCCGACAATTGTCGGCTCATCGCCCTCCGCTATCAGGGTGCTTCCAGCTTCGTAATTTTTCGTGCGACCTATGCAACTCACACTCCGCTGCAAGTCATCGCAGCAGTTGAGGTCGGGCATGTTTCGGCTTCCGGAGGGCGATGCGAACGCCCTTATCGTGACTGAACTGCCTGGCATGCTCCCCTCCTCAAAGAAGTGCCTCTACCCAGTCATTTCCAAGCGTTAACGAGTGCGTTCAATCTTGAGGCGTGGCATTGATCCATGTCAACCGCGCCCCGGGAACCCATCGACGAATAGAAGTAGCGAGTATGGGCGCTAACCCGATTGCCAGCTAATCCCTTTGGTGGATCTCTGGCTGACCTCAAGCACGGCGGGCGGGCCGAGGATGGGAGAAATTGTCGAGCGGAGCAATTCCACCAAAAGCAGGAACCGGTCTTGCGTCCGGAATTGTGAGAAAACAAAAAGACAGAGCATGGAGGGCGACTTGGTTCCCGCCGGATACTCTAGGGTTTAGGCAATGCGCGGGGCGAAGACGCCAGCATTGCACGGGCGAAGGTCGCGGAAACATCTACGATCTCCAGGCGGGAGATTTGTTTTTCGCAAGCGACTGTATTTGCCACGCAGATCGCGCTTATAAATGGATCGGACAGTGTGTCCGCAGCACCGGCGCTGAACAGGCCGTGTGTTGCAGCCAGAAGAGCGTCGATCGCGCCGCGCTGCCGGCACGCCTCGGCGGCGCGCATCATGGTCGTTCCGGAACTGATCATGTCATCGAAAACGACGACCCTGCGGCCGGCGACGTTACCGGCAAAAAGGTCTCCCGTGACCACGCCCATGGAGCGCTGCTTCTCCATGAAAGCTTTCTCGACCGGTCTGCCCAGATGGCTCTCCAGTGCCGTTCGAAACGCCTCGGCCCGTTTCGCGGCCCCCATATCCGGCGCCACGACCGTGACGTCGCTACCGTGAAGTCGCGCCACAAGGTGGTGGGCAAAGGCATCATGGCTTTCGAGGTGGATCAACGTACACCGGAAACCGTTCTGCAATGCGGCGATATTATGCGCCTCCATCGTGATCACCTGATCAGCACCGACCGCTTCGAGGAGCTGCGCGACATACCGCGAGGTCAGCGGATCGTATGGCTTCGTCTGCCGATCCTTGCGCTGGTAACAAAGATACGGGATCACCGCCACGACGCGGGCCGCCCCGTTAGTCTTGAGCGTGCCGATGAAGAAGAGCAGCCGGCAAAGTCGGTCATTGACAGATTGCCTTTCATCGCGATGGAGACTGGCGATGATGAAGGCATCCTGTCCCGATACATCGACCAGGGGCCGGGCCTTGTGCTCGCCGTCTTCGAATTCGCGCTCCTCAAGAGGCGCAAGTTCGAGCCGGAGGGAACGGGCAATCGCTTTCGCGAGGGACTCGTCACGCGCGAAAGCAAACACCTTCGGCGCGCGAGAATTCCACTGACGCCCATTGATTGCCGGCACGGCCCGCAGACCCGATCTCCAGGAAACGCCAACAGCCACCGCCTCAAGCGCGTCTCCACTCCCGGATAATGGAAGGGCGAGCAGTTCGTAGGCCAGAATGGCATCCCCGTTACCCTGTTCCGCCGTAAATTCCACAAGCAAAGGCTCCCCGGTTTGGATGACCTTATCGAAGACGCGGCGGCAACGGGCGGCATTGCGCCTGTAAGGCGCCTGCGACAAGCGCTCACCTTCATGCAATCTGCCCAGAAGCCGCCTCGCGAATTGCTCGCCCATACGAAGCCGATAGTCCCTGCGCCCCTCTTCCTTAACGAAGATCAGCAAGGCACCCGGCATCATCGTTTCGAGGTCTAAAAGGCCAGGCGCCAACCGGTCTGCTTTCGCCCCGGACCAGCTCTCGAGCAGCAGCTGCGTGTCCCGTGCGTGAGGCTGCGGCGCACTGTCGATACGCGAGAACAGCCGGCCGAACGCCGGAGCCGTCAATGCCATCGTCGTCATCGAAATCTCCCTGATGCCGATGACAGTTGCAGCATTGGCGAAACCGCGCGTTGACGCCCGTCAATGGCCAGACCCGAAGATGGTGTCTTGACTGGCATCAACGCCGTGGATCGCCGGCTACCACACCCGACACGAAAGAAGACGCTGATGGTCGCCTCCGATTGCACAATCAAGGACAAGGTCGAATTTCTGACGCGACCTGCCGCCTATCCCGCTCTTCCGGCTACGGTCGACATCATCGAGACCCATATGTCCTGGGTTTTCCTGGCCGGCAGTCATGTCTACAAGCTGAAGAAGCCCGTCGTCTTTCCGTTTCTGGATTTCACGAATGTGATGGCGAGACGCACCAATTGCGAGGCGGAGGTGCGGCTGAACAGGCGGTTGGCGCCGGATATCTATCTCGGCATCGAGGCCCTGACGCAGGAGAAGGATGGATCGCTTCGGCTGGGCGGCGCAGGCGTCCCGGTGGACTGGCTCGTCCACATGAAACGATTGCCGCGAGACCTGATGCTGGATGTCATGATTATGGAGAAACGGCTCGCGTCAAACCACCTTGACGCACTGGCGAATACGCTCGGCCGCTTCTACCGTTCAGCCGAACGACCGAGCACCGATCCGGCGGTGCATCTCGAAAATCTCGAACAGCAGCAGAAATGGAACCGGGAAACGCTTGGAGACAGGGCGGTTCCACTCGATCATGCCCTCGTGGAACGGCATCTCGCCGAAATGGATGCGGCAAGGCAGCGGGTAGCCTTCCTGATAGAGGACCGCATCCGGAGGAAATGCTATGTCGACGGTCACGGCGACTTGCGACCCCAGCATGTCTGTTTCAGCGATCCGATCGCCATATTCGATTGCCTCGAATTCGATGACAGGCTTCGCTTTGTCGATCCCTTCGACGAAATCGCATTTCTTTCTCTTGAATGCGATTTCCTGGGCGCGGCATGGGTGGGACGCGAAATCCTGGATCGCATGAGCGTGCGCCTGGCTGACGGAGCGCCGCCCGTGCTGGTCGATTTCTACACCGCCTTTCGCGCCACGTTGCGTGCCCGTATGGCCTTGAGCCATCTTGCGAGGGGCGCCGTTCCTTCCTCCACGCCCTGGGTTGCCAAGGCAGGGCGCTATCTGGATTTGGCGCATGCGGCGCTCGTGCGTATCCGCGTTGGCATTTAGGGTCGAAACGCAATCAGGACGGGTGAGTCGCCCTGAATCATCTGGCCTTGAGTTCCGAATTCAGATGATCGGCCAGTCTGATTGCAAAGGCGATAATCATGAGGGTGGGAGCAGGCAGGCCCTGGCTCACGAGAGCTGCGCGTGAATAGCCCCTAGATTTGTAGACGCCTTATTTTCTAATTTTGAGGCAAGAAGAGCATCATGAGCAAATCGAATTTCAGCGAAGATTTTAAGCGTGACGCGGTGCGTCAGATCACGGAGCGAGGATATCCAGGACGAGCTGCCTTACTACGGATATCGACGCGTAACGCACGAGCTTCAGCGAAGAGGCCACCTCGCCAATCATAAGCGCGTCGCCCGCGTCATGCGGGCCAATGACCTCGGGATCAAGCCTCGCAAGCGGTCTGTTCGCACTACGGATAGCAACCACGCTTCGCCGATCTACCCGAACCTCTATCGCAATGTGATCCCGCCCCGGCCCGATATGGTTTGGGTGGCCGACTTCACCTACATTCGCATCGCCGTCGGCTTCTGCTACCTGGCTGTCATTCTCGATGCCTGCAGCCGGAAAGTCATTGGCTATGGCCTGTCAAAACGCCTGGACACGCCGCTGGCATTGGCAGCTTTGCATTCCGCGCTCGATAACCGAAAGCCTCCTGCCGGCTGCATTCACCACACCGACTACGGATGCCAATACGCAAGTGAGACCTACCGAAGGGCGCTCGATGTCGCTGGTCTACAGGGATCCATGAGCGCCGTCGGCAGCCCTTATCACAATGCGCAGGCAGAAAGCTTCATGAAGACCTTGAAAGTCGAGGACATCTATCCCACCGGCTACGAGACCTTCGCAGACGTGGCCGAACACTTGCCCAGGTTTATCGAACAGATTTACAATAACAGACGGCTGCATTCAGCCCTTGGCTACTTGTTGCCAGCAGAATTCGAAACTCAACTCGCCCAGCAGGCGGCTTAGCTTGAAGCGTTTCGATGGTCCAGCCCGAGGGGTTCACTCCAAAACCGGCTCAGTTCTCGGTGGAAACCAACAATGGGTCTGACGCCAGAAATCTGTGTTTTCGTCCGTAGTCAAACGCAATATCTCGTCGCGCGGCGACCATTGACGAGGTTCATTGTGCCAGATGCCTCTGTCGAGCATATACTCTCCCTGTTCTCTGAAATCAGACATAGCATTCCCGTGTCGATCACGGCAAAAACTGGGAACCACCACTGGTGCTCAATGGGTTTTTTGCCCGCAAAGAGCAGGGCTGCCGTCGCCGATCCGATGACGATGAGGCAGCCGAGCGTCGCAAGGGCAGAAATGGGCGATAGGGTGCTGCTGCCAGTCACCAAGGCTGCGTCTCCCATTTGCACAAAACCCAGGAGCGCCGATGCAAGCCCGGCCTGCCGACCGAATGGTTGCAGGGCAGCCGCTGTCATAATCGGAATGGCAAGCCCAAACCCGGCGAGGAAGACCACGATGGCCGCAGCGAAGCTCCAGAATGAAGGCGCATGGACCGACAGGAACAACAGGCAGCCACCGAACAGCGCAAGTGAAAGGCCCACAACAATGGTGAAATGGACGCCAGTGCTGCGCGCCAACCCGGGTGCGGCCATGCCAGCACCAAAGACCACGAACACGGTGGCTGCATAAAAAAGTCCAAGATGCACCGGCGCGAGCGAAGGGAATGCAGGCAGAATGATCGTGGTGGACAGCGTGCCAAGGGCCGCGAAGGCTGCAAGCATGGGCAGAATGTGCCGACCGTCCGGTCGCAGTTCATCCGTCGATTCGAGGTCACGTATCGGCGAAGCATCAGGCATTATTGGCACCTCAGCGAGCGATCGGCGGCGGCCAACGGGACTGGTTGCACCGCAAAGACACCGGCTCCCTCTGAAATGAAGGGAGCCGCGTTGGATCGCTGCAGTCGGTACGCGAGAGGCGAATGGATGTCTTCGATACCGGCACCAATCACCCAGAATCGGTTTGAGCCCGGTTTGTCGACCTCTGTCAGTTGCGGTATCGCGCTGCCGGCTGCGCATTGCTGAAGCCGCGTGCCAAAACCATGCGCGCCTGTTCGAAGGCCTCCCAATTAGCAGCATCCGGAACCGGGGGAATGGTGACGAGCTCCTTCCGGTCAAAGCCGATAAGTGCTGCTTCGACGAGATCATCGACCTCCATCACATCCGGCACCTTGCTGATATCGCCGCCCATGCGATCGTAGATTTCTGTGCGGGTAGCGGCTGGAAGCACTGCTTGGACATAAACACCTCTCGAACCGACCTCAGCATGAAGGCTCTGCGACAACGTCAAAACGTATGATTTCGTCGCGGCATAGATCCCATGCGAATATTCCGGCAGAAGGGCCAGAACGGACGCGATATTGATAATCGAGCCATGGCCGCGATTGAGCATTGCCGGAAGCACAGCGGCCGTGAGCAGGGTGGGCACCAGCGAATTGAGCCGAAGCAGATTTTCCAACGCGACCGGATCGGCGTTGGACAGACCGCCACTCAAACCGGCACCCGCGTTGTTGACCAGAATCTCGACGGGAGGATCGGAAAGCAGGCGCTTGGCTACGGTCTCCGTCTGTGTCGCATCGGTCAAATCGGCGGTTATCACTTCGATGGTCACGCCATGGGCGGCGCGAAGCTCGTTGGCCAGGGTATTCAGGCGGTCGGTCGCACGGGCGACCAGAACGAGATCATGGCCGCGGGCAGCAAGACGGCGTGCGTAAACCGTGCCGATGCCACTGGAGGCGCCGGTAATGAGGGCGATTGTCATTGTTATATCCTTGAGTTGTTTCGCGACGTAACCAACGTCGCAATCTGAGCGAAGGCGCCTCGTGTCTTGAGGCACGGTGCCTTGAAGTCGTCAGCCGCGGGCTTTCAGGTGCAGCATCGGGTGATGCTCGTAATGGCCCACACCATTCGCCACGATTGGATCGCGAGAGGTGAATGATGCGATATCCTGGTCATCGGCGATCCGGTAAAGCGAAACGCCATAGCCGCCAGCTGGGTCCATAACTGGGCCGTGGGCCACGATCACACCCTGTTCCAGCAGGTCGTCAAGAAAGGCGCCGTGCCCAGCCATCCACGTCTTCTCGTCGGCGCTCATCGTCGCCAGAAAATCCTCGCGTGGGGGAATAAACTTGCAGAGGTAGAATTTCATCAGGGGTCGCTCCGGCGTTCCATCATAGGGTCAACAGCAGAACCGATTTTCCGCTGGACCGTTGACGAGCCTTTAGTTACTATCATTTTCATACTATGTCACTATGAAAATGATATCGACATGAAGAATCTTGAATCTCTCCCCTGCGTGATCGCAAGAAGCCTCGCACTCGTTGGCGATGCGTGGAGCATGTTGATCATGCGCGATGTCCATGCGGGCCTCACCCGCTTCGACGAGATCCGGAAAAACCTCGGCATTGCGCCGACAATGTTAACGAGCAGACTGGCTTCGTTGACTGAAGAGGGCCTCCTGGAGAAGCGTCGCTACTCCGAGCGGCCGCCACGGGACGAGTATTTGCTGACAGAGGCTGGCCGTGACCTGCTGCCCGTTCTATTCGCCCTGGCCGCTTGGGGTGGAAAGCACAGAGGCGGCGGTGAATTCACGCGCTTTTTCGATGCTGAAGCAGGAACTGAAATCGATCCTGTCACAATAGACAGGACCACCGGCGCAGAGATTGGAACTCGGCCTATTCGGATCATCTGGCCGGACTTCAGTTAACTGAATCGCAGGAACTGAACGCGGGACTTCAGAAAAATCAGGCCCCCTTTCAGGTCTTGAAAGGAATCGAACCGCACCCCAGTCATCCGCCTTCCGGTCCCTGAAATTTGCAAGACAAACCATGGCTGCTTCGGTATCCCCGGGGATATGATGGGACCGCCAGGCAGCCTTTCAGACAAGACGGAGCTTCCATTTTAAACAGTCTCTCACGTTTGAGGAAGACAAAGCTATTTTCTCCCCGTAGTTAAATCCTAGCTGCCAACAAACTCCTTACTTTCGAAAACCTCGGCGAGCACCCGCGTCCCCATATCCGCCTCCTCCTCCGAAAGCCCGGAAAACCCAAGCAGTAGCCGTAAGCGTTCGGTGGAGATCACATTCATGCGCGACAACGGCATCACCACAACACCTTTCCTAAGCGCCGCAGCAGAGACGGCGGTGTCATCGTCCCAGTTGCCGGTGCTCCTGACCGTGAGATTGATCCCCTGATCCGGCAGCAGCACCGCCAAATGCTCCACCAATCGCTCCGTAAGGAACCCCGCCAGCAGATCGCGCGAAGCCCTGAGCCGTTCCCTCAGGCGCCGCAGATGCGCCGGGAAATAGCCCTCCTCCAGGAAATCAGCGATCACCCGTTGCTGGAAACTCGGCGGGCAACGGTCGACGGCAGGGCGGACGGCGCGGAAAGCGGGGGCAAGGTCGGCGGGAACGACGAGATAGCCGATGCGCAGGCTAGGCAGCAGCACCTTGCTGAAGGTGCCGGTGTAGAGAACGCGGTTTGCCTTGTCGAGACCGTGTAGCGAGGCGATGGGGTGGCCCCGATAGCGAAATTCGCTGTCGTAATCGTCCTCGATAATCCAGCAATCGTTCTCTTCGGCATAGGAAAGAAGCCCGAGACGACGCGAAAGTGAGAGGACGGAACCGACGGGATACTGGTTGGAGGGTGTCACGTAGAACGCAGCGGGCGACGCGAGCGTGCCGTCGAGCAGTCGCGTAATGTTGATGCCATCGACGTCGACTGGCAGGCCGACGACGTCGATACCATTCAGCGCTAGGCATTGCCGGGCGGGCGGATAGCAGGGATCTTCCACGACGGCTGTATCGCCTGGCGTCATCAGCACGCGAAAGGCAAGGTCGAGCGCCTGCTGCGTGCCTGCCGTGATGAAGATCTGCTCCGGGCTGCAGCGCACGCCGCGCGAGACGGCAAGATGGGCGCTGATGGCAGCCCTCAGCGCATATTCGCCCTGGATGTCGCCATAGCCTTCGAAGGCATAGTTCATATGCCTTGCCGCGATGCGGTTTAAAAGCCGTGCCGTGCGTTCGTCATGGGCAATTCGGCCGGTGACGAATGGCAGGGGCTTCTGCGGCTCGAGGCTTGGTCCGCGCGTGAGGATCGCGGTTGCAGCGGCCGACACGCCACGGCGGATCGGCTCTATGCTGGCGGTACCCGCGGGATCGATGCGTGCCGCACCCTCGGGAATGGACGAGGCGATATAGGTGCCGGAGCCATGACGGGCGACCGCGAACCCCTCCGACATCAGGATCTCGTAGGCCTCGCTGACCACGCCGCGCGAGATCGCCCATTCCGCTGCGGCAAGCCGTGTCGATGGCAGCCGCTGCCCGCTCATCAGCCGCCCCTCGGCGATGGCTTTGCGGAGCGAAAGGTAGAGTTGGCGCGCCAGCGGCGCGGCCGAAGCAGGATCGATGGACGGCCGGAAGGCCGCCGATGGCCCTTCGCGTCGTCTTCTCAGTGTCATGAAACTTCCCCTATGGCCGGCTCAAGTGGCCCACACGGCCCAGGCAAAGTGGCTCTTAATACATGCATAGATTTGCAGTTAGATTAAGCCACTTACAAGCGGAATCGCAATGCCTGATGGAGAAGACATGAACCGGACGAAGCTCGACGTGCCCTATTTCAGCCAGTGGGAGTCACCCGAGATGACCCTGCCCGTGCTGGCGGAAGGTGCGACTGCCCTGCATCGCGATATCAGGTGGAGGAATTCCGGTGCCGAGACACCGGAGGAATATGCGCACTGGGCGGTGAATATCTGCGGCATGGCCTGCCTGAAGATGATCCTGGCCGCCCGCGGCGAGGATCATCCTATCCTGACACTCGCAAAAGCCTGTACAGCCTATGGCGGTTACGTCGTCAACGAGGTCGATGCCTCGATCAAGGGGTTGATCTATGCGCCCTTCGCCACCTTCGTGCGCGAGCGCTTCGGGCTTGCGGCCGATGTGAGGACGCAAGTGCAGACGGAGAGCATTCCCGAGATCCTCTCGGCACATCGCTTCTTCATCGCCTCGGTCAGCAGCGCGATCCGCTGGCCGGAGCGCGAGCCGCCGGGCAAAGGCGGCCATCTCGTGCTGGTGACGGCGGCCGATGAGGAGCATGTCCGCTTCCACAACCCGTCAGGCCACGATCGCGCCAGCCAGACCGATGTCACCCTGCCGCTTGCCACCTTCGACCGCTTCTTCGCCAACAGAGGCATCGCGGTCAGCTTCTGAATTACGAGAAACTTTATGAGCCCTTCCTCCTCCCGGCTGCGCATCGCCGTGCTCTTCGGTGGCCGTTCCAGCGAACACGACGTCTCAATCATGTCGGCCACCAACGTCATGCGCGCGCTCGATCCGCAGCGTTATGACGCCCTGCCCGTCTTCGTGACCAGGGACGGCCGCTGGCTGCAAAGCCTATTTACCGATGGCGAGCTCGACAGACCCGCCTCCGGCACCGAGCTCTGCCTCGTGCCCGGCGGGTGTGGGCGGATGCTGGCGATCAGCCCCAGTGGAAAGGCTGCCGAAG
The DNA here is from genome assembly GCF_024055605.1 of Ciceribacter sichuanensis. Lineage (GTDB taxonomy): Bacteria > Pseudomonadota > Alphaproteobacteria > Rhizobiales > Rhizobiaceae > Allorhizobium > Allorhizobium sichuanense. Next base: position 85,795 of record NZ_JAMXLX010000012.1, on the reverse strand, counting down.
CCGGGATTGTCGATATCGTCTTCCCGGTCCTGCATGGCCTGCATGGGGAAGACGGTGCCGTCCAGGGGCTTTGCCAGGTTGCACGTGTGCCGCTCGCCGGCTGTGGCATTCTCGGCTCAGCAACGGCGCTCGACAAGGATATCGCCAAGCAGCTTCTGAAGGCGGCCGGCCTGCCCGTGGCCCGCTCGGTGACGCTCGATCAGGCGGCACCGCCTGCGCTCGAAACCCTCGAAGGCACGCTCGGCCTGCCGTTCTTCATCAAGCCGGCCCGCCAGGGCTCTTCCGTCGGCGTGCGAAAAGTCTCCGGCAGCCAGGAATTCGCCCCCGCCCTCGCTGAGGCTTTCAGCTATGACCGGAAGCTCATCGCCGAGGAGTTCATTGCCGGGCGCGAAATCGAATGCAGCGTGCTGGAGGACGTAAACCACGGGCTCTTCGTCTCCCGCCCCGGCGAGATTGCGCCTGCCGAAAGCCATGGCTTCTATAGCTACACCGCCAAATATCTTGACGAGAACGGTGCGGCCCTGAAAGTGCCCGCCGAGCTTCCCGCCGATGTCGAAACCAAAATCCGCGACATGGCCGCCCGCGCCTTCCGCGCACTCGGCTGCGACGGCATGGCCCGCGTCGATTTCTTCCTGATGGAAGATATGCGCTTCGTCATCAACGAGGTGAACACCATTCCAGGCTTTACCAATATCAGCATGTATTCCAAAGCCATGGCTGCGAGCGGGATCAGCTATGTGGAAATCATCGACCGGCTGGTGGAACACGGGCTAACAAGAGCAGCTTGAGGGGTCGAGACAAATGCGAACCATTCTCGCCTGGCAATAATCAGGACCGTGAAGACCGGATGGAGCCGGTGCCGTCTTGCAGGTGAAGGAATTCGAACCAGCGACCCGACAATTCCATGGGATATGGTGATATCCCGACTTGCCTGCTTCCTATAACAATCACGGGTGCGAGTTTAGACGGTCCAGTCCTCGATGCGCAAACCGGGCACGCGATCAAATTCGCGCCGGTTATTCGTTACCACGATCAGGCCGCGGGAGCGCGCGTGGCCCGCGATCAGCTGGTCATATGGTCCGATAGGCGTTCCACTGCGGGCAAGTTCGGCACGCAACTGGCCTGTATGGACGGCCGCTAACTCATCATACGGCAACACCTCGAGGCGGGCTGCAAAACCTTCAACGACAGTCAGATTGCGCTCCGGGCTCGCCGACTTTTCCGCCCCGTAAATCAATTCCATCAAGCTGACTGAACTCATGCATAGCTGACCGTAGTGGCGATTGAACGCGTCGCGCACCTGTTGTGGTCTGTTCTTGATGGTGAAAATGCAGATGTTGGTATCCAGCATGTATTTCAGCATCAGAACGCCTCGCGCTCCTGCAAGGCTGGCTGATCACGTTGGCTCATGAAGTCGGATGTCGCCTCGGGACCCTCGAACCAACTATCCCAAACCTCACCTGCAGGGGCTATAATTCGAGTACGTCCGATCACAACGATGTCGACACGCTTCACGTCATCAGGCAGAGCGACTGCCTTGGGCAGTCGGATGGCTTGGCTACGATTGCTCTGGAATACCGCACCCTGTTCCATGGCTCACCTCTTTGGCATCCACAAATAGCATATCCCCGGACATAATTCGCGAAAGGGGATATGTCAATGGGATATACATCGAAGAGAGGCCTGGAGGCTTTGAACTTTGAGGGGGATCGAACCAACGGCTCCCCATCTCCGGGATAGGATCTCTGCCTTGCTGCGATCAGGATCCATGCCGTCCTCAATTAATTGCCAGCGTGGAAACGGCAATTCGCGCACCCCGCGATCGACCAACAATCATCCGAATGGCAATCACCGCTTGCGGAAGTGGTTGTAGCGTCCTGACTGGCAGGTTCGGCTATCAACCACCTCTCGACTGTTTTGGCGAAAATATGCTCCACCGCCGCGCCCGACCGCCTTTCATACTCGCCGAAAGTGCCGAAGGCCGCTGGCCATGGGCTTGCGAAGTTTGTTTGCCCGAGTGAAGGAAAAGACGTGCGCTTCTGCCGAGCCCTTGGCTTTCCTGACCTGTCATCGATTGAAAATGCGGGTGCCGGTCATGGTGCCGCCGCGCGGACCGGTGCGGGTCACGGTGCAAGAGCGATCATTGGCGCTGCAGTTCCTTACCCTTGAAGCCGAATTGCCGTAGGGACCGACCGTGTTGCGCGTGGCGGTGCATTCGCCGCCGGAGCATGTCCTCGTCTGGCTGGTCGAGCCGCCATAGACACCGGTAGTCGAACGCGTGCCCGTGCAACTGCCATTGGCGCAGGTCAGCGAACGGTCATGCGCGGTAATACGCGGCGGCGGGGCGACCGCATAGGGACGATAGTAGTAACCCCAGGAACCATACCAGGGATAGGCCCGGTAATAGGTGTTCCAATAAGCTTGATTGAAAGCCACGACCGTGACGCCGACAGCGGTCGCGACGGTCGGAGAAAGAACGACCGGAGCGCCATTGTAGACGATCTGGATATATCTCGCCGAGACCCAACCGCGGAAGGTACTGAAGGCGATGTCACACCAGGAATAGCCGGGAAGGCAGCCGTGGGTGACGATCCGGGCGCCGACCGGCACGGTGGTGACGACGGGATAGGCGGTCGAGGGACCGGCCCGCAGGTTGACGTTTCCGGTTGCGATCGCAACCGTTGCCGCCGAAGCGGCAGAAGCGCCGGTGGCCAGAAGCGCCAGCACCATGAGCAGTCTTTTCAGCATTTTTTTTGCCTCCATTCGGGGTGACCGCCCTCGTGGCGGCATGGGGTGAATTTCCATCCTGAGCTTGGCCGCCATCTTTCGGCCGCGTTGCTTTTTGTAGCGATTTGTTTCAGGCGGCGATCATTGTGCCGGACGTGCTTCATTCCGCGACGATCCGGCCGTCGCGCAGTTCGATGGTGCGGTCGAAGAGGTCGAAGACGCGCTGATCGTGGGTAACCACGGCGACGGCCGCCTGACGCGTGTCGGCGATCTCGCGGAAAAGCCCGATGACCTGCCGACCGCGGACACTGTCGAGGGCGGCCGTCGGCTCATCAGCGAGAATGAGAGCCGGATCGTTGGCGAGCGCACGGGCAACCGCGACACGCTGCTGTTCGCCACCGGAAAGCCTACTTGGAAGATTGTTCATCCGGTGGCTGAGATCGACATTGGCAAGAAGAAACTCGGCATAGGTTCGGGCCGGCCGCGCCGGCACATCATCGATCTGCAGGGCCAGTGCGACGTTTTCGGCTGCGGTGAGAAAGGGTATGAGATTGGCCTTCTGGAAGACGAAACCTATGTTCTTGCGCCGGAAATCGCGAAGATTGTCGAGATCCGCGCCGGGTGCGGAAACAAGTTGATCGCGGATCAGGACCTCGCCTTCGGTGGGAGGCTCCAGCAGGCCGGCAATGAGCAGAAGCGTACTCTTGCCGGAACCGCTCGGTCCCAGGATACCGACCACCTCGCCAGGCTGGATGTCGAAGGAAACGCCGTCAAGGGCGCACACTGTGCTTTCGCCGCTGACATAATGGCGCCGCGCGCCGCGCACGGAGAGCACCGGGACGCCGCTCATGAAAGCACCTCCTGCGCCCGCACCTTCAACGCCCGCGATATGCCAAGAAGGCTTGCGAAGCCACAGATGACCGCCATGGCGAGGCCGAGAAGCGCAATATCGGATGCCTCGATGATCACCCGTCGCGGGAACCACGGAAAGATGACGTTGGAAAGAACGAGGCCGAGCGCCAGTCCTCCTGCGCCGATCAGGTAGGCCTGTTCAGCGATCATGACGACGATGACGGTGTTACGCGCGCCGATGAGTTTCAGCATGGCGATCTGATGCCGTTTTTCCATGGTCAGCATGTAGATGATGAGGGAGATGACGATGACCATGACGGTGAGCAGCACCCCCGTGAAGGCGAGGATCTGGACGCGCAGTCGCCAGAGCCGCTGGTCGAGAAGCAGGCTCTGCTGCTCCGCGCGGCTGAGTACATTGGCGTCGCCCCAGGCCATGATGACGCGGCGCACCGCCGCCTCGTCGGTTGCCGGGTCGAGCGTCACCAGGGCAGCGGAGATCTTGCTGTCCTGCGCCACCGAACTGCCGGAGGTGGCAGCCGACGTTGCGTCTGCGGCGTTGCGGGCCAGGAGCACTTCCTCGCTGGTCCGCCGCTGGGCGACAGCCATGGCGTCATTGATCGTGACAACAAGCAACCCGTCGCCGCCCATGTCCACCATCCCCCGTGTCAGGCCGACCACAGTGAAGTCGTCCCTTCCCAGCCGCACAGTCTCGCCGAGTTTCAGGCCGATACTGATGTCGGCGATCGCCTCGAAATGGCCGCTCGCGATATGCCGGCCGGCGGCGAGAGGAACCCAGCCGCCGTTGTCGCGGGGATAGTCGAGACCGGTCAGCGAGGCGCGCAACGAACGGCCGCGATGCTCGAACTGCTGGCTGATCTGCACGAAACGGCGAACGCTCGTCACGCCATCGACACCCTCCACCCGCCGGTCCATGCCGGAGGAAATGGCCGAGCTCTCGGAAAATGGGCCGGCGCGTCCGCCCTGTACGACCCAGAGATCCGCTCCGATCCGGTCGATGACAAGAAGGGCGTCGGCGACAATACCGCGGTATAGGCCGATCATGCCGATGGAGGCCGTGACGAGGAAGGCAACGCCCGCCGCCGTCATCAGGAAACGGCCGATATTGTGGCGGACGTCCTTGAGACCGAGATTCACGATACCGCTCCCGTCCTGGCGACCGGCATCCAGCGGTAAATGCCCACGGGCGTCGTGACGAGCCGATCGCCGGGACCAAGCCCGCGCAGAACCTCGGCCCTCCTCCCACCTATACGACCGAGATCGACGGACTGCCACACGGCGCGCCCGTTACGGACGAGCCAGACGCCGGCCTTGCCTTCGCGGCGGGCGATGCTTTTCACCGGCACCGCGATGACGCCTTCGCTGGCGGCAAGATCGACGACAGCCGTGCCGCGCTGGCCAAGTGCCCAGTTCGGCGGCAGCCGTATCGGTGCTATGTCCACCGTGAATTCCCGCGTTTCCTGGTCGACCTCGCGGCCGACGCGTACAACCTTGCCGGCATAGCGCGCCTCGTCATCGCCGCCGAAGCGGATGGTTGCGGTCTGGCCCGGCGCCATGCTGGAAATCACGCTTTCGTCGAAACGGGCCGACAGCACGATGCTGGCGGGATCGGCAATCGCGACAATGGCGTTCGTCGGCGAGGCCATGTCGCCGAGATTGAGATTGCGGGCGACGATCACTCCGTCGATCGGGGCGCGGATCACCGATTTCTCGATCTGGGCCCGGCTTGCCGCGACATTGGCTTCGGCGGCGATGGCCTGCGCCTCGGCCTGAAGCAACTCCGACTGGGCCTTGGCGAGATCGGCTTCTGCCTGCTTCGCCGTGGTTTCTGCACTTTCCAGCGCCGAGCGGCTGGTAACGCCGGAGCGGATGAGATCGCCCTGTCGAACGAGATTGGAGCGAGCATTTTCAAGCGTCGCCTCAACCCGCGCGACATCGAATTTCGCTGCCTCGACCGCCTTGCCGGCCGCCTCTCGGGAAGCGAGCGTGGAAGCGAGCGCAGCCTTGAGGTCTAGAGCGCTGATTTCGGCGACAAAGTCGCCCTTTGCCACGATATCGTTGCGCTCCACGGAAAGTCGGGTGATGGCACCCTGAATACTGGCTCCGACATTGGCGAGCGAGGTTGCGTCGAGTACGCCGGGACCGGAAAGCTCCGGCTGAAAAAAACCGGGCGCAAGAGTCACGAGATCGACTGTCCGGGGAACGAAATAGCGAATGCCGAGGAGGGCGACACCGAGAGCGACGGCGATGACGAAGGATGCAAGCAACGCCCGGTTGGCGCGACGTGGCGCGGAAGGCGGACGAGCACCGACGGGGGTCGCGGGACGAGGCGCACCCGGTTGTAGAGGCCGCGTTTCCGCAGGTCGCAACGGTTCCGGGGATGGATCATTGGCTCTCGCGTGCTGGTTCATGATGTCTGGCCTGTCATGCTTGCGATACCGATTCTGGGGATAATCCGGCCTGAAATCTCGAAGACGGTGACGCCCGGCGGGTGGGGGCTCGGCATTAGAACCGCCGGGCGCCCGGCATCATCGCGAGATGCTGCCGCTTCTGGTGACCGTGCCACCGTTCGACCCGGTCACCGTGCTGGAGCCGGCGCAGACGCCGGTTGTCGCGTTGCAGCTTACGCTGCCGGATCTGGAGAAGCTGCCGCCATAGGGGCCGGTGCGCTGAACGCTGCGGCTGCATGTGCCGCCGCCGCATCCTCCGCTTGCCGAAACGCTGGCGGTGCCGCGCGGGGTGCTGATCGAGCCGTTGCGCGTGAAGGCGTTGGCTTCGACGACCGAGAGGAGAGCGAGAATGCCGGCAAAAAGGCCGGCGGCGATCGGCTTGCGCATGATCTGAACCCTTGGGATTGTTTCGGGGGACTGTCTGGGCGGCCCGTCAGGTTGGCCGGTATCGCCAGACTGGGATCCCATCTTTGCTGCGGATTGAACCGCTAATGTCATCATGTTGAGAGTGATTTCCCGTTTGTAGCGTTTTGTAAAAACCGCGTTTTTCCAGTTGATTTTCTCCACGCGAAGTGTCGTCCTCCGGTCATGGAACAGAAGGCCAAAACCATTCTCGTGGTTGATGACGACCCGGAAATCCGCCGCCTCGTCGGCGATTTTCTCGGGCGCGAGGGTTTTATGGTGGAACTCGCCGAGGACGGACAGGAGATGGACCGGGTGCTCGAGCGGCTGGTACCCGATCTCGTCGTGCTCGACCTCATGCTGCCGGGCGAAGACGGACTTTCGATCTGTCGCCGCCTGCGGGCGACGGGCGACATGCCGATCCTGATGCTGACTGCCAAGGGAGACGAGACCGACCGGGTCGTCGGCCTCGAGATCGGCGCGGACGATTATGTCGTGAAGCCCTTCGGCTCGCGCGAACTCCTCGCGCGCATCCGCGCGCTCCTTCGTCGCTCCACACCGCGTCCTGTGCAGGCCATGACACGCCGCTTCGCCTTCGATCGCTTCATTGCCGATCTCGACGCCCGCCAGCTCATGACCGAGACCGGCGAGTTCGTATCGCTGACCAGCGCCGAGTTCGAGCTGCTTTCCTGCTTCGTGATACGCCCGCGCCGCGTGCTCTCGCGCGACCAGATCCTGGACTGGACGCATGGCCGAAGCGCCGACCCTTTCGACCGCACGGTGGATATTCTCGTTTCCCGCCTGCGCAAGAAACTCGATGCGCTGAGCCCCGGCTGCAACCTCATCAATACGATCCGCAACGGCGGATATCTGTTGACCGTACCGGTGCGGCAGGTGCCCTGATATGGGTTTTGGGCTTGCCGCACGCTTCATCGCCATCGGCGCCAGCGCGCTTCTCGCCCTCTGGCTGGCGCTCATCGCCTTTTTCTACTGGACGAACGGTCTCTCGCAAACCGACACCAGACTGCCGGCAACGCAGTTGCAGGCGATCGTCGAACTCGTGGAAACAGCGCCGCCGGCGCAACGCCCGTTGGTGTTGAAAGCGCTGGAATCCTCCATGCTCTCCGTCTCCCTGTCACCGCCCGAGGTTCGGCCCGAGCTCGGCGAGGACCTCAGCGGGGAGGCTGAGTTCTCCGCCTATCGCGACCTGATCGGCGCACGGCTTCTTTCCGTGAGGCTCTTCGCGGCGCCGAAGGGGCTTGTCCGTCCGCGGGTTCTCCAGCGCACCTCCCGTCCGCTCGTCTTCGAGGTGGCGATGAACGACGGCGAGGTGATGGTGATCGAGGCGCGAACACCCTTCATCGTCACCTTTTACGGACTGCCTGCCGGCATGGGCGCGGGCATCGTCGGCACGCTCTTCGCCCTCGTCGCCTTTCTTCTCCTGCATCGCGAAATCCGGCCCCTGACCCGGCTTGCCAATGCCGTCGATGCCATAGATCCCTCCGGGGAACCGGCGCCCCTGCCTGTGATACGCTCCACGACACCGGAAATCCGGGCGCTTATGCGCGCATTCGAGCGGTTGCAGAACAGGCTGAGGGTCATGACCCGCTCGCGCATGGCGCTGATTGGCGGCATCCAGCACGATGTTCGAAGCTTTGCCACCCGGCTGCGGCTCAGGCTCGAACGTCTGCCCGACCCCGCCGAGCGTGACCGTGCGACAGCCGACATCTCCGACATGATCGATCTTCTCGACAATGCGTTGCTGACTTCCCGTGCCGGCGTGGGGGCGCTGGAGGAGGAAATGCTCGACCTCCCCGAACTGCTGCGTGGCGAGATGGCGGATTTTCGTCGCGGCGGCCAGCCTGTTTCGCTGGAAGCGACGCTGCCCGATGGCGAGGTGTGGATCATCGGCGACCGACTGGCGTTGCGCCGGGTGATCGGCAACATCGTCGACAACGCAGTGAAATACGGCGGATGCGCCCATGTCAGGCTTGATGCGGACACACATGAGGTCCACCTTTTCATAGAGGATGAGGGGTCAGGATTTTCCGCCAAGGATGGCGAGCTTTTGCTCGAACCCTTCGTGCGGGCCGAGCCCTCGCGGGCCCGGGCGACCGGAGGCGCCGGCCTCGGCCTTGCCGTCGCCCGCACGCTGATCGAGGCTCTGGGCGGCACCATCGCGCTCGGCAACGGCAAGCGTGGCGGACAGGTAGTGCTCTCGCTACCGCGCTTCACACCTCTCTGAGACGGCTACAAAACGATACATTTTCGAACAGCCGCGACATTTCAGCGAAATGCGCGAAATCCATGCTCCGATCATCGAAACAGGAAAGGAGCATACCGTGAGAAAAACGGTTCAAGTTTCGCTGGTGGCCATGTTCGCCCTCACCCTGCCGCTGGTCGCCCACGCCCAGGATGGCGCGCAGGTTGCCCCCTTGCCGGTCGAGCCCGCCGGTGGCTGGTATGCCGGCGACGAAATTTCCGAAAGTTTCAGCATCGGCGAACGCCTCGATTCCGTCCGCCGGTACTATAGCGGCAAGTTCATCCGCCTGCGTCTTGCCGCAGCGCTTTCCGTCCAGGAAACGGCCATTGGCATCCGGGCCGACCAGATGGACGCCTGGCGGGCCTATACCCAGGCGCTTCTCGCGCTGGTCCCTGAGCGGGAGGCCGTGCTTGCCCTGATCGGTGAGCCGGACGAAGATCCGAAGGGGCCGGAGGCCTTTGCCCGTGCGGAGGCTGCAGCCGATGCGCTCGCCTCCTATGCGGCCAGGGCGGAAATATTGAAGAAGGCGATCACCTCCCTGCGTGCCACATTGACGCCGGAACAGCTTGAGGCCGCACGCGTGCCGCGCTTTGCGCGCGGTTGATTACATCTGAAATCCAACAATTCGGCGCCCGCCGCGCCGAACGCAGACGGGTCGCCATGCCCCGAACGTCCGGCCCGTCTGCCCCCTTTCAAAACACGAATGGAGACAAACATGCGCATCGCTCTCGCCAGCTTTCTCGTCCTTCTCGCAAGTGTCGCATCCGCCCAGCAGCCCAGCCGTCAGCAACTCATGGAACTCCGCTCCGTCTGCGAGGCAGACCTGCACACGCTCTGCGCCGGCATCCAGCCGGGCGGCGGCAGACTTGCGCAGTGCCTTCAGCAAAACATCTCGAGCGTCTCACAACCCTGCAGGGAGAAACTGGCAGAGTTGAAAGCAGCGCGCTCGACGAACTGAAAGAAAGATCGATAGAGCCTGGCCTCACTCCGGCCGCGACACCTGAGAGCGGCGGTGCAAAATTAGTCCACGGTGGCGGCGGGATCGTCACGCTTCGGCGGAGTAACACTCGGCCACCTATTTACCCTTCCGCGACGAATGCAGGAGGGCTTGGGGATCTACACTGTGGAATGATATCTGAAGGTTCGACTGGCTTGTTCTGAAGGAATGAGCCGGCGTCAGGCAGCAAAGGATGACGTCCCGGACGTGGTGCAGCAAGATAGCGATGGGCATCTATTTTTCGGTAGGGTTGGGCTGTTCAAGCACAACCTGATGGAAAAAGCACCGCTATCTTGCTGCACCACGCCCGGGACGTCATCTTGGCAAGTCCAAGGCAGCGCCTAGCGCATCGGCCCGAAAATCGGAATCGATTTTCGGAAAGTTCGATGCATAGATTCAAGATGTTAGAGCGTCCTTTGTGCGTCCATTTGAACGCACGGTGCTCTAGCATCACAGTTCCGCAAGCGCCTCGCGGCGCAATACGTGTTTCATCACTTTCCCGGAACCGGTCCGTGGCAGGCTGGTGACGAAGCGGAATTCCTTCGGTACCTTGTAGCGGGCGATCAGCGACTGGCAGTGCCGCGCGAGTTCGTCATGGTCCGGCTGTCGATCCGGGGCCATGACCACATAGGCGCGGCCGACTTCTCCCCAGCGCTCGTCTGGAATGCCGATGACGGCCACCTCGCGGATACCCGGGTGTTCCGCAAGTGCTGCTTCTATCTCGACCGGGTAGACGTTCTCGCCGCCCGAGATGAACATGTCCTTGCGACGGTCGACGATCGAGATGAAGCCGTCCTCATCGCGGCGACCGACATCGCCGGTACGGATCCAGCCATCCGCCGTGAAGCTGCGTCCCCGCTCTTCCGGCCGGTTCCAGTAACCAGTGACAACGTTCAGGCCAAAGACAAGGATTTCTCCCGGAGAGCCATCAGGCACGTCGCGGTCGTCTTCGTCCACCAGCCGGATGGCCGTCAGCGGCCCGGCGAGGCCAACGGCACCCGCCTTGCTGCGCAGAAGATCCCGCGACAGCGGCATGCCGAGCGTGGTTCCGGTTTCGGTCATGCCGTAGCCGTCGACCATGCGAACGCCGCGATCGAGCCACCAGCGGATATGGGCCGGCGGGTTCGGTGCACCGCCGGTGAAGAGCGCCTTGAGCTTCTTCCAGTTTTCAGGTGCGAAGTTCGATGCATGGCGCAGGGCCTCGGCCATCTGGGGTACGCAGAAATAATGCGTGACGCCGAAATCGGGATTGCCCAGCCGCTCATTGGTCTGTTCGGGGTCGAAGCCTGGCGAGACGATGAAGGTGCCGCCGCGCAGCATCGGCGGCCAGATCTGCGTGACGATGCCGATGACATGAAACATCGGGCTGTCGCAAAGGAAGACGCAACCGGTGTCCACCTCGCCAAGGATGTTGAAGTTCACCGCCGTCGCCAGCAGAAACTGCGAGGTGAGCAGCGCACCCTTCGGCACGCCTGACGTGCCCGAGGTGTAGAGGATGATGCAGGTGTCATGGCCGGAATGCGGCGTGCATCGCAGCCCCGGTTCCGCAACCGCGATGGTGGAGGCGAATTCGCGAAAACTCTTCGATCGGCAACCGGGCGGCAGCTCTGGAATGTCCTCGTCGGTATAGAGGATCGACGGGGTGCAGTCTTTCAGCAACAGGCCGAGTTCCTGCTGCGACAGGCGCCAGTTGAGCGGAACGAAAATCGCGCCCAGCCGCATCAGGGCCTGCTGCAGGATGACCTGATGCACGTTGTTGCGGGCAAGGATGGCCACCCGGTCACCCTTCGCGATGCCTTCGGCGCGCAACACCGTCACGGCGCGCTGAATGTCGGTATCGAGTTCCCTGTAGCTCCAGCTTCTGTTGCCGGTGAGGTCGACGCAGGCCGCCGCCTCCGGCCGGAGGCGCGCATGAAGCGCCACCGGGTCAGGTGAAATGAAGTCCAGCATTCTTTCCTCCTCCCTTTCTCCTCCTCCTTGGATATCAGCGAACCTTGCGGTCCTTGTCATAGGCTCCGAGGCCCGGCTTGTAAGATTTCTCGTCGATGAACTGGCGGATGCCTTCCTTGCGTCCGTCGTTGTCGAAGGAGTTGGCAGCCTCCTGGGCACGGACGAGATAGTCTTCCGCCTCGTCATACGTCATCACGCCGACGCGGCGGATGGCATCCTTGGTCGCCTTCAGCGCAACCGGGTTCTTCGCACGCAGGATCTTTGCCACCTCGGTGACCCGATCCTTGAGTTCGGCAAGTGGCAGGCTTTCGTTGACGAGGCCCCACTCGGCAGCCGTCTTTCCGTCGATCGGCTCACCCAGCAGCGCATGATACATGGCCTTGCGGAAGGGCAGCAACTCCACGGCGACCTTGGTTGCTCCGCCGCCCGGCAGGATGCCCCAGTTGATTTCCGAGAGGCCGAACTTCGCTTCATCCGCCGCGAATGCGAGATCGCAGGCAAAGAGCGGACCGTAGCCGCCGCCGAAGCACCAGCCGTTGACCATGGCGATGGTCGGCTTCTGGTACCAGCGGAGCCGGCGCCACCAGCCGTAGCTCTCGCGCTGCGATCTGCGGACACCCTTGAGCCCTTCGCTTTCCGTTTCCCGGAAATATTCCTTGAGGTCCATGCCGGCCGTCCAGGCGGGCCCCTCCCCGGTCAGCACCAGCACGCCGACATCGGAACGGAATTCGAGCTCGTCGAGCACCTCCATCATGGCCCGGTTGAGCGTCGGGCTCATCGCATTGCGTTTGTCGGGACGGTTGAAGCGTACCCATGCGATGCCGTCGATGACATCAAATGCGACAGTATCGGTATCGTTGGCCATGTGGCCCTCCTTGAAAATGCATCAATTGGAGCGGGCCGGCGAAGTGTGTCGCCGGCTTCTGATCTTGGCGGCGGGCACTGTCCCCGCCGGTCAGAGCGGGAAGTGACCCGGCTGTGTCTCGACAGTAATCCAGCGCAATTCGGTGAATTCAGCGATACCCGCCTTACCGCCGAAGCGGCCATATCCGGAGGCCCGGGTTCCGCCGAAGGGCATCTGGGCCTCGTCATGCACGGTCGGGCCATTCACATGGCAGATGCCCGAGCGGATGCGCCGGGCAACCGACAGCGCGCGAGACGTATCGCGGCTGAACACAGCGGCCGAGAGACCGTATTCGCTGTCGTTGGCAAGACGCACCGCGTCTTCCTCGTCCTTTGCCCGGAGGATGGCGACAACAGGGCCGAAGCTCTCCTCGGAGTAAAGGCGCATGTCGGCGGTCACCTTGTCGACCACCTGGGCGGGCAGAAGCACGCCCTCTGCGGCGCCTGCGCCCGTAACGCTGGCTCCCTTGGACACGGCATCGGCAATCAGCGCTTCGACTTTGGCAACCGTGCGGGCATCGACCACGGCGCCGAGCGGAGCCTTGCCCTCACGCGGATCGCCGGCCTTCAGCGCCTTGGCCCGTTCGGTGAACTTCGCCACGAATTCCTCCGCCACCTCGGGCACGACGATGACGCGCTCGGTCGACATACAGATCTGGCCCTGGTTGAAGAAGGCGCCGAAGATCGCGGCCTTTACCGCCTCATCGACATCCGCATCCTTCAGCACGAGAAGGGGGGCCTTGCCGCCGAGTTCGAGCAGGACGGGCTTCAGCTGCCGGGCGGCGCGTTCCGCGATAATGCGCCCGACACTGGTCGAGCCGGTGAAGTTGATCCGGCGGATATCGGGGTGATCGATCAAGGCGCCGACGATCTCGGCTGCGTCTTCCGGCGCATTGGTCACAAGGCTGACGACGCCGGCCGGAAGACCGCCCTCCTCCAGCGCCTCGACGATCAGCGCATGGGTGCGCGGGCAGATTTCCGATGCCTTGAAGACCACGCTGTTGCCGCAGGCAAGCGGAGTGGCCAGCGCGCGAACGCCAAGAATGACGGGCGCATTCCACGGCGCGATGCCGAGCACCACGCCGGCCGGCTCGCGGATCGCCATGGACAGGCAGCCGGGTTTGTCGGACGGGATCACTTCGCCAGAGACCTGCGTCGTCAGGGCGGCCGCCTCGCGCAACATGGATGAAGCGAGCATGACGTTGAAACGCGCCCAGGCGACGGTCGCCCCGATCTCCGACGCCATGGCGGCCACAAAGGCGTCGCCCTTGGCCGCCAACGCATCTGCCGCCTTGAGAAGAACGGCACGGCGCGCATTCGGCCCGAGGGCCGCCCAGGCGGGGAACGCAGCCGCAGCCGCATCGGCCGCCGCAACGGCATCCGCGACGGTGGCCGCAACAGCCTCGCTCGCCACTTCACCCGTCACCGGGTTCAGACGCCGAAAGGTTCGGCCGGTGGAGGCGGCGTGTTCCGCCCCTGCGATACGCATGGAAACAAAAGTCATCTGGCTCCTCCCAGAGCGACCCGGCAGCGGTTATTATCTGCCGGCGGGTTAACCGCTATGCGATATAGCGGATTGACTGCTATGTCGCATAGCATTATGGATATTGCAAGAGGACATCGTGAAGGACGACGACATGCCACTGGAAATGCCGAAGGTAGAAGCCGATGCCGAGGCCTCGATCAACCGGCTCGAGGATCTCGTTGGCTATCATCTTCGACGCGCCTCGGTCTTCGACTTGCAGGGAGCCGTCCCGGCACTCGATCCGGCCAATACCCGGCCAGTGCCGATGAGCGTCCTGCTCAGCATCGTCGAGATGCCCGGCATCAGCTCGGCCGATATCTGCCGCGCGCTGGGCATGCAGCGCGCCAATATCGTCTCGATCCTGGCCGATCTCGAGGAACGCGGGCTTTTCCTGCGTGAGGCGGATTCGTCCGACCAGCGGATCCAGCGGCTTTTCCCGACCCGTCGCGGCGAGGAGGAAGCCGCCCGATGGCTGGCGCTGATCGCCGAACATGAGCGCAGCATGCTTTGCCGCCTGAGCGCGGCCGAACAGAAGGAGCTTCGCCGGCTTCTGGCGAAGATCTGGCAGGAGGATGGGCCGAAGCTGGGCTAGGCCTGAAACCGCGGGGGGAGGCCCCGCTTTCTGGGAGGACTGAATGCAAACCAATATCGACCACCGCTCCGGCGGGCGGCGAGCGCTTTCGCTTGCCTTTCTGGCGGCCGTCATCGAAGGTTTCGACCTTCAGGCAGCCGGTGTCGCCGTACCCAAGCTCGCGCCGGCCTTCGGGCTGACGCCGCAGCAGATCGGGTTCTTTTTCTCGGCCGCGACGATCGGCCTGATCTTCGGCGCGCTTGCCGGCGGCCGTATCGCCGACGGATGGGGAAGGCGCACCGGGCTCGTGCTGTCGCTCGTGACCTTTGGCATCTTCTCGATTGCGACGGCCTTTGTTTCCACCTTCGAGCAGCTCGTCGTCATGCGCTTCCTGACCGGTGTGGGCCTTGGTGGCGCCTTGCCGAACCTCGTCAACATCGCCGCGGAATCGACCGATCCGACGCGTCGAGGACGGGCGGTATCGATCATGTATGCCGGCGTGCCGCTCGGCGGCGCTGTCGCAAGCGGCGTCGCCATGCTCGGCCTGCACGGTGACGACTGGCATTCGATCTTCGTCGTCGGCGGTATCATGCCCCTGCTTCTGGCGCCGTTCATCCACACGCTGCTTCCGCCGCTGCGAGTGGTGAAGAGCGAGGTGAAAACCGTCTCGGGCGCCGTTTCCCGCATCTTCGCACCACAGACGCTGCTGACGACGACGGCGCTCTGGGTGTCCTTTTTCCTCGGGCTGCTGGTGGTCTATCTGCTCTTGAACTGGATGCCGCAACTCCTCGTCGCTCGCGGTCTCGCTCGCAACGAGGCTTCGTTCGTACAGATCCTGTTCAATCTCGGCGGCGTGGTCGGCAGTCTCATCGGCGGCCGTATGCTCGACCAGAAGAACCCGGTCATGCCGGTTGCCCTCGGCTTTGCCGCAGCGGCAGGCGCGCTTCTCATGCTCGGCCTGCTGCCGGCCAATCTCGGCCTGACACTTGTGGCCGGAGCGCTGGTGGGCGGAGCCATCCTCTGCGTGCAGGCCATTCTCTATGGTGTGGCGCCGCAATGCTACCCGTTCGAGATCCGCGGCACGGGCGTCGGCGTTGCGGTTGCGGTCGGACGGCTGGGCTCGATTGCCGGTCCGCTGCTGGCGGGCTTCCTCGTGGCCGGCGGTAGCACGCCTTCCGACGTGATGTTCGCTCTCGTGCCGATCACCCTGCTGGCCGGTCTGACGACGGTTCTGCTGCTGATGCGCCGCGGGCGCAGCCTGCAGATGGCCTGACGGAAAGGGCAGCCGCATGCTTGATCTCTCAAGGCTTCGGGCCATCGATTTTCACACCCATGCCGAGGAGCCCTGCGGCTGCCACGCCGATGACGGCTATGACGATCTGCAGGCTGCCATGGCGCGTTATTTCCGCGCGCCATGGCAGCATCCGCCAACCATCGACGAAACGGCGGCGCATTACCGGGAGCAGAACATCGCTGCCGTCATCTTCCCCGTCGATGCCGAACGGGAGACCGGCTATCGGCGCTATGCCAACGAGGAGATCGCGGAAGCGGCCTCCCGCCACACCGATATCCTGATCCCCTTTGCCTCGATCGATCCGGCGCGCGGACGCATGGGCGCGCGGGAGGCACGGCGTCTCGTCGCCGATTTCGGCATCCGGGGCTTCAAGTTCCATCCGACCATGCAAGGCTTTTATCCCAACGACCGGATGTGCTGGCCACTCTATGAAGCGATCGCGGAAGCGGGCGTTCCGGCGCTCTTCCACACCGGCCAGACCGGCGTCGGGTCGGGCATGAAGGGCGGCAATGGAATGCGGCTGAAATATTCCAATCCGATGCATCTCGATGATGTGGCTGTCGATTTCCCCGACATGCCGATCGTCATGGCCCACCCCTCCTTTCCCTGGCAGGAAGAGGCGCTCGCCGTCGCCGTACACAAGCCCAATGTCTGGATCGACCTGTCGGGCTGGCGGCCCCGTTATTTCCCACCGATCCTTATCCAGTACGCTAATACCCTGTTGAAGGATCGGGTTCTGTTCGGTTCCGACTGGCCGATGATCACGCCGGAAGGCTGGCTCGAGGAGTTTGCCGGCCTGCCGATCCGGGACGCGGTCCGCCCGAAGATCCTCAAGGAAAATGCCATGCGGCTGCTCGGCCTGTCGTCCGCCAATGAAAGAAAAGAAATTCCATGATCCCCTTCGAAGCTCCGGTCGAGGATATCCTCTTTTCGCTGCAACATGTCGCTCGCGCCGGCAGAATTCCCGGCTGGGACGACGATCTTGTGCAGGAGGTTATCAGGCAGTTCGCGCGCCTGGCCGAAGGCGTCGTTGCGCCGGCCGATGACGCCGCAGACCGTGAGGGCTGCCGGCTCGAGGATGGGCGGGTGCATATGCCCGCAGGATTGGTCGCGGCCTACGCAAGCTTCGCCGAGCAGGGTTGGCCGGGCCTTTCGATACCGGAGGAGGCCGGCGGCCAGGGCATGCCGGCGCCGGTGCTCGGGGCCGTGACGGAGATTTTCGCCGGAGCCAGCCATGCGCTGCAGATGATTGCCGGCCTCGTGCCCGGCGCCTCGCGAACGCTCGTCGATTATGGCACGCCCGATCAGCAGGAACGATGGCTGCCGCGTCTCGCCTCGGGCGACTGGCTGGCCACCATGGCGCTGACCGAACCCGGCGCCGGTTCCGATCTCTCGGGCATCAGGACCCGTGGAGAGCAAAGGCCCGAAGGCTGGCGGGTCTCCGGCGAGAAGATCTTCATTTCCGGGGGCGACCAGGATCTGACTCCGCGTATCCTCCATCTCGTGCTTGCCCGCACGCAAGGAGCGGTGGGCAGCACTCGCGGGCTCAGTCTGTTTCTCGTTCCCTCCCATGACGATGCCGGCACGAAGCTGCCGGTAACCGTGACGCGGATCGAAGAAAAGATGGGCCTGCATGGCTCACCGACCTGCCAGATGCTGTTCGATGGCGCACCGGCCGAGCTTCTTGGCAACGAGGGCGAAGGGTTGAAGGCCATGTTCACGATGATGAACCACGCCCGCCTCGACGTTGCCTTGCAGGGCGTTGCCCATGCCGCCCGCGCGACGCGGATCGCAACCGAATATGCTCGAGGCCGGCGGCAGGGGAAAATTGCTGGCGAGACAGGCCCGGCGCTGCTGGCGAGCCATCCGGACGTGCAGCGGATGCTCGATGAGGCCGAGGCCATTGCCATTGCCGGACGCGCGCTTTGCCATGTCGCCCTGGTCGAGCTGGAGTTGCAGGAGGCACCCGAACTCGTCGATTTCCTCACGCCCGTCTGCAAGTTCGCCTGCACCGAGGGCGGCGTGGTCGCGGCCAATCTCGCGATCCAGGTTCTGGGCGGGTATGGCTATCTGCGGGAATACCGGGTCGAGCAGATCCTGCGCGATGCCCGCATCACCGCGATCTACGAGGGTGCGAACGGTATCCATGCGCTTACGCTGGCGACGCGACTGCTGCGCCACGACGGAGGGAGCGCCGCAAACGCCTTCGCACAGTTTGTCCGCTCTTCCGGTGCGGATTTCGAGCTTTCCATATGGCAGAAGGCGCGCGAGCACATGCTCGCCGCCACGGATCCCACGCCGGCGGACGATGCCTTCATGCGGCTAACGGTGGAGACTGCATATGCGGCCATCTGGCGTCGCCTGTCTGCCGTCGCCGATCATGCTCCGGTCCCTGCCCGGCTCCGCGCGCTTGCGGCACGCCAGGCAATATTCGGTCCGTCATCTCTGCGGCACAAGGCTGAAATCGTCTCAATAGCCTTGAGGATGGACGAGCCGTCCCCGGGAGCCGCCCATCTGCAAGAAGAAGCGTGGACCTGAGCGGAAGTCCCGAATTGGCGCGGAATTGCGCCAGCGTCTCACCCGCATGTGTTGACTTTCGCCGGACTACTGCTGACAACCCGCTCGAGAAGGGCGCGATATCTCCGTCGGTCGTCCCCCATTGACACGAGCATTTTTCATTACAATAGGGTCAAGCCGAAGAGGGTGGTGATCGCCAGCCGAGAGACAACAGGAGTGCAAGGTGAGCGAACCGACCGTAGCAGACGCAACGAACCGTATTTATGAATCGCTTCAGGCCGACAATGCCGATATCGACGCACATATCGCAACGCTCAAGGCGGCGTTGGCGCGTGCAGGTTTGAAAGAGGCTGTATTTGATCCGGCGAAGCTCGTGCAGAACAATCGTTCTGGCCGGAAGTTGATGCAGGCCTACTTCCGGCAACGCGGAGTGATGGTAAAATTTTCGACTGATTAGGGGGTTCCTATAATCTCGGGCAGGCCGTGTTCACGGCGCTGCCCGAAGGAAGCTGCCGGGATGCCGCAACGGTCGGAAGCCTTCCGGCATCTGCGGCTTGGTATCCCAAGGATACGGCCTACAAGCGTGGATCGATTGCAGGCGTCCGCAGGAATGCGATGCGTTCGGTCAATCCAGCCAGATTCGTTGCTCCTGGCGCATCCGGCGCCGATCGCAGCCAATGAAAGCGCGTCTGGCCGATCGCCGAGTCTACAATAAGCAGACTGTCCAGCATTTGCAGCGTGCCGGGATCGAAGTCTGAGATCAGTGCATGCTCTGCGTGCCGGCGGGCAATCGCACGGGTTGCCAATCCCATGCGCTCGACCGTGTTTGCGGCTGGCAGCAGCGCCCGGTGCTCTCTGAACGAGGTGATAATCGCATTTGCGATCGGCATCCCTTTGTCGGTCTTTGTGGCAGTCTCGATCCCAGCGACAAGAGCCTCCCGCCGATCCTCGGCTGTCGGACTTCGCATTTCCAGATAAGAGAACAGGTGAGTGGCATGGTTCATGCGCGTCTCTTCCCGGCGGGCATACAGGTCGAATGAAGCTGGATCAGCTCCGATTTTCTCGGCAATTCGAACGGGATTTGCTGATCGAGCGAACCCAATCCGGCCTTAAGCGCGTCAAGTCGGAAGGAAAAGTCCTCGGCCACCCGTCGACCCTCAGCGAAAAACAAAAACAGGATGTGCGCACCGATCTCGCGACAGGGGCGGGCATTTCGGCGATTGCACGGAAATTCGCAACAAGCCTCCAGACGATCATGCGCGTACGAGACAAAGATTCATGCTCCGTTCGCTCTTCGCGCAGGATTTTCAACTGTTCTTGTCCTGGCCCCTATTTGGCGTCTTGGGGCTACCGCTCATTGACGCTTCTTGGTGTTCGCTTTGGTCGCCGGGAATTCAATATTCATCCCTTCAAGCTTCCTAGATATATAAATTCTTGGGTTTGCAGACAACTGCAGGCCTCAGCCTCCTCATCGTTAAGCTCGCCGCGATCGAACTACGTCAGCCATAACGGGATGAGGTTGGCCGAAACGCCATACGTGCGCTGTGCGTCGCGCCGTCTGATGACGCCGTTTCGGATATCCTGGCAAAGCTGCAACTTGAACGGCGTCGATAGGGACCTCGGGACTTCATGAGCCTTCTTCGATTGAGGCCCGCAGAGTCTATCAGTTTTTACGTGTCCCGAGGTCCAAGCCAAAGGGGTTCACTCCAGGTAATGTGACCCAGCACAATAGCGACGGCACCGAGAAAAGATCGGCGCTGGAGAAATGTTCGTGCTGCCGATCGGCTGGCGGGGAGAGTGGACCATTCACGAGCAAACCCGCAAGATCTACGCCATGATCGACGAAGGCGTGTAGTCGCTGCAATCCGGCGGCCCAGATCAGCCAGCCGGAGCATTTTTAGCGCTTTGCCTGACACCAGCTTCGCGAGTGTTACAGATGCTCAGGCGAGAGCGAGAATTATCTGCGAGGCCTTGATGAGGGCGCAGAGCCGCAGGCCGGGCTTGATTTCGAGCGTCTCGGCGCTGTCGTCCGTCACGATGGCACAGAGTGTCTTGCCGTCCCCGATATCGAGAATGACTTCCGCATTGACGGCGCCGGGCTCGACGGAGACGACAGTGCCGCAGATACGGTTGCGGGCCGAGGTCTTCGTGCTGTCGGGTTCGCTCATCAGGATCGGCGTGCTCGCCTTGATCAGCGCATAGGCCTCGACACCGGGCGCGATGTTGAGGTTTGCGACGCTCTGCTCGGTGATCATAACGGTCAAAGTGACGTCTTCGGCGACCTTCAGCATGACCTCGGCATTGATCGCGCCGTGATGAACGGCGGTGACGATGCCGTGATAGGTATTGCGGGCACTGGTTTTCATGATTGGGCTCCAAAGCAGGGACTGGGCGGGGAAGGAAACAGTGGGGTCTCCGGAAATGGTGGTCTCCAGATTTGCGACGATCTCGCCGATCGAGGCAGTCAGCAGCCGATGAACGGTGAGCGCCCGCAGCCCCTCCGCCGTGACGCGGGCGCTGCCGCCCTGCCGACCACCCGGACTGGCGATGACGATCGGCCGGGGAAAGAGGTTGTTCAGCGAATTCACCGCGTCCCATGCGCCCCGATAACTGATCCCGACAACCTTAGCGGCTGCGGCGATCGAGCCGGTGCGGTCGATTGCCGCCAGGAGCTGGAACCGGTCTTCACCGGCGCGGTTGCCGTTGACGCCACGGAAATCGAGAACGGGGCGCAGTGAGTTTGGACGCATGGAAACCTCGATCATTCGTTAGGAAGTTTGACTTCATATCGGTGACCAGAACCGATAAACGATCGGAAGCAATCTCCATTCCAATTGAGATAATTATTTCAAATCAATACTTTGACACGAAGAACAGACGAGCCGGCCCGACATTGTCGCGAACCAGACAATTGCAATGGTCGCAATTGCTACAAAAACCCGGCCACCGGTGGCCGGACCGGCGATACTCGTCAGGCCCATTGAACCATCCCGTTTTTCAGGCGCGCCAGACGGCTCTCACCGGTTTCCTCGCCGAAACAGGCATCGAAGTCGCCGCATTCGCGGCAGCTCGGCGCCGTGCAGAGCGAGAAGCCTTCCGCCTCGCAGAGCCTGCGATAGAAATACTTCTTCCACTTCATGTTCCCGGTGTTTCCTGCCGCCAGCATCGGAAAGTGGCGGTTCAGGAGCCGTGTGAGCTCGGCGCGTTCGAACAGGCCGAGATCCTGCCAGAGGTGGTCATCACGCATGGCGCGGCGGGCAATGATGCGGGCAAAGTGCAGGCTCGCCGCAATCCCCGGATCACGGTGCTGCAGGAGCAGTTCGAACAGGATTTCCTCTTCCTCGTCCCATTCGGGCTCGGCCTCATCCGGATCGATGCCGAAGCTGTCGAAGGGAACGGCAGGAAAATTGCGGGCGACGAGGCGCATCAGTTCCTTCGGACCGAGGCCTGTCGCCTCGGCGATGGTCGCACGGCCCGAAAGGTCTTCGTCGCGCGCAATCGACAGGACGCAGGCCAGCGCGTGGCGGTCGAAAGCAGTGTCGGCATCGATGGCCGGCCACTGGCCGGCGATCAGGCAGGCATAATGATCGGCAAACATCGGATGTCTCCTTCAGGTCATGCGGCGAGTTCGCCCGCCGCGACGTGGGTCTGGCAGTTCTTCGGACAGACGCGCGCGCAGGCGCCGCAGCCGATGCAGGCGCCAGCGTGATCGACGACCATAATCATGCGGTTGAGTTCGCCATCGAAGTCGTCCCCCTCCTCCTCATCGTAGAGCCCGAGGATCTCCCCTTCCTCGTTCACGCCATGGAGATGCATCACATCGCGCGAACAGACCTTGTAGCAGCGGCCGCAGCCGATGCAGGTCCTGCCATCGATCGCCGTCAGGTATTCCGGCATCCATGGAGAGCCGTCGCGGGTGGAGAAGGAACCGCTCATCATACACCCTCCAGGGCCGCCAACTCGGCCTTGGCGGCCTCCAGTTCGGCAAAGACGGCGTAGGTGCGTTCGGCGACCGCCCTGATCTCGGTCCAGTTGACCGGCAGATCTTCGGCAAGGTCGTGTAGCTCCATCTTGGCATTTCCGGCCCTGGAGTTGAGCTTTCGGACCTTTTTCTGGAGTTCCTCAAGTTCGGACATGTTCGCCTCCCCAGTCAGTATCTGGCGACTTCAGGGAATTGGCCGATCATTTCGACGGCATCCTGCACAAGCTTGTTGCCGGCATCGGCAAGCTTGGTCAGGGTCTCGAAACCGAAGCGGTGGACGTCGCGCAGGGATTTCAGCACGACGACAAGACGCCCGGCCGTCAGCAGCACCCGCCCGAACCCCTCATGGCTCATCTTCATCATCGGCGACGCGATGATCCCGGTCTCCTGCTCGATGGCAAGTCCGACCGCCGAATAGAAGATTTCCAGCCGCCACAACACATCCGGATCGGGGTCCCCAATAATCGGGATCTCACGGCGCTGCTCCTTCGTCACAATGAAATCGCCGAGGATGGAAGCATCGGAGCGCCCCTCCCAGGCGTCATAGGTATCCTGCGCACGCATCAGCCGGACGAGGCATTTCATGAACGGCGTCGCCATGGCGTCGACGTCGTCGTTGGCGGCGGTCTTTTCAAGAACGGCAGTCGGGGTCATGGGCAATCTCCTTTTTCAGTCTTCATCATCGAAGGATGGCTTGGTGACGGAAACGCCGGCCTCGGCCAGCACCTTGCGCAGCCAGGGGGGCGGCGCGGTTTTCAGCATGGTCTGGGTGCGCGACAGCACCTCCTCTATGGAGGAGGGCTGCAGAACCTTGATCGGATGGATCTTCGCGGACACCACCTTGGCGGCCGATGGACCACCGATCGCCAGACAAAACAGAAGATGGCAGCCCTTGAGCGCCTCGACCTTCGGCGTGATGCGGTCATCGCCTTCCGTCTTGTGCTTGCCGCTCTCGTCTGAGACATCGCCGAAGCCGACGGCCTCGACGAAGTTCCAGCTTTCGGGCGTGACGTCATAGACCGCGAACAGCTTCGCCGAGCCGAAATGGGCGTTGAGCCCCTTCATGTCCTGCGTGGCGATTGCGATGCGCAAGGCGCCCTTGGGGCGGTCCGGCGCGAGCGCCGGACCCTCGTCAGTGACGAGTGAAAGACGTCGGACGGCTGTCATTGTCAGTCTCCCTGTTGCGGAAAGGATTGAGTTCTTCCGGAGTGGGTTGATACTGGCTGGCCTGGAAGATGTTGGCAGCCTCGAAGATCAGGTCGCGGGCACCCTCGTAGAGAACGGTAAGCTTGTGTTGGCTACCGAGCCGATCGAAGATCGGGAAGCCGACCCGCATCAGGGGTACGCCGAGCCGTTCCGCCGCCTGACGACCGTGGGAATGGGTCACGATCAGATCGACGCCGGCGGCTTGCGCCATCGCCTCGAGATCGGCGAGGTCACCGACCTGAACTACCTCGGTCTGGACCTTGGAAAGGATGCGATTGGTTCCGGCCGTCGTGACCGCCACGGACACCTCGGCACCGAGCCCGGTGAAGAACATCGACAACTGATAGAGATGGTCCGGCTCCGCGGCGATCGCGATCCGCTTGCCGCCGAAATGGAAGTGCCCGTCGAGCAACGCATCCTGTAACTGGGCGCGGCGGCGGCGAACCTTGGCCGGCACCGGATTGCCGGAAATCATCGCCAGCATGGTGATGAAGCGGTCGATCGCCTTCATGCCGGAAAGCTGCTGGAAGAGCGCATAGGGAACACCGGTCCGCGTTTGCAGGGCTTCCGCCGGTCCGCGCATGTGCTCGCCGATCGCAATTGCCTGGAAGCATTCGCCGAGAGTGCGGATGTCCTCCACCTTCGTGCCCCCGTAGGTGGTCGGGATCCAGCGATCCGGCACCGTGCCGTCGAGCGCGCCGGATACATCCGGCAGGATCACCGGGGTGAGACCGAAGCTTTCCACCGTCTCGCGGATGTGCTCGATATCGGCGACCGTCAGATGCCAGCCGGGCAGGATCGCGATTTTCTTTGGATCTCTCGGCCTTTCCCCGGCAATGGTGACGCCCTCGATCATCGAGGTTACGGCCTTGGCCCAACCCTCCTCTATCGCACCGTCGAAATCCGGTGTGCTGGATAGCACCACCTCGGTACCGGCGAGTTCTTCCGCGCGCTTCGCCTTGATCTTCACGAGATCGCCGGCGAAATCCTCGCCGCGGGTCTCGACCAGGGCCGTCGTGCAGATGCCGATCAGGCTTGGCTTGGTGCGATTCTTGAGATTGAGGATCGCCTCCTCGAGGTGATCCGCACCGCCGAGAATGGTGGCGATCTCGTCCATTGCCGTCGTCTGCAGCGGGATCGTCTCCTTGAAATGGCGGACGAACAGGACGAGCGCGAAGGAGGTGCAGCCCTGGCTGCCATGGAAGAGCGGCATGGCGCCGTTCACCCCGAGATAGGCGAAGGCAGCCCCCAGCGGCTGCGAGGATTTGAGCGGATTGATCGCGACCGGTTTCGTCTGATGCACAACACGGGCCATCAGCATTCTCCCATTTCATCGGCATTGGAATTGGCGAACTTGCGGAAGGCGTGCACTGGCTCGGCAAGCGGCGTGTCGTCGTTTTCGCCGGGGTTCGGTGCGCTTGAGATCAGATTGCCGTCTGCGTCCCATGGCGAGGCCTCGCGCACGGTCTCCCAGACGGGATTGTGGATGGCGATGTCGATCTGGCGCGCCAGTTCCACCATGCCGTCGTAACCGGCATAGGGGTGGTGCCGTTCCTGATTGATGTCGAGCCAGGGCATCTTCGCCTTCAGCGCGATGAACTGGGTGCGCCCGCCCGAGAGCATGATGTCGGCCTTGTGTTCGGCGAGCATGGCATAGAGGTCGCGCGGCGCCATGGAGTCGAACATGTGGTTCTCGTCCTTGAGGATCTGCTTGATGCGCTCCTTGTCCTCGGGCGTCGATTTTTTGACCGAGGTGCCGACGATCTCCACGCCGATCTCCTGCAGCGCATGGACCACCGACCAGCTCTTCACACCGCCGGTGTTGAGCAGCACACGCTTGCCTTCAAGGCGGGGACGGAATCCCTCGAGTGCGGTCCAGGCTCTGGCCTCCTCCTCCGCGATGAGGGATTCCGTCCGGTCAAGGAGCTCAGGGGACGCTCCTTGTTGTACCAGCAGGCGGGCAAGTTCCCGGAGCGCTTCGGACGTATCCGAAATCCCGTAGAACGAGCCTTCGAAATAGGGGATACCGAAGCGTTCCTCCATCTTGCGGGCAAGATTGATGAGAGCCGTGGAACAGACCATCATTGTCGCCTTTGCCCGGTGGGCGGTGGCGATATCAAGGTAGCGGGCGTCGCCGGGAATGCAGGCCCTGACACGCATCCCGAGTTTTTCGAGAAGCGGCTTCACCATCCAGAATTCGCCGGAAAGATTGAACTCGCCGAGAATGTTGATGTCGTAAGGCGTGGCGTCATCAGGCTCTTGCGTACCGATCACGTGATCAAGCAGGGCCTCGCCGGCAAGCTTGTTGCCAAGGTTCTTCGAGCCGACGAAGCCTGGCGCATTGACCGGAACGACCGGCAGGCCGAATTTTTCCGCCGCGCGCCGGCAGACCGCCTCGATATCGTCACCGATCAGTGCGGTGACGCAGGTGGAATAGACGAAGATCGCCGGGGGCGCATAACGCTCCGAAATCTCCCTGATAGCTCTGAACAGCTTGCGTTCCCCCTGCCCCATGACGATGTCGAGTTCGGTGAGGTCGGTGGTGAAGCTGGTGCGCCAGAGGCTTGAACCGGACGAGGCAGCGCCACGATTGTCCCAGCTATTGCCCTCGCAGGCGAGCGGCGCGTGGATGAGATGGGCGACATCGGTCACCGGCTGCAGCACGATCTTGGCGCCGTCGAAGGCGCAACCGCCGGCCGCCGCTCCCGGCGTCAGCGGCTTGGAACAGCCCTTCTTGCGGACTTTCGCGTCCTTGCCCTGGTTCTTGTCGCAACCGGGCTCGTTGAACACGTCCTCGATCTTCGCCTTCAATGCCGACATCGCACCTGTCTCCACCATGAAAGTTGAAACCGTTGGGAACCGGCCCCCGGTGTCAGGGGGCCGGTATGGATCAGCGTGTCAGATCGAAGGAATAATCCGTCTTCGACGGGATCATCGTCTGCTGGTCGTAGACGTCGAAGAACTTGTCGAGGATCGTCGTCAGCACCCGCAGCCCGCCCTGATACCCCATTAGCGGGAAGCGATGGTGATGATGGCGGTCGAAGATCGGGAAGGTGAGGCGCAGCAAAGGCGTGCCGGTATCGCGTTCCAGATACTTCCCGTAGGAACTGCCGATCAGAAGATCGACCGGCTCGGTGAAGAGCAGCGAGCGCATGGCCCAAAGATCCTTGCCGGGCCAGACCTGGCAATCCTTTCCGAAGGGAGAGGAGGCAAACAATTCCTTCATCTCGGCCTCCCAGGCCGCAGAGCCGTTGGTGGCGAGGCAATGGGTCGGCTCGCCGCCGGTTTCCAGAATGAAGCGGGCCATGCCGTAGACGAAATCCGGATCGCCGTAGATCGCGTATTTCTTGCCATGCAGATAGGCTTGGCTGTCGGCCATGGCGTCGACCAAGCGGCCGCGCTCCATGCGCAGCTCTTCCGGGATCTCCTTTCCGGTCATCTCCGAGACCTTCATCAGCAGGTCGTCGGTGCCCCGGACGCCCATCGGATAATGCAGTGAGGCGACCTTCTGGCCAACCTCCTTGCAGTAATCCTCGGTCTTGCGGGTGTTGTAGTGCTGCAGCGACAGCGTCCATTCGGCGTTCAGCGCATCCTTAACGTCATCGATCCTCGTGCCGCCGTCATACATGCGGTATTCGCCGTCCGACGGCGTGTCGTACTGGTCGGACGCATCCTGGATGAAGGTGTAGTCTACCCCCATCAGCGACAGCATGCGCTTGATCTCGCGATTGTTGCCGACGCAGAAGCCGTCGAAGCCGGGGATGAGGTTGAAGCGGCCCTTGATCTCGGTCCGCGGCTGGCCCTTCCAGAAGTGCTCGAACACGCCACGCACCATGTTGTCGTAACCATCGACATGGCTGCCGACGAAGGCCGGCGTATGGGCAAACGGCACGTCGTAGTCGGCCGGCACCGAGCCTTCGTTCTTGGCGTTCTCGATGAAGCTGCGCAGGTCGTCGCCGATGACTTCAGCCATGCAGGTGGTCGACACCGCGATCATCTTCGGCTCATAGAGCGTGTAGGTGTTGGCAAGGCCGTCGATCATGTTCTTGAGCCCGCCGAACACCGCAGCGTCTTCCGTCATCGATGACGAAACGGCCGAGGACGGCTCCTTGAAGTGGCGCGACAGGTGCGAACGGTAATAGGCGACGCAGCCTTGAGAACCGTGCACGAAGGACATGGTCTTCTCAAAACCGGCAGCGGCGAAGACGGCGCCAAGCGGCTGGCAGGCCTTGGCCGGATTGACGACGAGCGCCTCGCGGGCGAGGTTCTTCTCGCGATATTCCCAGGTCTTGGTCAGCTCGCGCTGATCGTCGACCCATTCGCCCGGATGCGGGCATTCGAAGTTTTCCTTCTTGTTCTTCAGCATCTCGACATATTCAGGCTCGCGGAAGAGCGGAGCATGGTCGAGGACTTTTTCGGCTGACTGCGGCATGACTGGTCACCTCCATCCTTGCGGGCCGCGCCATACGGCGGCACCGGGACAATGACGTTTCGACAGGTCCCGAACGGGCTTTTCCCGTGGGCGTTCTTTATGTACCGGGGCCGCGTGAGCCCCTGCCCCCGCCCTGAAGCGAGGGCGGAACCGTCACTCGGCGGCAATCGGCAGCGGTTCGGCCTGCTTCTTCTTCCAGGGTGCGTCGTAAAGGCCCCAGACCGGATTGTTGATCGCAAGGTCCATGTCGCGGGCGAAGATCGCAAACCCGTCATAACCGTGGTAGGGGCCGGAATAGTCCCAGCTATGCATCTGGCGGAACGGGATGCCCATCTTCTGGACGGGATACTTTTCCTTGATGCCGGAACCGACGAGGTCCGGGCGAATACCCTCGATGAACTTCTCGAGCTCGTAGCCGGTCACGTCGTCATAGATCAGCGTGCCGTTCTTCACATAGTGGCTGGTGCGCTGGTAGTCGTCGTTGTGGCCGAACTCGTAGCCAGTGCCGACGATCTCCATGCCGAGATCCTCATAGGCCGTGATGACGTGGCGGGGGCGAAGGCCGCCGACATAGAGCATCACCGTCTTGCTTTCGAGACGCGGGCGGTACTTCTCAATCACCGCATCGACCAGCGGACGGTACTTGGCGATAACCGCCTCAGCGTTCGCTTCGATCTCGGGACCGAAATACTTGGCGATCTTGCGGAGCGAAGCCTCGATCTGGGAGGGGCCGAAGAAATTATATTCCGTCCAGGCGATCCCGTACTTCTCTTCCATGTGGCGGCAGATGTAGTTCATCGACCGATAGCAATGGATGAGGTTGAGCTTTGCCTTCGGCGCCCGTTCGATTTCGGCGAGCGTCGCATCGCCCGACCAGTTGCCGACCACGCGCAGGCCCATTTCCTCAAGCAGGATGCGGGAAGCCCAGGCGTCGCCGCCGATATTGTAATCTCCGATGATGTTGACGTCGTAGGGACCCGTCTCGAATTCGGCATGCTTGTCCTCGCCGGAGAATACCCAGTCGCGGATCGCATCATTGGCGATGTGGTGGCCGAGTGACTGCGACACGCCGCGGAAACCTTCGCAGCGGACGGGCACGATGGTCTTGTTGATCTCTTTCTTCTTCTTGCGCGACACGGCTTCGATGTCGTCGCCGATCAGGCCGATTGGACATTCCGACTGGATCGTCACGCCATTGTTGAGCGGGAAGAGTGCCTCGATCTCGTCGATCACCTTTTCGAGCTTCTTGTCGCCGCCGAAGACGATGTCCTTCTCCTGGAAGTCGGAGGTGAATTGCATGGTGACGAAGGTGTCGATGCCGGTTGTGCCGATGTAGTAGTTGCGGCGCTGCGACCATGAATACTGCCCGCAGCCGACCGGGCCATGGGAGATGTGGACCATGTCCTTGACCGGTCCCCAGACTACGCCCTTCGAGCCGGCATAGGCGCAGCCGCGAATGGTCATGACGCCCGGAATGGATTTGATGTTCGACTTCACGTCGCATTCGGAGAGGGCCTTGCCTTCTTCCGGATCGATCTCGTCGCCCGCCTTGGCGACGTTCAGGTGCTTCTTGCGGCGCTTGGCCGTCTTGTCGGGATATTGGGACAGCACGTCCTCGATCAGTTTCTCGTGGAGTTGGCTGTCGTTTTCATAGTCGAGGCTCATGGTGATTGACCCCTCTTCGGATGGATGGCGAAATACCGCCGGGTTTGAAAGGAGCGCCGGGTCAAGGCCGGCGCCCGGTTTCGTATCGCAGCTCAGACGGCGGCCACGGCCTGCTTGGCGGCTTCCTTCGCGGCAAGCTCGGCAAGCATCTGCTCGTCGGTCTTCATGATGCCGAAGGCGAGCAGCATGTCCTCCAGCTCTTCCATGGTGATCGGTGTCGGGATGGTGCCCTTGCCGGAATTGTCATGGATCTTCTGGGCCAGCTGGCGGTATTCCTGGGCCTGCTGCGAGTTCGGCGCATATTCGATGACCGTCTGCTTGCGCAGTTCAGCATGCTGCACGATGTTGTCGCGCGGCACGAAGTGGATCAGCTTGGAATTGAGCCGCGCCGACAGCGCTTCGGCCAGATCCAGCTCGCGGTCGGTCTGGCGTTCGTTGCAGATCAGGCCGCCGAGGCGCACGCCACCGGAATTGGCATATTTCAGGATGCCCTTGGCGATGTTGTTGGCGGCGTAGAGCGCCATCATCTCGCCGGACATGACGATGTAGATCTCCTGCGCCTTGTTCTCGCGGATCGGCATGGCGAAGCCGCCACAGACGACGTCGCCGAGAACGTCGTAGGACACATAGTCCACGTCGTCATAGGCGCCGTTTTCCTCGAGGAAGTTGATCGAGGTGATGACACCGCGACCGGCACAGCCGACGCCTGGCTCCGGACCGCCGGATTCAACGCACTTGATGCCCTTGTAGCCGATCTTCAGGACATCCTCGAGTTCGAGGTCCTCGACGGAACCTTCCTGGGCGGCAAGCGACAGGACCGTATCCTGGGCCTTGGAATTGAGGATCAGGCGGGTGGAATCCGCCTTAGGGTCGCAACCGACGATCAGGATCTTCTGACCCAGATCGACGAGAGCGGCCAGCGTGTTCTGGGAGGTGGTGGACTTGCCGATGCCGCCTTTCCCGTAAAATGCAATCTGACGCAGAGCTGCCATGACTTTTCCTTCCTTCGCTGAAGCATCCGCGGCCTCTCCCGCGGGGCTGAATATCGGATCGGCAGGCTCGACCGCCGCCACACAATCCGTTTCAAGAGCCGTGCCAGTTTGCAAAAAGGCGGAAGGGATTTTATTTTATCTTTATATTTCAGTATATTAAGAGTCTTTTCCTCTTCCGACCAGCACGACATCGACCTGTCGCAGACGTGACAAACCCGACAGGCCTCCGGTTTTTTGCAGGTTGACGACAGGCCATGTCGGATTGGAGACGTTGTCGCAAAGCCGACAAGCGATCACGCCTTCAACCTATTGTTTTAAAACGAGAAAGATCTTTGGCACGGCTGATGCATGGTCTCTTGCGTCATCCTGGCGAAAAGGAGAAACGCACCATGATAACTCTCACCGAGAATGCCATTTCCGCCGTCAAGTCTGCATTGTCGAAGGCCGTCGAGCCCGCCGAGGGGCTTCGTATCATGGTCGAGGCCGGCGGCTGTGCCGGTTTCAAATACATGATGGGGCTGGAATCGACCGTCCGGGACGGCGACGCCGTGATCGATGCCGATGGTGTAAAGGTCTATGTCGACACCCGTTCCCAGCCACATGTTGCGGGCATGACAGTCGATTTCGTCACCGGGCTCGAATCCTCGGGCTTCGTCTTCGACAATCCGAACGCCGCCGACAAATGCGCGTGCGGCAAGTCCTTCGGTTGAGCGGGAGATGACGATGCACGAACAAGCCCGCGTGGCGCGCGTCACCCTGTTCGACGGGTTGAGCGGTCGGCACTCCCGTCCCGCCTCTCAACCGGCGACGACAGGGGCGATCCCCGACAGCGGCAACCCCGAAACGGTTGCTGCTCCCGATCCAGCCATTCGCGTCGCCATGCTGTTGCGCAGCCGTCCCCTGATCGAAGCGGCATTGGAGGCGATCCGCCCCAACCTTCGGCGGGATGGCGGCGATTGCCAACTGGTAAGGATGGAAGCCGATGCGGTCTACATCCGCCTTTCCGGGGCCTGCGTCGGTTGCCAGCTCGCTTCGGTGACAGTCAACGGCGTCCGCCAGAAGCTGATCGAGGCCGTCGGCATGCCGTTACGCGTCATTCCGGTCGACTGAGGAGCCCGGCGATGAAGCCAATCCGTCGGGATGATCTGGTCTACCTGGATAACAATGCGACCACGCGGGCAGACCCGGCGGTCGTCGCGGCAATGCTTCCCCATTTCAGTGAACGGTTCGGCAACCCGTCCTCCGCCCATGGCTTCGGTGCAGGCGCAAGGGAGGCAGTCCGGTTTGCCCGCAGGCAGGTACAGGCACTCTTGGGAGCCGCGAGCGAGCAGGAAATTCTCTTCACCTCTGGCGGAAGCGAAAGCGACAACACCGCCATTCTTTCGGCTGTTGATGTGATGGCCGGCCGAAACGAAGTCATAGTCTCAGCCGTGGAGCACCCGGCCGTACTCTCGCTCTGTCACCGGCTTGAAGCGCGCCGGGGCATCAGGCTTCACCGCATTCCGGTGAACACGCTGGGGCAACTGGATCTAGACGCCTATCGAGCGGTGTTGTCGGAACGTACCGCCGTCGTCTCTATCATGTGGGCAAACAACGAGACTGGCACGATCTTTCCGATCGAAGACTTGGCCGACATGGCGAAGAAGGTCGGCGCGCTGTTCCACACCGACGCAGTGCAGGCGGCAGGCAGGTTGCCGCTCGACCTCAAGGCGACCGCGATCGACATGCTGTCTCTTTCGGCGCACAAGCTGCATGGCCCGAAAGGCGTCGGCATGCTTTACGTGCGCCACGGCTGTCCCTTCTCGCCTCTGATTTATGGAGGCCGCCAGGAGCGGGCGCGCCGTGCCGGCACGGAGAACGTTCCCGGCATCGTTGGTCTCGGTCAGGCTGCCGAGATTGCCCGCATTTCCGTGTCTGAAGACATGCCGCGCATCACCCGTCTTCGCGACCGGCTCGAACGCGGCCTGCTGCAGAGTATTGGCGGCGTGCTTATCAACGGCGATCCATCGCGGCGGTTGGCCAATACATCCAACATCGCCTTCGAGGGCATCGAGAGTGAGGCATTCGTAGCGTTGCTCGACCGGCGGGGTATCGCCTGCTCCTCCGGCACGGCTTGTTCCTCCGGTTCGATGGAACCGAGCCACGTGCTCAAAGCCATGATGGTACCGCAGGATTTTCTGCCCGGCGCGGTGCGCTTTTCTCTGTCGCGCGACAATAACGAGGCCGACATCGACCGTCTGCTCTCTGTCGCCCCTGCTGTGGTCGCAAGCCTCAGAGGGCAGAGATTCGAGGCATCAGTCCTTCAGCCCGCAGGTCTCGCTCATGTCTGAAAGCGAAATCACCCGCCCCTCCCCGACCCCGGCGGCATTCCTCAACGACACCACTTTGCGTGATGGCGAGCAAGCTCCAGGCGTTGCCTTTTCGCTGTCGGAAAAGCTCGAATTGGCGGAGGCGCTGGCCGCCGCCAATGTCCCTGAAATCGAAGTCGGCACGCCTGCCATGGGGGATGATGAAATCGCGGCCATTCGCGCCGTGGTTTCCCTGCACCTGCCGCTACGGGTGATGGCGTGGTGTCGCATGACCGACGATGATCTTGCCGCCGCGTTGCGCAGCGGCGTTTCCTCCGTGAACCTTTCCCTCCCGGCTTCGGATATCCAGCTTTCCGCCAAGCTCGGCATCGGCCGCGACAGGGCACTGACGATCATCGAGGAGATGGTGCGCAAGGCGTCGAGGGCGGGCCTGTTCGTAGCGGTGGGTTGCGAGGATGCCTCAAGGGCCGATCCGCGCCACCTGCAGCGGGTGATCTGTGTTGCCGCCGCCGCCGGCGCCAATCGCGTACGGATCGCCGATACAGTCGGGATCCTCGATCCGTTTTCGACGGAGACGTTGATCGGGCCACTTGCTGAGCAATCTCCGATTCCGCTTGAATTCCACGCGCACAATGATTTCGGCCTTGCGACAGCAAACGCGCTTGCCGCCTTCAAGTCCGGAGCGAGGAACCTTTCGGTCACCGTATCGGGCCTCGGAGAAAGGGCCGGCAACGCTCCTCTGGAGGAGGTGGCGGCTGTGCTGCAACTTATGCACGGCGTCCCGACGGGGCTTGATCTTCCAGCGCTTCCGGGACTGGCAGCGATTGTGGCGCGGTGTGCGCGCCAGCCGCTGCCGATGAACAAGCCTCTGACCGGAGCCAATGTCTTTACCCATGAATCCGGCATCCATGTCGCGGGACTGCTCAACGACCGCCAAACCTATCAGGGTCTCGATCCTGCGGAATTCGGGAGGAACCACCGGATTGCCATCGGCAAGCATTCCGGCGCGGCAGCGCTTGCCCATGTGCTTGGCCAGAACGGTAGGGTGGCCGGAAGGGAAACGCTGGCAAGGCTGCTCGTCGAGGTCCGGCGTCTCGCCGTCGAGACCAAGGCGGCGGTGCCGCAGGATGAACTCATCCGTCTGTGCGATCGCCTTCAGGAGCCGGATACCGGGAGAGGAAGCGGGCAATGTCGTTCATCATGCTGACCAGCGGGAGATCCCGCGACAAGGCGAAAGACCTGCCTCGACATGGCAAGGGCCTGCTGAGGATGATCCGCGACGACATCGCCTGCGTGAAGGCTCGCGATCCCGCGGCTCGTTTTGCTCTGGAAATCATGCTCACCTATCCGGGCGTGCATGCGATCGTGTGGCACCGCCTGGCCCATAACCTGTGGCGGAGGAGAGTGCACTTTCCAGCGCGCTTCCTCTCCTGGCTTTCGCGGTTCCTCACCAATATTGACATTCACCCCGGGGCGGTCATCGGAGAACGTTTCTTCATCGACCACGGTGCGGGAGTCGTGATCGGTGAGACCGCGGAAATTGGTGACGACGTGACACTCTATCACGGCGTCACCCTCGGCGGCACGTCATGGTCGCCGGGCAAGCGGCATCCGACGCTTGGATCGGGCGTGCTGGTTGGCGCCGGCGCCAAGATCCTCGGGCCGATCACGATCGGGGCCGGCTGCCGGATCGGCGCCAATTCGGTGGTCATTGAAGATGTCGCTCCCGGCATGACGGTGATCGGTATTCCCGGCCGGGTGGTGAAGCCTGCCCACGACCGCCGACGCCTCGGAAATGGCCGGATAGACCTTGAACATCACCTGATGCCCGATCCCGTCGGCGAAGCGGTTTCCGCGCTCGTCGACCGCATCGACTTCCTGGAGATGCGCCTTGCCCGCCTGCAATCCCGGTTGGTTCGCCAGCCGGACACCAGCGTGCCTGTCGCGACTTCCACCAACCAGCCGCAACACAAGGAGGCTCCTCATGAGTGACTGCTCGTCCAATTCCCGTCCAATCGACGTCGACAACATCCTCGATCGCCTGCGCGGCCTTTCCTCCGCCGAGGATTTTTTTCACGCGCTCGGCGTTCTCTACGACGCCAGGGTGCTGAACGTCGCCCGCCTGCATATCCTCAAACGCATGGGCCAGTATCTGGTCGAGGAGGACTTCGACGGCCTGCCTGACCGGGTGATCGCCGCCCGCGCTCGTTCGACACTGGAGCGCGCCTATTCCGATTTCGAGGCGACCTCTCCGCTCTCCCAGCGGATTTTCAAGGTGCTCAAGGATCATGATCCGGACAAGCCGGCCGAAAAGCGGGGCGCCTTCGTCTCGCTCGAAACCGCGCTCAAGCCCTTTGCCGAACAGTAAGCCCCTGTTGACCCCCAACTCGGCCGGACCGCCCCTCGCGGCCGGCCGTTTTTTTTGTGAACCGCCCGACAGACGGGGTCGCGCCACATCCTTGCCGCGGAGCTGACGCGACATTGTCGAAAACCCGACAAAACATCCAGACACGTCGGAAACTCGGCAGAAACAGCACTTTATTTTCAAATACTTAAAGTCGATCCGCAAGGCTGGCACGGATTATGCTGATGAAACATCAAAGCTTTCAAGCGACCATGATGGAGGTGCGCGGCATGCATATCGTCGTCTGTATCAAGCAAGTGCCGGACTCGGCGCAGATCCGTGTCCATCCCGTGACCAACACCATCATGCGGCAGGGCGTTCCGACTATCATCAATCCCTTCGACCTGTTCTCGCTTGAGGAAGCGCTGAGGATGCGTGACACCCATGGCGGCGAGGTCACGGTGCTGACCATGGGGCCGCCGATGGCGTCGGAATCCCTGCGCAAGGCCCTGACCTTCGGAGCAGATCGTGGCGTGCTTCTGACAGACCGCTTTTTCGCCGGCTCCGACACGCTCGCCACCTCCTTTGCGCTTTCGGCGGCGATCGAGAAGATCGGCAAGGTCTATGGCAAGGCGGACGTGATCTTCGCCGGCAAGCAGACCATCGACGGCGACACCGCCCAGGTCGGCCCCGGCATCGCCAAGCGCCTCGATCTCCTGCAACTGACCTATGTCGCCAAGATCGCTGCCGTCGATCCCTCGGCGCGGGAAATCACCGTCGAGCGGCGCGCGGAGGGCGGCACACAGGTGCTGCAGACGAGGCTCCCTTGCCTCGTCACCATGCTGGAGGGCTCGAACGAGATCCGCCGGGGCACACTGAACGATGCGCTACGCGCCGCCCGTGCCGAAATCGTGACGTGGAATGCGGCCGATGCCGGCATCGAGGACCTGACGAAATGCGGTTTGCGCGGCTCGCCAACCGTCGTCAAGCGGGTCTTTGCCCCGACCGCCCGGCAGGAGAAGGCGACGATCATTGGAGAGGCAGGCGATAATGCACGCGATCTGGCTGACAGCCTGATCGCCACGCTCTTTGCCCGCAAACCCGCCCTCGAACCGGCGCTGGTCGCCAGCGGTTGCGCCGCATAGGAAGGATGATGACATGACCGAAGAGGCAAGAAAACCAGCAGCGCCGGCCGGCGGCCGGGCGGGCATGAAGAAGGAACTGCCGGAGCACTTCAAATCCTACCGGCACGTCTGGGTGGCGATCGAGCTGGAACGGGGACAGGTACATCCGGTTTCCTACGAACTGCTCGGCTGCGGCCGCAGACTGGCCGATAAACTTGGCGTCCAACTGGCCGGTGCAGTGATCGGGCCACCCGGCGAAGCCACATGGCATGCGGTGGCTGAGACCTTCGCTTACGGTGCGGACATGGTCTATCTGGTCGAGGATCCGGTCCTGAAGGACTATCGCAACGAGCCCTATTCGAAGGCGCTTACCGAACTCGTGAACGCCTACCAGCCGGAAATTCTGCTGCTCGGCGCCACCACCCTCGGCCGCGACCTTGCCGGTTCCGTGGCAACCACCCTCAGGACCGGCCTCACCGCCGATTGTACCGAACTCGACGTCGACGATGACAAGTCGCTCGCAGCGACACGACCGACCTTCGGCGGCTCGCTGCTCTGCACGATCTACACGCTGAACTACCGTCCGCAGATGGCGACGGTGAGGCCCCGCGTCATGGCGATGCCGGAACGACAGGAGCGGCCGGTCGGCCGCGTCATCCAGCACAAGTTGTCGATGGTGGAGGAGGACATCGTCACCAAGGTGCTGAGCTTCATCCCGGATGGCCAGTCCTCCAAGGTCAACCTCGCCTATGCCGATATCGTCGTGGCCGGGGGGCTCGGTCTCGGGGCAGCGGAAAACTTCCAGCTCGTCCGCAATCTCGCCTCTACCCTCGGCGCGGAATATGGCTGCTCGCGGCCGGTCGTGCAGAAGGGTTGGATGCCCTCCGAACGACAGATCGGCCAGACCGGCAAGACCATTCGACCGAAGCTCTACATCGCCGCCGGAATTTCCGGCGCCATTCAGCATCGCGTTGGCGTTGAGGGAGCGGACCTGATCGTCGCGATCAACACCGATCCCAACGCGCCGATCTTCGATTTCGCCCATATCGGCCTCGTCACGGACGCCGTACGCCTGCTGCCCGCGCTGACCGAGGCCTTTGTCCGGCGCCTCTCGCCCCACAACCGCGACAAGCTCGCCAGCTAACGGAGACGTCACCATGATCGAGGAAAAATTCGATGCCATCGTCATCGGGGCCGGCATGTCCGGCAACGCAGCAGCCTATACGCTGGCAAGTCGCGGATTGAAGGTGCTGCAGCTCGAACGCGGCGAATATGCCGGTTCGAAGAATGTCCAGGGCGCCATCATGTATGCCAGCATGCTGGAAAAGATAATCCCGGACTTCCGCGAGGATGCCCCGCTGGAGCGGCATCTGGTGGAACAGCGTTTCTGGATGATGGACGACACCTCCCATACGGGCATGCATTACCGCTCCTCCGACTTCAACGAGGAAAAGCCGAACCGCTACACGATCATCCGCGCCCAGTTCGACAAGTGGTTTTCGAGCAAGGTGAAGGAAGCGGGTGCGACGGTGCTGTGCGAAACGACCGTGACCGAGCTTGCCCGCGACACCAATGGCAAGGTGATCGGTGTCCATACCGACCGCCGCGGCGGCGCGATCTTCGCCGACGTGGTTGTGCTTGCGGAAGGCGTGAACGGCCTGCTCGGAACC
The DNA here is from genome assembly GCF_024055605.1 of Ciceribacter sichuanensis. Taxonomy (GTDB): domain Bacteria; phylum Pseudomonadota; class Alphaproteobacteria; order Rhizobiales; family Rhizobiaceae; genus Allorhizobium; species Allorhizobium sichuanense. The sequence continues at coordinate 47,602 of NZ_JAMXLX010000012.1, read as the reverse complement.
CGTGCCGGCCTGCGCGATATGCCGAGACCGGAGACGGTGGCGCTCGCGGTCAAGGAAATGCACTTCCTGCCGGAGGAAGTCATCTGTCAGCGCTTCGGGCTGGCCGGCAACGAAGGCTGCGTGATCGAAGCCGCCGGCACGTTTTCGCAGGGCATGACGGGGCTGGCCTTCCTCTACACCAACAGGGAATCGATTTCGCTCGGCGTCGGCTGTCTGGTCTCCGACTACGCCAAGACAATGGAAAGCCCTTATGCGTTGCTCGAGGAATTCAAGAACCATCCGTCGGTCAAGCCGCTGCTCGCTGACTCCGAAGTCAAGGAATATGCTGCGCATCTCATCCCCGAAGGCGGATACAAGGCGATTCCGCAGCTCTTCGGCGACGGCTGGGTCGTCGTCGGCGATGCCGCCCAGCTCAACAACGCCGTCCACCGCGAGGGCTCCAACCTTGCCATGACCTCCGGGCGCCTGGCGGCTGAAGCAATATTCCAGGTCAAGAGCCGCAAGGACCCGATGAACGCGGAAAACCTCGCCCTCTATGGGAAAATGCTGGAGGAATCCTTTGTGATGAAGGACCTTAAGAAGCACAAGGACATGCCCGCCCTGCTGCATACCAATTCGCAGAATTTCTTCATGACCTATCCCCAGCTCATTTCTGCCGCCGCACAGAGTTTCGTGCGGGTCGACGGCACCCCGAAGATCGACAAGGAAAGGGCGACCATGGCGCAATTCGTCAAGAACCGCAGCCGTTGGGGCATGGTGTCGGATGCCGTCAGGCTCGCCTTCGCCTGGCGCTGACGCCAGCTCCAGGACCTAACCAATAGAACGAGGAGTTCCGAAATGACCATTGCCGTCAAGGATGTCCGGGTCGAGGACAAGCTTTTCCAGAACCGCTACCTCGTCGATGTCGGCCGCCCGCATATCACGGTGCGGCCGCACGAAACGCCGAGCCCCAATCTTCTGGCGCTGACCAAGGTCTGCCCCGCCAAATGCTACGAGCAAAACGATAAGGGCCAGGTGGAGATCACCGCCGACGGCTGCATGGAGTGCGGCACCTGCCGGGTGCTCTGCGAGGCCTCAGGCGAGATCGAATGGAACTATCCGAGGGGCGGTTTCGGCGTACTCTTCAAGTTCGGCTGAGCCTCAGACCTTATGCTGAACGGGCTCTGTCCAAATCGAATTGACAACCGGCGGTATGGGCGTACTCTCGCTGTCATATAAAAAAATTCGGTTTGGGGAGGTTGCCCTTGGAATAATCCGGTCCGGGATGGTCCAAGAGGTCTTCAGATGAACCGCTATGTCGAGCATGTCAGTCCGCCGCGCAGGGAGCAGGCTTCTTCTGACGCTGCCGTCAAGTCCAGTCGCCGCGCGACCGTCTCCTTGAGCGGTATCTACGAGATATCGAAGGTTCTGGCGGAACCGGCGCGACTGGAAATCACACTCGCCAATGTCGTGAACATTCTCTCGTCCTTCCTGCAGATGCGGAAGGGAGCGCTGATCGTGCTCGACGATAACGGCCTGCCGGAGATTGTCGCCACTGCCGGCTATTACCACAAGCCCGGCGAGGACCATTTCATGCCAATTCCGCAGGCTGTCATCGACCAGATTGTGGCGACGGCGACGCCGCTGGTCGTTCCGGATACCGGCCGTTCCCACCTTTTCCCGGAAAGCGAGCCGGGTGTCTGTTTCATCGGCGTCCCCGTCAAGGCCAGCCATACGGTGCTTGGAACCCTCTCGATCGACCGGACCCGAAAGGAAGGCGCTGACTTCACGCTCGATGACGACATGCGCTTCCTCACCATGGTCGCCAATCTCGCGGGCCAGACCATCCGTCTCCACCGTATCCTGAGCGAGGATCGGCAGCGCCTGATCGACGAGCAGCGTCGTCTCGAAAAGTCGCTGGACGGAAGCACGGAGGTGAGGTCACGGCGGGCTTCCGGGAAGAAGACCGGACGCATCGTTGGCGAGAGCCCTTCCGTGAAGAACGTCCTGGATATCATCAACATTGTCGCCAGAACCAATTCGACAGTGCTGCTGAGAGGCGAAAGCGGGACGGGCAAGGAGCTTTTCGCCCAGACCATCCACGAACTCTCACCGCGTCACGATAAGCCCTTCGTCAAGCTCAACTGTGCGGCTCTTCCCGAAACCGTGCTCGAATCCGAACTCTTCGGCCATGAGAAGGGCGCATTCACCGGCGCCAGCAACCAGCGCGCCGGCCGCTTCGAACTGGCCCACGGAGGCACACTGTTGCTCGACGAGATCGGCGAGATTTCTCCCGCCTTCCAGGCCAAGCTGCTGCGCGTGCTGCAGGAGGGCGAATTTGAGCGCGTCGGCGGCAACAAGACGTTGAAAGTAGATGTGCGGCTGATCTGTGCGACGAACCGCGATCTTGAGGATGCGGTGCGCAAGGGCGAATTCCGAGCCGACCTCTACTATCGGATCAGTGTCGTGCCGGTAGCACTGCCGCCGCTGCGGGAACGGCCGGGCGATATTCCGCGGCTGGCCGAGGCTTTTCTGGATCGCTTCAATCGTCAGAACAGCCGACACCTGAGTTTCAGCCGGACCTCGCTCGACCTCATTTCCCGCTGTTATTTCCCCGGAAACGTTCGGGAGCTTGAAAACTGCGTGCAGCGCACGGCGACGCTCACCCGCTCGGAGGTCATCGGTCCTACTGATTTCGCCTGTAGCAGCGGGCAGTGTCTGTCCGCCCTTCTGTGGAAGGGCAACGGCAAGGTGCCGCACAATAACGATATCGACATGCTCGCCACCGGCCACATCATACCGGCCGACGTTCCAACTCCGTCATCCAAGCCGCAGGAAACGCGCGTCATGCCCGGCGGCAACCCCTGCAATCCGGCCGATCCCGCCTGTCCGGCCAACGGCAATCGTTTGACCGAGCGCGAAAGGCTGATCGAAGCAATGGAGCGTTCCGGCTGGGTGCAGGCGAAGGCGGCGCGCATTCTGGGCCTGACACCGCGCCAGGTGGGCTATGCGCTGCGGCGCCACGACATACCGGTCAAGAAATTTTGACCGGTTGCACCGTTTCTGCTGCTGCGCCCATGCCTTCTTGTGCGAGAATGGCGACTGCATCCTCGAGTGGCATATCGATTAGCGTGATGCCGTTTTCAGCGAGGAACCGGCGCTCGTTCCGGCTCAGGCTTGCTGCGTCCATGACAGCATAATGCGGTCCCTTCGATCGCTTGATGATCTGTCGTGCATAGGTGCGCAGCATCTGGTCGTGGAACCGGCAGCCGATAAACACAAAACCGAGGTTCCCGCGTCTCTCCTTGACGCTGTCGGGGATCGGTGTCTGGATGTCGATCTCAGTCAGAACCTCGACGTAGTCGGAATCTGCCACCAGAAAATTGCCGGCTGGCCGTGCGCCGCCGTGAGGCTCATAAAGAACCGTGCGGGCCTGCGCGGTGACCGCATCGTCGCAAGCCGCGTCATCTGCGCGATAGACCCGGGTCCAGATGTCGCGAACCTCTCCGGCCCGGGTTATGCCCTGGATGCTGATGAAATCCTCCGGGCCGCTCTCTTTGAGCGCCGCCCGCATGGCTCCGTCGTACCAACTGTCGACGATGAGCGGCAGGGAGAGAGCAGCCAGCCAGCGGTGCAACGCTAACGGCTTCGGTGTAGCCGCGAAGATCTCTGCCATCCACGCCTTCAGCGTGTTCCTGTGCCGGCGCTGCTCGATGTACTGAGCGACCGACCACATATTGGTGCGAATACGCGATGGTGCAGGCGCCTTGATGTTGAGAGCCACGGCGACAGCCTCAGGCGAAGCGGGTACGGAAGCCTCGCCGACTGTGAGCGCAACAAGGCCGGGGCCGAGATAAGGAGCGGTTACGCCCTTCTCCAAACCGCTCCTGACATCGAGAAGGGTGCTTCTCGCCTCGTCGTCACTGACGCAGAACAGGAAATCGTTATGCAGTATCGCGTTCATGACCTTGTTCCTTCCGGTTGCTGTGGGTGGTTTCATCAATGACCTATTCCTCGTCGGAGAGCTTGCGGGCTTCCACCGTCACTGGCAGACGCGTATCCGCTGGCATGGCCGGAAGATCGAGACGCCAGCCGTTCTTGAGCGTGACCACACCGCCCCACAGATCCGCCCTCTCGGAACGGACGATGGGTTCTTCCAGATCCTTTTTCGGCACATAGGCGGAAAAACCGCGCTCGGATTTGCGGATCATCACTTTCATCGTTCGCTTCCCTGTGTATCTATGTCGCTGGCCGTATCCGGTCGGTCGAGACTGGCGAGTTCCCTCGCGCGCATGCCCACCAGCGTGCCCCGATCGACCCACTCAACCGAATAAATGTAGAACTGCTGCAGGAAGGTGCCGATATCGCGCACATAGCCGACATCCCCTTTGCGCACGAGATTTTCCCCTATCTCCCTGCCGGGATAGGTGCCGTCGTTCCTGACGTGCCGCGTCGCCCTGACATGCTCGCCGGGCTCGAAGACCGGTGGCTTGCGAATTTCGACCTCCTGTTCTCGTCCAAGTCCCATGCCGCGCTACTCCTTGCGTTCCGATGCTGTCCTTTGCTGCGCCAGTTCCCGAACCGCCTCGTCGCCATCGTCCAAAAACGGACCGAGTTCATCGAGGGCAATGCGTTCGACGATCACATAGCGCACGCGAAAGTCCGGATCGCCGGCAAGAAGATGCAGCCGCGCCGGCTCCAGCCTGCGGGCGACCTCGATCCTCACCAGTGGCTCCGGATCGGCAATCATCGCGGGGAGATGCGTTAGCGGAATCCGTCGCGCCGCCTCGCGCCGGATATCCGGCTCGGGATCGTCAATAAGCCCGACCAGCAACGCCTCCGTCGCGGATCGCGCCGCACTCAGTCGCACCTGATAATCCGGGTCACCCAGCAGGGGCCGCAGATCCTCCCCGGAGAGCTTACGGGCAAGAGCGATCCGCACGCGACGATCGGGATCCGACCGCAGTGCAAGCACACGCGCTGCCGGCAAGCGGGTCAGCGCCACAGCCCTGACATCCGGCTCGACATCGAACAGGAGCGGCAACAACCTGAATGGCATGGCGTAACGCGCGGCGATGCTGCGCACCTCGAAGAACGGATGATCGAGATAGTTGTCGGCCAGCGCCGGATTGAGCGAAAAGAAGCGGTCAATCCGGCGCGCGCGCAGGTCGCGGACACAGGCCCGACCGAGGTCGCACAGGCCCGAGACGCGATTTTCCTCATGCGGACAGTCCGCGCAGGAAACCGGATTGCCAAGCCAGTCGATAGCTTGCGGAATGTCGTCGTCCGTGTGCCTCGAACTGCTGTTGTCTGCGTTCATTTCACCCCTCCTCACATCCGCCGTCGCGTCTCGCCGGCGATCTCCAGGGATGCCGGACATAACATGCCGGGAGAAGAAGCCCGGCCACCCCTGCAAGGATTCAAGGTCCGAGAGTGGCAGCCGGGTGTTTCCCGCCTCAATGGAATCAGGCGGGAACGCAGGTTTTCGGCACCGGACAGACGGCCGCGCATTGCTGGGTATCGAAGTAACCATCGCATTCGGTGCATTTGTTCGGGTCGATGACATAGGTCTCCCCCTTGAATTTGATCGCCCCGGTCGGGCATTCGAACTCACAGGCGGAACATTGCGTGCATTGCGAAGCGATAATCTTGAAAGCCATTTTCCATCTCCTTTCGGCAGCTTCAGTCAGGGAACCGGTGCATCAGGCACTCTCGGCCAGCAACTCCAGCCCGAATTCCGCGGTATAGAGCGCTCCGATCGCGGCCTCGATGTAGTCAAATCCATAGGCATCCGTGGCGCGGATTCCCGCGGCAGCAAGGCTGTCGCTCGGGCAGTCGCCGATCTTGGCGCAAAGCACCACATCGATGCCCTCGAGCGCCTCAATCACCCCGTCCAGGGTCGCATCCTCTCCGAAACCGCCCATGCAATACTGCTCGACCTTGCGATGGCCAACGAAGACGATGCCTTTGGGCGATGCTTCATAGACCTGGAATTCCCGGGCGTGGCCGAAATGCTCGTTGATACGTCCGCCGCCCTTTGTGGCGACGGCAACCAGCAGCGAGCCGGCGGCCTCGGTTTCCTTCACGGTATTGACAGCGGCCTGTTTTGCCGCGGCGTGGTCTCCCCGCTCCCGCGCCACCACTTCGCGATAGGTCTCGCGCCGAGCGGGATCATAGGCCACTTCGTCGGGGATCTGATCGAGGGTGAACTCCTGGCCGCGGTCCTCGCCCAGAAGGCCGACCGCGTCGGCGCGACACTGGCGGCAGTGGCGCATCAGCTTGGCGCCGCCTTCGAGCTTGTCCTGCAGGGCCTTCAGCTCCATGGCCTTCGGGCCGCGCTGTCCGGTGAGGCCGAAATGGGTGCCGTGCGCCGGATCCGAGATCAGCGGCATGACGTTGTGGAGGAAGGCACCTCGCTCCTTCACCCACTTGTTCACTTCGATCAGATGCTCGTCGTTGACGCCGGGGATCATCACGGAATTGATCTTGGTCAGGATGCCGCGGGCAGTCAGCATTTCAAGCCCGAGCATCTGCCGCTCATGCAGAATCTGCGAGGCTTCAAGGCCGGTATAGCGGCGGTTCTGGTAGAAGATCCATGGATAGATCTTCGTGCCGATCTCCGGGTCGACCATGTTGATGGTAATCGTCACGTGATCGACATTCATCTCGGCGAGTTCGTCGACATGATCCGGCAGGGCCAGACCATTCGTCGAGATGCACAGCTTGATGTCGGGAATCTCGCGCGACACGTCATCGAAGGTCGCCCTGGTCTTACGCCAGTCGTAGCATGCGTCTCCCGGGCCTGCGATGCCCAGCACGGAAAGCTGCGGCACCTCGTTTGCCACGGCGATCACCTTGCGACGGGCCTGATCCGGCGTCAGCTTTTCCGAAACGACGCCGGGGCGGCTCTCGTTGGCGCAGTCGTACTTGCGATTGCAGTAGTTGCACTGGATGTTGCAAGCTGGCGCCACAGCGACGTGCATGCGGGCAAAATAATGATGCGCCTCCTCCGAATAGCACGGATGATCCTTGATCTTTTCCCATATGGCAGGGTCCATGTCGTCCGGCTTGGCGGAGGAGCCACAGGAGGACGACGCACAGCCTCCGGATGTCGCCTTGGCCAGCATGGCATCCATGGATGAGACTGGAGCGAGGCTATCGAGCGAGATCATCAGGGCTGACATCAGCCTCTCCTTTTCGCGTGGTTGAACCATGCCAACAGGAGCAGCAATCAACGTGCCAGTTTGATTTATCGAATGGTTTCAGGGTTAAACGACAGAGCCGTGCGGACAATTGTCGGATGAAACAGCCGATTTGTCGGGGATACGACACGGGTGTCAGACAAAAAGTGAACTTATCCGGAGCGAAAACCGGGCTATGAACCTTTTGCCTCGCGGTTGCGGGACCCCACGGGTAGTTCTCCACGTTGAACGTGGAGAACTTGAGCCATCGGCATCCGCGACGATCTCGGCGGCAGGAGCTCCGCTCAATACTTCACCCGCAGGCTCAAGGCAACGTTGAAGGGTTCGCCAACGGCGATGCCATAAGCGGAATTTCCAATCGACGAGGTGTAATAGGTCTTGTCGAAGATGTTGTTCAGGCTGAGCTGGATCTCGACAGGATGCTCCCGCTCAATCGTGTAGGTCGCAAAGAGGTCGACCACGCCATAGCCCGGCAGATAGAAACTGTTATCGGCATCCCCGGCGCGTTTGCCCACGGCCCTGACGCCGCCGCCAAAGCGCAGGCTGCCGGCGCCACCGAATACCTCGCCATAGTCGTAGGCAAGACGTAGTGCAGCCGTGTTGCGTGCCACATTGGCAAGTGCGTTTCCGGCATAATCGGGGTCATCGACCACTTCCGCATCGGTGAAGCCGTAGCTTGCCACCAGTTGCAGATCGTCGGTGAGTTGTCCTGCAAGATCCAGTTCGATCCCCTTCGAGCGAACGAGGCCGGCTGTGCGGTAAACGGTGTCGCCGGACGTCGTTGTCTCGGAATAGGCGACATTCTTCTTCTCCGAGTAGTAGAGGGCAAGGGTGCCGCTCAGCCAATCGGTGAAATCGACCTTCGAGCCGACTTCATAGGAAATCCCCTCCTCGGGATCGAGGCTGCCATAGGCGCTGTTGATCGAAGTGTTTGGCCGGAAGGTCTTGGCGACATTGGCATAAAGCGACATGTCTGGATGGAACTGCCAGACCAGGCCGGCGTTGGGGACGAAAGCGTAACCGTCGGTATCGGTGTTAACCGTATCTCCGCTTCCGGCCTCGATATCATAGTGCTCAAGACGAATACCGCCGACCGCCGTGAGTTGCTCCGTCAGGTGAATACGATCCTGCGCATAGAGCGATTGGGTGCGCATGTATTCGTATTCCCGCACCGAATTCGATGCGTCATACACACAGGGCGAAATCGTGCCGTAGGTGGGATCATATACATCGAGAGAAGCGCGGGTGTTGCAGCGCTGAAGCTCGGAGCGCGAAACTTCCTCATAACGCAGGGCGGAGCCGAAGAGAAATTCCTGCTCGAGGCCGAAGAGCGTCTCGCTGCCGGTCAGGTCGGCGCGAACAGCATGTTCCGTCGTTTCGTCATAACCTCGCACATCCGAACGCCTGGCCAATAAGCCTGTCGCCGCGATGTAGGAGACCGCACGTGTCTGGTCGGCGGAAAAGTCGTTCCTGCTGTAGGCATAATTGAGCGAAAATTCCCAGTTGCCACCGAGTTGCCGCGTCAAAGAAGTCTTGAAGAGGTCAGCTTCGCCATCGACCTCCGACCACGCCTCGTCGAGCCGCTGGCGAGAACTGATATCGAGAAAGCTTCCATTCGCAGTGTCGTAGATCGTTCCCCGGTCGTAGGGGTTCAGGTAATCCTGATGGGTATAGGAGACGAGGAACTCCGTGTCCTCGCTCTCCCATTTGAGAGAAGGTGATATCAGCCAGTTCTTGTTCGTTCCGAAGTTGCGCCAATAATCGCCGTCTTCACCTTCGGCAATCAGCCGATAGGAAAAGCCGGTGTCGCCGACCGGTCCCGTGACATCGAAACCGGCCTTGCTGGAATAGTGGCCGGCACCATAGGCGGAAAAGGTCGACCAGGCCTCGGCTGAGAATGCGTCTTCGGGCTTTTTCGTCACGACATTGATCATTCCGCCGGGGTCGAGAATGCCATAAAGCGTGGATGCAGGCCCCTTGAGAACCTCGACATAATTCGTGGTCGCATTGAAGCTATGCGGGAGCACGGTATTCAATCCATCGGTCAGGATTGACTCGTCTCCGGCTTCGCCGAAACCGCGACGGATGATCGCGTCGTTGGCGCCACCGATCGTGTTGGTCTGCGTGACGCCGCTGACATCCGACAACACATCGTCGAGATCGTTCGCCGCCTTGTCCTTGATCGCTTGCGAAGTGACCGTTGTCACGGCCTGGGGAATTTCCAGAACAGATGCATCGCTGCGGGTTGCCGCTGACGTGCGCGAGGCTTTGTAGGACTTCGAGTTCGCCGTGCCGGTATCGGCTCTGACGACGATCTCGTCCAGTTCGGTGGTCGTGGAGTTGTCCGCAACAGCGTGACTGTTGAGGGCCAGGACGGAAACGCTGACGGCAAGGGTGCCGTACAAGATCGAAACGGAATTGCGGGGTCTCATGTTCATGCCACTTCGAGCGATATCGGAAAAAGATTGCGCGGTTCTCGAATAGTGGAATGTAGTAGTCAAGTTTTACCTCAAGTGCATTGTCGTGAGCAAGCGACATTGCCGAGCCGTCCAGCTTTTCCGCCAATGGCACGGTCGACATTGACATTATGCAGCCGGGCCATAGACGAAAACCGTGACACATAAAATTCGCTTGAAAAACAATATATTATCACATAGCTAAATCGGGCACGCCTGACTCACCTCACTCCAGAACCATCGGCACAAGACCCCTGCTGCTCGGCCGGGCGCTATCGCAATCCGCATGGTCTCTCGCCGTTCTGGAAAAATGCGCCGCTAAATGGTCGACTACTACATTCCTGTAGATTCTCGATCTCAGGGCCCAAGGGAAACAAGAGATCGCTGAAAAGCACGGGCCGGAGGAGCGATTTCGAATTCCTGCGCCGCGCGTTTCAACATGACAACAATGGTAAGGACGGCCCACGGTCAGTGGAGCCCAATCCTACAAAGCTGTTATTGTGATTGAATACGTCGTCCGTTAGGGGTGAGGCGTGTTCCCCAAGGAAACTTCATGTCCGATATCAACAGTTCCCCACGCGTCAAGGACCGTTTTGCCGAACAGCTGGCGAAGCGCCGTGATCGCCTGTCGCCAAGCCTACTGAGAGTGGCCGAATTCATCGATGCCCATCGGCACCGTGTGCTCGGACTTTCCGCGCTTGAAATCGGATTTGAAACCGGTGCCTCGGACGCCACCGTCATTCGTGCAATCCAGTCCCTCGGCTACAGCGGATTGCGCGAGCTGAAGGATGTTCTGGAAGCCTGGCTCGGCGAGACCGACAGCCCGATCGAAAAGATGGCCGCTACCTTACGGGACGTGGATGGACAGTCGGACCAGGCAATCGATTTTGTGCTCCAAACCAACGCGCAAACGATGGAAGCGTTGGCATCCGCCGAAAACCGGAAGGCGATTGCCGGGATGGTACGCCTCCTCGTCGAGGCGCAGGAAATCTGCTTCTTCGGGATCGGCGCCTCGGGCCTGATCGCAGAATACGCCGCACGCCTGTTTTCCCGATCAGGACTGCGAAGCCATACGCTGAACGCCACGGGCATCGCGCTCGCAGAGCAGCTCATGGTGATGCGTGAGGGACAATTGTTAATCATGATGCTGCATGGGCGCGCGCATCGTGAAGCCATGGCCGCGATCGCAGAAGCAGAGCGGCTCCGCATTCCCATCGTGATGTTCCTCGGCAAGCAGGACAGCCCTTTGCGGGACCATGCGCGCGAGGCCGTGATCCTTCCTCGGGCAAAGTCGGAACGCATTGCCCTCCATGCTCCGTCGCTGATCGCAGCGGAACTGCTGCACGTCGCCTATTCCGCCGTGCAGCCGGACGAGACGCTGCAATCGCTGGAGCGCCTTATCGAGTTGCGGGGCATGGTCCGGCCGAATTCGAAGTGACCGGACAGAGCGGCGAGTAGCTACAAGAGTATGGTGCCGAGATGACCTTGCCCCCAAGTTTTATCCAGTTTTGAGTTCGCTCCGGTGGTTTTGGGTTGCTGTATTCGGGGCAGTAGCGGCGTGTTGCGGTGCGGAGCCATTCCGGTTGGGCCGCACCGCATCACGTCGCGGGTTGATTGTCTGAGCGAACTCGGCAGGTGTCATCCAGCCGAGTCCAGAGTGTGGTCGATCATCGTTGTAATCGCTGCGCCAGTTTAAAAGCGCTGATCGAGCATAGGTCAGTGACGAGAAGAGTGTTTCATTCAGGAACTCGTCTCGCAGCCGCCCATTGAAGCTTTCGATGAAGGCGTTTTGGATCGGCTTGCCCGGTGCGATGTCGTGCCATTCCACCTTGGTCCGATCCGTCCATTGCAGAATCGCGTTGCTGGTGAACGCGCTGCCATTGTCGCTTACGATCATCTTCGGCTTGCCTCGTCTCTCGATGATCCGGCCCAGCTCACGGGCAACCCGCCGGCCGGAAAGGGACGTATCGGCCAACGAGGCCCAGGCATTCTCTGGTGCAATCGTCGACGACAGTCAAAACTCGGAACCTGCGGCCATCGATGAGTTGATCCGACACGAAGTCCAGTGACCAGCGATCATTGGCTGACATCGGGATCAGCATCGGTGCTCGTGTGCCTACCGCTCGTTTCCGACCGCCGCGCTTGCACCCCGTCAGCTTCTCCTCCCGGAAGAGCCGCTTGTAGTTCACAAGGTAACCCTCACGCCTGAGCAGCACATGAAGGCGTCGATATCCAAAGCGGCGGCGCTCATGCGCCAGCGCCTTCATCCGCTCCCGAAGGTCATGGTCATCCGGCAATAGCCGATGGCTTTACACGCCCGACGCTGGCTCATCCGATGTTGGTCCATCAGATGCGCGACAGCTCGCCGCTCTGCTGCGGGCGTCACCACTTCGTTCCCAAAAGGTCTTTCAAAGCTGTATTGTCGAGCATGGCATCCGCCAGAAGCCGCTTCAGCTTCGTGTTCTCGTCCTCCAGCGTCTTCAGCTTGCGGGCATCGGACACCTCCATGCCGCCATACTTCGCTTTCCATTTATAGATGCTGGCATCGCTAACGCCGTGTTTGCGGCAAAGCTCTGAGACCGGCGTGCCCGCCTCGTGCTCCTTCAGAAGGCCGATGATCGGTTCGTCTGTGAAACGGTTGCGCTTCATTCTCCGGTCCTCTTAATGGGCCAGAGCTTACTTCAAAATCGATTATTTCAACGGGGCAAGGTCACTCGGCAAGGCGGGATTGCCGGGCGGAAGGAAATGATCGACCGCTCACACAAACTATCGGTCGCACGTCAGGCGAAACTTCTCGGCTTCAGCCGTGGCGGTGTATATTATCGGCATCGTCCGGTGTCCGACGACGATCTGGCCTTGATGCAGCGGATCGACGAACTGCATCTCGACTACCCCTTTGCCGGAAGTCGGATGTTGCAAGGGCTCTTGAGAGGAGAAGGGCGGGAGGCTGGGCGGCTGCACGTCGCCACGCTGATGAAGAAGATGGGTATCGAAGCGATCTATCGTCGGCCGAACACATCCGCCCCATCAGTTCACCGAGCACCGATATACCTTCAATAATTTAGCCGACTTCGAAATGCGCGTCATTGACTGCGGCGTCTCGTCGGCGAGGGGTAGGTCTGAGTCTAGGCAGAATAAAGCGCAGGGAGAGAATACATCTACCGCGGCGCGAAGTATCATCGATTTAGCTACGCAGGCATATGGTCTGTCGCTGTCTGAGGTAGCGGAACGGTCCTGCGGTTGGTGGACAGTTTCCGGTATCTTGTCGGCGTTAAGTTGTGGTGGCGGAGAAATACCCGGTTGAAATTTGACAGGTTGCGATAACCCACCTCGAAGCAGATGTCCGTTATCGGCATAGAGGTATCGGTCAATAACTGGCCCGCCTTCCAGATGCGAAGCTTATTGACGTGGTCGGTGAAGCTGTTGCCGCTGTTTTTCTTGAAGAATCGCGAGAAAGAGCTATCGCTCATGCCGACCATGCGAGCCATATCCGGCAAGCGGATGTCCTCCGAAAGATTCGCAAAGATATACGCAAAGACCTGCTGCAAAGCTTCGAGAGAACCATAGCTCAAGTCCGGCACATAGGCCTCCGAAGACAGCGTATCGACCTCGTCAGTGTCGCGCAGCAGCGACAGCAATGACAGGAAGGTCGAAAGGCGCACCGAGCCGGTCTGAAACTCCATGTCGAGTATCAGCGCCTCCGCCTTCTCCCTCGCAAGGCCCTTGAAAGAAAGCCCACGCTGCGCACGGATGAAAAAGTCACGCAGCCCCGCCAGTTCCGGGAGGAAGGCAGAAGCCTGCTCGAGCTTGGACGGGAGAAACTGGATGACGATGTCGCGTCCTGGAATACGCTCATCGGGTCCGAGCGGCGTCACCCAGTCGTGCGGCAAGTTGCTGCCGATCAGAGAGATATGGCCCGGCGTGAATGCGCCGACATGATCGCCTGCAAGCACGACGCCGCTGGCGTTGGGGATGTAATGAATCTCCACTTCCGGGTGGAAGTTCCAGACGTTGCGTTCCCACGGATAATCGTCGCGGCGCCAGAGGAACGTTTCGTCAGCGCCGGTCAATACGTATTCAAACCTCGCGACGGTGGGCGACATGACTGACATTGCTAACATCCTCCAGGGAGATTCGACGAGCTTAGTTAAACTGACAACCAATATTGAATTGTGCAATGCACACAAAAAATCATCGATTTATTCGGTATTTCGCGCATGAGAGTATCAGTATGGTGCAACGGCAGCGCTTGTGTCCACCTCTCCATTCTACAAATATTGAGGTCTGTTGAGCGCGTCGGAGGAGAGTTAAGCGCGCCCAACCGGACCGATTTTGCGATCCAAATGGAGGAGAACAATGAACAGTTTCGTCAAAGCCGCGGGCGTCGGCTGCATTTCACTTGGCCTTTGGTGCTCGACCGCTCTTGCTCAGGATTCCTGGTGGAAGACAGCCGCTCAGCCCTATCAGGGCGCGACCATCCGGGGCATCTCGGAATCGACCCCCGCATCGAAATATGTCGAGCAGGTACTCGGCCCCAAATTCACCGAGGAAACCGGCATCAAGGTCGAATTCGAGGCGACATCTTGGGACCAGATGTACGACAAGGCGATCAAGGACATGGAGGCCAATACCGGCATTTATGACTTCGTCTACATCGAGCAGGACATCGTATATACGTATCTGGCCCGCAACTTCCTGGTCGATATTACCAAGTCGCTCGCCGATAATGCAAAGATCGCGTCTCCGGACTTCAAGCCGGAGAACTTCACCACATTCCTCAACTACTTCAAGGATCCAAAGTCGGGCGATGTCATGGGCGTCCCCATGGAAGCGTTCATCAAGCCTTACCTTTACCGCAAGGATCTCTTCGAGGATCCGGCGATCCAGAAAGCGTACAAGGATTCGACCGGTGCGGATCTGAAGCCCGCGACGACACATGAGGAATATACCCAGATCGCCAAGTTCTTCACCGAATACGGCGCTGACAAGGAGCTATGGGGAACAACCGTACAGGCCTCGTCGAGCCACCCCGCTGCCTTCTACGAATTCTTCGAATCTGTTGCGCCGACCTTCGGCGTTTACAACTGGGGCATCGATGGCACGACCTTCGCGGCCACCGAAGCCAACGGTGGCCAGATGAACTCCGCCGCCGCGAAGAAGGCGCTGAACTACTGGGTTGATCTTTTGAAGTACGCGCCGCCGGAATCGACGTCGTCGACCTGGGACGAGGTTGCCGGGACATTTGCTGCCGGGCGTGCAGCCCAGGGCCTCGTTTATGGTGAAAACGCTGCCTGGATCGCGACCGACGAAAGCAAGTCGACCGTCGTTGGCAAGGTGGGCGTGGCATTGCCGCCGGTCGAGGCGGGTGTCATGGAAGCAGCTGCTGCCGGCAAGGGATATATCGGCTACTATGATGGTGGCGCCTTCGGTATTCCCCATTCGTCCAAGAACAAGGAGGCATCGCTTCTGTTCCTGCAGTATATCGGGCAGGCGTCCGTTCAGACCGACTGGGCATTGGCCGGCTCCCGCATCGTCATGAACTCGACCTACGATGATCCCAAGATCGTCGAGCAAGACAAGAAGATGAACGGCTACTACACGCTTATGCGTGATGACGGAAAGCTGTTTGCCGGTGCTCCGCCGTTCCCGTTCCACTCGCAAGTTCTGCAGGTCGTCGCGCCGTTCATCTACAAAGCGATCGTCGGTGAGATCAAGCCGGACGATGCGCTGGATCAGGCCGCTGCCGCAGCCGAGGCTGAACTCGTGAAGCTCGGCTATCGCAAGTAAGAGACCGCGCCTCCCAGCGGTTGGCGGCCGCCTTCACCAAGGTGGCCGCCTCTTTCCTCTCGGTAGGTTGCGGGCTTTTTCGCAAAGCCGGTGGTCGAATTCATTCCAATAACGATCTGACGGAGCGTAGGATGAAACAATCCAACATCGGATGGCTGTTTCTAGCGCCAGCCACCCTAATCCTGTTCGTTGTCGGGTTCATTCCCTTCATCTACATACTTTATGTTGGCTTCTTCGACTGGAACACCAATGCGGTCGACCCGACGCTGCGCTGGGCCGGCCTCCAGAACTATCGCAACCTTGTTTTTGACGCGACGTTCCTCAACTCGCTTGCGCGCACCCTGGTCTTTGCATTCTTCGTCGTCGTCAGCGAACTGTTGCTCGGCTATGTGCTGGCCCGCGCGCTGATGGCGGACCGCCTGTGGGGCCGGCAGTTCTTCCGCACGATCCACACATTGCCCATCGTTGTCGCGCCCATCGCAGTCGGCGCGACCTGGCGGCTGCTTTGCGTGCCCGGCTTCGGCATCGTGCCCTATTATCTGAAACTGTGGTTCGGGATCGATTACAACATCTCGACCAATGCCTACCACGCCTTCGCTACGGCCATCATCATGGACCTGTGGCACTGGACCCCCTTCATCACGCTGTCGCTGATGGCCGGGCTGACCGCCTTGCCGAAGGAACCGCTCGAGCAGGCCCAGATCGACGGCGGCAACAAGCTGCAGATTTTCTGGTACGTGATCGTTCCGATGTTGAAGCCTGTGCTCCTCACAACCGTGTTCATCCGGTTGATGGATGCGCTGCGCTCCGTCGATGAAATCTGGATGCTGACCAAGGGTGGTCCGGCCGAGGCAACCCGGTTCATCGGACTTCATATCTGGATCAACGTCTTTCCGAAGACTGACTACGGCTACGGCGCGGCAATGTCGCTGCTAACGCTCTACGTCACGATCGTTCTGAGCTGGCTGCTGTTCGTCGCCATGACCGGCCGCAAGGGAGGTGTGCAATGAGACGCTCCGGCTTAGGCTCCTTCATCCTCTGGATATGCCTCACTATTCTGACACTGCTTCCGGTGTGGTGGATGCTCGTTGTTTCGATGCGTCCGCGCGTGAAGCTCTATTCCAAGTCGTTCCTCATCGACGATTTCTATTGGAACAACTTCCTGGCGGTGCTGAACAGCTCGACGTTCCTGCAGTATCTCTGGAATTCGATGATCGTGGCGACCTCGAACGCAGCGCTGGTCTGTGCGCTCGGTCTGCTCGCAGCGTTCGGCCTGTCGCGTTACAAGATCAGCGGCGGTGACAACGTGTTTTTCTGGCTCATCACCAACCGCATGGCGCCTCCTGCCGTGTTTCTGCTGCCGCTCTTTCTCCTGTTCACCAAGTGGTTCGTGTTCGGCGATTTCATGCTCTTCGACACCAAGACCGGCCTGATCCTGCTCTATTGCGTCTTCAATCTGCCGTTCGCCATCTGGCTGTTGAAGGGCATGCTCGACGGCATTCCGCTGGAGCTTGACGAAGCGGCGCGGGTCGACGGGGCGACAACCTCGCAGGTGCTGACCCACGTCATCCTGCCGCTGGCGCGGCCTGGCCTGGCCGTCACCTTCATCCTGACCTGGATTTTCGCCTGGAACGAGTACCTGTTCGCAGCGACCCTGACGTCGTCGGCCGACGCCAGAACAGTGACGACGGCGCTCGCCGAATATGTCTCGGTAACCGGAACGAACTGGGGCGAGATGGCGGCGATGGCGTTCCTGACCACGCTCCCGGCCCTGATCGTGCTCGGCTTTGTCCAGAAGCACATCGTGACCGGCCTCACCTTTGGTGCACTGAAAGGGTAAGACGATGGCTGGCATTCAATCCCAGAAAACCGAACGAGACGGCTTCCTGCCGATCCGAACCAATGGCTTCGACAGGGGCTTTATCTCCGTCGTGATCCTGATCCTGGTGCATCTTCTATGGATGCGTTTCCTCGAAAGCGTGCTGCCCCTGTGGGTGGCAACGGTGCTCTGCCTGGCTCTGGCCGGCTTCATTATCCGCAAAGGCTGAAGACATGAGATCGGTCGTACTCGAACGTAAAGACGAACTGCGCATTCGCGACCTGGACCCGAAGGAATCGCTCGGGCCTACAGACGTGCGCATCGCAATCAAAACCGTCGGCGTCTGCGGATCGGACGTTCACTATTACACACACGGTGCGATCGGCCCCTTCGTTGTGCGCGAGCCGATGATACTCGGCCATGAAGCCGCCGGCATCATCGAAGAGGTCGGCAGCGCGGTCGAAAACCTGAAAGTGGGCGACCGCGTTTGCATGGAGCCCGGTATCCCCGACCCTAACAGTCGCGCCTCGCGGCTCGGTCTTTACAATCTCGATCCTGCAGTACGGTTCTGGGCGACGCCGCCGGTGCATGGCGTGCTGAGGCCAAGCGTGGTTCACCCGGCCGCCTTCACCTTCAAGCTTCCGGACAATGTTTCCTACGCCGCCGGCGCCATGGTCGAGCCGCTGGCCGTGGGCTTCCACGCTGTCTCCAAGGCAAGGCTGACGCCCGGGGCGATCGCACTGGTCACGGGTGCCGGGCCTATCGGCATGGTGACAGCGATCGCGGCGCTGTCGGCGGGTTGTGCCAGAGTTATCGTCACTGACGTCGTCGACGAGAAGCTTGCCGTGGCGCGCAAGCTCGGCCCTGCCATCGTGACCGTCAATGTGCGCTCGCAAGACCTGAAGAGTATCATCGCCCGGGAAACCGAGGGCTGGGGCGTCGATGTCGTCTTCGAATGTTCCGGTGCGGCTGACGTCGTCGCAGACACGGTTCACCATGCCTGCCCCGGCGGCGCCATCGTCTTTGTTGGCATGCCCGTGAAGCCGGTCCTGTTCGATGTCGTCATCGCCCAGACCAAGGAACTGCGCGTCGAACACGTGTTCCGTTATGCCCATGTCTACCCGCGCATCGTCGCGCTTCTGGGGTCGAACCAGATCAATGTCGATGCGCTGATCACCGATACCTATGCCTTCGAGGATTCCATCGAAGCGTTCGACTATGCGGTGCGGCCGAAGCCGTCCTCCGTCAAGATCCAGATCGAGCTTGGGACCTGAGATGGAGCAGCGGACGTTGGATCACAGTAGCGAAGGCAGGACAGAAGCCATGCTGAAGCTGTCCGTTCACCCATCCCAAATGATCGGCGGCCATGCTGCCACAACTGACTGAGGATTGACAGATGGCGACGATCGAGCTCGACCAGGTCGACAAGTATTACGGCTCCTATCACGCACTGCGCAAGATCTCGTTCGACATAGCGGACGGTGAGTTCGTCGTGCTGGTCGGCCCCTCCGGTTGCGGCAAGTCCACATTGCTGCGATCCCTTGCCGGCCTCGAGGAGATCACCGGCGGCACGATCAAGCTTGGCGGACAACGCGTCGACAACATCGCCGCCAAGGATCGTGACGTGGCGATGGTGTTCCAGAACTACGCGCTCTATCCGCATATGACCGTTCGGGAGAACATGGCCTTCGCATTGAAACTGCGTGGCGATAATCTCGTGGACCGCAACGCAAAGGTCGACAAGGCTGCCGAGATGTTGCGACTTACGCCCTATCTCGAGCGATATCCTAAGGCCCTGTCGGGCGGCCAACGGCAGCGTGTTGCCATGGGGCGCGCGATGGTTCGCAGCCCAAAGGCGTTCTTTTTCGACGAGCCTCTGTCAAACTTGGACGCCGCGTTGCGAGTGGATATGCGTTCGGAGATCAAGGCTCTCCATCAGCGCCTCGGCGCTACGTCCGTGTATGTCACGCACGACCAGATTGAAGCCATGACCATGGCGGACCGCATTGTCGTCCTGCGCGACGGCAAGGTAGAGCAGATCGGGGCGCCGCTGGAGCTTTACGACAGGCCAGCGAATACCTTCGTCGCCGGCTTCATCGGATCGCCGGCGATGAACATGCTACCGGCCAAGATCGATCTCTTGTCGAACTCGGCTCGGCTCGCGGACGGTTCGATCTTGCCCCTTCCACAAGGCATGCAGGTAACTGAGGGCCAGGACGTGATATACGGGGTCCGTCCCGACCAATGGATACTGGCGGGTAGTGACGTGGGCGCCCCCGCGACTGTCGAATTGATCGAGCCGACGGGGGCCGAGATTCTCTTGGCAGCCCAATTGGCGGGCCAGCGGATCCTGTGCGCCTTTCGCGAGCGCCACGCGCTGAAGCCGGGCGACACGATACGGCTCGCCGTCGATCCTTCCGCGGCTCATGTGTTCGACAAGCAAACCGACCAAAGAATCGTGTTCTGAGCTAGAGGCATTGGGAGGACCAACCATGTCGGACTTTACAGGGAAGACGATCATCATAACGGGTGCCGGCAAGGGCATCGGCCGCGCCTGCGTCGAGCTTTTCACCCAGCGAGGCGCGAGAATCGTCGCCATGTCGCGCTCGCAGGCCGATCTGGACGATCTGGCGGAGACGTTCGGCGCGACCGTGATATCAGTGGATCTCGCCGACAATGCAGCAGCACGCGCCGCCATGAAGAAGGCGGGGCCTGCCGACGCACTGATCAATTGCGCGGGAACAAACGTGCTCGAAAGCGTTATCGATATGACAGAGGCGGGCTATGAGCAGGTCCTCGGCATTAATCTGCGGGCCGCGCTGATTTGTGCGCAGGAATTTGCCCGGGCCCGCATTGCCAACGGCGGTGGCGGTACGATCGTGAATGTGACCTCAATCGCCGGACATCGTGGTTTCGTGGACCACGTGGCTTACGCCGCTTCCAAGGCCGGACTGGAAGGCGCGACCCGTGTGATGGCCAAGGAACTTGGCGCCTATGGCATCCGCGTCAATGCAGTGGCACCGACGGTAACGATGACAGAGCTTGCCGCGAAGGCATGGTCCGAACCGTCGAAACGTGACCCCATGCTTGTCCGCCACCCGATGAAACGCTTCGCCGAGGTCGACGATGTCGCCCGATCGATCGCAATGCTCGTTTCAGAGGACGCGCCCATGATCAGTGGCGCTGTCCTGCCAGTCGATGGCGGTTTCCTTTCTGTCTGAGAATCCAGAGGTGAGAAACAAGATGACAAATTCACTCCAAGGAAAGATCGCTACGGTCACAGGCGCAGCATCCGGTATCGGACTGGCAACGACCCGCGCCCTGGTCGATGCCGGCGCTAAGGTCGTGATGGTGGACTACAACAGAGAGGCGCTTGCAACATACGCTGCCGAGTTTGGCAAAGCCGTCGTCACGCAGGTCACCGATCTTCTGGAGCCCGCCAGTTGCGCGGCCATGGTGCCGGAAATCCTCGCAAAGGTCGGTCACGTCGATATCCTGCACTGCAATGCAGGGTCCTACATTGGCGGGGATCTCATCGAGACCGATACCGCGACAATGGATCGGATGCTCAATCTCAACGTGAACGCCGTCATGAAGAACGTCCGCGACATCGCTCCGCATATGATTGAGCGTGGAACAGGGGACATCCTGGTCACCTGCTCCGTAGCCGGCCACGCGCCGATCCAATGGGAGCCGGTCTATTCCAGCTCCAAATGGGCAATTACCAGTTTCGTCCAGATCATGCGTCGGCAACTGAAAAGCCACGGCATAAGGGTGGGCCAGGTCTCGCCTGGCCCTGTGGTTTCCGCTCTGCTTGCCGATTGGCCCGCGGAGAACCTTGAGAAGGCAAAAGCCAATGGGAGCCTGATCGAGCCCACGGAAGTCTCTGATGCCATCATCTTCATGTTGACCCGCCCGCGAAACGTCACGATCCGGGACATGATTATCCTGCCGACAAATTTCGACGTGTAGGAAAGGAAATCAAGCCGCTGCAGGAGCTCAATTCCGGGTTTCACACGTTGTACAAACCTTGGAACGGATGTGCCGGAAAGTCGGCTATCCGAAGACGATCCGTGTGGACCAGGGGACGGAGTTCGTGTCCCGCGATCTTGACCTTTGGGCCTACGCAAAAGGCATCGTCCTGGACTTCTCACGGCCGAGAAAGCCGACCGACAATGCCTTCATTGAGGCCTTCAACGGTCGCTTCCGAGCGGAATGCCTGAACCAGCATTGGTTCCTGACCCTTGCGGATGCCCGCGAAAAGATGGAGGGTTGGCGTAGATACTACAACGAGGAGCGGCCTCATGGTGCGATCGGCAACAAGGTTCCGATCTCGTTGGTGAATTCGGGGGGCGCAACCAGCCCGCCTCCCTGAAACAAGCCGGAAAACTCTAGCCTCCGGCGATCCAACGTTTGGGAGCGGTTCACAAGCCTAGGCTCTAATCGCAGCCGGATGAAACTTCAGTGGCAGGTCAAATCCGATGCTCTAGCCGCGCCATCTGGCCTTCGCTCAGCGGGAACAAATCACCCATCGCGCTTCCACCATCTCGACACCGTTTAATAGGCCCTGAGCCTAGCTGATTCAAGTCGAGCTATTTCCTTTCCGCTTTACCAAGCCTTTTTTTGTATGAAGCGATCGAGCAAGTGAACATAGCAGGGACGAACACAACAGCCCCCGGACAGAATTAGATGGATGCTGCGATTATCAGGGCCACGCTCCAGTTGGTCATCCCCGGAATTTTGTTGATTTTCGGGGTTTCGTTTATCTGCACCTGGTTGATTGACCGCAAGCACCACTATCTTCTGCTTCTGGCGAGCGCTTGCGTTTTTTTTGCCTTGGGAGCCGCATCACAGACATTCGGTTGGCCATCTGGAGTGGGACCGAATGCCGTTGTTTCGGGCGCTATCTATACAGCGGCCGTTGTGACCGCCGCTGAGGGCCTTTTAATGCGGTCGGGCAAGACGTTCGGCTTCCTCGTGGACACCGTTATAATCTGTGGGTTCACGGTCCTTTTGGCGTATTTCTTCTACGTCGACAGGAATCTGCTTGTGCGGATCTATATACAAAATTTCGGATACGGCTTTGTCCTTTTGGTCACTGCCTTGCGTTTGTCTACGCTAGCGCGGGGCCGTCTCGTGGACAGGGTCTTGTTCTGTATTTTGCTAGTTTTCTCCGTACAGTTTTTCCCTCGGACCTTACTCACAATAGGGTTTTCAGCTCCCGTAGGAACAGCTGCGTTCGCGAACTCGATCTTCTGGCAGGCTCTACAGCTCTCCTTTGCCGTGCTGGGAGCAAGTCTTGCCATGGCGATCCTAGCCGTTGCGGTCGCTGATGTTATCGATGACCTGCGGCTCCAGCGCGACGTTGATCATTTGACGGGCGTCTTCAACCGTCGCAGCTTCGAGGAACGAATAGCCGATTATCTGCGCAAAGGCCAACACGCGTTGCTTCTGTGCGACATCGACAGGTTCAAGTCCATCAATGACAAGCACGGTCATGCCGTTGGTGATATTGTGCTGAAGGCCGTGGCGCGAGAGTTGGAACAGTGCGTGGGCAAAGGCGGCGTCGTCGGGCGGTTAGGCGGCGAGGAATTCGCAGTGTTCCTTCCAAATACCGGGGAAGCGCAGGAATGCGCGGAACGATTGAGATTGGCAATCCAGTCTTGTGAATTCACAGAGCTGGATCTCGGGCCAGTAACAGCAAGCTTCGGTGCAGGCGTGCTGATCGCCGATGAATCCTGGGCAGCGCTTTACAAGAGAGTTGATGCGCTGCTCTACGAAGCAAAGCGGAGCGGCCGCAACCGTACCGTATCCGATAATTCGCCCACCTCCTCGTCCATCGACGTTACCGCAGGTACCTCGTTCAGTCCCGGCGCCTTGTCCCGCGTGAACCGGCCTGCTTAGGCGTCGGGATTAGTCGCGGAACCGACATGGGCAAAAGAGTTTTCATCAGCCCTCGATCGGCAAGCTGACCTCGCGCCAAGTCGTAACGGCGTTGGTATTGTCGCACTGACTTAAGCGCAGCATGCCCGCTCTGGTCGGCGTACAGGAAGGGGGGAATTCTCAGCGCGATTGTTGAGCCCTTTGTGCGAGCGATGTTCAATGCTCGGCACCAGCTGCGCATTTGCGGCCGAGAAGGAGCGCAGCTTGTCCGACACCATCACCCGCGGGAATCGCGGTCCGTCAGCCAAATTTAAAGACACGGGTGAAGTCCGGCGGTGATCGCCGCTCGTGCCTTGCCCGATCTTCGGTCTACCACTTGAGCCTGAGGCCGATGGTACCGGTGAAGCGATAGCTGTCTGCGAGGTTGTCGAAGCCCGTTGCGGCACTGAGCTCCCCATAGACGGAGTATTTGTCGTCAGCCCAGTTGTAGGAGCCGCCGATGCCGATCTCACCCGTCCACCGGTCCGTCTGGCTGACCAGCGACGTGCCCGACACCATGACGGTCGAGCCGTCGCCGAACTCCCGATAGACATTGGCGATCCCGTAGAGGTGTGTGCGACGCAGGTCGCCGTCCTCACCCTTCCACATATGGTCCCGTTCCACCGAAAACCCGAGACGGCCGCGCAGGCTGTCCCCGTCGTCGAGCGACACCAGCTCCCCGTTCGGGCCAATGAGGCTGTCGAAGTCCACCGACGAATAGACCAGCTGCGCCTGCGGCGTCACCGTCCAGTCGCCCGAAATGCCGATCCGCTTGCCCGCCTCGATGCTCAGCGCATAGCCCGTAGCATCATTGCCCTTCACGAGACGGCCGAGCCGGTCGGAATTGAGATTGCTGTCATACCAAGTGAACTGGCCCTGACCGTCGACATAGAAGCCGTTCTCTCCATACCAGGTCAGGTTCGCCCCCAGCCCGTAGCCATCCGTCGACAGGATGCCGTCACCGTAAACGGACGACACATCCGTGAACGCGCGCCCGTAATGCGCCGTCACACCCCCAACCAGCTTGCCGTTCTCGCTCTCCGAGAGAACCCCATCGAGACCCGCCTGCAGCCGCCAGAGATCCGTGTCGTACTCCGCTCCCGTCGTCGAACGGTACGGCTCTACATGGCTGTGCGACGCCTCGATCCGGCCCCAGATCGCCTGGTCCTCGATCGTCGCGGGACCACGGCCGCCCTTCTCCGCATAGTAGTCTGCCTTCTCTCCCTCCACCGTGCAGCGGAAGTTCTGCGACGCATCCTTGCAGAACACCGTCTCCGCAGGGGCTAGCTGGTCCTCGCTGCGCCAGTACCGGTTCCCGACGCGCTGCTGTAGCGTCGGAAGACCGTTCAGCGCAAGCAGAGCCTGCGGATAGACCTCGTAGACCGACGCCGCAGGCTGGTAGTGCGTCGCAAGGTACCAGCCGCCACCAATCAGATCGAGGTCGTAATGATAGGCCCCGCTCGTGATCGGGCCGCCGGCAAGCATGAAGTCGCCCGCCTTCGTCGTCCCCGTCACGTCCACCACCAGAACGTCATCCCCGTTCGCCGAACCGGACGTCACATCATTGACGACCAGAACCGTCGGGCTGCCCACAACGTCGCCCTTGATCACGAGAAGGTCGCTCGACGCCGTCGCGAAGTTCACATCCACCAGAAGCTGGCCGTTCGCGCCCGCATAGTCGCCGCCGACCGTGAACGTATCCCCGACGGCTCCGTCCCCCGTCGTGATGATGCCGGCATTCGTAACGTTGCCCGTCACGCTGTAGACGCCCAAACCGCCACCCGTGCCGATAAAGGCCGAGCCCGATGCGATCGACAGGTTGCCGTCGAGCTTCAGCGCATCGAGTGCTTCGAGATTGCCGCCATCCATCAGGTATAAACCCGTGCCATCCTCGCCCGCCGTCCCCACCGACCACGCGCCGTCGGCAATCGTCAGCTGACCGCCGGACACCGCCGCCACTTCCCAGTTGACGATGTTCGACCCGTTCGCCGTCACCGTAAGACCCGAAAGCGTCAGCCGGTCGATGAACCCGTCCGCACTCGACGTATCGTCGCCGCCGCCCAGCTTCTGGCTGCCGTCATAGCTCGACGACTTCACAGAGGCTGTGTCCGAGCCGATCTCGCCGTCGAATGAGCCCAGCGTGCCGCTCGTCCAGGTGAAGGTATCGTCGCCCGTGCCCCCGGTGATCGCGTTCGTCACCGTCGCACCGGCAAGCGTGATCAGGTCGTTGCCCGCGCCGCCCGCGACCGCATTCGCCGTGCCGGACAACAGGTTGATCGTGTCGTTGCCATCACCGCCGCCGACCGTCCCCACGGCCGTCGCCCCGTTCAGCACGATCCGGTCATCGCCGACATTGCCCAGAACATCGCCTGTGACCGTTCCGCCCAGAACCCAGATCTGATCGTCGCCGAGATCGCCGTCGACACCGCCGACCGAACCCGTCGTGTTGATCGTGATCAGGTCGCCCGTATCGGAGGCCGAACTCATGTCCGCCCCGTCACCGCCGCCCCGCACGATCCCGCTCACGGTCGCATCACCGTCGACCAGGATCATATCCGTCTCGCCTGCGCCTTCCAGGTCACCCGTCACGACGCCGCCCGTCGTCACCGTCAGCGTATCCGGCGTCACGCAACCCAGAACACTGCCGGACGCACCGCTTACCGTCTGGTTGTCGCTGCACACACTCGTCAAAAACCAGTCCCGGCCGATCTGCTCCAGGCTGTAGAGCCGCCCGCCCACATTCAGCGGGCCGCTCGCCAGCATGAACATGCCAGCAGGCGAACTGCCCGTCACGTCTACCATGAGCACGTCATTGCCCGTGCCCGTCGCCGTGATCGCATTCACCACGATCGTCGTGATCCCGCCCGTCACGTCCCCCGTCACAACAAGCGTGTCCGCCGCATCGGTCTGGAAATCCACGTCGAACAGAAGGCTTCCCGACCCCGAATAGCTGCCCACCGTCAGCGTGTCGCCGACAGCGCCGTCCTTCGTGTTCACCACCCCGTCGTTGACCAACACACCCGTGACCGAGTAGGCGCCCGAGCCCCCGCCCATCCCGACGAATGCTCCGTCGGACGCCACATCCCCATTGCCGGTCAGAGCGAAAGCCGTCCCACCATCGACGGTACCGCCGCCCTGGATCAAGAGGCCGGTCCCGGCATCTGAACCGGTCGTCAACGCGTTATCAGAGAAAGACAGGAGACTACCGTCGACGACAACGTTTTCCCAGTTTGTGAGATTGGCACCGGTCACCGTCGCGGTGATCCCTGAGAAGGTTAACGTGTCAATCATGCCATCAGCGGTCGAAAGATCATCGCCACCGTCGAATGAAAAACTCGGATCAAAATTTTGTGTGTAAACAGTCGCTCCGTCAGAGCCATCGCCCAGACCGAACCGCCCTTGGAAAACGCCATCATACCAGCTGAAACTATCGTCGGCGCCGGCCAAATACACATCGCCGATGATGCTGCCAGAATAGAGGTTTAGAATATCCTCCGACAACGCATTCCACGAGCCGATGGCGTAGTTGCCAGCCTCCGTCGGATTGTTGATTTTGATTGTCCCATAGTTGTTTATGAGAGTTCCGTTGGTATCCAGCGACGCCGCAATGTCGTCAGCCAAAACTGTAGCCGCTGCTGAATTATTCAGCGTGAACAGCGCATTCGAACGCACCGAAAAGGCAGCCTGATATCCTTGGATCAGTCCATTATTATCGAATGTCGTAGCACCGAGATAGGCCGCGGGCGCGAGAGCAAGCTCAACCGCAAAGTTGCTACCGCCAAGACTATAAGCTATAATTGCGCCGTCATTCAAAACATAAAGGCTACTGACCAGTCCGCCACCGTTGTTGGAAAGCGCGTCTGATGAGGAGCTCGCCCCGCCGCCGTTATTGACTACGGAAGCGCCGTTCAGAATATGAATCTTGATATCGGCTCCCGACGGGGACGGAAAACTTCCGTAAGGATGAACTCCGCCGTTCGCGCTCGACATATATGTTAAGTATGAAGACACGCTTGTGTCGTAATATAGCCCCTGCCGCCAGTTCCAGCCAGAACATTCAAACGTATCTCCAACGGGCGCACAATTTGCATAAACAATATCCGGCGCAGCAACAGCTCCGATGCCAAGAAAACCGAGAAACGTTGTTGAACGAAGGCGATTTTTCATGGTTTTCAAGATATTCTCCACTATGAAATAGCCACTACTTAGGAAACGTCCGCAGATGGGTGATTGCGTGGCCACGCAAAGGTCGAGGGCGGGAATAGATGTAGCGTCGCCTCAATAGGGCGCGCGTCGGAAGCTCGGTTAGGCGCCGCGATCATTGCCCCTGCGCGACACCCTTGCTTGCTGGTGCCGCGAAAGACAGGAAGGAGCGTGAGCGCAATCGCGGGGACTAACGATCCGACGACTGCAGAAATCGCCCAGCCGAACGCCGCGCGAAGCGCATCGACGCTCCCTCCAATTGGGCATCCGTCCATCGCATGAAGATATGTTCGCGGATCGCATTCAGCATTTATCCCGTCATAAGTCCCTCCAAAAGCGCGAAGCTGCATGCTCGGCAGGACGCAGCACAGCATTCACGCGATAGAGAGGAGGAGGTCGCCGCTTATTGGCAAATAAGCGAAGTGAAGATCCTGCAGGTTACAGACGCAGGGGGACAATCCCGGCTCAAGAGCAGCCGGAGAAGAGCCACACGGAAGCAATAGACGTTGAGCATTCCGCAATTTTCTCTTAGGCTATTTTTATTCTGCCATTTCTCCCCTCGATCTCCCCAATACTGGTCCGACCTCCCCAAATATTGACAACCTTCGACCTATCTGGAGAAATTCCCATCTTCGCCGGCCACAGCGGAGGTCGGGGCAGGAAGACGATATGGGTGGCAGGCGTGCCGAGGCCGAAGGGGTAATCGCCGGGAGCAGCATCGCCCCTCATCTAAACTGAGTGCGGGCAAATTTCGGCCTTACTTCCAAAGCTTACCGCTCTGGTGGCCTCATTGTTCGGCAAAGTCTCTCAAAGGTCGGGTTCAGGTCGCACGATTCGGACGACCAACTTAAGCTCGTAACGGGCTGGCACCGGATCTATTCACAAGAACGCGTCCTCATTGCTTGCGGTCACATCCGCAGGATTTGAAGTAGATGAGCGCTCCCCAAGGCTCGAACACAAGGGCGAACAGAACCTCCGGCCGGGTCGGTGTTCAGCATCGAATTCGAACCTGACGCAGTCATCGTTGATTGACACCCCTTCTGAAACATCGTGTTTCGCCAACACAAATGGATCTTGCAGCTTAATGATCAACCACTCGCCAGCGGCTTCACATTTTCATCATGGGTACACTCTTCGGTCCGCTGCGCATCCGAACCAGACCGTCGCGGTCACAGAGCAGACCGTGGAACGAAGGCTTCGCCAATCCTATCAACCCGCTAACCTACGATGCGGTTCCTGAGTAGCTTTCCACAGAAAATCAGTAATCATCAAGCACACGGAGTATCTCCTTCGCCTTCGGCGAAATGAATGAATAATAGACAATCTGTTTGTCGCGTCGCGTATCTACAAGCCCAGCCTCTCGTAGCTTCGACAAATGCTGTGACGCCGCAGATTGACTGAGTGTTACTTTCCTTCCGAGTTCTCCGGCTGAAATTTCACCATCTCGCAAAACACGAAGTATGGCTAGACGCCTTGGATTTGCCATGGCCGCAAGCAATATCTCCTCGCCCACATCACTTCTTGGTTGCTTGATCACTGTCTATTTCCCCAATCCGTCGCGCCATGAATGCCTCGATAGCGCCACCGGTCAAGGATGACCGCGTCTGCTAACGTCACAAAAGAGTCGCATTACATCTCGTCAGGATACCGCTGCAGCTGACGAAGGATCATCTTGTTGCCTGTTTCCTGCAATCCGAAATCACATCCAACCGAACGCTAATACGCAAATAACGGACAGGCGACCATAACTGGGGGCGTCGCATTGGTTTGCCCTGACGCAGGAGAGGCACGCCATCAGCGATTGGCGTGCTGTCGAAGGACGGCTCGCACAACGCGGCATCGACGTCTCGTTCCATACCGTCTCGGATTGGGTAGCAGAGTTCGATTTAGAATTCACTCGTCAACTCCGGCGTCGGTCGCGAGGCAACTTTGTCGACAAATGGCACATCGACGAGATGGTTGTCTTGATTAGGGCGTCGACTCATAAACGCTGACACCAGATTCTCGCGGCGACGAGTTTTACGGCGAACCCATAGTTTTCGGGGTGTTTGTCGTATCGGATTTCAATACCACGGAACTGCTTGATCCTGTTAAAGAAACGCTCCACGAGCGTTCCGCTGCCTGCAAACCCAGCGCACGACCGCGAAAGTGCCCTTCCGGTTGGTGCTCAGTCCGGCAGCGGAACCTCGTTGAGCGAATTTGCGACAAAATCAAATTGCTCAGAGATGTCACGAACCGGTATAATAAACACCCCGAAAACTATGGGTTCGCCGCAAAACTCGTCGACACAAGAATTTTCTGCCAAATTTAAAGATTATTAGGCCTGTTAAGCACTATATTATTTTAGAAATACTGGAAAAATAGAAGAAAATAAAAGATTAATAACAGCAATACGCTAATAACTACTACATTTTTTCAAAATGGATCCCCAAATTTATCGTGATACGATCCATCGCGCCATTCAGCCAGGGTTCAGGCAAAAAGTATATCTAATTGCAATCTGCGCCAACAAAAGCTCTCAGGTGTCGAGCATCAAATTGAGACAGCAACCTTCAGAATCGTAGTTTGGCGCATCATTCAATAAATACAGCGTTTTCTGGTGAGAAAAGAAGTAATGCGTAGCAAAGATCATTTTGGAAAATTGTCACTAGGGACCATCCGATGCGTACAGGCGGTCTTCGCTTGCAAGAGCGTGAAAGGTGCAGCCGAACGGTTGCGTCTCAGTCAACCGGCGGTGTCGCAGCACGTCGCTCGCTTCGAGAAGCTCTCAAAAATACAGGTCATCTCGCGCAGCGGCAACAGCTTCAACGTCCGCTCCGACGCGGTCGCTGGGTTGATTGCCTCGATCGTGGAGGCCGAGGATAGTCTGCGCGGGATCGCTCGTGACGAAGCCCATAGCAAACCTCGTCTCGGAATTTGCGACTATGTTGCGGCGCGCTACTGTAACGCTGTTGATCGCTGCCTAGACCTCAGCCGTGAACTTGATATTCACATTGGAAGAGCATCCAGTTTGGCGGAGATGTTCGGCAAAGGTGAACTCGACGTTGTCGTCCGCCCCCTCTTCTTCTATGAAAATGCACCAGAATTGACGACTGAGGTGCCCTTGGTTTGGGTAGGGAGGACCCTCTCGTCTATGGGAAATGAAAGTGAGCGAGACAGGCCGATCCCTGTCATCCTGGAAACCAACCAATCGCCCTACTCCCATTATGCCGAACGACTACTCGAAGAAGCGCGGACACCCTACACGATCCTCGCACGGATTGACGATCACTTGGTGCGTTCCCGATTTCTGGCCGCTGGCCTCGGTTGCACGGCCGTCCCAGAGTTTCTCTTGCGTTCGCTATCAGGGCAAGCTGCGAAGGTTTCAAGGATCCCCCGCATGGCCGCGGTGCGCTTTGGAGTTTTCCACAATAACAGAACCGTCACATTCAAATTCGCCGAGAAGATCTTCGAACGGCTTCTCATTCCGCTTATGTCCCAGAAGCTAGAGAGTGACTGACGGATGCAAGCTGGAGGGCGGAAAAGACCCCATGGTGGATAGACCGAATGGCGTACTTCATCCGCCCTCTTCTTATTTGCATAGACGAAACCACCATTGATTGCCAAGGACACGTCTCTCAGGGCCAGGTTCGATATCCTGATCTCTATCCCGGGCGTATGGCAGATCACGGCCTTGACGCTTCTCATCGAAATGCCCCGACTGGTGACCTGGATGAAAAGGCCGCAGCCGCGTTCGTTCTCCGGGCTTGCACTCACTGAGAGCCGACAATCCGGACGATGGACCGGACGCGCCTTCATCGCTGACGGCTGCGCCATCGTCTGGCAGGCACTCTAGATGTCCGCCCTCGTCAGATACCGCTTCAACCCGGACTGCAAGGCCAAATATGATCAGTTCAAAGCCACGGAAAAGGCACCGCTACGGCACAATCGAAAATGGGCCCAAAAACCGCTTGATCATAACGGATATTCTACCTGTTCAGACTACCCGATTCAGCTCTGCGCTAAGCACGTCGAAGATAGCCTCCGCCGCTTTGAAGGAGAGTGCCTTCTTATTATGAAAAAGACCAAAGCGAACTTCGGCGCTTTTGGGTACTTGAGGCAGCACAGCGATCTTGGCTGGTAGTGAAAGCATTAGAAACCTCGGGATCGCGGTACATGCGATACCAGCCGCAATGAAGTGCGAACGCACAAGATGGTCGTCCACTCTGGCAATGATATTGTACGGCGTCCGAGACTCTTGGAGTAGCCGTTCGGCGTAATAGGTGTAGGGCGACTGATTTGACTCGAGAATCACAGGCAGTGGCCGCGTGGGCTCGGTCTCCTGCGCAGTCCAGGATTCGCCAGCGCCCACCCACGCCAGCTCCACTTCGGTTCCCAACTCCGGTTCGATTTCGTGATGGAAGAGGGGCCGCACCACGACGTCGAGTTCTCCGCGTTTGAACATCTCTGCCAGATTCGCCGGGCGGCCGACACAGATCTCAAAATCACGTCCGAGGTTCTGATACTGCTCGATTGCGTAACAGTAACGTGCTGCAAGATAATCACAGATCCCAAGGCGCGGTTTCGTTCTTTGCTGACCATGCGCTATGTTCCGCAATGTGTTCTCAGCCTCGACGATTGTGGCAATCAGGTCGGCGACGGTGTCCGAACGCACAATGAAGCTATTGCCGCGACGTGTGATGATGGGAATGCCGGACAGCTTTTCGAATCGAGCGACCTGCTGGGAGACAGCCGGCTGGGTAATTCCGAGCCGTTCGGCGGCCCCAGAAACGCTTTGGCAGGCCAATACTTCCCTAACGCAGCGAATCGTGCCTAAAGACAGTCGTTCAAGAGATCCAAATTTAACCACTATACCCCCTCTGTTCCCGGCGACTGCGAGTACCTGACGTCATCCGTCATAGGCCCTCGGCTCAGTAGTTCGCTGAAGCCGAGACAGAGCTTGTTTGCTTAGATTACTTATTGGCAAATAAGTGATCGGCCTATCAGAGGTTGTCCCTTGAGGCCGTCCCAAGGATGTCGGCGTGAACCGGGGAATGCCCCTTTTGTCCTCCGGTTACCATCGCATTGCCAATCGCAAATGCGCGAGAACCGTTTCCTGGCCGTGCCGCTGTGTGGCAGAGAGCCATGTCATCCGTGCAGGCCACGTCGAGATTCTTTTTTTGAAGAGTGCTCTGCAATATTATCGAGAAATTTGGCCCCGGCGAGAGCCGAGGGGGCACCCAAAAGCAAGATGTATCATCGTAAGAATGAGTGCCAGATATTGGCACATGTACCCATCCAGATCGCAACGGCACCCGCCTCGATTTCCTTATTTGCCAATTAGCGACGTTCCGCTGTCCTATCGCAATAATTGATTTGCCGATGGAGGAACCAGTGAAGATAGCAGCGGGCGCAGATAAGCTGCCAGCACATATCTGCGAAAGCGGCGAGTACTTCGCGGGCTGTTTCGTTGCCCTTGTCAGGATGGTCTCTTTCGGCTGGTGAAACTGAGGATTGGCCTGTGAAACGTATTGTCTTCATTTGCCCACAATGACGAATCCTTGGGCATTGCCGGGGACCGCCGCGCTGTGCTGTGGGCCACGCAAATGAAGCGCAGTCTTTGAGGAGACGAGAACATGCCGGGACAGATGGTGACTACGATCACGGACTTGACAGCCGAAGCCCCCGATTAAGACAGGAGCAGATTACGTCGCACATCAATGGTAGCGCAGTTCACAAGTTGGTGTTTTCGTTGAGTGTGTTTCCGCGCGGGCTGCGGACTTTCGCCGGGAGAAAAGAAGGGATCAATTTTGCCACAGGAAACCCGCTGTAAAATCATACGGTTGTCTGAAACTCTGGCGGACAGGGAGGCTGGACTAGCCGCAACCAGTTCGGGTGACGGATACTCCCGGCGGGAGCGCTGTTGCGAGCCATACGGGGCGCATCTCGAATCCTCCGGTAATCAAGAGGAAGTCGCCTCTAGTCCTGCGGTCTTCCTTCTTTTTGCTGGCGCCTTGTCCGGTTTCATCGTCGGCGCTCTCGCGCAAGGAACGTATCTTCTGGCTGTTTCCGTCCTTGTCGCATCAGTGGGCGCGGGGCTTGCCGGCTGGTGGGCGCGAGGAGGCGAATGATGGAGCGCCCTCCTCGTTTGTCCAACGAAACCAATGAACTCCAGGGTTTGGTCGATGACGGTAAACGGTTCCTTGCGGGACGAGTAGCCTTTGGTGCGCGAAAAGCTCTTCCGGGCCAGGATTTGTCGGCCCAACTGGTTCACCTCAGCATTATTGGAGCGGAAGTCTGTCTTCTGTTAGGCGAACACGCCGAGAGCGATCGCGGTGTCGTGTCGCTATGCAGCGACAACAAGCCTCATCTCGCTATCTGTGGAAGCAGCGAGGCTTCGTTGAAAGTGGAATTGGATTCCGAAACCGGTTTCTACGTTCTTCATGAAGATGGGGGGGAGGTCGACTGTGTTTTGATCACCTCCAGCGAGGAGCGCTTGCTCGACCACATCGTGGGTCATCTCTCTGGCAGTCTCGGCGATCTTGCTCCAAAAACCGTAGATGGCGCCATCGATGCTCTCGTCGGACGTTCCCTCGAAGAAGTGGAGTGGCGCCTGATCCTGAAGACCCTACGCCATTTCAGGGGCGAATTATCAAGTGCGGCTTTTTCGCTTGGCATGTCGATCGAAACTCTGCAGTCGCAGGTGAACACCCAGCTGCTGAGGCGCCTTAGCGCGGCAAAGTCCTCGGAGAAAGGCCAATGACAACGGCAGCGATCTTTTTGGGCCAATCCCGGAGCGGCGGGCCAGACGATGGGCCGGAGGCAATCCGGATCGGATTTGTCGCCGAGCTCATCGTCGATCTTGTGCATCTGGATGCGACGGATTTCTACAGTGAATGTGCTACCCGGGTACTCGTGGACGGTAAGGTGGTCCTTAAGCTAGGCGAACTCATCGGGGATCTCGAAGCCCGTGGAGATATAGTGCTACTGGACGCAGCAATGGTGCACATGGTGCTCGACGCTCAGGATGCCGACCCGCTGGCGGTCCTTGGCTGCAATATCTCTCCCGGTGCGCTGTCAGTCGAAGCGTCTTGGAGATCTATCCTGCGTATGATCGGCGCGCGTCCTCACCTCACGCGTGGGCTCACACTGGAGATCACGGAAAGCAGTCCGGTCCGCGAATTTGTCGGAGCGCCAATCCAGCTGACCGAAGTGCAGGCGCTCGGTTGTAGAATTACCGTCGACGATTTCGGGGCGGGTAACGCGACGGCCCGCCATTTCCATGACATCGATATCGATCGGGACATCGTCAACATCGATCGCAGTTGCCTCGCGGATTTGCGCAGGAGACCAGTCGACGGAGAGGGGATACTGTCCCTTGTCGTACTGCGTTCCTGTCTTGCGTATACTATCGTCGTTGAAGGGATTGAGACGAGTGAACATCCTGGCGGCAGCGCGCGCCGCAGGATTCACTGGGGGCGAGGATCCCTTTCCTCCGCACCTATCTTTGAGCGGTGGAAAAGGCTGGATGGCGATGCCGGGCTGGAACTTGTCCGTTACCTTTACATGCGCCATGCGCGGAAAAAACGACCCATGAACTGCATCGCGCGTCCGTCCGTTTCGCCTCCAATGCCAATGGTCTTTGGGAACGCGTGCGAGCCCTGCTTCCTCGCACATGGGAGAAGTTCAGCTTATGCACAATGAGTCCATTGTTGCCCTAAATCTGTCGGGCAGCACGCTGTCCCGACTCGAGCAGAAGGCATGCTCTACAGAAGCGATGTTGCGGCAGCGACTTTCCGGAAACGGTGGCTCCACAGAGGTTGATCTCATCCTTTGCCACTATCTCTATGGACTGGTAGCTGCGGCGATGTCGGAGGCTTCTCCTACGCTTCTTCTCGGGATGCTGCGCCATCTCGGGAGCCTTGTGCTGTCGAACGACGCCATCACCTCCGCCCTGTTCGCGCAGCCGCCGGGTCAGGAAACCGATCTTGGCCGGATGATCAGGCTCGCCGAGCAGGCCGGGCGGCGCGAGGGGGGAAATATTCGTTCGGCGGAATGTACAACCGCCCACGATCTGATCGAACCGGGTACGTCGCGGCATGCCGACTTACAACCGGCGAAACAGAAGGTGAGGACACGCCCATGATCGAACGTTGGTTCGTGCACCATCGCGCAAGGGCGGCGCAAGAGCCGAAGGGGCTGGATCGGTCCATTCAGGCCGGTCGCAGCCCAGGGCTTTGCGCGTCGCGGGATAGTCCCGTCGATGTTCAGGAATGTCCTCCCCCCGAAGACTGGCACCGCTGGCCCGCGCTCTTGCTATGCCCGCCCAAGATCACATCCAGTTGATGTCAACCCCTCGGCGGTAGCCCTCGTCGAGGCTTTTGGAAATCCAACGGATAGACCGCACTGGCCCAAAACAAGGGTTTCAGGGCACGGGAACCTTTATCATGAGATACGTTGCTGTCCAAGCCTTTCAACTCTCGCGCGTTTCACTTTCCGCACCTCCGCGCGAAATTGGCGATTGGCATCGGGGCGATTATGCCCAAACGGTCTTCGTCGTCTTCCGCAAGACGATCTCGCCTAGTCACATGGCTTTGCTGGGCTTTGTTGCCCCCATCAATCAGGCGAAAGCGGCCCCGACCTTGCAGGCCGGACGTCGGCCAGGTGTCGCGAATGAAGCCGGGGCGCCTGAACTCGTGCATCAACAGAGAAGTTATCCATGCCCCGTGTCGAGGCATCCACATACGAAATCGGAGGCGAATAAATGATGTACATGGAAAACACCAACAGCTGCCATTCTATAACCGACCTCCCGGCTCACAGCCATGCACGACGTCGGCGGATCAGTGCCGCGCTACCTTTGGCGCACATGGCGGTGAAACGCATGAGCAGCGGTATGCTCGGTATTGGTGGCGTGCTCGCCGTAAGCCTTGGTTTTGCCCTTCCGGCGCTGGCCGATTCGGCGAACACCCCCGGCGCGTTCTGCTCTCGGCCCGGTTTTGGCGGCACTGGTAGCTGGACCTGCACTGTGCCGACCACCGGTGGCGGGTTTGCTATCGTGAGCAATGTTCCGAGCGATGCAGTCGGTGGGGTTGATGGGGCCTATGTTGACGCGTGGAAGGCTACCAACATGGGAATAGATACCGTTGCTCTTGGAACGACGACAACCTCTTCGACGGGCGAGAATGCGATCGCGGTCGGCGGTGGGGCCACAGCAAGCGCTCCCTCTGCAACGGCCATCGGCACTCAGGCGCTTGCGAGTGGTAACGCTTCCATCGCCATGGGTCAGCAAGCTAACGCTACTGGCAGCGGCGCCATCGCCCTCGGTCAGGGAGCTGCAGCTAGCAATGCGGGCGATGTCGCATTGGGTTCTGGCTCGGCCACGCAAACAGTCGTCAACACCGCCGGCACGACCATCAATGGCCATGATTATGTCTTTGCCGGGGCGACAGCCACCAGCACGGTGAGCGTGGGTGACGTA
Organism: Ciceribacter sichuanensis; assembly: GCF_024055605.1. Lineage (GTDB taxonomy): Bacteria > Pseudomonadota > Alphaproteobacteria > Rhizobiales > Rhizobiaceae > Allorhizobium > Allorhizobium sichuanense. The sequence continues at coordinate 10,774 of NZ_JAMXLX010000012.1, read as the reverse complement.
GGCGCAGAGCGCACGGTAACCAATGTTGGGGCTGGACGGATTACGGCCAGCTCGACTGATGCTATCAATGGCAGTCAGCTTTTTGCGACCAATCAATCCATTGACAACTTGGCCACTGAGATCGGAGAAGTCGCGGAGGGGGCTGTCCTCTACGACACCAACGCCGACGGCACCCGAGCGAACAGCGTCACCCTGATAGGCGGTGATCCAAGCGCGCCAGTGCTGATTTCCAACGTTGCCGCAGGCGTTGCCGATACGGATGCCGTGAATGTCGGACAGCTCAACGAGGGTCTGTCGGACACCCTGACCGCTGCCAATACCTACACAGACCAGGTTGCCGTAACCACGCTCAACGAGGCCAACAACTATACCGACTATAAGTTCGATCAATTGAACCAGGACATTGGCGCTATCCGTTCCGAAGCCCGGCAAGCCGCGGCAATCGGTCTGGCCGCAGCGTCGCTGCGCTATGACGACCGGCCCGGTAAGCTCAGCGCAGCCGTCGGCGGCGGTATCTGGAGAGGTGAAGGGGCACTGGCGTTCGGAGCAGGCTACACCAGTGAAGACGGACGTCTGCGCACCAATTTATCCGCGACCACGGCTGGCGGTCATTGGGGCGCCGGTGCAGGCCTCAGCTACACTTTCAACTGAGGCAACATGATCAGGAACGCCATCAGAACCCCTCAGCCCCTATCGCTGGTGATGGTCTTCCTGTGCCTGACCGGAGGCCCGCCGGCCGCCGGTCAGGACCTTCTGTCGCATGGATACCGGCTCAAACCTTCGGAGGTTGCCGTACCTTCAGATGTACCTGTTGGTGAATATAGGCGGATCATCCGACCGTTCGAGAACTGGACATTGATCTGTGACGAGAACCTGAAGTCTCGTCAGATGGTCTGCAACATCAGCCAGATCATCGAGGATACCTCTGGGAATTTGGTCTTCAGCTGGTCGCTTGCCGCGACAGAAGGCGGTAAGCCCTTCATGATCATGCGCGTCCCACCGTCGGTCGGAAGCGCTGGCAAGATCACTTTGGCGTTCCGCGAGAAACGGACTGCGGTAGATGTCGTCCTGGAGGGCTGTAGCGAGGCTGTTTGCGTCGGTATGGTCCCGGTCGGTCCGATCTTGCGCGAGCAGATCGCCAAGCAGGCAACGCCGACTGTCACCTATACAATGAAAGATGGACAGAAGATCACGGTCGCGGCGCCACTCGCGGGCCTCGCTACGGCTCTTAAAGCTATCAAGTGAACGAGGAGCAAGAAGCAATGAGCCAGCTATCCATTTACGAGAGGATCATGAACGAAAACAAGGGGACGGCTGGCTCACGACGCTCCGATGAACCACGAACCGAAGCACCGTCCGGGCGCGGCCTGAGAATGTGGATCGTGATTGTCGCACTTCTAGTTTTGGCGCTCGTGTCGGGTGCGGCTGTCGCATTCCTAAAATATCCTAGCCCCTTCTTAACCTTAGGAGGTCGCGCCCAGGTGACGCCAGTTGCGACAACGCTGGAACCGTCTCTTCCCGATTCACCGTTCCTGGCCCATGCGAAACAGGCCGGGCTCGAGGCTTGCTCCACAGTCTTCCCGGTTCTCGGCCAGCTGCTGACGGACGGGGCAGAATTTATCGTTCAAAGTGAGTGGAACGAGAAGGAACCGGACCGGCATCCGGTGCAGGCGCTGGTGGGCCTCGACTATAGTTCGGGTCAGTACACCGGAGCAGCCGCAGGACTGGTATTCGCGGCCCCGAACGGTGCCTCCTGTGAAGGAGCCATGGTCCGCGTCGCGCCTTTTGCAACATCCTGCGACAACGTTCTGGAGAAATTGCCGAAAGGCAGCACGCTTACCCGCAACCTAGGCAAGAGTTCGGTCTACACACTCGCCGACAATGGCGGGCAAGCCTTGCTTCTGCCAACAGGGACCAACTGCATCGTTGTGTCCGTCGCTCGGGCCGGCGCGCCATGATGGCCGCGCCGTTCGGTGGCCGCAGCTTCAAATTCGGCCAGAACCGTGAAGATCCAGCTTTCGTTCATCATAAGGAGCCTCCTCAATGAAAAAAAGAACTGCATTCCTCAACCTCTGGCTGGTGTGTGTCTGCACAGGCGCTGCCTTTGCCGCTGACTTGTCAGAAAGTTATGGCGTTGTTCCAGCGCCACCTGTCGTGGGCGAGCGTGGGATCTGGGGTGCTATTGCCTATTCGCAGTCTGATGACAAGCACGGCTTTTTCTGGGGTGCCGACAAGCGCGACGAGGCCGAGGAGATCGCCCAGAAGCATTGCCAGCGCGCGGGCGGAATTGATTGCAATATCGTCACCGTGTTCAGAAACCATCGCCATTGGGACGATGATGACAGAAGCGAATTTCCCTATAATCATTGCGCAGCCTTGGCTGTTGGCGAGACCGGCGGCGCCGGCGACCCTGCTTGGGGTGCGAAATCTGCAGCAACCAGACGTGAAGCAGAGGCTTTGTCCATTGGCGTATGCGAGGCGTCGGGATCTCGATGCAGCATTCGGGAGTGGGTCTGCACATGAGTCGTGAAGGCGCCGCATTGGGGCAAGGTTCATCCCCCTATTGCAGGCGTGGAGAATTCGAGAAGCAACTCGCGTGCCTCAGCCCAGTCTCGCGTTCTGGCCGGCGATGTCACGGTCACATGTTGTGAGGAGCGGCTGCGATAGACGCCCGCGGATGAATATTTCGCCCGTCAGCGACAAGCGCCATCGCTTCCCACCCCAGCTCATCGCCCATGCGGTCTGGCTCTATTTTCGGTTTCCGCTGAGCCTGCGCCTTGTTGAGGCGTTGTTGCTGGAGCGCGGCATTGCGCAATCCGCTGCTGGAGAAAGAAGTTCGGCCCGGATTATGGGCGTTGCCCTTGCCGCAAGATGGCCGGCGGGAACGACGTGTGGCCTCTGGACGAGTTCGTCTGTCAATCGGCGCGGAATGTTGGCTCTGACGCAATCTTGGTGGTCAGAGGGCTATCCGACGCCGATGACGCGGGCCTGAAGGAGGTCGATTTTCCTCGGCCGTACATCTGGCGTTTTACAAGCTTGAGCTTGGTGATCTGCCCCTCTGTCCGTCCATTTGACCACGGCGAACTAATCGCGGCACTTACGGCCGCCCGGTCTTTGGCGACACCATTGGCGAAGGCAGCGACTAAGCTTGATCGGGCGCGTTCCAACCACGGTTCGAGATCGGCGAGAGATTTCTTCCGGATCATGGCCTGGAAAGAGGCAACGACTTCCCGCGCTTCGACGAGTTGTGGCACTTCGCCTTCAATCGCGGCAACCGTAACGGTCTGAGACTTGGAGAGATCGTTGCGCCCGATGGTCATGAGGCGTGCGACAGTCCGTGCCGACGGAGTACGGCTCAAGGCATCGCAGTTCATCTTTTCAGCCATTCGCCGACGCGCAGCCCACTCAGTTACGACGCGAAGGCAACCATGGAATCCCTGGCGCGTTAACTCTCGCCACAACTGTGTGCCATTGCGGTGTCCGGCGCTCCACTGTGCATCGAGCCATGGCAGATAAACTTCAAGCGAGTTCTCCCGCACACGGAACACGTCGGATCGTCGCGGTGGAGACCTGGCTCAAGCTAACGCGCATAGCGCACGACCTCCTCTTCCGGCGAATCACCTGCCAAGGCAAGAATGTCGGACCAGATCGATTGCACGATCAGGAAGTAGCCCGGCTCGTCAAACGTTGTGTGCTGGCGGCTGGTGTGCGCGGAGATCTGCCGGAAGGGCAACGCGGCATGGTGTTTGCCGATCACTCGCTACGTGCCCGGCCTTGCCTCGTCGGCCCAGGTCGACCAACACCACGTCCAGAAGCAAATCGGCCATGCCTCAGCCGAAATGACCCGCCGCTACCTGCGCCGACGCGATCGTTTTCGGGTGAATCTAACGAAAGCTGCAGGTCTATAAAGCCGCCTGCCCTCTGCCGAAGACACCCAGCATGTCGAAGGCGACCGGCCTTCGTCGATCGAGCGCCAGCGCTTCCTGCAGTTCCATGATGTGTTCGCGCATGAGCTTCACGGCATTGTTCACGTCGCCATTCGTGCAGTGACGGATGAGATCGTCATGATGATCGTGCCAGCCGGCCAAGCCGATCTGGTTGTCGAACAGGTTGACGATGAGACTGGTGCGGGCGACGAGAAGACGAACCTGTTCGGCGAGAATACGATTCCCCGACAACTCGGCCATGAGGACATGAAACCCGCCAGACAGGTGTATCGCTTCACGCATGTGGCCCTGTTCCCGCAACTTGTTTTCCTGATCGATGTTCTCCTGCAGGCGAGCAATCGCAACAGGATCGGCAGCACGAGCGACCGCCTCGGTCGTCCCTGCCTCGATGGCGACACGGGCGGCGAACACCTCTCTCGCTTCGTCCGCGTCCGGCGCCGCGACAAAGGCGCCGCGCTTGGGAAAGAAGACGACCAGCTTTTCCCAAGTGAGACGCTGCAAGGCGATCGCCACTGTACGCCGACCGACACCGAACGCCTCGACGAGTGCCATCTCCGTCAACTTTGTACCGGGCAGCAGTCGCTGGTCCACGATCGCCGAGAAGAGGTGATCATAGGCGTCATCCGCATCCTCGACCTTCGGGCGGTTGCGGTCATTCATAACCCCTACGAGGCGTTTTTCCTGCTTCATTGTTATTCGCTCTGTTTATTCAACGCTCACGTAATTGTGCACAATTTATAGCGCAGCATTGTTTTTATTCAAGTTCACAAAGTGGCACACGGTTTGCTCATCTATCTCCAGCGAAATCAAGCAATGGGGAACACGATGACGATCTTGAACATGAACCGGCGTTCATTCATTTCCGCCGCTATCACCACGCCTTTTATCTTGAAGGCAGGCGTATCGAGGGCCGCGGCGGCGATTAAATTTTCGCTCGCCGCGCCATTCGACGGCTCCAATGCGGCCTTTTTCCTCGCCCAGCAGAACGGTTGGTACAAGGATGCCGGTCTTGAGTGCCAGTTCGATGCTGGCGGCGGCTCTGGCGAGGCCGTATCGCGCGTCGGCTCCGGCGTTTATGATGCCGGTATCGCCGACATCAATTCCATGGCGGAATTCAACGCTAAGAATGCTGGCGCGACCATTCGCATGGTCTACATGGTCTACTTCCGCAGCCCGCTTTGCGTCGGTACGCTTGCCAAATCCGGTATTGCGAAACCTGGCGATCTAGTCGGAAAGACAATCGGCGCTGCCGCGCCTGACGGGGCCTACCGGCTGTTCTCCACCTATGCCAAGGCAGCGGAAATCGATCCAGCGACCGTCAAATGGAATATGGTTGGCCTGCAATTGCGCGAGGCTGTGCTCGCGGGAGGCGATGCCGACGCCATCCTGGGCTTCGATTCCACGATATATTTCGGGCTAATCAAAGCTGGTATAAAGCCTGACGACATCAGGTTCCTCTACTATGCCGATGCCGGCCTCGATCTCTATGGCAACGGCATTATCCTGTCGGAAAAGTTTAGGAACCAGAGCCCGGAGGCAGCCAAGGCCTTTGTCGACGTCAGCGCTCGCGCGTGGCAGGCGGCGGCGGTAGATCCCAAGGCCGCCATTGCCGCGCTGAAGGCACACGCGCCTCTGATCAACGCAGATCTCGAAGAACAGAAGCTCCTCTGGCTCATCAAGAACCAGATGACCACGGAAGAATCTAGGGCGAATGGTCTCGGGGCAATTGACGAGGGCAAACTAGTCAAGAGCATGAAGGCTGTCGCGGCTGGTTTCGGGTTGCCCTCCGTCCCGAGGCCGGAAGATGTCTTCGATCCTTCCTTTCTCCCCTCCGCCGAGGTCAGGAAGCTGCCGGCATGACATTCGATCTTGTGATCCGTGGTGGAACCGTCGCAACGGCTTCCGACGTCTTCAAAGCGGATATCGGAGTCCGGGGCGAGCATATCGTTTCCATCGCGGATCGACTTGTCGATGGCCACCATGTCATCGATGCTACGAGCAAGCTCATCCTTCCCGGCGGCATCGATGCCCATTGCCATCTCGATCAGCCGCAGGCGCCTGGCCTTGCCTCCAAAGGCGCGCGGATGGCAGACGGTTTCCGCTCGGGCAGCATCAGCGCCGCCTTCGGCGGGACGACGACCATCGTGCCCTTCTGTGTCCAGCACAAAGGGCAATCTCTGACGGCCGCGGTCTCGGATTACCACGAGCGTGCCGCAGGTCAGACTGTCGGCGACTATGCCTTCCATCTGATCGTCAGCGATCCCACGCCCGCAGTTCTCGGGCAGGAACTGCCCGCATTGATCCGGCGCGGGCACACCAGCCTCAAGGTCTACATGACCTATGAGGCAATGCAGCTCAGCGACCGCCAGATCCTCGACGTGTTCGAAACGGCCCGGCAGGAAAAGGCCATCATGCTGATCCATGCCGAAAACCACGAAATCATCGGGTGGCTCGCCGACCGCCTTGAGCGGGCCGGCCGCATGAAGCCGGTCGCCCATGCGCATTCCCGTCCGTTACCGGTCGAGCGAGAGGCGACGCACAGGGCCGTGACACTAGCGGAAATCGCCGGCGTGCCGCTTGTCATCGTCCACGTCAGCGGCGGAGATCCCCTGGAGGAAATCCGCCGTGCACGGGCACGAGGCCATGTTGTCATCGCGGAAACCTGCCCACAATATCTCATGCTCACCGAACAGGATCTCGACATGCCCGACATGCTAGGCGCGAAGGCGATGTGTAGCCCCCCTCCCCGCGACACGCGGGCACAGGCTGCGCTCTGGCAGGGAATTGAAGATGGCACGATCGACATCTTCAACTCGGATCATGCTCCCTACTGCTTCGACAGCGAAGGCAAGCTCAAGGCAGGCCCTGAGCCTTCCTTCCGGGCAATCGCCAATGGCATACCCGGTCTGGAAACGCGTCTGCCGATCCTGTTCAGTGAGGGGGTAGTCAAGGGACGCATTGATCTGTCCCGTTTCGTCGCCCTGACGGCAACCAACAACGCGAAACTTTACGGACTGCACCCTCGCAAGGGGACAATTGCCATCGGTGCCGACGCGGACCTGGTCCTGTGGGATCCGGAGCGGCGAATGACCATCAGCAACGATATTCTCCACCACAATGTCGACTATACACCCTTCGAAGGGCTTGAGGTGCAGGGCTGGCCTGAAACCGTGATCAGCCGCGGTGAGATCATCATCGACAAGGGAGAACTGAAGGGCAAGCCTGGAAGGGGACGCTTCATGACGCAGGAGATATCTTCTGCGTGGAAAACAAGGGAGATCAAGGCATGGACCTGAAGATCAAGGGCAAGCGTGCGCTGGTGCTGGGAGGGAATCGCGGCATGGGGCTGGCGATCGCCAGGACACTGGTCGAAGAAGGCGCCGACGTCACCATCGCGGCACGCGACGAAAAGGTTCTGGCTGTCGCAGCGACAGAATTGGGCGGCGCGCGCTTCTTTCGCCTCGACCTGGATGATACCCATTCCTTCGACGCTTTCGCCGAAGCCGTCGGCGATATTGATATTCTCGTTAACAACACAGGCGGACCGCCCTATGGCAGCGCGTTTGCGCGCAACCCTTCCGACTGGGAGGAGAGTTTCAGAGCGATGTCCCTCTCAGTCATTCGACTGACTGACCTCTTCCTGCCCTCGATGCGCCGCAACGGCTGGGGGCGGATCATCACGATCGTCAGCACCGGAGCAGTTCAACCCATTCCGGTCCTCGGCATATCGAATACCTTGCGCGCCGGGCTGATCGCCTGGTCCAAATCTCTGGCACCCGAAGTGGCTGCGGACGGGGTAACGGTCAATGTTTTAATGCCCGGACGCGTCGCGACGGAGCGGGTGCAAATGACGGACGAAGCGACGGCCGCCCGGGAGAAGATCGATGTGGAAACCGTCAGGCAGCGTTCCTTTTCCCATATCCCGATGGGCAGATATGCCGAACCGGAAGAGGTCGCTGCAGTCGCCGCCTTCCTGTGCAGCGGACCTGCGTCCTACGTCACCGGAAGCGTCTATCGGGTCGATGGCGGCTACGTCCGACATGTCTGACCGCCACGATGCCGATAACCGATCCTTGGAGGTTCCCAACCATGACTGCTCTTCGCCCCGCCATTAAACTGACCCACGAAGGCGCCCTGTTCCTCCTGAGCGCAGCGATGACCGCCGCAAAGGAACTGGCAGTGCCGCAATGCATCGCCATCGTCGACGAAGGCTGCAATCTTATGGCTTTCGTCCGCATGGATGGTTCCCGCGTCCTCTCCATAGAAAGCGCCACCCGCAAGGCCATGACGGCCGCGACCACCGGCCAGCCTACGGGAAACATCTCCCCTGACAAGGCCATCGCGCTTGCGGAAGCCACCGATGGACGCATGACCAATCTGCTTGGAGGACTGCCTTTGCTCGTGAACGGCCAGATCGTCGGCGGGATCGGCATTGGCTCCGGAACGGGAGAACAGGACCTGGAGATTGCCAGAGTGGCGGTCGCCGCATTCGAAGCCCACATTGGCGAAGGGAGTGCACAATGACAGCGTCCGCCCTCCCACTTTCCCCATCATCCACGCGCATCGCCCAACTCGAAGACGTACAGGTTCGTTTCGGCAAGGGAAAGGATACTTTCCTGGCGCTCGACCGGACGAATCTCACCGTCTATCCGGGCGATTTCGTCGCGATGGTCGGTCCTTCCGGCTGCGGCAAGTCCACGATCCTGAAGCTCGTCGCCGGTCTGCTGCGCCCAACCGAAGGCAACATTTTCGTCGCCGGACGGGAAGTAGGGGCGGAACAGATCGGTATCGGCATGGCCTTTCAGAACCCGACCATGCTGCCCTGGCTGACGATACGCGAGAACGTCATGCTGCCGCTGAAGATTGTAAAGCCCTATGCCGACACGTTTCAGCGGGACAGACACAGCCTTTTTCGTGATCGGGCGGAAGCCCTGCTTTCCAAAGTCGGGCTCGCAGGCTTCGGAGACAGGCGACCATGGGAGCTATCGGGCGGCATGCTGCAGCGGGCCAATCTCTGCCGCGCCCTGATTCATTCACCCAAGCTTCTGATGCTGGACGAACCCTTCGGTGCGCTGGACCAGTTCACCCGCGAAGAACTCTGGTCGATTTTTCAGGATCTCTGGATGGACACCAAGCCAACCGTGTTCCTGGTAACCCACGACCTCCGGGAAGCAACCTTTCTGGCAAGCCGCATTCTGGTGATGAGCGCCCGGCCCGGCCGCGTCACCGAAGACAGGACTGTCGGGTTCACCCGGCCGCGAACTCTCGAAACGACCTTCGAGCCGGAATTCGCGGAACTCACGAACGATCTTCGGCGAATGATCGTCGAAGCCCGGAAGGTTTAGGAGGCCCGCGATGACGTTGTCACAGCGCACGATCGACCATCTCAAGTCCATTGCGTTCATCCTGCTTCTGTTCCTTGCCTGGGAGGTGGCCTGCATCGTCTTTGCCGTCAGCCCCATTGTTCTGCCCCGCCCGAGTGCGATCGTCTCCACGCTGATCCTGCAGATGCCGGCCCTCTGGCCGCATATCCTGCAAACGCTCGTTACGACAATGATCGGCTTTATCGCCGGCATGGTCATCGGAGTGGCGCTCGGTGCGATCGTCGGTGTGTCCCGGACAGCGTATAACGTCGCCTATCCTCTCCTCGTGGGCTTCTCGTCGGTCCCCAAGGTCGCCGTCGTGCCGATCTTCGTCCTCTGGTTCGGCTCGGGCACGGTTCCCGCAATCCTGACGGCATTGACCACATGCATCTTCCCGATCGTCGTGAACGTGGCAACTGGGCTGGCGACCACCGAACCGGAGATGGAGGATGTGCTGAAAGCCCTCGGCGCCAACCGGTCCCAGGTCTTCTGGAACGTCAGCCTGCCACGGACGATGCCGTATTTTTTCGCCTCGTTGAAAGTTGCCGTAACCCTTGCTTTCGTTGGCACGGTTCTGTCGGAAACAGTCGCCGCTAATCGCGGTATCGGAACCGTCATGATGATGGCGACAGCAAGCTTCGACGTGCCGCTCGCCTTTGCCGGTCTCTTCGCGCTCGCTCTTCTCGGCATTCTCCTCTACGCGGTCTTCGCGATCATCGAGCAGCGTGTCTGCGGCTGGGCCAACCGCAAGCAGGAATTCGCCATGGGCTGATGCTCAGGCGGATGTCGTCTTCTCCGTCAACGTGGCGGCCAGCGCCTCCGCGAAGGGAGACGTTTGTCTTCAACTCGAACCGCATGAGGTTTAAAATGGCATTGAACCCCGCAGATGGCTATCCGCATACACCGGAACACTACGCCGAATTCGCCGGCAATCAGGAGCGGCAGTCGTTCCAGTTTGTCAAGGACATCGACGCGGCGATGCGCGCCAATTACGCCGTCAATATCGTGAATATCGGCCAGAATATCTATCCGCTGCTCTACGTCGAATCGACGTTCGACGGAGGGCGCTACACGCTTCTGACCGACGCCAAGACTCGCTACGTTCATCAGAACGTCGGACAGATTTACGATGTGACGAAAGCAATCTCGCATATCCCGCTTGGGATATTCCCAATCCTCTCGGGCTATGGCGAATATCCCTCGTTTGGTCAATGGCTCCAGCCCCTGAAGGCCTATCGCGACCAGATCATAAAGGTCAGAGACACCAAAAACGATATCTCGGGCATGACGCTTGAGGACAAGATTACGACCGATGCGATGCTCGTCGAAACCCTGACGGTGGCGTCGCCTTAATCGAGCACAGCACGCGATCATTGCTTCGGCGTGAATTTCACGCTTTGATCGACAAGGCGATCTCACGCCAGTTGGTGTTGGCGTGGGCGCGGAGTTGGCGATGATCAGCGG
>NZ_JAMXLX010000011.1 GCF_024055605.1 Ciceribacter sichuanensis | reverse complement strand
CGATGCCGGTGGTGACGCCGCAGCCGATGTAGCAGATCTTGTCGAAGGGCGCGTCGGGATTGACCTTGGCGACCGCGATTTCCGGCAACACGGTGAAGTTCGAAAACGTCGAGCAGCCCATGTAGTGGTGGATCTTGTCCTTGCCGATGGAAAAGCGCGAAGTGCCGTCGGGCATCAGGCCCTGACCCTGGGTGGCGCGGATCGAGGTGCACAGATTGGTCTTGCGCGAGGTACAGGAATAGCATTCGCGGCATTCCGGCGTGTAGAGCGGGATGACGTGATCGCCCTTCTTCACCGAAGTGACGCCCGGTCCGACATCGACGACGATGCCCGCACCTTCATGGCCGAGGATCGCCGGGAACAGGCCTTCCGGATCGGCGCCCGACAGCGTGAAATCGTCGGTATGGCAGATCCCCGTCGCCTTCACCTCGATCAAAACCTCGCCAGCACGAGGACCTTCGAGCTGTACGGTCATGACCTCCAGCGGCTTTCCTGCCTGTATGGCGACTGCGGCGCGAACGTCCATGGCGCTTTCTCCCTTTGTTCGGAATGGTGGTGGTATGTTGCATGCGCAGTAGACCGCCTCAAGAGGCGGCGCTGGTTTTCCTGCGTCTGTCAAAAGTCAATTGACGGCATCTATCGTCAGGCGGTCACGGCGCCTCGATCAGAGGCACATGAGCGGCCGCATCCTTGCGCATCAGCCCCGTAAGGCGAGGGTCTTCGCTGACCTCGACGAAGAAGGCATAAGGCACGAAGCCCGAGCGCTGGTAGAAGGAGATGGCGCCCGGATGGTCGAAGTGGCAGGTATGGACCCAGAACCGGCCGATCGGTTTCGACCAGGCATTGGCGATGGCCGCATTCATCATCAGCCTGCCGGCCCCGTTGCCGATAGCCTCGGCGACGAGGCCGAAGAATACCAGTTCGCACTCGCCGTCCTTGCGGAAATCGAGCTCCAGCAGGCCCACCCTTTTCTCGCCGTCGAGCATCACGAAAATCTCGATCTGAGGATTTTCGAGGATAGCCTTCAGTTCGTCGTCCGGCATGACCAGCCGTGACGTCCACATCCATTCCTCGCCGATGCGTCGGAAAAGGTCCCGGTAGGCGTCGAGATCCGGGGCGCTCCAGCGTTCAAGACGAAGCGAGCCGGCCGGAGGATCGGCCTTGGCCGGCGGACGCGCCCGCATTTCGAGGCAGGTGACGACGTTGGCGAGCATTCCGGGCGGCACCGGCGAATAGCCGGAAGGAAGGGGGGCGTTGATTTCATCCATGCCATCCTTGGACCGTCCGAATGGCGTCCTGTCAAGTCGTCAATCCTGCTTGCGCATTCACGCTCCCGTGTCACCCGAACAGGCGTCCGCAGGCGTAGACGACGGCATAGACATGGATGGACAGCGCGGCATAGAGGCCGAAACCCGTCATCAGCTGTTCGGCTGGGGACATTTCTGCAAGCTCGTGGCGCGGCTTCACTTTTCCCGTTCGGATCAGGCTCAGGAGGCAGAAGATCGAAAGTGCGGCAAGCAGGGCAAGCGGCGACAGGCCGATGCGCCAACCGGTCCAGAGAATGACGCCGGTCACGCTGAAGGACGCCAGCGTCAGCGCTTTCGTCGTGCGGAATATCTGGCGCAGAATCTGCCCGCCGTCGAATCGGTACATCGGCAGAAGGTTGAGCAGGTTGAAGGCTCCGAGGATCAGCAGGAAGACCAGAATGGGGCCGCCTTCCAAACCGGACTGATGAGCGGCGATCAGGATCGGCACGAGGAAGGCCGAGACGCCGGCTCCCATCAGCGCACAGGTCGCGACTTCGAAGCGACTGTCATAGGGTCTGCCGCCAATCGCTATCCCGCCTAGCAGCGGCACGAAGATCATCCGGGCACTCTCATGGCCAAAGGCGCGGTAAGCGACCATGTGGCCAAGCTCGTGAAAGACGATGACAAGCGTCAGGAAGACGGAAATCATCAGGCCGTTCGAATTCATGCCGAAGAAGGGCCAGAGCAGGAGTGTGGAGATCACGGCAAGCGCCGTCTGCACCAGCGGATGCTCGAAGCGTTCGTGGGCGACGGGCTTGCGGCCCTCGATATAATCCTCCAGCGCCCGCACTTCACGGCGAAGCGAGACGTAACGGTAGAGATAGCCCGCCAGCCCGCGATAGCTGTCCGTCTGTTCTATGACGATCGCCGAACCCACCTCGGCCGGCGCGATGCGGCGTACCTCGCGGTAGCCGGACCAGAATTCCGCATCCAGCGCACTGTCGGCGACGATGCGCAGTTCGCAGGAGAACTCGCCCTGTGCGGTCACGCCCGTGCGGTCGATGGCGATGATCCGGGTCATGGAACGGCCCTGCCGGTCGGGCTGGCGATAGGAAAGCTCCAGCCGGTCGGGCATGCCTTCGACGGGACGGCTGGAAACGATGGCGGGATGCCAGTCGGCAAGACCGGCACCCGGCCGGGCCATGTCCCAGACCTCCTCGGCGCGCTTGTTCAGGAGACGGCGAACCCTGATCGTTCGGCTGCCGAGCGGAGCCGCCAACAACAGCCACAAGAGGCCGATATTGATGCCGAGCAACACGAAAGCCGTCTGGAATTCCGTCACATGCATCTCCCGGCGACAAGCGCTTTTTGTATCTTTCCAAGCGCAGCAGCCTAGGTGGCAGACATTAGAATTGACTTGAACGATTCGCTAAAATTCAAACGAATCCTTAAGCTTCTTCGAGGGCTCACCCGTCAGGCCACCTTTTCCGTATCGAGGAAGAAGGCGTCGGGAACCTTGAGCCAGCGGCTCGAAAGATCCTCGCTCTTTGCACGCGCCGAGGGGAGGCTGCCTTGACTTGCGGCGGCGAGGAGTTCGCTCCAACCGCTGTGGCTGGAGGTTCCCGATATCGCAGCGTTGACGGCAAACAATGCCGCGCGCTCGCGATCGGCAAGCCGAAGGAAGCCGCGATCGAAGGCGGTTCGCAAGATGCGGTCGAGATAAGCGAGGTCGTAGGCGGTGATGCCATCCGACTTGGGACGTTCGGCGGAAAACGCGCCGACGTCTTCGGCGAGGGCGATCCTCACCTGATCGATAGCGAAGGCCCTGAGCGACGGCGGCACATGGGGGGAGACGTCGATCACATGCAGCACGACCGCCAGTTCGAGCGGCGTCTCGATCACGCCATTGGTGGAGAGCACGCTCTTCATCCACTCGACATTGATCTCGTCAAGGCTTCCTTGCGGATAGCAGTGCTCGACGATGAAGGCCGTCAGCGATTCGATGAAGAAGTCGTTCCACCCGTCGCACTTCTCGGGACATGTGCTGTTGAGCGCGAGCAATGTCACGACATCGTCGGCGCTGCAGATTCCCAAAGGAAACGAATATTTGCGTAATAATAAAATGTCTTCGGCTGTCAGCCTGTTCTTCCCGGCGATCACACTTGCCGGAAAAGAGAGACGAAATTCGCTCATCTTTTCTTCCCTGTTTCATCATGAAACCGGGATCGCTTCTAGCAATCGGATATTTCCAATGTCCCAACAAGGGCGGTTAGCCGTCACTTACCGAAACCGTTAAATTTGCTGGCTTTCCTGCGCCCGCCTGTGCTCACGCCAGAGAATGAACAATCCGGAGCCGACGATGATGGCAATTCCGAACCATTTCGAGACAGTCGGGAAATCTCCGAAAAGCCAATACCCCAAAATAGTCGCAGCAATAATCTCGAAGTACTGGAATGGGGCAAGCACCGAGAGCGGTGCCATGCGGAAGGCGTGCACGACCAGCAGGTGTATGTAGCCGGATATCGTGCCCAGCAGGACAAGCAGCAGCAGCCCGAGCCAGGACTGCGGCAGCGAGATATGGAAATCCGCCTGTCCCATCTGATTGCCACCGAGAAGGGCCACCGCCATCAGGGCGGTGCCGCCAAGGCCGGCCATGGTCTGCATGGTCATCGGCGAATCGGCACTTCCGACAGCACGGTTGAGGAACATGTAGAGGGCAAAGAGAAAGGCGCAGGCGACCGGCAGCAGCGCCTTCAGGCCGAAGATCTCGTAGCTGGGCTGGATGACGATCATCGCGCCGCCGAACCCAACGATGATGGCAAGCCAGCGACGCCAGCCGACTTTCTCGCCAAGAAACAGCGCCGACAACGCCGTCAGAATGAAGGGTTCGACGAAGTAGATCGCGAAGACGTCGGCCAGCGGCATGTATTTGACCGCGATGAAGAACATCAGGCTTGCAGAACCATGCAGGACGCCGCGCAACAGGTTGAGCCACGGCCGCTTTGCCGAAAGCGCCGACCATCCGCTCAGGGCAAAAAGCACGGGCAGGGTGCAGGCAAGCTGGAAGAAGAATCGATAGAACGTAACCTGTCCGGGGGACATGCCCTCATAGGTCGCCATGTACTTGGCGATCGCATCCATCGAGGGCAGGATGAGCATGCATGTCGCCATCAGCGCCATGCCTTGTACGGGGTTATCGACGGGCGCGGATTTGGACTTAGGCATCACGGGGCTTTCGGGAAAGCCACCATCAAGCATAGCGGCTGATCGAGATCAAGTTGCCGGCGTGCAGCGATGGCATAAATGGCGACTTGTCGCCAGCCGATGGCGGCAACAGGGTGGCAAAACCTCTATATCATCCATATCCTGAAGATCACCATATAAGCTAGGGCGTATGATAAGCCGGAAAATCGCGCCGGGGTGGGAGAGACACAAAGGCCCGCTACGGACGAAGGGAGACGTTACACCATGGACATCCTGATGCCCCGCGATCGGATGAACCTTTTTCCCGATGCAAGTGACGATACGCTTGGCGGTCGGCTTTCCGCGGCCCGTGATACGGCGGGAATCAGTCCGGATGCTCTCGCGGACCAGCTGGGCGTTCCCTGCGAAACCCTGCTTGAGTGGGAAGCGGACCGTTCCGAGCCGCTGCCGACCCGCCTGCTCAACCTTGCGGGCATTCTCGGTGTGTCACCGATGTGGCTGATGACCGGTGTCGGCCTGGGACCGGATGACCATGACAGAAAGCTTCCACTGGAGGCCATGCGCCTCCAGCTTGCCCATCTCGACCAGCTTCATCAGGAATGCGGGCGCCTGATCAAGTCGCTTGCGCGCCAGATCGAGCGCTATGAGGAAGACGAAGAGGACCTCGTCTCGCGTTGAGGCAATAGCAATTCCAGCAAAAGCGCGAAGCGGTTTTGCGTCCGGAATTGCGTCCATTCAAAGCGATAGAACGTTGAAGGCAATTCCGTTTTCGCCGGAAATGCTTCAGGCGGCAATGTTCTGGCTGCCGTCGCGCACGGTCTCCCCGAAGACCTCCTCGAATGATTCTCTCAACCGGATATCGACATCCGGCATCATCACCGGCAGGCCGAGGTCGACGAGGCTCGTTACCCCGTATTGGGTGATTCCGCACGGCACGATCCCTGAGAAATGCCCGAGGTCCGGATCGACATTGATCGACAGTCCGTGAAAGCTCACCCAGCGGCGCAGGCGGATGCCGAGTGCGGCCACCTTGTCTTCCGCCATGCTGCCGTCGGGCAGGAGTGGTTTTTCGGGGCGGCGTACCCACACACCGACCCGGTCCTCGCGGCGCTCGCCCCGCACGTTCATCTTTTCCAGCGTACGGATGACCACTTCTTCCAGGGCCGCGACATAGGCGCGGACGTCCTGCCGCCGGCGCTTCAGGTCCAGCATGACATAGGCAACCCGCTGACCGGGGCCATGATAGGTGTATTCACCGCCGCGCCCGGTGGCGAAAACCGGGAATCGGTCGGGATCGATCAGGTCGGACACATCGGCGCTGGTGCCGGCCGTATAAAGCGGCGGATGCTCCAGCAGCCAAACGAGTTCGTCGGCCTCGCCGTCGGCAATGGCAGCGACCTGCCTCTCCATCTCCGCCACCGCGACATCATAGGGCACAAGGCCTTCGGAAATGCGCCACCGCACCGGCGGCGATCCTTCCTGAGGGTGCATTTCGGTGGAGATCTCGGTGCGCTGCATGGGAAAAACCTTCATTTTTCCTCTACTTGGCAACAAATGCGCTGCGTTTCAAGGGTGTCGGGGTAAGGGCTATCAACAGGGGGCGAGAGAAAATTCAAAAAACTGTCACGACGCTCTTGTGCACCCAAAATGCTTTTGCTACATGCACCTCCGTCGACGCAAGTCGGCCCTACCACGATGCGGTCGTGGCGGAATTGGTAGACGCGCAGCGTTGAGGTCGCTGTGGGGCAACCCGTGGAAGTTCGAGTCTTCTCGACCGCACCAAGAACCCGGCTTCGGCCGGGTTTTTTGTTTCTAATGAACAAGATAGCCGGTACGCCGAAAGGCCGGCCGGCTTTTCATTTTTGAGGTATCGGCTAGTCCGTATCGCGCGGAATATGGCTGTCGCTGCCAATGGTCTCGATACGGTTGCGGACCCTCTCGACACCTCTTACGCCCAGCACCTTCATTTCCAGAAGCCGCCGCTCGTCCGCCGTATCGACGCTGCCGCCAAGCGTCACCACGCGGCCTTCCACGCGAATATCGATGGCATCGGAATTTACGCCCGGAATATCCTCGATCAATGCGGCAATGTCCGATTCGAGCTGGTCTTCATCTTCCGTGCGCCGCTCGTCCCCGGTTTCCGGATAGGCCGGAGGATCGCCGGCATCCTCTTCGGACCGGGTGATTCGAACCCCTTGATCGCGTTCCCGGTCGAAATCGCCGCCGGCTTCCCCATAGGCGGCATTGCCGACCGGTTTGCGGCTGGCGCCGGACTCGTCGTCATAGGGCCAACCGTCTTCCAGATCGCGTTGCTCGAAATCGCGATAATCTTCCTCGCGGGACAATTCGTCCTTGCGCTTGCCGTTTTCCATGAAATTCTTCCCTTGATCGCCCAACTTCACCTCAAACGCGCAAACCGGCTTTCGGTTCGACCTTTGGGGCGAGAATCAGGGCTGGTTTCTCTCCCATTTCTTCACCAGGCGCTCGCGCTTCAGCCGGGAGAGGCGCTGAAGCCAGAACATGCCATCGAGCTGGTCGATTTCATGCTGCATGCAGATGGCCGGAAAACCTTCCAGCCTCACCTTGTGTCGGACACCTTCGAGGTCGTCATATTGCAGTTCGATGGCCTTCGGGCGCAAGACCGTCTCTATGGCGCCCGGCATCGAGACACTGCCTTCCTCGTGCTCCATGGTTTCAGGAGAGGACCAGAGTATCTCCGGATTGGCATAATCGCAGCGCCCGCCGAGCTGCGGCAGATCGAGCACCACGAGGCGAAGCACCTCCCCAATGTGTGCGGCAGTGATACCGACGCCGGGAGCCGCCTTCATCGTGTCGTAGAGGTCGTCGGCCAGTTGTTTCAGGGTCCCGTCGAAGACCGTGACCGGCAGGCAGGGTGTCTTCAGCCGCGGGTCGGGAAAACGAACGATCGGACGAATGCTCATACTCTGTATTTCCTTGCTGAAAGGGCAGGGCGCTGCCCTTTTCCCGGGTTGCCACAGCTTCCGGTCGATGACTGCTGGACGTCTTGCTGGAGATAGGTTAGCAGGAAGCGTTCGCATTTGCACAGTTCACCGGCGGGGAGCCTATGCAATTGTTGACAAAGCGTTTTTTGACGCCATTCTCCTTGTCGGCCGGAAAGCCGCATGAAGCGAGCAGAACAGGACGGGGGCGCTAAAATGACGGAGACCGGCGAAGAAACCCGCAGCCGTTCCGCTCCGGAAGAAGCGGCCGACATCTATGCGGAAGACGGTTCGATCCGTTCCGATTTTCTTGCAATGGTCGGGGCCGCGATTGCCGACCGTGATCTTCTGTTTCTGCGCCAGCATGTTGCGCGCCTGCACGAATCCGAACTCGGCGACCTGATCGAGGCGATCCAGCCGGACCAGCGTATCGCGATGGTGCGCCTGCTCGGCGACGACTTCGACCTGACCGCGCTGACTGAGGTGGACGAAGGCATTCGCCTGCAGATCGTCGAACACCTGCCCAACGCCCAGATCGCCGCGGCGATCGGCGATCTTGATTCGGACGATGCGGTCTACATTCTCGAAGACCTCGACCACGAGGATCGGGAAGAGATCCTTGCCCAGCTGCCGTTTACCGAGCGGGTCCGCCTGCGGCGGGCTCTCGACTATCCGGAGAGCTCCGCAGGTCGACGCATGCAGACGGAGTTCGTGGCCGTTCCGCCGTTCTGGACGGTCGGCCAGACGATCGACTACATGCGCGACGAGGAGGACCTGCCGGAAAGCTTCACTCAGATCTTCGTCATCGACCCGACCTTCAAGCTGCTCGGCACAGTCGACCTCGACCGGATCCTGCGGACCAAGCGGCAGGTGAAGATCGAAACGATCATGCGCGAGACCACGCATTCGATTCCCGCCGAAATGGACCAGGAAGAGGCGGCCCAGCTTTTCGAACAATATGACCTTCTCTCCGCTGCCGTCGTCGACGAGAACGAGCGGCTGGTCGGTATCCTGACCATCGACGACGTGGTCGACGTCATTCAGGAAGAAGCGGAAGAAGACCTGATGCGCCTCGGCGGCGTCGGTGACGAAGAGCTGTCGGACAGCGTCGTGGAAACGTCCCGCTCGCGGGTGCCGTGGCTTGCCGTCAATCTCTTCACCGCTTTTGTCTCGGCCTCCGTCATCTCGCTCTTCGAGGCGACCATCGAGCAGGTGGTGGCGCTCGCGATCCTGATGCCGATCGTCGCCGGCATGGGGGGCAATGCGGGCTCTCAGACGATGACCGTGACGGTGAGGGCGCTTGCGACCCGCAACCTCGATATCCACAATGCCTGGCGCGTGGCACGCCGCGAGGCCGGCGTCGGCCTCATCAACGGCGTGCTGTTCGGCTGTCTCGTTGGCGTCATCGCGGCGTTCTGGTTTCACGACGCCTCGATCGGCGGCCTGATCACCACGGCCATGCTGATCAACATGTTCGCCGCCGCGATGGCCGGAATCACCATCCCGGTGCTCCTGCATCGCACAGGGGCCGACCCCGCGGTTTCCTCGGCGGTCTTCGTTACCGCCATCACCGATACGACCGGCTTTTTCTCTTTCCTCGGCCTCGCCACATGGTGGTTCATGTCGAATTGAAACGACAAAATTGACTTGTACGTAAAAGTCAATATTATACCGTTTCCCTAATGAAATGGTACGGTTGTGAAGAAGTATTACAGTATAACGGAATTGACACGTGAATTCGGCGTTTCGACCCGGACACTTCGCTTCTATGAGGACGAAGGTCTGATTCAGCCCGAAAGGCGTGGCCGTACGCGTCTTTACCGCGCAGCCGACCGTAGATTGCTGCAGGAAATCCTGCGCGGTCGCAGGATTGGTTTCACCATAGCCGAAATCCGTGAAGTTATCCACGTCTACAAGGAGCCGCCGGGCGAGATCGGTCAGTTGAAGCTGATGATGAAGCGCATCGACGAAAAGCGCGAGGATCTGCGCCAGAAGCGGCGTGACATCGATGAGACGCTGGCGGAGCTGGACAATGCCGAGGAAGCCTGTCTGACACGCCTCGTGGAGATCGGCGTCGGAACCTGACGGAAAAGGCTGCGCGACCCGCGCAGCCCCGGGTTTCGGGTCGGCTTCTCAGATCCAGCGCCGCGTATGCTGGCAATAGTGCTCGAAATCGGCGCCGAAGCGCGCGAGCAGATGCATTTCCTCACAACGGATCGCCACCATGGTGGTGAGCGCTGCCGCCGTCAGGCCCGCAATGAAGAACCACGCATTGCCGGTCAGCAGGCCGAAGGCCAACGTCAGCAGCGTGTAGCCGAGGTAGATCGGATTGCGCGTGAAGCGGAAGGGACCTGTCGTCACCAGTCGCTGGGCGCAGCGGTTGGGCAGGACGGCGGTGTGGCAATCCAGCAGGGTTTTCACCGCCCAGATATCGAGCGCAATTGCGACAGCCACCAGCAAGCCGCCGATAGCGACGAAGAAATGGCCGTCGGCGCGCGCCGGGGGCAGTATCCCGACATAGCGATCAGCGAAGAAGGCCATGGCTATGGCCAGAACATAAACGACCGGCGGCCAGGGATACCGCAGCGGTTTCAACCTATAGGCATTCATGATCAGATCCTGTCATTGACTGATGACTGAGCATTCACGCGCGAGCTTCAATATCCGCTCATCCTTGTCCGGCAAGATTGCGCCGGACTGGAGCGGTGCCAGCAGTAACTGTTCCTGCAAACGGTCCAGGGTGCAGGAGCAGAAACGGGTGCACAGTCCCGCTTCGCTTCCCTCTGCCTGGCATGCCGTCTGACAGCTCATCAGGTACGACTGAATAGGATCAGGTTCTTGTGGCGGCGCAATGATCGACATCAAATAGACGATGGCAATCAGCACCGGTTGATGGATGAGGTATACGATCAGGCTGTGCCGGCCACCCCAGCGCAGCCAGCGGGGGCCTTCGGGAAGGCGTGCAAGCGCGTTCAGCCAGCCTCGGCCCTGAGCGATACGTGCTACCGCAATCCCCAGCAGCAGTGCACCGCTCCAGGGGAGCATCGGCACATAGTCGTTCGAACGCGGCAGATGCTCCGAGAGCCCGAGGAACAGCAGCCACGGCGCATCGAAGACGTCCGACTGATAATAGTTCGGCAGGGCGATGATGCCGCCCGCCACTGCTACGGTCAGAAGCGGCGGCGCCCTCAGGAACAGGAGTCCCAGCAGGCTTGCGGCCGCGATGCTGTGCAGGATGCCGAAGAAGATCAACCCGTCCGGCATGGCGATGGCGGTTGCGACCGTAATCGCCAGTGCCGCCGCAACGATGATGCCGAGGCGCTTCAGGAAGGATTTCAGCCGCAGTTCGGGATACTGCGCCAGCACGAGGCTGAAGCCGGCGAGAAACAGGAAGCTGGAGGCGATGCAGCGCGCATAGATCTTCAGCGGTCCATGCGTCGAGGTCCCCGGATCCAGATAGCCGAAGAATTCGAGGTCCCAGCTGAAGTGATAGGTCGCCATGGCGATCAGCGCCAGCCCGCGGGCAGCGTCGAGCGCGCCGATACGGGGATGCGCCGAGGCTTCTTCTCTGCGCTCGGAGGAGGGCTGCACGGTCAATCCCTTTGTTGGTGGCCCATGGTTGGGGAGGACGCCCGGCGCGAACGGCAGGAGCGTCCGCATGGCAGAGACGCCAAAGGCGGCCTTTTCATGGCACGGGTGCCTGAAGAAGTGCAAGCCGCGCCTCGGAGAAGAATTGCCTGCGGATAAGCACGACAAAGACAACCGTGGAGGTTGCCATGAAGAGATAGGGGCTGGCGAACCAGCCGAGATAGCCGATCGACATAAAAAGCGCTCTCAGGCCTGCATTGAAATGGCTTGCAGCGATAATGTTCATGCGGATGGCGAGTTCGGCCGCTTTCTCCGCAGCCGCCGGATCCCGACGCGCCTCCTCCGTCATCGGAAGCCCGCCGAACAGAATGGTGCAGTAGTTGAACAGCCGGTACGACCAGCCGAACTTGAAGAAGGAATAGCCGAAGATCGCGGTGAGGACGAAGACCTTGATCTCGAAGGTCGTGCGACCGCCCGGAAGGACGAAGGGCAAATCCTTCAGCACCGAATCCACCTTGTCCGTCTGACCGAGGAGGGCAAAACAGCCGCCGATCGCGAGGATGGAGGTCGAGGCGAAGAAGGCCGTTCCGTTCTGCAGTCCGGCGAGGATCTGCGTGTCGATCATCTTCAGGTCGCGTTTCAGCGAATTCATGATCCAGGCGCGGCGGCGTTCCGCCATGACCTGCGTCAGGCTGCTGCGCGAAAGGATGCGCGCCTGACCTGTGATCCAGGAATAGCCGACCCAAAGGCCGGCGAAGAGGATAAGGGCGCAATAATCGGCAAGGGTCATCCCAAGGCTCCGGTCGATTCCACGAAATGTTTTAAGCCCACTGGACAAAATTCCACAAGGCCGGCGCCACATGGCAGGGCTTTTGACAAAAATATGACGGCCAGTTCATTGACGTGATTCAGTGAACGAAGCGCCAAGTCCTTGATATTTCGAAAAACCATGCGACTTGCGCATGGCTGGAGCACGAAAAGCGCCTTTGTTTTGCCTTTTTTGCAGTTGCGAAACCCTGCAAACTTTAATAGATCGACATCAAGAAGGCGGTCGGGGGACGGCTTTCTGCCAACCATGGATGACAATCGGAGCCTATATGGAAGACAGTATCCAGAAATCGTGCTGGAGTGTCACATTTCGTGCATTGATGGGATTTGCGGGCATTCTCTGCCTTGCTTATCTTTTTGGCAGCTTCTGAACCGGACAACATCCGGTTTTCATTCACAGCGCGGGTCTAAAAGCCCGCGCTGTTTTTATTTGCGGCAAGCACGCTCATGTCGCGACGGTGAAAGCCGATGTCGGTTCGCCGACGCATTCGCAATCGATGATATCCTAGCCTTGAATCACTATATGTCGGTTGATCCTCTACCTCGTCGCGGTCACAAGGGCTCGGCGGGCATGCTTCAGGATCCGGTGCGCAGGTCGAAATCTCATGTTTCTTTCGGTATTCGATGTTTTCAAGATCGGCGTCGGGCCGTCGAGCTCCCACACAATGGGGCCGATGACGGCTGCGAACCGGTTCCTCGACCTCATTCTGTCCGATAGCTGGCCACGGCCGCACGGCGCGCATGTGGCGGCGCTGAAGGTGAGCCTGCACGGTTCGCTCGCCTATACCGGCATCGGTCACGGAACGGGCAGGGCTGTTATCATCGGCCTCACCGGCGAAGCGCCGGACAGCATCGATCCCGACCATATGGATGCGATCATCGAAGAGGTCGAAAAGACCGGCAAGGTGCAGCCGCCGGGTCATCCGGCCTATACCTTCCAGCCCAAGGACGATCTTGTCTTCGACAAAAAGACCCCGCTGCCGGGCCATGCCAACGGTATGCGCTTCTCAGCTCTCGACCGCGACGGCCGCGTGCTTCTGACCACGGTCTATTATTCGATCGGCGGCGGTTTCGTCGTGACCGATACAGAGCTTGCGGCCATGCAGGCGGCAAAAAAGAGCAGTGGCGGCCGTAAGGTGCCCTATCCCTTTTCCTCCGCCAAAGAGATGCTCGACATGTCCGCCAATTCCGGCCTGACGATTGCCCAGATGAAACGCGCCAACGAGGAAACCGTCATGGAGCGCGCAAGCCTTGATGCCGGTCTCGACCGGATCTGGGACGCAATGAGCGGCTGCATCGATCGCGGGCTGAAGCAGGAGGGCAAGCTGCCGGGCGGACTCAACGTGCGCCGGCGGGCAAGGTCCATTCATGACAAGCTGCAGGAAGAATGGCGCAGCAACCGGCTCAACCCCTTGCTCGCCAACGACTGGCTGTCGGTCTATGCCATGGCAGTGAACGAGGAGAATGCTGCCGGTGGGCGCGTCGTCACCGCGCCGACCAATGGCGCGGCCGGCGTCATTCCCGCGACGATCCGTTATTATCTGCATTTCCATCCCGATGCCGATCAGGAGGGTGTCCGCGATTACCTGCTGACCGCCGCTGCCGTCGGCGGCATCATCAAGCACAATGCCTCGATCTCCGGCGCTGAGGTCGGCTGTCAGGGCGAGGTGGGTTCCGCCTCGGCCATGGCGGCGGCCGGCCTTGCCGCAGTCATGGGCGGCAGCCCGGAGCAGATCGAGAACGCGGCGGAAATCGCGCTGGAACACCATCTCGGCATGACGTGCGACCCGGTCGCCGGCCTCGTGCAGGTGCCCTGTATCGAGCGCAATGCGCTCGGGGCTGTCAAGGCTGTCACCGCCGCTTCGCTGGCGCTCAAGGGCGACGGGCAGCATTTCGTGCCGCTCGACGCCGCCATCGAGACCATGCGCCAGACCGGCAACGACATGAACGAGAAGTACAAGGAAACCTCTCTCGGCGGCCTCGCCGTCAACGTCGTCGAATGTTGATGGCGCCCGCAGGGGCGCCAGCCGAAGCCTGAAAGGGCAGGGTTGCCGGGCCGATCAGGCTACATTCGCCAGCGCCACAGCATCCGCTCCTGCCGGATAACGCAGCCTGTCCGAAGTGTCGTTGGCGGCCGTCCAGATCGCCTCGGCTACGTCGCTTTCCCTCGTCGTCAGCGCCGGGTTGGCGAAGCCGGCAAAGATCGGTCCGGCGAATTCGGCATAGGATTCCGGGATCAGGTCCATGACAGGAATGTCGGTGTTTGCCGCAAACCGCGTCGTCGGCGCATAGCCGGGTTCCACCAGCTTGGCGCGGATATCGAAAGCGGCCAGTTCATGCGCGAGCGATCCGGTGAAGCCCTCGATCGCCTGCTTGCTTGCGGTATAGGCCGCGGCCAACGGCATTGCCGCAAGGGTCACGCTCGAGGTAACGTTGACGATCACGCCGGACCGGCGCTCGCGCATCTGCGGAATGACGGCCTGCGTCATTGCCATGACGCCGAAGGTATTGGTCTCGAAGACCTTGCGGACATGCGCCATCGGCGTGGCCTCGAAAGCGCCGACGACACCGATCCCGGCATTGTTCACCAGCACATCGATCGGCCCCGCCTTTTCCACGGCGGCCGCGATGCTCTCGGGATCGGTCACGTCCAGCGGCAACATGCGGATGCGTTCCGACGCCGGCAGCAGGCCGTCGCGCGGGTTCCGCATGGTGGCGATGACGCTCCAGCCCTTTTCATGGAAGTAACGGGCGGTCTCCAATCCGTAGCCGGATGAGCAGCCGGTGATCAGTACGGTCTTCATGATGGTCTCCTATGTTCGCTGTTGACGAGACCGTTTTAGTCGACATAATCGGGACTATCTTCGATCGATAGTCCGTATTTCATTTGCAATAGTCCGACATGGCCGACCCCCTAACCGAAGTTATCCAGATTCTCCGCCCCCGGGCCGTGTTCTCCAAGGGGATCACCGGCGCCGGGCGCTGGGCGGTGCGCTACGCCGATTTCGGGCAGCCGGGATTTTGCGCGGTGATCGAGGGTCGGTGCCGTCTGGCTGTTAACGGAGAACAGCCGGTCATCCTCGAAGAAGGCGACTTCGTGCTTCTGCCTGAAACTCCATCCTTCACGATGTCCAGTCTTGAACCCGCGCAGCCTTTGCACATCGATCCGAAAACAGCCATTGCCCCCGACAGGGAAATCCGCCACGGCCGGCAGGACGGACCACCCGATTTCCGCCAGTTCGGCGGCTGGTTTTCCTTCGATGCGCCCGATGCCGGGCTGTTCGTCTCCCTTCTGCCGCGCATGATCCACATCCACGGCATCCCGCGGCTCGCGCAACTGGTGCGCCTGCTCGGCGAGGAGGCGGCACGCGATGACATCGGCCGCAACCTCATTCTTCAGCGTCTCGTCGAAATTCTGCTGATCGAGGCGCTTCGGGCAGCGCCGACCGAGGAAGCCCAGCCGGGTCTTCTGCGCGGGCTGGCCGATGCCCGGATCGCGGCTGCGCTGCGCGGCATGCATGGCAATATCGAACGGGCATGGACGGTTCCCGACCTTGCCGGCGAGGCGGGCATGTCCCGCTCGGCTTTCTTCGACCGTTTCAACCGCATGGTTGGGGTCAGACCGATGGAATATCTGCTGTCATGGCGGATGACGGTCGCAAAGAACCTGCTGCGAAGCGAGAAAGTGGCGCTGGATGAGGTGGCGCGACGGATCGGCTACAGCTCCGCCAGTACTTTCAGCACCGCCTTCCGTCGCCATGTCGGCCTGCCGCCCGGCAGTTTTTCCAGGCATGGTGGAATGGCAGGCGAAGCAATATTGTAAGAGGCCATTACGGAGCCGCTTTCGGGAACCGTGTCCACCGGACTGGCCAAGAAGCCGGGGAGGCTATTCTCCGCGCAGTAAGGGCAGGAGATGTTTCACCAGTTCCTCAGGGTCATCCATGGCTGTATCTACTGTGATGCGCGGGACTCTCCAGGCTTCATATTCGGCTCGGCGTTCTTCAACCCGATCCCAGGTGATCTCGGCCATGCCTGCAATTTCGCGGACACGTCTCTCAATCCGTTTGCGATGCACTGCCGGATCGGAACAAAAGCATTCCACGAAGACGAGCGCGGCATTCGTACGCTCCGCCAGCCTCACCCATGCCATTCTGGCTGCATTGACCGGATTCACCGCATCAACGATGACCGTCAAACCAAGTTTAAGATTCTCCTCTGCGATTGCTTCCGCGATTACGTAAGCGGAGATCCCGGTCATTGCCGCCGGAATGCCCGATCGCCACATGGCGGCCTCCAGAGGATCTACCGAGATCACCGGTACACCAAGTCCTTTTGCGAAGCCCGCCGCAACGGTGCTTTTCCCCGATCCCGGCAAGCCGGCCATGATAATCAGGCGTTTTCCTTTCATCGCGCTCTCCCTTCGGCTACCTGTGATAGGGGCGCAGCATGTCATTGATATGGGGCTGCGGATGGAATGAACGAATACCCATGTTGGATGCAGACATCACCTGCTTCCGCACCTGCCCCTTGACGTGGGCTATCATCGGATTATCACCGCAGGCATGACACTCAACCTCATCAAGCTCTGCGTCGGCGCCGACTCCATTCAGGATCTTCGTGACTGGGTGGCGGAGAGGGCACTCATTGCGGTCGCGGCCGGTCTGGAGCCGCATTCCAGCCATGTGACGCGCATGGTGCCGAAGCGTGGCGAGGAACTGCTGGACGGCGGCTCGCTCTATTGGATCATCAAGGGGCAAGTGGCGGCGCGCCAGAGGCTTCTCGACATCAAGACCTTCACCGGCGGCGACGGTATCACGCGCTGCGAACTGATCCTCGGGCCGGAAGTGATCGAGGTGACGCCGGCGCCGCGCCGCCCCTTCCAGGGCTGGCGCTATCTGGAGCCCGATGCCGCCCCCCGCGACCTCGGTGCATCCGGCGCCAACATCGAAGAGATGCCCGAAGACCTCAAGCGCGAACTTGCCGAACTCGGCCTGCTCTGATCTCTTCGCCCTTTCCGACTTCTTCAATTGTCACAGAACGGGCAGCCGGACGGGGAAACCCTTGCGAACAAGCCATTGCGGGGTTATCTGACCGCTCATGACCATAGCACCGCTCTACAGCCCGGGGACAAGACTCTTTGCCGTTGCCCCGATGATCGACTGGACGGACCGGCCGGAACGGTAGGGCCTCTAGCGGTCATGTTGTACTTCTCGTCGTACCTAACCCTTCCAGCCGCAAGTGTTTCAATGCTTTCGCATGGCGATTGCTGAAATAGCCAACATTAAGGCGACTTGGTGCCCTCGTTGTGCAGTTCTTCATACCGAGGGTTTACGGCACGGGGAAAATCTATGCGTTTTAGAGCGTCAGCAGGGAGTGCGATGGCCGCGTTTTTGTCCGAGTCATAGAAGATTTCAAACTCTTGGGTGGAGACGACGTGACACCAATCTGGCTCAATCCCTTCTCCAATGTAGACTGGTTGCGTCCGCTCCGGATTTCCATTGAGGCACTTGTTTATCGTTGCCACGGCATCAAAAGCAGATGAGACAATCAATGACAGCACTATTATGAATCCTGCGTTAGCAATATTGTCCCTCAATTTTAGAAGTTTAAGAGCATTTAAAAATAACATGGAGATCGCAAGAGCCGGAAAGACGACGTATGTTTCTTTTATAAATTGAATCGGATTCATACCTAGTCTTGGCCATGAGTAAAGACTGGCTGCAATCCAGAACAGAAAAATCAAAATCGTTATTTTAATGGATGAACGTATAAATTTATCGATTGTCAGGTGTTCTTTGTTAGGTTTAAATAATTGAGTCCCCATAAATAACAGTATCAATGTGATGATAAATATATCGAACCTCATCCCGAATTGGGGATACTCGGTTATTGAAAATATGTGTCGCTGATCGAGAGAAAATCCCAAGCTTATTATCGTGCAGTAAAGTACGCCGCCGCACGATACAGCCACCAGGAGCCAAGTCGACAGAGAAGCCAGGTTCAGTATCAGGTTTTCTCTTGCGCCAACCAATTCTGATCTGGTTATAGATTTTTGCCTTCGGGTGAGCATCCTATTCCTGTCCTCCATTGAAATTGAGCTCTGTTTCTCCGCTAGATGCCGCGCAGCCCCGCCGGAATGTCTCCGCGGCCCATCACGTCACCATGAGATCGCGGTGCCGAAAAAGTAAAGTACAGGTTGCTCTGCTGGCGATAGATCGGCGCCGCGGTGGTGACGCGGCGCCTGCGCTACAGGGCGGATTCCCTGATGGTGCCAGCGCAAAGTTGGTGGCCCGCCGTGGACTTGAACCACGAACCTGCAGGGTAGAAAACCGCCGCGCTATCCAGTTGCGCCAGCGGGCCAATCTCGTCAGGCGGCAACGGCCTGTGCGGTCTCGCCGAAGGGAGACGCGTCGAAGTGCTGCGGCGCGAACCAGTCCAGCCGCAATTCGTCGCGGCTAATCCCGGCCGTGAGCTCGACGTAGTGCACAAGTGCGATTGCCATTCTGCGCATCCGCTCTAGACGAGCGTCGTCGGCATGCTCGCCTTCGTCAATCGCTTCAAGGTCGCCAGCCAGAACTGAAGCGAAGAGCAGGGCGGCTTCCGGTGAGCCTGCAGGGTGCCATGAAGCTTCGTCGGCAAGAGTGTTGACGCGTCCGGCCAAGATCCGGCAGGCGCTCTCGTCGCGCGCCACGTCGGCCGCGTCGTGCTTCTTGATCGTCCGGTGAATCTGGCGCACCAGTTGCGTTGCGACGTGGAAAGTCTGCTTTTCGGTAACCATTTCGGAAGCTCCTCGGTTGCTGTCATCTGCTAACAATGCTAGCAATGCGCCATAGACGAATTGGTGTCAACTAACATTTGCTATCATCTGCTAACATTCTTATGGAGTACTGAAAATGGTCAAGACCGCGGCCCTCGGCATTCGTATCGCTCCGGAGATCAAAGATGCCCTTGAAGTGGCTGCGAAAGCCGATCGAAGATCGGTTGCGGCCTACGTCGAGAAATTGATTGCCGACGACCTGGAGGCCAAGGGCTATTTGCCGAAGAAGACAACATGACAAATTTGTCAATCTGGTAAAAGGCATTGAAAATCAGTAGCTTGACACTTTTACCGGCTGCGCGTAACCTCCCCTAGTTGCAGGGCGCCGGCCTAATGCTAGCGACATGCTAAGGGGGGTGGCATGCTAAGAGAATTGGCAGTTGTGTCGGTAGCGCTTGTGTTGTCTTCATGCGCGACGTCGTCAGAGACCGCTCGAATGCGCAGCTACAATCAAAAGGCGACCATCGTTAAGATGCCTGACGAGACGTACAGGCTGTACGATCACCCGACGGACAACACGCTCATCGTCTCGCCAGGCCTCGGCCGCGTGGTTGCAATAGGCATCACACAGGGCGCGACGTTGGGACTCGCCGACGCCATGACTCCCGAACAACGAATGGAAGCCGCGGCGCGCCAGCACCTTGCCAACACTGGCCGCGGTGCGTGCTCGATTACGAGCGGTTACCTGTTAGTGAAGCCGCTATATGAGTTCAGTTACACATGCCAACAGCGCGCGCCGTAGGGTGCGCGATGACTGATACGCCCACAGGCAGCGTTTACACCCTTTCGGAGGCATCAGCGCACCTCCGCCTAACCAATCGCGGCGTTGCCAAGCTGGCAAAGGCGCACGGGCTCTGCATGGTGCGGGGACGCGATATTCTGTTCACAGACGGCGACATTGAAGCAATCAAGGATGTTTTGCGCGCACCAGCAACGTCGCCGCGGCCGGCGACAGTGAGGATCGCGCCGGGCGGCGACTTGCTGAAGGATATCGCTTGGCGTTTTGGCCCTTCGTGCTCGGTCGATCGTCGCCAGATGGAGGTGCTACGTGCCTTAGCGGTCAGCAGAAGGCCTCTGACGCACAAGCAGATCGATCGCGCCGGTCCTCGAACCATCGACACGTTCCTTGATCGTGGGTTGGCGATCGAGGTCGGCCGCGACGATCAAGGAGACAAAAAGGTTTCGATCACTGCGAAGGGACGGGAGAAAATCGCGGTAGTCGACCGATGGATTGAGCTTCGTCGCAAACACGGGAAAGGCCCTGGCGGTTGGGGTCGCCACCTAAAGGAAAAGATATGACTGACACCACTCCACGCCTAATCGGACGTAAAGACGCTGCAGCCTATTGTGGGATCAGCCAGTCGACGTTCAGCATGTGGGTTGCCACCAACAAGATGCCGCCGGCCATCCTCGGTACACGAAAATGGGACCGCAAGGCGATCGATGCCAGGCTGGACGAAATCAGCGGGCTGGCCGTGACAGACAATGCCGTTGATGAATTTGAAAAGTGGAGCCGGGAGCGTGACGCGCGAAAAGCCCGCGGTGGTAAGAACTAACTGCCACCGCCGGCTTTCGGATAGCTGGCGGCCGATGCCGGCAAGATCCATGGCGCGACCGCTCGGCTACTTAAAGCAAAAGCAGCGGTCGCTCCGTCCCACTGAATTCAGAAATTATCCTACGCCGTACCGCTTATTTCAGCACCACTGATGCCGAGAAATTTGTTGCCCGTCTGAACTCTCCAGCCGTTCGCCGGTCCTTCGAACAGGATGCCGTTCGTTGCGCTTCCGTAGGATCCGTCTGCATCACCCTTGTATGAGTAATTACCCGTGATGCAGCCGCCCGTACCAGATGCCATCCGGATCAAAGCTGCGCCGCTATGTCCGCACGATTGAATCATGTTATTGGCAATAACAGCCGCTCCGTTAACAACATACACAGCGTTGTTGCTAAGGCCCTGGAAATGGCAGTTTCTGACCTTATGGCCCTCTGAGTTGCCACCACCTGAGCCAAACACGCAGCCAAATTGCGCTGGGCTACCAGATGGTCCCTGAAGGATTTGCGTCTGAATATTCCAATTGCGGTCGCTTCCACCTGTTGCAGCTGAAGCTTCGAACGCTACCCCGGCTCGGTCAACCTGACCGCCTGTCCACTCCGCATTAACGACGCCCTTACCGGAGGAAACGATGTAGCCCGTCCAGCCTTCGCCGATTGTGCCGATGCAATAGAGACCATCCCAATTGTAGTTGGTGTCGCTATGCTTAATAAACGGGCTGACAGAATTGCCGTTCCAGCGACGGCCACCCGAGATGTGGAGGACGCCGCCCGAACCGAGTCGGATTGCGGCATTCCCCGATGCATGACTCTGTCCACCTGTATTGATCAGAAAGACGTTGATTGTGTCATTGACATCCGATGCACCGAGACCAATCCCTAGGCAACTCGGGAACCCCCCAAGGTCGCAATCTTGCATGATAAATTCATTCGTATTCCGAATGTCGATGGCGCTGCCAGCCGTCGACGCCACGCCGAGGACGAAGCCGACACCATCGATACAGACTTTGCCCGTTTGCGAACTGCCGGTCAAAGTCGATCCGCGCGGACCTATCTCAAGAATGTTTATGTTTGCAGTATCAGACTGCAGCAACGAAACGTCGTCGCCTTGGCCGCGGATCTTGATGGCTTTGCCGCCACTGATAGGATTGACGATCGAAGCCGATGCTGCGAAGCGCAGAATGCCGCGCGGTAGGATTACTTCGCTCTTACCCGCCGCCAAGGCGATATTGATAGCAGACTGCAGAACCGTATGACCGTTGGCGGTAATGCCAGACGGATCATAATCAAGAAGGTCCGCGACAATCACACTATCAAGCCACCTGTCTTTGTTCGATCTGCTTTTGTACAACGTATTGTTATCAAACGCCCATGTCGCCTTTTCAAGGAGATCGTTGACCTGCGAAAACGTCTTGCTTTCGCGCGCCGTGCCGGCCGCATTGTCGACCAGCATGCGATTAGCGGCAACGGCCGGAAGGCTCACGCCGGCAGCAGATGCGGCGGCGGCTGAGGCTGATGCAGCGGCTGCGGCTGCGGCGTCTTCGGCCGCCTCCTGAATGGCGGCGCTTGCCTGGTCGCTGGTAAGCCGGTAGGACACACCGTCGTCGACGTAGGTAATCATCATGCCGGCCGTGAGCCCACCAGACGCGATCTGTTCGCCTGACACGGTCAAGAGCGCCTTCGCCGTTCCTCCATTTTCCGAGATTGTCACATTTCCAGTGTTGGCTTCGAACACATTCGAGATGCGCAAAACGGAATCGGAGGTCGGAATGCTCGACGTCAGTTGGATGGCATTTGGTGTGCCGGCGCCAGTGTCGCTCATCTTCACGAACGAATACGGTAGGTCGCCAATGCGCGTCCAAGAGCCGGAACCGGACGCGCCTACCTTCATGTAGATGCCGTTGTACGCCGCAGTGCTGTCGCCGTAGACCCACGCAAGCGTGTTCGCGTCTTCAGTCAGATCAGCGTAGAGACTCGAGCGCGTCGCGTACAGCTTTGCCGCTGTAGAAACGGCATCAAGCCGCACCTCGACAGCAGTGCCCCAATTCCTGCACTCGGACTTCTTGACGGGATGATTGCCAGAAGACGGCACGCCGTCGGTCACGTAATTGCGCCATACAGTGCGGGCGCTAGGGGAAATGGTCATGGTGTCTCCATACGAAAAACCCCGCTCGAGGCAGGGCTGTGTTTCGGATTCGAGGTGTTTTGAGGTGGCTCGCTAGGCGGCTAGTTGTGCGGCGCCCAATGGACAACCGGCTGGTGTCGTGCGACCTTGCCGCCAATCAACTGCGGGCTGCTCGTCGCGCAACGGGTCGATTTTCTCGCCGATCACGTCCGGCCACTCGTGTAGCCAGGAGCCGTTACAGCCGTCGGCGGTGAGTTCAATATGCAGAACGCCGCCGCCGATAGCGTGCGCCATGAATGGCACGTCGGCAGCGCCGCAATGCAGGTCGCTCAGATGTTCGCGGCCCTTCTGAAAGGCAGACACTGCATCGGTAGGTGTGAACGCTTCCGCAGATGGTAAGTCGTCACGGTCAAGGCCGAATTGCGAAACGCCTTCGAGTCGATAGACGTTGCCGGGCTCCAGGCCGTCCCATCCTTTGTGATTGCACCACCAATAAACCTCAGGCCGATCGCGGGCGGTGCTGAACCCCGCAACCATTACCTCGCATGTCTCCGCACCCAGCATGGAATACAAGGACTGGAAGGCATCGGGCGCCACAGAAACAAAGTCGTCGAAGGTGGCAAGCTCGATGGCCTCAAGCAAATGGCGAAAGAGTGGAAAGGACAACGCGCTCCCCCGGCTCGAGAACGCCGCATTTATTTTCGGGAATGGCCAAATCTTCGGCCCGATGCCGGTTAGGATGCCCGTGTCGGGGTCGTAGAAGGCAGCGTCAGCTACCAAATGGATTCGGTCCTTCTGGACCACTGAGAGCATACCGCTCATGCGGCGATCCTTTCTTTGAAATCAACTGAAGCGCTTCCCGTGTAACCGCCGTCCGCAAAGCCAAATATCGAGAACAACCTGCCAAGAAAGCCACCGCCAAGCCCGCCGCCACCACCAAGGCCGAACGCCGCGTTGAGCGCGACGTCGATCAACTTATCGACGACCTTGTTTAGCGCGTTCGCCAGCGCCTCGGCGGCAGACTTGCCTTGACGCAGGTCGTTGATGAAGCCAGACGCCACGTCCTTGCCGGTCGACCTGAAGTCTTCCGCCGCCTGGCGAACAGCCTCCTGGCTCTCCTGCAGCCTCTGCGCCTCAACGCTCGCCTGCGCGTAGCCTTCGGCCAACTGCGCAATGTTTGCCTTGAGTTGCGGCGTGATCGCGAGCCCAGCCTTTTCGGCTGCAGCCAGCAGTTCCTGCTCCGTGCGCGCCCGCTCCATGGCGTAGCCATAGTCGTCGACAAGCGGATTCAATCCGGCTTGAGCCGCAGTTTCCGCCTGAAGTGCCGCTGTCTTTTCGCGGATCTGTTCGATTTCCCGCTGGAAATCGGAAACTTTGGATTTGCCGCCGGTTCGTCCACCGCTGCCGCCGCCACGAGAAACGGGAGGCGCAAAATCGCTAGTAGATACTGGGTTGACAGTGACGGCAGCAGGAAGCCGGCCTGTCTTCGGAGCGGCTTGCCCTATATCGTTTCTGGCAGCGTAGTCCTGAATAGCCCCTGGCGTTAGGCCTCCATCGCCGCCAGCTGCGCGCATCCTGTTGATTGCGTCGGTCACTTCGTTGATGCGTGCGATGGCGCCCGTATTGTCGAAGCCAAGCTCCGTATTCAGCGCGATTCGCTCTTGTAGCGTCTTCAGTTCTTTTTCGAGCGACCCGATGTCTTCTTCCGCCGGGGCAGTGTTCACCTCTGGCGCAATCAACGCGTTGAATATCTCGTCATTCAAGGAGAAGTTGGCCAAGAACCCGAGGACAGACCTAGCCTTCTCGTCCAGTTCGTCCAACTTGCCGAGAAGCGTGCCAATCGGCCCATTGGCGATACGCACGATTATGTCGCCGAGCACCTCAACGGCACCGCCCAGGCGCCCAAGTGCGGCCCCTGCCTTGTCACTGGCGCCGGTCGCTTCGTTGATCCGGCCAGCCACGTTGATGAGCGTGTTGCGCAACCGTTCGTACTGTTGGCCGACGGTAAGAACGGAACTTGCCGCCTTGCCATCAAGCATTACCGAACCGGCTTCGAATGCGCGGAAGAACGCCTCGGACGAGATTTTCCCGTCGACTACAAGCTGGCGAAGCTTGGCGACAGACCCGCCGGCTTCCTTGAGGCCAGCCGCGACCGCCTGCGCGATTGTCGGGGCGCCCTCGAGAACCGAGTTGAACTCTTCAGCGCGAACCGTTCCCCCGCCGAGAGCCTGGCTAAGCTGCAGCAGCGCACCGCTTGCGGCCTGCGCGTCTATGC
This sequence comes from Ciceribacter sichuanensis, assembly GCF_024055605.1. Lineage (GTDB taxonomy): Bacteria > Pseudomonadota > Alphaproteobacteria > Rhizobiales > Rhizobiaceae > Allorhizobium > Allorhizobium sichuanense. The sequence goes on along the minus strand of NZ_JAMXLX010000011.1, from coordinate 94,809 downwards.
CGCCAACGCGCAATGCCAACGCGACTTTGTCGGCAAAGCCGACCAGTTCCTCGCTGGTTACGCCAAGTTCTTTTTGCGTCAATGCCAGACGGCTGTAGAGGGTGACGAGCGACTCAATGGGCGCCGCATTTTTTTGGGCAGAAGCGAAAAGCGCCTGGTAGACCTTCTCCAACTCAGAGCCAGCCAGGCCGGCAACCTTCAGCGCATTGCTAATGCGAGTGGCGGCGTCCACCAGTTCTTGCGCCGCCGCCAATGAAGCCTGCGCGGCGAACGCCGCCGCAATCTGTGCGCCAGCGCGTGCAAAAGATGCGCCGATACCATTGCCGACTGTGTTCGCCTTTTTCTGTATTGAACCAAGCTGACGGTTGGTAATGCCTTGTGCGCGATTCATCGCGTTTTCGTATTTCTTGATATCCGCAGAAAGCTGGACTACCAGGCGCTCGAGGTCTTGGGCTGCCATCAGTTTGCACCCACGCGTCTAGGCGCGGCCGCGTGAGCGTCCGTGAAGGTCTGCATGATTTGTCCTTTTGGTTAGCGGCGTCGGCGCCTAGTCGTGGCGCGGGGTGCGGTGGGGTCTGGCCATCTGGATTAGCCGCGCAATCGCATTGTTTACTGTGGGTTGCAGCTTCACTACGTAGACAGGCTGAATGCGCTATGTACTGATATCCGCTTCCTAATGGAGGTTCGGATGTCACGAAACGTGAAACACACGGTACCGTTGCTAAGCGATGCAGTGATTTGCCGGTTCATGGAAGAAGCTTGCCGAATCCTCGGGGCAGACCAGTACACCTTCTTACTCGGCGCCGCCCCGCAGAGTATGACCGTATCTGTGGATCAGAAGCCGGAGATCCTGAATGAGGTCCTTTCACATAACGGAAATCTGATCCAGAACGCTCAGTTTTCAATTGATCGGTTTACAATCAGCTATCACCAAGGCGCCGACGAAGCCTCGGTGGGTTTCGCCACCCTTGAAATCAGAAACGACCAAGCGTCTCACCCTCCACTGGCCAATCCGTACGGCGTCGAAAAGATTATTGAGATTGACGCACTTGTTTCTCGCAGATTCCTTTCGCCGTCTATTTCTTCGCCGTTCATCTACAGAGACCCTAAGGTTTTTCGCGAGTTGATGAACTCGCATCAGCGAATGCTCGAACAGATGCAAAAGACAGTAGCATCTGTTGGTGAGGAAGCTGCGGCCGCTAGACGGAAGCTCGAGGAGGAGTACTGGGGTAAAAACTCGAAGCTTCTGAAGGACTACGACAAGAAGCGAGACCAACTTGAAGCGGAAATTGCCGCTCACAGGCGGCGTCTGGAAGATGAGGAGTCTGCACTTCAGGTGCGGGTGAAGGCTCTAGATGATCGCAATAACACCCACGCTCGCCGTGCTCTCCACACCAACCTCAAGGCACGCATCGCGGAACATGCGAGCAAGTTTGAGCTAACTAAGGATACCAATCAGCGCCGACAGCCCATCCATATAGCAGTTTGGATCGCGATGGTCGGTCTCTTGCTTCTACTGCTATACACCACTTACAATTCCACGGTTGTGTTCAGCGAGTCTCCGTCGATGACGGTCTCTGTGATCGCCGCGCTAAAGCCGCTCGGCCTGACTGTGGCTCTGCTCGGACTTCTCTCTTGGTACATTCGATGGATGAACCGCTGGTTTGAGAGGCATGCTGACGCGGAGTTTCAACTGAAGCAGTTCGAGTTAGATATCGACCGCGCCAGTTGGGTTGTGGAAACGTCGCTCGAGTGGCGTTTTGAGCAGAATAATTCGATACCTGATCACCTTTTGGAGAGCATTTCCCGTAACCTTTTCACCAAGGGCGAAAAGGATGAGGGGGCCGATGCGCACCCCGCCGACTACCTCGCATCCGCACTACTCGGACGTGCGTCTGGGCTCAGGCTGAAGGTGCCTGGCGGGGAGATAGAGTACGGCAAGGGTGGGATTAAGGCGTTGCAGAAAGACACGATCGAGACACCGGCGTCCTCGGCCTTGCCATAGACTGACCTCAATTTCTCAATCGTGGCGTTGTGTATGTTTGATCCGCGCCGGTCCGCCGTCTGTAGGCCTGTAGAGATTTGACCGTCCCCCGTCTTAGGCGGCCACCCAAGCGAGCCTATCGCCAGGTTCTACGAAAATGTCATAATCTTCGCCGCCTCGGCAGAGGGTGCGCGGGCCTGTTGAAGCGTTAGGCGCCGCGCCGATCGCCACCCACGAGTCAGCGGACGCCTGAATGCGAAATACTGGAGCGCCCATGCTCTCAGAGTGTTCTGGAGCCACCAAAGTCGTGGTCCCTGCACCGGTCATATGCTCGCTTGAAACGACTCGCGAAATAAGCGCTGCGTGGCTCGTCTTGCTGCGGTTGTACAGCGGTCCGACATATCCGGCCGAAACGTGAATTCCTGTGAATGCCATGTTGTTTCCTTTGTGATTTTGGAAGGTTGTTTCAGTGCTAAAGCCGCGACAGCGCGACTCGCAGCTTGCTCATTGGGTCCGGCGCCGGATCGTCCTTGCCCTTTAGGCTCGCGATGGCATCGCGCAACTTGTCAGCTGCGTCCTCCATTGGCGAAATCGGTAAGACGCGCGCTAGGTCGTTTGAGGGAGTGTCGACAAGCGAAATCTCATGAAGGTCACACTCGACAAGATAGCGCCCGACGCGGCCAGTCCCGGCCCTGGTCCGCTTGGCAACAAAGCCGATGGACAGAGAGTCCAGAACCCCGCCGCGCATAAGGCCGAGAAGCCGGCGCCCTAAATCGGTGTCTAATGCCAGCAATTCGCCCCGAACGAACAGCCCGTTTCGGTCCTCGAACATGTCAACCCACCGTCCGATTGGCAGGTCGTCGCCGCTGAACATGTTGCCGCCCGTGCCGTGCTGCAGCTTCATGGAAGGCCAGCGGCCTCGAGCGCGCCAGGCAGCGATTGACGCTGTGAACGCACCGGATTCAATTACATCCCGATGGCTGTCGACATTGCCAAAAACAGCGCCGTAACCAGAAAAACGACCGTCTGGAGTAGCGACAGGTTTAAATTCAAATGTCTTTGATACCATGGCGCTTTAGTAGCTTCCGCGTTGTCTTGATGAGCTCGTCTACCGCCGCTTTGGTGTCGAAATGCGTTGGCACCTTCGCCTCAAATTCGGTTTCCGTTTCGTCTTCTCGCAGGACGCGAGCGTGTGCGGTCTCAATCTTCATCGATACGCCTCTGGAATTTCGTTTTGCTTGAGGTAGCCACGTCGATAAGCGGCCCGCATAGCGACGCCAACTTGACCGTTTCTGTGGCCAGGATCGCCGAAAAGCTCGATGCCGAAATCGGTAAATCCAGCCGGATCGACACCAGCACGGTGAAAGCCTCGCCTCATTTCGCCATAGGTGGCGTGAACGGCCGCGGCGGCGGCAATGTGCCTAAAGAAATCGGCAGCGAGCGCTGCGTGCTCGCCGTCGAATTGCGCGACGATCAAGCGCGATGTGCGCTCGCGCTCCATCTTCAATTGGCCGGCAATCTCCCGGAGCGCCTCGGCAATGGCCCGCCGTTCGGCAGCGAGCTCGGCCAGGCGGTCCTTGATCGGCACTGGAGCAGTATATTCAACGCCGGACAGGAGCGAACTGACGCGGTCAGCGTGGCGACTTGCTACCGGCTCAGAAACGGCTTGCGCGTGCAGCTCTCGCTCTTCTACGCAGATAGCCCCGTCGCGCGCCATCAGTGCAACGTGGCGCTCCATGAGCCGCGAATATTCCGGCGAAAAGTCTTCCGGCTTTGGGATCTGTTTCACTCTAGTCTCCCATCAGTTCTAGAGCGAGCATGCGCAGAGTCTGAAGCGGGATTCGCACATACCGCGTCACGCCCTCTTCCCGCTCATGCTTTCCCCGGTAGAGCCGCAGCGTGTTCGTTCCATCAAACCTGACGACGTGAACAACAAGCGAGGGCCTATCGATGCCGACAAGTAGGTCGCCATTCCAAAAATCAATCTCCCCATCAACAATGCCGGCGGCTTCGTTGATAAGTGACTCCAACTCGCTGGCGACAGTATCCGCGCCGTCGCCAGCGATGCGCGGAACTGCACCGATGGCGATTTCCGTGTCTGTCGACTTGCCGGGAAGTGGCGCGCACAAACCAAGCACTAGACGCGCCAGGCTCTCAGCAGTCACGTCTGGCGTGACTGGACGCGTTGAGGGTAGGCGGCCGTCGGTTTTCATCCGAGACATAACCTGCCGAACGAACGGGGCTGGAATGTCCAACACTTTTGCAGTCAGGCGAATCTGGTCGCGGACCAAAACGCGCGGTTTTGTCATTGTTTGAATTCCGTACTTTTGAGGTGAAAGAAGAAAACGGACCGCAGCGGGTCCGGCTTGGTCGTCGTCGATCCATCACGGATCGTCGGAAAAAGGAGGTGCGCTCGCCCCTTGGAGGGGTGGCAAGCGCACCAGTCTCGTTGCCGAGAGTCGAACCGCAACGTAGGCGCAGCTCGGTTGGTATGCCGACCGGTACATCCGCGGCTCGGCGATACAGAAGTGCGGTGAGCGACCGCGCGCGGCCACCCACCATCAGACCTGTGACGGCAGGCCTGAAATGCTAAAGGGCCGCATCGCTGCGACCCTTCTTTCATAGATAGCTTTTGGCGCGGGGAACTGGGGTACCCCTATGCAGCCTTGCGGTCCTGCGTTCGCCAATATCGGTCCACAATTCCGAAGCCGTCAAAGATGCGGGCGCGGGCCTCACCCTTGGCGCCCTTACTGCCAGCGCCGAGTCGTTTGCCCGTTTCCTCGAGTGTGAGGCCGTCAACGACAGACCATTCGAAGGCGTCGAGGATCGCCGGCACATATGCCAATTTGCCGCGGACGATGGCTAGTTCGCGCTTTGCGTCGATAGTAGCATTCAAGGCGGCATCTCCAGTCCATGCCTTCGGGACGGGTGCGGCACGGTTGCGGGTCGGCTGTGTGTCGACAGTTGCGTTCTTGCCGGTGATGACCTTTGGCCCCTTGTGGTTGCCTTCCCTGTCGACGTTCTGCACCAAATAGAGGTCAGCCGGATCGCGGCCGAGAAGAGCTGTAGGACGCATAGCAATGTCGTGCACGGCACGGTAGCGCTCGGCGAGGGCCAAGCAATGGTCGTTCTTCTCCGTCCGCAAGAGTTTTTGCAGTGGCCAGTCTTCGTTGTCATTCGCTGCCTGGCCATCGTACCATTGTGCTAGGTATACGGCCGCGCCGTTGTGCCGCCATAGTTCTCGCTCTGCCTCGCTGGCCCTATCCCACGCAAAGCTGCGGCAAGGATCGCCGGCCATCCGGATGGTCACACCCTGCCGCGCATGTTTGCGTGGGGGAGCCCAGGCTGTGTCAGTGTCGAGAATTGCAGGCAGGGTATCGCGCCGGTCAAAAACCGGGACGTCGTCATTTTTCAAGGCCGTCACCTATGAAAAAGAGGGAAGTGCCCAAATGGGCGGGCTGGCCGCAAAGGCGGCTTGCATGCGCTTTGCGCGAATCCCCTATAAGGCACCCAACAGAAAAAGTCAACAGTTAACTTGCGTTCACGATGGAAATGTGTATAATTTTTGCCCCCGCGAATTTAGGGCCGCCAGGCGTGTTAAGTCGCTCGCAAGTGCGACGCGCCAAAAACTCCAACAAACCGCGCCCTTGGCCGCCCTTGTGGCGAGGAGGCGGCATTGGCATGCGTTTGATTTAAAAAATCAAAACTACAGAAAAAACTGTGCGTGAGGTTGACGCGGGTTTGCCAAGTTTGGCGATCGGTAGATATGTCGATGGCCCCGTCAGCGGCCAGCGGAGAGGCAAAAAACGTAATGATTTCTCGCACGCGCGCGTTGCGCGCGCGGGAGGCAAAAATCTGAGTTAGCATTAGTGCTGTGGGGGACGGCGGGTACGGCGGCCGGCGGTCGTGGAGATCGACATACCCCGGGTGGGATTCAGCCGAACTTCTTCGGTCTATCGCGAAGCTTGTTTCGCGCTTCGCGATGAATCGCCCTGGTCGCGGCCTCGCACGATTTTCTTTCTGAGATCGACATAACCCGAACAACCGAGTACTCGGGCTGCTTCGGGATCCGTGAACCCCCGGTGATCAAAGCCGAGAAGCTCGTTGCAAAATTTTGCAAGATCGCTGCCATAGAATTTCTCCAGCTCTGTCTGTGTGTCTGAGCCAAGGCGTATCTGAACATCGTTTCCATCCTTAGAAGCGATCGTGCTCATTCCTATAACACGCCCACCTTTACCGAGGATGAACGACCGCAAGTCGGCCATTGTTCCGCCTAGTGTGATTACATCATCCACTATGACATATGGAGTGGTCTTGTCAATTTCTCCATAGAAGGCTGAGCGGTGCGCTATTCTGACCCATGCGTTCGACTTATCCTTCGAGAAGTCCTTCAGTTGAAAGACTGATTCATCAACTGCCCACCCGAGCTCGTGACCCAGCCATTGGGCGTAGGTCATGGCAAGTGCGTTGTTTGAGTCGCCTAATTGCGCCGCGGGGGCAATTAGTTTCGGCTTCACTTTGTGATTTTGTTCAAGCTCTCTCAGTGTGGCAACGGTCCGTTCGACTACCACGTCGTCAATTAGCGCCAGAGCGGCGTCAACATCACGCTCACCCTTGGCTGCCTGATAGAGCGCATGATTTCCCAAGCCAGTGACGCCGGACTCAGACGACTTCCAGCAGCAATTAACGATGACGTCTGGAAAGTCTCGTTCCCAAGGTATCCGGTTCATGGCATCTCTGGCAATATTTACAACCATTCGGATGTATCACCTGCCAAGGCGTCCACTCAAGGGCAGAACGGCGGCATCCAATAGTTTCCCGTTCCTTCTGACCTGGAAATACGGACGCGCAGTGATTCTGTGTTTCTACTTCTTAGAAATACTATCCTTTGCGGCCATAGGTGGGCCCCGTCGGAGGCCGGAGACGGCAAGTGAAGTGGACGACGGCGCTCGCCGCGGCCATCGCGGCGAACATTGCGGCATGCGCGGCCAGCAGTATAGCGACGTGGATTTCCGGTAGATCGTTCATTTGCCGGCCGTTCCTTTCTTGTAGATGTTGCGCCTCACAATCGGTGTCAGCTCCCCGTCTTCCCATTCTTCGATGACAATGAACTTTATAAATTCTTCGTCGTCGTCAATTATACCAACAACAGTCACCGGCTCGCCGGCATCGTCTTCCGCTTCGAACCGGTCTATCTTCATCATGCGCGGCTTTGCCTTCACCTCTTCCATAGCGTCGATGAATCCGCACTTTACTGCCTCGTAAATCTCTGCGTATTCCATCAGGCGGCCTTCCTGTATGAGATGGCAAATCGCTGGTCGACCGTGCAGTTAACGCGGTGCCCATTAAGCTGCTCAGTGTCGGTCAAGCTCTCAATGCCAAAGCAATCGGCCAGCGTTCGCAGAAATGCCTGTCCGCGCGCTTGGATCTTGGAATCCGAGTGCTGGCCATAGAGTACGTGCTCCATGTCGTGCATGGAGCCATGTCCGTCAGACAACTTCAGCAGCAGCGTAACTTTTTCGCCATTGATGTCGGCTTGCACATGGCCGCCAACAATCGTCACATCAAATGTGCCGATTGGCGAGAACGGACCAACGTCCAAAACAGGTGCGCCCCGCTCGTTGTCGTTATCCGGCTGCGGCTCAGCCTTGGCCGCCTTGGTGGGCTTAGGCTTCCGCTCTTTCGGAGAGAACGAGGTCGGCGGGTCGCACTCATACTCTTCCCGCTCTAGCCATTTCGCCAGAGTGAACCTTGGAGCATCCGCCTTGGCTTGTGCCGCCCATGCCGAATGCCATGCGTGAGCCGCCTCGACCATCTTGCCGTGCAGGTCACTGTCTGGCGCGGCTTTCTCATAGGCCGCCCTTGCGTCAGCTTTTCGCTGCCGATGGCCATACGCTTTCCAGAGTTCTTCAAATCCTCCCGCACCATCCGCGCCGGTGGCCGTGAGGCCATCCGAAAGCGGCGCCGTAGGCGGGGCGGGTTCTTCTCTATCTATCTGTGACCCGGCCCTTGTGGGCCGGTCTTGTAGATAGGAGGGGGTGTCATCCGTGATACCAAATTGACCAGTTGAGGTGTCACTGGCGACACCAATGGCATCCGTTTCGGTGTCATGGGTGATACCGTTTGTTTCGGTGTCATCCTTGCTACCCTTTTCCGGAACAAGCTCAAAATTCGGTTTGTAGACGGTGGCGCTGCCGCGGCGGCCAGCCTGCACTACAGTGATGAAGCCTAGTTGCTCAAGGTTGCGCTTCGCCCGAATTACAGTGGCCTTACTGGTCCCGGTCATGGCGCCTAGGGCCTCATGTGTGACCCATCCATTTCCAAACCTGCCCCAGTACCTTTGAATGATTTCAGCCAAGACGGCCAAATCCGCTTTCGTGGTGTCGGGATGGAAGGACGCCAAGCGCAGCAGGTGGAACTGCACCCAGGCGTCAACGTCATAGGCATAGCCTCGCTTCTTACCGCTCATTGGCTGCCTCCAGCGCCTCGGCGGCAAGGGCGGTAAGCCGCTCCGCCATGGGCTTGCTGAAGGTCGCGGTTCGGCGCTGTCCGGCCTGCGGCGCAAACAGGAAGTGCGCGCCGTCTGGCTGGCGAACAAGCCGCAGGCCGTAAAGGCGGATGTGCTCGTTGAGCTCGACGTCGACAAAAGCGACGCAGTCTTTCCGGCCGGTCTCGTGGGTCGGATGGCAGTACAGGATTCGCATGGTTGTCCTTTCGGCGCACGACGGCGCGCCTGCCGACTTTGTCGGCAGGTTGGTAGTCATGGTGGGTTGGTGCGTTTAGGCGGCTAGTGCATCTGGCGTCGCATTGTCATTTGCGGCGCGCGCGGCGTAGTCAGGCTTCGGCAGCCCGGTGATGATTGTAAACTCCGCCCAAGAAATGCGCTTGCCGCGGTAAGGGCGGTCATTGTCGGAAGGAATGTAGTGGACGCTCATGCCTCCACCTGCGCGCGCTGGTTATCGTTGGCGAAATCGTAAACCGCCGTCCGGCGGTTCGAGGCCATCCAGGCGTCAAGATCAAGCGGGCGGTACACGACGGAGCCGCCGTTCTTCATGTAGACAGGGCCGCTTCCGTCCATCCTGGACTTGTTCAGCCAGCTTGCGGACTTCGCGATATAGGCGGCGGCTTGGGGCGTCTTGAGCAGGGACATAAGACCTCCTTCGGTTCGAGAGGTCAGTCGCATATGACTGACGACAGGATAAACTTTAGAATGTCGAAGATCGTCAAGGATGACAGAGAGATTTATTTCGTTTCAGTACGTGTCAGGATGTCCATCCACTTCCAATTGGCGAACTTATCGCCGGACTCCCGAAGGTGAGCGTAGCGCTGCAATGAACTCCACGAGCGGTGCCCGCTGACAGATGCCGCAAGGGGAATTGTTCGTCCCAACTCAAACAATCGCGAAACCCCCTCGTGCCGAAGGTCATGGAACCTCAGGTCGTCGATGTGAAGAAACTGGCAAGCGCGCGTGAAAGCGGCGCTAATCGCATCGGTGCTGTAGGGGAAGATCTCCGCCTTGCGGTGAGGCATTGCCAAGGCGATGCGCAGCGCTTCGGGTGGAAGTTCACACCATACATCGTTCCCCTTCTTCTGGCCGGGGTGCTTCATATCGCGGACCAGTACACGGCTATGCTGCTCATCTAGATCGGCCCATGTAATGCGGGTGATCTCTTCCTGTCGGCGGGTAGAGAAGATGGCGAACGGTATGATCAGGTGCATCGGCGCGGAATGTGGTGCACGCGCCTGTCTGTCGGCGAAATGCTGCATAAGCAAATCGAGTTCTGGTAGGGTAGGGCGCCTATTTCGCTTTTCCGACTTCCCTATGCTTCCGACCTTCGACATTGCAGCCTGCGCGTCTCTCATGGCCCCCAGATCAAGAGGCAAGCCCCAGAGCGGCCGAGCCACACTAAAAACGGCGGACAGGTGCGATATGTAGTTGCCGACCGTTTGCGGCTTGCGACCACCTGCCAGTAGCTCTTGCGCGAAGCCTGAAATGTCACTGGCGCCTATCTTGCTGCAATCCATGTCCGCAATCGTGAAGTCCTTGATAGATCGCAGGACTTGAGCCTTGGTTCGTCCTATCTCCGTCTTCTCCAGAACGTACCTGTCGATGGCGTCGGCCAGCGTTGACGACGGAGCGGCCGCACGATCGAGTGCTCCAGGTCGGTCAAGTTCTCCCTCGCGAAAGCGAATCCATGCCTTGGCCTCACGCTCTTTGTCGAAGGTCTTGGCCTCCCGCAAAACTATCGCGCCGCCTTTCTTTCGAAGGATCTGCGCGGTATACCCGGTCGTTCCGTCCTTACGTTTTCTTGCTGTGATCGTGCCCATCGGTACAACATGTCCTATTTCGAGTACGACATTGTTGTACCTCGCTATGAAAAACGGTGCAACTAATTGAAAAACACGGACACAATGTGAAACAAAGAAGAGACGCTAACAAATTGAACTTTCACGAAAATTCCCGTAGATCAAGGGATCCAATTTTTGCCGTTGCCCCGATGATCGACTGGACGGACCGTCACTGCCGCTATTTCCATCGGCAACTGACGGGGCGGGCGTTGCTCTATACTGAGATGGTCGTCGCGGATGCGATCATTCATGGGCACCGCCACCGGCTGCTCGGCTTTTCGACCGAGGAGCATCCGGTGGCACTGCAGCTTGGCGGTTCGGATCCGGCCAAGCTTTCGGAGGCTGTGCGGATTGCCGCTGATTACGGTTATGACGAGATCAACCTCAATGTGGGTTGTCCGTCGGACCGGGTGCAGTCCGGGACCTTCGGGGCTTGTCTCATGCAGACACCCGAGGTGGTCGAGGGCTGCGTTGCCGCGATGAAAAAGGTGGCGACGGTGCCGGTCACCGTCAAGTGCCGGATCGGGGTGGACGATCAGGAGCCGACCGAGGTTTTACCGGATTTCCTCGCCCGGATGATCGCGGCCGGTGCGGATGCGATCTGGATCCATGCCCGCAAGGCCTGGCTGAAGGGGCTCTCGCCTAAGGAAAACCGGGAAATCCCGCCGCTCGACTACGAACTGGTCTACCGGATGAAACGGGAAAACCCGGATGTCTTCCTCGGTATCAATGGTGGTATCGACAGCCTCGAGGCGGCCTCCCGGCATCTTGAGGTGATGGACGGGGTAATGCTCGGGCGGGCCAGCTATCATAATGCCACGATGCTGACCGGCGTGGACGAGAAAATTTATGGCGAGCCGGCACAGGAACCGGACTGGGATGCCGTGCGTGACGCGATGATGGCCTATGCCGAGCGGGTGATGGCGGATGGCGGGCGGCTCTCCCATGTCACGCGGCACATGGTCGGGCTGTTTCAGGGTTTTGCCGGGGCGCGCCGATATCGGCAGATCCTGTCCACCGATGCGACCAAGGCGAGTGCCGGGCCGGAGGTCATTGCGGCCGCTTTTGCCTCAGTCGATATCTCCGCCGGGCCGAAGGTTCAGGTGGCGGCGGAATAGCCGGAAATGCGAACGGCGCCCCGAGGGACGCCGTTTCATGTCTCATCTCAGGCTTCCGATTGAGCCGGAAGCAACCCGCAAATCAGGCGAGCTGGATGTTGACGGCCTTCGGGCCCTTGCCCATGCGGTCCGGCTCGGTGTCGAAGGTGACCTGCTGGCCGTCCTTGATCGCCTGGATGCCGGAAGCCTGGAGAGCGGAGATGTGGACGAATACGTCTTTAGCGCCGCCATCCGGAGTGATGAAGCCGAAGCCCTTGTCCTGATTGAAGAATTTTACAGTGCCCTTGGTGGCCATGGGAGAAGTTCCTTGTCCCTTAGTGTGTCTGTTCCTCGCCTCCGGCGGACCGGAAGAGAGGGCGTTATGCCCTTTCGCGAAAGGGCCAGTCGGAAGTCGCGATAACGGGGAAAGAACGTCTACCAGCGGGAGGAAGCCCCCAAGACCGCATGACACGGTCACTACAATCGGTCCAGTCTCCGGGATCATTAATGCCCGAACGTCGTCACGGTTAAGGGTTTTCCACCGAAAAGGCAAGGGCGAAAACAGGGCCCTTTCTTGTTTGCATTTGGTCAAACGACTGAATCCATTGACATTTGAGGGGAGGTTTTGGAAGCCTCGTCCCGGTGCGGGGTTGATGCCCGCCAGCCTTCGGGCTAGGAAGGCGCGGGGGCAAGATTAGCAATGCCGAAGACAGGTGCCACCGTGATCGATCCTTACCAGCTGCTCGGGCTGCCCCGCGACGCGAACGATGCGGCTATCAAGGCCGCCTATCGCAAGATCGCCAAGACCGAGCATCCCGACGGCGGTGGTGATGTCGACCGTTTCGCCAAGGTGACGGCGTCCTACGAGCTGCTCAAGGACCCGGTGCGGCGCAAGGTCTATGACGACACCGGCTACGATCCGCAGCTTGCCGATACCGCCGATCTCAAAGGCCTGATGATGCTGGAGACGCTGGTCAACGACATGATCCTCGACGAGCGCGAGCCCGGCAGCTTCGATCCCGTGGCGGGGCTGCGCCGCAAGCTCACCGACGACATCCTGAAGACGCGTTTCCACATTCTCGAACTGGAACGCCATCGCGCCCGGGTGCGCCAGCATATCGACCGCATCGGCCGGCGGCCGGAAGCGGATGTGCTCGGCTCCATGCTGAAGGCGCGCACGCAATCCATCACCGACGCCATCCGCGCCGCCGAGACCCAGATCGAGGCGATCGAGCGGGCCTATACCATGCTCGAAGGCTATTCCTACGAGCTGGAGCCGGAACCTCTGCCCAAGGCCGCCGAATAGGCGCGATTGCGGGCGAGGGGAGAACGGCGCGCCTCCTGCACCATCCCGATGTCTTCACGATGCATCCGCTGACGGCGGACCGGGCGGTGCGGCGGGTTCTCCGGCGGGCGGCAGCGTGGTCGCGCCTATCGTTTCATCGGGGAAGGACGGGGCCTCCGTCGCGGGCCGATCGGGTTCAGCGCTGGCGATCCGCATCAGCGCCTCGTAACGCTGTAGCATGGCGCCCTGCAGCAAGGCCGGTTCCTGGGCTCGCCAGTTCCCGGCAACGCGTCGGAGGATGGGATGCCCGGCCACGCGAAAATGGGCGAGGGTGCCGAGAACGATACGGAGCGCCTGTTCCTGCAGCCAGTGCTGGCCCGGATCGGGCGAGGGCGGTGGAGGGAGGCGGCGCTCCTTGAGCTGATCGATGATGACCTCGGCTTCGACGCGCAAGGCATCGTAAAGGGCGCGCGACTTTTCCGGGAGCAAGGCGGCGCAATCGGTCTCATCGTGACCCTGCAACCAGATCCCGCAGCGTCGCTGCCGGCGGCAGGCTCGCCGCAGACAAATGCGGGGAACACCGAGGGCGTCCGCGGTCATCTGAGCAATGCAGGCCCGAACCGGATCGGGTTCGTCGGTATTGTCGGCGGCGGTGGTAGCGGTGTTTTCCGAAGTCCCGGTCATGTGCTTGCTCCTTCGCGTTGATTCGGCTTGCGGGTGGGAGGGCTGTCCTTCATCCGGACATGCCGAAACCTTCACGCGCGGTCTCCCGCCGTGGCTTGCTTCATTTCGGTTCCCCTTTTTCGGCCTTTCGGCGAAGGGGATGCGGACGGGGCGCTGGAAGCTGCCTCGTAAAGTAAAAAGATATGACACCTTCCGGCGCCCCGTTCGGCGGTTTTTATCCGTGCGATCGGTCCCTCTGCTCCGGCGGTTCCCAGGATTTTCCGTCCATCGGGCTGCAGCTTTCACCGCCGGACGCCCGGGACCACCTGATACCGCCGGTCTCTGACGCCTTGCAGGCGCGTCCGGCGCGCCGTCAGGGCCGACATGGGGTTCAGCCGTCCGAAACCTTCCCATGTCCCCACGTCGCCGGAGGGAGACCAGTTTGCGCGGACCCCGAAAGACCGGGCCTGCGATCGCCCGAATCTTTCAGCGCCGGTCCCGCCTCGCCGGGCACGCACACCCGGTGTATCCGCGACGGAACGAATGGATTGTAGGCACGGGAAATGGGGGCGGGGATTTTGCGGGAAAACGGGGATCGCGACTACGGCCAAAAAGGATGCGCCGCTGCGCGCCGACGCCCGATTTATGCCGCTTGCCGTCATTACAGGCTAACTTTTCGGAGCAATCCCACCCGCAACATGGTTTGCGACCGGCGACCTGCGCCGAAAACGGGGCAGGCGGCACGGGAGGAAAATGGCATGCGCATCCTGAGGATCGGGCTGATGACGCTGGGACTTGTCATCATCATTGCCGCGATTGTCGCATGGTACTGGGTTGCCGCCTTCGGCTGCGGCATGAACACCACCGGCTGCCGCGATATCCGCATCCCCATGCCCTGGGAAGACCCAGAGCTTTTCGGCGTGCTGGGGCCGTTTTTCGGGCTGGGGGTGGTGGTGTTCGTGCTGGGAAAGTGGGTGGTGAAGGGGTAGGCCTTCGTCTCCGACATCCTTCGGCGAACCGGCAGATTGCTGCCCTTGCCAGCCGCCTCCATCGGGATCACGCTTGCGGCCAGAGCGAAGGAGGAGAGCATGAAGCTGATTGTCGGATTCTTCGAAACCAAGCCGGGACAACGCGAGGCCTATCTGGAGGCGGCGCGGGACCATCTGGAAAAGAGCCGCCTCGACCCCGATTGCCATTATATCGAACTCGTACCGATGCCGGGCCATCCCGACCGCATCCTGCTCGCGGAGGCCTTCACCAGCGAGGCCGCGCACCGCCGCCACGAGGACACGGACCATATGCGGGCACTCTGGGCCGTCGGCCCCTCGCTGCTGTCGGATGTCGTGATCGACTCGATGGTCTCCGACACCGTCGAGCATATTGACGAGCGGTTCGAGTGAGGGGGTAGCTCGGGCTCCCGCCGTTTCGTTTGTCCCGTCATTTGGATGTTTGCGACTATTTGCGGCGTTTGACGCCTTGCGCGGCCCTGTCTCCCCTCTGCGGGGGAGACTTCGGAGCGGTGGCCGAAGGCCAGAAATAGTCCAGTGAATCGATTTCAGCGAACGAAGGCCTGAGCGCGACGCCGCGCGAAGGCTTTGAAAGGAATTGGCTCGATCAGGGCCAAACCTCAGATTTAGCAAGAGGGGGGTCGGTGAGGTTGGTGTCCACGGAACTGTGCCCCTCTCCTGGAAAATTTGAATTTTAGGCGGCTTGCGCTCGCCCAAGCCTCTGATTTTCCGCGCTCCCCCTGCATGGGAGGGGGAGGTGGGCGTCTCGTGCGGAGGCCACGTTCATCCCCTATTCAGAACCCGCCTTGCATTTCCTGAGATTGCATCGGCAACACCTGCTTTTAAAAACGACTGCTTAAATTATTTTTCTTTGCGAACAGGTTCAGCGTTCGCTTCAGAATTCTTGTGAGAGCGCAGACCCTCTTCGACAGACGCAAATTTATCTGAGCGCCAATCCGCAAAATACTGACGATGTGAGACAATTAATGTCTCAAGGTGGCGAGTAACCTGTTGAGAGCTGATGGTTTTGTTTGATTTAGCAACCACTTTATGTCTCCCCTAAAGCGCAGGTAGAAACGCTAACACGATTCGCGTAGAAACGATGGCACTCATTCCTCGCATTGAATTCCCTGAAATCGTTATAGGGCTCGTTGCTCCAATTGGAACCCCATTAGACGAGACGATTGGGGAGATAACAAAATTTTTCGCGGCCAGTGGATATCAAGTACACGATATCCGGGTTACCGATCTGTTCCAAAACATGGTTCCGTTCGTTAAGCCGTCGGTGCCTCTCGTGCAGAAGCCTTTGGACAAACGATATGAAAGTCACATTGCTTACGGGAACCAGATTCGGAAATTCGTAAACGATGCGTCGATACTCGCTGCACTGACAATTCAAAACATTGTAGAACGCAGGATACGCGACAGCAGACCTCAGCACGAGAAGTTTTCCAAGAATTTGTTTCTCGTGCACCAATTCAAGCGCCCCGAGGAAATAGACCTTATGAGGTCTGTGTATGGGCGGATATTCTTTCAGCTATCAGTTTACTCAATGCGATCTTCTCGGGTTGATTATCTGTCACGAAAAATTTCGGAGGACTTTGGAGAAGCAAACCATACGACATTTAGGTCAACGGCAGAAAAGCTGGTTGATGATGACGAAAATCAAAGTAAAGAAAAATTCGGACAACGCTTGGCAAAAATATTCCATGATGCCGATTTTATTCTGAATCGCGACGTGAAGAAACCATCCCTAAATAAACAGCTTAATCGCTTCTTGGAGCTGTTGTTTTCTTCCAACACCATTACGCCGAGCAAGCTTGAGTACGGCATGTTTGCAGCCAAATCTGCTGCATTAAGAACGTCGGATCTGTCTCGGCAGGTTGGAGCCGCAATATTCAGTGATCGCGGTGAGATAATCGCGATGGGTTCAAATGAGGTTCCTAAAGCCACAGGTGGCACCTACTGGCCCGACGAAGATTTTGACGATCGAGAATTCAAAAGAAAAGTTGACTCAAACGACAAGCGCAAGCACGAAATCCTTCATGAGCTCGTTCGGAAACTGAACCTTGAATGGTCCACTCTGTCAGATACTGTCAAAAAGGGCCTAGAAGATTCCAGTTTTATGGACGCACTGGAGTATGGGCGAATCGTCCATGCTGAAATGTCTGCAATATCAGACGCCGCTCGGCTTCGTGGTGCGTTGGGTGGCGCAACGATGTTTACGACCACGTTTCCCTGCCACATGTGTGCGAAACATATAGTTTCCAGTGGGATAAAAAATGTCGTCTACTTGGAACCCTATCCCAAAAGTTTGGCTCTACGTCTGCACGCGGATTCTATCCGCATCGATGGACAGGAGCGGGGGGAATACGATCAATTTCCGGCCGTTGAATTTTCACATTTCTATGGAGTAACTCCTAGACGCTACAGGGAATTTTTCCAGCGCAATAAGAGAAAAGACGGTGACAGCAGACTGCAGGATTACATAGATGGCAAGAAAATCCCGAACATTGACATCAAGTCGCCTTTTTACGCTCAACTTGAGGATGCGGTCCTATCAGGACTTTATACTGCGTCCGAAAACTTTCCATCACGAAAATAGGCTTACTCCTCCCAGTTCAGGCGGCCGTTAGTGGTGTGACGGAGAGCAGGGTTGCGAGGTCTTGCATGGTATCCGTTCATGCCCCTCTCTCGGAATTTCTAGCACTTGGCGGCGCCAAGATGCTGAAATTCCGTTCTCCCCCGCAAGGGGGGAGATAACTCACCGCCCCGGTCGCCCGGTCTTACCCTTCGTCCGGCTTTTGCGCTTGCCGTCGCCTTCGTCCTCGTAGGAGCCGGCGCCGACCCTGGCGCGGATGATGGGGCGGGGGTCGTCAGGTTGCCCCTCCCCAACCCTCCCCACAGGGGGGAGGGGGCTGGTCGTGCCTGACGGCTTTTCCGGGAGTTTGCCGGTGACCGGTTTTTCGGTGCGGCCGACGGTCATTTCGTCGAGGGTGTTTTTTCGGAACAACGACTTGCCGGCGGGGATGGCCATGTCGGTGCCCGGGCCCATGTCGTCGAGCGAGGGCTTTTCGAAGTAGGATGAGCCCCGGCCTTCCGGCCTGCCGGTTTTCGAGCGGCCGGAGAGGGAGATGCGGGGTTGTTCGACGCCAGCCTCACCCCCCTCTGTCCTGCCGGTGTTCGTCTCTGCAATCGATTCACCGGATCGATTGCTCCGCTGCGCGGACCGCTCCTCACCCCCCTCAAGGGGGGAGATTGGCTCGCGACTGCCCCTGGGCTTTCCAGTGCCCTTTTCCTGGGCCTGGGCTTCTTCCCGCGACAGGGGATCGTCCATGGCGGCGAGTTCGACGGCTTTCAGGCGCTTGATCTCGTCGCGCAGGCGGGCGGCCTTTTCGAAGTCGAGGTCGGCGGCGGCATCGCGCATCTGCTTTTCCAGCGCGTTGAGATGGGCCTGCAGGTTGGCGCCCACCAGATGGCCGCCATCGGCAAAGCCCTTGCCGGCGACGCCGGAAATGTCGGCGCGGACATGGTCGCGTTCATAGACGCTATCGAGGATGTCGGAAATCTTCGCCTTGACCGATTCCGGCGTGATGCCGTGTTCGAGATTGTAGGCCATCTGCTTTTCGCGGCGGCGGGCGGTCTCGTCCATCGCCCGCTTCATCGAGCCGGTGATCTGGTCGGCATAGAGGATGACCTTGCCATCGACGTTACGCGCGGCGCGGCCGATGGTCTGGACCAGCGATGTCTCCGAACGCAGGAAGCCTTCCTTGTCGGCATCGAGGATGGCGACGAAGCCGCATTCGGGAATGTCCAGACCTTCGCGCAGCAGGTTGATGCCGACCAGCACGTCGAAGGCGCCGAGGCGCAGGTCGCGGATGATCTCGATGCGCTCCAGCGTGTCGATGTCCGAGTGCATGTAGCGGACGCGGACGCCCTGTTCATGCAGGTATTCGGTGAGGTCTTCCGCCATGCGCTTGGTGAGCACGGTGACGAGGGTGCGATAGCCCTTCTGGGCGGTTTCGCGGATCTCGCCGAGCACGTCGTCGACCTGGGTCTTGGCCGAGCGGACCTCGACCGGCGGATCGATCAGGCCGGTCGGGCGGATGACCTGTTCGGCGAAGACGCCGCCGGCCTGTTCCATTTCCCAGGCGCCGGGGGTGGCGGAGACGGCAACCGTCTGCGGGCGCATCGCATCCCATTCCTCGAAGCGCAGCGGCCGGTTGTCCATGCAGGACGGCAGGCGGAAGCCGTATTCG
Organism: Ciceribacter sichuanensis; assembly: GCF_024055605.1. Classification (GTDB taxonomy): domain Bacteria; phylum Pseudomonadota; class Alphaproteobacteria; order Rhizobiales; family Rhizobiaceae; genus Allorhizobium; species Allorhizobium sichuanense. The sequence continues at coordinate 76,165 of NZ_JAMXLX010000011.1, read as the reverse complement.
GCCAGCGTCGCCTTGCGGCGGAAGTCGCCGCGATACATGCCGCCGATCTGCGGGATGGTGACGTGGCTTTCGTCGATGAAGATCAGGGCGTTATCCGGGATATATTCGAACAGCGTCGGCGGCGGTTCGCCTGGCTTGCGGCCGGTAAGATAGCGCGAATAGTTCTCGATGCCGGCGCAGGAGCCGGTGGCCTCCAGCATTTCGACGTCATAGCGGGTGCGCTGTTCGAGGCGCTGGGCCTCCAGCAGGCGGCCGGCCTTTTCCAGCTCGGCGAGGCGCTGCTTCAACTCGTCCTTGATCGCCTTGATCGCGCCGTTCAGCGTCGGGCGGGGGGTGACGTAGTGCGAGTTGGCGTAGATTTTCACCGACTTCATGTCGCCGGTCTTCTTGCCGGTCAGCGGGTCGAATTCGGTGATGGTCTCGATCTCGTCGCCGAACATCGAGATGCGCCAGGCGGCATCCTCAAGGTGGGCCGGGAAGATTTCGATGGTATCGCCGCGCACCCGGAAGGAGCCGCGGACGAAATTGATCTCCTGCCGCTTGTACTGCTGCGCCACGAGGTCGGCCAGCAGCTGGCGCTGGTCGATCCTGTCGCCGACCTGCATCTGGAAGGTCATGGCGGTGTAGGTTTCGACCGAGCCTATACCGTAGATGCAGGAGACGGAGGCGACGATGATGCAGTCGTCCCGCTCGAGGATGGCGCGGGTGGCGGCGTGGCGCATGCGGTCGATCTGTTCGTTGATCGAGCTTTCCTTCTCGATGAAGGTATCCGAGCGCGGCACATAGGCTTCCGGCTGGTAGTAGTCGTAATAGGAGACGAAATACTCCACCGCATTGTCGGGGAAGAAGTTCTTGAACTCCGAATAGAGCTGGGCGGCCAGCGTCTTGTTGGGCGCGAGGATGACGGCGGGACGCTGGGTCTCGGCGATCACCCTGGCCATGGTGAAGGTCTTGCCCGAGCCGGTGACGCCAAGCAGCACCTGCGAGCGCTCGCCGTCATTGATGCCGGAGACGAGATCGCGGATGGCCGTTGGCTGGTCGCCGGAGGGGGAGAAGTCCGAGGCCATGCGGATGGGGATGCCGCCTTCCGATTTTTCCGGGCGCGCGGGACGGTGAGGGGTCCAGATCTCGCCGTTCTTGAACAGCGGGTTGCCGGATTCGATCAGCTTCGACAGGGCATCGACCGTGGCGGTGACGGCGCCCGTGGCCAGCGCTCCCGCCTCTTCCAGCGAGACATCGAGGCCGGCAACCGGATTGAGGCCGGCGGCGGCGCGGGTCTTGGGATCGGAGGACGCGCCGATGGAGACGCCGCGCGAGGTCTTGGTGGCGGTGGTGTTCCTGGCGGTCTTCTGGGTCTTCTCCAGCGCCACTTTCTCGGCGTGCTTGCGCGCCTCGATCTCGATCTTCTTGCGGTGCTTGCCCGCCTTGGAGGCGATCTCGCGCTGACTTTCGACGGTCGAAGCTTCCGCTTCGGCCTCGAGTTGTTTCACCCAGTCGGAAACGCTGCCCCCCATCGGCCCGGACAGGGGCGCGCCTTCGAATTCGGATTGCGGGGCTTCCTCGAACCCGGACGGGGAGGACGGTTTTTTCGGAGATCTGGCCATGCCGCGAATATGGAGAATCCCTTCCGCAAAGGGAAGGGGCAGTGGCGGGAAAACCGGAACAAAAAAGCAACGAGAAACAGGCAACTGACATAGCGTTGTCAGGAGGAATCCGGATCAGCCGCTACGCCTGTCGGCGACGGCCCGGCTTGCTCAGGCGAAGACCTTGCGCTTCCGCTTCTTTTCCGGTTCCGGCTTGTCCTCGTGGCGGCGGGCCAGAATCCAGGCGACCAGCGCTTCCGGCGGCATCGGGCGGGCGAAATGATAGCCCTGGGCGATGCGGCAACCGAGTGTGGCGAGGACTGCGGCGTCGTCCTCGGTTTCGACACCTTCGATCACGATGTCGAGCGACAGCGCCCGGCCGAGGCCGACCAGCGCGGCGATCAGCTTCTGGTTTCCGCGGGAGGCTGCGACGTCCTTGGCGAAGCTGCGGTCGATCTTCAGGCGGTCTATCTTCAGGCTGATGAGATAGGCCAGCGAAGAATGGCCCATGCCGAAATCATCGACCGCCAGCTTGTAACCGGCGTTTTCCAGTCGCTTCAGCTGTTCGCCGGCCCCTTCGGTGTCGAGGATCGCCTCTTCGGTGATCTCGATCTCCAGGCGGGACGGATTGATGCCGTGCTGGCTGGTGATGAGTTCCAGCATGTCGGCGACGGAGTAGAGGGCGAATTCCCGGGGAGAAACGTTGAGGGCGACCGTCGCATCCGGCAGGTCGAGACCGGGCAGGCGGTTCAACATGCGGCAGACGCCGGCGGTGATATAACCCGTCAATTTTTCCGCCAGATGCATGCTTTGGGCGGCGCTGATGATCTCCGGCGGAGAGATGAAGCCGATATGCGGGTGATACCAGCGGACCAGCGCTTCGAAGCCGGAGATCTCTCCGCTTTCCAGAAGCACCTGCGGCTGGAACCAAACCTCGATCTGTCCGGAAACAATGGCATGCTCCAGATCCTGTTCGATCAGCCGCAAGCGGTCCGCCTGTTCCTTGAGGCCGGGATCGAATTCGCGAAGCTGGCGACGGCCCCGGGCCTTTGCCTCGTAGACCGCCATGTCCGCGCAGGCGAGCAATTCCTCGGCGCTCTGGGCATGGGCGGGATAGGCGGCAAGACCCATGCTGATGCCAACGACGGACTGGACACCGCTGAAGGCGATCGGCACGGTGCTTGCTTCAGCGAACCGGGCGGCGCAGGCGACCGCGCGGTCGCGCGCATCCGGTCCCGAAATGAGCACGGCGAATTCGTCGCCGCCGAGCCGGGCGATCAGTCCCTCGTCCTTGACGATATCGATGAGGCGGCGGCCGACTTCGCGCAGAACGGCATCACCGGCGCTATGGCCCAGCGTGTCATTGATCGATTTGAACCGGTCGAGATCGACAATCACCAGCGCGACTTCGCCTCCGCTGACGGATGCCTGGGCGACGTCCCCCAGCAGGCGACCGTTGAAATAGGCGCGGTTGGCGAGGCCCGTCGTCGTATCACGGTTAGCCAGCGTTTCCAGACGGGAGTTCTGCTGCAGGATTTCATCATTGGCGATGCCGAGCGACTGCACCAGCGCCGTCGCCTCAAGCTTGCTCAGGACATTGCTGATGAACACCCTCTCGGCCGACCGGCTGGAGCGCACCATGACAGCCATCAACGCGATGACATTGATCATCATCAGCGAAGAAAAAACGCCCTCGATACGCAGCAGGCACAAGAGAAGGGAGACTTGAAGCGGAAGGGAAAAAGCCAGCGAGACGTTGCTGTGACCGATGCCTCGAAGGATTGAACCGGCAGAAATGCCGATCATCACCAGAAACACCAGGGCACCGGTGCTCTCGACCTCGAAGCCCGGTATGCAATAGGGCAGGACCGCCCACACCGAACCCGAGATGAAGGCACCACCGACCAGTGCCCGCAACGCATAAACCGGCTGTGTTTCAACCCAGTGGAAGCGGAGCAGCCGGTTGCGGGCGACGCCGCGCATGGCAAGCGTTCCCAGCAAAACGCAGAGCCAGACGACGACAGAAAGGAAGAGACCGTGTCCGATGGTGGTGAGCAGTGCAGCGGAGCATGCGATGACCGCGTTGAAAAACAGTGTGGCGGGCAGTCCGTCAACAAGGTAAGCGGCCTGGGCTCTCCGGATTTCCGGCAGAAACTTCGCTGCGGCGGGCTTGGCGATCTGGGTCAATGCAGGAAATCCGGCTGAAAATGGATCCAATAGAAATCAGTGCGTTTCAAACATGGTCATAAGGATGACACGATTCCGATAAGATTCATTTAACGGCGAAGGCTCCATTTTTAGGTAATCGATTGATCGCAAAGGGACCTTTTTTGTACGCTCCCAAATTTCAGGGTCATTGGCGAGGCTATCGAAGCCCCTTCAGGACTGGACGCGCCGATCTGTTGCTGCATGTTCTGCGCAGGAGGTCGCGGTCTCGATTCTCCCCCGGCGCTCGACGTCAGAAACCAACAACATCCTCTTCAGGGTCCAATCATGTCCTTCGTCAATCCGTCCGCTATCTGGCCAATCGTGTTGCTCTCACTGTCCAACGTGTTCATGACTTTCGCCTGGTACGGACACCTCAAGTTCCGCAGTACGGCGCTTTTCGTAGCGATCATAATCAGTTGGGGGATCGCGTTCTTCGAATATTGCCTTGCGGTACCGGCAAACCGGATCGGCGCACAGGTCTATTCGGCGGCACAATTGAAGACCATTCAGGAGGTCATTACGCTGCTGGTGTTTTCCGGCTTCTCGATCTTCTGGCTGAAGGAATCCCTGACCATCAACCACTTTTTCGGATTCGCGCTCATCGCAGCCGGCGCGGCGCTCATCTTCCGCGCCTGAATTCCGACTGGCGAGCCTGCCGCCGGCATCGAATCCGAGATCAGACCGGCGGCACAGGCGTCGGATTCCCCTCGCCATCCAGCGCCACCATGACAAAGGTCGCCTCGGTGACCTTTTCCAGCGTGTGGGTGAGATAACGCTGCGCCCACGCTTCGACGGAAAGGGTCATCGACGTGCGGCCGACCTTGGTGACATCCGTATAGATGCAGAGAGTGTCGCCGATCTTGACCGGCAGCGCGAAGGCCATTTCCTTGACCGCGGCGGTGACGACGCGGCCGTGTGCGCGTTCCGCAGCGCGGATACCCGAGGCAAGGTCCATCTGCGCCATGACCCAACCGCCGAAAATATCGCCGGCCGCATTGGCATCCGCCGGCATGGCCAGCGTGCGCAAGGTCAATTCTCCGGTAGGTTTGGTTCCGCCGCTCATCTGCTCTTCTTTCCGTCAACCATCTTTTTTCTCGCGCCGGCCCGACTGACGGAATCGACGCGAGCCGTTCGACGCTAGGAGATAAGGGCGGGGCGGGCAATAGCCGTTCACGAGCGGCACTTGCAGAGACTATAATTTATAATCTACAAAAATTCATGTATACAGACTTATGAAATTTGTAATTCGATTATGGAACCATCCCTTGAGAAATTGGGGGATTTTTAATGGGAAATTTCAGCATATCGGTTCGGCTGTACCTGCTTGTGGCGCTTGCGCTCGGGGTACTGATCGCGACCCTTACCTTCAGCCTTTTCCGATCCTATGAGACCCTGGCAGCCGAACGGCGCGCGGGATTGGCATCGATCGACCAGACGGCGCTCGCGGTATTTTCCAGATATTACAAGATGGAACAGGCCGGCACGCTGAGCCGGGAAGACGCGCAGGCGAAAGCCAAGGAAGTCATCGGCGCGATGCGCTACGGCAAGGACGGTTATCTCTGGATCAACGACACGAATGCCCGAATGGTCCTGCACCCAATCAAACCGGAACTGGACGGCAAGGACCTGTCCTCCCTGCAGGATCCCAACGGCAAGCACATCTTCCTTGAGTTCGCGCGTATCGTGAAGGAAAAAGGCGAGGGCTATGTCGATTACTACTGGCCAAAACCGGGCGCCGAGGCTCCGGTCGAGAAATTCTCCCATGTCGTCGGCTTCGCGCCCTGGGGATGGATCGTCGGCACGGGTGTCTATGCAGACGACCTCGCAGCCATGTTCTACAGCAATGCACTGTGGTTCGGCGGCATCATTCTGGCGAGCGTCGTCATGGTCGTCGCCTGCGCCTATGCGGTGGTGCGGAGCGTGGTGAAGCCGGTGAACCGGCTCAAGGCGGCCATGGCGGATATCGCCGAGGAACGCGTCAACACGGAGATCGCCGATGCCGGCCGGCGGGACGAGATCGGCGGCATGGCGGACACCCTGCTGGTGTTGCGCGAATCCGTTCGGGAAAGAATTCTGCTGCGTGACCGCGAGGCCGAACAGCAGGCTCGCCTGGATACCGAACGACAGAACAATGAAACCGTGCTGCGCAGCGCCTCGGACCGACAGAACCATGCCATCAGCGAACTCGGTTCCGCTCTCGAACGGCTTGCGGAAGGCGATCTCACGATCCAGATCGGCAGTATCGGAGCCGACTACGAAAAGCTGCGGCAGGATTTCAACCGCGCCGTGGCGGCCCTGAGCAGCGTCGTTTCTGCGATCAATCACACCAGCGACATCGTGACCGAAAACGCCGGCGGCATCAGCGAGGCGACCAACAACCTGTCACGCCGGACCGAACAGCAGGCAGCCGCACTGGAAGAGACGGCGGCCGCGCTGGATGAGATCACGGCCACCGTGCGGACAGCCTCCGAACGCGCCGCAGAGGCCCGCGACAAGGTGACGGAAACCAAACTCAGCGCCAACCGCTCCGGCGAGATCGTTCGCAACGCGGTCGACGCCATGGGTCGCATCGAGGCTTCCTCCAACCAGATCAACCAGATCATCTCCGTGATCGACGAGATCGCCTTCCAGACCAACCTGCTGGCGCTGAATGCCGGTGTCGAGGCGGCACGGGCCGGCGAGGCGGGGCGCGGCTTTGCCGTGGTGGCGCAGGAGGTGCGCGAACTGGCCCAGCGCTCGGCCAACGCGGCCAAGGAAATCAAGACGTTGATCAACGCTTCCGCGGTAGAAGTCGGCAATGGCGTCTCGCTGGTGCGCTCCACCGGCGAAGCTCTGGTCGAGATCGAAAAACTGGTCAATCAGGTGAACGACCATGTGGCCTCGATCGCGACCGCAGCGCGTGAACAGGCGACCGGCCTTCAGGAAATCAACACCTCCGTCAACCACATGGACCAGATGACCCAGCAGAATGCGGCGATGGTCGAGGAAACCTCGGCGGCCGGCCAGACGCTTGCGGAAGAAAGCCGCCACCTGCGCGAACTCCTCTCGCGACTGCGGATTGCCGCGGATGGAGCGGGCCAGCGCTACGCCGCCTGAACCGAGAATGCTGAAAACATACCGCCGGCGAGAAAAGATCTCGCCGGCGGTTTTCGCTTGTTCGGGAATTCAGTTCCTGGCGCAGGATGCGGTGAGTTTCGACAATGCCGCGGAGGAGCCGGAGAGCGGAAAGCTCACGGTGTTGAAGGCCGTTTCCTTCGGCGCCACGGTGATCTGCGAGCCGCTTTTCAGCATGGCAAGAACGGCGCTGTCACCGCCAAGAGGCAGGAAAAGAATGCCATCCATGGCCTGATAGCTCAGGGTTTCCTCCCGACTCTGGTCGCCCGTGGAAATGACGACCGGCCCCTTCCATTCGGGATCGCCGCCGGGCGGATCTCCGTGGCCGCCATCGTCATAGTTCAACACGAGTGTTCCGGGCTCGCCGCACTGGACATAGAGCAGAGCCTCACGATCGGCACCCTTCGCCGGCTGGCAAATATGGGCGGTCATTGCCCTGCCGCCTTCGACGTCCCAGACTTCCGCCTTCCATTTCGCGCAATCGGCGGAGAAAGCCGGCGTGGCGGTGGACGCCAGAAGCCCAAGGGTTGCGGCGAGACGCAGGACCGTCATGAAAATCCCCCAACATGCAAAAGCGTTGACATGCATCAGATCTACGCCCTGCCTCGTGTGCTACACAAGCACCAAAACTGACCGGAATGCCGCGCAAACCTTCCAAATTCGACAGGTCGAACTCGACGCGCCAAGTTCAACAGGCCAAGTTCAACAGGAGAGTGCCGTGAGCCACGTTCTGATTGTGCAGGGACACCCCGATATCGGCGAGCGACATTTCTGCCATGCCCTGGCGGACGCCTATGCAGCCGGCGCTCTCAAGGCGGGGCATACCGTCGAGAGGCTTGAGATCGCGCGGATCGAGGTGCCGCGGCTGCAATCGCAGAAGGAGCAGGAAAACGGCGCCGTCGTTCCTGATATCGCCAACGCCCAGACGCTGCTCAAGGCCGCCGACCATGTGGTGCTGGTCTTTCCGCTGTGGATGGGCGGGATGCCCTCGCTGGTGGCATCCTTTCTGGAGCAGGTGCTGCGGCCGGGTTATGCCTATGACGGCACAGGCCCCGCGATGAAGAAACTGCTCCGGGGACGGTCGATGCGGCTCGTCGTCACCATGGGCATGCCGGCGTGGTATTACCGGCTCGTCTATGGCAGCCACAGCCTGAAGGCGTGGAAAGTGGGGGCTCTGGGTTTCGTGGGCTTCCGGCCGATCCGGGCAAGTCTCGTCGGCAATGTCGCGGAGGCCGACGTATCGGCCCATACGAACTGGCTGAAGGAAATGGAAGCGCTCGGAGCCGCCGCTCGCTGAAGGATGTCATTCAGCGATGCCGCCGGCGGGCCGGATGGCGCGATTCGCGTTTAAATCAAATCCAAACGAAACATTAATGGCTGACGTCTATCCTCTGCCGACAGGCCGGATACCGGCTGCAGCAGATGGATATTGTGTATGGCGTCTTCCTTTCTGCAACGTTCCGCGCTGATCCTCGTGCCGGCTGCGGCCATCGCCTCCTGCACCGGCGATCGCGTGATGCCGCCCGAAGACCTTGCGGCCAACACGCCCCGTTCCTCCCGCCACTACGTTGCTCGCCAAGGGCAATTCGAGGGCCGGGTCGAGGATATCGATGCGGGCAGGGAGCTTCTCGGCCCTGTCGGATCGCCGGTGGCCTACGCGCCGGAGACGGCACGCGGCAACGGAGCGAGTGCGGCGATCAACTATCTCGACACGCCGAATCTTGCCGGCGTTGACAATGGCACGACTGATACAGTGGAGCCGACGGCGAAGGGCGGAGTGCTTCTTTCTCCCGAAGACACTACGGAAGAGGCGCTTGCGAGCCCCGACGACAACACGGGCAGCGCTTATGAAATTCCGGCCGAGGGCATCAACATCGATGCCGGGCTCGGCGTTGCCGCTACCTCGGATTTGGGCCAGTCCGAAAACCTTGCCCCAAGCCAGCCGGTCGCGGCGCAGATCCTCGTGCCCCAAGGACCGATGGCAATCGCCGAGGGATCGACCGCGCAGCCGGTGGTGGACGGCATCGGGACGGAAAATCCCGTTACGCTGCTGCCAAACGGCGAACAGGCCGCCGATGGCGGCCTGTGAGGCAATGGTGAAAACCCGCGCCGGAACCCGGCGTCATACGACGACGCCGGTGCGGTTGCTGGTCATGGTCAGCTTGCGCTCGGCACGTTCCTGCTGGGGCGAACGGTTGTAGAGTTCGCGATAACACTTGGAGAAGTGCGACGCAGAAACGAAGCCGCAGGCAACCGCCACCTCGACCACCGGCATGGACGACTGCACCAGCAGATGACGGGCGCGGTCGAGACGGATCTCGAGATAATAGCGGGCAGGCGAGCGGCCCATTTCCTGCCGGAACAAGCGTTCGATCTGGCGGCGCGAGAGACCGGCATCATCAGCGATCTCCAGCAGCGACAATGGCTCGGAGAGATTGCTTTCCATGAGCTCGATGATCGACAGGACCTTGGAGTTCTGCACGCCAAGACGGGCGCGCAGCGGCAACCTCTGACGGTCATGGGCGCTGCGGACGCGGTCGGTCAGGTGCTGCTCGCAGACGCGGTTGACGAGGCCTTCGCCGAAATCCTGGCCAATCAGGTTCAGCATCATGTCCAGCGAGGCCGTGCCGCCGGCGCAGGTGTAGAGATTGCCGTCGACCTCGTAGAGATCGGCATAGACCTCGGCCTGCGGGAAGGTCTCGGAGAAGCCGGGGAGGTTTTCCCAGTGAATGGCGCAGCGCTTGCCATTCAGAAGTCCTGCCTGCGCCAGGACATGGGCGCCAGTACAGAGGCTGCCGATGGCCGCGCCGCGGTTATAGGCCTCGCGGAGCCAAGCGTTCACCGACTTGTTGTGGAACTCCTCCACGTAGATGCCGGAACAGACGATCACCATGCTCGGGCGGTTTTCGCCGGAGAGGAAACGCCGTTCGTCGGCAAGCGAGGAATTCACCTCCATGCCGATGCCACTCGACGAATGTACCTTCTGCCCGTCGACCGAGGCAAGACGCCATTCATAGGCGGAGTAACCGAGCATGCGGTTGGCGATGCGCAGTGTTTCGATCGCGCCCGCGAACGGCAGGAGCGTGAAATGCGGTACCAGAAAAAAGACGAGCGAGCGCTTCTTGGTCTGCTTGTTCATGTTGATGCCCATTGTTCCCACGTTTTTCCCATTCCTTGCGTGGAACGGGGTTCGCCGGTTGCCGATACGCGACATCATAGTGACGAAAAGCGGCGATTTTTTCAGGAGGACATCATTATCGCGACATTTTTGCGACTTTGATGCGGAGCCATGGGCGAAGCTCCGTCCTCTGGGATCAGTTTCGGTCAGGTGACTGAAATTGATCGGGAAATCCAATCAGGGCTGAACAAACCTCAAAAATGGCCTCCTGCCCGGGCGCGACTATCGTCAACTTGTCCGGGCGGGAGGCATGTCGCAAAACTGCTTATCGGCGTGTCAGGCGCTCCATGTCGCCCGCAGGCCAGCCGAGGTCTTTCCTGAGATCGAAGGGCATCGCTTCCAGCGCAAGTCCTTCCTGGCGACGGCGATGCCATTCCCGCCAGGCGGCAATCACGGAATTGAGACCAGCCGGAATCCCGGCTGTTGCCCATGACCGGCGCGAGCGCCGGGAAAACCGTGCCTCATCAAATACCAGTGTCATCGCATTCTCCTTTTCCCGTGAGCCTCTTCAGGCAGCTGCGTTTTGCATCAGGACATTTCATCAATCAAACGAATGTTTCTTATTTCTGAAATCAACAATATTGATTGATACGCCGGGCCGCGATCGATCACCGTCGAGCGTCCTCGCGCGGGGGCCAGCCGACGTCCCGCTGGACGCTGCGCGGCAGCTCATCCATCTCGCGGATCAATCGCGCTCTTCGCCGTCCTCGGATGAAATCGCCCAATGGTTGCGTCACGGCGACATGCAGCAGACGTAAAGTGATGGCTATGAACATCTCGGCACCTCCTTCTGACCAACTTCTGCGGGTAAATATGGGCGCCGGTTGACTATCAATCAAACGAAATGATATGGTCTTCATGTTCAATTATATTGAGGTAAGCGCGATGACCGTTACAATTCGCCAACCCCTGCCGCTGCTGGACAACGACATCCTGCGGACCTTCGTTGCGATCTCCGAGACCGGAAGCTTCACCACCGCTGCGGACCGGGTATTCCGGACGCCGTCTGCCGTTTCGATGCAGATCAAGAAGCTGGAAGAACAGCTCAACGCGACGCTTTTCCTGCGCGATGCCCGCTCCGTGACGTTGACCGAAAGCGGCGAGACGCTGCTGCCCTACGCGCGCAGGATGCTCGCCCTTTCCAACGAGGCGGTGGGCCGCTTCCGTATGCCGGAGATGAAGGGCGTCGTCAGACTGGGGGCACCGGACGATATCGGCGAGCGCTTCATGCCGACGATCCTTCGCCGTTTTGCAGAAGTCTATCCGGCGATCATGGTCGACCTGACCGTCGATACGTCATCGCAACTGCGGCGGCGGCTGCAGGAACAGCGGCTCGACCTGACGCTGATCAATTGCGCGCCGGGCGTGGTCAGCCATGAGGGCGAGGTGATCCATACCGAACATCTGGTCTGGGCAGGCGCCAAGTGTGGCACCGCGCATCTGCGCGATCCGCTGCCCGTATCGATCTGGGAAGACGGCTGCTGCTGGCGCGCCGATGCGCTGGCGCGGCTGGACAGGGACAAGCGGCAATACCGGATCGCCTATCTCTCTGCCCACACAATGGCGCAGCGCGCCGCGGTGATAGCAGACCTAGCCGTGGCGCCATTGCCGCGCAGCTACCTGACCGAGGATATGGTTGCGCTCGGCAACAAGCATGGGCTGCCTGAACTCGGCTCGTTCGAAGTGCGGCTGCTCACGGGAGCCGAAACCAGCGAAACGATCCGCGCGGTCGCCGACAGCGTGCGCTTCGCCTTCTCCGAGATGATCGGGATGGCTGCCTGACATACCATCATCCTGCAAGGCCTGAGGCCGCGTGACAGAACCTGCCGCGCGGCCTCTTCGTTGACTGGCCGTCGGCACGACCCCAAGACAGGGCCAACTCTGCCACAAAGGTTGGCGCGGGCGGCGGCGACCTTTTTTGGATCTGTGACATACGAAGTCCGCTCCGCATCACCCAATCTTTCAATATGTCGCTGAATTTCCACACATATTAGGTAATCAATCCTGAATATGTGTAAAGCAGATATCCACAATCACAGCGATTGTTTGTTGCGACGCATCGACGTTAATGTCTGATTCATTATCGACGTATCGAGAATCAACATGGCATTGAACGAAGACAGATTCCGCGGGCTGAGACAAAAGAAGTTCCGGCTTTTGATGGCGTGTTCGGCCTTGGCAGCATCGGCGCCGATATTGCCGAGCGAGGCGCTGGCCAGTTGCACCTTTTCGGGGCCGTTTGTCAGCAGCAATTGCGATGCAACCTTCATACAGGGCTACGCGTCATCGGGGAACTCGTCACTGTCTGTGGTCGACGAGACAACGGTCGGCGTGGAATTAGCGCCCATCAACACATCCGCTACGCCGACGACCCAAACGCTTAGCATCACCGGCAACACCGTCATCAACAATCCCAGCTACAGCGCGGTCTATTCGCAGACCTTCGCGGCGGATCACGATCTCGATGTCTATATCGGAGAAGGCGTGTCGATCACGTCTGCCGGCGGCTTCGGCGCGGTCTGGCTGCGGAACGATGTGTCCGGCGACATTTCGATCGTAAACAACGCGACGGTTACCGCAACTCTTGTCGGTCCGGGCATCACGGTCACGACAAACCAGGGAAATGTCTCGATCGTCAATAACGGCCATGTCACGTCGATGACGGAGCGAGGGCTTTACGGCGACGGGGGGTACAATGACACCGATGCGTCGCCGGTGCTGGTGTCCATCGTCAACAACGGGGTGGTGGATGCCTATACAGCCGGCATACGCAGCATCAACTATCATGGCCTTTCGACCATAACAAATACCGGGACTGTATCATCCGAGACGCGCCAGGGGCTTGTCGCCTGGTCCGCCTCGGGCGACGCTTCGCTTCACAATTCGGGCAACGTGACAGCCTATGACGACATCGCGCTGCAGGCCTGGAGCACGATGGGTGACGTGACGATCGTGAACAGCGGCTGGGCGGGTGCCTATGACGATACGTCGATTACGGATTCCGGCGCGGGACACTTCGGCATTCAGGCTTATGCGGAGATTTCCGGCGACATCTCGATCGTCAACTCCGGCACCGTTTATGCGCCTGACGATATTGCCGTATCGGCGGAGGCCGATCTTGGCGACATCTCGATCGTCAACAGCGGTGAAATCACCGGTCAAAGCGGCATCGATGCGGTGACCGGTGGCGGGCAGATCGCTATTGAAAATAGCGGCACGGTCAAGGCACTGGAGGGTGAGGGCGTCACCTTGCGGGGCGCACGCCTGTCCAATAGCGGATCCATCGATGCCGCGACCTACGGCGTCTATCTGGAAGGGTCAGGAAACAGCATCACGTCATCGGGTAGTATCAGCGGCGACACCGCTTCCATCTTCTACGGCGCCGGCGGAAATACGCTGAACATTCTGCCAGGGTCCGCCTTCCACGGCGTGGTCGATTACAACAATACGACCGGCAACAGCACGACCTTCGGAGCGGGCAGCTACCGGATACCTTCAGCCAATTATATCGCGTCGGAAAACAGCATCACGCTCGACAACTCGTCGCAGGTTCTCGTGCTCAGCGATGCCGACACCACGGGGACGATCAACGTCGTGACGGCGACCCCGATCGCCAATATCGCCAACCAGTATACAAGCTCGGTTTCCGACGTGATCGGCAGCATCCTCGCGCTTGACATCCAGAGGCCGGGCGACATCGCAGGTGCAGGGCCTGGAGCCGAGCCGCTGGCCTATGTAGAGGAAAAGCAGGTTACGCCGTCTCAGCAGGCGATCGCCAGCATCAGCGATGGACTGGCGGTCGATCGTTCCGGCAACCTGTTCTGGGCTCGCGTTTTCGGCGGCGGCCGCCATCAGCCGGGAACTTCTGACGACCTCGAAAGCAATATCTATCACTACGGCCTGATCGCAGGCGCCGATCGGCAGTTCGGCGACATGCGTATCGGGCTTTTCGCCGGTGCGGGCGCCGTCAACGCCGAACTCAGCGACGACAGCAGTTCGATCGAGGGGCGGACGGCATTCCTGGGCTTTTATGGCTCTGTTCCGGTCGAAGGGCTCCTCGTCAACGGCTCGTTCACGCTCGGTGCGATCGACAACGAAACGAAGCGGTCGATCAATGCCGGCACAGAATGGGCAAAAGGCGATTTCTGGGGATGGTATCTCTCGCCCGAGCTGTCCGTCAGCCAGGCCTTTGACATCGTGCCCGAGTGGTCGCTGACGCCGAGCGCACGTCTGCGTTATGTCGGCGCCTTCTATGACGACTACACGGAAAACGGCTCTTCCCAGAACCTCAGCTACAACTCCAGTGAAACGCACTCGCTGGAAGGCCGGCTGCAGATGGATCTCACCCGTCGCACCATGCTGCAGTCTGGCCGGGCCGCCGCAGTCTCCTTCTCCGGCGCCGTCGTCGATACGCAAAACCTTGGCGACACCGGCTATAGGGCAAGCCTCGATGACACGGAGTTCAAGCTGACGGACTCGTCGGCCCGCAATGTGGTTGGCTTGCGTCTCGGCGCTTCCTTCGACGTGCAGATCAAGGAAGCGATGAGCATTTATGGTGGCGTGGAAGGAACCGTTTATACGGATGAATCCGTCTCTTATACCGGTCGCCTCGGCCTGAAGACCACGTTCTAGAGCGCCGTGCATCCATCTGGACGCACAAAGGATGCTCTAACATCTTGAATCTATGCATCGGCCCGAAAATCGATTCCAATTTTCGGGCCGATGCGCTGAAACGGAGGCCGCCGGATGATTGCATGCGGCGGCCAGTCCCATCGGAAGATAAATCCATCCGTTGTCTAGTCGCGGCTTCTGCGCCGCCGCCGTCCTGCGCCGCCCGCATCGCCATCTGCCAAAGTCTTCGGTTCAGGCAGCGTCACCACCGTCGAAAGATGCGGGAAGGCGTCGACCTTGTTGGGCAGGGCCATGGCATCGACGAACAATTGCTGGAAGTGGGGCTCCAGCGCGGTTTCGATCTTTTCGATCCGCGTAACGGTTTCCTCGATTTCGCGCCGGTGGTCGCGGTTGAGAAGCGCCATCAGGGCCCCGGTGCCGGCGGCATTGCCGACGGCCTTGACCTCGGCGAGATCGCAATCGGGAATGAGGCCGAGCACCATGGCGTATTTCGGATCGATGAAGGAACCGAAGGCGCCGGCGAAGCGGATCGTGTCGACCGTCTCTACTTCCTGCTTTTCCATCAACAGTTTGATACCGGCATAGAGCGCGGCCTTGGCGAGCTGGATGGCGCGCACGTCGTTCTGCGTCACGCTGATCTTCTGCGCACCGTCGTGCAGCAGGTAGGAGAAGGTGCGGCCGTTTTCCAGAATGCGGGGACTGCGGGCGGCAAGCGAACCGTCCACCACGCCATCGGCGGAGATGACGCCGGAGAGATACATTTCCGCGACGACTTCGATGATCGCCGAGCCGCAGATGCCGGTGATACCGACTTTCTCTGTGCCTTCGGCAAAACCGGGCTCGTCCGACCACTGCTCCACGCCGATGACCTTGAAGCGAGGATCGAGGGTTTGCGGATCGATGCGGACACGCTCGATGGCGCCGGGGGCCGCGCGCTG
Source organism: Ciceribacter sichuanensis (assembly GCF_024055605.1). Classification (GTDB taxonomy): domain Bacteria; phylum Pseudomonadota; class Alphaproteobacteria; order Rhizobiales; family Rhizobiaceae; genus Allorhizobium; species Allorhizobium sichuanense. Next base: position 60,512 of record NZ_JAMXLX010000011.1, on the reverse strand, counting down.
TCCACACGAGATTTCCGCGCCTTCGAAAGCGGGGCCGGTGGGCGAGGATGCGGCAACGACGCGATTGCTGTTACCGAGAACGATCTCGGCATTGGTGCCGACGTCTACGAGCAGCATCATGCGATCCTGCCGGTGTGGCCCTTCGGCGAGCGTTGCGCCCGCCGCGTCAGCGCCGACGTGGCCGGCGATGCAGGGCAGGAGATAGGTGCGGGCGCCGGGATTGAGGGCAAGCTCGATGTCCCTTGCCTCGCAGGAGACCGCACCGGAGACGGCGAGTGCGAAGGGCGCCTGGCCGAGTTCGGTCGGATCGATGCCGAGGAACAGGTGATGCATGATCGGGTTGGCGACGAAGACGCTGTCGAGGATGTCGGTGCGTGATACGCCGCCTTCGGCACAGACCTTGTCGGTGAGTTCGTTGATCGCCTGACGCACGGCCTTGGTCATGGCCTCGCGTCCATCCGGGTTCATCATCACATAGGAGACGCGGCTCATCAGATCCTCGCCGAAGCGGATCTGCGGATTGGATGCGCCTGACGATCCGACGACGCGGCCTGATAGCAGCGACACCAGATGCATGGCTATGGTGGTCGAGCCGATATCACAGGCAAGGCCATAGGCTTCGTTGTGCAGGCCGGGCCAGAGGGCGATGATGGTTGGACGCGAGGTCGGGCTGTCGCGATGGATCGCGGCGGTTACCGCCCAGTCGCCCTTGCGCAGGATCTTCTGGAGTTCGGGAAAAAGGTAAGATGCGACCTGCAGGTCGGAATAGCCCCAGTCCTTTTCCAGCATGACCTTGAGACGATCGAGATCGCCGAGCGGCTTGTGCATGTCGGGTTCGTCGACCTCGACATAGCAGAGGTGGACGGCCGGATTGCGTTCGATCACGCGGTCGGTCGCGGCCTTGCGTACCACCTGCGCATTGACGACCGTATCCTGCGGCACATCGACCACGAGGTCGCCCTGGATGGTGGCCGAACAGGAGAGGCGGCGACCCTCGGGGAGACCGCGGACACGATCGTAGCGCTCTTCCTTCGGGCCGATCGGCGAGATGTGCTCGTTGGAGGACACGATGCCGTGCTTGGCGAAATTGCCCTCCTGCACCTCGATCTGACAGCGGCCGCAGGTGGCGCGGCCACCGCAGACGCTCTCGACATAGACACCGAGCGAACGGGCGGCATCGAGCACGGGGGTTCCCGCAGGGAACCGGCCACGCTTGCCGGACGGCATGAAGAGGACGAGATGGTCTTTGGAGGCGTCGGTCATATCTATCTTTCCAGCGTCGTCAAGGAACGCGATCCAGATTGTTGCTGTGGTCCGTTCCCGCTTGCCGAGAACCAAAGATCACCCGAAGGCGATGCCCGCGGGTGATCGTATCGGGTATGCTCTGGTAAAGGCCTGTCATTACTCGCTGGCAGCACCGCCACCCACGCGCGCGGCGCGACCGCCGCGGCGACCGCCTCCGGTCGAGGCGGATGCCGGGGCGGCTGCGGCCGCGCCGCCTTCGGCCGGCTTGTAGTCGCGGTAGGTCTTGATCCAGTTGTAGCAATGCTCGTCGGTGCCGTTCAGAACGTTGGCGGCGCGCACGGCCTCCATTTCGGCCGGGCGGCAGGGGTTCATGATCGCGCTCGTCATGCCGGCGCCGATGACCATCGGGATGAAGCCGGCATTGATGCCGTGGCGATGGGGCAGACCGAAGGAGATGTTGGAAAGGCCGCAGGTGGTGTTGACCTTCAGCTCCTCGCGCAGGCGTCGGATGAGGGCGAAGACCTGCAGGCCGGCCGAACCGATGGCGCCGATCGGCATGACCAGCGGGTCGACGACGATGTCATGCGGCTTGATGCCGTAATCGGCGGCGCGCTCGACGATCTTCTTTGCGACAGCGAAACGGACGTCGGGATCCTGCGAAATGCCGGTCTCGTCATTGGAGATCGCGACGACCGGCACGTCGTATTTCTTGCAGAGCGGCAGGATGGCTTCGAGCTTTTCTTCCTCGCCGGTGACGGAATTGATCAGCGGCCGGCCCTTGGCGATCTTGAGGGCGGCCTCGATGGCGGCGGTCACGGAGCTGTCGATCGACAGGGGCACGTCGACGAGACCCTGGACGATTTCCATGGTCTTGACGAGGAGCGGCGGCTCGGTCTCGTTCGGGTTGACGGCGGTGACGCCCGCATTGACGTCGAGCATGGTGGCGCCTGCGGCGACCTGTTCCAGCGCATCCTTGATGACGGTGTCGAAATTGCCCTCGATCATTTCCGCGGCGAGCTTCTTGCGGCCGGTCGGATTGATGCGCTCCCCGATGACGCAGAACGGCTGGTCGAAGCCGATGATGATTTCTCGGGTTGCGGATGCGACGATGGTACGGGTCATTTCGGTCCTCCGGTCGGGCGCGCGTCAATGAGGTCTAGCGTGCCGGGAAATGGGTTACAAGGGCAGCGTGGGGGGCGGCGGCTGGTGGCCAAACGCCGCGTTCAATGCGGATGGCTGGCGGCTTTTTCGGCAAGTTGCTGCTGATCCTCGAGCTTCTCTCCACGGATCGCCTCGAGCCGTTCCGCGACGAGCGCATCGCTGGGGCTCGCTTCGCGCTGCCACGGCTTGCGGCCCTTCAGGACGCCCGATTCATGGACGATCTCGGCGACATATTCCTCCTGGCGATAGGCCATGACGTGGACGCCGGAGATGCCCTCGATCTCCTTCACCTCGTTGATGATGTCGATGCAGAGCTGCTTGCCTTCCTTCTTCTGGTCCTCCGCACCCTCCAGACGCTTTATAACGGTATCGGGAATGTGGATGCCGGGGACGTTGGAACGGATCCACTTGGCCGTCTTGGCCGAGGCGAGCGGACCAACACCGACGAGGATGAAGCATTTCTCGTGCAAGCCGAGATCGCGGACCTTCTTCATGTATTCGCGAAACATCGGCACGTCGAAGCAGTACTGGCTCTGCACGAACTGTGCGCCGGCCTCGATCTTCTTGGCGAGGCGGTAAGGCCGGAAATCGTAAGGCGGAGCGAACGGATTGATGGCGGCGCCGAGGAAGACCTGCGGCGGCGAGGTGAGCTTGCGGCCGGAGAGGAATTTCGACTGGTCGCGCATGGTGCGCACGGTTTCCAAAAGCGACATGCAGTCGAGGTCGAAAACCGGTTTGGCACCCGGCTGGTCGCCGGCCTGCACGCCATCGCCGGTCAGGCACATGATGTTCTGCACGCCCATGGCGGAAGCGCCGAGAACATCGCCCTGAATGGCGATGCGGTTCTTGTCGCGGCAGGCGATCTGCATGATCGGGGCATAGCCCATGCGCGTCAGCAGCGCGCAGATGCCGACAGAGGACATGTGGCAATTGGCGCCGGACGCATCCACGGCGTTGATGCCGTCGACCCAGCCGTCGAAGATCGACGCGCGCTCATAGACATCATGCGGATTGGCGCTGTCGGGCGGGTTAAGTTCGGCGGTGACGGCGAATTCGCCGCGACGCAGCACGCGTTCGAGGCGGCCGCGGGAGGAATGACCGGGAAGCGGATCGAGGGGTGCGCCGGGATCATGGGGATTGATATCGGGGCTCATGCCTTCGCATCCTTCGAGAGAGTGTCACGGACCTCGGCGGCTTCGGCGGTGACGCGCAGCCAGGAAGAGGTTTCGCGCAGGGACTGGTTCACCGGCTTCTGCACCTTCATGATCGCCTCTCCATGCACCATGTTGCGCGATCCCGCCCAGGCCTGAACCCAGACGCAGGGCATATCGGGCTCGACCTCGCAATTGCCGTTGGCGCGCACGCCGCCGCAGGGACCGTTCCTGAGCTGCTTGGGACAGTTCATGGGACAGGACATGCCAGTGGATGACAGCACGCACTGGCCACACATTCGACAGTCGAACAGCAGGCCCTTGACGTTGCGCTCGACGAAGGTCACCGGCCGCTCGACGCGGGCATAGCCAATCTTTTTCCACAAAGGATGGAGAAAGAGGAAGGCGTTGGCGAAACGCGCATAGAACCATTCCAGCGCCCGCGAATGACGCACGGACCAGAGACGGATGGTATAGGAACGGCGCGCGCGGCGGTTGGGCGACACGCTGGACGGCGTATAAGCGCCGGAAGCGGCCTTTGCGGCGGGCGCGGCATTGCCCTTGATCGGCCTTACCTCAGCCATTGTCCCGGCCTCCGGCATGGACGAGAGCGACGAGACGGGCCTTGTCGTAGGCCGCCTCGATCTCGGCCGCGGCCTTGTCGGCTTCGGCTTCCAGATCGTCACCGACCGGGATCGGATCGCCCTTGCGCCATTCCGCGAGATAGTCGTCGGTCTCGGCCGCACCGGTGCGCATGGCGCACATGTCGATCGCCTCGGTAAACCGCAGCGACAACTCCCGTTTTGCCGTTTTCCTGCCCTGCTTGACGATGACCTGGGCGGGTATGTCGCGCCAGTAGACGATAATCCTGTCGGCCATGTCTTCACTCCCCTTTTCCGTCAGAATGCACGTGGCTCAGGCGAGGGACTGCGCTTCTGACGACGTCGCATATGGCAAAAAGCGACGTCGCACCGAATTACCAGACGCCACGCGTGAGGCCGTGACGCAGCCAGTCCCATATGGCGGGCGGAAAGCGCATTGCCGAAGGCCCGCCGGGCTGATGGGGCGACAGGCGTCCGGCCAGCGCATCTTCGACGGCCTTCCGGGTAATGTCGAGCGCCGCAATCGTCAGGACGAGAGGATAAGTCGAGACAAAATCGCCTTTTCCCGGCGCGGTGCGAACTTCATAGAGCGTGCCGCCGGTATCGGTTCCGGCGTCGACCAGATGGACGGTCGCACCGAAGTTTCCGCTGTCACGCTCCACCAGCGACCAGTAACCGCCCATCTGGCCGCGATAGGCGGGATTGATGCCGGCATGCAGGTTGATGACCGGGCAGGGCATGGAGGCCAGAACAGCCGGCGACATCAGGCGCGTGCTCACCAGCAGGATGGCCTTGGGCTGGAGCGCCTGTACAAGTGCGACGCAGCTCTCGTCATTGATCGAGGAGACCTCGTGCTGGGGAATGGCGGGGGAAAACTCGTCGCTCAACCCGCTCGAAGCGACGAGTTCCGCGGTGCGTCTTGCGGCGAAACGCCGGAGCAGGCGGGCGGCGATCATCGTCGCCAGTTGCCCGAGCGCGTTGGCCCAACCAAGTCGGCGCGCACGACGTCGAGTGATGCCCCATTTCGATTCCGATGCCTCGAGCACCACCTGCAGACCGGGGAAACGGGTTGCGAGCGCATTTGCGACAATGGCCGGGTTCGGACCACCGGCCGTCAGAAGGAGAACGGTCGGCGCGCGTTCGGTCACTTCGACGCCTCCGGACCATGAAACGAATCGACGACCACTCCCGCAATGACTGCCATTGTCCGCTCCCCCGGCCCAAGCGGCGCGTTGCGAACCTTCAGATCCGCTCCCTGCGCTCTGTCCCTGTTTCAATGCATGTCGTCACAGGAAGACCACCCGGCAGCTTTTGCGTGACATGCTTTAGCTGCGATCATCCGGGTTTCATTCCCGGAGGCGCAGAAGTGCCTTCTTAACGCCGATCGCTGAAAGTCCGGTTAATCGCCTTGTCGCGAGAAACGCGGACCGCCTTGCATTTGTCCGAAGCCGATGCCATGGGACGCGGATCAGATCCAATGTTTCATCGGGAAGGGTTCTCATGTCGGCAAGGCAGATTTCCACGGCTGTCGTTCTCGGTTTCGCACTGATTGCACTCAGCGGCTGCGGCAATACCATCCGCGGCGTCGGCAAGGACGTCGGAGGCGTGGTCGATGCGACCAAGGACGCGGGGCGCAGCGTCGCAAATTCCGTGAAGTAACCGGACGGGAGGGGCGGTTACCTCCGCTCCGTCAGAGGACCGACAGTTCCTTCTGCAGGTCGCCATAGCCGGTGAACCGGTATTCATAGGCGAGGCCGAGGTATTCGGCCGCGGACCGAGCCTTTTCCTGCAAGGCCGCATCCTCTTCCTGCGACAGGTAGACCAGCTTGGTGTAGTTGCCGAAATACATGTCCTTCAGTTGCGGATGGCGGTCGAGCCCCAGCGGCTCGATGACGAAGGCCTCGAATTGGCGGGCAAGGAAATCGGTAAGGAAGAAGGCCGTCACATCGTCGTCCCAGCGGGCGGCGAAATCCTCGTTGCCAGCAAAGAAGGAATAACAGTGCGGTCCCGAAAGGCGTTCGACGCCGAGACGCTCGCACACCTTGTCGAGAAGACCGCCGGTGCCGCAATCGGCGTAAGCGACGAAAACCCTTTCCGCTCCGTTCTGCCGGGCTTCGATGACGGCCTGTTCCACGCCCGGCGCGATCCGGTCCGGGGTCGCATGCCAGATCGCGGGCAGACAGGAAAGCTCCAGATGGTCGAGTTGCGACAGGCGCGAAACGGCAAGGATCTCGCGGGCGATCGCGCCGCAAGCGATGACGTGAACCTTTTTCGCGTTGCCGCGTTTCACGCTGGTATCCGATGCAATTGTTCCATCACCATTTTCTGGAGCTTCCAATCATGACCTTCAAGACACTGACCGCCGCCGCCGTCCTCATTGTTTCCGGTCTTGCCCTGACCGGCTGCGGCAACACCATCCGCGGCATGGGCAAGGACACCGCCAGCGCCGTCAATGCAACCCAGGCTGCCGGACAGGATGTCGAGAGGGCAGCCCAGTAAACACTTCCGCCTAGTATAGGGCGTTCGCTCGCGTTGCGACAACTGCGGCGTCCTGCTGGATCTCGCGGCTTTTAAGGCTGTGGGATTCAGCGGCCTCCCGAACCTCATCAATCAAAAAGCGCCGGCAGCAAGGCAGCCGGCGCTTTTGTCATAGCTGAATGGCATTTGCCGGAGCAGGCCTCAGACGCGGGCGCCGAGGCTGTTGTGCTTGCGGGAAATGAGTTCCTTCGCCGTTTCGACAGCAATCGCGGCGTCGCGGCAATAGGCGTCAGCGCCAACGGCCTTGCCGAATTCCTCGTTGAGCGGTGCCCCGCCGACCAGCACGATATAGTCGTCGCGCATGCCCTTTTCCTTGAGCGTGTCGATCACGACCTTCATGTAGGGCATGGTGGTGGTGAGCAGCGCCGACATGCCGAGGATATCCGGCTTCTCGCGCTCGATGGCTTCAAGATAGTTTTCGACCGGATTGTTGATGCCGAGATCGACGACGTCGAAGCCGGCGCCTTCCATCATCATGCCGACGAGATTCTTGCCGATGTCGTGGATATCGCCCTTGACGGTGCCGATGACCATCTTGCCCTGCTTCGGCGCGCCGGTAGCCGCCAGCAACGGACGAAGAATGGTCATGCCAGCCTTCATCGCATTGGCAGACAGAAGCACTTCCGGCACGAAGAGGATGCCGTCGCGGAAGTCGATACCGACGATGCGCATGCCCTCGACAAGCGCCTGGGTGAGGACATCATAGGGTGCCCAGCCGCGATCCAGCAGGATCTGGGTCGCTTCCTCGATCTCCTCCTTGAGGCCATCATAGAGGTCGTCGTGCATCTGCTGCACGAGTTCTTCGTCGGAGAGTTCCGAAAGAATGATTTCGTCGTCGGACATGATGGTGCTTCCCGCTTCGTTTTTATCGCGATTCCGATCGCAGCCAGATCAGACTGCCTGAAGGGAAGTTAAACCTCAATATCGCCAAAAACTCTTTTCGAAAGCGACGCGCCGATCCTGAAAAACGACGGTCCCAGGCCAGCGTTGACAAATGCCATGTCTGTCAGACGCAAGCGCTTGGCGCATTAAGGATGGTTTCCCGGGCGAATTTGAATAGCATAATGAAGGAGTGAGAAGCAGCGCATCAAGCGCCTGAGTGAGGAAACAGACATGGATGACATCACAACACAATCAGGCGAAGGACGCCGCTCTCGCGGCGAGGGACGCGGGGCTGCCGCCCGCAGGGCATCGCGCAGCGGAGGCGGCGCCGGACCGGCCATGCCTTACATCACGCGCAAGATCGCGCCCTATGAAGTGCTCGACGAGGAAGGCCTGCAGCTCATCGAGCGCAATGCCGACACCATTCTGGAGGAAATCGGCATCGAGTTCCGCGACGACGCAGAAGCGCTGGAACTCTGGAAAAACGCCGGAGCCGACGTGAGGGGGCAGCGCGTGCATTTCCCCAAGGGGCTTTGCCGCGAACTCCTGAAGACCGCGCCTTCCGTCTTCACCCAGCACGCCCGCAATCCGGAGCGCAGCGTACAGATCGGCGGCAAGGCCACCGTGTTCGCGCCGAACTACGGTTCGCCCTTCGTCCGCGACCTCGACGGCAACCGCCGTTACGCAACGCTTGAGGACTTCCGCAATTTCGTGAAGCTCGCCTACATGGCGCCTTCGGTGCACCATTCCGGCGGCACGGTCTGCGAGCCGGTAGACATTCCGGTGAACAAGCGTCACCTGGACATGGTCTACAGCCACATCAAATATTCCGACAAGCCGTTCATGGGCTCGGTCACCGCGCCGGAAAGGGCGGAAGATTCGGTCGCGATGTGCAAGATCCTGTTCGGCGACGATTTCGTCGAGAACAACACGGTCCTGATCAACCTGATCAACGCCAACTCGCCGATGGTCTATGACGAGACCATGCTCGGCGCGGCCAAGGTCTATGCCCGCCACAACCAGGCCTGCGTGATCTCGCCCTTCATCCTTTCCGGCGCGATGAGCCCGGTCACGGTCGCCGGCACGCTGACGCAGATTCTCGCCGAAGTGCTGGCGGGTGCATCCTTCACCCAGCTCATTCGTCCGGGTGCGCCGGTGCTGTTCGGCACCTTCGCCGCCTCGATCTCGATGCAGTCGGGCGCGCCGACCTTCGGCACGCCGGAACCGGCGCTCGTCTCCTACGGCGCGGCCCAGCTTGCAAGGCGTCTCGGCCTGCCGTTCCGTACCGGCGGTTCGCTTTGCGCATCCAAGGTTCCGGACGCACAGGCGGCTCACGAGAGCGCCAACACGCTCAACATGACGTTGCTCGCCGGCACCAACTTCGTGCTGCATGCCGCAGGCTGGCTCGAGGGCGGCCTTGCCGCCTGCTACGAGAAGTTCATGATCGACCAGGACCAGCTCGGCATGATGCAGAAGCTCGCGCAGGGCGTAGACCTTTCCGAGAGCGGACAGGCGATGGACGCGATCCGCGAGGTGGGTCCCGGCGCGCACTATCTCGGCTGCGCCCACACGCAGGCAAACTTCCAGACGGCCTTCTATCGCTCGGCGCTCGCCGACAACAACTCCTTCGAACAGTGGGAGGTGGAAGGTCGCAAGCGCATCGAGGACCGCGCCAATGCGCTTTGCCGCTCCTGGCTCGACTCGTATGAAGCTCCGCCGCTCGACCCGGCCATCGACGAAGCGCTTCTGGCCTACATCGCCCAGCGCAAGGATTCGATGCCGGACGCTTTCACCTGAAGGCATCCCGACTCCGCCAGGGAGCAAGGCGGGTCAGCGCTGGTCGCCGACATGATCCAGAGCGAGGTCTGGCGACCGCATTACAAATATGAGGGGCCGCGATGAGCGGCTCCTTGCCCATTCTTGACGGGATAGCCTCGACGCTCGGCCGACATGGACTGCATGTCCGGGGCATCGCGCATTTTCCCGGCGGGCAGGGCGGGCCGACGCTTTCGGATGGCCGTCAGGCACGGTCAGTGGTGCTGATCGGCAATATCGGCGGCTCGCTGTGGGAGACGTTTTCCGACTGGCGGGAAAAACGCGTGGACCGCGGAGGAGCCGATCCTCTCGACGCATGGTCGAAAGAGGTGATCGGCGAGATCGCCGGACGCCTTGGTGTTACGGCCTATTATCCGTCCGATCCGCCGTACCAGCCGTTCCAACAATGGGCGATGAAAGCGGAAGGGCTCAAGGCCTCGCCGCTCGGAATGCTCATTCATCCGCAATACGGTTTGTGGCATGGCTATCGTGGGGCATTGGGTTTTGCGGAAGATATCACTGAAGAACGAGTTCCGCCTGACGATAGCGACATCTGCGGCCAGTGTCCTGACAAGCCATGTCTTTCGACTTGTCCTGCTACGGCTGTTTTTCGGGACCGTTTCGACATTGTCGGCTGTCGTTCCCACCTCGCCACAGCCGAGGGCAAGGCGGGGTGCATGACATCGGGATGCCTTGCACGCGCCGCTTGCCCGATCGGGTCGATCTATCGCTATCCGGAAGCGCAACTGCGCTTCCACATGGAAGCGCTCCACCCTCCTCCCGGATAGTCTTTCGTTATCACGCCGCTTTCAGGGCCGGAGCCTTGCGGCTGACGGTGCGGACCGAGCGCTGGGGAAGCTGCGTGAGAACTTCATCGGCAAAGGAGACCGCGTTTTCGATCGCCTTGTGCAGGTTCGACACCTCACGGGAATCGAGCGTATGCAGCAGACCGCCCTTGTCGAAGATGTCACGATAGGCCGCGCGTTCGGCAAGTGCGGTGGAGAGTGTCGGAATGCCACGGCGACCGAGGAATTCCTTGGCGGCGCCGAGCGCGCGGGTGGTGACGGCGGCATTGACGCGCGTCAGCACGACCGAATGGGGAATGCGGACTTCGCAGGTATCGCTGAGCGCCTTGAGGAGTTCGAGAACCTCCGCACCGCCCTGGGCATCCATGGCGCAACCCTGAACCGGGATCAGCACGTGATCGGCAAGACCGACGGCCTTGGCGAGCAGCGCATCCTGGCTGGAGGGCAGGTCGATCAGGACGTAGCCGCCGCGCTTCTTCGCCCGGACGGTCACCGCCTCGATGGTTTCCTCGGTGACCTGGGTGACCGACAGCAGGCCATTGGCGCTGCCGAGCGCATGCCAGCGGCTGATCCAGCCGCGCGGATCAGCGTCGAGAATGGTAACGCGATTGCCGCGAGCGGCGAGTTCACTTGCAAGAATGAGTGCGGCGGTGGTTTTTCCGGCACCGCCCTTGGTATTGGCAAACGTAATTACTGGCATGTCATTTCCTTCATAAAAAAGGGTCCGAGCCAAGTCATTGCTCTGCGGGGGGATGAGGCGGCTTTCCATGCCGCGTCATGGCCATTCTTGGTAGTTATGGTTAATGAATAGTAAACGAGGGAGGGCATTCGTTAACATCTGCCGGCAAATTTCGGCCGGAGCCTTCGCTATCCATGTTCGACCGGCATCGCCCATAAAGGGAACCACGGATTTCATTCATGCGACTGTTTTTTCTGTTATTTTCCATAATTATCAGTGCGTGCAGCATTTCCCATGCGGCCGAAACCGGGCCTTGCCGGGAACTCATCCGGGACGGTACCCGCTACACGGTCTGCAGTTTCGCACCTGATGCGACGTTAAGAATCTACCATTCCGATCCGACCGGCACGCCCTTCGGCAATTTCGATTCTCTCTCGCTCCAACTGTGGAAGGAACGGCATTATCCGGTCTTCGCCATGAATGGCGGCATGTATCATGACGACCTCTCGCCGGTCGGACTGTTCGTCGAGAACGGGATCGAGCGCCAGCCGATCAGCACGCGGGCAGGGTGGGGCAATTTCCACCTGCTGCCGAATGGCGTTTTCTACGTGGCGAGCGGGAAACCGGGCGTGATGGAGACGCAGGCCTATATCCGGGAGAAGCCGAAGGCCGATTATGCCACCCAGTCCGGCCCGATGCTGGTGATCGACGGCAAGCTGCATCCGCGTTTTCTGCCAGACAGCGACAGCCTCAAGATCCGCAACGGCGTCGGGGTCGATGCCGCGGGCAGGGTGCATTTCGTCATCAGCAAGGACCCGGTGAGCTTCTATGCTTTTGCATCGCTCTTTCGCGACGAACTGGGTTGCGACAACGCGCTTTACCTCGACGGTACGATTTCGAGCGCGCTCATTCCGTCAATGGGCAGACGTGACCGATTCTTTCCGCTCGGGCCGATCATCGCGGTAATCGGGACCGTTCCGCAATAAGGGCATCATGAAACGGCGGCGCAACAGATGAGCCATCATCGCGCAATGCTTTTCTACTAAAACAGTCGACAATAGGTCGCACTTTCTTAGCGAAGCTTTCGCGTTGCGGCATAATCCCGCTGTATTCCAACGGGAAGGCCAGACGATGAAGGACCCGGACTGTAGCAGGACTGAAGCAACACTCGTTATTCCGGGGCTGAACGGCTCCGGCGATGGTCACTGGCAGTGGCATTGGGCCCATGAACGGCCCGGCGCCGTCACTGTGGAACAGGAAAGCTGGTCCTGCCCCGATCTTGCAAGCTGGCAACAGCGTCTCGGCGAAGTCCTGTCACAGCATGACGATGTCTGGATCGTCGCTCACAGCCTCGGCTGCATCCTGACCGCAAAACTTGCCGACAGCCCGCTCGCATCCCGTGTCAAAGGCGCTCTGCTGGTTGCTCCCTGCGACCTCGCACAGGTGGAACGTCTGCACCCTTGCGTCGTGAATTTCGGCGAGATGCCGCAGCAGCGTCTGCCTTTTCCGAACCTTGTGGTCGGCAGTCTCGACGACCCCTACATGGATTTCGCCACCACGCGAAGGATGGCGCGGCTCTGGGGCAGCGACCTCGTCGACATCGGTTATGCCGGACACATCAACATTCGCAGTGGCTATGGCCGCTGGCCGACCGGCTACGAATTGCTCGATCTCCTGAAAGGCGAGAGCAAGCGGCCCCACGACCGTTCGCTGGCCGGCCGGCAGGCTGCGCCGCTCGCCGCCTACTTCTGAAAAATCGACCGTACGCCGAACATTTCGGTTTCCCGGCAGTTATTCCGCACGAGGGGAAAAAGGCGGATCATCTTTCTCCCGAACACGAGGAATATAGAATACAAATTTTGTAGAAAATATTGACCATATCGATTTTGCCAGCGAAACTATCAATCAAGCTCAATGTCGAGTGAACCCAATCTCGGGTGAACCTAAGGAGGACCAAGAAATGCCATACGGTATCGAACTCTTCTCCTTCGACCTGTTCGGCCTGTCCCGCAAGGGCGCTCCGGCCGCAACTCCTTCGACAACCGCTGACGTGTCCAAGGCCAAGCTTGAGACACGTCGGGAAAGCCCGGCCGAGGACGATTCCGATCTGGATCGCCCGGGCCGTCACGAAATCTTCTTCTGGGGCCTTTTCCCGGTTCTTTGATCTGGAGACCAATCATGGCTTACGTTCAGACGCAAACCAGTCGCACGCAGCGCATTGAAGCCCGCCGCTCGTCTTTGGTCTGGGGCGAGATGTGCGGCATCGCAGCCGTCGTCGGCTCTATCGCCTTCGTCGCACTGCTGACCATTGCTCTCTAAAAACCATTTTTCAGGTTTACCGGTATTCCCAGGCCTCCGTTTTCGGAGGCCTTTTTCTTTGAACGCGGGGGAGTTCGCTGGTCGCCACTGCCTGGACCACCCGATGCGTTGAACCGGTGCGCCGCACGCCGCAACGAAAGCTCGCAGCCGGTGGAATGTCCACAACCGGGCGAACAGGGCAACGGATAATCTCCACACCGCCCTCAGGGTTGGAATAATATTCCTTATCGAAACTATAGAAAATAATATCATCAAACCATCGAAACATTGGCGCGATCAGGTGCCGCATCGGAGGTCGAGATGATTACGAGAAGACAGGGGCTGAAGCTTGCGGCGGTCCTTACCCTGGCAGGAGCAGTGCCGTTCGGCCGCCCGGCATTCGCAGAAACCAAGACCATCCGGATCGGCTGGCAGAAGTTCGGCGTGCTGGCGCTCGCCAAGCAGCAGGGTGCGCTTGAGAAGCGTTTCGCCGACCGCGGCATCAACATCGAATGGTCGGAATTCACCTCCGGTCCGCCGCTGCTCGAAGCCCTTGGCGCTGGCTCGCTCGACTTCGGCCCGACCGGTGACGTGCCGCCGCTCTTTGCCCAGGCGGCCCGCGGCGATCTTCTCTATGTCGGCACCTATAAGCCGCCGGCAGCCTTCCACGGCATCCTCGTTCACAAGGATTCGCCGATCAAGACTCTGGCCGACCTCAAGGGCGTGAAGCTCGCCTACAAGCGCGGATCGAGCGCTCACAACTTTGCCTTCAAGGCTTTGGCAAAGGCTGGCCTGACACCATCAGACGTTCAGGAAGTCGACCTGCCGCCGCCGGATGCCGCAGCCGCCTTCAAGAACGGCAGCATCGACGCATGGTCGATCTGGGATCCCTATTTCGCCATCGCCGAAAAAGATCCGGACGCCCGGCTGCTGACCACCTCCGAAGGCATCGTCGAGGCATGGGGCTATTTCCTCGGTAACGGTGCCTTCACCGCAGCCAACCCGGAAGTCGTATCGGAAATTCTCGATGAGCTCGCCAAGGTTGGCGCGGCCGCCCAGTCCGACATCGACGGCACGACGGAGGCGCTTTCCAATATCACCGGCGTTCCGGCCGATGTGACGCGCGTCACCCTGACACGCGCCGGCTCCGACCTCGGCAAGGTCGCAACGGTGTCGGACGAGGCCGTGGCCTACCAGCAGGCGCTGGCGGACGACTTTCACGCGCTCGGCGTCCTTCCGCGCAAGCTCACCATCTCGGACATCGTCTGGCGTCCGAAGGCAAGCTGATCCCGAAACCGTCATCCGAAAGGTATCGCCATGATCAACCGCAGACAGACCCTCGGCCTCCTTGGCGCCGCTGCGACGGCGCTTGCACTGCCGAACATCAGGACCGCTCGTGCAGCGGCCAGCGAGTTCCGCATCGGCTGGCAGAAGAACGGTGTGCTGGCGCTTGCCAAGCGCACCGGTGCGCTCGAAAAACGGCTCGCGCCACGAGGCATTTCCATCACATGGTCGGAATTCACCTCCGGCCCGCCGCTGCTCGAAGCGCTGGGTTCCGGTTCGCTCGATTTCGGGCCGACCGGTGACGTGCCACCGCTGTTTGCCCAGGCAGCCGGGGGAAACCTGCTCTATGTCGGTACCTATCGGGGACCATCGACCGGCTCCGCGATCCTCGTCCACAAGGATTCGCCGATCAAGACGCTCGAGGACCTGAAGGGCAAAAAGGTCGCCTTCAAACGCGGATCGAGCGCCCACAACTTCACAGTGAAGGCCTTGCGCAAGGCGGGTCTTGCGGTCGGCGACGTGGAAGCCATCGACCTTCCGCCGCCGGATGCCGCAGCAGCCTTCAAGACGGGCAGCATCGACGCATGGGCGATATGGGATCCCTATTACGCCGTCGCCGAAGCCGATCCGCAGGCGCGCGTGCTGACGACGGCCGAGGGCATTGTCGACAGCTGGAGCTTCTATTTCGGCAATGGCGATTTCACGGCCGCCAATCCGGAGGTTCTCTCCGAGGTCATCGACGAACTGGCCAAGACCGGCGCCTGGGCTCAATCCCACCTCGACGAGACGATTGCCGCCCTTTCGGAAATCACCGGCGTGCCGATCGAGGTTACCCGCACCGTGCTGACCCGCAAGGGCGCGGACCTCGGCAAGGTGGGTGTGCTGACCGATGAAGCCGTCACCTACCAGCAGGCGCTTGCCAACGAGTTCCACGGACTCGGCATCCTGCCGAAGAAACTCACGATTTCCGACATCGTCTGGCGGCCGAAAGCCAGCTGACGCTTATTTCTGAAAGGACATTGCCATGACCAAGACCGACCAACCGCTCGACTTCCTCTGGTTCATCCCGACCTCCGGCGACGGCACCTATCTCGGCTCCGACGATCTCAGCCGCCCGTCCGATCCCGGTTACTTCCGCGAGCTCGCGACGGCGGTCGACCGCCTCGGTTATTCCGGGGTGCTGATCCCGACCGGCGTCGCCTGCGAGGAATCCTTCGTGCTTGCCGGCAATCTGGCTGCCTATACCGAAAAGCTGAAATTCCTCGTGGCCATCCGCCCCGGCACGGCATCGCCGGCCTATTACGCACGCCTTGCCTCGACCCTCGACCGCGTTTCCAACGGTCGCCTGCTCCTGAACATCGTGGTTGGCGGCAGCGCGCAGGAACTCGCCGGCGACGGCATCTTCCTGCCGCATGACGAACGTTACGACCATGCGGAAGAATTCTTCCAGGTGTTCAACTCGCTGCTCGAAACAGGCAAGGCCAATCTGGACGGCAAATACATCAAGGCGCTCAATGCGCAGATCGGTTTTCCGCCGGTGCAGGAGCCGCGCCCGCCGCTCTATTTCGGCGGCTCTTCCGATGCGGCCATCAAGTTCGCCGGCGCTCACGTCGAGAAGTACCTGACCTGGGGCGAACCGCCGGCGCAGGTCGCCGAAAAGATCGCCGCCGTTCGCAAGGCGGCTGCGGCGAAGGGCAGGGAAGTTTCCTTCGGCATCCGTCTGCATTTCATCGTCCGCGAAACCGACGACGAAGCATGGGCAGCAGCCGACAAGCTGATCTCCAAGCTTTCCGACGAAACGATTGCAGCGGCTCAGGAAGGCTTTGCCAAGAACTCCGATTCAGTCGGGCAGGCGCGCATGGTCGCCCTGCATAACGGCCGCCGCGACAAGCTCGAGGTTTCTCCGAACCTCTGGGCCGGTATCGGTCTCGTGCGCTCCGGCGCCGGCACGGCACTGGTCGGCTCGCCCAAGACGGTTGCCGCTCGGCTGCGCGAATATCAGGAGCTCGGCATCGATACGATCGTGGCTTCGGGCTATCCGCATCTCGAGGAAGCCTACACGGTCGCCGAGCTGCTGTTCCCGGAAATCGGCCTTGCCGGACCGCGCAACCAGATCCGCTCTTCCTTCGGCGAACGCCAGGTGTTCGGCGGCGGCGGCCATGGCGGCAATCTCAAGGTGGTGTCCGGCTCCTGATCCGGCTGGCACCTCTTTTGGCCGCGAGTTCACCTCGCGGCCTTTTTCCCATCCAAGGAGAGCGCTCCCATGACGGTATATGACATTCCAACGGAGAGACCGGCCGCCAGTCGTTCGGCCCAAGGGTTCGGCGCTTGGCGTCCCCGGTGGCGTCCGCGTTTCAGCTTCAGCGGGTTCGTGCCCTATCTGCTTCCGGCAGGCGTGATCGCCATCTGGCAGCTGCTCTCCTCCGTCGGCTGGATCTCGGCCCGGATCATGCCGGCTCCGAGCGACGTGATAATCGCCTTCATCGACCAGCTTTCGAGCGGTGAACTGCTGCGCGACATCGCCGTATCCGGCGGTCGCGCGCTTGCCGGCCTCATCGTCGGCGGCAGCATCGGGCTGGCGCTCGGCATTGCCAATGGCGTGTCGAAGCTTTCGGAACAACTGACCGATACGACACTGCAGATGCTGCGCACCATTCCCCATCTGGCGATGATCCCGCTCGTCATCCTGTGGTTCGGGATCGGCGAGGAATCCAAGCTGTTCCTCACGTCGCTCGGCGTTCTTTTCCCGATCTATCTCAATACGTTCCACGGGGTACGCAATGTGGACAGGGACCTTCTGGAAATGGGCCGGATCTACGGCATGAGCGGCTGGACGCTGTTTCGCAAGGTGATCCTGCCGGGTGCGCTACCCTCGATCTTCGTCGGCCTGCGCTATGCGCTCGGCATCATGTGGCTGACCCTGATCGTGTCGGAATCGATCGCTGCGTCCTCCGGCATCGGCCATATGGCAAACGAGGCGCGCGAATTCATGATGACGGATGTCGTGGTGCTCGCACTGTTGATCTACGCGGCGCTGGGCAAGCTTGCCGACGTCATCGCCCGCAGTCTGGAGCGGCGCACGCTCTCCTGGAACCCGGTCTATCAGAAATGAGGATGCCGAGATGAACCGCTACGTCGCCCACCTCCGTCACAATCCCCACGACCTTGCCGAACTGCAGGAAGCGGAAACCGGCCCGGCCGCTCCTGCTGAGGCTTCCGGTCCCGTTGCACTCTCGCTCAGTCATGTCGACAAGCGCTTCGGCTCCAATCACGTGCTGCGCAGCATCGATCTCGACGTGCCGGCTGGCCAGTTCCTCGCCATCGTCGGCAAAAGCGGCTGTGGCAAGAGTACGCTGCTGCGCCTGCTGGTCGGGCTCGATCAACCGAGCGCGGGGACGATTTCGTTCCGCGACACTGTCAATGACGGCGCAAGCGCCAATGCCCGCATCGTCTTTCAGGAGCCCCGGCTGCTGCCATGGGCGAGCGTGATCGACAATGTTGTCGTCGGTCTGGGAGAGGGGGTTTCCCGCGAGGTCGCATTACGGGAATCGCGCGAAGCCCTGCGCGACGTGCAGCTTGCGGAAAAGGCGGGCGAATGGCCGGCGAAGCTCTCGGGAGGCCAGCGCCAGCGCGTTGCTCTCGCCCGCGCACTCGTCAGTCATCCCGGTCTTCTGGTGCTCGACGAACCGCTTGGTGCACTCGATGCACTGACACGCATCACCATGCAGCAGCTTATCGGCCGCGTATGGAAGGAACTCGGTTTCACCGCCGTTCTGGTGACCCATGACGTCAGCGAAGCGGTCAACCTCGCGGACCGCGTGATCGTGCTGGATCAGGGCCGGATCGCGCTTGACCTCGACATTCCGGCGCAACATCCGCGCAATCACGGCGATCCGGAGCTTGCGGCTATCGAGCGGCAATTGCTGGACGCCATTCTCGGCGAGGGCTGAGACCGTGGGCCTTGCGGGAGGATCAGTCAGTCGTCAGCCGAGGAACCGGCCGACGACGGAGCGCGCCTCCTGCGCGCCGATACTCTCGGCAATAGCCTTCGTCTGCTGGGCGATCTCCGGTACTCCCGTCAATTCTCCGAAAAGACCGCGGGCGAGGGGACCGGCGACGAAGAGATTGTCGACCGCCTGACCGTCTCGATCAACGGCGCGGCTCGCCTCGTCACAGGCAATGCCGACGCCATGCCGATCCGCGATGACGAAGCCGTTTCGCTCCAACTCGGACAGCCAGGGCTGGGATTTCAGTACCGAGGCATGATCCGGCCCTGTGGCTGCAATCACCCAGTCGAAGCTGCATCGCTCGACAATACCTTCGGGTTTCAGAATCAGATCGAGTTGCAGGCGATGAGCGATCCGCTCGACACGACAGATGTGACCCGCCCGCAGGCGAAGCCGCCCCGTCGCCAGTTCCCTTTGCATGACCTCGGCATTCTGCGGCGGCATGCGGTAGCGATGGGTTTCGAAACGCCGGCGCAGATGCCGCAGGAAACGCTTCTGTTCGTTGAGCGGCAGATTGCGCCAGATCGTCTGTCCCTGCTGACGCAGCGCATCGAAGACGCTCTGCCAGGGCAGTCCCGCTTCGTTTGCCGATGCCAGGCACGCCCGGACCTGCCGCAGAAGCATGCGCGCGGTAACCGCCGGGCTGGTGGTGAAATCACCGAACGGGGCGGGGCTGGCAATATCCTGCTCCCGCGGCAGAAGACCGGAACGGGAAAAGATCGTCGTCGCACCGGCATGACCGCGGGCGATGCGGGAAGCGACGATGTCGAGCGCGGTCAGGCCTGCTCCGGCGACGAAGACACGGTCGTCGGGCATGATCGGGTCGAGCGCTCCCGGCCGCGAGGGATCGGTGATGAAACGGGGATGGCCGTTCAGGGCGAGGGCAAGGGGCGCCGGCGCTCGTGGGGCGGGGTGGCTGGTGGCGATGACGACGATATCGGCGAGATAGACGGTCGAGCTTTCTCCCTGGACCAACCAGAGACCGCCATGGCGTTTGACATGCTCCACCCGCTCGCGAACATGCACGACCTTCTCCTCCTCGAGAAGAGGCTGCATCACTTGCTGCATGAAGGCGCCGAAATCCCCGCGCCGGGCATAGATCGCGTCGCCCCGCGCCGAATCGGGATCGGTCGCGAGACGACCGCTCGCGCCCAGCCAGTCGATGAATGCGGCGGGATCCTCGGGCAGGGCGCGCATGCGGTGCGCGGCGACGTTGAGCCGCAGCGCCGGATCGGCCGTATCATAGGCAACGCCGGCCCCCAGTGTTTCCCTGGGTTCGAAGACGATGATGTCACCGGAGGCAAGCCCGCCATGCAAGGCGAGCTGTCTTGCAAGAGAAGCGCCGGAGAAGCCGCCGCCGATGATCGCGACACGGCATGTGCCGGAAACCTGGAAAGCCTTCTGCTGCAAGGGTATCGATATCCTCAGCATGCCGTTCTCCTCTGGGTTCTCGATCCGGGCGTTGAACGGCCCAGATCCATTCCGGGAACATATTTTCTACTAAATATATCGATAATGAAAATGGATGTCTACGGTTCCATGCCTTCATCTGGTTATGTGTTGGCTACACCAAGGATCTTGATGACAACGGGACCGCAGACGATGACCACACAGCCTTCTTCCCTGGCATTTCGCTCGCTTGAAACTGTTGATGGACCGGCAAGCCTGGCCGTCGACCGGCCTGCTGATGCCGATAGCCTCAAGGCAGCTCTCCGGCAGCTGGCCGGCGGGGTCACCATCATCACGGCCGGAGAAGGCGAAGCGCGCACCGGCGCGACTGTTACCTCGGCCTCCGTGCTTTCCGTGGAGCCTCCGCGCATGCTGGTTTCGCTGAACCGCACATCATCGACATGGCCCGTGGTCGAGCGCTACGGACATTTCTGTGTCAACATCATCGGCGCCGGGCACGAGGTCATCGCCAACCAGTTTGCCGGGCGGGGCGGACTGAAAGGCCCTGACCGTTACCGTGGGGCGGAATGGACGCTCCTTGCCAGCGGCGCACCTGTTCTGGAAAATGCAGCGGCTGCGATCGACTGCCAGGTGGAGGAGACTCTGGAACGACATAGCCACGTTATCGTGATTGGAAAGGTCGTGGCCATCCGTACCCGCGGCGGCGCTTCGCTCGCCTATCGGGACGGACGATACATCAGGATTGGCGACTGACAGAGACAGGTGCCAGCGCCAGATTCGCTTGTAATTCAGTGAGTTTATCGAAAATGTTGACTAAAGTGTGTTTTATCGTGACACTTCGGTCCGCTCACAAGAATATCAAACAGGGGATGCCGGCATGGAACTCGATATTGTCCTGAGCCTTTCCTGCGAAAAGCACCGCAGAATGCTGCATGCGTATTCCGGTTCGGGAACCGATCTCGATGCACCGTCTCCGATATATGACCCTCGACTGGCCCACGCCTCTGCATCTGGCAGAGCCGATGAGTTCGGCAAAGTGATGTTTACCGGTCAATGGCGGAGATCTTTCTGCGGCCCATCGCCGGCCTATGCTGCCTGACCGTGTCCATTCGTGAACAGGAGGAAGAGCCATGGGCACGATTACACATTTGAACGAGCGCCAGCGCACGGCACCGATCCGAATCACCACCGAGGAGGAAGCGCTCGCGGTTTCCAAAGACTTGGCCATCTCACTTGCCGGGGTGCAGAACGGCGCCCTATCGGAAGCACTTTCGCGTTCGGGGCTACTCGCCGTTTCGATTCCCTCGGATTTCGGCGGCGCAGACGTATCGAACGTGGTGCTGAGCCAGATCGTGGCAGTGCTCGCGCAGCACACGCCGCTTGCCGCAAGCATGCTGACCCTGCACCTGTCGTCGCTCGAGTTGCTGCGCAACGGGGGCACGGAGGAACAGCGCCGTGCAGCCTTCGCAAGGGCAGCCGCCGGTGAGCGATTCTGCTTCGTGCAGTCCAGCGAGGTGCTGCAACTGCTGCCGGACGGAATAGGTTACGCGCTGTCGGGCGAGGTCGAATGCCTGTGCGTGCCGCAGGCGGAATGGCTGGTGATCAACCGCCGCTCGCCGACGGACGACACCGCGCTGCTGATACCGGCAAGCCCCGGTCGGGCTATCGAGCGATCCTCCAATGCGGGACCGGCCAGAATTCTCTTCGACAGCGAACACGTTCATAGCGACAGCGTACTTGCGCTCGGACGCGACGCAGTCAGGCTCTCGGCCGCTCTGAACCGACTGCTTCTCGCGTCGATCACGCTCGGGGAGACCGAACGTTCGATTGCCGAGTTTTCGCGACAGCAGCAATGGAACCGGGAGAGTGTTATCGTCGATGCGGACCGGGAAAGCGCAATCGGACAGTTGCTGGTACAGACTACCACGCTCTCGGCGCTGACACATACATGCGGAACAGCCTTCGATATCGCGCAGGTCAATCCGGCTGCCCAGACGATCGGGGAGGCGTGTCGACAAGCCTCCATTCTGGAGTTCGTCGCAACCCGCGGGACTGTCGGAGACCGGCAGACAGAGGCGCTCAATGAAATCCTCGCCATCGGCCGGAGCTATCTGGCCGACAGATCGGGCAGAAGCGTGTAGCGCGCAAGCGATGTCAGACGGAGAGCACGCCGTCCTCGATGTCGCTGCCCTTGCGGCTGACGAACTGTTCGAGCGTCATGTTGTCGAGGATCGAAGCGATCGCATCGCGTACTTCGGTCATCGACAGACGCACCTGACAGCCGACGGGGTCGGAACAATCGTCGCAGGCCTCGAACGCCGTGCGACTGGCACAACGGATCGGCGCCAGCGGACCATCCAGCGCACGGATGACCTGACCGATCATGATTTCGCTCGCCGGCTTGGACAGGGAGTAGCCACCGTTCGGACCCTTCTTGGAGCGAAGCATGCCATTGTTCCGCAATTCCAGAAGAATGGTGTCGAGAAACTTCTTCGGAATGTTGTTACGGGTGGCAATCTCGGTCACGAAGGCCGTTTCGCCTGGCGCAAGCTGCGCAAGGTCAACCAGCGCCTTCAGCCCGTACTTGCCTTTCTTGGTGAGCATACCGGAAATCCATGATGTAGCGGGACGAGAGATTCCACCTTATGTCGAGTGAAACCGATAAAGCAGATAGTTTTAATTGAATATGCTTGCAAGCATGTTAACGGTGACAAATTGTTTCAGCCTGTAGCTTACCGGGTGATTGCGCCTGCAGAAGGGCGCATCGTGGCACCTCCGGACAGGAATCGCGCATTCACCAAAAGGTACAGGCGGGCGTGCTTTTAGGGCCACTCATCCACGAAGTCGCCCAGATCACGATCCGTGCGCCGATAGAGCCAGCGCGTGCCGTCAAAGCGTCTCCATGTCTGTCCCACGATGGAGGTGCGCCGACCGTCGACAGTCTTTCGGGGCCAGAAGGGGGCAGCGCATTTATGCCAGACGCAGTGGTCAGCGGTTGGTTTCGAATTAAACAGGACGGACCAAGGGAAACGGCGATGAACACCTGCAGGGCGCGCGACACGCCCGAGTTTGGTATGGATGCCCAAGATTGTTGCCTGACCGAAAAGACCATCGATAGATTTCGATAATCCGCCGAATCCGGACACGTCAAGGATTGCACCTGACAACCGTCAAAAAAACGAAGTGGAAACATTCAAAAGTGGTGAGAGCGCAGGGATTCGAACCCTGGACCTACTGATTAAAAGTCAGTTGCTCTACCGGCTGAGCTACGCTCTCCCAGGCAGGATTTTCAAGGGCCTGCGGAAGTGGGCGGAACATATGCAGGCGGCCCCGCCGGGTCAACCCGAAAAATCGCGCCATCAAGCGCTAAAATGCATCATTGTCGCAGCGAACGCAAAGGTGATTGGCAAGAGGCTCGCACCGGCGTTAGGAAGAGCCGAAATAGCCCGAAGCGGAGCCGCCTTTCGTGTCCATAGCCGAGATCTCTTTCATCAGCGCCTTGTTGGCCGGTGCGCTTTCGTTTCTCTCTCCCTGCGTTCTGCCTCTGGTGCCGCCCTATCTCTGTTACATGGCGGGCATTTCGGTCGACCAGTTCCGGACCGGCGCAACCGCCGGAGGCAATGCCCGCGCACGCCGCGCGGTGATGCTTTCCGCCTTCATCTTCACGCTCGGCTTCGCAACCGTATTCGTCGCGCTCGGAGCGGGGGCTTCCACCATAGGCACGATGCTGCGGCAGCATCTCGATCTCCTTTCGAAAATCGGCGGCCTGATCATCATCGTCATGGGCTTCAACTTCCTCGGCCTTTTCCGGATAGGGTTCCTGTCGAGCGAAATGCGCTTTTCCAGCGGCGGCAAGCCGGCGACCCTTTCGGGCGCCTATATCATGGGCCTTGCCTTCGCCTTCGGCTGGACGCCCTGCATCGGGCCGGTTCTCGGCGCAATCCTCGGCGTTGCCGCTTCGCGCGATACCGTGGGCGAGGGAGCCTTCCTGCTCGCCATCTATTCGCTCGGCCTTGCCGTACCGTTCTGGATTGCGGCAGCCTTTTCCGGCGCGTTCATGCGCTTTCTTGCCCGTTTCCGCCGTCATCTCGGCCTCGTCGAAAAGGCGATGGGCGCTCTGCTCGTGCTGACCGGCCTCGCCTTCATGTTCGGCTTCGTCTCCAATCTGGCGATCTGGTTCCAGCAGACCTTTCCAATCCTCTCCCAAATCGGCTAAGCCAAAAATATAGGTCGCATGCGACCGGCCGGAATCTTGAGGAGAGGCGGCCATGGGGGACATCATTGCGCTGGTTCTGCCCTTCTTCGGGCTGATCCTGATCGGCTATATTTCCGGAAAGCTGTCGAAGCATGAAGCCAGTGCGCTCGGCTGGCTCAACTTCTTCGTCATCTATGTCTCCTTGCCGGCTCTGTTCTTCAAGCTCGTGTCACGCACGCCGCTTTCCGAACTGACCCGCATCGATTTCATCGCCGCCGCGATGGCCGCGACGTATGGGATATTCCTGCTGGTTTTCCTGATCGGCCGCCTGATACGTGGCAATAGCACCGCGGACTGCACGATGCAGGCGCTTGCCGGAGCCTACGGCAATATCGGCTACATGGGTCCCGGTCTTGCCCTGCTTGCCTTCGGGGAGGCGGCGGCAGTGCCGGTGGCGCTGATCTTCTGCTTCGAGAATGCCGCCCATTTCACGGCGGCACCCGCACTGATGGCCTTTGCCGGCGGAGAGGAACGGCGGCCGGGGCGGGTGGCGCTCGATGTGGCGAAAAGGATTGCCTACCATCCCTTCATCATCGCGACGGCCGTCGGTTTTCTCGCCGCGGCATTATCGTTCGAACCGCCGGTCGCCCTGCAGAGGCTGATCGACTATCTGGCGCAGGCAGCCGCTCCCTGTGCGCTTTTCGCGATGGGCGTGACGCTGGCGCTGCGGCCGCTGAATCGTGTTCCGGTCGAGCTTGGCTATATCGTGCCGATCAAGCTCGTGCTTCATCCGCTCGTCGTCTATGTGGTGCTGAGCCTTGCCGGCAATTTCGATCCGCTGTGGGTCTATACCGCCGTGCTGCTCGCATCGCTGCCGACGGCAACGAATGTCTTCGTCATCGGCCAGCAATATGGCGTGTGGCAGGAGCGGGCATCGGCGACGATCCTGATCACCACACTTATCTCTGTGCTTTCAGTTTCCGGTCTGCTCTACGCGATCAAGTCCGGTGCGTTACCGCCGGATCTTTTCCCTTAGAAACCTGGGGAAGGCGCTGAGGCTGTGGCCGGGTGCGACGCCTTCGTGCATCACCAGATTTCTGAGCGGCGCGAAGCTTGCAAGAATCTGCAGGCCGGTTGCGCGCAGCATCTGAACCGGCAGCAGGCTGGACAAAAGCGAGCGGTTCAACAGATCGACGCTTGCGGTGCGCGACAGGACATCGAGCTTGCGACGTCCGTCGAAACGGTCGCCGGCGCGGGCATCGATGGGGCTGCCCGAACGGTCCGTCAGGATATCCTCGAGCGTGGCGATATCGCGGAGGCTGAGGTTCAGGCCCTGTGCGCCGATCGGCGGGAAGGCATGGCCTGCTTCGCCGATGAAGGCGGCCCGGCCCTTGCCATACCGATTGGCGGTCATGCCCGACAGCGGCCAGGCCTGAACGCCTTCCTCGACGGTGACCTTGCCCAACATGGACTGCATGCGGGTTTCGACGGCCTGGGAAAGCTCTGCAAGGGAGAGCCCGAGCAGACGCTCTGCCTCCTTAGGCTCGACCACCCAGACGAGGCTGGAACGCTGGCCGGGCAGGGGAACCTGCGTAAACGGCCCGCTCTCTCCATGGAATTCGGTGGATACGTTCTGGTGTGGCAGCGTATGGGCGAAGTTCAGCACCACAGCCGTCTGCGGATAGGACCATGTGCGGACACCGACACCAGCGGTTTCGCGCGTCTTCGACTTGCGGCCATCGGCGCCGATGACGAAATCGGCTTCCAGTTCCTCGCCGCCTGAAAGCGTGATCCTGACCTTGTTGTCATCCAACGCAATATCTTCTGCGACTGCGCCGAACACCGTGATCCGCGTCTCGGCTTCAACGGCCTTGCGCAGCACGTCATTCAGCGCGGTGTTGGGGATATTGTATCCGAAGGCGTCAAGCCCAATTTCCGCGCTGCGGAAGGCAACGGTTGGCGCGCGCAGGAGACGCTTGGTGCCATCGATGATCTGCATGGTCGAAAGGGCGGCGGCATGAGGGCGGATCGCCTCCCAGAGGCCCAGCCGCTCCATCATGCGGATCGACTGGTCCATCAGAGCGGTCGTACGGCCATCGTTCGTCGCCGCCTTCGGGGCGATCAGGGCAATGTTCCTTCCGGCCCGCGCGAGAGCGATTGCTGCAACGGAACCGGCCAAGCCTCCGCCGACCACGGCGATATCGAAATGTGTCATGTCATGCATCCAATTCTTCCGTCCTGCATTTTAGCCCGAGGCGGCGGCGAAATCCATGGGCCGATTTGGCGCATGGCTCAGCCTTCCGGGAGGCGGGAAAAATTGACAAAACACAGGACGCAGCGCGCTCCCGGTTGCAAAACCGCTGATTTCATTAGATACCGATGCGCAGTCTGAAGGGGGCGACACGGCGAACATGAAAATCTTCAATTACCGGCGGGTTCCTTATGCGGAAATCCGGGCCTTCTCCGTTCACATCCTGACAGCCTCGGGCTCGTTCCTTGCCTTCCTCGGCGTGGTCGCCGCTGCAGAACTTCGCTTCGTCGACATGTTCTGGTGGCTCGGCCTCGCTCTTCTCGTCGATGGTATCGACGGGCCGATCGCCCGCAAGGTCCGGGTCAAGGAAGTGCTTCCGAACTGGTCCGGCGACACGCTGGACAACATCATCGACTACGTAACCTATGTTCTGCTGCCGGCCTTCGCGCTCTATCAGAGCGGCATGATCGGCGAGCCCTGGTCCTTCGTCGCGGCCGGCATGATCGTGGTTTCAAGCGCGATCTACTATGCGGATACCGGCATGAAGACTGATGAATATTTCTTCTCAGGCTTCCCGGTCGTCTGGAACATGCTTGTCTTCACGCTGTTCGTCATCGATGCGGACGCCAACACGGCGCTGATCATCGTGACGATCTCCGTCGTCCTGACCTTCCTGCCGATCCACTTCCTGCATCCGGTGCGCGTGGAGCGGCTGCGGCCGCTCAATCTCGGGATGTTCCTGGTTTGGAGCGCTCTCGGCATCTACGCACTTCTCCTGCATTTCCACACTCCGCTCTGGCTCAAGGTCGCCTTTTCCGTTTCCGGCCTCTACCTCTATTGCATCGGCGGCGTGCTGCAGTTCTTCCCCTCCCTCGGAAGCCGCGGCGTCAAGCATCGATAATGCAGTGCAAAAAAACGTAAAAAGTCTGCGATATCAGTTGCCCGACGCCGCAAACGCGTTATCAATATGACGATATGGATCCGGACAAGGGACAAGATCCGGGGCAAAATGACCGAGGGGGACACGTGTCGAATACCGACATGAAGGCGGCCGGTTCGCTTCTTGCCGTGCAGGGGCTTACGAAGCTGTTCGGCAGTTTCACCGCCTGTAACGGCATCGACCTCGATATTGGCCATGGAGAGATCCATGCGCTGCTCGGCGAAAACGGCGCTGGCAAATCGACACTCGTCAAGATGCTGTTCGGAATTCTGGCGCCATCCGCCGGCACGATTTCATGGCAGGGCGAGCAGGTCTCCATCCCGTCGCCGGCTGCCGCCCGCAAGCTCGGCGTCGGCATGGTCTTCCAGCATTTTTCGCTGTTCGAAGCGCTGACGGTTGCCGAAAACATCGCGCTTGCGCTCGATGAAGCCGTGTCGATCTCCGAAATCTCCAAAAAGGCCGCTGAGCTTTCGAAGGCTTACGGACTGCCGCTCGATCCCGATGCGCATGTGGCCGATCTTTCGGTGGGCGAACGCCAGCGCATCGAGATCGTGCGCGCGCTCCTGCAAAACCCTCGTCTGATCATTCTCGACGAACCGACCTCGGTTCTGACCCCGCAGGAAGCCGACCGGCTGTTCGAAACGCTGTTCAAGCTGAAAGCCGAGGGACGTTCGGTACTCTATATCAGTCACAGGCTGGAAGAGGTTCAGCGCATCTGCGATCGCGCCACGGTTCTGCGCCACGGCAAGGTCACGGGTCAGTGCGATCCTCGCTCGGAGACGCCGGCCTCGCTCGCCCGTATGATGGTGGGCTCGGAGGTCGCAGGCGTCCATCGCGACGACGACGTCTCGACCGGCGAAGTGCTTCTGGAAACGCGCCATCTTTCGGTCAGCGCGCGCACACCGTTTGCCATGTCGCTCAAGGATGTGTCGCTGCGCGTGAAGGCCGGCGAAGTGCTGGCGATCGCGGGTGTCGCGGGTAACGGCCAGGGCGAGCTTTTTGATGCACTTTCGGGCGAGCATACAGTCGATGACAATGAATCGGTCCGTATTCGCGACCGGGCTGTCGGCCGTCTCGGTATCTCGGCCCGAAGGCTGATGGGCGCCGGCTTCGTGCCGGAAGAGCGGCACGGCCATGCGGCAGTTCCGGCCCTGTCGCTTTCCGACAACCT
The DNA here is from genome assembly GCF_024055605.1 of Ciceribacter sichuanensis. Taxonomy (GTDB): domain Bacteria; phylum Pseudomonadota; class Alphaproteobacteria; order Rhizobiales; family Rhizobiaceae; genus Allorhizobium; species Allorhizobium sichuanense. Next base: position 32,077 of record NZ_JAMXLX010000011.1, on the reverse strand, counting down.
GCTGCTTGCCCGCAATCGTTCCGACGCCAAGGCATTTCTTGCCGGTGGGGCACTCAAGCTCATTCGGTACGATACCATTCGCAAGGCGGCACAGCGGATTTCCGAGGCGATGGATGTGCGAAAGAGCGGCGACGATCCGGCCGCCGGTTCGCTCTCGGGCGGCAACCTGCAGAAATTCATCGTCGGGCGCGAACTCGATCGTCAACCGGCCGTGATGGTGGTGAACCAGCCGACCTGGGGCGTGGATGCAGGGGCAGCAAGCCGTATCCGGCAGGCGCTCGTCAATCTCGCCCGTTCAGGCTCGGCCGTGGTGGTGATCAGCCAGGATCTCGACGAGATCTTCGAGGTGGCGACCAGCATTGCCGCGATTTCCGAGGGCAAGCTCTCCGACGCCTATCCGGCGGCAACGATGACACGCGAAAAGATCGGCCTGCTGATGGGCGGCATGCACGGGCTGGAGACTGCCGATGCGCATTGAACTCGAAAAGCGCGCCCGCATGTCGGGTCTGTTCGCCGTCGTTTCGCCACTTCTGGCGCTGGCGCTGACGGTGTTCTTCGGAGGCGTGATGTTTGCGCTGCTGGGCAAGGACCCGGTATCGGCGCTCTACAGTTTCTTCATCGAGCCGCTGCTCGAGGTGTGGTCGCTGCACGAGCTTGCGATCAAGGCCGGACCGCTGATCCTGATCGCGGTGGGGCTATCGATCTGTTATCGCTCGAATAACTGGAATATCGGCGCGGAAGGGCAGTTCACCATCGGCGCGATCACCGGTTCGTTCCTGCCGGTCGTCTTCTACGAATGGCATTCGCCGCTGCTGCTGCCGCTGATGATGGTGATGGGTGCGCTTGGCGGCGCACTTTACGCGGCTATTCCGGCGCTGCTGAAAACCCGCTTCAACACCAACGAGATCCTGACCAGCCTGATGCTGGTCTATATCGCGCAGCTCTTCCTTGACTGGCTGGTGCGCGGCGCATGGCGTGACCCGCAGGGCTACAACTTTCCCCAGAGCCGGAGCTTCGTGACGGAAGCCGTGCTGCCGGAAATGCTGGCCTCCGGTCGTGCCCATTGGGGCTTTGCCTTCGCCATCATTGCCGCCGTCGGCATCTGGTTCATGATGCGCTACACGCTGAAGGGTTTTCAGGTCGTGGTGCTCGGCCAGTCGGAACGGGCAGGGCGCTTCGCCGGGTTCTCGTCCCGCGGCATGGTGTGGTTCTCGATGCTGCTTTCGGGCGCCTTCGCCGGCCTTGCCGGGATTTCCGAGGTCTCAGGCTCCATCGGACATCTGCAGCCGTCGATTTCGCCGGGCTATGGCTTCACGGCGATCATCGTCGCCTTTCTCGGAAGGCTCAATCCGCTCGGCATCATCGCTGCCGGCCTCGTGCTGGCGCTGACCTATCTCGGCGGCGAGGGCGCGCAGCTTTCGATCGGGGTGTCCGACAAGGTCACCCGCGTCTTTCAGGGGCTGCTGCTGTTCTTCGTGCTCTCCTGTGACACGCTGATCCACTACAAGATCCGGATCGTGACCTCCAAGGTCCGGTCCGCGCTCGGCAAAGGTGCATGATGATTCTGGAAGCCATCCTCCTTACCATCATCACCGCCTCCACGCCGCTGGTCATCGCCGCGCTCGGCGAACTCGTCACCGAACGCTCGGGCGTGCTCAACCTCGGCGTCGAGGGCATGATGATCATCGGCGCGGTCTGTGCCTTCGCTGCCTCCCACACGACCGGCTCGCCGTTTCTCGGCATTGTCGCCGGCATCGTTTCGGGTGCTGCCTTCTCGCTGCTCTTCGGTTTCCTGACGCTGACGCTGGTCGCCAATCAGGTTGCGACCGGTCTTGCGTTGACCATTCTAGGCCTCGGCGTATCGGGCATGCTGGGCGAGAGTTTCGTCGGCGTGCCGGGTATCAAGCTGCAGCCGATCATCATTCCGCTGCTTGCCGACATTCCGTTCCTCGGGCCGCTGCTGTTCAAGCAGGACCTGATCTTCTACCTGTCGATCCTGCTGGTCATCGGGGTCAACTGGTTCCTGTTTGCGACGCGCGCAGGGCTCAAGCTGCGCGCCATCGGCGACAATCACGCCTCGGCGCATACGCTCGGCATCCATGTGATCCGCACTCGCTATCTCGCCGTCATGTTCGGCGGCGCCTGTGCGGGTCTGGCGGGCGCGCAACTGTCGCTCGTCTACACGCCGCAATGGGTGGAGAACATGTCCGCGGGACGCGGCTGGATCGCGCTGGCGCTGGTGGTTTTCGCATCGTGGCGTCCGTGGCGGGTGCTGGCCGGCGGCTATCTCTTCGGCGCCGTCACCATCGGCCAATTGCACGCTCAGGCATTCGGCATTGGTTTACCCTCGCAGTTTCTCTCTGCGCTGCCCTATGCCGCGACCATTGTCGTCCTGATCATAATTTCCCATAATCGGCGCACGACGCTGATCAACACACCGGCCTCGCTGGGCAAGCCCTTCGTGCCGGATAGATAAAGCTCAACAAAATCAACAAACCAGGATAGGGGTTATCATGAAGAAACTGTTTTTGGCACTGGCTGCCACGACAGCCGCGCTCGGCGGTCTCGCCGGCACTGCCGCAGCAGAAGACAAGACCAAGGTCTGCTTCGTCTATGTCGGCACCAAGACCGACGGCGGCTGGACGCAGGCCCATGACATCGCCCGGCAGGAGCTTCAGGCTCACTTCGGCGACAAGATCGACACGCCTTTCCTCGAAAGCGTGCCGGAAGGCCCGGATGCCGAGCGCGCCATCGAGCGTCTCGCCCGTTCGGACTGCAAGCTGATCTTCACCACGTCCTTCGGCTTCATGGACGCGACCATCAAGGTTGCCGCGAAGTTCCCCGACGTGAAGTTCGAGCACGCGACCGGCTTCAAGACCGCCGACAACGTCGCCACCTACAACTCGCGTTTCTATGAAGGCCGCTACATCCAGGGCGTGATCGCCGGCAAGATGTCGCAGAAGGGCCTCGCAGGCTACATCGCCTCCTTCCCGATTCCGGAAGTGGTCATGGGCATCAACGCCTTCGAACTCGGCGCGAAGTCGGTCAACCCGAACTTCAAGATGAAGGTCATCTGGGCCAACACATGGTTCGACCCGGGCAAGGAAGCAGACGCCGCCAAGGCTCTCATCGACCAGGGCGTCGACATCCTCACCCAGCATACCGACACCACCGCTCCGATGCAGGTCGCACAGGAGCGCGGCATCAAGGCCTTCGGCCAGGCTTCCGACATGATCGCCGCCGGTCCGAATACCCAGCTGACCGCGATCAAGGACACCTGGGGCGCCTATTACATCAAGCGCACGCAGGCGCTTCTCGACGGCACCTGGAAGTCGCAGCAGAGCTGGGACGGCCTGAAAGACGGCATCCTGACCATGGCCCCCTACACCAACATGCCTGACGACGTGAAGGCGCTTGCCGAAGCGACCGAAGCCAAGATCAAGTCGGGTGAGCTGCATCCGTTCACCGGCCCGGTCAACAAGCAGGACGGCACGCCGTGGCTGAAGGAAGGCGAGAAGGCTGACGACGGCACACTGCTCGGCATGAACTTCTATGTCGAAGGCGTGGACGACAAGCTGCCGCAATAATTTCAGGCCGCAATGATTTTTGAAAAGGGCGCCGTCCTGCGGCGCCCTTTTTGTTCTTTGTTCCGGTGAAGCGTTGCTGCTATGTACCGGGCCGAACAACAATTTCCTGAATCGGAACCACGCCGGAGCAATCATGAGCCGCAGCTGTCTCGCCGTCATCCTCGCCGCAGGCGAAAGCACCCGCATGAAGTCCTCCATGTCGAAGGTGCTGCATCCGGTCGCCGGACGGCCGATGATCGCCCATGTGATGGCCATCATCGCGACTTCGGGCATATCGGATGTCGCCCTGGTGGTAGGCCGCGATGCGGAAAAGGTCGCAAAGGCCGCCAGCGTCGAAGGCATCGACGTCACACCCTTCGTGCAGACGGAACGGCTCGGCACCGGTCATGCGGTTCTCGCGGCGCGCGAGGCGATTGCCCGCGGTTATGACGATATCCTCGTCGCCTATGGTGATGTGCCGCTGATCACCGCTGGACCGCTGATCGCCGCGCGGCAAGCGCTGGCGAAGGGCAACGATGTCGCCGTCATCGGCTTCCACACCGAAAAGCCGACCGGCTACGGACGTCTGCTCGTCGAGAATGGCGAACTCGTCGCCATCCGCGAGGAAAAGGATGCGAGCGATGAAGAGCGCGCCGTCACCTGGTGCAACAGCGGCCTGATGGCGATCGACGGCAAGAAGGCGCTCGATCTTCTTTCGCGGATCGGCAATGCCAACGTCAAAGGGGAATACTACCTGACGGATCTCGTGGAAATCGCCCGCTCGCTCGGCGGCCGCGCGGTCGCCGTCGACGCGCCGGAGGCCGAACTGACAGGCTGCAACAATCGTGCGGAACTCGCTGCCATCGAACGCCTGTGGCAGGAACGTCGCCGGCATGAACTGATGATTTCCGGCGTTTCGATGATCGCGCCGGAAACCGTTTTCCTCTCGTACGACACGGTGATCGGACGGGACGCCTTAATCGAGCCGAACGTCGTCTTCGGCCCCGGCGCGGTGATAGAGGGGGGCGCGATCATCCATGCCTTTTCGCATATCGAGGGCGCCTATGTGGCGGCCGGCGCCACCGTCGGACCGTTTGCGCGGCTGCGGCCGGGCGCCAATCTGGCGGAAGGTTCAAAGGTCGGCAATTTCTGCGAAGTGAAGAAGGCCGAGATCGGCAAGGGCGCCAAGGTTAACCACCTGACCTATATCGGCGATGCGACGATCGGCGCGGACGCCAATATCGGGGCCGGCACGATCACCTGCAATTACGACGGCATCAACAAGCACGAGACCCGTATCGGAGAGCGCGCTTTCATCGGCTCCAACTCGGCGCTGGTGGCGCCCGTATCCATTGGTGACGGTGCGTTCGTCGCCTCCGGCAGTGTCATTACGCAGGATGTTCCGGCTGACGCGCTGGCGCTCGGACGCGCCCGGCAGGAAATCAAGCCGGAACGCGCCAAGGCGATCCGCGAGCGCAATCAGGCGCTGAAGGCGTCCCGCGCCGGAAAATCCTGAATGCTGCGGTTGCGTAACGCAGCGAAACCGAATGTGACCGCCGGTCCAATTGCGGAAATCGCGAAAAGCGATAGGACTGGCGCACGAGTTCACCCAGACGGAGAAATCTATGTGCGGTATTGTCGGTATTGTCGGTAACCAGCCGGTTGCAGAACGTCTGGTCGATGCGCTGAAGCGGCTCGAATATCGCGGCTACGATTCAGCCGGCGTCGCAACCATCGACAACGGCGTGATGGATCGCCGGCGGGCCGAGGGCAAGCTTTTCAACCTCGAAAAGAAGCTCGACGGCGAACCGCTCGACGGCACTATCGGCATCGCCCACACCCGCTGGGCGACCCATGGCGTGCCGAACGAGACCAATGCCCATCCGCATTTCGTCGATGGCGTCGCGGTCGTGCACAACGGCATTATCGAGAACTTCTCCGAGCTCAAGGACGAACTGATCGCCGACGGCGCGGTTTTCACCACCCAGACTGACACGGAAGTCGTTGCCCAGCTGATCGCCAAGTATCGCCGGCAGGGTCTCGACAACCGCGCGGCGATGCTTGCCATGCTGAACCATGTCACGGGCGCCTATGCGCTGGTGGTGATGTTCGCCGACGATCCCGATACGATCATGGCGGCTCGCTTCGGGCCTCCGCTTGCGATCGGCTTCGGAAAGGGCGAAATGTTCCTCGGCTCCGACGCCATCGCACTCGCTCCGTTCACCAACGAGATCGCCTATCTGGTCGATGGCGACTGCGCGATCCTGCACAAGGACAGCGCCGAGATCATCGACTTCGCCGGCAATCCGGTCGAGCGCCCGCACCAGATCTCGCAGGCAACCGCCTTCGTGGTCGACAAGGGCAACCATCGCCATTTCATGGAAAAGGAAATCTACGAACAGCCGGAAGTGATCTCCCACGCGCTTTCGAACTATGTCGACTTCCACGGCCACACCGTAAAGCCTGTTGATGCAGCCATCGACTTCAAGTCGTTGCGTGGGCTTGCCGTTTCGGCCTGCGGCACGGCCTATCTCTCGGGCCTCGTCGGCAAGTACTGGTTCGAGCGTTATGCCCGGCTGCCGGTCGAGATCGATGTCGCCTCCGAATTCCGTTACCGCGAAATGCCGCTCTACAAGGATCAGGCCGCGCTGTTCATCTCGCAGTCGGGGGAGACCGCGGATACGCTCGCTTCGCTGCGTTACTGCGATGAGCAAGGCCTGAAGATTGGCGCGATCGTCAACGTCAAGGAATCGACCATCGCCCGGGAATCCGATGCGATCTTCCCGATTCTCGCCGGCCCGGAAATCGGCGTCGCCTCGACCAAGGCCTTTACCTGCCAGCTCGCCGTGCTCGCCTCGCTTGCAATTGCTGCCGGCAAGGCGCGCGGCACCATTACGCCAGAGGAAGAGAAACAACTGGTCAAGAGCCTGTCGGAGATGCCGCGCATCATGAGCCAGGTGCTGAACAGCATCCAACCTCAGATGGAAAGCCTCGCCCGCGACCTGTCGAAGTTCAAGGACGTGCTTTATCTCGGCCGTGGCACGAGCTTCCCGCTTGCCATGGAAGGCGCGCTGAAGCTCAAGGAAATCTCTTACATCCATGCCGAAGGCTATGCAGCCGGCGAACTCAAGCATGGCCCGATCGCGCTGATCGACGAAAACATGCCGGTGATCGTGATTGCGCCTTACGACCGCTTCTTCGAGAAGACGGTTTCGAACATGCAGGAAGTGGCGGCCCGCGGCGGCCGGATCATCTTCATCACCGACGAGAAGGGGGCGGCGGCCTCCAAGCTTGAGACCATGGCGACCATCGTGCTGCCCAACGTCGCGGAGATCATCTCGCCTATGGTGTTCGCTCTGCCGATCCAGTTGCTCGCCTATCACACGGCGGTCTTCATGGGCACCGACGTCGACCAGCCGCGTAACCTCGCCAAGTCGGTCACCGTGGAATGATCATCCGGGACGAGGCAGCAGGTGACGAAACCGCAATCGGGGCCGTCACCGCTGCTGCCTTCGCCGACATGCCCTACAGCAACCAGACCGAGCCGCGGATCATCGAGCGACTGCGGCAGGCCGGTGCGATGACGATTTCCCTCGTCGCCGAAGACGGCGGCGACATCCTCGGCCATATTGCCTTCTCACCGGTGACGCTGGCCGGCGGAGAAACCGGCTGGTACGGGCTTGGTCCTGTATCGGTCAGGCCCGATCTGCAGAAACGGGGAATTGGCTCCACACTTGTCAACGAGGGCCTGAAACGCCTGAAGATGCGCGACGCCCAAGGCTGTGTTCTGGTCGGCTATCCCGACTATTACAAGCGCTTCGGCTTTGCGTCCTGTCCGACCCTGAAAGTGGAGGGCGTTTCACCGGAATATTTACTGGCGTTACCCTTGCGTGGTCCTGTACCCTCCGGCATTGTCGCCTTCCATCCCGGATTTTACGGCGACGCAACATAGACGCAAGCGAGCGATGAACGAGATTTCCGACCGTATATCCGTCGCAACGCGGCTCAGAAACAATTTCCTGACCGGCCTCATTATCTGCGCGCCGGTGACCATCACCATATGGTTGACATGGACCTTCATTCACTGGGCCGACAGCTGGGTGAAGCCGTATATCCCCGAGCGTTACAATCCGGAAAGTTACCTGAAATTTGCGGTGCCGGGGCTTGGCCTGCTGATCGCGCTGGTCGTCATCACGCTGATCGGGTTTCTCGGCAAAAACCTGATTGGCCGGTCCATCGTTGATTTCGGAGAGCAGATCTTCCACCGCACGCCTCTGGTGCGCACGATCTACAAGAGCGTCAAACAGATCTTCGAAAGCGTGCTGAAGGATCAGTCGTCGTCCTTCAAGAAGGTCGGGCTGATCGAGTTTCCGAGTCCCGGCATGTGGGCGCTCGTGTTCATCGCGACCGATGCCCAAGGGGAAATCGCCGCGAAGCTGAACGAGGACGGAGTGGAGATGATTGCCGTGTTTCTGCCGCCGACGCCAGTGCCGACCGCCGGTTTCCTGATGTTCGTGCCACGCGACAAGATCAAGATGCTCGATATGACGCCGGAAGAGGGTGCCAAGCTGCTGATTTCAGGCGGCCTCGTGATACCGGACTATAAGCCTGCCGCTCCCGACGGCGTACCCATGATGAACGCGCCGCTTCCGCCGAAGTAGCGTCTATCGCGGAAGCCTACCGAATGACGTTCGACGCTCCTGCCTGTCGAAACGCGAGGGTGGCACGACGCCTGCAGAATTCGGCAGATATCTCGCAGCTCTTACTTCCGTTGTTTTGCCGGAATCCGCGGGCGGGTCCACATAGCCGCCCGGTTTTCCCGCTTTGAACAGCAACGTCAGCAAGAACAGCATGCTGAGGATTTTCCCGATCACGGTGCCGGCTAGCGCATTGGGAAGGGCCAGTTCCGGGACCAGAAAAGACAACATGTAGTCAATCCAGGTCAACAACACCCATAGGGGGACGATTACCGCAGGATTCCAGCCAATGTCACGCACGCGCATGCCGGTGATGTTGCACTGAGCCCATATGAACAGCGGCACAAACACGACGCCAACGCCGATAGCGATAGGCCCTCTCGCACTTTCGGAACCGAACGTCGAAGCCAGACTTAATATGCCCCCAACAAGAACGAGCGATACGGCAGCAAGCCCCGAAGTACTCAGAAAATATGCAAGCCTTCCCATGCAGAGGCGAAATCCAAAAAATGCATGAAACATCACTGCGCCCTTTTTCATAACGTCAGTGAATGGGTTGTATTCCTACATTATTAAACCAATCGTATATGGCTCTTATTGCTTTTTCCCGATCTCACCGAATTGCCCGATGGCTGAGTTGCAACACTTTCAGGACATCATCCTGCTCGCAGGAACCTGATCGCTTCGTCACGCCGATGCAGGTAGAGCAGGGTCCTCACCGCCTCGCCACGCTCGGAGGTAAGGTCCGGATCGCGCTCCAGCAGATAACTCGCGTCCTTGCGGGCGATCTCGAGCAAATCGGCATGGGCCTCTAGGCTGGCGATCTTGAAGCCGGGTGTGCCGGATTGCCTTGTACCCAGCAACTCGCCTTCGCCGCGCAGCTTCAGGTCTTCCTCCGCTATGAGGAATCCGTCCTCGCTGTCGCGCAGCACGGACAAACGGGCGCGGCCGTTTTCCGAGAGCGGTCCCTTGTAGAGCAGGATGCAGGTCGATGCCTCATCGCCGCGGCCAACGCGACCGCGGAGCTGATGCAACTGCGCCAAACCGAAACGCTCGGCATGCTCGATCACCATGATCGTCGCATCGGGAACGTCGACGCCCACCTCGACCACCGTGGTCGCGACCAGCAGGCGGGTCTCGCCCGACTTGAAGGCAAGCATGGCCGCATCCTTTTCCGGGCCGCCCATGCGGCCATGGACGAGACCGATAGGCGCGCCGATGGCTTTCGAAAGCACCGCATGGCGCTCCTCGGCCGACATCAGGTCGGAAACATCGGATTCCTCGACCAACGGGCAGATCCAGTAGGCTTTTTTTCCATCGGCAATTGCGGCGCGCAGCCGGTCGACGATCTCGCCGGTGCGTTCGCTCGATACGGTCACCGTCTGGATCGGCTTGCGGCCGGCAGGTTTCTCCGTGAGCTTCGACACATCCATATCGCCGAAGGCGGCCAGCACCAGCGTGCGCGGGATCGGCGTTGCCGTCATCACCAGCATGTGGGGCGAGATGCCCTTGGCGGTCAGCCGCAGGCGCTGATGCACGCCGAAGCGATGCTGTTCATCAACCACCGCCAGCATGAGGTTCTTGTAGCTGACCGTATCCTGAAAGAGCGCATGGGTGCCGATGACGATCTGGGCTTCGCCCGAGGCGATGCGTTCGGTGATCGCGTCGCGCTCGCGGCCCTTGGTGCGGCCGGTCAGAACCTCGATGCGAAGGCCTGCGGCAGCGCCGAATTTCAAGATCGTCGCATAATGTTGGCGCGCGAGGATTTCCGTCGGGGCCATCAGCACCGCCTGTCCGCCGCTTTCGACCACGGCCGCCATGGCAAGCAGGGCCACCAGCGTCTTGCCTGCGCCGACATCACCCTGCAGTAGGCGCAGCATTCTGGTATCCGAGCCCATGTCCTTGAGGATATCGCCAATCGCCTCCGTCTGGCTGCGGGTCGGGGAAAAGGGCAGGGAGGCCAATATTTTCGACGACAGTTCGCCGCTCGGACGGACGGGCGTGCCGGGCACCTTGCGCAGGCGCTGGCGGACGAGCGCCAGCGATACCTGACCTGCGAGGAACTCATCATAGGCAAGCCTGCGGCGGGCAGGAGCCTGCGGATCGACATCGGCCGCATCGCGCGGATGATGCAACTGCCGGAAGCTTTCCCTTGGCGTCGGGAAGGACTGCTTGACGGTCAAAGCGGGATCCACCCATTCCGGCAGGTCGGGGACGCGGTCCAGCGCATGCTCCACCGCCTTGCGCAGCACCTTGGGCGACAGGCCAGCCGTCAGCGGATAGACCGGCTCGACGAGCGGAAGGTTCTCCGCTTCGCTCGCCTTCATCATGACGTCGGGGTGGACCATCGAGGGGCGGCCGTTGAACCAGTCGATCTTGCCGGAGACGATGACCTCCTCATCGATCGGCAGCGCCTTTTCCAGCCAGTTACCCTTGGCGCGGAAGAAGGTCAGCGCCAGTTCGCCGGTCGCATCGTGCAGGAACACGCGATAAGGCATGTTCGACTTTCCGGGAGGCGGCGGCTGGTGTCGGTCGACACGGCCGGTGACAGTGACGATGGCGCCCTGCGGGGCAAGCGCGATACCCGGCTGGTTGCGACGGTCGATCAGCCGATGGGGCGCAAGAAACAGGAGATCGACGACGCGCGCGTCCTCGGCATCCTCCCTGCCGAGCAGGCTCGCCAGCAACTGCGCAAGCTTGGGCCCAACGCCGGAAAGCGAGGCTACGGAGGAGAACAGGGGATCGAGAAGCGCTGGCCGCATGATGGGCGCCAAAATGGCCCGAGAATTACCGCCTTGGCAAGGCTGACATTTCCCGATCGAGCGGCTATAGAGGCGCATCAACAGGAAGGTGTTTCGACATGACAGGATTGATCCTCAGCAGTGCCGATCTCGATCCGCGCCGCCGGCGCATTCTGTTTCGCTGCTGGCATCGCGGCATTCGCGAGATGGATCTGATGCTCGGACAGTTCGCGGAAGCGGAAATCGGCACGATGGACGAGGCAACGCTCGACGAACTGGAACGCATCATGGCCGAGGAAGATCAGGACCTGATCAAGTGGATCACCGAGGCCGCGCCGGTTCCCGATCACCTGAAGACCCCGCTCTTCGAACGAATCATGGCCTGTCGCCCGGATTTCTCGCCAGTCACCATGGATACCGCCGGACGCCCGTAATGATCTCGCTTCTCGATGCCAAGACGATCGCCGCGGCCAAATCCGGACTGACGATCTCGCATGTGCCGGATGGCATGGTCGCATTCCTGATCGCCGAAATTGCGCGGCAGGGACAGCCGGTCGCCTACGTGCTGTCGGACGGCCAGCGCATGGCCGACATCGAGCAGATGCTGGGCTTTGCCGCGCCGGACATTCCGGTTCTGACGCTGCCCGCCTGGGACTGCCTTCCCTATGACCGCGTATCGCCCTCGGCCGATGTCTCGGCCCGGCGTCTCGCGGCTCTTTCCGGGCTGATCGCACATGCGAAAAAACCGCATCCGGCCATCGTTCTGGTCACCGTCAACGCCATGCTGCAGAAGCTTGCGCCGGCGGACGTGATCGAGCATCTCGCCTTTTCGGCCCGGCCCGGCAATCAGGTGCGCATGGACGATATCGCCGCAAGGCTCGAGCGCAATGGCTTCGACCGGGTGCCGACCGTGCGCGAGGTCGGGGAATTCGCCGTCCGCGGTGGTATTCTCGACGTTTTCGTACCGGGCTCGGAGGAGCCGGTCCGCCTCGATTTCTTCGGAGATACGCTCGAAAGCATCCGCTTCTTCGATCCGGCCAGTCAACGCACCACGGGGCAGGCGCGTTCCCTCGATCTCAACCCGATGAGCGAAGTGACGCTGACGCCGGAAAGCATCAGCCGTTTCCGCAAGAACTACCTTTCGCTGTTCGGCGCGGCCACCCGCGACGATGCGCTTTATTCGGCCGTATCCGAGGGGCGCCGCTACGCCGGCATGGAACACTGGCTGCCGTTGTTCCACGATCATCTGGAAACGGTATTCGACTATCTCCGCGGCTTCCGCATCGTCACGGACCATACCGTGAAGGAAGCGGCGGAAGAGCGCGCCAAGCTGATCCGTGACTATTACGAGGCGCGGGCGAATTCCGGCACGCCCGGCAAGGGGCATCTGGGGCAGGGCACACCCTACAAGCCCGTGCCGCCTGACAGGCTCTATCTCGGCGCCGGCGAATTCGCCCGTACGCTGGATGCACATGAACCGTTGCGGCTCACGCCCTTTGCCGAACACGATGGCGAAGCCCGCAGGGTGATCGAGATACCTGCTCGTTCTGGTCCACGCTGGGCGAAGAATGCGGTCGAGGCCGGAGAGGGCGACGGGCAGACGCGGACCAACGTCTTCGATCAGGCGGTGAAATACATCGCCGACAAGAGAGCATCAGGCTCCAAAGTGCTGATCACGGGCTGGTCGGAAGGCTCGCTCGACCGCCTGCTGCAGGTGCTTGGCGAACACGGGCTTGCCAATCTCAGGCAGATCTCCGCCCTCAAGGACATCGACGGCCTGAAGAAGGGCGAGGCGGCAACGGCCGTTCTCAGCCTGGAAGGTGGTTTCGAGGCCGGCGATCTTGTCGTCGTCGGCGAGCAGGACATTCTCGGCGACCGGATGGTGCGCCGTTCCAAGCGGCGCAAGCGGGCCGCCGACTTCATTTCGGAAGTGGCGGGCCTCGACGAAGGCTCGATCGTCGTTCATGCCGAACACGGGATCGGCCGCTTCATCGGCCTTCGCACCATCGAGGCTGTCGGCGCTCCGCATGCCTGCCTCGAGCTGCAATATGCCGACGATGCCAAGCTGTTCCTGCCGGTCGAGAACATCGACCTTCTGTCGCGATACGGCTCGGAAGCGAGCGACGCGCAGCTCGACAAGCTCGGTGGCGGCGCATGGCAGATGCGCAAGGCCAAGCTCAAGAAGCGGCTGCTCGACATGGCGGGCGCCCTGATCCGGGTTGCCGCCGAACGCATGACCCGAACCGCCCCGGTGCTGACGACGCAGGAAGGCCTTTACGACGAATTTGCCGCCCGTTTCCCCTATGACGAGACGGAAGACCAGCTGAACGCCATCGAAGCGGTGCGCGGCGATCTCGGCGCCGGCCGGCCGATGGACCGGCTGGTCTGCGGCGACGTCGGCTTCGGCAAGACTGAGGTGGCGTTGCGCGCAGCCTTCATCGCCGCGATGAACGGCATTCAGGTCGCTGTCGTGGTTCCGACGACGCTTCTTGCCCGCCAGCATTTCAAGACCTTCTCAGAGCGCTTCCGCGGCCTGCCGATCCGGGTGCAGCAGGCATCCCGTCTGGTCGGCACGAAAGAGCTGAACCTCGTCAAGAAGGAGGTTGCGGAAGGCAAGACCGATGTCGTGGTCGGCACCCATGCGCTGCTCGGCGCGGGCATCCAGTTCGCCAATCTCGGACTTCTCATCATCGACGAGGAGCAGCATTTCGGCGTCAAGCACAAGGAGCGGCTGAAGGAGCTGAAGAGCGACGTGCATGTGCTGACGCTTTCGGCGACACCGATCCCGCGAACGCTGCAGCTTGCCATGACCGGCGTGCGCGAGCTTTCGCTGATCACCACGCCGCCGGTCGACCGCATGGCGGTCAGGACCTTCATCTCGCCCTTCGATCCGCTCGTCATCCGCGAGACGCTGATGCGCGAGCATTATCGCGGCGGCCAGAGCTTCTACGTTTGCCCGCGGCTTGCCGATCTTGCCGATATCCAGGCGTTCCTGCAGTCCGACGTGCCGGAACTGAAGGTCGCCATTGCGCACGGCCAGATGCCGGCGAGTGAACTCGAAGACATCATGAACGCCTTCTATGACGGCAAGTACGACGTGCTGCTGTCGACTACCATCGTCGAATCCGGTCTCGACGTGCCGACCGCCAATACACTGATCGTACACCGCGCCGACATGTTCGGGCTGGCGCAGCTCTATCAGCTGCGCGGTCGCGTCGGACGCTCAAAGGTACGTGCCTTCGCGTTGCTCACGCTACCGGTCAACAAGGTGCTGACGACGACGGCCGAAAGACGCCTCAAGGTGCTTCAGTCGCTCGACACGCTCGGTGCCGGTTTCCAGCTTGCAAGCCATGACCTCGACATTCGCGGTGCGGGCAATCTGCTCGGCGAGGAACAGTCCGGCCATATCAAGGAAGTCGGCTTCGAGCTTTACCAGCAGATGCTGGAGGAGGCTGTCGCAGAAGTGAAGGGCGTGGACGAGGTGGCGGATACCGGCTGGTCGCCGCAGATCTCCGTCGGCACCTCGGTCATGATACCGGACGACTATGTACCGGACCTGCATCTGCGCCTCGGCCTTTATCGTCGTCTCGGCGAACTCAACGAACTCGGCGATATCGACGCCTTCGGCGCGGAAATGATCGACCGTTTCGGACCACTGCCTGCCGAAGTCCAGAGCCTGCTCAAGGTCGTCTACATCAAGGCGCTCTGCCGCAAGGCCAATGTCGAGAAGCTGGAAGCCGGTCCGAAAGGCGTGGTCGTGCAGTTCCGCAACAAGGAATTCCCGAACCCCGCCGCACTGGTCGGATTCATTGCCAAGCAGGGCACCATGGCGAAGATTCGCCCGGACCAGAGCGTATTCCTCACCCGCGACCTGCCGACACCGGACAAGCGGCTTGCGGGTGCGGCCATGGTCATGACCCAGTTCGCGCAGCTCGCGACCACCAACTGACACGAATTGGCGGGCAGGGGACCGTGGAACTCCACGGCTCCTCGAATGCAAGCTGCCTATTCGTGCCGGAGCGCTTCGATGGGATTCATCTGTGCCGCCCGCCTTGCCGGGAAATAGCCGAAGACCATTCCAATCGCCGCCGAGAAGGCGAAGGCGAGCAGAATGATCGAGGGGCTTGCGACGAAGGGAACGCTCATATAGCTCACGGCGGCATAGGCAAGGCCGAGACCGAGCAGGATTCCAATGATCCCGCCGGCGAGCGAGAGCGTCACCGCCTCGACGAGAAACTGCATCAGCACCTGCTTTTCAAGTGCGCCGATCGCCAGACGAATGCCGATTTCACGGGTTCGCTCGGTCACCGAGACCAGCATGATGTTCATGATGCCGATGCCGCCAACGAGAAGGCTGACGGCAGCGACCGCGCCGAGCAGGCCGGTCATCAGCGTCGTCGTGCCGGTGAGTGTTGCCGCCATCTGGGTCATGTCGTTGACGGTGAAATCGTCCTGACGGCCGGCAATGATCTTGCGCCGCTCACGCAAGAGACGCTCGACATCGGCCTGAACCTTCGACGTGGAGACACCGTCGCGGGCCGACAGGATCATGCTCGACACATCGCTCGATCCGCTGATGCGGCGCTGGAAGACCTTTAGCGGCATGACGACGATGTCATCCTGGTCATTGCCCATGCCGCTTTGGCCCTTCCTTGCGAGAACGCCGATCACCTGGCAAGAGATGGCGCCAACGCGGATATTCTTCTCCAGAGCCGGTGTGGAGCCGAACAATTCCCGGCGGATTGTTTCGCCGATGACGCAGACAGCCTGCCCACCGCGCTCTTCCGACACGAGGAAGGTGCGACCGCTTGCGAGATCCCAGTCCTGTGCGATGAAATAATCGCCGGTCGTGCCGGTGATCGTGGTCGAGTGGTTTTCACCGCCGTAGATCGCGGTCTGGGTTGACTGGTTGATGCCGGTGGCCGCCCGAAGGCCACCGATCTGATCCTTGATCGCCTGAATGTCTCGCTCGTTGAATTTCCTGGCATCCGTGCTGGCCCGCCCCGGACCGAACTGGCCGGGGCGGACGAACAGGAGGTTCGTGCCAAGCTTCGAGATTTCTGCCGTGACCTGGGCCGTCGTGCCGTTGCCGATGGTCACCATGGCAATCACCGCGGCAACGCCGATGACGACGCCGAGAACCGTCAGGAATGAGCGCAGCATGTTGCGGAATATCGCCCTCGAGGCGAGTTTCACTGTTTCAAGGAACATCGGCATGAACTCCGTTCAAGCTGTCGCTGTGGAGATGTCCGTCGACGAAACGCAGGTTACGCCCGGCATAGGCAGCGATATCGTCCTCATGGGTGACCATGATGACCGTGATGCCCTGATCGCGGTTGAGGCCGGTGATCAGCTCCATGATCTCGCGGCTGGTCTTCGTGTCGAGATTGCCGGTCGGTTCGTCGGCCAGCAGGACGGCGGGGCTGGTGACGATTGCCCTTGCGATCGCGACGCGCTGCTGCTGGCCGCCGGAGAGTTCCTGAGTGGTATGATGCTCGCGCCCCGAAAGCCCGACCTTAGCCAGCGCGCTTTCGGCAAGGCGTCGGCGCTGACGTGCCTCCATGCCACGATAGACCAGTGGCAGTTCGACATTTTCAACCGCCGAGGTCCGGGCAAGCAGATTGAAGCCCTGGAACACGAAACCCAGCATGTGGCGGCGCAGGAGCGTGTGCTGGCTGCGGTCCAGCCCTGACGTCGAGATGCCCTGGAACAGATATTCGCCTGATGTCGGCACATCCAGCCAGCCGAGAATGTTCATGGCCGTCGACTTGCCCGACCCCGAAGGGCCCATGATCGCCACGAATTCATTCTTCTCGATGATCAGGTCGATCCGGTCCAGCGCCCGGATCGTCGCCTCTCCGCGCCCGTAGGTCTTCGAAATCTGCTTGAACTGGATGAGGGGAGGGGTTGCCATCGGCCGCCCTCAACCGCTCTTCGCCGTGGCGTCGATGATCAGCTTGTCGCCCTCGGAAATATCGCCCTTGGTGACGACAGTATTCTGGCCGTCGCTGGCGCCGATCTCGATATTGACCGCGGTCGGCACGTTGTTGCGCATGACCCAGACCGTGCGCTCGCCGCCGGCCGGTTCCGGTGCGGTGATCGATCCCATGCGCGGCGGACGAAACAGACTGAACATGCTGCTGCTCTGGCGTCTTGCCCCAAGGCTTTCCGGCGGCGTGTAACGCAGGGCGGCATTCGGCACCAGAAGCGAATCCCTGATCGCCTGCACCACGATGTCGGCCGTGGCAGTCATGCCCTGACGCAACAGCAGGTCGTCGTTGCGCACCGTCAGGATGCCCATGTAGGTGACGACGTCGTTGATCGTTTCGGAGGCATAGCGGATCTGGGTGATTTCCGCAGGAAACCTTTTGTCGGGGAAAGCATCGACGGTGAAGGTCGCCTGCTGGCCGACGGCCACCTGACCGACATCGGCCTCATCGATATCGACCTGCAATTCCATCTTGCGGAGATCGCCGGCGATCTTGAAAAGCGTCGGCGCCTGCAGGGAGGCGGCCACCGTGGCGCCCGGATCGACATCGCGCGAAAGCACGATACCGTCGATCGGCGACATGATCGTTGCCTTGGCCAGGGTCACCTTCGACTGTTCGAGTGAAGCCTCGGCCGCTTGTACATTGGCCTCGGCGCTTGCCTTCGTCGCAACCGCCGCCTCGTAGTTGTAGCGCGCAGAATCGAGATCCTGTTGGGTGGAGACACGATTACCGACGAGGGTCTTCTGGCGCTCCATCGAAACCCGTGCCGAATTCATGTCGGCTTCCGCCTTGGCAACGGCAGCATTGGACGCGAGCAGGGCGGCTTCGGCGCTTTTCACATCCGCCTCGAAACGGGCGGTATCGAGACGGGCGATCACCTCGCCCTTCCTGACCGTGCTGTTATAGTCGACCAGCACCTCGCGCACAGTGCCGGACTGTTCGCTCGACACATCCACCTGAACGGTCGGCTCGACCGAACCCGTCGCGGTCACGAGAACGGTCAGGTCTCCCTTTGTGGCCGGCGAGGTAGCGTAAGTGTAGGCTGTCGCCTCGCTGCTGTAGACGTAATAGCCATAGCCAGCACCGACGAGGACGACGATCGCAGCGGCCCTCCAGAGCCAGCGACTGCCTTTCTTCCGCGCGCCACCGGAAGCAAGAATGGCTGCGAGATCGCCACTGTCGCCAGAGGATTGATTAGCCTTGGTGCTGTTATCGTCGCTGCTCATTTCCGATCCGTCTTCGTTGTCTCGCGTGCTGGTATCAAATGAAACCGCGTCGCCGGTATTGACCCGTGTCAATTCCTCGCAGAAATCGTCGTCGGTCAACTACAGATCAGCATGCCATCACTGCTTCGCGCGTCTTACGCTGTGTCCCACAGTCGCCTGCGAGATTGAAGTGAATTCTTGGTAATGCGCGAAAGGAGCGCCAGTTTCCATCTACGGATACTTGCGCGGGACAGCGCCGTCTTTCAAAACAATGCTGCGACGGCCCGGGAGCGCTTAGACGGCGGCCTTGGGATAAGCCCGCTCTAGGCCGCCCGAGCGCGTCAGGCCGGTGCGGAAAGCAGCGTAAGCCGGGTGCTGGCTCGACCGCGCCGCTTCCATCAGCCGGATCTGCAGCCGCGCCGGCGCATGCAGGCCGGTCCATTCGCCCGAGCGCTCGAGCTTCAGACTGTTCAGAAAACGGGCTTCGGTCGCCCGTTCGAGATAGAGTTGCATGCCCTCAAGCAGGCATTCGTCCTGTTGCGGGTTCTCGAAAAGCAATGCAAGGAAGCTCTGGTCGGCCTCGTTCAAGGTCGAAAACTTGTCGGCAACGGTCTCGCGATCCGGGAAGGACGTGTGCTGGGCGGACATGGACCTGTCTCCCTCTCTTGCTGGCAGGTTGAAGGCGATATTGACAGCTGAAGACCATCCCAACATTGCCCGAGCCTTGCCGCTCGCCCCTGCTGTGACGCATTAACGCCGGACGAACCGGCGTCAATGCTGGTCGATAGCTTACCCGCGGCGGCGATTGCGCCGGCTGCCTTCCTGTTCGCCCGACTGGGAAGCCGTCTTGTTGCGCAACGGTCCGATGCGCTCGACAATGGTCTCGATGGTCGGGCGGGGACCCGGCGTGTAGCTGTCGAGTGCCGCCCGCATGGCCGCAAGGTGGTTGCAGGACGTGCCGCAGCAGCCACCGATGATCTTTGCACCGGCGTCGCGGGCCAGCGTCGCATAGTCGGCCATCAGCGGCGGCGTACCGGAATAGAAGATCTCCGAACCGCGGAATTCCGGGATGCCGCAATTGCCCTTGACGATGACCGTTGCCGACGGATCTGCCGCCGTCATGTCGAGCAGGCTTGCCAGAATATCGGACGCACCGACGCCGCAATTGGCGCCCACGGCCAACGGGCCACCGCCGATATCCTTCGCCACGCCGTGTATGTTCTTGGGATCGAGGCCCATCATCGTGCGACCCGCCGTATCGAAGGAACCGGTGTAGATATATGGGAGACCAACCTTGACCGCCGCTTCGGCAGCCGCGCGGATTTCCTCGGGCGACGACATGGTTTCGATCCAGGCGACATCGACACCGCCGGCCTTGAGACCCTCCATCTGCTCGACGAAGGCAGCAACCGCGTCTTCGTAAGTCAGCGCACCGAGCGGCTGTAACAACTCGCCCGTCGGTCCCACGGAGCCACCAACGATAACCTTGCGCGGTGCCTTGTCGGCGACGGAACGGGCGATTTCAGCGGCCTTCTTGTTGAGCGCGAAGACCCGATCCTCGGCCTTGTGCAGTTTCAGGCGATGACGCGTGCCGCCGAAGGAGTTGGTGAGGATGATGTCCGCGCCCGCGTCGACAAAATCCTGATGCAGCTTGACGATCTTCTCCGGCTGGCTTTCGTTCCACAGCTCCGGCGCTTCGCCTGCTTCAAGCCCCATGGCGAAGAGGTTGGTGCCGGTTGCGCCGTCAGCGAGCAGGACGCCCTTTTCGGCAAGGAGTGCGGAAAGCGGATTGGTGGCGGTCGCCATGGTCTTGTCCTCTGATCGTAGCTTCATTTCCATATAAAGAAATCTTTATATCACTTCAATGGCCTCACCGAAAAAGCCCCGCCCGCGCGGAGCGGACGGGGCCTGCGATTTGCCAATTACCGCGCCGACGACTACTCGGCGGCGATAGGCTGATCGAGATGGCTGCTCGGTGTCACCATCGATGCGATGATCGCCTGCAGGTCGATCGATCCGATCGGCTGGCCGGACGTATCGACGACATGGGCGACGGACTGGCCGGCAGCCGTCATCGTTTGCGCGGCAGACTCCAGCACAGCATTTGCCTCCAGAGCGGGACCTTGGGGAGGACCAGCCAGCGGCGACATGATGGTCGCCACCCGGATGACGCGGCCGCGGTTCACCTCCTTCACGAAGGCGGTGATGTAGTCATCGGCCGGCGACAGCACGATCTCCTGTCCGCTGCCCTGCTGGACGACCTCGCCATCGCGAAGGATGGCAATCTTGTCTCCGAGCCTGAGCGCTTCATCGAGATCGTGGGTGATGAAGACAACCGTCTTTTTCAGTTCCTGCTGCAGGTCGAGCAGAACCGTCTGCATGTCGACGCGGATCAGCGGGTCTAGAGCCGAATACGCCTCATCCATCAAGAGAATGTCTGCATCGTTGGTCAGCGCCCGGGCGAGACCGACACGCTGCTGCATGCCGCCGGAAAGCTGGTTGGGATAATGCCGTTCGAAGCCGGACAGGCCGACGCGATCGATCCAGTGCCGGGCGGTCTTTTCACTGACGGAACGATCGATGCCCTGGATATCGAGACCGTAAAGCGTGTTTTCCAGAACGGTGCGGTGCGGCAAAAGGGCAAACTTCTGGAACACCATGGCCGTCTTGTGGCGGCGGAACTCCCGCAGTTCCTGCTGGTTCATCCGGCAGATATCGACGCCGTCATAGAGCACTTCGCCGGCCGTGGGGTCGATCAGCCGGTTGATGTGGCGGATGAGGGTAGACTTGCCCGAACCCGAGAGGCCCATAACGACGGTAATGCCGCCAGCCGGCATCGAGATGTTGATGTCCTTGAGGCCAAGGACATGTCCATGCGTGCCGTTCAGCTCAGTCTTGCTCATGCCGCGATAGACGGCCTCGATATAGTCCCGGCCGCGGGGACCGAAAATCTTGTAAAGGCCGCGGATTTCAATGCCCTGACTAGCCATGGACGACCTCCGTGTGCTTCTGGAGCCTCTTGCCATAGGCCTGGCTCGTCCGGTCGAAGATGATGGCGATTGCGACCAGCGAGAAACCGTTCAGGAAGCCTATGGTGAAGAACTGGTTGGCAATCGCCTGCAAAACGTTCTTGCCGAGACCGCCCACACCGATCATCGAAGCCACCACGACCATGGCGAGCGACATCATGATCGTCTGGTTGATGCCCGCCATGATGGTCGGGAGCGCCAGCGGGATCTGCACGTTCCTGAGCTTCTGTCCGGGGGAGGAGCCGAAGGCATCGGCGGCTTCCAGCACTTCCTTGTCGACCAGCCGGATACCGAGATTGGTCAGGCGGATCATTGGCGGAACCGCGTAGATAATCACCGCGATGAGGCCCGGCACCTTGCCGATGCCGAAGATCATGACGACCGGGATGAGGTAAACGAAGGTCGGCATGGTCTGCATGACGTCGAGCACCGGATTGACGACACCCTGGATCCGGTCGGAGCGAGCCATCAGGATGCCGACCGGAATACCGATCACGATCGATATCAACGTACAGACGGTGACCATCGACAGCGTCACCATGGTGTCCTGCCAGAGGCCAACGAGACCGATAGCCATCATCGACAGGGCGGCGCCGATGGTGATCTTGATGTTCCGGCTGGCGAGCCAGACGATCGCAACCATCAGGGCAAGGATGATGAACCACGGCGTGTTGACGAAAAAGGACTCCAGCGAGTTCAGGAACCACTGAAGCGGCTGTTTCACCACGTCGATGAAATTGGTGTAGTTGCGCACGAAAGCCTTGAAGCCGATATCAACCGTCTTCTTGAATTCGCGCATGAGATTTTCGTCTATCGACGGAAATCTACAGAGCAGTTCCGGGAGGTAACTGCAAATAGCTGAAGCCATCTTGTTCCCCTTTTTTACCCCATCCAAGCGACGGGTGGTTCCACGTATCGGGAACCTTACCGCCTTTTCGCGACCGCCGCGAAAAACGGGAAAGACCACAGACAATTGCTTAGAGGATTCCCAAACGGGAATTCGTGCTGTCTGCGACCTTGCAGGCGCCTGAATGGCGGTAAGCGGCATATGCGCCTGCGAAGCAAGACTGGACGGGCGCACCTCGCGCCCGTCACAAATATCTTAGAGATCAGAGGCTGGCCTTGACCTTCGCAGCGACCTCGGGGCTTACCCAGGTCGTCCACATGTCACCGTAGTTTTCGAGGAAGTGCTTTGCGGCATCCTCGTTGGTACCCTGGTTTTCGTCCATCCAGGCGAGCACCTTGCCGACGGTCTGGTTGTCCCACTTACGGGTCTTCAGATAGTCGACGGCGACGGTGTTGGTTTCGGCGAACTTCTTGGTCACGACCGTGAAGACGTCGGACGTGGGATAGGCGTTGACCTTCGGATCGGCGCAATCAGGAACGGCGGTGCACCTGTCCCACTCGGCCTTGTCGTTCTCTACGCCGAAGGACAGTTTCACCATCTCATACTTGCCGAGGATGGCGGTCGGAGCCCAGTAATAACCAAGCCAGCCGGTCTTCTTTTCGAAGGCGTTGGCAATCGAACCGTCGAGACCTGCAGCGGATCCCGTATCGATCAGCTCAAAGCCCTTTTCCTTGGCACCAAGCGCCTTGTAGAGGTTGGCAGTCGAGATCTGGCAGTTCCAGCCCGACGGGCAGTTCGTGATAGCGGCCTTGGACGGATCTTCCGGTGCCGGGAAGAGCTCCGGATGGCCCAGCGCGTCCTGCACGGTCTTGATGTCCGGATGCGCGTCGGCGAGGAACTTCGGAATCCACCAGCCTTCGACGCCACCGTCGCTGAGCAGCGGAGCAAGCTGGAGCAGGCGACCTTCCTTGATTGCTGCATCAAGCGGCGTGCGCACGGCGTTGACCCAGAGTTCCGGAGCGATATCCGGTTCGCCCTTCTCGTTCATCGAGGTGAAGGTCGGCATGGTGTCGCCGGTGACGACGGTCACGTTGCAGCCATAGCCGTTTTCAAGGATCATCTTGTCGACATAGGCGGCAACGCCCGCCGATGCCCAGTTCATTTCCGCGATGGAAACATCGCCGCACTCGGCAGCCTGAGCGGATCCAGCCGCAGCATAAAGGCCGGCGGCGAGGATGGTGGAGGCAAGGAGCTT
This sequence comes from Ciceribacter sichuanensis, assembly GCF_024055605.1. Taxonomy (GTDB): domain Bacteria; phylum Pseudomonadota; class Alphaproteobacteria; order Rhizobiales; family Rhizobiaceae; genus Allorhizobium; species Allorhizobium sichuanense. The sequence continues at coordinate 8,747 of NZ_JAMXLX010000011.1, read as the reverse complement.
CTTCATGATTTAAGACCTCCCAGTCTTAATCTCTTGCAGCTTTCTGGACGGGCATGTCGGGCTACTGCGGATCCCGATCAGGCCAATAGCGAGAGGGCCGGTCGCACAGCCGGGTCAAGAACGGCAGGGCTTCCGCATAGCGGCCTCGGCGATTGTCGTTGGGGCGCAACCTTATGGGTGCAGCCCGTTCAAGCCGTAGGGCAACTGAAGGCAGCCTACGAGTTCCCGAAAAGAAATCAACCTCCCGCAAGGCGCTCGCGGACATGACATGCCCGCCGCAACCCATTGTAACGCCTCATTTTGCTCCAAATTGCCGTCACAAAGCGCGGCCCAGCGCCCAATGGATAGGCGGCAGCTCGTCGGAGAACAGAGGGGCTCGGAAATGCGCTGCGAAAAGAGACCTTATCTGTCCCACTAACGGCATTTTCGCCGTGCTTGAGCATTCAACGCGCGGCTGCAAAAAAAGAGAAAAAAACTGAAAGAGATCGTGAAAAATAACGCTTGGGTAACCTGCGGTCGCTATTTCTCATTGTACGCGGTGCGTTTTTACCGCCCGCGCCCCGGATCTGGTTTTGCGTACCGGGGCGCCAAAGTTCTTGAAAAAGCGGCGCCAACTCTCAGATTGCGCCGCTTTTTTCATCCGCACCGCCTGACGGGCGATCCGCATTATCATCAGTTTCCGATTACTTGGACCGACCATTGCGGCGGGTCGCCATCGTGATCCGCGGAAAAAGTTCTTCCCAATGGAGGAGCGAGGGCTTCTTCGGAGCGCGGCCGTTCCAGGCAATGTTCAGACCATTGTTGTTCTGCACGATATAAAGCATTGGATGTCCTCCGGACTCATGGCCTTTCGGCCTTGTGTTGTCTTTTCGCTCTGGCTCATAATCCTCTTTGATCGCGCCGTTGTGGCTGGGGCCGCCATTCCGTGTCGCAAAATGACAAGTGAACGATCATCCCCGGCGGCAAGCTGTCGCAGCGCAGTCACAGCATTAACATTCGGCGCGAATGCCCGGCTAAAACATGGCAGAACAATGACTTTGCGATTTGCGAGAGACGAAAGAGAGACGCGATGAGCAAGGCCGTCATGCTGCAGGGAACCGGCTCCGATGTCGGAAAGACGATACTGGTGGCAGGACTTTGCCGGCTTGCCGCGAACCGCGGCCTGAAGGTGCGGCCGTTCAAGCCGCAGAACATGTCCAACAACGCCGCCGTTTCCGATGACGGTGGGGAGATCGGGCGAGCGCAATGGCTGCAGGCCATGGCCGCCCGGGTTCCGTCCTCCGTCCACATGAACCCGGTTCTGTTGAAGCCCCAGTCCGAAACCGGCAGCCAGATCATCGTGCAGGGCAGGGTGTTCGGGCAGGCGAAGGGCAGGGATTACCAGCGGCTCAAGCCGCAACTCCTCGACGCCGTGATGGAAAGCTACGAACATGTGCGGCGCGGCGCAGACCTCGTAATCGTCGAGGGCGCGGGGTCGCCTGCGGAAATCAACCTGAGGGCGGGCGACATCGCCAATATGGGTTTTGCCCGACGCGCGGATATTCCGGTCGTGCTGGTGGGCGATATCGACCGCGGCGGCGTGATCGCCTCCCTGGTCGGCACGCATACGATCCTTCCGGAGGAGGACCGGCAGCAGATTGCCGGATACATCATCAACAAGTTCAGGGGCGACATCTCGCTGTTTTCCGATGGGATAGAGGCGATCGGCCGCTTCACCGGCTGGCCATGCTTCGGCGTCATTCCATGGCTGAAGGCCGCGGGACGGCTGCCAGCGGAGGATTCGGTCGTTCTCGAACGACTGGCGGAAGGCAAGGCAGGGGCGTTGAAGATCGCGGTGCCGGTGCTGTCGCGCATCGCCAATTTCGACGATTTCGATCCGCTGGCCTCAGAACCCCAGGTGGAACTGGTCTTCGTCAGGCCGGGAGAGCGCCTGCCTGCCGATGCGGGTCTCGTCATCCTGCCCGGTTCGAAGGCGACGATCGGCGACCTTGAGGATTTTCGTGCACAAGGCTGGGAGAACGATCTTGCCGCACATGTGCGACGCGGCGGACGGGTGATCGGCATTTGTGGCGGCTACCAGATGCTCGGCCGCGTCGTTTCCGATCCGCTGGGTCTGGAAGGCGAGAGCCGGTCTGTGCCGGGGCTTGGCCTGCTCGACATCGAGACGGAAATGGCGCCGGAAAAAACCGTGCGAAACAGCTTCGCCCGGTCGATCGAATATGACGCGCCGCTTTCTGGCTACGAGATCCATCTCGGCATCACCCGTGGGCCGGATTGCTCGCGCCCTTCGGTCGCCATCGACGGACGACCTGACGGTGCGATTTCCACAGACGGTCAGATCAGCGGAACCTATCTGCACGGATTGTTTTCGAGCGACATCTATCGCGCCCGCTTGCTTGCGAGTTTCGGCATCGACGGCGGGGGACAGAACTATCGGGAAGGGGTCGAAATGGCTCTCGACGCCGTTGCGACCGAACTGGAAGAAAGGCTCTCGCCGGAATGGCTGAAGACATTCATGGGCTGACAGCACGCAAACGCAATGCGTTCAGGAGCGCGAAGAGACCCCAAGGGGCGAGGCCATCAATTCACCGTTTCCAAGCGAATTGTCGGAATATTTGAAGATCAGGATACTGAGCACCGAAGCGATCAGCACGATGAAGATGGCTCTCATTTCTTTGCATTGCCCCTGCGGTTCGAGCAACACCGTGATTATGACCGAACCGGTTCCAACGCACCTAAATCACTCGCTAAAATGCGATACAATCGCTCATTATCTTGAAGATTGCCGTGATCCAGCCGGCATGTTGTGCTCGGGCAAAAGATCTATCGAGGCCCGGCCGTTTGAATGGGCGAGGCGAGGAGTTCGGACTGTCCAATCTGATTGTTGGAATATTTGATCACCAGGATGCTCAGCACCGAAGCGATAATGACGATGACGATGGCACGCATTTGACCTGACCCTCGGCTATCGGCAAAAACTCGTTCAGGCTGTGGCATCCCTGCCCACGACCCACCGCGAGCGACCGGCGACTGTTCCTTATAGCATTTGGTGTCTCGCCCGCATATGTGCCAGAGGACGGACAGGCCGCAAACAAGAATTCGACATTATTTTAGCGAAACAGCTAGTATAAGTATCGCGGAAAATACGCCTTTCGGAGACAATCGCCCATGCAATTCAGCCGCCGTTCCCTGCTGGCCGGAGCCGGAGGCCTTTTCGTTACGAACGGAGCCCGATTGCCGATTGCTCACGCGCAATCCGCTGGCGGACTGTCTTTCCTCGTGGTCGGTGACTGGGGCGAACCCGACAACCATGCGGGTGCGCTGAAGGTTGCGGGCGCCATGGCCAAGGTAGCGGAGCAGGCGAAGATCTCCTTCGTCATTTCGGCCGGCGACAATTTCTACGAGACAGGCGTCAAGGACGTATCCGACACTCTTTGGCAAAACGCGTTCGAGAACATTTATTCGGCGCCTTCATTGCAGTGCCCATGGTATGTGGTGCTCGGCAATCACGACCATACCGGCAGCGTTCAGGCACAGATCGACTACAGCGCCAAGAGCAGGCGCTGGACCATGCCGGCCGTTTACTACAGCATCAGCAAGCCGGTAACGCCGTCGGCGTCGGTGGATTTCTTCTTCCTCGATACGGAACCGCTCAGGGAGGAATCCTGGTGGAATCGGATGACGGGTCTGGAACGGGACCCGGCAAGACAGCTTGCCTGGCTGGAGGCCTCCCTCGCCAGAAGTACGGCGAAATGGAAGATCCTTGTCGGGCATCACCCGATCTTCTCAGGCGGAGAGCATGGCGACACGGCCATCATGGTCGAGCGGGTCAAGCCGCTGATGGAAAAATACGGCGCTCAGATCTACATGAGCGGCCACGATCACGATCTCGAAGCCATCAGGCAGGGGCCGGTTACCTATCTGGTTTCGGGCGCAGGTTCCCGAACGAGACCCATCGGCAAACACGCCGGCGATACGTTCTCGGCCTCGCAACTTGGCTTCATGCTGGTGGAACTCGGTGATGACAAAGCCACGGCAACCTTCCTCGACGAGGACGCCAACCTCCTTCACAAGGAAGAGATTGCTGCTGTGGGAAAGGCCTAGGGAACCCGGACTTCGCCCGTCCTCTTGCTGACGGCGCGGGATCATGATCGACGAGTTCCGAGACCGGCGCCCCGACCGCCGGGACAGGGCGCCGATGTCGTCATTTCGTGGTGTAACCACCGTTGACGAGAATGGTCTGGCCGGTCATCCACCATCCCTCAGTGACAAGGAAGCGAATGTAGGGAGCGATGTCCTCGATATCGGTCAGACCGGTCTTCGAGAACTTCGACAGCGCTGCGGCGCTCTTGTGGTAGGCCTGCGCATCTGCGCTTTCCTGGCCGTAGAAGAACGAGGTGTCCATCGGGCCGGGGCCGATTGCCGTCACCGAGATGCCCCGGTCGCCGAACTCCTTGGCCGCTGCGCGGGTGAAATGCTCGACCGGCGCCTTGGTGCCGGCATAACTCGAGTAGAAGGGCGTGAAGGCCCCGAGCAGCGATGTCACCAGCGTGACAATGGCGCCGTTGTCATTGAGGTGGCGTCCGGCTTCCTTGAGGAAGAAGAAGGCCGTCTTGGCATTCACCGCACTCATCTCGTCATACTCCGCCTCGGAGATGTCGAGGATCGGCTTCTTCAGCACCTTGCCGACGGTATTGATCGCAATGTCCGGCTTGCCGAAGGCGGCGACCGCATCGGCGAACAGCTTTTCCATTGCGCCCGCCGTGGTGAGGTCGGCCTGAAAGGCAGCAGCTTCGGCGCCGGCCGCCTTCACCGCCGCGACCGTTGCCTCGGCATCGGCCTTCGTTGCGGGGCTGTTGTAATGAATAGCGACGGCTTTCGCGCCGTTTGCGGCAAAATCTCGGGCGATCAAGCCGCCGAGGTTCTTTGCGCCGCCACCGATGATGACGGTCTTGCCCTTGATACTATGGGTTGCCATGGAATGCTTCCTTTGCCTCTTCGCGGTCCGACTGATCGCTTTCGTCAAGGGAAGATATCGTCTAGAAATTCCCGATAAAGCGCGGACGTCTGACATCACTTGTCAGAGAATCCGACCAATTGGAGCGTGGAATCGTGGACCGTATCGACCTGTTTCGCATCTTCATGCGCGTCGTCGACTGCGCGAGTTTCACCCGTGCCGCGGATACACTCGGCATCCCGCGTTCCTCCGTCTCGGCAGCCGTCCAGGAACTGGAGGGCCGCGTCGGGGCAAGCCTGCTCCATCGCACCACCCGCAAGGTCTCGCCGACGCAGGACGGGCTCGTCTTCTATGACAGGTGCCAACGGGTCGTGTCCGATGTCGAGGATACGGAAAACCTGTTCAAGCAGACGGCCGCGCAACCGTCGGGCAGGCTCCGGATCGACGTGCCGGGCAGGATAGGGCGGCTGATCATCGCGCCAGCACTGCCGGATTTTCTCGATCGATATCCGCAGATCCATGTGGATCTCGGCGTCACCGACCGTGCCGTGGACTTGGTCGAGGATGGCATCGATTGCGTGTTGCGGGTCGGGCCGCTCGACGATTCAGGCCTGATCGCAAGACCGATCGGCAAGCTGCCGCTGCTCAACGTCGCGAGCCCCGGCTATCTGGCACGGCACGGTATCCCGAGCACTCCCGACGACCTCGCCGGCCACTCCGCCGTCAACTACGCGTCGCCGTCCACCGGTAGGGTCGAGGACTGGGAATGGCTCGAGCATGGCGGGCTACGGACGATGCCCTTGCATGGTCGCGTTACCGTCAACAGTGCGGAAGCCTATATCGCATGCTGCCTCGCCGGCCTCGGCCTCATACAGATCCCGGCCTATGATGTCCGGGAACATCTTGACGCCGGCGAACTGGTGGAAGTCATGCCGCATCACCGGGCGGAACCCATGCCTATGACGCTGCTTTACCCGCATCGCCGGCATCTTTCCCGCAGATTGCAGGTCTTCGCCGACTGGCTCGAGATCCTCCTGAAAAGGGAGCTTCTGTAAAACGCCATATCGAAGAAAAGCGGAGATCACGAAGGCGTTCAAAAGGCCGTAGACGATCGGAACGATGACGAATGCGGGACTTAGCCGCAGGCCATGACGTCATGAACGTCATCCAGTCCATATGGCAATCGGCGGTCCAGGCGCCGATTACCCAGGCAAGGCGATCAAATCGAAGTTGGAGCGGAATTGCGGTGTCCGAAGGCCACGGCAATAGCAATAGCAACCAGCATCATCCCGCCGGCGGACAGGAAGGTCAGCCGCATCCCGGCGCCGATGGCTGAAGCGGAGGCGGTGGTGAACTCCCCGGTCCCGACAGCAAGAGCGAAAATGCCCCCCATCAACGATGCACCCGCGATCAGGCCGATGTTGCGCGACAGGTTGAGGATGCCGGAAACCGTGCCGCGCCGGTCCTTGGATACATCCGCCAGTGCGGCCGTATTGTTGGCGGACTGAAACAGCTGATAGCCCGGAGTGAGGACAACGATAGACAATATATAGCCAACGATGCCCGTCAGGTTTGGCAAGAACGCCAGGAGAAAAGCTCCGGCAACCAACAGAATAAGCCCGATGACAAGCACGCGGCCGCTCCCCAAGGCGTCGACGATCCGGCCGGACGGAACGCCGCTTAGAATGGAAACGACCGGACCGACTGCCATGATGAACCCGACATGGCTTGCCTCCAGTCCTAGCCCGAGGCTGAGGTAGAATGGGCCGACCACAAGCGTCGTCATCATGACCGCGGCGACTAATATGTTAATGACAAGGTTGGGCAGGAGGCTCCGGTTCATCACCGACCACATACTTGCAGACGGCGTCTTTCCTTTTTCCCCGTCACCCGGCAGCATCTTGACGGCGAGGATCAACGCCAAAAGGGCCAGCGGTATCTGCACCCAGAAGATTCCGCGCCACCCGGTGACGGGGATCAATAGGCCGCCGAGTGCAGGACCAAGTGCTGTTCCCAATGCAGACACAGTGCCGAGCAGGCCCATGGCCCGCCCCATGCGCGCATCCTTTGCCATCTGACGCGTCAGAGCCATGGCGAGCGTCATGAGAAAAGCGGCACCGACGCCCTGTATGAGACGTGCGCCTATCAACAGCCACAGGTTCGGCGAGAGCGCGCAGAGCAGAGATCCTACAGTGAAAAGGATCAAACCTGAAACAAGCATGGATTTCAGTCCGTAACGGTCGCCAAGCCGGCCGGCGATAACAACGGAAACCGTCAGGGCCGCGAGATAGGCGACGACCACCGCCTGCACCTGAGCAAAAGGCGCGGAGAACGCTATCGCCAGCATGGGCAAGGCGATATTGGCAATGCTGGTGCCGAGCGCCGCCAGCAGCATGGCGAGTGTCAGCGTGATCGTGATACCTGCGTGCGAATTCGTTGATAAGCGTGGTTTCGTCTGTTCCATCATAATGCCCTCTTGCTTAGAATTCAGGTCGAGAGCAGGCTGCCACTTCAAGCCAACTTGAGGTCAAGCATGAAATTTCTGGATATCGGAGAGGTTGCTGCACGAAGCGGAATGAAGCCTTCCGCGCTGCGCTATTACGAGGAGGAAGGTTTGATTTCCTCGGTTTCCCGGCATGGACTGCGACGGCAGTTTCCGCCCGAGGTGCTGTTGCAACTCAAGCTCATAGCAATGGGAAAATCGGCGGGCTTCTCGCTTGATGAAATTGCCGGCATGTTCGGCCGAAACGGCATGCCAGAACTGTCACGCGACGTGTTTCGCGAGAAGGCCGACGAGATCGACCGACAGATTCACGAACTGACCGCGCTGCGTGAAACACTCCGCCACGTCGCCAACTGCCGCGCGCCCTCACATATGGAATGCCCAAGCTTCCGGCGATTGCTGGATGAGGCAGGTCAATCCGTTGGGAAGCGCACTAACGCGGCAAAGCTAAAATGATTTAAAGCTGGAGGCTGGCAGGCTTTACCCAGCCACGAACGTCACGGATCAGCCCGCCGACATCGCTGATCTCGAAGTGCTTCCGAAAAGCTGGAGGCAAGAGGTAAGCGACGACAGCCGTTCGCAAATATGAACTATTGAACCCGAATGGCGGAGAGGGTGTCCGTCATACAAGGATTTCAGGACGGCTCAGATCATCATATTTCATCAATGTTTATCAGTCGCTTAGTAGTTTTTTCCGTATCGATATGTCTCAGCGTGTCCCCTAGAATGATGGCCATTCGTTAGGGTACCTGAAGTCGTGGTATGCCGCCATGGTTCTCGATCCCCGCTTCGCAGGCGTGGAAGGGATGACCGATCTGTCAGAAGAAGTAGCGAGCACGGATCTGGATGTAATCCTTGGATCAGAAAATGCCGCCAAAAGGTCGCCTGAAACCTTTGTATCAAATCCCCAGGGCTCACTTGATTTCGGAGAGATCACGCCTGAAATCGCTGCAGCTATCCATCGGCAGCCCGGGAAGATCAGGCTTCGAAACGGAACCGACGCGTGGGGCCTCATCCACATAAAGAACCGGCACGAGAAGCAAATTAAGCAGCTGGGATATTCAGGCGTTGAGGATTTCGTCAACACCATCGCCCACGATTTCAACGCTATCCATCGCCGGGGATGGCGGTTCTCTTGATGTTGTTTTGGACGATGGGGGCCTAGGACGAATCGACATTCATCGGAGCCAAAGCATAGCGGCAACGAGATGGATGACGCCTTTGAAATGAATGGTTCTGCGGTCGTATCGGGTTGAAAGCCGACGGAAGTGCTTCATTCGGTTAAAG
>NZ_JAMXLX010000010.1 GCF_024055605.1 Ciceribacter sichuanensis | reverse complement strand
GAGAGACTTCGTCGCCAGCAGCGCCGCCGCCCTCGTCAGTGAGCGGATGTATAATCCCACCCCCTCAATCAAGTCAACACCATCTATCACAAAAATTACAAAAATCACACAACACATTGATTATAAAAGATATTCTCAAAATCAGGACAGGCAGACACGCAAAACCATCAAAGCAGCGAGCTAAAACACAGGAAGATCACCGGGAAACGACGCTCGAAAGCCAACTCCTCTAGAGAGACTGGTCCAGATCGCCATCCAAGACCCTAAACGGGTCACCAAGTCAGTCTGCAGCTCCCTCATTCGGACGATGCATCACTCCGGGTGTCGAACGAAAGCTATCGGCGCGCCGCGTGTCGTGGCTCGCACGAATTCGGAATTCAGAAGGGCAACGCTTCATATCGGTCGAGAGACCTCTAAAGACGGGATCCTCATTAATACAGGTCCTGCACATCCTTGTTGAATACGGTCGCTCGATCATCACGGCTTGATGGCACGCCATACCGCGGCCCCGGGATCTGTCATCATCGGACTTATTAATAGGAGGGCGATCCGTTCTCATGCGACCGCCCTGACAAGGAGCAAAACCACCACCCCGCATTTCCGCACGTTGGCACCCGACGATTGCAAACTGCGCCGTGTCTACACCTGCCGCCTCGAAAAAAGAGCAATCACCCTGAATTCCGATTGCCAAGCCCGAATTCACTTAATATGATGTTAAGTGAAGGGGTCGCGCCATGGACGACATCGCAGTCGAGACAAGAAAGCAGGCTCTCATTGGCGAGAAGGTCAAGGCTTTCCGCACTGCTCGTCGCATGTCCCTCAGAGCTTTGGGAGATGCCACGGGGACGACCGCAAGTTTTCTGAGCCAGCTCGAGCGCGGCTTGAGCGGCGTCAATACCAGCACGCTGATACGTATTGCCGGCGCGCTGGGGATTAGTCTCACCGACCTGTTCGAAGAGGCAGGGCCGACGGTTGGCCGAGTTCTACGCAAGCATGAGCGACCGGCCCTTCCGCCGGCCGAGGGCTATCGCAAGATGCTTCTCTCGCGGCGACCAATCCGCGACATGGAAGTCTATATTGGTGAATTCGATCCAGGTGGTTCCACGGGCGACAAGCCCTATAGCCACGGGGATTCGCAGGAACTCTTCTTCGTCATCCGTGGTGAGGTCGAACTCACCCTCGGCGAGGAACGCCATGTGCTGTCGGCAGGCGATAGCATCGAATATCCGACGTCGGTTCCACACAAGACCGTAAATATCGGCAGGGAACTGGCTGAAGTCATCTGGATGATCGCGCCGCCGACCAGCGTCGCTGATGACCTGGACAAATACCTGCCACGGTCCGGCTCGTAGCCGCGGCGGGAACAACGGAAACGAGCGTTACTGGGAGTAACAACGATGAAGAAATTTGCGAGGGCTCTGGCCCTAACGATGACGTGCGCCCTGGCCTTGCCGGCATTCGCACAGGAAAAGCCGGTCGCCGGCGAAGTGAAGGAAGGTTCGCTCAAAGGCAAGACGCTGACCTTCGTCTCCTATGGCGGCATCTATCAGGACGGCCAGGTCGCCGCCCTCAAGGAATTCGTCGATAAATCGGGCGTGATGCTGCTGAACGACGGCCCGACCGAAATCGCCAAGCTGAAGGCGCAGGTCGATGCCGGCAACGTCACCTGGGATGTGGTCGATACCGCCGATCTTCCGCCTTATGTCCATTGCGGCACGCTGTTCCAGAAACTCGACCTTTCCAAGCTCGACGTCTCCAAGATCCCGCCCGGCCAGGTTGGCGAGTGCTCGGTTCCGGCGATGAACTACGGCGTCGTTCTCATGTACAAGAACGAGACCTATAAGGATAATCCGCCGAAGAGCTGGGCCGATTTCTTCGATACCGAAAAGTTTCCGGGCATACGCGCTATCGATGGCTCCGGCGATCCCGTCGGTGGCCTGATCGAACAGGCTTTCAAGGCAACCGGCGGCGATCCGAAGGCGATGACGCCGGAGGACATCGAAAAGGGCATCCAGAAGCTGCGCGATCTGGGTCCAGACACGATCTACTGGAAGACCGGCGCGGAATCCCAGCAGCTCGCCGAGTCCGGCGAAGCCGACATGGTGATGATGTGGACCGGCCGCGCCATGACCGCCGTGAAGAACGGCGCGAAATACACGCCGGTCTGGCAGGATTGGCTCGTCGTCATGGACCAGATGACCATTCCGGTCGGTGTCAAGGACACAGATGCGGCCTATGCGCTGCTCAACGCCTATCTCGGTGCGAACGCCCAGGCGATCCTCACCGAAAAGACCTCCTACACGCCGATCAACATGGACGCCAAGCCGAAGGTTGACGATGCGACGGCCGCCTTCCTCACCAGCACGCCTGAGCGGATCGCACAGGGCTACCAGCAGAACATTCCGTTCTGGGTGAAAAACTTCGACCTCGCCGCCGAGAAGTGGACCACGCTTCTTTCGGGCAACTGAGCCGCTGATTGACCGCAGGCCCGGCACCAGTCGGGCCTGTCTCCAACACGGGAGATGTCCATGACCACCACGCCCGATAAAGGCTTGCGGACCGGCCCTGCCGCCGGCTCCGGCCGGCCTGCCCTGCTTTCACGTTTTCGGCCTCGCGGCGCGATCTGGCTTGCAGCGCCGGCCGTGCTGGTGCTTGTTGCCGCCCTCGCCTACCCCTTGAGCATTGTTGTCTGGCGCTCTTTCGTCGACCCCGCGCCGGGTATCGACAATTACGTCTGGTTCTTCCAGTCCGCAGTAAACCGCACGGTGCTGCAACGGACCTTTGTCGTCGCGGCCTGGGTAACGCTTGTTTCCCTCATTTGCGCCTACCCCTATGCCTACGCCATGACGATCGTCGGCAAGAACGTGCGGCTTCTGCTTATCCTTTGCGTGCTCGTGCCCTTCTGGCTCAGCGGCGTGGTGCGCACGCTCGCCTGGGTCATCCTGCTGCAGGATTCCGGTGTCATCAATTCCTTCCTGCGCAACCTCGGTCTTTCGCCCGTCAAGCTGATCCGCACCCTGCCCGGCGTCATCATTGGCATGACGCAGGTGCTGCTGCCCTTCATGATCCTGCCGATCTACTCGGTAATGAAGGGTATAGACACGCGCCTCTTGCAGGCCGCCCGCAGCCTTGGCGCAAAACCGTGGAGAGCGTTTCTGCAGATCTATGTGCCGCTATCGCTTCCCGGTGTCTATGCGGGCGCCATCATCGTCTTCATCCTGTCGCTTGGTTTCTACATCACGCCCGCCCTGCTCGGTGGACCGCGCAGCACCATGCTGTCCTCGCTCGTGCAGAACCAGGTGCTGAGCCTTCTCAACTGGGGCCGCGGCGGCGCCATGGGCGTCGTCCTTCTGGTCGCGACCTTCGTACTTCTCGCCATGGCCGCTCCATTGATGCGCCAGAAGCACACCGCCTCGCGCAGGGAGACGTAACGAGATGCCGCCCCTCTCCCGCATTCTCCTTGGCCTTTTCTGCCTTCTGGTCGCTGTCCTGCTGCTTGCGCCGACGCTGGTCGTGATCCCGATGTCCTTCAACGGCAACAAGTCGCTCGCCTTCCCTCCGGTCGGCTTCTCCTGGCAATGGTATGAAAACTTCTTCCGCAACCCGGACTGGACGACGAGCTTCTCCAATTCTCTTGTTATCGCGCTCATCGTCGCAGTGGTGGCAACCGTGATCGGCACACTTGCCGCCTTCGGCATCACGAGAGCCGCCGCCCGCGTCGGCGGATTGCTACGCGCACTCCTGATCACGCCGATGGTCGTGCCCGGTGTCGTTCTGGCGATCGGCATCTATGCGGTCTATCTCGACGCCCATCTCGTTGGCACTGTCACCGGTTTCGTTCTGGCCCATACGATGCTCGCCATCCCCTTCGTGCTGATCGCAGTACAGGCCAGCCTCGAAGTCTTCGATCGACGACTGGAAACAGCGGCCGCCAGCCTCGGAGCCGGACGGCTGACGGTGTTCCGCACCGTAACGCTGCCGCTGATCCTGCCGGGCATCCTCTCGGGTGCGCTCTTCGCCTTCATCACCTCGTTCGACGAGATCATCGTGGCTCTCTTCATCACCAGCCCGTATCTCAAAACCCTGCCGGTGCAGATCTACACCTCCATCACCCGCGACGCCGACCCGACCGTTGCGGCCGTTGGCACGCTGCTGTTTTTCGCAACGTCGCTCATCATCATCGCCGGCCTGCTGTTCGGCATGCACCGCGGAAGGACCTGACCATGACAGCACCCCAACGATCGGCCGGCGCCGCGATCGAAATCCGCAAGGCGACAAAACGCTATGGCGCGTTTACCGCCTTGAACGACATCGACCTCCATATCCGTCCCGGCGAGTTCATGACGCTGCTTGGCCCCTCCGGCTCCGGCAAGACGACAACGCTGAACCTCATCGCAGGGTTTACCGACATCAGTTCAGGCGCTCTCGAAATCGGCGGCAAGAGTGTTACTGGCCTGCCCTCGCACAAGCGGAATATCGGCGTCGTTTTCCAGCACTATGCGCTCTTCCCACACATGACGGTCGGCAAGAACGTGGCCTATCCGCTGACGCTTCGCGGGATCAAGGGTAAGGATCGCGACGCCCGCGTAAAACGGGCTCTCGACATGGTGAAGATGGCGGATTTCGCTCATCGCTATCCCAACGAGCTTTCCGGCGGCCAGCAGCAGCGTGTGGCGCTTGCGCGCGCGCTGGTTTTCGATCCGCCTTTGCTGCTGATGGACGAACCGCTTGGCGCGCTCGACAAGAAGCTGCGCGAATGGTTGCAACTCGAGATCAAGCGCATTCACCGTGAACTCGGCACCACATTCGTCTACGTCACCCACGACCAGGAGGAGGCACTGGTGCTCTCCGACCGCATCGCCGTGTTCAATGGCGGACGCATCGAGCAGATCGGCACGGGCCGCGAACTCTATGACAGCCCGGCGACGCTCTTCGTAGGTCGGTTCATCGGTGAATCCACCGTTCTACGTGGAAAGACCGAGATTTCGGACGGCAAGACGGTAATGACCATCGGCGATCAAAGGATCGTCGCCCATGGCCGGATTGCCGGTGATGCCCGCCCGGTCATGCTTGTTCGTCCCGAACGCGTGGCGCTGAAACGGCCCGGCATGGAAACCAGCAGCACCGAAAACCGCCTTTCCGGCAATGTCGTCGAAGCTATTTACCTGGGTTCCGGCTCGAAGTACGAAGTGCGGCTCGCAGACGGGACGATCGCTGTCGTTCGCTGCCCCCTCGGCGCGTCCGATTTTTCCATCGGCGATGCCGTCGACATCGCCTTCCTCCCCACCGATCTCATTCTCCTGCCCGATGATGCCAGCGCCGACGTGACGCTGACCTGAACCAGAAAGCATCCCCCATGGATATCAAGACCAACGGTAACATCTCGTTCTGGTATGCCGATATCGGCGGTATTCCGGAGAAGCGCCCTCCCCTGCCCGGAGATCGGGAGGCCGACGTCTGCATCATCGGCGCGGGCTATACGGGCCTTTGGACCGCCTATTATCTGAAGAAGGCCAACCCTTCGCTCGACGTCGTCATCATCGAACGGGAATTCGCAGGCTTCGGCGCCTCCGGGCGCAATGGCGGCTGGCTTTCCGGCGGCTTCAGTTGGTCGCGGGAAAAATACGAAAAGACCTCCGGTCGCGGCGCCGTGGTCGATATGCAGAACGCCATGGCCGGTACGGTTGATGAAGTCGAGCGCGTCACCAAGGCGGAGGGCATAGACGCCGATCTCATCCGCGTCGACAATCTCATCGCCGCCACCAATACGGCCCAGATGGAGCGGATACGCGAAGAGTACCAATATGCCCTCGACTGGCAGGTGTCGCCGGAACGCATACAGTTCCTGTCCGGGGAACAGGCTGCTGCTCGTATTCGCCTCGCCAATGTTCAAGGTGCTGTTTCCTACCGCGGAATGGCGCGGGTACAGCCGGCCAAGCTGGTGCGCGGCCTTGCCCAGGTCGTGGAGGAACTGGGGGCGTCGATCTACGAGGGCACGACCGTCACCCGCTTCGAGAAGGGCCGCGTCGAGACGGATCGCGGTACAGTACGTGCTCCCGTCATCATTCGCGCGACCGAAGGCTTTTCCGCAGGCCTGCCCGGTTTCGAGCGTACCTGGCTGGCGCTGAACAGCGCACAGATCGTCACGGAACCCGTGCCGGAAGATCTCTGGCGCGAAATCGGCTGGGAAGGTCATGAACTGCTCGGCGACGCGGCGCATGCCTATTGCTACGCCCAGCGCACCCGGGAAGGCCGCATCACCATGGGTGGACGCGGTGTGCCTTACCGTTACGGATCGAAGACGGACGTCAACGGCCAGACGCAGCAGGCGACCATCGACCAGCTTTACGGCATCCTGACCCGCCTCCTGCCCCAGACCAAATCGCTGAAGATCGATCATGCCTGGTGCGGCGTGCTCGGCGTACCGCGCGACTGGTGCACGACGGCCGGGTTCGATCGCTCCACCGGCATCGGCTGGGCGGGCGGCTATGTCGGTCTCGGCGTCTCCAGCTCCAACCTTGCCGGTCGCACACTTTCCGACCTGATCCTGAACCGCGATACGGAGCTGACCGGTCTTCCTTGGGTCAACCGTACCGTACGCGAATGGGAGCCGGAACCGTTCCGCTGGCTTGGCGTACATTCCATGTACCAACTCTACAGCATGGCCGACAAACGCGAGTTTGCCGGCCTGCCACACACCTCCAAGCTCGCGGCCATTGCCGACAGCATTACCGGCCACTGAGCCTTGCAAAGGATAATTTCATGATCAGTTTCGAGAATTTCGGCGACCTTCTCAGCCTCGACATCGGGGCCTTTGAGCCGAAACCCACCTCGATCGAGGGAGACCAGCAGGAGGCTGCTGTCGTGCTCTGGACCAGCCCGAATGGCAAGCTGGAAACCGGTATATGGGAATGCACACCCGGCCGCTTCACCGCAGATCGCAGCAAAAACTCCGAAATCTGCCATCTGCTGTCCGGCAGTGTGACCCTGCACAATAGCGACGGCACCGAGCAAAAGATCGGCGCTGGAGAAATGTTCGTGCTACCTATCGGCTGGCGGGGCGAATGGACCATTCATGAACAAACCCGCAAGATCTACACCATGATCGATGAAGGCGTGTAATCGTCGAAATCCGGCGATTTTCTCTCCGAGACCGAATCTTTTCCGGGCAAACTTCTCGGCATGGAGTGAACATAACAGCCTCGGTCAGCCGGCCTTCTCGCGCCGGCTGACCGCCATTGAGTACCGTCGTCAAAAAATGAGTGACCGGGAACAGACGTCCGGCTCATAGGGTCGTTGCGCCGCTTTTCGAAAGTGGGCCCTCCCCTCACTCCCAGGCTCCCTAAGAGCCGACAATCAAGCCAAATAGTACTGAGCAGGAACCTGCGCCAGAAGCGAAAAACTCTCGCATCTGACCGTGGGCCTCCTCTCTGCTCCGCTACCCATCAAGCGGAAGGCGAAATATCGCCTCTAATGGCAATCAGAAATACGCAATACTGCAGCAAATCGATGCGTATTTGCCTATTATTTCTCTCCGAAACTCTTTTTTAAGTCATCACTCCGGTTTCCGGATTGCGCCGATTTCCCCTTGTGGCTGGATTGCTGCGTTATCGCAGCCAGCCGCTGTCGGAAGGAGGCAATCCTTCAACAGCAGGACCACACAATGACCAAATCGACGCTGTCCATTTCCGAGTTCGACACCCTCATGATCGATTGGATCGATGGGGATGGGCATATCTCCGCGATCAACGACTTCGAGGCTCGCGAACTCGGCATCGAAGCGACCGGCAGCCTGACACTCGAACGCGTCTACAGCAGCACCTCCGCGCAGCTTCTGCGAGCGATCGCCCGGGGCGAACAGACACCCGAGGCAAGCTTCCCCGTCTGGGTGAATTCACCGCGCTACAGCGAAATCCCGATGGTAGCGAGCGCCGTCCGCGACGCCAAAGGGGGTCTTGCGGTAATCAAGCAGGTTCTCTCCCCGAGCGTCCTCGACATCGGCCCGGAACTGGTCGAGCGCGTCGAAATCCTCTCCCAGATGATCGGCGCCGCCACCGAAGCCTGCTGGTGCATCGACTTTCTGGAGCCGGTGGATATCTCTCTTGCGCAAGAGGAGATCGTCGGACGGATATTCTCCAACCAGAGCCGCTGGCGTGCCTGTAACGAGGCGATGGCAAGGCTCTACCGGGTGCCGGAAGGCCTCGACTTCAACACCCAGCCGGTGTCACGCTATTTCCCCGACACCGACATCAACCGCCAGATGATCCGTGACCTGGTCAGATCCAACTATCGGCTCGACCATGCCACCGCCGTGGACCGCCGCCATGACGGCAGCGAGATGATCGTGGAAAACGATTTTCGCGCGGCAATCAAGGACGGATTACTGATCCGCCTCTGGGGCACGACACGCGATATCGGCCCTTATATTCAGCGGGAGCAGCAGCTTTCCGACCGCGCCGATACGATGCTCGATATCCTGAGCGCAACGCCCGATCCCATTCTGGTAATGTCGGAAGAGGGCATCGTACTTGCCGCCAATCCCGCCACGGAAGCCGCGTGGGGGCGTAGCGCCGATCAGATCCTCGGCCGTCCGATCCAGCGGTTCATCGAAACACGCAATGCCGTCGAAAAGCTCCGGCAGGCGACGCTCGACGACGACAGCGAACTGGACCTCGGCTTGATCTCTGCCGACGACAGCCGCGATGTCTGGCGTTTTCGCGCAGCACTGATGGAAGGCGAAACCCGGCGCTACGTGCTCACGGCCCGACGCAAGACGAAACGACGAACGCGCCGTCTCGCAGAGGAGGCCGTGTGATGAAGTTCTACGCCAACGACGTCTCCAGCCTTTCCCATCGCCGCCTTCGTCCGGGCTTCATCGACGACCCGCAATTCGGAACGTTTCTCGAAGCACTGCCGGATGGCGCAGCCCTCATCGAAGCGGACGGTCGCATCAAGCTGGTTAACAGCAAGCTCGAACTCCTGCTCAATCTCGCCCGTGGCGATCTGGTAGGCTCCGAGCTGACGAAACACGCCAAGACCGCCGGTCCGGTGATACAGAAGCTTTCGGCAGCCCTGCAGCAGTTGAAACGTGTCGAAGTCTCGGGAACGCTGAACTCGCAGCGCAGCGTCATCGCCACCCTCAGCATCCTGCGAACCGCCGATGGCGGTGCCTATGGCGCCTTCCTGACCATGCGCGAGGCCAGCCGTCACTCTCGCAACGAAGGCTCGGACAACTTCCGCTTCGAAGCCGAAGCCGGGGGCACTACGAGAGCAAGCTTCGTCAGGACACCGCAAATCGACGCGATCATCCGGCAGGCGGAAACCGCACTCGACCGCGGAGCGAATGTTCTTCTGACCGGCGAGACCGGAACCGGCAAGAGCGAAATCGCGCGGCTGATCGGAAACGGCGGCGAGACCGGCGCCGCTCCCTTCGTGCATGTCCGGTGCGGGCTCTTGTCTGACACCCAATTCGACGCCGAGATGTTCGGGATAGAACCGGGATCGGCCATGGATACCTCGACCCGCGGCAAGCTCGGCTATGTCGAGGCGGCCGATGGCGGCATCCTCTTCCTCGATCAGGTGACCGATCTTTCGCTCGCAGCGCAATCCCGGCTGGTCGCCTTCCTCGAAACCCAGACCTTCAGCCGACTGGGATCGGCGCAGCGTCGGCAAGCCCGCATCAGGATCATCGCCGCCACGAACGAAAACCTGTTCGATCTGGTTTCCGCCGGCGCCTTCCGCAGCGATCTCTACTATCGGATCGCCGTCATGCCGTTCGACCTGCCCCCCTTGAGAGAACAGCCGGGCATGATCGACGCCCTGATCGAACATCACCTTCGCACCCTCAATCTCGGTCGAAAGCCCCAGCTCCGGCTGTCCGCCGAATTTCTCGCCAAGCTGCGCGCCCATTCCTATCCCGGCAATGTCCGGGAGTTGGCCAATATCCTGGAGCGGGTAGCAGCGGTCGCCGACGACGTGGCGCGGGCGGAACACTTCGTTGCACCGATGCCCGCGCCGGATTTGCGGGCGCCGGCATCCCGCCATAAAGCCGCCCCCATGCAGGAACCCGCAGAGGCTTCCGCAACCCGCTTCAAGGATCTGGTCCAGGACTTCGAAACCTGGGTTCTGGAAAAATCCATCGCAGAAAATGGAAGCAAGAGAAGCGCCGCAAAGGCGCTCGGGATCGATATCGCCACCCTCGTCAGGAAGACGAAACGGAAACGATGAGCGTCAAAACCACAAAAGGGGAATAAGAATGAGAAAACTCAGCAGATTCACCATCCTGTCAATCACCACCGCAAGCCTTGTGTCACAGGCCCTTGCAGCCTCTGCCGCCGAACTGAACATCCTGACCTGGGAGGGATATACGGCGGAGAAATTCATTTCGAAGTTCGAAGCCGCTTCGGGCTGCAAGGTGACGGCCTCCTATGTCGGCTCGAACGACGATTTCGCCGCCAAGCTCGCAGCCGGCGGCGGTGTCTACGACATCATTACCCCCTCGCTCGACACCGTGCCGATGATGCGGCTCGCCGGCTTCGTCCAGCCGATCGATACTGCCAAGGTTGAGAGCCACGATGGCATCTACCCGGAATTCTCCAAGTCCGGTGATGTCGTGGCTGACGACGCGACCTGGGCTGTTCCGCTGGTATGGGGCTCCGTCTCGCTGATCTATCGCCCGGACAAGTTCGCCGGCACACCCGATTCCATCGGAGTCCTCTTCGATCCGGCCAACAAGGGCAAGATCTCGATGTGGGACGACAAGTCGGCGATCTACTGGACCGCCCGCTATCTCGGCTACAACAACGTCTTCGACCTGACCGACGAGGAGCTGGAAGCCGTCAAGGCCAAGCTCATCGAACAGAAGCCGCTGGTGCGCAAATACTGGGCCTCGGCCGGTGAACTGACCGAGCTGATGGCAAACCAGGAAGTCTTCGTTTCCAACGCCTGGACCGGTCTGACCAGCAAGGACGTCAACAACCTGAAGAAGGGCTTCGAGGTCGTCGAATTCACGCCGAAGGAAAAGGCCGAGGGCTGGATGGATTCGATGATGCTGGTGAAGGACACTCCCAACGAAGACTGCGCCTACAAGTTCATGTCCTTCATGGAATCGGCTGACGGCCAGTGCGGCATTGCCGAATCCACTGGCTACTTCCCGGTTAATCCGAAGACCGTTGCCGGTTGCATGGACGAGCAGATGAAGAAGGACCGGCAGGTCGACAACGTCGAGTTCGTGAAGAGCCTCGTCATGTGGCAGCAGCCGAAGCACCTCGACAAGTATCTGGAAGTCTGGAACGCGGTGAAGGCCGCCCCCTGATCCTTGCCAGCGGAGATGCCCCCGGCCTTCTGGCGGGGCATCTCCCACAAGACAAAAAGCCAACACACGCGGGGAACGCATGACTTCCAATCCCATAGTGGCGCTCTCCGGCGTCACGAAGACCTATGGAATTTTCACGGCGCTGCACGCCATCGACCTCGATATCGCCGAAGGAGAATTCGTCACGTTGCTCGGTCCCTCCGGCTGCGGCAAGACGACGACACTGAGGCTGATCGGAGGCTTCGAGCAGGCAAGCACCGGCCGTGTTTCCATCGATGGCGCCGATGTCACCGCCAGCCCGCCTTATCGCCGGCCGGTCAACACGGTTTTTCAGGACTACGCGCTCTTTCCCCATATGACCGTCACCGAGAACATCGGCTACGGGCTCAGCGTGAAATCGAACAACTTGCCGAAATCCGAACGCGACAAGCGCGTGGCTGACGCACTTGCCATGGTCGGTCTCGAGGGCATGGCGCGCCGTCGCCCGGGCGAGCTTTCCGGCGGCCAGCGCCAGCGCGTCGCCATGGCCCGTGCGATTGTCCGGCGACCGCGGGTTCTCCTGCTGGACGAACCGCTATCAGCCCTCGACGTCAAGCTGCGCGAGGGCATGCAGGTGGAACTGAAACGCCTGCATCGGGAACTCGGCATCACCTTCGTGATGGTCACCCACGACCAGACCGAAGCGCTGGCGCTCTCCGACCGGATTGTGGTGATGAACCAGGGGCGCATCGCCCAGATCGGCTCTCCCACCGAACTCTATGACAAGCCCGCAAATCCCTACGTCGCCGATTTCATCGGGGCGACGAACCTCATCGATGCCGAGATCGCCGGTCGGGAGAACGGTGCGATCACCTTCCGTCTCGCCAATGGCACGATGCTTCGCGCGAGCCGTGACGGTTCCTCCAGCGCCGGGAAGGCGACCATCGGCATCCGTCCCGAGCGGCTTCAGACCAGGCCCGGTGAAGGCCTCAATGTCCTCGACTGCACCGTGCTGGAAAGCCTGTTCCATGGCGACCGGCTACGCGTTGAACTAGGCATTTACGGGAGCGACAAACCGCTCTTTGCGGAACTGCCACGCATGGAGGTCCCGATGGACCTCTCCCCTGGCAAGACGGCGACATTCTATGTCGATCCGGCGGACGTGATGGTCTTCGAGGGAGGGGCTGCCTGATGATGATCACACATCGGACATTTCCGGGCTTCGCCGCTCTCTTCTCGCTGCCGCTGGCCTGGGTCCTGCTGCTCCTGATCGTGCCCTATGGCATCATGATCTCGGTCAGCTTCTGGACACGCCAGTTTCCGCTTTTCTATCCCGACTTCCAGTTTGGCAATTACGCCCAGATCTTTTCCGATCCGCAGTATACGACCGTCATCCTGCGGACGCTGAAAATCGCGCTGATCGTTACCGTCTGCGCCCTGCTGCTCGGTTATCCGCTTGCCTATTTCCTTGTGTTCACCGTCCGCTCGGCGACCCTGCGCAATGCGCTCTACATGCTGGTGATCGTGCCGCTCTGGGTGTCCTATCTGCTGCGTGCCTACACCTGGAAGATCATTCTCGGCACGGATGGCGCCCTCAACTCGCTTCTGGTTTCGACCGGCATCGTCGATGCCCCGCTCGATATCTTTCTTTACAACCAGACCGCCATGGTCATCACCTTGGTCTACATCTTCGTGCCGTTCATGGTGATGCCGCTTTTCACGGTGCTGGACAATATTCCACACCGGTTGATCGAGGCCTCGGAAGATCTCGGCGTCGGCCCCTTCATGACTTTCTGGAAGGTGATCTTCCCGCTCTCGCTGGGTGGGGTGATCGCCGGCTCGACCATGACCTTTTGCCTTTCGTTCGGTGATTTCGTTGCCCCGGTTCTCGTCGGCGGACCGGATGGCACCATGGTCGCCAACCTCCTGCAGACGCAGTTCGGCGCGGCGCTCAACTGGCCGCTTGGCTCCGCGCTCGCGACGCTCGTCCTGATCCTGGTGCTCGTGCTTCTGCAGATTTCGACGCGGCTCGACCGAGCCGGCCATATTGACCTGACGTGAGGAGAAAACCATGCATTCTCTGAGATGGTGGCAAAAGGGCATGGTCGGCGTCAGCCTCGGCGTGCTCGCCTTTCTCTACCTGCCGATCGTCATACTGGTGATTTTCTCCTTCAACGACAGCAAGGTGACGTCCTTCCCCCTCGCGGGCTTCACACTGCACTGGTACGAGGCGTTTCTGGCAAACGCCCAGATACTGCGAGCGTTGTGGAACAGCCTTGTCGTCGCGCTTTTCGCAACCGCGCTTAGCGTCGCCATCGGCGTGACGGCAGCGCTAGCGCTCGACCGGTATGAGTTTCCCGGAAAACGCCTGTTCCAGAATGCCATCCTGTTACCGCTCAGCCTGCCGGGCATCGTTACCGGCATCGCGATGCTCAACTTCTACAAGCAGATCGGCATTCCGCAGAGCCTGACGGCCGTGGTCATCGGTCATGCCACGGCACTCCTCGGCGTCGTCGTTTCACAGGTGATGGCGCGGCTTGCCAAGATCAATCGCCGCCAGCTCGAGGCATCAGCCGACCTCGGTGCAACCCCGGTCGAAACCTTCCGCCGGGTGACGCTGCCGGCGATCCGCAGCGCTATCATGGGTTCGGCCCTCCTCTGCTTCACGCTGTCCTTCGACGAAATTCCCGTCACCTACTTCCTGACGGGCCGTGAAGTGACCCTGCCGATCTACATCTATTCCACGCTCCGGCGCGGCATCACGCCGGAGATCAACGCAATCGGCACGGTCATCGTCGCCGCGTCCTTCATCCTCATCATCCTCTCGGTCACGCTGCTGCGCGAACGCGATCAATCATAGTCCATCCAAAGGGAGAAACAGCATGGATGCATCGACCTACACCCACGACTTCTGGCGGGGCAAAGCCTCTGCGCTGAAGTTCCGCACGCAGCATTTCATCGACGGAACCTACGTACCGTCTGCCGACGGACGCACCTTCCCGAGCATAAATCCGGCGACCGGCGAAACCATCATCGAGGTTGCCCGCGGTGGCGAAACGGAGGTCAACCGTGCGGTTGCGGTCGCCCGCAAGGCGTTCAAGTCGGGCTCGTGGTCGCGCATGGATCCGCGCGCGCGCATGGCGGTGCTTGAGAAGTTCTCGGCTCTCATCGAAGCCAATGCCGAGGAATTCGCCGTGCTGGATAGCCTCGATATGGGCAAGCCGGTGATGGACATGATGAACATCGACATTCCCGGCTCTGTCACCAGCCTGAAATTCTTCGCGGAAACCATCGACAAGATCGAAGGCGCCGTCACCAGCACCGCCGCCAATGCCCTGCACTATATTCTGCGTCAGCCGCTCGGCGTCGTCGGCATCATCGTACCGTGGAACTATCCGCTGATGATGGCCGCCTGGAAGCTCGGCCCAGCGCTTGCGACCGGCAATTCCGTGGTGCTGAAGCCGGCCGAGCAATCGCCGCTTTCGGCCAATCTTCTCGCCGAGCTTTTCATAGAAGCGGGCGGCCCCGCGGGTGTCCTCAATGTCGTCCATGGCCTCGGCGAAGAGGTGGGCAAGGCGCTGGCGCTGCACAACGACGTCGACAAGATCGGCTTCACCGGCTCGACCGAAGTCGGCAAACTGCTGATGATCTATGCCGGCCAGTCCAACATGAAGCGTGTGACGACCGAATGCGGCGGCAAGACCCCGCAGATCATTCTCGGCGACTACGACGACCTCGATACTGCCGTCACCTATGCTGTCAACGGCATCTACGGCAACCAGGGTGAGGTCTGCAACGCCGGCTCCCGCATCCTGGTCGACAAGCGCATTCATGATGATTTCGTCGAGCGCTTTGCCTCCCGGACGAAGGAAAACTTCGTGCTCGGCGATCCGCTCGATCCGTCGACGACGATCGGCCCGCTCGTTACCTCATCACATCAGAAGCGTGTGCTGAACTATATCGACATCGGCCGCAAGGAAGGCGCCTCGCTCAGGTTCGGCGGCGGCACCTTAACATCAGCCCCTGCCGGCGCCTATGTCGAGCCCACCCTGTTCACCGGCGTCAACAACACGATGCAGATCGCCCGGGAAGAGATCTTCGGCCCCGTGGCAGCCGTTATCCCCGTCGATGGCGTCGAGGATGCAATCGAGATCGCCAATGACTCGATCTATGGCCTCGCTGCCTCGATCTGGACACGTGACATCTCCAAGGCGCACATCTTCGCGCGCGATATCGAAGCCGGCGTCGTCTGGGTCAATTGCTTCGACCATGGCGACATGACCTCGATCTGGGGCGGCTACAAGCAGACCGGCAACGGACGTGACAAATGCCTGGAAGCCCTGACCCAATATACCCAGACGAAGTCGGTGTGGGTCAATCTCGGCTGAACGCCCCAAGCTCGTTCGCCGTGGCACCGAAGCAATGGCTTTGGTGCCACGGCAGTCCTTGTTGTCAGTGATTTAGTCTTGTCTTGATCCACTCCTGCCGGCGCGTGGATCGCGGAAAGGTTAGCCGGAGACCTGCTCGGTGAGCCGCTTCAACAGCGTGGCGCGGCTTGCGATAACCTTGGAGACCGCGCCCAGCACCGCATGTTCGGTCCCCTCGTGCGCCAAGTCGGTGATAAGGGCATCCGCTTGCTTCTCGATCGTCTCGGCCATATCGGCTATGTCGCGGATAAGGAAACGCTGCGCCGCCCTTGTTTCCGGGACCAGGGTCATCCAGTGCGTCAGCTGGATCGTATCGGGTACGTTGCGCCCACCAATAGCCATTGCGAGTTTCTTCGACAGGCGTGGATACACAGCGGTGCAGAGCACATCGTAAAGCGGAGCGAGATCCGGCGTCTCGGAGCCGTAGAGCAGCGCATAGTTCTTTCCGTGAGCATCGGCATTTCCCACAAGGTAGTGGAAAATCAGCATCCGAATGAACCGCAGCCGATCAACTACGGGTCTTGCGCAGGCCCGATCCAGGAGGTGAAGGGATCTCTCCGTGCCCGGCCCGCCTTCGGATTCATATTTCAGCTCCGGAGGCACGCTGAGCGCCTGGCAGAAATCCTCCTGATGCAGGCGTTCTATCGCACCATTGGCGCTCCTCTTCCGGTCGTAACGTTCCACCAGAAGAAAGGCCAGCGCGCCGCTTCGGCGCATCTCCACATGGGGTACCGGCAGTCCGAGACGGGCTGCAAGCCGCATGCAGAAGAGCTCATTCTCGACCGTGCCTTCCAGCGCCGGGATGACGGGCTTCAGGATATGCGTGGTTGGTCGACCACCTTTCGCCAGGGCGATGAAGGGACCATCGACGATAACAGCCAGCTTGTCCTGAGCACCGGCGAGCGACAGGCGAATGCCCTCCTCTCCGCCAAGCAATGGACGAGAGCGCAGCTTGCCGAGGATTTCGTCCAATCGTTCCGGGCTGAGAACTTCGCTTTCGGAATCCTCGGCGGGCTCGGGAGCCCTGCCCGCCGGATAGAGGGACAAGGCTCCGGCGCATTCCCCACCAATCACTTCCAGCAGGCCAAAGGCGTTGCCCGTCGAAAGGCCAAGCGCCCCGGCCAGACGTTGCCGAGCGCCTTCGTCCGGCAGAAGTCCGGAGAAGAATGGACGCACCAGCTGGTCTCCGAACGGCTCCTCCCGCAACGGCATCGAAAAGGAAATCGCACGGGATTGCGCTTGTCCGAGATAAGCGCCGTCATAGGCAAAGGTCAGCACGCCGTCTTCAAGCTGGCTAAGCACGCCCGCCTTGGTTTCCCGAAAATATACATCGAGAAGGCGCGTCACGACGCCAAGTTCCGGCGACTGCCAACCGAAAGGAAAAGGCCAAGGCCGGCGGTGACCTGAAGCGCGCGTCCGATCTGACAGCTTTCCTTGCCAGCTTCCAGCTCACGCAGGAAGCGAACGCCGACGCCCGTCAGGCCCGCGAGTTGTTCCTGCGTCAATCCCTGTTGTTTGCGTTCCCGGCGGATCAGCAGGCCGAGGCTCTTGGTATCTGTAATCATATGCATAATCACCCCTATCGGGATGATCATACCTGCATATCCTTTAGAAAGGAAACAAAAGAACCGATCGGGACGATTTTCTCATTTAAAGCTTTCGCGTTACAAAAATCGAACCGATCGGGACGAAAAAGTCTTTCAACGGAATATGCCCGCCATCGTTTCAACCTAGGTCGGAAGACTCCAGCAACGGTCATGACAAGTGTATTAAACATAGAGGCGGCGGCGACCCCAATCGAGGCCACCGCGCAGTGATCAGTTATGCCGCAGCGCGCTTGCGCTGTTCGTTGACCTGGTTGTCCACGCCATCGATCAGAGCGGTGAGGTGGACGTTGAACACGATTTCGGCGAATGGACCATTCAGGCCATTGGCGTGGATGCTCGTCTCATCGGTCCGCTCGATGACCGAGGGAACCAGACCGTCACGGGTTGCATAGGCGAAGTCGTCGTTGATCAGCGGATCGCCTTCGATGTTGATCTGGGTCGTCAGCTTGCGGTGACCATCGGCGCTGATGAAGAAGTGGATATGCGCGGGACGCTGGCCATGGCGACCAAGGGCCGAAAGCAGCTTTTCGGTCGGGCTTCCCGGCGGCACACCGTAACCGCTCGGCAGAATGCTCCGGAACTTGTAACAGCCCTTGTCGTCCGCAATGATCGTGCGGCGCATGTTGAATGGGGCCTGCTTGCCGGTCGGATCGAAGTGGGAATAGAAACCGCGCGTGTCGCAGTGCCAGACCTCGACCTGTGCCCCCGGCAACGGGTTGCCGTCAGAGCCATAAACCGTGCCATGCATGATCAGCGTATGGCCGTCTTCGTCCGAGCCATCATCGAGACGGGCAAACCCTTGAGAAACCGGGGCACCAGCCACGTAGAGCGGGCCTTCGATGGTACGCGGGGTCGGATTGTCGATGCCGAGCGATGCGTCGATTGCATCGAGACGTTCATCAAGGAAGTGGTCAAGACCGAGACCCGGCGAAATCAGGCCGGCCTGTCCGGCTGCACCCAGTTCGTTGAGCCAGGCAATGCCGGTCCAGTATTCATCGGGCGTAATATTCAGGTCGTCGATGGCCTTGAACAGGTCCGACATGATCCGGTGGATGATCTCTTTCATGCGCGGATTGCCGCCGTCATTGTCGAGACCGCTCAGGACCTTCAGAAATGCCTGGATGTCCGGCCTGTCGAAAATCGTAACGCTCATGTTAACTCCTCCTCTTGGATTACCTTGGAAAAAGATGCAGGTCCCGTCCTCTCGGGGTCATTGCCGGCGATGACGTCACGTGTCGGCGTCGCGGATCGAGGACGGATGCCGCAACAGCGGTGAAACCTCGATGTGCATGAACTTGAACAGCGGCAGGCCGGACAGGATCTCATGCAGTTCCGCATTGTCCTTCACGTCAAACACGCTGTAGTTCGCGTATTCACCTGCGATGCGCCAGATGTGTCGCCACTTGCCGCTACGCTGGAGTTCCTGCGAATAGGCCTTTTCCCGGGCAAGGATCTCGGTCGCTTCTGCAGGGGGCAGATCGTAGGGAATGTTCACATCCATCCGTACGTGGAAAAGCATGGTCTAGATCCTCACTCGGCGATATTAATGGTCTTGCGCAGCCCGTTGCGGGCGAAAAACGAGACACGGTCCTCGTCCAGCTCGATCCCGAGACCCGGTCCGTCCGGAATGGTCAGCTCGAAATCGCTGTAATCGAGAGGTTCACGCAGGATCTCTTCGGTCAGGAGCAACGGCCCGAACAGCTCCGTGCCCCATTTCAGATTGGCGAACGTCGAAAAGACATGCGCCGAAGCAATCGTCCCGACCGCGCCCTCCAACATCGTTCCACCATAAAGGTCGATCCCGGCCGCATCGCCGATCGCGGCGACCCGCTGCGCATTGTAGAGACCACCGGACTGCTCGATCTTGACGGCGAAGACATCCGCACCGCTGTTCTTCGCGATCTCGAAGGCGGATTCCGGCCCGGTCAGCGATTCATCGGCCATGAGCGCAATCGGGAAACGGCGCATCAGGCGTGCGAGCGCCGACGTCGAGGCGACGGGCTGTTCCACCAGTTCGCACCCCGCATCAGCGAGCGCCGCCATGCCCCAGGCAGCCTCTGTCTCGCTCCAGGCCATGTTGACGTCGACACGGACCGCGCCGCGCTCACCCAACGCCTGCTTGATCGCGGCAACATGGGCGATATCTTCCCTGATATCCTTCGCACCGATCTTCAGCTTGAAGATGCGATGCCGGCGCAGGTCGAGCATCTTTTCGGCCTCGGCGATATCCTTGGCGGTATCGCCGGAGGCAAGTGTCCAGGCGACCGGCAGGCGATCGCGACGACGCCCCCCCAGGAGTTCGCTGACCGGCAGACCGAGACGCTTGCCATGGGCGTCGAGAAGTGCTGTCTCAATGGCGCTCTTGGAGAAGCGGTTCTCCTTCACCATCTTGCCGATGCGCGCCATCATCGCCTGTATGCGGGTTGCGCTCTGCCCAATCATCACCGGTGTGAAATAGGTGTCGATGGCCAGCTTCATGCTTTCCGGGCTTTCGCCGCCGTAAGCGAGGCCACCAATCGTCGTGCCTTCGCCGATACCGGTGACGCCATCGCTGCAATGGACCTTCACCAGCATCAACGTCTGCCCGTTCATCGTGGCCACGGAAAGCTTGTGCGGGCGGATGGTCGGCAGATCGACCAGCACGGTCTCGATCCGCTCGATAACGGGAACGACGGTCGCGGTCGGCGCAAGTGGTGCAAAGGTCCTGTTCATGGCCGTAACTTGCGACAAGGGCAATTTGGCGTCCAACATCATTTGCGTTGGAAATCATACCTTTTGGATATAGTGTCGAAAATAATCAGCGAAAATATAGCGCTTTCGCACCGCAACATATTCTGAACGATGGAATTATCCGTCTGCAGGATAGAGGGAACCGGATGGATCTTCGGCAGCTTCGCTATTTCGTGGCCGTGGCGCGCGAACGAAATTTCACCCGGGCAGCGCAAATATTGAATATCGCCCAACCGCCACTCAGCCGGCAAATCCAGTTGCTCGAGGAGGAACTGGGCGTGCCTCTCATCATCCGCAAGAGCCGGCCAGTGAAACTGACCGACGCCGGACGCCTGCTTTATGAACAGGCGTTACAAGTGCTCGGCCGGGTGGAGCAGATGCGCGATGCGACGCGCCGCGTCGGGCTGAACCAGAACAGCGTGTTATCGATCGGTTTCGTCGCCTCGACGCTTTACGGCGGGCTGCCTTCACTCGTCCGCAAACTGCGCCAGCGCGCGCCGGAACTGGATATCCAGCTATTGGAGCTGGTCTCGATTCAACAGATCCCCGCCTTGAAGGAAGGACGCATAGATATCGGCTTTGGGCGATTGCGGCACAGCGACCCGAGCGTCACAGGCATCGTTCTGCGCGAGGAGCGTCTGGTCGTGGCCACACCCAGAAACTCCATACTTGCCGAATCGGACGCTCCCCTGCCCGTCTCCGGACTGGCCGGACAAAGGGTCATCGTCTACCCGAAGGAGCCGCGGCCAAGCTATGCCGATCATGTCCTCGGCCTGCTGCATGGCCATGACGTCCGTCCGACCGGGGTTCAGGAGGTGCGGGAAATCCAGACAGCTCTCGGGCTGGTCGCGGCGGAGACCGGCATATGCATCATCCCCGCCTCGGCTCGCCAGATGCGCTCGGATGTTCACTACCGGCTTCTGGAGGGAGAGGATGCGACATCCCCGGTTATCCTCAACCACCGGGTTGGCGACAGTTCACCTTATATCGAGTTGATCAAAGACCTCATTCGGGAGATGCATGAAGAAGAAACGCTCTGACTTCGTTTCCGTTGTGCGCTCCGGTGTCGTCGTTTGGTGAACTGCCCGGTAAACCCGGCTAGGCAACCGCTCGCGCAAGAAGCTCGTAGTTCCTCAGTCGCAATTCTGGCTGATCGAGAAAATCCTGCACCATGAACTCATCGACGCCCGTTTCGGCGGCCATGCGGGTGATGACCTGCCGTACGCGTTCGGGCGTACCGATTACGTAGTCGGGCCAGTCCGTTTCCTCCGCCGGAAGATGCCCTCCGAGAATGACCTCCGCCTCTTCCGGGCTCGGCAGCGTGTCGAGAAAGATGCCCTCCTCGCGGCGGAGCTTGAAGACGGCGCGCACGGGCATGGCCAGACGCTCTGCCTCTTCCTGGGTTTCGCCGATAATGACGCGCAAGGCGATGAGAACCTGCGGTTCGGCAATGCCGGCCCTCCACGACGAAGGCCTGAAATGCTCGCGATAGGCTGCAATCGCCCCCGGCGCATTGGCCGGAACGTGAAAGGCGCTGCAGGCAAGAGCCAGTCCATGCCGGGCGGCGCGGACCGCACTTCCTTCCGTCGCGGCAAGTATCCATGGCAGGGGCCCGGCGGGCTCGTCCGCCATGATCGAGAGACCATGGAACGGCGAGCTTTCGGGCAGGTCGTTGCCGAGCCAGCCGACGAACTCGCCGACCTGCTCCTCATGATCGTCGGGCGTTTCAACGGAACGGATGCGCCTCAGCGCCGTATCCGCCTTGACGCCTGCAGTGGCGCGGCCGACTCCCACATCGATCCGGCCGGGAAAAAGCGCGTTCAGCGTGCGCATCGCTTCCGCCGCCTTGTAGGGGCTGTAATGATTGAGCAGCACCCCGCCCGCGCCGATGCGAATGGTCTTCGTCGCGCCGGCAAGCGCTGCGACGAAGACCTCCGGCGCCGGGTTAGCCTCGAACCGGATACCGTGGTGCTCCACCACCCAGTAACGCTCGAAGCCCAGCCTTTCGGCGGCCTGCGCCAGCGCTATGGAACTCTGCAATGCCCCTAAGGAGGTCTGGTCCTTCGGGATCTGGACGGGATCGAGTATCGAAAGCTTCATCGGTGTTCGCCGGTCTTCAAAAGAGGAAGGAGGCCGGGGCGAAAACCCCGGCCGATTGATTACTTCACTTCGAATACGGAGGGCGCCACGAGATCAGCCTTGATGTTGATGGCCTTGTCCTTCTGCAGCATCTCGGCCCCGATCATGAAGTCCTGGTCCGCGGTGAGGTTGGCGATATCGTCGTCGGTCATCACCGGCGTGAAATCGTAAAGCGGCATCTGCGCGCGGGCGTCTTCGACCGAAATCTTCTGTTCCTTGGCTGCAATGGCGAGTGCTTCTTCCGGATTTTCCTTCATGAAGGCGAGCGCCTTGTGGTGGGCGTCGAAATAGGCCCGCACCAGATCGGGATGCTCGTTCAGGAAAGCGGTGCGGGCAGCGATGACGGTGGTCGGCTTGATCAAGCCCTCACCGCTCGTCAACGGCTTGCCGCCGGCCTTTTCGACGGCAACGGCATTGGCGCCTGCAAGCGTCGCGACATCGACCTGGCCGCTGAGAAGCGCTGCACGGGCCGTCGGCAGGTCCATGTTGATGTATTCGACATCCTTCAGCGAAAGACCCTGGCTGGCAAGCGCGGCCACCAGAAGCTGGTTCAGCACCGTACCCTTGGGGCCGGCGATCTTCTTGCCCTTGAGATCGGCGAGTGCTGCGGGGCCGTCGGCGCGGGTCATCAGGAAGTAGGCCTTGGGCGAGCGGGCATAGGCGGCGATGATCTTAAGGTCCACTCCGTTCGCCTTGGCGAGAATGGCGGAGGTGCCGCCAAGAACGCTGGCGATATCGATTTCACCGGCAGCAATGGCCTGGGTCTGCTGAGCACCGGAGGTGATCTCGGGGCTCTCGACCTTGATGCCCTTGGCGGCGAAAGCCTCGTCCAGGTACCCCTTTTCGCGCATCACGATGGATGGGACGTTGAAGGGCGAAGCGACATAGGTGATGCGAACGCTCGACGGCTGATCGGCGGCGAGCGCCGGCGCGGCCAGCAGCGAGGCGGCGATGACAAGATTGCGGAACAGCCTCACGATTTTCTCCTCAATAGGGTTGGTTGAAATTCAGTCCGGTTGAGCCGGTGAAAGAAGGCGGGCGAGGATCGCCCGGCGACAGAGGGCCTCATCCACCCCTGTTGGATCTCGGGGATAGGCGATATCGATGGCCTGACGGCCAACGATACGACCTGCAGAAAGCTCGATGACCGTTTCACCGAGCATGACCGCCTCCTCGACATCATGCGTCACGAAGACAATCGTCGGTTTTCTCGCCTGCCACAGTGAAACCAGTTCGTTCTGCATACTGCGACGGGTGAAGGCGTCGAGTGCAGCAAAGGGTTCGTCCATCAGAAGAAGATCAGGTTCCATGACCAGCGCACGGGCGAGCGCCACGCGCTGTGCCATGCCGCCGGAAAGCTGCGAGGGCATGGCGCGGCGGAAACCGGCAAGCCCCGTCACCTCCAGAATGGCCGAGACCCTTTCCTCGATCGACCTGCGGTCGAGACGGTTTCTGAGGCCCAAGGCGATGTTCGCGGAAACATCGAGCCACGGCATGAGCCGAGCTTCCTGAAAGACGACGCCGATCCTCGGAGCCTTACCATCATGCCGGATTTCACCGGTGTTCGGCGAACCGAGACCTGCCATGATGCGAAGCAACGTCGTCTTTCCGCAACCGCTGCGGCCGACGATGGCGGTAAAGCTCCCCCGCTCAAGTGTCAGGTCGATAGCGGAGAGGGCAGAGACCCTGCGTCCGGCGACATCGTAGTGCTTGCCGATGTTGGAAAGCTCAAGCACGGGCCATCTCCAGATCGGATGCGAGCCATGGCGCCAGACGCGAGCAGAGGCGTTTCAACACGAAGTCCGTTGCAAGGCCGATGACACCGATAACAAGGATGCCGGCAAGGACGATATCCGTGCGCGCAAGATCCTGCGCATCTGTGATCAGGTATCCAAGACCGGCCGACGAAGCGATGAGTTCAGCCCCGACCAGTGCCCGCCAGCTGTATCCGAGGCTGATCCGCAACCCGATGACCAGAGCCGGCAAAGCAGACGGCATGACGATGCGATGAACGATCTCCCATTGCCCTAAGCCGCAGACCTTGCCAACCTCTATGAGCTTGCGGTCCACCTGCGCGATCCCGCCGCGCATGCCGAGAAACACCGGAAAGAAGCAGGCGAGTATGATGATCCCGATTTTCTGTGCCTCGCCGATACCGAGCCAGAGCATCAGAAGCGGCATCAGTGCCAGCGGCGGAATCTGCCGCAAGAACTCGAGAAGAGGCTCGACGAATGTCCGGAATGGACCGCTGATAGAAAACAGGATCGCAAGCGGAATGGCGATGGAAACGGCAAGCGCATAGCCGATACCAACGCGACCGGCGCTGGCGAGTGTATGCCGCAGAAGCTCTCCTGACGACCATAATTCCGCGAGCGCCCGCCAGACTGTCAGTGGCGACGGCAGCAGAAAGGCATTGACCAGCCCGGCAGACGTCACGATCCACCAGACCGCGGTGCAGCAGGCAAAGGCAAGAAGCGTTATGGACAAACGATAAAAAACGGACATCAGACAAATGGTTCGTAAGCGACGCCTACTCGTCTAAATCATAAACTTCACTTTTCAAGTCATCTTTTGTCGCAGATGTTTTTTGATCGGGTGACGACACGGCATCATTCCACCCGCATCCCGGAGAAGAGGCGCGTTGTTATGGAGAGACGGCCTGGATACGCAGTGCGGACTGCGATCCGGCGAGGCATGCACAACCGGGACGACGGCCCGCATTCGTTGCAGGAGACGTTCCATGGACTCGCAGAATGCACGGCGGAAGGAGCCCATCCCTCGCCTTTCGCGACGAGGAACGCGAGGGATCGAGCGGGCGTCACCTTGCCTTGGCTTAGAGACCGGTTCGCGCCAAATGCTCGAAAAGCCGCGCGACGGCTTCCGCCCCGGGATCGGCGTGCCCTTCAAGTTGTCTGGCGTTGATATAGGCGGCACGGCCAGCATTGGCCTTGAGCAGGGTCGCCGTCTTGTCGGCGCCAGCGCGAGCCGCGCTTGCGGCTGCGGCGATACTCTCCGCAAAGGCGTCCAGAGCCGGCGCCAACGCATCGACCATGGTGCGGTCGCCAACACGGGCGCCACCGATTTCCTGCATTCGGGCGAGCCCGGCCTTCAACGCCTCGCGCATGGGAAGACCGCTCGAAGCGCCATCCCCGGCGGCGGTGAAGAAGATCGCCAGCAATACACCCGACGAGCCGCCCATGGTCTGGCTGAGTTCAAGCCCGATAGCCCGCAACAACTGCGTGTGATCGGAAAGCGGCAGCCGGTCCAGAGCGTTGATCAAGGCTCTCGCCGCTCCCGCCAGTGTCGAGCCGGTATCGCCATCGCCTGATTTGGCGTCGAGGGCATTCAGGTCCTGCTCGGCGGCGATGAGGACATTACAGCAATCGATGAGGAAAGCGCGCGTCGCCTTGTGATCTGACGGCAATGGAGTAATCGGCGTAAGACCATCCGGCAATGCGATGACGCTGATCGGCCTCACCACCGTCAGGCCGGGCCAGGCGCTAAGGTCGACAGGCTGGGTCAGGGCTTCGAGATCCGCCGCCTCGGCAGCATAGAGCGAAATGGAAAAGCCGCGCATATCAAGCGAGGTCATCATCGATGCGGGACCGACAATGTGAGAGATCCTCCCACCGATCGCGGACTTCGCCAGTTCATGGGCCAGGACAGACATCTCCAGCACCGAAGTGCCGCCGAGATTGTTGATCAGCGCCACATGCGGCCGATCGCCGATCACCGCCGCAAGCTTGGTCGCTACAGCGGCCATGGCGGATTGCGCGCCGGAGAAATCCACCTGCTCGACACCCGCCTCGCCATGAATGCCAAGACCGAGCTCGGCAAGGCCCGGAGGAATGCGGTCCTCCTTGGGTGAGCCCGGAACCGTACAGGTATCGAGCGACATGCCGATGCTCTTCGTTCCGGCGATCACCCGTCTGGCCGCCGCCGTCACCGTGTCGAGGTCCGCGCCATTTTCCGCATAGGCGCCGGCCACCTTGTGCACGAAGAGGGTGCCCGCCACGCCCCGGGCCTGCGGCAGATCGGGAAGAGCAATGTCGTCATCCACGATCACCATCGAGACGTTGAGGCCGAAGGCGCGTGCCCGTTCGGCGGCAAGGCCGAAGTTCAGGCGGTCGCCGGTATAGTTCTTGACGATCAGCAGGCAACCAGCCGGTCCAGTAACCGCAAGGATGCCGGCAAGCACAGCATCGACGCTTGGCGACGCGAAGACATCACCGCAGACGGCCGCCGTCAGCATGCCTTTCCCGACAAAGCCGGCATGCGCGGGTTCGTGGCCGGAGCCTCCGCCGGAAACCAGCGCCACTTTGGACTTGTCCCAATCGCTGCGAACGACCACCCGGATATGCGGATAGCCGTCGAGGCGCGCCAACGCCGAGCGGGACGTGGCGAGCAGGCCATCGATGGCCTCGGTTACGACATCTTCTCTTCGGTTGATGAATTGTGCCATTGGAGTTTCCTTAAGCGAGACGCATGCCTTCGGCATCGAAGTAGAGCGGTTTGTTCGGTTCGATTTTCACGATATCGCCGCTACGCAACGCCGTATGCGCATCGGTGACGGTCACGATCTGATGGTTGCGGAACGAGAGATGCAAACGCGTCTGGTCGCCCAGATGCTCGACGCGCGTTACCAGGCTTTCCTCGCCGCTGCCCTGACGGATATGTTCCGGCCGCAGCCCGATATTGCGGGCACGCGGCGGGGCGCCGGCAAAGATATCCGCCGGCAGGATATTGATCCGCGGCAGGCCAAGCCGGGCGGCGGCATAGATGCTGACGGGGTTCTCATAAACCTCGCGCGGAGACCCGAACTGGACCAGACGGCCCTGCTGCAACACGCCGACATGGGTCGCCATGGTCATCGCCTCGATCTGGTCATGGGTCACATAGAGCAGCGTCGCACCGGACCCGGCCTGAATGCTCTTGAGCTCGATCCGCAAGTCAGCCCTAAGCTTTGCGTCGAGAGAGGAAAGCGGCTCGTCCATGAGATAGATCTGAGGGCTTCGCACCAGCGCACGCCCTATCGAAACGCGCTGCATCTCGCCGCCGGAAAGCGCCGTTGCCTTGTTCTCGAGCTTGTGCGCGATCTGCAGCACCTCGGCGATGGCCTTCACCTTGCGGTCGATCTCGGCGCGCGGCGTCGACAGCAACGGCGATTTCAGCGGAAATTCGAGATTTTCCCGCACCGTGAGGTGTGGATAGAGCGAGTATTGCTGGAAGACCATGGCGACGTTGCGCTGGGCGGGCGTCAGCCCCCTCATCGGCGTGCCGCCAATGAAAATCTCGCCGCCATCGGGCTGGTCGAGACCGGAGATCATTCGAAGCGTGGTGGTCTTGCCTGCCCCGGTGGGACCAAGCAACACCACGAAGGAGCCGTCGGGAACGGTCATCGAGACATCGTCCAGGGCGACGTGATCCGAAAACCGCTTGGTTACATTCTGAAGGACGACTTCAGCCATGATGCAGCACTCCCTCATTCCCCGCCGAGAGCAGTGCGTGGCCGCGCTCCTGCGAAAAGACGGTCAAGGTGTGGCTGGCAAAATCCAGACCAACCGTCTCTCCGGGATTGATCTTTTCCGCCGAGGAAACACGAGCCTTGATCGACCCGTTCGGCGTTGAAAGCGTGACGATCTGTGTCGTGCCGAGGTATTCAGTGGCGACGACCCTTCCACGATAGGCAGACCCGTCGGAAAAATGGATGTTTTCCGGGCGGACACCGAGGGTCAGCGCACCCTGTGCTCCCTGCCGCGAGACGGGAACCTTTATCCTCGTCCCAGCGAGTTCGACGCTGTCGCCGCCGATGCCGATCATGCCTTCGAAATCGAGGAAATTCATCGGCGGCGAACCGATGAACTTGGCGACGAACTTGGTCGCCGGCCAGTCGTAGATCTGTTGCGGCTTGCCGAATTGTTCAACCACGCCATGGTTCATGACAACGATCTTGTCGCCCATCTGCATGGCTTCCAGCTGATCATGGGTGACATAGACGGTGGTGGCGCCCATGCGATCGTGCAGGGCACGCAGTTCCTCCGCCATGTGCTCGCGAAACTCCGCATCGAGCGCGCCGAGCGGCTCATCCATGAAGAAGGCCTTGGGCCTCCGCACGATAGCGCGGCCGAGCGCCACGCGCTGGCGGTCACCGCCGGAGAGACCACCGACCGGCTTGTCGAGGATGTCTTCGATCCGCAGGATGCGCGCGACTTCCTCCACGCGGCTCTTCACCTCGGCCTTGGGCACGCCCTGGCTGAGCAAGGGATAGGAAATGTTCCGGCGCACATTCATATGCGGATAGAGGGCGAACATCTGGAACACGAAGGCAATGTCGCGCTGGCTGGCGGGCTTCATGCCCACCTCCTCGCCATCGATGAAGATCTCTCCCGAGGTCGGCAGTTCAAGTCCCGCCATCATCCGCAGGGTCGTGGTCTTGCCGCAGCCCGAGGGGCCAAGCAGCATGAAGAACTCACCGTCCTCGATGGTGAAGCTCGATGACTGAACCGCGGTGAAGGCGCCGAATTCCTTGCGCACGTTCTCAATTCTGATCTGCGCCATGGATTACTCCGGAAAATGACTGACGACGATGAACAGCACGGTGCCGATCAGCGTGACGAGAAAGGAATAGGAGAACATCCAGAGGGCAAACGGCTGCATCAGCATGACGACTCCGAGCGCGATCAGGGTCGAGGCGACCATTTCCCACTCACTGCGCCTGAAGCGGCCAAGTCTGTTGAAAAATCTGATCATTTCCGAACGGCTCCGAAAGTGATGCCCCGCAGGAGATGCTTGCGCAAGACAATGGTGAAGACGACCACCGGCACCAGGAACAGGGTGGCCCCGGCGGCAACCGCTGGCCAGTCCTGGCCGGCAACGCCGATGATGGTCGGAATGAAGGGCGGTGCGGTCTGCGCCGTGCCCGAAGTCAGGAGAACCGCGAAGGCGTATTCGTTCCACGCGAAGATCAGGCAGAAGATCGCAGTCGACGCGATGCCGGTTACGGCCTGTGGCAGCACCACCTTGTAGAAGGCCTGAAACCGCGTGTAGCCGTCGATCAGCGCCGCCTCCTCATACTCGATCGGGATCTCGTCGATGAAACCCTTGAGCAGCCAGACGGAAAGCGACAGGTTCACCGCCGTATAGAGCAGGATCATGCCGGCATGGGTATCGCTCAGGCCGAGCGACCGGAACATCAGGAAGATCGGGATCGCCACCGCAATCGGCGGCATCATGCGGGTGGAAAGGATGAAGAACAGCAGGTCGTCCTTCAACGGCACCTTGAAGCGTGAGAAGGCATAGGCGGCGCCTGTTCCGAGCACGATGCAAAGGAATGTCGAGCCGAAGCCGATGATCACCGAATTGGTGAAACGTTCTCCGAAACGCGAGGGGCCGGCAATGACGAGGCCGTCCTTACGCACCAGCCGTTCATACCATGTCTTCGGCTCGCCCAGCGCCTGCAAGTCCGCTTCGGATACTCGCGTGCGGGTGGTAAAGAGGTTCACATAGCCTTCGAGTGTCGGCTCGAACAGCACCTTCGGCGGATAGGCAATGGCATCCGATGGCGATTTGAACCCGGTGGCGATGATCCACACGAGCGGCATCAGGGTGATGACCGCATAGACGATCACCAGGGAGCCCGCGAACCATTTCTGGCGGGCGGAGGGTTCGGTGACGGAAAAGCTGCTCATCTCTGCTTTACCTTGTTCAAGGCTTTGACATAGATCGACGCGAGGCCGAAGACGGTGACGAAGAGAATGACTGCATAGGCCGAGGCATAGCCGGTGCGCCAT
Organism: Ciceribacter sichuanensis; assembly: GCF_024055605.1. Classification (GTDB taxonomy): domain Bacteria; phylum Pseudomonadota; class Alphaproteobacteria; order Rhizobiales; family Rhizobiaceae; genus Allorhizobium; species Allorhizobium sichuanense. The sequence continues at coordinate 139,987 of NZ_JAMXLX010000010.1, read as the reverse complement.
TTTTCAAAGGCTTCGCGCTTCAGGTTGATCGAGGTGAGTTCCGTGATCGAGCCCGGCCCGCCGCCGGTCAGTTGCACCACGAGATCGAACATCTTGAAGTTCTCGATGCCGCGGAACAGGATCGCCAGCATCAGGAAGGGCAGAACCAGCGGAATGGTGATGGTCCAGAACTGCCGCCATTTGCTGGCCCGGTCGCATTCCGCCGCTTCGTAGATGCTGGCCGGAATGGAGCGAAGGCCGGCGAGGCAGATCAGCATCACGAAAGGCGTCCACATCCATGTGTCGACGATGATGATGGCCCAGGGCGCGAGCGACACGTCGCCGATCATCGAGAAGCTCGAGGGATCCGCGCCGGTGAGAAAGCCCACCGCATAATTGAACAGGCCGATCTGCGGCTGGTAGAGGAAGGTCCAGAAATTGCCGACCACCGCAGGGCTCAGCATCATCGGCAGCACGATGATCGTGGTCCACAGATCGTTGCCGCGAAACTTCTTGTTGATGAGATAGGCGAGCGAGAAGCCGATCAGCACCTGCAGCACGATGGTCCAGATGAGGAAATGCGCCGTCGCCTGCATGGTCAGCCAGATATCGCCGTCCGTCAGTATGCGCTGGTAGTTCCTGAGGCCGATGAATTCGACCGCCTCGTTCGGCCGGTTCACGCGGAAGTTCGTGAAGCTCAGCCGCACCGTCCAGATCAACGGAAAGATGTTGACGGCGAGCAGGAGAAGGATTGACGGCGTGACGAACAGCCAGGCGATGGCGCGATCGGAAAGACCGCCAACGCGCTTGGCCAATACGGGCGGCGTGGCCCGTGCAATCCGATCCATTGGCGTATCGGTCATGACAACCCCCTATTGATAGGCGCTATGCGCGACAGGGCCGGACCGGAAATCCGGCCCTGTCGCAGACTGAATCCGCTGGGAGGCGGCGCGGGTCAGTGTCAGTACTTGCCTTCGTCTTCGAAGATCTCGGTCCAGTCCTTGACCAGTCCGTCAAGCGCTTCCTTCGAAGTGCCCTTGCCGGCCACCACATAGTCGTGGAAGCGCTTCTGGGATGCCTGCAGCAGCGAGGCATAGGAAGGCTCGGCCCAGAAATCCTTCACGATTGCCATGGAGTCGAGGAAGGTCTGGGCATAGGGCTGGCTCTTGGCAAAGCCCGGATCCTCGACCACCGACCGGAGCGCCGAATAACCGCCGAGCGACCACCACTTGTTCTGGATCTCGGGCTGCGCGAACCACTTGATATATTCAAGCGCCGCAGCCTGCTTGGCGGAAGATGCAACGACCGAAATGCCCTGACCGCCGAGCTGGGCAAACTGCTTGCCACCGGGACCGGCCGGATTGGCGAAATAGCCCGACTTGTCGCCGCCGACCTTGGCATCGGCGTTGATGCCCGGCCAGATGAAGGCGAAGTTCATCTGCAATGCGACCTGGCCCGACTTATAGGCATCGACGTCCTCGGACATGTAGGCGTCGGAATGGCCCGGAGGCACGCAGCAGTCGTAGAGCGCCTTGTAGTATTCGAGACCGGCCACGGATTCGGGCGAATTGACGAAGCCTTCCAGTTCATAAGGCTTCTTCGGGTTCTCATACTGGAAGCCGAAGGAATAGAGCACGTCCATCGCGCCCATGGTGATGCCTTCCGAGCCGCGCTCGGTATAGATCGCGGCGCCATAGACCGTCGTGCCGTCGATGTTGCGGCCCTGGAAGAACTCGGCGATGTCCTTCAGCTCGGCGAACGTCTTGGGCACGGCGAGGTCGCGGCCGTATTTCTTCTTGAACTCATCCTGCAGTTCGGGACGGGAGAACCAGTCCTTGCGGTAGGTCCAGCCGACGACATCGCCGAAGGCCGGCAACGCCCAGTAATTCGGCGTACCCTTCGGCCACTCCGCATAACCCGTCACGGTGGCCGGAATGAAATCGGCCATCGAGATTTTCTCCTTCTCGAAGAAATCGTTCAGCTTCACATATTGCCCATTTTCAGCCGCGCCGCCGATCCACTGGCTGTCGCCGATCATCAGATCGCACAGCTTGCCGCCGGAATTCAGCTCATTGAGCATGCGGTCGGCGAAATTCGGCCACGGCACGAATTCGAACTTCATCTTGTGGCCGGATTTGGCCTCGAAGTCCTTGCTGAGTTCGACAAGCGCATTGGCGGGGTCCCATGCGGCCCAGCAAAGCGTCAGATCGTCGGCATGGGCAGATGTCGTGCTAAGCATGCCCGCGCCGACAAGGGTCGCCGCCGCTGCCACGGAATTCAAAAGAATCGATTTCATGTTCAAACCTCCCTGTCCCGACCTCCATCGGGATAACAAACGCCCCCTCCAGGGCTGGACGGCAAGACGGCAGTCCTCTGTGTGACAATCTCCTCCTGCCACAACGGCAGGCTTCCCAGGAAGCCATGGCAAGGCTTCGTCCTGACGTTGTGAAAACTGTAATTGAGGTGCGCACCTCAATGCAAGGGAATTTTGAGGTGCGCACCTCAATTTCTTGCTTTTCATCTGATTCTGTTGGAAAACCCCCGAAGGAAAACTGAATATGTGAATCCAGTGAGCGAATGAGACCCACAGCAAAAGATCTGGCAGAAGCCGCTGGCGTCAGTCTGGCGACGGTGGACCGCGTCCTCAACGATCGACCCAATGTCAGCAAGAAAGCGGCACGACTGGTGACCGAAGCTATCGAGCGGATCGGCTTCGTGCGCAATCCCGCAGCGGTCAATCTCGCCCGCAGCCGCATCTATCGTTTCCGCTTCCTGCTGCCGATGGCGGGCGATCAGTATCTGCAGGAACTTCTGGAAAAGGTGGACGAGGCACGGGAGGCGTTGCGCTCCGACCTGACCGACGTCGATGTGGTGCAGATCCCGACCACCGACCCGCATGCGGTGGCGAAATATCTTTCCGGTCTTCAAAGCGAGGAAGTCGACGGCATAGCGGTCATGGCGCCGGAGTCACCTCAGGTTCGTGACGCCATGGCCCGCCTCATCGAGCGCGGGATCAAGGTCGTGCAATTTCTCTCGGGCCAGGAAAAGCTGAAAACCGCCGATTTCGTCGGCATCGATAATTTTGCCGCAGGCGCCACCGCAGGCAAACTGATCGGGCGCTTCCTCAGCCACGAGCCCGGCAAGATCATGATCATCGCCGAAACCATGATGGCACAGGACAGTATCGAACGACGCCTTGGCTTCGACAGCATCATCAACGAGCGGTTCCCGCATCTCTGTCCGCTTCCATCAGCCGAAACCTATGGCGACGAGCGCCGGGCAAGCCTTGTCATCCAGCGCATGCTTGAACACAATCCGCAGATCAATGCGGTCTACGTCTTGAGCGCCGAAGCGCGCCTTCCGATTTCCACGATCGCCCAGTTCGCCGATCTGCGCCGCCTGACCGTGGTCGTCCACGAGCGCACGCCCTTCAGCGAAGAGGCGCTTCGCGACGAGCGTATCGACGCGATCATCGCGCAGAACCCCGGCCACGCCGTGCGCAGCGCGATCCGCATCATGCGCGCCCGGCTGGAAGCCCGCGAACCGCTGGCCTCGCAGGAAAAGATCCGGATCGAGATACTGTTGAAGGAAAACCTGTGAGCGGGCCACCTGCTGCACGGAAGGCCTACCTCTTCGAGTTATCCGTGAACCCCAGTCCACGCGCTTTCGGATGCGCTCCTGGACAAGGTGGCGCCACGCCGTCTTGAAGCGCCAGAGCAGTTATACCGGCCAGCGCAGTCCCTCGACGGTGACATCGAGGCCGTGGCGAGTAAACCGCTCCCGCACCTTCTCAAGTGCTGCCAGAGCCGTGATGTCCCAAAGTCTCGCGCCTGAAAGATCGATTGTTACGGGGTCGTCGTGCAGGGTCGGGTCGAAGGCATCGATGAAGGCTTCCGCAGAGGCGAAGAAGACCTGTCCCTCCACGATATAAAGATCCCCCTCGCGCCGGACGTGCTGCATCCGTGCCACCTTGGCCGCGAAAAATACGCCGCTCATCAGGACGCCCACCAACACCCCGAGCGATAGGTTATGGCTGATCACCGTTACTGCCACCGTGGCCAGCATCACCAGATTGGACAGCGCTGGTGTGGTGCCGAGCCGTTTCAGCGAGCCCCAGTCCAGCGTGTCGATGGACACCATGATCATGATCGCAACAAGAGCCGCGACAGGGACCTGCCCAACCACCTGACCCAGCGCCACCATCAAGAGAAGCAGGATGCCTCCGGCCGCCAGTGTGGACAGCCGTCCTCGTCCGCCATATTTTACATTGGAAACCGTCTGGCCGATCATGCCGCAGCCTGCGATGCCGCCGAACAGGCTGGCAGCAACGTTCGCCAACCCAAGCCCCAGCGCCTCGGCATTCTTGTTCGAAGGAGTGCCGGTCTGGTCATCGACCACGCCAGCGGTCATCAGGCTTTCCAGAAGCCCGACCATGGCGATGGCCAATGCCGGCAGGAAGATGATGTTCAGCATATCGAGGCTAACAGGTACATCGGGCAGGCTGAAAATCGGCAGGCCGTCGGGCAGTTCGCCCAGATCGGCAACACGCGGTACGTCTATCCCGAAGGCGGAACACAATGCCGTCAACACCACGACGCAGATCAGCGGCGCGGGAATGCGGGAGATCAGCTTCGGTGTCACGTAGATGACCGCCAGTCCTGCAGCCATCACACCGTAACCAATGGGGCCTGCGTTCAGGATATGCGGCAGTTGCGCCGAGAAGATCAGGATCGCCAGCGCATTGACAAAACCCGTCCGAACAGAACTGGAGACATAGCGCATCAGCGTCGCCAGCCGGGCGAAGCCGAAGAGAATCTGGAACAGGCCCGCCAGGAGCCCCGCGGCGAAGAGGTACTGGACACCATGTTCGCGTACCAACGGCGCCACCACCATCGCAACAGATCCGGCTGCTGCCGAGATCATTGCCGGACGTCCGCCGAAAATGGCAATCACGATGCTGATGATGAAGGAGGCATAAAGCCCGACTGCCGGATCGACGCCCGCCGTGAAGGAAAAAGCGATGACTTCGGGGATCAGGGCAAAGGTAGCCACCGCGCCTGCAAGGATTTCGCGGACAGGGTTTTCCTGCCACTGGCGGAGATAGTGCCGTGTGCTGCTTATCATTTTTGAAGGGGACGCGTCTGGATTGCATTGCCCGGCGGATCGGCGGCCGGAATAGCCACCCGGGCTTGCACCGGGTCCATATGATTGATTGCCGCATAACCCAAATTGCCCACGATGCCAAGTCAGGTGATCCGGCCGGGGCCGTCATCGGAATGCCGCAGCCTCTGTCATCCGTCGGCGGGCAGCCTCGTCACCGCTATGGCCACGTCGATCAGTTCCTTGATCAGAGGGTTTGCCGGCTGGCGGTGGCCGATGGCGATGATGCAGTCGTCCATGTTGGCGATCCGGCGGAAGGTGACCCCCGGGCGGGCGTAGAAGCGTGCAGTGCTTTCGGCCGTGATGCTTATGCCCTTGCGCATGGCAACCGCCTGCAATTCCGAATCCACTGTTGCGGCCTCGAACACGACGCGGGCGCCTCGGCCCTGGCGGTACTGACCGGCGAGCCAGTAGTCCCTCCACACGCCATTGCCGGGCGCGGCAATGAATGGCTCGTCGAACAATTGTTCCACCGTCACGGTCTCCTGCAGGCTCAGGGGATGACCGTCAGGCAGGCAGGCAACGCATTTTTCCCGAGCGATCTCGACGAGACGAATGTCCGGCGTATCGACCGGCGGGCGGAAGATGCTGCAGTCGACAAGTTCCGTCGAAAGCCCGGCATCGGGATTGGTGAAATCGTATTCGACGAATTCCAGCGTCGCATTCGGCCGGCGTCGCTCGAATTCCTGCATGATCTTCGGGATGAATTCAACGGCGGTACCGATCAGATATCCGACCCGCAGGAAATTGTGCCGCGAAAGCTGGAGCGCCTTCACCTCGCGATAGAAGGTTTCCATCGAGCGGTTCAGCTTCTGCGCATAGTCACAAAGGGTCGCCCCATCTTTCGTCAGCGAGACGCTGCGGGTGGTGCGCTCGAAAACTTCGAAGCCCAGCGTTTCCTCAAGCTGAATAATGGTTTGCGACAGCGCCGGCTGCGAGACGGATAGCTTTTCCGCCGCTCTCGCAAAGCTCTTTTCGCTCGCGACAGCAAGCAGGCACCGGATGTGGCGAAGCTGGATATTCATAAGCGACATGAATTAATCCTTTCGCTAATCGTCCTTGTTGTCAACGCACCTTCATTGCTTAATCGCCGTCATCGCAGACAAGAGGGAAACATCGATGAACGTCGCGCAAACGGCCGTAAAATCGGACGAATATCGCATTGAAGAGGGAAAGCGTTCTCTCATTCATGACCCGGCAGAAGGGGACAACACCAAGATCACGCTCGTTCGGGCACGCGGCTCTTATGTCTGGGACGACAAGGGCAACCGCTACCTCGATTGCACCTCGCAGGCATGGTCGAACAACCTCGGCGCAAACGACCCGCGCGTGGTCGAAGCGGCAATCGCCCAGCTACGTGAAATCACCCATGCACGGCCGAACTTCAACACCAAGCCGCTGCTGACGCTGACGTCCAAGCTTCGCGACATCGCACCAGGCGACCTCCACCGAATCGGCTACGCCCTGCACGGCAGTCTTGCCGTTGAAATGGCAATGAAGCTCGCCCTGAAGAACCGTCCCGGCGCGCAGAACATCATCGTGCTGCAGGACGCCTATCACGGCCGCTCCATCACCACGATGGCGGCGAGCTGGCCGCATCCGGACAATCCGTTCCTGCCGCTCCAGCCGCGTTTCACCCGCATTCCGCATCCCGATCCTTACCGACCGCGCCTCGGCCTTGATCCGGAAACCGATGTCCAGCTCTGCCTTTCCCTGCTCGAGGACGTGATCGATCGCGGTGTCGACGGCGGCGTTGCGGCGATCATGATGGAGCCGATCATGGGCAACGGTGGTCACATCGTCCTGCCGGTATCCTATCTCAAGGGCGTTCGCGAGATCTGCGACCGGCGCGGCATTCTCCTGATATGGGACGAAATCCAGAGCTGCTTCGGCCGCACGGGCAAGATGTTCGCCTCTGACTTCTACGGGATCGTTCCGGATATCATGACCTTCGGCAAGGGCATCGGCGGCGGTTTCCCGCTGGCCGGGATTTTCGCCAGCGAAAAGCTCAATAAGTTCGATTCCGGCGAGGATGCGCTGACCTTCGGCTCCTTCCCTGTCGCCATGGCCGCCGCGATTGCCACCATCGATGCGATCATAGAGGACAGGCTCTGCGACAAGGCCCACGATCTCGGCGTTTACGCCACCGGCCGTCTCAACGAGATGGCAAAGCATCGCAAGCTCATCGGTGACGTCAGAGGACCCGGCCTCTTCGCGTCGATCGAACTGGTCAAGGATCGCGAGACCAAGGAGCCGGCGCGCGCGGCAGCCGCGGAAGTCTATCGTCGCGGCGTCGATCGCGGTGTGCTCTTCGGTGAAAGCCGCTATGCCGGCCTTGGCAATCTCATTAAGGTCAAGCCGCCGCTGGATTGCTCCGTGGAGGATATGGGCCATGCACTCGACGTGCTCGACGAGGTGCTTGGTTCTATCGAAGCGGACGGCATAGCCTGATGCCTTGATATGCATGCAATGCCCTCCGGCGGAAAAGCCGCCGGGGGAACTGGGAAGGAAAAGACGTGCAAAAGCACGCGACAGTCAGTGAAGAATACCGACAAAAAAGGGGATCACGACTATGTTCGACAAGAAATTTACCCGCCGATCCATTCTGGCCGCGGGAACGACTGCAGCGCTTGCCATGCCTTTCGTAAGGCCCTCCTGGGCTGCACCGGATCAGGTTCGTGCATTGATGTGGGAAGCCTATCTGCTTCCCGACAAGATTACCGCTTTCGAAGACACCCATAAGGTCAAGTTCGTCCCGAGCTTCTTCGACGGCAATTCCGAGGCCTACAACAAGCTCCGTGTCGGCGGCTCCAAGGAATTCGATCTGGTGCAGGCCGATGGCTTCTGGCCGCAGCTCTATTTCCGCGAAAAGCTGTTGCGTGACGTGGACTATTCGAAGGTTCCCAATGCGGCCGGCTACCTGCCCGAGTTCGCATCCGAGACCTTCAAGGTGCTCTCCGACCCTGAGACGGGCAAGAAGATCGGCTTTCCCTTCTGCTGGGGCGCCTATGGCATCACCTATGACGCCGGAAAGGTCGCTCCGGAGAAGACCCACTCGCTGGAATGCATGTTCAACTCGGAATTCTCCGGCATGCTTTCCACCAGCTCCCGTTTCGAGGAAAACATCGCTCTGGCAGCACTCCTCGTCACGGACCGCATGGGCACCCGTGGCCAGCCGCGTCCTGATGGCAAGCCGTTCAATCCCTATGTCCTGACGGACGAGGAGCTGGCCGAGGTCGAAAAACTCCTGATCCAGCAGAAAAGTCTGCTTCTGACGCGTTATCAGGATAACCCGACCCTCTTCCAGCTCCTTCAGAGCGGTGCCGTCGTTGCAGCGACCGAGTTCGCCCAGGTGTTCCGCCAGCTGCTCACGGCAGAGGCCCAGGGCGCAGCAACAGTCGATTTCCGCCATGCCTTGCAGATGAAGGAAGGCGGTCTCGGCTGGGTCGACACCTGGCTCGTCACCTCAGGCGTTCAGGACGGCACAAAGTTCGATCTGTGCAACAGCTTCATCGACGTGATGATCTCTGCCGATGTGATGAAGAAGATCGGAGAAGTGGCGGGTTGCTCCACCACCGTGGACCTGCGCGCCATCTCGACGGAAGACGAACGCAAGCTCTTCCTGATGGATCGTTCGAGCGAGATCGCCGACCTGTTCATGTTCGACCAGCCGTCCTCTCCCGAAAAGTGGGAACGGGTCTGGTCCAACGTTCAGGCCGCCTGATCACCGCATCCTCCATCCTTTGAAACCCGGCGGCCAGGGCGATACAACGCCTTGCGCCGCCAAGCCTGGGTAATTCTTCATGAGCCAGAGCGGATCCTACATCCGGATTGACAATGTATCGAGACGATACGGGGCGTTCAGCGCCCTTGATGGCGTCAGTCTCGATATCGCCAAGGAGGAGTTCATCGCCATTCTGGGGCCGAGCGGCTCCGGCAAAAGCACGCTGCTCCGGTTGATTGCCGGTCTTGATCGGCCGACGGAGGGCCGTATCCACTTCGAAGGGCAGGACGTCACCAGTCTTCCGCCGCATAAGCGCGGCATCGGCATGGTGTTTCAGGAGTTCCTGCTCTTCCCGCACCGGACCGTACGGGAAAACCTCGCCTTTCCGCTCAGAATGCGCAGGGAGCCCAAGGAGGTAATCGAGGAGCGGCTCGAATGGGTTGCCGGTGTTCTCTCGCTTACCAAACTGCTCGACCGCTATCCCAGCCAGCTTTCCGGCGGCCAGCAACAGCGCGTGGCGCTGGGTCGCGGCCTCGTGGCGCGACCGACACTGTTGCTACTCGACGAACCGCTCGCCAACCTTGACCGCGAATTGCGTCAGGAGATGGAAATCGAGATCCGCCGCTATCAGAAGCAGCTCGGCATTCCCTTCATCTACGTGACCCATAATCAGGAAGAAGCGCTCAGCATGAGCGACCGGATCGCGGTGATCCACAACGGACGGCTCGAGGCACTTGGAGAGCGGCAGTCGATCTACGACCATCCCCCGACGCCCTTCGTCGCACGCTTCGTCGGCAAATCCAGCAAGTTTCGCGGTATCGTCAGCGCTGACGGCACGACGGTCAGCCTGCAGAGCCACGACTTTCAATTCGCCCTGCCGGCCGGCTCCGCTTTCAAGGCCGGAGTATCCGTCGATATTTTCGTCAAGAACGAGCGCTTCGATCTCGCAAGCAAGGCCGAGGGCAGCGCGGGCATCATCTGCACAATTGCGGACGTGGTCCTGCGCGGCCCCTTCCTCGAATACGTACTCGAGACCGACCGGGGCGATACGGTGATCGCCGTCAAGCCCAAACGCAACGATCCGTTGCCCGTTGGCGAGAAGGTTCTGCTTTCCTGGAGCCCGGCCGATTGCAACGTCTTCAAGGCGGAGGACTGAGCATGCACGATGATACCATGAGACGCCGACTGCTTCTCGATATCCCCAGTGGTTTCCTGCTGCTTTTCTTCGTCATGCCGCTGGTCGCGCTGGTAGTGCTAAGCTTCTGGCAGACGGAGAACTACAAGATCGTCCGCGAGTGGACACTGATGAACTACGGCACTCTCGCCACCGAGGGCGCCTACATCACCTTCTTCATTCGCTCGCTCCTGATGGCGATCGGGGTGGGCGTGGTGCTGGTCGTGATTTCCTGGCCGATCGCCTATTTCATCGTCCGCTATGGCGGTCGCTACCGGATCATCTTCTCCCTGCTGCTGGTCATACCCTTCCTGTCGGGAGAGGTGCTGCGCCTGATTGCGCTTCAGGGCATGCTCGGACCGGCGGGATTGCTGAACGGCGCCCTGCTGCGCATGGGCGCTGCTCCGCTGCGGATGATCATGTATTCCAATTTCGCTTCCTTTATCGCCTTTCTCTACCTCTACCTGCCGCTCGTGGTGACGACGATCTACCTGTCGCTGATCAACTTCGACTTCCGACTTGCCCATGCGGCGAGCGCATGCGGAGCCAATCGCTTCAGTGTTTTCCGGGAGGTGGTCTGGCCGTTGAACCTGTCAGGGACCATCGTCGGCTTCATGCTGGCCTTCATCCCCACGCTCTCGGCCTCGCTGGTGCCCCGCTTCCTCGGCGGGCCGAACGGAACGCTCTACGGTATGTCCATGGCCCAGCAGTTCGGCGAGTCCGGCACCTGGGCGCTCGGCGCAGCCATGGGCGTGGTGCTGTTCCTTTTCTCGGCGGCCGCGCTCGTGATCCTGAGTTTCGGCGTCGATCTTCGCCGGACAGGCTTTACCGGACTTGGGAGGCAGTGAGATGACACCGCAGTTTTCGGATAACCTGATCAAGTGGTCCCTGGCCGCATTCCTGATCGTCGTCTTCGCCTTCCTCTACATGCCGATCGTGCACATCCTGTTCGCGTCGCTTTCGAGCCGGCCTAATTTTCCCTATCCACCGGAATTCAACCTGGCGAGCTATGTCAGGCTCTCCACCAACACCGTCTACCAGAGCGCATTCCTGAACAGCCTGTTGCTCGCGTCCTGCACGGCGGTCCTTTCCACTGTGCTCGGCTTTCTCGCAACGGTCGGCGTACTGCGGTTCGGCGGTAAGCGCGCGCTCTTCTACGCCATCCTTTTTGCCGCACCGCTTTTCGTTTCGGAAATCCTCCTCGGCATTTCCAGCATGGCGCTCTATTATCTGCTGTTCGAGCTGCAGGGAAACATGCTGACGGCGATCATCGCCAACACGGTGCACTGCTTCAGCTTCTGCTTCCTGATCATGGCGGCGATGCTCTATAAATACGACTGGCGGATGAATGAGGCGGCAATTGTTTGTGGCGCTTCGCCGGTCCGATCCTTCATCGAGGTCATGCTGCCGATCACCTGGCCCGGCATCATGGGCAGCCTGATCACTGCCTTCGTGCTGTCGCTGAACGGCCTCGACGTGTCCTTCTACCTTCTCGGTGCAACACCAACCATGCCCTCGGTGGCGTGGGGCGCCTTGCGCTACGGGGTAAAGCCGGAACTCTATGCCCTGTCGACGCTGATCAACCTGATCATCTTCGCTCTCGTCTTGGGCCTTCTGGTTTCGATCCGGCTGAGGCAGCGGGCCATCGGATCCGGGGAGGCCTCCGACCAGCACTGATGTTTTCCAGTGGCCCCGGTGCTGATTGGCGAGGAATGGTCTCAGATGGGTGCGTCGATGGTCAGTTTTTCGAGCACGCGCTCCAGAAAGGCATCGCAAACGTCGAGTTGATCAAGCGAGATGAACTCGTCCGGCTGATGCCCCTGAGCCATGTCCCCAGGGCCGATGACCACCGTCGGCAGCGCCAGTTTTTCCACATAGAGCCCCGCTTCGGTGCCGAATGACACCTTGAATGCCGGGGCTTCTGGAAGCACGTCCCGGACAAAGGCCAGCGCCGGGGAGTTTTCCGGCGTGGCAAGACCCGGGTAGGCGTTCCGCACCGTGAAATCAACGCCGGAGGAGGGAAAGCCCGCGACGAGCGACGCTATCCGCGTTCGTGTCCGAGCCACGATCTCGTTGAACAAGATTCGGGCATCATCTTCTGCAAGGTGGCGGATCTCGAAGTCGACGGTCGCCTCGGTCGCCACCACGTTCAGCGCATCGCCACCCCTTATGATGCCGGCATGGGTTGTCGAGTATGGCACGGCATAGGCCGCGTCCCGTGTCCCCTCATCCGCCAGTCGCGTCTGGACATCGCGGATCGCCCCGACCACCTCGCAGGCGAGATGGATGGCGTTGAGGAAAAGCGGCGCCAGCGACGAATGTCCGGGAAACCCCCTGCAGGTGGCTCGGGCCGCGAGCTTTCCCTTGTGCCCGATAACGGGACGCATTCCCGTCGGTTCGCCGACAAGAGCCACGGCCGCCCTGAAGCCGTTTGCCGAGAGATCGTCGAGAAGGCCGCGCACACCAACGCAGCCGATTTCCTCGTCATGCGACAGCGCGATATGCAGCGGCCTCTTGAGCTTCAAACGGGAAGCCTTTTCCGCCACTGCGAGGACCGAGGCAAGAAAGCCCTTCATGTCGGTCGCGCCGCGCCCGTAGACCCGGTTATCCCGTCGCGTCAGCTGGAAGGGATCGGAAGTCCACGCCTGCCCCTCGACCGGGACCACGTCCATATGACCGGAAAGTACCAGTCCATCATCGGTCGCCGGGCCAAGGCTCGCGATCAGGTTCGCCTTTTTGCCCGTCGCATCCGACACAAGCCGGCAGGAAAATCCCAGGCGGGAAAGATGGTCCCGACAGAAGGTCGCGATAGCGAGATTGCTTTCCGCGCTAACGCTTGGAAAGGCTACGAGCTTTGCGAGAAGAGCAAGGGTTTCCATGAAAACTCTCAATACTGGTGGATGGCATCCACCACGTTTTCGAGGGGAAGTCCCTTCGAAAGCCGCTCGACATTGCCCGCGAAGATGGAAAGGCAGCGGTCGATATAATTGTGGTGGTCGTCGCAGGAAGTGTGCGGCGTAATGATGAGGTTCGGCACATCCCAGAGGTCCGAGCTTTCCGGCAGCGGTTCCTCGTCAAAGACGTCGAGCACCGCGCCGGAAAGTCGCCCTTCCCTCAACGCCGTGGCCAGCGCCAGGTAGTCTACGACCGGGGCGCGGCCAATGTTGACGAGGCCGGCATGGGGCGGAAGCAGAGCGATCTCGCGCGCGCCGATGGCATTGCGGGTCGCGGGCGTAAGCGGTGTGGCGACGACGAGGAAGTCCGCCTTCGGCAACCATTCGTGCAGTGTATCGACCGTATGGCAGGCGTCGAATGCCTCGACGGGCCGGCCGTTGCGGGAAATGCCGATGCGCCTGACACCGAGCGGCTTCAGGCAGGCGGCAATCGCGCTGCCCAGTGATCCCGTTCCAAAGAAAAGCGCCGTCTTGCCGCGAATGGTCGATGAGAAGGCCTGATCCCAGCGTCGCTCTTTCTGGCTGGTGATGAGGCGCGGCATGCGTTCGTTGAGCATCAGAACCGCCATCAGACCATATTGCCCGCCCTTTTCCTCGTGGGCACCGGAGGAATTGGTCAGGACGGCACCCGACGGCAACCAGTCGAGCGGCATGTAGTATTCGACGCCGGCGGACAGGCAATGGACGACGCGCAGCTTGCGACCGTAATCCCTCAGGCGTTGAGGATCGAAGCCGGAACCAATGAAGAAGGTCGCGGCCTGGAGACTGGCAAAATCCGGCGCATCGGCGCTGTTTACGGAAATCTCGACGCGATCCGCCTGCGCCCCGAGCGCACGACGGAGATCGTCCTGCGAAACGACAAAGTTGCCGAAAGCATTCTCCCTGTTCTCCACATAGATGCGGAGTTTGCCGTCGCCGGGCGTAAGGGGGGCGGGCATCGATTTGGCGGTCATGCGTTTCCTCTTTCAGATGACCCCGTGGTCACGACAGGCTCAGCGGCGGGCCGCCCCACCCTTTGGCCTCTGGAAATACTCGATCGCGGCAAACAGGATAACGACCACAAAGAGCACGCAGACCGAGGCTGCGGCGATCCTCGGGTTCACGGAAAGCGTAATGTCGTCCCACATCTGCTTCGGCAACGTCGTCTTCAGCCCGCCGCCGATGAAGAGCGCGACGGTCAGTTCCTCGAAGGATTGCAGGAAGCCGGTGACAAAGCCGACGACAAGGCCGGCCTTGACCATCGGGAAGGTGATGCGCCGGGCGATCTGCAGGCGCGTCGCGCCAAGTGTTGCGGCCGCCTGATCGAGCCGCCAGTCATGCTCCTTGAAGGTCGCAAGCAGGATGACGAAGACGATGGGCAACGCGATCACGCTGTGACCTATGGCGATGGCGCTGTCCGTCGCGATCATCGAAAGGCTGGCGAAAAGATAGAACAGCGAGATGGCGATGACGATGGGCGGCACCACCATCGGTGCCATGAAAACGAGGAAGGCGAGGCCGGAGAGCCGGCTCTTCGAGCGGGCAAGGCCAAGCGCCGCGAAACCGGCAACGATGACGGTGATGATGGCGGTCGCGAAACCGATACCGAAGGAACGCAGCGTCGCGGACACCCATACCGGAGATGTGAAATAGGCTTCGAACCAGCGGAGACTGAAGCCCACGGGCGGGAAGGAAAGGAACTCCGCCTCCGTGAACGCCATCGGTATGACCCCGACGATCGGGAAGAGCAGCAGGGTGACCACAAGCCAGCCATATGCGGACAGGACGCCGCGCCCGGAAACGCCTCGAAGGTTGCGTCGGGCGAAAGTCTCTCCCATCGCGAAGAAACGGCCGAGCGCGCCGGTGACTGCCAGCCCGAAGCGCCGCCAGCGCCCGTCGGCGGCTCCCCGCCTGCTTTCGCCGGCGATGGAGGAAAGGCCGAACAGCCGGTCATAGACGAAGATGGTCAGAAGCGACGAGACGACGAGCATCACGGCGAGCGCGCTGCCGAATTTCCAGTTCTGCAACTGGTTGATCTGGGTGATGATCAGCTGGCTGATCATCGTGTCCTTCGGACCGCCGACCAGGGTGGGCGTGATGAAGAAGCCGAGCGAGGAGACGAAGACCAGCAGGCCGGCCGTGGCCACGCCGCGCGCCGAAAGATGAAAGAAGACCTGCCAGAACGCCTGCGCGCCGGTCGCCCCCAGCGTCTCGGCCGCCATGGTCAGTCGCCTGTCGATCTGGTTCATGGTCGGCATCATGGTGACGACGGCCAGCGGCAGCATGGTGTGGACCATGGCGAAGATGACGGTCGCGCGGGAAAAGAGCAGCGCATCGCCACCCGGCAGGCCGAGCTTTTCCATGCCCGCGGCAACGATGCCGTTGCGGCCGAGAAGGACCAACCATGCGAAGTTCTTCACCAGCGCACTCGTCCAGTAAGGCAGGAGCACGAACATCAGCATGACGCGCTGGCGCCGGCCCGGCATGCCGGAAAGCCAGTAGGCCAGCGGATAGCCCAGAAGCAGGCACCAGAGCGTGACCTGAAAGGCGACCGAGAAGGTGGTGGACAGCACGCGCAGGTAAACGCTCGACGCGGTGATCTTCGAATAGGTCGCAAGCGTCAGGCTGCCGGCCTTGTCGAAGAAACTGATGGACATCAGTTCCACGGTCGGCACGAGAAAGAAGATCAGAATGAAGGTAAGGCCCGGCACCGCCAGCCAGAATGGGCCGGCCTTGACAAGACCCGACAGGCGTCTGGCGGTGGCAGGCGCCGGGCTCGTGGCAGCCATGGTCATGCGATCTTCTCCCTCGTGGTCTAGGCCCGGATGGCGGCGAGCGCCATCATGACAGTTTCCTTCCCTTTGTCCTGCTCCGTTCAATCGGCCGCGTAGCGGTTCTTCGGGCGAATGAGGCCAAGGTTCTCGCGCAGCGTCGTGCTCGCATACTCGGTCTTGTAGGAGCCGCGCTCCTGCAAGATCGGGATCACCTTGTCGACGTAGTCATCAAGGTTTCCGGGATAATACCCGATCGGCATCATGAAGCCGTCGCCGCAGCCGGCTGCGACCCAGTTCTCCATGAAGTCGGCAACCTGCTCGGCGGTGCCGCGCATGACGCGATTGCCGCGACGGTAGCTGGTGGCGATTTCGCGCAGCGTCTTGCCCTCGCGGATCAGTTCGGCGATCTGGTTGAAATAGACAGTGTGGTTGTTCGAAACCTTCGGGATGCGATCGAGCGGAACCGGCTCGTCGAGCGGCAGGTCGAGAAGCTTTGCCTCAAGGTCCATGCACAGATACATGACCGACAGTTCGACCGGCACGAGAGACTGGAGATATTCGAACTTCTCTTCCGCTTCCTTCTCGGTATCGCCGATCACGGCATCGAAGCCGGAGAGAATGTTGAGCTGGCTCATGTCGCGACCGTATTTCGCCATGCGACCCTTGAGGTCGTCATAGAAGGCCTTGGCGGCCTGCATGCCGGAGCCCGTGCCGAAGACGATTTCGGCGGTTTCGGCAGCCAGTTCCTTGCCGGCGTCGGACGCGCCGGCCTGGATGATGACGGGATGGCCCTGCGGCGAACGGGCGACGTTCAGGCCGCCATAGACCTTGAAGAATTTTCCCTCATGATCGACCACATGATACTTCTTCGGGTCAAACTGCATTGCATTCTCCTTGTCGAAGATGAATGCGCCGTCTTCCCAGGTATCCCAATAGGCCTTGACCACCTCCACGCATTCCTTCGCCTTCTCGTAGCGTTCGCCGTGGGGCGGAAGCCGGTCGAGGCCGAAGTTGCGGGCGGCATAGTCGTTTGCCGATGTCACGACGTTCCAGGCAGCGCGCCCCTTGGAGATGTGGTCGAGCGCGGCGAACTGGCGGGCGATGTTGAAAGGTTCGAAGAAGCTGGTCGACATCGTGCCACCGAGGCCGATGTATTTGGTGTTCATGGCAAGCGCGGTGAGAACGGTGATCGGTTCCAGACCGTTCTGGTAGATCGGCGATTTGGTCCAGATCTCAAGGTTCTCGGTGCGTGTCGCCGGGGTGTCGGCGAGGAAGAAGACGTCGAACAGCCCCTCTTCGAGCCGCTTGGCCATGCGGATGTAATGATCGATATCGGTATCGGCGCCGGCTTCGGCTTCCGGGGTGCGCCAGGCGCCCTTGTGGTAGCCGTTGGCTTGGAAAAGGCAGCTGAGGACAATCTTTTTCTTGGTCATGGTTCCGCACTCTTGAGGGAGCGACGCGCTTGCGCCGAAGAGAAAGGGACCGGGTCTAATGGACCCGGTCTAGTTCGGACGCGCGCCGGGGGCAGCGCGCATCCTCAGGAGAAATTTACTGCAGCAGGAATTCCTGCATGCGCTCGACTGCCGCGTCGTAGTTTGCCGACCACCACTTCGAGTCGATCTCGTAGAGATTGCCGAAATTCTGCGGCGCGGTCGGCAGCACTTCCGCGCGATCCGCAGGCATGAAGTCGAAGGCCTTCTTGTTGCTCGGACCGTTGGCGACGATCGAGGAATAGGCGCCCTGCTGCTCCGGCTTCATGCAGAACTCGATGAACTTGTGAGCAGCCGCCATGTTCGGGGCATCCTTGACGATCGACCAGCCATCGACGGAATAACCACCCTGGAAGACGGTCTTGACCGGTGCGCCGGCCGCCTTGGCGGCATAGGCGCGGGCCGACCAGGTGTCGCTCATGTCGACTTCGCCGTTCTGCAGGATCTGCGTATTGTGGGCGCCGCTGGTCCACCAGACGGCCACATGTGGCTTCAGTTCCTCGAGCTTCTTGAAGGCGCGGTCCATGTCGAGCGGATAGAGATCCTTCGGCGCGACGCCATCGGCCAGCAGCGCGAATTCCAGCGCAGCCCAGGCGCCCTTGTAAAAGCCGCGGCGGCCCGGGAACTTCGCGACATCCCAAAAATCAGCCCAGCTGGCCGGGCCGGCATCCGGGTACTTGTCGGTACGGTACGCCATGACGGCGCCGAAAACCGAGAAGCCGAGCCAGTTGCTGGTCAGCATGCCAGGCAGGAGATCGGCGGTTTCGGGACCGGAGATTTCGAGCGGAACCGTGTAGTCCTTCTCTTCAGTCAGACGCATCACATGGTCGGGCGTGACCATGCAGACATCCCACAGATAGGACTTGGTATCGACCTGCAGCTTGAACTGGGTGACCGGATCCGGATCATGGGCAACGCCGACGACCTTGATGCCGGTCGCCTTTTCGAAAGGATCGTAGAAGGCTTTCTTGATGGCTTCGCCCGGCGCGCCGCCGACGTCGGCGACGGTAAGCTGACCGGTCGCATAGGCGGAGCGCAGCAGTCCGGGCGTGGCAAGCGCACCGGCGGCCAGACCTGCGGTCTTCAGGAGACTGCGGCGGGTGGGATGGAGGATCGATGACATTCAAGTTCCCTTCTGGTTATGGTTTATGACTGGCATGCGAGGCGGATGAAACGGTTAGCGATCGAGGAAGCGGGCGTCCTCCGGGTTCCAGGAAAGGCCGACCGGTTCGCCATGCTGCAGCTGCGGCAGGCTGGACGAGCGAAGCGCAGTGATCGTGAAGCCGCTGTCCAGCCTCACGATGAGCCTGCTCTGCGGGCCGGCATAGATCGTCTCGATGAGGCGACCGACAAGCGTCGCCCCTTCCGGCTCCTCGAAGCGGATG
This sequence comes from Ciceribacter sichuanensis, assembly GCF_024055605.1. Taxonomy (GTDB): domain Bacteria; phylum Pseudomonadota; class Alphaproteobacteria; order Rhizobiales; family Rhizobiaceae; genus Allorhizobium; species Allorhizobium sichuanense. Next base: position 121,368 of record NZ_JAMXLX010000010.1, on the reverse strand, counting down.
TGCTCCGGTCGAACGACGAGGAAGCCTTTGACTGCCTGCGTCGCGGCAGGCAGCGGCAAGGCGCCTTCGGTCGTAACAAGACGGTCGCTTTCCACGCGTCCCTCAAAGATGTTCGAGACGCCGATGAAGTCGGCGGCAAAGCGGCTGACAGGTCTTTCGTAGATTTCCTGCGGACTGCCGATCTGTTCGATCCGGCCGGAATTCATCAGGCAGATGCGGTCGGACAGCGCCAGCGCCTCCTCCTGGTCGTGGGTAACGAAGATGATGGTCGAGCCGGTTTCACGATGGATGCGGCGAATCTCGATCTGCATGGCTTCCCGCAGCTTGCGGTCGAGCGCGGAGAGGCTTTCATCCATCAGGATCAGCGAGGGATGATAGACGAGGCAACGAGCAAGCGCGACGCGCTGCTGCTGGCCACCTGACAGCTCCGAGGGAAAGCGCTTGCCGAAATCGGCAAGCCCGACCATTGCAAGGGCCTCTGCGATCCGGCGCTCGGCATCGCCCCTTGCGACCCGACGCATTTCGAGCGGAAAGCCGACATTTTCATGCACGGTCAGATGCGGAAACAACGCGTAATTCTGGAACACCACGCCAACGTCCCGCTGACTGGCCGGCGTCCCGGTATGGTCGCGTCCATCGATGGTCAGTATCCCGTCCGAAGGCTGCACGAGGCCGCAGATGAGCTGCAGCAGCGTCGTCTTGCCGGAGCCCGACGGTCCAAGCAGCGTCAGGAGTTCTCCCGCGTGAACCTTCAGCTCCGTCGGATGCAGGGCCGCAAAGTCGTCATAGAACTTGCAAAGTCCTTCGGCTTGGAGCTTGAGCGCGGGAGAAGTCGTCGAGGCGCTCACCGGTGTCGAGGTCGTCACGTCGATCACGCTGTTCTTCATGTTGCAACTGTCATCCTGTAGCTGCCGCCGAGAGACCACTCCGGCCGGTTTGGCGGATCGCCGAAAGGCTTGTGATGGAAGTAAGTCGGATGGGGTGGCGGGTGTAAATTATGAAATTCTGGCCCACTGCTTAGCTGCTGTCTAATCACATGCCAGCGCCCAAATTATAGGCAGAACAAGCGGAAGATTCGGTTCGCATGGGTGCACATGCCCTGATGCGGATCAGGGCAGACGAACGCGCTTTTCCATTGCGGGAGCGACCATGCCGGGAATGTAGGCGTCGGAGATACGGTTCCGGCAATGGCGCTCGAAAAGTTCGATGAGGCGTGACTTGCGACGATCCCTGAGAGAGACAAGGCCGATCACCATCGGCTTGTGATCGCCTGCAAGACGCACACGCACCAGCTTGCGTCCGTCCATCGCGACATCCGCCCGCGGCCTGACATTTGCGAGCGTATAGCCGTAGCCGTTGGCCGCCATGGTGCGCAGAATATCCTGGTGTGGCGAGCGCGCCCCGATATTGGGATCGATGCCGACCTGCATGAAGATGGCGAGGAAATATTCGCGGCTGATCGGTAGGTCGAGCAGCAGCAGCGGTTCCGGTGCGATGTCCTGCACGGTGACTGCGGAAAGTCGTGCGAAGGGATGCACCTCACCGACCAGTACATGCGGAGGCAGGCTGGCGAGCGGCACGAAGTCGAAGCCATCGGGCACCAGCAGATCGTACATGATGGCGACATCGATTTCCGCGCTGGAGAGCTTCTGCAGCAGGGTATCGTGATCGCCGACGACCTGCATCACCTTCGTCGAGGGGAAGGCCGATGTGAAGGCGTGGGAAAGTTCCGGCATGATCATCGGTGCGAGCGTGACCATGCAGCCAAGGCTGAGTTGCCCCCTCACCTTGTCGTTGGCTTCGGAAGCCACCTGATAGATCTGCTGCGCGTGCTCAAGCAGGCGCTTTGCTTCCACCAGCAGTGCCTTGCCCGCCGACGTCAGAATTAGTCCCTGCGCGTGGCGGCGCACGAACAACTGCGTGTCCAGTTCCTGTTCAAGGTGGGCGATAGCAGTGGAAATGGAGGGTTGCGAGATGTTGATCCGCTCGGACGCCAGAGTGATCGATCCGGTCTCGGCAGTGGCAATAAAGTACTCGATCTGGCGAAGCGTGTAACGCATGCCTTTCTATACCTCCCTCCTTCGTCTGACAAAAGCAATCGTTCGGCGAGTAGGACGATCACCGGACGCGGCAGAGGCGACATTCTTCAAAAAAGCGCGTGAAATCAAGCTGATAGTCTCCAGCCGAAAAGACTATTCAAGGGGCGATCTCCCTCCTCCATCAACCCGACCTGGCATAACGGTCACTCGTCGCCGGGAACGCCGTAGCTCGGTGCGGCATCAGGCTTCAGCGCCCGCGTGACATAATCTTCCAGCTGCGGCTCGTAGAGTTCCCAAAGGGCGGCAAGCTGACCGATCGGATCTTCCTCCGCCCAATCGACACGCAGATCTGCAATCGGCCAGGAAACATTGCGCACCATCAGGAGCCCGGCGGAATGCACCGGCCCCGCCTCGCCGCCCGCAGCCAATCCGGCGAGCATCGACGCGATCAGCCGGTCTCCGAGCGCACCCTCCGATGCCTCGAAAGCTTCGACCATTCGCGCGGGAACGTCGGTATTGGCCAGCAGGTTGCCGGCGGCAGCGCAGTTTTTGCCCCTGGCGGTCGCGTAGGTCCCGAGCGTATGCTTACCGGAATGAACGGCGGTATTGCCGTTCGTGTCGAGCAGCACGAGTTGCCGGTACTGCGCGGTTGCGTAGCCATCGAGAAGCTTTTCCAGAGCCCTATCCGCATCGAGGCCCGACGCCAGGAGGTCGAGCCCCTTATGGCCAAGCGACGGGTCGGTAATGTTCTGGGTCGCCACGACGCCGACACCGGCGCGCGCATGGGCGCAGCGAGCCGCGACCGCCGGCGAAGACGAAGATATCGCGATCCCGAATGTTCCGGTCTTTTCACACCGGCCGCTGATGGAGAAGGTCATGATGCTTCCCTTCCAGCGTCAATCGGGAATGACGGCGGTGACGTCGATTTCGACCAGCCACTCCGGACGGGCGAGCGCGGAGACGACGATACCCGTCGAGACCGGGAAAACACCCTTCAGCCACTTGCCGACAACGAGATAGACCTGCTCGCGATAACGCGGATCGATGATGTAGATCACGATCTTGGTGATGTGGCTGAGTTCGGAACCGGATTCCTCAAGCAGCATCCTGATGTTGTACATGGCCTGCTCGGCCTGCGCGGTAACGTCGCCAACCCCGACACTTTCGGATGTCTCGAGGTTCTGTCCGATCTGCCCGCGCACGAAAACCATGGTGCCTCGGGCAACGACGGCCTGGCAGAGGTCGTTGTCGAGCTTCTGCTCCGGATAGGTCTCCTTGGTGTTGAACATGCGGATACGTTTATGGACGGGCATGGAAAAACCTTTCGAGATGAGTGCGAATGAGGCAGGGTCAGGCGGTGCAGCCGTGCGCTGTGTCGAGACGTGCCGGACGGCCATAGGCGCGACCGGAATAGATGAGCGGTAATCCCTCATCCGCTTCGGAAATGGCCACCACCTCGCCGATGAAGACGTGATGCGTGCCGATCTTCTGCTCGCTAGCCACGCGGCAATCGAACGAGACCAGACCGCCGTTCAGGCGGGGCGCCCCCGTCGATCCGGTTTCCCATATCGCGCCGGCAAACTTGCCATCGATGGTGTCCAGCCGGCCGGCGAAGCGGTCGGAAATGGCCGACTGGCTGTCGCGCAGAACGTTGACGCAGAAGCCACCGTTGTCACGGATCGCCTGGGCGGTCGCGCTGTTCTGATGCAGGCAGACAAGCAGCGTCGGTGCTGCACCATCCGCCGAGACCGACGACATTGCCGAGACGGTTGCGCCGGAACGGCCGGCCGGACCGTCGGTCGTAACGATATTGACCGTGCAGCAGGCGCGGCTCATCGCGCTGAGGAAATCGTTCCGGAGACTGTTTTCCATCGTGATTGCTCCCTGGGAGAACGACCGGGTTCGGCCGTTATTCTGCGGCGGAACGGGTGGCTTGCGTATCGAACCAGCGCGAGACGGCGCTGTCGCCGGGCGTGCGGGTCGTCTCGCCGAGAACCGAGTCCGACAGACCGGCCGCATGCTTGACGAATTCCATCGGGCCGTCCCAGTCGAAGTTGCGGTAGACGGCGGCCAGATGCGCGAAGGGCGGCGACTGGGCGAAGAGCTGGAAGGTCAGCCGGTGACCGGCATAATCCGAGTTCAGCATGTCCCGCGCGAAGGCGAGCAGCTTGCGGCGATCCTCCGCCACCCAGTCCTCGTTGACCGTGTAGAACTTGTCCAGCCACGGCTTGGTTTCCGGTGCATCGAAGGAGGCCTTGTCCGGCGTGACGCAGATCTGGCCGCCGCAAAGTTCGCGGGTCAAGTGCATCATTTCGTGGAGTTGCGAACAGGCGAGTACGCGGCCCGAATAGAGCAGCGACTGGTTGGGCATGATCAAGCCGCCCGGCGAACGCTCGGAAAGCGTGATCGCCGCCGTCAGATGAGCATTGATGCCCTCCCGGTAGCAGGCGAGCTGGGCAAGCTTTTCCTGAACCGCCTGCTGCTTGTCGAGCCCCGTCTGGCGCACGTTGAAAAGAGCCGCGCCGATCATCATGTCGGCAAGCTTCAGGTTGCGCTGGGTGAAGGCAAACGCGGAGTAACGGTGCAGCGTGGCGCGAATGAACATTGCCGCCTTGGTGTGGCGGTAGAAAAGAACATTCTCCCACGGGATCAGCACGTCGTCGAAGATCACCAGCGTGTCGACTTCGTCGAACTTGTTCGACAGGGGATAGTCTTCCGCCGGCGCGCGTCCTGCAAAACCGGTGCGGCAGATGAACTTCAGGTTCGGCGAGTTGAGGTCGCAGATGAAACCGACGGCATAGTCGGAATAGGCGGAGTTGCCCCAGTTGGCGATGGTCGGCTTGGTGAAGGCCTGGTTGGCGTAAGCGGCGGCGGTCTCGTATTTGGCGCCCCGCACCACGATGCCCTGATCGGTTTCCTTGACCACATGCAGCAGCATGTCCGGGTCCTGCTCCTGCGGCGGCTTGGAGCGGTCACCCTTCGGATCCGTGTTGGCGGATACATGGAAGGGATCGTGATGCAGCACCTTCTGGATATGGTTGCGGATATTTTCCGAAAACTGCGGATCGACCTCGTTCAAAACGTCCTGGCCGTCGAATAGCGACCACATCTCGCCGACGGTCTCATCGCCGACGCGGGTGACGATGCCGCCGACATCCTCGAGAACGGTATCCGTCGCCCGGCGCTTGTCCCACCAGTCGGCCTGGGTGTGAGGCAGCTTGTTGTTGACCGCGTTCCACTCGCCGTCTTCCTTGTAGGCCATGATATGGCGCGTCGCCGGATCGTGCTGCATGTCATAGATGCGGGCGCGGATATCCACGAGCGGCTTGAACATCGGATGTGCGGTCACATCCTTCACACGCTCACCTCTTACGTAAACCTCGCGCGTGCCGCGAATGGAATCCTTGTATTCTGAACCCGTTCTGATCATTTCGGACCCTTCAAGTGTCTCGATCTGGTATTTCGATTGCTGCGTCGATTATCGGCGGCTTCGTTCTGGCTGAAAAATAAAAGTTTCCGGGTTTATGCTTCAAACAATACGAAGCCGAACTCCGTCTCAGCTGGCATATGAGGGATCTTCCCTGTCCAGCATCCGCTTCATTTCTTCGAAGTGAGCGATGGAGAAGTCGGTAATACCCTCCCAATCCTGGGCGGTTTTCTCGGCGACATCGTCATCGAGCACATTCAGCGGCTGGCCCGTAGCATAGGCATTGACCAGGATCTGGCAGGCGCGCTCAAGGGTGTAGATGTCGTCGAAGGCCTCGCCGATCGTACCGGAAGTCACCATGACGCCGTGATTGCCCATCATCAGCCGCGATTTGTTGCCCAGCAGGTGTGCAAGACGAGCGCCCTCGGCTTCCGTGTCGGCCATGCCTCCATAGAGCGTGTCAACGGCAATGCGGTTGAAGTAACGCGCAGTGTTCTGGTCGATCGGCTTGACAGTCGGGTCCTTTAGCGTGGCGATCGTGGTCGAATAAATCGGATGAAGGTGGAGCGCGACGCGAATGTGCGGCGCAAGCCTATGGAGCTGCCCATGGATGGACCACGCCGTCGGATCGATGTCCGGTCGGCTCTTGGCGTCCTCGTCATCCGCATCGAGCAGGATGAGATCGCTCGCGCGAATGGTCGAGAAGTGTTTCCACTTCGGGTTCAGCAGGAACTTGCGGCCATCTGGAGAAACGGCGGCGCTGAAATGGTTCGCGACGGCTTCGTGCATGCCAAGCTTTGCAACGATACGGAAGCAGGCTGCCAGATCGATGCGGATTTGCGTCTCATCGGGTGCCGTCATGGTTCTCCTCTTGGCCGTTATGGACAAACCTCGCCCGGGCTCCGGCAAGGCTTTGCCGGCGCTCATCACTGAAGTTTGCGACTTGCTGTTGGGAGAATAAGAGGCCCCGCACGGGGGAATGTAAAATATGAAATTCCTGATGATTGGTTAGCCAAAACCTAGGCGAGGGAGCAAGGCTCTTGCGATCCGGCAATCCTGAAACAAACGCGATGGCCCCTTCCCGAACTTAGCAATTCCACCGCGCCTATTTGAACAGCAGGCCGATCTGTGCTTCGAACAGGGCTGCCGTATCGATTTGCTGGCTCGGCTTCAGTAAGCCGTTGTGAACGATCCCCATCCAGAGCGGGGCCGCCAACAGATGGGGAGAGTCGACAAGGAACATGCATTTCAGCTCGCCGCGCTCAGCTGCCATTTTCGCCAACTGGTGCAGATGGTCGATGAAAGGTTCGTAGACCTCCTTGCGATAGACGTCGGCGAGATAGGGAAAGACCTGTCCTTCCGTCAACACCAGTCGCGCTATGCTGGCACGTCCTTTGTCTTCGATCAGACGCATCGCCGGTAAAAGAGTAGAACGGCAATAGTCTGCAACTGACTCATCCGGGCCGATCGGACGACTATGGGCCGCAGCGAGAGGGTCTATTACGATATCGCGGACGATACCCGCGAACAGCGCCTCCTTGGTCTCGAAGTAGCGATAGGTCGTCCCCTTTGCCAGACCAGCGCGGGCTGCGATGCCAGCCATGGTCGCGTCGGCATAGCCCTTGTCGAGAAACTCGTCCATGGCCGCCCGGATGATCTGTTCGCGCGTGCGCGCAGTCTTTTCGACACTCGGTCCGCGCACTCTTGCCGCAGGCTTTTCGGCCTGCCTGATCATCTCTTCGGCCATCAATATTCCTCGAAATTGCAATTGCAGGAATTGGCTTGATCTAAAATGACCAAATGATCATTTTAGATCTGTTCCGGTACAGATCTACGTCGCCCCCGGCGTGGAGCCAATCCTCCCCCTGTCACACTTTACGAAGCCCTTCCTTCCTTGACCAGATGTGGAAGGCTTTCCTTTTCCAATACGAGGCCCTCGTGACCCACAGTCACCCCGTATCGTGGGTGCCATTCATGCTTGTGGCCCTCGCATTGGCAGCCGGGACCATGGGCGCAACCATGGCCAGTCCGCTTTATCCGCTTTACGAACAGACATGGGCGCTTCGCCATTCGACGATCACCGTTCCCTATATTGTCTACATGGTCGGTGTTCTCGCCGCTTTTCTTCTCCTCGGCCGCCTGCGCGGGTCACTCTGAGGCCGTCACTGATACCGGAGAGATGACGCCACGTTTCGGCGCGCGATCGAAGGACGTTCTCCACACGCAAAACCCCGCCCCCGAGAGATCCCGGGGGCGGGGTTTCTGTCATGCCGGATCGCGATCAGTTCGCCTTCGGCAATGCATAGGCGACGAGATAGTCGCCGGGCTGCGTCTGCATCAGGTTGTGTCCGCCGGCGGCGATGACCACGAACTGGCGTCCGCTTTCGTTGGAGAGATAGGTCATTGGCGTGGCGTTGCCGCCTGCCGGCAACCGGTCCTTCCAGAGGATATCGCCGGTGGCGAGGTTCATCGCACGAAGTGACTGTTCGCCTGAGGCCGCAACGAAGACGAGGCCGGACTTGGTGGTGATGGTGCCGCCGAGACCCGGAATCCCCATCTTGATCGGCAAGCTGGCCTTGATCTTCGTCTTTCCGATGGTGATGCCGCTGTCCTCCGCCGTGCCGGAGCGCTTCGACCAGATGACCTTCTTGGTCGTCAGGTCGATTGCGGTCACCATGCCATAGGGCGGCGCGAGACAAGGTGCGCCGAGCGGCGACATGAACGGGGCAAGACCCGCCGCATAGGGCACACCCATCTGCGGAACATTGCCGCCGACGCTGGTGCCAGGCGAGCCGTCAGCCGCCTTGAGACCCATCTTGTCCGCTTCCGGGCGCGGAATGAGGCGCAGGTACATCGGCACGCGGTTCCAGTTGGCGACGAGGATCTTGCGCTCCGGGTCGTAGGAGCCGGAGCCCCAGTTGTTGCCGCCGAGCGAGCCGGGGAAGAAGACGATCGGGTCTTCGCCAGGCGGGGTCAGCGGACCTTCCCAGCGGGCCTTCCTGTACTGGATGCGGCACCACATCATGTCGAAGGGCGTGGCGCCCCACATGTCGGTTTCATCGATGCCGGTCACCTTCTGCGGGTCGACGCCGGAGAATTCCGGCATTTCGACCGAGAAGGGCTGCGTCTTCGAGAGCCGCTCCGCTTCCGCGCCACCCTGCGGCACCGGTAGTTCCTTGACCTCATAGACCGGCTTGCCGGTGCGGCGGTCGAGAACGAAGTTCTGGCCGCGCTTGGTAAGCTGCACGAGGGCTGGCACCGTTTCGCCGTTGACCTTGAGATCGATCAGACTCGGCTGGGAGCCGACATCCATGTCCCAGACATCGTAATGAATGGTCTGGAAGGACCAACGTACGGCACCGGTTTCGGCGTCAAGCGCCACGACCGAGCCGGAATATTTATTGTCGAAGTCCCGGCGATGGCCACCCCAGTAGTCCGGCGTCGCATTGCCGGTGGGCATGTAGACGAGACCCAGTTCATCGTCGGCGGAAATCGGCGCCCAGGAATTCGGTGTGCCGCGCGTGTATTCCTCGCCCGGTTCCGGCTCGCCGTGATAGGTGTCGCGGCCCATGTCGAAGGCCCAGGTGAATGCGCCGGTCCTGGCGTCGAAGGCACGGATCACGCCCGAAGGTTCGTTGACCGACTGGCCGTCGGAAATCCAGCCGCCGATGACCACCTTGCCGCGGACGATCTGCGGTGCGGACGAAACGTAGGAATAACCGGAAATGACCTCGCCGAGACCCTTCTTGAGGTCGACCTGACCGTTCTCGCCAAAGCCGGTGCAGGCTTCGCCAGTTTCTGCATCGACGGCGAGCAGGCGGGCATCGACGGTCGGGCCGATGATACGACGGGTGCAGAGGGCGTGACCGGCGCTGTTCTGTGCGGTATCCGTGCCCTGATCCGGTTCGGAAACCGGAGCCTCATAATAGGCGACGCCACGGCAGGCGGCCGAGCCGGTCACGCCCCGGAGGTTCACCTTGGCATTGAAGCGCCAGCGTTCCTTGCCGGTTTCCGCATCGAGCGCGACGATATCATTGCGCGGCGTGCAGAAGAACAAGCTGTCACCGACCTTCAGCGGCGTCACTTCGAACCGGCGGTTCGGGCCTTCCGGCGGCGGATAATCGCCCGTGCGATAGGTCCATGCGACCTGCAACTTGTCGACATTTTCCGGGTTAAGCTGCGTCAGCGGCGAAAAGCGCGTGCCGTGCTGGTCGTTACCGTAATAGTGCCACTCGCCTTCCGGCGCGGCGGATGCGTAGGTGTCCACGGCTTCCGGCAGCGCATGCGTGGCGGTCGTCTCATGAATGTCGCCCTTCACCAAGCCCCAGCCGAAAAGACCAAGGATGGAAAGCGCGAAAACTGCCGCGATGCCACGACGGAAACCTGCAGGACGGGGGCCGGAAACGATGCTGCGCTTATAGGCCGGAGTGAGGAAGAACAGGCTGAACAGGAAGGGCCCGGACAGTCGCGGCAGCAAGGTCCAGAAGTCTACCCCTGCCTCCTTCACCGCCCATACCCATGTGTAGGCAAGCATGGCGGCATACACCCAGCCGCCCCAGGCGCTGCCCCGCCAGACCAGGATAGCGGAGACGACGACGGCGATGCCGGTGATGATAAAGTAGGGAGAACCGCCGAGAGACGCGAGTTGCGCGCCTCCATAGGCGTAAGCCGCACCGATCAGGACCAGGATGACGGCAAAGAGCCTCACCACAAGCCCCGTCGGGCGCTGCGAAGATGTTGTCATTTGATTGACCTCGGTGATGGCGAGAGCGCCGATATGTCGCATGACAAAGGGCTTACCCGCAGAGAGACAATTTAAAAATGACTACAAGTTCACTTTTGTCAAGCCAGATCGAATTCGACGTTTAGACTAGGTCTCTGCACCAAGCCGGACGTCGTCGATTGTCAGAACGATCTTGCCGAAGCCTCCCCCGGCTTCCATGGAACGATGCGCCTGCGCCGCTTCGGATAATGGATAGGTCTGCCCGACTACAGGCCTCAGGCGACCATCCGCCAGCATCGGCAACCCATTTTCGGTGAAGCGGCGAACCATTGCTCGCTTCTCGTCGACGCTCCGTGATTTCATGACGGTGCCTATGAGACGGAGATGGTTGTGCAACAGGAGTCCGAGGGGAATCCTTGTATCCTCATGACCGCTGAGCAGCCCGACCTGCACGAGCCGACCACCGGGCCGGAGACTGCGCAGATTACGCCCGAGATAGTCACCGCCCAGAAAGTCGACGATGACGTCAACGCCGCTGCCACTCGTCTGTTCGCGAATGCCCTGCTCGAAATCTTCCGCGCGGTAGTCGAACACGACTTCCGCACCAAGCGCCTCAACCTCAGCTCGGCGAGCCGATGAAGCCGTGGCAAAGACCCTTGCGCCCAAAGCCTTGCCGATCTGGACTGCCGCTGATCCGATGCCGCCTGCGGCTGCGTGGACGAGAATGCTGTCGCCGGGCGCTATTTCACCCAGATGAACAAGCGCTTCCCAGGCCGTGACGAAGGATTCCATCACGGCAGCGGCGCCAATGAAATCGAGGCCTTCAGGAATTGCCACCGCCATGCCGCGATCAACGCGCGCATATTCCGCATAGGCTCCACCGCCAACGATGGCCATGACGCGATCGCCAGGCTGCATATCGACGACATCGGATCCGACTGCCACGACTTCGCCGGACAACTCCAATCCCAGCAGTGCACTTTCCCCATAGGTTTGCGTGCCGTAGTAGCCTTGACGCTGGAGAATATCGGCGCGGTTGACACCCAGTGCCCTGACCCTGACAAGGAGGTCTCCCGGGCGCGGTTCCGGCTGCGGAACATTGGCAAGGCGGAGAACATCCGCCGTGCCAAATTGATCGTAGACGACCGCCTTCACTTGACCGCCGCCTTAGCCCGGGCCTTGCGGGCAATGCTTTCTGCAAAAAGCGGAGTTTCGCGGTGGTTATGGTCGCCGCCGGCTGCCTGACGTGCTGCTGCGGCCTGTTCGAATGTCTGGCCATGCTGCTCGATGAAGGCCAGAAACACATCCGTCGGATGGCAGGTGACACGGTTGGTGTAGCGGGTGCGGTTGCCTTCGATCGGTTCAGCGATCAATTCCCAGATCACATTGACCTGCGTGCGATCGCCCGTCGGGGTAAAGACGTCGGAGATCGAGTTCATACGGCAATAAGAGGGCGTCGCCTCTTCTGCAACATAGTGCTGGATGACGAGACCGGTGCCGATCTTCTCCACGTTGATCGACATCTTGCGGCCGTCATCCGTGAAAGTTGCGCCGCAAGCGATATGATCAGGCGGGCAGCAACGCTGATACTCGGCCTCAGGCAAGTTGAACAGCCAATCGGCGATATCGACCTGTTCGAAGGGAATGTCGATATCGTGAGAATACGCGGATTGGGAAAGAAGCTTGTCGGTTACAACATTCATTGTCTCGTTCCTTCGGTCTGTGTTCGGCAGCGCCGTTTCGCGCCCTGCAGAAAGGGTCGCTGGCGCTTCGATGCTGGTCGTTGCGGAGTAAACTGAACGCCTGCTCCGGGGAGAAATGTGCCGCCGGACGCCTGCGGTCTCAATCATACGGGTGGATCCGAATCCTATCCCTTGGTCGTGCTCACCCTGAACCGAGGACCGCGCGCACTTGCTGCGGTCGGTTTTCCACCGTGAAAATGTGGATGTTTGTATCCAGCATGACTTCAGCATCAAGGAGGCTCTTGCGCCTGCAAGACCGGCTGATCATGCTCGCGCAGGCAGATAAGATGTCCGCTTTTCTTCCAAATATAGCCTCCCATCCGTGACCATTGCCAAAACCTCTCAATCGCGAAGTTGCACAAATAGCTGCCGGTCAATAAACTTCCGGCCAGCGGCAAACACGCCGCCTAAATCATGAGGATGCAATGGCAACGGGTACGGTTAAGTTTTTCAATCAGGACAAGGGCTTTGGCTTCATCACACCCGATAGCGGCGGCCCGGACGTTTTCGTGCATGTTTCGGCGCTGGCAGACGGTGGATCGCTTCGCGATGGCCAAAAGGTCAGCTATGAAATCGGGCAGGACCGCAAAACGGGTAAGTCAAAAGCGGAAAACGTAAGATCTGCTTGATCACGACCTGAATGCGCCCGCTCTGCTAGGGGCGCATTTTTCACCTGGATGAAGACAGCCGACATCCGGGGGGCCGGCCGGGGGTGGAATTCCCCCGCGTGGCGTCAGGCGAATACCTAACGGGGTGTTCCAGCCCCACTCTCGGAATGATCGAGAGCATAAATCGCACGCAGGCCATGATAGGCCGCGGAGAAACGAATACGTTGCCTTCCACCGTCCATCGCGGGCAGTGAAAATTTTCTGCGACCACACCCTTTGCCAAGAATGAGACCACCTGCAATGGTCATCGCCAAGTTCCATCGGCTGCGACAAACATCGCGCTCGAACCGCGTGAGCAGATCACCGCGACTTAACTGATGGAGAGCGAGTACAGACATTCCTTTTTTTCGGTCCATGCGGTCCGGGACTGGAAGAATGAGAGTATGAACGTCTCTCCTCTTTTCGCGCTGAAGACACGGGATGCAGGAAAGGAGCTGATGTCGGGCTGGAACCCGGGAGCAGAACTACGTTTTATTTCGAAGCCGCAGATGGCGTTTTCTGCGGCAACCTTGACGGTGATATCACCGTCCGCAGCTGATCGGTAAACAAACGAACGGGTGGTGTCGTGGGTAATGGTGCCAGCGACTTCATGAGAAATCTTGTCCGTGGACAGGAAGATTTCGGTAAATGGCTCCTTGGCGAACGCACCCGGCGCCATCAGCAAGAGAAGTCCCAAAGACAGCAGTGAGGTTCGCATGGATGTTTCCCTTAAAAATCATCCTGCGCACGATTGGGCGGTGATGGCCAGTCAATTCGTGTTGGCCGCCGCGTAACGGCAAGAAAAAACAGAACTGGCTCGGGAAATCTGCGCATCGGGGATAACTGGAATTTCTGCCCGGCTTTGGCATAGATGCCGGATTTAACCTGATACGGATCGTAACCTGGCAGGGTTTAGGTGGAGACCAATCAATTCCGGGCAGCGCCTGTGCTGACTGAAAAGGTTCTAATCAGTGTCATTGACCGCGATTGCAACCACCATAATACACAAGAACGGAAACGCTAAGCGCTCGGCGATGCAGGCATGCACATGTGCAAAGCCAAATTCGGCGGCACCGCCGCTGAAACTGGTCGCCAGTGAGAAAGATCGGATCACGGCAGGGCAGGCGCCCTGCATATCAGCTCAACCCTTGAAATAGGAGGAGACGAGGTAGCCGGAGGAAGCGGCGATCGCCGTCAGGATCGCACCCCACAGAACATCCACGACACTTACGTTGAGGGTCCAGTTCTTCAGCGTAGCGAGATTGGTGGCGTCGTAGGTTCCATAGGCGACAAGCCCGAGAAGCGCGCCATTGAAACATGTGACCGCGAGGCTCTCCTTCTGAAGGCCGGGAATGACTGCGAAATAGACGATGCCGCCGATGTAGAACAGGTAGAACGCTGCGGCCGCCGCCATGTTGGGTTTGTCGCGCAGCAAATCACCGATTTCAGATCGATAGAAACCGATAGCGACACGACTCAGCCAGATGTAATCAAGGCCGAAGAACACGACAGCTGCAGACAGATAGGCGATCAAGGGTGTCGGCATTGCAAGTCCCTCAAATCCCGAGAACAGGCTGTATCAACCGTAGGAAACGGCTTTTGAACCGCAGGGGCGCATCCGTTACGGCCAGACAGATGCAATCTTCTCCCGCGCCGGCAATCGGTTGATGTTGCAGCTCTTCATCGGCTTCCTCTATATCGCCGCGGCTGAATCGTCCCTGATCATCGGAAAAGTTCCCGGCCAACACGAGTGTCAACTCACGGCCGCCGTGACTGTGTTCAGGCACCGGTCGGCCGGCGGGAATACGCAACAGGCGAACGCTCGTCACGCCGTCGCCGGTTGGGATCGGCACCTGATAGGCACCGCGGCCGAGCGGTTTCCATTTCAATGCGGGTGCATCGGCCCCGACATAAGAGCGCAAGGGCTCAGGCAGCACCGGCACATCAGGAACCGACGCAGGAGCAGGTTTCAGCGCCACGGGAGCGATGGCATCCACCTGCACGGCAAGCCTCTGGGTAAGTTCTGTCCAGGATGTGCTCATATCATCAGACGCTTCAGGCAGGGCCTCGAGCAGGTCTCCCGCAATCATCTCAAATCCGCGAAGCCGGCTCCGGCAAGCAGGACAAAGTGCCAGATGGGTGGCGACGGCAAGGCTCCAGCCCTCCGCCAGATCACCGGTCGCATAGGCCGATAGAAGGGCGTCGCTTACATGGTGACGAACGTTCATCGCCGATCCTCCATGCTCTTGCGCAGCTTGGCTATTGCCATGCGGATACGGGATTTGACCGTGCCAAGAGGCAGGCCAAACTCCTGTGCCAAAGTGCTGTGCGGTACATCCCCGAAAAAGGAGCGCTGCACCAACTCCCGCTGTTCGGACGGCAGGTCGAGCAGAGCCGCATGAAGCGTTTCCGCATCCTGACGGCTTGCCAGCCCGACATCGGCCGGCTCGGTTGTAGCCGGTACGAAAGCCGGATCATTCGGGTCGAATTCCGGCCGGTTCTGTTTGCGGCAGGCGGAAATGAAGAGATTGCGGGCGATGGTAAAGATCCACGCGGAAACATTGCCGCGCGCAGGATCGTAAAGCGCGGCCTTCCTCCAAACAGTAACCATCGTCTCCTGCATCAACTCTTCTGCCATATGCAGATTTTTCGTCTGGCGAAGCATGTAGGTTTTCACCCTGGGGCCAAAATGCCGGAATAGAATCTCGAACGCCGCAACATCGCCTCGAGACGCGACGGCGTCCAAAAGTCGAGCCCATTCTTCCGGGGTTTCATCGATCACCGCTTCAGAAATCCTTACACGCGCAACGCCACTCATGCGCCGCGCGGACTGCGCGGTTAACACGGATTGCGTCGCCTCATTGTGGCATCGGCCGACGAAGTGTGAAACGCTTAATGTCATGCCTGCCATTACGCAGCCAACGAAACCTTGGATCATCGCGCCGAAAAATCATCTTGAACCGATCCAACCGGAACCTCCCGTCGTAGAGCCTTTGACGGTGCAATTGGCGGGAGCGGTTACATGGACACGTTGACTGGACGCAGGCAAGACGCGGCAAAACGCAAGGTGGCCGTGATCGGAGCCGGCATTTCCGGCCTTTCCGCGGCATGGCTCCTTTCTCGTTCGATGGATGTCACACTCTATGAAGAGGAAAACCGGGCCGGAGGCCATGCAAACACCGTCGAGGTTCGCGGCCCGAAGGGCCCGATCCCCGTCGACTGCGGCTTTATCGTCTTCAACGACCGGAATTATCCTAACCTTGTGGCAATGTTCGAGCATCTGGGCGTTGAGACGCAGACATCGGATATGTCGTTCTCTGCCTCGCTCGACGGTGGCCGTTTCGAATATTCCGGTTCGGGCATTGCTGGGCTGCTCAGCCAGAAGACCAATGCGCTGAAGCCACGCTTCTGGTCGATGGTTTCCGACATCATGCGTTTCTACAAGGAAGCGCCCCGCCTGCTCGAAACCGGCAAGATGAGCCAACTGACGCTGGGTGGCTATCTCGAGCGCGAGAAATATGGCGACGCATTCATCCGGGACCATCTGCTTCCGATGGGCGCGGCGATTTGGTCGACCACGGCGGGCGACATACGCTCCTATCCGCTTGAAGCCTTCGTGCGATTTTTCGTCAATCACGGGCTACTTCTTTTGAAAGGCCGGCCGGCATGGCGAACAGTCACCGGCGGTAGCCGAAGATATGTCCAGCGCATTCTCGAGGATTTCAATGGCGAACGACGCTTCGGCTCACCGGTTGTCGAAATCCGGCGTGACGCATTCGGGGTGACCGTCACCTGTGCCAACGGTCGAGCCGATCGCTTTGCCGACGTGATTGTCGCCACGCATGCCGACCGGGCGCTCACCATGCTGGCCGATGCGGACGACCGCGAAAACGCCGTGCTCGGAGCGTTCAGATATACTGGCAATCTGGCCGTCGTTCATTCCGACCCGAGTCTGATGCCGAAGCGTAAGGGAGCCTGGGCAAGCTGGAACTACGTCGCCGGCAAGAGCCACGAAAGCGACGCGCCGCTTTGCGTCACCTACTGGATGAACCGCCTTCAGGGTATCGATGCCGCCCAGCCGCTATTCGTGACCCTCAATCCCTGCATGGCAATCGACGAAAGCAAGGTTCATGGCCGCTTCCACTACACCCACCCGCTCTTCGACGCGCAAGCCATTGCCGCCCAGAAGGACATCTGGGGGCTACAGGGGCGCCGCCGCACCTGGTTCTGTGGGGCACATTTCGGCAGCGGGTTCCATGAGGACGGTCTTCAGGCCGGACTGGCCGTCGCGGAACAGCTGGGTGGCCAGCGGCGACCGTGGACGGTCGCCAATGAATCCGGGCGCATCTTCATCGACGCCCCGAAGGTTGGCGCAGAATGAACCCGGTTTCGGCAATTTTCTCGGGACATGTGTTTCACCATCGGCGCCGCCCGAAGGTGCATCGGCTGAATTACAGCGTTTTCTCCCTGTTGATCGATCTTGAAGAGGCCGAGGCCCTTTCTCGCAGCCTGAGGCTCTTTGGCTATAACCGGTCCGCAGTGTTCAGCTTCCATGACATCGACCACGGTCGCCAGGAAAAGGACGGCCTGCGGCGCTGGGTGGAAGAAGAGGTGAAGAAAGCAGGCATCTCGATCAAGGACATGGGCATATCGATACTCTGTTATCCCCGTATTTTCGGCTATGTCTTCAACCCACTGACCGTTTATTTCTGTCGCGCGGAAAACGGTGTGCTTCGGGCGATCGTATACGAGGTCTGCAACACCTTTCACGAGCGCCACGCATACGTCATCCCGGTTGAACCGGATGCGAACGGAGCCGTGCGCCATGAATGCGCCAAGGGCATGTATGTCTCCCCCTTCGTGCCGATGGATTGCCGTTACCGGTTCCGCATTGCGCCTCCAGACGAGACTGTATTGGTCGCCATCGATGAAGCCGACCGCGATGGTCCGCTTCTTTTTGCTTCCTTCGCCGGCAAGCGTCGGCCACTCACCGACCGCATGCTTGTAAAGATGCTTTTCACCTACCCGCTGATGACGCTGAAGATCATGGGCGCCATCCATTGGGAGGCGCTGCTTCTCTGGTTCAAGGGCGTGCCGGTCCATCGTCACCGCAAGGCAGACTCGTCGCTCGCCACCACCATCGTTATCGCCGGGAGCGCCATGAAGGGAAAAAAGGCATGAGCCATGCAGACCACTCAACGAACGCCATTTTCCGCCAGGAGCATCCATTCTGGCAACGCATGATCTGCGGCTGGGCCCGGCGCATTTCAATTGGTCGCCTGACACTGGTCTTCCCCGACGGTCACGAAGTGACCTTTATGGGCCGCGAAGCAGGACCGGCCGCAACGCTACGTCTCAACTCCCCCCGTCCTGTGTGGAAACTCCTGCGTTCAGGCAGCCTCGGCTTCGCGGAAGCCTATATGGACGGAGGCTGGGAAAGCCCGGATGTTGCCGCACTGCTCGAGCTCGCCCTGCTCAACGAGGAGCGCCTCAAGGACGTGATTGCCGCCCCGGCGCTGAGCCGGATCATTGCGCGTATTCGCCATGCGCTTCGACGCAACACCCGGTCTGGCAGTCGCCGCAACATCGCTTTCCATTACGATCTCGGCAACGCGTTCTACGCCGCCTGGCTCGACGGTACGATGACCTATTCCTCCGCGCTTTATCATCGTGATGATCTCTCGCTCGATCAGGCCCAGGAAGCGAAGTACGACCGGATCATCGATGAGCTCGATATCGGTCCCGATGATCATGTTCTGGAAATCGGCTGTGGCTGGGGCGGATTTGCCGAACGTGCCATCCGTCGCACCGGGTGTCGGGTGACAGGTCTGACGCTGTCCTGCGAACAGGCGAAGTTCGCAAGCGAGCGGCTGGCGAAGACAGGCCTTGCCGACAGATCCGACATCCGTCTGGAAGACTATCGCGACATCAGAGGCCGCTTCACCAAGATCGTATCCATAGAAATGTTCGAGGCGGTGGGCGAGGAAAACTGGCCGGTCTATTTCAGCCGTCTTCGCGAGCTTCTGGTCGATGGCGGCAAGGCTATCGTGCAGGTGATTACCATCGACGAAAACCGTTTCGACTTTTACCGGCGCGGGGCAGACTTTATCCAGACCTATATTTTCCCCGGCGGCATGCTCCCCTCCGTTACCGCATTCGAGGCCACCGCGACGAAAGCGGGCCTTGCCGTGACCGACCGCCTGCGTTTCGGTCGCGACTATGAGCGGACGCTGCTTGCCTGGGACAGAGCCTTCTCCGGCAACTGGTCGAATATTCGCTCGCTAGGCTTCGATGAGCGGTTCCATCGCACCTGGCGTTATTACCTGCACTATTGCGCCGCCGGTTTCCGCACGGGAAGGCTCGATGTGGTCCAGTTCACGCTGGAGCGATGAAAAACTCAGTCCTGACGCAGCAATCGCCGCGTCAGGGCAAAGAAAAGCGGATAAGGCAGAAGCCGCAACAGCTTCAGCCCAAACACCATCTGCCAGGGAAAGGCTATCTCGAAACGCTCTTTCCGCAGCCCTTTGTAGATGTGATCCGCTGCATCTTCCGCGCTGACGATGAAAGGCATCGGGAAGTCGTTGAGATCGGTGAGTGGCGTGCGCACGAAGCCGGGGTTGACGATGCTGACGGCGACGCCATGGCGAGCCAGATCCGGGGTGATCGATTCCGCCATTGTGATTAATGCCGATTTCGTCGCTCCGTAGAGCCCGCCACCGGGAAGACCGGCATAGCCTGAAACCGATGCGACAAGCGCAATTCGTCCTCCGCCGTCTGCGATGAGGATGGGAATAACCGCCTCGAGGCAATGGGCAGTGCCCATCAGGTTGAGCTCGACCAAGCGCCGCATGGCATCCGCATCGAAGGCGCTGGGAGTGTCGCGCAAATAGGTGCCGGCCGCCTGTACGACGAGGGAAAGCGGCCCCATCGACTGCCTTACGCCAGCTGCGACCCGCCGCACTGCATCGCGGTCGCAGATGTCGAGCGGGAATATTTCAACATCACTACCCGCCTCTCGACCAAGCTCGGCAAGCGCCTCCTCACGGCGCGCACTCACGGCGACGCGCCAGCCCTCCCGCACGAGCTTAAGAGCCAGCGCCCTGCCAATCCCGGAGCTGGCACCAATGATCCAGGCTGTCTTTTCACCGCTGCCCATGTCCGGTACCTCCTGGCTCAATCGCTGATGATCGCCGATCCCTTGGCACCGTCGTCGCGCAGCCAGGTGATACGATTTTCGCCGGCGCTGCGAATGGAGAAGCAGAAGGTCCGCCCATCATACCATGTGGGCCATTTCTGGCAGAGCCGATCTGCAGCCACCCACCAACGGCCCTCTTCCTTCGGTGCGAACATCCTGGCCATCGAAAAACTGGAAATATTGCCAGCGACCACGCCGTTGGGACGGTAGCGCAACGGAAGTTGCAGGCCGAGAGATGTGTTCAGTCGAACCGTCTTGCCCTCGATCAGCGCCTTTATCTCGTGACCGCTCAAATCCGCGGCCAGAACGGTTCCAGTCTGCAAGACCACCAATGCAGCCAATAAAACTTGCAGTGCGACAGACAAGGTTTGCCTCCTGCTTTTTGTTTGCCACCTTGTTTACGCTTGACTGTCCCGGATGGATCATTGGCAAAATCCGTACTCGGCGCCGATAATCCTTGTAAAATCAGGAATTGAGCTTATATAGCTAATATCGACCATTGCTTGTGACGTCGGTCCAGAGCCTAGCTCCCGTCGGATTTCCTCTCAAAACATCGATCTAATCCCGCAAAGTATGGCGGGAACAACAACGATTGCTTTGAAAGGAGATCGTTATGAACACTGGTATGGTGAAGTGGTTTAACGCCACCAAGGGTTTCGGCTTCATTCAACCCGACAATGGAAACACGGACGTATTCGTGCACATTTCGGCTGTTGAACGCTCGGGCCTCGGATCGATCGTCGAGGGACAGAAAGTCCGCTACGACATCGTCGAGGACCGCCGGTCCGGAAAAAGCTCCGCCGACAACCTTCAGGCGGCGTGAATTTGTCATTCGCTCCTGCTGACCACGGATGTACTGGCAGCAGAGCTGAGTGACTGTGAGAGGTCGGGTTAACGCCCGGCCTTTTGTCTTTTATGGCGATCGGAGTTTTTTATGCCGGAAGTCCGTTACCGCCCCGGAGATACGATCGTTCTCAAACCAAACGCACTCGGTGGCGTGCAGCCGCAGAGTACCGGGCGGATCATTGCACTTCTGCCCGAAGCACAAAGGTCGGTGCGCTACAGGGTACGTCTTCAGGGTGAGAATTTCGATCGAAGCATCGACGAAGACGATATCGACGTTGAGGCTTCGACCGCACGCAGGCCTGATCCCAATAGCGATTCATCACGCGGCAGGCACGGTTCGACCTGGATCGATCTATCCATCATCAGAACAAAAAAATAGCGGCAATTGTCGTATAAGGAGAGATTTTGCAGGTCATCGTCAGAGACAACAATATCGACCAAGCACTTCGCGTTCTTAAGAAGAAATTGCAGCGCGAAGGCGTTTTCCGGGAAATGCGGGCCCGACGCCATTATGAGAAGCCGTCTGAAAGGCGTAACCGTGAAGAGGCCGAGGCCATTCGCCGTCACCGTAAGATGGCGAAGAAAAAGATGCAGCGTGAGGGATTGCTCCCCGCCCCCAAGAAAGTTGTCCGCCCACGCTGACCGTCCATTGCGCCATCCGGAAAGGGAGTGGTCGTGACGACGACGACCTTGCAAACCCGGCAGACCTGAAACAGCTTGCCGGAACGCTGATACAGGCGCAGACTTCCCCAATCGGCAGCCATTTCAAGGGCGCTGCTGCTTCAGGGTCAATGACCCTGGCCCCAACGAAAGGAGGACGTGATGTCTTCCGACTTTTATCCCGCATGCCTGGCACGCAATCTCGTTCGTGCTGGAACGTTCGGATACCGCGAGAATGCCGACTTGCGCTCGCTTCCAGACGACGCCAATCGCACTGATAGCCGGCACAATCTGCCTACGGTGAATTTCGTGGCTTTTCCCAATTTCGGTCGAAGACGGAAAACGGGGTATCCTGATACGTCCGTGCCTTCCGCCTGACGAGTATGCCAGTCGTTCCGACGAACCTGCAAAGAACTCATCTCCGCACGCCAGTATTCGCGCGCGATTTCAACAGCAGACCAGACCTGTAATCCCACGAGATATTCCGAGGAGGAAATAATGGCCAAAGGCCAGATACGTAGCAACCGCGAAGCCCGCAAGCCGAAGAAAGACAAGACCGTCACATCGCCTCCTCCTCCCTCTGGATCGCAAGTCAAGCTGTCAGGTGGCGAGACGACAGGGTTCGGCAAGAAGAGATAGCCGAATTTTGTCACTCCGGCCCGCGCCAGCGCGGGCCGATCCATTCACTCTTCAAAAGGATAGAAAATGAACATCAACATCACACGCGAAACGGCGGATCATCTCTTTCGGCCACCGGATACCGAGACCGGCTCCAATGCGGAAAAGCTTCAGGCTCTTCGTCAACGACTTCAACTGCGCAAACGCGAACAGCGCTCCTTGGAACGTAAGGTTCGACAGGAAACGCGAGCGCGCCGCTCATGTCTGTCCTGAGTTTTCGCCGTAACAGATCCGTACCCGAACGCCCAGCCGCGTTCTGGACGGCCAAGGATGATCGCATGACCGAATTCGATTACACTTCCGGAGCCGGGCTATATGCCGGCAAGAGGCTGAAAGGCAGCAGCGGAACCCGGTATAGACGGTTCGAGACTGCCGCCGAGGCCGTTCGCTTCGCCGTTGAAAATCTATCCGGATCGCAGTTGCGTGGGTCCATACTTGAGGTTGACGAAGCCCGCTTCAATGATCAACAGATTCGTATGCTCTACGACGCCCCCCGGTTCCCGCTCGCACGCCGAATTCGGTGACCGGAAAACCGTGTAAATCACCGGCACGCATCGTCCGTGCCGTATGCGAGAGAACGAGAATGGAATGACCATATTCTCCGTTCAGCATCTCACCGCCTATCGCTACGCCCGGCCGGTCACGTTCGGTCAGCATCGATTGATGTTCCGTCCTCGAGACAGCTTCGATCAAACGCTGCTCAGCTGTTCGCTCGATGTTTTTCCGCCGCCGGATGCCGTGCGCTGGATACACGACGTTTTCGGCAATTGCATCGCCCTGATCGATATTGCCAAGGCGTCATCGGAATTGCGGATCCGGACCTTGATCAGGCTCGATCATACGGCCCACGTTCCGCTTGACCTCGAGATGGACCGGCAAGCCTTCGGCTTTCCCTTCGCTTATGATCCAGAGGAAGCGATAGACCTCGAACCGACTATTCTGCGTCACTATCCGGACCCCGACGACAGCGTCGGGAAATGGGCCCAACAGTTCGTGCCGATTGGGAAAACTGCCCGCACCGGCCATGTGCTGATGACGCTATGCTATGCGATCCGGGAGAGTTTCAGTTATGTTCGCCGCAACGAGCATGGCACGCAACACCCGGCCGAGACTCTCCGGCTTCGCAGCGGCACCTGCCGGGACTTCGCGCTTCTGATGACAGAAGCCACTCGCTCGCTGGGTCTCGCTGCCCGCTTCGTCACTGGCTACATCTACGTTCCCGATCGCGACGGGCCGGTGATGCTCGGCGGCGGTTCGACCCACGCCTGGTGCCAGGTCTATTTACCGGGTGCAGGCTGGGTGGAATTCGACCCGACTAACGGCATCGTCGGCAATCACGATCTCATCCGCGTCGGTGTTGCCCGCGATCCGGGGCAGGCAATTCCGCTTTCAGGCAGCTATGACGGAGGGCCGACGGATTTCGCCGGAATGGACGTGCAGGTCAATGTGACCACCGAACAGGGTTATGGCAGCGCGACCCGCGACTAGGCGGAACGCTCCGCCGAGCCCAGCGTTACTTCTATCCATTTATTTCCAACGCAAAGGAACGGAACGACATGAAGATACGCGCAGGCTTTCACTTGGGATACGAATGCGAGCACGAGACACCGATGTTGCTCGTGCTCAACATTCACCCCTCCCGCCGCGTCGATCTTCTGAGCGAACAGACGCTGGTGTTCGATCGTCCCATCGAGGCCTGGAACTACACCGACATCTTCGGCAATTCCTGCGATCGTATCGTCGCACCGGCTGGTCTCACGACCATATCAACGACATTCGAGATCTACGACAGCGGACTGCCCGATCCCGTGCCCGAAGACGCCATACAGCACGACATCAACCATCTGCCTGACGATGTGTTGATCTATTTGCTCGGCAGTCGCTACTGCGATACCGACCGGCTCGCGGAATTTGCATGGAAGACATTTTCCCACACGCCGCTCGGCTGGCCTCGCGTTCAGGCCATCCTCGACTTTGCCCATGGACGGATCGCCTTCGACTATATGAAGGCCGATCCCCTCAGAACCGCATTCGGCGGCTTCACCGACCGAACCGGCGTATGCCGCGACTATGCCCATCTCGCAATCACGCTCTGCCGCTGCATGAACATTCCTGCCCGCTATTGCACCGGCTATCTCGGCGATATCGGAGTGCCGAAGGATCCGAACCCGATGGATTTCAGCGCATGGCTGGAAGTCTATCTGAGTGGCCGCTGGTACACTGTCGATGCGCGCCACAACACGCCCCGCATCGGCCGTATCCTGATGGCAACCGGACGCGACGCGACGGATGTGGCCATGTCAACCGCTTTCGGTCCGGCAATCCTCAGGCGTTTCGAGGTCATCACCGATGAAATCGCCCCTTGAGCCCAACGATGACGAACCTCATCTGACTGCAAAACCACCAGCGCCAGGGACACCTGAGCGTCTCGGCAGGAACACAATTGACGGATATAATGCTTCATCGGTCGCATATGAAACGGGCGTTGCCGGCAGAAGGTTTCAACCTCCGCCCCAAGAAAGGAGGACGTCATGTCTTCCAGCGCTTATTTTGCAAACTATCCCGGCTCGGTCCTGACCGGTTACACCGTCTCAGCACTCAGCTTGATCTTCATCATCTATGTCACCGCCGAGGGTTGGCTCTGGTAACGATCCTTCGTTCCGCACGTATCGCCCCACAACGCGAACTTACTCGAAACATGGGAAGAGGAGGGCGTCACTCTCGAAAGAGCGAATGACAGAGAGGTTTACGTTCAAAAAGAGGATAAGTGAATGCTTGCTCAAAGATATGAATGCCAGCTTGGGGCGTCGGGAACGTGGAGTGTCATCGACACGTTTACGGGCCGGGTATGCGAGATCGGCGCACACGATGTTCACCGGCTTCGGCAAGGCGACGCGATCGAGATTGTGGAACTTTTGAATATCAAATCCGCCACCCCTGTAACCAAGCACTGAGATGATGAAGAAGCGGCGCAACCCCTTCTTTTACCGCTTGTATGTCGCTTCTACCACATAGTTGATCCATGACTGCAAAGACCTCTCAACCGGTCTTCAAAATTGCCCTGAGCCTGCCAAAGCACCGCCGCCATCTCTCAATCCAGTCAGGCTTATTGGATTTCAAGCCCCTGCAATCTGTCTTGCGAACGTCTCCGCGACCGCCAGTATAGCCGCGTGGATCGGCCCCGCCGTGAGGCTCGGCAGCACGGAGCCGTCGACGACGTAGAGGTTGTCCAGGCCCCGCAGGCGCAGGGTGGGATCGACGACCGCAGTCTCGTCCTTGCCCATCCGGCAGGTCCCGGAGGGATGGTGATGCGTGATCGCTGCCTTGGCGATGAAGGCGTCGATTTCCTCCGTGGTATCGAGCGGTCCCGGAAGCAGTTCGTGGCTGCGCCATTCGGCAAGTTCGACTTGCTGTCCGATCTCCCGTGCGGCGGCAAGGGCTGCGCGGAACATGCGACGGTCGTGATCGGTTTGCAGATAGCACGGGTCGATCTGGAGCGGATCGGTCATCTCCGGCCCGGAAATGCGCACATCCCCACGGCTTGTGGGGTGCGTCACGCCGAACAGGAAGGAATAGGCGGTTCCCGGTGCAGGCGCCGTAAAGCATTCCGAGACAATCGGCGCAACGCCGCAGCCGACCACGATTTCGGGCTGGCCGTCTGCGCTGAAACCCCCCGCCCGCATATAGGCCATGCTTTCCGAGTGCTGCAGACGTGACGGCGCCACCTCTTTTCGAGCGGCATAAAGATTACCCGCTCCGAGCAGATGGTCCATCAGGTTGCGCCCAAGCTCCGGCGACTTCACCCGGCAGGTGACGCCAGCCTGTTTCAGGACGTCTTCAGGACCGATCCCGGAGCGCATCAGCAGTGCCGGGCTTTCCAGCGAACCGGCCGACAGGACGAGGGTATCGGCGCCGATCCTGACACTGCCGGTCGGTCCGACAACCTCAAGGGCCGTGACTTTCGATCCGTCGAGTTCCAGACTGCGTGCAAGCGTCCCGGTCATGATCGTCAGGTTCGACCGTGCTCGCACCGATGGCGTAAGCCAGGCTTCGGACACCGTGACGCGCCGACCGTCCCTGATCATCAGGGAATTTGGCGTGACGCCGACCATCCTGCCGGTGTTGTGGCCGGGGATGCGCGGCAGGCCCAGGGCTTCGCCTGCCCGCATATAGGCCTGCGCCAGCGGGCTTACCTCATCACCGGGAATCCAGACGGGCATCGGCCCGCCCTTGCCGTGGATGCCGTCACCGCCCGGCGAATGGTCTTCGATGGCCAGAAAGGCCGGCAGCAGGCCCTCCCAGCTCCAGCGCTCGTCGCCAGTCGCCTCCGCCCAGGCGGCGAAGTCGGCGGGATGACCGCGCATATAGCCCATGGCGTGCAACAGGCTCGATCCACCAAGCGCCTTGCCGCGTGCCCAAGCATGGCTGCGTCCCGCCGTGCCCTTCTGGGGAAGGGTGCGATAGTCCCAGTCATAGCTGCGATGCTGGATCGCCGGCCACATGGCGGGCTTCCAGATATCGGGATCGGTCGGCTCGCCGCCCGCTTCGATCAGAAGCACCTGCCGCGCCGGATCTTCGCTCAGGCGGGCCGCGAGAAGGGCACCGGCAGAGCCGGCGCCGATGATTGTCACGTCATACTGTGTCATGGCTTATTTCTGATCTTCGGGAATGACCACGCCATCCAGCGTCATAACTTCGCCGTCGAGAGAAACCGAGCAGTTGCGAAGCGGAATGTCGAGATGGCACGGCGTGTCGCGGTCGCCGCCGGCCTCGGTGTTAGGGCCCGACGACCAGAGGAAGTTGCCGGCAAACGACCGGGCATCCATGCCGAGCTGTGCCTCGGGATTGTAGAGGCCGAGAACCGTCCAGTTCGCGCGGTTTTCGAGACCCCAGCCGACATGCGCCATTGCATAGGCCCGGGGATCATTGAAGCTGTCCATGAATCTGCGCATGAACTCGGCATCGTAGCCGCCCTTGATGTCGACGATGTAACCTTTTTCGATGGTCACCGTGACGGGCGCACGGGCATATTTCTTGAACGGGAGAAGGATGTCGCCCTCGTCGATCACGATCGTGCCTTCGGCGCTGCCTTCGTCCGGCCAGCGTGCCGAGAAGCAGCTCGGCCAGTGGTCCCAGCGGCCCGGTTCGTCGGCGAGACCGTACTGGGTGAGCACCGGATACTGCCCCAGCCGGCAGCGGAAATCGGTTCCGGCCTTCGAGGTCACATGCATTTCGCGCGCGGCGCCGATCTTGCGCGCTGCGGCGAGAACGCGCGCCTTGTCTTCGGGGCGCGGGATCTGACGCATCATGATCTCCGGCGGCTCCACGGCGAGCAGCATGCGCGTGCCGCCCTTCAGCACCTCTTCCTGCTCCTTCGAGAACAGAAGCTGCAGGGTGTCGATCACCAGATCGGATGCCTGGAGGCAGGCAAGCGCTGCGCTATTTCCTTCGAGAGGCGTCTTGCCGACATAACCTGATTTGTCGGGCGAAAGCGCCTTTTCGCCGTTCATCGGAGCAAGGTTCAGTTCGGTAACGACGGCCCCGAGATCCGATGCGGCAAGCTTGGCGATGTAGGCGATCTGCTTGTTGCTGTCGTCACCGGTCAGGATCGTCACCTGCTCGCCCGGTTTCAGGTTGCACATGCCGAGCACCTGTCTCCAGCCCTTCAAGAACTGCGCGTCACTGATTGCCATGATGTCATACCTCCGTTGGGCCATTGCGTTGCCCGTTTGATATTTGTGGCTGCGACCAGGCGCGGAGCCGGCCATGCCGGATCGAAGGCGCTCTTTGCTTTTGTCTTGTGGTCGAAGAGCCGGTTCCCGATTTCGTTGGTCGTTCAGAGTGCGGTCTGGTTGGCCAACGAGAAAAAGTTTCGATTGTAATGAAGCAATGGCGATGTTTCCGGCCCGAAGCGAATGGCCTTCACATTGCCGATGAAAATGGAGTGGCTGGACGTTTCCGATACCGAGGAAATCTCGCAGTCGAGATTGGCCATCGCACCGTCGAGGGCGGGAGCGCCGGTTGCCAGACGCGTCCATCCGTAAGGTGCGAACTTGTCTTCCCCCACCTCTCCGATCTGGCCGGCGAACCGCATCGCGATTTCGCGCTGGTCGTCGGAGAGGATGTTGACGCAGAAGCTGCCGGCGGCGGTGATCGCCTTGTGCGCTTCGCCGAAGCGGTTGACGCAGACCAGCATCGAGGGAGGCGTCATCGACATCGAGCAGACCGCCGTTGCCGTCAACCCACGCCGGGTCGCTCCCTCACCCGCGGTGATGATGTTGACGGTCGCCGCAAGCTGTCGCATGGCCGAGCGAAAGTCATCTGTCAGCTGATCCGTTGGAAGCTGGGTCATTTGATGCCTCCTTCGGCAGCGATGGCGGTTTCCAGGAATTGCGCGGCGGAGACCAGACGGTGGTCCGAACCGCGGGCACCGACAAGCTGGACGCCGACGGGAAGTCCCTGCGGGCCTTTGGTGACTGGCAGGCAGACCAGCGGCACCTGCAACACGCTCCAGAGACGGTTGAAGATCGGATCGCCCGTCGCCATGCCCTTCGGCGCTTCGCCGGGTGCGGCCAGCGTCAGCACGGCATCGAAGCGGGACAGGATCGCGTCCATCAGATGACGGATGCCCGGGATTTCGGCCATGGCCGAGCGATAACGGATTTCGTCGACGCGTCCCTGATCGTCCAGCATGGCTCGCGTAACAGGGGTCAGACCGTCCCGGTTGCGGGCAAGCTCGGAGGCAAGCGAGTTGGTCACTTCCCAGCCCATGACGGCTTCGTGCAGATCGAAGATGCCGTCATACCAGGCGGGTGCCGGGATGATCGTTGTTTCCGCGCCGGCCGTTTCCGCGATGGCTGCGAGCCGCTCGACTGCCTCGAGCGCACTGCCTTCAGCCTTGTCGAGGCGGGTTCCGGTCAGGATGCCTATGCGCGGCCGCGCCGGCGGGCTCGGGTTTTCCAGATCGGACCGGCCGCTCAGAGCCGCAGCGCAATGGGCCGCATCGCCGATATTGCGCGTGATGATGCCGAGCGTATCGAGACTATGGCAAAGCACCTTGATGCCGACGGTATTGATCAGTCCGAAGCTCGGCTTGAATGCCGTCACCCCGCAGAAACTTGCCGGGCGGATGACGGAGCCGGAGGTCTGCGTGCCGAAGGCGACCGGCACCATGCCGGCTGCGACCGCGGCGCACGAGCCCGACGACGAACCGCCGGGGGTGTGGGCGGGGTTTTGCGGATTGCGCGTCTTGTTCGGGCTCGCCATCGCCAGCTCGGTGCTGACGGTCTTGCCGAGGATCAGGCCCCCGGCGTTTCTGGCATTCTGTACGCAGGCCGCATCCCATGGAGGCTGAAAGCCATCATAGATGGAGGTGCCATAGCCTGTAGGCATGTCGGCGGTATCTATCACGTCCTTCACGCCGATCGGCACGCCTGCGAGTAGACCCGTCACGCCCTGCCGATCCATTGTGTCGGCGGAGGCAAGCGCCTTATCGGCGTCGAGATGCTGCCAGGCCATCACCGGCCCGTCGGTCTCTTCGATATGCTTCAGATACACCTCGGTAACGGCGCGCACCGTAAGTGTACGCGAACGGACGGCCGAAGCGATGTCGCGGACGCTCAATTCGAGGATTTCTTTGTCTTGCACGAGATTTCTCCTCAGCCGAACAGGGCGGGTCGCCGGTTGATCCATGGAGCGAAACGCTCCAGTTCCCCGGCCAGCGAAAGAAGCAGGGCGTCGTTGCCGAAGGCGGCACCGAAATGCGATCCGACAGGCAGGCCCTCCGTGCTCATGCCCAGCGGAACCGACATCGCCGGGCAGCCCGAGGTGTTGAAAACCGCGGTGAAGGGCGAGTGCGACCAGAAAAGGTCATAGAATTCGTCGAGCGTCTTGCCACGGCCGGCGAGCTTGCCCAACAAGGGAGCCGGTTCCGCCGCCGAGGGCGTCAGCATGACATCATACCGGCTGAAAAACGCCGCGAGCGCACGCGACGAGGCATGAAGCTGGTTGATCGCCCAGAGGTAGCGTGTGCCGGGAACGGCCAGCGCCTCGCGGACCCATTCCTGATTGACGGGCTCGAGCCTGGACAGATTCGCTGAGGCTGGGTCTCCGCCGGTCACTCCCAGCGCGACATTGACCCCGACGACGATGCGCCAGGCGGTTTTCAGCGCTTCGGCGTCATAGCCCGCATCCCGGACCTTTTCGACGTGATGACCCAGATTCTCCAAAAGACGTGCCGTTTCCTCGACGCTCGCAACCATGTCCGGTTCGACATGGCTCCCGGTGGGCACATCGACGATCATCGCAATCTTCAAACGCGGCGGCGTCTTGTAGACGGCAGCAAGATAGCTTCCCGCAACGGCCGGCGAGGCCCAGGGATCGCCCGCGTCTCCTCCGGCGGATATGTCGAGCATGGCGGCATTGTCGCGAACCGACCAGGAGACCGCGTGCGGGGTCGACATCCCGCCGATCGCCTCGGCTGCGGCCGGACCGACGGGATTGACCAACCGCGACGGCTTGAAGCCGAACAAGCCGCAATGGCTTGCCGGAAGTCTCGTCGAACCGGCGCCATCCGAACTGTTGGCAATCGGAACCATGCCGCTTGCCACGGCGGCAGTCGAACCACCGGATGAGCCGCCGGCCGTGCGCTCAAGATCCCAGGGATTACGCGTGGGGCCGAATGCATCGGGTTCCGTCGTGAAGCTGAGGGCAAACTCCGGTGTGTTGGACTTGCCCAGGATCACCATGCCCGCCGCCTTGTAGCGCGCGGTAATCGTGGAATCCCGCTTGCTGACATTGTTGCGCAGCAGTTCGGATCCGGTGGACAGGATCATGCCCTCGGCTTCGAAGCCGGTGTTCTTCAGGAGCGTGGGAACCCCGGAAAGGGGGCTTTCCGGCAATCCGGCCGCCACCTGCTTGCGGGCGAGATCGAAATGCTCGTGCACGACGGCATTGAGTTTCGGGTTCAACCGCTCGATACGCTCGATCGCGGCTTCGAGCACTTCGCCGGCGCTGATTTCGCGTTTGGCAATCAATCCGGAGAGAGCGATGCCGTCCAGTGTCGCAAGATCGTTCATCGGTTCAGCCCATCTGCGCCTTGAAAATGTCGAGGTCCCACATGTCCTTGCTGGAGGCGAACAGACCGTCGCGGATCTCGAAGATGTGCAGACCGTCGAGTGCGATCTGTCTCGGGGTTCCGTCACCTCCGCGAGGCGTGAAGGTCCCGGTCATGAAATAAGGAACGGCAACCTGATTGGCGGCCCGGATATAACCGCGCCGGTCCCACGAAACATCGGGCAGCATCCGCCAGAAGCCGACAAGTCCCTCCGCAAGGGCCGCTCGACCTTCGCGGCGCTTGGCCATCGCGACTTCCTCGTGCCAGCCGTCGGGATGATAGAGAGAGGCCACCTGATCCGCGTCGCGCGACGCGTAGGCCTGGTAGAGGCAGTCAATGAGCGTGGCGTGATCCATCACGGGCTCCCGCATTGTCGGACAAAGAGAACCCCGCCCTTCACTGGGTCGGGCGGGGTCGACTTGAATTCACTCGATGCCGGCGATCTTCTTCACCTGAGCGACATATCCGTCGCGTTTGACTTCGTTGTAAAGCCTTGCGCGAAGAGCGGGAGCCGGCGTGGCATTAACGTTTTCGAACAATGCGACGCGGCCGGCAAGTGAGCCGGAGGTCATGTCCCAGATGAAATTCATCAGCTGCTCCTTGACCATTGCCGACACGCCATGACCGGGCAGCAGTTCGTGCAGGAAGTGGCCGACATCCGGATTGTCGAAGGCCTTCTTGCCGAAGCGCATGACGAGACCCTGTCCGCACATTTCCTGAAGGATGTGGATGATCTTCGGGTAGTTCTCGATCGAGTAGAGACGACCGGCCGTCAACATCCCGACATCCGGGCGCATGACGTCACCTTCCGTCGGCACGGCGAGAGCCTCTGCCGCCGTCACGAAGGCGCGCAGCGTCTGGGCGTATTCGACGAGCTGGCCGAGCATCATCTGTACGGCCGGGATCTTGCCGGTGCCGAGATAGTCGAGGACCATCTGGCCTGCGCCGACGAACAGCTCCGCCTTGACGGCCAGACGGGTGAGCACGTGCCAGTGTGCAAAAACGCAGACCGGGCCGTAGTAGCTCATCGCGGTCGGATCGCCGAGATTGAAAAGCCGCTCCTTCGGAACGAAGACGTTGTCGAAGACGATGAACTGATCGGCTTCCTCACCGAGGCTGGAGATCGGATGATCGAATTTGCTGGACAATGGCTGTGACACCATCTCGCGCGAGATCATCTTGATGCCGGGGGTGTCGATCGGCACCGAACCCCAGATGCAGGCGTCAGCAGGCGTTTCCTGGATGCCGCCGAGATTGGTGAAGAAGATGTCGTTTGCCTGAGCGGCGATGGAGCCGACCGTCTTGGCGCCGTAGATGTAGACACCGTCCTTGGTGACCTTGCGCGCCTTGAGCAGAGAGGCCTCGGAGGCCTTGGGAGACGAGCGGTCGGCCTGCGGGCCGGCAAGGCTTTCCGATGCGGTCAGGTTGTTGTTCTGACCGTATTCCATGTAGCGTTCGATGTTTTCGGCAAAGTCCGGATCGATGCCTTCGATCAGCGACTTCTTCTTCTTGAAGGTCGGCAGGTAGGCGTAGAGGCCAACGACGATGGACGGCGCGAGATCCGGCGGGCGACCGAAAGTGCCGGCGGTCTTGAGCGAAGTGTATTCGATCATCCGGCGACGCGCCGCAAGGTCTTCCTTGGTGCGCGGGATCTGCCAGGACCGGCTCAGTACGGCTCCGACCTTTTCGTCATAATAGGTGGTGGCGTCGGCATGTTCCTCGGTGAACTGGTCGTCGAACATCGAGGCCAGGAGGTCGATGCCCCGTGCCAGCGCCGGTTCGTCATAGACCGAGTTCAGCTTTCCGCCGCCAACCCAGATCTGACGGTTATCCTTGAGCGATTCCTTGTATTCCTCACCAGTCTTGAGCCTGTGAGGCACGTCCTTTGTGGACTTCAGCGTTCCCGTCTCTGTCATTTAGGCCTCCTGTTGAAATTCGAATTGCCGATCGCGCGCCCTCGGACGCGAGGGCCAAATCAAGCTTTTTCTTCGCGCACCTGACGGATCACTTCCGTTACAACCCGCATCGCGTCCAACGCGGCCGGAACGCCGCAGTAGATTGCTGCCTGCAGGATGACTTCGACGATCTCTTCCTCCGTCACGCCATTGTTCAGCGCGCCGCGAACATGGATCTTGATCTCGTGCGGACGATTGAGGGCTGTCAGCATTGCAAGATTGAGGAAACTGCGGGTCTTGCGCTCCAGTCCCGGGCGGGTCCAGATTTCCCCCCAGCACCACTCCGTCACGAGCTTTTGCAAGGGAGCGGTGAGGTCGTCGGCGCTGGCAAGAGACGGCGCAACATATGCATCGCCGAGAACTTCACGCCTCACCTGCAGACCTTTCTGGAATTGTTCACCGCTGAATTCAGGACGAGTCATGCATCTCTCCGTTAAGGTGGGTAGGCAGGCAGTTGTCGAACCGGTCGCTCTGCCGTCCTGATGGTGAAGACTAGACACGCCGGACTTGACCTGTCAATAGATTGTATGACAAGATTACGGTCATATCGTAGGAGCCTTTTCCGCATCCGCCACCTGATCGCGACGAGGATTAAATGAGCATGATTGACCCGATGGCGGAGCCCGATGCAGGAATTGCGCCATTCGAACTCTATGCCCTGCGCTATGCCACTCATGGCGGACGGGTTGCCAAAGACAACTTCCTCCACGCCGACCCGCACGAGGCGGGAGCCGATCTCGATTACTTCATCTGGCTTGCCCGTCGCGAAGACGAGGTGTTCGTTATCGACACGGGCTTCGGCATCGAAGCGGCCAAGGCGCGGGGACGCACCTTACTGCGCGATCCGAAAGACGCGCTCGCCCTGCTTGGCGTTGATGCTCGCGAGGTGTCGCAGGTCGTCCTGACGCATCTTCACTACGATCATGCCGGGACCCTGGGGGATTTTCCCTCCGCACGGTTCCATCTTCAGGTCGATGAAGCCGGACATGCCACGGGTCCCTGCATGTGCGATGCAAAGGCGCGTGCGCCGTTCGACGTCGAGAATATCGTCGCCTATATCCGAAGCCTCTATGCGGGCAGGATCGAGTTTCATAGAGGCGACCGGGAGCTTGCTCCAGGTTTCTGGTTGCATGCGATACCGGGCCACAGCGCCGGCCTGCAGGCTGTGCGTGTCATGACCCGCCGCGGTTGGGTCGTTCTGGCGTCTGATGCGACGCATTTCTACGCCAACATGGAACGTTGCAATCCTTTTCCCGTGCTCTTCGACGAGGCCGCCCTCATTCGCGGCTATTCGAGGCTGATCGAACTTGCGCCCAGCCTCGATCACATCGTGCCGGGGCATGATCCGGCGGTAATGCGCGCCTATCCGCCGGCTTCGACGGAACTGGAAGGTGTCATCGTCCGGCTGGATGTCGCGCCTGGGCTCTCCTGGGAGGAACTGACGCGATGAGTGCCCTGAGCGGAAGAGGCGTCCTGATCACCGGCTCCGCCCTCGGCCTGGGGCTGGAGTTGGCGCGATCCTTTGCCAAGGCGGGTGACCGGGTTTTTCTGACCGATGTCCTGCCCGGCGTGAGAGAAGCCGCCGATGCGCTGGCGGAGCAGACAGGCCGGCCGGCCGGAGCGCTCGTAACGGACCTGTTCGAAGCGGGCGCTACTTCGCGCCTCGTTTCCGAGGCGGAAAATTACCTCGGCGCGATCGACGTGCTGATCAACAATGCGGTGGTTCGCAAGATGTCGCCGGTGGAAACGCTTGGCGATGCGGACTGGGACCGGGCGCTCGAGGTCAATCTTTCCGCGCCGTTTAGGCTGATCAGGGCGTGCCTGCCGGGGATGCGGGCGCGTAATCAGGGGCGCATCATCAACATGGCCTCGGTCTACAGCCTGATCGCGCTTGCCGGACGAGCGGATTATGTCACCACCAAGCACGCCATGGTCGGCCTGACGCGCACCATCGCGCTCGAACTGGCATCGACGCGCATCACCTGCAACGCGATCTGCCCCGGCCTGATGGCAACGGATTCGGCACTCGGCCGCATTGAGGCCCTGGCGGACGAAAAAGGGATTTCCCGCGACGAGGCGCAACGGCTTTTCCTTTCCACCCGGCAGCCGGGGGGGAAATTCATCCCGATAGAGACGGTGACGGCGCTTGCACAGTTCCTTTGCGGCCCCTCCAGCGAGGGCATCAACGGTGCGGCCATCCCCGTGGACAATGGCTGGTCTTTCGCTTGAACAGCGGGCCGCGACAACAGGAGAGTGAAATGAGTGAGATTGGTTTCATTGGCCTTGGCAACATGGGCCGACCGATGGCGGAACGCATCATCGGTGCGGGCTACAAGCTTGTCGTCAATGATCGTGTCGATGCGGCGGTCGCCGCCCTGACGGATGCCGGCGCTGACGCTGCGGCAACCATTCCCGAGCTGACCGCTCGCGCCGAAACGCTTTTCCTGTCGCTGCCGACGCCCGAAGTGGTGCTGGCCGTCGGCCGCAGCATTGCCGAAAACCCGGGCATCGTGAAACGCGTCGTCGATCTTTCGACGACCGGCCCGAAAGCCGAGATGGATCTGGCGGAGATCCTGTCCGCAGCCGGCATCGCATTGGTCGACAGCCCGGTATCGGGCGGCGTCGCCGGCGCGACGAAAGGCAGCCTCGCCCTGATGGCCGCCGGACCCTCGGCCGATTTTGCCGTTGTCGAGCCGATGCTTCTCTCGCTCGGCAAGGTGATCCGCGTCGCCGAAGAGCCCGGAAAGGCCCAGGTGATGAAGCTGATCAACAACATCTGCTCGGCTGCGGCGCTCGCAATCACTTCCGAGGCGATGGTGATGGGCGCCAAGGCCGGCCTTGATGCCGACGTCATGATCGAGGTGCTCAATGCCGGATCCGGCCGCACCTCCGCGAGCGTCGACAAGATCCCGCGTTTCGTCCTGCCGCGCGGATTCGACTTCGGCTTCGCCATTGCACTGTCACTCAAGGACATCCGCCTTTGCCTCGAGGAAGCCGATCGCCTCGGCGTCCCTATGCTGGTCGGCAATGCGGTGCGAATGCTCTTCTCGATCACCAAGGCCGATTGCGGCCCGTCAGCCGACATGACGGCCATCATCCGTCCCCTGGAAAAATGGGCGGATACCGAAGTTCGCGGCAAGGCTGCCGGGGCCTGATATGGCCAACCTCAGCGCCACCGTCGCCGCCTTCGTCCATGCGCCGCCGGAAATGCCCGACGCCGTCGTCCTTGCCGGCCGGCGTTCCCTGCTCAACATGGTGGGCACGGCGGTCGGCGGCTCCGGCGAAGCGGCGATCGATAAGCTGTCAGCGTTGCTGCCGGCCTTCTCCGGTCCCCCGACCAACACGCTGATTGGACGCCCCGAACGGGCGGACATGTTATGGGCCGCCTATATAAACGCGGCCTCGGCAAACATCTGCGACTATGACGATACACATATACCGACCGTGATCCACCCATCGGCGCCGGTCGGACCTGCCGTATTGGCGCTGTCGGAAACCTTGGCCGCCAAGGGGCGTCCTGTCAGTGGCAGAGCCCTGATCGAAGCCTTCGTGCTCGGCGCGGAGATCACCTGCCGCCTCGGCAATGCCCTCCATCCGGTGCATTATGCGCGCGGCTGGCACATTACATCGACTTGCGGTGTGTTTGGCGCGGCCATGGCCGCTGGACGCCTGCTTGGCCTCTTACCTACCCAACTGGTCGATGCGCTGGGGCATGCGCTGGCGCAAGGTGCGGGTTCAGTCGAAACGCTCGGCACCATGTCGAAAAGCCTCTCGGTGGGACAGGCCGCGCGCGGCGGCCTGATGGCCGCACTGCTGGCCGCCGACGGATATACCGGCCCTGAAGAACCGCTCGAAGGCAAACGCGGCTTTCTGGCCCTTCACACCGATACGCCGGATTATGCTGCCATCACCGGCGAACTCGGCAGTCGCTGGGAGATCCTGAACAACACCTTCAAGCCCTACCCCTGCGGCGTCGTGCTGAACCCGGTGATCGAGGCATGCCTTACCCTGCACGCGAAGGGCGGCTTCAGCCCGTCCGACATCGTGTCTGTGGAACTGACCGGCCACCCGCTACTGCGCCAGCGCACCAACCGGCCCGGCGTGACCTCCGGGCGATTGGCACAGGTCAGCGCCCAGCATGCCGTGGCCTTCAGCCTGCTGCACGGTAAAGCCGATCTGGCAGCCTTTTCCGACGAAGCAGTCGCCGACCCGGACGTCCGCGCACTCGGTGGAAAACTCGCTTTTTGCGATGATGCTGCCTCTGCACTGGACGCTGTGCAGATCCGTATCCGGCTGATCGATGGGCGCGAAATACTGCATGCCGTTACGGCCGCCAAAGGCGGGCTCGGCTATCCGATGAGCGATACGGACCTTGCTGACAAATTCCGCAATCAGATTGCATGGCGAGGCCTTCGATTAGATGGAGATGCCTTGATTGCGGAACTTGAGAACCTCCAGAATGCCGCCGATGGAGCAGCATTCCTGCGCGCAACACAGCCTGCAACTTTTCAGAAATAGGATTTACAGGAGGACTTCATGAGCCGCGGAAAATTTTCAGATCCGATCTTCACACTGACGACCGGGCCGGTGGATGCCTATCCCGAAGTGCTGCGGGCGTTGTCCAGGCCAGTGCTCTACGACTATGATCCGGCGTTTCTGGAGCAGTATGAGGCAACGAACGACAAGGTCCGGCAGGTATTTCACACCAGCACACCGCCGCTGATTCTTCAGGGCGAGCCGGTACTGGGGCTGGAAGCTGCGGCAGCGTCGCTGATCGCAAAGAACGACGTCGTGCTCAACCTCGTTTCAGGGGTATACGGCAAAGGCTTCGGCTTCTGGGCTGCGCGCTACGCCAGGGAACTGGTCGAACTTGAAGTTCCCTACAACGAAGTGCTCACCGCGGATGCCGTGGCCGACATGCTGAAGAAGCGTCCCGACATTGCGATCGTCTCGATTTGCCACCACGACACACCGTCCGGCACGGTCAATCCCGTCGCGGAAATCGGCGCGGTCGTGCACGCGGCGGGAAAGCTGCTGATCGTCGATTCCGTTTCGGCATTCGGCGGAATGGAGGTTCTGCCGGAAACCTGCTTTGCCGATATCTTCGTTACGGGACCGAACAAATGCCTCGGCTGCCCTCCGGGATTGTCACTCCTGCATGTAAGCGAGGCCGCGTGGGAGAAGATCGCCGCCAACCCCGATGCTCCGACCGCTTCCATCCTGTCCATCAGCGACTGGAGACGAGCGCATGAGGCAAGCCGGCCCTTCCCCTTCACGCCCTCCGTCTCCGAGATCTACGGCCTCGATGCCGCGCTCAACCTCTATCTTGAGGAAGGCGAACAGGCGGTGTGGGCACGTCATGCCCTGACGGCCAAGGCGTGCCGGGCCGGCGTTCTGGCGGCCGGCCTCAAGCTTTGGCCGGCGAGCGAAGCGATTGCTTCGTCAACCTGCACCGCCGTCACGATTCCGGATGGTGTCGACGAAGCAAAGCTGCGGGCCTCCGTCCGGGCGCGCTACGGCGTCGTCTTCTCGTCGGGGCGGGGCGAGACGCTGGGCAAGCTCACCCGTATCGGACACATGGGACCAACCGCACGCCCGACCTACTCGCTCGTCTCCGTTGCAGCCATCGCGGGCGGCCTCCAGGCAGCCGGCGTCAAGGGGATCGACGTCGGTGCGGGCGTCGAGGCGGCAATGGCCGTGATAGACGCAGCCCAGGCTTGAGGCCTCGCCCGGTATCGAACCGGCTTCCGTCGAGACATGCCTTCCGGACAGGCGATATCAGTTCGGGAGGCTATTCACCTCGGTGATGGCATGCGTTGTGGAGCACGCCAGCCGGGGCATGAGCATGGGGCGGAAAATTGTTGAAGATTGCCGAAAACCATAAATAGCGGGAGTAACTATCGCTTCGGATTTCAGCATTATCGTTATGGATCTGTTTTGCCATTGAACTGATTCGCTTCAATGGCAAGGCGATACTGTAATCATGCTCACTAATGTCCATGGTCGAGGGTATTATTCCATTTCCAGCTTTCCCCATTTGCCCAATGTCTACGCCGTTGCTTGGCAGGAATGGTGCGTCGGGGCATGAAAATTTCGAGCTGGGCCTTCTGCGAGATACCCGTTTGAAGGCAGTTGTGAGCAGCATGCTGCACCCTAAACAGGCATTCGGGCAATCTACCGCTTTTAAAGCAGGCAGTTTCCGTGTAATAATACGGTATTATCAATTCTCAGTTCGCGAACAGGGCACCAACTGATGGCCAAGCTGCTGCAACGGAAGACTCCGCCTATCGATTTCAAGGTCGTCAAGGCCGCAGCACCCGTTCGCCATAGTGTCACCGAGAGCATTCGCGAGTCGATTGCGGTTGGATACTTCAAGGCCGGCGAGCGCATCACGGAACGTGATCTTTGCGAGATGACCGGCGTCAGCCGTACCGCGGTGCGCGAGGCGCTGCGCCAGCTGGAGAGCGAAGGACTGGTGCAGGTCGTGCCCCATCGTGGGCCGATCGTTGCGCGACTGCTGCCGGAACAGGCCGAGGGCATCTACCAGGTGCGGGTCGAACTGGAAGGTCTCGCCTGCGAACTGTTTGCCCGTAATGCGACGGATGAGGATATCGAAGCGCTGAAAGCCGCATTCGAAGTCCTGAAACGCGGAGAACACATTACCGATCCGCTCGAGCGCCTGACTGCGAAGAACGCATTCTACGACTGCTTAATCTATGGTGCCCACAATGAAGCTCTCGGGCACACGCTTTCCTCGCTCAACGCACGCGTCATGGTATTGCGCGCAACATCCCTCGGTGCGCCCGGACGGACGCGCGAAAGCCTGGAAGAGCTTGAGGAGGTCGTCGGCCATCTTGCAGCCCGGCGCGGCAAGGAAGCCCGCAAGGCAGCCGCACGCCATGTAATGAATGCGGGCAAGACCGCGCTCGCCATCCTGCGCCAGCGGCTGGCCGAAGAAGAGCAAGAGGATTGAGCATTCGGCCCGATAGCGGGCCCAATGTCAGATTCCCGGCGTCGCGCCGCCATCGACGTTTATGACCGTGCCATGCACATATGACGCGGCCGGGCTGCAAAGAAACCGCACGACATTCGCGACCTCCTCTGGATCGGCAAAGCGCTGGATACCCTGTTCCAGACGCATTTCTTCACGCGCATCCTCAAATGAAATGCCCCGATCCCGGGCGAGGGTTTCGATACGCTTGGCAAGCCGGTCCGTCACGATATGGCCGGGGCACAGGGTGTTGATCCGCATCCCGGTATCGCGGGCCCGCTTGGAGATGGCCTTGGTAAAATTGATCAGGGCGGAGTTGACCGAACCGCCGATCGTGAAGTCGGGCTCAGGGGTGTGAGCCCCGACGCCTGATATGTTGACGATCACGCCCTTGCTTTCCGCCAGGGCGGGCCATGCGGCCCGGCAGAAACGCACGGTGGCGTGAAACTTGAGCGCGAAGCCCTCGAGGAAATCGTCGTCGGTCAGTGCGAAGAAATCGCCCCGCTTCGTGGCGCCCGCATTATTGATCAATGCATCGATGCGCCCGGTTGCCGCCAGAGTGGCGTCGACGACATTTTCGGCGGCGCCTGCCCGGGAAAGATCTGCGGCGACAAGATTGACCTTGGGCGAGCCTGCGTTTCTCGCCAGTTCCGCTGTCTCCTCCAGCCCCGCCACATCGCGCGCGCAAAGGCTCAGCGCGTAGCCGTCCCGCGCCAGTCCGATCGCAAAGGCTCGTCCCAATCCACGGCTGGCTCCGGTGACAATCGCAGTCCGCATATCCACTTTTCCTCTCAAGTCCAGCGATCCTGTATTTACAATAATATGTTTGAAATCAGCCGCTTAAATTGATGGCGAGAAAATTCACCGTCGGTGCCGTTTTTCATTATTGTATTACGGTATGATCATGCTATCGTATTCTCACGCTGTCAATCGAGAACATCGCTATGGCTTTCCTGGCAATCTTTGGTTCCTTGCGCTGCCAGCCCGGCCCTCCCGGAAAGGGGAGCCGGATCCCGCCTCGCGCTCGACGGCAGGCATCCCGCTCCAAGAGCGCTCATTGCGCGCTGCAGTGGGCCTTTTCTCCATCCGCGGCGCACTGCAGACGAACGGGCTTCGGGACCACGCCTGCCCGGCGCTCCAGCGGGATTTCCTCCCGCGTGCGCCAGTCGTCGCCCTTGCGGCCACACCAGACCCGCTGCACCGCCATTTTGTCGCCGACCGAGTTTTGCTGGAACACGTTTCCGGATGCAACGTCGACGCCGAAACTGAACGAGATCTTCGCGCCGGGAGCAGCTTCTCCGAGGTCGGCGGAAAACCAGTGCGCGATCGCGGCGCTGCAGGTCAGCGCGGTCTTTCCCGTATTCTCGACCGCGACGTCCAGCATCTGCGCCGCAGAGAAGGCCGGAGCGGAAGCGAAGCTCAACAGGAGTGCCGGAAGAAGGAGGTAAACTTTCATATCTGGACCCATTTTGGATTTTACGAAAAGTAAAATCTAGCATGCATCGAGTTAACGTCAACAAAAATCAAGAAGGGAACAATATAATGATGAATAAAATCAAGTCGTCAGCAAGTATTGCTGCGATTTCTGTATCTGTTTCGATGCTTTATTCGATATCCGTCTCGGCTGCAGACTTGGATTCCATTGCCATTCTGGCC
This sequence comes from Ciceribacter sichuanensis, assembly GCF_024055605.1. GTDB lineage: Bacteria > Pseudomonadota > Alphaproteobacteria > Rhizobiales > Rhizobiaceae > Allorhizobium > Allorhizobium sichuanense. The sequence goes on along the minus strand of NZ_JAMXLX010000010.1, from coordinate 79,694 downwards.
CCTGAAATGGGCACGGACATGGGTTGGAACCAGCAGGGTGTTGATGCGGCCAAAGCTGCCGGCGCAGCCGCAGGTGTAAAGGTGGTCGTGGCCGAGAATCTCGGTTACGGCGACGTTCGCCCCACATTGCGCGAACTCGCCGAGGACGGCGCGGACCTTCTGATCGCCCACGCCTCGGGTTACAACACCGCGGCGCCGGAAATCGGTGCGGAACTGGGGGTTCCTGTTGCTATCGTCGACAGCCCCGACAAGCTGTCCGCCGGCAAGATCGCCGACTATACCGCAGCCGGCAGCGACGGTGCCTATCTCGCAGGCCGTCTGGCCGCCAAAGTGTCCCGCACGAAGGTTGTCGGGATCGTCGTATCCGGCGAACCGCCGTCCTGGAACAACATGTCGGTCGCCTTCGCGCAAGGCGTCAAGGCAGAGAACCCGGCAGTCGAAGTCCGTTATGCAGTCATAGGCCCGGCAGCCTATGCGGACGCCGCAGGCGGCAAGCGCGTGACCGAAACCGTCATCGCTTCGGGCGCGGACATCATCTTCGGCCAGGGCAATGGGTCCAGCTTCGGCATGCTGCAGGCTGTCGAGACCACTCCGGCAACCGATGGCGGCAAGGCCTACTTCATCGACGTGATCGGCGACAAGACGTCGATCGACAAGGGCTTCCTGCTGTCTTCGGTCATCTGGAATCTCGAACCCGTCTATGCAGCCATGATCCAGGATCTCAAGGACGGCAAATACGGCAGCCATAACTACGACATCAAGCTCGCCGACGGCAGCCTCCGCCTGCTGAAGACCGCCAACGCTCCCGCCAATGTCTGGACGGAGATCGAGGCGCTTCAGGCCGATATCGTCTCCGGCAAGATCAAGGTCGAGCCCAAGTTCGATGCCGAGAGCGTTCACGCACTGGTAAAGACGGTCGGCTCGAACTGAGCCATCCTGCTCCGAATACCTGAATTGCCGCATGCACGATGTATGCGGCAATTCGGACTTCCATGAAGGAATTTGAGATGCAGGCGTCAAGCGAGGCAGCAACCTCTCCGACACACGCGCTCGGGAGACCGTTCATCGGTCTGCGCGGCGTTACCAAGCGCTTTCCCGGTGTCATCGCCAACAACAATGTCAACATCGACATCTGGCCCGGCGAGGTTCATGTGCTCCTCGGCGAAAACGGCGCGGGCAAGTCGACCCTGGTTGGCATGCTATCCGGCCTGCAGCAGCCGGACGAAGGGGCCATAGAGATCGACGGAACCGCCGTCACCATTTCGTCGCCCCGTCAGGCCCTCTCCTTTGGCATTGGAACGGTCTTCCAGCATTCCATGCTGGTCCCAAGCCTCAGCGTCGTGGACAACTTCACGCTCGACGGCGTCTGGTGGCGCAAACCGGATCGAAGCGGAGTTGCAAAACGCATTCACGAGATTGCGGAGCGCGTCGGCTTGCGGGTCGATCCTTTTGCGCTGGTCTCCACCCTGTCGCTCGGCGAACGCCAGCAGGTCGAAATCCTACGAGCCCTCATGCGCGGCAGCCGGTGCCTGATCCTCGATGAGGCGACAGCCATGCTGACGCCACACGAGGCAACCGCCCTTGGCGCACTGATGCGCCGGCTTGCCGCTGACGGTCTCGCGGTCATATTCATCACTCACAAGCTGAACGAAGCCCTGGCCTATGGCGACCGGATTTCGGTCCTGCGGCTTGGACGCAATGCGGGCACCATCGGCCCGCAGGAGCTTCGGGAGCAATCCGACGAAGAGAACACCGGCAACATCATCGGGTTCATGTTCGGTCAGTCCGCCGTCGGGAAGACAACCGACCAGCCGCGCCCTGCCCGTGATTTCGGGGCGGTTATCCTGAAAGTCGAAGGACTGACCTCACAGGCCGGGCGCATTCCGCTGGCCAACATCGCATTCAGCATACGCGCCGGCGAAATCCTCGGGATCGCCGGCATCGACGGTAACGGACAGAAGGAACTGGCCGAAGCCTTGGCCGGCCAGACGGAAGCGTCGGGAAGCGTGCAGCTCAACGGCGCGGAGATCGGTTACCATAATGTCGGCGGACGCCGCACGGCCGGATTGAGATATGTCACCGATGATCGATTGGGCGAAGGCACGGTGGGCATCTTCAGCGTGGCCACCAACTTCCTGCTGAAAGACATCGGCGCCACACCGTTCTGGCGAAGGGGCCTGGAGAAGCCGAAGGCGATCAATGCGCAGGCTGCAGAGCATGTCCGTAATTTCGACATCCGAACGCCGAGCATTCAGACGCCGGTCGGCACGCTTTCCGGCGGCAACATCCAGAAGGTCCTGCTGGCGCGGGAACTGACCGGAGCGGCGGAAGCAGTGATCTTCGCCAAGCCGACCTATGGCCTCGACGTCAAGAACATTCGCGCGACACGCGAGCGTATCCGCGAGGCAGCCAATAGCGGCAAGGCGGTCCTGTTGATTTCCACTGATCTCGACGAGCTCCTCGAGCTTTCCGATCGGATCAGCGTAATTGACAGGGGCAGATTGCTGGGCGCTGTCCAGAACGGCCCGGGTGCCCGTGATGCCGTCGGTCGCCTGATGAGTACCGGAGAAGAAGAATGAGCAAACCACAAGCGACCGTCGCCACGACAACAGGCTCCGCCAGATCGGGCGTGTTTCCGCCCTGGGGCCGGGTGCTGGCCATAAGCGTCGGGCCGCTCGTCGCTGCATTGGCGCTCGGCGGGATCATCCTTCTGGCCATGGGCGTCAATCCGCTGAGCTATTATGCTTATGTGGTGGAAAGAGCGATCCTGTCGCCCTCCGGCCTGTCGGCGACCCTGACGAGGATGGGGCCTTTCCTGCTGATCGCCGCCAGCCTGATCGTCGCCTTCCGGGCCGGGATCTGGAACCTGGGCGGCGATGGCCAGTTTCTGCTCGCCGCCGTCATCGTGGCGGCGACAACGCCGCTGATGTTCAGCGCGGGCCTTCCCATCTGGATCAACCTGGCGATTGGCCTGGTTATCGGCGCCGTAATCGGCGCGCTGTGGGGTATCCTGCCGGCCTTGTTGAAAGCATGGCATGGAATCAACGAAATCATCACGACGCTGATGATGAGTTTTCTCGGCGTTTCACTTGCCAACGTTCTGGTGAAGCTCGCTTTTCTCGATCCCGCCACCACGACGCCCCAGACCCGCACCCTCCCCGTCGAGGCCCGTCTGCCGAAACTGTTCGATACGACTGTCTCTTCGGGACTGATCGTCGGCCTGATCGCAATCGTGGTGGTGCATCTGATGATGACGCGCACGTCCTTCGGCATGCGGTTGCGTCTCGTCGGCGCCAATCCCCGGGCGGCCATTCATGCGGGACTTTCCGTGCCAAAGCTGACGATTGCTGTCTTTGCCATCTCGGCCGGTCTGGCCGGTCTTTCGGGTGCCGTCGATATTCTCGGCACTCAGGGCAATGTGCGGGCCGACTGGAACCCGGCTTACAGCCTGACCGTCGTGCCGCTGGTGTTTCTGGCAAGGCTCAACGGCTTCGGCTCGATTGCCTATGTCTTCCTGTTCTCCGCTCTCACCATTGGTGGCGAAAGCGCCGCCCGGCGACTTGGCGTGCCAAGTTTCTTCTCGCTGGTCATCGTTGCACTCCTGCTGATTACGCTGGGGCTCGCCGAGTACCTGGACAAGCGTCGGCATTACCGCGCGAAGCTCTGAGCAAAGGTTCGATACATGTCGCTCTTCACGGAAAGTTTCATCATCACCTTGTTTCTCGGAGCCATTTCGGCCGGGACTCCCCTTCTATTGGCCGGCCTTGGAGAACAACTCTCGGAAAAGGCAGGCGTATTGAACATCGGTCTCGAGGGCATGATCCTCGCGGGTGCCTATGCCGGCTTTCTCGTCGCCTGGGCAAGCGGCAGTCCGGCCCTCGGATTTGTCAGCGGCGCTTCGGCGGGCGCATTCATCGCCGCCTTCATGGTGCTGTTCTGCGTGCGCCTGGGCCTCAACCAGATCGTGATCGGGATTGCGCTGACGCTTGCGGTGCAGGGCCTTACCGCCCTTCTGCATTTCGTGCAGTTTTCCCGGAGCTATCCGCGTCTGGACGGTGTGTCGAAATGGCCGATCTGGCCCCTGTCCGACATCCCGGTAGTCGGGCCGATCCTCTTCAACCATAATCCGGTCGTTTACCTGGCAATTGCCTTTGTCGCGCTCTTTGCCTGGGTGTACCGGATGACCCATCTCGGCTCCGTCCTGCAGGCCGCCGGCGACAAGCCGGCAGCACTGGACGCCATGGGCGTGGACGTGTTCCGCACCCGCAGCCTTGCCGTTCTCGCCACTGGCGCGCTGGCAGGGCTCGGCGGCGCTTTCATGTCGGTGGCTGTCGCCGGCGTCTTCATCCCGTTCATGAGCCATGGCAACGGCTTCATCGCCATTGTTCTTGCCATGCTGGCACGGGGACGACCGCTCTGGGTCCTTGGGGGTGCGCTCCTTTTCGGAGCCAGCCTTTCGCTGACCACGGCGCTGCAGGTGGCAGGGGTGAACGTGCCTACCGACGTGATCCAGATGCTACCGTTCGCAATGGTGATGATCGTGCTGCTCGTCGCCGGCAGGAAGGCGAGCCTGCCGCAGGCCCTGGGCGAGAGTTTCGTGCGAGGGGCTCGCTGAGCCGCTGGCGATATCCCGCGGGGGTCGGAGGTTCTCCGACCCCCGCGGGAATGACACCGTGGTTTGGCTGTTGTTGTGGAGAACAGTCATATGAAAGCCCCCACTCCATCTATTCACGGTAACGGTTTGCCGATGGCGATTTCCGATCGCCAAGATCTCGCCCTATCGTGCCTGTTCCAGCAGATCCGCCTGATCGGCAACGATTGACACTGCTTCGTTCCTCAGGACGTCCTTTGCATTCTTGCGGGCGTTCTCCATCGCGATATCCGCCTGCAGGCCGCGCTCATCCGCCTGCAGACCATCGTCCGGTCGGGGAAGCAGACTGTCGTCTTCCTGCTCGCGAGCCTTCAGACGGTTTGTAAGGGCGGTCATCTCGTTGCGGCGTTCAGTCTCGTTGAGAGAGACGATGCGCTTTTCGCGCTGTGCCTTCAGTTCCGCAGCATCCTCCACGAAGCGCTGAAAGTCCGGATCCTTTTCCACCCGAGCATCATGAAGGCTTTGAAGCTTCGGCAACACCGCAGTCATTTCGGTGTTGATCTTGTATTTCGCAGGCTTGATCTCCGTCCAAGGCAGCGCATTGTCGTAACTCGCTTCACCAAGGGTCTTGGGGTCGGAAAGCCCGGGCAGGCTGATATCGGGCGTCACACCACGCAGCTGCGTCGTTGCCCCGTCAACCCGAAAGAACTGGGCAACCGTAAATTTCAGCTGACCGAACTTGGGTTCGCTGTTGCGCGCCACCTGATCCAGGTCGACGACCGTCTGGACGGTGCCCTTGCCAAAGCTGGGTTCACCGACAATCACTCCCCGGCCATAATCCTGTATCGCCGCGGCAAAAATCTCGGAGGCAGACGCGGACCCGCGATTGATCAATACACCCACGGGGCCTGTCCAGACAGGCTTGGAAAGGTCGTCACTCTGCACCTTTACCTTGCCTTCGGCGTTGCGCTGCTGGACCACGGGACCTTTGCCGATGAACAGGCCGGTCAGGTCGATTGCCTCGGACAGCGAGCCGCCGCCATTGTCGCGCAGATCAACCAGAACGCCATCCACATTGTCATGCTTCAGCTCGTCAAGAAGCTTGGCAACATCGCGGCTTGCGCTTCTATAGTCCTTGTCGCCTTTCTGTCGCGCGTCGAAGTCCTCATAGAAGGTCGGCAAGGTAATCACGCCGATCCTGCGCGTGATACCGGCGTCCTCGACCGGAAGGATGTCCTTCTGCGCAGCCTGCTTCTCCAAATTGACCTTGTCCCGCACCAGATCAATCACCCGGTGGCTGCCCCCTTCGCCGGCATCTGCCGGCAGGATATCCAGGCGAACGACGGTATCCTTTTCCCCGCGTATCAATTGTACGACTGCGTCGAGGCGGGTGCCCAGGACTTCCTGTACGGCACCGTCTTCGCCCTGGCCGACACCGATAATGCGGTCCCCGACGGCCAGCTTGCCGGACAATTGCGCCGGTCCACCGGGCACGAGTTCACGGACGGTCGTATAGCCGTCCCGTTCCTGCAGCACGGCTCCGATGCCAACCAAGGAAAGCTTCATCGAGATATCGAAGTTCTCCGAAGCGGCGACACCAAAATAGTCCGTGTGCGGATCGACCGATGTCGTGTAAGCGGCCATGAACGACTGGAAGACATCGTCGCTCTTATATGTTTGAACGCGCTCCAGGATGTTCTTGTAACGCTTGTCGAGTGTATCGCGGATTGCTTCGTCGGACCGCCCCGCCAGCTTCAGCCGCAGCCAGTCGGATTTGACGCGCTTGCGCCAGAGGTCATTGATCTCGGCCTCTGATCGCGCCCAGGTCCCGTTGTCATCCGGTAGCGTGTAGTTCTCCTGCGCGGTGAAATCGAAATTCTGTTTGAGAAGGTCGCGCGCATGGGTCAGGCGCTCGATGATCCGTTGCGAATAGACGTTGAAGATCGAAAACGGGATCTTCAGGTCCTCGGCAGCTATGGCATCGTCGATATTGGTCCTGTCGGCCATGAACTTATCGATATCCGCCTGCAGGAACAGACTCCGGTCCGGGTCCAGAGACTTAATGAACCGGTCCATTATCTTCGCCGACAGTGCGTCGTCGAGCGGAACGGGCTTATAGGCGTATCGCGTCAGGAACTGCGCGCTCAGATTTGCGGCTTGCTCCTGCTGTTCACTCGGTGATAGAGCCGGGGGGGCTCCAGCTTCAAGCGCATAGGCCGGCGGAGCGATTGCAAGGAGGAGGGCAATGAAACCGTATTGAAGGCGCATTCAGCTTTGATCCCGGTTGCGATATCGAGTCTTTACCACGGGATGTGGGACATTCACGTCGTTTTGGCAATCACATGTGATGCAACATTTCGTGTCTTTTTGGGGAAGTTGAGAAATGGATGGCCGGGAATCTGGCCCCTGCAGCCAACCGGCCTGGATCTCAAAATGAGCTGTTGACGCAGCAATCAGCAGATAAGCACTGCTGTGGTTCATCCATGCGCGTGAATTGATCAAGCCCACCGATCGGCCACAATGGGACAGGACCACCCCGGCCCGAAGCGATCGACAAATGCGCAAAGGCCCGCGTGACGCGGGCCTCTGTTTTGTTTATCGCATGTTCGGGGAGGCGATCAGGCCTTGCAGGTCTGAACCGCGCCGGGGAGCTTGCTCCACTCGGCGTACCAGTTGTTGAACAGTTTGAACTGGGCTTCCACATAACCGCGCTGGCTGTCGGTCAATGCGTCGGCTTCGTTGAAGTGCAGCGTGTATTCCGCATCGCCCTTCAGCACCATCATGTGCTTGAAGAACAGCACGAGATCCGGGCCTTCGTCGAAGGAGGAAAGGACGGCAAGCGCCTGTTCCAGCTCCAGTGCCCGCTGACGTGCATCCGCGTTGCCGGCGGCGGCGGCCTGAGCAAGGTTGCAGAGGTGAAGGACTTCCTTCGGCAGGACGTTGCCGATGCCGGTGATCGCGCCGGTCGCACCGCAGTTGACGAAGCCGTGGAACACAGCGGTATCAACACCGATCATCAGCGTCACTTCGTCGTCACGGCTGGTGATGTTCTCTGCCGCGTAGCGCATATCGGCCGGGCCGCCGAACTCCTTGAAGCCGACGAGGTTCGGGTGTTCGGCCCTGAGCGCGAAGAACAGGTCGGCGCGCGTCGCGAAACCGTAATAGGGGCTATTGTAGATGACTGCCGGCAGATCGGGGGCGGCAGAGAGGATCGCCTTGAAGTGCGACTTCTGGGCGGCGATGACTGAGCCGCGCGACAGCACCCGCGGGATAACCATCAGGCCCTTCGCGCCGACTTTCTGGGCATGTGCTGCATGCGCCACTGCCGAGGCAGTGTTGACCGCGCCGGTTCCGACGATAACCGGCACGCCGGCCTTCGCAAGACGCTCGACACCTTCCATGCGCTGTGCATCCGTGAGGAGCGGCCAGTCGCCCATCGAACCGCAATAGACCACTGCCGACATTCCGGCGGCGATCAGTTCCTTGCCCTTGCGGACAAGGGCGTCGAAGTCAGGCGTACGGTCCGCCTTGCAGGGGGTCATCAGGGCCGGAATCACCCCTGAAAAAATGCTGGCAGTCATTTTCGTTTCCTTTTGAGCTTGAATGGTCGGGCAACGACGACCCGACCGATCGCGATCACCGCATGATGGCCATAGCAGATATCACTTTGTATTCTCTTTGTCGACAACAAGAATAATCTTGTGCCGCAATATATTCGACCACTCGCGCGACCGCCTCACAGCGCGATGTCAAGCCGGCCGTCACGCACCAGCAACTTGCGGACCTGCTCGACGATCTGGTCGGCGTGAGCGCGGCCAAGCCGTTCGGAAAGGGCCGTGTCGCGTGCGGCAATAGCTGCAATCATTTCGTCGTGTTCCTCGACGAAACGATGCGGCAGGCGATCCTCGTAGGACTGGTAATAAAGGCGCAGGATGCGCCGGCCCTCATCGAGCAGACGCTTGAACAGACTGGTGAAATAAGGGTTCCGGCCCGCCTCTGCTATCGCCATGTGAAACGCAGCGTTGGTGGCGATCATGGCCAGTGCATCCTGCGCCTCGACGGCCGCCGCGAATTCCGCCTGCAGCGCCCTGATACGGTCGAGGTCCTCCGCCCGGTGGTACTGTGCGGCAAGCTGCGCCGTCACCCGATACATGAGCGTCAGCGCGTCGAAATAGGTGTGAATGTTGAGGAAATCGATATTGGAGACCATGGTCGAACGGTTCGGCAGGGTATCGATCAGCCCCACGCCGGCCAGACGTACCAGCGCCTCGCGAATGGGCGTTCGCGACATGCCAAAACGTTCTGCGAGCTGAACCTCGTCTATCGGGCTTCCGGGCGCGATGACCAGATCCAGGATCTCGTCCCGAAGAACGTCGTACACATATCGCGCCCCGGATCCGCGCTTGCGTTCGCCGCCGTTTGTTTCCACTTCCACCATTGAGCCCCCTTGTCACTGCCTCCGGCCAGCGGCGCATAGCCGCGTCAAACAGCCACCATCTGGCGGCGGTTTAACACAGCAATGCGCGTCAGGCATCTGTCCCGGCCGGGATTCGGGGCTGCATCGGCGAGGAATATCCCGGTTGCCGGTCCAGTTTACAGGATCTCGGCAACCGGACGGGTCTGCTCCAGGAGGAAAGCACGGGTCTCTTCCGCAACAAGCGGCATCAGCACCTGCCGGACATGGGCATGATAGACGTCGAGAAAGGCGCGCTCCCCGTCGGTCAGGATCGTCAGGTCGGCGGCGGAAAGGTCGATCGGCGCAAGTGTCAGCGATGCAAAACGGCAGAGACCCGCGCCGTCGGCCACGACCTCTACCTGGTTCTCTATTCGCAGGCCATATTGCCCCTCTGCGTAATAGCCCGGCTCGATGGTCATGATACTACCAGGCTCAAGGCCATAGGGGTTGGCCAGTTTGGCGAAACGGTGCGGATATTCATGGACAAGCAGGTTGTGACCAACACCGTGGCCAGTGCCGTGGTCGTAGTCCAGACCAAGGTCCCAGAGCGGGCGACGGGCGAACGCGTCCAGTTGATGGCCCTGTGTCCCGACCGGCATCCGCACCGCGATCAATGACAGGAACCCTTTCAGCACCGCCGTGTAGGTGCGTCGGATCTCGGGCGTCATAGGCCCGAGAAACAGGGTGCGGGTCACATCGGTGGTGCCATCGAGATATTGCCCGCCGGAATCGATAAGATAGGGCAGCCGGCTGTCGATGACAGCGTCGGTCGCCTCCGCAGCGTTGTAATGACACAGCGCTGCGTTGACGCCCGATGCGGAAATAGAGCGGAAGCTCGCCTCGAGAAAGCCCTTACGGGTAGCGCGAAACGCCAGAAGCTTCGCTTCGGCCTCGAGCTCGGTCAACGGCCGGTCGCTCGCTTCGCGCCGCCGGCCCTCGCGCTGGACCCAGGCGAGGAAATCTGTCAGGGCCGCCCCGTCCTCGACATGGCACCGCCGGTATCCGGCAAGTTCCGTCTCGTTCTTCACGGCCTTCAGCAAGGTCAGCGGGCTGGTTCTGTAGACGATCGCGCCACCGGCGGCCTTCACAGCCAGCCGAACCGAAACCGGCGCGAACTGGGGATCGGTCAGGACAGGACCGCGCTTGACGACCTGCCCCAGCCGTTCGAGGAAATCGGATGTCGGCGAGAGCTTGACCTGCTGCAGCTCAAACCCGGAGAGATCGTTCCCTAGCTTTCGACGATCCACGAACCATTCGACCGTTCCATCCGCATCCAGAAGCAGGAAGGAATGGGGAACGGGGTTCATCGGCACATCGCAGCCACGCAGGTTGAGCAGCCAGGCGATGTTGTCCGGCGATGTCTCGGCCAGAGTGGTTGCACCCGCCTGCCGGATTGCCTCGCCAACGCGTCGCGTCTTGCCCGCAACGCTTTCGCCGGAAACGGCCACCGGCATGGCGCGCACCGCGCCGAGCGGCACTGCTGGCCGGTTTGGCCAGATGGCGTCGAACAGGTCTTCGCTGCACGGTACGAGCGTGCCGCCGTGGGCGGCCATGGCATCCGCCATGCGGTCGTGGAGTGCGCCATTCACCAGCATGGGGTCGAAGGCGATGCGCATGCCGGAGGTGGCCTGCTCACGCATCCACCGGTCGATGGGGTCATTGTGAAGATGCCGGATTTCGAACAGCTCCGGGTCGACTTCCCGCCGCACCTGTATGTCATAGCGCCCATCGACGAAGATCTGCGCGTTCTCGGCCATGACGAGGGCAAGGCCCGCCGAGCCGGTGAAGCCGGTGATGTAGGCGAGGCAGTCGTCGCGAGCGGCCGTCACCTCACTCTGGTGGGCATCGGCGCGTGGCACGACGAAGCCGTCATAGCCCCGCGCTGCCAGTTCCCTACGAAAGGCCGCCAGACGGTCGGCAATCTTCCCTGAAGTTTGCATGGATATCTCCGTCGAAGGGTCAGGCGCGCGGGCCGCCGCGCTGCTTGACCATATCGGTCAGGCATCGGAACACTTGTGGCGACTGGCGCACGCCATCGTGCTCGTATTCATTCGTGACCCAGCATTCGAGATTGCCGACGCGTGCGGCCGTCTCCAGCGAAAGACCGGCATCGACATACATGTCGTCGAAATACACGGCCGCGGCCACCGGCACCTCGTTCGCACCAAGGCGGGCGGGGTCGTAAAGCGCGTCGTAACCGGTGCGTGCGGCAAGCGCCATTGCAGCGGCGCGGAAGGGTCTCAGCGAGCGGATCTCCTCGAACATCCACGGGAACATCATCTCACCGGTGAAGGGCAAGGGTCGGCACGCCTCAGCAAAGTCCGGAAACTCCTCGCGGATGCGCTCGGCAGCCCAGCCGGTCGCTTTCTCTCCCTGCCCGTAGATGCTTTCCTGAAGCACGGCGAACAGGGGATTACCGTCATAGGACGTGGCCCCCATGACGGCACTGAGGAACGCATCGGAGAGGCTGTCCTCGCGCGGCGAGGAGAACGCCTCGTCGATCAGCCAGTGGATGTTCTCGAAGCCAGGCCCCATGCCGAAATCGATGCCGACGGTTTGCAGGCGGCGCACGGAAAGCCTATCGCCATCCGGTAGCAGGACCTCGTTGTTGTCGATGAAATCGGCGATACGGCCGATGCGTTCGCGGTCTACCGGATAGCGGTCGTAATAGCGCTTCGTCTTGGCGGCCACGCGCGGAAAGGTGCGACGATAGATGTCGTCGGCCGTGGCGTCGAGACCGGAAAGTCCGCCGGTCACGTAGCAGGCCGAAAGCCCTTCCGGTGCGTTGGAAAGATAGGTCAGCGTCAGGAAACCACCATAGCTCTGGCCAAGTGTTTCCCAGCGTTTTCCGCCATAGACGATTTTGCGCACATGCTCGAAATCCGCAACGATGCTGTCGGCGCGGAAGTGCAGGAGATAATCCGCCCCCGCTTCACCATCGGCCCCGAAACGCGCCATCGTCGCGCTTTCGACACGCGTACTGCGTCCGGTGCCGCGCTGATCGATGAGGACGACGCGGTGGGTTCGGATGGCTTCGGCAAGCCAGGAAGGTCCGCCATTCGCCGGACGCGGGGACTTGCCGCCCGGTCCACCCTGAAGGAAGGCCAGCAGCGGCAGATCCTCGCCGCGTCGCACGGGATCGCAAACCTCGCGGACGAAGACGTCGATCGTCTCGCCTTCCGGCCTCTTCCAGTCGAGCGGGACTGGAACCAGCCGGTCGCGAATGAAAAGGCCGGGAATAGTGTATTCGGTGACGGTCAAAGTCTTGTCCTTTATCGCCTGACCCTGGGGTCGAGTACCGCATAGAGAAGATCGACGACAATGTTCATCAATACGATGAAAAGTCCGCCGAGCAACACGACGCCGATGATGATCGGTCGGTCCTGGTTCTTCACCGCCTGCACGGCGAGCGCACCGACACCCTGAAGGCCGTAGATCTGCTCGATGACGATCGCTCCGCCAAGAAGAACGGCGATATCGGCACCGAGCTGCGTGACGAGCGGTGTCAGCGTGCTGCGCAGGCCATGGCGGAAGAACACCGTTCCCTCCGAAAGCCCCTTGGCGCGGGCGGTGCGGATATAGTCCTCGCCCATCACCTGCAACAGGTTGCCGCGCGTCAGCCGCGCATAGATCGCCGCCGTCACAAGCGCCAGCGTGGTCCAAGGCAGGAAGAGATGCCAGGCCCAGAGCACGGGATCCTTGAGAAAAGGCTTGTAGCCGCCCGGCGGAAAGAGAGTGAAACCGGCCTGCCGGGGCAGGAAGTAGAAGAGGTACAGCGACAGCATGCCAAGCACGAAGGTGGGGAAGCTGAGGCCGACCAGAATGAACCCCTGCCCCAACCGATCACGCAGGCCGCCGGGATGACGCGCCGACATGATGCCGATCGGAATGCCGATCGCCAGCCAGAACACCACGCCGCCAAACACCAGCGAAACCGTGGCCGGGATGCGGTTCACCACCAGCTTGGCGACCGGCTGCTGGTTGCGGTAGGAGAAGCCGAGGTCGCCCTGCACCGCCTTGGAGACGAAGCCGGCATACTGTTCGTATATCGGCCGGTCGAGGCCGAGATTGGTTCGGATCAGCGCGAGTTGGGCCTCGGTCGCCTTTTCGCCGGCGATGATACGGGCCGGATCGCCGGGCGCGACGAAGAACAGCATGAACACGAACAGGCTGAGCGCAAACAGCACGAAGACGGAGAAGAAGAGGCGCTTTGCTAGGAAGCGGATCATGCGCGGCCTGCCTTTCTGCCCGGCTTGCGGAAACGGCTCTTGCGAACCGGACGCGGTTTCGGGTCGAGCGCGTCGCGAAGACCATCGCCGAGAATGTTGAAGGCAAGCGTCGTCATCAGAAGCGCCGCGCCGGGAAAGATCACCAGCCACCAGGCGACAAGGTAGATCGAATTGCCGGCCGCATCCGCCAGCATGCCGCCCCAGCTCGGAGTGGGCGGGACGATGCCGAGCCCCAGGAAGGAGAGCGTAGCCTCGAAGACGATGGAGCTGGGGATCATCATCGTCGTGTAGACGATGATCGGTACGCTGAGATTGGGCAGGATGTCCCGCACCATGATGGAGACGGGACCGGCGCCGAGTGACCGGCTCGCCTCCACGAATTCCCTTCGGCGAAGCGACACTACCTCGGCGCGGATGACACGGGCCATGGTGGTCCAGCTGAAGAAGACGATCACGCCGACGCTAAGCCCTAGGCTGGGGCCGAAGACGGAAACCAGCGCCAGCGCGCAGAGCAGGAACGGCACGCTCATCACGAGGTCCATGATCCGGCTGAGCACCATGTCGGTCGGGCCTGCAAAATAACCCGCGACGACGCCGACCGTAAGGCCAATCATGGCAGCGGCAAGCGAGGCAAGCACACCGACGAGCAGCGATACCCGCGCGCCATAGGCAAGCCGGACGAGCACGTCGCGACCCAGATGATCCGTACCCAGCAGGAATTCGCGGTTCGGCGCGACAGGCATGCCCATCGAACTCAGTCCGGTTTCCCGATACTGTTCGATGGCGGAATGTCCGGCCGCGGCTTCGACCAGCGGCGCACAGGCCGCGAAAAGCACGAGCAGCAGGATGAAAACCAACGCCACCAGACTGGCCCTGTCGCGGGCGAAACGGCGCATTGTCAGCTCATAAGGGCTGCGCTGGACGACGGCTGCCACCTCCTCCTCTTGGGTTTCGACGCTCACGCAACTTCTCCCGGAATGGTTTCGACCAGCCTGCGCACACGCGGCGCGCTGGAGCGCGGCTCGTGGAAGGAGGCCGCTATCAGCTCCCGTGTGTAGGGATCGCTGGCATTGGTATAGATCGTCTCGGCATCGGCCAGTTCGACGATGCGGCCCTTGCTCATGACGGCAATGCGGTCGCAGACATGGCGTACCACCGCGAGATCGTGGGAAATGAATAGATAGGTGAGCTTCAGTTCCTGCTGGAGCTCCCGCATCAGGTTCAGCACCTGCGCCTGGATGGAAACATCGAGCGCCGAAACCGGCTCGTCGAAGATGACGAGTTCCGGGTTCAACGCCAGTGCGCGAGCAATGCCGATGCGCTGGCGCTGGCCGCCGGAAAACTCGGAAGGGAAGCGGTTGTAATGTTCCGGGTTGAGGCCGACACGTTCCATCAGCTCCTGCACGGCCCGCTTGCGGGCAGCGCCCGAACAGATGTCATGGATGCGCAGCGGCTCGCCGATGATCGAGCTGACCCGCCGCCGTGGATTGAGTGAGCCGAACGGGTCCTGGAAGACAAGCTGGACGCGCTTGCGCATTTCGCGCCATTCCCGGGTCGACAGGCTTTCGATGGCCCGACCCTCGAAGTGAACCGATCCGCCGGTCGCCGGCGTCAATCCGGCAAGCACGCGTGCGAGCGTGGACTTGCCGCAGCCGGACTCCCCGACGAGGCCAAGCGTTTCGCCCTTGTAGAGGTCAAGGTCGATGCCTTTCAGCACGTCGAGCGTCTTCGCTCCCTCGAACAGGCCGCCGAGATTGTAGCTCAGGCGAACGTCGCGGGCCTCCATGATGCGCGGACGCTCCTGCGGCGCGGACGCCGCTACAGCTTGCGTTTCCGTCGATGCCGCGGCTTCGGGCAGGCTTTCGAGCCAGCAGAGACTGTTCGTCCCGTCCTCGAAGACGCGCAGCGGCGGAGGGCTTAGACACTGCGCGGAAGCATGGTGGCAACGGGTGCGGAAAGCACAGCCGCGCGGCAGATGAATGAGGCTCGGCGGACGACCGGGAATGGGAACGAGCGTGCTTCCGGGCGTGTAATTGGCCGGCGAGGAATTGAGCAAGCCGGCGGTATAGGGATGGGCAGGAGAACTGAAGAGGTCTTCGCTCTTGCCGGTCTCCATGCGATTGCCGGCATACATGACCATGACGTGATCGGCCACGCTGGCGAGCAGGCCGAGATCGTGGGTGATCATGATCACGGTGGTTCCGCGTTCGCGGCGCATTTCGTTGATCAGTTCGATGATCTGCTGCTGAACAGTCACGTCGAGCGCGGTCGTCGGCTCGTCGGCGATGATCAGCGGCGGGTTGAGCACAAGCGCCATGGCGATCATCACGCGCTGGCGCATGCCGCCGGAAAACTGATGCGGATAGCTGTCGAAACGCGACCCGGCATCGACGATCCCCACCCGTTCGAGCAGTTCGCAGACGCGCTTTCTGGCCTGATCGCGGGAAATGCGCTCATGGGCATGGATCATTTCGGCGATCTGCGCACCGATGGTGTAATAAGGATGCAGGCTGGAAAGCGGATCCTGAAAGATCATGCCGATCCGCGCACCGCGCACCTTGCGCATCTCTCGGGGGCCGAGGCCGAGCAGGTCCCTTCCCTCGAAAAGCACTTCGCCATCGATATCGGCATTGGGCAACATGCCCATGATCGCCTGCGTCAGCACGCTCTTGCCCGAGCCGGATTCGCCGGCGATGCCGAAGAACTCGCCTTTGTCGACGGAGAACGACACATTGCGCGCGGCTTGCACCACGCCGTCCTCGGTCGGAATGCGAATAGTGATATTTCGTGCCTCGAGTATAGGCATAACGCCTCCTCATCCATGTTCGCGGTGAACGGATTGCCGGCCTGGCGACGCACGGATGCGCGGATTAAAAGGTATTGCGGCGGCCGTGGTTCCCGTCGGGGGCTGTCCGTTCAGGCATACAGGCCGGGTGCGTCGCATCCGCATCCGGCCTGCGATGTCCAACGGTGCGCCGGTGCGTCGGTCAAACGACGCACCGATCGCTCCTGAAACTCAGCGGTCCAGCCAGACGTTCGTCCAGTCACCCTGCGCGCCAAGCGCATAGGGCTGGAAGTTCTGCACGGCGGAACCGCGATAGAGCACGATCTTTTCAGCGACATACGGCACGACCGGCGCATCCTTCATGACCAGCTGGTCAACCTCACCCCACAGGCGCGCGGCGTCTGCCGAGGTCGTGGCATTGATGGCCTGCTGGGCAATCTTGTTGGCCTCGGGATTGTTGTAGTCCGTGTAGTTATAGGTCTGGTGCGTGCCATTGAAGGTGAACTGCGGCTGGAATACCGAGCGCGCCGCGCCGCCAACCCAGTCCGGCGACCAGCCGACCGGAGCGATATCCCAGTTGCCTTCCTTGGTGTTCAGCGGGTTAGTCATGAACTTGGAATAGTAGTCCGCCGCCGCCACAGGGGTCAGTTCGATCTCGATGCCGGCCTTCTTCAGGCTTGCCTGGATGGTCTGGGCAATGGCCGGTAGATCGTTCTGGTTGCGGTAGGGCATCTTCAGCTTGATGCCGTCCGGGAAGCCTGCTTCGGCCAGAAGGGCCTTGGCCTTTTCCGGATCGCCCTTGGCGCCTTCCGACGGGTAGAGATCGAATTCGTGATAGCCGAGCACGCCGGGGCCGAAAATGCCGTTCTGCGGCTGGGCCAGCGTTGAACCGCCCATCTGCTGGACGATAGCCGCCTTGTCGATGGCATACTGAATGGCCTGACGGACCCTGATGTCCTTCAGCGCACCGTTGTTGTTGTCCGAAACGGTGTTGACGAAAAGGAATGCCGTGCGGCCGACCGACATGGTCAGCAGCTTGTCGTCGCCGCCCGCCGTCAACAGGTGCAGCGTCGCCGGGGGAATGGTGATGTCGTAGGTCATGTCGGCGTCACCGGCCTGCAACTGCTGGATGGCGGCGTCCGGCTGAATGCCGAGGGTGATGTCGATTTCGTCGACGTAAGCCTTGCGCAGCGGATCGGACTCGGCCTTCCAGGCAGGGTTGCGCACGAGATGAATACGTCCGTCCGGAACGTATTCATCAACTGTGTAGGGACCGCTGGAGATGAAGTTCGATCGATAGTCCGGACCATCCGGAAGATAGTCCAGAACTTCGATCGGCGCAGGAGCGGCTGTCGGCAGCGACAGCATGTAGACAAAATCGCCTGCCGTTTCGGTCAGGTGGATGACGATGGTCTTGTCGTCAGGCGTCTCGATACCCTCGATGTCATTGCCTTCGACATAGGCCTTCATGGCCTCGACGGTCGGCTCGACCTTCGCGAAACCCTCGCAGAAGGCGCTCATGCCCTTGATCAGGTCGACATAATACGTAAGAGCCGCCGACCCGAGCGCCGGGTTGCACATGCGCTTCACGCCACGTTCGAAATCGGCGGCAACGATGGCGCGCGGGCCGGACGGCGTGTTCCAGGTCACGCCATCACGCAGGGTGAAGGTGTAGGTCAGGCCGTCATCGGAAGGCTGCGGCACCTCGGTCACGAGGTCACCCTTGGGCTCGATCCGGAGGTTTTCATCCGTCGAAGATTCATAGCTGATGAGCTGACGGCCGACGGCACGCATGAAGTTGTTGCTCGTCACGAGCGCGGCGGAGGTGGGATCGAAATGGTCGATATCGGCCGTGCCGACGATCCTGAGAACACCACCAGTCTGCGGGTCGGCGGCAAAGGCAAGCGTCGAGCATGTAGCGGCAAGAAAGGACACCATCATGCGCTTGGTAAAGCGTATGCGATCGAAGGCCATCTTTATTCCCCTTGTTTTAAGCGATCCGACCGATGCCGGTCGCAGCGTGACTGCGACAAAACTCGCCTCTCGAGCGACATCTGTCAACTCATATGTCGACAAAGTGAGCACAAGAATATATTTTTATTGTCGACACAAGTTGCAAGCATCAAGAAAGAACCCGCGATGGACCGTTACGCGACCGCCGTTTCATGCATTTCCGACACCGGAAAACCGTGCGCATGAGCGCCCTCCCGCCAGTCGCGGCGATGACGCTCTCACCGGAAGAATACGAACGTGCCTTCATTGAGGACGAGCGCTATCTCAATTTCGCCAGCCTCGGCCCGATCAGCGAGCCCGTGGTGGCGACGGGAGAACGCCTGTTGCGGGCAACGGCAACGGCGCGACCCGGCGATGCGGCCATGCTCTCCGCGCAAGTGCCGAGAGCACTCGCCGTGCTCTCCCGGCTCTCGGGTTTTCCCGAAAGCAACATCACGCTGGTTTCGAACACCTCGTCTGCGCTGGTGCAGGTCGCGCTCGGCCTGCCGTCCGGGACAGGTGTTTTCAGCGGCCGTTACCAGTTTCCGGCCAATGTCTTGCCGTGGCGGAACGCGGCTGAGACCGGCCGCATCTCGCTGCGGCTTGCAGGCGCACTCGACGAGCCGGTGACGCCTGAATTGCTGCGCGCGCATCTCGACGCGTCATGCGATGCAGTGGCGATCAGCCACGTGGATTTTCGCACCGGCTATCGGGCCGATCTCGCTCGCATCCGCGAGGCCATCGGCAACCGACTCTTGATCGTCGATGCCATTCAGGCATTCGGCGCAGTCGAGGAAGACTGGACATTGGCTGACGTTGTGATCGCCGGAGGACAGAAATGGATGCGTGCCGGTCAGGGGACCGGCTTCATGGCGCTATCGGACAGGGCGCTCGATCGAATCCGGCCACTCGCGGCAAACTGGGGTGGTATTGCGGACAGTCTGGACATTCGTCGCGATGACCAGAGCCCGCTTCCCGGCGCCGGCCGCTTCGATTCGACACGCCCCTCACCGGTTCTCGCGGCATGCCTTGCGCAAGCGCTGGAGCTTGTCGAAGGTGTTGGCCTCCACTGGATCACATCAAGAATCCAGTCCCGATACGAATACCTGGCCGAAGCAGCGTCACGGCGAGGACTGAGACTGCTTCCCGGGTGGCCCGCCGAACAAAGAGCCGGGATCGCCGTCATCGAGGCCGCCGATCCCCGAGCGGTGAACCGGCTCCTCCATGCAGGCTTCACCGTAACGGTGCACGATACCAATCGTGTTCGCGTGAGCTTGCACGCAACAACACGCACCGCCGCCATTGATGAAGCCGTTGAGGTTCTGACCGGGACCTGACGACAGCCAGCGACTTCACACCGCTGATGCATGCTTCATATCCGTGTCAAACACACGAAACAAAGCGGCCGGCAGGTTCGCGCTTCACTGTGCGATGGGATCATCGATCAAGCGGCCAGATCGGCCTCTTCACACGCGTATATGGCCGAAGCTCCGCCCGCGGCGTCGCGAGGGCGCCACTGTCGCAGACGACCACTTTTCCGGCAACCGGTTCGAAGGCCGCGCGGAAATGCTGCATGGATTTGACGACAAGGAAGCGGAGCTTCGTGGGTTCTATGCCGAAGGCTCTGAGCTGCTGCAGATCGAGCATCTGGCCTGGCAGAGTGACAACGAGAATGTCGATCCCGCCGACCCGGAAAACGGCCGTGGGGCCGAACGTATGCGTGATGCCGCCAAGGATGGGGCCGTCACCGGTATAGACACCGTCCGAGAGCTTTATGATTTCGCCGGTCAACGTCAGCGGACCACCGCCAAAGGTGGGATCGATCTTCCCGCCCAGTTCGAGCGTGGCCACATCGCCTTCGCGATAGCGATGCAGGAAGGCAGCCGCCTCGGGGTCTATCACAGGGGCAAAAGCTCCGTCGGCAGACCCGACCGCCAGCAGCGCCGCCAGCAAAGCTGTGGCGTCGCCATAGGCGCCGGCACCCGGATTATCAGCGTAATCCGCAATCACCAGCGGCCCGCCGGAGGCATCGAAACCGCGTGCAAGTTCCGCGGCTTCTTCCGGCGAAAGGAAGGTGTTCGATACCTGCCCCCGCTGGGACCAGATCGTGTCGGCAAGCGCACGCGCGATTGTTTCTGCCCTTGCCGCGGCCCCATCGACGCCAGTGTCATGGGTTACCAGTACCGTTGTCCCAGCTTCCTCGACATCCGCTTCGGCAAAGGCCGCGTTAATCGATACCGCCAGAATGCCCGGCTCATTTTCATGGATGCTGGCGCGGTCATACAACGCCTTGGTTTCGGGAACGTCGGTGCGACCGGCGTTTGCCTCGTCAAGCATGGGAACATGCACCCGCAATGTCGAAGGTCTCGTCAAACCACGCATGGCCTGATCGAGAAGACGACCGGCATGCAACCCGGTCTCGCGCATGTCGACATGCGGATACGTCTTGAAGGACACGAATATCTGGGCGTGGCGCATCATCAGGGGCGTGGCGATGGCGTGCAGGTCGAGCGATACGGCGATAGGAAGGTCCGGGCCGACGATCTCGCGGAGGCGACGCAGCAATTCCCCTTCCCCGTCCTCGCAGAAATCCGGCACCATGGCGCCGTGAAGACCGAGCAGGATGCCGTCGAGATTGTCGCGCTCCTCGATGGCTGCCTCGCAGATCAGGCCGGCGATGTAATCGAACGCCTCGCGTGAAACCCGGGCTCCGGGGGTAGCGTGAGCCGACAAGACGTGACGGACGCTCCAGCCAGCCTCGCGTCCCGCGTCGAGAAATCCCGCAATCTCGGCATTCACATCGCCAAACCTGTCAACCGCGTCCTGCCCGATGTCGAGCGTTTCCGCGCAAAAGGTGGCCAGCTCCGTGCGTCCTTTCTTGAAGGTGTTGCTTTCATGAACGAATTCGGCAGTCAGGACGCGAAAAGGCATAGGTTACATCCTAGGATTTGAAACGTCAGAGGGGTGAAAAACAGGCGATCGCCGAAGCGCCGTCCTGCAGGAGAGGCGGGCGCTCCGTACGGCAGATTTCGCTGGCGCGCGGACAACGGCCCGCAAACGCGCAGCCGGCGGGAAGATTGAATGGAGACGGGATTTCGCCCGAAAGCGGTACGATCGATCGTCGGGCGGCCGGGTCGGGCGTGAAGCTCGAATCCAGCAATGCCCGGGTGTAGGGATGCCGTGGCATCGATTTGCCACTGGGCATGACTTCGACCACGGCGCCGAGATACATCACCACGACACGATCGCAGAAATAGCGAACCAGTCCCAGATCATGGGATATGAACAGATAGGTCAGCCCGAAGCTGCCCCGCAGCCCGGAGAGCAGTTCAATGATCTGCGCCTGAATCGAAACATCGAGCGAGGCCGTCGGCTCGTCGAGCAGCAGCAGTTCGGGCTTCAGCATCAGGGCGCGCGCAATGCCGATGCGCTGTCGCTGACCGCCGGAAAGCTGATGCGCATACTGGCCCGCCATGGCGCTCGGCAGGCCGACAGCATCGAGCATTTCCCCGACGGCCGCCTTCGGCATCGGACGTCCCTGCACGACGAACGGCTCGGCAAGGAGTTCGGCGATCGTGTAACGGGGATCGAGCGAGGAGTATGGGTCCTGAAAGACCATGCCCATGCGTCGACGGATCGACCTCAGTTCCCGCGCCGGCAGGCTGGTGACATTCACACCGTCGAGCAAGACGCTGCCGGCGCTCGGCTCGATCAGGCGCAAGATCAGACGCGCAAGTGTCGACTTTCCGCACCCGGATTCGCCGACCACGCCAACCACTTCACCGCGTGTAAGGGACAGGGAAACATCCCTCACCGCTGTCATGCTGCGTGCCGGCTTGAACACGCCGCCGCCTGTGGAGAAATGTTTGCTCAACCCGTCGATCTGCAGCAACCTCTCGCTCATAAGGCCTCCACGGAAGCAAGGTGACAGGCGACCGTACCGCCATCCGGCAACGGGCGTTCCTTCGGTCTGTCGATGGCGCATTGCGATATCGCGGAGACGCAGCGAGGATGAAACCGACAGCCGGCCGGATAGGTTGCCGCGGTCGGAACGGAACCGGGGATACCCCGCAAACCGCCGGCCTCCATTGCCTCCTGCGGAATGCAGCCGATCAGCGCCCTGGTGTAGGGATGGGCGGGGTTGGAGAAGATACCTGCGACCGACCGTTCTTCCGCAATACGTCCGGCATAGAGAACGGCCACGCGATCGCAGACCTGAGCGACGACCCCCATGTCATGAGTGATGAGCAGAAGCGCCAGCCCCCGCTCGCGTACAAGTGTTGTCAGGATCTGGATGATCTGCGCCTGAACGGTCACATCGAGCGCCGTTGTCGGTTCGTCCGCGATGATGAGGTCCGGATCGCCCGCGAGCGCCATGGCAATCACGACACGCTGCTTCATGCCACCGGACAACTGGTGCGGATAAGCATCGGCCACGGCGCCGGCATCCGGTATGCGCAACTGGGTCATGAGATCCAGCGTGCGGGATCGCGCCGCCGATGCCGACAGCCCGAGATGCAAGCGCGAGACGACGTCGATCTGGCCCCCTACCCGCTGCACCGGATCGAGTGCGGTCATAGGATTTTGCATCACAAACCCGATCCGCCCCCCTCGCAGCCTGCGCAGCTCACGGTCCGTCATCCGGGTCAGGTCCGCTCCGTCGAAACGGATCGCCCCCTCGGCCACACTGGCGCCAATCAGCGGAAGAAGTCCGGTGATTGCCAGCGCAGTCAGGGATTTTCCCGAGCCGCTCTCGCCTACGAGGCCGAGAATCTCGCCGCGTTCGAGACTGAAACCGACACCATCGAGCAGGCGTGTCCGTCCGACTTTGACAGACAGCTGGGACAAAGAGAGAAGTGAAGTCACTCAGCTCTCCTCAACTGGCTCTTGACGTCAAGCGCCGCAATCAATGCATCGCCGAACAGATTGATCGCGATAACGGTGACGGCGACGGCGAGACCGGGAAACAGGATGATCCACGGCGCCTTGAACAGCAGTGCCGATCCGGAGGACATCATCGATCCCCAGCTCGGAAGGGGCGGCTGGGCTCCGAGGCCGAAGAAGCCAAGGGTCGCTTCGAGGATAATCGCATCGCCGGTTGCGAGCATGGCGCTCACGAGAACGGGTGCCAGCGCATTGGGGATGAGGTGAGCGAACAATATATGACGGTGGCTGGCGCCCAGACTGCGAGCCGCCTCGATATAGGTTTCCTCCTTAAGCGTCATGATCTGCGTTCGCGTCAGACGGGCAAACTGCGCGACATAGGCAACCGCGATTGCCGCCATCGTGCCGCCCACTCCCGGACCGATGATCGCGACCAGAATGAGCGCGATGAGGATTTCCGGAAAGGACCAGCTCAGGTCGACGACAGTTGTGACCATACGGTCGAAAGCGCCGCCGAAATAGCCGGCTGCGGCACCGAGCGTCATGCCGCACAGAACCGAGATCAGGATGGATATGCTGCTCACGGAAAGGGAGGTGCGGGCCCCGAACATCAGTCGCGTCAACAGATCCCGCCCGAACTCGTCTGTCCCGAGCAGGTGAGTTGCCGACGGGGGCTGGAAAGCCTCTTTCAGCACCTGGGCGTCATAGGCGTATCCCGTCAGGAACGGTGCAAACACCGCAGCGAAAATGACGATGACCAGCCAGGCTCCGCCGATTGCTCCGGCCGGCCGCCTGAAGACGTCGCGCAGAAGCTTGAGATGCCGGGAGGACGAGACGGATATGGATAGGGAACCGCTCACAGAAGCGCTCCCCTTACGCGTGGGTCCATTGCCGCCTGCAGCAGGTCTCCAAGCAGCGTGCCCAGCATGACCGCCATGGCGAGCATCAGCAGGCTTGCCTGCACGACCGGGTAATCGTGCTGGTTCAGCGCCTTGATAAGCAGAGTACCGAGGCCCGGACGGGCGAACACGACTTCGACAGTCACCGCGCCGCCGAGGATCCAGCCGATACGCAAGGCAAGGATCGTGACGACCGGTATCAATGCGTGCCGCAGCACATGACGGAGGTAGATGGCTGCGGGCGACAGGCCCTTTGCATGAAGAAGCATGACAAAATCGCGCGCGGCAGCATCGAGCATCGAAACACGGGTAATGCGGGCAACCAGGGCGGTTCCACCAAGGCCGATGGTGAGAACCGGCAGGACAAGCGAGTTCCATCCTCGGGCGCCGGAGACTGGAAACCAGCCCAACCCCACGGAAAAGGCAAGGATGAGAAGCAGGCCGAGCCAGAAACTCGGCAATGTGGACCCGAGCAGGACACCTCCCATAACAACGCGGTCGATGATGCGATCACGGTTCAGCGCGGCAACCACCCCCAGACCAACGCCGACGATGGTGGAAAATGCGAGGGCGAGGCCCCCGAGCGCCAGGGAATGCGGCAAGGCCTGGGCGATCAGATCGAGGACCGGGCGACGGGCGACAATGGCTGTCCCGAGGTCTCCGGTGATGAGCTTTCCCAACCAGATGGCGTACTGGACCGGCAACGACCGATCCAGACCATAACGGGCCATCATCTCCGTGCGCTGCTCCGGGGGAGCCCCGACCTTCAGAAGGTTGTCGATCGGGTCTCCCGGTAGGAAATGCAAGATCAGGAAGATGATGACGGACACCGCGAGGAATACCGGCACGAGCATCATTATGCGTCGAATGGCATAGATTATCATGGGTGGATCCTCGCGGCGTCTGCCGTAATTACTCCTTCACCTCAATATCCATGATGGCGGTGGCGCCGACCGAAGGCGCATGGATTTCAGCCGGCAACACCAGGCGGTCCTTGTTGTAGCCGACCGATGTCACCGGCTGGTAGATCGGCGCCATCGGAAACTGCGACAGG
This sequence comes from Ciceribacter sichuanensis, assembly GCF_024055605.1. Taxonomy (GTDB): domain Bacteria; phylum Pseudomonadota; class Alphaproteobacteria; order Rhizobiales; family Rhizobiaceae; genus Allorhizobium; species Allorhizobium sichuanense. The sequence continues at coordinate 54,804 of NZ_JAMXLX010000010.1, read as the reverse complement.
ACATATTCGTGATAGGCCTTGAAGCTGCTGATGCGCTCGGCCATGTTCTTCGAACCGGTCATCGCCTTCTTGCGCAGTTCCTCGGCCTTCGGGTCATTGAACATCGAGACGTTCGGGTATCCGAGGCGGTCGCCGCCGAAGAACCAGTCGATGATATCGGCATTGTCCCAGTTGTAGGAACGGACAGCGAGTTGCTGGGTGCCGCTCTTGTACTGGTCGCGGATCGCGGAACTGTCGAAGGTGGTAATTTCGCTGTCAATGCCGACAGCCTTCAGCTCGGCCTGGATGACCTCGGTCAGGCGCCGGAAGCTGGAATCGCTCTGCGTCCAGAGAGAAACCTTGAGCGGCTTGCCGTCCTTGCTGCGGATGCCGTCTGCACCTTTCGCCCAGCCGGCTTCATCGAGCAGGCTGTTGGACCGTTCCGGATCGTAGGAAATCCTGTACTTGTCTTCCACCTTCGATTCCGGCAGCGCCGAGATCAGGAAAGTGTTCGCAACCTCACCGACACCGCCATAGATGGAATCGAGAATTTCCTTCTGGTTGATCGCCTTGGCCGCGGCCTCGCGCACGCGGACGTCGGTGAAGGGCTCCTTCGTCACGTTGATCGGCATGTAGGCGACGTCCTGTCCCGGCAGCGTGACGACGGCAAGATTGCCCCCGGCTTTCACCTCGCTGAGGAAATCGGTCGGAACCCCGAGAAGCATGTCCACCCCACCGGACTTCAGCTCCAGAAATGCGGTGGAGTCCTCAGCGATCTCGCGAAGCGTCAGCTTGGCGATTTTCGCCGGACCACGATTCTTGGCGAGCGGTGACGCCCACGCATAGTCATCATTGCGGACCAGGACGGTTTCCTGACCGACCGTGAAGGTGTCCAGCTTGAAGGGTCCGGTTCCGTAGACTTCGGTGACACCGTAATTGTCGCCGAGTTCGACGAAGGATTTCGGCTCGATCACGCTGAGGTAGCTGGATGAGAAATTGTAGAGAAGGTTCGGTTCGGGGCGGGACATCACGAACTTGACCGTCGTATCGTCGACCACCTCGACCTTCTGGATCGCTTCGGTCATGTAGGCGTTTTCACTGGCCTTGAAGAGGTCCAGCCATTTCACGATCGTCTCGGCATTGAACGGTTCGCCGTTGTGGAATTTGACTCCCTTTTTCAGGTGAAAAATCCAGGACATGCCATCGGCGGCCTCTTCCCAGCTTTCGGCGAGCCAGGGATGAAAGGAAAGATCCGCATCCTGCGAGATCAGCCGGTCGAATATCAAGGTGGTACCTATGTTCAGGTTCGAGGCCTTGATCGGATTATAGGTCGGGGCGCCGACTTCATTGGTCGCCATGACGAACACGGCTTCCTGAGCCAGTGAAGCGCCGTAGCTGGACAACAGCGCGGCGAGACTGATACCGGCGGCGGCGAAGGATTTGCGAAGTTTAAGGCTATTCATTTCGATCCTCTCTGCAGGTTTTTTGTCGTTTGTTTTATGATTCAGCTTTCGGAGCGGGGTTGACGGCGGAACTGCCCCGTGTGACCGATGAAATTGTCGTAGTAGGTGGAGATCCGGGCCATTCGCTCCTCAACCTCGGTACCCAGTTCCTTGAAGACGCCGTTGACCAGCAGGCCGATCAACGAAGACATCGCCGAGGTCGTGTCCCAGAAATGGTTGAGGTCAGTGGGTACGGCGAAAAGCTCGCTAACCGCGTCATGCGCCCAGTCGCAATAGGGGTCAGTGATCAGGGAGACGGGGATGCCGGCATCATGAGCCGCAAAGGCAAGATCCCGGGTCAATCGCGAATAGCGCCGGCCGTCGATGAGAACCAGCGTCGAGGTCTCCGGCGGCGACAGCAGGATTTCACCAAAGTGACCGCCGGCGACATCGGCCAGCTGCACACCGGCACGCAGGTACTGGAGATTATGCACGAGTTCGGCGGCGTGCCCGCGCTCCGTCTGGAAGCCAGCCACGAAGACGTTCGTTCGCCGGGCAAGGCGCTTCACCGCGTCATCGAACCCAGCCGTCGCAGCGATCTCGTAGACGGCGACCAGCGCCGCCATTTCCTTTTCGAGCGCCTGCGCCAACTCGTCCTTGCCGGACTGGCTGCGAAGGTGAAAATCCTGCAGCCGATCGCCGATCAACCACGCCTGATCGCCAAGATCGGACTGGAGCCCTCCCTTGAGGTCCTTCAAGCTGCGATAGCCGATCGAACGGCAAAAACGCCCGATCGATGCTTCCGACACTCCGATCTTCACCGCAACGGTTGCGGCGGTCTCGAAGGGGATCGACTGAAGATTGCTGAGAAGATAGCCGGCAATCGCCCGTTCGGCCGGAGTGCCCGCGGCAACTTGTTGCAATAACTTCTGGCGAAGATCGCCTGCCGGCGCCTTTCGCTCGCTTCCCTGCCCGTCTTTCTCTTGATCAAGATCGCTGTCTGACACCGGCCATTCCCTTGGTTTCGGCAAAGATTGACAGAAGACTTTCATAACGTCAATCTTGCAAGAAAACTAAAATCAACATAGCTTCATCCCGATTTCGATTGAAGTGGAGAAGCAATCAAGATGACCAGCCCCACACCTCGCGCAGAGCTTCGTGCGCCGCTGCGGATCGATGGCGCCGATATCCGGCTGGTTCGCCTGCCCCTGCTCACACCCTTCACCATCTCGAGCGGAACGATGTACGAGAAGCTCTTCCCCCTGCTCACATTGAAGTCAGGCGGGCTGGAAGGATATGCCGAAGGTGTCATGGATCCCCTCCCTGACTACCTTGAGGAAACTGTCGCCGGAGCACTGGAGCTGATCCGCACGGTTTTTCTGCCGCAGATCATCGGACAGGAGTTTGAAAACCCGCAGGCGCTTCACCGCGTGTTGCAGCCTTGGCGGGCCAATTACATGGCCAAGGCCACCGTCGAGATGGCCTTCTGGGACCTCTGGGCAAAATCGCTGGGGCTCCCCCTCAAGACCATCCTCGGCGGAAATGGCGATGCGGTGGATGTGGGTGTTTCCCTTGGTCTCGGCCCCATCGCGGAGACCCTGGAGCGGGTCGGCATCCACCATGAGCAAGGCTACAAGCGGATCAAGCTCAAGATCAAACCGGGCCACGACCTTCAGCTGGTTTCTGCCGTCCGCGCCGTCTATCCCGACATTCACCTGACAGCCGATGCGAACAGTGCCTACAGCCTGGCGGACAGCATGCTTCTTGCGCGGTTGGACGACTACAATCTCGACTATGTCGAGCAGCCGCTGGCGTGGAATGACATCCATGACCACGCAATCCTACAGACCAGAATGCGGACTTCCATTTGCCTCGACGAAAGCATCCGCGGTCCGGAGGATGCCCGAAAGGCTCTGCAGACGGATGCCGCAAGGGTCATCAACATCAAGGTCGGCCGCGCCGGTGGCTATTTGAACTCGCTGCAGATTCACGATCTCTCGGCCGCCTTTTCCGTCCCCGTCTGGTGCGGCGGGATGCTGGAGAGCGGGATTGGCCGCGCCCATAACATCCATCTGTCGACCCTGCCGAACTTTTCCAAGCCAGGCGACACCTCATCGTCGAGCCGCTATTTCCATCGAGATATCGTCGAGCAGAAGCTTGAGGCCGTGTCGGGCCGCATGGCCGTGCCAACGGCGGGTGCCGGGATCGGCGTCACGCTCGACCACGACTTCCTCGCGCATGTAACGACCTTCAGCGAGAGCCTTGCGGCATGACCGAAGTCGAATTTCGCGACCTCTCGGGCATTACGGAGTTTCGTGCGGCGGAAGCTCTTCAGGTTTCGGTCTGGGGCGCCGGAGACACGCCGGATCCCGCCGACCTGATGATGGTCATCCAGGTCGAAGGAGGCCTCGTCGGCGGGGCATTCGCCGAAGGCCGGCTCGTCGGTTATATCTTCGGATTCCCGACCGGCACTCACGGCATTCAACACTCCCATCGACTGGCCGTACTGCCGGAAATGCGCGGGCGTGGTCTCGGCGCAGAGCTGAAGTGGTATCAGCGCCGATGGTGCCTCGAACGCGGCATCCATCATGTCCGCTGGACTTTCGATCCGTTGAGATCAACGAACGCCAGACTGAACCTCCGTCAACTCGGCGCCCGTTCGAACACATATTATGTCGACTACTACGGCGAGATGGGCGGCATAAACCACGGGCTCCCTTCAGATCGCCTTCTGGTGGATTGGTATCTTGACGATCCGTGCGTGAAAAAGCGACTTGCCGGCTATTCCGAAGCGCCAGCTCTCGGAAACCTGCTACGCATCCCGCTATCGGACGGCGTGCAGAAATCCACGAACCCATCTCCGCCAGACGATCTCGAATGCCGGATTAACCTCAGAAAGGCCCTCTTGGACGCGTTCGCCTGCGGTTATGAACTCATCGACTTCGTGGGCAACGACTATATCTTTCATAAGGTGACAGTGGCGAAGTAACCTGATCTTGGAGCCTGATCTTCCTCCAGATTTTGGCAGGGTCCGTCACCCGGAGAAGACGGCCGGGAAGTCGCAAGGGTCTGAAGCCTTCGGGCATTCGCTGCTCGGCATCCCAGGAATAGATGCCAGTGAGGTTGATTGCTCCCGACTGTGCGGCGAGACGTGCTTGAGCAGTTCGTCGGCAATGTTCCTGCCGTGCTGGCGCAGATGTTGGTTATAGGATGGCCCGCCCTTCCCAAAACGGACCCGGCGAGTTGGGCGCCTGCGACCCTCGCGCTACCATTTGCGGCTCAACAGCCTGTTTTCAGGTTCTTTCGGGTCGACTGACTGGCAATAGAACAGCCACCTGAACCCCGGCCTCTCTTCCGGGAATCGGCGAGGTCACGGAGAGATGCCCGCCGGCACGCTCGGTAATCGCCTTGACGATGGCAAGGCCGAGGCCGCTACCCTCGGAGCCCGTGGCGCCACGCTCGAAGCGCTGAACCAGTTTGCCAATGATATCCGGCGAGAGGGGCGCACCCTCGTTCCGCACACGAAGTTCCCCTGCCGAGTCGAGGGCTACCTCGACAGGTTGATCGGCAGGACCGTGACGCAGCGCGTTCTCGATGAGGTTGCGACAGAGAATGCCGAAGGCGTCGGGATCGAGATCCGAAATCACAGGATCGGGGGGCAGGGAAAGTGTAATCCTCTGGCCAGCACCGCAGCGGGCAAAATCCGCGGTGACCAGTCGCAGAACAGGCCGCAGGTCGGACGGGACTTCCAGCCTGAGGCGACCTCCCTCGGCCCTGGCAAGCTGCATCAGTTTTTCTGACATACGCATCAGCCGTTTCAAGGTCGCTTCGATCTCGGTTGCGCGTTGGGCGGCATTGTCATCCCGCGTTTCCGCCCTTATGCGCTGCGCCTGAGCGATGGCACCGGCAACCGGGGTGCGCAGTTCGTGAGCAGCATTGGCCGCGAAATTGCGCTCGGCCTCGAAGGCAGCCCTCAGGCGGGCGAGCAACTGGTTTATGGCCCCGGTGATAGGTTCCAACTCCGTCGGAAGCCCCGTATCGGGTAAAGGCGAAAGATCCTGCACGCCACGTGTCTCGAGGGCACCTTTCAGCTTTCGAACCGGGCGCAACCCCCCACGCGTGGCAAATGCGATGGCTGCAAGACTAAGCGGGATCACCACGATCAGCGGCAACGCGAGGCTAAGCAACATGCTGCGCCAGACCTTGGTCCGGTGATCGAGCGGTTCGGCCACGGCGATCGTGATTCGTCCGTCGCGTGCCGCATCTGAATAGATCCTATGGGTCTCCGTCTTGCTGAAACCTGCCTTCTCGAAGGGCGGGAATTGGAGGCCTTTCGATCCGTGGGATTGCAGCAGAACCGTGCCGCTCAAGTCCCTTACGACATAGGTCACCGGCTCCTCGCGTTCGTCCAGCCGCTCAATATGCCGGTCGCCCTCGTCGTCGTCTTCGTCGCCGTTGTCGTTGTCGTTATTGCGTTTCCGAAGGTCATGAAGGGCAAGGGGCAATATCCGTTGCGCCGTCGCTTCGAGGTCCCTGTCGAAGACTTGCTCCATTTCTCGCCCGAGCCGATTCGCCGTGACGGAGGCGGCAGCGAGCCACAGGACCGTCACCGACAACCCGACCGCCAGCGCCAGACGCGCCTGAAGCGAGCGAGGGGGCTTCATGACCGCCCCAGGCGATAACCGAGACCGCGTTCCGTTTCGATCACATGTGCCCCGAGCTTCTTGCGCAAGCGGCTGACATGCACCTCGATCGCATTGCTGTCGATTTCCGTGTCGAAGGAGTAGAGCCTCTCCTCAAGCTGTCCCTTGGACAGCAATTGACCGGGGCGCTGCAGGAAGGCCTCGAACAGCACCCATTCTCTCGCGGTCAGAACCACCGGTCGACCGTCCTTGAGAACGCTACGCGCGGCTAAATCGATTTCCAGCGAGCCGAGTGTGATCAGCGGATTGGGATTGCCGACATAACGCCGGGCCACCGAACCGATACGCGCCGAGAGTTCGGCGAGGTCGAAGGGTTTGACCATATAGTCGTCCGCCCCGGCGTTCAGTCCTTCGATCCGGTCGGACACCTGATCGAGCGCCGTGAGGATGATGACGGGGGTGACATCACCGCGCCCGCGAAGAACCTTGAGGAAGGGAATGCCGCGCCCATCGGGCAGCATCAGGTCAAGTAGAACCAAGTCGTAGACGGCGCTCGCCAGCGCGTCGCCCGCCCGGTCGAGCCGTGTGACCCAATCTATCGAATGCCCATCCGAAGCGATCTGGTCGCGCACGGCCGCTCCCAGCACGGTATCGTCTTCGACCAGCAGTACCCTCATCGACCTTCCTCGTCTTTGCGTCATCAGCTTTAGTCCATCACCCGCCTTACGGGAAGCTGAAGCCAGGTCGCACCCTCTGTCAGCGACCGGTCAGCTTCGGAAGGCCATTCTCCTCCCGTCCGAAGTGGAGGAATGACATGACATCTCGAACGGTTCTCACAACGGCATTGATCGCACTTGCGACCGGCACGGCACTGGCCGAGGACGACTGCAACATACCCATGGCGAACTGGCAGCCACGCGAGGCCGTGCGTGCGATGGCAGAGGCGCGCGGCTGGCAGCTGAGGCACATCAAGATGGATGACGGCTGCTACGAGATCCATGCCATCGACGGCAACGGTCGGGCCTTCGAGGCGAAAATCGATCCGCAGACACTCACCGTCATCGAGATCGACGAAGAGCACCACAACCGTCGCTAGTTGGCCTCGCGCATCGACGCTGACGGGAAGCTGAAGCAGATCGCTGCGAGCCGTCAGGAAGCGATCAGCCGGACAGCACATCCAGCAATCATCACACGACCAGGAGCCCATCCATGAAAGAACATCGCAGACTTCTCCTCGCAACCCTCATATCCGGAACTGTTCTTGCGGCTTTCGACGCCTTTGCAGTCCCCCTGCCCTTCTTCAGTTCTGCCGTCCCAGGCGAGGCCGCATCCCGCTCGATGATCCACCCCGTCGACACCGACGATGACGACGTTTGGCTGACGGGCCAGCAGCGCCACGGTGACGACGGTGAAGACGGTGAAGACGATGATGACGACGACAACGAACGGAACGGTCGCTCACAGCCCTCGCCGCTCCCCGCCGGCCCGACAACGCCGCCGAACAACGGTCTGATCCTCAGGGGATCGACCCCGAAGGTTCAGGTCAACTGATCCCCTCCCTCTGATCAAAGGAAACAGACGATGAAATCCCTTGTTGCAGCCCTTGGCCTCACCACCGCGCTCGTTCTCCCCGGCATGGCCCTCGCCCGTGAGGTTACGCTCACCACCAACCTCAAGAACTACGGTGGCGATGGCGCCTATCTCGCCTATTACGTCACGGCCGCCGACGGCACCTATGCCGGCAGCCTGTGGATGGCGGGCGGCAAGGCCAAATACTACGAGCACCTGAGCGGCTGGTACCGGGCCTCCGGCGGGAACACCGCCGAGATCAGCGGCATCACCGGCGCGAGCGTCGGTGCCGGCCGCACGCTCTCCGTGACGCTCGACCTGGCCGACACACTGTTCGACGCGGGCTACGAGTTGCATGTCGATGCTGCCGTCGAAGACATGCGCGACAGCCCGTCGGAGATCGTGGTTCCACTCACCACGAACGGCGCCGCCAAACCGGTTGCCGGCAGCCGCTACATCGCCGACTTCACTTACGGTCTTTGAGCAGAAAGGGTGCACGCCATGATCCGGACGCTTCATCGTTGGCCAGGCCTCATCGCCGCGATTCTCCTGGGCGTCATCGCCTTGAGCGGAGCGGTCCTGTCGATCTATCCCGCCATGGAGGTCTTGAACGCACCACGCTCATCCGGGATGAGCGTGGCTGAACTGGCAAGCCGAGTTCAGGCTCAGGAACCAAGGGTGGAACAGATCCGGCGGGCGCCCTCCGGCAAGATCACTGTCTATTTTTACGAAGGAGACCAGCCCGCCGCCGCTACCATCGATCCAGGGACCGGCGCGAGGATCGGCAGCGCGGACACCCCGGCATTGCAACGCTGGCTGACCAACCTCCATCGTTCCCTGTTTCTCGGTGACGGCGGGCGCATCGTGGTCGCATCGGGCGCCGCCGCCATGCTGTTGCTCAGCCTCTCCGGGCTGCTGCTCCTTGCCCGCCGCTCCGGCGGCTGGCGGCATCTGTTCTCTCCCATGCGCGGCCAGGGCGAGGGGCGCCGTCATGCGGCGATCGCCCGGCTGTCGGTCTGGGGATTGACCCTCTCCTCGGCAACGGCGCTGTGGATGACGGCGGCAACCTTCGGCCTTGTGCCGGAGGGCGCCGGCGCTCCCGCGTTTCCGGCGGCGACGAGCGGCAAGAGCGGACTTCTGCCGGCAGAGATCGCGGCTCTTCAGCAGGTTCCCGTTGATGAACTTCGCTCGCTTACCTTCCCCGCCGCCGGCGACAAGACCGACGTCTATACGCTGAAGACCGCGTCCGGCGAGGGCTACGTCGACCAGGGAAACGGCGCGCTTCTCGCCTGGAACGACGCAGGCGCATGGCAACGCATCGGCGACGTGGTAACTCTTCTGCATACCGGTCGTGGCGCGTCGGTACTGGGACTTCTTCTCGGGCTCTCGGCGCTTGGCGTTCCGATCATGGGCTGGTCCGGCATCCGGCTCTGGTTCTCCGGTCGGCGCAGCCGAAGACAGGCCAGCGTGCCCGCAGGCAAGGCCGACACCATCATCCTCGTCGGCAGCGAGGGCGGCAGCACCTGGGCCTTTGCCGACACACTTCAGGATTCACTGACTTCGATCGGTGCGCAGGTTCACACCGCAGCGATGTCCACCTTTGCCCCGGATCAATGGCCGAAGGCTCGCCGCATCATTCTGCTCGCCGCCACCTATGGCGAGGGTGAAGCACCGGCTTCAGCGAAGGGCTTCCTCGAACGCCTGGGCGGCCTGCCCGGAGCACCCACCGCACCGGTTGCGATCCTGGGCTTCGGTGATCGCAGCTTCCCCGCCTTTTGCGGCTATGCCGCCGAAGTCGCGCGTGCGGCCGAGGCCAAGGGCTGGCAGCAACTGCTGCCCATGGACACCGTCGATCGCCAGTCGCCGCAGGATTTCGCCCGCTGGGGCCGCGCCCTCTCCGCCGTGCTCGGAACCGAATTCGATCTCAATCACCAGCCGAAAAAGCTCCAGACGCGCGAACTGGTTCTCGTGTCGCGGCGCGATTATGGTGCCGAGGTTCAGGCACCGACGGCCATCCTGCGCTTTGCATTGCCGCATGCCTCGATCTGGCAGCGCCTGACCGGACGAACCTTCCCAACCTTCGAGCCCGGCGACCTCATCGGCGTCGTGCCGGAAGGCTCGGTCGTACCCCGCTTCTACTCCCTCGCCTCGGGCAGTCGCGACGGCTTCATCGAGATCTGCGTGCGCAAACAACCGGGCGGACTGTGCTCGACCCAACTGACGCTGATGGAACCCGGCGATCGTGTGCAGGCCTTCCTGCGCCCCAACCCCGTGTTCAAGCCGAAGCGCGGCAATATGCCTGTCCTGCTCATCGGCGCCGGCACCGGCATCGGCCCCCTCGCCGGCTTTGCGAGAAACAACTCGAAGGGTCGGCCGATGCATCTGTTCTTTGGTGCCCGGCATCCCTCAAGCGATGCTCTCTATGCCGAGGAACTGGCGGCGTGGCGAGAAGACGGCAGGCTTGCCTCCATCACCAACGCCTATTCCCGCGGCCCGGCACCGATCTACGTTCAGGACGCCCTTCGCCGGGATGGCGAACGCGTGGCGCGTCTGCTCCGGGACGGGGCACAGGTCATGGTCTGCGGCGGGCGTGACATGGCGGCCGGTGTCGCTGCGGCAATCGGCGAGATTCTTGCGACCCAGGGCATGAGCCCTGCGACATTGAAGGCGGAAGGACGCTATGCGGAAGACGTTTACTGACCTTGTTCGCCACGCTCTGAACGGGCCGACCATGGGAACCCGCTGGTCCGCCCTCTTCCATGCGCCTGCCGGCTTCGACCCCGAGCCTGTCAGGATCGCAATGGCCAAGTCCGTAGCGGAGGTGGATGCGCAGATGTCAACGTGGAAGCCGGACAGCGACCTCAACCGCCTGAGCGCGGCCGACCCCGGCGAGCCGGTCTTGCTGCCTCCGGCGCTGATGGAAGTCCTCGCCGCCGGCCTCAAGATCGGGCGCGTATCGGGCGGGGCCTTCGACATCGGCATGGCCGACGCCGTGGTCGCCTGGGGCTTCGGCCCCAACCGAGCCGACGAGTATCGCATCCGGGCTGCGCGGGCCAAATCTCGCAGCCCGGCCCATGAGGTTCTCGAACTCGATCAGGCGCAAGGAAGCGCCCGAAAGTCGCAGGCGATGGCCTTCGATTTGAACGGTATCGCCAAAGGCTATGCTGTCGACCGTCTCGCCGCCACGGCACAGGCCTTTGGTATCGACGGTGCGCTTCTGTCCATTGATGGGGAATTGCGTGCCATCGGCACCCAGCCGGACGGCTCTGCCTGGACCGTCGCCGTGGAGGCACCGGACAGCGAGCGTCGTGCCGCGCACTCGATCCTCGAACTCACCGACATTGCAGTCGCGACCTCCGGCGACTACCGTCATTGGGTGGAGGTCGGTGGACGCCGTCTCAGCCACACCATGGATCCCCGGCGTGGCATGCCGCTTCTGAACGCCCCCGCCTCCGTCACCGTCCTTGCCGAAACGTGCATGATGGCAGATGCCTGGGCCACCGCAATGATGGTACTGGGCCGTGAACGGGGTCAGCAGCTCGCCCGCTCCCTCGGGCTCTCTGTCTTGTTTATCGATCCTGCTCCCCGGTGAAGCTGTTGGTGCCTTCCACGGGAGCGGTCGGATTATTGCCGTGGGCGTGGTGATAGCGGGCGCATGACCATCTTTGGCCGGCGGAGTGATCGTGGTCTGGGCAAGTGCGGCAATGCTACGGGCGCTCAGCGCTCTCCACGGTCATGACTGACAGAAATCTTTTCATGGATTTCTCCGCTCAGAAACCCGAAGACATACAGTGATCACCCGGCGTCAGCGCCCAATTGTTCCGCAAATATTCCCAAAACGATAGTGCCGGAAGAGGGCATCCGAAGGCAGCGGGCCAGGCGCATCACACACAGCATAACGCACGATCACCGACGCCCAAAGGCGCTGCGAATTTCAGGGTTAAGAAGATCTCCTGCTCGTCAATAGCCGGAAATGGCATCGCCGCGCTGACCGCGTTTTCGCCAGTATCTCAATCGGAGCCTGGGTGCGATGAACCTGGCGAGAATCAGAGCGAGAACGAAGCTCAGCACGACCACGAGCGGGATCCATATCTTGGCGTCTGCGGCCATGACGGGACTGACCAGTACAATGACTGCTCCCAAGCCAAAGAGCACTGCGTTGATCTGCATGGCGCAGATGATGTGAAGCCAGGTGTTCGTCGACATAGTCGTTCCTCCACGTTGCTATCCAAGCCAAACGAGGAAGCGATGAGATCGTTCCGGAGAACCGCCTCGCGGCAATCGTCATGGCCATGAGTTCTGCGGATGGGCGCAAGCGCAAAGCCGGTACGGAACAATATCTCTCCAACCGTCTGAACCGGACAGGATTTTGGAGCGTCAATTTCTCTTCCGATGGCCATTTTTACGGTTCAGCGCGAATACTTGCGGCTGGCCACACAACGTCATGTATTGACGTCAATTCGCGAAAACGCTGCCAGCACCGTGCGTTCGGACTGCAGAAGATAGCTCTCCAGTGCCTCGGCCGCCTCCTTGGTCCTTCCGGCCACCAGCATCTCGACCAGCGCGGCGTTGAGGTCCACATACGGGCCGTGCAGAAGCTCAGGGCTGGCGAGCAGGCCGAAGCTCAAGCGAAGCTCGGCGGCGATTTGCGCGTAGAAGGCATTGAGACGCTGACTGTCGGCGAGGTCCACGATCGCGGCATGGAACACCATGTTCTGGCTGCCGACCGTGCCCCAATCCTTCTCATCGCGGGCGCTCCTTGCGCATTCCACCGCGCTGCGCATGCGCGCGACGGCGGGGTGATTGGGATAGGCTCTGGCGATCGCCTGGCATTCGATCATTCGGCGCACCCGGTAGATGTCGATGATCGAGGCCATGCTGGGAGTGGCGACGAAAACGCCTCGATGGGGTTCGTGGTGCAGCAATCCTTCCTTGGTGAGCAGGCGGAAAGCTTCCCTCAGCGAATTGCGCGAAACCGCGAGATCACCGCTCAAGGCCGCTTCTGACAGGCGCTGACCGGGCTTCAGTTCCCCGGCAATGAGCTTGTCGCGGATCTCTTCCGCCAGGCGAGGCGCAAGCGCCGATGTGGTTTCCTGCTCAGCCATCAATGTCCCTTGAACATTCCAAATGCAAGTAATTGGCCCCAGCGCATCGTTAACGTGCTTTGCACGGAAACGAAACTGCTTCTCCCTCGCAGGAGAGCTTTATGGTCAGCGATGTTTGCCCAGCTGCATCCGTGCATCGCGCCTGACGGCAACCCTCCAGACTTGTGAAGGCCAGTGCCGACAACCGATCCGGGATGGTGCATATCTACGCAAATCGAGGAGATAAGTGCCCAAGAGGAAAGCAAATCGCTCAACATTTGTCCACAATGGTAGAACGATGCAATAAAATTGTTGAACAATATTGACAGAATTGTGAAACCAGACGACCTTGCCTTTATCGATAGTCAATTCCGCCACGAGTTTCGAACAATCGATCGATCAACGGAGAGGGTAACATGGATCAGAATTCGACATCCCAAAGCAGCGCCAGCCCCGGCGGCATGTCCGCAAGGTCACGCCGCGCGGCATTGACGGCCGCGATCTTCCTCATGGCAACCTCGGCCATCGGGCCGGGCTTCATCACCCAGACGGCGACCTTCACGACCAAGCTCGGGTCTGCCTTTGCCTTTGCCATTCTGGCGTCGATCCTGATCGATTTCGTGGTGCAGTTGAACATCTGGCGGATCGTGACGCTCACCAGGATGCGCGCCTCCGATATTGCCAATGCCGCCGTTCCGGGCACGGGTTATGTGCTGGCCGTTCTCGTCATCGTCGGCGGCCTTTTCTTCAACATCGGCAATATCGGCGGCTCCGGCCTCGGCCTCAACGCCATGCTCGGCATCGATCCGAAATGGGGCGGTGCGGTCAGCGCGCTGATCGCCATCGCCATATTCCTGTCGAAGCGCGCAGGCGTCGCCATCGACCGGCTGATCATCGTGGCCGGCGTCCTGATGATCGTCCTGACGCTTTATGTCGCCATCGTTTCCGGTCCCCCGGTCGGTGATGCGCTTTTCCAGACCTTCCTGCCGAGCACGATCGACTTCGCCACGATCACCACCATCGTCGGCGGCACCGTCGGCGGCTACATCACCTATTCCGGCGCCCATCGCCTGCTCGACAAGGGGACGGTCGGCATCGAAAACCTCGGAGCCGTCAACCGCGCGGCGCTGACGGGCATCGCCGTCACCGGGCTGATGCGCTATGTGCTCTTCCTTGCAATCCTCGGCGTCGTTGCCAGCGGTGTCGTGATCGACATCTCGGGCAAGGGGGCAAACCCTGCAGCGCAGGCTTTCCAGGCCGCCGCCGGCGATGTCGGCTATCGCATCTTCGGTGCCGTGCTGTGGTTTGCCGCGATCACCTCGGTCATCGGTGCCGCCTATACCTCGGTCTCGTTCATCACCGTCTTCAAGAAGGACATCAGCGAACGCGCCCGCAACATCGCCACCGTGATCTTCATCGCCGTATCGCTGTTCTTCTACGTGGTCATCACCACGCCACCGGCCCAGATGCTCGTCTTCGTCGGCGGTCTGAACGGTCTGATCCTGCCGATCGGCCTGTCGATCTTCATCTATGCGGCCTGGGCTCGTTCGGACCTCATGGGCGGCTATCGCTATCCGCGCTGGTTGCTGGCGCTCGGTGTGCTGACCTGCGCGCTCACCTGGTACATGGGCTACAAGTCGATCGGCCCGATCTTCGCGCTGCTGACTGCTTCCTGAGGAAAAGAGACATGACTGCCATCGATCTGAACAGTGACCTCGGTGAAAGCTATGGCGCCTGGGCCATGGGCGATGACGCGGCAATGCTCGCCATCGTGTCCAGCGCCAATGTCGCCTGCGGCTTCCATGCCGGGGACCCCGCCGGCATTCTGAAGACCGTCAAGGCGGCGGCCGGGAAAGGTGTTTCCATCGGGGCGCATGTCTCCTATCCGGATCGCGTCGGCTTCGGCCGGCGCGACATGGACGTGACGGGCGGAGAACTCATCGCCGACGTCATCTATCAGATCGGTGCCCTCAAGGGCATCGCCGCCGCTGCCGGCGTTGGCGTCGGATATGTCAAGCCGCATGGCGCGCTTTACAATCGCATCGCATACGATCCGAAGCAGGGCCAGGCGGTGATCGATGGCATCAAGGCCATCGACCCCTCGCTCGTCCTGATGGGCCTTGCAGGATCTCCAATCCTCGAACTCGCCCGCAAGTCGGGCCTGAACGTGGTCGCGGAAGCTTTCGCCGACCGCGCCTACACGCCGGACGGTCAGCTTGTTTCCCGTCGCGAAGAAGGTTCCGTCCTGCATGACCCACAACTGATCGCCCGCCGCATGCTGCAGCTTGCCCGTGAAGGTACGCTCGAAGCGATCGACGGCTCGACCATCAGGATCGACGCGCAGTCGATCTGCGTCCACGGCGACAGCCCCGGTGCCGTTGCCATCGCGCGGGAAATCCGGCGCGCATTCGAGGCCGATGGCATCACCGTCCGCTCGTTCCTGACGGCTTGATCAGGATCATCGAAGGAAGAACACAATGATCGCGACAGACCATCTTCGTCACGTCAATACCGAGCCGGCCCGTATCGCCCGCGAGCGTTATCGCGCAGGCGCGATCGAGCCGACCTCCGGCGTTGCCCCCGGCTTCACCCAGGCCAACATGATCGTGCTGCCGCGCGACTGGGCCTTCGATTTCCTGCTTTATGCGCAACGCAATCCGAAAGCCTGCCCGGTTCTCGACGTCTCCGATCCGGGCTCGCACGCGACGCTTCTGGCGCCGGGCGCGGACCTGCGCAAGGATCTGCCGCTCTATCGCATCTGGCGCGATGGCAAGCTCGCCGAGGAAACCGCCGATGCGACCGCCGCCTGGGCGGAACATCCCGATCTCGTCAGCTTCCTCATCGGCTGCAGTTTCACCTTCGAAACCCCCATGGTCGAAGCCGGCATCGAAATTCGTCACATCACCGACAAGTCGAACGTGCCGATGTACCTGACCGACAAGCCCTGCCGCCCGGCCGGTCGCCTGCACGGGAACATGGTGGTCTCGATGCGGCCGATCAAGGCGTCGCGGGTCGCCGATGCGGCCACGATCTCCGGTCGTTTCCCGTCGGTGCATGGCGCGCCCGTGCATGTCGGTGCTCCCGAAGAGATCGGCATCCGGGATCTTTCCAGGCCGGAATTCGGTGATCCGGTGCGCATCGAGCCCGGTGAGGTTCCCGTCTTCTGGGCCTGCGGCGTCACCCCTCAGGCGGCCGTTATGGCGTCTGGCGTGCCCTTCGCAATCACCCATGCGCCGGGGCATATGTTCATTACCGACATTCCCGATTCCGCATATCACGCCTGAGGTTTCGATGCGTTTCCTGCCCGTCAGCCTGACAGTTCTGCTGGTAGAACTCGCCGATCTCGACGAGACGCTGGCGCTGTTCGCCTCGCTCGAAGCCGATCCGGTGGAAGGCATCGAGGACATGGTGCCCGCCGCCCGCACGCTGATGGTTCGCTTCCGGCCCTCAAGGCTGTCGGCGGAAGAGCTCGCCGGCGAAATCGCAACCCGCGATTTGTCGGCCCGCGTTGCCACCTCCGACAAGCTTGTCGAGATCCCGGTCAGCTATCATGGCGAAGACCTGGCCGACGTGGCGGAGCTGACGGGTCTTTCGGTCGAAGAGGTCATCCGCCGCCATACCGAGAGCACCTTCACAGTGGCCTTCTGCGGCTTCGCTCCCGGCTTCGGCTATCTCGTCGGCGGCGATCCTGCACTTCACGTGCCGCGCCGCAGCAGCCCGCGCACGAAAATTCCGGCGGGCTCGGTCGCCCTGGCCGGCGCGTTCTCCGGCGTCTATCCGCAAGCCAGCCCCGGCGGCTGGCAGATCATCGGCACGACACCGGAAAAGATGTGGGACCTGTCACGCGATCCGCCGGCGCTGTTTCAGCCCGGCTACAGGGTGAGGTTCTTCGATCTGGAAAAGAGGACGGTTCCCGTTTCCGCCACGGGGACGAAGGTTGCCGTCGCTCCAACGGTCGCGGCCGCCGCCGACGGTCCGACGCTGAAAGTTTTGACCGCTCCCGTGCCGGCCCTGTTCCAGGATCTCGGCCGTTTCGGACAGACCGGTCAGGGCGTGTCGGCATCCGGCGCGCTCGACCAGGGCGCGTTCAAGGCTGCCAACCGCGTCGTCGGAAATCCCGTCAACGCACCCTGTCTCGAAATCATCCCGGGTGGCTTCTCCTTCGAGGTATCCGGCCGCGCCGTGATGGCGCTTACCGGCGCCCCCTGCCCGATCTCGATCCGCGACGCCTCCGGCCGCATCAGCAAGGCCGAGACCTATCATCCAATCTCGCTCGAAGCAGGCGACATCGTTACCCTTGGCCATGCCCCCCGGGGAATGCGCAGCTACCTCGCCGTCCGCGGCGGCTTTCGCGTGAAGCCGGTCCTCGGCAGCGCCTCGACCGATACGCTGGCCGTGGTGGGACCCGATCCGGTCACCACGGGAGCGCTGCTGACAGTCGACAGCGAAACATCGAACCTGACCAGTGTTTCGCTATCCGAAATGCCCGCCTTCGATCATCCGGCTCCCAGCGAAATCGTAACGCTCGACGTGATCATGGGGCCGCGCAGCGACTGGTTTACGCAGACGGGCATCGCCACGCTCTCCGACCAGCTCTGGCAGGTGACGCCACAATCGAACCGCGTGGGTATCCGCCTTGCCGGCGAGGTCTCGCTGGAACGCAAGGACAGGGCGGAACTGCCGAGCGAAGGCACGGCCACCGGCGCCATCCAGGTGCCGCACAGCGGCCAGCCGGTTCTGTTCCTGGCGGACCATCCGCTGACCGGCGGCTATCCCGTCATCGGCACGGTGGCGGACTACCATCTCGATCTCGCCGGGCAGATCCCGGTCAATGCCCGGATACGTTTCAGGCCCGTGACGGGTTTCGCCGATATTCAGCCGAGCAAGGCTTGAGACGCGCGGACCCGCGGCCAACAAGAACAGTGAGGAGACATCCATGAAGAAAGTGCTGATCGCCAACCGCGGCGAAATCGCCGTCCGCATCATCCGCGCCTGTCGTGACCATGGCCTGCAATCGGTCGCGGTCTATGCGGACACGGACATGGATGCACTCTTCGTCACACTGGCCGACGAGGCCTATGGACTGGAGGGCAGCCGGCCGGCGGAGACCTATCTCGACATCGAAAAGCTGATCGCCATCGCCAAGCGTTCCGGGGCCGATGCGGTCCATCCGGGCTACGGATTCCTGTCCGAACGGGCCGAGTTTGCCCGCGCCGTACAGCAGGCGGGACTGATCTGGATCGGCCCCGACCCGCATGTCATCGAAGCGCTCGGCGACAAGGTTGAAGCGCGGCGGATTGCCCTGAGCGTCGGAGCACCGCTCGTCGCCGGAAGCGACGGCCCCGTCGAGACGGCCGCGGAAGTGGTCGCCTTTGCCGAACAGCATGGCCTTCCGGTCGCCATCAAGGCGGCCCATGGCGGCGGCGGGCGTGGACTCAAGGTTGCCTGGAAGATGGAGGAAGTGGCGGAACTCTACGAATCCGCCGTTCGCGAGGCAAAGGCCGCCTTCGGTCGCGGCGAATGTTTCCTCGAACGCTTCCTTGACCGCCCCCGCCATATCGAGGCGCAGGTTCTGGCCGACAAGCACGGCAATGTCCTGGTGCTCGGCACCCGAGACTGCTCGCTGCAGCGCCGCAACCAGAAACTCGTCGAGGAGGCCCCCGCGCCCTTCCTCTCGCAGGCCCAGCGCCAGCAGATCCATGATGCCGCTAGGCGCATCTGCGCCGCGGCCGGATATTCGGGCGCCGGCACGGTCGAATTTCTGCTCGGTATTGACGGCACGATCTCCTTCCTCGAGGTCAATACCCGGCTTCAGGTCGAACATCCGGTGACCGAAGAGACGACCGGTATCGATCTGGTCATCGAACAGTTCCGCATTGCCGACGGTTTGCCGCTGCAAGTCACTGAGACACCCGCGCCACGCGGTCATGCGATCGAGTTTCGCATCAATGCCGAAGATCCGGGTCGTGGCTTCCTGCCGACGCCGGGCACGATCTCGACCTTCTCCCCTCCCTCCGGCCCCGGCATCCGCCTCGATAGCGGCGTGGTGTCCGGCTCGACGGTGCCCGGCACCTTCGATTCCCTGACGGCCAAGCTGATCGTCGTCGGCGCGACCCGGGAGCAGGCCCTCGCGCGCGCGCGCCGCGCTCTGGGAGAATTCCGGATTGAAGGGGTCGCCACCGTTCTTCCCTTCCATCGCGCCGTGGTGGAAAACGACGACTTCATCGGTGAAGGCGGCTTCAAGGTGCATACGCGCTGGATCGAAACGGATTTCGCATCGACTTTGGAGGCCGCCGCCCGGCCCGAGCCGATCGCCGACACCACGCTGATCCGCACCTATGTCGAGATCGATGGCAAGCGCCACGCCCTCGGGATTCCGGCCGCCATGCTGGCCGGTCTCGGCGGCCTGGTCGGGTCCGGCATCGGTCAGACACCGGTGGCCGATGCGGAAGACGCCTCGAGCATTACGGCGCCCATTTCCGGCACGCTACAGGCGTTCAGGGTCGAGGATGGCGCGGAGGTCGCCGTCGGAGACCTGATCGCGGTGATGGAAGCGATGAAGATGGAAACCCAGGTCATCGCGACACGCAACGGCAAGATTCGGCTGAAAGCAAGCGCCAACGACTATCTGCAGGCCGGGGACGAAATCGCACGTTTCGAAGGGTGAGAAAGGACGCTCACCCGCGTTGCTGCATGGGGCGTAGGACAGACGGCTTTCAGCAGTTAAGACGGACGCTAAGCTCTTGCTGTTTTATGGGATCTAGGGTGACCCGTGCGCTTGGATGTAATTCGCCATGCCCCTGATCGACTTGAACTCGAAGGCGCGGCTGGGAAGATCGCGCGTCCATTCGAGCACGAAGCCGACTTCAAGCCCCCCCGAGACTGCTTGGGCAATCGGCATCAGGTTGCAGATCGGCTCGCCTTAGTGACACGGCTCTAGGCGACGAACCCCGCACGCGTCTTCAGAATGGCCGAAAAGCGCGGGTCGAACGTGCGACCGATCGGCTCGGCGGCGGCGCCAACCGCCACGGCCCAGGGATCGGTAAAGCCGAGTTGAAGCCGGGGAAACGTGCGGTCCCGCCGTTCCGCGATGGACGGAAGCAGAGGATCGAGGGACTGCATCAGGAGACGCGCAAGCGTTTCCGGCAAACTCCCGCAGAGGATGATCGTTTGCGGATCGAAGATGGTTTCGCTCATCTGGATCGTCGCGCGCAGATCCGCCGCGGCGCCCTCCACCCATTCGAGCAGTCTTGGGTTCCTCATCGCTACGGCATCCGTAATCCTGCCATACAGGTCGTCGATGGCTGGATCTATATCCATAACCTTGCAGAGCGAGGCGATGGAAGTGCGATGCTCAAGCGGGGAAAGCCTTCCCTCGGGTCGGGTGGTAAGAACCATGCCGATTTCGCCCGCATTACCATTCGCACCGCGATAAAGATCCCCGTCAAGGATAAGACCGGCGCCAAGGCCATAACCGAGATAGAGACATATGGCGTGGTCGATCCCGTTGGCTGCGCCGATCATTTTTTCCGCCGTGGCTGCCGCTGCTGCGTCATTCTGGAGCGCAACGTCTAATCCGGTGCCCACGGCAAGCGTCTCGAGCAGTGGAAAATTCTGCCATGCGCTCATCATCCAGGGATCGTCATCGACCGTCTCGATACCGAAAGGCCCGGGCATCGCCACGCCAAGTCCAACGAGGCGTTCTTCAGAATGGGTAGCGATCTTCGCCAGTTCCCTGCGCGTTTTCTCCACGAGATCGAGCACTGTTTTTACGCCGGCCGACGGGCCACCTTGAGGCAGGCTGGCGGCAAAGCGGACCAAAACAGTTCCGACAAGATCAACTGCGATGGAGCGAGTGACATGGCGATCGATCTGCAAGCCGATGGCATAGGCGCCCTCCGGCACAAGCCTGTAGGGCGTCGAAGGCTGGCCGCGCCCGCTACGCACGGCGGTCAGCGACACGACAAGACCGTCGCGTTCCAGTTCATCCACGATGTTCGACACCGTCTGTTTCGTCAATGCCGTCGCGCGCGCCAGGTCGGCACGTGACAATTGCCCGTTCAACCGAAGTGCTTCCACGATCACGCGCCGGTTATGCGCGCTCGCACCTTCCAGATTCGTCCCGCGCTTGGCGCGGATGGGGCGGACATTGTTCATCGGAGATTTCCTCTTGACACGTTTAGATTATCGAACAATAAATAAGTCAAGACAATTGACTTAATGAAGCCAAAGAAGCTTCCGGGGAACAAATCGGAAAACGGCGAGCGCCGAATCCACGCGTTTCGATCGATATGTCGACGGCTGCCGCAAAGAGCGGCGGAAATTTCAGCGCCGGACGACGCCAAGCGTCCCGGCCATCGAATCTGATCGCCAATGGAGGGCAAGATGTTGAAGAACACGCATAAACTGCTGATCGGAACCGGCTTCGCCGCGCTGTCATTCGCAAGCAGTGCTTTCGCAGAGACGACGCTGAACGCGCTTTTTATGGCGCAGGCGGCCTATAGCGAGGACGATGTCCGCGCCATGACGGAGGCTTTTACGAAAGCCAACCCGGACATCAAGGTGAATCTCGAATTCGTCCCTTACGAAGGCCTGCATGACAAGACAGTGCTGGCCCAGGGATCCGGCGGCGGTTACGACGTCGTGCTGTTCGACGTGATCTGGCCGGCCGAATACGCAAGCAACAACGTTCTCGTCGATATTTCCGACCGCATTACCGACGATATGAAGAAAGGCATCCTGCCGGGAGCGTGGACCACGGTCCAATATAGCGGCAAGAGCTACGGCATGCCCTGGATTCTCGATACGAAGTATATGTTCTACAACAAGGAAATCCTCGAAAAGGCCGGCATCAAGGCGCCGCCCCGCACATGGGACGAACTTGCGGAGCAAGCCAAGATCATCAAGGACAAGGGGTTGCTTTCAACACCGATCGCCTGGAGTTGGTCTCAGGCGGAAGCGGCAGTCTGCGACTATACCACTCTCGTCAGTGCTTATGGCGGAGACTTCCTCAAGGACGGAAAGCCTGATTTCCAGACCGGTGGCGGGCTCGACGCTTTGAACTACATGGTGACGAGCTATAATTCCGGCCTGACCAATCCGAACTCCAAGGAATTCCTGGAAGAGGATGTCCGCAAGGTGTTCCAGAATGGCGAAGCCGCTTTTGCCCTCAACTGGACCTATATGTACAACATGGCCAACGATCCCAAGGAAAGCAAGGTAGCGGGGAAAGTGGGCATTGTTCCCGCACCGGGCGTCACCGGCAAGAGCGAGGTGTCCGCAGTCAACGGTTCAATGGGACTCGGCGTCACGACCACCAGCAAGCATCCTGAGGAAGCCTGGAAGTACATCGTCCACATGACTTCCCAGCCCGTGCAGAATGAATATGCGAAACTCAGCCTGCCCATATGGGCTTCATCGTATGATGATCCGGCCGTGACGAAGGGTCAGGAAGAGCTTATCGCCGCTGCCAAGCTCGGCCTTGCCGCCATGTATCCTCGCCCCACCACTCCGAAGTATCAGGAACTGTCGACGGCCCTGCAACAGGCCATACAGGAAGCGCTTCTGGGACAATCCTCGGCAGAGGATGCGCTGAAGACTGCCGCGGAAAACAGCGGCCTCTGATCCGACCGCTTTCCGTCACCATCCCAGGGATGGTGACGGAAACTCCTCCCTGATCAAGGAACTGCATGATGCCGGGCACATGGATGACAACTCGGGCATGGCTGCTCATGCTGCCATTGCTTGTAGTAATGACCGCCGTGATCGGCTGGCCTCTGTTCGATACCGTTCGGTTGTCTCTTACCGACGCCAAGCTGGTCGGCACCGAGGGAACATTTGTAGGCTTCGCCAACTATGCCAAGTTGATCGGGAACGCCGGTTTCCAACGGGCACTTGTTACCACGACATTCTTTGCCGTCATATCTGTAGCCGTGGAGATGGTTCTTGGCGTGCTGACGGCCCTGTTACTCAATCAGCCATTCCATGGACGAACTGTCCTGCGCGCCCTTCTCATTCTGCCCTGGGCGCTACCAACGGTGGTCAACGCCACGTTATGGCGCCTCATCTACAATCCGGAATACGGTGCGCTCAACGCAGCACTGACCCAGATCGGCCTGCTTGACGCCTATCGTTCCTGGCTGGGCGAACCCGGGCTGGCGCTTGCCGCGCTCATTGTCGCTGACTGCTGGAAGAATTTTCCGCTTGTGGCGCTCATCGCACTTGCCGCCTTGCAGGCTGTACCGCGCGATATCACTGCAGCGGCGCTTGTCGACGGTGCCGGCGCATTCAACCGTTTCCGCCACGTAACACTTCCCTATCTCGTCGGCCCGCTTCTGGTGGCTCTGGTTCTGCGAACCATAGAAGCTTTCAAGGTCTTCGACATCATATGGATCATGACACGCGGCGGGCCGGCCAACAGCACCCGGACGCTGTCCATCCTCGTCTATCAGGAAGCCTTTTCATTCCAAAGAGCAGGATCAGGTGCATCGCTGGCGCTCATCGTCACCCTGATCGTGACATTGCTCGCCATCGTCTATGGCACCCTGGTGCGCAAAACTGCGGGAGCGGCGTGATGGAAAGACAAAGCCGCGCCTTCTCGATCTTTGTCCATTGTGCGGCCTTGCTGCTTGCTGCCGTGATTCTGGCACCGATCGCCTGGCTCTTCATCATGAGCATTTCCTCTTCGGCCGACCTTTCCGCACGGCCGTTGCACTGGTGGCCTGATACGATCGACCTGTCGCGTTATGCCACACTCCTGACGCCTGTAACGAACAGCGCAGGTGCAGCCTTCACGGCAGCGCTTGTCAACAGTCTGATGGTATCTGGCCTTGCCACGATCGCGGCCATGGCGATTGCGGTTCCCGCCGCCTGGGCGGTATCGCGTACGCCTTCCGTGTCCTGGTCGCTGCACGCGGTCATCGCCACCTACATGTTGCCGCCGGTCGCGCTGTCGGTCCCGCTCTACATGGCCTTGGCGGCCCTGGGCCTGCTGAACTCCGTGTTCGGGTTGGCGTTGATCTATCTGACGATTCTTGCGCCCTTCACCACATGGCTTCTGAAGTCGGGCTTCGATTCCATCCCGCGTGAGATCGAAAGCGCAGCGATGATGGATGGCGCGCGTCTTGACCAGATACTGCGGCTCATCACGTTGCCCCTTGCTGCCCCGGTTCTCGCCACATCCGCTCTTTTCGCCTTTCTGCTGGCCTGGGACGAATTCTTCTACGCGCTGCTCTTCACCTCCGACATGCGCGCCAAAACCCTCACCGTCGCCATCGCGGATCTCGCCGGCGGCCGTGTCTCCGACTACGGATTGATCGCAACGGCCGGTGTCATTGCCGCCCTACCGCCCGTGCTGATCGGCCTTCTCATGCAACGAGCCCTGATTTCGGGGCTTACCAGTGGCGGCGTTAAAGGTTGAACATGACAGATATTTCCAATCGGCCGGCGGGGCTTGTTGCAATCGACCGCGAGATGGCTCGACAGCATGCCGACGCTCTTGCCTCATTCGAGGCGAATGCGGAAGCAGGCCGAAAGATCGCGGCCTCGTTGAAGGCCACCGGGCGCCTCTTGCTTCTTGGCATGGGCGGCTCCCATGCCGTCAGCCGCGCCGTGGAGCCGCTTTACCGGTCGCTCGGCATTGAAGCCGTGGCACTGCCATTATCTGAGCAGCTTGGCCAACCGTTGCCGCTCGCCGGCAGGACCATTCTCGTCACGTCCCAATCCGGCGAAAGCGCCGAAGTCATACGCTGGTTTTCTGAGACCGGCGGGACACCGGACACCTTCGGCCTCACGATGGAAGGCAGTTCCTCCCTCGCCCGTTCCACCACATCCCTGGTAGGGCTCGGGGGAACCGAACTGGCCTTCGCCGCGACCCGCAGCCTGACGATTACCTTCGCCCTGCATCTCGCCATTCTTGCTGGGCTCGGCCTCGATCCTTCCTCGGCACTGCAGGCGCTCAAGACACCGCAGACACCGGACATCGATGCGGCTCTGGCAAGCTTCGCCGATATCGACGTGATCGTCACATCGGGGCGGCGGTTGCAGGGGCTTGCCGAAGCGATCGCGCTTGGCCTGACCGAGTTGTCGCGAATGCCCTGCTTCTCTCTCGAAGGCGGACAGCTTCGTCACGGCCCCATGGAAATGCTCGGCCCGAAAGTTGGCGTGGTCCTCTTCCGCGCGGATGACGCTACAGCGCCACTCGTCGCAGCCATGGCAACCTCCGCCGCCGAGGCGGGCTCGCCCGTCATCGTCTTCGACGCATCGGGCCTTCCCCCGATTGAAGGCGTCAAGACCGTCGCATTCCCACCAGCCAACGGGATGACGGCGATCCTCGCGATGCTGCCGGTCGCGCAGAGCTTCATGGTGGCTTTCGCCGACGCGCGCACCCCGAATGCAGGAACCCCCTTGCGTTCCTCCAAAATCACCCGCAGCGAGTAAACCGAATGCGTCCACTTGCCGCCATCGGCAACGTCAATGTCGATCTCATTCTCGGTCCCGCAGCCCCTTGGCCCAAAGTGGGCACGGAAATCATCGTGGATCATTACGAACTCCGGGTTGGTGGCTGCGCCGGCAACAATGCGCTCGTATGGGACGCGCTCGGCGTGGACTATTGCGTCGCCGCAAGCGTCGGAAATGATCAGTTCGGAACATGGTTGCTGCAGAGCTTTGGCGAAAAGGCGAAGGCATGGCCGGTCGAACAGACCGGAACGACCCTCTCAATCGGCATCACGCATCCTGACGGAGAGCGGACCTTCTTCACCACTCGCGGGCATCTGCCGGTGTTTCGCCTCGCTTCCGTATTCGACATACTCGACGGAGAGTCCTTGCGGGGCGGATATATGCTGTTGTCGGGCGCATTCCTGATGGATGCGCTCGCGGAAGAATACGACCGTCTTTTCGACTGGGCGGATGCCCACGATATCGCTGTCGCTCTCGATACGGGCTGGCCCATGGAAGGCTGGAATGAGGACAACAAGCGCCGGACAACGAACTGGCTGCGGCGCTGCCGCCTTGCGCTCTTCAACGAAATCGAGACCACAACGCTCACCGGTATTTCGGACCCGGTCGAAGCCGGGCGGAAGCTGAAAACCATCATGCCTGACGATGCCATCGTTATCGTGAAGCGCGGCGCCGATGGGGCAACGGTTCTCGATCCATCCGGCACTGTCATTGGCGCGGAAGCGCGGGCGGTTACGGTCGTTGACACGATCGGTGCCGGTGACGTCTTCAACGCTGCCTTTCTTGCGGCGCTGGCAGCTGGCCTGCCACTCAAAACCTGTCTTTCGACCGGCGTTGCCGTCGCTACAGAGGCAATCTCAACCTTGCCTCGCAGTTACGGCGATCTTCCGTCAGCCATACTTCAGGATAACAGACCATGAGTGCACTCGAAATCCGGGGAATTCGCAAGCAGTACGGCGACTTGCAGACATTGAAGGGTATAGACATCGCGCTTGAGAGCGGGGAATTCCTCGTTCTCCTGGGATCGTCTGGCTGCGGCAAGTCCACACTTCTCAGCATCATCGCCGGCCTTGCCGAACCCACAGCCGGAGACGTGACGATCGATGGACGCTCCATCCTGTCGGCCCACCCCAAGGACCGCGACATTGCCATGGTGTTCCAGTCCTACGCGCTCTATCCGAACATGAGCGTCGCGCGTAACATCGGATTTGGGCTGGAAATGCGCAAGACGCCGGCAAGCGAGCGCGAAAAGGCGGTGCTGGAAACAGCGAAACTTCTGCAGATCGAGAATCTTCTCGACCGCAAACCGGCGCAGCTTTCCGGAGGCCAGCGTCAGCGTGTGGCCATCGGTCGAGCGCTGGTGCGCAATCCCCGCGTATTCCTCTTCGATGAACCCCTGTCCAATCTCGATGCGAAACTGCGCATGGAAATGCGCACGGAGATCAAGCGTCTGCACCAGATGCTGAAAACCACGGTCGTTTACGTCACACACGATCAGATCGAAGCTATGACGCTCGCCACGCGGATCGCCGTCATGAAGGACGGGCGCATCGAACAACTCGGTACCCCGGAAGAAATCTACAACCAGCCAGAAACGCTCTACGTCGCGGGGTTCGTCGGTTCGCCGCCAATGAACATACTCGATGCGATCGCTGTAAACGGCGGTCTGCGGATCGAAGGCCTCGAGGAGATAATCCCGCTTCCCGCCCGCTTCGGGAGCGCTATTAGCGAAGGTCACGCCGTGAGGCTCGGAATTCGTCCGGAAGCCCTGAAGGTCTCTTCCGACGCGCCAGGCCTAGTTTCTCTACCTACGCGAGTTTCCGTGGTTGAACTTACCGGGCCCGAAAAGGTGGTCACGGCACAGGTGGCAAACCGTTCCATTACCGCCTGCCTGCCGGCCAACGCCTCTGTCCAACCCGAAAGCCAATGCGTATTTTCACTCGATGTCGACGCCTTGCATGTTTTTGACGCAGCCACAGGCCGCACCATGGCACATCGACCGTCCTGAACCTGGATCGAACCGGATTTGGCGGTGTGTTTCGGCATGCAAATATTGTGCGCCGATATGGACTGCGTCCCCGAGGGTGGACAGACAGGCTTGATGAATTGACCAGGTTTGTCGGGTTTCCGAAAGTGGAGCCCGTAGCAAGACATCGTCGTCACGGTATCGAGTTCAAACGGGAGGTCGCGCAGGAGTTTATCGCGGGCGAGACGCTGCATGGTCCGGCCAAACGCCACGACGTGTCGCGCAACCTGATCCGAATTTGGGCGCACAAGTATACCGCGGCTCACAATATGCTCTGCCCAGCTTTGTCGGGATGCGCTGGCCGGCGGTGATCTGGTTAGGTCAATGGGCCGCAGAGGCAATCCCTATGATACCGCTGGAGCACATCCATTGAACGCGGAATCGTTTTGAGGATTCCTTTGCTGACGAAAACTTGATTCGCTTGCTCCGACTGTTGATATGGTCGGAGGGAACATGACTCGAGCTTTCAGCGACGATCTTCGTAGCCGCGTCTTGGCTGCATCCCGTGATGGTATGGCGGCGCGCTCGGCGGCGGCTCGATTTGGGATCGGCATTTCGACAGCCATCGCCTGGATTGCCAGTGCGCGGCAGGGGCAGATGACGCCAGCGAAACAGGGACGACGTGGCGGCACGCGGATTGATGCCCACGAGGATTACATCGTCGGTATGATAGAGGAGGCAAAGGACGTCACGCTCAATGAGATGGTCCTGCGGCTGGCCGAAGAGCGGGCGGTCTCCATTGGCCGCAGCGGGCTTGATGTCTGGCTGCGAAAGCGTGGCTGGACATTCAAAAAAAGACCGCACATGCATTGGAGCAGGAGCGCCCCGACCTTCTAAAGCGCCGTCGGGACTGGTTCGAGGGACAACTCGATCTCAATCCGGCACGTCTCGTCTTTATCGATGAAACAGGCCTGAGCACAAAAATGTCCCGGCTTCGCGGACGGGCTATTTGCGGAGAGCGGTGCCGTTCCCCGATCCCGCACGGACACTGGAAAACGACGACATTCACCGGAGCACTCAGGCTTTCGGGCATGACCGCACCCATGGTCCTCGACGGCGCGATGAACGGGATCGCGTTTCTGGCCTATTTTGAGCAGGTTCTCGTTCCAACCTTGGCACCGGGCGACATCGTCGTCATGGACAACCTGCCTGCGCACAAAGCCGAAGGTGCGCGCCGTGCAGTCGAAGCGGTGGGATGCCGACTGCTCTACCTCCCGCCATACAGCCCAGACTTCAATCCTATCGAAAAGGCATTCGCAAAACTGAAGGCGGTCTTACACGCAAAGGCCGAGCGGACCGTCGATGCTCTTTGGGATGCGGTCGGCCAAGTCGTCACCATGTTCGAACCGAAAGAATGCGCCAATTACTTCATATCCTGCGGATACGATCCCGAGTAAAGTGGACGCGCTCTAGTGTAAAATCAGCTCTACGAACTCGTGGCTCACTGACCCGGATTCATTCCAAGACCCACTCTCACCAATCTTTGCCCTTACCGTCCGCTGGCAGGACCGGGACATGCCGGTCAACGCGGCGATCGACAGGCGAACAACGGCTTTTCTTGGTAAATGCCCTCGACCTCGCCATCGTCTCCATGGCCGGAAATTATGGCGCTCCGGCCATCGCCCAACCGCTGAACAACATCCTTCATCCCGTAGGTATGTACGGCTGTCCCGTTGCGGGCATCCGCGCCTGAAAAGCCTGCTGCAAATGGGTGAGAAAGGCGCGTACCGCCGGATTGGAGCGGCGGCTTTCCGGCCAGACCGCTGTGATATTGTCCCGCTTGACCGCATAGTCGGACAACACCGGCACCAATTCTCCACTCGCCACATAGGGCGCCGCGACGAAATCCGCACTGATGCCGATGCCGCCGCCGGCGACAAGCGCGGCAATGTGCGCCTCACTGGCGTCCACGATAATGCCGGACTGCGGTGCCAACTCGATATCGCGGTCACCGGCGCGAAAAGGCCAGAGCATCACAAGACCGGTGCTTTGATATCGGAGGCTTACGGTATCGTGTTCCTCCAGTTCATTCGGATGCGAGGGAGTGCCACGCGCAGTCAGATAGTCCGGCGACGCGAAACAGCAGAAGATGTGGGGTGCCAATTTGCGTGACAGAAGTCGCGAGTCAGCGAGGTCGCCGATCCGTACGGCGACGTCCATCCCTTCCTCGATGATGTCGATGAACCGGTCGCTCAGACGCAGATCGACCACGACCTCGGGGTAGCGCTCTCGAAATGCCGGGAGGGTGGGAGCGATCATATGGATGCCGATGGGCAGCGATGCAGCGACCCGCAGGGTGCCCGATGGTTCCGAGCGCGCGGACTTTGCCGCCTGCTCGATTTCCTCCGCCGCGCTCAACAATCGCAGGGCACGTTCATGCAGATCGCGACCTTCAGGAGTGAACCTCAGCGAACGGGTTGTACGGGTGAAGAGGGAGACACCCAGGTTCTGCTCCAGCCGCTGGATGCTCTTGCTGACGGCCGAGGGGGAAATCGCCAACGACCGGGCGGCGGCAGTGTAACTCCCCATTGACCCAGCACGGGCAAAGGCGATCAGGCCCGTCAGTCGATCGAGCGCTATTTGTTCCTTCATGGCATTACTAAAGCGATTTTTGACGACATTATCAAGCTAGGCGTCCTTCGTCATATCTCCTCAAACGAAATGAAACTGATGGAGTAAGCGATGATCGATACTATGAAAGCCGTTCGGCTGTATGCGTTCGGCGGTCCCGAAGTGCTGCGGTATGAGGATGCTCCCCGGCCTGTTCTAGGTTCGGGCGAGGTGCTGGTCCGGGTTTGCGCGGTCGGCCTGAACCCGCCGGACTGGTATCTCCGGGACGGCTATCGATCGCTTCCGCCCGAATGGCGGCCTAATCCCACCTTTCCGCTCATACTCGGATCGGACGTATCTGGCGTTGTCGAGGCGGTCGCCGACGGCGTGGAGGATTTCAATATCGGCGATGAAGTCTACGCAATGGTGCGATTCCCGGCCAATGTGATGGAGGGCAGCAAGGCCTATGCCGAATATGTCAGCGTGCCCGCATCGGAACTGGCGCGCAAACCATTAGGCATCGATCATATTCATGCGGCGGGCGCTCCCATGTCGCTGCTCACCGCCTGGCAGTTCCTGATCGAGTTGGGTCACGACGAACCCAATCCGTTCCAATCGTACAGGCATGCTCCACCCCGGCTGGAAGGCAAGACCGTTCTGGTGAACGGCGCCGGGGGCGGCGTCGGGCATCTGGCCGTGCAACTCGCCAAGTGGAAGGGCGCGCGCGTCATCGCCGTTGCATCGGGCAAGCATGAAGGATTGATGCACGACTTGGGCGCCGACCAGTTCATCGACTACACGCGAATGGCGGCAGATGAGATTGCGCGCGATGTCGACCTCGTTCTCGATTCAGTGGGCGGTCCGGGCACAGGCCGTTTCATTCACACCCTGAAGCGGGGTGGCGCCCTGTTCCCGGTTTACCCGCTGGGTTTTACCGGCCACGAGGAAGCCGAAAGGCTGGGAATCACGGTTTCGACAACCCAGGTCCGTTCCAGCGGCGCACAATTGACCGAGGCCGCCCGCCTGCTCGACGATGGCACCATCCGCATTATCATCGACAGTACGTTTGCCCTGGCAGAGGCTGCACGAGCACATGAGCGAGCCGCTCGCGGCAACATTCAGGGCAAGATCGTTCTCACTGTGGCGTGATGCGAACACAACGCCTCCGTTCGTCCCCGAAGCTGACGAACGGAGGATCTGAGAACACAAAGGATACAACAATGCTGATCGTAACAGGACACATACACGTCGAACCGTCCGACAGGGACGAGTTCACCGCCGATATTCAGGCGCTTGCACGCAGCAGCGGGCAGCGTGACGGGAACCTTTTCTATGCCGTTGCAGTGGATGATCGCGGAGCCGGACGGCTGCTCGTCGTTGAACGATGGCGGGATCAGGCTTCCCTTACCGCTCATCTTCACGAGCCCGATACTCGTGAATTCGTGATGCGATGGCAGGGTCGCATGAGAGCAGACATTCGCAAATACGATGCCAGCAACGAGCGGCCCCTCATGGAGGGATAAGGCGAAGGGCTCCTCAGCCGGGAGGAGAGGAGAGAAAACGGCGGTTTCTGGCGGTAAATCGTTCGTAGAATTGGCCGTTTTGACCAAGGTGACAGCACACCCTGGGATTAGAACGCCGATTAAAGGAGGGCTATGGCGTAGATGTAGTTCTCATCATTACCCGGTACGGTGCACCAATCAACACCGCGCTTATCATGGAACATTGGGACGAACTCCCGCGCCTTGCCGCCTCATCGAGATCGAGCGAACTGGCCAGGGCATTGCGAGAACTCGGCCGCATTGAGCGAACCCTATTCATGACCGAATGGTATTCGACGCCGGCACTTCGCCGGCGTTGTCAGGCCGGCCTCAACAAGGGCGATGCCAAGCGCAAGCTGAAACGCGCCGTCTTTTTCCACGAGCGGGGCGAAATCCGTGATCGTTAGGATCGGGATCAGAGAGGTAAGAAGTAGAGACGCCACCGCCCCGTTGAATGTCAATACGGCACGGCGGGAGGGCAAGAAACGCCAAAAGGAAACGCCAAGCGCGGCCCACGCGACAACGCTTATGAAAGTCATCCCGCCGAATACGACCGCAAAAAAGACTGCACGCTGAAAGTGCCTAATCTGTCCCATTGTGCCGTAAGTGACGACAGCACCACCCACCATGATCAATAGCTTTGGATTGATAAACTGAACGAATGCCCCCTGCACGTATTCGTGACCGGTTTGGGGAAACAAAACCATGTCACCCGACGAATAGTGGAGGTTGAGCCTATGAAAAGGAGACCTCATGTTGTCGTACGGCCGAAATCTCATTCATCTGACGATCGTTGCCTCCAGCCTCGCCTACTCTGAACCAGCCCGAGCCGGCGAAATGTTCACGCCCGATGGCGTTGCCATCCATGGCTATGATCCGGTGAGCTATTTTACCGATGGAAAACCCGTTAGGGGTTCCGCCGCCTTCACCACGATCTACAAGGGTGCGACGTTCCGATTTGTCTCCAGGGCCCACCGTGACCTCTTTGCGGCCGACCCCGAGCATTACTCCCCACAATATGGCGGCTTCTGCGCTTATGGAACGGCCCGGGGATACAAGGCGACAACGGAGCCGCAAGCCTTTTCGATCGTCGATGGCAAGCTCTACCTGAACTACGACGACGAGGTGGCCAAGACCTGGAGGAGCGACAGGCAGGCCTTCATCAAACGGGCTGATGAAAACTGGGACAAGGTGAAGACACAAGCCGCCCCCTGAACTGCATGACCATGGTACCCAGCCGTCGGCATGCACTTCATCCTGCCGGCTGGGTGCCTTGATGAGCTTGCCGGACGCTGCGGTCTATCCCGATGCGGACTGACCAACAGGCAGCAGAGCAGCCCGCTCCGCCTCTTCAAGCAGTCGAATGACATGGTCGCGGTCCTGATCGACATGCGGCGGCGCAAGATCGAAGCGAACGGGTGTGGCCGACATCTTCAGGGGATTGCCGAGAAGACGAATATCCGGCCCCTGATCGCTCTTCATCGTCACGACCATTTCACGCGCCAGAGTGTGAGGATGGTTGAACACCTGATCGAGCGTGGCAACGCAACCGGCAGGTACCCCGACCTCCGTCAGGCGTTCCTCCCATCGCTCCGCGCTTTCCTTTGCTAGCGCCTGCGATATCAACTGGTCCAGAACCTCGACGTTGACCACGCGGTCGCGATTGCGGTGGAAGCGCGGATCATCCGCAAGCCCGGGAGAGCCGATGACAGCGCAGAACCTTGTGAACTGCCGGTCATTGCCGACGGCAACGGCCAACTCACCTGCGGCAGTGGGGAACGTCTGGTAGGGCGCGATATTGGGATGACGATTGCCGATGCGCCCGGGAACCCTGCCGGAAGCGAGGTGACCGGTTGCGGCATTAATCAGCCAGGCGACCTGCGCATCGTAGAGGGCGAGATCGATGAACTGACCTTCACCAGTCCGGTCGCGGTGCCTCAGCGCTGCCAGGATGCCCACTGTCGCATACATGCCGCACATCACATCGGCGATACCGAGCCCCACCTTGAGCGGGCGTCCGCCCACTGCGTCAGGCTCGCCGGTAATGCTCATGATACCGCCCATCGCCTGCACCAGAAAATCATAGCCTGTCCGACGGGAATAAGGTCCGGTCTGGCCGAAGCCGGAGATGGAGCACCAGACGATATCCGGCTTTGTCATCCTGATATCGTCGTATCCAAGGCCACGCCGAGCGAGATCCCCCGGCTTGTAGTTTTCGATGACGACATCGGAAATGGCAGCCAATCGCCTCACAAGCGCCGCTCCCTCATCCGTGGCAAGGTCGATGGCGATCGAACGCTTGTTACGGTTGGCACAAAGGAAATATGCGCTGAGATCGCTATCCTCGCCGTCCTCATCCGGGATGAAGGGCGGCCCCCATCCGCGCGTATCATCGCCCACCCCTGGCCGCTCGACCTTGATGACCTCCGCGCCGAGATCGGCCAGCAACTGCGTTGCGGTCGGGCCGGCGAGTATGCGTGACAGGTCAAGAATACGCAGTCCATCGAGACTGCGGGGAAAAACCTTTTCAGACATGAAACCTCACACTTTCCACGGAGAGCTCTTGAACCAGCGAACGAGATAGGCGGTAGCGATGAGAATGCCGAAACCTGCGAGATTGGCTGCCGCTTCGGTCAAGAGGTTGCGCCCCGCCTGATCCAGCGCGATGCCGATGAGTTGGGCGACCACCATGCCGGTGATGAAGACAGCCAGCGATTGCTGCCCGACAACGGTCAGGACCCTGACGGTCCGGCCGCGCAGACGAGAGCCTTTCTCGCCGACGACATGGACGGCAATGTAGCAGAGCGCGAGAAAATGGACGAAGCGCAACGCTCCGAAATGGCTCTTGTCTGTGAGAAACGCGATCTCGTGAGCCGCGGTCTCGAAGAAAGGGTGCATTTCAAAGAACCGCACCCAGGCAAAAGGGACAGAGAGGAAAACCAAGGCAACGGCGAGAAGCATCAGCCGGCGGTCGAAACCGGGATGGGGCAGGCTTCCGCGCATCAGGAAAAAACCGGTGAAGAATAGCAGTTGCCAGCCGATAGGGCCGAAGAACCATGTTCGTTCGGACCAGGGTTCGGCCGAAAAACCGAAGAACCCGAATTGTTCGGCCAGCCAGAGACCGTTCATCAGTAGGAAAGGCAGCACCCGGTGAGAACGCTCCGCCAGCAGCATCACCGGCATGAGCGCCAGCACGACGATATACATCGGCAGGATATCGAAATAGTTCGGCACATAGCGCAGCGTCAGGAGTGAGCCCATCAGCGATCCGGGATCACGCATGAAGGGAAGAAGATTGAGGCCTTCGAGATAGGAGACACCGTCAGGGCGGGTGCCGGCCGCAGCCATGATTGCAACCAGCACAACGAAGACCGCAATATGGGCCCAGAAAATCTGCCAGATACGCTGTGCGACCCGTGCGACGAGCGCCAGCATCCCGGCCCTGTCGAACGTCGACCCGAATGCGATGGCGGAAGCCATTCCGGACTGAAAGACGAACATTTCCGTGGCATCGGAAAATCCGAAGCGAGCGGGAATCCACAGCGCCCAGCCGTCATAGGGAATATGCGCGATCAGAATGATGAGCATACCGACCCCACGAAAGAAATCGAGACGCGGGTCGCGGACTCCGCCAGCCGCGGTTTTGACTGCCGCCGCGCTAGAAAGCGCCTGCATAGGCTGCGGCATCGAACCGGCAGCAGATAAGACTGAAGCACCGGCGTTCTCGCGCGGCCGCAAGTTCGTTACGGAAATCATCGAGGGTCTCCACATTGATACCGTATCCGCCGAAGCCATGCGCCACGGCGGCAAAATCCGTCAGACCGAGCTCGACACCGATCGGCTGCAGACCCGCAGAAGCCTGCTTCAACGCGATCAGGGCGAGGCTCCGGTCCTGAAAGACGACGATCGTCAGAGGCAATTTCTGGTCTCGCACAGTGGCGAGTTCTCCGATCCCCATCTCGAGGCCGCCATCGCCCATGACGGCAAAAACGCGTCTTTCCGGCGCGGCGATGGCGGCGCCGATGGCAAGGGGAAGCGCCGCAGCCATGGTGCAGAAGCCCGCCGATTGCAGTAGGACAAGCGGCCTCTGCGCGACCCATTTCTGGGACAGCAATATGCGGTGCGCACCGCTGTCTACGGTCACGGTCGCGGCATCGCCGGCTTCTTCCTGCAAAGCCTCGACGATGGCATGAGGGCCCCAAGCCGGTGCCGAAGAAAAGACGCCGGCAAGCGCCGCCCGAGCCGCCACCGGCTCTCCATCCGCCCAGCCAGGGATACTGTTCCCTTTTATCACGAGCGCGTCGATGAAGGGCTTCAGCGGCGCAACAACCTGCATGCCGGCATGGTGCATGCCATGGTCGACTGCCGCTTCGGTGATCTCGATGAGCTTCGTGCCGTCTCCGGCGAAGTCCAGCCAACCGAGCCGCATCTCGATTGGATCGTAACCAATAGCAAGGATCAGATCGGCGAGTTGGCAAAGCGGCAGCAGGATGTCATCGGCGCGGGGTGAAAGACCCACCCCTCCAAGCGCAAGCGGGTGGCTTTCCGGGATGACGCCCTTGCCTTTGTAAGTCGTGAGAACGGGCGCTCCCAGCGCTTCGGCAAGAGACAGCAGGGAGGTCCCTGCTGCGGCGCGGCTTGCCTCGAAGCCAGCAAGAATAAGCGGGCGCTCCGCATGGCTGATCCGTTCCAGAACCGTGACTACGGCCGGATCGTCAAATCGTATTGCCGGACGCAATATGGCAGGAGGTGGAACAAGATGTCGCTCCGGGCCAGTCATCGCCGCGACGGTCGGAGAAAGATCGAGGTGCACCGGCCCCATTGGTGCGGTCGTCGCGATGGCGATGGCGCGG
This sequence comes from Ciceribacter sichuanensis, assembly GCF_024055605.1. Taxonomy (GTDB): domain Bacteria; phylum Pseudomonadota; class Alphaproteobacteria; order Rhizobiales; family Rhizobiaceae; genus Allorhizobium; species Allorhizobium sichuanense. The sequence continues at coordinate 18,658 of NZ_JAMXLX010000010.1, read as the reverse complement.
GCGACAGTGGAGGCCGCACTTTCCGCCTCGATCTCGAACGACGCCTTGACGATCGGGGCGAGCAGCCTTGCGTGATCGATAACCTGATGGGTGTATCTTCCTCTTGTAGAGCGATCGACGATGCCGGAAATCACGATCAGCGGTACGCGCTCCTGCAGGGCGTCGGCAATACCATTGACCGCATTCGCCAGTCCGGGACCGACCGTGGTGACGAGCAGCTGCGGCCTGCCCGAGACAACGGCAGCCCCGGCAGCCATGATGGCCGCAGCGGTTTCGTGACGGGCGAGATGAAAGGTAACGCCGGCCTTTTCGAGGCCATCCACCAAAGTCACAACCTCGCCTCCGGGCATTCCGAACGCATCAGTCACACCATGAGCGGCCAGGGTTTCAGCGACGCTGTCGGCCACCCGCACGACGGCGGGCAAGATGTTGCGGGGTGTCATTAAGTCCTCTCGTCAACGTGAATGCTGGGGAAATTGCCGCCGTTGGACAAAGCCTGTACGCCTTTGCCTATCAGCCTGTTTTCGGAGCCTGCCCAATGCTTGTACGCATTCCAGCCATCCTGTTTTGTGTCGGACTGTCCCTGCCCGCAACGGCGGCGGGAATGCCGTGTGGCGGCGACACCGCCTGCGTGGTGGAAGGCGGCGACTATCGGATCGAGATGCCGGGGAATAGCGACGTTCGCGGCGCCTATGTCTTCTTCCATGGATACAAGGGGTCTGCGGAACTGCAGATGCGCCAGCACCGTGACCTCGTGGAAACCGCGTTTGCTCATCACCTCGCCTTCGTGGCCGTGGACGGCATTGATGGAAGCTGGTCGGTTCCAAACGCTCCCAGCCAGGACCGCGATGAGTTCCGTTTCGTGTCGAACGTGCTCGATGACCTGAAAACACGCTATGGCTTTGGAGCCCAAAACACCGTAATCGGCGGATTTTCGCTCGGGGCTTCTATGGCCTACTATGCGACATGCCGCATGGGTAACCGGGTCAGCGCCATGGTAACGTTTTCCGGTGTCTTCTGGGATCCGCTGCCAGTGCCTTCCGAATGCGTTTCCGGGCAGCCGAAGGCCATCCATTTTCACGGCCGCGCTGACAGGACCTTTCCACTGAACGGCAGGGCGATCGGAAAATCGTATCATCAGGGCGGCGCGTTCAGAAGCGTGGCGGTTCTTCGCGAGGCGGCGAAATGCGATATCACGGCAGGGCGCAAGATCGTGATCGACGGCATCGAATGCGACGACGTCCCCGGATGCCAGCGCGGCAACAGTGTCTTGTGTATTCACGATGGCGGACATGAGGCGCGTGCGAACCTTCTCGATGCCGGTTTGCGGGAAGTCGGCTTCCCGGAATGAAAAATGCCGCCCGCATGAATACGGACGGCAATCGGGTTCAGCGACCGAAGGCGCGCACAACATAGGCGACGACGACGCCGAAGATGATGTGACCGAAGAGCGATGCCCAGGTCAGCGGAATGAAGCCGAGAAAGGGCGGAAACCCCGCGAACAGATGTGCCATCACATAGAGCGCAAACACCCAGAGCCCTGTACCAAAGCCGATACCTGTGAGCAGCAGGGGCAAATTCGGAAGGGCTATCCTCTGCAACGGGCGAGCAATGAAGAGGTAGCCGATCGGGTAGAAAATGATGCCGACGGTAGCATGGATAGCCTCGGCCACGAGCAAGTTGCTGAAGCCGAATACCGACTGCACCAGGGCCGCCGGCTCAAGCGGCCCGCCGACGAGGAAGGGCGTGACGAGCCGGGCCCATATTTCCCAGGAAATATCGGCAGCAAGACCTGCCGCGATGATCGTCCGAATCAAGCCGGGTTCGATGACGGGAAAGATGGACGGTTTATGCATATCATTGATCATGGTCATGGTGGTTTTCCTCCGGGTTCAGATGGGTTCAGGCGGATAGTCCCGATCCGACGGCTATCTCTATCGAACGAAGGAGCCGGTCCTCGGTCTTCAGGTGCCGGCGCACATCGCTTACCCGGGAAACGCCGGCGATATCGCCATTGCTACCCAGCGCTCGGGCAAGGGCCAGAACGAAGAAATCCCTCTGCGCGTTGCTGCCGCCGATCTTGGGCAGGTTGACCATCATGCGGTCGAGCATCTGCCGATCCGCAGGAGCGCCAAGACCGGCGAGCATGCGCGCAAGCGGCACACCGACCTCGGCGGCCACCCTGCCCTGATCTCCCGGGCCGAGAGCCCTGGCCTCGATCTCCGCGACCAGCGTTGCGGCGGCGTTGCGGTCGCCTATGGCGACGAGAGCTGCAAGGTTGTGAAGGGCGGCAAAGACGAGCGTGGTGTCCGTCTGGCGGCCGCGGGCCACTTCGGCGAGATCATGCCAGCGCGCGCCCGTATGGACGCCCATCTGGTTCAGCCTCCAGAGAAGCGAGACGGCATTGGCCATGTCGCGGAAATCATCGGTCGGCTGCGGACGGACCTCGTCGTCATAAAGCTCCAGCACACGGTCGTGATCGCCGCGCTCCAGATGAAGCAGCGCCAGATGCCAGGCCATATGAAAGGAAAAGTTGTTGCAGCGCGACCAGGCGCTCCGGCTGTCTTCCAGCCAGTCTATGCCTTCCGCGGTTTGTCCGCGCATTTCGTATACGTGGGAGACGGCATGCAGTCCCCAGGAATCGTCGGGCTGCAACGCGACCGCCTTCTGCCCAGCCTTCAGGGCCTCCTCGTAATACCCGGCCTCCTCCAGCGAGAAGGCATGGCAACCATGGATGAAGCCGGCGGCGGCGTTTGCGGGATCAAGGGCATCGATCGCCCGCCGCGCCGCATTGAGCATACCCGGCCCGTCACCCATCATGAACCGCAGCGCGTGGGAGAGCTTGAAGGGAAGAAATGTCGCAGGCCGTTCAGAAAAGCCGCTGTCGAGAAGATTGATCGCCTGGGTGAAGGAGCCACCTTCGGCAGCAGCCAGCGCCTCGACCAGAACGCGCTCGTCGCGGGATCCCCCGGAGCGTGCCGCAAGCGAGCGTCGGGCGTCGGCAAGAGCCTCGCCGGCGACGGTATTCAATTCCGAGCGCGCGAGAATGAGATTGGCAAAACCTTTCAGCGCATGAGCACCGACGTGATCGGGGTCGGCACGCAGGGCGGACTGCAGTGCAGCCCCCGTATTTGGCCGGTGCGTTGCAAGACCATGGACCGCATGTTCGAACGCGCGTCGTGCCTCGAGGCTTTCGGTGCTGGTATGCAGATCATAGGCATCACGGTTCATTTCAGTCTCCTTGAGTGGGCCAACGGACAGGGAGGTGATCCGGGCATCGTCGGTCGAGGGGCCGACTTTGGCGTTTACGAACGCGGCCCGGGGATCGTTACAGCGGAGCGCCTTTTTTCCGGCGCCGCATCGTTTTCGGGCGAGTGATATCAAGAAATCTTCGTGCTGGCGTAACGAACCGGCCTCGGCCAACGAACCCGATCCGGAAGAGCGCAAAGACAAAGGAGCGAACTATGCCCCGCCCGGAAACGGCAACAGACAAGCTCGGGATCGCCATAGAGGATCTCACCGATATCGCTGGAGAGGGAACCGACACGAGATGCGGCGATATCGTGACACCGGAGCTTCTCGATCTTCTCCGGAGCGGGATCGTGCTGACGGTTGCTCCCTCGATGTGGTGGCCGCATCTCCATGAAACGGAAAACTGGGAGTTCACGGTGCGGTCAGGTGCGGGAGAGCGTTTCCTAGCGCTCGATCAGAGAGGCTTCGGTCCGCTGGCAGTGGTCGATCCGAAGGAGATCGTTGTCCTGCACAGCGTGACGGACGTCTTCGTCTTTCAGTTATGGGGACGCCTGAGTCTGGTGGAATCCAAGGGCGCCCGTTTCGAACTCGTTCTCTGGCAGATCACTGCGACCCAACCCGACCTGCCGGCGCTGCTGAAGCGACGGATCAGGCAATTGCAGGAGACTGTCGACTGGCTCCGGCTGGAAGTCTCACTGAACCACGCGCAGCAATAACGACGCTCCCGAGCGGGACCAGCCGAAGGTGCAGGACATGTACATATACGCCAAGGCGATCCACGTTTTCGCGGTCGGAACACTGATCGGCGGCATGCTGTTCGTCGCCATCCTGTTGCGTCTGACTTCCGGCAAGGAGCAATCGCCCGATATGCAATGTCTGGTGCGCAGGGCGATATGGTGGGACAGCCGGATTTCGACCCCTGCCCTCTTCGTGGCCTGGGCAGCGGGGTTTTCGATGGCTGCCGATGCCGGCTGGTTCTATACCGGCTGGATGCTGCTCAAGCTGATACCTGTTGCGCTTCTGACCGGACTGCAGCTGTTTTCCGGCGCGATGCTGGAGAAGCTTGCTCTCGGCGGAAGGGACTATCGGTCCATTCGAAGTTATATGCCGGCAGTCGTTCTTCTGGCCTTCGCCCCGATCGTTTTTCTTGCTGTCGTCAAACCCTTCTGAGTGCTCGGACCATCTTCGGGCATCGCGCCGGATGGCTTACGCGGACCGGCGCGACATGCTCCTCTAGCGATCGGTTCCGGCCGAAAGGAGAGCACCTCCATGCGGCAGTTGCAGCAGAACCGCAGTGCGCAGGTTCTGCCCGGCCTGAGGAAATTTCAACCTGACTGCCTCCCCCCGATAGGTTCCAAGATGCCGAAGCGCGTGCACCACATGCGTATGGGCAAGCGTACTCCCACGGTTTTCACCGCGCGATACGGGAACGTTCTCGACTGCGGGATCGTAACGGACGAGCCAGATGTCGGCTGTCTGTCGAAAACCATGTTCGCGCCCGATCTCCACGGAGGAGCGGTTGACCGCGATGGCCGGGCCATCAAGCGGTTTCGCTCTCGATATGAGTTCCCGGGCTTCCGGCAAATTGTTGCCAACGGCGCTCGTCCGGCCGTTGAAAACCATCTGCGGAGTAAAGGGGCCGCGCAAGCCAAGCGCAGGTTCGTAGACCACCTGCCGTGCGGTGAACTCCTCCCGCCCATTGGTGTCCTTCCAGCCGAGATAATCCCAATACGTCACCGAAAAGCTGAGGACGAGAATCTTCCTGCCGCGGGCAAGTTCAATGAGATTGGCATTGGCAGGAGGGCAGGACGAGCAGCCCTGACTGGTGAAGAGTTCCACGACGGTCAGCGGCTGTTCGGCTGCGCGAACTGCCGCCCCCTGTGAGAGCGCGAAGCCCGCCGCCAGGATCTGCATAGCGATGGTTCTTGAAATCCGCATGAGAGCATTTCCCTTCCTGTTGCAAGGTCGCCAGGCCCCATCGGCCCGGCGTCTTTCATTCGCCCCGACAACGGGTCCTGTTACGCCTTCACTCAAACGTGAGGGCTCGTCTGCCAGGTCGCGCTCCGATTGGTCGACTTTACGGGAAGGCGTGGATTGTATTTTATATCAGTCGTTCTAAAACATACCGAGAGAGCTTAATCGAGCAATCACTCGGCCGTTCTTCCCGGAGATATCAGTGGGACGTCCCAGACAATTTGACGAGGAAGCCGCGCTCGACCTTGCTGTCGAGCAATTCTGGGAACATGGCTACGAAGCGACGTCGATCCGCGACCTTGCCGCCAGCATGGGCCTGACCACGGCAAGCCTCTACAATTCATTTGGCGATAAGCGATCCCTCTACCGCCAGTCGCTGAATTTTTATGTCGAACACAGCTTCGCGGATCGGGTGAACCGGTTCGAGGCAAGCCTGCCACCGCGTGATGCGGTCGAGGCCTTCTTTGCGGAAATCGTGGATCGGTCGCTGGCCGACCCGAAACGCAAGGGATGCATGCTGGTCAATTCGGCGCTCGAACTCGCCCCCCATGATCCTGAGTTCCAACGAATGATCGCGCAGGTGCTTGTTCGGGTAGAGGCCTTTTTCCAACGCTGCGTAGAGTCGGGTCAGGCCGACGGCACAATTTCCACCGCCCAGCCGTCCGCCGATCTGGCAAGGATGCTGCTCGCCGGGCTGCTCGGCATTCGTGTCCTTGCCCGCGTGCGCCCGGAGCGCGAACTTTTCGAGGGCATTGTGAGACCACTTCTTGCGATGCTCGATCCCACCATACCACCAGCGAAGGAGCTTTTGCCGTCATGATTGAACTCTACTACTGGCCAACGCCAAACGGGCACAAGATCACGATGTTTCTCGAAGAAGCCGGACTACCTTATGAGATCCATCCCGTGGACATCAGCGCCGGCGATCAGTTCAAGCCGGACTTCCTCGCTTTTTCGCCCAACAATCGCATGCCGGCAATTATCGATCGAGAACCTGCTGACGGCGGTGAGCCGATTACGGTATTCGAGTCCGGCGCGATCCTCGTCTATCTCGCGGAGAAGACGGGCAAATTCCTGCCACGGGATATTCGCGGGCGAAAAACTGTTCTGGAATGGCTCTTCTGGCAGGTCGGAGGCCTCGGGCCGATGGCCGGCCAGAACCATCACTTCGGTCTCTATGCACCGGAAAAACTGCCTTATGCGATCAGCCGCTATGTCAACGAAACCAATCGTCTCTACGGCGTTCTGGATCGGCGTCTGGAGGGCCGCTCCTTTATTGCGGGTGACGAGCTTTCGATTGCCGACATGGCCTGCTATCCATGGATCGTTCCGTGGAAGCGCCAGCAGCAGGATCTGTCCACGTTCCCGAATGTCGAGCGCTGGTTCAAGGCGATCGCCGAGCGGGACGCGACGCATCGAGCCTATGCCCGGGGCGAACCCTACGCCGCCCGGCCGGCCGTGACGAAGGACGGAAAGAAGATCCTGTTCGGCCAGAACGCCGCTAATACGGCACAACCCGGCGGGCGAACCGCAGACAATAGCCGCTGAAAAGGCCCGATCCGGCCGGCAGCGCCGATCCGGTGATCGAGGTGGAATACCTCATTCGCCACAAGATTGATGAAGGCCGGTAACAAAAGCCTCTCCCTATCCGTAAGGAACCGCAGGATGACCAATTCGGAACGGGAAATGGAATGGGCGAACATGATGCGCGCCGCCATCGGCGGCGACGCTCGCGCCTATCGTGATCTGCTTGTCACGATCACGCCGCACATCCGCTCGATAGCGCGAAGGCGCTGCGACCAGTTCGGTGTGCCAGTAAGCGAGGCTGAGGACGTGTTGCAGGAGGTCTTGCTAACCATCCATCTCAAACGCGGCAGCTGGGATGCCGACCGGCCGCTCGGCCCCTGGCTTGCTGTGATCGTCCGCAACAAGCTGATCGATGGCCTGCGCCGTCGCGGCCGGCATGTGAGCATTCCGATCGAAGACGTAGCCGCGACCCTCGGCGTTGACGACGGAGCGAACATCGGGAACCGGCTGGATGTCGAACGGATGCTGCAGACGCTTCGCGATCCTCAAAAAACGATCGTCCGCTCGATTTCGGTGGAAGGAGCAAGCGTTCGCGAGACCGCGACGCGGCTGAACATGACCGAAGTCGCGGTTCGGGTTTCCTTGCACCGCGCTCTCAAGGCGTTGTCCGCGCATTTTCGAGGGGGTGCCAATGGAGACGAATGAACTTATCGGAATTCTGGCAAGGGACCCGGGTCCGGTCGTACCGCTGAACCAGATCCTGATCAATGCGGGCTGTGCGGCCGTGCTGATGGCAGCAATCCTGTTCTTCATGATGATCGGCTTTCGCACCGATATCGGCCTGGCGATCCAAAGCGGCCGTTTTCTCTTCAAATTTGCCATAACCCTGGCGCTGGTTCTGTCGTCCTGCGCAGTGCTTATCCGGATTGGCAAGCCCGGAGTGCCGCTCGGTGGGGTAGCCGTGTTCCTCCTTTCGCCGCTTGCGCTGGCGCTGGTTTCAGCGGTTGCGGAATTGTGGGTGATGCCCGCTGATACATGGCTGGTGCGGGCCATCGGCCACAACGCGCTGAATTGCCTGACGTTGATCCCCCTGCTGTCGGCTGCGCCGCTTGCCTGCTTTCTTTACGGATTGCGGCACGGCGCCCCGCAGAACCCGGGACTGGCCGGACTTGTGGCGGGACTTGTCTCCGCCGGTATCGCCGCCACCTTCTACGCATCGAATTGCGATGACGACAGCCCGCTATTCGTTCTGTTGTGGTATTCTGTTTCCATCGCCTCCGTCGCACTGTGCGGCTACTTGGCCGGCCGGTTCATGTTGCGATGGTAAGCGATGATTGCAGCCGGTCGGCGTCAGTTCGACCGACCGGCATGGAGTGAAGATGAAGACCGACGACCTGATCAATCTTCTTGCCGAGGATGCTCCCGTATCTCGCAGCCTGACGCGCGGCCTTGCCATCGCTCTCGTGTCGGGTGCGCTGCTGTCTGGCCTCTTCCTGCTGGCCACCATCGGGATCAGGTCGGATATCGCCGAAGCGGTGCAAACGTTGCGGGTGATTTTCAAGATCGGGCTGACGTTCGTTTTGGCCGCAACCGCCTGCAATCTGGTTTTCAGGATCGGCAAGCCCGGCGTCGCGTTGAGGCCATCCGTCGTCCTGTTGTTCCTGCCTCTCGTGTTTCTGGGAGCTGGTGTCATCGCGGAGCTTTTCGTGACGCCCGCCGGCGAATGGAAAACGGCACTCGTCGGTCGCTATTCCGCGTTTTGCCTCGTCTACATTCCGCTGCTTTCGTTCGTGCCGCTTGCGGCATTCCTTCGGGCGCTGAAGGGCGGAGCGCCGGAAAATCCCGTCATGGCAGGCGCCGCTGCGGGCCTTGCGGCCGGGGCGATTGGTGCGGCCATCTATGCCTGGCACTGCCCGGACGACAGTCCACTGTTCATAGCGAGTTGGTACACCATCGCCGTCGCCTTTGTGACGCTGTGCGGCGGTCTGGCGGGCCGCTCCCTGTTGCGCTGGTAAGCCACCGGCTTTCCGTTCCCGAACATTCCCTGAGAACACAATCGCTGCCTCTGGCTGAAGGCTGGCATCCCGTGCCCCGTCCGGCACCTGCTGCGGGTCTCGGCAAGCGCGGTCGATCGTCAGCCCCGTTCCATCACCATTCCTCTTCGGTCAACACGGCTTGCGGTCCTGTCTTTTGCCGTCCGCGCTCTTCTGCATCGGTCTGCCCGGCATGAATGCCGCCAGACGTCCATCCCCGGCTTCACGGCTTCGTGAATGTAACCTGTAAAATAATTATTTAACAGTTACGAAATATATGTAACCGTCAATTGTTGAAAACAGAAGTTACGGAGATTTCCATGTACCATTCCCCATCCCAGTTGCCGGTTCTGGCGATTGCGGCTGTCGTTGCTGCGATTGCGGCCGCCGAGCCGGCGGTCGCAAGCCAGACCGTCCAATCCAAGACGGTGAAGATCAACGGAGTTGAGCTCTTCTACCGCGAAGCCGGGCCGTCCAACGCACCCACGGTGCTCCTGCTGCACGGTTTCCCGTCGTCGTCCCACATGTTTCGCAATCTCATTCCGCAGCTTTCGGAGCGCTATCATGTCATTGCGCCGGATTATCCGGGTTTTGGCCATACCGTGGCGCCCGCAAATTTCTCCTATACCTTCGCTTCCGTCGCGAATCTCATCGACACGTTTACGCAGACGATTGGCGTCAAACAGTATACGCTGTTCGTGCAGGACTATGGCGGTCCCGTCGGCTTCCGACTTGCCGTGAAGCATCCGGAACGTCTGCAGGGGCTCGTAATCCAGAATGCCGTTGCCAATGTCAAAGGGTGGAACCCCGATGCCGTCAAGCAGTTCGCCCCCTTCTGGAAAGAGCGCAACGCGGAAACCGAGAAGCCGATCCGGGCGCTCCTGACGGCCGATACGACCCGGTTCCAGTATGAACACGGCACGACAAGACCGCAGAACCTCTCTCCCGACGCCTGGACAATGGATCAAGCCGGCCTCGACCGGCCCGGCAACGATGCGATCCAGCTCGGTTACCTCTTTGATTACCAGAACAACGTCGCCGCCTATCCGGCCTGGGGCGAACTCCTGAAGAAACAGCAGCCGCCGACGCTGATCGTCTGGGGCAGGAACGACCCCTTCTTCACCATGAAAGGCGTCGAATATTTCCGCAACCTCCTGCCACAGGCCGTGGTGCATGATTACGATGCCGGACATTTCGCACTGGAAACCTATGGCGACGAGATTGCCGCGGAAACCCTGAATTTCCTCGACGCACTCCCTCGCAGGTGATGCTCTTCGGGAGGTGGCCCTGCCCCACCTCCCGTCTGCCTGTCGGAAATCGTATTATCGGCTTTCTAACATGGCCGTGAAGGACTACGTTGCCGGTAACCGTCAAACCGAGTTACAGAGGTTTCTGATCGTGACCCAGCATCCCCCGGGCGATTTTCGTGAAGGCATGCCGTTTCTCGGCGGCAGGCTGTGGATCGATCTCGTCAACACAAGATCCGACGCCTTGGGAGACCTCGTCTCCTCCTCCGAGGGCTGGCAGAGATGGGCGGTCGCAGCAGAGCTGGAGCCTGCGGCCGACGCCACTTCCGAGGCGGAGGAAGCGAGGGAATTGCGCAGTGCACTTACCAGACTGTTCGATCCCCTGATCGAAGGAAACCGGCTGCCGGCCGATGCGATCGGCGTTATCAATGCTCATTTGCGTCAGGCCGCAACATTTCCTGAGTTGTCCGCGCATGAGAGCCATCTCGCTTTCCGGCAGACACCCGTCGAGCCTTTGTCAGCGGTCGGCAAGATCACCGTCGACTTTGCGAATTTCATCGCCGATGGCTTCGAGCCGGCAAGACTCAGACATTGCTCCGGCGATGCCTGTACCCTTGTCTTCTATGACAGCTCACGCAATGGATCGCGACGGTGGTGCTCCATGGAGGTCTGCGGCAACCGCCACAAGGTCAAAAGCCATCGGGCGCGCAAGACGGACACGGAATAGCGCATGGCCACTTTTCCTTCGTGTATCAGATGCGCCCGTAATCCCGCCTGAAGGCTTCAGCCAGAAATGTTGCAAACGCGCGTGCCGCCGGCCTTGCCGCGCGCGCCGCAGCAAAAACCGCGTGGAGATCGATTGCGCCGAGATCCCATTCCGGCAGAACGTGAACAAGCCGCCCGGCATTAAGCTCGTCCCGTGGTAATCCCCCCGGCAATTAACGGGCTTCAAAAGTGGAATTTTCTCGCGCTTTATGGTCGATGAGTTTTTGATGAAGACGAGCAGATTCAGCGAAGCACAAATCCTTGCCATCCTTCACCAGGCGGAAGGTGGTGTCCCAGTCCCCGAGCTTTGCCGGGAACGTGGAATGAGCACGGCGTCCTTATACAAATGCCGATCCAAATACGGCGGCATTGACGCGTCGATGATCAGCCAGATGAAGGCTCTGGAGGATAAGAACCGTCGGCTGAAGAAGATGTATGCAGAGAGGAGCATGCAGGCATTCTTCCTCCCATGGAAGAGGAGAAATGACCAAGATCTATCGCCGCATGACTGCGCTTCTTCTGGCAATCCTCGTTATGGCCTCCGGTGTCGCAGTTTCCTATTCGCAAAACTCGAATGCCGAGGCTGGACAAACCGAAGAGGTCGCGGGCACCGTGGTGCGCTTTACCTCCGGCCCGACCAGCGTGGATGTCACGATCGGTAAAGACAATCCCACCGTGCGCGACTTGCTCTCCCTCCTGCCGGTCACGATCAGGCTAGAGGAATATGCCGGCCGCGAGAAGATTGGCTATTCCGAGCGCAAGCTGACCACTGACGGTTCGCCCGGTTCCGATCCCGAAGATGCGATCTCATTTACTTCGCACCATGGGGCAATCTCGGCTTTTACTACAACGCCTCCGGAATCAGCTTTTCGAACCAGACCATTCACATCGGAAAATACAGAGCATCGGCGGCCGAGCTTGAACGGCTTACACGCCAACCCGTCCGCATCGAGCGCATCCGCTAATTCAGGAACTCAGGAGATCATTATGATGAAGGATAAGGTCGTCATCATTACTGGAGCATTACCCGGTATTCGAGATGGCGAGAGTGTTTTTCCGCCACCTCCAGAATCCTTTCTTGCATAACGGCAATGTCAGTTTCGTTGGAGGCATAGCCCCTCTGCCGCCGAGATCCCGGTGCCTCTTGTGATCCATGGTTCCGAAGCACGTCCAATGGGCGACGAATACCGGCACGAAGCGTGTCTAGATACGCTGAGGCAAAGAGAGGGACCAATCGTTGTCGCGAGCATGTCCTATTCCGCAGCCATCGCCGGTGCGTACCCCGGTTCGCTCTCCTCATCCGTTTTTTGCTGATGGCCTCCAGTTTTCCGCGGTCTTATCCGAAACCACACAGCATAGAGGGCGGGGAGGAAGAGCAGGATCATTGCCGTTCCTGCAGCAGTTCCCCCGATCAGCGTGTAGGCCATCGATCCCCAAAACACCGAATGGGTCAGCGGAATGAACGCCAGGATTGCCGCGAGTGCCGTCAGAATGACGGGGCGTGTCCGCTGGACGGTCGCTTCGATGACAGCATGGTAGTCATCGAGACCAGCCGCCTGGTTCTCCTTGATCTGCTCGGTCAAGATCAGCGTGTTACGCATTAGGATCCCTGCCAGTCCGATCAGCCCCAGGATTGCGTTAAATCCGAAGGGTTGATTGAACAGGAGCAAGGTCGGGACAACGCCGGCAAGACCAAGCGGCGCCGTCAACATCACCATCGTCATGGTCGACAGACTACGAACCTGCAGGATGATGACGATCAATGTTGCGGCAATCATCAGCGGAAAGACCTGAACAAGGGCGACATTCGCCTTAAGTGATTCCTCGATGTTGCCGCCCATCTCGATACGGTATCCGACCGGAAGCGATGCTATCAGCGGCTGCAGAGCCTTCAACACCTGCTTCGAAACCTCCGGTGGTTGCGTCGCCTCATTGATGTCCGAGCGGATCGTGATGACCGGGATACGGTCGCGACGTTTCAGGATCGGCTCCTCGAACCGAATCTCGGAATGGCCGAGTTGATCCAGCGGAACCGGGCGACCATCCCTGCTCATCAGCGAGAAGTCGGCAAGCCGCGAAGGGTCGAGGCGGTTCTCGCCCGCGCTTCGCGCAACGACAGGGACGTTGCGGATGTTGTCACGCACCTGCGTAACAGGAATGCCGCTGAGCAGCATCTGCATCTGCTGGGCTGCTTCCGAAGGTGAAAGGCCAATCAGATTGAGCCTTTCCTGGTCGGGAACAAATCGTAGAACAGGTGTTCGGTTGCCCCAATCGCGGTTCGCCTGCCGGACATCGGGAACGGTCTTCATGAGGGCCAGAGCCTTTTCGGAGATCCTGTAGAGCTCATCCTGATCCGGTCCCATGATCCGGAACTCCACGGGAAATGGCGTGTAGGGACCGAAGACGAGTTGGGTCACACGCACGGAAGCCTCCGGAACGAGACCCTCCGCAATTACGCCTCGAAGACGGTGCTTCAGATCTTCTCGTGCATGGGCATCGGGGGTCAGCACGACGATCTTGGCGAAGGCGGGGTCAGGCAATTCCGGTGCCATGGCAAAGAAGAACCGAGGGGCGCCCTGCCCCATGTAGCTGGTAACGATTTTTGTTTCCGGCTGTGTCTGCAGCCAGTCTTCGACTTTCTTCACCGCTGATGTCGTCGCTTCAATGCTCGTGCCTTCGGGCATGCGCACTTCGACCAGTACCTCAGGTCGATCAGAGGTCGGGAAGAACTGCTGCTTGACACTTCCCATGCCGACGACCGACACGGCCATAGTGACACCGACCACTGCACAGGTTAGAAACTTGTGGCGGACCGCAAACTCGATGAGTGAGCGCAGGCGGCGGTAGTTGGGTGTATCGTAGATGGCGTGGTGTCCGCCCTCGACGGGCTTGATTTCGGGCAACATTTTAACACCCAGATAAGGCGTAAACGTCACGGCGACGATCCAGGAAACGATCAGAGCAAAACCCACGACCCAGAAGATATTGCCGGCGTACTCGCCAGCGGTCGACTTGGCGAAACCCACAGGCATCAGTCCGATAATCGTTACCAGGGTGCCAGACAGCATCGGTGCAGCCGTGTGGCTCCAAGCATAGGCGGCCGCCTTGATGCGGTCCATGCCCTCTTCCATTTTTACGACCATCACCTCAATGGCGATGATGGCGTCGTCAACGAGCAGCCCGAGCGCCAGAATAAGAGCGCCGAGTGTGATGCGGTCAAAAAAGCGACCAGTTTCCAGCATGATCAGAAAGACGACCGCAAGGGTGAGCGGCACGGTAAGCGCCACGACGATGCCGACACGCCAGCCGAGTGCAATCAGGCTTACGAACAGAACCACACCCAGCGCCATCGCGAACTTGAGCATGAATTCGCCGACGGCCTCGTCGATGTTGACGGCCTGATCGCTGACTTTGGTAAGCGACATGCCCAGCGGCAATGTCTGCGAGATCGCATTCGAGCGCGCTTCAAGTGCCTTGCCGAGATCAAGACCGTTCCAGCCAGCCTGCATCACGGCACCCAGCATGATTGTCGGCTCGCCTTCGTGGCGAATAATATAGGTCGCAGGATCCTGATAGCCGCGCCGTACCTCCGCCAGATCGGAGAGTTTGAGCGTTCGTCCACCAACAGCGATCGGGGTGTCGGCAATCGCCTGTACACTGTTATAAGCGCCATCAAACCGGATGAAGACCTGAGGCCCTCTTGTGTCGATTGCACCCGCGGGCGTGACGGTATTCTGTCTTTGCAAGGCTGCGGCGATATCCTGAGCGGATATGCCAAGCGTTGCAAGCTTGGCGAAGGAGAACTCGACGAAGATCTGTTCGGGGCGCTCGCCGATGATGTTGATCTTCTTGATACCGGGAACGTGCAACAGATCCTGGCGAATGACTTCGGCCTGACGCACGAGGTCGCGCATCGGCAGGCCCTTTGCCTTGAGAGCATAGAGACCGAAGCTCACATCGGAATACTCGTCGTTCACGAACGGACCCATCACGCCTGGGGGGAGATTCCGGGCTTCGTCACCGAGCTTTTTGCGAGCTTGATAGAACTCCTCGTCAACGGCAGAGGCCGGCGTATTGTCCTTCAGCGTGACCGTAAGGAACGCGTAACCCGGCCGCGTTGTCGTCTCGACACGATCATACCAGGTGAGTTCCTGGATACGCTTCTCAAGCGGCTCGGCAACGAGGTCCTGCATTTCGCGGGCAGTGGCACCTGGCCAAACCGACGTAACGGTCATGGTTTTGATGGTGAAGGATGGATCCTCGGCTCGCCCCAGCTTGACGAAGGCGTAGACGCCCGCAGCGGCAAGCAGGACGATGAAGAACAAGGTAATGGCACGTTCGCGAACGGCAATGGCGGAGAGATTGAAGCTCATCAGTTGGCCACCTCCCGCTGCACGCCGGTCCTGACCGTCGCGCCATCCTCAAGGAGATGCGCGCCGAGAGCGACGACCTGCTGGCCAACCTCGATCCCCGTGACAAACGCGGTCTCTTCGCCGATCCGCTTCACTTCAATCGGTGTGAACGTGACAGCCGAGGATCCGTTGATGACCCACACACCTGTCCGGGTGCCGTCATTGAGGATAGAACCCACCGGGACGGCAACCTCTGACTGGCGATCCGCATCCAGAATACTGACCGTGACCGTCGCGCCAAGCGGAGCAGAGGCAGCAGGACCTTCCAGGACATATCGTGCCTCGTAGGTTCGGGTCTGCGCGTCGGCAGAATCGGAGATCTGACGCAACCTGGCTTTCCCGCTGAGGCCATTGTTACCGTAGACACTTGCCTGCGCCTCTGATCCGACTTCGGGACGCAAGGTCTCAGGCAACCAGACAACCGCTTCTCGCGGACCTGCCTTTGCCAGTTCAACCACTGTCTGGCCCGCAGTCACCACTTGCCCCGGGTCCCCGAACGTGGCGACGACCGTTCCGTCCGAATCTGCCCGCAGAATTGTGTAGGTTGCCGCGTTCTCAGCCACCTCGGCGTCCGCTTCAGCGGCAGCCAGTTGGGCGCCGGCCGTATCGAGAGCCGCCTTTGCCTGTTCGTATCGCTGCGGAGTGGCAGCCAGGCCGTTCTTCACCAGAACAGCATAGCGTTTCTCGTCCGCCTGCGCCTGGACCAGCACAGCGCGTGCTGCCGTGACCGCATTTCGCCTGGCCGTGAGCGCCAGCTGCAGGTCGGTTTCGTCGATTCGCATCAGTGCCTGACCTTGGACCACCGACTGGCCCACATCGACCATTCGCTCAACAATCTTGCCCGGCACACGAAAGCCCAGATTGCTCTGGACGCGTGAGGCAACCGTTCCCGTAAATGAGCGCTCCGCCGTGCTGGTCGCGGTCGCCTGCGCCACTCTCACCAAGGGGGAGGTTGTCCTGGGGTCCACCGCCACGGCTGTTTGTTTCTGGGGCTCGACCATCAGGAAAAAGGCACCGGCTGTGCCAGCCACTGCGACAAGACCGGTTAGGGCCAGGACATGTTTGCGTTTCATTTTCAGTTCTCTCTTGACCAGCAGCCTCAACGAATTAGATTGCGATCTAACTCTATTGCTGTTATAGATGTCAATAGAAATCTAATTGGAGATCGATATGAGAGTGAGCAGGGCACAGGCTGAAGAAAATCGGGAAACCGTTATCAACGTCGCAAGCCGTCTGTTTCGCGAGTATGGTTTTGACGGGATTGGCCTGAAGGATTTGATGAAGGGTGCCGGCTTGACGCAGGGCGGGTTCTACAAGCAGTTCGCGTCGAAAGACCATCTCGCCGAACTTGCGTCGAGACGTGCAATGGAAAGCG
This sequence comes from Ciceribacter sichuanensis, assembly GCF_024055605.1. Classification (GTDB taxonomy): domain Bacteria; phylum Pseudomonadota; class Alphaproteobacteria; order Rhizobiales; family Rhizobiaceae; genus Allorhizobium; species Allorhizobium sichuanense. The sequence goes on along the minus strand of NZ_JAMXLX010000010.1, from coordinate 2,073 downwards.
CCACGAGGCGATGGTCAGCAGCGGCGGACGACTCCGATCCTCTCGAAGCTGTGATGGCGTTCTATCTCTCGAAGGATCACAGGGGAGAAAAAGCAGAAGGCTGCCCCCTGGTCGCACTGGGATCCGACGCGGCCCGCCAGAGCTTGGACGTCAGGCGGCCATTTGAAGACGGTATCCTTGCACACTTCGAGGTATTGGATGAGTTGCTGGGCGACAACAAGACCTCCGAACCAAGCAGCAGGGCTATGGCGATACTGTCGCTGATGGTGGGCGCGGTGACGCTGTCACGGATCATGGAGGACGAGACCATTTCGCAAGGCATCCTTGATGCCGTAGCAGGCGAGGTCAGGCGCATTGCGCGCAGCGACAGCGTTGCCTGAAGCCGGATCCGACGAACTGGCTTGAATTGAGCGGAGTTCGGTCACTGGGTTATCTGCGAAGCTCCGAAGGTACTGGATAAACTGCATGTCCGACAACAGGCGCTGACCCCATAGTCGGTCAGGATACCGAAGGCATGCCATTTTTTAATTGAAGACAGGTGGAAAGTATGCGTCGTATTGTTGTCACAGGAATGGGTGCTGTGAGCCCCCTTGGTGCAAATGTCGGGATTTCCTGGACGCGGCTTCTTGCGGGTCAAAGTGGAATTCGTCGACTGGGAGATGAGATCGTTGGGGATCTTCCTGCGAAAGTTGGAGGGGTCGTGCCCTCGATCGCCGAAGATCCGAAAGGCGGTTTTGATCCAGACAAGGTCATGGCTCCGAAGGACCAACGCAAGGTGGACAGGTTCATATTTTTTGCGTTGTCTGCCGCAGACGAGGCTCTCGCACAGGCGAACTGGAAGCCGAACTCGAATGAAGACCGGCTGCGAACCGCGACAATTATCGCGTCAGGCATCGGCGGCTTTCCTGCCATCACCGATGCGGTTCGCACCGTCGACCAACGCGGCGTCCGTCGTCTTTCGCCGTTTACGATACCGTCGTTTCTCGTCAACCTCGCAGCCGGCCAGGTGTCGATCCGCCATGGCTTCAAAGGCCCGCTCGGTGCGCCTGTCACCGCGTGCGCTGCCGGTGTCCAGGCAATCGGCGATGCTGCAAGGCTGATCCGCGCAAACGAGGCCGACATCGCGATTTGCGGCGGGACAGAGGCCTGCATGAACATCGTCAGTCTTGGGGGTTTTGCTGCCGCCCGATCTCTTTCGACTGGCTTCAACGAAACGCCGGGTCAGGCATCCCGCCCCTTCGACGCGAGGCGTGATGGCTTCGTCATGGGAGAAGGAGCCGGGATTCTGGTCATTGAAGCCCTGAGCCATGCGCTGGCGCGAGGTGCCACGCCACTAGCCGAACTCGTCGGATACGGAACGACAGCCGATGCCCATCACATCACCTCCGGGCCGGAGGACGGAAACGGTGCGCGCCGAGCCATGGAAATCGCCATCGCGCAGGCCGGCATTTCCGCGCGTGAGATAGGCCATCTGAACGCGCACGCAACGTCCACTCCGGTCGGGGACCTTGGGGAAATCAGGGCCATCAAGAGTGTGTTCGGTTCCGACAGATCGGTTGTAGTCAGCGGGACCAAATCGGCGACGGGACATTTGCTAGGCGCGGCCGGAGGACTGGAAGCTATCTTCGCGATCCTGGCGCTTCAGAACCAGACCGCGCCGCCGACCCTGAACCTGAACGATCCCGATCCTGAAACCGAGGGCATCGATATCGTGGCCAACCAGAAGCGCAGCCTTGATACCGGGTACGCGATAACGAATGGTTTTGGCTTCGGCGGGGTTAATGCCAGCGCCATTTTCAAGCGTTGGCCGGGTGGCAGTTCGGGACGCTCACCTTCCACTAGCTGAACTGAAGCAAACCGGTTTCAAAGGTAATCATCGAGAAAGCGGCCATGCATGACTCGCAGGCGAACGGCCACCTACGAGTTTGCTTCCGTCAGATTGCCGAGATGACCTTGCCCCGTTGACATAATCCATTTTGAAGTAAGCTCTGGCCCATTGAGAGGACCAGGGAATGAAGCGCAACCGTTTCACGGACGAACAGATTATCGGCATTCTGAAGGAGCACGAGGCGG
>NZ_JAMXLX010000001.1 GCF_024055605.1 Ciceribacter sichuanensis | reverse complement strand
CTTATGCACCGATTTCCACTTGCCATACCGTTCCGGTAGATCACGCCAGTGTGCGCCGGAGCGCAATACCCAAAGACAACCATTGATAAACAACCGATTGTCCGAGCTAGTGCGCCCCGGATCGCCAACTTTGCCGGGCAATAACGACGCAATCCTCGCCCACTGAACATCGCTCAATTCATATCGACTGGCTGCCATCCAGAGACCTCTGTGATCAAAACACGGTGTCCTATGAATCAGGCTTCAAGCGATTTGGGAATCCTGAATGTCGATTGGGCCTAGTGAAGCTTATCGTGCGGCTTGAGCCATCCCCCAATGCCGACTTCTATGACGTCAAAACGACAACGCCGATCCGAAGCGACCAATTCAAGAATAAGAAGGCACTCTGGGAACGCACCGGGCCCAGCACGTCATTCGTCGAAACGAATTCCCTTAATCCCTGGGACCAGAGCAAAGGTAATATAGAATGGGAACTGGATCAGAACAAGCTTTTGGCGCGGCGCAGCGAGCGTTCAACAGACCGGCTTGCTGATATCTGGGCTGACGCTTCCTCAGCCCCGCCGCCGACCGCGACCATAATAGAAAACGTGAGTGGGGTCCAGGAAATAGCGAACGAGGTTGAGGAGCAAGGACCGTTCGGTCCCATCCTGCGCGGATACGAAGGCCGTTGGCGGGAGGCGGCGCTTGAGCTGGAACGGCGACAGGACGGCGATGCGATCGGCGCGCTGCATCATAAGGATGTCGGTCCCATCGATCTGGTGTGGGGCAAGGAAGGCAACGACAGAAGTGACGGCTTATGGCTTGGCGAAGCTCATTGCATGGCACCCGGAGGTCCTGCCTGACCTGCAAGATGTGCTGTCAGAAATGAATGTTGTATCGCGCAGCGATAACAGAATTAAACTCGCCTCATCAGGCAAAAGCGCAGCGGGCGTCCGACTGGACTGGGACGGCAAGACAAAGCGTTGGCTTATTTCAGCATTTTTGGAGGGACAGCGGCGCGAGGAGCGTTCTACACTCCGGCTCCTCGATATCTGGGCAGACGCATCCTCTGCCCCGCCGCCAAATGAATTTATAGCAGGCCCTACGTCGGAAGTCCAACAGCCGGCTGAAAACGATACTGCAACGCCGCTTCAGGAAGGGGGGCGGCGCAGCGAGAAAAGTTCACGCCGTCTTGCTGACTTGGGGGCCGACCGGTCTGCGTCGGCATCGCCGCCGAAAGACAAGATAGATGACAATGGGGAGGGTGTACAACCTTCCAATGATGATGCCGATGCTGGAAAGGGCGATAGTCTTGGCACCGCCCCTAATGCCGCAACGCAGTTGCAGGAGGGGAGCGACCCGGATGCGGCAGTCAGGTCGCATGGCATTCCTGCCGGTGCGGCCAGCATCTACGCCTACCGCAACGACGTGCCTATCAAGGCTCACGCCGATTATTCCGCCGCGAAGGCCGGGGACGCGCCCGCGGCAGCACGATTGGTCGAGGCGGTGACGAAGCCGGAAATACTCAATCAGGTGAAGGCAGCGTTCGGGAAAGACGTCGTGTTCGTCGCGCCGATGGCGGAAGAGGCGACGGGGCGGAATGCCATACCTGGTGCTTTGTCATGGCTCCTCGCAGCAGTGACGGGCGGTACTGCTGACACAGACATCGTGCAATCTTCCCGGGCGTATCACACCGGTGCGCGACCTCTTGATCGTCTGCTTGGCAGACCGCTCTTCTCCGGTCCGATGAGGGCAGGAGCAAAATACGTCCTGGTCGATGATGTTTCGGTCATGGGCGGCACGCTGGCAGAGATGGCGAACCATATCCGCGCAAACGGTGGCGAGGTCGCAGGCGTGGTCACCCTTGTCAATGCATCCAGGACGCTGCATATTGCGCCGACCAAGTCGCAGGTCAAAGAGATCGAAAGGAGGTTCGGTGATGTTGTACGAGAAACCTTCGGCGTCGAACCTGCCGCGCTCACCGGCGACGAAGCCAACTTCCTCCTCAATGTCAGAGATGCTGACACCCTTAGAGATCGAGTCGCTAAGGCGGCAAGCGAAAGAGAACGGCGCCTATTTCAAAAAGGCGTTCGAGCATCTGGAGCCGAAGAACAGCGAGAAATAAGCGACATTATCGCTGCCGGCAGGGACGCTAGTCCAGGCACCGCCCCTGCTGAACCTTCGGATGCCAGAGAGAGCCGAAGGACCGGCACGGCGGGTATAACCGATGCACAAACCGGCGTCGAGAAGCCTATCACTGCGAAGGCTCCGGATCCTGCCACAAGAACCGATAGCGACCTGAAATCCATGCCGCCGCCGGCGCGGGATAGTGGAACCGCGCTCTATGACTGGGGCAGGGCGTCCGTACTCGACGCTGGCCGCCGCACCGGTCATGAATACGTGATGGCGATCGACGGCGATGGTTCCATCATCGAGTACGGCTCCGCTGGCCGCAAGAACTACAGCGGCATGAACGACAAGCTGTTCGGCGCGATGATGAACCGGGATCGCAATGCGCTGGTCATCCACAACCATCCGCAGAATACGCCGCTCAGCCTTGCCGACATCGCCGCCCTCGCGCATCCCGGCATGCACGCGATATGGGCCATAGGCCATGACGGACGCGACACGAGGGCATCCCTGACGCCTGCGGCGCGTGACCGATTCGTCGGCCCGGCATCCAGTGTCGATGATCAGCTCTCGACGTATTCTCGGCTGCCCCCGGATATGCACCGATAGAGAGAAGCTTTTCTTTCTCTCGAAACCCGTACTTTAGGCGCCAGAGACGCGATCCAGTCGTCGAAACATACAGACACTAGTACCCCCGAATTGCGGAGATGGCACTGTACAGCATGAGACAACTTGAGACACCCAAGCACGGAAACGACAGGGATTTCAAAGCCAAAAGAAACGGCAAGAGACGCCGTGAGAAAGGGCGATGGCGGAGAGGGTGGGATTCGAACCCACGGTAGGCTCTCACCTACGCCGGTTTTCAAGACCGGTGCCTTAAACCGCTCGGCCACCTCTCCAGCAATTCGCCTTATGCTCAAAGCAACAGCACTTGGCAAGCCGGATTTACGTCCGGCTCCAACGAACAATGACACTGCCTCGGTGATAGCCCGCTGCGAAAGCGTTGTGAAGATGGTGGCGAGTAACAATCCATCTCACCGGAGTATTTTATTTACCGAACATTAACCATGAAAAAACTATGGCGACGGTATGCACAGATTTTTCTCAATTCCGCCACGTTGTCAAAGCTTTCTTCTTACCATTGCAGTTAGCCAGTCGGGTGGAAACGGCCTTTCTTCCCGGCAGCGGCAGGGGACGCCGCGGCAGGACTTATGGAATAAGTGGGACACATGAAAATCAAGACAGGCGGCGGATCTCTGGTCATCGGAGCCAAATGGCTCGCTTTGTCACTTCTTTGCGTTTCCGTTGCCTCATGCTCCACGACCAGTAACCAGAAAAAACCAAAAAAACACGGCAAGGAGTACTTTTCCGAATCGGAATACGGCGTGAAGGCGAGCCCGCGCCTCGTCGCCGGCGGCCCGGTGCCGAAGGGCGGCGGCCGCTACATGGTCGGCAAGCCATATACCGTGAAGGGCAAGGTCTACGTTCCCGACGACAATCCGAACTACGACAAGGTCGGCGTCGCCTCCTGGTACGGTTCGGCCTTTCACGGCCGTCTGACGGCGAACGGCGAACTCTACGACCAGTACTATCTCTCCGCTGCGCATCCAACGCTGCCATTGCCGAGCTATGCGCGCGTGACCAATGTCGATAACGGCACGTCAGTCATCGTGCGCATCAACGACCGGGGTCCGTTCCATTCGGACCGTATCATCGACCTTTCCAACAAGACCGCCGACATGCTGGACATGGCCCATAGCGGCACCGGCAAGGTGCGCGTGCAATATGTCGGCCCGGCACGCATGGACGGCAACGACATGCCCTACCTGATGGCCTCCTACAGCAAGAAGGGCGACCGCTTCCCGGCCATCAATCCGCAGGGCCAGATTGCCAGCGGCGTGATGGTCGCTTCCGCCCAGAACACCATGCCGCAGAGCATGACGCTTCAGGCGCCCGCGATCCAGACGAGCCTTGCCGGACCGACCCCGTCCGGCGGGCCGGTTCCGGTCGCGCAGTCGGTTGCTCCGGCCGTGGCCGCCTTCGACCAGTTTGTCCTCCTGCCTGAATTCGGCCCCATGCCCTATCCGCGCCCGCTCGACGGCCATTACCTGCGTTTGCCGGCCGGTGTTCCCGCGTCTGCCTATGCGGAAGGCGCCACCGTTCCTCGCTCCGCGCTTGCCTTCGACGCCATTATGGTGCGCAATGACGGCCTGACGGAGGCATCGATTCTCGCCTCGGTCAGACGCGGCGCCACCAAGCTTTCCGGCGGTCGCTGAACGCTATCGTCGAGTATGCCTGCGCTGATGCAGGCAGGAGCAGCAGAAGAGGACCATGCGACAGAGCCTTGCCCTTGCCGTCCTCCTCCTGGGTTTTCTTATACCGATAGGCGCCGTGGCGCAGAAGGCGCCCAGCCCGACTTTCGAGACGAAGGCGGCACAGGTGCTGCTGGCCGAGGCTTCAACCGGCACGGTCCTGCTTTCGAAGGGAGAAGCCACACCTTTCCCGCCGGCATCGCTTGCCAAGATGATGACGCTGGAAGTGGTGTTCGATGCGTTGAAGCGCGGCGAGATCAGCCTCGATACGGTCTATCGGGTTTCTGAATATGCGTGGCGCACAGGCGGCGCACCTTCGCGTACATCGACGATGTTTGCCGCGCTGAAATCGGATATCCGCGTCGAGGATCTGGTGAAGGGCATCGCCATCCAGATGGCCAATGATGGCTGCATCATCCTTGCCGAGGGCATGACCGGCAGCGAAGCAAAGTTCGCCGAACGCATGAACGAGCGGGCAAAGACGCTCGGCCTGACGGGCAGCCATTTCGCCAATTCCACCGGCCTGCCTCATCCGGACAACCGGACGACACTTTCTGACATGATGCGGCTGGCGCGCCATCTGCAGGCGACCTATCCGGATTTCTACCGGTTGCTGTCGCAGCCTGAATTCGAGTGGAACAAGATCCTCCAGCGCAACCGCAACCCTATGCTGGCATCCGGCGCCGACGGCCTTGCGACCGGCTTTGCCGAAGGGTCCGGCTATTCCATCGTAACATCTGCGGAGCGGCAGGGCAGGCGGCTTTTCCTGGCGATGAACGGCGTCGCCAGCGACAAGGAGCGCACAGAGGAAGCCAACCGGTTGCTGGACTGGGGCTTCACGACCTTCGAGATGCGCAGCCTGTTCAAGGCCGGGGAAACGGTCGGCGAGGCAAGCGTTTATGGCGGAGACAAGGGCAAGGTGGCGCTGGTGACACCGCTTCCCGTCGATGTCTACGTGCCGATCAACAACCCCGAACGGCTGCAGGCGAAGATCGTCTATCACTGGCCGCTCAGGGCGCCGGTGGCCGAAGGCGCGGATGTCGGCAACCTGACGATCTATTCGGGCGAACGGCCGTTGCGTGAACTGGCGCTAAAAAGCGCGGAAACGGTGGGCGAGGGGACGCTGCGCCAGAAAGCTTTAGATGCGGTCTTCGAACTTCTGTTCTTCTGGCTCTGACCTAACCCGAAATTTTGCAGGCCGGTTTACAGTTTAACTGATATGGCGATTACGCTATTGAGGCATAGATCATCTATATTAGTATTTATTCGCAAAGGGCGGAGCAGAGAGAGTGTCGAGCGATAAGGGATTGTTCGTGAGTTTCGAGGGCGGAGAGGGGGCCGGCAAGTCCACCCAGATCCGCCGGCTCGCTGACGCGCTCAGACGCCGTGGTCTCGATGTGATCACCACGCGCGAGCCTGGCGGATCGGCCGGCGCGGAAGCATTACGCCATGTGCTGCTGTCCGGTGCGGCCGAATCCTACGGCGTACGCATGGAAGCCCTGCTTTTCGCAGCCGCCCGCAACGACCATGTCGAAACGGTCATCCGACCGGCGCTCTCCAAAGGTTTCGTCGTGCTCTGCGACCGCTTCATGGATTCCTCGCGAGTCTACCAGGGTGTCACAGGCAATCTCGAGCCGGACTTCATCGACGCGCTGGAACGGGTCGCCGTCGATGGCATCGTGCCGGACCTGACGCTGATCTTCGATCTGCCAGCGTCCGTTGGCCTCGAACGTGCGCGCGGCCGATTGCAGCCGCATCTCGGCAATACCACCGAACCGGACCGCTTCGAGAAGGAAGAGGTCGAGACCCATGAAAAGCGGCGGCAGGCCTTTCTCGATATCGCCGCCGTCCAGCCGGAGCGCTGTCGCGTTGTCGATGCAGAGCGCCCCGTCGCCGAGATCGGCGAATATGTTCTCGGGCTTATCGAGCCACTTCTGACCTTGAAGGCACGGGCCGTCACAGAGCAGGTCGGCGCGCAATGAGCGAAGAACGCTACGGGGTGCTGGAAGGGGCCATCGCACCTGCCCTGAACACGAAGCTTTTCGGCCACACGCAAGCGGAGGAGTTTCTCGCCGGAACCTACCGGTCGGGCAAGGGGCATCATGCCATTCTGATCGAAGGGCCGGAAGGAATCGGCAAGGCGACGCTCGCCTTCCGCTTCGCCAATCACGTTCTCTCCAATCCCGATCCGCTGAACGCTCCGGAGCGGATCGCCGATCCCGATCCTCAGTCATCCGTCAGCCGGCAGATCGCGGGCGGCGCCAGCCACAATCTCCTGTATCTGACCAGGCCGGTGGACGAGAAGACGGGCCGCGCCAAGAGCGCGATCACGGTGGACGAGGTGCGGCGGGCAGGGCACTTTTTCTCGCAGACATCAGGCACCGGCAACTGGCGCATCGTCATCATAGACCCGGCCGACGACCTGAACCGCAACGCGGCGAACGCCATCCTCAAGATCCTTGAGGAGCCGCCGAAGCGGGCGATGTTCCTTGTGCTTTCGCATGCGCCGGGACGCCTGCTGCCGACGATCCGTTCCCGCTGCCTGCCGTTGAAGCTTGACGCGCTTCCGGAAGATGCGATGCGGCGGGCGCTGGGGCAACTCGGCCTTTCTATCGGCGAGGCGCAGGCTGGAGCGGTCCTGTCACTTGCCAAGGGAAGCGTGGCGCAGGCGCTGAAGATCGTCAATTACGGGGGGGCCGACATCATCGAGGCCTTCGAGAAGATCCTGACCGGCGAAGGTCCGGCAGCCCGCAAGACGATGCACCAGCTTGCCGATGCCCTTAGCGGCAAGGACAGGGAAGTTGCTTTCGGCTTTTTCTCGGAACACCTGAGCGAATATCTGGTGGAGACCGCCCGGCGGCTGGCGATTGGCGGCGATCTTGGCCGGGCGGAGCGCTATGCGCGCCTTTCGACCTCGATCAACGAACAGTTTGCAACGGCCGGCGCCTATAATCTGGATCGCAAACAAACCATTCTCGAAGCCCTGACGGCCATATCGCAGGCCTGAATGGCGGCAGTGCGCCGGGTCTTATGCGCCTGCGCCACGCCTGCCGTTCGCAAAACTTGCTGTTTCTAAAGGCGCAAGAATGCTCTAAGAGCGGCATGATTTCATAAAAGCGCAATCGACGCGGACAACAAGATCAGCCATGACCGAAAAGTTCTACATCACCACCGCCATCGCCTATCCGAACGGCAAGCCGCATATCGGCCACGCCTACGAACTGATTGCGACCGACGCCATGGCGCGGTTCCAGCGGCTCGACGGGAAGGACGTCTTCTTCCTGACGGGAACGGACGAACATGGCCAGAAGATGCAGCAGACGGCGCGGGCCGAGGGTATCTCGACCGAAGAGCTGGCCGAGCGAAATTCCAACGAATTCCGCGCGATGGGCAAGATGCTGAATGCGTCCAACGACGACTTCATCCGCACGACAGAGCCCCGCCACCACGAGGCATCGCAGGAAATCTGGAAGCGGATGGCCGCCAATGGCGACATCTACAAGGACAGCTATGCCGGCTGGTACTCCGTGCGCGACGAGGCTTACTATGCCGAGGACGAAACCCAGGTGCGCGCCGACGGCGTTCGCTACGGACCGCAGGGCACGCCGGTCGAATGGGTTGAAGAGGAGAGCTACTTCTTCAAGCTTTCCGCCTATGAGGACAAGCTGCTGAAGCTCTATGAGGACCAGCCCGAATTCATCGGTCCGGTCGAGCGAAAGAACGAAGTCGTTTCCTTCGTGAAGTCGGGCCTCAAGGACCTCTCGATCTCACGCACGACGTTCGACTGGGGCATCAAGGTGCCGGATGATCCGAAGCACGTCATGTATGTCTGGGTCGACGCCCTGACCAACTACATCACGGCCACCGGCTATCTGACCGACCAGAACGGCCCCCGGGCGAAATACTGGCCGGCCGATGTCCATATCATCGGCAAAGACATCATCCGCTTCCATGCCGTCTACTGGCCGGCCTTCCTGATGTCCGCCGGCCTGCCGCTGCCGAAGAAGGTCTTCGCCCATGGCTTCGTGCTCAACAAGGGCGAGAAGATGTCGAAGTCGCTCGGCAACGTGGTCGATCCGGCGAACCTGGTGAACCATTTCGGTCTCGATCAGGTGCGGTACTTCCTGCTGCGCGAAGTCTCCTTCGGACACGACGGCAGCTATAGCGAGGAAGCGATCGCGACCCGCATCAATGCGGACCTTGCCAACGGCATCGGCAATCTTGCCAGCCGTTCGCTGTCGATGATCGTCAAGAACTGCGATGCGAAAATCCCGGAACCGGGCGAACTGACGGACGCCGACAAGGCCATGCTGGCGACCGCCGACGCGATGATCGCCACTTGCCGCGAAGAAATGAGCCGTCTGGCGATACACAAGATCGTCGCGACGATCATCGGCACGGTGAACGAAGCCGACCGCTATTTCGCCGCTCAGGAGCCCTGGGTTCTGCGCAAGACCGATACGGCCCGCATGGCGACCGTGCTCTACGTCACGGCCGAAGTGGTGCGCCAGATCGCCATCCTGTTCCAGCCGATCATGCCGGCCTCCTCGGCCAAGCTGCTGGATCTCGTCGCCGTGCCGGAAGACAAGCGCAGCTTCGCCTTCCTTGGCGAGGCTGGTCGTCTGACGCCCGGCACCGTGCTCGATGCACCGACGCCGGTCTTCCCGCGCTATGTGGCGCCTGAAACGGACGCGAAGGCCTGACCGCCATGCTGATCGATACCCATTGCCATCTCGACTTTGCCGACTTCGAATCCGAGCGCGACGAACTGGTCGCGCGGGCTCACGCAGCCGGCGTCGCTCAGATGGTGACGATCTCGACCCGTGTCAGGAAACTCGACACGCTGCTGGCGCTAAGCGAGCGTTTTCCGACCGTGTTCTGCTCGGTCGGAACCCATCCGAACAATGCCGACGAAGAACTGGATATCACCACCGAGGATCTGGTGCGGCTTTCGGCCCATCCGAAGGTCGTGGCAATCGGTGAAGCGGGACTCGATTATTTCTACGACACCCAGAAGCCCGAAGACCAGAAGACCGGGCTTCTGCGCCATATCGCGGCCGCGCGTGAAACCGGATTGCCATTGGTGATCCACAGCCGCAGCGCCGATGACGACATGGCAGCCATCCTGACGGAAGAAACAGGGAAGGGGGCCTTCCCCTTCATCCTGCATTGCTTTTCCTCCGGCGAGGCGCTGGCAAAGACCGGCATAGAACTCGGCGGCTACGTCTCGTTCTCGGGCATCCTGACCTTCCCGAAGTCGACCGAGTTGCGCGATATCGCCAGAGGCCTGCCGCTCGACCGGCTCCTGGTAGAAACCGACGCGCCATATCTCGCGCCGAAGCGCTGGCGCGGAAAGCGCAACGAGCCTTCATACGTGGTCAATACCGCCGAAGTGCTGGCTGAAACCATGGGCGTCAGCTTCGAAGAGATGGCCCGGATCACGACCGACAATGCATTCCGCATCTTCTCCAAGATGCCGAGGCTTGCATGAGTTATCGGCAGCGCTTCACTATCCTTGGCTGCTCGTCGTCTCCGGGCGTACCGCGCATCAACGGAGACTGGGGCGCATGCGATCCGAACAACCCGCGCAACCGGCGCACCCGCGCGTCCTTCCTGATCCAGCAGATCGGTCCTGACGGTGGCATGACGACGCTGGTGGTCGATACCGGCCCGGATTTTCGCGAACAGATGATCGCTGCCAAGGTTCAGCATATCGACGCCGTCTTCTACACTCACGCCCATGCGGATCATTTGCACGGGATCGACGATCTTCGCGGATATTTCGTTTCGCACAACAGGCGCATTCCGATCCATGCCGAACCCGAAGCCATGCGGCGAATTCGCCTGGGTTTCGGCTATTGCCTCGAAACACCTGATGGCAGCAATTATCCGCCAATCGTAGAACCAGTCGTGATCGAGGATCTGGATAGGCCGATCGAAATCAACGGCGCGGGCGGTGCCATTCGGCTGCAGCCACTGGTGCAGCAACACGGCGATATCATTTCGCTTGGCCTAAGGATCGGCGACGTTGCCTATTGCTGCGATGTCAGCGCGTTTCCGGACGAGACGGTTGCAAGGCTCGACGGGCTCTCGGTCCTGATCATCGACGCTCTGCAATACCGGCATCATCCGAGCCATTTTTCGCTGGAACAGGCACTGGGCTGGATCGAGCGGCTGAAGCCCGCGCGCGCCATCCTTACGCATATGCATGTGCCGCTCGATTATGAGACCGTGCTGGCTGAAACACCACCGCATGTGGAGCCGGCCTACGACCAGATGACATTTGAAGTCGACGTTTAGGCGTCAATGTCGAACGCGCCTGAGAATACGCCCCGATCACATTGATTTCAAACAACTTCCTTTCATCGGAGGGAGCAATCTTGGCCTGGATCATCCTTGTTGCGGCCGGCGTCCTTGAAGTCGTGTGGGCTTATTTCATGAAGCAATCCGCGGGCTTTACGCGCGTGGTGCCGACGGCCGTCACGGCGGTCGCGATGGGCGCCAGCATTCTGCTGCTGTCGTTTTCCATGCGAACGCTGCCACTCGGCACGGCGTATACCATCTGGACAGGCATCGGAGCCGTCGGCGCGTTTCTCGTTGGAATCATCGTGCTTGGCGAACAGGCAAGCGCCATGCGCATCCTTGCGGCAGTCCTGATCGTTGCGGGTCTGGTCCTCATGAAGGTATCGACGGATAGCTAATCGGCGGGTGCGCAACTATAAGCATCTGGTTCGATTTATGGATTTTAGTTCCATAATCTATCTTATGCGATTTTTTGTTTGTATGATTGGAGCGGTATCCTGACATTCTCGCCTCTCGAATCCGGACGGTCTGTTGGGCGGATTTCCTGAACGGTCCGGACGATATCGCAAAATAGGATGTGATGGGACCCGGACGTTTTTCGACCGGGTCCACCGAAGGCCGCGGTTGCCGACGGTGAATTTTTGGGTTCAGACACCTGAAAATGCAAGCAAACTTACGGTTGCCTAGTAGACCTTGGCGCCGGCTGAGCCCTTGGCGGCCTCGATGACCTGGAAATCGGCCAGCAGCTTTGCGGCGGCCTCTGCAAAGAGCGTCACGTCATTGCCGATGGCCACGAAGGTCGCGCCGAGTTCGACATAACGCTTCGACAATCCGAGGTCGCCGATCAGGATCCCCGCCGCCTTGCCGTGCGACTGAATCTTCAGGATTGCCTTTTCGACCTCCTCCTGCACCTCCGGCGCTCCGGGATTGCCAAGATAGCCCATATCGGCCGCCAGATCGGCCGGACCGATAAAGACGCCATCAACACCCTCAGTTGCGGCAATGGCATCGAGCGCGGCAAGGCCTGCCCGGCTCTCCACCTGCAGCAACAGGCAGATCTCGTCATTGGCGGTCTGAACGTAATCCTCGATACGGTTGAAATCCGAGGCACGGGCAATGGCCGCGCCGACACCGCGTATGCCATGCGGCGGATAGCGGACCGCCTGTACCATGGCTTCCGCCTGCTCCCTGCTGTGAACCATGGGCACCAGCAGGCTCTGCGCGCCGATATCGAGCAACTGCTTGATAATCCGTGTTTCTCCGATCGGCGGACGGATCACCGCATGGCTCCTGGAGCCCTTCATCGCCATAAGCTGGGAGACCATCAACGGGATATCGTTCGGCGCATGCTCGCCATCGATCAGCAGCCAGTCGTATCCGACGCCTGCGGATATCTCCACGGTATAGGGATTGGCGAGCGCCTGCCAGAAGCCGATCTGGGTCCGATTTTCCTTGAGGGCCTGTTTGAAATGGTTTTTCGGCGCAGGCATGGAATATCCTCGAATCTGGTTGTCGCGATGCTTGGGAAACGGTCTACACCTTTCCCGCCAAGCTTCCTATTCGCCGATGCTAGCACCTGCCCCGGCTTTTCACCCCAATGGCAACTCGGCCAGCAACTCCTCGGCTTCCTCGAACGACATGTTCATGATCCTGCTGCCGAATTCGAAGCTGAAGCCGTTGCGGGCGAAAGCGGAAAATTCCTTCGCCTTGCGCTTCTCGTCCAGTTCCACGCGACGAAACGGTCCGAAGGCACGCTTGCGCGCAAAGACAAGCGCCGCTCGAAAATCGTCGGTGTCCTCCAGCGCGTCAGCGATGATCTCGCGGTCAACGCCCTTTTCCGCAAGCTTGCGCGCGATGACACGCCGCGATTTACCGGCAGCCGTCGAGGAACGCACCCTTACCTCGGCATAGGATTGATCGTCCAGCGCGCGCATCTGCCGGCCGAATTCCACGGCGGCAAGCGACAGCGCCTTGATCTGCGCTTCGGAAATGCCTTCAAACTTCTGGCGTGCCTTGCGAGCGATGGCGGTCGAAAGCTCGTGCTCGGTCATCATCTTGCGCGACAAACGGTAAGCCGCGGAATTCTTCACCCAAGCCAGCATGCGCAGGGTCGGAACCGTTGCCTCGGCCTCTGTGTCGTCGCCCTCGTTCATCGCGCCTCTTGTCCGACGTTCTCATCTCTTTGAAGGCCCCGCCCCTCGGACACCGGCGCCATGAAGAACGCAAGCAGCGTCAGAGGCAGGATCGCCACGAAGCTGGTGGCGATTCCGTAGAGTTCGGCGACACTGCCGAGTAAAGGCGGAATGCCGATGGTCGCGATCAGCATCACCATGGACAGCGCCGCAAGATTCTCCGCCGGCGAGTTGACGCTGCGCATCGAAATGACCGTGGAGACGGCCAGCGGATAATTGAAGGCAACCCCGCAACCGATCAAGGCCAGCGCGATGGCCGCAAGCCACTCGTTCTCGAAATTGAGGATGATGCCGAGCCCCAGCGCGACAGAGACGGCGGAGGCGCGCAGCAGGATCGAGGGGCGGAAGATCTCGCGCAACCAGTCACCGGAAAGGCGGGTTACGCCCATGCCGATGGTGAAGAAGGCGAAGAGCAGCCCTGCCCTTGCCGGATCTGTCGTGATGCGCTCGCGGATCAGAAACATGCCCCAGTCGTAAATCGCGCCTTCGATGATGGCCAGCCCGAACAGCATGAGCGCGACCAGAAGAATGCCACGTGTCGGCCGGATGAAGATCGGCGTGTTTCCGCTCGATCTGGCAGCGGTCAAACTGCTCATCTCCGGGGTGATCCTGAGAACCACCAGCGCACAGACGAAGACAAAGACACCGATTGCGGCGAGATGCCCGACCGGCATTATGCCCTGCCCTGCGGCCCAGCTCGAGGCCATCGTGCCCAGAAGCAGGCCAACCGACCAGAAACCATGGCTGCGCGACAACACCTTGACGCCGCTCGATTGCTCGATGCCGGTGGAAATCATGTTCTGCGCCACGTCGAGCATGGTGCGGATGAAGGCGAAGAAGACGAAGCAGGCGACGAAACCGGCATAGGGCACGATCGCCAGCAGCGGCATCACGAAGCTGAGGATCATAAGGCTGAGAGCGGCGGTACGCCGTGGGGAGAGCCAGTTGTTGATCTTGCCGGCAATCGGCAAAGCCAGAACTGTGCCAAGCGCCCCACCGAGGAGCGCCAGACCAAGCGTCGCCTTGTTCACCTGCATCGACGCCTGAATGCCCGGCAGGCGGGTAAACAGGGAAATGAACAGGACGGAATTGCAAAAGAAGATCAGCGCCGGCGGCGCGAGAATAGGCATGGGGGAGGACCGGAAAACGGGAGGCGAACACGGAATGTGCGTGCATTGCGTCGCACAAACCGCGGTTGCGGGCAAGCCCCCGCAACCCGTCTAAATCCCCGCTTTCATGAGGTGAAAATCCCGCCACCCATTGTTCGGGAAGCGCTTTTTATCCGCCTCCCGACGATCACTTTTTCGCGATCCGATTTCAGCGGGCGTCGATATCGCCCTTTGCCCACATCTCCATGGTCTCCGCCATGAAATCCGCAAAGCGCCCCTCCTCGATCGACTTGCGGATGCCCTGCATCAGCTCCTGATAATAGGAAAGATTGTTCCACGACAGCAGCATGCCGCCGAGCGCCTCGTTGGAGCGGACGAGATGATGGAGATAGGCGCGCGAATAATCGCGGGAGGCCGGGCAATTCGATTCCTCATCCAGCGGCCGCATATCTTCTGCATGACGGGCATTGCGGATATTGACCTTGCCACGCCGGGTGAAGGCGAGTCCATGGCGACCGGAGCGGGTTGGCATCACGCAGTCGAACATGTCGATGCCCTGCGCGACGGACTTCAGGATGTCATCGGGCGTACCGACGCCCATGAGATAACGCGGCTTTTCCGTCGGCAGCACGGGAAGCGTGATGTCGAGCATCTTCAGCATGACCTCCTGCGGCTCACCAACAGCGAGACCGCCGACGGCATAGCCCTTGAGATCGAGCTGTTTCAAACCTTCGGCCGACCGGACGCGCAGTTCGGGAACGTCGCCGCCCTGGACGATGCCGAACATCGCCTTGCCCGGCTGCTCGCCGAAGGCAACGCGGCAACGCTCGGCCCAGCGCAGGGACATTTCCATGGCCCGCTCGATTTCCTTCGGCTCAGCGGGAAGAGCGACGCATTCGTCGAGCTGCATCTGAATGTCGCTGTCCAGCAGTCCCTGGATCTCGATCGAGCGTTCCGGCGACATGTGATGGGTCGAACCATCGACATGGCTCTTGAAGGTCACGCCCTGTTCGTCGAGCTTGCGCAGGCCCGACAGCGACATGACCTGAAAGCCGCCGCTGTCGGTCAGGATCGGATGCGGCCAGCGGATCAGTTCGTGCAGGCCGCCTAGACGAGCGACGCGCTCCGGACCGGGCCTGAGCATCAGGTGATAGGTGTTGCCAAGAATGATGTCGGCGCCCCCTTCCCTGACCTGATCGAGATACATGGCCTTGACGGTGCCGACCGTGCCGACCGGCATGAAGGCGGGCGTGCGGATCACGCCGCGCGGCATGGCGACCTCGCCGAGGCGAGCCTTGCCGGATGTGGCCTTGAGGGTGAACTGGAACTTTTCGTGCATCGGTTCAGGGATCTTTCCGGAACAGCAGGCTGGAATCGCCGTAGGAATAAAAA
Organism: Ciceribacter sichuanensis; assembly: GCF_024055605.1. GTDB lineage: Bacteria > Pseudomonadota > Alphaproteobacteria > Rhizobiales > Rhizobiaceae > Allorhizobium > Allorhizobium sichuanense. The sequence goes on along the minus strand of NZ_JAMXLX010000001.1, from coordinate 1,287,612 downwards.
CGGTAGCCGGTTTCGATGGCGTGGGTATAGGCGGCCCGCATGGTATCGAGGCCGGCAAAGGCCGACACCAGCATGAACAGCGTCGAACGCGGCAGGTGGAAATTGGTCATCAGGATATCGGCAGCTCGGAATCGATAGCCCGGCGTGATGAAGATATCAGTCGCGCCGGACCAGGCCAGAACCTCGCCCGCCTCGGTCGTTGCGCTTTCCAGCAACCGGAGCGATGTGGTGCCGACGCAGACGATGCGCCCGCCCCTCGCCTTTACGGCATTGAGTGCGCCGGCGGTCCCGGCGGAAACATAACCAATTTCGTGATGCATTTTGTGGTCGGCGGTATCATCAGCCTTGACCGGCAGGAAGGTACCCGCCCCGACGTGAAGGGTCACGAAATGCCGTTCGACGCCGGCGGCATCGAGCTTTTCGAAGAGTGCGGGCGTGAAATGCAGCCCAGCGGTCGGGGCTGCGACGGCCCCCTCTTCCCGCGCATAGATGGTCTGGTAGTCCTTGCGGTCCTGACTGTCTTCCGGCCGCTTGGCGGCGATGTAGGGCGGCAGCGGAATATGGCCGACGGAAGCGATGGCCTGGTCAAGGTCCGGCCCCGACAGGTCGAAAGCCAGTTCGATTTCGCCGGCTTCGCCCTTCTCCGCCACGGTCGCCGCCAGCGTACCGAGCAGGCAGGTTTCTCCGGAATGGCCGAATTCGATGCGGTCGCCGGCCTTGATGCGCTTGCCGGGACGGGCAAACGCCCGCCAGCGATTGGCCGCGACACGCATATGCAGGGTGCAGGAAACCGGAGTGCGTTCCGCCCCTTCCCGCAAACGGACGCCTTCGAGTTGGGCCGGTATGACCTTGGTGTCGTTGAAGACCAGAGCGTCGCCCGGCCTCAGGAAAGCGGGCAGGTCATAGACGTTCCGGTCTTCCAACATGGGGACGCCGTCGGGACGCACAACCAGCAGGCGCGCGTGGTCACGCGGGCTTGCGGGCCTCAGTGCAATGCTTTCTTCCGGAAGATCGAAGTCGAAGTCGTCTACACGCATGGCAACATCATTTCATCAAACGCGAAAACCCGCCCGGGCGCAAAGCGCCGGGGCGGGTTCCATTTTCCCGGACGATCAGGCGTCGGCAGCGACCTTCATCGAAACGATGGAGTCGGGATCGCGCACGGGCTCGCCGCGCTTGATCTGGTCGATGACTTCCATGCCTTCGATGACCTGGCCCCAGACCGAATACTGCTTGTTCAGCCACGGCGCATCGGTGAAGCAGATGAAGAACTGCGAGTTTGCCGAGTTTGGGTTCTGCGAACGGGCCATGGAGCAGGTGCCGCGCACATGCGAGGTGGCGGAGAATTCGGCCTTCAGGTCCGGCTTGGAAGAACCGCCCATACCGGCGCGTGCCGGGTTGAAGCTGTCGCCACCCTGCTTGCCGAACTGCACGTCGCCCGTCTGGGCCATGAAGTCCTCGATGACGCGGTGGAAGACAACGCCGTCATAGGCGCCCTCGCGCGACAGTTCCTTGATCCGCGCGACATGGCCGGGAGCCAGGTCCGGGAAAAGTGAAATCACGACACGACCCTTCGTGGTTTCCATGATGATGGTGTTTTCCGGATCCTTGATCTCGGCCATAGTCTTACTCCCTGTTTGCGGGCCTCAGCCCTCAGTTTCTGCCGACAGTTACCTTGATCATGCGATCCGGATCGGAAACTTCGCCGTTTCCGCCCTGGCCACGCTTGATCTTGTCGACATATTCCATGCCCGCCACGACCTTGCCGACGACCGTGTACTGGCCATTCAGGAAGCCGCCTTCGGCGAACATAATGAAGAATTGCGAATTGGCAGAGTTCGGGTCCTGAGCGCGCGCCATGCCGATGGTACCGCGCTCGAAGGGAACGCCCGAGAACTCGGCCGGAAGATCCGGCAGGCTGGAACCGCCGGTGCCGGCAAGCTTCGGATCGTAACCGTCGTTCATGTCGCCGTACTGGACATCACCGGTCTGGGCCATGAAGCCATCGATCACGCGATGGAAGGCGACGTTGTCGTATTCGCCTTTCTTCGCCAGTTCCTTGATCTGCGCAACATGCTTCGGCGCAACATCCGGCAGCAGTTCGATGACAACCGGACCGTCCTTGAGCTGGATAGTCAGATAGTCGTCGTTGGATGCGGCACGCACCGAACCCGCGGTCGCGAAGGCCACGACGAGCGCGGCAGCAATACGAAAGAGTTTCATGATCACTCCAAAGACTAAAACAAGAAAAGGCCTCAGCGGCCGAGCTTCGATTTCAGGGCGGCCAGCACCGCCGGCGGCACAAAAGCACTGACATCGCCCCCCATTGCGGCGATCTGGCGAACCAATGTGGCGGTAATAGGCCGCGAGGCGGTTCCGGCAGGCAGGAAAATGGTCTGAAGGTCCGGCGCCATCTGATAGTTCATGCCGGCCATCTGCATCTCATAATCGAGATCTGTTCCGTCGCGCAGGCCGCGCAACAGCAATGTTGCACCATTGGTACGCGCCGCATCCACTGCAAGATTGTCGAAAGAAACCACGTCGATATCCGACGCGCGTCCGGGAAGCGCTTCCGCCAGCGAACGGCGGATCAATTCGGCGCGTTCATCGTAGCTGAACAGCGGTGTCTTTCCAGGATGAATGCCGATCGCCACGATCACCCTGGAGACGACGTTCAACGACTGGACCAGCACGTCGAGGTGACCATTGGTCATCGGATCGAAGGAACCTGGATAAAAAGCAGTCGTCATGGCAGCCCGATGGTTGTGTCGTCGCCTTTTGTCATGGAAGAGCGCCCGCCGCAAGTGATTTGGCCCCTCGCTTCAGCGCTTCTAAGCCGCGCCGGAAAGATGAACAACCGCTGAATGGAGCATTCAAGGGCGCTTCAGCAGGTCGGGTCCATAGTGGCCATGCTGGTTCACCGGAACCAGCCCACCTGAGGCCCTTTCATGCTCGCTGTCCTGTCTATCCTCGCAATCGCCATCTCCTACCTCCTGGAAATGGCAGTTCTTCTCGTCCGGGCCTTTCTGGCCACCGGCGAAGCCTCCTCGACCGGCAGCAGGGAAGATGAACGCCAGATGAACGGGCCGTTAAGGCGCGTTTCAGATGCACCTCTCTATTAACAGCGTCCAGTCGCTACGGAACCAATAATCCGCCAGCGCATTTTCACGGCAAATATGCCGTTTTCGAAAGGATCACGACTATGCCCGACAAAGTAACCCTGATCAATGTGGTCTGGATGTTGATGATGACGGCAATGGTTGCCACCTCCATGACCTTCTACATGGCTGACAACAGCAAGGGCCAGTTCGGCCCGCCGATGACGGCGCGCTACCACACCTTCGGCCATTAATCCGAAATAAAAACATTCGCGCTAAACGTTCAACCGCCGCGGAAAAGAAAGGAAGTCCATGTTCATAACACTGACAGTACTTGCTGCCTTGATCAGCGGCATGTTCGTTGCCTCGGTCGCCTCGACGATCTCCGCGCTTCGGCGCGAGAGTGATGACTACAAGGCCCTGATCGAACGCCACAGGGCGTTCTGATCCGGCGAGACCTGTCTCGCCGACAAAAGCCGGTCGGATCCACACGAGCGGCGCGAAAAGTTTCACAGACCTCCAAAGAAAAAGCCCGCCGGATTATCCAGCGGGCTTTTTCTTTATATTCGTGAAGCTCCCTATTCCTCGGAGCCATCCGGAGAGCCATCAGACGCCTCGGTCACGGCATCCGTTTCCTCACCGAGCACCGCATCGTCTTCCTCATCGGATTCCGGTTCCGAAATCCGTTCGACGGAAACGACCTTCTCGTCCTTGGCGGTAGAGAAGATGGTAACGCCCTTGGTGGCACGGCTCGCGATGCGGATGCCGTCCACCGGAACGCGGATCAACTGACCGCCATCGGAGACCAGCATGATCTGGTCCTTTTCGTCGACCGGGAAAGCCGCGACCTGTTCGCCGATTTCCGAAGTCTTCGACGTGTCGGTGGCACGGATGCCCTTGCCGCCGCGACCCGAGGTACGGAAGTCGTAAGAGGATGAACGCTTGCCATATCCCTTTACGGAAACGGTCAGCACGAACTGTTCACGCTCCTTGAGGTATTCGTAGCGTTCATCGGACAATTGCCCTTCTTCCACCACTTCCTCGCCAACGAGAGCGATATCCTCTTCATCGACGCCGGCAGCGCGGCGTTCGGCGGCCGAGCGCTTCAGATAGGCGGCACGCTCCCACGGCTCTGCATCGACGTGGCTGACGATGGTCATCGAGATGATGCGGTCACCATCGGCCAGCGAAATGCCGCGGACACCGATCGAATTGCGGCCCGCGAACACGCGGACTTCATCGACAGGGAAGCGGATCGCCTGGCCAAGCGCGGTCGTCAGCAGGACGTCGTCACCGGGGATACCCAAATCATGGTTCGGCGCCGTGCAGGTCTCGACGGAGAGGATCTCATCACCCTCTTCCTCGAGCTTCATGGCAATCTTGCCGTTGCGGTTGACCTGCACGAAGTCGGACAGCTTGTTACGGCGCACCGTACCGCGCGTGGTCGAGAACATCACGTCGAGATTGTCCCAGGTGCTCTCGTCCTCGGGCAGCGGCATGATGGTCGTGATACGTTCGCCCGGCTCCAGCGGCAGCATGTTGATAAGCGCCTTGCCGCGCGACGTCGGCGTACCGATCGGCAGACGCCAGACTTTCTCCTTGTAGACGATGCCGCGCGAAGAGAAGAACAGAACCGGTGTGTGCGTGTTGGCAACGAATAGCCGGGTAACAAAATCCTCGTCGCGGGTCGCCATGCCGGAACGGCCCTTGCCGCCGCGACGCTGGGCGCGATAGGTCGTCAGCGGTACGCGCTTGATGTAGCCGAGGTGAGAAACCGTTACGACCATGTCTTCGCGCGCGATCAGATCCTCGTCGTCCATCTCCAGACCGCCGTCGATGATCTGGGTACGGCGCGGTGTGCCGAACTCGTCGCGTACCGCGGCAAGCTCTTCCTTGACGATGGTCTGGATGCGAATGCGCGAAGACAGGATATCGAGATAATCCGAGATTTCCGCGCCGATCTTGTTGAGTTCCTCGTCGATTTCGTCGCGGCCGAGGGCCGTCAGGCGGGCCAGACGCAGTTCGAGGATGGCACGGGCCTGCTCTTCCGAGAGGTTGTAGGTATTGTCCTCGTTAATGCGGTGACGCGGATCGTCGATCAGTCGGATCAGCGCGTCCACATCATGGGCAGGCCAGCGGCGCTCCATCAACTGCTCGCGCGCCGTCTGCGGATCCGGTGCGCGACGAATAAGGCTTATGACTTCGTCGATGTTGGCAACCGCAATCGCGAGACCGACCAAGACGTGGGCACGGTCACGCGCCTTGCGCAGAAGATATTTCGTTCGCCGGCTAACAACATCCTCGCGGAAGGCAACGAAGGCGCGCAGCATGTCGAGCAGCGAGAGCTGTTCCGGCTTGCCGCCATTCAGCGCCACCATGTTGCAACCGAAAGAAGTCTGCAGCGGGGTGTAACGATAGAGTTGGTTCAGGATGACATCGGCATTGGCGTCACGCTTGAGTTCGATGACAACGCGGTAGCCTTCGCGGTCGGATTCGTCGCGCAGGTCGGAGATGCCCTCGATGCGCTTGTCGCGCACCAGTTCGGCCATCTTCTCGATCATCGTCGCCTTGTTCACCTGATAGGGAATTTCGCTGATGATGATCTGCTCGCGATCGCCGCGCATCGGTTCGATGCGCGCAACGCCACGCATGATGACGGAACCGCGGCCAGTCTCATAGGCCGACCGGATGCCGGAGCGACCGAGGATCAGAGCGCCGGTCGGGAAGTCCGGTCCCGGAATGATTTCCATCAGTTCGGGTAGTTCGATCGCCGGGTTGTCGATGACCGCAATACAGCCGTCGACGACTTCAGAAAGGTTGTGCGGCGGAATGTTTGTCGCCATACCGACAGCGATGCCGCCTGCGCCGTTGACGAGCAGGTTCGGGAACTTGGCGGGAACGACGACCGGCTCCTGCAAGGTGCCGTCATAGTTCTCGCGGAAATCGATGGTTTCCTTGTCGAGGTCATCGAGAAGGGCGTGAGCGGCCTTCTCCAGACGGCATTCCGTGTAACGCTGGGCTGCCGGCGGGTCGCCGTCGACAGAGCCGAAGTTGCCCTGACCATCGATCAGCGGCAGGCGGAGCGACCAGTCCTGCGCCATACGCGCGAGCGCGTCATAGATCGCGGCATCGCCGTGCGGATGGTATTTACCCATCACGTCGCCGGTAACGCGGGCCGACTTCACGTATTTCTTGTTCCAGTCGACCCCCATCTCGCTCATGGAGAAGAGAATACGACGATGTACCGGCTTCAGTCCGTCTCGGACATCGGGGAGCGCGCGGCTCACGATTACGCTCATCGCGTAGTCGAGATACGACCGCTGCATTTCTTCCATGATGGAAATCGGCTCGATGCCTTGCGGGAACTTGCCGCCGCCGGGAGTGCTTTGCTCAGTCAAATCAGGTCACGATCTCTGTTCGGAATCACTGGAGAGTTTATAGCCGAAAGGGCACAGAAGCGCCAATTTCGCCCCGGGTTTTGAACAGCTTTTGCGGCGGTGGAAAGGCAAAACGATCAAGAACTTGCCGTATCGCTTGCCAAGCGGGGCAGGCTCGCATTTAAATCGCCGGAAAACGGGGGACGAGATGGCTGGCGCAGACGCGATGATCAACGCATTCACCACCCTTCTGGTGACTGTAGACCCGCCGGGACTCGCCCCGCTGTTCCTCGCTATGACCCAGGGCATGAGCACGGCGCAACGCCGGCAGGTGGCCGTGCGCGGTTCCGTCATAGCCTTTGCCATCCTTGCGGTCTTCGCCCTCTTCGGCGCGGGCATCCTTGCAGCGCTCGGCATTTCCATGGGCGCATTCCGCATAGCCGGCGGGCTGATGCTCTTCGCCATCGCGTTCGAAATGATCTTCGAGAAGCGCAACGAACGCAAAGAGAAGACCACCGACAACGCCATCACCAAGGACCACATCCACAATCTCGCCGTCTTTCCGCTGGCCATTCCGCTGATCGCCGGACCGGGTGCGATATCGGCCACCGTGCTGATCGCCGGCACGATGGAAGGCATTGCCGGCAAGGCGCAACTGATCGGCGTCATCGGGGTCTGCCTTGCGCTGGTTCTGCTGGCACTCAGCCTCGCCGAACCGCTCAATCGCTTCCTCGGCGTCACCGGCCGCGCACTTCTCACCCGCCTTCTCGGCGTGCTTCTGGCGGCCCTTTCGGTGCAGTTCGTGGTTGACGGCGTGAAATCGGCCTTCGGCGTCTGAACCACCTCCAGGCCACACGTCACGCACCTGAGCGACAATCAGCAGACCCACAAGGCGCTCCGGCGGGTCTCTACCGCCTTCTCGCAGGAACAAACACCTCGCCATGCAAAAGAGCCGCCCACGATATCATCGTGAAGCGGCCCTTCAATTCTACAGACGAAACTCTGCCGGATGGCAGCGTGCCTCAGAACGGGATGTCATCGTCCATGTCACGGGAGAAGCCACCGCCGGACGGTGCGCTCGCACCGCCGCGACCGCCGGAGCCGGATGCGCCGCCGCGCGAGGGAGCGGGAGAGCCGTAGTCGTCCCCATAACCGCCGCCACCGAAATCACCACCGCGGGAAGCGCCCTGCCCGCCGCCTTCGCCGCGACCGCCGAGCATGGTCAGGTTCGCATTGAAGCCTTGCAGCACCACCTCGGTCGAATAGCGATCCTGACCGCTCTGGTCCTGCCACTTGCGGGTCTGAAGCTGGCCTTCGATATAGACCGTCGAGCCCTTGCGCAGATACTGTTCAGCCACCTTGCAGAGACCTTCATTGAAGATCACCACGGTGTGCCACTCGGTCTTTTCCTTGCGTTCGCCGGAATTGCGGTCGCGCCAGCTTTCCGACGTCGCGATGCGCAGGTTGGCAATCGGTCGACCGTCCTGGGTACGGCGGATTTCCGGGTCAGCCCCGAGATTGCCGATCAAAATTACCTTGTTGACGCTACCAGCCATATTACTCACCTTGCTGCCGCTCAAGCGGCGTCCGAAAACCTAGTCGATTTTTACCTTATCCCATCCGAAGGCGCGAATGAGTTGTCATCCTCTGTAATCCACAACGAAAATGTTCTTTGTTTGTTCTAATTAATCACTAGGATGGTGTCAATAGAATCGCATTACGGCCAACAAAACATCCTTCCGCCTCGACAGGGGCCGACAGATCACTAAATAAGGACTGCTCTCCTCCCGAGAGACCCTTTTCCATCCGAGCCTTGTCCATGAGCGAACTGAAGAGCATCTCCATCCGCGGCGCGCGCGAACATAATCTCAAGGGGATCGACCTTGATCTGCCGCGCAACAGCCTGATTGTCATGACCGGCCTGTCCGGTTCTGGCAAGTCATCGCTTGCCTTCGACACCATCTATGCGGAGGGACAGCGCCGCTATGTCGAAAGCCTTTCGGCCTATGCACGCCAGTTCCTCGAGATGATGCAGAAGCCGGATGTCGACCAGATCGACGGCCTGTCGCCCGCGATTTCCATCGAACAGAAGACGACCTCGCGCAATCCGCGCTCGACCGTCGGTACTGTGACCGAGATCTACGACTATATGCGCCTCCTCTTTGCGCGTGTCGGGGTTCCCTATTCGCCGGCGACCGGCCTGCCGATCGAGAGCCAAACCGTGTCGCAGATGGTCGACCGCATCGTTGCCTTCGAGGAAGGCACCCGTCTTTATATTCTGGCGCCGATGATCCGCGGACGAAAGGGCGAGTACAAGAAGGAACTCGCCGAACTGATGAAGAAGGGCTTCCAGCGCGTCAAGGTCGATGGGCAGTTCTATGAAATCGCTGATGTTCCAGCGCTGGACAAGAAATACAAGCACGATATCGACGTCGTTGTCGACCGTGTCGTGGTGCGACCGGATATCGCCGCCCGCCTCGCGGACAGCCTGGAGACCTGCCTGAAGCTCGCCGACGGGCTGGCGGTTGCCGAATTCGCCGACAAGCCGCTGCCGCCGGAAGAAACTGCGGCTGGCGGGTCGGCCAACAAGTCGCTGAACGAAACCCATGAGCGGGTGCTGTTCTCGGAGAAGTTCGCCTGCCCCGTTTCCGGCTTCACCATACCGGAAATCGAGCCGCGGCTGTTCTCCTTCAACAATCCCTTCGGCGCCTGCCCGACCTGCGACGGTCTGGGTTCGCAGCAGAAGATCGATGAAGCGCTGATCGTGCCGGAAATCAACCGGCGGCTCAACGACGGGGCAATCGCGCCCTGGGCGAAGTCGTCGTCGCCCTACTACAACCAGACGCTGGAAGCGCTGGGCAAGGCCTATGGCTTCAAGCTTTCCAGCAAATGGTCCGATCTGAACGCAGCTGCCCAGAAGGCCATTCTTCACGGCACGGACGAAAAGATCGAGTTCCACTACGCCGACGGAGCACGCTCCTATTCTACGACAAAAACTTTCGAGGGCATTGTTCCCAATCTCGAGCGCCGCTGGAAGGAAACCGACAGCGCGTGGGCGCGCGAGGAAATCGAACGCTTCATGTCGGCGGCCCCCTGCCCGGCCTGCGCAGGATTCCGTCTGAAGCCTGAAGCGCTTGCGGTCAAAATCAACGGTCTGCATATCGGCCAGGTGACCGACATGGCGATCCGTATCGCCGGCGGCTGGTTCGAGGCGCTGCCCGCCAAGCTTACCGATAAGCAGAACGAAATTGCTGTCCGTATCCTGAAGGAAATCCGCGAACGGCTGCGCTTCCTCAATGATGTCGGCCTCGACTATCTCAGCCTGTCGCGTAATTCCGGCACGCTGTCCGGGGGCGAGAGCCAGCGCATCCGGCTGGCGTCTCAAATCGGCTCGGGGCTAACAGGCGTTCTCTACGTGCTCGACGAACCGTCGATCGGTCTTCACCAGCGCGACAATGCCCGGCTGCTCGATACGCTGAAGCATCTGCGCGACATCGGCAATACGGTGATCGTCGTCGAACATGATGAGGACGCGATCCTGACGGCCGACTATGTCGTCGATATCGGACCGGCCGCCGGCATCCATGGCGGTCAGGTGGTGGCCGAAGGGTCGCCATCGGAGATCATGGCCAATCCGAATTCGCTAACCGGCAAGTATCTTACCGGCGAACTCGGGGTTGCTGTGCCTGAAAAGCGGCGCAAGCCGAAGAAGGGCCAGCAGATCAAGGTGGTCGGCGCCAAGGGCAACAACCTCAAGAACGTTACGGCCTCCATCCCGCTCGGTGTCTTCACCGCCGTGACAGGCGTTTCGGGCGGCGGCAAGTCGACCTTCCTGATCGAGACGCTCTACAAGTCGGCAGCACGCCGCGTCATGGGCGCGCGCGAAAACCCGGCCGAACACGAGCGGATCGACGGTTTCGAATTCATCGACAAGGTGATCGACATCGACCAATCGCCGATCGGCCGCACGCCACGCTCAAACCCGGCGACCTATACCGGCGCCTTCACGCCGATCCGCGACTGGTTCGCGGGTCTTCCCGAGGCGAAGACGCGTGGCTACCAGCCGGGCCGTTTCTCCTTCAACGTCAAGGGTGGCCGCTGCGAGGCCTGCCAGGGCGACGGCGTCATCAAGATCGAGATGCACTTCCTGCCCGACGTCTACGTCACCTGTGATGTCTGCCACGGCAAGCGCTACAATCGCGAGACCCTCGACGTGCTGTTCAAGGGCAAGTCGATTGCCGACGTGCTCGACATGACGGTGGAGGAAGGCGTCGAATTCTTCTCCGCCGTCCCGGCAGTACGCGACAAGCTGCAGGCGCTCTTCGATGTCGGTCTCGGCTACATCAAGGTCGGCCAGCAGGCGAACACGCTTTCCGGCGGTGAGGCGCAACGCGTCAAGCTTGCCAAGGAACTGTCGAAGCGCTCGACCGGCCGCACGCTCTATATTCTCGATGAGCCGACCACTGGCCTGCATTTCCACGATGTCGCCAAGCTTCTGGAAATGCTGCAGGAACTGGTCAACCAGGGCAATTCGGTCGTGGTCATCGAGCATAATCTCGAGGTTATAAAGACCGCAGACTGGATCATCGATTTCGGCCCCGAGGGCGGCGACGGCGGTGGCACCATCGTTGCCGAGGGCACGCCGGAAGACGTGGTGAAGGCAGAAAAATCCTATACCGGCCAGTTCCTCAAGGAGCTGCTGGAACGCCGCCCAGTGAAAAAGCGCCAGGCGGCGGAGTAAGGACAACACGAGGGAGGAGGACAGGCATGTCGGCAGGAACAATCCGCACCGGGATCGGTGGCTGGACCTTCGATCCGTGGGAAGGCACCTTTTATCCATCCGACCTCGCAAAGAAACGGCAGCTCGAATATGCGAGCCGCCAGCTTACGGCGATCGAGGTGAACGGCACCTATTATTCCAGCCAGAAGCCCGCGACCTTTGCGAAATGGGCTTCCGAGGTGCCGGAGGATTTCGTCTTCTCGCTCAAGGCGAGCCGTTTCTGCACCAATCGCAAGGTGCTTGCTGAGGCCGGACCTTCCATCGAGAAATTCCTCACCCAGGGCATCACCGAACTCGGCAAGCATCTCGGGCCGATCCTCTGGCAATTCATGGGTACGAAGAAGTTCGAGCCGGAGGATTTCGAGGCCTTCCTCTCGCTCCTGCCCAAGACGCAGGATGGAATTACGCTCCGCCATGTGGTGGAACCGCGGCATGACAGTTTCCGTACTCCGGAGTTTGTCGAACTGCTGGCGAAGTACAATGTCGCAGCCGTCTGCGCCGACCATCACGACTATCCGATGTTTCCGGATATCACCGCGGATTTCGTCTATTCCCGTCTCCAGAAAGGAACGGACGAAACGCCAAGCTGTTATCCTGAAAAAGAAATCGACGAATGGGCAAGGCGTTTCAGAGCCTATGCGGAAGGTAGCGTTCCCGGCGATCTGCCGTTGATCGCGCCGGAGCGGAAGGTCGAAAAGAAACCGTGCGATGTCTTCGCCTTCTTCATCACCGGCGGCAAGGTGAACGCTCCGAATGGCGCGCGCCTGCTGCAATCCAAAGTAAGCTAAAGCCTTGATCGCCACCAATCGGCGGCAAATTGTGACAATGGCGAATCTGGACTAGGTTCAGTCGCAGAGACGATCACATTCACCGTGAAACGGTTGAAACTCGCGTTCTTTGGCCGAGTCGCCGGTGCGTCTTCAGCTGCCGCTTCTGTCATTGAGGTATCATGTCGGGCATTGCCGTTTTCATCAATCTTGCCGGCGCGGTCGCCCTGCTTTTGTGGGCGACGCGAATGGTGCGAACGGGTATCGAGCGTGCCTATGGCAATGTCCTCAAGGAGAAGTTGCGGCTTGCGCTCGGCAACCGTGTCACTGCAGCCGTTGCCGGCTTTTTCTTCGCCATCGCGCTGCAGAGCGCGACCGCTGTCGCGCTGATCATCTCCTCCTTCGTGGCCGGCGGCTATGTCAGCTCGGCCATTGGCATCGCCACACTGCTCGGTGCGGATCTTGGTTCGGCCTTCGTGGTCAGGGTCCTGCGCTACGATCTTTCCCTGCTGATCCCGATCCTGCTGCTGATGGGCACGATTGCCTTTCGTGCTTCGGAGGCGCGCGACTGGCGTCAGGCAGGCCGCATCCTCTTCGGCCTTGGTCTGCTGCTGCTTTCGCTCCGCCTGATCGGAGAATCCTCGGAACCGTTGCGCAGCAGCGAGATCCTGCCGATCATCTTCAACTACCTCTCGCGCGACTGGATCACTGCCTTCCTGCTTGCGGCGCTGCTAGCCTGGGCTTTTCATTCCAGCGTCGCGACGATCCTGCTTTTCGCCTCGCTCGCAGACAAGCATCTGCTGCCGCCACCGCTGATCATTCCGCTGGTGCTGGGCGCGAATTTCGGTGCCGCCGTGATCGGCGCCATCCTGACGAAAAATGCTGAAAGAAGCGCTCGTGTCGTGCCGCTTGGCAATGTGGCGATCCGCGGGCTGGGAACGCTCGTCGCGCTGGCGCTGCAATATGCCCTGATCCTCCATCCCGAGCGCTTTTCGAGCCAGCCGGGTGATGCGGTCGTCTACGTGCATCTTGCCATCAACGCCGCAGTGCTGATCTTTGGCCTGCCGTTCAGTGGCATCGTGGCGAAGGGACTGGAAGGGCTGCTTGTGGCGCCCGCAGCCAAGACCGACGAGCAGACGCGGCTTTCTGCGCTCAATCCGGCCGACCTTGCCAATCCGAGGCAGGCCATCAGCAATGCCACCCGTGAGGTCCTGACCGTTTGCGAAAAGACGGAGGTCATGCTGAACTGGATCTTCGAACTCTATGAGCGTTGGGATCCGAAGAAGATGCAACGGATCGAAGCACTCGACGACGAGATCGACACGATCCATCGCGACATCAAGTTCTACCTCGCGCGCATTTCGCAAACGGCATTGGACGAACAATCGGCCGCGCAATGCCAGAACCTGCTTGGCGCCACGATCAAGATCGAGCAGGCAGCCGACATCATCTCGCAGAACATGCTGACCCGCGCCCGCAAGAAACACGACCGAAACACTGCCTTTTCAGCCGAAGGATGGACGGAACTCTCTGCAATGCATATCGAAGTGGTGAAGAACGCTCGCCTCGCCTTCAACCTTCTCGTCAATCGCGACATCGAACATGCGCGCCAGCTGGTCGACCGGAAAGAAGCCGTGCGCAACCTCGTGCGCACCAGCGAGGAGCAGCATCTTCAGCGCCTGCGCAGCGGCAATGCCGCCAGCTTCGAATCGAGTTCCCTGCACATCGACACCATGCGCGACCTCAAGGAAATCAACTCGCTGTTCGCCTCGATCGCCTATCCGCTGCTCGAGGAGGAAGGTCTGCTGAGGCACAGCCGGCTATTGTAGCGGCTGCACCGCCGCGAGAAGATCTTCGGCAGTCATCCCCTGCCCAGCCCGGCCTGCGGCCTCCCCGTGCAGCCAGACACCGGCTGCAGCGGCCTCGAAAGCTTGAACGCCCTGGGCCATCAGCCCGCCAATGATGCCCGCCAGCACGTCCCCTGAACCTGCGGTGGCAAGCCATGGCGGCGCATTCTCGTTGACCAACGCCCGGCCATCGGGGCCGGCAATCACCGTGTCGGCCCCCTTGTAAACGATCACGGCTTTGGCCCGCTTCGCCGCGGCAATCGCCATATCGATCTTGCTCAGATCCGCATCGACAACGATATCCGGAAAGAGGCGCCCAAACTCGCCTTCATGCGGCGTGAGGACAAGCCGGGTCTCGCCGCTTTCGAACGCCCCGAACAGCGCCTGCGGTTCCTCGCGAAACGAGGTGATGCCATCGGCATCCAGCACCAGCCGACGGTTACACAGCGTGAGCGCGAAGCTGCGGGCTTTCACTCCAACGCCGAAACCGGGGCCAAGCACGAAGGCGGTGCGCCGTTCGTCGGCGAGATATTCCGCCAATGCGGCGTCATCCTCCACCGGTTTCAGCATGACGGCCGTGGAATGCGCGGCATTTACAGCGAGCGCCTCCACCGGAGAGGCGAGCGTCACGAGCCCCGCCCCGCTCTTCAATCCCGCCTCGGCCGAGAGCCGCGCGGCACCCGTAGCCGTCGCCGGACCAGAGAAGACGGTGAGATGACCGCGCCGGAATTTGTGGGCATCCGCCGAGAGAGAGGGAAGCACCGAAACCCAGGCCGAGGGAGTGTTCACCGACACGCCATCCGCATGCTGGCTGACAATGCGCCAGGGAATGCCGATGTCATAGACCTCGACTTCACCACACAACTGCCGTCCCGGCAGCAGAAGATGACCCGGCTTCCGGGTCATGAAAGTCACGGTATGGCTGGCCCGGAAGGCTGCGCCCAGCACCCTGCCCGTCCGACCGTCGAGACCTGACGGAAGATCCACGGCGATGACCGGTACGCCGGCGCTTTCGACCGCGGCGATGATATGCGCGACCTCTTGCGGGACATCGCGCGCAAGCCCTGCCCCGAAGATGGCATCAATGACGAGGTCGCCCGAAGCTGGCTCGTAGTTGGCCAGAGGCGATCCAGTCACATGACAAAGAGTACGGGCTGTTGCGGCATCCCCCTTCAGCCGCTCCGGATCGCCGAGGTAATAAAGTGCTACACTGGCGCCGGCCTCCTGCAGGGCGCGAGCAGCCACGTAACCGTCGCCGCCATTATTTCCCGGACCGCAAAGAACGACGAAACGAAGGGCGCCCGGATGAAGTTTCAGAGCCGCGGCCGCAACTGCGCAGCCAGCCATCTCCATGAGACCAAACGAATTGATCCCCGATGCTGCAGCGGCAGCATCGACCGCGGCCATAGCCGCCGGCGTCAAAAGGCTTCTGTAACGCTCATTTTCCATGCACTTATCGAAGCAGATTACTTGCATCCCGAAAACCACATCAAGTGGCCGCGACAAGCGGCACACAAATTAATCAATTGACTATTTTTTGCTCTTTTGGAACTGCATATTTAATCATCACGTCTTTTTCGGCAGATGCGACTGCGACCAAGATACCGAAAGAAAATAACAGAATTCCACGCAAATGGGCTGGTATTTTACCCGGCATTGCGCAAGATTTGGCTCAGGAGCGCAGGAAATCGGGAGTTTTTCCTAAAATCGCTATCCAAACTGGCACGTTACGTGCATCAGACTGGGCGAGCGGGAGTGACCTGCTTTAATGAGGGAAGCGGAGAGAAATTTTCTCATGAAAAAGATCGAAGCGATCATCAAGCCTTTCAAGCTCGACGAAGTGAAGGAAGCGCTTCAGGAGGTCGGCCTACAGGGTATTACCGTAACGGAAGCCAAGGGCTTTGGTCGTCAGAAGGGCCATACGGAACTCTACCGGGGTGCAGAATATGTCGTTGACTTCCTGCCGAAGGTGAAGGTCGAAGTCGTACTGGCCGATGAAAACGTAGAAGCCGTGATCGATGCTATTCGAAACGCGGCCCAGACCGGTCGAATTGGAGACGGAAAGATCTTCGTGTCCAATGTGGAGGAAGTAGTGCGCATCCGTACCGGTGAAACCGGTATTGACGCCATTTGACAATGCCCCTGCCTTCGGGCCGGGTCGTAATATCGTCATCTCACTCAAGGAATTCGAAAAATGACGACCGCAAATGAAATTCTGAAACAAATCAGGGACAACGACGTCAAGTTCGTCGACCTGCGCTTTACCGATCCGAAGGGCAAGCTGCAGCATGTGACGATGGACGTATCGTGCGTCGATGAAGACATGTTCGCGGATGGCGTCATGTTCGACGGTTCCTCGATCGGCGGCTGGAAGGCGATCAACGAGTCCGACATGGTGCTCATGCCGGACACGGACACGGTCCACATGGACCCGTTCTTCGCCCAGTCGACCATGGTCATCATCTGCGATATTCTCGACCCGGTTTCCGGCGAGGCCTATAACCGCGACCCGCGCGGCACCGCCAAGAAGGCTGAGGCCTATCTGAAGGCATCGGGTATCGGCGACACGATCTTCGTCGGTCCGGAAGCTGAATTCTTCATTTTCGACGACGTCAAGTACAAGGCCGATCCCTACAACACCGGCTTCAAGCTCGACTCGACCGAACTGCCGTCCAACGACGACACCGATTACGAGACCGGCAACCTCGGCCACCGTCCGCGCGTCAAGGGCGGTTACTTCCCGGTTCCGCCGATCGACAGCTGCCAGGACATGCGTTCTGAAATGTTGACGGTTCTCACCGAGATGGGCGTCGTCGTCGAGAAGCATCACCACGAAGTGGCTGCTGCCCAGCACGAACTCGGCATCAAGTTCGATGCGCTGGTTCGCAACGCCGACAAGATGCAGATCTACAAGTATGTGGTCCATCAGGTCGCGAATGCCTACGGCAAGACCGCCACCTTCATGCCGAAGCCGATCTTCGGCGACAACGGCTCTGGCATGCACGTCCACATGTCTATCTGGAAGGACGGCAAGCCGACCTTCGCCGGCGACGAATATGCTGGCCTGTCTGAAAGCTGCCTCTACTATATCGGCGGCATCATCAAGCATGCCAAGGCCATCAACGCCTTCACAAACCCGTCGACCAACTCCTACAAGCGTCTGGTCCCCGGCTACGAGGCTCCGGTTCTGCTTGCCTACTCGGCCCGCAACCGCTCCGCTTCGTGCCGCATTCCGTTCGGCTCGAACCCGAAGGCAAAGCGAGTAGAAATTCGCTTCCCCGACCCGACCGCAAACCCCTATCTCGGTTTTGCCGCCATGCTGATGGCCGGCCTCGACGGCATCAAGAACAAGATCCATCCGGGCAAGGCCATGGACAAGGATCTCTATGATCTGCCGCCGAAGGAACTGAAGAAGATCCCAACGGTTTGCGGCTCGCTGCGCGAAGCCTTGGAGAGCCTGGACAAGGACCGCAAGTTCCTGACCGCCGGCGGCGTTTTCGACGACGACCAGATCGATGCCTTCATCGAACTGAAGATGCAGGAAGTCATGCGTTTCGAAATGACCCCGCATCCGGTCGAGTACGACATGTACTACTCGGTCTGATCAATTTGCCCGTCTGCGCGATGCAGGCGGGCAACCTGCTAGGAAAAGGCGGCGGTTCATTCGAACCGCCGCCTTTTTCATCACCCAAAACAGAGCGCGCCTATTTTCGGTAATCACTAGCGCATCGGCCTGAAAATCGGAATCGATTTTCGGAAAGCTCGATGCGTAGATTCAAGATGTTAGAGCGTCCTTTGTGCGTCCAAATGGACGCACGGCACTCTAATGCTTGTCACTGCTTCTTGAGACGCTGCTTGAGGAGATTGAGGTATTCCTCATTGGCATCCGGAGCCTTTGGAACCGTCGGCGCGGGAACCATGCAATTGGGCTTGTAATCGAGTGCCATCCCGACTTTCACGCAGCTTCCGACCTGCCAGCCCGGCGGCAGCGCGCTCAGGTCTACCGACTTCCATTTCGGATGGCCGGTCTCTTCAAGCTTGGGCAAGCCATTCAGGATGAGGTTCGAGAAATCGGACACAGAGCGGCAACTGTCGCGATGATAGGCATTCTTCTTTGGATCATAGTCGTAAGTCATCAGCACGGCTTTGACCGCGACCAGATCGACCGGCTGTTGCTGAAAGCTGTAGGTGGCCGCGGGGACGGTGACCGGCGTGTAAGTCGCCAGAAGGGGCGTATCCTTGATCGGCAGAAGATGGAACTTGCCGGGATCTATCGCGGTGTTGGCGAAGAGTTGTGCTGGCGCGCCGGCGACGTAGAAGAGCGCATCGATCTCGCCGGAAAGCAGTTTCGGCAGCGCTTCGTCTGGATTGATGGTCAAGCGCTCGTCGGCCTTCACCTGAAGGATGTCCAGCATCAACGTCGCAGTGAGATATGTACCGCTATCCGCCTTGCCGATGGCGATCTTGCGACCGGCTAGTCCCTTGAGATCGGCAATGTCCGTTCGAGCGAGGACGTGTACCTCTTCATTGTAGAGCGGGAACATGATGCGCACGCCGCGCACAGCCTGCTGCACTTCGGGATCGTTGGCCTCGAAGGTCTTCAGATATTCGAGAACGTCGCTCTGAACGATACCGAACTGGGTGTTGCGGCGATTGCGGACGCCGACGAAGTTTTCCAGCGACCCCGCGCTTTCCACGACATTGAGGTTCATGCCGCAGCTCGCGCCCAGCGCGGCGATGTCGCGGCCGATACGGATATAGGTTCCGCTCGGCCCACCGGTCATGATGTTACGTTCGAAGGTGTCCGCGGAGGCCACTCCCGCGACAAGCGATATCGCCACGGCACCAAGAATTGCAGACAGTCTCGATACCATTGGCACCACTCCCCTTTTTTCAACAGTCGCTTTTCAGATCGCGCATCAGGTTTCGAAGCGTCACGAGCGGAACACTTGGAAAGACCGCCCGGAGACCTGTGGTCACGCACTGGCCTGAAACCAGCATATCCCGCAGACGCTGCCGGTTATCGGACGTCAGCCGATCGATGCCCGGGGTGCCGGCGAGAACCTTATCCACAAGCGCCACGTCCCGCGCGGCTTCCTCCGCGGATGGGTTCTCGGCGGCGGCCGGCGGTGACTGAGGCTCAGTTGCCGCTGAAGGGCTACCCGCATCACGCTTTAGCCGCTGTACCTCTGCGGTCAACGCCGCATTCTTCTGCTGCTCGGTATCAAGGGCGGCGTGTAGCGCGGCGACGTCGGCTCTTGCACCGTCCACAGCCTTCTCAAGTGCCTGCCTTTGCAACTGGGCCTTGGCGGCATCCGCCTCATTTGCCGCAACCTTGTCCGAAAGCTCGGCGATCTGTCTGTTGAGACGTGGTATTTCTTCACCGCGAAGACGGTCTATTTCCCGCTGCCCGTCGCCTTGCCGCGCGGCCATTCTCGCCTGCAGATCGGCGATTGCGGCATCTGCCTGAGCACGGGAATCGGCGGCGCTCTTTTCCGCCTCGGCAAGTAATGCAGCCTGCGAACGCAGCTTATTCCGCTCGCCATCAAGCTCTTGCGACAGGCTGTTCGAGCGCGCGCGCTCCGCCTGCAAGGCGTCGCTGATGCGCGCGACCTCCTCTGCCATGGCGTCGAGTTCCGATCGCTGGAGATCCAGCTTGGTCTGCAGCTCCGCGGCCTCGCCTTCGGCAGGTTCGATGCCGGCTTCGTTCTTCTGTTGTGCGGCAAGGGCCTGCCCAAGCTTCTGCCGGGTATCCGCGAGTTCTCCGGAAAGCTCGGAATTTCGCTGCTCCACTGCGGCCAGCCGGGAGGCTGCATCGCCGGAGAGATAACGCAGATAGCCATAGCCGGCGCCACCGCCGAGCGCTAGCCCGAGCACCAGTGCAAGAATCACAGGCGCCGCGGACGCACCGCGCCCCCCAACGGGCTGACTGTCCCTGCCCCACTGATTGCTCACGACATCTCCCGGCTCGACCGCAACCCTGCCGGCAAAAATGGAAAGGTCGCCTTGTCTGAAAAGGCTTCCGAGCGAACTTCATGACCGGCTTACTGCCAGTTGGGTAGCGTGAATTGGCATCCCATGCAAGCTTGCCGGTCCGGGCAGAATTGCGGTCACTTGACGCTTTCCAATCCGGCGCGCTCTTTGTAGTGTCGCCGGCGTTGCGCGCCACACGAACAGCAATGTCGCCTCCACAGATCCTCAAGACCGGTGCCATTCATGTCCACATCAGAAGCGCACGCAGCAAGACCAGCCGACTGGGCTCTATTTCTGCTGACGCCGATATTCTTCTCGACAAACCTGATCTTCGGACGCGGCATCACTGGTGAGATCGCGCCCTTCACCACCGCCTTTCTGCGATGGGCAGGCTCGGCCGCGATCATCTTTCCGTTCGTCTATGCGGAGCGTGATCTTTGCATCGCCTTTGTGCGCGCGAACAGGGGGCTTTGGCTGTTTCTCGGCTTTCTCGGCATGGGGATCTGCGGCGGCTTCGTCTACTGGGCGCTGACGCTGACGACAGCCTCGAATGCGACGCTGATCTACACCACGTCTTCGCTCTTCATCATTCTGCTGCAATGGCTCCTTCATGGCCGTAAGATGAGCCGGGGCGAGCTTGCGGGCATGTTGATCGCGTTTGCCGGTGTGACGGCGATCGTGCTCAAGGGCGACATAAACGCTCTGCGGCACTTCAGCTTCAACCTCGGAGACCTCGGCATTCTGGTCGCGGCAATAGCTTTCGCGATCTATTCGCTGCTGCTGCGCCACCCGGCCGCAAGAGCCATGCCGCCTCTGCCGCTGTTCGGCCTTCTGGCGTTGTCCGGGGCGCTGGTACTGGCGCCTCCCGCCCTTTACGAAGCCGTCAACGGCGGACTGCTTCCGGACAGCGTAAGCGACTGGACGAAGCTTGCGGGTATTATCGCCTTCGCCTCACTCGCGGCGTTCTACTGCTTCACCCATACGGTGCGCGTGTTTGGTCCCGCGGTCGCCGGCATTACACTCTACCTGATGCCGCCGATGTCGATCCTGATGGCGGTCGTCTTTCTGGGAGAGACTTTTGAGATCTACCACGCGGTCGGCATCGTGCTCGTGACCGGCGGAGTAATCCTTGCAACCGCACCACGGCGGGCGAGCAGCGTCAAATCCGCCTGACTGCAGGCCCATGCGTCAGGGACTTGATATCCGATCCATTTCTCCCCAGATATTAATGGAAAGGAAGTGGAGCCATGAAACAACGAAACGCTAAGTTTGGTATCGGGGAAGTTGTCCGCCATAAGGTCTTTCCGTTCCGCGGCGTCGTGTTCGATGTGGATCCGGAGTTTGCCAATACCGAGGAATGGTGGAACGCCATTCCTACGGAAGTGCGCCCGAGCAAGGACCAACCCTTCTACCACCTGCTCGCAGAAAACGCCGACACCGAATATGTCGCCTATGTCTCGGAACAGAACCTGGAGCGCGACACCAGCGACGAGCCGTTGCGCAACCCTCATGTGCAGCAGATCTTCGTTGAAGAGCAGGCCGGACGTTACCGTCCGAGGCAGAACTTCGCCCACTGACGATATGTCGACGGCGTGATCCGTTTACAAGTCGAGGATGACGAACCCCGTGAAAAACGAAAGGCCCGCTCGCGCGGGCCTTTTCTCATTTCCAACCTGTGAAAGCGGGCTTACTGGCCCTGCTTGGCAGCGTTCTGGGCGTCGTTGATCGCCTTGTTACGCTCTTCCTGCTTCTTCTGCATGGCTTCCTGCAGCAAACGCTGGCGCTCTTCGGCCTGCGACTGGGTCATCGCCTCGCCATCATAGGCGCCGGTGAATCCTTCGAGCACGATCTTGATCGGGTTCGGGGCGCGGCGGAAGTTGATCGAGGTGAAGACGACTTCATTGCCCTTCTTCAGGCTCGCGATCAGCGCGTCCGTCAGCGGAATTTCAGCGGTGCAGCGATCCGGCAGGCAGACCGTGTAGTCGAGCTTGGTGCCCTTGCCGCCGTCGATCTGCATCATGATGCCCGGGGGGATCAGGCGCGCAGAAGGAACGGTAACCTGCAGGAGCTTGCGATTGATCTTGCCTTCGATCGAGATCAGGCCGACCGCAGTGATAAGCTGGCCGTTCTGAGCGGTCTGCTGGTTCTGGACCACACAGACGTCAGCGTCTTCCTGCTTGGTGCAGGTCTTGAACCACTTGGACGGTGCGCCCGGAGCTGCCGCTTCCTGAGCCTGCGAGACGGCCGGAACCGCAGCGGCGCCAAGCGTCAGAACCAGAGCAGACAGGGCCGTCCGCGTAACTTTGCTTGCTTTGAACATCATAACCTAATCCGTCTCCTGAAAACCGGTATCGAGACCGCGACCCTCCGCGGCACTCCCTAGTCAGTTGCCCGTCAACTGTCGTTCAAATGAGGCAAATACATGACCTTGGTTGTCGGGACCACCTGTTACATCGCGCGGTGCGGAATATCCAGTCCCTTCTTTGGCCAGACCCAGCAACCTGACGCCATTTTCAGGACGTGGTGTGTTGGTTTTATGGTGTTCATGATAGTTTTCCGCAGATTCTTCGGTTACGGCAAAGAG
Source organism: Ciceribacter sichuanensis (assembly GCF_024055605.1). Classification (GTDB taxonomy): domain Bacteria; phylum Pseudomonadota; class Alphaproteobacteria; order Rhizobiales; family Rhizobiaceae; genus Allorhizobium; species Allorhizobium sichuanense. The sequence goes on along the minus strand of NZ_JAMXLX010000001.1, from coordinate 1,265,186 downwards.
GAAACGACGTGCGTCGCCTGTTACTCGGTCTGATTTTTCTCCCCTTTTGCGGTTTGGCCCAGGCCGAACCGGTCCATGGCATAGCAATGCACGGCGAACCGGCGCTGAGCGCCCGTTACCAAAGTTTCCCCTATGCCAATGCTCAGGCGAAGAAGGGCGGCAAGATCAATTACGGCGTCGTCGGAACGTTCGACAGCCTCAATCCCTTCGTGCTCAAGGGCATGCGCACCACGGCCCGCGGCATATGGGATCCGGAATACGGGAACCTGTTCTACGAATCGTTGATGACGCGCTCCAGCGACGAGCCGTTTTCCCTTTACGGCCTTCTCGCCGAGACGGTAGAGATGGATGCCGACCGGACCTACATCCAGTTCAATCTCAATCCCAAGGCCCACTGGCAGGACGGCAAGCCGGTAACGCCCGAGGATGTTATCTTCTCCTTCAACCTGCTGCAGGAAAAAGGGCGACCGCCCTATAACCGGCGCATGGCAGTGGTCGACAAGCTGGAAAAGGTCGGAGAAAACAGCGTCCGCTTCACCTTCAACGACAAGGCCAATCGCGAAACGCCGCTGATGATCGCCATGTCGCCGATCCTGCCGAAACATGCGACGGATGTGGCCAACTTCGACCAGAGTTCGCTTGCTATTCCTGTGGCGTCGGGACCTTACAAGATCAAGGCGATCAAGCCCGGCGAAAAGATCACCTGGGAACGGGATCCGGACTATTGGGGCAAGGACCTGCCATCCAAGGCCGGATTCGACAACTACGATGAAATCTCCGTGACTTACTTCCTGCAGGATTCGACACTGTTCGAAGCCTTCAAGAAGGGAGACATCGACGTTTATCCGGAAGGCGATTCCGGCCATTGGGCGCGCGCTTACGACTTTCCGGCCGCGCAGAACGGCGATGTCGTGAAGGAGACTTTCCAGCCCGGCCTGCCCTCCGGCATGCTGGGCTTCGTCTTCAATACGCGACGTCCGCTTTTTGCCAACGAGGACGTACGCGAGGCGCTATCGCTCGCCTTCGATTTCGAATGGGTCAACAAGAACCTCTACAGCAGCGCCTTCAAGCGCAGCCAGAGCTTCTGGCAGAACTCCGCCCTCGGCGCGTTCGGCAATGCGGCCGACGAGCGGGAGATCGCGCTTCTTGGTGCCGCCAAGGACCGCATCGATCCGGCAATCCTTGCCGGTACCTATGCAATGCCGGTGACCGACGGCTCGGGCGCGGACCGCAAGGTTCTGCGCCAGGCGGTCAACCTGCTCAACAAGGCCGGCTATGCCATCAAGGGCGGCAAGATGGTAGATGCTTCGGGCCGGCAGCTCGCCTTCGAGGTGATGACCCAGAACGAGGGGCAGGAGAAAATGGCGATCGCCTATCAGCGCGCCCTCTCTCTCATCGGCATCGCCATGTCGATCCGTACCGTGGACGACGCCCAGTACCAGTCGCGCTCCAACAGCTTCGACTATGACATAATCGTCAAGGCCTACACCTCCTCGCTTTCACCGGGCGCCGAACAGATCAACCGATGGGGTTCGTCCTCACGCGACGCACAGGGCAGCTTCAACTATGCGGGCGTCGCCGATCCGGATATCGACCGCATGATCGACGCTCTCGTCAATGCGCGCAGTGCCGAAGATTTCCAGGCAGCAGTCCGGGCCTATGACCGCCTTCTCGTCGCCGGCCACTATGTGGTGCCGCTCTACCATATCGGCGAGCAATGGATGGCACGCTGGAAACACGTGGGACGGCCGGAAAGGACCCCGCTCTACGGCTATCAGTTGCCGGTCTGGTGGGATGCCCGGGCACAATAAGGATCGGAAAAGCCGGAACGTCAGATAGTTACTTGACGGTAACCGGTTGAAATGGATGCGAATTGGCCCTACTTCGCGACGACGAGTGCTATTCGCGACCCCGCCGCCGGAAAGGAACCAGCATGCTGCGCATCACCATCGACCTCGTTTCGGATGTCGTCTGCCCCTGGTGCTTCCTTGGCAAGGCAAGGCTGGACCTCGCGATCGCTGAGGTTCAGGACGAGATTGGCGTCGACATCAACTGGCGCCCTTACCAGCTCAATCCCGACTATCCGCCGGAAGGTGTGGACCAGCAGGTCGAGCTTGCGAAAAAGCTCGGAGGCAAGGCCAATATGGATCGAGGCCATGAGCAGCTCAGCGCGCTCGGCCGCGAGGTCGGCATCGCCTTCAATTTCGAGGCGATCAAGGTCGGACCGAACACACTCGATGCGCACCGCCTGATCCATTGGGCAGGCGTCGAAGGACGTGAGGTGCAGGACCGCGTCGTTTCCGCACTGTTCAAGGCCAATTTCGAAGAGGGTCATAACGTCGGGGACAAAGCCGTCCTGGCTGATATCGCCGAATCGGCAGGTCTTGACCGCAACGTGATCGCGCAGTTGCTGGAAAGCGATTCCGACAGGGCGGAGGTACTCGGCGAAATCGATGCGGCCCGGCAGATGGGTGTCAACGGCGTACCGTTCTTCATCTTCGACCAGCAATATGCGGTCAGCGGCGCACAGACTCCTGACGTGCTCGTCAACGCACTGCGTGATATTGCGAGAATGAAATCCGAAGCGCTTGCAAAACTCAATTGACGCGCGGCAGGAACGATCCTAAGCACGGGTTCATCCTCCCCCAGGACTTCAATCGCCGTGCGCTCAGATTTCATCCTACGAGGCATTCTTATTGCCTTCGCATCCTTTGCCGCGTTCTCCATTAGTGATGCCAGCGTCAAGCTGATCGAAGGACGTCTCTCTCCACTCGAATCCGGTTTCTTCGGCGCCTGTTTCGGCCTGTTCGCCCTGCCCTTCCTCCTGAAGCGCAACGACCAATGGCTTGATATCGTCAGGACGACCAACAGGCCTCTCTGGGTCCTGCGCTTCGTTTCCGCAGGACTCGGTACGATCGGCAGCGTGACGGCCTTCACACACCTCTCCATGGCAGAAGCCTTCTGTCTAATCTTCCTGCTGCCGTCCTTCGTCACCATCATGTCGGTGATCTTTCTGAAGGAAGCCGTCGGGATTAAACGCTGGAGCGCCGTCATTATCGGATTTCTCGGCGTTCTCGTCGTTCTGCGCCCGGGATTCCGGGAATTGTCGATCGGACATCTGGGCGCAGTGTTCGCCGGTCTCGGCGGTGCGCTGTCGATCGTCATCTTCCGGGCGATCGGACCATCCGAAAAGAACATCTCGCTCTACGGCGCAGGCCTTCTCGGAACTCTGCTGGTCTGCGGTATCGCCATGATTCCCTATTTCACATGGCCGAGCGGCGAGGAATGGCTGTTGCTTGCAGGTTACGGCCTGCTTGCAGCCCTTGGCAACGTCCTGCTGATGTATGCCGCCTTCTACGCGCCTGCAGCCGTCGTCGGCCCGACGCAGTACAGCCAGATGCTCTGGGCCATCCTCTTCGGCTACCTGATCTTCGGCGACCACGTCGACGTTCCGATGCTGGTCGGCATTGCGTTGATCGTGGGGTCCGGCCTCCTCACGCTGTCGCGGGAAAGGACCCGTGGTGTTGCCCTGCCCCCGCCGGTCGCGGGCAACAGCCAGGCCGCGCTTGCAATCAAACCGGAAGACGAAAGTTCGTCGGAGACGCGGTAATCAACCTGCCGACAAGGCGGGCGGCCGAAAACCGCCTGCCTTGAACATGACGAGTCGACGCCGCGCGCTTGGCGGTGACGTCGCCAGATGTCCTTTCCCCCTGATTTCTGCGGTACCGGAGCATGCCTCGGATAGGATAGAAGCTGTTGAAGACACTGCTGATCAGCGTTGATATATCAATGCAACTTGCTGTTTCGAATGCGACATGGCAGAATTTGATATATCAGCGGAGGATGCCATGATAAAACCTTCCGGCTCGCACAGTCACCTCGCCTATCTCACGCTCGAACAGCAGATCGTCACGCTGAAGCTGGCGCCCGGCGCATTGGTGAACGAACGACAACTTATTGAATTGTCCGGTTTCGGCCGAACACCGGTGCGCGAGGCCATCCAGAAGCTGGAATGGCAGGGGCTGATTGTCGTGAAGCCGCGGGTCGGCCTCCAGATATCGGAAATCCATAACGAGGATCACCAAGCGATCATGGCGGTCAGGCGTCGCCTGGAACCTTACGCCGCAAGACTGGTGACCGAAAACGCCGACGCCGATCAGCGCGCCGCGCTTGTCGAATGCGCCAAGGCGATGACCGGGGCTGCGGCTGCAGGCGATTTCGATGCGTTCTTCACCGCCGACAAGCAGTTCGATGAAATCATCGAGGACGCCTGCCCCAACAGCTTCCTGATCTCGGCGCTGGAGCCTCTGCTTTCCCACTCCCGCCGTCTCTGGTTCGCAAAAGCCACGAACACCAGAATGGATCGTTCGGTTTCGCTGCATGTGGCCGTCATCCGCGCCATCCAGCAGGAAGACGGCAACGAGGCGGAAAATGCGATGCTGGCGCTTATCGACTATCTCGCCGAAAACTGATGCCAAAATACAAAACGCCCGACCAAAGACCGGGCGTTTCATCGAGAGATATACGTTGATCAGCCGACGAATGCGCGCTCGATCACGAATTCTGCGGGCTTGTTGTTGGCGCCTTCGTTAAGGCCGGCCTTTTCCAGCAAAGCCTTGGTATCCTTCAGCATTGCCGAGGAACCGCAGATCATGCCTCGGTCGACAGCCGGATCCAGCGGCGGCACGCCCAGATCGGAATAAAGCTTGCCGCTCTCCATCAGGTCGGTGATGCGGCCTTTGAACGGAAAATCTTCGCGGGTGACGGTCGCGTAGTGCTTGAGCTTGTCGCCGACGATTTCATTGAGGAATTCGTGATTACGGATCTCCTCGACGAGGTCGAAGCCGTATTTCAGTTCGGCAACCTCACGGCAAGTATGCGTCAGGATCACTTCCTCGAACTTTTCATAGGTCTCGGGATCGCGAATCAGGCTTGCGAAAGGTGCGATGCCGGTACCGGTCGAAAACATGTAGAGGCGCTTGCCCGGGGTCAGCGCATCAAGCACCAGCGTGCCGGTCGGCTTCTTGCGCATCAACACCCGGTCACCCGGCTGGATACGCTGGAGATGCTGGGTCAGCGGACCATCCGGAACCTTGATCGAGAAGAACTCCAGTTCCTCGTCCCAGGCCGGACTCGCGATCGAATACGCACGATAGACGGGTTTTTCGCCCACCATCAGCCCGATCATCGCAAACTCGCCGGAGCGGAAGCGGAAGCCGGCCGGACGAGTCATGCGGAAACGGAACAGACGATCGGTATAGTGCGTGACGCTGAGTACGGTCTCGGCATACACGCCTTCCGGCACGATCAGTTCGGCGTTGTCTGTCTTGGCAGGAGCATTCATAGGCTTGTCGATCCTATCCGTCTTTCGATCCAGTCGCGACAGCCTATAAACCAGACCGTCGCATTCCACAATTGCATCGGGATGAAGTCTTGGTACCGATGCCATGCACCATAGATATGGCAGCGTCCTTGACTTCCATCAAAGGTCGCCGCTCACATATCTCATTTTCCATATTTATGCACCAGCCGTTCCCAGACGACGCCAGCTGAACCCGCCGGCAACGGCAGAATCTCTTGCCGTCGGCTGGTATCGCTGGGCGATGCCCGGCAGACGGCCGTCCTCCAGTCGCTTCAAAGCCACTGCATTGGTCACCGAAAAGCTGTCAAATCCGGTACGCAGCATCAGGGGCACCTGATCGATCAGGACATCGCCCACCGCGCGGACTTCGCCGGTGAAACCCAGCCTCTGACGCAGCAGCATTGCATGGCTGAAACCCCTACCATCATTGAACGCCGGAAATGCGACGGCAATCAGGTCGATACGGTCGAGATAGGGTTCAAGCCGGGTCACATCGTCGGCAGGCGACACCAGAACGCCAAAGCCGCCTTCGTTGGTCTCATCGGCTGCCACGATAAACGCTTCGAGGTCGAGCACGGCGCGCTCGTCTTCGCCGGCCTTGCGCTCCTCGGTTTCAATCACCCAGCGATCGTTCTCGACGAAGCCGGTTTCCTTCCAGATCTTGCTCATCTCACATTCCTCAGGCGGCTTCGGCGGCTTCGCCGTAAAGGGCATCCTTGAACGGCTTCGGGCCGACCCGGCGATAGGCTTCAAGGAAGGTCTCCTTCGGATCAAGCCGCAGACCGAGATAGGTGTCGACGATCCGCTCTACGGCATCCGTCACGCGATCCGGCTCGAAGCCGCGACCGATGATCTCGCCGATCGACGTGTTCTCGTCACCGGAACCACCAAGCGTGATCTGGTAGAGTTCGGCACCCTTCTTCTCGACACCGAGCAATCCGATATGTCCGACATGGTGATGGCCGCAGGCATTGATGCAGCCGGAAATCTTGATCTTCAGTTCGCCGATTTCAGCCTGACGGGCCGGCGAGCCGAAACGCCTCGAAATCTCCTGCGCTACCGGGATAGAGCGGGCATTCGCCAGCGCGCAATAGTCCAGGCCGGGACAGGCGATGATATCCGTGATGAGGCCGGCATTGGCGGTTGCGAGACCGGAAGCCTCCAGCGCCTGATAGACGCTATAGAGATCGGCCAGCGCTACATGCGGCAGGATAAGGTTCTGTTCATGGCTGACGCGGATTTCGTCCTGCGCGTAGCGCTCGGCAACGTCAGCCACAACGTCCATCTGCTTGTCGGACGCATCACCCGGCGTGCCACCGATGGGCTTCAGCGAAATCGTCACCATGCCGTAGTCGGGATGGGTATGTGGTTGCACGTTCTGGCTCGCCCAGGATGAAAAGGCTGCATCGGCCTTCTTCGCACGGGCCAGCGCTTCCCAGCCTTCCGGACGGTCGGACAGAACCGGCGGAGCGAAATAGTTCTCGATGGCGCGGATATCGGCGTCCGGCAGCTTCAGTTCGCCATCACGGATGTGGTCGAACTCGGCCTCGACCTGCCGGGTCAGTTCCTCGACACCGGTCTCGTGGACGAGGATCTTGATGCGCGCCTTGTACTTGTTGTCGCGACGACCATGCAGGTTGTAGACGCGGACGATCGCGGTCACATAGGTCAGCAGGTCCTCTTCCGGCAGGAAGTCGCGGATCTTCTTGGCGATCAGCGGCGTACGGCCCTGCCCGCCACCGACATAGACGGCAAAGCCGAGATTGCCGGCCTCGTCCTTCTTCAGGTGAAGGCCGATGTCGTGCACCTGGATCGCGGCGCGGTCGCGCGGAGCGCCGGTGACGGCGATCTTAAACTTGCGCGGCAGGAAGGAGAATTCGGGATGAACCGAAGACCACTGGCGCAGGATTTCGGCATAGGGACGCGGATCGGCGACCTCGTCGGCGGCAGCGCCGGCGAAATGGTCGGCGGTCACGTTGCGAATGCAGTTGCCCGAGGTCTGGATGGCGTGCATCTCGACGCTTGCCAGATCCGAGAGGATATCGGGTGTGTCGGAAAGCTTCGGCCAGTTGTACTGGATGTTCTGCCGTGTGGTGAAATGACCATAGCCACGGTCATACCTGCGGGCGACATGGGCCAGCATGCGCATCTGCTTCGAGTTCAGCGTGCCATAAGGAATGGCGACGCGCAGCATGTAGGCATGAAGCTGCAGGTAGACGCCATTCATCAGGCGCAACGGACGGAAGGCGTCCTCGGCGATCTCACCACTCAGACGACGCTGCACCTGATCGCGAAACTGCTCGACGCGAGCAGAAACGAAAGCGTGGTCGAATTCATCGTAACGATACATGTCTGTCCTCAGGCGGCAATGAAATCGGGATCGGCATGGCCATGGCCGTGCGCATAGGCAATGGTGGGACCCTCGGCGCGGATGCGTTCGCGCAGGCGCAAGGGCCAGAGCACACCGTCCTTCTCCTCGACATCGATGACATTGACGTCAAGCACGATGTTGCTGGCGAAGGCCTGGCGGCCTGCTTCTTCCAGCGCGGCAATCGCTTCGGCATGCCGGGCGACGAAGGCATCCTGCAGTTTTTCCGTCCACTGGCCGCCGGCATCGAGCCAGACGGCGATGCCGTCGCCAAGGCGGTTGGCGGTCAAGACTTTCTGGGCCATGTCAGGTCCTCTCGAAGTGGGAAAGGCTGGCGATCTTGCCGCGCAGCGGTTCGGAACGGGAGAAATTGCCGCCGGCAACGGCATCGCCGATGATGACCATCACCGGACCGGTCAGCTCGGTGCGATCTTCAAGCACCGGCAATTCATCCAGCGTGCCATGAAACAGTCGGCTGTGGGCGCGACCGGCATTTTCGACGACCGCAACGGTGGTATCCCGCGCAAGGCCGGCTGCCATCAACCGGGTGGCGACGGATGCCGCAACGCTGCGGCCCATATAGACCGCGACGGTTGCGCCCGAGAGGGCGAGACGCGCCCAGTCGGGCAATGCTTCGCCATGGAGATCATGCCCCGTGGTGAAGACCAGCGAGGAAGCAACGCCGCGAAGCGTCAGCGGCAGTTCGAAATCGGCGGCCGCGGCGAAGGCCGAGGTGATACCCGGCACGATTTCATAAGCGACGCCTGCAGCGCGAAGCGCCGCCATCTCCTCGCCGGCACGACCGAAAACCAGCGGATCGCCCGACTTCAAGCGAACGACGCGCTTGCCCTCGCGACCAAGCTCAACCAGCAGATCGTTGATCTCTTCCTGCGACTTCGAATGGCAGCCCTTGCGCTTGCCGACAGCAATACGGTCCGCATCCCGTCGGCCCATATCGATGACCGGCTGCGGCACCAGCGCATCATGGACGATGACATCGGCTTCCATCAGCAGCCGGTGCGCCCGCAGCGTCAGGAGATCCTCGGCACCCGGACCGGCGCCGACAAGAAACACCCGACCGAGTTCGCGCTCGCCGCTCTCGGCGATCAGGCGCACAGCGTTGCGACGAGCATTGGTGATATTGCCCTCACCCACGGCATCGGCAACATCGCCGCTGAAGAAACGCCGCCAGAACTTGCGACGCATGGTGCCGCGCGGAACGCTGCGCTCGACGCTTGCACGAAACTCTTCCGCCAGTCGGGCAAGGCGACCGAGCGACCGCGGCAGGCGGCGATCTATCTCGGCGCGGATCATCTGCGCGAGAACCGGGCCGGCGCCTTCCGTTCCGATCGCAACCGCGATTGGCGCACGGTTCACCAGAGCGGGCGTGTAGAAATCGCAGAACTCGGGCTGATCGACTGCATTGGCCGGGATCCGGCGCGCACGAGCGGCAGAGACGATCCTCCGGTCCAGCTCGGCATTACCCGTCGCGGCAAAGACCAGCGCGGCGCCATCCACTTGACCGGGATGGAAGGACTGCGCCACCCGCTCGATCGCGTGCCGTTCCAGAAAATCCGCATAGTCAAACTCGGGAGCGACCGCGTGAGCAATGATGCGCGCTTTGGTGTTACTCAGCAGCCTCGCCTTGGCGAACGCTTCCGCGCCGTCGCCAAAAACGGCGACAGCGGCATCCTCGACCTTGAAGAAGGCCGGGAAAACCGAAAGCTTGTTATGGCCTGCGCCCATGGTCACGATCCAGTTGTGTAGTGAGCGCCAATATCACCTTTTTGGGCTGGCGATAGAAGAAACAGAAATCCCCCGCCGCTCGGCACCGCACATTTCTTTGCTAGGCTTTCGGCGGATGCGAGCAAAAGTCACCGAAGGGTGATAAATCCACAATTTCTATCGTTTAATTGGGATTTCCTGTTGAAAAAAGCTGGCGACAAACGATGTTTTTTGCTTTCGACCCTATCAGGCCGACGATAGGATCGCACCGCAGCAAGCCACGGGGACGCAGCTATAGATGACGGATATCACTTCTCGCCTGCTCGATGTCATCGAGCACGACATCCTTCCGCTGACGGAAGCCGGAGTTGCAGCCGGCAACAAGGTTTTCGGCGCGGCGATTCTCAGAAAATCCGACCTGTCGCTGGTGCTGGCGGAAACCAATAATGAGCTCGAGAACCCGTTGTGGCACGGCGAAGTGCATACGCTGAAGCGCTTCTACGAACTCGAGGAAAAGCCTTCGACTAAGGACTTGATCTTCCTTTCGACCCACGAGCCCTGCACCATGTGCATGTCGGCGATCACCTGGGCCGGCTTCGACAATTTCTATTACTTTTTCAGCCACGAGGACAGCCGCGATGCCTTCGCGATCCCGCATGACCTGAAGATCCTCAAGGAGGTCTTCGGACTGGAGCCCGGCGGCTATCGCAAGTCGAACGCCTTCTGGAATTCCTATGCACTGTCCGATCTGGTGGCCGTAAAGGACGCGGCGGAACGGGAGAGCCTGACGGAACAGTCCAGGCGCATCCGTGCAGTCTATGACCGCCTCTCCGGGCAGTATCAGTCCGGGAAATCGGACAACGACATTCCGCTCAACTGAGCCGGCAGGACGACCGCATGGAACCCTCCAAGGACATCTCACGCCTGATCGAGATCATGGCCGCACTTCGCGATCCGAAAACCGGCTGCCCGTGGGACATTGTCCAGACCTTCGAGACCATCAAGCCTTATACAGTCGAGGAGGCGTATGAGGTTGCCGACGCAATCGAGCGCAACGATCCCGACGATCTCTGCGAAGAACTGGGTGACCTGTTGCTACAGGTGGTGTTCCATGCCCGCATGGGAGAAGAAGCTGGCCTCTTCTCGTTCGGTGACGTGGTCGAGGCCATCACGCGAAAGATGATCCGCCGCCATCCGCACGTCTTCGCCGTCTCCGACGCGGACACGCCGGAAAGCGTGAAAGCTCAATGGGATGAGATCAAGCGGCAGGAAAAGCGCGAACGGGCCGAACGGCGGGCGCGGCGCGGCACGGCCGAACACGACGTGAAGGCCGGTCATCTCGGCGACGTACAGAGGAGTTTCCCCGCACTCACCGAAGCGTTGAAGCTGCAGGAACGTGCGGCCAAGGTCGGCTTCGACTGGTCGGAACCGGAGCCGATCCTCGACAAGATCGAAGAGGAAATCGCCGAACTGCGCGAGGCGCTGGCGGAGGGAAAGCCGGAAAAGATCACCGACGAACTCGGCGACCTGATCTTCGCCCTCGTCAACATCGGACGCCATGTGGATGCCGATCCGGAACAGGCACTGCGTGGAACGAATACCAAGTTCCGTCGCCGTTTCAGTTATATAGAAAATTCTCTTAAAGAAAACTCTGAAACTCTGGAAGATGCGACGCTGGAGCGAATGGAAGAACTCTGGCAGGCGGCAAAGGCGATCGAACGGCAGCTGGACTGACGCTCAAAGTACGCATCCATAGAGTTCCGCCCTACCGCTCCCAGTCTTCCTTTTCCCGCTTCGGGCCACCGCCGAGCTTGCGCTCCAGCTCCAGCGCCTGACGTTCCGTGAGGCGCAGGTCGAGGCTGACGGTGCCGTCTTCGTGGTCCTCTCGAATGTCGACGATGGCGTTTTCGTAGGCCCAGGAAATCAGCGCATGCTTGTCCGCAGGAACGACGACCGTGGTTTCGGTCAGGACACCCGAAAGGCGCTCGGAAATCACGTCCATCAACCGATCGACGCCCTCGCCCGACATGGCGGAAACGGGGATGACATTCTCCCTGCTCTGGGCCTTCTGCAGGATCGCATCGTGGCTTTCGGGATCGAGACGGTCGATCTTGTTCCAGACCTCGATGATGCGCTCCGCCCTCTCCTTCTCGTCGATACCGAGATCGTCGAGAATGCGCAGGACGTCCGTTGACTGCGCCGGATTATCCGGGTCAGACATGTCACGCACATGCAGGATGAGGTCGGCTTCCAGCACCTCTTCGAGCGTGGCACGGAAGGCGGCGACCAGATGGGTCGGCAGGTCGGAGATGAAACCTACGGTATCGGACAGAATGACTGTGCGGCCATGCGGCAGCTTCATGCGGCGCAGCGTCGGATCGAGCGTTGCAAACAGCATGTTCTCTGCCAGCACGCCTGCGCCGGTAATGCGGTTGAAGAGCGTGGACTTGCCTGCGTTGGTGTAGCCGACCAGCGCCACGATCGGATGCGGCACCTTGCGACGCTTGGCGCGATGCAGTTGCCGCGTCCGGACGACCTGTTCCAGTTCCCGTTCGAGCCGGACGATCCGGTCCTGCAAGAGACGGCGGTCGGCTTCGATCTGGGTTTCACCCGGACCACCCATGAAGCCCGCACCACCGCGCTGGCGTTCAAGGTGGGTCCAGCTCCGGACCAGACGGCCCTTCTGGTAGTTGAGATGGGCAAGCTCGACCTGAAGCGTGCCTTCCTTGGTGGAGGCGCGACGGCCGAAGATTTCCAGAATGAGACCGGTGCGGTCGATGACCTTGGCGCGCCATTCCTTCTCGAGGTTGCGCTGCTGTACCGGCGTCAGGGGATGATCGACGATGACGAGGCCGGCATTGTGCTCATCGAGAAGCGCCGACACTTCCTCGATCTTGCCGGTTCCAAGAAGCGTCGCCGGCCGCGGCTGGTTGACGGGCACGATGATGCCCGCGCCAATCGTGAGGTCGATGGCCCTTGCAAGACCAATCGCCTCTTCCAGTCGGCTCGCATTGGAACGCGTGGGAGCAAGCGTTTCGGCTGCTGCCGCGCCACGTGCCTGTTTCAGGACGGGGACGATGACAACAGCACACATGTCATCCCGGTGTTTTTCGTTTTCCGGGATGATCGAATCGTTTTTGGTGTCGCGAGTGGTTATGGCTTCAATCCTGTGACGAAGCGTTGTCTTCGCTCTCGAACATCTGCATGGGCTGGCCCGGCATGATGGTCGAGATGGCGTGCTTGTAGACCAGTTGCGAATGGCCGTCGCGACGCAGCAGAACGCAGAAATTGTCGAAGGAGGTCACAACGCCCGTGAGCTTGACGCCGTTGATCAGGAAGATCGTCAACGAAATCTTCTGCTTGCGGACGGTGTTGAGAAATAGATCCTGCAGATTCTGAGAACGTTCCGCCATAGCGTCGCTTCTTTCTTTCTTGCCGGCTCATTGGCCGGTATAATTATTCTTTAAGCTTATCAGCCTTGTAAGGACTGTCCCTGATAGGCCCTTCACCGTGAAGGTGGTATCAAATCGCCGTCTTTTCCGCAATGTCGAAAAAAGCGCTCCGGATTTTCTCCGAAATCGTTCCGGGATAGCCGTTTGCGATGGAAATGCCGTCGATTTCGACAATCGGAAAGCAAATACTCGTCGCCGCGGTAATAAAGACCTCGCGCGCCCCAAGCATTTCCTCGCGCGAAAACTCTCTTTCACGGATCGAGATTCCCAGAACCTTGGCCACGTCCATCAGCGTCGTGCGGGTGATGCCGCGCAGGATGCCGTGTTCGGCCGGCCGTGTGACGAGATTGCCCTCGGCGTCGACGATCCAGACATTGGTCGCCGCACCTTCCGTCACCATGCCCCGGGGATCGATGAAAATCGCTTCCTGAGAACCGGCCTCCTTGGCCGCTTGGCGGGCGAGCGCATTCGGCAGAAGGCCGACCGTCTTGATGTCCACCCGGTCCCAGCGATTGTCGGGCACGGTTATCGCCTTGATGCCGGAGGCGTTCTTGCGGGCGATCACCGAAGGATCGGTGCTCTTGGCCGTTACCACCAGCGACGCCGGCGTATCCGCTGACGGGAAGACGTGATCCCGTTTCGCAACTCCGCGCGTCACCTGCAGATAGAACAATCCGTTCTTCACATGATTGCGACGGACAACCTCGCGGATCACCTGTACCAGCGCCGCACGCGACATGGGCGGGCGGATACGGATTTCAGAAAGGGAACGATCGAGGCGATCGAGATGCCGGGTCAGATCCACGATAAGCCCGTGACGGATCTCACATACTTCATAGACGCCATCGGCGAACTGGTAACCGCGGTCCTCAATGTGAACGCTGGCCTTGTTATGCTGGACATAGCGACCGTTGACATAGGCAATTCTCGGCATCACGGCCTTCCGGAAACTGGATTTTCGAGATTAGAGCGCCGATCTGATGGAATCAGGTCGGCGCTCTAAGGTTTTCTTTTTGAAGCATAATCTTGTCGATCCTCGTTTCACTCCGGTCGGATTATGCTCTAGAAATACTGAATGGAAACGCGGAACATCTGTTCAACAACACGGACGGCATCGGCTGTGGCGAACATGACAACCCGGTCCTTCGCCTTGATCCGTGTTTCGCCGTTCGGCCGGATCACCGCCTTGTCGCGATAGATCGCACCGATGCGAAGCCCAGGCGGCAGGTCGAGATCGCGGAAAGGCCGTCCGACAAGCGGTGATGTCTCCAGCGCTTCGGCCTCGATCACTTCGGCCATGCCTTTCTGTACGGCATAAACTGACAGGATGCGCCCTTTGCGGACATGCTGGAGGACGCGCGAGATCGTTACGGCGCGCGGATTGATGTGTGCATCGATGCCCACACCCGTCGCCAGCTCCTGAAAGCCCGGATTGTTGATCAACGCCATGGTGGAGCGGCAACCCATGCGCTTGGCCATGGCCGCGCCGAGAATGTTGATTTGATCGTTGTTGGTGAGGGTCACCATCAGATCGGCTTCCTGAATATCGGCCTGCTGCAGGATCGCCTGATCGAGCGCGGAACCGTGCAGGACGATGGTGCTCTTCAACCGCTCCGATATCGCGACCGCCCGTTCGCGGTCGCTCTCGATAATCTTGATTCTGGTCCTCGGCTGCATCTTCTCGATGGTGCGAGCGACGTATTGCCCGATATTTCCGCCGCCAGCGATGACAATGCGGCCCGCCTCCTGCTCATCATGACCGAACAGACCAAGCGTGCGGCGCGTGTGATCGCGTTGGCAGATGACATAGGCAAGATCGCCAACCAGCAATTGGTCGTTTGACTGCGCGACATGAAGCCTGCCGTTACGATAGATCGCCGTCACCGTCGCCATAAGGTCCGGGAAAAGCTGGCTCAGTTGATGCAAAGGCGTATTGAGGACCGGGCAATCCTCCATGCATTCGATGGCGACCATGGCAATATGGTCTTCCGCGAAGCGGACGATATCCGTCGCCCCGGGGAAGGAAATACGCCTCAGGACCATCTTGCCAACTTCGATCTCGGGGGAGATCGTTACATCGATCGAGATGTGTTCCCGGCTGAAGAGATCGGCATATTCCGGCCGCATGTAATTCTGAGCGCGGATGCGTGCGATCTTGGTCGGCACGTTGAAAAGCGCATGCGCGACTTCGCAGGCGACGATGTTCACCTCATCGTAGAGCGTCACGGCAATGATCATGTCGGCATCGTCGGCACCGGCCTTGGCCAGCATGTCGGGATGGGCACCATGGCCGACATAACCACGAACGTCGAGCGTCTCCGTGATGTGCGCTACCAGCGATGCCGAGGTATCGATGACCGAAACGTCATTGTCCTCCTGGGACAAGCGCTCCGCGATACCGTAGCCAACCTGTCCTGCCCCGCAGATGATGACTTTCATGATGCCTCTTCATGCAATGGGAATCAGGCGGCCCTGTCAGGGCCGCCTGCCACATGACTTATACGCCAAGCGACTTCAGTTTGCGATGAAGTGCGGAGCGCTCCATGCCGACAAACTCAGCCGTGCGTGAAATATTCCCGCCGAAACGGTTGATCTGCGCGATCAGGTAGTCGCGCTCGAACATCTCACGCGCCTCGCGCAGGGGCAGCGTCATGATATGGGTATCGTTGCGAGCCGAAACCTTCGGCAGCATTTCCGACAGGTCCTGCGGCAGGATCTCGGCGGAAATCGGCGTATCCGGGCTATCCCCCTGCGCCAGGATCATCAGGCGCTCGATGTTGTTGCGCAGCTGGCGGATATTGCCCGGCCAGTCATTGGCCTGCAGGACCGCCATTGCGTCATCACCGATCCGCCGCTGACGGATACCCGCCTGCTCGGATACCTGACGCATGAACATGTCGACCAGGAAGGGAATGTCCTCCCGCCGTTCGGCAAGAGCCGGAACCTTGATCGGCACGACGGCGAGCCGGTGGAACAGATCCTCCCGGAATTGCCCCTCCGCGATCATGCCTTCGAGGTTGTAGGCGGAAGACGAGATGACCCGCACATCGACCTTGACGCGCTTGGAACCACCGACACGTTCGAACTGCTGTTCGACCAGAACCCGAAGGATCTTGTTCTGGGTCTCGCGTGGCATCTCGCCGATCTCGTCGAGATAAAGGATACCGCGGTGGGCCTCCTCCAGCGCGCCGATGCGGCGCGGCTGGCCCGGCGTGCCTTCGGTGCCGAACAGCGCGATCTCCATGCGATCAGGCGTGATCGCCGCCGCGTTGAGCGTCACGAAGGGGCCGCTCGCGCGGCTCGACCGCTTGTGGATCATGCGTGCGACCAGTTCCTTGCCAGAACCGGAAGGGCCGAAGATCATGATGCGGCTGTTGGTCGGGGCAACCTTTTCGATCGTCTGACGAAGCTGTGAAACGGCAACCGAAGTACCTATCAGCTCGACGGCATCGCCCGTGCGCTTCTTGAGTTCGGAAACCTCGCGTTTCAGCTTGGAATTCTCGAGCGCGCGCTCCGCGATCAGGATCAGGCGATCCGCCTTGAACGGCTTCTCGATGAAATCGAAAGCGCCGCGCTTGATTGCCGAAACGGCCGTCTCGACGTTACCGTGGCCGGAAATCATCACGACGGGAAGATCCGGATGCCGCGCCTTGATCTCGTCCAGCAGCGACAGGCCGTCCAGCCGGCTGCCCTGCATCCAGATATCGAGAAATACGAGACGCGGCGCGCGATCCGAAATCGCAGCCAGCGCGCTGTCGGCATCATGAGCGGTGCGGGTTTCGTGCCCCTCGTCGCTGAGGATGCCGGAGACGATCTCGCGGATATCCTCTTCGTCGTCGACTACCAGAATATCAGAGGCCATGGACCATTTCCTTATCGCTTTCATTGCCCATGATGGTCATTGTCTCAAGACGCGGCAGGACGATGCGGATCATAGCACCCCTGCCCCGGTCGAAATCGGCGGGAGCGTCATGCAGCTCCAGCTGACCACCATGTTCTTCAATAATCTTCTTCACGATTGCGAGCCCGAGGCCGGTGCCCTTCTCGCGCATCGTCATGTAGGGTTCGAGAATGCGGTGCCGGTTCTCCACCGGAAGGCCGCGTCCGTTGTCGATCACATCGACGACGAAACGGTCCTGCTCATGATCGAAGGACGAACGCACCATGATCCTGCCGCCATCCGGCAATTCCTCGCTCGGCACGGCCTCGATCGCCTCAACCGCATTCTTGATGAGGTTGCCGACGGCCTGCGACAGCATGCGAGCGTCGAAACTGCCCTGCAGTGGTTCGTTGCCGAATTCACGAGTAAACTTAATGCCGTGCGTGCCCATCTCGCGCAGAAATACGGCATCGCGCAGCACGTCGCGCAGATCAGAGCTCTGCTTTGCCGGCTTCGGCATCCGGGCGAAAGCGGAGAATTCATCGACCATGCGTCCGATATCCTCGACCTGGCGGACGATGGTGTCGGTACACTGGTCGAAGACGGCGCGGTCGTCCTCGGCGATATGCTTGCCGTAGCGGCGCTTGAGGCGTTCGGCGGAAAGCTGGATCGGTGTCAGCGGATTCTTGATTTCGTGGGCGATACGGCGTGCAACGTCCGCCCAGGCAGTCGAGCGCTGGGCAATGACGAGATCAGTGATATCGTCGAGCGTGATCACGTAGGAATCCTCGGAACCGCGGGTTTCCTCGCGCGTCACCTGAACGTTCAGCGTCCGCTCCTTGCCGCCCCGGATCAGATTGATCTGCTCGCGATATTCGCCGCGATGACGCACGGCGGCTTCCGCCAGCACACGGTCCACCTCAGGAGCGACGAGACTGAGCTTCTGGCCGATCAGATCCTCGGAAGCCGTCGCAAGGAAGTATTCGGCGGACGGATTTACGATGGTGATGACCCCGTCATCCTCCACACCAATGACTGCGGCCGTCACGCCGGAAAGCACGGCTTCGATGAAGCGTCGCCGGTCGTCCACCTCGTCCTTGGCTTCAAGGATTTCGTCGCGCTGGCTGCGGATCTGGGTAATCATCTTGTTGAAGGTTCGCGACAGGCTGCCGACATCGCCATCAGCGGAACGAACCGGCACGATAACATTCATATTGCCCGAGGCAACGTTATCGGCGGCGCCAATCAGCAGACGGATCGGCCGGACGATACGGTCTGCGACAGCGATTGCCGTCCAGATCGCGGCCAGCAGTACGATCAGCGCAAAGCCAAGATAGAGAATGGCGAAAGCGATCTGCAGCGTGGTGCGACCATCCTCCATCGCCTTGTATTCGGCGGTGTTCTCCTCCATCAGCCGCATTGCCGACATGACCTTCGGATCGACGGCGCGGATTGTGTAGAGGTAAGTGCCCGAAATGGAATCGAGCTTGATGATCGCGCCCACGAGGTTGGTCACACCCGGCGGAATGAGCGTCGGCTGGCCGGCAGCAGCACTTTCCAGAGCGTCCTTCGGGATAGCCGGCAGCGGCTTTTCGGTTGTTATGTCAGCCTGCGTGATCGAAGAGCCGTCCTGACGCACAAGAAAGGCGCCGAGCATGCCGCGTCCCTTGGTCTGGCGGGTCAGGAGCTGCACGAAGCCGGTGCGATCGAGATAATAGAGCGCGCGATTGCGTTCCAGATCATTCGCCATCGAGATCGTCTGGCCCTGAAGGTAGCTGGCGTTTTCCAGCATGTAGGCCTGCGCGACGTTCATCGATGAAGACACGATGGACTGCGTTCTCAGGGAGAACCATCGGTCCAGACCGACATTCAGCGTGATACTTGCGAAGATCGCGACGAGGATTGCCGGCGTTATAGCCACAATCGAGAACAGCACCACGATACGGACATGCAGACGGGCCGCGGCGCGGCCGCGTGTGCGCGCCTTCAGGAGCCGCGTCACCTCGCGACCGATGAGGAACATCAGGCCGACGATGAAAAGAGAATTGACGATCGCCGAGGCAACCAGAACCTGGGACGTAGGTTCGATGGGCGTGAGACCGAGCAGCACGGGCAGTGTGAAGATGGCGCATGCAAGCGCGCCGCCGGCGACCAGGAGGCCGGGCAAGGCAAAGGACGCGCGACGGTCATGGGCCGTCGCGGCGTCGAGATCCGTTGCGGACGCGGCCATCCGACTGACCATGAAAACTCCCGCGCCCTGCCTGCAGAGCCCAATTCGATGCTGCACCTCGGACCGAACCCGAAAGCGGGTCGATCACTTCCCTCGCGTCACACTCCCACCCGATCCTGTCAAACCGGCAGGACCGGAGTACGCGAGGCTTCGTGACTTTTGAGCAACGCAATGTGGCGAAATTGCAACGGGCCTTGCAGCTTTGTCAAGCCGAGCGGGAACTGCGGTAGACCGAAACTCCCAGCTCGCGGATCTTTTTGCGCAACGTATTACGGTTGAGCCCGAGCAGATCGGCAGCCTTGATCTGGTTGCCACGCGTCGCGGTGAGCGCGGCAAGAATCAGCGGATATTCCATTTCGGTGAGTACCCGGTCATAGAGGCCCGAAGGCGGCAGGGCGTCGCCGAAGCTTGCGAAATAGGTTCGCATGTTTTCCTCGACGGCCTGCGAAATCGTCATGGAGCCCGCCGGCACGCCCACCTTGGCGATCGGGCTGTCGGCAATGTCGGAGCGCAGTTCCTGCTCGACGATTTCGCGGGAAATCACGTCCTGCGGATAGAGCGCCATCAGGCGGCGGACGACGTTTTCCAGCTCGCGGACGTTGCCCGGCCAGGCATAGGCCTTCATCACCTCCAGCGCCTCGTTGTCGAATCGCTTCGGATCGAGGCCTTCCTTTTCGCCCTGCTGGATGAAATGGCGGACCAGATCCGGAATATCTTCCGCGCGGTCGCGCAGTGGCGGCAGGCGCAGCGGCACGACGTTCAGTCGATAATAGAGGTCTTCGCGGAAGAGGCCCTGGTTGATCGAATGCTTCAGGTCCTTGTTGGTCGCGGCAACGATCCGGACGTCGGTGCGGATCGGCGTGCGACCGCCCACGGTCGTATATTCGCCCTGCTGCAGCACGCGCAGCAGACGGGTCTGCGCATCCATCGGCATGTCGCCGATTTCATCGAGGAAGAGCGTGCCGCCTTCTGCCTGTTCGAAACGGCCGGTGGAACGGGTCTGAGCACCGGTGAAGGCACCCTTCTCGTGACCGAAAAGTTCCGATTCGATCAGGTCACGCGGGATCGCGGCCATGTTGATGGCGACGAAAGGACCGTTGCGGCGCTTTCCGTAATCATGCAGCGCACGGGCGACCAGTTCCTTACCGGTGCCCGATTCGCCGGTGATCATCAGCGTTAGGTCGGTCTGCATCAGGCGCGCGAGAACGCGGTAGATTTCCTGCATGGCCGCAGAGCGACCGACCAACGGCATGCCATCCTGCATGTCGTCGTCGAGACGGGCCGGCTTCTTCTTCGGTTCGGCAAGCGCACGGCCGATGATGGCTATCAGCTCCGTCAGATCGAAGGGCTTCGGCAGGTAGTCGTAAGCGCCCTTCTCCGAGGCCTTGATCGCGGTCATGAACGTGTTCTGGGCGCTCATGACCAGCACCGGCAAATCGGGCCGTGCCTTCTTGATGCGCGGCAGGAGATCGAAGGCGTTCTCGTCCGGCATGACGACGTCGGTGACGACAAGGTCACCCTCACCGGCGGAAACCCAGCGCCACAGGGTGGCGGCATTGGACGTGATCCGGACTTCGTAGCCGGCGCGGGTCAAGGCCTGATTCAATACGGTGCGAATGGCTGCGTCGTCATCAGCGACAAGAATCGTTGCAGTCATCAGAAGCTTCCTGTGGATTTCGCCGGGGGTTCTTCATCAAGCGGGATGTCCTTGGAGACGGGCATCAACACGCGGAAAGTCGTTCGGTTCGCCTGGCTGTCGCATTCGACGATGCCGCCATGGCCGCCAATGATCTTGGCGACCAGCGCCAGCCCAAGGCCGGAACCATTGGTCTTGGTGGTAATAAAGGGATCGAAAAGATGCGGCAGCAGGTCGGATGGCACACCGGGGCCATTGTCGTGCACGCAGAATTCGAGCGGCAGGGAAATCTTCTCGCGGGATCCGGCAACCGACAGGCGGATACCCGGGCGATAGGCCGTCGTCAGCTGTATTTCGCCATCCGGCCGGTCACCGATCGCCTCGGCGGCATTCTTGATGAGATTCAGGAACACCTGCACAAGCTGGTCGCGATTGGCGTAAACCGGCGGCAGCGACGGGTCGTAGTTCTCGGTGATGCGGATATTTCTGGCAAAACCGGCCTTGGCGATCGCCTTCACATGGTCGAGCACCGAGTGAATGTTCAGGGAAATCCGGTCGACCGGCCGCTCATCGGAGAAGACCTCCATACGGTCGACCAGCGAAACGATGCGGTCCGTCTCGTCGCAGATCAGCCGCGTCAACGCACGGTCTTCGTCTGTGACGGAGGTTTCGAGCAATTGCGCAGCACCGCGGATGCCGGAGAGCGGGTTCTTGATCTCGTGGGCCAGCATCGATGCGAGGCCGGTCACCGAACGGGCTGCTGCGCGGTGCGTCAGTTGCCGGTCGATCTTGTCGGCCATCGACCGTTCCTGGAAGACGATGACCACATCACCCGGCTGGTTGACCACCGGAGCAACATAGAGGTCCACCAGCTTGTCCTGCCCGAGGCGGGGCGAGCTGAGGTCAACCCGGTATTCGTTCACCGGCGCACGGCGTTCGCGGACCTGATCGATCAGCGAAAGCAGCGGGCTGCCGAAGGGAATGAAGGTGGACAGCTTGTAGCGGGACAGATGCGCAGCGCTCGCACCGAAGAATGCCTCGGCTTCCCAGTTCGCGAAAGCGATATGGCCGTTGGTATCGACCATCACTACCGGATTTTGGACCGAGTTGAGCACTGCCATGGCCAGCCCGTTGCCGCCGTTATTCGCGTTCATGCGGCCTCCTGTCGGCTATCTGCGGCGGACAGCGCCTCAGACAGCACGCTGAAAAGCGATTTCGAAACGAAATCGGCGTCCTTCGACGTCATGATTTCTCCCTTGGCGGCAGCAGATGCCTCCGGTGCAAATCGGTCGAGATACCAGCCCAGGTGCTTGCGGGCATGCCTTATACCGACATCGCGCCCGTAATGGCCGAGCATTGCCTCATAATGTTCGCTGACGAGCGCGGGAATCTCGGAAGCGTCAGGACCCGCGCCACCGGCAAGCCAGCCGGCGTGCCAGGGGCGCCCTTGGCACGCCCGCCCGGCCATCACCGCATCGGCACCGGAGCGGCGCAGGATCTCGTCGGCGTCTTCGCGCGTCTCCACATCGCCATTGGCAACCAGCGGCACGGACACCACGTCCCGCACTCTGGCGATGGCGTCCCAATCGGCCCGTCCCTCATAGAATTGCATGCGCGTGCGGCCATGTACGATAATCATCTTCACGCCGGCAGCTTCAGCCCGAAGAGCAATTTCCGGGGCGTTCAGGGAATTCTCGTCCCAGCCCAGCCGCATCTTCAGCGTCACCGGCACCTTCACGGCATTTACCGTTGCCTCGACCAGCGTCAGTGCGTGGTCGGGATCGCGCATCAGTGCCGAGCCGGAATAACCGCCCGTCACCTTCTTGGCCGGACAGCCCATGTTGATGTCGATGATATCGGCGCCATTGGCTTCGGCAATGCGGGCCGCCTCGCCCATCCAGTAGGCTTCACGCCCGGCGAGCTGCACCATGTGCGGATTGATATCGGCACCCTGCAGACGGGACCATGATTCTGGAGCATTGTGAGCGAGTTCACGGCTTGCGACCATCTCGGTCACCACGAGGCCGGCCCCGAAACGCCATGCCAGCCTGCGAAACGGCAAATCGCTGACACCGGACATCGGAGCCAGAATCACGCGATTGCGTATCGCGACCGACCCGATCTCGAATGGCGTATTCAGTGCAGCAGAACTCAAATGATTATCTTTCGGGCACGCTTCAAATTTGCACTATTTTTAGACAGAGATTGTACGCTTGCCAAGTGAAATCCGAGGGGGCGCGATAAAAATTCGGGCAAATGCTGGAAAAACCGAAGCTCAGCCGGTAGACCACGCTTGCGAATTTTTTGTGTCCTTATCTCTTTTACACAGGTCGAACGCTGCAATGCAACAACGCGAAGTTGCCTCTATCGGTATCATTGTCGTGGCGGCAGGACGCGGAGAGCGCGCTGGCGCCTCCGTCGAGGGACCGAAACAGTATCGCAGGATCGGCGGACGCCCGGTAATCGCGCATACCCTGGAGAAATTCCTCGCCTGGAAGAGGTCCGGACCGATCATTGCGGTTATCCATCAGGATGACCATGAACTTTTTGAAAACATGCGACTTTCCCTGAGCGGAGGGAACAGGGTCATTACTGTAAACGGGGGAGCGACCCGCCAGCAGTCCGTTCTGGAAGGTCTACGCGCTCTTTCGCAACACGGCGCAGGTCACGTGATGATCCATGATGCGGTCCGCCCGTTTTTGGACGACGCTCTCCTCAACCGTGTGGCGACCTCTCTCGATGAGGGTAATGCCGGCGCGCTGCCCGTGATGCCGGTTACCGATACGCTGAAGCGATCGAGCGCAGACGGGCACGTCGCCGAAACAGTACCTCGCGCGGGCCTTTTCGCGGCGCAGACGCCACAAGCCTTTGCGCTGCCGGTGATTCTCGGTGCCCATGAAAGGGCCGCGGCGGACGGCCGCAGCGACTTCACCGACGATGCATCAATCGCGGAATGGGCCGGCATTCCGGTGCAGTTGGTAGAAGGTTCGCCCGATAACGTGAAACTGACCGTGAAGAAGGATATCGCCATGGCCGATGCCAAACTTTCCAGCCCCGCAGCCCTGCCCGACGTCCGCACCGGCAACGGCTACGACGTGCATCAGCTGGAACCCGGCGACGGCGTGACGCTTTGCGGCATATTCATCCCCCACGATCAGAAGCTGAAGGGCCACTCCGACGCAGACGTCGCGCTGCACGCGCTCACCGATGCCCTGCTCGCCACCTGCGGCGCCGGCGATATCGGCGATCATTTCCCGCCTTCGGATCCGCAATGGAAGGGCGCGCCCTCTCGGATCTTTCTGGAGCATGCGGCCCGCATCGTCCGCGAGAACGGCGGCACGATCATGAATGCAGACATATCCCTTATCGCCGAAGAGCCGAAGATCGGGCCTCACAGACTGGAAATGCGGGAAAAGCTCTCCGAGATTCTCGCAATCACGCTGGACCGCTGCTCGGTCAAGGCAACCACCAACGAGAAGATCGGTTTCGTCGGCCGTCGCGAGGGCATCGCGGCAATCGCCACGGCGACGGTGGTCTATGGAGTGTCGGTAAAATGACGATCTTTCCAGAAGATATCGAAGCTTCCGCCGCCCGCATCGTTGCCGATTTTTCGGCCCGCGGCCTGACGATCGCAACCGCCGAATCCTGCACAGGCGGCTTGATTGCCGGTGCGCTGACCGAAGTCTCCGGTTCCTCAGCTGCGGTGGACCGTGGTTTCGTCACCTATTCCAACCAGGCGAAGGCCGACATGCTTGGTGTTTCCTCCGAGGTTCTGACGCGCTTCGGTGCAGTATCCCGCGAGACGGCGCTGCAGATGGTCGATGGCGCGCTGCGCCGCTCGGGCGCCAATATCGCCGTTGCTGTTACGGGGGTTGCTGGTCCGACCGGCGGGACGGCTGAAAAGCCTGTCGGCCTCGTTCATCTGGCAGCCAAGAGCCAGAGCGGACTGCTAATCCATCGCGAAATGCGCTATGGCGACATCGGTCGGACGGAAATCAGGCTCGCGACAGTGCGCACCGCCTTCGAACTACTGGTCGCCGTTGCCGGCTGAGCTTTTCAGTGGGCAGTCGTCAGACCGTGTAGACCTTGTCCGCTCGCGCCTCGAAAGCATCCGTGAACATGCGGAAAGCACGGTCGAACATCGACCCCATCAGGGCGCCGAGGATGCGATTCTTGAATTCGTAGCTGATGAAGAAGTTGACGTCGCAGCCGCCATCCGGCCGTTCCTCGAAACGCCAGCGATTATCGAGATATCGAAACGGACCTTCGATATACTTCACGTCGATCAGGCGATCGACCGGCACCAGAAGCACCTGCGTGGTAAAGGTTTCGCGGATCGCCTTGTAGCCCACGGTCATGTCCGCGATCAGCAGTTCCTTACCGTCACGTTCGCGGCGCGAACGAATCGCCAGCGCCTCGCAAAGAGGCAGGAATTCCGGGTAGCGTTCGACATCGGCGACGAGGTCGAACATCTGGGTTGCGGAATGACGAACGGTACGTCTGGTCTCGAATTCTGGCATACCCCCCAGATATTCAATCGGGAAACAAGAGACAAGCCGTCTATCCGCCTTCGACATCGTGAAAGGCCCGGATAATTGCATCCGCGGCCCATGAAGCCTGCTTCTCATCCGTCTGGAAATTCGAGACAGAGAAACGCATGACCTTTCGGCCACGCCAAACTGCCCCGCCGACGAATATTTCTCCCCGCTCACGCAGCAGAGCAATCACGCTTTCCGTCATCCGATCCGCCTCTTCCGGTTCGCTATCGCTTCCGAAACGAACGATCGCCTGGTTCAGCACGACGTCGTTCAGGACGGCAATACCCGGCACGGCGGACACTCTGTCGGCAACCAGCGCCGCAGCCCGGCAATTTCGGTCGATTATGGCCGAGATCCCGTCGCGCCCCAGGTGGCGGATCATTGCCCAGGTGGCAAAGCCCCGCGCGCGCCGGGACAGTTCGGGTACATAGTGCGAGGGATCACGCTCGCCCTGCTCCGCCATAGGCAGGTAGCTTGCGGCAATCGTCATGGCTCGATGATGGCTGTCGGCATCACGGACGATGGCATAGCCGCAGTCATAGGGCGTCTGCAGCCATTTGTGGCCATCGGACGCCCAACTGTCCGCATCCCCGACGCCGGCTCGCAGGTGTCGCCTTGCCTCAACTGTATTTGCCCAGAGCCCGAAGGCGCCATCGACGTGGACCCACGCACCGCAACGCCGCGCGGCCGGTATAAGCCGGCGGAAATTGTCGAACCCGCCAGTGTTGATCTGGCCCGCCTGCAAAATGGCGATCGCGGGTCCGTGGATGCCCGCGCAGGCATTCTCGAAAGCTTCGGGAACAATCCTGCCCTGTCTGTCGGTCGGTATCCGGACCACGCGGTCATGGCCGAGACCGAGAAATTGCAAGGCGGAAAAGACGGTCGCGTGAGCATCATCGCCAATCAGAACCGAAATGGGAGGAGCAGAGAACAGACCCATGGCATCGGCGTCCCATCCCCTTGCGCGAAGTACTGCGCTTCGTGCTGCCGCAAGGCAGGTGAAATTGGCCATGGTCGCACCGGTGACGAAGCCGACCGATGCCTCCCGTGGCAGATCCAGCAATTCCAGAAGCCATTGGCCAGCGACGAGTTCCGCCGCAGCGGCGGCGGGCGCCGCGACGTGATTGCCGGCATTCTGGCCCCAGGCCGAGGTCAGGAAGTCCGCAGCCACCCCCATGGGGTGCGATCCACCGACGACCCAGGCGAAAAAGCGTGGCCCGACCATGAGCTGCAGCCCCGGCGACGCTTTTGTGACCAATTCCTCGAGCACCTGCTCTGCCGGCAGACCGGTTTGCGGAAGCTCAGAAGAGAAGAGAGCGATTTCGGCGGCGTAATCGTTTTCTGCACGCTGCATGCCATTGCTACGAGCTTCGCGAAACTTTGCAGCATGGCGCGCGGCCTGGGTGAAAAGCGAACCGATATCCATTCCGGCCCTTCCTTCTGCCGGATTACCCACACGCAGCATGGGGCGTTAAAAACGGCACTTCCGGCCAAAGAAAGCGTAGGCCTCCGGCCCGTATCGGGCAATAACCCTTTCGGTCGCCAAGGGCGTTCGTAAGGGTGCGTCAGCTGCCGAAAACGCGGGATTAAAAGGTGACGACGGTGTTCTTACCGGTCGTTGCCCAGACCAGCGAGCAGGCGCGCCGCATCGGCATGCGATCTCAGCGTAAGCACCGGTATCTCCCAGGAAAAGGCGGCCAGTTGCGCATCGACCTGAGGGGCGGAGTGCTGCTCGAAATTCCAGACATAGCGCAGGAACTCCAGCGTCACCCTCTCGGGGCAACCGTCCGCCATTTCCGGTCGACTGCGTCCGCGGTAACGGATACCGCGTGACAAGACACCATAAAGCGACACCAGACGCGGCGGCCGCATCCAGATGACGAGGTCCGTTCGCGGCAGCCTGACTGGCAGCGTTCGCGGGTTGGTACCATCCATGATCCAGCGTGGCCTCGCCACGATCTCCGTGATGCGCTCCAACATCTCATCGCGCGGTCGCTGCTGCCAGCCGGGCAACCAGAACACCTCGCGATCCATGGAAATGTGCGGCAGATCCAGCCTCTCTCCGAGTTTGCGGGACAGAGTGCTTTTTCCGCTGCCGGAACAGCCGAGCACCAGCAAACGCTTACATCCCAGCAACAACCGCGCCGCCGTTTCCACATCGATGTAACGGGCAGGCATGGGCGAGGCTCCAATACAAGACGGGCGCTCCGACATCCGGAACGCCCGTGCATAACATATCTACCGGATCGTTTTTAAGCGCCGACCCGAACGGCCTTTTCAGTCTGCATCTTTTCGCGATTGGCCTTCAGACGCGCGAAGTCGTCACCGGCATGGTGGGACGAGCGCGTGAGCGGGCTCGAGGAGACCATCAGGAAGCCCTTAGCATAAGCGACCGTCTCGTAAGACTTGAACTCGTCGGGTGTGACGAAGCTCATCACCTGATGATGCTTGCGGGTCGGCTGCAGATACTGGCCGATGGTCAGGAAGTCGACATCGGCGCTCCTGAGATCGTCCATCAGTTGGAGGACTTCATTCCGCTCCTCGCCGAGACCGACCATGATGCCGGACTTGGTGAACATCGTCGGGTCCAACTCCTTCACGCGCTGCAGGAGGCGGACGGAGTGGAAGTAACGTGCACCGGGACGAACGGTCAGATAGTTGCCCGGAACGGTTTCCATGTTGTGGTTGAAGACGTCGGGCTTTGCGGCGACCACGCGCTCCAGAGCGCCCGGCTTCTTGAGAAAGTCCGGCGTCAGGATTTCGATGGTCGTCTGGGGCGAAGCGGCACGGATCGCCCAGATCACCTTCTCGAAATGCTCGGCGCCGCCGTCTTCCAGATCGTCACGGTCGACGGAGGTGATGACCACATGGGACAGGCCCATCTGTTTCACGGCCTTGGCGACGTTTTCCGGCTCGTCGAGATCGAGCGCGTTCGGCTTGCCTGTCGACACGTTGCAGAAGGCACAGGCGCGCGTACAGATCTCGCCCATGATCATGAAGGTGGCGTGCTTCTTGTCCCAGCACTCGCCGATGTTCGGGCAACCGGCTTCCTCGCAGACGGTGACCAGCTTGTGGCTGCGCACCAGATCGCGCGTCTCCGCATAGCCTTTCGAGGTCGGGGCCTTGACGCGGATCCATTCCGGCTTGCGCAACACCTCGGTATCGGGCCGGTGGGCCTTTTCCGGGTGACGGACTCGCTTCTCCTCGGGATTGGTCCTGTCGAGGATGGTGACCATGGTTCAGCCTTCCTTTGCCGCTGCCATTTGCGGCGAATGAGTTTAGCGTCGCACCAGCTTGACGACGAAGAGCAATATGCAGGCGCCGACAAAGCTGGTGATCAGATAACCGAGCCAGTCGCCTTCCACGAAGACGCCGAAGCGCCGGAAAACCGCGGATGCGATGGCCGCGCCGACGATACCGATGATGATGTTCATCAGTACGCCGAAACGTACATCCATGAACTTACCCGCCAGCCAGCCGGCGAGACCGCCAACGATCAGCATCAGGAACCAGCCGATTTCAAAGCCTGCCATTGCCACATCCTTCCGTGGGATATCCGCGGCCTATATAGGCCGCAGCATAGAACATCACAACAGGCTCAGGCGTTCAACGCGCGGCCATAGGCGTCCAGTACGCTTTCCTTCAGCGTTTCCGAAATGGTCGGATGCGGGAAGATGGTGTGCATCAGCTCTTCCTCAGTGGTTTCGAGGTTCATCGCCACCACGAAGCCCTGGATGAGTTCGGTTACTTCCGCGCCCACCATGTGGGCTCCGAGAAGCTCGCCGGTCTTCTTGTCGAAGATGGTCTTGACCAGACCCTGGTCTTCGCCGAGCGCGATGGCCTTGCCGTTGGCGACGAAGGGGAAGCGGCCGACGCGGATGTCGCGGCCCTGCTCCTTGGCCTTGGCCTCCGTGAGACCAACCGAGGCGACCTGCGGGTGGCAATAGGTGCAACCCGGGATCTTGGCCTTGTCCATCGGATGGACATTCGGAAGGCCTGCCAGCTTCTCGATGCAGATGACGGCTTCGTGCTCGGCCTTGTGCGCCAGCATCGGCGGACCTGCGACGTCGCCGATCGCATAGATGCCCGGTACGTTGGTCTTGCCGTAACCGTCGATGGCGATGAAGCCGCGATCGGTCTTCACGCCGAGCGCCTCAAGGCCGATGTTCTCGATATTGGCCTGAACGCCGACAGCCGAAATCATGCGGTCGGCAGTGATCTTCTCGACCGAGCCGTCCTTCTTCTGGACATGGGCGGTGATGGAGTTTGCGCCCTTCTCGACCTTGGCGACCTTGGCTTCCAGCAGGATCTTCATGCCCTGCTTCTCGAACTGCTTCTTCGCCAGTGCGGATATTTCGGCATCCTCGACCGGCATGACCTGGGTCATGACCTCGACGACTGTCACGTCGACACCCATGGTGCGGTAGAAGGAGGCGAATTCAATGCCGATGGCGCCGGAGCCCATGACGAGCAGGGACTTCGGCATTTCCTCGGGCTTCATCGCCTCGAAATAGGTCCAGATCAGCTTGCCATCCGGCTCGATGCCTGGAAGCGCACGCGGACGCGCGCCGGTGGCGACGACAACGTGCTTGGCAGTATAGGTGCCTTCCGGCAGCACATTCTTCGGAAGCGGAGCCTGCGGCTGCTGGATCGCCTTGGTGGTCTTGGAAACGACGATCTCGCCGGGCTTGGTGAGCTTCGCCTCACCCCATATGACATCGACCTTGTTCTTCTTCATCAGGAAGCCGACACCGCCGTTCATACGCTGCGCGATCCCGCGCGAGCGGGCGACGATCGCCTTCAGGTCCGGCGTAACAGTGCCTTCGACCTTGATGCCGTATTCACCCGGATGCTGGGCGTAATGCAGGATTTCGGCGGAACGCAGCAGCGCCTTAGTGGGAATGCAGCCCCAATTGGAGCAGATGCCGGCCAGATGTTCGCGCTCAACGATGGCGGTCTTCAGGCCAAGCTGGGCAGCGCGGATTGCGGCAATGTAACCGCCGGGGCCGGAGCCGATAATGATGACGTCATAGGCGTTGGACACTGGTCTTCATCTCCCTTTTTGTCCGGAGCGGGCTCCATCCTGCGACGGAGCCCTTCCGAGGGATGAGACCAGCCCGATCAAGCCTTGGTCAGCATCCCGTAGATTTCATCCTTCAGAACCATGCGCTGCTTGCGCATCGTTTCCATCTGCACGTCGCCGACCGGCTCGACCTCGGTCTCGGCGCGATGGATCGCACGGTTCACCTCGCGGTAGTCTTCCAGAAGCTTGCCAAAACGCTCGTCACCAGCCTTCAGCGCGTGCATCTTGTCTGCATATTCCGGAAACTCGTCCTGGATTTCGTGCGGGGTGTTCGACATTCGATATCTCCTCTTTTGTCGGTCGATATCCAAAGCCTAGTCACCCGGCAGCCTTTCTCCTTGATCCTGATCAATTTTCCCGGATCGAAATCACAAACCCAACATCATCCGCACGACCGGCTCGAGACCACGCCCGATGGCGCGCGTATTGGCCGCGTCCAGGTGAATTCCATCAAGCGGCGTGGTCTTCGCCACCAGTCCGGCATCGAAGAAACCGCAACCGTTTTCATCGGCAAGATCCCGGTAGAGACTTGCGAGCATGGCCGATTCGTCCAGCGCGCCCCTGAACGTGGCAGCGAAGGCAGCATTGGCGGTTTCGCAGACCGGAGGCGGCGAAACCACCAGCACATCCGGACCGTCGAAATCAAAACCCCAGTCATGCAGCCTGATCTGCCGGATCAGGCGACCAATACCCTTGGCGGCAGCGATCGCAGTCCCGGCAACACTTTGCTTCATGTCGTTGGTGCCGAGCATGAGGATCACGAGATCCAGAGGCTTGTGCGTTTCCAGCACGCTCGGCAGCAGTTTCACGCCATTGCGGTCGCAATCGGCCAGATGGTCGTCGTAGGCGGTGGTCCGCCCGTTCAGGCCTTCAGCAATGACGTTGACCTCGGTTCCAAGCGCGCGCTGCAGCACGCTCGTCCAACGATCCTCATAGGCATGCCGGCCCATGTTTTCCGGATCGTATCCCCAGGTCAGGCTATCGCCGTAGCAGAGAACGGATTTCAAGAACGCTCTCCCAACGAAAAACGTGACTTCCACGCGAGGTAGGCCCAATGCCCTGCGAGCAGACCAAGCCCCGGCAACAGAAGCGCTATAACGAAGGCCTGATCGACAAAAGACTGTCGATCAGCAAACCGGAGCCACAGCCCAGCAACTCCGGCAACAAAGCAAGCCATCAAGCCTGCCATGATCCAGTGCAGGATCCGCAGACCCAAAAAAAGCCCCACCGACGATGCCAAAAACGCTATCGCAGCGAGCGGCAAAAGGTTCACCCCGACAAGCAAGATATCCTGCGGCACTGCCGGCTCATCTCCGCCGTCCGGCGCCAACATTCCCAGAACCCCGGTGAAGGTTCCGAAGCCGGCAAGGCAAGCAACCAGCGCTGCCTGAAACGACGCTTTCAAGGTGCGCATTTCAATGCTTCGTGTTGCCTTGCCCGCTCCAAGCACCTTCATCAGTGACGGCCTCCGGTCAGACCAGCATGCCCATCGGGCTTTCGATATAGCGCTTGAAGGCCGAAGCGAGTTCGGCGCCGAGCGCTCCATCGATGACGCGGTGGTCGAAGGCGAAGGTCGCGGTCATGACCGTGCCGATCTTGATCTCGCCGTTCTTCACCACCGGCTTTTCAATGCCGGCGCCGATCGAGACGATCGATGCATGCGGCGGATTGATGATCGAGGTGAAGTTCGACACACCGAACATGCCGAGATTGGACACCGCGGTGGTGCCGCCCTGATATTCGTCCGGCTTCAGCTTCTTGTCACGGGCGCGCTTGGCGAGATCCTTCATCTCGTTGGAGATGACGGACAGCGTCTTCTGCTCGGCCTTGCGGATGATCGGCGTAATGAGGCCGTCCGGAATGGCAACCGCCACGCCGACATCCGAATGCTTGTGCAGGAGGCGTGCCGTGGAGGTCCAGGAGGCGTTTGCCGCCGGAACGTCGCGGAGCGCAAGCGCCATCGCCTTGATGATGAAGTCGTTGACCGACAGCTTGAAGGTTGGAACTTCGCCCTTTTCCGTCTTCACCGTCGGGGCGGACTTGTTGATGTCGGCGCGCAGCTTCAGCAGTGCGTCGATCTCGCAATCCATCGAGACGAAATAGGACGGAACGGTCTGGTGCGATTCCAGCAGGCGCGAGGCGATCGTCTTGCGCATGCCGTCATGCGGCAGGACCTCGTAAGAACCCTGCTCGAACAGCTTGAGAACGGCGTCGTCGCCCGCACCCTTGGCAAGGGCGGGAGCCGGAGTGGCGGCCGATGCGGCAGCAGCCGGAGCAGCCTTTGCGCCACCGGACGCAATTGTCTTCTCGATATCGCTCTTGACGACGCGGCCATGCGGGCCGGTGCCGGAGACGACGGAAAGGTCGAGACCGGCCTCCTTGGCCAGACGACGGGCCAGCGGCGAAGCGAAGACGCGATTGCCATCCGACTTTGCCGGTGCAGCAGCAACCGGGGCCGCGGCAGCGACGGGCGCTGCGGCAACCGGAGCAGGCTGGGCAGCAGGTGCGGCTTCAGCCTTCGGAGCGGGAGCGGACGCAGCACCGCCTGCGGCGGCGGCCTGAACATCCTCGCCTTCAGCAGCGAGAACGGCAATCAGGGTGTTGACCTTGACGCCTTCGGTACCGGCCGGAACGAGGATCTTTGCGATCGTACCTTCGTCAACGGCTTCCACTTCCATGGTCGCCTTGTCGGTCTCGATCTCGGCAATCACATCGCCCGACTTGATCTGGTCGCCTTCCTTGACGAGCCACTTGGCAAGGTTGCCCTCTTCCATGGTAGGGGAGAGTGCCGGCATCGTGATGTTGATCGGCATGTGCTTACCCTCCCGTTACTTGTAGCAGACGGTTTTCACCGCCTGGACGACTTCGCCGACATTCGGCAGCGCCAGCTTTTCGAGGTTTGCCGCATAAGGCATCGGAACGTCCTTGCCGGCAATCGTCAGGATCGGCGCATCGAGGTAATCGAAGGCCTGCTGCATGACGCGGGTGGCGATCTCGGTGCCAACCGACGACTGCGGATAACCTTCCTCGACCGTGACGAGACGACCGGTCTTCTTGACCGATTCAACCACGGTCGGGATGTCCATTGGACGGATGGTGCGAAGGTCGATCAGTTCAACGTCGATGCCTTCCTTGGACAGTTCCTCGACGGCCTTGGTGGCATAGGTCATGCCGATGCCCCAGGATACGACCGTGACGTCGGAGCCGGCCTTGTGGATGCGTGCCTTGCCGATCGGCAGGACGAAATCATCGAGCTTCGGCACCTCGAAAGAATGACCGTAGAGGATTTCGTTTTCGAGGAAGATCACCGGGTTCGGATCGCGGATGGCAGCCTTCAGCAGACCCTTGGCATCGGCAGCCGTATAGGGCTGGATGACCTTGAGGCCCGGAATGTGGCTGTACCAGGCCGCATAGTCCTGACTGTGCTGAGCCGCAACGCGGGCGGCCGCGCCGTTCGGGCCACGGAACACGATCGGTGCGCCCATCTGGCCACCGGACATGTAGAGCGTCTTGGCGGCGGAGTTGATGATCTGGTCAATCGCCTGCATGGCGAAGTTGAAGGTCATGAACTCGACGATCGGGCGAAGGCCTGCCATGGCCGCACCGACGCCGACGCCGGCAAAGCCGTGCTCGGTGATCGGGGTGTCGACCACGCGCTTCGGACCGAATTCCTGCAGAAGGCCCTGGGTGATCTTGTAGGCGCCCTGATACTCGGCGACTTCCTCACCCATGATGAAGACATCCGGATTGGAGCGCATTTCCTCGGCCATGGCTTCGCGAAGCGCTTCGCGAACGGTCATGGTCACCATCTCGGTGCCGGCCGGGATATCCGGATCGGCGGCGACGGTTGCGACGGGTGCGGCCGGAACCGACGCGGAAGCAGCCGGCTTTTCGGCTTCGACAGCGGCGGGAGCCGGAGCAACGTCGGCCTTCGGCAGAGCGGCAGGCTTTTCGGTTCCGATGTCAGCGGCGGTTTCGCCATCCTGCAGCAGCACTGCGATTGGCGTGTTGACCTTGACGTTTTCCGTGCCGGCAGCAACCAGAAGCTTGCCGAGCACGCCTTCGTCAACGGCCTCCACTTCCATGGTGGCCTTGTCGGTTTCGATTTCGGCAATCACGTCGCCGGACTTCACGGAATCGCCTTCCTTCTTGACCCACTTGGAGAGGGTACCCTCTTCCATGGTCGGAGAAAGGGCAGGCATGAGAATATCGATTGGCATGGGTTACCCTCTCCCAACTTACAACAGGATATCGGTGTAGAGCTCGGATGCATCCGGCTCCGGGTCGGCCTGGGCGAAATCGGCGCTGTCGGCAACGATGTCGCGGACGTCCTTGTCGATCTGCTTCAGCTCTTCTTCACTTGCCCAGCCCTTTTCCAGCAGGCGATTGCGTACCTGCTCGATCGGATCGTGCTCGGAACGCATCTTCTGCACTTCATCCTTCGAGCGATACTTCGCCGGGTCGGACATGGAGTGACCGCGATAACGATAGGTCATCATTTCGAGGATGACCGGCCCCTTGCCGTTGCGGCAATATTCGGCAGCCTGCTCACCGGCGGCGCGGACAGCTCGGACATCCATACCATCGACCTGAATGCCGGGGATATTGAAGGACACGCCGCGCTGCGAGAAGTTCGTCTGGGCGGAAGCGCGGGAAACGGACGTGCCCATGGCATAGCGGTTGTTCTCGATCACGTAGATGACCGGGAGCTTCCAGAGTTCGGCCATGTTGAAGCTCTCGTAGACCTGACCCTGGTTGGCAGCGCCGTCACCGAAGTAGGCGACCGAGACGAGACCGTTGTCACGATAGCTGTTGGCGAAAGCGAGACCGGTGCCGAGTGACACCTGCGCACCAACGATGCCGTGACCGCCGTAGAAGTTCTTCTCCTTGGAGAACATGTGCATCGAGCCGCCCTTCCCCTTGGACAAGCCGCCACGACGACCGGTAAGCTCGGCCATGACGCCGCGGGCACTCATGCCGCAGGCCAGCATGTGGCCATGGTCACGATAACCGGTGATGACCTGGTCGCCATCCTTAAGCGCCATCTGCATGCCAACGACGACAGCTTCCTGACCGATATAAAGGTGACAGAAACCGCCAATGAAGCCCATGCCATAGAGCTGGCCGGCCTTTTCCTCGAAGCGGCGGATAAGAAGCATTTCGCGATAAGCCTTAAGCTCCGTATCGCGATCGAATTCGCTGATCGCTCCTTCGGTGAAATCCTTCTTCGCAGGCTTGGCCGTAGTTTTGCGGCTGGTAGCAGTCGCGGATTTGCGCGGCGCCATTCATCCCTCCCGTGCGTTATGGTCGAATTTGGTTGGCCGCAGAATAAGCAAGAAAGAGCTCAACCGCAATGCTAGAATTGCATGCCTCACATTCTATGTAAGCACATGAATTTTTTATGAATTTTAAAATTAACCTGATTTTGGATAATCACAAGGCCTTGTCAAAAATGACGATTTCGTCGGGCCTGGACATATTCAGCTGGTAACGCGCCTTCTCATCGATCATGTCACGTTCCAGCGAGCCGTCGCTCATCAGTTCGACCTGCCGCTCAAGCTGCTTGCGCTGAGCCACAAGCTGCGCAAGCTCACCGCTGCGAACCACGCGCTGGCGCCCGAACTCCTGTGCTGCACGCAGACCGAAGTCGCCATGCACGGAATGATAGCCGAAATAGGAAAGAAAGGCGACAGTGACAGCGGGAAGAACGAGGCGTCCGAATTTTCTTTTTTTGTGATGCCTGGTCCACATATGCACGATGTCCTGAAACGCAAAACAGTTCATTCAGATTAGCGTTCAGAGCTTAACCG
This sequence comes from Ciceribacter sichuanensis, assembly GCF_024055605.1. Lineage (GTDB taxonomy): Bacteria > Pseudomonadota > Alphaproteobacteria > Rhizobiales > Rhizobiaceae > Allorhizobium > Allorhizobium sichuanense. The sequence continues at coordinate 1,229,102 of NZ_JAMXLX010000001.1, read as the reverse complement.
TTCGTTGACCGAGAGTGATGGCAAACGAAAAAGCCCGCGCCCCTTTTCAGGAGCGCGGGCCGAAAATGCCGCAATCGGAAAAATCAGCCGCGCAGGATGGAGGTGCCGGCATAGGTGGCCTGCGGGCCAAGGGCTTCCTCGATGCGGATCAGCTGGTTGTACTTTGCGAGCCGGTCCGAACGGGCCAGCGAGCCGGTCTTGATCTGACCGCAATTGGTTGCGACGGCGAGGTCGGCGATCGTCGAGTCCTCGGTTTCGCCGGAGCGGTGCGACATGACTGCGGTGTAGCGAGCCTTGTGGGCGGTCTCGACGGCATCGAGGGTCTCGGAGAGCGAGCCGATCTGGTTGACCTTGACGAGGATCGAGTTGGCAACGCCCATCTTGATACCGTCGCGCAGGCGGGCCGAGTTGGTGACGAACAGGTCGTCGCCGACCAACTGCACCTTGGAGCCGATCTTGTCGGTCAGGGCCTTCCAGCCAGCCCAGTCGTCTTCAGCCATGCCGTCTTCGATCGAGATGATCGGGTATTTGGCGGCAAGCTCGGCGAGATAGTCAGCCATTGCTTCCGGCTCGAGCGTGCGGCCTTCGCCTTCCAGAACGTACTTGCCGTCCTTGAAGAATTCGGTGGAGGCGCAGTCGAGTGCCAGGAACATGTCCTCACCCGGACGGTAGCCGGCCTTTTCGATCGACTTCATGATGAAATCGAGAGCAGCAGGCGCGCTTTCGAGACCCGGAGCGAAACCGCCTTCGTCACCTACATTGGTGTTGTGACCCTGGGCAGCCAGTTCCTTCTTCAGGGTGTGGAAGACTTCCGAGCCCATGCGAACGGCGTCGCGGATGTTGTCCGCTCCGACCGGCATGATCATGAATTCCTGGAAATCGATCGGGTTGTCGGCATGCGCGCCGCCGTTGATGATGTTCATCATCGGAACCGGGAGAACGTGGGCGTTCGGACCGCCGACATAGCGATAGAGCGGCAGACCGGAGGATTCGGCTGCTGCCTTGGCGATGGCGAGCGAGACGCCGAGGATGGCGTTTGCACCGAGGCGGGACTTGTTCGGCGTACCGTCGAGTTCGATCATGATCCGGTCGAGCTGGATCTGGTTCTCGGCATCGAGACCGCCGATCGCATCGAAGATTTCGGTGTTGACGGCATCGACAGCCTTCTCGACACCCTTACCCAGGTAACGGCTCCCGCCGTCACGCAGTTCAACGGCTTCATGCGCGCCGGTCGAGGCACCCGACGGAACCGCCGCGCGGCCCATGCTGCCGTCTTCGAGATAGACGTCGACCTCTACGGTCGGATTGCCGCGGCTGTCGAGTATTTCGCGGCCGATGATGTCGGTAATGGCGGTCATGTTGGCTCCCTGATGGCTCTTAGTCGAGAGAAGAGGACGGCCTTCTCTTAATCGAAGCAAGGGAAAATACAATGGCAAGCATATGACATCCCTACCAACGAGGCATCGGGAAAGGCCTCGAAAGAAGGAAAAGGTAAACGGGGCAGAAAACGAGAAACGCCGGCCGCTTTCGGGGCCGGCGCATCATCATCCGGTCAATGGAAGAGCGTCAGTTGCTCTTGGCAATCGCGTCGAACGCGAGGAGCTTCTCCAGAAGCCGCGGCATGTCGTCCAGCCGGACCATGTTCGGGCCGTCGGAGGGAGCATTGTCCGGATCCTCGTGAGTCTCGACGAAGAGCCCGGCAATGCCGACGGCGATTGCAGCGCGCGCCAGGGTCTCGACGAAACGGCGGTCGCCGCCGGTCGAACCGCCCTGCCCGCCCGGCTGCTGCACGGAATGGGTGGCGTCAAAGACCACGGGTGCCCCGGTTTCTGCCATGATCGGCAGTGACCGCATGTCGGAAACCAGCGTGTTGTAGCCGAAGGAAGCGCCGCGCTCGCACAGCAGAACATTAGGGTTTCCGCTGGTGGTTATCTTGTTAAGGACATTCTTCATGTCCCAGGGAGCGAGGAACTGGCCCTTCTTGACGTTGATCACACGGCCGGTCTTTGCAGCCGCGACCAGCAGATCCGTCTGGCGGCAAAGGAACGCCGGGATCTGCAGCATGTCGACCACGGGTGCGACCGCCGCGCACTGCTCTTCCGTATGGATGTCGGTGATGACGGGGAAACCGTATTCCTTCTTCAGGTCGGCAAAGACTTCAAGCGCCTTTTCAAGGCCGATGCCGCGCTTGCCCGAAAGGGAGGTGCGGTTCGCCTTGTCGAAGGATGACTTGTAGACGAGGCCAAGGCCGAGGCGGTCACAGAGCTCCTTGAGGACGCCAGCGATCATGAAGGCGTGATCGCGACTCTCCATCTGGCAGGGACCCGCGATCAGGGCGAAGCGGGCGCTATTGGAGAAAAGCACACGGTTATCGCCCTCGCCCACGAAGACTTCGGAATTGGTGGAATTGCTCATGCGATACCCTCAAAAACAAAAGAAACACCCTGCCCCGCAGCCGGAGGCACGACGAGCCGCGCCCCATGGCGCGCGAATGCGATGCCCCTATCAGCGAGCAGCCGCTCTGTCACGCCGATATCACCGACACGGAAGGCGACCGCCACGGCTTCCAGTCCCCGCCCGCGCGGCCTGGAAGCAATGCCGTAATAGCCGTTCAATCCGGCAGACGTCAGCGCCTCGATGCGAACGTTGGCCGCCTGCAGGCTAATGCCGAACGAATGTGCCTCTATTTCGCGTTGACCGAACACGGTTTCAAGGAGGTACTGAAAATCGGAGGGGTTCTCCTCGCCCAGGACCACGGCGGAAATGCCGAGTACCCCGTTATCATGACGCTCCAGACTGCCCCGATTGGCCGGCAAGGCATTGACGCGCTGACAAGCGAATAGAAAGAAATCGGGAGCGCGCAGATCGCCTGCAAAAGCCAGGCGGAAACCCGCTGTAGTCTCGGCACCATCCGGCAACTTCATCGGACGCTCGAAATACAGCATGTCGCCAGCGGAAAACCCGGCTGCGCCAAAACTTTCGTGGTCGGCGGTCGCGTCAAGGCTCTTGACGACAATCGCCGAGGCACCCTCGCCCCGACGAAAGCGGAACGCCTGATCGCGCGCTACAAAAACGTTTCCGGCACGGGCTGCTGCCTCGCACTCCTCCCGGCTCGCAATCGCCAGGGGCTCCAGATAGGTGTCATCGGAGAAAAATACGCATGCGTTTTCCGTCCCGAATGGATGGCGGGCATCGGCAGCAACGGTGAACCCCAGGTTTGCAAACCGCGTGCGCGCTTCATCCAGCGCCCAGACGGGCAAAACGACATGATCGAGCGCGCGCAGGCCCTCTTGATGACCGGACATTATCGGAGCCCCTTCACTCACCGTTATGATGGCCGCAGGTTTTAGCCTTTTGCCGCTGATTGGCAAGTCGGAGGGACCCCGCAGCCTCATTCAGCAGATCGGCAAGGGAAAATGACGATCATTGATCAGTCCTTCACGGAAATTTAGGCACTTGCGGAACACAAATGGAACAGATAGTGTCTGTTCTGGATTTGTTTCACACTCGGGGCACCGCAACATGCTGACGCGCAAGCAACAGGAACTGCTTCTGTTCATTCACGAGCGGATGAAGGAATCGGGTGTGCCTCCGTCTTTCGACGAAATGAAGGATGCGCTGGACCTCGCCTCCAAGTCCGGCATTCACCGGCTGATTACGGCTCTGGAGGAGCGCGGTTTCATTCGGCGTCTCCCGAACCGGGCGCGCGCGCTCGAAGTCATCAAGCTGCCCGAGGCCTACACGCCGAGCCTGCAGCCGCGCCGGGGTTTTTCGCCAAGTGTCATCGAGGGAAGCCTCGGCAAGCCGCAGCCCGTCAGCCCGCCCAAACCGGTTGCGGAAAACACCAATTCCGTCAACGTTCCGGTTATGGGCCGCATTGCCGCCGGTGTGCCGATCTCGGCAATCCAGAACAATACGCACGACATCACCGTTCCGGCTGAAATGCTGGGTTCGGGCGAACATTACGCGCTTGAGGTCAAGGGCGACTCGATGATCGACGCTGGCATTCTCGATGGCGATACGGTCATCATCCGCAACACGTCGACGGCGAGCCCCGGAGACATCGTCGTCGCGCTGGTCGATGATGAAGAAGCAACATTGAAGCGCTTCCGTCGGCGCGGCGCATCGATTGCGCTTGAAGCCGCCAATCCAGCCTACGAGACGCGCATCTTCGGACCAGACCGCGTGAAGGTTCAGGGCAAACTCGTCGGCCTCATTCGCCGTTATCACTGATTGCGGCTTCGAGCGGCATTGCCGGAGCGGCGGTGTTTCCTTTGATCGCATCGGGAATGCTTTTGTCCGACGTCGATGGCGTTGGCGTCATCTGGAACGTGCCGCTGCGCCAATCATAATAGCGATGCTGCGTCCAGGGTCGCGGCGGACCGTTGAAGGATGCCTCCACGGTAAATTGCCGGGACGTGCGGTCGCCAAGGCGAAGCTCGATTGCGCCACTTCTTCTCAGGGTTTCGGCAGTCATCAGGACAGCACCGGATAGGCAGGCGGGAAAGCTCGTGCGTCGCTCGGAAATCACCAGATCGGCGATATCGCAAGCCTTGCCGACGAGTGCGCCATCCTCAACCGTCGCGATAATCCAGCCGCTGGTCAGCCTTGCCATGCACCATGTCTTCGGCTCACAGATGAAGCGGCCGGCCTCGATATCGGCCAACTTCTTGCGCATCCGCTCTGCGGAGGCGTCCAGTTCCGCCGGCGTTCGCTGTACGCGTCCTCGGTCGGCCGTCTTCTGCGGTGCGGACACGGCGAGTTCAGCGGGAGCTACGTGCGCCTTCAACTGCAGGGCCGCGCTCCACTGATCGTATAGGAAGGATGGCGGGCGAACGCGGTTCGTGGCGACTGTCGCGGGCGGTTGCAGCAATCCAGCCAGTCGGCCATCCTCAGAAACCAGCACGTCTGCGCGTTCCGTACCCACGGGGCCGGCAAGGAGCGCCGAACCGGCGAGGATCAACAGCAGCGTGCCCACATGCCGCCAGACACTGCTTAACAAGGTCAGGAACAGGAGGCCAAGCGAAGCGACCGGCAGGAACCACCCCGGCGGTTGAAGGAAGCCGACACCCTCGCCCCAGCTGGAAACCTCTCGCGCTATGACGAGGACCCATTCCAGACCGACGCCCATTGCGACGAGAAGCGGCGCATCAAGACCGAAGGGCATCAGCAGCATCGCCACTAGGCCCGCCGGCATGACGATCAGCGAAATCAATGGCATGGCGGCGAGATTGGCTTCGAGACTGTGCGGTGCGAGACGATGAAAATGGGCTATGGCGAAGACCGCCGTCGACAGGCCGCCGATCAGGGAGGTCAGGATGGTGCCGGCAATCACGCCCCAACTCCATCGCAATGCGGTTGCGCCGGGGAAGTTTATTTCGGGAAGCCATCGTCTCGCAGGCCTGTCCCGCCACGCCGCATAGCCGGCGATCAGCGCGGCCGTCGCGGCGAAGGACATCTGGAAACTCGGCCCCATAATCGCCGAAGGCGTTACGGCAACGATGACGATCGCAGCCAAAGCTAGGTTTCTCAGGCTGATTGCCGGCCGGTCGAAAAGAACCGCGACGAGCATGATCGCCGTCATAAGGAAGGCGCGAACGGCGGACACCTGATATCCGGAGATAAGCAGATAGGCGAAAGCGCCGATAAGCGCACCGGTGGCCGCAAGCTTCTTGATCGACACCGCGTGGGCAAGTCCGGGCAGCAGACTCAGCAACTTGCGCAGGCCGACGAAGAAGATACCAGCAGCCAGCGCCATGTTGAGGCCGGAAATGGCAGTGATGTGGGCCAGACCGGAAAGTCGTAGCGCCTCGGTTGCCTCCTTCGACATGGACCGCCGCTCACCGGTGATGATGGATGCCGCGAATGCGCCGGGATCGCCCGGAATGACGGAGCGGATGCGGGTTGAAATATCGTCCCTGAGCGAGAAGAGCGCCCGGTCGAACCGCAACCACCATGTCTCCGCCCCTCCTTCATCGGGCCTCGACCGAGACTGCGGCGCGCCCAGGAAAAAACCGACCGCGCCAACGCCATCGAAATAGCTGGCAAAGGCGAAATCATTGAGCCCCGGCAAGGCGGGACCGGATGGCGGAGAAAGACGTGCCCTGCCGGAGAGATACCCTCCAATCGGGGCAGGCTCGTGCTTGCCTCGCGCAAGAAGCGACACGCGCTCCGGCGGCCGGCGGATTTGCGGATCTTCGGTCGCCGTCACTCTCAGCACATATCGCCATTCGCCCTTCGATCCGGCTTCCCGCCGTTCGACGATGCCGGAGACGACGGTGGTCACGGGCGTATCCAGAATGACCGTCCCCTCCCGCCATGTCTCGACATTGGCAAGCAGCATTCCCAAGACGAAAAGAGTGGCGACCAGCAGGCCATAGGCGGTCAGCGGCCGACCGTAACGAACCGCCAGTGCGCCGGCAGCAAAAAGGCCAAGCAGAATGGAGAGAGCAAGCACACCGGGCGGTTCGGCCATGCTGAACCATGTGACGGCGCCTGCTCCCAGGAAGACCGGCACGAAATGGAAGAGGTGGCCATGGGCCTCCTCACGCGCAAAAGCCGCCTTCCCTGCCCGTATAACCCTCGCCGAGCCCTCCGCCAGCTGCAGGGCAGCATTGCGTGTCGGTCTTGGCAGACGGACAACAGGATAGTTTTCTTCTACAACCATCAGCGGCTGGGCGAGCCGGCCGTGAGACTGCATATCCGCGGTTTCCTGCTCGGCGACCTGCCCCAAATGCTCCCCCGGCCCACATCCTCAACAGCCCTGCGCTGCTTTTTATCCGCCGATCAACGGCTGCGGCAAGATGGACGCTCGTTTTGCAAATTAACAATTTTGGCGTGTGCCGAAAAGCATGCAATACCCGAAAGCTTGTTCAATCGATTAAATCCCGCACCTGCCTCTTTAATAGGCTTTTGCGATGCACAATTTGCCCTTTGGATAGCTTGGCATTAACTTCCGTATCATATAGCTACATCCCTACGCTTAAACCCAAGGCGCCCTTCGGGACGCCTCCCGCCAATTCCGGAGGATTAGCATGACGGACAAAAGCGCTTCTTTGAAACTCGGGGAGAAATCGGCCGAATTGGCTGTGAAATCTGGCACGATCGGCCCGGATGTCGTCGATATCGGCGCGCTTTACAAGCACACCGGCATGTTCACCTACGACCCAGGCTTCACCTCGACGGCTTCCTGTGAATCCAAGATCACCTACATCGATGGTGACGAGGGCGTTTTGCTGCACCGCGGCTATCCGATCGAACAGCTGGCGGAAAAGGGTGACTTCCTTGAGGTCTGCTACCTGCTTCTTTACGGCGAACTCCCGACCGCTGCCCAGAAGAAGGACTTCGACTACCGTGTTACGCACCACACCATGGTGCATGAACAGATGAGCAAGTTCTTCTCCGGCTACCGCCGCGACGCCCATCCGATGGCTGTCATGGTCGGCACCGTCGGCGCGCTTTCCGCCTTCTATCACGACTCGACCGACATCACCGATCCGCACCAGCGCATGGTCGCTTCGCTGCGTATGATCGCCAAGATGCCGACGATTGCTGCCATGGCGTTTAAGTACCACATCGGTCAGCCCTTCGTTTATCCGAAGAACGATCTCGACTACGCCTCCAACTTCCTGCGCATGTGCTTTGCCGTGCCGTGCGAAGAGTACAAGGTGAATCCGGTTCTGGCACGCGCCATGGATCGCATCTTCATCCTGCATGCCGACCACGAGCAGAACGCATCGACCTCGACGGTCCGTCTCGCCGGCTCGTCTGGCGCCAACCCGTTCGCCTGCATCGCTGCCGGCATCGCCTGCCTTTGGGGCCCTGCTCACGGCGGCGCGAACGAAGCAGCACTCAACATGCTGATGGAAATCGGTTCCGTAGATCGTATTCCGGAATACATCGCCCGCGCCAAGGACAAGAACGATCCGTTCCGCCTGATGGGCTTCGGCCACCGCGTCTACAAGAACTACGACCCGCGCGCCAAGATCATGCAGCAGACCATGTACGAAGTGCTGGAAGCAACCGGCCATTCGGACGATCCGCTGATGCAGGTCGCACTGGAACTGGAACGGATCGCGCTCAGCGACGAGTACTTCAAGGAAAAGAAGCTCTACCCGAACGTCGACTTCTATTCGGGCATCACGCTGCGTGCACTCGGCTTCCCCACCACCATGTTCACCGTTCTCTTCGCGCTCGCCCGCACCGTCGGCTGGATCGCCCAGTGGAACGAGATGATCGAAGATCCGCAGCAGCGCATCGGCCGTCCGCGCCAGCTCTACACCGGCGCTCCGAAGCGCGACTACGTCGCAGTCTCCAAGCGCTGATCTGCCACATTCAATTGACGAAAACGCCGGTGGAGAAATCCGTCGGCGTTTTTCTTTTATGGCAGAACGCCGCATGCCCGGCGCACGGCGTAAGCCCTCCGCTTCAGTCAAAGACTTGCTTTCAGCAAAACGGTCTCTGCTTGCCGCCTGCTCTCACGCAAAGCTGAATTCGCTGCTCGCTCAATTGTTGCGGAACCGCAAGGCTTTTCGCCATTCTAGCCTTCATTTCCGCCAAGGTTTGATTTAAGGAACGTTTTCTGCTTCGCAGACCCCGCGAAGATCCGCAATGAGGTATTTGAGTTCCGATGCTCACCGTTCTGAGAAAAGCCGCCCATACGACGGTCGCAAAATTGTTGATGCTTCTGCTTGTCGTATCCTTCGGAGTCTGGGGAATCTCAGCATCTCTCTTCAGCTCCGCGAGCAATGCGGTGGTCACCGTTGGCGACCAGACCATCTCGCCGAACGAGTTCAGCCTCGCCTACCAGCGCAAGCTTGCCGAGCTTGGCCGCCGCTTCGGCGTGCAGCTCACCAGCGAGCAGGCCCGCGCGCTCGGCGTCGAGAACCAGGTTTTCGCCGAGCTTTCCGCGGGGGCCGCTCTCGACCAGCTTTCGCAGGACATGCGTCTCGGCCTCTCCGAAGACAAGCTTGCCCAGCTGATCGCCGAGGATCCGGCTTTCAAGTCCGACAATGGCCAGTTCGACCGCCAGCTGTTCACCAGCCGCCTGCGCAATGCCGGTCTTCGTGAGGACGATTATATCCGCGAGCGCTCCAAGGTTGCCGTACGCAGCCAGATCGTCGAAGCGACCTCCGATGGTTTCACCGCGCCGAAGGTTCTCGTCGATGCGCTGAAGAGCTATCGCTACGAGAACCGTGATATCTCCTATATCCTGCTGACCAACGCCAATATCGATCCGGTCAAGGCTCCCGACGACAAGACGCTTGCGACCTGGTTCGACACCGTGAAGAGCCGTTACCGGGCGCCGGAATATCGTAGCCTCAGCTATGTGAAGCTTGAAGCCGCCGATATCGCTGACAAGAATGCCATCACCGACGAAGCGATTGCCGAAGACTATGAAAAGCGAAAGGCAAGCTACGAGATCGCCGGAACTCGGACGATCGAGCAGCTCTCCTTTGAAAGCCGCGAAATGGCGGAAGCAGCGGAAGCCGAACTCAAGTCCGGCACCTCGTTCGATCAACTGGTGACAGACCAGGGCAAGACCGCAAGCGACGTGCTGCTCGGCGAGTTCTCCCGTGACAAGCTTCCCGATCCGGCTCTTGCCGATGCGGCCTTCGCCGTGACCAAGGAAGGCGCGACGACGCCGGTTGTCGACGGGGCGCTCGGTCCGGTCATCCTCCGGGTCACGAATATCAAGGAAGGCCGCACCCGCAGCCTCGACGAAGTTCGCGAAGAGATCCGTGAATCTTTGGCTGATTCCGCAGCGGTACAGGACATCGCGAACGTACATGACCGTTTCGAGGACCTCAGGGCCGGCGGCACGCCGCTCGATGAAGCGGCAAAGGAGCTGAAGCTGACGGCAGTCACCGTCAAAGCCGTCGACCGCAACGGCAAGGACGAGAACGGCAACGACGTCCCCAACCTGCCCGAGCGCCAAGCGCTTCTCGATGAGGCTTTCCAGACGGATGTCGGCGTCGAGGCCCTGCCGGTCAACATCGGCAATGACGGCTATGTCTGGCTGGAAGTGAAGGACATCACCGCCGAGCGTGACCGCACGCTTGAAGAAGTGCACGACAAGGCCGTAGCCGACTGGACTGCCGAGCAGCAGAAAGTGGCACTTGGCGCCAAGGCTGAAAGCCTGAGGCAGCGCGTTGCGCAGGGCGGCACGCTGGAAGACGTCGCGGCAGAACTCGGCCTTGCTGTCGAGACGAAGCTCGGCATCCAGCGCCAGACGGAAGACGCCGTCCTAGGCCCGGCTGCTATCGTCGCGGCCTTCAGCGGTCCGGTCGGCACTGTCGCCACCGCTCCGGGCGGCGACCCGTCCACCCAGATCCTGCTCAGGGTTACCGATGAGCGCGACCAGGGTTCGTCCAACGTGCTGGCCAATGACGATGCCCAGATCACGGAAATCGCCCGCTCTGCCGGCGACGATATCCTCGACCAGATGGTGAGCCGTCTGCAGGCGCAGTATGGCGTCACGATCAACCAGAGCCTTGCCGAACAGGCGATGGTTCGTCGCTAGGCGCAGGGGGAAGAGGAAAGCATGTCCGGGTTGAAACCTTTTATCGCCAAGATCGCGGCTCGGCAGGCGCTGACGCGAGAGGAAGCGAGCGACGCCTTCGAAGTGATGATGTCGGGCGAGGCCAGCATGGCCCAGATCGGCGGTTTCCTGATGGCGCTGCGCGTTCGTGGAGAAACCGTCGACGAGATCGCCGGTGCCGTCTCGATCATGCGGTCCAAGATGGTATCGGTCGAAGCGCCGGAAGATGCCATCGATATCGTCGGGACAGGCGGTGACGGCACCAACACCTACAACATCTCGACGCTCGCCTCGCTGATCGTCGCCGGCGCTGGCGTTCCGGTCGCCAAGCACGGCAACAAGGCGCTGAGCTCGAAATCGGGAACCGCAGACGCCCTCTCTCAGCTCGGCGTGAAACTCGACATCGATCCGGAAACCATCTCGCGCTGCATCCGCGAGGCGGGCATCGGCTTCATGTTCGCACAGATCCATCACCCGGCGATGCGTCACGTTGGCCCTGCCCGCGTCGAACTTGGAACCCGCACGATCTTCAACATCGTCGGCCCACTCTCCAGCCCGGCAAATGTCAAGCGGCAGCTCTTCGGCGTCTATTCGCCGGAATGGCTTTTGCCCGGCGCCGAGGCGCTGCGCGATCTTGGCCTCACGAGCGCCTGGGTGGTACATGGCAGCGGCCTCGATGAGGTCACGACCACCGGACCGACCCAGGTTGCCGCCCTGAAGAACGGCGAGATCACCGCCTTCGAACTGACGCCCGACGATTTCGGCGTGCCGACCGTTTCGCTGGACGCGATCCGCGGGGGTGACGGTGCCGTGAATGCTGCCGCGCTTCGGGAGGTGCTTTCCGGCGCCAAGAACGCCTATCGCGACGTAGCACTCTGCAACGCCGCAGCCTCGCTTATCGTTGCCGGACGGGTCGACAACGTGCGTGACGGCATGGCGCTCGCAAGTCAGGCACTCGATTCGGGTGCGGCGGCGGCCGCGCTCGACAAGCTGATCAAGGTTTCCAATTCCACCGCACAGGGCTAAGCTTGAGCCATGACCGATATCCTGAAACGCATCGAAGTCTACAAGCGAGAGGAGATCGCGGCTGCGAAAGCCGCGTTGCCTCTGGCAGAAGTCAAGGCATGGGCGGCCGACCAGCCTGCCCCGCGCGGATTTTACAAAGCTCTCAAGAGCCGGCGCGATGCAGGACAATTCGGCCTGATCGCCGAAATCAAGAAGGCCAGCCCGTCCAAAGGCCTGATCCGTCCGGATTTCGATCCGCCGGCACTTGCCGCCGCCTATGAGGCCGGCGGTGCTGCCTGCCTTTCGGTCCTGACGGATATGCCGAGTTTTCAGGGTTCGCTCGACTATCTCGTCGCTGCACGCAAGGCCTGCTCGCTGCCGGCATTGCGCAAGGATTTCATGTTCGACGTCTATCAGGTCCATGAAGCCCGCGCCCATGGTGCCGATTGCATCCTGCTGATCATGGCGTCGCTTTCGGACGATGAGGCGAAACAACTCGAGGACGAGGCTTTTTCTACCGGCATGGATGTGCTGATCGAGGTGCATGACGAGGAAGAACTCGAGCGTGCGCTCAAGCTCTCGTCCCCGATGGTCGGCATCAACAACCGTAACCTGCGCACTTTCGAGGTCAGCCTGACGGTCAGTGAACGGCTGGCCCCGATGGTTCCCTCCGACCGGCTTCTCGTTGGCGAAAGCGGCATCTTTACCTACGAAGACTGCACCCGCCTCAAAGCCTGCGGCATCACCACTTTCCTCGTTGGTGAAAGCCTGATGCGCAAGGACGATGTGACTTCGGCGACACGCCTGCTTTTGACCGGCGAAGCCGGGACCATGGCTGCGGAATGAGCGATCTCACCCACATATCCGCCTCGGGAGAGGCGCATATGGTGGATGTCGGCGACAAGACCGACACGGTTCGCATTGCGACCGCAGAGGGCCATGTGCGGATGACTCGCGAGACTCTGGAAACGATCCGCGCCGGCAATGCGAAAAAGGGCGATGTGATCGCGACCGCCCGGATCGCCGGCATCATGGCCGCCAAGCAGACCTCCAACCTCATTCCGCTTTGCCATCCGCTGATGCTCTCCAAGGTGACCGTGGACATTACGGAAGATCCGGCCCTGCCCGGCCTGCGCGTCGTTGCCACGACCAAGCTGACAGGCAAGACAGGTGTGGAGATGGAAGCACTGACAGCCGTCTCCGTCGCATGCCTGACCATCTATGACATGGCCAAGGCAATCGACAAGGCGATGGAAATCGGCGGCGTCAGGCTCGTCGAGAAAATCGGCGGGAAATCAGGCCACTTCCGTCACCCGGAGGCCGAGTAAATGTCCCTCATTCCCGTCGAGGAAGCCCAGCAGCGACTGCTTGGCGCCACGCAACGCGTCAGCCGCACGGAAATACTGGCGCTCGGCGAAGCCGAAGGCAGGGTACTTGCCGCCGACCTTCAGGCGCGACTGACGCAGCCGCCGTTCAATGCATCTGCCATGGATGGTTACGCGCTTCGCGCGGAGGACGCGCCTCTTCCGGGTAGCGAACTCACTGTGATCGGAATCTCAGCCGCCGGACATGCTTTTGAAGGAACGGTCGGCCCCGGAGAAACCGTCCGTATCTTCACCGGTGCTCCCGTGCCGGAGGGGGCCGATTCCGTTCTTCTTCAGGAGGATGCCGAAAAGCTGGATGGCAACCGCATCCGCACCACATTCCCTGTCACGCTCGGCCGCCATGTCCGCCCGCGTGGGCAGGATTTTCTGGAAGGCGAAACCGTCCTGCCAGCGGGTACCCACCTCGACTTTGCCCGGCTGACGCTCGCCGCGGCCATGAACCATGACTGGGTGGCGGTCTACGAAAGGCCCAAGGTCGCTATCCTCGCAACCGGCGACGAACTGGTGCGGCCGGGCCAGACGCCGGGACCAAGCCAGATCATCGGTTCGAACAGCTTTGGAATTGCCGCTCTCGCTCGCGATAATGGGGCGGAAGTCATCGACCTCGGTATCGTGCCGGATGATCGCGAAGAGATCACCCGCGCCATCGAGATGGCCAGATCGCTTGGCGCCGATGTTCTGGTGACGCTCGGTGGCGCGTCGGTCGGTGACCACGATCTGGTGCAGTCGACCCTGATTGCGGCGGGAATGAAACTCGATTTCTGGCGGATCGCCATGCGGCCCGGAAAGCCACTGATGGTCGGCAGCCTTGGGGAAATGCGCGTGCTCGGCCTGCCCGGCAATCCCGTGTCAAGCATGGTCTGCGGTCTGCTGTTTCTCGAACCGCTGCTGGCGAAACTGACGGGCCGCATTCCGTTGCAACGACAGACGACGGCGCTATCTGCATCCGTTCTTCCGGCCAATGACCACAGGCAGGATTACCTGCGTGCACGATTGATGCGCGCAGACGGAAAACTCGTCGTGCAGAGTTTCGGCAAGCAGGATTCCTCGATGATGAAAATCTTCGCGCAGTCGGATTGCCTGATCATCCGTGCGCCCGGTATGCCTGCACTTGAGATCGGCGCCGAAACGCCGATCCTGCTTCTTCGCCCCTTCACCGGCTGACCCGGCGAGGGGCACTACCCACCTCAGACGGCGATCGCTTCTTCCGAGCTTCCGGTATCCTGGTCGACGCCAAGCTGCTGCTTGATGGCTTCCTGGATCGCGTCCTCGATCGCCTTGCGCTCATCTTCCGGCATCGCCGCGAGCTGTTCTTCCGTCAGGTTGTGGTCATCGAGATAGGTCGCGCGAATCTTCTCGGCGAGCGTCATATCCGAGTATTCCAGAAACTTGGAAATGATGTCGTCGTGAGAGGCGCTCTTCTCCGCCTTCTGCGAAGCTTCATATTCGTTCTTGCGCGTTTCGAGAGCTTCTTCGTCACCAAAGGTGAAGGTCGGCTTTTCCTCTTCATCCAGAATTGCGGAAAAACCGGTTTCCGCAGAACTGCTGACCGAATTCGTGGCGTTGCTTACATATTGCGAAGAAAAGAAAGATGATTCACCGATACGCATTAAAGCCTCCTTGGGTTGCAGGCACGATGCCGCAAGAGGCTTGCACGAGACTTGGGACACTCGCGCAGAAAATGTAAAACCCGGCCTCGTGGCCGGGTTCAGATTCGTTAAAACAGCTATTACACGCTGCGATCAGACCAATCGGCTCTGTTCGACAGCAGCTCCGATGAAGCTCGAAAACAACGGATGCGGATCGAGCGGGCGGCTCTTCAGTTCCGGATGATACTGTACGCCGATGAACCACGGATGGTCCGGATACTCGACCGTTTCCGGCAGCAAGCCATCCGGCGACATGCCGGAGAAGACGAGGCCGCAGTTTTCCAGCCGGTCCTTGTAGTCTACATTCACCTCATAGCGGTGACGGTGGCGTTCCGAAATCTCGGTCGACCCGTAGATCTCGGAAATCTTGGTGCCCTTCTTGAGCGATGCCTTATAGGCGCCGAGACGCATCGTGCCGCCGAGATCACCGGCCTTGGACCGCTTTTCGAGCTCGTTGCCCTTCATCCACTCGGTCATCAGGCCAACCACCGGTTCATTGGTCGGACCGAACTCGGTGGACGAAGCCTTTTCGATACCGGCAAGGTGACGGGCCGCTTCAACCACCGCCATCTGCATGCCGAAGCAAATACCGAAATACGGGACATCGCGCTCGCGGGCGAACTGGGCTGCAAGGATCTTGCCCTCGGAGCCGCGCTCACCGAAGCCGCCGGGCACCAGGATGCCATTGACCTTTTCGAGATACGGCGCCGGATCTTCCTTTTCGAAGATCTCGGACTCGATCCATTCGAGCTTGACCTTGACCCTGTTGGCGATGCCGCCGTGATAGAGCGCTTCGATCAGCGACTTATAGGCGTCCTTCAGGCCGGTGTATTTGCCGACGATGGCAATCGTAACCTCGCCTTCCGGCGTACGGATACGGTTGCAGACGTCTTCCCACTGGTCGAGACGCGGCTTGGGCGCCGGCTCGATGCCGAAGGCGGCCAGAACCTCGTTGTCGAGGCCTTCCTTGTGATAGGCCATCGGCACGTCGTAGATATTGGAAACGTCGAGCGCCTGGATGACGGCGGTCTCGCGCACGTTGCAGAACAGTGAGAGCTTGCGACGCTCCGCTTCCGGAATCTCGCGATCTGCACGTACCAGCAGAATATCCGGATGAATGCCGAGCGCCTGCAGTTCCTTGACGGAATGCTGTGTCGGCTTGGTCTTCAGCTCGCCGGCCGCCGGGATATAGGGCATCAACGTCAGATGAACGTAGACGGCGGTGCCGCGCGGCAGGTCGTTGCCGAGCTGGCGGATCGCTTCCATGAATGGCATGGCCTCGATGTCGCCGACCGTGCCGCCGATCTCGCAGATGACGAAATCATAGTCTTCGTTGCCTTCGACGACGAAGTCCTTGATCTCATTGGTAACGTGAGGAATGACCTGAACGGTTGCGCCGAGATAGTCGCCGCGACGTTCCTTGTCGATGATGTTCTTGTAGATCCGACCGGTGGTGATGTTGTCGGTCTTGGTTGCCGAACGGCCGGTGAAACGTTCGTAGTGTCCAAGATCGAGGTCGGTTTCCGCCCCGTCATCGGTCACGAAGACCTCGCCGTGCTGTGTCGGGCTCATGGTGCCCGGATCGACGTTGAGGTAGGGGTCCAGTTTGCGCAGGCGCACGCGGTAGCCCCGCGCCTGCAACAATGCTCCGAGTGCCGCGGCCGCAATTCCTTTGCCAAGAGAGGAAACCACGCCGCCTGTGATGAATACATATCGCGCCATGGGAGTCACCGGATACCTTTTCAGAATTGATTCCGCCAGCCCAAAAGAGCCGAAACCCTACTTTTTTCTTAAGCGGGACGGAATATGCACAAAAGAAAACCGGCGGACCGTTAAGTCCGCCGGAGGGATTGGAAGGCCGACGATCAGTTACCCGTCGGAACGGCGTTCGGATCCGCCTTGGGAGTGGCGGGAGCCGGAGCAGCCGTGCCATCGGCAGCCGGAGCCTGGTTGGCGGCCGGAGCCGAACCCGGAAGCTGGTCGAGAACGCTGGCACCGGGAGCCGTCGGACTGGACTGGATACGATCGAGAATATCCGTCGGCTTCGATTCGAATCGGGCGAGCAGGCCAAGCCCAAGCGAGGTCACAAAAAACAGCGCCGCCAGAATAGCCGTCGTGCGTGTCAGCGCATTGGCCGTGCCGCGTGCCGACATGAAGCCGGAGCCGCCGCCGATACCAAGGCCGCCGCCTTCGGAACGCTGGATCAGGACCACGCCGACGAGCGCCAGCACGATCATGAGATGAATGACAATCAATACAGTCTGCATGGAATTTCCGTCCTGCCCTGAGCGGACAAAATAGCGATGTTTGGCGGCTCTCTACACGAGAGACCGCGCCAATGAAAGCCCCTCGCCCGTTTTTCAGGCGGTGAGTTCTTCATACGCCCTGTATATGGCGAGGAAATCCGCTGCCTTCAAGCTCGCACCGCCGATCAGAGCGCCGTCGACATTGGCAACGCCCATCAGTTCCTTCGCATTGGAAGGCTTGACCGAACCGCCATAGAGAATGCGCATGCCCTTGCCTTCGTCGCCGAAGCGCTTGACCAATTCCGCGCGCATGAAGGCGTGGGCCTCCGCGACGTCGGCAACGGTGGGGGTCAGGCCGGTACCGATCGCCCAGACCGGCTCATAGGCGATGACGGTATTCGCTGCCGTCGCGGCATCCGGCACGGAGCCGGCAAGCTGCCGCTTGAGGATATCAAGCGTCTGTCCGGACTTGCGCTCGTCTGCGGTCTCGCCGATGCAGATGATCGCAGTCAACTCGGCGGCATAGGCGGCCTCTGCCTTGGCACGAACGAGATGGTCGGTCTCGGCATGGTCGGTGCGGCGCTCGGAATGCCCCACGATTACATGGGTGCCGAAGCAATCTGCAATCATTTCAGCCGAGATATCGCCGGTATGAGCGCCGGAAGCGTTCTGATGGCAATCCTGCGCACCGATCATCAGAGGGCTATCGGTGCAAAGCGCGGTTGCGACGTAAAGCAGCGTCGCCGGTGGGCAGATCAGCGTCTCGACCTTTTCCGACAGCGGCGACACGACGCCTTCGGCCATTGCCTTGATCTGGTCGAGCGAGGCCCGCGTACCGTTCATCTTCCAGTTTCCCGCAACAAGCGGACGAACATTCGGTGTCATGTCGATAATCCAACCCCAGCTTCGTTGTCGGGGACCTAGCAAATCAAGGGGGCAATGAAAAGCTTGCGAGGGGAGATTCGCCGCTAAATCAGGCGATATGGTGAAAATCCGGCTCAAATTTGCAGCATTTATTAGCAATCACTGCTATCCGCCGCGAATTTCAGCGGGATTTCAACAGCCAGTTGAGGATCTGTCGCCAGTCGCTCATCCGCACCGGCGTGCCATGGGATCCGGTCTCGAAAAGGGTGAACCGGGTCGGATAACCCGCCTCGTGCAACCGGTCATACAGCGCAATCTGATCGGCCGACGCATAGACGCTGTCACGGCTGCCATGGGTGAAGGCGATCGGCAGCTTGCGCTTGTAAGCCGCACTCTTGGCGAAATCGGGATCAGCCGCGCCACCGAGAATCGCCATGCCGCCGAGCTTTTCGACGACATCGGCATCGCGTGTGACACCCCAGCAGATGAAACTACCCATGGAGGCGCAGGCGAGCACAACCGGTTTTCCCGGTGAACGGGCGGCGATATCGCCGATCAGCGCGGAAACCGCAGCAACGCCTGCTGCATCGAAGGACGCAACGGAGGGGGCGTAATAGGTTCCGCCATTGCGGACGGCGAGGTTCTTCAGGCGATTGAAATTGCCACCGAAGGAATAGTCGTTGGCACCGAGCCTGCGGTCGCCACCCCGTCCATGGATGAAGATGACGGTGAAGGCCGCATCTTCGGCGGCCCCTACCCGCGTCACGTCGAGCGGCCCGGTCGGCAGGGCCAGCGTCTCGTTCACCTGCTGCCGCTTTACGCCGAGATCGACATATCGCGACTTCACCCGCCGTTCGGGAATCTGGTCGCGGCCGTTAATGTCGCGCATTTCCTGATAGTCGACCACTTCGAAATCGCCGCCGTCCCGACTTTCGATGATCGTCGGGCTGGAAAAAAGGTCGTCCTTGAAAGGGGCCAGAGCCTCGGCACGCGCCTGATTGGACAGAAAAACGGTCAAAAGCGACGCAATGAAAGCCGCACTGCGGAAATGAACTGTGGACATTTGCATCGGGAATGCGTCTCCTCGCCCGGTCAGCCTTGCCTTCGCCCCGGCGGACACGCAATGCTTCAATGAAATTTCACGCGGCGGCCCGCAGGCAAAGTCGCGCCTGCCTCGCCTTTCTGGCAAAATCTCGGCGATTCGCAAGAGTGACACGGGTTTCAGGCAATTTGCGCGCAAGGCCCTGCCATTGACGCCGACGCAACCGACAGATTATCGAACGAAGCCATGGACGACAACGATCTCTTCGCCGGACTGCCGCTTGTGCAGAAGACCGAGGCTCCCGAAACGCCGGTGAGCCCTGCCCCACCCCAGGAACAGCCGCGCGCCGCTGCGCCGGTAGCGCGGACACCTGCGCCTGCCGCAGGTGGCGACGACTACGGCGCTTCCTCGATCCGCGTGCTGGAGGGGCTCGAGCCCGTGCGCATGCGGCCGGGCATGTATATCGGCGGCACAGACGAGAAGGCGCTGCACCACCTGTTTGCCGAAGTCATCGACAACTCGATGGACGAAGCGGTCGCAGGCCATGCGAACTTCATCGAGGTCCACCTCGATCTCGATGGCTGCCTGACGGTTACCGATAACGGCCGCGGCATTCCGGTTGAGAACCATCCGCAGGTTCCCGGCAAGTCGACGCTTGAAGTCATCATGACCAAGCTCCATGCCGGCGGCAAGTTCGACGGCAAGGCCTACGAGACCTCCGGTGGCCTTCACGGCGTCGGCATCTCGGTTGTCAACGCGCTCTCCGACATTCTCGAAGTCGAGGTCGCCCGTAACCGCAAGCTCTATCGCCAGACCTTCTCCCGCGGCATACCGCAGGGCGGATTGCAGGAACTCGGCGATGTGCATAACCGGCGCGGCACCCGCGTTCGCTTCCACCCCGACGCACAGATCTTCGGTGACCACGCCAGGTTCGACGCCGGACGTATCTTTCGCATGGCGCGCTCCAAGGCCTATCTCTTCGGCGGTGTCGAGATCCGCTGGAGCTGCGATCCGGGCGTCGTCCCGCCAGGCGGCGAGATCCCGGAAAAGGCCGTCTTCCACTTTCCCGGCGGCCTGAAGGATTATCTGGCGGCAACGCTCGGCAAGGACTTTACCGTCACCCGCGAAATCTTTGCAGGTCGAACGGAAAAGACCGGCGGCCACGGCGCGCTGGAATGGGCGATCACCTGGTATGGCGGAGATCCGCAGGTTCACTCCTATTGTAACACCATCCCGACGGCCGAAGGTGGTACGCATGAAGCGGGTCTGCGCATCGCGCTGACCAAGGGCCTGAAGAACTACGCCGAACTGACGCAGAACAAGCGCGCCAAGGAGATCACCACCGACGACGTGATGATTTCCGCCGTCGGCATGCTCTCAGTTTTCATCCGCGAGCCGGAATTCGTCGGCCAGACCAAAGACAAGCTTGCGACCGTCGAAGCGCAGCGCATCGTTGAAAACGCGTTGCGCGATCCCTTCGACCACTATCTCGCCGACAATCCTGCCGAGGCGGCCAAGCTGCTCGACTGGGTGATCGAGCGGGCGGAAGAACGCCTGCGCCGCCGCAAGGAGAAGGAAGTCAACCGCAAGACCGCGGTGCGCAAGCTGCGCCTGCCGGGCAAGCTGGCCGACTGCTCACAGAACACTGCCGAAGGCGCCGAACTCTTCATCGTCGAAGGCGATTCGGCAGGTGGTTCCGCCAAGCAGGCTCGCAACCGCGCCAACCAGGCCATCCTGCCGCTTCGCGGCAAGATCCTCAATGTCGGCAGCGCCAGCCGCGACAAGCTCATGGCTAACCAGCAGATCGCGGATCTCATCCAGGCGCTCGGCTGCGGTACGCGCTCCAAGTATCGCGACGAGGACCTGCGCTACGAGCGCATCATCGTCATGACCGATGCCGACGTCGACGGTGCGCACATCGCCTCGCTGCTGATCACGTTCTTCTATCAGGAAATGCCGGAGTTGATCCGCGGCAACCATCTCTATCTCGCTGTGCCCCCGCTCTACGTTATCCGGCAAGGTGCGAAGACGGTCTATGCCCGCGACGACGCCCACCGGGCCGAACTGATGGAAACCGTGTTCAAGGGCAAGAAGGTCGAGATCGGACGCTTCAAAGGCCTGGGCGAGATGATGCCGGCCCAGCTCAAGGAAACCACGATGGATCCCGCCAAGCGCACGCTGCTGCGCGTGGGGATTGACGAGGTCGACTTCGAGGGAACCCGCGATGCCGTGGATGCCCTGATGGGCACCAAGCCGGAAGCGCGCTTCCGCTTCATCCAGGACCGGGCAGCTTTCGCGGAAAACCTCGACATCTGAGGCGAGCGAGTTAGACGGCGCGCGGTCGAGCGCCGCCAGCCGATCATCCACACGAGTTTAGCCGGCACGCGTGGGATGCCATAGCCCCCGGCATGCCACATCTGCCAGGCCGATCGCGTGTAACACCGCGCATGCGTCGCCCAATGAAAGCCGTGTGCGCTCAGCCATATGAGAATCGGCTGCAGTCTGGAAGACAGTGTCTCGCTGACAGTCACTCGACGCATTCCATGCTTCCGCCCACAAGATACCTTGTCTACCCGTTCAAGCCGCATTCAGCCCCTTAGTCCGAATGCACGGTCCTTTCAAACCTCGCGCGCTTGCACGAACCGGAATGGCGGCGTCCGCCGACCTGTCGGGATGGTCCGCCCCTCCAGAAATGCACTCAATTTTGGCCCCTCCAGGTCTCCATACGCCCAGTATTGGACGATTGGTCACGCCGTGTTCCGGGCTAGATCTGGCCCCGACACAGATTTCAGCCGTTCTGATTTGAACGCTGGTTGCCACTGCTTGAGTAGTTCATTTCATGTCCAATACGATCATCCACCTATTGCGGCGCCTCGTCGTCAACGCGCTTGCAACGCTCGCCCTCATCATCTGCCTTTCGCAGACGAGCGCCAAGGCCACGGACCTCTACCATGAGGTTTACAGCGGCGAGAGCGTGAGACTCGTCGTGAACGCGTATGGTCAAAACGCCGTGGGTTATGATTATCCGAATGGCCTTCATGGCACTGCGACAGGCGCGCCTGATGGGACCGCCGACCTCATCTACACCTCCAATGCCGGTTACGTCGGACAGGAGGTGATTGTAACGACGGCCTACGGCGGTGCGAATTATGAGATCCCGGTCGCCTCGGACACCCACCATATCACCGTCAAACCACGGATCACTTTCTCGGCAAGTAGTTGGCCGAACGGTAAGAAGGGCGCAGTCTATAGCCAGTCAGTGACCGCCAGCTACAGCGCCAGCTCAACGGCCGTGACCTATTCTCTTGCCGACGGCTCGCTACCTACTGGCCTCAGCCTCGATGGATCGACTGGCACGATCTCGGGAACGCCAACCACTACGGGAAGCTGGACATTCACGTATCGGGCCGTCAACGGCGACGGTTACTCATCGAGCCAGTCGATGACCCTGAAAATCGCCCCTTCTGCCACCGACCTGTCGACCACGGTCGCAGCAAACAGCAGCGGCAACACCATTGCCTTCGCGGTATCAGGAAGCGAACAGGTATCAGCGGTCTCCGCACCAAGCCACGGCTCGACGGGCCTCTCCGGCTCGACGGCAACCTACACCCCCACCGCCGGCTACTCCGGTTCCGACAGCTTTACCTACCTCGTGACGGACAGCGCCACGGGCCTTTCGTCGGCAGCCACAGTGACCATCACCGTCACGGCCCCGACGGTGGCCATATCGCCCTCTACCTTGCCTGCAGGCACCGCTGCCGTTGCCTATAGTCAGACGCTCTCGGGAAACAATGGCACTGCACCTTATGCCTTTGTGGTAACGTCAGGCAGCCTGCCCGCCGGCCTGACGCTTGCGACGAATGGCACGCTGTCAGGCATACCCACATCCGAGGAAAGCCAGACCTTCACTGTCACTGCGACCGATCACTATGGAGCCACAGGAAGCCAAAGCTATACCGTAGCCATCGCCATCGCTGCACCAGTCGCTGGCGACACTTCTGCAACGATCGCGGCCAACAGCGGTAGCAATGCCATCGCGCTCAACCTTTCCGGTGGCGCGGCGTCAACCGTCACGGTCGAGACCGCTGCCGCCCATGGCACCGCCACGGCCTCCGGCGCGGCAATCAGCTATACGCCAACACCCGGCTACTCTGGTTCAGACAGCTTCACCTACACCGCGACCAACGCAACCGGTACCTCGACCGCCGCCACCGTGACCATCACCGTTACGGCCCCGACAGTGGCCATATCGCCCTCTACCTTGCCTGCAGGTACCGCTGCCGTTGCCTATAGTCAGACGCTCTCGGCAGCCAACGGCACCGCGCCCTATATCTTCGCCGTCACTTCCGGCTCGCTGCCCGCCGGTCTCACCCTCTCCACCGGCGGCACGCTTTCCGGCACACCAACGACGGAAGAGACTCGGACCTTCACTATCACCGTAACGGATTTCCACGGAGCCACCGGCAATCAAAGCTATACCGTGGCCATCGCAATCGCCGCACCTGTCGCCAGCGACACTTCAACAACGGTCGCTGCCAACAGCAACGACAATCCCGTCGCGCTCAATCTTTCCGGTGGCGCGGCTTCAACCGTTGCAATTGCTAATGCTCCCGGCCACGGCAATGCCACGGTCTCCGGCGCTGCAATTACATACACACCGACACCAGGCTATTCCGGTTCCGACAGCTTCACCTATACGGCCACCAATGCCAGCGGCACTTCGACGGCTGCCACCGTATCGGTCACCGTCACGGCCCCTACAGTCGCCATTTTGCCATCCTCCCTGCCCCGTGGGACCGCTGCCGTCGCCTATAGCCAGTCGATCACGGCGAACAATGGCACCGCGCCTTATACCTTCGCGGTCACGTCAGGCAGCCTGCCCGCCGGACTGACGCTTGCGACGGACGGCAAGCTAGCAGGCACGCCCACAGCCGAAGGAAGCCAGACCTTCACCGTCACCGCGACGGACGCCTATGGAGCCACCGGAAGCCAGAGCTACACCGTGGCCATCGCAGTCGCAGCACCCCTCGCAGCCGACGTCTCGGCAACGGTCGCAGCCAACAGCAGCAATAATGCCATCACGCTCAATCTCTCCGGTGGCGCGGTATCAACCGTTGCAATCGAGACAGCTCCTGGCCACGGCACTGCCACGGCCTCCGGTGCTTCGATCGCCTATACGCCAACCGCTGGATATTCCGGTTCAGACAGCTTCACCTATATAGCCACGAATGCCAGCGGCACCTCGGCGGCCGCCGCCGTGACCATTACCGTGACGGCGCCAACGCTTGCCCTTTCCCCGACAGGACATTTCACCCTTCGGGAGAACGAAACCTTCTCGCAAACCTTTACCGCCAGCAATGGCGGCGCGCCCTACAGCTATGCGATTACCGGGAGCCTGCCCGCAGGGATCAGCTTCAACGCCGCTTCTGCGACCCTATCCGGCAATCCGACAGTCAGTGGGGAATTCCCGCTGACCCTGACGGTGACCGATACCTATGGAGCCACGACTTCCGCCAGCGTCATTCTCGCCATCGGCGATGCGCTGCCGGTTGCCCCATCCATGTCGAGCGTGACGACCTCCGGCCTGACGACAACGGTCGATCTGACCGAGGGTGCAACCGGCGGCCCCTTCACTGGCGCCGATCTTGTATCACTTTCGCCGCCGTCCGCAGGCACCGCTACCATCATTCTCGGCGACACGGCTGCGGTGGACAGCAGCGCCGCAATCGCCTCGGCCATTCGCGAAGGGCGCTATCGGCTGCGTTTCACCGCAAGCCCCACATTCTCCGGCAATGCCGTAGCAACCTACACCCTGACGAGTGCCACCGGCGTTTCGGCACCGGCGACCGTTACCTTCAGCGTCACGGCCCGTCCCGACCTCTCCGCCGACGCCGATCTCGCGGGCCTCGTCAAGGCTCAGGCGGAGGCCGCCAAGCGTCTTGCCGACAGTCAGATCGACAATGTGCAGCAGCATCTGAAATCGCTGCGCGGCAGACAATGCCTGGAGAACAGCCTCGGCATCAGCCTGACCGACACAGCCGACGGACAGGCACCCATCTCTGGTAGTGCCGGCTGCTCGCCGATTGCCGGTGGAGATCTTGCCTTCTGGAGCGGCGGTTCGATCGACCTCGGCGATACATCAGGCCGGGATGGCGCAAGCGACATCGACCATACCACAGTCTCGCTGACAGCAGGTCTCGACTACAGGCTGACCGACACCTTCATCGGCGGCGTTGCTATCGGCTTCTCGCGCGACCGTTCCGACATCGGTGACAAAGGAACGACCAGCGTCAACAAGGCGGCGAGCGCCACGCTCTACGGTCTCTACCAGCCCGGCGGCGGCTTCTTTATCGACGGGCTGCTCGGCGCCGGTATTCTCGACTTCGATTCGCTCAGGATCACGTCCGTGACCGGACAGGAGGCGGAAGCAAACCGCAGCGGCCGGCAATTCTATGCGGCCGTCACCGGCGGCTACGATTACCGGATCGGCGAGGTTTCCCTGTCATCCTATGGCCGCCTCAGCGGTTCACGCTCCATCCTTGACAGCGTGGAGGAAAGCGGCACAGAATGGGAAAATGCCCTGATCGGTCGCCAGCAGGCAGACAGCTTCACGGCGACGCTGGGCCTCTCACTCGGATACGACATCGACCTTGAAAGCGCTGTCTTGACGCCCGAGCTGACACTGGACTTCTCTCATGATTTCCTGAGCAGCAGCGACACGACCGTAACCTATGCCGACAGCGGTTGGCCAATCGACTATGTGATCCCCGGCTCGGACAGCAGCCGTGACCGGCTGACGGTCGGCTTCGGGCTGACGCTTGTGGCAAGCGAAGCCGGAACGATGACTGGACGCTACAGCGCCACACTCGACCGCGACGGCTTGCAGAGCCAGCGTTTCAACGTCGATCTGTCACGCAAGTTCTAACGGATCGACCCGCAAATCAGAATCGATTTGCGGGTCGATAACGTTTGTTTCAGGAAGCCAGAGCCAGCCTCTGCACGTCCGACTGGATACCCGGCGCTGTCGCAGAGCAGAAATCAAACCGTGAAAGCGGTGGATTACTCCGCCGCGCCCAATTGTCCGAACTGAGCCTCGTATAGCCGGGCATAGCCCCGGCCGGCACGCAGGAGTTCGGTATGGGTGCCGATCTCGGAAATGCCACTCGCGTCCACCACAACAATCCGGGAAGCATCGCGGATCGTTGCCAGGCGGTGGGCGATCACCAGGGTCGTTCGCCCTTCGGAGAGTTCGCTGAGCGACTGCTGGATCGCCCGCTCCGTCTCCGTGTCGAGCGCGGACGTCGCTTCGTCGAGGATAAGAATGGGTGGGTTTTTCAGGAACATGCGGGCAATCGCCATGCGCTGCTTCTGGCCGCCGGAAAGCTTGACGCCGCGCTCGCCGATGACGGTATCGAGCCCCTGTGGCATGCCGGCGATGACACCATCGAGCTTAGCACGACGGGCGGCTTCCATGATCTCGACCTCGGACGCACCGAGACGGCCATAGGCGATGTTCTCGCGCACCGTACCGCCGAACAGGAAGACGTCCTGCTGCACGATGCCGATCTGACTGCGCAGCGAGGCAAGCGTCAGCTTGCGGATATCATGCCCGTCGATGGTGATCGCTCCCGTGGTGACATCGTAGAAGCGCGGCAACAGCGAGCAGAGCGTCGTCTTGCCGGCTCCGGACGGTCCGACGAAAGCGATGGTCTCACCAGCCTTGATGTCGAGATCGATGCCGCGCAGCACCGGCTTTTCCGGGGTATAGCCAAAGCTTACGGACCGGAAGGCGATATCGCCCTTGAACTGCGGTGCCTCGACGGCATCCGGCGCATCGGCGATATCCGGCTCGGTGTCGATGAGTTCGACGAAGCGGCGGAAACCGGCAATGCCCTTGGGATAGGTTTCGATGACGGAATTGATCTTCTCGACGGGCCGGAAAAATACGCCGACCAGCAGCAGGAAGCTGACGAAACCGCCATTCGACAGATCGCCTGACAGCACGAAATAGGCTCCGGTGATCATCACGACCATCTGGATCAGCCGCATGCTCATGTAGCTCATGGAAACGCTGGCAGCCATGATCCTGTAGGCCGCGAGCTTGGTGCGGCGATAGTTCTGGTTGTCCCTTTCGAAAAGCGTGCGTTCGTGCTCTTCGTTGGCAAAGGCCTGCACCACGCGGATGCCGCCGACATTTTCCTCGATGCGCGTATTGAAGTCGCCGACACGGCCGAAAAGCGCACGGAAGTTATCCGTCATCCGCGTGCCGTAACGGCTGGTGACCCAGGCCGTCAGCGGCACGATCGCAGCCGTCAACAGCGCCAGTTCGACATTGATCGACAGCATCAGCAGAAGGGCGCCGATAAAGGTCATGATCGCGATAAACAGGTCTTCCGGACCGTGATGGGCGACTTCGCCGATCTCCTCCAGATCCTTGGTTAGCCGCCCCACGAGATGACCGGTCTTCTCGTTATCGAAATAGCGGAAGGAGAGTTTCTGGATGTGGCTGAAGGCGAGGCGGCGCATATCCGTCTCGATATTGATGCCGAGCATGTGTCCCCAGTAGGTGACGGTCGCCATCAGAACAGTATTGAGCAGGTAGATCACCAGCAGGGCGAGCGAAGCTCCGACGATCAGGCCCCATTGTCCGCTCGGCAGGAGATCGTCGACAAAAGATTTCACGGCCATCGGGAAGCCTAGCTCCAGCACGCCCGACAAGACGGCACAGCCGAAATCGAGGACGAACAGGCCGCGATAAGGCCAATAGAAAGCGAAAAATCTGCGAAGCATGATCAGTCCGTAAGGAATGGAAAGAGACGTCGCCACCGAGACAGGAGGCTAAATGTTGATTTTCTCTTTCATATTTTTGCCACCGCGCCAAGGGCATTACTTGACGCTTCACGGGTGATTTGCCGCTTCGCCGGTACAGGTGGCTAGTCCGCCAGCCGCTTTTCCATGAACAGGCTCAAGGGATCTGGCCTGTAGGAACCGAAGGGCGGAATTTCCACAAATCCGAAACGACGATAAAGCCCGATGGCTTCCGGCTGGCTTATACCCGTTTCGAGACAGATGGCCGCAAGTCCCGTGGCGCGAGCGCAATCCTCCAGAGCTTCCATCAGAAGGCGGCCGATAGCAAGGCCGCGTGCTTCGGGCGACACGAACATGCGCTTGATTTCGGCGGTACCATCGCCAGACACCACGAGTGCGCAGCATCCGACGATTTCGCCATCCTTCCGCGCCACGAAAAACGACACCTCGGGCTTTTCCAGCGAGGCTACGTCAAGCAGGTGAT
This sequence comes from Ciceribacter sichuanensis, assembly GCF_024055605.1. GTDB lineage: Bacteria > Pseudomonadota > Alphaproteobacteria > Rhizobiales > Rhizobiaceae > Allorhizobium > Allorhizobium sichuanense. Next base: position 1,201,079 of record NZ_JAMXLX010000001.1, on the reverse strand, counting down.
TGCTCTCGGCCGGATAGAGCGTCGCCATATAGGCATCCGACTGTTGGAGAAGGGCAATCACTGCCTTCTGACGGACCGGTTCGCGGGCAATGGTGACGGGCATGGCGCTTTCCTTCCACAATAAGGCGGAAGCTTCAGCCAAATGTCGCCGGTCGGTCAAGATCGCCGCCGCGACGCCCTGCTATCGTCTTGCTTCGGCTGCATTCCTCTGATTGAAAGTGAGGGAAACACATCGATATCACCAGCCATTTTCGAAAACGGGTTTCACATGCAAGCCGCCCTTATCGTCATGACCATTCTTGGCTGCGACGACAGCGTCAACGAATGCCATTATGTAGCAACGGCACAACAGCATTTCGTGTCCGTGGAACTTTGCGATGCCGCCACGGAGAAGGTGCTGGAAGGGTATTCCGGTATCAACTACCCGATGGTGGTTGCCGTATGCCAGCCACCGGACAAACAGACGGCGGACATGCAGACACCCCCGGAAGGCGCCGCCAAGCCGGCGGTCGATGAACCGGCCCCTCTGCCCGGCCCGGCCGCCTCGCTGCCGGAGGAGGAGCGCCAGTCGCTTGCCGCCCGTGCAATCTCCAAGATCCGCAACGTGCTGCCCGAAACCTCCGACATCAAGATGGTGTTTGCAACGCCGCTCCACGTCGTTGCAGACGGCTATTCCTGGGTGGCCAAGAAGATCGTTCCGTAACAGGCGGCCTCAGGCCGCGAAAGCGATGCCGTTCGCGTAGTCGCGGGCGATACGCCGCTCTTCCGATATGGCCAGCTTCTCGACCATTTCCAGAAGCTCCATCGTGGCCGCCGGACGGTGGGCACCATCGCGGTAGCGCGCCATCAGGCGCGGGGCGATATTGTCCACATCAGTTGCCTGGGACGACAGGACGGCATTACGCCATAGCATGATCGCATCGACGAAAAGCGGGCTGATGTCACGGGCAAGACCAACGCTTTCGAGCAGCGCACGCACGGAGTGGAAGCGTCCGGTCGCGAGAATGGCCCGGACACGCCGCTCTTCAAGACCGGAAAGTGCGACAACGACCGACGCGAAGAAATCCGTCCGCCCGACGCATAACGCATGCATCAGGAAGGCGGGCGTCAGACGCCCCTCCATCCGTAGCTGTTCGACCAGTGACGGCAGCTCCTCGGGCGTAGCCGTCCCGGCGATGACGATGGAGGCAGCCGCCCCAGCCTCGCGGGCCAGCCGCTCCATGCGACGCGCACCGATGGCGGCGAGAACGAAATCGGAACCGGTCAATGCTTCGGTAACATAACCGACAAGGATCTGGCGTACTGCTGCGGGGAGGTCTTCGCGAGCCAGCAGAAGCGCCCTCACCTCGTCTTCGGCACCGTGACGTTCCGCGATTCGCCGAAGGGTCAGCCGGGAGATTCCAGCGCTTGTATTTTCCAGCAATACACAGACTTCACCTGCATCGCCTATCTCCGCAAGAGCGGCTGCGACGACGCGCGACAGCGACGGGCGGGCGGCAATAAGGGCTCGCGTCTCGGCATTGCCGCGACCGGCAAGATCGACGAGATCCATATCGCCCAGCACTGGCGAACGCAGGATCGCAGCCGCGGCAATTTCCGGCTGGTCCTCGGCAAGAGAGACCATCAGACCGCGCGGAGCAGATTCGGATTCGGCCAGAGCTTCGGCCAGCGCCAGGCGCACGCGCGGCGAAGGATCGTCCAGCAGGCAGGTCATCGCCATATGGGCAGCCTGCCGTTCCTGGGCAGTCATGTTGGAGCGAAGATAGGCCCTTGCAAGCGCATTGGCTGCCCGTGCCCTGTCCCCCGCCTTGGCCGTCTCTACCCAACGAAGAAAAGCTGCGACGATCACTGCAAAACCCAACCAAGCCCTGAGAAGCCGCGTAAGATCACTTGGCTTATGGTTTCACGGTAACGGCAAAAGGTTTAACATTCAGTTCACCATGTTCATTAACCGGGAGGCCGATCTGGCCAGCGACGACAACGACATCCTCAAGGGACCTTCACTACGGATCCTGCTCGCGATCACTCCCTCATTCGAGGCCAGAGACGTGGCGCATGCGGTGGATGCAATCGTAGTGAACGACAGCGGTCAGCCCCGTAAGTCCTCCCTTGAGGAAGGCCATGGCGGTATTCCGCACCTTGCCTATCTCGACAACAATCCGGACAACGATGCGCTTGCGGCGCAGCTCGCGGTGCTGATGGAATCGCTTCCACAGGGAATCGTGCTCGGCAATACGCGGAACGGCTCGGACCTCCAGCGGCTGGATACGCTGCTTTCCGCGGAAGAAGCCATCCGGCAGCTTCCCGTCGGTGCAACCGCAATCCTTGCGGTGATGGGAGACAATCCGGCAGGATTGCTCAATGCAGAGAGTTTTACGGGACGGACACCGCGCCTTAAAGGACTGGGATGCAATACGAGCGCTCTGAGGCGTAACGGCGGAGCGGCCGGAACACCTCGGCTTGCCGCGGATATCACGTTGCTGGCCGCGTCCCACGCCGGCGTGCCCGCCTTCAGCTGGCTCGAGCCGGATTTGTCGGGCAAGGCTCTTGCAGAAGCTTGCACCCGCGCCCGGCAGGATGGCTTTACTGCACTCGTCACGTCCCAACCGACGCAGGTCGCAGCGATCCTTGCGACCCGCGACAGCGATGCAGAAACACCCTAAGAAGCCGGTTAGAGCTTCTTCGGCGCCTCGGGGCGAAACATTTCGAAGACCGGCGCCTGTTCGGCGAAGTCCATGTAGCCCATGCGCGCCACCGGCCGCGCCAGCGCCACATCGAACCGGCCGTTGCGGATGACGCTCTCGTTAATGTGGATGCCGACAACCTGGCCGAACACGGCATGGCTGTCCGAAGCGCCACCCTCCAGCGTTTTCAGGGTGTGGACCTCCGTCACGCGGCATTCGAGCGCTGCTACGGCTTCGCCGACGAAGGGAGCGGAAACCAGTCGCCCTTCCACCGGGGTCAGGCCTGCAATCTCGAATTCACTCACACCGTAAGGAACGACGACCGAGGAAAGGTTCACCTTTTCCACCAGATCGAAGCCTACGAAGCTTGCGGTGAAGACGCCGGTCTCCTCGGCATTCTTCAACGAGTCTTTGCGGCCGCTGGAGGAAAACATGACGACCTTCGGCCGGTCGCTCACGGCATTGAAGAAGGAATAGGGGGAAAGATTGACCGATCCATCCCGCCCGCGCGTGCCGATCCAACCGATCGGCCGAGGCGCGACGATCGCCTTGAACGGATCGTGGGCGAGGCCGTGGCGGTTGGTTTCCGTCTCGTAGAACATCAGGCGCCGTCTCCCACCCATGTAACCACATCCGCAAGAGCCGGGCGCGGTCGCTCGACCGCAGGAAAGGTCGTGGAACCGATATGGATAAAGCCCGCCACCTTCTCGCCCGGCTTGATCCCGAGCAGCGGATAGGCCCGCTCGTCATAGGCAAACCATTCGGTCAACCAGTTGGATACGAAGCCGACGGCATTGGCCGCCATCAGGAGATTGAGGCAGACCGCGCCGGCAGACATCACCTGCTCCCACTCGGGGATCTTTACATGCGGGGCGGCCGTACTGACTACCGCTATCACGACAGGAGCGCGGCTGAAGCGGGTGCGCTCGACATTGACCATTTCCTCGGAAAGGTCCGGATTCTTCTGAACCGCCATGGCGAGCAGTTCTTCGCCTATGCGACCCCTCTCCTCACCGCGGTAAACGATAAACCGCCAGGGGGCGATCTTGCCGTGATCCGGCACACGGACGGCCAATGTGAGAATCTGCTCGAGTTCGTCGGTCGTCGGTCCCGGCTCACTCATCTGGAAGGCGGGAATGGAACGGCGAACGGCGAGATAATCGATAAGTTTCATATCATTTTTCATTCAAGGGCACTTTCCGGCTTTCTCGATGGCGGACACGTCTTGAAATTGCCATCGCATTGCGATTGAAGTTGCTGTCATTGGAGTAGAAGTCAACCAATTGTGCGATACATGATCCGCCATTCCCGCGCTGCCCGCTTGTTGTTCGTCGTGGCGGCAACATTGTTTGCCATGACATCCGCGCGCGGTGAAGACGCATTCCAGTCGTTCAAACAGCTCAACGGCACCACCAAGATGCCGAAGCTGAACGCGTTTTCCCCCAATTTCAGCCAGACAGCACCGTCGCGATCCACATCAAAGAGTGTTGCGCTCGAAGCCAAGCTCACCAGCGATGGCGAACCGATGCAGCAGGGCCTCTCGTGGCGTGTCTTCAGCCCAATCCCCGGCAGCGACGGTAAGCTGCCGCTTCTCGCAAGCGTCGAAGGCGGTTCGGCCGACTTCCAGCTCGAGCCGGGCGATTATTTCGTCAATGTTTCCTTCGGCCGCGCGGGTGCCACGAAAAAGCTGTCCGTGCCGCGCGAAGGCGAAGTCGAAAAGCAGGTTCTGGTGCTCGATGCAGGCGGCATCCTGCTGAATGCCGTGTCTGGCTCCGACACCCGTATTCCGGCCAAGGAACTGAAATTCGACGTCTATTCGGCCGAAGTTCAGGCCGATGGCGAGCGTGGCCTTGTGCTCGAGGATGTGAAGCCGGACACGATCGTCCGCCTTAACACCGGCACCTATCACATCGTTTCCGAATACGGCTCGGTCAATGCCGTGGTACGTGCCGACATCAAGGTGGAGGCCGGCAAGCTGACTGAGGCAACCATCCAGCACCGTGCGGCTCAGATCAATCTCAAGCTGGTCTCGGAAGCCGGCGGCGAAGCGATCGCCGACACCGCATGGTCGGTCCTTGCCTCTTCGGGCGACATCGTGGCTGAAAGCGTCAGCGCCTTCCCGGTCATGGTGCTGGCGGAAGGCGAATATACCGCGATTGCCCGCAACAAGGACAAGATCTACCAGAAAGACTTTACCGTCAGCGCCGGCCAGAACGTCGATGTCGAACTGCTTCTGACGAAGTAAGCCGCACGCTTGCGGTTCAGCCGGCCTTTTTCAACGCTATACGGCGACGCGCCGGCGCCATGGAGAAGACGGCATCATAGAGCCGCGCAAGGATGTCCTTGCGATCCGGGATGGCGCGAAGATCCTCCCAGTTCAGCAGATCCCCGATACGGGCCGATATGGTCGATCCCGAAAGACGTCGGAACTCGCGGATCAGCAGCGAAATTCTGAGCGTAAGCGACAGCTTGCTGGCCAGATGGAAAAGCCGGCCGTTCTGCCCCTCGAAATAGACGGGGATCACATTCGCACCGGCAGCCTGGATGAGCTTTGCCGGAAATATCTTCCACGGCAAATCTTCCGCGCGACCAAAGCCCCGGCGAGCGGTCGCAACACCACCGGCCGGAAACACGATCACGGTCACCCCTTCCTTCAGGAGCCTCACCGCCTCATGGCGTGTCCTCATGTTGATCGCCATCGCTTCCTTGGTCTCCTCGAAGGAAACGGGTAGCGAATAAGGCGCCATTTCCGGCACCTTCAGCAGTTCATTGTTGATCAGCACCCGGAAGGGACGTCCGAGTTCCTCGGCCAGCGCCAGAATGGCAATACCGTCTCCGATGCCGAACGGATGGTTCGCGACAATGACGACAGGGCCTTGCGGAAGATTGGCCGGCGGCCATTGCCCCTGCACCTTCAGGTGCACATCGATGAGATCGAGCATCTTGCCGAAGACACGGTCGGTCTTGCCGACGATATCGGTGCGCCAGATGTCATAGAGACGGGCAAAGCGATCGCGGCCGGAAAGCCCCTCGATCGACCGGATGAACCAGCGTTTCAGGCGCGGGTCACGTTCATTGGCGTAGGAAAGCTCATCGAAACGCAAGGTATTCCCCTTAACCAGCGTTACATATTCCAAAGGCCGTATAACAATGATGTGACAAATGTCTGACAGGACCTGTTCGCAGGCCCTGTCGGACAATCACAATCAGGCGGAGGCTTTGCCCGCCAGCTTCCGCTTCAGGTCCGGTGCCGTGGCTTCCAGCGACAGGGCCTTGATCGCTTCGTCGAGCGTCATGGCGGTCTGATCCTGAGAACCCAAACGGCGGATGTTGACCGTCCGCTCTTCGGACTCGCGCTTGCCGCAGACGATGATCACCGGAACCTTGGTCACCGAATGCTCGCGGACCTTGTAGTTGATCTTCTCGTTACGGAAGTCGGTTTCGACCTGAAGACCGGCGTCGCGCAACGCATCCGCCACTTCCTGTCCGTAACCGTCGGCTTCGGAGGTGATGGTCGCAACCACAACCTGCGTCGGCGCGAACCACAGCGGCATGTGGCCGGCGAAGTTCTCGATCAGGATGCCGAGGAAGCGTTCCATGGAACCGCAGATCGCCCGGTGAATCATCACCGGCTGCTTCTTCTCCGAACTCTGGTCGATGTAGAAAGCCCCGAAGCGTTCCGGCAGGTTGAAATCGACCTGCGTGGTGCCGCACTGCCAGTCACGGCCGATGGCATCCTTCAGGGTGTATTCGAACTTCGGACCGTAGAAGGCGCCCTCGCCCGGCAGAATGCCGGTCTTGATGCGTCCGCCGGACTGTTCCTCGATGGTCTTCAGCACGTCCATCATCACCGTTTCGGCGCGATCCCAGAGCTCGTCAGAGCCGACACGCTTCTCTGGACGGGTCGAAAGCTTCACCACCACTTCCTTGAACCCGAAGTCCTCATAGACCGACAGGATCAGGTCGTTGATGCGCAGGCACTCGGCCGCCATCTGCTCTTCCGTGCAGAAGACGTGCGCATCATCCTGAGTGAAGCCGCGCACACGCATCAGACCGTGCAGGGCGCCGGACGCTTCGTAGCGATGGACGAGACCGAACTCGGCGAGGCGCACGGGCATGTCGCGATAGGACTTCAGGCCATGCTTGAAGATCTGCACGTGTCCCGGGCAGTTCATCGGCTTCAGTGCGAAAACGCGCTGGTCGGCCTCCTCGTCATCGGCATTGGTGAAGGCATGCGCGGACTTCACCGCAAACATGTTCTCCTGATACCAGCCCCAGTGACCGGAGGTTTCCCAGAGCGATTTGTCGAGCACCTGCGGAGCGTTGACTTCCTGATAGGCGCCGGACAGCCGGCGACGCATGTAGGCCGTCAGGGTCTGGAACATGCGCCAGCCCTTGCCATGCCAGAAGACAACGCCCGGACCTTCTTCCTGGAAATGGAACAGGTCCATTTCGCGGCCGATCTTGCGGTGGTCGCGCTTTTCGGCTTCCGCGAGAACATGCAGGTAGTTGTCCAGCTGTTCCTGCTCGGCCCAGGCCGTTCCGTAGATACGGGTCAGCATCGGACGAGTGGAATCGCCGCGCCAGTAAGCGCCCGCCACCTTCATGAGCTTGAAAGCGGTGCCGACCTGGCCGGTGGAGGCCATGTGCGGACCCCGGCAAAGGTCGAACCAGTCGCCCTGCCTGTAGATCTTCAGGTCCTGTCCTTCCGGGATCGCATCGACCAGCTCGACCTTGTAGGCCTCACCCTTGTCGGCAAACACGTCCCGCGCCTTGTCGCGCGACCAGACTTCCTTGGTGAAGGCCGCGTTCTTCTGGATAATCTCCTTCATCTTCTTTTCGATCTTCGGAAGATCTTCCGGAGTGAAGGGCCAGTCCTCGCGGGTATCCGGATGGACACGCTTGAAGTCGTAATAGAAGCCGTTTTCGATCACCGGACCGATGGTGACCTGCGTGCCGGGCCAGAGTTCCTGCACGGCTTCAGCCATCACATGGGCGGCGTCGTGGCGGATGAGTTCCAGCGCACGCGGATCGGTGCGGGTAACGATTTCAATGGCGCCGTCAACAATGGGATCGGAAAGATCGCGCAGGGAGCCGTCGAGCGCAATGGCGACAGCCTTCTTGGCAAGCGACTTCGAAATCGACTCGGCGACATCGCGACCGGTCGTGCCGGCAGCAAAACTGCGGACGGAGCCATCGGGAAATTTGAGGGAAACAGATTCAGACATGAATATCTCCTTATCCAGTCCCGCCAACGAATGCGGGTGGTGATTGAAAGCCGAACCAATCGGAGCGGCCTGTAACGCGGCGCGTCTTAGTCTGAAACCGCAAAGAAGTAAAGAAAATCAGGCGTTGCCGCCGATATCCCGCCGTTTGCGGCCGGCCCGCCAGTAGCGCCACGGCGCCCACCAGCGATAGGCCCTGTCCAGCGCATCCGGCACCGGATCCACGCCCCAGGTGCCGCCGGGTCCGCAGCGCCCCACCCGGAACAGAGTGAGCCATCCGCCTGCCCATAGACCATGACGGGCGATCGCCTCGTAACCGTATTCGGAACAGGTCGGCATGTGGCGGCAGGAGTTGCCGATCAAACTGGAAAGCGTCAGCTGGTAGAGCCTTATGAACGCCATCCCGAGAAGCCGGTCGGGCGTCTTGCGAAATGGGCCGGCATAGTTTCGACCACGCGGAGCTTCCGCCCGGGGCCGATCATGGCCGCAGCCCGGATGGTCACACATCGGGTCAGCCCGCCCTGACGGTCGCAGCCGTGCAGGCTTCGATCTGGTCGACACAATCCACGACAGCCTCGAAGGTCAGCATAGTGGAGGCATGGCGGGCCTTGTAGTCGCGAACCGGTTTCAGGAACCGCATGTCCTCGAAGCGGCCGGAGGGACCCTCGCCACCATCCTTCAGCATGGCCAGCATATCGTCACGGGCGGTGCGAACCTCCTCGGCAGTCGCTCCCACGACATGGCGGGCCATGATCGAGGAAGACGCCTGGCCAAGTGCACAGGCCCTCACCTCATGGGAAAAGTCGGTCACGACACCGCCTTCCATCTTTAGATAGACCTTGACGCGGGAGCCGCAGAGCTTCGAGTGTTTCTCGGAGACGGCATCGGCCTCATCCAGCCGGCCGGTTCGGACGATGTTACCCGCGAAATCGAGAATCTTGGAATTATATATGTCGTCCATGGCAGGTCTTTATGGTCTCCTGAACCCTTATACGATCAAGGTGGCGAGCGCGTTGTAATCACTTTACGCAACACACTGTTGCACTGACATTCCTTCACTCTGCCTTTAACGCCATTATATGAGAGTTGAGAATTCGATCCAAACAAAACAAGGGCGGCGCCGGTCCGTCGCTCAAGAATTGAAAGAACGGACTTGCCAAGATGAACCGAGTTACGCATTTACAGGCGGAAAAAGCGAAACAAACGGTCCGTACCACGAAGAACCGGGAGACCATGGGCATGGATGCCATCGTCAACAAGCTATCGTCCGAGACCGACCGCCCGAGCCGGGAAGAGGCTGAAGCGGCCGTCCGCACGCTGTTGCGCTGGGTTGGAGACGACCCCAACCGCGAAGGGTTGCTCGACACGCCGAAGCGCGTGGTCAAGGCCTATCGTGAGCTGTTTGCCGGCTACGATGCAGATATCGACGACGTTCTCGGCACGACCTTTGAAGAAGTCGCGAGCTACAACGATATCGTGCTGGTGCGTGACATCCCGTTCTTCTCGCATTGCGAACATCACATGCTGCCGGTGATCGGCAAGGCGCATGTCGCCTATTTGCCCGATGGTCGCGTGCTCGGCCTTTCCAAGATCGCCCGTGTGGTGGAAGTTTATGGCCGCCGCCTGCAGACGCAGGAAGCGATGACGGCGCAGATCGCCAATGCCATCGAGGAAACCCTGCGCCCGCAGGGCGTTGCCGTCTTCATCGAGGCCGAGCATATGTGCATGGCCATGCGCGGTGTCCAGAAGTCCGGCTCCACTACTCTGACGACCACCTTCACAGGCCGGTTCAAGGACAATGCCACCGAGCAGGCCCGCTTCATGTCGATGGTGCGCGGCCGCTGAGCGGCGGATCTATCGTCCCTTTCAGGCCTCCCTCCCATTCAGGCCTCCTTTTCAGGAATGCATTATGACGACGATCACCTTCGATCCGCCTCCGTCCGACAAGCACGCACTTGAGGAAGACACGCACTTCACGCCGAAGTTCGACGAAAAGGGCCTGCTGACTGCCGTCGTCACGGACGCGCGCGACGGCGAACTTCTGATGGTCGCCCACATGAATGCCGAGGCTCTCGCGCTGACGCTCGAAACGGGCATTGCGCATTATTACAGCCGCTCGCGCGGGAAAATCTGGAAAAAGGGTGAAAGTTCCGGCAATCTGCAAGGCGTAAGGGAAATCCGGACCGATTGCGACCAGGATGCCGTCTGGCTGAAGGTCGAGGTGGCTGGCCACGACGCTACCTGTCACACAGGGCGTCGATCCTGCTTTTATCGTAGCGTATCGCTTTCCGGCGATGCGGCGCGCCTCGACATCACCGACAATCACCGTCACTTCGATCCCGATGCCATCTATGGCGGACCGGACAAGAAGGCCTGACGGATCATTTCCGGACACGCCCACTCCGCCGCGAAACGATTTGGTAAGCATCCGGTGCGCTAATGATGCACTGGGAGTTGTTCAGCCGTGAGGAAGTGCGGAGATGCTGAACTGGAGTATCAAGGGTAATGCGTCCGCACGGAATGCGGCAGCAGGGGGAACGACGGCTGTAGCACCGCCGCCCCTCGAACCACAGAAACCGAAAAAGACCAAGATCGCGCTTGCCCTTGGCGGCGGAGCGGCTCGCGGCTGGGCACATATCGGTGTTCTCCGGGCTCTCGACGAGGCGGAAATCGAAGTCAGCATGATTGCCGGCACCTCGATCGGCGCGCTGGTTGGCGGCTGTTATCTCGCTGGAAAGCTTGATGAACTCGAAGCCTTTGCCCGTTCACTCACCATGCGTCGGATCGCATCGCTCCTCGATCTCACGATCGGTGGCGGCGGCCTGCTCGGCGGCATGCGCCTGACAAAGAGAATGCAGGAGCATCTGCAGGGCCTCATGATCGAGGACCTGCCGAAGCCTTTCGTCGCTGTCGCTGCCGAACTCAAGAGCGGCCACGAGGTGTGGATCGAAAGCGGCCACCTCATCACGGCGCTGCGAGCCTCATATGCGCTTCCGGGCATCTTCGAACCCGTCAACTGCAACAATCGGACGCTGATCGACGGCGCCTTGGTCAATCCCGTGCCGGTATCCGTCTGCCGTGCCTATGAGCAGCCGCTGGTGGTCGCGGCCAACCTGCATTACGATCTCTTCGGTCGTTCCGCTGTCGTCAAGCACAGGGCCGGCGAACTCAAGGATGTTTCCGACGCACCTCCAAAGGATCGCCACAGGCTCGGTCTGACCGGGGTGATGGTGCAGGCCTTCAACATCATTCAGGATCGCATTTCACGCGCAAGGCTCGCCGGCGATCCGCCGGACCTCGCACTCCATCCACGGCTCAACGATATCGGGCTTTCCGAATTCCATCGCGCCGGAGAAGCAATCGAGCGGGGCTACGAGGAAACGAAAGCGCGCATCAACGATCTCAAGCGACTGCAGGAAACCTTCACCCGCTGACGAGACGTTTGCCGGCCGGAGGTCGCTCCGGCCGAACACTTGTGAGCCCGGCTGCTCAGCCTGCGATGTAAGCCTTGATCTGTTCTGCTTCGAGTTCGATCTCGCGAATACGTGACTTCACGACGTCACCGATCGAAATAATGCCACAGAGCTTTCCCTGTTCCTCGACGGGCACGTGGCGGAAGCGGCGACTGGACATCATTTCCATCAGTTCGTTGACGGTGGTGTCCTCGCGGCAGCGATGAACGTTCGATGTCATCACCGCAGAGACCGGCTTGTCGAGCGCAGCACCTGCCGACTGGCCGATGGCGCGAACGACATCGCGCTCGGTGAAGATGCCCACGATACGGCTCTCCATGCCGACGACCACGACGGCGCCGATCCTGTTTTCTTCAAGTACGCGGGTTGCTTCGGCCAGTGTCACGTTGGGGCCGACGGTGACAACGTTGCGCCCCTTCACCTCGAGTATGCTCCTGACGGATACAGACATATTCTCCTCCTTGGCAATCATTGAACCCTTATCGAACGCCACAACCTCCATGCGGTTTCCGATTGGGCAAATGGTGCCTGTTATCCAAGGAGATTGCAATATGCGGCAGAATCTGCCTCGCCGGCGCATCGTGCATTCCGAAAACCGGAGCAGATTTTCAGAAAGCCCGATGTGCAGGTTCAAACAGTTGGAGTGTGCTGTGTGCGTCCGACTGGTGGCATCGCACTTAGCGATTGCGCGGATCACGTACCGGATCAAAGAGCCCGAAACCCAGGAATCCGAGCAGGAAACCGCCGATATGCGCATCCCAGGCAACGGCCGCACCGACATCTCCGAAGAGCGGTATACCAAAGGCAACCACGAGATTGCCGACGAACCAGACGAGGATGAAGACCCGAACCGTCTTCTGCTTGAGGGCATCGAGGATCGATAGCCTGGGCGGATGATAGCCGAAGAACGAAGCTGCCTGTCTTGCCCGTCCGCCAAAGGCGAATCGGCAGGCAGCGCCCATGAATGCCGACACAGCGCCGGACGCGCCAATCAGGATCGTCGGCTGTCCCCAGTTGACGGCAGTGTGCAGTGCGGCGCCCGCAGCCGACGAGATCGCCCACAGCAAGAGGAAACGTCCAAGTCCGATCCTGCGGAGAACCGGTGTACCGAATGCCGCCAGCCAGAGACCGTTGAAAGCCAGATGCTCAAGGCTGCCATGAAGCAGGGAATACGTAACGGGCGTCCAGAGCCATTCATATCCCTGGCCGGACAGCGGATAGGCATAGCGGATCGGAGAAAAGCCGAACTCGATCGTCATCCAGTCCGCCATTTCCGGCGACAACAAGACAGTCTGGACAAAGTAAATCGCCGCGAGCAGTATCAATGAAAGAAGAATGCCCGCCGGAAGATTGAAAACCGGCTCTCTTCGAGGCTTTTCATCCTCCGGCAAGAGTCGCTCCTCTGCGGACTGCGGCGTCTGTTCGTCCATCGGGTCCTACCTCTGCAAGCCAGCGAACGCTCTATCCGCCTCACCAGCGAGCCATAACGCAGCGCGCGTACAAAAAAAAGCCGTCCGGCCGGAGCCGAACGGCTTATCGGGTCCCCCAGGGTTCAACCCCTACCCGACAGTTGGTGCTGAAGCAGATTGCTTCGATACGTCTTGACGTTCCATTTGCCACAGCCGCGGCGCCCGCGCAACGAAAAGGAAATATTAACCTTAACTACAGGAGCCGGTCCAAACTTTCCAGTCCGACGGGCATAGTCAAAGAACGTTATGTTAACAGCTTGCCGCTAAGCATTTCACCATCGCGAAATATTTCAAACGTTCGTCCATGTATTCCTTTCAAGCAACGCAGAACAGCAATACGGCTCCTCCTGCACAGCAGCGCGCCTTCCAGCGCGTCGCGGTGAACCTGCAGGGCCGTCTGATGCTTGCCAATTACGAGGAGTATGTCTGCAAGGTGATCGACATGTCGCCGGGCGACGTCAATTTCGCCTGCGCCGGCCGACCGCGCGCCAACGAGCGGGTCATTGCCTATATCGACCACCTCGGACGCATCGAAGGCACAGTCACCAAGCTGACCGAGGACGGTTTCGTCATTTCCATCGTCGCGACCGGCCGCAAGCGTGAAAAGCTTGCGGCACAGCTGACCTGGATTGCCAACAAGCACGAACTCGGCCTGCCCGAGGATCGTCGCCACGACCGCCTGACACCGCGCAACACAGTGGCCCAGCTCACCCTTGAAGACGGCCGCCGCTACCCCTGCCGCCTGATGGACCTGTCACTTTCGGGCGCCGCCGTCGATATCGACATCCGCCCGCCGATTGGCACCGCGGTTCAGCTCGGCAACATGCGCGGCCGCATCGTGCGTCACTTCCTCGAAGGCGTCGCCATCGAGTTTCTGTCGCTGCAATCGCGCGAAGCCCTCACCGAATTTCTCTAAGTAGCCAGCTTCCGGCTCGAAACCGCTCGCTTGTCGTGGCGGCCCCTTGCGCGCACTTTCATCAGAGAATCCAAAATCTATACATCGAGCCTCTCCGAGGATCGATTCCGATTGTCGAGCCGATATTCTGGCATTCACGCCGGGTTCAGGCGACTGTCTGTATAAGAAACACCCCTTCATCACACTCTTGTGAAAAATCTTTCGCCCGAATTTCATCTCGCCGCCCTCTGGCGGATCCTTGGGTGTTGACCCGACGCGGGGTGAACGATTGGGGTCACAGATCAAGCGTACTCCGCCACCCATCGGAGGTTGGAAATCGGCCCGCACCGCGAGATAATTGAAAAGCGAATTTTTCCATTTAATTTCATTAAGTTACACTGCTGCCAAACCCTCATCGGGAAATACGCATCGCCCAAACAAGGTAAAATTCAACGAAATTTTTCATCGAATTCCTCTTAAGTTTTACTTTTATTTTATACTTGTTTTATTCTGTTTATCTGCAAGTTTAAATCTATTGAACCTCTTATTTTACTTCGACATTTTGCGAGAGATCAAAATATACGTGTCATGTTGGCTCCATCGCAGGGAGACAACAAATGACAAAAAAGAAAACTCTGGGGATTGGATTTTTAACCGCCGCGCTACTTGGAGCGCTCGCCGCGCCGGCCGCCGCAGTACCCGCCAGCATGAAGATCATCGGCAAGGCAAATCCGCCGATCGGTCACTACGAATTCTGCAAGACCTATGCGAGCGAATGCCGGCCAGCCAGCGGCGATACGGGCCCGACCCTGCTGACCGAGGATAACTGGAAAGTCCTGCTCGACGTGAACTACACCGTCAACAGCTCGATCACGCCGATGACCGACATGGAGATCTACGGCGTAGAGGAGCGCTGGGCCTATCCGCGCACCGTCGGCGATTGCGAAGACTTCGTCCTCCTCAAGCGCAAGCTTTTGATGGAAAAGGGGTTCTCGCCAGCTGACCTGTTGATTACAGTCGTATTACAGCCGAGCGGAGAAGGTCACGCGGTGCTGACGGTAAGAACCGACCGCGGCGACTTCGTTCTCGACAACATGCGCAACAAGGTGCTGCTCTGGTCAGACACGGAATACACCTACCTCAAGCGCCAGTCGACCGATGATCCCGGCCGCTGGGTCAAGCTTCAGGACGGTCGCGCACCCGCAGTCGGCAGCGTCGGCACGAACTAGCCCGCGAGCAGGCTTCACTGCTTCTGGCCCGGTCTGTCCCCCGCATACCCCGTCCCCGACCGGAGCCAACGAGCCGGTCCCGCTCATCCCGGGACCGGCTCACTTTTTTTCGACCGAATGCCTGTGCGGCACCTGGCGCCACCGCGACCCTTTACGCGGCGTTAACCATCTTCATCGACGCTCACCCACGATAAAAGATCAAGGATTCGAAAGCCGACCGCCGATGACGACACTGGGCGGAGGCTGCGAGTTGCACACCGGGGCAAGGGATGGGCATGGCAAACACGGCAGACGATGCGCACCACCACAGCCCGCTGATATCCAATCGCTTTCTGTTCATCGTAACCTCTGCGATCGCCGCCCTCGCCCTTCTTTCTCTAGCAGTCCATGTCTTCGGCCGCAGCTTCGGACAGGAGCTGGTGCTTGCCGGCCATAGCGATAGCACGGCCAGTTTCACCGTCGCCATCGGGCAGGACCAACTGCAACTGGAGGCGAACACCACCCGCTTCGAGGACCAGCGCCGGGATGGCGAGAGCGAACGGATCGACCTCTATCTGCTCTGGCCGGAAATGACCGGCTACAGCAAGGACCTGAGGCGTCGGTTCGACGACATAGCAAGCACCGACTCCCTGATTTTCCTGCAGCTTTCACAGAGCACCATGTCCCGCGACATGTCCGGTCGGGTGGAGCCGATCTATTCACTCCTGTTCGGCGGCTCACCGCAAAATGGTCCGGCCGGACTTACGCTTCACAAGTTTCGCCGGGGCACCGGCTACGACAACGAGACGCTGCTCACCGCAGACCTTCCCGACGGGACACGCTACGCCGTCCGCTGCATCCTTCCCGCCGATCCATCGCTGGCCACCAGCGGCGATTGCCAGCGCGACATCCATGTCGGGAAGGACCTGACGGTTCTCTACCGGTTCTCAAGCCTGATGTTAAAGGATTGGCTGGCTATCGACACGGCCATCCGGGGTCACATTGAAGCACGCATCAAGGCCCCGCCCCTCGCGCCCTCCCATAAAATGCAACGGGATCCGGCAAGGAATGATTCATTATAAACCTCTTGGTAAGGCTGCGGCCGTAGACTTTCCCGAATTGGGCACGTGGGGGCGAGCCCGGATCCCAGATGATCAGCATTTAAAGAGTTCTTGCGGTGCAGAATAGAATTGGAAGTCTCAACCTCGCGCGAAAGATGCAGAAGCTGGCGGCGGCCGCTCTGGTTTTCGCGGCAGCAGTCGGTGTCAACGTCGGCTCGGCCGATGCCGCGCCCAAATATGCCGGCATTGTTGTCGACGCCGGCACGGGCAAGGTTCTCTACAGCGAGGATGCCGACAGCCTTCGCTATCCAGCGTCCCTCACCAAGATGATGACGCTCTATCTCACCTTCGAGGCGCTCGAAGCGGGTCGTATCCGCCTGGACAGCAAGGTGCCGGTATCGGCCAACGCTGCTGCGGAGCCTCCGTCGAAACTCGGCGTTGGTGCGGGTCGTTCGGTAACGGTCGAGCAGGCAATTCTTGCTCTCGTGACGCGATCCGCCAATGACATGGCAACAGCCCTTGGCGAATATCTCGGCGGCTCCGAAAGCCGTTTCGCCCAGCAGATGACCGCCAAAGCCCGCAGCCTCGGCATGACCAAGACCACCTATCGTAACGCCAACGGCCTGCCCAATACGGCGCAGATGACCACCGCCCGCGACCAGGCCCGTCTCGGCATCGCGCTTCGGCAGCATTTCCCGCAGTACTTCGGTTACTTCTCCACCCGCAGCTTCCAGTTCGGCAAGCAGACAATCGGCAATCATAACCGCCTTCTCGGTGCGGTTCGCGGCGTCGATGGTATCAAGACCGGCTACACGCGGGCGGCTGGCTACAATCTCGTGACGTCGGCCCAGGCTGACGGCCGCTCGATTGTCGGCGTCGTGATGGGCTCCTCCTCGGGCGCCAAGCGCAACGAAACCATGAAGCAGCTCGTTCTGCGCTATATGCCGAAAGCCTCCCGCTCCGGCGGCGGTGGCGACCTGATCGCCAAGGTCAACACATCGGTAGCCCCGTCTGTGGCTGCCGCTGCCGCGGAAGAGCCTGCAGTCTCCGCCAGCACACCGCGCTTGCCTTCCGACGGCCCGCTTCCCGATACGCGCTACAAGAATGGCGCCGTCGCTTCGGCCTTCGCCGCACCGGCAAACGACAACGGTGCCGCAGCGGCGCTGAAGGCCGCTACGGGAACACCGGAACGCCCGCTTTCCGCAGGAGTGCCCGTTCCGCAGCCGGCTCCGGCCTATATGCCGAACGTAAAGGCCTCAGCCGCACCGCAGTCTCTTGCGGAAGAGGAAGAATCCGTCGCACAGGCAGCCGTGAAACCGGTGGATCTCGACCAGACGACAACGGCCTCCACTCAGCCTTCGACGGGTTGGGTCATCCAGATCGGCACCTCGCCGGATCGGGAACAGGCCATGACACTCCTGCGCAAGGCGCAGGATAAAGGCGGCAAGGTATTGCGTTCCGCCACCCCTTTCACCGTCGCCTACAACAGTGGTTCGGAGCAACTTTATCGCGCGCGGTTCGGTGGCTTCGACGACCAGAAGACAGCGGTTAATGCATGCAAGAGCTTGAAAAAGGTGGGTATTGGCTGCTGGGCTGCAATGCAGTGACAGTCGCCTCCCGACCTCGATTTTTATCGCGTACGAGGTAACGAACATGGCATCGAACGAAAAGCACTTAGAATTCGCGGCGAGCCAGGACAACGAAAGCCGCGGAGGGCATTACGGCCTGCATCCGCTGCACGAGGCTGCGTTCCGGCTTGCCGATCTCGGACTTAGCCGTAAGCGCTCGCGCACCAAGGATCTGATCGGCCTGCTGCTCTGCCACGGCGCACGCGCCTGGCGTTATTCGCAGCCGGAAGCCAATATCCACCTGCACGTCTCTTCGCAGGCCGGCCGTTTTCCTGTTCTTCTGCGCCTGCGCTGAAGACGGCTGAACGACGGATACCATTCCATGCCGCTATATTCGCTCGGAAATCTTTCGCCGAAGACACCCCATGAGGGGCGTTTCTGGATCGCGCCCGACGCTCATGTGATCGGGCAGGTCGATCTCGGCGAGGACGTCGGCATCTGGTTCGGAGCCGTCCTGCGCGGCGACAACGAACCGATTGTCATCGGCGAACGGACCAATATTCAGGAAGGCGTGATGATCCATACGGACCCGCGCTTTCCTGTGACGATCGGCAGGGGCTGCACGATCGGGCACCACGCCATCATTCATGGCTGCACGATCGGCGACAATTCCCTGATCGGCATGGGCGTTACCGTTCTGAACGGCGCGAAAATCGGCAGCAACTGCCTCGTTGGCGCAAACGCGCTGATTACCGAGAACAAGGAATTCCCCGACAATTCGCTGATCGTCGGTTCACCCGCCCGGGTCGTCAGAACCCTGGACGAGGCCTCGGCGGCAGGGCTCACCTTGTCGGCGGAAAACTACGTACGCAACTGGCAGCGCTTCGCCCGCAATCTCAAGCAGATCTGATTCAGCGGGGTTGGTTGCCGGTCAGGCGCATTCGGCGCAGAGGCCCCGGATCTCGATCGTCGTCTTTTCCGCCTTGAAGCGCTGGCCCTTGGCCCAGTCCGCCAGCCGATGATCGATGGCGTGATCGTGGAATTCGCTGACACGGCCGCATTTGTTGCAGATCGCGAAGGCGACCGTGCCATGATGGCAGCAATCCTGCTTGGGATGGGCGCAGACCACGAAGGAGTTGATGCTCTCAAGGCGATGCACCAGCCCCATCTCGACCAGCTTGTCGAGCGCCCGATAGACCTGTAGCGGCGCCCGGAACCCGTGATCACGCAGGCGGTCAAGGATCCCGTAGGCCGAAAGCGGTCCAACCGATTCCGTCAATGCGTCGAAGACAAGCGATTGGTTCTTCGTCAGTTGTGGCGTTGTCATGGGGCCTATCCCTGCCTGTTCGTCTCTGCACCCTCGCGTCCGGGCTTGGGTAAAAGACTCAAGAGAAAGAGTACAAGGGCCGCCACGACAATCGAAGGGCCGGACGGCGTATCATAGGTCAATGATCCGAAAAGACCAAAGACGACGGCGACTGCGCCGATGAGCGATGCGAAGACCGCCATAACCTCGGGCGTCGTTGCAAACCGACGCGCTGTAGCGGCGGGAATGATCAACAGCGACGTGATCAGCATGATTCCAACGATCTTCATCGCAATGGCGATCACCAGTGCCATCAGCAGCATGAAGGCAAGACGCGCCCGCTCGGGCTGCAATCCCTCGGCCTCGGCAAGTTCCGCATTGACGGTCGCAGCCAGCAGCGGACGCCAGAGCCAGGCGATCATGCCAAGCACCACAGCGCCGCCGACCCAGACGACGACGATATCGGTGCTGTCGACCGCAAGGATATCCCCAAAGAGGAAGGCCACCAGATCGATGCGCACCCGGGTCATGAAGGCGACCATCACGAGGCCGATCGCCAGTGTCGCGTGGCTGAGTATGCCGAGCAGCGCATCAGCCGAGAGTGCCTGCCGCCGCTGCAGGAGAAGCAGCAGAAGCGAGACCATCGACGCCACGACGAAGACGCTCACCATCAGATTGAGCGACAGCAGCAGCGAAAGCGCGACACCGAGAAGCGCAGAATGGGCCATGGTATCGCCGAAATAGGCCATGCGACGCCAGATGACGAAACAGCCGAGCGGACCGGTGGTCAGCGCCAGCCCGATACCCGCCAGCATTGCGCGCAGGAAGAAATCGTCAAACATGATTGTTCTCCCTGCTCTCGTCCGCCGGGGTTAGAACGGCTCCCCCGCCTGTCGCTTCCTGATCAATCCCGCCATGCACATGGCCATGATGGTGATCTTCGTGATGGTGGTCATGGTCGTGTTCGCGATGCTGATGGTCCTCATCATGATGATGGTGGCCATCACCCGGATGGCAATGTTCGGTTACGCTGCCATCGCTGTGCATGACTCGACCGTCGGGCAGATGGGTATGGTCGTGATCGTGGCTGTAGACAGCGAGCGTGCGGCCTGCATTGGCGCCGAAGAGCCGCATATATTCCGGGCTCTGGCTGACGGCCGCCGGGGTGCCGCGGCAACAGACATGACCGTTGAGGCAGATGACGGTGTCCGTTTCGGCCATGACGACGTGCAGGTCGTGGGAAATCAGCAGGATGCCGCAACCGGTGGAATTGCGGATCGAGGTGATGAGATCGTAGAGCGCGATTTCGCCGGAGAAATCCACGCCTTGAACCGGTTCGTCCAGTACCAGCAGGTCGGGCTTGCGGGCGATGGCGCGGGCAAGCAAGGCGCGCTGGAATTCCCCGCCCGACAGATGCTGCACCTCTGCAGATGCGAGATGGGCAATGCCCACGGCCGCCAGCACCAACTTGATCTCGTTCTCAGGCAAAGGTCCCGTAAGGCTCATCAAGCGCTTGACGGTCAGCGGCATGGTCCAGTCGACGGCCAGCTTCTGCGGTACATAACCGACGCGAAGACCGGGCTTGCGCTCGACCCTGCCCTCATCCGGCTTCAGCACGCCGATCGCCATCTTGGCGCTCGTCGACTTTCCGGAACCGTTCGGACCGATCAGCGTGACGATCTCTCCGGGCGCCACGGAAAATTCGACGCCGCGAACGAGCCAGCGCCCGCTTCTGCGGATGCCGGCCTCCTGCAGCATGACCAGCGGCTGATCGTTTCTAGTTTCTGGCTGGGACATCGTGACCCCGAAAATTTGTTGTTGCACGACGCTATGCCACACGTTATAGCGTTACGCAATGAATGTAATATTATTACATAACACATTCAAGATGGAGATACCCCTATGATCAAGTCCCGCGCCGGCCTTTTCACCACCACGGCAGCTCTTCTATTTATGCCTTCGCTCGCCTTTGCCGCGCCGCCGGAAGTCGTGGTGTCGATCAAGCCGATCCACTCGCTCGTGGCAGCCATCATGAAGGGCGTTGCGGAACCGAGCCTGATCGTGGAGGGCGCGGCTTCCCCCCACACCTATAACATGAAGCCGTCCAATGCCCGGGCTCTCGAACATGCCGACGTGGTCTTCTGGGTCGGCCCCGGACTTGAGGCTTTTCTTGAAAAGCCGCTCGATGCCCTGGCCGGCAAGGCCAAGGTCGTCGAACTTGAGGACGCTCCCGGCATTACCAAGCTGCCCTTCAGGGAAGGCGGCGCTTTCGAAGCCCATGATCATGGCGAACATGACGAGCATGCCGAGGGCGAGCATCATGACGACCACGGAGCAGAGCATGCTGAAGCCAGCGGTGAGGAAGCCGGGCATGCCGATGAACATCATCATGACGAACATGGCGGCACGGACATGCATCTCTGGCTCGACCCGATGAACGCCAAGGTAATGGCCGGTGCTATCGAGGCGACGCTGATCGAGGCCGATCCTGCCAACGCCGCGCGCTACAAGGCGAACGCCAAGGCGCTGGACGACGAACTGACCGCGCTGGACAAGGAAATCGCCGAAACCGTTGCGCCTGTCGCCGACAAGCCCTTCATCGTCTTCCACGATGCCTACCAGTATTTCGAACACCGCTACCATGTCCGCGTCGCTGGCTCGATCACCGTCAGCCCGGAGACGATGCCCGGTGCGGAGCGCGTGTCCCAAATCCATGCCAAGGTCAAGGAACTCGGCGCGGCCTGCGTCTTCGCCGAACCCCAGTTCGAACCGAAGCTGATCAAGGTCGTTACGGAGGGCACCGACGCGAAGAGCGGTACACTCGATCCCGAGGGCGGCGCCATCACGGAAGGCCCCGAGCTTTACTCAACGCTTCTGCGCGGCATGGCCAAGTCTCTGGCTGACTGCTTGTCCCATTAAGCTTGTACTCTGCGGAGGGCGGACGGAAGTCCGCCTTTTCGCGGCCTTTAGTTGTTACAGTATTACGTTTTGGAGTTTGTCACATGGACAAATTGCCTGTCACTGTTCTCTCCGGCTTTCTCGGAGCGGGCAAGACAACCCTGCTCAACCACGTTCTTTCCAATCGAAGCGGTCTCCGTGTTGCGGTGATCGTCAACGATATGAGTGAAGTGAACATCGACGCGGCGCTGGTGCGCGATGGAGACGCCGCACTTTCCCGGACGGAGGAACAACTGGTCGAAATGACCAACGGCTGTATCTGTTGCACGCTTCGCGACGATCTGCTGCGCGAAGTGCGGGATCTCGCCGTGCAGGGCCGGTTCGACTATCTGCTGATCGAGGCGACCGGTATTGCCGAGCCACTTCCCATCGCCACCACCTTCGATTTTCGCGATGACAATGGACAGAGCCTGTCCGATATAGCTGAGCTCGACACCATGGTGACCGTGGTCGACGCGGCAAATCTGCTGAACGACTATTCCTCCTCCGATTTTCTCGCGGACCGAGGCGAAACGGCGGGCGATGGCGACAATCGAACCCTCGTAGACCTGCTGGTCGAGCAGATCGAGTTCGCCGATGTCGTCGTGCTCAACAAGATCGGAACCGCGACACCGGAACAGCGCGACGCCGCGCTCAAGATCATCGCCGGCCTCAACCCGGATGCGCGGGTGATCGAGACGGATTTCGGTGCCGTCGCACCGCGCGACATCCTTGGAACCGGTCTGTTTGACATCGACAAGGCGGAAACCCATCCGCTTTGGTTCAAGGAACTGAACGGCTTCAAGGACCATGTGCCGGAAACGGAGGAATACGGCATCCGTTCCTTCGTCTACAAGGCGCGCCAACCGCTCGACCCCACGAAATTTCAGGCCTTCATCGACCGCGCCTGGCCGGGTGTCATCCGCACCAAGGGCTTCTTCTGGCTGGCGACGAGGCCGCATCATGTCGGCTCAATCAGTCAGGCGGGGGCGCTGGTCCGGACCGGCCGCATGGGCCTCTGGTGGGCGTCGGTACCTCGCGAACGCTGGCCTGACGATGCCGGGTTCAAGCGTGCCATGGCGCCCTATCTCGATCCGGAATGGGGCGACCGCCGGCAGGAGATCGTGTTCATCGGCGCCGATCCCATGGATGAGAGGCGGATAACGGCGGAACTCGACGCCTGCCTCGTGCCCGCCGAGAATTTCACGCCATCGGCATGGAGCAAACTGCCGGACCCCTTCGCCTCCTGGACACAGTAAATCCGCATCCCCGCCTTGAGAAATCCGGACCGATGTCGCGCATGGCATTGATCCGGAAGGGCCTGCCGGTTTGGAAAAGGCAGCCGCCGGCAGGTCCGCACCCGTTTCGAGCGGGAATGCCTCAGGCGTTTTGGGGAAGAACGCCCTTGTCGCGCAGGAGATCGAGGACGATCCGTGCGCCCTCTTCGCCGGCGGGACGATCCGTCGCAAGCCGCTTCCATGCGAGATCGAAACCGGCCAGCATGGCCTGCCGCTCGAGCGTATCGGTAGCGAGCCTTTCCGCCATGCGCAGGAGATTACCCGGCCGCACGTAGTCGTTCAGATATTCCGGCACAATCGGATAATCTGCGATCAGGTTGGGAAGCGCCCCGGTCCAGATCTTGATGCGGTGACTGATGAGCGTCATCAGCCAGTCGGTCTTGTAGGTGGAAACCATGGGTACCGTCGCCAGCGCCAGTTCAAGGATCACGGTACCGGAAGCAGCAATCGCTGCGTCGGCCTCGGCAAAGGCCTGCCATTTCGCATCCTCGCCGACGAGAACCTCGGGCTTCAGAGCCCAGTCGGCGATCATCTGGCGCACGCGTGCTTCCTGACGCGGCACGGTCGGCAGGAGGAACCGGCTCGGCCCGTTTCTCTCGGTAAACTCGACCATGGCCTGCCCATAGACCGGCAGCAACGCCGAGATCTCGGCCCCGCGCGAACCGGGAAGCAGCATGATCGTCTTCTGCTCGTCAGCCCGCCTGGGCGGCTTTCCCGCGCGCGCGGCACGCGTTTCCAGCAGCTTGGCATTGGTCGTGAGACGATGGCCGACGAAATGCGTCGGGGGACCACCGAGGCGACGCATCACCTCCGGCTCGAAGGGCAGGACGGCCAGCACCGCGTCGACGTAGTCGAGCATCGCCTTGGCGCGATATTCCTTCCATGCCCAGACGCTTGGGCAGACATAATCCACCACCGGAAGATCAGGCAGAGCTTTGCGAACCCTTTTCGCCACGCGATGGGTGAAATCGGGACTATCCACGATCAGCAGCAAGTCAGGCTTCGCGGCGACGATGGCCCTCGCCGCCCGCCGGATCAGCGAGAGGAAACGCGGCAGGCGGGCAAGCACCTGCGTAAGCCCCATGACTGAAAGCTCGGAAAAATCGAAAAGGGAACGCAGGCCTTCGCGCTCCAGCGCGTCGCCACCCACGCCAACGAGTTCAACCGGTCCGCCATGGCGCTTTTTCAGCGCGGCGATCAGGTCTCCACCCAGAAGATCGCCGGAGACTTCGCCGGCGATAACAGCAATCTTCAGCGGACGGTCACTCACATCACGCCTCCCGGCAAGCCGCGATCGATGCCAATCACGAAAAGGCCCGCCTCGTTGGCCGCCGCAATCGTCGCCTCGCGCTCGATCACCAGCGCCCGTCCGGCTTCGACGGCGACGCCGGCAAGACCCGCTCGCTTGGCATTTTCCACGGTCGAGCGGCCGATTGACGGCAGATCGGCGCGAAGATCCTGCTGCGGTTTGCACAGCTTGACCAGCACCCCCCTGCGGCGCTGTGAAATCCGGCCCTCATCCCTCAACCGCGCAACGCGTGCGAGCATGGCATCGGTTCCCTCGACCCCTTCGAGCGCCACGATACGCCCGCCGACAGTGACAGCGCCCTGCCCGACATCAAGCCGCCCGAGTGCTTCAGCTGCCTCGGCACCCTTGGCTATGTCACGCAAATCGTCCTCGTTTGGCGATATGGCGCCAAGCGGACCGGTAGACGCAAGAAGATCGGGCGCAATGTCCTGAACGCCGATAACATGGCAGCCCAGCCCCTCAATCAGCGAAATCACCATCTTGAGGACGGCGTCGTCACCGCCAGCAAGCAGCGTCTTCAGCGCCAAAGGCAGTTTCATCAGCGCCTTCAGGTTGACGTGGATTTCGCGAAAGCCCGGACGGCGCTTGACGCCGCCGGAGAGCACGACGCGTCCGATATCATGGCGGCGAAAAAGCGCGGACAAGCCCGCAACGTCGCCGACGCCCACCACGGCATTGTCAAAACCCTGCCATTGCTGATCGGCTTCGTCCTTCAGTCGCAGAATGAAGGGATCCTCACCGGATCGCCGGGCTGCTTCCGCCACATAAAGAGGCAAAAGGCCGCTTCCGGCGACGATCGCCAGACGACCCGTTCCTGCCTTGGCCGGCGCCATGCGTCAGTTCTTGCCGCGATGCGGAGAAGAAAGCGCCCTGTCGCTTTCGGCAGCGATGAAATCCAGGATCTCGATAACCTGCGGGCAATCGAGATACTCTTCGCGGATCGCTTCGGCATTGACGCGGGCGGAACCCTCGCCTTCGAATATCTGCTTGAAAGCGCGACGGACCTGATGGATCACCGACCGCTCGATGCCGGCTCGGGTCATGCCGACAACATTCAGGCCGCCGAGGATACCCGGGTTTCCGTTGAGCATGCCGTAAGGGATGACATCATAGCTGACCGCCGAGAGACCGCCGATGAAGGCCTGCCGACCGATGCGGGTAAACTGGTGCACGGCCGAACCGCCACCAAGGATCACCCGATCCTCGACCTTCACATGGCCAGCCAGCATCACGTTATTCGACAGGATGATGTGATCGCCGAGAATGCAATCATGCGCCACATGGGAATTGGCGAGAAACAGGTTGTTGTTTCCGACAACCGTCTTGCCGCCGCCTTCGGCGGTGCCGGTGTTCATCGTCACGCCTTCGCGCATCGTGCAATTGTCGCCGATGGTCAGCGTCGTTTCCTCGCCGGCGTGATGAACGCTCTGCGGATCCCCGCCGATCACCGCGCAGGGAAAAATCTTCGCATTGCGGCCGATCGTCGTCAGGCCGGATAGAGAGACATGCGATACCAACTCGCTGCCATCGCCGAGCTTCACCCGGGAGCCAACATGACAGAACGGACCGATCCTGACGTTTTCGCCAATCACGGCACCGTCGTCGATGACGGCAAGGGGATGAATACTGGCGCTTGCGGCGATCATGCTCATTTGTCTTCCTTGCGCATGATCATGGCACCGATGTCTGCTTCTGCGACCAGCGCGCCATCGACCTTGGCATCGCAGTGGAACTTCCAGATGTTGCCGCGCTGCTTTTGCTTCACGACATGGTATTCGACGCGATCGCCCGGCACAACCGGGCGGCGGAAGCGGGCATTATCGATCGTCATGAAGTAGACGAGGTTCCCGCCCTGTCCTTCCTTACGCGCGCAGATCGCGCCCGCCGTCTGGGCCATGCCCTCGATCAGCAAGACACCCGGCATGATCGGGGCTTCCGGAAAATGGCCAGTGAAATGCGGTTCGTTGGCCGTCACGTTCTTGATGCCGATTGCGGAATTGTCGCCGTCGATCTCGATGATCTTGTCCACCAGCAGAAAAGGATAGCGGTGGGGCAGATACTTCATGATCTGGAGGACATCGGCCGAACCCAGTTCCGTCTTAACGTCCTCAGTCATTCTTGCCCTCCTTTTCCTTGTTGCGGCTATCCGTACGGCTCAACATTTCGGCGACTTCGCGAAGGTAATCCTTCATCGGGCGCGCCGGTATCCCGCCATAGCGTTCACCCGGAGGCACATCCGAAAGGACGCCGCTCATTGCGGCGATCTGTGCGCCGTCGCCGATGGTGATGTGACCATTGACCCCGCAGGCTCCGCCGATCATGACACCGTCGCCAATGCGGGTGCTGCCGGCGATACCCACCTGGCTGACGATGCCGCAATGGCGACCGATGCGGACATTATGACCGATCTGCACCAGATTATCGATCTTGGTGCCTTCGCCGATCACCGTATCGTCCATCGTGCCACGGTCAATCGTGGTGTTCGCGCCAATCTCCACGTGATCCTGGATGATGACGCGGCCGACCTGCACGATCTTGATCATGCCACGAGGCCCCGGCGCATATCCAAAGCCGTCCTGCCCAATACGGGCACCATTGTGGATGATGACATTGTTACCGATCAGCGCCACCTGAACCGTGGCACCAGCGGCGACAGTGCAGTTTCGGCCGATGCGCACGCCACGACCGATAACGGCCCCTGCGCCAATATGACTGCCGCTGCCGATTTCGACATCCGCGCCGATCACAGCCATAGGCTCGATGCGCACGCCCGGCTCCAACCGTGCCGAAGCATCGACGAAAGCCGCCGGTGAAATAGCCTCGGCCTCATCGACCATTTCAACCGGGCGAAGACCCGACGGGAAAAGCAGACCACCCGCCATGGCGAAAGCCATAGCCGGAGCCGAACTCAGAAGCACCGGAATATGGTCGGGAATAAGCGACCGAAGCGCCTTGTCGCAGATAATCGCTGAAGCCTCGCAAGTCTTCAGCTCTTCTTTGCTGCGACGGGACAGGATGTAACAAATGTCCCCTGCGCGCGCGCGATTAACGGGCGCGACCGACCGGATCATCCGATCGCCCGCACCCTGATCAAGCAATTCCGCCCCCACATGAGCGGCGATCGACGCAAGCGCGATCCCCTCATGGGGCGGAAAAAAGTGATTATGCTCCATCAGCCAAAGCCCCAGAACGTTGCGCCGCAAGCAGCCTTTGGGCCACGGACCTTAGAACTGGTTCGCCATGCTGAAGCGGAAGTTCTGAACTTCGTCGTAATCTTCCTTGGCAACCGGAACCGCGTAGTCGAAGCGCAGCGGTCCGAACGGCGACAACCATACGATACCGGCACCAACCGATGCGCGGAGCGACATGTCGGTACCAACAACCGTCGAGTTGCCGGTGCTGACGTCGTTACCGTAGAGCGTACCGGCATCCGCGAAGATCGCACCGCGCAGATTGAGGTCCTGCGGAACGAGCGGCATCGGGAAGCTGGCTTCAGCCGAAGCCGTGAAGTAGGTCGTGCCGCCGAGAGCATCGTCTCCCGCACGAGCGCCGATACCCTGGGTATCGAAGCCGCGCAGTTCCTTGCCACCGATCTGGAACTGATCGAAGACATTCAGCTTGCCATCGGTCGCGATGACATGACCAGCGCTGGCCGAGACGGAACCGATGACGTCAAACTCATCAGACAGAGGGTGGAAGTAACGGAACTTGCCGTAGACCTTGTAGTAGTCCGAATCTCCGCCGAGACCCGCATATTCATGCGTGAAGCTGGCGTAGATCCCTTCGCGCGGCATGGTACGATCATCGAGCGTGTTATAAACGAACGAATGACCGATGATCGACTGCTTCCACGGGCTTTCTTCGATCAGATCGATATACGGATCGGAAAGCGTGTCGTCCGAGGTATGCGCGATACCGTCAGTGCCGAAGGCGCCGTCTTCCTTATACTTGATCTGCTTGTAGGTGTAGCGAACCGTCGTAGCCAGATCCTCGGTGATCGGCGCCGTGATACGGAAGGTGACACCCTGCTCCTCATATTTGTAGTCCGAGTTGCTGCTGGTCTGGCTCTTGAACAGGTCGAAACCCGCAGCCAAGCGATAGCCGAGGAAATACGGTTCGGTGAAGGAGAAGTTGTAGGTACGGCTATCTTCGAAACCACCACCTACGGCAAGACGAATAAACTGACCGCGACCAAGGAAGTTCTTTTCTTCAACAGAAGCTTCCAGAACGAGACCATCGCCACCGACGGAATAGCCGGCACCGATACCGAACGAACCGGTCGGCTGATCTTCAACGTCCACAACGAGAACGACACGATCCGGAGCGGTACCCTGCTGCGTCGAAATGTTCACGCTGGTGAAGTAACCAAGGGCCTCAAGGCGACGCTTCGCACGGGTGATGGTTTCCTGGTTGAAAGCATCGCCTTCGGAAAGGTCGAACTCGCGACGAATGACATAGTCACGCGTACGGGTGTTGCCACGGATTTCGATGCGCTCGACATAAGCGCGCTCGCCCTGATCGACGAGATACGTCACGCCGATGGTGTTGTTGCCGAAGTTACGATCACCGCGCGGAACGACGCGGGCGAAGGGATAACCCTTGGCCGCAACGCGCTGGGAAATCGATTCCATGGACTTCTGGATGTCCTTGGCGCTGTAGGTGTTGCCGGCATGGGTTTCGAGAAGCCCCTGCAGTTCGGCGCCATCCACACCCTCGACCGTCGATTCAACCTTCACGTCGCCAAACTTGTAGCGCTCACCTTCGTCAACGGTGATCGTGATGGTGTACTCGTTGCCAGCCTCATTCAACGAAACGTCGGAAGAAACGACCCTGAAGTCGGCATAGCCGTGATTGTAGTAGAACTGGCGTAGCGCCTCTTCGTCAGCGCGCAGCTTGTCCTCGTTGTAAACGTCCTTGCGCGTCAGGAACGACAGCATGCTGGACTGCTTGGTCTGGATGACCGACTGCAGACGACCGTCGCCGTAGGCGTTGTTGCCAACAAAATTGATCTTGGAGATCTTGGTACGCTCGCCCTCATTGACCACGAAAGCCACATTAACGCGGCCTTCCGCGACCGGAACGACCTGCGTCGTCACTTCGACGTCGCTGCGACCGATGCCGGCATAGGCTTCCTTGATGCGCGAGATGTCTGCAGCAGCCAAAGCTTCGCTGTAGGGACCCATCGGCTGCGTCTGAACGATGCCTCTAAGCTTGTCGTCCTTGATCTTACGGTTGCCGTTGAAGACGACCTGATTGATCAACTGAGCTTCGGAAACGCTGACCACAAGTGTGCTTCCGGAAACGGAAATGCGAACATCGGAGAAGAAGCCGGTCGCATAGAGCTGCTTGACGGATTCATCGATGTCCGCGTTCGAGAAGCTCTGACCCGGCTTGATTGAGATATTCGAGCGCACAGCCTCAGGGCTGACACGCTGGGCGCCCTTGACCTCGATACGCTGGATCACGGCAGCCTGGGCCGCAATGGCCGATGCAAGGACAGCTACACCTGCGCCCGAAGAAACAACACCAGCAGACAGCGCGACCGCCGATACTGCGTTCAAAAATCTTGAACCAGCCTTCATGTGTATTCTCAACCTTCTTCCATTGTCCCGAAGCCGTACCCCGACTCCGGCCCGTGTGTGGTTTTACCGGGTTTTACCCTACAAGCAAGGGCGGACGTTAATTTCTATTTACTTCGTTTACATGCGTGGCCCAATCGCCACTATCAGTTTGAAACATCGTAAACAAATCCCTACAAAATTGGCAGGACGCCCCTCAGCCAATCAGCCTGCTGATGTCGTTCCAGGTTGCAAAGACCATCAGTGACACGATCATCGCCAGTCCAATGCGGAAGGCGATCTCCTGTGCACCGGGACCTACCGGTTTCCCACGCAACGCTTCAAGCGCGTAGAGGAGGAGATGGCCGCCGTCAAGGACCGGAATTGGCATCAAGTTCAGAAGTCCAAGGGAAACGGACAGAACGGCCGCCAGATTGACGAGCGCAACGATGCCGAGCGTCGCCATCTGGCCGGATGCCTGAACGACCCTCACCGGGCCTCCAAGCTGATCGGCGTTCATTCGGCCGGCGATGAGATTCGAGAGGTAGTCCACGGTGCCGGTGACGATATGCCACGTCTGGCGGGCGCCCTCGCCCACGGCCTGCAGCGGCGTCAACTCAACGATGCGGAAATTTCCGGACTGCTGGTTGGTGACGATGCCGATCTGGCCGACTTCCATCTTATTGCCGAAGCGATCGGAGGTTTCCACCCGACGCGGCGTCATGTTAAGGCCGAGTTCGCTTCCGTTGCGACGGACAGTCACGACAACAGGGATTTCTGGTCGCATGCTGATATAGCGGACCACGTCATCAAAGGTTTCTACCGCTTCGCCGTCCAGCGCCATGAGAACATCGCCCGGCTGAACGCCTGCCTCGGCGGCAGCGCTGTCGGCCTTGACCTCGGCGACGACAGGATCGGCGACGGGTTTGCCCATCGTGCCGAATAGAACGGCGAAGATAGCGATTGCCAGGACGAAATTCGCAATCGGGCCGGCAGCAACCGTGACGGCTCTTTTCCACAGCTTGGCGCCTGCAAGCGTCTGCGCCTTTTCCTCGGCCGTCAGTTCTTCCAGTTCCTTACCATCCGGCCGGCTTGCCGCATCGGCATCGCCGAAGAACCGAACATAACCTCCAAGGGGAATAGCCGAGATTTTCCAACGGGTTCCGTGTCCATCGGTAAAACCGACCAATTCTGGTCCAAAGCCAACCGAAAAGGCGAGCACGCGAATGCCGGAAAGGCGTCCGGCAAGATAATGGCCGAACTCATGCACGAAAACGAGCAGGGAAAGGACAATCACGTAAGGCAGGATGTAGCCGACGAGAAAGCCGAAAAACGCGGTAATATGTTCCATCATCCCATTCCGTTTACGGCGTTCCCGGCCCCTGTCAAAGACCGAACAGGAACGCCCCGAGCGATGTCACCGCCCCCTTGCCAATTGCAGAGAACCCTACAGCAAGAAAGAAGGCTGCAAAACAGGCAAAAACAAGTCCGTCCACCCGATCCATGACACCACCATGCCCCGGAATGAGGTGGCTCGAATCCTTCACGCCGAAACGGCGCTTGATAAACGATTCGAAAAGATCGCCGATCTGGCCCGAGACCGAGAGCAAAAGAGCGATGACGGGGATCCAGAGGCCAACCGACTGGAAGTAGGCAAGCGCCAGCGCCGTCCCGGCCAATACGCCGGCGATCGTACCGCCGATCGCTCCGGACCAGGTCTTGCCGGGAGAGATTTTCGGCGCAAGCTTCGGTCCGCCGATCGCCCGCCCGACGAAATAGGCCAGGATATCCGTCGCCCACACAACCGCGAAGACGAAGAGCATGGCGGCGAAGCCAACCGAATCCTCGCCGCGGATCGCAGCAAGGGAAATGGCGCTGAGCCCGGAATAGAAGATGCCGCCGGCCTGCCACCACCGCCAGTTACCCGCAATCGACGGCAGGACGGCGGTTACGACCAGACCTGCAAAGAGCGGCACGGTCATGTCCGGGGAGCCGAAAAGCATATTGGCGCCAACGGCTGCAACCGAAAACCAGCCGAAAGCGTGGCCTCGCATGTTGCTTTCGCCGAGCTGCGTCATTCTGGACCATTCGTAATAGACCAGAAGGCCTATCAGCACGGAAAGCAGACGGAAGGCAAAACCTCCCAGCCAGGTGGCCGTGAGAACGATTGCGGCGAGAACGATCGCCGAATAGATGCGGAGCGTTAGTTCCCGGGACATCAACGCGGCTACGATCCCAGCGCCACGGCCTTGTCCGCAACCCCGCCAAAACGGCGGTCACGGGCGGCGTAACGCTCCAGGGCGGCGAAGAAGACCTCGCGACTGAAGTCCGGCCAGTATTCCGGTACGAACATCAGCTCCGAATAGGCGGCCTGCCAGAGCAGGAAGTTGGAGAGCCTCTCCTCGCCGCTGGTGCGGATGATCAGGTCCGGATCAGGGATGCCGGCGGTATCGAGACGGCTGTCTACCAGTGCACCGTTCACATCGGCGGCCTTGAGCCGGCCTTCCTCGATATCTCTGGCGATGGTTGCCATGGCGCGCGCCATTTCGTCCCTCGCCCCGTAATTGAAGGCAATGACCAGCGTCAGGGCGGTATTGTCCTTGGTGGTCTCTTCCGCCTCCAGCAGCAGGGACAGAATGTCCCCCTGCAGGTTGACGCGATCACCGATGATGCGAATGCGGACATTCTCGCGATGAAGTTCCGCCAGATCGCGCCGGATGAACATCTTCAGGAGGCCGAAGAGATCGTTGACCTCGGCCTCCGGCCGGCGCCAGTTCTCCGACGAAAAGGCGAACAGCGTCAGATAAGCCACTCCCGCGTCCGCGGCGGCCCGCACGATTTCACGCACCGATTCGACACCCTTGCGGTGGCCAACCGCGCGCGGCAGGCCCCGTGCATTCGCCCAACGACCGTTGCCATCCATGATGATGGCGACATGTTCCGGGGCGCGGCAGTTTTCGGCTTTCGACATGGACGGTTCCGGTTTGAACAACTCGTACAGGGCGGCGGACCGCATCAAACCTGCATGATTTCCTTTTCCTTGTCGACGAGCAAGCGGTCGACTTCGGAAATCGTATCGTCGGTCATCTTTTGCACCTTCTCGGACTGTGAGCGGCTGATGTCCTGCCCAATCACACCGTCCTTCTCGGCCTTTTTAAGGCCGTCCATGCCATCACGGCGAACGTGGCGAATCGCCACCTTGGCCTTTTCGGCATAGTCATGCGCAACCTTGACCAGCGACTTGCGGCGTTCCTCGTTGAGTTCCGGCAGAGGAATACGCAGGTTCTGACCGTCGATGATCGGGTTCAGGCCGAGGTTGGCTTCGCGAATTGCACGGTCGACGGCGTTGACCATCGACTTGTCCCAGATCGAGATGCCGAGCATGCGCGGCTCCGGCACTGTGACGTTCGCCACCTGGTTCAGCGGCACGCGCGAGCCGTAAGCCTCCACAGTCACCGGATCGAGAATGTTGGCCGACGCGCGCCCCGTGCGCAGCGAGGCGATATCGTGCTTGAATGCGTTGATGGCGCCGTCCATGCGGCGCTTGATGTCGTTGAGATCAATGCCTTCGCTCATGATGAACTCCCTTTATTCTTCGTTCGACGTTCCCGGGAAGGAAAGCCGTGTCAATGATCGGTAACGATGGTCATGAGACCGGCGCCCGAGAGGA
This sequence comes from Ciceribacter sichuanensis, assembly GCF_024055605.1. Lineage (GTDB taxonomy): Bacteria > Pseudomonadota > Alphaproteobacteria > Rhizobiales > Rhizobiaceae > Allorhizobium > Allorhizobium sichuanense. Next base: position 1,167,418 of record NZ_JAMXLX010000001.1, on the reverse strand, counting down.
TATCGCAGAAGCCGCCTGCCTCGTGGATCGAGAAGACGATGATCGGAATGGCGTTTTCGCGCGCAAGGGCCACCGCCGCCACATCCATGACGGCAAGCCCCTTATCCAGAACCTCGCTGTGCGTGAGCTTGTCGAAACGGGTCGCTGTAGGATCCTTCTTGGGGTCGGCGGAATAGATGCCGTCCACCTGGGTGCCCTTGAAGATCGCTTCGGCGCCGATTTCGGCAGCGCGCAGTGCTGCGGCCGAATCCGTGGTGAAGAACGGATTGCCGGTACCGCCGGCGAAGATCACCACCCTGCCCTGGGACAGATGGTGCAGCGCTCCGCGCTGGGAGAAACTTTCGCAGATTTCCGGCATGGCAATCGCCGAGAGCACGACGGTATCGACGTCCAGCTTGCGCAGCGATGTCGCAAGCGCCAGTGCGTTGATGACGGTGCCCAGCATACCCATGTGGTCGCCGGTCACACGGTCGCCACCCTTGGAAGCAACGGCGACGCCGCGGAAAATATTGCCGCCGCCGACGACAACGCCGACCTCGACACCCATGGAACGCGCCCGAGCGATGTCGGAGGCGATACGGTCGGCTACTGCAACGTCAATGCCGAAGCCCTGGCTGCCCATCAGGGCTTCTCCAGAGGCCTTCAGAAGAACACGCTTGTAGATGGGCTTGGAAGACATGCTGGCTCCTAGGGATTGATCTGATGCCGGATACACGAAGGGCATCGCGTTGTCACGCGATGCCCGACTTTTTCCCTAACATGGTCCACGACCAATGAGCGATCAGCCCTTGGCAGCAGCGGCAACTTCGGCAGCGAAGTCGCTCTCTTCCTTCTCGACGCCTTCGCCAAGCAGCAGGCGGGCCATGCCGACAACCTCGATCGAGGCGCCAGCAAGCTTTTCAGCGTCCTTGACAGCCTGGCCGACGGTGATGTCCGGGTTGATGACGAAGGCCTGCGACAGAAGCGCGACTTCTTCGAAGAACTTGCGCATGCGGCCTTCAACCATCTTTTCGATGATGTTGTCCGGCTTGCCGGAAGCGCGGGACTGCTCGATGAAGACGTTGCGTTCGCGTTCGGCTACGGCTGCGTCAACTTCTTCAGCGCGGATGGCGAGCGGGTTGGTTGCAGCAATGTGCATGGCAACCTGACGGCCGATCGAGGTCAGGACTTCCTTGTCACCAACAGACTTCAACGCGACGAGAACGCCGAGCTTGCCGATACCATCGCCGGCAGCGTTGTGGACGTAGGTGGCAACAACGCCGTGCTCGACTTCGAGCTTGGCAGCGCGACGCAGGGTCATGTTTTCGCCGATCGTGGCGATCGCGTCCTTAACCGTGTCAGCAACGGACTTGCCGGTTGCCGGGTAGGTTGCAGCCGATATCGCATCGACGGAGCCGTCGGTGTTCAGCGCAACGCTTGCGATGCCGCGGACGAGGTCCTGGAAGGCATCGTTGCGGGCAACGAAGTCGGTTTCGGAGTTGAGTTCGATGGCGACAGCCTTGTGGCCGGCGCTGGCAATGCCGATCAGACCTTCAGCGGCGGTGCGGCCCGACTTCTTGTCGGCCTTGGCGATACCCTTGGCGCGCAGCCAGTCGATTGCGGCTTCGATGTCACCGTTGGTCTCGGTCAGAGCCTTCTTGCAATCCATCATGCCTGCGCCAGACTTTTCGCGCAGTTCCTTCACCAGTGCAGCAGTGATTTCAGCCATTGTTTGCCTCTTATCGTTTCACGCGACGCCGTGCGAAAATGCCATCGGCGCCTGTTTTGGGCACGAGTTGTACCCGGAAGTGTGACATCGTGATGAAGCCGAACCATCACGTCGAATTCGCCACGGCTCAGGGATTGCACCCACGGCCGGGCCGGCCTTTAAAAACGAAACCGGCCGCCAACCCGATTGGCTGAGTGGCGGCCGATTGCAACGATACTGCGATGGCGGGCGAACCCGCCATTTGGAATCAGGCGCCGGCTTCGCCTTCGAGAGCAGGCTCGACCGGAACGTCGGCGGAAGCGCCGATGTCGCGGCCAGCAGCACCCTGCTGACGAGCGATGCCGTCGATGGCAGCGCGGGCGATCAGGTCGCAATACAGCGAGATCGCGCGCGAAGCGTCGTCGTTACCCGGGATCGGGTAGTCGATCAGGTCCGGATCGCAGTTCGAGTCGATGATCGCAACGACCGGGATGCCGAGGCGCTTGGCTTCGTCGATCGCGATCTTTTCCTTGTTGGTGTCGATGATGAACATCAGGTCCGGCGTGCCGCCCATGTCCTTGATACCACCGAGGGCCTTGTCGAGCTTTTCGCGCTCGCGCTCAAGGTTCAGGCGCTCTTTCTTGTTGTAGCCGGACTGTTCCGAAGCCAGGATCTCGTCGAGCTTGCGCAGGCGCTGGATCGAGTTCGAAATGGTCTTCCAGTTGGTCATCATGCCGCCGAGCCAGCGGGAGTTGACGTAGTACTGGGCCGAACGCTTGGCCGAGTCGGCAATCAGCTCGGAAGCCTGACGCTTGGTGCCAACAAACAGGACGCGCCCGCCACGGGCGACGGTGTCGGACACGACCTGAAGGGCGCGCGACAGCATCGGAACGGTCTGAGCCAGGTCGATGATGTGGATGTTGTTACGATCGCCGAAGATGTACGGCTTCATCTTCGGGTTCCAGCGATGCGTCTGGTGACCGAAGTGAACGCCAGCTTCCAGAAGCTGACGCATGCTAAAATCGGGCAATGCCATGCCTTTTACTCCTTTTCCGGTTTAACCCCCGCAAAGCAAACAGCGCCCTTTTTCGGCGCCACCGGCGGAAACGGCCGGATTTCTCCCGGTCGATCCCAAGCTTCGCGTGTGGAATGGTGCTGCCCTTATAGGGCTTGTCCTTGGAAATCAAGAGTATTGCGTGACAAAATCGAGGGAATACCTCCTCTTGCCGCAATCTCAGCGAGGCTTACAGTCTCCCGAACCCAAGACCTCGAGATTGGTCAGCTTGCCGCTGAGGATGAAATCGCCGTAGTCAAGCGTCAGATCCTGGGTGATGCCGTTTTCATAGAGCTTGAAGGACTGGGTATAGATCGGCAGAACGTCACCAACGGCCTTTTCGTCGTAATAGGCGATGGACACAGGCCAATAGGCGCTGCCGGCCAAAGCCTCGGACGCTTTGTCTTTCGATTCGGTCGTGACAGGCTTGCGCTCAGGGCCGACGATCGTGGTGGTCAGGTAGCTTTTATCGCCGTCCTCCGAGCCATCGAATATGCGCGCCTCGAAGAAGGTTCGGCCCTTGCGGGCATTATCGATGACTTCGAGCATGTGCTCGGCCGGGAACCGGCTGTCCGCCAGCTCAACCGCACGCTTGGCGGGTTCCGAAAGCTCGATCTTCACCTTGCCGTTCTCGTCGGCGGCCGCGCCGCTCACATCCTTGTCGAGCTGGTCATCGGTGAAGGACTTAGTCTCGAAGCGGAACTTGCCCTTGGCGAGATCCTCGAAGGTGAAGCTCTGCTGATCGGTGACGCGAACCTGTTCGCCGGTATCGATCCGGGTGACAAAGCGGAAATTCGTCGTGTAGCCGGCGCATTCCGAACCGCTGAACTCATAGACCATGCGGCCGCGCATGCCCTCGATGCCGGAGCGGTCGGACGCCTGCTTCAACTCGATATCGTAGACTGCGCGGTGCGGCACCAGGCCACCCGCGACCGCAGCATTCGCCGATACACCCGTCATGCTGAGCGCTCCGAAGGCAACCAGCACAACGGCAAATGACGAACGAAACATCGATATCCTCCTGTTGGACTCTTTCGCGATGTTATAAGAACAGATCCGGCAAAAGCGAGACCTGCTTTGGTCACCACAGGATTCTTTTTCAACTTACCAACAGATCCGGGAAACACACATGTCCGATAGCATCGACGGTCGCCTGGCAGCCATGGGCATTCAGCTGCCGGAAGCAGCCGCCCCCGCAGCCAATTATGTACCCTACGTCATCAGCGGCAACCTTCTTTATCTTTCCGGCCAGCTGCCGATTGAAGGCGGAAAAGTGGCGGTCACCGGCCTCGTCGGCTCCGATGTCGCGCTTGCCGATGCGCAGCGGGCTGCCGAACTCTGCGCCATCAACATCCTGGCCCAGGCCAAGTCCGCCCTTGGCGGCGATCTTTCCCGGATCGTACGTGTCATCAAGCTCAACGGTTTCGTTGCGTCGGCTTTCGGCTTCGTCGAGCAGCACCTCGTCATCAACGGCGCCTCCAACCTGATCGCCAACGTTCTCGGCGAGGCCGGCAAGCATGCCCGCGCCGCCGTCGGGATGGCGGCGCTGCCACTCAACGCCGCCGTCGAGATCGATGCGATCCTGGAGATCAAGGCGTGACGTCCGCAGACTGGATCAAGGAACGTCCGGTCGCCCATCGCGGCTATCACGACATGAACAAGCAGGTTTGGGAGAATACGCTTTCGGCCTTTTCTCGGGCGGTTGATGCCGGCTTCGCCATCGAATGCGACATCCAGCTTTCGTCCGACAGCGTGCCGATGGTCTTTCACGATCACGACCTGCAGCGCCTCTGCGGCCTGAAGGGTGAGGTGCGAGAACGCACCGCAGGCGAACTGGGCATGCTTTCGATCGGCGGCACCGCCGACCGCATTCCGACGCTCAGGCAGATGCTCACCCTCGTCAAGGGACGCGTGCCGCTGGTCATAGAACTCAAGGGCATCAGCGCCGAAGAGGATGACGGCCTCGCCGAAGCCGTGCTCGACGTACTGGAAGGCTATGAAGGCAAGGTCGCGCTGATGAGCTTCGACCACTGGCTGCTGAAGGACCTCAAGTCCCTCGAATGCCCCTACCCGGTCGGGCTGACGGCCGAAGGCGCGGATCCGGAACAGTTCTTCGTCCACGACGAAGCCATGCAGCTCGGACTGGATTTCGTCTCCTACTGCGCACCCCATCTGCCGAACAGCTTCGTCACAGCCCTCAGGGAAAAAGGTATTCCGGTCATCACATGGACGGTCAGGGATGAAATCATGCGTGAGCATACCTATAAGTATGCGGACCAGATGACCTTCGAGGGTTTCGATCCGCGCGAGACGCCGGTCGCAACCGCCTGACGGGAGACACATGACAGGAGAGCTGACGATCCGGATCGAGAGATCCTTTTGCGCGATCGCACCGGAACGCTGGGCTGAGCTTTCCGGCGCCCGCCGGGGATTGAAGGATTATAACCCCTTCAACTCCCATGCCTTCCTGTCCGCGCTGGAGGAATCGGGCTCGGCCACGGCGCAGACCGGTTGGCTCGGCCATCACCTTCTCCTCGAAAACGGCGACGGCGCACTTATCGGCGCCGTCCCCTGCTACCTCAAGAACCACAGCCGGGGCGAATATGTCTTCGACCATGGCTGGGCCGACGCCTTCGAGCGCGCCGGCGGCCGCTATTATCCGAAACTTCAAAGCGCCATTCCGTTCACACCCGCAACAGGGCCGCGCCTGATGGCGGCCATCGGGCAGGATGACAGCGCTATCCAAACTGCTCTAGCCGGTGGATTGCGGCAGGTCGCAGACGAACTCGGCGTTTCCTCGGCGCACGCGACCTTTGTGCCGGAGAAAGAGATGCCGCTCTTCGAAGCGGAGGGTTTTCTGCATCGCACGGATCAGCAGTTCCATTTCATCAATGAGGGCTACGCCAACCACGAGGCGTTTCTGGAAACGCTCGCCTCCCGCAAACGCAAGGCGCTGAAAAAGGAACGCCGTGCCGCGCTCGAGAACGGCATCACCATCGACTGGCTGACCGGATCGGATCTTACCGAGGATATCTGGGACCAGTTCTTCGCCTTCTACATGGATACCGGTAGCCGCAAGTGGGGCAAGCCGTACCTGACCCGCATGTTCTATTCGCTGATCGGCGAACGGATGGCGGACGACGTCTTGCTCGTCATGGCAAAGCGCAACGGCAAATATATCGCAGGCGCCATCAATTTCATCGGCGCCGACACGCTGTTCGGCCGCCATTGGGGCTGCGTCGAGGATCACCCCTTCCTGCATTTCGAGGTCTGCTACCACCAGGCAATCGACTTCGCTCTCGCCAGGGGTCTCAAAAAGGTCGAGGCCGGCGCGCAGGGCGAGCACAAGCTTGCGCGCGGCTACCAGCCGGTGACCACCCATTCCGCTCACTATATTGCCCATGCCGGGCTAAGGAAGGCGGTCTCCGACTATCTGGAGCACGAGCGGCGGGAGGTCGAGCAGATCGGCGACTATCTCGACGAGCACACACCCTTCCGCAAGGGTGAGCGGCAGCAGCGCGAAGACGACTGATCGACCAAAGCCATTCTTGATCCCGGACAACGGATCGCATTAAGTGGCGCCGACAATGAGGAGATACCCATGACCAGCCCGGCCTATGATCAGAACAACATCTTCGCCAAGATCCTGAAAGGCGAGATCCCCTCCGTGAAGCTCTACGAGGACGACGATACCCTCGCCTTCATGGATGTAATGCCACAGGCGACCGGCCATCTGCTGGTCATTCCCAAGGTCGGCTCGCGCAACCTCCTTGATGCCGATCCGGCCGTGCTCGCCAAACTGATACCGGTCGTGCAGAAACTCGCGGTCGCGGCCAAGGAAGCTTTTGAAGCCGATGGCGTGTTCGTCGCCCAGTTCAACGAACCGGCAGCCGGACAGACCGTCTATCACCTGCACTTCCATGTCATTCCGCGCCACGAGGGCGTGCCGCTCAAGCCGCATTCCGGCAAGATGGAAGACATCGAAGTACTGAAAGCCAATGCGGAGAAAATCAAGGCCGCACTCTGACTTTCCGCCTGAGCGTCGCGCGCCGATAGGAGCCTACCGCGCGGCGCGCGGCTCTAAAACTTGCAAGGCTATTGCCGCCACACAGATGGAAGGAAAACCCGGATGAAGAACGACTTCTATTACGCGATCGTCGGGCAACACACGAACACCAACGAGGGCCTGGGCCGGATTCTCGGGGTCATCATCGCCTTCATCGTCATCTTCGGCGGCCTGTTCTGGCTGATCGGCTGAAGGCCTTCACCGCTCCGGGCTGACATAGCCGTTCCGCTCCGGGAACGGCCAGTCCTTCAAGAGTTTGGCATCGGGCCGGAAGATTTCGACCTTCAGCGGATAGCACGCGGCTGCATCGCTCGAATGCTCGGAACTGCAATCGCCACCCGGGCAGGCCGACAGGCCGCCGAGAAGATCGATCTCGGCGAAGAACTCGATGAAATCGCCCGGCCGAACCGGGCTCGCCTTCATGAAGTATTGATGCGTGTCGCGGGTGAAACCCGTACACATGAAAACATTGAGCACGTCGTGCACATGAGGTTCGGCCTCCGAGAAGCCCATATCCCGCGCACCGGCAAGTGCCCGCGTCAGGTTCGAGTGGCAGCAGTGATGATAGTCGCCACCGGACAGCAGCCTGTTGGTATAGGGATCGCAGCGGGTACCAATGACATCGTGAACGCTGCCGCCGTCGTCATCGAATCCGTACCAGGCAAGCGTATCGTGGGTGATCGTCGCCATCGGCCTCAGATAGGGAAGCGTGCTCCAGAGACGGTCGCCAACCGTGACGTGGGTGGCATGCAGGGCACGGGTCTTGCCGCTGAAGAAACGCTCGGAGAGATCGTTGGCATTCCACAGGTTGAGGTCGCCGACCTGTGATCCCTCGACGCTGACGATGCGGAAGAAATGGCCCTTCGGCACGTTGAACGTCCGTCCGTCACGCGGCGGCACGATGACTTCGTCGATCTTTTCGAGACCGGCCCGGGCTTCATTGAGCAGCCCCATATCCGGGATCGGAAGCGCTCCATTGGGATAGACGACCACCGGCTTGACGGCACGCCGTTCGGCGGCATCGGTGGGAACTGCTATCTCGGGTCTGATATTCATGGAGATCTTCCCTATTGCTGCGCGTTGAAGATGATCGATCGCCGGAAACTGCACGCTGGCAAAGCCCCTGACAAGACGGCTTCTCCTTGCCTCAAGGGCAAGCATGGCTTAGCCATGGAGATATGAAGCTCCCGCCGCTCCCCAGTCTGCGTGCCTTCGAGGCCGCTGCCCGCAAGGAAAGCTTCCGTCATGCCGCCACCGAGCTTGGCATGACGGCAGCAGCCGTCAGCCAGCATGTCAGGACCCTTGAGGACTGGTTCGGGGTAGCACTCTTCGAACGCAGCGCCCGCGGTGTCCGGCTGACCGCAGAGGGTCGGGATTTCAGCCGCACCGTATCGACCAGCCTAGAAGCGATCGCCTCAGCGTCAGAACAGCTCTCGGCTGCGCGCCAGCGACGGCAGGTGCGCCTCGCTTGCCTGCCATCGGTGGTCTCCCACTGGCTCGCCCCTCGTCTTCCCGCCTTCCGTGCAGCGCATCCCGAGATACAGGTGGCTATCAGCTATGCTGCCGGTGCCGAGACACCCACACCGGCGAAAGCAGATCTCCTGATCACACACGGCGTCAGATCATCACCGGACGCACTGCCAATCCTCAGTGCCGCAACCCGCCCGACTGCGGCGCGCGACTATGTCGAACGGAAAGGCCCGTTTCCTGATGCCTCCTATCTCGCCCGTGCGGATCTGCTGCATGACGAAGACAAGGCGGCATGGAGAAGATGGTTTGCCGAAGGAGGAATTCCAGCACCGACAGAATCCGGTCCCCTGTTCGCGGATTTCAACCTGCTGGTCAGTTCGGTGACTTCGGGCCTGGGCGTGGCGCTCTGCCCAACCGCCCTGATCGCAGCTGAACTGGCGCGCGGCGAATTGCAGATCCTTTTCGAACGGGCAAGCGATACGGAAAAATATTATTGGCTGATAGAGGCGGATCGACCGACACCGGAAGTCGTGCTCATGCGCGACTGGCTACTCTCGGAGGCCCGAAAATCAGGGCAACCCCAACCTTGAAATTCCGGCAAGTATATCGTTTCCCGCCAGTGGCGGCTCCATCAATACAGGGTGATTCCGACAGCAAGCAGCGCAAGCGACACGACGACGCCGACGATGACCCGCTCTCCTGCCAGCAGGAAGGCCAGAAAGCCGAGGCCTGCCGCACCCAGCCGCATCCACAGCGGCGTGTGTTCAAGGCTGCCGGTCGGAAAGACGATGAGCTTTGCGGTGACGGCCATGACCAGAGCGGTGGCAACCGCCCTCACCCACGAAAGCGCTTCCGAACCCTCGTTCAAACGGTTGCCGGCCACGACGCCGAGCCAGCGCCAGATATCGGTCGCAAGCCAGCCGGCGACCAGAATCACGACGTATGGCCACCAGTCAGCCGCGCTCATGGCTCGCCTCCTTCGGCCTGTAATCTCCTTGCGCGAACCACATAACGGTCGAGCAGATAGGCCAAGGTGCCGCCTCCAAGACCGACGATCAGGATGTCGAATCCCGGCGCGACAAGTGCCAGTAGCGGGCCGCCGATGACACCGACCACGAAGGCTATCTTGACCACGGAATGGCGGGCCGACGCCCAGATCGACGCGACGAAATAGACCGGCGTAAGGAAGAACAACACTCCGGCAACGGGCGGAGGAAAGGTCGAGACGAGACCATAGCTCAACCCCACCAGTATCGTGTTGACCACCACCAGCGTCAGACCGAAACCCGCGAAATAGGCGGTGCGCGCCTCTCGCGGCACGGTCTTCAAGGTGCCCATGGCGAAGACCCATGCGGTGATCGCGACGAAATGGGAGAGAAAGAGCAGCAGCCAGGTCGGCGTGCGTTCGTTGCGCATTTCCGGAACGAGAGAGGCGACCATGGGCATCATACGGATCGAGGAAAGCGACACGGCGAGAAACATCGCCAGGATATTCGCCCCGCTCGCCATCATACCGATCAGGATCATCTTCGCCGGCAAGGCCCACACCATCAGCGTCATCAGCATCGCCTGCTCGCGGGAAATTCCCGATTCGAGCGCAAAGGCGGCGAACCCAACGAAGGAGGTCATGAGGATGATCGCAGGCAGGCTGAAGATGCCCGCCGCACCCTTTGCCGCCCAGCGCAGCGAGGTGAATTGAGAAGCAGGCTGGGTCATTGAAGAGAAGCCACGGGAAACCGGAATGCGCGGGATGGATCTTCCAGACCTACACCGTTCGAACCCCGGATCGCAAGGCTGTACATATTCCGTCCCCTGCGTCGGAATTTGCGAAAGAAGAGCGGGAGCCGATTTTTCGAGGCGTAACGGAGACGCGGTCAGTCCAGCCGAAATCAGCACGGAGAGGAATTAGCGCATTCCGTCAGGTCCGCCGCTGACCGATATCAACAGCCAAACATCACCGTCTTTCTTGTAGACCTCGGTCCAACGCCCCGCCACGGACTTGCCACCCGTGTCCGGCGTCTCGACCTCGGCCTGATAGCTGTAATGGACCACGCCCACCTCATGATCGAAGACGGTCACCTTGAGGGGTTTCAGCCGATATCGCAAAACGCGTGGCGAATAAGGCCCCACCGAAGCGATCGCGGCTTCATAGTCATGGGGCGTATCCGTGCCCGTGACCCAGCCGGAATAACTGCGATGCAGAAATTTGCGGACAGGTTCCACCTCGCGGCGGCGAGCAACCTCCCATAGCGCCTTGACGTGATCCCACAACTGGCGCTGTTCATCCGTGAAACTGATATCCTCTCCACGGTCCGTTTCCATCACGTTCATCCGCTCGTACCAAGCTACCCGTCGAAGGCTACGCGCCAAGGCAAACCGTCGCAACCTGAACATAGGGATGGTTGCTTTCGATCACGGGATCGTCATTACTCGAAAAGCAAAACCCCGGATCGCTTTCCGATCCGGGGTTTCGACAATTGCAGCGAGGCTCAGGCAAATCAATGCCGCGATATCAGCCTTTCTTGGGCACTTTCGGCACGGAGCCACGACGCTTCGGCGGTGTTTCGGCGACTGTTTCCGCTGCCTCAGCTTTCGCCTTGGCCTTGCGCGGCTTCTTCTTCGTTTCCACCGGCTCGGCAGCGGCCTCGACAAGCTCGGCTTCCGGCTTCGGCTTTACCGGAGCGGCATCGGACACAGCTTCGAGATCGAGAACCTCGGCGCCTTCTTCGTCCTTCTTGACGCCGACCTTGACCACGCCACCCTTCCGCAGCTTGCCGAACAGGATCTCGTTGGCGAGCGGCTTCTTGATGTGCTCCTGGATGATCCGCGACAGCGGCCGGGCACCCATCTTTTCGTCGTAACCGCGCGTGGCAAGCCATGCGATGGCTTCCGGTGCGAGGTCAAAGGTGACATTGCGCTCGGAGAGCTGGGCTTCGAGCTGCATGACGAACTTCTGCACGACCTGATGGATGACTTCCGTCGGCAGCGGGGCGAACGGAATGGTCGCATCCAGACGGTTGCGGAACTCCGGCGTGAACAGGCGGTTCAGCGCCTCTTCATCCTCGCCGGTCCGCTTGGACGAACCGAAGCCGATAGCGGACTTCGCCATTTCGGAAGCGCCCGCATTGGTCGTCATGATCAGGATAACGTTGCGGAAGTCGATCTTCTTGCCGTTGTGGTCGGTCAGCGAGCCGTGATCCATCACCTGCAACAGGATGTTGTAGATGTCCGGATGCGCCTTCTCGATTTCGTCGAGCAGCACGACCGAATGCGGATGCTGGTCGACGCCGTCGGTCAGCAGACCGCCCTGGTCGAAGCCGACATAGCCGGGAGGTGCACCAAGCAGACGCGAAACCGTGTGCCGCTCCATGTATTCCGACATGTCGAAGCGCAGCAGTTCCACACCGAGCGAAGCGGCGAGCTGCTTGGCAACCTCGGTCTTGCCGACGCCGGTCGGACCGGAGAAGACATAGCAGCCGATGGGCTTGTTCGGTTCGCGCAGACCTGCACGGGCAAGCTTGATCGAGGTCGAAAGTGCCTCGATGGCCTTGTCCTGGCCGTAGACGACCGAGCGCAGTTCCTTTTCAAGGTTGGCCAGCACCATCTCGTCATCCTTGGACACCGTCTTCGGGGGAATACGGGCCATGGTGGCGATCGTTGCCTCGATCTCCTTCTCGGTGATCAGCTTGCGCCGCTTCGAAGCAGGCAAGAGCATCTGGGCCGCGCCCGTCTCGTCGATCACGTCGATCGCCTTGTCGGGCAGCTTGCGGTCCGAGATATAGCGCGCCGAAAGCTCGACGGCCGACTTGATCGCCTCGTTGGTGTAGCGGAGCTTGTGATAGTCCTCGAAATAGGGCTTGAGGCCCTTCATGATCTCGATCGCATCATCGACCGACGGCTCATTGACGTCGATCTTCTGGAAGCGACGAACGAGCGCACGGTCCTTCTCGAAGAACTGGCGATATTCCTTATAGGTGGTCGAACCGATGCAACGGATCGCACCGGAAGACAGCGCCGGCTTCAGAAGGTTGGACGCATCCATCGCGCCGCCCGAGGTGGCGCCTGCACCGATCACGGTATGGATCTCGTCGATGAAGAGAACCGCTCCGGGGTAATCCTCGAGTTCCTTGACGACCTGCTTCAAACGTTCTTCGAAATCGCCACGGTAACGCGTGCCCGCAAGCAGCGTGCCCATGTCGAGCGAGAAGATGGTAGCATCCGCAAGCGCTTCCGGGACTTTACCCTCGACGATCCGCTTGGCAAGACCCTCGGCAATCGCCGTCTTGCCGACGCCGGGATCACCGACGTAGAGCGGGTTGTTCTTCGAGCGGCGGCAAAGCACCTGAATGGTGCGGTTCACTTCTTCGTGACGGCCGATCAGCGGGTCGATGCGGCCGCTCTTGGCCTTCTCGTTCAGATTGACGCAGTAGGCCTTGAGCGCCTCCTGCTTGGTCTTGGCGGAACCCTCTTCCTGCTCGCGGGCTTGCTTGGCTTCGCCGTCGCCTTCTTCAGCACCGCGCGGCGGACGAACCTGGGCGGCGCCCGGTCGCTTGCCGATCCCGTGGGAGATGTAGTTGACGGCGTCGTAGCGGGTCATCTCCTGCTCCTGCAGGAAGAAGGCCGCATGGCTCTCCCGTTCTGCGAAGATCGCAACGAGGACGTTGGCACCGGTCACTTCTTCGCGGCCCGATGACTGCACGTGGATCACGGCGCGCTGGATGACCCTCTGGAAGCCGGAGGTCGGCTTGGAGTCCTCATCGTAGCCGGTGACCAGATTGGCAAGCTCATTGTCGACATAATCGATCACCGTCTTGCGCAGGGCATCGAGATTGACATTGCAGGCGCCCATCACGGCCGCCGCATCAGCATCATCGATCAGCGCAAGCAACAGGTGCTCGAGCGTCGCATATTCATGGTGCCGCTCGTTGGCGTAGGTCAGTGCCTGATGCAGCGCCTTTTCGAGGCTGGGAGAAAATGTTGGCACGTCAGATCCTCACTTCTTTTCCATGACGCATTGCAGCGGGTGTTCATGCTGCCTTGCGAAGTCCATCACCTGGCTTACCTTCGTTTCGGCGACTTCGTACGTGAAGACACCGCATTCGCCCACACCGTGATTGTGAACATGCAGCATGATGCGGGTGGCGGCTTCCCTGTCCTTCTGGAAGAAGCGCTCCAAAATGTGGATCACGAACTCCATCGGGGTGTAGTCATCGTTCAGCAACAGGACGCGGTACAGGTTCGGTTTCTTCGTCTTGGGCTTGGTGCGCGTAATGACGGACGTGCCACGGTTGGCATTGTCCCCTTCGCGTCCATTGCTCTGCATGAAGACCGGCTTGGCGATCATTTCAGTTTATTCTCCATTGTCCGGCCGATTTGCCAAAGACGCAATGCGACGGACGAACACTCAGGACAGTAAGGTAGTTCATATTCCGGTGATTTTAAGCCCCCCGGTGCTCACTGCAAACAGAATCGCCGCAACGCACCGAAAAGGCTGAAAAGAGTCAAAGCCTATATCAGCCCCTTAAAAGCGCAAGACCGGCCGCACCACGTGCGGCCGGTCTTGAAAACCCGGCAAAATACCGTTGAAAAGCAATCAGGCCGCAGCGGAGAACGGCGAAGAAGACGTCGCCTTGGCAATGGTCGCCTCGTAGGGCTTGTAGACCGTCTTTGCGAGATCGGCATACATCTCACCCATCTTCGTCGCTTCTGCGACGAACGACTCATAGGACGACTTCAGGAAAGTCGTCTGCAACTCAAACGCGCTCTCGACACTTTTTGCGCCTGCAAGCGTTTCCACGAAGGTGGACGCGTCCTGGAAGGACTTCTTGGAATATTCGGACGCTTCCGTCGCGATCGCCTGGAAGCCCTTGCCGATTTCTGCGTAATTTTTCAGCAGTGCATCCATGGCTTCCTTGCCCTTCTTATTGGCTTCATCGAAGTTAAACATGCGCGACATCCTCCTGCTCGTGCCGTTTTTCAATGCAGCGAACGATAGCAGATGCACAATTTTGGTCAAGTAGTCTTGTGCGTCGCAATATCCCTCAATGGTTGCATTTGTAATCAAAACAAAAAAGCCGACCGCAACACGGCCGACCCTTCAACCCTTGAAAAGGAAAACATATATCAGTTGCTATGCAACTTTCAGATTAGAGATCGACGTCCAAAATGGCCATCGAAAAATTGTAGGAAAGATCGCCGTCTTCTTCGTCCTTGAACACCACGCCAAGGAACTCTTCGCCCGCATAAACTTCGGCAGAGTCGTTCTTGCGCGGACGTGCCTTAACGGAAATGCCCGGACCGAACATCCGCTTGAAATAGGCGTCGAGTTTCTTGATTTCTTCGGGCTTCACTTAAATTCTCCGTATCGATTCAATTCGGGCCGCTTGTCGCATGCACCGTCCGCAGATGTAAAGACGCAAACGGCGACACTCCCGCCCGGGAACCATGCTTTACCGGGCGGTTATGGCCACTTTGGGATCAATCCTCGGCAGCAAGCATCTGGTCCATGGAACGGGCCGGCTCGGCGCAACCTGCCTCCCCGACAACGCGAGCCGGAACGCCGGCTACCGTCGACCCCTTCGGCACCGGCTTCAGCACCACCGAACCGGCAGCAATACGCGAGCAGCAACCGACTTCGATGTTGCCGAGCACCTTGGCTCCGGCACCGATCATGACGCCGTCGCCGATCTTCGGATGACGATCGGCGCCTTCCTTGCCGGTACCGCCGAGGGTCACACCGTGCAGGATCGAAACGTTGTCTCCGATGCGCGCCGTCTCGCCGACCACGAGACCGGTCGCATGGTCGAGGAAGATGCCCTTGCCGATCCGGGCAGCCGGATTAATATCCGTCTGGAAGACGCTGGAGGAGCGGCTCTGCAGGTATAGAGAGAAGTCGCGCCGGCCGCGGTTCCACAGCCAGTGGGCCAGACGATGGGTCTGGATGGCGTGGAAGCCCTTGAAATAGAGGACCGGCTCCATGAAGCGGGTGCAGGCCGGGTCTCGGTCGTAGACAGCCTGGATGTCGACGCGCACAATCTGGCCCCATTCAGGCCACTCGCGCAGCATTTCATCGAAAGCCTGGCGCAGCAGGATCGCCTGCAGATCCGGGTGATCGAGGCGTTCACAGATCCGGTAGATGACGCAGTCCTCAAGCGAGCGATGATTGAGAATCGTCGAATAGAGAAAGGTTGCAAGCAACGGGTCATGCTCGGCGGCCGACCGTGCCTCAGCCCTGAGGCTGTCCCAGATCGGGTCCATCGACATTACATGTTCTCTCTTGAGGAATTCGCTCTTTGCGGCCATCGCCGGTCTCCTCGTTTCATTCTAGACGACATTATATAGTCCATCCTCGATTCAACATAAATGGGCTCCGAGAAATGAAACACACCAGTGAATTCGCCGCCGGCAAGATCCTCGCTTCAAGCCAGAATGGCGTGGGTATCCTGACGATCGACAACCCGGAGCGCAAAAACGCAATCAACGCCGCGATGTGGCGCGCCATCCCCGAAGCGATGCACTGGCTCGCCACCTGGGGAGAGGCCCGCGTGATCGTCCTCACCGGTGGCGGCACCCGGGATTTCAGCGCCGGCGCGGATATTTCCGAATTTCCGACAGTACGCAAGGACACGGCAACGGCGAAGGTTTACGAAAGCGAAAACAGCGCAGCCTTCGCGGCAATTAGAAACTCTCGCGTCCCGGTGATCGCCGCCATACGAGGCATCTGCTACGGCGGCGGCTTCGGGCTGGCGGCAGCAGCGGACCTGCGCATCGCGGCCGAAGACGCCGCATTCGCGGTACCTGCCTCGCGTCTCGGCCTCGCCTATCCGGCGGATGCCGTGCAGGATTTCTTCCACGCGCTCGGTCCGCAGATTTCGCGCAAGATGCTGTTCACCGGCCTTGCCGTTGGCGCAACAGAGCTCTCCACTGCCGGCTTCCTGATCGAGGTCACCGCTTCCGCTGCCCTCGACGCGGCGGCACTGTCGCTCGCGGAAATCATCGCGGCCAATGCGCCGCTGTCGATACAGGCTTCAAAGCTCGCACTTCGCGCCGTCGCAACAAACGACGACGACCTCTTGCGCGAAGCGGAAATCATCGGGGCGACAACCTTCGACAGCGCTGATTACGCAGAAGGACGCGCAGCTTTCGCAGAAAAGCGCCGACCGGTTTTCAACGGGCGTTAGACGCCCTCAAGCTCGCGATAGAACTCAAGAACAGCCTTCTTGAACACCCGGTCGCCAACAGCCAGCATGTGGTCGCGGTTCGGAATGTCGATAGCCTGCGCATGAGGCATCAAGGCGGCCAGTTCGTGCGGCGAGCCCGCGATGTCGTCCTTCGTTCCGACGGCGATCAGAGTCGGCGCCTCGACCCTTGATATATCCGCGCGACTCACCAGTTCCCTCGAGGTACTGATGCAGGCGGCGAGCGCGAAACGATCCGAATGGGTCTGCTCGGCAAACTGCCGGAACATGCGGCCGCGCGCATGGGTCACATCATCGAGCGACGGCGCGAGAAGCGCTTCTGCAATCGGATCCCAGTCACCGACACCGTCGCACAGGCCGATCCCCAGCCCGCCGAAGACGAGGGATCGAACACGGTCCGCATGCTCGATCGCGAGAAAGGCGGAGATGCGGGCCCCCATCGAATAGCCCATGACATGGGCCTGCTCGATGCCGAGATGAGTCAGCAGTGCTGCGGCATCTCCGGCCATCAGGGAGGGATAGTAGGCCTCCTGCTCATGCGGCCGGTCGCTTGCACCATGTCCCCGATTGTCGAGGGCGATCACGCGATAGCCAGCCTCACCCAGGGTCCTCAGCCATCCCGGATAGACCCAGTTGACGTTTGCCGTCGAGGCGAAGCCGTGAATCAGCAATACCGGCTCACCCGCGGGATCCCCCTCGTCGAAATAGGCCAGTTGGAAGCCATCATGCATGAAGGAAGAGAAAGGAGGCGCATCGAGATTCATCGGTCATTCCTGTCGGCAACATTGTGGCGCAACAATATTGAAAGCTGCGTCGGCCTCAAACCCCTCTCGATGTGTTTTTCTGTGACTCCCTATCGTGTTTGGCTCTACCCTTTTCAAAGGAAGGAAGATAATGTCCCGGCACTTTCGAATGGCATAGCGGAGAAAAACATGGCCGGGCACAGCATTCCCCATTTCCAGAACGACGGCGGTCACGCGGTGATCGAGATCGGCGTGAAGGAATTCATGTGCACGGGCGCATCGGCTCCCTTCGACCATCCGCATATCTTCATCGACATGGGACATGACGACGAGAAGGTGTGCTCCTATTGCTCGACGCTCTACAAGTACAACCCGTCCCTCAAGGCGGAGCAGACCAACCCGCCGGGTTGCGTCTACCACGTGAAGGCGGCCTGAGCGGCGCTCCTGATCGGCCAGTTCCATGACCATCAAGACCGCCGCCATCATCGGAGCAGGCGTGGCGGGCTTGACTGCTGCGCTTTCGCTCGCACGGCATGGCATCCATGTCGATATCCTGGAACAGGCACCGCAACTCGGTGAAGTGGGAGCCGGTCTCCAGCTCTCGCCCAATGCTACCCGCATTCTCGCCGAACTCGGCGTATTGCCGGACATCGAACGCCATTGGCTGGAGCCGGACGAGATCCGGCTCGCCTTGGGCACGTCTCTCAAGCCACTTGCCACCGTTCCTGCCGGGCGCTTCGCCCGCGAGCGCTGGCGCGCGCCCTACGGCGTCCTTCATCGCTCGACGCTGCAACAGGCGCTGTTGACCGCGGTCATTCGTAATTCCCTTTGCAGGCTCCATCTTGGACAGCGGATCGAAAGCGCCACCCCCTCGGCGATCGAGACCATAACCGGGACGAGGCCGGAACTGGTGATCGGAGCGGATGGCGCGTGGTCTCCGGCGCGAAAACTGATCGAGGGCAGTCCGAAGATCGCCTTTTCCGGCAACATCGCCTGGCGCTTTACCGTTCCCGCCGCCGGCGCCCCCGCCTTCCTGAACAATCGCTGCGTTACCGCCTTTCTCGGCCCCAAGACGCATCTGGTCTGCTATCCACTGAACGAAATCGATGGCTTTAATTTAGTCGCCATCGCCGCGGGGATGAATCCCGGCGAAACCTGGGCGGCTCAGGGAAGCGATATCCAGCACGGCATGCTGCTGGCGCAGTTTTCCGGTTGGAATCCCTTCATTCTGGCGCTTCTCGCGGGCGTGAAACAGGCGACATTCTGGCCGCTCTATGAAGCCTCGCCGGGACGCTGGCAGAACGGTCGCGACACTGTCCTGATCGGGGATGCGGCCCACGCAATGATGCCATTCTCAGCGCAAGGCGCGGTCATGGCCATTGAGGACGGGTTCGAGCTAGCCGGTTATGTCTCCGGCTCCCTTCCTCTCCCTCAGTCGCTTGCGGCATTCGAAACCCTCCGCAAGGCGCGCGCGGGTCGCGTAAAGGCGCGCGGTGCCTTCAACAAATTCGTCTATCATGCCCGCGGACCGGTTCGCGTTGCGCGCGACATCGTTTTGTCGCTGCGCCAGCCGCAGAGCCTCGCCGCTGATTTCGACTGGCTCTACGGCTATCGCGCAAAGGGTTGAACTCAGATCGCCGCCGCGGCGGCGAAGCCCTTTTCAAGATCCGCGATAATGTCCTCGACATTCTCCAGACCGATCTGAAGGCGGATGACCGGACCTTCTTTCGGCGCCTTGCAGATCTTGCGATCGTCGAGATTGACCATCACGGCAAGGCTCTCGTAACCGCCCCATGAATAGCCGAGACCGAAAATATCGAGGCTATCAAGGAATGCCCGCGCCTTGGGCTTGAACCGGGCCGGATCGTCAACCGCCAGCACAAAGGAGAAGATGCCGCTCGCGCCCTTGAAGTCGCGCTTCCAGATCTCGTGACCCGGGAAGCTCGGCAAGGCGGGGTGCAGCACGGTTGCAACATCCGCCCTGCCCTCAAGCCACTGGGCCACAGCAAGAGCCGCCTTCTGGTGGGCCTCGAGGCGCAACCCCATGGTCCGGAGGCCCCGCAGGATCTGATAGGAATCATCCGGAGAGACGCAGATACCAAGTGTGATCCTCGCCTCGTCCAGCGCGCGCCAATAGGTCTCGTTGGCCGAGACGGTACCGAACAGCACGTCCGAGTGACCGGACGGATATTTGGTCGCCGCATGGATCGAAATGTCGGCGCCGAAATCAAGCGGACGAAAATAGAGCGGCGTTGCCCAGGTGTTGTCCATCGTCACCACGCAACCGTGCTTGTGCGCAACATCGGCAATGACGCGAATATCCTGCATTTCGAAGGTGTTGGAACCCGGCGCCTCGGTATGCACCAGCTTGGTGTTCGGCTTGATCAGGGCTTCGATGCCCGCGCCGATAGTCGGGTCGTAATATTCGACGCTCACGCCGAGACGGGTGAGCATCGTATCGCAGAAATGACGGCACGGCGAATAAACCGAATCGACGATCAGGGCATGATCGCCGGCAGACAGGAATGCCAGGAAAGGAACGGTGATCGCAGCCAGGCCCGAGGGAACGAGAATGGTGCCGGCGGAGCCTTCCAGTTCATCGATCGCATTGCAGAGCGCATCCGTGGTTGGTGTAGCCCGTGTACCGTAGGTGTATTTCTGAGCACGCGTTTCCATCGTCCGCGTGTCGGGAAACAGCACCGTCGAGGCACGCACCACCGGCGGATTCACGAAGCCGAAGAAATCCGACGGATCGTTGCCGATATGGCAAAGTTTCGTGTCCGTACCGGCTTTGGCCAGCATCTCTTTTCGGTTCTTCATGGGTGATTTGTACCTTTGCTGAGGGGGTCTTTCGATCGACATTTGTGACGACCTGCATCCAACCGGTCAAGTGGCGCCAAGTGACGGAATGATATGTGTAAAGCGCAACCCAAAGCGTTTGCAGCCGGCGATTTTTTGTTCATTGCCTGCCTCAACGAGCCGAAAACTGCCTCATTTTCAATCGGCTTTAGCAAATTGCCGCCTTTCTGCCCGATTTCAACCATCAACACTTGACCACACATTCATTTACGACTGTGATAGGTCGTCCGCTCCGGGAGGCCAGCGGACCGGCGAGCACGACCGTACACAGTTACGCAACTCGCTGTGAGGCAAAAGACAACAAGATAAGGGTTGGGAAAATGAACAAGAAGATTCTGTCCGCCGCGCTCGGCGCCGCAGTTCTCGGTTTCGGCGCTGCGGCTGCCAATGCTGGCGTGCTCGACGACGTGAAGGCGAAGGGCTTCGTCCAGTGCGGCGTGAACGGCTCGAATCTCGCCGGCTTCGGCGCGCAGGACTCCTCGGGTAACTGGACCGGCCTCGACGTCGATCTGTGCCGCGCCGTCGCTGCTGCCGTGTTCGGTGATGCCACCAAGGTCAAGTACACGCCCCTTTCGGCGAAAGACCGTTTCCCGGCGCTGCAGTCTGGCGAAGTGGATATGCTTGCCCGCAACACCACCTGGACGATCAGCCGCGATTCGCAGCTAGGCTTCGATTTCCGCGCGGTAAACTATTATGACGGCCAGGGCTTCATGGTTCCGAAGAGCCTGAACGTGAAGTCCGCGCTGGAGCTCTCGGGCGCTGCAGTCTGCGTACAGTCCGGCACCACGACCGAACTCAATCTCGCCGACTACTTCAAGGCCAACAACCTTGAATACAAGCCGGTTGTTTTCGAAAAGCAGGAGGAAGTCGACGCTGCCTACCAGTCCGGCCGTTGCGACGTCTACACGACCGACCAGTCGGGCCTGTATTCGATCCGCCTGTCGCTTTCGAACCCGGCCGACCACGTGATTCTGCCGGAAATCATCTCCAAGGAGCCGCTCGGCCCGGGCGTTCGCCAGAACGATTCCAAGTGGTTCGACATCGTGACCTGGGCACACTACGCCATGGTTACGGCCGAAGAGTTCGGCATCACCTCGGCCAACGTCGATGAGATGACCAAGTCGGCCAACCCGGACATCAAACGCTTCCTCGGAGAGGAAAAGGACCAGACGATCGGCAAGGATCTCGGCGTGGACGAGAAGTGGGCCTACAACATCGTCAAGCAGGTCGGCAACTACGGCGAGAGCTTCGAACGCAACGTCGGCGAAGGCTCGAACCTGAAGATCCAGCGCGGCCTCAACGCTCTGTGGACCAAGGGCGGCCTGCAATACGCCCCGCCGATCCGCTAAGGCGACCGGCATTCGTGGGGAGGCGCGCCTCAGCGCCTTCCCACTGGTCATAAATGAAGAAGACGGCCCCAAACGGCTGCGAAGAGGGGATAACGCATGGCAGTGGTCGCCACCAACGGAGACGGCGCTGGCCGTCCGGTACAATCATTCATTTACAATCCGGCTGTCCGGCAGTTTGTCTATCAAGCGCTGACAGTCATAGCGATAGTCTGGATTTTCTGGTTTGCCGGTTCCAATGTGATCGCAAACCTCCAGAAGGCCAACATGACAGCCGGTTTCGGCTTTCTCAACGGTCGCGCGGGTTTTGACATCGCGCAGACGCCGATCAGCTACTCAAGCGACGAATCCTACGCCAGGGCACTGCTCGTCGGCTTCATCAACACTCTGATCGTTGCAGCCTGCGGCATCGTCACCGCTACCGTCATCGGCCTACTGGTCGGCATCGGTCGCCTTTCGAACAACTGGCTGATCGCGCGCCTGACGACCGTCTATGTGGAAGTCTTCCGCAACATTCCGCCGCTGCTGGTCATCTTCTTCTGGTACAAGGGTGTGTTGTCGCTGCTTCCGGACGTGCGCGCGTCTCTTGAGCTGCCGCTCTCCATCTTCGTGAGCAACCGTGGCATCTACATGCCGGCTCCGGTATTCGGCGAAGGCGACTGGGCCATACTCGCCGCGTTTATCATCGGCATCGTTGTCGCCATCGTCTACACGAAGTGGGCGAACAGGCAGCAATTGCTGACCGGTCGTCGCCCTCCGGTTCTTCTGGTCAATATCGCTCTGATCGTCGGGTTGCCGTTCGTCGTCTTTGCGGTACTCGGCTTCCCGTTGACCTTCGACATTCCGGAACTCGGCAAGTTCAACATGCGCGGCGGCACAGTCATCGGCCCGGAATTCCTATCGCTCTATCTGGCTCTTTCCTTCTACACCGCAGCCTTCATCGCCGAGATCGTGCGGGCCGGGATCAAGGGAGTGTCGAAAGGACAGAACGAAGCAGCCGCGGCACTTGGTATCCGCTCGGGTCTCACGACCCGCCTCGTCGTGCTGCCGCAGGCGCTACGGATCATCATTCCGCCGCTCACCTCCCAATATCTCAACCTGACTAAGAACTCATCCCTGGCGGTCGCTATCGGTTACGCCGATCTCGTGGCAGTCGGCGGAACGATCCTCAACCAGTCCGGTCACTCGATCGAGATCATCGCGATCTGGATGGCGATCTACGTGTCGATCAGCCTTGCGACATCGCTGTTCATGAACTGGTTCAACGCCAAGATGGCCCTGGTGGAGCGCTGAGATGGACAAGAACTCCGTTTCCTACGTACGGCACGAATTCCTACCTGCCCTTCCCGCCCCGACCAGTGACGGTTCCGCCAGCGGCTGGTTGCGCAAGAACCTCTTCTCCACGCCGCTCAACAGTCTGATGTCCGTTCTGTTCGGCGTGGTGATCGTCTGGTTTGTCGTGTCGAGCATCGACTGGCTCTTCCTTTCGGCGGTCTGGAGCGGCGACGGACGCGCGGCCTGCGCCACCATCGCCCAAGGCGGCACGCAGCCAGATGGCTGGAGCGGCGCTTGCTGGGCCTATGTCGGTGACTGGTTCACCCAGTTCATGGTGGGGTCCTATCCCCGCGACCAACTCTGGCGCCCGATCCTGATCGCCATCCTGTTCGTTAGCCTGCTTGCCTCGATGCTGATCCCGTCCTTCCCCCGCAAGGGACTGAACGCGATCCTGCTGCTGGTAGCCCTGCCAATCCTGGCCTATGTCCTTTTGCTCGGTGGCTACTTCGGTCTCAGCCACGTCGAGACGACCCAGTGGGGCGGGTTGATGGTAACGCTTATCCTCTCCTTCGTCGGCATCGTCGTGTCATTGCCAGTCGGGATCCTGCTGGCGCTCGGACGCCGGTCGAAAATGCCGATCGTGAAGGCTGCCTCCGTTGGCTTCATCGAACTGGTGCGTGGTGTTCCGCTGATCACCGTGCTGTTCATGGCCAGCGTGCTTCTGCCGCTGTTCCTGACGCCCGGCAACAACATCGACAAGTTCCTTCGCGCGCTGATCGGCGTATCCATCTTTGCGTCCGCATACATGGCGGAAGTGATCCGCGGCGGTCTGCAGGCCATCCCGAAAGGCCAGTACGAAGGTGCCGATTCACTCGGTCTCAGCTACGGGCAGAAGATGACCTTCATCATCATGCCTCAGGCGATGAAACTTGTCATTCCGGGCATCGTCAATACCTTCATCGGCATGTTCAAGGACACCTCGCTGGTGTCGATCATCAACATGTACGACCTGCTGGGAATCGTGAAGGCGAGCTTCGGCGACGCCAACTGGCTGACACCGGTCACGCCACTCACGGGCCTGATCTTCGCCGGTTTCATCTTCTGGCTCTTCTGCTTCGGCATGTCGCGATATTCCGCCTTCATGGAACGACATCTCGACACTGGCCACAAACGATAATTCAGGGAAACACCACACATGGCTAACACGCAACCTGCCAAGATGACCGTCTCCGACACCGATGTGATGGTCGAAATCATCAACATGAACAAGTGGTACGGTGATTTTCACGTGCTGCGCGATATCAACCTCAAGGTGATGAAGGGCGAACGTATCGTCATCGCCGGCCCGTCCGGCTCGGGCAAGTCGACGATGATCCGCTGCATCAACCGCCTTGAGGAACACCAGAGCGGCAACATCATCGTCGATGGAACCGAACTGACCAATGACCTGAAGAAGATCGATGAAGTGCGGCGCGAAGTCGGCATGGTGTTCCAGCACTTCAACCTCTTCCCACACCTGACCATTCTTGAAAACTGCACGCTGGCGCCAATCTGGGTGCGCAAGATGCCGAAGAAGGAAGCCGAGGAAGTCGCCATGCATTTCCTCAAGCGAGTGAAGATCCCCGAACAGGCCAACAAGTATCCCGGCCAGCTTTCCGGTGGCCAGCAGCAGCGCGTGGCGATTGCTCGCGCTCTGTGCATGAAGCCCAAGATCATGCTGTTCGACGAGCCGACCTCGGCGCTCGACCCGGAAATGGTCAAGGAAGTGCTCGACACCATGGTCGGACTTGCCGAAGAAGGCATGACCATGCTCTGCGTGACCCATGAAATGGGCTTCGCCCGCCAGGTCGCCAACCGCGTGATCTTCATGGACCAGGGGCAGATCGTCGAACAGAATTCTCCGGCCGAATTCTTCGACAACCCGCAGCACGAGCGCACCAGGCTGTTCCTCAGCCAGATCCTGCACTGATCAGCAATGTGATGTTATGAATAAAGCCCGCCGGTCGGTTCAGACCGGCGGGCTTTTACATTCCCGCATAGTTGTTCGTCCGGAGCTGTCCCGACCTCAGGGGCACCAGGGATCCTGCTTGCCCATTCGGGGTTTGGCCAGCCCTTCTGAAACGAGAATCGAGCCCAGAGACCGGCCGTTCCGGGCCACGACGCGCGCACCGCCGGCTTCCTGTCCCCTCAGCGAGGAAAACTCGAAGTCGCCGCCATTCAGCAGATCGCGCAGCCGTACCTTGGCAGCAAAGCCCTTCTCCCGCTCCTGCTGGCAACGGGCCCCCTCGGTGGCGGGCGCAACGATATCGGCGAGCGCGATACGGGTCTTGTGATACCAGAAGGTGTCGCCGCTCGATACGCAGTTATCCAGGCCTGATGTTCCACAGAAATAGAACTTGCCGGAAAATCCCTTGCCGAGCAGGATGGTATCCGTCCTGCGCTCATCCGGAGCCGCCGGCTTGGCCGCGACCTGATTGACAGTTGCGCCACCGACCGGAGCCGGTGGAACGGGGCCGGTGGAGCGCTTCGCCTCCTGTTTCGGCTTTTCCGCGGGTGCCACAGCATTTACCGTCGTCTGCCGCTCCTTACGCTCCGGCTTGTTCGCAGCCTCGGTTCGTAGGGCCGTCGGCTGAACCCTCTCCTTCCCGGAAAGGTAGGCCAAAACCGGTGCGGGCAGTTTATCGCGGTTATCATAGGCAGCGATGCCTCCAGCCACGACAAGCAACGCACCCAGCCACGGCCAGACGCTACCTGAGCTCTGCCGGCTTGCGGCTTTCTTGCGCTTGCGTGGCGCACGTTTCATCTGGGTGGTGCCTGCCATGGGAGCCTCTCTTCTGCGAGGTTTGACACTCCAAGGGTTTGCTCAAGATTGGTAAATACTTGCTGAACTGTCCCGATATGGATCGCTTCATGCACCGGATTTCACGCGCCGCCACTGCGTGGGCGCCGAACACGCTCAAAGAGACAAAAACGGCCAACCCATTGAGTGCATTGAGCCCACTCATTCGCCGACTAATAGATAGAAAGGATTATATCCATCAATAGCCCCATCAGGCGGCTTCACAAAGCCTGCAAGAAATGTGCAGATTCCCTATCACCTGAAACGGTGGGGAGGAACAACAATATGACAACAAAAACAAACCTCTGCACGAACAGAGGCCGATGTCCGGATACATCCGCGATGGAGCTTTCGCCGGAAAGATGCGCCCCTCGCGGGGGATAGCGACCATCGAAACGCGAAGCCTTAAGGTCTCGCGCGAAACAGGAAGAGAATAGCGCCTTTATTGACCGGGCAGATGCCCGGGACGGTCGCCTGCGCTCTTTCACACCCTTTCCATGATGATGATTCTGCCGCGGACGGCACCGTTCCACGGAGCCTGATCGCGTGCCGATGATTCGCTCGTAATCGGAGGCATGCGATGCGTGCCGTGCGTATCTGCGTTACTGCCGCTCTCCCCCTGATGTTCATCCCCACCGCGTCTGCTTGGGCCGCCGAACGTTCCACCCCGATCCGCGCCGCCTTTCTGGAGGAAAAAGCGGCTGCGCTCGCACCCTATGCCTTCGTGCGCTTCTGCGTCGAGGCGCCAGAAGAATGCACGCCGAAACAGGGAGCCGAGAACGTGCGTCTGAGCGCCGATGTCGCCCTCGACATTGCTTCGATCAACAAAAGTGTCAACCACGGGATCGCGCCACGCAACGACAGGCGCGGACGCGACATCTGGACTTTATCCCCCCGTTATGGCGATTGCGACGACTATGCGGTTACCAAGAGAAGAAGACTTGTAGAGGCTGGTCTGCCCGCCCGCTCTGTCCGTCTCGCCATAGGGCGCACGCCGGACGGCCAGGGACATGCCGTCGTCATCGTCAGAACCAGAAATGCGGATCTCGTTCTGGATAGCCGGAGCGATGCAATCAAACGGGTGAACGAGGTCGACCTCGTCTGGATCAAGATGGAGTCCGCGGATAATCCGAAATGGTGGTATGCGCTTTAAGAGATTGCACTTCGGGCGCGAAGGCAAGGCGCAAGGGACCGCGGCGGAAAGAAGAGGCCCCGTAATCGGACCCACTGGGAACAAGCTTTAGTCGCAACAGAAATCCAGTGCGGTCGCACCTTTATATATATATCAATACGTTATGGGTGTGTTTGGCGACCCCTGCAGGAATCGAACCTGCGACAACCTGCTTAGAAGGCAGGTGCTCTATCCAGCTGAGCTAAGGGGCCGTTCCATCCCGTCGTTTATGCCCGACGGGATCATGCGGGCATCGGCAAGGTTTCAGACAGTCCTTAGTGAGTCCAGGGCTGAAGGCGGTTGAAGCGGAAATTATCGGTGTAGGAAACGACCTGACGCTTCGCTTCCTTCGGCTGGATCACACGATATTCGATGCCTTCGCGCTTGGCATAGGCTTCCGCCTGCTCCAGCGTATCGAATACGAGCTTCAGCTGCTGCCGGGTATCGGCGGAGCTGGTGTAACCCATGATGGGATCGATCTTGCGCGGAATGGCCTGATCGAATTCGAGGATCCAGACATGGGTCTTCGCCTTGCCGGACTGCATCGCGGTCTTTGCGGGGCGGTAGATCTTCGCGGGCATGGTCGCGTTAAACTCCAGAAGTGACGGCAGGAAGATCCTTTTCCGTCGTTTGATCTTGGCACCTGCCGCAGATCATATGACCGCGGCGAATTCGAACAGTCGAAGTGCAGAGATTCGAAATCGATTAGATCTTTGAATTTCAACACCTTTGAAACACGATCGACAATTCGCAACGATCGCGTTTCCGTTCCAAATTCTCAAGTGTTCTTGCCCCATTTGGGCAATTCGATCAACTCATATTTTGGACCGTATTCCGCCCGCTCCAGCTTGAGGATCGGGACACCCCCGGAATAGGAGCGATGTCATCTCCCCGGACCAGAAGGATGAAGAAGGCCGAGCCGACAAGAATCGAGCAATCCGGATTATTCGCAGCAGCCCTTGCGCGCCGGAAAAGGAGCATTCAGCGCTTCAAGCATAGCCAGAAAGCGCGTCCGCACCCACAATCCGATCACGGTGCATATTCAGATATATATGGAAAACTGAATTCCTCAATCATATCAATGAGGAAGATCTCGGAGTGGAGAGATTCGAACTCCCGACCCTCTGGTCCCAAACCAGATGCGCTACCAGACTGCGCTACACTCCGTTGCAGTGATAAAGTCGCAATACACGGTTCGCCATTGAGCCGCAACATTAAAAAACCGGTATCCGCATGATGATCTGCGCGGTCGGCACTGGCTATTTCGACTGGGTTGCCATTGCTGCAATGGTGACCTGGGCGCCGCGACCAATTCCCAGTTCGGCGGCGCGACCGCCCCGGATTTCCAGCACGAAGCGAACCGGCCCGCCGGATGAAATGATCGATTCGGAATAAGGAACGGCGCCGCTGGCCACCCGCTGAACACGTCCGGCCCCATCGATGAACAGCATGTCCAGAGAAAGTGGAGTATTCTTCATCCACATCATCACGTCCCGCTCCAGACCGAAGTCGAAGATCATGCCTTCGTCATCACCCAGCTTTTCGCGATACATCAAGCCACGCTCGCGCTGCTCAGGACTCAAGGCCAGTTCGACCTGAAACTCGTGCGATTTGCCTTCCGGCGTTTCGATACGCAGTTGGCTTCTTTCAAAACGGACATCATCGGCAGCAAAAAGACCTGCCGGTACCAGAAACAGAAAAAGCGCCATAAGGGCGCTCTTTGCAAGTTTTGTCATTTTCACACGAACCTCAATGCGCACGGGCAGCCGGCGCCGGATTGTCGGGGTGGATCTCGGCGGCCATCAGGCCCTTGTCGCCGGGACCGAAACGGACCAGCACGGTCTGTCCGGGCCGCAATTCGGTCAGACCGAATCGGCGCAGGGTCTCCATGTGCACGAAGATGTCTTCGGTTCCCTCGCCGCGCGTCAGGAAGCCGAAGCCCTTGGTGCGGTTGAACCACTTGACCAACACGCGCTCCAGACCGCTCGTCGGCGTAACCTGTACGTGAGTACGCACCGGCGGAAGCTGCGAAGGGTGAACGGCCGTCGACTGGTCCATCGAGAGAATGCGGAAAGCCTGGTAGCCGCGATCACGCTTCTGGATCAGGGCAACGATACGGGTTCCTTCCAGAATGGTCTGATAGCCATCACGGCGCAGGCAGGTCACGTGCAGCAGCACATCCTGCATCC
This sequence comes from Ciceribacter sichuanensis, assembly GCF_024055605.1. Taxonomy (GTDB): domain Bacteria; phylum Pseudomonadota; class Alphaproteobacteria; order Rhizobiales; family Rhizobiaceae; genus Allorhizobium; species Allorhizobium sichuanense. The sequence continues at coordinate 1,138,521 of NZ_JAMXLX010000001.1, read as the reverse complement.
CGTTGTCCGGTATGATGAAGCCAAAGCCCTTGGCTACGTCGAACCATTTCACGACGCCGGTGATTTCGATCAGGTCAACGGCTTCGCCGGACAGTTCCTCGAAACCAGAGAGCCCTTTCGGTAAAATCCTGTCCGCCATCTCCCAAGCCCCTCGAAAACGCGTCACACGGTAAAGTTAATCGATTCTTGACGCTCAGATTAACATTCTCGTAATGGATCTGCGCAAGTCCTAGATTCAGATATTCCCAGATGCTTTTTGGGCTATGAGGCTTGCTCGAAACTTTCGCCTGTTCCATATCCCTACAGTCATATGGAGAACCTTCATGCGTTATCTTCACACAATGGTTCGCGTCAAAGATCTCGACGCCTCCCTAGATTTTTACTGTAACGTTTTCGGACTCACCGAAATCCGCCGCATGGAAAACGAGAAGGGTCGCTTCACTCTTGTTTTCCTCGCAGCACGCGACGATATCGATGCTGCCCGGAATAACTCCGCTCCCTGTCTCGAACTAACCCATAACTGGGATCCGGAGGATTATACCGGAGGACGGAATTTCGGTCACCTCGCCTATGAGGTCGATGACATCTACGCCATCTGCCAGAAGCTGATGGATCGTGGAGTGACGATCAACCGCCCTCCCCGCGACGGCCACATGGCTTTCGTTCGCTCTCCCGACGGCATTTCCATCGAGATCCTGCAAAAGGGTGAGAGCCTGCCCGGGGCAGAGCCCTGGCTCTCCATGCCGAATACCGGGGTCTGGTAACTATTGGGAGGCTGGCACCCGCCTCGCACAAGCTATTCCTTCTAGCCTGATGCCTTGAATGGTTCGCCGTATCCGGCGCACCGCACTCGGACCACAGTGAGACGGGCAGTCGGAAAACCGCTGTGCGTGTTGCTTGAGCCGACCAAGAGGTATCTACGCATGGCATCTCGCTTCGTCCGGGCTAATCCCGCCATCCACTCGCTGCTTGTCGGCGCCAGCCTGCTGGCGCTGGCCGGCTGCCAGACCAATCAACTGGTCGAGACCATGGAAGTCGGCGATGCCGCGCCCGAGACGTCTGCTGCCGTTCCCAAGAAGAACAAAGGTGCCCTGCCCGCGTCCGCTTCCGCTTACACCGATCCGCTCGTCGTCAGCGTTCCCAACAGCAAAAAGGTACCTGCCTCGGCGCACGCCAAAGCGCCTGCCTCCCCGGATCCCGTCCAGCAGGTTGCGGCACCCGCCAATCTCGGTGAACTGACCATGCAGCCGACCACGGTATCCGCCGGTCGCAGCAGCATTTTCTCGGCACCGGCCCAAGCCGCCATGCCGGAATCGGAAGACCTGACGGCTGGTGCCGAAACGACGTCCCTTGCTGCGAACGGCAACGCGTCTTCCAGCATCGTTCCCACCGACCTGCCCTCACGGGCCGTCAGTCCCATGAACAAGAGCCTCTTCAGCGCCGATCTGCCGGAGCCAGTCGAACCCGCGCGAGAAGCCGCCGTCATGCCCGATTATTCGGAACCGGCTGCTCCGACGAAATATGATGCGGCCGAGCCAGTCTCGCTTGCAGAGGAAGAGGGGCAGAAGTCTGCCACCGCGGTTCCAGCCACTGCAGCGGAGCCCGAGGTCGCCTCGGCAGACGCCCCACAGAAGAAGCGAAAGTGGATGCCGTCCCTCTCCGAACTCCTCTCCGGAGGTAGGAAGAGCAAGGCCGAGCCGAACGCATCGACAGAGACCCGCTGAAGCGCCTGTTGCCTGCCTCTTTTGTCAAACGTCGAAAACCAGCATGATCGCCAACATGCTGGTTTTGTTCATTTATCGATCTATTTTCCACAGGCTGGCCGCGACTGTCATTTTTTTGCAAGAAATCGAAATTTGCCGCTTGCGGGAATAAAACGACCTGACTATAAGGGCCTCCACGGAGCGCACGCGCCCTTCGTCTATCGGTTAGGACACCAGATTTTCATTCTGGGAAGAGGGGTTCGACTCCCCTAGGGCGTGCCACTCCTGTTTCATTTCCCCCCAATAATATCGTGATTAAAAGCCGCGTCATAGCGGTTCGCCAATGCGAATTGTCCGCCAAAATACCGGCTCATGCGGGTATTCCGTCTGTCTTCCACGGCCTTGAATTTTTTTCGAAATTAGAATGAAAAAACAGCAAGATTCCGCTTGCGGCTTTTTCAAACCCTGCATATAAGGGCGCCACACCACGAAGCGCACGCGCCCTTCGTCTATCGGTTAGGACACCAGATTTTCATTCTGGGAAGAGGGGTTCGACTCCCCTAGGGCGTGCCACTTCATCTCTCATCAGATTATCAAAAAATGATGCCTGGCGAGCGGTCGAGCCGCCGCTAAGCGATAGCTTTGTAGCGTCTTACTTGCCTTGGCTGCCTTACGGGGCTTTGGCAGCATCGAGGATGCGCATCTGCACGCGCCTTGTACCCTGCCAGTGATCGGCGCTCAGAGAGCCGGCAACATGAACCTGCATGCCGCGGCTCTTCAGCAGGAAATCGCCAAGCGGGGTTTCAGCGGCACGGAAGGCAATCCCGTCGACTCGCGAACCGTCCTGCGCCTCGAGCGTGACCTTTACATGCGTCGTGCCGACAGGCCGTGCATCCTTCAGACGATGGGACGGAATGGCGAAGATCGGCTGTGGATGACCGGAGCCGTAGGGACCGGCCGATTCGATCTGATCAATCAGCGCCACGGTGGCCGCGGACGCACCGAGTGCTCCATCGATCTTCAGGGCGCGGTTGGCGGCAAGCGTCGCAACCTGCGCGGAGGACGCCTCGTCGAAGAATGTCCGCAGCCGCCCGAGATTCGCACGCTCGACGGTAAGGCCAGCAGCCATCGCGTGGCCGCCGCCCTTGAGCAACAGGCCGGCATCCACGGCAGCCCGCACCATGCGACCCATATCGAACCCATTGATCGAGCGGCCGGAGCCTGTGCCCCGTCCTGAAGGATCAAAGGCAATGGCAAAAGCGGGCCGCCTGAATTTCTCTTTAATACGCGCAGCAAGCAGACCGACGATGCCGGGGTGCCAGTTATCTCGCGCGGTCACGATCACGGAAGCCGATTCCCCCGTGCCGTATTCGGCAAGCACTTCCGCCTCCGCTTCGGCCAGCATCACGGCCTCCATCGCCTGGCGTTCGCGATTGAGTTCATCCAGCCTTACGGCGATCTCGTCGGCCTGTGCGGCATCATCAAGGGTCAAAAGGCGGCTTCCGAGTGCCGCGTCACCGATACGACCGCCGGCATTGATTCTCGGTCCGACCAGAAAGCCGAAGTGATAGGGCGTTACCGGGCCGCCAATGCCTGCCACCCGCAGCAGCGCGGCGAGACCTGCATTATTCTGGTGGCGCGCGGCGATCAGGCCCTTCACGACATAGGCACGGTTCAGGCCCTTGAGCGGCACCACATCGCAGACGGTGGCGAGCGCCACCAGATCGAGCCACGCCAGGAGATCGAGCGAACGCGCCTTCGGATGACCAGCCTCGCGCAGCATGCGCAGAGTGGCCACAAGCACCAGGAAGACCACACCGGCGGCGCAGAGATGCCCTTGCCCAGAAAGATCGTCCTCGCGATTCGGGTTGACCAACGCGAGGCAGGCCGGCATCTCGTGCCCCATCTGGTGATGATCGATCACGACGACATCCATCCCGCGATCGGTAGCCGCGGCCAGTGCATCGATGCTGGTGGAGCCGCAGTCGACCGTGACGATGAGCTGTGCGCCCCTGTCGATCAACTGGCCGATCGCAGTCGGGTTTGGCCCATAGCCTTCGAAGATGCGATCCGGAATATAGATTTCTGCCTCGACGCCGAAGTGGTGCAGGAAACGATAGAGCAGCGCGGAGGATGCCGCCCCATCGACATCATAGTCACCGAATATCGCGACCTTCTCGCCGTCCCGGATCGCCGTGACCAACCGTTCACCGGCTTTCGCACAGTCGGTAAGACGCAAAGGATCAGGCATGAGGGAGCGAATGGTCGGATCAAGGAAGGCCGGGGCTTCATCGACACCCACGCCACGTCCGGCAAGAACGCGCGAAACGATCTCCGGAAGACCATGCAACTGGCTGATCGCAAGCGCCCTGTTCTGCCCTGCCTGATCAAGACGGGAAACCCAGCGCTGCCCTGAAACAGACTGCTCGACGCCCAGAAACGCGCGCGGGACAGGATCTACCGGTTCTTCCATGCGTGAAATGCCCATTATACCTGCTCTTCTTCTACAGGTCCTCGGGCAAATGAACAGCCCTTCGGGCTTTCACAAGAGGATGTCCGCGCAGTCTTCCACGACGCACGCAACGATAAGCCGATCAGCGAAGCGGTTTCCCATGAATGGGATGCTTGTCAGCAAAGCGTGTCAGGCAAGAAGCCAGGCAACTGAGCCGAACGGGATCATCATCAAGGATACGAAAAGAAGGATGATCGCCCAGTTGCGGATGCCTTCGAAGTCATCGTCCTCCAGCCGCCTGACTTCGCTGACGCTCCACGGAGCGATCTGAACACTCTGCCAGCCGGAGTCATATCCCCGGACCGGCGACAGATGTGCCGATTTCTTAATGTGGATCATTCAAGGCTCCTCCCAAGACCCCTAAATCATCGGAATGAATAAAATCTACGCTGCTCTGCAGAAATATGCGAGAGCCCTCGCGGCGCATTTTACAAAAAAATGAAAATATACTCAGATATAAGCAATTTATACTGCAATGCAGCATAAAAACAAAGACCAACTACCTCCCATTTTTTGCATTGCAAAACAAGCAAGTTAATCTGTCTGTGCAAATTTCAGGACGACAGCTTTGAGCGATTCGCTCCGGATCAGAAAATCAGTAAAGCGAGGCCGATCAACGGCAGCACCGACAGCGCCAAGAAGATCAGAATCATTGCCCAGTTGCGTCCGCCCTCGAAATCGTCGTTTTCCGATGGCGGATCGTCGGGCCAATCCTCAATAAAAGCTTCACCTGAGTCTTTGCCTTTTACCCCGGTATTCTTGCCAGATATCGCCGTTATTTGCGGCGGCATTCCTGCATAGGACATAAGGGCCCTCCCCCCCTGAGAACCAGCACAACCACTGGATGACTATTATAACATTATTCCATCCAATGCCACGATCATATTCATTACATGTGATATGTAAATATTCATACTTATGGATATGATCGGACCGTCCAAAAGCAACGAACCCGCCGTGCAGAGCGCGGCGGGTTCGTTGTTATGGTGTTTTTGAGAGAAGCCGCGCTTTCGCTCAGGCGGTTTTCGGACGTTCGATGCGGATCACCTGCGGTTCGCCGATCAGGTAGCCTTCGTGCTTGATCGCCGAGACGGCCTTGCGAACGGCATTCTCCATCGTCGCATGGGTGACGAGGACGATCGTCACCGGAGCGTCAGCGGTCGTATGCTGGGAACGCTGCACGATCGACTCAAGCGAAATCCCGTTTTCCGCCATCTTGGTCGCAATGCTGGCGAAGACGCCGGCGCGATCCACCACCGAAAGCCGGATGAAGTAACCGCCTTCATGGCTCTTCATCTTCGCCTGGCGGTAGGGCTCCAGAAGAGCTGCGGGACGGCCGAGCACCGGCACCTGCTGGGCGCCCGGACGGCTCTTGGCGATATCGGTGATATCACCGAGAACAGCGGAAGCGGTGGCATTGCCGCCGGCACCGGGGCCGACCATCAGCAGTTCACCGAGGATATCGGATTCGAGCGCCACGGCGTTGGTCACGCCATCCACCTGGGCAATCACCGAGTCGAGCGGCACCATGGTCGGATGGACGCGCTGTTCGATACCGGTTTCGGTACGCTGCGCGACACCGAGCAGCTTGATGCGATAGCCAAGTTCGGCCGCCGCATTGATGTCCTCGATCGAAATATTGCTGATGCCTTCCAGATAGATATCGTCAGCGGCGATTTCGGAACCGAAGGCGAGCGTCGTCAGGATGGCAAGCTTGTGAGCGGTGTCGTTACCCTCGATATCGAAGGTCGGATCGGCCTCTGCATAGCCCAGTCGCTGCGCTTCCTTGAGGCAAGCCTCGAAGGAAAGTCCTTCCTTCTCCATCCGTGTCAGGATGTAGTTGCAGGTGCCGTTCATGATGCCGTAGACGCGCGAAAAATTGTTGCCGGTCAGGCTTTCGCGCATGGCCTTGATGACCGGAATGCCACCGGCAACCGCAGCTTCGTAGTTGATCAGCAGACCTTTTTCTTCCGCAAGGCGCGCGAACTCCACGCCGTGACGGGCGAGCAACGCCTTGTTTGCGGTCACCACATGGACGCCACGGGCAAGTGCGGCACGCACGGACTTGTCCGCCGCGCCATCGGCGCCGCCGACAAGTTCAATGAAAACGTCGATATCGGCGTTCTCGGCGAGAGCCACGGGATCATCGAACCAGGTAATGCCGGAAAGATCGACGCCGCGATCCTTGTTTCGGTCGCGAGCGGAAACCGCGGTAATCGTGATCGCTCGACCGCAGGCAACCGCAAGCGCGTTGCTACGCTGCTGTATGATCCGGACGAGCGAGGCACCGACGGTACCCAGACCCGCTATGCCAATTTTCAGGGCATCAGCCATGGTTCTTTCCTGACATTTCGAATTCGGAAGTCGGGCGGCCACGAACGGGCCGCCCCTGGATCTCAACGGTGGGCGTTGAGAGAAATCACATTATGCATGGTATCGTCTGCCGTCGAGAGGAAGCGCTTCAGATTGCGCGCGGCCTGACGGATGCGGTGCTCATTCTCCACCAGTGCGATACGGACGTACTCATCGCCCTGCTCGCCAAAGCCAATGCCGGGAGCAACCGCGATATCGGCCTTCTCGACGAGCAGCTTGGAGAATTCGAGCGACCCCATGGCGCGGAACTTTTCCGGGATCCTGGCCCAGGCGAACATGGTGGCGGCTGGCGGCGGAACCTCAAAGCCAGCCTTGCCGAAGCTTTCGACCAGCACGTCGCGGCGACGCTTGTAGATGGAGCGAACTTCCGCGATGTCAGAACCGTCGCCATTCAGGGCATGGGTCGCGGCCACCTGGATCGGCGTGAAGGCACCATAGTCAAGGTAGGACTTCACGCGGGTCAGCGCCGAAATCAGACGCTCGTTGCCGACGGCAAAGCCCATGCGCCAACCGGGCATGGAGAAGGTCTTCGACATGGAGGTGAACTCGACGGCGATATCCATCGCGCCTGGAACTTCCAGCACGGACGGCGGCGGCGGGCCATCGAAGTAGATTTCGGAATAAGCGAGATCGGACAGGACAATGATGTCGTGCTTCTTCGCAAACGCGATCACATCCTTGTAGAAGTCCAGCGAGGCGACCTGCGCCGTCGGGTTGGACGGGTAGTTGAGGATCAGCGCCAGCGGCTTCGGGATCGAGTGCTTGACCGCGCGCTCGAGTGGCGGGAAGAAGGTTTCGTCCGGCTCGACCGAGATCGAACGAATCACGCCGCCGGTCATCAGGAAGCCGAAGGCGTGGATCGGATAGGTCGGATTGGGGCAAAGCACCACATCGCCCGGCGCAGTGATCGCCTGCGCCATGTTGGCGAAGCCTTCCTTGGAACCGAGCGTGGCGACGATCTGGGTGTCCGGGTTGAGCTTCACGCCGAATCGGCGGGCATAATAGGCAGCCTGGGCGCGGCGAAGGCCGGGGATGCCCTTGGACGAGGAATAACGGTGCGTGCGCGGGTCCTGGACCACCTCGCAGAGCTTGTCGACGATGGCCTTCGGCGTCGGAAGATCGGGGTTACCCATGCCGAGATCGATGATATCGGCGCCACCGGCTCGCGCGCTCGCCTTCAAACGGTTGACCTGTTCGAAAACATAAGGCGGCAAACGCCGAACTTTGTGAAACTCTTCCATCTTCAACCCCTGGGACCGTGCGGATTTCTGCCGCGACAGGCGCGTTCGTTCTTCTGGCCATCGCCCATCCCGCAACGAACCGCAAAACCGGGACAGGACGAGTGTAATGCATGGAATGCGGTAGCGGCAAATTTTGGCGCAAATCCGCAAGCCGCCGACAAAACTTCAGGAAACAGGCGCCGGTTGCATTTGAGTTGCTTTGCTTAAAAACAGCCTGAAACGCAAGCGCTATTTGGTGATCTGAGCCTGAGTCTCGGCGCCGTGCTGAGCCGCGAGCTTGCGCAATTCCTGCACGCGACGCTGATATTCGGCTTCCGAGATCGCGCCGGAACGACGGGCGGCGCCGAGCGAGGACAACTTCCGCTGCAGATCGCCGGCTTCCTCGTTGCTCATCTGAACGCTCGCCGCGGTCAGTGATCCGGAGAAATCCGGATAACCATCGGGAGTGGTCGAGGAGACCGTCGGACCGACAGGCGCATCCGGATCATCGACCGTCACTTCCAGCGAGGCCGGCGTGGACGAGGCAGCGGCGGCCTTATCCTTCGTCGACGTGCAACCGGACAACAGGAGAATCGCGGCGGCGGCACCAAGCCCGAGACGCGCTGCCATTCCGTTTGTCCAAGTGCTGTCGATCATTATCGGTATCCGCTGCCGGTCGTGGTTCGGTTGAGGTCGAAAGAGCGGACTGCTTAACTGTCAGTCCGGGCTTTCGTATTGCTGGAACTTGTAGTCGTTTTCGGGCAGGATGTGCAATTACAAAAGACGCCGGAAAAACGATCCTGGGGAGGACGGCTTGAGCAGCGAACGCGAAGACGCGCGACAGAATGGTTCGGGAACGGCTGGCTTCGACCCCAAGCTGATCGAGCCATACATCGTCAGGGATCCAGAAACGCTCGCCGTCAACGTCGCGCGGGCGATGGAAAACCTCGGGAAAGCCGCGTCTACCTGGCTTGCGCCGCGCGAACGTGGCGAGATTGTCGATCCGGTTTCGGAACCGATGACCGAACTCGTCAAGACGATGTCGAAGGTCACCGAATACTGGATGGCCGACCCGAAGCGCACGCTCGAGGCGCAGACCCATCTTATGGCCAGTGTCTTCACCATGTGGTCGCGCACGCTTTCGCGATTCTCGGGAGCCGCCAGCGACCTGCCGCCCGAACCGCCGATCAAGGACAAGCGTTTCACCGACGAGGACTGGCAGCGCAACCCGTTCTTCGATTTTCTGCGGCAGGCCTATGTCATCCTCAGCGACTGGGCGGAAAAGCTGGTCAACGAGGCGGAGGGACTGGACGAACACACCCGCCACAAAGCGGCCTTCTACGTTCGCCAGATCACGGCGGCGCTTTCACCGACCAATTTCGTCGTCACCAATCCGCAACTCTACCGGGAGACGGTCGCGAGCCACGGCGCCAATCTCGTCAAGGGCATGCAGATGCTGGCGGAAGACATCGCCGCCGGACGCGGAGAGCTTCGACTGCGCCACACCGACACCAGCAAATTCGCTGTCGGCGAAAACATGGCAGTCACGCCCGGAAAGGTGATCGCGCAGAGCGACATCTGCGAAGTGATCCAGTACGAACCCTCGACCGAGACCGTCCTCAAGCGGCCACTGCTGATCGTTCCGCCATGGATCAACAAGTTCTATATTCTTGACCTCAACCCGCAGAAATCCTTCATCAAATGGTGTGTGGCTCAGGGGCACACCGTGTTCGTAATTTCCTGGGTCAATCCGGACGAGCGTCATGCCGACAAGGGCTGGGAATCCTATATTCATGAAGGGATCGACTTCGCGCTCGATACAGTCGAGAAGGCCACCGGCGAGCGGGAGGTGAACGCCATCGGCTACTGCGTGGGCGGTACGCTGCTGGCCGCAGCTCTTGCTTTGCATGCCCGGCAGAAGGACCGTCGCATCGCAAGTGCGACCTTCTTCACCACACAGGTCGACTTTACCTATGCGGGCGACCTCAAGGTCTTCGTCGATGAAGCACAGATTGGCGGACTGGAAGAGCGCATGCGCCAAACCGGTTATCTCGACGGCTCGAAGATGGCGGCAGCGTTCAACATGTTGCGCGCCTCCGAACTCATCTGGCCATACTTCGTCAACAGCTACCTGAAGGGCCAGGACCCAATGCCCTTCGACCTGCTCTACTGGAATTCCGATTCCACTCGCATGGCGGCGGCGAACCATTCCTTCTATCTGCGCAACTGCTACCTCAACAACAATCTGAGCGAGGGCCGGATGCAACTCGCCGGCAAGACCTTGTCTTTAAAGGACGTGACGATCCCGGTCTATAATCTCGCCACTCGCGAGGATCACATCGCGCCCGCCAAGTCGGTTTTCGTCGGCAGCGCGCTGTTTGGCGGCCCGGTCGAATACGTGCTGAGCGGTTCCGGCCACATCGCCGGCGTGGTCAATCCGCCCGACAAGGTGAAATACCAGTACTGGACGAACGGCGCTCCCGTCGGTTCCTATGAGGATTGGGCCGCGAATGCGAAGGAAACCGCTGGCTCATGGTGGCCCCACTGGCATGCCTGGATCGAGGCGCTCGACAGCGAACGCGTGCCCGCCCGCAAACCAGGCGGCGGTGCGCTGAACGCCATTTCGGATGCTCCCGGAACCTACGTTCTGGCGCGGGTCTGAAGTTCAAGGGCAAGTTTAACAGCAATCCTGTTCCTTATCCTGTTGTCGCAAGGTTTGCGGCGACTGCCGCAAAGCGCTACATCCTCCCATGCTCTTCGATCCGCCCCTCGTCCCTGCCCGTCTGATCCAGCGATACAAGCGCTTCCTGTTCGACGCCGTTCTGGAGGATGGCCGAGAGATCACCGGCTTCTGCCCAAACACCGGATCCATGCTCGGCCTCACCACGCCCGGTTCGCGGATCTGGCTTTCGGAGCATGACAATCCGAACCGCAAATATCGCCACGCGATGGAACTGGTCGAGGTGGAAGCCGCGGTCGTCGGAGTCAATACGGCGCTGCCGAACCGACTGGCCGAGGAGGCCATTCTCGCCGGCATCGTCGGGGATTTCGGCAGCTATCCCGTGCTTCGCCGCGAGCAGCGTTATGGCCGCAATTCACGGATCGATATCCTGCTCAGCGGACCAGACCGGCCGGATCTTTATGTCGAGGTAAAGAACGTGCACTTCACCCGCAGCGCCGGTCTTGCGGAATTTCCGGATACGGTCACCGCGCGCGGCGCCAAGCATCTGCGGGAGATGGCAGATATGGTCGAGGCCGGTCACCGGGCCGCCATGGTCTTCCTCATCCAGCGCGACGATTGCGACCGCTTCCGGCTTTCCGGCGATCTCGATCCTGTCTATGCAGCGGCCTTTGCCGAGGCCAGCGCTCGCGGAGTGGAGGCTTATGCGGTAAAATGTGCCGTATCGCCTGCGGAAATCACACCCTCAGGGTTGATCGAGATAGACGAACCGGTCCTTGCTGTTTTATGACTTTAAGGGAAATCGCAGACCAGACCGAAAGCATGTGAATGGTGACCTATGTCGATGCGGCAACCGCGCCGCTCAAGAATACCGGGGCAATCAGGCTCTACAGTCAGGAAGACTTCGCCGGGATGCGCAAAGCATGCCAGGTGACGGCCCGCTGTCTTGACGAATTGGCCGCCATCGTGAAGCCGGGCATAACGACCGACGCGATCGACCGCTTCGTTTTCGAGTTCGGCAAGGACAACGGCGCCCTGCCCGCGACGCTGAACTACCGGGGCTACACCAAGTCCGTCTGCACCTCCATCAACCACGTCGTCTGTCACGGCATTCCCAACGACAAGCCACTGCGCGAAGGTGATATCGTCAATATCGACGTGACCTATGTCGTTGACGGCTGGCATGGCGATTCCAGCCGCATGTATCCCGTCGGTGAAATCAAGCGCGCTGCCGAGCGGCTACTCGAGGTCACCTATGAATGCCTGATGCGCGGCATCGCCGTGGTCCGTCCGGGCGTACGCACCGGCGCCATCGGCGAAGCGATCCAGACCTATGCCGAGGCAGAACGCTGCACCGTGGTGCGGGATTTCTGCGGTCATGGCGTCGGCAAGCTCTTCCACGACAGTCCCAACATCCTGCATTACGGTCGCTCCAACGAGGGACCGGAGCTGCGCGAGGGCATGATCTTCACCATCGAGCCGATGATCAATCTCGGCCGGCCGCATGTGAAGGTGCTTGCCGATGGCTGGACGGCCGTCACGCGAGACCGGTCGCTCACGGCGCAGTACGAACACGCCGTCGGTGTTACGGCAACAGGCTGTGAAATCTTCACGCTCTCACCCGGCGGCCTTGACCGTCCCGGTCTTCCGCCTCTCAAAGGCTGATTCATGGCCCGCCCCCCGCTTTCTGACCTGCCGGACATCGATATTTCCGCCGCGACAGAAAGCGGATCGGACGAGGATACGGCCGAGATTCCCGACGAGCGCGGTTTCTTTGCGGAACAGACAGCGAAGACAGGCAATCTGAAGAAACGCACGCCGGTCAGCGAAGTCGTCGAAACGGCGGAAGCCCATTATCACGGCCATCGCGATCGGCTTCGCGCCCGCTTCCGGGACGGCGGCGACGGCGCACTCGCCGATTACGAAATTCTCGAATTATTGCTCTTCCGGCTCATTCCCCGCCGCGACACCAAGCCGATCGCCAAGGCGCTGATCGCACGCTTCGGCTCGCTTGCCGGCGTGCTCGGTGCCTCGCCCGCCCTCCTGCAGGAAGTCAAGGGCATCGGCGAAACCGTAGCCCACGACCTCAAGCTGATCGCCACCGTCGCCCAACGCATGCTGAAGAGCGAATTGCGCGGCAAGCAGGTGCTGGCGTCCTGGTCGTCGGTCATCGACTATTGCCATTCGGCCATGGCCTACGAGACGACGGAACAGTTTCGCATTCTCTTCCTCGACAAGCGCAATGCGCTGATTGCCGACGAGGTGCAGGGTCGCGGCACCGTCGACCACACGCCTGTCTATCCCCGCGAAGTGGTGAAACGGGCCCTGGAACTCTCCGCCACCGCCCTTATTTTAGTCCACAATCATCCAAGTGGTGACCCGACCCCTTCGCGCGCCGATATCGATATGACGAAGCTGATCATCGACACGGCGAAGCCGCTCGGCATCACCGTTCACGATCACATCATCATTGGCCGTGACGGCCATGCGAGCCTCAAGGGCCTGAGGCTCATCTGATCGCTCCGGCGACGTTGGCCAGCAGAACTTCCTACCGCTGATGCGAGCGGATGACGGCCAGAAAATTGTCACCGTATCGCTCCAGCTTCGCTTGCCCGACGCCAGAAATACCGAGCAGCGCATCGCGGCTGGTCGGCCGTTCCGTGGCAAAGGCAATAAGCGTCGTATCAGGGAAGACGACGTAGGGTGGAACGGAAAGCGCCTTGGCGATCTCCATTCGGGTGGCGCGCAGAGCCTCGAAAAGCTCCATATCGGCCCCTTCGAGAGCATTCCTCGCATTGGCCGCGCGCGCGCCGGCGTTCTTTGCGGCCTTGCCCTTTGTCGGACGGTCCTTGCGGAACAGGACCTGACGTTCGTGCCGGAAGACCGCGCGGGCCTCCGGTTCGAGCTTCAACGCACCGAAAGCCTCATGATCGACGCGCACTAAGCCAGCGGCAAGCAGCTGCCGGTAGACGGACTGCCATGTCCTTGTCGGCAGGTCACGGCCCGCGCCGAACACCGGCATGTCGACATGACCGAAGCGTATCGTTCTCTCATTCTCGTTGCCGGTCAGCACATCTATCAGGTGTCCGGTGCCGAAGCGTTCGCCCGTGCGATAGACCGCAGCCAGCGCCTTGATCGCCGCTTCCGTTCCATCCCAGGTCTCGACCGGTTTCAGGCAGGTATCGCAGTTGCCGCAATTGCCGGGATGCGTCTCGCCGAAATGGGCGAGGATTGCCTGCCTGCGGCAGCCGGCCGTTTCACAGATCGCGAGCAGCGCGTTCAGCTTGGCGCGCTCCACGCGCTTAATGTCGTCGCCGGCATTGCCGCCGTCGATCATCCGGCCACGCTGGATGACGTCGGCCATGCCGTAGGCCATCCAGACTTCCGATGGCAGGCCGTCGCGCCCGGCGCGACCGGTCTCCTGATAATAGGCCTCGACGGAGCCCGGCAGGTCGAGATGGGCGACATAGCGGACGTTCGGCTTGTCTATGCCCATGCCGAAGGCAACGGTCGCAACGAGGCAGAGGCTCTCTTCCTTCAGAAAGGCATCCTGATGGGCATCGCGAAGTTCTCGCTCCATGCCCGCATGATAGGGAAGCGAACGTATCCCCTGGGTGTTCAGCCATTCGGAGGTTTCCTCGACCTTGGCGCGCGACAGGCAATAGACGATGCCGCTCTCACCTTCGTGCCTTGAAAGGAAACTAAGCAGTTGCTGGCGCGGCTGGTCACGTTCCACAATCTCATAGGCAATGTTCGGGCGGTCGAAGGATGTGGTGAAGACCGTGGCGTCCTCAAGCCCGAGCCTTGCAATAATATCCTCGCGCGTGTGCGGATCGGCAGTCGCGGTCAGCGCCATGCGCGGCACGCCAGGATACTCTTGCGCCAACCGTCCGAGATCGCGGTATTCCGGTCTGAAGTCATGTCCCCACTGGGACACGCAATGGGCTTCGTCGATGGCGATCAGCGCAATCTTCGTATTGCCGATCATCTCCCTGAAGGCAGGTGTGACGATCCGTTCCGGGGTGACATAGAGGAAATCCAGTTCACCGCGATCCAGCGAACGGCGGAGGTCGACAAATTCATCACGTCCCAGCGAGGAATTCAGTGCAGCGGCCCGCACGCCGAGCTGTTTCAGCGCCTCCACCTGATCGCGCATCAGGGCTATCAGCGGCGACACGACGAGACCGACGCCATCGCGACAGAGGGCCGGCACCTGAAAACACAGGGACTTTCCCGCACCGGTCGGAAACAGAACCACCGCATCGCCACCTGCAACGACCTGGGCCACGACATCGGCCTGCTTGCCACGGAAAGCCGGATAGCCGTACACCTGCTTCAGGACGGAAAGCGGATTTCTCGCGCCCTCGCGGTCGAACAGGGGATCGGTGCGGCTTGTCGTCAGTTCCATGGAATCGCCTTCGTGGGGAAGTCGCCATTATGCACAGCGGGACCGCGACTGCGAGCCTTCACGTCTTCATGCGCAGTCCCGACGGGACCGATAACGAAACAGTCAGAATGACCTGCTATTTCTTGCTGCAGCGCGGCAAATCGCCGCTTCCGATTCGCATTCAGGTCTGAGGGGCACACCAGATGAACAGTTATGACTTCGTTGTCGTCGGCAGCGGACCGGCGGGACGGCGGGCCGCCATTCAGGCCGCCAAGCTCGGCAAGCGCGTGCTGGTCATCGAAAAGGGCACGCGGGTCGGCGGCGTTTCCGTCCATACCGGCACGATCCCCTCGAAGACGCTGCGTGAAACGGCCCTCAACCTCACCGGCTGGCGTGAACGCGGCTTCTACGGCCGCGCCTATCGGGTGAAGCAGGAAATCAAGGCGGAAGATCTTCGCCGCCGTCTTCTCATCACCCTCGATCACGAGGTCGACGTTCTCGAACACCAGTTCTCCCGCAACCGTGTCAGCCAGATGCGTGGCACGGCCCGCTTCATCGATCCCAAGACGCTGGAAGTGGAGAAGGAAGACGGCGAGGTCCTGCGCGTACAGGCGGAGGCCGTACTGCTTGCCGTCGGCACCCGGCCCTATCGGCCGGCTCATATCCCCTTCGACGGCACGAGCATTCTCGACAGCGACGAAATCCTCGAGATCAAGGAACTGCCGCGTTCGATGGTGGTGATCGGCGCGGGTGTCATCGGCATAGAATATGCGACGATCTTCAGCGCGCTGGACACCGCCGTCACGGTGGTCGAGCCCCGCGACACGATGCTTGAATTCATCGACAAGGAAATCGTCGAAGATTTCTCCTACCAACTGCGTGACCGCAACATGAAGCTGATCTTCGGCCAGACGGTGGAGAAGGTCGAGAAGGAGCCGAGCGGCCGTTGTCGCGTCACCTTGCAGAACGGCCGCGTTCTCACGGCGGAAATGGTGCTCTTCGCAGCCGGCCGCGTCGGCGCAACCGATCTTCTCAACCTCGAAGCCTGCGGTCTCGTGGCCGACAGCCGCGGCCGCATCAAGGTCGATCCGGAAACCTTCCAGTCCTCCGTGCCGGGCATCTATGCCGCAGGCGACGTCGTCGGCTTTCCGAGCCTCGCCTCGACCTCCATGGAACAGGGCCGCATCGCCGCCCGCCATGCCGTCGGCGCACCGTCGCAGGATCCGCCGCAATACTTCCCCTACGGAATCTATGCCGTGCCGGAAATCTCGACCTGCGGCCTGACCGAGGAAGAGGTCCAGCAGCGCGGCATTCCCTATGAATGCGGTATCGCGCATTTCCGGGAGACGTCCCGTGGCCATATCATGGGTCTCGACAGCGGCTTGCTGAAGATGATCTTCTCGATGAAGACCCGTCGCCTTCTCGGCGTTCACATCGTCGGAGAAGGCGCGACCGAACTCGTTCACATCGGCCAGGCCGTACTGAACCTGAAAGGCACCGTCGAATATTTCGTCGAGAACACCTTCAACTATCCGACACTCGCCGAAGCCTACAAGATTGCAGGCCTCGATGCCTGGAACAGGATGGGCGAGCTGAAAAAGGAACCGCAGGACGCATTGAAGGTCTCCTCGTGACCTGATCGAATAGGCCGGTCGGACTTTATCCTCGCCGGTCTATTCGAACGGGAGAGATCATGACGAGCGATCAGGCCTCGGCTCCGGGGATCAATCAGGCGATCAGGATCGAACGCGTCTCGCGCATCTGGGCGCCGAGCGACAGCCTCTTTCCCAACCGCAGCGAGGCAGAGCGCATGCAGGCCACTTACGACACCTATCGTGTCAGGCCGTTGGATTGAAACGACAGCAGGTAGCAAAACAAAAAGGCCGCCCTTGAGGCGGCCTTTCCGTATGCAATCAGATATCGAAGATTATTCGGCGTCGCCTTCGGCGGCCTTCTTCTTCGGAGCAGCCTTCTTCTTCGGAGCGGCTTCTTCGCCTTCGGCAGCGTCGTCAGCCTTGGCAGCTGCCTTCTTCTTCGAAGCAGCCTTCTTGGCAGGCTTGTCGCCTTCTTCTGCTTCGTCGTCAGCCAGAAGCTCTTCCTTGGAGACCTTCTTGTCGGTGACGTCGATTTCGCTCAGCAGCTTGTCGATGACCTTTTCTTCGAACAGCGGAGCGCGCAGCGAAGCGGAAGCGCCGGGGGTGTTACGGAAGAAGTCGAGGATCTGCTTTTCCTGGCCCGGGAACTGCTGAAGCTGGGCGAAGAGAGCCCGCTGCATTTCATCCTCGGAAACCTCTACGCCACCCTTCTCGCCGATTTCGGAGAGAACGAGTCCGAGACGAACGCGACGCTCGGCCAGGGTGCGATATTCTTCGCGAGCCTGCTCCTCGGTCGTGTCTTCGTCTTCGAAGGTCTTGCCGGACTGGGCGAGATCGGTGTTGATCTGGCGCCAGATGTTATCGAACTCGGCGTCGATCAACTTGGACGGAGCGTCGAACTTGTACATAGCGTCAAGCTGATCGAGGATCTGGCGCTTGACCTTCTGGCGAGTGACGTTGCCGTACTGGCTTTCGATCTGGCCGCGAACGATTTCCTTAAGCTTGTCGAGCGATTCGATGCCGAGCTT
The DNA here is from genome assembly GCF_024055605.1 of Ciceribacter sichuanensis. GTDB lineage: Bacteria > Pseudomonadota > Alphaproteobacteria > Rhizobiales > Rhizobiaceae > Allorhizobium > Allorhizobium sichuanense. Next base: position 1,121,023 of record NZ_JAMXLX010000001.1, on the reverse strand, counting down.
GGTCGCCAATTCGTCGTTGATCTCGATGGCGGCGGGAGCGGCAACATCCTTGACGGTGACGTCGAAGGTGGCTTCCTTGCCGGCAAGGTTCTTCGCCGGATAGTCTTCCGGGAAGGTCACGGTGATGGTCTTCTCGTCGCCGGCCTTGGTGCCGATGAGCTGGTCTTCGAAGCCCGGAATGAAACGGCCGGAACCGAGAACCAGTTCAGCGTCAGAATCGGTGCCGCCGTCGAAGGCAACGCCGTCGACCTTGCCGACGTAGTCCATGGTGATGCGGTCGCCATCAGCAGCCTTGCCCTTCTTGGTTTCGAAGGAACGGGCGCTTTCCGAGATCTTGAGGATCTGTTCGTTGACTTCCTCGTCGGAAACTTCGACGACTTCGCGAACGACCTTGATGCCCTCGACGGACTTCAGCTCGATCGGCGGGAGGATTTCATAGGCCATGGTGAATTCGAAGTCGGCCTGAGCGGTCAGGATCTTTTCAGCTTCGGCTTCGTCCTCGGTCATCGCGATTTCCGGCTGGGTCGCCGACTTTTCGCCACGCTCGGAAAGGATGGAGGTCGGCTTTTCGCGGAGGATCTCGTTGACGAGGTCAGCCATGATGGACTTGCCGTACATCTTCTTCAGATGACCGACGGGAACCTTGCCCGGACGGAAGCCGTTGATGCGGACCTTGTCCTTGGCATCGGCGAGACGCTCGTTCATGCGAGCTTCCATGTCCTTGGCCGGAATAACGACCTTGATTTCGCGCTTCAGCCCTTCAGCGAGCGTTTCGATAACCTGCATGTTCATACCTTCATGTCGTGGCGGCCGTGCTCGGGCAGCCGGTTGTTTCCCTGAGCACGACGCCGGAATTCAAATGATTTCCCGGGCGTGGCTGCGACGCAATCCTCAAGCATTCTGCCAGGCAATATGGCGCTAAGAGCGATGTGAACGGCTTCTATTCCGTCCCGCATCTACCCGCGCGGAAAACCTGGTGCGGGTAGAGAGACTTGAACTCCCACGCCTTGCGGCACCAGAACCTAAATCTGGCGTGTCTACCAATTTCACCATACCCGCGTCCAAGAGAACCGCATGCTGCCTTCAGCATGGCCCCTCCGGAGCGCGCGTCTCTATATCACCCGTTTTTACACACGCAAAGGAAAAATGACACGCAAACCCCGGCTCCCACGGGAATCAGCGGCAGCCACCCGCGTTCCCATGCTCCGCCATGATCGACAGAACGATTACCGGTGAGACAACTCAGTATAGCGGTTCTTCATAGAGCGGTTTGCCGTCGATCCGCAATTCGCGAATCTGGGCGAGCCCTCCCGCGCTGACGCGCACGGCGACGCTGACCGCTCCTTCGTTGCGCTCTTCCTCGATCGGACGCCCCTCGCCTTCCGGCACATAATAGCGCTCTATCCCGTAGTCGACCCGGAGGCTCCCTCCGTCATCTCCGGGAAGCGCATAGGGACGGAACGGCTGCGTGTGCATGACGACCGTTCCTTCCACGGGCGGAAGCCTTGCGAAGGACGCCTCATCAATTACCCAGAAGCCGTCTGTTCCCGGCTTTAGCCGCACATCCATTTCGGCCAAATCATAGGGCTGCGGCCTGTCGCCCTTGATCAGGGCAACCGGCACGTTCGAAACATCATAGGAAAGAATGACATAATCTCCGCGCAGAAGGTCGCGCGGATCGACCGGCGCGGTCTTCAGCAGAATTTCCGTTCCCGAACGCAGGACGGAAGCGCGTTTCTCGATCACTCCAGCCAGAACGACCGTCTGCACAAGGGAGAGAACGACGGCAATCGCAAGGTAACGGCTAAGCGGACGTCGGAACATCTCGATCATTGCACGACCTCCTTGTCCTTGCGGGCGAAGAGCTTTTCGAGCTTCACCACGATAAATGCCAGCACCGCGACAACGAGACCGGCGAGCAGGAAGAAGGCGGACGTGCCGAGCATGGAATCAATGGTCACAAAGGACAGATAGAGGACCTCCGCCGCAAAGATCACATAGGCAAGATAGCGAACCGCTCCGTTATCCCTGCCCTCCAGCGACAGCGCGAGCAACGTCGCTCCAATGGTCAGAAGCGCCAGCAATGCCAATTCGCTGCCCTCGGTCCAGTGGAAATGCAGAAAAGCCAGACCGAGTAGCGCCAGTAAGAAGGTATAGAAAGCCGGAGATGCGCCACGCTGGCGGGCTAGAGCGGAAATGGGTGATTGCGGCAGCGTCACCGCAAGGAAGGCCAACGCACCCACAACCACAAAGAGGATCGCCACTCCAACATCCGTATGGAGCGAATAGAGCCATGCACACCAACCGAGCAGCAAGATATAAATGAGATGCCGCGACCGCTCGGCCCCCGTCCACTGCGCGAGGACCGCCAGGATGACGCCTGCAACCGGCGGCCAGAAGGCATAGAGCCCCTGCCACTCCGCATCATATTGTTCGAGATAGGCGCCAAAGACGGCAAAGGCCAGCAAATCTGCAAAAACGGTGAGCGCCGCCGAGCGGAAGGCCGCAGCCGACACCACAGTCATCACAAACCACAGCAGCATGGCATCGAGCGTATCGCCGGAGAGATGATAGAGTTGGCCGATCAGGGCGATGGCTCCGCCGAAACTCGCGGCACCTAGAACGAGGAGTGCCGCACCAAGCCTGTCCGCACCGCGACCGAAGGAAAGCGCCGCGGAAAGATAAAAGATCCAGATCAGCAGGATGATGCCGACAACCTTCGTGAGACGCGGTATCTCCTGCCAGTTGGCGGCAACCAGAAGCAGGATCGACGCGGCGATCAGCACTGCCGCCAGAATCATCAGCACGCCGCCAACGCTGAAGGATGATTTTCGGGAATCGTATTCCTTCAGCAGCAATTCCGCTGTCGCCGAGGGAATCATCCCCTTGTCGACCCAGATGCCCAGATCCCGCTGTAATCGCCCCCGATACATCGATCCTCCCTTAGGTGATTGCTGGAGAGAGCAACCCAAGGCCGTCTCTCTTCACTCCTTGTGCGCACTCTGGTCCGCACCACCGAGAAAGACAATCGCCAAATCGCCACCCGCCACGCCCCTCGGAAGGGACACCATGCATCTTGCGCATGGCTTCCATGAATATATCGCACTGCACAAAAGCGAATATATGAGGTATACAGAATTCAACGAGATCACGAGGAGCCAATCTGGTTCCGGAGATATTCGGTGGATGATCCACCTGACAGTTTCGGCCTGTGCACTCCTCCTCCCAGCACAGTGTCGATTTGACCAGCGACACTCCTCCTCCCAGTCGCAGGTCTCCCAAAATGACGCTCACCGGACCTCCTCCCCCGGTGAGCGTTATTTTTTTGCGCCGTTCGCTGGCGTTTCGTTGCACTTCGTCGATCTTGTGCATCGCGAAAGAACTTCCCCACCCATATCACCGAACCTGCGATGCTGCATTGCTCGCCAAAAAATTCGGCAATTTACCAATCATCAACCATTGCCCCATGCGTCATTCGCATAGGTGTCATACAGGTTTGAGCCTTCATCTCTTTCGCGACGCAGCATATATTAGTGTCATGAGATCAGGAGGCGCCCTAAAGAGGAGCGCCACAGAGATAGAAAAGAGGCACATCATGAACTTCGCTCGCTCGCTCAACAACTGGCGCAAATATCGTCAGACCGTAACCGAACTCGGCCGCATGACCGACCGCGAACTTCGCGACCTCGGCATTGGCCGTGAAGAAATCCGTCGCGTTGCGCGTCAGGCCGTCGCCGGCTGATCCAGCCAGCGTTAGACCTTGAAAAAGGCCTCCCGTTTCGGGGGGCTTTTTTGTTTGCCTGACGTTTCCTCGCACAGCCCGAAGGCGTGCCTATTTCTTGCCCTCTGCCTCCATATGCGCCATCCCCCTGCACAAATGCATGGCAGTCGCTTATAATTTGCACTGCACAATCTTGTTTTACGGGCGTATAAGAAGGTCAATCGCTGATGCGGAATGAGCCGCAAGACCAGCGCAAAAGATAACACTCGAGGAAATGACCATGAACCCGATCCGCATTGCAAAGAACTGGATTAGCTACCGCCGCACGATGGCCGAACTGGGCAACCTGTCCAACCAGGCGCTCTCTGACATCGGCATCACCCGTTACGAAATCCGTAACATCGCTTCGCGCTCCTTTCGTTAATCGATAAGGCAGCAGCGAAAGCTTCGTGAACGGCGCCATTCGGCGCCGTTTTTGATTCCGGGACCCGGAATGGAAATGATTGGAAGCCGGGCCTGCCCGTGATAAGCAGCCGGCCATGACAAACACCACCATTTCCCCCATTCACGTGATCGGCGGCGGGCTCGCCGGTTCGGAGGCCGCCTGGCAGGCGGCGCAGACTGGCGTGCCGGTTATCCTGCACGAAATGCGCGGCGTGCGCGGCACGGACGCCCATAAAACGGACGATCTCGCAGAACTTGTCTGCTCCAACTCCTTTCGTTCGGACGACGCGACCTCAAACGCCGTCGGCGTGATCCATGCGGAAATGCGACTTGCCGGTTCACTGATCATGGCCTGCGCGGACAAGCATCAGGTTCCGGCCGGCGGCGCGCTTGCCGTCGACCGCGACGGCTTTTCCGCTGCCGTTACAGAGGCGATTTCCACGCATCCGCTCATCACCGTCGTTCGCGAGGAAGTTCGTGGCCTTCCTCCGAAGGAATGGGGGCTTGCGATCGTTGCAACCGGCCCCCTCACCTCGCCGGATCTCGCCGAGGCCATCCGCGCCGAGACCGGCGAGGATGCGCTGGCCTTCTTCGACGCCATCGCTCCCATCGTCTATCGTGACAGCATCGACATGGATGTCTGCTGGTATCAGTCGCGCTACGACAAGGTTGGACCGGGCGGCACTGGCAAGGACTACATCAATTGCCCGATGGACGAGGCACAGTACAATGCCTTCGTCGATGCGCTCATTGCGGGTGACGCCGTCGGCTTCAAGGAATGGGAGGGTACGCCCTATTTCGACGGCTGCCTGCCGATCGAAGTCATGGCTGAACGGGGCCGCGAGACCCTCCGCCATGGTCCGATGAAGCCGATGGGCCTCACCAATGCGCACAACCCGACCGTCAAGGCCTATGCGGTAGTACAGTTGCGTCAGGACAATGCACTCGGCACGCTCTACAACATGGTCGGTTTCCAGACCAAGCTCCGCTATGGCGCACAAGCCGAGATCTTCCGGATGATTCCGGGCCTTGAGAATGCGGAATTCGCACGCCTCGGCGGCCTGCATCGGAACACCTACATCCATTCCCCGGTCCTGCTCGATGCCTCGCTGCAGCTTAAGAGCCGCCCGGGTCTTCGGTTCGCTGGTCAGATCACCGGCTGCGAGGGGTACGTCGAAAGCGCATCGGTTGGTCTGTTGGCCGGCAGGTTTGCCGCAGCGGAGCGCAAGGGCGAGGCTGTCCGGCTGCCGCCGGCGACAACTGCGCTCGGCTCGCTTCTCAACCACATCACCGGCGGGCACATCGTCAGCGACGAAGAACCGGGCAAGCGTTCTTTCCAGCCGATGAACATCAATTTCGGCCTGTTCCCGGAACTTGAGCCGGGATCGATTGTCAAGCCGGAGGGCGTCAAGCGCTTCCGCGGCAAGGACAAGACGATCATGAAGCGGCAGCTCGTAGCCGCCCGCGCGCTGGCCGACTGCAAGACCTGGCTTGGTTCAGCCGATAGCTGAGCCCAACGACGTCGAAAGCATAACGAATTTGCGGAACCGCTTCCTGTTATCAGGTAGCGGCTCTTTTTTGGGTTGGGATAGAGGCCACAAAGACGAGTGTCCCTGAGCGCCATGCCGCTAGAGCGCCGTGCGTTCAAATGGACGCACAAAGGACGCTCTAACATCTTGAATCTACGCATCGGCCCGAAAATCGGTTCCGATTTTCGGGCCGATGCGCTAGCGAAAATCAGGCGGTCGGCAAAGCGCCAGCGGGCGGCGTGTCGCGTCCGGCCGGGGCGACGTAGTTTCCAAGCAGCCAGAGCGAGACCTCCGCAGCTTCCGATGCCGACGCAAAGGCGAATTCGCCATTGTGGAACGGCGCATCGAGGAACTCGATGGCAAAGCCACGCCCATTCGCAAGATCGCGTACCCGGACGGTGCCCGGCTCGATCAGATGGCAGGCATAGTGGCCACGAAGACTGCGCATGAAGCCGGCCTTGTTGTCGTGCAGGCGCACGAAAACCACCTTGCCATCGGCCGTGGCGTGGAGATTGCGAATCGCCTCCTTGGGAAAGGCACGACCGAATTCCATGATGGCGAGGCCCGTGTCATGCAGATTGTCCTCGGCAGCCCGCTTCGTCATACGCGTCGAATAGTACGCGAAGACCGCAACCAGCACTAATATCAGCGTCCAAGTGACCAAGCTCACGCCATGCCTCCAATTCCAGGCCGGTATTCCGGCGGCGGGAGAAGCGATAACAGCCGAGCCTTGCGCGAATTTGACCGCGATCAGAATCGCCCGGCATAGGCCGCGCGCATCATTTTTAGCTGCCGGCGCCACTGGGCCAGCCTGATGTCCCCTTCGAAAACAGCAGCGCGAGCGCGCTGCGCCGCAAGAAGCACGGGTTCCGCCAGCGCCACCGGCAGATAGGCGGAAACGATACTGCGCGGCAGTTTGCCCTCGGTGCGCGCCTTGCGCAAGTGATCGAGGCCGAGACCCGCGAAAGCCTCCACGGCGGCTCCGATCCGCTCCTTATCCTTGCCGGCAAGGAATGTATCACGGTCCAGTCCGACAGCCGAGAGAATTTGCAGCGGCAGGAAAAGCTGACCACGGGCACGGTGGGTCGGCATCAGCAGCGTCGCCCCGGCAATGGCCTGAGCGACACCCGCATGCCCTGCGATATCCGCGCAGGCTGGCGCGGCGGCCGGATCAAGCACCAGACTGGCAAGCTGGATCAGCGCCGCAGCAGTCTCGCCGGCATAACCCTCAAGCATAGCCGTAGTCTCAACCGGATCGTCATAGAGATCGAAAACCCGCGCATCGACCATGCCTTGCAGTGCCGCGACCGGCAACCGGTGTTCCTTGATGGCTCTCAGCAGTTCGGCAGCAAGCGGATTGGCCTCGGTGGAGCCATGTCCCGAGCCGGCCAGAAGGTCGCGCCAGTATTGCAGCCTAACTTCGCCCGGCAGGGGTTCACGGACAAGATCGCGGATCCGGGCAATTTCCGCATTGAAGGCATAGAGTGCAGCCAGCGCTCCGCGTTTCTCCGCTGGTGACAGAAGACAGGCAAGATAGCGATCACGATCCGTATCGCGTAATGTTGCAAGGCTGACGGCGGCGTTGTCGGGCAACTGCTGGTTCACGGAAATCTCCGGTTTCCTCAGACAGCGATGACCGCGGCTGCCACCGCGCGCTGCTCGGCCAGCATGATGTTGTAGGTGCGCACGGCGGCTCCGGTGCTCATCGGGTCACTGGAAATGCCTCGTGCCTTCAATGCCGCCTTGAGATCGGCGGGCAAGGGACGAAGCTGTTTACCGGTACCGACCAGCAGCACTTCGATATCCTTCGACTCGTCCAGCACACGTTCAAATGCAGCAAGCGCCAGAGGTGCTCCCTCTTCCAGCTCCCAACCATAGACCCCGGAAGGCAGAAGCAGCAGCGAGCCACGATGAGACATATCCGCGAAACGGAAACCGCCATTGCCGTAGGCATCGATCGGTGCCCGACCGGGAAAATGGGCCTGTCGAATAACGATCCCCTTGCCGGGCGGCCCCAGCGCCACGATCAGGCCTCAACCTTGCCGGAGACCGGACGCGATTTGTCGACATCGTCCTTCTGGAAGGTTTCAGGCCGCAAACGGAAGGCGATCAAAACCGGTGCGGCGATATAAACCGACGAGAAGGTACCGACCAGAACGCCAAACAGCATGGCCAGCGTGAAAGAGGAGATAACCTCGCCGCCGAAGAGATAGAGGGCGACCAGTGCCAGGAAGGTGGTCGAACCGGTCAGAACCGTACGAGACAGCGTCTGGTTGATCGAGGTGTCGATCAGGACGTTGAGCGGCATCTTCTTGTAACGCCTGAGGTTTTCTCGCATTCGGTCATAGACCACGACGGTATCGTTCAGTGAATAACCGATGATGGTCAGGATCGCCGCGATACTCGTCAGATTGAATTCAATCCCGAGGAAAACAAACAGGCCGAGCGTCAGGATCACGTCGTGCAAGGTTGCGATGATCGCGCCCACGGCGAACTGCCATTCGAAACGGAACCAGATGTAGATCAGGATGAACAGCAGCGAAACGCCGACACCGATCGTCGCGGTCTTGGTCAATTCGCCCGATACGGCTGGACCGACCACTTCGACACGCCGGAATTCATAGGTGTCCTCAAGCTCGTCGCGAACCAGCGTGATTGCCGACTGCTCCGCGTTTTCGCCGCCTTCCTGCGCCTGGATACGGATCAGGACGCTCGACGGATCGCCGAAACCCTGAGCCTGGATTTCGCCAAGGTTGAGCTGGCTGAGACGGTCGCGGATGTCGGCTATATCGGCCGCGCCGTTGCGCGCCTTCACCTCGATGATCGACCCGCCTTTGAAATCGATGCCGAGGCTGAGGCCGACGGTCATGAAGCCTACCAGCGACGCCAGCGTCAATGCGCCGGCAATGGCGAAGGTGTAGCGGCGGATCGCCATGAAGCGAATGTTCTGTGCATCGAAAATTCCGGTGCGAACGCCCTTCGGCAGATGCTTGGGACGGCGCCAGCGATACCACATAGCCATCAGCCAACGCGTCATGGTGAAGGCGGTGAAAACCGTAGTCACGATACCGACGGCAAGCGTGACGGCAAAGCCGCGCACAGGGCCTGAACCAAGGAAGAAGAGAACCAGCGCCGCAATAAGTGTCGTCAGGTTGGCATCGATGATCGTAGCAAAGGCCTTGTTGAAGCCGGTATCGATCGACTGGATCAGCGACCGCCCGCTTTTGACCTCTTCGCGAATACGCTCGTAGACGAGAACGTTGGAGTCCACCGCCATACCCATGGTGAGCACGATACCCGCGATACCCGGAAGGGTCAGGGTCGAGCCGATCAGCGTCAGAACGGCGATGATCATGATGACGTTCGCGGCAAGTGCGATATTCGCCATCACACCGAAAGTGCCATAGAAACCGAGCATGAAGAGCACGACGAAGATCGCGCCGATACCGCTTGCCGTGACGCCGGCATTGATCGAGTCCTGACCGAGACCCGGGCCGACGGTCCGTTCCTCGACCACGGTCAAGGTCGCCGGCAGGGCACCTGCGCGCAGCAGGACCGCAAGGTCGTTGGCGCCTTCGACGGAGAAGTTGCCGGAAATCTGTCCGGAACCGCCGATGATCGGCTCACGGATGACCGGTGCCGAAATAACCTGATCGTCGAGAACAATGGCGAAGGGACGACCGACATTCTGTTGCGTCGCCTGGGCGAAACGCTGCGATCCCTTGCTGTCGAAGCGGAAGGTGACGACCGGTTCGTTATTCTGCTGGTTGAAGCTTGCCTGGGCGTCGACGAGGTTTTCACCCGAGACTAGCGCACGCTTCTCCACGAGATAGGGAACCGCAGGGTCGTCAACCGAATAGAGAACTTCCGAGGTTGCGGGCGGACGGCCATTGATCGCTTCCTCAACCGGCATGCTCGTGTCGACCATGTGGAAGGACAGCTTGGCAGTCTGGTTCAGCAGCGACTTCAGGCGCTGCGGATCCTGCAGCCCCGGAACCTGGACGATGATGCGGTCATTGCCCTGCCGCTGGATCAGCGGCTCGGTGGTGCCGAGTTCATCGACGCGACGACGGACGACTTCCTGGGACTGGGTGAGTGCCGAGGACGCACGGTAGTCGATACCGGCATCCGTCAGGTTGAAGCGGAGAAGAGTGCCCTCTTCCGTCAAGGTCACTTCCTGAACGGAACCGCCGGTCAGGCCGCCGACGCTTACGGGGGCGGTGATATTCTCCAGCGCCTTCTTCGCCGGCTCGACCTTGTCTGCATCGGTGATGCGAACCTGGATCTGCTGGCCGACGCCGGAAAGGCCGGTGTAACGGATGCCCGCATCGCGTAGCGCGGCACGGATATCGCTGACCGTCGTTTCGAGACGCTCCTTGACGATATCGGCACGCTCGATCTTGAGCATGATGTGGGAACCGCCCTGAAGGTCGAGACCGAGCGTTACCTGCTTATGAGGAAACCATGACGGAAGAAAACTGAGCTGTTTCTCGCTGAAGACGTTGGGCAACGCCACCAGCGTGCTCACCAGCACGGTGAGCCAGATAAGGGTGGTCTTCCAGCGAGAAACGTACAGCATGAAACTCTCGAAATCAGAGGTCTTATTCAGGCAATCCGGGGCCGGTCATGCCGGCCCGGCTGCAATCAGGAGGCAGCAGCCTCGGTCTTGACCGGCTCGCCCTTGACGCGAACTTCGGCGATGTACGTGCGCAATGCGCGGATCTTGACGCCATCGGCGATCTCGATCTCGAGTTCCTTGTCGTCGATTACCTTGGTAACCTTGCCGACGATGCCGCCACCCATGACGACCTGATCGCCGCGGCGGATCGAAGTCAGGGTTTCCTCGCGCTTCTTCATCTGCTGGCGCTGCGGACGGATCAGCAGGAAGTACCAGATCAGCATCAGCGGTGCGAAAAGGAACAGCATTTCAAGGCCGGAGCCGAATACACCGCCGGTAGCAGTTCCCTCTTGGGCGAAGGCTTCAGTAATGAACATCAATAACTCCCTAGACAAGCCAAGCGCGCGGGCAACCGCTGGCCCCCCGCATCAGGTCGCCGGAATATAGTAACCGGCCATGTGAATGCAACAGAAACAGCCGTTATGCGTACCGTTTTACCGCCTCATACCCTTTCGAGCTGCAAAACGCCATGCTACCGCCCGGCAAAACCGCGACAGGTATCGACCGCAACACGCTTGGGAGGGAATCGCGATGTCCGAAGACATCAATCTTTCGCTGCTGCAGGAAATTCGCCGACTGACTGCAGCCGTCGAACGGCTGGCTGGTCCTGGCCCCGCCGAAATCGACTGGAACGCTGCCGACTGCTTCGTCTGGAGCCCGGCGCGCAACGAACTTCAGCCGGTCAAGCGGCCGAACCGCATAGCGCTGAAGCTCATCCGCGGCGTCGACCACGTACGCGACATCCTGCATGAAAACACGCTGCGTTTCGCAGATGGCTTCCCGGCCAACAACGTGCTGCTCTGGGGCGCGCGCGGCATGGGCAAATCTTCGCTCGTGAAGGCAGTTCATGCCGATGTCCGGGCAGAGACCGGTGTATCATTGAAACTCGTCGAGGTGCATCGCGAGGATATCGCCACCTTGCCCGCTCTTCTCGATATGGCCAAGGATACCGAGCATCGGGTCATCGTCTTCTGCGACGACCTGTCGTTCGACCATGACGACACGGCCTACAAGTCCCTCAAGGCCGCGCTCGACGGCGGCATCGAGGGTCGGCCCGACAACGTTCTCTTCTACGCGACATCCAACCGGCGCCATCTGCTTCCCCGCCATATGATGGAGAATGAACAGTCCACCGCCATCAATCCTTCAGAAGCAGTGGAAGAGAAGGTTTCGCTGTCGGATCGTTTCGGTCTGTGGCTCGGCTTCCACAAGTGCGGTCAGGACGACTATCTGGCGATGATCGACGGTTACGCCGAACATTTCGCCCTGCCGCTCGACCGGGAGCAACTCCATCGCGAGGCACTGGAATGGGCGACCACGCGCGGCGGCCGCTCGGGTCGCGTGGCGTGGCAATACATTCAGGATCTCGCCGGTCGCCTGCGGGTCAGAACCGACCGCCCCTGATTGCACCGGGTCTGAAAGTTCCAAAAAACAAGAAAAGGCCCGGGGTTTCCGGGCCTTTTCATTGCCTGCCTGGGACGCAATACCTATTCCAGGAAAGTCATCGGGTTGACCGGGGTCGCATCCTTGCGGACCTCGAAGTGCAGCATCGGGCGCTTGACGTTGCCACTCATGCCGGAGGTGGCGAGCTGCTGTCCGCGCTGAACCTTCTGGCCGCGCTGGACCGAAAGCGTATCGGCATGACCATAAACAGTGACCGTCCCGTCGTCATGCCGTACCAGAACCGTGTTGCCGAGTTCCTTGAGGCCATTGCCGGCATAGATGACCACACCATTCTCGGCAGCCTTGACCGGCGTGCCTTGCGGTACGGAAATGTCAATGCCGTCATTGCGCTTGCCCTCGACATTGGCGCCGTAGCCGGCGACGACTGCGCCACGTGCCGGCCAGCGATACTTGCCGATGCCAGTGGCTTCGGGCGCATCTTCCTTCGTATCGACGGAAGCGACTTCACTGACGGACTGGGTGGCAGCCGGCGGTTTGTAGGCAGCCGGGGCCGGCTTGTTGTCCTTGGCCGGAACGGAAGCGGTCTTCACCGGATCGGCGACCGGTGCCTTGTCTGCGGCAGATGCGACCTTGCTCGGGGCGCCGGGCATCGTCAGCTTCTGGCCGATGCGGATGTTGCCATCCGTAATGCCGTTCGCCTTCTTCAGCGCGTCGACGGATACGCCGTTCGCCTTGGCAATCTTATTGAGAGAATCGCCCGGCTTCACGACATAGGGAGCAGGCCCGGCGCCTGCGCCGGCATCAGCCTTGCCCGTGGCGCTCGACGCCATGTTCTGCGACTTGTCGCGGGTCGTCGGCGTGCTTGGCAGCACAGCGACATTCTGCTCCGGCGACTGGGGAGCGAGCGGCTTCTGGCCATTCGCCGGCAGACCGGAGGCATCGGCCGCGGCGCGCGCGGCATTCTTCTGTCCGGCAAAGGACGGAATAATGACGAGCTGGCCGGAGGCGGCATCGGAGGAATGGGTCAGGCCGTTGGCCTTCAGAATTTCCCGCTCCGGCACGCCATAGCGCTGGGAGAGCGTCGCGATGGTTTCGCCGGGCTTCAGCGTCACGCGGGTGGCGTTCGCAGCCGACCAGCTGCCGGCGGGACGCGTAGTACCGGTGGACAGTTCGTCGGCATTGAGGTTGCGCGGCGGAGCACCGAGAGACGCCGTCTGCGTGTTCTTCGGAGCCGAAGGGAACGGCTGCGCAAGAGCGGCCTCGCGCTCGGCATTGCGGGACGTCGCGGACGGCGGAGCCAGTTCGGCGCGCTGAACGGATACCGGAGCAGCGGCGCTACGTGCGACAGAAGGTGCGCTCTGCGAAGGATAAGAGGGCTGCGCCGACGGATACGGCTGGCTCATGGCCTGCTGGCGAGTCGAATAGTCCGGTTGCGCGCCGGCGATATCCTGCGAGGGCACCAGTCCCTGCCCCTCGACGCCAGTGATATGACGCCTTGGCGTCGAGGCCGTCGTCATATTGTCGGTTGAAAAGACGGAACTGAAGCGGGACGCATCCGAACTGCACCCGGTGGCGACGCCAGCCAGCAGCATTGCCACGGCTATACGGACGATTGGCAGTCCGGCTTTCAGCGATACACTTTGACGCATAACTCGACCCACATTCTACGCAACTTGATGTGGTTTGATTAAAGCGCGTTAGTGTTACCGGGCGGTTAACTTGCAGGAATCACTGTGAATATTTTCGGAAACCCGCACATTGCCAAGGTTTTCAGGGGCAAAGGGGTTTCAGACAACGGCCGCCAACAATTCAGAGGAAAGACGCGATCTTGGGCACGAGCGGCAGATAGGGCGCCTCGAACAGATCCTCACGCTCGAAACGGCTGCCGGTCTTGATGAGACGCACCATGACACAGGTATTCTCGCCGGTGACAAGCGGTGCGAGGAACATGCCGCCCGAGACGAGCTGTTCCGAGAAAAATCGGGGCATGGCAGGAAAAGCCGCGGTCGACAGGATCCGATCGAAGGTGCCTTCGCCTGACAAACCGTTGCTGCCATCGGACTGCCTCAGCACCACATTGCGCAGCCCAAGATTATCGAGACGCTGCTGCGCACCGGCGAGCAAGGTCTTGTACCGATCGATGGAAAGCACCCGTTCGGCAAGCCGTCCGAGCACCGCCGACATAAAGCCGCTGCCGGTGCCGATTTCCAGCACGCGCTGCCCGGGCTTGACCTGCAGCAGCGACAGCAAGCGCACCGCGAGGTCCGCGCCTTCCATGAAGGATCCGCATTCGAGCGGGATCGAGCGGCTCGAATAGGCGTCATCGGAATATTGCGGCGGAACGAACAAAGAGCGTGGCGTCTGTTCGACAGCAGTCAGGAGATCAAGATTCGAGATCCCCTCCGACCGGAGCCTGAGCACGAGAGCCGCGAAGCCCTCCTTTTCCATCATGGCCGACTTCAACCCGCAGCTCCGAAACCCAACGCCTTCGCAAGACGATCCTGCGCGGCATAGTCCGTCATGTCGAGTTTCAGCGGGCTCACCGAGATCTTGTTTGCCTTGATGGCCTGCAGGTCCGTTCCCTCGCGAAAGCGGCTGCCACGGTCACCGAAGCGCAGCCAGTAATAGGGGAAGCCCCGGCCGTCCGCGCGCTGTTCGACTTCCAGACCAAAATCGAGCTTACCCTGTGACGTCACCTCAATGCCCTGCACCTCCGAAGGCGCGCAGCGGGGGAAGTTGACGTTGAGGAACGTACCATCAGGGAGATCGGCCTCAATGAGCTGCGCCAGCAGCTTTGGTCCCAGCGTCTCGGCGACTTCCCAGGGAATGATCCGGCCACCGTTTTCATATTCGTAAAGCTGGCTGAACGCGACCGAGCGGACGCCTTGCAGCGTGCCTTCGATGGCACCGGCCACGGTTCCGGAATAGGTTACGTCATCAGCGAGGTTGCCCCCGGCATTCACGCCGGACAGAACCAAGTCGGGCTTTCTGTCGAGAACCTCGCGCACCGCCATGATGACGCAGTCCGTCGGGGTTCCGCGCAGCGCAAAGCGCTTGTCGGCCACCTTGCGGAGGCGCAGCGGCTCCGAGATCGTCAGCGAATGGGCAAGGCCGCTCTGATCCGATTCCGGGGCAACGACCCAGACATCGTCCGAAAGAGTCCGGGCGATGCGTTCCAGCACAGCCAGGCCTTCGGCATGAATGCCGTCATCATTGGTCAGGAGAATGCGCATACCGTATCTCCTTGCCTCAGGCTGCCTTCTCGATCTTGTTCAAACCGCCCATATACGGCAGCAATGCGTCCGGAATGGTGATCGACCCGTCTTCGTTCAGGTAGTTTTCCATGACCGCGATCAGGCAACGGCCAACCGCCGTGCCGGAACCGTTCAGCGTATGCACGAAGGTCGTGCCCTTGCCGTCCTTGCCGCGATAGCGCGCATTCATACGGCGGGCCTGGAAGTCGCCGCAGACCGAGCAGGATGAAATCTCGCGATAGGTGTTCTGCCCCGGAAGCCAGACTTCGAGATCGTAGGTCTTGCGCGAACCGAAGCCCATGTCGCCGGTGCAGAGCGTCATCGTGCGGAAATGCAGGCCGAGACGCTTCAGCACTTCCTCGGCACAGGCCGTCATCCGCTCATGCTCTTCGATCGAGCTTTCGGCATCGGTGATCGAAACGAGTTCGCACTTCCAGAACTGGTGCTGACGCAGCATGCCGCGCGTATCGCGGCCGGCCGAACCAGCCTCGGAACGGAAGGACGGCGTCAGAGCGGTAAAGCGCAGCGGCAGCTTTTCCTGCTCGAGGATTTCGCCCGACACCAGATTGGTGAGCGTCACTTCCGCTGTCGGGATCAGCCAACGACCATCGGTGGTCTTGAACAGGTCCTCGGCAAACTTCGGCAGCTGGCCGGTGCCATACATGGCCTCGTCGCGCACCATCAGCGGCGACGACACTTCGGTGTAGCCATGCTCTTTGGTGTGGAGATCGATCATGAACTGGCCGAGCGCCCGTTCAAGCCTCGCGAGCGGGCCGGTCAGGACGGTAAAGCGCGCGCCAGACAGCTTTGCTGCGCGCTCGAAGTCCATGTAACCAAGGCCTTCGCCGATTTCGAAGTGCTCCTTGGCGGGATGGTTCCAACCGGGCTTCTGGCCGACGACGCGTGCAACCACGTTGTCGTGCTCATCCTTGCCGACCGGCACATCATCGAGCGGAACGTTGGGTATGCGCGAAAGCTGGTCCGTGAGTTCCGCGGAAACGCGGCGCTCCTCTTCCTCGGCCGCCGGCATGGTGTCCTTCAGCGCCGCAACCTCTGCCTTCAGCTTCTCGGCAAGCTCGGCGTTCTTCTGCGCCATCGCCGCGCCGATCTCCTTGGAGGCGGCGTTGCGGCGGGATTGCATGTCCTGAAGCGACTGGACGACGGCCCGACGCTTTTCGTCGAGCGCAATCAGTTGCGCAGCCAGTGGCTCGGCGCCGCGCTTGGCCAGCGCAGCGTCAAGGGTCTCGGCGTTTTCACGGATCCATTTGATATCAAGCATCGTCGTTCCAGGTCGTCTTGCGGTGATCGTCGGATCGGACCTGGCGGGTGCCCTGTCCGGCCCCATGGATGCATGCTCGCGATGAAGAAGGCCGGGTAACGAGGGCTGACGCCCTATTCGCCCTTCTCGCCTGCCTCGTCCGCCGGAACAAGCGCATCCGCAGCCCGCCGGCGCTCCACGAGTCGTGCAGCATAGATGGCTACCTCGTAGAGAAGGATGGTCGGCAAAGCAAGACCGATCTGGGACATAGGATCGGGCGGTGTCAGCACTGCGGCGATGATGAAGGCAACGACGATGAAATATTTGCGCTTTTCAGCCAACCACTTGCTCTCAAGGATGCCGACACGCGCCAGCAGCGTGGTCACAACCGGCAACTGGAAGACCAGACCGAAGGAGAAGACCAGCGTCATGATCAGGCTCAGATATTCCGAAACCTTCGGCATCAGCGAGATCGCGACCTCGCCCTCGCCCGGCGCCTGCTGCATAGCGAGGAAGAACCACATCACCATGGGCGTGAAGAAGAAGTAGACCAGCGCGGCACCCATCAGGAACAGGACCGGTGAGGCGACAAGGAACGGCAGGAAGGCCGCCCGCTCGTTCTTGTAGAGACCGGGTGCAACGAACTTGTAGATCTGAGCGGCGATCACCGGAAAGGCGATGACCATGGCGCCGAACATGGCCACCTTCACCTGCGTGAAGAAGAACTCCTGCGGCGCCGTATAGATGAGTTCGGCCTTGGAGACATCGAGACCGGCCCACAACACCGCCCACTTGTAGGGGATGACCAGCAGGTTGAAGAGGTGCTTGGCAAAGGCAAAGCATGCGATGAAGGCGACGAAGAACGCACCCAGCGCCCAGATCAGGCGAGTACGCAGTTCGATCAGGTGCTCGATCAGCGGCTGCGGCTTGTCTTCAATGTCGCCGCTCATGCACGGTCCTCGGTCTTTGTCTTACGGGGTTTGCTGGTCTTGGCGGCCTTGGCAGGCGCCACCTCATCGGCTGCCTTGGGAGCAGCGGGCTTGCGGGTCCGCTTGGCGGGGGCTGCTGCGTCGACCGCAGGTGCCGGAACGGGTTCGGCAGCCGCCTTGGGTTTGCGGCTACGGCTCGCCGGCTTGGCAGTTGCCGCCTTGACCATTTCTGCTACGGCAGTATCTGGTGTCGCCACCGGCGCTGCGACGGGAGCCGGAGAAGCGGCCGGTGTTGCCACCGGCGCAGGCTGAGATATCTCGGGCGGGGTACCAACCAACGTAGCGGGAACCTCCGGCAGAACCGGTGTCGCGGCAGCCTCGGCGGGCTTGTCTTCGACGGGCGGCATCACGCTCTTGTTGTCGGGTTTCGTCGCCTTCTGCAGGTCGGCCTTGATGTCGTTGCCCATCTGGCGAAGCGGATTGATCGCATCGCGCAGGGAGGTTGCCGGATTGAGCTTGCGCGCCTCATCCACGCTCTGACGAAGATCGTCGAGTTCAGCCTCCCGCAGGGCTTCGTCGAACTGTGCACGGAACTCTCCGGCGGTACGACGAAGTCGCGCGGTCATTTTGCCGAACGCACGGATCATTGGCGGCAAGTCTTTCGGCCCCACCACCACGATCAGGATCACCGCGATGACGAGTAACTCGCTCCAGCCTACATCCAGCATCAAAAGGCTCCCGAAGCCATATCAGAGGCCGACGAGCGGCCGTACGCGTTACTTGGTTTCTTCGACCTTGTGATCGACCGTCTTGCCCGGAGCCTGGTTATCAGCATCCTCGTCGGACATGCCCTTCTTGAAGCTCTTGATGCCCTTGGCAACATCACCCATCAGTTCCGGGATCTTGCCACGACCGAACAGCAACAGGACGATGGCCAATACGATCAGCCAGTGCCACATGCTAAAAGAACCCATTACTGTCACTCCTTGTTTGCGTGTCCCATCGATTTAAGATGTTTCACCCCGTTTTACAAATACGAAAATGTCCTGTGAATTCACTGTTACCGTGACGTCCTTGCATCCCGGCGCCAGAACGTCCGCACGAATGCGTGAACGGACCGGCCGTTCGGTCCCGGGAACCGCCAATTCCAGCAATTCGACGACACCGAGAAAGCGACGCGACAGGATACGCGCCGGTATTTCACCGCCCTCTTCGCGCACGACAATGCCTGAAAGACGGATCGCAACGGATACCGGGCACCCCTCCTGCATTCCCGAGACCGCGGTCTTTCCAAGCGGCGTCTCGACCTGACCGCCACGCACCACGCCGGAAAACTCGTTGATTTCCGAAAAGAAAGCGGCAGTGAAAAGATCGGTCGGCCGACGATAAAGATCGTCCGAGGTCCCGACCTGTACAAGACGGCCGTCCCTGAGCAGCGCGATCCGGTCAGCCATGCGCATCGCCTCTTCGGCGTCATGC
This sequence comes from Ciceribacter sichuanensis, assembly GCF_024055605.1. Lineage (GTDB taxonomy): Bacteria > Pseudomonadota > Alphaproteobacteria > Rhizobiales > Rhizobiaceae > Allorhizobium > Allorhizobium sichuanense. Next base: position 1,102,327 of record NZ_JAMXLX010000001.1, on the reverse strand, counting down.
GTAACCACGACGGCGGTTGCTCGCGTCTCGCGCAGGATCGCCAGCGTATCGGCACGAATAGTGTCTTTTAATCGAGAATCAAGGCCGGAAAAGGGCTCGTCCATCAGCAGGATGCCGGGGCGTGGTGCAAGGGCGCGGGCAAGCGCCACGCGCTGCTGCTCCCCGCCCGAAAGCGCGTGGGGATATTTATCCGCATAGTGGGCGAGCCCGACGCGCTCCAGCGCGATCATGGCTTCCGCCGTCGCCTCCCTGGCCGGCAACGCCGTCAGCCCGAAACGCACATTGTCCAGCACGTTCATATGCGGAAACAGCGCGAAATCCTGGAACATCAGTCCAATGCCGCGCTTCTCGGGAGGGACAAAGCCGGAGGGACCGGCAACCTCCCGCTCGTTCATCAACAGGCGACCTGAAGACTGAACCTCAATCCCGGCGGCAATCCTCAGAAGCGTGGTCTTACCCGATCCCGATGGACCGAGCAGGCAGAGAACCTCGCCGGCCTTCGCAGTCAACGAGACACCGCGAATGGTCTCCTTGCCGTGATAACCATGGCGGATATCCTGAAAACTGAGACTGGCGGCGAAGGTCACCCCTGCCGTGCGTCTCGCCTCTGTGCCATCGACCGCGACCGAATTCATGCCATCATCCGCAAGGCCACTGTCAATGCGCCGCATGACGAAGACGAACCGTCAACGTGCATTTTCAAAGCAAACCTCGTCATCCAACAAAACATGATGCTATTCGTCCGCTTCACCGCCCGGTGTCAAGAGACCGAGTTCTTCAAGATCGAGTTGGGTGATGGGATCCTCGTCCTCGGCAAGGTCGTCATTGCCGATCGGCAGTGGCACGGAGATGTTGGGCGGAATGCGACCAGAGAGCAGCCCCGCCCCCTTGAGTTCTTCGAGACCCGGCAGGTCGCGCAGCTCCTCCAGACCGAAATGATCGAGAAAATCCCGTGTCGTACCAAGTGTCACAGGCCGCCCCGGTGTACGGCGGCGACCGCGAAAACGCACCCAGCCCGCCTCCATCAGCACATCCAGCGTACCCTTGGATGTCTGGACACCGCGAATATCCTCGATTTCAGCGCGGGTGACCGGCTGGTGGTAGGCGATGATCGCCAGCACCTCGAGAGCGGCGCGGGACAGCTTTTTTGCCTCGGTATCATCCCTGCGAATGGCAAAGGAAAGATCGGCGGCAGTGCGGAAAGCCCAGTGATCGTCGACCTGCAGCAGGTTGACCCCGCGCCCGGCATAGTCATCCTTCAGGCGCTTCATGATGGCGCGGACATCGGTTCCGCGCGGCAGACGGTCGCCAATGAAGTTTTCGGATACCGGTTCGGCGGAGGCAAACACCAGCGCCTCGGCGATCCGCATGGCCTCGTTTTCCAGGCGCAGGCTCTCGGCTCTCGGCGGGGCCGGCTCATCCGAAGCCTCGGCTTCGGCCTCGAAGAAATCCTGATCCTGCGGCTCTCCCATCATGCGTCCTATTCCACCGACGAGAGGTCGGTAGCACGCGGGCCGCCGCGCATATAGATCGGCTGGAAAGCGCCTTCCTGACGGATCTCCAGCCTGCCCTCGCGCACAAGTTCGAGCGAGGCGGCGAAAGCGCTGGCAATCGCGGTCACCCTTTCCTCTTCCGAGGTAAGGTAACGCAGCAGGTATTGCTCGAGCGCCGTCCAGTCGGCGATTTCGCCGATCATGCGCGTCAGAATGGCCCGCGCATCCGACAGGGCCCACACCTTGCGCCGCTCTATCGTCACCTGGGTGATTGCCTGCCGCTGGCGAAGGGCGGCGTAGGCCGTCAGCAGGTCGTAAAGCGTGGCCTCGTAGGAATTTTCGACGCGGGTCGGCACATGTTCCGGCGCACCGCGCGCATAAACATCCCGACCAAGACGGTTACGATTGATTAGGCGGGTCGCAGCCTCGCGCATGGCTTCGAGACGCTTCAGGCGGAAGGCGAGCGTTGCCGCCATTTCCTCGCCCGAGGGACCGTCATCCTTGGCCTGCTGCGGAATAAGCATGCGGGATTTCAGGTAGGCGAGCCACGCAGCCATGACGAGGTAATCGGCGGCAAGCTCGATGCGGATGCGCCGGGCGCTTTCAATGAACTGCAGATACTGCTCGGCCAGCGCCAGCACCGAGATACGCGCAAGATCGACCTTCTGATTGCGCGCAAGAAACAGAAGAAGGTCGAGCGGACCTTCGAAACCGGCGACGTCGATCACGAGAGCCGGTTCGCCCGTCAGACGTTCGGCAGAGGTTTCCTGCCACAACGGATCCATCGGTGTGGCCGGGCCAGCGCCGGCGGGCGAATTCCGCGCCGTAGTCGGGGGCGTAGCTCCGGTTCGCGACATCAGGCGGTAGCCCTCAACCCATCGAATTCATTACGGATATCGGCTTCTGCATAGAGATCGACCTGGCCGAAGGCCCTTTCAACGGCATCTGCACGCGCCTTAGCCTTGCCGGAGAGCACGGGTGCTGTGGCGACAACCGCACGCATCTCCTCCATCACTCCATTGCAGTGGAGAACGACATCGCAGCCACCGGCAACGATTGCGGCGGCGCGCTCGGCTATCGTTCCCTTCAGGGCATTCATCGACACGTCATCGGACATCAGCAATCCATCGAAACCGATCTCGCCGCGGATGATTTGGTCAATCACCACCTTCGACGTCGATGCCGGATGATCCGGATCGATGGCGGAGTATACCACATGCGCGCTCATCGCCATCAATTCGTTGCGCAACCGGCGGAACGGCGGAAAATCATGCGCCGAGAGATCTTCATGGGAGGTCGTTACGACCGGCAATTCATGATGGCTGTCCGCCATACCGCGGCCGTGACCGGGCACATGCTTCATCACCGGCAGCACGCCGCCGGCTTTCAGGCCCGCAGCGGCCGCCTCGCCCATCTCGCCGACCGTCACCGGATCGGTGCCATAGGCCCGGTCGCCGATGACATTGCTTGCACCTTCTACCGGCACATCGAGCACCGGTAGGCAGTCGACATTGATGCCGAGCTTCAGAAGATCGAAAGCATGGAGGCGCGACATCAGCCACGCCGCGCGCAGGCCGAGCGCCTTGTCACGCCGGTAAAGTTCTCCGAGTACGGCAGCCGACGGGTAGCGTGGCACGATCGGCTCGCGGATGCGCTGTACCCGTCCGCCTTCCTGATCGATCAGGACCGGAGCGTTGCGCCCACCGACGGTGTCACGCATTTCGGCCACGAGATCGCTTATCTGCGCCGGCTCAGAAAGGTTACGGGCAAAGACGATGAAGCCCCAGGGCTGCTCGTCGCGATAAAGGGACTTTTCGTCCGCAGTCAGCGAAAGGCCGCTGCAGCCGAGGATCATGGCTTTCGCCGGGGCGTATTCTTGGGTCATGAGCGAATCATAGAAGGGATGGTTGCAAAGCCGAAGCGCTACAGAGCGTCATACACAAAAAAGGAGGCGAAAACCCAAGGTTTCCGCCTCTTTTCCAAACTTCGGAACGGCCGCCCTTATTTGGTGACCAGGCAGCTTCCGCCAGCGGCCTTGTAACGCTCGCAAAGCGACTGGGCATCCGCCTTGCTGCCGGCCGAGATACGGACGCGGTAGTAAGTGCCCTTGCCGGCGATTTCGGCCTTCTTGATCTCGTAGGCGTGACCACCCACGACGCTCGCGAACTTGCCCGAAATGCTCTTGTAGGACTTCTCCGCCTCGGCTTCGGAAGGAAGCGAAGCGACCTGGATGAAGTAGCTGCCGGGGGCTGCGGCGGCAGGCGCCGGAGCGGGTGCGGACGGAGCCGGAGCGGGCGCGGACGGAGCCGGAGCGGGCGCGGACGGAGCCGGAGCTGCTGCCGCCGTTTCGGTGGCAACCGGCTTTGCCGGAGCGGCAGCTGCTGCCGGAGCTGCGACCGTTGCCGGCTTGCTGGCCGGGCTTGCGGCAGGCGCAGTTGGCCGTGCGGTCGGCACGGCAGTCGCCTGTTCTGTAACCGGGGCCACTTCCTTCACAGGAGCAGGAGTTACAGCCGGCGCTGTGGGTTCCGCCGGCTGAACACGCCCGCTGGTCGGTGCGGCAAGTGCCGACTTGGTTTCAGCGGCCGGTGCCGTCGTCTTTTCGGCAGCAGCCGGCTGGATCGGTTCCGGCTCGGCCGGCGTTTCCTGCGCGACGAGGGTGCCGTCCGGACGGACGATCATGGTGCGCACCTTGCGCGGTGTGATCGTCGTCTGGTCGCCATCAGAATCAGCCTGAGCCTCCGTCTGGTTCCCGGACGGCAGCAGACGCGGATCTTCTGTCTCGCCGACAGGAGTACCCATTGCCTCAGTGTCGTTTTCGCCTTCCAGCGGAAGCGTTTCCGGGATCAGCGTCTTCTGGACGACATCCACCGGCTCCTCGCTGGAGGAAATCAGGTTCTGCTGCTTCGGCTCTTCAACGCCAGCGCCTGCGACGCGGTCGTAGACGGCCTTGTCCTGGTTCGGAACAGACTTGCCGCCCCGGTCTTCCGGAACCACCTTGACCGGCTCCTTGTCAGCCGTGATGACCGGCGGCGTGCCGGACGAGATACCCGGAACGCTCGATCCGCTGAGCCAGGCATAAAGCCCGCCCGCGCCGAGCAGGAGAACAACGGCAACGGCAGAGCCCGTCAAAAGAAGCCGACGGGTCGAGCTGCGCGCGGCGGCAATGCCTTCCTGCGGCTCAAGCGGAATGTTGATACGGCCGGAAGCATTATTGCCCCTGTATTCCTCTGGCTTGCTCAGGGTTCGACGGAAATCTTCTTCCAGCGCCCGTTCGAAAGCGTCAAAGTCATCGAGCGGCGCCTGCTGTGAAGCAACCGGGGCCTTTGCGGGTGCGGCAGCCGAGGCTGCGGCGACCGTCGCTGCTGCCGCGACAGGAGCAGCCAGATGAACCCGCGAGGGAGCGACCGGAGCCGGAGCTGCGGCTTCTTCGAACAGTGAGGCAAGCTCGGTGTCAAGGTCGAGATCGTAGTCGTGATGGAAAGCCGCCGGCGGCTCCTTGGCTTCCGGAACAGGAACTTCCGGCACGTCCATTTCCGCGACAGATTCCGGGTGCTCCTCCTGTTCGGCGATCTCGGTCGGATCGAAAGGCAGCGGCTCGTCGGTCAGATCGAACGATGGCTCGACGACGGCACGCTCCGGCGCACGCGGCTGAGGTGCTGCACGCACGGGCTCCACGGCAAAGGTCGGCTCGATCATCCGCGCAGGCTGAACGACAGCCTGCGGGCGCGGCGCAACCGCTGCGACAGGCGCCGGGGCCACGGGCCGGGCGGCGCGCATATCGGCATCGGCCTCGATGTCGGAGAGATCCAGTTCGATATCGTCGAGCTGCAGATCGAATTCGGAATCGGCGAAGGGATCGAAAGTCTCGTCTTCGATGGCCTGACGTACAGGCGACGACACCACCGGCGCTGCGGCAGGTTGAGAGCTGAACGATACCTGAGAGACCGGTGCCGGCGCCTTTGCCTCGCCGGCGGCCAATTCGTCGGCAAAGGAAAAGGTGAACGACGGTTCGGCGCGCGCAACGGGTGCGGCAGGAGGCACCGGCGCGGATTGCGCAACAGGTGCCCTTCCGCCATCCGCTTCCGCAATCAAGTCGTCGAAACCGAAGAAATCATCGACCCTGGCATCAGCCTTTACCGGCTCTGCGACGGATGAGGCGACCTGCGAGGCCGGAGACCAGTCGAAATCCTCAGCCGGTAGCTCGGCTTCCAGCGAGAAATCGTCGAGCGCGAAATCGCCCTCGTCGGCCCTGGCCGCAGCAACCGTCTGCGATGGGACCGAGACAACAGGCTCGACCGGCTGCACATTGCGCGCGGCGGACACCGGCGGGGCCGTCGAAAAATTGGCGAGAGGAAGACGGAAGCGAGAGGCAGTTTCCGTCTCCGGCGCCGAAACTGCTACAGGAGCTGGAGCCGCTACGGGAGCGACCCGCTGCCAGTAAGCCTCCTCTTCCGGCTCGGAAACCGCAAGCTCAAGCTCATCGGCCAGATCGACGTCGAAGGACGGCTCTTCGCGATAACTATCATAAGAGGGTTCGGGAGCAGAGTAGGACGGAGAGACTTCCGGCTCGCGATACGTATCTTCCACGCGGGGAGCCGACGGGACCGCCGGCGCCTCTTCGGCCCGCACGACAGCCGGCTCTACCGGCTGCGGAGCATCATAGACCTCAAATTCGCGCAGCAGTTCGTCTTCAAGATTGAAGTGATCTTCGTCGGACGGAGACACGCGCGCTGCCGGGGCGGACACCTGAGGCTCCGCCGGCTCGAAGCCGACGATACGAGCAAGCTCAGCCAACGGATCGTCGTCCGCAAAGCTGTCATTGCCATATCGGCTGCTGTAGGCTGCTTGCTTTTGTACCATTACAACTTCCACTCACTTACGCGACAAAACGCTTGCCAGTGCAATGTGGGGAAATGGTGACGATACTATCGCATTTCTACCGGAGCTTCAGTGCCAGTTATGGACAATCCGGACTTCAGAACAGAGGCGACAGCATGCACCAGCCCAAGCCTGGCGATGCTCAATTGTCGATGTTTATCGTTAACAAAACGTAATTCGGGCGAATCCTTGCCCTTGTTCCAGTGAGCATGGAAAGAACTTGCCAGATCGTAGAGATAAAAAGCAAGCCTGTGAGGCTCCTGAGACTGGGCTGCAGCCTCAATAATCCGGGGATATTCGGCGAGTTTGGCGATAAGCTGCAGCTCGGCAGGATCGTTGATCTGGCCTTTCACGGCAGAGGCAAAATCGAGACCGTCGATGTCCAGATCCGGGAAAGCTTCACGCGCCTGCCGGAAGACCGACATGCAGCGGGCATGGGCATACTGCACGTAGAAGACCGGATTATCCTTGGACTGTTCGGTCACCTTTGCGAAGTCGAAGTCCAGCGGCTCGGAATTCTTGCGATAGAGCATCATGAAGCGGACCGGATCGCGGCCTACCTCTTCCACGACGTCACGCAGGGTCACGAAGTCGCCCGAACGTTTGGACATCTTCACCGGCTCACCTTCACGGTAGAGCTTGACGAGCTGGCACAGCAGCACGGTGAGCTTCGACTTGCCTTCCGAGACGGCGCGATTGACCGCTTCCAGACGCTTGACGTAGCCGCCATGGTCGGCGCCGAGCACATAGATCATCTCGGAATAACCGCGATCGAACTTGTCCTTGAAGTAGGCGACGTCGGCGGCGAAATAGGTGTAGCTGCCGTCCGACTTCATCAGCGGACGGTCGATATCGTCACCAACCTCCGTGGAGCGAAACAGCGTCTGCTCGCGGTCTTCCCAGTCTTCCGGCAGCTGGCCCTTCGGCGGCGGCAGCGTGCCGCGATAGACATGTCCCTTGAAGGTCAGGTCATTGATCGCGGTGCGGATCTTGGCGGCACCGTTGGCGTGCAGCGTACGTTCGGAGAAGAAGATACCGTGGTGGACGTTCAGCGTCGCGAGATCCTCGCGAATCATGACCATCATCGCGTCGATGGCGCGTTCCTTGACGATCGCCATCCAGTCTTCCTCGGGCATCTGGTGCAATTTCACACCATATTCCTGAGCCAGCGCCTGCCCGACCGGGACGAGATAATCGCCCGGATAAAGACCGGACGGGATTTCGCCTATCTCCTCGCCAAGCGCTTCGCGATAACGCAGGAAGACGGACCGGGCCAGCACGTCGATCTGGGCGCCGGCGTCGTTGATGTAGTATTCCTTATCGACCTCGAAACCGGCGAAGGCCAGAAGATTGGCCAGCGCGTCGCCAACGACAGCGCCGCGGCAATGGCCGACATGCATCGGCCCCGTCGGATTGGCGGATACGTATTCGACATTGACCTTGCGGCCCTTGCCGAGCGATGAGCGGCCGAAATCCGTACCTTCCGTGATCACCGTCGACAGCAGACGCTGCCAGTAGCCGGTAGACAGGCGGATGTTGATGAAGCCGGGGCCGGCGACAGTCACGTCGGTGATGTCGGCGTCCTCCTTCAGCTTGTCTCCGATCACTTCGGCCAGTGCGCGAGGATTGGTGCCGATGCCCTTGGCCAGAACCATGGCGGCATTGGTCGCGGCATCGCCGTGGCTCGAGTCGCGCGGCGGCTCGACGACGATGCGGCTGAAATCGAGGGTTGAACGCTTTTCCTTGATGCTGTCGATCTGTTCGAGGGCGTTCTTAATTCTCGTTTCGAAATCGGCGAAGAGGTTCATGACGTTTACCTGACGCAGGCGCTCGACCGGGAGGCCTGGCAAATTGAAAGAAATCGAGGGGGTGCCTATCGCAAATCGGGAGTGTGGTCAAACAACTCCCTGTGGGTACGCAGCGCATAGGTATCCGTCATGCCCGCGAGATAGTCACCGACATGGCGCGCCCTCGCCTGCGAATTGAGACCGGCGATGTGATCCACCCAATAGTGGCTCTTCATCAGGCTAGGATCCGTCATGTAGGCGCGGAAGAGATCGGTGACGATCTGCGCCGCACCTGCACGGATGCGCATGATGTCGGGGTGGCGGTAGATACGGCTGAACAGCAGCTTCTTGATCTGCCGGTCGGTCGCGGCCATTTCGTCCGAGAAGGTGGCGATCGTGCGATCGGCGGCGCGCACGTCCGCCGCACTCATCGGCCGCACGGCCTTCAACCGCTCCTGCGCGACACCGATCACGTCCTCGACCATGCGGGTGATCTGCCGGCGCATGATCTCGTGGGTAAAACGATCCTCATCGAGATGCGGGTAGCGATCGCGCACCTCCCGCATCAGGCCGGCGAGGAAGGGCACGTCTTCCAGCATTTCGAAGGTCAGGTAGCCCGAGCGCAGGCCATCGTCGATATCATGGGTGTTATAGGCGATGTCGTCGGCGATAGCCGCAACCTGGGCCTCCAGACCGGCATAGCTTGCAAGTTCCAGATCGTGGATCTCGCAATAGTCGAGTATCGGCTGCGACACGGGGCCTCGGGTCCCCTCGCCGTCCCGGGTCAACAACGGACCGTTGTGCTTCACCAGTCCTTCGAGCGTTTCCCAGGTCAGGTTAAGGCCGTCGAACTCGGCGTAACGCCGCTCCAGCTTGGTGACGATGCGCAGCGACTGGGCATTGTGATCGAAGCCGCCATAGGGCTTCAGCACCTCGTCGAGCGCATCCTCTCCGGTATGACCGAAAGGCGTATGGCCGAAATCGTGGACCAGCGCCACGCCCTCTGCGAGATCTTCGTCAAGCTTCAGCGCACGGGCGAGTGCGCGGGCTACCTGCGCCACCTCGATCGTATGGGTGAGCCGCGTACGATAATGATCGCCGTCAGGTCCGATGAAGACCTGAGTCTTGTGCTTCAGGCGACGAAAGGCGGTGGTATGGACGATGCGGTCGCGGTCGCGCTGGAAATCGGAACGCGTGGGGCTTCCGCCTTCCGGGAACAAACGGCCCCGAGTCGTCCAGGGGTCAGTCGCATAGACCGCCCTCTCGCCGGAGCCGAAACCAAGGGCACTTCTGTCAATCGTCATTGCTTGTCCTGCCTGCAGCCCATTGACGCCATTGCGCAGCCTTCATACCTATAGCAAATCAGCCGGCAAGGCTGAGTTTAGCGAATGTCGGATACATAAGCTTCATTCCCCTTCGCGAAAGTCTCAATCTTTCGTGTCCCGCGTTTGAAGCTCCTCCGTTTCCGGTTGCCAACCCGCGGGCCTTGAACCCGTCAGGAGGACATAGACCATGGATGAAACCGTTACCATTTCCGATGCTGCTGCCAAGCGCATCGCCGCAATCGTCGCCAGCGAAGCCGACAAGAGCGCATTGCGCATTTCGGTGGAAGGCGGCGGCTGTTCCGGCTTTTCCTACAAGTTCGAACTGGACAAGGGCCCGCAGGACGACGACATCGTCGTGACCAAGGACGGCGCGACGCTGCTGATCGATTCGATGTCGATCGCCTACATGACCGGATCGGAGGTCGATTTCGTCGACAACCTGCTCGGCCAGTCGTTCCAGATCAAGAACCCCAATGCGGTCGCAAGCTGCGGCTGCGGCACCAGCTTCTCGGTATAGTCTTATGAAAATAGCCACCTGGAACATCAATGGCGTAAAGGCCAGGATAGCCAATCTCGTCCAGTGGCTCGAAAGCTCGGCTCCCGACATCGTCTGCCTGCAGGAAATCAAGTCGGTGGACGAGGGTTTCCCTCGCCTTGAGATCGAGGCCCTCGGCTATCACGTCGAAACCCATGGGCAGAAGGGTTTCAACGGCGTGGCGCTCCTGTCGAAAAGCAAGCCCGACGAAGTCAATCGCGGCCTGCCCGGCGACGACACCGATGAGCAGGCCCGTTTCATCGAAGGCGTTTTCTCGGTTACAGGCGGTGTGGTCCGGGTGGCCTCCCTTTATCTGCCGAACGGCAATCCGCCTGACGATCCGGTCAAGTATCCCTACAAGCTCGCATGGATGGAGCGCCTGAAGGCATTCGCCGAGAGCCGGCTGACCTTGGAAGAACCGTTCATTCTGGCGGGTGACTACAATGTCATTCCCGAACCGCACGATTGCCGCGATCCCAGGCAGTGGGAAACGGATGCCCTTTTCCTGCCGGCGACGCGCGCATCTTTCCGCCGCCTCGAAAACCTTGGCCTGACAGACGCCGTGCGAGCGACAAGCGACGACCCCCTGCTCTACTCGTTCTGGGATTATCAGGCCGGCGCCTGGCAGAAAAACAACGGCATCCGCATCGACCACCTGATGCTGTCGCCCGAGGCGAATGACCGCCTTCTCTCCGCCTCGATCGAGAAACACGTAAGGTCGTGGGAAAAGCCGTCGGATCATGTTCCGGTCACGGCCATCTTCGATTTTGCCTGAAAATCGGAATCGCTTGTTTGGCGGGCCGGAAATGCCCGCACACAGTCCTCACGCTGAGGTGTGATTACTCGTTCTGACTGTAAACCTGAGGGGCGAGCGCCACGGCGACGCGACGGTCGTCTTCGCTGGCCAGAGAGAAGGCCTGTTCCTGAAGGTCCTGCATCCAGCCGCAATCCTTCGGTGGACACCTCTCCACGGCAGCTGTCAGGAAAGCCAGACCACGCACCGTCTGTCCCTCCTGGAAGAGCACATTGCCGAAAACCGACATAGCGCCGGCATGGCCGCTCTTACGGGCCAGGTTCAGCCATTTCTTGGCCTGCTGGACATTCGTCTTGCCGCCTTCGCCCGCCAGAATCATGCGGGCAAGCTGGAACTGCGCCTCAGGCACGCCGAAGGTCGAGGCTGCCTGGAAATAGAGCTGGCGGGCTTGGGAAAGATCGATCTGCACCGGACTGCCAGGAATGCCCTGACGATAATAGCGAGCGAGCGACAGCAGGGCGTTGACGAAGAAGCCGGTGTCTTCCGAGCCGGGTTCGACGCCTTCGCTAGCGATTTCCGAATAGATCTTGAAGGCTTCGAAATCATTCTCGACCACGCCGTCGCCATCGGCATACATGTTGGCAAGAGCCCAGCGCGAACCGGTGTGGCCCTTTTCGGCAGCGTAACGATAGGCCTCAACAGCCTCCTGCTTCTGTCCGTTCTTGTAGGCCTTGAAGCCGAACTTGAAGAGGTCGAAGGGACCGGATTCCTTACTCACGCCGGAGTTGATATCGAATGCATTCCCGGAATTGCCCGCAGCAAGAAACAGAGCTGCCGCAAGAAGCAATGTCGCCGGAGACTTCCAGTCAGAATTGAACATAATTCCGTATTTCTTCCACAAAACCGACGACATCAGCCCATCCGCTCGTTCGATACCGAAGGACCGGCTGCATCATTGGAACGATTTAGCGCGAAAGCATGAACACCAAGTTCATCGCCGAGTCGCAACTCAATGTATCCGGCGCCATCTCCGGCGCCCGCATCGAATTCAACCTCAGCAACACTACGAGCCCTTTCTGGCAAGACTGCGACTGCCGCATCGCAACGTAGCCTCCATCCCGAGATTTCGACGTCACGCCACGCTGTCCCCGCAACGATGGCTGAATTCTGAGGGTATTCCCCGCTCACTTGCCCCATTCTTCACTCACGCTACGCCCACCGAGAAACGCTCTCGCCGTCTCTTGAGACCATCGCTGCGCTTCGTTTGTGGCGGGAAATGGACAAAATTGGCAGGGCTGCGCGCCAAAAAGAAGGATTGGCCAACTGTTGCAGTTTCATCACAGATCCGATAACGCCCAAAAGACAAAAAGCCCGGACTGAACCGGGCTTTTCGAATATTTTCGCCAGAACGTCGACGTCAGAAGGAAATTCGGTAGGAACCGGACACGGCGTAGGCCCAGTCGCCATCCGCCGTCGCGTTGTAGGTGGCACCCTTCGCGACAGACTGGCTGCCTGCGGTCATGTAGCTGATGCCCGCACCGAAGCGCAGTTCACCCGGACCCGCCTTGATCGCCGTACCGGCAGCAATCGTCCAGGTGTCGGTCATGATATCGGCACCAGTGCCAACACCCTTGTCCCAGGTGAGGTTGATGGTACCGGCAACTTTCTCGGTGAAGGCATGCGCTACGCCGGCCTGGATGGTCCAGCCATCCTGCCAGTTGTAGATATCCTGATAGGGGGTCCCGGCGATGTTGTAGTTCAGCGCATCGAGTACGCTCCAGTCGGTCCACTTGACGGAGCCGTAGACCAACCAGCCCGGTGCCACGCCCGACTGAACGCTGAGCTTCAGGGACTGCGGCAGAGAGCCGTAGCCGCTGGCAATGCGCGAGATCGGAGCGACGTCCAGATCATAGGAACCGCTGTCGGTCTCGTGATCGATCTGCGAGCGGTACATCAACTGGACGCGCAGGGCGTATTCCTTGATTTCATAGGCAGCACCAAGGCGATAGCCATAGGAACCGCTGTCATCGAGGTACAACGTGCCGCCGCGGTTGCGTGCTGCCGGCGGCAACAGTGCGTTATAATCATTTGCGACGTTGTGGGCGGTGTAGCTGAAGTCCTGAATGAAGCCACCGCCGAGAACGTGCACGACGCCTCGACCGGCATCGAAATTCACGTCACAGGTTGCCGCATATTCGTTGGTGTCGAAGCCCTTGTAGCCATATGGATTGTTGCCGTTCAGCAAAGCGGCGACCTGTGCATCCGGACCGTAGTTCGAGTCCGCACCGAAGGGTTGGGTATAGGTGAATGCGCAAGCCAGACGGTCATGCAGCTTCACCTTCATCGCGACGCTCGGAATCCAGTAGGCATCCGAGAACACGCCATCGTCGTTCGCGACCCCTCCCGTGGTCTCGAACTCACGCTGCGGCGATACCCAGGTTGCGCCCGAGCGGATAACGACAGTCCCGTCCTCATAGAGAATGTCGGTATCAGCTTCGCCGCGTGAAAAACCGCCTGCATTGGCCGCACCGGCAAAGGCCGCGGCGCTCAAAAGGCAAAGCAAGGTTCGTTTCATGAGTTTAGTTGCCATCTGTCTCCCCACTCCTGGCAAACACTAAGAAGCCCATTTTAGCGAGCAGAGGGGTAATAACAATCTAACGACACCTCACCAGAACGAGTGAGGCACCTTGCATTTCTTACGTAAATTTTCTTACCTTAACGTAAGAAGTCATTTTCTTCAGATATTTTTGCTAAAAACTGTAAAATATCCGCAATATTCAGAAACAAAATTCCAAATCTCACTGAACTTGTTGCAGCGGCGACACAGCTGAAAAATACTGTGCCTTTCATCACAATCCCGCTCCGAGACCATTCCGACATGAAAAATGCTGCTCTGCCTGTTGCAGAGCAGCATCATAATACCCCTGAAAAACCAGCAAAAAACGCAGACTACAAGGAAGCGCCGCAGCAAAAAGATTCGCTGCTGGCTGGTCGTCAACCGGCTTCGGCAACCCGCTTCAGTGCGGTTTCCAGGCTGGCCCGCTGTACCTCAAGCTCGGCGAAGCGCTCGCGTTCTGCCGCAACGACCTCCGGATTGGCGTTCGCCACGAACTTCTCGTTGGCGAGCTTGGACGCGATACGCGACTTCTCCTGTTCCACCTTGCCGATCGCCTTTTCGAGACGGGCCTTCTCAGCGGAGAGATCGATGAGCGAACCAAGCGGCAGGCAGGCGGTCGCCTCACCGACAACGATCTGTGCAGCTCCCTTCGGAGCCTCGCTGGCAAGAGCAATGCTCTCGACTCGGGCAAGGCGCTTGATCGAGGCTTCGTGGCGGGCAAGACGTTCACGCGTAACGCCATTCGAACCGACCACGACCAGCGGCGCAACGGCGGCCGGCGGAACGTTCATTTCGGCGCGGACCGAACGGATGCCGGTGACGAGATCGATCAGCCAGTTGATGTCGGCAGCGGCGCTGTCGTCGATAAAGGTCGGCGTCGGCCAGTCGGCATGGCAAAGCAGCATGTCGCGCGCCTTGCCCTCGCCTGCCGTATGCGCCCAAAGCTCTTCCGTCATGAAGGGCATGAAGGGGTGCAGCAGCTTGTAGGTCTCGTCGAGCACATAGGCCGCGCAGGCCTGAGCCTCGGCCTTTGCCGCAGCGTCGTCGCTGGCGAAGACCGGCTTCAACAGCTCCAGATACCAGTCGCAGAAGCTGTTCCAGACAAAGCGGTAAAGAGCGCCTGCCGCATCGTTGAAGCGGAAGGTGGCGATGCTCTCGGTCACTTCGCGCTCGGTGCGTGCAAGTTCCGTCAGGATCCAGCGGTTGATGGTCAGCGTCGTCGTTTCCGGCAGGAAGTGCGGATCGTTGGCAACACCGTTCATCTCGGCAAAACGCGTTGCGTTCCACAGCTTGGTGCCGAAGTTGCGGTAGCCGGCGATACGAGCCGGATCGAGCTTCACGTCACGACCCTGCGCCGCCATGATGGCGAGCGTGAAGCGCAAGGCATCTGCGCCGTATTCGTCGATCAGCTCCAGCGGATCGATGACGTTGCCCTTGGACTTCGACATCTTCTGGCCGTTCTTGTCGCGGACCAGCGCGTGGACATAAACCGTGTGGAACGGCTCGACGGGATTGCCGTCTTCGTCCTTCATGAAATGAAGGCCCATCATCATCATGCGGGCGACCCAGAAGAAGATGATGTCGAATCCGGTGACGAGCACGTCGGTCGGGTAATATTTGGCAAGCTCCGGCGTATCGCCCGGCCAGCCGAGCGTCGAGAACGGCCAGAGCGCAGAAGAGAACCAGGTATCGAGAACATCCTCGTCACGCGTCAGGATTTCGCCCGGCGCGAAGTTTTCAAGCCGCTCCTGAACCCAGGCCTTCCACGGACCTTCATGGGCGAGATAGTGCTGGACGGCAGCGTCGAGCGCTTCTTCCTCGGACTTCTCAACGAAGACCTGACCGTCCGGACCGTACCAGGCAGGAATTTGGTGTCCCCACCAGAGCTGCCGGGAGACGCACCACGGCTGGATGTTTTCCATCCACTCGTAATAGGTCTTGTCCCAATTCTTCGGAACGAACTTGGTACGGCCTTCGCGAACGCTCTCGATCGCGGGCTTGGCCAGCGTCTTGGCATCGACATACCACTGTTCCGTCAAGCGCGGCTCGAT
Organism: Ciceribacter sichuanensis; assembly: GCF_024055605.1. GTDB lineage: Bacteria > Pseudomonadota > Alphaproteobacteria > Rhizobiales > Rhizobiaceae > Allorhizobium > Allorhizobium sichuanense. Next base: position 1,086,887 of record NZ_JAMXLX010000001.1, on the reverse strand, counting down.
CGGCACGCCACCGCGGTCGCCATGGGGAACCATGTGCTTGTGCGGCTCGATCTTGTCGAGCAGACCTTCCGCCTCAAGGATATCAACGATGCGCTTGCGGGCATGGAAGCGATCCTGCCCCTGTAGCGTTTCCCAGACTTCCTGCTGCTCGCGAGTCGGCGTCAGGCCTTCGAGGAAATCGTCATTGTCCGTGATGGTGACGGTTGCATCGACATTCAGGACGCTGATCATCCGGAGACCGGTGCGCTTGCCGACATCGAAGTCGTTGAAATCGTGTGCAGGCGTCATCTTGACGGCGCCGGTGCCGGCGGTCGGGTCCGGATACTCGTCGGCGACGATCGGGATCTTGCGACCGACGATCGGCAAGACGACATGCTTGCCGACGATCGACGCGTAGCGCGCATCGTCTGGATGAACGGCAACGCCGGTATCGCCCAGCATGGTTTCCGGACGAGTCGTCGCGACGACCAGATAGTCTCGCGTTTCGAACTCCGTCGGCTTACCCTCTTCGTCGAAGGCAATCGGGTGTTCGTAAGTAACGCCTTCTTCCAGCGGGTAGCGCAGATGCCACAGATTGCCGTTGACCTCGACCTGCTCGACCTCAAGGTCGGAAATCGCGGTCAGGAGCTTCGGATCCCAGTTTACGAGACGCTTGTCCTTGTAGAGCAGGCCCTGCTTGTAAAGCGTGACGAAAACCTCGAGCACGGCCTCTGACAGACCTTCGTCCATGGTGAAGCGTTCGCGCGACCAATCGCACGATGCGCCGAGGCGCCGCAGCTGATTGAAGATCAGACCGCCGGATTCAGCCTTCCATTCCCAGACCTTCTCGACGAAGGCCTCGCGGCCCATCTCGCGACGGCCCGGAAGCTGCTGTTCCATGAGCTTGCGCTCGACGACCATCTGGGTGGCGATGCCGGCATGGTCCATACCCGGCTGCCACAGCACGTCCTTGCCACGCATCCGCTCGAAGCGGATCATGATGTCCTGAAGCGTGTTGTTCAGCGCATGGCCCATGTGCAGCGAACCGGTCACGTTCGGCGGCGGAATCACGATGGTGAAAGTGTCCTCGCCCGGCTTGGCGTTGGCACCGGCGCGAAAGGCGTCGGCCTCTTCCCATGCCTTGGCGATCTTCGGTTCGACTGTGGTTGAATCGTAGGTCTTTTCGAGCATTTTCTGACCAGACTTCGAGGTTTTTCTTGTTGGGTTGTAAATAGGATGGCCGACCCCGAGTCAACAAGAAAGCCGCCCCGGTTGCCGGAGCGGCCATGTCCCTTAACCCGGCGAAAAAGGAATTAGCGACGCGGTCCGCGGGCCACGCGTTCGATTTCCTCGCGTACCAGACGTTCGACCAGCGTGGGAAGATTATCGTCCAGCCATTCCTGCAGCATGGGGCGCAGCACCTCCTCGGCCATCTCGTCCAGCGAACGACGCTGCTGGCCGTCGATAGCTGCCGCAAGCTCACCGAAGGAACGGGAAACCTGCTCCACGGTGGCGGCGGAAACGAGGGCGTTGAAACCGGCAGCGACCGGAGCCTGGACCTCGGGCATTGCCGGCTCTGCGAAAATCGGAGCAGCAGCCGTTGCGGCCTCGACATCGGCAATTGCCGCAGCTTCGAAAGCTGCGGTGTCGAGCGCGACCGGAGCCGGGTCGACGGCTACGGTTTCTGCAGGCACCACGACGGCGCGGGCAAACTGGGGCTCCATGGGGCGGGCAGGAGCCGCACGCAGTTCCGCCATGCGGCTCGTCATGACCGGGCTTTCGGCGCGAAAGGCTGCGGCCTGCTGCGGCGCCTGCTCTACCGGAGCCATGCGGTCGGCACGCTCGGATGCCGAACGGACGCGCGCAGCGAGATCGGCAAGAGAAATATTCTTGGCCTGAACCTTTTCAACGGGAGCAGGCTGGGCAGCGTAGGATTCTGCCGATTGCTGGACCGGCATGCCCGCATCGTTGGCAGGAACAATATCCGCAGCAGCGTAGGACAGATCGTCTTCCACCGTCAGATGAACCGTGTCGTCCATCTCGTCCTCTTCGCCACCATAAACCGGCGGCAGGGAGCCGGACATGGCCTTGTCGCCGCCCGGATCATTGCTTTCTATGATCCGGCGGATCGAGGCCAGAATTTCTTCCATGGACGGTTCACGCGCTACATTTGGCTGAGCCATATTCATCCCCGTTGGTCCCGTATTTGACCGCCTGCTGCAGCGCAGTATCGCATGCGCAGCAAACTGATTCGCGTTCACCTTAGGATACGCCTACGGGGAAAAAAATCACGGTTGCGCCGGGAAATGGTGCTGATGCACAGCTTTCTTCGGACAGATTTCCGTGAACGCTCAGCGGCCGTCCGGCGTACGCAAGCCAAACCATGCGTCCTTGACGGCCTCATAGTGCTCTTCGGCGCGATATTCCGCGACTTCAAGGCCCTGGCTCTGAACCGTCAGGCGGCCCGATGCCGCAAGGACCGCGTAGCTGGCGACCACGGCATTGCGCTGATAGCCGACCAAGCTTTCCTTCGCCTCAAGCACTGTCTGCTGGGCATTGAGAACGTCGAGCGTCGTCTTCTGGCCGACATTGCGCTCTTCGATGACGCCCTGCAGCGCAAGATTGGCGGCGGAAATCTGCTTGCGGGCAGCAGAAATTGCGGCGGTTGCCGCCTCCATCTGCGCATAGGCCGCGGTAATCTGCTGGACCACCTCCGCGCGGGCGGAATCAACCAGTATCCTCTGCTCGCCCAAGGTTTCCTTCGCCTTGCGGATCTGGCCGTATTCGGCACCGCCCTGATAGATCGGGATCTTCAACTGCGCCGAGACACTGGCCACGCTGTTGTCCGGACTATCACCGCCGGTCGACGGTTCATTGGTCCAGTTCCGCCCGACATTTCCCTGGATCACAACGCCCGGCAGAAGACTGCCTTCGGCGGACTTTACCTGGTAGCCGGCAGCATTGACGGCGTGGAGCGCCGCCAGAACCGAGGGATGCTCGCGAATGCCGATCTGGACGGCGGCATCGAGATTCGGAGGCAGGGCCTTGCTTGCCGGTGAAGGTTGCTTGATGCCGCTCGGTGCCACGCCGACGATCTGCAGATAGGTCGCCTCGCTCTGCTTGAATTCGGCCACGGCCGCGGAAAGCAGGGCCTGCGAACCGGCAAGCTGCGCCTCGGCCTGACTGACGTCGGTACGTGTGCCCTCGCCCACCTGCAGACGGGCATTGGCGGCGTTCAACTGCTCCTGCAGGAACGCCAGGTTCTGCTTGCGGATAACGACGATCTGCTGGTCGCGAGCCACATTGGCATAGGACTGCACGGCCGCGAGCAGGATAGAGATTTCATTGGCGCGAAGGCTTTCGCGATTGGCGAAAACGCCGGATTCGGCGGCCCGGACATTGTTCAGGGTCTGGAAACCGTCGAAGATCTGCTGGGTAATGGAAATGCCAACCGTCTGGTTGTTGTAACCATAATCAGGAATCCCGCCGCTGATATTGGAAACGTTGACGGCGCTTGCGGTGGCCGTCGCGGCGACCTGCGGCCGCATGCCGGCCTTGGCAATGGTGACGTTTTCGTCGGTCGCGCGCAATGCCGCGCGGGCGGCGTTGAGATCCGGGTTGTTCTCATAAGCCTTGGCCATGGCCCCGTAGAGGCTCTCGGCGGACGCCGTCACAGGCGCGATCGGCATCAAAAGCACAGGCAGAACAACGGAAGCGAGCGCAGTTTTCCGGATGAACGACATATTCCACTCCCCAACTAAGAACGGCCGACGGAATATCCCCACTCCGCGCCGGTGTTTTAGACCGGCAGCACGTCCGTGAAGCTTCAACGCTTTCCGTACATTAGATGACCTGCTGCCGCCTCGACTGCAACAAGACCACCGTCCTCATAAGGGAGAAACACAGACATCGTTGCGCAACGGCAACATTCTCATTCAGTTTTGACTAAATCAATCGCCCGAAGGGAGGAGCCCCCCGAAGAATCGGGGGGTAGATCGATTAGAAAACGAATTCTTCGGCCTTGCGGAAGCCCGGCAACGGTCGAACCGCGGTGTTGAAGTAATCGTTATAGGAATAGGATTTTCCGGTGCGGACATAGAGGCGCGCCCGGGAGGCGTTGCCGTATCCGACGACGGCGACCAGGCGCCCGCCTTCGCGAAGCTGGGAAAACAGGCCTTCCGGTACTTCCTCGACGGAACCGTTGATGAAGATCACGTCATAAGGCGCCTCGGCAGCATAACCCTTTTCCATATCGCCAGTGACGACGGCAACGTTGTCATAGCCGAGTTCCGAGAGCTTTTCCGTGGCGGATGCTGCCAGCGCCTCGTCGCTTTCGACCGCGACGACCGAACCGGCCACCAGCGAAAGAACTGCGGCCGCATAGCCAGTTCCGCAGCCGATCTCGAGTACGAGGTCATCCTTGGTGATCGCGCCAAGCTGCAGGAGCTTGGCAAGCGGCGACGGCTCCATGATGTAACGGGCGGGACGGCCGTTGGCTGCCGGCGCGATCTGCATGTCTTCATCGATATAGGCAAGAAGCTTCAGATTGGCGGGAACGAAAGCTTCGCGCGGCACCGTCAGGAATGCCGTCAGCACGGAATGCGACGTCACGTCGGTCGTGCGAATCTGGTTGTCCACCATCTTGATGCGTGCTGCTTCGAAGTCCATCATTTCCTGTCGCCCCATATCCGGCCGCGTTGCGTCACGAGTGTCTTAATTGGAGCCGCCGCGGCTTTCAAGACATTGCGCAGTGCCGCATGCGTTTCTCGGGCACAGAGATGCATGAGCGACACCCGAGGACGAGGAGACCGCTCAGCACGGCACGCCCCGCGGAGCCGGCACCCGGCCCTCATCAATCCTCGATCGTATAGGTGTCGACCTCGCAGAAATCGATCTTGTCAGAGACATCCTGATATTCGGCGCTATCCTCGAACACCGCCCTGACACGGTACTCACAGACATCACTTCCGCCGACGAGAGTGAGCGTTCGAGATTTGCCCTTGCCGAGACCATGCTTGTTCAGCAACTCGAGGCGCTGGCCCTTGCCATTTGCCGGAGAGGCAAAGAACTTCACGATCATGCCTTCGGTTTCGTTCTCCAGCGTCACGTTGAGATTGCCGGCCAGAGCCGGAGCGACAGAGAAAATGCACAGAGCGGCGATGGCGGGCATGAAATGGCGACGCATGATCAGGTTCCTCCTTGCTGGAGGCTTCATGCTCTAATCCATTGCATGAAAGGCGCAATCCGCCGAGATCGTCCAACTTTGTGCGGATCGGCATAAAGTAATCAATAAGGAAGGAGATGGAGGCCTCGCCCGGAATCGAACCGGGGTGCAAGGATTTGCAGTCCTCTGCGTAACCACTCCGCCACGAGGCCATTCCAAACTTAAAAGCGTGTGGTGGCGCGGATTTAGACGGGATGCCGGGAAACCGCAAGAGGGATTTTCCGAAATCTACTTTTTAATTGTTCGAAACAGACACGACGCCGATGAGACCGTCGCAAGAGGGCAATCGACCGGAGCGACACGCCCGTTCATGCGCGACGGGCATCAGCCCCGCCCTGCCCGGTTCACCTGTGGGTAACGTTTCCGCCACCAGATCGCCACGCGCCGTCTTTTTCTCCGAACGGAGGGAAGGTCGTGGGAGAGCACCAGCAGGCCGAGCGGTACCATCCAGAATCCGAGCACGGGCAAGAATCCGAGGAAGCCGCCGCCGATCAACAGCGAGCCGGTAATGATGCGCCCCGACCGGGACCGGGGGAACGGCAGCTCGAAACGACCGAGCACAAGTTTTCCACGGTCGCCATCGATGCGGTATTTTCCCTTGCCGGCCATTCGAAACCCTTTGGATTCATGGAAAAACGCGCCCAAAGGCACTGCGCAAAAGATGGGGGCGGAGAAAAAATATGCAAGCTTGTCACATTTTTTTTCAAAAAACCGCTTGGCAAATCGAACAGGCATTTGTATTAGCCCACTCACACCGCGGCGAGCGGTTGTTCCCTGGTAGCTCAGCGGTAGAGCACTCGACTGTTAATCGATAGGTCGTCGGTTCGAATCCGACCCGGGGAGCCAAAGAATTCAAGGCCTGCGCAGAAATGCACAGGCCTTTTTCTTTTGCATTTTCAATGTCCTGCGTAACAGCGCAAAACCACGGGCGGCGACACTCCGGCCTTCTCCTTTTTCGTTTGGACTAAATTTCGGCTACCCTTTCGCCCAGACACCTGAAAAAAATCCAGCGGCAGTCCCATCACAATCCGAGATCTTTCCGGGCAGCGAAACCCGCTCTTCATTTTTGCCTGATATCAAGCGGCCATAATATTGTGATCAGGAGAGAGAATATATGTGGCTCCAGCTTCATGACGGGGACGGTTTCCCCTTCTTCGTGAACATGGACAATGTGGTGGACTTCCGCTGGTATGAGCGGGAAAAATACACCTGCCTGCTGACGACGGCTCCCGTCGCCGAAAAGCTGCACAGACTCTATGTCCGCGAAAGCGCGGTGGAAATCATGAAACTGATCGGCGATCAACAGGTAAGAACGGCGCGTCTGACGGCCGCCGCTGTAGCCACGGCCTGACACCACCACAATCTGCCATTTTGAGAATCGAACATGACGGGCAGGACCGCTGGCGGCCTGCCCGTTTTCCATTCAGGACAACCCACCTGTTCAAGCATCTGCAAGAGACTAAACACTATCTGACCCGTGAACTGCAGTACTCCCGCGACGTTGCATGCAAGAAGCCGCATATAACGCTAATCTTCTACGGCACTTCCGGCGTAGAGTGGTTTTGACGCAGCAAATTCGGGCCATATCTTCATGACATCCCTCAGCCGGTCGCCGATCATCGTCTGGTTCCGCAAGGACCTCAGACTTCGTGACAATCCTGCCTTGGCAACCGCAGTGGAAAGCGGGCGACCGGTCATTCCGGTCTACATTCTGGAGCCTGCCTCTACGGGAACCGGACCGCTGGGAGCGGCACAGGCCTGGTGGCTGCACCATTCCCTGTTGGCGTTAGCTGCGTCGCTGAAGGATATCGGAAGCAATCTCGTTTTGCGCAGCGGCCCCGCTGAAGCCGTCCTGGCGTCTTTGATTTCGGACACCAATGCGAACGCGGTCCACTGGAATCGACGTTACGATCCACCCGGCGTCGCGATCGACACAGCCCTCAAGGAAGCCCTCGCCACGAACGGACTGACGGTTCGCAGCTTCTCCGGCCAGTTGCTGCACGAACCGACGCGGCTGAGGACTGGCGGCGGAACACCCTATCGTGCCTACACGCCTTTCTGGAGGGCGCTAGAAGCATCCGGCGAACCTCCGGAGCCTGTGCCCGCCCCGACATCGCTTACCTGTCCGGCCAAATGGCCTGGCAGCGATAATATTGAAGACTGGAAGCTTTTGCCGACACATCCCAACTGGGCCGCGGAGTTTGCGGATGTCTGGCAACCCGGCGAAGCGGGAGCTCAGGAACGCCTCGCAAGGTTCATCGAGAACGGTATCGGAGACTATCGCCACGGGCGCGACTTCCCTGCCCGTTCGAACACGTCGAGACTTTCACCCCATCTGTCGCTCGGCGAAATCTCACCTGCGGACGTCTGGCATGCCACGCGGGGCCTTGGTGCTTCCGTCAGTGCCGAAGACGTCATCCACTTCCGCAAGGAACTGGCCTGGCGCGACTTCTCCTACCATCTGCTTTTCCATTTTCCGGAGCTTGCGACGAAAAACTGGAATCCGCGATTCGATGCGTTCTCCTGGTCTGGATCGCAGGACCTGTTCCATCGCTGGACACATGGCCGGACCGGCTATCCGATCGTCGATGCCGGAATGCGCGAACTATGGCGCTACGGCACGATGCACAACCGTGTCCGCATGATCGTGGCATCCTTCCTCATCAAGGACCTGCTGATCGACTGGCGGGAGGGCGAGCGCTGGTTCCGCGATACGCTGGTCGATGCCGATCCGGCGTCCAATGCCGCAAGCTGGCAATGGGTAGCGGGATCGGGAGCGGATGCCGCCCCTTTCTTCCGCATTTTCAATCCGATCACCCAGGGGGAAAAATTCGACCCGGACGGCGATTACGTGCGCCGGTTCGTGCCGGAACTTGCCGGCCTCGACGCCAGATACATTCACAAACCGTTCGAGGCGCCACAGGCCGCCCTCAACGAAGCAGGCGTTCGGCTCGGCGACACCTACCCCCTCCCGATCGTCGATCATCGCAAGGCGCGCAGCATGGCGATGGCTGCCTATCAATCTCTGGAATAAAGATCGGGGTACGCCGGGCCACCATTTCACGCCCTCCTCGGTGAGAATCACCGGTGAGTCGGGCATGGTTTTTCAGAAGCAGCAGGGCGGTTGAAATGTGTTTTCTTGCCTTCCTGCGCTTGTGGCCGGAAAAGTCGCGACTGAGAGTGCCGTGCGTCCATTCGGACGCGCGAACTACACTCTAAGGTCTTGAAGTCACGCATCGCGCTTTCCGGAAATCGATTCCGATTTTCAGGCCGATGCGCTAGGGTCCAAACCCGATAAGGGTTTTGGCCCTATCTTCCGTGAAAGAGAAGGCAGATCCCCCATGTCATTTCATCCATCCGTTCTCGAGGCCATCGGCAATACGCCGCTTATCCGCCTGAAAGCTGCGTCTCAGGCGACCGGCTGCACCATTCTGGGCAAGGCCGAGTTCCTCAATCCCGGCCAGTCGGTGAAGGATCGCGCCGCGCTCTTCATCATCCGTGACGCGGAACGTCGCGGCCTGCTTCGTCCGGGCGGCGTAATCGTCGAGGGTACGGCCGGCAATACCGGTATCGGCCTGACACTGGTCGCGAAGGCGCTTGGCTACCGCACCGTCATCGTCATTCCGGAAACCCAGAGCCAGGAAAAGAAGGATGCGCTGAAGCTGCTCGGCGCCGAACTGGTCGAGGTACCGGCCGTTCCCTACAAGAACCCGAACAACTATGTGAAGCTCTCCGGCCGCCTTGCCGAGCAACTCGCCAAGAGCGAGCCGAACGGCGCGATCTGGGCCAACCAGTTCGACAACGCGGTGAACCGCGAGGCGCATATCGCCACCACCTCCCGCGAAATCTTCGAACAGACCAATGGCGAAGTGGACGGCTTCATCTGCTCGGTCGGCTCCGGCGGTACGCTGGCCGGCACCGGCATCGGCCTGCGCAACCTGAAGCCCGAGGTGAAGATCGGCATTGCCGATCCGGAAGGTGCCGCCCTTTATGAATACTACAAGAACGGCGAGTTAAAATCGTCGGGCTCCTCGATCACCGAGGGCATCGGCCAGGGCCGCATCACCGCCAATCTTGAGGGCTTCACACCCGATTTCGCCTATCAGATCCCGGATGCGGAAGCCCTTCCGATCATCTTCGACCTCGTCGAAAATGAAGGGTTGTGCCTCGGCGGCTCCTCCGGCATCAACATTGCCGGTGCAATCAGGCTTGCGCGCGACCTCGGTCCGGGCCATACCATTGTGACCGTGCTTTGCGACTATGGCACCCGCTATCAGTCGAAGCTCTTCAACCCGGATTTCCTGCGTTCCAAGAACCTGCCGGCACCGGGCTGGATCGGGCACAAGGCACAGTTCCCGTTGCCATTCGAATCTCCAGAGTGATCTCATGCCGACCACCGCTCTCTACCGTGACGACTTCTATCTCTCGACATGCGAAGCGGTGGTAACGGCGGTACATGAAGGCGGCGCGGTCGAGCTCGACCAGACCTGTTTCTATGCAACCTCGGGCGGTCAGCCCGGGGATACAGGCGTCTTCGAGCGCGCCGACGGCTCGAAGATCGCCGTCGCGGTCACCCGTCACGGTGAAACCAAGGACATCATTCTGCATCAGCTTGCCGAGGGAGAGGCCCTGCCCTTAGTCGGCGAAAAGCTGGTCCTGCATATCGACTGGCCGCGTCGCTACAAGCTGATGCGCATGCATGCCGCCTGTCATCTCCTGTCCGTCGTCTGTGCCTATCCCATCACGGGAGCTGCCGTCGGCGAAGACGAGAGCCGAGTGGATTTCGACATGTCGGAGACCATCGACAAGGGTCAGGTGACGGCCGATCTGATGCGACTCGTCCAGGAAAATCATCCAATCTACGTGCAGTGGATCACCGACGAGGAACTGATCGCCAATCCCGGCATCGTCAAGTCGAAGAACGTCCGTCCGCCTGTTGGCATGGGGCGCGTCAGCCTCGTCTGCATCGGCGAAAACTCCAGCGTTGACAGCCAGCCCTGCGGCGGCACACATGTGTCGGAAACACAGGAAGTCGGGGCGATTCACATCGCCAAGATCGAGAAAAAAGGCAAGGAAAACCGTCGGTTTCGCATCCGCTTCGGTGCACCGGACGCCTCAGCCTGACCTCTGGGCCAAAACCTACAGATCATATGGGAGAAGACCATGCCTGCGGAAAAAAGCCGTTTCGTCGTGTCCGCCGACTGGGTGGAAAAACAGCTCGGCGCACCGGAGTTCCGAATTGTCGATGCCTCCTGGTATCTGCCGGCCCATAACCGCAACGGCGCGGCGGAATATGCCGCCGGCCACATTCCGGGCGCGGTGTTCTTCGATCAGGACGCCATTGCCGACCATTCGACCGGACTTCCACACACCCTTCCGACACCGTCATATTTCGCCGAGGAAGTCGGCAAGCTCGGCATTTCCGCCACCGACACCATTGTCGTCTATGATGGTCCGGGCTTCTTTTCCGCGCCGCGGGTCTGGTGGATGTTTCGGGTCATGGGCGCACAGGCCGTCTACGTGCTTGATGGCGGCATCGATGGCTGGAAGGCCACGGGCCGGCCGCTGGAAACCGACCTGCCGGAACCGAAACCTGCCACATTCGAAATCACTTTCGATCGCAAGCGCGTAACCTCCTTCCCGCAGATGCTGGATATCGTCGACGCCGGTTCACGGCAGATCGCCGACGCCCGCTCGACCGGCCGCTTTACCGGCGAGGAAGCCGAGCCCCGCGCCGGCATGCGTTCCGGCCACATGCCGGGCGCCCGCAGCGTTCCTGCTTCCATTCTCTCTGAAAACGGTCACCTCAAGGACCTGGCGACCCTCCGTTCTATCTTCACCACCGCTGGTATCGATCTTTCCCAGCCGGTGGTCACGAGTTGCGGGTCCGGGGTCACGGCAGCGGTCGTCACGCTCGCGCTGGAATCCATCGGCCACAGTGACAACTCGCTTTACGACGGATCCTGGTCGGAATGGGGTTCGAAGCCGGAGACGGAAACACCGATCGTTACCGGCGCGGCCGAGCCGATCGCCACACCGGCACACGGACCGCTCACGGCTACGGTAACGACGCTGGAGATGACATCGCCTCCGAAGGCCAGCCTGCCGGTTCCGGTGAATATCCAGACGGCGATCATGCGGACCCATGAAATTCCGCTGCCCTTCTACCGATTCCTTCACCGTCAGGTGGGAGCCCGTTGGCACTGGTATAGCCGGCTCAGAATGAGCGATGCCGAACTCAAAACGGCAATCCACGATCCGAGGGTCAACATTTCCGTGCTCTACGTGAACGGAGCGCCTGCCGGTTTCTTCGAGTTCCTGCAGCAGAGCGAGGAACTGGTCGAGCTTTCCTATTTCGGCCTGATCGAGCATGCGCTCGGCCTTGGTCTCGGCAAGTGGTTCCTCCTGCAGGCCCTTTATTCGGTCTGGCAGGGCAATCCCAAGAAAGTGGTCGTAACGACCAATTCGCTGGACCATCCGCGCGCACTCCAGCTCTATCAGCAGTTCGGTTTTTCGCCGGTGGAAACCTCCAGCGCGCTTGTCGATCCGATCAGCGAAACGGAACTCCTGCAGCTTCTCAAGCGCGACAACATCGCGCTCTGATCCAGCCTTTCAATCGGGGAAAGCGCCGCGCTCCGGAGAGAACGCGGCGCTTTTTTTATCCGATGCAGGGCGTGTTCAGTTCTTCCCCTTCTCACGCTTGAAGTAGCCGTCGATCAGCATGAGATGCTGCACGGCCAATTCGTAGCAATAGGTGATCTCGCGCGCCTGCGGGTTCCAGAAGGCGTTGACGACGCCACAGCTCTTGGCCGTCAGCTTGATACCGTCATCGAATTTGTAGCTGGTGCCGATGCCCTCGGAAACGAGTTCCAGTACGCTTGCCTCCTTCAGCATGTCCGCAAAGATCTGGACATCCGGATTGTCGGCCGGCTCGTAGGAGACATTGAGCGGCTTGCCCTTGCCCTCTTCCGCCTGATGCGGCTCCAGAAGCGAGAACCAACTGTCCTTGGCATGCTGGTACTCCCCCTCGCATTCCTCCCGGCGTTCCCTGGGGAAATCGAGCGAGTCGGCGAAATTCTCGAAATACTTCGCATCCGCCCCGACCATCATGCAGACGATGGCATAGGCGCGCTGGCGATCGAGACCGTGAGTGTCGAGGAAGTCGGTTTCGTTCAGATCCTCCTCCCGCGCCTCATCCGACAGAAACCAGCCATCGGCCGCATCCTGCATGGCAACGTCGAGTTCCTCGACATCGGCCTCCAGCAGCAGGATCGAGGACAGCGCGTCGACGGCATCCTCCTCGCGACCCAGAACCGGCAGGCCGAATTCCGAGATCAGCATGTGGCCGGCCTCATGAAACAGCGTGAAGATCGCATTGTTGACCATGAAGGTCCGCGCCTCATCCAGCTGCTTTTCGGTCAGCTTTGCCTCCTTGGCAGCCTTGGCCTCCAGGGGGCCGACACCCGCTACGACAACGACCATCAGCGCCGCCGCCAGTCCGATCGACAACCTCCTCATGAGACCCCCTGTTCTTCTGAAGAGCGAAAATGCGGCAGGAAGCTAGGACAGTTGAAGGAGAGGGAGAATCGCCAAATCTGGGCGGATATCAGCCGGCAAGGCAAGATTCGGGTGGGCGAGCTTCGTCATGAGCGGGACAATGGCCCACCATCAGAAGGAAACACCTCATGACGACCATCACGTTCACTGCCATGCCGAGCGATCAGGCGGCGTCCTACCGCTGCGGGGAAGCGGATGCCTATGGCCTCGCGCCCGAGAGACGCATGACATCCGGCACCGGCTATCCCTGCCGCCACTGCCTTTCGGACATCGGCGACGGCAAGCCGTACCTGACGCTAGCCTATCGTCCCTTCCCGGCTCTTCAGCCCTACGCCGAAACGGGTCCGATCTTCATGCATGCGGAGGAATGCCCCCGCTATGTCGGGGAGGATGTACCGCCGATCCTCAAAAGCAGTCCGGATTACATCCTGCGCGGCTATGGTCATGACGACCGCATCGTTTACGGCACCGGCGCCGTCACCCTGCGCGAAAACGTCGAGTCGCGCGCGGCCGAACTCCTGGCACGACCGGATATCGCCTATGTGCATGTCCGCTCTGCCCGCAATAATTGTTACCAGTGCCGGATCGACCGCGCCTGACCGAACATGAAAAAGGGCCGGCCGATGGGAGAGCCGGCCCTTTCGGCCACGGCCACGCCGAAGAAGCGGACCTGACATCGCGCTTGCCGTGGCACCGGTTTCTCAGGCGGCGTTCAGCGCCAATTCGGGTGCCTGCAGGTCATATCCCAGCGCCTCCGCAACAGGACCATTGGTGACCCTGCCACGGTGGACGTTAAGACCATTGCGCAGATGCCGATCCTCGGCGATTGCCCGCCCCCCCCTATCCGCAAGCGCCAGACCATGCACCAGCGTGGCATTGTTGAGTGCATGGGCCGAGGTCACCGGAACGGCGCCCGGCATGTTGGCGACGCAGTAATGCACGATGCCATCGACCTCATAGGTCGGATCGGAATGGGTGGTGGCGTGGGAGGTCTCGAAGCAACCACCCTGATCGATCGCCACATCGACGATGACCGCTCCCTTCTTCATGCCGGAAAGCATTTCGCGGGTGACGAGTTTCGGCGCGGCCGCACCGGGGATCAGCACCGCGCCGATGACGAGGTCAGCCGAGAAGACTTCCTGTTCCAGCGCATCGATGGTCGAATAGACGGTGTGTATACGACCGGCGAAGAGTTCGTCGAGCTGGCGCAGACGCGGCAGTGAGCGATCGATGATGCTCACGTCCGCGCCAAGCCCCGCCGCCATGCGTGCGGCATGCAAGCCGACCACGCCGCCCCCGATCACGGTCACCTTGGCCGGAAGGACGCCCGGAACGCCGCCAAGCAGAATGCCACGGCCGCCATTCGCCTTCTGCAGAGCCGTCGCCCCCGCCTGTATCGCAAGGCGTCCCGCCACTTCAGACATGGGTGCCAGCAACGGAAGCCCACCACGATCGTCGGTGACGGTCTCATAAGCGATGGCGGTCACGCCGCTTGCCAGGAGGCCCTTCGTCTGCTCCGGATCGGGAGCCAGATGCAGGTAGGTGTAGAGGATCTGGCCATCACGCAACTGCACCCATTCGGAGGGCTGTGGTTCCTTGACCTTGACGATCATGTCGGACTTTTCGAACACGTCCTTCGCGCTCGCGGCAATCCTTGCGCCGGCAGCCATGTAGGCCCCGTCGTCCGCGCCGATCCCGGCCCCCGCGCCTGTTTCGACAAGCACATCGTGGCCGTGAGCCACATATTCGCGTACAGCGCCGGGCGTCAGTCCGACGCGATATTCATGGTTCTTGATTTCCTTGGGACAGCCTACGCGCATGGGTTCCTCTCTTCTCGCCGACCTCGAGCCGGTCTCTGGTTGAAAGCGGGAAATTGAACCACCGAATGCGCGGAATGTCCTTGCAAAATGGAATTGCCAAAACCGCACCATTCGCAGAAAATTGCGTTTTTCTGAGAAAACTTCGAAAGATCCACGAATGGGTGAACTCGACAGCATCGATCTTGCCATTCTGAAGGCGCTTCAGCAGAACGGCCGCATGACCAATGCCGAACTGGCAGAAAAGGTGGGCCTCAGTCCGTCGGCCTGCTCAAGGCGGCACGATATTCTCGAAAAGACCGGCGTCATCAGCGGCTACTATGCCCGGCTGTCGCACAGGGCGATCGAGTACAAGATGATGGTAATCGTCCACATTTCGCTCTCCGGACAGTTCGCCAAGACACTCAGCGAATTCGAGGCAGCGGTGAAACGCTGTCCGAACGTTCTGGTCTGTTACCTGATGTCTGGCGAATACGACTATATCCTCAGGGTCGCGGCCAAGGATCTCGAGGATTATGAGCGGATCCATCGCGACTGGCTCTCCGCGCTGCCGCATGTGGTCAAGATCAACTCCAGCTTTGCCCTTCGGGAAGTCATGGAGCGGCCCAATGTCGGCCTATGACGGGCGGAAAATCCGAAATCCGTTGTATTTTAGCGATCACATTTAATCAGCATCTACGCCTGGTTGCCATAATGCCCCGAAATCGCACACCATGGGGTAGCTATGGAACACAGACTGCAAATAGAGGGACGCAAGACGACCCGTAGCCGCGTCCGCATGAAGGGCAGAATCAGGCATCTCAACCAGGAAACCGACGGGCGTATCTACAATATCTCGCGCACGGGTATCGGGATTGAGTTGCTTGGGCAGTTGCATGTCGCAAGGGGCAGCAACGTCATTATCCAGACGGACGACATCGGCCTGATCGAAGGCACCGTGCGCTGGGCCTATGGCGGCTATCTCGGCATTCAGATCAACCAAAGTTCCAATTCCCTGGCGCAGATGTCGGCGTATTTCCGCAATTACCATCAGGAAGTGCGGCCTGTTCTCGTTCGTTGAGAAAAGGGGTGCCCTCCTCCGATCCGGCAGGATCACACGTTTAATCTCCAAAGCGCGGGCGGCCCTTCGGCCATCCGCGCTTCCGTCATGAAAAATCCTCACCGTGGTCATCATATCCCTGTCATTTTCGGGATGCACTTCTCGAAAAACAGACATACTCTCCCGGCCCGAGAGGATATTCATGAAGGAGCCCGCCATGCCATCTTTGATCGACCTCCATCCGATCTCCCGCCGCTCGTTCATTGGTGGCTTCGCAGCAACGACTGCGCTGATCGCGCTGCACCCCTTTGCGGCCCGCGCCAACGGCAACCAGGCTCACCTTCGCCTGATGGAAACCACCGATATCCACGTCAACGTGATGCCGTATGACTATTATGCGGACAAGCCGAACGACACGATGGGCCTGGCGCGCACGGCAACCTTGATTGATTCGATCCGGGCGGAAGCGGGCAACTCCATCCTGGTCGATAACGGCGACCTCCTTCAGGGCAATCCGATGGGCGATTACATGGCCTACAGGAAAGGCATGAAGGCTGGCGACCTTCATCCGGTTATCAAGGCAATGAATGTGCTCGGTTACGACTGTGGCACCGTAGGCAACCACGAGTTCAACTACGGCCTCGACTTCATGTTCAACACGCTGGCCGGCGCGAACTTCCCGATCGTGTGCGCAAACTTCACCAAGGGCCAGCTCGCCAGCGATCCGAAGCAGGACGAGCTACACTTCAAGCCCTATGTGATCCTCGAAAAATCGATCAAAGACGGAGCCGGCCAGATGAGCCCCATCAAGGTCGGCTTCATCGGCTTCG
Organism: Ciceribacter sichuanensis; assembly: GCF_024055605.1. Taxonomy (GTDB): domain Bacteria; phylum Pseudomonadota; class Alphaproteobacteria; order Rhizobiales; family Rhizobiaceae; genus Allorhizobium; species Allorhizobium sichuanense. The sequence goes on along the minus strand of NZ_JAMXLX010000001.1, from coordinate 1,070,441 downwards.
TACCGCCGCAAATCATGGTGTGGGACGCCAAGAATCTCGAAGGCAAGGGCCAGACACGCGATATCGTCGAGGCGGCTCGAGCATGGGTACCCGTCATGAAGGAGGAAGGCGCCGATATCGTGATTGCGCTTTCCCATTCCGGCATCGACGGCCATGGCCAATCCGATCGTATGGAAAATGCCTCGCTTTATCTCGCAGGCGTCGAAGGTATCGATGCCGTCTTTACCGGACACCAGCATCTGGTCTTTCCGGGACCGAAGGATTTTGTCGATGTGCCGGGTGCCGACCCGGTGAAGGGCTCGCTACTCGGCAAACCTGCTGTCATGGCCGGCTTCTGGGGCTCGCATATGGGCCTTATCGACCTGCTCCTGGAAAAGGACGGCAATGGCTGGAAGATCCTGGACTTCACCTCCGAAGCCCGGCCGATCTATCATCGTGACGAGAGCCGCAAGATCGTCGCCAATGTGGCCGACAAGCCCGAAGTGGTGGCAAGCGTCGCCGCCGAACATCAGGCCACACTGGAATATGTCCGTACCCCGGTCGGCAAGACCTCGGCACCGCTCTATTCCTATTTCGCCCTGGTGGCCGACGATCCGTCGGTACAGATCGTCTCGAACGCGCAGACCTGGTATGTCAGGAACCTGCTGAAGGAAGGCGAATTTAAGGATCTGCCTCTCCTCTCGGCCGCCGCCCCTTTCAAGGCTGGCGGACGCGGTGGTGCGGACTACTATACCGACGTTGCCGCAGGCGATATCGCCATCAAGAACGTCGCCGACCTCTATCTCTATCCGAACACCGTACAGGCGGTGAAGATCACCGGCGAGCAGGTGAAGAACTGGCTGGAAATGTCGGCCGGGATCTTCAACCAGCTCAAGCCCGGCGAGAAGGATCAGCCGCTCATCAATCCGGACTTCCCATCCTATAATTACGACGTTATCGACGGCGTTACCTACCAGATCGACCTGTCGAAGCCCGCACGTTTCGACAAGGACGGCAAGCCGGTCCATCCGGAAGCAAGCCGCATCGTCAACCTGATGTTCGACGGCAAGCCTATCGATCCTGGTCAGGAATTTGTTGTCGCCACCAACAACTACCGCGCGGGCGGCGGCGGCAAGTTCCCGGAAATCGCCGCCGACAAGGTCATCCTCGTCGCGCCCGACACCAACCGCGACGTTATCGTCCGCTACATCGTCGATCAGGGCACGATCAATCCGGCCGCCGATGGCAACTGGGCCTTCGCGCCGATGGAAGGGACGACGGCGATCTTCGAGACCGGTCCGAGGGGCCGCGATTACGCTGGTGCAGTGAAGGGTGCGAAAATCGAGGATGCCGGCAACGGGGCCGAAGGCTTCGCCAAGTTCCGTCTCATTCTCTGAAGCGTGTCGCGATCTTTCAGATTCGCTTTTTGCGCTTTAAGTTTTTGTTTGATCGCACGTCGTTGCTGCAAAACCACTGCACACTTTAGCGCGACAGGCACTAGAGCGCCGTGCGTCCATTTGGACGCACGGCGCTCTAACATCTTGAATCTACGCATCGGCCTGAAAGTCGATCAGACCGCTTCGCGCAACACAGCCGGAGCGGTTCTTTTCATTCTCGCTGCCGCCGGATCGTCGTCACTGGTGATATGCGCGATGGCATCCGTCATGTTGTCGGGGCAGTTCGACAGGCGTTCGGCCATGCGATCGACAAGCCAGCGACCGGCCGGCCCCGGCGGCGTGGCAACGCGCCAGAGAGCTGCCAACGGATATTCGAACTGCTCGTAGGGTTCGACATCCAGCCGGACGAGACGTCCGTCCTTGATATCGTCCCGCACCATGGCGAGAGGCACCCCACCCCATCCGAGGCCGGCGAGCACCAGCCTGTGCTTGGTGGTCATGTCACTGACGTGCCATCTGCGCCGGGAAATGATGTTGAAGCCCCGATCGTCGAGCGGCCGGGCGCTATCGGTCACGACGATCTGCACGTCGTCAACAACATCGGCGAAGCTCAGCCGCCGTCCCAGCGCCGCCAAACGATGCTGCGGAGCGGCGACTGGAACGATAAAGGAATGGCCGATCTTCCGCTCGACGACACCGCCGCTGGCCTCCTTGGCCGCGCCGCCGATGGCAATGTCCGCGTTCCCCTCGTCAACCATTCTCGCGACGAAGAAGGGGGAGCCGACCGTCAGGTGCAGCGGCACCGTGGGGAAAGTCTGCTGGAAAAGCGTCAACACCTCCATAACCGTGAAGTCCGGCACCATGACGCTGACGGCCACCGATAATTTCGGCTCCAGCCCTTCTGTCAGAGCCTTGGTACGTGCCCTCAGACCATCGAGATCGGCGATAATGCGCTTGGCATCCTCCAGCACTGCCTGCCCCGCCTCGGTCAACGTCGGCTGCCGCGCGCCGCTACGCTCGAACAGCGAGAGCTGCAGTTGGGCCTCCAGATTGCCGATCGTGTAGCTAATGACGGACTGAGCCCGGTTCAGACGTCGCGCTGCGGCGGAGAAACTGCCGGTTTCTGCAATGGCAACAAAGACCTGCAGCTGATCGAGTGTGGGATTGGGCAACATGCTTCTATCCAAATTATCGATTGAGAGGATCGATATTATCACAGTTTTTTCGATTGGTCGCAGAACTTATCTGTCTTGTACCGCAAAGGTCTCCTCCCTGGACCTGCGGAGACCAATTCCAGATCAAGAGGTAAGACCATGTCCTCCATTCTTCTCGTCCGCGGCAGCACCCGTGGTGACGATTCTCTCTCCACCAAGATCGCCCTGCAGCTTGTCGAAGAACTGCAGAAGAAGGCCCCCGGCTCCACTGTCGTGGACCGTGACCTTTCCGCAAATCCCCTGCCGCACATCGGCAGCGACTTCTCCTCGGCAATCCGTCTTGCCCCGGCAGATCGCACGCCCGCTCAGGCCGAAGTCATCGCCGTCTCCGACGCAGCGGTTGACGAACTGCTGGCTGCCGACACGATCGTTCTCTCCAGCGGCTTCATCAACTTCGGCATCTCCTCGATCCTGAAGTCCTGGGTCGATCACATCGCCCGCGCCGGTCGCACCTTCAACTACACCGAGAACGGCCCGGTCGGCCTCTTGAAGGGCAAGAAGGCTTACCTCGTGATTGCTTCCGGCGGCATCTACTCCGGCGACGCAGCCGCTCTGGACTTCGCTGAGCCCTATCTCCGCCGTGTCCTGAACTTCATTGGCATCACCGACATCGAGGCGATCCGCATCGAAGGCGTTGCATACGGTCCGGAAGCTGCGGAGAAGGCAATCGGCGCCGCTCAGGCTCGCGCCCAGGAACTGGCCAAGGCTGCCTAAACCTCTGCGATCGGCCGGCCCACGATCCGGTTCCGGCCGTCGCTCTTGGCCTGATAAAGCCGCTCGTCTGCCGATGACAGCAGACCGTTGAAACTGCCGCCGTCCTCCGGGGCGGCAGCAATGCCGAGACTGATGGTCACGGCCTCGCCAGTGGGATTGATGACCCCGTTGCGGATGGCCGCGCACAGACAATCCCCAAGCGTCATGGCGTCCGCATAACTCGTGCGCGGGCACATCACCACGAACTCCTCGCCGCCGAAGCGGAAGAGATGGTCCTGCGACCTTATTGTGGACTGAAGACAGCCAGCAATCTCCTTCAACAATTGATCGCCGCGCAGGTGGCCGAACCGGTCATTGATCGACTTGAAATGGTCGACGTCGATAATCATCAGGCTTGCCGGCGCATCCGCCTTCAACGACTCACGCAGAAGACGCGGAGCCTCGATCTCCATGCGGCTGCGGTCGAACACCCCGGTCAATACGTCACGTCCCGTCCGGGACAACAGGTCTTCGTAGCGTTCGCGGAACGTCAGATCGCTGAAGACATCCCGGATCGGACGCCGGGAATGCATGGCTCCGCCGCCACGCAGCATCCAGTGGTAAAGTGCAAACATGACCGAATACAGGACGACCGACACCATCTTCGCCCGCCAACCGCCCCAGAACACGTCCAGAGGCGTATCGAACAGATAGTTCAGAAGCGCGAAGAATCCGACCTGGTCGAAGGTCAGGACCAGTGCGCCCGAGAGCCAGAACCGTGCGAGAGGAAGACGTGGCATCAACCGGCCAAGCCGTTCGTACAGGAGGATGATGCCGATCGAATCGAGATAGAGCAGCGTCGTGCCCCAGACCATCAGCAGGCCCATTTCCCGCAGGAAAGTCATATCCGCGGCCTGAGCAGCGGTGGGCTCGACCGTCTGGTGCAGCAGCAGAAGCTGCGCCATGGCAACCGTCACCAGATTGCCCAGGAAGAGCCCGTAGATCGGCTGGCGGACGGTGGACGCATCCTCCTTGATGTAGAGCATCAGGATCAGCATCAGCTTGCCGGCGAAAAAGACCGAGGATCCCGGCGAGACGACACCGAAGGGAAGCTCGATGTAGAAGACAGCGGCGAGATAAGTCTCGACGAAATGCATGACGCCAAGTGCGGTCAGGAACACCCCAAGGCCGATACGATGCCGGAAATGAAGGAGCGCCGTCATCAGGACAAAATAGAGAACCGCTTCGCTGACAAACAAGGCCAGGTTCCACGTCTGCATGCTGGATGTCCCTCAGTTCAGGCAGCAGGTCGCCGCCGTGCTTTCGCATTATCAGGCTTCGCCGTCATTCGAAAGGAGACGCCGGGTTTATCCGGTGCACCGGGCCAACATCTTTTTGCCGTTGCAGTATCCGGCCTTTAACGCATCAGGGCGCGTTGGGTTGCGGGCGTCTCAACCGAGCCGTGAATTTCCGCAGCGAGACCGGCCACGACCTCCGCCGGCACCGTAAGCGCGATCTTGTCGAGCGGCTGCGGCCGGCCGAGCAGGTAGCCCTGCAATTCGTCACACCCGGATCGCGCGAGGAACTGCGCCTGTTCAAGCGTCTCGACACCTTCGGCGACGACGGTCATGCCAAGCCGTCCGCCAAGATCGATGATCGAGTGAACAATCGCCTCGGCGCTGGCCTCCTCTCCGAGATTGGCCACGAAACCGCGGTCGATCTTGATCGTGTCAAAGGGATAGCGGCTGAGATAGGACAGCGAAGAATAGCCGGTGCCGAAATCGTCGAGCGCGATCGCGTAGCCGCTCGTCTTGAGCTCGTTGAGAATCTTCAAGGCGCGCTTGTCATCGTCGATCAGCACGCTCTCGGTGATCTCGAGTTCCAACCGTTTCGTTTCGATGCCGGCCCGGCGCACGATTTCGTCCAGGCGACGGCGAAAGTCGGTGTGACGAAACTGGATCGCGCTGACATTGATGGAAAGTCTGCGAACGTTCTCCTCAAGGGAGAGCATGCGGCAAGCCTCGCGAATAACCCACTCGCCCAACGCGATGATCTTGCCGGACGCTTCGGCAACCGGAATGAAATCGACAGGGCTGACGATACCGCGGTCCGGATGGTGCCAACGCAGCAGAGCCTCGTAGGACGTGATTTCCGCGGAAACCACATCGACACGCGGCTGCAGGAAAAGCTCGAACTCACCCTTTGCGATGCCGGCATCGAGATCCACTTCCAGGGCACGGCGCTTCTCGATCAGCGTATTCATGCCAGGCTTGAAGATCTGGAACGTGTTCCGACCTGAATTCTTGGCGTGGTAAAGCGCCACGTCCGCGCGACCGACCAGTTCCTCGACCGTTTCAGCGTGATCGGGGCACATGGCCGCGCCAACGCTGACACCGCACTTGATGAGATCGCCGGCCCCTACTTCGAAGGGCTTCCGGAACGACTGCGCCAACCGGCCGCAGAAATCCTCCACCTGAGCCTGAAAATTGATTCGGGACAGGATGATGGCGAACTCGTCGCCACCGAGCCGAGCGGCCACGTCGTGACGCCCCAGTATCCGCTGGAGCCGCTCCGCCGTTTCGCGGATCACGGCATCGCCAGCGGGGTGGCCGTGGATGTCGTTGATATCCTTGAAGTGGTCGAGGTCGATCATCACTACGGCGCATCCGCCCAGACGCCTGATGTCCTTTACGCTGTCAGCAAGCCTCTGGTTGAACAGGGCGCGGTTCGGAAGAGAGGTCAGCGGATCGTGCTGCGCGAGGTACCGAATCTGGTTCTCGACGCGCTTGCGCTCGCGAAGATCGACGAGGCAGCCGATGCGCATCGGCCTGCCGCGATAGACGATCTCGCGTCCCTTCGCCTCGACCGGTACGATTTCGCCATCGTCGCGCAGCAGGTCGATCTCCATGTCGAATCCGCCTTCGGCGCTTGTCATCGCATCGATCTCGGATTGATCCGCCGCAGCAAGGAAACTCCTGATCGGCCGGCCAATCAGTTCCGAAAGAGGAATGCCGATCAACTCCGCCAGCTGGTCGTTGCCGTCGACGATGATCCCGTCGTCGTAGATGACGATGGCCTCGAAGGTGGCGTTGGCGAGTGCCGTGACACGTTCCGCCTCTTCGTGGTCACGCTTCAGCGAGCGTTCCTCCTCGCGCGCCTTCTCCTCGATCTGGATGTTGTCCATCAGCCGATTGAAGAGCGCGGTCAGCTTTTCGGCCTCGTCTCCGGCTTCTACCGGCAGCCTACGGCTCAGGTCCGCCGTGCCCGACAAGAGATCCGACAATGCCTGCTCCACATGGCCGACACCTAGCCGGCTGCCGTGTTCGGCAACGTTCAAGCCTATTTCCTCGACTTCGCCGGAGACGCGGATACCCAACGTCTTGTCCAGTATCTTGAAGAAAATCCAGCCGAGGCCGAACGCCCAATAGAAATTCAATGCCGAGCCGAATGCCTGCACATAGAGTTGCTCGAAGCGTCCGCCAGCGGGCAAGCGGTCAACCGGAGCCAGCAGCGCCAAAGCGAGCGTGCCGGCAACACCGGCAAAGCCGTGCACGCCGATAGCACCCACGGCGTCATCGACCTTGAGCTTCCGCTCCAGGAAATCGTTGGCGAACATCGCCACCGCGGCCCCGAGAGCGCCGACGATGAGAGCGCCACCGGGTTCGAGCACATGGCAGCCGGCCGTCACAGCGACCAGTCCGCCCAGCATCCCACAGAGCGACTTCTCCGGCAGAACGACCCGATCCTGCATATAGCCGAGCACATAGCCGACGCAGCAGGCAATGCCGCCGGCGAGCACCGTATTGAGGATGATCGGAGCCACGTCCGCATTGGCCGAAAGCGTGGAACCGCCGTTGAAGCCGATCCAGCCGAAGAACAGGACAAGGGCGCCTGTCGTCGACAGAACGGGACTGTGGCCTGCGATCCGGACCGGTCTTCCCTCGCTATCATAGCGTCCCTGCCGCGGGCCGATGACGACGCAGGCAGCAAGCGATATCCAGCCGCCCGTCGCATGAACCACCGTGGAGCCGGCAAAATCGACGAAACCGAGATTGGCTAGAAAGGCGCCGGAATTTGGACCCAGCGCCGTACCCCACGCCCAGTGCACAAAGAGCGGATAGATCAGCGCCGAAAGGAAGATAGAGCCGAAAACATAAGCCGCAAGCTTCATGCGCTCGGCAACGGCACCCGAGACGATGGTTGCGGCCGTGCCGCAGAACATCACCTGAAAGACGAAGAACGCAGCTTCCCAGCTATCGAGTTTCTGCAGAAAGAAGAAATCGCTATCGAAGCCAATCGGGAGCCATCCGGAAGCACCAAAGGCAAACATGAAGCCAACGGCAGCGAAGGCGACGGCCCCGAAAACGAAATCCAGAAGGTTTTTCTGCGCGACATTGATCGAATTCTTGGAACGCACCATTCCGGCTTCAAGAAGGAGGAAGCCGACCTGCATCATCATGACCATACCGGCAGCGGCCATCAGCCATGCAAGATCGGCTGCCGGAGAGGCCACATCGCCTGCTGTTGATGCGGCAATGCCCTTGGCCGGTGCTGCAAGGGCAGCGATTGCCAGCGCCACAAGCCGGAGAAACGGGTGAACAATAGATAAAAATCGCAAGGTGCGAACCGATTCAACAAGATATTGATCGGTCAATACAAGCGGTAATCATTTAAGATTACGTGTTCGTGACGGGTGGTTTTTTGCGATGCGGGAAGACCGTGATGCGCTACGCGGTCGCAACTGCAGACCGACGCCCGTCAGACGTTGCGTGACTTCTCGCCGTCGGAAAACAGGGAGGCACCGTTCTGGTCGATGATCTGGCGCGCCTTGCGGAAGGTGCATTCGAGCGCATCATCGAGCGAGGTGAAGATGTCGGCCCGGATGAAAGTGCGTTCCAGTGCCTCGCCGTTCACCTGCTTTTCGATCTTTCCGGCCAGCCGATACTGACTGCCCTCGCGGATCGGCGCTGCGTGGATCAGACAATCCTGATAGGCCTGAGGCTCGGCAGCCGGCGCGGACGGTGCGGCTCCCTTGGAGCCACCGGTGAAAACGGACAGGATGTTCGAAAGAAAGGAAGCCATGGCGATTGGCTACCACATAGAGTGACAGAGAAAAAGTCCCGAGCCGTCCGGAAAGACCGGAAATTGCGGAAGGTCCATCAAAGGGCGATACAAGCGACAAGATGGCCCGTCTCTCCACAGGGCCCGTCTCTCCACAGGGACTGACATCGTCTTGTCTTTCCAACAGGACAGGCTAGGCTTTCAACCGAACCACGGAGCAGAGCCGGGCCGTCCATGCCGAGCCCATTCGCGCTGATCGCCCGCCATCGCGCCGGGCCTTGTCCGCATTTCGATCCGGCGGCCATCGGGGTCGATCCGGATGAATACCTGGCTTTGTCCGAGGCCAGGTATGCAGATATCAGGTCCCACGCATTCAAGCAGATCGTCTGGGCAGACCCAAACGGTAAGACGCGGAGCCCCATCTCGATCATCTACATCCACGGCTTCTCCGCCACGGCCGGCGAGCTGCGCCCCCTGCCCGATCTGGTCGCGACCTCACTCGGCGCAAATCTCTTCTTTACCCGGCTCACGGGTCATGGACGTTCGGGCGACGCCATGGCCGAAGCCAGCGTGGAGGAATGGCTTGAGGACTATGCGGAAGCGCTTGCGATCGGCGAACGGCTCGGCGAGAAAGTCGTGGTAATGGCCTGCTCGACCGGCGCCTCACTTGCCACCTACGCGATGTCGCTGCCGCAGTTTTCCGGCCGCGTCGCTGCCGCGGTCTTTCTGTCACCGAACTACGGCATCGCCAATCGCGGCGCATTCCTGCTGACGTTTCCCTTCGCCCGCAATATCGCCCGTCTGGTCCTTGGCTCCCACCGGCAGTTCGAGCCGACAAACGCCGCCCACGCAACGCTCTGGACGACGGCCTATCCAGTCGAAGCCCTTTTGCCGATGGCGCGGCTTGTTAAGCTTGCTGCCCGTTGTCCGGTAGAAAGCATTGCAACACCAGCGTTTTTCATCCAGTCGCCGTCCGACAGAATCGTTCGCTTTGACAAGACTGTCGCCGTTTCAAACCGCTGGGGCGGGGCCCATCGGCTGCTCGATCCCGGCCCCATCGGCGATCCCGAGCGGCATGTCGTTGCCGGCGACGCGTTGTCACCCGAAACGACAAGAGCCCTGGCCCGGGTGATCGTCGACTGGCTGAAAGAACTGCCCTCGCTCAGATGATCAGGTTGGCGAGGATTTCGTTCTCGGTGATATCCTCGTAGCCGAGGCCCGCCGCTTCGAAGCGGCTCGCCAGTTCGGCAAAGTTCTCCCGCCGGCTCGTTTCGATGCCTATCAGGATCGAACCGAAATTACGGGCGGATTTCTTCAGGTATTCGAAGCGGGCGATATCATCGTCCGGCCCCAGCAGGTTGAGGAAATCGCGAAGCGCGCCCGGGCGCTGCGGCAGGCGAAGGATGAAGTATTTCTTCAGCCCCGCATATCGCATCGCGCGTTCCTTGACGTCGGGGAGACGCTCGAAATCGAAATTGCCGCCGGAGACGACCGCAACCACCGTCTTGCCCTCGATTCGCTCGCGCGGAAGGAGATCCAGTGCGGCAATCGACAGAGCGCCTGCCGGTTCCAGAACCACCCCCTCGACGTTGAGCATGTCGCTCATCGTCACGCAGATGGCATTCTCCGGTACGATCACCACCTGCTCGGGGGGAAAGCCCTTGAGGGCGGCGAAATTCAGGTCGCCAATCCGGGCGACAGCTGCGCCATCGACGAAATTGTCGACCTTGGGCAGCGTCACGATCTTTCCGGCCTCGAGGCTCTTTCGGAGGCTCGGCGCACCGGCCGGCTCGCAGAAGAGGAAGGAATCCCGGCCAAGGCGATCCGCCAGATAGCCTGTAACGCCGGCGGACAGGCCACCGCCGCCAACCGGAACGATGACGAGATCAGGCGCAACATCCTCAGGCAACTGCTCCGCGATCTCGGCCGCCACCGTCGCCTGCCCCTCAATGATATCCTCGTGGTCAAAGGGCGGCACCATATAGCCACCGATCACCTCGACATGTTCGCGGGCCGCCGCATAGCACTGGTCGAAGATATCGCCGAACAGGCGGATGGTGATGAACTCGCCACCGAACACGCGGGTCTTGTCGATCTTCTGCTGCGGTGTGGTGACCGGCATGAAGACGATTCCCGGCACACCGAAATGTCTGCAGACGAAGGCAAAACCCTGGGCGTGATTGCCGGCGGAGGCGCAGACGAAGGTTTTGCCCTCGGCGCCATCGGCCACGATCTTGCGCAGGAAATTGAAGGCGCCACGGATCTTGTAGGATCGCACAGGCGTCAGATCCTCGCGTTTCAAGTAGACATTTGCGCCGTAACGGGCGCTCAGATGCTCGTTGAACTGCAGCGGCGTGGCGGGGAACAGGCCCCGCATGGCTTCCAGCGCTGCCTCGACGTCCTTGTGCGTCACTTTTTCCATCCGTTGAATTTTCGGGTCGGTGTCGCTATGGCATAGACAGGCGGCGGAGACAAAGCCTGTTTGCGCACGACCTCGAAAACCGGGTTCTCATCCTTGAACGCCAACACCCTCCGAGCCGTTGTCTACATCGCCTCCCTTTGCGGTCTCTATCTTTCTATCGCAATGCTGGTTCCGGCGATGGTCGACCTTTATTACGGCCATCCGGACTGGCGTGTCTTCACGACCTGCGCCTTCATGGTCGGGGGAGTGTCCCTGCTTGCCGCCATGGCGACACGCGGTGCGCCGCCGATGTTCACGAAACGGCTCGGCTTCCTGCTGGTCAATGTGCTCTGGGCCGTATTCTCGCTGGCCGGCGCAGTACCTTTCATGTTTTCCGACGCCGACCTCAGCTTTGCCCAGGCCCTGTTCGAATCGATTTCCGGCATCACCACCACCGGTTCGACAGTGATCGTCGGGCTTGATTCGATGCCACCCGGCCTCTTGATGTGGCGATCGCTGCTGGCATGGCTCGGCGGTATAGGCATCGTGGCTCTCGGACTGTTCGTTCTCCCCTTCCTGCGCGTCGGCGGCATGTCCTTCTTCAAGATGGAATCCTCCGACACCAGCGACAAGCCATTCGCCCGGCTCGCCACCTTCACCCGTGCCTTCATCGCCATCTATGTCGGCATCACGCTGGCCTGCGCCATCAGCTACGCCCTTGCTGGAATGAGCCGCTTCGACGCAATCAACCACGCATTTTCTACCGTCGCCACCGCCGGTTTTTCGACCCACGATGCCTCTTTCGACTATTTCAAAAGCAACGCCGTCTTGTGGGTGTCGACCTTCTTCATGACAATATCGAGCCTGCCATTCTCGATCCTGATCGTGCTGGCGGTTCGTGGTCGCCTGGATGCGTTGCGCGATCCGCAGATCGGCGTCTTTCTGGGGTATGTCATCGCCTTTTCATTGTCTGCGGCGATCTACAACCACCTGCGGAACGGCGAACCTTTCCCTGACGCCCTGACACACGCTTTCTTCAACTTCTCGTCCATCCTGTCCACCACCGGTTTCTCCAGCCAGGATTATCTGGGATGGGGACCGTTCACCGTCATGGCCGCGTTTTTCGCCACCTTCATCGGCGGCTGCTCGGGGTCCACGGCCGGCGGCATCAAGGCCTACCGCTTTGTCATCCTGTTCAACATCCTTGGTACAGGCCTGAAGAAGCTGATCTACCCCAACGCCGTCTATTCGGTGCGTTACGGCAGCCAGACGGTCGATGCCGAGACACAGCGCACCGTCTTCCTGTTTTTCAGTGCCTACATCTTTCTCTGGGTGCTCGGCAGCATGGCTATGGCCGCTCTGGGTTATGACATGATGACATCGACTTCCGCCGTCATCACGGCACTCTCGAATGTCGGTCCGGGCGTCAGCCCGCAGATAGGCCCGGTCGGAAATTTCTCGAGCTTCAACGACCCCGAACTTTATGTCATGTCGATCATGATGCTGCTCGGACGTCTGGAAATCCTCACAGTGCTTGTGCTGCTGATGCCAATTTTCTGGCGCAACTGATGAAAGAGCCAGCCCTGCCGGCTTGACGGCGCGCCGCTTTCTTCCAGACTTGACGCGGGTGACTCGCAGGCGGGGATGTCGTGCATATGAGGAAAATCACAAGTTACGGGCTGAAACTGGCTGCACTTGCAATCTCGGCCGCTTTCCTGACTTCGGAAGCGTCCGCCGGAATGCTTGCGACAGCCGCGGCGGAGGCCGAGAAAAAGGCCGACAGGAGCGATTTCGTCGGCGCATTCGAAGCCATGCGCGACGCCTTCGCCGATTTTGGCGGCCTCCTGCCCCTCACCGTAGGCAAGGCGGTCTTCGTGACCGAAAGGCCGAAGGGCTACGGCGCCTACAAGCCGAGAAAGGAACCGGTCTTCGAACCCGGAGAACCGCTGATCACCTATGTGGAACTCATCGGTCTCAATTGGCAGAGGCAGGATGACGGGTTGCAGCATTCGAACTTCACGGTCGATTTCGAACTGATCGACAGCAAGGGCGAAATACTGGCCAGCCAGAAGAATTTCGGCACATTCTCGTTTGCCGGCTATGCGAGAAACCAGGAGATGTACACCCACCTCACCCTCGATATCGATGGTGCGGCCCCGGGCGCCTATCGTCTGCGCTACACGGTCAACGACACGCTCGGCCAGAAAACCACCAGCGTCGAACAGCCCTTCACTGTCGTCGCCCACCGCTGAGCAAGCCTCGCCCTGCACAATTGACGCGAAATCATGTGCTCGGGGCGCAAACAGGGGCGTCCCGGCCGAACACATTCAAGAACAGCAGCCCTTGACCGAATCCGCCAAGTGCTGGACATAGAAGCCCGCGCGGACGTGGCGAAACTGGTAGACGCAAGAGACTTAAAATCTCTCAGCCTTTGGCTATACGGGTTCGACCCCCGTCGTCCGCACCAATTGATGAATGTCATCCGGCGTTTTCGGACACCAACCGCCTCATCAGGGACGAGCACCGTTCAGGTGCAGTCCGCGCCAGTCGCACGATGAGATCCGGGGTCAGGCCGCGTTTACCGCATCGAAGGAAACACCGAGTTCCTTGGCATTGCGCCAGCACGCCCTGCAGGGGCGGATGCTGCCGTCCTCGAATCTCAGATTGAATTCGTCCGGTATGCCGGCCGTGGTTTCCATCACCAGCTTTGCTCCGCCCTCGGAGAGATTGCGGACCATGCAGTCGAAGGTGGAATACCCGCCCGGCAGAATGATGCGCGCCGCCTTCAGGGCCCGCGACCTTGGTTGAGCTCTGCGTTCATTCATGGCCGTTCATCCTGTCCTCTCTGACAGAATTCAGCGCCGCAAGTGCCTAATTTTTCGTTTCAAAAACCATAAAACAGTGACCGAAGTCACAAAAAAGGCGGAGGAAAATCCTCCGCCCTATCATTGATCAAGTATCGAAAGCCGATCAGGCGAGCTTTGCAGCAAGCTTGGCGACGTGCGCGCCCTGGAACTTGGCGGCTTCCAGTTCGACTTCCGAAGGCTGGCGCGAGCCGTCGCCGTCCGTGATCGTCGATGCGCCGTAAGGCGAGCCACCCTTGACGGCATCAACGCCCATCTGGCCCTGGAAGGCATAAGGCAGGCCGGCAACAACCATACCGTGGTGCAGCAGGGTCGGGATGAAGCCGAGAATGGTGGATTCCTGACCGCCGTGCTGAGTTGCGGACGAGGTGAAAACCGAACCTACCTTGCCGACCAGCTTGCCGGTGAACCACAGACCGCCGGTCTGGTCCCAGAAGTTGCGCATCTGCGAAGCGACCGTGCCGAAGCGGGTGCCAGCGCCGACGATGATGGCGTCGTAGTTTTCCAGTTCCGCCGGGGTTGCGATCTCGGCCTTCTGGTCGAGCTTGAAATGGGAGCTCTTGGCGACTTCTTCCGGAACCAGTTCGGGAACGCGCTTGACGGTGACTTCGGCACCAGCCGACTTTGCACCTTCGGCCACGGCATAGGCCATGGTTTCGATGTGACCATACGAAGAGTAGTAGAGTACGAGTACCTTTGCCATTGGCTTGCTTTCCTTTGCTGGGATTGCCGGTTGAGGTTGGCCGCTGAGCAGCCGTTTCAGGAAGTCGAAGATCATGTCAGATGTTCCGTCGTGATCGATGACGGGAATTTATAGCAGCCATCTGTCGTTCACCAGATGACGACACTGAGACGGAGTGTTCAATCCCGGTGAACGATTTATCCTTGCATTTGCCTTACCGACATACTTCCGCACGCGAACGACGGAACAATGCCCTTGCTTCCGAGAGAGACGGGACTAGGTTCTGCACACGACGCAATATCGGGATCCCTCACCTCCATGACACAAGCCACCATCAAGACGGCCGCCATGCTTGCCATCGGCGACGAACTGCTTTCGGGCCGCACCAAGGACAAGAATATCGGCCACCTTGCCGACATGCTGACGGTTGCCGGCATCGACCTCAAGGAGGTGCGTATCGTCGGAGACGAGGAGGAGGCAATCGTTGCCGCGCTTGATGCGCTGCGCAGCCGCTACGATTACGTTTTCACCTCGGGCGGCATAGGTCCGACCCATGACGACATCACCGCCGACGCCGTATCGGCGGCTTTCGGGGTGCCGTGCGAGCACGATGCCGATGCGATGCGCCTGCTTGGTGCGATGTATGAACGTCGCGGCATGGAATTCACCGAGGCCCGTCAACGCATGGCCCGCATGCCGCGCGGTGCGCGTCACATTCCCAATCCGGTCTCCACCGCACCGGGCTTCGTCATCGGCAACGTGCATGTGATGGCCGGCGTTCCCCAGGTCTTCCAGGCCATGCTGGACAATGTGATCTCCACCCTTCCCGCCGGTGCGAAGGTGATTTCCCGTTCCATCGCCTGCCCGTTCGGCGAGGGCGATATCGGGACGCTTTTGGCCGGCGTGCAGAAGGCGCATCCGGATACCTCGATCGGCTCCTACCCGCAGTTCGATGGCCAGCGCTTTTCGACCGAACTCGTGGTGCGCGCCCGCGATGCGGCAGCCGTCGATGCGGCGGCCGTCGCTATCGAGGCGATGATCGCGGCGATCTCCGCGGAGAAGGATGCCGCTCGAGCCAAGGACCTTGGTACCGGGGAACTGGCCTGAGCCGGCTCTCTATTGACCGAAGTCAAGGAAGGGACCAGTCTCCGGCGGCAATATGTTGAAGCGGGACCGATTTGAACACCGCCGAGGAGACCACCATGGGTTACAAGACACTTCTTGCCGTTCTCGATTTGCAGAAGGACGCGCAGCAAATCACTGATTTTTCCATTTCCCTTGCAGAACAGTTCGGAGCCCATGTCGTCGGGCTGCATGCAGAGGCGCTCGCGGCCGTTCCGCTGGTCGCGCCGATGGAAATCCCGGATCCCGCGACCGTTCAGGCGCTGCAGGACATGGCCCACAAGGAGACGGTGGAGGTGGAGAAAGTCTTCCGCTCCACCGCCGAGCGGAACGGCACCTCTCATGAATGGCGCAGCTTCGTCTCTTCCGCGGGATATAGCGCCGCGTCGCTCATCGACAGCGCCCGAACGGTCGATCTGGTTGTTGCTGGCCAGGGCGAAAGTGGTCTGCTTTCGGAAAGCCGCGCCGATCTTGAAAACTTCCTGTTCGAAAGCGGACGTCCGGTCCTTCTGGTTCCCTATATCCTCAAGCAGCCGAAGCCGATCAAACGCGTACTGATCGCCTGGAACGGTTCGCGAGAAGCGGCACGCGCCACCTTCGACGCCCTGCCCTTCCTCAAGGCGGCCGAAGCGGTCGAGGTGTTTTCCGTCGATCCTCCGGAAACGTCGATGCAGTCGGCTGAGATGGCGGGTGCCGAAATCGCGGCCACGCTGGCGCGCCATGGCGTCAATGTCACCGTCGTCCGCCAGGAATCGGACAATATTCCTGCCTCTGCCGCCATCGAGAACCGCCTCTCCGACAGCTCCATCGACCTGCTGGTCATGGGTGCCTACAGCCACAAGCGCTGGTGGGAAACCCTGTTCGGCGGCGTGACCCGCACCGTGCTCGATTCGATGACGGCGCTGACGCTCCTTTCGCGATAAGGCTGGAGAGGGCCGAGAAGCCCTTGCCTTCGGCCCCGAAATGCCGCTAATAGCAGCGGCCAGAGACCTGACCCCTTTGTGGGCGACACTCGCGCGGCTTGTCCGCGCGTTTGCCGTTTTTGGCAATGACGCGTCGATGACGACGTGCAGCTCCGCAACGGACCGGTCTTCAAAAAGGATGCCGGCCGGCCGGCGAATACGAAACCCTCGCCCTTGCGGAGCTTTTAGTCTGATGTCCCTGCCCGATAAAGCCTTTCCCGTCTCCTGGGATCAGTTCCACCGCGATGCGCGCGCTCTTGCCTGGCGGCTGGCAAGCCTCAATCAGGAATTCCGTGGTATCGTCTGTATCACCCGCGGCGGTCTCGTACCGGCGGCGATCATTTCGCGCGAACTCAATATCCGCCTGATCGATACCGTGTGCATCGCCACCCGCCACGATTACGTCAATCAGGGCGAAACGCAGCTCCTGAAGGGCATCACGCCCGAGCTTGCCACGGACGGTGGCGCCGGCGTGCTCGTGGTTGACGACCTTACCGACACGGGCAAGACGGCACTGGAAGTGCGCGAAATGCTGCCGAAGGCACACTTTGCCTGCGTCTACGCAAAGCCGAAGGGCGTCCCCACCATCGATACCTTCGTCACCGAGGTTTCGCAGGACACCTGGATCTACTTCCCCTGGGACATGGGCTTCACCTATCAGGAGCCGATCGCCAAGGGCAGCAAGGGCTGATTCTTCCAGTCCCACACTGACGCTGGAAGCCCGCCGGATGGCGGGCTTTTTCGCGTTTCGACCCAATGTGTCCCTTCACCCGCATCAGCCTGCCCCTTCTCCGTCGGATCCGGCAGCTGCCACGGACATGTCCTCGCGGAGTGCGGCCCAGGTCAGCAATGAGTCGAGCGCGGGGCACAGCGCCTGCCCCCATTCCGTCAGGCAATATTCCACCTTCGGCGGCACCTGATGGTGAACGATGCGCCGCACGATGCCGTCATTTTCCAGCTGCCGGAGCTGCTGAATGAGCATCTTCTGAGAGACACCAGGAATTGCCCGCTCCAGATCGGAAAAGCGAAGAACCCGGCCGCCGAAAAGATGGAACAGGATCACAAGTTTCCATCGGCCTTCGAGAAATTTCAAAGCCTTTTCGACACCTTCCGCCGCAGTATCCCTCGTATATCCGTGTTCCTTACCTTTAGGTGAGTACCTTACTTTTTCGTGCGTTCTTGTCATTTTTTCAGGATAGAGCGATCTCTTCGGTAAAGCAAACGAACCGGGAGAACCGCAATGCCGATCACCTTGCCGAAACCGATCGCAGCCTATTTCGCCGCCGACCGGATCGACAGCGCAGCCATGACACAATGTTTTACCGAGAACGCCATCGTTGTCGATGAAGGAAAGACGCATACCGGCCGGGCTGCGATACGACGCTGGAAGTCGAATGCTTCCGCGAAATTCGACTATGTCAGCGAGCCCATCGCGGTCACCGAAAAAGACGGCAGCATTGTCGTCACCGGCCGCGTCACGGGCAACTTCCCCGGAAGCCCCGTCGATCTGAAATACACCTTCGTGCTGGAAGGCGAGGCGATCGCAAGACTGGAGATCACCCTATGAGTTTCGACCTCGGCCTCAGAGATGCCCGCGCATTGGTGACGGGCGGCACGAAAGGCGTCGGCGCCGCCGTGGTGGATGCTTTGCATCAGGCAGGTGCAAGAGTGATGGCGACGGCGCGCAACCCGCCGGACGTCGCTTCGGAAAAGGCCCACTATGTTGCGGCGGACATCACCACAAGCGAGGGCTGCGCGAAGGTCGCGGCCGCAGCCGTGGGGCATCTCGGCGGCGTGGACATCCTTGTCAACGTGGTGGGTGGCTCCACGGCCCCTCCCGGCGGTTTCGCCGCCCTGGATGACGACGAATGGCTCAGGGAATTGAGCCACAATCTCCTGCCCTCCGTTCGCCTCGACCGGGCATTGCTTCCGGGCATGATCGAGCGTGGAGCCGGTGTCATCGTACATGTTACATCCATCCAGCACGAACTGCCCCTGCCGGAGTCCACCACGGCCTATGCGGCGGCGAAGGCTGCGCTTTCCACCTACAGCAAGAGCCTCTCGAAGGAGGTAACGCCGAAAGGCATACGAGTGGTTCGCATTTCGCCGGGCTGGGTCGAGACGGAAGCGGCCGTCGCCTTGGCAGAGCGCCTCGCCAATCAGGCGGGTACGGACTATGAAGGTGGCAAGAAGATTATCATGAACGCACTTGGCGGCATCCCGCTCGGTCGCCCGGCAAAACCGCGCGAGGTGGCAGATCTCATCGCCTTCGTGGTTTCGCCGCGTGCCGGCGCGATCACCGGCACGGAGTTTGTCATCGACGGCGGTACCGTGCCGACAGCCTGATGGTTCGCCGGCATCGCGCCCGGAACCTTGGAACACACGTCAACCCGGCAGCCGGCGTTCGTATTCCTGGCGCAGGCGC
This sequence comes from Ciceribacter sichuanensis, assembly GCF_024055605.1. Taxonomy (GTDB): domain Bacteria; phylum Pseudomonadota; class Alphaproteobacteria; order Rhizobiales; family Rhizobiaceae; genus Allorhizobium; species Allorhizobium sichuanense. The sequence continues at coordinate 1,051,641 of NZ_JAMXLX010000001.1, read as the reverse complement.
GCCCAGCCATCCCAGAACGGCTCGGTGCGTCCGCCCGAAAGTGCCGCAGCGAGCACTTCGAGATGCATGTGCCAGCCGGCGCCGATCATGATCTCGTTGGTCCGGTCGCTGATCCGCCGGTGAATGACGGTCATCAGCACCTCGCCACCTCTCGGCTCCAGAGTAAAGGACACCTCACCTCGCTCTCCCCAGGAGAACACAAGACGCTGCGGCGGATCCACTTCGATGACGCGGCTCTGCATGCGGTGTTCCTGCGGAAATTTGTCAGGGCGTTTGCCGGGCGGATCAGTCAACTCATCGTTTCGCCAGACGAGTTCGAAGGGCGCTCCCGGCTTCATTTCCATCGTTCCGGAAGCGAGCCACTTTCGGCGCAGGTCACTGTCCGTGAGATAGGACCAGACGCGTTCGACGGGTCCGGGCAGAAGCCGCTCGATCTTCAGGGTGGCGGGCTCGATCAGCTCGCCAAAGGCATGTATGCCTGCAAGTTCGGTCATTGCTCTTCTCCTCTTTCACGGGTCCGGGCCTCATGCCCGTCCTCCTCACGAAGCAAGCGCTCGAGCTCATCGAGACGGCCGGTCCAGAAGCGCTCGTAGAATTCAAGCCATTCATGCGCCCTGGCGAGAGGCCCCGGCTCAAGAGTGCAGAAATGGGTGCGGCCCTTCACGTCCCGTCGAATCAGACCGGCTCCTTCAAGCACCTTGATGTGCTTGGAGGCCGCCGCCAGAGACATATCGAAGGGCGCGGCAAGCTGACTGACCGTCCGCTCTCCAGAAGCGAGATCGCGCAGCATCCGCCGACGCGTGGCATCGCCGAGAGCGCGAAAGATGTCGTCCAGAACGGGATTCATATATTCAACCATAATGTTAAATATATTTCGATGAGCCACGATAGTCAACCAATTGGTTGAACATATAAGTTGCTGAGCGTACCAAACAAAAAAGGCGCCGCATCGCTGCGGCGCCGTCGATTGTGAAAATGACAAGCGGCGTTACGCAGCGTAGCGCGACTGGCCCGCATAGGATCCGCTTTCCAGACGGAAGCGGCCGAGCTGTTCCTGTAGCTGACGGGCTTCGCCGGCCAGCACCTCGCTGGAAGCGGTGGTTTCTTCCACCATGGCGGCGTTCTGCTGTGTCATCTGGTCCATGTGGTTGACCGAGGTGTTGATCTCGCCGAGCGCCGAGGATTGCTCCTGGGAGGCACGGGCAATGCTTGCCACATGGTCGTTGACGCGGTTAACCAGATCCTCGATCTCGGTCAGCGCCTTGCCAGTGGACAGCACCAGCGAGACCCCGCCGTTCACTTCCTCGGCCGACGCCGTGATCAGCGTCTTGATTTCCTTGGCGGCGTTGGCGGAGCGCTGGGCGAGCTCGCGAACTTCCTGGGCAACGACGGCAAAACCACGGCCTGCCTCGCCCGCACGGGCAGCCTCCACGCCGGCGTTGAGCGCCAGCAGGTTGGTCTGGAAGGCGATCTCGTCGATCACCGAGATGATCTGGCTGATCTTGTGCGAGGACTGCTCGATACGGCCCATGGCGTCGATGGCGCTGCGGACGATGGCGCCCGACTTGCCGGCGCTTTCCTTCGTCTCGTGCACCATGCGGCTTGCTTCGTTTGCACGCTCGCTGGAGGTACGGACGGTCGTGGTGATCTCCTCGAGCGCGGCTGCGGTTTCTTCTAGTGCCGCTGCCTGCTGTTCGGTGCGTCGGGCCAGCTGGTTGGCGGCAGAGCTCAGTTCACCGGAGTTGGAGGTGATCGTGCCGGCCACCGAGCGGATATTCAGCATCGTGCCGCGTAGCGTATCCATGGTTGTGTTGACGTTCGCCTGGAGTTCGGCGAATGCGCCCTGGAACTGGCCCTGCATTTGCTGCATCAGGTCGGCATCCGACAGTGCTGCCACGACGCGGCGGACTTCGGTGACGCCCCGGTCAACACTCTCCACGAGTTCGTTGACGCTTGCTGCAAAACGCTGCAGGTCCTCATCCTCATAGGTCTTGGAGATGCGCTTGCTGAAATCGCCGGCAACGGCAGCGGCGACGATACCGCTGATGCTGCTCTGGAGATCCTTGCTCTGGGCGTGCAGCGCAGCTTCCTGGGTTTCCATTTCCCGCATCTGCTGTTCATTGGCCTGAAAGACCTGCAGCGCCCGCGCCATCTCGCCGATCTCGTCCTTGCGGTCGGTGCCGGGAATGGTCTCGCCGAGCTTGCCGGCGGCGAGGCTGGACATGACGTCGGTGAGGTGCCGGATCGGCTTCACGATGCCGCGGCTTGCCAGCAGGAAGCTCGCGGCAACGCCGGCAACGATACAGAAGACGGCCGTTGCAAAAAGAACGGTAACCGTCAGGCCGGAAGCTGCGAGCGCATCGGCGCGGGACTTCGCAAGTGATTCGGCCGACGAGGTGCTGTAGAGCTTGACGGTGCTTGTCACGGTCTTCTGGGCGTCCAGAACCTTGTCGAGTTCGGCAGCCATCACCGCGCGATCCTTGCCGGCCTCGGTTCCGGCAACAGCCACCATTTCACGGATCTTGCCGAAATAGGCGTTCAGCGTAACGCGGATGTCTTCCAACAGCTTTTGCTCGTTGGCGTCTGCCGTCGAGGCGATCTTCGGCAGACGATCCAGCATCTCCTTGGAGCGCTTGTCCGTCTCTGCGGCGAAATCGGCGGCCTTTTCCGGTGCAAGCGCAAGCTGGTAGGTCATGCGGCTGATGGCGATGATGTCGACGCGAAGATCCATGGCTTCGCGCGCCACTTCCTCCCGAGCGCCCGTATCCTTCAGAGACGAACCGAGGGAGAAGAGCCCCTGCGCGCCGACCGCGGCGATAATGCCGGCAGCACAGCCCATAAGAACGACCAGAAGACTGATCTTCTTCAGGATAGACAGATTGACGATGTTCATGTGGATATCCTGTGGGGCGGCCCGGCTCATGCTCGGCGGCAGCCCGTCCCTTACAACCCGCAAGTCATTTGGGGTCAACTTGGCATGATTTTGCAGGATATCTGTTTCAAATTGGTTGCACTTTGCACCCATTTTTTCGACACGATCACTTTTTTGACAGAATCCTGCATAGCACCCGGCCTATCTGGTTGGCATCGCCGCGAATCAATGTGCGCCGCAGCATCCATCATTCGCCTGCACGGTATCGCAGATGCAGAGGGCGTGCCGGATTGGCACAGGCGACGATGTGCCTGGCTGCATTTTTGCCACAGGCAACGCCTCCCGCTTGAGGCATCGCTCACAAACCACTGATTTCCTTGGATTCGCCTCTATCCCCGTTTTCCACAGCCGGGAGCCACAAGATGTGGTATTAACCATTTCGCATCAAACCAGCCCTTGACGGAATCGGCTCTTTCAAAGTTAATGCTTCCTTATGTTGCGGCGGCGACTGGACCGGACGGTAACGAGGCCGGTTCGTTTCAAAAAAATCGACAATCGAGTGCGGGGCGCCGGTTCATGAGGAGCTGCGTCGAACCGGTGATTGCGTGTGCGATTTTGGCCGCCAAAACGCGATTGGGGACTGGCAGCAAGAACTTGTTAACACTATATCTAGTAGGCTTGCAGCCGTAATCAACACAATATAGACGGACACTCATCTCCGGATGAATGACCTGACGGACGAAATGACAAACCGGCTGCGCGGCAAGCGCTTGCAGACGGACGGGGCTTTTTGCGCCTATAATGGCGCGCCAGATGCGAGGGACGAAGATGCGTATCGAACGACGTTTTACCAAGCCAGGCCAATCGGCCTATGCGGAGATCGAATTCCGCAAGGCCGTGAGCGAGATCAAGAACCCCGACGGTTCGATCGTCTTCCGGGCGGCGGATATCGATGTTCCGGCTCAGTTCAGCCAGGTTGCGACCGACGTTCTCGCGCAGAAGTATTTCCGCAAGGCCGGTGTGCCGAAGGCGCTGAAAAAGGTCGAGGAGAATGACGTCCCCTCCTTCCTGTGGCGCTCCGTACCCGACGCCGAAGCCCTGAAGGCGCTTCCCGAGAACGAGCGATTCGGTTCCGAAAGCGACGCCCGCCAGGTCTTCGACCGTCTCGCCGGCACCTGGACCTACTGGGGCTGGAAGGGCAAGTATTTCACGTCCGAGGAAGATGCCCTCGCCTTCCGGGACGAGCTTGCCTACATGCTCGCCACCCAGCGCGTGGCTCCGAATTCCCCGCAGTGGTTCAACACCGGCCTGCATTGGGCCTATGGCATCGACGGTCCCGGCCAGGGCCATTTCTACGTCGACCCCTTCACCGGCAAGCTCGTCAAGTCCAAGTCGGCCTATGAGCATCCGCAGCCGCATGCCTGCTTCATCCAGTCCGTGGAGGACGACCTCGTCAACGAGGGCGGCATCATGGACCTCTGGGTCCGTGAAGCACGCCTGTTCAAATACGGCTCCGGCACCGGCTCCAACTTCTCCTATCTGCGCGGCGAAGGCGAAAAGCTTTCCGGCGGCGGCCGCTCGTCCGGCCTGATGAGCTTCCTGAAGATCGGCGACCGCGCCGCCGGCGCCATCAAGTCGGGCGGCACGACCCGCCGTGCCGCGAAGATGGTCGTCGTCGACATCGACCATCCGGATATCGAAGCCTATATCGACTGGAAGGTGAAGGAAGAGCAGAAGGTTGCGGCGCTGGTCACTGGCTCCAAGATCGTCGCCAAGCACCTCAAGGCCATCATGAAGGCCTGCGTCAACTGCACGGCCGACAACGACGCCTGCTTCGACCCGAACGAGAACCCGGCTCTGAAGCGTGAAATCCGCGCGGCCAAGAAGGACCAGGTTCCGGAAAACTACATCAAGCGCGTCATCCAGTTCGCCCAGCAGGGCTACAAGGATCTTGAGTTCAAGACCTATGACACGGACTGGGATTCGGAAGCCTATCTCACCGTTTCCGGCCAGAACTCCAACAACTCCGTCTCGCTGAAGGACGACTTCCTGCGCGCCGTCGAGAATGATGGTGACTGGAACCTGACCGCCCGCAAGGACGGACGCGTCATGAAGACGCTGAAGGCCCGCGACCTCTGGGACAAGATCTCCTATGCCGCCTGGGCATCGGCCGATCCGGGCCTGCATTTCAACACGACGATGAACGACTGGCACACCTGCCCGGCTGCCGGCCCGATCCGCGCGTCGAACCCGTGCTCGGAATACATGTTCCTCGACGACACGGCCTGCAACCTGGCTTCGCTGAACCTCCTGCAGTTCAAGGATGCAGCGACCAAGAAGATCAACATCGCCGACTACGAACACGCCGTCCGCCTGTGGACCGTCGTTCTCGAAGTATCGGTGATGATGGCGCAGTTCCCGTCGCGCCAGATCGCCGAACTCTCCTATGAATACCGCACGCTCGGCCTCGGCTACGCCAATATTGGCGGCCTGCTGATGTCGTCAGGCATTCCGTACGACTCGGCTGAAGGCCGCGCCATCTGCGGCGCGCTTACCGCGATCATGACCGGCGTTTCCTATGCGACCTCGGCCGAGATTTCCTCGGAACTCGGTCCGTTCCCGGGCTATGCGCCGAACCGCGACAACATGCTGCGCGTCATCCGCAACCATCGCCGGGCCGCCCATGGCGAGACCTCGGGCTATGAAGGCCTGTCGGTTGATCCGGTCGCACTCATCCACGCCGATTGCTCCGATCCGGCCCTGATCGCCCATGCCAAGGCCGCCTGGGACAAGGCGCTGGAACTCGGCGAAAAGCATGGCTACCGCAACGCGCAGGTCTCGGTTATCGCCCCGACCGGCACGATCGGCCTGGTCATGGATTGCGACACGACCGGCATCGAGCCCGATTTCGCTCTGGTGAAGTTCAAGAAGCTCGCCGGCGGCGGCTACTTCAAGATCATCAACGCTGCCGTTCCGGAAGCGCTGCGCACCCTCGGCTACACCGAGAGCCAGATCGCCGAGATCGACGCTTACGCCGTCGGCCATGGCAACCTGAACCAGGCACCGGCCATCAACCCGTCGACGCTGAAGGCCAAGGGCTTCACCGACGAGAAGATCGAAGCCGTCAACGGCGCGCTGAAGGCCGCCTTCGACATCAAGTTCGTCTTCAACCAGTGGACGCTCGGCGCCGACTTCCTGAAGGGCACGCTCAAGGTTTCCGACGAGCAGCTTTCCGACATGAGCTTCAACCTGCTTGAGCATGTCGGCTTCACGAAGAAGGAAATCGAGGCTGCGAACATCCACGTCTGCGGTGCGATGACGCTGGAAGGCGCTCCCTTCCTCAAGCCCGAGCATCTGGCCGTGTTCGATTGCGCCAATCCCTGCGGCAAGATCGGCAAGCGCTACCTCTCGGTCGAAAGCCATATCCGCATGATGGCAGCGGCCCAGCCGTTCATCTCGGGTGCGATCTCCAAGACGATCAACATGCCAAACGAGGCAACGGTCGAGGATTGCGGTGCAGCCTACATGCTGTCGTGGCGTCTGGCGCTCAAGGCCAACGCGCTCTATCGCGACGGCTCCAAGCTCTCGCAGCCGCTCAACGCCGCGCTGATCGAGGACGAGGAAGACGAGGATGCACTCGAAGACCTGATCCAGCAGCCGGTTGCCGCACAGGCGGTCACCGTCACCGAAAAGATCATCGAACGGGTGATCGAGCGGGTCGTGCGCGAGCGGGAAAAGCTTCCGAACCGCCGTCAGGGCTACACCCAGAAGGCCACCGTCGGCGGCCACAAGGTTTATCTCCGCACCGGCGAATTCGGCGACGGTCGCCTCGGCGAGATCTTCATCGACATGCACAAGGAAGGTGCGGCCTTCCGTGCGATGATGAACAACTTCGCCATCGCGATTTCACTCGGCCTGCAATACGGCGTTCCGCTCGAGGAATATGTGGAGGCCTTCACCTTCACCAAGTTCGAGCCGGCCGGCATGGTTCAGGGCAATGACGCGATCAAGAACGCCACGTCGATCCTCGACTACGTGTTCCGCGAACTCGCCGTCTCCTATCTCGGCCGTCACGATCTCGCCCATGTCGATACGTCGGACTTCTCCAACACCGCGCTCGGCAAGGGCATCCAGGAAGGCAAGACCAACCTGATCTCCACCGGCTGGACCCGCGGCTATAAGCCGACGCTGGTTTCCAACGGCAATGTCGACCGCTCGCTGGCCGAACCGAAGGGTGCGGCAACCGCCTCCCCCGCCAAGGCATCCGGTGGCGCCAACGTGACGGCATTTTCCGGCAACGCGGCCCGCAAGCTGGAAGTGACGACCGCCATCTCGACCTCCGAAATCGTCGCCTTCAAGCGCGATTACGAGGAACGCGCTGTGGAACTGGCCGAGGAGATCGCCGAGGACGTGGCGGACGAGAAGTCCCAGGACAAGACCGCGCTCTTCTCCGACAAGGCTGCCGCCGACGCTGCTGCCGCCAAGGCGGAAGCCAAGAAGCTCGAGGCCGACCGCCGCATGCGCTCGATCGCCCAGGGCTACACCGGCAACATGTGCTCCGAGTGCCAGAACTTCACCATGGTCCGCAACGGCACCTGCGAAAAGTGCGACACCTGCGGCGCGACGAGCGGGTGTAGCTGATCTCTAGGTCCGATTGAGCAAATTTCGACTGGCAAAGCCCGGAAACATGGTTTCCGGGCTTTGTTCTATCTGCATCTTTGCAAGAACGCGTCGACGGTTTCGCTATCTCTCCGTCATTCCTGTGCTTGTCACAGGAATCCAGCGGGCGAGCGTCTGCGAGCCGAGAAGACAACAGTCTCATACAGCCGTGTCTTCAAATGTCTTCCGCGCGATGGACATCGCGCTGCTGGATCCCGGCACAAGGCCGGGATGACGGGAAACGTTGGCACGGCATGACACTGCCTTTGCGTATTCGGCCGGTCGTGCCATCCTACCTACATGCGTCAGGGCTATGTCTACATCCTTGCTTCCAGACGGAACGGCACGCTCTACACCGGCGTGACCAGCGACCTCGCGCGCCGCCTTCATGAACACCAGCATGACCTCACACCGGGCTTCACGAGCCGATATGGCGTCAAGACGCTTGTCTGGTTCGAGATCCATGACCTGATTACATCAGCCCTGACGCGGGAAAAGACCATCAAGAAATGGCCAAGGGCATGGAAACTCAATCTGATCGAGAGCGTGAATCCCGACTGGGATGATATCTCCCACTATCTGCTGTGATCCCGTTTCCGCGATACCGCCGAAGTCGAACGGGACAATGAGGGGGTACCGGAAATCAGTGCAGATCCGACAATAGCGGTGTTCCATACGTCATCGCCGATAGCCGCATGCGAAAATCCGCCACGAATTCGTCGGTGTCGGTTATGCGAAGATCGCCTCCACAACCGTCATTCCTGTGCTTGTCACAGGAATCCAGCCGGCGAGCGTCTGCGAGCCGAGAAGACAATTGTCCCGTCGCTACGAGCGGCCAAACATTCTCCAGCCCGATGGACATCGCACTACTGGATCCCGGAACAAGTCCGGGATGACGGGGAAACGTGAGCTCATGTCCTTACAGGGTTCCCACTCGCCACCCCCTCCGCAAAGGAGGTGGCGCTTGGCTCCCATCATCCCGGCGTCATGCGACGTTGCGGGATGGTTCCATCTTGTGGATGGCCTTCTTGATTTCCTGGCGGAATGCGGGGGTGTCGTGTTCGCCATGAACGGCAACGGCATGCTGCACGGCGGCGTTGACGAGTTCCTCCGTGGTGTCTGCCGAGATGGCGACGGTGCATTTCATTTCGCTCGGGAATTCACGGCAATCGATATATTGGCGTGACATTTTCTCCTCCTCACGAAGCTCCGGCCGGGGCGGCCGGAAAGCGGAAATTATACGCCCATTATCGGGGACCGGCAAACGACAAACGCTGCCCGCCGGCCCCCTCAAGCCTTTCGCAATCGGGAGCAAAGCCCCTCAGCCGAAGGTCACATTCAGGCTGATCGGAACGGCGGCCAGCGCCTTCGAGACCGGGCAGCCGGCCTTGGCCTTTTCGGCAATGCCGCGGAAGGTCGCCTCGTCCGTGCCGGGCACCTTGCCGCGCAGGCTGAGTTCGATCGCGGTGATCGCAAAGCCGCCGCCGACCTGATCGAGCGTCACCTTGGCCGTGGTATCGAGGGCTTCCGCGGTGAAGCCGGCATCCCCGAGTTCCTTGGAGAGCGCCATGGTGAAGCAGGCGGCGTGCGCCGCGCCGATCAGTTCCTCCGGATTGCTGCCCGGAACACCCTCGAAACGGGTCTTGAAGCCATAGGGGTGCTCTTTCAATGCGCCGCTCTCGGTGGAAACCGTTCCGCGCCCGTCCCTCAATCCGCCGCTCCAGTGGGCGGAACCACGCTTTTCAATGGCCATTCTCTTTCTCCTCAGAGGTCGGTCAGCATTTCGACCCACAATGTAATGCGTGAAGACAAAATCTGTTCCGGAGACAGTAATCATTTCAGATCCTCCTCCTCGGTCGCGCAGCCGTGCTCTGGTCTTTGCCGCAAAGGACCAATGTGTCTGCACCATCCGCCAGCCTCCGCCCTTTCGAGATAGACTTAAAATCGATGAGAGAAGCCCACAGGGCCGGTTCGCTCGGCTTTTCCGCCGGGGAACATGTCGCACAAAGGTGTACGGCGGTTTGTGGCAACGACATGCGAGGAGACAGGGACCAAAGCGTATGGAGCGATCCTGAAAGATCGCGCCCCTCACCCGCGCCCTTCCCCGTTTCCCCTCCAAATCCCCGCCCCTTGCGTCCGTGCCTACAATCCATCCGTCCCGTCGCGGTTACACCGGCTTGCGTTGCCGGCGAGGCGGGACCGGTGATCCGGTTGTCTGTTCGAAACGCGGAACAGGCTCCGGGGGCTGGATGAGAATGGTCTCCCTCTCGTCTGAAACAGGGCGGGGCGTGCCTGCAGGGCACACATGACTGGACCGGCGACTGGCCGCCAAAACGGCCTTTCGTGGCGTCACGAACGAAAATGTTCGCGAGCGCAACCCTGGGAAAGGTGCCGTCATCCGCGCAGAGAGACCGAGTTCGTCCGGAAAAACACACCGAACGGGGCGCCGGAAGGTGTCACTTATTTTTATTTTGCGAGGCAGCTTCCAGCGCCCCGACCGACCCTCCGCAGGGAGGGACATCGAAATGCAGCACGACACGGGGCCTCCGGCTCGCGTGAAGGAGAACCCATGCCCACCACGGAAACACGACAGGATATGCCGGAGCCGCCAGGCGGCGAAGGCGGACGAGCCGGCCGGAAGCCGGTGCTACGGCATCGAACCACCATGCGCGGAGAACCCTTCCTTAACCCGGATGCGGCAGATTGCGGAGTTGAATTGAAGGGCACCGAAAATACGAGGAGCCGAATGTCCAAGCCGAGCTTCCGCTTTAGCCACTACGATCTGCAGGAATTGCGCGCCGGGACGATCATCGAAGTGACGCTTTCCGCAGTCAACAACGTGCGGCTGATGACACCGGGCAATTTTCAGCGCTTCAAGGAAACGCTCGATTTCAAGTATCTCGGCGGCGTGGCGAAAAAATCTCCGATCAAGCTCACCATTCCGGAAAGCGGCCACTGGCACCTGATCGTCGACATGGAAGGCCATCACGGCCTTGCCGATTCCTCGGTGAAGACGATGGTTGCCCCGCATGCGCCGAAGATGAGCAAGGCCTCCTGAGGCTTTCGGGCGTCAGCTGCCGCGCTCGCGACGCAGCTTGGACCACCAGTCCAGCCGCTTGCGGATCTCCCGCTCGAAACCGCGTTCCGGCGGATCGTAGAAGGTCTTGCGCCCCATCTTCTCGGGAAAATAGTCCTGGCCGGAAAAGGCGTCCGGCTCGTCATGGTCGTAGCGGTAGCCTTCGTTATAGCCCTCGGCCTTCATCAGCTTGGTCGGCGCATTGAGGATATGCTTCGGCGGCAGCAGCGAGCCGTTCTCCTTGGCAGCCCGCATCGCCGCCTTGTAGGCGACATAGACGCCATTCGATTTCGGCGCGGTGGCAAGATAGACACAGGCCTGTGCCAACGCCAGTTCCCCCTCGGGCGAGCCGAGATAATCATAGGCATCCTTGGCGGCATTGCAGATGACGAGCGCCTGAGGATCGGCAAGACCGATGTCCTCGACAGCCATCCTGACCAGACGGCGCCCCAGATAAAGCGGATCTTCGCCGGCATCGAACATGCGGCAGAGGTAATAGAGCGCAGCATCCGGATCGGAGCCGCGTACCGATTTATGCAGGGCCGAGATCAGGTTGTAATGACCGTCCTGTCCCTTGTCATAGACGGGCGCGCGGCGCTGGACGATCCTCGCCAGACCGTCGGTATCGAAAACCTCGTCCTTGCGGGCAGCGCGCCAGACTTCTTCGGCAAGCGTCAGCGCGGCGCGACCGTCGCCATCCGCCATGCGGATCAGGGCAGCACGAGCATCCTCGTCCAACGGCAACGGCCGGTGCTCCGTTTCCTCCGCCCGCTTCAGGAGCGTACCGAGGCTCTGCTCGTCATGGGGCTTGAAGGTCAGCACCCTCGCCCGGGACAGAAGAGCGGCATTGAGTTCGAAGGACGGGTTTTCTGTGGTGGCGCCCACCAGGATCACCGTGCCGTCTTCCATCACGGGAAGGAAACTGTCCTGCTGGGCTCGGTTGAAACGATGGATCTCGTCGACGAAAAGCAGCGTCTGACGTCCCTCCATCCGTCGCAGGCGCGCAGTCTCGAACACCTTCTTCAGGTCCGCGACGCCAGAAAAAATCGCCGAGATCTGCTCGAAAGCAAGCCCGGCCTGCCCGGAGAGCAGCCGGGCAATCGTAGTCTTGCCGGTGCCGGGAGGGCCCCAGAAGATCATGGAGCCGAGCGAGCCTGAATCGATCATGCGGGCGAGGACACCATCCTCGCCCGTCAGATGTTCCTGGCCCGTCACCTCGGCCAGCGTCTTCGGCCGCAGGCGGTCGGCCAGCGGTCGGCGGGCCTCCACTTCCTGCGGGACCTGCGGCGCGAAGAGATCGCTCATCTGAAAACCTGTCTTATGCGCTGACCGTCACGCTCGATTTCGACGCGCCAGAAGCCGGGATCGCCGGCGGCGATCTTGGCCATGTTGGCGCTCGTACCAACCGAATCGCCGTTGACGGAAATGATGATATCGTGCGGCGCGAAGCCGAGGCGGGCAGCAGGCGAGCCCTGGGCGATATCGGTGATCACCACGCCCATGACTTCCGACGGCATCTGCAGTTCATAGGCCAGCTTCGGAGAAAGGTTGGCGACCTTGGCACCGGCAAAAGGATTGCGGCCCTCGATCAGCCTTTCGTCCCGAGGCGTGGTTTCCGGCGCACCGGCCAGCGTCATGGTGATCTGCTTTTCGGCACCGTTTTCGCGAACCGTGAGCTTGACCGCCTTGCCGAGGCCCGCCGTAGTGAGCCGATATCCCAGCGCATCCGGATGCTCGACCGAAACGCCATCGACGGCCGTCACCACCTGCCCGGCCTTCAGACCGGCCTTGGCGGCGGGGCCTCCATCGACGACGCGAACCACCAGCGCTCCGCGCACCTTGTCGAGACCGAGTGCTTCGGCCACGTCGGAGGTCACCGGATCGAAGCTTGCGCCGACATAGGGACGCTCGAAGCTGGTCGCACCACGGTCCGCGGCACCGAGGAACACCTTCACCAGATTGGCGGGAATGGCAAAGCCTACGCCGTTCGAGCCGCCACCCTTGGAAAAGATGGCCGAATTGATGCCAATCAGTTCGCCCTTCATGTTCATCAGCGCGCCGCCCGAATTGCCGGGATTGATCGCAGCATCCGTCTGGATGAAAAAGCCGAAATCGCCTTCGGTTACCTGATTGCGCGCCAGCGCGGAAACGATGCCCGAGGTGACCGTCTGGCCGACACCGAAGGGATTGCCGATCGCCAGCACGAGATCGCCGACCTCGATCGCATCCGAATTGCCGATCGGCAGGGTCGGCAGCTTTTCATGGGCGTCGATGCGCAGCACCGCCAGATCGAGCCGCTCGTCCTTCAGCACGACCTTGACCGGAAACTCGCGACCATCGGCCAATGCCACCTTGATGTCGTCGGCACCTTCGATGACGTGGTTATTGGTGACAACCGTACCGTTCTCCTCGACGATCACGCCGGAGCCGAGCGAGGACTGCTTTTCGGTGCGGTTCGGCATCTGCTGGCCGAAGAACTGTTCGAAGAAGGGGTCACCGGCAAAGGGCGACGCCCGCCGTTGCACGATCCGTTCGGCATAGACATTCACCACCGCGCCGTGGGTCTGCTTGACCAGCGGCGCAAAGGACGTCTGCATCTCAAGCTGCGTCTGCGGAACGGTCTTGGCATCCTGGGCAAATGCCACGCCAGGCCCGGCCAAAGACAGCGCGAGCAGCGTAGTCGCCGCATACCGAACAATGCCTTGCATGAAAGTCTCCTGCTGTTCTCGATCGTGTTTTAGTGCGGCCGATGGACGAAGGGAATGGAAATGTGGCCGCTTGTGTCCTGCGCTGATGATTTAGGCGTGAATCGAACAAAACCAAGGCATTGACCGTTACAAGTCGGTAATGTCCGAGGCTTTGCGAGGAGAAACGAGATGCGCCCTGTTACCGCCGCCACGATCCTGACGATTGCAGCCAGTTCCCTGACCGTCACCACCGCAAGCCTTGCTGCCAGCTTCGACTGCGACCGCAAGGACCTTGCCGCCGACGAACGCGCCATCTGCGATAACCGTGCACTCAACGATCTCGACGTGAAGATGGCGACGAGCTTCGAGCTGATTGCTGGACTGCTCGCCATGGGCAATCGCGGGGACTTGCAGGACCAGCAGTCCGCATGGCTGAAGAAACGGCAGGCCTGTGAGGGCGATACGCTATGCCTGCGCAACGCCTATGACGAGCGGATGAAGCAGCTCGAAGACACCTACAACAATCTCGGCAGACCTCTGTAAGTACGAATACATCTACATATGGATGAAATATTGGAAACATGGCGCAATAGGTAGATTGCTGAGTCAAAATTAACCCTTACTTAATATTTGACCGTCGTGATGGAGAGTATGGGGTTCAGGGGCTGTGCAACATTGAGGCCAGACCATGACTGATACGATCTATCTGCCGGAAAATGCTACCGACAAGGACATCGCGACAGCCATCGCGAGCCTGACATCGGGGGGAACAGTGGTCCTCCCCGAAAATGCCGATATAACCGTTACGGCACCGATCGTCGTGCGTGTCGATGCGCAGGACATCGCGGTCGACCTCAACGGCAGTACCCTGACGACGACCGGCAACTTTGCCGCCATCGATGTGTACGGACATGAGAAGACGCTTGATGGCGTAACGCTTGGAACGGACACTGCCGGGAATGCGACCATTACCTATGACAGCCTGCCGGAAGGTATCGAGGTCGGGAGTTGGCTGAAGGTCGTCTCGGACGATGCGCTTCCCGGCGACCATGTCGATGGCAGTGACAACGGCCTTTATACCAATCTCGGTCAGGCAGCCCAGGTCATCGCCATCGACGGAAATACGGTTGTCCTCGACGGCTCGCTGCTAGAGCAGGAACTCTACACGACCAACGTCCGGGCAGGCCTCTACGCGGAAGGCAGTATCTCGGTCACGAACGGTCATCTCGCCGGGCAGTTCACCGAAGTCACGAGTTCGGGCCAACCCTTGCTTCGGGTGCGCTCGCTGACCGACACATCGATCAGCGATATCAGCGTACAGAATGCCGGAAACGGCATAACACTGGTCAACAACGTCAATGCCGAGGTGACGGATGTTTCCGGCTCCTATGTCCATTCGGTCGTCCAGTCGGCCACCTCGCTGAACACATCGATCAACGGGCTCTTCGCCGAACACGTCAATCACGGCGTGCTCGTTCACACGACGGGCACCGCAACAAACGCGGCATCGACCTCTAACTACGGGGCGGATATCCAGCTCGTTGCGACGAATTCCGTGGTCTACGACGCGGCGCTCGCGGCTTACGACTTCCACTCGGAAAGCCGCGACGGGCTCTACACCGATGTGCTCGCCTTCGAATCCCGCATGTTCGGAGACCTTCGCGGCATCGGCAACACATTCTCCGACAGCGCGGGCGCCGGCAACACTTACGGCGTCCAGTTCTACGAATATGGCGACGGCGACGGTCGGGATGCGACGGTCGATAATCTGACGCTGCGTGAGACGACCAAATACAGCTTCATCATCAGCGGCAAGCCTCTCGGAAATGTCGTGACCGACAGCAGCTTCGAAAGCTACGGCAAGGGCTACAGCATCTCACCCAGCGCGGTCGAGTTCATCAATACGACGGTCGAGGAAAACGTCGTCGGGGACGACGACACGCTCACCGGGACCAGTGCGGATGACAAGCTTCTCGGCGGACAAGGTCTCGACGCCCTCTTTGGGGGAGACGGCAACGA
This sequence comes from Ciceribacter sichuanensis, assembly GCF_024055605.1. Lineage (GTDB taxonomy): Bacteria > Pseudomonadota > Alphaproteobacteria > Rhizobiales > Rhizobiaceae > Allorhizobium > Allorhizobium sichuanense. The sequence goes on along the minus strand of NZ_JAMXLX010000001.1, from coordinate 1,036,328 downwards.
CTATCTCTGGGGCGGCACCGGTGCGGATACCCTCGAGGGCGGCGACGGGCGCGACCGCTTCGCCTACAACGCCCTCGATGAAGGCGGAGATCTGATCACCGACTTCAAGACCGGTGATGGCGGCGACGTAATAGACGTTTCCGTGCTCGGCATCCGGCTTGGCTGGGATCAGGAGGATTACCTTGCTGAAGGCCTGGTGCAGGTCGTGCAATCCGGTACGGACGCTCTTGTTCAGGCCCGCGATGACGACAACGGCTGGACGACCATCGCGACGCTCGATAACGTGCTGGCCAGTTCGTTCACCGCGACCAATCTGCAGGTAAAATTGTCCGATCCGTTGCCGGAGGTCGAGACGCCCTCGACACACATTTACGGAACATCTGCCGCCGAATGGCTCTATGGATCAGCCGGAGCGGACATCTTTCATGGTTCCGCTGGCAATGACTCCTATATCTTCAACAATGCCATGGACCGGGTGGCGGGCGACACGGACGACGGGATCGATTCCGTCTGGGCTTACGTCGGCGTCGATCTGCGCGGCTCCAACGAAATCGAGAACATCCGGCTGAAGGAAGACGCCGGCGGGGCCACGGTGTTCGGCAATGACGCGGCAAACCTCATCACCGGAAACAGCCAGTCCAACACCATTGTCGGCGGTCTCGGCGTGGACAGCCTCTACGGGAAGGGCAGCGCCGATACCTTCGTCTTTGCCGAAGCCGGCAAGGACAATGCCGACAGCGTTTGGGACTATAGCGACGACGACCGTATCGCGCTGGAAAGCCGCTTCTTCACCGGGCTGGACAAGGATGGCGACGGGGTGCTGGATCAGGACGCCTTCACGTTCGGCGCGACAGCCACGATCGATGGCCCGCAGATGATCTACAACAACACAACCGGCAAGCTTTATTACGACGGTGATGGCACTGGCGGAAACGCCCCTGAGCTGGTGGTCAACCTGCCGACCGCCAAGAGCTACTTCGATATCGGGCACATCATATTGCTGTAGGCCTGCCCTACCCGATCCGGCATGACAAGGCCCACGCATTCGGCATTGTGGAACACCTGTCAGTCGCGACACAGCGAGGCGGGCTCCCTTTATCACCCGAAGTCGCCGGAAATCCCCGCGACACCGTGGAGCAACTGACTTTTAATCAGTAGGTCCAGGGTTCGAAACTCAGAAAACACGAACGCCGGCAACACAGGTTACCGGCGTTCTTAATTTCAGCAGTGTTCCGCCGGTCTTATTCCGGCAGGATGCGTACGGCGCCCTTGTCGGCCGAGCTTGCAAAGGCTGCGTAGGCCTTGAGCGCGGTGGTGACGTTGCGCTTGCGGGGATGTTCCGGCTTCCAGCCGGCCTTATCCTGAGCGGCGCGACGGGCTGCCAGTTCGCCCTCCTCCACCAGCAGCTTGATCGTCCGGTTCGGGATATCGATCTCGATGGTATCGCCCGCGCGGACGAGGCCGATGGTGCCGCCGTTTGCGGCTTCCGGCGAAACGTGGCCGATGGAGAGACCCGAGGTGCCGCCGGAGAAACGGCCGTCGGTGATCAGCGCGCAGGCCTTGCCGAGGCCCTTCGACTTCAGATAGCTCGTCGGATAGAGCATTTCCTGCATGCCGGGGCCGCCCTTCGGGCCTTCGTAGCGAATGACCACGACGTCACCGGCCTTGACCTCGTTATTGAGGATGCCCTTGACGGCGGCGTCCTGGCTTTCGAACACGACGGCCGGGCCGGTGAACTTCAGGATCGACTCGTCAACGCCAGCCGTCTTCACGATGCAGCCGTCGACCGCGATGTTGCCCCGCAGGACAGCGAGACCTCCATCCTTGGAGAAGGGATGCTCGACCGAACGGATGACACCCGCTTCGCCATCGATATCCAGATCCTCCCAGCGGGCGTTCTGCGAGAAGGCGACCTGGGTCGGAACACCGCCGGGCGCCGCCTTGAAGAATTCACGCACAGCCTCGGAATTGGTGCGGGTGATGTCCCAGCGGTCGATGGCATCGCCAAGCGTTGCAGCATGAACCGTCGGGCAATCGCGATTGATGAGGTTGCCGCGGTCGAGTTCGCCAAGGATGCGCATGATGCCGCCGGCGCGGTGCACGTCTTCCATGTGCACATCGTTCTTGGCAGGAGCGACCTTCGACAGGCACGGAACCTTGCGCGAGAGACGATCGATATCGTCAAGCGTGAAATCGACTTCCGCCTCATGGGCGGCGGCCAGGATATGCAGCACCGTGTTGGTGGAACCGCCCATGGCGATGTCGAGCGCCATGGCGTTCTCGAAGGCAGCCTTGGAAGCAATGGTGCGCGGCAGCGCGGTGACGTCATCCTGCTCGTAATAGCGGCGGGCAAGATCGACGATCAGGTGGCCGGCCTCGACGAACAACCGCTTGCGATCGCCATGGGTGGCGAGCGTGGAGCCGTTGCCGGGCAGCGAGAGACCGAGTGCTTCAGTCAGACAGTTCATGGAATTGGCTGTGAACATGCCAGAGCAGGAACCGCAGGTCGGGCAGGCCGAACGCTCGATGGCCTGAACGTCTTCGTCGGACACCTTGTCATCGGCGGCAGCGACCATGGCATCGACGAGATCGAGCGCATGCTTCTTGCCATGCAGAACGACCTTGCCGGCTTCCATCGGACCACCGGAAACGAAGACGACCGGGATATTGAGGCGCAGCGAGGCCATCAACATGCCGGGGGTGATCTTGTCGCAGTTGGAAATGCAGACCATGGCGTCGGCGCAATGGGCATTGACCATGTACTCGACGGAATCGGCAATGAGTTCGCGCGAAGGCAGCGAATAGAGCATGCCGTCGTGGCCCATGGCGATGCCGTCATCGACGGCGATCGTATTGAATTCCTTGGCGACGCCGCCGGCAGCTTCGATCTCGCGGGCGACGAGCTGGCCAAGATCCTTCAGGTGAACGTGGCCCGGAACGAACTGGGTGAACGAGTTCACCACGGCAATGATCGGCTTGCCGAAATCGCTGTCCTTCATGCCCGTGGCGCGCCAAAGGCCGCGCGCACCGGCCATATTGCGGCCATGGGTCGTGGTTCTTGAACGATAGGCTGGCATCTTGTGGTCTCTTGCTTGTTTCTATGAAAAACTGCCACCGGCAGGACTTTGGGTGTCTCTTCTAGCCGATTTCCCGCGGATCGACACTATCACAAGCCGAAAAAGTGGTACGGTTCGTTTCCACCACTCGCGCAAGCGCTTTTCTCGCCTGCGTCCGTTGGCACACGGAACCCAGACTGCCCATTTGTATGTTATCAAATTTATCCCGGCTGGAGAAGTTATCGTCATGACAGGCATAAACAAACCGATTGCTCTCTGCTTCGCCGCCATTGTCGGCGCGAGCTCCGCAGTTGCCGAAGACCTCCCGAAAGATCCTGTTGCCATCAAGAATGGCGCCAGCGGATTGTGCCTCGACATATCGCAGGAAAGTCAGGCGGAGGGTGCCGGCATCGTCCAGTCGGAATGCAAGGACGGCGACAGCCGGCTCTGGCGCATCGAGCAGACCGATAACGGCTACCGCATCGTCAACAAGAACAGCAGCCTGTGCCTCGACGTTCGCGGGGGCAGCCGCGCCAACGGTACCCCGACCATCCAAGCGACCTGCAATGACACCGTCGACCAGCTCTGGCGCATCGCACCGTCGAGCAGCGGCAATTCTCTCGCCAATGTGAAGAGCAATCTTTGCCTGAACGTTCCCAATTCCGTCCGCCGCCCTGGTATCGCGATCGTGCAATGGCCTTGCCGCACGAGCGCCGGACAGAGCTGGAGCTGGTAACCTCCCGCCCCCATCAGCATTCCACAGAGCACCCGAAGGTCAGCCCCGGCGGCGGCGACAAACCATGAAGCCGCGGGGCCTCCAGTCACGGGGCGAACACGAAAATGTGCCGAGCGAGATTATTTTCAGTCACATGAAACTCTAATGCGCGGCGCAACGTAGTGTTAAAATGAACGCTAATGGTCAAAGCGAAGGACCCGCATCATGCCACGCTACCGCGCCCCGCACATTGCATGCTCCGAAATCACACCCCAAAAATCCTACCTGAACCGACGTTCCTTCATCGGGGCGGCTGCGGCTGGACTGGCGATGGCCGCGACACCTGAGGCCTATGCGGCCGCGCTCGAAGCCAAGCCGGGCAAGTACACGCTGACCGAAAAGCTGACGACCAAGCAGGACGCCACGACCTACAACAACTTCTATGAATTCGGGACGGGCAAGGCCGATCCCGCCGCCAACTCCGGCGACTTCAAGCCGCATCCATGGACGGTCGAGATCGGCGGGCTTGTCGCCAAGCCGCAAACCATCGACATCGAAACGATCATGAAGGACTTCGTCATGGAAGAGCGCGTCTACCGGATGCGCTGCGTCGAGGCGTGGTCGATGGTGATCCCGTGGATCGGCTTCCCACTTTCCGCCCTGCTGGATCGGGTCGAGCCGCTTGGAAGCGCGAAATATGTCGCCTTCGAAACCGTCGTCAGGCCGAAGGAAATGCCGGGGCAAAGCGGTTTCTTCCAGCCCCTGCCATGGCCTTATGTCGACGGCCTGCGCCTCGATGAGGCCCGCCATCCGCTGGCGATCCTCGCCACCGGTCTTTACGGCGAGACGCTGCCCAATCAGAACGGCGCGCCGCTGAGGCTCGTCACGCCGTGGAAGTACGGCTTCAAGGGCATCAAGTCGATCGTGAAGATCACCCTGACGGAGAAGCAGCCGCCCTGCACCTGGAACATCGCCGCGTCCAACGAATATGGCTTCTATGCCAACGTAAATCCCGCGGTCGACCATCCACGCTGGAGTCAGGCCACCGAACGTCGCATCGGCGAAGCCGATGGACTGTTCGGCGGCGCGAGGATCAATACCCTGCCCTTCAACGGCTATGCCGATGAGGTTGCCGGTCTCTATTCCGGCATGGACCTGACGAAGTTCTTCTGACCATGGCCACATCGGTACTTTCCGCGCGGTTGAAACCGGCGTCCGTCTGGGCGCTTTATGCCATCGGGCTCGTTCCCGGCCTTTATGCCTTCTATCTCGGCATCTATGGCGGGCTGGGAGCCGACCCGGTACGCGCCTTCGAACACATGCTAGGCCTCTGGGCCCTGCGCTTCCTCTGCCTCGGCCTGCTCGTCACGCCGGTCCGCGACCTGTTAGGCATTAACCTAATTAGCTACAGGCGCGCATTGGGACTACTTGCCTTTTATTATGTGCTGGCCCACTTCACCGTCTACCTGACGCTCGACCGGGGATTGATCTTCTCCTCGATCCTCGGCGACATCGCCAAGCGACCCTACATCATGCTCGGCATGGCGGCGCTTCTGATGCTCATCCCGCTGGCGCTGACCTCGAACAAATGGTCGATCCGCCGGCTGGGGAGCCGCTGGAACACGCTGCACAAGCTCGCCTACGCGGTCGCCGCGGCCGCCGTTCTGCATTATTCGCTTTCGCTGAAAGCCATAACGGCCGAACCCGCCTTTTATCTCGGCGCGGTAACGCTGCTGCTCGCCTACCGGGTGGTCCGGCGGCGCATCCTGGACTGGAAGCGCGGCAGGAAGGGTGCAGTCATGCGGCCGCAGCGCTCCGCAGGCACCTGAACATCGAAAGGCCGGCGCGAACGCCGGCCCCCTGCTCTCCTGCATTCGCCCGCGGGCAGATCAGAAACGCTTCCTGAGCAACCGGTCGAGCGAGAGATAGCCGCCGCCGAAGGCCGCGGCGAGGAAGACGCCGCCCGTCCAGAAAAGCGAGGCAAGTTCGGCCTTACCCTGAACCTGATGCAGGAATTTCGCACCACCATCGATCAGCCTGACCTTGGCCTCCGGAGTAAAGAACTCGCTGCCGGCCTTCAGCGCATCGATCCCGGCCTGGGTCAGGAAGGCGTCTCCGTAGGGATGCGTGAAATGAAACAGCAGGGTGATCGCCAGCATGACGCCGTTTGCAAGAGCGATCGGACGGGTGAAAAGGCCGAGGGCGATGAACATTCCGCCGAAGAATTGGAGGATCGCAAGGAAGGGCGACCACAGCCAGCCGGGGTAGAAACCGAGATTTTCGACGAAACCGACCTGCGCCAGCGGCGCAGTGATCTTCGGCCATCCTTCGATGACAAGCATGCCGCCGACCGCCAGCCGGAATATGCTCCAGGCCATGGGCTGGGCGACCTTGTCATAGAACGGCCCCAAAGCCGGGATGAGCAGTCTTTCTTTTGTATTATCAAAGACTTCAATGGACATTTCATGCCTCACAATTTGCTCGTTGCAATGGTTGGAGGGTAGGTCCGGCGGGCGAAAAACGCTTGACTCAGGTCAAGTTCACAGCGCTAAAATCGCCCTTGAAATTGAACAGTCCGTTCAATTTCTAGCATTCACATCTGCGTGATTCCGCCTTTTGTCAGCCCTGGAGAAACGTTGAACTCCGAGGAGTGAAGATTATGTGCTCCACCAAACCGCCGGAATTGTTCCTTCGCAGGCAGGTTGCCAACAGCTTCCAGGCAGACGTTTCGATGCATGACGAAAGAAATTTCATGCCCTTGTCGATTCCGTCGTCTTTCATTCGTCGTAAGATCACGCACCCAGGTGGAAGAAGCCGTGTGCAACTCACAAGAGGAGAATGAACGATGCGTGTAGTGGTATTCGTCAAGGCTACGGAAGACAGCGAAGCGGGCATCATGCCCTCCAACGAACTCGGCGAGGCGATGGGCAAGTTCAACGAGGAACTGGTCAATGCCGGTATCATGCTCGGGGGCGATGGATTGAAGCCCTCATCCAAGGGAAAGAGGGTCGCCTTCGACGGGGCAAGCCGCCGGGTTATCGACGGGCCTTTTGCCGAGACGCGGGAACTCGTGGCCGGCTACTGGCTCTGGGAGGTCAAGGACATGAACGAGGCAGTGGAATGGGTGAAACGCTGCCCAAACCCGATGCCTGGCCCGAGCGAAATCGAAATCCGCCCCGTCTATGAGCTTTCCGACTTTGCCGATGCGCTGACGCCGGATGTCATAGCGCTGCACGAGCGCACCGGGGAAAAACTCTCAGAGCGAAGCGGCAAGGACGGCTGAAGCCGGATAACGACAAGGGAGGAACGAACTTGACCAGAATGATCTTCATCAACCTACCCGTGCGCGATCTTTCGGCGGCGGGGAAATTCTATGTCGCTATCGGCGGCACCAAAAACCCGAACTTTTCCGACGAGCGATCAACCTGCATGCTCTTATCCGATGCGATCGGCGTGATGCTGCTGACCCATGATCGCTATTCCGGCTTCACCAGCCGGAAGATTGGCGATGCCCGCAGGGAGAGCCAGGTTTTGATTGCGCTCAGTGTAGAAACGCGTGACGACGTTGACCGGACACTGGAAAAGGCCATAGCAGCCGGGGGCAAGGCCGACCCCAATCCCGTGCAGGAGCATGGCTTCATGTATAGCCGGAGCGTCGAGGACCCGGATGGATATGTCTGGGAGATCATGTGGATGGATCCCGCATTCGTCTCGGGCGAGAAGCCCACGTCTTGACGGCCACCTCACATTGACTGCCACCAGAGCGCCTTCATAATCCTATCGATGAAGGCTTCGGAAACACACAGGACGGTCGAAACCGTCTACCGCATGGAGCGTGCCCGGCTGATCGCCGGGCTCGCAAGAATGTTGCGCGATATTGGGCTCGCCGAGGAACTGGCGCAGGACGCGCTTGTCAGCGCACTTTCCGTCTGGCCGAAGAGCGGAGTTCCCGCCAATCCCGGCGCATGGCTGATGGCTGCGGCCAAGCGGCGAGCCATAGACCACTTCCGCCGCCGCCGGATGATGGAGCGCAAGCATTCGGAGATCGAGCGCGAGCTTGAGCGCGAAAACATCGATGCGATCGGGGAGATCGAAGCGCGGATGGACGACGACATAGGCGACGAACGCCTGAACCTCATCTTCACGGCCTGCCATCCCATCCTTTCCACCGATGCGCGGGTGGCACTGACCCTGCGCCTAATCGGCGGCCTGAGCACCGGGGAAATCGCCCGCGCCTTTCTGGCCAGCGAGCAGACGATCGCCCAACGCATCGTCCGGGCCAAGAAGACGCTGGGCAATGCAGGCGTTGCCTATGAGGTGCCGCACGGCGCCGAACGGGAGCCAAGGCTCGGCTCCGTTCTGGAAGTGGTCTATCTCATCTTCAACGAAGGCTATGCGGCAAGCGCCGGCGACGACGCCATCCGGCCGCAGCTTTGTCACGAAGCTATGCGCCTCGGCCGCATACTGGCCGCTCTGACACCGGACGAGCCGGAAGTCCACGGATTGCTCGCCCTGATGGAAATACAGGCCTCGCGGTTTCCGGCGCGCACGTCTTCCGACGGCACTCCGATTCCCCTCTCCCATCAGAACCGCGCACGCTGGGACCGGCTGCTGATCCAGCGGGGGCTTGCGGGCCTCGAACGCGCCGGGAGTCTTGGCGGTATGAACGGCGTCTACGTACTTCAGGCGGCGCTCGCCGCCTGCCATGCCCGGACAAGGCACTACGAGGATACCGACTGGAAGCAGATCGCTACGTTGTACGACCGATTGCTCGATGCATGGCCCTCACCCGTCGTCGGACTCAACCGGGCGATTGCCCATTCCATGGCCTATGGAGCAGAGGCAGGGCTCGCCTTGCTGTCCGAACTGGAGGGCGAACCGGCACTCAAGGACTACGCGCCGCTTCACGCGGCAAGCGGCGATTTTCTACAACGGGCCGGAAGACGGGCGGAGGCGAAGGCCGCCTTCGAACGGGCGGCAAGGCTTTCAGGGAACGAACAGGAAAGGGCCTTCCTTTCAGCGCGCGCCGCTGGCGGCGGCTGAACCGGCCCGTCAAGCCGCAATGCGCCGGAGCATTCCCGGTGAAGACGGGGCGACAACGCACGACAACGAGCAGCGAGGTTGTCGTGGGCCATGAGAGGGATCACCTTCGGAGCCCCCCGCCCTGACGTAACCGGTGCTCTTCTCACACGTAGACAGAAGGTGGCCGCACATATCGCTGGCGAAGCAAATCATCCACCTGCCAGACTTCCGCCGGTGCGAAGCCACAAGTCTGATAGAAGCGATTGGCGGCATCCGCTTCGGCGCTTTCTCCTACGAAGGTGTCCACATAGATAGGTGAATTGGCAGGGACGGCCGAAATAGCCTTCTCCACCAGCGTCCTGCCAACACCACGCCTTCTATACTCCGACGAAACTGCCAGCCATCGTATCCAGTGCTCGCGACCCGTGCCACCAATCAAAACGCCACCGATCAACGTCACGTTGTTTGTACCTATCCGGGCACAATATGCCTGTTTCTGCGCGATCTTGCGTCCGAGGATTGCTTCGAAGTGCGGCATCGGACCGAATAGCGGAATCACCTGCTCAGCCAGCAACATCCAGGGATCGATGTCATTGTGCTCGGCTAAAGTAATCTGAATCTCCATGTGCGTCCGCCTCGCCAATCTCGACCTTGCTGTAACAGACAGACGCCCGCAACCTCTTCTGGCTGTATAAATCCACAGTCTTTGCAAGCAAGATGATCTCCGGCAACATGGCAAACCCCTGCAACGCGCGAAATGATTGTCGCCCGGCAGAGCAGCTTTAACGCAAAAAGCCGGGTGATCGCTCACCCGGCTTTTTCGATTCTGTCCCTTTCGGGAAGAAATTATGCGGCTTCGGCAGCTTCGGCTTCAGCAGCGACGCGAGCCTTGTCGGCCGCGCCCTTGGCATCGACGTCGCGCTCGACGAATTCGATGACGGCCATGGCAGCGTTGTCGCCCTGACGGAAACCTGCCTTCATGATGCGCAGGTAGCCACCGTTACGGTTGGCATAACGCGAAGCGATGGCGTCGAAGAGCTTCTTGACGGCATCCTGGTCCTGGATCTGCGAGATCGCCTGACGACGAGCGTGCAGGTCGCCGCGCTTGCCGAGGGTGACAAGCTTCTCGACGATCGGGCGAATTTCCTTCGCCTTGGGCAGGGTGGTGACGATCTGCTCATGGGTGATGAGCGAAGCAGCCATGTTGGCGAACATCGCCTTACGGTGGCTGGCGGTACGGTTCAGCTTGCGACCGGCTTTCTGGTGGCGCATTGCTATTCTCCTTTAATGCAGGCTTCGCTTCGCACTTCGAGCGGCCCTGCCGTTTCCTGACACATACAGGCATCCGCCTGCAGTTTGACTGGAAAGGCAGAGGTGAGCCTGCCTTCTTATGACGCTTAGTACTGGTCTTCGTAGCGCTTGGCGAGATCTTCGATGTTCTCGGGCGGCCATGCCGGTACTTCCATGCCGAGGTGCAGGCCCATGGAAGCGAGAACTTCCTTGATTTCGTTCAGCGACTTGCGACCGAAGTTCGGAGTGCGGAGCATTTCTGCTTCCGTCTTCTGAATGAGGTCGCCGATATAGACGATGTTGTCGTTCTTCAGGCAGTTTGCCGAACGGACCGAAAGCTCGAGTTCGTCGACCTTCTTGAGGAGGGCCGGGTTGAACGCAAGTTCGGTGACCGATTCTTCTTCGACTTCCTTCTGCGGTTCGTCGAAGTTGACGAAGACCGACAGCTGGTCCTGAAGGATACGGGCAGCAAAAGCGACCGCATCTTCACCGGTGACAGAACCATCGGTTTCGATGGTCATCGTCAGCTTGTCGTAGTCGAGAACCTGTCCTTCGCGGGTGTTTTCCACCTTGTAGGACACCTTCTTGACCGGCGAGTAGAGGCTGTCGACCGGGATAAGGCCGATCGGAGCATCTTCCGCGCGGTTACGCTCGGCCGGGACGTAGCCCTTGCCGTTGTTGACCGTGAACTCCATGCGGATCTCGGCGCCCTCATCGAGGGTGCAGATGACATGAGCGGGGTTAAGGATCTCGATGTCGCCAACCGTCTGGATGTCGCCGGCGGTGACAACGCCCGGGCCCTGCTTGCGCACGACCATGCGCTTTGCGTCGTCGCCATCCATCTTGATGGCGATTTCCTTGATGTTGAGCACGATGTCGGTCACGTCTTCCCGGACGCCCGGGATCGACGAGAACTCATGCAGCACGCCGTCGATCTGCACGGCCGTGACAGCTGCACCGCGAAGCGACGACAAAAGAACGCGACGGAGCGCGTTGCCGAGGGTCAGACCGAAGCCGCGTTCCAGCGGCTCGGCAACGAGCGTTGCCTTGGTGCGACCCGACGAGGTGAACTCCACCTTGTTCGGCTTGATCAATTCCTGCCAATTCTTCTGGATCATGATTTTACCTTCCGTTCGTCGCCACCATCCAATCGTGACGACCGAGCATTAGAAGCACCAAAACGAGCGCATGAGCGCTCGCCGGCGGGATGAAAGATGATCAGACGCGGCGCTTCTTGCGCGGACGGCAGCCATTGTGCGGGATCGGGGTCACATCGCGGATCGAGGTGATCATGAAGCCGGCAGCCTGGAGGGCGCGGAGAGCGGACTCACGACCGGAACCCGGACCGCAAACTTCCACTTCCAGAGACTTCATGCCGTGTTCCTGAGCCTTCTTGGCGCAATCCTCAGCAGCGATCTGAGCAGCAAACGGGGTCGACTTACGCGAACCCTTGAAGCCCTTGGCGCCAGCCGACGACCAGGCAATAGCATTGCCCTGTGCGTCGGTGATGGTGATCATCGTGTTGTTGAACGTCGAATTGACGTGGGCAACGCCCGAAGAAATGTTTTTGCGTTCGCGACGGCGAATGCGGGTGGCTTCCTTGGCCATAACTTCCCTTTCATTGATCTTGACACCGCCGTAACACCAGCGGCTACACCCAGGAAGGGCTGGAGACAGCCCTTGCCAAACTCAAAGAAGGCCGGCACTGCTGCGCCAGCCTCCCCTCCGGACCAAACCGGAAAATTACTTCTTCTTACCGGCGATCGCCTTTGCCGGACCCTTGCGGGTACGAGCATTGGTGTGCGTGCGCTGACCGCGAACCGGAAGACCGCGACGATGACGCAGGCCGCGGTAGCAGCCAAGGTCCATCAGACGCTTGATGTTCATTGCGGTTTCGCGACGCAGGTCGCCTTCGACCTGATAGTCACGGTCGAGGATTTCGCGGATTGCGAGGATTTCCGCATCCGTGAGCTGATGAACGCGGCGATCAGCCGGGATACCGACCTTCTCGATGATCTCCTGCGCGAATTTCGGACCGATCCCGTGAATGTAACGGAGCGCGATTACTACGCGCTTCGCGGTCGGGATGTTGACGCCAGCGATACGTGCCACGCCTATTCTCCTTGCTTCCAGTTGCCAGCCGGCAAGTGGTGTCTCGTTACACGGCCCTTATGGGCCGCAATTACAAATCAGGTTCTCAACAAGTCAAAACGATCGAACCCGGTCTTCCACTATGGAAGAACGCGCCGACCGCTCAAATGTCGCGAGTTGGCGCGCTGTTTAACGGAATCAGCTGCCAAAAGCAACCGGTTCCGTAAAGATTCTTGTACCCGCCAGACTCAGAGCCCGGCGAGAATAGCCTCGATATCCGTCGTAACGTTATCAATCTCGCCCATGCCGTCGACGGAATGCAGCTTGCCCTTGGCATAGTAGTAGCCGATGAGCGGCGAGGTTTCCTTGTAATACGCCTGCAGGCGAGTACGAACCGTATCACGGTTGTCATCCGGACGACGCTTGAAGTGCGTCGAACCGCACTTGTCGCAAACGCCTTCGACCTTCGGCTTCAGATTCGTATCGTGATAACCCGTGCCACAGTTGGCACAGGTGTAACGACCGGCGATTCGATCGGCCAAAATCTCGTCATCCACCTTGATTTCAATGACGGCCGAAAGATCGAGCCCCTTGTCGGAGAGCATCTTTTCAGTCGCATCGGCCTGAACCAGCGTGCGCGGGAAGCCATCGAGAATGAACCCGTTGGCACAGTCCGGCGCATCGATTCGCTCAGAGACAATGGCAATAACGATCTCGTCGGAAACCAGCTTGCCGGCGTCCATGACGGCCTTCGCACGCTTGCCCACCTCAGTGCCAGCGCTTACCGCTGCACGAAGCATATCACCGGTCGAAAGCTGCGGAATGCCATGCTTGTCAACGATTCTCTGGGCCTGCGTCCCCTTGCCCGCTCCCGGCGGACCCAAAAGGATAAGTCTCATCGTCCCCTCTTTCCTCCACGCAATTTCGACTTCTTGATCAGGCCCTCATATTGCTGCGCGATCAGATGCCCCTGGATCTGTGCTACAGTATCGAGGGTGACGCTGACAACAATCAAAAGCGACGTACCACCAAGGGATAATGGCACACCAGTTTGCGAAACCAGGATCTCGGGAAGAATGCAGACGAAGACGAGATAGATCGCGCCGATGACCGTGATGCGGGTCAGCACGTAGTCAATGTACTCCGCGGTACGCTCACCGGGACGAATGCCCGGAATGAAACCGCCATGCTTCTTCAGATTGTCGGCCGTGTCCTTCGGATTGAAAACGATGGCCGTGTAGAAGAAGGCAAAGAAAGCGATCAGGGCAGCATAAAGCACCATATACAGCGGCTGGCCGTGACCGAGCGCCGAAATGATCGTCGTCGCCCAGGTCGGAAGCGTGGTGGTTCCAGCGAAACCTGCAGCCGTCGCCGGCAGCAGCAGCAGCGAAGACGCGAAGATCGCCGGGATAACGCCCGAGGTGTTGAGCTTCAGCGGCAGGTGCGAGGTGTCGCCCTGGAACATGCGGTTGCCGACCTGACGCTTCGGGTACTGGATCAGCAGACGACGCTGGGCGCGCTCGACGAAGACGATCAGGGCGATAACGCCAATAGCAACAACGATAACGGTCAGGATAAGCGCAGTCGAAAGCGCGCCGGTGCGGCCGAGGTCGAGAGTGTGGGCCAGTGCCGTCGGAAGACCTGCTGCGATACCTGCGAAGATGATCAGCGAGATACCGTTGCCGATTCCGCGCGAGGTGATCTGCTCACCGAGCCACATCAGGAACATCGTGCCGCCAAGCAGCGTGATAACGGTCGAAATGCGGAAGAACCAGCCCGGATCGATCACGAGGCCGTTGCCGCTTTCGAGGCCGACCGCAATGCCATAGGCCTGCAGCGTGCCGAGCAGCACCGTACCGTAACGGGTGTACTGGTTGATGATCTTGCGGCCCTGCTCACCCTCTTTCTTGAGGTTCTCGAGCGCAGGCACGACCGAGGTCATGAGCTGCACGATGATCGAGGCCGAAATGTAGGGCATGATACCGAGGGCGAAGATCGCCATGCGCTCTACAGCGCCGCCCGAAAACATGTTGAACAGGCCGAGGATACCTCCGGACTGCCCCTGGAAAGCGGCGGCATAGGCCTCCGGGTTGAGGCCGGGCAGCGGAATATGAGTGCCCAGGCGATAGACCAGCAAGGCGGCCAGAGTGAACCACAAGCGCTTCTTCAGATCCTCCGCCTTGGCGAAGGTCGAGAAGTTGAGGTTCGAGGCCAATTGTTCCGCTGCAGAAGCCATGAAATTCTCCGCAAAACCAAATCCGGCTGAGCTTTGTCAGACCGAAGGTCATTCGTCCAATTGTTTTAAAGAAAACCGGGCGCGGGAGAGATTGCGGTGCAATCGCATGCCTCACCCTTGTTTTCCAGAATGTCCCGGAAGACGGACGAAAGCCCGCCCATGGGCAGTGAGGCTCACATATGGGAGCAAGATCGCCCGGTGTGAAGCACCCCGGGCGATCGATCTGTCAGTTATTCAGCGGTTTCCGCAGCTGCTTCGAGCAGCTTGATGGTGCCGCCTGCCTTCTCGATCTTCTCGACGGCTGCCTTGGAGGCGCCGGCAACTTCGATCGTCAGCTTTACCTTCAGTTCGCCGTCGGACAGGACACGAACGCCGTCCTTCGGGCGACGGATCACGCCGGCAGCCTTGAGAGCAGCAGCGTCAACCGTTGCCTTTGCGTCGAGCTTGCCAGCATCGATCGCGGTCTGGATACGGCCGAGCGAAACGGTGACGTATTCAGAAGCGAAGATGTTGTTGAAGCCGCGCTTCGGCAGGCGACGATAGATCGGCATCTGGCCGCCTTCGAAGCCGTTGACCGCAACGCCCGAACGAGCCTTCTGACCCTTGACGCCACGGCCGCCGGTCTTGCCCTTGCCGGAACCGATGCCGCGACCTACGCGAATACGGTCCTTGGAGGCGCCTTCGTTGTCCTTGATTTCATTCAGTTTCATGATGACTTCCTCCGTCTCACTTCTCGTCGACGACGCGAACGAGATGCTGGACAGCACGGATCATGCCGCGAACCGAAGGGGTATCCTCCAGGGTGCGGACCCGGTGCATCTTGTTGAGGCCCAGACCAACCAGCGTTGCGCGCTGAACTGCCGGACGGCGAATAGGCGAACCGATCTGCTCGACCGTGATCGTCTTTGCTTCAGTCTTCTTCGTAGCCTTAGCCATGGATCAGACTCCTCTTATTCTTCAGACGCGTTGCCGGAAGCGGCACGGCGAGCCTGCAGCGTAGCATACTTGATGCCGCGCTGAGCTGCGATGTCCTTCGGATGCACCTGATGCTTCAGGGCGTCGAACGTGGCGCGAACCATGTTGTAGGGGTTCGACGAACCAGTCGACTTGGCGACGACGTCGTGCATGCCGAGCGTTTCGAAGACAGCGCGCATCGGACCACCGGCGATGATACCGGTACCAGCCTTGGCGGAGCGCAGCAGAACCTTGCCGGCGCCATGACGGCCGTTGACGTCGTGATGCAGCGTACGGCCGTCACGCAGCGGAACGAAAATCAGTTCGCGCTTGGCGGCTTCGGTTGCCTTACGGATAGCTTCCGGCACTTCGCGTGCCTTGCCATGGCCGAAACCGACCCGGCCCTTCTGGTCGCCGACGACGACGAGAGCAGCAAAGCCGAAACGACGGCCGCCCTTCACCACCTTGGCGACGCGATTGATGGCGACCAGCTTGTCAACAAACTCGCTGTCGCGCTCCTCACGGTTCTGGCGATCTTCGCGAGAACCACGCTTTTCCTGTGCCATTGTCCTTTTCCTTTTTCTTTTCCGGGTGCAATCGGCAGATTACGAAAAATTTCGCCCTGCCCTTTTACGGGGTCAGCGGCGAAATCCGGGAAACCGGCAAATGCCGGAAATCCGCCCGGGTAACCCCGGACGGATATTCGAGATCAGAAGGTCAGACCGCCTTCGCGAGCTGCTTCTGCCAGGGCCTTGATACGGCCGTGATAGATGAAGGCGCCACGGTCGAACACGACTTCCTTGACGCCAGCCTTGGCGGCGCGCTCTGCAACGAGCTTGCCGACGGCTGCAGCGGCTGCAACGTCCGCACCGGTCTTCAGCGAAGAACGCAGATCCGTATCGAGGGTCGATGCGGCAGCGAGCGTACGACCAGCGACATCGTCGATGACCTGAGCGTAGATGTTCTTCGACGAGCGATGTACCGACAGACGCGGACGGCCATTGGCCACCGCCTTGATCTGACGCCGTACGCGATTGGCACGACGTACAAGTGCTTCTTTCCTGCTTGCCATTTCGCGCGTTCCTTACTTCTTCTTGCCTTCTTTGCGGACGATCCGCTCTTCGGCATACTTGACGCCCTTGCCCTTGTAGGGCTCGGGGCCGCGATATTCGCGGATCTCAGCAGCGACCTGACCGACCTGCTGCTTGTTGATGCCGGAAACCACGATTTCCGTCGGCTTCGGAACGGCAATGGTGATGCCGACCGGCGGCTCGTAAACCACGTCGTGGCTGAAGCCGAGTGCGAGCTGCAGGTTCTTGCCCTGCATGGCAGCACGGTAACCGACGCCGTTGATTTCGAGCTTGCGCTCGTAGCCGTCCTTCACACCCTTGAAGATGTTCTCGACCATCGTGCGGGACATGCCCCACTTGGAACGAGCATCCTTGGTTGCGCTGCGCGGCTGAACGACAACAGCGTTGTCTTCGAGCGTTACCGAGATCTCGTCATTCGCGACGAAGAAAAGTTCACCCTTAGGGCCCTTGGCAGTAACCTTCTGGCCATCAACAGTGGCCGTGATCCCTGCAGGAACCTGAACGGGCTTTTTACCGATACGAGACATTGTTTAATCCTGTCTGTTCGTTCTGGAGATCCCTGCCCTGTCTTAGAAGACCGAGCAGAGAACCTCGCCACCAACGTTCTGTTCGCGAGCCTGGTGATCGGCCATCACACCCTTCGGAGTCGAAAGGATGGTGATGCCGAGGCCGTTCGCGACCTGCGGGATGGACTTGACCGAGACATAAACCCGGCGGCCCGGCTTGGAGACACGGCCGATCTCGCGGATGACCGAAGCACCTTCGTAGTACTTCAGTTCGATCTGCAGTTCGGACTTGCCATTGTCATAATCGACCTGGGAATAGCCGCGGATATAACCTTCGGCCTGCAGGACATCGAGAACGCGTGCGCGCAGCTTTGAAGCCGGGGTGGATACCGAGCTCTTGCGGCGGGCGGCGCCGTTACGGATACGGGTGAGCATATCGCCCAACGGATCAGTCATCGTCATTTGCCCGTCTCCTTACCAGCTCGACTTCACAACGCCCGGCACCTTGCCGAGGTTGCCCAGCTCGCGAAGCGCGATACGCGACATCTTGAGCTTGCGGTAGAATGCACGCGGACGACCGGTGACTTCGCAACGGTTGCGAATACGGGTCTTGGAGCCATCGCGCGGCAGATCTGCCAGCTTCAGGGTTGCCTTGAACCGTTCCTCGATCGAAAGGGACTGGTTCATGATCACTGCCTTCAGCGCGGCGCGCTTGGCGGCCTGCTGGGCAACTGTCTTGCGGCGGCGCTTGTTCTTTTCAACTGCGCTTGTCTTCGCCATATCGAAGTTCCTCTTCTACGCTCGTCGTTACGGTTACGTACGGAACGGGAAGTTGAACTCTTTCAGAAGAGCCCGAGCTTCGTCGTCCGTATTTGCCGTCGTGCAAACGATGATGTCCATGCCCCACATCTGATCAACCTTGTCGTAGTTGATCTCAGGGAACACAATGTGCTCCTTGATGCCCATGGCGAAGTTGCCACGGCCGTCAAAGCTCTTCGGGTTCAGGCCACGAAAGTCGCGAACGCGCGGAAGCGCGATGTAGACCAGGCGATCCAGGAATTCATACATCCGGGCGCCGCGCAGAGTGACCTTTGCGCCGATCGGCATACCTTCGCGGACCTTGAAGCCAGCGATGGAGTTACGTGCACGGGTGATGACCGGCTTCTGGCCAGCGATGGCAGCCAGGTCAGCAGCAGCAACGGTAGGCTTCTTCGAATCAGCCGTCGCTTCGCCAACACCCATGTTGATCACGATCTTTTCAAGCTTCGGGATCTGCATCTCGTTAGCGTAGGAGAACTGCTCCTGCATAGCGGCGCGAATCCGGGAAACGTACTCTTTCTTGAGCCGCGGCTCATACTTTGCCTCAGCCATCGATCACATCTCCCGAACGCTTGGCCACACGAACCTTCTTGCCGTCAACAACCTTGAAACCGACGCGGGTCGGCTTGCCGTCCTTGTCAGCAACAGCAAGGTTCGAAAGATGAATCGAAGCTTCCTTGTTGATGATGCCGGCTTCCTGGGTCTGCGTCTGGCGCTGGTGGCGCTTCACGACGTTGATGCCACGGACGACAGCACGGTCTTCCTTCGGCATAACCTGGATAACTTCACCGGAACGACCCTTGTCCTTGCCGGTCAGTACGACGACCTTGTCGCCCTTACGAATCTTTTGCATCGTCGTCGCTCCCTTACAGAACTTCCGGAGCCAGCGAGATGATCTTCATGTGGTTCTTGGCGCGAAGTTCGCGCGGAACCGGTCCGAAGATACGGGTGCCGATCGGCTCTTTCTTGTTGTCGATAAGAACGGCTGCGTTGTTATCGAAGCGGATGACGCTGCCGTCCGGACGACGGATGTCCTTGGCGGTACGCACAACAACCGCCTTCATAACATCGCCCTTCTTGACGCGGCCGCGCGGGATGGCTTCCTTGATCGAGACGACGATGATGTCGCCGATCGAAGCGTACTTGCGCTTGGAGCCGCCCAGCACCTTGATGCACATGACACGACGTGCGCCGGAATTATCCGCCACGTCGAGGTTAGTCTGCATCTGAATCATGTCAGGTCGCCTTCTTGTTGTAACCGGAACGGTTGGGCACGTCGGCCCCCTATCCCGGCTTATGATAAATTTCGATTGTCGCGCGGAAGAATGTTGTCAGGGTGGTTTCCCTTCAAGGGACCTTCCGTGCGCTCAAAGCAAAAGAACGCCCCGTGCCGGAGCGTTCCTGCGCCAATGGCCTGCTTCATACAGATTTTTGCGCAAGGTGCAAGCCCTCGCGCAAAACTCCGTGAAAATTAAGCCTGGGCGGCAATAACCGTCCAGCGCTTGTCCTTGGAGATCGGTGCGCATTCCTCGATGGAAACAACATCACCAACCTTGTACTGGTTGTTCTCGTCGTGAGCCTTGTACTTCTTGGAACGACGAACGGTCTTCTGAAGCAGCGGGTGGGCGAAACGGCGCTCGACACGTACAACGACGGTCTTTTCGTTCTTGTCGCTGACGACAACGCCCTGCAGAATGCGTTTAGGCATGTTCTTCTGGTCCTTAGGCCTTGGCTTCTGCCGCCTTCTGGCGGGCGATTGTTTTGACGCGAGCGATGTCCTTGCGGACTTCGTTGATTCGCGAAGACTTCTCGAGCTGGCCGGTAGCCTTCTGGAAGCGCAGGTTGAACTGCTCCTTCTTCAGCTTGGCAAGCTCGTCATTCAGCTGATCGGCGCTCATGGCGCGAACGTCTGCGGCTTTCATGGGCGTGATCCTTACTCTGCAATGCGCTGAACGAAGCGCGTCTTGACCGAGAGCTTGGCCGAGCCGAGACGAAGCGCCTCGCGGGCGATCTCCTCGGAAACACCGTCGATCTCGAACATCATTCGGCCGGGCTTGACCTTGCATGCCCAGTATTCGACGGAGCCCTTACCCTTACCCATACGGACTTCGGTAGGCTTTGCCGTTACCGGAACATCGGGGAATACCCGGATCCAGACGCGACCTGCGCGCTTCATATAACGCGTGATTGCACGACGAGCAGCTTCGATCTCGCGGGCGTTGACGCGGTTCGGCTCAAGAGACTTGAGACCGAACTCACCGAATGCCAGGTCGAAACCGCCCTTGGCTACACCCTTGATGCGGCCCTTGAACTGCTTGCGATATTTTGTACGCTTTGGCTGCAACATTTTCTTGTTTCTCCGAACTTATCTTTCGCCAGCGACAATCAAGCGTTCTCGCGGCGGCGTTCGCCACGTTCACGGCTTGCCGGACCCTGCGCGTCGCCCTCGAGTGCGCGACGTTCGGAAGCCATCGGATCGTGCTCAAGGATTTCGCCCTTGAAGATCCAGACCTTCACGCCGCAGATACCGTAAGCGGTTTCGGCTTCAGCCGTACCGTAGTCGATGTCCGCACGCAGCGTGTGCAGCGGAACGCGACCTTCGCGGTACCATTCGGTACGGGCGATTTCCGCGCCGCCGAGACGACCGGCGCAGGTGATCTTGATGCCTTCGGCGCCAAGACGCATAGCCGACTGAACAGCACGCTTCATCGCACGGCGGAAAGCAATGCGACGCTCGAGCTGCTGGGCGATCGACTGAGCAACCAGGGTTGCGTCGACTTCCGGCTTACGAACCTCAACGATGTTGAGGTGCGTTTCGGAGCTGGTCATTTCGGAAAGCTTCTTGCGGAGCTTTTCAATGTCTGCACCCTTCTTGCCGATGATCAGACCCGGACGAGCCGAGTGGATCGTGACGCGGCACTTCTTGTGCGGACGCTCGATGACCACCTTGGCGATACCGGCCTGCTTCAGTTCTTCCATCAGGTAAGCGCGGATCTTCAGATCCTCGTGAAGCAGCTTGCCGTATTCGGCGTTGTCGGCGAACCAACGGCTATCCCACGTGCGATTGATGCCCAGACGGAAACCGATCGGATTGATTTTCTGACCCATTATGCGGCCTCCACTTTGGCTTCGACTTCGCGCACGACGATGGTGAGGTGTGCGAACGGCTTTTCGATGCGCGATGCGCGGCCGCGGCCACGAGCGTGGAAACGCTTCATGACGATCGACTTGCCGACGTAGGCTTCCGCGACGATGAGCTGGTCAACGTCGAGGTCGTGGTTGTTTTCGGCGTTTGCGATTGCAGACTCGAGCGTCTTCTTGACGCTGCCGGCGATCCGCTTGCGCGAAAACTCGAGGTCGGCCAGAGCGCGGTCAACCTTCTTGCCGCGGATCAGCGCGGCAACCAGGTTGAGCTTCTGGGGGCTGACGCGGAGCGTGCGCGCAACTGCCTGCGCCTCGTTGTCCTTCAGCCGGCGTTCGGCTTTTGCCTTGCCCATGATTACTTCCTCTTCGCCTTCTTGTCCGCACCGTGACCGTAGTAGGTCCGGGTCGGAGCGAATTCACCGAACTTGTGTCCGACCATGTCTTCGTTGACGCTGACCGGAACATGCTTGCTGCCGTTGTAGACGCCGAAGGTGAGACCGACGAACTGCGGCAGGATGGTGGAGCGACGGCTCCACATCTTGATCACTTCGCTACGGCCGCCTTCGCGAACCTTCTCAGCCTTCTTGAGAAGATAGCCATCGACGAACGGGCCTTTCCATACTGAACGAGCCATTTCTGACTAACCTCTCTTACTTCTTCTTCAGGTGGCGCGAGCGCATGATGAACTTGTCTGTCGACTTGTTCGAACGGGTGCGCTTGCCCTTGGTCGGCTTGCCCCACGGCGAAACCGGGTGACGACCACCGGAGGTGCGACCTTCACCACCACCGTGCGGGTGGTCGACCGGGTTCATGACAACGCCGCGGTTATGCGGACGCTTGCCACGCCATACGGTACGACCAGCCTTGCCGTCGTTGATGTTGCCGTGATCCGGGTTGGAAACGGCGCCAACGGTGGCGAGGCACGAACCCGGGACGAGACGCTGCTCGCCAGAGTTCAGACGAAGGATTGCCATGCCGGCATCGCGGCCGACGAGCTGTACGTAGGTGCCAGCCGAACGAGCGATCTGACCGCCCTTGCCCGGCTTCATCTCGACGTTATGCACGATCGAGCCGACCGGGATGTACTGCAGCGGCATGGTGTTGCCGGGCTTGACATCGACGGCCTTGTCGGACGCGATGACCTTGTCGCCGGCAGCGAGGCGCTGCGGGGCCAGGATGTAAGCCTGTTCGCCGTCTGCGTAGGTGACGAGAGCGATGAACGCGGTGCGGTTCGGGTCGTATTCCAGACGCTCTACCGTGCCTTCAACGTCAAACTTGCGACGCTTGAAGTCAACGAGACGGTAGGTGCGCTTGTGACCGCCGCCGATGAAGCGGGCGGTGATGCGACCGAGGTTGTTACGGCCGCCGCTCTTGGAGAGACCTTCCGTCAGCGCCTTGACCGGCTTGCCCTTGTACAGGCCCGAACGGTCGACGATGACCAGCTGACGCTGGCTCGGGGTCGTCGGATTGTAGCTTTTCAATGCCATTTTTCTTGTTCCCTACCTCAGACGCCCGTCGACACGTCGATGGACTGGCCTTCGGCGAGCGTTACGATCGCCTTCTTGACGTCCTTCTGCTTGCCGGCGAAGCCGCGGAAACGCTTGACCTTGCCCTTGCGCAGCAGCGTGTTCACGGCAGTGACCTTGACACCGAAAAGTGCTTCGACAGCAGCCTTGATTTCCGGCTTGCTCGCACCCTTGGCGACGTTGAAGACGACCTGGTTCTGTTCGGATACCATGGTCGACTTTTCAGTGATCGACGGAGAGACGATCACGTCGTAGTGGCGAAGATCAGTCATTTGAACCGCTCCTCCAGAGCTTCAACCGCAGCCTTGGAAAGCACCAGCTTGCCGCGACGCAGGATGTCATAAACGTTGATGCCCTGAACCGGCAGAACATCGACGTTCGGGATGTTTGCGGCAGCGAGCTTGAAATTGCCATCGATCTCGGCGCCGCCGATTACGAGTGCATTGGTGAGGCCGAGCGAAGCGAAGCTGCCGATCAGAGCCTTGGTCTTTGCTTCAGCAGCGACGAGCTGGTCGACGATGATGAGGTCTTCAGACTTCAGCTTGGCGGACAGGGCGTGGCGCAGAGCGAGTGCACGAACCTTCTTCGGCAGGTCATGGGCGTGGCTGCGAACAACCGGGCCATGAGCCTTACCACCGCCGCGGAACTGCGGAGCACGAGCCGAATGGTGACGAGCGCGGCCCGTACCCTTCTGCTTGTACATCTTGGAGCCGGTGCGGGAGACTTCGCCACGGGTCTTGATCTTGTGGGTGCCCTGGCGCTTGTTTGCCAGCTGCCAACGGATCACACGGGCAATGATGTCTTCGCGCGGCTCAAGGCCGAAAATCGCATCCGACAGAGAAACCTTGCCGGCGTCCTTGCCCTCGAGGGTCTTGACGTTCAATTCCATTGGTTTGGCTCCTTACTTCGCCGACTTTACGGCGTCGCGCACGATGATCCAGGAACCCTTCGAACCGGGAACAGCGCCCTTCACAAGGATCAGACCACGATCTTCATCGGTCGAAACGACTTCAAGATTCTGGGTAGTGACGCGAGTCTGACCCATGTGACCAGCCATGCGCTTGCCCTTCCAGACCTTACCCGGATCCTGGTTGTTACCGGTCGAACCGTGCGAACGGTGCGAAACCGAAACGCCGTGGGTTGCGCGCAGACCACCGAAGTTGTGGCGCTTCATGGCACCCGCAAAACCCTTACCGATGGTCGTGCCGGTGACATCAACCAGCTGGCCGGCCGAAAAATGGCCTGCGGTGAGCTGGGAGCCGACATCGATCAGATTATCTTCCGAAACGCGGAACTCGACGAGCTTCGCCTTCGGTTCAACGCTGGCAGCGGCGAAGTTGCCACGCATGGCCTTCGAAGTATTCTTAACCTTCGCCTGGCCAGCGCCGAGCTGCACGGCGGTGTAGCCGTTCTTCTCGACGGTGCGCTGAGCAACGACCTGTACGTTATCCAAACGCAGAACTGTTACCGGGACATGCTCGCCGGCGTCGTTGTAGACGCGGGTCATTCCCACTTTCTGTGCAATCACACCTGAACGCATTGGTTCATTCCTCTTGAGAGTCGAGTCAGAGCCCAAAAGCCCCTTCCCTTGCCTCTTTGTTTAAGGATTCCGTTCCGGCCCTTCCGGACCATGCGGTTTCCCGTTTCGAGAAGTCGTTGGCAGGTCTTGCCACGTACCTTCCTTGTTATTTCGGCTCTCGCCGGAATTCCTTCTTAGAGCTTGATCTCGACGTCTACGCCTGCAGCCAGGTCGAGCTTCATCAGAGCATCAACGGTCTGCGGGGTCGGATCAACGATATCGAGAAGACGCTTATGCGTGCGCATCTCGAACTGTTCGCGGCTCTTCTTGTCGACGTGAGGCGAACGGTTAACAGTAAATTTTTCAATGCGAGTCGGAAGCGGTACCGGGCCGCGAACGCTTGCACCGGTGCGCTTTGCGGTCGAAACAATCTCCCGCGTGGAGGCATCGAGAACCCGGTGATCAAACGCCTTGAGGCGGATGCGGATATTCTGGCCGTTCATTCGACTTGTCCTTATTCGTTTTCTTGCGCCCCGCATACGCAGAGACAGTGAATTACCAATACTGGTCGGCCCCGGATTATCAAAAATCACAAGGACACCGTGAAGGGCGCCCCTGTCACTTGCTATTCTCAGAAACCTGCCAGGTCTCGATCTTCAAGAGATCGACTCAACGCAGCGAAAATCGGACGACGAAGTCATCGTCCGCTTTCTTCGTGGCCGGCACATACAATGCCAGCAAAGATTCGTCAATCGAATATTGAAGAAACGGAGAGGCGATCTCTCGCCGCTCCGTATTCAATCACTCGATGATGGATGCGACGATGCCGGCGCCGACGGTACGGCCGCCTTCGCGGATCGCGAAGCGCAGCTTTTCTTCCATCGCGATCGGAACGATCAGCTCAACCTGAACCGTGACGTTGTCGCCAGGCATGACCATTTCCGTGCCTTCCGGCAGAGAAACGATACCCGTCACGTCCGTCGTGCGGAAGTAGAACTGCGGACGGTAGTTCGTGAAGAACGGCGTATGACGGCCGCCTTCTTCCTTCGTCAGGATGTAGGCTTCGGCCATGAACTTCTTGTGCGGCTTGACAGAGCCCGGCTTGCACAGGATCTGACCACGCTCGACGCCGTCACGGTTAACACCGCGAACCAGTGCGCCGATGTTGTCGCCGGCCTGGCCCTGGTCGAGCAGCTTGCGGAACATTTCAACGCCGGTAACCGTCGTCTTCGAGGTCGGACGAATGCCGACGATCTCGACTTCTTCACCAACCTTGACGATGCCACGCTCGACGCGGCCGGTCACAACCGTACCACGGCCCGAGATCGAGAACACGTCTTCGATCGGCATCAGGAACGGCTGGTCGATCGGACGTTCCGGGGTCGGAATGTACGCGTCGACTTCTTCCATCAGCTTGCGGATGGCGTTTTCGCCGATTTCCTTGTTCGAGTCTTCCAGAGCGGCAAGAGCAGAGCCCTTGACGACCGGGATGTCGTCGCCCGGGAAGTCGTAGGAAGACAGAAGTTCGCGAACTTCAAGCTCGACGAGCTCGAGAAGTTCTGCGTCGTCAACCTGGTCGACCTTGTTCAGGAACACCACGATCGCCGGAACGCCAACCTGGCGAGCGAGCAGGATGTGCTCGCGGGTCTGCGGCATCGGGCCGTCAGCGGCCGAGCAAACCAGGATCGCGCCGTCCATCTGCGCAGCACCGGTGATCATGTTCTTGACGTAGTCGGCGTG
The DNA here is from genome assembly GCF_024055605.1 of Ciceribacter sichuanensis. Classification (GTDB taxonomy): domain Bacteria; phylum Pseudomonadota; class Alphaproteobacteria; order Rhizobiales; family Rhizobiaceae; genus Allorhizobium; species Allorhizobium sichuanense. Next base: position 1,010,619 of record NZ_JAMXLX010000001.1, on the reverse strand, counting down.
GCCGGGGCAGTCAACGTGCGCGTAGTGGCGGTTGGCCGTCTCGTATTCAACGTGGGCCGTCGAGATGGTGATGCCGCGAGCCTTTTCTTCCGGCGCTGCGTCGATCTGGTCATAGGCCTTGAATTCGCCGAAAAACTTCGTGATCGCTGCCGTCAGAGACGTCTTGCCATGGTCAACGTGGCCAATCGTGCCGATGTTAACGTGCGGCTTCGTGCGCTCAAACTTACTCTTTGCCATTTCGGGCTCTCCATTCTTCTTGAGCCCAGAGGGCTCCAATTCGTGTGATCGCCCCGGCCCGAGGCCGGGGCGTATTTCAGGTGGGTATTCCGATTACTTCTGACCGGAATACTTTGCCTGGATTTCGGTCGCGACGTTCGACGGAACCGGAGCGTAGTGATCGAAGGTCATCGAATACTGCGCGCGGCCCTGCGACATGGAGCGCAGGTTGTCGACGTACTTGAACATGTTCGCCAGCGGTACGTGAGCGTTGATGACGATCGCGATGCCGCGCTGTTCCTGACCCTGGATCTGACCACGGCGAGAGTTCAGGTCACCGATAACGTCACCGACGTAGTCTTCCGGCGTTACGACTTCGACCTTCATCATCGGCTCGAGCAGCTGAGCGCCGGCCTTCTTGGCTGCTTCACGGAAGCAGGCACGCGATGCGATTTCGAAGGCGAGAACCGAGGAGTCGACGTCGTGGAAGGCACCGTCGATGAGGGTGGCCTTGACGCCGAGCATCGGGAAGCCAGCGAGCGGACCAGAAGACAGAACGCTTTCGATACCCTTCTGAACGCCCGGGATGTATTCCTTCGGAACAGCACCGCCAACGATCTTGGATTCGAACACGAAATCTTCGCCATCCGGGTTCGGTTCGAAGACGATCTTGACGCGCGCGAACTGACCGGTACCACCGGACTGCTTCTTGTGCGTGTAGTCTTCTTCGTGCTGACGCGTGATGGTTTCGCGGTAGGCAACCTGCGGAGCACCGACGTTGGCTTCAACCTTGAACTCGCGACGCATGCGGTCGACGATGATATCGAGGTGAAGTTCGCCCATGCCTGCGATGATCGTCTGACCCGATTCCTGGTCCGTCTTCACGCGGAAGGACGGATCTTCAGCAGCCAGTCGGTTGAGCGCGAGGCCCATCTTTTCCTGGTCGCCCTTGGACTTCGGCTCGATCGCGATCTGGATGACCGGCTCGGGGAATTCCATGCGCTCGAGGATAACCGGCTTCAGCGGATCGCAGAGCGTGTCACCCGTCGTGGTTTCCTTCAGGCCGGCGAGAGCAACGATATCGCCTGCAAAGGCTTCTTCGATGTCTTCACGGCTGTTGGAGTGCATCTGAAGCATACGGCCGACGCGCTCGCGCTTGTCCTTGACCGTGTTCAGGACCGACGAACCCTTTTCGAGCTTGCCGGAGTAGATGCGCGCAAAGGTCAGCGAACCGACGAAGGGGTCGTTCATGATCTTGAACGCGAGCATCGAGAGAGGCTCGCTATCGTCGGCGTGACGCTCGATTTCGGCTTCGGTCTTGAAGTCGATGCCCTTGATCGCCGGAATGTCGAGCGGCGACGGCAGGTAGTCGACAACTGCGTCGAGAAGCGGCTGAACACCCTTGTTCTTGAACGCGGTACCGCAGAACATCGGGTGGAACTTCACGTCGATGGTGCCGCGACGAACCAGCTGACGGATCTTTTCGTTGTCCGGCATCTCGCCGTTCAGATAAGCTTCCATCGCTTCTTCGTCGATCTCGACAACCGTCTCGATCAGCTTTTCGCGATATTCTTCAGCCTTGGCCTTCAGGTCTTCCGGGATTTCGACGACGTCCCAGGCAGCGCCCAACGACTCATCGCGCCATACGAGCGCGTTCATCTCGATCAGGTCGACAACGCCCTTGAATTCGGTTTCCGCACCGATCGGGAGCTGCATGACGACAGCGGTTGCGCCAAGACGGGTCTTGATCATCTCGACCGAGCGGTAGAAGTCCGCACCGGTCTTGTCCATCTTGTTGCAGAAGATCATGCGCGGAACGTTGTACTTCTCAGCCTGACGCCAGACGGTTTCCGTCTGCGGCTCTACGCCGGCGTTGGCATCGAGAAGAGCGATCGCACCGTCGAGAACGCGCAGCGAACGTTCAACTTCAATGGTGAAGTCAACGTGGCCGGGGGTGTCGATGATGTTGAAGCGACGCATCTTGCCGTCGCGACCCTTCCAGAAGGTCGTGGTAGCAGCGGACGTGATGGTGATGCCGCGTTCCTGCTCCTGCTCCATCCAGTCCATGGTAGCAGCGCCGTCGTGCACTTCGCCGATCTTGTGAGACTTACCGGTGTAGTAAAGAATACGCTCGGTGGTCGTGGTCTTGCCGGCATCGATGTGGGCCATGATGCCGAAATTGCGGTAGTCTTCGATTTTATATTCGCGAGCCATACGGACTGCCTTTCAATATTCGATCGGTTGATTACCAGCGGTAATGCGAGAAGGCGCGGTTCGCGTCTGCCATCTTGTGCGTGTCTTCACGCTTCTTGACTGCAGAGCCACGGTTGTTGGCAGCATCCATGAGTTCGCCGCAGAGGCGATCGATCATGGTGGTCTCGTTGCGCTTGCGAGCAGCAGCGATGAGCCAACGGATGGCAAGAGCCTGGCGACGTTCGGGGCGAACATCTACCGGAACCTGGTAGGTCGCACCACCAACGCGGCGGGAACGCACTTCAACATGCGGCGCGATGTTATCGAGCGCCTGATGGAAGACGCCGAGCGGCTCCTGCTTCAGCTTGCCCTGAACGGAATCGAACGCACCGTAAACGATGCTTTCAGCCACGGACTTCTTGCCGTGAAGCATGATGGCGTTCATGAACTTGGTGACAACGAGATCGCCGAACTTCGGGTCCGGATTGATTTCGCGCTTTTCTGCACTATGGCGACGGGACATACTTTTTGTCTCTCAACTTTTGATGACGCTTTACCACGCGGAGAACCTCGCGCAGCGCCGATAAATCTGATTGCCGAATTACTTCGGACGCTTCGCACCGTACTTCGAACGACGCTGCTTACGGTTCTTGACACCCTGGGTATCGAGAACGCCGCGGATGATGTGGTAACGCACACCCGGCAAGTCCTTTACACGACCGCCACGGATCATGACGACGGAGTGTTCCTGCAGGTTGTGACCTTCGCCCGGGATGTAGCCGATGACTTCGAAGCCATTGGTCAGGCGGATCTTGGCGACCTTACGCAGAGCCGAGTTCGGCTTCTTCGGGGTCGTGGTGTAAACGCGGGTGCAAACGCCACGCTTCTGCGGATTTTCCTGCAGAGCAGGAACCTTGTTGCGCTTTACCTGTGCCTGACGCGGCTTGCGGATAAGCTGGTTTACGGTAGGCATATACCCATCCCTTGCAAAATCTTGTCTCTAAAGCCCTCTCGGACCCCATTTAGCCGTTGCCGGCGGTGATCGCACAATTTCCTTCATGCGCAAAATGTGGCCCGATCCGCTCTTCGCGGATGGACCACAAAAGGCAGAGGACGCACACTTCGCGCGTCTTGCGTGCAGCATTTGTGTTCGTCAACGTGCGAAAAGGACCCTGTTTGAGGTGAACTTCAGAACAAGACGTTCCGAAAAGCCTAACCTCACATAGGCTCCGATGGCCGGCGTACTACTGTTTTCACCGGGTTCCGTCAAGTCTCAATCGCAAATTAATGCCGGAACGCAGGGTCTTCGGCCACTTCGGCCCCTCTTCTGCACCCAAAACGGACCGCATGCAATAAATAGGCTTTAGCATTCGATCAAAACACCATAGATAATGGCCAAAGCCGTATGGCGCGCCCTCTCCTTCCCCCTCTCGATTCGACCGGGAGGAATCAACTAGGCCGGAAAAGACCGACACCATGATCTCCACGCCAGACAACGACAACAATTTCGATGATCCGATGGTATTCATCATCATCGCCAAGGCCTATGAGGTCGAGGGCGGAGAGGGCATCGACCTGCATATCATGCTAACGGCGGCGGATGACGATTCCGCCGTGCGTGCAGCTCTCAATGCGCTGTCGGAAGAAGGTTTTCTCGAAGCAGATCTCGACCAGATCGGCATGGTCACCTCTCCCCCGGATGAGGAACCTCATGCCTCTGCCTACCAGGGCGCCTTGGAGGGAGAAGTCGCGATCATCCGCTTCAACTGAGTTCCTTCCCATAATACGGAAGGGCCGCCGGATTTCCGACGGCCCTTCTCTTTTTTCGGCACTCAGGCCGGATCAGTTCTTGACCACCTCGCCGCTCGGCTTGGGGGTGGTATCTGTCTCAGCCGGCAGCACCGGATAGGTGACCTCCGGCATCTTGCCGGTCAGAGAGTCGAGGAATGCGACGATCAGGGTGACTTCTTCGTCGTTCAACTCCTCACCCAGCTGGGCTGTGCCCATGATGGCAACCGCCTGCTTGAGGTTCCAGACCTTGCCGGAATGGAAGTAAGGGGCCGTCAGGGCGACGTTACGCAATGGCGCAGCGCGGAAGACGTAGGAGTCGTCCGCCGTGTTGGTGACGGCAAAGCGACCCTTGTCATTTGCGGGCAGCACATCGGCACCAGGCTTCTCGATCAGGCCGAAGGGGTAATATCCCTCACCGCCGACATTGATACCGGTATGGCAGGACGAGCAGCCCTTATCCATGAAGAGCGCCAGACCCTGTTTCTGCTCCGTGCTCATGGCGGCGTCATCACCGTTCAGATAGGCGTCAAACGGTGCGGGCGTGATCAGGGTTGCTTCGAACGCCTCAATCGCCTTGGCGAAATTATCGAAGGTGACCGGGTCTTCCTCACTGGGAAAGGCGGCCTTGAACCATTCGACATATTGCGGCATCGACTTCAGCGTCGCCACGACCTGGGTCGGAGTATTCGCCATCTCCACGCCAGCCTGCACCGGTCCCTTGGCCTGAGCCTTCAGATCTTCGGCGCGACCATCCCAGAACTGGGCAATATTGAAGACCGCATTGAGTGCAGTCGGCGCGTTGCGCGGGCCTTTCTGCCAGCCGTGACCGATCGAGGTCTCGAGGTTGTCGTCGCCGCCGGTCGCAAGGTTGTGGCAGGAATTGCACGAGAAAACGCCCGATGCCGAGATGCGGGGATCAAAGAACAGCGCCCTTCCGAGCGCGATCTTCTCAGGCGTGATCGGATTGTTGGCCACCGCGGGGATGGTGGACGGCAAAGGTCTGAAAGCGCCGAGCGCAGTTTCCCTGAGGTCCGCGGGGACGGGATCGGCGGAAAACGCCGAGGTTGCCAGAAGCAATACTGCGACCGAAGTCAGTAGTCTTTTCATAATAGCCTCCGTTCGTTGTGAACGAGACTAATATTAGAATAATTCTAAATCGCAGCTTTGCGCTCGATCAATGCTTAGTGCCGGCGAATATGGGGTGCAACGAAAAAAGGCGCCCGAAAGCTCCGGGCGCCTCTCAATCGTCAAGTGTGCGGTGCGACAAAAGCGCACCGCCCGATTTGGCTTATTCTGCGGCCGGAGCGTTCTCGACCGAAGCGAGATCCTGCAGCATCGGGGTTGCGACATCCGCACCCGTACCCTTCTTGCGCTCCTCGAGGATGAGCTCGTCGCGATTCGTCGCAATGCGACGGATCTGCGTCATGGTACCGCCGGTACCAGCCGGGATGAGGCGGCCGACGATGACGTTTTCCTTGAGGCCCTGCAGCGTGTCGGTCTTGCCGGCGATCGCAGCTTCCGTGAGAACCTTGGTGGTTTCCTGGAAGGATGCGGCCGAGATGAACGACGGGGTCTGCAGCGAGGCCTTGGTGATGCCGAGAAGGACCGGATCGCCGTAAGCCGGCTTCTTGCCTTCCTCGACCAGGCGCTCGTTGACCTCGTCCAGTTCGATCCGGTCGACGTTGTCGCCGACGATATACTGGCTGTCGCCGGAGTCGGTGATCTCGACCTTCTGCAGCATCTGGCGAACGATCACCTCGATGTGCTTGTCGTTGATCACAACGCCCTGCAGTCGGTAGACTTCCTGGATTTCGTTGACCAAGTAGGAAGCGAGTGCTTCCACGCCCTTGATCGCCAGGATGTCGTGCGGAGCCGGGTTACCGTCGAGGATGTAGTCGCCCTTTTCGATGTAGTCGCCATCCTGAAGATGGAAGGGCTTGCCCTTCGGGATCAGGTACTCGACCGGCTCGACACCGTCTTCCGCCGGCTCGATGATGACGCGACGCTTGTTCTTGTAGTCGCGGCCGAGGCGGATCGTACCATCAATCTCAGCGATGATGGCGTGATCCTTCGGACGACGGGCTTCGAACAACTCGGCAACACGCGGCAGACCACCGGTGATGTCCTTGGTCTTGGCGCTTTCCAGCGGCGAACGTGCAAGCACGTCACCCTGGGAGACCTTCTGGCCGGGTTCAACCGACAGAATTGCGTCAACCGACAGCTGGAAGCGGGCTTCGCCACCGCGGGAAAGCTTCAGGACATTGCCGGAAGCATCCTTGATGACGATCGCCGGCTTGAGGTCGGCGCCACGCGGCGTCGAACGCCAGTCGATAACCTGACGCTTCGTGATACCGGTCGACTCGTCGGTCGCTTCCAAAACGGAGAGACCGTCGACAACATCCTCGAAGTGTACGATACCTTCGACTTCCGTCATCATCGGGCGGGTATACGCATCCCACTCCGCAAGACGCTGACCGCGGCGGACCTTGTCGGCATCATCCACGAAGACCTTCGAACCGTAGGCGACACGCTGCGACGAACGCTCGACGCCGCGCTCATCCAGAATGGTGATCGCCATGTTGCGGCCCATGGCAATGAGATTGCCTTCCGAGTTGCGCAGCAGGTTACGGTTCTTGATCGCGATCGTACCTTCGTACGATGCTTCGAGGAACGACTGGTCGACCACGTTGGCGGTGCCGCCAAGGTGGAAGGTACGCATGGTAAGCTGGGTACCCGGCTCACCGATCGACTGCGCGGCGATAACACCGACAGCTTCACCCATGTTGACCGGCGTACCGCGGGCGAGATCTCGACCGTAGCAGACCGAGCAAACGCCCGTCTGTACCGCGCAGGTCAATGCCGAACGGATACGGATGGACTGGATGCCAGCCTTCTCGATTTCGACGACGTCGGCTTCGAGGATCATGCGGCCTGCATCGACGATGCGGGCACCCGTGACCGGATGATCGATATCATCCAGAGCGGTACGACCGAGGACACGTGCGCCGATGGAAGCCACCACCTGACCGGCATCGACGATGGCAGTCATGGTAAGGCCGCTCTCGGTACCGCAATCGACCAGATTGACGATGCAATCCTGTGCGACGTCGACGAGACGGCGGGTCAGGTAACCGGAGTTCGCGGTCTTCAAGGCGGTGTCTGCCAGACCCTTACGGGCACCGTGGGTCGAGTTGAAGTACTCGTTAACGGTCAGGCCTTCCTTGAAGTTCGAGATGATCGGCGTCTCGATGATTTCGCCCGACGGCTTGGCCATGAGGCCGCGCATGCCGCCCAGCTGACGCATCTGGTTCGGAGAACCACGGGCGCCCGAGTGGGACATCATGTAGATCGCGTTCATCGGCTTCTGGCGACCGGTCTCGGCGTCGAATTCGACGGCCTTAATACGGGCCATCATGTCTTCGGCGACCTTTTCGGTAGCCTTGCCCCAGGCATCAACGACCTTGTTGTACTTCTCGCCCTGAGTGATCAGGCCGTCGTTGTACTGCTGTTCGTATTCCTTCACCAGAGCTTCGGTATCGCCGACGATCTTCACCTTGCTGTCCGGAATGACCATGTCGTCCTTGCCGAACGAAATGCCGGCACGGCAAGCATGGGCGAAGCCGAGCTGCATGATGCGGTCGCAGAAAATGACCGTGTCCTTCTGGCCGCAATGGCGGTAGACCGTGTCGATCATCTTGGAGATGTTCTTCTTGGTCATTTCCTGGTTGCAGATGTCGAACGGCACGTTGACGTTCTTCGGCAGCAGTTCGCCGATGATCAGACGACCCGGAGTGGTGTCGAAGATCTTCGAAACCGGGTTGCCTTCGGCGTCCACGGTTTTGAAGCGGCCCTTGATCTTGGCATGCAGCGTGACGACCTTGTTTTCCAGAGCGTGCTGCAGCTCGCCCATGTCGGAGAAGGCCATGCCTTCGCCCGGCTCGTTCTGGTTCAGGATCGACAGGTAGTACAGGCCGAGAACCATGTCCTGCGAAGGAACGATGATCGGGGCGCCGTTTGCCGGATGCAGGATGTTGTTCGTCGACATCATCAGCACGCGGGCTTCAAGCTGGGCTTCGAGCGACAGCGGCACGTGAACGGCCATCTGGTCGCCGTCGAAGTCGGCGTTGAAGGCGGTGCAGACGAGCGGATGCAGCTGGATGGCCTTGCCTTCGACCAGGGTCGGTTCGAAGGCCTGGATGCCCAGGCGGTGCAGCGTCGGTGCGCGGTTCAGGAGAACCGGATGCTCGCGGATGACCTCGTCGAGGATATCCCAGACTTCCGGCTTTTCCTTTTCAACCAGCTTCTTGGCCTGCTTGACGGTCGAGGAGTAACCCTTGGCATCGAGGCGGGCATAGATGAACGGCTTGAACAGTTCGAGCGCCATCTTCTTCGGCAGGCCGCACTGGTGCAGCTTGAGTTCCGGACCGGTCACGATGACCGAACGGCCGGAATAGTCGACGCGCTTGCCGAGAAGGTTCTGGCGGAAGCGTCCCTGCTTGCCCTTGAGCATGTCGGACAGCGACTTCAGCGGACGCTTGTTGGCGCCGGTGATGACGCGGCCGCGACGGCCGTTGTCGAACAGCGCATCGACAGATTCCTGCAGCATGCGCTTTTCGTTGCGGATGATGATGCCCGGTGCGCGCAGTTCGATCAGGCGCTTCAGACGGTTGTTACGGTTGATGACGCGACGATAGAGATCGTTGAGGTCAGAGGTCGCGAAGCGGCCGCCATCGAGCGGAACCAGCGGGCGCAGGTCCGGCGGGATGACCGGGACGACCTTCATGATCATCCATTCCGGGCGGTTACCGGATTCCATGAAGTTCTCGACGATCTTCAGGCGCTTCATCAGCTTCTTCTGCTTGAGATCCGACGTGGTGTCGGCAAGCTCGGAGCGCAGATCGCCAGCGATCTTCTCGAGGTTCATCGAAGCAAGCATTTCATAGATGGCTTCAGCACCGATCATGGCGGTGAACTGGTCTTCGCCGAACTCGTCGACGGCCATCATGTATTCTTCTTCGCTGAGAAGCTGGTTTTCCTTGAGCGAGGTCAGGCCCGGCTCGGTCACGATGTAGTTCTCGAAATAGAGAACGCGCTCGACATCCTTCAGCGTCATGTCGAGCAGTGTCGAGATACGCGAGGGAAGCGACTTCAGGAACCAGATGTGGGCAACGGGGGCTGCGAGCTCGATGTGGCCCATGCGCTCGCGGCGAACGCGCGACAGCGTGACTTCGACGCCGCACTTTTCGCAGATGATGCCCTTGTACTTCATGCGCTTGTACTTGCCGCACAGGCACTCGTAGTCCTTGATAGGTCCGAAGATGCGCGCGCAGAACAGACCGTCACGCTCGGGCTTGAACGTACGGTAGTTGATGGTCTCGGGCTTCTTGATCTCGCCATAGGACCAGGACAGGATCTTCTCCGGGCTCGCGATCGAGATCCGGATGGAATCGAAGTGCTGTGCCGGCACCTGCGGGTTGAAAAGGTTCATGACCTCTTGGTTCATGCCTATCTCCTTAACGGGCGATGTGCCCTTGCTTGGCACTGAAAGCGGCGAATTCCCGGGCCACCGCATCAGGCCTTAGAATGACAATAACCGCAAAATGCGGCGAAACTCCCTGCCCTTCCGAACGTTCCGAAGGGCGGGATACGTGCGCTGCCTCGCGACAGCGCACGCCTTGTCAAAACATCATTCCGCCGCGTCGGGCAGGCTGGCCTCGGCTGCAGCATCGATCTTGGAGTTCTCAAGCTCGACGCTAAGACCCAGCGACCGCATTTCCTTGACGAGAACGTTGAAGCTCTCCGGAATGCCGGCCTCGAAGGTGTCGTCGCCACGGACGATCGCTTCGTAGACCTTGGTACGACCGGCCACGTCGTCCGACTTCACCGTCAGCATTTCCTGCAGGGTGTAGGCGGCGCCGTAGGCTTCCAGAGCCCAGACTTCCATTTCCCCGAAGCGCTGACCGCCGAACTGCGCCTTGCCGCCCAACGGCTGCTGGGTAACGAGCGAGTAAGGACCGATCGAACGGGCGTGGATCTTGTCGTCAACCAGGTGGTTGAGCTTGATCATGTACATGTAGCCTACGGTCACCTTGCGGTCGAAGGGCTCACCGGTCCGGCCATCGTACAGAACCGACTGACCGGACGAATGCAGGCCGGCGCGCGTCAGCATGGCTGCAACGTCGGGCTCATGCGCACCGTCGAAGACCGGCGTCGCAATGGAGACACCCCTGCGGGACTGTTCCGCCAGCTTGACGAGCGAATCATCGTCGAAGTTGGAGACTTCATCCTTAGCCTGAGACGCGTAGACTTCCGTCAACTCGGTCTTCAGGTCGGTAATGTCCATCGTCTTGCGATACTCGTCGAGCAGCTCGCCGATCTTCTTGCCCATGCCTGCACAAGCCCAGGCAAGATGGGTCTCGAGGATCTGGCCAACGTTCATTCGCGAAGGAACGCCGAGCGGGTTCAAGCAGATATCGACATGCGTACCGTCTTCAAGGAACGGCATGTCTTCGACGGGCACGATACGCGAGACAACGCCCTTGTTACCGTGACGGCCGGCCATCTTGTCGCCCGGCTGGATCTTGCGCTTCACAGCAACGAAGACCTTGACCATCTTCATGACGCCCGGAGGCATTTCGTCGCCGCGCTGGACCTTTTCGACCTTGTCCATGAAACGCTGTTCAAGGCGCGACTTGGATTCGTCGTACTGGCCACGCAGGGCTTCGATCTCGCCCTGGACCTTCTCGTCCTCCACGGCGAACATCCACCACTGCGAACGCGGGTATTCGGAAACGACCGCATTCGAGAGCTCGACGCCCTTCTTGAAGCCCTTCGGACCTGCAACCGAAACCTGACCACGCAGCATGTCGAGCAGGCGACCGTAGACGTTACGGTCGAGGATCGCCTGTTCGTCGTCGCGGTCCTTCGCGAGGCGTTCGATTTCCTCGCGCTCGATTGCCATCGCACGTTCGTCCTTCTCAACGCCGTGGCGGTTGAAGACGCGAACTTCGACGATGGTGCCGAACGTGCCCGGAGGCATGCGCATGGAGGTATCGCGAACGTCGGAAGCCTTTTCACCGAAGATGGCGCGCAGAAGCTTCTCTTCCGGCGTCATCGGGCTTTCGCCCTTCGGCGTGATCTTGCCGACGAGAATGTCGCCCGGAGCGACTTCCGCACCAATGTAGACGATACCGGCTTCGTCGAGGTTCTTCAGCGCTTCTTCCGAAACGTTCGGAATGTCGCGCGTGATTTCTTCCGGACCAAGCTTGGTGTCACGCGCCATCACTTCGAATTCCTCGATGTGGATGGAGGTGAACACGTCGTCGGCTACGATACGCTCGGACATCAGGATCGAGTCTTCGTAGTTGTAACCGTTCCACGGCATGAACGCGACGAGCGCGTTGCGGCCGAGAGCCAGGTCACCGAGATCGGTCGACGGACCGTCAGCGATGATGTCACCCTTGTTCAGAACGTCACCAACAGAAACCAGCGGGCGCTGGTTGACGCAGGTGTTCTGGTTCGAACGCTGGAACTTCATCAGGCGGTAGATATCGACGCCGGACTTCGACGGATCGAGGTCTTCGGTGGCGCGGATAACGATACGGGTCGCGTCAACCTGGTCGACAACGCCGCCACGACGGGCAGCAATAGCTGCGCCGGAGTCACGGGCAACGACCGGCTCCATGCCGGTACCGACGAACGGAGCTTCCGCACGCAGGAGCGGAACGGCCTGACGCTGCATGTTCGAGCCCATGAGAGCGCGGTTGGCGTCATCGTTTTCGAGGAACGGGATCAGAGCCGCTGCGACGGAGACAAGCTGCTTCGGCGAAACGTCCATCAGGTTGATGGTGTCGCGCGGAGACAGCATGACTTCGCCGGCGTGACGGCAAACCACGAACTCTTCAACGAACGCGCCTTCGGCAGTCAGCTCGGAATTGGCCTGGGCCACGTAATACTTGGCCTCTTCCATGGCGGAGAGGTAGATCACGTCCTTGGTGACAACGCCGTCGACGATCTTGCGGTACGGGCTCTCAATGAAGCCGTACTTGTTGACGCGGGCGAAGGTGGCAAGCGAGTTGATCAGACCGATGTTCGGGCCTTCCGGCGTTTCGATCGGGCAAATACGGCCGTAGTGGGTCGGATGAACGTCGCGGACTTCGAAGCCTGCGCGCTCGCGGGTCAGACCACCCGGGCCAAGAGCCGAAAGACGGCGCTTGTGGGTGATTTCCGAAAGCGGGTTCACCTGGTCCATGAACTGCGACAGCTGCGAGGAGCCGAAGAATTCTCGGACGGCAGCTGCTGCCGGCTTTGCGTTGATCAGGTCCTGCGGCATGACGGTGTCGATTTCGATCGACGACATGCGTTCCTTGATCGCACGCTCCATGCGCAGCAGGCCGAGGCGGTACTGGTTTTCCATCAGTTCGCCGACAGAACGAACACGGCGGTTGCCGAGGTTGTCGATGTCGTCGATTTCACCCTTGCCGTCGCGCAGTTCGACCAGCATCTTGACCACGGCCAGGATGTCGTCCTTGCGCAGAACGCGAACGGTATCTTCCACCTGCAGGTCGAGGCGCATGTTCATCTTGACGCGACCGACGGCCGAAAGGTCGTAGCGCTCGGCGTCGAAGAACAGCGAGTTGAACATGGCTTCCGCGGAATCCATGGTCGGCGGCTCACCCGGACGCATGACGCGGTAGATGTCGAACAGCGCGTCCTGACGGTTTTCGTTCTTGTCAGCCGACAACGTGTTGCGGATATAGGCGCCGACGTTGATGTGGTCGATGCCCAGAACCGGGATCTCGTCGAAACCGGCACCCAGAAGGTGCGCGAGGCTCTTCTCGTCGATCTCGTCGCCGGCTTCCATGTAGATCTCACCGGTCGACACGTTGACCATGTCTTCAGCGAGATAGTTGCCATAGAGATCCTCGTCGGAAGCCTTGAGAGCCTTCAGGCCCTTGTCGGTCAACTGGCGAAGCAGGCGCGGAGTCAGTTTCTTGCCGCCTTCGACAACGACTTCGCCGGTATCGGCGTCGATCATGTCGGAAATGGTCTTGGCGCCCTTCAGCGTTTCCGGCTGGAAAGGAATGCGCCAACCCTTGCCGTCACGGGCGTAGGTCGACTTGGTGTAGAAGGTCGAGAGAATTTCCTCGCCGTCCATGCCCAGCGCCATCAGCAGCGACGTCACCGGAATCTTGCGGCGACGGTCGATACGGGCGTGAACGATGTCCTTGGCGTCGAACTCGATGTCAAGCCAGGAACCGCGGTACGGGATGACGCGGGCGGCAAAAAGCAGCTTGCCCGAGGAGTGGCTCTTGCCCTTGTCGTGGTCGAAGAACACGCCCGGAGAGCGGTGCATCTGGGACACGATAACGCGTTCGGTACCGTTGACGATGAAGGTACCGTTGTTGGTCATCAGCGGCATGTCGCCCATGTAGACCGACTGTTCCTTGATGTCCTTGATCGACCGGGCACCGGTATCCTCGTCGATATCGAACACGATGAGGCGCAGCGTCACCTTGAGCGGCGCTGCGTAGGTCAGGTCGCGCTGACGGCATTCGTCCACGTCAAACTTCGGCGGCTCGAATTCGTATGAAACGAATTCCAACATGGATGCGCCGGAGAAGTCGGTGATCGGGAATACGGACTTGAAAACAGCTTGAAGTCCCTCGTCGGGACGGCCGCCTTGCGGCTCGTCGACCATGAGGAACTGGTCATAAGAGGCCTTCTGAACCTCGATGAGGTTCGGCATTTCCGCGACTTCTGGGATTTTTCCAAAAAACTTGCGTACGCGCCTGCGACCGTTAAACGATAGGGTCTGAGCCATCGTCGCTCCTTGTCAATTTTGCATCCGGGCCTGCAACAGACGGACACCGCTGGCCAGTCGGCTCCGTCAATCAATGGATCGTTCAATCTCGTCTCGCTTTCCAGAACCTGCGGCCGGATTGCCGGAAGCCCTGGTGGAGACCATCCTCTTGAAGAACCCATTACCCAAAAGCCGTTTTACCGGCTTTTGGGTAATAGTTTCAAAGGAACAAGCAGTCGGGAGAGAGCGATACCACCCTCTCCCAACGACCATTTCCGATATTACTTAACGTCGACCTTGGCGCCGGCGTCCTCAAGCTTCTTCTTGAGGTCAGCAGCTTCAGCCTTCGAAACGGCTTCCTTGACAGCCTTCGGAGCGCCTTCGACGAGGTCCTTGGCTTCCTTGAGGCCGAGACCGGTGATAGCGCGAACTTCCTTGATCACGTTGATCTTGTTAGCGCCGGCGTCCGTCAGGATGACGTCGAATTCGGTCTTTTCTTCTTCAGCAGCAGCAGCAGCGCCTGCACCGCCAGCAACAGCGGCAACAGCCACCGGAGCAGCAGCGGAAACGCCCCACTTCTCTTCGAGCAGCTTGGAAAGCTCAGCAGCTTCCAGAACGGTCAGCGAGGAGAGGTCTTCAACGATCTTTGCGAGATCAGCCATTTTATTAGTTCCTTATAAGTGTTCGGTTCGATTCGAACTGGTTTGATATGAACAGCGAAAAACCGCCTTACGCGGCTTCGTCCTTCTTGGCATAGGCCGAGAACACGCGAGCAAGCTGGCTTGCCGGCGCTGCAACAACGCCTGCGATGCGGGTAGCCGGAGTCTGGATCATGCCCAGCAGCTTCGCACGCAGTTCATCCAGCGAAGGCAGGGTCGCAAGCGACTTGACTGCATCGGCGGTGAGCGTAGTTGTTCCCATGGCACCACCGAGGACAACGAGCTTGTCGTTGGTCTTGGCGAATTCCATGACGACCTTCGGAGCCGTAATAGGATCATTGCTGAATGCGATCAGCGTCTGACCCTTGAAGAGATTGGTCATCCCTTCCGACTCCGTGCCCTGAAGAGCGATCTTGGCCAGGCGGTTCTTCGCGACTTTGACGGTGCCGCCAGCAGCGCGCATCTTCGAACGAAAATCGTTCATCTGCGCAACCGTGACACCAGCATAGTGGGCCACAACAACCGAACCGGAAGCCTTGAAGACTTCGTTCAGTTCTGTGACGAATTCGCGTTTTTCCGCTCTTTCCACTGTCTGTCTCCAGTAGACGGGACCGCAATCCTGCAGGCCCCATCGGGTTTGCCTTTTGCCTCAAGGGATCCAAACTCGTCAGATCCCAAGCGACGCTTGAGGATCCTGTCCCCTCGCACTGTCACCCGAAGGCTCCAGGCACAAGGCACACTAGGCTCGAACCGACACTTCAGCGGTGCATGGCACCTTAGAAAAATCTCGGGTCTTACCCGTCTCATGCCGGCATATATTAAGGCCGAAGCCGCCAGCAATCTCGGACAGGAAATCCGGGTTTCCCCGGATACTCCCGGCCCCGAAGGACCGGGAATTCTTTAAAACCGGGATCCCTGGGGATCCCGGAGAAATCAGGCCGTAACGGTCGACGGGTCGATCTTGACGCCCGGGCCCATGGTCGACGAGATAGCTACGCGCTTGACATAGTTACCCTTGGCGCCAGCCGGCTTTGCCTTGACGACGGCGTCAGCGAAGGCCTTGATGTTTTCTTCGAGCGCCTTGGCGTCGAAGGAAGCCTTGCCGATACCGGCGTGAATGATACCGGCCTTTTCGACGCGGAACTCAACGGCACCGCCCTTGGAAGCCTTGACAGCTCCGGCGACATCCATGGTTACCGTACCGACCTTCGGGTTCGGCATCATGCCACGCGGGCCGAGAACCTTACCGAGACGACCGACGAGCGGCATCATGTCCGGGGTCGCGATGCAGCGATCGAAATCGATCTTGCCGCCCTGGACGATTTCGACCAGTTCTTCCGCACCAACGATGTCTGCACCAGCAGCCTTGGCTTCATCAGCCTTGGCGCCGCGAGCGAAGACGGCAACGCGAACATCGCGGCCCGTACCGTTCGGCAGATTGACAACGCCGCGAACCATCTGGTCGGCGTGACGCGGGTCAACACCGAGGTTCATTGCGATTTCGATGGTTTCATCGAACTTGGCGACGGCACGTTCCTTGACCATGACGATGGCGTCGGTCAGAGCAACAAGCTTAGTCGGATCAACGCCTTCGCGGATCTTCTGAATGCGCTTTGCGAGCTTAGCCATGATCAACCTACCACTTCCAGGCCCATGGAGCGGGCGGAACCCTCAACCATTGCCATTGCGCCTTCGACGTCAGCAGCGTTCAGGTCCTTCATCTTGCCTTCGGCGATCGCACGGACCTGAGCCTTGGTGATGGTACCGACCTTCGCACCCTTGCCCGGAGTCTTGGAACCGGAGGTGATCTTTGCTTCCTTCTTCAGCCAGTAGGTAACCGGCGGCTGCTTCATCGCGAAGGTGAAGGACTTGTCCTGGTAATAGGTGATGACGACCGGAATCGGCATACCCTTTTCCATTTCCTGCGTGGCGGCATTGAACGCCTTGCAGAATTCCATGATGTTAATGCCACGCTGACCAAGTGCCGGGCCGATCGGCGGGGACGGGTTAGCCGATCCTGCCTTGACCTGGAGCTTGAGCTGGCCTGCAACTTTCTTAGCCATATCTCTCTGCCTTTCATTGCGAACCGGTTGCCCGGCTCAATATGCCGAAACAAGTCCGGCGGCTGCGGTTGCGTGGTACGTCTGGAAAGCCCGGCTTACTAGGCCACCATCCTCCCACGCGGATCAGGGAGTCACCTCCCCTTGTCCGATCAGACCTTTTCGACCTGACCGTATTCCAGCTCGACAGGGGTCGCACGGCCGAAGATCGAAACCTCGACCTTGAGACGCGACCGCTCCTCGTCGACATCCTGAACAATGCCGTTGAACGAGGCGAACGGACCATCGGAAACACGGACCTGTTCGCCGATCTCGAAGGAGACGGACGACTTCGGCCGCTCGACACCTTCCTGAACCTGACCAAGAATACGGTCAGCTTCATAATCCGGAATCGGAACCGGCTTATTGTCGGAACCGAGGAAGCCCGTAACCTTCGGAGTATTCTTGATCAGATGATAGGCCTCATCCGTCAGGTTCGCCCGCACCAGCACATAGCCGGGAAAGAACTTGCGCTCGCTATCGACCTTGCGACCGCGACGGACCTCAACAACCTTCTCGGTCGGAACGAGGATCTTCTCAAAGAGATGCTCAAGACCCTTCTGCCGAGCCTTGTTCTCGATGTCTTCCGCGACCTTTTTCTCAAAATTCGAATACGCGTGGACGATATACCAACGTGCCGCCATGTCCGTGTCCGCCCTTAATTAGTTGCCGAGGCTCAGAACGAGTCTGAGCAGCCAACCGATCAGCTGGTCGGCGGCAAAGAAAAACAGCGAGGCAAAGACAACCATGGCCAGAACCATAGCGGTCGAAATCATGGTCTCGCGACGCGACGGCCACGTGACCTTGGACGTCTCGGAGCGGACCTGCTGCAGAAACGCGAATGGATTTGCCTTGGATGCCATTTAATGCCCACGCATTTACGGCGCGTAAAGCCGAACTAATCAGCCCCACGCACCGCGTGTCTGTTTAAACCCTACATAAAGATCGATTCCCGATTTAACAAGAGGGAATCCGACCTTCAGCGACATTTCGGCCAGCGCCCATCCGCAGACTTATAGCCTATCGTCGCTGAAATACTAGCGCCGAACCGGACATGGCAGGGGCAGAGGGGCTCGAACCCCCGACCTGCGGTTTTGGAGACCGCCGCTCTACCAACTGAGCTATACCCCTAGGCCGTTCCCGACAAGCTTCGATTCTGAACCGCCGCTTTCGAGCTTGGCGCTCTTTAAGGTGCCCCGACGAGAATGGCAAGCAGGTTTTTGTTTTTTCCCAATCACCTGCAACGAATTTTCGTCGCGCGCCGTTTCCGGAGGTCAGCCGATCCACCTTCTTCGGCCACGTAAAAGGCAGAGACCTGGCGAAACATCTTATTACGCCAGCGCAATCCGGTAGAATTTGGTATCCACAGCCATGCGCGGAAAGCGCTCCGGCAGGGCATTTTCACCTATCTCCAAAAACCCGTTCTTCTCGTAGAATCGGTGTGCTGCCAGGAATTTCGCGGTCGTCCCCAGATAGACTTCCCCAAAACCCCTACCCTTCGCCTCGGCGAGCAGTCCTTGGAGCAGCGCAGTCGCCACGCCGAATTCCCGGCCACGCCATGCTTCGGCAACAAACATCTTCCGAAGCGCCGCCTGCCCCTCGCCTATGTCCTTGAGGCCAATGGTCCCAACGATCACACCATCGATCTTCGCGACCCAGAAGTCGCCGCTTCCGACCTGATAGAAGCCGGGAATATCGCTCAGGTCCGGCTGATCGGCTGCTGAGATCGGAATTTCAAACTCTTCGCGCTGAATCGGCAGAATGACATCGATCACACCCTGCACATCCCCTTCGGTAAACCGGCAGATCACCACCTCGCTCATAACATCCCCGTCCTTTTCCATGTACCTACAAACGAAAAACCCCGCTGTTTCCAGCGGGGTTCTCTGCAATCCCGTTAGGGAGAACAATCACTCGATGATGGATGCAACGATGCCTGCGCCGACATTCAAATCGCGCTTGCGCGCCATTTGAACACTTCTAGTGTCGTCAGCAGCTTACGCCATCGCCCCGTCCATCATCACTCGATGATGGATGCGACGATGCCGGCGCCGACGGTACGGCCGCCTTCGCGGATCGCGAAGCGCAGCTTTTCTTCCATCGCGATCGGAACGATCAGCTCAACCTGAACCGTGACGTTGTCGCCAGGCATGACCATTTCCGTGCCTTCCGGCAGAGAAACGATACCCGTCACGTCCGTCGTGCGGAAGTAGAACTGCGGACGGTAGTTCGTGAAGAACGGCGTATGACGGCCGCCTTCTTCCTTCGTCAGGATGTAGGCTTCGGCCATGAACTTCTTGTGCGGCTTGACAGAGCCCGGCTTGCACAGGATCTGACCACGCTCGACGCCGTCACGGTTAACACCGCGAACCAGTGCGCCGATGTTGTCGCCGGCCTGGCCCTGGTCGAGCAGCTTGCGGAACATTTCAACGCCGGTAACCGTCGTCTTCGAGGTCGGACGAATGCCGACGATCTCGACTTCTTCACCAACCTTGACGATGCCACGCTCGACGCGGCCGGTCACAACCGTACCACGGCCCGAGATCGAGAACACGTCTTCGATCGGCATCAGGAACGGCTGGTCGATCGGACGTTCCGGGGTCGGAATGTACGCGTCGACTTCTTCCATCAGCTTGCGGATGGCGTTTTCGCCGATTTCCTTGTTCGAGTCTTCCAGAGCGGCAAGAGCAGAGCCCTTGACGACCGGGATGTCGTCGCCCGGGAAGTCGTAGGAAGACAGAAGTTCGCGAACTTCAAGCTCGACGAGCTCGAGAAGTTCTGCGTCGTCAACCTGGTCGACCTTGTTCAGGAACACCACGATCGCCGGAACGCCAACCTGGCGAGCGAGCAGGATGTGCTCGCGGGTCTGCGGCATCGGGCCGTCAGCGGCCGAGCAAACCAGGATCGCGCCGTCCATCTGCGCAGCACCGGTGATCATGTTCTTGACGTAGTCGGCGTGGCCGGGGCAGTCAACGTGCGCGTAGTGGCGGTTGGCCGTCTCGTACTCAACGTGGGCCGTCGAGATGGTGATGCCGCGAGCCTTTTCTTCCGGCGCTGCGTCGATCTGGTCATAGGCCTTGAATTCGCCGAAAAACTTCGTGATCGCTGCCGTCAGAGACGTCTTGCCATGGTCAACGTGGCCAATCGTGCCGATGTTAACGTGCGGCTTCGTGCGCTCAAACTTACTCTTTGCCATTTGAATGCTTCCTATGATCGAAATGGGTTGCCCCGGCGAACCGGTTTGGTCCCGCCGTTTAAGGCTTTCGCGGGAATTGCGCAAGACTTAATTGTTTTCGCTTGGAGGCGCCTCCGAATCACCGCGCAATAGCGCCAGCGCACATGCGCGACGAAGAGACAGCAAATCACACGAACGAAATATTCCGTGCAAAAACAACAGCTTGCTAGATAGATGAGAATGGAGCGGGTAGCGGGAATCGAACCCGCGTATTCAGCTTGGAAGGCTGCTGCTCTACCATTGAGCTATACCCGCGGCATGTTCGATCCGAGAACGAATGGTGGAGAGAGTTGGATTTGAACCAACGTAGGCGAAGCCAACGGATTTACAGTCCGTCCCCTTTAACCACTCGGGCATCTCTCCAGTTATTCGTCCGGATCAGCGACCAAGCTTTTCAGTCGAGACCGTCGAGGCGTTGGCCCCGCGATCTGTGGCGGCTATATGACCGCCCCTCCTTCTCATGTCAACACGATGAATGACGAAAATTTCCGAATTTTTTTCATCGAGCCTGTGGACGACCGGCGCCAGCGCAGGTCTATCGCCCACGTTCTCCTGCCGTTATAAGGGCGCATGGCAAAAGATCCGAAAAACGACAAATCCGCCCGCGACAGTCACTACGCGACCCTGCGCCGCCAGGTTCGCGACAGCAAGCGCGAAAGGGGCGAAATTCCGACGCCGCAGCCGCAGAAGCACCGCAAGTCCGCGGCCGACTGGACGCCGCCGCAGCTGGCGCCGGATCAGGTACAGCTTTATGGCCTGCATACCGTGCGAGCCGCGATCGAAAACCCCGAGCGCAAGCTGATCAAGCTTTCGGTTACGCAGAACGCGCTGGTGCGACTCGACATCGGCCCGGTCGACCAGCTCGGCTTTCCTGTGGAAATCGTCAGCCCGCAGGATCTCGACAAGGTGCTCGGACCCGATGCCATCCATCAGGGCGTGATGCTGGAGACGAGGCCCTTGCCCGCCCGCCGGCTCGATGCGCTGAAGGACAGCCCCCTTCTGCTCGTTCTCGATCAGGTGACCGATCCGCATAATGTCGGCGCCATCATGCGCTCGGCTGTCGCCTTCGGCGCCGGCGCAGTCATCACCACCATGCGCCACAGCCCGACCGAGTCGGGCGTTCTCGCGAAATCGGCCTCCGGTGCGCTGGAACTTATTCCTTATATCCAGATCACCAATCTCGCCGATGCACTCGAAGAATTGCACAAGCTCGGCTTCTTCTCCGTCGGCCTTGATTCGGAGGGACCTGCTCCGATGGAGGAAACCCTTTCCGGCGACCGGATCGCCCTAGTGCTCGGGTCGGAGGGCAAGGGTCTTCGCCAGAAAACCCGCGATACCGTCAGCGCTCTTGCCCGTCTCGACATGCCGGGCGCGATCAAATCGCTCAACGTATCGAACGCGGCCGCCATCGCACTTTATGCCACCCGTCAGCATCTCGTGAAGCGGAAGGCATGATCGTCGTCTTTACCGACCTCGACGGAACGCTGCTCGACCACGACAGCTACTCCTTCGAGCCGGCAAAGCCTGCACTTCATCTGCTTGCCGAGCGGGGCATCCCGCTCATTCTCGCCAGCAGCAAGACGGAAGCCGAAATGCGGCCGATCGCTGACGCGATCGGTATCGCCTCTCCCATGATCGTCGAAAACGGTGCTGGAATCGTCGACCTTCCCGGGCGCAAATCCGAAGTCGCGAATCATTACGAATCATTGCGCGCGTTTCTTCAGAGCCTGCCTGAGGAAATCTCCGGGCTGTTTCAGGGATTCGGCGATTGGAGCGACGACGAGGTGGCTTCGCGCACCGGCCTTTCGCTCGCGGCTGCAAGGCTTGCCCGGAAACGCCGATTCTCCGAGCCCGGCCTATTCTCCGGCACCGACCGGCAGAAGGCGGAATTCATCGCGCACATCGAAGCGGCCGGATACGATGCGGCACAGGGAGGGCGTTTCCTCACCCTGATGCCCAGGACATCCAAGGCCGAACGGATGGCCGAGATCGTTGCATATTACCGCGACACTCTGGGCGAGGACGTACGCACCATCGCGCTTGGCGATGCACCGAACGACCTCGCCATGCTGCAGGCGGCGGATACCGGCGTCATCATCGCCAATCCGTCGCACACACCGCTTCCTGTCACGGAACGGGAAACACACGGTATTATCCTGCGTTCGCCCATACCGGGTCCCGCAGGCTGGAATCACATGATCCACACGCTCGTTGAAACGGGGTTTTAGACGCACGGCCGCAACCGTGCCTTTTCAGAAAGGACTAGATATGGCGGATTTTCATCAGAACGGGGTGGTCGCCACCCTGCACAATCTGCGCGAACGCTCGATCGAGCGCATGGAACGGGAACTCGAGCTTTTCTCAGCCAATCGACCCGTCACCCTGATCATCCCCTCCCTCTACTCCGAACTCGATGCGCCGGCTCTCGACCATATCGTCGGCGAACTTTCTCAGGTTCCCTATATCTCCGAGATCGTCATCGGCCTCGATCAGGCCGACCGCGAGCAGTTTGCGCAGGCTAAGGCCTATTTTTCCCGGCTGCCGCAAAACCATTCTATCCTCTGGCATGACGGGCCACGACTCAGCGCCATAGATGCGCAGCTGGCCGAGGCCGACCTCGCGCCCGACCAGCCCGGCAAGGGACGCAATGTGTGGTACTGCATTGGATATGTTCTGGGCGGCCACAATTCCGGGGTTGTTGCGCTGCATGATGCCGATATCGTCACTTATTCCCGCGAAATGCTTGCACGTCTCATCTATCCCGTCACCAATCCGAGTTTCCCCTACGTTTTCTCCAAAGGCTATTATCCGCGCGTCTCCGACCACTCCCTGAACGGACGTGTTACGCGGCTCCTGGTCACTCCGCTGCTTCTCAGCCTCGAACGCGTGATTGGTCATCACCCCTACATCGATTATCTCAAGGCATTCCGCTATCCGCTGGCCGGCGAGTTCGCCATGCGCACGCATTTGCTGCCGGACATCCGCATCCCTTCGGACTGGGGTCTGGAAATCGGTGTTCTGTCAGAGCTCTGGCGCAGCTTTTCAAACAACAAGATTTGCCAGGTGGATATCGCTGACAGCTATGACCACAAGCATCAGCCGCTTTCGGCCGACGATGCGACAGCCGGCCTTTCGCGCATGTCGATCGACATCACAAAAGCACTGTTGCGCAAGCTCGCAACGGATGGCGTCGTATTCAGTCAGGAGAGCCTGAGAACACTGAAGGCTACCTATTTCCGCAATGCACTCGATCTCGTCGAGATCTATCACAACGACGCGCGCATGAACGGATTGACCACCGACCGGCACCGGGAAGAACTTGCTGTCGAGCTGTTTGCCGCCAATCTCATGGAGGCCGGCAACGCCTTTCTCGACATTCCGAACGCAACACCGTTCATGCCGAGCTGGAACCGGGTGCAAAGCGCCCTGCCCGACCTCATCCGCCAGATGCACGAAGCCGTCCGGGCAGACAAGGACGAAGACTGACCAGCCTCGCCCGCCCGGAGTTCAGGCTGTCGCCGGATGGAAGCGATTGACCGCCAGATAGCCGGCGGCGAGAAAGGCAAGGAGCACAACGCCCTGCACTGCTGCGAAGGGCGGCTCCGAGCCGGTCGGGGCCAGCGTATTCAGCGCCGGCACCTTGAGGAAGGCCTGCACCACCAGCACGAAGACGTTGAGATAAAGAGAGGCGGTGGAACAGAGAAGGAAGACGATCCGCCAGCGGCCCGCCAGATGAAATCGATAGAGGGCGGAGAGCGCGCCGACCAGCGTTGCCAATGTAATGATGCCCACCCCGATCGCCGGCGTGAACCCGCCGAAGGGAAAGAGGAAGCCGGTAATTACCGTCGCCAGCGTGCTGATCAGGAAAACCGCGGTCCAGCCGGACATGCGATCCGATTTCAGCCAGCCATAAAGAACGACAAGCCCCGTCGCGATACCGACGAGGCTCAACAGCACATGAAAAAGTGTGAAAGGCGTCATTGCGAAGATCATCATGAAGCTCCGTCATCAATTGCCGTAGCTTCAGTAGACGCACAACTATGCCGCCTGTAAATTACGATTTCTTGCCTTAACGCAAGTTTCTCCCGGCAATACTGCCGAAAAACAGGCGATCAGGCCTTCTTCAGAAACTCGGTGCGCAGAACCAGCCCCTTGATCTTGGCATGACGGCATTCGACTTCCGCCGGATCGTCGGTCAGATGAATGCCCTTGATCATCGTGCCGCGCTTCAGCGTCTCCGACGTCCCCTTGACCTTCAGATCCTTGATGAGAGTGACGTTATCGCCCTCGTTAAGCACCGTACCGTTCGAATCCCTGACTTCCATGATGGTTTCCCCTGTCCGTGACCATGCGGCGGGCTTATCCGGGCGAAGCGCCTATGTCCAGCGCCACGGGCGAGAAATGCCGAAGCCGCTGGAGCCGCAGCAAAGTTCCCACAAGTCCTCACCTACATTTAGCTACACACCTAATTTCCTAAATACACAAACTTAAAATCTTTTATCCAACCAAACGTTTATCCCCATAGGCCGCCCCTGCCCCAGAGTTTTCGATCATCACGCCTTTTCAGAAAAGGACCCGTTACCGATGGAACATCATTCCTACCACAGGAACGAGAAGGCGAAGCCGGCGGACAATCGGAATGCGCTGGGAGAAAAGCGATCTGGCAAAAGTTTTGTGGACCGCCTCCCGCTCCGGGAAAGGCAACTCAAGCACAGACCTGCCGGATTGCCGTCGAGGCGCAACGCCGCCAAACTCTCGCTAAGCCATTGAAAATGAATGGTGCCCCCGCCAGGGTTCGAACCCGGGACCCCCTGATTACAAATCAGGTGCTCTACCAACTGAGCTACAAGGGCAGTGGAGGCGTCAATAAGCGTATTTCTTGCGGCGGTAAAGAAAAATTTCGGTGAGCAGTCGCGATAGCCCACAGTCTCTCCCGCCCGAGCGACCAAAGGGACGGCAAAACGCCTTGTCGCTTCCAGCCTTTATCATGTACGACAGGAGCAGTTTCAAAGGGCTACCCATGTCTCGTTCGTTCCGGTCGCTTTCCTTCCTCGCCTCCAATACCGAAGAGGCACAGGCCTCCCGCAAGGAGTTGATTCGCCTTTATGGCGATGTCGCACCGGCCGATGCCGATGTCATCGTGGCGCTGGGCGGGGACGGTTTCATGCTGCAGACGCTGCACGAGACCATGAATTCCGGCAAGCTGGTCTATGGTATGAACCGCGGCTCGGTCGGCTTCCTGATGAACGACTATTCGACCGAGAATCTAACGGACCGGATCGCCGCCGCCGTCGAGAACGATTTCCATCCGCTCAAGATGACAACGACCAATGCCGACGGGACCACCTCTATCGCGCTTGCCTTGAATGAAGTGTCGCTGCTGCGACAATCCTATCAGGCCGCGAAGCTCAAGGTGATCATCGACGGTCAGGTGCGGCTGGAAGAACTGATCTGCGATGGGGTGATGGTGGCCACCCCCGCAGGCTCCACCGCCTACAATCTGTCTGCTCACGGCCCCATCCTGCCGCTGGAAGCGCCGCTTCTCGCGCTCACCCCGGTCAGCCCCTACAGACCCCGCCGCTGGCGCGGCGCACTTCTACCGAACAAGGTCAACGTCGACATAATCGTGCTGGAGGTCGAGAAGCGGCCGGTCAACGCCGTCGCCGACCATACGGAGGTGAAGTCCGTCATCCGCGTGCAGATCGCCCAGTCAGAGGATACCACCGCCAGTATCCTGTCCGATCCGGACAGATCCTGGTCCGACCGCATCCTCGCCGAACAGTTTTCGAATTGAGGGAAATCCCATGAGCCCTTCCCTGCCTTTTCGCACCCCGCTTCTTCGCGCCGGCCTTGCCACCCTGCTCCTTTCCAGCGTCGCCGCCCATGCTGACGATATCGACCAGCTGCCGGTGACAGCCACCTTCGTGATCAGCGGCGGCTTCTGGGAGGGCGATGTCGGGGAAATCGAATCGGCCCCGGATGTCGCAGGCAACGGCACGGCAACGCCTGCGCCAACCCAGCCGACCGCACCACAGGTCGGTGAGAAGACCGAGATGCAGCGCGGCTATTACAAGCTCATCGCCATTCGTCAGCCGGACCGCACCGCAAAGATCTACCTGCAGCAGATCCTCTCGGCCGAAAGCGGCCCGAAGGTTCTGGAAAGCGTGGAACTTGAGGAATTCTCGGCGATCAAGGCCTATGTCACAGATATCCGGCCGGAGGATTCGACCGGAGTCAGTCGCCAGCCAGGCCTCTTCGCCACCGTCTACCTCAAGACCGACCCGCAGCAGATGGAGCCGGAAGGCTGGACCGTGCTGATCGATGAGTTCGGCGACATCAGGGTCGAGCGCGAGACGAACTGACGGCGCTCACTTGCTTGCCAGGAACAGGCATCAGCGTTTGCCGAACGCCTTCAGGAAGGTGTGAACGGCGTTCCTTGCCAATCCTTCAAGTTCGCTCTCCGGGATCGGGATGCCAAGCTGCAGGTCGCTTCGCACATCCGACATGACCAACGCCATGAACTGGCGAGCCGCCAGCGACGGATCCTCGATATCGAGGTAGCCGCCAAGGGCGAGCTGCGCGAATCGGGCCGCCATGGCCGGGTGCTTGCGACCGGGACCATATTCCCGCCACGTCGTAAACAGCTCAGGATGGCGTGCGCCTTCGAGCGACAGCAGACGCAGAAGCCAGCGGCCGCTCGGCTCGCATACGGCAACCTTCAGGAGACGGGCGGCAAAAGCGCAAAGATCGGCTTCAAGGTCCGCTGGCGCATCCGGAAAGGTCTCGAGCACCGAAAAAAATCCGGCGCTGGAACGCTGGGTGATTTCGGTGACAACCGCCCGGAACACTTTTTCCTTGTCGCCGATCTGATTGTAGACCGTCTGGCGCGATACATTCGCTCGCACGGCAATCGCGTCGATACTTGCGCCGGAATAACCGCTCTCGGAAAAAATGGCTGCAGCGGCATCGATGATGGCGTCGCGTTTGGTGCGGTTGCCAGTGTCGTTGCTTTGCGGGAGATTCGGGGCCTGATGTGTCTGATCCATGCCTCACCATAGAGGGACTTGACTAATTGGACAATTGTGTCCAAAATTTTAGACATACATAGTCAAATCATCGCGTGACCTTGTCCCGCTCGTTGCCAAACCCTTTTCCGTCTTCCTCTCCCTCCGCGGCAGCTGCCCCGGTGACGCAAAGGTATTTCATGCTGCAGAAATCTCCGCCTCTCTCCAGAAACCCCGCCTCATTGCCGATCGTCCTGGGCCTGCTGACGGCAATCGGGCTCTTCGCAATCGACATGTATCTGCCATCCTTGCCGGAAATCGGTGCGGGATTGAACGCCGACAGCGGTGCCGTGCAGGCCAGCCTCATTTCCTTCTTCGTCGCGATGGGATTGTCCCAGCTCGTCTATGGTCCCGTCTCCGACATGGTCGGGCGCAAAAAGCCGCTGTTCTTCGGCCTCGCCCTTTTCGCCATCGGGGCGGTCGGCTGCGCGCTATCGCCATCGGTGGAATGGCTGATCGCCTTTCGGGCGCTGCAGGGCGTCGGCGCTTGCGCCGGCACGGTGCTCTGTCGGGCAATCGTGCGCGATCTCTTCACCGGCATCGCCGCCGCGCACCTGATGTCGCGTCTGATGCTGGTCTTCAGCGTATCGCCTATCCTCGCCCCGCTTGTCGGCAGCATGATTACGGCGTTCGGAAGCTGGCGCGTGATCTTCTGGGTCATGGTCGCGACCGCAGCACTCGGTGTCATTCTCGCCGCCACGCTGCTTCCGGAAACGCGCTCACCGGAGGCCCGCAGCGAAAGCAGCGTCGGCAGCGCTCTTGCCTCTTACGGCACGCTGTTGCGCGATCCTCATTATCTCGGCCTGGTGCTGATCGCCTCCTTCGGCATGTCGAGCTACATGATCTATGTGGCCAACTCGTCCTTCATCCTGATCGAGCACTATGGACTGACGCCGGGATATTACAGCGTGCTGTTCTCGCTGAATGCCGTTTCCTTCATCGGTGCTTCACAGATGAATGGTCGCCTCTCCCGCCGCTTCGGCCTGCAACGGCTGATTCGCTTTGCCGTCTGCGGCTTTGCAGCAGCGGCAACCACGCTCTTCCTCCTGTTCGAATTCGGTCTCGGCAGCCTGCCGCTCATGGCAGCCCTGTTGTTTGTGGCCTACGGCTTCCTCGGCATGGTTATTCCGACCTCTGCCGTCCTTGCACTCGAGGCCCATGGTCGGATAGCAGGCACGGCGTCGGCACTGATGGGCACGCTGCAATTCGTCACCGCCTCCAGCGTGATCGGCGTTGCCAGCCTGTTCTTCAACGGCACGGCGTTGCCGATGGTCGCGACGATAGCCGCCTGCTCGCTGACGGTGCTGCTGCTCGCAACGGCCACGCTCCGATCACCCGCCGCAGAACCGCGAACCGAGCCGGCAGAAAAGCGCTCCTGAACGAAAAACGGCGGGGTCTTGGCCCCGCCGTATCTCTTTTGTCCATGAACTATCGATCAGTCGATGTCGGCGACCGCATCCGCCTTGCCGCTGATGCGGTGGGCAAGTGCCGCTTCCATGAACTCGTTCAGGTCACCGTTCAATACGGTATCCGGATCGGTGCTTTCGACGCCGGTGCGCAGGTCCTTCACCAGCTGGTAGGGCTGCAGCACGTAGGAGCGGATCTGGTGACCCCAGCCGATATCCGTCTTGGATGCGGCTTCTGCATTGGCTGCAGCCTCCCGCTTCATCAATTCGGCCTCGTACATGCGGGCGCGCAGCATTTCCCACGCCTTGGCGCGGTTCTTGTGCTGCGAACGCTCCTGCTGGCAGGCGACCACGATGCCGGTCGGAATGTGCGTGATACGCACAGCCGAGTCGGTGGTGTTGACGTGCTGACCGCCAGCGCCCGACGAACGATAGGTATCGATGCGGCAGTCGCTTTCGTTGATCTCGATGTTGATCGAGTCGTCAACGACCGGATAGACCCAGACCGACGAGAAGGACGTGTGCCGACGCGCGTTCGAGTCATAGGGTGAAATGCGCACGAGGCGGTGAACACCGGATTCGGTCTTTGTCCAGCCATAGGCATTGTGGCCCTTGATCAGAACGGTCGCGGATTTGATGCCGGCTTCTTCGCCGTCATGCACTTCCAGCACCTCGACCTTGAAGCCCTGTTTTTCGGCCCAGCGGATATACATGCGCAGCAGCATATTCGCCCAGTCCTGGGACTCGGTACCACCGGCGCCGGAATGAACTTCCAGATAGGTATCGTTGCCGTCGGCTTCGCCAGAGAGCATGGCCTCGACCTGAAGACGGCCGGATTCGGCCTTCAACGCCTTTAGGCCTTCCTCTGCCTCCTTGACGACCGCCTCGTCGCCCTCTTCCTCGCCCATCTCGATCAGCTCGATGTTATCCTTCATCTGCTGTTCGAGACGCTTCACGCCCGCAATGCTCTCATCGAGCTGCTGGCGTTCGCGCATGAGTTTCTGCGCTTCCTGGGCATCGTTCCAGAGGTTCGGATCCTCTGCCCTGTTATTCAACCAGTCCAGTCGCCTTATCGCCTGGTCCCAGTCAAAGATGCCTCCTCAGCAGGCTTATGGCCTGCTTGATTTCGTCGACTACGTTCTCGATTTCTGCACGCATTTCGCTTGTTTTCACCTCGGATCGAATTGCTGAGGGGTGAATAGTGTCGGCCGCCCCCGATGTAAAGGGGCGGCCGACAGCATTCAGGATTTCAGGAGCGGCTCAGAAAAGACCGCCGGCGCCGGATGTCACGGCCTGATTGGCCTGCGGCGAATCCCTGAGAATTTCTTCCGGCGCCGCATAGCCATCCATGCCGATGACCGAGAAGCTGTCGGCCGGGCCGGTGCCGGGCTTGAAGGCCTCGACGATCGTATCGGGATCGCCTTCTGCCGCGAGCATGCCGGTCTTCCGGTTGATCGGAATGAGGCTCATGCCCTCCGGAATGTGGAACATGCCCGGCGGCGTGCCGACGACGGCCGCCTGCATGAACTCGTTGAAGATCGGAGCGGACATCGAACCACCGGTCGCACCGCGACCAAGCGGAGCCGGGTTGTCCATGCCGACATAAAGACCGGCGACGAGGTCGGGAGTATAACCGACGAACCAGGCGTCCTTTTCGTCGTTGGTCGTGCCGGTCTTGCCTGCCACGGGACGGTCGAGCTTCACCTTGCCGGCAGCGGTACCGCGCTGGATGACGCCTTCCATGATCGAGGTGATCTGGTAGGCGGTCATCGGATCGAGAACCTGCTCGCGATTATCAACCACGGTGGGCTCTTCCTGCCCCTGCCATTCATCGGCATTGCAGCCCTCGCAGGTGCGTTCCTCGTGACGGAAGATGGTCTTGCCGTAGCGGTCCTGAATGCGGTCGATCAGGGTCGGCTGGATCTGCTTGCCGCCGTTGGCAAGCACGGCATAGGCCGAAACCATGCGCAACACCGTCGTCTCGCCGGAACCGAGCGACATCGCGAGAACCGGATTCATCTTGTCGTAGATGCCAAAGCGCTCCGCATATTCGGCAACGAGGTTCATGCCCATGTCATTGGCAAGGCGAACCGTCATCAGGTTACGCGACTTCTCGATGCCAAGACGAAGCGTCGAGGGACCGGCGGAACCGCCGCCATAGTTCTGCGGTCTCCAGACCTGGCCGCCGGAAACGAATTCGATCGGCGCGTCCATGATAACCGAAGCCGGAGTATAGCCGTTATCCAGCGCGGCGGCGTAGACGAAGGGCTTGAAGGACGAGCCCGGCTGACGCATGGCCTGTGTTGCGCGGTTGAATTCCGACTGGGCGTAGGAGAAGCCGCCGACCATTGCGAGCACGCGGCCGGTATGGGGATCCATGGCGACAAGGCCGCCCTGAACCTTCGGCGGCTGGCGCAGGCGATAGCTGCCCGGCCTGGAATCCCCCAGAGCCTGGACATAAACGACGTCGCCCGGCTTCAGGACGCCATCGGGCGATTTTGCCGACTTGCGGTCGCTGGAGGCGGAACGATAGGCCCAGTCCATGTCCTCGGCGGCAATACGGCCGGTCTCGCGTTCAGCGCCAACCTTGCCGTCACCGCCCTTGGCGGGCTGCAGGCCGATATCGACCCGGCTGGCAGACGTATCCAGCACGACGGCAACCTTCCATTCGGGAACATCGCTCAGGCCATCGACCTTGCCAAGCTCGACACCCCAGTCGCCGGCAACGCTGATATTCTTGATCGGGCCACGATAGCCGCGCCGCTCGTCATACGTAATGAGGCCATCCTGAAGGGCCTTGCGGGCCGCAATCTGGATATTGGGATCGAGCGAAGTGCGAACCGAAAGACCGCCTTCGTAAAGCGCCTTGTCACCATACTTCTCGATGATCTGGCGACGGACTTCCTCGGAAAAGTAGTCCGACGCGAAGAGATAGGAACCCGAGCGGCGAAGCGTCACACCGAGCGGCTGCTTCTTGGCTTCCTCGCCATCGTCATGAGCGACGAAACCGTTCTCGACCATACGGTCAATGACCCAGTTGCGGCGCTCCAGCGCAGCTTCGGTGTGACGGAAGGGATGGTAGTTGGACGGTCCCTTGGGCAGTGAGGCGAGATAGGCGGTCTCGGCGATCGTCAGTTCCGTCACCGACTTGTCGAAATAGGTCAGCGCCGCGCCGGCGATGCCATAGGCATTCATGCCGAAGAAGATCTCGTTCAGATAAAGCTCAAGGATCTTGTCCTTGGAATAGGTCTGTTCGATGCGGAAGGAGAGGATGGCTTCCTTCACCTTGCGGTCCATCGTCTGGTCCGCCGAGAGAAGGAAATTCTTCGCCACCTGCTGGGTAATCGTCGAGGCACCGACCGGGCGGCGACCCGAGCCGAAGTTCTGCAGGTTGACCAGGACGGCGCGAGCGAGGCCGTAAACATCGACGCCGGGGTGATTGTAGAAGTTCTTGTCTTCGGCGGAAAGGAATGCGGCCTTCACACGGTCCGGAATTGCCTGGATCGGCAGGAACAGGCGGCGTTCGCGGGCATATTCCGCCATCAGGGCGCCGTTGCCGGCGTGGAAACGCGTCGTTACCGGCGGGGCATAGCTCGACAGAACCTCGTAGTCGGGAAGATCCTTCGTCACGCCCGCCAGATAGACGGCAGCGACAACCGCAACGCCAAGGGCGAGAACGGATGCCAATCCGAAGAAATATCCAATCAGTCTGATCATAATCGAGCTACCGCGATGGCTTTCGGTTCGGCGCGCAATGGCAAGCATCGCACATACCGTGGCGTTTTGCACGTCAGGCCCTGCTTGGCAAGACGCGGCGGCAAGCATTGATTCCAATGCATCAAAGCATCAACCGCTTCATTCCGGAGTAACGGCCGGATTGTGAGGAAAATAGGGCCGCATGCGGCCTCCCGAACTTCACCCACAGGCCAATCCCCGTCTATCCACCGTTCGCAACGACCGGAGAACGATAGCGTTTGATCGCATCGGCGAGCAGCGACGCGATCTTTTCGCGCCACTGCGGGTCGAGCAGCAGCTTTTCGTCATCTTTGTTGGAAAGGAAACCCAGTTCCAGCAGGATCGACGGCACGTCATGGGCCTGCAAAACCCTGAAGCCGGCAGAGCGATGCGGATTATTGATCAACTGGACCTGCCCATTGAAGGAGCCGATAACCGCATTCGCCATGGATACGGAAAAGGCCTGCGTTTCGCGCCGCGTCAGATCGAGCAGGATGTCGGTGACTTCGGTCGGCTCGCTGGCGAGATCCACGCCCGCAACGGCATCCGAGAGGTTTTCGCGCTCGGCGAGATCAGCCGCCATATGGTCGGAAGCGGTGTCGGAGATCGTATAAACGGTGGCGCCCCGGATACCGCTCTGGCGCAGGGTATCGGCGTGGAAGGAGATCAGGAGATCAGCCCGATGCTGCCGGGCGATGGTCACGCGCTCGGAGAGAGAGAGAAACTCGTCCCCTTCTCTCGTCAGGAACGCCGTGATTCCCTTTTCATTCTTCAGACGCTCGGCCAGCGCCCTGGCGAAGGCCAGCGTGATTTCCTTTTCCGGCGTCTTCGTCTCCGCACCGGCGGCGCCCGCATCGATGCCACCATGGCCCGCATCAATCGCGATCACGAATTCGTCATCCTTGGCCGGATCGGTGGCCGCAACACGATCGCCGCGCAGATCGACCGCAGCGGATGCTCCCCCACCCCAGGTCTGGGTGGCGACGAGCGTATCGAAATCCGGTCGCGACACCATCTCGGCGTCGAGCACGAGACGGTAGCCATTGCCACCCTCGTCTTCCTTGACCTCGGCGGAAGCGAGCTTTGCAGGGCGCTCGGCGGTGAGCACCAGCCGCGCCGAATTGGCATCCATCGCGCCGAAGCGGATCTCCTTGAATAGACCCGTGGGTTTCAGGTCGGCGTTCGGAAAGGTGAAGGCGGTTGCCGGCATATCGACGACGATCCGGTCCGGCTTGGCCATATAGCGGACCTCGACCTCGGGCTTGCGGTCGAAATCGATGACGATGCGGGTGCGGGCGCGGTCACCGGCAATGCGCGCCGAATAAGCGAGCAAAGGCCCCTCCTGCTCGGCCTGTACCGCGGTCACTTCCGTTGCGGGGATGGCAATCAGCATCGATATGGCAAAAAGCCGTGCGGCCCATGGAAGACCGGCATTGGGCAGAACCCGAGCCACAAAGCTTCGAATGACAGACAATCCGTTTCCCCGTAACGATCGCACCGTATCGCTTTGCCGCTGCGATCCGCCACAAACCTGTAAACCATCAATATCGACCGGCTTTCAACCGGACCGCGGATATGCCGGCAGTGTCCCCAGCAATGCGCGCAACCCCGTCCGGACGATGAATCGACCGATACGCAGTCTTGCCCGCTAATCAATCGATATTATGGCGTAAATTCGTTTCCCCTTGCTATTGTGACACAGAAAACATACAACGCACATGAGGGTTAAAAGTGCCCACGGGATAGAATCGCCGCAGCGGCTGCCAACCTTGCAAGGACTGGCGCCCAGTTAGCCGGACATTCATCCGCCGTTTCTGCACTTTTGTCCTGAAACTGGTTTAACACGCCGGCCCGGCCGGCATTAGTAACAGGTGGTTTCCACCAAAAGCTCTTCAACAGAGCACTCATCGGGTCCCGAGGGGCCTATGTCATTGTCGTTTTCGTTCGGTCATTAATGTCGTTGCAGCAGGGATTGAACAAATTGGGCGAGCCGGGACACTTCAGTCTCCCGAATGCCGTTCGATTGCTGGCAGCGAACTCCCCCGAATGGAGACCTATATATCCGGCGCAAGGCCCGCAGAGCACCACCCGCACCATTGTACAGCGAGCGGGTGATCTCCTTTTAGGCAGCGCCGAGGAGCACAGCTTAAATGGCAGACAAAATGCTGATAGACGCGTCTCACGAAGAAGAGACGCGCGTCGTAGTCGTACGCGGTAACCGCATCGAAGAATTCGATTTCGAGTCGCAACACAAGAAGCAGATCAGGGGCAATATCTACCTTGCCAAGGTAACCCGGGTCGAACCCTCTCTTCAGGCGGCTTTTGTCGATTACGGCGGTAACCGCCACGGCTTCCTGGCTTTCGCCGAAATCCATCCCGACTATTACCAGATCCCGCTCGCCGACAGGCAGGCGCTGCTGCATGCAGAAGCGGAAGAGCACCGCAAGGAAAACGACGTCGAAAGTGACGAACCGCTCTCCGCACCCGTGGATCTTTCCACCCGGGACCAACCCGACACCGGCATCGTTTCGATTATGGAGACGATAGAGACCGTCGAGGACGAAGCTCCTGAAGCCAAGACGGAAGAGGTTGCGGCGGAGGTTGTTACCGAAGCTGCCGAGGAAGCGCCGGAACCAAAGGCGAAGCCGAAGCGCACCCGCAAGCCGCGCGCCAAGAAGACAGTCGAACCGGAAGCACAGGCTGCAGAAGCCGCCTCCGAGGATGAAGGCGGCAGCGACACCATGGCGGCTATGGTCGACATGGACGAAATCTCCGAGGATGCCGACGGCCGCCGCGGCCGCGACGACGATTTCGAAGATGACGACGACGATCACGTCGAAGAGAAGGAAGAGATCGAATCCGTTGGCGCAGAAGACGCCATGGAAGAGGTTCCGGACCGGATCGTTCGCAAGCCGCGCAAACAGTATCGCATCCAGGAAGTCATCAAGCGCCGGCAGATCCTGCTGGTTCAGGTTGCCAAGGAAGAGCGCGGCAACAAGGGCGCGGCTCTGACCACCTATCTGTCGCTGGCTGGCCGTTATTCGGTGCTGATGCCGAACACCGCGCGTGGCGGCGGCATCTCCCGCAAGATCACCAATCCGCAGGACCGCAAGCGCCTGAAGGAAATCGCCCGCGGCCTCGACGTGCCGCAGGGCATGGGCGTCATCCTGCGCACCGCAGGCGCCAACCGCACCAAGGTCGAGATCAAGCGCGACTTCGAATACCTGATGCGCCTGTGGGAGAACGTCCGTACGCTGACGCTCAACTCCACGGCCCCCTGCCTCGTCTACGAGGAGGGATCGCTGATCAAGCGCTCGATCCGCGACCTCTATAACAAGGACATCAGCGAGGTCATCGTTGCCGGCGAGGAAGGCTATCGCGAAGCGAAAGACTTCATGAAGATGCTGATGCCGAGCCACGCCAAGGTGGTTCAGCCCTATCGCGATCTTCATCCGATCTTCTCGCGCTCCGGCATCGAGGCCCAGCTTGACCGCATGTTGCAGCCGCAGGTGACGCTGAAGTCCGGTGGCTACATCATCATCAACCAGACGGAAGCGCTGGTTGCGATCGACGTCAACTCGGGTCGCTCGACGCGGGAATACTCGATCGAAGACACTGCCTTGCAGACGAATCTTGAAGCAGCGGAAGAAGTTGCGCGCCAGCTGCGACTGCGCGACCTCGCCGGCCTGATCGTCATCGACTTCATCGACATGGAAGAAAAGCGCAACAACCGCGCTGTCGAGAAGAAGCTCAAGGATTGCCTGAAGAACGACCGCGCCCGCATCCAGGTCGGCCGGATCTCGCATTTCGGCCTGCTCGAAATGTCGCGCCAGCGCATTCGCGCCTCGGTGCTGGAATCGACGACGCAGCTTTGCCCGCATTGCGGCGGCACGGGTCTCATCCGTTCGCAGTCATCCGTTGCCCTGCATGTCCTGCGCGGCATCGAGGAATTCCTGCTCAAGAGCACCCTGCACGACATCACCGTGCGCACGACGCCGGAGACGGCTCTTTACCTGCTCAACCAGAAGCGCGGCACGATCGTCGATTACGAGCGCCGCTTCGGTGTGACGATCACCATTGATTCCGACGAATCTGTCGGACACCAGCATTTCGCTATCGATCGCGGCGAAGCCGTCGCCAATCCGGTGAAGATCGAAAGTCTGATGCAGCTTCTGCCCGAGCCGGAAGAGGACGACTACGTTCCGGAGCCCGAGGACGAGGAAGAAGAGGAAGTCGTTGTAGCGGCTGCACCGGCTGCCCAGCCTGCCGCCAGCGGCAATGGCGAGGAGCAGGGTAATCGCAAGCGCAAGCGCCGCCGCCGCCGGCGGAACAAGAACGGTCAGGGTCAGGGCAATGCTGCTGCCTCGACTGACGGCGACGAGGACGGCATCTCCGACGAAGGCGACGACATCGAAGGCGAAGGCGAAGGCGACGATGAAGGCGCTGTAGAGGCTGCCGGCGAAGCTGTTGAAGCTGAAGGAGAAGCATCGGGCGACGACAGCCAGAAGCGCAAGCGCCGTCGTCGCGGAAAGCGCGGTGGACGTCGCAACCGTCCGGACGAAGAAGGCACGGAAAACGCGGAAGCTTCCGGCGATGACGAGAGTGATGGCGAAAACGAGTCTGACGACTCCGACACCGAAGCTGCTCTGATCGAAGTGATCGCCGAGCAAAGCGTTGCGGAAGAACCGGCCGCTCAGGCAACCATCGAATCCGCCGAAGAACCGGTTACGCCGAAGCCGCGCCGAACCCGCAAACCAAAGGCCGCCGTTTCGCCGGTGGAAGAACCCGTCATCGCGGAAGAGACGCCGGCTCCCCTGCCGGAAATCATCGAGGAACAGGATGCCGTCGCGAGCATCGCCGTCGAAGAAGCGGTGGAGCCGGTAGACAGCGCCGAAGAGGCGAAGACCACTCGCGCCAATCGCGGCTCGAACGTGGTTTCCTCCGAACCGGTAGTGACCTCCAACAAGACATCCGAGGAAGGCGACGAGCCGACCAAGCCGAAAAAGGGTGGCTGGTGGCAGAAGCGCGGCTTCTTCTGAGCCGCTACTTCCAACGGAACCCGAAACAAGAAAGGCCCTGCAATGCGGGGCCTTTTCTTTGTTTGGACATCAGATTGCGGGAAGTTCCGCCTCAGAAAATGAGTCCGGAAACGGCTGTAATCCCTTGATTATGGATTCTTTCAGACGATCCAGCGGGCGATGCGATCCGTCGCCTCGAACATTTCCGACATGGTTCCGGCATAGGACATGCGAAGCGCAAGGTGACCATCGACGGGATCGAAATCCATGCCGGGCGTTGCGGCCACATTGATCTCGGCCAGCATGCGCCTCGCGAAAGCCATGCTGTCGTTGGTGAAGCGGGACACGTCGACATAGGCGTAGAAAGCGCCATCCATGGGCGAAAGCAGGGGCATGCCGAGTTGCGGCAGTCGCTTCAGTAGAAATTCGCGATTGGCCGCACAACTCGCCTTGTAGTGCTCCAGTTCCTCCCCCGCCCCCAAGGCGGCAATTGCCGCAACTTGCGAAAGCTCCGGGGCCGAGATGTAGAGGCTCTGCGCCAGGCATTCCATCGGCCTGACGGCCTCTTCGGGAAGAACCATCCAGCCGACCCGCCAGCCAGTCATGCAATAGTATTTCGAGAAGGAATTGATGATGACAACATCGTCGCCGAATTCGAGCGCGGTCGCCTCCTCGCCGGCATAGGTCAGGCCGTGATAGATCTCGTCGGAGATGAGGCTGATACCCTGCCCCTTGCAGTAGTCATAAACCGCGCGCAATTGCTCCCGGCCGGTGACCGTGCCCGTGGGGTTGGCGGGGCTCGCCAACAGAACGCCCTTCAGCCGCACGCCCGCCTGTGTCTGGGCAGCTTCCAGGCTTTCCGGAGTCAGAGTGAAACCGGTTCCGGCATTGACCGACACCTCCACCACCTTGAGGCCGAGCGCAGAAAGGATGGCCCGATAAGCGGGATAGCCGGGCCTTGCAATCGCCACGGCATCGCCAGCATCGAACAGCGTTAGGAAAGCCAGATTGAAACCTGCCGACGAACCCGTAGTCACGGCGATACGGACCGGATCGATCGAAACCCTGTGGCGCTCCCTGTAATAGCCCGCGAGCCTCTGTCTGAGTTCGACGAGACCGAGGGCGTCGGTGTAACCGATACGGCCATGGGCGAGTGCGTCACGGGCTGCAGCGAGCGCCGCCTGCGGCGCCGGATGACCAGGCTGGCCGACGGCCATGGAAATTACCGGCGCGCCGGCCTGACGGCGTTTGGTCGCTTCGGCGAGGACGTCCATGGCGTGGAAGGGTTCGACTGCACTGCGTCTTGATATGGATACCACGGCTTAAACTCTTTCTTCTGGGCGCCAGACATTTGCCGTATTATTCCGGTGTTCACAATGGCGAGAGCGCGACGCTGCGGCCATTTTTCCGATTTCCCTTGCCATGGGCCGCCGCTACGCTATTGCACGAAGCAGCGCCGCACCGACAATGCGTGCCGACAGCCAGACACCGCTTCGGCGGAAAAGGATCAAGAGGAAAGACATGACCCTGACGTTCAGGAAGCTCGCCGCGACGGCGCTCGTCATCCTGCCGGCGATACTGCCGACGGCCGCACTCGCGCTCGACGAGGTGCAGAAGAAGGAAATCGGCGAGTTCATCAAGGAATACCTGATCGCCAATCCGGAAATCATGCTGGACGTGCAGGACGCTCTCGAGAAGAAGCAGTACGAGGCCCGCCAGCAGCAGGCATCGGCGGCCGTCGGCGACAACAAGGGCGCACTGTTCTCCTCCGAACACGACATTTCGCTCGGCAATCCGAAGGGGGACGTCACCGTCGTCGAATTTTTCGACTACAACTGCGGCTACTGCAAGCGGGCGCTGTCGGACATGGACAAGATCCTTTCCGAGGACAAGAATGTACGCTTCGTGCTCAAGGAATTCCCGATCCTCGGCCCCGACTCGCTTGCGGCCCACAAGGTTTCCTACGCATTCCGCCAGATCGCGCCTGAAAAATATGGCGAGTTCCACCGCGCCCTCCTCGGCGGCAAGGGACGCGCCGATGAACAGGCGGCCCTCGACGTCGCGTCGTCTCTGGGCGTGAGCGAGGATCAGATCCGCGCCAAGATGAAGGCCAGCCCGAACGATGCCCAGGTCAAGGAAGCCTACCAGCTTGCCACCAGCCTCGGCATCACCGGCACGCCTTCCTACATCGTCGGCAACGAGGCCGTGTTCGGCGCCATCGGCTCTGAAGCGATCGAACAGAAGCTCGCCAACGTCCGCACCTGCGGCAAGGCGACCTGCTGAGAGGCATCAACGCCGCCGTCACCTTCACATCCCGCGATTTCCGGGGGAACGCTCCGTCGTTTGTCCGCAAGGGGCTTTCCCTTGCGGGCCTGCCAGTCTATAGGAGGCGGTTGAAAGTCGACGGAACCGCATATGAGCAAGATCATTTACGTCCTGAACGGCCCCAATCTCAATGCCCTCGGCAAACGGGAGCCAGGGATTTACGGCGGCAAGACGCTCGCCGATATCGAGACGGACTGCAAAACGGTCGGTGGCGATCTTGGTTTTTCCGTCGATTTCCGTCAATCGAACCATGAAGGCGTGCTCGTCGACTGGCTTCACGAAGCAGGAGACAGGGCCGCAGGTGTCGCGATCAATCCTGGCGCCTACGGCCATACATCGATCGCGCTGCATGATGCGATCCGGGCCATTTCGATACCGGTGGTGGAGGTCCATATCTCCAACATCCATGCGCGCGAGGAATTTCGCCATAAATCGATGATAGCGCCCGCCGCGAAAGGCATGATCTGCGGCTTCGGCCCTCATAGCTACATCCTGGCGCTGCACGCGCTGAAGAACATCACGCAATAACAAGAATACAGGACCCCATTCCATGGCTGAAAAGAAATCGGGAATCGATCAGGCTCTGATCCGTGATCTGGCCAACATCCTCAACGAGACGGATCTCAGCGAGATCGAAGTCGAGCAGGAAGATCTGCGCATCCGCGTTTCGCGGGCAGCGCCGCAGATGATGGCAATGCCGCAGATGCCGGCCTATCAGGTCGCAGCTCCGGTTGCACCGGCCGTCGCTGCAGTGCCGGTTGCCGCCGCAGAGCCGGCCCGCAATCTCGCCAATGCCGTGGCGGCCCCGATGGTCGGCACCGCCTACCTCGCTCCAGCTCCCGGCGCCCGCCCCTTCATCGAAGTCGGCTCCATCGTCAAGGAAGGCCAGACCCTCCTGATTATCGAAGCCATGAAGACCATGAACCAGATCCCGGCGCCGCGCTCCGGCAAGGTCGTGGAGATCCTCGTGGAAGATGGGCGCCCGGTCGAATATGGCGAGCCGCTGGTCATCGTCGAGTAAGCCGATGAGCACCATTTCCAAGATCCTCATAGCCAACCGCGGCGAGATTGCGCTGCGCGTCCTGCGTGCCTGCAAGGAACTCGGCATCGCCACCGTTGCCGTTCATTCCACGGCCGACGCCGATGCAATGCATGTCCGGCTGGCCGATGAAAGCGTGTGCATCGGCCCGCCGCCGTCGCGCGACAGCTATCTGAACATCCATCAGATCGTTGCTGCCTGCGAGATCACCGGCGCCGATGCCGTGCATCCGGGCTACGGCTTCCTGTCCGAGAACGCGAAGTTTGCAGATATTCTGGAAGCCCACGGCATCACCTTCATCGGACCAACCGCCGAGCATATCCGCCTGATGGGTGACAAGATCACCGCCAAGCAGACAGCTGTCGAACTCGGCATCCCGGTCGTTCCGGGCTCCGATGGCGAGGTCACTTCTGAGAACGTGCTGGAAACCGCACGGCAGATCGGCTTCCCGGTTCTCATCAAGGCAACCGCCGGCGGCGGTGGTCGCGGCATGAAGGTCGCCAAGACCGAAAGCGATCTGGAAGAAGCCTTCAACACCGCCCGGACTGAAGCGGCTGCCGCCTTCGGCAACCCGGCCGTCTACATGGAAAAGTATCTCGGCAAGCCGCGGCACATCGAAGTGCAGGTGGTCGGCGATGGTGCCGGCAATGCGATCCATCTCGGTGAACGCGACTGCTCGCTGCAGCGCCGCCACCAGAAGGTCTGGGAAGAGGCCAACTCCCCCGCCCTCAACGTCGAGCAGCGCATGCGGATCGGCCAGATCTGCGCCGACGCCATGAAGAAGATGAAGTACCGGGGCGCCGGCACGGTCGAGTTCCTCTACGAAAACGGCGAGTTCTATTTCATCGAAATGAACACCCGCCTGCAGGTGGAACACCCGATCACCGAAGCCATCACCGGCATCGACCTCGTGCATG
This sequence comes from Ciceribacter sichuanensis, assembly GCF_024055605.1. Taxonomy (GTDB): domain Bacteria; phylum Pseudomonadota; class Alphaproteobacteria; order Rhizobiales; family Rhizobiaceae; genus Allorhizobium; species Allorhizobium sichuanense. Next base: position 969,120 of record NZ_JAMXLX010000001.1, on the reverse strand, counting down.
AGCAGATCCGTGTCGCCTCCGGCGCCGGCCTGTCGGTCACGCAGGACGAGATCGCTTTCCATGGCCACGCCATCGAGTGCCGCATCAATGCCGAGGATCCGCGTACCTTCGTTCCCTCACCGGGCACGATCACGCATTTTCACGCTCCGGGCGGCCTAGGCGTTCGCGTCGATTCAGGCGCTTATGCCGGCTACAAGATCCCGCCCTACTACGACAGCCTGATTGGCAAGCTGATCGTGCATGGGCGCACCCGCGTCGAATGCATGATGCGCCTGCGTCGCGTGCTCGACGAGTTCGTCGTGGACGGCATCAAGACCACGCTGCCGCTGTTCCAGGATCTGGTTGCAAACCAGGACATCGCCAACGGCGACTACGACATCCACTGGCTGGAAGACTATCTGGCCAGAACCTCCGCATGAGGTGAATGAAGAATGGCAGGGCGCCGCAGCAGGGATCAGAGGATCACACCCGAACTCCTGTTGCGCGCCTATTCCATAGGCCTCTTCCCCATGTCGGACGCGGCCGACGATCCGGAAATATTCTGGGTCGAGCCCGAACTGCGCGGCATCCTGCCGCTCGATCAGTTCCATGTTTCCAAAAGTCTCGCCAAGGCCATTCGACAAAAGCCTTTCGACATCCGCTTCGACACGGCGTTCGACGCGGTGATCGCGAAGTGTGCGGAAGAAGTCGAAAACCGTCCCAGCACATGGATCAACGAAACGATTCGCGAACTCTACGGCGCGCTACACCGTCTCGGCCATGCTCATTCGGTGGAAGCCTGGGAAGGTGATGAACTGGTCGGCGGTCTTTACGGCGTTTCGCTGGGTTCGGCCTTCTTCGGCGAAAGCATGTTCTCCCGCCGGACCAATGCCTCGAAGATCTGCCTGGTCTATCTGGTGGAACGCCTGAAGGCACGCGGCTTCACTCTGCTCGATACCCAGTTCACGACCGAACACCTGAAAACCTTCGGCGCGATCGATATCCCGAAGGAAGGCTATCTGAAGCTCTTGGACAAGGCGATGCAGTCGGACACCCTGCCCTTCTGAGAGGCGGCTAAAGCGCATCTCGATGTTTCAGGTTCGCTCCCAGCGCTTTAGGTCATTGTCTTGTCGCATGCCGTTGTCACAAAACCTCCGCACACTTTTGCGCGACATGCTTCAACCTCTCATATGTCACCAAAAGCCGCCATTGGGCGAAATCCAGCGTAGCTAAGCGGCGTTGAGGTCCGTTGTTTCGCCAAACTGGATCAGCAGACGCGGGCTCGTCATATCCCCGGACTCCTCGTCCACCTGGATCGCGTAGGCGGCGACCCCTATATGACGACCGGCCATGGCCGTCGCGATCTTCTCGGCGGAAGCGGCATTCGACGCCTGACGCATCTCACCCGGCACCAGATTTCCACGATTTTTCTTGAACGGCAATACGATGAACTTCTCGGACAGGGACATATCGGAACTCCTATTTGTTCCCTATTTGTTCAAACCGGAAGCAAATGTCAACAGATTCGGGACCTGCTGGCAGTTGGTCGACTTATAGTTTGGCAAAATACCTGAATTAATTGGTCTTGGCGGGCGCTGGAACGTCGGAAGCCTGCTTGCAGCCGGTCAGCCAGACGTCATAGATCGCGTGTTCAACGGCGTTGAGCGCCGGGCTGTCGGCAAACATCCATCCGGAAAAGATCCGACGAATCTTGCGATCGAGTGTGATTTCATCGACTTCTACGAAGCCATCGACCTTCTGCGCTTCGGTTTCGTCACGCGAGTAGCAGACTTTCGGCGTCACCTGTAGCGCGCCGAACTGGACGGTCTCGTCGATATAGACGTCGAAGGAAGTGATGCGGCCGGTGATCTTGTCGATACCGGCAAATTCAGCCACGGGATTGGAGATGCGGGCCGCCTTTGCAGGCTCGTTTCCGACCAGAGCAACGATACCGACAGCCATGACCGCTGCACAGACGATACCAGTGGCCGAGCCCAACCCGGAACGCTTCATATCCGCCATTCTCCCGCTTTTGTTTTCCGACGGCCCATAAAGAAAAAGGGCCTCGTTACCTTGGCCCTATAGTCCAATTGTGGCCAAATCGGGTGTCAGTTGCCGGGCGTCCAGGCGTCGTAGTCGCCGGTAACCCGCGGACGCTCGCCCACGACGGCAAGAGAGCCAGGGGGACGATAGGCAAGCGCGGTACCGGTCTGGTTTTCGCGGTGCGGCTTTTGCCATTCGCGCGCCTTGTAGTCTTCCTTGCTCGGCGGAACGTCGGTGCGGTAGTGCATCCAGCCGTGCCAGCCGGTCGGGATTTTCGAAGCGTCAGCGTAGCCCTTGTAGATCACCCAGCGGCGCGGAAGGCCGAAAGACGTGGTGCCGCCCTCATAATAGACATTGCCCATTTCGTCTTCGCCGACGCGCTTACCGTTGCGCCAGGTGAAGAATCGCGTTCCCATGGTCTGGCCGTTCCACCAGGTGAAAACCTGCAAAAGAAGCTGCTTCATGTCTTTTCCTTGGGCTTTGCCGAAAAGGCAATGCACTTGCTAAAAACGTCTTCCGCTTATGCAGCCTTGCAGCGCCGTTGTCTAGTGATTCGCGCCGCCCGGAGGTCATTTCAGCTTCAACTTGAAGCCAAGGTGACTCTGGGCAAAACCGAGCCTCTCATAGAAGCGATGAGCATCCTTGCGCGCAGCATTGGAGGTCAGTTGGACGGCCCGCATGCCCTTTCTTTTCGCCTCTTCGATGCAATGACGGATCATCGTCGCGCCGATGCCCTGCCCCCGGCAATCCCGGCGGGTAAAGACGGTTTCGACAATCATCGAGGACCCGCCGCGGCCGGAAAGCGTCGTCGTGACAAGGGTCTGGCAGGTAGCGACGACCTCTCCGCCCCGCTCGGCAACATAGAGCGTTTCATTGGGAGATGCGGAGATGCTGTCGAAGGCGGCAAGATAGCCAGGAAGAGCCGCCGGATCCGTCGTATCCCCGTGACCGCCGACGGTGTCGCCCGCCAGAATGGCTGCGATGGCTGCCACATCCTCCCTCAGTGCTTCCCTGATGACGATATCCGATCCTTGCATGCTTTTCCCTTCCCGTCTGTTTTCAGCGGAACCTACAAAGTACGACAGGACGGTCGTGTGACGACTGGAGATTTTGCACGGGAATTTTCGTACACGCCAAACGGCGAGGGAAAGGGCGGCTTAGAACTCCAGCCGTTTTTCCATGATGATCGCCGGCAGGCCGGAATTCGGCGCGCCCCATTCCTCCATACGGTCGACTTCGGTGAAGCCGAGACGCTCGTAGAAAGACATCGCGCGAACGTTCGGAAGCGCCACTTCGACCCGCATGATCTCGGCATCGGGGAAGCAGGTCTCCAGCTCCGCGAAGATATCGCGGCCGATCCCCTCGTTCTGGCAGGACGGTCGGACGTAGAGCTGATGCAGCATCACCGTCTTCGCCATCTTGGGATACATGGCGGCATAACCGAGACCACCGATTTCCCGTCCGCTATCGGCAACAAGAAACTCGGCGCCACGCTTTCCGATGCGTGCCTTGATGGCGTTTGCGGAATGCCAGCCATCGACCATCTGGCGCACCTTGTCTGCACCGTAGAACGGATCGTAGGTTGAGTGGAAGGTTTCGTCGAGCAGGGTCTTCACCTGCCCGACGTCACGCTCGCTCGCGGTGCGAACGAAATACAAGGGATTACTCCTCGATGCCGAGCTTGGCCTTGACCAGCGCCTGCACGGCCTGCGGGTTGGCCTTGCCGCCCGTCGCCTTCATCACCTGACCGACGAACCAGCCGGCAAGCGTGGGCTTGGCCTTGACCTTCTCGACCTGATCCGGGTTTGCGGCGATGATCTCGTCGACAGCCTTTTCGATGGCGCCGGTGTCGGTCACCTGCTTCATGCCACGAGCTTCGACGATCTCTGCCGGATCGCCACCTTCGGTCAGAACGATCTCGAACAGATCCTTGGCGATCTTGCCCGAAATGGTTTCAGCCTTGATGAGGTCGATGATCGCGCCGAGCTGGGCCGGAGAGACCGGCGTTTCCTCGATGCTCTTGCCGGTGCGGTTGAGCGCTCCGAGCAGATCGTTGATAACCCAGTTCGCAGCCGTCTTGCCATCGCGACCGGCCGCGACTTCCTCGAAGTAGTCGGCAATTGCCTTCTCCGACACCAGAACGGAGGCGTCGTAGATCGACAGGCCGAGATCTCGGACGAAACGAGCCTTCTTGTCGTCAGGCAGCTCCGGCAGGTCCTTCTTCAGTTCCTCGATGAAGGCATCGTCGAATTCGAGCGGCAGCAGGTCCGGATCGGGGAAATAGCGATAATCATGCGCGTCTTCCTTCGAGCGCATGGACCGGGTCTCGCCCTTGTTCGGGTCGAAGAGGCGGGTTTCCTGATCGATCGAACCGCCATCCTCCAGAATGCCGATCTGGCGGCGTGCCTCGTATTCGATAGCCTGGCCGATGAAGCGGATGGAGTTGACGTTCTTGATCTCGCAACGCGTTCCGAACTCGCCGCCCGGCCTGCGTACGGAAACGTTGACGTCGGCGCGCATGGAGCCTTCGTCCATGTTGCCGTCGCAAGTGCCGAGATAGCGCACGATGGAGCGCAGCTTGGTCATGTAGGCCTTGGCCTCGTCAGACGAGCGCATGTCCGGCTTGGAGACGATTTCCATCAGCGCGACGCCCGAACGGTTCAGGTCGACATAGGACATCGTCGGATGCTGGTCGTGCATCGACTTGCCGGCGTCCTGCTCGAGGTGCAGACGCTCGATGCCAATCTCGATATCCTCAAACTGGCCCTGACGGTCGGGGCCAAGTGAGATGATGATCTTGCCCTCTCCTACGATCGGGTCCTTGAACTGGGAGATCTGGTAGCCCTGCGGCAGGTCCGGATAGAAGTAGTTCTTGCGGTCGAAGATCGAACGCTTGTTGATCTGCGCCTTCAGGCCCAGTCCGGTGCGGACCGCCTGCTTGACGCATTCCTCGTTGATGACCGGCAGCATGCCGGGCATGGCCGCATCCACCAGTGAAACGTTGGCATTCGGCGCATTACCGAAGGTGGTCGAGGCGCCGGAGAAGAGCTTCGAATTGCTCGTCACCTGCGCGTGAACCTCCATACCGATGATCACTTCCCAATCGCCGGTGGCGCCGGGAATGAAACGTTTCGGGTCAGGCGTGCGCGTGTCAACTAGGGTCATCAGATGCTCGTGTCATGCGTGGAGTTTTCAAGCCCGTGAGGTAGAACAAATGTCGCGGTGGCGCAAGGCTTGTCCAGCCTTGCGGGGCAAGACATCAAGCCCGCAAGAGGCTCATCAATCGTTAATCCGCTTCATGCAGCATGGGTGGATGGCTCCCGGGACCCTTACGCTTCTCGCCATCGCTGCGCTCTACAATGTCGTGGTGTTCTGTGTCTATTGGCTGGACAAGGACGCGGCCCGCAATGGCGAATGGCGCATACGGGAAACCACATTGCTCTCCCTCGCCCTGTTCGGCGGCGGTGTGGGCGCATTACTTGCCCAGAGGCTTCTCCGCCACAAAACGCGCAAACAGCCGTTTCCCGTCGCCTTGCCGACATTCTTCGTCGTGCAGATTACGGCCGCGTCAGCCGTCCTCATCGCTCCCGAAAGGGCCGCAGCCGCATTGGATGCGGTGCTCCGCTCCTTCGCAGGAAACTAGAATTCCGCATAACCAGTGCCGGCCGGCTCCACGAGCTGCTTGGACATGCCAACGGTCTGGACGTCGCGGTCGAGCTTCGGGTTATAGGCAATGGTCAGCCAGTGGACCGAATAGCCATGTTTCTCGAAAAAACCGACAGCGTCCCGATTGAGAGCGTGTGTTTCCAGCGACGCCTTCTCGAAGCCCTGTTTGCGGATCTCGTCCTCCACCTCTTCCAGCAGAACCGAACCCAGCCCCTGCCCCTGATGTTGAGGATCGATCCAGAAGTCGGTGATGTTCTCATCAAGCTGTTCGCGGGCTGCCCATCCGACTACGGCACCGCCGCTTTCCACGACGGAAATCGTGATCCAGCGGCTACGGGTGAAGTTCTGGAAGGCCTGACGGGCATTTTCCAGCATCGGGCTCGTCTCGCCGACCGGAATCATCGCCTGTTCCCAGGAACGAATACCGATATCTGCAAGCAGATCGGCCTCTTCCTGTCGTGCGGTGCGAATATTTGCCATGCCCTCTCCCGTGTTTCGCGGAGTAGAACACCCGCAACAAGGTTTGGCCAGAGGTTGTATTACATCAAACGAGAAAAACAGCATTTCTGTTTATTTTCAATATTTTAAATCAGGAATGACCGGGTTTCTCGTTCTCGCATACTGAACCAGCAAACGATCTCGTTGATCGACTCGCCTGAATGTGAACCGGGGCGAGATATTCCGCCGGATGCAGAAGAGAACCATCAGTCCCCGCGTTGATGAAGACTGTTCCGTCCGAGGGCTTCCACGAAGGACGCCCGCCCGGGAAGAGGAATGAATTTCAACCTGCAAAAATGACTTCGCCGGCCACGATGTGACCGGCGACAATCATTGTCCGAATTTTCAGTTCGCCTACCACCACTTGGCGGGCGTGAACTTGCCGGCGGCCTGTTCGATGACGTGGGCAGTCTTGAACAGCGTTTCTTCCTCGAAAGGCTTGCCGATAAGCTGGAGGCCGAGCGGCAGTCCCTTGCTGTCGAGACCGGCCGGAACGGAGAGGCCCGGCAGTCCGGCCATGTTGACCGTTACCGTGAAGATGTCGTTCAGGTACATCTTCACCGGATCGGCAGCGAGCTCCTTATCGCCGATGGCAAAGGCGGAAGACGGCGTTGCGGGCGTCAGGATGGCGTCGACGCCGGCGTGGAAGGCGATTTCGAAGTCGCGCTTGATCAGCGTGCGGACCTTCTGCGCCTGCAGATAATAGGCATCGTAGTAACCAGCCGACAGCACGTAAGTGCCGATCATGATACGGCGCTTGACTTCGGTGCCGAAGCCTTCGGCGCGGCTCTTCTCGTACATGTCGGCAATGTCCTTGCCGTCGACCCGCAGGCCGTAGCGAACGCCGTCGTAACGGGCAAGGTTCGACGAAGCCTCAGCCGGAGCGACGATGTAGTAAGCTGGAAGCGCATACTTCGTGTGCGGCAGGGAGATGTCGACGATCTCGGCACCGGCTTCCTTCAACCATGCGATGCCCTGCTGCCAGAGCGTCTCGATCTCGGCCGGCATGCCCTCGACACGGTATTCCTTCGGGATACCGATCTTCATGCCCTTCAGGGACTGACCGAGCGCGGCTTCGTAATCCGGCACCGGCAGATCGACAGAGGTCGTATCCTTGGCGTCGACCGACGCCATGGACTTCAAGAGGATGGCAGCGTCGCGAACGTCTCGAGCGATCGGGCCAGCCTGATCGAGCGAGGACGCGAAAGCGATCGTGCCCCAGCGAGAGCAACGGCCATAGGTCGGCTTGATGCCGACGGTGCCGGTAAAGGCGGCTGGCTGGCGGATCGAACCGCCGGTATCGGTTGCGGTGGCGCCGGCGCACAGATGTGCGGCAACGGCAGCAGCCGAACCGCCCGACGAACCGCCGGGAACCAGATTTTCGTTAGAGCCCTTCGCCTTCCAAGGGTTGACCACAGGGCCGTAATGGGACGTCTCGTTGGACGAACCCATGGCGAATTCGTCCATGTTCAGCTTGCCGAGCATGACCGCGCCGTCATCCCAGAGGTTCTGGGTCACGGTCGATTCGTATTTCGGCTTGAAGCGGTTCAGGATGTCGGAGCAGGCTTGGGTGTGGATGTCGCGGGTGGCGAACAGGTCCTTGATGCCGAGTGGAATGCCCTCCAGCGCGCCAGCCTTGCCGGCCTCGATTCGCTCGTCGGAAGCCTTGGCCATCTCGCGGGCCTTTTCCGGCGTGACGGTGACATAGGCATTGATCGCGTCATTGGCCGCCTCGATCGCCTGGATATAGGCGTCGGTCAGCTCGACGGCCTTGATCTCCTTCGCCGCCAGTTTGGCGCGGGCTTCGGCAATGGTGAGGCTTGTCAGTTCGCTCATGATGTCGGTTCACTTCAAAATAGCGGCGCCCGGGAGGCGGCCAGAGAGGGAATGCAGGACGGATGCGGCGTCGCGAAGCCGAAAGGCTTATTCGACGACCTTCGGCACCAGGAAGAAGTTGCGGTCCGTTTCCGGCGCGTTGGCGACGATGTCATCGGCCTTGTTGCCGTCGGTGACCACGTCGGCGCGCTTTTTCATCGCCATGGGCGTGACGGACGTCATGGGTTCGATGCCCGTCACGTCGACCTCGGAAAGCTGCTCGACGAAGCCGAGGATGCCGTTGAGCTCTCCCATCATGCGCTGTGCTTCTTCCTCGTTGAGGGCGATGCGGGCCAGATGTGCCACACGCTTGACGGTCTTGAGATCAACGGACATCGGTATTCTCCAGGTCTTATGTTTCCTTCGCTATAATGGCCGTCAGGCCATGGCGCAACGGGGATTTCTCAGACTTCCAGGCTATGGCCGGGCTTCGGCGTCTCTACCTTGGTCTTCGTCCCCTCCATGCCGGCCACGAATTTCTCCGGCGTATGGTCGATGATCGGGAAGGAACCGTAGTGGCAGGGGATGGCCGTCTGGAACTCGAAGAATCGCTGGCAGGCCAATGCCGCCACCGCGCCGCCCATTGTGAAGCGGTCGCCGATCGGCACGAGGCCGATATCCGGCTGGTGCAGTTCGTTGATGAGCTTCATGTCCGAGAAGATGTCGGTGTCACCCATGTGCAGGAGCGAGGGTTCATCGTCGATGTGCAGCATCAGGCCGTTGGCATTGCCGAGCGCATGGGAGACGCCGTCCTCGGTGATCTGCGCGGACGAATGCAGCGCATTGGTGAAGGTCACCGTGAAGCCGTCGAAGGCAACGGTGCCGCCGGTATTGCCCATCTCGATCTTCGAAACCCCCTTGGAACCGAGCCAGGCGGCCAGATCGGCGTTGGCGAGCACGGTTGCGCCGGTTTCATTGGCGAGACGGATGGTATCGCCGACATGGTCGCCATGGCCATGGGTCAGAAGGATATGGGTGACGCCGGCCGCGGCATCCTTGAGGTCAAGACCCGCAAAACCCGGGTTATGGGTGAGAAACGGGTCGATCAGGATGCTCGCTTTGGCCGTGTCCAGACGAAAAGCGGAATGGCCGAGCCAGGTGATTTTCATGGAAGACTCCTTTGGGGGACAGGAAGGCGAAATTGTTTCGTCGGATAAAAATATGGCATATGGCCGTAACGGAAAGTAGCGACCACGGCCACCAGTGAGGAAATCACGATGACGACACTGACGATCGAGGAACTGGCGGAGACCCTTGCGCCCCTGCAGCCGGTCGCTGGGCTTGACCTCGGCACCAAGACGATCGGCCTTTCCATGTCTGATATTGGCCTGCGTTTCGCAAGCCCGCGCCCGGTGATCAAACGGATAAAATTCACGAAGGATGCAGAGGTCCTGCTCGATTTCGCCGCCCGGGAAAAGATCGCTGCCTTCGTCATCGGCCTGCCGATGAATATGGACGGTTCGGCCGGGCCGCGCGTTCAGGCCACTCGCGCCTTCGTGCGTTCGATGTCGGAAAAAACCGATATCCCCTTCGTCTTCTGGGACGAGCGGCTATCGACGGTAGCAGCGGAACGGGCGCTTCTGGAAATGGACGTTTCCAGGGCCAAGCGCAGCGAGCGGATCGACTCGGCCGCGGCCAGCTTTATCCTTCAGGGCGCACTCGACAGGTTGTCGACGCTGCGCAGATCTTCTGATACCGAGGGTGCCTGACGGGCTTTCCACCACGCGATGATCTTTCGACGGCGGCGAAAGCCGATGATCGCGAAAACCAGAAGGCTGTCGAAGGCGATGGCGCGCGCCACCAGCGGCGGAATCGTTTCCGGGGGAATGCCGAGGATGTGGCCGTAAATCTGGAATACCAGATCATGCGCCTGCCGCGTGAGCATGAAGATACCGAAGCTCATATCGTAATAGGAGAGCCCGTACCAGCTTCCGAGCAGGGCGATGGGGGCAGCCCACAAAATCAGGAAGGTCTTCATGCCGCCCTCTCCTCATACATACCTGTCGATGGCCAGTAGCGCACCGTCCACCGAAGCAGAGCCATGGCGCTCAGGACCGTGGCCGGAACGGCGATATCCAACGCAAGTACCGCGAAAAACGCCATCATGACCAAAACCAAAGTCATTCTTGTCATTCTGGTTTTTTGCGCCCCGCTGATCCGGTCTGTCCCTGTGCGGGAAACTGACCCCTTAACAGGAGCGACGCAACGTAAACCATTTGTTAAGGTTAACGGGCGTTGGGGATAACGCAAGAGCGAGCATCCGGAAAGCACCAAAACCCGCCAGAAGACGCCGTCCGACCTCAGCCCGGCTCTTGTTGCGCAAGCGTCGAGAGAATGAAGTCCGCCCTCTCCCCGACACCGGCCCTGGGCACCTCGACAAGTTCATAACCAAAGCGCCTATAAGCGTTTTCGAGGTATCGAAACGCTTCGATGGCCGTCTCCAGCCCATGGCGTCGCTCGGCGTCGTTCCTGTAGATTTCCGGCCATGGCGGCAGCAGGAAGACCTGCCGGTGATAGCGCAGCCTTTCCGCTGCCCGGAGATAAACCGGGGGAACGATATGGCCCGCCTGTTCCAACCCGGCGATCTGATCGACGATTCCCCGGTCGAAGAAGGTTCGTCCTCCCCTGCACGCCGCCTCCGTCATGAAATTGATCGAGCGGGAGATGGTCAGTTCGACAAAGAGCGGCAGGTTCGCCCATGGCAGCGCTTCGCCATCGATGAAAAGCTGTTCGCGAACCACCTGCCGCCCGGGTTCCTCGCATGTCGCAAAGCCTCGCCGCGACAATTCCTCGAGCAAGGTCGACTTGCCCCCGCCGGAGCAGCCGGAAATCATGACGAGATCGTCGCGACGGGCAGCAATATTTTCAAGGCGATATTCGCCTTCGTTCAGAACATGATTCATGAAGGTCTCCTTTGCCGGCACGGCAACAGGTGAGTGGGATCGGGTCATCATGAGGGGGAAGAAACGCGCGAAGAGGGCCGGAAACGGCGCATATGCGTCGACACCGGGGAGACTACCCCCGGCTTACCATGGACTCAAGATCAGAACGCTCAGTTGGCCTGGAAGGCGATCAGGTCGCTGCCGGGTAGAGAAGATCGAGGACGTAGCGCGCGTCGAAACGGGCATCGAGCACGCCGTAGGTATGACGCCAGCCGCCCGCGAGCCGTGATTCGAGGAAGGCGTCGGCAATTTTGCCGGCGCCCAGCCGGTAGAGTTCGGCCGCCGAAGCAACCAGCGCCATCTGTTCGATCAGCAGGCGTGCCGCCCCTTCGTCGCGTTCGGCAAGAGCGGTCGCCGCGCGCAGGACTTCGACGGTCTTCTTGCCGGAGGGGCCGAGATCCCGTTCGAAACCCGCAAAGAGCGTGTCGATCAGATCCTTGCCACGCTCGAGAACGCGCAGGACGTCCAGCGCCATGACATTGCCCGAGCCTTCCCAGAGCGCCGCCGCCGGTGCCTCCCGATAATGACGGGCGATCGGCCGTTCCTCAATGTATCCGCTGCCGCCGATGCATTCCATCGCCTCGTAGATCAGCGCCGGCGCGATCTTGCAGATCCAGTATTTCACCACCGGCGTCATGACGCGGGCATAGGCCGCGTCAACAGGGTTTTCCCGGGCGCGGTCGAAGGTGTCGGCAAGCTTGAAGGCAAGCGTCGTAGCGGCGGCGACGTCAAGAGCCATATCGGCCAGCACGCGCGTCATGATCGGCTGATCGATCAGTTTCTTGCCGAAGGCCGAACGCCCCCGGACATGATGCACGGCTTCCGCCATCGAGGCGCGCATGATGCCGGCCGAGGCCAGTGCGCAGTCGAGCCGGGTCAGCGTCACCATGTCGAGGATGGTGCGGATACCATCACCCGGCGTGCCGAGCAGATAGCCGAATGCATCCGAGAACTCGACTTCCGCCGTCGCATTCGAGCGGTTGCCGATCTTGTCCTTCAGCCGCTGGAATTCGAGGCCGTTTCCAGAACCGTCTTCGAGCAGGCGCGGCACGAGGAAGCAGCCCATGCCGTCCTTCGTCTGGGCCAGCATAACGAAACCGTCGCTCATCGGAGCGGACATGAACCACTTGTGGCCGGAAAGGCGGTAAATCCCCTCGCCCACCCGTTCGCCGGAAGTAGAGATCGCCCGCACATCGGTGCCGGCCTGCTTTTCCGTCATGCCGATGCCGAGCGTCACGGCCGTCTTCTGCAACGGTGGCTTGTTCGACGAATCATACTTCCGTGACAGGATCTTCGGCGCCCATTCCTTTTGTATATGCGGCGCGGTCACGAGAGCGGCAACCGATGCGCTGGTGGTCGTCAACGCTCCGAGATGGCCGGTTTCGAGCTGGGCGGTGAGGAAGAAGCGGGTGGCGCGGGCCTTGTGTTCGTGGCCGCGGGCATCCGGCAGGTTTTCCCAGACGGAAGAATGCAGGCCGACGGACATGGAGCGGCGCATCAGCGCATGCCAGGCCGGATGGAACTCCACCACATCGAGCCGCTCGCCACGAACGCCGTGGGTGCGCAGCACCGGCGGGCTCTGGTTCGCCATGCGGGCGAGTTCCTGCGCCTCGTGCGAGGTCACATATTTGCCGATGACGTCGTATTCCTCGCGCAGCCCGCGCGACAGGCTGGCCGTCAGATCGACAAGCAGCGGGTCGGAACGATAGGCGTTTACACCGGACCAGGGTTTCGGCTGGTTCAGGGCAGCGAGTTTTTCTTCAGTCCGGTTCATTGAGCTCATGTCGATCTTCTAGCGGAAATGCGCTCGTTTAACATGGGGAGGGCGTGACTATCCACATAGCATATGCTTGCCCCTTGGCCCGGCAATCTTTATAGACCCCGTGACATCTCAGGAGGACGTCCATGGTCTTCTTTCCTCACCGCCACCTTCTTGGCATCAAGGGCCTTACTGAACAGGATATTACCTACCTGCTCGACAAGGCCGACGAAGCCGTCAAAATCAGCCGCCAGCGCGAGAAGAAGACTTCCACGCTTCGCGGTCTCACCCAGATCAATCTCTTTTTCGAAGCCTCCACGCGAACGCAATCCTCGTTCGAACTGGCGGGTAAACGTCTTGGCGCCGACGTGATGAACATGTCGGTCGGCAATTCGTCCGTCAAAAAGGGCGAGACGCTGATCGACACGGCCATGACGCTCAACGCCATGCGACCGGATGTTCTGGTCGTCAGGCACTCCTCGGCCGGCGCTGCGGCTCTTCTCGCGCAGAAGGTCGCCTGCTCGGTCGTCAATGCCGGCGACGGACAGCACGAGCACCCGACCCAGGCGCTGCTCGATGCGCTGACGATCCGCCGCGCCAAGGGCAAACTCTCGCGCATAATCGTGGCGATTTGCGGCGACGTGCTGCATTCGCGCGTCGCGCGCTCCAACATCCTGCTGCTGAACGCCATGGGCGCGCGGGTGCGGGTGGTTGCGCCGCCGACCCTGCTTCCGGCCGGCATCGCACACATGGGCGTGGAAGTCTTCCACGACATGAAGGAAGGCCTGAAGGACGCTGATGTCGTGATGATGCTGCGCCTTCAGCGCGAACGAATGTCCGGCGCCTTCGTGCCATCTGTACGCGAATACTTCCACTTCTACGGCCTCGACGCCGAGAAACTGAAGGCTGCGAAGGACGATGCGCTGGTCATGCATCCGGGGCCGATGAACCGCGGCGTCGAAATCGCCTCCGAAGTGGCCGACGGCCCGCAGAGCGTGATCGAACAGCAGGTCGAGATGGGGGTCGCCGTGCGCATGGCCGTCATGGAAGTGCTGCTCGTCTCGCAGAACCAAGGCCCACGTACGGAAGGAATGGGTGCATGAGCAGGCCTCTCGTCTTGAAGAATGTCCGGATCGTCGATCCTTCGCGCAATCTCGACGAAACCGGCACGATCATCGTCGATGCCGACGGCCGCATCGTGACAGCGGGCCGCGACGCACAGAACCAGGGCGTGCCCACGGGCGCTGAAGTCCGGGATTGCGCCGGCCTCACTGCCATTCCCGGTCTTGTCGATGCCCGCGTCTTCGTTGGAGAACCGGGAGCCGAACACCGCGAGACCATCGCGTCAGCCAGCCGCGCCGCCGCAGCCGGCGGCGTCACCTCCTTCATCATGATGCCCGAAACCGATCCGGTCATCGATGACATCGCGCTGGTGGAATTCGTTCGCAAGACAGCCCGCGACAAGGCCATCGTCAACGTCTATCCGGCAGCGGCCCTGACCAAGGGGCTCACCAGCAACGAGATGACGGAAATGGGCCTGCTCAGCGAAGCCGGCGCCGTCGTCTTCACCAACGGCCGCCACGGCCTTCACGACACGCAGGTCCTGCGTCGTGCCATGACCTATTCGCGGGAATTCGGCGCCATCATCGCGCTTGAAACGCGCGAGAAGTATCTCGCCGCGAATGGCGTGATGAACGAGGGCCTGCTGGCGAGCTGGCTCGGCCTTTCGGGCGTACCGAAGGAAACCGAGGTCATTCCGCTGGAGCGTGATCTGCGGATCGCCGGCCTTACCCGCGCGAAATATCATGCGGCCCAGATTTCCGTGCCGGAATCGGTCGAGGCGATAGAGACGGCCCGCAAGCGCGGCACGAACGTCACCTGCGCGGTCTCGATCAACCACCTGACGCTCAACGAAAACGACATCGGCGAATACCGCACCTTCTTCAAGCTCTATCCGCCGCTTCGCTCCGAGGACGACCGGGTGAGCATGGTTCAGGCGCTGGCCGAAGGCAAGGTCGACATCATCGTCTCGTCGCACGATCCGCAGGGCGTCGATACCAAGCGCCTTCCCTTCGGTGAAGCGGAAGATGGCGCCATCGGCCTCGAAACCATGCTGTCGGCTGCGCTGCGGCTGCATCACAGCGGACAGGTTTCGCTGATGCGGCTGATTGACGCAATGTCGACCCGACCCGCCGAGATTTTCGGCCTCGATGCCGGCACATTGAAGCCCGGCGCGCCCGCTGATATCACCCTCGTCGATCTCGACGAGCCTTGGCTGGTGTCCAAGGATCTGCTGTTGTCGCGCTCCAAGAACACGCCGTTCGAGGACGCCCGTTTCTCGGGTCGGGCCGTTGCGACCTATGTCGCCGGAAAGTGTGTGCATTCGCTCTAAGACGTAGCCAAGGGGAAGAAAGACGTGCCTGAAGTGAACTACCTCTCCATCGGCTGGCCGGCGCTGATCGCGGTGCTCAGCCTCGGCTATCTCCTCGGTTCCATTCCCTTCGGCCTCGTCCTGACGCGGCTCGCCGGCCTGGGCGACCTGCGCTCGATCGGCTCGGGCAATATCGGTGCGACCAATGTGCTCAGAACCGGCAACAAGAAACTTGCCGCCGCAACGCTGCTGCTCGACGCGCTGAAGGCGACCGCAGCCGCGGTGATCGCGCAGGCGGTGTTCGGTCACAATGCCGGGCTGCTGGCGGGCTTTGCCGCCTTCATCGGCCACCTCTTCCCCGTCTGGCTCGGCTTCAAGGGCGGCAAGGGCGTCGCCACCTATATCGGCACGCTGCTCGGGGTCGCCCCGCTGATGGTGCTGGTATTCGCCATCGTCTGGCTGTCGATCGCCTACCTCTCCCGCTACTCATCGCTGTCCGCTCTGGTTGCAACCCTTGTCATTCCGGTTGTCCTGTGGATACTGGGTGCGCAGGAAGCTTCCCTCGTCACCTCGGCCATGACCGTCATTACTTACTGGCGGCACAAGCCGAATATCGAGCGGCTGATCGCCGGGACGGAAAGCAAGATCGGGCAAAAGGGATGACTGCATGCCGGCAGGCAGCGCAAGACGAAAGGGGATTGCGCTGACAGACCGGCAAAGGATCGCCTGGTTAAGGCTGATCCGCAGCGACAATGTCGGCCCCGCTACCTTTCGCGACCTCATCAACCATTTCGGTTCGGCCGAAGCAGCAATAGAGGCGCTACCGGAACTTTCCCGCCGGGGAGGATCGACCCGTTCGATCCGGATCGCCTCGGAAGGCGAAGCCATTCGGGAACTCGAGACGGCCACCCGCTTCGGCGCCCGTTTTCTCGGTATCGGCGAACCGGACTACCCTTCCGCCCTGAGGCAGATCGACGCGGCACCTCCCCTTCTCGCGGTTAAAGGCGATCTGACGACGGCTTCTCTGCCGAGCGTCGGTGTGGTCGGTTCCCGCAACGCATCGATCAGCGGGGCGAAATTCGCCGCGATGATATCCCGCGATATCGGCCGTGCAGGTTACTCCGTCATTTCAGGTCTGGCGCGCGGCATAGACACGGCCGCCCATCGCGCAAGTCTCGATACCGGAACGATTGCCGCCATGGCCGGCGGACTCGATCAGCCCTATCCTCCCGAAAATCTCGCCCTATTTCGGGAAATCTGCGATGGTCGCGGACTGGCGATTTCCGAAATGCCGTTCGGATGGGAGGCCCGCGCGCGGGATTTTCCCCGGCGCAACCGGCTTATTGCCGGAGTTGCCCTGGGTGTCGTCGTAATTGAGGCCGCGGCACGCTCGGGATCGCTCATCACGGCGCGTCTGGCCGGCGAGTTCGGGCGGCTGGTTTTCGCCGTTCCCGGTTCACCGCTCGACCCGCGATGCGAAGGCACCAACGGCCTGCTGAAAGACGGCGCCACGGTGACGACGCGCCCGGAGGATGTATTGCAGGCACTCGCCCCGATTTCGGAAATCGATCTGTTTACGCCACCGCAGGCAAATGAGCCCGATAATGGAGAGCATGACCGCCCCATGACGCCGCCACCCAGCGAAAGCGATCGGACACGCATCATCGATGCGCTCGGACCGACCCCGGTGGAGGTGGATGACATCATTCGTCATACTGGACTGGCCGCCCAGTCCGTCTATCTGGTGCTTCTGGAACTTGATATTGCAGGCCGCCTACACCGGCATGCGGGTGGCCTTGTTTCCATTTCCATGATGGATTGACAGCGAACGGCGGCCGGCCTGCACGTCACCTGCCTCCACATAGGCCATCTCGATAAGATAGCAGAGCATCTCGGCACCCTCGCTTTCGGCGACCGAGCGCAACTCGCCGAGCATCTGCCGAATATAAGCTATATTTTCCAGTGTATCGGCGCCGCCTGCACCGTTTATTTTCGAAACCATTCCATCGCTCGCAATTTGTGTCCGGAGCACACCGAACACCCTCAAATCATCTGGAAAAAACGATAGCTCATTTATCTTAAATTGCAATCTCAAGTTAATCTCTCAAAGGTTGCATTACGTTGCATACTGCAGAAAATATGCGTTACCCCTTGACCGCGACCGAATCCCTGTCCATTTCGGGGAACCGGTTTTCGAGGCGCAGTCCTTGAGACGAGGCCGCAAGAACGCTGCCGAATTAGAAGCACTGATTGAGGTGCAGAGAAAAACAATGAATGTCGTAGTCGTAGAATCTCCTGCCAAGGCCAAGACGATCAACAAGTATCTCGGTTCCGGATACAAGGTTCTGGCTTCGTTCGGCCATGTGCGGGATCTGCCGGCCAAGGACGGTTCGGTGCGGCCGGAAGAAGATTTCGAGATGCTCTGGGAGGTCGACAGTGCCTCACAGAAACGCATGAAGGACATTGCCGACGCGGTCAAATCGTCCGACGGCCTCATTCTCGCGACCGACCCGGATCGCGAGGGAGAAGCGATTTCCTGGCATGTGCTCGACCTGCTCAAGAAGAAGCGGGTTCTGGGCGACAAGCCGGTGAAGCGCGTCGTCTTCAACGCGATTACCAAGAAGGCCGTGCTCGACGCGATGGCGCATCCGCGCGATATCGACATTCCCCTGGTCGATGCCTACCTCGCCCGCCGTGCGCTCGACTATCTTGTCGGCTTCAACCTGTCGCCGGTGCTGTGGCGCAAGCTGCCCGGCGCCCGATCCGCCGGCCGCGTGCAGTCGGTGGCGCTTCGCCTCGTCTGCGACCGTGAAAACGAGATCGAGCTCTTCGTCGCGGAAGAGTACTGGAACATCTCGGCGCTGCTGAAGACGCCTCGCGGCGATGAATTCGAAGCGAAGCTCGTTTCCGCCGACGGCAAGCGCATCCAGCGCAACTCCGTTACCAACGGCACGGATGCCGGCCGGATCAAGGAAATGCTGGAAAGCGCGCGCTATGCCGTCGACAGCGTCGAGGCCAAGCCGGTCAAGCGCAATCCCGGCCCGCCCTTCACCACCTCCACCTTGCAGCAGGCAGCATCGTCGAAGCTTGGCTTCTCCGCTTCGCGCACCATGCAGGTCGCCCAGAAGCTCTATGAAGGTATCGACATCGGCGGCGAGACGGTGGGTCTCATTACCTATATGCGTACCGACGGCGTACAGATGGCGCCTGAGGCCATCGACGCTGCCCGCGCCGCCGTCGCCGACCAGTTTGGTGCGCGTTACGTGCCGGATAAGCCGCGCCTCTATTCCACCAAGGCGAAGAACGCCCAGGAAGCGCACGAAGCCATCCGCCCGACCGACTTCAACCGGTCGCCCGATCAGGTGCGCCGCTTCCTCGACGCCGACCAGTTGAAGCTCTACGACCTCATCTGGAAGCGCGGCATCGCCAGCCAGATGGCTTCGGCCGAAATCGAGCGGACTACGGTCGAGATCCTTGCGACCCGCGACAGCGAGAAGGCAGGCCTTCGCGCCGTGGGTTCGGTCATCCGTTTCGACGGCTTCATCGCGGCCTATGTGGACCAGCGGGAAGATGGCGAAGGCGGAGATGACGACGAAGACGGCCGCCTGCCCGAGATCAATGCCCGCGAAGCGCTGGCCAAGCAGAAGGTCAATGCCAGCCAGCACTTCACCGAGCCGCCGCCGCGCTACTCGGAAGCCTCGCTGATCAAGAAGATGGAAGAACTCGGCATCGGCCGTCCTTCCACCTATGCCGCGACACTGAAGACGCTTTCCGACCGCGAATACGTCGTCACCGAAAAACGCAAGCTGATCCCGCATTCCAAGGGCCGGCTGGTGACAGCTTTCCTCGAAAGCTTCTTCACCAAGTATGTCGAATACGACTTCACCGCCGATCTCGAGGAAAAGCTCGACAAGATCTCGGCTGGCGAACTCGACTGGAAGCAGGTTCTGCGCGACTTCTGGAAGGACTTCTTCGCACAGATCGAGGACACCAAGGAACTGCGCGTCACCAACGTGCTGGACGCCCTGAACGAGGCTCTGGCGCCGCTCGTCTTCCCGAAGCGGGAGGACGGCTCCGATCCGCGCATCTGCCAGGTCTGCGGCACCGGCAACCTCTCGCTGAAGCTCGGCAAGTACGGCGCCTTTGTCGGCTGCTCGAACTATCCGGAGTGCAACTACACCCGCCAACTCTCCTCGGAAGGTGGGGCGGAAGCCGAAGCCGGTGGTGGCAACGAGCCGAAGGCGCTCGGCAAGGATCCCGTCACGGACGAGGAAATCACGCTGCGGACCGGCCGTTTCGGACCCTATGTGCAGCGTGGCGACGGCAAGGAAGCCAAGCGCTCATCCCTGCCGAAGGGCTGGACGCCGTCGATGATCGATCTGGAGAAGGCGCTCTCGCTGCTTTCGCTGCCGCGCGAGGTCGGGGCGCATCCCGAAGGCGGCAAGATGATCTCGGCCGGCCTTGGCCGCTACGGACCTTTCGTGCTGCATGACGGCACCTATGCCAATCTGGAAACGATCGAGGACGTTCTTTCGATCGGCCTCAATCGTGCTGTCACGGTTCTGGCTGAAAAGCAGAGTAAGGGCCCGGGTGGACGCGGACGGGCAGCCCCCGCCGCGCTGAAGGAAATGGGCGAGCATCCCGATGGCGGCGCGATCACCGTTCGCGATGGCCGTTACGGTCCCTATATTAACTGGGGCAAGGTCAACGCCACGCTGCCGAAGGGCAAGGACCCGCAATCGGTGACGATGGAAGAGGCGCTTGCGCTGATCGCCGAGCGGGCCGCCAAGGATGGCGGCAAGCCGGCCAAAGCCAAGAAGGCTCCCGCCAAGGCGACAAAGGCCAAGGCTGCGGATGCCGACGAAGCCGCGCCGAAGAAGAAATCCGCCGCCAAGCCGAAGGCCAAGGCGGCATCGAAGACGAAGAAGAGCTGAAATTGACAAGACCACCGCGCGATACCGACACTGACACCGCCCCCCGCAACCGGCGGGAGCGGCGCGCGGAAAGGGCAGCAGGCGCTGCAAAGAGCGGCAAGCAACCCATCATCCATGGGGCTGTTCCGCCGCGCGAAGTGCTTCTGGAATTCATCGCCGACAATCCCGACCGCGCCTCCAAGCGCGAAATCGCCAAGGCGTTCGGCCTGAAGGGCGATGCACGCGTCGAGCTCAAGGACCTGTTGCGCGCGATGGAAGATGACGGCCTTCTCCAGAAGAGCCGCAAGTCGCTGGCACGTCCCGGCGCGCTGCCGCCCGTCACCGTTCTCGACATCACCACCCGTGACAAGGACGGCGAACTGATCGGCCGACCTGCGGAGTGGGACGAGGAGCTGGGTGTTGCACCTGCCGTTGCGATCCGCCAATCGAGCGCGGACCGTGCCAAGGGCAAGGCCCCGGTCGGTGGTCTAGGTGACCGCGTTCTCGCCAAGATATTCCCGTCGAAGGATCGGGCCGGCCCCGCCTATACCGCGCGGATCATCAAGGTCATCGACAAGCATCGTAACGCCCTGCTCGGCGTCTACCGCGAAATGCCCGGCACCAGTGGCGGACGGCTGATGCCGATCGAACGGCGTGGCGAGGAGTTGCAGATCGATGCAGCCGATCTCGGGGACGCCAAGGACGGCGATCTCGTCGAAGCGGAAGTGCTGCGTTCCGGCCGCTTCGGCTTGACCCGTGCCCGCGTGCTTTCGGTGATCGGCTCGGTCGCGTCCGAGAAGGCGATCTCGATGATCGCCATCCATGCGCATGGCATTCCCTACATCTTCCCGCAATCGGTCATTTCCGAGGCGGAGGATGCGAAGCCCGCATCCATGTCGCATCGTGAAGACTGGCGCGACCTGCCGCTGATCACCATCGACCCGGCGGACGCCAAGGACCACGACGACGCCGTCTATGCCGAACTGGACCCCTCTCCCGACAATCCGGGTGGCGTAATCGTCACCGTCGCGATTGCCGACGTCTCCTGGTATGTGCGGTCAAAATCCGCGCTCGACCGGGAAGCGGTGAAGCGTGGCAATTCCGTTTATTTCCCGGATCGCGTCGTGCCGATGCTGCCGGAGCGGATTTCCAACGATCTCTGCTCCCTGCGTGAAGGCGTGGACCGGCCGGCGCTCGCCGCCCGCATGATCTTCTCGAAGGAAGGCCGCAAGGCGGGCCACACCTTCCATCGTATCATGATGAAGAGCGCGGCCAAGCTCTCCTACCAGCAGGCGCAGGCCGCCATCGACGGCAAGACGGACGACAAGACGGGACCTTTGCTGGAACCGATCCTCAAGCCGCTGTGGCATGCCTACGAGATCCTGAAGCGCGGGCGCGACCGGCGCCAGCCGCTGGAACTAGACATGCCGGAACGCAAGATCATCCTCAAGGAAGACGGCACCGTCGACCGGGTGCATGTGCCTGACAGACTCGATGCCCACAAGCTGATCGAGGAGATGATGATCCAGGCGAACGTCGCCGCCGCCGAGACGCTGGAAAAGAAACGCCAGCCGCTGGTCTACCGCGTCCACGACGCACCGACGCTCTCCAAGCAGGAAGCGCTGCGCGAGTTTCTGGGGACCATCGGGCTCTCGCTCGCCAAGGGCAACCTGCGCTCCAATTCGTTCAACGGCATCCTCGCCAAGGCTCTAGACACGCCGCACCAGACCATGGTCAACGAGATGGTGTTGCGCTCCCAGAGCCAGGCGATCTACAGCCCCGAAAACATCGGCCATTTCGGCCTGAACCTCTTGAAATACGCCCACTTTACCTCGCCGATCCGCCGTTATGCCGACCTGATCGTGCACCGGGCGCTGGTGGGCTCTCTCGGGCTTGGCGAAGGCGGCATCACGCCCGAGGAAGAAGCTGCACTCGACGATATCGCAGCGGAGATTTCGACATTCGAGCGCCGCGCCATGGCGGCAGAGCGGGATACCATCAACCGCCTGATCGCCCACCATCTGGCCGGTCGTATCGGCGATGAGTTCGCCGGTCAGGTTTCCGGTGTCACCAAGGCCGGTCTGTTCATTGCCCTGCCGCAGTTCGGCGCCGACGGCTTCATTCCCGTCTCGACGCTTGGACGCGACTACTACATCTATGACGAGGCCCACCAGGCTCTGTCCGGAGAGAAGACGGGCACGGGATACCGTCTCGGCGATTCCGTCGAGGTGCGACTTGTGGAAGCCATTCCGCTCGCCGGCGCCCTGCGCTTCGAAATGCTGAGCGAAGGTCGGCCCATGCCCGTCGCGGTGCGCTCCTTCCACAAGTCGACACGGCGCGGCGCGATGAAGAAGCCCGGGACAAGGCCCAACCGGCCACGGAGGTAAACACATGGAGGGTGTGAGGATGGAGGCCGGAAACACGCAGGAGCCGACACGGTTCGGCGGAGAGGAATTGCCGGAGCGTCGTCTCGGGCAGTCGATAAAACGCGGCCTTCTCAACACATGTCCGGCCTGCGGCAGCGGCAAGCTGTTCCGCGCCTACCTGAAACCGGTCGATACCTGTGCTGCCTGTGGCGAGGAGATCTTCCATCACCGCGCCGACGACCTGCCGCCCTATCTCGTCATCATCGTTCTCGGCCATGTCCTTCTCGGCGGCTTCATGATGACGGACCTCATATTCCCGGCATCCGACTGGGTGCATCTGGCGATCTGGGTGCCGATTGCAATCATCACCTCGCTGATCACCATCCAGCCGATCAAGGGTGGAGTCATCGGCCTGCAATGGGCACTGAGGATGCACGGCTTTGGCGGTGATGCAGGCGAGCCGGGAGAATTCCACCAGAAGACCGGCTCATGACATCCCATCCCTTCGAGGCGCAGGACAAGGCTTCCGCTTCGAAAGCGAAGCTGCGACCCAGGGATGCAGCATCGCTGATCCTCATCGATCGTGCCGGCAGTCGCCCCCGGGTGCTGGTCGGCAAGCGCGGCAGCAAGCATGCCTTCATGCCGGATCTCTACGTGTTTCCCGGCGGCAGGCGAGACCGGCAGGACCGCAACCTTCCCTTCAGGCGCGACCTTCACCCGACCGTGCTGGCACGGCTGACGGGCGGCCTCGACGACCCCTCGCTTGCCGGGCGCTGCCGTGCGCTTGCGCTGGCTGCGTTGCGTGAACTCGATGAAGAGACAGGCCTCATCATCGGAACCCTCGAAACCGGCGGAAACCAGCACAGCCGCTTCAGCGCCGATCTCGGCGCCCTGCGCTACGTGGCGCGTGCGATCACGCCGCCCGGCAATGTGCGCCGCTTCGACACCCGTTTCTTCCTGACTTTCTGCGACGAGACCGGCGTCGATCCCGGCGCGATCCGGGATTCCGCCGAGTTGCAGGACCTGCAATGGCTTGACATGCACGATGTTTCCGGTCTGAACATGCCGGCCATCACCAGGACGATCCTGGAAGATGTCAGGACGCAGATGAAAGACGATCCGTCTTTACCTTTTGGAAGCGACGGACCGTTCTACTTCTCCCGGCGCGGCCGATTCTTCCGCGATACGATTTAAGGGCCGACTCATGACAAAGCCGTCCAACGGCGATAACTGCCATCGCGAAGAGATTCACTGGCCGTCTCTCATCGCTGCTGTCGTCTCCATTTCCTCGGTCGGCATCGCCATCGGTCTCGGACTGCCCCTGCTTTCGATCATTCTCGAAAAGCGCGGGATCTCGTCCACGATGATCGGGCTTAATTCCGCCATGGCAGGCATCGCGGCCATGGTTGCCGCGCCAGTGACCATGAAGCTCGCCCATAGCTATGGCGTTGCCAAGACAATGCTCTGGGCAGTCCTCATATCGGCGCTGAGCGGCCTCGGCTTCTATTACGCGGACCAGTTCTGGATGTGGTTCCCATTGCGGCTTGCCTTTCATGGCTCCACCACCACCCTCTTCATTCTTTCCGAATTCTGGATCAACGCCGCGGCCCCGCCCCGACGGCGAGGCCTCGTTCTCGGGATCTACGCCACCGTGCTCTCCGTCGGCTTCGCCGCCGGGCCCCTGCTCTTCTCATTGATCGGCAGCGAGGGTGTCCTGCCGTTCCTGGTGGCCGCTATCGCGATCCTGGCGGCGGCGGTACCGATCTTCATTGCGCGAGGGGAAAGCCCTGCCCTCGACACCAAGCCGGAGCGGCACTTCTTCCGCTATATCCTTCTCGTGCCCACCGCGACGGCAGCCGTCTTCGTCTTCGGCGCGGTGGAGGCCGGCGGCCTTTCGCTCTTTCCCATCTACGCCACGCGCTCCGGCTTCACCGAGTCGCAGGCAGCACTGCTGCTGACCGTCATGGGCATCGGCAACATGGTCTTCCAGATCCCGCTCGGCATGCTGTCCGACCACATGAAGGATCGCCGCGTCCTGCTCGGCGTCATGGCCACCGTCGGCCTCGCCGGCTCGCTTGCCCTTCCCTGGCTCTCGCAAAGCTGGCTGCTGATGGCCGCTGTCCTGTTCTTCTGGGGCGGCAGTGTCTCGGGGCTCTATACCGTGGGTCTCAGCCATCTCGGCTCGCGACTCACCGGCTCGGATCTCGCAGCCGCCAATGCGGCCTTCGTTTTCTGCTATGCAGTGGGCACCGTAGCCGGGCCGCAAGCCATCGGCGCTGCCATCGATATTTCGGGCAATCACGGATTTGCATGGGCGATTGCAGGTTTCTTTGCACTCTATGTGCTTGTTTCGCTGGGCAGATTGTTTTTTAAACCCAAACGGACTTGACTTTTCGGGCGCGATTTGTAGTTTCGCGCCAGATTTGCCGTGGGCCTTTGATCGTCCGCGGCTTCGTTTATTAAAGGCAGGACGACCATGGCCAAGGCTACAACCATCAAGATCAAGCTGCTGTCGACGGCCGACACGGGCTTCTTTTACGTCACCACGAAGAACAGCCGTACGATGACGGAAAAGATGACGAAGACCAAGTACGACCCGGTCGCTAAGAAGCACGTCGAATTCAAGGAAACCAAGATCAAGTAATCCTTGGTCTGACCGGTTTCGGCGGAACAGGCGCGTTGCCAATGCAGCGCGCTTTTTTCGTTTGCGCGGTTTAAAAATCAAGTCGGCATCTACGGCAACGAGACTTCTCGTTCCGGACCATCCTCGAAATGCTCGCAACAAAAAAGGCACCGCGCCTGCCCGGCAGCGGTGCCTTCTTGTGTTCGGGGGCCGGTCAACATGCAAAAACGGCACGAGGAACCGCTAAATATTGCATGTCAACCGACCGACCCCACGACCCAGGAGATGCGGCGGACCTGAGCATCATGGGGTATCACTTGCCTCTCTCGAAGGCGTTTTCTTTATTGAGTACAACTTCCCTCAAAACGAATTGAAAATCAACATTTTCTTAACCGTTTCGCAGATCCGTTGCGCCTATGGTTAAGATCACCGTCAAACGCCTTGTTCCTTCCAAATCGAAAGTACGGGTATATTTGCAAAAATTTTAAATACTCTCAAAATTACTTCGATTTGAGTATTAGAAAAAAATGGCTTCATGGACGGAAACGCACATGCCCGGCAGCATTTGAATCGCCCGAAGCCCGATTCGCATAGCCATCGGCATGTACAGATGACCAGCGCCTCAGAGGCACAACATGAAAACACTTCAGCGCGGCTAAAAACTACAATTTCAGGTCGCAATACGACCTTGGAACGGCTCAATATTACTATTGCCGACAGGTTCTCATACGCGGCAGCGAAAACTGTGAACCGCGGAACCAACATTGGTCTGGATAGTGTTTCAGGCTTCGATCAGGCGCAATCCCCCAATACGGGAGGTTGACAGCTGCCCAGAAGTCAAATCCAACAGAATCTAGGAACGCCGGTACTCTGTCGATCAGGCCGCGGATGCCACCACACGGTTTCGACCACTCGCCTTTGCCTGATAAAGAGCCCTGTCGGCCTGCTTCATCAATTGCTCCGGGGTGTCGATATCAGGTCCGAGCGTTGCGATCCCCATGGAGGCGGTAACTTCAAGGCTTCCCTCGGCGGATCTCAGGACGAACGGCCGGGATTCGATAATGCCACGCAACCGCTCGGCAATCATCGCGGCGATATCAGCCGGCGTATCCGGCATAACCACGACGAATTCCTCACCGCCATAACGGCAGGCGAGATCGGCGCCGCGAACGGTTGAACGAATTCTTGTCGCGAATTCCTTCAATACGTCATCGCCGGCGTCGTGGCCATTGCTGTCGTTTACCTGCTTGAAGCGATCGATATCGACCATGCAGACGGAAAGCGGGCGACCACGCGCTTTCGCCCGCGCGAAGAGTATCTTCAGATGATTGTCGAGATAGCGCCGGTTATGAAGCCCGGTCAGACCATCGGTCACGGCCAGTTCGATCGTCTGCTTCACGCTGTTGCGAAGCCGGTCGTTCAGGCGCTTGCGGCGGATCTGGGTCAGCGCGCGGGCCACGAGTTCGTTCGGGTCCAGCGGACGCATGATGTAATCGTTCACACCGAGATCGAGCGCCCGAATGACAGTCGCCTCATCGTTGTGCTCGGTGATGAGCAGCAGCGGGATGAAACGGGTGCGCTCCAGCGAGCGAAGCTGCGAGCAAAGGCGCAAAGGATCGTAATCATCTAGGTTTCCATTGACGATCACGAGGTCGAAAGGATTTTCCGCAGCCTCGAAGACGGCCGCCTGCGGGTCAGACATGGCGCTAACGACGGCAATCGGCTTCAGCGTCTTAATGATGCGTTCCTGGGATGCGGCGCGGCTGTCGACCAGCAGGACCTGCGCCGGCTCGTCCAGCCGTCCGTCGGTCAAGCGTATCGGGTCTTCGACACCGATGTTGTGGGCGGCTTCGGCACGTATCCTGAGTTCATCGCTGAGCGTCTTCAGGCGCACAAGGCTCTTCACGCGGGAGATGAGTTGCAGGTCGTTGACGGGCTTCGTCAGAAAATCGTCGGCACCGGCTTTCAGGCCGCGAACGCGATCGGAGGGCTGATCAAGCGCAGTGACCATCACAACGGGAATATGGGCTGTGCGCGGATTGGCCTTCAGCCGCTCGCAAACCTCGAAGCCGTCCATTCCTGGCATCATAATATCGAGAAGAATGACGTCGACCTGGGTACGGTCGCAGATGTCGAGGGCATCATGGCCGTTATCGGCCGTCAGGACGTCGAAATACTCGGCAAGCAGTCGGGCTTCCAGCAGCTTGACGTTTGCTGGAATGTCGTCGACGACAAGAATTCTCGCAGTCATCCCTCACCCTTCCCTCAAGCGTCGCCGAGATAGGTCTTGATCGTCTCGATGAATTTCGGCACCGATATGGGCTTGGAGACATAGGCCTCGCAGCCACCCTGACGAATGCGTTCCTCGTCACCTTTCATGGCAAAGGCCGTGACCGCAATGACAGGGATCACATGCAGTTCCGGATCTTCCTTCAACCACTTGGTCACTTCCAGTCCGGAAACCTCCGGAAGCTGAATGTCCATCAGGATCAGGTCGGGACGGTGCTTGCGGGCGAGATCGAGCGCTTCCATGCCATTGCGCGTCTGGATCGTCTCGTACCCGGAGGCTTCGATAAGATCGCGGAAGAGCTTCATGTTCAGCTCATTGTCTTCGACAATCATTACCTTCTTGGGCATAAACCAGTCCTTCGATCCCGTCCGGCGCCCTGCAGAAGGTCAATTACCGACAGCAGTCTGCACTTTCCGTGTCATGGCATGCTAAGGTGATTTGGTTGAGAAATAGGTAACTCGGCACGGAAATACGGAAAGCCATGATGAAAAACAGTAATATAGGCGCAAACGCCGAAGAAACCGCCGTCTCGGTGCTCGCCTGGCTTGCCAACGAGCCCGATATGCTCGGCCGGTTTCTCGCGCTTTCCGGCACAAGGCCCGACCAGCTGCGCCCGTCGATGTCCGACCCCGCCTTTCTCGCCGGCATGCTGGATTTCCTGATGGCGCACGAACCGACGCTGCTCGCCTTCTGCGAGGCGACAGGAACCGCGCCGGAAGATGTGGTAAGTGCCGCGCATCACTACACCGGTCCGACCCTCGGCTCGGGAGAATATTGAATGGATCCGGACCTCGGGACAATACCCCTCACCGGCCGCCCGCTCGTCGTCTGCGATGTGGACGATGTCGTGCTTGAATTCGTCACCCCGTTCGGGGCCTTTCTCGAGAGCCGTGGGCATCGCCTCATTCCCCGGTCCTTCCGCCTGCATGGAAATATCGTCAATGTTGAAGACGAGACAGTCCTCGAGGCCGACGTCGTCACCTCCTTGATCGAAACCTTCTTCGCCGTTCAGGAAGAGTGGCAAACCCCGTTCGCCGAGGCTGCGGAAGCGCTTGAAGCGATAAGCATCGAAGCAGACCTCGTGTTTCTCACCGCCATGCCGCCGAAACATGCCGCCGCCCGCCGTCGGCTGCTCGACCGGTTCGGCCTGCACTATCCGATGATCGCGGCGGATCAGGCCAAGGGGCCTCTCGTCAACCGCCTTCATGGCGGACGCTCGCTCCCGGTCGCCTTTATCGACGATATGGTGTCCAACCTCCATTCTGTCGGCGAGCATGTTCCGGAATGTCTTCTCGTTCATCTGCCCCCACCAGTTGAAATTCACAAATTCGCGCCTGCTGCCGGCGATCATGTGCGCAAGGCGCAAGGGTGGACGGAAGCCCGCGCCCTCATCGGCGCTCACATCACCGGCTAAGCCGCAACGTCGAGCACAAGCCGCATCAGCGGACGCCCGGCCTTGCGTTGCGCCACCTCCTCAAAGCCTGCGGCAGCGAAGATATTGACCGGCCCCACAAAGAGACTGACCGATTTCGATTGCTTCGCCCGCTCCATGGGACAGGCCTCGACAAGTCGGGCACCGCTCTGCCTGGCAAAGTCAACGGCGGCGCCCAACAGGGCATGGCTCAAGCCCTGCCCTCTCCTTCTGTTCGTCATCATGAAGCAGCTTACGGCCCATACTTGGGGATCGTTCGCATCCGCCTCGTTCAACGGCCGGGACACGGTACGCGGTGAATTCCAATTCGGCACATCGGCCCTCGGACCGACCTGTACCCAGCCGAAAGGCTCGCCATCAATATAGCCGATGACACCGGGCGGTGGCTGCCTCTCGACCCTGGCCTGCATGAAGGCCTTCTTTTCCGCAGCCGATGCCTCTTTTCGTTCCGCCGCCGACATCCTGAAATAGGTGCACCAACAGCCATAACAGGCACCCTGCGGCCCCATAACGACCTCGAAATCCGCCCAGAGATCCGGCGTCAATGGACGGGCGAAGAATTCCCCCTGCATATGTCATTCCCCTCACTTGTCAGGAGGAAAGCTAGCGCCTAATGTCGCTATGTTCAACCTTTGTTCTCAATCATGACGACTGAAAACGCAGAATTTCCGGGCTTTTGTCGCGACTGCCTGCGTGGGCAGCCGGAGGGATTGAGGCGTTGCAAGGCCTGCGGCAGCCCGAGGCTCGTCTATCATCGAGAACTCTACAACCTGACGCTCGCCCATATCGACTGCGATGCCTTCTACGCGTCGGTGGAGAAACGCGACAACCCGGAACTCGCGGACAAGCCGGTGATCGTCGGTGGGGGCAAGCGCGGCGTC
The DNA here is from genome assembly GCF_024055605.1 of Ciceribacter sichuanensis. Taxonomy (GTDB): domain Bacteria; phylum Pseudomonadota; class Alphaproteobacteria; order Rhizobiales; family Rhizobiaceae; genus Allorhizobium; species Allorhizobium sichuanense. The sequence goes on along the minus strand of NZ_JAMXLX010000001.1, from coordinate 939,482 downwards.
GTTTCGACCTGCTGCTATATCGCCCGCATTCATGGCGTACGCTCCGCGATGCCGATGTTCAAGGCATTGGAGGCCTGTCCGCAGGCTGTGGTCATCAAACCAGACATGGAGAAATATGCCCGCGTCGGCCGGCAGATCCGGGCAATGATGGAGGAACTGACTCCGCTCGTGCAGCCGCTGTCGATCGACGAAGCCTTCCTTGAGCTCAAGGGTACCGAACGGCTTCATCACGACCCGCCCGCACGCGTGCTCGCCCGCTTCGCCCGCAAGATCGAGCAGGAAATCGGAATTACCGTTTCGGTCGGCCTCTCCTACTGCAAGTTTCTGGCGAAGGTCGCCTCCGACCTGCAGAAGCCGCGTGGTTTCTCGGTGATCGGCGAGGAGGAAGCGGTCTCCTTCCTGGCACCGAGGCCGGTGACGACGATCTGGGGCGTCGGCAAGGCCTTTGCTGCCACGCTGGAAAAGGACGGCATCCGCACCATAGGCCAGTTGCAGGAAATGGACGAGACCGACCTGATGCGCCGCTACGGCACGATAGGCCAGCGGCTTTCGCGCCTCTCACGCGGTATCGACGACCGGGAAGTCCACCTCAACGACCCCGCAAAGAGCGTTTCAGCCGAAACCACCTTCTTCGAGGATATCTGGCGCTACGACGACCTCGTCGTGCATCTGCGCTCATTGTCCGAGAAGGTCGCATGGCGTCTCAAAAAAAGCGGGATTGCAGGCCAGACGGTGGTGCTGAAGCTGAAGACCGCCGACTTCAAGGGACGCACGCGTAACCGCCGGCTTGATGATCCGACCCAGCTTGCTGACAGGATCTTTCGCACCGGGCTTTCGCTGCTCGAGAAGGAAACCGATGGTACGCGTTACCGCCTGATCGGCATCGGCGTCACGGACCTGACAGATGCAGCAACCGCCGATCCACCCGACCTGATCGATGAACAGGCCGGCCGGCGCGCCAGGGCAGAGGCCGCCATGGATAAGCTTCGCGACAAATTCGGCAAGGGAACCGTGCAAACGGGCTACACCTTCGACCGTGGAAACAAGTAGCTGCGCATGCCAGCAGTCTTCGACCGTATCTTGGCGTAGAGAAGGAATTCTTTTCGATTCGGATCGGATGAAAATCACGCGGGCCCCGGCTCGACAGCCATGGCAGGTTCCTCGCTCCGCTGCGTCGCAACGACCTGCTCCACCAGTGCAGCGCAAGCGGCAACCGCGCCCGGATGAGACGGCTGATGCGACAGCAACGCTCGAAAGTCCCGTAACGCCTCGTCGAACCGGCCGATGCTCTTTAGAAGGCCACCGCGCCCAAACAGGGAAGCGGCATGTGCGGGATCGATGGAAAGTGCGCGATCATAGGTCTTTATCGCGGCCGGAAAATCCTTCAGAGCCATCAGGGCATTGGCATAATTGCAGAGTGCCGGCACCGAATCCGGCCGGATATCGAGCGCCTGCCTGATCCAGTCCCTCGCCACATGCGCCTCGCCGCGCTGCAGGCACACCAGACCCAGCTGATGCATGGCGCCGAAATGGCGGGGAACCAGTGAGAGGATATTCCGATACTCGCGCTCGGCAGCGTCGAGATGGCCTGCACGATGCCGGGCCGAGGCATTGGCAAAGTCACTGGCATGACGTTTCAGAGCCTCCAGCCGCTCCGCCTGCTCCCTGAATGCGGTCTCACCGGGCCATCTCTGCCTTGCCTGCCGCAGGCCCAATCCAGCCTTTGCGATGTCGCCTGACTTCAGGAAAGTCTCCACCTGCTTTTGGACTGCCGACAGACTTGCATTGTCCAGCACACGCTCAAGGTCATCGTTCACAGGTGACAGGATGCGAAAACGCTCGATAATCCGTCGCCCCGCCCCCAGCCTGAATTTGTAAGCAAAATCGCCGGTGCCGAGATCGTAGGAAATGAAACCCTCCGCAATCGCCTGCCGGATGACGCAGGCATGCAGCAGCAGACCCGGAGAGGGTTTTCGAAACGACAGATCCCGGCTCACCAGAAAGCAGACAAATTGCCGTCGAGCTTCGTCGATGAGATAGATATGGACAGCGAGCGGCCTGCCGCCCTGCCACAATGCGAAGACCCGCAGAACACCGGCGCGAAAGCTATTCGGAAGCATGTGACGCGCGCATTCCAGCAGCCAGGTCGCATATTTCGGCTGACCGGCCATCCATTGTTTGCCCCAGAGATCGTTGAAGAACGCAAGGTGAGTATCGATCGTGTCGGCATCCGCCTCCGTCACACGAAGATCATTGACCGGATCATCGAGATCCCTGAGAGCGCGACGCACATCCTGGCGCGTGCGACTGCCAAGCGAGGTCGCGAGGTAGGTCTCGAAATCCTGCGGAAGGTCAACATAGGCATAGACATCATGATCGATCCGGTCGCCATTGTCCGTGACATGTCGCGGGCGCACGACCTTGTCGATGGCATATCCCCTCTGCAGCAGATGCCTGAACAACAGTTCGATACGTCTTGAGGACATGAAGACATCGTGAAAATCCAGCTGCCGCCACGGTGCGAGACACAAGGCCTCTGCCAACGCCGAGATTGCCGCCTCCTCTTCCTGCGGATCGCAGAGAAATCCCGTGTAAACAGCGAAATAGGCCCCGCCCATAAGGAGGCTGGTGGAAAAGCCCAATTCCTCGGAAAAATCCGTGCGACGGCGAAGCGGGAGAAACGCGATATAGCGTCCATCTGTCTTTTGCCTGACCGCAAGGACGCTCCATGCGCCGGCGCGTTCGAACCAGTGCGCCATCCAGATCCACGACAGAAAGCAATGCGCATCGGGATCACGCGCGAACAGCGCGTCCCACGCGTCCTTGACGCCCTCGAAATCCGACGGTGTATCGATCACCTCAACCTGCATGCCATCGCTCCCCCTCGACGCCTGCCGGCAGAAGATTGCACGCACCTGAGTTTACGGCAAGCGGGAGCAGCCGACGGCCACTACTCCATCAGCATAACACGAAGTTACCTATCGGGATTGCCAATTACCTGAACGGCTTCCGCGGCAGCCAACGGTTACTTCGCCTGGATTCAGAACGGTACGACACGACGAAGGTCAAAACTTGAATTTCGTACAATGGCTCTCGTCGTATATCGTGAAGGCCATCCTCCAACCGTTTCATCGACACGCCTGAGTCGATAACCTGATCCCATGAACCAGCCCATGCATCGCCATCCGCAGTTTCGTATTTTCCGAACCGTCGTCGCCCATGCCCGCACAGGACCGAACGATCTTCTTCTCGGGGTGCTCCTGGCTTTCGTGGCCGGTGCCACCAATGCCGGCGGCTTTCTCGCAATCGGGCAATACACCTCGCATATGTCGGGCATCATCTCGTCCGTCGCCGACAATCTGGCACTCGGCCTGTTCGCCTTGGTCGGAGCCGGATTGGTGATGCTCCTGAGTTTCACCGCCGGAGCCGGCAGTTCGGCAATCCTGATCAACTGGGGCCGCAGGAACGCCCGTCGAAAGCAATATGCCTACCCGATAGCGCTGGAAGCGGTGCTACTGCTGAATTTCGGGGCCATAGGCTCTGTCATCAGCCACATCCCGCAGGCGGGCGTGTGGGTGGCCGCCCTGCTCTGCTTCATCATGGGCCTACAAAACGCGACGATCACCAAGATCTCCGGCGCGCGTATCCGCACCACGCACATGACGGGCATGGTAACAGATATCGGCATCGAACTCGGCAAGCTCGTGTACCGGCTATTCGACCGGCAATCCATACAGCCGCCCGTGCAGCCTGACATGCGCAAGCTGAAGATCCTTCTGCGCGTTGTCGGCATGTTCCTGCTCGGTGGCCTTGTCGGCGCTCTCGGCTTCAAACATCTCGGCTACGGCTTCAGCATGCCGCTTGCAGCCCTTCTTCTGGCGCTCGCAAGCCCCCAGCTCTTTTTCGCGAACAACCGACGCGGAAAAATCGCCTGAAATCAATCTCGCAGACAATCGTTGAGATCGTGCCGGCAAGATACGGGCTGGCACGGCTGGTCAAACACAAGGTTGTGATGAGCCATACCTCTTCAAACTTTCCTTAAACTTCGGCGACTATTTTAGCCGTATCTGTATTGCGTATGGGATCGTTTAGTATGTTCAAGTCCCTTGCCGTTTCCCTCGGCCTTCTTTCTGCGACCTCACTCGCTTCCCCTGCCCTTGCAGGCAATGGCGGCACCCTCCAGATCTTCGTCTCCAAGACCGACCAGTCACTTGTCGTCTATGACGGCGAACAGATCGTGGCGACTTCGAAGGTCTCGACAGGCAAACAGGGACACACGACCCCTTCCGGCATCTTCTCGATCCTCGAAAAGCGCAAATATCACGAGTCCAATCTCTATTCGAATGCGCCCATGCCCTGGATGCAGCGCATTACATGGTCGGGTGTCGCCCTTCATGAATCGAACAGCGTGCCGAACTACCCGGCCTCTCATGGCTGCGTGCGTCTGCCGGGCGACTTTGCCAAGGCGCTATTCTCCATGACCGAACGTGGCGCGCATGTGATCATCACGGATGATCCCGTGCGCCCGACGAGCATCAGCCACCGCACGCTGTTTTCACCGCGCATACCGACGCCGGATGGCATGCTGCTTTCCGATGCACAGCTCCGCCCGACCACTATCGACGCCTCCTTCAAGTCGGTCCAGGTGGCGATGGTGGATGTTATGCCCAAGGCAGGCGCTTCCGCCAAGGTCATTCTCGAAGAGCCTTCACCCCTGCGGATCCTCATCACGCGCCGCGGCATGCGCGAAACCATTCTCGATGTGCAGCAAGTGCTGGCGGAACTCGGCTTCGACGCAGGCGTACCGGATGGCCACATCGGCGCCTTGACCATTTCCGCCGTCAACGGCTTCAAGCGCTGGAAGGAGATATCCACCAAGGGCGAACTGATTACGCCGGAATTCGTGGAGGCGCTTTACAAGAGCGCCGGTCGCGGCGAACCGCCACGCGGCCAGATCATGGTCCGGCAGGATTTCAAACCGGTCTTCGAGGCTCCGATCGACATCTCCAACCCGGAGATTGCTCTCGGTACGCATTTCCTCGAGGCTACCGATGTCAGCCGTCTCTCGGGCAAGGCCGAGTGGCTTGCGGTGACGTTGGAAAACGACCTGCCGTCGAAAATGATGAAGCGCCTCGGCATCACCGAACCGGCCGGAGATCCCGCACTTCACGATGCCGCAAGCGCGCTTGACCGCATCCATATCCCGGAAGACATTCGCCACCGCATCGAAGGAATGCTGAGCGAAGGCAGTTCGATCACCATTTCCGACAATGGCATCAGCATGGAAACCGGCCAAGGCACCGACTTCATCACACTCACCCATCGGTCACGGAAGGGCTGACACGGAAATCGCCGGCATGCTCTCAGCCTGCCGGCGCCATAGGAAACCAATAGCGGCCCTTCACCGACTGAACGCGCCCTCAATCATGATCGTGAATTGACGAGCTATCCGCCCGCCACGGGCCGATCACACCAGTTCGACATCCACCACACCCGGGGCGGCCCGCATGGCAGCCGCAATCTCGGGCGAGATCCGGTATTTCTCGGTGAGTTCGACCTCGATCTCCCGCTTGCCGTCCTCCTTGATGACGATGAACGAGACGAGACCGTCACCACGCGTATTGAGGTGAGCGGCGACCGTTTTCAGGGGCCCGCTGTCGCGCACATAGACGCGCAACGCCTTCTGCATCTGGACCGACTTCTCCTCAAGCGACTGTGCCGTCTGGATGCGCAGGCCGATGCCCTCGGGGCGTTCATCCGCCTGAACGGTGATGACCAGCGACTTTCCGGCTTCGAGCAGATCGCGGTACTGATTGAGCCCCTCGGAAAAGAGCACGGCTTCATACTGGCCGGAGGAGTCCGACAGCGTGACGATGCCCATCTTGTTGCCGGTGCGGGTCTTGCGCTCCTGACGCGACGTGACCGTGCCTGCCAGACGTCCGGCGGTCGCTCCCTGCCGCACCGACTGGGCGAAATCAGCGAAGGTCTGCACCCGCATCTTTTCCAACAGCGAGCGATAGGAATCGAGCGGATGGGCGGTCAGGTAGAAGCCGAGAACCTGAAATTCGCGCAGCAGTTTTTCCGAGGGTAGCCAGGCGTTATAGGTGGGGAAGGCGATCTTCTCCGGCCCGCTGGCCCCGCCTGATCCAAACATGTCGGACTGTCCGCTAACGGCGTTCTCCTGCGCGCGCTGGGCATAACCGAGAACACGGTCGAGACCGTTGACCAGTTCGGCGCGATCATGACCGAAGCAATCGAAGGCGCCGGCCGAAATCAGGCTTTCGAAGACGCGACGGTTGATCTGCTTGGGATCGATGCGCAGGCAGAAATCCTCGATCGAGGCGAAAGGCCTGTCGCCCCGGACTTCGACGATGTGCTCGGCGGCGGAATCGCCCACGCCCTTGATGGCGGCCAGAGCGTAATAGATGCGGTTCTCGCCCACCTCGAAACGGCGGTAGGACGTCTGGACCGATGGCGGAACGACAGTGATACCGAGACGACCGGCGTCCTGCCGGAAGTCGTTCAGCTTTTCGCTGTTGGCCATATCGTAGGTCATGGTCGCGGCGAGGAATTCGACCGGATAGTGCGCCTTCAGATAGGCTGTCTGATAGGAAACAATGGCGTAGGCGGCCGCATGCGACTTGTTGAAGCCGTAGTTCGCGAACTTGGCCAGGAGATCGAAGATGACATCCGCCTGGTTCTTCGACACGCCGTTCTTGACGGCGCCATCGACAAAACGGGCGCGCTGCTTGTCCATCTCCTCCTTGATCTTCTTACCCATGGCACGGCGCAGCAGGTCGGCTTCGCCGAGCGAATAGCCCGACAACACCTGCGCGATCTGCATGACCTGTTCCTGGTAGACGATAACGCCCTGGGTTTCCTTGAGCAGGTAATCGATCTTCGGATGGACCGACTCGATTTCCTCTTCGCCATGCTTGCGTGCGTTGTAGACCGGAATGTTTTCCATCGGACCGGGACGATAGAGCGCCACGAGCGCAATGATGTCCTCGATGCAGTCGGGTTTCATGCCGATCAGCGCCTTGCGCATGCCGGCACTTTCCACCTGAAACACGCCGACCGTCTCGCCGCGCGACAGCATCTCGTAGGTCTTCTTGTCGTCAAGCGGGATCGCCGAGAGATCGACCTCGATGCCGAGGCGGCGAACAAAATCGACCGCGGTCTTCAGGACCGTCAGCGTCTTCAGACCAAGGAAGTCGAACTTGACGAGGCCTGCCTGCTCGACCCACTTCATGTTGAACTGGGTAACCGGCATGTCGGAACGAGGATCGCGATACATCGGCACGAGCTTCGACAGCGGACGGTCGCCGATCACGATGCCGGCTGCGTGCGTCGAGGCGTGGCGATAAAGACCCTCGATCTTCTGGGCGATATCGAGAAGACGGGCAACCACCGGCTCTTCCTCGGCCGCTTCCTGCAGCTTCGGCTCCTCCTCGATCGCCTTGGAAAGCGGTGTCGGGTTGGCCGGATTGTTCGGCACCAGCTTGCAGATCTTATCGACCTGACCATAGGGCATTTCAAGCACGCGACCGACATCGCGCAACGCCGCGCGTGCCTGCAGCGAACCGAAGGTAATGATCTGCGCCACCTGCTCCCGCCCGTACTTCTGCTGCACGTAGCGGATCACCTCTTCACGGCGGTCCTGGCAGAAGTCGATATCGAAGTCGGGCATCGAGACGCGTTCCGGATTGAGGAAGCGTTCGAACAGCAACGAAAAACGCAGCGGATCGACGTCGGTAATGGTCAGTGCATAGGCAACCAGCGACCCCGCACCCGAACCACGACCGGGACCGACCGGAATGTCATGCTGCTTCGCCCATTTGATGAAGTCCGCAACGATCAGGAAGTAACCCGGGAACTTCATGCGCTCGATGATCGAAAGCTCGAACTCCAGTCGCTCGCGATAGTCCTTCTCCTCGAACCCTTCGGCCATGCCGAGGGCTGCCAATCGCCGGTCGAGGCCTTCGACCGCCTGCCGACGCATCTCTTCGGCCTCGGCCCTCTCCGCCTCTTCCGGGTCGGAGCCGACGCCGGCGAAGCGCGGCAGGATGGGTTTGCGAGTATCGACGAAGAACGAGCAACGCTTCGCAATCTCGATCGTGTTTTCCAGCGCCTCCGGCAGATCGGCGAAAAGCTCGCACATCTCCTTCCGGCTCTTGAGATAATGATCCGGCGTCAGACGGAAACGGCTGTCATCCGAGACGATTGCGTTATGGGCGACAGCCATCAGGGCGTCATGGGCTTCGTAATCGGCCTTGGTCGGGAAGAAGGCCTCGTTCGTCGCGACCAGCGGGAGATCGTGCTCATAGGCAAGCGCCACCATGCGGCGTTCGTGACCCCGATCATATTCGCCGTGACGCTGCAGTTCGACATAAAGCCGATCGCCGAACAGGCGCTTCAACGTCAAAAGGCGAGCCTCGGCCTGCGGCCGATGCCCTTCCCTCAGAGCGACGTCCACGGGACCCTTGGAGGCACCCGTCAGTGCAATCAAGCCTTCGGTTCCACGCTCCTCCAGCCAAGAAACGCTGATATGCACCGCCTGGCTCGAATCCCCGCCGAGGTAGGCGCGGCTGACGAGATCGACGAGGCGTTCCGCCCCTTCATCGTCGGCGGCAAGTAAAACGATGGCGGGATAGCCGGCGAGTTGTCCGGGGCGTCTTTCGCCCTCGGCATCCTCCATATCGATCGACATCTGGCAGCCGATGATCGGCTGAATGCCGTCCCCGATCGCCTTTTGGGAAAATTCGAGCGCCACGAACAGATTGTTAGTATCCGTGATCGCGATGGCGGGCTGATTGTCGGAAACTGCCTTGCCCAGTATCTTCTTGAGCGGCAAGGCACCTTCAAGCAGCGAATAGGCCGAGTGCATCCTCAGATGGACAAAGCCCGGGCCCTCCTCGAAGACACCCGATCCGGCTTCCGCAGTTGCCATATCACCCATTCCCGTACGATCTCCAACCTGCAAGGACTCGGCTCAATTCTCGACCGACCGAGCAACGAAGTCCAGACCGCATTGGCAATGCCGAGATGATCTCTACAGAAATGCGACAGCTGTCAAAGAGCCAGCACAAGCACCGATACGCTGGCGACGAACATGGTAATGGAGGCGAATGCGGCGACATCACGAAGAATTTCAGTCATGGCTCTCCCCTTACTCTTTATGTTTCCATTTTGTTCAACCTATGTTCACATGTCAACCAAAAAAAACCTTGATAATGAATGCAACGGGAACACAGCCGGAGAGAGCTAGAGCGCCGTGCGTCCATTTGGACGCACGGCGCTCTAATATCTTGAATCTACGCATCGAGCTTTTCCGAAAATCGATTCCGATTTTCGGGCCGATGCGCTAAGCGCATCCCAATCTTGGCATGAACACGACAAGGCATGGCATGCCAGTCACCCTTTGGCAGCCATTGTACAGGCTCGGAAAAAACAAGAAAGCAGGGGCGGCAAAAGGCACCCCCGCGCGTCGCCGGATGTCAGACGGTATAGTCCACGACCTTCCCGTCAACCAGGGTGACACAACGGTCCATGCGCGAAGCAAGATCATGGTTGTGCGTCGCGATCAGGGCCGCCAGGCCAGACTGACGCACCAGCGCCTCCAGCGCCGAGAAAACGTAGGATGCCGTTTCCGGGTCGAGATTGCCGGTCGGCTCGTCGGCCAGCAGGATGAGCGGCGCATTGGCCACGGCACGGGCAATCGCCACGCGCTGCTGTTCGCCACCGGAGAGTTCGGCCGGGCGGTGATCGCCGCGGTGACCGATGCGCATGTAATCGAGAAGCTGCGCCGCGCGCTCGCGCGCCTCCTGTTTGGAGAGGCCGGCGATCAGCTGCGGCATCATGATGTTCTCCAGAGCGGAGAATTCCGGAAGCAGGTGATGGAACTGGTAGACGAAGCCGACGGAGTTGCGGCGGATGGCCGTGCGCCGGTCATCCGACAGCCCCTGACAGGCGACACCACCAATGGTGACTTCGCCCGCATCCGGATGTTCCAGCAAACCGGCCACATGCAGCAGTGTCGATTTGCCGGTTCCCGATGGAGCGACGAGCGCGACGGTCTCGCCGCGGCGAAGGCTGAAATCGGCGCCCTTCAGGATGTTGAGCATGGTCTCGCCCTGCCCGTAATGGCGGTCGATGCCGGTAAGCGAAAGAACAGTCTTGGAGGCCATCGGAAACGGTTCCTTATTCGTAGCGCAGGGCCTGGACCGGATCGAGGCGCGAGGCGCGCCAGGCCGGGAAGATCGTCGCCAGGAAGGAAAGGCTGAGGGCCATGACGACGACGGAAACCGTCTCGCCGACATTCATGTCGGCCGGCAACTGGCTGAGAAAATAGAGCTGGGGATCGAACAGGACCGTGCCTGAAACCCAGGAGAAGAACTGCCTGATGGACTCGATGTTGACACAGACGATCACACCGAGAAGTACGCCTGCGAAGGTGCCGACGGTACCGATAGCCGCACCGGTCATGAAGAAGATGCGCATAACCGAGCTGGATGTCGCCCCCATGGTGCGCAGGATGGCAATGTCGCTCGACTTGTCCTTCACCAGCATGATGAGGCCCGAGATGATGTTGAGCGCGGCGACCAGCACGATCAGGGTGAGGATCATGAACATCACGTTGCGCTCGACCTGCAGGGCTGAGAAGAAGGTCTGGTTACGCTGACGCCAGTCGGTGATGAAGATCTGTCGGCCGGCAGCCTCCTCCACCTTGGGGCGCAGTTCGTCGATGGCATCCGGATTGGAAACGAAGAGCTCGATCGATTGAACGATGCCTTCGGCATTGAAATAAAGCTGCGATTCCTCAAGGGGCATGTAGATGATCGAGGAATCGTATTCCGACATGCCAATCTCGAACACGCCGGAAACCGGGTATGACTTGACCCGCGGATTGACGCCGAGCGGGGTGACATCGCCTTCCGGCGAAACGAGCGTAATCGTATCGCCTGCCCCGATCCCTAGTTCCGAGGCCATGCGCGACCCGATCAGGACGCCCTGCCCCGCGGCAAAGCCTACGAGATCGCCCTGGCGGATATTGCTGGAGACTTCCGAAAGCTTGGTCAGGTCGTCAGGCCGGATGCCGCGCACCAGAGCGCCCGTGCCGGCTCCGGCGCGGCCGGAGGCGAGCGTCTGCCCCTCGACCAGCGGAAGAGCCATGGTCACGCCGGGAATGGCGGAAAACTTCTGGGCGAGGTCGGCATAGTTATCGAGCGGGCCATCGACCGGCTGCACGATCATATGGCCGTTGATACCGAGAATGCGGGAGATCAGTTCGGTACGGAAGCCGTTCATCACCGCCATGACGATGATCAGCGTCGCAACGCCGAGCATGATCCCGACGAAGGAGAAGCCCGCGATCACCGAAATAAAGGCCTCCTTCCGTCGGGCGCGCAGGTAGCGCCAGGCAACCATTCGCTCGAAGGCGGAAAACGGGCGGCCGACAGATCCCTGTCCAGCCGCTTCCGTCGCGTTGCCGGCGACTGCACTCGTCATTTGGTCTCCTCGTCCCGGCCGTCAGCCGATCAGCTTGTTGATGGCCGCTTCGACGGTCATCGTCTCGCGCGCACCGGTCTTGCGGTCCTTCAACTCGATTTCGCCATTGGCAACCGAGCGCGGACCGGCAATCACCTGGGTCGGCACGCCGATCAGGTCGGCAGTGGCGAACTTCGTGCCGGCGCGGTCGTCCGTGTCGTCGTAGAGCACGTCCTTGCCGGCATTGGAAAGCGCCTGATAGAGCCGCTCACAGACTGCGTCACACTGTTCATCGCCGGCCTTCATGTTGATGACCACCGAATCGAACGGAGCGACCGAAGCCGGCCAGATGATTCCGTTCTCGTCATGCGATGCTTCGATGATGGCGGGAACAAGGCGGGTCGGGCCGATACCATAGGAACCCATGTGGACAGGGTGCTCCTTGCCGTCCGGACCCTGAACCTTGGCCCCCATCGGCTCGGAATACTTGGTACCGAAATAGAAGATGTGACCGACTTCGATGCCGCGTGCTGAAAGGCGATCGCCTTCCGGGATCGCGTTGAAGGCAGCCTCGTCATGCATTTCCGACGTGGCGGCATAAACCGAAGTCCACTTGTCGAAGATCGCCTGCAGGCCGGCAACATCGTCGAAGTCGGTGTTTTCGGCCGGGATATCGAAATCGACGAACGCCTTGTGGCTGAAGACTTCCGATTCACCGGTGTCGGCGAGGATGATGAATTCGTGGCTGTGGTTGCCGCCGATCGGGCCTGTGTCGGCGCGCATCGGAATGGCGCGCATGCCGAGCCGCGCGAAGGTGCGCAGGTAAGCGACGAACATCTTGTTGTAGGAGTGGATCGCATCCTCGCGGGTCATGTCGAAGGAATAGGCATCCTTCATCAGGAACTCGCGCGAGCGCATGGTGCCGAAGCGCGGACGGATCTCGTCACGGAACTTCAGCTGAATATGATAGAGGTTCAGCGGCAGGTTCTTGTACGACTTCACGTAGGAACGGAAGATGTCCGTGACCATTTCTTCGTTGGTCGGGCCGTAGAGCATCGGCCGATCCTGCCGGTCCTTGATACGCAGCATCTCCTTGCCGTAATCGTCATAACGGCCGCTTTCCTGCCAGAGTTCGGCCGACTGCAGCGTCGGCATCAGAAGCTCGATCGCACCTGCCCGGTTCTGCTCTTCGCGGATGATGCCGTTGACCTTGTCGAGGACCTTCTTGCCGAGCGGCAGCCAGGAATAAATGCCCTGGGACTGCTGACGGACCATTCCCGCGCGCAGCATAAGACGGTGAGAGACAATTTCGGCTTCCTTCGGGTTTTCCTTCAGGATCGGCAAGAAGTAGCGCGACAGACGCATAACAGGGTTCCAGACGTTGGTTTTCCCGCCAAACTGGCGGAATCAGCGATGACGAGGGTGTTTCCCGAAGCGTACATAGCGGTTTCCTCACCCGAAGAAAACCCGCATCGGGCGAGGCAACAGGTCGGCTCCACGACCATCCCCGAACATCGCGTTGGCGCTTGGAAACGGCAGACAGACGCAGGTTTTATGTCAAAGCTGCGACATTTACGTCCGGGGAGATTTTTTTTGGTAACTGTAGCAAAATTGCAAAAAATATGGTGACAAGGCGCACTTCTTGAGCTAGTTTTAGCTCACAAAAGAGGCAAGGAGATTAAATTCTTGTCTATTTCGCGGTCAAGTCTTGGGAGGATCAGATCTTAGGCGCGCTAGTTCGCTGCCCCTTAATTGGTGAAGGATCACGCGATAATTGAAACAAGGTCTTCGGACCTTGTTTTTTTTTGCCTTTAAGCGACATCACCCGGCCGGAGGCACGGAAACACTCCGCCTTCTCACATCAATCGAATTTGGGAACGATGTTCGGCAGGCTGTCCATGCCAAGGCCAAACCAAGTGGAGGCCGCATACCAGCCTCCAAAGATCACACCTGAAACCAGCGTCGTCCAAAGCACGACCCTACCGCCGCGAAAATGAGCCGGAGCGCTTTCGATGCTGCCGGGGACCACCTCTTCGGCTTCGGCCTGCGTCTTCATGCCGATCGGCAAGATAGCAAAAAGCGTAATCCACCAGATGACGAAGTAGACGGCGAAGGCAGAAACGAACTGCATCGATATGGCTCCCGTTTTTCTCCGGGCTCATCAGGTCGACCCGGCTGACGATGAGATATAAGCCAGTGCGGGCCAGCGAGCAAACAGAGAGAACACAACGCCCCCGTGATGATCCAAATTTCACACGCCGCGCTCTGTCTCCTTGCTCCATCGCATGTCGCTATCGCAAAACCGTCAGGCTTTTCGCGCGGCTTGCTTCAGCTCAGATCTGCTCGAGTTCGATCAGGGTGCCGTAGAAGTCCTTCGGATGCAGGAAAAGCACCGGCTTGCCATGGGCGCCGATCTTCGGCTCGCCACCGCCCAGAACACGGGCGCCACCGCCTGCCAGCTGGTCACGCGCGGCCAGGATGTCCTCGACCTCGTAGCAGATGTGATGCATGCCGCCGCCGGGGTTCTTTGCAAGGAAAGCGGCAATCGGTGAATCTGCGCCGAGCGGTTCCAGCAACTCGATTTTGGTGTTCGGCAGTTCGACGAAGACCACCGTCACGCCATGTTCGGGCAGAGCCTGCGGTTCGGAGACGCGGGCTCCGAGGGTGTCGCGGTAGGAAGCGGTCGCAGCCGCCAGATCCGGTACGGCGATGGCGACGTGGTTTACTCGTCCGAGCATGACAATCTCCTGAATGTGAAGCGGCGCGAACCTATACCAGTGCGCCGCCGCCCGTCACTCAGACTTTCGTCACGAACACGGTGACGATCGGCTTCTTGCCCCATGCCTCGTTGGCGGTTCCGCGCACGGCACGACGAACGGCTTCGCGCAGGGTGTCGAGATCCTTGCGGCGCGCTCTCGGAATGCTCTCCACCGCGCCGAGAACGGCATCATAGAGCGTGTCCTCCATGGATTCGCCCTCGTCGTCATATTCCGGCAGGCCGAAGGGAACGACGTCGGGATCACCCACGAACTCGTAGCGGCTGTCGAGCAGCACGTTGACCGCGACATGGCCGACATAGGACAGCTTGCGCCGATTGGAGATGCCCATTTCGTCGAGATCGCCGAGTAGCTTGCCATCCTTGTAGATGCGGCCGAACGGCGCCTGATCGATCACTTCGGCGGGACCGGGCGCGAGACGCAGGACGTCTCCGTTGCGAACGCGCGGCACGGTCTTGATACCGGATTGAAGGCCGAGTTCCATCTGGGCCATGAGATGTGCGGCTTCGCCATGAACAGGCACGAGGATCTGCGGCCGGGTCCATTCGTACATCTGCTGAAGCTCGTTGCGACGCGGATGCCCTGATACATGCACCAGCGCATCGCTGTCGGTAACGATATGAATGCCCTGCTCCACCAGACCGTTCTTGATCTCGAGGATCGCCTTCTCGTTGCCGGGAATGGTGCGCGAGGAGAAGACGACAGTATCGCCCGACGTCAAAGCGACATGGCGCATTTCGTCGCGGGAAATCTTCGCGAGCGCTGCGCGCGATTCCCCTTGGGAACCGGTCAGGATGATGACGACCTTGTCGCGCGGAATGAAGCCGAACTCGTCCTCCGCAATGAAGGGCTTCAGGCCCTCCATAAGACCAAGATCGTTGGCGACAGCGACGACACGCTTCAGCGAACTTCCGAGCAGCAGCACTTCGCGGCCAGCGGCTTCCGCCGCCTGGGCGATGGAGCGGATACGGCCGACATTGGACGAGAAGGTGGTGATCGCCACCCTGCCCTCGGCGGTCTCGATGATCTTGCGCAAACCCTCGGACACTTCCTCTTCCGAGGGGGAAACGCCGTCGCGCATGGAGTTGGTGCTGTCGCACAACAGGGCCAGAACGCCCTCGTCGCCGATGGCGCGGAACCGGGCTTCGTCGGTCAGCGGACCGAGCGACGGATTGTGGTCGATCTTCCAGTCGCCGGTGTGGACAACGTTGCCCAGCGGCGTGCGGATCACCAGCGACATCGGTTCCGGGATAGAATGGTTTACGCCAACGGCTTCGATGGAGAACGGGCCGACATTGATCACATCGCCCGCCTTGAAGGGCGTCACGGGGATATCGGCGCGTGATCCCTCATAGTCGCGCTTGGCCTCCAGCATGCCGGCGGTAAATCCGGAGGCGTAGACCGGCACATTCAGCCCCGGCCAGATGTCGTTCAGGCCGCCGTAGTGATCCTCATGGGCATGGGTGATGATGATCGCCTTGAGATTCTTCTTTTCGGCCTCGATGTAGCTGACATCGGGCAGGACGAGATCGACGCCCGGCAGTTCGGGACCGGGAAAGGTGACGCCGCAATCGACCATGATCCATTGCCGGTTCGACGGCGTACCATAGCCGTAAAGTGCCAGATTCATGCCGATTTCGCCAACACCGCCCAGCGGCAGAAATACCAGTTCTTCGTTTTTCGCCATTACTCTTCTAATTCCATCTCACCCGAAAAAAACATCGCCGGCGGCGATCGCCATGTGCCCGTCGGGGCCACGGTCGAGTATCAACATCCCCTTATCATCGATTCCGGCAAATTGGCCGGAAATCGAACGGTCCGGCAGGTTTACCGTGATTTTTTCGCCGATCCCGCAGGCGACCTTGCGCCACAGTGCGACGACATCGGCGATGCCGCGCCCCCGGTCCCATATCGAAAGAACATCCGCCATTTCCGAGAAGAGATGGGCAAAGAGCACTTGCGGCGCGACCGCCGCGCCGTTCTCTGCCAGGCACGTCACGGGATAGGCGGGCGCATCCGGCTTGTTGGCGATATTGATGCCGATACCGATCACCAGCGCCTGCCGGCCATCGGTCAGCCTCTCGCTTTCCAGGAGGATGCCGCAGGTCTTCTGCCGCCCGATCAGGATGTCGTTGGGCCACTTGACCTCGAGCGGCGGAGCATCCGCGGGCAGCACATGACGGATCGCACCGTGCACGGCAAGCGCGACCGCAAGCGGCAGCGATGTCAGCCGCTCCATAGGTGCGGGATCGATCAGCAGCAACGACGCATAGAGATTGCCGGGCTCGGACATCCAGGGTCGACCCCTGCGTCCACGTCCGCCGCTCTGGCTTTCGGCGGTGATCCATAGAAAACCGAAATCGCCCGCGCGAGCGCGGGCGAGACATTCCGTATTGGTCGACGCAACGGCGCCGAGCGCCTCGTGCCGGAAATCATCGAGCGAGATCCGGCCCTCTTTGCCAGCCACGCTCAATTAAAGAGCGTCTTGGCTGCGGCCTCCGCGGCGGTGCCGAGCGGACCACCGAAGAGAACATAACCGACGACGAACAGGCCGGAGAGACCGAAGACGAGACGAAGCTCGCCAGCGATCCGGGTGAACTCACCCTTGGCTTCGTCGAACCACATGACCTTCACGACACGGAGATAGTAGAAGCAGCCGACGACCGACGACAGCACGCCGATGATGGCGAGAGCGTAGAGCTTGGCTTCGATGGCCGCGACGAAGACGAAGTACTTCCCGAAAAAGCCTGCGAGCGGCGGGATACCGGCCAGCGAGAACATCAGGGCGGTGAGCACGAAGGCCATGAAAGGCTTGGTGGTCGAAAGACCGGCGAGATCGTCGATATTCTCGACATTGCCGCCTTCCTTGCGACGCATGGCCATGATGCAGGCGAAGGTGCCGAGCGTCATAAAGAGGTAGATCATCATGTAGACGATGACGCCGGTAACACCGGTCTCATTGCCGGCAGCGAGACCTACCAGCGCGTAACCCATGTGACCGATCGACGAATAGGCCATCAATCGCTTGATGTTGCGCTGGCCGATCGCAGCGAAGGAGCCGAGCAGCATGGAGGCAATCGAGATGAAGACGATGATCTGCTGCCACTGGTCGAAGATCGGCTGGAAGGCATCGATGACGATGCGCACCAGGATCGCCATGGCACCGATCTTCGGGGCTGCGGCCAAGAATGCGGTGACCGGCGTCGGCGCGCCTTCGTAAACGTCCGGCGTCCACATGTGGAACGGCACGGCCGAGATCTTGAATGCGAGACCCGCGAGCACGAAGACGAGACCGAAGACCACGCCGAGCGAGGCACCGCCGTTTGCCAGCACGCCGGCGATTTCGGCAAAGCCGATATTGCCGGTGAAGCCGTAGACCAGCGACATGCCGTAGAGCAGCATGCCCGAGGACAGGGCGCCGAGAACGAAGTACTTCAGGCCGGCTTCAGTCGAGCGCAGGCTGTCGCGATTGATCGCGGCGACGACATAGAGCGCAAGCGACTGAAGCTCGAGCGACAGGTAGAGCGAAATCAGGTTGTTGGCGGAGATCATCAGCATGACGCCGAGGGTCGCCAGAACCAGCAGGACCGGGAATTCGAACTTGTCGAGGTGATCGAAACGCGCGTGGCCGACGGCCATGATCATCGCAGTGATCGAACCGATCAGCGCCAGCACCTTCATGAAGCGGGCATAGCCGTCCGCGACGTAGGCACCGCCAAAGGCGGAACCTTCTGTCGGCACGAGCACCAGCCAGACGCCGGAGATGATGAGCAATGCCACGGCAAGGCCGGTTACCGTCGTCGCCGACTTTTCGCCGGCGAAGACACCGATCATCAGCAACGCCAGGGCGCCAACCGCGAGGATCAGTTCCGGCGTGACCAGATGCAGACTTGCAAGGAGTGTTTCAGCGGTCATGTCCAAGGGATCCTGTCGTCAGTTCACTGCAAGCGCCACGTTACGTGCCGCCTCGATAGCCGTGGAATAGTTGTTCACCAGAAGCTCCACCGACGCAGCCGTCGCATCGAAGATCGGAGCCGGATAGACGCCGAAGAAGATGGTGAGCGCGATCAGCGGATAGAGGATCAGCTTCTCGCGGAGCGAAAGATCCAGCATCGCCTTGAGGCTGTCCTTTTCGAGCGCACCGAAGACAACCCGGCGATAGAGCCAGAGCGAGTAACCGGCCGAAAGGATCACGCCGGTGGCGGCGAACAGCGCAACCCATGTGTTGGCGCGGAAGACGCCGATCAGGGTCAGGAATTCGCCGATGAAACCGGACGTGCCCGGAAGGCCGACGTTCGCCATGGTGAAGATCATGAAGGCGACGGCGTATTTCGGCATGTTGTTGACGAGGCCGCCATAGGCCGCGATGTCGCGGGTGTGGAGACGGTCATAGATGACGCCGACGCAGAAGAAGAGCGCAGCGGAAACGAAACCGTGGCTGATCATCTGGAAGATCGCGCCCTGCACACCCTGCGTGTTGGCGGCGAAGGTACCCATCGTCACATAGCCCATGTGCGCAACCGACGAATAGGCAATGACCTTCTTCATGTCTTCCTGCATCAGCGCCACCAGCGAGGTGTAGACGATAGCAATGACGGAAAGCGTGAAGACCAGCGGCGCGAAGTAGTCGGATGCGAGCGGGAACATCGGCAGCGAGAAGCGCAGCATGCCGTAGCCGCCGAGCTTCAGCAGGATACCGGCCAGGATCATCGAGCCCGCGGTCGGCGCCTGAACGTGCGCATCCGGAAGCCAGGTGTGAACCGGCCACATCGGCATCTTCACGGCAAAGGATGCGAAGAAGGCAAGCCATAGCCATGTCTGCATGCCGGCCGGGAACTTGTGGCCGAGGAGCAGTGTGATGTCGGTCGTGCCTGCATCCCAGTACATTGCCATGATGGCGAGCAGCATCAGCACCGAGCCGAGCAACGTGTAGAGGAAGAACTTGTAGGATGCGTAAACGCGATCCTTACCGCCCCAGACGCCGATGATGATGAACATCGGGATCAGGCCTGCTTCGAAGAACACGTAGAAGAGAACGATGTCCAGCGAGACGAAGACGCCGATCATCAACGTTTCGAGCAGCAGGAAGGCGATCATGTATTCCTTGATGCGCTTCTCGACCGACAGCCAGCTTGCGAGGATGCAGAAGGGCATCAGCAGCGTGGTCAGGATGACGAAGAGCATCGAAATACCGTCTACGCCGACATGATAGGAAATGCCGGTGGTAAGCCATTCATGCTTTTCGACCATCTGGAAGCCCGGATTCGAATTGTCGAACCCGATCCAGATGAAGAGCGAGACCACGAAGGTGAATACCGTGGTCAGCAACGAGACATTGAGAATGTTGCGGCGACCCTGGGCAGAATCCTGACGCGTCAGGAGGAGGAGCACAATGCCGACGAGCGGCAGAAAGGTGACCGTCGAGAGAATAGGCCAGTCGGTCATCAGAAGGAACTCCCGAGCATCATCCAGGTAACGAGGGCTGCGATACCTATCAGCATCGCGAAGGCATAGTGGTAGAGGTAGCCCGACTGCAGTCGGACGACCTTCTGGGTTACATCAGCAACCCCGGCGGCAACGCCGTTCGGGCCGTAGGTATCGATGAGCCCGATGTCACCCTTCTTCCAAAGGAAGCGGCCAAGAGCCTTGGCGGAGCGGACGAAGAGGAAGTCGTAGAGTTCGTCGAAGTACCACTTGTTGAGCAGGAACTGGTAGAGAACGCGATGCTGCTCGGCGAGCTTCTTCGGCGTCGACGGCGACTTGATGTACATGTACCAGGCGGTAACGAAACCAAGGACCATCGCGATGAACGGGCTGAGGGCAACCCAGGCCGGCACGTGGTGGAACTCGTGCAGCAGTTCATTGTGTTCCGCAGTAAACAGCGCGCCCTTCCAGAACTCTAGATACTCCTCGCCATAGAAGCGGCCTTCGAAGATCCAGCCTGCCAGAACTGCACCGATCGCCAGAAGGTAGAGCGGTACGAGCATGACCTGCGGAGATTCATGCACATGGTGCATGACGTCGGCAGATGCGCGCGGCTTGCCGAAGAAGGTCAGGAACATCAGTCGCCAGGAATAGAAGCTCGTGAACAGAGCGGCGATGACCAGCAGCGTGAAGGCAAAGCCCGAGAGCGGCGAATGCGAAGCATAAGTCGCCTCGATGATTACGTCCTTCGAGAAGTAACCGGCGAAACCGATCGGAGTGAACGGAATGCCGACGCCGGTGATGGCGAGCGTACCGATCAGCATCATCAGGAAGGTCACCCTGATGTGCGGACGCAGGCCGCCCATGTAGCGCATGTCCTGCTCGCCATCGACGGCATGGATGACCGAGCCGGCACAAAGGAACAGGAGGGCCTTGAAGAAGGCGTGCGTGAACAGGTGGAACACGGCAGCGCCGTAGGCCCCTACTCCAAGTGCCACGAACATGTAACCAAGCTGAGAACAGGTCGAATAGGCGATGACGCGCTTGATGTCGTTCTGCACCAGACCGACGGTCGCGGCAAAGAAGGCGGTGATCGCACCGATCAGGGTGACGACAGTCAGCGCATCCGGCGACAGTTCGAACAGCGGCGACATGCGGGCGACGAGGAAGACGCCGGCGGTAACCATGGTTGCGGCATGGATAAGTGCCGAAACCGGGGTCGGGCCTTCCATCGCGTCCGGCAACCAGGTGTGCAGCAGGAACTGGGCCGACTTACCCATGGCGCCCATGAAGAGCAGCAGGCAGATGGCAGTGATAGCGTGGCCCTTGTCGAGGTTCATGCCGAAGAGGTTGATGACGGCCTCACCGGCTTCCGCACCTTCGTGCGGCAGATACGTCTGCGCGGCGGCGAAGATGGTTTCGAAATTGATCGAGCCGAAGAGAACGAAAATGCCCGAGATGCCGAGAATGAAGCCGAAGTCGCCGACGCGGTTAACGATGAAGGCCTTCATGGCGGCAGCGTTGGCCGATGGCTTCTTGAACCAGAAACCGATCAGCAGGTACGAGGCCAGACCCACGCCTTCCCAGCCGAAGAACATCTGCAGCAGATTATCGGACGTCACCAGCATCAACATGGCGAAGGTGAAGAGCGACAGGTAGGAGAAGAAGCGCGGGCGATGCGGATCGTGGTGCATGTAGCCCATCGAATAGATGTGCACCAGCGTCGATACCGAGTTGACCACGACCAGCATGACGGCGGTCAGCGTGTCGATGCGCAGCGACCATTCGACGTCGATGCCACCGGACTGGATCCAGCGCAGCACTGAAACCTTGATCACTTCATGGCCTTCGCCATGGGCGAGCGCGACGTTGAAGAAGACGATCCACGAGAGGATAGCGACGATCACCATCAGGCCGCTGGTGATGTATTCCGAAGCCTTGGCGCCGATCTGGCGGCCGAACAGGCCGGCAATGATCGATCCGATCAGCGGAAGAAAGACGATAGCCTTATAGAGAAGCATAGCCGTATCAGCCCTTCATCATGTTGATGTCTTCAACTGCGATCGAGCCGCGGTTGCGGTAGAAGACGACGAGGATTGCGAGGCCGATCGCGGCTTCCGCGGCCGCCACCGTCAGGATGAACAGGGCGAAGACCTGGCCGACCATGTCGTTCAGGAAGGAAGAGAAGGCCACCATGTTGATGTTCACCGCCAGCAGGATAAGCTCGACCGACATCAGGATGATGATGACGTTCTTGCGGTTCAGGAAGATGCCGAAGACGCCGAGCGTGAAGAGGATGGCACTGACCGTCAGGTAGTGGGAAAGACCGATTTCCATAATATTGTTTCCTTGACCTCTCTAGCCTCAGACGCCCTGACCCGGCTTGACCTTGACCACCTTGACGGCGGTCTCGGGCGTACGGGCAACCTGGCGGGAGATATCCTGCCGCTTGATGTTTTCACGGTGGCGAAGCGTCAGCACGATGGCGCCGATCATGGCCACCAGAAGCACCAGGCCGGCGATCTGGAAGAAATAGACATAGTTTGTATAGAGAACGTCGCCGAGGGCGGCAGTGTTGGTGCGCTCCGTCAATGCCGGGATCGGCATGGTGATCGCATCCTTGGCAGCCGGAGAAATCGCAGTACCGCCGACCACGATGACCAGTTCGGCTGCGACCACCAGACCGATCAGCGCGCCGATCGGAGCGTATTTCAGCACGCCCGACCGCAACTCGGTGAAATCGATGTCGAGCATCATCACCACAAAAAGGAAGAGAACCGCGACCGCGCCGACATAAACGACCAGCAGGATCATGGCGAGGAATTCAGCCCCCGTCAGCAGGAACAGCCCCGCGGCGTTCACGAAGGTCAGGATCAGGAACAGAACCGAGTGAACCGGGTTCCGTGCCGAGATGACCATGAACGCGGAAGCCACCGCGACAAACGCGAAGAGATAGAAAAAGAGAGCCTGAAGACCCATGTTGGTGCCTTTTCATCTTCCCCCGGACGAGGGCCCCTGCCCTTCGCCCGATAAAGCGCCACCGGCATCCCCACCGGCGCACTCCGTTTCAAATCTGTGCCATGGCGGCGTCCCATCGGGTTCCCGCCAAGGCGTCGTCATGCCGCCTGTCAGCGGTACGGTGCATCCAGCGCGAGGTTCCGCGCGATTTCCCGTTCCCAGCGGTCGCCGTTGTCCAGCAGCCGCTGTTTGTCGAAGTAAAGCTCTTCGCGGGTCTCGGTCGCGAACTCGAAGTTCGGCCCTTCGACGATCGCATCCACCGGGCAGGCTTCCTGGCAGAAGCCGCAGTAGATGCACTTCACCATGTCGATGTCATAACGCACCGTGCGGCGGGTGCCGTCGTTTCGACGCGGGCCGGCTTCGATGGTAATCGCCTGGGCGGGACAGATCGCTTCACAAAGCTTGCAGGCGATGCAGCGTTCCTCACCGTTCGGATAGCGACGCAGGGCATGTTCGCCGCGGAAACGCGGAGAGACCGGACCCTTTTCGAAAGGATAGTTGATGGTCGCCTTCTGGCGGAAGAAATAGCGCATCGACAGGAAAAAGGCGCCGACGAACTCTTTCAGGAACAGGGAACTGACAGCCTGGGAAAGACCAGCCATCTCAACCTCCAAATCTGCCGAGTGAACGGATGGCCATGATCATGCCCATCCCATAAACTTCAGCACGAATGCAACGATGACCACCATGGCGAGCGAGATCGGAAGGAAGACCTTCCAGCCGAGACGCATGAGCTGGTCGTAGCGGTAGCGCGGAACGAATGCCTTCACCATGGCGAACATGAAGAATACCAGCGTCGCCTTGATGATGAACCAGATGATGCCCGGGACCCAGTTCAGGAACCATACGTCGACCGGCGGCAGCCAGCCTCCGAGGAACAGGATGGTGGTCAGCGAGCACATCAGAACGATGGCGGCATATTCGCCGAGCATGAACATCATGTACGGGCTGGAGCCGTATTCGACCATGAAGCCAGCAACGAGTTCGGATTCAGCTTCCGGCAGGTCGAAAGGCGGACGGTTGGTTTCCGCAAGCGCCGAGATGAAGAACACCACGAACATCGGGAACAGGGCCAGCCAGTGCCAGTCGAGGAAGGAATTCGGCAGGCCGATCATGGTGCCGAGACCGTCCTTCTGCGCATAGACGATGTCAGACAGGTTCAGCGAACCGACGCAGAGCAGAACGGTGACGATGACGAAGCCTATCGAGACTTCATAGGACACCATCTGCGCCGCCGAGCGAAGCGCGCCGAGGAACGGATACTTCGAGTTCGAAGCCCAACCGCCCATGATGATGCCGTAGACTTCGAGCGACGAGATCGCGAAGACATACAGGACGCCGACGTTGATGTTGGCGATCACCCAGCCATCTGCAACAGGCACCACGGCCCAGGTGGCCAGTGCCAACAGCACGGTGACGAGCGGAGCGAGAAGAAACACGCCCTTGTTCGCGCCTGCCGGAATGATCGGCTCCTTGAACACGAACTTCAGAAGGTCGGCGAAGGACTGGAACAGCCCCCAGGGACCGACCACGTTCGGGCCGCGGCGCAGCTGGACAGCTGCCCAGATCTTGCGGTCTGCGAGCAGGATATATGCGATGAAGACCAGGAGGCAGACCAGAAGCAGCAGCGACTGGCCGATCATGATGGCCGCCGGCCAGACATAAGTGGAAACGAAGTTGTCCATGATCCCCTGCCCTTACTCTGCCGCAGCCTTGAAGTTGTTGCGGGCCAATGCCGAGCACTCGGCCATGACGGCCGACGCACGTGCAATCGGGTTCGTCAAATAGAAGTCTTTGACCGGCGACGCAAACACGGATTTCGTCATCTGCCCGGCTTTTTTCGCAATTGCGGCAATTTCGCTGCTGGCGCCCGGAAGGATCTCATCGAGACCGGCAAAATGCGGGTATTCGGCATAAAGCTTGGCGCGAAGCGCAGTCAGCGAGTCGAAGGGCAGCTTCTTGCCGAGCACGTCGGAAAGCGCGCGAATGATAGCCCAGTCTTCGCGGGCATCGCCCGGTGCGAAGCCAGCGCGGTTGCCCATCTGGACGCGTCCTTCGGTGTTGACCCAGATGCCCGACTTTTCGGTGTAGGTCGCGCCCGGAAGGATGACGTCGGCATGATGTGCGCCGTTGTCGCCATGGCTACCGATATAGACGGTGAACTTCGCACCCTTGCGGGTGAAATCGAGTTCGTCAGCGCCGAGAAGGAAGAGAACATCAGCGGAAGCCAGAAGATCGGCTGCGGCAGCACCGCCCTCACCCGGCACGAAACCGAGATCGAGGCCACCGACGCGCGAAGCGGCTGTGTGAAGTACAGAGAAGCCGTTCCATTCCTCGGTGAGCGCACCGACGGCTTCAGCGAGCTTTGCAGCATTCGCCAGAACCGTCGCGCCTTCAGCACCGACCAGAGCGCCCTGCCCTACAATGATAAGCGGGTTCTTGGCAGCCTTCAGCTTTTCGACGAAGCCGCTCTTGCCAGCGACGAGGTCGGCCAGCGTCTCGGTGCCTGCACCAAGGTATTCATAGGGATAACGCAGCTCGCCGCCTTCGCCGATCACGCCGATCGGCAGGCCGCCGCGACGCCAACGCTTGCGGATGCGGGCGTTGAGCACGGCAGCCTCGTAGCGTGGATTGGCGCCGACAATGAGGATCGCGTCGGCGGCTTCGATGCCTTCGATCGTTGCGTTAAAGAGGTAGCTTGCGCGGCCGAGCGACGGATCAACTGCCGTCCCATCCTGGCGACAGTCGGTGTTGACCGAACCGAGCGCATTGAGAAGCGCCTTCAGCGCATACATTTCCTCGACGGAGGCGAGATCGCCGGCGATGGCGCCGATCTTCGAACCAGAGGTAGCGGCGACCGCCGACTTGATGGCGGCAAAAGCTTCCGCCCACGTGGCTGGCTGCAGGCGACCGTCACGACGGACATAGGGGCGATCGAGACGCTGGGTCTTCAGGCCGTCCCAGATGAAGCGGCTCTTGTCGGAAATCCACTCCTCGTTGATCTGCTCGTTGACGCGGGGCATGACGCGCATGACTTCGCGGCCGCGGGTATCGACGCGGATCGCCGAACCGAGAGCGTCCATGACGTCGATCGATTCGGTCTTGTTGAGTTCCCATGGACGGGCCGTGAAGGCAAAGGGCTTGGAGGTCAGCGCGCCAACCGGGCAGAGGTCGACCACGTTGCCCTGAAGCTCCGAAGTCATGGCCTGCTCGAGATAGGTGGTGATCTCGGCATCCTCGCCGCGACCGATCAGGCCGAGTTCGGCGATGCCGGCAACTTCGGTGGTGAAGCGGACGCAACGCGTGCAGTGAATGCAGCGGTTCATCACGGTCTTGACCAGCGGGCCGATATACTTGTCTTCGACCGCGCGCTTGTTTTCCGAGTAGCGCGACGAGTCGATACCGAAGGCCATGGCCTGGTCCTGCAGGTCGCACTCACCGCCCTGATCGCAGATCGGGCAATCCAGCGGGTGGTTGATCAACAGGAATTCCATCACGCCTTCGCGGGCCTTCTTGACCATCGGCGTGTTGGTGAAGACTTCCGGCAGCTCGCCGTTCGGACCGCCGCGGATATCGCGCACGCCCATGGCGCAGGATGCAGCCGGCTTCGGCGGGCCACCCTTTACCTCGACGAGGCACATACGGCAGTTGCCGGCGACCGACAGTCGTTCATGAAAACAAAAGCGCGGGACTTCAGCGCCGGCTTCCTCGCACGCTTGCAACAGCGTGAAATGATCCGGGACCTCGATCTCTTTACCGTCGACTTTCAGCTTTGCCATATTCGCCTTCCTGCCTCACGCATAGTGCGCATTGCACCGCAGCTTTCGCTCCGGCAAGCGGGACCATCCAATCTCGACTGGCGTCCCGCCGTTTATTCCCTCTTCCAGCCCCTTTCGGAACCGGATATTCCTCATTCTCACCGGACTTCGAGACACCCTCACGAAGAGCGTCCCGCGATCCTCAATTCTTTGGGCCTGCGAGCTTGCGCGCCTGACCAGACCAATCGTCGCGCACCGCCCGGCCACCCAGGCCGATTTCCTTGTCCAGCGCCTCCAGCGCTGCAGCATCCAACGCCGCCAGCTGGGCAAAGCGGCGAATGCCCTTTTCATTGAGCACCTGCTCCAGCTTCGGACCGATACCTTCGATCTTCTTCAGATCGTCAGTCTTGCCGGAAGTCCGTCCGGCCTTCGGCGCCTTCGCTGCTGGCTCGACGGCCGCAGGTTTTTCAGCCTTCACCACCTTGGCGGCCACCTTGCGCTCCTTGGGAGCGGGAGCCGCAGCCACTTTCGCCTCAGCCTGCTTGACCGGAGCCTTGCGTGGCTTGCGCGCAACGACAACGGGTTCTGCAGCCTCTGAGGCATCCCCGGTCGGCTCGGAAGGAGCTGCCGGTGCTACATCGGCGCCAAGCTTTTCTTCCTCAAGCTTGCGGGCCAGCTTGTTGGTCGCTTCCACCGCCCCCTGAAGGGAGCCGAGAAACACGCTGGTCATGTGCGTGGCCAAACCGAAACCGATTGCAGTCGCCGCCGCAAGCGCTGCGGCCGGATGGGCCATCAGCGGATGCAGCGGAACATGCGGCATGTCCTTGAGAACATCGGCGACACGGCTGAAGTCAGCCGGATCTGCGGCATTCCCTTCTCCAGTCTTGTCCGATGCCTTGGCCATTGCCGCTCTTCCTTATTCGGCCGCTTCCATGACAACGCCATGCGCCATGGCGTTGCGGGTGTACTGATCGATGCGGGCCTCGATTTCCGGACGGAAATTCCGGATGAGACCCTGGATCGGCCATGCCGCTGCGTCGCCGAGCGCGCAGATGGTGTGGCCTTCAACCTGCTTGGTCACCTGGAACAGCATGTCGATTTCGCGCTTCTGGGCATTGCCCTTCACCATGCGCTCCATGACGCGCATCATCCAGCCGGTGCCTTCACGGCACGGCGTGCACTGGCCGCAGCTCTCATGCTTGAAGAAGGCCGCGATGCGCCAGATGGCCTTGATGATGTCGGTGGACTTGTCCATGACGATCATGCCGCCGGTGCCGAAGGAGGACTTGACCTCGCGCAGACCGTCGAAATCGAGCGTGACGTCCATCATGTCTTCGGCCTTGACGACCGGGCACGAGGCACCGCCGGGGATGACGGCGAGGAGGTTATCCCAGCCGCCACGGATACCGCCACCGTGCTTCTCGATCATCTCACGGAAAGAGATGCCCATGCTTTCCTCGACGGTGCACGGCGTGTTGACGTGACCCGAGATCATGAAAAGCTTGGTGCCGACGTTGTTCGGACGGCCGAACGAGGAGAACCAGCCAGCACCGCGGCGCAGGATCGTCGGGGTAACAGCGATCGATTCGACGTTGTTGACCGTCGTCGGGCAGCCGTAGAGACCCATGTTCGCCGGGAACGGCGGCTTCAGGCGCGGCTGGCCCTTCTTGCCTTCAAGGCTTTCGAGCAGCGCGGTTTCCTCGCCGCAGATGTAAGCGCCGGCGCCGTGGTGAACGATGATGTCGATATCGTAGCCGAGCTTGTTGTTCTTGCCGAGCAGGCCGGCATCGTAGCACTCGTCGATGGCAGCCTGGAGAGCTTCACGCTCGCGCATGAACTCGCCCCGCACATAAATGAACGCATGGTTTGCACCCATGGCGAAGGACGCGACCACGCAGCCTTCGATCAGCGTATGCGGATCGTGGCGCAGGATATCGCGGTCCTTGCAGGTGCCGGGCTCGGATTCGTCGGCATTGACGACGAGGTAGTGCGGACGGCCGTCGGATTCCTTCGGCATGAACGACCACTTCAGGCCGGTCGGGAAGCCCGCGCCGCCACGGCCGCGCAGGCCCGAAGCCTTCAGTTCGTTGATGATCCAGTCGCGACCCTTTTCAAGGATCTGCTTGGTTCCATCCCAGTGGCCACGGCTCATGGCGCCCTTCAGCGACTTGTCCTTGAGGCCGTAGATGTTGGTGAAGATACGATCCTGATCCTTCAACATGTCCTACCCCCTTACCGCGGCTTCTTGCCGAAAACTTTGATGTATTCGGCTTCGCCACCCTTGGCGAGCGCCTTGGCCTGCTTGACCCAGTCGTCACGTTCGATGCGGCCCGAGAACTTCAGGTAACTGTCGACCCATTCGCGCTCGGCCTTCTTCCAGCCGGCGATCTGGGCAAAGGTAAAGATACCGATGCTGTGGAGCACGCCTTCGATCTTCGGACCGACGCCCGAGATCATCTTGAGATCGTCGGGGGTTTCGGGCTTTTCGATACCCGCCGGACGGTTCTTGTCGTCAAGCGAAGGCTGGGATGTAGCAGCGCTTTCAGCCTTCGCAGGAGCTTCGGTCTGCGGTGCGGCGACAGCAGCAGCCGGTGCAGCTTCGGCAGGCGCAGCCTTCGCCTTTGCCGCCGGCTTGACGTCGGCGTCGGTCAGGGCGGTAAGGCCACCGGCCGGAGCGGAGTTGAAACGGTCGATCTGTGTGCCCGGCTTGATGTCGGAGCCCTTGCCAGCCTGGAAACGGTCGATGATGTGCTCGAGCTGGGTCGGCGTCAGGTCTTCGTAGCTATCCTTGAAGATCATGACCATCGGCGCGTTTACGCAGGCGCCCTGACACTCCACCTCTTCCCAAGAAAGCGTACCGTCGGCATTGCGCTCGAAGGGCTCGGCGTGAATCTTGCTCTTGCAGACCTTGATAAGGTCTTCCGCGCCGCGCAGCATGCAAGGCGTGGTACCACAGACCTGAACATGGGCGCGCGTACCGACCGGCTTCAGCTGGAACTGCGTGTAGAAGGTCGCGACTTCCAGAACCCGGATATAGGGCATGGAAAGCTTTTCAGCGACGAATTCGATGGCCGCTCGCGTCACCCAGCCGTCCTGCTCCTGAGCCCGCATCAAAAGCGGGATGACCGCCGACTGCTGGCGACCCTCGGGATACTTGCGGATGGTTGCATCAGCCCAGACCGAATTTTCCTCGTTGAAGGAAAAGCCTGCCGGCTGGAATTGCTCTTCGGCTAGTCGACGAACGGACATACTTCCTCGCCCCTTGTCTCAGTTTATGGATCCACACCGCGAACGCGTCAGAGACGTGAATTCGCAGGCATAGGCCGTCTTGTCTTTCTGCAGGAACACGATGATCTTCGAACCGCTTTCGCTGGAGGTTCTGATTTCGTAGCCCTGCTTGATGAGATCCGCCATGCTGGTGGTCGAGCTGCTCGAAGAGACGGTCGCTTCCTGAGCCTGCGCCTGAACGGCGGAAGCCAGAGCGAGAACCGTGAGCAGCCACACCTTCATCAGCGGTCAACCTCTCCGAACACGATGTCGAGCGAGCCAAGGATTGCCGAAACGTCAGCGAGCTGATGCCCCCGACAGATGAAATCCATGGCCTGCAGGTGCGCGTAACCCGGAGCGCGAATCTTGCAACGATAAGGCTTGTTCGAGCCGTCGGAGACGACGTAGACGCCGAATTCGCCCTTGGGGGCTTCGACTGCGGCGTAAACCTCGCCCTCAGGCACGTGATAGCCTTCGGTGTAGAGCTTGAAGTGGTGGATTAGTGCTTCCATCGACCGCTTCATCTCGCCACGCTTCGGCGGCACGACCTTACCGTCGAGCGAGGAAACCGGGCCGGTCTTCGCATCGCCAAGCAGACGATTGACACACTGCTTCATGATCTTCACCGATTCACGCATTTCGATCATGCGGATCAGATAGCGGTCATAGCAGTCGCCGTTCTTGCCGATCGGAATGTCGAACTCGAGTTCCGAATAGCATTCGTAGGGCTGTGCGCGACGCAGGTCCCAGGCAGCGCCGGAACCGCGAACCATGACGCCCGAGAAGCCCCAAGCCCATGCGTCTTCAAGAGCCACGACGCCGATGTCGACGTTACGCTGTTTGAAGATACGGTTGCCGGTCAGAAGCGCGTCGATATCGTCGAGCGTCTTCAGGAACGGATCGCACCACTTGCCGATGTCCTCGATGAGCTGGTGCGGCAGATCCTGATGCACGCCGCCCGGACGGAAATAGGCCGAGTGCATGCGCGCGCCGCAGGCACGCTCATAGAACACCATCAGCTTTTCGCGCTCTTCGAAGCCCCAGAGCGGCGGCGTCAGCGCACCGACGTCCATAGCCTGGGTCGTGACGTTCAGAAGATGCGACAGGATACGGCCGATTTCCGAGTAGAGAACGCGGATCAACTGACCACGAATCGGGATCTCGACGCCGAGCAGCTTTTCCACTGCCAGCGAATAGGCATGCTCCTGATTCATCGGCGCGACGTAATCGAGACGATCGAAATAGGGCAATGCCTGCAGGTAGGTCTTGGTCTCGATCAGCTTCTCGGTACCGCGATGCAGCAGGCCGATATGCGGATCGACGCGCTCCACGATTTCGCCGTCAAGCTCCAGTACCAGACGCAGAACGCCGTGGGCCGCCGGATGCTGCGGGCCGAAATTGATGTTGAAGTTGCGGACGTTATGTTCAGTCATGGCAACAAACCTTCCGCCGTCTTACTGGGCCGCTTTCTCATCGCCGGGCAGCACGTAATCCGTGCCTTCCCAAGGCGAGAGAAAGTCGAAATTCCGGAATTCCTGCTTCAGTTCGACAGGCTCATAGACGACGCGCTTGGCGTTGTCGTCATAACGAACCTCGACGAAACCGGTGGTCGGGAAGTCCTTGCGAAGCGGATGCCCCTCGAAACCGTAGTCAGTGAGGATACGTCGCAGATCCGGGTGATCGGTGAAGAGCACGCCATACATGTCCCAGGTTTCACGCTCGAACCAGTCGGCGCCCGGGAAAACCGAACAGGCCGATGGTACTGGCTTGTCTTCGCCGGTTGCGACCTTGATGCGGATACGAAGATTCTGGCGCGGCGACTGCAGGTGATAGACCACGTCGAAACGGTCTTCCCGCTCCGGATAGTCGACGCCACAGATATCGATCAGATTGACGAAACCGCAGTGCACGTCGTCGCGCAGGAAGGTCAGCAATGCGATGATGTTTTCCGGCGTTGCAGTCAGGTTTAGTTCGCCGAAACGAATCTCCGAAGAGGCAATGAGCGCACCGCGCACCTCTGAAAGGTAGGATGCAAGCTCGTTCAGGGCTTCACTCATCTTTTCGCGTCCCTTGGCTTAGCGCTCGATCGTTCCGGTGCGGCGGATCTTCTTCTGCAGCAGGAGCACGCCGTAAAGCAGTGCTTCTGCCGTGGGGGGACAGCCGGGAACATAGATATCGACAGGCACGACGCGATCGCATCCGCGCACCACCGAGTAGGAATAGTGATAGTAGCCGCCGCCATTGGCGCAGGAGCCCATCGAAATGACGTAACGCGGCTCTGGCATCTGGTCATAGACCTTGCGGAGCGCGGGCGCCATCTTGTTGGTCAGCGTGCCGGCGACGATCATGACGTCAGACTGACGCGGGCTGGCGCGCGGAGCGAAACCGAAGCGCTCGACGTCATAACGCGGCATGGAGAGCTGCATCATCTCGACCGCGCAGCAGGCGAGACCGAAGGTCATCCACATCAGCGAACCGGTACGAGCCCAGTTGATCAACTCGTCCGTCGAAGTAACGAGAAAACCCTTGTCGGCGAGTTCATTATTAATCTCACCGAAGAAAGCATCATCGCTACCGATCGGCTTGCCGGTATTGGGATCGATGATCCCCTTGGCCTGCGGAGCAACGAGCGTCGTGTTGGACTGGACTACTCCCATTCGAGTGCCCCCTTCTTCCATTCATAGATAAAGCCGATGGTGAGCACACCAAGGAACACCATCATCGACCAGAAGCCGAACCAGCCGAGGTCACCGAAAGACACTGCCCAAGGGAACAGGAAGGCGACTTCGAGATCGAAGATGATGAAGAGGATCGACACCAGGTAGAAGCGGATGTCGAACTTCATGCGGGCATCGTCGAAAGCATTGAAGCCGCATTCGTAAGCCGACAGCTTTTCAGAGTCGGGAGCCTTGAAGGCGACGGCGAACGGCGCAATCAAAAGCGCCAAGCCAATCACAAGGGCAATACCGATAAAGATGGCGATCGGAAGGTAGGAACTGAGCAGTTCAGTCATCATATCCATCCCTGCTTGTCTCGAATGCCGGGCGGCATTTTTGGCACTGGGCCGACAAGCCGAAAGAAGAGTTGCAACGAGCCGTCGTTAGCGCAGCCTGCCCGCTTGTGCAAGCCCGAGCGCCGGCTTTTCACGCGATACATCATGCGGCCCATCGAGGTGTAAAGCGGCAGCGCAATAAAGTCCAGAGAGCCACATTGCGAAGCAGCATAAAGTTATGAAGGAAAACAAAAATGGCGCGAGTGACGGGGCTCGAACCCGCGACCTCCGGCGTGACAGGCCGGCACTCTAACCGACTGAGCTACACCCGCGCATGAATGGATCAACCGTTGGTCAATCCGGCCTTGACGTCGGCATCCCTGCCTCGACAAGCAAGATACTTTTCAAGAATGGCGCGAGTGACGGGGCTCGAACCCGCGACCTCCGGCGTGACAGGCCGGCACTCTAACCAACTGAGCTACACCCGCGCATTTCTTGAAAGGCGTCTCCGCCTTCCCGAACCGGCCTAGGCCCGTTCGATGAGCGGCTAACTACGGGGTTCGGTTATTGGTGTCAAGCAGGATCGAAGACAAATCCATGACAGATCGAATTTTATCTGCGCCGACAATTCGCCCGCCTGTGGACGAAGAAAACGACCGCGCCATTCGATAAAAGAAAAAGCCCCGGAATTCGGGCTTTTTGATATCCCTCCTCCAAGCGACACACAAAAAAAGCAAAAAAACTTCACAAACACTCTTGCGGTTTTTCCGCGATCCGCATAGATCACGGCCACCGACGCGGCGGGACTAACCCGGTCAGCGAAGGGCGATTAGCTCAGTTGGTAGAGCGCCTCGTTTACACCGAGGATGTCGGGAGTTCGAGTCTCTCATCGCCCACCATTTCCCCTTAAAACTTCTTATTGTGATTTGGTTGAGTTTACGCTCAGCCCGCCAAGCATTTATTTCGGCAGTTCAACCCGCCTGCCGGATATTTGATGCGCGTCGGGAAAATCCTCCTCAATCGTCATCAGTCACCATCAGCCCTACCCTCCCCGCGGCTTGGCAACTCGCTCACCTGTGCCCGGTCCAGGAATCACAAGAAACTCTGCAGCCCCATGCGAACTGCTTGAGGTTTCGACAGAGGTTTGCAGTGATTCATCGCGACCAATCGGATCGGCGCGCTTCATCCCGCAGGGACGATTGCGATTCGTGTGTACACAGGGAGCGTCACAAACCGACCGTGGAACCCGGAAAATGTTAGCGAAGGATGCCGACTCCGTAAGTCTTCCTTCTTAGACGGTCTCCGACGGCACCTTGTCATTCCTCGGCATCTTATCGGACCATGCGATGAGCGCGGCATGGCCTGCAGAGTTCAGGCCATAAACCCCGCGCTCGATTCGATCGAACCAGCCATAGACATTGGACTGCAGGATTTTGGCCACCTCGGGAGCGATCGACTTGAGGTCGCGCGGGCGGGCGGGACCGCTCGCGAGGACTTCCGCGATGACAAGCGCCTGCTGGCGGTAGGCCGTCATCTGCGGCATGCGGGTCGAGCCGCCAGCAATCGGATCGCCCCGGCGGCGGCGGAATTCTTCGACGATCCGGGAGCGGCGCTTGTTGTTGCGCCGGGGCTTCCACGGTCCCGGCTCAACGATGACGTCGACGCGGCCCGAGGCAGCGACCGTCAGCAGACCGAATCCCAGGAAATGGCAGAGTTTTTTCACGCGGGCATCGCCCTCCCGTCCACGTCCCGTCTTGGAAGCCTCGACAGCGAGCCAGACCTCATCGCAGACGGTCGTGCGTTCCACCGCCTGGAGGACGAGTTCCAGAGTGAAGCTGCGTTTCAGCTCGCCGATGACGACAAGCTCCGTCACATCCTGCGAGATTGCCACGACATCGCAGCTTCGTATCTCGCCCTTCACCTCGAATCCCATGCCTTCGAGGAACTGCTTTACGGGGGGATAGAGGTCTGCTTCCAAGTCGGAGGTCTCATAGTGGAAAAGTTGGACGAAGACTACCGGGTGCGCGTTAACAAAGCGACGGTTTCTCGCCGGGTCTGTGCATGTAGGGGCGATCCGTGTTGAATGCCAGTTCTGTTGCACTCACCGCAGCCGCTCGTTGCGCATTGCGCAATTCATAGGCATTTTTTGGATCCATCTATTTTATAGCCACCTCCACCGTTGCAATGCATTGGTGCGTTGCAATAGCCTCCCGTTCAAACCAGCGCCCACGCCCTCCAGGAAAGTCGGCGCGAACTCGAACAGGAGAGAGATCCATGAACGCATCCTTGCTCGGCGCGCGCTCCGTAGAAACCGCAACGCTTCCGGTCATCGACATCTCCGGTCTCTCCTCATCCTCTGCGGAAAAACGCGCGGCGGTCGGCGAAGCGTTGCGACAGGCCTGCCTCGACAAGGGTTTCTTCTATTGCGCCGGCCATGGCATTCCCCAGGGGCTGATCGATGCGGCCTTTGCCGAATCCAGGGCATTCTTCGAGCGGCCCATCGAGGAAAAGCTGACCGTCGACAAGGTGCATTCCTTCTGTAACCGCGGCTACGAGCACATGCGCGGCCAGACGCTCGAGGCGGGCGCTCCGGCAGACCTCAAGGAAGGCTATTACATCGGGCCGGACCTGCCGATGGACGATCCACGCGTCGTGGCCGGAAGGTTCAATCGCGGACCGAACCAGTGGCCCGCCGACCAACCGGGTTTCAGGCCGGTGATGATGGCCTATTTCGCGGCGATGACCGACCTCGGAGAGCGGCTGATGCGTGGCATGGCTCTTTCGCTGGGCCTGCCGGAGAATCACTTCGATGCATTCGTGCGCGAGCCGCTCGGAACGCTCCGCCTGCTGCACTACCCTCCGCAGCCGAAGGATGCCGCGCCCAATGAAAAGGGTGCCGGCGCGCATACGGATTTCGGCGGCCTGACGCTGCTTCTGCAGGATGATGCCGGCGGACTGCAGGTGTATGATTCTGCGAGCGACAGCTGGATCCATGCCGATCCCATTCCCGGCACTTTCGTCGTCAATCTCGGCGACATGATCGCACGCTGGACCAATGACCGCTATCGCTCGACGCTTCACCGGGTGGTCAACGAGAGCGGCCGCGAGCGCTATTCGATTCCCTTCTTCTTCGTCGGCAATCCCGATCACGTGGTCGAATGCCTGCCAAACTGCCTCGCCTCCGGCGAGGAGCCGAAATACCCCGTCACAACAGTAGAGGATCACCTGAAAGCCATGTACCAGCGTACCTATGCAGCAGCACCGGCATCGGCGGGCAAGGCATGAGCCGCAAGCTCCCCGTTCTTCTGATCCACGGCGCGTGGCAGGGTTCCTGGGTCTGGGAGGCGTTTGCTCCCCTGCTCGAAGCATCAGGTTTCCAGCCGATCCCGGTCGACTTGCCGGGCAACGGCGCGGACGATACGCTGCCGGAAGCGGTCAATCTCGGTCTCTACATTTCCCATCTGCGCTCGCTCATCGAGGCTGCCGGTGCGCCTGTGGCGGTGATCGCCCATTCCGGTGGAGGCAACGCCGCTTCCGCCCTTGGCGAGGCAATGCCCGAAGCCATCACGGGGATCGTGTATGTGGCCGGCATGATGCTACCTTCGGGCATGGGCTTCGGCGACATCGTGAAGGAAGCCCTGCCCTCACATCCCGAGGCAGGCGGTATCTCGCCTCATCTCGTATGGTCGGAAGATGGGCTTGTCAGCAGCGTGCCAGCGGAAGCCGCAGCACGGCACTTCCTCAATGACCTGCCGCGTGAGACGGCGCTCGCCGCAGCGGCAAAGCTCACTCCGCAGCCGGAAGGCGGGCGGGCGTCGGCCCAGTCGCTCACGGCAGAGCGATTCGGCCTGATACCGCGTCTCTATGTCGAGGCGACCGACGACCAGTCGGTGTTTATCTACCTGCAGCGTCGGATGCAGGAACTGGTGCCCGGCGCCGAAGTGGCAACGCTGGATACCGGCCATGCGCCGCATGTCTCGGCTCCGGGTTTGCTGATCGGGCCTGTTGCCGAATTCCTGAAACGGACGGGCGCATCGAATTCGAGCGTATGAAATTCAGTACCATGAAATTGAGGAAGGCCGGGTGATCGCTCACCCGGCCTTCCTGATTCTTCATATCGGGACGCCGATGGGTCAGTTGGTGCCCTTCAGGTCGACCGGGAAGAACAGGGTCTCGCCCGAGCTGTCGTCCACGCCATCGTTATCGGTGACGGCAAAGGCCTTGCCGGCGGCGTCGAAGGCAAAGCCTTCCAGCTTGTCCACGACGTAGCCGTTCGTGGCGTTCTTCAGGTCCGGAATGAAGTCATGGGCTTCTTCCTTCTTCACCAGCGGCAGCTTGTCGCCGAGCTTTGCAGGCTTCAGGTCGGCAATGGCAACGCGGTAGAGCTTCTTGAGCTTGGCGTTGTCGCCCACCTGATTGTCACGCTCGACGATGTAGACGTAGTCGCCATGGGCGGTGATTTCAGAAAGACCGACCCAGCCGTCTTCAGCCTTTTCGAGCGGATAGCTGACAGCGCCCCATTCCTTGGCCTTCGGGTTGTAGGAAACGAGCTTGACGGTGCCCTTCTCGTCGTCCTTCCATTCGCGCTGAACGGCCATCCAGAGCGTCAGGTCGTCGCCCTTGCCGATCGAGGTGATGCCTTCGAGGCCGAAGCGGGTCTGGCCTGCGAGCAGTTCGACCGGGAAGCCGATCTCGGACTTGATCTCGCCCTTGGCATCGACATTGTAGATGCCGTGGCCGACAAGCTTGGCCGGATCGCCTTCGGAAGCGAGCCAGAAGCCGCCCTTGCCATCCAGCGTGATGCCTTCGATGTCGAGCTTCTGGGCTGCGGCACCGCCACGCGTGACCGGCAGAGCCGTCGTGATGACAGCCGGCTTCTGCGTCGCGTCGATCGTGAAGATCGTCGGCTGCGAGGAATAGAAGCTGTCATTGACCGCATAGAGCGTGCCAGCCTTTTCAGCATCGCCGACGAGACCGGAGAGAGCACCCCAACCAATCGGAGCGCCGTCAACGATGTCGGAACGGATCATCGGATAAGCGGGCGTGCCTTCGGCAAGTTCATAAATCATGACATGCGAGCGAGGACCACCGTCTTCGCCGAGATCGGCTTCGTTGGCGGTGGCGAGCAGGTTACGGCCGGGAATGGCGACGGCGCCTTCCGGCGAAACGCCCGACGGCAGGAGCTGCACGAGTTCCGGCTCAGCACCCGTGTCCTTGTAGACCGCGGCGATGGAGGCGCGCTCGGAAAGGACGAAGAAGTACTTCTGGCCGTTGAAGGTCGCGGCTTCCAGGCCTTCGAGCTCGACGCCCTTGGACTTGGCGCGCTTGTCCGGGAAGTGACCGATCTGGGCGATGGCGAGTTCCAGAGACGGGCCGGACTCGTAGAGTTCCTTGCCGGTCTTGTCGAAGATGGTGAAGCTGCGCGAACCGCCTTCATAGTCGCCTTCGTTGGCGATCACGAGACGGTTATCGTCCAGCCACTTCAAGGCGTCGGGCTCGCGCAAGACGCCTTCCTTCTTGCCGGTGAACTTCAGCGCGCCATCGCTCTTGGTGTCGATGCCGGCGAGATCGACCTTGCCTGCCGAGAAGTGGTTCTTCACTTCGCCAGTCTTGCCGTCGATGATGACGATATGGTTGTTTTCCTGAAGCGTCAGGCCGATTTCGCCGAGATTGTTGACCGAGACGAATTCCGGTTCCGGATCTTCCGGGGCGATTTCGGCAAGACCGGTCAGGGTCACGTGCTTGATCGAAGCGCAATCGGCAACGCCGTCCTTCAGCGAGACGATGACGAGATCGCCGGCCGGCATCTGCGGCAGCTTGCCTTCGTTGAGCTCTTCGTCACGCTCGTTTTCAATGGCGATGGCAGCAAAGGTCTTGTCCGGCGAAATCGCGACGGAATCAGGCTGACCGCCGAGATCACAGGTAGCGTCGATCTTCTTGGAGGCGACATCGACGATGGCGAGCTTGCCGGACGGCTTCTGCTTGCTTTCCGACGTGTTGACGGCCACCAGAGCCTTGGCACCGACGACGGCGACGGAGGTCGGCTCGCCGCCCATCATCAACGCGCTACCGGCCTTCGGGGCCTTTGCATCGGTGATGTCGGCAAATCCGATCGCGCCGAGCGGGCTGTCGGAATAGATCAGCGTGTTGCCGTCTTCGGTCGCCGTGATGATTTCAGCCGAAGTCGTGGAGAGCTTGTCCTTGTCGGCCGGCAGGTTGGTGGCGACGGGGAAGGATGAGATACGGTTGAAAACCTGGTCTGCCGCGGCCGGCGCCGCAACAGAAGCCAGCAGCGCGGCTGTCAAGGCGGCGAGGGAAATGGAATACTTCATGGGGAGGCCTCCTGTTTCCATGAGTAAGGAACAAGAGGCTTTTGCGTCACGTGCATGACACGCACATGACATTTGGCGAATTTTGTCAGGATTGGGGCAAAGGCAGCGAACCATCCTCTTCGCCCCGCTCCTCCCGATACGGCTCCCGCTCCCGGCGCATCTCGCTGACCATCAGGAAAAGCGAGGCGCCAAGGATCAGGATTGCCCCGAGCCAGAGGTATCCGGCGGGCGCATAACCAAAGACCAGCCAGCCCGCGAGTACGTTGAGCGGCAGCTTCAGGTCGTCGAATGGCTGCACATAGGCCACATCGGCGGTGCTGTAGGCCAACGTCAGGAAATGTTGCCCGACCACGGTCAAAAGACCGGCCAGGAGCAGAAGAGCCAGCACAATTCCTCCAGGAACGGCAAAGCCCGAGGCTGCGGCAAGTCCGGCATTGATCGGCGTCAGCAGCACGAGCAGCCAGACCGTAATTGTCTCCGGTCTCTCATGGGCGGTCAGGTTCTTCATCATCAGTGACGCCCCGCCCCAGAGCAGGGCCGATAGAACCGGCAGGAAGGCGGCGGGAGAAAATACATCCGACCATGGCTGCAGGATAATCATCGCCCCGCAAAAGCCTGCGAGCGTCGCCAGCCATCGATTGCGACCAACCGTTTCTCCGAGGAAGACACGCGCGCCGACGATGATGAAAAATGGAGAGGTCATCACCAGCGCGATGGCCTGCCAGATCGGTACGGTGGCAAGCCCGATGACCCAGGCCTGCACACCAAGCGCTGCGAGGATAACCCGCCCCAGATGACGACCAGGATACCGCGTCCTCAACGATCCGAACCCAAGCCGGAAAAGCAAAGGTAGGGAAAAAAGGAGAGCAAAGGCATATTGCCAGAAGGCAGCGGAAACCGCCGGAAAGCCGAGGCTCATCGCGACCCATTGGGTGACGACGTTGAGAATGGCGAAGGCGATGCCCGCAAGCACCATGAAAGCGGCACCGGCGACGGCGCTGGAACGATGAGGAGCATGGAAGCTCTGATTCATGTCTTTCTTCCTTTGAGAAAGAGACCAACACAAATCAGGACGCATGAGGATAAATGCGCGGGGAGCGACAAGGCATTCCCCTCACCTGCCGCGCCGAGGCCTTAGCACACGGCGACAGGCGGTCGCGAGCCTTGCCCCGGACCAATCATCCGAAGCCGGGCACGCAGCCGATACCTCATTCTCTTTCATCCGGACTATGACCGTCGGCCCCGGAGTCACACCGGATCTGCTGACCCTTCCGATGCCTTGGGCTTCGGAAGGCGCTCGCGGGCTTGGGAACTGAACCCCTTACCGCCGGTGGGGATTTTCACCCCGCCCTGAGAACGAATGCCGACCTCCGTCTGGAAACCGGCGATTGGATCGATACGCCAGCATGCACCGGCAGGCAAGCCGCTGAAACGGAAAAGCCCGGCACGAGGCCGGGCTCAAATTGCGATGCCAAGTCTTCGCTCCATCCGAGCGAAGGTAGCCAGCTGATTAGCTGTTTACAGCGTCCTTCAGGCCCTTGCCGGCCGTGAACTTCGGAACGTTGCGAGCCGGGATATCGACTTCAGCGCCGGTCGACGGGTTGCGGCCCTTGGAGGCTTCGCGACGAGCAACGGTGAAAGCACCGAAGCCAGCGAGGCGAACATCGCCGCCGGTCTTCAGCTCTGCCTGAACCGTTTCGAAAACGGCGTCGACGGCGGAAGCTGCATCGGCCTTGGTGAGGCCGGCCTTTTCGGCGACCGCGGATACGAGTTCGTTCTTGTTCATGTTTCCACCCTTTCTGACTGGTATGAAACGACTCAATGGATAAGTCGGGCGGACAATACGTAAGCATCTGCCCTACGCAACTGAAAAGCACCGCAATCGCCCGGAAAACAAGACGTTTCAGGGAGTTTGCACAAAAAAGGCTGGCAAAAATGCCAGCCTTTTTCCGTTCGATGTGTCAATTTGGCAAGATTAAGGCAAAAGAGCCTCAATGTGCCAAGGAAGCGCCGGTTTCATCGACCCCTTCCACGGTGCCGATTGCCGGAGTTTCAACGGTTCCGTCCCATTCAATCGGTTCAGGTACACGAACCAGGGCGTGCTTGATGACTTCGCCCATCCGCGATACCGGAACGATCTCGAGGTTGTTCTTCACGTTGTCCGGAATGTCAGCCAGATCCTTGGCGTTTTCTTCCGGGATCAGAACCTTCTTGATGCCGCCGCGCAGAGCGGCAAGCAGCTTTTCCTTGAGACCGCCGATCGGCAGGACGCGACCGCGAAGGGTAACTTCACCCGTCATGGCGACATCCTTGGAAACCGGAATGCCGGTCATGATCGAGACGATTGCAGTCGCCATGGCGATACCGGCGGACGGACCGTCCTTCGGCGTTGCGCCTTCCGGAACGTGCACGTGGATATCGCTCTTGTCGAACCGCGGCGGTTCGATACCGAAATCCACAGCCCGCGAGCGGACATAGGATGCGGCAGCCGAAATCGACTCCTTCATGACGTCCTTCAGGTTGCCGGTAACCGTCATGCGGCCCTTGCCCGGCATCATTACGCCTTCGATGGTCAGCAGTTCGCCGCCGACTTCAGTCCAGGCCAGACCGGTAACGATACCCACCTGATCCTCGCCTTCGGCTTCACCATGCCGGAAGCGCGGCACGCCAAGATAGTCGTGAATGTTCTCGGCTGTAACGGCGACGGACTTGACCTTGCCCTTGATGATCTCGGTGACCGCCTTGCGGGCGAGCTTCATCAGTTCGCGCTCGAAGGAACGGACACCGGCTTCGCGGGTGTACTGCTGGATCACGGCCATCAGCGCATCGTCGCTGACCGAAAATTCTTCCGGACGCAGCGCATGTTCCTTGATGGCCTTGGGCAGCAGGTGCCGCTTGGCGATTTCCCGCTTTTCATCTTCCGTGTAACCGGCGATGCGGATGATCTCCATGCGGTCCATCAACGGGCCCGGGATGTTCAGCGTGTTGGCCGTGGTGACGAACATCACGTTGGACAGGTCGTATTCCACTTCCAGGTAGTGATCCATGAAGGTGGAGTTCTGTTCCGGATCCAGCACCTCGAGCAGAGCCGACGACGGATCGCCACGGAAATCCATGCCCATCTTGTCGATTTCATCGAGCAGGAAGAGCGGGTTGGACTTCTTGGCCTTCTTCATCGATTGCACGATCTTGCCGGGCATCGAACCGATATAGGTGCGGCGGTGACCACGGATCTCGGCCTCGTCACGCACGCCGCCGAGCGCCATGCGGACATATTCGCGGCCGGTCGCCTTGGCGATCGACTTGGCGAGCGAGGTCTTGCCGACGCCCGGAGGGCCGACGAGGCAAAGGATCGGGCCCTTGATCTTGGTCGCACGAGCCTGAACGGCGAGATATTCGACGATGCGCTCCTTGACCTTGTCCAGACCGAAGTGATCCTCATCGAGGATCTTCTCGGCGGCATTCAGATCAACCTTGACCTTGGACTTCTTGCCCCAGGGCAGGCCCAGCAGCCAGTCGAGGTAGTTGCGAACAACCGTCGCTTCCGCCGACATGGGGCTCATGTGGCGCAGCTTCTTCAGTTCCGCATCGGCCTTTTCCTTGGCTTCCTTGGACAGCTTGGTCTTGGAGATGCGCTCTTCCAGCTCGGCCATCTCGTCACGGCCATCCTCGCCGTCGCCGAGTTCCTTCTGGATCGCCTTCATCTGTTCATTCAGGTAATACTCGCGCTGGGTCTTCTCCATCTGGCGCTTGACGCGCGAACGGATGCGCTTTTCGACCTGAAGGACGGAGATTTCGCCTTCCATGAAGCCGAGGGCTTTTTCGAGACGCTGCTTGACGCTGACGGTCTCGAGCATCTCCTGCTTCTCGGTGATCTTGATCGACAGGTGCGATGCGA
Source organism: Ciceribacter sichuanensis (assembly GCF_024055605.1). GTDB lineage: Bacteria > Pseudomonadota > Alphaproteobacteria > Rhizobiales > Rhizobiaceae > Allorhizobium > Allorhizobium sichuanense. The sequence goes on along the minus strand of NZ_JAMXLX010000001.1, from coordinate 896,529 downwards.
CCGTATCCGCCAGCTTCGAGTAGTCCTCGATCTGGCTCGCGGCGCCAACGACTTCCGGCGAGATCTTCTTGTTCAGCTTGACGTAGTTCTCGAACTCGGAGACGACCGAGCGGGACAGAGCCTCGATCTCGACGGCGTCTTCGGCCGGCTCAGCGAGAACCTGCGCCGTTGCCTCGTAGAACTCTTCACGCGCGGTGTAGGTGTCGATGCGGGCACGCGCCCTGCCCTCGATCAGCACCTTGACGGTGCCATCCGGCAGCTTCAGGAGCTGAAGAACGTTGGCGACGGTCCCGACCTCGTAAATGGCGGAGGGTTCCGGATCGTCATCGCCGGCGTTGATCTGGGTCGCCAGCATGATCTGCTTGTCGGAGCCCATGACCTCTTCGAGAGCGCGAATGGACTTCTCGCGCCCGACGAACAAAGGCACGATCATGTGTGGGAAAACCACGATGTCGCGCAGAGGCAATACGGGATAGATATTGCTCTCGTTTGCTGCAGACGTTTTCGACATTTCACTTCCTTTCCGATGTCCCAGGCAAGCCCGGGACCAAATGCCATACCCCGAAGGCGACAGGCATACTTCTTGCTCCTCCAAGAAATGGAGTTCTCAGAACGCGAATTCAAGCCTGCCGCCCGTGCACCGCCACCGACAATGTGACGATGATATTACAGTCAGTGGCCCAAACCTACAAATAACCCGTTGGTCTGGCCCGACGCGAGACGAGCGGCCAGCCCGGCGATCCGATCTGCGGCAGCTGCCGCGAGCGAAGCACTTCGTTCTTTTCTAACCCAAGCCGTGGCCGGCGAAAACCGGCGTATTAACGATTTACGGTAGCGGCTGAGGCCACGGATCAAAACAACACTGGAAAACAGCTTCGGAAACGAAAAAGGCCCGCCACAAGGGCGGGCCTCAATGGCAATTTCAATCCGTCGCGGTCAAGCCGAGGCGTTGGCCTTTTCTTCCTGACGGTCGGCATAGATGTAGAGCGGCCGGGAATTGCCGTTGACGACATCGTCGGAAATGACGACTTCGCGAACGCCTTCCAGTTCCGGCAGTTCGAACATGGTGTCGAGCAGGATCTTTTCCATGATCGAGCGCAGGCCGCGGGCACCGGTCTTGCGGACGATCGCCTTGCGGGCGATCTCGCGCAGGGCGTCCTCGTGGAAGGTCAGCTCGACGTCTTCCATCTCGAACAGGCGCTGGTACTGCTTGACGAGCGCATTCTTCGGCTCGGACAGGATCTGGATGAGGGCGTCCTCGTCAAGGTCTTCCAGCGTCGCCAAAACCGGCAGACGACCGATGAATTCCGGGATCAGGCCAAACTTGACCAGATCTTCCGGCTCCAGTTCGCGCAGCACTTCGCCGACACGCCGGTCGTCCGGAGACGACACGGTCGCACCGAAGCCGATCGATGTCTTTTCTCCACGCGCGGAGATGATCTTGTCGAGACCTGCGAAGGCACCGCCGCAGATGAACAGGATGTTCGTCGTGTCGACCTGCAGGAATTCCTGCTGCGGATGCTTGCGGCCGCCCTGCGGCGGCACAGAGGCAACCGTACCTTCCATGATCTTCAAGAGCGCCTGCTGCACGCCCTCGCCCGACACGTCGCGTGTGATGGACGGATTGTCCGACTTGCGGGAGATCTTGTCCACTTCGTCGATGTAGACGATGCCGCGCTGGGCACGTTCGACGTTGTAGTCAGCCGCCTGCAGAAGCTTCAGGATGATGTTCTCGACGTCCTCACCGACATAGCCGGCTTCGGTCAGCGTCGTGGCATCAGCCATGGTGAACGGCACGTCGATAATGCGCGCGAGCGTCTGGGCAAGATAGGTCTTGCCGCAGCCGGTCGGGCCGACGAGCAGGATGTTCGACTTCGCAAGCTCGACCTCTCCGCCCTTGGAGGCGTGCGAGAGGCGCTTGTAATGGTTGTGCACCGCGACGGAGAGGATCTTCTTGGCCTGCTTCTGGCCGATCACGTATTCGTCGAGAATCTTGATGATGTCCTGCGGCGTCGGAACGCCGTCACGGGACTTCACCATGGAGCTCTTGTTCTCCTCGCGGATGATGTCCATGCACAATTCGACGCATTCATCGCAGATGAACACCGTCGGGCCGGCAATCAGCTTGCGGACCTCGTGCTGGCTCTTGCCGCAGAAGGAACAATAAAGGGTATTCTTGGAGTCACCGCCGTTGCTACCGCTGACCTTGCTCATATCTTCATCCTTCCAGCACGCCGCCCCTCCGCCTCGACGGAGGGCGGTCACTCTCTACGCCCGGCGCTGATCGCCCTTCGGCCCCAGGCTCATTCGATCCTAAGAGGTACTAGCCGGTCCACACGACCCACAAACCAGAACCGGCGGCAACGAAACCCCACAGACCGCAAGCTATGTCATAAAAATTCAACACAGCCTTAATAGTTACTATTAGCGCTTTCGCAGCCAGATTAAACCCCTTACGTGATCACGACCGCTTCAGTTCATTGCAGTCGTGATCATATCGCAACGGAGCATCAGGCTGCCGGCACGCCCTCGATTTCCTGGCGCGAGGTCAGGATCTTGTCGATCAGACCCCAGTCCTTCGCCTCGCCGGCCTCCATGAAGTGGTCACGATCAAGCGTCTGCTCTACTTCTTCATAAGTGCGGCCGGTGTGCTTTACGTAAACTTCGTTCAGGCGACGCTTCATCTTGATGATGTCACGAGCATGGCGTTCGATGTCCGAAGCCTGGCCCTGGAAGCCGCCCGAGGGCTGGTGAACCATGATGCGTGCATTCGGCGTCGCAAAACGCATGCCCTTCTCGCCGGCAGCGAGCAGAAGCGAGCCCATGGATGCAGCCTGACCGATGCAAAGCGTCGAGACTGCAGGGCGAATGAACTGCATGGTGTCATAGATCGCCATGCCGGCGGTCACGACGCCGCCCGGCGAATTGATGTAGAGGGCGATTTCCTTCTTGGGGTTCTCGGCCTCGAGAAACAGCAATTGCGCGCAGACGAGCGAAGCCATGGTGTCTTCGACCGGCCCAGTGAGGAAGATGATGCGTTCCTTCAGCAGGCGGGAAAAGATGTCGTAGGAGCGTTCGCCGCGATTGGTCTGCTCCACGACCATCGGCACCAGAGCCATGGCGGTATCAACTGGATTTCTCATGTCCGTCCTTTGTCAGCCTGTTCCCCGAACACTCGATGCGCGGCGGGAATCACGTAATATCTGTCAATCCCTACATAGAGTGTCCGCACCCTCGACTTCAAGACGCGAGCTTCGGATATCCTTAATCGTCAAGCGCTGGTCTCTGCCGTCGGCGTAAGGCTTTTGCGGCAAATTTCCTAATCTTTCCGAATGCCTGGGAAGCCACTTCACAAGAAACGGCTCATATGGTGAACGTTCGGTAACGTTCAATACGGGGATAGAAAAACTGGGGACGGCCATGGCATCGCCGTTTTCGTAGGAACTGATTAACCTGTCTTCATCACTTTGAAGTCATATTCTCAAAAAACCAATTCAGGATCGACCACTGTGCTCGATGTCAAAACGGCGTTCCTCCTCTGGGCGACAGAAGCCGGCACGCTGGCGATGCTGCTGACCGTGGTCTGGTTGCGGGCGCGCAGCGAAAAACACTACCTGATGTTCGCGCTGGGCTTCGCGGCACATGCGACCGGTATCGTGCTCGTCACTTTCCGCGGACAGATCCCTGACTTCGTCTCGATCCACGTCGCGAACTTTACCGCGCTTTCGGCCTACGGTTTCTGGCTGTCTGGTGTGCGCTACCTTGACACACGTCCGCCCCTCTCCATCGCAGCGATACCGAGCCTCATCTGGGTCGCCGGAAATCTCCTGCCTATCGTGCGGGAAACCTTCGCCTATCGGGTGGCTCTTTATGACGTCGCTGCGGCGACGGGCTACCTGATGATGGCTGCCGTGGTGACGACCGCCCGCTTCAGTTCCGATCGCCATCGCAAGGCGCTGATTGGCATCTGGCTTACACAGGGGGTGCTGAATCTCGGGTTTGCTGTGGCTGTAGCGATAAACAACCCCGCCAACTTCAAGGAGATTTCGATCAGCGGTCTGGTGGGGATTGCCGGCATTGTTGGTTTCGTGGGCTCCATCGCCGTTCTGGCAAAAATCCTGATGGACCGCTCCGCCGACAGGCTGCGAATGCTTGCGCTGACCGACCCGCTGACCGGCGCCCTCAACCGGCGAGGACTGCTCGACGAGTTCGAAACCATTCGCAACCGCGCCGGTGAGACGAAACGCAACGTCGCGTTGCTGGTGTTCGACCTCGACCGATTCAAGAAGATCAACGACAGTCACGGACACCAGGCCGGGGACGCTGTGCTGACGAGCTTTACGCAGTCCTGCCGATCGCTGATGCCCTCTAATGCCTGTTTTGGCCGCAGCGGCGGCGAGGAATTCGCCGCCCTGCTGGATGTTACCAGCATGCACGACGCGGTTCTGGTGGCTGAGGCAATCCGGCGTACCGTCGCGGACAAACCGGTCGCCTTCGGTGGCCAGATCATCCGCGCCACGGTGAGCATCGGCATTACCACCCTGCCTGCTGCGGAAGCGGATTTCGACCGCCTGATGAGTGGCGCGGACCGCGCGCTTTACAAGGCCAAGGCACGGGGAAGAAACCGCACGGCCGTCTTGACCGGCGAGAAGGTACTCTGCGTTCCTTCGTCGACACCTCAAGCCATTGACGAGCAGGCGGACAGGCAGGTCGCAGCATTGCGACGCCTGCAGACAGTCGCCTCCTCGCAACAGGATCTTTACCGCTCCTGAACACGCCCCCTTCCGGCCAAGCCTCGGATTAGATAGATAATTTCCCCATGACCGACCTGCCCTTCCTTTCCATCGACAAGGCTTCACGCCGCGTCAGCCTCGACGGCCGCGATCCGGCTTTCTATTCCGATCCGAACCGGGTCTACGCGGCGCTGCATGCCGAATGTCCGACCTTCTACTGGGAGGAGCAGAAGCAGTGGTTCGTGACCGGCTACGACACGGTGAACGCGCTGTTGCGCGACCGGCGTTTCGGCCGGCAGATCCTGCACATCGCGACCCGCGAAGAACTCGGCATGCCCAAGCCTGCCGACCACACGCGCCATTTCGACGCCGCGGAGGCTCACTCCCTTCTGGAACTGGAACCGCCGGAGCACACCCGGCTGAGGACGCTCGTCAATCGCGCCTTCGTCTCGCGGCACGTTGAGAAGATGAAGCCGGAGATCGAGGAGCTTGCCAACCGGCTGATCGACGCCTTCGAGAAGGATGGCAAGACAGAACTGCTCTCCTCCTTCGCCGATATCATTCCGGTGACCATGATCGCCCGCATGATCGGCATTCCCGAGGAGATGGGCCCCCAACTGCTCAAGTGGTCCCACGACTACGTGGGCATGTACATGTTCAAGCGCACCCGTGCCGACGAGGAAGCAGCCGATCGCTCGGCACAGGAATTCGCCGACTATGTGCGCAGCATGATCGCGGAGCGTCGCGCCAATCCGCAGGACGATCTCCTCAGCCACATGATCCACACCGCGCACAAGGGGCAGTACCTCACCGAGGACGAGCTTATCTCGACCACGATTGTGCTGCTGAATGCCGGCCATGAAGCTACGGTGCATCAGATCGGCAATTCGGTTCGCGTCATCCTTGAAAGCGGCCTCTCCCCTGCCGAGATGTTCCGCGACGAGAAGGCGACCGAAAGAACAGTAGAGGAGACGCTGCGCATCTGCGCTCCTGTCCACATCTTCCAACGTTATTGCCTGGAGCCGGCGGAAATCGACGGTGTGTCGTTCAAGCGCGGCGACAAGGTGAGCATGATCCTTGCCGCCGCCAATCTCGATCCGTTGAAATTCTCGGATCCGCTGGCCTTCCGGCCGGAGCGCGACGAGGCGCCGAACCTCTCCTTCGGCGCGGGTATCCATTTCTGTATCGGCGCGCCGCTGGCGCGCCTCGAGCTCAACATCGTACTGCCGCTGCTGTTTCATCGGCTGCCCGGTATGCGGATCGTCGCTCCTCCACGGGTGAAGGACGTCTATCACTTCCATGGGCTGGAGCGGCTGGACCTCGCCTGGTAGACGAGGTCCTCCACGATCATTGGGCTGCCTGAACGACCGTATCGTGGCGGACGGTCTTGCCGATCGCAAGAACCGACAGGGCCGCCAACAGGCACATGAAACCGGCGATGTAGACGGCCGGCAGGAAGGTCTCGTAATCCGTCCTGATATAGCCTGCCCCGAAAGTGGCAGTTGCGGCGCCAAGCTGATGGGCAGCGAAGATCCAGCCGAACACGATGTTCGCCTTGTCGCGACCGAAATTCTCCACTGTGAGCTTGACCGTCGGCGGCACCGTGGCAACCCAGTCCAGACCGTAGAAAACGGCAAAGATCGATAGCGTTACATAGTCGAAGCCCGAGGCAGACAGGAAGATCAGCGAAAGGCCGCGCAGGCCGTAGAACCAGAAGAGCAGCCAGCGATTGTCGAAACGGTCGGACAGCCAGCCGGCACCGAGCGTGCCGATGAAGTCGAAGATACCGATCATCGCCAGCATGCCGGCGGCACTGACCGCTGCCACACCATAATCGCCACAGATCGAAATCCAGTGAGTCTGAATCAGGCCGTTAGTGGAGAGACCGCAGACAAAGAAGGTGAAGAACAGGATCCAGAATACCGGCTTCACCGAGGCTTCGCGCAGGGCGGCAACCGGCGCCACGAGAAGAGACGACAGTCGCGCCGAGCGGATGGGGGCCGGCTGCAGTTCACGGCTGCCATAAGGCGCCAGACCGAGATCGGCGGGATAGTTGCGCATCAGCGCCAGCACGATCACCATGGCAAGCGCCAGCACCGCAACGTTGAGCGACAGGGCAACACGCCAGCCATAGGCCTCCGTGAGGCTTGCGAGCAGCGGCAGGAAGATAAGCTGACCTGTTGCATTACTGACCGTCATCAGGCCCACGACGACGCCACGGCGCGCATGGAACCACCGGGTGGCGACGGTTGCGCCAAGAACGAGCGCTGTCATGCCGGTGCCAACCCCGACCACGATGCCCCAGAGCACGACCATTTCCCAGAGTTCCGTCATGCGGAAGGACAGGAGAATACCGCCACCGATCAGCGTGAGAGCCACGCCGATCACGACGCGCATGCCGAAATGGTTCATCAGAGCAGCGGCGAACGGCCCGAGCAATCCGAAGAGCGCGAGGCGGATTGCCATAGCAGAGGAGACTTCCTCCGTGGTCCAACCGAATTCACGGCTGAGCGGCGCGATCAGGACACCGGCCGATCCCATGGCGCCCGCGGTCGCGAGCATGGTGAGGAAGGTAATCCCGGCAACGACCCATCCGTAATGGATGTTACGTGCCGCCAGGTAATTGGCCAGTCTGGCTGAGATCAAGGTCGTTCTCCTGTGGTTGCAGCCTGTCGAGCAAGCGCGCAATTCATTTCCATATTTCGTTAATTAGCTAAACCATCAATTATCGTATCAAGCGCCGACACGATCCCTTCAAGACCGTCCGGCCCCAGCCTCCTTGAGATGCGCGCCTGGACCCCTTCCCAGATCGGCAGAGCCTGCTCCAGCAGAGCCTCACCCTTCTCCGCCAAAGTAAGGATATTCTCCCTGTGATCCTCCCCCGGCGCAGCAGCCACGAGACCCATGCGCTCAAGGATCTTGGTGTTGCGACCGACGGTCGAACGGTCGAGTTCCATCTTCTTCGCCAGATCAGTCAGGGAAACCGGCTGGAAACGCCCGATGTTTCTCAACTGACTGAACTGCGTAACATTGATGCCAAGCGGCGCCAGCGCCTCATCATACAATGACGTGAGGCGCCGGGAGGCATTACGGAGCGCGATGCAGTAGCAGGAGGATTTCATCATTATGCGGGTATATACCCGTGCATTGACAAAACGCAATACTCTCGACATCAAAGAGACGCGGAGACCACCGAGGGATAGCGATCCAGTGACATAGACAAGCGTGGCTCAGGGTGCCGGAGGCATGTCTGCTGAACGGGCGAGTTCCAGCCATGCCTTCGCCGCGAAGGACAGATAGCCGCCACGCCGCCAGACCCAGGCCATATGCCAGTCCATCTGTGGCGAATGCACCGGAATATGGGCGACACCCGGACGAACGCGCCGTTCGGCAATCATCCTCGGCAGGAAGCCGATACCGAGACCTGCCCCGACCAGTTCGACGATGAAGTTGATCTGTCCGCTGCGGGCCGCGATCACCGGATCGAATCCGGTCTCCTTGCAGGCATCGAGAATGATCGGATTGAGGGCGAACCCGGCATCGAACAGGACGAACGGCATGGACTGGAGGTCATGAAGGGCAACGCCCTCCTGTCTTGCAAGCGGATGATCTTCCGGAACGAGGACGTGCAGCGGTTCGCGCGTCACCTCCTGCCATTCGAAACGATCCGGCACCGGCAACAGCGAAGCACCAAGCTCCACCTCCCCTGTCATCACCAGTTCCTCCAGCTTACGACTGCCATGCTCGACAAGCTGGATCTCCACTTCGGGATGGCGGCTGCGATAGATGGCGAAGAGAGGTGCGAAGAGTGCGTCGCTGCCAATCGGAGGAAGCCCGAGTTGCAGGCGTCCGCGGCGCAGGCCACGCAGCTCGGACAGTTCGGCCAGAAGGTCCTCGCGTTGCGCCAGCATGGTCTGGGCGCGGCGAAACACGATCTCGCCCGCATCCGTCAGCGCAACCTTGTGGCCGGCCCGGTCGATCAGCTCAAAACCCAGTTCTTCCTCGAGCTGGCGGACCGCCTTGCTCACTGCGGACTGGGTAATGAACACCGTCCGGGCCGCCTGGGAAAAGCCGCCTTGACGAATGACCTCGACAAAGGCGCGAAGCGTGCGGATCTCCATGATTATTCCAATTCGGACTTATTTCTATAACATCAATTCATTTTGCTCATAGCACAATAACGCCTATATTTCCAGCAACCATACAAGGTGCTGAAAATGTCATCCCGCAACATCGCCCTCCTCCTCCGCCGTCAGCTGCACTCGAACCGTCTGGTGCAGATCGCCATCATCGCGGCCTTCTGGCTGGCTGGAGAAGCGGTCGTGCGTCTGCTGTCGCTACCGGTCCCCGGCGGCGTCATCGGCATGGCGATGGTGCTGTTGCTTCTGGCGAGCGGGCGCCTGCGGCCGGCCAGCATGCGCAACGGCGCGCGCTGGCTGCTTGCGGAAATGTTGCTTTTCTTCGTTCCGGCGGTTCTTGCCGTGCTTGATCACCAGGAATTCATCGGTCTTCTCGGCCTCAAGGTTCTTGCGGTCATTCTGGGCGGCACGATTGCCGTCATGGCTTCCACCGCGATTGCCGTCGATGTCGGTTATCGCTTCATGCTCGCCCATGGAGGCGACCGTGCCCTTCGCCAGTAATCCCGCCCTGCTGACCGCCTTCTGGTCAGCAGCCACCATCTTCTTCTACATCGTCTCGAAGGTGATCTACCGGCGCTGGCCGCAAAGCTGGCTTTCGCCGCTGATCGTCACGCCGATGGCGCTGATTGCGCTCGCCCTGCTGCTGCGGGCCAATTATGCGGAATATATCCACGCCACACACTGGCTGGTCGCCATGCTCGGCCCCGTGACGGTTGCCTTCGCGATCCCGATCTTCGAGGAACGCCATACGATCCGTCGCTACTGGCCGGTACTGGCCTTCGGCGTGGTCGTCGGCAGCACCACCGCAATGCTGACGGCATGGGCTCTTGCGAGCCTGCTGAGCATCGACGGCGCATTGCGTCTCAGCCTGCTGCCACGCTCGATCAGCACGCCCTTCGCCATGACCATTTCTCAGGACATCGGCGGCGTGCCGGATCTGACGGCCATCTTCGTGGTTATCACGGGGGTCTGCGGTGCGGCGCTGGGCGAAACCCTGCTGCGCTTCCTGCCGATCCGCTCGACGCTTGCCCGCGGAGCTCTTTTCGGCATGGGCGCCCATGGGGCGGGCGTGGCGAAGGCCCACCAGATCGGCTCGGAGGAAGGCTCGATTGCCGGCCTCGTGATGGTACTGGTCGGTCTCGTCAATGTTCTGGCCGCGCCGCTGATCAGCATGTTGCTGCGCTGACGGCGCGACCTGATCGTTTCAGCCCTCAGAGCTTGATGACGTAGTCCTTGAGGGTCGTCTCGATGACCTCCCAGGTGCCCTTAAGGCCCGGCCGCACGATCAACCGGTCACCCGCCCTCAGGTGGATCGGTTCGCAACCATCCTCGGTGAGGATCGAATGGCCCTCGTGGATATGGAAATATTCCCATTCGTCGTAGGAAACCTTCCACTTGCCCGGCGTCGCCTGCCAGACGCCGGAAAACAGCGAATCGTCGCGATCCTCGATGTTCCAGGTGGTGAAACGGGGATCGCCGGCAATGATCTGGTCGGCAGCGGGTGCGCCCTCCTCCGGTTCGATGCCGGTGAGGTCGAATGTCAGGGAATTCGTCATTGGTTCTCCGATGCGCCGCAGCCCCGGAGCTACGGCGCGGTTGCTTTGATCAGACCTTGGCGAGTGACTGCTCAAGATCGCCGATAATGTCCTCGGCGTCCTCGATGCCGACCGACAGACGCACGACATCCGGCCCGGCACCGGCCGCAATCTGCTGTTCCTCGGAAAGCTGGGCATGGGTGGTGGAGGCCGGGTGAATGACCAGCGAGCGGGTGTCGCCGATATTGGCAAGGTGCGAGAAGAGCTGCAGTCCCTCGACAAGCGCCTTGCCCGCGGCATAGCCGCCCTTCACGCCGAAAGTAAAGACCGCGCCGGCGCCCTTCGGTGAATAACGCTGCTGCAGGGCATGGTTCGGATCGTCGGGCAGGCCGGCGTAATTGACCCACGCCACCTTGGGGTGCTGCTTCAGCCAGGTCGCCACCCGCAGGGCATTTTCGCAATGACGCTGCATGCGCAGCGGTAGCGTCTCAATGCCGGTGAGAAGCAGGAATGAGTTCATCGGCGCAATCGCGGGGCCGAGGTCGCGAAGGCCAAGCACGCGGCAGGCGATAGCGAAGGCGAAGTTGCCGAAGGTCTGGTGCAGGACGACGCCGGAATATTCCGACCGCGGCTTCGACAGCATCGGAAACTTGTCGGACTGCGACCAGTCGAACGTGCCGCCATCCACAATAATGCCGCCCATCGAATTGCCGTGGCCGCCGAGGAACTTCGTTGCCGAATGGACCACGATATCCGCACCATGTTCGAGGGGGCGAACGAGATAGGGGCTCGCCATGGTGTTGTCGACGATCAGCGGCAGGCCATGACGGCGGGCGACATCGGCGATTGCGGCGATATCGACGAAGGTGCCGCCCGGATTGGCAAGGCTTTCGATGAAGATGGCACGCGTGCGATCATCGATCTGGGCAGCGAAACTTTCCGGATCGGCGGGATCGGCCCAGCGAACCTGCCAGCCGAAGTTCTGGAAGGCATGACCGAACTGATTGATCGAGCCGCCGTAGAGCTTCTTTGCCGCAACGAAGTTATCGCCCGGCTGCATCAGCGTATGGAACACCAGCATCTGGGCTGCGTGACCCGAGGCGACCGCCAATGCCGCGGTACCGCCTTCCAGAGCCGCGACGCGCTCCTCCAGCACAGCCTGAGTCGGGTTCATGATGCGGGTGTAGATGTTGCCGAACTGCTTCAGCCCGAACAGTGCCGCAGCATGGTCGGCGTCATTGAAGACATAGGCTGTGGTCTGGTAGATCGGCGTGATCCGTGCACCCGTCGTCGGGTCCGGCTGGGCTCCGGCATGGACCGCCAGCGTGGCGAAACCCGGATTGTCTGTCGTCATGATTGTAACCTCCCTTGATTTGGTTGGGCGGATCATAACGTCTGGTCATCGGTTGTCAGCCGGGTTTTTCGTCACGCCGGCGAACGGCCCGTCCTGCAGGATTGATCGAAGTCAATGCGGCCACATCGCCAGAGGCTCAGGATCGCCTCAAAATGGAGGTGTTTCGATGGAAACTGCAGTCAACGATGCTACCAGAACTGTTTTTTCGCGCCTGGCCGGCTGGTTCGCCAGAAGCTGGGAAAGCTCGGCTGAAGCCGACATGATCGCTTCGCTCGACGATTCGACGATCCGCAATATCGCCCATGACTGCGGGATTACGCCCGACCAGCTGATCGAGCTTGCCAAGGTCGGCCCCCACGCCGCCGATGAAATGCTGGCGATGATGCGCGCGCTAAACATCGACCCGACCGAAGTGGAACTGCGCTTGCGCAACGAATTCCGCGATATGCAGATCACCTGCTCTCATTGCGCCTCGAAGGGCGAATGTCGCAAGGATCTGGCGCGAGGCGCCGCGTCCGAGAATTTCGGCCACTACTGTGGCAATGCCGAGCATCTCAATGCGCTTCGCGCCAATCCGGACTTCCTGATCGCGTAAAACGCCGAACTGCGCCCAGGACTGTTTCAGAGACCGAGGCGCGGAATTTCGATGGCCGGGCAATGGTTCATGACGACCTTGATCCCGGCCGCCTCCGCCCTTGCGGCGGCGTTGTCGTCCCTCACTCCGAGCTGCGACCAGATTGCCTTCGGGCGCGTTTCCAGCGCCAGCGCATCATCGACCACCTCGCCCAGATATTCGGAAGCACGAAAAACGTCGACCATGTCGATCGGTTCTCCGATATCGGCCAGCCGCGCGACGGTCTTCTGGCCGAGGATTTCCTTACCGGCCTGCCCCGGATTGACGGGTATCACCTTGTAGCCGCGGGACAACAGAAACCGCATGACGCCATAGCTCGGCCGGTCGGGCTTCGGCGAGGCGCCGACCAGAGCGATCGTTCCAGTGCTCTTCAGGACTTCAGCAAGATAGGCATCGTCATAGCGGTCGTGGTCGATGGTCATCAGCATCCTCGTTCATGGCGGCGTAAGGCGAATTGCGCTATGGTTCGCGTGATAAGAGATAGATGGGACTTACCCAGCCAGCAACAAGGGATGGAAGAGAAGCAGGACCTGCGGTCAGAGGCCTGCTCGCTCCGGAACGAAGAGAGACATATCGATGAAAAAGCTTGTTTTATTGGCCGTCGCCGCAACCGTCGCCTCATCGCCTGCGCTGGCGATCTCACGCTATAATTCTCCGTCGATGACATGCGAGGCGGCGCGCGCGGCCGTATTGAGCCAGGGCGCGGTTGTCCTTCGCTACCCGTCGAAGCGCGTGGCCGGCATGACGCTCTATGATCGCTATGTGCGCGACAACAACCAGTGCGAACAGCATGATTATGCCGCCCGCGCCTATGTTCCGACGCGCGACAATCCCCGCTGCCCGGTTCTGGCGTGCAAACCGGTCGACGACAGTAACGGCTCCATGTTTCATCGCCCCTGGATTCGCTTCTGATACAAGCGCGCCCAGCCGCGGCTGCGGACGCCTTCCCGTTCAGGCCGCGGAGCGCGGCCGGGATGCGTGCTGGAGTTCGTAGACCAGCGGATATTCGCTCACCAGCGCGCGATCCATCACAACCCGGACGCCGGCGGCTTCGGCACGCGATGCTGCCTCATCATCACGAACGCCCAGTTGGCCCCAGATCGCCCTCGGCAATTCCGGAAGCCTCAAAACCTCCTCGACAACCGCCCCAAACTGATCGGCCCGACGGAAGACATCGACGATATCGATATCGACCGGAATATCGATGAGCCTCGCATAGATCGGCTGGCCCAGCATGGTCTGACCAGCATATTTCGGATTGACCGGGAAAACGCGATAGCCCTTGCCGAGCAGGAAGCCGGTAATCCAGTGACTGGGGCGCCTGTTATCTACCGACGCGCCAAGGATCGCCACGGTTTTCGCGGAATGCAGAATTTCGGCTAGATAGGCTGCTGGGTAGGAATCGTGTCTCATGGAAATCTCCTCCCGGCCGTATACGGCCTCGCGAACAGTCCCCCTGCTCCGATACTTATATAGCTTCCTCCTTAACAAGGCCTAGCGATAACAGATCAAATACAACCTATTCGGGAATGCATGGGATCGCTATTCCGGCAAAGCAAGATGTCCATGCTCGTCCATCGGAGCGAACGGATTGTGCGCAACTTCCCATAGATGACCGTCGGGATCGGCAAAGTAGCCGGAATATCCGCCCCAGAAGACCTTCTCCGGCTTCTTCACCAGAGTGGCGCCGCAGGAAATCGCAAAATCGACGACGGCATCGACTTCCTCGGGGTTTGAGACATTATGGGCGAGCGTGATGCCGGAAAAACCGACGGGCGTATTTTCCACTCCCGCATCCTCGGCGAGAGCGGCTCGCGAAAAGAGTGCAAGCACGATCCCCTTGAGCTGGATGAAGGTTATAGCCTCCTGCGAAGCGCTCGACCGGCCCCAGCCAAGCCGCTCATAAAAGGCGGTGCTGCGGGCTACATCCGCGACACCAAGCGTAATCAAGGATATGCGGCGGTCGATCGACATGACTGCGTTCTTTCCTTCAGCCATTAACTTCCCGTTTGTTCTTCCTATGTTTACTTTTGGTTTTCGTAAATATTAGTGCAACCTTATGGTTGCAATCGTTCGTATCATGATCTTTTTAATATATAATTGATAGTTACAACAATATACAATTGAAACCAAAAGTAGCCACAGACCGAGGGAGAGTTACTCCCCGGTCCAGGTCGGATGACGCTTGTCGAGAAAGGCGCCGATACCTTCGGCGGCGTCACGCGCAAGCATGTTTTCGACCATGACCCGCGCCGCATAGTCGTAGGCCTCTTCCAGCGGCATATCGATCTGGTGATAGAATGCTTCCTTGCCGATCTTCAGCGTTAGCGGCGACTTGGACGCGATCACGGACGCGTATTTGTCCACGACCTGGGCGAGATACTGCTTCGGCACGATCCGGTTGACGAGACCGAAATCCTTGGCAGTGGAGGCGTCGATGGTCTCCCCCGTCAGCAGCATTTCCATGGCCTGCTTGCGATGCGCGGCGCGGCTGATGGCAACCATCGGCGTCGAGCAGAATAGGCCGATATTCACGCCCGGCGTGCAGAATGTCGACGTATCTGTACAAATGGCCAGATCGCATGAAGCCACGAGCTGACAGCCCGCAGCCGTCGCCAGCCCATCGACCTCGGCGATCACCGGTTTCGGCAGGTGCGTGATCCTCAGCATCAGGTCGGCGCAAAGCCGCATGGTTTTTTCAAAGAACGCCCGGCCACGATCCGGATCCGCACGATGGGCCGTCATTTCCTTCAGGTCATGGCCCGCCGAAAACAGCTTGCCGGAAGCGGCAAGGATGACAACGCGCACTTCGGGGTCGCTGCCTGCCGTCTCCAGCGCGACCATCAGGGCCTCCATCGTGGCGATGGACAGGGCATTGGCAGGAGGATTGTTGAGCGTAAGACGCAGCACGCCATGCGAAAGAGCCGACAGCACCGGCCCCTCTCCCGCCTCGCCTGCGCTCTTCTTGAACGACACCACTTCTGCCATGACAACCTCCCGGTCTTCTCGTTTTCATATTCGCGGAAGCCTGCCATAAATGCCGCTGGCTTTGCCATCGAAAATCGAAGCATTGGACAAAGGGAGGAACCGTCCGACATGCAGCCGATCATGACCGCCGCGGAAATCAACCAGTTTCTGGAAACGGATTTTCCGCAGATCCACACGGATGGACGCGTGTTCACTGTGACAACGGTGGAGCCCGGAGCGGTGACGATGACCTTCGACCCGTCGGATCGACATCTGCGACCTGGCGGCACGGTCTCCGGTCCGGCCATGTTCGCGCTCGCCGATGTCTGCGCCTATGCCGCGGTACTCGCCCATATCGGACCGATGGCTCTTGCCGTCACCACCAGCCTCAACATCAACTTCCTTCGCCTGCCGAAGCCCCAGTCGATCACATGCACATGCCGCATCCTGAAGCTCGGCAAACGGCTTGCGGTCATCGACGCCATCCTCGGTCAGGAGGGAGGTTCCGAGCCGATCGCCCAGGCGACCGCCACCTATTCCATTCCGCCGAGGGGCTGAAAGAGCCGAAATGCAGCCGATTCCATGCCCTCGTCGCCATCCGGAAATGAGGTAAAATAATACCCCATTTACATGGTATTGTTTTTGCTACATTTTTCCGAAGATCGCAGAAATCTGGCACTATTGACCGCAACACAGCCTCAGCTTATACACCGCGCAAGTTTGCGGCCCGCTCGGACCGCATTCTTTTTTCGTGCATCAGATGTACGAAACCAAGCAACAAGAAACGCCCGATCGCCTCACGGTGCGCGGGTCCAAAACGGAAAGATAACACCATGTCTACCTTCGTTCAGAAGCCCGCCGAGGTGGAGAAGAAGTGGATCATCATCGATGCCGAAGGCCTCGTTGTCGGTCGCCTCGCCTCCCTCATCGCCATGCGCCTGCGCGGCAAGCACAAGGCCACCTACACCCCCCACGTTGACGACGGCGACAACGTCATCGTCATCAATGCCGAGAAGGTCGCCCTGACCGGCAAGAAGTATTCCGACAAGAAGTACTACTGGCACACCGGTTATCCGGGCGGCATCAAGGAGCGCACGGCTCGCCAGATCATCGAAGGCCGCTTCCCGGAGCGCGTCATCGAGAAGGCTGTCGAACGCATGGTTCCGCGCGGCCCGCTCGGCCGTCGCCAGATGAAGAACCTGCGTGTTTATGCCGGTTCCAACCATCCCCATGAAGCCCAGCAGCCGGTTGCCCTCGACGTGGCCAAGCTGAACAGCAAGAACGTAAGGAGCGCCTGATAATGGCTGACCTCTCTTCCCTGAAGGACCTCGGCACCACCGAGCAGGCCGCCGCTCCGGCGCATGTCCGTAAGGTCGATTCCCTCGGCCGCTCCTACGCTACCGGCAAGCGCAAGAACGCTGTCGCCCGCGTATGGGTAAAGCCAGGTTCCGGCAAGATCACCGTCAACGGCCGTGACTTCACGACCTATTTCGCCCGTCCGGTTCTGCAGATGATCCTGCAGCAGCCGATCGTCGCTGCTGCCCGCACCGGTCAGTTCGACATCATCGCTACCGTTACCGGCGGTGGTCTCTCCGGTCAGGCCGGTGCCGTTCGTCACGGCCTGTCCAAAGCTCTCACCTACTTCGAACCGGGCCTGCGCTCGATCCTGAAGAAGGGTGGCTTCCTGACCCGCGACAGCCGCGTTGTCGAACGCAAGAAGTACGGCAAGGCCAAGGCCCGTCGTTCGTTCCAGTTCTCCAAGCGTTAATCGCTGGAAATCCGGAAACGGAATTCAAGGCGGGGCTTCGGCTCCGCCTTTTTTCGTTTCGGGCGATCCATCAGGATTTCGAATTGGTGCATCACGCTGTCATCACAAAGATCGAACGCAGAAACCTCAACCTGCCGGAATCCGCCACATGCCGACAACGACCGCCTCCCCCTTTGCACACCTGCCCGAACCACCTTATTACGTGGTCATATTTTCCTCGCGCCGCACCGAAGGCGATAACGGCTATGGCAACATGGCGGAGACGATGGCCAGACTCGCCAGCGAGCAGCCGGGATATCTCGGGGTAGAGAGCGTGAGTGACGCCGACGGTTTCGGCATCACCAATTCCTACTGGGCGGACGAGGAGAGCATTCGAGCATGGAAGGCCGTGGTTTCCCACGCCGCCGCACAGAAGTTCGGACGCGAGCGTTGGTACGAGGAATATCAGGTCCGGGTGGCACGAGTGGAACGCGCCTACGGTTTTGCAGGATAAGAAAGAGGGAAACGACAATGGCGAGCAAATCCATCGACAATGCCTTCACCGCCAGGACAGTTCGCGGCGCGGCGACAGATCCGACCTATGCCGGCGCACTTTCCTTCATGCGCCGCAAGTTCTCGAAGTCGCTGAAGGATGTCGATGCGGTCGTCCTCGGCATTCCCTTCGACGCCGCCGTATCCAACCGGCCCGGGGCCCGCTTCGGGCCGCAGGCGATCCGGCGCGCCTCCGCGATCTTCGACAACGATCCGCAATATCCGTTTTCCCGCGACCTCTTCGAAAAGATGGCGGTTGTCGATTATGGCGACGTCCTGCTCGACTACGGCAATCACCAGAAAACGCCCGGCCTGATCGAGAAGGAAGCCGCAAAGATCATTGCGTCCGGCGCCTATCTGCTCGGCCTCGGCGGCGATCACTTCGTAACCTGGCCGCTTCTCAAGGCCCATGCTGCCAAGCATGGGCCGCTGGCGCTCGTGCATTTCGACGCCCATCAGGACACCTGGGATGACGATGGCAAGCGGATCGACCACGGGTCATTCGTCTGCCGCGCCGTACGCGAAGGCGTGATCGACCCGACCCATTCCATCCAGATCGGCATC
This sequence comes from Ciceribacter sichuanensis, assembly GCF_024055605.1. Classification (GTDB taxonomy): domain Bacteria; phylum Pseudomonadota; class Alphaproteobacteria; order Rhizobiales; family Rhizobiaceae; genus Allorhizobium; species Allorhizobium sichuanense. The sequence continues at coordinate 878,304 of NZ_JAMXLX010000001.1, read as the reverse complement.
CGGACCCACGCGCCGGAGGATTTCGGTATCCGCATCCTGCACGGCTACGAAGTCGAGGACCTCAGCGCACAGACGATCGCCGACCGTATCCTCGCCCATGTCGGCAGGAAGCCCTGCTATCTCACCTTTGACATCGACTGCCTCGACCCGGCATTCGCCCCGGGAACCGGAACGCCGGTTGCCGGTGGCCCTTCCTCGGCCAAGATGCTCTCGGTTCTGCGCAAACTCGGACCGCTCGACATTCGCGGCTCCGATATCGTCGAGGTAGCACCCGCCTACGACCACGCGGACATCACCGCCATTGCGGGCGCGACGGTCGCGATGTATATGCTCGGCCTGCGCGCCGAGAAGCTTGCGACACGCACCTGACATATTGATCCAGCATTCTACGAAACAGATTCCGGAATTTCCACCAACCTCCTGACAGGGGACGATAAAATGACAGCGAAGATCTTCATCGACGGCGAACATGGCACCACGGGACTGCAGATCCGCACCCGCATGGCCGGCCGCCGCGACGTCGAACTGCTGTCCATCCCCGAGGCGGAGCGGCGCAATCAGGCGATGCGGGAAGATATGCTGAACAGCGCCGACGTCGCCATTCTCTGCCTGCCCGATGATGCTTCGCGGGAAGCGGTGCAGATGGTTTCCGGCAACAACAAGGTCCGGATCATCGACACCTCAACGGCCTTCCGTATCGCCCCGGACTGGGCCTATGGTTTTGCCGAGATGGACAAGGCGCAGACTGAAAAGATCCGCTCCTCCCGTTTCGTCGCCAATCCCGGCTGCTACCCGACCGGCGCAATCGGCCTCATCCGGCCGCTTCGCGCTGCCGGCATCCTGCCTGACGGTTATCCGGTCACGGTCAACGCGGTCTCCGGTTACACCGGTGGCGGCAAGCAGATGATCGCCCAAATGGAAGACCAGAGCCGGCCCGACGCCATCACGGCCAACAACTTCCTTTACGGGCTGACGCTAAAGCACAAGCATGTGCCGGAGATGAAGACCCACGGCCTGCTCGACCGCGCGCCGCTTTTTTCGCCGTCGGTCGGTCGTTTTGCGCAGGGCATGATCGTGCAGGTGCCGCTTTTCCTCGATGACCTGAAGGACGGCGCGACGATCGAGACGATCCATGCGGCCCTTGTCGCGCATTATGCCGGGCAGGACATCGTCAGCGTCGTCTCGCTTGAGGACAGCGCCAAGCTCGCTCGGATCGATGCCGAGGAACTGACAGGTCAGGACACGATGAAGCTCTTCGTGTTCGGCACGCAGGGCGGCCCGCATGTCAATCTTGTCGCGGTTCTGGACAATCTCGGCAAGGGTGCTTCCGGTGCAGCCGTCCAGAACATGGACCTGATGCTTTCCGCCTGAGGCTCGGCTTCAACGTTCGCAAAAATTGACGAACGGCAGCCTTGCCGTTCACCCTGAGTGAACGATTCGTCTTCTGAACGACGGATCGTTTGACCTTGGCGATCTTGCTATATTCCGCCTCATCAACAGATGAGGCACGAAATGAGCGACACCCGTTTTCCGGTCTATTTCATCCCCCATGGCGGTGGTCCTTGGCCCTTCATGCAGTTTCCGGCGGGACCGGACGGCAAGAAGCCGTGGGCGGATCTTTCGGACTTCCTGAAATCGCTTCCGAGGGATGTCGGCCGCACGCCGAAAGCCATTCTCATGGTGTCCGGCCATTGGGAAAAGGAACCGGTGCCGACTCTGAGTTCGGCCAGCCGCCCCGGAATGCTCTATGATTATTATGGCTTTCCGCCCGAAACCTACGAACTCACCTACCCTGCTCCGGGCGCTCCCGATGTGGCGCACCGGGCAAGGCAGCTTCTCGAAACGGCAGGAATTCCGGCTGCGGAGGATGACAAGCGCGGCTACGACCACGGCGTCTTCATCCCGCTGATGGTCGCCTATCCCGATGCCAACGTGCCTGTCGTGATGATGTCGCTCAAGAACACGCTCGACGTTCCGAGTCACGTCGCGATAGGTAAGGCACTGGAACCCCTACGGGACGAAGGCGTGCTGATCATCGGTTCCGGCATGAGCTACCACAATATGCGGATGTTCTTCCACGACAATCCCGAGCACAAGCAGCAGGCCATCCGCTTCGACGACTGGCTAAGCGATGTGGTCGCAATCGAGGACCCGGAGCAGAGGGCGGCAAAACTTGCGACTTGGGAGCGAAACCCGGACGCACAGGCCTGCCACGTTCCTGACCACGACCACCTCGTGCCCCTGTTCGTCGCAGCCGGAGCCGCTGGCCAGGACGCCGGAAGACACATCTTCCGCGGCGAATTCCGCGGCAAGCCCTACTCCGGCTACAGATTCGGCTGAGGTCACAAGATCTGCTCTCGACAATCTCGGCAAGGGTGCTTCCGGGGCAGCCGTCCAGAACATGGCCCTGATGCTTTCGGCCGGAAGGACGGCGGCCCGCCGCCGGCCTTCTGTCGGAAACGATCCGGGACGTCACGCTGCAAGAATATGGATGCCGTAAGTCTCGGTGAGCGCCATGATGCGACCGATCGCCTCGGGCGTCGGCGGACCGGCCGGCGGCTCGTGGCTGGCAGCAGCCTCGAAAAATTCCATCATCCGGTCGTCTATGACGGACATCATCAGCGCCGGCGCCTGCGAGGCGTTACGATAGGCGTGCGGCGCATGGGCCGGAATGGTCACCACGTCGCCGGGTACGGCCTCGGTCTCGGTCGGCTTGCCATCGATCAGGGCCCAGATCGTCACCGTGCCCTGCAGGATGCGAAAGATCTCCGGTGAGGCATGGGTGTGCGGCGGCGTACCGCTGCCCGGCGGCACGGCCACGTCGATGACATTGAAGCCGGTGCCTTCCAGCCTGCCGCGCTTCATCACCTCGTCGCCCATCACCCACATCTTTCCGGCGCTTGCGGCCGGATGCACTTTTGCTGAAAAATTGTCATTCATTCCCGTCTTCCTCCAACCGTTCGTCCTTCGACAGGCGCCCTTCCCGTCTTGCCGCATCGAGCAGGGCACCGATCGCCCATGCGGCCGCTTTTCCAGCCTCCATTCCCGACAGACCCCAGTAATCCTTCATGGTCTGCCAGGCGGTGGCGCTGAAAAGAAGCTGGACCGTCGCTTCGATCTGCCTTGCCCGTTCGGGGTCCAGATTGTCCGTCACATCCGAGAGGCTTTTGCGGAACGCCGCCTGCCGCTCGCCGTTCGCCTGCAGGCGCATCTGCCGGCCGGCGCCGCTCGCATGGGAGGCGCGCACGATGCCCTCGATACCGTCCAGCGAAGCGAAGAGTTCCGGCGGCAACTCCACCAGATCCCGCTCGCTTTCCGGCCAGAAGCGCACGCCGAGCGAGGCGTTGGCGCTTTGCCAGAAGGCCGACAGCAGGCCCTCCTTGGTCGGAAAATGCCGGAAGATGGTGCGGCGGTTCACACCGCTCACCTCCGCCAGTTCGTCGAACCCGAGCGCATTGTCGGGGTCGGCTTCCAGCATAGTTCGCACGCCCGCGAGAATTTTTTCGCGGGTGGCCTGCGCCTGCTCCGCCCGCAACGGGCTCTCGTATTTTGTCACTTTCAATGTATTCATGTCATTATTGGTGACATCAACCGCAGGCGACGTCAAGCAGGAAAAACGGCGACGAAAAAGGCGGGCGGAATTTTATCCGCCCGCCTTCCGATGGGATTGGGAATGGGGTGGTAAACTCAGCGGCGCAGGACGACCGCCGTCTCTGGCGCGTATTCACCGTAAAACCCGCGCCAGTGGGCGATGGCGAAGCCGAGGACGATCAGGGCACCGCCCTGGTGGGCAAGGGCAGCGTCGAGTGGCACCTGCAGGAGCAGCGTGGTGATGCCGATGGCCGCCTGGATCGTGATCAGGGCGAAGAGCACAATGCTGCGGCGGGCGTGGGTTGTCTGGGGTGCGGCCCTCAGCGACTGGATCATGTGCCACAGCGCGACTGCCAAAAGCAGATAGGCACCAAGGCGGTGGACGTACTGAACCGTCTTGGGGTTTTCGAACAGATTGATCCACCATGGCTGCTGGATGAAGAGATCGGATGGGACGACCGCTCCGTCCATCAGAGGCCAGGTATTGTAGGCAAGGCCCGCGTCCAGACCGGCGACAAGCGCTCCGAGATAGATCTGGAACAGGGCGAGGAAGGCCAGCAGCCCGGCCCAGCGACGCGATGTCGCAGTCGGGGGAGCATCCCCGCTATGCGGCGACAAACCGCGCATGATCCACATGCAGGCGGCAAAGATCAGACAGGCGATGACGAGATGTGTTGCGAGGCGATACTGGGAAACGCTCGTAAGCTTGCTCAGCCCCGACGACACCATCCACCAGCCGATGAAACCCTGAAAACCGCCAAGAGCCAGCAACCCGACCAGCGGCCAGCGCAGACGACGCTCCACCTTGCCCGTCAGCCAGAAATAAAGAAGCGGCAGAGCGAAGATCAAGCCGATGCTGCGGGCCAGCAGGCGATGCGCCCATTCCCACCAGAAGATCGACTTGAACTCGTTGACCGTCATGCCCTTATTGATCTGCTGGTACTGCGGAATACGCTGGTAAAGCGTAAATTCCTCTTCCCATTCCGCTGCCGAAAGCGGCGGAATGACACCATGGATCGGCTTCCACTCGGTGATGGAAAGGCCGGAGTCGGTCAGCCGCGTGGCGCCTCCCACCAGAACGAGACAGAAAAGCGTGACCAGCACGACGCCAAGCCATATGCGGATCGCGCGTCGATTGCGTCCGCTGCGCTCCATTGCCTGACGAACCTGGATCTCGGTGGTGCTTGCCGCGTCAGTCATTCTGCCATCCTCGTTTATGCTGTTGATTTGCATCACTTGGCCATGCAAAACAAGACCTCTGCCCCGCTGGCGGGCATTCACGCCCGCTCCCAATAGGCCCGTTCGCAAGAAGACAAGAAGGATAGACGATGCCCGCCCGGTTGCGCTCGTTCATTGGCACGATCCTCATCATCATCCTCGTCGTCGTCTATGCGATCGTCGCGACCACCATCGCCTCGAGCCTGCTCGCGACCTCGCCGTGGTGGGTGCATCTCCTCTACTTCCTGCTGTCCGGCCTGCTGTGGATCCTGCCGGCCATGCTGATCATCAAGTGGATGGCCGGCCCCGTCCGCAAATGACTGAAGCCGCGGCAGTTAACCGACCGATAACCGCACTCGGCGGAAAAACTGCGGCGAAGCCTGTTCGCTAACCGATTTTCTGCGCGCCTAGGCTAGTCTCCCCACAGTCTCGTCGGACGGGAGAGTATTGTGCAGACATCGCCGGTGGAATTTCCAAGCCTTGCGGCCATAGACCGCTTGAGCCGCACAGAGCATGCGGAGCTTCCGCACGCCGGTGTAACTGCAGCCAGCAGCGCCCTCGACATCACATTGCACGAGAGCATTGAGCCGCTCGAAAAGGAATGGCGCGCCCTCGAAGCCGACCCGATCAACTCGCTTCACCAGAGCTATGACTGGTGCCTCGCCTGGGCAAAGACCCATCGCAATCCGCTTGCCATCATCAGGGGCAAACGCGGTGCGAAGACCGCCTTCATCCTGCCGCTGGAAATCGTTCGTGCCAGCATGGTGCGGTCCGCGCAGTTTATCGCGGCACGATACAACAACATCAACAGCGGACTGTTTTCCGCCGATTTTCGGGTGGAATCGAATGCCGCTGAGGCCACGCAGATCGCGCAGGCGATCACTGGTCTGCTTGCCGGCAAGGCCGATCTCGTCAACCTGCAAAACATCCCGCTGGAATGGCGCGGCGAGAAAAGCCCGTTTGCGGCGCTCCCTGCTATTGAAAACCAGAATCACGCCTTCCAGCTGCCGCTGACGACGGATTTCCAGAAGACCATCGGGCAATTGAACGCCAAGCGCCGGCGCAAGAAATTTCGCGGGCAGGTTCGCAAGATCGAGGCCACCGGCGGTTTCGAGCATTTCGTCGCCCGGTCGGCACGCGAAAAGACCGCCCTGCTCAATCTCTTCTTCGAGCAGAAGGCGATCCGCTTCAAGGCGCTCGGATTGCCGAACACGTTTCAGGCGCCCGAGACGCAGGCCTTCTTTCACCTGCTCCTGGAAGCGGACGGAAGCTGTCTCGATACACCACTGGAACTGCATGCCGTGCGGCTCAAGGGCCAGTATGACGGCAGGATAGCCGCCATTGCCGGCCTGTCACGCAAGGGCGACCACGTGATCTGCCAGTTCGGCTCGATCGACGAGAGCCTGCTGCCGGAGGCAAGCCCAGGCGAATTGCTGTTCTGGCTGATGATCGAGCGTTGCTGCGAGGAAGGGGCTGCGCTCTTCGATTTCGGGCTTGGCGATCAGGAATACAAGCGACGCTGGTGCACGGTCGAAACGGTGCAGCATGACATCCTGCTGCCGATCAGCGCCGCCGGTCATTTGGCGTCCTTCGCCCAGCGGGGCGTTGTTCGCACCAAGGCGGTAATCAAGGGCAATCCGCAGCTTTATTCATTCATCCAGAGACTGCGGGCGCATGCCGACGACATGCCGACACAGGCGACCGGCACCGACGATTAAGCCTGTCAGGCCGAGATATTTCAGGCAGCGTCGCGTTTGCTCTGCCCTGCCGAAGCCGTGGCCTTGCCGGTCATCAAAACGAGATCGGTATAGCCGACCTTTTCGAAGGCTTCCATGATTCGGACTAGTTCTTCCATGTCCGGCTCGGGCGCCGACAGGATGATTTCCTGTTCGCCGCTCCGGCTCAGACGCGCAATGCCCTGAACATCGGCAGGACCGCATTCGACCAGCACCAGATCATAGGCTTCCGATAGCGCATCTGTGATCATCGAGAGGCGATCGGCACCACGCATGGCCTGCCGGATATCGGCATTGCCCTGCGGCACGATGTCGGCGTCGGAAAGGCGATCCGGGTGGATCGTCTCGAAGAAGGGGGCCGTGCCGCACAACAGATCGGTGATGCCCGGAAGGTCCCGGCGCGAAGCCATCAGCCAGGTCGGACACGCCGAACCCGTCATGTCGATCAGCACGACCTTCAAGCCTCGCTCCGCAACCTCACGCGCCAGCATCACGGTCGCCGTCGAACCTTCGTCACCAGAGGGCGAGATGACCAGCGCGACCCCGACGCGATCATCCACCAGATAACGGGCGACGGCCTCGATGGAGAATTCGTCCGCCGGCTCTTCCTCCGAAAACTCAAGCGTCTGCTCCATTTCTTCCGCCGGTTCATCGTCCGGGGCGACGGAAAGCAGGCTTGCCGGAAGCTCCTCGTGAGCAACGGCAACGGGAGCGTGCGAAACCGTCGCCTCGGGCACCACCGGTCTTTCGACGGCGGCGGCTCGCGGCATGGCAACCGGTTCGGCGGAGGGAGTGTCATCGACCTTGTCCCTCGCCTCGGCACGAGCATGCGACGGCACCGAAATCTCGCCTTCAACCGCACGGAGCGCCCGACCGCTGAACAGTTCCGACAACATCACGACAATGGCGCTCAGAATGAATGCGGCGAGCGCCACGACGATGGTAATCGGCAGAACTTTGGGAAAGTTCGGCTCGTTCGGCTCAACGGCCTGCGATACAAGGCGGGCATCCGCCGGGCTCGCATCCTTGGCCATTCGGGTGGTCGCCTCGCGATAGCGGGCCAGGTAGGTCTCGAGGAGCTGGCGCTGGGCGGTAGCTTCGCGCTCCAGAGCCTTCAGGCCAACCTCGTCCTCGCCGGCGCGCGCGGATTCGGCCTTGACGGTGTTGAGTTGCTGAATGAGTTGCGTCTCGCGAGCGCGGGCGACAGTCGCCGCATTTTCGAGCCCGGCCGCAACCCTGGCGGATTCGGTGGCAATCTGCTCTCTAATGCCGGCAAGCTGTGATCGAAGAGCCTTCATCTGCGGGTGCCCTTCGAGCAGCGTCGTAGAGAGATCCGAGATCTGCGCTCGGATGGTGGATTCCGTGCCCTTCAATCGCTGGATGGCCTCCGAGCCGGCAACAGCCTCAAGCGTTTCCGTGGAACGTCCCGCTTTCAGCGCATCGCGCACGTCCTCCGCCCGCGCCTCGGCGTTGGCACGCTCGCCACGAACGCGCGCCAGTTCGGCGGAAATGTCGCTCAGCTGCTGGGAGGAAAAGGTCGATGTTTCGCTGAGGGGCAACAGACCGGCGGAGGCACGATAGTCGGCGACCTTCTTCTCGGCCTCCTGTACCTTCTCGCGAAGGTTGGAGATTTCCGGCTCCAACCAACGCGCAGCTTCCGAATTGCTGTCGAGCTTTGCCCCGCTCTGGATCGCGCTGTAGACCTTGGCGATCTCGTTGGGAATGGCTGCAGCAAGCTTCGGGTCTTCTGAGTTGAACTCGATGCCGATGACGCGCGATTTTTCGACCTGATAGACCTGCAGTTTCTCCTGGAAAGTCTTGAGTACCCGTTCTTCGGGCGCCAGATCGAGCGGGTTCTTCTTCAGGCCGAGGAGGACCAGAAGGTGCGAGACGACGGAAGGATTGGTATCCGGGTCGAATTCCTCCAGTTCGTATAGCTTGAGATCGCGCACGACCTGCTTGATCAGGTCCACCGACTGAAGAAGCTGCACCTGGCTGACGATGTTCAACTCATCAAGAACGGGCTCGGCCGTCGTCCCTGCCCGGTCTGTCGCAGAGTAATTGGGCTGCCGCGGCTCGATCAGGATACGCGCCTCGGAACGATAGCTCGGCGAGATGAGGTTTGCTCCCGCAAAGGCAAGGCCACCGGCGAGCGCCGTGACCGCCAGAATGCGCAGACGTCTTTGCCACACGGCTCGAAAGAGCTGCGCCAGATCGATATCCACGTCCTGTTGCCCGTTGCCTACGCTCGACATGCCATACTCCCGGTACAAATCCGGACGGATAGTAAAGGAACATGGTAACCCAAGCGTTAACCGCCGTATTCTTAGCGAGGCGACGACTATCCTCTTCGCTCCAGCATCAATACCGTTCTTTACCTCGCGTTAACCCTAATCGAATGATAACGAAGCATCGGAATTCTGTACCGGGAGCGCGTCGGCGCATGTCATCGTTTGGTGTTAAGGGAATAGTCTGGCTGCTCGCCGCGCTGGCTCTCGCCGTGCTGGGCGGCTGCGCGACATATAAGCCTGCGCCCAAGGTCTTTCATGAGGCGACGATACAGCCCTACCGGCTCGACAGCGGCGACCGGCTCCGGGTCACCGTCTTCGAACAGGCAAGCCTGACCAACACCTATACCGTCGACCAGGCCGGCTATATCGCCTTCCCGCTGGTTGGACAGGTGGCCGCCCGCGGCGCGACCCTGCCCCAGCTCGAAGGCGTGATCGCCCAGAAACTTCGCCAGGGGTATCTGCGCGATCCCGACGTCTCCATCGAGATCGACCGCTACCGTTCCATCTTCGTCATGGGCGAAGTCGGCCAGCCGGGTCAGTATGCCTATGTACCCGGCATGACGGTGCTTAATGCGATCGCCGTTTCCGGCGGCTTCTCCACCCGCGCCAACCAGCGTGATGTCGATGTCACCCGAAAGATCAACGGGGAGATTCTGACCGGCCGCGTGCCGATCACCGATCCCATTCTTGCCGGCGATACGATCTACGTCAGAGAGCGGCTTTTCTGATCGATGCCGCCCCCCTCACCCCTACGCATCGTGCACTGTTTCCGGTCCCCGATTGGCGGCATCTTCCGCCATGTGCGTGACCTTGCGGAACAGCATGCGCGCGCGGGACATGAGGTCGGCATCCTGTGCGACAGCTCGACCGGTAGCGAGCATGAAGACCGGATGTTCGAGCAGATCCGGCCGTATCTGTCGCTGGGCCTGACGCGCATGCCGATCCAGCGTTCGATAGGGTTCAGCGATGCTGCGGCATTGCATGCCAGTTACAAAGAAATAAGGAGCTTGCAGCCGAATGTGTTGCACGGCCACGGCGCCAAGGGCGGCGCGGTCGCACGCATCATCGGCTCAGCCTTGCGGGTCAAAAAGTATAGCGTTGCCCGCGTCTATTCGCCCCATGGGGGCAGTCTGCATTTCGATCCGAAATCGATGGCGGGCCAGGGGGTGTTTGCAGCCGAGCGCCTGCTCGAGCGCATGACGGACGCACTGGTCTTCGTCTGCGAATACGAACGCCAGACATATGTGCGGAAAATCGGACGGCCACGCTGCGCCGACCGGATGGTCTATAACGGCATCAGTGACAGGGATTTCCTTCGCATACCGCCCCGTTCCGACGGCGTGCACTTCCTCTACCTGGGCATGCTTCGCGATCTCAAGGGACCGGATGTCTTCATCGACGCCTTTGCCCGCACCGAACGCATGGTCGGGCACCCGCTAAGCGCCCTCATCATCGGTGACGGACCGGATCGCGACAAATACGACGCCATGATGCAGCAGCGCGGGCTCGGTCGCCGCATCGGCCTTCTGCCTGCCATGCCGGTCAAGGACGCGTTCGCCATGTCCGACACTGTCGTCGTCCCGTCCCGCGCCGAGGCAATGCCCTACATCGTACTGGAAGCGCTCGGAGCCGGAAAAACCGTCATCGCATCGCGGGTCGGCGGAGTTCCTGAAGCGCTCGGCACCGAAAGCGAGGCGCTGGTGGAACCGGGCAATGCCGAGGATCTGGCTCGTGTGATGACGAAAGCCATCACCACCCAGGGGTGGGGAACCGCGACCATGCCGGATCCGGAGGCCTTCAAGGCAAAGTTCTCCGCATCCACCATGGCAGACCAGATCGCCAGCCTTTACCGGGAACGTCTCGACGCGACACTCCTGAACTGACAGACGCAGCCGGTCATGCTGCCGGGGCGCTCGCAATCGCACTGCTACGCGTCAATGGCGGAAAATCGGCGGGCGTCAGTGTCTCCTTTTCAAGCAGCAGCCTGGAGCCGCTTTCCAGTTCGGAATGCCGCCCCTCCAGCACATGTTTCGCCTGCTGATAGGCATCATCGATCATCGAACGCACGGCAAGATCCACCTCACGCGCAGTGGCCTCGGAGTAGTCCTTAGGCCGCATGCGCATCTGGCCGTCGTCCAGCCACTGGTTACGCTGCGGTTCCAGAACCGCCTGTCCAACTGAGGCATCCATGCCAAAGCGGGTGACGATCTCGCGGGCAATATCGGTCACCTTGGCAAGATCGTCGGATGCACCCGTCGATATCTCTCCGAAGACAATATCCTCGGCCGCGCGACCAGCCAGTAGGACCACCATACGTTCCTTGAGCTCGTCGAAGGTGATCAGGAAGCGGTCCTCCGTCGGACGTTGCAGAGTGTAGCCAAGCGCCCCTATGGAGCGGGGAATGATCGAGACCTTCTGCACGGGATCGGCGGTCTTGAGCGCGGAGGCGACTAGGGCATGGCCCATCTCGTGATAGGCAACGCGGCGCCGCTCCTCTGGATTGAGAATGCGGCTGCGCCGTTCGGTGCCGGCGATCACCCGCTCGACGGCCGCGACGAAGTCCTCCATCGCCACCTTGCCGGCGCTGCGGCGGGTAGCGAGGATCGCCGCCTCGTTGATCAGGTTCGCGAGGTCGGCGCCGGTGAAGCCCGGTGTCAGCCCCGCGATCGCGTCGATATCGACATCCCGGTCGATGACGACGTTCTTCATGTGCACCGCGAGGATCGCCGCGCGGCCCTTTCGGTCCGGGCGGTCGATCACCACCTGCCGGTCGAAGCGGCCGGCGCGCATCAGGGCCTGATCGAGAATCTCGGGACGATTGGTCGCGGCAAGCAGTACGATACCGACGCGCGGGTCGAAACCGTCGAGCTCAGCGAGCAGCTGGTTGAGCGTCTGTTCCTTCTCGTCATTGCCGCCGAAACCGCCGAACGAATTGCGCGCTCGACCGAGCGCATCGAGTTCATCGATGAAGATGATGCAGGGGGCTGCGGCTCTGGCCTGCTCGAACAGATCTCGCACGCGGGCGGCGCCGACACCGACGAACATCTCGACGAACTCAGAACCCGAAATGGAGAAGAAGGGAACGCCCGCCTCGCCGGCCACTGCGCGCGCCATCAGCGTCTTGCCGGTGCCGGGCGGACCAACAAGCAGGATGCCCTTCGGAATACGCGCCCCGAGCCGGCCATAGCGATCCTTGTCCTTTAGGAAGGAAACGATCTCCTCCAGCTCTGCCTTCGCTTCGTCGATGCCGGCGACATCGTCGAAGGTCACGCCAGTCTTGCGCTCGAGATAGATCTTGGCCCGCGACTTTCCAATGTTGATCAGGCCTCCCATGCCCTGGCGCTCGGCAATACCCTTGAAGAAGAAGGACCACAGGGCAAAAAAGACGACGACCGGCAGAACCCATGACAAGATAGTTGTGAGCCAGTTGCTGTCGCTTGCTCCTCTGATCTTCACGCCGGCTTTTTCAAAGAGTTCCGCGAAGGCCGGATCGACTCGGTTCGCCACGAAATACTTGCGACCGTCCTGCGGCTCCTTGTACTCGCCCTGCACCGTCGTTTCAGTGAGCGTAACAGAAGCAACCTTGCCCTGGTTCACCGCATCCAGCATCTCCGTGTAGGTGAGTTGCGCGTAGTCGCGGTAACCGATCCAGGCCTGAAACAGAAGCAGCAACGAGAAGGCGAAGAGAAAGTAGCCGAGGTTGAAAACGTGTTTCTTTTCCATGCGGGAGCGCCTCTCACAAAGTCATAGGCAAAGAAGTCTTCCATTGCACGATCCATCCCGCAAGACGTTGATTTCCGTCAAATCGCGGACGGAGAGTGGAGCCGGTATAACTGTATCAAAACATGACGGATATTTCGCCGTTCCATCGGTTTTTCTGTACCTGATCAAACGTTTCTTAGGACCTTTCCCGTAGGCTGCGACCGCAAAAGGTGAGATCCTCAAATGAACCAGATGGAAAAGTCCGAGCAGTTCGACGTTGACGCGCTGCGCAAGAAGATCTCGGAAAATGCTGCCATGGGCGATGCCAAGCCCGGCGCGGCGGAGAACGTCGAGATGAATCCGCTGGCACGCCAGATTGCTGGGCAGTTTCAGGAATCCAACTATTCCCCGACGATCATCACCGGCCAGCTCCGACTGCTGGAATTCCTCTGCCTGCTCGCCTTCGGCCTCGGCATCCACTACTTCATCTCCGTCAATCCGGCAGAGCATTTCATCGGCATACTGGCTATCAGCCTGATCGGATCGGGTGTTGCCCTGCTGTTGCTACAAGCCGCCGATTGCTATCACATTTCATCGCTGCGGACGCCGCTACGCTCCATGGGACGCTATTTCGGCGCATGGACAGTGGCGTTGGCACTCGTTGCCCTGTCGCTCTTGATCTTCATCAGTAACGGCGTCGATTTCCAGGACTGGTTCGTCATCTGGTACGGCAGCGGCCTTGCCTTCCTGTTCGTCGAGCGCAATCTCGTCGGCTTCGCCATTCGCCGCTGGGGCCGCAACGGTGTGATGGAACGCCGCGCCGTCATCGTCGGTGGCGGCCAGCCGGCCAAGGACCTGATCCGCGCGCTGGAACAGCAGCCAGAGAACGATATCCGCATCTGCGGTATTTTCGATGACCGCGGTTCAGCCCGTTCGCCTGATGTGGTCGCAGGCTATCCGAAGCTCGGCACCGTTGCCGAACTCGTCGAATTCGCCCGTCTTGCGCGCATCGACATGCTGATCATTTCGCTGCCGCTCAGCGCCGAGGCCCGCATCCTGCAGCTTCTCAAGATGCTCTGGGTCCTGCCAACCGACGTGCGGCTCGCTGCCCATTCCAACAGCCTGCGTTTTCGTCCGCGCTCCTATTCCCATGTCGGCGCAGTACCGATGCTCGACATTCTAGACAAGCCGATCCGCGACTGGGACTCGGTGGCAAAACGCATCTTCGATATCTTCTTCAGCCTCGTGGCCCTCTCGCTCCTGTGGCCGGTGTTCATTGGCACCGCCATCGCGATCAAGCTGAACTCCAAGGGGCCGGTCTTCTTCATGCAGAAGCGCCATGGCTTCAACAACGAGGTCATCAACGTCTTCAAGTTCCGTTCGATGTATACCGAGATGAGCGACCCCTCGGCCCGTCAGGCGGTCACCAAGGGCGACCCGCGCGTCACGAAGGTCGGACGGTTCATCCGCAAGTCGTCGATCGACGAACTGCCCCAACTCTTCAACGTGTTGCGCGGCGATCTTTCGCTCGTCGGTCCGCGCCCGCACGCCGTCTCCGCCGCGACCCATGACCGGGTCTATGCGGAAGTCGTCGACGGCTATTTCGCCCGCCATCGCGTCAAGCCCGGCGTGACCGGATGGGCGCAGATCAACGGCTGGCGCGGTGAAATCGACAGCGACGACAAGATCAAGTACCGGACAGCATACGACCTCTACTATATCGAAAACTGGTCGCTGCTTTTCGATCTCAAGATCCTGTTCCTGACCCCCATCCGGCTGTTGAACACGGAAAACGCCTATTGAGTACGATCGAGTTTCAGGCTCCCGTCGTTTTCAGGCCACAGCGCGCGGCACTGGCGATCATCGGTTCCGCGATGGTCGCCTTCGGCGTCTTCCTGTCCGGATTCGTCATTTCGGAACCAGCCCCCTATGAACTGGTTCTGGTGATTCAGGTCGCGATCTGGTTCCTTCTCGGGCTGAAGATTTCCCGCGCGGTTGCCCCCCTCCTGGCATTCCTGCTGGTGTTCAACATCGGCGGTATCCTCTCGCTCACGGTGATGCGGGATCTGGCCGAAGGGCCGATGTACCTCGCCGTCTCCACCTTTCTGGCGCTGACCTCGGTGTTTTATGCGGCAATCATCGAGGATGATTACCGGCGGCTGAGGCTGATCTTCCGAGCCTGGGTGGCCGCGGCCGTAATTACAGCCCTGCTCGGCATACTGGGATATTTCCATGCCTTTCCTGGCGCGGAAGCCTTCACCCGCTATGACCGCGCCATGGGTGCCTTTCAGGACCCGAACGTCTTCGGTCCTTTCCTGATCGCACCGTCGCTCCACCTGATTCATGGCCTACTAACCGGCAGGCTTGCCGGAGCACCCTTCAAGATCGCCGGTCTTCTCATCATTGCGCTCGGTGTCTTCCTGTCGTTCTCGCGCGCGGCATGGGCGCTCTTTCTCTTTTCCGCCATCGCGCTGGTGTTGATCCTGCTTCTGAAGGAACGCACCGGAGCCTTCCGGCTGAAGATCCTGTTGCTCTCGCTCACAGCCGTCGTGCTGTTGGTCGTCGCCGTGACGATAGCACTGCAGTTCGAGCAGGTCCGTAACCTGTTCCTCGATCGCACGACGCTGGTGAAGGAATATGACGGCGGCCATCTCGGCCGTTTCGCCCGCCACCGTATCGGCTTCCTGAATGCCATGGAACAACCGCTCGGCATCGGACCAATGGTGTTCAGCAAGATCTTTCCGGAAGACGAGCATAATATCTGGCTGAAATCGCTGACCAGTTACGGCTGGCTCGGCTTCATCTCCTATATCTCGATGATGGCGTGGACAGTCACCATCGGCTTTCGTTACCTGTTGCGCAATCGCCCGTGGCAGCCCTATCTGATGATTTCCTGGATCGTCGTCCTCGGTCACATGATCATCGGCAACGTCATCGACACCGACCACTGGCGGCACTTCTACCTCCTGCTCGGCATCGTCTGGGGCTGTGGCGCGCTCGAATGGCGCTATCAGCGGGCGCAGCGACGATCCATGCCGACATGACCATGCCTGACACGAACTCCCCGTTGCGCATCCTCCAGGTTCTGGAACCGAGCGGCGGCGGCTCCGGCCGCCATTTCGTCGATCTGTGCGCGGGACTGAAAGCGCGCGGTCACGCCGTGACTGCGGTCTACTCGCCTGTGCGGGCGGAGGAACGCTTCGTTGGGGAACTCAAGGCCCTCGATCTCCGGAAGGTCATCGCACTCCCCATGCTGCGGGCTGTCGGTCCTGCCGATGCATCCGCATGGCAAGCATTGGCGCAGGTGGTGCTTGCGGAAGGTCCGTTCGACATCATCCACGGCCACAGCTCCAAGGCCGGCGCGCTGACCCGCATACGCCTTCCCGGTCCACACGTGCCGCGCATCTATACGCCTCATGCCTTCCGCACGATGGACCCGACGCTCGGGGCCAAGGGTCGTCTGCTCTTCGGCAAGGTGGAAAGCCTGCTCGGGCGCTTCTTCACCGATCGCTTGATCTGCGTCTCGCAAAGCGAATACGAACACGCGCTGACGCTCGGCATTCCGGCGGAATTGCTGCGTGTTGTTGTCAATGGCGTGGGGGACATGCCGCAGGGAAATGGCTCGGCGATCCGCGGGCGTTTGGGACTACCGGACGAAGCCATCGTATTCGGTTTCGTTGGTCGCCTCTCCGCGCAGAAGGCGCCGGAAAGGCTGATCGCCGCCTTTACCAAATTAGCAGCGAACCTCCCTAGTGCACGGTTGCTGATGGTGGGACATGGCGAACTGGAACAGGCGATCCGCCTGCAGCTCGAGACCGCCAATCTTGCAGACCGGGTCACCATCACCGCAGATATCACGGGCGCTGAAGTCATGCAGGCGCTCGACGTGCTGGTCATGCCCAGCCGCTATGAAGCGATGTCCTACGTGATGCTGGAAGCGGCAGCGAGTGGATTGCCGATCATCGTCACTGATGTCGGCGGAGCGCGCAATGTCGTCACGCCCGATGAGAACGGCATCATCGTTGCTAACAATGATGCCCCTTCATCGCTCGCGAAAGCGATGGAGACGCTTGCGGACGAGGCAATACGCGCCCGCTTCGCCGGCAATGCCGCCGTCCGCCGCCATTCTTTCGGCCTTGAAGTCATGGTCGATCAGACGCTCGCGGTTTACCGCGAAGTCCTGAGCTGATCCTTCTTTCGAACCGATTGATTTCGGGCGCGATTTCGCCATATTGCTCTTATGGCTACACCCGCTCAAATTCGTGCCGCACGGGCGCTTCTCGGTATCACCGTCGACCAGCTTTCGGCGAAGAGTGGCATTTCTGCATTCCTGATCCTTCAGACCGAAGCCGAAGAGCAGGCCAATGTCGATCCATCGACGCTTTATGCATTGAAGCAGGCGCTGCAGGCTTCCGGCATACTCTTCATCGGCGATGGCGACAGCCCGCCCGGCGGCGTCGGCGTGCGTTTCGCCGAGCGTGGCGAGGAAGATGATGGAGTGCGCCCGGAAGACCTCAACGCCGCGAACGACGACTAGGGGGAACAATTTCCCTCTTTCCGGATTACTGACCTGTTCAAACAGATCAGGAGCAGTCATGAACCGGAATAATGGTCTCTACCTCATCATCGGTGCACTTGCCGTGGTCGTCATCGGCCTCGGATATTATGTTTATCAGGAAGAGACCAAGCCAAAGGGCATCGAACTCAACATTGGCCGCGACGGCGTGTCGATCGAAGAGAACTGAGGCTTCCGCGTTCATCCCCTCCCCCCACGAACATCAGGCAAGCCGGGAATGCGGGTAACCACACCCTGTCCTGCCAGTCGGAAAATCAGACGCTTGCCAGGAATGTCCGCGCCATGTGCAGCGGAGCGCTGAGTTGCCCTTCGATCATAAAAGGCACTCCGACCTCACCCGGCGTCTTGCGGGGTTTCTTCAAAACCGGCAGGCCATGTTCCATGCCATCGACGAGGCAGAATTCGATCAGCGGTCGGCCCGACCTGTCGGACCAGATGCGGGCGGGGCTTCCTTCGATTGAAACCTCCTTGCCGTCCTCCTCGCGAAGCCCGTAGAGATCGAGCCATTGCGTCAGCGCGGCGCGCGCATTGGCGGTAGAGACCACGCGATCGGCGGTACCATGCCAGATGGATATCGTTGGCCGCCAGTTGATTTCGGGTGAGACCGCGCGCACCAGGTCACCCCATTCCTGCGGTGTGCGGTTTGCGCCCGATTTCATCACCGACAGGGCGGTCATCGCGTCGCGGGCGGAGCCGAAGGGCAGACCTGCAACGATCTGGCCGGCAGCAAAGAGATCGGGATAAGTGGCAAGCAGGGCGGAAGCCATGCCGCCGCCGGCAGACAATCCCTGCAGGAAGATGCGGTCGCGATCGATTCCATGCCGCTCGCAGGCGTTTTCGATCATCTGGCGAATCGACATCAACTCGCCGCGGTCGCGCGCCACCGCGCTGGGCCGGAACCAGTTGAAGCAGAGGTTCGGATTGTTGGACTGGCGCTGCTCGGGGTAAAGCAGGACGAAGCCGCCTTCTCTTGCAAGCATGCTCCAGTTGCTGCCCTTGTCGAAATCCGCGGCCGTCTGAAGACATCCGTGCAGGACGACCATCAGCGCCGGCTTGGTCTGTCCCTTGGGAGGCACATATTCCATCATGCGCAGATGCCCGGGATTGGTTCCAAAGCCGGTGATTTCAGTCAGATGCGGACGAGGACCGCGAAGTCTGGGCCGTGCAGGAGCAATCGGCGTTACGACATCCGCGGCGCGGGCCAAACGCTTTTGCCATTTCTTCTGCTGGGCCGTTATGTAGGAAAACGGCACGGGAATTTTCATACGCATGGAAATGCAGTTTCCGTTCTATTGTTCGGCTCTCACTCCCACGGGAAGGCCCGCCACGGATCTGTAACGGCCGCACTCCGCTACTTCGGGTGCAACGCGCTCACACTCCTCCAGCAGCGGACATAGCCCATATAATGCTGCAACGCAGCAATCATAGGGCAGAATCTGGAAAATTTTACCGAAAAACGTCGCAGCAGCGCGTCACAAATCCGGGAAAACCCGGAACTGACGAATAATTTGCTGGGAAATCAAGAATTTAATGGTCGGGGCGGCGGGATTCGAACCCACGACCCCTTGACCCCCAGTCAAGTGCGCTACCGGGCTGCGCTACGCCCCGACCTGCCGTTAAGGCCTGATCCCATTAGGATTTCCGGCTCCGAAGCGCAAGCGGAAAAATGCAGCAGCGGAGAAAAAGAGGAACAAAGCACGGGAAAAGGACAATTGTCGTTCACGAAGTCCCACCAAGCTCCCACCGGACGCTTCCGATGAGTCGCGGATACCCTCCTGATTGCGCGTCCGAGTAGTACCGTTCCCCTCCCCGGTATTGCCCGACGCGGCCCTCGTTCTTTTCCGACACTCATAAATTCACGAGAATATGAGACCTCAATCATGTTGCATTGCGACATATTTTTGCGATTATCACGGAACATTCTCTCTACTCGATGCTTCGGCCTAAGCAGGTGGTCTGCGCCCCGCCGCTCCACCTGTTCCACAGGGTAAACAGCCATGGAGCCGTGAGATGCCTCTCATGACCATCTGCATCCTTGTCGCCGCTGTCGCGATGTTCTTCTCGTGGTCAGCCAGCGAAACCCAAGCCGGGGGGCGCCCTGCGGCGCCCTTTCTCGAAGAAAAGACTCCCGCGATTGCGCCCTATGCGTTTGTAAAGCTTTGCGTAAACGCACCACGCGAATGCCGTCAAAAAGGTGGCGCAAGCCGAACGCAGCTGAACAGAAAGGTGGAGCTCGCCCTGGAGACGGTCAACACAAGCGTGAATCGGGCCATCCGGCCCGGCTCCGACACCAAGGGTAACGACACCTGGCGCCTATCACCCAGATCAGGAGACTGCGAGGACTATGCAGTTACGAAGCGGAAAAAGCTGATTGATCGCGGGCTGCCTCCCCGCTCCATCCGGCTTGCCATGGCGACGACACCCAGCGGCGAAGCGCATGTCGTGGTCATCGTGAAGACGCCAAAGGCCGATCTTGTGCTGGATAACAGGAATGACGAAATCAAGCCGGTCGACGAGGTCGATCTTCACTGGCTGATGATCGAGTCGGCTGACAATCCCAAGCGCTGGCGCTGGCTCTGATCACTTGACCGTGGGCGGTCGCCGCTTTCAGGAAACTGCAAGCCTCAGCGAACCTGATCGAGAAGGCGCTTGCATTCAAGCAGATCGAAGAGCGCCTCCTGCAGCAGAGCCCTGTCTTCCTTGCCCACCGAGCTCTTGCCGACGGAGATTTCAGGCATGCCGTCGTCGCTGCCGCCGAATCCGAAGAATCGCCCGCTGACTCTCGCCTTGGGACGACCGACCACCTGATCCTCATCCGATGGCCCAAGCTTCGGCTCGTCCGATTTCTGGGCATTGGCTGCGATCAGCGCTTCCATGGTGGCATGATCGCCGGTCGCCACCGCCATCACGAACTTGTTACCGTTGGTCTTCAAGAGCTTCTGCACGCCCTTGATGGTGTAGCCCTGATCGTAGAGCAAATGCCTAATGCCCTTCAGAAGCTCGATATCATCAGGCCGGTAATAACGCCGGCCACCACCACGCTTCATAGGCTTGATCTGCGGAAAACGGGTTTCCCAGAAGCGCAGGACATGCTGCGGCAGGTCGAGGTCTTCGGCAACTTCGCTGATGGTGCGGAAGGCGTCCGGGCTCTTATCCAACTGCATGTTCACGCTCCATGGCTCGCGCGGCAACGCGACTCGCCGTTTATTTCAACGATTTGCAGTGATAAATTCAAGCACCCCATTAGGGGTATTCCTCAAGGGAACAATGCCGAGACCGTCAGGAAGCCGGATTTTGCGGCTTCTGCTTGGCCTTGCGCGACAGGTGAGACCGAAGGATCCGCTGCTTGAGCACGTTGGACGCCTTGAACGTCATGACGCGCCGAGGAGAAATCGGCACCTCCTCGCCGGTCTTCGGATTGCGACCGATTCGCTCGTTCTTGCTGCGCACCTGGAAGGTTGCGAAGGAGGAAAGCTTCACGGTCTCGCCACGCACAATGGCGTTGCAGATCTCGTCAATCACGGTCTCGACGAGTTCCGCCGATTCGGTGCGTGAGAGGCCAACTTTGCGAAAGACTGATTCCGCCAAATCCGCTCGCGTCACTGTCTTTCCGGCCATGTGGTCCCGCCCGCATAAATCAATGATCTTGTTGAAGCGTTGTGAGAGTATTGCCCTTGGGCGTGACGGTCAAGCGCTTGTATGAAATCCTTTATTTCGAATCCCAGGCTTACCAGCGCAAGAGGACGGCACCCCAGGTAAACCCGCCGCCCATCGCTTCGAGCATGACGAGATCGCCCTTCTTGATGCGACCGTCACCAGCAGCGACAGCCAGCGCCAACGGAATCGAGGCTGCCGAGGTGTTGCCGTGCAGGTCGACAGTGACAACGACCTTTTCCAAGGGAATGCCGAGCTTCTTCGCCGAGCCGTCGATGATGCGGCGGTTGGCCTGATGCGGCACCAGCCAGTCGAGGTCGTCCGCCGTGGTTCCGGTGGCATCGAACGCCGCCTCAATCACATCGGTAATCATGCCGACAGCGTGCTTGAACACCTCACGCCCCTCCATCCGGAGATGACCGACAGTGCCGGTGGTCGAGGGACCACCATCGACATAGAGCTTTTCCCTGTGCGTGCCATCGGAACGGAGCTGCGAGGTCAGAACGCCACGATCAGTGGTGCGGCCCTCCCCTTCTGCGGCCTCGAGCACGAGCGCACCGGCGCCGTCACCGAAGAGTACGCAGGTGGTGCGATCCGTCCAGTCGAGAATACGGGAAAAGGTTTCCGCGCCGATCACCAGAACGCGCTTGGCCATGCCGCCGCGAATATAGAGATCCGCTGTCGCCATGGCATAGACGAAGCCCGAACAGACGGCCTGAACGTCGAAGGCAAAGCCATGGTGGATGCCGAGCCGATTCTGAATGTTGACTGCAGTCGCGGGGAAGGTGTTGTCCGGGGTGGAAGTCGCACAGATAATCAGGTCGATATCGGCAGCGGCAAGACCGGCATTATCCAGAGCTGCCTTCGCGGCGGCGGCACCTAGCGATGCGGTCGTCTCGCCTTCGCCGGCAATGTACCGCTGGTGAATGCCCGTGCGCTGCACGATCCATTCGTCGGAAGTTTCGACCAGGTCCTCCAATTCGCGATTGGTCATCACCCGCTTCGGAAGAGACGCTCCGAAGCCGCGAACAACTGCACGGATCATATTAGTTTCCTACCCCTAGGATCATGCCGCTTCGGGACCGGCCGCAGAGGGGTGCCGGGCATGATATTTCTTCAGATCGTTTTCTATCTTCTGTGTCAGGCCATTGCGGGCCATGTCATAACCGACGTCGATTGCCGCCGCAAATCCCTCGGAATCCGTTCCGCCATGGCTCTTGATGACGATACCGTTCAGGCCCAGGAAGACGCCGCCGTTTACCTTGCGTGGGTCCATCTTCTCGCGCAGGCGATCAAAGGCGCCCTTGGCAAGAAGATAACCGATCTTGGCGAGCAAGGTCCGTGACATCGCCGCACGCAGATATTCCGCAATCTGGCGGGCGGTGCCTTCTGCGGTCTTCAGGGCTATGTTGCCGGTGAAGCCTTCGGTCACAACCACGTCCACCGTGCCCTTGCCGAGATCGTCGCCTTCTACGAAACCGAAATAGTCGATGGTATCAAGACCCGCCTCGCGGATCAGACGCCCAGCTTCCTTGACTTCTTCCTGTCCCTTGATCTCTTCCACGCCGACATTGAGCAGACCGACGGACGGACGCTCCAGTTCGAAAAGCGCGCGAGCCATGGCTCCACCCATCAGGGCAAAGTCGAGAAGCTGCTGCGCATCGGCGCCGATGGTAGCGCCAACGTCGAGCACGATGCTTTCACCGGAAAGTGTCGGCCAGATGGCGGCGATCGCCGGACGCTCGATGGAAGCCATCGTGCGGAGGCAGAACTTTGCCATGGCCATCAAGGCTCCGGTATTGCCGGCGGAAACGACGACATCAGCCTGACCGGTCTTCACGGCCTCGATGGAACGCCACATGCTGGAGACGTAGCGGCCACGGCGAAGCGCCTGGCTCGGCTTTTCGTCCATGCCGACCGCCACTTCGCAATGATGGAAGACGGACTTTTCCTTCAGCTTCGGATACTGCGCCAGAAGCGGCATGCAGCGCTCCTGCTGACCGAAAAGAATGAACGTCGTGTCGGGATGCCGCTCCAGCGCCTTGGCAGCTCCGGGAATGACGACCTCAGGGCCGAAGTCGCCTCCCATGACGTCGAGAGAAATTCTGATCACTTATATCTGATCCTTCTTTTCGCTGCCGGGCGAAATTTTCGGCCAAAATACCGTTTTTGCCGCCATGCACAACCCACATCGCCGGGTTTCCGCAGCGCTTCAGTCCTTTTTCCAGTCCTTCAGTACCGCGAAAGGCGAAGGTCGCCGATCGTCTTCGACGGCACCTTCCTGATGCCCTCCAAAGGCCACGCCGGGCTTGCGGGGATAAGGGTCGATGGCGAGCGCCGCAAACTCCGCAACCAGAGCACCAGCATCGATGGCGTCGCCGGAAAAGGTCTCAGGCAGATCCGGACCGTCCGGGTCGAAAACCATTTCGCCGGCCTCGTCGGTCACGATGCGCGCCAACTTCGAACCTTCCGGCACGAAGATCTGGTCGATCTCCTGGTCAATCGCGGTGGTGACCGGCTCCAGCGTCACGACGCAGGACTGAACAATCTCGCCCGTCACGCGTCCCTTGATGCGCACGCCGTCCTTCTTCCAGCGGGCGATCTGAAGTTCCGCGGCTAGGCGGTTCACCGCCAGCACCTTCCACAATTGCGCAAGCCAGACGCTTTCGCGCTCATCGGCCTCCACATGCACCTGCACCGGATTGGCCGATATATGGCCCACCTTCACGAGATATGTGAAGCCACCAGCATCCTTCCTGTTCGTCGTCATATCAGTGTGTTCCTCCGGGAACCACAAGTCGGGCGGATCCGGTTTCGATCACATCCTCGCCCAGACCGGCCAATGCATGTTCGGCCTCGATCATCCAATCGGCCAGACCCTGCATTGAAGGCGCGGTCTCCACCGTTTCCGGGTATATATTGCGTCGAAGCGCCGTCGCCAACTCCTCGCGCTCACCTTTGTCGAGGCAGGACGCATAGGCTTCGAGGCGACCATAAAACATACCGGCGAGTTTCTTCATGCGTTTCGGCACACCCTGATCGCCGATGCCGAGTTCGCGGATGGAATGATCGACATCCTGAAAAAAGGCGTCGACGATTTCCTGGGCGATTTCCTGGCCGCTACGGGGCGAGCGGGCGGTACGGCGAAAAAACAAAATCAGGACGACGGACAGCATTTCGAAGCGGCCCATAACGGTATCCGGCACGCCGAGATCGGTATAGAAGAATGGCGTGCGAGCGATAGATGTCAGCGCCGCATACTGGCGCTCGACAATGAGCCGGTTATGCTTTTTCTGCCGAAAGAAGCCGAATACCATTCAATTCCACCAAAAAGAACCGCAGGAACAAGCCTGCCTGCCCATGCTCTTGTTGCATGATTGCGAAAGCTGGTTTACCGAAGCAGGCGTGAATTGCAATGCCGTTTCTGCCTGCCTGCGACAGCCGGCACGGCATCACCGGTCTCCGATCGCCGGACCGAAAGCGAGTTTGTCGCAGCCGGCCGTTCGTCCCCGGAAAGGCCACAATGGTATGCGCAACAGGTTTGCGGACGTTTCTCCGGAACGTCCATCTCTAGAGTCATGGGAGACTTGCGGTTGGAAATGCGGTACCTCAGATCGAACAGAAACGTTCTCGGATGCACTGCTGTCGCGCTTGCTGTGGCGGTCGGAAGCCTTTCGGGTTGCACCACCCAGGAGGTCTTCCATAACGGTTACGTGGTAGACCAGAGCGCTCTCGACCTCGTGCCGGTCGGCTCCAGCCGCGAGCAGGTGCTGCTGTCGCTCGGCACGCCGTCCACGACCGCGACCTTCGACGGCGAAGTCTTCTATTACATTTCTCAGACGCGCACCCGCTCGGCCGCCTTCATGAAGCAGCGGCTTGTAGAACAGCAAATCCTCGCCATCTATTTTGACAAGGACGGCGTTGTGTCGCAGCGCGCGAACTACACCATGAAGGACGGCAAGGTCTTCGACATGATCTCCCGCACCACTCCGACGGGCGGCAAGGATCTCACCTTCCTGCAGCAGATTCTCTCCGGCGGCGGCGGCGCAGCCAACAGCATCAAGAACATGCTGGGTGGTACCTGACCGAACGGCAGGAGACAAAAAAGAAAACCGCGGAACATCGTTCCGCGGTTTTTTCGTTTGAATATAATTGCCAGCCTCAACCAGCCAGCACGGCCAGCAATAACAGTGCAACGATATTGGTGATCTTGATCGCCGGGTTGACCGCCGGGCCGGCAGTATCCTTGTAAGGATCGCCAACCGTGTCACCGGTGACGGATGCCTTGTGGGCCTCCGATCCCTTCAGATGCTTGACGCCGTCCTTGTCGATGAAGCCATCTTCGAAGCTCTTCTTAGCGTTGTCCCAGGCGCCGCCGCCTGAGGTCATGGAGATCGCCACGAAGAGGCCGTTGACGATGACCCCAAGCAGCGACGCGCCAAGGGCTGCGAAGGCGGAAGCCTTGGAGCCGGAAATCAGCAGCACGCCGAAATAGACGACGAGCGGAGCCAGCACGGGCAGCAGCGAGGGAACAATCATCTCGCGGATCGCGGCCTTGGTCAGCATGTCGACTGCGCGGCCATAGTCCGGCTTGACTGTCCCTTGCATGATGCCCGGATTTTCACGGAACTGTCGACGAACCTCTTCGACAATCGAGCCCGCTGCGCGGCCGACAGCCGTCATCGCGATGCCGCCGAACAGGTAGGGGATGAGGCCACCAAAGATCAGGCCGGCCACCACATACGGGTTGGAAAGATCGAACGAAATTGACCCGATGCCCGAAAAATACGGGTATTTGTCACTGTTGGCAGCAAAATACTGCAGGTCGTTGGAATAGGCGGCGAAGAGCACGAGCGCGCCAAGGCCTGCCGAACCGATCGCATAGCCCTTGGTCACCGCCTTGGTGGTGTTACCAACGGCGTCGAGCGCGTCGGTGGACTTGCGCACTTCCGGCGGAAGGTGCGACATTTCCGCGATACCGCCTGCGTTATCGGTCACGGGGCCGAATGCATCTAGTGCCACGATCATGCCGGCAAGGCCGAGCATGGTGGTCACGGCGATTGCGGTGCCGAAGAGGCCGGCAAGCTGGAAGGTGGCGATGATGCCGCCGACGATGACGATTGCCGGAAGTGCCGTCGATTCCAGCGAAACGGCAAGCCCTTGGATGACGTTGGTGCCGTGGCCGGTCACGGAAGCCTGCGCGATGGAATTGACCGGGCGCTTGTTGGTGCCGGTGTAGAATTCGGTGATCACGACGATCAGGGCCGTCACAACGAGACCGAGAATGCCGCAGATGAACAGGTTCCAGCCCGTAATGTCCTGGCCTCCGACGATGCCGACCGAACCCCAGCCGACGGTCAGCGACGTGGCGGCGCCGAGACCGAGAATCGACAGGATGCCGGTGACGATCAGGCCCTTGTAGAGGGCTCCCATGATCGAGCCGTTCGTCCCGAGCTTGACGAAGAAGGTGCCGATGATCGAGGTGACGATGCAGGCGCCGCAGATTGCCAGAGGATAAGTCATGGCGATTTCGAGCATCGGCGAACCGGCGAAGAAGATCGCGGCCAGAACCATGGTGGCGACGACAGATACCGCGTAGGTCTCGAACAGGTCGGCCGCCATGCCGGCGCAGTCGCCGACATTGTCGCCGACGTTATCGGCAATGGTTGCAGGATTGCGCGGGTCGTCTTCCGGGATACCGGCCTCGACCTTGCCCACGAGGTCGCCGCCAACGTCGGCGCCCTTGGTGAAGATACCGCCGCCGAGACGGGCGAAAATCGAGATCAGCGAAGCGCCAAAACCAAGGGCTACGAGCGAATCGATAACCTCACGGGAACCGCTCTCATGGCCGAGTATCGCGGTCAGAATGTAGAAATAGATGGAAACGCCGAGAAGGGCTAGACCGGCCACCAGCATGCCGGTGATGGCTCCGGACTTGAAGGCGATGTCGAGACCGGCTGAAAGGCTCTGGGATGAGGCCTGCGCGGTGCGCACATTGGCGCGGACCGAAACATGCATGCCGATGAAGCCGGCGGCGCCGGAAAGCACCGCACCGATCAGAAAGCCGATCGCAGCAGTCGGGGAAAGAAGGATCCAGGCGGCGATGAAAACAACGGCACCCACGATGGCAATCGTCAGATACTGGCGAGCGAGGTAGGCCTGGGCGCCTTCACGAATATAGCCCGCAATCTCCTGCATGCGTGCGGTGCCCTGATCGGCTGCCAGCACGGAGCGCGTGGCCCAGATCGCATAGGCCACAGACAGAAGACCGCATAAAATAACAACTGGTAGAACTGTCATTCGCAATACCCTCCCGTATTGCCCGCGCCTCACTCCTCGCGGGCGGTGACATCCGGACTCGGCCCCCTCCTCCGAGGTCGTCCGGCTTGGGGCGAGATTGCTTCGCGCTTTCCTTTACGTCAAGTCCCGCTGGTGTCGCATCACTTGGAGTTCAACCCTTCCTTGCGGCGGCAGTTGCGCGCATCTGCAGGACAACCAGGATGAGGCAGACGATGGTGACGGGCCAGACGACGAGGTTCATGACAGACCAGCCGAATGCCGTGAAAACCTTGCCGGAAGAAAAGGAGGAAAGCGCCACGGTGCCGAACAGGATGATATCGTGAAAGCCTTGCACCTTGTCGGCCTCATGCGGCCGATAGCTCGAGGCGACGATGGCGGTTGCGCCGATGAAGCCGAAATTCCAGCCAACGCCAAGCAGCACCAGCGCGCCCCAGAAGTTCCAGAGTTCGACTCCCATATGTGCGACGATCGCGCAGGCCATCAGAATGAGGAGACCGGCGGCCACCACCTTCTCCGTGCCGAAACGGGAGATCAGCATGCCGGTAAAGAAGCTCGGGGCGAACATGGCGATGACATGCCACTGGATGCCGAGCGTTGCGAGTTCGGAAGAGAAGCCGCAGCCGATGACCATGGCGAGCGGCGCGCCGGTCATCATGAAGGTCATCAATGCATAGGAGCTGATGCCGCAGATCATGCCGGTGATGAAGCGCTGGTTGGTGACAATTTCGCGTAGTGGCCTTGCCGGCTCGCCGTTCTCGCCGGTCTTTCCAGCCGCATCGGGCAGCTTCAGAAAAGCCAGAACCACGATCGCCAGCAGCATCAGCGGCACCAAGCCGATGAACGCGCCGGCGAAGGTGACCGGGGCCATCGCATCCTTCAGCCAGATGGCGAGTTGCGGCCCGACGATTGCCGATACGATGCCGCCGGCAAGAATCCAGGAGATAGCCTTGCCCTTGTAGAAGCTGGGCGAGGCATCGGCTGCGGCGAAACGGATCTTCTGGGTGAAGCCGCCCGAAAGACCGATCAGCATGAGCCCGAAAGCAAAGAGCCAGAAATCGGAGCGGAAAAGCGCAAGTGCCGCCACCGCGCCACCGGTCGCCCCCATCATTGCACCGAGCATGAAGCTTTCGCGTCGCCCCAGAAAGCGTGAAGCGACCGCCACGACGATCGCGCCGAGCGCCACGCCGACGTTGAAACCGGTGAGCGGCGCGGTAGCGAGAGACTTGTCCGCTCCGAGAAGCTGGAAACCAGCAAGGCCACCGACAGCAAAGCTGAGCGGAGCAGCCGAGCCCAGAATGGACTGGGCCGCGGCGAGGAGAAAGACATTGCGTCTGGCAGACCGCAACTGGCCTTCCAACCCCCGAGGCTCAGCAGCGGTCATTCCCGTCAGTCCTTCAGATTATTTATTTGCCGGAGCGCGCACCTGCTTGGCGATGCGGTCGAGGACTGCATTGACGAGCTTCGGCTCATCCTGCTCGAAGAATGCGCGGGCGATTTCGACATATTCCGTGACGATCACAGCAATCGGCACATCCTTGCGCTCGAGCAGTTCAAACGTGCCGGCACGCAGAATGGCGCGGACAGTGCTGTCGATGCGAGACAGAGCCCAGTCGTCCTGCAACGCCTGACGGATCATCGGGTCGATGGTCTTCTGGTCACGCACGACGCCTGCGACGATGGAGCGGAACCAGGAGGGATCGGCCTTCAGGTAGGTATCACCATCGATCTCCTGACCGAGACGGTGGGCTTCGTATTCGGCGACCACTTCAAGTACGCCAGTGCCACCGATATCCATCTGGTAGAGCGCCTGCACAGCGGCAAGGCGCGCTGCCCCGCGCTGGTTGGCGGATTTCACCGGCTGGTTTTCTTCCTTCGACATGTTTCGTCAGTTACCCAGTTTTTCTTTCAGCGCGATCATCGTCAGCGCAGCGCGAGCGGCGAAGCCACCCTTGTCCTTGTCGGAACGGCGAACGCGGGCCCAGGCCTGGTCATCGTTCTCTACCGTCAGGATGCCGTTGCCGATCGCGAGCGATTCGGAGACGGCGAGATCCATGATCGCACGGGAGGATTCGTTCGCGACGATATCGAAATGATAGGTTTCGCCACGAATGACCAAGCCGAGCGCCACGAAACCATCGTAGACCGTGCCTTCATCATCCGCCGCATCGAGCGCCATGGCAATTGCCGGCGGAATTTCAAGTGCGCCGGGAACGGTCACGACGTCATAGGTCGCTCCGGCTTCCTTGAGGGCAAAGGTTGCGCCTTCCAGAAGCGCGTCTGCCATATCATCGTAGAACCGTGCCTCGACGATCAGAAGATGCGGTGCGGATTTCTTCTTTGCCATGATTACGATCCCGGTTTTCAAGAGAGTGCGGCCATTGGCCAGTCAGTGGGGTCAAACCACGGCGCATCGCCAATGGCAAGTGTTTTTAGCTGAAAGACCATCGGTGACAGGCACTACCTCCTCCCTCGAACAATCATTTGCCGGAACAAAACCCACCGCCCGAAGCTTTAAGCTGCAGTCACAACGACGTAGCGAAGGCAGCGCAGCTGTTGCCGCCGCCACAGACAAGGGAGGATTTTAAATGGGTCGCGGCATATTGCTCTGGCTTCTCGGAGTTCCGATTCCGCTCATCATTCTGATCATGCTGTTCTGGCGTTAACGCATCAGAACGGCCAGTCTCAGTCGGGACGGCGGAAGATCTCCAGACGATCCGGTCCGAAAGCGAGCGATCGCTCAAGGACAAACCCCGGTGGCAGCCTCGCCGGAGTTACTGGAGAGGGAATACCGCCCGTCCCGACGACGACGTCGCCACGGAAGAGCCAGACCTCGTCAATCAGTCCCAGATCGAGGAAGGACTTGGCGATGTGGGCGCCCCCCTCCACCAGCAGCGAAGAAATGCCACGGGCAGCGAGCGCGAACAACAGCGCCCCGAGATCCTCGGATTGCAGGACCTCCACCCCGGCCGCCCGAAGAGCATCGCGGCGGCTTGACAAAGCATCGTCATCACCCGGCTCCGAAATGCAGATGACGGGAACCTCGTTCGCCGTTTTCACCAGTTTCGAACCGAGCGGCAATTCGAGCCGGCGATCGAGAACAATGCGGGTCGGGGAGAACTGCTGAAGTCCCGGGAGACGAACGGTCAATTCGGGATCGTCGGCCAGTGCAGTACCGATCCCGACGAGGATCCCATCGATCTCAGCGCGAAGCATCTGCACCTGTGCGCGGGCCAGAGGACCGGTGATCGCCACCTGCCCCTCTCCCTCGCGACCGATCATGCCATCCTGAGAAACGGCAAGCTTCAGAATCACTTGCGGGCGCGCCTTCGTCTGGCGGGTGAGGTAACCGGCAAGCGCCTTTCGCCCTTCCTCCTCCAGAATGCCGCTTTCCACCTCTATGCCAGCCGCCTCCAGCATGCGAAGTCCCCGACCCGACACCCGCTCGTCGGGGTCGGTCACGGAAACGACCACGCGGGCGACACCGCTCGCGATCAGCGCCTCGGCACAAGGCGGTGTCTTGCCATGATGCGAGCATGGCTCAAGAGTGACATAGGCAGTCGCTCCCCTTGCCTTCTCTCCCGCATCGGCGAGAGCCTGCGGTTCGGCATGGGGCCGTCCGCCTTCAGCGGTAACGCCGCGGCCGACGATGACGCCGTCCCAGACGATCACGCAGCCGACGGAAGGATTAGTGGAGGTACGTCCGAGATTCCACCGGGACAGACGGATCGCGGCCGCCATGAAGCGCTCGTCATCGGGCGCCGCGGCCAAGGATCACTCCATGCCGCTATCGCGGGAGATCTTCGCATTGATCTCTGCGATCACCTGCTCGAAGTCTTCCGCATGAGAGAAATCGCGATAGACGGATGCGTAACGGACAAAGCCGACGTCGTCGAGGCTCTTCAGCGCCTCAAGCACCTGCAGGCCGATTTCCTCTGAGGGAATTTCCGTCTCGCCCGAGCTTTCAAGTCTGCGGACAATGCCGGAGACAGCACGCTCGATGCGATCGTTGTCGACCGGCCGCTTGCGCAGCGCGATCTGGAACGAGCGCACGAGCTTGTTGCGATCGAAGGGCACCTTGCGGCCGGTCTTCTTGACGACCATGAGCTCGCGGAGCTGCACCCGTTCGAAGGTGGTGAAACGACCGCCGCAATCCGGGCAAATCCGCCGGCGGCGGATGGAGGTGTTATCCTCCGCCGGACGGGAATCCTTGACCTGGGTATCGTCTGAACCGCAGAAGGGGCAGCGCATGCGTCTTCCTTACATGTAAGGATACATCGGGAAGCGGCCGGTCAGTGCGACCACCTTTTCCCGGACGGCGGCTTCGACGGCAGCATTGCCTTCGTCGGAATTCGCAACCTTCAGGCCGTCGAGAACGTCGATGATGAGGTTGCCGATTTCCTTGAATTCCGCTTCCTTGAAACCACGGGTCGTGCCGGCCGGCGTGCCGAGACGGACGCCGGAGGTGACGAAGGGCTTTTCGGGGTCGAACGGAATGCCGTTCTTGTTGCAGGTGACATAAGCACGGCCGAGGGCTGCTTCCGCCCGCTTGCCGGTGGCGTTCTTCTTGCGCAGGTCGACCAGCATCAGGTGGTTATCAGTGCCGCCCGAAACGATGTCGAGGCCGCCGGCAACCAGCGTCTCCGACAGCGCCTTGGCATTCTTGACGATCTGGGCTGCGTAATCCTTGAATTCCGGTTGCAGCGCTTCACCGAAGGCAACGGCCTTGGCGGCGATGATGTGCATCAGCGGACCACCCTGCAGGCCGGGGAAGACCGCCGAATTGAACTTCTTCGCCAGATCCTCGTCGTTCGTCAGTATGACGCCGCCGCGCGGGCCTCGGAGCGACTTGTGCGTGGTGGTGGTGGCAACGTGGCAGTGCGGGAACGGCGACGGATGCTGGCCACCGGCAACGAGACCGGCGATGTGGGCCATGTCCACCATCAGGTAGGCGCCAACTTCATCGGCAATCTCGCGGAAGCGCTTCCAGTCCCAGATACGGGAATAGGCGGTGCCGCCGGCGATGATCAGCTTCGGCTTGTGGGTGCGGGCCTTTTCGGCAACGGCGTCCATGTCGAGCAGGTTGTCGCCTTCACGCACGCCGTAGGAGACGACGTTGAACCACTTGCCGGACATGTTGACCGGCGAACCGTGGGTCAGGTGGCCCCCGGAATTCAGATCGAGGCCCATGAAGGTGTCGCCCGGCTGCAGCAGCGCAAGGAAGACGGCCTGGTTCATCTGCGAGCCGGAGTTCGGCTGGACGTTGGCGAAGTTGACGCCGAACAGCTTCTTGGCACGCTCGATCGCAAGTTCTTCGGCGATATCGACGAACTGGCAGCCGCCGTAATAGCGCTTGCCCGGATAACCCTCGGCATACTTGTTCGTCATGATCGAACCCTGCGCCTCAAGGACTGCACGGGATACGATGTTTTCCGAGGCGATCAGCTCGATTTCGTGACGTTGGCGACCCAGTTCCTTCTCGATCGCGCCGAAGATTTCCGGATCGGTCTCGGCAAGCGGACGGGAGAAGAAGGCATCTGTGTTCGACATGATTGAATGCTCCTGACGGGTTGATGCCAAGGGGTCTTAACGTCCCGGATGGTCAAGGGCAATACGGGACGCGACATTTGCGCATCAAAGAGCGATGACACGCCCGCAGTCGGAGAAAAATTCAAAAAGGAAAGCGACAATCAGGAGGCCTTGCGCCACTGATGCTGCTCGACAAAGCGCTCCAGATCGGAGGCAGTCATCGGCTTTGCAAAGGCGTAGCCCTGCAATACGTCACAGCCGAGTTCTTTCAGGATATGCGCCTGCTCCATCGTCTCGACGCCCTCGGCGATCACCTCGATACCGAGAGACTTGCCCATGTCTATGATCGAGGATACCAGCCGACGCTTCTCGATGGAAACGAGGACCGGGGCAACGAACTGGCGATCGATCTTCAAGCGCTTTGGATTGAGCTTGAGCAGGCTGACGATGGACGCATAGCCCGTACCGAAATCGTCGATCTCGATCTCAATTCCCATCTCCTTGATATGCTCGATGTTGGAAGAAATCGCCTCGTCGGTTTCATCGAGGAAGACCGACTCCACCAGTTCGAACGAGACGGTGCCTGGCTTGATTTCAAGCGCACGCAGATTGTCGAGCAACTGGCGATCATTCAGCCGGCGGGCGGACACGTTCACGGCCACCTTGGGAATCGTAATGCCCCGGCCGTTCCAGCGTTCGAGATCGGCAATCGCGCGGTCAAGAATGATGCCGTCGATGGTGCTGAGAACGTTGAGATCCTCGGCAATGCTGAGGAAATGCGACGGCGCCAGGATACCCTTGGCGGGATGGTTCCAGCGCACCAGCGCCTCGACGCCGACGATCTCATGCGTGCGGGCATCGAATTGCGGTTGATAGAAGCTGATGAATTCCTTCTGCTCGATACCGCGCAGGATGTCGTCGGCCGTCCGCTTGGTATCGATGATCTCGCGCTGGATCTCTTCGGAGAAGAATTCGCTGTGGCCCTTGGTGCGCTGCTTGACGCGGTAGAGGGCGATATCGGAATTGACCAGCAGGCTCTTGGGATCGATGTTGCCCCCCATGCCGACGGCAATGCCGATACTCGCACCAACGCGGCAGAGATGGCCCTGATACGGCACGGGCTGGCGTATCTTCTCGATCAGTTCGTCAGCCTTGGCGGAAAGCGCCTCGTTGTTCTCTTCCAGCACATGGCTGACGATAACGAACTCATCCCCGCCGACGCGTGCGATAAAGTCATCTTCTCCAACGACGGTCTTGATGAGTTTCGCGACGTGGATGAGCATTTCATCGCCGGCCGTGTGGCCGAGTGTGTCGTTGATCTGCTTGAAGCGGTCGAGGTCCACATGCAACAAAGCGACGCCGCTGCCGTCGCGCCGGCAAGACTCGGCATACTGCGCCATGACGTTATCGAGATAGCGCCGATTCGGCAGTCCTGTAAGCGCGTCGTGCAGGGCATTGTATTCCAGACTTGCCCTCGTCGCCTCAAGTTCACGGTTGCGCGCCTCAGCAAGGTTCTTGGCAATCACCAGAGCAGCATTGGCCTGCTCCATTTCCTCCTTGGCTTCGGTGAGTTCCTCCAGTGTCTTCTCGTGACGGGCGATCTCCTTGATCAACTCCGACTGGCTGTCGACGACACTGGCATAGTAACTCGCCATGAAGAAGGCATAGATCGTCGCGCTGAACGCCGAGATCATCCCCGCATAGACCATGTTTTCCAGCGGGATGTTATCCGGGAACCGCTCACCCTGCAGGATATAGGCGGCCACGAAAACCGACAGGCCTAGCACGAGCTGGGACAGCACAGCAACGCGCGCCAAAAGTGTCGCCCCCATATAGAAGAAGGCGAGCATCGGCATGACCACGTACCACATCAGGAAGGGCGAACTCGCGCCCCCATAGTGGTAGGAGCCCCAGAGAATTGCAAAATTCAGGTTGAGGATCGAGAGCTGGGACAGCATGCCGTAGCTGCGCGGAAACAGCTTGATAAGTGGCAGGAACAGCCAAAATCCGAAGATCGATACAGCAAGGACAGTAACCTGGGGAAAGGGGGCCGGGTCGATGACGAACAGACTCAAGGGTATCGGCGCACCGGTGATGGGGCCGAACATATGACTGATCAGGAACATGCGGACACGCTTTCGCGTATGCACATCTTCTTTCAGATGCGCCGGCGTCAGCCAGTCGATGGCCGCCTCGAGCCGGGAAACAAGTGTCATGCGACAGCCTTTCAACCGCAGAGCTGGTCAACTCTGTGTGAAATGTGTTTCCAAACAGTAAATTCAATCGTTAAACGCTGTTAACATCAGCGTTTGATGCCAAAAAAGGCAAACAGACGCTATCTACGCATAACAAAAAGAATATAAGCCGTCGCTCAAGCAGCCGCGGAAGTTGAAGTGCCCAATAATTTTAAGGGGCTTTGGTCAACGGTCACGCAAAGTTCGAGATCGGTACGCGCCGCCTCGAGCGCCGAGCCGAGTGCCACGACGACACGATCAACATCGGAGCGGGTGTGATCCGCCATCACCTGGAAACGGAACCGAGATTCCGCCTTGGGAACGGCCGGATATTCGACGAGATTGGCGATGCCGCCAAAGTCCGGCATGCGGCGGGCAATCAGGCGTCCGAGCGCTTCGCTGCCGACGAAAACGGGTACGATCGGCGACGGAAGACCCAGCGCGCGAAGCCCGGTATTTTCCACGGTCTTGCGGAGATAGAGAATGTTGTCCATCAGCCGCTGGCGCCGCTCCTCCCCTTCATCCGAACGGATGATGTCCAGGGCGGTTCCGACGACCGCGGCCTGAACGGGCGAAAGCGCGTTGGAGAAGGTCTGTGTGGCGCTGAAGTATTTGAGATACTCCGCCGCAGCTCGCGTCTTCACCGAAACGAAACCGCCGTTCGAGGCGAAACTCTTGGAGAAGCTTCCAATCAGGATGTCGGCCGCGTCGAGCATCCCGGCGGTGCCAAGATTGCCGAGGCCGCCCGGCCCCATGGCGCCGAGATCGTGGGCGCAATCGATAAGAAGCGTCGCGCCATAGGTATCGCAGGCCTGACGCAGGCCGGCAAAGTCCGGCATGTCGGCATGCATGGAGAAGAGGCTTTCCGTCACCACCAGAATACCGGCATCCGGAAACTTCTCGCGGATCTTGCTCAGCCGCCGGATGACGGCATTCGTATTCAGGTGGGCGAAGTGATGGATGTTCTGGGTCGCCGCGCGGGCACCTTCCTGAAGACAGGAATGGGCGAGAACGTCCATGACCACGTGATCGTCGGGCCGGACGAAGCCCTGCACGGATGCAAACCCTGCAGACCAGCCGGTCGGATAGAGCACCACCTCCCTGCCCCCGAGGAAATCCGAGAACTTCGCTTCGAGATCGAGCGAGTTGGCGGTGTTGCCAAGGAGAGCCGCGGATCCGGCGCTGTGCACTCCGTAGCGCTCGACCGCTTCGATTGCGGCCTGCTTGATGCGCGGATGGGAAGAAAGGCTGAGATAGTCCTGGGAAGCGAAATTGATACCCTGGAAGCTGCGATCGGCATCCGATCGTACCTTACAATAGGTTGCTGGCGCGGTTTCCGTCGAGCGGGCGTAGGGCCAGACGTCATTGCGTCGGCGCAGATCCTGCCATTCGAAAAAGCCGTCTGTGCGGCCAACGAGATCGGGACCGGTCGGCGCCCGATAGTCCCTGAGACTGCCCTGAAGGGCTGATGCCGGAATGCTAACTTTCCGGCTCGAGCTGCTCATATCCATCTGCGCACAGCCTCCAACTCAAAAACAAACGGCTGCGCAGATGATATTTTCGGGCTCCGGTTTACACAACCGAAAATTTTAACAAATTTTTAACGGTTATTATTCGTCACCCGATAAGTGTATATTAACCATAACGAAACGAACCGGCCGCCCCCAGAAAATGAGGGCGGCCGGAAATTTCGCTTTTATTGCGGCAGGATATCGTCTTCGACGGAGCCCGAGACCTGCTCGACGCCGATATTGGTCTGCAACGCGAGCTGGGCGTTGCCGTCCTTTCCGTAAATATCGTCACGGAACTGAACGACGCCGTCCTTCGCCGACCATGCGGTCAGATAAACCCAATGGACACCGACTTCGTCGGTGACCTTGATCGGCGTGTTGACGCGGCTTGCGATCACGCGCTCGATTTCCTGGCGGTTCCAGCCGGGGGTGTTCTTCAGCACCCAGACGATCAGATCGCGCACGTTCTGAACGCGCACGCAGCCGGAGGATTCGAAACGCATCAGCTTGTTGAACAGGCCCTGGGTCGGCGTGTCGTGCATATAGACCGCTTCCGGGCTCGGGAAGTTGATCTTCGTCGAGGACATGGCGTTGATCTTGCCCGGGTCCTGCCGGAACATGAGGTTCGGCGCCTTGGGCGCGAACCAGTCGATGCTTTCCGGCGACACTTCGCTGCCCTTGCCGTCGATCAGGCGGATGTTGTTGCGCGACAGATAGGTCGGATCCTTGCGCATCAGCGGTACGATGTCCTTTTCGACGATCGAGCGCGGCGCAGTCCAATAGGGGTTCAGGATGATGTCGGAGACCTTGGAATCCACCAGCGGCGACGGACGGCTGTCGCGGCCGACGATCGCGGTGTTGCGAAGCGCAACGCGGTCGCCTTCAACGGCTTCGACATAGGCTGCCGGAATGTTGACGACGATGTAGCGGTTCTCGAGCTGCTTGCTCATCATGTCCTGCAGACGCTGCAGGTTGACATTGAGCTGCATCAGGCGGGTGTCGGCCGAGACGTTGAGGGCCTTCAGCGTGAACTCGCCGAGAACGCCGTCTTCCGGCAGACCGTGGCGGGCCTGAAAACGCTTCACCGCGCCATCGACGTAGGTGTCAAAGGAGTTCGACATGCCGGCGCCGCGATCAAGGTCGCCCGAGATCATCAGGCGCTGGCGCAACTGCTGGACGGACGGATCGACAACACCGATCTTCAGCTTGACGGCAGGCGTCACCTGCGGCCAGCCACCGTTGGAAACGATGGCCTGATAGTTCTGGATCGCCTCCTGGAAGTTGAAGAGATTGCTGCCGCTCAGCATCGGCGTGTTCGACACCACGCTTGCTGTCGCGCGGGAAGCCTGGGCGTCGAACTGGTCATCCCAGTTGCCGCGCCGGGGTGCGCTGATCAGCTCGTCGACTGCCGTCTGTGCGACTGCCTGGCCGGCGATTGCTGCGGCACCTGCTGCTGCGGCACCGCGCAGGATCGCGCGGCGTGACAAATCGACAATTCCAGATTTCTTCGACATCTTTCCTACCGTTTCCAGTTCAAACGAAAACCATGCTTTAAGTCAGCCATGGTTAACAAACGGACGCCGTGGTTCGCTTTTAAGGCGATTGCCGCTCCGGCACCACAATGAATATGCGACCATTATTTCCCCTCGGCGCTCACATACCAATATGGCCAATTCGTGGCTCCGGCTATTGCGCGAACTGTCGTATTCCTGTCATATTATGTTTTGTTACAAATTATTACGATCAAAGAACTCCATGGCAGGCAAGGATTTTCACGGCAGGTTCGGCAGCCGACTCGATATCTCGGAATGCGAGTTCGAAACGGCCGGATCACTAAAACGTGTCTACACGCACCCGGACATGCCGGACGTGGTGCTGAAGATCGTCGATCCGGACAGAACATCCGGGGATGCTCGCCTGAAGGGTGAAAGCCTGGTCAAGCGGACGAACCCGCTCGGGGTCTATCGCGGCTTCAGGCGGGAACTCACCCAATACCTGATCCTCAGCCGCCGCTGGAACGAGGACGAGCGCGGCCCGCCGCCGATTGCCGTGCCCTGCGGTCTAGTGTCGACGACGGCCGGGCTAGCGCTTGTCACGGAAAAGATCGCCGGCGATGGCGACAAACTCGCCCCGACACTCGAAAAACTGTTTGAAAAAGGCGCAGTGTCCATCAAGCACCTGATTGCGTTCGACCGGCTGTTCAAGGATTGCATGGACATGCATGTGGTTCTTTCCGACATGCACATGCGGCAGTTTCTCTATAGCGAGAACCGCTCGGGAAGGCCGGAATTCGTCGTCATCGACGGCATCGGGGAAAAGAACATGATCCCGCTGCGTTCGCTCAGCCCGTATCTCAACAGGCGGCGACTTCAACGCGCACGCGACAGCATTTTCGAGGCCATCTTTGCGCGCTACCCTGCCCTCAAGGCAGAGTGGACCGGGAAGCAGGCGAATGCATCCCGGCCAGAGCTTGAAAGCAAGCCTGCTTCTTAGAGACGATAGAGGATCTGGTCGTTCCAGAAGCGATCGAGGCGCTGGAGCAGCTTGTTCATCTGGGTGAACTCGTCTGAACCGATGCCGCCGACCTTCTGGATCGAGCCGATGTGGCGCTCATAGAGCTTGGCGACGGTTTCGGCGATTTCCTGGCCGCTTTCGGTCAGGCTGATGCGAACCGAGCGACGGTCGATGCGCGAACGCTGGTGGTTGATGAAGCCGAGGTCTACCAGCTTCTTGACGTTGTAGGAAACGTTCGAGCCGAGGTAGTAACCACGCGAGCGCAGTTCGCCGGCGGTCAATTCGGAATTGCCGATGTTGAACAAGAGGAGCGCCTGAACGGCGTTGACGTCGCTGCGACCCTGACGGTCGAACTCGTCCTTGATGACATCGAGAAGGCGGCGATGCAGGCGTTCAACGAGATGCAACGACTCCATGTAGAGCGAGCGGATTGCTTCTTCCTGCGGTGCCAGGGTGTTCTGCTGTGGCTTGAGCTTGGTGTTCATGTCGGTCTGCCTCACTGTTTTATCTGGCGGCTTTGTTTTTCTCCCGCCTTGTGAGTGACCATATCCAATGCATATAAAATTCTACTTAAAACGCAGGCTTAACAAGAGTTTACCGAAAAGCCTGATGCCATTACGGTAAATCAAGCCTTATCTCTTCCTGTTTGTGGCGCTTTTCGAGCCATAACGCCAGACGGAAGACGACATACACCAACGCCACCACCGCATGCATGACCAGCACGATCGGATTGGAACCGAAAGTGTCGTACCAGACCGTATGCATTAGGATCTGCGTGCCGGCGGCAAGCGCCCATATGACCGGTCCCCAGGAGACCGCAAGCCACAGGCCGAGCGCGGCGACGGGGAAGATGACCGACAGGCTGGCGCCCGCCACTTTCCACGGCAGGGAGAGAAGATCGAAGCGCCCCTGCCCGCCCAACGAATAGCCGACCAGCATTCCCCAGTACTGCAGGCCAAACCACAGGCAGGCGATCGCGACCACTCTCAGAAAGATCACGAACAGGATTTCCGCCAGGCTGCCTTTCGGTGCATTTTGAGAATCAGGGTTCATGGGCGAAGCATATGCGCAAGCGGCGTCCCGTTGCCAGCCATGGCGCGACGATGCGCCCCTTTGCGGTTTCTCAATTTAGGACTAGAGCAGTACGCGCACCGCTCAAAAGGAAGACGAGGCATTATCATGCAGGACAAAATTCATCTGGTCGACGACATCACCGGGCACCGCCGCATGCGGCGAAATCGCAAGGCCGACTGGACGCGCCGCATGGTTCAGGAGAACCGGCTGACGGTCGACGACCTCATCTGGCCGATCTTTGTCATCCCCGGAGAAGGCATCGTGGAGCCGGTCGCCTCCATGCCGGGCGTAAACCGAATGTCTGTGGATAAGGCTGTCGAGGCCGCGAAGGAAGCGGCCGATCTCGGCATTCCGGCGCTGGCGACCTTTCCGAACATCGAAATGGAACTGCGCAACGAAACCGGTTCACAGATCCTCGAAGCCAACAACCTTATCAACCGCGCAACGGCTGCGATCAAGAAAGCCGTCCCGAACATCGGCGTTATCACCGACGTGGCGCTTGATCCGTTCACCAGCCATGGGCATGACGGCATC
Organism: Ciceribacter sichuanensis; assembly: GCF_024055605.1. Lineage (GTDB taxonomy): Bacteria > Pseudomonadota > Alphaproteobacteria > Rhizobiales > Rhizobiaceae > Allorhizobium > Allorhizobium sichuanense. The sequence continues at coordinate 837,843 of NZ_JAMXLX010000001.1, read as the reverse complement.
CTGCGCGGGGAAGAAATCGTCAATGACGAGACGGTCGAGCAGGTCGTGCGCGCCGCCATACTGCAGGCTGACGCCGGCTCCGACATCATTGCACCTTCTGAAATGATGGACGGCCGCATCGGCGCGATCCGCCGCGGCCTCGACGCCGCAGGCCACCAGAACGTCGGCATCATGTCCTATGCGACGAAGTTCGCTTCCGGCTATTATGGCCCCTACCGCGAGGCGATCTCCACCGGCGGACTGCTGAAGGGCGACAAGAAGAGCTATTATCTCGATCCGGCCAACGGCACCGAAGCGCTCCGCGACGCGGCACTCGATGTCGAGGAAGGCGCCGACATGCTGATGGTCAAGCCCGGCCTGCCCTATATCGACATCTGCTGGCGAATGAAGGAAGCCTTCGGCCTGCCGGTCTTCGCCTATCAGGTCTCCGGCGAATATGCGCAGATCAAGGCCGCCGCCCTCAATGGCTGGCTGGACGGCGAGAAGGTCATGCTGGAAACCCTGCTCTGTTTCAAGCGCGCAGGTTGCGACGGCATCCTGACCTATTTCGCCATGGATGTGGCCCGGCACCTCGCCAAGCACGGCTGAAGTTTCGGAAGCTTTCGGGGGCAGACTGGCCGGAGCCATTGTTTTTCCGGCGTTTGCCCCCATATGCTTTCGTGAATTCACAACGGAGCAGACAATGAGCCTCGACACCAATCCGACCTATGCAGCACCGGAGGACTGGCGCGCTTATAGCGGTGTGCTGTCACGAAGGGTTTTTGCTTTCATGATCGACTACCTGCTCGTCGGGGCGCTCTGGGTTCCCGCGGCGATTCTGGTGTTTTTCATGGGCGTCATCACGCTCGGCTTCGCGTGGCTTCTCTATCCCATCCTGTTCTTCGTGGTGGCCGGTCTTTATTTCGGAATGTCGCTTGCCGGACCGAGCCAGGCAACGCCTGGCATGCGCGCCATGGGCATCGCCATGGTTCGCCTCGATGGCCGCAAGATCGACTTCTTCACCGCGATTGCGCATCTCGCGCTGTTCTGGATTTTGAACTCGGTTCTGACCCCGCTGATTCTCCTCGCTGGTCTTTTCATCGAGAGATCGCGGCTGGTTCACGACCTGTTGCTGGGCACTGCGGCCGTCCGCACTGCCTGACGAAACGGCAACGACAACAAAATCCTGCGGAACACGCCGTCCCATAGCGGTCCGGCGTGTTCTTCTTTGATGACGGATAGTTGACGTTTTTTATTCTTGCGCCATGCTAGTGAAAATGATGGTCGCCAGAGGAAACCGACCGGCAAGATGAACACCCAGACGTCTCCGTCCCCGCAATTCTACCTCACGGCGCCCGCGCCGTGTCCATACCTGCCGGGGGAAATGGAGCGCAAGGTTTTCACACATCTCGTCGGCCCGCGTGCGACCGAGATGAACGACCTTCTCACACAGGGCGGTTTCCGCCGGTCCCAGAATATCGCGTACCGCCCCGCATGCGAGGCCTGCCGCGCCTGCATCTCGGTGCGCATCCTCGTTGACGAGTTCGAGCCGGGCCGCTCCTTCAAGCGGGTGGCCGCCACCAACAAGGATGTCGTGTCGACAGTCTTTCCGGCCCAGCCCTCAACCGAGCAGTTCTCCCTCTTCCGCACCTATCTGGATCACCGCCATCAGGAAGGCGGCATGTCGGACATGTCGGCGCTCGACTATGCCATCATGGTCGAGGATACCCATGTGCAGACCCGCGTCATCGAATACCGGCTGCGCGCACCCGGCGACGGGCTTGGCGGCCAGCCACGGGGCGAACTGATTGCGGTCGCCCTGTCGGACCTGATGAGCGACGGGCTCTCCATGGTCTATTCCTTCTTCAACCCGGCGCTGGTGAAACGGTCTCTCGGCACGATGATGGTGCTCGACCACGTCAACCGGGCCAAGGCGCTCGGCCTGCCGCATGTTTATCTCGGCTACTGGGTGCGCGGCTCCCACAAGATGGATTACAAGACCCGCTTCCTGCCGCAGGAACAACTCACGAACCAGGGCTGGGAACGCTACATCCCCGCTCCGGAAGCGACCGAGTCGCCGAACGCATGACATCACCCTCCCCTGCCGGTCGCTCCACCGGCCTCGCGCTGGCGACAGCCGGAGGCCTCTTCCTGTCCTTCGACATTCCGCTCGTCCGGCTTTCCGATGGTGGGCTGTGGCCGGTGCTTGGCCTTCGCAGCATGGCGATCTTCCTGATCGCGCTCTTGGCGCTTGCCGGCATACGCCTTGCGACCGGGCGCTGGTCCCCGCTCCGCCTGACAGCCGCAACCTTGGTCGGCGGGCTGTTCTACGGCTTCAGCACCATGGCCTTCGTGGCTGCCGTCTATCACACGTCCTCGGCGAATGTCGTCTTCATCGTCGCCTTCTCGCCGATGATCGCAGCCATCCTGTCATGGCTGTTCCTGAAGGAGCCACCTAGCCGCTCGACGCTGGTTACCATGGTGGTCATGCTGCTCGGCGTCTCGCTGATCGTCAACGGGGGCGTATCATCAGGTCATCTTTTCGGGGATTTCCTCGCCGCTGTCGCAGCCGTGCTGATTGCCGCGGCCCTGACCATCGGACGCGCCTCGCGCCAGGCAATGGGTTTCGTACCGCTGCTTGCGACCATCATACCTGCCGGTTTCAGCCTCGTTCTCGGCTGGAGCTACGGGTTCACCATGCAGGCGCCCGGTTGGGCGCTTCTCGACGGGATCGTGATGATGCCGCTCGCGTTCTGGCTGCTGGCGACCGCGCCCCGCTACCTGCCGGCGGCAGAAGTCGGCATGTTCTACCTGCTGGAAACCATTCTGGCACCGGTATGGATCTGGCTGATTTTCAGCGAAATGCCCGGAACGCCCACCCTTATCGGCGGCGGCATCATGGTGCTCGCCCTGCTCGGCCATTCCATGACGCAGATATGGGCCGGACGAATGGCCGCCCGCCGGGCTCAAACTTCGATAACCGCTTCGACAGGCCTCCTCGGCGAATAGATCATCGCGGGTGCGTAACCGAAGCGTAGGATGATATCCGGCCGGCGCCCGCCAAAGCCAGCTAAGATGGAAAGGTCCCCTCTCAGTGCCGCAACTTCGACCGGTTGGTTGATAAATGCCGTCCTCAGCCCCAGCACGGTCGCCATAAGGCAGAAGCGCTGGCAAGCCTGCCCCACGGCAATCCAGCCTGCAGGCCCCTCTTCGGCTGCGGAGAAGACCGCCACCCCGGCCGAAGTATCCATGTGGCGACTGTATTTGTCGGCTTCGGAGGCGGGTTTGAAGGCGAGATCGAACGCCAATGGCCCGAGCCATTCCGGCAGCGCCGGATTGCCGCTTGCCGGCGAATACAGACCGTCGCCCCTGCGCCTGGCGGTATACGGGCTGAAGCGCAGCCAATCCTTGAGTTCCCGGATGAATGCGCGGTCCGCCATCTGGACGTCGTTGCCGGCAATAACCAGGTTCCGCACACGATCGATCTGCGAACGTTCCGTTACGATAGCCGTGTCTACACCGGCAACCGCCGCGACCTTCGCCAGTCTCTCCAGATCCCCGGAGGCGACCGGCCTGCCGTCGTATATGCTGCGGGTCGATTGTCTGAAGGGAATGGCTGCGGCCATTTCCATCACCCGCTCACCGGTCGGAGCGCCACGGGACAATGTCACGGCCACGCCGTTCGACCCTTCGTCGATCAACGCAACATCCGCAATACGGCCCGTGGCTGCGGCAGCAATCACAAGGTTTTCGAGCGCACAGCCGAGACCCACGTAGAGATGATGGTCATCCGGATCCACCACCGGCGTACGGCGGGAAAAATCCGGACGGATGGAAATGCGGTCGCCGGAAAGACGGAAAAGCCAAGGCTGCGTATTATGGCCGTTGGCGGCAAGCGTCGCGTGACGTACCAGTTCTACGAATGACGGATCGGCGCGCAGCGGCGCACGGATCCTCTGCGCATAGTCCTGATAACGACGAAGCTCGATACCGAGGGACAGGACGCTTCCTCCTGCTCCCAGAGCGATGAGCCCCCCTCCGCCCGTCAGTATCGCCCGCCTGCTCAACATCACGCCGCTCCGTCTTGTTCGCCAACAGTCTATCCGATATCCCGCACAGCCTCTTGCCCAGGATCAAGCGCGCGGCGGCGACCGGCAGTTTCCGCGTGCCTGAAGGTCAGGGCGGCTTGCCCATAAAGCCAATGGACGACGGTTTTGTGCGACAAGTCGCCCACACCGAACGTTTCATGGAAAAATACGAGGTAGCGCTGGAAAAGCTCGCCGCTGCATCGAATATCTGGCCGTCGCGGCGGGCGAGATCAATGAGGATAGAGCAACGCACTTCCTCGGGGATCACACCCAACCGATAGACTGACGGTTCAGCCGGAGAACTTGCCGCTGCGGGGGAAGCCCTTCGGAACGGTGCGGCCGGCCGCAGCGCGGTCGCCCATCCATTCGCCGAGTTCGTCCTTCGACTTGCTGAAGACGCGACCGGCGCTGTCTTCCCAGGTCAGTCCGTCAGCAATCGCGAAGCACTTGATGTCGGAAATACCGCCATCCTTGTAGCGCTGCAGGCGAACGCCCTTGCCGCGGGTCATTTCCGGCATCTGCGCCATCGGGAATACCAGCAGCTTGCGGTTCTCGCCGACGACGGCGACGTGGTCGCCCGATACCGGAACCACGAGCTTCGCCTCGTCCGGCATGCCGACATTCATTACCTGCTTGCCCTTGCGGGTGTTGGCGACGATGTCGGACTCGGCAACAATGAAGCCATTGCCCACGGTCGAGGAGAACAGAAGCTTGCGGCTGGAATCGTGTACGAAGGCGGTCAGAACGTCCTGATCGTTCTCCATATCCACCATGATGCGCAGGGGTTCGCCGTGTCCACGGCCGCCCGGCAGCTTGTCGCCGCCAAGCGTGAACACCTTGCCGCCGGTCGTGACCAGCAGGATCTTGTCCGTGGTCTGCGCCGGGAAGGCAACTTTCAGGCCGTCGCCTTCCTTGAAGGTCAGGCTCGACGTATCGGAAATGTGCCCCTTGAGCGCCCGTATCCAGCCCTTCTCGGATACCACGACGGTGATCGGTTCCTTTTCGATCATCGCCTGCTGGATGGCCTCGCTGTCGGCGTCCGGCGCGTCGGCGAACTGGGTGCGGCGGCGGCCGAGTTCGGTTGCCTTGGCGTACTTCTTCTTGACCTCGCCAATCTCCCACGCGACCGTCTGCCACTGCTTTTCGTCGGAAGCGAGCAGCGCCTCGATCTCGGCCTTTTCCTTGCTGAGTTCCTCGTGTTCCTTGCGGATCTCGAATTCCTCGAGCTTGCGCAGATTGCGCAGCCGCATGTTGAGGATCGCCTCGGCCTGGACGTCGGTCAGGTCCCAACGGGCGATCATCACCGGCTTGGGCTCGTCCTCCTCGCGGATGATGCGGATGACTTCGTCGAGGTTGAGATAGGCGATCAGCAGGCCGCCGAGGATTTCAAGGCGGCGATCGATTGCGGCAAGGCGGAAACGCGAACGACGAAGCAGAACATCCTTGCGGTGTTCCAGCCATTCGGTCAGCACCTCGTTCAGCGCCATGACGCGAGGCACCTTGCCCTGCGACAGCACGTTCATGTTGAGCGAAATACGGCTTTCTAGCTCGGTGAGCTTGAACAGCGATTCCATCAGCAGCGTTGCATCGACGGTGCGGCTCTTCGGCACCAGAACGACGCGGACGTCCTCGGCGGACTCGTCCCGGATATCTTCCAGAAGCGGCAAGCGCTTGGCGATCAGCAGTTCGGCGATCTTTTCGATCAGGCGCGACTTCTGCACCTGGAACGGGATCTGGGTGACGATGATCTGGTAGCCACCGCGACCGAGATCCTCGATTTCCCAACGTGCACGCACGCGGAAGCCGCCGCGACCCGTGCGGTAGGTTTCCAGCATGCTTTCACGGCTTTCGACGATGATGCCGCCGGTCGGGAAGTCGGGACCTTCGATACCGCCCTTCTGGGGATTGGCCGGATCGGCCAGCAGTTCCTCGACGGGCGCGCCGGGGTTCTTGATCAGGTAAAGGGCCGCGTCGCAGATCTCGTGCGCATTGTGCGGCGGGATCGAGGTCGCCATGCCGACCGCGATGCCGGATGCGCCGTTTGCAAGCAGGTTGGGGAAGGCGCCGGGAAGAACGACCGGCTCCTCGTCTTCCTCGTTATAGGTCGGGCGGTAGTCGACGGCGTCCTGATCGATGCCTTCGAGCAGCAGCGCCGCGACATCGGTCATGCGCGCTTCGGTGTAACGATAGGCAGCAGCGCTATCGCCATCGATGTTGCCGAAGTTGCCCTGCCCGTCCACGACCGGGTAACGCTGGGAGAAATCCTGCGCGAGACGCACCAGCGCGTCATAGACCGACTGGTCGCCATGCGGGTGGAACTTACCGATGACATCGCCGACGATACGGGCGCATTTCTTGAAGGCCGAGTTCGGGCGAATGCCCATCTCGCTCATCGCGTGGATGATGCGGCGATGAACCGGCTTCAGGCCATCGCGCACGTCGGGCAGCGCCCGGTGCATGATCGTCGACAATGCATAAGCGAGGTAGCGCTCCTCGAGCGCCGCCTTGAGATCGACCGGCTGAATGTTGTCGCCGCCGTCATCCGGCGGAATAAGATTTTTCCCCATGGCTTCTCAACTAGACGAGAAGGCCTGAAACGGCAAGGAATCCGCGTCATCCGGCTGTGGATTAACAGGCCCCGACGTTGGCAGTGACAAAAGTCACCACCCTTTAACCTAGGTCAAAATGTCATGGCAAAAGCGATGGAAGTTTCGCAATCTGACAATATAAAGACATGCTGTTAGTCGTGAATAATACGACTCCGCGCTTTTTTCTCCGAAAGGAACTCGCCTATGACCTTTTTCCGCACTTCCCGGCTACTGCTGGCAGGCGCCGCCTTTGCAACGCTTTCCAGCCCCGCATGGGCGCTCGACGGCCAGGATCTCCTGAAGAAGATCAATGCCGCCTATGCGGCGGGCAGTGGCGCAATCTCCGCCGAATCGGTGGAAGTCAACGGCAGCGCAGTGACCCTTAAGGGGTCGAAATTCACGACGACCGGCCCGCAGGAAAAGTCGATCCCGCTCGGCGACCTCACCCTCAAGGGTGTCAGCGAGGAAGACGGCGGCGCCTACTTCATCGAGCGCATCGATTTCCCGGCGGTCGATTTCACCGAAGAGAAGACCAGCATCTCGGTCAAGGATCTCTACCTTGCCGGCGTGCATGTGCCCGGCAGCACCGAAGGCAAAGACTTCAAGTCGATGATGCTCTACGACGAAGCCCATAGCGGCGCGATCGATGTCAGCGTCGACGGCAAACCGGTCTTCACCATGGCCGAGGCTTCCGCCACCATGACGCTCGGCGAAGACGAGAAGTCGCTCGCTTTCGAAGGCGGCGTCAGCAGCGTCAAGGCCGACCTTTCCACCGTTGAGGACGCCAAGAGCAAGGAAACGCTCGATGCGCTGAACCTCAACACGCTCGAAGGCGACATCTCCTTCTCGGGCAACTGGGAGCTCGATACCGGCACGATCGATGTTGAGGAATACAGCTTCGACTTCGCCAATGTCGGCCGCCTGAACCTCGCATTCAGCCTGTCCGGCTACACGATGGACCTCGTCAAGCAGTTGCAGGAAACCGCCCGCACGATGCAGGGTCAGCAAAACAACGAACAGGCACAGCAGGCCGCAGGTCTCGCCATGCTCGGCCTGATGCAGCAGATGTCCTTCGTCAGCGCCGAGATCAGCTTCGAGGATGACGGCATCACCAAGCGCGGCCTCGAGTTTGCCGGCAAGGAGCAGGGCACCACCGGTGAGCAGATGGCCCAGATGGTCAAAGCAATGCTGCCGATGATGCTGGCGCAGGCCAAGCTCGGCGCGCTGCAAAACGAGATCTCGAATGCCGTCAACACCTATATCGACGATCCGCAGAACCTGACGATCAGCGCAGCACCGGAAAAGCCGGTCCCCTTCCCGATGATCATGGGTGCCGGCATGGGCGCACCGGAAACCATTCCGCAGCTGCTCGGCGTATCCGTCAGCGCCAACGAGGAATAAACTTCCCCGTTTCGTTTTCAGGGGCCGTCCTTCGGGGCGGCCTCTTTCGTTTCAGGGGCAGCACTACCGTCCGGGCTGGACGATGAAACCCGCTTCGGAAGGAACAGGACGAGTGCGAAAATTGCGCCGATGACCGCGCCGACCACCACGTCGAGGAAACGCACGAGACCCGCGGTCGAAGGCCCCATGACCATCACCAGCAGCGCCGAAGCGCCGGCCTGAATGGGCACCACGGGGGCAAGGTTCAGCAGCGCGCCGATAAGCACCCCGAGAAAGACGCAGAGCAGTATCTGGATTTCAAGAAACGGTATCGGCAGCAGGAATGCCAGTTCGCCCACCAATATCCCGATCGTTACCCCTACCATCATGTTGAATGTCTGATGGAGATGATTTGGGATACCCGGGGCCAGACAGATGATCGCCGTGATCGCGGCGAAGATCGGTTCGGGATGACCGAACATCCAGCGCGCCACATAAAACGACAACGCCGCGGCAATAGCCGCGGCGAGCGCATGTAGCAGGATGTCCCGGACCCGGTCGGAGATCCAGAGCTTCATTCGATCAGTCTTTCTTCTGCGGCGGGATCACGCGCAGGCCGAGTTCGCGAAGCTGCGTCGGCGTTGCGTCGGACGGCGCGTTCATCAGGAGGTCCTGAGCCTGCTGGTTCATCGGGAACAGCGTGATTTCGCGCAGGTTCTTGGCGCCGACGAGCAGCATGACGACACGGTCGATACCGAAGGCACAGCCGCCGTGCGGAGGCGCACCGTACTGGAAGGCACGATACATGCCGCCGAAACGCTCTTCGACGTCGGCCTTCGACAGACCGACCAGTTCGAATGCCTTGACCATCAGGTCCGGCGACTGGTTACGGATCGAACCGGAAGCGATTTCGAAGCCGTTGCAGACGGCGTCGTACTGGTAGGCCTTGATCGACAGCAGATCCTCGCCGTTCAGTGCCTCAAGTCCGCCCTGCGGCATGGAGAAGGGATTGTGGGCGAAATCGATCTTCTTTTCCTCTTCGTTGTATTCGAAGAAGGGGAAGTCAACGATCCAGCAGAATTCGTAGCGGTCGCGGTCAACCAGATCGAGCTCCTCGCCGGCGCGGGTACGGGCTTCGCCCGCGAACTTGTAGAACTTGGATGGCTCGCCGGCAACGAAGAAGCAGGCGTCGCCTTCATCGAGACCGAGCTGTTCGCGGATCGCCTCGGTGCGCTCCGGGCCGATGTTCTTGGCAAGCGGGCCGGCGCCTTCCAGCACGGCGCCTTCCTGGCGCCAGAAGATGTAGCCGAGACCCGGTTGGCCCTGGCTCTGCGCCCAGGCGTTCATGCGGTCACAGAACGCGCGGCTGCCGCCGGTCTTGGCAGGGATGGCCCATACTTCGACCTTCGGGTTGGACGCGATCATGTTCGCAAAGACCTTGAAGCCGGAACCGGCAAAGTGCTCGGTGACCGACTGCATGACGATCGGGTTGCGCAGGTCCGGCTTGTCGGAGCCGTACTTGCGGATCGCCACGTCATAGGGAATGCGCGGCCATTCCTTGGTCACCGGCTTGCCTTCGGCAAACTGCTCGAACACGGCCGTCATCATCGGCTCCATCGTGTTCCAGACGTCTTCCTGCGTTACGAAACTCATCTCGACGTCGAGCTGGTAGAACTCGCCCGGCAGACGGTCGGCGCGCGGGTCTTCATCACGGAAGCACGGCGCGATCTGGAAGTAGCGGTCGAAGCCTGCGACCATCAGCAGCTGCTTGTACTGCTGCGGGGCCTGCGGAAGAGCGAAGAACTTGCCCTGATGGATACGCGACGGCACGAGGAAGTCGCGCGCGCCTTCCGGCGAAGAGGCCGTCAGGATCGGGGTGGTGTATTCGCCGAAGCCTGCATCGGCCATGCCGTTGCGCATGGCGGAGATGATCTTGGTGCGCTTGACGATGTTCTTGTGCAGCGTCTCGCGGCGCAGGTCGAGGAAGCGGTACTTGAGGCGAACGTCTTCGGGATAATCGGGCTCGCCGAAGACCGGCAGCGGCAATTCCTTGGCGGCAGAAAGAACTTCGATTTCCTGCGCGTAGAGTTCGATTTCACCCGTCGCCATGTTCTTGTTGACGGTGTCTTCAGCACGCGCCTTGACGACGCCGTCGATGCGGATCACCCATTCGCCACGCACGGTTTCGGCCAGCTTGAAGGCCGGGCTGTCGGGATCGGCCACGACCTGGGTGACGCCATAATGATCGCGAAGGTCGATGAAGAGAACGCCGCCGTGGTCACGAACACGATGGACCCAGCCGGAGAGGCGGACGGTTGCGCCCACATCGGACTTGCGAAGGGCGGCGCAGGTGTGGCTGCGGTAACGGTGCATTTTTCAGAGCTTTCCTGGACTAAGGTAACGGTCGAAAAGGCGCGCGGGCGACCATAGACAACCGATAAAAATCGGGCGGAAAAGCGCATGGACTGTCCGATTTGTCAAGGCTGGAGCATATGTCGCCGAGATTTCCGCTGTAACAGCACAACCCTCTGCTCTACAAGGTGCATCCTGTGACGGCGCCGACTCGCGGCAGCCGCTCATGCGTGCAGGTCCAATGAACGATATCCGCCCCCTCATCCCGCTTCTCATCACCGCAGGCATCCTGATCGGCGGCAATGGCCTGCAGGGCACCTTCATTTCGCTCCGCGCGCTACAGGAAGGTTTTTCGACGTCGATGATCGGCATCATCGGGACGGGCTACAATATCGGCTTCGCCATCGGCTGCATCTATGTGACCCGCATCATCCGCTCGATCGGGCACATCCGGACATTCAGCGCATTGGCGGCCATCGCGTCGGCGGCCTCCATTTCCATGCTGCTCTTCATTCACCCGACGAGCTGGTTCACCATGCGGCTCATCCAGGGCCTCTGTTTCGCCGGCCTCTTCGCCGTGGTCGAAAGCTGGCTCAACGCACGGGTGACGAATAACAACCGTGCCCGGACGCTTTCCATCTACCGCTTCGTCGATCTCGGCGCGGTGACGTTCGCGCAGTACATGATCCCGGCGGTCGGCATCGGCGGTTTCGAGCTCTTCGCCATCATCTCGATGGCGCTGACGCTATCGCTGGTTCCGATCTCCTTTGCCGACCGGTCGAGCCCGGCTCCGCCGCAGGCCGTGCGCTTCGACCTTCGCGTGCTGTGGAAGGTCTCTCCGCTCGCCACGATCGGCTGCATCGTCGTCGGTCTCACCAATTCCAGCTTCCGCTCGCTCGGGCCGATCTATGCCGATGGTATCGGCATGTCGATCACCTCGATCGCGACCTTCATGAGCGTCGGCATCTTCGCCGGCGTCGTGCTGCAATATCCTCTCGGCCATTATTCCGACAAGCTGGACCGTCGGTTCATCATCCTGGTCTCGGCCTTCGGCAGTTTCGCCGCCGGGCTTTTCCTCGCTTTCGTCGCCGGTACGAACGAGTGGCTGAACTTTGTCGGCATCTTCGTGTTCGGCGCCTTCGGCATGCCGCTCTACTCCCTCTGTTCAGCTCACGCCAACGACCATGCCGCGCCCGGCCAGCATGCGCTGGTCTCCGCCGGCACCCTGTTCTTCTGGTCGATCGGCGCGGTCATCGGTCCGCTGTTCGCATCCTTCATGCTCGACCTTTTCGGTCCGCAGGCGCTCTTCATCTATACGACAGTGGTGCTCTTCGCCTTCATGGCCTACACGGTTCTGCGCATGGGAACCCGCAGCGGCGTGCCGACAGGCAGCCGGCGGCAACGGTTCCGCAATCTGCTCAGAACCTCCACCTTCTTCAACAAGCTGGCGACGCCGCCGACCGAAAAAGACGACTGACCTGCGGCAGTTTGGCTGGCGCAATGATATTGATGATTTTTCACCTCAAGTTTAAAGAGGCGGAAGTCCATTTGCAGGAGAAGCCCCATGGCTCTGCTCACCCGTCGCAATCTTCTCAAAGCCTCCGCCGTCGCAGGTGCCTATGCCTCGGGCATGGCGTTCCTTCCCCGCCTGACCAACGCACTTGCCGCCGCCGACCCGGTAACGCTCGAAGCCTATCGGCTAAGCGCCATGATCGACGGCAAGGCGGCGACCGAAGGTGTCATGAGCTATCGCGTAGGCGGTGGCGATGCGGCGGATGTCACGCCTCCGGTGCTTCGTGCACGCCGCGGCGAGCCCTTCGCCGCCCGCTTCCTGAACAATCTCGATGAACCGAGCACCGTCCACTGGCATGGCCTCAGGATCGACAACGCCATGGACGGCGTTCCCTTCCTGACTCAGCCCTATGTCTATCCGGGCGACAGCTTCGACTATGCCTTCACACCGCCGGATTCGGGTACCTACTGGTACCATCCCCATTGCAATACGCTGGAGCAGATCGGCCGCGGCCTTGCCGGCATGTTCATCGTCGAAGACCCGAACGATCCGGTTTTCGACGCGGAGGTGGCGATCAACCTTCGCGACTGGCGGCTTGGTGGCAACAGCCAGTTCATCGAGCAGTTCAAGGCGCGCGACGCGGCCAAGACCGGCACGTTCGGCACCGTGCGCACCGCCAACTGGCAGCTCGAGCCAAGCTATGATGCTCCGGCCGGCGGTCTTGTGCGTCTGCGCATTCTGGCGTCCGACGTCACGCGTATCTTCAATCTGAAAATGGTCGGCGCGGAAGCCCTGATCATCGCCATCGACGGCCAGCCGGTTCCCGAGCATATGCCGCTCGATACCGTGGTCATCGCGCCCGGTCAGCGGCTCGATCTCGTGGTGCGCATGCCGGATACAGAGGGCGAGACCGCCGCACTCGAAGACATCCGGCCATCGACGCCGAAGATCGTCGCCCGCCTGCGCTCCGTCGGCTCGTCCCTGAAACGGAACCTAGGCGATGTGGCGCCGCTTGCCGCCAATCCACCTGTCGAGGCAGACCTTGCCAATGCCATTCCGGTTCCGCTCGTGCTGAGCGCCACCGCTGAGAATGCGGCGAAGGATTCGATCTGCGGTTCGCTTGGCTATTCCTTCTGGGCTATCAACAAGGTGCCCTACCCCGGCGACAGTGCCGACCCGATGGATCCATTGGCCGAAATGAAGCTCGGCAAGACCTACATGTTCAATCTGGAAAACGTGACGCCGCACGCGCATCCGATCCACATACACGGCATGAACTTCAAGGTCATTTCGTCGTCCAAGGGACCGGTTTCGCCCCTCGTCTCGGACACATATCTCGTCCTGCCCGACGAAAAGGTGCAGCTGGCTGTGGTCGCAGACAATCCCGGAAACTGGGTGCTGCATTGCCACATCATCGAACACCAGAAGACCGGCATGACCAGCTATGTGCGGGTCGTCTGACCCGCTTGGTCAGGCCATATGGCCCGATTGCGTGACTTGACAGCGGACAGGCCACGCGGGCATCAACCGGCAACGACACCAGCGCAGGAAGCTGCCGTGACCGACCTTGCCGCCACGCTTCGTATCCTTGAGCCCTATCCCGGGATCTACGCCTATTACGACGGCCGTATTCCTGGAAAACGCCTGCATTCGCCTGAGCGAAACTGGCTGGACGATGGCGCCTACAGCCTCGGCGTCGCCAGCTATGCCATCGTTTCCGGCAATGAAGCGCTCGTCTACGACACGCATATTTCCCTGGATCATGCCCATGCGATAAGGCGTCATCTGGAAGGACTTGGCGTCTCCCGTATTCGTGTCGTGCTCAGCCACTGGCACACCGATCATATCGCCGGCAATGCGGTCTTTGCCGATTGCGAAATCATCGCCAACCGTCTGACGGCGCAGGCGATGGCCGACAACGCCGCGGTTCTCGCCGCCAAGACCCCGTCTATCGATCCCGTCGTCATGCCGAACAGTCTTTTCAATGAGCGACTCGTGCTTGATGTCGGCAAGCGAAAAGTCGAGCTTCTGCAGTTCGACATCCACAGCGCCGACGGAACCGTTCTCTTCCTGCCCGATATCGGCGTCCTTCTTGCCGGCGATACGCTGGAGGACACGGTCACCTATATTTCCGAGCCGGAACATACGCTTCGCCACATCGAGGAACTGGATCGGCTTGCAGGGCTTCCCGCCCGCCACATACTGCCGAACCACGGCTCGGAGAAACGGATTTCCGGCGGCGGTTATGCGCCGGACCTGATCCAGGCGAACCGCAGCTATCTCATGCGTCTCATGGAAACGATCGACGATCCCGATCTCGACAAGACCAGCCTTGCCGATTTCGTCGCCTCCGATGTGATGCACGGAAGTATCAGCTATTTCGAGCCCTATGAGCGGGTCCACCGCGACAACATCGCCGCTCTCCGTTCTAGAAAGTAAGTCCGTCTCACGATTTACGTCGTAGATGGCGAAAACGGGGAGCAACTGTCGCAAGCGCGGTCGCCGCAGCCCGATCATATTGACATCGACGGTCGAAAGGAGAACTAAGGTTAATAACCTAGTTTTCATGACCGAGCCGAAATGATCGAAACGACAGCCGCATTAGAGGAAGCGTGCCGCAAGCTCGCCCAATCGGATTTCATTACTATCGACACCGAATTTCTCCGGGAAACAACGTTCTGGCCGGAACTCTGCCTTATCCAGATGGCCAGCCCCGATCTCGAAGTCATCGTCGATCCGCTGGCCAAGGGCCTCGACCTTGCCCCCTTCTTCATCCTGATGGCCGATGATTCGGTGGTGAAGGTGTTCCATGCCGCCCGGCAGGACATCGAAATCATCTTCCACCTCGGCAACCTTATCCCGCATCCGATCTTCGACACCCAGGTCGCGGCCATGGTCTGCGGCTTCGGCGACAGCGTCTCCTACGACCAGCTCGTGCAGAAGGTGAAGAACGTCCATATCGACAAGACTTCGCGCTTCACCGACTGGAGCCGTCGCCCGCTTTCCGAAAAGCAGCTCGATTATGCGCTGGCCGATGTCACCCATCTGCGTGACGTCTACCTCAAGCTCAAGTCCGATCTGGAGCGCGACGGTCGTGCCGAATGGCTGACGGAAGAGATGGCCATCCTCGAATCGCGCGAAACCTACGACCTGCACCCCGACGATGCATGGCAACGGCTGAAAATGCGGCTCCGCAAGCCGCAGGAACTCGCCGTCATGCAATATGTTGCCGCATGGCGCGAACGCGAGGCGCGCAGCCGCAACGTGCCGCGCTCCCGCGTGCTGAAGGACGACGCGATCTACGAAATCGCCCAGCAGCAGCCGAAGGATACGGAAGCGCTCGGCCGCCTGCGTACCATCCCGAAGGGTTGGGAGCGTTCCTCCTCGGGTGCAGCCATCATCGAACAGGTCAACGCCGCCCTGGCACTGCCGAAGTCCGACATGCCGCACGTCCATCGTCACAATCATGCGCCGGAAGGTGCTCAGGCCGCAGTCGAGCTTCTCAAGGTGCTGCTGCGCCTGACTTCGGAAAAGCATGGCGTCGCATCCAAGGTGATCGCCAACAGCGACGATCTGGAAAAGATCGCGGCCGAGGGCGAGAAGGCTGACGTCCCAGCCCTGCAGGGCTGGCGTCGGGAACTGTTCGGCGATCTGGCCCTGAAGCTGATTTCCGGCGGTGTCGGCCTGCGCTTCGTCGACAAGCGCGTTGAAGCAGTGGAGTTCTGAGCAGATGCCGGTTCTGCGGCTACGGCGCGCATCCCCGGATGATATCGGTTTCATCATGGAAACCGAACGTCTTCCGGGCTATGACTACTTCATAGGCCGTTACAGCGCAGAAGAGCACAAGGCATACCTGACGAGTGAAGCCTTCGCCTATCTGATCGGCGAAGACGCGAACGGAATGCCGGTCGGCTTCGCGATTCTCAAGGACCTCGACAACCGGGACGGCAATGTCTGCATCAAAAGGATTGCGGTGGCTGTTCCGGATCAGGGCTACGGCTCGCAGCTTTTGAGCAGCGCAATCGATTTCGTCTTTCGCGAAACGGAAACCTTCCGTCTTTGGCTCACCGTGGTTCGCGGGAATGATCGGGCGCTTTCCGTCTACCGGAAAAACGACTTTGTCGAGGAAGGCGCCAAGCGGCAATCCGCATTGCTTCCTGACGGCAGCCGCGCCGATATGGTCATGATGTCGATCCTGCGCCCCGAGTGGTCGGCGCGAAACTGAGGTCATCTTCGTGGAACTCCCCGCTCCGCTCAGAGCCGCCGTAGACCAGATGCTCGCCCGCGAACCGCTGGAGCGGCTGCAGCGTGCGAGCGAAAAGCTGTCCGACCGCTATCGCCGAGAGGTGCGCGACGGCAAGTTCCACATCGATGGCGAACTGGCCGCCAAGGCCTATCTCGCCACCCGCCTGCCCGCCACCTTCGCAGCCGTTCGCGCCGCCCTTTCCATGGTCGAGGAAGCATCGCCCTCCTTCGCGCCGGAAAGCCTGATCGATGTCGGTGCAGGCCCGGGCACCGCGCTCTGGGCTGCGGCCGATTGCTGGCCGGAGCTCAGGCGGGCAAGCCTCGTCGAGGCAAGTGCCGCGATACGCTCGGTCGGCGATGCGCTGGCGAAGGCCGGGCAGGTGGACTGCCAATGGCTGGCGGGCGATCTCACCGGTTCCCTTCCGCAGTTGCCGCCCGCCGATCTCGTGACACTCGCCTATGTGCTGGACGAGATCGACGAGATCGCCATACCGGCAGCAGTTTCCCGGCTGTGGGCGCTGACCAGCCATACCATCGTCATCGTGGAACCCGGAACGCCGGCCGGCTGGCGTCGCATCCTGACGGCGCGCGCTACGCTGCTGGAAGCCGGTGCCCATATCGTGGCGCCCTGCCCGCATGCGGCTGCCTGCCCTATCGAGGCGCCGGACTGGTGTCATTTCTCCCGCCGTGTCGCCCGCTCGCGTGTGCATCGCCTCGCCAAGCAGGGAGAGGTGCCGTGGGAGGACGAGAAATACATCTTCATCGCCGCCTCGCGGCATCCCGCCGA
Source organism: Ciceribacter sichuanensis (assembly GCF_024055605.1). Taxonomy (GTDB): domain Bacteria; phylum Pseudomonadota; class Alphaproteobacteria; order Rhizobiales; family Rhizobiaceae; genus Allorhizobium; species Allorhizobium sichuanense. The sequence goes on along the minus strand of NZ_JAMXLX010000001.1, from coordinate 820,911 downwards.
ACCGCCGGAAGCCCGGGTTCTAGCTCCGCCGAAGATATCGGGCGGCGTTGGGCGGCTGAAGCTCTGTCGCGCCGACGGGAGTGCCTCGGAGATCACCGTCAGCCGCCGCGACGGCGCTATCTTCAAGGCGGCCCGCCGGGCGGATTGGGGTGATGCCTTCGATGCGAGGGGAGATGGCGATGACGCAGACGCATGAACTCGACCTGCGGACGGCTGAAAAGTTTGCTCGTATCGCGCTTTCCCATGTCGAGCGGGAATACCCTCACAAGCCGGGCTTCGTCTTCGGCAGTCCGAACGATGTCCGTTCGCCGCGCGAAACGCACCCTGTCTTCTTCGGCAGCTATGACTGGCATTCCTGTGTGCACGGCTACTGGATGCTCGCCCGCCTTCTCAATCGCTTCGCCGATCTCCCGGCCGCGCCGGAAATCCGCGGCCTTTTCGAACGGCGGCTGACTTCGGCCGCCGTCGCCGGTGAAGTCGCACTCTTTGAACGGCCTGAATCGCGCGGTTTCGAGCGTCCCTATGGCTGGGGCTGGCTGCTGAAGCTCGCGGCGGAACTTGAGATCATGGAGGAGCGCCGCTTCGCGGACATCCTTCGACCCCTCTCCCGGCTTGTTGCCGGCCGCTTCAGGGATTTCCTGCCTCTCGCCACCTATCCCGTCAGGGTAGGCACACATTTCAACACGGCCTTCGCAATCCGGCTGGCAGCGGACTACGGCGAGGCAATAAACGACGCGGCGTTCCTCTATCTCCTGCGTACAACGGCTCTGCGTTGGTATGGCGAGGACCGGGACTGCTCTGCCTGGGGAGAGCCGTCCGGTGACGATTTCCTGTCGTCTGCCTTGACCGAGGCAGAATGCATGCGCCGTCTTCTGCCTATCGAGACTTTCGCCGACTGGTTCAGCCGATTCCTGCCGAGGCTTGCGGAGGGGCAGCCGGCGACGCTGTTTTCACCCGCCAGCGTCTCGGACCGATCCGACGGCAAGATTGCCCATCTGGACGGGCTGAACCTCAGCCGTGCATGGTGCTTCCGCTCGCTCACGGGCGCACTACCGTTGAACGACCTACGCCATTCTGTCCTGCACGCGGCCGCCGATCGGCATCTTGCCGTGTCCCTGCCCCATATCGCCGGTGACTATATGGGCGAACACTGGCTCGCGAGCTTCGCGGTTCTGGCTCTGGAGGCCTGATTGTCCGGCATTCTACCCTCGAGAAAACTGGTCGGGCTTGTGCTCGCCACTGCCGTGCTTGCGCTGGCCACAGCCGATCTGAGACGGCGCGGCTTCATGTCGCCGTCGCTCGCCTCGGCAATCGCCATCTCGCTGCTGCTGGTCAATCTCGCCCTCGGCATCGCCGGCCTCATGACCCGGCAGAAGCTGGCCTGGGGCCTTTATCTGCTGGCGAGCCTTGCCACCTCGCTGGTGCTCGGGTTCGCGACGCCCGTCAGCGCTGCCATCACCCTGCTGCCTCTCGGCATCGGCGCCCTGCTTGACCTTATCCATGCATCCGGGCGCCCTTGGTGATCTTGTCGACGATCTTCTTGTCGGCGCGGAGCGCTAGGCCCACCACCTTCGCATCATCAGGGGAGAACTCGGCAAAGACGGCGCGGTTTGCGGCGTCATGGCCGGTTGAAAACATTTCTTCGATGTAGAGGGAACTCGGCACCTCGCGTTCCAGCGAGCGCAGGTGGATCTTGCGCAGGGTCTCCTGATCGCCGGACAGGACGACAATCGGCTGGATACACAGCGCATTGTAGAGGTTGCCCGCGGCGTCCCTGTAGGGTTCGCCGATGATGCCCTCCTCCCTTGCGACTATGCCGCTGGTCAGAAAGGCGGTAACGTTGAGCTTCTGCCATGCGGCGAGATCCTCGCGCAGGACAACGACGAACTTGGTATCGAACATGCAACACTCCGGAAACGGTCTTCTTGATAGGCTTGCCGAGCTACCAGTCCCCGATGGCGAAGGTCTTGAACGTTCGTGCAGGCCGGCCGACGCGATCCGTTCCGATATCGATACCCACGGCATCGAGCGCATCGAGGCACAGTTTTCCGGCAACGGCTTTGCGCCGCATCGGCATGATACCTATGCGCTCGGACTGACGATCAGCGGCGTGCAGGCCTTCTCCTATCGGGGAGAGACACGTTTCAGCCTGCCGGGAAACATCATCGTTCTTCACCCCGACGAGGTTCACGACGGCGCGGCAGGCACGGACGACGGCCTGCGCTACCGAATGATGTACATTCCCCCCGAACTGATCCGCGATGCCTGCGACGAGCCGTCGGCCACCCTGCCGTTCGTATCGACCCCGGTGCTGTCCGACAGCCGGCTTGCCCGTGCCCTCGCGGAAGCGCTTGCCGATCTCGACCACGCTCCGGATGGACTGGCGCTCTCGGACCTGCTGACCCGGATCGCGGACGGGCTGGGGCGTCATGCCGGCAGCCGCCAGACGGTATCGGCCAAGTCAGAGCGGGCCGTCGCGCGCGCCTGCGCCTATCTCAGGGAAAACTGTGCCGAACAGGTTTCCTCCGAAGAGCTGGAAACGCTGACCGATCTCAACCGGTATTCGCTCGCCCGCCAGTTCCGGTTGGTGACGGGAACGAGCCCGCATCGTTATCTGACCATGCGGCGGTTGGAACGGGCCAAGGGCATGATGAGCAGTGGCATGCCAATTGCCGAAGCCGCCTACGATGCAGGCTTTGCCGACCAGAGCCATTTCACCCGCCATTTCAAGAACTGCTACGGCATGACACCCGGCCACTGGCTGACGCTGCTTCGCGCCTGAGGACAGTCACCGAAACTTCATCGAACAGCAATCGCTCTGACATGGGCGGTCCGTAAGCATGCCGCGTCTCTAACCGTCCTACGAATGGTGACGCCATGAAAAAACATCTCTTTGCTTCCGTATCCCTTTTCCTTCTTGCCGCACCGGCCTTTGCCGACGAGGTCGCCTTCCCGGCCAAGCTCGTTTCCCACGCAATCCTTCCGGCCAATACGATCATCGCCGCACCGGCCGATGCCCCCGCCCATCTGAAGACCTCCGGCAAGTTCACCACGGCAGACCGCAAGCGCGCCGAAGGCCACGGCACTGTGCCCGGCAAGGACGGCGTTCGCCCGACCGGCCTCTCCATGCCCTTCGATGGTCAGGCCGTGCAGGGTTTTTCCGGCATCAAGGCCATGGCAGACGGCACCTTCTGGAGCCTTTCCGACAACGGCTTCGGCTCGAAGATCAACTCCAGCGACTCGATGCTGATGTTGCATCACATCAAGTTCGACTGGGATGCCGGCAAGGTCGAGCGTCTTGAAACCGTGTTCCTCTCCGACCCGGACAAGAAGGCTCCCTTCCCGATCGTCATGGAAGGCGCCGAGCAGCGCTACCTGACCGGTGCCGACTTCGACGTCGAATCGATCCAGCCCGTCGCCGACGGTTTCTGGATCGGCGAAGAATTCGGCCCCTACCTCCTGAAATTCACCAGGGATGGCAAGCTGACCGACGTCATCGCCACCAAGGCCGGCGAGACCGAAGTGAAGTCGCCTGACAATGCAGCCCTCGTCGTTCCGGCCAACCCGACTGCCAAGATGCCGGCCTTCAACCTGAAGCGTTCCGGCGGCTATGAAGGGCTTGCCATGTCGAAGGACGGCTCCAAGCTATACGGGCTGCTCGAAGGCCCGCTCTTCCTCGAAGACGGTTCCGTCGAAAAGGCCGACGGCCTGACGGCGCTGCGCATCATCGAACTCGACGTCGCCTCCAAGGCCTGGACCGGCCGTTCGTGGCTCTATCCGCTGTCGGAAGGCGGCGAGGCCATCGGCGACTTCAACATGATCGACGGCACCACCGCCCTCATCATCGAGCGCGACAACGGCGCCGGCACGGCGGACAAGGCTTGCGCCGATCCGAAGAAGCCCGAGCCGACCTGCTTTGCCGTTCCGGCCAAGCACAAGCACATCTACAAGATCGAGATGACCGATGAGAACGTTGGCAAGGCCGTTCGTAAGATCGGCTACATCGATCTGATGAAGATCTCCGACCCGGACAACAAGAAGCGCCAGGGCGGCGGCGAAGGCTTCTATGACATGCCTTTTGTCACCATCGAAAACGTCGACGTGGTCGATCCGACCCACATCGTCGTCGGCAACGACAACAACCTGCCTTTCTCGGCCGGTCGCGCGCTGGACAAGGCCGACGACAACGAGTTCGTCCTGCTCGAAGTCGGCGAATTCCTCTCTGCGAAGTAAGAGCGGTCAACTCGCGAAAAGAGGCCGACGGCATTTCTGCCGTCGGCCTCTTGATTCGTTCCAGATCCATCGGATCAGTCAGGCTTCAGCGAGAAGCATGCCTTCGTTGGTAGCTTTCAACAGACGCCGGCAAAATGCGAATCGAGGAGCGCCCCCTCCCCACTGCGGTTTTGGATTACTCGAAGACGAAAGCCAGTCGCTTGCCGGTCAGCTTGGCAAGCTGCTGGAGGCGTCCGTCGAGGCGTTCGCCAGCAAAGTCGCTATAGGCGTGGGGCACGACGAATTCGAGGTCCAGATCGGGCCGTTCCGACCGGCGGAAGGCCAGATCGTTCACGATGCCCGGCATCGAAGCCGAGAAGAGATAGACCACCCGTAGCATGCCGCCGAGAAGCTTGGCGCGATCGAGCAGGCGTTCAGTCGCAATCGTCGCCAGCGGACCGGTGCGACCGTCGTCATAGAGCCCTTCGAAGCGATAGTAGTTGGTAAGCGCAATGAAGGCACGACCTGGATGAGTGATCCCGACGAAGGACGAGTGGGCAATGATGTTGAGCGCCTGCAACCCGCGATAGTCGGGATGCGCGCGCCAGCTGAGATCCGCCAGCAGGCAGGCGGCGCGGCGATAGCGTGCGTCCTCCTCGGTTTCGACGACGTCGAAACAGGGCATCATCCGGCCCGTCCATTCCGCTAGCTCGCGTGCATGCTCGGGCGAACGAGCGCGCAGGATGGCGAGTTCATCGGCAGCGGTCAGCAGCGGATCCAGCGACTGGTCCTCTTCGGAGAGCAGCGAGAAGAGATAGCCTTCGCGAACGCCCTGGGCGGAGAAGGAAACCCGCGCGGGCCTCATCGCCTCCAGCACTTCCTGCATGGCGATGGCGCCGAAGGGAAGCAGCGAACGACGGCTCTTGGAAATCGAAGACCATGCAGGATCGCGCGAATTGGCACCGGAGATCACCTCTTCGAGGAAGGAGACGATCTCGCCGTATGGCAGTTCGTAGCCCTGCATCATGTGAAGGGGATACTTGCGCAGTTCCATATGCAGCTTGGCGATGTTTCGCCAGGTGCCGCCGACGGCGTAGAAGGTCCGCCCCGCGCCCTTTTCGAGAAGCTTTGCGCCCTTGATCTGCTTGCGCGCAAAAGCGCGCGCCTTGGACAGCGAACCGCCCACGGTTTCCGACAGGCGCAGGCCACCCAGCGGCAGCGTGATGCCCTTGCCGAGTTCACGGCCCCTGATGTCGATGAGTTCCAGCGAGCCACCACCGAGGTCGCCCGCGATCCCGTCCGGATCGTGGAAGCCGCTGACGATGCCGTAAGCGGAATAGAGCGCCTCTTCCTCACCGGTCAGCACGATCACCTTGTGATCGAGAATTTCCTCGGCCCTGCGGATGAATTCCGGGCCGTTTGCCGCCTCGCGAGCAGCAGCCGTCGCCAGCACATACATCGCCGTCGCCCGGGCCTGGCGCGAAAGCGCGCCGAACCTGCGAAGGGCGCCAAGCGCACGCGTCACACCTTCGTCGTCCATACGACCGCTGGACGCCAGCCCCTTGCCGAGACCGCAAAGCACTTTTTCGTTGAAAAGCACCGTTGGAGCCCTGGAGAGGCCCTCGTAAACGACGAGACGGATCGAATTCGAACCAATATCGACAACGGAAACAGGGGCAATGCCGGGCAAGCGCCCCTGCGCTTCAGATCTTGTCATGAAGTACCAGTTTAGCGTTTCCGACCGGATATGATACCGGCAATCAGTTTCGGCGCGCTCGATTTCAATGACTCCCCACGTCCAGAAAGGCTCGGATTGGTCATGAAATAGTGCTGCGCGTTGAAAGGTTCCTCGCCGGGGCGTACTTCCATGCGCCTTGACGTCCCGTCGGCCAATATCTCGTAGCTCTGCTGGTTGTCAATCAGATTGCCCAGCATAATCTGTGATAGAACCTGTTCATGCACGGTAGGGTTGGTGAGCGGCACCAGCGTTTCGACGCGTCGGTCCAGATTGCGCGGCATCATGTCGGCCGAACCGATATAGACCAGCGACTTTTCCGAAGGCAGGCCGTAACCGTTGCCGAAGCAGAAGATGCGGCTGTGCTCGAGGAATCGGCCGACGATCGACTTGACGCGGATATTGTCCGACAGGCCGGGCACCCTCGGGCGCAGGCAGCAGATGCCGCGAACGACCAGATCGACCTCGACGCCCGCGCGGCTGGCGCGATAGAGCGCGTCGATGATCTCCGGATCGACCAGCGAGTTCATCTTCATCCAGATCGCGGCCGGCGCGCCGTTGCGGGCGTGGACGATCTCCTCCTCGATGTGCCGCAGGATGCGCGGGCGCAGCGTGTAGGGAGACACGGCCAGCTTCATGCTCTCTTCCGGCTCGCCATAGCCGGTGATGAAATTGAAGATGTTCGCCATGTCGTGGGCGATCTTCGGATTGCAGGTGAAGAAGGAAAGGTCCGTATAGATCTTCGCCGTCACCGGATGATAGTTGCCGGTACCGAGATGGCAGTAAGTGCGAAGCTTGCCGTCCTCGCGGCGCACCACCATGGACATCTTGGCGTGGGTCTTGAGTTCGATGAAGCCGAAGACCACCTGCACGCCGGCGCGTTCAAGGTCGCGCGCCCAGCGGATGTTGGCTTCTTCGTCGAAACGGGCCTTCAGCTCCACCAGCGCGGTCACCGACTTGCCGGCCTCGGCGGCGTCGATCAGGGCGCGCACGATCGGGCTGTCGTTCGAGGTGCGGTAAAGCGTCTGCTTGATCGCCAGCACGTCCGGATCGCGGGCGGCCTGAAGCAGGAACTGCACGACGACGTCGAAGCTTTCATAGGGGTGGTGAACCACCATATCTTTCTCGCGGATGGCGGCAAGGCAATCGCCGGCATGCTCGCGCACCCGCTCCGGAAAGCGGGCGTTGTAAGGCTCGAAACGCAGGTCGTCGCGCGGAGCCTTGGTGATTTCCGAAAGCGTGTTGAGCGCGAGAAGGCCCGGCAGAACCGCCACGCGGTTATCCGGAACGGCCAGTTCATGCACCACGAACTGGCGCAGAGAAACCGGCATTTCGGAATCGACCTCGATGCGGATCACCGACCCGCGACGGCGGCGCTTGAGCGCCGTCTCGAAGAAGCGCACCAGATCCTCGGCCTCTTCCTCGACTTCGATATCGCTATCGCGAATGATGCGGAAAGTGCCGAAGCCGGTCACTTCATAGCCGGGGTAAAGGCGGTGAATGAACAGGCCGACCACATCTTCCAGCGTGATGTAGCGAATGGTCGTCTTCTCGTCCGGCAGGCGGATGAAACGGTCGAGCGTCGGCGGCAGGCGCAGCAGCGCCGTCATCGGCTCGCGATTACGCTTGCTCTCCAGCTGCAGCCCCATCGAGAAGCCGAGATTGGGAATGAAAGGGAAAGGATGCGCCGGATCGATCGACAGCGGCGTCAGCACCGGGAAGATCGATTCCTCGAACGAGGTTTCAAGCCAGCTGCGGTCCTCGGCGGACAACGCGGCCGGACGAACGAACAGGATGTCTTCCTTGGCAAGATACTGCTGCAGGACCGCCAGCGATGCCTGCTGTTCCATCTGCAGGTTGTCGATTTCCTTGAGGATTTCGTCGAGCTGCTCAGCCGGCGTCTTGCCGTCCGGGCTCTTGATCGTGATGCCCTGGCGAACCTGACCTTCGAGGCCGGCGACGCGCACCATGAAGAATTCATCGAGGTTGGTTGAGGAAATCGACAGGAACCTGACGCGTTCCAGCAGCGGATGCGCGGTATTCAGGGTCTCTTCCAGCACGCGGCGATTGAACTGCAGCCAGGAAAATTCACGGTTGATGAACCGCTCGGAACTCGACAGGAGTTCGTCCGTGGCCGTCATCTCGGCGTCTGATACGTCGGCCGCGTCGCTTACCACAGAGTCCATGTCTTCCATCCCTTTGTCGGTTTCCCGCTCCAATTATAACAGTTTAACGACAGTCCTGTGACGGTCACTCCGGTCCGTTTGCCGCGTAGAGTTCGTTGAGAACCTCGCCGGCCAGTGTCCGGGTGATCCGCGTTCGACGCGCCAGCGCCAGCCGGTCGATCCTCTCCACGATATCCTGCGCCGCGGAAAAGGATCGCTCCATGCGCTGCACGATATAACCCACAATCTTGTCATCGACATAAAGCTGCCGGTCGGCGAACAATTTCATCATGACCTGCGAAAGCAGCGCCTCGTCGGGACTGCCGATCTCCACCATGGTCGCGGCTTTCAGGCGCGAACGCAGATCGGGCAGCGCGACATTCCACGACGGCGGCCAGGTGCGCGACGTCATCAGCAGGCTGGTGCCGTGTTCACGCACGGTGTTGATGAGATGGAAAAGCTCGACCTCGTCGAAGCCCTCCCTGTCCGCATCCTCGAATACCACCGGTCCCGTTTCCGCCTGGCGGGATGCATCGGCGCCGGCCTGCGGATGAACGTCCGCTGCACCGCTCTGCTGCCGGAAAATATCGACCAGATGCGACTTGCCCGACCCCTCCGGTCCCATCAGGACCACGACGGGCGACGGCCATTGCGGCCAGGAATCGATGATTGCGACGGCCGCCTCAAGGCGGTCCGATACCAGCAGGTCGTCACGTCCCGTCGCCTTGCCGTGATCGAAGGCGAGCGGAAGCTGCTCGGCGATGCTGCGCCGCGACGCGACCTTCTTGATCTCACTCATTCACTTCTCTGAAACGTCCTTCACGGGCGGCTCGCCCTCGGCAGCCGTCTGCCCGTAATACAAATCACTCTCAAGATATCTTGCCAGCGCAAAACGGACAAGCACACCGATGGCGGCGGCTGCCGGCACCGCGACCAGAACGCCGACGAAGCCGAACAGCGCGCCGAAGGCAAACAGCGCGAACATCAGCCAGACGGGATGCAAGCCGACGCTTTGGCCGACAAGCTTCGGCTGCAGGATATTGCCTTCGATGAACTGGCCGGAGAAGAAGAACACCACCACCATGATGAGGTGCATGTAGTCCGGCCAGAACTGCACCAGCGCGACACCGGCTGCAAGCAGCAGGCCGACAGTGGAGCCGACATAGGGAATGAAACTGATCATGCCGGTGAAAAAGCCGATCAGCAGGCCGAAGTTCAGGCCGATCAGCGACAGCCCGACCGCATAATAGATGCCGAGGATCAGGCAGAGCGAGCCCTGCCCCCGCACGAAGCCCGCAATAGTGTTATCGAGTTCGGTCGCGATTTCGCGCACGGTGGCGACATGATTGCGCGGGATCCAGCTATCGACCTTGGCGATCATCCTGTCCCAGTCCAGGAGCAGGTAGAAGGCGACGACCGGGGTCACGACCAGAAGCGAGGCGATATCCACCAACGCCTTGCCGGAATTCCAGATCTGGCCGAACAATGTACCGATGAAGCCGACGCCCTCGGACAGATATTTGGAGAAATTCTCCTTGATCGTATCCATCTGGGAATTCAGCCATTGCGGCAGCCATGCGGCGTTCGACGTGGCGATGAAGTCCTGCAGCTCGGTGACATAGCCGGGAATGTGCTGGATAAACTGGTTGAGCTGGCTCGCCAGAATCGGAATGATGATCATCAGCGACAGGACGAAGACGATGACGAAGGCCGTCAGAATGACCACCGTCGCCATCATGCGGCTCAACCCGAGCCGTTCCAGCCGATCGGCGACCGGATCGAGGAAATAGGCCAGCGCCATGCCCGCAATGAAGGGCAGAAGAATCGCCCGGAACGTCATCAGGAAGAAGACGAAAACGATGAGCGCAGCGAGCCAGAACAGCAACTGGCGCCGCAGACCCGTTCCGCTGATATGATGCACCATGAAGCGTTCCTCTCGTCGCGCGTGCTGCGGTCTCGCGCGAATAAGCGACAAGCCAATGATAGGAATTAGGGTATCGGCAAAGCGCGGGTCAAGATGGCTGGCGGACGGAACAGGCAGCGGCGGCATAGCTCTCTCTATAAGTCTCTTGCGAAAACTGCCGGAAAACATCGCGAATCCAGCCTCGCGACTTGCATGTCGAGCCTCTTCATGCAATTGCCAGCCGCATAATCGATACCCATCGGAGACACGGGATGAGCCAGTCTGGAAAGAACGGTCTGACCTATAGCGACGCCGGCGTTGACATCGATGCCGGAAACCTGCTGGTCGAAAAGATCAAGCCGGCGGTCCGCTCCACGCGGCGTCCCGGCGCTAACGGCGAGATCGGCGGCTTCGGCGGTCTGTTCGACCTCAAGGCAGCAGGCTTCAACGACCCGATCCTCGTTGCCGCCAACGACGGCGTCGGCACCAAGCTGAAGATCGCCATCGACGCGGGCATTCACGACACCGTCGGCATCGACTTGGTCGCCATGTGCGTCAACGATCTCGTGGTGCAGGGCGCGGAGCCGCTGCTCTTCCTCGACTATTTCGCAACCGGCAAGCTCGACCCCGAACAGGGCGCGGCCATTGTCGGCGGCATCGCCGCCGGCTGCCGCGAGGCAGGCTGCGCGCTGATCGGCGGGGAAACCGCCGAAATGCCCGGCATGTATGCGGGTGGCGACTATGACCTTGCCGGCTTTGCCGTCGGCGCTGCCGAACGCGGCAAGCTCCTGCCGGCAGGCGACATTGCAGAAGGCGACGTCATTCTCGGCCTCTCCTCCTCCGGCGTTCACTCCAACGGCTTCTCGCTGGTGCGCAAAATCGTCACCCTGTCGGGTCTCTCCTGGGATGACAAGGCGCCCTTCGATAGCGACAAGACGCTCGGTGCGGCCCTGCTGGAACCCACCCGCATCTATGTGAAGCCGCTCCTCAAGGCGATCCGCGAGACGGGTGCGCTCAAGGCGCTGGCACACATCACCGGCGGCGGCTTCCCGGAAAACATTCCGCGCGTCCTGCCGAAACATCTTGCCGCAGAAATCGACCTTGGCGCCATCAAGCCGCCGGCAGTCTTCTCCTGGCTCGCCAAGACCGGCGGCGTCGCCCAGAACGAGATGCTGCGCACCTTCAACTGCGGCATCGGCATGATCGTCGTTGTCGCGGGAGCAGATGCCGAGCGCGTCTCGGCCGTGCTCGCGGCCGAAGGCGAGACCGTCATTCCGCTCGGCCGGATGATCGCACGCGCCGAAGGTGAACCCGGCACACGTTATCAGGGTGTCCTGGCCCTATGACAATGCCGCGCAAACGCGTCGTCGTCTTCATTTCGGGCGGCGGCTCCAACATGCTGGCGCTCGCCGCCGCCTGCGAGGCTCAGGACTTCCCGGCTGAAGTGGTCGCCGTCATCTCCGACAAGGCGTCGGCGGGCGGACTGGCGAAAGCTGCCGAGCGCGGCATTGCCACCTTCGCCTTCGAACGCCGCGATTACGCCAGCAAGGCCGAACACGAAGCGGCGATCCTCGCCACGCTCGAAACCCTGTCGCCGGATATCGTCTGCCTCGCTGGTTACATGCGGCTGCTGTCGGGCGAGTTCATCCAGCGTCTCGAAGGCCGGATCATCAATATCCACCCTTCCCTGCTGCCGCTCTTCCCGGGCCTGCATACCCATCAGCGGGCCATCGATGCGGGCATGCGGATTGCCGGCTGCACCGTGCACTTCGTCACCGAGGGCATGGATGAAGGCCCCATCCTCGCGCAGGCAGCCGTTCCGGTGGTCACCGGGGATACGGCCGACAGTCTTGCAGCAAGAGTGCTGACCGTCGAACACAAGCTCTATCCGCTTGCATTGAAGCTGATGGCGGAAGGCAAGGTCCGGATGGAGGATGGCCATGCCGTTCGGGAGCAACAGGGCACGGCCCATCCGGACGACAAGCTGATCGGCGCGTTCTGATAGCTGCGGCAAGCAGGCCGCTTGAAAAGCCTGGCATGCGCGAGCAACATCGCTCACTCATCGATTGAGAACGCAGGGAATCGCGGTGCCGACTTCACTTTATCGCTTCGTCTGGCGGGTCAGCGGCCCGCATCAGGCCGCCATCGCCATCCTCTCCATTCTGCTTTTCCTGCTTGGCACCATCCCCCTCGAAATCCAGCGGCGGATCGTCAACGACGCAACCAGCCTCAAGCCGTTCGGCGCCATCGTGACGCTGGTGAGCCTCTATCTCCTTTGCGTTCTCGCTGAAGGATCCGTGAAGCTCGCGCTGAACATCTACCGCAACTGGATCGGCGAGCGGTCCGTGCGCTGGCTGCGTCGCGTCGTCTTCGTATCCGACGCCGCCGATCCGGATTCCGTTGACGTCACCAAGGAGGGAGCCGAACTCTCGATCGTGATCGCCGAGGCGGAACCGATCGGCGGTTTCGTCGGCGGTGCGATTTCGGAACCGCTGCTGCAGGCCGGCATTCTCCTGTCCGTCACAGGTTATCTCATCTATCTCCAACCGCTAATGGCGCTCGTGGTGGTGCTGGTATTCTGTCCGCAGATCGGTTTCGTGCCGCTGATGCAATCCGCCATCAACCGTCGGGTCGGCGCGAAGATCAGCGTCACGCGGCAGATGAGTGCCGGTATCGTTGAGCGCGGCGCGGCGCTCGACGCGGATGGTGTGCAGGACAACCGGATCGAGCAGATCTTCGCGCTCAACATGGGCGTCTACAAGATCAAGTTCACCATGAATTTCCTCATGAACTTCCTCACCCAGCTCGGCTATGCCGGAATTCTCGCTCTCGGCGGCTATTTCGTCGTCACCGGTCAGACGGAAGTCGGAACCATCGCGGCCTTCATCGCCGGTCTCGGCAAGATCAACGACCCCTGGGGCGATCTCGTCGACTGGTATCGCGCCGTGAAGGTGACGCAGGTCAAATATGAGATGGTTCGCACCGCGCCATCCCTTGCCAATCTCTCAGAAGAGGACGCTGCTGCCATCGCATTCTGAGGAGTGCAGCATGCCGCGCTATACCATCGCGCTAGAGCGCCGTGCGTCCATTTGGACGCACAAAGGACGCTCTAACATCTTGAATCTACGCATCGAGCTTTCCGAAAATCGATTCCGATTTTCGGGCCGATGCGCTAGCCCATCATTAACCATTCCGATGCAGGCTCGCCTTGAACAACAAGGGGTTGCGGGACATGCCGATTCGTTCCTTCTATTTACCGCTGATTGCGTCAGCCGTATTGGTCACGGCCCTGCCCGCTCGCGCCCAGGACAATTTCTACTCATCTTCGGACGGTTCGGTGAGCGCGTTTGCCGGCATCGGCCTCACCAATCTCCAGGCCGGGGAATATGTCTATGACGGCAGCCACAAGCTGAGCCAGCTCGACTGGGAAAGCAAGAATGTCCCCACCGCCAAGCTGGGCGCAACGCTTGAACTCGGCTATAACTGGCGTCTCAAGGGCAAGCTCGACTTCGGCATGAAGGGCGACGGTCACATGGTCGACCGGGACTGGGTGGACTATTCCATCGATGACTGGACGCACCAGTCAGTCCACCCCGACACGAAGCTCGACCACTATCTGAACGGCACGATCGAAGCCGACAGGACTATTTACCAGACAGACAGCACAAGGCTCGCTCTTGGCGGGGGCCTTGGCTATTCGGACGTTCAATGGAGCGCCTATGGGGGCAGCTACGTCTATTCCAGCTATTCCCTGCACGACACCGTCGGCACCTTCGCGGACGGAGAGAAGGGCATCACCTACCGGCAGAAGATTCCTGTCGCCTTCGTCTCGGCCAATGCCGAGCAGCGCATCGGGGCGCTGACACTGGCCGGCGGCCTCCATGGCGGCGCGACCTTCGGCATCAGCGACATCGACGATCACTGGATGCGCTACCTGCGTTTTACCGACGACATGAAGCCGGCGCAGATGATCGGAGCCAATGTCTCCCTCGACTACCAGCTTCTGCCGTCCGCCTCGATCTATGTGGCCGGGGACTACCAGAAGGTCTATCATGCCAAGGGCGACACGAAGGTCGAAAGCACCCTCTACCCGGCATCGGCCAAGTATGACGATGCGGCCGGCGCCGACTTCCAGGCGTGGTCGGTATCCTTCGGCGTCAAGGGCACGTTCTGAAACCGGGGACTGCCGGGTTCATTTCAAGTTACAAATTCTCCCCGCAGAAAAAATCGACTCACTTTTGGCCCGGGTCATTCCCATAAATGGCCGGTCCTGCCCGTTGAAGAAGAAGATCAAAATCGTAATGTCCGACCCCATTGGACAATACGACTGAGGGTAAACGCATGTCTCTTCTTCGCACGAAGACCGCCTTGCTGGCGGGCCTTGTGTTCTGTTCTCCGACCCTTGCAACGGCAGCAGACAATCTCTTCACCTCGCCCGACCAGAACTTCACCATTTACGGCGGCATCGGCTTCGCCAACATCAAGGCCGGGGAATATGTCTATGACGGCTCCCACAAGCTCAGCCAGCTGGACTGGGAGAGCAAGGGCGTCACGCTCTACACGTTCGGCGCCATGGCGGACCTCGACAAGAACTGGAGCGTGAAGGCCGATGTGAACATCGGGGCGAACGGCAACGGCCACATGGTCGACTTTGACTGGCTCGTCTACTCCATCGATGACTGGACACACCGTTCCACCCATCCAGACACGAAACTCGACCACTATTTCAACGGCTCTATCGAAGTGGACCGCGACGTCTACTCCAACGACGTCACGACGCTCGATCTCGGCCTGGGCTTCAGCTATTCCGATGTGAAGTGGAGCGCCTTTGGCGGCTCCTACATCTACAGCACCTCCGCTCTGCACGATACCGTAGGCAGCTTTGCCGACGGCGAGAGGGCCATCAGCTATCGCCAGAAGATCCCGGTCGCCTTCCTGGCGGCAAATGCGGAACACAGGATCGGTGCTTTCACCATCTCGGGTGGTGTGAAGGGCGGCCTGAGCTTCGGCATCGAGGACATCGACGACCACTGGATGCGTGACCTGCGCTTCTACGATTCCATGGGGGCGGCCCCCATGCTCGGGGCCAACGTCGCCGTGAACTACGAGTTCACGCAGAACGCCGCATTCTATGTCGCCGGCAATTTCGAAAAGGTCTTCCGCACCAAGGGAGACGTCCGCATGGTCGACACCACGGGCGCAAGCGACGACGAGCATTACTCCAATGGAGCCGGCGCCGATTTCCAGGCGGTATCGATCTCCTTCGGCCTCAAGGGCAAGTTCTGATCCTCCCGAGCCCCCCGCGGACGGCCAGCCGTGCCGTCCGTCTGGCCGCGAACGTACCTTTGCGCGTTCGCGGCCTTTTTAACACCGCCGCACAGAACCCTTCAGTCGGCCAGAAGTTCGCGGTTCAATGCCGCCCACTGCAGCAGCATGATCGTCTTGGCATCGAGGATTTCTCCGCTTTCAATCATGGCAAGAGCGTTTGCCAACGGAAGTTCAACAAGCTCGATATCCTCGTGCTCCTCGTCCAACCCACCGCCATCGGCCACCCTGTCGGCCTCTCCGATCTGCGCATAGAAAAAGTGAATCTTTTCCGTCACCGCGCCGGGCGACATATAGGCGGAAAACAATCGTCTCGGCTGCCTGAGACCGAAGCCGGTTTCCTCATGCGCCTCGCGGATCACCGTTTTTTCGGGATCTTCTCCCCGTTCCATGGACCCTGCCGGGACTTCCAGTAGAAACGGTGCTTCGCCCTGCAAATGTACGGGAATCCTGAACTGCCGCACAAGAACCACGACGTCCCGTCGTGGATCGTAGATCAGCACCGCAACGGCTTCGCCGCGATCGAAGACCTCCCATTCAAGCTGTGTCGTATGGCCATCGCGCCCATAGTCGAAAACGACCCGACGCAGGGTGCTCCATCCCTTCCACACGATCTCGTCGCTGACGATGTCGATACTGGTCCGGTCGAAACGGCTCATTCGCCGTCCTTCACGAGCCAGACCTTGTTGTCGTGGAAGGCGGCGCCGCCATGGGGAGCCACGCAATCGGCGCCGGTCAGCACGTTGATGCCCTCCCCGTCGATATGGGCCTTGTTGGGCCACAGCCCCTCAGCCACGAGAACGCCCGGTTTCACCGCATCGGTGACCCGCGCATGGATCCTGATCTCGCCGCGACCGTTACCGATGCGCACGACGTCACCGGCGGCGATGGAAAGTCGCTCGGCATCCCCGGTGTTGACCATGACTTCCGGTCTGCCCTCTTTCTCGACCGAAGTCTTTGTTTCGGCAAAGGTCGAATTCAGAAAGTTGCGGGCGGGCGACGTCGCGAGACGGAAGGGATGTTCAGCGTCGGCGACCTCGATCAGGTCGACATGATCAGGAAGCGCCGGCAAGGCTGTAACGGGGCCGAGATTACCGACGTTTGCCGGCGGCTTGTTGGGAGACTTGCCCGACACCCAATCCGGACGGAAACGGAACTTGCCATCGGGATGGCCGAAGCCATCGAGAAAATGGGCAGAACGGAAGTCCGGCTGACAGTCGATCCAACGTCCGGCCTTGAGTTCTTCATAGCCCAGTTGACCGCTTGCCTTCAGAAGCCGGTCGATGTGCTCTTCTTCCGAGAGACAGAAGCCCGGATAGTTCGACACACCGAGACGCTTCGCCAGTTCCTCGATCACGAAGAGGTTGGTGCGCACCGTTTCCGGCGGCTCCACAAGCTTCGGCCCGAGCAGGATATGGCTCTGGCCACCGGCACGATAGATGTCGTCATGCTCCACGAACATGGTGGCCGGCAGGACGATATCGGCCACTTCGGCGGTTTCCGTCATGAACTGCTCATGGACGGCGACAAAGAGGTCGTCACGCAGAAAGCCCTGCTTCACCAGCCGCTGTTCGGGCGCAACATTCATCGGATTGGTGTTCTGGATCAGCAGCGCCGTCACCGGTCCGCCATGGCGCAAGGCCCCGGCGTCACCGGTCAGCACGCGGCCGATCTGCGACTGGTCGAGCATGCGGATCGACGGGTCCATGTAACCGGTGCCCATCAGTTCCGATTTGTTCAGCCGGAAGATGTCACCGTTGTTGTGGAAGGCGCCGGCGCCTTCGTATTGCCAGAGGCCGAGGACGGTCGCGACCGACAGGGCCGCATGCATGGCGGCAGAACCGTTGCGCTGGCGGGCGAAACCGTAACCGAGGCGGAAGAAGGTCTTCTTCGTCGTGCCGACCAGCTTCGCCAGCGTTTCGATCTCATCAACAGTAAGACCGGTGATGGTTGCCGCCCATTCCGGCGTACGGCTCGCGAGATGCGCTTCGAGACCGGCCGGGTCATCGGCATATTTCGCCATGTATTCGCGGTCGGCATAACCATCCCGGAATGCGACATGCATCAGTGCGCAGGCAAGCGCCGCATCCGTGCCCGGACGGACGATCAGACCGAGATCGGCCTGCTTCATCGTCGGGTTGTCGTAGATGTCGATCACGACGATCTTCGCGCCGCGTTCCTTGCGGGCGCGGGTCGCGTGGGTCATGACGTTGACCTGCGTGGCCACCGCATTCGTGCCCCAGATGACGATGCAATCTGATTTCGCCATCTCGCGCGGATCGGGTCCGCGCAGCGCACCGGTTCCCATGACATAACCGGTCCAGGCCATATTGGTGCAGATCGTGCCCATGAAGCCGGAATAGCGCTTGGCGTGACGCAGCCGCTCGATCGAGTCGCGCTGGACCTGGCCCATGGTGCCAGCGTAGAAATACGGCCAGATTGCTTCTGAGCCGTGCGCCGCTTCCGCCTTGACGAAAGCATCGGCAATCTCGTCGAGGGCAGCCTCCCAGGAAACTTCCTGCCAGTCGCCAACGCCCTTTGCTCCCTTGCGCCGCTTCGGCGTCATAAGCCTGTCAGGATGATAGAGGCGCTCGGCGTAACGGGCGACCTTGGCGCAGATGACGCCGGCCGTATAGGTGTTGTCGGGTGCGCCGCGCACACGCCCGATGCGGCCATCCGGCTCGACGTCGACGTTGAGCGCGCAGGCGGAGGGACAGTCGTGCGGACAGACCGTGTGACCGGTCTTACGAATAGGGCTCGCGATGTTCATGTCTTTTGTATATTCCAAGCCCGAGAACGCCAAAAGGCCTATTCAGATAAATCATCGAAACCATCAGGACGACAGATGAACTATCGCCACATCTACCATGCGGGCAATTTTGCCGACGTGCTGAAGCACGCGGTCTTGGCGCGCCTGATCGTCTATCTGCAGCAGAAGGACAAGGCCTTCCGCCTGCTCGACACCCATGCCGGCATCGGGCTCTATGATCTTTCGTCGGAAGAGGCTCAGAAGACAGGCGAATGGAAGGACGGCATCGGAAGACTGCTGGAGGCGGAGCTGCCTGCACCGGTCGCAGCCTTTCTTGCACCTTATCTGGAAGCCGTGCGCACGCTCAATCCCGACGGTTCCATCCGGCTTTACCCCGGTTCGCCGAAGCTTTCGCGTATGCTTTTTCGCCCGCAGGACCGTCTGTCCGCGATGGAACTTCACCCGGATGACACCCGTGCGCTGTCTCGTCTTTTCGAGGGCGATTATCAGGCGCGCGTGACCGAACTCGATGGATGGCTGGCGCTCGGCGCGCACCTGCCACCGAAGGAAAAGCGCGGCATTGTCCTGGTCGATCCACCGTTCGAAATCGATGGAGAATACGACCGGCTGGTCGATGGTCTTTCCCGCGCATGGCGGCGTTTTTCGACCGGCGTCTATTGCCTGTGGTACCCGATCAAGAAGGGCGCGCCGATCGCGGCCTTCCATCAGGCGCTCAAGGAACTTGAGATCCCGAAGATGCTGTGCGCCGAGCTTTCGGTTCGCAGCGACCGCGAAACGACCGGTCTTTCCGGCTCCGGCCTCATCATCGTCAACCCGCCCTATACACTGAAGGACGAGTTGCATGCGGCGCTGCCGGAACTGAAGCGCCTGCTGGCCCAGGACCGCTTCGCCTCGCAACGCTGCTTCTGGCTGAGGGGTGAGGAATAGGCGCGGAGGCACGGTGGATCTGCCAGATCCCTTGACGTTGCCGGTGTTTCTCAACATTGTGGCGGCTCATTGGGGAGATTCATCATGACGAACCGTCTGCTGATCCGCGCCGCGCTGTCGCTTGCCAGTCTCATGCCCCTTGCCCTTCTGATGTCCGTTGCCATCGCCACCGAAAGCCTTGCGGCAATGCCATCCTGCGAGCAGGTCGCCGGCAATGTCAGTTCCCGCTTCGCGGTGAACAATCGCGAATTCCTCAAGGTCGATCTTGCCGTACAGGACTTCGGCAGCATTCGTGAAAGC
Organism: Ciceribacter sichuanensis; assembly: GCF_024055605.1. Lineage (GTDB taxonomy): Bacteria > Pseudomonadota > Alphaproteobacteria > Rhizobiales > Rhizobiaceae > Allorhizobium > Allorhizobium sichuanense. The sequence goes on along the minus strand of NZ_JAMXLX010000001.1, from coordinate 801,574 downwards.
CGTTTCCAGCCTGCCGACGAGACCCATCGCGTCGAGCGCCGCTATTGCAATACGACGATCACCGGAACCGATGGCCACCGCCGTACGCTCTGGTACGTGATCGAAAACACATGGGGACTTGCCGGTGTCGGCCACTCCGTCGAATTCTGCGCGAGCGGGCTCGACCCATGGCATGTCTACGGTGCCGACTGCGCATCGCTGCGTTGAGCGGGATTGATCGACGAACACCATGTCCCGATATGCAGGTTTCATCGCCCTCGCCTTTCTGGCACTGGCCGCTCTCGCCTACACCCTCCTGAAACCCGAGGAGGCACCGCCTCCTTCTCCGGCGCAGCAGGAAAGTGTAGCGGCACCTCCGGCAACGACATCGCCGGTGAAACTGCCGCTGGGGACCGGTTTCGATTACTACTTGTTGGCGCTTTCCTGGTCGCCGACCTTCTGTTCGCTCAATCCGGGCGGCGGCAATCGTGACCAATGCGGGCCATCGAAGAATTATGGTCTTGTGGTACACGGCCTGTGGCCCCAGTTCGAACGCGGCTACCCGGAATCATGCCCGACCGACGCTGCACAGAGAGTTCCAGAAAGTGTTGGCCGTTCCATGCTCGACATCATGCCCGGCATGGGGCTGATCGGGCATGAATGGCGCAAGCACGGAACCTGCTCCGGGCTCTCCCAGGCCGACTATTTCGCCGTCACCCGTGCCGCCTACGAAAAGGTGACGGCACCTGCCGCCCTTGCAACAGTTCGAAAAGAAACGAGGATTTCGCCCGCGGTTCTGGAGAGCCAGTTCCTCGATGCCAACCGCAGCCTTGATGCTCGCGGTATCGCCGTCACCTGCGAAGACGGCAAGCTCGATGAAATCCAGATCTGCCTGACGAAAGACCTCGAATTCCGCACCTGCCAGGACGTGGACCGCAACAGTTGCCGACAACAGAGCATCACAATCCCGCCCAGGCGGTAAAGACCGCACCAGAGAATGGATCACCCATGAAGCTGCTTTTTTCTTCCACTTCGCCCTACTCCTCGAAGGTCCGCATGGCGGCCCGCTATCTCGGGATCGGTCTCGAAGAGATCACCGTCAACACCAATGACGATCCGCCGGTGCTGATCAACGCCAATCCCCTCGGCAAGATCCCGGCGCTCGTTACCAACGACGGCGACGCCATCTTCGACAGCCGTGCCATCATGCATTACCTGCACCGCATTTCCGGCAAGGGCCTCTACCCCAAGAAGGACGAGAAGCGGACGGAAGCGGAAGTGCTGGAAGCGCTCTGCGACGGGATCACCGACTGCCTGCTGGCCATCGTCTACGAGAAGCGTCTGCGTCCGCCGGAACTGGTCAGCCAGACGGTGATCGACCGGCAGTGGTCTAAAGTCGTGCGGAGCCTCGATCATCTCGAAGCCAACATGCCGAAAACCGGTAAGAAGCTGCATGGCGGTCATTTCGCCATGGCGAGCCTGCTCGGCTACCTGATGCTGCGCTTTCCCGGACAATGGGAAAATGGTCACACGGAACTGACCGCATGGCCGGCCAAGTTCACCAAGCGCTTCGAGAATTATGGCGCGCTACGGCCACAGACCTGAGGCCTGACGAACTCCAGACAACAAAAAAGCCGGGCTCGCGCCCGGCTTTTTCTTGAGTTCGATCCTGACAAGGATCAGAACTTGACGCCCATGCCGACCTTGACGCTGTGGTCGTCGAAGCCCTTGGAAACGTTCGCGCCGTCGATGTCAAAGTCGCGCTTCTGGTAGTCGCTGTAGCGATACTCTACGCGAGCCGTGACGTTATCGGTGACCATGGCTTCAACGCCGGCACCGACGGTGTAACCCGCAGCAATGCGCTCGTCGGAGTCGGTGGCGCTCTTCAGCTCATGGTTGGCAACAGCAAGACCGGCCGTACCGTAGATCAGGAACGGATTCATGTCGTAACCGACGCGACCGCGGAGCGAGCCGTTGACACCCTGGGTGCCCTTGTAGCCAGCGCCGGCATTGCCGTCTTCGCCGTTGTAACCGATATCGGCTTCAGCGCCGTAAACGATCTGGCCGTTCTGCATGTTGTAGCCACCGTAGACGGAACCGCCGAGAGCCTTGGCGTCGCGGTTCTTTGCACCGTCGAAGCGACCGAAGTCGTAGGTGGCCATACCGCCCACATAGGCGCCGGACCAATTGCCAGCCGGAGCCGCATAATTGTCCGTGACAGCCGGAGCCTCCGGAATCTGGTCGACGGCGTCGGCGGCACTTGCAGCCTGGATAGCAGCAAAGCTCGTGGCGGTAGCCAGAAGAATCATAGTGAGGGTACGCATACTAGTCTCCTTTCAGTTCACTGCCGCGCTTAATCCTTACAAACAGCGGCGAGAACGATAGTTAGAAATCCCTGCCCGTTCCGAAGGAATAAATGGCGGTGAAATGAGGAATTGAAAGAGCCAAAATATGAAATGATTGTGGCGCACCGGTGACCAAAATGGGATGTTGCTTTGTGACAACACAAAATTTGTTAACCATAACAAATTCTAAACGTAACCTTACTGAATTAATCCCGAATTAAACTTAAGTTAATCGAAGTATTTCCCAAGTGCCTGATGCGAAAAGATTTTGACTACCCCTGTTCAACACGCTGTTGCACGACATATATGCGCAGCAGCAGCACAGGTAATCGGGGTCGTATCGCAATGAAAGCAAGCATACCGAAGACAGCTCTGGTGACCGGTTCCGCAAAGAGACTTGGCGCGGCTATCGCGGAAGACTTGGCGCGCCACGATTTTTCCATCGCAATCCATGGCAACGGATCGTTTGACGAGGCCGAGGCGCTTGCCGCGCGATTGCGCGCCGAGGGACGCAAGGCGATCGCCCTGAGAGCCGATTTGTGCGACGCCGAAGAAACTGCCGAACTGATGAGGATGGCGACGGCGGAACTCGGAGCGGTCGGCCTTCTGGTCAACAATGCCTCGGTTTTCCTCGAAGACAGCGCCGAGAGCTTCAATGCCGACCATTTCGCCCAACACTTCGACCTGCATGTGCGAGCGCCCGCGATCCTCTCAGCGGCCCTCCTCCAGCAATTGCCGCCTGATGCGCATGGCCTGATCGTCAACATCATCGACCAGCGGGTTCTGGCGCTTACGCCAAGATTTTTTTCCTATACACTGTCGAAGTCGGCGCTGATGACGGCGACTCACACCATGGCGCAGGCCTTTGCCCCGCGTGTCAGGGTGAATGCGATCGGTCCCGGACCGACGCTGAAGAGCGTGCGCCAGGCGGAAGCCGATTTTCAGGCACAGATCGACGCACTGCCGCTTGAACAGGGTCCGCGGCTGGAGGAATTCGGGCAGACGATCCGCTTTCTTTTTGACACACCGTCGATCACCGGCCAAATGATTGCGCTGGACGGCGGACAACATCTCGCCTGGCGAGTGCCGGGCGCCACGGAGATCAATGAATGACCGGAGGAAAGCTGCCGGATGGCGGCATTCTCTACGATGAAACGGAAGAAGAAGACGATGACGCCATCGTCGAACCGGAAGCTCCGCAAGCCGCGACCGCCATCGACTGGAACGAAGGCGGAGCCAGCCATGAGGGGCTGACAGGTGCTGCGCTCATCGGTGAATTCGTCAAGCAGTTGCCGAACGGCCCCGGCGTCTACCGCATGCTGAATTCCGATGGCGACGTTCTCTATGTGGGCAAGGCGCGCAGCCTGAAGAAGCGCGTCAACAACTATGCGCAGGGACGGCTCCATTCCAACCGGCTGACGCGCATGGTGCGCGAGACCACCCACATGGAGTTCGTCACGACCCGGACCGAGGTCGAGGCGCTGCTCCTGGAAGCGAATCTCATCAAGCGCTTGCGGCCGCGCTTTAACGTGCTGCTTCGCGACGACAAGAGCTTTCCCTACATTCTGATCACCGGCGACAGCCGCGCCCCGGCGATCTACAAGCATCGCGGCGCGCGGGCACGCAAGGGCGACTATTTCGGCCCTTTCGCGTCAGCCAGCGCGGTTGGCCGAACGATCAATTCGCTGCAGCGGGCGTTTCTGCTGCGCACCTGCACCGACAGCGTATTCGAGACGCGCACGCGGCCGTGCCTGCTCTATCAGATCAAGCGCTGTTCCGCTCCGTGCACTCACGAGATCAGCGATGAGGGCTACGCCGGCCTCGTCAAGGAGGCCAAGGACTTCCTTTCCGGCAAGAGCCAGAACGTCAAGGAAGCCATGGCGCGGTCCATGAACGAGGCGGCCGAGGAGCTGGACTTCGAACGGGCCGCCGTGTTCCGCGACCGCCTTGCCGGGCTCTCGCATGTTCAGAGCCATCAGGGCATCAACCCCGCCGGCGTCGAAGAGGCCGATGTCTTCGCCATCCATCACGAGGGCGGGCTTTCCTGCATTCAGGTCTTCTTCTTCCGCACCGGACAGAACTGGGGCAACCGCGCCTATTTCCCGAAGGCAGACCCACAGCTTACCGGCGCCGAGGTGCTCAACGCCTTCCTCGCACAGTTCTACGACGACAAGCCCTGTCCCCGGCAGATCCTCCTCTCCGAAGCCATCGAGGAGCAGGATCTGCTGGCTACAGCGCTCACGGAGAAGACAGGACACAAGGTCTCGATCCTCGTGCCGCAGCGGGGCGAGAAGAAGGATCTGGTGGACCATGTCAGCGCCAATGCGCGCGAGGCCCATGGACGCAAGCTTGCCGAGACAGCGTCGCAGTCGCGCCTGCTTGCAGGTTTCGCGGAGACCTTTGGCCTTGCCTATGTGCCGCGCCGGATCGAGATCTACGACAACTCCCACATCATGGGCACCAATGCCGTCGGCGGCATGGTCGTGGCGGGGCCGGAAGGTTTCGTCAAGGGGCAGTACCGCAAGTTCAATATCCGCTCGACCGACATCACACCGGGCGACGACTTTGGCATGATGCGCGAGGTGATGACGCGGCGGTTCTCACGCCTGCTGAAGGAAGAAGGCAAGCCGGACCGTTCGGCTCCCGTAGACGATTCGGCGGACGCCCCCTTCCCGGCATGGCCCGACGTGATCCTCATCGATGGCGGCCAGGGCCAGATGACTGCGGTGCGCGCCATCCTCGACGAACTCGGTATCCGTGACTGCGTGACAGCCATCGGCGTCGCCAAGGGTGTCGACCGCGACGCAGGCCGCGAACGCTTTTTCGCGGAGGGCAAGCCCGACTTTACCCTGCCGCCACGCGACCCGGTTCTCTACTTCATCCAGCGCCTGCGCGACGAAGCGCACCGATTCGCAATCGGTTCCCACCGGGCTCGCCGCAAGAAGGAGATGGTGAAGAACCCGCTCGATGAAATCTCGGGGATCGGGCCGACGCGAAAGCGCGCCCTGCTACAGCATTTCGGCACAGCAAAGGCCGTTTCGCGCGCCGCCATGTCCGACCTTCTGGCGGTCGAGGGTATTTCAGAAGCCGTGGCGCGTCTGGTCTACAATCACTTCCATGAAAACGCCGCAGACTGACGTCACGAAGCATGTGACAGGCGGCGTTTTCTTATAGACGATTCAGAAAACTTGGGTTGACGCTACAGGTTTAAAGCCGTCATCTACGAACGAAATTCTCCGGCAGCAGGGCATCATGGCATCGCGCGCATACAATCTTCCGAATATGTTGACCTATGCACGCATTGTCGCCGTGCCGATCATCGTTCTTTGCTTCTTTGTCGAGGGCAAGCTGCAGAGTTCCGATTTTGCCCGCTGGACGGCGCTTTGGCTCTTCGTGATCGCCTCGATCACCGACTTCTTCGATGGTTATCTCGCCCGCATCTGGAACCAGACGTCCAATATCGGCCGCATGCTCGACCCGATCGCCGACAAGCTGCTCGTCGCCTCGGTCCTGCTGCTGATGGCGGCTGATGGCACAATCGCCGGCTGGACGATCTGGGCGGCGATCATCATCCTTTGCCGCGAAATCCTCGTTTCCGGCCTTCGCGAATATCTTGCCGCGCTCACGGTCTCGGTCCCGGTCACCCGCATCGCCAAGTGGAAGACGACGATCCAGATGGTCGCCATCGCTCTCCTGCTGGCCGGCTCGGCGGGCGATGCCTATGTCGACCGCCTCATCCATGGCGTATCTGCGGCGGGCGATGTCCAATCCGTCCTGCCGATCGTCACATATGCCGGCATCTTCATGCTGTGGGTCGCAGCTGCGCTGACCATGTACACGGGCTACGACTACTTCAAGGCCGGCGTGAAGCACATCGTGGACGAATAAGCATGGTGAAACTCGTCTATTTCGCCTGGGTGCGGGAACGGATCGGCAAGGGCGAGGAAGAAATCGAACTTCCCGACGACGTGAAGACGGCGGGCGACCTGATCGCCCATCTCGCGACGCTTGGCGAGGAATACGAAAACGCCCTCCAGTTTCCCAAGGCCATTCGCGTTGCGATCAACCAGGAACATGTGGAGCATGACGAACTCATCGCCGGCGCGCGCGAGATCGGCCTGTTCCCTCCGATGACCGGTGGGTGATCCAGGCAGGTTACGACAGGCAATCCGCTTTGGTTCGCGTTCCCGGTGAACACATCAAGGAAGAGAGCATGACCATCCTTCCGACCATCCGCGTGCAATCCGCGGATTTCGACGTTGCGACGGAGACGGCTGCGATCACCAACGGCCGCCGGGATATCGGCGCACTCGTCTCCTTTACCGGCCTTTGCCGCGACGAGGGCGGCGCGCTTTCCGCGCTTGAACTGGAACACTATCCCGGCATGGCCGAGGCCGAGATGCGCCGAATCGCGCTAGAGGCCATTGAGCGCTTCCAGTTGCAAGCCCTCACCGCCATCCACCGTTTCGGACGGATCGAGTCCGGCGAACAGATCGTGCTGGTCATCGCCGCATCGCCGCATCGTCAGGCCGCCTTTGACGGCGCCAACTTCGTGATGGACTATCTAAAGACTGCTGCCCCCTTCTGGAAGAAGGAGCATATGCAGGACGGCACGAGCGGCCAGTGGGTCAGCGCCAAGGATGCCGATGACCGCGCCCGCGACAAGTGGAGCTAAAGCAATTCCAGCAAAGGTGTGCAGCGGCTTTGCGTCCGGAATTGCGTAAAACAAAGAGATAGAGCCTTTCAGGGAATGACGCGTTCCCGGCGGCTTGCGACCAGAAGCAGCACCAGCGCCGAAATGATCGCAGCGTCCCTCCAGAGGATCGGCGCATAACCGCTCCACAACGTTTCAGAAAGCCCGACCACGGCGGCTCCCGCCGCAGACTTCAACGGCACGGAATAACCGCCGACAGCGGCGATCAGCACGACCTTAAGGCCGAATAGCAGGCCGGAGGCAAAATCCATCGAGCCATAATAGGATGTCGCGAGGATGCCGCAGATCGCGGCAATCGATGCTGCGGCCACATAGGACAGCACGCAGACGCCATCGGCATTGACGCCGCAAAGGCGCGCGGCGCGTGGATCGTCCGCCACCGCCCGCCAGGCCCGGCCCGCACGGGTGCGCACCAACAGCAGATGCCCCACAGCGACAAGGCCAGCCATAAGCACGGTACTGCCAATCTGGATGACCGTCAGGCCGACATCGCTTCCATCCCCTCGCCAGAAGATGACGCGTGCGTTCAGAAAGGGAGAGAGCCAGAGTTCGCGGCTGTTCATCGAAAGCCGCATAATTTCCGAAAGCAGGATGACCAGCGCCAGAGACGCCACGATAACCGCGTTGGCGCTCGCGACATGCAACGGGCGCAGCACATGCCGGACAATGCTCCAGCCGGCAATGGTCGTATAAAGAAACGAAGCGACAGCCGCGAGCGCCAGCGTGGCCGGCAGGATGAGGAACAGCCTGTTCCAGCCGATATGGGCGAACAACAGGAACACCTGTCCGGCGAAGGCAAACAGAGCGCCGTAGGTGATATCCGGACGGCGCATCATACCGAAGGCCAACGCATAACCAAACGAGAGCGTCGCGTAGAGCGCGGAAATCGGTACGGCATTCATCAGTTGCTGCAGCAGGTAGGCCATCATTTCCTCCTGACATTTTTATAACTGGCAAAGTGCATTTTACCAGTTATAATTCCGCATGACCTTCTCTTGGACCACTCACCGCTTTGCCGGCGGCGCACTGGCACTCGATGTCGCGAACAGCGTCATCCTGCGCTTCGATGCGGCCCGCGCCATCGACCGCTTCGCGGAGCATGGCCAGATGGACGCTTTCGCGGCGGCAGCCTCAACCTTCTCTGCCGAGAAAGCGCTGTTCGGCGAACTCGTAGCGGCACCTCCAGAAAACAGGCAAGTGCTGATCGCCTTGCGCGAGGCGATCGACCGCTATTTTCGCCGGCGCATCCTGGGGGCAGACAACCGCCAGTTTCTTGCCGATCTGCTGGATGCCGCGGCCGATGCCCTGAGGTCGGCGGCAAGCGAACGATCGCTGGAGGCGGCAACTGCCCGTTCCGCGCTGGCGCTGATCAGCGCTCCGCAGCCGGAGCGCATGAAAATCTGCGGCAATTGCGGCTGGCTGTTTCTCGACAAGAGCAAGAACCGCAGCCGCATGTGGTGCGACATGGCGGTTTGCGGCAACCGTGTGAAGGCAAGCAGGCACTACCGCAAGCAAAAGGAAGACCATTCATGACGGCCCGGACTGCATGCATCATGCTCATGCTCTTCCTTGCCCTGCCGCTTGCAGGCTGCCAGCGCGACGAGGAAGGACCGCTTTCGATCTCAGGCAAGGTCTTCGTCTTCAACTACCGGGTGGCGAAGGCCACCTATCTGCTGACCCTTGCCCGCAACGGCGCCCTGCCCGATGAAAGCTATGCGGAGGCCACATTCGAAAACCCGACCGGAGGCGAACCGCTCAAGATCCGGGAAAAGATCTTTCCCTTCTGGGACAAGGTCACACTTGAAAGCCCGGCCGTGCATTGCGTGCGCAAGGAGCATCCCTATGCGGTCTCGATCCGTATCATCGACGCCACGGGAAAACTGCTTCAATCCATAGACACGACCGTCATCTCCAGCATGGACCAAAGCGTCATGCCGGCCAAACCACTGGTGGTAGGACCGGTCTACACCGAAAATCCGGAGGTTTTCAAAGCCGACGGAACCATGGACTTTTCGCCGGAAAAGGGATGCGACTACGGCGACAAGCAGGGCTAGAACCAAATACCGAACTACGACGTCAGTAACGGGCCGTCGTCTCACGCTCGACAAGATGGAAGCCGAGGTCGATCTGTGCCTCTGGCTGGGTGCCGTTGCCGGAGGCACGCACGATCATGTCGACCGCCCTGTAACCAATCTCATAGCGAGGCACGCGCACCGTCGTCAGGCTCGGAGTCGATACATTCGCATATTCGAGGTCGTTGAACCCGCAGATGCCGAAATCCGCGGGCAACCGAATGCCGCGACGCTGGCATTCGAACAGCACGCCCAGGGCGATATCGTCGTTATGACAGAAAGCGGCATCCGCATCCGGCGCCTGCCGCAGCAGGCGTTCGAGCAGATGGCCTCCCAGGCCGACACTGGTGTGCGCATCGAGCGAGAAGACCAGTTCGGGATCGTATAATCCGGCCTTCTCCATCACGGCGCGGTAGCCGTCGAAACGCCGCCGGCTGCGAATATCCCAGCGGCCGCCCATCAATGCGATCCGGCGAAAACCGCGTTCGATCAGGTGGGCGGTCGCCATTTCCGCGGCGAGGCGGTGATTGATACCGATCGACATGTCCACGGGCTCACCATTGATGTCCATGATCTGCACCACCGGGCAAGGTGCCCTATGCAGCAGATCCAGGACATCCGGGTGCTCTTCGACTCCCGCAATGATGATCCCCGACGGGTTCTGGGCAAAGAACAGCCGTAACTGCTTGATCTCGTCCGCCGGATCGAAGTGGGTATTGGCGTATTGGATGCGCATATCGGTCGAGCGGACACGATCCTCGATGCCGCGCATGATGCCGATGAAGGAATAATTGGTCAGCGCCGGCGACAACACGCCGATGATTCCGCTGTTCTGGCTGGCCAGCGCCCTCGCCGCGAAATCGGGGACATAGCCCATGCTCTCGACGAATTTCATGATGGTTTCGCGGAGCGCAGGCGACACCTTTTCAGGATTGCGCAGCGCCCTCGAAACCGTGATCGAACTCACCCCCGCTGCGGTTGCCACATCGAGAAGCGTTACCCGTTCCTGCCGTTGACGTCGCCGCCTCGTGCCCAATGTCCACCCGCCGGAATTTCGCCGCCTGTCGGTCGCCGGACACCGCGCCACGCCGGCGCATGCGTCTCCCCAATCGGCAACCATTAATTGTGCAGGATATCGGAGTTCAAGATCACCCGCAATCCGACGCATTGTGGAAAACCGGGCAAATATCCTCCCCAAGAGTTGGGGGGATTACGTTAAATGCCGTAGTGCACCAAAAAAGGTCAGCGCTTTCAAGGAGGGGTTGCAAAGCCCCTCCTCTCCCTCGGTCACATTCAGGCAAGATGCTCTGCGAGGAAGGCACTAGCCCTGTCGAGACCCGGACCAGAGATCGAATGCCCGAGGCCGGGAACGATCAGCGTTTCGACCGGAACGCCGAGTGCCTTCAGGCGCTTTTCGGCGTTCTGCGTTTCCCCAACGGGAATGACGCTATCCATAGTGCCGTGCTGCAGCAATACCGGAACGGAAGGAACGGTTTCCGCGATATCGTCAGTGGCGAGACGTCCCGAGAAACCGACGATCGCCCCGACCGGCCACCTGCCGGAAACGAGGGCATCGAGCGCCATGATCGTGCCCTGCGAGAAGCCGACAAAAGCCACCCGATCGAGACGATCGGAAAACCCGTGCTTTTTGATGGATTCGCTCACGACCGCATCGAAGGCGCCGCGCGCTGCGCGGATTCTCTCGGCACGATTCTCGGGCGTTACGCCGGCAACACTAAACCACTGGTAGCCGGAGTTGAAATCGCAAGGCTGCGAGCCATCGGGCGATTCGAACGCGACACCGGGCAATGCCGGAGCCATGGCCGGCGTAAGCGCGGCAAGATCGACACCGTTGGAGCCGACGCCATGCAGGAAGATCACAAGGGCTTTTGCCTCAGAGTTCGTCATTGTCTTTTCCAGTAGAGTTAGGCGGAGGGACGGATGGTGGCGAGTTCGACCGGATAGAGGCCGGGCAGATCCGGCCCGACGGGCACGATGCCGTTCGGGTTGAGCGCCTTGATCGAATAGTAGCCCTGCTTGATATGGTCGATGTTGACCGTGTCGGCGACGCCCGGAACGGCCAGTATACGGTGCAGATAGGCGTTCAGCGCCGGATAGTCGGCGATCCGCCTCAGATTGCACTTGAAGAGACCGAAATAGGCGGCGTCGAAACGCACCAGTGTAACGAACAGGCGAATATCGGCTTCGGTCAGGCTGGAACCGAAGAGATATGGCCCACCGGCAGAAAGCCGGTCTTCCAGCTCATCGAGCATGGAAAAGACGTCCGCGAACGCTTCCTCATAGGCAAGCTGGGTCGTGGCGAAGCCGGCCCGGTAGACCCCGTTGTTGAGACGCGGGTAAATGCGGTCGTTCAGGGCGTCGATCTGATCGCGCAGCGGTTCCGGATAGAAATCGAAGGTATCGTCCGCAAGATCGCCGAAGCCCGTATTCAGCATGCGCAGGATATCGGCCGACTCGTTGTTGACGATCGTCTTGCGCTCCTTGTCCCAAAGCACCGGCACTGTTGCGCGGCCGGTATAATGCGGGTCGGCGCTGGTGTAGATCTGGTGCATGTAGGTGGCGCCATTCAGCGTATCGAGGTTCGATCCGGGATAAGTTCCGAACTTCCAGCCTTCGGCGGCCAGCGCCGGCTCCACGACAGATACGGAAATTACATCCTCGAGCTTCTTGAGCTTGCGGCCGATCAGCGTGCGAGAAGCCCAGGGACAGATCAGTGCGACATAGAGGTGATAGCGGCCAGCCTCAGCCTTGAAGCCACCCTCGCCCGTCGGGCCAGCGCTGCCATCCGGCGTGACCCAGTTGCGAAAACCCGAAACCTGCCGCACGAAGCCACCCTTCGCGTCGGTCGCCTGAACGGGGTGCCACTCTGCGGTCCACTTTCCATCTACCAGCATGTTTCCGTCTCCTTACTTGCTGCCGGGTTCACGGGTCTCGAAGGTGATCTTCGTGCCCCAGGGATCGGCGATCGTGAAATCCGCGGTACCTGCATCCGCGCCGAGATGCGCCCGGACAGGGTCCGCGAAACGCGCGCCGGCCAGAAACTCCAAGCTTTCCAGCCCGGTGCTCGGATAGTTGCGCGGACCCGCTCCACGGCTGTTCCAGATATTGGTCGCCACATGGTGGTGGTAACCGTTGACGGCATAAAAGGTGCCGCCTGGATAACGGCTGGTGATGTCGAGACCAAGGACGCCGTTATAAAAGGCTTCGGCGGCATCTATCGCTCCCACCTGCAGGTGAACATGGCCAACCACTGAGCCATCGGGAAATCCCTTCCAGCGACCATCGCCGGCGGTCGCGAGAATGCTCTCGATGTCGAGCTGATCGGAGGGCATGTGGACATGCCCGTCACGCCAGCGCCATTCGAGGATGGGACGGTCGCTATAGATTTCGACACCGTTGCCTTCGGGATCGGAGAGATAAAGCGCCTCGCTGACTGCGTGATCGGAAGCGCCGACCACCCTTGCCTGCGTTTCGATTGCATGGCGGATCCAGCGGCCGAGATCGGAACGGGCCGGCAAAAGGAAAGCCGTGTGGAAAAGCCCAGCCTCGCGCGGCGAACGACGGCGGGCGGATGCATCGCGACGCAGTTCGAGCAGCGTCTTGCCGCCCGCGCCAAGCTCGACCGATGCGGCATCGCCCTTCAACAGGTGAAGACCGACGGACTGCTGGTAGAAGCTGCTGACGGCATCGAGATCATTGACGGTGAGAACAACCTTGCCGATGGCAAAACGGTCGTCATTGACGGTGTGCACAGCACTGGCCTTATCGGACTGGCCCTGCCGGGCCGTGGATTTGATAGCGGTATCGACCATGAGACATCTCCCAGACAGATCGAACGGAAATTCGTCTGGGACCGATATGCATCATTTCCATTCAAAAGATTATCCCATTTGATGGACGAAAATTGCGTCCTGAATGGAATTAATCAATGCGCCAGCCAAGATCCCATGGGGGCTCCCCGCGGAAACGGTCCGCGAGGAAATCGACGAGCACGCGCACCTTGGCCGCCAGATAACGGCCGGGAGGATAGAGAGCGTAGAGACCATGGGGCTCGTCCTCCATGCCGTGAAAAAGCGGGCGAACATTGCCGACGACAATGGCAGCGCCGGCAACGAAGCTCGGCACGCGCGCGATCCCCAGCCCAGCCTCCGCTGCCGAAAGACAGGCCTCCGCGTTGGAAAACCGCATCCTGCCCTGAACGGAAACAGATGCGACATCATCCCCGCCCCGTTGCCTGAACCGCCACTGAAGGGGATCGCGGAAATTGGTATCGACAATGCAGGTGTGGTCGACCAGTTCCGCCGGCGTCGTCGGCGTCCCATGGCCGGCGAGATAGGCCGGGGATGCGATAACCACGATCCGGATGGGGCAGAGCCTGCGGGCGATCAGCGTGCTGTCGGCCGGGCGACCAATGCGCACGGCGACATCGAAACCTTCTTCGACCAGATTGACGGGCCGGTCGGAGAAGCTCACGTCGATCTGGATATCCGGATATTGTTCCGCAAACATGTTGAGCAGCGGCGCAAGCTGCCGGGTGCCGAAGGTGATCGGCGCGGCAATTCTCAACAGGCCGGAGGGTGCGGCAGAGACATTGCGGACGGAAGCGTCGAGCTGGTCGAATTCCTCAAGCAGCGCCCTCGCCCTCTCGCAATAGGACGTGCCGGCCTCGGTCGGGGAGAGTACCCGCGTGGTGCGCTTGATAAGTTGCACCCCGAGATCGCCTTCAAGGCGCGAAACCAGCTTGGACGCCTGACTGCTGCTGGTACCAAGGCGCGCGGCACCGGCGGCAAAACTGCCGGTATCCATGACGGCGACGAACATGCGAATGCAATCGAGTCGATCCATGCCCTGTGGTTCTCCAGCCCTCCCAGGATAGAAGACTAGCCCTAAATGGTGATCTCGGAAAAGTCGGTTAGCATCCGGCCGGGTTTTTCTCTCATCAGCCGTTGATCAGCGCAAGAATGAGCTGGTGCACATTGCCGCCGTTGCTCATTTCGTCGCGGTCGAAATCGCGGCTCTGCTGCCGCTCGGCGCGCGACAGTTCACCCAGCTTGCTCGTCAGCTCGGTCCGGATCCTCTTGCAGCCCGGATCGTCGGCAACGGTCAGGCCGACCGAGACGGCCTCGATCTTGTGGACGAGGTCCTTGATGAAATCGCCATGCACGCGCTCATGCGCCTGAATGCCCGCATAGAATCGGTCCCATTTCTGTTTTACAGCCGGCGGCAGGGAGTTGGCAGGCTTGGGCAGGGTGTAGGTGATGATGAGTTTCGGTACGGCGCTCGCAAGGACGCAGGATGCGCCACGCTGCTGGTAATCCCGCCTCCAGGTGAGCTTGAACCCTGTATGAGCGATGGCGCGCACATCACCACCGATCACCGGGCCTCGCTCGCCAATCGAAGCGTAAAGCTCTGGACCGGACTCTCCGCGGATCGAATATGTCTCGATTCTCTCGATTGCCTGCCACGCGCTCTGCGCGGCGGCGGGCATCGCGGCAAACACCGCTACGGTCGTCATCCAGCCGAAAATCAATGCGCTCTTCACAAACAAATCCCTGAACAAAAAACCTGACTGCAACACACTACGTCGCCGGTAATCGCAATCACCTGCAACGACCTCGATTAATCGAGGGAAACAGCGGGAAAATCCAGCGCATTGCGGCTGTTATTTCCGCATTCGGTTGTTGAGAACGTGCTCAGGAAGCATTTCAACAGAAGTTTCGGACCATGAATCCGCTCATTCCGGTTCATTTCGGCACAACCGGGCAACAGTCGTTCACTCGGGTTTAGGGACCACATCAAGTGGTTGTGAAACCAGCACAATTCGATGATGCACTTGCGAAATGAACTGCTATCAGAGTGCCAGCCACCATGATGGTGGTCAGGGACCCGCAGTCCCCCTACCCCTTAAACTTGCGGGTCCCGCCCTGGTCGTAAATTTTCGGCCGTTTCGATAAGCGACGATTGCAGCGAATCGAATAGTCAAAAATTCATACTGCGGAAAACGCCACCGTTTCCGACCAGCGCGAAGCCGATAACAACGTCCGGCAAGGTGCATCCCTCCTTCAAAAACGTGTATCCGAAACGACAAAAAAGCCCCTCGGCAGGTCTGCCGGAGCTTTCGCGGAAGGTTATTTGTGCAGGTTCAGAAAAGGCGATATCCCGACCACGGAGAACGTGCCAGCCCGAAGGCTATGTCCTTATTTTTTTATCGGGAAAACCTGTTCGGGATCAGGTATTTAAACTGGTCGGAGTGGAGTGATTCGAACACTCGACCCCCACGTCCCGAACGTGGTGCGCTACCAGACTGCGCTACACTCCGTGACCAGTGGCGCCTCTATAGTCCAGCCTTTTTTGTTGCACAAGCGGGTTGGAGGAAAAATTCCGAGAAAAATGAAAATTTCACGACAGGCTGTCCGCCCGCCCCTGATTTGTGGGCCGGCAAACGTGGCGCGGCAGCATCATCAAGAAAAATTGCACGGACTCCCGTCACTTATGATTTTCACGACCTTCGTTTGGGGATAAAGCCGGAGATGCGAGACGCCGGCGGGCCAGGGGAATTGGGACCGAGGACAGGCAGGCTCGCAAACAAGAGCTCAAGGGACAGAGACATGAATTTCCGCGTGATCACCATGGCAGGCGTCTTGCTGGCGCTTGCCGGCTGCACAACAACGAGCATTAGCAAGAACGGCATCGAGTCGCGCTGGAACGGCCAGCCGGCCGGAGCCTTCTTCGCCAAGTTCGGCCCGCCGACGGCCGATTCCGCAAGCGGCGGAACCACGCTGTACACTTGGCGCGGCGGCTACAAGACCCGGACGATTGCAGCGGTCTACGAAGATCTCGGAGATGGCAAAAAGGGCAAGCTTTTGAAACCGGCCCGTTCGGAATACCTGCGCTGCGAAGTACAGCTCACCGTTTCCTCCGATTACGTGATTCGCGGCGTCCGTACGCTTCTCGACAAGCCCGGCACCGATGGCGGCAAGAGCTACTGCGAAGAGTTCCTGACGGCCGAATAAGTCGCACGAACATCAAAGCCCCCGAAGACGGTTCGGGGGCTTTTTTTCGACCGTGCACAAAAACAAGCCCCCTTCCGGCAGAAGACTGCGGACGGGAATTCGGTCGACAAAATTCTGGAAATACTGCGCCAATCGGATGTAAGGCGCGATGCTTCCCACAGGAAGCGTCTTGCGGAGGACGCCGTGGATGACGTCCTCCCAAGGAAACTCGAAACCAACGCTCTTCGCTACGCAATACCTTGTGGAAGCCCGGTTTTTATAAACAGGCCCAAGTTAACAGTTGGCTACCGCGGAACGGCTACTGTCATATTTGATAAAATACAGGAAGGTGGCTGGGGCGCCAGGATTCGAACCTGGGAATGCCGGTACCAAAAACCGGTGCCTTACCGCTTGGCGACGCCCCATCAGGACAGATCGGTTACAGGCCTTGAGCCCCCGGATCCGCGAGTGGCCGCCTGATTAGCAAAGCCACCGTCCGGCGGCAATGACCCCAGCGCGTTTTTTTGACTTCTCGTTCTTCTTCCGCAGGCAAAACCACATAGGGATGGGACATACCAGGGACGCCGCGCTCTGCGGAACGGCGGCCTCGCGCCGGATCGATTACCCCTTCCCCGCCACCCTACGGAAAGCCCCTTTACGAATGCAGCGCTTCGGCCGATATCTGAGGTCATACCGCAATGCGACAGGAGCTGCAGATGCCTGGATATTCCGCCCGACCGCCCGCCATTCCCACGATCCTGATCGATGATGCCGTGGTGCGCGTAACGCGCTGGGATTTCGAGCCGGGCGCCGCCACCGGCCATCATGTCCACGGCATGGGCTATGTCGTCGTACCTATGACCGACTGCCAGTTCCTCATCGAGGATGCGGGCGGCGAACGCCGGGTGACGAGCAAGGCCGGTGAAGTCTATCGGCGGGATGCCGGCGTGGAGCACAATGTCGTCAATGGCGGAGCCGAGCCGATGTCATTCATCGAGATCGAGTACAAATGAGCGAACCTCGCGACACGCCGAAGCCTCCCGAGTTCGATCTCAGCTTCCAGCCATCCTATGGCGAGGCCGTTCCGGTGGCAAACAGAGTGCAGAGGATCACGGTCAACAATCCGAGCCCCTTCACCTTTCACGGCACCAACACCTATATCGTCGGGGACCGTTCGGTCTGCGTGATCGATCCCGGCCCGGAGGACGAAGCCCATTTCCGGGCACTGATGGCCGCACTTGCGGGCCGCGAGGTAACCCATATCGCCGTCAGCCACACCCACAAGGACCATTCGCCGCTGACACGCCGGCTGAAGGCGGAGACCGGGGCGACGGTGGTTGCCGAAGGCCCTCACCGGCCATCCCGACCCTTGCATGAGGGTGAGACAAATCCCTTCGCCGAAAGCTCGGACATCGAATTCGCACCCGACATCGCGCTTGGCGAGGGTGACATCGTGGAGGGCGACGGCTGGCGCCTCACCACGATCCTCACACCCGGGCACACAGCCAATCATGCGGCTTTCGCGCTCGACGGCACGGGGATCGTCTTTTCCGCCGATCACGTGATGGCCTGGGCGACCTCGATCGTCGCACCGCCGGATGGCGCGATGGGCGACTACATGGCCTCTCTGGAGCGGCTGCTTGCCCGCGAAGACAGGGTTTATTTTCCCGGGCATGGCGGACCGGTCAACAATCCCCCAGCCTTCCTGCGGGGTCTCCGGACTCATCGCCGGATGCGCGAGCGGGCCATCGTGGAGCGCATCCGCGGTGGAGACCGATTGATCCCCGACATGGTGAAGGCAATTTACCGCGAGACGGATCCCAGGCTTCATGGCGCGGCAGCACTTTCCGTGCTCGCCCATATCGAGGATCTGGTGGAAAAGGGTGAGGTGCTCACCGAAGGTCCACCCCGGCTCGGCGGCGTCTACTGGAAGAGCTGACAGACTGGCGGAGCGTCCGGAAACGACTGAACGTCAGTCTCCGGCGACGCCGAGAAGCTCCGCATCCAGCATGTGGAGGAAATGTTCGGCGATTTCGGCCCCCATGCCGAGATCGTGCGGACCGTACCGGCTTTCCACCCGGACATCGACCAGCGTCATTTCCTCTTCCTCGCGCAGACGGATCAGCGCGTCGAAAGGCAGCCCCAGTATCAGGGTCCGGGTTTTCGCCTGAATGCGGACCGTGCCTTCCGGTTCGTCTCCGACATAAACCGGCGCCGCCTGCGGCTCCGGCCGAGGCTGGGGAACGGGAACACTGTGCGGTAAGGCATCGGCGGCCTCCTCCTCCGGTACGCCTGCCGTACGCGGCTGGAATTCCGGCATGGCATATTCCTGCCCGCGACTGGTGACGATCTCCAGACGATCCTGATCCGCCACCTTGCGGACTGCCTCATAGACGCGGTCCAGCGCACCGTCGTAACGGCGACCGGTCAACCCCGGATAGGCTGCGTATTGCAGCTCCCGGCTTGCCTCGGTGACCGGCGGCCGCGTCAGCCAGCGCTGGTCGGCAGCAAGCGGCGAAAGCCATTCCGGTGGATCGATCAGGTCGGTGGAGACGTCGTAGATCAGCGGGCGATCGAAATAGCGAAACGCGCCGAAGCCGATCAGGGCAAGCGGGATTGCGGCATGGATAAGCGCCTTCAACGCTGCAATACCGCCAAGCGCCCCGACGGACCAAAGCCTTGCAAGGCCGATCAGCGCGAGCGGCACTGCAAGGGCTGCCGGAATGCCCGAGAGGAGCACGAGCGCCACGAAATCCGGAGCCTTCAGCGGACCGAAACGGTGGGCGAGGACGACGAGCACCAGCATGCCGGCTGAAAAGAAGCCAAGCTGCAGCGCCAGAAAGGCCGATCGGGAAACGGGACGGTCGTAGCGGATGGTCATCTGCAAGCACCGGTGATGGCGGGGAGAAAGCGAAGCACGTCAACGTCTTGTTTAGCCGCTGCCCGCGAGACCGACAAGCGGCCCGCATCCCCGACCGGATCACTGGCGCGGGTCGCGGGACAGGATCACTGGGAAGACTGGTCTTCGATCCCCGTCCCGTCATCCGGCGCCAGCAGATCGAGCGGCAGTTCCTCGCCGTTCAAGGTCGGGGCCGAACCATCATCGGGGATCTGCAGTTCCATCGGCGTGCCGCCATCGGGCATGGTGGGATCGGGCAATGCCGGTGCCTTCATCGGCAGGGGCACATAGAGCGAGGCGAGGACGATGATGCCGATCACCACCAGCCAGCTTCCAACGATGCGGGATGGAATGGTGAGCCATGGACCGCGGAACCGACGCAGCGGCAACGCCGGTGCGACGACCAGCCAGAGCGAGCAGAGGACGGTGCCGACGGTAAAATCGAAAATACCGATGCCCAGATCGTCGAGCCCGATGAACAGGGACATAGAGAAGGCGACGACGCCCGATGCCAGCATGACGGCCCGCTGACGCCAGACGCCGGAAAGCCACAGCGATGCGCCCGTCAGCATGACGGCGCCGGGCGCGATCAGGAAGAGATAGTCGCCGAGCGGGCTTGCGAAGATTGCCTGGAAGATCGGGTCGAAGAACATCAGCATGCCGGCCAGCACGCAAAAGAAGACCAGCACGATATTGCGCATGTCGGCCGCGCGCGGCGCCATGGCGCAGGCAACTGCTAGGCCGAGCATGGCCAGAACGATGTCATAGACTGACAGGGTGAAGAGGAAGCCCAGTTCCATGAAGCCGTAGTCATGGGGGATCGTCTGCGACAGCAACAGGAAGAAGAGGCCGAACAGAAGCAGCGAAATCGACCAGCGGAAGGAGGGCGAGCGGAGGATACGACGGAAATCGGGTCTCGTTCCGGCCGGCACAGGAACCGCATCTTCGGTGCTGCGCACCGGAACGGCTGCAACGGTAGCCGGAGAGCCCGTCGCCGACTGTCCCTGCTGCTGGCGCCGTTTTTTCGCGCGCTGTTGCTGGCGTTGCTTACTCATCCCGATTCTGCTTCCCCGCTGATGCGGTTTTCTGTCAGCAACGGGCTATTCCACAAACCACTTGATTTGTCATCCGGCCCGCACGCAATCTCACCGCACAAGTATCCATCGGAAGGCAGGCCATGAAACGGTTACTCATGCTCAGCGCCATCACGCGTCGGGAGCGCAAGGACGCCACTACATTCGTCTTCGACACGGTCAATGCCCTCGGCGGATGGATCGATGACGTGCAGATGTATTCAAACATCATGAACAACATCCGCATTACACTACCTGCAGGCGCCTATCCGAAACTCTTCGATCTCCTGAACGAAGCGGGCATCCATATCGACCGGCGTCCTGAAACATCAGATACGCCCGATCCAGTATCCGAACAGATGGCGACGCTGCAGATCACCTTCGTCCACGACGAGCCGGATCTGCGGCGTGAGGTTCCGGCCGTTCCCGGCTATTGATCCAGTCTCGCGGCCTTGCCGATTGCCGCCTGCGCGGCAGAGAGCCGGGCGATAGGTACGCGGAAGGGCGAACAGGAGACGTAGTCGAGTCCGACGCTCTCGCAAAAATGGATGGAGGCCGGATCGCCGCCATGCTCGCCGCAGATCCCGAGTTTCATGTCGGGCCGCGTCTGGCGCCCGCGTTCGGCGGCAATGCGGATCAGCTCTCCCACGCCGTCGAAATCGAGCGAGATGAACGGGTCATGCTCGATGATGCCCTTCTTCTGATAGGTCGGAATGAAAGCGGAGGCATCGTCACGAGAGATGCCGAAGGTGGTTTGCGTCAGGTCATTGGTGCCGAAGGAAAAGAATTCGGCGGCTTCCGCGATCACATGGGCGCGAAGGGCTGCGCGCGGCAGCTCGATCATCGTGCCGACGAGGTAGGAAATCTCGAGCCCCGCCTCGGTCATCACGTCCGTGGCGATGCGATCGATGCAGCCCTTGACGTAATCGAGCTCCGAACGCAGTCCAACGAGCGGCACCATGATCTCAGGTACAACCGCTGCACCGGTCTCACGGGCTGCGGTAACCGCAGCCTCAAAGATCGCCCGCGCCTGCATTTCGGCAATCTCGGGATAGGAAATCGCCAGACGGCAACCGCGATGGCCGAGCATCGGATTGAACTCGTGCAGCGCATCGACACGCTGGCGCAGGAACTGTGGCTCCATGCCCATGGCCTCGGCCACTTCCGCGATTTCCTCGTCGGTTTTCGGCAGGAATTCGTGCAATGGCGGATCGAGCAGGCGGATCGTCACTGGCAGGCCGTGCATGATGACGAAAAGCTCGGTGAAGTCGGAGCGTTGCATCGGCAGGAGCTTGTCGAGCGCGGCCCGCCGTCCCGTCTCGTCCTCGGCGAGAATCATCTCGCGCATCACCTGAATGCGGTCGCCCTCGAAGAACATGTGCTCCGTACGGCAAAGGCCGATACCCTCCGCGCCGAAGGAGCGCGCCGCGCGTGCATCGACGGGCGTGTCGGCATTGGTGCGCACGGTCATGCGGCGCGTCTTGTCGGCCCATTCCATCAACTGTGCGAAATCGCCGGAAAGTTCCGGTTGCAGCATCGGCACTTCGCCCTTGAGAACCTGGCCGGAAGAACCGTCGATGGTGATGATATCTCCCTTGCGGAGCGTCACGCCCATGCCGATCAGCATTTCGTTCCTGAGATCAACGCGCATGGTGCCGGCACCGGCAACACAGGGAATGCCCATACCACGGGCGACGACGGCCGCGTGGCTGGTCATGCCCCCGCGCGTGGTCAGGATGCCTTCGGCCGCATGCATGCCGTGAATATCTTCCGGGCTGGTCTCGACGCGCACGAGGATGACCTTGCGTCCCTCTTCCTCCGCCTCGACCGCCTCTTCCGCGGTAAAGACGATCTCACCGGTCGCCGCACCCGGCGAAGCAGGCAGGCCCGAACCGATGACGTGGCGGTCGACCTTGGGATCGATGGTCGGGTGCAGCAACTGATCGAGCGATGCAGGATCGATACGCAGGACCGCCTCCTTCTCGCTGATCAACCCCTCGGAGACCATATCGACGGCGATCTTCATCGCCGCCTTGGTGGTGCGCTTGCCGCTTCTGGCCTGCAGCATCCACAGCTTGCCGCGCTCGATGGTGAATTCGAGGTCCTGCATGTCGCGATAGTGCGATTCCAGCCTGCCACAGATGCGGCTGAACTCGGCGAAGGCTTCCGGCATGACCTTTTCCAGCGACGGCTTGTCGGAGCCGGAATCGATGCGAGCGGCCTCGGTGATGGACTGGGGCGTACGGATACCGGCCACGACGTCCTCGCCCTGGGCATTGACGAGGAATTCGCCGTAGAGCGACTTTTCACCGGTCGAGGGGTTGCGGGTGAAGGCGACACCAGTTGCGGATGTCGAACCGAGATTGCCAAACACCATGGCCTGAACGGTGACGGCCGTTCCCCACTCCGCCGGAATATTGTGAAGCATGCGGTAGGTTACTGCGCGCGGGTTCATCCAGCTGCGGAAAACGGCGCCGATCGCCCCCCAGAGCTGGACATGCGGATCCTGCGGGAAGGATTCGCCCAGTTCCTCTTCGATCACCTGCTTGAACAGGGCGGTGACGTGCTGCCATTCGACCGCGGAGAGATCGGTGTCGAGTTCATGGCCGAAACGAGCCTTCTCGTCTTCCAGAATTTCCGCGAAGACCTCGTGATCGAGACCCATGACGACATCGCCATACATCTGGATGAAGCGACGGTAACTATCCCAGGCAAAGCGGGCGTCACCCGCATTGTGGCCCAGCGCCTCGACCGTGTGGTCGTTAAGGCCCAGGTTCAGAACGGTATCCATCATGCCGGGCATGGAGGTGCGGGCGCCAGAGCGGACGGACAGAAGGAGCGGTTGGTTGGCATCTCCGAAGCCGCGACCGGTCGCAAGCTCCATGCCCTTTATGCCTTCCAGTACCTGTTCCTTCAGGTCATCGGGCAATCCACGGCCATTCTGATAATACCAGGAACAGGCATCGGTGATGATGGTGAGGCCCGGCGGCACCGGAAGACCCAGGCTCGCCATCTCCGCGAGATTGGCGCCCTTGCCTCCCAGATGTTCACGATCCTCCGCCCCACCCTCGGCCTTTCCGTTGCCGAAAGTGTATACCCACTTCCTCATGCCTTTGCTCCACCCAGACAGGCTGTTTTCCGACGCTTTACAGCAAATACGAATGCTTGGGAACGCCACTTGCCAATCTTCATGCTGCAATGCATCATAATTGCGGCAGAGGCACGGAGAGCCCGGCGTCAGCCGACAGGAAGGCCGGTCGCCCCTCCGGCGTCAGGCGCGCATTCGATTCCAGCCAGTCCAGGAAGATGCGTGCATTCTTCGTCAGCTTGCCGCGACGGGTATCGTAGGGACGGACATAGAAGCCTTCCTTGAACACCAGAAAGCCGGCAGGCGCGACGAGCGCACCGCTTGCCAACTCATCCTCGATCAGGAAACGCGGGGCAATCACCGCCCCCATGCCCATGCGCGCCGCCTCGAAGGCCAGATAGGAATGGTCGTAGGTCATCGCCTTCTTCCAGTCCACGGCAATGCCGGAGATCCTCGACCAGTTCGCCCAAACGATTTCCGCGCCGCGCCTGTCGATCCGGGTCGCAAACGACAGGATGCCATCGGCGAACGTGTGGGGATGGGACGGCGAGACGACCGGTCCCATATGCACATCGCCAAGCGAAACGGTGAAGGCTTCCTCTCCCATCGGAGTCAGCAGCCGGTCCCAGGACATGACGAGATCAGGCGCGACCTCGAGGTCGCGGCTGCCGATCGGGCCGACAAGCCTGATTAGGATATCGATATCGGGATGATCGATGTTGAACCTCGATACAGTCGGAATGGCCCAGACGCGAGCAAACGTGGCGCTGACGGCAATCGTCACCGTCGACTGGTCGCTCCTGCCCCTCAACGTCGCGTAACCGCCCCGCATCTCCTCGAAGGCCGCCGTGACGACCTTGGCGAAGGCTTTCCCGCCGGGTGTCAGGACCAGCCCCGTTCCCTGCTTGCGGAACAGTTCGACGCCTGCATGGTCCTGCAGCTGGTGCAATTGCTTGCTGACGGCCGAATGGGTGCGGCCAAGCAGATCGGCAGCAGCCGTCACGGAACCGGTGCGGAACACCGCCTCGAAGGCGAGCAGCGACGACAAGGGAGGCAGATGTTCCAATGCGACACCTTCTGTAACTTTTTCTCACATATTTGGTTCTTATTATTCAATTTTCCGCCCGAGAAACAAGCGTATCCTTCACCCCATAAAGAACGATGGAAAGCAGGATCGATGAAGATGACAGTATCGGGAGTTCCCCGCATAACCCAGAGCGTAGCCGTGAACCGCAAAGGCCAGCAACAGGCGGTCGGTGTCCAGTTCGGACGCATGATGGCAACTCTGGAGGTCTGGTACGAGCGCTACTTGGAACGGCGGCAATTGCGGAACGACCTTTCCGCCATGACGGATGAAATGCTGAAGGACTACCGCCTGACCCGCAAACAGGCAAAAGAGATCGCCAACGCGCCGTTCTGGCGGGCCTGAAACACGGGACCGTGTAGAGGCGAAAAAACACACGCAGTTGTGAGATGCAGTGCTGCCTGCCGCCGTGTATCCCGAACGGAACACAAGCGACAGGAAGTCTGATGAGCGCCGCCCTTACCCGAAGAACCCTTCTACAGCTTTGCGGCGGCGTAAGCCTTGCCGGCGCCATGGCCGGCGCGCTTCGGGCAGAAGGACTGACCTCGCCATTAGCACCCCAAACGCAGGCTGGCCTGCCCTTCGCGCTCACTACGCCCGTTCATGTCGACGAAGTCAGCCTCAGGGCCAAGGACATGGCGCTGCTCAAGCGCTATTACCAGCAGATGCTGGGCTTCGAGGTGATCCGCGAAGATGCCGATATGGTCACACTCGGGGCCGGCGGAACACCTCTCCTGAACCTCTTGAACCGGCCGAATGCGGAATACGAGGCAGGCGGTGAGGCCGGGCTCTACCACACCGCCTTCCTGATGCCGTCGCGGGCCGACCTGGCGAAGTGGCTGGTGCATGTGGCGATCAACCAGATCCCGCTCGTCGGATTTGCCGATCACAGCGTCAGCGAAGCGGTCTATCTCGCAGATCCGGAAGGCAACGGCATCGAGGTCTATTCCGACCGCTCCAAGGAGGGCTGGGTATGGAACGAGGGCCGCGTGACCATGGGAACCAAGCCGCTCGATGTCGACGACGTACTCGAGAAGACCGGAACCGGCACGGACCGGGACGTCTACACAGGTGCGCCGTCGGCACTGAGAATCGGCCACATTCACCTGAAGGTTGGCTCACTTGAAAAGGCCCGATCCTTCTATCAGGCGGGCCTCGGGCTGGACGTCACCTCCGGTTCAGACGAGCGCGGTGCATCCTTCCTCTCCTCCGGCGGCTACCATCACCACATCGGCGCCAATATCTGGGAAAGCGAAAACGCCGGCCGGCGCAACGAGGCCACGACCGGCCTCGACTGGTTCTCGCTGACGACGGCCGACGCCGCGATCATCGAGCGGCAGAAGGAACGGCTGAAGGCGCAGGGCTTCACCTTTACCGAAACGGATAACGGCATCGAAGCTGCGGATCCGTGGGGCACCCGCGTTCGGCTGGCAAGGGTCTGAAATCCCCGGGGAGCAAGGAGGCCATCCGGTTTAATGCCGGCGGAAAAGAGTTAGCGCTCCAGCGCTTCCTTTTCCCCTGCGCTCGGGTCGCCGAGAAACTGCTCTCCCCGTTTTTTGTCGCGCACCAGCACGACCGCATGCTTGCCATCGGCGGAAAAAAGCACCCGCATCTCGCTGTCCACGCAGGTTCTCGGTTCGCAGGTCTTGAAGAGCTGCATCGGGCGTCCCTCGACCTCCACCTTTTCCGAGGCAAGGGAAATGTAGCGCGGGTCGTTCATCATCGATTTCACCCAGACCGGCATGCGCTGCCTGCCCTTGATGACCTTGGTCAGTGAGTCGCGATGCGCTTCGGAGGACGCGAGGACGGACGGCAGGAAGTTTCCCGAGAGCGCCGGCCGATCGTCCGCCCGCCCGAAAGGAGCGAGCGTCAGAAGAACGAGAGCAGCGAGACTAGCGGTGATGGTGGCTTTCATGCACATCCTGCCCGAGGTCTACCGTCTGCCGATCACACCGCTTCCCGCTCGCGCAGCTGCTCGGCGGTCTGGAGGTCGACGGAAACGAGCTGCGATACGCCCTGCTCGGCCATGGTCACCCCGAACAGCCGGTTCATGCGCGCCATGGTGATCGGATTGTGGGTGATGACGACGAAACGGGTCTCGGTCGAGGCCGCCATCTCGTCCATCAAGTTGCAGTAGCGCTCGACATTGTGGTCGTCGAGCGGCGCATCCACCTCGTCCAGCACGCAGATCGGCGCGGGATTGGTGAGGAACACTGCAAAGATCAGCGCCATGGCCGTCAGCGCCTGCTCGCCGCCGGAAAGCAGCGTCATCGTCTGAGGCTTCTTGCCGGGCGGACGGGCGAGGATTTCGAGGCCGGCTTCCAGCGGGTCTTCGCTCTCGATGAGCTGAAGCTCGGCCGTGCCGCCATTGAAGAGATGGGTGAACAGCCGCTGGAACTGGGCGTTGACCACGTCGAAGGCGGCAATCAGCCGTTCGCGGCCTTCGCGGTTGAGGCTCTGGATCGCGCCGCGCAGCTTGCGGATCGCGTCGATCACGTCGTCGCGCTCCTTGACCAGTGCTTCCAGCTTGTCGGAAAGCTCCTTCTGCTCCTCGTCGGCGCGAAGGTTGACCGCGCCGAGACGCTCGCGCTCGATCCGCAGGCGGTCAAGGTCGCGCTCCACTTCGCGAAGATCCGGGATCTCCGCCGGGTCCTTCAGACCGGTCAACCGGAACGCCTCGTGCGGGGGCACGTTCAGGCCCTCCTGAATACGCTGCTCGGCTTCCTTGCGCCATTCACGCGCCGAAACGAGGCGTTCTTCCGCACGGCCCCGCTTTTCCCGGCTTTCGGCAAGTTCCGAAAGGGCAGCAGCCGCCTTCTTGTCGGCCTCACGTTGACGTCCCTCGGCCTCGATCAGGCGGTCGGCGGCTTCGCGCCTCGCCTTGTCGGCCTTGTCCAGTTCCGACAGCAGGGCGCGGCGCTTTTCGTCAAATTCGTCGGGCGCGAGTTCCAGCGCCACCATTTCGTCCTGCGCTTCCGCCTCGCGCTCACGCAGGGTGGCTATATGATCTTCCGCGCTTCTGGCACGGGCCTGCCATGTGGAACGCTCCTGCCGGATTGCCAGAATGCGACGGCGGCGGCTCTCGTCCTCGCGGGCAAGACCTTCGAAACGGGCGCGCGCCTCGGCAAGCCTGCCGCGATCGGTGGCGACTTCGGCCTCGGCCTCGCGCAGACGACTGTCGAGCGCGGAAAGATCCGGCGTTTCCTCGATCTCGATCCGGGCGTTTTCTTCCTGTTCGAGAATTTCCTCGATCTGACCCTTCAAGCCGTTGACGGCTTCCTCGATCACCACGCGACGGCGCACGAGATCGCCGGAGGCGCGCTCAGCCTGGGTCAGCGCTTCACGCGCATCGGCAAGGTGGCGGACCGAAAGGCGCTGCATCTCGCGCGCTTCCGAAAGCCGGCCCTCCTCGATGCGGATCGCTTCCATCGCTTCCGCGAGACGTTCCTCGGCCTCGGACAGCGCGTAACGCGCCTCTTCCGCCTCCCCCTCGATTTCGGCAAGGCGGTTTTTCTGTGCCAGACGCAGCGCCGCAGCGCTCGGCGCTTCGGAACCCGTCACATGACCGTCCCAGCGATAGACCGCGCCATCCTTCGTGACCAGTCGCTGACCGGGACGAAGCTGCGACATCAGCCTCAGCGCCGTGGCCTCGTCGGCAATACCGATCTGGCGCAGGCGTCGGGCCAACGCTGCCGGCGCGGTCATATGGGCAGCGAGCGGAACCACCCCTTCCGGCAGCGGCGGATCGCCCGCACCATCGCCGTTATCCGTCCAATGGGCCGGGGCGGAGGGATCGAGAGAACTGTCGAGATCGTCACCGAGTGCGGCGCCTAGCGCCGTCTCGAACCCACGGTCGACCGTCAGTTCGTCGGCAACAGGCGAAAAATCTCCGGCAGCGGCAGAGGCCAGCATACGGCTGATCGTACGCGCCTCGGTTTCCAGCCCGTTGAGCTTCGAACGAGCAGCTTCGAGCGGTGCGCGCAGCATGCTTTCGCTGCGGCGAGCGTCGGCAAGAGCCGTTTCCACGTCCGCGACGGCAACCTCGTTATCTGAAAGCGTCTGTTCGGCCGCTTCCACCATTTCCCGTTTTTCTTCCGGGTCGGGAAGTGCAGCGATGCGGGCGGTGACCTGGTCCAGTTCGCGGACCGCGTCTTCCACCTGTCGCTCGACGCGCTGGCGACGATCGGCAAGATCGCGGATCAGGCGTTCCAGCTGGTTGCGACCGGCAGCGGCTTCGGCGCGTTCGGCCGTCAACGCGGTAAATCGTCTTTCGCTCTCGGCAAGCGTTGCAGCGGCAGCTTCGAAAGTCTCGCGCGCCTCTTCGCCGTAGCGGCCCGCATCGGCAAGGATTTCCTCGAGCTCAACCTCTTCCGACGAAAGCCGTTCGAGCACTTCGGCGTTGTCCGCGACCATGCTCTCTTCGCGCCGGATGTCTTCCCCGAGCTGCGCCATCCGGCGGGTGAGTTCGTCGCGACGCTTGAGAAGGCGGCTCGCCTCTTCGTCAAGCTGGCTACGGGCAATCTGCAGGCGCTGGAGGGCGGCGGCGGCGCGCGCTTCCTCCTCGCGCAGTTCCGGCATTTTCAGGCTGGCAATGCCCTGAGACTTTGCCGCCTCCATCTGCGCCTGCGCCTTTTCGGCGACGATGGCAGTCGCCTGGTTCAGCGCGCTTTCCGCCTCGCCCTCGGCCTGCTTGGCCTGGCTCCAGCGGATATGCAAGAGGATGGCTTCGTGCGCGCGGATATCGGCAGAAAGCATCTTGAAGCGATTGGCCTGACGAGCCTGACGTTTCAGGCTCTCGATCTGGCTTTCGAGCTGGGCAGTGATGTCCTCGAGACGTTCGAGATTGGTTTCGGCGGCACGCAGCCTCAGTTCCGCCTCGTGACGGCGCGAATGCAGGCCGGAAATACCGGCTGCTTCTTCCAGCAATTGCCGGCGTGCCTGAGGCTTTGCCTGAATGAGTTCGCCGATGCGGCCCTGCCCGACCATGGAGGGCGAGCGGGCGCCGGTGGAAGCATCGGCAAAGAGAAGCTGGACATCCTTGGCGCGGGCTTCCTTACCGTTGATGCGATAGACGGACCCCTCGCCGCGCTCGATACGGCGCGTCACCTGGATTTCGTCGGCATCGTTGAAAGAGGCGGGCGCGGTACGATCCGCGTTATCGAGGTAGAGGCCGACTTCGGCAGTGTTACGGGCCGGCCGATTGCCTGAACCGGAGAAGATCACGTCGTCCATGCCGGACGCGCGCATATTCTTGTAGGAGTTTTCGCCCATCACCCAGCGAAGGGCCTCGACAAGATTGGACTTGCCGCAGCCGTTCGGGCCGACAACACCGGTCAGGCCTCGCTCGATGATGAATTCCGTCGGCTCCACGAAGGATTTGAAGCCGAGAAGACGGAGACGATTGAACTTCATTCAACCCCTCCGCCGACGGCAATTGCAGAACGAAAATCGGGCGCACGTTTCCTGCCGCTGCCCGACATCAGTCCGAAGCGCGGATCAAAGCAGGCTGTCGATGAGCGCCGACATGATTTCAACCGACATGTCCCCAGAATAGCTCTTGCCATTGATCAGGAAGGTCGGCGTCGACTGGATGCCGAAATCCTTTGCCGCGTGGTCCCTGCCCGCCGTCACATCAGCGGCAAGCTGTGCGTTCGTCAAGCAGGCGTCAAAGCTCTCCTGTGTAAAACCACCAAGTTTCGACAGTTGCAGCATCGCGGCCCGCACATCGTTATCCGCCGGAGCGGCCCAGGTCATCTGCTGCTTCAGGAACATGGAGACGAAGGGGAAGTAGCGATCCTCCGGCGTGCAGCGCGCCAGCATGAAGGCTGCGAGCGATGCGGTGTCACGCGGGAACGGAAATTCGCGCAGGACGAAATAGACCTTGCCGGTATCGATGTACTTTTCCTTGATCGTGTCGAAGGTCGTGGCGTGGAAGTGCGCACAATGCGGGCAGGTCATCGACATGTATTCGACGATCTTGACCGGAGCGTTGGCGTCACCGAGCGCCATGTCCTTCAGCGGACCGGGCTTCAGCACCTCTTCCATGTCGACGTCGCGGTCCGGCTTCGGAATGTCAACGGCTGCGGCGGGAGACGCGAATGCCACGCCGACACCGGCGACGGCAATGCCGCTCAGCAGGCTGCGCTTGGTGAGTTTCAGTTCAAGGTTCGACATGGGACACCCGTTAGAGCTGTTTTGAGTTTGATCCACCGTTATAATGCGACGCGGCCGCAAACAAGGCGGAGGAAATGCCGTTTCATCAAAGAATCGTGACCTTTCCGCCGCTAAGAGATTAATTCTTCTTCATGTTTGTCGGATGACGACAGTGCGTCAGCGCTTGCGCCGTGACAGAACGCCCGTGCCGAGCCGTTCAATCGCCTGCCTCAGCTTCTCGTCCTCGATCCCCTCCATCATCGCAGCAAGCCGTTTAGCCTTCTCCCCTTCCAGCTTGCGCGGGCGAGACGGTCTGAGCGACGCGGTGGACACGGGTTTCTGGACGATGCGGATCTGGCCGATGGCGGGATAGCCGAAGAAGCCGTTGATGCGCGCGATCAACTCGCCCTGGGCATGAGAGAGAAAAAGCGCCCGCGCGCCTTCGCAGGCAATCGTCAGCACGCCGGGCCGATGGCCTCCCTCGTCGCCCGGATCGCCGCGACGCGGCCAGGCGATCTTTTCGGGACGCGAACACTCGGCAAAGTTCTCACCGGCGATTTCGTCCCACGAGCCGAGGAGCGCAGTCGAAATCCCTGCCCGGCGCGAGAGCACCGGATCGATGATTCCATTGGCGATTTCGGAGATCTGGATTTCTCCCCGACGCCTGAAACGCTGAGACTTTTCACCTGGGGTCATGACCCTCATTCATCCTGTTCGAAAGGAGAGGAGCCCTCTCCTCCATGTAACAATCAGAGAATCCCATACCACGTCTTTGCCGCGCCGATCATCAGTGCCCGGGTAAAAGAGACACAAACCAGCATGTAGAACAGAACGAAAGCCGCTGCTCCGGGAGCTTCCACCACCCTCGACAGGCAGGAAAAGAAGAACACGAACGTCGCCCATATGAAGAACAGAAAAACGATCATCGCCAGAAAGACGAGCGGAACCGTCATTGCAGCCTTCCCCAGACTTTCCGGGCGCCATCGCCCGACCGGTAGCTCAGGCCAGTCGAAGAGCCCGTGCAGGCCAAGCGCGACGCGATCCCACATCCTGACGATGTTCCGGTTAAATCGCTTCATCCCCGGCGACATCTGCCGCAGAACAACCTGTTGCGCGACGAGGCATATGCATAGGAGCAACAGCGTCGCGACAAGCAGCGTCGGCGCGGCAGGCAGGCTCAAAACGGCAGCAACAATCTCTCCAATTCCGGTCATCGAACACTCCTTTCCAGTGCCTCATGATTTCATTCCCGCAATAACAGCCGCCTTCCCCAACTTTTGCGCAAGCGGCATTTGGCGAATGCGGGTACCGCCCTTATCTTCCAGCCGATGAAAACCTCCCCCGCTCCGACAACAGGGCGCACGCTCGCACAAGAGCTGCTCGACTGGTACGACCGCCATCATCGCGATCTGCCCTGGCGTATCTCTCCGCCCATGGCTGCACGCGGCATCCGGCCGGAACCTTACCACATCTGGCTTTCCGAGGTGATGCTGCAGCAGACGACCGTTCAGGCGGTGAAGGCCTATTTCGCCAAGTTCATGACGCGCTGGCCGACCGTCGATGCGCTGGCGGCTGCGCCCTCCGAGGACGTGATGGCGGCATGGGCCGGCCTCGGCTATTACGCCCGCGCCCGAAATCTGAAGAAATGCGCCGAAGCCGTCGCAAGCCTCCATGGCGGACGCTTCCCCGACACGGAAGACGGGCTTCGCGGCCTTCCCGGCATCGGCGACTACACCGCGGCAGCCGTCGCGGCCATCGCCTTCAACCGCCCGGCGGCCGTGATGGACGGCAATGTCGAGCGGGTGATTTCCCGTCTCTTTGCCATCGATGCACCTTTGCCCAGTTCCAAGCCCGCAATGAAGGCGCGCGTGGCGGAGCTGACACCCATCGACCGGCCGGGAGATTTCGCCCAGGCGATGATGGATCTCGGGGCAACGATCTGCACCCCGAAGCGGCCTGCCTGCGCGCTCTGTCCATTCCGCGGCGACTGTCGCGCACTCGACGGAGACGATCCGGAACGATTTCCGGTCAAGGCCGCCAAGAAGGAAAAACCGATCCGTCAGGGTGCAGCCTTCGTCGCCGTCGACATGGATGGCAAGGTTCTCCTGCGCCGGCGGGTCGAAACCGGACTGCTGGGCGGGATGACTGAAGTGCCGACGACCGCCTGGAACTCCCGCAAGGACGGCGAAACCGGACCCTCCGCCGCCCCCTTTTCCGCCGAATGGCAGTCTTGCGGAACGGTGACCCACGTCTTCACCCATTTCGAACTCCGCCTGAGCATTTACCGGTTTCACGGTCCGGCGCCTCAGGGTGTCGATGTTCACGGTTGGTGGGAGGATGTCGCAAATCTTGATGCGCAAGCCTTGCCAACCGTAATGAAAAAGGCGATTTCGCAGGCCATTCCGGAAGCCTTCCCGGTCAACAGAGGATAATTCATGTCCGCCATCCGCCACATCGTCTTCGACATCGGCAAGGTCCTGATCCATTACGACCCCAATCTTCCCTATTCGAAGATCATCCCGGACGAGGCCGAGCGTCGCTGGTTTTTCGCCAATGTCTGCACCAGCGCATGGAACCTGGAACAGGACCGCGGAAGAAGCTGGGCTGATGCGGAGGCAGAACTCATATCCCGTTTCCCTGATAGGGAAGCCGATATCCGCGCTTTCCGCAAGAACTGGCGCGCCATGGTTCCCTATGCTTACGCGGACAGCGTCGAGGTGCTGACGTCCCTCGTCGATGCTGGACGCGACGTTACCATGCTGACCAACTTCGCCGCGGACACCTTCAGGGAAGCGCGCGAAATCTTTCCCTTCCTGAACCTGCCTCGCGGCGTTACGGTTTCCGGCGAGATCGGCCTCATCAAACCGGATGTCGAGATCTACCAGCGCCATGTCGAGGATTTCGGACTGGAACCATCGGCAACGCTCTTCATTGATGATGTGATGGAAAATGTCGATGGCGCAAAAGCCGCCGGCTGGCAGGCCGTGCAGTTCATCGGTGCCGAGCAGCTGAAAAGTGATCTCTCGCGCTTCGGCGTCACACACTGACACAAAAAGCCAGATTTCGCCGGTTGCCTCCGTTTGGCAACCGCGCCACGATAGACGACCACCCCAAATCGGGGTGGCAAGATAATGAGGTAAAAGAAGAAAATGGTCAGGCCGGAAGACGCGGAACGACTTTGGGAATGCCTGCGTCGGATGGCGCCGCTGTTCAAGGTCGAATGCCAGATCATGGCCGACACCCCCTATTCCAGCCTCAACCTTTCCGACCTCTCGGTCATCGCATTCGTCGGCGCCTATCCGGGCAGCATTATGGGCGATGTCGCCAACGAACTCTCCTCGCCTCTGTCGACAGCCACGACCGTCGTCGACCGTCTCGTCCGCAAGGGCCTGATCGAGCGTCGGCGTAACGAGGAAAACAGGCGCACCGTCCGGCTTCAGCTCACGCCCCTCGGACAGCAATTGCAGGATCGGATCACCACGGCCAAGCGAGCAAGCTGCGAGGCTATCCTCGAATCCCTGAAATCCGGCGATCGCGACATCTATATCGATCTCATGGAGCAGATTGCGGAGAACGCACCGTCTCTTCGCCGCGACGCAAAAAATCGATAGACGAACACTTCGTAATCCGTATAGTTATAGACAGGTCGCTTTTCGAGTGACCGGTTCGTCCCCCACCGAGCCCGGCATTCCGGTATCATCCGCCACCGGAATGCCGTTCGTTGCGGGAGAATTGTGGTTCTGTTCCGCCACGAGGTTGGAGACTATCGATGATTGCGAAGGGCTATGCCGCATCCGAAGTTGGCGGCCAGATGATCGCGTGGACATTCGACCGACGCAAGCCCAGACCGGAAGATGTCGAGATCGACATCCTCTATTGCGGTGTCTGCCACTCCGACCTCCACCAGGCCAGAAATGACTGGCAGAACACCGTCTATCCCGTTGTTCCCGGACAGGAAATCATCGGCAGGGTGCTTGCCGTGGGTAGCTCCGTTCGGAAGTTCCGGCCCGGTGACATCGTCGCAGTCGGTCCCATCGTCGATGCGTGCCTCGAATGCGCCCATTGCGCCGCCGGCGAGGAGCAGTATTGCCTCAACCGCCCCACGCTGACCTATAACGGTCGCGACCGGGTGAGCGGCGACGTCACCTATGGCGGCTATTCCACCGGTATCGTCGTATCGGAAGAATTCGTCATGCGGCTACCCCAGGGCCTTGCCATCAACCGCGCCGCGCCGCTGCTGTGCGCCGGTATTGCGGGCTGGTCGCCCCTTCGCCGTTGGGAAATCGGCGCTGGCAGCCGCGTGGGCATCGTCGGCCTCGGCGGCGTCGGACACATCGCGGTCAAGCTTGCGGTGGCGCTCGGCGCCCAGGTTACCGTCATCACCTCGTCACCGACGAAAATCGAGGACGCGCTGAAGCTCGGGGCAACGAATGTCGTTCTCAGTTCCGACGAGCGCGCCATGGCGGAGGCGTCGGGCCATCTCGATTATATTCTCGACACAATCCCCGTCCCCCACGACCTCTCCGTCTATCTCGATCTCCTGAGCCTCGAAGGCTCGCTCGTCGTCGTCGGCAGCCTCGCCAGCCACGGTTCGATCAGGCCGGAATCCCTGTTGCGAGGCAGAAAGCGGGTTTCCGCATCCCTCGTCGGGGGCATAGCCGAGACAATGGAACTCCTGCAATTCTGCGCGGAGCGCCAGATCTTGCCCGACACCGAGACGATTGCGATGCAGGACATCAACATGGCCTTTGCCCGCATGGAACATCGCGATATCAAATACCGGTTCGTGATCGACATGGCGACGCTGAAGGCTGAAATGGCCTGAGGGCTTGGCGCCCTACCCCGTGCACTGCAGAAAAGATCGCGCAAAAAGTTCTGGCGCAGGCGGGACTGGCGGTTCCCATCCTGCGCCAGTCCAACCGCCGAAGCGGCCGAATTGGATTTCAAGCACACATTCTTGTAAGCTCGCGGCGGCGAGCTTCCCATCTGAGCAGTTGCGGTTGGGAACCCTCCTCCCCTTCCGTTCTTATTTCCGAATATTCATATAAACCAAAACTTGCCCGTGGCTGTCTTCCCGTCAATAGCCTTTCAGGGCTAAAGCTGGGTCATTATTCTCGCTTTGCACAGAAAGGAATCGTGCATGAGTTTCGACCCGGCCCATGCAGTGCGTGTTTTTCACGAGGCCATCAACGCGCTGGACTTCGATACCATCGATGATTTCTTTGCCGAGGATGCGGTCTACGGTTCCGTCAAGGTGGGCGGACTAAAGGGCAAGCCGGATATCATGGCGGCCTTTCACCGTTACTTCGAAACCTATCCGGATCAGGTGGCAACCGACGAGCTGATCGAGATCGTCTCGCCATCGGCCGCACGCTCGGTCTGGCGGTTGAAGGCGACCCATTCGCAGACGGGAGAGCCCCTCATCCGCTTCGGGGAGGAGACGATCACTTTCAACGCGGAAGGCCGGATCATCTCGGTCGACGTTACCGACTACAAGGTTTGATAAAATGAAACGACGCCCGGTGCGTGGCACACCGGGCGTCAAGGTCTCCAGCCGGGACTAGAGGTACTTAACCGGCCGGAGAATTCCGGAAATCGCGCCGAGGCTCTCAAAAGCTGGCGGATCGTCAGGTTAGAAACCTCGACCCGCCACCGGTAGACAGCATTCGGCGGCAAATCAGTCCAGCTTCGACATTCCGCTGCGAATGACGGCCCTGAGCTCATCGATGGGACGAAGAGCATTCCCGTCCTCGAAGTGCCAGAAGGTCCAGCCGTTGCAGGCATCCAGTCCCTGGACGCGAGCGCCCAGACGATGGATGGAGCCGGCCTCGCCGCCAGACGCGATGGTGCCATCGGCGCGCACGATTGCCGAATGGCGACGGCGGGCATCGGTCAGCACCTGACCCGGCTTGACCAGACCACTCTCGACCAGCGTGCTGAAGGCGACGCGCGGCTCGGCCTTCTTGCCAGTCATCACGGTGAGTTCGGCCTTGCCGAGCGGTTCGACGGAGGCGATGCGTGCCGAGGCAGCGTCGATATAATCCTGCTCGCGCTCGATGCCGACGAAATGACGGCCGAGGCGCTTGGCCACCGCGCCCGTGGTTCCCGAACCGAAGAAGGGGTCGAGCACGATGTCGCCGGGCTTGGTTGACGCCATGATGACGCGGGCCAGCAGGGCTTCCGGCTTCTGGGTCGGATGCACCTTCTTGCCATCGTCGCCCTTCAGCCGTTCGCCACCGGCGCAGATCGGGAAGAGCCAGTCGGAGCGCATCTGGACGTCGTCGTTCGACGCCTTCAGGGCATCGTAATTGAACGTATAGCCCTTGGCCTTGGCATCAGGAGAGGCCCAGATCATGGTTTCATGGGCATTCTGGAACCGCCGTCCCTTGAAGTTCGGCATCGGGTTGGTCTTGCGCCAGACGATATCGTTGAGGATCCAGAAGTTGAGATCCTGCAACGTCGCGCCGACGCGGAAGATGTTGTGGTAGGAGCCGATCACCCAGATGGTGCCGGTCGGCTTCAGAACGCGCCGGCAAGCAAGCAGCCACGCTCGGGTGAAGGCGTCATAGGCCTCGAAGGATGCGAACTGGTCCCATTCGTCATCGACGGCATCGACCAGCGACTGGTCGGGGCGATGCAGGGTGCCGCCAAGCTGCAGGTTATAGGGCGGATCGGCGAAAATCGCATCGACGGATTTGTCGGGAAGCGCTTCGAGCGCAGCGACGCAATCGCCCTTGATGATGCTGTCGACCCAGGAAAAAGGATCGGTGGAACGGCGAAGATCGGCGAGCGGAAATACGGAGGCCATCGGATACTCACTGTTACGCTGACGCAGCACGGGGATACGAGGCTTATGGTTACCGAAGTTGGTTACCAAAGGCTGAATAGCGCAGGCGAATTTCCATTGGCGAAGATCAGGACGGCACAAATGACGCCGGAAATGCACGGGCGGCGATCTACGCCGCCGCCCGCAAATCAACGGATACGCACCTCGCGATACCCGCCTTCCGCCACATGATCGCAAAGGCTCGTCCACTCGCATCCTGTGCAGGCGGCACGCAGCCTGCCGGACGCGAAATGACGGCGAAGCGTCCTGAACAGGCTTGCTCCGGGCACGATCGAGGAGCCGACCGACAGGGGGCGCCCGAGAAGGCCCGAGACCGAGGCAAGCGCCACGGCATCGCGACCACTGACGCTCTCGCCGAGGCAATGGGGAGCATTCTCGTCTTCGAGCAGAGGAGTGCAGATATCGTCCGGCCCTTCGACGACGACGATAGTCTCGCCCCGGGAAAGACGCCGCGCCAGCACCTCGTAATTGGCGGTGAAACGCGGCGAATATCCCTTGCCGACGAATGTCAGCATGCACAGGAGGTGATGAGGCCTGAGGCGGATCGCCACCTTCAACTCCGAATGAAACGACGTCCGATCGCCATCAGAACGGCAGCGGCCAGAGCCGACTTCAGGACGGCACCGAGGATGAAGGGCATCACGCCGAGGACGAGGCCCTTTTCGACGCCGAGAAGGACCATCAGCCATGCGCCGCCGATGGCAAGGCAGAGCATGTTGGCCAGAAAATGCGCCGAAAAGCTGAGCACGACACGTTCGCCCGTCCAGCCTTTTTCGGCAAGAAAGCCGGCAAGCGCCGCGATAACGGGGAAGGATGCGAGATAGCCTGATGTCGGCCCCATGAACGGTGCAAGCCCGCCCGCCCCATTCGCCAGCACTGGCAGACCGATGGCTGCCTCGCCGAGCCATGCCAGGACGGTTGCGGCACCGAGACGCCAGCCATAGAGCACGCCAATCATGGTGATCGCGAAGGTCTGCATGGTGATCGGAACCGGCACCATCGGCACCGAAATCTGCGAGGCAAGCGCAAGCACGGCCGTACCGGCTAGAACGAGGGCAGCGCGAACGCCCGCCGGACGCGCAGCGATGCCGAACGGGTCGAAACGACCGGT
This sequence comes from Ciceribacter sichuanensis, assembly GCF_024055605.1. GTDB lineage: Bacteria > Pseudomonadota > Alphaproteobacteria > Rhizobiales > Rhizobiaceae > Allorhizobium > Allorhizobium sichuanense. Next base: position 763,196 of record NZ_JAMXLX010000001.1, on the reverse strand, counting down.
CATGGAAGAAGGGGAAGCCATCAGGATCTCCATTTTATAGATAATTTTATTCGCGAGATTATTTTTATCTATTTTTTGATTCCAGACAAGCCAAGGCGGTCACCCACATACGCAGCATGCAAGTCCGCCAGTGGAAAAACGGCCCTCAATCAGATAAAAAAGATCCGGAAAAACAATAAAACACATCAAATACAATAATTTAATCGGATCGAAACTCACTTGAAATTTTATCTATAATTTTTATCCAACGATGGCAAAGCCTTCATCCTCTCGGGCACCGGTCTTTGGCATAGGCGCGCGGCCGATCCACTGAACATGCCGTTCAAGAATGGCGCAGGCGTCGGAGGCCCTGCCCTGACGGAGCGCGGCAAGGATGGCTCGATGGTCGTGGTCGGTGCGGGCTTCCCAGCCCGCCCGCCAGGCGACGAAGAGGAAACGGGCACTGACTGCATGCAGGTCGTCTATGACCGCGAGCAGTCGCGGCATATCGCAGGTGGAAACAATCAGCCGATGAAAGCGGCGGTTCGCCTCTTCCCAGGTCTGCACATCTCTTGCGGCATCAGCATCGCTCGCCGCCTGCTCGGCAGCATCGAGCACATCCGGCGTCATGTTGGGCGCGGCATGCTTGAGGGCGAGAACCTCCAGCGCCGCCCGCATTTCCGCCACTTCGCGCACCTGCTTCAACTCGAAGGAGGCGACACGCACGCCGCGGCGCGGCAGGCTGATGACAAGACCCTGCGCTTCGAGGCGGCGGAAGGCCTCGCGCACCGGCACATGGCTCGCGCCGAATTCCTCAGCGATATGGTCCTGGGCGAGACGGGAGCCCGGCACGAGTTCACCATGAATGATGCGCTCGGCAAGGGCCCGGCTGATACGGCTCGCAATCGTATCGTCCTGATCTTTATGCATGTGGACATGCATAGTCGGCACCGCCCGGCTTGTCGAGGCAAGCCGGGCGGCAGCATCACGATGCGGAATGAATTGCCCTGCTGTCCGCCGGCGCCTCATCGCGCCGGTCGAGACCGTAGTCACGCAGGACATGAGCAACCCGAAGCCGGTAGTCGGCGAAGACCCCTTCCCTTCCGGCCCGCTGGGCGGCGCGATGTTCGGGAAGATTGCGCCAGCGCGCCACCGCTTCCTCGTCCCGCCAGAAGGATAGAGACAGGACTTTTCCCGGCGTGGAAAGACTCTCGAAACGCTCGATGGAAAGGAAGCCATCGACATCCTCAAGCCGGGGCTTCAACTCCGCTGCGATATCGAGATAGGCGTCACGCGCGCCGGATGTCGGCACCACCTCGAAGATCACGGCGATCACCGCACCGCCCTCGTCGCATGAGGCGTGGACACGCATTTCAGGAACAGGCGATCCTCGCGGATAATGAACTTTTCGCGCGCGGCGAACTGATAGTTTTCCCGCCCGAGGGCATCCTCGGCAAGCCGGGCGCGATAAGCCTCGTATTCCGCAAGGCTTTCCAGATGATAGATGCCGTAGGCGGTGGTCGACGAGCCCTCGTGCGGCGCAAAATATCCGACGAGATCGGCGCCGCAACGCGGAATGGCCTCACCCCAGTTGCGGGCGTAGGTGGTGAATTCCTCCTTGGCGAAGGGATCGATCTCGTAGCGGATGACACAGGTAATCATTGGTATTCTCCTTTGCTGTCTACCTCCTTCTGCCATGTTGCCGGCAAGGCATGCTTCGGTTACGATCGAAGTATGAAAGAAGGACCGGACATTGCCCGCATCGCCGCCCTGATCGGCGACCCCGCCCGCGCCAACATGCTGCTTTCACTCATGGGAGGTGGCGCGCTGACGGCGACGGAGCTTGCCGGTGCAGCCGGAATCACGCTGCAGACCGCAAGCTCGCACCTCGCCAAGCTTGAAGAAGGCGGCCTGATCCGCCAACGCAAGCAGGGTCGCCACCGCTATTTCACCTTCGCCGATGCCGGCGTTGGAGCCCTGATCGAAAGCCTGATGGGATTTGCCGCAAGCCGCGGTCACCTCCGGCACCGGACGGGACCGAAGGAACCGGCGCTGCGCAAGGCACGGATCTGCTACGATCACCTTGCCGGGGACTATGGCGTTCGCATGCTCGACAGCCTGCGTGCAACCGGCGCAATCGCAGGCGACGAAGAGCATCCGCAGTTGACAGAGGCCGGAGAGAAGATGGTCGCCGGTCATGGTATCGACGTCGACATGCTGAAGGCCCTCAGGCGACCCATTTGCCGGGCCTGCCTCGACTGGAGCGAGCGGCGCACGCATCTCTCCGGCTCTCTCGGGCGGGCGCTGCTTTCCCATTTTCTCGATGCCGGCCTCGCGCGCCGGGAGAACGGCAGCAGGGTGATCCATTTCAGTCCCGAAGGCGAACGGCGATTCGCCGCCATGTTTCCCACCGCAGATTGAAACTTCCCGCTCTTTCATGGCCCATATCAGCACCTCTTGAAAAGATACCGACCAGACGGTATCTTTATGGCAACTGAATGTGAGATCCATCCATGAATCCCGTTGTCCTTGCCTACGGCTCGCTTGCCGGCGCCATCATCTGTGAAGTGATCGGTACGACCTTCCTGCAAAAATCCGCCCAGTTCACCAAGCTTGGGCCGACCGTTGCCATGGTCGCGCTCTATGCCGTATCGTTCTATCTGCTGTCACAGGCCCTCAAGGGCATGCCGCTCGGCATCGCCTATGCAATGTGGGGCGGCCTCGGCATCATCCTCACCGCCCTCATCAGCGTCTTCGTGTTCAAGCAATCGCTTGATCCGGCGGCGATGACCGGCATCGGCCTGATCGTGGCTGGTGTGATCGTGATGAATGCATTCTCCAACTCGGTCACGCACGGATGACGGAAAGCGCCTACACCAGACGGAAACAGCCGGAACTGGTTCGCCGTGCGCTGCTCGATCAAACGGCAGCACTGGCAGTCGGAGGCGGACCGGCCGCGATCACCATTCAGGCGGTGGCGGATCGGGCGGGCGTCACCAAGGGCGGTCTCCTGCATCATTTCGCCAGCAAGCAGGCGCTTGTCGAGGCCGTCTTCGCCGACCTGCTCGAAAAGCTCGACCAGGAAATCGACCTCTACATGGCGGAGGATGGCGAGACGCGCGGGCGCTTCACCCGCGCCTATGTCAGGGCGATCTTCGCCGACCGCAAGCTTGGAAACAGCAGCCCCTGGGCCGCTCTTTCGGTTTCCATGATTTCAGAGCCCGCCCTTCGGCAACTCTGGTCTCAATGGCTGGAGCGAAAGCTTGCCGAGCACCGGACGACGGATGACGCGCCGATGCTGGAAATCGCACGCCTTGCCGCCGATGGCGTCTGGCTCGCAGACCTCTTGCAGGAAGACCGGGAAACGGTCCGTGACCTCTCCCACATCGAACGGCAGCTGCTCGCACTCACCTCGCAGACATCGCCGGACGCTTGACGGTCGTCACTTGCGGATTGTCCTTTGCAGCCTCTTCGTGTAGGTGAGGCCTCCTCCAAACGACATCCGACAGGACCTCCCATCATGAGCGGTTTCGACCTTACCATTTTCGATTGCGACGGCGTGCTCGTCGATTCCGAGATCATCGCGGCCCGGGTCGAATCCAAGCTTCTGAATGAAGCGGGCTATCCCATCAGCGTCGAGGAAATGGGCGAACGCTTTGCCGGGATGACGTGGAAGGACATCCTTCTCACCATCGAGAAGGAAATCGACATTCCGCTTTCGGCGAGCCTGCTCGACAAGTCGGAAGCCCTGCTCGACCAGCGCCTTGCGCGGGAAGTAAAGATCATCGACGGCGTTGTCTTCGCGCTTTCCCGTCTCAAGGGACCGCGCTGTATCTGCTCGAACTCCTCTTCCGCCCGCCTCGACATGATGCTGACCAAGGTCGGCATCAAGGAATTCTTCGCGTCGCACATCTATTCGGCCAAGGATCTCGGCCCCGACCGTGTCAAGCCGAAGCCGGACATCTTCCTGCATGGCGCAGCACAGTTCGGCATTGCTCCCAACAAGGCGGTCGTCGTGGAAGATTCCGTACATGGCGTTCATGCGGCACGCGCCGCCGGCATGCGGGTGATCGGCTTCACCGGCGCCTCTCACACTTACCCTTCGCACGCCGACCGGCTGACCGATGCGGGTGCAGAAACTGTGATCTCGCGCATGACGGATCTCCCGGCAGTAATCGCCGCAATGGAAAACTGGGCCGGAGCGATCTGATCTGCCGGTTCCCCGGCCCGCCTACCAAGGCGGCGATCGTCAGATGCGGAGGGCAAGGCCTGCCGGCAGGATGTCTGCCCGCATCGCCTTCAGGCCGGGGTTTTCTCCATCCGCTTCGCAGGAAAAGCGTCCCTCGTCGAGAGGCGTGATCTCCACCGAACGCCCCTTGTGGAAACTCAGCAGGGGATGGCAGACATGCGCTGCCCTGGGAAGCCGGGCCAGCAGGCCAAGTTGACCGATCTTGGAGGTCGCCCTCATCACGGCGACATCGAGCAGGCCATCCGTCAGGTCAGCCTGGGGAACGACATGCATGCCGCCGCCGAACCATGCGCCATTGGCAACACTCGCCACCGTCACCCCTCCGGCATAGACCTCCTCACCATCGACGACGACCCGCACCGACTGCGGCCGATATCGAATGATCCCGAGCGCAGAATAGAGCATGAATCGCGTCGAGCCGCCCAACAGCCGACTGCGGGGCGCCTCGTTCATGCTGCGGACGATTTCACCTGAAACGCCGACGCTCGCGATGTTGGCGAAATGGCGAAGGATATTGCCGCCGTCTACCGCAGGGCCGCTGATGCGCACTACATCGATGAAGCGAACGGGAGCCTCGGCGATCTGGTTCGCGATGGCCTGAGGGGTATTCGCCAGGCGGAAATTGCGGGCAAAATCGCAACCTGTTCCGTTGGGGATCAGGGAAAATGGCGTTTTCGGCCGACTGGAGGAGAGGATACCGTCGACGACATCGCTCACGGTGCCATCGCCACCGACCGCAATGACGAGATCGCAACCGGACGCAACAAGTTCGCGCGCCAGATACGCCGCCTGTCCGGCAGCCGTGGTCTCGCGAACATCGATATCCGGGAAACGTCTACTCAACGCCTGAAGAAGTGCCGACCACGCGCGCGCAGACGCCCTCCCGCCGGACACGGGATTTCTGACTATTCCAGTTTTCACCTATGCCCCCCGGCATGTGGTGTCTTGCCATCCATTTCGGATGGCAACCTTTGCTTATTTTCTTTTTTTCGAGCGCGGCGGCTCTTTTGGCCGACGGTGTTACTTCTTCTTCGGACCTTCGTCGAAACCTATAAAGACCTTGGTCAGTCCGCTTGCCGTCGCCGGAATGGTGACCTGCTTGGAAAAGATGAACTGCGTCGGCTGCGAGGCATCGGCCAAGGCCACCGGATGCTGGGTCAGCTCCGAGTAGAGCACGTTGTCGCCATCCGTCACCGCAACGCGGATCGGCAGGTTGACGGAGCCGGCCTTGCCTTCCGGGCCGGCCAGAAGACGGCCTTGAACCATGGCCGTGACCGTCAGATCCGTCTCGCTACGGGCGCAGGAACGGGTCGTATCGGCAAGGGAGGCCTGATAGACGACCTTGGTCGCGTCGTCCTTCGCGCCCTTTGCGTAGGTCCGGTAGTAGGACGTGCCGTCGCGCAACGCGATCGTCGGGCAGAAGCCCTGCACGACCGGCGATACAGCCGGAGCAGCGGCACTAGCTTCCGGCTTATCTGCAGCCGAACCAAGGGCGCCGCCGGGATTGCCGGCGTTGCAGCCCGCAAGAACCATCATCGAAAATGCGGCCAACAGCCCGCGCGACATCTTCACAGACACGATATGCACCTTCCGCATTCTTGAGCTTCGAGAAGCCAAAAGCCATTCCATTTGGGCCTTTTCATGCCCTGGGAGGATGGTCTATACCAGCGGCGCAGCGAAAAATCGATTGGGTAGCCAGCGTTTTGCTTCGAATTTCAATACCGTCGGCATTCAGGGGCACGGCCCCACCCTGGACCAACCTGTTCGCGACTGCCGTGCCTGCGAAATCCGACCGGCCTGTCTGGCGCAAAAAGACGAACTTCCGTTCCCGAAACGTCATAGTCTCGGACACCCAAACGCGCCCCACCTTTTCTGACCAAGGATGACCATCGTGGAATATATCTCGACCCGCGGAGAGGCCAAAAGCCTCGGTTTCAGTGACGCCCTGCTTGCGGGTCTCGCCCGTGACGGAGGCCTCTATGTGCCGCGCAAATGGCCCCACCTCAAGAAGAAGGACATTCGCGCGCTTCGCGGCAAGACATATCAGGACATCGCCTTCGAGGTGCTTCACCCGTTCATCGACGGAGAAATCGAGGCCGGCACATTCCGCTCGATGATCGACGAGGCCTATGCCACATTCCGTCATCCGGCCGTGGCCCCGCTGGTGCAGACAGGGCCGAACGCCTTTATACTCGAACTGTTCCACGGCACGACGCTGGCATTCAAGGACGTGGCCATGCAGCTTCTCGCCCGCCTGATGGACCATGTCCTGGCCGAGCGCGGCGAACGGGCGACCATTGTGGGCGCGACCTCCGGCGACACCGGCGGCGCTGCGATCGACGCCTTTGCCGGCCGCGCCCGCACCGACGTCTTCATCCTGTTCCCGCATGAGAAGGTTTCGCCTGTCCAGCAACGGCAGATGACGACCTCCAAGGCAGACAACGTTCACGCCATCGCGGTCAGGGGCAATTTCGACGACTGCCAGAACCTGGTAAAGGCGATGTTCAACGACAACGCCTTCCGCGACACCTACAAGATCTCCGGCGTCAACTCGATCAACTGGGCCCGCATCATGGCGCAGGTGGTCTATTACTTTACCGCGGCGATCTCGCTCGGCGCGCCCGACCGCAAGGTCTCCTTCACCGTGCCGACGGGCAATTTCGGCGATATATTCGCCGGTTACGTCGCCAAGAAGATGGGGCTTCCCATCGACAAGCTGGTGATCGCCACCAACGAAAACGACATTCTCGCCCGGACGCTCAAGACCGGGCGCTATGAGATGAAGGGCGTTTCGGCCACGACATCGCCGTCGATGGATATCCAGATTTCGTCCAACTTCGAACGCCTGTTGTTCGAAGCCTATGACCGTGACGATGCCGCCATCCGCTCCTCGATGGAGAGCCTGAAACAGTCCGGTTCCTTCGAGATCAAGCCCGATGCGCTGAAGGCGATCCGCAAAGACTTCCGCTCCGGCCGCGCCAGCGAAAAGCAGGTGGCCGACACGATCCGCGATACACTGGCCCAGACCGGTTACCTGATCGATCCGCACACCGCCGTCGGCGTGTATGTCGCGTCCAAGTTCGCCAAGCCCTCCAGCCCCATGGTCACCCTCTCCACAGCCCACCCGGCGAAGTTTCCGGCTGCAGTAAAATCCGCAAGCGGTATTGACCCGGCGCTTCCGGCGTGGCTTGCTGATCTGATGACCAGGGAGGAGCGTTTCGACATCCTGGACGCGGAACTTAAAGCCGTCGAAACCTTTGTCGGTGAACATGCCCGCACAGACAATTGAGAAGCGCAGAAAGACGGATCGATGAATGTTGAGTGTACCCGGCTGCCCTCTGGGCTGACGGTCGTGACCGAGAAGATGCCGCATCTCGAAAGTGTCGCGCTCGGAACCTGGATCAAATCAGGTTCGCGCAACGAAACCGACGGGGAGCACGGCATCGCCCATCTTCTCGAACACATGGCATTCAAGGGCACGCAGCGACGCAACGCTCGCCAGATCGCCGAGGAAATCGAGAATGTCGGCGGCGAACTCAACGCCGCCACGTCCACCGAAACCACGTCCTACTACGCCCGCGTACTCAAGGATGACGTGCCGCTGGCGGTCGACATCCTCGCCGACATTCTGACCGAATCGGTTTTCGACGAAGAGGAACTGGCGCGCGAAAAGCAGGTCATCCTGCAGGAAATCGGCGCGGCCAACGATACGCCCGACGACGTGGTCTTCGACCGCTTCTCGGAAATCGCCTTTGCCGGGCAGACGTTGGGACGGCCGATTCTCGGTACGCCTGATACTGTGATGTCTTTCACCAGCGACGAGATCAGGGGCTACCTTTCACGCAACTACACGACCGACCGAATGTTCGTCGTTGCCGCCGGCGCTGTTGACCACGACGCCTTCGTTCGCCAGGTGGAGGAACGGTTCTCGGGACTTCGGACGGAGCCTGCGGTGCCGCCAGTATTCGAAACTGCCCGTTATCTTGGTGGCGAGGCCCGCGAAGAACGTGACCTTATGGATGCGCAGGTGCTGCTCGGTTTCGAAGGCCGCGCCTATCACATGCGCGACTTTTACTGTTCGCAGATCCTTGCCAACATTCTCGGCGGAGGCATGTCCTCTCGCTTGTTCCAGGAAGTGCGTGAATTCCGCGGGCTCTGCTACTCCGTTTATGCTTTCCACTGGGGCTTTTCCGATACTGGCATATTCGGCGTTCACGCCGCCACCGGCGGAGAGAACCTGCCGGAACTCGTTCCCGTCATCATTGACGAACTGAGGAAGTCGTCGGAGATGATCAACCAGCAGGAGATCGACCGCTCGCGGGCCCAGATCCGCGCGCAACTGCTCATGGGGCAGGAAAGCCCTGCGGCGCGGGCAGGCCAGATCGCCCGGCAGATGATGCTCTACGGACGCCCGATTTCCAATCAGGAGATGATGGAGCGGCTGGAAGGGATCACCACCGAACGGCTGACGGATCTTGCCGGACGGCTGTTCTTCGAGACCGTACCGACACTCTCGGCCATCGGTCCGCTCGAACAGCTTGCGCCGATGAACGAAATCACACGGGCTCTTTCGAGCGGCAATGCCAGCGGGGGTCTCAAGGCGGCCGGCTGATAACTGCGCGTAAACAGGGGCAAGGGGTTGCCGGCGAGCAAGCGGCTCATGACCGCCCTCGCCTTTTTGGGGGCATGGCATGACACGGTCGGTCTTTCGGTTTCTGTCGCGGCAGCCGGAAACCCCTGAACTCTATGGGCCAAACCATTTTCTGCGCCTTCCGCGCTATCGTGACTTCGACCAGTGGCACAAGCTGCGCAGCGAAAGCCGGGCTTTCCTGCAGCCGTGGGAACCGACATGGCGGGCCGACGAACTGACCGAAAGCTCCTACCGGACGCGCGTGCTGCGCAACGAACAGGAATTCAACACGGGTCTGGCTGTCCCCTTCTTTCTCTTCCACAGGCCGGACGACATTCTTCTCGGCGGCCTGACAATCGGCCTCATACGCCGTGGCGCCTCGCAAAGCTGCATGATCGGATACTGGATGGGCGAGCGATATGCCGGCCAAGGCCATATGTTTGCCGCACTTCGACTGGCTATTCCCTATATCTTCAGGGTGCTTGAGTTGCACCGGATCGAAGCAGCCTGTATTCCAGACAACGGCAACAGCATCAGGTTGCTCGAAAAAGCCGGATTTGAGCGGGAAGGTCTTTTGCGGGAATATCTCAAGATCAACGGGCGCTGGCGCGACCATGCCATCTATTCGCTTCTAGCGGATCGGGCCACGGACAACGGCGGCAAAGAGCCCTCATGAAACTTACCGATAACAGGCAGCCAACCGCCGGCCAGACGCTGGCGGCAGCTTTCGCCATGGTCATGCTCGTGCTCGCGGTCCTTTTCGCGACGACCGCGAATGCCGCCGAGCCGGTGAAGATCGCCCGTGACGACACGGCGCTCGACCTCACCGCGACAACCGAGATCTACACCAATCAGGGCGACGCCTTTCAGGTTTCCACAGCCGCCGGTGCCGACGGTATCCGCCGCCGCATCGAGGTCCGGTCCAGCTCGCCGCAGCATCAGGGCGACTGGGCGGTCTTTGCGCTTGCCAACGTTTCGGAAGAGCAGCTGGAGCGCGTGATCGTCGCCCCGCATTTCCGTCTTGTGAATTCCAAGCTGTTCTGGCCGGATCTCGGCTCGCAGCGCATCATCGCAATCACGCCGTCGGAAGGCTTCGCGCTCGACCGGCAGCCGAGCACGGAAGCGGACGTCTTCCGCATCACGCTCAACCCCGGCGCGGTCATCACCTTCGTCGCCGAACTCTCGACGCCGCAGCTTCCGCAGATCTATCTGTGGGAGCCGGATGCCTACAAGGATACAGTCAACGCGTTTACGCTCTATCGCGGCATCGTGCTCGGCATTGCCGGCCTGCTCGCGGTGTTCCTGACGATCCTCTTCGTCGTCAAGGGAACCTCAATGCTGCCGGCGGCAGCGGCACTCGCATGGGCGGTGCTCGCCTATATCTGCGTCGACTTCGGTTTTCTCGAGAAGCTTATCAGCGTAACCTCCAGCGACCAGCGAATATGGCGAGCGGGCGCGGAGGTGGCGCTCGCATCAAGCCTCGTCATCTTCCTCTTCACCTATCTGAACCTAAACCGCTGGCACGTACACTTGGGATACGCGACCTTCGCCTGGATCCTCGGTCTTGGTCTGCTGTTCGGCGTGGCGATCTACGACCCCTCCGTCGCCTCAGGCATCGCGAGACTATCGCTTGCACTGACCGCCACCGCCGGCATCGTGCTCATCATCTATCTCGGCTTCAACCGCTACGACCGCGCGATTCTTCTCGTGCCGACCTGGGCACTGCTCCTCGTCTGGCTGTTCGGCGGCTGGCTTACGATTACCGGACGGCTGGACAACGACATCATCCAGCCGGCGCTGGGCGGCGGCCTGGTTCTGATCGTGTTGCTGATCGGCTTTACCGTCATGCAGCACGCCTTTGCCGGCGGTGCTTACCAGCAGGGATTGTTTTCCGATCTCGAACGCCAGTCGCTCGCGCTCACCGGGTCCGGCGATACGGTCTGGGACTGGGACGTCGCGCGAGACCGCGTGGTGACGAGCCCCGACATTTCTATCCGTCTCGGCCTTTCTCCGGGAACCATGCATGGCCCGGCGCGCAACTGGCTGCCGCGGCTTCATCCCGATGACCGCGACCGTTTCCGCGCCACGCTCGACGTGCTCTTGGAACATCGCAAGGGCCGGCTGAACCATGAATTCCGCATCCGCGCCGAGGACGGCCATTTCCACTGGCTGAAGATCCGGGCGCGGCCGGTGCTCGGTTCGAACGGCGAAGTCATCCGCTGCGTTGGCACGATCATCGACGTAACCGAGCAGAAAAATTCCGTCGACCGTCTGCTTGCCGACGCCATGCACGACAATCTGACCGGCCTGCCTAACCGGGAGGTCTTCCTCGACCGCCTCCAGTCGGTGCTGGCGCTTGCAAACGGCTCCGAAGCGCTGCGACCGACGGTGATGTCAATCGACATCGACCGATACAAGCAGGTGAACGACAGTCTCGGCATCTCCGCCGGCGACAATATCCTGATCGCGCTCACCCGCCGCCTGCGGCGTCTCCTGAAGCCACAGGACACGCTTGCCCGCCTTTCCGGTGACGAGTTCGGTCTGATCCTGGTTTCGGAACGCGATCCGGCCAAGGTCGCAGATTTCGCCGATGCCGTTTCCAAGGCGATCATGGTTCCGATCAACTTCGCCAACCGGGAGATTATCCTGACGGCTTCGATCGGCCTCGTTTCATGGGTCGATCAGCAGGAAAGCGCCACCGGCCTGCTGTCCGACGCGGAACTGGCAATGTACCGCGCCAAGCGCGCCGGCGGCAATCGTGTCGAGCCCTTCCGCCCGGCCTTCCGCGCCGGCGGCACGGATCGCCTGCAGCTCGAAACGGATCTTCGCCGCGCCATCGACCGCAAGGAACTGTCGATGGTCTACCAGCCGATCATGCGGCTTGCGGATGGCGAGGTTGCCGGCTTCGAGGCGTTGATGCGCTGGGATCATCCCAAGCGCGGCAGCATTCCGCCTTCGGAGTTCATCCCGATCGCGGAAGCTTCCGACCTCATCGAACCGCTCGGCATGTTCGCTCTGGAGCGCGCCACGACGGATCTGACGGACTGGGAAAAGCAGACGGGCGACGTGCCGATCTTCGTGTCCGTCAACCTGTCTAGCGCCCAGTTGCTTTCCAGTGAACTCTACAACGACATCCGCGCCATGCTGACCAAGACCCAATGCGACCCGCGCCGTCTGAAGCTGGAACTGACGGAATCCGTCGTGATGGAAAACCCCGAACAGGCGCGCCTCGTACTGGGCAAGCTTCGGGATAGCGGCATCAGCCTTGCGCTCGATGACTTCGGCACCGGCTATTCCTCGATTGCCTATCTCACGCGCTTCCCGTTCGACACTATCAAGCTGGACAAGGCTCTCGTCTGCGACCATTCCGACAAGCGCGCCGTCCTGCTGAAATCGATCATCTCCATGGCCCGTGGCCTGGAGATGAAGGTCGTGGCGGAAGGCATCGAGACGGAAGAAGAAGGTCAGGAGCTGGCCCAAATGGGATGCGATTACGGTCAGAGCTATCTCTATGGCGCACCGATTGGCGCAGAATCCGTTCTGCGTTTGCTACGCGAACGCTTTCCGCTGACAAAGCGGGCCTGATTGGCGGGCCTGATCAGAAAATCCGGCCGCGCTCAGGCGTGGCCGGCTTCCATCGAAAGCATTGCGGGGCTTACGCCCATCAGGGCCAGCGCACGCTCATACTTGCTGTCGAGAACGCGATCAAAGATCAGTTCTTCTGTCGCTGCGCAATTCAGCCAGCCGTTGTTGGCAATCTCGAATTCGAGCTGGCCCGGTCCCCAGCCGGCATAACCGAGCAACATTGTGGCCCGGCGTGGACCGCGACCATCTGAAATCGCGCGCACGATGTCGAGCGTTGCCGTCAGCGATATGTCATCGCTGATCGGGATACTGCTGTCGCTCAGGTAGTCGTCGGAATGGAGAACGAAACCACGTCCCGTTTCAACCGGCCCGCCACTCTGGATGGGAAAATGCCGGGCGTGATCGGGCAACATGATCGCATCGTTCTTGTCAATCAGTTCGAGATGCAAGAGCACATCGGCGAACGTCACCGGCTGGGAACGATTGATGATGAAACCCATGGCGCCGGCCTGCGAATGGGCGCAAATGTAGACGACAGCACGGGCGAAATTTCCATCCGTCATCCCAGGCATGGCTATCAGAAACTGGCCATCCAGGAAGCCGCGCTCGCGATCTTTCTTCAACGTCGATAAAGCCATGCTGGACCTCCAGCGTCATCCGCCATCGAGACATACGATGCACGCTTCATGACGAAGCGTATAGTCACTCATTGTTGCAGGATGAGGCAGACTGCCCCGGCAATCAACTGAAAATGACATCAGGGCCGAAAACCGTTACTGGCTAGGCTCCTGACAATGCATTAAACGCAGGATCATGAGCACCCTATCCCGCCCAACACCTCGTTTTCGCCATTTCGTGACAGCCTTTGCGACAGCCGCCATGCTTCATGCCGGTAGCGCACAGGCGGCGAGCAGCGAATGGGCGACCAATGAAGGCGGGCGCATGCGGCTCGTGGTTCTGCCGGCGGCAGCCGACGGAACATTGCAGGCAGCGTTGCAGATCGAGCCGACGCCCGGCTGGATCACCTATTGGCGCGAGCCGGGCGATGCCGGCATTCCGCCGGCGATCAGCCTCGATCCCGAGAGCCAGCTGACGCTTGGCGAGATTTCCTTTCCCGTGCCGAAGCGCATTGATAATGGAGACATAAGAGACATCGGCTACGATACCGCCGTCACCCTCCCCTTCACCATACAGGGTGCGGTGACTGCAACAGACACGGTGAAGGCGAATGTCTTCATCGGCATCTGCAAAAACATCTGTATTCCATTTCAGGCGGAACTCACCGTCGCGCTCGACGCGACGAGCGATCCGGAAGAGGATGCCATCCTCGCCTCCGCACGGAGAGCCCTGCCCGAACCGGCATCCGGCAACTTCGGGGTCGATAGCCACCAGATGAGCGGGGCACTCGATCGGCTCGACCTGTCGCTCGAACTCCCCTCCCCGGACAATCACCCGCAGGTCTTCGTCACGGGGCCGAGCGGCCATGTCTTCATGGACTACGAGGTCGTATCCGCGGCTGGCGGCAAGCTCGCCATTTCGATGCCGATCGAGGAGCTGCCGCGCAATTACAAGATCGCCGGAAAGACCTGGGGTATCCTCGTCCTCTCGGGTAACAGGGCGATGGAAAGCACACTTGCCTTTGACTAACCTCAATCTATAGTCGCTGCCGACACATCGCCCGGCAACGATCGGGTCCAATCCAGCGAGGACAATTTGATGACGATTTCCATCGGCGAAAAGCTGCCGCAGGCGACCTTCAAGGAAAAGACTGCCGACGGTCCTGTCGAGATCACCACTGAGCAGCTCTTTGGCGGCAAGCGCGTCGTGCTCTTCGCCGTGCCCGGCGCGTTTACGCCGACCTGCTCGTTGAACCACCTGCCGGGTTATCTGGAAAACCGCGATGCCATCCTGTCGCGTGGCGTTGACGATATCGCGGTGATCGCCGTCAACGACTGGCATGTCATGGGCGCATGGGCCCAGCAGTCCGGCGGCCTTGGCAAGATCCACTTCCTTGCCGACTGGGATGCTTCCTTCACCAAGGCGCTCGGCCTCGACGCCGATCTTTCCGGCGGTGGCCTTGGCGTCCGCTCCAAGCGCTATTCGATGCTGGTCGAAGATGGCGTAGTGAAGTCGCTCAACATCGAGGAAAATCCCGGTCAGGCGACCGTTTCCGCTGCCGCCACGATGATCGAGCAGCTTTGAACAGAGCGCCGACAAGACAAAAACAGCCGCGGCAGGTTCCGCGGCTTTTTTGTGAGCGGATAACGCCCAACAAAAAACCGGAGTGTCGCCACTCCGGTTTTTCGATTCTGATCAATCGGTTGAGGCCGAAGCCTCATAAGCTGAATCAGCCGACGATTTCGGTTTCAGCGAACCAGTAAGCGATTTCCTGAACGGCGGTTTCCGGAGCATCCGAACCGTGAACGGAATTTTCGCCGATCGACAGGGCGAACAGCTTGCGGATGGTGCCTTCGTCGGCATTGGCCGGGTTGGTGGCGCCCATCAGTTCGCGGTTCTTGAGGATGGCGTTTTCGCCTTCCAGGACCTGAACGACGGTCGGGCCGGAGGTCATGCCTTCAACCAGTTCGCCGAAGAAGGGGCGTTCCTTGTGAACAGCGTAGAAGCCTTCGGCTTCGCGCTTG
Source organism: Ciceribacter sichuanensis (assembly GCF_024055605.1). GTDB lineage: Bacteria > Pseudomonadota > Alphaproteobacteria > Rhizobiales > Rhizobiaceae > Allorhizobium > Allorhizobium sichuanense. The sequence goes on along the minus strand of NZ_JAMXLX010000001.1, from coordinate 748,111 downwards.
CTCATCCATACGCGCTTCGAAGCGATGACACGCAGGCCGTTGTCTTCGAATACCTTGGTGATGGCGCCCGTCAGGTTGCGCTTGGTTGCGTCCGGCTTGATCATCGAGAAGGTGCGTTCAATCGCCATCAGTCTCATCCTTTTGTCTCATGGGGAAAGTGGGCGGTTTCTACCTGCCCCGAATCGCGAAGACAAGGGGGATGGACGAATTTCACGCGACCGTCATACTATCGGACCAGAAACGGCCCAGACGCGCCCTTCCAAAGGGCATTTCGGCCCGGCATCGTAGTGGAAAGATCATGCAGAAATTCTCCGAAACTACGCGACGCTACACGCGTGTACTGCCGGATATTGCCGTCCATTGCTCGATCCTGCAGGCCTCCACCGGTCGCTTCCGGCATTTCCTCATCGACCAGCCCTCGGTCATTCATGTGAAGAGCGGCTGGAAACGTATCCTGAGCAAGGAGACCGATGTCTCGGCCGGTCCCGGCGACGCGATCTTTCTGCCGCAGGGCCTTGAATGCACCGTCATCAACGGAGCCGAGGAGAACGGCGCTTATCACTCCGATGCCTACATCTTCTCCCCCGCCCTGATCTCGCTTTATGCCGAGGCGGCCGTACATTCCACGTGCGAGGCCATCCGCATCGAACCGGACGCGGGATTTCTCGATGCGCTGGAGCGGTCTCGCCTCGCGATAGCCGACGAGAGCGCAACCACCATCGGAATACACCGGCACATCCTCGGCGAACTGGTCGTCCGGCTGCAGGCGCTCGGGATAAACCTCACGCCCGACCCGCGGGAGAACCTCTGCCTGCGGATCCGTGGTCTCGTTCGCGAAGAGCCGGGCCGGGAATGGCTGGCGAGTACCATCTCTGCCGCGCTTGGCATGAGCGAGCAGACGTTGCGGCGGAAGCTGGCGCTCCTCGGCACCAGCCTCACCGACATCATCGCCGATGTGCGCATGACGACGGCGCTCGGATTGCTGCAGGCGACCGAACTGCCGATCAACCGTGTGGCGCTCGATGTCGGATATGAATCGGCTTCGAAGTTCGCAGCCCGCTTCCGCGCGCGTTTCGGACTGTCCCCACGAGACATCCGCGTGGCCGCGGAACAGGATGAGCGTTGCGGGACGGAATTCGAGCGCTCAAGAGCCGCAGCCGGCTAAAGCCAGCGCTAGGTTCAGGCTCCCATTTCGAAAGGAGCCAATCATGACCTTCAGACATCTCGCTCTCGCCGCCGTATTGACCGCGTTTTCCTGCCTGCCAACTCAGGCTACGGAGTTCGCGCTTTCCAGTCCGGACATCACGGAAGGTGGAGTGCTTGGCGAAGCACAGGTCGCCAACACCTTCGGCTGCGCCGGTGGCAATGTCTCGCCGGCGCTTTCCTGGTCGAATGCACCGGAGGGCACGAAAAGTTTCGTGGTCACCGCCTATGATCCGGATGCGCCGACCGGCTCCGGTTTCTGGCACTGGGTGATGTTCAACATCCCGGTCGGCGTGACGGAACTCAAGGGAGGCATCACGCCGGATGGCGGCGCGCCGGCCGGCGCAATCCAGAGCCGCGCCGATGCCGGCTTTTCAAGCTATCTCGGCGCCTGCCCGCCGCAGGGGCCGACGCATCGATATGTGTTCACCGTGATGGCGCTTTCGATTGAGAAGCTCGATCTCGACGGCAATGCCAGCGGAGCGCTGATCGGCTTCATGGCGAACGCCAGTGCGCTGGCAAAGGCGTCGATCACCGTCAATTACGGACGCTGAGGCTCAGGCGACCGCCCTCGCCTCGCGGCCATGCAGGTCGAGGCACCGTTCGAACCAGTCCTTCACCGGATCGTCATCGGCCAGATGCACCGATCCGGTGGTGATCCGCAGCCATTGCAGCGCCCCGAAGACGATGTAGTCGGAAAACAGTGGACCTTCGCCGCCGATAAAAGGTTGCGCCTTCAGCATGTGCCGCAAGGGCTTGAGGGCGTCCGGAAGGGTGGCGATAGCCGTCTCCCGGGCGGTCTCCACCTCCTCCAGCGTCTTGCCGAGGAATTTCTCGCGGGTTTCGCGGAAGTAGGACTGATCGACGGGAGCCAGCATGTCATGAATGTTCTTGAGCGCGATGCGGGTGACGACGGGATGAATGGTGGTCTGGGAATAGGCCTCGACGAAGCGGGCCATGGCCTGGCCGCCTTCGCCGCCGAAAAGCGTCGGCGCATCCGGATAGGCGTCTTCGAGATAGAGCGCAATCTGGAAGCTGTCGGAGACAAGACGGTCGCCATCCCTCAGGATCGGAACTGTCTTCGAAAAGCCGCTCTCGGCCGCCGGGATCGCGGTGAAGGCAAGCGGCCTTTCCGAGAAGGAAAGCCCCTTGTGGCGAAGCGCCATGACCGTCTTCCAGCAATGGGGAGAGAACGGGCGGGCGACGTCTGCTCCGCAAAGGGAATAAAGCGTGATGGACATGTCTTCTCCTTTGTTATCGTTCCGACCATACGATGCATGCCGGTTCTCGGTCGATCAAATCATTATATTTAATGGGTTTCATAAGCCCCTTTGTCGCAATATCGCGCTAGGGTCATGCGTTAAGGGAAGGAGACGATTTCCATATGCTGGATACGTTCAAGATGTTCGCGGCCTATAACCAGTGGGCCAACAATGCCGTCTACGCTGCCGCAAGGGATCTGACGCCGGAGGAATTGAATCGCGACTGCGGGGCCTTCTTCGGTTCGCTGTTCGGAACACTCAGCCATATCCTCGTTGCGGATCGCGTGTGGCTCCGGCGCTTCACCGGCGAAGGGCCTGTTCACTCGGCGCTGAACGAGAGGCCGTACACGACTTTCCCCGAGCTTGAAGTGGCGCGTGTCTCCGAAGACCGCCGCATTCTGGAGTGGATCGACGGCCTGACGGAAGATGCCATTCGCGGGTCGATCAGCTATACGCCGATCACGATACCGAAGCCGATCACCCATCGGTTCGGGCCTGCGATATCGCATTTTTTCAACCACCAGACGCACCATCGCGGACAGGCTCACATGTGCCTCACAGTCCTCGGCAAACCCAGCCTTTCGCTCGATCTCATCGCCTTTCAGCGCCTCGAAGGCGAACGGTGGCTGTAGCACCCGGCTATTGGGGAGACGCGTCCGCTACTTCAGCAATCTGGCATTAACCCTGCTCCGCGGAAAGTCAGGCGGGGCGGGTTCAGATCCTCCGTACTTAACGGAATCATGAACTCTCTCGCGGATGGTGCGCCCAACAAACGAACGACATTCATCGCGCAGAAAGACCGGAACACATCCGGCGGGGGAAGAGCCATGCAGTCCGATGCCAATGCCAGCCATCAGCACATCCAGCCGCTGAACGCGCAGCAGCAGAAGCCGCCCGTCGCCCAGGACAACCTGCAGAAGATCACGGCTTTCATGGCCAAGCACCAGATTGCCGGGCTGCCGCGCAATTTCGAACTCGTCTATGAGGCCATGGTGAGCCGCAATGCGGAAGTCGCCCGCGACCTCCTCGCTCTCGGGGCACAGCCCAGCCAGATCGCACTGGACCATCTGGGCCTGAAGCACCGTCTGGTCAGCCATTGCGGCCTTGCCGACGAGCATGTTCAGTCCGAAGCAACGGCAGCGTTGAAACGTCTCGCCGAACAGGTATCGTTCGGCCTCATACGCAAGCAGACCTTCACCCGCGCACTGGAATCCATCGTCAAGTCGATCCGCGAGGACGAGACCCGAGGGCTCTCCGAAATCATGGAGGAACTCGATTTCCTGGATTCGGCTGCGCGCGATCTCATCCGCGATGAGGCCGAGATCAAACTGAAGCTCAAGACGGGACTGGCGCAAATCGAGGCCGCCGAGCGCACGGCGGAAGCCGCCCGCGCCATGGTGCTGACCGACCGGCTGACCGAGTTGCCCAACCGCATCGCCTTCATGAACCGGCTGGAAGACCTCTACGACCGAGACAGCGCGCCGTTTGGAACGGCCATGCTGCTGGTGGACATCGACAATTTCAAGGAAATCAACCGGCAGTTCGGCGATGAAGCCGGCAACAAGCTGCTCAGGCGGCTGGCCGCCGTTTTCCGCAAGACGATCAAGAAGCATGATTTCGTCGCGCGCATCGAGGGCGATGACTTCGCCTTCCTCTTCAGCGACGTCGGCGCAACCGAGGCTCAGGCGATTGCCGAGCGGCTTCGGACGGCTGTCGAGAACAATCTGATCTTCGCTACCGAGCAAGGCCGCAGCCAGGGCACCCTCGGCCTTTCGATCGGCTATGCGATGACCGCCGATACGACAACACCGAGCGAGCTGATCGCTCATGCCCAGTCCGCGCTTGCGACTGCCCGCACCACCCCTCGCCATCCTATCGCCGGTTACGGCTCGGAACGCCCGCGCAGCCTGGGGCGTAACGTCGCCTGACCACGCTTGCCGGCGTATCGATGTTGCGCCGGTGCCACCGCTGGCCGCCTGATTGCCGCGAAACCCTTCGCAGCCCGGCGGCCGCTTCTTGCCTTTGGCCGGCAGTTCGGCCAAAAGCCAAGACATGATTACGATCACCGATATCTCCGCCCGCATCGCCGGCCGCCTGCTCATCGACCATGCCAGCATCTCGCTGCCGGAAGGCACGAAGGCGGGACTTGTGGGACGCAACGGCGCGGGCAAGTCGACGCTCTTCAAGATCATCACAGGCGACCTCGCCTCCGAGACGGGGACGATCACCATCCCTAGGAATGCGCGGATCGGCCAGGTGGCTCAGGAGGCCCCCGGCACCGAACAGCCGCTGATCGAGATCGTGCTGGCCGCCGACAAGGAACGCGCCGCTCTTTTGAAGGAGGCGGAGACCGCAACCGATCCGCACCGCATCGCGGAGATCCAGACCCGTCTCGCCGACATCGGCGCGCATTCGGCGGAAGCGCGCGCGGCCACCATTCTCGCAGGCCTCGGCTTCGACCATGAGGCACAGCTTCGCCCGGCCTCCTCGTTCTCCGGCGGCTGGCGCATGCGCGTGGCGCTGGCGGCCGTGCTGTTTTCCGAACCGGACCTGCTGCTGCTCGACGAACCGACCAACTATCTCGACCTCGAAGGCACGCTCTGGCTTGAGGACTATGTCCGGCGTTATCCGCACACCGTCATCATTATCAGCCACGACCGCGACCTCCTGAACACCGCCGTCAACGCGATCATCCATCTCGACCAGAAGAAGCTGACCTTCTATCGCGGCGGCTATGACCAGTTCGAGCGGCAGAAGGCGGAAGCTGACGAATTGCAGATGAAGGCCAAGGTCAAGAGCGACGCGGCCCGCAAGCATCTGCAGAGCTACATCGATCGTTTCCGCTATAAAGCTTCGAAGGCACGGCAAGCCCAGAGCCGCATCAAGGCGCTGGAACGCATGGGAACGGTTGCGGCCGTGATCGAGGACCATGTCCAGCCGATCACCTTTCCGGAACCCGAGAAGCAGCCGGCCTCCCCGATCATCGCCATCAGCGGCGGTGCCGTCGGCTACGAGCCCGGCAAGTCCATCCTCAAGGGCATCAACCTGCGTATTGACGCCGACGACCGGATCGCCCTGCTCGGCTCGAACGGTAACGGCAAGTCCACCTTCGCCAAGCTGATCGCAGGACGGCTCAACCTTCAGGCCGGCGAGATGAAGCTCGCGCCCAACCTTTCCGTCGGCTTCTTCGCACAGCACCAGTTGGACGATCTCGTGCCCAACGAGACGCCGGTTGACCACGTGCGCCGGCTGATGCCGCTTGCGGGCGAAGCGCAGGTTCGCGCCCGCGTCGCACAGATGGGTCTAGCGACCGAAAAGATGGCAACCGCCGCCAAGGATCTTTCGGGTGGCGAAAAGGCGCGTCTGCTGATGGGGCTTTCCGCCTTCCACGCGCCGAACCTTCTGATCCTCGACGAACCGACCAACCATCTCGACATCGACAGCCGTCGCGCGCTGATCGAGGCGCTCAACGACTATAACGGCGCCGTGATCCTGATCGCCCACGACCGTCATCTGATCGAGGCGACCGTCGACCGCCTCTGGCTCGTCAACAACGGCACCGTCAGCGTCTTCGATGGCGACATGGAGGATTATCGCAGCCTCGTCGTCTCTTCCGCCCGCAAGACGGACGACCGGGAGAAGACTGACGCCGCCATCCAGGTAAACAAGGCCGACCAGCGCAAGGCCGCCGCCGACAAGCGCGCCTCACTCGCGCCGCTGAAGAAAAAGATCAATGAAATCGAGTCCCTGACGAAAAAGCTGGAGACTTTGATTCAGGCGCTTGATGCGGAACTTGCAGATCCCGCCCTTTACGAAAAAAGCCCGGCGAAGGCTGCGGAAAAAGCCAAGCAGCGCGGCGAGGCTGCCGCCAAGCTCTCGGCCGCCGAAGAGCAGTGGCTGGAGCTTTCCGCCGAATACGAGGATGGGATGGCGGGCTGATCCGCCGTCCATCCGGCAGGTTCTCGGGTCGACCGGAAACCGACCGTTAACCATAACTGCATAAAACTTCACTCGAATCATTTTCCGTTCGAGTGGCATTCATGCTTTCTTTACGCGTTGCGGCGAGCGCCCTGCTTGCCTTGTCCCTGGCTTCTTGCACCTCCACCAAGACGGAAAGGCCGTCAGCCAAGACGGCCTTTGTCGCCTCTCCGGAAAACCCCGCGGGCAAGCCGCTTTCCGCCGGCGAACGCGTTCCCATGGAGCCTGCGGAGTGGTTCAAGCCAAACCGGCCCAAGAGCGGGCTGGCAGGTCGCACGCTGGAAGTCGAATCGATACAGGACATCAAGCTCGGACCGAAGGAAGTCGCCCTGACCTTCGATGACGGCCCGGTTCCCGGTCGCACCGAAAGCATCCTCGACACGCTGGCTCGCTATGACGTGAAGGCAACGTTCCTGATGGTTGGCGAGATGGCCAAGGCGCATCCGGCCATCGCCCGCAAGGTTGCCGATGCCGGCCACTCCATCGGAAGCCATACATGGAGCCATGCCGATCTGCACAAGCTGAGCTTCGATCAGGCCATGACCGACATCACCAAGGGGGAACTGGCGGTAAAGACCGGCACCGGCGTCGATCCGGCATTTTTCCGCTTCCCCTACCTGTCCGATTCGAAAAGCCTGCGCACCCGCATGGCGCAGCGTAGCGTCGTCGTTCTCGACGTCGCCATCGACAGCAAGGACTATTTCAAATCGGCCCCCTCCGAGATCGTCGAGCGCACGATGGAGACCCTGCACCGGCGCGGGCGCGGCATCATCCTGATGCACGACCTGCACCTGCGCACCGCTGTCATGCTGCCGATGCTGCTCGATCGCCTGAAGGCCGAGGGTTACAAGGTCGTGACGCTGCGCCACGAGCGCAAAAAAACAATGTTGTTGGCGTCCGCCGACTGACACAGACGCCGTCCCGCCGGACACTTTCCAGCGGACGCCCTTCCCGTCATCCCTCCCGGCGCAATGCCACGACAAACGCGAAAGCGAGGCAGGCGATGGCGGTGAAGACAGGCAGGCCGTGCGTGCCGATCTGAAGCGATACACCGGCCGCAAGCGGTCCGACCAGCGCGCCGGCACCCCATGCCAGCCCCATGAGGGCATAGATGCCGACGAGATCTCCGCCCGAAAACCGGCTGCCGATGATCGTCAGCGTCAGCGTGTAGATACCGACGAAAACACCGCCCCAGACGAACAGCAGCGCATAGGTGGCAAACGGGTAAGCCAAGGCCCAGGGCCACAGCGCGGCACCGGCTGCAGCCACCAGCGCGCAGCCAAGCACCAGCTTGCGGCGGTCGAACATATCGCCGAGCCAGCCGATCGGCAGCTGCAGCAGGATCGCTCCGCCCATCATCACGAACATCAGTTGCGCGGCGTCATCGGCATTCCAGCCAAGACCCACGGCATAAAGCGCCAAAAACGACAGGCCTGCCGTCTCGACGGCTGCATTCAGCACAATGGCGCCGATTGCCACCGGCGCCAGCCGGAGGAAGCGCAGGGGATTGCCGGAACTCGGCTTTTCGAAAGCAGGCGCCCGCACCATCGGCAACAACACGAAGGATGCAGCCGCCAAGGCGATAACGGCACCGACCATGAACGGCAGCGTACCGTGCGATCCGATCAGGGAAAGCAACAAGGGACCAAGTGCGAGTCCCAGCGAAAGTGTCGCCGTGTAGATGGCCATGAACCGGGCGCGGGTATTCTCCGTGCTGAGCGCGTTGATCCAGGTTTCGGAAAGCACGAACAGCGCTTCCGCGGCCATGCCGAGCAACAAGCGCAGGGGAAACCACAGCCAGATATTATCGACCAGGGCGATGGCCACCAGCACTGTCGCGGATACGACGAGCGACAACAGGATCAGGCGTCGCGGCCCCACCTTCGACACGACGCCCGGAAGCACCAACGCCACCACGAGGACACCGATCGCATGCATGGCGGCATTCGCGCCGACAAGGCTCTGGCTTGCGCCTCTTGCAACCATCTCAAGTGCAATCAGTGGCGCACTCAGGGAATAGGTCAGCCCGAACATGGCAACAGTCAGGATCACTGCGACGCGGGAAATCAACGTACCCGTTTCAGAGGCGGCGGACAGATCCGTCGCGCTCATCGGGCGAAGTCCCTCGCCTTCAGCGAGGCACCGAGATGGTGCAGATGGGCAAGCAGCTTTTCACGCCACGGCACGGTTTCCGGCTCGACCAGGCGCTTCAGCGCGCGCGCATAGTCGAGCACCATGCCGGGCGTCCAGCACAGGTGCGCCGCCCGCGAACGGATGTAAGCGGCCTCCCACAAGGAAGGCGTCACCAGCAGTCGCAGGAGACGCAGCCACGGCCGCGGGCAGTCGAGGCTACCCTCGAGCGCTGCTTCAAGCGCTCCTGCCGCGGCTATCGAGCAGTTGCGGTTGGTGACGTTATAGGTGGAATGCCGGCGATAACCTTGCCAGAACGCTCTCAGCCGCAATGCGTGGAACCGGGTGAACGCCACTTCTTCATCGGCAGCCGTCCAGCAGATCTTTTCCTGTTCGTAGGACGGCTGGAAGAGGCCGGCCACATCGTTTTCCTCCCCGGCGAAGAGGGTATCGACGATCTCCTCGCGATCCGGTTCGATCTCTTCCGCCGGCCAGTGGCTGATATAGAGATCGGATCCCATCTCAACCGCCGCATGGCCGGTGGAAACCTTGCCCTCCTTGTCAAGGACCGCGAAGTAGCGATCGACAAGGGGACGTCGCGGCTCGACCTCCGCCGCACCGGTCGGTGTCCAGACGAGGATACGCATGCTCTGGATGGTATCGTCATCCGGGCTGTCATCCGGCATGACGACGGCCGTTTCCTCATTCCAGCCACGGCCGCACAGCATGGGGAAGGAATAGATCGAAACCGAACTGTCGTGCCGCCGCAGCGCACGGGCGAAATGGATCATCGTTGCGCCGGAGAGCGCGAGGAAGAGGCTGATGCACAACGGCACGTTGAGCCTCTGCGGAAATGGCCAGTTCAGTACGAGCATGATGGCGAGCATCAGTTCCAGACCGCTGGCAAGCGCCGCCACGCCCCAGCGGCGAAAACGGACCAGCACCACCGTCGCCAAACGGGAAAGACCGTCAAAGGCAAAGCCGAGGGCAAACAGCCACGACAGCAGCCAGTCGCTCTTCAACGGCGTGTCGATGATCAGGAATGCGACCGCAAGCATGATCAGCGCCTTGACGCCATCGGCAAACCGGCCCGCATTGGTCTCACGCGTGACCGTCGACAGCAGTCCGAAAAGCCCCTGAAAAAGAAAGAGCAGGCCGAAGAGCTGGACCGTTACCATGGTCAGGCCGTCCGAGAGGTCAGCCACGATGACAAAGGCCAATGCAATCATGGCGCTGCCGAGCGCTGCCGGCTCCCACCAGTCATCGCGAAAGGCTCTGCCGCCGATGAGCAAGAATGCAAGTTTGATCATCTTATTGTTTCTTGATAAAAATCCCAGAACGCAAATGCGCTCGAAACGATCAAAAAACAATAAAGCCGGAGCATCGAAGGTTCGACTTTGGCGGATAAGACCAGTATTGGTCTATCCCTCGCCGAAAATGGTGACGATTGTCAAAACTGGATAATTATAGAGTTATTGTTCAAGGACATAACTGATTAACCAGAAACAATAGCATCTGGTGCTACGCCTTCTTTTCCCATCGTCCCTCACTGGTCTGTTGCCAGTAAGTCAGGGCATGGCCTTCCGTCTTGAGGCGCTTCCACTGGCCGCGCGCGGCTTCAAGCTGCGTCTGGTCGTGTCCATCGAAAACGAACACGACCCGCTCATAATCGAGATCCTCTGGCGGCTCGGCGCCATCCACCAGAAAGCGCACGGTGGCGCCATTGAGATTGCCGTCGTGCGAGGTGAGCAGCACCGGCTGGTTTTCCGGTGCCTCGACTTCCTCGGTGGCATGAGGCAGGAAGCTTTCGTCACGCCATGTCCACAGATGGGTGTCGAGCGCGTCGCGACGGGCGGTATCGGCGGTCTGCACCGCCACCCGCCAACCGCGTTCCAAGCTCTTTTCAAGAAGCGGCGGAAGGGCGTCCTCGAGCTTCGATTCCGTCAGGTGATAGAAAAGAATGTCTGCCAATGGCCCTGCCCTTGCGCTGCCTCTACCTCGCTCAGTCTTCGTAGTTGGCGCGAACGAGTTCGTCGAGCAGGCGAACGCCGTAGCCAGAGCCCCAGGACTGGTTGATTTCATCCGAGGGCGACGACATGGCGGTCCCGGCAATATCGAGATGCGCCCAAGGCGTATCCTTGACGAAACGCTTCAGGAACTGCGCTGCGGTAACAGAACCGGCATGGCGACCGCTCGAATTCTTCATGTCAGCGAATTTCGAGTCGATCATCCGGTCGTAATCCTTACCCATCGGCATGCGCCACAGCCGCTCGTTGGTGACGAGACCGGCGGTCAGCAGTTGCTCGGACAGCGTGTCGTCATTCGAAAACAGGCCTGCATGCAAGTTACCGAGGGCCACAAGGATCGCGCCGGTCAGCGTTGCAAGATTGATCATGAAGTCGGGCTTGAAGCGGTCGTTGCAGTACCAAAGGGCGTCCGCAAGAACGAGCCGTCCCTCGGCATCGGTGTTGATGACCTCGATCGTCTGGCCGGACATCGACTTGACGATGTCGCCGGGACGCTGGGCGTTACCGTCCGGCATGTTCTCGACGAGACCGATGATGCCGACAGCATTGACCTTGGCCTTGCGGGCCGCGAGCACATGCATCAACCCGGTCACCGCGGCAGCGCCACCCATGTCGCCCTTCATTTCCTCCATGCCGGCAGCAGGCTTGATCGAAATACCGCCGGTATCGAAAACCACGCCCTTGCCGACGAAGGCCACCGGCTTGTCCTTGGCCTTGCCGCCACTCCACTGCATCACGACGAGACGCGGCGGACGCACGGAACCCTGGGCGACACCGAGAAGAGCGCCCATACCGAGCTTCTTCATTTCCTTTTCGCCGAGGATTTCAATCTCGACGCCGAGCTTTTCGAGTTCCTTCGCCTTGGCGGCAAACTCTTCCGGTCCCAGAATGTTGGCCGGTTCGTTGACGAGATCACGGGCAAGATTGACACCATCGGCAACGGCCTGCACATCGGCAAATGCTTTCTTCGCCGCGCTGGCCACCGCCGTTACGATGGTGACCTTCACTTCCTTGTCGCCGCTCTTCCCCTCTTCGTCATCCGTCTTCTTCGACGTCTTGTAGGTGTCGAACTTGTAGGCCCGAAGCAGCATGCCGAGCGCAAAATCGGCCGCGGCCTTTGCGGTGACGTCGAGACCCGGGGCATCTAGATAGACGATGACCTTCTCCGCGCCCTTGATAGCGGCCATGGCCGTGCCGCCGGCCTTCAGCCAGTCGTGGGCGATGATCGCCTCGACTTTGCCGAGACCGAGCACCACGATCCGGTCGGCGTCGGAGCCATGAGGGGCGACAATATCCAGGGTCGACAGCGACTTGCCGGTGAACTTCGCCACCTTGGCCGCGCGTCCATAGACACCAGCGGGATCAGCCTCCTCCACCCCGGCCGGGAGATCAGCTTCAACTGTCTTCAGCAGGATCGCGACGCCGGATGAGGCGCGGTGGGATTTGGTAAAAGCGATATCGAGCTTGAGCGACATGGGCACTCCCTGAAGTCCATTAACGAAAGCAGATGGCGCGATCTTCACTTTTTCCTCGGCAAAGGCAAGGAAAACCCGACACTTGCGGGTTAACGCACAAGGCATTTCACAGCCCTCCGCATGCCCCCTTGTGAGCGCGGGCGAGTGACGCTAGTTTCCGCGGCGCTCTGCCAGCTGGCCGGGCGCCCTCTTTGCAAATGGTGCAGCCGGCTTTGACATCCAGATTGAACGCCCTCTACGACGCGATCGTTCACGACCGGCAGGCTCGCCGATGGACCATGCTCGCGCTAGCGCTGGTATTTTTGTGGTTCCTGATGCTGGCGCTTTTTCATTTCATGCCACAGCTGGATATCGCGGCATCACGCGCCTTCTTCGCACCGGAGACGTGCCCCGAGGCGAATGCCACCCGTGTCTGCGGCGGCTTTACCTATGGCCGCGACACACTTTACGCCTTCCTGCGGAGAGCCCTGTTCTACGCGCCTGCGATCGGCGTGGTGGCGCTCGTCATCGCGCTGGTCCATGCGCTTCGCCATCCCCAGGCACCCGATAGCGCCCGGCGCATCAAGAACTATGCGGTATCGCTGATTACCCTGTTGCTCGGCCCCTATGTTCTGGTGAACCTGATCCTGAAGCAGGTTTCCGAACGGCCCCGGCCCTATGAAACAGACCTGTTCGCCGGCCCTCTTCCTTTCGTTCCCGCCGGGTCCTTTGCCGGGCAATGCGACGATAACTGTTCCTTCATCTCCGGTGAGGCAGCTGGCGCAGGCTGGCTCGTATGCCTGATCTTTCTTCTGCCCGAGAGACTGCGCCCCGTCCTGGGGCCGGCAATCGTCGTCATATCCTTGGTAACTTCGGCTTTCCGGGTCGCGTTCGGCGGCCACTATCTTTCGGACGTTCTGCTCGGCTGGCTTTCGTCGCCCGTACTCTTCGCCCTGATCTTCGCCGTGTTCGAAATAACGCGCTCACGAAAAAATCAGCGATGACCACACTGAAAATTTGCACAGGGACGTCGCCAAAAAGCCGTGAGCGTCGTAGACAAGGAATGATTTCCTCTACGGGAATGGCTCCGTCTTTCCCTATTCCGGATCAGGCATGAAACTACTCGAACTCTACATCCTGCGGCGTACCGTGCAGATGTTCCTCACCGCGCTCGTGCCGGTGCTGGCGATCATCTGGACGACGCAGGTGTTGGCCCGAATCAATCTTGTAACGGACAGCGGGCAATCCGTCGGTTCGTTTATGTTGCTTGCCACATTCATCCTGCCGACCATCATCCCCGCCGTTCTGCCGTTCGCGCTCGTGATCGGGATCACCCAGACGCTGACGGCGATGAACAACGATTCGGAACTTGCCGTCATCGACGCTGCCGGCGCGCCCCGACACACCATTCTTCGTCCGGTTCTGGCGCTCGCCGCGGGCATGGCGGTCGTCTCCCTGCTGATGACGAATTTCGTCGAGCCGAAGCTTCGCGTCGGCGTGCGTGAAATGATCGCAGCCGCCTATGCGGACCTGCTGTCGACCGTCATCGAGGAAAAGAGCTTCCGCCGGATCGAGGACGGACTTTACGTCCAGATCTCCGAACGGTTGTCAGGCCGCGTGTTGAAGGGCTTGTTTGTCGCCGACTCCCGCGACCCGGCGTCCGAACTCATTTATTACGCACGCGAAGGCGCCGTGGATGAAGGCGGAGCGGCGCTTGTGATGAAGGACGGCGAAGTCCAGCGCAAGTCGCCGAACGGCGAGGTTTCGATCGTACGTTTCGATTCCTACTCCTTCGATCTATCCGACTTCTCCCAGTCCCGCGGACAGGCCCGCCTGCACGCCGGTGATCGTGACCTCGGTTTCCTGCTCAATCCCGATCAGAACGACCCCGACGTTCAGCGGAATCTCAAGGATTATCGCAGCGAACTGCATCGCCGCCTGAGTACCTGGACTTTCCCCTTCGTCTTTGCGCTGATTTCGCTCGTCATATGCAGCGATGCGCGTTCTCACCGCGAAGCGCGGCTGCATCCGATGGCAATTGCCCTCACGCTCTCGCTCGCGCTCTTCTGGCTTTCGAACTATACGGTGGAGCTTGCAGGCAACTCGCTGGCGTTCGTGCCCCTTGCCTATCTCGTTCCGCTGGGAAGCGGCCTGATTGCGGCCATCATGCTCATTCGCAGACGCCACCCGCACAAGACTTCGGTCGTGACAACCTTCCTTGCTGATCGCCTGTCGGCGGTCATGCGGCGCTTTACCCCGAAAAGTGATGCGACCGGGGGAGGCACGACATGATCAGCACCCTTGGCCGTTATTTCTTCCGGCGCTATGTCATCACAACGCTGTGGTTCTTCGCCGGCGTCATCGCGATCGCCTATCTGGTCGACTTCAGTGAGACGTCGGGCAGGTTTGCAGGCTTTACCGGTTATTCGGTTGCCGGCGTTCTGTGGCTGACAGCCCTGCGCCTGCCGCTCATCCTGCAGCAGACGATCCCGTTCATTTCGCTCTTCGTCGGCATGACGACGCTGATCGCCCTCAATCGCAAGTCCGAACTCGTCGTTGCACGCGCAGCAGGCATCTCCGTCTGGCAGTTCATGACGCCTTTCGTGCTGGGCGCCTTCGTCATCGGCCTGGCCGCGATGCTGGTGGTCAATCCGCTCGCAGCCTGGGGACAACGACAGGCTCTGCAGATCGAGGCGAACTGGCGCGAGGCAAGCGACAGACCGAAGAATACCGTCGTTCCCTGGATGCGACAGATCAGCGGAAAGTCCGACGTCATCATCGGCGCACGGACGATCGAAGAGGAGGGCACCCTGCTCAACGACGTCATCCTGATCTATTTCGACAACGATGGACGTATCGAAAAACGACAGGACGCACGCACGGCAAAATTGGAAAATGGTTACTGGAATCTTACCGACGTACTAGAGACACGCCCCGGCGAGATACAAAAGCGCCTGCCTACGGACAAGGTGGCTACCAATTTGAAGAAGGAGTTTGTCGCACAGCGGCTCGCTGAGCCTGATACCGTTGCTTTTTATGAGCTTTCTCAGAAAATTGCAGTTGCCAAATCTTTCGGTGTTTCAACCAAGGCACTGGAAACACAATTCCATTCCCTGTTGTCCCTACCCTTCCTTTTGGTCGCAATGACGCTCATAGCTGCAACCGTCTCGCTTAAATTCAGCAGGTTCAACCAGTCCCGTTCCGTGATTCTGGGTGGAATCCTGTCAGGCTTCGTGCTTTATGTTGTCACCGTGCTTGTCAAAGCATTCGGTAGCAGCGGTGTCGTGCCGCCCTTCGTTGCGGCCTGGGTTCCGGTCGTCGTGGCGATGGCACTCGGAGCGACAATCCTGCTCCACAAGGAGGATGGTTAGTGGCGGTAAAAGACCGCAAGAATATCAGGAGGCTCACCCGAGCCCTGCTGACCGGTGTAGCTTTGTGCGGCCCGCTTCTCCCAGCGGTCGACGCATTGGCTCAGAGCAGTGATTCGACGGGTTATGCCGATGTTGTCGTTCCCGAAGACGCCAAGCTTCTGCTTGCGGCTAACGAACTGACTTATGACCGTGATTCGGAACGCGTGATCGCGGCCGGCGCGGTGCAGATCAACTATGCCGGCTACCAGATGGTTGCCCGTAAGGTCGAGTATAATCAAAAGACAGGCCGGGTGCTCGCATCCGGCAATATCGAGTTGGTGGAACCGGGCGGAAACCGGATTTACGCCGAAACGCTCGACGTCACCGACAACTTTGCCGACGGCTTCGTGAAGTCGCTACGCATCGAGACGACAGACAACACCCGCATGGCTGCCGAGAGCGGCGAGCGCGTAGCCGGTACCGAGATGATCCTGCACAAGGGCGTCTACACGGCATGTCTGCCTTGCGCCGAAGATCCGAAGCGGCCGCCAATCTGGCAGGTGAAGGCTGAAAAGGTTATCCAGAACGGACAAAAGCACACGGTTCGGCTTGAGAAGGCTCGCTTCCAGCTGTTCGGCCGCACGCTTGCGGTCCTGCCTTTCATCGAAGTGCCCGACAACACGGTGAAACGCAAAACGGGCTTCCTGTTCCCGGAAATGCGGACGTCCGAAAACCTCGGCTTCGGTCTTGCTGTTCCCTATTATATCGCGATCGCCAACGACAGGGACGCCACGATCACCACGACCGGCTATACCAGCCAGGGCGTTCTGCTCGAAGGTGAGTATCGCCAGCGATTCGAGAAGGGTACGGTCACGCTACGTGCAGCCGGTATCAGCCAGCTGAATTCCGATAACTTCACGGCCGGCACCAGCGATGCCAAGCGCGATCAGCGCGGCATGGTCGCATCCAAGGGCGACTTCCAGATCAACCCGCGCTGGTCGTTCGGCTGGGACGTCATGCTGCAAAGCGACAACAACTTTGCACGCACTTACGATCTTGCCGGCCTCGACCAATCGACCCATACGAACCAAGTCTATCTGACTGGCATCGGCAAGCGTAACTATTTCGATGCGCGCGCCTTCTACTTCGACGTGCAGGACGCCGACTCCGACAGTACGGCCGAGAAAAAGCAGCCGACCGTGCTGCCATCCATCGACTACAGCTATTACGCGCCCGAACCGGTCGCGGGTGGCGAACTGTCTGCCAGGATGAACTTCACTACCCTCTCCCGCTTCAAGCAGGACGAGGAAAGTGTCGATACCAATGGCGACGACATCGACGACCTCATGCGCTATCGCGGACTTGAAGGCACGATGAGCCGTATGACCGGCGAGGTGGAGTGGAAGCGCAGCTTCACCGTACCCGGCGGCCTACAGCTCACACCATTGCTTGCAGCCCGTGGCGATGCCTTTGGCCTCGACATGAACAATCCGACCGGCTACGCGGGCGAATACAATTCCGATGCGACGGCGACACGCGCCATGCTGACCGCCGGCCTGGAGGCTCGTTATCCGATCCTGATGACGACCGCCAACAGCACCCATATCATCGAGCCGATCGCGCAGATCTATGCCCGCAATAACGAACAGCTGGCCGGTATGCTGCCGAACGAGGACGCTCAGAGCTTCGTGTTCGATGCGACCAGTCTGTTCGAACGCGACAAGTTCTCCGGTTATGACCGCGTAGAGGGCGGCACCCGCGCCAATATCGGCGTGCAATATACCGGGTCGTTCGACAACGGCTTCGGCTTGCGCGGCATCTTCGGCCAGTCCTACCATCTGGCGGGGCAGAATTCCTTTGCAACCGACGACCTCGTCTATGCGGGCGCCAATTCGGGTCTCGAAACCGATGTCTCCGACTATGTCGCAATGGCAGGCGTAGACATGCCGAACGGTGTCAGCCTTTCGACAAGCGTTCGCCTGGACGAGAAGACGCTGGAACTGCGCCGTACGGACGCCGCCATTTCCTACAGCAACAAGCGACTGCAATCCGAACTGGTATTCACCCAGCTCGATGCCCAGCCGGAATACGGCTTCACGAACGATAACCAGGCGGTCCAGACGTCGCACACGTTGAAGGTCAACGAGTACTGGTCTGTCTTCGGTTCGCTGACCTATGACATAGACGACAATGTCTTCTCGCGCAGAAGCATTGGCCTTAGCTATGCCGACGAATGCACGATCCTGACGGTGGCATTCTCAGACAAATACGATCCGGACGCGGAAGTCGCGAGCGACTGGACCATCGCCGGCCGCCTGACCTTCCGTACCCTGGGGGATATCAGGCTCGGAAGCAGCGAATAGTATCTTCCGCTGCAACCAACGCCGGAACGTCGAATTCTTGTCGACTTCCGGCGAAAGGCGGGTCTATTCGTTCGGCGTCATTGTTTTGCCGCATGGATTATGCAATCGATGCGGCAGATGTACTTTGATTGGCGGATGTATGCCCGGCGATCACGCTGACTGCATCCGAGGGAAGGAACCACAGATGACCTTTGCGAAGAAGGGGTTGCGAACCCTGCTGGCCGGCACATTGGCGCTCGGCCTTTGCGTTGGCCCCACTGCTTTTGTCGAAAACGCGAATGCTGCGAGCCAGGTGGTGGCCGTTGTCAACAAGACGGCAATCACCAACGGCGATGTTGTCCGCCGCGTCGCATTCCTCAGGCTCCAGCGCCGTAAGGGCGATCTCAACAAGCTTGCCAAGCAGGAACTGATCGAGGAAGCGCTGAAGCGTCAGGAGATCGCGCGCGTCGGCATGTCGGTCAGCACCGACGAAGTCAATGCCGCCTTCAGCCGCTTCGCGAGTTCCAATAAACTGTCCGACGCACAGCTCAACAGCATTCTTGGCCAGGCAGGTGTCGGCGCCGAACACTTCAAGGCGTATATCGCCGTTTCGATGAGCTGGCCGAGGCTGGTCAATGCTCGGTACGGCAGCAAGGGCAAGCTCTCCAATCAGGAACTGGTCAGCCGCCTGCTTGAGAACAAGCAGAAGCCGGTCACCACCGAATACTTCCTGAAGCAGGTCATCTTCGTCGTGCCTGCCTCCAAGAAGGGTATCGTGGGCAAGCGCAAGGCCGAGGCCGAGGCATCCCGCTCGAAATTCCCGGGCTGCGACGGCGCCATGGCATTCGCCAAGAACTATCTCGACGTATCCATCCGCAATCTCGGCCGCGTGCTGGAGCCGGAACTTCCGCCGGATTGGAAGCCGCTGATCGAGAAGGCCAGCGGCGGCACCACCGGAACCCGCGTCACCGAACGTGGCGTAGAGTATCTGGCGATCTGCAATCAGCGTCAGGTTTCCGACGACGTGGCTGCGGAAGTCGTCTTCCGCGCCGAGGATATCGGCAAGGAAAAGGAGACCGGTGAAAACCCGAACTCCAAAAAGTATCTCGACGACCTTCGTTCAAAGGCGCAGATTGTCGAAAACTGATTCCGGAAAACGATATGACCGCTGCCGACATGCTTCCTCTTGCCCTCAGTCAAGGTGATCCAGCCGGCATCGGGCCGGATATTGCGCTGACAGCGTGGCTCAACCGCGACCAGCATCAGTTGCCACCGTTCATTTTCATCGGCGATCCTGCGGTTCTGGCCGTCCGCGCTCGGGAACTTGAAATCGATGTCCCGATCCGTGAGACTGATGCCGCGGGTGCAGCTTCCGTCTTCTCCGGTGCCTTTCCGGTATTGCCGGTCCCTGTTGGTGTCGATGTCGTCGCCGGTGAGCCGCATGTGGCGACGGCAAAGGGTACGATAGCCTCGATCGAGACTGCCGTTTCGCTCTGCTTCGATGGCAAGGTTCGAGGCATGGTGACGAACCCGATCGCCAAATCCGTTCTCTATGAAGCCGGCTTCGGCTTTCCGGGGCACACCGAGTTTCTTGCCGATCTTGCCAAGAAGCGGACGGGCAAGACCTTCCACCCGGTGATGATGCTCGCAGGCCCGAAGCTCAAGGCTGTGCCTGTGACTATTCACATCCCGATCAAGGACGTGCCGACGGCCCTTTCCGAGGCGCTTGTCGTTGATACCTGCCGCATCGTTGCGGAAGACCTCAAGACGCGCTTCAGGCTTGCGCATCCGCGGCTTGCCGTTGCCGGGCTGAACCCGCATGCGGGTGAGGACGGCGCCATCGGTCACGAGGACCAGGACATCATCCATCCGGCCATCATGCAGTTGCGCGAGGAAGGTATCGATGCTTTCGGCCCCCTGCCCGCGGATACGATGTTCCATGATGATGCCCGTCGGCGTTACGACGTGGCGATCTGCATGTATCACGATCAGGCGCTGATCCCGGCAAAGGCGCTCGGCTTCGACGATTCCGTCAATGTGACGCTTGGCCTTCCTTTCGTGCGCACCTCTCCCGATCACGGGACTGCCTTCGGCATTGCCGGCAAGGGAATAGCACGCGAGAAAAGCCTCGTTGCCGCAATCCAGCTTGCGTCTGAAATCAGCCTGCTCACCGAAGCACAGATCTGATGGCAGCTCTCGACGGACTTCCGCCGCTGCGGGATGTAATCTCCCGCTACGGTCTCGACGCCCGCAAGGCTCTCGGCCAGAACTTCCTGCTCGATCTCAACCTGACCCAGAAGATCGCCCGCACCGCCGGTTCGCTGGAGGATGTGACGGTGTTCGAGGTCGGCCCCGGTCCGGGCGGTCTCACGCGCGCCATCCTCGCGCTCGGAGCGAAGAAGGTCATTGCCGTAGAGAGGGATTCGCGCTGCCTGCCGGCTCTCGCCGAAGTGGCGGAACACTATCCCGGTCGGCTCGAAGTGATCGAGGGCGATGCGTTGAAAACCGATTTCGAGGCGCTTGCGCCCGAAGGCCCGATCAAGATCATCGCCAACCTGCCCTACAATGTCGGCACGCAATTGCTGGTCAACTGGTTGCTGCCACGGTCATGGCCGCCCTTCTGGCAATCACTGACGCTGCTGTTCCAGAAGGAAGTCGGCCAGCGCATCGTCGCTCGCGCAGACGACAACCATTATGGCCGCCTTGGTGTGCTCTGCGGCTGGCGGACACAAGCGCATATGGCGTTCGATATACCGCCGCAGGCTTTCACGCCGCCGCCGAAGGTCACCTCCAGCGTCGTGCATCTGGTGCCGCGTGCGGAACCCCTGCCCTGCGATCCGGATAAGCTTGAGAAGGTGACACAGGCAGCATTCGGCCAGCGCCGCAAGATGTTGCGCCAGAGCGTGAAATCCCTTGGCGGCGAGGCTCTTCTGTCCAAGGCCGGGATCGATCCGGCCCGACGTGCGGAAACGCTGAGCGTCGAGGAATTCGTCAGTCTGGCGAACCAGATCTGACGCATGCCGCGCAAAGTTCGAGGCATACAGAAAAGCCAGATCTAAGGTTAAAGCGCGAATGCGAAGCCGCTTGATCGCGGCACGCGCCGACGATCAGAGCTTCGGCTCTTCCGTCAACAGTTGCTCCACGAAATTGAAGAGGCCGTAGCGGCGGTCACGACGGATACGTTCGGCGCCAACAATACTGCCCACCGCGCGAAACGCACTATCCAAATCATCGTTGACGATCACATAGTCATATTCCCGCCAATGCTCGATTTCTGAGCGCGAATTATGAAGGCGGGTGCGGATAACCTCTTCGGTGTCCTCTGCCCGGCGGTGCAGGCGGGACTGTAGTTCGGTCATGCTCGGCGGAAGCACGAAGATCGAAACGACGTCGGCCTTCATCTTCTCCTGAAGCTGGCGAGCGCCCTGCCAATCGATGTCGAACAGCATGTCCCGGCCTTCGGACATCGCCTGCTCGACCGGCTCGCGCGGCGTTCCATAGAAGTTGCCATGAACCTCAGCCCATTCCAGCAGCTGGTCGGATTCACGCATGCGTTCGAACTGCGGAATGCTGATGAAA
Source organism: Ciceribacter sichuanensis (assembly GCF_024055605.1). Lineage (GTDB taxonomy): Bacteria > Pseudomonadota > Alphaproteobacteria > Rhizobiales > Rhizobiaceae > Allorhizobium > Allorhizobium sichuanense. The sequence goes on along the minus strand of NZ_JAMXLX010000001.1, from coordinate 726,786 downwards.
TGATAGTGCTTGCCCGCGATCTCGCTCGGCCGCTTGGCGCGCGTGGTGACGCTCACGGAAATGCCCAGTGTCGGATCGTCTTCCAGCAGGTTGCGCGCAATCGTGGACTTTCCGGCGCCGGAAGGCGACGACAGCACCAGCATCAACCCGCGCCGGGCGATCTTTACAGGCGAGGACGGGGTTACCGGGCTCATTTCCTACTCCAAATTCTGGACCTGTTCGCGGAACTGGTCGATGACAACCTTCAATTCGATACCGGCCGAGGTAACCGCCACGGCATTCGACTTGGAACAGATGGTATTCGATTCGCGATTGAATTCCTGCGCCAGAAAATCGAGCTTGCGGCCGATCGGGCCGCCCATGGCAAGCAGGTCACGCGCCGCAGTCACATGGGCCTTCAGCCGGTCGATCTCTTCGCGCAGATCCGCCTTGGTTGCGAGAAGCGCTGCTTCGGCATGGAGCCGGTCGCGGTCGAGCGAGGGGGAAGCGTCGAGAAGTGCAGCGAGCTGGGCCACCAGCTTGCGGGCGATCTCTTCCGGCTGACGGGACGGATCGGCCTCGACCTTCTGTACGAGGTCCTGGATATTCGACACGTGGTCGGAAAGCACGCGACAGAGAGCATCTCCCTCGGTCTTGCGCATATCGCAAAGGGCACGCGCCGCCTGCTCCAGTCCGGCCAGGATATCGGCGTCGCGGGCAGCGAGTGCCGCCTCGTCATCCTGGGTTTCACGAAAATCGACAAGTCCGCGGATCGCCAGCAGAGCATCGAGGCGCAGCGGTGTGGGATCGACGAGAGCTGTGCCAAGTTCGTCGCGCAGGCGCAGAACCGCGTCGAGAGCGTCGCGGTTCAGTACGGCCTCGACCCGGTTTTCGCTGACGGACACATTAAGGCCGACCTGCACGTTGCCGCGGGTCAGGTACTGCCCGAGCAACCGGCGAACTTCCGCTTCGAAACCTTCCATCCCCTGCGGCAGACGCATGCGGATGTCGAGACCCTTGCCATTAACCGAGCGCAGCTCCCAGGCCCAGCGGTATCGCCCGCTCGTGCCTTCGGCGCGGGCGAAGCCGGTCATGGATTGCAGCGCCATAGCATTTACTCCCGGCTGTGCTGTCAGTTCTTTTTCTTCTTGGGCGCCGAAGCTTCCGGCTCGCCCTCGGGCTGCCCGTCGACCGCGATGTTCGGATCGGAGCCCTTCTCCGCTTCCAGCTTGCGCCAGCGCCGTACATTGGCGTTGTGCTCGTCAAGCGTCGGGGCGAAAATATGGCCGCCGGTTCCATCGGCCACGAAGTAGAGGTCGGAGGTCTTCCACGGATGAGCGACAGCTTCAAGCGCCGCCTTGCCGGGGTTGGCGATCGGTCCCGGGGGAAGGCCCTTGATCACATAGGTGTTGTAGGGCGTTTCCTTCTGCAGGTCCGACTGATAGATCGGCCGGTCGGAAGGCTTCCCTTCGCCGCCGAAGAGACCGTAGACGATGGTCGGATCGGACTGCAGGCGCATTCCCTTCTTCAGGCGATTGATGAAGACGGAAGCGACGTGGGCGCGCTCGTCGTCCTTGCCGGTTTCCTTCTCGACGATGGACGCCAGAATGACGAATTCTTCCTTGGTCTTGATCGGCAGGTCCGGATCGCGGCGCTCCCAGATCTGGTCTACGAGCTTCTCCTGAGCCGCCAGCATCTGGCTGACGATCTCGGTACGCTTGGTGCCACGCGAATACTTGTAGGTGTCAGGCCGCAGGGTGCCCTCAATGGGCAGTTCCGACGGCAGACCGCCTTCGAGAACCGTATCCTCCGCAAGCTTGCGGAACATCTGCTGGACCGTCAGGCCTTCCGGCATGGAGACCGAATAAAGAATGGACTTGCCCGACTTCAGGAGTTCCATGATCTCCTTCATTGAGGCGCCCGCCTTGATCTCGTATTCGCCAGCCTTCAGCGTTTCGCCTTCTTCCAGATAGATATCGGAAACGTAGCGGAAGATACGGCCGTCGCTGACGATACCGTTGCGCTCAAGGTTGTTGCCGATTTCCGACGGGCCGGCGCCGCTGCGAACCACGAAATTCGTGTTCACCGTCAGCGGTCCCCGATCCTGATAGGCGGACATGACATAGTAGAAACCGGCTACGGCCGCGATGCAGACGGCGACCGCCATGGTCATGATGAAATTCAGGAAAATGACAAGCTGGCTGCGGGCCTTGCGCGAACGGCGCGGCGGAGCGGGCACCCGTTCCGGCCGAAGCGCCTCATTGGGCGACTTCGGGATGATCGGGCCTTTCGGCTGGCCTTCCGAGCCACGGCCGAAGGAAACACCGCTGTTCTGGCTATTGTCGCTCACCGGCAATCCTCTTCAGTTCGGTATCGCTGCTATCTGGCCAAGCAATGCGGCAAAATACAGGTAAGGTCACCCGTCCCTGCAAGGGACGGAGAACCTCTCTCACATCGTTTCTGGCGATCCCTGGATCGCTCAGCCTTCGTACCGGCGAAGGACCAACGATGCGTTGGTGCCGCCGAAGCCAAAGGAATTGGACAGGGCGACGTTGATGTCCCGCTTGCGGGCCTTGTGCGGCACGAGGTCGATGGCCGTTTCGACGGAGGGATTGTCGAGATTGAGCGTCGGCGGGGCGACGTTGTCGCGGATCGCCAGCGTGGCGAAGATCGCCTCGACGGCACCGGCAGCGCCGAGAAGGTGACCGATTGCCGACTTGGTCGAGGACATCGAGATCCGGGAGGCCGAATCGCCGACGAGGCGCTCGACCGCGCCAAGCTCGATCGTATCCGCCATGGTCGAAGTGCCATGGGCATTGATGTAGTCGATGTCCGACGCTTGCAGGCCGGCGCGCTTCAGCGCCATGGTCATGCAGCGAAACGCGCCATCGCCATCCTCGGACGGAGCCGTGATGTGGAAGGCGTCGCCCGACAGACCGTAGCCGACGACTTCGGCGTAGATCTTGGCACCGCGAGCCTTGGCGTGTTCGAGTTCTTCCAGGACGACGATGCCGGCACCCTCACCCATGACGAAACCGTCGCGGTCCTTGTCGTAGGGACGGGAAGCGCGCGTCGGGTCGTCATTATGCTGGGTGGACAGCGCCTTGCAGGCGGCAAAACCGGCCAGCGAGATGCGGCTGATCGGAGATTCGGTACCGCCGGCCACCATCACATCGGCATCACCGAGCGCGATCAGGCGAGCGGCGTCGCCTATGGCGTGTGCACCGGTCGAGCAGGCGGTAACGACAGAATGATTGGGACCGCGCAGCTTGTGGCGGATCGAGACCTGGCCGGAGGCGAGGTTGATCAGGCGACCCGGAATGAAAAAGGGCGAAAGACGGCGCGGGCCCTTGTCGCGCAGAATGAACCCTGCCTCGACGATGCCCTCGAGACCGCCGATGCCCGAACCGATCAGAACGCCTGTGGCGCACTGCTCGTCATCCGTCTTCGGATGCCAGCCGGCATCCTCCAGCGCCATATCGGCAGCTGCGATCGCGTAAATGATGAAGTGGTCGACCTTGCGCTGCTCCTTGGCTTCCATCCAATCGTCAGGATTGAATGTGCCTTCACCTTCGCCGGTCGGAATACGGCAGGCGATCTTCGCCGGCAGATCTTCGACTTCGAATTCGGTAACGCGGCGCGCACCGCTCTGGCCATCCAGAAGACGCGACCAGGTCAGTTCAGTTCCACATCCCAGAGGAGATACCATGCCGGTACCGGTGATAACGACACGTCTCATCGTCCGTAGCCCACCCCACTCTTGCAGCCGATGCCATTTGAATACAGTAAGGCCCGCTTTCCGCGGGCCTCAGCGGGACCAGCGCTCCTGAGAGCCTTCCCGCAATGATGATAATCGATCAGGACTGAGCCTTCTCGATGAACTTGACCGCGTCGCCGACGGTCAGGATCGAGTCAGCGGCATCGTCCGGGATCTCGACGCCGAATTCTTCTTCGAAGGCCATGACCAGTTCAACGGTATCGAGCGAGTCCGCGCCCAGATCGTCGATGAAGCTCGCGCCTTCAACAACCTTTTCAGCGTCTACGCCGAGATGATCAACAACAATTTTCTTAACGCGTTCTGCGATATCGCTCATGTCGGTTTCCTCGACCTTCTTTATCTCAAGGGCGGCCGTAATGGCGTCCCTACCCTGCATTTCGTCGACGGCGTCTTTCTAGCCCGCCGACAAATTTGTTCAGCCCGGTTTTCTTCGACCCCGCCATGCAATCAAAAGCGCAGCAGTTTCCCTTAAAAACCGGGCGACTGTTCACAGTCATGGCCCGCTTAACACGGTTTAAGTTCCGCGCAAAGCCTGAAAATCGCCGTCGCCAATTGGTCAACATACAATTGCATGTCGCCGCTTCGCGAGGCGATGCAACATCAGATCATCGCCATGCCGCCGTTGACGTGCAAAGTCTGCCCGGTCATGTAGGCAGCTTCCGACGACGCCAGATAGAGAACGGCAGACGCGACTTCAGCGCCCGTTCCCATGCGCTTCATCGGGATTGCCCCCATGATCGCTTCCTTCTGCTTGTCGTTCAGCTTGCCCGTCATAGCGCTCTCGATGAAGCCCGGAGCAACACAGTTGACCGTCACGTTGCGGGTGGCGATTTCCTGGGCCAGCGATTTTGTGAAGCCGATCATGCCGGCCTTGGAAGCGCAGTAATTGGCCTGCCCCGGATTGCCAGTAACGCCGACGATCGAGGTGATGTTGATGATGCGGCCATAGCGGCGGCGCATCATGGGATGGGTCAGTTCGCGCGTCAGGCGGAAAACCGCCGTAAGGTTGACCTCAAGCACGCTGTCCCAGTCGGCATCGCTCATGCGGACGAAAAGTCCGTCCTTGGTGATACCGGCATTGTTGACGAGGATGTCGACGCCTTCGAGCTCGGCCTCGGCCTTTTCGCCAAGAGCCTTGACTTCTTCACGATCCGAAAGGTTAGCCGGGAAGATCTTGACGCGTTCGCCAAGTTCGGAGGCCAGCGCCTCCAGCTTCTCGACGCGGGTGCCGTGCAGGCCGACGGTCGCTCCGCGCGCATGCAGCAGACGGGCGATCTCTTCGCCGATGCCGCCGGTTGCACCGGTGACGAGTGCCTTGCGGCCGGTCAGGTCAAACATGATGCGAGTTCCTTGTTCTGATGGTTCCGGATGTCAGCCGATAAGAGCCGCAAGCGCGGCATCGATATCGGCCGGCGTATTGACGGCTACGCCCGTGACATTCTTGTCGATGCGGCGGGCAAGTCCCGTCAGGACCTTGCCCGAACCCAGTTCATAAAGCGTCGTGACACCGTTCCGGCCGAACCACTCGACCGTCTCGCGCCAGCGGACCTGGCCGGTGACCTGCTCGACGAGCAGGGCGGCGATCTCATTGGCATCGGTTACGGGAGCGGCGCGCACGTTGGCGATCAGCGGCACGACGGGATTCTTCTTTTCAACGCCGGCAAGCGCCTCGCGCATGGCGTCTGCGGCGGGCGCCATGAGAGCCGAATGGAAGGGTGCTGAAACCGGCAGCATGATGGCGCGCTTGGCGCCCTTTTCGCTGGCAAGTGCCGCCGCCTTTTCAACGGCAGCCTTGGCGCCGGAAATGACGAGTTGGCCGCCGCCATTGTCGTTGGCGATCTGGCAGGAGCCGAGAGCGGATGCGTCCTTGCAGACGGCTTCGACATCGCCGTGCTCAAGGCCGATGATCGCGGCCATGGCGCCTTCGCCGACCGGAACCGCAGCCTGCATGGCATTGCCGCGAATACGGAGAAGCCGGGCAGTGTCGGCCAGCGAGAAGGTGCCGGCAGCGCAGAGAGCGGAATATTCGCCGAGCGAGTGACCGGCAACGTAGGAGACCTTTGACTTGAGGTCGAGGCCCCGCGCTTCCAGAACACGAATGACCGCCATGGACACAGCCATCAGCGCCGGCTGCGCGTTGGCCGTCAGCGTCAGCTTGTCCTCCGGTCCGTCGAACATGGTCGCGGACAGTTTCTCGCCGAGCGCCTCATCGACCTCATCGAATACGGCCTTCGCCTCCGTATACGTATCGGCAAGATCCTTGCCCATGCCGACGGCCTGGCTGCCCTGGCCCGGAAACGTAAATGCCAAAGTCATTGGATTATCCTTCTTCGGATCGGGTGTTTACCCTTCGTTTTTCTTTTCCAATTGACGTTCTTGCCGCATGAGTCAAGTGCGTGGGCCCCGAACGCCGCATACGTCACAGACTTCGTTAGCACCCGCTTTGGGCTTGCACTGCAGCAAAACGGCCCTAGATTTGCCCAGGGCAATCCTCACCCCTCCTCCCGCCTCCTATCGTCCGAGATCATTTTCATGAAGTACAATCAACTAGGCCGCACCGGCATTTTCGTTTCCGAAATCTGCCTGGGCACGATGACCTGGGGTTCGCAGAACACCGAGGCAGAAGCCTTCGCGCAGATGGACTACGCATTCGACCAGGGCATCAATTTCTTCGACACGGCAGAGCTTTATCCGACCACGCCACCGTCTGCCGCCACTTATACATTGACCGAAAGCTATATCGGCAACTGGATCGAAAAGAGCGGCAAGCGCAAGGATTTGATCCTCGCCACCAAGATCGCCGGATCGGGCCGCCCGTGGATCCGTGAGGGGCGACCGATCAACGGCGTCACCATTCATGAAGCCGTCGACGCCAGCCTCAAGCGCCTCAAGACCGATTACATCGACCTTTACCAGATCCACTGGCCCAATCGCGGGCACTTCCATTTCCGTCAGGCATGGACCTTCGACGCCTTCAAACAGGATCGCGAGAACACTGTTGCCGACATGGTCGAAAAGCTCGAAGCGCTGAATGACTGCGTCAAGGCCGGCAAGATCCGCGCCATCGGGCTTTCCAACGAGAGCACCTGGGGCACGCAGAAATACCTGACGCTTGCCGAGGAGCGCGACCTGCCCCGCGTCGCCACCATTCAAAACGAGTACAATCTCCTCTACCGTCACTTCGATCTCGATCTGGCCGAACTCTCCTGCCATGAAGGTGTCGGCTTGCTCGCCTATTCGCCGCTCGCCGCAGGGCTTCTCACCGGCAAATATCTCGGGGGCCAGAAGCCGGCCGGATCCCGCGGCGCGATCAATGGCGACCTCGGCGGGCGGCTGCAGCCGTTGCAGGAACCGGCTGTGCGCGCTTATGTCGACATCGCCCGGAAACACGGCATCGATCCGGCCCTGATGGCGCTCGCCTTCTGCCTCACACGCCCGTTCATGACCTCGGTCATCTTCGGCGCGACGAGCATGGAACAGTTGAAGACCGATGTCGGCGCAGCAGACCTCACGCTCTCCGACGAGATCCTCAAGGAAATTGCCAAGGTGCATCGCCAGTATCCTGCGCCGATCTGAAACTGTCGCTGCGACCTGAACAGAGCAAAGAAACGCCACACGGAAGCGGTCCAAACGGGCCGCTTCCGTTGCAATGATATTCGAGTATTTACCTTTCGCTTACCGCCTCCCGCGGATCGACTGGCCGGGCCTGATACTTGCGATTAGGTTTAGCTTAAAGCATCGTTCGACATGATGGCGAACACGACATGCCTTACTTCGCGGTCAGCGAAGACGGCCATGCAATCGACAGGGTCCGGACGTGAGCGCCATCAACGCCTTCTATCGTAATTCGAATGTCAGCCAGTATGTCACGCAGTTGTTCACCGCGAACACGCCACTGACGCCTGGCAAGAACTCGTCTTCACGCGATTGGCAGAACGACAGCGACGCCGGCTATGTCCGTAACGAAGTGGCCGAACGCGCCATGGCGCGGATTATCGAGATCGTCTCGCTCGGCAAGGATACCGGCGGGGCTGAAACCAGCACCACGGTCAGCGAAAGCTTCGGCCATATCACCGGCGCAACCGGGACCTCGGATGCGGACACGCTAACGATGGACACCCGCAGCGTCTACGGAATCGACATGGGCGCAGGCGACGATACGATCACCGCGAGATCGGACCGGGTTGCGAACATTTCCGGCGGCGCCGGAAACGACACCTTCAACATTTCCACTGATGTCGCCAACGGCATCCATGGCGACGACGGCGACGACACGATCAACATCTCCAGCAAGCTGGTGCTCGACGTCGATGGCGGCAGTGGCGACGACATTATAAAGGTGGCCGCCGACACCATTCGCGGCGTGAACGGCGGGGCCGGCAACGACACCATGACGCTCGAGGGCAACCGCATCTACGCTTCTGGCGGCACCGGCGACGATACGGTGACGTTCACCCAGACCGGCCGTAATGCGGTTGCCGAATACGGCTTTGCCAAGGGCGACGGCTCCGATACCGTCACCAGCAACGGTGCATTGTCGATCCGGTTTTCCGGCCTGACGGACAAGGACGTCGCAATCTCCGTCAGCGGCAATACGCTGACCGCGAAAGTTGCCGGCTCGGACGACCAGATCAGCCTGACGCTGACCGATGGCGACGCCTCGAACTTCAGCTGGACACTCGACAGTGGCAACTACGTATTGAACGTCGGCTGAACCAAACCCGACATCGTCGCCATCAAAATGCGCTGATGGCCTTGCCTTCCCGGCAAAAATGCGTATAAGCGCGCTGTTCACAACACCCGGTCTCATGGCTGGTGGCTGAACGGAGGGCAGGCTTTCGCAAGATCGCCGCAGGAACCAGAAGGGTTCCGGCCTCCCGTGTCTCCGCTCTCGACCGTCTCGATCAAACGCTTTTCTTGCCTTGGGGATACCCAATCAGGAGCAGTCGTTGAGGCTTAGCGCCGGATCCCGGGTGATGACAACCGCAAGAAAGGCAAGCTTATCATGGCTCTTTACGAACATGTATTCCTTGCCCGGCAGGATATGTCCGCTCAGCAGGTTGACGCCCTCGTAGAACAGTACAAGGGTGTCATCGAAGCTAACGGCGGCAAGGTCGGGCGCATCGAAAACTGGGGCCTCAAGTCCCTGACGTACCGCATCAAGAAGAACCGCAAGGCTCACTACGCCCTCATGGACATCGATGCTCCGGCACCGGCTATCCACGAGATGGAGCGTCAGATGCGCATCAACGAAGACGTTCTTCGTTACATGACCATCGCTGTCGAAGCCCACGAAGAAGGCCCGTCTGCAATGATGCAGAAGCGCGACCGTGACGACCGTCCGCGCCGCGAAGGCGACGATCGTGGCCCGCGCCGCGAAGGTGGCTTCGGCGACCGTGGCCCGCGCCGTCCGCGCGAAGACCGTGCATAAGGAGATATGACAATGGCTGACGCTTCTTCCTCCCCGGCACGCCGCCCGTTCCACCGCCGTCGCAAGACGTGCCCCTTCTCCGGCGCAAACGCTCCGAAGATCGACTACAAGGACGTTCGTCTCCTGCAGCGCTACATCTCCGAGCGCGGCAAGATCGTTCCGTCCCGCATCACGGCTGTTTCCCAGAAGAAGCAGCGCGAACTCGCCCAGGCGATCAAGCGCGCCCGCTTCCTCGGCCTGCTGCCGTACGTCGTAGCCTAATTACGATTTTCTGCCCTCCGGTCCTGGACCGGAGGGCAGTTTCTCCCTTCCGCGTTGGGCGCGGATCGGAACTCATACCGGAAGAGCCGAACTTCAAGCGAAGTCTGAGCGTCTTCAGGTGAAATCCCATGTTGGGGCACGGAACTCAGGATCTGATTCCGGATTTTCCCCTAACTGCTTGATGTAGCAGGACAGCGAACGTGAAACAGGTGAATGGACAATTGCTGCTGACCGGCATCATTGCCGGCATGACCGCCGCCCTGCTGGTGCTGGGCGCGAACGCGCAGCCGTTCCTGTCTTCCGTTCTCTATGCCGCATCGGCCATGCCCATCCTGATCGTCGGCCTCGGCTGGGGAAATCGTACGGCAATCGTCGCCATCGCCGTCGCGTCCTTGATCGGCGCCATTGCGGTCTCACCGATATTCGCCCTCATCATGGCAGCTTTCATGCTGCTGCCGGCGGGCTGGCTTGCCCATCTTTCCAACCTCGCCCGCCCGGCATCGGAAATCGGCGGCCCGGCGCACCTCACGGCCTGGTACCCGCTATCCGACATCCTGCTGCACCTGTGTGCGCTTGTGACGCTCGCCGTCATCCTTGTCGGCATCATGATCGGCTACGGCCCGGAACTGACCGACCAGATCGTCGATCTGGTTGTGTCCACCATGAACGAGCAGAACCCGGCGATTGCGACAACCGCCGAAGAAGTGGCGCGTTTGAAAAGCGTCACGCTTTTGGGCATTCCGATCGTTCAGGGCGGCACGTGGGTGATGATGCTGTTTGCCGCCTATTACATCGCCACTCGGATCGTTTCCGCTTCCGGCCGAGCGTTGCGTCCGCGGGAAGACATTCCCTCGGCTCTCAGGATGAACCGCAACGCGCTGTTTGTCTTCCTCGCCGGCATCCTCGGCTGCTTTGCCGGCGGAACCCCTGCCCTGATCGGCGCGACGCTCTGTGGCACCTTCGGCGCGGGATTCCTGATCAGCGGATTCGCCTCGCTGCACCTGCGTACCCGTGGCAAGGACTGGCGCGTACCGGCGCTGATCCTCGTCTATCTCTCGATGATGATGCTTTTCCCGGCTTTCATCGTGTTCATTCTCGGTCTCGCCGACACGCGGCGGACCGTGGCTCTTACGCCGACTGTCCCCGGCACCGGCTCGGACAACCCAAATTCGTGAACTCAAACTGAAAGGAACAATGCAATGCAAGTCATTCTTCTCGAACGCATCGCCAAGCTCGGCCAGATGGGCGAGACCGTAAAGGTCCGCGACGGCTTTGCACGTAACTACCTGCTGCCGCTCGGCAAGGCACTTCGCGCCAACGCAGCCAACAAGGTCCGTTTCGAAGCCGAGCGCGCAACGCTCGAAGCCCGTAACCTCGAGCGCAAGTCGGAAGCCCAGAAGGTTGCCGAAGTTCTCGACGGCAAGACCTTCGTCATGGTTCGCGCTGCTGGCGAAACCGGCCAGCTCTACGGTTCGGTTGCTGCCCGTGACATCATCGAGGCACTGGCTGCCGAAGGCTTCAACATCGGCCGTAACCAGGTCGAGCTCAACCACCCGATCAAGACCATCGGCCTGCATAAGGTGACCATGCACCTGCATGCCGAAGTCGAAATCGCCGTTGAAATCAACGTTGCCCGTTCTGCCGAAGAAGCCGAGCGTCAGATCAAGGGCGAAAGCCTCACCTCCGCTGACGCCATCTACGGCGTTGACGAAGACGCTCTTCGTCCGGAAGACTTCTTCGATCCGGATGCAGATCGCGACGGCGACGAAGAATAAGCAATCCGCCCTTCGGGGCATTGCGAAACGCCCGGTCCTCACGGACCGGGCGTTTTCTTTTGAGCGGCTGGGAAGGAAAGGCTCAGAGGCTGCCGGTCATGGCGCCATCAGGAGAGACCGACTTGTCGACCCGGACCACCACCGACATGCCCGGCGACAGATGCGCCCTTTCTTCCTGGCCCGGATCGACCTTGATGCGGGTTGCGACGCGCTGGGCAATCTTCGTGAAGTTGCCCGTCGCATTGTCGGTCTTGATGACGCTGAACTCTGAACCGGTTGCCGGCGAGAAGCGCTCGATATGCCCATGCAGAACGGTACCGCCGAGTGCATCGACGGCAAAAACCACGGGCTGGCCGGGCTTCAGGCCATTGATCTGGGTTTCCTTGAAATTGGCGACGACCCAGACATCGTTCGGCACCAATGTCGTCAACTGGGTTCCGGCAGTCACATACTGCCCGAGGCGGACACCGACCTCACCGACCCTGCCGTCGCGAGGTGCAACGATGCGGGTGTTGGCGAGATCGATCTCGGCAAGCTTCACAGTCGCTTCGGCGTTCGCCACGGAGGCCTCAAGCGAGTCGCGCGTGCCGAGAATGGTCGCGACCTTCTGGCGTGCGACCTCGATTGCGGCCTCGGCCTTGGCGACACCGGCCTTGGCCTGCGCCAGCGCGTAGCGATCGCTATCCCTTGAGCTTTCGGCCACCACGCCCTTGCCGACAAGCCTCTGGCTGCGGTCCCAATTGGCCTCGGCGTTAGCAAGCGCCGCCTGCGTGCTCTTAAGCTCCGCCTCCGCCGAACCAACCGAGGCGCGGGCCGACATCTCGTCCTGATACGAGTTGGCGAGCGTCGCCTTCTGCATGGCAAGGCTTGCCTTCGCCTGTTCGAGTTTCTGCGTGTAGATCCGATCGTCGATCCTGACCAGCAGGTCACCCGTCTTCACCTCCTGGAAGTCCTGCACGGCAACCTCGGCGACATCGCCGCTGAGCTGTGGTGCAAGCACCGTCACGTAACCGCGGACATAGGCGTTGTCGGTGGTTTCGACCGAGGTCCTGAAGGGCGGAAGATGCCACGAGTAAAGCGAGAGGGCGACGCCGGACGCACCGACGAGGAGAGCAGCGACTGCAAAGGGGGAACGCAGGATATTTGTCATGACAGGCTCATTGGGCAACGGCTGGCCGGCGGACGGCGTCCGTGATGCGTTTCTTGGCGAGATTAAAGGAGAGATGGGCGATCAACGCGACGAGTGCCGCGACGGCAACCATCGAGATCAGGAAGAAGGTATCGTTGTATGCGAGCACGTAGGATTCACGGCTTATCGTCTGGTAGACCGCGGAAATCCCCTGGGAATTGGCGGCAAGCTTGTCGGTGACCACCTTGCCGTAGGCTGTCGCATAGGTCTGCACCCGCGCCGCGACCATGGGGTCGATGAGCACGAAGTTTTCGAGAAGCGCCTGCAGGTGAACGCGCTGGCGGATCTGCATGAAGGTGCCGAACACCGCGGAGCCGATGAGGCCGCCGATCGACTGCGTGAACAGGAAGATCACCAGGAAGGTCAGAACATATTGCGGCCCCTTGACCAGAGCCGTGCCGAAACCCTTGGCCATGGCCGTCGGCAGGAACATCGCCGCACCGGCAGCGACCATGGCCTGGCTCAGATACATCTGTTCCGGTCGTGTCAGGCTCGTCGCATGGGAATCCATGAAGGCGCCCAGGGCCATCAGCACGAGCGCGAAGATGTGCGAGCCGGCGATCCAGTTCTTCCGCAGGAAGAAACAGCAGCTCCAGGCGCCTGCAAGCCCCGACAGGATCATGATGACATAGAGGCGCGGCATCAGATCGTTGGTCAGGCCGAGATTGGTGAAGAAGTTGACTGCAACGCTGCTCTGTTCGGAAGCAATGACACGGAAGACCAGCAGCACAAGACCAAGATGGATGTTGTCGCGGGTCAACAGCCAGCGCACATCGACCAGCGGTTTTTCGCGCTGGAGCTCGATCAGCACATGTGCCGTCAGCGAAGCGCAGGCGACCGCCAGCAGCATGCCGATCCACGGCGCCTCGAACCACCAGTAGAGACGGCCGACGGCGAGCGTTACCGCAATACAGCCGAATCCAATTCCCAGCAGCGGATAGCTCAGGAAATCGAGCTTCTCGATGACCTTGCCATGGGGAAGCGGTGTCAGTGGCAGCAGGTAGATGATCGGAAAGGCCATAAGTGCCATGGCGAGTTCGAAGGTGTAGAGCCCCTGCCAGCCGCCGAAGTTGATGAGATGGGGAGAGACGAGCTGCGCCAGCGGTGCGGAGATTGAGGTGTTGGCCAGCGCAAGCGGCAGGCCATAGGCAAACTTCCTCTCCCTCGGAAACGGCTCCAGCATATAAAAGAATGCGAGCGAGGACAGAGGTGCAGCCGCCATGCCGCTGATGAAGCGTACGACGATGCCCGAGTTCAGGTCATTGACCGCGAGGTTCAGCAAAGAGGCCAACACGAAGACGGCGATGCTGATCTCGGCGAAGCGACGCAGGCCGAAGTGATTGCGGATGCGAACCAGCGCCAGCGACATGCTGGCGTAAGGCGCCATGTAGGCCGCCGTCAGCCATATGGCCTCGTTGACGGTGACATGAAGCGAACCCTGCAACTGGTAGAGGTTCACCGACGCGAAGTTCATGTTCAGGCCCTGCAGCAGGGCGAGCAGCGTCGAGGACAGAAAGTAAGCCAAGGCCCGCGTCTGCGACATGACGAAAAATGGCGTGGGTGCCGGCGCTTCGGCTGGAGGCTGCGCAGTGGCAGGCGCGCTCGTGCTGGCTGCATCTGCCGCCTGCGGCGCGTCGGTGGTGCTCGTGCGCGGAACCGAAGCAGACACCGGCTCGTCGGAAAGGCTTGCGACGCTACTCACTTTCGCCTCCTGCGCCGGCGCCCATGGCCAGCAGCCGGGCGAAGAGGTGGTGCACCACGGTTTGGGCCACCTTGAGTTCGTCGTCATTCAGGCCGACGGTCAGCTCGGAACGGAACTCGTCGGCAAAGAGGTTCATTTCGTCGGCCAACCGCTCACCGTCCGACGTCATGTAGATCTGCTTGACCCGGCGATCCCCTTCCATCGCGCGACGCTCGACAAGGCCGCTTTCCGCCATGGAATCGAGAAGGCGCACAAGGGTCGGCGTTTCGATATCGAGTTCGGCGGCAAGCTCGCTCTGGGTCATGCCCTGACGGACAGAAAGCGCAAACAGCACCCTCGCCCGCGGAAGGGTCAGCCCCTTTTGCCGGACGGCAATATCGAACTGTACCCTCAGCTTGCGACTGAAGGCTGCCATTTCATGGATCAGCAGGCGCTGGATCCCGGAGCGGTTTAATTGATCGGTCATATTATAATTAGCACCCTAACTATTGTCATACTACATAACTTTAAACTTGACATTTCTCAAGAGTGGAGCCGTGAAATTTCTGCATGGCAGATCTCTTTGCGCGCTATATTTGCCACCATGTCGTGCTGATTCGCGTCCCGGGCGACGCAAGCGGAATCCATCGTTCGCGAGCCGATTTCCTGTCGCCTGTGGATAAGAGGGACAACCGCCCCGACAGCGCCCGTTCGGCGCTTTGCGCCCGCGTGTTGCCGTGATGTCGTTGACTCTTGGGCGAGCACTCGACAAACCGGTTTTTTTGTTGATCGACGTTTCGAAGAGAAAAGACGGTAGCCCGCAATGAACGACACTGCGCGCAAGATTGCTCCCATCAAGCCGGCCGAGCCGCTCTATCGGGAAGCTCCCAACAACATCGAGGCCGAGCAGGCGCTGCTCGGCGCCATCCTCGTCAACAACGACGCCTATTATCGCGTTTCGGACTTTCTGAAAGCCGAGCATCTTTACGAGCCCTTGCACCGCAAGATCTTCGAGGTCGCCTCGGAGATCATTCGCATGGGCAAGACGGCCAACCCCGTCACCATCAAGACCTTCCTGCCATCGGATGAAAAGGTCGGCGACCTGACCGTGGCGCAGTATCTCGCCCGCCTCGCGTCCGAAGCCGTCACCATCATCAACGCCGAGGATTACGGCCGCGCGATCTACGACCTTGCGCTTCGCCGCTCGCTGATCACCATCGGCGAGGACGTCGTCAACATCGCCTATGACGCGCCGCTGGACATGCCGCCGCAGGCACAGATCGAGGATACGGAACGGCGGCTCTTCGCGCTCGCCGAGAACGGCCGCTACGACGGCGGCTTCCAGTCGTTCAACGACGCCGTGGCTCTCGCCGTCGACATGGCGGGTGCCGCCTTCGAACGCGACGGAAACCTCTCGGGCATCTCCACCGGCATCATGTCGCTCGACGGCAAGATGGGTGGTCTGCAGCGCTCCGACTTGATCATCCTCGCCGGACGTCCGGGCATGGGTAAGACCTCGCTCGCAACCAACATCGCCTGGAACATCGCAGCCGCCTATGAGCCCGAAGTCATGCCCGACGGCAACTTCAAGGCCAAGAACGGCGGCGTCGTCGGCTTCTACTCGCTCGAAATGTCCTCCGAACAGCTCGCCACCCGTATCATGTCGGAGCAGACGGAAGTCTCCTCCTCCAAGATCCGCCGAGGCGATATCACCGAGCACGAATTCGAAAAGCTGGTCGGCTTCTCGCAGACCATGCAGAAGGTGCCGCTCTTCATCGACCAGACCGGCGGTATCTCGATTGCGCAGCTTGCAGCGCGCGCGCGCCGCCTGAAGCGCCAACGCGGTCTCGATTGCCTGGTGGTCGACTACGTTCAGCTGATGACCGGCACCGGCAAGTCCGGAGAGAACCGCGTTCAGGAAATCACCGCCATCACCACGGGCCTGAAGGCGCTGGGCAAGGAACTGAACGTTCCGATCATCGCGCTCTCACAGCTCTCCCGTCAGGTGGAAAGCCGCGACGACAAGCGCCCGCAACTCTCCGACCTTCGTGAATCCGGCTCGATCGAACAGGACGCCGACGTGGTGCTCTTCGTGTTCCGCGAAGAGTACTATGTGAAGAACATGGAGCCACGCGATCCCGCCGACCCGAAATATGCCGAGTGGGAAGCCAACATGGAAAAGGTCAAAGGCACGGCGGACGTCATCATCGCCAAGCAGCGCCACGGACCGACAGGCACCGTGAAGCTCGCCTTCCAGGCCGAGTTCACCCGCTTTGCCGACCTCGCGGAGCCGAGCTTCACCCAGTACGAAGAGCCCTGAGGCGGGGCTGAGCGGCAACCTCTTCTGCCGCCGCCTTTCCCGGGCAGATCGACAGTCCATAGAGAGGCGCCCACAGGCGCCTCTTTCTGTTTTGAGACCGGAACAGCATCACGCCGCCACAGCTCTTTCCAATTCGAAGCCCTCGTCGAGCCAGCCTGTTACTCCGCCTACCATGATCTTTACGGGGCGACCGAGTTCGGCCAGCCGCAATGCGCCACGGGCGGCGCCGTTGCAGTGGGGGCCAGCGCAATAGGTCACGAAGATCGTATCGTCAGGCCATTGCGACATGCGATGGGCGGTGATCTTGCCATGCGGCAGGCTGATCGCACCGGGAACATGCCCCTTCGCATAAAGTGCCGGGCCGCGAACGTCGAGCAGCACGAAATCCGCTCCTTTCGCCATGCTGTCATGGACGTCCCAGCAATCGGTCTCAAAGGAAAATTCGGCGGCAAAGTGTTCGCGGGCGATGTCGCTTGGCGCGGGCTTTACGGCGGTTACGGCGGTGGTCATCGGTGTGGTCTCCTTTCGATGCGGCAAACATCGAACGAAAGCCATCCGTTGCAAACTGGCAAGATTGACAATAAGCGTAAAGATCATGACAAGCCCTACGAACACAAATACTCCCCTTAGCGGCCCTCTCGTCGTTGCCCTCGTCTATGACGGGTTGTGCACTTTCGAATTCGGTATCGTGACGGAGATCTTCGGCCTCAGTCGCCCGGAGATGGGACCGGGCTGGTACCGTTTTTCCAGTTGCGCCGTCGATGAAGGCCCGATGCGCGCCCATGGCGGGTTGGTGGTAACGGCGGATGCGGGACCGGAACTGCTGGAAGAAGCCGATGTCATTGTCGTGCCGGGCTGGCGGAGTATCGGCAGCGCCGTTTCGGACGGGCTGTGCGAACGGCTTCGCGCCGCCCATGCGCGCGGCGCGCGTCTCGTTTCACTCTGCTCCGGCGCCTTCGTTCTCGCCGCAACGGGCTTGCTGGACAACGGCGTGGCAACAACCCACTGGCGCTATGCGGATACGCTGCGAAACCGATATCCCTCACTGACTGTCGATGAAGCTTCGCTCTACCGGTCCCATGGCGGCATCTTCACCGCGGCGGGGAGCGCTGCCGGCATCGATCTGCTGATCGAGATCGTCAGGCGCGATTTCGGGGCCGCCGCGGCCAATTCAGTTGCGCGCCGGCTCGTCATGCCGGCTCATCGGACGGGTGGGCAGGCGCAGTTTCTCGAACGACCGGTCGCCCGGCGCGAAGGCAGCGAAATCGCCCCCCTGCTCGACACGATCAGGGCGTCGCTCGTCCGCGAATGGACGATCGGGGACATGGCGAAAGAGTGCCGCATGAGCAGCCGGACATTTCTTCGCCGCTTCACCGAGGCGACCGGCGCGACACCCGGCGACTGGATCATCGCCGAACGGGTCGCCGCCGCAAGGCAGCTTCTCTGCCAGGGGGCGGCGCGCATGGAGGAGATCGCCAGCGCCGTCGGCTTCGGCTCGGCCCATACGCTCCGCCACCACTTCAGGCGAAAGCTCGGCCTCAGCCCGACCGAATACCGCACCCGCTTCATCGAGGAAAACAGTCAGCCGGAAGCCGCCTGACCGCTCGCGAAGCACTTTCGGCGCGTCAGGCGACGCGGAACTGGCCGGGAGTGACGCCGATGCGGGATTTGAAATGCCGGCTGAAGTGGGCCTGATCGGCAAAGCCGCAATCGAAGGCGACCTCGGCGATGGGACGGCCGAGCCTGAGCAGCATGCGCGCCTGACGGACACGGACATCCGTCAGGAAAGCATGGGGTGTGATGTGAAATTCCTTGCGGAAAGCCCGGATCAGATGCGCCCTCGATAGCCCGGCAACCTCGGCCACCTCTTCCAGCCCGATATCGGAAGCGAAATTCTCGGTGAGATAATCGCGGGCGCGCGATATCGCGGTCCGCTCGCGCGTGTCGATCGGGGTAATGCTGTGGCTGCCGTAACGGGCGAAGATCGTGGCCAGCATTCGGAACATCCCCTCCTCTGCCTCCAGCGCGCCGGATTTTTCCTCAAGCTGCCGGTGGGCGTCGTTGAAGGCCTGCGCCAGTTCTCCGTCAAACGGCAATTCCCGAGAGAAAGCCGGAGTGGTGTGGCAGGCCCTGCCCGTCACGTCTTCCAACACCTCGCGAAACAGCGCCTCGCCCGGATAGATCATCCTGTAGCGATAGCCGCTGTCTCCCGGCACGCCGTCGTGCACGACTTCCGGGTTGATGAGATAAAGATGGCCGGGACCCGTTTCCTCTCGGCTGCCGCGGATCCGCGCGATCTGGCTTCCGGCCTCGATGGCGCCGATCGAAAAGGTCTCGTGGGAATGCGGCGCGTATTCGTGGGTCTGGAACGTGGCGGTCAGGCATTCCATGTCGCCAAATCGCTCGTCGCGCCAGAAGCGCGTCGCCTCGATCTTCGTCAGCGGCATGTCGTTGACGGCTTGTGCCTGAGAGATATTGTGCATCGCCAAATATTAGCGCCTTCGGCCGTTCCAGTCTTGAAGAAAAGTGATAGGGTCCCGCCACTCCCTCAACAGACATGCATTTTTCAAAAATGACCGACCCCTTTGACCTTTCCGAAGCCTCCGACGAATTTCTCGCCGCCCCCACGCGTCTGACCATCGACCTCACTGCCGTTGCCAACAACTGGCGCGACATGGCGAAGCGATCCGGCAAAGCGCGCGCCGCCGCCGTGGTCAAGGCGGACGCCTACGGACTCGGCATCGAGGATGTCGGCCGCACTCTCTATCACGCCGGCGCCCGCGATTTCTTCGTGGCCGTACCGGCGGAGGGTGCCACGCTCCGGGCCTATGCGCCGGAAGCGCGGATCTTCGTGCTGTCCGGCATCTGGCCGGGCGCCGAACACTTCTTCTTCGATTACGATCTCGTGCCGGTTCTCGCCTCGGAAGAACAGCTCGCTTTCTGGATGTCCGCCGTGGCGGAACATGGCGACCACCCCTGCGCGCTGCATGTCGACACGGGCTTCAACCGTCTCGGCCTGTCCATCGAGGAAGCGTTGGCGCTCGCCGACGACGTATCCCGGCCGGCGAGTTTCTCGCCGGTGCTTGTGCTGAGCCACCTCGCCTGCGCGGACGATCCCTCCTCTCCGATGAACCGCCAACAGCTTGAATCATTCCGGCAGGTTAGCGCAGCTTTCGAAGGCATCGATTCAAGCCTTTCAGCTTCTGCTGGAATCTTCCTCGGCCCGGAATATCACTTCGACCTCACCCGCCCCGGCATCGCCATATATGGCGGCGAAGCTGTCAGCGGCGTGGCCAATCCGATGCGCCCGACGATCAAGGCGGAAGCCCGCATCCTGCAGATCCGCGAGGCGAAGGCGGGCGAGAGCGTGAGCTATGGCGCGAGCCTGAAACTTGCCCGCGACAGCCGCCTTGCCATCGCTTCCGCCGGCTATGCGGACGGCTATCAGCGCTCTGCTTCCGGCAGCGGCGTCGGCCTGCGCCAGACCGGTCTTGCCGGCGCCTACGGCTTTATCGCCGGCCACAATGTGCCGGTCGCGGGACGCGTGACCATGGATCTCACGATCTTCGACGTGACCGACGTTCCCGCCAACGCGATTGCCGCCGGCGATTATATCGAGCTCTTCGGCCCCAGCATGCCGCTCGACGACGTGGCGCGCGCCGCCGGAACGATCGGTTACGAACTTTTGACCTCTGTCGGGCTGCGTTACGAGCGTCATTATAACGAAACGGAGTGATCACTACCGGGTGACTTGTATCTTTCCGTCGTTTGTCCTAACTGGAAAACGAATATTCACTCTTTGTTCTCCCTGAACGAAACGCGGGAAGCCTCCTGATGGCGAAGGCCAAGACTCAATTCATCTGCCAGAATTGCGGAACCGTTCATAGCCGCTGGGCCGGCAAGTGCGACGGCTGCGGCGAGTGGAACACCATCGTCGAGGAAGATCCGATGGGCGGCATCGGCTCGGGGCCCGGCAAGGCGCCGAAGAAGGGCCGCCCGGTGACGCTCACTTCTCTTTCCGGCGAGATCGAGGAAGCGCCCCGCATTCCCACCGGCATGAGCGAACTCGACCGCGCCACCGGCGGCGGTTTCGTGCGCGGTTCGGCCGTGCTGATCGGCGGCGATCCCGGCATCGGCAAGTCGACGCTTCTCATGCAGGCGGCCGCCGCGCTCTCGCGCAAGGGCCATCGCGTCATCTATGTTTCGGGTGAAGAAGCGGTCGCGCAGGTCAGGCTTCGTGCGCAACGTCTCGACGCAGCGCAGACGGATGTGCTGCTTGCTGCGGAGACCAATGTAGAGGACATTCTCGCAACGATATCAGAGGGTAAGCGCCCGGATCTCGTCATCATCGATTCCATCCAGACCCTGTGGAGCGACACGGCCGAATCGGCTCCCGGCACTGTCACGCAGGTCCGCACCGGCGTGCAGGCGATGATCCGCTTCGCCAAGCAGACGGGCGCAACCATGGTGCTGGTCGGCCACGTCACCAAGGACGGACAGATCGCCGGCCCGCGCGTCGTCGAGCACATGGTCGACGCAGTTCTCTATTTCGAGGGCGACCGCGGCCACCACTACCGCATCCTGCGCACGGTGAAGAACCGCTTCGGACCGACCGATGAAATCGGCGTGTTCGAGATGTCCGACAAGGGGCTGCGTGAAGTCGCCAACCCTTCCGAACTCTTCCTCGGCGAGCGCAACGAGAAAGCCCCGGGTGCGGCAGTTTTCGCCGGCATGGAGGGCACCCGCCCCGTTCTGGTCGAGGTGCAGGCACTGGTCGCTCCGACGACGCTCGGCACGCCGCGCCGCGCGGTGGTCGGCTGGGACAGTTCGCGGCTCGCCATGATCCTCGCCGTGCTGGAAGCCCATTGCGGCGTGAGGCTCGGTCAGCACGACGTGTACTTGAATGTTGCCGGCGGATACCGCATCTCAGAGCCTGCTGCGGATATGGCGATCGCCTCGGCGCTGGTTTCCTCGCTGGCCGGTCTTGCCCTTCCGGCCGATTGCGTCTATTTCGGCGAAGTCAGCCTGTCGGGTGCCGTCAGGCCGGTTGCGCATACGGCTCAGCGGCTGAAGGAAGCGGAGAAGCTCGGCTTCTCGTCTGCGGTTCTGCCCACGGCCTCGTCCGAACTGCCGAAAGGCGGGGCGGGAAAGTGGAAAGAGGTGGAAAGCCTGCCGGATCTTGTGGCGCGGATCGCCGGTTCCCGGCTGAAGGCCCGCCAGGAGCAGCAGGACGGCGACTGACGGAATGGGGCAATATGCCTTGCGTGCCGAAGACGGTGATGACGGTGACTTGATGCAGGCCCTGCCTGCAACTCTTGGAGTTGGTATTAATGCCCATTACGATTTTCGACGGTATTGTCATCGGCGTCGTTCTGTTTTCCGCCGTACTCGCCATGGTACGCGGCTTTTCACGCGAAGTGCTCTCGATCGCGAGCTGGGCAGGCGCGGTAGCCGCCGCCTACTATCTCTATCCGATCCTGGTGCCCTACGTTAAAAACTACACGAGCGACGATCGCATCGCGATCGCCGGTTCCGCAGGCGCAATCTTCCTCATCGCGCTGATCGTTATTTCGTTCATCACGACCCGGATTGCCGACTTCATCATCGATAGCCGTATCGGCGCACTCGACCGAACGCTCGGCTTTCTCTTCGGCGCCGCACGCGGTATTCTGTTGCTTGTCGTCGCGGTCGCCTTCTGGAACTGGCTGGTCGATGTGAAGCACCGGCCCGACTGGGTCAACAATGCCAAGACGAAGCCGTTCCTGGATGGTCTCGTCGGAAAACTTGAGGCAGTATTGCCGGAGGATATCGAGCCGCAGATCCGCGCGCGCATCCTCGGCAAGGAAGAGTCGGCAGGCGAACCGTCGGCAGAGCAGGCTCCGGGCGAACAGGCACCCGCCGAAGACGCACCGGCACCCGCCACCAGCAACTGACACGGCGCGGCCATCGGCCGCGCAAGAATTCGCATGACGGAGGCAGCCGGATCGGGACAGACCGGTGCCGCCGTGGTAACGCATTCCAGATTGCAGCTGTCCCGTGCGAGCAAAGGCGAGCTTCGATGATCCAGTCCACCCATTCCGATTTCGCATTCGGTCTCGATGACGACACCCTGCATGAAGAGTGCGGGGTGTTCGGCATTTTGGGCCATCCCGACGCCGCGACCCTCACGGCGCTCGGCCTGCATGCCCTGCAGCATCGCGGGCAGGAAGCAGCCGGTATCGTTTCCTTCGACGGCAAGCGGTTCCATCAGGAACGCCATATGGGCCTCGTCGGTGACCACTACACCAATCCGGCAACGCTCGCTCGCCTGCCCGGCAGCATGTCGATCGGCCATACGCGCTACTCCACCACCGGCGAAGTCGCCATGCGCAACGTGCAGCCGCTGTTCGCCGAGCTGGAAGAAGGCGGCATCGCCATCGCCCATAACGGCAACTTCACAAACGGCCTGACGCTGCGCCGCCAGATCATCGCCACCGGCGCCATCTGTCAGTCGACCTCCGACACGGAAGTCGTGCTTCACCTGATCGCCCGCTCACGCCACTCCTCCACATCGGACCGCTTCATCGACGCCATCCGGCAGATGGAGGGCGGCTATTCCATGCTGGCGATGACGCGCACCAAGCTCATCGCCGCCCGCGATCCGATCGGCATCCGTCCGCTCGTCATGGGCGAACTCGACGGCAAGCCGATCTTCTGCTCGGAAACCTGTGCGCTCGACATCATCGGCGCCAAGTTCATCCGTGACGTCGAGAACGGCGAAGTCATCATCTGCGAGATACAGCCGGACGGCTCGATCACCGTCGATGCCCGCAAGCCAAGCAAAACCCAGCCGGAGCGGCTCTGCCTGTTCGAATATGTCTACTTCGCCCGGCCGGACTCGATCGTTGGCGGTCGTAACGTCTATACGACGCGCAAGAACATGGGCAGCAACCTCGCCAAGGAAGCCCCGGTTGAGGGTGATGTCGTCGTGCCGGTTCCCGATGGCGGCACGCCGGCGGCACTCGGCTACGCCCAGCAGAGCGGCATTCCTTTCGAATACGGCATCATCCGCAACCACTATGTGGGCCGCACCTTCATCGAGCCGACCCAGCAGATCCGCGCCTTCGGTGTAAAGCTGAAGCATTCGGCCAACCGTGCGATGATCGAAGGCAAGCGCGTAGTGCTGGTGGACGACAGCATCGTGCGCGGCACGACCTCGCTCAAAATCGTGCAGATGATCCGCGAAGCCGGCGCGAAGGAAGTGCATCTGCGCGTCGCCTCGCCGATGATCTTCTATCCAGACTTCTACGGCATCGACACGCCGGATGCGGACAAGCTGCTCGCCAACCAGTATGCGGACGTCGCAGCCATGGCGAAGTATATCGGCGTCGATTCGCTCGCCTTCCTGTCGATCAACGGCCTCTACCGCGCCGTCGGCGGCGAGGATCGCAATGCGGCCCGGCCGCAGTTCACCGATCACTATTTCACCGGCGACTATCCGACCCGTCTTCTCGACAAGAACGGCGAAGCGATGGGCAACAAGCTCTCGATGCTCGCCAGCAACGGCTGAACGCCAGAGACAAGAGACAGGCATATCATGACAGTTGACCTGAAGGGCCGCATCGCGCTCGTCACCGGCGCTTCGCGGGGCATCGGCTACTTTACCGCGCTCGAACTGGCGAAGGCCGGTGCTCATGTCATCGCCTGCGCGCGCACTGTCGGCGGGCTTGAAGAACTCGACGACGCAATCAAGAAGGCCGGCGGCTCGGCTACGCTCGTGCCATTCGATCTCGCTGACATGAACGCAATCGATGCGCTCGGTGGTTCGATCCATGAACGTTGGGGCAAGCTCGACATTCTCGTCGCCAATGCCGGCGTGCTCGGCGTCATCTCGCCAGTCGATCACATCGAGGCCAAGGTGTTCGAAAAGGTGATGAACATCAACGTTACTGCGACATGGCGGCTAATCCGGTCGGTCGCTCCGCTGATCAGCAAGTCCGATGCCGGCCGCGCGCTGATCCTGTCTTCCGGCGCGGCCCACAAGTGCCGCCCGTTCTGGGGCGCCTATTCGGTATCGAAGGCTGCCGTCGAAGCGCTTGCCCGCACCTGGGCAGCCGAGACGCAGCGGTTGCCGCTACGCATCCTCTCGATCGACCCCGGCGCAACCCGCACTGCAATGCGCGCCCAGGCGGTGCCGGGCGAGGATCCGGAAACCCTGCCGCACCCCTCCGAGGTCGCCGCAAAGCTTCTGCCGCTTTGCGGACCGGATCAGACGGAAACGGGCAAGCTTTTCGTCGTCCGCGAGAACAGGATCGTCGACTACCGCCTGCCGGAGTGAGCCCATCGAGGGCGATCCGACGGCCGTCCCAACCGCCTTGCAGAGTTTCCCATGCAACCCAGAGACATCGCAGCCTATAGTTTCCTCGCGATTGCCTGGGGTATGTCATTCCTGTTGCTGCTGAAAGTCGTTCATGCCTTCGGCTGGATCGGCGCGGTCACGTTCCGCTGCTTCCTTGCAGGCCTCATCCTACTGGCCGCGGCCAAGCTTACCCGGCGCAAACTGGATTTCAGCGTCGGCTGGCTGCCGCTTTTGATCGTTGGCGCGACCACGGTTGCGGGGCAGCTCATTGGCCTTTCCTATTCCACGCCGTTGATCGGCACCGCCATGGCCGCGATCTTCGTTGCCGCCATTCCCCTGTTTTCGATGATTATCGGGCAGCTATGGGGCATAGAGCGCATCACGCCGCCGCGCGTCGTGGGCCTGCTGCTCGGCACGGTCGGCATCGTTATGCTCGTGGGTTTCCCCGCGGTTCCGATCGATGCCTCCTTCCTGCTCGGCTGCCTAGGAATGCTGTTTTCCACCTTCTCGGCCGCGTTCGGCAGCAATTATGCCAGCCGTTACCTGCGCAACACCGGCGCATGGGAGGTCACCGTAGGCTCCTTCCTATGGGGCGGGCTGCTGACCTTGCCACTGGTCTATTTCGTCCCGGTTCCCACCTCGCCCGCCGCAATCGATTACCTCTATCTCGTCGTACTCGCCGGGGTCATGAGTTCGCTCACCTATGTCGCCTATTTTGGCCTCGTCAGCCGCATCGGCGCCACCCGCACGATCAGCGTCGAATTTGCGGTAACTGTCGTTGCCGTCGTGATCGGGGCACTGGTGCTTGGCGAACAGCTGACGGCGATGCAGCTTGTCGGCGCAGCGGTCATCATCGCCGGCTGTTCGCTGGTGCTTGGCCTGCTGCCGCTGAAACCCAAGGCGCAGGTGGCGAACTGATCTCAGTTGTTCTCGGCGACAGGCGCAAAGAGATGGGAAAATCCCGCTTCCGAGGGGCATAGGACGTTCAAGTCCACCGGCCCCTCTATGCCGTCGAGGATGCCGTTATCGGCGAACTGCCAGATGGACCATTCTTTGCAACCTTCCTGCTCCGGCTCCCGGGAAATGCTTCGGAGCCAGAGATAATGCTCCGGAAAAAGCGGCTCGTTGCCCTTCAGATAGCGGTCGCGGAAGTCCTGCGTCACATAGAAGATCGGCTTTTGCGGGAACGTACCCCTGATCCCATCCATGAAGGCGTTCAGTTCACCCGCCAGCTCGTCGACCGTCGGCACCTTGTCGCAATTTCCATGAAACTCGATGTCGACCGCGATCGGCAGCGTCCCCTCCTCCCTTGGAACCGTGGCGATGACGTTCCGGGCCTGATCTCGCCCCGGTCGGCAGAAGGTGAAGAAGTGGTAAGCGCCGCGCACAAGACCGGCATCCTTCGCCTGCCTCCAGTTTTCCGCAAACCTGCGATCCCTGAAATCGCCGCCCTCGGTCGCCTTGATGATGGCAAAGCGGACATTGGGAAGGGCCGCGACCTTCCGCCAGTCGATCTCGCCCTGATGATGGCTGACGTCGATGCCCTGGACCGGGAAATCTTCAAGCGATGGAGAACGGAAGGGAGCCATTTCCGTTTTATAGAGAATAAAAGCCGCGCATGCAGCGGCCAATGTCACCGAACCGACGATGGTCGCCTTGACCGCACCGCGCATAGCCGCGCTCCTCCTGGCTTTCCCGTGACCGGCCCGGATCCTAGCGCCGGACCGCCACGCGTAGAAGACATCCGCCACCGGGGGAAACCACATGCCGTGTTCAGCTACGTCTCTTGGCCCGCGACGAGCGCCCGGAGGGGGCCGCCTCATTCGCGGCAACGGGTGTCGCCTGGTCCTGCGTGAGCAGATCACGCAAGTACTGGCCCGGCCGATGGATACGCACGGCGTTTCGGCCATCGGCTTTCGCCTGATAGAGCGCGAGGTCGGCTGCCGCGAGCAAGGGATCGAGACTCGATGCCACCTCGTCGGTCGCGGCCACCCCGATGCTGACGGCAACTGGAACGAACCTTCCGTCGATCGTCGTGTGCAGGCATTCGACGGCCCGGCGCATGGCCTCGGCGATGTCGGCCGCATCGCTGGTCCCGACGTTCGGGATGAGGCAGGCAAACTCCTCGCCGCCGATGCGGGCCAGAAGCCAATCGGCTTGCATCCGCCCTTCCAGCGTGGCGGCAAATTCCATCAGCACCTTGTCGCCGGCGGCATGGCCGTGGGTGTCGTTGATCTGCTTGAAATGATCAATGTCGAAGAGCAGCAGCGCCGAAGAATTGCTCTCAAGCTTCAGCAATGTCTCGGCATGTTCGACGAAGGAACGGCGATTGCGCAGATTGGTGAGCGGATCGCGTTCCGCGACACGGCGGCTTGCACCCTCGTCGCGCTCCAGCGCGAGGATCAGCAGGGTAATGATCGACAGCATGACAAGCAGGGTCTGCAGCAGGGATGCCAACACGAACCAGTCGGCATATTGGCCCGGCGCCTTGTAGGGCGGCTCGAGCAACAACGAGCCTACGAGCATCGAGTACCAAACGCCGCCGCGGGTGCAATGCACCCAGGCGGCCAGCTTGCGGGACGGTAGCGGTTCGCGTTGCATGCCAAGCCAGATCTCGCGCCCGCCGAGCACCGAATAGGTGCCCAGAATGAGAGCGGCGGACGCCGTGCGGAATGTCATCGAGGCATGGAAGATCGGCGTCAGATACAGCACGACCCAGATCACCGTCCCGGCCGCGGCCCGGACGTAGTTGGGGCGCTTTCCTTCGAACACCGCGATCGCCTGCCAGAACAGGCCCAGTGCCAGTGCGCCGGCGCCCGGCGCGAACCCGGCGGACATCCAGAACGGCACGATTGGACGCATGGCATGTGCGACCGTCCCGAGAAAACCGATAGCGGCGGCGAAGGTCAGGATGCCGAGCAGCACGCTGCTCCAGCGCTGACGCCAAAGGTTTCCGACCAGCAATGCCGAGATCAACGTCGAACACCCATGGATTACCATGATGGTCGGAAGATGCAGGAAATGGTTCATGCTGAAATAAGTGTCCGCTCAAAGAGACCTTGTGGCGTCATCCTACAAGACGGCTCATTGAGAAACCCTTACGCCGACGGCACCGCGGACGAAACCTCTCGCGCCCTCGCCATCGCCGGGCGGCCGGGAACCTCCCCTTCCAGAGTTGGGAATCCGTGCCGCAGTCCTCCTGCCTCCATGCCTTGATGCCAAAATTGGTCCGGCTTTCCGCCGGATTTCCCCTCTTCGGCAACGGTCCCTGCCTTTCCTTCACCCGAACATCTGGCTAGCGTCGCGCGTCACTGTTGAACCGGGAAGAGATCTCGAATGAAAGCCCTTGCCTATGCCGCCGCCCTGTTGCTTGCCGCGAGCCCAACGCTTGCCGACGATCTGTTGGCACTGAGCACGACCGCGACATCGATCACCGGCGACATCAGCTTCGATGACCACGAAATCGTCTTCGAAAACGGCAAGAAGCTGGTGTTCGAGGACCTGATCGCCGACAATTTCATCGTCGGCGGCAAGAAGGTTCCGGCCTCGGTCTACAGCGTCAAGGGAACCGCAAATCCGAAGCTTCTCAACGGCAACCGGCTGTGCGGAGAAAGCCCCGTCACCTACCTCGCCTCGTGGCTCGACGACGACGTCACGATGATCGCCGTGTTCGAAACGCAGGACGCTCCGGAAAGCGACGAAGACATGTGTGCGCTCTACACCTACGTCTATCCCTGACAGGCATCAGGGACGCTTGCGAGCGGCGATCACGAGCACTTGACCTTGCGTCCGACCCGCGCCATAACACCGCGCATGAAAACGACCATCTGCATTATTTGCGGGACTATTATTCGCTAGCGCAAGCGCTGGCCCGGCCGTTTTCGTCTCCTGATCAAGTCCCAGATGACAAACGCCCCGGTCCAGCCGGGCAATTGCATTCCGGGAGACAGACATGGCCGCAGGCCTCAAGCTTTACAACACGCTGACACGCGAGAAGATCGATTTCGAACCGATCGATCGGAACAATGTCCGCATGTATGTCTGCGGCCCCACCGTCTATGACTATGCCCATATCGGCAATGCCCGCCCGGTCATCGTCTTCGACGTACTCTACCGGCTGCTGCGCCACATCTACGGCAAGGATCACGTCACCTATGTGCGCAACATCACGGACGTCGACGACAAGATCAACGCGCGTGCGCTGCGTGACTATCCGAACCTGCCGCTGAACGAGGCGATCCGCGCGGTCACGGAAAAGACCGAGGACCAGTTTCACGCCGATGTGGCGGCCCTCGGCTGCCTGTCGCCGGATGTGGAACCGCGCGCGACCGACAATATCGCGCAGATGATCGAGATCATCCAGAAGCTCCTCGACAAGGGACACGCCTATGTGGCGACCGGGTCCGAGGGGCAGGAAGTGCTATTCTCCACCACGTCGATGGCGGATTACGGCCAGCTTTCCAAGCGCAAGCTCGAGGATCAGCAGGCGGGCGCGCGCGTCGCCGTCGAGGTCCACAAGAAGAACCCGGCCGACTTCGTTCTCTGGAAGGCGTCGGCTGCGACCGAGCCAGGCTGGCCGGCCGATTTCACCATCGACGGCGGCAAGGTTGCGATCTATGGCCGTCCCGGCTGGCATATCGAATGCTCGGCCATGTCCGGCCGTTATCTCGGCGACGTGTTCGACATTCACGGCGGCGGGCTGGACCTGATCTTCCCCCATCATGAAAACGAGATCGCCCAGTCGCGTTGCGCCCATGGCACCCATGTCATGGCGAATGTCTGGATGCATAACGGCTTCGTGCAGGTGGAAGGCCGCAAGATGTCGAAGTCGGAAGGCAATTTCGTCACCATCCACGAACTGCTGGCAACCGAGAAGTTCGGCGGCCGCCAGTGGCCGGGCGAAGTGCTGAGACTCGCCATGCTGATGACCCATTACCGCGAACCGATCGACTTCTCCGTCAAGCGGCTGGAGGAGGCCGAACGTCTGCTGGCGAAGTGGCCCGTCGCGGATGCGGACGATGCCACGCCGGATGCGAGCATCATCGAAGCGCTCGGCGACGACCTCAATACCGTTTCGGCCGTGCAGGCGCTGCATGCGCTTGCGCAGGTCGCCAATGCGGATACCTCCAAGCTCGGCGTTTTCGCGGCAAGCGCAGCACTTCTCGGCGTGACGCCGAAGAAGGCCGAAGTGAGCGACGATCTCTCGGCTGCGGTCGAGGCCCTCGTCCAAATGCGGCTCGAAATGCTGAAGGCGAAGAACTTCGCGGAAGCCGACAAGATCCGCGACGACCTCGCCGCCCAGGGTATCCAGCTCAAGGACGGCAAGGACAAGGAGACCGGCGAGCGGGTCACCACATGGGAGGTCAAGCGGTGAGCGAACGCATGATGGACCACATGTCGCTGCATGTGGCAAATCTTCCGGCCATGCGGGCCTTCTATGAAAAGGCCTGTGCGCCGCTCGGCATTTCCGTCGTCATGCAGGTGACCAAGGAAATGACGGGCGATGCCGACATGGCAGGTTTCGGCGGCCACAAGCCGTTCCTATGGCTGGTCGGCACCGAGAAGACCGTACCTCCCCTGCACATGGCGCTGAGAGCCGAAAGCCGCGCCGAGGTCGATGCCTTCTACGCGGCTGCGATGGCTGCCGGTGGGCGGGACAACGGCAAGCCGGGTATCCGCGAGCATTACCACCCCAATTATTACGCCGCCTTCGTGATCGACCCGGAAGGGCACAATCTCGAAGCCGTCTGCCAGAAGCCGGAGTAGAGCCATGAGCGCCGCATTAGAACCGACCTATAGCGGCGGCTGTCAGTGCGGCGCGGTGCGCTTCCGCGTCACGGGGGCGCTCACCGATTCCTCCATCTGCCATTGCCGGATGTGCCAGAAGGCCTTCGGCGCCTATTACGCGCCGCTCGTCTCCACCCGTGGGGCGAAGCTCGAATGGACCCGAGGCGAGCCGAAGAGGTTCCGCTCCTCGAATTTCGCGCTGCGCGGCTTCTGCGAGAATTGCGGCACGCCACTGACCTACGAGGCTCCCGACGGCATCGCGATCGCCGCCGGCGCCTTCGACGATCCGTCGCTTCTGCCGCCCACGGTTCAGTTCGGGACGGAAGGCAAGATCGGCTTCGTCGACCACCTGCACGAACTGCCGGGACATCGCACGGAAGAGGATGCGGAATCAGCGCCCTTCGTGCTGGATGTCGTGTCCTATCAGCATCCGGACCATGACACCGATGGCGGCTGGCCGCAGGAGGAGACACGATGACCGGGAATAACCCCAATACGAAAATGCCGAAATGGCTGCTCTACGGCCTCATCGGCAAGGGCGTCCTCGTTGCCGTCATCACCATCGGCGTCGTCGCCTATGTGGCCTTGCGCTAGGAGAAGAACATGGAAGGCGTATTTACCGGTGGATGCCAGTGCGGCGCGGTGCGGTTTCGGGCTGAAAAGCTGGGACGACCGTCGATCTGCCATTGCCGCATGTGCCAGAAGGCATTCGGCGGCTTTTTCGGCGCTCTGGTGACCGCCGACCATGCGCATCTGACATGGACACGCGGCCAGCCCACCCTGTTCCGCTCATCGGCCAAGGTGAAGCGCGGCTTCTGCCAGAAATGCGGAACGCCGCTTTCCTACCATGCCGGAGAAGGTATCGAGCTTGCCATCGGCGCTTTCGACCATCCGGAACTGCTGGAACCGCAGGTGCAGGTCAACCATGACAAGCGCCTGCCGTGGATCGATCACCTTTTCGAAAAGCCCGCCGTGAAAACGCCTGAGATGGAGGCCTTCTTCGCATCCGTGGTTTCAAACCAGCATCCCGACCATGATACGGCGGTCTGGCCGCCGGAAGAGGATTGATCGATGACCAGCCAATTGCGCGGCTTCTACCCCGAAATCGAACCCTACGAGACCGGCTTTCTCGACGTCGGCGACGGCCACACCCTCTATTGGGAGCGCGTCGGAACCAAGGGCGGCAAGCCCGCCGTCTTCCTGCATGGCGGCCCGGGGGGAGGATCGAGCCCAACCCAGCGCCGCCTGTTCGATCCGGCAGTCTACGACCTGCTGCTGTTCGACCAGCGCGGCTGCGGAAAGTCCACCCCGCATGCTTCGCTGGAGGCCAACACCACATGGCATCTGGTGGCCGATATCGAGCGCCTGCGCGAGATGGTCGGCGTCGACAAGTGGCTGGTGTTCGGTGGCTCCTGGGGCTCGACGCTGGGGCTTGCCTATGCGGAAACCCATCCGGACCGGGTCTCCGAACTGGTATTGCGCGGCATCTACACGCTGACGAGGCCCGAACTCCTCTGGTACTACCAGTTCGGCGTATCGGAAATGTTTCCGGACCGGTGGGAGATGTTCCAGGCGCCGATCCCGGAAGCCGAGCGTCACGACATGATGGGCGCCTACCGCAAATACCTCACCGGCGGCGACCGCAAGAAGCAGCTCGAATGTGCGATCGCCTGGAGCACATGGGAGGGCGCGACCATTACGCTCCTGCCGAACCCCGAATATGCCGCCCATTTCGGCGAGGACGACTATGCGATCGCGTTTGCGCGCATCGAGAACCACTTCTTCGTCCATGCCGGCTGGATGGAGGAAGGCCAATTGCTGCGCGATGCGCACAAGCTTCAGGATATTCCCGGCGTCATCGTCCATGGACGTTACGACATGCCCTGCCCGGCCAAATATGCCTGGCAGCTTCACAAGGCGTGGCCGAAGGCGGACTTCCATCTGATCGAAGGCGCCGGCCACGCCTTTCTGGAGCCCGGCATTCTCGACCAGCTCATCCGCGCGACCGACAGGTTTGCCGGGAAGAATTGAACCGATAGTGGCCTTGGCCACCCCCCTCTGCCCTGCCGGGCATCTCCCCCTCAAGGGAGGAGATCGAATAGCGGCAAGGAACGGCCTCTACCGCGAGGCCGAGACAGCCAGACCAGCACCCGATACGGCTGTTGTTTCGGGAAGCGGGTGCGTCTTGCCGATCTCCCCCCTTGAGGGGGATATGGCCGGCAGGTCAGAGGGGGGAGCGACGGCAAACGCATACGATACTGCCCGGGGAGGCACACACATGACACGCGAGAAAATCTATCTCTTTGACACGACATTGCGCGATGGCCAGCAGACGCCGGGCATCGACTTTTCGGTCGAGGACAAGATTGCGATTGCGGCCATGCTGGACGCGTTCGGGCTCGATTATGTCGAGGGCGGCTATCCCGGCGCCAATCCGACCGATACCGCCTTCTTCACGAAGAAGCGCACGGAGCGAGCCGGCTTCGTCGCTTTCGGCATGACCAAGCGAGCCGGTGTTTCGGTCTCAAACGATCCGGGCATCTCGCAGCTTCTGCAAGCGAAGGCCGACGCCATCTGTTTCGTCGCCAAGAGCTGGGACTACCACGTCAAGGTGGCGCTCGGCTGCACCAATGAGGAAAATCTCGATGCGATCCGCGAGAGCGTCGAGGCAGCCATCGGGGCCGGCAAGACGGCGATGGTCGATTGCGAACACTTCTTCGACGGCTACAAGGCCAATCCGCAATATGCGCTCGCCTGCGCCCGCACCGCCTATGATGCCGGTGCCCGCTGGGTGGTGCTGTGCGACACCAATGGTGGTACGCAGCCACCCGAGATCCGCGACATCATCGCCGCCGTCATCGCGGCGGGCGTGCCCGGCTCCTCGCTCGGCATCCATGCGCACAACGACACCGGACAGGCCGTCGCCAATTCGCTTGCCGCCGTCGAGGCCGGCGTGCGGCAGATCCAGGGAACGCTGAACGGCATCGGCGAACGCTGCGGCAACGCCAATCTGGTAACGATCATCCCGACGCTCTGTCTGAAGGAAACCTATGCGTCGCGGTTCACCACCGCGATCGATACCGAAAAGCTGGTCGAACTGACCCGTCTCTCGCATTCCTTCGACGAACTGCTGAACCGATCGCCGGATCATCAGGCGCCCTATGTCGGCGCTTCAGCCTTCGCCACCAAGGCCGGCATCCATGCCTCCGCCCTGCTCAAGGATCCAAAGACCTACGAGCATGTCGAGCCGCAGAGCGTCGGCAATTTCCGCAAGGTCATGGTGTCGGACCAGGGCGGCAAGGCCAATTTCATCAACGAGCTGAAGCGCCGCGGCATCGCCGTGGAAAAGGACGATCCGAAGCTCGACCAGCTCATCTCCATCGTCAAGGAACGAGAAGCCTCCGGCTATGCCTATGAGGGTGCCGATGCGAGCTTCGAGCTTCTCGCCCGCCGCACGCTCGGCACCGTGCCGAGTTTCTTTTCTGTCGAAGGCTTCCGGGTGATGGTCGAGCGGCGCTTCGACGCCAACGGTCACCTGAAGACCATTTCCGAAGCGGTCGTAAAGCTCGTCATCGACGGCAACAGGGTGATGTCGGTGGCGGAAGGCGACGGTCCGGTCAACGCGCTCGACCTTGCGCTGCGCAAGGACCTCGGCAAGTATCAGACCGAGATCGACGATCTCGAACTGGTCGACTTCAAGGTGCGTATCCTCAACGGCGGCACGGAAGCCATCACCCGCGTCCTGATCGAATCCACCGACAATACCGGCGTGCGCTGGTGGACGGTCGGTGTTTCGGAAAACATCATCGACGCCTCGTTCCAGGCACTGATGGATTCGGTCGTCTACAAGCTGATGAAGAACCGGCAGCTTGCAGGCAAGATCGCCGCCGAGTGATCGGCGGCGACCGCAACAGATGTGTCAGACAGCCGGCGGGTTGAGGCGGGCAAAGCCCTCCTGCCGGTAGTAAGGGAAATGCGGATAGGAGGCGTCGGTGGCGCTTGCCGCATCGAGCACCGCGATCTGCTCAGCCGTCAGGCTCCAGCCGACCGCGCCGAGGTTCTGGCGCAATTGCTCCTCGTTTCGCGCGCCGATGATGACCGATGAGACGGTCGGGCGCGACAGAAGCCAGTTCAGCGCGATCTGCGGCACCGTCTTGCCCGTTTCTCCTGCAATTGCCTCAAGAGCATCGACGACGCGATAGAGCCGCTCGTCATCCACCGGCGGGCCGAAGGCCGCGGTTTCATGCAGACGGCTCTTTTCCGGGAGGGGTACGCCTCGGCGGATCTTGCCGGTGAGACGGCCCCAGCCGAGGGGGCTCCAGACCATGGCGCCTACGCCCTGATCGAGACCGAGCGGCATCAGGTCCCATTCGTAGTCGCGGCCGACCAGCGAATAGTAGACCTGGTTTGCCACGTAGCGTGGCCAGCCGTGACGGTCGGCGGCAGCGAGCGACTTCATGATCTGCCAGCCGGCGAAATTGGAAACGCCGACGTAGCGGACCTTGCCGGCATTCACGAGACGGTCGAGCGTCGACAGCACTTCTTCGACCGGCGTGGAGGCATCGAAGGCGTGAAGCTGCAGCAGGTCGATGTAATCGGTGCCGAGCCTACGGAGAGCGCCATCGACGCTGGCCGTCAGGCGGGCGGAAGACGTGCCCCATTCGGCGGGACCGTCGCCCATCGGCAAGCCTGTTTTGGTGGAGATCAGCACGTCGCCGCGCCGGCCCTTGATCGCCTGACCGAGCACTTCCTCCGATGCGCCGGCGGAATAGACGTCCGCGGTATCGAAGAGGTTCACGCCCGCATCGAGGCAGATATCCACCAGACGGCGGGCCTCGGCGGCATCGGAGTTGCCCCAGGCGCCGAACAGCGGGCCGGAGCCGCCGAAGGTGCCGCAGCCGAAGCTCAGGACCGGGACGCGGAGACCGGAGGCTCCCAAACGACGATATTCCATATGACTATCCTTTCCTTGTGGATCGATGGAAGCGAGAAGAAAGAGGGCACGCGCCCTTTCAGACGTGAGCCGGTTCGGCAGCCGGTCGCCTTGCGTCGCGGCGCATGGCAATGACGGCCAGCAACAGGCCGGCTACCGGGAAGATGGCGGCGACGAGCGGCAGATGGGCAAGGCCCGGACCGTTGTCGATCGAGAGCCCGCCGACCCAGGCGCCGATGGCGTTGCCGAGGTTGAAGGCGGCGATGTTGAGGCTGGAGGCGAGCGCCTGCCCCATGCCTTCGGCCTTTTGCAGGATACGAAGCTGAAGTGGGGCGACCGTTGCGAAACCTGCTGCACCGAGCAGGCCGACCATGGCGGCTGCGACCGGCTGAATGCCCATCAGGAACTCCATCGCAATCAGGACGACACCGAGGGCGCCAAGCGACATGAGAAGCGCACGGTCGAGATTGCGATCCGCCAGACGACCGCCGAGCAGGTTGCCGACGATCAGTCCGCCGCCGAAGAGCAGCAGGATCGGCGAAACCGCCGCTTCGCTGAAGCCGCTGATCTGGGTCAGGATCGGCGCGATGAAGGTGAAGACGGCGAAGACCGCGGCAAAACCCAGTACCGTCATGGCAAGGCTGGTCACCACCGGTTCGCTGAAGAGTACCGAGAGCGAACCGGCTTCTTCCGGCTTGTTGGCGGAGGTTTCTTCCTTCGGCAGGAAGATGGCAAGGACTGCGACCGCGATGACGCCGACGACGGCGACGGCCCAGAAGGTCATGCGCCAGCCATATTCCTGTCCGAGCCAGGTTCCGAACGGAACGCCGGCGATATTGGCAACCGTCAGGCCGGTGAACATGACGGCAATGGCCGAGGCCCGGCGATCCTCCGGAACCAGTCCGGTGGCGACAACCGAGCCGACGCCGAAGAAGGTGCCGTGAGCGAGCGCCGTCACCAGACGGGCGACCATCAGCGCCTCGAAGCTGGGGGCGAGCGCACAGGCTATGTTGCCGATGGTGAAGATCACCATGAGCATCAGCAGCGTGGTGCGGGGCTTCAGCCGACCGGAAAAGGCCGTCAGCACCGGCGCGCCGACAACGACGCCGAGCGCATAGCCGGAAATCAGCAGGCCGGCAGTAGCAATGGAAATGCCGAGATCGCGGCTGACGTCGATCAGCAATCCCATGATGACGAATTCGGTGACGCCGATGCCGAAGGCTCCGGCTGTCAGTGCATAAAGGGCAAGTGGCATTGGATCATCCTTTCTGATGCCAGCGAGCCCTTCAGATAGACAAGGGATATTCAGTGAAATAGTCTGCCTTGAAGAACAATATCTATGAGATGAATTCACAATATGGCCAGACAGGACATCAACAGGTCCGGAGAGATGGAAGTCTTCGTGCAGGTGGTGGAGCGTGGCGGCTTTTCCGCTGCCGCCCGTGTCAGCCGCATGACGCCATCGGCTGTGAGCAAGCTGGTTGCCCGACTGGAAACCCGGCTGGGCACGCGCCTTGTCAACCGCTCGACCCGCAAGCTGCTGCTGACACCGGAAGGCCGTGCCTTCTACGAGCGTTCCGTGCGCATCCTCGCGGATATGGACGAGGCCGAGCGAAGTGCTGCCTCGCTCGACAATCCGCGCGGGCTGATCCGCATCAACACCAGCGCCGCCTATGGCACCCACGTGCTCTCCCGTATTCTGTCTCGCTTCCTTTGCGACTATCCCGGTATCTCTGTGGAGATCGTACAGACGGACCTCGTGGTCGATCTTCTGGCCGAGCGGGCGGATATCGCTGTCCGCGCCGGCCCGATGACCAGTTCCAGCCTGATTGCCCGCAAGCTCGGGGATACCCAACTGATGATCGTCGCTTCCCCAGACTATCTGGCACGCCACGGAATTCCTGTGACGGCCGACGATCTGGAGCATCATTGCCGGTTGGGCTTCGGCTATGTCAGGGCCTTTTCCGACTGGGATGTCCCACAGGGCGACGGGATCGTCTCCGTTCCGGTTGCCGGACGCGTCAGCGCCAGCGATGGCGAAGCGCTCCGGCATCTGGCAATCGGCGGCACCGGACTCGCGCGGCTTGCTGCCTTCACCGTGCGCGAGGATATCGCCGCCGGACGTCTGGTGCAGGTGCTCGATGACCCGCGAACCCGGCGCAGCGAGGCCTTTCATGCGGTCTATGTCGGCCAGGGCGGGCATCTGCCGGCACGAATCCGCGTGATGCTGGATTTTCTCTCCGAGCATGGCCGGGTGTCCTGAAGCCGGCATCTTCCGGCCCGGGCGCTAGGTGCCCTTCCCGGTGACGGCTTCGCCTATATTTCCATCTGGCGGACGGGTCGAAAGCCCCCAGTCGGCTTCGGAATACCATTCGCCGGGCTGTTCCGGTTGCCGCCAGCGCAGGCTGCGGACGGCGCGCCAGTTATCTCCGAAGGCCGCACGAAGCCGCGCGTGGCTTGCCCAGTCGGAAAACCGCGCGCCTTCTGCCCAGACGAAAGAAACGCTCTCGATGAAGCGCGCGGCATAACCCTGCTCCTCGCGTCGGATAAAGAGATAGCCTGCCATACCGGAATAGACCGGTCCCTTGCCCCTTTTCTCGAAAATCGGCACACCGAGCGGAAAAAGCAGCCGACCGCCGGGCTTCAGCCGATCGATCCATGGACCGGCGGGCTGATCGACGGCGAAGTTGACGTAGACGA
Organism: Ciceribacter sichuanensis; assembly: GCF_024055605.1. GTDB lineage: Bacteria > Pseudomonadota > Alphaproteobacteria > Rhizobiales > Rhizobiaceae > Allorhizobium > Allorhizobium sichuanense. Next base: position 688,614 of record NZ_JAMXLX010000001.1, on the reverse strand, counting down.
TATCGACGTCGTCGCGCGGCCATTCCAGCCCGTTTCCCCTGACAACCTCGACATTCTCCCGCCCTCTCAGGCAGGCCTCGGCGCGGGCGGCAAGTTCATCGTCATATTCGACGGCCCTGACGTGCCCGGCGGCGCCGACGAGCTCGGCGAGGATGGCGCTGTAATAGCCTGTGCCAGCGCCAATGTGACAGATCCGTTCGCCTGGCTTCGGCGCAAGGGCGTGAATCCCCAGAGCATGCAGCGACGGGCTGCCGTTGTTGACGCCGCGCGGCGCATCAAGGGCTATCAACACGTCATCATAGAGAAGGGCGACATCATCGGATGGCGCTTCACGATAGCCGCCATGGTTGGAGACCAGCCAGGGCGGTGGACCGACGAAATCCTCGCGGGGGACCTGGGTGAAAGCATGAAGCAAGGCGGTGTCCGACGAGACACCGGCCTTTTCCAGCATCCGTATCGCGTAGTGACGCCGTTGTTCCATGGTTGAACCCTGCAGCATCTCCTGCCTCGCCAACAATGCCCCGTCACCCTGCCGCACCGGTGGTTCAGATGCAATCAGCCATTGTTCACGGGAATGAATTTGTTCATTCGCAAACCTTCAGGTAACCGGGTGGATCAAAAAGAAAAACTCGGGCGGAAATACCATGACGGACCCTGTTGCTCCGGCAATGAAGAATGAAGATAGTGCGCGGGGCTTCGCCTTCGCGCTGACGGCCTATGTCATCTGGGGCTTCCTGCCCCTGTTCATGAAAGCCGTCGCTCACATCCCGCCAACGGAGGTGATAGCGCACCGGGTCATCTGGTCCGTTCCGATCGCTGCCGGCGTGCTTCTCATCCTCCGGCGGACCGATGATCTGAAAGCGGCCCTTCGCTCGCCGCGCATCATCCTGATGGCGGCGGTCACGGCGACGCTGATCAGCATCAACTGGGGCCTCTACGTCTGGGCAATCGGCGCGGGCCGCGCCCTCGACACCGCGCTCGGCTATTTCATCAATCCACTGTTCTCCGTGTTTCTCGGAGCGGTGTTGCTCAAGGAAAAACTGAAGCCCACCCAGATCGCGGCAATCGCGCTGGCGGCAATCGCGGTAACGATCCTGACAGTCGAAGCCGGAACGCTTCCATGGGTCTCGCTCGGCTTGACAGTGACCTGGGGTTTCTATGCCTTCTTCCGCAAGACGCTGCCGATCGGCCCCAATCAGGGCTTTCTGCTGGAAGTGCTGCTGCTCAGCCTACCGGCGCTCGCCTACATGATCTATCTCGGCGTTTCCGGCCAGAGCCATTTCTTCACGACCAGCTCGACAGACACGATACTGCTGCTTTCGAGCGGTCTCGTCACCGCCTGCCCGCTGATCATCTATGCGAACGGCGCGAAGCTGCTCAGGCTTTCGACCATCGGCATCATGCAGTACATCGCACCGACGATGATCTTCCTGATTGCCGTCTTCCTGTTCAAGGAACCGCTGGGCACGGCACGCACAGTCGCCTTCCCGCTGATCTGGGCAGCGCTCGTGCTCTACTCCCTGCCGATGATCCGGGATTACCGCCGGCGCTGACGCGCCGGCCTTGCCTTACAGCTTGGAAATAACTTCGCCGGAACCAGCGTTTCTGCCGGCAGCCTCAAGCCTGTCGAGGATTGTCGGCACGACTTCCTCGACATCTGCGATGACGAGCGGCTGTACGCGATGCCCGGTGTGGATGAAGCCCTGATCGCGCATGTGGCGGATCAGCTCCAGCATGGGGTCCCAGAAGCCGTTGACGTTGACGAAGACCATCGGCTTCTCATGGCGTCCGAGCTGGGCCCAGGTCATGATCTCGACGATCTCCTCAAGCGTTCCGATACCGCCCGGAAGCGTCACGAAGGCATCGGCGCGCTCGAACATCGCATGCTTGCGCGCATGCATGTCCGGCGTGATAATCAGGTCGTCGAGCTGACCGAGGGAATGGCGTGTCGCCTCCATGTCGACGAGGAAATCCGGGATGATCCCGGTCACCTTGCCGCCGTTCGAAAGAACGCCGCTTGCAACCGCCCCCATGATACCCTTGGTGCCGCCGCCATAGACGAGGCGCATCCCGTGTGTGGCGATGGAGCGGCCAAGCGCACGGCCAGCAGCAATGTAAGCGGGATCGCGTCCAGGCTGTGAGCCGCAGTAGACGCAGACGGATCGAATCGGAAAATTGTTTTCGTTCATGCCCCAAAAAACTATGCAGGGCGCGCGAGGTCAACAAAATAGACGGAAAGCGGTGCGCGGAAACCCGGAATCCCTTGAGAACGCTTGTGAAAACGGTCAGATGAGGCTAGCAATTTCCTTGGGGTCATGGCGGTTTATCCGCCCGGAGAGAAAGAATGATGAAAAACCGCACCGGATGGGTCGCTTTGTTGGTGCTGGGCGTCGCGACTCTGCTGATGGTGTTCTTCGTATTGCCGCGGATTTCCGAGACCGGCAAGGAAGCCGAGAAGCCGACGACGACGGCAGCCGACACAACCAAGGATACGGCAGCGAAGGCGGAAACGACGCTTGCCGAAGCCGGCAAGTCCGCAGCCGAGAAGATGGATCGTCTGAAGGCAGATGCGACGACCGCCGTTCAAGGCCTGTCGGCCCTGTTCGCCGATGGAAAGACACCGGCGGTCGAGGCTTTCACGTCGGCGAAGTCAGCCGCGCAGACCGCGCTCTCGGCTCTTTCGGCGCTTGAAATTCCGCAATTGCCCGACACATCAGCCATCGATGCGCTGACGAGCGCTCGCGACAATGCCGCCAAGGCGCTGGCGCTGCTCGAAGCGCTTCCGCAGGATCCGTCTGCAGCCAGCACCCTTCTGGGACCGATAGAGCACGCCCTGCAGGGCACCCCCGCCCCGGCCGACCTCGCAACGGAAGCAGCGCCCCCGGCACCCGCCAACGAAAGCGCCTCGACTCTGCCGCGCTTCGATGTTCTGCGCGTCGAGCCCGATGGCTCGACGGTGATTGCCGGTAGCGCCGAACCCGGTGCCAAGCTCGACATTGTCAACGGCGACAAGACCGTGACCTCGGTACAGGTCGAGCCGAACGGCGATTTCGTGGCTGTTCTGGACCAGCCGCTGCCGCCCGGCGATCACGTGCTGGCGCTACGCGTCACCGGCAAGGACGGCAAGACCGCCACATCCGAAGAGATGGCGACCATATCGGTGCCCAACTCGGCTGACGGCAAGCTGCTGGCCATGGTCACCAAGCCCGGCGAAGCGAGCCGCATGATTACCCTGCCTGAAACAGTGAATTCCGACGCCAAACAGAGCCGCGTTGCAGCGGAAACAGCAACGGCTACGACCGACAATGGCGCGACTTCCGCGCCCGCAACGCCGGCCGCCCCTGCCGTGAAGGCCGAAATCCAGGTCAGCGCCGTGGAAATCGAGGGCAAGCGTATCTTCGTCGCCGGCGAAGCGCCTGCAGCAAGCACCGTGCGTGCGCTGGCGGACGAAACGCGGATCGGAGAAACCAAGACGGACGCAACCGGCCATTTCGTGGTCGAAGGCATCATCGACCTGCCGGTCGGCGGCCATGTCATCACCGTCGAACTGCTGGACGAGAACGGCAACGTCAAGGTGAAGGCCTCCGTACCGTTCGACCGCCCGGCCGGCGATCAGGTCTCGGTCGTTGCGCAGGCCTCCGGCGAAGCCGGTGCCCTCGTTCCTCTGGAACAGGCCGCCTTCGAAAAGCAGCGCGATGCACTGACCAAGGCTTTCGCCATCCTCAAGGGTCTCTACGCTGACGGCAAGTCGCCCGCGATCGAGGAACTGGCCGCCGCCCGCTCCGCAACGGAAATCGGTCTCCAGTCCATCGCTGACTTCCGCCTGCCGTCATCGACGGGTCAGGCACTGATCGACTTCATTTCGCAGGCCGCAGGTGGAGCCAAGACCGCACTTTCTGCGCTGCGTGCGGTTCCGGCCGGCGACGTCAAGACAATGGGCACCGCCCTGCCACAGCTTGCCAGCCTGATCGACGCAATTCTTGCACCGGCAGCGCCCACGCCTGCCGTTGCCGTTCAGGAGCAGAGCCCGTCGACCGAGACAGCGATCGCCGAACCGAAAACGATCACGCAGGCTCCGCTACAGGAAAGCCGCAACAGCGTCATCATCCGGCGTGGCGATACGCTTTGGCAGATCTCCCGCCGCGTCTATGGTCAGGGCGTCCGCTACACGACGATCTATCTGGCGAACGCCAAAGACATCGCCAATCCGGACAGGATCGAACCGGGCCAGATTTTTTCCGTCCCGAACGAAGCACTGCCGAATGCGGAAGAACTGCACCGCAAGAGACTGCATGGCGAAAAGCTGAACTGACGATCAGAAAAACGCCCATTGCATTAGCCGGGGCTAGATCCTATTTGCCGAGAGGCGGCGGTCCGGTCGGGACCGCCGCCTTTTATCGTTTGCGCAAGGACGGGGCCGGCATTCATGGCTGACAGGAAGAAGACGGTTTCTGCCGACAGCAGCAACCCAATGGGTACGCTGGTCAATCTGTGGCCCTATATGTGGCCCGCCGACCGCCGCGACCTGAAGATGCGGGTCGTCTGGGCCACCGTTTTCCTGATCATCTCAAAATTCGTGCTGATCCTCGTTCCCTACTTCTTCAAGTGGGCGACGGATGCGCTGAACGGCAAGCTCGACATGGTCGGTCTCTTGCCCGCCTTCCTGCTTGGCGCGGTGGTGCTCGTCATCGCCTATAACGTCGTCCGTATCGCTCAGGTCGGTCTCAACCAGCTGCGTGACGCACTGTTTGCCAGCGTCGGGCAGTATGCGGTGCGCCAGCTTGCCTACAAGACCTTCGTTCACATGCACCGGCTTTCCCTGCGCTTCCATCTGGAACGCAAGACCGGCGGCCTTTCGCGCATCATCGAGCGCGGCACCAAGGGCATCGAGACGATCGTCCGTTTCACCATTCTCAATTCCGTTCCGACGCTCATCGAATTCCTGCTGACGGCTGTGATCTTCTGGTGGGGCTACGGCTTTTCGTATCTTGCTGTCACAGCCATCACCGTCTGTGCCTATATCTGGTTCACCATCAAGGCCAGCGACTGGCGCATCAACATTCGCCGCGCGATGAACGACAGCGACACCGACGCCAACACCAAGGCAATCGACTCGCTCCTGAACTTCGAGACCGTCAAGTATTTCGGCAACGAGGAGATGGAGGCCAAGCGGTTCGACGGGTCGATGGCGCGTTATGAAAAAGCCGCGACCGAAGTCTGGACCTCGCTCGGCTGGCTCAACTTCGGCCAGGGCGTGATTTTCGGCCTCGGCACCGCCGTCATGATGGTCATGTCCGCGCTCGCGGTGCAGCGCGGCGAGCAGACCATCGGCGATTTCGTCTTCATCAACGCGATGCTGATGCAGCTTTCGATTCCGCTCAACTTCATCGGCTTCGTCTATCGCGAGATCCGGCAGGGTCTCACCGACATCGAACAGATGTTCGACCTCCTCGAAGTTCAGGCGGAAGTGGTCGACAAGCCCGGTGCACCGGCGCTTGCCATCGCTCAGGGCAGCATCGCCTTCAAGGACGTCCACTTCGCCTACGATCCGCAGCGGCCCATCCTCAAGGGCATTTCCTTCGAGGTGCCGGCCGGCAAGACGGTAGCCGTGGTCGGCCCTTCCGGCGCGGGCAAATCGACGATCTCGCGTCTGCTCTACCGCTTCTATGACATCCAGCAAGGATCGATCACCATCGACGGCCAGGATGTGCGTGACGTCACCCAGCAAAGCCTGCGCAAGGTGATCGGCATGGTGCCGCAGGATACCGTGCTGTTCAACGACACCATCGCCTACAACATCCGCTACGGCCGCCCGAGTGCCACCGATGCAGAGATCGAACAGGCGGCGGATATCGCGCAGATCAGCCGCTTCATTCGCGAATTGCCCGAAGGCTTCAAGACGATGGTCGGTGAGCGCGGGCTCAAGCTCTCCGGCGGAGAGAAGCAGCGTGTGGCGATCGCCCGCACCGTGCTGAAAGCGCCGCCGATCCTGATCCTCGACGAGGCGACCTCGGCACTCGACACCACGACCGAACAGGAAATCCAGGCAGCGCTCGATATCGTTTCGGAAAACCGCACGACGCTGGTGATCGCGCATCGCCTCTCGACCGTCGTCGGGGCCGACGAGATCATCGTGCTCAAGGGCGGCGAGATCGCCGAACGCGGAACGCATTCGGCGCTTCTGGAAAAGAACGGGCTCTACGCCTCGATGTGGAACCGCCAGCGCGAAGCGACCCAGGCGGAAGAGCATCTGCGGCAGGTGCGCGAAAGCGACGAACTCGGCGTGGTGGTGCGCAAGGCGCCGGCGATCTGACGGTCGCGGGTTCTACGCCTCAGTCGGCTAGGCAGAGCCGGTTTCGCCCCTCGCGCTTGGCGAGATAAAGGGCGGAATCGGCACGTTTCAGCGCCTCGTCCAGACTTTCGAACTCCGGATCGAACTGGGCGAGGCCAACGCTGACAGTTCCCGCGACAGACGACAGCGTATCGATACGGCAGAAGCGCTCGACCTCGCTGCGCATGTCATCCGCGATCGCCGCTGCGTCCTTAATGAGCAACCCCGGAAACAGCGCATAGAATTCTTCCCCGCCGGCGCGGGCGACGATATTGTTCTCCCCGCTGGCGGCCTCCAGCACCTGCGAGACCGTGCAGAGCACGTTGTCGCCCTCGGAATGCCCGAGGCGATCGTTGATCAGCTTGAACTGGTCGACGTCGATGATGGCGACCGAGACGGGTCTTGCACCGTTGCGCGCCCATTCGGCGGCATCTTCGGCAAGCTGGAAGAACTTGCGGCGATTATAGGCGTTAGTCAGGGGATCGCGCTCGGCGGCCTCGATCAGCTGCGTCTCCAGCCGCTTGCGGTCGGTAATGTCGAGGATCGCGCCGGCGATGCCGTAAACGCCCTGGTTCCGGCTCTTGATCACTGCCTTCTGGAATTCGACGAAACGCATGTCCCCGTTGGAGTGACAGACCTTGCTTTCGTAGACCTGCACACCCCCACTGTCGAACAGCGCGTCGTCGGCCGCCTGATATCGTCGCGCGATCTCCGCGGGCGCGACGTCATAGACGGATGCCCCCAGAATCGTTTCAAGCGGCAGTCCGAGATATTCGGCAAAGGCAGAGTTGCAGCCTACATAGACGCCTTCCACGTTTTTGAAGAAGATCGGCGTCGGCAGGTGATCGATGCAAGCTTGCAGATAGTCGCGTTCGAGGGTGACGTGTCCCACCTCATCCTCGGCCCGGCGCGAGCGCTCCTGCACCTTGCGGGCGCGGGAGAGACAGCGCGCGACTTCGGCGTCGTCAACATCCGCCAGCACATCGTCTGCACCAAGGTCGAGCGCGCGGTCGAACCACTCGGAGCCGAGATTTTCCTCGACAACGATCACGATATAGGCGCGCTCCCCCAGAGTACGGCGCAGATCGCGGATACCGACACCGAGGCTTTCCCGGGCAAGAGGGGCGAATACCACGGCATGATCGGCAATCTCCCTTGCTTCCCGCCTTGCTATCACTCCGGCCTGCAGCAAGGTTGGGGGAACGGAACGACCCGGTGCAGCGATCCAGAACAGATCACCGCGCTCCCTGCGCCGCCTATCTTCGTCAGCAGTCTTCCCAGCCCCACGCACTCGTTCGTCCATTTCAATGTGCGGGAAACAAGGCTCCGCACGTCACGGCCTGCAATGCATACCCGCCATTTTTAGCGGTTAATCGTTGACGGAAGGTGCATGAATCTTCCATTTTGCGGCGACGCAGCATGGAACCTCCGGCCCTCTCCCGGCCGCCGGACCGAATGTCGCGTAAACAGGCTTTGACGGCCGCAAGCATTGCCCCGGACGCGCTTTCGGGTTAGTCAGCAGCCACAAATCCGAAGTTTCTCCCGTTGCTGCGACTGCGCGGGAACGGCTTCAAGACCCGGAACAGCAACGACGCGAGGTAATCATGGATCTGTTCGAGAGCATTCGTAAGTCCATCGTGCCGGTGCACAAGGAAGGTTATCCCTTCGTTGCCGCATTCTTTGTGGCCTCCCTCATCCTTGGCTGGCTTTTCGAACCGCTCTTCTGGGTCGGCTTCGTGCTGACGTTGTGGTGCGCCTATTTCTTCCGCGATCCGGAACGGGTCACCCCGCAGGATGACGATCTGGTCATCAGCCCGGCTGACGGCCGCGTATCGGCCATCCAGATGGTCGCGCCGCCGGAAGAACTGGGCCTCGGCAGCGATCCGATGCTGCGCATCTCGATCTTCATGAATGTGTTCAACTGCCATGTGAACCGCGCACCCGTGCGTGGCCGCGTCATCAACGTTGCCTATCGCGAAGGCAGCTTCCTCAATGCCGAACTCGACAAGGCCAGCCAGGAAAACGAGCGTAACGGCATCGTGATCGAAAGCACCCATGGCGAAATCGGCGTTGTGCAGATCGCCGGCCTCGTCGCACGCCGCATCGTCTGCTGGACCCACACCAACGAACCGCTGGATGCCGGCGAACGTTTCGGCCTGATCCGTTTCGGCTCGCGCCTCGACGTATTCCTTCCGGCAGGCGCGGAACCGCGCGTCTCCCTTGGCCAGACGGCCATTGCGGGGGAAACCGTGATTGCCGAATTCGGCTCCTCCAAGGGTCCGGTCGTCAGCCGTCGAAGCTGAGCGTCGCGGGAGCAAGGCACATGCAGACAGCACAGCAGCAGCCCGAGGGCATAGCCAAGGATGACGGTTCGCGAGGCCCAAGGCTTCGGGAGATCCCGCTGCGGCTTGTCGTTCCGAACCTGATCACCGTGCTGGCCATCTGCGCTGGCCTGACCGGTATCCGGCTCGCCTTCGAAAACCGTTACGAACTGGCGGTGATGATGGTGCTGGCTGCGGCATTCCTCGATGGTATCGACGGGCGGATCGCCCGCATGATGAAGGCGACGTCCAAGTTCGGCGCCCAGATGGATTCGCTGGCCGATATCGTAAACTTCGGCGTGGCCCCTGCGCTCGTGCTCTATGCCTTCATCCTGGATCAGGCCCGCTCGCTCGGCTGGATCGCGGCTCTGCTCTATGCGATCGCCGCCGGCCTTCGGCTCGCCCGCTTCAATGTCATGGCGGATCGTGAGACCAAGGCTCCCTGGCAATCGGAATATTTCGTCGGCGTGCCGGCGCCTGCCGGGGCCATGCTGGTGCTGCTGCCTGTTTATCTCGGCTTTCTCGGCGTGCCACCGACGGCGCCCGTCGCCTATGCAGGATCGCTCTATACGGTCCTGATCGGTTATCTGCTAGTCAGCCGTCTGCCGGTCTGGTCCGGAAAGTCGGAGACGAGCCGCATCCGCCGCGATCTCGTATTGCCGATGATTCTCGGTGTCGTTCTTTACGTCGCCCTGTTGATGAGCTTCACCTTCGAAGTTCTGTCGTTCACCGTGCTCGCCTATCTCCTCTCGCTCCCCTTCGGCGCACGCGCCTGGCGTCGTCGCTACGGCACGCTGACCATCGGCGAAGAGGGACACGAGAACGGATTGACCGAAATCGACCGCGGTCTCTGACACGCTCCTGCCTATTGTTTTTCAAGGTTTTCCGGCTTGCCCCGACGCGTTCACCATGCCGTTGATCGCGGAATATGGTCGATATTGACTAAATTTGATTTGCGTCATTGAAAGCGTCACGTTTTTGTCATGATCTACTCAGAGAGAGCAAAAAATAAGAAGACGAAGACTCAGGAAACACCCACAGGAGCATGACATGCAGAAGAAGACTTCCGCCGAGGGGAAGCCGGCGACCAGCAATCTGGATTCCCATTACCGGCCTCTGGGCCTGAAGGCGGTATTGGCAGCCGCGCTGATGTTGAAGCGCAAGCCTGCCAAGCAGATCGCCTGAACAAGCTCAGAATAGACTGAGCTGACCGCCATTCGCCTTGCCGACCGGCGCTTTCGCCGGCGGAAGGCTATTGCCAACCGGTTCCTGGATCTCAGGACCGGTGTTGGCAACCTTGTTGACAAGGTTGGAGACAGGCACCGCCTCAAAGAAATCCTCCTCCGCCGGCACCATGAGATCCGCTACATCGCGTGGTTCGCCCGACTTGCAATCGAGCCAGCGGGTATAATCCTCCGGCTTGATGACGACCGGCATCCGGTCGTGAATACGGCCGATCGTGCGATTGGCCGATACCGTCAGGATCGCGCCGGTATCCACCTCCGAACCATCGGCGGAGGACCAGATTTCCATCAAACCCGCAAAAGCGACGATCCGGCCATGGCGCGGACGGATCCAGTAGGCTTGAGACGCCTCTCCGCTCTCCTTGCTAGGCCGATGCCATTCGTAGAAACCCGAGGCAGGAACCAGAACGCGGCGATGGCGCATCGCGGCGCGGAACGAGGCCTTGCCGATCGCCGTTTCCGAGCGCGCATTGATGAGCAGCGGAAAATCGCGCGGATCCTTGACCCAACCCGGCAGGAACCCCCAACGCACGAGAACGGCCTGCCGCTCAGGCAGGTTGCTGCCCGGTTCGCGCCTGTCGCTGGAGACGACGACCAGGATCGGCTGGGTCGGGGCAATGTTGTAGCGGGCCGGAAAGCCCTCAAGCTCCACGAGCCCGAAAGTTTCCCGCACCTCATCCGGCGTTGCCGTCAGTGAAAAGCGTCCGCACATGCAGTGATCCATGCCAGCCAGCATCCGGGCGGTCAAGCAGAGGCCGATGTGGCGCAGCAGCAATTCCCTTGCGGTCGCGAGAGAATAACCCGATATTCGCCGCGAAACGCCGCATCGACGAATCCGGAACGACGGCGGCCCATTTGCAGAGACCTCATGCAGACACAAAGCCAACCCCGCCTCGCCTCATCCGCCATCGTCGAACGTGACGGCCGCTTCCTGCTGGTCAAGCGGATGAACCCGCCGGCGGCCGATCTCTATGCCTTTCCGGGCGGCAGAGCCGAACCGGGCGAGACACCGGCAGAGACGGCCATTCGCGAACTTCTCGAGGAAACCGGCATTCTGGGCAGCAATCCCAGACTTTTCGAAGAACTGGAGCTTCTGCCGGAAGAAGGTGTGGCCGGCAGTCATTTCCTTCTCTCCGTCTTCCGCCTCGACGCCGATGCAGAAACGGTCGTGCGCGCCGACAGCGACGCCACGGAGGCCGGATGGTTCCTGCCGGAAGAGATCTATGCCCTGCCCGTTCCGCCAAGTGTTCGCGCCTGCGTGGAACGGCTAGCGGAAGGGCTGGAGACACGCGCATGACGAAGGCCCACTTTGCTTGCGCAGGCAGTTTCGGCCTGCTCCTCCCGCGAGAACGCGGTCAACTCTGCTTCAAGGCTCTCGTTTGCGGGTTGCTGACCGCCGCCGCCATCAACTGCACGGCCTTGCCAACAGTGGCACAGGACAAGGCAGCGAAGAATGCCCCGGAAGAGACGGTCGCGCCGGAAGAGAAACCGGCGCCTTACGACGATCGCCTTGCCCGGCTCTCCGAGATCATGGGCGCGGTGCATTACCTGCGCAATCTCTGCGTTGCTGGCGGTGAACCGGAATGGCGCGAGGCCATCCAGAAACTTATCGATTCGGAGACGGCGACGGAACCGAAGCGCAAGGCACGAATGATCGCGGCCTACAACCGAGGTTACCGCTCATTCGCCTCCGTTTACACCACCTGCACCCCGGCAGCGGCGACCGCGGAAGAGAATTACCGTAACGAAGGCGCAACACTCGCTGTTGAAATTGCTTCCCGCTTCGGAAATTAACGATAAATTAACCTGTTTTACCTTGCAGCCGTGTCGTTTCGGCAAAAGGCTGCTAAAGTCGTTAACAGCTGAGTAAGGACTAGAGTAAGCCCATGGAACCGCGCCGCAACGAGATCGACGACATGATCGTACACGAGAAGATGCAGGCCGCGTTGGAATACCAGAACGAGGCATGGGCCGATGGCATGGCCGATGGCATCGAACCGGAAATCATCGCGGATGCCGCTTTTGCGCTCGCCATGCGCGAAACCATCCGCATCCATGGCGAGGATGGTGCCGAGGCAATCCTCGAAGCCTTGCGGACCCGCATGCTGGCCGGCGAATTTTCTCCCGAGCGGCGCGTACAGTAACCAGAATCCCAGAGGACGGACGATGCATATCGGACGTAATGTCAGGCGCAGCGGCCTTGCGGCCATGATTGCCGTATCGACGGCTTTGTCCGCGGTGACGGTGTGGGGAAATGCAGCCTTTGCACTTTCCGACATCAAGCAGCTGCCGGCGCCGCATAGCGAAGAACAGCCCGAAGAGAACCAGACCTCCCCGGAGGAGACGCCGGAAACGGAGGCTCCGGCTGATGAGGCTTTGCCGGGCATTCCCTCCCCCGATCCGCTGATCAACAAGCCGCAGCAGGACAAGGCTGCGGATGCGGAAGAGCCGCCGCCGGAAGTCATCTACGACATCAGCAAGGCGCCGGAAGCCGTGCGTCACCTGCGCGAACAGCTGATCGAAGCAGCCGCATCCGGCGACATCGAGCGGCTTCGCCCCTTCCTCAATCCCGGCCCCAACCAGACGCAGATCCTGCTGGATGCCGAAGATGCCGATCCGGTCACGACCCTGAAAGGTCTTTCCGGCGATGACGACGGGATCGAAATCCTGGCGATCCTCATCGATGTGCTTTCCACCGGCTTTGTTCATGTCGACGTCGGCACGCCGGAAGAAGCCTATGTCTGGCCCTACTTCGCCGAGAAGTCGCTGACATCGCTAACGCCGCCGGAGAAGGTTGAACTGCTGCGAATCGTCACTGCAGGCGACTATGCCGACATGCAGGAGCAGGGAAACTACAACTTCTTCCGCGTCGGCATCTCTCCCGACGGCAAGTGGAAATTCTTCACCGCCGGAGACTGACGCCCGCCCATTCCACCATTCCCGTGGATCGTCTCGATTGCGGCCAATGGAAACGATTCCCTTTTGCAGCCCGATGTTCTACAGCATCGGATAACGAGCAACCGGGATTGGGACGACGATGCCAGCCGCCTTCTTGCAAGACCGCTCCCTCATTCGCGTCAGCGGAGCGGACGCCGAGCATTTCCTTCAGAACCTCATCACCACCGACATCGAAGCCATGCCGGTCGGTGAAGCAAGGCCGGGTGCCCTGCTGACGCCGCAGGGCAAGATCCTGTTCGATTTCCTGATCTGGCGCGACGGCCAAGCCTTCGTTCTGGAGACGGCCTCTTCCCAGCTGGAAGGCCTGATAAAACGCCTTTCCATGTACAAGCTCAGGGCTGCGGTCACGATCGCTGCCGAAGCGCAATCAGGCGTCACCGTTTCCTGGGGTGAGGATATCGCCAGCGAAGGCGTTTCCGATTTCCGCTTTGCTCGCGCCGACGTGGCATTGAAGCGCCAGCCGGGCGAACATGGCACGCACAATGCGGCAGGCTACGATGCGCTGCGGGTTCTCTCCGGCGTTGTGGAATCAGGCCGTGACTACGCCCTTCAGGACGCCTTCCCGCACGATATCCTGCTCGACCTTTCCGGCGGCGTCTCCTTCAAGAAGGGCTGTTATGTCGGGCAGGAAGTGGTGTCGCGCATGCAGCATCGCGGCACTGCCCGCCGACGCGTGGTGATCGTCACGGCAGAGGAAAACCTGCCGCCGACGGGAACGGAGCTTACTGCGCAGGGCAAGCCGATCGGAACGCTCGGCACGGTAACAGGCAATCGCGGCCTTGCCATCGTGCGCATCGACCGCGCAGGCGAAGCAATCAGCACAGATGCCGGCATCCTCGCAGCCAACGTTCCGGTTGCGCTTGCGCTGCCCACTTGGAGCGGCCTCAGTTTCCCGACGAGCGCCTCCGAGGAGGCCTGAGAATGGCAGTCGGCGACAATTCGGGCCGCGCCTGGCAGCGCATGCTGTCCGGCCGCCGGCTCGATCTTCTCGACCCGTCACCGCTGGACGTGGAGATCACCGATATCGCACACGGACTGGCGCGCGTCGCCCGCTGGAACGGCCAGACCTCCGGCGACCACGCCTTCTCCGTCGCCCAGCACAGCCTGATTGTCGAGGACGTTTTCAGCCGCGGCAACCCCAGGGCGACGGTGGACGAGCAGCTGATGGCGTTGCTGCATGACGCGCCGGAATATGTGATCGGCGACATGATTTCCCCGTTCAAGGCGGTCGTCGGCGGCGGCTACGAGGCCGTCGAGAAACGGCTGGAGGCTGCGATTCACCTGCGCTTCGCGCTTCCCCCGCACCCGCCCGCGGACCTCAAGAGCCAGATCAAGAAGGCCGACCGTGTCTCCGCCTATTTCGAGGCGACGGAACTCGCAGGCTTCTCCGAAAGCGAGGCGAAGAAATTCTTCGGCCAGCCGCGGGGCATCACCCGCGACAGCCTGTCGATGGAACCACTTCCGGCATTCAAGGCGCAGGCACTTTTCCTTCGGCGTTTCGAAGAAATCGAAGCTGCCCGCAAGCCCGGTGCGAAGGTGCTCCTATGAGCTATATCGTCGTCGCGCCGCTCTCCCGCATCGCCGAGATGGCCGTCCGCCACAAGGCGCGTGAAATGGTCAGCCTGATTGCCGAGGGGCAGGATTTTCATCGCCCTGCGGTGATTTCAGCTGAACGACACCTGAAGCTCAAGATGAACGACATCAGCTTTGCCGGCACCGGCAATCTGATCGCGCCGCAGGAGGCCCATGTACGGGAGATCATCGATTTCGCCCGTTCCTGGGATCGCACTACGCCTCTGCTCATCCATTGCTGGATGGGTGTATCCCGCTCGCCGGCTGCCGCCCTGATCGCAAGCCTCGCCGTTTCGCCCGATGAAGCCGATGATATTCTGGCACAGCGGCTTCGCGCGGCCTCTCCCTATGCCACACCGAATACGCGCCTGATCGAGATCGGCGACGATCTCCTCGGACGCGGCGGCGCGCTGGTTCGCGCGGTCAAGGCAATCGGACGCGGCGCCGATACCGATGGCAATGCGCCGTTCACCCTCGCCTTGCCGGAACAGGCGGACAAAGTGCCATGACCGAAGGACCGATCAGCGAACGGCCGGCGGCAATCGAGATCGGCCTCAACGCCGCAATCGTCGCGGTGGCTGACCGCAGCCCGCGCCTGCTCGTCGTCAGCGATCCGACAAGCCCGCTGGAGGCACTGCCTTTCGGCCCCTTTGATCCGTCTCGTCACCGCACGATGGAAGTGTCGCTGCGCACCACCGTCACTGCCCAGACGGCGCTGCACATGGGCTATATCGAACAACTCTACACCTTCGGCGATCAGGGGCGCCACAAGATGCCGGGCGACAGTGGCATGCATGTCGTCTCCGTCGGTTATCTGGCACTGACCCGCATGTATCCCGCCCGTCGAGAAAGCCTGCATGCGGCCGGCGTTCACTGGCGGGACTGGTACGGCTACCTGCCCTGGGAGGACTGGCGTCGCGGACGCCCTGCCATCCTCGACCAGGTGATCCTGCCTGCCCTTTCCGTGTGGGCCGAGGAAGCGCCGGTGGAGGACAGCGACACCATGCGTCCCTCGCGCAAATCCCGCCTGAAGCTCGCCTTTGGCCTCGATGACTTCCCGTTCGACGAGGAACGGGTTCTGGAGCGCTACGAACTGCTTTACGAAGCAGGCCTGATCGAGGAAGCGGTTCTGGACGAACGGGTTCCGGCACGTCGGGTTGCCATCCCTCTCGGTACGCCGATGCGCTTCGACCATCGCCGGATCGCGGCAACGGCGCTCGCGAGGCTGCGCAGCAAGATCAAATACCGGCCGGTGGTGTTCGAACTCATGCCACCGGAATTCACCCTGACGGACCTGCAGGCAACGGTCGAGGCGATCTCCGGGCGGCATCTGCACAAACAGAATTTCCGCCGTCTGGTCGAGGGTGCCGAACTGGTCGAGCCGACGGGCGGAACGCAGGCGGCCACGGGTGGCCGCCCCGCAGCGCTATTCCGTTTCCGCCGGCAGATCCTCGAGGAACGCCCCGCTCCGGGGCTCAAGGTCGGCGGCCGCTGAGAGGACCGCGCAACCCCGGCGACACGGACAGAAGCTTGACCGGTCGGCCTCCCGCTCCATGCAGCCCTGTTGAAGTGGCAGGAAGAGGAGCAATTCGGTCTTGGTCGGCTTGCGGTATTGGATGCATGCGGTGGACGTTTGGTCCGTTTTCCGTAAGATCATCAGGCAAGTCAGGTAAATACTCAACGATAGCGACTTGCGATCCGCCCCGACAGTCGAGCATCACCGGCTCGCTGCCCGCGGAGACGGTCTAGTAGCACACTGTTTCCAAACGCCGGCAAAACACTCCGAGGTCAGACCGTCGCGCGAACTGTGGCTTCCGTATCGCCGCCGTCGTCTGCGGCATTGGCCTGATAGGCGGCGATGACTGACTGCATCTCCGCGAGAACATCCAGCAGACTGACAGTGTCGCCATCCTCGCCTTCCGCGTCGGACGAGACGCCTACCGTCCGATTGGCTTCCATTGCCGTGACGAACTGGCTCTCGCTGAGCGATCCGGTCCCCTCGGGGTCGAGTTCGGCGAAGAGCGCCGCGGCGTCCTCCTCGCTCATGTCGCCAGGGCGAGCCGCGACGTATTCGGCCTGCGTCACAGAGCCATCGCCATCGGCATCGATTGCTGCAAAGAGTTCCTTCGGGGAGGGCTTTTCTTCGAAACCGCCGTCCTCCGATCCCGCCAGCATTATCGCCATCACGCCTCCGGTCACCTGGGACGACACCCCGGTTGCGGCATTTTCATTTTCCACGGTGGGATCCTGCGTGCGCTTGCTCTCGGAAGCCGCCGCTACCTCATCGGCGCTCACCACGCCATCGCCATTGGTATCGAGATAGCCAAGTGAAGTAGAATATGCGCTTGCACCGCTGACGGGCAAAGAAATACTGGTCATACAAACCTCCACAATATTACTGGAATATGTCTGTATCCACAGCACGCAATACAAAACCGCGGGATGTTTACGGGGTAGGAGATTCGTTTCAGACGGTCAAAAACCAATAATTATCTACAACAAGTAGCTTGCGAACTTTCGTAGAAACTTCAACACATTGAAAGCTCTTCAAGATTTCGCAGTTGCTGACAGGTTTTCCCAAGACGAGTGACGACGATCGTCACGAAAAATTATCAATTATCAGCGGATTTCCACATCCAGACCGATATCGAGCGTCGGTGCGGCCATGGTTATCTTCGATGTGGAGATGAAATCGACCCTTGTTTCGGCGATGGCACGAATGGTTTGAAGGTTGACGTTGCCGGAAGCCTCCAGAATCACGCGCCCCGGAGCCGCCGCATAATCAGTCGGCGAGAACCCACCGTGAGTGCGGTTGATTTCCACGGCTTCGCGCAACAGATCGGGACCCATGTTGTCCAGCAATATCGCATCCGGCCGTGCGGTAAGCGCTTCCTTCATCTGATCGAGATTATCGACCTCCACCTCAATCCGGACGAGATGGCCGGCATAGGCTCGAGCCGCCAGGATCGCCTGAGCGACACCGCCTGCAACTGCAATGTGGTTGTCCTTGATGAGGATCGCGTCATCCAGACCGAAACGGTGGTTGGAACCGCCGCCGAGCCGGACAGCGTATTTCTCCACGGCGCGCAGACCCGGCAGCGTCTTGCGGGTGCAGGTGACGCGCGCGGAGGTATGTGCAATCTCGTCGGCAAAGCGCGCGGTATAGGACGCGACGCCGGAGAGATGCATCAGGAAATTCAGCGCCACGCGCTCCGCCGAAAGGATGGAGCGAGCCGCCCCCTCGACACGGATCAGCGGCGTGCCCGCCGTCACCCGGTCACCATCGGCCACCAGCGCATGGAAGACAACGGAGGGATCCACGAGGCGGAAGGCCGTGCGGGCAAGCTCGATACCGGCGATGACACCATCCTCACGGCCGTTGAGGGCGGCCTTGGCGGTCTTTTCCGGTCCAATGGTCGCGTAGGTGGTGATGTCGCCTGCGCGTCCGAGATCCTCCAGCAGCGCGGCCTTGACGATATCCTCTGCCATCAGCGGCGAGAGGACGGGGCGAAAGGGCTCGGTCATAGCGATATCCTCGGGGCTCAGCCGGCAAGCTCGGCAGCGATACGGTCGGCATCCTTCAGCGTGATGAAGGTCCGGTGGCGGAAGGCCTCGCGCGGCTCTGGGCAATCCGAACGGTAATGCCCGCCCCGGCTCTCCTCGCGCAGATAGGCGGCGGTGGCGATCAGCTTGGCAGTTGTCGCCATGTTGGCGAAGCGGACACGGGTTCGTCCCCGCTCCTCTTCCAGTGCTACGATTTCGCGGATGAGCGTCTTCAGCCCCTCGCCCGTGCGAATGACGCCGGCATTGGCGGACATCAGCCGCCGCAGCTTCATGAGCTGCGGGCTGTCTTCCAGCGTCACCAGATCGTCGCTTTCGCCGGCGCTCTTCGGCCATTCGTAGAGCCGCGGCTCCGGCATCATGCCCTTGATGTTCTCGGCGATCCGCGCCGCGAAGACCACGGCTTCCAGAAGCGAGTTCGAGGCAAGGCGATTGGCGCCGTGGACACCGGTCGAAGTGACCTCGCCCGCCGCCCACAAACCGTCGATGCTGGTCCGGCCATCGGCATCCACCAGAACGCCGCCCATGTGATAATGCACCGCGGGTGCCACCGGGATCGGCTGCGTCACCGGATCGATGCCCGCCTCCATGCAGGAGGCGTAAACGGTCGGGAAAAGCTCGGGGAAATGCGCGCCGACCGCCTTCGTGCAATCGAGGAAAGCGCCTCGGCCCGCCTGAACCTCGGCAAAGACGCCGCGCGCCACGACATCGCGGGGGGCAAGTTCGGCGTTGGGATGCAGATCGGTCATGAAGCGATGGCCGGCCGTGTTGACCAGCGTCGCGCCATCGCCGCGCAGGGCCTCGGTCGCCAGCGGGGCCGGATCGCGGCCGATGTCGATTGCGGTCGGGTGGAACTGCACGAATTCGGGGTCGGCGATCACGGCGCCAATCCTTGCCGCCATGCCGACACCAGCACCGCGCGCTTCCGTCGGATTGGTGGTAACCTGATAGAGATGGCCGACACCACCGGAGCAAAGCACGACGGCACGCGCGGGAAAGGCGACGCGGGTCTTCGACTGGCCGGCGTCCGGGCGGGCGATGACGCCGGAAACGAAGCGGCCCTCGGAGATCAGCTCCTCGACCACATAACCTTCCATCACACGGATCGACGGCGTCCTGCGTACGGTGGCAATGAGCGCCTCCATGATCGCCTTGCCGGCGCGGTCGCCCTTCACCCGCACGATGCGGCGCTCGGAATGGGCGGCCTCGCGCGAAAGCAGGAGTTGGCCTTCAAGATCCCGATCGAAGGGAACGCCATAGGCGAGAAGATCGCGAATGCGGTCCGGCCCTTCCGAAATCATCAGGCGGGCCATCTTCTCATCGACCGTTCCGGCACCGGCAGCAACCGTATCGGCCAGATGCTTGTCGAAGGTATCGCCCTCGCTCATGGCGGCAGCAATGCCGCCTTGCGCCCAAGCCGACGAAGCGCCGAAGCCGATGGGGGCAGCGGCCAGAACCGTCACCGGACGGGGCGCAAGCTTCAGCGCGCAGAACAGGCCGGCAAGCCCGCCGCCGATGATGACGATATCGTCTATGCCCTGCCAGGATTGCGGGCGGATGGATTCGGTATTGCTGGGCATGCGGCACATTTCTCCGGCCTGCGCCGGCCTTCCTGTCTCGTCGGACCTACTGCTTCAAGTTCACCATGCGCTCGACCGCGAGACGCGCGCGGTCCGCGATTGCCGGATCAACGAGCACCTCTTCCATCATGAACAGAAGGCTGTCGAGAATCTTGGGCAGAGTGATCCGCTTCATATGCGGACAGAGATTGCAGGGCTTGACGAAGTTGACGTCCGGCACCTCGGCCTGAATGTTGGAGGCCATGGAGCATTCGGTGACCAGCAGCACGCGACCGGGGCGACGCGTCTTGACGTAGTCGATCATGCCCGACGTCGAGCCGGCATAATCGGATACGGCCAGCACACTCGGATGGCACTCCGGATGGGCGACGATCTCGATGGAGGGATCGGCTGCCTTGTATTCCAGAAGCTCCTCGGCGGTGAAGCGCTCGTGGACCTCACAATGGCCCTTCCAGGTGAGGATCTTCTTGTTTGTCTTCTTGGCGACGTTCATAGCCAGATATTCGTCGGGGATGCACAGCACCGTGTCCGACTGCAGGCTGTCGACCACAGCGACGGCGTTGGACGAGGTACAGCAGATATCGGTTTCGGCCTTCACATCGGCGGAGGTGTTGACGTAAGTCACCACCGGCACGCCGGGATAACGCGCTTTAAGAGCACGGACATCGGCACCGGTGATCGATTCCGACAGCGAGCATCCGGCAAGACCGTCCGGGATCAGCACCGTCTTCTGCGGATTGAGCAGCTTGGAGGTCTCGGCCATGAAGTGCACGCCGCACTGGACGATGATCTCCGCATCGACGCGGGTGGCGTCACGCGCCAGCTGCAAAGAATCGCCCTTGATATCGGCCACGCAATGGAAGATTTCCGGCGTCTGGTAATTATGCGCCAGAATGACCGCGCCGCGCTCCTTCTTGAGCCGGTTGATGGCGTGGATGTAAGGCGCAAAAACCGGCCATTCGATTGCCGGGATGAAATCCTTCACACGCTCGTAGAGATGCGCCGTCTCCTTTGCGACAGCCGGGGTGTAAGCGAGATCAGGACGCTCCAGCACGCCGAAGCGTTCCGCCGCCGTCTGCAAGGAAGGCGCCTTGCCCGCGTTTCCGGGTTGCGTGACATGCTGCATCTCGACCTCCCCGCCGCATCAAACGGCATTATGCTCATTTTGAGCATAAACATTCCCAAAGAAAACCGGCGACTGCCGGTGGTGTTGATTTAGAAAGTTTTGTGACGAATTGCAAGCATATCCACAGGTGAAATGAGGCACATTATTGACCCTCCGGTTCAGGGGAAATACCTCCGGATGCGCTGATAATCAGGGAAAAGCAAAAGCTTGCGTTCGCAACTTGATATCCTGATTCCGGTGAAGTGATGCCTCCCTCTTTCGTCACGGGTGAAAAACGCTAGTCTCCATGGTCCGGATAGAGGCGCGGGAGGTCCCATGTTCGAAGTCGTGCTGCTGATTCTGCTGCTGGTCCTGTTTGCGGTGGGCCGCGGAACAGGCAATCGGATCGACAGGCTTGAAAAGGAAGTGGCAAAGCTTTCAGAACAGCTCCAGCTGCTTCGGCAATCGCCTGACGCAGTACAAGCCTCTTCCATTCAATCTGCGACAGGCGAGGATGTGGCAGCGATCCCGACACCGGGAGAAGCGGCGGGATCACAGCAGCCGGAAGAAACGACGCCCGCCCTGGCGGCCATCGATGGGCCGCAGGTTATCGCCGACGGCGATGCTGTGCCGGCCGCAGAAACAGCCGGCACGGAAGCGCTCGCCGCTGCGGTGCCCGCCCCGGCAGCTCCGGCCAAGGAAAGCCTTGAGAGCTATCTCGGCGCACGCTGGGCCGTTTGGGCCGGCGGTCTGGCGCTGGCGCTCGGCGGTCTCTTTCTGGTGCGCTATTCCATCGAGAGCGGCCTGCTCGGCCCCGGCGTGCGCCTGGTCCTTGCGAGCCTCTTCGGCCTTGCGCTGATGGGCGCTGGCGAGGCGATCCGCCGCAAGGCAATGCCGGGCATTGCGGCGCTCTATTCCAATGCGATGATCCCAGGCATCCTGACCGCCGCCGGGGCGCTTTCCCTGTTCGGGGCGATTTACGCCGCTCATGGCATATACGGCTTCATCGGTGCGGCAGCGGCATTCACGCTTCTCGCCCTCGTCGCCTTCGCGACCCTCGGCCTCTCGCTCATGCACGGGCAGGCACTGGCCGGCCTCGGACTTGCCGGCTCGATGGTCACGCCGCTTCTGGTCTCCAGCACATCGCCCAGCCCGTGGACGCTGTTCGGCTTTCTCACCCTGTCGCTCGTCGCGACAGCCGCCGCCTCGCGGCTCCGCGGCTGGCGCATCGTGCCGTCACTCGCCAATCTCGGTCTCGGCGGCTGGGCCTTCGTCTATGTGGCGGCAGCCTCTCCCGCCGAACTGATGCCGGTTACGCTTGCGCTGCTCGCCATGCTCGCGACCTCCGCCTTCATCTGGCCGGCCAAGGCATTCGAAATCATCCCGCAAGCGGAGCAGCCTTCGCCCGGCGCGTTCCTGCGGGTTCTCGCCAGGCCGCCGCTCGGCATGGCAATGACGCTTTCCTTCGCGACGCTTCTGCCCGCAATTGCGATGCTCGTCGCCACCCTTGGAAGCGACATCAACCCCTTCTATGTGATGGCGGCGCTTACCGCTGCACTTGCCGGCATCGGCGCAGGCAGACATTCGATGGTCTGGCCAGCGCTCTTCGCCGCAGTCGGCGCGATCCTCGGTACGGCATTACAGGTCCAGATCGCCGAAAGCCTGCTCGCCATGCTCGGCAACTCCATGGACGATGCCGTTGCCATTCCCGGGATTGCGGTCAACGTCATGCCGGTCTCGCTTGGCCTCGGCGCCTTCTTCGTTCTCGCTGGCCTGTTCTTCCTGCAACGGAAGGGAAACCGCGATCCGCTGCTTGCGACGATCTGGGCCGGCATCATGGCGACGGCTCCGCTTGTCATCGCCGCCATCAGCTATTTCGGTTATGGCGATTACGGCAGGGACTGGGCGTATGGTCTCTATGGCATCGCCCTTGCGACAGCGCTTCTCGTCTCTGCGGAGATGCAGGTTCGTGGCGGGCGGCGCGAAAGCCTGACACTCGCCATCGATCTGCTTGTCGCAGGCTCCTTCCTGGCGCTGGCCTTCGGGCTTAAGGCACTGACCTCAGGCCTGACACTGACACTGCTTCTTGCAGCAGCGGGCTTCGCCTATGTGCTGGCGACGCGGCTGCGCGACTGGCGCGCCCTGCCATGGATGATGGTTGCGGCATCGCTTGCCGTCCTTGCCCGCATCGCATGGGAGCCGACCATCGCCGGGCCGCTATCGCTCGGCAAAACGCCTGTCTTCAACGCGTTGCTGCCGGGCTATGGCATCCCGGCCCTGCTCGCCATCCTCTCTGCCTATCTGTTGCGGAACTGGCCGGGCGTCAGGGTGCGCAACGCCCTGCAGGCGCTGGCCAGCCTGATGGGCCTTTTGACCGTCGCCATACTTGTGCGCCATGCCATGAATGGCGGCGTGCTCACCGAGAGCGTACCGACACTTGGCGAGCAATCCATCTACACCCTGCTGCTGACCGGCCTTTCCGGCGTGTTGATGACGCTCGACCTCAAGTCGCCAAGCCCGGTCTTCCGCTACGGCTCGATGATCGTCGGCTGCATTGCAGCGCTGAACGTGCTCTTCCTGCATCTCGGGGTGCTCAACCCCTATTTCAGCGGCGAGAGCACCGGCTCGTGGCCATTCTTCAACCTGCTGCTGATCGGCTACCTGCTGCCGGCCGCCGCCTATGCCGGACTTGCCTATTACGCCCGCGACAAGCGCCCGCAGCCCTATGTCATCATGCTTGCGGTGACAGGCTCCGTTCTCGCCTTCGCATGGGCGACGCTTTCCGTCCGCCGCTTCTGGCAGGGTGAATTCATCTCCGACTGGAAGGGCTTCCTGCAAGGAGAGACCTACAGCTACTCGGTGGTCTGGCTTGCGATCGGCGTCGGCCTTCTGGCGCTCGGCTCCCGCTTCGACGCCAAAAGCATCAGGCTCGCCTCCGCGGCTCTGGTGCTGATCTCCGTCGCCAAGGCCTTCCTCATCGACATGAGCCATCTCGAGGGGGTGCTGAGGGCGCTTTCCTTCATCGGCCTCGGCTTCGTTCTGATCGGCATCGGGCTGTTCTACCAGAAGATCCTGAGCAACAGCCGGAAGACGGAACAAGCAAGCCACGCGGCGACGCCGGGTGTCGGTCCGGACCCGACCTGACGACGAAACACTCACCGAGGAACGTTTCCGCCTGATAGCCGATGGTTGCCCGGGCTTAACCATGCGCATTGGTTTTCAGGCTGTTTCCGGGCGGTTTCGTTGACAAAGCACGCATGCGCGCGCCCTAGTCTGGCACCAAGGAAACAGAAAAAGCCCCATACTGGGACGGAAAACCGATGCAGCAACCGCAGCATATCCGCAGCCTCGACGGCCTTAGAGGCATTGCCTCCTTCGCCGTCGTCCTTTCCCATATCATTCTCCTTTTCCCAAGGGAGACATGGGCCGGAGCACTGGTATTCGGCAACGAAGCGGTGGCGCTGTTCTTCTGCCTGTCCGGCTTCCTGATGGCCTATCTCTACGGCGGCAAGGCCTTTACCCGCCGTTCGGCAACCGACTATCTGGTTCACCGCTTCACCCGCATCTATCCCGTCTATTTCGTCGCGGTGATTTCGGTGGCGCTGCTTTCGATGGTTCCGGGGCTTGATTATCCGCAGCCGCTCGCAGGCTCCGTCGAGATCATCCGTCACATAGCTCTTCTCGGCTCGACCGGGGTCTTCTGGTCGATCCCGCCGGAGATCCAGTTCTACGTCTTCTTCCTCGTTCTCTGGTTCTGGTTCGAAAAGCCCAGGGACCGCCTTCCGCTCGGTGTTGCCATCGCCATCGGTTTCGCAGCGCTCGCCTATCTCGGCTTTCCGGGACCGGGTATCCTGCTACCGTCGAAGATTTCCTACTTCCTGTTCGGAGCGCTCGCCGGTCGGCTCTTCGCGCTGACGGGGCGTCTCAACGGCGGGCATGCCGTCGGCTTGCTGACACTTGCAGCGTTGGCCTTCTTCTTCGCCAGCCGGGCGATCTTCCACACGGAGGAGAGCTTCTGGGGTGTGACATCGGCGCTGGCCGCGACTGTCATCGTCTTTCTCACCGCCACCGAATCCGGTGTTCTTGCACCGCTGCTCGGCTCAGCGCCGCTCCGGCACATCGGCAAGATCAGCTTCTCACTCTATCTCTTCCATATGCCGGTGATGTTCCTGGCTTCGAAGGTACTGCCGGAAAGCCTGCCGGTCGGGCTGACGATCACGCTCTGCATCGTCGCGGCGGTGGTCTTTGCCGATATCAGCTACCGTGTCGTCGAGGCACCGTCGCGCACCATGCTGATAGGCGCATGGAAAAGACGCACGCTTTCCACGCCCCTGCCGGCCTGACGCATCCCTCTTCTTGCAATCTTTCCCGAGGCCATTACTAAGGGCCGCCTGATCGACAGCTGTCAGGACTGGAGGAATGCAAGATGGATCGCAGCGGAATGAGCGCCGCATTCTCACCGGAAGAAAAGCTTGCGGAAGCCCTCCTTCCCCACGCGATCGAGGGAGATGACGGCTCGCACGATATCGTCCATATCCTGCGTGTCTTCCGCAATGCCATGCGTATCCACGCTATCGAGGGCGGAGACCGGGAGATCCTCGCCGCCGCCGTTTTGTTGCATGATTGTGTTTCGGTGGAAAAGAACTCCCCGCTTCGTGCGCAAGCCTCGAAGCTCGCGGCAGACAAGGCGTCGGGTATCCTCAGGGGTCTAGGCTGGCAGCAGGAGCGGATAGAGGCCGTGGCTCACGCCATCCTCACGCACAGCTTTTCCGCCAACATCGCTCCGGAGACACTGGAGGCGAAGATCCTGCAGGATGCCGACCGGCTCGACGCCATCGGCATGATGGGCGCGGCGCGTTGCTTCTATACCGCAGGCCGCATGGGTTCCGCGCTCTACGATCCCGTCGATCCCTTTGCCGAAAACCGCCCTCTTGACGACAGGGCCTTCGCCATTGACCATTTCGCTGCAAAACTGTTCAAGCTTTCTGACAATTTCCAGACAGCAGCCGGAGGCGTCATCGCCCGAGAAAGGCATGCGCGTCTGGAGCAGGTGCTCGAACTCTTGACCGACGAAATCTGAGGCAGGCCATGAAGGTTACCGAACTCGCCATCTATCCGCTGAAGAGCGGCCGCGTGATTCCCGTGCAGACGGCTCGCATCGAGGCCCGCGGGCTGGCCGGCGACCGGTGGATGATGATCACGGACCCGACCGGCCGCTTCATCACCCAGCGGGAGCTACCGGCCCTTGCAGGTCTCACCGCCCTGCCCTCCGCCACCCATCTCAAGCTTTCGCTGGATGACGGTCGCGAGATGATGGTCGCGCCGCCGCATCCTGACAACCGCATGGACGTCGATATCTGGAAATCGATCGTCAGCGCCGCCGTGGCCGATGACAGCGTCAATGCCAAGCTCTCCGAATGGTTCGGCCGGGAGATGAAGCTTGTCTTCTTCAATGGCGAGGCCAGCCGCGAAGCCAGTGTCGACTGGGCCGGCCCCGACACTCCGGTCGGCTTTTCCGACGGCTACCAGGTTCTGGTCACCACCACGGGCTCGCTGAAGGCGATCAATGACGACATGGCCGCCCATGGCGAGGGCTCCATCGGCATGGAGCGTTTCCGGCCGAACATCGTCGTCGATTGCGACGAAGCATGGGCCGAAGACGGCTGGGCTGCCATAGAGATCGGCGGCATCCGCTTCGATCTAGTCAAGCCCTGCGCACGCTGCATCATGACGACTCAGGACCAGATCACCGGATCACGCGAGGCCGCAAGTCCAATGGCGGCCATGGGCCGCATCCGCATGTCAGGCGACCGGCGCGTGCCGGGACCGCTTTTCGGCTGGAACGCGGTTCCTCGCGGGGAAGGCCCGATCACGGTTGGCGACGACGTAAAGGTCATCGAGGCCCGTCCCGAGGGCTGGCCAATCAAGCGGCGTGGCTGAACAGCCCCATCACAGGCGTGACCACACTACATGAGGCGCAAGCACCTCATGTGTCGCATCCGGGCGTCATCAATTCCTTTGATTAGAACTTCACGAAAAGGCGCTTGGCCTCGTGGAGCACGCTTACTATCGTCCGGCTTTCAGGAGGAGAATTTCATGTCCGCATCGACTGCCCGTCCCGCCATGCCATGGTTGATCATCATTGCCGGTTCGCTGGTGGCCATGCTGACATTCGGGCCGCGCTCGGCCATGGGCTTCTTCCAGCTTCCCATGCTCAACGATACCGGCTGGGATCGCTCCACCTTCGGGCTTGCGATGGCCATCCAGAATCTCTGCTGGGGTCTCGGGCAGCCGATCTTCGGGGCGCTCGCCGATAAATACGGTACCGGCCGGATGCTGACGCTGTCCGGCATGCTCTATGCACTCGGCCTATTCGTCATGGCTCATGCCGATGCGCCGGTCTGGCTGCATGTCGGTGGCGGCGTGCTGGTCGGGCTCGGCGTGGCGTCCGGCTCCTTCGGCATCATCCTTTCGGCCTTTGCGCGCAACGTGATGCCGGAGCAGCGTTCGCTTGCCTTCGGCATCGGCACTGCCGCGGGTTCTGCGGGCATGTTCCTGTTCGCACCGCTCAGCCAGGGGCTCATCTCGGCCTTCGGCTGGTCGGACAGTCTCGTCTATCTCGGCCTGATGATGCTGATCGTTCCCCTGCTCGCGTGGCCACTGCGCGGCAACGCAAAATCCGGGACCCAGTCGCGGGGCGAGGTCGAGCAGAGCGCCGGCCATGCGCTGCGAGAAGCCTTTGCCCACAAAAGCTATTTGCTTCTGGCCAGCGGCTTCTTCGTCTGCGGCTTCCAGGTGGCGTTCATCACCGCCCATTTCCCGGCTTATCTCGGCGATATCGGTATCGATGCCCGCTACGCCGTGATCGCCATGGCGCTGATCGGCTTCTTCAACGTCATCGGCTCGCTCGCCTCGGGCGTGATCGGCCAGCGCTATTCGAAACCGTATTTCCTGGCGTGGATCTATCTTGCCCGGTCGCTCGCGGTCACGCTGTTCCTGCTCCTGCCGCAATCGCCGACATCGGTGATCGCGTTTGCCATCGTCATGGGGCTTCTCTGGCTATCGACCGTGCCGCCAACCAATGCGCTGGTGGCAATCATGTTCGGTACACGCCATCTCGGACTGCTCGGAGGCATCGTCTTCCTGTCCCATCAGGTCGGCTCATTCCTCGGCGTGTGGATGGGCGGTTATCTGTATGACAAATTTGGCAGCTATGATGTCGTCTGGTGGTTCGGCGTGGCGCTCGGCATTTTTGCCGCAATCGTTCATTGGCCGATCCGAGAAAGCGCGGTCGAACGCGGTCTTCCCGCGGCGGCCTAAGGTCGCAGTGCGACAGGATGTCATTTTAACAAATGCGGCATCAGCGATGATTTTTTGCCGCAATGCACCCACATTCGGAGCATGAAAGAATTTTATTTTATTTTTCTTTCTGCACCTGTTGACGGGAGAATGTTCGACACCTACCTTTGTCGCATCGGTAAGAGACCGACGCACCAAAGATGAAACCGGCTTCACAGGAAGCCTTTGCCAACAAGGAGGTCAGCG
The DNA here is from genome assembly GCF_024055605.1 of Ciceribacter sichuanensis. Lineage (GTDB taxonomy): Bacteria > Pseudomonadota > Alphaproteobacteria > Rhizobiales > Rhizobiaceae > Allorhizobium > Allorhizobium sichuanense. The sequence continues at coordinate 660,397 of NZ_JAMXLX010000001.1, read as the reverse complement.
AATGAATATTTCCCTTTATGCCGCCCGCCCTTGGCATAAATCCCCGCTCGGCGTGGCGACGTCCAAACGCTGCCGATGCTTCTGTCGAATGTGACGCTGAACAAGCACTGAATTCTACAATCGACGCATTTATTTAAGTCTGCGCAGGCGCGCAGGCGGGGAAACCATTATGGAAAAGCAAGTCATCGAATACGCCGGCGTTCCCGTCGGCATCACCGTCCCCGAAGGAGATCGGGTCAAGTTCATCGCCGTCAAGTTCCCGGTCATCGATCTGGATGGCGGTACCTATCGCAACGTTAGCGAACTGCAGAACGCCATTCACCGGCATATGCAGAATTCGCCCGGCGATCAGGCACTCTTTGCACGCGCCGCCAACGGCGCAGGCTTTGCCCCGGAGCGCAAGGTCTTCAATGCAGCCTGACAGAACCCCTCGCGAGCCGCGCCGGCCTCAAGGCCACGCGGCTCGTAGACGTGTCTGTTGAGGAAAAAGCCAGTCAGGCGAAAGGCTTCCGCCAGACTTTCCTCGTCCGCCGACGCAGCGGCACCAGCCAGAAGAAAACCCGGAAGCATCAGCATCCTGTCTGCATAGGGCAGACCGGCGGAACGGCAGACCGCCCTGCCCGATTTCGGCGAGACATAGGCGAGATCGTCCCGACCTCCGGTCGCCGCACACTGGTCGAGATCGAGACCGAAACCCAGATCGTTCAGTACCGCCAGTTCGAAACGTACAAAAAGCTCTCCGGCCGCTGCGGCCTCGTCGAGATGATCCAGAATCACATCCAGCGCCTCGAACAGATGCGGATGCGGATCCCTCTCCGGCAATAGCCGCAGAAGCGCTCCAAGCGCCTGAACACCATAGACGGCGGTCGCACTTTCCATCAGCTTCGCGGCCCGTAGCCTCACCGGCTCAACTCGGTATTCCCCGAGATGCTCGTCAAGCCGCGCCCGCCACGTCACTTCCAGCCGATTTCCCGGTTGCAGCACCGGCTGCATGCTGCGCGAACGCCCTCCGCGCACCATTCCCAGATGACGGCCACGGCCCTTCGTCATCATCTCCGCGATAACGCTGGTTTCGCCATGGCGTCGTGCGCCGAGCAATATTGCTTCGTCTGTCCATTCCATAGCGTCATTCTAAAGCGCTTCACGCGTAAATGGAATCGCTCAGTGCGCAGCCGGTCGGCCGCATTTAATTTTCCCGGCAAGAGCAATCCGGCATTCCAGTGCTGTCGGAATTGTTATACTTCCGACGCATCCCCTCCAGACGGGAAGGTTCCGAAATGGCCCCCGCCTCCCCAGGCCCCGACGAAGAACAACCAGAACCCGGACGACTGACGGCATTGCCTCAATCCGTCCGATGGCTGATTCTGACGTTGCTGTCCCTCATCCTTGCCGGCCTGTTGACGATGGTGCACATTCCGGCGGCGCTTTTGCTCGGCCCCATGGTCGCAGCCATCGTCATGGCGACCAACGGCGCGCGGCTATCTACGCCTCTCCTGCCCTATCTCGCGGCCCATTCCCTGATCGGCTGCATCATCGCCCGCTCCATCGACGCCGATATCGTGACGACATTCGCCGCCGACTGGCCCATCTTTCTGTCCATCGTGCTCGCTGTTATCGCCTCAAGCACGCTGATCGGCTATGTCATGGCACGCAGTGCCGTATTACCCGGAACGACTGCGGTCTGGGGTACATCGGCCGGGGCTGCCTCCGCCATGCTGGTGCTTGCGGAAGCCTACGGCGCTGACGCGCGGCTGGTCGCCTTCATGCAATATCTCAGGGTGGTTTGTGTCGCCTCGGCCGCTTCGATCATCGCAGCTGTCGTCTTCCATGCATCCGGGGGTGCCGTGCCCGAAATCGTGTGGTTCCCGCCGGTCGACTGGCTGGAGCTTTCAAAGACGCTCATCGTGGCCTTCGCGGCCTGCGCAGCCGGTGCCTATTTCCGCATTCCCGCCGGAACCATGTTCCTGCCAATGCTGGCGACCGCGCTTCTGCATGGCCTAGGCCTCATCACCATCGACCTGCCGCCATGGCTTCTGGCGTTCGCCTATGCGCTGCTGGGCTGGAAGATCGGCCTCGGCTTTACGCGGCGCATCCTTCGGCACGCGGCCTATGCCCTGCCGCAGATCATGCTTTCGATCGTGGTGCTGATCACCTTTTGCGGCGGCCTCGCCGTGCTGTTGTGGCGCTTTCTCGAGATCGATCCTCTGACCGCCTATCTCGCGACGAGCCCCGGCGGGCTTGATTCGATCGCGATCATCGCGGCCTCGACGCCCGTCGACCTGCCCTTCGTCATGGCGCTGCAGACCGCGCGTTTCCTGCTGGTATTGTTGCTCGGCGGGCCGATATCCAAGGCGGTGGCCCGCCTCATCGATCGCTGACCTGAAGATCGTTGACCGACAAAATTCCCGCGACTATTCGCGCGGGAATTCCAGGCCCATTTCGCGGAAGCGCTCGGGATCGTTGCCCCAGTTTTCGCGCACCTTCACGAACAGGAAGAGATGAACCGTCTGTTCGAGGATTTCGGACAGTTCCTTGCGGGAGGCGGTCGAGATCGACTTGATCGCCTCGCCGGCCTTGCCGAGTACGATCTTCTTCTGGCTATCGCGCTCGACGTAGATCACCTGCTCGATACGGACGGAACCATCCTTGCGCTCTTCCCACTTTTCGGTCTCGACATGCGAGGAATAGGGAATCTCCTGATGCAGGCGCAGGAACAGCTTCTCGCGGGTGATTTCGGCCGCAAGCTGGCGCATGGGCAGATCGGAAATCTGGTCCTCGGGATAATACCACGGGCCCTCGGGAAGCGTCTTCGCCAGGTAATCCATGACGTCGTCGCAGCCGGAACCGGTGGTCGCGGAAATCATGAAGGTGCGTTCGAACTTCACCGCCTCGTTGGCGGCGGAAGCAAGCTTCAGGAGATCCTCCGGCTTCACCCGGTCGACCTTGTTGAGCACCAGGATCTTCGGCTGGTGCACGTCCTTCAGCCCTTCGAGGATCGCCTCGGCATCGCCGCGCAGGCCGCGCTCGCTGTCGATCAGGAGAAGGATGAGGTCGGCGTCCTTGGCCCCGCCCCAAGCAGACGTCACCATGGCGCGGTCAAGCTTGCGGCGCGGTTTGAAGATGCCGGGCGTGTCCATGAAGACGATCTGGGCGTTGTCGTGGATCGCGATGCCGCGCATGACCGCGCGGGTCGTCTGAACCTTGTGGCTGACGATCGATACCTTGGCGCCGACGAAGCGGTTCACCAGCGTCGACTTGCCGGCATTCGTCGGACCGATCAGGGCCACAAAGCCGGAATGGGTCGGGTTATCGCCAGCAGCAGCAGCAGCAGTGTCGGCGGAGGTGTTTTCGGGTTCTGTCATCGGTTCCAATCAGCCTGCGTCAGTGGCTTTCTGCCAGACGCCTTCGCGTTCGAGAAGCCTCGTTGCGGCCACCTGCTCGGCGGCGCGTTTCGAGCGCTCGGTTCCAGTCTCCGGCGCAACGCCGGGAATTTCGACGATCACCGTGAAGCGGGGATCATGATCCGGTCCGGAGCGTTCCGCAATCCGGTAACTCGGAGTAACCGCATGCCTTGCATGCGCCCATTCCTGCAATTCGGTCTTGGCGTCGCGTCGCGCGCCATCGGCGCGAGTGGCGCGGCTCTGCCAGAAGCGCAGGATGAACTCGCGTGCGGCTTCCAGCCCGGCGTCCAGATAGATCGCAGCGATCAGACTCTCGACCACATCGGCGCGAACGTTCAGCATATGCTTGCCGGTCAGTTTCTTGACGTCGGCGCCAGTGCGAATGAAGCGATGCAGTTCGAGCTGGTCGGCAATCTCGGCGCAGGCCTCGGCGCTGACCAGCTGGTTGAAGCGCACGGAAAGTTCACCCTCGGAGGCGGTCTTGTAGGTCTTGAAGAGAAGCTCGGCAACGCAGAGGCCGAGCACGCGGTCGCCCAGGAATTCAAGGCGCTCGTAATCGCCTCCCTTCGCACCGGCCTTGGCGCTCGAATGAGTGAGTGCCCTGTCAAGACGCTCCTTCTCGGCAAAGCGATGACCGATTGCGGTTTCGAGCCACGACCGGTCGTCTTCAGTCAGGCCTTTCGGCTTTTTCATTCAACCACCTTGAACAGACGGTCCCAACGCATGTTGGACGGCCACTTCCAGATTTCGCGGAACGAGGTGTCGTTGCCGAGCGAGAAGAAGATGACGGACGCCTTGCCGATCAGGTTTTCAGCCGGCACGAAGCCAACGTCGAAACGGCTGTCGAGCGAGTTGTCGCGGTTGTCGCCCATCATGAAGTAATGGCCTTCCGGGACGATGAATTCGCGGGTGTTGTCACCGCGGGAATCCGGGGACTGGTCCAGCGTGTCATAGGTGACGCCGTTGTCCATCGTTTCGCGGAACACGGGAACGTCGGTGCCCGGATCAAGGCGGTAATCGGAGGTGAAGCTGCCATCAGGCTCCTTAGGAACCGGCTTGCCATTGATGTTGAGCACACCATTGATGACCTGGATATGATCGCCCGGCAGGCCGACCAGACGCTTGATGTAATCGATCTGCGGGTTCGGCGGGAAGCGGAAGACCACGATATCGCCGCGCTTCGGTTCGCTGGCGAAGATGCGGCCTTCGAAGAGGTCCGGCGAGAAGGGAAGCGAATACTTCGAATAGCCGTAGGAGAACTTGTTGACGAAGATATAGTCGCCCACCAAAAGCGTCGGCATCATGGAGCCGGACGGAATGGTGAAGGGCTGGAACAACACGGTGCGGATCACCATGGCCAGCAGAAGCGCCTGGATAACGACCTTGATGTTCTCCCAGAGGGCACTCTGCTTCTTGTCTGCTCGATCGGTCACGCCGTCTCTTCCTTCTCTGAAATCCTGCACTGTCTAGACGTTTCGGGCGTCCGCGGCAACGGCGCAGGAACGCATTTGGCAGCCCATTCGGGCTCAACCATGGCCGGGTAAGGCCTCGATAATCACAAAAGCCTGAGCCAGAGGATGGTCGTCGGTGATCGTCAGGTGGATCACTGCATGATGGCCAGGTGGCAGCATGCTCTGCAATCGAACCGCGGCACCGCCGGTCAGCTGCATGGTCGGCTTGCCCGAGGGCAGATTGACGACACCCATGTCCTTCCAGAACACGCCCTGCGCCATGCCGGTCCCGAGCGCCTTCGACATTGCTTCCTTCGCAGCGAAGCGCTTGGCGTAGGAAGCCGCCCGGTTCTTGCGGCCGTCAGACTTGCGTCGCTCGATATCGGTAAAACAGCGGTTGGTGAAGCGTTCGCCGAAACGTTCGAGCGATTGCTCGACGCGGCGGATATCGATGAGGTCGCTGCCAATGCCGATGATCATGGTTTTCCTTGCCCTACAACGCCGACATCAAGCGCTCACGCCGCCATCAATCGCCTCGGCGAGACGGGTTCTGGCGCGGAGCGAAAGCCTCGCGCGGCGGCGAGACTGAAAACCACTTACTGCATAGAAGGTCAGACCATAGACAACAAATCCCGTCACCAGCGCCGGTGGGATGGCGCCGATCAGCATCGGTTCAAGCACCGGCCGCCACAACTGCGACAGTTCGAAATTGCTGAAGAGATGATGGAGGTCGATGTGACGTCCAATACTGGCGTCACCTCCGCCAAGGATCAGCGTCCCGATTTCCCAGGTCGCTGCCCAGATGAAGGGGAAGGTCAGCGGATTGCCGAAGGCTGTGCCAAGCGCCGCGGCAACCATGTCTCCAGCGATGACATAAGCCAGGGCGAAGGAAACAATGAAATGCAGGCCGATGAAAGGCGTCCAGGACGATGCGATGCCTGCAGCGAAACCGGCAGCGACCGCATGCGGCGATGCCGCGAGGCGGACGATACGCATACGAAAATACTGGAACGGGCGCGAAAAGCCCTTTGGCGACCAGAAGAGGGCGCGCAACCTTTCGGCTAATCCTGCGGGTTTACGTCGGCGAAACAGCATGGGGGCACATGTAATCGAGAGCCCCGGTGTCTACAAGACTGGCCGAGAGCCTGTTTATATTCGCCATCGCTCCCGGCGAAAATAAGGCGCAGGGCAAGCCGCCGCGCGCCTTCGGACGGCATGTCGGCTTAGAAGCCGCGACGGAACATGCCGCGATCGATCTGACGCTGGCGGAACTCCAGGTCGACCATGTCACGAGCGCCGTTCAGGTATGCCATTTCGCGATCAGCAACGCTCGGTACGCGAAGAGCCTTGGCCAGCTTACGGATAGGTTCAAACATTTCTCTGTCCTCGTTCTTTCTCTCTTATGTGAGGACAATGTAATTGTGCGGCGCAAAAACCACCAGTTCCGATAAATAGCCCCAGCCATGCATTAAATGCATACCATGCGCTTCAATTGACCAATGAGTGCCCATATCGGAGGCATTTTGTCGCACAAGCGCATAACCGGCGGGCAAAATTTGCCCGCGCACCGGCGACCGACGATGGCATGGTTACCGCTTTGCTAACGCCGACATCCGTCAGTCGTAGACTCGCCTTGTCGTGGAAATGCAGTCGAGAGCCTTCAGTTCGGAAATCAACTGATTCAATTGACGCAAGTCCCATACCTCGAGATCGATCGCCATTTCGGTGAAATCGGTCGCGACTCTTGTCATGCTGAGAGTGCGGATGTTGATATCGAGGCGGGCAATCGTCTGGGCGACGGTTGCGAGCGTTCCCGGCTCGTTCAGGGCATTGATCATGATGCGGGCAACGAAGCGTGACTTGTTCGCCTCGTCGAGATCCCAGCGCACATCGATCCAGCGCTCGGGTTCTTCGTCGAAGCGCTGCAGGCTCGATGCCTGGATCGGGTAGATGGTAATGCCCTTGCCATCTTCCATGATGCCGACGATGCGGTCGCCAGGAACAGCCCCGGCTGGTGCGAAATGCACCTCCGCATTGCCCGAGAGGCCTCGGATCGGCAGCGGTTCCGGCCCCTCGGCCGTATCGCCACCCTCCGCGGGACGTGCCTTTCCGGGTATCTTGAACACCATGCCGTTCGCCGTGCTCATGGCGAACCAGCCCTCGTCGCTCGACGGCTTCACCGTGACACGCTCGTCCTGATAATCGGGATAGACGGCACGCAGGACGTCGAGCGAGGAGATTTCACCGCGACCGACAGCGGCGATGGCATCCTCGACATCGCGCTGCCCGAGACGATGCAGCACCGGCCGCAGGCCGTCACGCGAAAACACCTTGCCGGCGCGCTCGAAGGTGCGCTCGAGAATACGATAGCCGAGGCCGGAATACTGCTTGCGGATCGCCATGCGGGTCGCCCGGCGGATGGCCGCACGGGCCTTGCCGGTAACCACGATCTCTTCCCAGGCAGCGGGCGGCACCTGCACGCCGGAGCGGATGATTTCAACCTCATCCCCGTTCGACAGCCGCGTGACCAGCGGCATGATCGAACCGTTGATCTTGGCGCCGACACAGGTATCGCCAATGTTCGTATGAACGGCATAGGCGAAGTCGATCGGGGTCGCTCCGCGCGGCAGCGCGATCAGCTTGCCCTTCGGCGTGAAGCAGAACACCTGATCCTGGAAAAGTTCGAGCTTGGTATGCTCGAGGAATTCTTCCGGATTGTCGCCTTCCGCCAGCGCCTCGATGGTGTGACGCAGCCAGGAATAGGCGTTGCTCTCGCGCGACAGGAGCTCACCCGGCTCGCCGTTTTCGCCATCCTTGTAGAGCGCATGGGCGGCGATACCGAATTCCGCGATCTCGTGCATGCGGCGCGTGCGGATCTGCAGTTCGATACGCTGGCGCGACGGACCGACGATCGTGGTGTGGATAGAGCGGTAGTCGTTCTGTTTCGGGGTAGAGATGTAATCCTTGAAGCGACCGGGAACCACGCGCCAACGGGAATGCACGATACCGAGCGCGCGATAGCAGCCGGGGATATCGTCTACCAGAATGCGGAAGCCGTAGACATCGGAGAGCTGTTCGAAGGAAAGCGACTTCGACTGCATCTTGCGGAAGACCGAATAGGGCTTCTTCTGCCGTCCCTTGACGGACGCCTTGACGAGGCCGTTGGCGACCAGCAGTTCGCGCAGTTCGTCCTCGATCTTCTTGATCAGGCCTTCATTGCGCTGGGAAAGCTCGGCCAGCCGTTGCGTGACAGTCTCGTAGGCTTCCGGATTGATATAGCGGAAGGACAGATCCTCCAGCTCGTCGCGCATGTCCTGCATACCCATGCGGCCGGCGAGCGGCGCATAGATTTCCATCGTCTCTTCGGAAATGCGGGCGCGCTTGTCGTCGCGCATATGCTCGAGCGTGCGCATGTTGTGCAGACGGTCGGCAAGTTTGACCAGCAGGACCCGCACGTCATCGGAAATGGCAAGCAGCAGCTTGCGCAGGTTTTCGGCCTGCTTCGCCTTTTTAGTGACGAGGTCGAGCTTCTTGAGCTTGGTCAGCCCCTCGACCAGCCGGCCGATATCCTCGCCGAACAGCTCGTCGATTTCCGCGCGGGTCGCGGTGGTGTCCTCGATCGTGTCATGCAGCAGCGCGACCGCGATGGTCGACTCATCGAGATGCATGTCGGTGAGGATCGCGGCGACTTCGAGCGGATGCGAGATGTAGGGATCGCCGCTGGCGCGCTTCTGCTTGCCATGTTTCTGCATGGCATAGACATAGGCCTTGTTGAGGAGGGCTTCGTTGGCATCGGGCTTGTACTTCTGAACCCGCTCAACGAGCTCGTATTGCCTCATCATGCAAAGCTGCTCCACAAAAGAAAAGCGCGCCAATCAGCACGATTGGCGCACGTCACTACATTCTAACCGTCAGAATATGACGGAATAAATTGACGATTAGTAATCGTCGCTCTTTTCCGGCGGAACGAGGCCTTCGATGCCGGCCAGCAATTCTTCTTCCGACATCTGGTCAAAAGTAAGGGTTTCCGGCAGTTCGTCCTCGTCGTCGCCCTTTGCTGCGGCAACGGCGTTGGAGATCATGGAACCGGCTTCCTGCTCGGGCTCGTCAACCTCAACATGTTTCTGCAGCGAGTGGATCAGGTCTTCCTTGAGATCGTCGGGCGAGAGGGTTTCGTCGGCGATTTCGCGCAGAGCCACGACCGGGTTCTTGTCCTTGTCGCGGTCTACAGTGATCGGTGCGCCCTGCGAGATCTGGCGCGCGCGGTGGCTTGCGAGCAGCACGAGCTCGAAGCGGTTGTCTACTTTGTCGATGCAATCTTCAACGGTGACGCGGGCCATTGCCTGTCCTTTGCGGTCGTGAACTTTTCAGGAATTAACAGCCCGATACAGCCAATGGAAGGCAAATTCAAGTTTTTCGTCACCACGGCGTCCTCCCCGAAGTGCCGAGGACAAAAAAAGCACGGCTCATTACGGACATTTCAACCTAGGCGTGCTTGGAATATTGCGAATCGTGCCCTAAATCATTCTTATATGAATAGTTCATAATTTACAGGGACTATCCATTGGCGTGCAGGCAAGGTTCTGTTTTGATTATCTTTTGCCAGATAACTCATATTCCTCTTCAAGGATAATTGCGCGATGTTCGACCCACGGGAAAAAATAGCTCTCTTCATCGATGGCGCGAACCTCTACGCAGCCTCGAAGAGCTTGGGCTTTGACATTGACTATCGCAAATTGCTCAAGGCGTTTCAGAAGCGCGGTTATCTCCTCAGAGCATATTACTACACCGCCCTGATCGAGGATCAGGAATATTCTTCCATTCGTCCCCTGATCGACTGGCTCGACTATAACGGCTACAAGGTCGTCACCAAGCCCGCCAAGGAATTCACGGATTCCATGGGCCGCCGCAAGGTGAAGGGCAACATGGATATCGAACTGGCCATCGATGCGATGGAACAGTCCGAGACTGTCGACCATCTGGTGATCTTCTCCGGCGATGGCGACTTCACCACGCTTGTCGAAGCCCTTCAACGCAAGGGACGCAAGGTTTCCGTGGTTTCCACCATGGCCACCCAGCCGCCGATGATCGCCGACGACCTGCGCCGTCAGGCCGACTATTTCATCGATCTCGTTTCGCTCAAGGGCGAAATCGGAAGAGACCCGAGCGAACGCCCGCAGCGCCCCCTGGAACCCCTTCCCGCCTCTGACGCGGAATAAGATCCGAGCCGACCGCGGCACCCATCGACCACAATCGCTTCAGCGGCGTGCTTGTCCGGCTTCGGCCGGTGTCGATGGCGGCTGAAAATTGATAAAATTCAATAATTGGTAAATCCAACATTGCTCTGGACGCGAATAAAGGTGTCCAGAGCAAGCATTGTCGCAGTTTTGCGACAGTTTTTTCCAAATCGCTTTGGGCTTAACTATTATCATTCCATTAAGGCATTCGGGCTAAATTCATCATGCGGCATTGATTGGACACCGCATATTCATGCATGCAGCACTTCAGTTTAACCGGGCAGAACGCAACCTTCCAACGTCCGGTGTTTCTCTCGTACATTATAGGCTTGAACATGGGCAGCTTTCGCCGGGACCCGTCCCAACTGAACGACCGATTGAATTTTCTCGATCTGGGCGCCAAACAGAAAGACACACTCGCTGCCCTGAAGCCCGTGATCGAGTCCGCCATCGGCCCGGCACTCGATGAATTCTACCGTCGTGCGAAGGCTCATCCCGATACTGCACGCTTCTTTTCCAGTGAAGCCCACATCCAGCATGCCAAGAGCAGGCAGGAAAGCCATTGGGCACTGATCTCTTCCGGCCGTTTCGATGACGGTTACGTCGATGCCGTCTCGGCGATCGGTCGCACTCATGCGCGGCTTGGCCTGGAACCACGGTGGTATATCGGCGGCTACGCCCTGATCCTGGACGGGATCATCGAGCGCGTCATCAGCGACGAGCTCAACGGTTTCGGCCAGTCCCGCAAGGCAAAACGTCTCGCCGCCAATGTTAGCGCGATCATGAAGGCCGCGATGCTGGACATGGATTACTCCATTTCCGTCTATCTCGAAGCCCTTGCCGACGAGCGCGCCCGCGCCGAAGAAGAGCGCAACCGCCTCGAAGCAGAGCAGGAGGATGCGCTGAAGGCGCTCGACAACGCCCTCGAGCATCTCAGCTCCGGCGACCTGACGGCGACGATCGAACACGATCTTGCCCCCAAGTTCGACGGTCTGCGGATCAACTACAATAAGGCCATCTCGTCGCTTGCCAACGCATTCGGTGAAATCGTTCAGGAAGCGGACCGCGTCACCTCCAACAGCCGCGAGCTGACCGCCGCCACCGACGACATGGCAAAACGCACAGAACAGCAGGCGGCGGCGCTCGAACAGACCGCCGCGGCGCTGGAGGAAATCACCACCGTTTCAAAGCAGGCCGCGACGCGGACCCAGGAAGCCCGCAGTGCGGCCCGGGCATCAGCCGAAGAGGCCGTCCGCTCCGGCGAGATCGTTTCGGAAGCCGTGGAAGCCATGGGCGACATCGAGGAATCCTCGCGCAAGATCACCCATATCATCAGCGTGATCGACGAAATCTCCTTCCAGACCAACCTTCTGGCGCTCAATGCCGGTGTCGAGGCTGCACGCGCAGGAGAAAGCGGCCGCGGCTTTGCGGTCGTCGCCCAGGAAGTGCGCGAACTCGCCCAGCGTTCGGCCGCTGCCGCCAAGGAAATCAAGACACTGATCGACCGTTCGTCGCAGGACGTCGCACGTGGCGTTTCGCTGGTGAACCGCACCGGCGATGCGTTGAAAACCATCGGCGAGCAAGTCCATGCGATCAACGAGCACATCGCCGCCATCGCCACATCCTCGCAGGAGCAGTCCACCGGGATCGCCGAGATCAATACCGCGATCACCAGCATGGACCGCATGACCCAGCAGAACGCCGCCATGGTCGAGGAGACCAATGCGTCGACTCATACGCTGATGGATGTCTCCACTCATCTGACGCGGCTGGTTTCCCGCTTCTCGGTCTCACGCTCCTATCGCGCGTCGTCAACCTCGTCCGAATATCGCCCGCGTTACGCAGCCTGATCGACAGTGCGCGACCGCGCATTTTTGAAAAGCATTCCCCTGCCGCCCGAAAAAGACATCCATGCTCTTTTTTTGGCGGCAGTGATTCTCCGGTCGGGATAAAACAATGTCATGTTGTTCACTCGCCCTACCGATGAAGTTCTCTATGACGCGCTGATCGCCCGCGATCCGGCGTATGACGGTTTCGCCTATGTCTGCGTCACCTCCACACGCATCTTTTGCCGGCTGACCTGCCCTGCCCGAAAGCCGAAGCGGGAAAACTGCATTTTCCAGGACAATATCGCGGCCTGCCTCGAGGCAGGCTTTCGTCCCTGCAAGCGCTGCCGTCCGCTGCTCAAATACAAGGATCAGGATCCGACCGTCAGCGCCTTGCTCGACGCTCTGGAAAAGGAGCCGGCGCGACGCTGGCGCGAGGATGACCTGAGGGCCGCAGGATATGATCTCTCGACCGTGCGCCGCGCCTTCAAGCGCCAGTTCGGCATGAGCTTCCTCGAAATGGCGCGTCTGCGGCGGGTCGGTCAGGCTGCCGAAATGCTCGCCGAAGGCGGTCGGGTCATTGATGCGCAGATCGATGCCGGTTTCGAGTCGGGCAGCGGCTTTCGTGCCGCCATCAACGCGCTCGTCGGCGAAGCCCCGGCAGCGCTTCGTGGCCAGACGCTGCTCAAGGCCGACTGGATCGAAACGCCGCTCGGCCCGATGATGGCGATCGTCGATGATCACGCGCTGCACCTTCTGGAATTTGCCGACCGCCCCGCTTTGCCAAACGAAATCCGTCGCCTGAAGGAAAGTTCGCGCATGTCCATTGCCAGCGGACGTACGCCTGTGACGGACATGCTAGCCGCAACGCTTGATCGCTATTTCTCCGGGCTGAGTTCTGAATTCGGCATCCGCATTGCCGGTCATGGAACAGGGTTCGAACGTGACGTATGGACCGCTCTGCAGGCAATCCCCGCGGGCGAGACGATGAGCTATTCCGAACTCGCCAAAAAGATGGGCCGCGATTCTGCCGTTCGCGCCGTGGCGCGGGCCAACGGAGCAAACCAGATCGCCATACTCATTCCCTGCCACCGTGTCTTGGGCGCCGATGGAAGCCTGACCGGTTACGGCGGTGGCCTCTGGCGCAAGCGCTGGCTGATCGAGCACGAGCGGCGTATGGCCGCAGCCCGCGAAAGTTCTGTTGCTGGTTGAAGCCTTCTGTACTCCCCTACAAAATTCGGACCAACCGGCAGAGCAAACGGATAACATACTCCCTGCCCTGCCATTCCGGTCGTTCCAGCGGATCGGCAAGCGGATGCTGTTCAAACCGGCGTGTCCTTGCCGCCTGAAAGAGCAGAACCCAATTGAGCCGCATGGCGTTTTCCTCCAGACTGTTGTCGTCACTCCCTGTTAAGCCTTTGGTTTTTCGGGGTGTAGATGCAGGAATGAACGGAGTATTTCAGCCATGAAAGACGAGAACTGGGATGATCTCAGGCTTTTCCTGCAGGTGGCGCAGGCAGGCGGACTCGTTGGTGCGGCCGAACGCACGGGCATCAGCGCGCCCACGATCGGCCGCCGGATGCTGGCTCTCGAAAGGGCGACCGGCCACAGTCTCTTCATCCGTCACAGCAAGGGTTATGGCTTGGCGCCAGACGGCGAAGTCCTGCTGCAGCATGTGCAGAGAATGGAGGCGGAAGCTGTCGCCATCCGTCGCTGGAATGAGAACGGCTATTGCCTGCCCATCGTCTCTGTCGCCAGCAACAGCTGGCTGTCGATGTTCCTCGCTCGGCATCTGTCCGCGATCTGGAGCCCGCAGGATCCCTTCCGGCTCTGCATCAAGGCAAGCGATGCCGGGGTGGACCTGATTTTCCGCGAAGCCGAAATCGAACTCACGCACCAGCGACCTGCCGCCGGCAATCTGGCGGCGCGTCAGTCCGTCCGCATCTGCTACGCCGCCTATGCAAAGCGGGAAGTTGCGGAAGAGGATCAGGAAAGATGGGTTTCGATCGGCCGCGAACAGGCGACAGCTCCTGCCGACAAGTGGATTTCCCGCCAGCCTGACAAGTGGATCAGCATCTGGACCACGACGCCGCCTGCCCTTCTGGAACTGGTTCGCTCAGGCGGCGGCAGGGCAATCCTGCCCTGTTTTATCGGCGAACGGGAAGACGGATTAGTCAGGATCGGGGAGCCTGTCACGGCGCTGACAGCTGATCTATGGATCACCATGCATGACGACGACCGCAGCCGGCCGGAGGTTCGCCTGATGATCGACAGGCTGGCAAAACTACTTCAAACCCACTCGGCACTCTTTACCGGGCCGGAGCCAGCCGCAGCAGCGGAGTGAATTCGCCACAAGGGGGATAACACGTGAACCTCCCGAATTTGGAAGGGATTGAAAAGCCTTGGCTTCGTGAGGGTTTTAAGAGCCCTGCAATGCCTAGACCGGCGGTGAGGAGCGCCATCCGGCCCTGATTATTGGCAACTTGCGGGAAATAAATCAGCCGCCGGTCTTGAGAAGACGTGACTTCTGGCGATTCCAGTCCCGTTCCTTCGACGTCTCGCGCTTGTCGTGCAGTTTCTTGCCCTTGGCGAGTGCCAGTTCCAGCTTCGCTCTGCCCTTCTCGTTGAAGTAGATCTTCAACGGCACGAGCGTCATGCCTTCGCGATTGATGGCCGCGCGCATGCGGTTGATCTCGCGCTTGTTCAACAGCAGCTTGCGGCGGCGGCGGGTCTCATGGTTGAAGCGATTGGCCTGCAGGTATTCCGGCAGGTAGGAATTGATCAGCCAGATCTCGTCCCCTTCGTCCGAGGCGTAGGATTCCGCGATATTCGCCTTGCCTTCACGCAACGACTTGACCTCGGTGCCGGTCAGGACAAGACCGGCCTCGTAGGTGTCAAGGATCTCGTAATTGAAGCGGGCCTTGCGGTTTTCCGCAACGACCTTGTTAACGACGCGTTGGCTGCCTCGGGGTGCCATGATGAAAAGTCCGTTCCGCCCGGGATGCTTGTTATCGTGCGGACGGCGGGCATCCCGTCCGGCTCTTGTCGTCTCTATGTAATATAGCGATCGCCGGAAGGGAAGAAGCCGGGCGGTGGGTGCCCGGTTCGTCGGTCAGTTGATCAGGCCGGCATGCACCAGCGCCGCGTCAATCGCGGCTTCGGTCGCGGGCTCCAGCGTCGGCAAGAGAGGCAGGCGCACGTTACGGCTCATCCGGCCCAGCCTGGACAGCGCATATTTGACCCCACACAGGCCAGGCTCCATGAAGATCGCCTTGTGCAGCGGCATCAGGCGATCCTGATAGGCAAGCGCCGTCCTGTAATCGCCGGCAAGCGTCGCCGCCTGGAATTCGGCACAGAGCTTCGGCGCAGCATTCGCCGTGACCGAAATGCAGCCGACGCCGCCATGGGCATTGAAGCCGAGAGCCGTCCCATCCTCGCCGGAAAGCTGGATGAAATCAGGGCCACAGGTGATGCGCTGGTCGGAAACGCGCTCGAGCTTGCCCGTCGCATCCTTCACGCCCACGATGTTCTTGTGTGCCTTCGCCAGCGCTCCCATGGTTTCGGGCGACATGTCGATCACCGAACGACCGGGGATGTTGTAGATGAATATCGGCAGCTTCACCGTTTCGGCAATGGCAGAGAAATGGGCGAACAGGCCCTTCTGCGTGGGTTTGTTATAATAAGGAGTGACGACCAGCAGGGCATCCGCACCGACGCCTTCAGCATGAAGGGCCAGTTCGACCGCTTCCCGGGTGTTGTTCGAGCCAGCGCCGGCGATGACGGGCACGCGCTTGGCCGCCACCTCGACACAGAGTTCCACGACCCGTTTGTGCTCGCCATGGGAAAGGGTCGGAGATTCACCGGTGGTGCCGACCGGCACGAGGCCGGTGCTTCCCTCGGCGATCTGCCATTCCACATGGGCGGCAAAGACGGCTTCGTCAACGGCGCCCGTATCGGTGAACGGCGTGACGAGAGCGGGAATGGATCCCTGGAACATACAATAGACTCCTGACGGCCCGCGCTCACGCTTCGGCCGTATTCCTCGATTAAGACGCCGGCACATTACTTTGCAGAATGAAGCGCGACAAGCGGAACGCTGACGGTTTTGTGACGGATTTAGAGTAGCGGAACATCGAATTTCTGGCTTTTCGGAAAGGTTTCGTTAATTTGCCGGATGGCTAATGGATGCGATACACAGTGTTCCATGAGTAGCGGGATGAGACGGGTCGGACTTTCGATATCCATCTTCGGACTTGGGCTTGCCGTAATGGCCGGCAACGGCTTCTCTGTGCTTGCCGAATCCATACCCACGCCGTCTCCGAAGCCAGCCCGGCAGGATGTGGCCGCCATCATCCCGCCCTCCTCAGAGGTAACCGGCGCGATCCCGCGCACAGCACGAGTCGGCGCGGCAAATCCTTTGCTCAAGAGCGGTCTCGACGCACTCTCCAACAAGAAGGGTGCCGACGCACTTGCCATCCGCGACCGGATGCCGGAAGGGCTCGACCGACATATGCTCACATGGTCCATCGCCATGTCCGGCCTGCCCGGCATTCCCTCGGCTGAAATCGCAGCCGCACAGAACGAATTGAAGGGATGGCCGGGCCTCGCTGCTTTCCGCGCCAATTCCGAGCGGGCGCTTTATCGTGAAAACCCTAGGGCTGCGGAGGTTCTCTCCGCATTCGGCACCACCGCGCCTGAAACGGCAGAAGGCGCCATCATTCTCGCCCGCGCGCTTGTGGCAAACGGCGACACCGCTGCGGCAACCAAAGTGTTGCGCAAGATATGGCGTGAACAGGCGTTGGACACGTCTCTCGAAGACAAGGTCATCGCCGAGTTCCCGACGCTTCTGACGCCGGCGGACCACAAGGCCCGCATGGATTACCTGATGTATCGGAGCCGGATCAGCCAGGCGAAGCGCTTCTCGAGCCTCGGTCAGGCGCAATCGCTTTATAATGCGTGGGCTGCCGTGCTGAATCGGTCTGCGCAGGCGCCTGCACTGCTCAAGGCAGTGGATGCCAAATGGGCTTCCGATCCGGCGTTCCTTTTTGCCCGCATCGAGAACCTGAGGCGACAGGAAAAATACGAGGACGCGGCCAAGCTGCTGGCGCAGGCACCGCGCGAAACCTCGAAGCTCGTCAACACCACCGAATGGTGGAACGAACAACGGATCGTCGCACGTGGGCTTGCCGATCTCGGCAAGTTCAAGGCCGCCTACCAGATTGTTTCGCGCCATGTCGCCACGGAACCGGTAGATGTGGTGGATGCCGAATTTCATGCCGGCTTCTTCGCGCTGCGCGGCCTGCAAGACGGCCAGACCGCGGCGGGCCACTTCCGCAAGATTCTTCAGGTTTCCGACAAGCCGCTATCTGCATCGCGCGCATGGTACTGGCTCGGCCGCGCCTCCGAGGTGAGCCGGGACGGCAAGGCGCAGGAATATTTCGCCAAGGCGTCCCGTTTCCCGAGCACTTTCTACGGACAATTGGCCAGCGCTCGCGGGACAAGCGGCAGCCTGCAATTTCCCTATCCGCAACCGAGCGCCGAAGAGCGGCAGCGTTTTTCCAATCGCGAGGCGGTGCAGGCGATCGCGCGCTTCGAGGCCGCAGGCCATGGATGGCGTGGCGACAGTCTTTACCGGGCACTCGCGCAGCAACTCGACAGCCCGGGCGAACTGGCGCTGCTTACGTCCAAAGCGGAGAAAGCCGGCAACCACCAGCTATCGCTGCAGATCGGCAAGACGGCCTATGCGCGGGGAATCGACGTGCCGGCGCTCGCCTTCCCGATTGGCGTCATTCCGGCCAATGCCAATATCGAAGGGTCGGGCAAGGCGCTCGCCTATGCCATTGCCCGGCAGGAAAGCGCATTCAATCCTGCCGCGGTTTCCCCCGCCAATGCACGCGGCCTGCTTCAACTTCTGCCGACGACGGCAAAGGGTGTAGCAACACGTCACGGTCTTGCCTATTCGCAGGAAAAGCTGACGAGCGACGCCGGCTACAATGCCACGCTCGGCGCGCACTATCTCGGCGAGCAGATCGACGCCTTCGGCGGCTCCTATATTCTGACCTTCGTCGCCTATAATGCCGGACCGAAGCGCGTGCCCGAGTGGCTCGATCGCTATGGCGATCCGCGCGGACGCCCCATCGACGAGGTGGTCGACTGGATCGAGCGCATCCCTTTCCCCGAGACACGCAATTACGTGCAGCGGGTGATGGAAAACTACCAGATCTACAAGAGCAGGCTCGGCCAGAAGACCGATATCGTTCACGACCTTCGCTACGGCCGCTGAGTGAGCAACGAGCGGTTCGTTTTGGCTTCGGGGTGAACTGACACGCCTCGCGATGCTCAGATTCGCTGAACGCATCTCAACGCCCCGTCCGCCACGTGTCGTTATCGCAAAACCGCCGCACACTTTCGCGAGACATGCTCTAGACTGTCTTTCACCAGTTTGAGGGAGGCTTTGGTGGTAAACGACTACACCGGCGGTTTCGAGAGCCATTACATCCAGGTCGCGGATGGATTGAAGCTTTATGCGCGAATCTACGGTCCGGAAAATGAAGGGTTGCCAATCGTCTGCCTGCCGGGTCTGTCGCGCAATTCCCGCGACTTCCACCAACTTGCGCTTTTGCTCTCAACCCAGCCCCCTGCCCCCTTTCGAGTGATCACCATCGATTCGCGCGGACGCGGTCTTTCCGACCGGGACGAGAACAAGGAACGCTATACGATCCCGACTGAAGCCCAGGATGTGATTGCGATCCTGGATCGCTTCGGCATAGAGCGAGCAATTTTCATCGGGACATCCCGTGGCGGGCTCATCCTGCATATACTGGCGGCTACGCATCCGGAACGATTGGCAGGCGTCGTCCTCAACGATATTGGGCCTGTGATCGAGATCGAGGGGTTGAAACAGATCCAGGATTATCTCGGCAAAGAACGCCGCCCCCGGAATTTCGACGATGCCGCGGCAATCCTCACGGAAACGCACGGTCAGAGCTTTCCTACCCTCTCCGAGGCGGACTGGCGTGACATGGCCGATGCAATCTACCGCGAAATTGATGGAAAACTCGTCGCGGATTTCGATCCGGCAATCGCCGAACAATTTCGCGCCGCCGATCTCAGTCAGCCCCTCCCCGATCTATGGGCGCAATTCGACCTGTTCCGCTCCCTGCCGCTGATGACGATACGAGGGGAAAACTCGAGATTGCTTTCAAAGCAGACATCGGAAGTCATGGCTGAACGACATCCGCACATGCGATTGTTGGCGGCTCCGGGCCAGGGCCACGCCCCTATTCTGCATTTAGCCGACATTCCCTCAGAGATTCAGATATTCCTCGCCGGTATCCACTGAGCCTGGGAAATCCGATGTCTCACTGCCCTGTAAATGGAAGGGTGAGATAAAGGCAGCATTCGACATCTTCGGATACTGAAGCCTTATCCGGTTTAGCGAAGAAGACCTTATGGCTATCCAGCCAGAGAGTCATCCAAAAACCAATGCCCGAAAACGAGAAAAGCCCGGTCTTGCGACCGGGCTTTCCCCATAAGATCAGGAGATCTTATTAGAACGAACGCTGCAGGCGAACGAAGCCTTCCCAAGCGCCGTCAACACCAGCTTCGTCGGTGTCAGCATACTGAACCGAAACCTTGGTCTTCAGTCCTTCAGCGATAGCGTAGTCGAGGGTTACGCCAGCCTTCCAAGCTTCAACGTCGCCGGTGAAGTCGCCGTCTGCGTCAGCAAGACCAGCGTTCCACCAGTACTGGAAGCCGGGGGTCAGGGTCAGCTTGTCGGTGAGCTTAGCTGCGTATTCAGCAGCAACGGTCCACTCTGCCAGGTCGTAGTAAGCGTTTACGCCGGAGGAGTAGATAGCTGCGAGGCCGAGGGTACCCGGGCCGATTTCAGCTTCGACGATAGCGCGGACAGCGCCGTTTTCAGCTGCGAAGTCGTAACCGCCGAGCAAGGTGCCGGTGACCGGACCGAAGGTAGCGGAAACCATGGCTTCGATACCGACGTTGTCGTTGTCGCCGTAGTAGTCGAATGCCGGATCCCAGTCAGCGTAGGTGTCGGTCAGTTCGTCAACGAATACGCCGACCTTGAAGGCGTCAGCAGCATATTCGTAACCGATGGCGTTGATCAGGTTCGAACCGAGGTCGTCGGTTTCGCCGGACAGACCAGCATCCCAGTAGTTGTACATGTAGCCGACCTTGAAGCCGCCAACAGTGATGTAGGCTTCATCAAGCTCGAACGAGCTGTTCGAGTAGTCGCCGTTACCCCAGGACTTGAATGCGAAGTAGGAACCGATCGTGCCGATCTCGGAGTCGTTCTTGGCCTCGATGGAGAGGTAACCACGGGTACGAGCATCCCAGTCGAAGTCGTCGTCGTCGCTCTCAGACCAGTCGAGCTGCGCACGAACGTAACCGCCAACCTTGAGGCAGGTTTCGGTGCCGGGGATGTAGAAGTAGCCGGTGCCGAAAGCGTCGCAAACGCGAACGTATTCAACCGGCTCGGGCTCGGCAGCAACGATAGCGTCAGCAGCCTGAGCGCCGGATACTACTGCGAGAGCAGCAGCGGAGCCGAGAAGAAGGCTCTTGATGTTCATATTGACCTCCAGTCAAGTTTCGTATGGGTCTGGGTTCTTTGGCTGAAGGACAGCATTCCCTGCCCCATCCCCGTCGGTTTCAGAAGACGGACGATCCACCGCCTCGCTTCCGAGATTGAAAATACAAAACGCCGCCCGTCATGCAATCACCAAACAGGAGAAAGGAAGGTTTCCATGTAGCCTTCCCAAAAGGCTGTTGCTGAAAGGACACAAAGTCGCCACCGGACCGACACTTCCGTTTACCCTCTGTTAAGAAAGTCGTTATGAAAGACGGACTTAGAGGGATTTTTGCCGGGAATTGGCGACGCGTAAAATGCCGACTTTTCCCAAAACAAGACAGATTCCGGGCGCGGACCCGCTCCTTTTAGAGATGCCTCACATATATTCAGCACCGCGATAACGATGGCCCATGACCGCGCCAGGCATCGAATCGTACCTTTTTATAGCCAGCGACTCGCCGCGGAACCCGACTCGCGTGGTGAATTGCAGCCTCATCGATTCGAACGGAGAGTAAAAAACCTCGACATCGCACGACCTTAATAGAGAGGTCGCAGTTTAGGCCGGTCGACCGCCGGCAACGTTGGAAATTGTCATCGGACTGCGGAAAAGGCCTTGCATTCGGCCAACCAAGCAAATAATCAGGCCGGACCGGAGAGGTGGCCGAGTGGTCGAAGGCGCTCCCCTGCTAAGGGAGTATACGTCAAAAGCGTATCGAGGGTTCGAATCCCTTCCTCTCCGCCATAAGATTTTCCCCACACATTGCTGTTTATCGGGAGCTCCGTGCTCGAACTTTTTGCGTTCGTCCGGAGCCATTCAGCACGTCGAAAAACGCGATTAGACAAGCCCGACGACGCTTTTTCAGCGAGGCTCGCGAAGCGCTATGCAGTCAACATATTGAAAGTAATCGATAAAAATCACTGAAGGCATCCGGTCGGTTTTATAATTGACTGGAGGTCAATATGAACATCAAGAGCCTTCTTCTCGGCTCCGCTGCTGCTCTCGCAGTAGTATCCGGCGCTCAGGCTGCTGACGCTATCGTTGCTGCCGAGCCCGAGCCGGTTGAATACGTTCGCGTTTGCGACGCTTTCGGCACCGGCTACTTCTACATCCCCGGCACCGAGACCTGCCTCAAGATCAGCGGCTACGTTCGTACCGAACTGCAGTGGTCCAGCCGTGATCGTGGTCCGGGCGAAGACGACTTCGACTGGAATGCTCGTACCCGCGCCAAGGTCAACTTCGAAGCCAAGAACGACTCCGAACTCGGTACGATCGGTTCGTACATCGCAGTCCGCACCTGGGCTGAAGGCGACTACGACGGTGGCTCGCTTGAAATCGACGAAGCCTACATCACTGTTGGCGGCTTCAAGGTCGGCTACATGTACAACTACTGGGATAACGACCTGTCCGGCGAAACCGACGACCTCGGTTCGAACCGCATCAACTCGATCGGTTACGAATACGCAACCGACGCCTTCAAGGTTGGTGCATTCGTTGACGAGCTGACCAAGACCTACTCCGATACCTACGACTTCTACGGCGACAACGACAACGTCGGTGTCGAAGCCCAGATCGCAGCGACCTTCGGCGTTGTTACCGGCGAACTGCTCGGCTCCTACGACTTCGCAGCTGAAAACGGTGCAGTTCGCGCCAAGCTGCTTGCTGACATTGGTCCGGGTACCCTCGGCCTCGCAGCTATCTACTCCACCGGTGCAAACGCCTACTACGACGTTTCCGAGTGGACCGTTGCTGCTCAGTACGAAGCCAAGCTCACCGACAAGCTGAGCCTGACCCCCGGCGTTCAGTACTGGTGGAACTACGGCCTCGTCTCCGCTGACGAATTCGATGAAGACAACGAAGCCTGGAAGGCTGGCGTAACCCTCGACTACAAGCTGGCCGAAGGTCTCACCACGAAGGTTTCGGTCCAGTACTTCGACGAAGACAAGGCCGACGACGACGGCGCATGGGAAGGCTTCGTTCGCCTCCAGCGTTCGTTCTAATCCGATTTATCGGACCAGGGATCCGGCCTGATGGCCGGATCCCACTCTCAAGGCCCTGAAAAGTCAGCCTTTTTGTATGTAAAAGTTGAAAATGCTTCGAGCTGGCCAGTTAAGACAACTGTTGCCGGCTGGCAACGTTATATGAGTAAAACTCAATCTTCCGCGGTGTTGCGCCACTTATAATCTATACTTTTTATGCATCATAACCATATTCAATCCCGCAAGGCCCAACAGGGGGCCGGGATCGTAGTGAGGCAAGCGTGAACAGCATGGCATCGGAAGATAGGGAGACATTCGACACTGGCGTCGAAGTGCCTTTCTATTCCGTTCATTATCAGTACGGCTCAACGAGCAAGCTGAACGAAGTTCGTGACACTTCTCTCCGTGCGCTGTTTGCAAAGTATGGTGACATCCTCTGGCTGAATGGCAGCCACAAATACAACGTCACCAATTTCATCGCCGAACTCCACGATATGCTGGATTGCCCGAGCTTCTCGACGTTTTCGGACGACATGCTCGATGAACTCATTGGAAAGTTGCGCAAACGCGGTAACAGCAACGCTACCATCAACAGAAAGATGGCGGCTTTAAGCAAACTACTGCGAAAGGCGTTCAAGATGGGAGACGTATACAGCCTACCCGAATTCAAACGTCAGAAAGAGAAGGCGGGACGAATCCGTTTTCTCGACAAGGACGAGGAAAACGCGCTCTTCAATGAAATGAGGGCACATTCCGATCTCTACTACCGGTTCTGCATATTCCTTGTTGATACAGGCGCCCGCCTGAGCGAGGGCCTGAATCTGCGCTGGGGCGACATGAACTCCACGCGCGTCACCTTCTGGGTCACAAAATCGGGGCGCAGTCGCTCGGTTCCCCTCACCCACCGGGCTTTCGAGGCCATCGGCCGTTCGAGCAAGCGCCAGCCCGGCCCGTTCTGCGAAATCGACCAGCAGCGTTTCCGCATCGCCTGGCACCAGGCAAAGGAAACGGTCGGCCTCGGCGACGACAAGGATGTGGTTCCGCACGTGCTGCGCCACACCTGCGCATCGCGCCTGGTTCAGGGCGGGATCGATATCCGGCGCGTCCAGATGTGGCTCGGTCACCAGACCCTGTCGATGACCATGCGTTACGCGCACCTTGCCTCGCATGACCTCGATATGTGCGTCCCCGTTCTGGAGCGCGCTGCAGCTTGCTGATTACCCCTTTTTTTGAGGGGTAAATGTTAGCGCTAACATTTTTGTGATCAGACTGTGACCACAGGGTCAAAAGAGTGTCATATTCACAAACACAGAGGCCGGACCCTTTCGGATCCGGCCTCTGTGTTTGTGTCTCTATATATAAAGCAAGAGGCGGCCGTCTTTCGGGACGACAACGGACCTAGGCGCGCCCGGGCCGTTGATCAGGCCAGAAGAACTTTCAGATCTGCAGAAGGATCGGCGATCACCGCCTTGTCGACGCTTCGCCCGAGGTCCAGCAGCTTCTTGCCGGTGACATAGGCCTTTGCGTCATTGATGGCATCGACCGCGATGAATTCCCCGCTGGCGAAGTACCAAATGGAAAGGCTTCCCTCCCGGGCGCCGGGCCTCACGACCGTGTCGTCGTAACCGAGATTGAAACCGGCGATCTGCAGTTTGACGTCATACTGGTCGGACCAGAACCATGGCTTCGGCCGATAGGGTTCGTCGCCTCCCGCCATCACCGCTGCGGCGACCTCCGCCTGATCGACGGCGTTCTGTACCGATTCCAGCCGAATCTTCTGGCCCTTCCAGTCGAAGACGGCGCAATCTCCCATGGCGAAAACCGCGGGATCGGAGGTGCGGGCGAACGCATCGACGAGAATGCCATTGGCGGTTTCGATGCCGGCATCGGCCGCAAGCCGGTCATTCGGCGTGACACCGATCCCGGCAATAACGATATCGACATCGATGACCGAACCATCCGACAGTTCGGCGCCCGTCACCCGGCCATCCCGCCCGATCAGGCGAACAAGGCCGGTCTTTTCGCGGATGACAACATCGTGAGACTGATGGATTGCGCGCATGGCGTCGGCCGTCGCCGCAGCTGCCACGCGGGCAAGAATACGATCCGCCATCTCGATAAGCGTCACCTCAAGCCCCAGATGACGCGCGACCGCTGCAGCCTCCAAGCCGATGTAACCACCACCGACGATCAGCAGATGCCGACCGGGCTTCATTTCCTTTGCCAGCCTGTCGGCATCCGCCTTGTCGCGAACGGTATAGACACCGTCGAGATCGCCACCGATCGTTGCCGGCAAGCGGCGCGGTGTCGAGCCGGTGGCGATCGCCAGCGTCTCGTAAGCCAGAGTGGAACCGTCGAACAGACGAACCGTCTTGCTCGCCCGGTCGATTTCCTCCACGGGCATCGACAGGCGAACCTCGACATCGTTCTCGCCATACCACGCCTCGGGACGGTAGAGCAGCCGGTCGAAACTCATCTCGC
The DNA here is from genome assembly GCF_024055605.1 of Ciceribacter sichuanensis. Taxonomy (GTDB): domain Bacteria; phylum Pseudomonadota; class Alphaproteobacteria; order Rhizobiales; family Rhizobiaceae; genus Allorhizobium; species Allorhizobium sichuanense. Next base: position 635,437 of record NZ_JAMXLX010000001.1, on the reverse strand, counting down.
CCAGCAGATATTTCTTGGAAAGCGGCGGACGCTGGTATGGCAATGTGTCTTCCGCGCCGAGAATGGTGATCGGCCTGGTGTCCTTCAGAGCCCGAAGCTTTGCCGCGAGGGCAAAACCAGCCTGCCCCGCCCCGATGATGACCAGTCTGCCCGTCACGTCAGTCTCCCGATACCTTGGTTTCTTCGCATGCCGTAACCGCAAAACCGTTGTCCGGCTCCGCGCGACATACGTGTCTGGAAGATCGCGCCCATGGCCGCCGGGGCCTGCGCGGAAGGATGGCAAAAGGGGTAGCGCGGCGGCACCGGCCCGTCAAGGAGTCCGGCTTGCGGCGAGAATACCCCGATGCCCGCAAACAGAAGGGATCGGGGTATCTCCTTATTATTGCAGATGGAGCACTAGGTGAGGACGCCCGTTCGATGTATGGCGTGGGGAAACGCCCCTGCTGTCGATGGTGGCGTTCACCCGGCTGCGGAATGCCGAAAAGCTATCGAACGTCACGACATCCACCGGCTCGTCGAAATGCAGCGTAATTGCGTAATAGCTGCTCTGCGAGAGGCGCGACAAAGCGAGGACGCGACCGGTGAAACGCTGGCCGAGATATTCACCGCTCACCTGTGCCCCCACGGCAACCGGTGCGACTTCGGCATTATCACTGCGGGCCGCCATGGCCGAAAGCGTGTTCCAGTCGCGCACGCCGTGGCTTTTCGCCACCAGTTCCAGCGCAGCGCTATGGCTGACGGGCGCGCCGTTGCCGGCCATGGCGTCGCGCAATCGCCTGGCCTGGGACTTCAGTTCATCAATCGTCAATTGGGCCATGGACATGGCAACCTCTCTCTTTTCACCGCATGCAAATATCGAAGGGGACCCGCATTGCCCCTCCCATGCATGCGCAGACGAGGGTTCTTCCATGTGTCAGGAGGACTTCACCAAGGGCTGTTGCCCGCGGGCGGCCGGCGCCTCCAACCGAGCGCAGATATGGAAAGCCGCGCCGCCGCTGTCAAGATCTTCGACGGCAGATGAGGCCCGAAACCCGGACCGCGGCGGAACGGCGCACAATCCTAGGATTTTATGCTTAGCGTTGAGAAAGCATAAGGGAAGTTGCCTTATATTGAGACCAAAAGATAATCGAGGGAGGGTAATCATGCCCTTGCAGGCCATACCGGACGCCAAGCAAAACATACCGCCGGACCGTGTTTACGAGAAGTTCACGATCGACCGGCCGGGCAAGATCATCTTCGTCGGCCGCCATCTGAGCACGAAGACCAAGCTGCGGTGCCTGATCCGCAACATTTCCCTCTATGGCGCAGAGGTCGAGGTGAGCCCGCATGTGGCGCTGCCCGATCATTTCTTCCTTGAAATCCTCGGCATCCACGACGAGATCGGCTGCACGCTGATCCGCCGCGAGGCAGAGAAGGTGACTGTCGGATTCAACATGCTGATAAACGCGGAATTCCTGCACCACGTCGTCCGCCTGTCCTTCGAACTCGGCCAGTAACAATTAACCTCCCGGCCGCAATCGCGGCCGGCGTCTCGAACTGATCTCTCAAAAGCGCCTATGCAGCGAGATGCTTCTCGATATCGGGTACAGGCATCTTCACATAGTCTTTAGCCACCTCACCGCGGACAACTCCCGCAGCCTCCTCACCCAACTGCGCGCGAAGAATTCCAAGTGCCCTCGGCGGTGCCACCAGCACAACATTCTCGATCTCGCCGCTTCGGGCCATGTGGCCGAGTTTTTCCGCAACCTCTTTCAGGAACCCGGCTTCCGCCTGCTCGTGCCAATCGGTCTCCTCCATGGAACTGCGGGCCTCACCCACCGACTGGTATACCCGGCCAGGACGGCCGGTCCCCTGCTCCCGGCTGGGCTCGTCGGGTTGCGTCAGCGTTTCCATGACCTTGAGGTTCAGCACCCGGGAGTCGCCGGCGTTTTGCAGGAACAGCGCTTTCGCGCCATCACAGACAACGACCCAGGACTTCGACGCGATCATGATGCGTTCCATGACTTCCTCCGTTTCTGCGGCGTACCGCTCGTCCGCCTGCATGACGGACACTCCCTAAAGTATAGTACCGGCGCGGCGAATTTCATGAGCTAGGTCAAAAAATGGCATGCGAGACGGAGATTCCTGCGAAAAATCAGGGCAAAACCACATGATCGGTAAAACTGTAACCATCGTTTTGACATGGCCACAATTGTTTTCGCCGACACTCCTTTTCATAGCCGTTACCGAGGAGGCAGGAGCAGATGGAGAATGCACAGGGGCAGATGCTGGGTGCGACGCATCTGGCGTCGGTCAGGTCGGAAATGTACGAGCGCAAGTGGGAGCGCTTCTATGTGCGCCGGCCGGCCCGTATCATGGCCGTCAGTCCGGGCCTCAGCGGCATCACGATGCGCAGCTGCGAGGTCGTCGATATCTCGCAGGGCGGTGCAGCCCTCGAGATCACCACCACGATCGGCCTTTCCTCTCATTATTACCTGCAGGTCCTCGGTCTTGCCGACCGTATCGGCTGTGCCGAGGTCTACCGCAATGGTAGTCGTGTCGGCGTGAAGTTCATCGCGATCATTCCCGAGCCGCTGCTGCATACCATCGTCCGTGCCGACTTCATGATGGGCGAAAAGATCGAAAAGCCGAAGCGTCGTTGATCATCTGCGGCGCCAATTTCCCTCTCCTCATCACCAGATAGCGAAGAGCTTGCCCTTGCGCCTTCAGCGCAAGGTCTTATGTTGGGCCGACTTTCAAGACTGCCCAGGACAGCCATTCAGAATGCCAGGTTTTTCGCGCTTCACGTCGCTTGTCGATGCCCTTCCCGCAACCGTTCCCTTTGTCGGCCCCGAGGCCATCGAGCGAGGCCGCGGCCTCGCAGTCAAGGCCCGTATCGGCGCCAACGAAAGCGGCTTCGGTCCGGCTCCCTCCGTCCTTGCCGCCATCCGTGAAAAGGCCGGAGACATCTGGCAATACAACGATCCGGAAAACTTCGCTCTCAAGGCGGCACTTGCCGCCCATCACGGTCTTTCGCCAGCCAATATCGCGGTCGGTGAGGGTGTGGACGACCTGCTCGGCCTTATCGTTCGCCTCGTGATCGAACCGGGCATGCCGGTCGTCACCTCGTTCGGCGGCTATCCGACCTTCAATTTCCATGTCAGCGGCTTCGGCGGCAGGCTGGTCACGGTGCCCTACACCGGAGACCTGGAGGATATGGACGGTCTACTGGCCGCAGTGAAGCGAGAAAACGCACCACTTGTCTATTTCGCCAATCCCGACAATCCGATGGGAAGCTGGTGGGACGCCGAAAACGTCATCGCCTTTGCGCGCGCCCTGCCCGAGACCACACTTCTCGTTCTTGACGAAGCCTATAGCGAATGCGGTCCGGCTGGTTCCACGCCGGCTTCCGACGCGCTGATAGACCTGCCCAACGTGATCCGCACACGCACCTTCTCCAAGGCTTATGGCCTTGCCGGTGCCCGTGTCGGCTATGCCTTCGGTACGCCGGAAACGATCGTCGCTTTCGACAAGATCCGCAACCATTTCGGCATGCCCCGGCTTTCCACGGAGGCCGCACTGGCTGCGCTTGCGGACCAGGCCTATCTGAAGGAAGTCGTCGGGAGGATCGGCGCCGCGCGGGAGCGGATCGCGGCCATCGCGGTCGCAAACGGCCTCAAGCCCCTGCCCTCGGCCACGAACTTCGTCGCCATCGATTGCGGACGCGACGGAACCTATGCGCGCTCGATCGTCGATGGATTGATGCAGCACGGCGTTTTCATCCGCATGCCGGGTGTAGCACCGCTCAATCGCTGCATCCGCGTATCGACCGGTCTGCCGGAGGCGCTTGATCTTTTCGAGGAAGCATTGCCGAAGGTGCTCGCTTCCCTCTGAAATTCTGCAGTCAGCACAATAAAAAGAACCGCGCCGGCCTTGTTCCCTGCCGGTCGCGGTTCTCATGTGTTGGCATCGGCCCCGTCCAAAAGACCCCCGCCACTTTCCCCTCTCCCAGGGTTTTTCTTGTTGCCCCCGGCCGGCATTGCACCGGCTCTGGTATTTAAATTTATCAGTGCATCGTCATCCATTCGCGGGCGGCGCGAAGGGCTTCCGCCAGCTGGGGCTTGCTCATCGTCTGGGCCAGATCGGCGCGCAGTTCAGCGGCGCGTTCGCAGCCCTTGATGGCGGCGATGTTCAGCCACTTGTGCGCCGAGACGAGATCGATGGAGCAACCGCGGCCGGTTGCATACATCAGACCCATGTCGCAGAAGACATCGGCGCGAGTTTCGCCACCCATCGTGGCCATTCCGGAATTGTGCATTTCAAAGCGTGCCATCGTTTTTGTCCCTGTCTAGCCTAACGGTTTGTACTGTCCCTGTTTTGCCCCTTTTGGAGCCCCTTCCGGATCCCTGCCGTCTCATTCGCGGCTTTGTTAAGATCCTTCCGGCCGGCGGGTTATTCCCTGCTCGTTTGATGAGCCCAATATGCCAAAAGCCTTTCAACATGCGCTTAAAATGCATGCTTAATTTGCTGAAAACAAAGTACAAACGCTTGGTAAACTTGGTTTTTTGTTAAACATCACTTCGCCTGCATTTTAAGGATTTTCGCGTAAAATTTACGAAGGATTCACGCTCGTCTTTAAACCGAAAGCTAACCATGAAAATCGTCCGCCTTTTCTCGGACACACCAAAAGAGGCGTGCGCCACTGGCCTTCGCGGCGCAGAAGCACTATTTACCTTTACGTCCGCGTAAGATAATTTCCCTTTGTTGATCGGACCTGCCTGGGGGACAAGACTGTCCGGCCGGAGAGGAAGGCAAAGGGTCCCGTCAATGTTCACGCTTGTTTCGGGAGGAAGACATCAACATGCGTTCCATCATCATCGCAGCAGCATTGGCCCTTGGGGCCGTCACGGCCCAGGCAGCAGAGCCTATCGAGGGCAACTGGAAAACCGCCAGCGGCGCAACCGCGGAAATCGCTCCCTGCGGCGGCAGCTACTGCGTCACGCTGAAATCGGGCAAACACGCCGGCAAGCAGATCGGCAAGATGGCCGGCACCGGCGGCTCCTACAAGGGCGAGATCACCGATCCGGAGGCCGACAAGACCTATTCCGGCTCGGGCACTGTTTCCGGCGATTCGCTGAAAATGAAGGGCTGCGTTCTGGCAGTCCTCTGCAAGTCGCAGACCTGGACGCGGCTTTGAACCCAGGGGTGGGGCGGAGCGGCTGAGCCTCCGGCTCGCCGCTCCGAAATAAGGAGCCGTAGACAGGACACTGCGCGCCCGCTGGCCTCGACCAGCGGGCGGACACTCATCAGCTCTTTGCCCGATAGGCTTCCGGAATGACGAAGATTTCGTCGGCGCGGCCGTAGCCGCCATCCGGCACCTCCTCGATCAGCACCATGGTATGGGGCCGCGCGGCCTCGCTGAAATATTCCACCAGCATGTTCGTCGTGCGGTGAACGATTTCCTCTTTCTGCGGTCTGGACAGGGCGCCCGCAGGCGTCTTGATGTTCACGAACGGCATGATCTTTTCCTTTCAGGCTCGTGTGGGATGAAGCAGGTCCTTGAGGCCAATACGCTCGAGAAGCTGCGCGCGGACGCGATCGGCGACGCCGTTGACGATTTCCGCGCCATCTTCGGACGGGTCCACGTGGACGCGGAAGGGACGTTTCCCATGCGGCATGGCGACGACATCGGCCACGGCCCGCGCCACGGCGGACGGGTCCGCCTCCGCCGGCTCGAGGCTGGCAAGACCCTGCAAAGCCGCCTCATCGGCGCCGGCGTAGGGACCTTGCCAATAGACGGCCGAACGCTCGGCATCGGCAGGCTGCATGGCGTGGGCGAAATGCTGCGTGCCCTTGGTAAAGGCACCCGGCACGAGGATCGTGGTCTCGATGTCGAAACGAGCAAGTTCCAGCGCATAGCTTTGGGCAAGCGCATCCATGGCCGCCTTGGCCGCGAAATACGGGGCAAGGAAGGGCGGCGTGCCGCCGCGGGTGCTGCTTGAGCCGATCCAGACGATAAGGCCTCCGCCCGACTTGCGCATGAACGGCAGGGCCGCCCGGTTCAGGCGATGCGCACCGACGACATTGACGTCATAGAGCTGGACAAGCTGCTCCGGCGAGAAGGCCTCCGCCGGGCCGAAACCCATATGGCCGGCGTTGTGAATCAGCACATCGAGCCGGCCCGTCTCCCTGATGATGCGGGCAACGGCGCTCTCGGCCGAAGAGGCGGAGGTGACATCGAGTTCGATCGGCATGAGGTTTAAACCCTCGCTCCTTGCCAAAGCCTCGATCTCGGCGACCGGCGCTCCGCCGTGGGCCTTGAGGTCACGCATGGAGGCGTAGACCCGATGGCCGGCGTGGGCGAGCGACCTCGCGGTCATGGCGCCGAAGCCGCTCGAGGCGCCGGTGATCAGAATCGTCTTTTCCATGGCCGCCTCCTCACACCACGCCGCCATTGGCGCGAACGACCTGGCCATTAACCCAGCCGCCATCCGGTCCGGCAAGGAAGGAGACGACGCCGGCGATATCCTCCGGCTGGCCGAGGCGCTTCAAGGGGTTCATGCCGATGATCGCCTTCAGCAGATCGTCCGACTTGCCCTTCATGAAGAGTTCGGTTTCGACCGGTCCCGGCGCCACGGTATTGACGGTGATGCCCTTCGGCCCGAGTTCCTTGGCGAGGATGTGAGTGATCGCCTCCACCGCCGCCTTGGTGGCGGCATAGACACCATAGGCCGGCTGGTAGAGACCGACGACGCTCGATGAGAAGTTGACGATACGACCACCCTCGCGCAGTCGCTGCGTCGCTTCGCGAACACCGCGGAAGACACCGCCGAGATTGATGGCAACCTGGCGTTCGAAGGCCTCATCTGTCGTATCCGCAATGGGGGAGAGCTGCATGATGCCGGCATTGTTGACCAGCACGTCCACCCCGCCGAAGGCCTGTTCCGCTGAATCGAACAACGCTTTCATGCCATCGGTCGCGGCAATGTCGGCCTTTACGGCGACAGCGCGCCCTCCGGCGCCCTCTATTTCCTTGACCACCGCGGCGGCGGCTTCGGCCCCGCTTGCGTAATTGACGACGACGGCAAAGCCGTCAGCCGCAAGGCGTCTGGCAATAGCCGCGCCAATGCCCTTGGACGAACCCGTTACGATGGCTGTCCTGTTGATGTTTCCTGTCATGACGACACTCCTTGTTTGCGTCCGAGAGGAAAATCGCGCTGTCGACAGTCAAAAACAATCATCAGATAATTGACATTTGAATTCGGCTGTGGCGAACAATTGGCATGGATCGTCTGGACCGCATGCAGCTCTTCGTCCGCGTCGTGGAACGCCGTAGCTTTTCGGCGGCGGCGGCCGATCTCGGCCTTTCACGGTCCACGGCGACCGAGGCGATCAAGCAGCTGGAAACGGATCTCGGCGTGCGGCTGCTGGAGCGTACGACGCGCCATGTCACGACAACGCTGGACGGCAGCGCCTATTACGAACGCTGTGTAGGAATTCTTGCCGAGGTGGAGGAGGCCGACAATGCCTTTCGCGACGCCCGGCCGCGCGGCCTGTTGCGGATCGATGTCCATCCGCTGCTGACCCGCACATTCCTGCTGCCGCATCTGCCGGATTTTCTGGCTCGCTACCCGGAACTCGATCTGCATATCGGCCAGGGGGACCGGCTGGTCGATCTCGTGCGCGAAGGTGTGGATTGCGCCATCCGGGCGGGAGAACTCCCCGACAGCGGCATGATCGCCCGAAGGCTCACCTTCCTTTCGGAAATCACCTGCGCCAGCCCTGATTACATCGCCCGGCATGGAATGCCGTCATCCCCACGCGATCTGGAAGGACATGTCTGCGTGGGATTCATGTCTTCGCGCACCGGCGAAACGATGCCGCTCGAATTCATGGTCGATGGAGCACCGCAACTGGTGCCCCTGCCAAGCCGGGTCACCGTCAATGATTCCGACACCATGGCCGATCTGGCGCGTCTCGGCTTCGGCCTGATACAGGCTCCGCGCTATCGTCTGGAACCGGATCTGGAAAGCGGCACACTCGTCGAGGTGCTCAAGGACTTCCCGCCCTCCCCGACACCGCTTTCGGCGCTTTATCCGCAGAACCGACATACATCGGCGAGAGTTCGCGCGTTCCTCGACTGGGTGTCCGGCATCTTCGCCACCGCGCAGATCTGAACCGGACTTTGCCGCAGTATCGGCTGCCCCTCCTAAGCGACCAGGAACCGCAATCGCTCGTCGGCACGGCCGGGATCGATTTCCATGACTTCAGTGGAAACAATCCCTTCCGCGACAAAGGGATCGTCTCCCAGCCGCTGCTGCAGGGCATCGAGCGACACGCCGTGAACAAGGATCGCGCCACCCAGTCTGGGCTGCAGGCTGCCGGCCAGCAGGAATATCCCGTCATCGAAACCGCGTTTCAGCCAGGCATTATGTGCTTCCATGAATTGCGGCGCGCGGGCGCGGGCTTCTGTAAACTTCAGTTGCACGACAAACACCGGGGATCCTCCTTCGGCGGACTTGAGGGACATCGGAAAACTGCTTCAAACGGTGGGCGATGTGGCGGAGGCCTGAATTTTCACCGGCTCCCTCGACAACTCACCATCGAGCCAATCGCAAGCCATCCGCACCTCCCGGCGCACGAAGGCTTCATCGCGAAAGGCATTGGCGAGAACGGCAACGCCTTGGCTGCGGACAAGCAGATGCATTGCAAGAACGTCGGCATCTGCGCGCCCGAGCGCTACAAACTGACGGGAAAGCCAGTCCCGGAACAGCGAGAACAGTTGGTTGGCCATCGGAAGGAACGGATGGTCCAGCTTGGCCAATTCGCCGCAAAGGGTGCCGACCGGGCAGCCATGCTGCATGATCTTTGCCTGATTGGTGATCAGGATTTCAATGAAACGCGCGATCCTCTCCCGAGGTGCCGGGCTTTCCTGATTCCACTGCGCAAGCAAGGCCGCCGTCTGCTCCAGCCGACGCCCGATGACCGCCTCGAGAATCTCGTCCTTGGTCCGGAAATGATAGTAGAAATTGCCGCGGGATATCCCGACGGCGTCGCCGATGTCCGCGAACGATGAGTGCTCATAGCCATGCTCGTAGAAAAGCCTGTCCGCCATTTCGACGATGGCTTCCCGCGTATTCTTCCGGCTCATGCGATCAACTCCGGCACCTTTTAGGACAATCGACCTAGCCACTAAATAGGACAATCGCCCTAATCGGTCAATATGAAAAACCCGGCGTCTCCGCCGGGCTGGTAATCGTTCCGTAAAAGGATAGTTTAGCGCGCCCGCTGGCCGAAGAGCACCTTCCTGGCTTCCTCGTCCTGCGCGACATTGCTGCGCCGTTCCTGGCCGACGGCGATACCGCGCTCCACGGCGGGGCGGGCCATCATGGTCTCGAACCAGCGCTTGAGGTTCGGGAAATCGTCCAGATCCTGCCCCTGGTTCTTGTGCGGAACCACCCAGCCGATGCATGCGATATCGGCGATCGAATAGTCGCCGGCGAGAAATTCGCGGTCGGCAAGCCGCCTGTTCATCACGCCATAGAGGCGGTTCACCTCATTGGTATAGCGGTTTATTCCGTATTCGATCTTTTCCGGCGCATACTGGCGGAAATGATGGGCCTGTCCGGCCATAGGTCCGAGACCACCCATCTGCCAGAAAAGCCACTGATCCACTTCCACGCGACTGCGTTCTTCGGATGGATAGAACCTGCCGAACTTGCGGCCGAGATATTGCAGGATGGCTCCGGATTCGAAAACCGAGATCGGCTCTCCGCCCGGTCCATCGGGATCTACGATCGCCGGCATGCGGTTGTTTGGCGCAATTTTCAGGAAGTCCGGCTCGAACTGCTCGCCCTTGCCGATGTTGACGTATTTCACGTCATAGGGAACACCGAGTTCCTCGAGCATGATGGAAATCTTCCAGCCGTTCGGGGTCGGCCAATAATGAAGTTCGATCGGTTTGGTCATTCGGTTTCTTTCTGCTGACAGCAATCGCGCTCAAACCGTCGGCGGCAGAGCCACCCCGGATCGGGCGTCCAAAGAAAATGGAGATGACGAAACGATAATCAAGCGCCTGACGGCGCAGAAGCCGCAGCGATCAGCCTACCAAGTGATCGGCTTCGAGATACGGAACTGCAGCGTTTCCATGCCGGGGTTCTTCTTGCCCAGGTCGGCATTCGACCGATGGTCGTAGAGAACGGAGAACTGCCAGTCATTGGGCGCTTTCCAGCCGAGTTCGACGCCGGAGCGGAACTCGACCGGGTAGCCCAGATCCACCTCGTCGCCGCGCATATAGAGGCCGGGGGCGAAAGAAAAGCCGGCGAAAAGGTCGATATCATTGATGGAAAAGTCGATCTGCTGGTAGAAACCGGCACCGATCCACGTACCGCCCGAGCTTGTCACCGACAGATCGATCATCGGATGCAGGCGGTCGAACAGCTTTTCGCCATAGATATAGGAAAGACGGGTTTCGAAGCTCTTGGCTTCGTCCTGATAGAGCGTCGTGCCCATCGACACAGCGAGGCGGTCGGTCAGCTCGGGACGATGAATCGAAAACTTATCGCCCTGCACCTCGGCGGAAGGCAAGCTCATCAGCCAAAACAAAACAGCTAGCCGTCCGTCCATGCATCCCCCCGTGCGGCCACCGAGGCGCCGCCAAAACCACAATCCAACCGGTTCGCGTTCCGGTCACGAAACGCGATGTCCAGCCAAGTTATGTTAAATTATGTTAACGTGAGAGGGAATGTCCAGTGTCCGGAGAGACACACCGGCACTATCGTTAACTGAAATGAACCATGCATGAACCCTCATCTCAGCCGCCATTCAGGGCGTTGCCGTCATAAAGGCGACAACCCAGAGGGAAAGGCGACAACAATGGCCAAGCTTTCGAGACGAATCACCATCATCACGCTGGTCATGGCGATCTTCGCCATCCTGCTTGCCCAGCTCGTGATCTCGACCAGCGAGAGCCCCCGCCGCATGCAGGTCGGCATCGCTTCCGGCTGCCTCATTCCGGCAAGCCCGCTCTGCATGGCAACACTCTAAAGAACAGGATAGGACGATCCGATGGCTGCATCCATGAACATCCTTGCTTCGTCCTTCATGCGCATGGCACTGGCCGCCACCCTGATACTCGGGCCGGTTCTGGCCATCGGCGTTGCGCACTCGCAGGAGTTCCGCATGGAAAAGCGCGGCGCCGGCCTTGTGCTTTTCGTCAGCCTCCAGCGCCAGTCGCTGAGCTGAAAGCGTCGCGCCTTTCGCGTCAGCGGCAAAAAACCTAATGAGCCAGCAGAATCCAGCCGCATTTTTTTCGCGCCTGACGCGTGTTCACGTCGTTTGCTTGTCAAGCAAGCTCCACTATAATGAAGCATGAACAAGCGAATCCATATTCAGTCACCCGTCAATTTCATCCTACCCGAGTCGTTCGAACCCAGGGTTTTCACCGAGGCGGAGCCTGCGGTCGACGCGCTGATCGAGCTTTACGAGCGGAATACCACCTTCCTGATCGACGCCTTTTCCGGGCTCGCCAAGGGGGCCCCGATCACCGGGCGCTACAGGGCCTTCTATCCGCAAGTGGGTATCGAGACCACCAGCTTCGGTCATATCGACTCTCGTCTCTCCTATGGTCACGTCACCTCCCCCGGCCTTTACACGACGACGGTCACCAAGCCGCAGCTCTTCCGCCACTATCTGGTGGAGCAGCTCAACCTGCTGATGCGCAACCATCAGGTGCCGGTCGTGGTCTCCGAGTCGGAAACGCCGATCCCGCTGCATTTTGCCTTCGGCGAAGGCGCGCATGTAGAGGCAGCAGCAAGCGGGCTCGTCGATATGCCGCTGCGCGATCTCTTCGATACGCCCGATATCACCACCACCGACGACGAGATCGCCAATGGAGAATACGAGCCGCGCCCCGGTGAGCCGCATCCGCTGGCGGCCTTCACGGCCCAGCGCATCGACTATTCGCTGGCCCGCCTCTCGCACTATACGGCGACGAGTGCCGCACATTTCCAGAATTTCGTGCTGTTCACGAACTACCAGTTCTACATCGACGAGTTCTGCGCCTATGCGCGCAAGTTGATGGCGGATGGCGGCGGCGGTTATTCCGCTTTCGTCGAGCCCGGAAATGTCATCACTCTTCCCGGGCACAGCGAGCCCGAGGGCGGCGCGTCTGTCGGGCGCCTGCCGCAGATGCCAGCCTATCACCTGAAGATGAAGGGACATGCCGGCATCACCATGGTGAACATCGGTGTCGGGCCCTCCAATGCCAAGACGATTACCGACCATATCGCGGTGCTGAGGCCTCATGCGTGGTTGATGCTCGGCCATTGTGCCGGCCTGCGCAACAGCCAGCGTCTCGGCGACTACGTGCTGGCGCATGCCTATATGCGCGAGGACCACGTACTCGACGACGACCTGCCGGTCTGGGTGCCGATCCCCGCACTTGCCGAAGTGCAACTGGCTCTCGAGGATGCCGTCGAGGAGATCACCGGTTACGAAGGTTTCGAGTTGAAGCGGATCATGCGCACCGGCACCGTCGCCACGATCGACAACCGCAACTGGGAGCTTCGCGACCAGCGAGGACCGGTCAAGCGGCTTTCACAGGCCCGCGCCATCGCACTCGACATGGAATCGGCGACGATCGCGGCAAACGGTTTCCGCTTCCGTGTTCCCTATGGCACGCTGCTGTGCGTTTCCGACAAACCGCTGCATGGCGAGCTGAAACTGCCGGGAATGGCGACGGCCTTCTACAAGACGCAGGTTCGCCAGCATCTGCAGATCGGCATCCGCGCCTTGCAGAAGCTTGGCGCCATGCCGAAGGAAACGCTGCATTCCCGCAAGCTGCGCAGCTTCTTCGAGACCGCGTTTCAGTAAAACGCCCGGCGCCGGCTGTTCTCAGCGGCCGGCGGCCAGCTTGCGGAGACCGTTCAGCATCAGCGAGACCGCTGCACCGATCAGGGCGGCCAGCATGATGATAAGATGCATGTTAACCGCCGCCTTGCCGAGCAGTTCAACCGCGGCCTTTCCGGCCGGAGCACCCAGCGCAAGCGCGCCGGCAACGATGCCTGCCGGATAGGTACCGACGCCCGCCGGGGCGTGGAAGGGCAAAACCGACGAAAGCTCTCCGCCGAGAGCGCCTCCGAAGCTCGCGGCAAGCGGCTCGACTCCCATGAGGCCGAGTGCCCAGGCAAAGACCATCACCTTGACGCCCCAGTTGATCACGGTGACGACCCAGGCACGCAGAAGCCCGCCAAGCGTTGCCGGCAAACCGTCTTCGATACCCTCCAGAATACGGCCGAGTTTACCCTTGAGCTTCGGCTTCAGGAGCCGGAGGACCGGCCCCTTGACGAGATAGGCCGGAATGGGGGCCAGCAGGAAAGCAAGCCATGAGAGCGCCGGCCAGAGCTTGTTTTCGGCTTCCAGAACCAGCCCAAGACCGCCCGCCGCCAGAAGCGCATGCAGGTCAAGAAACCGCATAACCAGCAGCGCCGAGGTTCCGTGCAGCAGCGGCACGCCGAATTCGGTGCGCATCAGCAGCGGAAAACTGGTCTCGCCGCTGCGGAAGGGCAGCATGATGTTCAGAAGGTTGTGCACCTGGGCAAGATGGAAGAGCTCGATGAAACGCCCACCCGTCTGCCGCGGGAAGTAATCGTAGAGCCGCCAGGCGCGGACGAAATAGGTCGAGACCAGGAGCCCGATGGCGAGTGCTACGGTGCCATATCCGACCGCATGCCATTCGGCGAAGATCGTCGACCAGCCCCAGATGTAGTGCACGAAGACGGCATAGGCGAGAATGGCGGCAAGCGCGATCAGCGTCAGCCGATGGCGGGCGAATGCCGAAGGGCGGCGCATGGCCGCATCGCTCTGCATGGCGTTATGAAAAGTTCCGAATTGCGCTCGATGTGTAGTTCCTATAACAAACGCCCCAGCAAAAGCCAGTATTTTCCGGAGTCCTCCCCCGTGTCGTTCGAACGCCTCTCCCAGCCTATTGAAGACGGTGCCGCCTACGAGGTTGAGCTGTCGCTCGTCGTGCCCGTCATGAACGAAGAGGAGAGCCTTGGCCCGCTGATCGACCGAATCTGCGAAGCGATGAAGGGCTTCGACAAGAGCTGGGAACTCATCCTGATCGACGACGGCTCGACGGACCGCACGCTTTCCTATGCGCGCTCCTACCTCGACCGCGAGGGCCTCGACCTGCGCATCGTCGAATTCCAGCGCAATTTCGGCAAGGCCTCGGGCCTGCAGGCCGGTTTCGACGCTGCGCGTGGCCGGCTGATCGCAACGCTTGACGGCGACCTGCAGAACGATCCCTACGATATCCCGTCCATGGTGGCCGAACTGAACGCCCGGGACCTCGACCTGCTCTGCGGCTGGCGCAAGGCAAGACAGGACGCGCTGGTTCTGCGCAAGATCCCGTCTTGGTGCGCCAACTATCTCATCGGCTCCGTCACCGGCGTGAAGATCCACGACAACGGCTGCGGTCTGAAGCTCTATCGCTCCGCCGTCATCAAGCAGGTCCGTATCCTCGGCGGCATGCACCGCTTCATTCCGGCCTGGGTCGCCTCCGTGGTTCCCAGCTCGCGGATCGGGGAAGTGGTCGTCACCCACCATGCCCGCCAGTTCGGTGAATCGAAGTACGGCATCTCGCGCACCATCCGCGTGTTCCTCGACCTGCTGTCGGTGCTGTTCTTCATGCGTTTCAAGCAGCGGCCCGGCCACTTCTTCGGTACTATCGGCCTTATCATTGGCGCCATCAGCTCGCTGATCCTGCTCTATCTCTTCTGGGTGAAGTTCGGCCTCGGCCAGAGCATCGGCACGCGTCCGCTGCTGCTCATCGGCGTCATGCTGTTCCTCACCTCGATCCAGATGATCACCACCGGCATTCTCGCCGAGATGCTGACGCGGTCCTCCGATACGCAAAAGAATTACGTCGTACGCAAGACCTACCAGAAGGACGCGTGAACGTGGTCGCCGCGCTTCGGCAGCGGCCGCAGCTTCTCTTCCTGCTGCTGGCGGTCTATTTCATCGCGAATGTCGCCGTGCGGCTCATCCTCCCGCACGAGCTGGAACTCGACGAGGGGCAGCAACTGTTCCTCGCCCAGTGGCTTGCCGTGGGATATGACAGCCAGCCGCCGCTCTACAACTGGCTGCAATATGGCGCAGAACAGGTTCTGGGACCGACGCTTGCGTCCCTCTCCGTCCTGAAGAACCTCATTCTCTTTGCCTCCTACTCGCTGTTTGCCCTGACGGCGGCGATGGTGCTGCGCTCGCGCGATCTGGTCATCGTGGCGACGCTCGGCCTCCTGACCATGCCGCAGGTCAGCTTCGAGGCCCAGCGCGACCTCACTCACACCGTCGCGGTAATCTTTGCGGCCTGTCTGTTCTTCTTTGCGCTGATCCGGGCCATCAAGTCCCCGAACATCTTGAACTATGCGCTGACGGGTGTCGCCATCGGGCTCGGCTTCATCTCCAAGTACAATTTCGTGTTGCTACCGGCGGCTGCGGCACTGGCCATGCTGATGGAACCGGAGTTCCGTCGCCGCGTGCTCGACTGGCGCGTTCTCGTCATGGTCGCCGTCGCCGCTATTGTCGCGCTGCCGCACGGGCTCTGGTTCCTCGATCACCTTGATGTGGCAACCGGACGGACGATCGGAAAACTGACGTCGACGGGCGCTACCAGCAAGTTGGGACAGATCAATGCCGGCCTGTTTTCACTGGTGGCGGCGGCGATCGGTTTCTCGATCATTACGCTGGTGGTGTTCGCCATCGCCTTTGGCCGCGACTGCACCCGTGCACTCTCGGCATCCAGCCCCTGGAGCCGGCTGATCGGGCGCATCATGCTGATTACGGCTGCGGCCATCGTTCTGCTCGTCATCTTCGGCGGCGCGACCCAGATCAAGGACCGCTGGCTGACCCCCTTCTTTATCGCTCTGCCGCTCTATCTGTGTCTGAAGCTGGAAGCGGCCGACCTTGCAAGCGAACGGCTGCTGCCCCGCTTCATGCCCATCGGCATCGGCGCGATGGTGATCATCCCGCTCATCCTGCTGGTCCGTATTCCGATCCACGGCATGACGGGACGCTACGAAAAGAACAATGTGCCGTATGGACAGGCCGTTCAGACGATCATCACAGGCGAAGCCAACCGCCCCTCGCTGATCCTCACCTCGGATCAGCAGATGGCCGGGAATATCCGCTTGCAGGAACCGGACGTTCCGGTGATGCTGCCGGGCTACGAAGCCTTCCTCAAGCCTTTCGCCTTTGACAGCACACATCCAATTCTGGTCGTCTGGCGCAATCGCGGCAAGGCAGACCTGCCCTTGCCGGATGGCCTTGCCGCTTGGCTATCCGAACATGGCGGGCTCGCCGTTTCCGATATCAAAACGGTTGCCCTGCCCTATCATTTCAGCCGGAACGGCGATCTCTATCATTTCGCCTACAGCTACATCTATCCGACGGTGGAGTGAGGGCTTCCCTCACTCCTCGATGATGACCGGCTCGCACCGCACCGGGAAATTCACCGAACTGGCGATGAAACACTTCTCATGAGCATCGCCGTGCAGTTCGGCTGCGAGCTGTGGATAGGTACCGGCCTTGATCGTCACTCGCGGCTTCAGGACGACATCAGTGAAGCGGCCGGCCCCATCCTCATCCATCACCATCGTACCTTCGGCGTGATCCTCGTAGGCGGTCACGATAACGCCCGATACCGCACAGAAATGCAGGTACCAGAGCTTGTGACAGGCTGACAGCGAGGCAACCAGCAGGTCCTCAGGGTTCCAGCGAGCCGCGTCGCCGCGGAATGCAGGATCGGACGATCCGGGAATGTCCGGCTTGCCGTCCGCCGAGATCACATGATCCCGGCCGTATTCGCGATAACCGGACGTGCCGGTTCCCATATTTCCCTGCCAGGTCACCGTCACACGGTATTCGTGCTGCTTGCCAGCCATGTCGTTCAATGCCTTCCTGATGCCTCGATGCGGTCGACGATACGCCAACGCGCTCACGCCTCCAAGGGCCGCATTACTCCCACTTGCCAATCCCCGCATCGGAAAAAATTCGATGCGCCTCTTGCTTAGATAGATTTACGATATATCTTAGATGCAATTAAACACAGTCAAAAGGAACTGATCACCATGAGACACTTTCATTTTGGACGAAACGGACACGAGCATGATCACGGCTGGCACGCCGTGCGGCACGGCTTCTTCGGCGGTGGCCCGGAAGGCCCTCGGGGACGTGGTCGGGGCGGTGAACGCCGCCGCATGTTCGAGGGCGGCGAGCTGCGGCTCGTGCTCCTGAAGCTCATCGAGGAACAGCCCCGCCATGGCTACGACCTGATCCGCGAGATCGAGAACCGCTCCGGCGGAGCCTATGCACCGAGCCCGGGCGTCGTCTACCCCACCATGACGCTGCTCCTCGACATGGGGCTTGCGGAAGAAGAAGCCAGCGAAGGCCCGCGCAAGCTGCTCGCCATCACCGAAGCCGGGCGTCAGCATCTGGTGGAGCGGGCGGACGAGGTGGCCGTGGCCATGGCCCGCCTCGAGGCGCTTGCCAAGGCCAGTGAACGTACGGACGCTGCTCCGGTGCGCCGCGCCATGCAGAACCTCAAGGCAGCCCTGCAGGACCGGCTCTCGCAGGACGGCGTCAGCCGAGAGACGCAGCTCGAAGTAGCCCGCATTCTCGATGAAGCGGCGAGCAAGATCGAAAGGCTTTGAACATGACCAAGGCAATCGCCATCGTGCCGACCCAAAGCGGCTGGAAATACCTGCAGCAGCTCTGCAAGCATTGGGCGCACAAACTGGAGGTCGAACTTGGAGAGAAGAGCGGTATCGTCCGCTTTTCCGAAGCGGTCGCCACGATGAGCGCCGACGACACCACGCTGACGGTCGAAGTCGAAGCGGTTTCCCCGGAAGTTCTGGAGCAGATGAAGGGCGTCGTATCGAGCCATCTCGACCGCTTCGCCTTCCGCGAGGCGCCGCTTCCCTTCGAGTGGAAGGCCGCCTGAGCGGTCAGTGGCCAGCAAGATGAAAAGGGCCGGCGCTTCGCCGGCCTTTTTTTGACGACGACGTCTGAAAGTTCACGCTCGGCGGTCGATATGCGGAGTTTTCGATAGCGTCATTCCTGTGCTTGTCACAGGAATCCAGTCAGCCCAAGTCTTTGGGCTGAAAGAGTCTTTGACCCGACAGACGTCGGGTCGCTGGATCCCGGAACAAGCCCCGGCATGACGAAGGAAGCGGCGGGCGCCTACCTAAACGGAAGTTCACGCCCTTGTCAGCAAGCCGAGTGCCGGCCTTTTGCTGTCAGCCTATTCCTTGTGGTTGTCCTTCAACCAGTCGAGACCCTTGCGGAGCGTGTCTACCGCCTGGTCGATCTCCGAACGGGAGATGACGAGCGGCGGCGAGAACAGCATGCGGTCGCCGGTGGCGCGCAGGATGACGCCGTCGGCGACGCACTGGTTACGCACCAGCGTGCCGACATCGTCCGGCTTGGAGTAGCGACGGCGGGTCGACTTGTCGGCTGCGATCTGAACCGCGCCCATGAGGCCGACGCTGACGGCTTCGCCGACGAGGTCGTGATCGGCGAGCGAGGCAAGCGCCTGCGCAAGATAGGGACCGACGTCATCGCGCACACGTTCGACCAGCCGCTCTTCCTCGATGATACGCAGGTTCTCGATGGCCGCGGCGGCGGAAACCGGATGACCGGAATAGGTGTAGCCGTGATAGAAATCGCCCAGTTCCTCGACCATCACCTTGGCAACGCGGTCGGAGACGAGCACACCACCGATCGGCAGGTAGCCGGAAGACAGGCCCTTGGCGATCGGCGCCAGATCCGGCTCGAAATCGTAATACTGGTGGCCAAACCAGGTGCCGAGACGGCCGAAGCCGCAGATGACTTCATCGGCAACGAGCAGGATGTTGTATTTCTTGGCGATACGCTTGATTTCCGGCCAGTAGGTCGACGGCGGAACGATGACGCCGCCGGCGCCCTGGATGGGCTCGGCCACGAAGGCCGCGACGTTTTCTTCGCCGAGTTCGAGGATCTTGTCTTCGAGTTCCTTGGCGACCTTGAGGCCGAATTCTTCCGGCGAAAGATCGCCACCCTCGGCATACCAGTAGGGCTGGTTGATATGGGCGATGCCGGGGATCGGCAGGTTACCCTGCTCATGCATCCACTTCATGCCGCCAAGCGAGGCGCCGGCAACGGTCGAGCCGTGATAGGCGTTCTTGCGGGCGATCACCATCGTCTTGGTTTCATGGCCCAGCGCCTTCCAATAGACGCGCGCCATGCGGAACCAGGTATCGGAAGCCTCGGAACCGGAATTGGTGAAGAACACATGCTTCAACGTCGGGCCGGTGACGCTTGCGATCTTCTGGGCGAGCAGCGTGGTCGGCGGCGTCGTGGTGCCGAAGAAGGTGTTGTAATAGGGCAGTTCCTGCATCTGGGCATAGGCTGCCTCGGCAATGGAGTTGCGGCCATAGCCGACATTGACGCACCACAGGCCGGCAAAGGCGTCGAGATACTGCTTGCCGTTCGAATCCCAGATGTGCACGCCTTCGGCCCGGTTGATGATCTTGGTACCGGCTGCATTCAGCTTCTTCATGTCGGAGAAGGGATGCAGGTGATGGGCGGCGTCGATGGCGGCGAGATTGGAAAGGGCAGCAGCAGTTGTCGTCATTTCGTTATTCCCCGGAGCAAGCGCGAACGACCGTGCCGGATGAGCCCGTAAAGGCTGGTCCGCGGGGTCGTCTACCTTGCCTGATTGAAAGGCGGAAGTTTATCGGCTACGAACATGACCTTCCAAAATGCGTTTGGCAAGGGCGTCGATTTCCCACTTCCTGCGGCCAAATCGCCCCTCAATTCGCCAGCGAGAAGCATTTTTCATGACTGATTTGTCCAAGGCCGCCTCAAACTCCGCAGCCGACCCGTCTGCGCGCATCGAAGTTCTGCTCGTCGGCATGAACGGCGACCTGCGCGGCAAGATGGTCCCAATAAAGGCCGAAGACAAAGTCTGGAAAAACGCGGTGCGTCTGCCGGCCTCCACCCAGTCGCTCGACATCTGGGGCGACGACAATGACGACATCACCCGCATCTCGCTGACCCTTGGCGATCCCGATGGCATCTGCGTTGCAGACAAGCGCTCGCTGACCACGCTTCCCTGGGGTCCGGCCGGTTCGAAGCAGGTGCTCGCCACCATGCATACGCTCGACGGAAATCCCCATTACATCTGCCCGCGCGCGATCCTCGCCAACGTTCTGAAGCGCTACGAAGAGCGGGGCCTTACTCCGGTTGTGGCCACCGAGCTTGAATTTTACGTCGTGCAGCCGGACTTCCGCGAGACCGGCAAGCCGATGCCGCCCAAGGAACTTGTCATGCAGGGCGAGGCCGAAGGCTTCCAGCTCTACGACATGCGCGCAACCGCTGCGATGGAAGCGTATCTCGATACGGTGCGCCGATACTGCGACGAGATGGAGCTGCCGGCCGATGCGACCACTGCCGAATTCGGCCCCGGCCAGTTCGAGGTCAACCTCCTGCACCGGTCCGATGCGCTGGCGGCGGCCGACGACTGCATCTACCTAAAGCGGGTTGTCGATTTCGCTGCCCGCCGTCATGGCCTCAAAGCCACCTGCATGGCCAAGCCCTATGGCGATCAGGCAGGCTCCGGCCTGCATGTCCATGCGTCGATCATCGATAAGGACGGCAAGAACATCCTCGACGCCAAGGGTGGCGATCCGGTGAAGCTGAAGTCGATCACCGCCGGCATGCTGAAGACCATGCAGGAAGCCCAACTCGTCTTTGCGCCCTTCGCCAATTCCTTCCGCCGCTTCCAGCCGGGCTCGTTTGCGCCCGACAAGATCGACTGGGGCTTCGGCAATCGCGGCACGGCGATCCGCATCCCTGACAAGGACGGCCCCGCCGCCCGCATCGAGCACCGCGTCGCCGGGGCGGATGCCAACCCCTATCTGCTGCTTGCGGCGATCCTCGGCGGCATGCTGCTCGGCCTCGACGCAACGCTGGATCCGGGTCCTGTCACCAGCCCCGACACCGCGCCGGAGAACCCCGAGATCCTGACCCACGACTTCCTGACGGCGGTCGATCGTTTCAGGACCTCATCATTCATTGCCGACATCTTCGGCTCCGAGTACCAGCGGATTTTCGGCGACACCAAGCGCAAGGAAGCCATGACCTACCTGCGCACCGTCTCGAGCTTCGATTACCAGACTTACCTGACACGCATCTGAGAATGCGGATGGGCAACTGCGTCAGACAGCCGGCACGAGCACCTTCAGCTCACCGGCATGCTGGCGCAGTTCGACATCGCGCGGCATATGCAGCAATTCCCCGTCCATGACGCAGAGCGCGCCATGGCGGCGTTTGGGAAAATGCAGCCTCACGACCTCGGCGGTCGCGGCGGTGACGGCCTCGTTGTCCTTCATCCGCCCGCGCAGGATATCAACCGCCAGCTTCACGACACCCGCCGGCCCCACGGGATCGGTGAGATAGACGCCGAGCTTGCCGCTGGTCAGGTCGTCGGCAAAGAACAGCGGGTTCTTGCCGAAGGGATTGTTGGAGACCGAAATCGCCGAAACCAGACGATGCTCGCGGCGGCCATCATGGTCTATGTCGAAGATCACCTCGAAACGGGAAGGTCTCAGCATGACTCCCAGAGCCGCGCGCAAGCTTGCCCGCATCTTTCCAAAGCGGGAGGCGTAGCTCATCGAGTCCCGCATGCGCACCATGCGCGCATGCATGCCGGCGGAAAACTGATGCACGAACGGCTTTCCGTTGGCGGTCGAAATATCGACCGACTGAACCGTTCCCGTGGCCAGCGCGGGAAGTGCCGCGCGAATGTCGAGCGGGACCTTCAACGAGCGGGAAAAGAGGTTCATCGTTCCGGCGGGGATGACGCCGAGCGGCAGGCCGGCCTTCCAGGCAATCGCCGCGGCGGCCGAAATCGTGCCGTCGCCGCCACCCGCGACCAACACCTCCACGCCCTGTTCGCCGGCCGCACGTTGCAGCGCCTCCAATACCTCTGAGCCCTCGACGACATGGCACTCGATTTCGTGGCCTGCGGCACGGAATGTCTGGGTCGCGCGGGCGCAATACTCTTTCATGTCGGTGGTCCTGAACGTACCGCCATCCCGATTGAAGACTGCCCTGACCTTCATTTTCCCTCGATCACAGTGTCGCCCGGCATGCTGCGCCGCCGTCGGGATGCAACGCCCATGCGGGCCAATGGTTTCTTGCCAGACGAGAAATCGTGAGACGGCGGGCAAAATTCAAGCGACAGCGTGAAAGCCCTTTGCGGCAATGCACAAATGCATGATAAGTGTCAAATCATGCTTCGCAGAGAAGTGTCGTATTTCCCGGCAATCTCTCACCCTCCAGTTTCATATCCGTTGACAGGACCGCGACGCGTCGTCCGTTGAAGGTGGTTCCATGACCGACTGTACCGCCCTGCCCTCCTCGTCATCCGACCGCGATCAGGCCTCGCCTGCGCTGACGCCGATGATGGTGCTGCTGATCGAGATTGCGCTTGCCGCAGGCGGCTTCGGTATCGGCACCGGCGAATTCGTCATCATGGGCCTGCTGCCGGATGTGGCAACGACCTATGGCGTCAGCGTTCCCGATGCGGGCACGGTGATTACCGCCTATGCGCTGGGCGTCGTCGTCGGCGCGCCGATCATCGCAGTGCTGGCGGCGAAACTGCCTCGCAAGACACTGCTTCTCGCCCTGATGGGCGTCTTTGCCCTCGGCAACATCCTGTCGGCGCTGGCTCCGGGTTTCTGGAGCTTCACGGCGCTGCGCTTCATCACCGGGTTGCCGCATGGCGCCTATTTCGGCGTGGCGGCGCTTGTCGCGGCCTCCATGGTACCGCCGCACCGGCGCGCGCGCGCCGTCGGACGCGTCATGCTCGGCCTCACCATCGCCACCCTCATCGGCACGCCGATTGCGACCTTCATCGGCCAGCAGATGAACTGGCGCTCGGCCTTCTTCATGGTCGGCGCCATCGGCGCGCTGACCGTGTTGCTGATCGCGCTCTACCTGCCCAAGGACAAGGTTGCGGAGGGTGCGAGCGTCCGGCGCGAACTCGGCGCATTCGCCCGACTGCAGGTCTGGCTGACGCTCGCGGTAGCAGCCGTTGGCTTCGGCGGCATGTTCTCGATCTTCAGCTATATCGCCAAGACCACCACCGATACCGCCGGCATGCCGGCCAGCATGGTGGCGATCGTCCTGGCGCTGTTCGGCATCGGCATGAATGTCGGAAACGTCGTCGGGTCGCGCATGGCGGACTATTCGCTGAAGGGCACGATCGGCGGCATGCTGGCATTCAACGTCGTGCTTATGGCGATCTTCTCGCTGACGGCGGCCGATCCGGTGATGCTGTGCATCTGCGTCTTCCTCACCGGCTGCGGCTTTGCCGCCTGCCCTGCCGTGCAGACCCGGCTGATGGACGTCGCGGCCGATGCCCAGACACTTGCCGCCGCTTCCAACCACTCCGCCTTCAACATTGCCAATGCGCTTGGCGCATGGCTCGGCGGTCTCGTCATTGCCAATGGCTACGGCTATGGCGCCACCGGCTATGTCGGCTCGGCGCTGTCGCTCCTCGGTCTCGTGGTCTTCCTGATCTCGATTGCGCTGGAGCGGAAGGCCCCAGCGACGGCCAAGGCGAGCGCCTGATCGCAAGCCGATCAGGCGGCGGTCAGCTCCTCGGCCCGCTTCAACTCCACTTCCTTTGACGGGTCGTCCGGCGCAACTGCGTATTTCGCGCCGTTGCGGCAGACGACGTGGCGCTGCCCCCATTGCTCGAGCGCCAGGATCACCGGCTCCAGGCTGAGACCGAGCGGCGTCAGGCTGTAATCGACCCGCGGCGGCACGACCGGGAAAACCGTGCGCGTGACGATGCCGCTCTCTTCCAGTTCCCTCAACTGCTTGGTCAGCATGCGCTGGGTGATGCTCTGCAGCTTGCGCTGCAGTTCGGAGAAGCGCAGCGTGCCGCAGGTGATCAGGTGGTAGAGGATCACGCCCTTCCATTTTCCATCGAGAAAACTGAGCGTGGATTCCACGGGGCAGCCGGGAAAATTGTTCGTGAGCTTGGCGCGGGGTCGGGACATTTACAGTATCCTTTTTGATACTACATACATTTTAGGTCGCTACGGACAGAAAATGTGCATTCTTGCGAAGTCGCAACATATGTATCAATTGAATGGCGTGCTAACAATCCCAAGGAGATTTCCATGCGCGCAGTCGGTTATCTGAAGTCAGGCCCCATCTCGGCCGACGATTCCCTTCTCGACATTACCCTGCCCGAACCCGTCGCAGCCGGTCATGACCTGCTGGTCGAGGTCAAGGCCGTGTCCGTCAATCCGGTCGACACCAAGGTCCGCGCAGGCGCCACGCCGCCGGAAGGCGAATACCGCATCCTCGGTTTCGATGCGGCGGGCATCGTCAAGGCGGTCGGCGAAAAGGTCACGCTGTTCAAGCCGGGCGACAAGGTGTTCTATGCCGGCGCCATCAACAGGCCCGGTACCGACAGCGAGTTTCATCTTGTGGACGAACGGATTGTTGGACGGATGCCCTCCTCGCTCGGCTTTGCCGAAGCCGCAGCCCTGCCGCTTACCGCAATCACGGCCTATGAGTCGATCTTTCACCGGCTTAAGGTTGCCGACAAGGTGCCCGGCGTCAACAATGCCATCCTGATCACCGGCGGCGCCGGCGGGGTCGGCTCCATCGCCATCCAGCTTGCCCGCACCCTGACGGACCTGACTGTGATCGCCACCGCGTCGCGGCCGGAATCCGCCGAATGGGCAAAGGCGCTCGGTGCCCATCATGTGATCGACCATTCGAAGCCGCTCGCCGCCGAATATGCCGCGCTTGGCATCGGCGCTCCGGCCTTCGTGTTCTCCGTCGCCGGCAGCGCGCAGCACCGGCTGCAGATCGCCGAACTGATCGCCCCGCAGGGCCGCGTGGTGCTGATCGACGACATGAAGGACGGCTATGACATCATGCCCTTCAAGGGCAAGGCCGTTTCCGTTCACTGGGAGATGATGTTTGCCCGCCCCGTACACCAGACCGCCGACATGATCGAGCAGCACAAACTCCTTGATCACGTCGCCGATCTCGTCGATGCCGGCAAGATCCGCACGACCCTGTCGCAGACGCTCGGGACCATCAACGCGGAAAACCTCAAGAAGGCCCATGCGCTCATCGAAAGCGGCCGCACCACCGGCAAGGTCGTTCTGGAAGGCTTTTGAGGCAAGACACCTCGGCGGCGGAGCTAACCTTTCGCCGCCGGCAGTTTCAGCGGTCCGCTCGTCTTGACGCTGCGGATCGCGAAATTCGACTGGATGTCGGTGACATGCGGCAGAACCAGCAACTTGTCGGTCAGCAACGCCTCATAGGCCGCGAGGTTTTCGACCACCACTTCCGCAAGAAAATCGGAATTCCCGGAGATCATGTAGCAGCCGACGACTTCGGGCAGCGCCTGGAGCGCCTGCTGAAAGGCATGGGCGTGTTCCCGCGTGTGATGGGCGACCTTGAAGGTCACAAAGACGGTGAGATCCAACCCGACCGTTCCGCGATCGATATCGGCGCGGTAGCCACGAATGACGCCGCTCTCTTCCAGCAGTCGTATCCGGCGAAGGCAAGGTGACGGCGAAAGGTTCACTCGTTCGGCAATCTCGACATTGGTCGCGCGGGCGTCCTGCTGGAGGGCCTCAAGGATTGCCAGATCGAATTTGTCGAGTTTTGGCATATTTCCTACCATTATAGTTTCATAACGCAATTTTCTGCCAATATAGTGGACTTTGCAAGCACAAATGGCAAGGACATACCCGTCCATCTGGCGCTATCCTCATGCATCGCATCAGGAGAGTCCCCCATGACCACCGTCAGCACCGTCACCCGACCTCCCCTTTCAGCCGGCCTCGGAGCCATATCGGCACTCTCAGTGGTCCTGATATGGGCTGCGTGGCTGATTTCGACGCGCCACAGCGTCGGCACTTCGCTTTCTTCCCTCGACCTCAGCCTGCTGCGGTATGGCATACCGGCTCTGGTGCTTGCTCCTGTCTGGCTAAAGACGGGGCTCTGGCCGAAAAAAACACCCAAGCTGCCGCTGGTCCTGATGGTTCTCGGTTCCGGCGCACCGTTTTTTCAGGTGGTCGCCTTCGGCATGAAGGCAACGCCTGCATCGGCTGCGGGTGTCCTGCTGCCGGGCGTCATGCCTCTCGCGGTCGCGCTGATCGGCGTGGTGTTGCTTGGAGAAAGACCGGACCGCATGCGCCGGCTTGGAATGGCCGCCATCTTCTGCGGCGGCGTGCTGCTGCTGCTCGGCAGTCTCTCGACCGGCGCCTTGAGCTGGAAAAGCTATGTGGTCCTGCCCATCGGCGCGGTGCTCTGGGCGATCTACACCCACGCCTTCCGGCACTCGGGACTTTCCGCCTATGAGGGCGGAGCGCTGATCTGCGTCTGGTCGACGATCATCAACCTCGCGCTCATTCCTTTTCTCGGCACGCATCTGCTGGAAGCGCCGGTCGGCGAGACCGGTCTGCAGGTGGTGACGCAAGGCCTATTGTCCGGGCTGCTGGCGACGATCCTCTATGGCAATGCCGTCAGGGCGCTCGGCGGCACACAGGCGGCCGCCTACACCGCCGTCACGCCGGTTGCCGCAGCACTTGGCGGCGCGGTCCTGCTGGGTGAACCTCTGGGTGCGCTGACGATTGCCGCGACGCTGGTCACGGGAGCCGGTGTGCTTCTTTCCACCGGCATCCTCTCCCGTCGCTCCTGATACCTTCCGGCCCTCAGGCCTGCAGGACGACGACCCGTCCGCCGACCTTGACGCGTTCGTAAAGATCGATGACGTCGTGGTTCATCATGCGCACGCAACCGGACGACATCGCCTGGCCGATCGACCATGGCTGGTTGGTGCCGTGGATGCGGAACATGGTGTCGTTGCCACCGCGGTAAAGATAGATGGCGCGTGCGCCGAGCGGATTGTTGATGCCGCCCGGCAGGCCGCCAGCATATTTCAGGTTCTTTTCCGGATCGCGGCGAATCATGTTGCCGGTCGGCGTCCAGGTCGGCCATTCGGCCTTGCGGCCGATATAGGCGCTGCCGGCCAGTGCATAACCGTTACGGCCAACGCCGACGCCGTAGCGCATGGCACGCCCCTCGCCCAGAACGTAGTAGAGCCGACGGGCCGGCGTATCTACGACGATGGTGCCTGCCGCCTCAGTGGTTGCGTAAGCCACTTCCTGCCTGCGCAGTTCCGGCTTGATCTTCTCGATGGGGATCTTCTTCAGCGGATGAGGCTCTTCCGGACGATCTCCATACATCGCCTGCTGGTTCGGAACCGACTGGCAACCGGCCACGAAGAGCGGCAAACCAATCAGCAGACCGCGGCGCGAGATCGTCATTTTGATGTCCTCAATGTGTTCGTCGAATGACGGCAAATTAAGGAAATCATGGTTAATGCGGAGTTAATCCACGGAGAGCCTCGTAAATACTCCCTGCTTATGGCGGGATTTACTTACTCCGCGCGCAGCAAAGCGGAACGACCTCTGGACAGGGTCGCCTCGGTCAGCAAGACAAGAACAATTCCAGCAGCAAGAACCGCAATCAATACAGCGCCATGCAAGGGCAGATGCAGCAATGGCACCAGCGCGAACACCAGCGCCGCGACCAGACGGACCATCACCGGCGCAAGCCCGGCCAGACGGCGGAAGAACACGTCCGCAGCCAGATAGACCGCGACCCCCGTCGCCAGCAGCATTTCCGAACCGTGCCCTTCCGCTCCACCGGGAGCACCAACCGCCGCCTTGAGACCGGCCGCGACGAGGATCAGCCCCGCAATCATCGCAAGGTGGCCGATCGTGTAACCGAACAGGGCGATGCGCGTGCGCCGCCGGTTGTCAGCCGCGAGCATGATATGCTCGGCAAGCGCGTCATCCGCATCGAAATAGCTCCACCACAACAGGGCGATAAGGGCGATACCGAGCACCAGGCGCGCGATCGTGTGAACATCCAGCGGAGCGTCACCTATACCGGTTCCCACTGCAATGATCGTCTCTCCGAGCACGATGATGAGCAGCAGACCATGACGCTCGACGAAATGAGCGGGGTCGAGCGCAAAGCCCTCGCCGGTGTTCATCGCCGCGACCGACAGATAGAGGGCTGCGGGTGCCAGAAGCAGAACCCAACTCCATTCGGCATCCATCATACCTCCCGCGAGCACCAGCAGAGCCGCGAGGAGGTTGAAGGGCACGATACGAAGCATGGCCATCGCGGCCGCGCGACCGCCCTGCGCGGCAAAGGCGGCAAAATGCAGAACGACGATGAAGAGATAGGCCATTCCGAAGATCAGCGAACCTGATCCCCCGGTGGCCGAGGCGGTCAAGGCCATCACCATGAAACCGGCCATCGCAGCCACCAGAACAAGCCGCATAGCCTTCGGTGTGTGGGCATGGTTGGTGAGCCAGATGTAGCCGCCATACATCCACCAGACGAGCATCAGCACGGCAAAGGCGTGCAGATAGTCAACCGCCCCATGGGCGTGCTCGACGAGATGCGTGATACGGGTAATCGTATAGACGAAGACCAGATCGAAGAAGAGTTCAACGGTCTGGGCTCGAAACTGTGGTTTGCTGTTCTCGGTATGCTCGCTCATATCACCCACCCCGATGAGCCACGATTGGTATACGACGATGGGAAATTTCCCTGAAATTCTTTGGTCCGCAAGATCAACGGGAAGAATAAAGACAAAAGGGCAATTTTTGAGGATTGCCAATATTTGAGAGGCAGGCAAACTCTCCATCCGTTCACTGGGGAGAGAGATTACATGAACAGTCTCATTGCATCGCTCACTGCGAGCACATGGTTCGGCTATGTGGCCCGCATCCTGCTGACCTACATATTCTGGGCGAGCGGCATCTCCAAACTCGTGGACTTCCCGGCCGCCGTTGCGGAGATGCAGCATTTCGGCCTCAATCCACCGGCGTCCTTCGCAATTGCCACCATCTTCGTGCAGCTTGCCGGCTCCCTTCTGGTCATCCTCAACCGGTGGACATGGCTCGGAGCAGGCGCACTCGGCGTCTTCACCGCGCTCACCATCCCGATCGCTCACACATTCTGGACGATGGAGGAGCCATTAAAGACCGTCGAGTTCTACATCGTGATGGAACATATCACCGTGATCGGCGGCCTGATGCTTGCGGCCTGGAAAGCCAGCGAGTGAGGCTGGCGGGCAAGAGACCGCGGGTAACGACGCCACCGGAACGGCTCACGTGCCCGCCACGAGCCGCCCTGTGGGCTGGCGAAGACCGATGAGCACGCCGGCAAGGGCAAATCCTCCTCCGATGTAGTGGAAGCTCTCCAGCCGCTCTCCGAGCAGGATCATCGCCAGGACGGCGACGAGCACCGGGAATAGATTGAAGAACATCGACGAGCGGGCCGCGCCAAGTTCACGCACGGCGATCATCCACATGAATGGCCCGAGCAGCGATGTCGGCAGCGCCGCATAAAGAACCAGCGGCAGGTTGACCGCCGTCAGCGGACTTTTCTCGCTCATCATCCAGAACGGCAGCAGGATCATCACCGCCGCCCCGATCTGCCACCAGAGTTGCAGCCAGGTGGAAATCGGAATGCGCCAACGCTTGAGCAGCACACCGTAGAGGGCGCTGGAAAAGACCGCGACGAGCATCAACCCGTCGCCGACGTGAACGCCGCCACTCGTGAGGGTCGCCATATCGCCCCGCGCCGTCAGATAGAGAAGGCCGACGAAGGACACGATACCGCCGAGGATACGGGCCGTGGTCAGCCTCTCATTCGCAATGAGCGCGGCCAGAAAGGCCGAGACAAGGGGAATGAGCCCGATCAGCACGCCCATATTGACGGCGGTCGTGGTCTTTGCCGCCTCATAGGCAAGGCTCTGATAAGCAACCATGCCCATCAATCCGAGAAATGCCAGTTTGGGAGCGTAGCGAAGGGTGACTTCGCGTTCGTTCCAGGCGGAGCGCAGTACGAAGGGCATCAGCACCAGAAAGGCGATCACCCAGCGATAGAAGGCGATGGAAGCCGGATGAATGACATCGATCGCGGCCTTGCTGACAATTGTGTTGCCGGACCAGATGACGACCGTTGCAAGCGCCAGCATGACGGGCACCATCGGCAATCCATTGCCCGCCTCACTCCCCTGTTTCTGAAACTTCGCCATGACCGCGCCTCGCATTCTTCCGTTCGGCCTTCTCTAGCAAATGTCCAAATCTCGCAATATAACGAATATCAGACAATCAATTGCGAGGAGACGCCATGCCCGTCCAGTATGGCCATATCGATGGAGAACCGCCGCAGCCGGTCTTCCTGCGCACGGAATACTATCGCGCGGGAACCTTTTTCCCTCCGCGCCGTCAGCCTTGGGCAGAACTGAACTACGCGCTGGAAGGCGTCTCGGAAATCACCATCGAAGGCATCCCGTTTCTCTCGCCACCCCATTATGCGATCTGGATTCCGCCGGGCTTCCGCCATGAGGCCGTCAATCGTCACGATATCCGCTATGCCACGGCCTATATCGAAGCGGCGCTCTGCGCGGACTTGCCGGCGGAGCCCTGCACCCTGGCTCTCAGCCCCCTACTGAAGGCCATTTTCGCGGACTTCGATGCGCGTGGCGTTCGACATCCGCAAAGCGATGCAGACCTGCGGCTTGCCATGGTGATCGTCGATCAGGTGCGATCCGCGCCGCGCGTCCTGCACTACCTGCCATCGACCGACGATCCGCTTCTCGCTCCGGTATTGCAGGCGCTGCAGGACGATCCCGGCGACAAGCGGTCGGCATCGGAATGGGCACGCTTCGCCGGCACGACGGAACGCACGCTTGCCCGCCGCGCGCAGGATCTTCTAGGCATGCCCTTCAACGACTGGCGACAGCGGCTGAAGCTGGTCACGGCGCTTTCGCTGCTGGAAGAGGGGCACAGTGTGCAATCGGTGTCGCACCGGCTGGGTTATGGCAATGCCTCGGCCTTCATCGCCATGTTCCGGCGACTGACCGGGACAAGCCCCTCGCAGATGCGCAGCAGCCAGAAAAAAGGCCCGTCGGAATAACGGGCCTCAATCAAGCGGGATAGGACGGCGATCTCAGATACCGTCGATGGCATGGAGCCAGCCATGCCGGTCATTGCTCTGGCCGCGCTGGATGCCGACGAGCGCATCGCGAAGCTTGGTCGTGACGGGGCCGTTCTGGCCGCCGCCGATCTGGAATTCGCCTTCCGGATACTTGACGGTACCGATGGCCGCGACCACGGCGGCAGTGCCGCAGGCAAAGGCTTCCTTGAGCTTGCCGCTGGCGACATCGGCCTTCCATTCCTCGAAGGAATAGGGCTTCTCATGAACGGTAACGCCTTCCTCGCGGGCAAGCGAGATCAGCGACTTGCGGGTGATGCCCGGCAGGATCGTACCGCCGAGCGGCGGGGTGACGATGGAGCCATCCTCGAAGACGAAGAAGACGTTCATACCGCCGAGTTCCTCGACCCATTTATGCTCGGCAGCATCGAGGAAGACGACCTGATCGCAGCCCTTGGCATAGGCTTCGGCCTGCGCAACGAGGCTGGCCGCATAGTTGCCGCCGCACTTCGCAGCGCCGGTTCCGCCGGGAGCCGCACGCGTATAATGTTCGGAAACCCAGATGCTGACCGGCTTGGCGCCGCCCTTGAAGTAGGGACCGACCGGCGAGGCGATGACGCAGAAGATGTATTCCTTCGACGGACGCACACCGAGGAAGTTCTCGCTGGCGAACATGAAGGGGCGCAGATAAAGGCTCGCGCCCTCGCCCTGCGGGATCCACTTGGCATCGAGCCGAACCAGCTTTTCGACGGCCTCGATGAAGGCCTCTTCCGGGAGTTCCGGCATGGCCATGCGACGGGCGGATTCGTTGAAACGGTGGGCATTATCCTCGGGGCGGAACAGGACCGCGCGGCCATCGGAGGTGCGATAGGCCTTCATGCCCTCAAAGATTTCCTGAGCGTAGTGCAGAACGCTGGACGCCGGATCGATCGGGAACGGCGCGCGCGCCGTCACCTCTGCGGAATGCCAGCCCTTGCCTTCGCTCCAGCGGATCACCGCCATGTGGTCGGAGAAGAGCGTACCGAAGCCGAGATTTTCGAACGCCTTCAGACGGTCGGCTTCGGGCATCGGATTGGTATTCGGCTTGATATCGAAGATAAGGCGGGGCGTTTCGGCTTGCATGGATGGTGATCTTTCAACTGATCTCTAAGGTGGCGCAAACTGCCGCTTTGGCCGGGATTTTTCAAGGCATTTCGTGACGCCTGCGCAAAGTCAGGCCGGCAGCGCCAAACAGCCGCGCGGCAGGTGTCGAGCGAGGTCCGGCGCCGCTCAGGGATCGCTGCTATCGTCCGGATCGTCGGCGCATGGCCAGCCTGCGGGAGGGACCAGTCCGGGCGGCAGGCGCGTGGAGGCGTCGCCGCAGGCCAGGTCGATCTGCTCCTGTTCCAGCCCGGTGGCCGAGGAAAGATCGAGGCCCTCGATACGGGTCAGCAACAGGAAGGCGTTGCGGAAATCGAGCGGGCCGGTGAAGACCGCATCGTTCAGGCGTGCACGCGCCAGATTGGCCATGGTGAAGCGGCTACCTGTGATCGTCGCCCCGCGGAAATCCGCCCGGCCGAGTTCAGCCTTGGTGAAATCGCTGCCTGCAAGTTGCGCCTCGCGGAAATCGGCACGCTGGACCTCGGCATTGACGAATGTGGCGCGGTCGGCGGTGCTGCGGGCGAAATTGCTTCTGTAGGCCTCGACCTTGTTGAAGTTGGCGCCTTCCAACTTGGCCGCGACGAAGGACGCCCGGACCATCTTGCCCTTCTCGAGGTTGGCCGATTTCATCGAGGAGCCACGCAGGTCGGTGAAGGAGAAATCGGTCTTGGTGAGATTGGCGCCGTCGAGTTCGCTTTCCGTGATGATCAGCATCGACTTCTTGCAACCGCTCCAGTCGATACCCTGCTGGGCGTAACTTCGGCAATCACCGGCCATTGCGCTGCCAGTTGAAGACGCAATCGAAAACAGCAGCGTTGCCGCTGCCAAAGCTGTAGCCTGTCCCGTCGGCAATCGCCCGCCCAAAAGGATCGTCATCATTTCGCTCCGCAACCAGCACCGAAGCGCGACACCGCGCTGTCATGCCTATTTATCTAGGAAAACTGCGGCGCCATTAAAACAGGGAAATCGAGGCAAGCGATCAAAATCGAGAGAACCGCCCAACCGGCGACCGGCTCTTGCCCGACAATCACGGACAGGCGGTCCGGGCGGCCCGCCTGCCGGCCATTACATGTTCGGATAAACCGGGCCTAGCCGCTTTGTGGCGGCGCCCAGTTAATGTCCTGATTCGAGGCCTTGATGTCGTAGGTCTTGCCGCAGTTCCAAGCGTTGACGACATGGTTCAACTCGCCGTCCCTCTCGGGCCTTTCATTGATGCTGGCCGGACTCGAATTGCGCCGCAACGGCTAGTTCCACTGCTGGCTACGCCACTCCCACGGAGTGACCTTGCCATCCTTGTCACTATCAGCGGCCTCGAAGCGAGCCTTGGCATTGGCAATGAACTCGGCCTGGGAAACGCTATCGCTCTTGTCCACGTCCATGGTGCCGAAGCGGTCACTCTTTTGCTTTTCCCGCTCAGCCTGACGGCTCTTGTTCCAGCCATCCTGTGGCCCCATGCGGACAGCCATGTATTCTTCCATCGTCAGTTCGGCGTTATCGTCAGAATCCATTGCGGCGAACACATCCTCTGCCGCCGAGGCAGCCTCCTCCGCGCTGATAACGCCATTTTCATCTGCGTCGATGATCGGGAACCGGCCACGACCGGGTGCGTTCATCATCATGCCACCACGGCCCCAACCGGGGCCCCCGCCAAAGCCATACGGCTGCGCTTCGGCGACACTTGCCACGAGGGCGGCAGCAAGGGACAGAGTAACAAAGGTCATCGATTTCCGTGACATCCGCTCAATCCTCCAAAGTTTCGGGTGTAAGATTACGCCGATGGATCGCCCTGCGATCTCGTCGGATGGATCGTATATTAATCCATCAATTTATATTAACATTGATATGTATAAACAGAAACGTATGGAGCTCGGAGCGAGCGCGAACCATACCCTGAGCCCAAAACACGAGCACCTGACGTCCGGCGGGACGTCAGGTGCTCGGTCACTTTACGATGGAACCTTGCGAGCCCAAGACCTTGGCTTGTCGGTCCGGGAATTGAACTATCACATGTTCGGATAAACAGGGCCCTCGCCGCCTTGCGGCGGTACCCAGTTGATGTTCTGGTTGGGGTCCTTGATATCGCAGGTCTTGCAGTGGACGCAGTTCTGGGCGTTGATGACGTAGTTCATCTCGCCGTCCTTCTCCACCCATTCATAGACGCCCGCCGGACAGTAGCGTGTCGACGGTCCGGCAAAGATGCCGAGTTCGGACAACTTCTGCAGGGCGATGTCCTTCACCTGAAGATGGACCGGCTGGTCTTCCTCATGATTGGTATTCGACAGGAAGACCGAGGACAGGCGGTCGAAGGTGAGAACGCCGTCCGGCTTCGGATATGCGATCGGCTTGTGCCTGGACGCCGGTTCCAGCGACTGGGCGTCGGTCTTGCCGTGGCCCAGCGTACCGAAGAAAGAGAAGCCGAAGAGCTGGTTGGTCCACATGTCGAGACCGCCGAGCGCCACGCCGATTGCCGTGCCGAACTTCGACCACAGCGGCTTGACGTTGCGAACGCGCTTCAGGTCCGTGCCGATATCGGTCGAACGCCATTCGTTCTCGATCTCGACCGGCTCGTCATTGGCGCGGCCGGCAGCGATCGCCTCGGCGATCTTTTCCGCAGCCAGCATGCCGGAGAGCACGGCGTTGTGCGAACCCTTGATGCGCGGCACGTT
Source organism: Ciceribacter sichuanensis (assembly GCF_024055605.1). GTDB lineage: Bacteria > Pseudomonadota > Alphaproteobacteria > Rhizobiales > Rhizobiaceae > Allorhizobium > Allorhizobium sichuanense. Next base: position 600,542 of record NZ_JAMXLX010000001.1, on the reverse strand, counting down.
GACGAAGCCGGCCGAGCAGCCGATCAGCGCGCCGCCCGGGAAAGAGAGCTTCGGCACCGACTGGTAGCCGCCCTCGGTGATCGCACGGGCGCCGTAGGACAGGCGCTTGGCCCCTTCGAAGGTCGGAGCGATGGTCGGGTGGGTCTTGAACCGCTGGAATTCCTCGAAGGGGAAGAGATAAGGGTTCTTGTAGTTCAGGTGGACGACGAAGCCGACGGCTACGAGATTGTCCTCAAGGTGATAGAGGAAGGAGCCGCCGCCAGTCTTCATGCCGAGCGGCCAGCCGAAGGAGTGCTGCACAAGGCCGGGCTTGTGGTTTTCCGGCTTGACCTGCCAGAGTTCCTTGAGACCGATGCCGAACTTCTGCGGCTCGCGATCCTTCGAGAGATCGAACTTGGCGATGAGCTGCTTGGCGAGCGAACCGCGCACGCCCTCGCCGATCAGCACGTACTTGCCGATGAGCGCCATGCCGCGCGTGTAGTTCGGGCCGGGCTCGCCGTTCTTCTCGATGCCCATGTCGCCGGTCGCAACCCCGATCACAGCGCCCTCGTCGTTGTAGAGCACTTCGGTCGCGGCAAAGCCCGGATAGATCTCGACGCCCAAGGCTTCCGCATGGGTCGCCAGCCAACGACAGACATTGCCGAGCGAGACGATGTAGTTGCCGTGATTGTTCATCAGCGGCGGCATGGCGAAGTTCGGAAGACGGATGGAGCCGGCCGGGCCGAGGAACAGGAAGTGGTCGTCGGTAACAGGCGTCTTGAATGGATGATCCGCCTCGTCACGCCAGTCCGGCAGCAGCCTGTCGATGCCAACAGGGTCAACGACCGCGCCCGAGAGAATATGGGCTCCGACTTCGGCGCCCTTTTCCAGCACGACGACGGAAAGGTCGGGATTGACCTGCTTAAGCCGGATAGCCGCCGAAAGACCGGCAGGCCCTCCCCCGACAATCACGACGTCGAATTCCATGCTTTCGCGTTCGGGCAGTTCCATTTCTTCGCTCATCATCCTCTCCGCTTAACCGATCCCCTTTTTTCGGCTTCTTCATTGTCAAAACACAAGCGGCTTGTCGAGCCGGGATGCGACAAGCTCTGGCTCGAAATTATGGTCTGGGATCATTCCCAATCAGAATATCTACCGTTTACGTTCACGTCAATTAAAGGCGCTGCGCCATCCTGACGCGCTGCATTGGGGGTTGAGCGCCGAGTGCGCCTGTGAACCATGTCAGAAACGGAAAATGAGAGCGGCGATGGAAAGGGGCGCGCATTCCTTGCCCCCTTCCCTGATGCCCTGTCGGGCAAGACCTTACAGCCAGCCACGCCGCTTGAAATAGAGGAACGGCAGGGCGGCCGATGCCACCATCAGCATCATTGCCCAGGGGTAGCCGATGTCCCAGCGCAGCTCCGGCATGGATTCAAAATTCATGCCATAGACCGAGGCGACCAGCGTCGGTGGCAGGAAGACGACCGAGGCCACCGTGAAGATCTTGATGATCTGGTTCTGCTCGAGATTGATAAGGCCGAGTGTGGCATCCAGCAGGAAATTGACCTTGCCGGACAGGAAAGCCGCATGATCGCCGAGAGACGACGCGTCACGCTGAACCATCTTCACCCGCTGGCGGACTTCCTTGCTCGGCTTGCGCTGCGGCGTCTCCAGCGCAGCATGATAGGCGACCAGTCGCGAGATGCTGACGAGGCTTTCGCGCACACCGCTGAGGAAGTCGCCCTTCTGCCCAAGCTGTTCGATCAGCGACTGCAGATCCTGGGTCTTTTTCGTGGAAGGCGTCGCCTTGCTGCGGAACACCTCGCGCGAAATGCCGTCGATCTCGTTGCCGATGCGCTCCAGCACGTCCGCCATCCGGTCAACGATCGACTCGATGATGCCGATCATGACCTCCTCGCCGCAGCTATAGGCCTGGGCATTGACGCGCAAGGCACGGTGAACGAAGGCGAGAAAGGGCTTGGGGTCGGCGTAGCGAACCGTAACCAGCGTCGTGCCCTTGAGAATGAAGGTGACCGGGGTCTTCATCGGCTCACCGCTGTCGAGATTGGTCAGCGCCGTCAGCGTCATGAACTCGGCGCCATCCTCCTGATAAAGGCGGGCGGAAAGCTCGATTTCCTCCATCTCGTCGCGGGTCGGGATGGAAAGCTGGAGGGCCTGCTCGACATGCCGGCTTTCGGCCGAGGTCGGGCTTACAAGGTCATACCAGAGGACCGGAGCGGCAACCTCGGGGACGGCGTTTTCAGCGGAAGCGATTTCGGAATCATTGCGCAGAACAAGGCGTTCTGCTTCGCGAAGATAAATGCGCAGCATGGACATGCTCCTTCAGGGCTTTTCAGCCATCCGGAGCAGGCGCGAAGAACGGACCTGTTACCGGACGGGACGGCGGACTTGGTTCGAACTTCGACTGGAAGGATCCATTACGGTAACCTTGGATTGAGACGCGATCCTGTCGCGACGCAAATCAGATGATCCCAAATCGCGCCGGGATCAAGCCCAAAATGCCGCATTGCGAAAGTTTAAGGAAGGCGGGCCAGCTTGCGGGACGGCGCGTGCCCGTGCTTGCCAAAAAAGCCTCCCGGGTGCATGGCAATCGGGACAGCTCGCCTCTCTGCATCGGGAGGCCAATCATCCGGATTCCGCCGCCATGCCAGCCGCTCCCCGCCTCTCGCCAGCCGACCTCGCCGAACGCCTGTCCGGGCTTCATCCTGAGATCGTCGTTCTCGGTCCCTCGGAACTCGCCGGACGCCATCCGGGCGAGCATCCCGACAACTTTGCCGCCGGCGTCATGGCCCAGCCGGGATCGAGCGAGGCAGCCGCCGTGTTCGTCCGTTGGTGCGCCGAGAACAACGTTGCGATCGTACCGCAGGGCGGCCTCACCGGCCTCGTCGGCGGAAATGTCAGCCATGCCGGTGAAGTGATCCTTTCCTCCTCGCGACTGAATCGTATCCTCGCTGTTCATGCCGATGAGATGACGGTCGAGGTCGAGGCGGGCGTGGCTCTCGAGGCGCTGCAGCAGGTGGTAGCACCCCACGGACTGACGACCGGGATCGACCTCGGCTCGCGCGGCACCGCGACCATCGGCGGCATGGTCTCCACCAATGCCGGCGGCATCCTCGCCTTTCGCAACGGCGTCATGCGCCATCAGGTTCTCGGGCTGGAGGCGATCCTGCCGTCGGGCGAAATCTATTCAGACATGACGCGGGTGGTGAAGGTTTCAGCCGGACCGGATCTCAAGCACCTGTTCATCGGAGGCGAAGGCGCCTTCGGCTTCGTCACCAAGGTCGTGCTTAAGCTGGAGCCCATCCGCCCTCACCGCGCCACCGCTTTCATCGGGGTATCGGATGCGACGACGGCACTCTCCGTCATCCGGCATTTCCGCTCGCTGCCGGCCGTTGCGCTGGAGGGGGCGGAAATGATGTGGCCGCGCTATATTCGCGACCATGCCAAACTGAAGAACTTCGACCTGTCCTGGCTGGAAGACGATGCCGGCGCCTTGCTGATCGAGGTTTCGGGCGAGACTGTCGAGCAGGCGACCGGAGTGCTGGAGGAAGGCCTTGAAATGCTCTGGGAACCCGTCGGCCTCAAGGGCGGGATCATCGCCCAGTCGCTCGACCAAGCGGGGAAGTTCTGGGATATCCGGGAGGATTCCGGCTTCTATTACGCAGACATCCCGGATGCGCCCTCCTTCGACATCTCGGTACCCCCAACCGGGCTGGACGCCTATGTCGCCGGCCTTCACGCGCGGCTGAGAGCCATCGACCCAACCTACGATGCCTATGTCTACGGCCATATCGCCGACGGCAACCTGCATCTGACGCTGATCAAGCAGGGACCGCTACCGAAGGCGGAACTGCTGGCCGTCGAGGATGCGATCTATTCAGGCGTGCAGGAAGCTGGCGGCAGCTTCTCCGCCGAGCATGGTGTCGGCTTCGAGAAACGCCACGGCTACGAGAGCAATGTCTCGCGGCAAAAGCAGGCGCTGGCCCGCACGATCAAGCAGGCCATCGACCCGAAGGGGATTTTCAACCCGGGCAAGGTGCCCTTCGCCTGAGCCAAGGCGTTTTCAGGCCTCATCGGTGTGTCACCTTGCGCCTTGTGATCCATTCGCGATCAGCAGGCGCACGCCCGCCTCGTTGAGCTTGCGCAACAGATCGGCATCGGGGAGCGCATCGCTGACCAGTTCGTGGATGTCGGCCAGAGCTGCGAGCTTCACCAGCGCACGACGGCCGAACTTGCTGCTGTCGACGGCAAGGATGATTGTTTCCGCCTGTTTCATGGCTGCCTGAACGGCCGCTACTTCGGCATGGTCGTCATCGCCGATATCGCCTGCGGAATCGATGCCGCTGACCGATATGATGGCGGTATCGAACTTGAACCTGCTGATGAATTCAGGCGTGTCCTGACGGAACACGCCGCCATCCACCCGGCGCACGAAACCGCCCGGCACGGCGACGGTGAAATCCGCACCTTCGCTGAGAACAGTCGCAACACGCAGGCTGTAAGTCACGACCCGGAGCCCCTTGTGCCCCAGAAGAGCGCGGGCGACGGCCTCGCAGGTCGTTCCGGTGTCGATGAAGATTGCCGAACCGTCCTTGATCCGCTCGACGACGGCTGCGCCGATTCTCTCCTTGGCCTCGGCATTCTCGACGCGTCGGGCCAGAAGAACACCGGGATCGATCGGGTGTGAGATCGTTGCGCCGCCATGCAGCCGGCGTACCTTGCCGGCCATTTCGAGATCCTGAATATCCCGCCGTGCCGTCTGCGTGGTCACGGAGAACCGCGTGGCTATCTCCTCGAGCGAGATGTAGCGGTACTGTTCGAGATGCTTCATCAGGCTTTCCTGACGGCGTGTCTTTTTGTCCATTGTCTTTTTTGTTCCCTCCGGCTGTCCGCCCCTACCCGGATTTCGATTTACCGCGAGGGAAGCATATCGCCGGTAAAATGCAAGCAACCGCCGCGCGTCACCAACAGAAACAATGAAGGCGGGCCCTGACCCGCCTTCGCTTTTCAGGATGGCTGTTTCAAATCAGAACGTAAGCTTGAAACCGGCATTGACACCGTGATCTGCGCCTCCGGCGGCGAATTCGCCGACGTAGTTGACGGAGACCGACGAGTTCTTCGCGACATCGAAGTCGATACCGGCCTTGACGACGGCCGTATCACGGCTGGCGGAAGCACCCTGGATATCGAAGACAGAGCCGCCGGCAAGCGCCATTGAGGCATCCGGGGCGTTGTCGCTGAAGGCGTGACGCCAGGATGCCTGCCCCTTGAGGCGAACCACGGTGCCGCCGACATCGAACGAAGTGGCTGCACGCAGACCGAAATTGGCAAAGGTCACGTTGTAGGTGGCGTCGTCGACGGAGAGTGCGGCAGCACCGCCGTCTTCGGTAAAGCCATCCGTCGAGACATGGACCTGGGCCAGACCGGCGAAGGGCTCGAACAGCGCATCGCCAAGCTGCATGCGATAGGCGGCCTCGCCGAAAAGCTGGGCGGTCGCGGCATCGTAATCAGCATTCAGGCTGTCGGTGAAGTTGCCGAAGGAGATGTCCCGGTCGGCCTCGATCGAGTTCCAGCCGTAGCTGCCGCCGAAGCTCAGGCGCAGGGCGTCGAGCTGGGTGGAGCCGTAGAAGCCGAGGATGTAGCTGTCGGCATCGGCGGAAGCCGGCTGGCCGCTCTGCGAAAAGGAGGACCGGCCGTAGCCGCCGAGGATGCCGAGGCGCAGGTCTTCCGTGACCATGCGGTCGATACCCATCAGCAGACCACCGGTGCTGCGGTCGAGCTGGTCGACACCGCTGCCATCGGTAGACCCCTTGGAGCCGAAGCCCTGGCTCCAGGCCTGATATCCGGAAGCATCCTCGCCCGGCTGGCCGGCTATGCCGGTTACCGCTTCCATGCCGCTTAAACGCTGTTCGACGGCATCGCGGACAAAGCGGCTGTCATCGGCCAGCGCGCCGGCGATCGAGGGGTACATTTCACCCGACACCTGATGGAAGGCCTCATCGGCGGTGGCCGCATCAAGCCGCAGAACCGCAGAGTAGAGAGCATTGCCCTCGCCGAGGCTTTCGATACCGCCGGCGGTGGCGATGCGGTTGCGCGTGGTAGCGACGCCGCCGAAGTCGATATCATTGCGCTCGAGCCGCAGGGTAACGCCGGTCGCAGTGTAGAGCATGTCCGGAGACAGGAAGGCGAAATCCGAACCGACGCTGTCGAACCGGCCCGTGATCCCCGTACCGGCGGACAAGATGGTGTAATCCGTCGCCGGATCATAGCCGCTGCCTGCCGCGATGAAGTAGAGCGAGCCGCCGTTGATGAAGATCGAACCGGTGGCAGAGATCATGTCAGAATTGCCGCTGCCATCGACCTCGGCCTCGTAGGTCGAGCCCTTTTCGAAGGTCACGTCGCCGGCAACGTTCAGGTGGCCGATCGAGTTGCCCGGAGCAACCTTGCCGCCAGCTTCGACGACGAGATCGCCGACCGTGCCGTTACCGCCGAGGATGCCGCCGTTGAGGACGGTGGTCATGACAGAGTCCTCGATGGAACCGTTGACTGCCAGACGGCCTGCGGCAACGATGGTTTCGCCGGTATAGCTGTTGTCGGCAGTGAGGTTCAGGGTGCCCGCGCCGGCCTTGGTGAACGAACCTGCGCCGGAAATCTCGCGAGCGACCGTTAACTTGTTGGAGGGGTCGTTAACGTCGATCGTGCCGCCACCGGCTTCAAGGATCACAGAGCGGTCGAGCGAGGTCATGGCCGTTCCGGCGATCTGCAGGGTACCGTTGTCGAGCCGGAGTTCCGCAGCCGAAGTACCGAGGGCGGCATCTTCGTCCACGATGACCGTGCCGCCGTCCTTGACGAGGGTCTCGTCGATGAAGCTATGATCATCGATGCAGTATTCCGCGATTGCCTGCTGGAAGCGGGCATCGGTACTCTTGCAGTCGAGGAGCGTCTTCTTCTCGGCCGCCGTCAGGCCGGTCAGGATCGGCATGCCTTCATCATCGGAGACCTGCCCGAGATAGAGGTCGGTGCGCATATTGTTGCGCATCAGGTAGAAGACCTTGCCCTTTTCCTCGAACACCGGAGCTTCCGTGCCCCAGACCAGACGGGTCTGATCGGCAGCGCCGCCGGCGACTGCATATTTCTCCAGCGCCGGACCGATCCAGCGCATGGTGTGAGCCACCGGTTCATGATCGGAGAGTGGCGTGGTGCCATCGTTCGCGTAGCCGACGTCATCGACAACTCCGAGATACGGGTCGTTAGGATCGTCAGCAAGTTCCCACCACTTGCCGTAGGGACGAGAAACGAGGAAGTGGTCGATCTTCACCCGATCCCAGCTCGTCCATGTATTCGTCGCATCCTCGCCATGGGAGGTCCAGGTGGTGCTGCCGTCGAGGATGGTGTGAGGAGCGTAGGGTTCGCGCTCGCTTTCGTTCTGTAGCAGCATATACTGCTTCTTCAGAATATTCAGGGTCTGCGGCGTATTCGAGGCCACCGGATAGGTCTCATCGACGAATGTCAGGCCATTGCTGGCCATATCCTTGGCGACGATTTCCTCCCACTGCCGCCAGCTCATTTGCGAGATGCTGGTCAGCCCGGGATAATCACTCTGGTGCGCATCGAAATAGGCCTGGATGACATTGCGGTAGTGTGCACTGCCGTTTGGATCGGTTGCCTGCATGCTTTCCACATAGGCTTGGAACTCGGCCTCCCGGCCCGCCGGCGTATATTCGTCCGCAAGATCCAGCCATAGCTGGGAACTGCCGCCGTCAATAATGGTGCGGGCGAAAAGGTATGACTGCTGCTGGGCATTGTGGAGACCACGCTCGGAGACATCGCCGGCATTGAAATCGCCGACGATGACGAGCGGCCCGTCCGTCGAGGCCGCCCACTGATTGAGCGCCTTAGCTTCATCGATGCGGTAGTTGGCTTCGTCATAGTAGTTCAGGTGAACCGAACCGACGACGGTGCTCGGCAGACCGTTCTGCTGGTCAAGCGTGACATAGCTCACGGCCGGTCCGCCGTTGGGAAGCGTTATGGCTCCGGAAGTACCCGGCAGGCGATAGGTGACGCCGACGTCGCTCGTCTGAGCGCTCGCGTAGGTGCCAAGCCCCGCATTGGCTAGAATACCGGGGATCTGCGCCGAGTAGGTGCTGTTGGTCCTTAGTTCCTGGAAGGCCATGATGTCGTAGGCGCCGTTGATCAGGAAGTCGGAGATCTGGGAAGCATCGGGCTTGAAGCGGTCGAGCCAGGTGTTCAGCGACAGAAGGCGGAAGGTGCCTTCGTCAGCAGCTTGAGCGGGAACCATGGCAGCTCCCAGAAAAGCCGCCCCGCAAAGCAATGCACCAAGACGGCGGCGCAGGACAAAAGATCCTCTGCTTCGCATATTAAAATGATACTTTTTTGACATTTAATCACCATGACGAACTATATTTTTTGTTCAGAACCGGGCTTCGTCCCGTTCGCCAATGGTTATCTCAAAGTTAAATGTAACCTTTGTGACATTTCGGATGTAGCGCACGCGTTCTGCAGCAACGTCGGGCGAAGCGACATCCCGACACTCACGGCACGATACCGTGGCGAACCGTTAACGCTTGCAGAGGCCTTTCCTTTCGCACCGCGTGCTTGCTAACGTGGCGGCAACGCAATCACTTCCAGAGAAGGACGGACATCATGGATCTCGGCATCAAGGGAAAGCGCGCGCTGGTGCTGGCGTCTTCGCGCGGGCTTGGCCTCGGCATCGCCAAGGCGCTTGCGGCAGAGGGCGCACATGTGCTGCTGTGCGGTCGTAGCGGCGAAAAGCTGAAGGCCAATTGCGAGGCAATCAATGCTGCCGGAGCCGGCAAGGCCGAATACGTGGTGGCCGACATTTCGGATGCCGACTTCGTCGATACCATGCTGGCCGCCGTTCACGAGAAACTCGGGGGCATCGATATTCTCGTCAACAATACCGGGGGTCCGACGCCCGGAACGGTCGAGGACATGACACCGGAAAAGCTCTACAACTTCTTCCAGAGCATGGTGGTCCGCGTCATCACGCTCACCAACGCGCTCCTGCCGCTGATGAAGACCCAAGGCTTCGGACGCATCGTGACCGTCGCCTCCTCCGGCGTCTTCGAGCCGATCCCCAACCTCGCACTCTCCAATACCCTGCGTTCGGCGCTGGTCGGCTGGAACAAGACCATCTCGACGGAAATCGCTTCCTATGGCGTGACCGCAAACATGGTCCTGCCGGGTCGCATTCACACCGACCGCATCGATGAGCTCGACGGCGCCAATGCGCAGCGCACCGGGCGCAGCATCGAGGAGGTACGCGCTGCCTCGATCAAGACCATCCCGGCCGGACGCTTGGGCGCGGTTGAGGAATTCGCCGCCGCCGCCGCATTCCTCTGCTCTCAGCAGGCCAGCTACATCACCGGCACGATGCTCAGGGTCGATGGCGGCGCAGCCAGCTCGATCTGATATCAGTTCCGCAGATTGACGATCCCGCGCATCGCAGGGTGCGCGGGATTTTTTTGCGCCTCCAGGAGAGGTTTTCAAACCCCTGAAAACACTGGATTTCGACCGCATATCGACTATAGTATGTGCGACAATTTGTTCCATGGGAGGAGAAATATGGAGCATATTCGGCAGCTACTGACGATTGTCGGGAGCCTTATCATTGTTGTCGGCGCGGTCTGGGTCGCGCACGGCACACATATGGTGAGCCTGCCCGGCACGGACTTCATGCCCAAGGATAGCGTCTGGACCGTCAACGGTTCCTTAGTCGCCATATTAGGGCTGATCGTGCTTGTCGGCGCACGTTTCCTGCTTCCACGCGATCACGAGCCGTCTGCCTGACCGCTCCATATTCGACGTGATGAAAAGCGCAATCGGACTGGGAACCCGATTGCGTTGAACAGAGCAAGAAGCACCTCTCTGGCGCAGATGCCAAGCCTCTGATCCAGAAGAGGAAACCGGGAGGAAAGCAATGATTGCGACCGCACGCCTGCTGTTTACCGCCATCGGGCTCATTCTGGGCCTGACCGGCCTCGTATGGGTCGGACAGGGAACCGGCCTGTTCCCCTATCCGGCCACGAGCTTCATGATCAACCAGAACGAATGGATCGCCTATGGCATGCTGGCCATGATCGCCGGCCTGGGCGTCATCTGGGCGGCGCAGAGCTATATGCGCGAGAACTGACGGGGAGGCTCCCCGTCTGCCAAATCAGAAACGGGCCGCGATTCCCGGAAACTCCGCGATCAGGCTCTCGCGCGTCAGGATGCTGAGCGGCTGGTCGCTCGGGCGGTCAGAGACATTCAACCGAGCAAAGACCACCCGGCGATCACCCTTGGTGGCCCATCCGACAAACCAGCCGAGCGGGCGTGAACGATCTGCCTTGCCCGCCTTGTCGCGCATGAAGCCGCTGCCGGTCTTTCCCTGGATGTCCCAGCCGTCACCGGCAGCAAAATGCGGCATGATCGCAAGCGTCATGGCAGAGGCATGCTCGGAGACCGGAAGACCGCCCGACAGAAACCGCCGCAGGAAGGCCACCTGTTCGTCAGGCGAGATCTTCAGCGACGACATCAGCCAGGACTGCGTGAGACCGTCCTTCTTGCCGGGATTGCCCGATACATCGCGGTTGCCATAGCCGAAACGCTGGACATAATCGGCAAACCGGCGCTCGCCGAGACGACGGGTGATCTCCTGCGAATACCAGACGATCGATTCCTTTTCCCATAAGGTCGGATCGGTCGTCTTCTGCTCACGCTTCGGACGGTCGAATTCTGCGCTATAGTCCCAGCGCGGACTGCTTTCGTCTTGAAGGATACCCGCATCGTAGCCCATCATGGCCAAAGGGATTTTGAATGTCGACATCGGAAAGAAGGCTTCCGCGCAACTGCCTTTCCGATAGAGCGCATCGCCGCTCGCCTCCTCGATGATAACCGTGCAATGGATGGGCTCCGCCGAAAATGCCGGAAATCCGGCAGAAACAAAGGCGGTCATGCCAAATGAAAAACCAAGAAACATGCTTCTGCAAAATGCCATGGAAATGCTCCCGTGATTGAACACGGCATTTCTAGGTCAGCTTGTGAGCGATGGACAAACGATGATATCTGCGGTGAGCCATTAGAAAAATAAGGTCTACCATGGTTCGCCCGCATTTGCCGCTCAATGCGCTCCGCGCCTTCGAGGCGGCTGCCCGTCACCTGAGCTTCACCCGCGCGGCCATAGAACTCTGCGTCACGCAGGCCGCCGTCAGCCATCAGGTGAAGCTACTCGAACAGCGCCTTGGCGTAACGCTTTTTCGCCGCCTGCCGCGCGGGCTGATGATTACGGAAGAAGGACAGGCGCTTCTACCCTCGCTGCAGGAAAGCTTCGACCGCATGGCCGACATGCTGGAGCGCTTTCAGGGCGGGCATGTGCAGGAGGTGCTCGCCATCGGCGCCGTCGGCACGTTTGCCGTCGGCTGGCTCCTGCCGCGCCTTGCCGACTTCCGCCGGCAATATCCCTATATCGACGTCCGGCTCTCGACCAACAACAACCGGGTCGACATCGCCGCCGAAGGGCTGGATTATACTATCCGCTTCGGTAACGGCGCATGGCACGACATCGAGGCTGAAGCCCTGTTCGAAGCGCCGCTTTCGGTGCTTTGCATTCCACAGATCGCCCGCCAACTTGAAAAGCCCGAAGACGTGGCTCGCCAGAGCCTGCTGCGCTCCTACCGCCATGACGAATGGCCGGAATGGTTCGAGGCGGCCGGGGTCAGCCCACCGCAGATTCGCGGTCCCGTCTTCGATTCCTCGATCATCATGGTGGAGGCCGCGCTGCAGGGCGCGGGCGTGGCGCTGGCACCGCCGCTGATGTTTTCCCGCCATCTCGCCAGTGGCGCGATCGAACAGCCCTTTCCGATCCATGTCTCCAAGGGCTGCTACTGGCTTACCCGGCTGAAATCGCGCAGCATGATGCCCGCCATGCAGGCTTTCAGCACGTGGATGATGGCGATGGCGCAGGAAACGAAAGAGGCGATTGCCTGATCCGAAGGGCCTTGCCTTCGTCCCGTCATCCATGCCATTAGGCGCGCTCTTCATTGCGGCGCGCATCGACTGCGCCCCTTTTCACGTTCGGGCAACGCCCGATTCCAGAGACAGACAGATCAAAAGGGAGCGGCGGCGATGGCTCACGCGCTGGGGCTTGATTTCGGCACGACCAATACGGTGATGGCGCTTGCGGATGCGGATGGCACGACGCAATCGGTGTCCTTCACCTCGTCGGCCGGCGAGACCGACAGCATGCGCACCGCGCTGTCCTTCATGAAAGATGCACAGCTCGGCGCACGCGCCCTGAAGGTCGAGGCGGGACAGGCCGCCATCCGTCAGTTCATCGACAATCCCGGCGAATGCCGCTTCCTGCAGTCAATCAAGACGTTTGCTGCTTCGGCGCTGTTTCAGGGCACCATCGTCCATGCCCGCCGCTTTCAGTTTGAGGACCTGATGGAGGTCTTCCTTCGCCGGCTTGAAAACTATGCCGGCGACGGCTGGCCTTCGGACGCAAAGCGCATCGTCGCCGGTCGCCCTGTGCATTTTGCAGGCTCCAATCCCGATCCCCAGCTCGCGATGACCCGCTACAACGAAGCACTCTCCCGCTTCGGTTTCCCGGAAGTGCATTACGTCTACGAACCGGTGGCGGCCGCCTTCTATTTCGCCCGTAACCTGAAGAAGGACGCGACCGTTCTGGTCGCCGACTTCGGCGGCGGTACCACCGACTATTCGCTGATCCGATTCCAGACAAATGCGGGCCGCGTCAGCGCCACGCCGGTCGGCCATTCCGGTGTCGGCCTTGCAGGCGATCAGTTCGACGCTCGCATCATCGAGCATCTGGTGGCGCCGGAAATCGGCAAGGGCAGCCAGTTCAAGAGCTTCGGCAAGTTGCTCGACGTGCCGAGCAACTACTACCTCAGCTTCTCGCGATGGAACCAGCTTTCGGTCTTCAAGACCTCGCGTGAGTTCGCCGACCTGCAATCCCTGGTGCGCCAGGCCACCGAGCCGGACAAGCTGGAACTCTTCATCGAACTGATCGAGCATGACGAAGGCTACCCGCTCTATCAGGCTGTGTCGGCGACCAAGATGGCGCTTTCGAGCGCCGAGGAGGCAGAATTCCATTTCGCACCGCTCGGCGCGGCCGGCCGCAAGAGCGTGAAGCGCAGCGATTTCGAGAACTGGATCGCCGACGATCTCGTCCGTATCGAAGGCGCTCTCGACGACGTATTGGCAAGCACCGGCACCACGCCTGAAAGCATCGACAAGGTGTTTTTGACGGGCGGCACATCCTTCGTTCCGGCGGTCCGCCGCATCTTCACCAACCGCTTCGAGACCGACCGGATCGAGACCGGCGGCGAAATGGTGTCGATCGCCCACGGTCTCTCACTTATCGGCGAGCGCGACGATATCGAGCAGTGGACAGCCTGATAGGAAACGGTCTGCAGGACACACTGCCCGCAAGCATAGGCACACCGGAGCAAGCCAAGACGGGAAGAGCGACGAAAACGGGAACCCGATCACGGAGCCCCGATAATCGCAACCACGGCCTTCCTGTTAGCCGCGCTTTGCGTTAAGACCCGATGATGACCCCTGCCCGCGACATGATGCCAGCCGAACTGGCCGCGCTTCTGCATTTTTATGCGGAGGCGGGTGTCGATTGGCTCGTCGAGGACGAAGCGGTAGATCGTGTCGCGGAATTTGCGGAACAACGCGCCCGCGGCCCGCGTGCATCGGCTCCCGCCGCGCCTGGCGGTCAGGGCGCTCCGGCCCAGGCGACGGCCTCAGAGCGCACGCGCCCCAGCGCTGAGCGAGCAGCTCCGCGGCCCGCGCCCCTTGCCCAGGCCCCTGCCATTCCAGACGAACATGCCGTCACGGAAGCGCGTTTCGCCGCCGAGAGTGCGCGGTCGCTTGCCGAACTCAAGACCGCGCTCGAAGCCTTCGGCGGCTGCAATCTGAAGACCTCCGCCCGTTCGACGATCTTCGCCAATGGCGATCCGGCGAGCGGGATCATGGTCGTCGGCCCGATGCCATCCGGCGACGATGACCGCGAGGGGGCAGCCTTTTCCGGCCGCGCCGGGCTTCTTCTCGACCGCATGCTGGCGGCAATCGGGCTTTCGCGCGATGGCGTGATGATGACCACCGTCATGCCATGGCGTCCGCCGGGAGACCGGTCTCCCTCTCAGCCGGAGGCCGCCATCTGCCGTCCCTTCATCGAGAGGCAGATCGAGCTTGCCGAACCGAAGGCCGTCCTTCTTCTCGGCAATTTCACTGCACGTTTCTTCTTTGGCGAGACTGGCACCATCCACGCCCTGCGCGGTCAATGGCGAGACATCGCTTGCGGCGGTCACGCCGTTCCCGCCATAGCCACCCTGCATCCTCAGGAACTATTGACCGCTCCGGCCAGCAAGGCGCTGGCGTGGCAGGACCTTCAGGCCTTCAAGGCTCGAATGGATCGACCGTAGAAGGTCAAAAAAGCGTCATTTATTAAAGGAATATGAAGAGAGCCATGCGCCGGACGCAATGCAGTGCCGCACACGCCTGCCTTGCACAAATCATGTTGCGCTGCAATATTAACTCAAGTCATGGGAGGATTCGGCATACAAGGATTGACAGAGATGTCCATGCGCGCCCGCCCCATTCACTGCAAGTTCGAGACCCTGCGTCTCGCCAGCGAGCCCGTGCGCTCGGGGCAGCCCTATCACAACTTCGGTTCAGCAACGAACGAACAGCTTACGGCGCGTGTTTTCAGTCGCCTCGGCTATGCCTCGCGCCCTGTCGCTGTCTTCGCCGATTTTCGTCAGAGCTGAGTTCGCGAAGCATCATCCGGATACCGGGCGTGCACCACCCGCATTGCAGACCAGAGATATTGTGCATTGCACAATTGTGACATTTTCTTAAACTCATGCGGGAAAATTACGCGGCAGCGGCGTCTCTCGCACGAATGCAAGGACCGAATACCATGACTCTGATGTTTCATCCGCTGCGCAGCCTGAAGGCCGCAGTCTTCCAGATCGGCAGTGCCGTCAGCGCCTCTGAAGTATATTCGAACGAAGTTCGTGGTACGGCCAATCGTGCCGCACGCGGCGACAACGCGCTGATCCGTCAGATTCCGCTCTGAATTTCGAGCCGCAAGCAATTACGCCGCTGGGGCCGTTATGGTTCGCCCACTGCGGCGTTGCGATGGGAGGCCGCGCACTCCGCTTCCGCCGCCAGTTTGCCGTTGGCCTCCTCGAAAACCTGATCGACGATCGCGAATTTCACGGCCTGCCACCGGCAATATTCAGCCAGAAAATCAGCCGTGAACCACAGATTGCTCTTCTTCGTTTCATCCTGCCATTGAAGGCAGTTTTCATCGATCGCCTTGCGAAACAGTCGCTGCAGATGGGTGCGTGACATCATGAATTGCTCGGCAATCAGCCGGGCATCGATCCTGCCGATATCGAAACGACCGTCGATTTCTTCGGACAGCCGCACCCGACGGATCAGTTCATCCATGACCAGCCCGCCCGCCTCGGTCCAAAGGAACATCGCAACCCTTGGCGGCGGCTCCCGCCACTGGACGTTGTCGAACGACCTGCGCGCTACCTGCGGCTGGATCAGCTTGAAGAGTTCCGGCTTATCCACCAGTGTCTTCGCCCTGCTGCCGCCATCCAACCCGTCAAGCGCGGCAAGGTTGGCCACCATCCATCCGAACATCGCCTTCGTCGTAACATCCGCCGCCTCGAAGCGACGCGGCCGGCGCGCGGGATCGCCCGCAATCTTGACGAAGCGATAGCTGACCAACTGGTCCAAGAAATTCAGCACCGTATTGCGGCTCGCCGCATTGCCGGTCGTAACGATCTCCCTCAGACGCGTCGTGGTGAGGCCTGAATTCGGCTCTTCCGGATCATATTCCAGATGAAGTGCGAAAGCGGCCTGGCTCAGAAGCCAGCGCTGATGGGAAGCGAGAAACCGCGCCAGCCTCGGTTGCTCGTCGTAGCGCCCACGAAGCTGCATGGCAAAGGCTTGCAAGGCCTCTACGAAAAGCGGATTGGCAGCCAATTGCTCAGCGGAAAAAGCCATGGACGCCCTCCCCCTCGGATCGCAGATCCAGGCCACAACAAGGCACTTCCGGCGCACCCGCAAAACCACCGGAGCATTCGCCGCTATATCGGCGTCGCAAAGAGAACAAGGCAGTCACGCAATTCATAATATCAACATTTGCAACGGACGCTTGGCGCATCCCGCATACCCGTTGCATCAGAGTGTAGTTCTAATTCTTTTAAACTAAATGAAAATGCCGCGCGGTGACAGCTTTATTACCGCTGGCTAACGAAAAATTGAGTATGCATCGCATAACTCGGTTTTGCGCCGAAACCTGTCGCAATCGACAGTTCGCCAACATTCGAATAAAGGCACAATCCGGTTTCATCATTTCAGGGTTATCCGATGCTGGCCAGCCTCGCCTCGATCGCCTCACTCATGCTCTCGACCCTGCTGATGATGGCGGGTTTCGGCCTGATGAATTTCCTCCTGCCGATCCGAGCGATCGACGAGGGCTGGGCGACCTTCACCATCTCGATCATCGCGACGGCCTATACGTTCGGCTTCACGCTCTCCTGCATCGTTACCCCGATCTTCGTACGCCGCGTCGGCCATGTCCGCGTCTTCACGGCGCTCCTGACCCTTCTGACGGTTTCGGTGCTGCTGTGTTCGCTGGTTGTGGACTGGCGAGCCTGGATGCTCTTCCGCGGTCTTGCCGGCTTTGCCATCGCCGGCGCCTATCTGCTGATCGAAAGCTGGCTCAACGAGCGCGTGAACAATGAGAACAGGGGAGCGCTCTTCTCGGTCTACATGATTACCGCCCTTTCCGGCTCGATCGGCGGGCAATACCTTGTCCCCCTCGGGGATCCGAAGGGCACCGAACTCTTCATCGTCTGCGCCCTGCTCTTCTGCCTCGCGCTGTTTCCGACCGCCCTTTCGACGGCCCAGTCGCCCGCCCCCATCGCGGAAGCCAAGTTCGACCTGAAGCGGCTGCTCAAACGCTCGCCGGTCGCCTTCTTCGGTTCGCTTCTTTCCGGCGCACTTTCCGGCACCTGGGGCAGCCTCGGCGGCGTCTATTCGCAGAATGTCGGTATGACCACAGCGCAAGGTGCGACGCTACTTGCCGCATTTCTCGCCGGCGGTGCCATCGCCCAGATGCCGCTCGGACGCCTTTCGGACTTCATCGATCGGCGTCTCGTGATGATTGGTTCCGGCATTTTCGGGCTGACAGCCTGCTTTGCCATGCTGATCTTCGGCGGCAGTCCGGTGGCACTCTATATTGCCGGTTTCTTCGTCGGCACGGTGCTCTATCCGGTCTACGCGTTGAACGTGGCTCACGCCAACGACATGGCGGAACCCGACGAATACGTGAAGATTTCCAGCGCGATCATGATCCTCTATGGCCTCGGAACCGTTACCGGGCCGCTGATGGGAGGCACGCTGATGGAGTATTTCGGTCCGAACGGTCTCATCTGGTTCCTTGCTGCGGCCTTCGCGCTCTATGCGGGCTATGCCGGCTATCGCATGACGCGCCGCCCCTCCAGCGAAGGGCCGTCGGAGAAGACGGACTTTCAATCCAAGCCGCTGCCGATGCAGGGGCCGGACTCCTCCGGCGGCATTGGAGATCGCCTGTCCTGAGGCGCAGGAACGATGCGGGTCGTAGTTATTGCAGCGTCGAGGCCTTGCGGGCGGCGCGGCGCTCAAGCCCAAGCTGGTGCTCACGGAATATGATGAAGATACCGGCACCGATGACGAAGAATGCACCGATCAGCGTGGTCAAAGTCGGGATCTCATCGAACAGCAGGAAAGCGATGATCGATCCAAGAATGATCGAACAGTATTCGAATGGTGCGATAGTAGAGACGTCCGCGAAGCGATAGCTTTCGGTGAGCAGGATCTGGCCGAGCCCCCCGAAGAAACCGGCCATGACCATAAATCCGAGCGTTTCCCAGGTCAGGACCTGCCAGCCGAAGAACCAGCTCATCGCCGACAATACTGAAGCCGTCAGCGAGAAGAACAGGACGATGGTCGCCGTCCGTTCCTCCTGCACCAACTGGCGCAACTGAAGCATGGCTGTAGCGCCCAGCGCAGCAGCCAGAAGTACCGCGCAGGCGCCTACGGCCGCCTGCGATTCCAAGCCCTGCTCGCTGAAAAGTGTCAATTTCGGCCAGGAAATGATGGAAACGCCGATCATTCCAACGAAGACGGCGCTCCAGCGGTAAACCCTGACATTTTCACGCAGGAAGACCGCCGCGAAAACCACCGCAAGCAAAGGCATGGCATAGCCGATCGCAATTGCATCAGGCATCGGCAGGAGAATGAGCCCGTAAAACCCCACGATCATCGATGCCACGCCGAGTAACCCTCGCTTCAGATGGCCGAATGGATTGCTGGTCTGGAAAGCGGTGCGCAGTTCGCCCTTGAACGCCAGATAAAGCAGGATCGGAAGTATGGCGAAGGCGGATCGGTAGAAACTGACCTGACCGGTCGGCAGTTCGCCCCCGGTCAGCTTGATGCAGCTCTGCATTCCGACAAAGGCCGTTACTGAAAAAACCTTGAGAAGAATGCCCCGGATGGGATCATATGCGGCGGGCGCCATCGGCAGGGCTCTGGATATAAAAAACGGAAATGCAGCAACCGGACGAGGCTGCTGCTCGACGGCGAAGCTTGTGCCGGAAGATAGTCGCTTATTGCGTCAAGAGGCAAGGACCTATCGACGGCAGGCACGATATCGAGCCGGCGCAGGCCTCATCTCCAGTAAATTTGACGAAATATACTTTATTCTCAGTTAACCAATTTTACGGATACTCGATCCCGTTCAATTGCATTCATTTTTCACACCCGCCGCCAACTCCTCCCATTGCTGGCGGGATTTTGACAACCGAGATCCTTTTGCGGATAGTTGCCGATGAGCGAAGCCGTTCCAAAGTTGAAAAGTAATGTCCCCCTCGTCGCTACTCCCCGTTCTATGCGGCTTGTGACGGAGGGTATTGGTACCGATCTGGAGCGCTTCAGCGCCGAGAACACCCATGTCGTGAAACAGATCAGGCTTCTGGCCATCAACGCCCTGATCGAAGCTGCGCGCGCCGGGGAAACCGGCAAGGGCTTTGCGGTCGTGGCAAACGAAGTGCAGCGCCTCGCTCAGGCTGCCGCGGATATTGCAGACCGCTTCCAGGAAAATGTCCTTGGCCGTATCGGTGTCGGTCGCAGCATGGCTGATGATCTCGTCAAGCAGATGGAAGGCGTTCGTCTGACCGACCTTGCCCAGACACTCGTGCAGTTCATCGTGCGCAACCTGTTCGAGCGCACCGCCGACGTCCGATGGTGGGCTACCGATCCCGCTCTCTGGCAGGCATTGGAAAACCCGACAAATGATCGCTTCGCTTATGCCGCCGAACGCCTCGGGGTCATCAACCGTTTCTACACCGTTTATCTCGACCTTGTGATGACCGACGCAAACGGGCGCGTCGTCGCTTCCGCCAATCCGAAGTACCAGCGGGCTCTCAAGGATCGCAACTTTTCCGCCGAACCCTGGTTCACTACGGCCCGTCAATGCGCCAGCGGCGACGACTATGTGGTCGACGAAGTGAAGACCAGCCTCGCCCACGACAATCGCGACGTCCTCGTCTACGCGACCGGCATCCGCGCCGGCGGACGCTCCGATGGTGAACTGGTCGGGACGCTCGGCGTCTATTTCGACTGGCAGGCACAGGGACAGGCGATCGTGGAAAAGGAAGCCAACCTGCCGCCGCAGGTGGCCGAAAAGACCGAGGTCATGCTGCTCGACGGCACGCTGAGGGTGATCGCGTCCAGCACCCCGGCACGTCGCTATACGCATTTTGCGCTTCACAATCCTGAAGGACAGATGCGCGGCAGCTACTATGACGGCAAGGGCTCGATCGTCGCGTTCGCCAAGACCCTTGGCTACGAAGATTACGATGGTCTCGGATGGTATGGCGTCATCGTGCAGCAGAACGAGAGCGACGATTCCATCCGCGCGGCCTTCGGCCTGAAATAGCATACGGAAAACTCGACGGTGGCTGTCCAAAAATGGCCACCAAAATCCCCACTGTTTTAACAATCGTTCAGGAATTGATGCGATTATCCACAATAATCTGGCGGTGATCCTGCGGGCGTATTTCGTATGCCGGTGCCGCAAGGCGGCATCTTCTTACGATCAGGACAAAACATGCGAACAGATACGGGCCGGATCATTCATCTGGCAGACTACCGCCCCACCGACTTCGTGCTGGAACGCGTAGACCTGACCTTCGAGCTTGATCCCACCGAGACCAAGGTGGAAGCGCGACTGATCTTCCACCGCCGCGAAGGCGCGGATCCTTCCGCCCCTCTCGTTCTCGACGGCGACGATCTCAACATGACCGGTCTCATGTTCGACCAGATGGAACTGACCGCCGAGCGCTACACGGCAACGCCCGAAAGCCTGACGATCCGCGATCTGCCGGAAACGGTTCCCTTCGAAATCACCGTGACGACGCAGATCAATCCTGAGGCCAACACCCAGCTGATGGGCCTCTATCGCTCCAACGGCATCTATTGCACCCAGTGCGAGGCCGAGGGCTTCCGCCGCATCACCTATTTCCCCGACCGGCCGGATGTGCTTGCCGTCTATACGGTCAACATCATCGCCGACAAGGATGCCAATCCACTGCTGCTGTCGAATGGTAATTTCCTCGGTGGCGCCGGCTACGGCCCGGGCAAGCACTTCGCCGCCTGGTTCGATCCGCATCCGAAGCCGTCCTATCTCTTTGCGCTCGTCGCCGGCGATCTCGGTGTGGTTGAAGACACATTCACCACCATGTCCGGCCGGGAAGTTGCCTTGAAGATCTATGTCGAACACGGCAAGGAGGCCCGCGCCGCCTATGCCATGGACGCGCTGAAACGCTCGATGAAGTGGGACGAGGAAGTCTTCGGTCGCGAATACGACCTCGACATCTTCATGATCGTCGCCGTCTCCGACTTCAACATGGGGGCCATGGAAAACAAGGGCCTCAACATCTTCAACGACAAGTATGTGCTGGCCGACCCCGAAACGGCGACCGACCAGGACTATGCCAATATCGAGGCGATCATCGCCCACGAGTACTTCCACAACTGGACCGGCAACCGCATCACCTGCCGCGACTGGTTCCAGCTGTGCCTGAAGGAAGGCCTGACCGTCTATCGCGACCACGAATTCTCCGCCGACCAGCGCTCGCGCCCGGTGAAGCGCATCGCGGAAGTCCGTCATCTGCGCTCCGAGCAGTTCCCCGAGGATGCCGGTCCGCTCGCTCATCCGGTCCGACCGACGGCTTATCGCGAGATCAATAATTTCTACACGACGACGGTCTACGAGAAGGGCTCCGAAGTCACCCGAATGATTGCGACCATTCTCGGTCGCGACGGCTTCAAGAAGGGCATGGATCTCTATTTCGAGCGCCACGATGGGGAAGCCGCGACCGTCGAGGATTTCGTGAAGTCCTTCGAGGATGCCAATGGCCGCGACCTCAAGCAGTTTTCGCTCTGGTACAATCAGGCCGGAACGCCGCAGATCACCGTTTCGTCCTCCTATGACGCGGCTGCCAAGACGCTCACCCTGTCTCTGGAGCAGATGATCCCGGCCACGCCCGGACAGTCCAACAAGGACCCGATGCATATTCCGTTGCGGTTCGCGCTGATCGGCGCAAACGGCGGCGAGCAGGCTCCCACCTCTGTCACCGGCGGCGAAGTCTCGGGCGATGTCCTGCATCTCACCGAACGCAGCCAGACCTTCGTCTTCTCCGGCATTGCCAGCCGTCCGGTCGTTTCGCTGAACCGCAGCTTCTCGGCGCCGGTTACGCTGCATTTCTCACAGACCACCGATGATCTCGCCCTGATTGCCCGCTTCGAGACCGACCTCTTCTCCCGCTGGCAGGCGATCACCGATCTCGCCTTGCCGAACCTGACGGCAGCGGCCGGCGCTGCCGCCAAGGGCAAGCCGATTTCCTGCCACAAGGGTCTTCTTGACGCCCTGCTCGCCATCGCAGCCGACGAGAGCCTTGAACCGGCTTTCCGGGCGCAGGCGCTGACGCTGCCGAGCGAATCCGACATCGCCCGCGAACTCGGATCGAACAATGATCCGGACGCCATCCACGCGGGTCGCCAGGCGATCCTGAAGGAAATTGCCGTTGCGGGTGCCGCCACCTTCGAAGCCCTCTACAAGGGTCTGGTGTCGGATGCCGCCTATAGCCCCGATGCAGCAAGCGCCGGACGTCGATCTCTCCGCGACGCCGCCCTCGGCTTCCTCGCTCTCAGCGAAAATACCCCGGTCACAGCGGCCGAGGCCTTCGCCAAGGCCGACAACATGACGGACCTGTCACAGGCCCTGACCGTTTTGGCCCACCGCTTCCCGAACGCTCCGGAAACCCATGCGGCACTGGCTTCGTTCGAAACACGCTTTGCGTCGAACGCGCTCGTGCTCGACAAGTGGTTCCAGATCCAGGCGACCATTCCCGGCGACGGTGCGCTCGACCGCATCATGCGGCTCATGCAGAACCCGAATTTCACCGCCTCCAACCCCAATCGCGTTCGGGCGCTGGTCGGCACCTTCGCCTTTGGCAATCCGACCGGCTTTAACCGGGCTGACGGCGCGGCCTACCGGTTCTTCGCCGAGCAGGTTCTCGCCATAGACAAGCGCAATCCGCAGCTTGCCGCGCGGTTGCTGACGGCGATGCGCTCCTGGCGACTGCTGGAGCCCACCAGGGCCGACCATGCGCGCGAGGCGCTGATGACCATCGAACGCAGCCCTTCGCTGTCGAACGATGTCCGTGACATCGTCGATCGTACGCTGAAGGGCTGAACCAAGCACGGGCGCGGCGTCGAACGCCTCGCCCGTGCTACCTTCCACAGGGCGTTATTCGTCAGGATTGTCGATATACCACTGGGCGTCGAGGTTCGCGCTGTTGAGCAGGTCCTCGTAGCAAAGCGTCATCTCGCGATCGCTGGGGCTCCAGTAGGCGTTCGCCTCTCCGCATTCGCGCGCCGTCAGCTTGATCCCATCCTTGAGCTTGTAGCTGCCGGAAAACGTAACCGCGACCATCTCGAGGATTTCGGTGTCCTTGATCATCTCGCGGAAATAGGCGAGTTGCGGATCGTCGGTCTTCTTATAAGTGATCTTGAAGTCTGTTTTGTCATTCTCGCCCGCCTCGTGCGGAGCCAGAACCCGGTCCCAGCTAGCGGACAGGCTCTGATATTCTTCCGGGCACTGCTCGCGGCGATATTCCGGAAAATCCAGCGAGTCGGCGAAGTCCTTGAAGCGCTTCTCATCCTTGCCCATCATCAGGCAGACGGTGTTGTAGGCGCGCTGCTCGTCCAGACCGTGGGAATCCCAGAAAGCCAGCTCCTCGTCTTCATCAGCCGATCCCGCCGTGAGAAACCAGACATTGGCAAAATCCTCGACGGCACTGTTGAAGTCCTCGTCTTCCGCCTCCAGCAGCAGCACGACCGCAAGTCCGTCGACCGCGTCCTCTTCCTTACCGAGAACGGGCAGGGAAAACTCCGAGATCAGCATGTGGCCGGCCTCGTGGAAGACGGTGGCGATCGCATTATTGAGGGCGAACTGATCCGCTTCCTCCGCCTGCTCTTCCGTCAGCTTCTTGTAGAGTTTCGGCGGCTTGCCCTCGGCAGCCCATACGGCCGAATGAGACAACAGGAATGCGGACAGCACCGCGAAGGCGCCGGCCCGCGCCAGACCTCTGCGAAATGGCAGGAAGTGCTTCAAACAAAGCCCCCTCAGGCGACCGCCCGGTTGTGTTCCCTTGGCTTATCGATAAGGGAGACGCAGGCATGTTTTCAATCAGATTCAAGCGTTTGGCACCAAGCGTACAAAAAAAAGCGATTCGGAATAATGGCTTAAGATTTTGTTCACCAGGTCGGGCTGGACAAGCCGAATCACCGATGATTCATTAAGGCAGATTCGGGCGGGCGGCGCTTCGAATCACACGAGAAAATCGAGGCAGGGGACGATGTCGAACGCGCAGCGGGCAACCGCAGCCGATGAACGGTTGCGGCTTAAACTTACCGGGATTGCTGCTCTTTTCGACGCCCTTTCCAGGGGCCTCTCGACCCTTGGCAATGGCGATGCCGACACGTCCCGGCGGATCGAAACCATCCTTCGGCACTCCATCCCCGTGTTGATCCTGGCGTTCCTGGCGGTCGTCGCAATGGCACGGGTCACCGGCATGCTTTCCGAGCATGCGCGGATCGAGAGCGCGGTGCGCCAATCGACAGCGCTGGTATCGGCAACGGCGAATGCGGCGCTGGTCGCTCAGCCCGAACTCTTCGCCAATGCGGACCGGCAGAGTTCGGAGGCCGCACTTGCGCGCTTCCTGCCGCAGGAGCGCATGGCCGACGGCGCTTTCGTGCTGCTGGTCGATGCGAGCGGGCGCATCTATGCGTCGTCTTCCGATGGGGCCGGCTATGTCGGCATGCATCTCGGCTCGCTACTGCCCGAGGTTAGCACTATCAGGCGTTTCGCCGATCGCAGTGGTGCGATCGAGACGGACATCGGCGGCATCCGCCATTTTGCAGTGGTCACGCCCATCGGAACCGAGGGTGCACTCATTCTCGCAGCGCATTCGCTTCAGGGCGCGATGAACTTCTGGCGCAGCGAGATTTCGCTCAACGTCACGCTATTTGCCGGGATCTCGATGATCCTGCTGGTTGTCCTCTATGCATATTTCCAACAGGTGAAGCGCGCCCGCGACGCCGACGACATCTTCCTCGAAACCAACATGCGGGTGGAAACCGCCCTGTCGCGCGGACGCTGCGGTCTCTGGGACTTCGATCTCGCCTCGCGCAAGCTCTTCTGGTCGCGATCGATGTACGAGATGCTCGGGCTTTCGCCCTCCGAAGACGTGCTGACCTTTGCCGATGCGGCTAAGTTGATGCATCCGGCGGACGGAAATCTCTATGCGTTGGCGCGCGCCATCGGCAAGGGCGGCTCCCGGCAGATAGACCAGGTCTTCCGCATGCGTCATGCCAACGGCCATTATGTCTGGATGCGCGCCCGCGCCCAGGTGATCCGCTCGAATACCGGATGCCTGCACGTCATCGGCATCGCCATGGACGTGACCGAGCAGCACCGACTGGCGCAACGCTACGCCGAGGCCGACCAACGACTGGCAGACGCCATCGAATGCACGTCCGAAGCCTTCGTGCTGTGGGACAAGAACGACCGCCTGGTGATGTGCAATGCGCACTTCCAGCAGGTCTACGGCCTGCCCGACAGCATTCTCGTGCCCGGGACCGAACGCGCCGTGGTGCAGGCTGCGGCCGCGCGACCGATCATCCAGCGTCGCATCGCCGATCCCGATCTCGGCAACAATTCGCGCACGACCGAGGTCCAGCTTGCCGACGAGCGCTGGCTGCAGATCAATGAGCGGCGCACGCGTGACGGTGGCCTTGTTTCCGTCGGCACCGACATCACCCTGCTAAAGCGGCACCAGGAGCGCCTGCGCGATCAGGAACGCCGTCTGATGGCGACGATCGGGGATCTTTCCTCCTCCCAGAAGAAGCTTGAACGCCAGAAGGCGGAGCTTTCCATCGCCAACACCAATTACCTTGCGGAGAAGGACCGCGCGGAAGCAGCCAACAAGGCGAAATCCGAATTCCTGGCCAATATGAGCCACGAACTGAGAACACCGCTCAACGCCATCCTCGGCTTCTCCGAGATCCTCGTTGCCGGCATGTTTGGTCCGATCGGTTCGCCGAAATATTCCGAATATGCCCGCGATATCCATGACAGCGGCAAGCATCTGCTGAACGTCATCAACGACATTCTCGACATGTCGAAAATCGAGGCAGGCCAGATGAAAATCCGTTGCGAGGATATCGACCTCGACGCCCTCATAGAGGAAAGCATGCGGCTCACCGCCATCCCGGCGGACGAGAAGAACATCCTCATCCAGCAGCGCGTTTCGACCGGGCTGACGATGAATGCCGACCGCCGCGCGATGAAGCAGATCCTGCTCAACATCCTGTCGAATGCGGTGAAGTTTACCGATGCGGGTGGGCGGATCGCGCTGCGGGCCCGCCGGACCGGCGATGCGGTGACGATCACCATCGCCGATACCGGCATCGGCATACCGAAGACCGCGCTCTCGAAAATCGGGCACCCGTTCGAGCAGGTACAGAGCCAGTATGCCCGCAGCAATGGCGGCTCCGGCCTCGGCCTTGCCATATCCCGCTCGCTGGTCAGCATGCATGGCGGCGAACTCAGCATCCGCTCCCGCGAAGGTCACGGCACCGTTGTGTCAGTAAGGATACCGGACGAGATCCCCTCCCGGCGTGGCAAGACGGCGGCCGCATAAGAGATAGCCGCCATGATGGCGGCCAATACTCGTCCATCAAGTAGTTATTTCCGTCGAAACACTTAAGATATACTCACGGAAACAGCCATGTTCCGGGCAAAATAGGGCCGCGACACTCTGTCGCCTCATCACGTCCTGCGCCCCAAGATGCTTGTGGGCGCCATGAATTCTGCACAATTCCCTTAATTCGAGAACCTGCATTTCCTTAAGTGTTTTCAAATAGTTGAAAACACAAAAATACGCATACTTGACTTTTTTTGGACACAATCCGGCCACCCGTTGCCAGCGCAAATACAGGAAGCGACAGTTAAGTCAGGCAACAACGATTCGGATTATTCATACACATCTAATTTAACGATATCGATAATCAGTTCATTTTGCAGGATGGCGCATTTGTGCTTGCGCCACCAAGTGACCAAGCCGGCTTTTCTGCCGCATTCCAGGGATAACATTCATGTTCATGCAGAAACCGGCCCGTCGCCGAACGAAAATCAATCTCGCCTCTCTTTGCGGGACCTCAGCACTCGCGATGGTGTTGGCTATGCAGGCTCACAAGGCAAACGCTGACGACGGCGGCTTCAGAGACGTCAGCAACGACCTTTCCGTCGCTCTCATCAATCGTTCGAACGGTAGCTACACTGTCGCCAGAATTGTGAATACAGGCAGCCTTCTGGCATATGACACAAGCGGCTATGTCACCTATAACGAGAATGCCGCAACAACTGTTGTCTCCACCGGTTTCACTACCCGTGGAAATGCCTTGAGCGGGGATGGAAGCGTTATGGTCGGCTATGCCAGATTTGTGGCAGATGGCGATTATCAAGCCTTCATATGGTCGGCTGCCAACGGCATCACCAACATCGGTGCCCTCGCCAGCGGCGAATCCCAGGCCATTGCTGTCAGCGATAACGGCATGGCCGTAGTGGGCAATGCCGAGTTTGGAGGAAACTACGATCACGCCTTCTACTGGTCCGACGGAGCCAGCACACTACGCGATCTCGGAACGTTGGGTGGGGACAGATCCAATGCCTATGCCATAAGCGCTGATGGAAGCACGGTCGTGGGCTCTTCCTATCTGGGTACCACTCCAGAAGCTTCCCATGGGTTCGTCTGGCACGTCGGCGATGCGGGAATGACCGATATCGGCGTGCTTGCAACCGGAACATACAGTGAAGCAAGTCTCGTCAGCAATAACGGGCTGGTTGTCGCGGGGTCTGCAGACGTTACTGAATCAGATGGTAACTCGACTTCGTACTACAGTCGCGCAATTCGCTGGACTGACGCAGGCGGCATCATCGATCTCGGCACATTGGGCGGGAAGCAATCTTCCATTGCCGCGATGAGCAACGATGGAACTGTGATCGTCGGCGATGCCGACATGGCTCCAGATATCAATACCGACGATACGTATTCCCACGCTTACCGGTGGGAGGTCGGCTCCGACGGCATCAACGGCACCATGACCGACCTTGGTACGTTGGGCGGCAACAGTTCTTACGCCTACGACGTCAACGCCGATGGCACTGTCGTTGTCGGTTATGCGAAAGACAGCGCTGATGATAACCACGGCTTCCGGTGGACTCAGACAGACGGCATGATTACCGTCGAACAGTGGCTGCGCAACAATGGCGTCACCGTTGACGACAACTTCACGAGCGACGCCCTGAAAGTCTCGGACGACGGAAATGTCGTCGCGGGCTACGCGCGTAACAATCATTATTATATCGCCCGCGTGGCGACACCGGAGGCGCCCGAAACTCCTACCTCGGGCATCATCGACCTGCCGCAATACCTCAACACCATTGGATCAACCGCGGCTCCGCGCGTCGGTCAGCCGATCGCCAGCGCCAACACCATCATGTTCGGTGCGCAGGGCAGCCCGATGCGAGACCTGCTCAAGACCGGGCAGCGCTCCATCTGGGGCACGGCCGATACCGGATATGACAACAGCGACGCTTCCGATGGCGGCCTCGTGCTTGGCGACTTCGGCTTCGGCTACGGCATTGCCGACGGCATCACCGCCCGCATTTCCGCAGGCGGCACCTATACCGATCAGGACCTCGACGCCGGTGGCGACTTCCAGCACAAGGGTTGGTACGTCTCGCCGGAAGTCTCCGCCAATATCGCCGGTGACATCTACCTCACCGTCGGCGGTTACTACTCACGCGGCAAGCTCGACATAAAGCGCGGTTATCTCAACGGTAGCGCCATGGATTACTCCTATGGCGACACCGACACCGAGACCTGGGCCGGAAAGATCCGCGTCGATTGGCTGAACGCCTTCACCCTCGGCGACAGCGCGTTCACGCCCTATGCGGCCCTGTCGCGCGCCAACACCAAGAGCGACGGCTACACCGAAACCGGCGGCTCCTTCCCGGCCATCTACGACGAGAGCGAGGATCACTCGACCATCGCCCGCGTCGGTATCGATCTGGTTCATACCCTGACCGACGACATTCGCCTGCTCGGTCGCGCCGAGGCTGACTACCGCTTCGAGAAGGAAACAACCGGTACCAGCGGCGAGATCATCGGCATCAGCTCGTTCGACCTCGAAGGACAGGACGTCAAGCAGTTCTGGGTCCGCGCTGGCATCGGTGCAGAATTCGACGTCGGAGGCGGTACCGCTTCGCTCATGGTCAACGCCACCACCGAGGGCGACGATCCTAACGTCTGGCTCAGAAGCGGCTGGAAGGTCAACTTCTAGGCGAGACCACGCAAAAGAAACAACAAGGTCGCCGGCATTCGTGCAGCCGGCGGCCTTGGTGTGAATCCTTGCATCAGCCAGAGGCTTCGCCCTTTTTCTGAATCGGCATGGTTTCAATAACGGGAGTTTCCTCGTCGCTCACGACGACTTCCGGCGCGTCACTTGTACTCATCTCCTCCAGTGAAACATCCCGCATCTCAAAAATAAATTCATCGCGATCTGGATCAGGCCCTGCAAGGATAGATGTTTGCCATCGGGCGTTTTCAGACTTTTGTCTGATCACAAGTTCAGCGACCGCCAATTCCCGTTCTTCAAGAAGGGATTTGAACCAGCCGATTGTTCGTTCGATAATTCCGTTCTCGCGCTTGAGACCACCTCCGCCTCCCGGACTTCCCGGCGGCGCGAGTATTACGGGTCGCACCAGTCGCAACATCGCATTGATATCGTCCTGGGCTACAAACTGAAAAACAGAACCTTGCTGTTTCACACAGGCAACCTTGCCATCGGCGCCAGCCAGAAACGCGTCGCCGAGAGGTTCAAAACTGGCATGCAGATTGAGTTCGACGTCCTGACCGTCAGCGACAAGGATGGTGGCTTTTCCCGCTTTCAGAACCTCTGTTACGATCACGCCATCATCAGGAAATTCGAACTTATCGCTCAGCAACAATTGCCGCACAGCGGCGTCGAAATCCCTTGAACTGGCTGGACGAAGCGTTGCTACGTTCGCGAGATGATAAAGAAATGCGCCCCGATCACTCAGGCTGACGCCAATCCGAACAAGAACACCGCCACCAAGCCCTCCACTCATCCGCATTAACGGCTTGATTGTAGCCCGATCCATGAATTGAACATCATTCGTGCCGCTCCGGTCCGGTCTGGCGACAATATTCGCCCCATAGTCGTTAAGGGTGCCGGACCGTTCGAATCTGGAATCCCGGATCACTCCATAGTCTCCAACCTCGACAAAGTTGCCCGGAAGCCAGTTGCCGAAGAGGCCACCGGACATGAAATGCAGCTTTGGCTGGATTTTGCGTGTTATGGACATAGGGAAACCCTCACTCCCCGAGAAATGGGCAGTCTTGAAGGACAGCAAACTACAATCAAAAGGGGCGGTACGTCATGACACCCATTAAAGGTAGTTCAGACGTATCGGATGTCGCACCTGAGGATTACCAACACCCTTTCAGCCCTTCACCACATTCTGGAATACCCTCCGCGTCGCTTTCGACAGCCGGCGCACCTCGGCCTCCAGCGTCTTGATATCGGGGCAGTCCCCCGCGCGGCAGACGAGATCCACGAGACCGGCGGGCGCATTGGTCGGATCGAAGGGACCGTCGATGCAGAGGCGGACCACCTGCGACAGATCGGTGTAAAAGCGGAGCGCTGTCAGGCAGGTCTCCAGATCGTTCCGATCAAGCAAGGCGCCACCCAGTTGCCTCAGCGCATCCATCGTCGACTGCCCGCTCCCGCAACCACCGACGCCGCGCGCCCTTGCGATCAGGGCAAGATACTGGGCGATGAACTCGATATCGATCAGCCCGCCGGGGATGAGCTTGAAATCCCATATGTCGCGCGGCGGCTTCTCCTTTTCGATCAGATGACGCATCTCCACCACGTCAGCGGCGATCCTCGCCTGATCCCTTGGCCTTGCAAGAACGCTCTCGATGATCGCCTTCGTCTGCCCGACGAGATCCTCGTCACCGCAGATGAGACGCCCCCGCGTCAGTGCCATGTGCTCCCAAGTCCAGGCTTCCTCGTTCTGATACTTCTCGAAGGCGCGCAGTCTGGTCGCGACCGGCCCCTTATTGCCTGAAGGGCGCAGCCGCATGTCGACCTCGTAGAGCACGCCTTCGGCGGTCGGAGCCGAAAGTGCCGCGATCAGGCGCTGCGTCATCCGGGTGAAATAGCGCACCGGGTCGAGCGGCTTCGAACCGTCGGATTCGCCCGCATCGTCGGCATGTTCGTAGAGCAGGATCAGATCGACATCCGAACCGGCGGTCAGTTCGAAGCTGCCGAGCTTGCCCATGCCGGCGAGAGCCACCTTGCCGCCCTCGATCCGTCCATGGGTCGCCTCCATTTCGTCGACAACGGCCTTCAGGGCTTCACCGATGACAAGCCCCGCAAGATCGGTAAAGGCATGCGCGGCCTGCGCTCCCCCGATGGAGCCGGTGAGCAGCCGGATACCGATCAGGAAGCGCTGTTCGGCGGCAAAAATCCTCAACCGGTCGAGAATCTCCTCGTAGAAGCGGCAGCCATTCAGGAAGGAGGCGAGCCTTTTCGCCAGATAGTCCCGTGTCGGAAGTTCCACCATCAGGCCCGGATCGAGCATGCCGTCGAAGACATGCGGGCGGCGGGCGATGATCTCGGCGAGCCGCGGTGCCGACGACATGATGTTGACGATGAGGTCGAGCAGCGCCGGATTGTTGCCAAGCAGGGAGAAAAGCTGAATGCCGGCAGGCAGGCCTGAAAGAAAATCGTCAAAGCGCAGCAAGGCCTCGTCGGCCCGTCGGCTTTCACCGAAAGCCTTAAGCAGTTCCGGTATGAGTTCCGTCAAGCGCTCGCGCGCTTCGACGGATTGCGTGGCGCGATAGCGGCCATAATGCCAGGTGCGGATAACGCGGGAAATGTCCTCCGGCCGTTCGAAACCAAGGCTCTTCAGCGTTTTCAACGTATCCGGGTCGTCCTTCTGGCCAGTGAAGACCAGGTTACCCGTCGCGGTCGATAGCTTTTCCTCATGCTCGAATAGCCCCGCATACCGGCGCTCCACGGTCTTCAGGACATTTTCCAGGCTAGCTGCGAAGCCTTTGGTATCGGCAAAACCCGACATGAAGGCGATGCGTCGCAGTTCCGCCTCGCTCTCCGGCAAGAGATGGGTCTGCTCGTCATGCACCATCTGGATGCGATGCTCGATATCGCGCAGGAACCAGTAGCAGGCGATCAGCTCGTCGCGGGTTTCGCCGTCGATCCAGTTCGCCACGGCAAGCGCACGGAGGGCTGCCTCTGTCGGGCGAACCCTGAGCTCCGGCATGCGGCCGCCCGCGATCAGCTGCTGGGTCTGGGCGAAGAATTCGATCTCGCGGATACCGCCGCGACCGAGCTTGACGTTGTGGCCCTTCACCGCGATGGCCCCGTGCCCCTTGTGAACATGGATCTGGCGCTTGATCGAGTGAATGTCGGCGATGGCCGCGTAATCAAGATATTTGCGGAAGACGAAGGGCACCAGTTCCCGCTGGAACTGCTCTCCCGCCGCAAGATCGCCGGCAATGGGGCGGGCCTTGATGTAGGCGGCGCGCTCCCAGTTCTGCCCCCGTCCCTCATAATAGACCAAGGCCGCCTCGACCGGCACTGCGAGCGGCGTAGAGCCCGGATCGGGGCGAAGGCGAAGGTCGGTGCGAAACACATAGCCATCGGCCGTACGCTCCTGCAGGATGCGCACCAGCCGGCGCATCATCCGGCCATAGGTCTCCGTTGCGTCATCCGGCACGGTAAGGATGCCTGCCTCCGGCTCGAAGAACACGACGAGGTCCACGTCCGAGGAATAGTTGAGTTCGCGGGCACCAAGCTTGCCCATGCCAAGCACGATCAGGCCGCTGCCCCTGGACGGCTCGGACAGGTCCTGAAGTGTGAGCTTACCTGCTTCCTGGCCGGCCACCAGCAGGTGATCGATCGCCGCCGCCACTGATGCATCCGCAATGGCGCTCAGCCAGCGTGTGGTGTCGCGAGCGTCGAAAATCCGTGCGAGGTCGGCAAGCGCGGTGAGGAAGGCGACCTTGCGCTTGGCAATCCTCAATCGCGACATCACCTGCGCCTCGGTCGCGGATGGACCGCCCGGCTCACCCTTCCAGGCGTTGCGGGCAGACGCCACAAGCGCCTCCAGCATTGGTTCGATCGGCTGTTCGATGGCATCAGCCAGAAGCGACGGCGATAGGTTCGCCATATCGCGCAGATAAGGCGAAAGCGTCAGCGCGGCGGCAACGAAATTCTTCAGCGGTCCTTCGCTCGCCAGCAGGTTCGCAATGACCGGTTCGTTCCGGCCCAGATCCTTGAGCATCGATAGAACCGACTTCAGTTCCACCTGATTGAGCGGCCTGATCACATCCGCCGCAACATCCACCAGACGCGTCGTCTTCGGTTCCGTCATCCCACAAGGCCTCCATCCGGGCGAGATCGCGCGGAACCCTCTCCCCGAATCCCGCTCCGCGAGGCGAAGGTATACCAAGGATCGATGATAGAAACCCATAGGATGACTTTATACTGGTTTCTGGCTAGGCGCGGTGCGCAGGGCGATGCTTGCGCATCGTACAAGCAGCGCAACAACGCCAGAAACCAGTATAAAGTCACCGCAGGCCGGCTCGATCGGGCTTTCCGGCGTTGTCGAGGCCCTTGACCGATGCACAAGCATCGCTCTGCGAACCTCTCCTAGCCGGAAAGCCCGATCGAGCCGGTCCTATGGGTTTCTATCATCGATCCTTGGTATCAGGGCTCCTGGCCGGGAAAGACCATGGTCGCGGTCAGACCCCGATCGGTAACATCGTCACCATGCGTGTCGGAAAGCTCAAGCCGCCCGCCATGCAGGGCCATGATCGCGCAGACCAGCGAGAGCCCCAGACCCGTTCCGGGCTTCGAACGGCTTTTGTCGAGACGGACGAAGCGCTTGACCACTTCCTCGCGCTTGTCCTCGGCAACGCCCGGCCCGCTGTCGGAAACCCTGAGTTCCACGCCGTCACCCGCCTTGGCGACGCTCACCTTGATCTTGCGGTCCCGCTCGCCCTCTGCCCCGTATTTGATGGCGTTGTCGATCAGGTTGGAGATTGCCTGCCCAACGAGTTCGCGATTCCCTCTCACCGAGAGACCCGGTGCAATCTCGGTTTCGAGGCTCAGGCCCGCCTCCTCCGCCACCGGCTCGTAGAGTTCCGCACTGTCGGCGGCGATGGCCGAAAGATCGATATCGGAGAGTTCCGCCGCTATCGACCCCGCCTCGACGCGCGAGATCATCAGTAGCGCGTTGAAGGTGCGGATCAACTGGTCGGACTCCGCGATGATGCCTTCCAGCGCCGTCTTGCGGCTTGCCTCGTCATCTTCGTTCAGCGCGTCGGCGGCCTTGTTGCGCAGCCTCGTCAACGGCGTCTTCAGGTCGTGGGCGATGTTGTCGGAAACCTGCCGGAGGCCCTCGTTGAGTTTCTCGATACGGCCCAGCATGTCGTTCAGCGAAGAGGAGAGACGGTCGAACTCATCGCCCGAACCGGAAACCGGCAGACGCTGCGACAGGTCGCCCGCCATGATCTTCTTGCTCGCGGCGGAAACACGGTCGATGCGCTTCAGGGCATTGCGGCCGATGGCAAACCAGATGATGACGGCGCCGGTTCCCATGATAGCAAGCGCCACCATCAGCGCCTGCCGCACCAGAAGCCTCAGCTTGGCCGGTTCGCCCAGATCGCGGCCGACCATTACCCTCAGGCTGTTGTCGAGGAAGAAGACGTGGCCAGCCGCCACATGCCGCTGCACGTCGCCGCTTTCGTTATAACGCTCGTAACGGAACGGAAAGTCGGTCCACCCCTCGTGATCGAAGACGCCCGGCTGCACCGAGGCGACGTTGCCGGCAAGGATTTCGCCTGTCGGGCCTGCGATCACATAGAGGTTAGCGCCCGGCTGACGCGCCCGGCGCTCCATGATGGCAAGCAGCCGATTGATGCCTCCGCGCTCGTAAGCGGTGGTGATGTCCTGAACCTCTTCCTTCAGGGCGTCGCGCGTCTGGGTGTAGAGGATGCGCTCGGAAAGCGCCGTCACATAGATGACGAGCAAGGCCGCGCAGAGGGCGAAGAGGCCAATATAGAGAGCCGACAGCCGGACGGCCGTCGACTTGAACAGAAGCTTGGCGCGGCTCATCCGTGTCTCAGCCTTCGTCCTTGATCATGTAACCGGCGCCGCGCACGGTCTTCAGCAGCGGCTTGTCGAAATCCTTCTCGATCTTCGAGCGAAGCCGGGAAACGTGCACGTCGATAACGTTGGTCTGCGGGTCGAAATGATAGTCCCAGACGTTTTCAAGAAGCATGGTTCGGGTCACCACCTGACCGGCATTCTTCATTAGATATTCGAGCAGGCGAAATTCGCGCGGCTGGAGCAGGATTTCCTTGCCCGCGCGCCTGACCTCGTGGGACAGCCGGTCGAGTTCTAGATCGCCAACGCGGTACATCATGTCCTGTTCGGGCTTGCCCTTGCGGCGCCCCAGCACTTCGACGCGGGCGAGAAGTTCGGAAAAGGCATATGGCTTGGGCAAATAGTCGTCGCCGCCGGCGCGAAGGCCGGTCACGCGGTCGTCGACCTGGCCGAGCGCGGAGAGGATGAGCACCGGCGTATCGATGCCACGCTTTCTCAGCTCGCTGATGACGGAGAGGCCGTCGCGGCGCGGCAGCATACGATCGATGACCATCACGTCGTAGGTATTCTCCGAACCCATGAACAGGCCGCTTTCGCCATCGCTGGCGTGATCGGCCACAATGCCTGCCTCGCGGAAAGCCTTCGTCATGTAGGCGGCGGCTTCCAGATCGTCTTCGATAACCAATATCTTCATGTGCGCGACATTACCGCCGGCCATGCCATCGGCACAACCGGAATCGGCTGGTCCCACAGTACCGCTTCCTCCGGAAATCATGCTCTCGTCCTTGTTTTCCGCTTAAACAAACGGGGCGCTGAAGACCCGATCTTCAGCGCCCCGCGGTCAGTCAGTCCCGAGGGGCATCAGCCCTGGTTGATCGGAAGGGCAACGAAGCGGCTGCCGTTCTCCGATTCGACCTGGAAGAGCGCCTTGGTGCGGCCGTCCTTCTTGGCCTGATCGATCACCTTCATCACATCAGCTGCCGAGGAGACCGCCTGATTGTTGACGGAGGTGATCTTTTCACCGGCCTTCATGCCCTTGTCGGCGGCATCGGAGTCGGGATCGACGTCGATGATCGACAGGCCCTTGCCGTCTTCAGCCGGAGCAACGGAAATGCCCATGTTGGCAAGCGCCTGCTCTGTGGCCGGAGCCTGGGTGTCGCCTTCCTTGCCGGCCAGCGCCTGCTCGCTCGGCAGCGTGCCGAGATCGACCTTGACGGATGTGGCCTTGCCTTCACGCCACAGCGAAACATCGACCTGGGTTCCGGGAGGGAAAGCGGCGATTCGACGAGCGAGATCGCGCGGATCCTTGACCGGTTCGCCATTAACGGCGGTCACGACGTCACCCTGCTTGATGCCTGCCTTGTCGCCCGGCGAACCGGCCTGCGGCGAGACGACCAGAGCACCGCTTGCCTCGGACAGGCCAAGCGAGTCTGCGATATCCTGGGTTACCGGCTGGATCTGCACGCCGAGCCAGCCACGCTGCACGGCGCCACCTTCCTTGAGCTTGGCGATCACATCCTTGGCGACGGATGCCGGGATAGCGAAGGCGATACCGACGTTGCCGCCGGAGGGCGAGAAGATCGCGGTATTGATACCGACCACCTGACCGGCCAGGTTGAAGTCCGGACCGCCGGAGTTGCCGCGGTTCACGGCGGCGTCGATCTGGATGTAGTCGTCATACGGGCCGGAGCCGATATCGCGGCCACGGGCAGAGATGATACCGGCCGTCACCGTACCGCCGAGGCCGAAGGGGTTGCCGACGGCAACGACCCAATCGCCGACGCGCATGGATTCGTCATTGGCGAATTCGACATAGGTGAACTTCTGCTTCGGATTCTCAACCTTGAGCAAAGCGAGGTCGGTGCGGCTGTCCTTGCCGACCAGCTTGGCGTCGAGCTCCTTACCGTCGTTCATGACCACGGTGAAGGCAGCGCCGTCATCGACAACGTGATTGTTGGTGACGATATAGCCGTCTTCGGAAATGAAAAAGCCGGAGCCCTGCGAAGTCGGGCGCAGGCGGCCCTTGCCCTCGCCATGTTCACGCGGGCGGGCATTCGGACCGGCACCGGGGCCCTTGCCGTCAGGGCCGGGCATGCCGAATTCCTTGAAGAAGCGCTTCAGCGGATGGTCGTCCGGCAGGTCATCGAAACCGCGGCCACCGAAATTGAAGGAGAAATTGCTCTCGTCGGAAGCCGTATCCTGCACGTTGGACTGGACACGGACGGAGACTACGGCCGGGGATACGGCAGCGACGACATCGGCGAAGCTCGGGACCTGTGCGGCCTGAACCTTGACGGCTTCCGCATAGGCTGAGTTGATGGCGACCGGAAGAGTGCCGGCCAGCATCAGCGCGGCAAGGCCGGCTGCGGTCGAGTTCTTAAGGATCGTCTTGAGGTTGGAGCGACCGTTCTTGTCAGACATGGATCTTACCTTCATCTGTTCTGCTTGCTGGAGGCCGGGAACCACCCCGGCGGGAAGCGGTGGATGAAGGAGATATAGGGCGCGTCACCTTACTGCGAACTGTACGGAGAATGAAAACTTCGTAATCTTTGCAGGATACCGAAGAAGCCCCCATTCGGCTCCCGGCCTGTCCCGCATCACTCGTCCAGCAACTTGCCGAGACGGGCTTCCTCTTCGGCGGAAAGTTTTTGCGGAACGGGCTTGCTGCGGCCCCGCGCATAGGCAAAGGCAACGCCGAGACCGATGACGAAAAGCACGCCTGGAAGCCCCCAGAGCAGCAGCGTGTGCATGGAAAGGCGTGGCTTCAGCAGTACGAATTCACCGTAACGCGATACGACATAGTCGATCACCTGCTGGTCGCTGTCGCCATCGACGATCCGCTCGCGCACGAGCAGGCGCAGGTCGCGAGCAAGCTCGGCATTCGAATCGTCGATCGACTGGTTCTGGCAGACCATGCAGCGCAGTTGGGCGGAAAGGTCCCTCGCCCGCTGTTCCAGCTTGGGGTCGGGCAGGATCTCGTCCGGGTTGACGGCGAGCGCCGGAAGGGGTGCGAGGAGGAGAAAAAGCAGAAGGAATGATGCAAGTCCCCCTCTGGCCTGCCGGCCATCTCCCCCACGAGGGGGGAGAAGACGCGCGGCAAGGCCCTGCATCCACCGTGACAGCCAAGTGAAGCGGTAAAGCCCCTCCCCCTTGTGGGGAGAGGTTGGGGAGGGGTTCATCCGAAAAGGCTCTGCCGTCCTCATTCCGCAGCTCCCAATGCCGCCGGTGCCGCGACCTTTGCGGCCCGCTTTGGCACGCCGACCCGCAGGCGGCGGTCGGAGAGCGAGACGAAGCCACCGGCCATCATGATCAGCGCGCCATACCAGATGCAGAGGATATAGGGCTTCCACCAGATGCGAACGACGATGCCGCCGTCATCCATAGGATCGCCGAGAGACACGTAAAGCTGATTGACGAGGTTGAAGGTACGTATGCCCGCTTCCGTCGTTGGCATGCGCCGCGCCGTGTAGAGCCGCTTGGAGGACCAGAAGTCGCCCTTGTCGACACCGCTCTGACGGATGGTGAAGTGGCCCCGCTCCTCCGTATAGTTCGGCCCGACTGCCTGCTTCATGCCATCGAAGGTGATGGAGTAGCCGCCGGCCTCAGCCGTCGCGCCGGGCTTCATTTCGACAACGGTTTCCGTCTCGAAGGTGGTAACGGCAACGATGCCCAGCACCGTCACGCCAAAGCCGAAATGGGCGAGCGCCGTGCCGATGGCCGAGCGCGGCAGGCCGTTCAGGCGGCTCAGCGCGGTCCGGAACGGCACCTTGCGGAAGCCGGACCGATACCAGAGGTCAGAGAGTGCACCGAAGATCAGGAAGAAGCCGGCGGCAAGACCGAACACCGCCATCACCGGGCCGCCATTTTGGATATAGTAGACGATGATCGCGAAAACGAAGGCGATGATTGCGGCAGCAAACAGCCGCTGCATCGCGCCGAGCAAATCGCCGCGCTTCCAGGCCAGCAACGGCCCGAACGGCACGGCCACCAGAAGCGGCGTCATCAGCAGGCCGAAGGTCAGGTTGAAGAACGGCGCGCCGACCGAGATCTTCTCACCCGTCAGGGTTTCCAGCAGCAGCGGATAAAGCGTGCCGATCAGCACGGTCGCTGCCGAGACGGTCAGGATCAGGTTGTTGAGCACCAGCGCGCCCTCGCGCGAGATCGGCTGGAACAGGCCACCCGCCTTCAGCATCGGCGCGCGGAAGGCGAAGAGACTGAACGCCCCACCGATGAAGATCGTCAGGATGCACAGGATGAAGATACCGCGGCTCGGATCGGTGGCGAAGGCATGCACCGAGGTCAGAACGCCGGAGCGCACAAGGAAGGTGCCGAGCAGTGACAGCGAGAATGTCAGTATGGCAAGCAGCACGGTCCAGATCTTCAGCGCGTCGCGCTTTTCCATGACCAGCGCCGAATGCAGAAGCGCCGTGCCCGCGAGCCACGGCATGAAGGAGGCGTTTTCGACCGGGTCCCAGAACCACCAGCCGCCCCAGCCGAGTTCGTAATAGGCCCAATAGGAACCCATGGCGATACCGGCGGTCAGGAAGGTCCAGGCGGCAAGCGTCCACGGCCGCACCCAGCGGGCCCATGCCGCATCGATCCGTCCGTCGATGAGCGCCGCGATGGCGAAGGAGAAGCAGACGGAGAAGCCGACATAGCCGAGATAGAGCAGCGGCGGATGAATGGCGAGGCCGACATCCTGCAGAACCGGATTAAGGTCCTTGCCTTCCGCCGGCACCGGCGAAAGCCGGATGAAGGGGTTGGAGGTCATGAGGATGAACAGCGTGAAAGCCGTAGTGATCCAGGCCTGCACGGCCAGCACATTGGCCTTCAATCGCTCCGGCAGGTTGCGCCCGAAGAAGGCGACGAGCGCGCTGAACAGGCTCAGGATCAGCAGCCAGAGCATCATGGATCCCTCGTGATTGCCCCATACGCCGGAGAAACGATAGATCGCCGGCATCAGCGAATGGGAATTCTCCCAGACGTTCTCCACCGAGAAATCGGAAACCATATAGGCCCAGGTCAGCACGCCGAAGGAGAAGGCGACCAACGCAAATCCTGCCAGCGTACCGGTGACGGCAACCGACATCAGTCCCTTGTCGCCCTTTCGCGCGCCGATCACCGGCAGCACGGAGACGATCAGCGCCGTCGCCAGCGCCAGCACGAGGGCATAATGGCCAAGCTCGATGATCATTGGGTCTTCCCCTCGCCTTCCCAGACGCCGTCCTTCTTCAGGCGGTCGGCAACTTCCTTCGGCATATAGTTCTCGTCATGCTTGGCAAGCACGCTGTCGGCGACGAAACCGCCGGCGGCATCGAATGCCCCCTCGGTGACGACGCCCTGCCCTTCGCGGAAAAGATCCGGCAGGATGCCGGTATAGGAGACCGGCACCGTGCCCGTGCCGTCCGTCACGGAAAACTTGACTGTCGAGCCCTCGCCGCGCACGACCGACCCTTCTGCCACGAGGCCGCCGAGGCGGATGCGCGTCCCCGGGCCGACTGCCGTCTTTTCGAGATCGGAGGGCATGTAGAAATAGGCGACCGACTGACCGAAGGCGAACATCATCAGCAGCACGGCTGCGATGATGAAGCTCATGCCGCCGGCGATGACGGCCAGTCTCTTCTGCTTGCGGGTCATTTCAATGCCTCCTCAACCGGCAGGCCGAGTTCACGGGCCATGGCGATCAGTTGCTTACCTTCCTCCCCGTCGGCAGGGAAGGCGGCAAGCCCGTCCTTCAATGCGCCGACCGCGCGTTCCGGTTCCTTCAACATCGCATAGGAGCGCACGAGGCGCATCCATCCCTCAAAATTCTTCGGATCGTCCTTGAGTTTGGCGTCCAGACTGTCGACCATGCCGCGGATCATCGCCATGCGATCCCCCGCAGACATGTCCTGCGCGGCAGCCACATCGGCCTCGCTCGGATTGCCGGGTGCAGCGGGAGCAGCTGGGACGTCGTCACCGTTTGCGGCGATATGCTGGCTGACGAGCGGAACCCAGGGCGCTTCCTTCGGCGAGGCCGCCAGCAGTTTCTCGAACGCAGCCTTTGCCTCGGCGCGCTTGCCGGCCTGTTCCAGCGCCAGAGCCAGATAGAACTCGGCGCGCGGATTGTTGCTGTCGAGACGCAACGCCTCCTCGAAGGCCGAGCGGGCGTCTTCCGTCACGATCCCGCCACTGCCTGCGACCAGCACTTCGCCGAGACCGCTCATACGCGCCGGGTTGGTTCCGAGGAACCGAATGGCGTTGCGATAGGCAAGCTCGGCGTCGCCGATGCGTTGGCTCTTGAAGTAGATCGGGGCCAACACATCCCAGCCC
The DNA here is from genome assembly GCF_024055605.1 of Ciceribacter sichuanensis. Classification (GTDB taxonomy): domain Bacteria; phylum Pseudomonadota; class Alphaproteobacteria; order Rhizobiales; family Rhizobiaceae; genus Allorhizobium; species Allorhizobium sichuanense. Next base: position 559,265 of record NZ_JAMXLX010000001.1, on the reverse strand, counting down.
GCCCCGTCATTGGGGTTTTCCGCCAGATGGCGTTCGGCCTTGGCGACCAGAAGTTCCAGATTGTTACCGGGATTTTCCAGCCGCTCGGCAAGCGGTGCCGCAGGCATGCCCGGACTACCTGTCAGCAGATAGAGCCCGAGCCCTATCGCGGGAAGACAGAGGATGATGAAAGCCTGTGCCAGGGGATGATGGCCCGTGCGAACGCCCTTGCTTGCCTTGGCTGCGCCCTTGCCGGTCGAAACTGAAAGCAGGCGGCGACCGATCTCGGCGCGGGCATAATCGGCGTCTTCGGCGGAGATCAGACCGAGACCCTTGTCCCGCTCGAGTTCGCGCAACTGATCGCGATAGACGGCTGCCTCACCGACATCGTCGTCCGGCTCGCTCGCTGCCCCCTTGAGCAACGGCAGCAGCAGGACGACGGCAACGGTAACCGTCAGGAGAGCGGAGATGATCCAGAACAGCATGGCGTCCAATTACTTCAAGCCGAAGCCCAATCCAACAGACAAACGGCCAATGACGCAAAGTTGAGGCGTTTGGCCGCAAGTCGAGCTGTAAGGAAGAGAACGCCTGCAAGCCTTGACTTATGTCAAGGGCGTCCAGGTGCCGTCGCTGTTGCGGCAGGCCGCCCCACGCGTCTCGATCTGCTTGCCGTTGTCGACCAGCTTGTGCGTGTACTGCCGGCAATTCTGCTGACCGACCTGATAAGGAGCGGCCGCAACCACCTGTCCGCTCACGTCTCCGCCCTGCCACGCAACCGGCTGACCACCCGGGGCCGCTTCCAGCGCGCGATATTCGGCTTCGAGCGCCCGCTGGCGTTCGCTGTTCGAAAGCTTGACACCCGAGCGCGACACAATGCCGCCCTGCAGCGCGGAAATGTAGAGGGTCGAGGAATTCGCCTTGCTGGAGGATGCGAGGCCTCCACGCGAGCCACCCGTGGTGCCGCAGCCCGTCAATGCAAGCGCAGTCAGCGCTACCATTGCCACCGAACGAATGCGAGTATCACCCATCGAACCAGCCCAAGTCTCGTCGAAACGCCCGATTGTCACTTCAATCCTCGCTCTGCTGCGGCACGCACATGGCATCTTTATGGCCGGCATTGTTTTTCATAGGTATATCGATCACGCAGTGTCTCTTGTCACAGCCGGCAGCACAAGTCTCGCTTTCAATCCACCAATTTCTGCACGCGACAGGCCGAAGACCCCCTGATATTCGCTGGAAATCTCCTTGACGATCGAAAGGCCGAGGCCGGTTCCCGGCTTGCTCTCGTCCAGCCGTTTGCCGCGCTTCAGCGCCTCGCCTATCTGGTCGGGCTTCAGTCCGGGACCGTCGTCATCGACCGTCACCTCGATCCAGTGGCGTCTTCCGCTATCCGTGCCGCCCGCACTTAAATCCGTGTGCGACGCGCGAAGGAGGACCGTGTTTTTGGCAAAGCGCGCCGCGTTTTCCAGAAGATTGCCGACGGTTTCCTCGACATCCTGCTGTTCCATCGCGAATGTCAGGCCGGGAGCGACCTCGAGGCGAAATTCGGTTTCAGGATTGAGCCGGCGCATGACGCGGACCAGCCGCTCGAGCACCGGTTCGGCGTCGGTTCGGGCGAGAACGGAATCCCTCTGCGCGGCGATGCGGGCGCGGTTCAGGTAAGACGTCACCTGCCCCTGCATGGCTTCCGCCTGGCTCACCACCACCTCGCCATGGGTCTTGTCGAGCGTTCGCGCTTCGTTGAGCAGAACCGCAATCGGCGTCTTCAGCGAATGCGCAAGGTTGCCGACCTGCATGCGGGCCCGTTCGACGATACGGCGGTTGCTGTCGATCAGCGCGTTGATCTCGTTGGCGAGCGGCTGGATCTCACGCGGGAATTCCCCCTCGATCCGCTCTGCCTCGCCGCCGCGAATCTTCTCCAATGCGCGCCGCGCCCGGTCTAGGGGTTTCAGGCCATAGAGAATGGCAAGACCGTTGACCACGAGACCACCAAAACCAAATAGGGCGAGAGCAGCATAAAGCCGCGTCGAGAAGAAGGAGATTTCCTCCTCGACCACTTCGAGATTGCCGGAAACGCGAAAACGCGCCGCGCGCCCCTCGCCGTCGAGCACGACTTCGGTTTCGGCCACCCTCAGCCGGTTCCCGGAGGCGTCTTCCATCGGATAGAAGCGCTCGTAATGTTCGTCGAAGGGATATTCCTCCAGCCCTGGCACCGGCAGGTTGGTCATGCCGAGCGAGGTGGAGGCGAGCGGCGCTGCGCCATAGCTGCCGAGCGGCTCGACCAGCCAGTACCAGCCGCTTTCGGGCTGGGAGAATCGCAGGTCTCCAAGCTCGGGGCTTCCGGCAAGGCTGTTGCCGTCGCTGACCGAAACCGAGTTGATGACGTTGTAGAGCTGGGCGCGCAGCAGATTGTTGAAGCCGCGTTCGACGCCCTGCCGGTAGAGAGCCGAAATCACCACGGCAATGGTTATCAGAGCCGCCGCCGACCAGAGCGTCGCCAGCAACAGAACCCTTGCCGTGAGCGATTTCAGCGCCATCTCAGGGCGCTTGGATGCGGTAGCCGAGACCGCGCACGGTCTCGATCATGTCGATGCCGATCTTCTTGCGCAGCCGGCCGACAAAAACTTCGATGGTGTTCGAATCGCGGTCGAAATCCTGATCGTAGAGATGCTCGACAAGTTCGGTGCGCGACACGACCTCGCCCATGTGGTGCATCAGGTAGGAGAGCAGCCGGTACTCGTGCGAGGTGAGCTTCAGCGCCACACCGTTGACGGTCGCCTTGGAACTCTTGGTGTCGAGGCGCACAGGACCGCAGACGATTTCCGACGAGGCATGGCCCGCCGCCCGGCGGATCAGGGCGCGGATGCGCGCCAGCACTTCCTCGACGTGGAACGGCTTGGCAACATAGTCGTCGGCGCCGGCGTCGATGCCGGCCACCTTGTCGCTCCAGCGATCACGGGCGGTCAGGATCAGCACAGGCATGACGCGGCCGGCCGCCCGCCATTTTTCCAGCACGGTGATGCCGTCCATTTCCGGCAGGCCGATATCGAGGATCACGGCGTCATAGGGCTCGGTATCGCCGAGGAAGTGGCCTTCCTCCCCATCCATTGCCTTGTCGACAACATAGCCAGCCTCCTGCAGCGCTTCGACGAGCTGCCGGCTGAGATTGACATCGTCCTCGACGACGAGAATGCGCATAAGATTTGCCCCCTGCCTGCCTGCGTCCGTCCCGACACGATCAATGCCGGGACGGTTGATTGTTTTGGATGTCGGTTATTCCGAAACCTGCATCGTCACCTTGCGCGGGCGTTCGTTGCCGCTACCGGGCACGAGCACCGTGATGATGCACTGGCCGCCGGACTGGCGCACCGAAAGGAGCTGTCCTCCGACCTCGGAAACAGCCCTTGCCGCGGCTGCGCGGCAATCGGTCCGTGCACGGTTGCTGTCGTCCTGCGACTGAATGAGCACAGGCGCCGGCGTCGTGGCATCGGACGCAAAATAGGGCCACGAGGGAACCGCGAGGCCCGCCGCCAGACCCGTGATGACCATCAATGATGCCATAGCTAATTCTTCCGGACTACTTTTACTGTTGCCGGATTATGTATCGCATGACGTCTGAATGGCAAATGAATGCTGGTTACATCGGGTTCATCTTGCGTGTTTCGATGCCCTGCGTCGCCTTCAGACGCCCGTATATCGCAAGCAGGCCACCGAGCGCGCCTGCGGCGGAAACCGCGATGTCGGCAAGCTGCAACTGGTCGGCCGCGGTGAGTTCGAAGCCCGCAAGCCGGAGCGTCGATGCCCCGATTGCGATCAGCGCGCCCCACACCGTCTTCGACTGATACCATTGTTTCAGGTCGTTCATGCCATGCTCCTTTTGCTGCTTGGTTGATTGTTTTCAGGCACAAGATGTTGACCGGTCGACTTATCGAGGAGCGTGACGGCTTCTCGCTCAGCCGTGCCGCTTGTCCCTTCTCCCAGCCTGCGGGGAGAAGGTGCCGGCAGGCGGACGAGGGGCCGTGCCCAACGCCTGACGTCACCCCACCGTCACCGACGCCTCGGCGGCAGTCCCCATCGCCACCCGCCCGATCTGCCGGACGCGAAATCTGAGAGACGTCTGTGACATGCCGAAATCGGCAAGCTCCAGCGCCTGCGGATAGATCCAGCGCGGCTCGCCGACCTCGACCGTGCGCACTGGCACGTTTCCGTCGATAACCTCGACCCGGTACATCTCCTCCGCCTCATCAAGCGGAATGTCGGCACCCAACCAATTGTCGGCATCGACACGGCCGCGGCGCACCCAGCCGAGTGCGATATCGCCCTCCGGCGCTCTCGTGGCCCGCAGGTGCACCGGAGCAATCGGCGTCTGAGCCCTCATGCCACCGGTAAATACGAACGGTCCCCTGGCTGTAGCCACCCCACCAGCAGCCTCGGCAATGTAGTTCAGCGCCAGCCCCGCCTCTTCTCCCGCAAGCCCGACCGGCTTCACTGCCTCGTCCAGCAGCACCACGGTCGCGCCTTCAACGGCACCCGCCGCCATCGCATCCTCCGTGCCGGCAAGACCGCGCAGCAGGGCCGTCAGTCGCCAGCGCCCCGCAGCAATTTCCTGCGCTCCAGCAAAGGCGAGGATTTCCCAGTCTCCGCTGGCGGAACGCACCGCCAGCCGGTTCGCCCCGTTCAGCACTGCGAGCCGGCTCGCCGAGGAAAGACCGCCGAAGGAAAGCGTCACGTCCAGCGTCCGCGCCATGTCGAAGCGTCCCGAGACGCCGGGCAGCAGCGGAGCGGCCAGCACGCCCATGGTCGCCGGGCGTTCGAGAACAGTGCGCAGCCCATAGCCTTCCGCCTCGGCGGAGGCGGATATCGCGATGCGCCGCCATGGCCGGCAGAAGCCCGCGACCCGCGCGAAGCCCGCCGCCTCTCCCGCCGCGTATTGCGGCAGGTCCATGAAGGCGAGAAGCGGTGCAAAGCCCGCCGATGCCGGATTGTCCGGAACGCGCCCGTCCGCCGCCGAGACCCGGAGCGCGGATGTCGCCGCCGCCACCTCCCGCAGCGTCAGCCGCCGAGCCGCACCGTCGTCGATTTCCTCGACAAGGAAGCGTCCCGCCGGCCCCTTGGGAAAGGCCAGGATATCCCCTGGCTGCACCTCGATTTCGCCCGGTCCGAGTGAAAGTTCCAACCGCCGGCGCCTAATACGGTAGTCGCGCAGCATGGATTCCGCTGCCGCGAGCGCCGTTTCCTCGGGAATGACGGCCGCGAGATCGCGGGCGAGCTGGCGCGTCGTCGCCGCTTCCACCCGCCGCGAGCGAACGCTCGCCTCGGCGTAATCGGCCGCCGGGTCGTAGAAGGTCAGCATCGCTTCGGCGGCGAAATCGCTGTCATGGCCGCGCGTTTCCCGCCAAAGCGGTTCGTCTTCGATATCGGCAAGAACCGGCATTGCCGTTGCGGCCAGCCCGGCGGCCGCCCGCGAACGGAAACGCAGGACGGCGCCGTCCTCGATCACGTCGATCAGGAAGGCCTCGGCCAGCGGCTCGATCAGGCCGCGGGCGGAAGCGAGATCACCCTGCACATAGCCGCCGAGATCGCCTGCCACTTCCGACACGTCGTAGTCGTAAAAACCGTGGTCGTCGAGGATTGCGGCAAGCGTATCGGCAAGTGTCGCCGTGCCCAGCCGCCCGTTCAGCCAGTGGCCCGTCCGCCAGTTGCCACCATCGGCCCAGAGCCCGGTGTCGAGCGGAAAGGCCGGCTGCGGCCGCGCATCCCAGCACCAGAGAAACAACCGGTCGGGATCGACCATACCGGCCGGCACGCCCGCGCCCTGCCAATGGCCAAGATGGGCCTCCAGAAAACGCCGCTGCTGGCTATCCGCCCTGACACCTCCCGAAAAATGCGGCAAGGCGCTTTCCGCCGATTTCGGATCAACGAAGACATTCGGCTGGTTCGCGCCCTTGTCGAGTGCCGGACAGCCGAGTTCGGTGAACCAGACCGGCTTCATCCCCGGCGTCCATGCCGTCGGCAAAGCTTTCTCCGCACCGTTCACCCTGTCGTAATGACGGTTCGCCCACCAGCCGGCGATATCCTTGTAGCGGAAGACCCAGGGCTTGCCGGCCAGCCCGTCGGTAATAGGCGTGCGGATGCGCGCGGCCCGGTCGGCATCGTTCGCATAATACCAGTCGAACCCCTCGCCGCCCGCTATCTGCACGGCCATCGCCGATGCATCGTCGGGCGTGGCAAAACCATCGGGATTGCCAGCCTCCAGATCGCCGTCGCGCCAGTCGGAGAGCGGCATGTAATTGTCGATGCCGACCGCATCGATCGCGGGGCTGGCCCAGAGCGGATCGAGGTGGAAATGGACGTTTCCCGTCCCGTCCTGCGGATGATGGCCGAAATATTCGCTCCAGTCCGCGCCATAGGTGATCTTCGTGCCGGCCCCGAGGATCGCCCTGACATCCGTCGCCAGTTCCACCAGCGCCTCGACAAAGGGAAAGGCGTCCGCCCCGTCCCTCAGCGTCGTCAGCCCTCGCAGTTCCGAGCCGATCAGGAAGCCGTCGACGCCGCCGGCCGCCTTGGCCAGCAACGCATAATGCAGCACCAACCGGCGATAGCCCTCGTCCACGCCGGCATAGGCGACGGCAGTTCCCGACACCGTGAAATCACCGGCCTCAGCCGAGCCGCAGAAGGCCCCGACCGCTCCCCTTGCGCCCGCCGTCCCGTCCGGCGAACCGGCGCGCCCCGGCGCCGGATGGCAGGTGATACGCCCGCGCCAGGGATAGGGCGCCTGTTCCGCGCCGCCATAGGGGTCCGGCAGGCCATTGCCGGCCGGCACATCCATCATCAGGAAGGGATAGAGCGTCACCTTCAGCCCACGCGCCTTCAGATCCCTGATCGCCTCGACCACGCCTGCATCGTCAGGCGTGCCGCCATAGGCCGGGCCGCCCTCATGGCGGCTCACCAGCCGTGCCTCCGCCCGCCCCATGCCGCAAACGCGCCACGCCCGGCTTTCGTCATCGCGGGAAGAAACCTCGACGCCCGGCACGACCCGGCATTCGCCGGCTCTCAGGTCCGTGCCGAACCAGCTCACCACCAGCGCCACGTTTTCGAGATTCGGGCAAAGCGCCTGTAGTTCATCTATCGAGGCCTGCCAGTCGGTCGAGGCGGTCAGCGTGTTGCGGTTGAGAATGCGCTCCTCGCCATCCCCCGCCTGCTCCGAAACTGCCGTTGCCGCATAGCCGTGCTCTGTCGCGCCCGGAATGATCGTCACGGCGCGGATATCGCTTTCCAGCCTGCCGACCGGGCGGATCACCTCGAACTGCAACAACGGAATGCGGTTGCCGAAATCGTCGAGCGGCAGCCGTTCGAACACCACATAGGCAAGCCCGCGATAAGCAGGCGCATTGCCCGCCCCCTGCTTCGCCTCGATCAGCGGATCGGCAAGCTGGCTTTCCGACCCCGGATAGAAGCGCATCTCCAGGCCGGTCAGGTCGATTTCCTGCCCGTCGGCCCACGCCCTTCGGATCGCCGCCACCGGCCCTTCGCAGAGCCCGAAGGCGACGTTGGCGAAATAGCTGTAGGTCTTCACCCGCGTTCCCGTCGCCTTGCCGCCGGCGCGTTCGGTCGTCACCTCCTCCTCGAAGCGCGTCGCCCAGATCAGCGTGCCGCCGAGCCTTGCTGTGCCGTAAAGCCGCGGGATCGCCGTTCCCTCCGAGGCCCCCGGCAGCCTTGCCGCCGAGAGGCGCGACCCCGTCACCGTCGAACCGCCGATCAGCATGCGGTCGACGGCGCTGCCGGCAAGCGCGCCGGCGGCCCGGCCGACCACAGCGCCCAGCGGGCCGAAGACGGAGCCGAGTGCCGCACCCGCCGCCTGGAAAAGAATGGTCGCCATGGAAGGACCTCAGAGAATGTCGGGAAAACGAAAGACGCCGGCAACCCGTCTTTTCCACGCCGGCACCAGCGCCGAGCGGATCACGGCCGCCTGCTCATAGGCATGGATGAAATGGTCGGGACCGGAGAGAATACCGGCATGTTTGGCGGCGAAGTGCGGACGGAAGCGGAAGACCAAAAGATCGCCCGCTTCTGCTTCCGCAAGACTTGAAACTGGCACGAAATGCCTCATGGCGGCATCGAGCAGCCGCTCCTTACCCGCCCTTTCCGCCCAATCCGGCGCATAGACCGGCACTACCTCCGGCTCTTCGCCATAAAGATCGCGCCAGACACCGCGCACCAGTCCGAGGCAATCGCAACCGATCCCCGCCGCCGATCCCTGATGACGATATGGCGTGCCGATATAGCGCCCGGCCGCAGCCAGAACGCGGTTGCCCATGGCAGTCATGGCATGCCCTCCCGGAATTGAAAGGATTGCAGTTCACCCCTCATGCGCCTGCGTCCTGCGGCCCTGCCTCCCCACAAGCGGTAGATAAAGCTCGTATCAAGGACATGTGGGCGGTGCGGGAGCCCCTCCCCCTTGTGGGGAGGAGTTGGGAGGGGTCTTCGCTCTGTAGCAAAACCCCTCCCGCCTGCGTCCTGCGGACCCCTCACCACAAGGGGGAGGGTTAAGAATGCCGCAACGCGCACGTTCCCTATGCGTTTATACTGACACTTGCGGGGCGAAGTTCCCGGCAGAGATGAGGGGCAAGGCCAGATCTTTGAGAAGCGCGACCTCTTCCCCCGTCATGCCGGGCTTGTTCCGGCATCCGGCGACCCGACGTCCGTCGGGTCCAAAGACCCTTTCAGCCCGACAACTTGGGCCGGCGGGATGCCTGTGACGAGCACAGGCATGACGAACCGGAACCAGCCTCACTCATAAAGCACGCTCCCGTCATGCAGGCTCTCGCCCTTCACGTAGGAATAGGCGAAGTCGCTGCCCGGCATATGCGGAAAGCCCCGGAAGTTCGCGGCGTTGGCAAACCGGTCGCGGCAGGTGGAAAACGCCTTGTCGCAACCGATGGAAACGGTGACTGCGTCTCCCGCCTCCGGCACCCCTTCCAGCGGCAACCAGAGTCTGAGCCGCACCCCGCCCGTCGCCGCCTCGCTGTCCTCCACCTGAACAGAGACGCCGGCGTTGGCGCCGGTATCGAAAACCAGCCGGCCGAGCCGGAAATGCCCGTCCGCGACGCCTGCCGGCAGCACAACCACGATCCGGTCCCGGCTTTCAACGGCAACCACCGTCCCGGAAAGCCGCCGCCCGCCCGCCGTCATGTCGATGCCGCAGCGACCGTCGCCGAGGCTCGCGTCGCAGCGGCGGTTGTAGATCCGCCCGTTTTCCTGCGACAGCCGGTGGGCGAAGCTCCTAAGTTCGGCGGTAAAGGCCTCGCCGGCCCGCGAGACCTCGCCGATTTCCTTCACGGACACCAGCAGGTGCTGCGCCTCCGGTTCCTGCCAATTGACGAGGAAAACCTCCACCCGTGCGCCGTCGTAGCACCCGGCCGCAAGGTCGGCCTCGGTGATCGCCTCGCTGGAGAAGCCGCCGGTCACCTCCGCCGCCGGCGCCGCCATGCCGCCCGTCTCCCGCGCTTCACTCGCGGTAAAGCCGCTCGCCGCCCGGAATGTCGTGCCGGCAAACACCAGCGGATGGTCATGCTCGGTAAACCCCAGCACCACCCCATCCCTGCGCTCCACCCGCCAGGCGCGGCAAAGCGTCGTCACTCCGCCCTCGATATGGGCGGCCAGTGCTTGCGGTATCTTTCTCATGGCAGGATCTCGATCAGCGGAATGGTGGGAATGCGACCGGCCCGGAAGGCCTCGATGTTGAGATCGATGCGCTCGGTATCGAAGCGCACCGGCACGTCGAATTCGAATCCCGCCCGTACAAGCGCGCCGGACTGAGGAATATAATCCTCATCGATGACAACAAGACCGGTCGCCGCATCACAGGTGAAGGCGGAAGCCGGGAGTTCAACGCCCTCGGCCGCAAGCCGCACCGTGCCCGCCACCGGCTTGGCGATCACCCGCCGCCATTCGCCCGCCGCATCGCCATAGGTCTTCGCAAGCTGGAAGGTCACGGTCTCGCCGTTCCCCTCGCCGATCACCTGGTCGAAGGGCGTTACCGCCCGGTCGGGCGCGCAGGATTTCCCGTCCACCGGATCGCGGAAGCGAAAGCCATGGAGACCGCCGCCCCGCGCCTCGAAGAAGGAAAGCACCTCGTAAAGGTCCGCCACCGAGCGCATCCCGGACCCCGCATCGTAAGCGCGCCGGCTGTCGCGCCAGCGGCGGTTACGCGCCTCCCTGCCGTTCGACAGGTTGACAATGTCGGTGCGCCGCACCGGCCCGCCCGTCACGTTGAGCGACAGGCGCAGCGGAAACCGCACCTCGTGAAAACCGTCTGCCATCGGCATGCCTCCCTACAGATTCCGCCGGCCGCGCCCGACCGAGCGGGCCAGCATCGCGGTGATCTGGCCTTCGCTGCGGGCAAAGCTCGCGGCATTCGTCGCCGTCACGTTGAAATTGATCTGCGTCGTTCCGCCTTCGCCCGCGGCAACCCCGAGCGAACCGTCAGCCCCGCGCTTCAGCGGCAGGATCGCCTCCGAACCCGCCTCGCCCATCAGGCCGAGATCGCCGCCCAGCGGAAAATAGGTCGGCGCGGAGACCACACCACCCGTTGCAAACGGCGTCACCCGTCCCGGCACGCCGCCATCGGCAAAGGGCAGGATGGAACCGAACCCCGCCGTCAGCGACGAGATCAGCCCCGAGGTCAGCGTCGAAAGCATGGTTTCGAGCGGCTTCAGCCCGGAGGCCAGCGCCACGTCGGAAAGCCGCAACCCCAGCGTCCTCAGGGTATCGTCCAGCCCCTTGCCGCCGATGGTGGCGCTCTTCAGCGCCCCGGTCAGCGCCCGGCCGAAACTCGCCGAGCGGTTTTCAAGATCGTCAAGCACCTTCAGCGCCGTCGACGCATCCAGCTCGACCGCAAACGAAAGACCGTCGTCATTCATGGTTGAATGCTCCTTTGAACAAAACGGAGGCAAGTTCGATACGTTCCGCACCGTCATGCCTGTGCTCGTCACAGGCATCCAGCCAGCCCAAGTCCTTGGGCTGAAAGACCCTTTCGGCCTCTCATCCGCCTGCGTCCTACGGCACCTTCTCCCCGCAAGCGGGGAGAAGGTTAGGGTCAGAGTGAGGGGCAGGGACAGTTGGGGTTAGGTGCAGACTCGTGGCAGATAAACGAGACCCACCCCTCAATCCGGAAAGGCCCGCATCAGCATCTCCAGCCCGTCCCGCCTCAACCGGCCGGGCCGCGGCGCAAATGCACCCGTCATCGCGGCATACTCGACGAGGCTCAGCTCCCAGAAACGCTTCGGATCGAGCCGCAGGCGGCAAAGGCCAGTGTCGAGCACCGCCCCCCAGGGAAAGGGACGCGCTCCCGTCTTGTCGCCTGCGGCTCTCAAGGGTCCTGGCAACGGTCCGGGGAGGACTTGCCGGACCCGTCGATCGTCCTGCTCGCCTCATCAGGGGCAAATGTCAGCGTCAGCAGTTCGCGCACCACCGCGGCGGCACCCGCCACGCCCCCCTCGACCGCCATGCAGCCCACGTCCTCGTCGCTGAAACGGTTGCCGCCGCCGCGCAGGCCCGCGGCGATGATGCTCATCAGATCCGCCGCCTTCAGCCGCCCGCTGGAAAAGCGCTCGGCAAGCCCTGCCAGGCTATCGGCCTGAAACATCGTTTCCAGCTCGGCCAGCGCGCCGAGCGTCAGGCAGAGAATGCCGCGCTCGCCGTCGATCACCGCCTCCACCTCGCCGCGCCTGCGGTTCGCCCTGAAGACCGAAGGCGCAAGATCGCCCGCGCCCCGCATCAGAGCGCCCCGAAGGAAAGTTGTCCCGCCGATTCCAGCGCCAGTTCGAAAGTCACCTCGCCGTCATGCGCGCCGGCATATTCGAGCGCGGTGATCTGGAAGAGGCCAGTCACAGTGCCGAAGTCGGGAATGACCACCTGCCACGAGACAATCTCGCCGGCGAAGAAAGCCGAGCGCACCCGCGCGTCCGAGGCCTGGTCCTTGAACAGGCCCGCGCCGGACAGCGAGGCGCGCTGCACGCCGGCTCCGGCCAGCAGTTCCCGCCAGCGACCGGCGCTTTCCCCGTCCGTCACGTCGACCGTCTCGGCATTGAAGGCGAGCCGCTTCGAGCGCAGCCCGGCGACAGTCATGTATGCGCTTCCATCCAGAACCTTGAGCAGCAGGTCCTTGCCCTTCTGTGCGACCATGTCGGTTTCCTTCTCTTGTCCGTTCGTTCCGTGGATTTTCCGGGAGGCTCGCCGGTTGCCCGCGACTTCGGAAAGCCGTACAGGAAATGGCCCCTCCGGAATTTCTTCATGTCGTCTTCGCGCCTCCGCCTCATCGCCCTGCTCGCCGTCAGCCAGATCGCCGGCTGGGGCGTGAGCTTCGACATGCCCGGCGTCTTCGGCCGGCGCATCGCCGCCGATCTCGGCATGTCGAACGAGATGGCCTTTGCCGGCCTCACGGTGATGATGCTGGTTTCGGGTTTCGCCGGCCCGCTGGTCGGACGGCTGCTGAAACGTCATGGCGCAGCCCGCGTCCTTGCCGCCGGTTCGCTTGCCTTCAGCGCCGGCCTGTTCATGCTTTCGATAGCGCAGGGTCCGGCAAGCTATTTCGCCGCCTGGCTGGTCATCGGTTTCGGCGGCGCCTTCGGACTGTCCGTTCCCTGCTATGCCGCCGTCGTCGAGCGCGAAGGTTCCGATGCCAAGCGCAGCATCGGCCTTCTGATGATCTTCACCGGTCTATCGGCAACTTTCGCCTGGCCTGCGCTTAGCTTCTTCGGCGATCTCTATGGCTGGCGGCCTACGCTCATGGGTGCTGCCCTCCTGCATCTGCTGCTGCTCGCGCCGCTGCATCTCTTCGGCCTGCCCGCCCCATCGGATGGCAATACGGCGGGCCAGGCCTCGGCGGATCGGGAGCCGCTCGCGCTGTCGCCCGACCAGTCCCGCCTCGCCTTCCGGCTGATCGCGGTCATCACCATCACCTTCAGCCTGCTCACCCTCGGCCTCGCCCCGTCGCTCCTCGAGCTGCTGCAGCAGTCCGGCGCATCCGCCGCCGTCGCCCTGCAGCTCGGTTCGCTCAGGTCCGTGCTCGGCATCGCCGCCCGCGCCGTCGATACGCTGGCCGGCAAAAAGGCCTCGCCGCTGTTTTCCGGCAAGCTCGCATGCCTCCTGATGTTCGTCGCCATGCCGGTGCTCGCGCTGTCCGGCGGCGCCGCCCTGCCGCTCTTCCTGTTCATCGCGCTTTATGGCTTCGGATCGGGCATCTCGGCGCTGTCGCGGGCGCTCCTGCCGCTCGGCTTCTTCTCCGCCAGCCGCTACGCGCAGCTTTCGGCGCAATTGTCGCTGCCGGCCAATCTCGCCATGGCGATCGCGCCCGTCATCGTCACCTTCCTGATCGATCGCGGCGGCCCCAATGCCGTGCTCGCCTATTGCGCAGGCCTCGCCGTCGTCTCGCTCGTGGCCTTCCTCAGCCTTTCTCGTATCGAAAAGCGCGCCGGCTCAACCGGTTGACACAAGCGTTTCCAGAACAGCCCGGAACTGCACCTCCGCCACGAACAGCGTTGTCTTCGGCTCGCGCCGGCTGACGCTCGCCCGATGGGCAAAGCTCACCAGTGCATGCCCAGCCACATCCAACGTCGCATCATGTAACAGCCTTCGCACCGCCCCGGCGATCTCCTCGGCCTCACGTCGGCTCACCTTCGACCAGGCCTCCAGCGTCAGCAGGATTTCCGCTCCGTCCTCGCTCGCGGTCGAAAAGTCCCGCGTCTCCACCTCGCCGATCACCAGCGCCGGAAGCGGCAAGCCCGCTATGCGCCGGTCGCGGATGCCGTCCGCGCCGATCACGGCAACAAGCGCCGCATCGGCGACCAGCCTTGTATGGACCGCCTTCAGCAGTTCATTCACCGGATTTGCCATCGGTCTCACCTTCCGCCGTTCTATCGTCTGCCGCACCGCCGCGTTTCGATGACAAGGCCAGCCCCACGTCTTCGCGTCCGTCCTTCGAACGTCGAGCAAGCCTCGTCGAAAGCGCCCGCGACAGCGCCGTCTTCAGATCTCCGCCGGTCAGGTGTATCGCGGCCTTCATCGCCCTTCCTCCCGGCAGCGGCAGGCGAGATAGCGGCCGCTCTCATCGGGATCGCGCACGCTTTCCACCGTGAAATGCCTGTTGCCCTTCACGAAACGCATGCCCGAGACGAGATCGCCGCGCCGGCGCACCCAGATCTCGTGGGTAATCTCCACGGTCTCGGCGCCTGCCCGTTCCTCGACCTTCGCGGCAAGCGGCGTCACCAGCGCCCAGACGCTGGCTACCACCTCGAAAGTCTCGGCAGCACCGCCCTGCCCGTCGGAAACCGGCACGGGACGCTCCAGCAACAGCCGGGCGCTGAGCCGGCCGGGGTCGAAATCGGCAATCCCCATGGTCAGAGCCTCCGTCGGCGATAAGGTGCGATCAGCCGTTCGTAGCCCGCCGGCATCGCCGCCGGCTGGTCCTCCAGCGAGACCGCGCCGCGCACGGAAAACATCAGCGCCACATGGGAAAGCATCACCCGTTTCAGCGTGCCCGGCACCTCCGCGCCGGTATCGCCGAAGCCCGCGATGAAATCGATCTCGATGCCGTTGATCGCGCGGCCCGGCGCCGGCGTCTCGCGAAGCCACAGCCGCGCCGGCCGGCCGTTGCCCTCCAGTAGGTGATCTGCGAGCGACACGAGGGACGGTTCTCCCGCCTCGTCATAGACGGTCACGGTCTCGATTGCGCTGACGGGACCGCGCTCGATGCGGATCACGCCATCGTCAGGCCAGCGGTCGAGCGCCAGCCGGAACCCCTGCGTCATCAGCGCAAGGCCGGTCTCGCGTTCCAGATGCTCACGGGCGACCGTGATCAGCCCCTCGATCAGCGCATTCTCGTCATCGGTATCGACCCTGAGATGCGCCTTGGCCTCGGCCAGCGTCACCGGCTCGCCCGCGGGCGGCACGGTCGGGATATAGGTCATGAATGTCTCCTGTATTGGGGGCATGGGCCGTTATCCGCCGAAAGCAGCGGCATGGCGCGGTGCGTGGAGCCCCTCCCCCTTGTGGGGAGGGGTTGGGGAGGGGTCTTCACTCCACATCAAAACCCCGCCCGCCTGCCGGCCACCCTCCCCACAAGGGGGAGGGTTAGGAATGCCGCGCCGTCTCCGCTCCCTCTTCCCGCCTGCGGGCAGAAGGACAGGCCAGGCATACGGCTCGACCCCGGTCAGGGTTAAGAGACAAGGACGGTTGAAGATGGAGCGCGACTGGCCCCATCCCGCCTCATCAGTTCGCCGAGAACTTCACCAACTTGATCGCCTCGAAGTTCTGCACCCCACCGCCGACGCGCTTGGTGGTGTAGAACAGCACGTAGGGCTTGGCCGAATAGGGGTCGCGCAGCACGCGGACACCCACCCGGTCGACCACGAGGTAGCCGGCGCGGAAGTCGCCGAAGGCGATCGCGGTTGCGTCGGCGGCAATCGCCGGCATGTCCTCGGCCTCGGCCACCGGGAAGCCCATCAGCGAGGCCGCCTCACCTGCCTTGGCCGGTGGCTGCCAGATGTAGTTGCCGTCGGCATCCTTGAACTTGCGGATCTGCCCCTGCGTCTTGCGGCTCATCAGGAAGCTCGCATTCTGGCGATGACCGGCCTTCAGCGCATAGACCACGTCGACCAGAACGTCGGAGGCGCCGGCGGCGGAAAACGCCCCCGCGGCCCCCGTCGCCACATAGCCGATCTTGCCCCATTCCCAGGCGCTGTCGGCCACCTGATCGTAGGCAAGCAGACCCTTCGGCTTGTTCACGCCGTCGCCGGTGACGAAGGCCGTGCCTTCCTGCTCGGCAAAGGCGATGTCCACCTCGCCGGCGATCCAGGCCTCGATGTCGACGGCCGCATCGTCGAGCAACGCCTGGCTTGCGGCCGGCATGGCGTAAAGCTCCATGGTCGGGAAGGAGAGTTCGGCAAGCTGGGCCGTTGCCGTCTGCGGCCGCGCCGCGGTCTCCGACACCCAGCCCGCCGTCATGCCGGCCAGCGAGAAGGGTTTCTTCAACACCGAACCCGAAACCCGCCTGACGCTTGCCAGCGCACGCACCGGCGAGACGACGGAAAGCCGGCGGCCAATCTCGCTGTCGGTTTCCGGCGGCACCAGATAGCCGCCGTCGGCGGGCGCACCCGCGCTCATCGCCTTGGCTTCCAGTTCGCGCAGGCCGCTTTCGTCGCCGCGACGGATATAGGCGTCGAAGGCCGCCTTGTGCTCGGCCGCCTCGATCTCGCCTGCCCCGCCTCGGGAAAGCGACGGACGCATCTTCTTCAGCAGCATCTCGTCGATCATCCGGCTCTGGTCGTCCATCGCCTTGTTGATGCGCTCCACCTTGTCGTGGGTCACGACGTCGGAAACGAGCCTTTCCTCGATTTCCGAAAGCCTGCGGTCGTTGACTTCCTTGAACGCCTCGAAAGCGCCCATGAAGTCCTCGAAGGCCGCCGTCACGCCGTCCGGCACGGCCTTCACTTCCGGGGCCACTTCCGGGGCCACTCCCAGGGAAGAACCGCGCTTTGCAGGCTGCTTGTCATGCATGTTTTCCATTCTCGTCATCCTTTCCTGAAGACACTCGTCGCCATTGCCCGCGCTGCCCGGCGCATGGCGCGGACGAGCTCGGTTTCCCTGTCGCGGTAGAACCGCGCATGTTTCACGTTCGAGACCCGTGCCGCCGGCAGCATGGGGAAGGTCACCACCGAGATCTCCCAGAGATCGGCCTCGAGGATGCGGCGCACGCCGCTTCCCTTGTCGGAGCGCGCACGCACGGTGCGGAAGCCGATGGAAAGCCCATCCAGCGCGCCGGATTTCATCAGCGCATGCACCTCGCGGGCACGCGCCACGCCGGGCGAAAGCACGCCCTCGACATAGAGGCCGCGCTCGTCCTCGCGGATCACCTTCCATGTGCCGATCGGCTCGGCGGGATCGTGCTGGAAGAGCATCCGCACACCGGCGGCACCGCGCGCCTTCAGCGATTTCGAAAAGGCCCCTGACACGATGGTGTCGCGGCCGAGGTCCACCTCGCCGAACAGGCTGGCATAGCCGGAAAAACTCCCGTCGCCCGAGACGCCCTTCAGCGTCAGGTTGGCACGGGTATGGGTCAGCGAAGGCGGTTCGCGCTTCGGCGTCATCGTCCTACTCCTCGTCATGGAATGATGTGTCTGTCCGGCGGCGATGGGAGACCTCACCTCTCGTTGGGGAGAGTGGCGTCCGGGAGCCGGATGAAAATGCCTGCCCGGTCGCGGTCAGGTTTCGGGCGGCCGCCCGCCATAGCGCTGGGCAAAGCGCGCCAGCACGCCGAGCGCCCACCATGCAGAAAGGCTAGCGGCCGCCGCTCCCGCCAGCATCGTCTCCTGCGGCGACAGGCTTGCGGCCACGTCGAGCTTGTGCACCAGCCACAGCCCCACCGGACCGCCGAAGATCAGGCCGCAGGCAACGCCGGTCAGGAAGCGGGTCGCCGCTTCGCGATTTCCCCTGGGCAGGAGATAGACGAGCGAGATCGCCGAGCCCGCGACCGCGCCGATCAGGCGGGCGGCGGAAACGCCGCCGTCGTGGCTGAAGTCAGTCATTTTTAATCTCTCGCAGCTAAGATAAATTCCGACCGGCCGCACGATCCCGCCAGGATTTCGTCTTACGATGGCGGCGGCCGGTCTCCTCCTCTCCGTCCATAGAACGAACGGAAGCGCCTTCACGCGGCGCTTTAAGCGGAGCGGTTTTGTCGAGTCGAAAGAATCGCTTGAAGGCAGAACCTCACACTCCGATTCCGCTTCCCCATGCAGCACTTTAAGGCGTTCATTTTCTGATTCAGCCGGAGGCCAAATTCCCGCCGGCCGAGGATCTCAATACCCCACGGCCTCGCGCTTTTCCTCCTCGGACAGGAAGTCCGCCGCCCCTACCCGCGCCCAAAGCGCGTCGCGCTCAGAGGCAAGTCCCGCCACCTGATCGAGGTCGGGAACGAGATTCAACGGTCTCAGGTAAAGCCCTGAAAGGAATGCCGAAAACCGTGCGGCGGTGCGCGTGACCAGCGGCAGCACGGTCAGCCGGTAGAAGGCGCGGTTGGCCTCCTGATAATTGGCATAGGTGTTGTCGCCGGGAATGCCGAGCAGCATGGGCGGCACACCGAAGGCGAGCGCGATGTCGCGAGCCGCGCCGTTTCTCGCCTCGACGAAGTCCATGTCCTTCGGCGAGAGCCCCATCGACTTCCAGTCGAGCCCACCCTCCAGAAGCAGAGGACGACCGGCCCGCATCGGCCCGGAATACCCTTCGTCCAGCTCCTGCTTCAGCCGCTCATACTGGTCGGCGGAAAGGTTGCCGCCCTCCTTCGGCTGATAGACCAGAGCGCCGGAGGGTCGCGCCGAATTGTCGAGCAGCGCCTTGTTCCAGCGACCCGACGCATTGTGCAGGTCGAGCGCGACCTGGGCAGCGGCAAGCGGCGGAGAACCCGTCTGGTCGTCGAGCGGATGAAAGAGCTTCAGATGCAGCAGCCCCTCCCCGTCGCGACCGGCGGCGATGCGACGGCGGCCAACATCGGCCCGGTAGTCATAGGCCTCCGGCCAGCCGTCCGCGCCCGTCACCACGCTCACCCGGTCGGGCCGCAGCAGGTGCAGTTCGGCCAACCGTTCGCCGAGTGTCAGCGGCTCGACATAGGCATTGCCCGAAAGCAGCAAGTGGCCATAAAGCGCTTCCATGAAGTCCGGGCCGCCCATGCGCGGGTTCGGCCGGGCGATCAGCGCCAGCACCGGGTGATCGCTCAGCTCGCGGCCGTCCTCACAGGCAAGCCAGGGGATTGCCGCGGCCGCCTCCGCTACCAGCCGCACCGTGCGGTGGGCGACGGGGTTTCTCATGAAGCCCTCGCGGGCAAGCGCCCCATAGGAACGGCCCGTCCAGTGCGCAGCCGCCTCCGCCGCGATCAGCGACAAACCGCCCGCTCCGACGGCTCCCTTGGTATCGCTCACCGTATTTGCGGACACGGGTGAACTTTCCGCCGGGCCACGCCACGGCAGACGAAACGACAGTCTCATCGGCTGGATCCTTCAGTCGTTATTCTTGGAAAAGCCTCTGCCTAAGACAGGCAAGGCCTTCGGCCCGGTCTTCAGACCGGCCGCGTCACCGCATGGGCGACATCGTAGTCCGCCGCGATCCTGAGTTCGCGAAGCGGTTTCACGCGGGCAATAGATTCCTGATAGAGCGGGTGCGCCCGATAGGCGGCAAGCGCCGCCTCGTCGTCGAACTCGCCATAGACGATCAGATCGACGCTCGTGTCGTAGAGATCGCTCTTCACGCTCGTGCCGATTTCCAGATGCCGCGCATGGGGTATCCCGGTCAGGATCGAAAGCCCCGACCGTACGCGCTCCAGATTGGCCCTGTCAGGCACGGAAAAGAACACGATATGACGGATCAAGGACATGCACTCCGAAGGCAGCTATCGATGCGGGGCGCAGCATGTTCGCCTAGCCCTTATCCGCGATAGCATGCGCACGCGCCCGGCTCAATCGTCCGGCTTCGGCCCGGCGGTTCCGGTGATGCAGGTGCCGATCATGCGTCCCACGTCACCTTCAGCCCCGAATACCCCCGTCTTCAGCGAAGCCGCGCCCGAAACCTCGAAGGGAACCTCCCCCTCCGCGAGAATACGGAAGATCACGTAGCGCTCGTCGTCGCGCGTTCCCGTCGCCGTCTTCACCTCGCCGATGCGTCCCTCGTCGCAGCGTTCGCCACAGCAATAGTTCACCTTGCCGTCCTTCGTGCTGAAGGAGAAATCGGCGAAACCGCCACCCTCCTCGCAGGCCGGATGGCAGTAATAGATCACCTCGGCGCTGCAGCCGAGTTCGATCACTTCGTCCGCCGCGGCCGTTCCGGTCGCGGAAAGCAGCAGGCCGGCCAAGAGCAGGTCAGGTCGTATAACTGATCGCGCCATAGAAGGCCCTCCCGTAATCGGCGATCTGCAGGGCCCGGTCGAGCCGGTTGATGATCTTGCGGGCATTCACCCAATCCTCACGGCCCGGATTGAAGAACTGGTCGAGCCGCGCCCCGGTGAAGGAGCCCTTTTCCATGCCGATGAACATGATCCTGATCGCCACGTCCATCTGCATGGCCTTCGCCGGATCGGCGACAAGATCCTCTCCCACCAGCGGGCTCATCTTCGCGTAGTTCGTCTTGTGGGTGAGCTGCACCAGTCCGCGCCCGAGCCAGGATTTGCCCTGCGCATCGGGCCGCCAGTAGGGATTGCTGACCCAGGGAAGCTGCCCGCGCGCGAATGCCCGGTCGAGTATGGCAATCGCCTTTGCGTCGGTCGCCGCCAAGGTCTCACGAACCGGCTGCATGGTGCGCGCCGTCTCGTGAAAGGCGGTGGCCAGCATGTAGGCGAGCCACCGGTCGTCATTGCCGGGGCTCGTCGCCTCCCAGTGGTCGAGGATCGCCTCCATGCCCTGCGCCTGCGGCGGCTGGATGCGCCCGTTGAACAATGCCATGCGCACCCGGTCGTAGAAGAAACCCCGGTTGATCCTGCTCATCGCCTTCCCCTTGTCCCGGACGTCACCCCCTTCCCGGTCCGGCCAATGGCGCCTTGCCGAGGGAGCATCCGTCGCGTTTACCGCACGATTCAATGCAACTATAAATATAGTTACACTTCAATGATCTTTATAGTTGCAAAAAGGATCCTGCTTCGCCGGCTCGAAAAACGCCCGCGTTAACCAGAGTGAAAATTTCCTGAGGGATTCAAACGTTTAAAATAATTTCAATCGTTTAAGGAGCTTAACCCTCATATTTACAAAGATTTAACTCTGTGGAACCTTCCCGCTCATTCCACGTTTAGGCACCTGCAGACAGCGTTTCTGGCCTAACCTTGAGCCGTGAGGAGTAGATCGATGCAGACCAACAGCACGACCCAGACGAAGACCGCCGCCGCCACCATTCCCGCCCATGTGATGGAGCGTCTTGAAAGCGAATGGCGCCAGATGCGCCAGGGCAGCACCCAGCCGTCCTCGTCCTCTTCCAAGTAATCAGATCCCGCGAATGCGCGGTTCGCCCGCGCCTTCGAGAAGAAGCGCGGTAAGCGCCCAGACCAGCGCATCCAGCCGGTCGGGCGAGCGCCCTGACGACAGGCCCTCCGGGCCGAAGTCACACATCTGGTCTTCCAATTGCTGAAACCGGGCCGCGTGCAGAACGCGGCCCTGTTCGTAGAGCGCCGCCACCGGCTCGGCCCTTAGAAACTTGCCACGCGTCGCCCTCACCATGCTGACCGGCAGGTTCGCCTCCACGCTTTTCAGCGTGGCCGCCACCATCTCCCCGCCCTGGTTCACTTCCGCCACCACCCGGTCGGCCTCGAAGCGGCGATAGGCCGAGACCACGGCCCTTGCCCAGACCGCCGGGCTTTTGCCTTCGACGGACACATCCGCCAGCACCACCGCCTGCCCGTTTTCCATCAGACCGGCCACGACGATGCCGCAGCAGGAGCGCTCGCCGCTCCCCGCCGGCGGATCGACCGCGACGACGATGCGCCGGAGCGGTTCGGTCAATCGTATGGTGATGCCTTCCAGACGGTCGCGCTTCCACAGCGCGTCCTCGCGATCCTCGATCAGTTCGCCGCCCAGTTCCTGCCGCCCGAGCCGCGTGCCGCCGTAGCGACGCTCCAGCGCGGCAATGAAGCCGGGGGCCAGATTGCCCGCATTCGCCGAGGTCGAGAGACGCGTCAGCCGGGTTCCGGGCTCCGCGATCAACCGCTTTAGCAGCGGCACCGCCCGCGGCGTGGTGGTCACCACCTGCCGGGGTGCGGTCCCGAGACGCAGAGCGAATTGCAGCATGTCGAAGGTCTCCTGCGCATGTTTCCATTTCGCCAGTTCGTCACACCAGGCGAAGTGGAATTGCGGGCCGCGCAGGCTTTCGGGATCTTCCGAGGAGAAAATCTGCGCCACCGCGCCGTTCGGCCAGACGAGCCTGCGCCGGCTGATCTCCACGTCCGGTCGCATGCGGGTTGCGATGCGCACCAACCCCGAAGGGCCGTCGATCATCACTTCTCGGGCATCGCCCAGCGTTTCCGCCACCAGCGCGATCCTGAGATCCGTCTTCGGCCCTGCCGCCCGCACCATGGCCTGAACCCATTCCGCGCCGGCCCTCGTCTTGCCGGAGCCGCGCCCGCCCATCATCAGCCATGTCAGCCAGTCACCCTGCGGCGGCAATTGCTCGGCCCGCGCCAGAAACCGCCAGTCGCGCCGCATCGCCGCAATCGCGCCCAAGGGTGCCGAGCGCAACAACGCGTCGAGACCTGCCACAGCGCCGGTCCGGCCATCGCCGTCTTCCGTCATCTCCGATTGCCCGCCCGCTTCCGCCTCGCCATCCGCGATGGGTATTTCTCGCGCCACCGGCATTGTGGAATTCCGGCAGCTATCGCCGGCCATCAAGCCGATGTCCTGGCGAATCTCGACCAGAGATCCCAGTATCTGCCCGAGCGCGTCGAGTGCCTGACGGCCCGTGTGTTCCGTCTTCGTCACAGCGATCGTGAGTGCCTTGTCCAGCCTTGCGGTCTTCCCGCGCCCCGTCGCCCGGTTATCCGGGAGGCCCACATCCGGCCCCAGGACCTGCACACCCAAGACCGGCACACCCAAGACCGGCACAACCAGCCGCGACACCATCAGCATTTCCAACGCCGTCGCCGCGCGCGGCCAGCATGCCGGCAGCGCGTTCCAGTGCCCGCTCTTCGATGAGGTCCGCGAGTTCCTGTCGTATCCGGTCATGATCCTCGCTCTCGGCTCGCTGTTCCTCGGCTTCCGCCCGGTCGCGGGCAAACTGCCTTTGCAGCGCATCGACCTTTTCCAGCGTTCGGACGATCAGCGAGATCGCATCGGTCGCCGCCTTGGCGTCGGCGCGGGCAAGCTTTGCCGCCGCATCGTCGGCCGCTCCGCCCTCCACCTCGATCCGCGAAAGCATCGCTTCCGCCGAAGCCCGGAGGTTGCGAAACAGTTCGAACTGCCGCGCCATCTCGCCCATCAACTCATTGAGCAGCAGCTCATAGCGGTCAGCGGCGGAAAGGCCTTCAGCCGATTTCAACTCCAGCACCACGCGCTCGGCCGCGCGCCCGATCTGCTCGAAGCTCCAGCCCTCGCCCTCACGCTCGAAAGCAAAAGGCTCGCGGCCCGACAGCATGAGATCGATTTCCCGCTCTTTGCGTATCGCCGCCTCCCGCTCACCGCCGGCTTCGCAAGGCAACCACCGGCCAATAAAAAAGGCCCGGTCGCCCGAGCCCTGCTACAATCCCTTTGCCGAAGACCGCACCCCGAAGCCTTCCGCTCCAGCCGCAACTCTCCGACGATGCCTGAACCCTATCAAACCACCGTCACGCTGTCAAGGATTATTTTCCTATCTCCTGAATTCAGTCTATCGTACCCTTTAAACCGGCCTACTCGTAGCGTCGCTTCGACTGGCCTGAATAGCGTGCCGCCCGCCGAAGTGCGCTCCCAGGCGTGTGCGGGGTCTCAAGGCGCACTATCGGCAACGTCCCGATGTTGCCCGTAAGACCGGAAGCGACGTCAAGCCGTCCGGGTCTTGGGAGTGAAAAAGCCTAGAAGATACCGCTTGATCAATGTGTTCAACCTTCGTTCGACCAAGAGATGGAACAGAAGGGAAAACACGATGAACGCAGTGGAAACTATCGCAATCGCGCTGCCCGCAGAGAACCGGTCCAGCAAGGCTGTCACTGCGATATAGCCGATATTCTGATGGACGAGGTAGAGCGCATAGGTGGCCCCTCCGAGAAGGCGCGCTACAGGCCAGTATCTGCTGTCGATCTTCAAATTGATGAACAGGAAGAAAACGGCAACGGATGCAAATATGATCCCCGCGATCACTTCCCTTGAGAAATCAACAGAATAGGCTTCCTCGTACCAGGCCGCGCCTGAAAGAGCCGTGAACAGGGAATAGGCGCCGGCCATGAAGAACAGCGCGATCCCGTAGAGGGAAATCTTACGCTTCAGCTTGTTGATGACAATCCCCAGCGAAAAGAAGCCGCTATATTCGGTAATGAACAGGTTTTGCAGGTTCTCCGAGCCAATGAAGACTTCGTTGACAAATGAAAAGGCAATCCAGATCGGCAGAATACTCAGGATGTGCCGAAACTGTCCAAGTGCGATGAGCAGGAAGATCCAGCCATAGAACACGATCTCCAGCACGATCGACCAATATACGCCGTCCACGAATGGCTCTCCCAGTATGAGGGAAAAGACGAGAACATTCGCAACATATTGCTTCAGGTCGATGTGAAACTGCGGGTTGCCGGAGAGCGCGATCGTCGCCGCCGTGAGGCTCATGAGAATAAG
The DNA here is from genome assembly GCF_024055605.1 of Ciceribacter sichuanensis. Classification (GTDB taxonomy): domain Bacteria; phylum Pseudomonadota; class Alphaproteobacteria; order Rhizobiales; family Rhizobiaceae; genus Allorhizobium; species Allorhizobium sichuanense. The sequence goes on along the minus strand of NZ_JAMXLX010000001.1, from coordinate 534,963 downwards.
AAATGTCGGATAAATGCGAACAAATCTGGAGACGAGAAAGTCGTACGGTTTTCGGTCCTCGGCAGAATAGGAGATTACAAACCCGCTGATGATGAAGAACATGCTGACGCCCAGATAGCCATAGCGGGCGACCGTCTTCAGGAGTTCGGGAAGGTCGAGGGACGGCAGTTCACCGGCGGCTTCCCCACGAAAAGCAAAATGGTAGAGCATGACCGAAAGGGCGGCAACCACGCGCAAAATGTCCAGTCCATAAAGGTGCTTCATCTGCATTCCAAAAAAACTGAGAAAATTATCTGATCCAACAAACTGACGTCTGGAGGACGTGGAACCTCCAGCCGAGACCTGTCCGCTTCAGGAGCAGGCCAAAACAAAAACACACCGAGAGATTGCATAACCTACCGGGGCTCTCTTAATTTTTCACAACCCTTGGATAGCAAAACCCGACATCAGCATGCACGCAAACGTGTAGCATCGACCACGAGAGCCCAATTCCGAGAGGACCGTCGGTATTTGGTGCGGTCCCCACAAGAAACCGGCAGGAATCGCTCCCGGCCGTTTTCGGACGGTTACCGCCATGGCTCGCGCCATAAAGGATATTTTTCCTATTTGTTGAATTTTGTCCGCAACGGAACTCCCCCGCTGAACGGCCCTCGCCGTGAGATCACGTCGAAAGGCCGTATCGCCCCTATCGGGCAATCAGCGTATCCACGTTACGAACCTTGATGCCGGGCGTGATCTTGCTGCAGGCCGGCAGCGTCTCGCCTTCCAGCACCGCAGCCATCGAGTGACGGTTCTGCGGATCGCAATAGAGTTCGACGACGCCGTCGGGCAGGCATTGCACGACCTGTTTGCGTCCACCCGAGAGGTTACGCGTGATGAATTCCGGCCGGTTTTTCCAGTCCGGCGTATTGGCGGTAAAAATCGCGTCGCAATCCTTGATCGAACCGATCTCCTTTTCGTAGAAGTTCGGCTCGGCCGCATTCGCCGCGAAAGGCATGCCGACGAGAAAAAGCAGGATCGGGACAATGCGACGCATGGCAGGGACTCCTCATAAGACAGAGGCTCAACCTAGCGTCGAGGCCTCCGCCGGAGAACCGCCAATACTGGGCGGATCGCACCCGTTTCCTTACTCCGCCGCCCCGCCATACTGTTCCCATGCCGTCATCGCGTGACCTGCATACATCAGCGACGGGCCGCCGCCCATGTAGACCGCCATGCCCAGCGTTTCCTCGAATTCCGCCTTGGTGCAACCGAGCTTGACCAGCGTTTCGGTATGGAAGCCGATGCAGCCATCGCAGCGGGTGGAGATCGCGATGCCGAGCGCCACCAGTTCCTTGGTCTTCTTGTCCAGCGCGCCAGCCTTGGTGGCAGCCTGCGCCATGGCGGAGAAGCCGGCCATGACGTCGGGAATATCCTTGCGCAAGGTCTTGATACCGTTTGAAATTTCCTTCGTGATGTCGAGATAGTCCTTGCTCATCGGTCGCCCTTTCAATCAAAACATATATAAATTCATATACATGAAGATTTCGGATTGCCGCAAGCATGAAAACGACGGAAAGACATGGTGCGGCAAACTGGACTAGCGGGCGCACAGCGCTCCGTCTTTTTCGTTCTCAATCCATTGAAGAACAAAGCCAACCCACAAAAAGAAAACGGCCGGGATCGCTCCCGGCCGTTTTCGGACCCCTTACCCTGGAGCGCCGTGCGTCCATCAGGACGCACAAAAGACGCTCCGAATTATTGAATCTGCGCATCAAGCTCTCCGAAAATCGATCCCGATCTTCGGAAAGCTCGATGCGCCAGGGCCTGCGCCGTCAGGCGCTTTTCCGGACCGGCGTATAGCCGGCCTCGCGTATCGCTTCCTCGGCCTTGGCAGCGTCGCCGGCCACGGAAACCTCGTGTCCCTTCAGGTCGATCGTCACGGCAGCACCCGGCAGGGCCTCGCCCAGAGCCTTGGTCACGGCCTTCTCGCAATGGCCGCAGGTCATGTCTTCCACCGCAAAGCGTACAATCTCGTTCATCGTCATCTTCCTTCCGTTTCCGACGCATCGGATCCGTTTCTCTTGCACCCTCCCATCATGGGAAGGTCAATAGACAAAATGCAGGGTCAGCTGTCGCACTGGCGCGGCGTCTTGCCGCTGCCGGCCAGATCCGCGAGGATCGGACAGCTCGGCCGGTGGTCGCCGTGACAGCTTTCCGCGAGATCGCTCAGCGTCGCCACCATGGCCTTCATCGAGGCGATCTTTTCCTCGAGTTCGGTAATGTGGTCCAGTGCCAGCTTCTTCACCTCGCTGCTCGCCCTTTCCTTGTCGGCCCAGAGCGCCAGCAGCTTTTCCGTCTCGTCCAGCGAGAAGCCGAGGTCGCGGGAGCGCCGAACGAAGCGCAGCCGGTTCACCTCGTCGTCACCATAGACGCGGTAATTGCTGGCCGTGCGCATGGCCGGGCGAACCAGACCGATTTCCTCGTAATAGCGGATCATCTTGGCCGAAACGCCGGAGGCGTGAGAAGCTTCACCGATGTTCATGCGTCACTCCTTTCCTTTCCGTTTTCATGCCCAGTTTCCCAGCCCGATGGCCTTCCTTCACAACCGCCCGCATCACATAGCCCCCGCCGTGCTGATGTCCGTCACGGTAGCCCGCTTCAATCGCAACGCATTGGTCAGGACGAAGACGCTCGAAAGCCCCATGGCTGCGGCGCCCACCATTGGCGAGAGCATGATCCCGAAATGCGGGTAGAGGATGCCCGCCGCAACCGGGATCAGCAATATGTTGTAGCCAAAGGCCCAAAAAAGATTCTGGCCGATATTGCGGATCACCTTGCGGCTGATTTCCACGGCATGCACCGCGCCCGAGAGGTCGCCGCCGACCAGCACCACGTCGGCGCTTTCGATGGCGACATCCGTTCCGGTTCCAATCGCAATGCCGGTATCGGCGCTGGCCAGTGCGGGCGCGTCGTTGATGCCATCGCCGATGAAGGCCACCTTGCGGCCCTTCTCGCGCAGTGCCTCGATCGCCTTCACCTTGCCCTCGGGCAGCACTTCCGCCACCACTTCGTCGATCCCGGTCGCCCGCCCGATCGCTTCCGCCGTCCGGCGATTGTCGCCCGTCACCATGACTACCGACAATCCCAGCGCCTTCAATGCCTTGACGGACTGAATGCTGGTCGGCTTCAACGGATCGGCAACCGCAATCGCGGCGGCAAGCCGGCCGTCGAGCGCGACATAGAGCGGCGTCTTGCCCTCCGATGCCAGCCGTGCCGCCGTCTCGCCGAAGATCGATACGTCGAGGCCGAGCCTTGCCATGTAGCGGTCGGCACCGGCCGTCACCGTGACGCCGGAAACCCTGCCGGCGATACCGTAGCCCGCAACCGCCTCGACGGTGTCGGACGCTTCGACCGCAAGCCCCCGCGCAATTGCGGCCTTCACGATGGCCTCGGCCACGGGATGCTCGGAGCGCGCCTCAAGGCTTGCGGCCAGCGCCAGCACCCTGTCCTCCTCGAAGCCCTCGGCAACCGCGATATCGGTCAGTTCCGGCCGGCCCTTGGTGATCGTGCCGGTCTTGTCCATCACGACGGTATCGACATCCTTCAGCGTCTGCAGCGCCTCGCCCTTGCGGAAGAGAACGCCGAGTTCGGCGGCCCTGCCCGTACCGACCATGATCGAGGTCGGCGTGGCAAGCCCCATGGCGCAGGGGCAAGCGATGATGAGAACGGCGACGGCAGCAACGAGCCCGTAGGTATAGGCCGGCTCCGGCCCGACGAAGAGCCAGACGAAAAATGTCAGCACGGCAATGCCGATCACCGCCGGAACGAACCAGCCCGTCACCTTGTCGACCGCCATCTGGATCGGCAGTTTCGCGCCTTGCGCCTCGCCCACCATGCGGATGATCTGCGAGAGCATCATGTCGGAACCGACCCTCTCGGCCCTGAACCGAAAGGAACCCTTGCCGTTGATCGTGCCGCCGATCACGGTTGCGCCGGCAGTCTTCTCGACCGGCACGGGTTCGCCCGAAATCATCGCCTCGTCCACATGGGAGGCACCGTCGATCACGCTGCCGTCGACCGGAATGCGCTCGCCCGGACGCACCACCACGACATCGCCGGCCACCACGTCGGACGCGGCGATATCCAGTGTTACGCCATCGCGCTCGACGCGGGCGGTCTTGGCCTGCAGGCCGGCAAGCTTCTTGATCGCAGCCCCGGTGCGGCCCTTTGCGCGCGCTTCCAGCAGCCGCCCGAGCAGGATCAGCGTCACGATCACGGTCGCCGCCTCGTAATAGACGTGCCGCGCCTCATAGGGCAGCGCGTCAGGCGCGAAGGTGGTCGCCAGCGAATAGAGATAGGCGGCACCGGTGCCGATCGCGACCAGCGAATTCATGTCCGGCCCGCCGCGCAAAAGCGCCGGAACGCCCTTGACGAAGAAACGGCGGCCGGGGCCGAAAAGCACCAGCGTCGCGAGCATAAACTGGATGTAATTCAGGAGGTTGCCGGGGAAGATGTCCATCAGCCTGTGATGCAGCGGCGGATAGATGTGGCTGCCCATCTCCATCACGAAGAGCGGCAGCGAAAACACCAGCGCTGTCCAGAAATCACGCGTCAGGCGGGAGATCTCTCGTTCCTTGGCTTCCTCGTGGGTATCCGTCTCGCCGGCCTCGGCCTGCAGCTTCGCCTTGTAGCCGGCCCTCTCGACCGCCTTTGTGAGAGCGGGAACGGCACTTCTGCCGCCAAGCACTGTCACCACCGCCTTGCCGGTTGCAAGGTTGACGGCCGCGCTCTCGACGGACGGCACGCTTTTCAGGGCCTTTTCCACCCTTGAGACGCAGGAGGCGCAGGTCATGTCCTCGATATCGAGCGTCACCGTCTCGGCCTTCGCCTCATAGCCCGCATCCTGCACCGCCTTGACCAGAGCCTCAGCCGAAAAACCGGGCCCCGGCGTCACGCTCAGCGTTTCGGTGGCAAAGTTCACGGCGCTTGCCGCAACCCCCGGCACCTTGGCGGCAGCCTTCTCGACCCGCTTGACGCAGGAGGCGCAGGTCATGCCCTCGACCGGCAGGATGATCGGCTGGGCGGCCGGCGCTTTGTTTCTCGGCATCTCGTTCATCATCGTCACCTCTGGGCCCATTGCGCCATCGCCGGATCAGCATTCGCCCGATCCGTCCCGGCAAGGCCCGAAATCCATCGCCACACCCCTCCCCGCGCCTGTCACGCCCGGTGGAGAACCGCACCATAGATGGACCTTCCCATCATGGGAGGGTCAAGGGGCAAGGCAGGATTTTTTCAAGATCATGACGGGACAAAAGGAAGCGGGTCCCCAGACCTCCAACGCCGTTCGCAAGACCGCGTCGCCCGAATGTCAAAAGTCGTGCATCCCTTCCCTTCCATTACGCGGCCGCAAACCCATCCTGCAACCTGTCGTCGATATCGACGTGAACTCTACCTATGGATTTATTTAATTGTCAAAGCACGTAAAGCGTGTTTTACATTTCTCATGCAGTACAGATGCCTTGACCGTTGAAGGGGGACGCCGTGGCAGTCAGTATTTCCAGGGGAATGGTGCGTAAGGACGGCCGAGCGGTGCCCGTTGTACCCTCGCCATACAAATCCTCATTCGACGGCAACCAGCCGAAGATCCTCGTGATGCATTTCACCTATGGCTCCAGCGCCGCCTCGAGCGCTGAATGGTTCCGTAGCAAGCAGAATCCCGGTTCGTCGGCGCATGTGGTCATCGATCGGGACGGCTCCATCATCCAGTGTGTGTCCTTCGAGGAATGTGCCTGGCATGCCGGGGCGTCCTCCTGGCGCGACCGGCACGGTAACAGGCTGGAAGGCCTCAACCGCCATTCCTTCGGCATCGAGCTTTCCAACTGGGGCTATCTTCAGAAGAGCGCCTCCGGCTGGCGCAGCTATACCGGCGCTCCGATCGCCGATCCCGTCCTCGCCCAGCACAAGAACGGCAACCCGGATGAAACCCCGGGCCTGATCGGCTGGGAGCCATATCCGGCCGAGCAGATCGATGCCGCCGTGGAGGTCGCCCGCGCCATCGTAGATGCCTATGGCGTGGATGAAATCGTCGGCCATGACGACATCGCGCCGACCCGCAAATGGGACCCCGGCCCGGCCTTCGACATGCAGAAATTTCGGGCGCAGGTGCTCGGCGATGACCGCTCATCGAACGACAGCGACACACTCTCCGTCATCGTGGATGAAGGGCTCAACCTGCGCTCCGGCCCGTCGACCGAGTTTCCGACGGTCTCCCTGCTTGCCCGCGGCACCCTGCTGCAACCGCTGGAACGCCGCGGCCGATGGCTGCTGGTATCGGTCATGAAAAACGGTGTGCCGTTTTCGACCGGATGGGTGCACGGCGCTTACGTCGCCTAGCTCGAGCGGAAGGACAGGCTGACGACATGACCAGTTTGATCACAGACCGCGCCATCCGGCGAATTGCGCAGACCCTGCTTATTCTGGTCTTCATTTTCGAGGCCTGCGTGCCCGGCATCGTCATTGCGACCGTCATCATGCGAAAACACTCGATATTGCTGCACGGAGAAATGCTGGAACTGGCCCGGACCTTCTTCGCCGTGATCTCCATCCCGCTGTCGAGTACGATAGGGCAGCTTGCGGCGGCCGCCACCACGGCGCTGCCCCTCATCGTCGGCGCCGTCTGCTTCCGGATCGATACGGCGAGCACGCCATGGAAGGCAGGGACAAGCCTGAACTGGACAGGAGGCTTCATTCTGTTCCTGCTGCTGGTCGGGGCAGCTCTCTCCCTCATCGTGGTGATTGCCTGCTCCGTCTCTCCCTATCTGGACGCCCTGAACTCCGTCGCCGGAACGCCTGCGCAGGCAACGCTCGTCAAGGGCGTGATCGGCGGCATCCTGTCCCTGCAGATCCTTTACGTGTCACAACTGATCGGATGGAAACCCGCATGACGTTCCGCCTTCCTGCCCTCGGCCTCCTTCTCAGCCTCAACGCTGCGCCACTGTCGGCCGGACAGCTGGAAGTTCAGGCGGTGGATCACAAGCTCAAGGATGTCGATGCCGCGACGCTGGATCTGGTATCGCAGGATATCCAGAACGAGCCGGTTACCGATGGCGTGTGGAAAATCACGTTCAAGCAGCCCGAGGCGTTTTTCGCAAAGGTTCGCCTGACCGCCTCGGCTGCGGACCGGGAGCAGTTCAGGGCCAATTTCAACATTCCCTATTTCTGGGACGAAAAGGCGCCGGCGCCGTTTCAGGCCACACTCATCAAGCCGGACCCGCAAACCAACTCCGTCCAGCAGCTGCGTCGCGAAGCCAGGGTCTATCTCAACGCGGCGAATATGATGGTTCTGAACCAGCACGCCCGGCTCATCTGGAGGCAGCTCAATGCCGAGCTGAGCAGCTGGCGAACCCAGGTCGATCCGGATGATATCGACACCGCCTTCTATTTTCTCCTGACCTCAAAGGAACTGGCGAACAACCGGTTCTTCCAGCCGGACGACGAGGTGACCACCGCCATGGAATGGCTGTCGAAACAGCTCGGCTCGCCCGATGCGGCCGTTCCGCCCAAGATCGCCCAGGAGGCCACCAAGATCATCGGGGAACTGCGGCTTGCGCGCTCGACGCAGTATCAGGTGGTGGTCAACAGGATCAACGAGGATATCGGTGGCTTTTCCTCGGGCAAGCGCATCTCCGCCTGCCTGCGGGCAAGGGCCATCAGCGACACGATGCTCGGCTTCGACAGCACGGAACGCGCCGAAATCGATCCCGACGGACGCCGGGCGCTGCAGGCCATGATCGGCAACGCCAGATGCATTATCCGGAACTATGGCAAGGTCACCGTCGATAACGCCTATACCGAATACGCGAAATGGCTGAGCGAACAGATGCAGGAACGGATCGCCCTGCAGGCGCCGGACAGCAACACGACGCTGGTCCAGCAGGCAACCTCCCACCTCAAGTCCCTGCAGACGGCGCTGGATGGGTGGGAGAAATCGCCGCCGACCTGAGACGGTGGGTCAAAGACACGACAGCCGTTCATGCCCTCCAGGGCTGACGGCCTCCGCTTCGCCTCGGACGCACACCGCGCGGCAAAGCATGTGGCTATCGATCCAGTTTCGCCTTCTCGCCTACGGTCAGCGGCCAATCGACGACATAGTCCTCGAAGTCCTCGACATCGACATCCTCTTCGGAGACCGTGCGTCCGCGGGCGGAGATGCCGGCGGCGTGGACGGTTTCGCGGTCGCCGGAAACGAGGTAGTGCCACCAGTAAAGGTCCTCGCCGTCGCCGATCAGGCGATAGGCGCAGGTGGGCGGCAGCCAGCCGATCTCGTCCACGCCCTTGACGGTGAGCTGGATGCAGTCCGGCACAGTCGCCTTGCGGTTTTCATAATCCTTGCAGCGACAGCTTTCCCCGTCGAGCAGGCGACAGGCAACGGAAGTGAACACCACGTCACCGGAGTCCCAATCCTCCAGCTTGTTGAGACAACAGAGGCCGCAGCCGTCGCACAGCCCTTCCCATTCGGAAAGGGTCATTTCGGCAAGGGTCTTGGTCTTCCAGTAAGGTAGCTCGGTCATCGCCCGTCACCGGGGCAGATCATGCCCCGCTTTTTTCTTGTTCTTTGCGTACAAATCGACAATCTATCAGCATTCACCGATTTGCCGGCCGGTTCGCCATGCTCTTGGCCCCTGCCGGCGGTCGCGTCAAGGGTCGGGCGACCTGGGATCACGGGACTTGCGGCCGGGAGCCCATGTCGGAAGGCCCGAGATAGACAGTCGCGGGCCCTGTCCGCAGCATTCCTGGGAAGCATTCGCGTGGCCGACAACCTGCCGTCAGAACCGGAAAAAAAGCCGCGCCTCAAGCGCCATATCCTGTTGCGTATCGACAGCTGGATCGACTCCACGCTGTGGAATGCCGGATTCCGCTTTACCGAGACCTGGGAAGACATCACCATCTTCTTCCGCCGTTTCCGGGTGCGCGGTCTCAAGCGGTTGTTCTTCGAAGTGCTCGGCGAAGGCATGACGCTCGGCACCGCGGGTTTCGTCGTGCTTCTGGCGCTTGCGCAGCCGGCCTTCGAGGAAACCAAGAAGGACTGGCGCAACCACGACAACTTCGCCGTCACCTTTCTCGACCGCTACGGCAACCAGATCGGCCATCGCGGCATCATCCACGAGAACTCGGTACCGATCGACGAACTGCCGGATCACCTGATCAAGGCGGTTCTGGCGACCGAGGACCGGCGCTTCTTCGATCACTTCGGCATCGACTTCCTCGGCCTGATCCGCGCCATGAGCGAGAACGCCAAGGCCGGCTCCGTCGTGCAGGGCGGCTCGACGCTGACCCAGCAGCTCGCCAAGAACCTGTTCCTCACCAATGAACGCTCGATCGAGCGCAAGATCAAGGAAGCATTCCTCTCGCTCTGGCTCGAAGCCAATCTCAGCAAGAAGGAAATTCTCTCGCTCTATCTCGACCGCGCCTATATGGGCGGCGGCACCTTCGGGGCGGCGGCGGCCTCGCAGTTCTATTTCGGCAAGCCGATTACCGAGGTGACGCTTGCCGAAAGCGCCATGCTGGCCGGCCTGTTCAAGGCGCCGGCGAAATATGCACCGCATGTCAACCTGCCGGCCGCCCGTGGGCGCGCCAACGAAGTGCTCTCCAACATGGTGCAGAGCGGCATCATGACCGAGGGTCAGGTGATCGCGGCGCGGCGCAACCCGGCGACCGTCGTCGACCGCGGTGAGGCGGAGGCACCCGATTTCTTCCTCGACTGGGCCTTCGACGAGGTGCAGCGGATCGCGGCGAGGTTCCCGGATCATTCGCTGGTGGTGCGCACCACCGTCGATACCGGCCTGCAGAAGGCGGCGGAAGAATCCGTCGCCTCCAGCCTTCGCGAATATGGCGAGGCCTATCACGTCAAGCAGGGCGCGCTGGTAATGATCGAGAACGGCGGCGCGGTGCGCGCCATGGTGGGCGGGCGCGACTATGGCGAAAGCCAGTTCAACCGCGCCACGCGGGCGCTGCGCCAGCCGGGATCGTCGTTCAAGATCTACACCTATTCGCTGGCGATGGAGAGCGGCCTCACCCCCGAGACACCGATCACCGACGGCCCCATTTCCTGGGGCAACTGGAGCCCGAAGAACTACGGCAACAGCTATGCCGGCCGCATCAATATCGAGACGGCGCTGGTCAAGTCGATCAACACCATCCCGGTCCGTCTCGCCAAGGAAAAGCTCGGCCCCAACGCCATCAACGACATCATGGCGGAAGCCAAGAAATTCGGCGTAGAGACCCCCATCCGCAAGGACGTGACGATCCCGATCGGCACGTCGGAAGTGACCGTGCTCGACCAGGCGACAGCCTATGCCGTGTTCCCGACAGGCGGCTATCAGTCGCGCCGCCACGGCATCCAGCAGATCATGAACTACAATGGCGACGTGCTCTACGATTTCGATCGCGACGAACCGGCGCCGCAGCGGGTGCTCTCCGAGCAGGCGGCGCATTCCATGCTGCAGATGCTGACCAAGGTTCCCTATATCGGCACCGCGCGACGCGCCGCCGTGGACGGCGTGCTGACTGGCGGCAAGACCGGCACCACGCAGGCCTATCGCGACGCATGGTTCTGCGGCTTCACCGGCAACTATGCCGCCGCCGTCTGGTTCGGCAATGACGACTATACCTCGTCCAACAACATGACCGGCGGCTCGCTGCCGGCGATGACCTTCAAGAAGCTGATGGATTATGCCCATCAGGGCATCGACCTTCGCCCCATTCCCGGCTTCGAAAATCCGGGCAAGGAAGTAACCGGCGAGAAGGTGGCAAGCGCCAAGCCGAAGGACGGCGAGGCCGCGCTGCCGGCCCCTGTTCGCCCGCGCTCGCTGTCATCCGGCTCGACCCGGCTGATTCGCGATATCGCCCGCATGATGAAGGAAGCAAAACCCATTCCCCGGACCGTCCAGAAGCTTGCCAGCGTCGAATTGCGCGGCACGGAATGAGACAGCAAAAACCCCTCAAAATTGACAGAAATCACAGATGAGCACGCCATTCCGGCGGTCGTTTACCCGGCATTAACCAATCACGGCCGGACGCCCTGAAAAGGGGGTGGATTTTCGTTGCTTTAAAGTCTGATTAAGTCGATCGACCTATTTGTTGCGCCGCTCCTGAACGGAGTTTCTCATTTCTTTCGCGCTTTCGGTGAAACTCGATGGACAACTGGCTTGGCCTGGACCCGCGCCCGCGTCTGACGACCGAACAAAGGTCGGCTTACGAACGCGACCGTTCGGATGTCCGCAGCCAGTCGCTCAACCAGACCACCTTCACAATCGCCCTGTTCTACATGTTCTATGCGGCAATCGACGTATTGCTGCTCGGCGACATCGTCTGGCTGTCAATCGGCCTGCGCTTCGGCGTGATCCTGCCGCTGGCGCTGGGGCTCAGCCATTACCAGAGCGGCCGCCGGCCGATCGCCCACAAGGAGGCGGCGACGCTTGCCGTCGTCATCGCCGGAAACATCGTCTGGTGCATTGTGCTGGTGTCGAGCGAAAGTCCGGCGGCGCTGCATTACTATTATGCCGCGGCGGTGTTCCAGATGGTCGTCACCATCGCGGTTCGCGCGCCGCTGGCAATCACGCTTTACGCGACGCTTTGTTGCTTCCTCATCAACTACGGCTTCATCTGGTTCCTGAAGGGCGTCACCCTGGACTACGTGCTCTATCACCTCGCCCTCTACCTGCCGACGGTGACGCTGACGCTGATCTCCAGCCATCAGCTGGAGGCGGAACGCCAGATCGCCTTTCTGCAGGCGCATGAAAACGAGGCGCTGAAGCGCGAGCTTTCCCGGCAGAACGGCGAGCTGGAACGTCTCTCGGCGACCGACCCTCTGACCCAGCTTCCCAACCGGCGCGGGGCCGAAGCCGAGCTGGCGCGGCTGCGCCGCTGGTACAGGAGCGAGGACCTCGCCCAATCGGCGCTGCTGCTGATCGACATCGATAACTTCAAGGCCTTCAACGACAATTACGGCCACAATGCCGGCGATGCCTGCCTCAGGGCCGTTGCCGACTGCATGCGCCGCGAACTGCCGGATTCGATCCACCTGTCACGCCATGGCGGCGAGGAATTCCTGGCGCTGATGCCGCTTTCGGACCCCGCCCGCGCCGGTATGTTCGCCGAGCGCATGCGCCGGGCCGTGCGATCGCTTGCCATCGAACACGCCCACACCGGCGACCGCAACCGACACGTCACCATCAGCATCGGCATCGGCTGCGGCTCGATCGCCAATGAACCAAGCTTCGCCGCCACCCTCAACGCCGCCGACCGCGGCCTCTACGCCGTCAAGGACAACGGCCGCAACGCCTGGCGCTTCGGCCCGCCGGCCGAATGCGAGCGGATCGACGCGGCTTGAGGCCACCGTAATCACCGATTACTACTAGTTAGTAGGTATAGTTCACAGCCTCTCTGCCGAAACTCAAGATCTGCAATCGGCTTCCATGCAATGGCTTGGCGAACTGCCGTGGTAACCCGTTCCGATGCACCAGCTCCCTGCCTTGCCTGCAATGGGTACTGGGCTTGCAACCAGTCTCTTACTGTTTGGGACGCGGCCCCATACCACATACCGGCCCAAAATTCGGGCGAGCGTTCGGCAGTGAAATTTGGCTTATCCTGTGCGGCTTGCTTGCTAAGTTCGATGCCTTCCGAAACTGATTTTAGAGCTTCTTCATATCCCAATATCGCGAAACGATACGTATCTTGATCGCGGTCCGCCCATTGTGCCAGCTCAGCGCATTCGAAAATTTCCGTCGCCTCATTGGCGAGACCAGTTTCTGCAACGAAGGAATTTGCCGCCAGCGCTCCCACAAACATCAAAGCTGGAAATTTCACTCGCATCATACCCTCGCTCATTTATTTTTTTGCAGGATACATCGCAGATTTTAGCTGTCGGCTTCTTCAAGTGATCGAAACCCGGCCTCAACAAACCTGCTATGCGCATCTCCTTTTGGCCCAAAACCTAACTCAAACGTTTTATCGAAAGACGACGCTCCGATCAAAAGGCACTGGGCTGCGGTGAGAAGTAGAAGCGGGATGTCATCCAGTGCAGGGGCATACCGCAATTGCTTTATTTCGCTATCCTCTCCCAAAACCAGATATGCCTCCAACTCTCGCACAGGTGTATGAATGGCATCGCTTAGCAGGGTATAGTGGGCAATATACCACTCATGCATGTCTGCGAGCCTGCTCCACTCGACAATTTTAATCTCCTTTGCCCCTCGCCGTTTAACCTCGGCTTTTAGTTGAGCAATATCATCATCTGTAATCTTGGAACGCGCTTCATCAATATTAGAATAGCTATTATTACGCGCGTTATTCATCGATTTCAGTCTATACAATAGATCTTGTTTAATGAAAATTTCCAGAGAACTTGAATTGATGGAAACTGCTCGCATTTTGAAAATACATTCAACAAGTGCTCGAAGCGTAACTTTTGCATCAGGAATTACACCCCTCCCGAGCAATATGATTGTCGCTTGATAGTGATCGAGACATCGCATGAAAAGCGTCGCAATTATTACCGCCCGATGATCATGATTTCGAACGGTAGCAGAGAAGAGCAGATCATGGCAGTCTCGATTAATATTTCTCGCACCCGCAAATAGAGGGCAATAAGCGGCTCGGATACCATCCTCGAGATCGCTGCTGCGTTTTGTTAAGAATCCATCGGCGTCAAACTCAAAATCCATGTCTGTAGTTGCCTATGGTTTGTCGCACAGGACTACCTGTCTGCTGTCCCCTTGTTCATACCATATATGGACCGAAGCAGGAGAATGAGTAGTTGGCTGGTTGCGCATTTGTCGACTCCAAGGAATGAAATCGATAACAAAGGGAGACATCGCGTCTCCCTCGCCGATGACCGGGTTCATGTAACTCAAGGCTTTTGATCGATTACGGCCGCCCACGATTCCACCTCCCTCCCGCCCTCGCCTTCCCCTTCCCCAGAATCAGTGATACCGCTGGAACCCAGCGGCGGGGCGGGCCGCGTTGTATCTCAAGAGGGTCCAGAGCCAGTCGTGTTCCGTGTTCCACTGCTCATCGCCGTTGCTCTGGTGATCGCCTTTGGCGGCGGGATCCTGTCGGCGCTTTCGGTGCTCAATGCTTCCGTCGGGTTCGGCGCGATCCGGCTTGGGGTGTGGAGCGCATTCCCGCAGGCGCAGACGGATGCAGCCGACCCTTACGCGAAATCCCACAGGGCGAAGGCCGGGCGGCTGCTCTATGGCACGGCGGAAGGGCTGACGTTTACAGCCTCCCATGACGAGAACGGCCACCAGCTCATCGGCACCTGCAGCTACAGGATTGTCGGGCGCACGCCGGTCGCCCGTTTCTGGACGCTTTATGCGGCGGATGCCGCCGGCCGGCCGCTTGCGACCCGCGCCGAGCTTCCGGGCTCGCACAATTCGCAGAGCATCCTGCGCAAGCCGGACGGCAGCTTCGAGATCGCGATATCGCCGACGGCACAGCCGGGCAACTGGCTGGCCCTGCCCGATGCCGGGCGCTTCTCGCTGGTGCTGACGCTGCTCGACACGCCGGCCGCCGGCAGTTCGGGGCTGATCGGGCTTGAAATGCCCAGGGTCGAGACGATCGGGTGCGGCAATGAATAAGCTTCTCTATGCCGTCGCCACCGGCCTCGTGGGCGCCGTGGTGCTCCACATCATCATCATTCTCTCGCTACCGCATTATACCGGCCGCGACGCCTATACGCGGGTGAAGGCGGAGGGCAACTCGAACCGTTTCTATGCGCTGGCCGACAAGCCGGATACGGCGGGCCTTGCCAATGGCGATCCCTATCTCAAGGTGGCCGTCTGTCACTTCGATGTGGAGCGGCGGCCGCTCCGGCTGCTGGCACCGCGCGGGCCGGCCTTCTGGTCTCTGGCGCTCTACGACGCCAATTCCAATGAAATCTTCAGCATGAACGACCGCACCTCGGTTTCGGGCAACCTGGATGTTCTCGTGGCCAACCCGGTGCAGATGGCACGCATCCGCAAGACGCCGGTCGCGGCGCTGACGGAATCGATCATCGTCGAGGCGAAGAGCAATACCGGCTATGCGGTGCTCAGAGCCATGGCTCCGCAAGCAAGCCTTGAGGAACAGGCCGCATCCTTCCTGGAAGACGCCGTCTGCGCGCCGGTCGAAGGACTTTGAGACGAAGTTTTCCGGGCCGCATGAAACCGTTGCGGTTTCGGCGGGTTCGCGCCGAATACCATCCTTAAATGTTCAGGCAGCAGGCCTCAGGGCCTCTGGTCCATGCCGCCGTCCACAGGGCGGGGCAAGGCCGGAAGGCGATTGTCCTTCTTCCTCTGCTGCTCGTAACGTTCGTATCTGATGCCGGTGAACAACAGCACTTCGGCCGCCATTCCATCCCGTCGCACGCGCCTGTCCGACAAAGACAACCGGTCCTTGATCCTGATAATTTCCGCCATTCTCGTCTCCGTTTTCCAGATCGAGACGGATGAGGAGTGCGATCTCATCCTGCCCTTGTCCCGAAGGGCCAGCACATCTCCGGCGGACGGCAATGCCATGCGGTCCATAGGCCGGAGCCAATCGTGCCTTTCTCAGCACGGCCCGACGGAGGTGGAAGCGGCCCACCGCGAGGGGCACGTCAACTGCACTAAATTAGAGATACACGAATCATACCTATGCACCTCCATGCCCTGATTTGGCCACACCTTAGTTAACAGCTTGCTAACAAATTCGTTCTAATCTGAAACACGGGTATTGCGTTAGTGTGGGTCGTGTCGTGAACAGTCGTTTTCGTGAGCTGGAAAATCCGGTGGGCGTAAGGAAGAAGGACGTAGTGCTGATGGCCACCGTCACCAGTTTCGAGGAGATCGCCTTCCCTACCAAGTCCGAGCTCAGGCAGTTTGCGGAACTGTTCACCCCGCTTTTCCATGCGTCCAGCGAGGAAGCGAAACGTCAGGCGGTCGCGGCCCTTTCCCAATGCCCCACGGTTCCGACGGCGGTAGCACTCTTCATCGCCTCCCAGCCGATAGCCATCGCCGCACCGTTTCTGGCGTCTTCGCCCTGCCTTTCCGACGATATCCTGATCATGGTTGCCCGCACGCAAGGGCCGGCGCATGCCCGCGCCATCGTCAAGCGGGAAGCGCTCTCGCCAACGGTAATCGACGCGCTGGTCGGGATGCGCCATCTCGACACGCCGAAGAAGCGGATGCCGGTGGAGCAACCGGCCGCGGCAGCGAGCGCGATAGCGCCGAAGCCGGCTGAAAAGCCGGCAGCCATGCCGAAGGCCACCGCCACCGAACCTCCGGCCGAGCCGATAACAGAGGCCGTTTCCCCGGACGAAGCTTCCCGCATGGAACGTGAGGAAAAGCTGCGCGGTGAAATCAAGCGGCTGGCCGCTCATGTGAACCGGCCGCCTGCCGACCGCCTGGGCCTGAGAACCATTACCTCCCTGCAGGAGGCGCTTCTGGTGCGCTTTGCCCGCAATCGCGAAGCGAGCCTTTTTGCCTCGACGCTCGCCGACACCCTGTCTTCCAGCCACTGGCTGGCCGAGCGCATCCTGCTCGATATTTCCGGCCGCCAGCTTGCCACCACGCTTGTCGGCGTGGCCATGGCGCAGGACGAAATCGCCTTCGTACTGAAGAGCCTCTATCCGCATCTCGCCCGCGACGAGGGCGGCCTGTCGCGGGCCGCGCGGCTGATCGAAAGCCTCGATCCGATCGAATGCGAGGAGCGGGTCGACACCTGGCGCCGAGCCGACAGCTACACTTTCCATCCCGGCCATCCGGGCGACGAAGACAAGAACGGTGCGGCTTCAACAAAGCCTCAGGCGATCAAGCCCGTCTCGTCGATCCTCAAGACCATAGACGAACACAGCCGGCAGGTGCTGAAGGCGCGCCAGCGTTAAAGCGACGTTCGGGAAGCCGGCCCCCTCAGGCCGTTCCGCCGGCATCCGCCATCGGCAGGAGATCACCGATCTCGTCGGTTTCCAACTCCACCACCCAGCAATCCGGGTCCCAGCGGCATTCGCGCGCCAGCATCTCGTCGACCGCATCGGCTTGCGCCTTTTCCAGCCTGATCTCGAAAAGGCGGCTGTCGCGATCCTCCTGCGAGACGAGCGCCTGCGGCGCCGGCCCGTAAAGCGTTTCCAGCCCGTCGCGGAAGCGTTGACGGACGAAGATGGCACCCGCCTCCTCCACGCCTTTCGAGACCACGGCGGCGAAACCTCCGGCCGAAAAAACCCGGCGCAGCAGTGCTGAAACGAAGATATCGGAACGAAGGCGCATGAGGGAAAGTCCCGGAAAACAGGGTTTGGCGGATGCGCTGACAGCATCGGCGGCGCGCGGCAGACATGACGTATAATGCGGTAAAAACCTGCACTAGCTTACATAACTCCGTCAATCGAGCAAAAAGATAGGATTTTAGCAGTCACCTTCAGCGGAATTTCAAGGCTCGCCGTTATCACCCCTCGTGTTTCAGTGGTTAAAATTGCGAGCCAAACGATGTTCAACAGGAAAGCGGCAGTTTTTGCCGCCCGCCATCTCGAAAATCTGTGTCATGACCGGCTGGGCAACTTCGGCATGGTCACGGCTTTGCTTGCGCCCGTTCTTCTGGTGGCCGCGGGCGGCGCCGTCGACATCGCGGCGGCCATGGCCGAAAAGACCCGTCTGCAGGGCAAACTGGACGGCGCCATGCTGGCCGCAGTGCAGGAAAGCGGAGACGACAAGCGCATGACGCTCGCCTCCTCCTTCATGTCCAACCTGCCCGACGAGATTCAACTCGACGAAGACACAATTTCCCAGCGTTCGCTGACGATCGCCAGCAATTCCGACGGCAGCCTGTCCGGCACGTACAAGGCGCCCGTCAAGACTTCGTTCCTCGGCATCATCGGCATCAGCTCGCTGCCGATCACCGTCGTCTCGACGGCCATCGCCTCGGAAGGTTCCGGCTCCGGCGACGGCTGCATCTATGCGCTCGGCAATAGCAGTCAGGCGGTGTTGATCAACTCCGGCGCCAATGTGAAGTCTACGGCCTGCAAGGTGAACGTCCATTCGACGTCGTCGCCCGCCTTCATCATGAACAGTGGCTCGACCATCGACACAGCCGAATTTTGCGTGAAGGGCACGAACTACATCAAGAACGGCGGAACGCTGACCAACCTCAAGGTCGGCTGCAACGCCGCCGATGATCCCTATGCGGGCAAGCTGCCGGAACCGGCGGTATCCTCCACCTGCACCACCCAGGGCACAATGGACGGCCAGACGATTTCGCTCAATCCGGGCGTTCACTGTGCAACGACCTTCAACGGCAGCCCGACCATCACCTTCAAACCGGGCCTGCACATCATCAAGGGCCGGATGATCATCAACTCCGGCGCGACCGTGAAGGCCGAAGGCGTGACCTTCTACTTCCCGGACGTCAACAGCGAAATCCGCGCAAATGGCGGCCTGACGTTTACCGCGTCGGCTCCGACCAGCGGCACCTATGCCGGCATCCTGATGTTCGAGAAAACCTCGGACGCCTCCAACAACGCCAGCAAGCAGCAGTACATCTTCAACGGTTCGAAGGGCGAAACGCTGACCGGCATCATCCACCTGCCGAACCGCGACGTGACCTACAACTCGACCACCAACCAGACCAGCAAGATTTCGCTGGTGGTCAACACCATGATCATGAACTCCGCCAACTGGAAGATCGAGCCTTACGACGGCAAGGGTCCAACCAGCGGCACCTCGACCGCCGTGCGCCTCGTCAACTGAGACGCAAGACGCATCCGATTACGGCTGAAACCGACACCGGCTCGCGGGACACCGCGGCCGGTGTTTGCGTTTGCCCGGCACGACCAGCGCGCGCGGAGCGGGCGACTGCGCTATGATCGCCCCGGGAGAATGTGACGATGGAGGCGCGCGGCCATGCAGGAAAAGAGGAAAAGCCCTGATGAAACAAAGGATGGCAACTCGCCCTCCCGGCTGATCGACGGGCGGATCGCCGAACTCGGCGACTGGCGGGGAGAAACGCTCGCGCATGTCAGGGCGCTGATCCGGCAGGCCGATCCCGAGATCGTCGAGGAATGGAAATGGCGCGGTGTGCCCGTGTGGTCCCATGGCGGGATCATCTGCACGGGCGAGACCTACAAGAGCATCGTGAAGCTCACCTTCGCCAAGGGCGCTTCGCTGGAAGACCCGGCCCGCCTGTTCAACTCGAGCCTTGAGGGCAATACCCGCCGCGCCATCGACATTCATGAGGGCGAGGCCATCGACGGGGAGACGCTGAAAGCTCTCATCCGCGCCGCCATTGTGCTGAACATGTCGAAACCTGCCGGGAAACGGACGGCAAAGGAGAAGGCAACCCAACCGAAGGGCGGCAAAGCGTCGGAGCCTGTGCTGCTGTCGGGCGGCAATCCTCAGATCGCAAAGGGTGACGGCGATGCGCCGGTTCAGGCCTACATCGCAGCCATGCCCGGCTGGAAACGAGAGGCCGGGCGAAACCTCGACGCGCTCATCGTCCGGACCGTGCCCGACGCGCACAAGGCAGTGAAATGGAACTCGCCGTTCTATGGCGTGGTGGGGCAAGGCTGGTTTCTCAGCTTCCACTGCTTCACCCGATACATCAAGGTGACATTCTTCCGCGGTTCTGCACTCCAGCCGGTTCCGCCTGTTGCCTCGAAGGACGAGGACGCCCGCTACGTCCATATCCATGAACACGAGGCAATCGACGAGACGCAGCTTTCGGACTGGATCAGGCAGGCGGCAGCGTTGCCCGGTTGGGTTCCGTAACGCTTCGCCGGCATCGAGCCTGAAGCATTCGGGCAGATGGGAACACACCTCCCGCATAAACCCCTTGGGTAATACCTCCGGGCGATGGTTCGCCCTTGCCGCTCGTGCTAGGTTTTACCTGCCGGCGGAGCCGGCGTTCGGCGTTTCCCTGATACAGGGCACTTCTTTCAAGGAGGGGCTTTCTTGGCGGGTTATTTCGGCACCGAGACACAACAGCGCCTGCAGGCAAGAGCGGAGGAAAATGCGGCCTTCATCAGCGAGACGCCCGGCGCGTGCCAGGCGGGACGAATGATGAGCTGCGACGATCCCGATCTTCTCGGATGGCCGCAGATCGATGCTTTCCTTGCCCGTGACGGCGTCTGCGGCTTCCGTCTTATTCCCGCCGAAACGGTGGATGATCTCAAAGCCAGGCTCGCCGAGAGAGACTACCGCCTCGACACCTGGGATGTCTTTCTCGGAACGCGCGAAACCGCGCTTGCCGCCTCAGAGGCGATCCTTGCCCGAGGGCTGCCGGAGGGCCTGGACGACCTTGCAGGACCAGACGATCCGGAAGGTGCCGATACCGTGCGTATCCAGTCGTTGATGGCGGGTGCCGGCGTCGTTCCCTTTTCCGGGTCCCTTCTGACTGGCGCCGCGGGCCCGGCGCTGACCGTCGTGATTGGCGAAAGAGGGGACAAAGGGGACGGCGATATCGTGGCCACCGCCCATGGCTATCTGCCACACAATGCCCATAGCCCATTTCATCGCTATGCCTGGGGTGGTCTCGTCGCCGTGGCGGAGAGCGAGCGGGGCAAGGGTCTCGGCAAGCATGTCAATGCCCGCATGGTGAGAGGCGTGTTTCGCGATCTCGGCGCCACCCATGTCTATGAGCTCGTTTCCGCAACCAACACCACATCGCGGCGCATGGTGGAAGCCTGCGGGCTCAGCATCGAACCGGGCCTCGTCTGCGGAATCGCAACGCCGAGCGGCGACGACCGCTTCACGCGTTAGAGCGCCGTTCGCCTGAAACGATATTTTCACGGCACGTTTTTGCGGCTGCGGCGTTACCCTCTGACATCGAAACTGCAGAAGGAGCGCATCATGGGCAGAACCTTTGAGCTTTCGGGCCTTTCAGAGCAGGAACTGACCGATCTCATCGATGAGGCGACCAGCATCCGGGCGATCCGGCGAGCGGACCAGCGACGTGAAGCGTCCAGGGTCACCAGCGGTGCCAAGCGCCATGACATGAAGGAACCGACCCATCACCTCAGGCCAACGCCGACGACGCGTCACGAACGCTGATCCCTCTCGGGATCGCTCCGCTTCACCGCGACACCTCGGTCGGCAGGGGCTTTGCAGAAGAGAAAACAGGGAGGACAAGCCATGACGATTGCCAAGAACACGATCTGTGTCTGGTACGACAAGGATGCAGAAGCCGCAGCCCGCTTTTACGCGATGACTTTTCCGAACAGCGTCGTCGGCAGGATCTATCGCGCGCCGGGCGACTATCCCTCGGGCAAGGAAGGTGACGTGCTGCTGGTCGAGTTCACTGTCGCGGGCATTCCCTGCGTCGGCCTTAACGGCGGCCCCGTGTTCAAGCACAACGAAGCCTTTTCCTTCCAGATCGCTACGGAAGATCAGGCGGAAACCGACCGCTACTGGAACGCCATCGTCGGCAATGGCGGGCAGGAAAGCGAATGCGGCTGGTGCAAGGACAAATGGGGCGTCTCATGGCAGATCACCCCGCGCACATTGCTGGAGGCGATGGCAGCCGGCGGCGACGAGGCCAAGCGGGCCTTCGCGGCAATGATGACAATGAAGAAGATCGACGTCGCCGCCATCGAGGCCGCGCGGCGCGGCTGACGGTTGTGGTCGGGCGTGTTGTGGGATAGGGCGGAAAGCCGGGAATTGACGCCTTAATTAATGTGCCGGTTATCGTAGAATTTCGAACTTGATAGCGATACGGCCAGACGCATCCTTGCGGCGGAACTTTATGGTTGAAGGCGCGGCATAGCTCTCCGAAAGCGCAAACCCCACCTGCAGGGTGTCATTGCCCTGCCATGTTATGGAAGGAGAGCCGCCGGTCGTGCACTCACTTTCAAACACCATGTTATCGCTCGCGATCATCTCTTCCTGCGAAGCTTTGACCGAAACCACCGTGAGCCGTTCGTAGCAATAGGGAGAAATGGCGCCTCCTCCGCCCCATGTCGCGAGCACGGCCTTGTACTGTCCGTCAGGCGAAGGCAGGTCCGTAACATATTCCGGCGTCTCGCCGCTGAACCGTGCATGAGCCCACAGGCCGATGTTGAGAAGCCCGACGAACGCGAGCGCTCCAACCACAAACCGCAAGACTTTCCGGATCATCGCCTCCCTATCCCCTATCCGCCTCGTGCCGGAAGATGCGGAGGATCTGGCGGCCGATCTCGTCGGGGGTCATGCGGCCGGGGCGGTACCAGCCGGAAACGTTGTTGAGCAGCGTCAGCAGCAGCAGGCGATAGACGCCGCGGTCAAGCGCCGGATCGAGCGGCAGGGCGGCGATCAGGTCGCGGAATACCTGTTCGAAGGCATCGCGCTTTTCGACCAGCCGTTCGCGGATTTCCGCCGGGGCCGAGGCGAAATCGTTCATCAGCGGCATGGTCAGCGAATTGGGATCGAGCTGGATTTCCATCATGGTGACGCAGGCCGCCTCCAGCCGCGCCCACGGATCGGACAGCGGCGCGATGGCCGCGCGGATGCGGTCTTCCGCCACCTGCAGGGCGATGTCGTGGATGCGGACGAACAGCGCTTCCTTCGACTTGATGTAGTGATAGAGCGAGCCGCCGAGCAGCCCCACCCGCTCGCCGATATCGCGTACCGAGGTCGCCGCATAGCCGCGCTCGGCAAAGAGGGCGGCGGCGGCATCGAGAATATCGCGGTGGCGATCGCTCAGTCCGCTGTCCTGCAATGCGCCTGCAAGCGTGCTTTTTGCAGCACTCGTCATTTCACGGCTGTCCCCTACCGTCATTGCCTCTCCCGGCGTTTTGTCATCTCTCTGCAATCCTTCCAACGCTCATAGAGCATTTCCGCCGACAACGGAATCCACGGCACACGACAGAACTGTGGGCCTGGGGTCCCCCCCTTTGGCCTGCCGGGCGTCCATTTTCCCAAATCCCCTCACCTTCCGCTCTCCACAGGCTTCGCAGACGCCAAGGAAATTTTGCACTTGCGAACTGTAACAATCGTTTGGTACATGTAGCATCATCAACTGAAGGAGGAAAGGTTGAGCGAGACAGTCAGGGAGGCCATGGACTTCGATGTGGTGATCGTGGGCGCGGGACCGGCCGGTCTTGCCACGGCGATCCGCCTGAAGCAGCGCGCAGCGGAGACCGGCGCGGAAATCTCCGTCGTCGTCGTTGAAAAGGGTTCGGAAGTCGGCGCGCATATCCTGTCAGGCGCGGTGATCGATCCTTCCGGACTCGATGCGCTGCTGCCGGACTGGCGGGAAGATCCCGACCGGCCGCTCACCACCGAAGTCACCGACGACCGCTTCCATGTGCTGACCGCCACCCGGTCGCTGCGGCTTCCCAACGCCCTGATGCCGCCGCTGATGAACAATCACGGCAACTTCATCGGCTCGCTCGGCAATGTCGCCCGCTATCTCGGGGCACAGGCCGAAGCGCTCGGGGTCGAGATCTATCCGGGCTTTGCGGCGACCGAGGTTCTCTATGACGAGAGCGGCGCGGTCGTCGGCATCGCCACCGGCGACATGGGGATTGGCCGCGACGGCGAGCCGAAGGACGATTTCACCCCCGGCATGGAGCTTCGGGCGAAATACACGATCTTCGCCGAGGGTGCGCGCGGTAGCCTGACCAAGCAGCTTCTCACCCGCTTCAACCTGACCGAGGGCCGCTCCATCCAGAAATTCGGCATCGGCATCAAGGAACTCTGGCAGGTGAAGCCGGAGAAATTCCGCAAGGGGCTGGTGCAGCATTCGTTCGGCTGGCCGCTCGACATGAAGACCGGCGGCGGCTCGTTCCTCTATCATTTCGACGATCATCTGGTGACCGTCGGCTTCGTGCTGCATCTCGATTACAAGAACCCGACGCTCTCGCCCTTCGACGAATTCCAGCGCTTCAAGACGCATCCCCTGATCCGCGACACCTTCGAGGGGGGCAAGCGCATCGCCTATGGCGCCCGCGCGCTGACCGAAGGCGGTTACCAGTCGGTGCCTCAGCTTGCCTTCCCCGGCGGCGTGCTGGCCGGCTGTTCCGCGGGCTTCATGAACGTGCCGCGCATCAAGGGTTCGCACAACGCCATCCATTCCGGCATGCAGGCGGCGGATGCCGTGTTCGACGGGCTTGCCGGCGGCCGCGCCAACGATACGCTCGAAGCCTATGAGGCCGGATGGCGCGCTTCGGCCATCGGACGGGACCTGAAGCCGGTCCGCAACGTCAAGCCGCTGTGGTCGCGGTTCGGCACCGTGCTCGGCGTCGGCCTTGGCGGCATCGACATGTGGCTGCAGACGCTGTTCGGCGTCTCGCCCTTCGGCACGCTGAAGCATCAGAAGGCCGATTTCCAGAGCCTGAAGCCACTCTCGGAGGTGACGCCGATTCAATACCCGAAGCCGGATGGCAAACTTATTTTCGACAAGCCGTCTTCGGTCTTCCTGTCGAATACCAATCATATCGAGGACCAGCCGGTTCATCTGAGGCTTGCCGATCCAAAAGTCCCGATCGAGCGCAACCTGCCGCTCTATGGCGAGCCGGCACGGCTCTACTGTCCCGCCGGGGTCTACGAGGTCGTCTATGACGACGAACAGGCGAAGACCGGCCCCCGTTTCGTGATCAACGCGCAGAACTGCGTGCACTGCAAGACCTGCGACATCAAGGATCCCTCGCAGAACATCACCTGGGTGCCGCCGGAAGGCGGCGGCGGCCCGAACTATCCCAACATGTGACGTCCGTTCCACCGATTTGTTCTCAAGCATTATCCGACGCCAACCGCTTCGCAGCTTTGCCGGAAATGCCTCCAGACAGGAAGAAGAAGACCATGACCGCAATTTATATCGTCGACACTCTGCGCAGCCCGTTCACGCCCGCCTATCGCGGCGCGCTGGCCGGCGTTCGCCCGGATGATCTCGTAGCCGGCGTCATCAAGGCGCTGGTCGGCCGCTCGGGCATCGACCCGTCCGAAATTGAGGACGTGAACCTCGGCTGCGCCTTCGCCGAGGGAGAACAGGGCCTCAACATCGCCCGCTGCGCAGCGCTGATCGCCGGCCTTCCTCAATCTGTCGGCGGCTCCACCGTCAACCGCTGGTGCGGCTCCTCCATGCAGGCGATCCAGATGGCCGCCGGCGCAATCGCCATGGGCGCGGGCGACGCCTTCGTCGCGGGCGGCGTGGAAAGCATGAGCCGCGTGCCGATGATGGGCTTCAACCCCATGCCGAACCCGGCCTGGAGCGACGCCCAGCGCATCGCCTTCCTCAACATGGGGCTGACGGCCGAAAACCTCGCCGACCGCTACGGCGTCTCGCGCGAGGAACAGGACGCCTATTCGCTGGAGAGCCAGAAAAAGGCCCTCGCCGCCCGCGCCGATGGCCGGCTGGCAGCGGAGATCGCCCCTATCGGCGATGTCACCGCCGATGGCTGCCCGCGCGACACCGATGCCGAAAAGCTCGCGGGCCTCAAGACCGCCTTCAAGGCCGGCGGCTCGGTCACGGCCGGCAACTCCTCGCCGCTCACCGATGGGGCTTCCGCGACGCTGGTCTGCTCGGAAGACTTCGTGAAGCGCCATAACCTGACGCCTCTCGCCCGCATCTCGGGATATGCGATTTCCGGCTGCGCGCCTGAGATCATGGGCATTGGCCCGGTCGAGGCGAGCCGCAAGGCGCTGAAACGCGCCGGCATTTCCGCAGGCGATCTCGACGTGATCGAGATGAACGAGGCCTTCGCCGTGCAGGTTCTCTCCTGCTGCCGCGACCTCGACATCGATCCCACCCGCCTCAACCGCGACGGCGGCGCAATCGCGCTCGGCCATCCGTTGGGTGCGACGGGCGCCCGCCTCGTCGGCAAGGCGTCGCTGCTGCTGAAGCGCGACGGCGGGCGTCATGCTCTCGCTACCCAGTGCATCGGCGGCGGTCAGGGCATCGCCATGGTTCTGGAGGCCGCTTGATCATGACTACGATCAAAAAAGCCGCCGTCATCGGCGCGGGCGTCATGGGTTCGGGCATCGCCGCCCATCTCGCCAATGCAGGGCTGGACGTGGTGCTGCTCGACATGGAGAAGAAGTTCGCCGACGGCGGCGTCGCCCGCCAGCTCAAGGCCAACGGCTTCATGGACCCGGCATTCGCGAGCCGCATCGCCACCGGCTCGACGAAGGACGACCTGGCGCTGATCGCCGACGCCGACTGGATCGTCGAGGCTGTCGCGGAAAAGCTGGAGATCAAGCAGACGCTCTACCGCGCCATCGACGGCGTCAGGAAGAAGGGTTCGATCGTATCTTCCAACACCTCGACCATTCCGCTGCATTCGCTGGTCGAGGGACTGCCGGAAGGTTTCGCCGCCGACTTCCTCATCACCCATTTCTTCAATCCGCCGCGCATCATGCGGCTCCTGGAACTCGTCTCGGGCAAGGCAACCAAGCCCGAAGTGACCGCGACGATCCGTGGCTTCGCGGATCGCGGCCTCGGCAAGAGCGTGGTCATCTGCAAGGACACGCCCGGCTTCATCGGCAACCGCATCGGCAATTACTGGATGGTGGTGGCGCAGAACGAGGCCATCGAACTCGGCCTCGATGTCGAGGAAGCCGACGCCATCATCGGCAAACCCTTCGGCATTCCCTCCACCGGCATCTTCGGTCTGCTGGATCTCGTCGGCATCGACCTGATGCCGACCATCCTGCGCAGCCTGCAGAATGCTACGCCGGAAGGCGACGCGGTGAAGGATTACGATGCCGAACCGGCGCTGATCGCCCGCATGATCGCGGAAAACCGTCTCGGCCGCAAAAGCGGCGCAGGCTTCGTGCGGCTTTCGCCCGACCGCAAGTCGCGCGACGTGACCGATCTCAAAACCGGCGACTACCGGCCGCAGAAGGCGGTTTCCTCCGAGAGCCTCGATGCCTCGGGCGGCGATCCGCGCGCACTGATGGAGCATGCCGGCCTAGGCGGCCGCTATGCTGCGATCGTCATGGAAAAGGCGCTTGCCTATGCCGCATCGCTGGTGCCGGAAATCGCCGACACGCCGGATGCCGTGGATGAGGCCATGCGCACCGGCTACGGCTGGAAGCAGGGTCCGTTCGAGCTGATCGACCGGCTCGGCGCCGGCTGGCTGAAGGCCCGGCTCGAAGCGCGCGGCGTTGCCGTGCCCGCCTATCTCTCGCTCGCAGCCGAAAAGGGCGGCTTCTATTCGGTCGTCGGCGGCAAGCGCGCCAACCTGCTGCCTGACGGCACGATCGAACCGATTGCCAAGGGTGACGGCGTGCTGCTTCTTTCCGACCTCAAGCTCGCCGGCAAGCCGGTCGAAGACTGGGGTGCGGCAAGCCTCTGGGATCTCGGCGACGGCGTCGCCTGCCTCGAATTCCGCACCAAAATGAACACCTACAATCCCGCTTTGCTCGACGCCATCAACAAGGCTGTCGAACGCACGGCGAAGGATTTCAAGGCACTGGTGATCGGCAGCGATGCCGCCGTGTTCAGCGCGGGCGCCGACCTGCGCGTCTTCCTCGACACGGTGGAAAAGGGCGGCCGCGAGGCGCTCAGCGCCTTCATCGACCATGGCCACCGCACCTTCAAGGCAGTGAAATACGCCCCCTTCCCGGTGGTTGGTGCTGCAGCCGGGCTGGCGCTCGGCGGTGGCTGCGAAATCCTCCTGCATTGCGACGCGATCCAGGCCCATGCGGAGCTTTCCATCGGCCTCGTCGAAACCCGCATCGGCGTCGTACCGGGCTGGGGCGGCTGCAAGGAAATGATGCTGCGTTTCTCGGCCTCCACCGTGGCGTTGCGCGGGCCGGTCGCGCCTGCCATTGCCGCCTTCAACCTGATTGCGCCCGCCAGGGTTTCGGCCAGCGCCTTCGATGCCCGCAACCTCGGCTTCCTGAAGGCCACCGACGGCATCACCATGAACCGCAGCCGGCTGATTGCCGACGCCAAGGCAAAGGCACTGTCGCTCGCCGAAGGCTATGTCGCGCCGGAACAGCCGGTGATCGCCATGGCCGGCCCGTCGGGGGCTTCCGCGATCCACAACATCATCGAGAGCGAAGCGCTCGCCGGTCGGGCCACCGTGCACGACGGGGTGGTCGGGCGCGCACTTGCCAATGTTCTGACCGGCGGTCCGTCC
Source organism: Ciceribacter sichuanensis (assembly GCF_024055605.1). Taxonomy (GTDB): domain Bacteria; phylum Pseudomonadota; class Alphaproteobacteria; order Rhizobiales; family Rhizobiaceae; genus Allorhizobium; species Allorhizobium sichuanense. The sequence continues at coordinate 506,918 of NZ_JAMXLX010000001.1, read as the reverse complement.
GCCGATCCGCTGAAACCGCTCACGGAAGACGATGTGATCGCGCTGGAGCGCGAGGCCTTCGTCGACCTGCTCGCAACACCCGCAACCGTGGACCGCGTCAAGCACATGCTTTCGACCGGCAAGCCGCTGCGCAACTGAACAAGAAGAGGCAAGGAAACTCCCATGGCTGGCTATATCCCTCCCGTCGACGACATCTCCTTCCTGCTCGGCGAGGTCTTCGACTTCGACGCGCAGATGGCCACCCTTCCCGGCTTTGAAGAGGTCAATACCGAACTCGCAGCAAGCGTCATGAAGGAAGGCGGCAAGTTCTGCGCCGAGATCCTCGAACCGCTCAACCGCCCCGGCGACGAGGAAGGCTGCAAGCTGGAAAACGGACTGGTGACGACGCCGAAGGGCGTCGCCGACGCCTACAAGGCGTTCGTCGAGGCCGGCTGGGGCGGGCTGTCGGGCGATCCGGAATTCGGCGGACAGGGCCTGCCGCGCGTGCTGCAGATCCTGCTGGACGAGATGCTGTCTTCCGCCAACCTCTCCTTCGGCCTGTTTCCGGGCCTGACTCGCGGTGCGGTGGAGGCGATTGCCCATCATGCTAGCGACGAGCTGAAGCAGACATATCTGCCGAAGATGATCTCCGGCGAATGGACGGGGGCGATGGCGCTCACTGAATCCTCAGCCGGCACCGATCTCGGCCTGCTGACCACCCGCGCCGAGCCGGTGGGTGATGGCTCCTACGCCATCAAGGGCACCAAGATCTTCATTTCCTCCGGCGACCAGGATTTCGGCGGCAACATCGTGCATCTGGTGCTGGCCCGCCTGCCCGACGCGCCGAAGGGCGTGAAGGGCATCAGCCTGTTCCTCTCGCCCAAGTTCCTCGTCAAGGAAGACGGCTCGCTCGGCGAGCGCAACCGCATGTCGGTCGGCTCGCTGGAGCACAAGATGGGCATTCACGCCCAGCCGACCTGCGTGATGAATTATGACGGCGCCATCGGCTGGCTGGTCGGCGAACCCGGCCGCGGCCTCAACGCCATGTTCACGATGATGAATGCCGAACGCCTGTTCGTCGGCATTCAGGGGCTCGGCATCGGCGAGGCCGCCAACCAGAAGGCCGTCGCCTACGCCCGCGAGCGCCTGCAGGGCCGTTCCGTCGACGGTGCGCGCGGCCCCGTGCCGATCATCGAGCATGCCGATGTGCGCAAGATGCTGCTGACCGGCCGGTCGCTGACCGAGGCCGGCCGCGCTCTTGCCATCTGGACCGCCTTGCAGATGGATATCGCCGCCCGCCATCCCGATCCGGAGGCTCGTCGCAAGGCCGATGGTCTCGTGGCACTCCTGACGCCGGTGGTGAAGGCCGCCTTCACCGATTTCGGCTTCGAGATCGCCGTCCAGTCGCAGCAGGTGTTCGGTGGCCACGGCTATATCCGCGAATGGGGCATGGAGCAGTATGTGCGCGATGCCCGCATCGCCCAGATCTATGAGGGCACCAACGGCGTGCAGGCCATGGACCTCGTCGGCCGCAAGCTGCCGATGGAAAACGGCGCCGTAGCGCGCGGCTTCTTCGCGCTGGTGCGCGATGATCTCTCGGCAACGAAGGGTTCGGCCGAACTGGAGACGGTGAAGACCTCCGTCATTGAGGCTCTTGCCCGGCTCGAGAAACTGACGGAAGACTTGCTGGCCAAGTGCGCCGATCCGGTGGAGGCCGGAGCGAGCGCCACCGACTACCTGCGCTTCTTCGCGCTGGTGAGCTTCGGCTGGCTCTGGGTGCGCATGGCCGAAAAAGCCTCGGCCGATGCAACGACGCCGCTGAAGCAGCGCAAGCTGGCGCTTGCCCGCTTCTTTGCGGCACGCCTGCTACCGCAGACCGCGGCGCTCGACGCAGCCATCCGCGCCGGCGCTACCGATATCATGGCGCTCGACGCCGACCTGTTCTGATCGAAATCCAGAGCATTTGCGGCGAGAACGGAGCCGCCGCAAATGCTCTATCTCTTTGTTTTTACGTAATTCCGAACGCAAAACCGCGTCACACTTTTGATGGAATTACTCTGTCCCGGGAGGAGAAGACCATGCTTGGCATGATGATGAACGCACCGCTGCTCGTGTCGTCGATCCTGCGTCACGCAGCGACCTATCACGGCGGAACGGAAGTGGTTTCGAAGACCGTAGAAGGCCCCATCCACCGCTACACCTATGCGGATCTTTCCAAGCGCAGCCAGAAACTCGCCAACGCGCTCAAGAAGCTCGGCCTTGAGCATGGCGACCGGGTGGGCACGCTCGCCTGGAACGGCTACCGCCACATGGAGCTTTACTACGGCGTATCAGGCTCGGGCTTCGTGTGCCACACGATCAACCCGCGCCTCTTCCGCGAGCAGATCGGCTACATCATCGAACATGCCGGCGACAGCGTGCTCTTCTCCGACCTCACCTTCCTGCCGATCCTCGAGGCGCTGGCCGACCGGCTGGCACCGCTGAAGGCCGTCGTCATCCTGACCGACGAGGCGCATATGCCGAAGTCGGAGGTGCTGCCGAACCTCGTCTGCTACGAGACGCTGATCGCAGACGAGTCGGACGAATTCGAGTGGCCGGTGTTCGACGAGAACACCGCCTCCGGCCTGTGCTACACTTCCGGCACCACCGGCGACCCGAAGGGCGTGCTCTACAGCCACCGCTCCAGCGTGCTGCATGCCATGGCGATCAGCTTCATGGACGTGCTCAGCCTTTCGGCCAATGACGCAGTGGTGCCGGTCGTGCCGATGTTCCACGTCAATGCCTGGGGCCTGCCGTTCGCGGCTCCGATGGTCGGGGCGAAGCTCGTGATGCCCGGCCCGAACCTCGACGGCGCCAGCCTGCATTCGCTGTTCGAAAGCGAAGGCGTGACGGCAACCGCCGGCGTGCCGACGGTCTGGCTCGGCCTGCTCGACTGGATGGATGCCCATGGCCAGAAGTTCACGAGCCTGAAGCGCGTCGCCATCGGCGGCTCCGCCACGCCGCCGATCATGATCAGCCGTTTCCACAACATGGGCGTCACGGTTCGCCATGCCTGGGGCATGACGGAAACGAGCCCGATCGGGCTTGCGGCGACGCTCCTTCCCAAGCACGAGAAGCTCTCGGCGGAACAGCGCCTCATGCTCGAATCCAAGCAGGGTCGCCCGCTGTTCGGCATGGAATTCCGCATCGACGGCAGCGACGGCAAGCCGGTGGCGCGCGACGGCAAGGCCTTCGGCGCCATGCTGGTGCGCGGTCCCTGGGTCGCGGCCGGCTACTACAATACCGAAAAGAGCCCGGCGCATGCCGTCGAAGGCTGGTTCGACACGGGCGACGTCGTCACCATGGACGAGGACGGCTTCGTGCAGATCGTCGACCGCACCAAGGACGTGGTGAAATCCGGTGGCGAGTGGATCAGCTCGATCGAGCTGGAAAACATCGCGCAGGCCCATCCGGCGATCAAGGAAGCGGCGGTGGTTGCCGCTCCCGACGCCCGTTGGGGCGAGCGTCCCGTCCTCGTCGTGGTGGTGAAGCCCGGCCAGACGTTTACCCGCCACGACATGCTCGATGTCTATACCGGCAAGATCTCCAAGTGGAGCATTCCCGACGACGTCATCATCGTCGAGGAACTGCCGCACACGGCAACCGGCAAGCTGCTCAAGACCGCGATCCGCCAGATCGTTCTCGACGAATACGAAAAGCGCTCGCCGGACGCGACGCTGGCCGGCTGAGGGAGACGCGAGATGACCGAAGATGCGCAGGCGGTGAAGCTCTATCTCGACGACCTCACGGTCGGACAACGCTTCACCAGCCCTTCCCATGTGATGGAACTCAACGAAATCCGGGAATTTGCCGGGCGCTACGATCCGCAGTTCTTCCATCTCGACGAGGAACTGGCGCGCGACAGCCTGTTCGGCAAGCTCGCCGCCAGCGGCTGGCACACGGCCGCGACCACCATGCGGCTGCTGGTGCAGAGCCTGCCGCTCGCCGGCGGGCTGATCGGCGCGGGCGGGGAAATCTCCTGGCCCCGTGCCACATGGCCGGGTGATCGCATCCATGTGGAAAGCGAAATCGTCACCATCGCACCGTCACGCTCGAAACCTGAGCGTGGCCTTGTCACCTTCCGCAGCGAAACGATCAACCAGGATGGCGAGATCGTTCAGGTGTTCACGCCGAAGATCGTCTCGTGGCGGCGCGGGGCGGTGATCGCGGGGGCGTGAGGAAACAGGGGTTGGCGTTTCCGACCTAGGCAACTGACACTACAGCATTCCGGGGTACCACCCCTCTGCCCTGCCGGGCATCTCCCCCTCAAGGGGGGAGATCGGCAGAACGGCTGCCTTTTCGCTTCCCAACCTCTCTTCGCCAGTATACCCGACGCTCTTCGCCAATATCCAAAGATGCTTGTGTTTGTGCTGGATCTGGCGGCGTCAGCCATCCGATCCCCCCCTTGAGGGGGAGATGGCCGGCAGGCCAGAGGGGGATGAACCACACACCCGCAGCTTGCCTTTACGTAACGCTGGCAAGCTCGCCACCGCTCCGTTTTTACCTCAACGCATTTCCCGCCAGACAAACCCTGTCCGACACCTCCATCGCCCCCTCAAAGCTTGTAGTCCGGGTCCTTGCGGTCGAGAACGCGTTTGATACTTTCGAGGTGCAGGCGGGCGCTTTCGGGGTCGCCCTCGCGCATCTGGCGGGCGGCGGCGGCGGCGATTTCCGGCTTGACCGGCAGGAGCGTACGGCCGGTGCTCATGGCCTTCAGCTGCACTTCCGCGGCGCGTTCCAGATAGTAGAGATCGTCCCAGGCTTCCGCGATGTTTGCGGCGCAGACCATGACGCCGTGGTTCTTCATGAACAGGATGTCGTTGTCGCCGAGGACGGCGGCGATGCGGTCGCCCTCCCGCTCGTCCAGCGCAAGGCCGTTGTAGTCCTCATCAACCACGGTGCGGCCGTAGAATTTCAAGGCCGTCTGGCCTGCCCAGACCAGCGGCTCGCCTTCCAGCATGCTGAGCGCGGTGGCGTTGGGCATATGGGTATGGAAGGCGGCGCCGACGCGGGGCGACATCCTGTGCAGGCGGGCATGGATGTAGAAGGCCGTCGCCTCAGGCTCGCCATCGCCCGAGAGAACGTTACCGTCGAAATCGCAGATCAAGAGGTTGGAGGCGCTCGCCTCCTCGAAGGCATAGCCGAGGCGGTTGACGAGGAAGAGATCGGGATGGCCCGGCACCACGGCCGAGAAATGGTTGCAGATCCCCTCTTCCAGCCCATGGCGCGCCGCCGTTCTCAGACAGGCGGCAAGATCGATGCGCGCCTGCCAGATCTCGTCGGTCTCGAGATTGACATTGCGGCGGACGGCAAAGGCCGGATCGGGGCGGTTCAGTTCATGGGCCATCGGGGAATCTCCTTGATGACCAATGGTTAGAGTATTCACGGCAGGCGTGTGAAGCGGTTTTGCTGCCGGAATGGCGTCAAAACAACGGGATGAAGCCTTTCAGCGGCAAATCGAACCGTTCTGCCGGCGCAAACGGCGCAACGTGCCGGCTGGCAGAGTGACCGCGCATCCGTCAGCCCAAGCCAAGCCGCCTCCCGTCAGGCCTTGCCCATGCCGCGGGCGAAGATGGAGCTGGCATCCGAGACGATCGACACATGGTCGTAGGCCGCCTTCTCCGCCGCCGCCGCATCGCCCTTGAGGATGGCGGAAACGATGCCCTCGTGCTCGGCATAGGACTTGCCGAGACGGCCCGGCAGGCGGAACTGGGCACGGCGGAAGGGAGCAAGCCGCGCCCGTGTCTGGGTCACGAGATCGTAGACATGTTCGTTGTGAGCGCCGCGATAGATGCGGGTATGGAAATCCATGTTATGGGCGGCATAACTCTCCTCGTCGCCGGCATGCACGAGCCGGGTGGAGAGGCGGTGCACGCTTTCCAGCATGCGTCGCTCGTCGCCCGTCATGCGCCGGGCGGCGAGCCGCGCGCAGACGCCTTCCAGCTCGGCCATGGCCTCGAACATGGAGGACAGATATTCGCCGGTGACATTGGTGACGGCGGCGCTGCGATTCGGTTCGCGATCGACAAGGCCCATCGCACCCAGTTCGCGAAGCGCTTCGCGCACCGGCGTGCGGGACACCTCGAAGCGGGAGGCCAGCGATATTTCATCGAGCTTCTCACCGGGTTTCATCTGCCCGGTGACGATCATGTCGGAGATCGCGCGCACCATCTGCTCGACAGTGTTTCCTGCCCTGACGACTTCTCTTTTCCTGACTGCCTTCACGAACGCTCCAATAGTGTATGCACCTGTCAGACTAACAGAAAACATCAGATAGGTCAGACATTTCTGCCGTTTTTCCCAATTTTTCGGCATTTATTCCGCCTCGTATCCGAAACGCCCTTCCCGCCGGCACGAAGCATACGAATTATCTGCACAGTTTTTGACTTATGCATTCAAAATATACAACACAGTCACAAAACTGCATACAGTTTGCGCTTATCGAAAATCACATAATAAAATTATTGTTTATTTTCAGCATAATAATTCTGGCACGTCATTTGCATACACTTTCCTGTACACGTTCAAACAGGCACTTGCCGTCACAGGGAGCATTGCAATGACCAGACTCCTTCCCATGAACCGCCGCCACTTCCTGAAAACCTCCGCCGCCGGTGCAGCCCTTGCCGGCTTCGCGCCGGGCCTGCTCGCGGAGCGCGCCGCGGCCCAGACCGCGCTCACCGTCGGCTTCATCTATGTCGGCCCCAAGGACGACTACGGCTACAACCAGGCGCATGCCGAAGGTGCGGCCGTGATCAAGGCCCTGCCAGGCATCACCGTCATCGAGGAAGAGAACGTCCCTGAAACCGTCGACGTCCAGAAGACCATGGAATCGATGATCAACCTCGATGGCGCGTCGCTGATCTTCCCGACCTCGTTCGGCTATTTCGACCCCCACATGCTGGAAATGGCAAAGAAGTATCCCGACGTGCAGTTTCGCCATTGCGGCGGCCTGTGGAAGGAAGGTGTCAACCCGGCCAATACCGGTTCCTATTTCGGCTATATCGGCCAGGGCCTCTATCTGAACGGCATCGCTGCCGGCTATGCCACCAAGAGCAAGAAGATCGGCTTCGTCGCCGCCAAGCCGATCCCGCAGGTGCTGCAGAACATCAACTCCTTCCTGCTCGGCGCCCGCTCGGTCGACCCGGCCATCACCTGCCAGGTGATCTTCACCGGCGAATGGTCGCTCGCGGTCAAGGAAGCCGAAGCCACCAACGCGCTGATCGACCAGGGCGCAGATGTCGTGACCTGCCATGTCGACAGCCCGAAGGTGGTGGTCGAGACGGCTGCCGGCCGCGGTGCCTTCGTCTGCGGCTACCATGCCAACCAGAGCCCGCTTGCTCCGGAAAAATACCTCACCGGCGCGGAATGGGCCTGGGGCAACGTCTACACCGACTTCGCCAAGAAGGCGCAGGCTGGCGAAAAACTCGGCAATTTCGTGCGCGGCGGCCTGAAAGACGGCTTCGTCAAGATGAGCCCGCTCGGACCGGCCGTTTCGGCCGAGGCCCGCACCAAGTTCGAGGCCACGCTGGCCGAAATGACGAAGGGCGGCTTCTCGGTGTTCAAGGACGGCCTCAAGGACAACAAGGGCAATGTTGTCGTCGCGGCTGGCACGAGCCTTGCAGAGGATGCCATCGAGCTGGAGAGCATGGACTACCTCGTCGAGGGCGTCATCGGGTCCACCTCCTGAGCCCTTCTGAAGGAGCGGCGTCATGAACCTGGAAATCAATAGCAGATCGCTTGCCCCGGAAACGGTTCCGGCCGGAAATCTCCGGCCGGTCATCGAATGGGCGGCCCGGCGCGCCGAGCCGCTTGCCATAGCGCTTCTTGCGGTCCTTGTCGGGCTGGCATTGTTCTCGCTGTTCATCGCCGCTCTCGGCAAATCGCCGCCGCAGCTCTTCCAGCTCATGTATACCGGCGGCTTCGGAAGCTGGTTCTCCATCCAGAACGCGCTGAGCCGGGCGGCACCGCTCCTGCTCACCGCACTCTGTGTGGCGCTGCCGGCGCGGCTCGGCCTCACCGTCATCGGGGCTGAGGGCGCCGTCGTGCTCGGCGGACTGGCGGGTGCTGCTATCGCGCTGCCGCTGGTCGGCACTCTGCCGCCGCCGGTCGTGTGGCTCTTCATGGCGCTGGCCGGCATGACCGCCGGCGCCGTGTGGATCGGGCTTTCCGGCTTTCTCCGGCATTATCGCGGGGTCAACGAGACGATTGCCTCGCTGCTGCTCGCCTATATCGCCATCGCGCTGATGAACCAGCTGATCGAGGGTCCGCTGCGCGATCCGGCAAGCCTCAACAAGCCTTCGACCACGCCACTTCCGGCGGAATACATGCTGGGCAAGATCCCCGGCATGGACGTTCACTGGGGATTCGTCGCCGGCGTTCTCGCCTGCGTCTTCTCCTATGTGCTGATCGAGGCGACAGCGAGCGGCTTTGCCGCCCGCATCGCCGGCGGCAATGTCCGGGCAGCCCAGATCCAGGGCTTGCCGGTGGGTCGCCTGATCGTCGGCTTCACCGCGCTTGCAGGCGCCTTCGCCGGTCTTGCCGGCATGATCGAGGTCGCGGCCGTTCAGGGAAGCGCCAATGCCTCGCTGGCGGCGGGCTACGGCTATACCGGCATCCTCGTCGCCTTCCTCGCCCGGCACAATCCGCTGGCGATCATTCCCGTCGCCATCCTGCTCGGCGGCATCGATGCCTCGGGCGGATTGATCCAGCGGCGCATGGGCCTGCCGGATGCCACGGTGCTGGTGCTGCAGGGCACGCTGTTCGTGGTGATCCTGTTTTCCGAAACCCTCTACGGCCGTTTCAAGATCTTCAATCCAGACCTCTGGAGCCGGCCTGAAATGAAGAAGGGAGCCGCATGATGGACGGAACCGATATCGGCCTCTGGGGCGTGCCGCTGGCGATCATCGCAGGCGCGATCCGCGTCTCCACGCCCTTCATCTTCGTCAGCCTCGGGGAAATGATCACCGAGCGCTCCGGCCGCATCAATCTCGGGCTCGAGGGAACGCTGGTGTTCGGCGCGATGGCGGCCTATGCGACGGCGGTGCTCACCGGCTCGCCATGGCTCGGCGTTCTCGCGGCCATGGTCGCGGGCTCCGTCTTCGGCCTCATCCACGGCTTCATCTGCAAGTTTCCCAAGGTCAACGACATCGCGATCGGCATCGCCATGATGCAGTTCGGCATGGGGCTTGCCTTCTTTCTCGGCAAGCCCTTCATCCAGCCGGCAGCGCCCAAGCTGCCGTCGATCCCCTTCGGCGCGTGGTCGTCGGTGGCGCAGGTGCAGGCGGCGCTCAACATCAACGTGCTGTTCCTGATCGGTATCGCGCTCGCCTTCGTGCTGACCTGGGCCCTGCGCAACACCCGCCTCGGCCTCATTCTGCGCGTCGTCGGCGACAGCTCGGATGCCGCCCGCGCCATGGGCCTCAACCCCGACACCATCCGCCTCCTTGCAACCGCCATCGGCGGGGCGCTCGCGGCAGTCGGCGGGGCCTATCTCTCGCTCTTCTATCCCGGCTCGTGGAACGAGGGCATTTCCTCCGGACAGGGCCTGATGGCGGTGGCGCTGGTGATTTTCGCCCGATGGAACCCCATCGGCTGCCTTCTCGCCTCGCTGCTCTTCGGCGGCGCGGGCGCGCTCGGTCCGGCGCTGCAATCGGTCGGCGTCACCTCCGGCTACTACCTCTTCTATGCGGCACCCTATGTGCTGACCCTCGTCATCATGATCGCAACCTCTTCGCCCACGCGCTCGCTTGCCGGCGCTCCCGGCGCGCTTTCGCTCACGAAATAGGAGCCCTGCCCCATGAACAGCCTGTCTCCCATCTCCCCGGCCACCGAAACGCTGAGCTTCATCGACGGCGATCCCTATCCCTGGCCGTATAACGGCAAGCTTCGCCCCGACAACACCGCCCTGATCATCATCGACATGCAGACCGATTTCTGCGGCAAGGGAGGTTACGTCGACCACATGGGCTATGACCTGTCACTGGTGCAGGCGCCGATCGAACCGATCAAAAAGGTTCTCGCCGCAATGCGCGCCAAAGGCTATCACATCATCCATACCCGCGAGGGACACCGGCCCGATCTCGCCGATCTTCCCGCCAACAAGCTGTGGCGCTCGAAGCGCATCGGCGCGGGCATCGGCGACGCCGGTCCCTGCGGCCGCATCCTGACCCGCGGCGAGCCGGGCTGGGACATCATTCCCGAACTCTACCCGCTGGAAGGCGAAGTCATCATCGACAAGCCCGGCAAGGGTTCGTTCTGCGCCACCGACCTCGAACTCATCCTCAACCAGAAGCGGATCGAGAACATCATCCTCACCGGCATCACCACCGACGTCTGCGTTTCCACCACCATGCGGGAAGCCAATGACCGCGGCTTCGAATGCCTGATGCTGGAAGACTGCTGCGGGGCGACCGACTACGGCAACCACCTGGCGGCAATCAAGATGGTGAAGATGCAGGGCGGCGTGTTCGGCTCCGTCTCCAATTCCGAAACGCTCGTGAGCCAGCTGCCATGATCATCGGCGAGATCCTTCCCCAGAAAACCATCCCCGCCGTCGGCGTCGAAACCGTCGACATGACGATGCGTTTCGGCTCGTTCACGGCGCTGGACCATGTCTCGATCAAGGTCGAGCCCGGCTCCTTCCACGCACTTCTCGGCGAAAACGGCGCCGGCAAGTCGACGCTGGTCAAATGCATCATGGGCTTCTACCGCCAGACCTCCGGCCAGCTGATGGTCGACGGGCGCGAAGTCGCCGTCGCCTCGCCGCGCGATGCGGCGGCACTCGGACTTGGGATGGTTTACCAGCACTTCACGCTCGTCCCGTCGCTGACGGGAGCGGAAAACCTTGTCATCAGCCGTGCCGACGTGCCCTCCGTGCTCAACTGGGCGAAGGAAAAACGGGCGCTGGCCGCGTTCATGGAAACCATGCCCTTCGACATTCCGCTCGACCGTCCGGTGAGCGAGCTTGCGGCGGGCGAGAAGCAGAAGCTCGAAATCATCAAGCAGCTCTATCTCGGCCGGCGCTTTCTCGTGCTCGACGAGCCGACCTCGGTGCTCACCCCCGGCGAGGCCGACGACATGCTGGGGCTGGTGCGAGGGATGACGGAGCGCGGAGAGCTGACCGTGCTGATGATTTCCCATAAGTTCCACGAGGTCACCAAGTTTGCCGATGCCGTCACCGTGCTGCGCAAGGGCAAGCTGACCGGCGGCGGCAAGACTTCGGAACTCGGCACCAAGGACATGGCGGCGATGATGATCGGCGACGTGAAGCTCGCCGAACTCGACACGCGCCTGCCGGTGGCCGAAGACGCCTCGCCCGTCCTTGGGCTGGAAAACGTCAAGGCCCCGGATCGGACCGGGCTGAAGACCATCGACATCGAGAAACTGGTGGTGCGCTCCGGCGAGATCGTCGGCATTGCCGGCATCTCCGGCAACGGCCAGAAGGAGCTTTCCGAAATCCTCGCGGGGCAGCGCCCGACCGATACGGGCGAAGTCGTGGTCAAGGGCAAGCCCTATGGCGCAACGCGGGAGGAAACGCGGGAAAACAACGTGCGCTTCATTCCCGAGGAACCGTTGCAGAATGCCTGCGCGCCGAAGATGACGGTGACGGAAAACCTCGCCTTCCGCTCCTTCGACGTGAAGCCGGCGGGCAAGCCGAGCTTCTGGCTCGACCGCAGCGGCATGCGCAAGCGCGGCGGCTCGCTGATCGCCGATTTCAAGGTCAAGACCGCCTCGCCCTCGTCACCCATCGCCTCGCTTTCCGGCGGCAACGTGCAGCGCGCGGTGCTGGCCCGGGAACTGACCGGCGAGGTCGATCTGCTGATCGTCTCCAACCCCTGCTTCGGCCTCGATTTCTCGGCGGTCGCGGAAATCCGCTCCCGCATCATGAAGGCCCGCAACGGCGGGACGGCGGTGCTGCTGATCTCCGAGGACCTCGACGAACTGATGGAAATGTCGGACCGTATCCTCGTCATGTCCGAAGGCAGGCTCGTCTACGAAACCCCGGCGCGCGAGGCGGATATCTCCGTCATCGGTGCCCATATGGCAGGTCATCATTGATGGCGGATATCAAGGCGCTTCCCTTCCCCTTCCCTCTCGACCGCAACGCCGTCGCGCTTATCGTCATCGACATGCAGCGCGACTTCACCGAACCCGGCGGCTTCGGCGAAAGCCTCGGCAACGATGTCAGCCTGGTGGCGGGCATCGTGCCCGACGTCAAACGGCTGATCGAGGGCTTCCGCGATGCCGGCCTGCCGGTGATCCACACCATGGAATGCCACAGCCCCGACCTTTCCGACCTGCCTCCGGCCAAGCAGAACCGTGGCAACCCGAAACTCAGGATCGGCGACATGGGACCCATGGGCCGCATCCTGATTTCCGGCGAACCCGGCACCTCCATCCTGCCCGACGTCGCGCCTGTCGACGGCGAGCTGGTGATCGAAAAGCCCGGCAAGGGGGCCTTCTACGCCACCCCACTCGGCGACGAATTGAAGGCGAAGGGCATCCGCCAGCTGGTCTTTGCGGGCGTCACCACCGAGGTCTGCGTGCAGACCACCATGCGAGAAGCCAATGACCGGGGCTATGAATGCCTCATCATCGAGGAGGCGACGGCGAGCTATTTCCCGCACTTCAAGGCGGCGACGCTCGACATGATCCGCGCGCAGGGCGGGATCGTCGGCTGGACGGCGAAACTTGACGATCTCCTGGAGGTGCTGTCCCATGCCTGAAACGACACGCGAAAGCCTTCCCGCCGGCGGCTGGAAGGAGCTGGAATTCGGCCCCTTCCGCGAGGGCGTGACCATTCACTGGATCCGGCGTTTCGACGCCGACCAGCCGGGGGTGGCGCTTCTCAAATACGAGGCGGGGGCCGCCGTGCCCCGGCACCGGCACGAAGGGCTGGAGACCATTCTGGTGCTGCAGGGCACGCAATCGGACGAGGCCGGCGACTATGGTGTCGGCTGTTACGTCGTCAACGCGCCGGGCACGGAACATTCCGTGTGGAGCGACACCGGCTGCGTCGTGCTGATCCAGTGGGATCGGCCGGTCACAATTCTCGGAGAGTAGGACATGACTGAACAGGCATTCGACATCGCCTCGCTGCACGCGGCCTATGCCGCCGGCTGGACCCCGGAAGCGATGATCGACACCGCGCTCGCCCGCCTTGCCGCGGCTGACGATCCCGGCATCTTCATCCATCTTGCCAGCCGCGAAACGCTGACTGCGGAAGCGGCGAAACTCGGCGCGTTCGATCCCGTCGCCAAGCCGCTCTGGGGCATCCCTTTCGCGGTGAAGGACAATATCGACGTCGCGAGCATGCCGACTACCGCCGCCTGCCCGGATTATGCCTACACGCCGGAGAAAGATGCGACCGTCGTGGCGCTGCTGAAATCCGCCGGCGCAATCGTCATCGGCAAGACCAATCTCGACCAGTTCGCAACCGGCCTCGTCGGCGTGCGCAGTCCCTATCCGATCCCGCGCAACGCCATCGATCCGGCGCTGGTGCCGGGCGGTTCCAGCTCCGGTTCTGCGGTGGCGACGGCGCGCGGCATCGTCTCCTTTGCGCTCGGCACCGACACCGCGGGTTCCGGCCGCATTCCGGCAGGCCTCAACAACATCGTCGGCCTGAAGCCAAGCGTCGGAGCGCTTTCGACGACCGGCGTCATTCCCGCCTGCCGCACGCTCGACTGCGTTTCGGTCTTCGCGCTGACGGTGGACGATGCGTGGCGGGTGTTCGACGTCGCAGCAAAGCCCGACGAGACGGACGCCTATTCCCGCGCCTTCGCCCCGGCAAGCTATGGCGCGACACCACCGGTTCTGACGATCGGCGTTCCGGCTCCTGAAGACAGGCAATTCTTCGGCGATATGCTGATGCGAGAGGCCTATGAGGAGGCGCTGGCCAACCTCTCGGCCATGGGCCACCGGATCGTCGAGATCCCGTTTGGCGATTTCTACTCCGTCGCCAACCTGCTCTATGAAGGCGCGTGGGTGGCGGAGCGCTATGCGGCAGTGAAGGACTTCTTCGACGCCCATGAGGAAAGCTTCCACCCCGTGACCCGCAAGATCTATGGCGGGGCAAAGACGCTTTCGGCAGCGGATGCCTTCAACGGTTTCTACCAGCTACAGGCCTACAAGCGGAAGCTTCAGCCTGTCATCGCATCGGTCGACCTGTTCTGCGTACCGACCGCGCCTACCCACTACACCCGCGCCGCCCTCGAAGCGGAGCCGATCCGCGAGAACTCACGGCTCGGCACCTATACCAACTTCGTCAACCTCATCGACATGTGCGGCATCGCCGTGCCGACCGGAACCCGCGGCGACGGCCTGCCGGCGAGCGTCACCTTGCTCGCCCCCGCCGGCAAGGACGGGCTGACGGCATCGCTTGCCGCCGACCTGCACGCAAGGACCGGGCTGACGCTCGGCGCCACCGGCTGGCCGCAGCCGGAGCGCGCGTCTGCTGCCTTCTCCTCGCTCTCGGAGGAACTGATCGAACTGGTGGTTGTCGGCGCGCATCTCTCGGGCATGCCGCTCAACGGCGAACTCAAGAACCTCGGTGCCGCCTTCTCCCGCGCGACCCAGACGGCCAGATCCTATGAGCTTTACGCCCTTGCCGGCACAAAGCCGCCGAAGCCGGGGCTCGTGCGCTCCTCGGGCAGTGATTGCAGCATGATCGACGTGGAGGTCTGGCAACTGACGCCGGACGCCTTCGGACGCTTCGTCGCCGCCATCCCCGCCCCTCTTGGCATCGGCACAATCGAGCTTGCAGACGGCACCACGGCCAAGGGCTTCCTCGTGGAGCCGGTGGCGCTCGCCGGCTCGGAAAACATCACCGCCCATGGCGGCTGGCGGGCGTATATGCGGAGCCTGGCGGCTTAGGTGGGGTATCTGTCTAAGTCAGCTGGATTCGAACCAGACTTGGGCGTTACCCCCTCTGGCCTGCCGGCCATCTCCCCCACAAGGGGGGAGACCCGCAGAGAGGCCTACGTCTCTCACCAAGGATCTGAGAACGTTGGCGTTTGAGAGGAAGCGAGCGATATCAGCTATCCACTCTCCCGCCTTGTGGGGGAGATGGCCGGCAGGCAGAGGGGGGACCCCGAACCGTCGATGCATCTCGTCTAATGCCGGCACCGTGCCACAAATCCCCTAAACCCGGATCGCCAGCCGCAACCCGCCCCAGTGGCGGCCGGAAACCATGATCGGGGCGGAGATGTCCTTCATCACCACGAAATTGCCACCGCCCATATCGCGGCGGTAGGTCTGGACGAGGAAGGGGGCCGTCGAGCGGCCGGCGGCGAGGCCGACGCGGTCGTTGAAAATGCGGCGATTGCGGCAGTTGGCGGTGTTCCACACGGGATCGCCGGGGCGCTGGGGTTGGGAGAATTTCCGGTTATGGGTCGGCAGGTAGCCATTGGTATCCACCGCCGCGCAGAAACCGATGCGGTCGGAGAGCGCAAGCACCGGTTCGATGATGGCGGGCAGGACCTGATCGGTGAAATCGGTGAAGGCGGCCAGCATCTGCACCGGATCGCTGCCTGCTATCGGCCGATAGTTCTGATCGAACAGCGCGGCCATTCCGATGCGGCCACTATCGACGCCGTGTTGGAAAGCAGCGGAAATCGCGGCGGCGACATCGCGGGCCGTCTCGATCCAGTGGCTGTCTTCCGTCTCGATGCCGGCGCTGGCGGTGAGCTGGATCAGGGTCTCGGAAAGATTGACCACCTTGTCCACGCGGACCGCGGCATTCTGCAGGGCGGCGTCTGAATGCTGGACCTCCGACGCCATGCCGCCGAGCGTGCGGACGAAATCGGCGCACTGCCGCTCGACCGTCTCAGTGGTTCTTGCCATGACCGAGGAGCCATCGAGGATGCGGGTGATGACCTCTTCCATCGCGCCGAAGGACTGGTTCATCGCTTGGGAGGTATCGCGCACGCCGAGCGCGCTCTCACTCGCACCCCTGCCCGCCTCGGAAAGCTTGGTAATCTTGTTGCGGATCTCGCTCAGGATCGACTGGATCGACCCCGTCGCCTGCGAGGTCTGCAGCGACAGCGCGCGGATTTCGGCCGCGACCACGGCGAAGCCCTTGCCGGCCTCGCCGGCACGAGCCGCCTCGATGGCCGCGTTCAGGGCCAGAAGATTGGTCTGGCGGGCGATCGAGCCGATCTCCTCGGCAACCTTGTCGACATTGGAAAGCGACACGGCGAAGGCGCCGATTTCGCCGGAGATCTCCTTCGAGGCCGCGACCATGCGGTCGATCTTGTCGACGGCGCCGGCAAGGCGGCTCGCGGACTCGCCCAGCATTTGACGAGCGCCCGCCGCCGTCTCATCGGTCGAACGAAGCGACTGGGCGACATCCTTGTTGGTTTCGGCAATGGCAAGCGCCGTGCTGGTCACCGTATTGAACGTGCTGGAGTGGCGTTTCGACATCGCCGCGACATCCTGGATGGCGCCGGCGATATCGACCAGATCGACGCCGAGCGTCGAGGCCTCGTGAGCCAGTTTTCCGATGATGCCGCGTAGCGTCTCGGCATCGACAAGGGGCGAGCCGGTCGGGGAATGCTCCTCCTCCGGCAACAATCTTTCCACGGCGTTCATGCGGCGTGTCCTCCAACCCGCAGGTAGTATCGGCGGCGTCGGTTAAGGATTTGCAAAGATGTGCAGGGACGCCCCGGCTACAACCAAAGCGCGACAGTCGGCTGTTCCGGCCTACGAAGGTCGCGTTCAGAGCGCCCCGATATCCTTGAGCTTTTTCAGCACGGCGATGCTTGGCTCGCCGTTTTCCGGCAGGCGATAATGGCGCTGGAAACGGCGGATCGCGGCGCGGGTCTGATCGCCGGCCACGCCGTCGATGCTGACATCGGTGTAGGCGATGTTGGAAAGGCCACGCTGAATTTCCATGACGAGGCCGGGATCCGGCGCATCGGTGAGCGCCGCGGGCAGCGCTTCGGCGTCGTTGGCATCGGCGGATGCCGGAATGGCGGCAGGCGGGGTCGGGCTTTCCGGATTGAGCGGGGCCGGATTGAGCGGGGCCGGCTTTAGCGGTGCCGGCCTGGGCTGGACGGGCTTCGGCTGGACCGCCCGTGCCGTTTCGGGTTTCGCTGCCGGACGGGTCGGCGCAGTGGTGACAACCTTCTCGGCGCTGCGGATGGCGGCGGCGACCGGGTCCTTCGTCGCCTGCGAGGACGAGACATCGGCGGGCGGGCGTTGTTTCGGCACGGCGGCAGTGGCGCTGTTATCGACCCTGAGCGCGGCCAGAAGCTCGTTGCTGACGAGGCCGCTCGGCTCCATGCCGACGGACTTCTGGAATAACGAAATGGCCGCTTCGGTCTGCGGCCCGATCACACCATCGGGGTCGCCGGCATACAGGCCCCGGCGGGAAAGCTCGGTCTGCACCGCGACCGCAAGCTCGCTCACGCCGTCGCCATCGAGATCGCCGCTCGGCAGTGGTGCCTGGGCCTGCTGGACGGGCGCGGCATCGGCCGGCTGCTGCTCGCCATCGACCGGCGCTCGCTCGATCCTGAACGTTGTCGTATTGCCCGGGTCCTGCTCCTGCATGGGATTGCGGGCGACGCCGGCAAGCGCATTGAAATCGGCGGCGTCGCGGGTGCGGAAGATCGGCGACGGATGGCGGCCCGGCTGGTACCAGAGCGCATTGGCCGCGACGAAACCGAAGGCAACGGCAAAGGTCGCCACCCCGCCGATCAGGCGTGGATGGCGGGACGCACCGCGCGCAAGCGCGGCAAACCCCGCAGAAAGCAAGCCGGACATCCGTGATGCCGGCTTCCTTTCAGGCGATTTTCGCTTTCGCTTCGTCATGCACAGTTTCTTTCCTGCCCAATTCGCGGACCTGCATTTCCAGCGGCTTCAGCCGCGGCGGAAACTCGACCGTATTGTCTTCGGCAGCCAGCACGGCTGCCGCACCGGAACCATCGGCCGGCAGCGTCACGGTGACCACCGTGCCCTCGCCCGGACGGCTTTCCATACCGAAGGTGCCGCCATGGAGGGCCGTCAGACCCTTTACCAGCGACAGGCCGAGGCCCGATCCCTCGTGGTTGCGGTTCAGACCATCGTGGATCTGCGTGAAAGGCTTGCCGACCAGCGCCATTTTCTCGGGCGCGATGCCGATGCCGGTGTCGCTGACGACGATCTTGAGCTGCGAACCTTCGCGCGTCGCGTCGATAATGACGGCGCCGCCCGCTTCCGTAAACTTGATCGCATTGCCGACGAGATTGATCAAGACCTGACGGATGGCGCGACCATCGGCCACGACCTCGCCAAGACCGCGCGGCAGACGGCTCGTCAGCGAGACGCCCTTGCTGGCGGCCTGCAGCGACAGCATCTTTTCGCATTCGGCGACCGCTTCGGCGATCGGGAAGGTTTCCATCAGCAGTTCGTAGCGGCCGGCCTCGATCTTGCTCATGTCGAGCATGGCATTGACCACCGACAGGAGATGAGCGCCCGACTGGCGGATCAGCTGTACATATTCGCGCTGACGGTCGTTTTCGAGCTTGCCGAAATACTCGCCGGCGAGAATGTCCGAGAAGCCGAGGATGGCGTTGAGCGGCGTGCGCAGTTCGTGGCTGACGGCAGCGAGGAAGCGCGACTTCGCCTCATGGGCGGCGGCGGCCTCGTCTTCCCGGCGGGAAGCCATGTCACGGATCTGCATTTCACCGGCGATGTCGAGCATCTGGGCATGGATCGCGCGGAGCGAACCGTCGAGCGAACGCTCGGCCGACATATCCAGACGCACATGCATGAACTGGGCATGGGCGAAGCCGAGGGCCGGACGCTCAAGCCTGAGGTCGATGACGACCGCATCCACGCCCTGACGCAGTTCATCCATCGACTGGACAAAGGCGAGGCGGTCGGAGACATGGATCTGCTCGACGAAGGCGCGACCGAAGGGATCACGCAGGAAGGAAAGGTACCAGTCACGATCGCGGCCGCCAGTCGTGCGGACGATACCGGCCGCATCGAGACCCAGCACCAGACCGGGGCAGAAATCGACGGACAGATCGGCGGGGCGTTCCTCTTCTTCCTTCGCGCGCTCGGCGGCCCCCTGGCGATGGCCGGCAACCATAAGCACGCAGGAAACGAGGAAAGCGGCAATCACCAGCGTTACGCCAAGCGGCAGGGCGGTGGCCGGTCCGAGAATGAAAGAGAGAATGAACGGCACCGCAACGAGCGGAACAACAAAGCCCGCGGCAAGGCGGCGGACGAGCACGACTTCGCCTGAAACGGCCGGATCGCCATTGGCGCTCCACGACAGGCAGTTGCCGGCCGTACGATCGACGATCGCCTCCGTCCTACCCGCAATGTTACGCAATACCGACACCATACATACTCGCGAAACGACTCATTTCGTGAGCCGAACATAGGCCGTGCGCGCTTAAAGAAAAGATAAGGTGGACCCTTTCAACACCCCTCAGACGGCTCCTCTGATCCATATCGAGACAAATCGACGAAGCTTTCAAAATCGTGGTTAACGGGACGTAAGCGACGGAATTGTCTCATATTTCTCCACCACGTTAACTTTTGTGGCAGCGCCGTCGCGGCAAAGCCGGTGGATTGCCGGGCCTCCGCCATAGTTATGCTTAACGTCGACCGCTAAACTTCTCAGCAAATGCCCCTCAAAGGCAGATCGTTCAACTTTTAATCGAATTTGGCGCGAATCCGAGGAAGTTTTGAAAAGCGATCTTTGCACCCCGCCGATACCTTTGTTCCAGACGACCGGGAAACAACCCGGCGCAGGCCGGGCACGACCGGCAACACGGGATTGGTGAAGACGATGTGGTTTCTGATCAAGGGAACGTTCTGGTTTTCGATGGTGCTGGTCGCGCTGTCGTATTTCGGTACCCAGCCCGAAACAGATGAAACGGCCGGCCCGAAGTTCGCGCTCGGCGACGCAATCACCGTCGCGACCGACGCCTATCAATACATTTCCGCCATTTGCAGCGAGAAGCCCGACGTTTGCGAAAAAGGTGCCGAGACGCTGACCGCACTCGGCCACCGGGCCCGCGAAGGCGCCTATGTCGCCTACCAGATCCTCGACAGCCAGTTTGCCGACGACGGCAAGGCCGAGACCGCCGCTCCGGACATGCCGATGAAGCCGGCAACCGTGAAGCCGGCGATTGCCGCCGCCGAAACCAAGCCTGCCGCCGAGCCTGCCACGATTTCCGAAATCATCACCGGCACGGTGACCCCGGAGCCGCGCCCGAAGAACGGCAACGGCCCGAAACCCTACACCCCGCCGAAACTCTGAGCCTTCCCTCAAGTCTAAGCCTTGTCTTCGGGGTCCGGTCACGCGCCCCTGCCAGCCTCTTGCATCGGAACCGATTCCGCCTTGCGGACCGGTTCGGGTGCCTGTCTGCCTGTCCCACAGGAACTTACGGCCATATTGCCGGGCCGCGCGGAGAAAACCCCGCGCGGCATTTTTCTTTTTAAGGCACATGTCGTGACCGCAAAACCGCACACACTTTTGCGCGACATGGCTTCCTTCCCGCATGTCGTGACCGCAAAACCGCACACACTTTTGCGCGACATGCTTAGAACTGTTCCATCTTTGCCCGGGATCGCCTATATCCAAGGGGAACAGCAAGGACTTCCGACGCCATGACGACATTGCAGCAGATGATCGACGATTTTGCCTATCTCGACGACTGGGAGGATCGCTATCGCTATGTCATAGAACTCGGGAAGGCGTTGCCGGATCTGCCGGAGGCCGAGAAGACGGCCGAGAACAAGGTGAAGGGCTGCGCGAGCCAGGTCTGGCTTTCCACCCATGTGCATGAAGGCGACAATCCGGTCATCGATTTCTCCGGCGACAGCGACGCGCATATCGTGCGGGGGCTCGTGGCAATCGTGCTTGCAGCCTATTCCGGCAAGCACGCTTCCGAGATCGTCAAGCTCGACGCCATCGACCTTTTCTCCCAGATCGGCCTGATCGAACATCTCTCGGCCCAGCGCGCCAACGGGCTGCGCTCGATGATCCAGCGGATCCGCGAGGAAGCCGCCCGCCAGCTGGTAGCTTCCTCCGCAACATCCTGACCGTCCTTATACCAAGGATCGATGACAGCACCCCGTAGGATGACTTTATACCGGTCTCTGGCGTCGTTGCGATGCTTGTCCGATGCTCACCCGAGTTCCGGGCGGTAATCCTCCGCACCCCAGCGATGCTCGCGACGGCTTTGTCGCGCGAGCGGAGCATAGTGGCGGGCGAGCGCCATCAGCCCGGTGCGCAGCATCAGCTTGGCCGAGCGCGCCGGCCACTGTCTTTCCCGCTCGACGGTTTCCAGCCCCTTCATGAAGCAGCAGACATCGAGCACGACACCGGAAAGCTCCGGTCCCACCGCCTCGATGGCCGCATTCAGGCGGTCGCGCGCCCCCAGAGCTGAATCCGTGAGGTCACCGGCGGCTGAAGGCTGGCCGCGCAGCCTGCCGGCAAGCCTTGGTTCCCAGGAGGCGGTGATGCGCGGCTGCAGGCCGGCGCGCTCAAAGTCGGCCGCGAAGCGATCGCCTGCGGCAAGCGCCTCTTCGCCAAGATAGGCCTCCCCCGACTTTTCCTTCAATCGCGAGAGGGCAGAAAGGGGCGACTCCGCCATGTTGCGCCGGACGGTCGTGCGCACCTGCGCGACCTCCACCGTTCCCATGACGATGTCGCGATGCTGGTCGGTGAAGGCATCGTCGCCGTCATCGGCCATGGCGCGGTGCAGCCAGGTGCGCGTGCCCTCGCAAGCCATGAGACGGTTGCCCTCACGCGACAGCAGACCCGAAGACACCGCATGACGCAGCACGGCGACCGGGGCCTGAAGCGTTGCGCCATCTCCCGCGTTCAGGAGTGCGGCCGCTCCCTCCATTCCGGTTATGGTCAAGGGTGCCTTCAGTGCCGCCCGCAAGAGACGCAGGAGCGGACGCCGAGTAGCGGCTTCGATCTCGACGCCCGGGTTGCGCTGAGCCTGCAGGGGTGCGGAGGATGACGTTCTCATGGACGGCTCCCCGGCAGAAGAAGCAACGTTTCCGCAAGTCGCTCGACGCTTGCGACGAAGGCATCGAAACCCGGATCGTCGCGCCGGTCTTCCACCACATGGCAGGAATGGGCGACTGTCGTGCGGTCGCGCCCGAAGGCATCTCCGATCTCCGACAGCGGCATCTGGAGCGCGACGTGGCAGACATACATGGCGATCTGACGGACATGGCAAACCATGCGACGGCGATCGCCGCGCGACTTGGCGGAACCGTCACCTGTCATCGTCAGCATTTCGGAGGTCATCTGCCGGACGATCATGCAGAGGATACGGCGGTCGGCCGTGACTTTCACCGGATCGGGAACAGGAGGAGGCAGGGCAATATCTGGCGTCATATGAATACTCCTAAATTGTAGGAATTTATTCATACACCAACAATGAAAACCGGGGATGGAAAAAGTGTCAGGCGCAACGAAATTCGCTGATTTCACTCAGTCTTTCATTTTCCCTCAGTTTTCTTATGGGATTAATTTCCTCATTCCAGACATAAAAAAACCGGGCATCGCCCGGTTTTTCTATCTTGGAGCGTGCGGCTCACTTGCCGCGCTTGCGACGCTGGCCCAGTCCCATTTCCTTGGCGAGGCGCGAACGGGCCTCGGCATAGGCGGGCGCAACCATCGGGTAATCGACCGGCAGATCCCACTTTTCGCGGTATTCTTCCGGGCCGAGGCTGTGGTGGGTCATCAGATGCCGCTTCAGCGACTTGAAGGCACCGCCACATTCCAAGCAGATGATCTGGTCGTCCTGCACAGACTTGCGCACGGCGACAGCCGGCTTCTGCTTCTCGACGACCGAAACGACGGGCGCCGGCGAAGACGTGTTGCTCAGGGCCGAATGGACGTCGGAAATCAGATTGGCGATGTCTGCGACCGGCACCACGTGGTTGCTGACATAGGCCGCCACGATGTCAGCGGTCAGCTCCACCAACAGATCATGTCCCTGGCCATATGCAGTTTCAGTCATTTAGGTTCTCCTGTTCAAAGAATGCTTGCCAGGCGCCTGCCGAAAGACCGACGCCACTCCTTAAGCAAAACAGGCGATGACTTCCGTGAAGGCCCTGTCGTTTCCGACATGGAATCCACCCCTAGACTCCAGACCGACACAGCGGACATATCCTGCCTGATCCCGCACCTGTCTTCACAACGACGCGAAATTCCTCCAAGTGTAGTACTTTTGAATACAACAAAGGCCGGATGAATTTTCCGTTGCAACAGCCAAGTTCTCAAGATCTGTGCTTGACTAATTCGATTATCACCATCCCAGAAAAAGTCCACTTAATATTTTTCACCAATTATGGGGAGCCCACATACCTTTTATTTCAGACAATCCGAAGCATGCACGCACTGACAGAGCACAAACAGTGAAACATCCTGAATATCAAGGTACTTAAGAGACCTGTACTTAACGGTTCTTGTTCTTCAATTCATCCACGACGGAAACGGTGGATAAGCTGTATCCCATCTGATGGGCTGCCCGCGCAAGCAGATGGGCCGACAGCGGCGCAGTCAGTATGAAGAAGAAAAAACCAGCAAGAGCTCGGCTGAAAACGGCGATATCGCCAGAATAAATACCAAGCGCAAGTAAAAGCAAGCCGGAACCTACAGTACCGGCCTTCGAGGCCGAATGCATGCGGGTGTAGAGATCGGGGAGCCGGTTGATTCCGATGGCCGCAACGAGCGCGAAGAGAGAGCCCAGAACGATAAGCATCGAGGTCAGAATGGAAAGAACGGTCGCCATCATTTCATACCTTTCCCGGACGGATCGTTCGCGGCATCGGCCGGACCTGCGCCCTTTCGGGCAGCCTTCGCATCCCCGCCGATCTCCAGCAACAGCACCGGGCCATCCTCGGCCGGACGCTCTCCCCTGATGCCGCGTGCGAGGATGAAGCGGGCGAAGGCGACCGTGGCAAGGAAGCCGACAAGGCCGAGCGAAATGGCGATGTCGACATAGAGCGTATAGCCGGTGCGGATCGAGATGACGGCGATGAGACCGATGGCGATGCCGACCAGCATGTCGAGCGCCAGCACCCTGTCCGGCAGGGTCGGGCCTCTCACCACCCGGTAGACCGTCAGCAGCAGCGAGACGCCGAGCACGACCAGCGCGAAATTACAGGCGAGCGGAATGATTGTGTCGGGTGCGATCATTCAAAGGCCTCCCTGATCCGGCGCTCGAAACCTTCGGCAATGTCGCGTCTTGCCCCCGCGACATCGGAACAATCGAGCGCGTGCACATAGAGTGTCTTGCGGTCTTCGGAGACATCGACGGACAGCGTGCCCGGCGTCAGCGTGATGAGATTGGCGAGCAGGGCGATTTCGAAATCACCTTTCACCGTCAGGGGATAGGCGAAGATGCCCGGCTTTATCTCTATCTTCGGCTTTACCACCAGTACCGCCACCTTGAAGGCGGATTTCGCCAGTTCGACGAAGAAGAGGCCGACGAGCAGCGCCACGCGCAGCGGACGCACCGGATAGCCCTTCGTCACGGTCTGTTCGCGAATGAGGCGGAGCGACAGCACCGATACCACAAGGCCAAGAAACAGGTTGTGCAGCGAGGCGCTACCGGTGATCGCCAGCCAGACGATCGCCATCGGGAGGGCAAGCGCATAAAAGATCATCGGGCACCTCCTGACGGAAACACCGAGTCATAATAGGCGGAAGGATTGCCGAGGCCGATCGATGCATCCTGGCTGATCGCGACAAGCTTTTCCGGGAAAAGTCCGAAGCCGACGACAAGGGCGGCAAGCGCCGCGATGGGCAGGATTTCGGCAAGGCCGCCCTTCTGCGCGGCAAGCACGGCGGCCGGGGTTGCGCCCTTTCCCTCTCCGACAAGCGCGGGCCGCCAGTAGGCGAGCAGGAACAGTCGGCCGAAGGCGATGGTGGTGATGAAGCCGGACACCAGCACCGCGCCTGCCAGCCACCATGCGCCGATATCGAGCGACGCCTTGACCAGCATGGCCTTGGGCCAGAAGCCGGAAAAGGGCGGCAGGCCGCTCCCCGCAAAGAACAGGGCAAGCGACAGGCCGCCGAACAGGGGGGCGGCGGCCCAGAGACCGGCAAGCTTTTCCAGCCGATAGGAGCCGCCAAGGCGGGCGGCCACGCCGGCCTGGAGATAGAGCGCGGTCATCAGCACGATCGAATGCAGCGCATAGGCGATGGCTGCGGCAAGCCCCGCCTCGCCGCCGATGGCGATACCGGCCAGCATGTTGCCGATGCCGGCAATGACGACGAAACCGAGAAGGCGGCGGATATCCGATTGCGCCAGCGCGCCGAGCGCGCCAAGGACCATGGTGAGCGATGCGGCTACCGCGATGACGAGGCTGAGCGCCTCCCGCTCGACCGGCAGCAGCATGACCATGACCCGGAACAATGCGTAGACGCCAACCTTGGTGAGCAGGCCGGCAAACAGCGCCGAGACCACGATGCGGGGCGTGTGATAGGAAGCCGGCAGCCAGAAATTCACCGGGAAGGCCGCCGCCTTCATGCCGAAGGCCAGCAGGAAGAGACCCGCCAGCGTCATCAGCGGTGCCGTTCCCCTGAGTTCATCGGCCTTGGCGGCGATGTCGGCCATGTTGAGCGTGCCGAACACCGCGTAGAGATAGCCGACGGAAATGAGGAAGAGCGTGGTGGCGATGAGGTTCAGCACCGCATATTTCAGCGCCCCGTCGATCTGTTCCCGCTCGGAACCCAAGATCAGCAGGCCGAAGGACGAGATCAGCAGCACCTCGAACCAGACATAGAGATTGAAGATGTCGCCCGTCAGGAAGGCGCCGGAGACGCCGGCCATCATTACCATCAGGAAGGGATAGAAGCCGTAGCGGCGGCCGCTCGAGCCGATATCCTTCATGGCATAGACGCCGCCGGCAAGCGCTGCCAGCGCCGCCGCAAACGCCAGAAGCGCGCCGGTCAGATCGACCGTGAAGGCGATGCCGAAGGGCGGCAACCATCGGCCCATCATCATCGTCACAGGCCCTTCCGACACGACCCGCGCCAGAAGCGCCGAATCGGTGAGCACCAGCCCGACGAGGCCGGGAATGGCGACGTATGGATGCAGCCGGATCGAATGGCGCATCATCAGGAGCACCGCGCCGCAGAACAGGCAGAGCGCCACCGGCAGGATGACCAGCCAGTCACCTGCCGCGGTCGGCTCCATCACGAGCGCGCGGGAGAGATCGACGGGGGAGGATGCCATCAGAGGGGTTCCCCCTCTGGCCTGCCGGGCATCTCCCCCACAAGGGGGGAGAAACGGTGAGGTGCCGCTTTGCCCACGGTTCCTGGATTCAGGGTGGGCCACTTCGTGACTGGGAGGCCAAAAGACGCGACACAAGCCGCACGGTGGTCTCCCCCCTTGTGGGGGGTGAGGAGCGATCCGCGAAGCGGAGCAATCGATCCAGTGAATCGATTGCGGCGACGGGCGCCGGCAGAGCAGAGGGAGGTGGCCGAGGACCGAGGGATAGCTAACGAGTACCGGCCTTCAGCCGAGCGAGGGAGCATCTTAACAAGACCCATCATCAATACCCCAGCGGCGGCAAAGGCTCGGCCTTCGGTTCGGCGGCGCGCATGTCGTCGATATCATCCGTTCCGAGGTCCTGATAGGCGCGATAGGCGAGCACCAGCAGGAAACAGAAGAAGGAGAAGGAAATGACGATCGCCGTCAGGATGAGGGCCTGCGGCAGCGGGTTGGCGGCATTGGCGGAAAGCGTATCGGCACCGGCCGGGATGATCGGCGGCACCTCGCGGGTCAGCCGGCCGGTGGTGAACAGCAGGAGGTTGACCGCATTGCCGAGGATGGCGATGCCGAGCAGGATGCGCACGACACGCTTCGACATCATCAGATAGAATGCGGCGGCAAAAAAGATGCCGACGAGGCCGCAAAGCAGGACTTCCATCAGTCGAGGCCCCTTTCTTCCAATGCCAGCGCAATCGAGGTGATCGCACCGACAACCACGAGATAGACGCCGACATCGAAGGACATCACGGTGGCGAGCGGAACCTCGACCCCGAGGACTTCAGGGTAAACCCACAGCCCGGTCATGAAGGGCACGCCGAAGGCTGCTGAGACGAGGCCGGAAAGCGTCGAGAGCATAAGCCCTGCGCCCGCAATCGCCAGCGGGTGGAACCGAAGCGCCCGGTTCACCGCCTGCACGCCGAAGGCGATGCCATAGATGGCGAAGGCGGAAGCCGCGATCAGCCCGCCGATGAAACCGCCGCCCGGCTCATTATGGCCGCGAAGCAGCACGAAGACCGAAAACATCAGCATCAGCGCGGTGATGAACGGGGCGAGAACCCGGAAGATGACCGTATTCATGGCGTCTTCTCCCTGCCGGCATTTTCAGCCTCGATGGCGGCAACCGATTTCTGTCCGGCAGCGACCGGCGTCACCCGGATGCGGATCAGCGCGAGGATGGCGAGGCCGGTAATCATCACCACCGAGATTTCACCGAGCGTATCCGTGCCACGAAAATCGACGATGATGACGTTCACGACATTGGCGCCGTGGGCGATCACCTTCGAATAGGCGTTGAAGAAATCGGTGAGCGTGGTGTCGAATTGCACCTGGGTGGCCTTCAGGAGCAGCAGCGAGAGGCCGAGGCCGCAGGCAATGGCAATGCCGCCATCGACAACACGCTCGATCAGGGTGCGGTGATCGGCGGGCGACAGCCTCAACCGGGTCATGACCAGCGCGAGAATGACCACCGACAGCGTCTCCACCATGAACTGGGTGAACGACAGGTCGGGCGCGCCGAACAGCAGGTAGATGACGGCAACGGCAAAGCCCTGAATGCCGAGCGAGACGATGGCCGTCAGCCGGTCCTTCGAGCGCAGCACGGCGACGAGGCCGATGATGGCGATGGCGAAAAGGGCGAATTCGAGAAAGTGCACGTCCCCAGGCCAAGCGGGCATCGCCGGCAGTTCGTCGAAGGCGAAGAGCGGAACCAGCAGCACCAGCGCAAGAAGCGTGAAGGTGAAGGTGATATAGACATCGAGCCGCCCGTTCTGGATAACCCGCGTCACAGTGAAGGCGAAGCGCACGAGACCGCGAATGAAGGCGTCGAAGCCGCGATCCGGGCCGGGACCGAGAATGTCGAGCAGGTGCGCCATAGCCTGACGGGCACGGGAAAGGCCGAGATAGACGAGGACGCCGAGGATGACAGTGATGCCGGAGAGCGCCAGCGGCAGCCCGATATGCGGTACAAGGCCGATGGTGACGCTCTTCGTCACGCCGGAAACGGCACTGGCCATGGGCGAGGAAACCGCCCGGTGCCACGCTCCCGAGAAGACGGCCGCAGCGAGACCGCCAAGCGCCAGAACGAGCGGGCCGAGCCACAGGAGGATAGGTCCCTCATGCGGCCGTTTCGGCGTCTCGACCTTCTGCCCGATGAAGGGCTTCAGCGCGACGGCGAAGGCAATCGCGAACATCAGCGCGTTGCCGATGATGGCGGCCAGCGTGAAGACGATGGGGCGCAGGCCGGAACCCGCAAGAGCCGCATAGATCTCTTCCTTGGCGAGAAAGCCGAAGAAGGGCGGCAGGCCGGCCATCGAGATGGCGGCAAGCAAGGCTGCGGCGAAGGTGACCGGCATGGCGGCGCGCAGGCCGCCGAGCTTCGTCACGTCACGGGTGCCGGTCTCGTGGTCGATGATGCCAGCGACCATGAAGAGAGCGCCCTTGAACAGCGAATGCGCCACAAGATAGAGGACCGCCGCCTCAACCGCATAGGGCGCGCCGAAGCCTGTCAGCATGACCAGCAGGCCAAGCGAGGCGACCGTGGTATAGGCGAGCATCAGCTTGAGGTCCGTCTGGCGGATGGCGAGCAGCGCGCCAACGAGAAGCGTGATGCCGCCGAAGAACGGCAGCAGGATCTCCCAGGCGGGTGTGGCGCCCATCACCGGATTGAGCCGCATCAGCAGATAGACGCCGGCCTTCACCATGGTGGCCGAATGCAGGTATGCCGAAACCGGCGTCGGCGCTTCCATGGCGTTGGGCAGCCAGAAGTGGAAGGGAAACTGGGCGGACTTGGTGAAGGCGCCGCCGAGCACGAGGAAAAGTGCGGTGACATAAAACGGGCTTGCGCGCAGGAGATCGCCGGTGTGAACGAGAAGCGAGAGCTGAGTGACGCCGGTGATATTCCAGATGAAGATCAGGCCGGCCAGCAGAGCAAGCCCGCCGCCGCCCGTCACCACCAGGGCCTGCAGCGCCGCGCGGCGCGAGGCCTCCCGCTGATGATCGAAGCCGATCAACAGGAAAGAGGTGATCGAGGTCAGCTCCCAGAAGACGAAGAGCATCAGGAAGCTGTCCGACATCACGACGCCGAGCATGGCGCCCATGAACATGAGGATGAAGGAGAAGAAGCGTCCCTGCTGCGGATGGCCTTTCATATAGCCGCCGGCATAGAAAACGATCAGGGTTCCGATGCCGGTTATCAGCAATGCGAAGACGAGCGACAGGCCGTCCAGAAACCAGGAGAAGCTGAGGTTCAGGCTCGGCACCCAGGCATAGCCGCCGGTGACGACCTCGCCCCTGGCGATCTCCGGCAGAAAGCCGAGGAGATGGACAAAGACGGCCAGCGGAGCGAGCGCGATGAGCCACGCGGCATACACACCCAGTCGGCGCACGACAAGCGGGGCAAGAAGCGCAGCCACAAACGGCAGGGCCATGGCAAGAAAGGTCAGGGCAGCCCCGTCTCCTGTCATCAATACTCCCCTGCCGCTTCCCGCAGCCCGATCCCCCGACATCTTCGATGCGTCCGTTGTTAGGATAAATGGCCGAGAGCCTCAAGCAAGTTCGGAAAAAGACAGGAAAAAACCGACGGACAAGGCCTTCAAGATTATTTGAACGCACGCGACGGCGGACCATGCCCGGCATGGCGGGGGTGCCGCGAATGGCGCCCCGCCGCCGCTGTCCGGCTCGCTCCTCGGCTGAGCCTCGCGCCGTCCGGACTGCGCCGCCTCAGCCGCGAAAAGCCGTCCCCTTTCGCCGCAGGTGAATTATCTGCGCCGAGAGGCCGATCACGAGAAGGACGAGCAAGCCGGCCTGGAAACCGAGGAGAAGCGGCGCATCGAGCGCGGTCACGAAGGGATGCCCGTCAGGCACCCGCCGCAGGGTTTCGCTCACCGTGGGCACCATCAGGAAAAAGGCGGAGAGGCTCAGACAGACGGTCTCGACATAGCGCGCCAAGCGCGGAGAAGCCGGCAGCAGCCCCACTCCGTAGCCGGCAAGCACCAGCAAGGCGGTGATGAGGCCGATGACGTAGCTGACCGGCTGGTGGGCGACGAGAAACACCGTGGCGGAGCCGATCAGCATGGAGACGAAATAGACGCCGCCGGGGATGGACCGGGGCACGATGCGCCCGTGACGGGCGAACATATAGAAGGCGACAGGGATTGCGGGCAGGCTGCCGAGTGTGTGCAACCAGCCGAGCGGGGAGATACCGAACATGCAGAGATCCTTTCATTGGTTTCGAAACAGCGATTAAATCTACCTATCAGTTGGTAGGCAAATACGGCAAAAAGAGACGTCGCCGCGCGGCATCACCCGCGCGCGTCGAGACGCAGAAGCAAGGGATCGACGATTGCCCCGAAGACGGCCGGATCGCCATAGGCGCGGGCCGACAGCATGGCACCGTGAACCGTGGCCATGAAAAGCTCGGCCTCCGCCTCTGCGGGCTCGGAAAGCGCGATGACGCCCTGCTCGCCGCCCCGCCGCAGCACCGAGGCGAGCCAGCGCGACAGGCCGCGGAAGTGGGCCCTCACCTCCACGACAACATCCTCCGGCAGGACCGGGATCTGGGATGCCAGCAGGGCACAGACGCAGAAAGGTTCGGTGTCATCGACGATGCAGGCCCGCCAGTATCCGGCATAGGCGCGCAACTGCGCGGCGGGGTCCGTCACTTCGCGTTCGAGCGCGGCGACCCCTGCCTCCATCTCCTCGCGATAACGCGCGACCAGGGCACGAACGAGATCGGATTTGGCGGGGAAGTGATGATGGATGCTGGCCTTGCGGATACCGACGACATCGGCGATATCGGCATAGCTGAAGCCGTTGTAGCCGCCTTCAATGATGAGCTTGCGGGCACAGCGAAGAATGTCGTCGGACGTGGTGGAGAGATTGCTCATGGAACTTACCTACCTATCGATAGGTAGATTGTCAATCCAGCCGGTTCCATATCGGCGACCATGCCCGGCCGACACGCGGAGGCCACGGTATGGCCGGCATTGCCGCGGATGGATCGACGTCCTATCTAGGAGGAGAAAAAGGAGATGACCATGGCAGACCCCGTCAAGCCGAAGATCGAGAAGTCCGATGCCGAATGGCGCGAGCAGCTGACGCCGGAGCAATATCGCATCCTGCGCGAACACGGCACCGAGCGGGCGTTCACCGGCCCCTACTGGAATGCATTTGAAAAGGGCCTCTATCGCTGTGCGGCCTGCGACGAGCCGCTGTTCTACTCCGACACCAAGTTCGATGCCGGCTGCGGCTGGCCGAGCTATTTCGAACCGGTGAAGCCCGGCGCCGTGACCGAGCATCGCGATGCCTCCTATGGCATGGTGCGAACGGAAATCCGCTGCGCCAATTGCGGCGGCCATCTCGGCCACGTCTTCCCCGACGGCCCCAAACCGACCGGCCTGCGCTACTGCATCAACGGCCATTCGATGGTGTTTGAACCCGAGGCCTGATGGAGAAGTGCGACATCAGAGGCTCGATTATATAAGCCATTGATGACGTGTTGCAGGACACAACGGCGCTCCGGGCTTCCCCCTCTGCCTTGCCAGGTATCTCCCCCACAAGGGGGAGACCACCGTGTGACTGGTGTCGCATTTTTCGGCCACCGATGACGACGTGACCTACCCTGAAGCCGGAAGACATGAGCAAGGCGGCACCCCGATGCTTCCCCCCTTGTGGGGGAGATGACCTGCAGGCCAGAGGGGGGGGAAACGGCGAGCACGCGACCCGGACCGGGCACTCCATTGCACCGAACGAACCGCCCACACCTACCCCACAAAACCGCTTCGCACTTTTGCGCGGCATGCTCCATTTCTTCGTTTTACGCATTTCCGGATGCAAAACCGGTTCCCACTTTGGCTGGATTTGCTCTAAGTTCCGCGCCACAGCATCCAAGGGAATCATCCGCGTGAGCAATGTCGTCGAATTCAGGAAACCGCAGAAGCCGAAGGAACCGAAGAAGGTGCCGCCGGGGCTGAGGAAAGTCCTGATCGTCGCCGGCATCATTGCCGCTTTTGTGCTGGTCTGGGCCTGGTTCAACTTCTTCGGCGGCTGATACGTTACATCCCGGTGATAGCGGCGGCATTTTCCCCGCGCCAGCGCGTCGGGTTCGTGCCTGTTACCCGCAGGAATTCCCGGTTGAAATTCGATTTGGTCATGAAGCCCGCCTCGAAGACGATGCGGGTGACGGGCATGTCGGTTTCCGAGAGAAGCCGGCAGGCCTCGGCGACGCGAAAATTGTTGACATATTGCGAAACGCTCATGCCGTGGACACGGTTTACCGCATGGGAAACGGCGCGGGCCGGCAGGCCCATGCGGCGGGAGAGCTTGCCGAGATTGAGGCCGGCATCGGCATAGAGACGCCGTTCGCGGATCAACCGGTCGAGGCCGGCCGCAACCGCCTCGTCCTCGCCCGAAACCTCCTGTGTCGCGGAATATGTCCTGACTTCCTCAGCAGGCGATGTCTCCTCCGCCTCGCCCGACCCTTCTTCCGTGCCGGCAACGACGGCGGCAATGCCGAGCAGGAACAGGATGACGGTGGTCGCCGCCGAGACCACCATGGCGGAATGCCGCCCGCCGCCCACCGCCATGTCGAGGCTGATGGCGACGTCAGCCAGTGCCGAGGATATGAGCGAAAGGGCGGCCAGCACCAGCGAGCGGTGAGAGCGAAGCGATCCGTCGAGACGCGAGGCGACGAGGCCATCGGTGCCAAGGCGGGCAATCCAGGCGAGCGCTACGCCATAGCCGAGGAATTCCGCGATGATCAGAAGATCGATGGCACTGCGCCACGTCGGAAGCAGCACGGCAAGCGCCAGTGTCGGCAGGAGATGCGGCCAGTCGCGGAGCGAAATGCCATTCCCCTCCTCGCGGGCGAGATCGCGAAAGGCAAGATAGGTCAGCGGCGGCACGAGACTCGCCAGCAGCGACAGGAGCGGCAGGATGACCATGACGCCATAGCCCCAGCGCAGGCCGACCAGCAGGGTCTGCACCACGTAAAGCGCCACCAGCAGCACGAAGAGATAATTGCGGGCAAGGCTTTCCCGCCCCTGCAGCAGGAGCCGCACGAGAAAGGTCGCGAGGAAGAGCGAGACGGCAAACGATAGCGGTACGAAGATCATGGGCAGGTCGGCGGGCATGAGGAATAAGGTCTGATGTCGCCATATGGCCCGAAAGCACGTTCGAGGTCGACCTGAAACGCGATCAAGGTCGCGAGCGAGACACCGGCATGCTGGATGAGGACACCCCACATCCAAAGGAGCATGACCCATGAGAGTCCGAACCGCCCTCCTCTCCCTCGCCGGCACGATCCTCGCGCTCGCCCTGATCGACGGCGCCGTTGCCTTCATTTCCACCCGCGACAGCCTTGCCGGCCCCGTCGATGTCTCCGAGGTCTCGACGATCCGCGTCGAGGGATCGGCAAGCGACATCCGTATCACCACCGGCGCGGAAGGCCCGCATATCGCCGAACTGAAGGGCGAGCGCCGGGGCTGGGGCGCCATCTGGCATTCCGGCTGGTTCTCCGATGCCTGCCCGGCGCGCGGCGCGATGCGGGTCGATGGCAACACGCTGGTTGTCGATGTCAGTAGTACGCCGCGTTTCTTCGACTGGTCGGACTGCACCACGGAACTTGCCGCCGACCTCCGTCCCGGCTCGGCTGTGATCATCGACCAGAAGGCCGCGCGCACCCGGCTCGACGGAGATTTCTCCGTGGTCGACATCCGCAGCGACGCCGGCGATATCAGCCTCGACGGCCATGCGGAAAACCTGACGATCTCAGGCGCGGCACTCAGGGCGCGGATTACCTTCGAGAAGGTGATGCAGAACGAAACGATCGCGATTTCCGGCAAGATGCTCGACGCGACGCTGCGCTTCCTGCAGCCAACCGCGGTCAGCTATCTGGTGGAGGCGACGGCCTCGTTCGTCGACAGCGCCCTGCCGAACACGCCGGGGGCAAAACCGGCAATCACCATCCGAGGCGAGATGCTGCGCGCGCGCATCGAATGACCTTGCTGCAATCGCATCGGCGAACACGTGGTGTGCGTCGCAAACAGAGCTTGTCAAAAGGCCATATTTCCAGAGTATTCTAAGTAAGATTGATTCGTATTATCGGTAATCGATGGTTTCGCTCGCGCTCGTTCTCTGGCTGCTGCCCGCCGCGCTCTTCGTGGGGTTGACCTATGTCGAGGGCACGGCGAACGGCAATGGCTGGGATGGCGCGCGCATCCTCGGACTTGTCGCAAGCTTCCTCTGGCCGGCAGCCCTGCCGGCCTTTCTCGTCTATGCGAGCTGGTATTATCGCCACAACAAGGGCACGCCGCCCGAGATGCGCCGCTACGAGGGCAATGGCGATCTCACCGTCTTCGAAGGCTTTACAGCCTCAGTTCCATCGCGGCCAGATCGAGCCAGCGGCCGAACTTGATGCCGACTTCCCGGTGAATGCCGACGAGGCGGAAGCCAAGGCGTTCGTGCAAGGCGATGGAAGCCTTGTTCTCCGCCTCGATCGCCGCGATCATCACATGCATGTCTGCGGCCTTCGCCCGCGCGATCAACTCCAGCATCAGCTGCTTGCCTATGCCGGCACCGCGGCAATCCTTGTCGACATAGACGGAATGCTCGACGGTGTGGCGATAGCCGTCGAAGGCCCGCCACTCGCCATAGGAGGCGTAGCCCGCCACCTTGCCGTCCTTCTCCGCCACCAGCACCGGAAAGCCTTTCGCACGGCGCAGCTCCAGCCAGACGCGGCGGTTATCGACATCGATCAACACCTCGTTCCAGATCGCGGTCGTGTGCTCCACCGCATGATTGTAGATGTCGCGGATCGCCGGGAGATCGGCTTCGACGGCATCACGGATGAGAACGGGTTGCTGCATGACAAATTGTCCACTATATTGACGATATGTCCAATTTATCAGACGATTTCGACCGCTGTCTAGGGGAAAGAATCCGTACCGAACGGACGGCGCGCGGCTGGTCGCTCAGCGATCTTGCCGAACGCGCCGACGTTTCCCGGGCGATGATCAACAAGGTAGAGCGCGGAGAAAGCAGCCCGACGGCCGCTTTTCTCGGCAAGCTCGCCGGGGCGCTGTCGCTCAGCGTCTCCACCCTGATTGCGCGGGCCGAAGCAAACGGCAGGCGACTTTCGAAGGTGGGCGACCAGCCGGTATGGACCGATCCCGAAACGGGTTATGTGCGGCGGCAGGTTTCGCCCACCGTCGACATGCCGCTTGAAATCGTCGAGGTCTCCCTGCCGGCGGGCGCCCGGGTTCCCTATGATGCGGCGGCCTTCGCCTTCCTCCGGCAAATGATCTGGGTGCAGGAAGGCAGCCTCGTTTTCCTCGAGGGAGAGACCCGCCATCACCTCGATGCGGGAGACTGTCTCGCACTCGGCCCGCCCGCCGACTGCGCCTTCATCAATGAAAGCAGCGGGGCCTGCCGTTACGCGGTCATTCTGCTCAAGGGGCGGTGAAGGGCGCACCGGCTTCCCTGACAGCCCGCAAGAAAACAGACCCGCCCCTTCTCACATCGCTTGAAAGCACGCGAGAATCACCTTCAGGTTGTCTTTGTTTGATTATCTATTTTCCGGTGGAGACTTTCTTGTCGAGCTTAACTGTGCCGCTCTTCCTTCGCTATCTGGCGATATCGCTCGCATTCAACGTCGCAGCAGCCGCAGTGTATGTTCTGCTTCTCCATTTCGGTGTCATTCGCATCGGAATAGCGGGCATCATCATATGCGTGGCCGCCGGCTGCGGGGTCGTGGCCGGGGCATATTTCCGCAGACGTCAGGGCCGCCTCGCGAAATGGGGAGAGTGCTGGCGAATTTCCGCTGTGTTGCTGTCACCTCACATCGTGCTGACCAGCCTTAACCTCGCCATAGCCTTTGCAACATGGATCACGTCCTTCGACAAAGAACTGCTGGAAACAAGTCCATTTCTTGGTGAGATGATCCTGAACGCCTGCTTCATCATCCTGATGATGTTGACCATAAGCGCCATCGCATTCCGTTTCGGGTCCCAAATGACGACTCTGCCGGCAAAAGGCTGGCGAAAGCTCAAAAGGTGATCGCGGTAAACACCGCCGAGTAATGCACCATGGCCGCGGTCAGCACGAAGCCGTGCCAGATGGCGTTCTGGAAGCGCAGGCGCTCCCAGACGTGGAAGATCACGCCGGCCGAATAGAGGATGCCCCCGGCGAGGATGAGGGTTATGGTGATGCCGGGCAGGATCTGCGAAATCGGCCCCATGGCGAGCGCGCCGCTCCAGCCCATGGCGAGATAAAGCAGGATCGCCAGCCGGTCGTAGCGGCCGGGATAGCGACACTTCAGCCAGATGCCGATGACGCCCGTGAGCCAGACAGCGCCGAGCAGCGCCATGATGCGCCAGTCGCCGGAACCCTTGACCAGAAACGGCGTATAGGTGGCGGCAATCAGCACGAAGATCGCAGAATGGTCGAAACGACGCAGTATCCATTTGGTGCGCGAATGCGGCCACATGTTGTAGGTGCAGGAAACGCCAAGCGAGATGACGAGGCCGAGGCCATAGATCCAGGCCGCCGCCATTTCCGCATGGGAAGACCAGACCGTCGCATAGAAAATCAGCGCGGTAGCGCCGACCAGCGCAAAAACCACGCCGACGGCGTGGACGATGCCATCGGCCACCAGTTCGTGAAAATCGTAGGGCCGCCCGAAGCGGAACTGATCGGTCATCGACGGATACTTTCATTCATGCGAGGTCTCGAAACTGGAGCGCCGAGCACCCATCCGGCCGCACGAAGGACACTCCAGTTTCCTGTTTCCACACATCGGGCCTTCTGAAAACCGAACCCGATTTTCGGGCCGATGCGCCGGGGTTTCATCATGGGCGAATTCACCGGCCGGAACAAGTCAACCTTCGGACGGATCTGGAATACTCCGTGAGCACAGGCAAGCGCAATTCAGGGAAACCGCCGGCCTTTGACGGCAAACCTCCTCGGCTTGCGAAGCACCCGCCTTTCCCTTACCAATCCGGTATTTAGCGGTTTCACACTTCGAGGATCGACGACATGCGCTTCACCGTGCTCGCCACATTCGCGGCGCTGATTACCTATGTGTGGTTCATGGTGAAGGTGGCGCGCGCCCGCAAACAGTTCGGCGTCGAGGCGCCAAAGGTTTCCGGCAATGCGAATTTCGAGCGGATCTTCCGCGTCCAGCAGAACACCGTCGAGCAACTGGTGCTTTTCCTGCCTTCCCTCTGGCTGTTCGGTTATTATACCTCGGATGCCCTCGCGGGCCTGCTCGGCCTGTGCTGGACCGCCGCGCGCGTGCTCTATGCCTCGGAATATTATACCGACGCCAGGAAGCGTGGACCGGGCGCGGCTCTCACGACGCTGATCGGCATCGTGCTGCTCGTCGGCGGCACGATCGGCGCGTTGCTGAAGATGTATTGAAAATCACACCTGCATAGGTGGAGCGCTTACAATATTGTTTGCAGGAAACGGCCCGCCTCCACGAAATGGAGACGGGCCGGATGTCTTATTTGCCGGAGGCGCATTCCTGGCAGAAGGGCGTGTAGGGCACGGCTGCGAGGCGCTGCTCGGAGATCGGCTGACCGCACTTGACGCATGTGCCGAAGGTGCCCTTGGCGATGCGGTCGAGCGCCGCGTCGATCGCCTTCAGCTCC
Organism: Ciceribacter sichuanensis; assembly: GCF_024055605.1. GTDB lineage: Bacteria > Pseudomonadota > Alphaproteobacteria > Rhizobiales > Rhizobiaceae > Allorhizobium > Allorhizobium sichuanense. The sequence continues at coordinate 469,009 of NZ_JAMXLX010000001.1, read as the reverse complement.
TTCTCGCCGACGTCGCCGAACTCCTCGAGGACTTCGTCGTTTTCAGCCTCGGTGGCCTGCTCCTCGCTATCCTGATCACGAGGCCTGCCAAGATCGGTGTCGATCTTGTGCAGGCGGGTCAGGATTTCCTGCTGTCGATCCTTGAGGATCTGTTCGTATCTTGCGGTGTCCATCCCGGATGTTTCCTCAATATCTATTTTTCAGTCTGTTCTTCCGCCGTTCAGCGGTCAACAAGAACCGAGCATTTTGCGTGACGGACGACGCGGTCGGCGGTGGCGCCGATGAAGTAGTTGGCAAGATCCGGAAGATGCGAGGCGATGATGATGAGATCGGCGCCGTGCTCGCCGGCAGCCGCCAGGATTTCGCGGGCCGGCGCGCCCGAACGGATCTCGACGCGGGCGTCGATGCCGGTCTTTTCCTTGATCTCGACGAGCTTGGCCTTGCCGTCCTTGATCGCGCCTTCGATGACATCTACCGGCAGGTCGATCGCCAGATAGCCCGGCATGTCCTCGACCACCGTCAAAAGAATGATTTCACCACCGGCATCGAGCAGCGAAGCGGCCTTGCGCAGAATCTTCTCGCCCTTGTCGAGCTGTCCGCAATCCACCGGAACAATAATTTTCTTGTACATGACTTTCTCCTTTTATCTGCGACCGTCCCCGCCGCGTTTCCTCTCTTTGTCCGTACCATGGTTCGCCGGTCTCCTCCCCGCATTGATCAGGATCAATTTTGGGCACCTGATTAAAGCGAAAGACCGTCAACAATCGTCGAACGATAAATCCACTTTATCCAGCCTTTCGTGAACGATGCTACGTGTTCATATTAAACCCAAGCAGAGATGAGGAAAAGGATCGGAACGCACAGACGGGCGTGGCGCGAGAGACGGCGCAGCCGCTGACCGCTGGCCGAAAACAACAAGCGTCGCCGATCCCCAGGAGATATCCATGACAGACACAAATACGATCAACGTAACGCAGAGCTTCGCGCTGACGCGGCCGATCCATGTGGGCCGCAGCCATCTGGTGGTGAGCGATCTCGACCGGGTGAAGCAGTTCTACGAAACCATGCTCGGCCTGCAGGTGATCGAGCAGACGGCGAGTGGAGCCGTGCTCGGCGCGGGCGGCAAGCCGTTGCTGACCCTGACGACCGGCGGCAATGTGCAGCGCGCCCCGCGCAACGCCGCCGGCCTGTTCCACACCGCCTTCCTGCTGCCCGACCGCAACGAACTCGGTCACTGGCTCGCCCACGCAGTGGCGCATGGCGTGCGCCTTGACGGCGCCTCCGACCATCTGGTGAGCGAGGCGATCTATCTCTCCGATCCCGAGGGCAACGGCATCGAGGTCTATGCCGACCGTCCCGTCGAGGACTGGACGTTCCTGTCGGACGGAACCGTGGAGATGGCGACGCTGCATCTCGACCTGCAGGGTCTCTATGACAACGCTCCGAAGACGCCATGGGGCGGCATGACGGACAAGGCGGCAATCGGCCACATGCATCTGCAGGTCGGCAACATTCCGGAAGCCAACCGCTTCTACGAAGGCGTGCTCGGCCTGAAAAAGATGGCCGTCTATCCCGGTGCAAGCTTCTTCGGGGCCGGCACCTACCACCACCACGTCGCCGCCAACATCTGGAACAGCCGTGGCGCGACCAGCCGCGAGGGAGCCATGTCCGGCCTTTCGGACTACTCGCTGACCTTCAACGACAGGAAAGCGCTCGACACGGCGCTCTCCGCGCTGGAAAGCCTGGAAATCCCGGTCACCCGCACGGCCGAGGGACATGTGCTGAAGGATCCATGGGGTATCGGCCTGACGCTGACGGCAGCGGAGTAAGCCGGCTTCCGAAGGCATGCGGCGGCGGGCGGCCTTGCTGCCCTGCCCAGTCGATCAAGCGGGACGATCTCCCCCGCCGCCTGCCGTGACCTGCTCCGAGACAGGGACCTTCGGCGCCATGAGGCAGATGGATTGCTGGCGGCCCCTGAGCGGTTCGGAACTGGTGATCTCCCACAGATCACTCTCGTTTGCCGCCTCCACAACCTGGCCGGAGGCCAGAAGCGGCATGTGGAACTGCTTGGTTGCCTGCTCGATGCGCGAGGCGACGTTGACGGCATCACCGATCACGGTGAATTCGCGGCGTTCGTCATCGCCGACGATGCCGCAATAGACCTTGCCCCGGTGAACGCCGATGCCGACCGAAAAGCGGTCCGCCGCATCGACCGAGGCGTTGCGCTCCTCGATCAGCCTGAGGATCTCGCGGGCGCAGTTCAAGCTTCTCGCGGCATCGTCCTCCGACGGATGGGGCACGCCGAACAGAAGCAACGCGCCATCCCCGATGAACTTGTCGATCACCCCGCCATGGGTGCGGGAGGCGCGCTGGACGATGGAGCGGAATGAGCGGATGAGCTTCGACATCGCCTTGGGGTCGAGCCCTTCTGCCATCTGGGTCGAATTGCGAATATCGACGAAGAGGATCGCCACGACCTGCTTGCGCCCCTGCCGCCACTCGTCGCTTTCAGTCACCAATGGCACGATTTCCGGCGGCAGGAAGCGCGAAAGCTCAGAGGTTGCATAGGCTTCGTGGCGGGCGCGGCGCAGCAGCGCGCGGGAGCGATACATCACCACCACCGAGGCAAGCCCGGTGAGTACGATAAGGCACACGCGCGCAATCGACGGCAGCGGCGAAAACAGCGTCGTGACGCCGGCGGTGACCGCAAGTTGCTCGCCATCCTCCCACGGAAGGATGAAAGCGACGAGCACGAGGGCGCTGAAGAACAGGAGGGTGGACCAGATCTGGATCACCGGCTGATAGCGCAGCGCGCCGACCGTGAGCAGCAGCGGAATGGCCCAGGTCACGGGCGCTGCAAAGATCCAGTTGCCCGAGAGACCGTGGAAGGTCAGCGAAAGATAGCAGACCGCCGCCAGCATGGCGGCATCCAGGAACGCGAAGACATAGCGCATCCACGAGCTGAACTTTCCAATGCTGATAAGGAAAAGCGCCACAAGGCCGCTGAGCGACAAGGTGGAGAGCGACAGCACCGAGGGCACCTGCCAACGGACGGGTGCCAGCCCCGAACTGAACAGCGGCTCGACGAAATGCGGGGTAAGCAGAACCAGCGCGCAGAAAAGCCTGAGCACCGCGAGCGTGCGCTCGGCCTCGATTTCCGCATCCGGGATCGACTTCAGCGTGGTCAGCCTTCGCGCCGGAGATTCCATCGGGCAGGTTCCTCGGAGGGTTCGTTCAGGAGCGCCGTTTCATGTAGGAAATCCTTCGGGAAACGCCAGAGCGCATCCGCGCGGCTGGCGCAGAAGCCGGGGCTTAAGAAGCCCGACCCGCTGCCCTGCCGGTCCCGAAGCCAGCAATACCCTTTGCTTCATAATACGCCTTCTTCTGCTCGTACATCAGCGTATCGGCGCGCTTGACGACGGTTTCCATGGATTCGCCGGGCTCGCTCGTTGCGGTCCCCAGCGACATTCCGAGCGGCGCGGTGGAATAGAACTGGTTGTTGATCTTCAGAAGCTCGTTGATGGTGTCCACCATGGCGCCCGCAGCCTTGGCGTCGGCGCCCGGCATCAGGACGGCGAATTCGTCGCCGCCGATCCGTGCCGCATGGTTGGGCTGGGAGACCGCACCGTTCAGGATCTCGCCGAAACGGCGCAGGAGGGCGTCGCCGGCATCGTGGCCGAGCTGATCGTTCGCCTCCTTCAGCCCGTTCAGGTCGATCATGATGACCGAAACCGGACGCAGCGGCTTGCGCTCCAGCCGGTTGATCTCATCGGCATAGAAGGCACGGTTATAGAGCTTGGTCAGCACGTCGTGCTTGCCGAGATATTCGAGATAGGCCTCGGCCTTCTTGCGGGCGGTGATATCCGCCAGCGCCACCTGCACGCGGGACCAGTCGTTCTCGTGGTCGGGGAAGACGGAGAAATGCAGGAGGATGTGCCGCTCGGAACCATCCAGCGCGTAATTGATGACTTCGCGATGATGGTAAAGATTGCCGTTCCACAACTCCATGAGCTGCTCGCGAAAGGGCTTTTCCATCTCGTCGCGGAAGATCTCGTTCAGACGCTGCAGCAGCGTCTGCCTGTCGGGCGCGCAGAACAGATCGAGCGTTGCCTGGTTGACGTCGAGGACGCTGATCTCGCTCATGCACTGGTGCACGAATTCCGGATGCACGTCCATGAAGGTCCTGAAGTCGATGATGCCGCGTTCACGAACATCCTCGATCAATGACCTGATGGCGCTGAAATCCTCGACCCACAGGGACACGGGCGAATGTTCGAAGATGCCCTCGGCGTAACGTCTCTGGACGCTTTCCGCCCGACGCGCATCTTCTCGAACGGTCACGTCTTCCGTCGTCAGAAGCAGCTTGCCGAGCGTGGTCTCGTATCCCGGCATGACGGCGCCGCGAAGCTGGATATCCAGCCTCTTCCCGGAAAGGGTGTAGTTTACGGTCGCGCTCGAAAAGGTGAGCTTGCCGTCGAACAGGTCGGCCAGTTCATTGATATGGGTTTCCAGCATGTCATCGCGGAAAACCTTCGCGGTGTTCGCCCTGAGATGATCGAGGTCGTCGGCTTCGAACAGTTCGAGCGTCTTCCGGTTGACGTCGAGGACCCGGATCTTGCGGGAGCATTCCGAAACCCGCGAAACGTCTTCCCGCAGGAAGGCGCGAATGTCGGTTACCCCTTGCGCACGCCAGACATCGAAGAGGGCCTTCACCTCGCTGAAATCCTCGATCCACATGGCGATCGGTGCGAGGTTGAAGATATCGGAATCAAATGCCTCGGGCATTGAACCTCCTGAGGGCGAGGTTGAAAAGTCATGACGCTACGGATTTTAACCGGCTATTCGGGCAGCATTAGCACTCAATGGTAAACACATCCTGCTGGATGCGGTACCGGACCGTAACGTCGTGGACACCGGAAACAGCGCGAGAACGAGGTTCCGGCGGGTTCATCCACCGCCTACTGCCGCACCATCCCGGCCACCTCCCTCCCCTCCAGCGTGTCCAGCCGGACGAAGACGGCGCCGCGAGCCTTCAGCGCCAGCACGCCCTTGGCGACACCGGCGCCCGAGTCGCGTTCGGGATGGTTGACATGGGAGATGATCACGTCGCCATCGCGGGCAGCGGCGATACGTTTGGCAACGGCGCCGGCAGGCAGCGACGCGCCCTGGTCGCCATTCAGCGAAAATCCTGCGATACGGTATCCCAGACCTTCGATCGCGGTGATGGAAGCGGGCGTGTAGCGTGCCGTCGCCCCGCGGAACCAGCGCGGCGCGGCAAGGCCGTCCTTCACCATCCACTTCGCACCGTTCTCGACTTCGCTCACCACGGCTTCCATCGACCCGGCAGTCGGAATGCCATAGACGGTGCCCGGACGATCAATCGCCGGCACATGGTTGAGACCATGGTTCTCAAGCTCGAAGAGGTCGGGCCGGCTCTTAAGCAAAGCCAGCGCCTCCGCGTTCTTCCGAAGCCAGCGTGCAGTGACGAAGATCGTCGCAGGGATCTCTTCGTCCATCAGCACCGAAAGGATGCGCATATCGACATGGCCGGAACAGGCATCGAGTGTCAGCGCCACATGCGGCGTTGCGTGATTCTCGCTTTTTGCGACATTAAGGTGCGGCTCGAGCGTTCCCTTGACCTCAACTGCGCCCACTGCGGGCGGAACGGAGGGATCCGAAGCCATGGCGCGCGGGGCGGCAAGACCGCAGGCGAGGCAGGCGCAGAAAGCGCGGCGTGACAGGGACGTTGGTCGGCGCATGAATAAAAACCACCAGGGAACGGACGAGAACTGCGGCGTAAGGCACGCATTGTGAATTCCACGGAGCCTTTACCCCGGAGCAAGCCAAAATTGTGGCGGGCGACGGCCAAAAATGGCAGTGCGACATGGCCCGACACAATCAGAGGGAAGCGCCGCGCCTCAAGAAATACGTTGAGCGAAAGCAAGATTATCCCGAACGAAAACAGGGACTCCCCCCCTCTTTCCACCACTCGCAAAAATCGAAATTGCGGAGATTTTTCATTTCCTCATTGCATTAAGGACCATAAGGGCTATATTAACGCCATCGAAGATTGCTTGTGACTTTGTCTAAGTGCTACGGCGCACGGTCAGATTTCCGCTCAACATCGATCAAGCCGGACGAATATCTCCCCGGCGAACTATACGATTGAAAGGAAATCGTTATGAATACCGGCACCGTAAAGTGGTTCAACAGCACCAAGGGCTTCGGCTTTATCCAGCCTGACGAAGGTTCGACCGACGTTTTCGTTCACATCTCGGCCGTTGAACGGTCTGGCATGCGCGAACTGACCGAAGGCCAGAAGGTCTCCTACGATATCGTGCGCGACAAGAAGTCGGGCAAGAATTCCGCAGACAACCTTCGGGCTGCCTGATTGTCATTCGCCCTCGCTGACCACGGATGTACTGGCAGCAGCAGAGCGATACGCTCCAGGGTTTGAGTGACGAGAAGAGGTCGGGTTTATTCCCGGCCTTTTTGTTTTGTCTCGATTCCCGGCCTTCGCACCCGGAGAGATGCTGGAGACGGGAACCTGACGATTGTATCGCGCCCATTCCCGCTTCCATCGACTGATGTCGCGGGACGCAAGATCGTGGCGTTTGCAACAGGATGAGGCCATGAGTTCAACAAAACCCGTAATCGGCGACGTCGTCCTCCTCAAGGACAACGTTTCCGCAAGAAACCGGAGCAGGACGTCCTGTCGGATCGTTGCCATACTGCCGTCGGACGACGGTGAAAAGCAGTATCGCGTCCGCTTCGATTCAGAGAATTTCGAGCGACGCATTGTGCTTTCGGATATAGACACCCTGGCAACGAAAATGATGCTTCCGGAAAAGCCGGAAACAAGCACCAAGGACGAGCCGTGGCTTAAGCCGTCTGCCGTCCGCACCAGCCGCTGACCCTTTGTCGGCATAGCCGATAACCATAGACCTCGACCGTAGAAGACGGTCCAGCACCGTAGAAAGGAATTCACTTGCAGGTTCTCGTTCGGGACAACAACGTTGATCAGGCTCTTCGCGTTCTCAAGAAAAAGCTGCAGCGCGAAGGCGTGTTTCGCGAAATGAAGGCGCGCAGCGCCTATGAAAAGCCTTCGGAAAAGCGTGCCCGCGAAAAGGCTGAGGCCATTCGCCGCCAGCGCAAGCTTGCGCGCAAGAAGATGCAGCGCGAAGGCCTTCTGCCCGCACCGAAAAAGGCGGTTCGGCCGAGCCGCTGACCCGCTTGTTCTTAGAGCGCGTTTCGATCTGATTGAATCAGATCGGCGCTCCAGGATTTTCTTTTTGAAGCATAATCTTATCGATCCTCGTTTCACTCCGGTCAGATTATGCATGAGAGCGCCGCGTTTCCATTCTGACGTGAAAAAGGCGCTCCGACTGCTTGAATCTGCGCATCATGCTTTCCGAAAAGCGATTCCGAATTTCGGAGCGGTGCGCCAGGCTTTGCGCCCGTCCTGCGGGCGCATGCCCCCCACCATCGGAGGATCCCCGTGACTGCGACCAAGGACAAGTTCTTCAAGCCGGAACGAATGAGCGCGGGTGAAAAGGCACGCGCGACCGACGACACGGCCCGCCACATCATCGAATCGGAAGCCACCGCCCGGGGCAAGAAGACCGAAAAACTGAGGGCGCTTCGCCTCGCGCGTGAAGCGGCTGAAGGCATGACGGCTGAACCGAGCCCGAAAGCCAAGAAATCCGCGAAGAAGGCGACCACCACGCGATAGCACAGGCCTAAAGCTCTCGTTTCCGTGACGAAGCCGATTCATTCTTATGCTTTTCCCGCCCCATCGACGCCACCAATGCCGACCTGTGCAGAGTGTGTCCAACCATTCCGGGACAAGCCGACATGACATTCCGCACTGTCGTCCACGCGGCCTGCCTTCCTATGAGGCGGATGTGTTTGCTATAGGACACGGGTGGGCGCTCGCCCCTCATCTCCGTTCAGCCATTCACCGGAAGCCAGTTCGTCATGTCTCCAGTCGTCCGCCGGATCGTCTATGTCTGCGCCTTCGAGGGGCTTGCCCTCCTCTCCAGCGCACTGGTCTTCGCCGTACTGGGAAATGACGCTGCTTCCTCCGGCATTGCCGCGGTTGCCGCTTCGGTCGTGGCTGTATCGTGGAATTTCGTCTTCACCACGCTGTTCGAATGGTGGGAGGCCGGCAATCCGGTGAAGGGAAGAAGCCCGCTTCGCCGGGCCATTCATGCGGTGCTGTTTGAAAGCGGGCTGGCGATCGTGCTCACGCCCGTCCTGTCCTGGACGCTCGGCATGCCGTTGATGGAGGCGCTCGCCACCAATATCGGGCTGCTCGCCTTCTTCCTCGCCTATACCTATCTGTTCAATCTCGGCTTCGACAAACTCTTCGGCCTGCCTGCATCCGCCCAGCCGCAGGGCTGAAGCGCCCTGCGGGTTTGGTTTGTCTGTGAGTGGAGCATTGTCGGCGAGAACGTGATCGTCTCAATGCTCTATCTCTTTGTTTTTACGCAATTCCAGACGCAAAGCCGCTGCACACCTTTGCTGGAATTGCTCTATCGTTTCGTCGAGACAAGGCAAAAATAGGCGCCCTGCGGATCCATGCATTGCAGGATGAAGCTTCCGCCGGGCACTTCCTGCGGCCCGAAGACCACCGTGCCGCCGCCAGCCTTCACGCGCTCCATCGCAGCATCGATGCCATCGACATTGACGTAATAGCCCCAGAAGGGCGCCGACACCTCCGCGGGCTTGGTCATCATTCCGCCGATTGCGGTGCCGTCCTGGGCAAAGCACTGGTAGACGCCCATATCCCCCATGTCGACCGCCATGTCCTTGGTCCAGCCGAACATCTTCGAATAGAAGGCGAAAGCCTCTTCGCCATTGCCGGCCATCAGTTCGTGCCAACCGAAAGTACCCTGCGTGCCGGGAGCCGGAGCCGGCGGCATCGGACCATCCGGCATGTTCGGCTTGAAAAGACTGAGCACCGCCCCTTGCGGATCGGCGACCACGGCGAAGCGTCCGATACCTGGAATATCCTGCGGCTGGTGATGCACGGCGCCGCCATTATCGGCGAATTCCTTCGCCTTGGCGTCGACGTCGTCGACCCAGACGTAACCGGTCCAGTTCGGCGGGATGTTGCGCGCGGTAAATTCCGGCGTCAGTTCCATCATGCCGGCGACGCCCATCTCGAAGCCCGGCACGTTGAAGAGCGTATAGGACATGCCGGGCATGCCGCTGTCCTTCGCCGTCCAGCCCGTGACCTTCGAATAGAAGTCGGTCGCCGCCGCCGGATCGGGCGTCATCAGTTCGTACCAGATAAACCCGCCTTGCATGGGAAAAATCCTCTCTCTTTTATTGAGTACGATTGTGTCTCTCCGGGAATGCCCGGTCTCACGACGGGAAGATGTAAGCTAGCCTCGCCGCCGCATTTCGCTCGTCATGAAAGTCCTGAAGGTGCCGTCCGGCTGGCGCACGCTGCCGGAAAACTGCCGATGATCATCATCGAGAAATTTTATGACGTCGTGATAAATCGCCGTCTTCGAGGGATCGTCGAAATCCGGTCCCTCGGCTTCGAGCGTCAGGGTCATGCCATCCGGCTCCAGCCAGCCCTTGTAGACCCAGAACGTGTCCATCATCGAGCCGATCCAGGTGCCGACATAATGGCCGGCGCGGGGATCGTAGCCGAGCGTCATCACCACCGAACCGCGCTGGCCATCGGGCATGACGCCCCCGCCCTCGCAGACGAACCACAGGCCGCCGACTGCGTGGACCTTTTCCGTCCACGCCTTGTCGGGATCCGAGGCATCGTAATTGCCGTCGCCGGACGTGGACGTCACGATCCAGTCGCCGACGAGCCTTTCAAGAAAGCGGTGCTCCTCCCGCGGTTTTGATGTTTCCATGACCGGTCCTCCCTGCCCGATGCGTCAATGGCAACAGCTCGCCGCCTTCGGCTTCTCCTCGTATTCATCGTGGCGGCGGACGAAATCCATGGTCGATCCTTCGTTGCGCCCCTTCGGCGCGCGGTCGAGGATCATCAGTGTGCCGATCAGCTCTTCCGGGCCGCGCGCATAACTGGAATAGGTATGGAAGACATTGCCGGCGGCATCGCGGTAAAAGCTTGAGAGACCAGGCAGTTCGTCATGAGCCTGAGCCGTCGGCGTTTCCATGAAATTGTAGGTCACATGACCGGATGCCAGCTCCTCCGGGGTGAAGGATACGTGAAAATCCCGGTTGAAGTCGTTGCCGAAGGCCGACACCCAGGGAAAGCGCCAACCCATGCGCCGCTTGTAAGCCTCGATCTTTTCGATCGGCGCGCGGGAAACGCAGACGAGCGTGACATCGTGGTTATTGAGATGTGGCAGCGAACCGTCCAGATGATCCGCCAGGAAGGAGCAGCCGGGACAGCCCGCCTCCCAGTCGGGGCCGAGCATGAAATGATAGACGATCAGCTGGCTGCGTCCGTCGAACAGTCCCGCCAGCGTCTTCGGGCCTGAGGGCGTGTCGAAGACGTAGTTCTTTTCCACCTCCACCCAAGGCAAGGCCAGCCGCTCGGCGTTCAGGCGATCGCGGGCGTGGGTTGCTTCCTTTTCCTTTTGCAGGAGTGCGCGGCGCGCCTCCAGCCATTCCTGACGGGATACGACTGAATGTTCCATTCCTTCCTCCTCCGAAGATCTGCACATTCTGCGGTTCGCACAAAGCTACACCTCACGCCAAGACCATCAACGCTCCACTCCCCGGATCGTTCCATCTTGACATTTAGGTTGATATCAACATATTTATGTCATGTCAAATCAGCCCGCGATTCCCTTTTCGACCACCATCCATGTACGCGACACATGTCTTTGCCTGCATGCGCAGCGGGCGGCCCGCGCGCTTGCGAGGCGCTTTGATACGGCCATGAAGGCGGTCGGACTGACGAACGGGCAATTCTCGCTGATGATGGCTCTGAACCGGCCCGAGCCCCCGCCCATGGGGCCGGTGGCCCATCTGCTTGCCATGGACCGCACCACGCTCACCGCCGCCCTCAAGCCGCTCACCCGCCGGGGCTGGGTATCGATCGAGCCGGACCCGAAGGACAAGCGCGGCAAGCGGCTGCGACTGACCGAGGAAGGCACCGCCATACTCTCGGCCGCCCTGCCGATCTGGCGGGACACCCATGCGACCGTCGAAGCCGAACTCTCCTCCGGCGACGCGGATGGGCTGAGGCAAGACCTGATGGAGATTTCGCGATAGGCTGTGATGCGAGCCCTCCCGACGCGGCGCGCCTCCCCTGCTCTCCAAAGCGAGCAGATGAAGTCACCGATGTTTCGAGAGAATATTGGGACAGCCTGCGTGTCCTCGCGGCAGCCGCCTGACGTCAATCAGCAGCCCGACCCCGTTCTAAATCTAACGGCAGTCGCATCCCGCGTGTCTTGTGACAGACCTGAACGGTCTCGTCTAGCCGTCATGATATTGCGAGACGCCCGCCCCTCCTACCTCCGCGCCCGGAACAGAACGCAGAAAGGCCGGCATGAAGCCGGCCTTGGCGGTGGATCTGTGGGCATATCCCGATGTCCGCGAAGGGGCATCGGGAAAGGGATCAGGCAACCGAGACCGGAACCTCGGTGGAGGTGCGCATGGCGTGGCTATAAGGGCACACGATATGGGCGGCTGCGACCAGCTTTTCGGCCACTTCGCGCTCGACGCCGGGGATCTCGGCAGTGATGGCGACTTCAATGCCGAAGCCGGTGCCGTCTTCGCGCGGGCCGATGCCGACGCGGGTGGTGATCTTCGTGTCTTCGGAAATCTTCACCTTTTGCTTGCCGGCCACGAACTTCAGCGCGCCGAGGAAGCAGGCGGAATAGCCGGCTGCGAAAAGCTGTTCGGGGTTGGTGCCGGTGGCGCCATCGCCGCCGAGTTCCTTCGGAACGGTCAGCGTTACGTCGAGAACGCCGTTGTCGCTCACTGCGCGGCCTGCGCGGCCACCGGTGGCGGATGCCTGTGCGGTATAGAGGATAGCCATTTCGTATGCTCCTTTTACTGGTCTGACCGGTTAACCGGGTTGTGCGGGTTGGTGATGCGCATTATGTATCGCACAATTAAATTGTGCGCAACTATCTTTTTTCACATTGCTTCCGAAACCGGAATTGGCGACAATTCCACTGCGCATGGATAAGGGGCTCGATCGGCCATGGACGACAAGGAATTGGAAAAGGAACTGAAGCTGGATCGGCAGATCTGCTTTGCGCTCTACGGTGCGGCGCACGCCTTCACGCGGGCCTACAAGCCGCTGCTGGAGCCGCTTGGCCTTACCTATCCGCAATATCTGGCAATGATGGCGCTGTGGGAGGAAGACGGCCTGCAGGTGAAGGCGCTCGGCGAACGCCTCGGCCTCGATTCAGGCACGCTTTCGCCGCTGCTCAAGCGGCTGGAACAGGCGGGCTACGTGACGCGGCAGCGCGACAAGATCGACGAGCGTCAGGTTTTCATCACGCTCACGGAAAGCGGCCGGACGATGAAGGGAAAGGCTGTCGGCGTCATGCGCGCGATCGGCCAGGCGACCGGCTGCACGATCTCCGAACTGGAAAGCCTGCGCGACAATCTGAAAATGCTGAAAAACCAGCTCGACGCGCTGGCCTGAGGCTGCTTTCGGTTTCGCTTCCCCTCCCCTTGGAGGGGGAGAGGAACGGTCGCGGCGCGCCCATGCGCTGATCTCCCTAACGGGAGAACGACGGCTTACTGCCAGACGAGAACGCGGGCCTTGTTGGGCACGCGGTCGTAGAGGTCGATGATATCCTGGTTCATCAGGCGCACGCAGCCAGAGGAAACGGCCTTGCCGATGGAGTTCCATTCCGGCGAACCGTGCAGGCGGTAAAGCGTGTCCTGGCCGTTCTGGAAGATGTAGAGCGCGCGGGCACCGAGCGGGTTCTTGAGGCCCGGCGGCATGCCGCCATTGGCGGCGGAATATTTGGCGAGTTCCGGCTGGCGGCCGATCATCTCATCCGGCGGGGTCCACTTCGGCCACTTCTGACGCCACTGGATGACACCCGTACCCTGCCACGCGAAGCCTTCACGGCCAATGCCGACGCCGTAGCGCATGGCGGTGCCGCCGGATTCCACCAGATAGAGGAAGCGCGAAGGCGTATCGACGACGATGGTGCCGGGCGGCTGGCCGGTCGGGTCGACCACGCGCTGGCGATAGTAGCGTGGATCGATCTTCTGGTAGGGCACGGCCGGAATAACGAAGTCGTTGTCATAGATCTCGCCATACATGGCGTCGAGTTCGGCAGAACCCGCCTGCATGGGAGAACTCAATACGGGGCCGCCGGGGCCGCCGCGATAGGTGACGGCGAAACCGCCGGGAGTGACGACGGGGCGCGTGGAGGCACAACCGGCCAGAAGGCTGGCGGCACCTAACCCGGACAATGACAGAAAGGAGCGGCGGGAAAAGCTGCGCGAAGACGACATGGGCAAGAGGACTTCCTATTCAGAGACGACGCGAAACAACCGCAGAGCAAGCTGCTCGAACCCGGTTTGTTCCGACATATCATGCAATGCAACAGGAATGTATTAACCTTGCAATGGAAGACCGGCTCAACTTTACGAGAGGCGGCCGACTTTTTTATAAGGCGATGCGCGAGTGCATCGCCTGTGCCGGCAGCCTGCCCCCTCATCCGACTTCCGTGCCATAAAAAACCATTCATACCGGTGTCACGACGACATCAGATACTATCCTCGAATTTCGATATCGTTTTTCGAGAACAGTGCCATTCATGGTGGAAAATGGAACATCAGGACCTTCTCTCCGGCTTTATCCGGCTGCATGTCCTGCATCACGCGGCCGAGGGCGATCTGCACGGCCTGTGGATGATCGAAGAACTCGCGCATCACGGCTACAGGGTGAGCGCCGGGACACTTTATCCCATGCTGCATTCCATGGAGAGGAAGGGCTATCTGACCTCCCGCACCGAGAAGATCGGGCACACGCATCGCCGGATCTACAACGCCACGCCCTACGGGATCACCGCGCTGGACATGGCAAGGAAAAAGGCCAAGGAGCTGTTTCGTGAAGTCATCGGCGGAAACCATGAGTGAAGCTGTCGCCGACCGGCCGCAGGGCACATCGGGAGAAGTGTTCAGGGCCTTCCTCAAGCTCGGCCTGACCTCCTTCGGCGGTCCGATCGCCCATCTCGGCTATTTCCGCGACGAACTCGTCGTGCGGCGCAAGTGGATCGATGAGGCCGGGTATGGCGATCTCGTGGCGCTCTGTCAGTTCCTGCCGGGGCCGGCCTCGAGCCAGGTGGGCTTTGCGCTCGGGCTTCTGCGCGGCGGTCCGCTCGGGGCGCTGGCTGCATGGACGGCCTTCACGCTGCCCTCCGCGCTGCTGCTCATCGCCTTTGCCATGACCGCGACGGCCTTCGGCGGTCCGGCCGGAAGCGGGCTGTTGCACGGATTGAAGATCGTGGCCGTCGCCGTGGTGGCGCAGGCTGTGTGGGGCATGGCCAAAAGCCTGACGCCGGATCGCGAGCGCGCGGGCATCGCGCTTGCGGCCGTGCTGATCGTGGTATTTTCGGCAAGCGCTATCAGCCAGATCGGTGCCATCGCGCTCGGTGGCATTGCCGGGCTGCTGCTCTGTCGCAATGGCCCCGCCGCGACGACCGGACATCTCTCGTTTCGTGTGTCGCGCCGTTTCGGCGCAGCGTGCCTCGTAGCCTTCTTCCTGCTGCTCGCCCTGCTGCCCGTCATCGCCTCGACTGCCGGAACACAGGGGCTTTCGCTGTTCGACGCCTTTTATCGCGCCGGCTCCCTCGTCTTTGGCGGCGGCCATGTGGTGTTGCCGCTGCTGCAGACGGAAGTGGTCGACCGGGGCTGGGTCAGCGCCGGTGATTTTCTCGCGGGCTACGGTGCGGCACAGGCGGTTCCGGGACCGCTTTTCACCTTCGCCGCCTATCTGGGAGCCGTTTCGGGACCGACACCGAACAGCTTCTTCGGAGCCGCCATCGCGCTTGTCGCGATCTTCCTTCCGGGGTTCCTGCTTCTTCTCGGCGCGCTGCCATTCTGGGATCACTTCCGCCGGAGACCGCTGGCGCAGGCTGCCATGCGCGGCGCAAACGCCGCCGTGGTCGGCATTCTGGGAGCGGCTCTCTACAGCCCGGTCTGGACGAGCGCGATCCTCGAGCCGCGCGATTTCGCGCTGGCGCTGACCGGTTTCGTTCTTCTTGTGGTGTGGAAGACGCCGCCATGGATCGTCGTGGCGCTGCTGGCGGCGGGAGGCATGGGGCTGGCCCTTCTCTGAGGGTAAATCCCAGAGCGGGAAAACGCCGCCGCCATGCGGGGAGCGGCAGCGGGGCCGTCAGATGACGACGATCTGGGCCTTGGCGCCGACGCGGTCGTAAAGATCGATCACGTCCTGATTGAACATGCGCACGCAACCGGAGGACGTTGCCTTGCCGACCGACTGCCAGTCGGGCGTGCCGTGAACGCGGTAAAGCGTGTCCTTGCCGTTCTGGTAGATATAGAGGGCGCGGGCGCCGAGCGGGTTGTTGAGGCCGGCCACCGCGCCGCCGCGCTCGGCGGAAACGCTGCGAAGATCGGGCTGGCGCTCGACCATTTCATTGGACGGCGTCCAGTGCGGCCATTTCCGCTTCATTTCGATCACGCCGCGGCCCGACCATGCGAAACCGTCGCGGCCGAGGCCTACGCCGTAGCGGATCGCCTTGCCGTTGGCCTGCACGAGATAGAGGAAGCGCGCCTTGGTATCGACAACGATGGTGCCGGGGGCTTCCACCGTCTGGTAGCTCACTTCCTGGCGCAGGTAACGCGCGTCGACGCGATCGAGCGGAATTTCCGGCAGCGTGTGGCCTTCATCGCTGATGAGGCCGTAGACCGCCTTATGCAACGGATTGGTGACCGGCAGGCCGTAGGTCTGATGGAATTGCGTCTGGTACAGCTCCCGCTTCTGCGGCACCGGCTGGGTGGCCGCAGGCTGAACGCGGGCCGGATCGTAATAGACCGGAGCGACCTCGTCCTGGAAGACGTCGACATTCATCCGGCTCGTATCGGTCACGAACAGGCAGCCCGACAGGCCGGAGAGCGCAAGCCCGCTTACGGAAAGGCCGAGAGACCGCAAGACGAGTGCGGAACGCGAAGAGGACCGCGTGGAAGAAGGCTGAGACACCATGATTCACCGTTTCAAGCCGACAGAATTGCCGGTACATTGGCAAACGCGGCTGGCGCGAAGCTTTCCTCCACGCAATCTTCAGCCCTTTCCAGCCTTTCCGCCGACCGGCAGACGCACGTTTTTCAGCATGATCGAGGCGATGAGGCCCAGCCCGATCATTCCGGATGCCGTAAGGAACAGCGGGAAGAAGGCATCGGCATAGACCTCGGCGATCGCCGTGCGAGTCGTATCCGGCAGGGACGCAACGACCCGCGGGGTCAGTTCGCGGAAATCCACGCCGCCCGGCAGTTCGATGGACGCGCGGGCGAGATGGGAGCTGATGATGGCCCCGTAGATGGAGATGGCAATCGCCGCCCCCGACATGCGGGTCAATGTCACCGTTCCGGTCGCGGCACCGACATCGCCACGCGACGCCGCATTCTGCACGCCGACCACCGGCACCTGCTGGCCGATGCCGACGCCGATGCCCTGAAGCAGCATGACGGCAGCGATGAAGAAGAGCGGCGTGCCGGCGTGCAACTGGCTGAAGATGGCCATACTGACGACACCGGTCGCCGTGGAGGCGATGGCGAAGGGCTTGTAAAGGCCGGTGTGCGAGATGACGCGACCGGCGGCCAGCGAGCCCGTGGCAATGCCGCCGGTGAGTGCGATGAAAAACAGGCCGGCAACCGTCGGCGACAGGCCGGTGGTCGTCTGCAGGAAGAGCGCGACATAGTTCACCGAGCCGATGCCGATCGCGCCCGATACCAGCGAAATGACGAGCAGCAGATTGACCGTCGGATTGGCGAACAGCGAAAGCGGCACCACCGGCTCGTCAACGCGGCGCTCGACGAAGACCCAGCCAAGCGCGCAGGCAACGCCGAAGGCGACGACGGCGAGGCTTTGCGGCGCGACCAGCGAGCCGAAGATCTGGGCGCTGTCCGCCCACAGCACGACACTTGCGACCCCACCGGCCAGTAAGAGCGCGCCGGCATAGTCGATCTTCGGCCGGCGGTGCGGCTTGCGATAAGGCAGGAGGAACGCCAGCCCGCACAGCACGAGGATGCCGATCGGCAGGTTGACGAGGAAGATCGAACGCCAGCCGAAGAGGTCGCTCAGCGTGCCGCCGAGAACGGGGCCGACAGCGCCGGACGCCATCAGCACGAGGCTGGCATAGCTCTGGTAGCGGGCGCGTTCGCGCGCCTCGAAGAGATCGGCATTGATCGAGAAGATCGACACCATGATGCCGCCGCCGCCGAGCGCCTGCAAGACGCGGGCGGCGATCAGGGTATCCATGGAAATCGCCATGCCGCAGACCAGCGAGCCGAGGGTGAAGATCGCCACAGCGGCCATGATGACGTATTTGCGGCCGAAGAGATCGCCAAGCTTGCCATAGAGCGGCATGACGGCGCTCGTCGTCAGCAGGTAGGCCGAGCCGACCCAGGCGAATCGCTCCAGCTCGCCGAACTCGCCGACGATGGTCGGCAGCGCGGTGGAGACAATCTGGTTGTCGAGCGTCGCCATGAACATCGACGTCAGAAGCAGCAGAAACACTAAAAGACGCATGCGCGGGTCCGGCACCAGCGGAACGAAGAGTTCTGCTCGCGCCGCCTCTGCGGCCGGCTTCTGCGGGGATTTCACATCCATGACGGGGGCTCCGGATTGAGGATTGTCAGTTTATGTGACTTTCGCAAATATTTGTCAATCGCACATATATGACAACAGCATCAAATTGCTTTGAGCTTCGCCGCATCTCTGCTATGGATTGGGAATGAACGACATGACCGACCAGACTGGTTCGCAGGAGCCCGCAATAGACGAGACGATCACCTTTATCGGCCGCTCGATGGGACGCATGCGGCTGATGATCGGCCGCCGCTTCATCGGCAAGCTGGCGATCAGCCGGGTCGGCGCGAGCATGGAGCTTTCCCATCTCGACGTGATCGCCATGGTGCGGCGGCTCGGGGACGGACAGGAAGTGACGATCGGCGCCATTGCCGAGCAATTGCGGGTCGACCCTTCCCGCTCAAGCCGGATCGTCGCCGATCTCGTGCGGCAGGGCCTCTTGAGACGCGAAGTCTCGCAGGAGGACGCCCGGCGCACCATCGTGGTGATCACGCCGCTCGGGCAGGCACTTCTGGAAAAGGTGGACGAGGTGAAGCGCGAAACGATCCGGGAGATCGTCGCGGATTGGCCCCAAGAGGATATCGAGCGTTTCGCCGAACTCTACGACAGGTTCATCAACGGCTTCGACCGTCGGCTGCAGCAGTTCGAGGCGGAAAACGGGGATCAGGTCGCGGCTGATGGCATGGCTTATGGAACGGCACGGGCTGCCTCCCGGGAATAAATCAATTCTATCGCTAAAACGTTTCCGCGTTTCTCCGAACCGCGAAAACCCTCTAGCTTATTTGTTTTTACGCATTTCCGTACGCAAAACCGCGACACACTTTTGCTGGAAATGCTTTAATCGGTGGAAAAGTGTCCCGGCCGACCCTCCCCCAAGAAGGCCGGCCGGAGCCGGGCGCGTTGGCAGCTACGATATGCTGTCGCCAGTCCGCCTAATGAGACGCCAGCAAGCTGAACGCGCCCGTTTGTTCCTCGTGTCATTCCGTATGCGATGCCAGTATTCGGGGCTTGCCATTTCAAGCCCCGCCACAAGGCTGAAATTCAGGCCAAGGCCCGAGGTTTCATCGCGGTATAGATCTTCTTCCCGAGAACCGCCGCGATCGGCAGGGCAAGCACGCAACCCGCGACAAAAGCGCCGGCGATCTGCCATGGCTCCATCATGCGCATTGCCAATACCGCGGTAACGGCGCCTCCGCCCAAGACCGTGGCACAGAGAATATACAAGACTGCTGCGAGACGAAACATCCAACCCTCCATCGTTCATCGCTAAAATTGAAACTATGCTTTCTTTGCAACACAGCATTGATCTGGCTCAAACCACTTCACGGCAGCGTGAAATGGCGTTTTTGTCGCAGTTGAGAAAAGCCCGGATGCCCTCGCTCACCCTCCTGCACTTTTTCGGTCTTAACCGTGATCGGCGGCAGTGCTTGCCGCGCACCGTCGTTTCCGCCAAGTTCCGGACACTGGACAGGGGGTGGCATGCTGCAGCGACGCATGGTGATGACGGGGCTTTCGGCCGCCTTCATGGCGATCGGTTCCCTGCGCCCTGCCCGCGCCACGGCGCAATTGCTGGCGCAGGCCGATCTTCGCGGCGCGATCGATGCAGGCGAAGCCGGCATCCTGCCGGGCGCCATCGACAACCAGAGCCGCAAGCTGCAGGCGCTGATCGACGCAGCCGCGGCCAGCGGCCAGCCAATCTTCCTGCCGGCCGGCACCTACAGGGTTTCCAATATCGAACTCAGGGAAGGCACGCAGCTTTCCGGCGTGCCGGGCCTCACCCTACTCTCCTATGGAGGCGAAGGGCATCTCCTTTCCGCCCGCGACCTGAAACACGTCTCACTCACCGGGATCTCGCTCGATGGCGCGAACCGCTGGCTCGGCGACTATACGGAAGCGCTCGCCGCCTTTCGCGGGGTTGGCGATGTCAGGATCAGCGATTGCGCGATCTCCGGCAGCCGCAAGCATGGCCTGCAATTCGAGCGCTGCGGCGGGCGGCTGGACCACAGCCGCATCACCGGAGCCGGCGGTGCCGGCGTCATGGCCATCGAAACCAAAGCAATGGCCATCACCGACAATGAAGTCGCCGACTGCGGCAATGGCGGCATCCTCGTGCATCGCTGGACCAAGGGCGAGGATGGAGCCATGGTCACCGGCAACCGCGTCGCCCGGATCGGCGCGCGTGACGGCGGCACCGGACAGAACGGCAATGGCATCAACCTCTTTCGCGCCGACAACGTGATGGTCAGCGGCAATCATGTCTCGGACTGCGCCTTTTCCGCGATCCGGGCGAATTCCGCCTCCAACGCCACAATCAGCGGCAACCAGTGTTTCCGCTCCGGGGAGGCCGCGATCTATGCTGAATTCTCCTTCGAGGGCGCCCTGATTGCCGACAATCTCGTCGACGGGGCGGCGTGCGGTATTCTGGTGGTCAATCTCGACCAGGGTGGCCGGCTTGCGAGTGTAACAGGCAATATCGTCCGCAACCTCTCCGAAACCGGCCCCTATGTGAATGACGGCGCGGGCTTCGGCTTCGGCATCGCCGTCGAGGCCGATACCGTCGTCTCCGGCAACGTGATCGAGAACGCGCCGAAATGGGGGCTGATGCTGGGCTGGGGACCGTATCTGCGCAACATCGTCGCCTCCGGCAACGTGATCCGCAAGGCCGGCCAGGCCGGTATCGCCGTGTCGGTGGTCGAAGGGTCAGGCGACGTCGTCATTTCCGGCAACATCATCTCCGATGCACCTGATGGAGCTATCCTCGGCTATCGCTGGAACGACAAGGCGACCGGCGAACTGATCGATGGGAAGGAAAGCTTCCCGCACCTCACCATCGCGGGCAACCGGCGCTCGTAAGGGATAACGGTCAGCTTCTCTGCAATGCCAGATGAGCGCCGAGCCCGACAAGGATGGTGCCACCTGCCCGCTGGACCAGTTTCCTGGCGGTACCGGACTGCTTCAGCCTTGCCACGATCATTCCGGCCAGCAGGACGCTGATGATATCGGCGAAGGTGAAGATGACGTTGACCAGCAGCCCGAGAATGGCGAACTGCGCCCAGACCGGAAACAATGCGGCGCTATCCACGAACTGCGGCAGGAAGGCCATGAAGAAGATGGCCGTCTTCGGGTTCAGCACCTCGACCGTAATGCTCTGCACGAAGGCCTTGCCGGACGATCCCGCCTTGCCGGGCGAAACCTCGCCCGCATGCGTATCCTTCGAGCGGAAAAGCGAAATGCCGAGCCAGACGAGATAAAGCGCGCCGGCGAGCTTCACCAGCATGTAGGCCACGGGAACCGCATGAAACAGGACCGACAGACCGGCCGCAGCGGCGAAAATATGCGCATAGGAACCGAGATGGATGCCGAGCACCGCCATGAAGCCGGCCTTGCGGCCACCGGCCATGGTGCGGGCGGCCGCGTAGAGCATGGCCGGTCCGGGGATGAAGGCGAAGAGCGCTGTGGTCGCGGCGAAAGCAAGCAGAACATCGAGAGACGGCATTTATTCTTCCTTGCTTCGTAACAACCGGGAACCAGCGTTTCGAACCACATCACGCGACCGGGTTTCTCCAGACAGGCGAACAGCATTCCATCAGGCCGGTCAAGAGCCAAGGTGTGGGACACCGCATCCTGCCAAGGCCCGCCAATCGATCAGAATGGATCAGACAGACTAAACTCACTGAATTGAGACAATTTCACTCTTATTCGATCAAGGATAAACCCTTAATAACTTGGCATTTCTCTACAACTTTCGAATAAACGTAAGAACTGCTTAAGGCAGATGTGGTTGCATGCGCTCAGAGCAACACATTCCGATCGCCATGTTTACCAAACTGCAGAACACCATTCTCGAAATGATCGCTACCGGCGCCCCGATGCAGGAAACAGTCGATTTCCTCTGCCGTAACGTCGAGGCGACCATTCCCGATATCGTGTGCTCGGTTCTGATGATCGACCCCCAGAACCGACTGCGGCATCTGGCGGGCCCCTCCGTGCCTCCGCAATACGTAGCGGCAATCGATGGCGTACAGATCGGCCCCGAAGTCGGCTCCTGCGGAGCGGCGGCCTTCACCGGCAAGCCGGTGACCGTGACCGATATTTCTACCCATCCCTTCTGGGCGAACTACAAGGAGCTGGCGCTTTCGGTCGGGTTCGCTGCCTGCTGGTCGACACCGATCATCACGTCCGGCAAGGTGCTCGGCACCTTCGCCTTCTATTTCCGCAAACCCCGCGGTCCCTCGCCGCTGGAGAGGAAGATCGTCGAGGCGAGCGTACATCTCTGCGCCATCGCCATCGAGCGCGACCAGCGCATGGCCGAGCGGCGCAGGCTTGCCGAGACGGATGCGCTGACGCAGCTTCCCAATCGCAGCCGCTTCAACGAAGTGGTGGCCGAATATGACAACAGCGGCAAGTCCTGGGCCATCCTGCTCGCCGACATCGACAATCTGAAATTGGTCAACGACACCTTTGGTCATCTCGCCGGCGACGATCTGATCCGCACGGTTGCCGCGCGGATGGCCGATATCTGCGAACCGGGCCTGGTATTCCGGCTCGGTGGCGATGAATTCGCCGTGGTCGTCTGCACCGCCAGCGGAGCCACCCCGGGCGAGGTCGCCGAACGCCTGATCGCGGCGATCAAGCCTCCATGCATATGCGCCGACCATACGATCTACCCCTCCGTCACCGTGGGGGGAGCCGTGGCGCTTGCCGGGGAAAGCGCCCAGCAGGTTCGCCAGAACGCCGATTATGCGCTCTACCACGCCAAGGAGCGGGCGCGCGGCAATTATATCGAATTCGTGCCGGGGCTCGGCACCGCCATCGCCAAACGCTTCCGCGCCATTCAGGACGTCACAGAGGCTCTTCGCGAAGAGCGTATCGATGCCTATTACCAGCCGGTCATCGAACTGGCGACAGGCCGGGTGGTCAGCATCGAGGCGCTTTGTCGCCTGAAGACCAATAGTGGCGATGTCATCGCCGCGGGCTATTTCCATGAAGCGACCAAGGATGCCAATATCGCCTTCCAGTTGACGGACCGCATGCTCGCCAAGGTCGCGGATGACGCGCGCCGCTGGCTGGACGACGGCCTCGCCTTCGGGCGGATCGGCATCAACTTCGCAGCCGCGGATTTTTATCGCGGCGGTCTCTCCACGCGCATATCGACCGTCTTCGGCGAACGGGGCGTGCCGCTCGACAAGGTCATCGTGGAGGTGACGGAGTCCGTCTATCTCGACCAGCGCGACCAGATCGTCGCCGAGCAGATCCGCGCGCTGCGCGCCACCGGGATGGCGGTCGCGCTCGACGATTTCGGCACCGGCTTCGCCTCGCTCACCCATCTGCTGACGGTGCCGGTCGATATCATCAAGATCGACAAGTCCTTCGTTCAGCGCATGATCGGCGACCGGGCAGGCGCGGTCATCATCAAGGGCCTCATCGATATCGCCAATGGCCTCGGCATCAGGGTGACAGCGGAAGGCATCGAGACGGTGGAACAGGCCGGCTCCCTTCAGCAACTCGGCTGCACCGATGGACAGGGTTTCCTCTTCTCCCGGGCCGTCGACCGCGCCGCCATCGCGACCTTGTTGAAGGAACGGGGCGTAGTCGAGCCCCATCCCTCCTGCGACCCCTCCCTTCTCGGGGCGACCGGCTAGCGCATCGGCCCGAAAATCGGAATCGATTTTCGGAAAGCTCGATGCGTAGATTCAAGATGTTAGAGCGTCCTTTGTGCGTCCAAATGGACGCACGGCGCTCTAAGGCTCGCTTATCTCGACACTGCCGAAACAGACGACGACGCAAGGCGGATGAGCGCCAGCGCGTCCGGTGGCGGCTGGCGCTCGACCCGGCGATAGACCCGGCAATCGGTGGAGCGGGAGAGAAGCCGCAGGTTGACCATTTCGCGGCGGACGAGCGCATGGTCGCCGAAGGCATGGCGGCGCTTCAGGAGGTCGTTGACCTGACGTTCGTTCATTTCCTGGCCGGCCGGAAACTCCGACCACAGCCGCCACAGGCAAAGCTGCTGCAGGCTGGTCTTGGCCGGCCAGCGGACGAGCACGCCCGCCGCATCGAAACAGCGCGCGGCGACTTCCACCCTCTGGAAATCGACCACGGGCGCTTCCACGACCGGCTCGGCCATGCGGCTTTCGGCGGCTCGCGCCGCCTTGAGATGCTGGTAATTGCGATAGCCCGCCGCGCGCGACAGGATATTCAGGATCTCGACATGACCGGGCTTTTCCGCGCGGGCGTCGAGCTCCCGCTTGATCGTGCGGGCAAGGGCCGAAAGATCGGGCGCCTCATAGGCGTGAATGATACGCGACATCGTCTTTTCCTCGATATCGTGCCCGGAAGAAACAAGGTGTTCGGTGGTCACCGACTTCCGACCGGGCACTGGAAAAGTGGCTGTCGTGAAAATCGAAAATTCAGGTTTAGCTCCCCTTTCGGGGCGGTGACGCCTGGGTGAACTGCGGACCCTTCGGAAGACTGATAGAATCCCGACCCCTCGAAGTCAACGATTGCACCTTTTCCATCAGCAGAATTCATGTGCGGATCAGGAAAGTGCGACTTTTCATTCGTCATTTCGCCGGATAGCTTCGGCCCGAACCGAACGGGGGAAAGAGACCATGCTGACCATCTACGGCGTCTACAAATCGCGCGCGACGCGCACATTCTGGCTGGCCGGAGAGCTTGGCCTCACCTTCAAGCATGTGCCGGTGATCCAGGCCCGCAAGCTTGCCGATCCGCTGGCGGCTGGCGCACGGATCAACACCCGTTCGCCGGAATTCCTGGCGGTCAACCCCATGGGTGCGATCCCCACCATCGACGATGACGGGCTGAAGCTCACCGAAAGCCTCGCGATCAACCTCTACCTCGCGAAGAAGCATGGCGGTCCGCTTTCGCCCAAGGATCTCGCCGAGGATGCGCTGATGATCCAGTGGTCGTTCTTCGCGGCGACCGAAATCGAACTCAACGCGCTGAAGATCTCGACGGCCAATGCCGAGGGACGGCTCGGCACCGATGCCGGCAAGGCGGAAGCCGATGCCGTCAGCCGCCTGCTGAAGCGCTCCTTTGGCGTGCTGGAAAAGCAGCTTGCTGCCCACGACTATCTCGTCGGCGACCGCTTCACCGTGGCGGACCTGAACGTGGCGGAAATCGTCCGCTATGCCCAGCCCTACCAACCGCTGATGGAAGAGCACCCGCATGTTACCGCATGGCTGAAGCGCTGCCAGGATCGCCCGGCCTTCAAGGCCATGTGGCAGACCCGCGCCGACGAACAGGAATAAGGGCCTCCTCCTTCCGAACCGGAAAGAGGAGGCCTTGCGGCCTTTTTCGGGGCGCTGGCGAGCGCCCTTTCGGACATATCCTTGGGTCCGCCGATGCTCCCCCAAGGTCGTCATCCCGGCCCTGAGCCGGGATCCAGCGCGATCAAGTCCTTGATCGCATGAGACTCTTTCACGCGATAGACATCGCGCTGCGGGATGCCGGAACAGGTCCGGCATGACGGAGACGGGAGCCTCGACGATCAATACGAGACTTTGTCAGTAAGCTGAGGGAGGCCTTTGGACCTCCCTCGCCTTTTATCCGGCCAAGGCCTCGCCTCGCCTGCCACAGGCGAAAGAAACTGCTCAGGCGCAGCCCGGTACGTCCTCCAGCCGGTGCCAGACCGGAATGCCGCGCTCGTTGGCGATCCGCACGTCGTTGTCCGCCCCCTTGGAAGCGCCCGGCAGGCGCAGCACACCCTCGCAAAGTTGAAGAAGACGGCCCGCGACGGGATGGAATATCTCCTCGTAGAGATCGTCGCCAACGCTCTTGCCGCCCGCCGCATGCCAGACCGGCAGCGCCACCCACTCTCCGATCATCGGCACGTGACCGGCCCTGAACAGGGCATGGGACGGCGCTTCCAGGCACTTCAGGTTTTCGGCCATCTTCGCGGGATCATCCCCCGTTCCCGACCGGTAGGGACCTGCAATCAAGATCAGCATTTCGTGCTCCTTTCATGTCGCATTGCTGAAACATGCGCGAATCTGCACGAATTTTCTGGAATGTCGAATCATTTCGCGTATTATCACGCATATTCACAGACAAAAACGCAGGAAGCCGCATGCTTACCGATCAGCGCCGCGCCCATATTCTCGAAACCTTGCGACTGACAGGCCGCGCACTGGCCAGCGAATTGGCCAAGGAGCTTTCGGTTTCCGAGGACACGATCCGGCGGGACATGCGCGACATGGCGACGGCGGGATTGCTGAGGCGGGTGCATGGCGGGGCGCTGCCTGTTACGCCCGAGCTGCCGGATTTTTCAGCCCGGCAAAGCGTTTCCACGACGGAAAAGGCAGCGCTCGGCGCACGCGCGGCAGCCATGGTGAAACCGGGACAGATGATCTTCCTCGATGGAGGCACGACGACGGCTGAGATCGCCCGGCGGCTGCCGAAGGAGATGCCGCTCACCGTCGCCACCCATTCGCCGACGATTGCCGCCGAATTCGAACATCACCGGCAGATCGAGGTGATCCTGATCGGCGGGCGGCTCTACAAGCATTCCATGGTGGCGGTCGGCGCCGCGGCGATGACCGCCATCGACGCGATCCGCCCCGACATCTTCTTCCTTGGGGTCACCGCCGTGCATCCCTCACACGGTCTCTCGACCGGCGATTTCGAGGAAGCAGCAATCAAGCGGCATATCCTGATGGCAAGCGCCGAAACCTACGTGCCGGTGACCGAAGACAAGATCGGCGCGCTTTCGCCCTGCCTGATCGCCCCTCTCCCGAAAATCGCCGGCCTGATCGTGCCGTCAGGCATGGACGCTGAACGGCTTGCGCCCTACCGCGAGGCAGGGACCGAGGTGATCGAGGGGTGAGGTCTCGGCAGGTCCATGGCCTGCGCCGTCTCTCTGATGTCAGCCGGCATAGGCGAAATAGACCTTTCCGCGGACGGGATCGACAATGGTCAGGCTTCCGCCGCCACCATAGCAATAAAGCGAACCGGGATTCTGGATGGCGCTGTCGACCTCAATCATCCGCTCTTTCTCGACAGGGATCGTGAAGCCATAGCGATCGAGATAGTCGTCGATATTCGGCTTGCGCGCCGCCCGCTCCTCGCTCTCCTCCTGAATCGGCCCTATCCAGCGATCAAAGTCGTCAGACTTTCCAGCATCCTTCTCGACGGGCGTAGGCTTCCAGCACTTTGCGCCTTCGGAAAGCTGCGTTGCCAGTGCGGAGCCTTGTGCCCGCGCCCAACCGGCGCTCTCCTCCGTCAACTGATAGACAACAAAACCGGTTTCGTTATCGCCCGGCCCGCCGATACCCCAGGATTCCTCAAGCTGATATTCGATCTTCCCCATCTCCAGCGGATCGGGAACACGCGCCTCGTGGAACTGGTTCCGATAGCCTTGAAGGAGCACAAGAGGCAAAGCGACAAG
Organism: Ciceribacter sichuanensis; assembly: GCF_024055605.1. Lineage (GTDB taxonomy): Bacteria > Pseudomonadota > Alphaproteobacteria > Rhizobiales > Rhizobiaceae > Allorhizobium > Allorhizobium sichuanense. The sequence goes on along the minus strand of NZ_JAMXLX010000001.1, from coordinate 441,863 downwards.
AACGGAAAACGCAGCCGCAACTACCGCTGCCCGCGCGACGGGACGGTCGGAAGGAATCCATTTCCACAACATCCAGAAGGGACGTAGCGCTGCCATGCAGATCAGGACAAGCAAGGTCAGACCGAACAAAAGTGCCAAACCAAACAGAATGATGAAAATGGACATTTCGCTCCAGTAACAGTTCAACCGGGATCGCGATGAAACTGCTTTTGCATTCAGAATATTTCGTGGCGGACGTCGCTGCCCTTCCCACGCAATCACTGCCCGCTATCTCACTCACCAGCAAGAGTTGAAACGTATCTTGATGGCGGAAGTCCGACGAAGCGGGTGAAGGCGGTGCTGAAGGCGCTGGCGGAGCGGTAGCCGACCCGTTCGGCGATCTCCTGAATGCCGATATTGCCCTTCATGAGAAGGTTTCTCGCCAGTGTCATCCGCCAGGAAATCAGGTATTCCATGGGTGCCAAGCCCATGGCGCGGCGGAAGCGCTTGAAGAATGCGGATCGGGAGAGCGCGGCTTCGCCCGCCATTTGCTCCATCGTCCATTCCCGGGTCGGATGTACGTGAAGCAAGCGGATGACGGGCGCGAGGCGTTCGTCGCCGAGACCGCGCAGAATGCCGTGGGGGGCGGCCTCGCCCGAGGTCGAGCGCAGGGTCTCCAGGAGCAGAACTTCCAGCAGCCGGGCGAGGATCATTTCGCGCGCCGGCCTTTCGTTTCGGGCTTCGTCGGTCACCAGCCTTACGAGGGCTGACAGCCTTTCGTCTCCGCGGATATGAAAGAACCTCGGCAGCAGGGACAGGAGCAGTTCCGCATCCGGCGATCCGAAGGAAAAATGCCCGACCAGCAGCCGTGCATTGGCGGGCGCATGGGGATCGCCGTGCCTGATCTCGCCCGGAAGCCGGGTGATCGTGCGCGGATCGACCGTCTCATCCAGCGTCTCCCCGCTGCATGACATGGTGAAGTTGCACATGCCGGGAACCAGCACGAAATCACCCGCGCGCAGCTCGACCGGGGCCTCGCCTTCCACCGCAAGAAGGGACGCGCCCTCGATCACCACGCAATAGAACGGGTTTCCCGGCCCATCGCGGGTGACACTCCAGACGCCGCCCCCGCTGACCGCTTTGGACAAGCCCGCGCTCGGCTGCAGCAATGTAACCATTTCGGCGAGAGGATCGCTCAAACGACACTCCTGATAATGTTTACAGGACAATGCATTATGTATCGCATCATCAGAACGATCTACCCTTCTTTCATCCGATATTGAAAAGGAAAAGAAGCATGAAGACCGTTCTCATTACCGGAGCATCCTCCGGGTTCGGACTGGAAACCGCAAAGTTGTTTCTCGAAAAGGGCTGGAGGGTCGTGGCGACCATGCGCACCCCGCGCGCGGAAATCCTGCCCCCTTCGGAAAACCTCGATATCCTCGCTCTCGACGTTACGAATGCCGACAGCATCCGCAAGGCGGTCGAGGCGGCCGGCCCGATCGACGTTCTGGTAAACAATGCCGGCATAGGCTGGCTGAATGCTGTCGAGGGAACGCCGATGGACGTCGTGCGTGATCTCTTCGAGACGAACACCTTCGGCACCATCGCGATGACGCAGGCGGTCCTGCCGCAATTCAGGGAGCGCAGGCAAGGGGTCGTCATCAACGTGACGTCGAGCGTAACGCTGATGCCGCTGCCGCTGCTTTCGGTCTATACCGCCAGCAAGGCCGCCGTGAATGCCTTCACCGAGGTTGCCGCACTGGAACTCGAGCCCTTCAACGTGGACATGAAGATCGTCCTGCCCGGTCGCGCGCCGGCGACCAGCTTCGGCGACACGGCGAGATCCAGAATTCAGGCGGAAGGCGGCTTCCCGGAAGCCTATGCGTCCGTGGTCAAGTCCGTATTTGCCAAGTGGGAAGAACAGGGAGACACGGAGATCACCCACGCCGATGACGTGGCGCAGGCAATCTGGCGGGCCGCAACCGATCCGTCATCTCCCATGAGCATCCCGGCGGGTGCGGATGCCGTTGCGCTGGCAGGATAGGCGCGAGCGGCGGCGCCGGGACGAAAATAGGTGGATCTGTCGCTGGCCTTGCCCCTCACCCTAACCCTCTCCCCGCAGGCGGGGAGAGGAAATAGAGCCGTCGCGGCATATCCCTTCTCCCCGTTCACGGGGAGAAGGTGGCGGCAGCCGGATGAGGGGCTGGCCAGCCAAGAGCCGAGAGCCCAAACTCAATCAAATAGTACGCTGGTGACGCGCACGTCGCCGACGTGCAGGCCGATCCAGTTGTGCATGGAGTGGTTGGCCATGCCCAACAGGGCCGCCTGCTCGGCGCTTTCCTTTTCGAAATAGCGAGCGAGAAGGGCGGCGATCATGCTTTCGGCGGCGCGGCTTGCGCCGTCCTCGCACTTGACGGCAAGGGAGAGGCCCTTTTCCGGCAGGATGGCGCAGAACACACCTTCCGCACCGGTCTTGGCGAAGATCCTGCCGGGCGCGACCTGCATCAGCCGGGTGCAGAAACGGCCGGTGCCAGCGACGTAGAAGGGTTCGGCCATGCAAGCCTCGATCAGGCGTTTCGAGGCTGCCGCGCGTTGCGGCCCGATGCCCTTGCCGGTCGCCATCTTGGCGAAGCCACGGGCGAGATCAACGAGCGGAACGGCATAGGTCGGGATCGAGCAGCCATCGGTGCCGCAATTGTCGCGCGACAGCGGTGTGCCGGTCAGGTCGGCCATCACGGCGCGGATTTCCACCTGCAGCGGATGCTCATAACCGGCATAGCCGCGCGGATCGTCGCCGGCATGGCAGCAGGCGCAGATGAAGCCGGAATGTTTGCCGGAGCAGTTGTTGTGAAGCGCGCTCGGCTTGTCGAGCGTGCGGGCCTGATGGATCAGCGTCTTCTGTTCGAACGACCAGTGGGCACCGCATTCCAGCACGCTTTCGTCCTGCCCTGCACGCTTCAGCATGGAGGCGGCCAGCGCCACATGCTCGTCCTCGCCGGAATGGGAGGAGCAGGCCAGCGCCAGTTCCTTATTGCCGAAGCCATAGGCATCGGCGGCACCGGTTTCGATCAGCGGCAGCGCCTGCATGGCCTTGCAGGACGAACGGGGGAAGGTCGGCGTTTCGATCGCACCGGCGGAATAGACGACATTGCCATCTCCATCCACCACCACGGCGAGACCGCGATGGCGGCTCTCAACCAGTTTGCCTCGGGTAACTTCGACAGTGACGGGGTTGTGCATGGCGTGGCTCCCTGATTTGCGCTTTGGCTGCTTCTTACAGCATGTCGCGCAAAAGTGCGCAGCGATTTTGACGAGAGACCGCGAGGGCGGAAGGAGGCTGTTCTGCCGATCTCCCCCCTTGAGGGGGAGATGGCCGGCAGGCCAGAGGGGGGTGGCCAGAGGGGGTGGCCAGGAGCATTGTTGCATCCGGTGTCATGCGATGCCGGAGCTTGCACAGGAAGCGGGACAGATGCGCGACGGCAAGAACACAGGGAGGGGCAAAAAATGAAAGAGCCGCACGAGGCGGCTCTCCATGAGGTTTAGTCCGTTTGCGGACCCGGATCAGAATACGCGATCCGGAGGAAGGCTGGTCAGGTCGAGGGCTGCCCCGTCAAGACCGACACCTTTCCGATGCCTGCAACAAAGACCGAAATCTCACTAGACATTGGACCACCTTCCTTTCTCTACGTTGACGATAACCCAAAGGTAGGGGCGTAGAGCGCCTTCTGCAAGGCACGTTGTGTAACGGGCGGCAGGCATAAGTGAGTTGCAATCGGCCGGGGAAACCTTACCATTCGCATGCTTCTCGAACCTGCGTCGCAGGCTCTCCCGGCCATCCCCGCCGCTTTCCCCTGCCTTTTACGCCAGTTTCAGCATGATCTTGCCGATGTGCTTCGAGCTTTCCATCAGGTGATGGGCCTCGGCCACCTGCTCGAAGGGCAGTACCGAATGGATTACCGGCGTTACCTTGCCGGCCTCGATCAGCGGCCAGACATCGCTTACGAGCTCATCGCGAATGCCGCGCTTTTCCTCGGCAGTGCGGGGGCGCATGGTGGAGCCGGTCACGGTGAGCCGCTTGATCATGATCGGGGTGAGGTCAACCCTTTCCACCAGTGAGCCGCCGAGGAAGGCGATGATCGAAAGGCAGCCGTCCTTGGCAAGGCTGGACAGGTTCTTCTGGAAATAGGCAGCGCCGATCATGTCGAGGATGGCATCGACCCCGCGCCGGCCGGTCTCGGCCTTGATGACCTCGACGAAATCTTCCTCGCGGTAGTTGATGGCGCGCTTTGCCCCGAGGTCGAGACAGGCCTGACACTTTTCCGCCGAGCCGGCGGTCGCGAAGACTTCGGCACCGAATGCCTTTGCGAGCTGGATTGCGGTCGTGCCGATACCGGAGGTGCCGCCATGGATAAGGACCGTCTCACCCTCGGTCAGCCCCGCCATCTGGAAGAGGTTCGCCCAGACGGTGAAGAAGGTTTCGGGAAGGGCCGCAGCCTTCACCGCATCAAAGCCCTTGGGGAAAGGCAGCGCCTGCCCGGCGGGAACCGCACAATATTCGGCATAGCCGCCGCCATTCGCCAGCGCGCAAACCCTGTCTCCGACGGAGAATTCATCGACGCCCTCGCCGAGCGCCACGACCTCGCCGGCGACCTCCAGCCCGAGAATAGGGCTTGCATCCTTCGGCGGCGGATAGGTGCCCTGTCGCTGCGCAACATCCGGACGGTTGACGCCCGACGCTTCAACCCGAACGAGGATCTCGCCGGCGCGGAGCGTCGGCAAAGGACCGGTTGCGATGACCATCTCCTCGGGTGCACCGAAAGAGGGAAGATCGACGTAACGCATGCTGGCGGGAAGCGACATCACCGGGTCTCCTAGGTTCTCGCGCGATGACACGACATAGGGCACCCCGGGCCGTCTGAAAAGGAGGCTCATTGCCGCGCGCGACAAATCGCATCGGGGTTGCCTGCGGCAAATCGCATTGACGGGGAAGAAGGCCGGTCGCCACCAACAAGCATGACCGGGCCGCGAATGCGACCCGGCCAACGGACGACCCGCCCGTCTCCATCTCCCTGTTTCCCCGCAATTCCGGACGCAAAACCGGTTCCCACTTTTGCTGGAATTGCTCTATGCCGCCGATGGTTCAGTCCTGAGAATTGTAGGCGTAGAGCTCAGGGAACGGATAGTAGCGAAGCCGCTTGTCGCGGCAGCGGAAGTCGGTCTTGCTTGCGCCGAGGATGCGGCCGTCCCTGAAGGAGACACCGAGGATTTTGGGGATTTCTACCCCTCGCTGGGAACTGCCGCGAAGGCAGAAGGCGTAGGTCTTCGTCTTTGGATCGAGAAGCACCACACTCGAGATCTTCGGATCAAAGATGTTACGGGCACTGAAAGCCCCGGCTTCGAATGCCTTGACAACGGCCTTGCGCACGGCGGGAGACGGAGGAACCTGGGAATCTGCAACGGACTGCGGGGCACTGCTCTGGCAACCGGCAAGCAAAACCAGACCAAGAACCGAAAGAATACGTTTCAACATCAATATATCCATTCAATTGTACATGAATACAGAGTTACGCATTCCCGGAAGGCGCATCAAGCGGAAATACAATCAACAATATACATTAGACATCGATCACAAGCTAAACTTCTCCCTTGTCCGGGAGAGCCCTATTCCCCCACCGTGCCGAAAGCCCTGACCGCAAGGCCCGCATCGCTTTCCTTGGCCAGTTTCTTGAGTTCGGCGATCTCCGCACCCACCCGGTTCATGTCGTCGATCACGAATCCCTTCGGCAGTTCCAGCACGCCGATCGAGCAGCGCATCAGCGGGAAATCCCGCTCGCGGCCGTGGCGGTCGCAGCCGCGGATGCGCCCCGCGCCGCGGTCGTCTTCGGAATAGAGTTCGACCACATCGTCGTGGAAATCGGAGAGCAGCCGGTCGAGGATCTCGGACAGTTCCTCGCGGCTCCAGTCACGCACACCGATGAAGAAATCGTCGCCGCCGACATGGCCGAGGAAATCTCCCTCGGAGAAGAAATAGCGGCGCAGGAGCGCCGAGAACAGGCTGATGGCGTGGTCGCCCATCTGGAAGCCGTAGTGATCGTTGAACGGCTTGAAATTGTCGAAGTCGCAATAGCAGAAATGACGGTCCTCATCGCCGTCGCGGCCGCTGTCCTGCATGAAATCGCGGATGGCGCGATTGCCTGGCAGACCGGTCAGCGGGTTCTGGTCCTGCGCCGTCTTCAACTGCTTTTCGTTGATGATGCGGATCAGCGAGGCGGCTGAGACGACGCCGGCATAACGCATGTTCTCGGTGAGGATCACGCAGTCGCTGCCGTCCATGTTGGCGAAGATCGTCATCAGGCGCTCGGCATCGGCATCGAGACCGACGATCGGGGCGCGGTCGACGAAATGGGAGATGGAGCGCTCATAGACCTTGTTCTTCAGGAGGTCGCGGCCGAAGGGCTGGTAGATGTATTCCTTGAGATGGAACTCGTTGATGATGCCGCGCGGCTCGCCGTTGGCGTTCAGCACCGGAAAGAAAGACTGGCGCGGATTGCGGCGGAAAAGATCGAAGACGCTGTCGATGCTCTCGTGTTCGAACACCGTCGGCAAACGCTCGATCTGCTTGCGGATCAGCACCTCGTCAAGCGACTGGGTGGAGCGGCGAACCTTGCCGATGTCCTGCAGATGGGGAAAGGCGGGCTTCAGCTCGTTGAGCAGCGTGGTGGGCCGGGCGATGAACCAGCCCTGCACCAGATCGACGCCGAATTCCCGGCAGGCGATGAATTCCGCTTCCGTCTCGATGCCTTCAGCGATCACCCGGACGCCGAGGACATGGCAGAAGTTGACGATGTTCTTCACCAGATGCCGCTTGCGCGGATTGCTGTCCATGCTGGCGACGAAGTGCCGGTCTATCTTCACGTAGTCGACCGGGAAATCGCAAAGCAGCTTCATCTCGCCATGGCCGACCCCGAAATCGTCGATCGCCAGCTTGAAGCCGGACTTCCTGAGCCGCGCCACCAGACCGGAGAATTCCGGCACGGAAGTGTTGTCGAAACGCTCGGACAACTCGAAGCAGACGGAGGACGGCGGAATATTCGCCTTCCTCAGATGTTCCAGAATGCTGTCGACCAGCCTGTCACCATCGGGAATCAGGCGAACGTCGAGATTGAGAAAAAGCGTGGTGGTGGAAAAATCGGGAAGCGTGGCGAACTTCGCCAGCGCCCGGCTGGCGACCATTTGCTCAAGCGCGAGAAGCTGGTGGCTTTCCGCCGCCTGGTCGAGAATATCGAGCGGGCTCTCGAAGCCGATCCGCTCGTGACCGCGCATCAGGGATTCGTATCCGAAAACTGCGCCGGTACCGACTTCGACAATGGGTTGAAAGGCATTCTCGATGACCAGTTTGGCAAGCGCCAGCAACTGGTCATTGGCGAAGCGGCGCAAAACGCCGGCCTCCACCACTGCGCCCGGAACCATTTCTCTTTCTCCAAAACTGTTAATTTTTATGGCGTCAATGTGGCCTGCACTTCGTCAAGAAAACCTTTCCCGTACGTGAATGCTTCATGAAACTTTCATGACAATGTTCAAGCCGCCGGAGGCATCGGGAGCACCGGCGGCGGAGGGTTTCAGCGTTTCAGCGCAAGACCGAGCGCAACCAGCGACCAGCCTTGCATGATGAGGTCGATCGCAAGGAAAAGGCCGAGTATCCACAAGCTGTTGACCGGCCAGCCGATGGCGATGATGATGCCGGCCAGCATGGTGACCACGCCGCTCAGCACGATCCAGCCCCAGCCTTCCGCGCCCTTGAGCTTGAAGCCGACCCAGAGGCGAACGAGGCCGGCAAACAGCAGCGCAGCACCGATGAGCAGGGTCAGGATGGCCGAGGCCAGCAACGGGTTGGCGAAGGTCAGGAGGCCTGCCATCAGATACAGAAGCCCGCTCAAGGCCCAGAACAGCACGCTTTCCCAGCCGCGCACCTGGAAGGCGTGAGCCACATGCAGCACTCCCGCGACAAGCATCAGCGCGCCGACATAATAGACCGAGACAACGGTGGCGAGAAAAAGGTTGGCAAGCGCGATGCCGCCAAAGATCAGCATGATGACGCCCAGCGCCACCAGCCAGCCCCACTTGGCACGCAATTCGGAAAAACGGACAGGCCTTGTTTCGTCAAGCATCACGGCATCTCCTTTAATCAATTGATCTAATTGCCTACCATCGCGCTTTCAAACTCTCGTGACAATAGGAGATAAAAGATAGCGCCCGAAAGCGACGGTGACAGGCCGGATCGTGGCGCATTTTTTATTGATTGATGAGTCAATCAAAAATAAACTGACAGCATTACGACGGGTATTCCGGAAGGATCTTGCATGCCGAAAATCGGAATGGAGCCGGTGCGCCGCAAGGCGCTGGTCGATGCAGCGCTGCGCGCCATCGGTCATCATGGCTCGCTTTCCGTCACCATGTCGGAGATCGCCCGGCAGGCGGGCGTTTCGCCGGCGCTGGCGCATCATTATTTCGGCTCCAAGGAACAGTTGCTGATCGAGACCGTGCGGGCGTTGCTGCGCCAGTTGCGGACGGATGCCGTCACCGCACTGCGGCAGGCGCGGACGCCGCGCGAGCGGCTTTCGTCCGTCATCCGGGTGAGCTTCCACGCCGACCAGTTCGCCGACGAAACGGTCGCGGCATGGCTTGCCTTCTACGTCGAGGCACAGCGCTCGGAAGAGGTCCGCCGGCTCCTGGAGGTCTATGCCCGACGCCTCAACTCCAATCTCGTTTCGGCGCTGAGGCCGCTTGCTTCAGCCCGTGACGCAAGCCGCATCGCAGAGGGCGCAGCCGCGATGATCGACGGGCTCTATATCCGGCAAAGTCTGAGGTCGGCACCTGTCAGCATCGAAGCGTCGGTGGCGCTCGTCGAAGACTATATCGAGGGGCAGCTGGCGGTATCGCGAGGCGGCATTTCATGACGACACCTCATCGGACCGACGCGGAGGGCGGTGCCGCCACACAGCACCAGACAAGAAATACCGGGGAACGAAGCCAGTGACGCAAAAGCCGAACATTCTGATCATTATGGTCGACCAGCTCAACGGGAAGTTCTTTCCCGATGGGCCGGCGGACTTCCTGCATGCGCCGCATCTCAAGGCATTGGCCGCCCGTTCCGCGCGGTTCCGCAACAACTATACATCGTCGCCGCTCTGCGCCCCTGCCCGCGCCTCCTTCATGGCGGGACAGCTGCCGTCGCGCACGCGCGTCTACGACAACGCCGCCGAGTATGTCTCCTCCATCCCGACCTTTGCCCATCATCTGCGCCGCGCCGGCTATTACACCGCGCTATCCGGCAAGATGCATTTCGTCGGGCCGGACCAGCTGCACGGCTTCGAGGACCGGCTGACGACCGACATCTATCCGGCCGATTTCGGCTGGACCCCGGATTACCGCAAGCCCGGCGAGCGCATCGACTGGTGGTATCACAACATGGGATCGGTGACGGGCGCCGGTGTGGCCGAGATCACCAACCAGATGGAATATGACGATGAGGTCGCCTTCCTCGCGAACCAGAAGATCTACCAGCTTTCCCGCGAAAACGACGACAGCGACCGCCGCCCCTGGTGTCTCACCGTTTCCTTCACCCATCCGCACGACCCCTATGTCGCCCGCCGCAAATACTGGGACCTCTATGAGGACTGCGAATATCTGATGCCGGAAATCGGCATGCTGGCAAAACAGGACCCGCATTCCGAGCGCATCCTGAAATCCTGCGACTATGCGAGCTTCGACATCACCGACGAGAACGTTAGCCGCTCGCGGCGGGCCTATTTCGCCAATATCAGCTATCTCGACGACAAGGTGGGCGAGCTGATCGACACTATGGCCCGCACGCGCCAGCTCGACGACACGCTGATCTTTTTCTGCTCCGACCATGGCGACATGCTGGGCGAGCGGGGGCTGTGGTTCAAGATGAACTTCTTCGAGGGGTCCGCCCGCGTGCCGCTGATGATCGCCGGCCCCGGCGTGACGCCCGGCCTGCATGTCGCACCGACCTCGAACCTCGACGTGACGCCGACGCTGTGCGATCTCGCCGGCATTTCCATCGATGCGATCATGCCGTGGACCGATGGCATCAGCCTCAAGGGCATGATCGACGGTATTGAGCGCACCGCCCCCGTGCTGATGGAATATGCGGCGGAGGCCTCCTACGCGCCGCTCGTCGGCATTCGCGAGGGCAAATGGAAATACGTCCATTGCGAACTCGATCCGGAACAGCTCTTCGATCTGGAGGCCGATCCGCTGGAGCTTACGAACCTCGCCGCCGATCCGGCCTATGCCGAAGTTCTCGCCAGCTTCCGGGCCAGGCGCGAGGCCCGCTGGAACATGGCCGAATTCGACGCCGCCGTGCGCGAGAGCCAGGCGCGGCGCTGGGTGGTCTACGAAGCGCTCAGAAACGGTGCCTACTTCCCCTGGGATTACCAGCCTTTGCAGAAGGCGTCCGAGCGCTACATGCGCAACCACATGAACCTCGACAATCTCGAGGAATCCAAACGCTATCCGCGCGGAGAGTGACCATGCTGACGGTCTGGGGCCGGAGAACATCGATAAATCTGCAGGCGGTGATGTGGACGATCGCAGAACTCGGCCTCGAGTGTCGGCGGATCGACGCTGGTTTCACCTATGGCGTAAACGACACGCCCGAATTTCTGGCCATGAACCCCAATGGTCTTGTGCCCGTGCTCAAGGACGGCGATGACGAGCCGCTTTTCGAAAGCGCCGCCATCGTTCGTTATCTGGCCAGCAGATACGGCACCGGCCCGTTCTGGCCCGAAGACCTATCGGCGCGCGCACAGGTCGACAAATGGGCGGAATGGTCGAAGGTGACCGTCGGGGCGCTGTTTCTCGATCGCATCTTCGTGCCGCTCATCCGCACGCCCTCCGCGAAGCGCAACCCGCAGTCGATTGCCGAGGCGGTCGCGCTGCTCATGAAACGGCTCGCCATCGCCGAGGCACAGTTCGGCAAGCACGACTTCCTTGCAGGCAACGACCTGACCGTTGCCGACATCATGTTCGGCCAGTTGCTCTATCGCTACTATGATCTCGACATCGAGCGCGCCGACCTGCCCAAGCTGAAAGCCTATTACGCCCGGCTTTGCGAGCGCCACGCCTATCGAGAGCACGTGATGGTCAATTTTGACGAAGTGAGAGTTAAAGAATGAAAGCCCAGCCCCCCGCCTCCCATTTCATCGACGGCGAATATGTCGAGGATACCGACGGCGCCGTCATCGAGAGCATCTATCCGGCGACCGGCGAAGTGATCGCCAAGCTGCATGCGGCAACGCCCGCCATCGTCGAGAAGGCGATCGCGTCCGCCAAGCGCGCGCAGAAGGAATGGGCGGCAATGAGCCCGATGGCGCGCGGCCGCATCCTCAAGCGCGCCGCCGAGATCATCCGTGAACGCAACCGCGAGCTTTCCGAGCTTGAAACGCTCGACACCGGCAAGCCGATCCAGGAAACCATCGTGGCCGACCCGACCTCGGGCGCGGACGCCTTCGAATTCTTCGGCGGTGTCGCACCCGCCGCGATGAACGGTTCGCACATTCCGCTCGGCGGCGACTGGGCCTATACCAAGCGCGTGCCGCTCGGGGTCTGCGTCGGCATCGGCGCATGGAACTATCCGCAGCAGATTGCCTGCTGGAAGGGCGCGCCCGCCCTCGTCGCCGGCAACGCCATGGTCTTCAAGCCTTCGGAAACGACGCCGCTCGGCGCGCTGAAGATCGCCGAAATCCTGATCGAGGCCGGCCTGCCGAAGGGCGTCTACAACGTCATCCAGGGCGACCGGGAGACCGGCCCGCTGCTCGTCAACCATCCCGATGTCGCCAAGGTTTCGCTGACCGGTTCGGTTCCGACCGGCCGCAAGGTGGCGGCGGCGGCCGCCGGCGGGCTGAAGCATGTGACGATGGAACTCGGCGGCAAGTCGCCGCTGATCGTGTTTGACGACGCCGATGTTGAAAGCGCGATTTCCGGCGCCATGCTCGGCAACTTCTATTCGACCGGACAGGTCTGCTCGAACGGCACCCGCGTCTTCGTGCAGAAGGCTATCAAGGAAAAGTTCCTCGCCCGCCTGAAGGAACGCACCGAGGCGATCCTGATCGGCGATCCGCAGAAGGAAGACACCCAGATGGGGCCGATGGTTTCCTGGGCGCAGCGCGAGAAGGTTCTCGGCTATATCGAGAAGGGCAAGGCCGAGGGCGCGACGCTCATCACCGGCGGTGGCATTCCGAACAACGTCTCCGGCGAGGGCTATTTCGTCCAGCCGACCGTATTCGCCGACGTGACCGACGACATGACCATCGCACGCGAGGAAATCTTCGGGCCGGTGATGTGCGTGCTCGATTTCACCGATGAAGCGGAAGTGCTGGAACGCGCCAATTCCAGCGAATTCGGCCTCGCCGGCGGCGTGTTCACCGCCGATCTTTCCCGCGCCCACCGGGTGGTCGACGAACTCGAGGCCGGGACGCTGTGGATCAACACCTACAATCTCTGCCCGGTCGAAATCCCGTTCGGCGGCTCCAAGCAGTCCGGCTTCGGCCGCGAGAACTCGCTGGCAGCAATCGAGCACTATTCCGAACTGAAGACCGTCTATGTCGGCATGGGCAAGTGCGAAGCGCCGTATTGAGAGCGCCTCGACCTAATAGTTTCTCATCCGATGCGAATGAAAAGGTCAGCATATATCATCTGGAACGGAATTGAACCGTCCTCGAATTTGACGGTAACGCGTTCAACTCCGTCAGGTGAGGAATTCTCAATAACTTCACCCTTAAGGCCATGTAGTCTTGGGTTTGCTCCCCAAAGAGTTATCCCTTCTACAAGGCGCACCTTAGAACCGATCTCAAGTTTTTTCATCTTCAAGCCTCTCTGTCGTCAGACATTGTTCAGAACAAACTCAAATCTACTGAGCAAAGGTTGAGCTGAAAGAACGGAGCCACCAAAATAATCCAGCATCGAATTCTTGGAAGACGATCATGAACCAAGCAGACTACATCATCATCGGTTCCGGCTCGGCGGGTTCGGCCATGGCGTATCGGCTGTCCGAAGACGGCAAGCATACCGTCATGGTGCTGGAATATGGCGGGTCGGACGTCGGGCCGTTCATCCAGATGCCGGCGGCGCTGGCATGGCCGATGAGCATGAAGCGTTACAACTGGGGCTATCTCTCCGAGCCCGAGCCGAACCTCAACAACCGGCGCATCACCGCGCCGCGCGGCAAGGTGATCGGCGGTTCGTCCTCGATCAACGGCATGGTCTATGTGCGCGGGTCCGCGGAAGACTATACCCGCTGGGAAGAGGCCGGCGCAAAGGGTTGGGGCTATGCCGACGTGCTGCCCTACTTCAAGCGCATGGAAAGCTCCCATGGCGGGCAGGACGGCTGGCGCGGCACCGACGGGCCGCTGCATGTGCAGCGAGGACCGGTAAAGAACCCGCTGTTCAAGGCCTTCGTCGAGGCTGGCAAGCAGGCGGGTTTCGAGACCACGGAAGACTATAACGGCGAGAAGCAGGAAGGCTTCGGCCTGATGGAGCAGACCATCTGGAAGTCGCGCCGCTGGTCCGCCGCCAATGCCTATCTGAAGCCCGCGCTGAAGCGGCCGAATGTCGAACTGGTGCGCTGTTTCGCCCGCAAGGTGGTCATCGAGAACGGTCGCGCGGTCGGCGTGGAAATCGAGCGCAACGGCAAGATCGAGGTGGTCAAGGCGAACCGCGAGGTGATCGTCGCCGCCTCGTCGTTCAACTCGCCGAAGCTGCTGCTGCTCTCCGGCATCGGACCGGCCGCGCATCTGAACGAAATGGGCATCGAGGTGAAGCTCGACCGCCCCGGCGTCGGCGCCAACCTGATGGACCACATGGAATTCTATTTCCAGCAGGTCGCGACCAAGCCGGTCTCGCTCTATTCGTGGCTGCCGTGGTTCTGGCAGGGGGTCGCCGGCGCGCAATGGCTGTTTTCCGGTACCGGTCTCGGCGCTTCCAACCAGTTCGAAAGCTGTGCCTTCGTGCGGTCTGCACCGGGCGTCAAGCAGCCCGACATCCAGTATCACTTCCTGCCGGTCGCCATCTCCTATGACGGCAAGGCGGCGGCGGACAGCCATGGTTTCCAGGTGCATGTCGGCTACAACCACTCGAAGTCGCGCGGCAGCGTGACGCTGCGGTCCTCCGACCCGATGGCCGATCCGGTGATCCGCTTCAACTACATGAGCACCGAGGAGGACTGGGTGAAGTTCCGCCACTGCGTGCGGCTCACCCGCGAAATCTTCGGGCAAAAGGCGTTCGATCCTTATCGCGGCTCGGAAATCCAGCCGGGAGAGCACGTGCAGACGGATGAGCAGATTGACGAATTCCTGCGCGAGCATCTGGAAAGCGCCTATCATCCCTGCGGCACCTGCAAGATGGGTTCGAAGGACGATCCGATGGCTGTGGTCGACCCGGAATGCCGCGTGATCGGCATCGAAGGCCTGCGCGTCGCGGATTCGTCCATCTTCCCTGATATCACCTACGGCAACCTCAACGGCCCGTCGATCATGACCGGCGAAAAGGCCTCCGACCATATCCTCGGCAAGCAGCCCCTGCCCCGCTCCAATCAGGAGCCGTGGATCAACCCACGCTGGGAGACGAGCGACCGATAGAACGACAAAAGCCGTCATCGATGGGTGACGGCATTTTCCTGCTGCCGAATTACTTCGTGGTAACCGCTGCGATGAAGCATGCCTGCCAAGGATACTATGAGCGCGCGTTCTCTCCCAGATTGATGCGCCGGACAGCCATGGCATTGAAAAACCTTGGCGTTTGGTCCAGATACCGAAAGGGTCGATATTAGAGAGAAAACGAATGAACACGACAAAGCGTATCCTCATTTCCCTTCTGATCGGTCTTGCCGTAGCAGGCGGAGCCATGATGAAGGACAAGATGACGAACGCCGAATGGGTGGTATCGCCAGAGCAGATCGCCGAAGCCAAGGCGCAGGGCAAGATCGGCTTCGAGAGTTCACCCGGCACCGTAGCCGTCCTGCCTATCCGCAGCGAAAAAGCCGACATGCTACCGCTCACATGGGCAATGTTCGGAATTGCCGCTGCCGCAGTGTCCTTCCGCGTACTGAGCCGCAAGGCGGCGTGAGGCCTGAATCAGGTCTCGGCGACTTGACGCGAAACTTCGATTAAAGCGGGAGCCGGCCGAGCAGAGGGTTTTGATGCCCTTGCCTGCCCGGTCTCCACGTCTGGTAAAGGGGCCGGTCCGGGACCGGCCTTTTTAATTTGGCGTGCCGAGAGCTGCACCTTACTTCCGAAACAGTTTCCACCGCGTCGGGCGGAAGCGGATTTCGGCACCGACGGCAACGGGCGCATCCAACGGCACCTCGATTTCGAGATGGTAGGGTTCGTGGCCCTCATTGGCGATGTCGATTTCGGCAATGCGGGTTCCGGCGAGACGGCGACATGCGGTGACCTTGCCGTAGAGCGAGGCCTTGTCGCTGGTGATCTCCACATCCTGCGGACGAAAGAAGAGCTCGCCGGCGCTATCGGCGCCCTGCTCGGTGATGCTGATCGGTTCGCCCTGGAACAGGACGGTATTGTCGCGCACGGTCACCGGGATATGGGAAGATTCGCCGATGAAGGAAAAGACGAAGGGCGAGTTCGGCGTGTCGTAGACGTCGTCCGCCGAGCCGACCTGCTCTATCTTGCCCTGGCTCATCACCACCACGCGGTCGGCGAGTTCGAGAGCCTCTTCCTGGTCATGAGTGACGAAGAAGGTGGTGTGGCCAGTGCGGTCGTGGAACTCCCGCAGCCAGCGGCGAAGCTCCTTGCGGACCTTAGCGTCAAGCGCGCCGAAGGGCTCGTCGAGCAGCAGCACCGTCGGCTCGATGGCCATGGCGCGGGCAAGCGCCACACGCTGGCGCTGACCGCCTGAAAGCTGGGATGGATAGCGCTTCTCAAGGCCGGTCAGATGCACCATGTCGAGCAGGTCGGACACGCGCTTGCGGATTTCGGCGGCCGGCGGACGGGTCGCCTTCGGGCGGACCTTGAGGCCGAAGGCGATGTTGTCGGCAACCGTCATGTGGCGGAACAGCGCGTAATGCTGGAAGACGAAGCCGATATGGCGTTCCTGCACCGACTTTTCCGAGGCGTCGTTCTGGCCGAAGAAGATCTGGCCGGCGGTCGGCCGGTCAAGGCCGGCGATCAGGCGCAAAAGGGTGGTCTTGCCCGAGCCGGAAGGGCCGAGCAGCGCGATGAGTTCGCCGGAGCGGATCGACAGCGAAATGTCGTGCAAAGCCGGGAACTGGCCAAACTCCTTGCGGATATTCTTGATGGTTACATCCATTGGGGAGAGACCTTTCAGTGTTTCCGGCTTGCCGCGATTTCGTCACCGTAGTGCAGCTCGAGAATGGTCTTGAGCGCCAGCGTGACGAGGGCAAGGAGGGCGAGAAGCGTCGAGACGGCGAAGGCCGCGACGAAGTTATATTCGTTGTAGAGAACCTCGATGTGCAGCGGCATGGTTTCCGTCAGGCCGCGGACATGGCCCGATACGACGGAAACGGCGCCGAACTCGCCCATGGCGCGGGCATTGCAGAGCAGCACGCCATAGAGCAGGCCCCATTTGATATTGGGCAGCGTCACATACCAGAAGGTCTGCCAGCCGGAAGCGCCGAGCGAAAGGGCCGCCTCCTCGTCGCCGGAGCCCTGTTCCTGCATCAGCGGGATGAGTTCGCGGGCGATGAAGGGGAAGGTCACGAAAACGGTCGCAAGCACGATACCCGGCACGGCGAAGATGATCTCGATGCCGTAGCTTTTCAGCCAAGGGCCGAGAAAGCCCTGTGCGCCGAACAGCAGCACGTAGACCAGACCGGAAATGACTGGCGAGATCGAGAACGGCAGGTCGATCAGGGTGATCAGGAAGGTCTTGCCGCGGAATTCGAACTTGGCGATCGACCACGCAGCGGCGATGCCGAAGACGAGATTGAGCGGCACGGCAATGGCGGCGACGGTCAGCGTCAGGCGGATGGCCGAGACGGCATCCGGCTCGGCGAGCGAGGCGAAAAACTCCTCGGCGCCCTTGCGGAAGGCCTCGACGAAGACGATGACCAGCGGCAGCACGACGACCAGCAGCATGAAGGCGACAGCGATGGCGGTCAACACCCAGCGCCAGACCGGCGTTTCGGTTGCGGCTTCGTGGAAGCTGGGACGGGAGGCATGAGCTTTATCGGACATTGCTGTACCTCCTGCGGCTCCACATCTGCAGAAGATTGATCAAGAGCAGCATGGCGAACGAGATCAGCAGCATGATCGAGGCGATCGAGGTGGCGCCGGCATAATGGAACTCCTCAAGGCGGATGACGATCAAGAGCGGCGCGATCTCCGAGACATAGGGAATATTGCCGGCAATGAAGATGACCGATCCGTATTCCCCGACGGCGCGGGCGAAGGCCAGCGCGAAACCGGTCAGGATCGCAGGAACCAGCGCCGGCAGCACGACATAGAACAGCGTCTGGAAACGGCTGGCCCCAAGAGTGGCGGCGGCTTCCTCGACTTCCCGGTCAAGCTCCTCCATCACCGGCTGCACTGTGCGCACGATGAAGGGAAGGCCGACGAAGATCAGGGCGACCACGATGCCGGCCGGCGTGAACGCGATCTTGATGCCAAGCGGCGCGAACAGCTGACCGATCCAGCCCTTCGGCGCATAGAGCGCGGCAAGCGAAATGCCGGCGACCGCGGTCGGCAGCGCGAAGGGCAGATCGATCACCGCATCGAGCAGGCGGCGGCCCGGAAACCGGTAGCGCACCAGAACCCAGGCGGTGACCACGCCGAACACCACGTTGATGCCGGCGGCAATCAAGGCCGAACCAAAGCTGACCTCCAGCGACCGGAGCGTGCGTTCATCGAGAGCTATGGAAATGAACTCCTGCCAGCCCAGTTCGGCGGAGCGCCAGATCAGGGCCGCAAGCGGGATCAGGATGATCACCGTGAGGTAGAAGATGGTATAACCGAGCGTCAGGCCGAAGCCCGGCAGAATGCTCGGCTGTCGCCAGTTTTTCATGAATGTTCCCGTCATCGCGTCATCGCGCTTTTCATCATGCCTGCAAATCTTCATGCGACAAGCCCCGACCGTTCAAGATCGGGGCCTGCCGTTCGGGAGGATCGCCAATTTACCTGGCGGGCTTGTAGATCTGGTCGAAGATGCCGCCATCGCCGAAGTGGGTCGGCTGCGCCTTGGCCCAACCGCCGAAGATCGGATCATCGATGGTGACGAGTTCCAGCTTCGGCAGCTTCAGCTGGTCGGCGGGAACGAGTTCCGGCTTGGACGGACGGTAGAAGTGCTTGGCGGCGATCGTCTGGCCTTCGGCCGAGTAGAGGTATTCGAGATAGGCGTCGGCAACCTTGCGGGTGCCCTTGGCGTCAGCATTGCCGTCTACGACGGTGACCGGCGGCTCCGCGAGGATCGAGAGCTTCGGCACAACGATGTCGAAGCTGTCCTCGCCGAATTCAGCGCCGGCGAGATAGGCCTCGTTTTCCCAGGCGATCAGCACGTCGCCGATTTCGCGCTGAGCGAACGTGACCGTCGAGCCGCGGGCGCCGGTATCGAGAACCGGAGCGCGCTTGTAGAGATCGGCGATATATTCCTTGATCTTGGTCTCGTCGCCGTTGAACTCCTTGTTGGCCCATGCCCAGGCGGCCAGATAGTTCCAGCGGGCGCCGCCCGATGTCTTCGGGTTCGGCGTAACTATCTGCACGTCGCCCTTTACGAGGTCACCCCAGTCGTGGATGCCCTTCGGATTGCCCTTGCGGACCAGGAAGACGATGGTGGAGGTGTAAGGAGATGAGTTGTTGGGCAGGCGCTTGCGCCAATCCGCCGGAATCTTGTTCGTCGCCTTGGCGATGGCGTCGATATCGCCTTCCAGCGCCAGTGTTACCACATCGGCGTCAAGACCGTCGATGACGGAGCGGGCCTGCTTGCCGGAACCGCCGTGGGATTGCTGGATGGTGACGGTTTCGCCCGTTTCAGCCTTCCAGTGCTTGGCGAAGGCGGCGTTGTATTCCTTGTAGAACTCGCGCGTCGGGTCATACGACACATTGAGGAGCGTCGTGTCCGCGTAAGCCATGGTGGCAGCGCTTGCGCTCAGAGAGAGCCCGACCAGAAGGCCGCTTACCTGTTTCAGAAAGCTGTTCATGGCACTCGTTCCTTTCCTCGTTGTCCCTGCCGTAAACTCTACCGGTCAGGTCGTGTTAGTCAACGCAGCCGGAAAAATAGCAAAACAGTACCTCCACGCTGCATCAGCCGGAAAATGATGGCCCAAAATGCGCATTTCCGGCGGAGCAAATCGTTCGCCAAACCGGCCATTCGCAGAAAAACCGCTTTCGCAAAATTGCACCCAAACGGTCATCAATGACAGTTTTTTGCGCCGCAGCTTTATTTTAGCGATCAATTCGCCCGCTCGAGGGCGGCCGGAACCGGCGCATGCTCGCCGAGCGTATCGGCAAATGTCGTGGAGAACAGCACGGCACGGGTCTCATCCGCGACACGGGCGAAGACGTGCCGGATCTCACAGTCGTTCTCGCCGTCGCAATCCTCGCAGCGGCGATAGGCGGTGAGCGAAAGACAGGGCAAGGGCGCAATCGGCCCGTCGATCAGGCGCAGCACTTCGCCATAGGTGATCTCGGACGCGGGACGCAGCAGAAGGTAGCCACCCTGCTTTCCACGACGGCTTTCGACGAACCCTGCCCGCTTGAGATCGAGAAGGATCTGCTCGAGAAACTTCTTCGGGATCTTCTGGCGGTCGGCGATATCGGAAATCTGCACGGGATCGTCGGCCTCGGCCCGGGCCAGCACGGTCAGCGCCCGGAGCGCATATTTCGCCTTTTGGGAAATCATCTGAAATCACCACTCGACGCGGACACGCATCCGCGTCTCGCCGGGATAGCGGAATTCGGACGGTTTTTCAAATCCCTGCCTCGGGCGGACAGGAAACGACACCTCTGCGATTAAGTCTATTGATTTGGTAGAGATACTGCGTTATAGCTTGTCCCGACTGGGCCTCCATGTCCGGCACGAAAAACCGCCACGCGACAAAACCGGGACGAATTCCCGTCTTTATTCGCGTGGGGAGAGATATTTGCTCTTCATCTTCGTCTGCTTGAAAGGCAATTCCTGTTCGCGCCCTGCGAAATACGGAATAATCCGACCATCAGCAGGAAGAGAATTATGAGCATTCAAAATTCCCCCGAAGCCATCGCATCCCTGGATGCTACCCTTGCCAAAGCCGATCTCACGGAGCGCCTGCGCCTCGTGTCGGCACTCGGCGGTCGTGCCGTCTTCACCACCAGCCTCGGAATCGAGGACCAGGTCATCACCGCAGCCATCGGGCTTGCGGGGCTGCCGATCGATGTCGCTACGCTGGAGACCGGCCGGCTGTTCAAGGAAACGGTCGACCTTATCGCCGAAACCGAAGAACGCTTCGGCATCACCATCGCAAAGTTCCGGCCCGAGCAGGACGATATCGACGCCTATGCGGCGAAGTATGGCCTGAACGGCTTCTACGAAAGCGTCGAAGCCCGCCACGCCTGCTGTCATGTGCGCAAGCTGGTGCCGCTCGGCAAGGCACTGGCCGGCGCCACCATCTGGATCACGGGTCTTCGCCGCGCACAATCCGGCAACCGCGCCACCACGCCGTTTGCCGAATATGATGCGGAACGCAACCTCATCAAGGTCAACCCTCTGGCCGACTGGTCGATCGAGGATATCGACGCCTATGTCGAGGCTCAGGCGGTTCCGACCAATCCGCTGCACAAGCGCGGCTATCCTTCCATCGGCTGCGAGCCCTGCACACGGGCGATCAAGCCGGGCGAGCCGGAACGCGCGGGTCGCTGGTGGTGGGAGAACGACGAAAAGCGCGAATGCGGCCTGCACGTGCCCGAAGCGGCGGCAACGCCGATAGCATCCACCATCGCCTGACCCAACAAGCCACAAGGGCAACAGAGAACGGATCCGGCCGTCCGGATCAACAGGACAGTACAATGCACCATTCCGAGTTCGATCCGCATTCCAAGGATATACCGGCCAAGCCGCCGCTCGATCCGCATCTGAAGGCGCTGGAAAACGAGGCCATCCACATCTTCCGGGAAGTGGCCGCCGAGTTCGACAAGCCGGTCATGCTCTATTCGATCGGCAAGGACAGTTCCGTCCTCCTGCATCTGGCGCGCAAGGCCTTCTATCCGGGCCGCGTGCCCTTCCCGCTGCTGCATATCGACACTGGTTGGAAGTTCAAGGAAATGATCGCGTTTCGCGACGAGATGGTGGAGCGCTACGATCTGGACCTCATCGTGCACACCAATCCGCGCGGCGCGACCGAGAACGTCACACCCTTCAGCCATGGTTCGGCTCTCTACACCGATATCATGAAGACCGAGGCTCTGCGCCAGGCGCTCGACGCCGGCCAGTATGACGCGGCCTTCGGCGGCGCGCGTCGCGACGAGGAGGCAAGCCGCGCCAAGGAGCGCATCTACTCCTTCCGCACGCCCGACCACCGCTGGGACCCGCGTAACCAGCGTCCCGAATTGTGGAACATCTACAACGGCATGATCCGCAAGGGCGAAAGCGTTCGCGCCTTCCCGCTGTCCAACTGGACCGAGGTCGACATCTGGCGTTACATCCAGGCCGAAGACATTCCGCTGGTGCCGCTCTACTACGCCGCCAAGCGCCCCTATGTGGAGCGCGACGGCATGATGATCCTCGCCGAGGATCCGCGCCTGGAGCTCCTGCCCGGCGAAGTGAAGCAGGAAGGCATGATCCGCTTCCGCACACTCGGCTGCTTCCCGCTCACCGGCGCCATCCGATCACATGCAACGACGCTGGAAGACGTGATCGCCGAGCTTGAAATCGCAACCGTGTCCGAGCGTCAGGGCCGGGCCATCGACCGCGACCAGTCGGGTTCGATGGAGAAGAAGAAACGCGAAGGATATTTCTGAGATGACCGCAAGCGTAACCGTACTCGCCACGGCAATTCCCGAGGCACAGCCGGCTCCCGTCACCCGCGATTCGCGTCCGCTGAGGCTCATTACCTGCGGCTCGGTTGACGACGGCAAGTCGACGCTGATCGGCCGTCTCCTGTGGGACACCAAGGCGGTCAAGGAAGACCAGGCCGCGACGCTGCGCCGGGAATCCTCCGGCAAGCAGAACGATCTCGGCCTGCCCGACTTCGCGCTGTTGCTCGACGGCCTGCAGGCCGAACGCGAACAGGGCATCACCATCGATGTCGCCTATCGCTATTTCTCCTCGGAGAAGCGCTCCTTCATCGTCGCCGACACGCCCGGCCACGAGCAGTATACCCGCAACATGGCAACCGGCGCCTCGACCGCTGATCTCGCCGTGCTGCTGGTCGATGCGCGCGCCGGCCTTCTGGAACAGACCCGCCGCCACGCCACCATCGCCTCGCTGATGGGGATCAAGCAGTTCGTCCTGGCGGTCAACAAGATCGACCTGACCAATTACGACCGCGCCGGCTTCGAGGCGATCTCAAACGAATTCCGCACGCTCGCCCTTTCGCTCGGCGTGCGCCAGGTCACGGCCATCCCGATGTCGGCGCTGAAGGGCGAAAACGTCGTCTATTCGGGCGACGCCGTCATGCCCTGGTATGACGGTCCGACGCTGGTCGAGGCGCTGGAACTCGCCACGCTGCGTTCGGCCCAGACCACCGGCTTCCGCCTTCCGGTGCAGCGCGTCAGCCGCCCGGGCGAAAGCTTCCGCGGCTATCAGGGCACGGTTGCCGGCGGCGCGGTGAAGCCGGGCGATGGCGTCGCCATCCTGCCGTCGGGCCAGATCGCCAACGTCAAGCAGATCGTCACCTTCGACCTCGTGCGCAATGCAGCCGTCGCGGGCGACGCCATCACACTGGTGCTCGACCGGCAGGTCGACGTCTCGCGCGGCGACATGATCGTCTCGCTCGACAGCCAGCCGCAGACGGGCCTTGCCTTCGACGCGCAGATCGTGGCGCTGCAGCCGGACGGCATCCAGCCGGGCAAGCGTTACTGGCTGAAGAGCGGTTCGCGCCGCCAGCGTGTTGTGGTGCAGCCGGTCTCCCAGCTCGACCTGAAGTCGGGCAAGTGGAATCACGCCGAGGCGCTGCCGATGAACGCCATCGGCAAGGTGCATCTGTCCTTCGACGAAACCGCGATCTTCGATCCTTATGAACAGAACCGGGCGACCGGCGCTTTCATCCTGATCGATCCGGACACCAACAACACGGTGGCCGGCGGCATGGTGACGGCGAAGCGTTCCGACCTCGGCGCGCTGAACGCCAATGACGGCCGGGTCATCCTGTCGCTGCCGGCCGATCTTGCCGAACAGCTGATGGCGACCGAACTGCTCGCCAGCCGCCGCGACGAGGTGGAAACCCGCCGCGTCACCAATGCCGCGGCCCGCGACCTGTTCGACGGACTGGAAGGGTAAGCATTCCGGTTTTTCGAGATACGCGGCGGGTAGCGAGAGCTGCCCGCCGTTTTCGTTTGCAAGAAGCCCTTTCAGGGCAAAAGCGAGCCGCGCCTCACACCACCATATCGAAGACCAGAACACCGGACAGGCCGCCGTCGGTGGCTCTGACGATACGCTCGCCGGTTACGACATGGTCGGGATGGTGGAGATAGTAGTCTCGGACAGTCTCATCCTCGAAAGTCACGACGAAACCGTCGAGATAGCCACCGTTCAGTCCTTCCGGCGAGACATTCGGGCCGTATTTCACATCGATCATACCCGGCACGACCTCCTTCAGCGCAACGATGGCGTCGTAGATCGCCTGCTTCTCGGCGGCCTGCGTGGCGGCCTTGAAACGCAGGAACACGCTGTGCTGAATCATGGATGTCTCCCTTCCTTGTGATTGCCGGCAGGATAGGGAGAATGAACCGGTTGGCAAGGTACGAATGCGACGCAGCGTTTCGTTCCGGGGGAGCGTACCCACTCGGTCCCCGTTCGCGCAGGAAATCCGCATTTTCCAACGCTCAAAGCAGGCCGCCTATTTCCCCTGCAGGAGCGCCTTGCCGAGATTGGGTTTCTTGAAGGGTTCCATGCCCTTACGGGCAAGCTCGTCGGCGCGCTCGTTTTCCGGGTGGCCGGCGTGGCCCTTGACCCAGTGCCACTTGACCTTGTGGCGCTGGTTGGCGGCGTCGAGCGTCTGCCAGAGCTCGCCATTCTTCACCGGCTTCTTGTCGGCAGTTTTCCAGCCGTTCTTTTTCCAGCCGAAGATCCACTTGGAAATGCCGTCCATGACATACTTGCTGTCGGTGTGCAGATCGATCTCGCACGGGGTTTTGAGGGCGTTCAGCGCCGAGATTGCCGCCAGCAGTTCCATGCGGTTGTTGGTTGTCTCGGCTTCGCCTCCGAACAGTTCCTTTTCCACCTCGCCATAGCGCAGGATCGCGCCCCAGCCGCCAGGGCCGGGATTGCCCGAGCAGGCGCCATCGGTGAAAATTTCGACGTGTTTCATCGGGTCATTCCGTATTCGGCCGCGGATGCGATCTTCTGGTGGAAGCGCAGCTTGTGCAGATATTCGAGCGGGTCCTTCTTGACCACCAGCGCGCCAGCCGGCGTCGTCAGCCAGTCGTAGAGACGGGTGAGGAAGAAGCGCAGGGCAGAGCCGCGCGCGAGAATCGGCAGCGCTGCTGCCTCGGCATCGGACAGCGGGCGCACCGACTGATAGCCCTCAATCATCGCCATGCCCTTGGTGACGTTATAGGCGCCATCCTTTTCGAAGCACCAGGCGTTGATGCAGATCGACAGGTCGTAGACGAGGAAATCGTTGCAGGCGAAATAGAAGTCGATCAGGCCGGACAACTCGTCTTCCAGGAAGAACACGTTGTCGGGGAAAAGGTCGGCATGGATGACGCCTTCCGGCAGGTCCTTCGGCCAGTTTTCGGCAAGGAAGGCGATCTCGCCGCCGATCTCGCCTTCCAGCCCCTTCTCCACCTCGTCGGCGCGGTCCTTCGACTTCGCCCACAGTGTCTTCCAGCCTTCGAGCGACAGCGCGTTGGGGCGCTTCAAGGTGAAGCCATCGCCCGCAACATGCATCTGGGCGAGCGCCTTGCCGACTTCACGGCAATGCTTCGCCTCCGGCTTCCTGAGCCACATGCCTTCGAGGAAGGAAATAAGCGCCGCCGGACGGCCGGAGAGCTCCCCTAAAAGAGCACCATCCTTGCGCGGCAGAGGCAGCGGGCAGGACAGCCCGCGATCGGCGAGATGATGCATCAGGCCGAGGAAGAAGGGCAGATCGTTCTTCTCCACGCGCTTTTCATAAAGCGTCAGGATCAGCGGTCCCTTCGAAGTGTGCAGCAGGAAGTTGGAATTCTCCACGCCCTCGGCAATGCCCTTGTAGGACAAAAGCTCGCCCGTCTCATACTGGGCGAGGAAATCCTTGAGGTCGGTTTCGGTGATATCGGTATAGACTGCCACGTTTTGTTCCCGAACGTCCTGAACACATGCCGCGGACCATGCGCCGCCGAATAAATGATACGCCAACGCATACACAGGGGGATGGGCGAGTGCCAGTCCCGGAACGACACGAGGCACAGGTTTCGGGGGCAGGAGAGAACGGAGCGCGCCGTCACAGCGCCAGAGAAAGCCCTGTCACCATGGCATCCCGCTCTTTCACAAGCGTCGCATCGGGATCCAAGTCGCGGGCATAGCGGCGTGGCGAACAGCCGATGATCCGCTTGAAGGCCGTGCTGAAGGCGGCTTCGGATTCGTAACCCAGAGCGGGCGCGATGACGGAGACGGGTTGATCCGTGTTCTCCAGCCGGTCGCAGGCAAGCAGCATGCGCCAGCGCGCCAGATAGTCTATCGGCGCCATGCCGACGACCTGCCGGAACCGTTCGGCAAAGCTCGAGCGCGACATGCCGGCGACGAGGGCCAGCGCCTCGAGCGTCCAGCGCTGACCGGGCTCATCGTGGATCGCGCTCATCGCTCTGCTCAACTGCCTGTCCGACAGGGCGAGCAGCCAGCCAGCGCCGACCGAGCCTGCTCCATCTGCCAGATGCAGGCGCAGCGCCTGCACCAGAAGCATATGGGCGAGATGCTGGAGCACCAGAAAGCCACCGGGTTGCGGCTCCCGCATCTCCTGCATCATCCGCTCGACAGACCAGCGCAATCCCGCCTCACCATTCTCATCCCTGATAACCACGATGGGTGGCAGGGCCTTCAACAGAAGGCCGGCATGTTGGCTTTCGAGCCCGAAACGGCTGCTGACGGAAGAGAAGGCGTCCCCGTCATTGAGACGCGTCACGCGCCCGGGCCGCGAGGGATCAAAGATCTCGGAGGCCGGGACCGGCTTCACCTCCCTGCCGCTTGCCATCAGGAAGGGCCGGCCGCTCGGAAGGAGCGCAAAATCGCCGGGTTTAAGCCAAACACCATCCGCTATTCCCTCCACCGAGAGCCAGCATTCGCCGGAAATGACCGCGACGCATTTTATGCCTTCCTGCTGGTCGGGAAACTGGATCGCCCAAGGGGCCGCTGCCTCGAAACCCGCCGACAGATAGTTTTTCGGTTTCAGCAACGACAACACGTTTGACAGTGGGTCCATGCACATATCTCGGACGATTGAAAAGATACTACGGATTATAACGCATAGATCGTCCGCAGCAACGAACTATCCTGTCACCCATGCGGTTTCTGGCGCCGCACAGAACAGGAAGGTGAAGATCATGCGTGTTTTTGTAACTGGGGCCACAGGCTTCGTCGGCTCGGCCGTGGTGCGGGAATTGCTCCTCTCAGGGCACAGCGTCCTGGGGCTGGCACGGTCCGACGCGTCGGCCGCCGCACTTCTTGCCGCGGGCGTGGAGGTTCATCGCGGCGATATCGAGGATACGGAAAGTCTCGTGCGGGGTGCCGCGCTTGCGGATGGCATCATTCATACGGGATTCAATCACGACTTCTCGAAGTTCAAGGAAAACTGCGAAAACGACCGGCGCGCAGTCCAGGCGCTCGGTTCGGCGCTGATCGGATCGGACCGGCCGTTGATCGTAACGTCGGGCACTGGCCTGCTGGCAGGCCCTCGCCTTGCGACAGAGGCGGACAACGTACCCACCTCCGCCGCAATTCCCCGCGTGGCGACCGAAGAGGCGGTCGCATCCGTAGCCGCGCAAGGCGTTCGCGTCGCGGTCATGCGGCTTCCGCCCTCCGTCCATGGCGATGGCGACCATGGTTTCGTGCCACTTCTCATCGATATCGCCCGGCGAACCGGTGTCTCCGCCTATATCGGCGAAGGCACAAACCACTGGGCGGCCGTCCACCGGCTCGATGCCGCACGCGTCTTCCGGCTGGCGCTGGAACATGCTACGGCCGGCGCGCGCTATCATGCGGTGGATGAGGAAGGCATTCCGTTCCGCTCCATCGCCGAAGTCATCGGCCGCCGCCTCAGCATACCCGTGGTCGGCAAGTCAGCGGAGGAAGCAGCGGAGCACTTTGGCTGGTTCCAGCATTTCGCCGCGATGGACAGCCGGGCTTCCAGCCAGTGGACTCGGGAGATCCTTGGCTGGCAACCGGTACAACCGGGCCTGATCGCCGACCTCGACAGGCCGGCATATTTCCCTGTTGAAGAAGAGGCGCGGCGGGGCGCGGGCGAATAAAACAGGCGGAACGTTCCGATAGAGGATCGTTTTTCCGGCTACGCCGGATGGGAATATGCGGAACCGTAGCCCGGCGCTTCGCTAAGGCTCAGCGCGTTCGTTGCTAAAAACGATTCACTGGATCGTTTTTCCGGCTACGCCGTCGCAACTCACCCATTTACCCACGCCATGTCTTCGTGGGTGAGTTCGATCGAGCGCAATTCGCGATTGACGAGGAAATGCTCGTTTTCGATGGAGAATTCGGCGAGTTCGACGGTGGTGTCGTAGCGGGCCTTGAAGGCCTCGATGATCTCGTTGACGATGACCTCGGGAGCTGACGCACCGGCGGAGAGGCCGACGGAGCGGATGGGGCCGACTGCATCCCAATCGATCTCGGAAGCGCGCTGCACCAGGAGCGACTGTTTTGCGCCGGCCTTCAGGGCGACCTCGACCAGCCGCTTCGAGTTGGACGAATTCGGCGCGCCGACGATCAGGAAGAGATCGCAGCCGGGGGCTGCCTGCTTGACGGCTTCCTGCCGGTTGGTCGTGGCGTAGCAGATGCTATCGGCCGACGGGTCGTTGAGGTTCGGGAAGCGCTCGCGGAGCTTGGCGATGACGCCGACCGTATCATCCACTGAAAGGGTAGTCTGGGTGACATAGCCGAGATTGTCGGGATCGGCGGGCTCATAGGCTTCTGCATCCTCGATGGTCTCGATCAGCGAAACCGTGCCCTCGGGCAACTGCCCCATCGTGCCGATCACTTCCGGATGGCCCGCATGGCCGATCAGGATGACGTGGCGGCCGAGGCGCTGGTGGCGCATGGCCTGCTTGTGCACCTTCGACACCAGCGGACAGGTGGCATCGAGATAAAAGAGATTGCGGGCGGTCGCATCCGCCGGCACGGATTTCGGCACGCCATGGGCGGAAAAGACGACCGGCTGCGCACGATGCTCTTCCGGGATCTCGTCCAGTTCCTCGACGAAGACGGCGCCCTTGGCTTCCAGCCCCTCGACGACATAACGATTGTGCACGATTTCGTGGCGCACATAAACAGGCGCACCATAGCCCTTCAGCGCCAGCACGACGATCTGGATGGCGCGGTCCACGCCGGCGCAGAAGCCGCGCGGGCCGCAAAGCCTTATCGTCAGGGGCGATCGGGAGACGTTCACATTCATCAATGGCCTGCCAGCAGCACGAGGATCAAGGAGACGACAGCGGGAAGCGCCTGGATATAGAGGATCTTCCGCGAAGCCGTCACGCTCCCATATAGGCCAGCAACGAACACACAGCCAAGGAAAAACAGCTTGAGCTGAAATGCAAATTCCGGTGAGGGATGCGCGAGCGACCAGAAAAGACCGAGCGCCAGGAAGCCGTTGTAAAGCCCCTGATTGGCGGCAAGCACCTTCGTCGCCTCCGCCTGCTGCGGCTTCATGGCAAAGGCTTTCAACCCCGGCGGTTTCGTCCAGAGAAACATCTCCAGTACCAGAATATAGACATGTTCGAGCGCCACGAGTGCGACGAGAATATTTGCAATAGTGATCATTATTTCCCCTCCCCTTCAGCCGAAAACTGCGGTCTTATCAATTCTTTCGGCGGACATAGGCGAAGGCGCAGACGAGCGCCAGCGCGAAGGCCAGTCCATACCAGGTGATCGCATATTGCAGGTGACTGTTCGGCAGGTCGATCTGGGTCACCCCTCCGCGCGGCAGGCCTCCCGGCACAGGCGTCGCATCGGCATCGAGGAAGAACGGCAGCACTGTGTTTTCCGGCAGGCCGACGCTTGCGGCCATGCGATCGAGATCCTTCCAGTAGAAGATGTTCTTCGCTTCGTCATTGTCCGGCACCATGAAGCCCGGCTTGCTCGCCAGCCGGGCGCGGGCAAGGCCTGAGACAATCTGATCGCCCTGCAGCGCGCCTTGCGTCCGCTTCGTGGGCTCCTTCAGGTCATAGGGCACGAAGCCGCGATTGACGAAGAGATAGCGGCCGTCGGAAAGCGCCAGCGGCGTGTAGATGTAAAAGCCCGCCTCGCCATTGAAAGTCGCGAGGAAATGTCGTTCCTTGTCGTTGAGATAGCGGCCTTCGGCGCGGGCGGCCCGATAATCGACATCGCCACCCTCGCGCAGCACGGCCTCAAGGCCTGCCACATCGAGCGGATCGGCATGGCGACGCGCCTCGATATCGGCGATCAGCGCTTCCTTCCAGTGGAGACGCTGGACCTGCCATGTGCCGAGCGAAAGCAGGATGGCCATGGCAACCGACGCCGCGACGACGATCACGGCAAAACGCCAGCCGCCGCTCTTGCGGCCGGGAACCCCAGTGTCAACCACGGTCGATCGTTCCCTGCGCGGCACTGTTCTTGTACTGAAGCGCGATCAAGAGCGCCTTGATGGTCCGGAGAAGCCAGAGCGATACGAAGATCGCCATGGGGCCGAAGAGCACGAAATGCAGCCAGACCGGCGGCTGATAGTTGATCTCCGTCCAGACCGCAAGACCGACCACGATGAGATCTGCGAGCAGGATGACGAAGATCGCCGGACCGTCGCCGGAATCGGCAAAGGAATAATCGAGCCCGCAATTGCTGCAACGGGGCTTGAGCTTGGTCAGGCCATCGAACAGACGCCCCTGCCCGCACCGCGGGCAACATGCCGAAAGCCCGGCCTTCACCGGATCGACCGGGGCGAAATGCGCATTATCCTCACTCATGATCTTCCTTCCCGTAAAGCGCCATGCGTCCATTCGGACGCGTAAAGGACGCTCCAAACTCCTGTATCTACGCATCGGGCCTTCCGAAAAGCCACTCCGATTTTCAGGCCGATGCGCCAGCATGCCGGGGCGACGACGTGAGGCACTCGCCTCAGGCGTTGTCATACCCAGTTATATCGCTCGTACCGGCATCCCAAAATGCGGCCTCCATTCCGGTTAGCCCAAGAAAAACGGCGCCCGCAGGCGCCGTTCGATTTCATCTTTTCATGATGCCTCAGCCGGCCAGCGGCGCGCCCCAGCCGCCCCAGATATAGATGGCGAAGAACAGGAACAGCCAGACCACATCGACGAAGTGCCAATACCAGGCGGCAGCCTCGAAGCCGAAATGCTGCTTCGGCGTGAAATCGCCCTTGGCGGCACGTAGCAGGCACACGGTCAGGAAGATCGTGCCGACGATGACGTGGAAGCCATGGAAACCGGTCGCCATGAAGAAGGTCGAACCGTAGATCGAGTCCTTGAAGGCAAACGGCGCATGGGCATATTCGTAGCCCTGCACGAAGGAGAACAGCAGGCCGAGGATAACCGTCAGCGCGAGACCGTTGACGAGCCCCTTGCGATCACCATGCAGAAGCGCGTGGTGAGCCCAGGTGACACAGGTGCCGGATAGCAGCAGGATCACGGTGTTGTAGATCGGCAGATGCCAGGGATCGAGAACTTCGATGCCCTTCGGCGGCCACTGACCGCCGGTGAATTCCACACGGCTCGCCTGGATCGCCTCGTGGGGAAACAGGCTGGCATCGAAGAAGGCCCAGAACCAGGCGACGAAGAACATCACTTCAGAAGCGATGAACATGATCATGCCGTAGCGCAGGTGCAGCGATACAACGCGGGTATGGGCGCCCTCATGGGCTTCCTTGATGGTATCCGCCCACCAGCCGACCATCGTGTAGAGAACGATGGCCAGGCCGATGAAGAATAGCCACGGATGGGCGAGTTCGAGACCGAACAGCTTGAACGAACCACCATTCAGGTAGCGCATGTAGCCGACGCCGCCGAAGGTCATGAGGAATGCTCCGAGCGATGCCGTGATCGGCCACGGGCTCGGAGCAATGATATGGTAGTCGTGATGTTTCTGATGCGCTTCGGCCATTTCAGCAATCCCCGAATGTCAAAATTTCCCTAGGGCCCGGCGAACCGGACCCCTCCTCTCATAATTTCGGCTTCTCAGTCCCATCCTGCGGCAAGACCGAAGCCACTGGCTTCTCCCCCTTGTCCGGATAGAAGGTATAGGAAAGCGTGATCGTGCCGATATCCTTGGTCTCGACCGCCTCGGTGATGGCGGGATCGACGAAGAAGACGACCGGCATTTCCAGCGTCTCGCCCGGCTTCAGCTCCGTTTCTGTGAAGCAGAAGCACTGAACCTTGTTGAAGTATGCAGCCGCTTCCATCGGCGTGACGTTGAACACCGCCTGTCCCTTGGTCGCATAGGGCGAGCGATTGGTCGCGGTGTAGCTGATCTGGACGGTTTCGCCGATCTGCGGATTGATCGAGCGCTCGACCGGCTTGAAATCCCAGTTCAGGCCATTCGACACATTGGCGTCGAAGGTGACCTTGATCTTCTTGTCGAGGATGACGTCAGACGCCTGCTCGACGCGCTGGGTCGTGCCGTTATAGCCGGTGACCTGACAGAAGAGGCGATAGAGCGGAACCGAGGCGAAGGACACGCCCACCATGCAGCCGACGAAAACGAGGCAAGCAACGAGGATCGTGCCGTTACCACGCCGTCCCTTCCCTGTCTCTCCGGTTGTCATCGTCAAGGTCTCCTCCCCGTTTACCTAGCCCATGTTGCCGATTTTGATCAGCGTCACGACGTAGAACAGAACCACCAGCCCAGCGAGCACGAGGCCGAGCGCAATGTTGCGCCCGCGGCGGGATTTCTTTTGCGCTTCGTTGAGCTTGACCGTTTCCATCATGCGGAGCCTCCGAACATGGCGGCAAGCGAGGCGACATAGTGGTCGACCAGCAGGCCGGAGAAGATGGCGAACAGGTAGAGAATGGAGAAACCAAAGAGCTTCTTCGCCGGCAACATCTTCTCGTCTCCGTCAGGCATGCGCCAGACGGCGATGGAACAGAGCACCAAAAGCGCACCGAGAACGCCGGCGAACAGGCCGTACCACAGCGACGCAAGACCCGTGACAGTCGGCACAACGGCAGTGACGGCGGTCAGGACGGCATAGAGAGCGATCTGGCGCTTGGTCGTTGGCTCGCCGGAAACATTCGGCAGCATCGGCACGCCGACCGCGCCGTATTCACGCATCTTGAACAGCGCCAGCGCCCAGAAATGGGCAGGCGTCCAGAGGAAGATGATGAGGAAAAGAACGATGCTGTCGAGCGAAACGCCGCCGGTCACGCAGGCCCAGCCAACCATGGGCGGGAAGGCGCCGGCAGCACCGCCGATAACAATATTCTGCGGCGTCGAGCGCTTCAGCCACATCGTGTAGACGACGGCGTAGAAGAAGATGGTGAAGGCAAGCAATCCGGCTGCGAACCAGTTAACGGCGAGCCCGAGGATCGACACGGAGAAGACGGAAAGCACCAGGCCGAAAGCCAGCGCCTCGTTCGGCGCAATGCGCCCGGCGGGAATGGGGCGGGTCGCGGTGCGGCTCATGACGGCGTCGATATCGGCGTCATACCACATGTTCAGCGAACCGGAGGCACCGGCACCCACTGCAATACAAAGAATAGCGATGGCGCCAAGAACGGGATTGATGTGGCCCGGCGCCAGCACAAGGCCGGCAAACGCGGTGAAGACCACGAGAGACATGACGCGCGGTTTCAGAAGCGCGAAGAAATCGCGCGCACCCGCCTCCGAAAGGCGGACTTCGCCTTCGAACCCGAGCGTATCGCGATTGTCGATGACTGCCATTGTCTTTTCCCGTCTTTCATTTCATGCGAGGCGCCACGATGGGACTGTGGCGCCTGCGTTTGTCGAGGGACGGTTGCCAGCGCTTACCTGATGCGCGGCAGCTGTTCCCACTGGTGATAGGGCGGCGGCGAGGAAAGCTGCCATTCCAGCGTGGTGGCACCCTCACCCCACGGATTGTCGCCGGCAACGCGCTTCTTGGCGAAGGCCTCGAACACGCCGAAGAGGAAGATCAGGACACCGACGCCCGAGATGTAGGAGCCGATGGAGGACACGTAGTTCCAGCCGGCGAATGCATCGGGATAGTCGATATAGCGGCGCGGCATGCCTGCAAGCCCCAGGAAGTGCTGCGGGAAGAAGACCATGTTCACGCCGATGAACATGACCCAGAAGTGCAGCTTGCCGAGAAACTCGCTGTACATGTAGCCGCTCATCTTCGGGAACCAGTAATACCAGGCCGCAAAGATTGCAAATACCGCGCCGAGCGACAGAACGTAGTGGAAGTGGGCGACCACGTAATAGGTGTCGTGCAGCGAACGGTCGAGGCCGGCATTGGCGAGCTGGACGCCGGTGACGCCGCCCACGGTGAAGAGGAAGATGAAGCCAATCGCCCAGACCATCGGGGTGCGGAAGGTAAGCGAACCGCCCCACATGGTCGCAACCCACGAGAAGATCTTAATGCCGGTCGGCACCGCGATGACCATGGTAGCGAACAGGAAGTAACGCTGGGCGGCAAGCGACAGGCCGACCGTGTACATGTGGTGCGCCCACACGACGAAGCCGACGGCGCCGATCGCGACCATGGCATAGGCCATGCCGAGGTAGCCGAAGACCGGCTTCTTCGAGAAGGTCGAGACGATGTGGCTGATGATGCCGAAGCCGGGCAGGATCAGGATGTACACTTCCGGGTGACCGAAGAACCAGAACAGGTGCTGGTAAAGGATCGGGTCGCCGCCGCCTTCCGGCGCGAAGAAGGTCGTGCCGAAGTTGCGGTCGGTCAGCAGCATGGTGATGCCACCGGCGAGAACCGGGAGCGACAAGAGAAGCAGGAAGGCAGTCACCAGAACGGCCCAGGCGAACAGCGGCATCTTGTGCAGAGTCATGCCCGGAGCGCGCATGTTCAGGATGGTGGTAATGAAGTTGATCGCGCCGAGGATCGACGAAGCGCCGGAAACGTGGAGCGCGAAGATCGCAAGGTCCACTGCCGGGCCGGGTTGGCCGGAGGTCGCAAGCGGCGGATACATGGTCCATCCGCCGCCGACGCCATAGGCGCCCGCCGGTCCTTCGACGAACATCGAAATCAGCAGCAGCAGGAAGGCCGGAACGATCAGCCAGAAGGAGATGTTGTTGAGGCGCGGGAAGGCCATATCCGGAGCGCCGATCATGATCGGAATCATCCAGTTGGCGAAACCGCCGATCAGCGCCGGCATGACCATGAAGAAGATCATGATGAGCGCATGCGCCGTGGTGAAGACGTTGAACATGTGCTTGCCGCCGTCGATGGCAGCATCGCCCTCGAAGCCGTAGACCATGGAAGCCAGACCGTGGAAGATCTGGATGCCCGGCTCCTGCAGTTCGGCGCGCATGGCGACAGACAGCGCACCGCCGATGATGCCGGCGATGATCGCGAAGATCAGATAGAGAGTGCCGATGTCCTTGTGGTTGGTCGAAAACAGCCAGCGATCCGCAAAACTCATCTTGTGGTCGTGGGTGTCGTGTGCATGATCGTCGTGGGCAACAGTTCCAGCCATCGTCCTCACTCCCCTTAGTTCGAAACGTTTTCAGCGAGCTGGACGGCCTTTTGCCCGCCGTCCACTGCCGCGATCAGCGCCTTGTTGGCGCCCTCAAGATCCGAGCCGGCCGCATCGAGCCAGGCCGTGTACTTCTCCTCAGAGACGACGCGGATCGCGATCGGCATGAAGGCATGGTCCTTGCCGCAGAGCTCCGAACACTGGCCGTAGAACAGTCCTTCGCGCTCGGCCTTGAACCAGGTCTCGTTCAGGCGGCCCGGCACGGCGTCGATCTTCACACCGAAAGATGGCATTGCAAAGGAATGGATCACATCGGTCGGAGCGGCAGTGACGAGCAGGCGTACGGTCTTGTTGACCGGGATCACCATTTCGTTGTCGACGGCCAAAAGCCGCGGATAGATCGACTTGTCTTCCTTGCCAGCGGCGGAGCGGTCCTCCTCCTTCAACAGATAACTGTCGAAGGCCAACTCCTTGTCGCCCTGATATTCATAGTTCCACTGCCACTGGGTGGCCGTCGCCTTCAGCGTCAGATCCGGATTTTCCGGCTGGGTCAGCTGGGCGGTCAGGAGATTGAAGGAAGGGATTGCGAAGAAGAGAAGGATCAGAACCGGACCAACGGTCCAGACAACCTCGATCAAGGAGTTGTGGCTGGTCTTGGACGGCACCGGATTGGCGCTCGCCCGGAACCTGATCGCCACGAAGATCAGAAGAAATAGCACGAACAGGGTAATTGGAACGATAAACCACAGGGTATATTGCTCGAACCAGCGGATCTGCTCCATGATCGGGGTCGCGGCCGGCTGCAGGGTGCTCTGCCAGGGCTGCGGCTGATCGGCAAAACTGCCGGAAGCGAAAAGCAGACAGCCCAAGGCGGCCGCTGCTGCGCGTGCTCTCTTCATCACGGTTGTCTCTCCCAAAAGCGTTTGATCCAAATCAAATCAAAACGCAGATTTTATGCTATCCTCAATGTTTCAAACCACAGATCGGCCACAATCGCAATACGTTCGGCTAATACTGGACGCGGCATTTTTGCGCATCGTCAAATCCAAAACGCTCCCGTTCGCTGCAAGGCAACAAAGGATGCACGCGCCCTGCGTGAAAGCCTGCAGGCCCCAAGTCACCCACGGTCCCAATTATGCCTCACTCGGCTGGAAAAGACGGTGCGGGGCTTTCATTTTCCCCGTCCGGGCGACAAGAATGTCCGGGATGATTCGATTTCCAGAGGTACCCATGGGTCTTCCGAGACTTTTCCGGTCGGGTTTGACCGCAAGCGCCATCGCGATCGCCGCTCTTTCGATGCCGGCCTATGGCCAGCAACAGCAGCCCGGCACGATCCGCTCCAATCACGGCGCATGGTCGGTCATCTGTGATACGCCCGCCGGCGCGACCGGCGAGCAGTGCGCGCTGATGCAGAACGTCATCGCCGACGACCGGCCGGAAGTCGGCCTTTCGGTCGTCGTGCTGAAGACCGCCGATCGCAAGGCCAAGGTGCTGCGCATTCTGGCGCCGCTCGGCGTGCTCTTGAAAGACGGCATGGAACTCTATGTCGACAACAACAACATCGGTCGCGCCTATTTCACCCGCTGCTTCTCAGAGGGCTGCTATGTCGAGGTGGAGATCGACGACGAGCTGATGAAGATCCTGCGCGCCGGCAAGAACGCAGTCTTTGCACTGCGTGAATCGGCGGATCAGGATCGCGTCGGTATTCCGATCGAGCTTACCGGCTTTGCCGAAGGCTATGACGCCCTGCCCTGATCCGGGGCGGGTATTCCCTAATATAGGACTTCAACCTGCCAGCCGCCGGCTTTCGCCTGCGCGCTGCGCCTTGCCGTTGACCGCCGATGCGCCTACATCGGGGAACAGACGCCCCAAGGAGACACGACGATGACCCAGGACCTTCTCAGCCTCTTCGACTGCGACGAGGACACGCTGCGCCGCAGCGTCGCCAAGGCGCTCGAAGGCGCGGATGACGGCGAACTCTTCGTCGAGCATGCCCAGGCGGAATCGCTGACCTTCGACAATGGCAGGCTCAAGGGCGGCTCCTTCAACACCGATCAGGGTTTCGGTCTGCGCGCCGTGGCCGGCGAGGCCGTCGGTTACGCCCATGCGGGCGAGCTCTCCCTCTCGGCGCTGGAACGCGCGTCCGATGCCGTCGGCGCCGTGACCCGCGGCTATGGCGGCTCGTATGCCGCGGCTCCGCAGGGCACCAACCGCAAGCTCTACGGCGAGGACAACCCGATCGGCGCGCCGACCTTCGAAGAAAAGGTGAAGCTGCTTTCGGAGATCGACGCCTATCTGCGCGCCAAGGACGACAAGGTCCGGCAGGTCACCGCCTCGATTGCCGCAAGCTGGCAGGTGGTCGAGATCCTGCGCGCCGATGGCCACCGGGTGCGCGACATCAGACCGATGACCCGGATCAACATCTCCGTCGTGGCAGGCTCCGGCGACCGGCAGGAATCCGGCTCTTTCGGCACCGGCGGCCGCATGGCATTCGGCGACTTCCTCTCGGAGGAAAGCTGGCGCAACGGCGCGGACGAGGCGCTACGGCAAGCGCTCGTCAACCTCGAAGCGATCGACGCGCCTGCCGGGACCATGGACGTGGTGCTCGGCGCCGGCTGGCCGGGCGTGATGCTGCACGAGGCCGTCGGCCACGGCCTCGAAGGCGATTTCAACCGCAAGAAGACCTCGGCCTTTGCCGGCCTGATGGGCGAAATGGTGGCCGCTCCCGGCGTTACCGTCGTCGATGACGGCACCATCGACGCGCGCCGCGGCTCGATCAACGTCGATGACGAGGGCACGCCCTCAGGCTACAATGTGCTGATCGAGAACGGCCGCCTTGTCGGCTACATGCAGGACCGGCAGAACGCCCGGCTGATGGGCATGAAACCGACCGGCAACGGCCGCCGGCAGGGCTATGCCCACCAGCCGATGCCGCGCATGACCAACACCTACATGCTGGGCGGAGACAAGACGCCGGAGGAGATCATTTCCTCCGTCAAGAACGGCATCTATGCCGTCTCTTTCGGCGGCGGACAGGTCGATATCACCTCCGGCAAGTTCGTCTTCGGCTGCACCGAAGCCTATCTGATCGAGAACGGCAAGATCGGCGCGCCGGTCAAGGGCGCCATGCTGATCGGCAACGGCCCGGAAGCAATGAAGCGCATTTCCATGGTCGGCAACGACATGATGCTCGACAAGGGCATCGGCAATTGCGGCAAGGGCGGACAATGGGTTCCGGTCGGCGTCGGCCAGCCGCATCTGCGCATGGACCAGGTGACCGTCGGCGGCACCCGGGCCTGAATCTCAGCGGCAAGCGGGGTCCGCTGAACGGCGGCCCCTCTTCTACACGCCAGATCCCTGAAATGCGGAGTTCCGCCCCTCAGCTCTCCGGGCGGAACCGCCACTTGCGCTCGATCGCGTCATCGAGCGCCACTCCGTGATGACGGGCGAAAAGCAGCACATGGCCGAACAGATCGGCGGTTTCGTCCTCCAGCAGACGATGGAGCTCCGCCTCGCTCATTCCCTTGCTCCGGCTGCGGCCACTGATCCGGTTGGCGACCTGCGCCAGTTCGCCGGTCTCCTCCACCAGCTTCAGCAGAAACCAGTCGGCATCCCGCTCCACCCCATTGGCCGCGGCATAATTGGCCGATGCCCTCTCGAATTGCGCAATCAGGTCGAGAATCATTTTGTTCCCTTTATGTTCTTGACTTTGTCGCGCGTTTCGGGAAGATTGTCCACCAGAAGAGCATTGTCGGCGAGACCGGATCGCCGAGATGCTCCGATCCTTTGTTTTACGCATCGTCGAACGCAAAACCGTTTCACATTCTTGCCAGGACAGGCCTGGCTCAAACAGAAACGAGCCCCGCAGGGCTCGTCGTCAAATGATATTCCGGAAGGAGGAAATACGCCGCAGCGTTATCCGCGCGCCGGCAGCAACACGCAATCGTAGCGGTTCTTGACCAGTTTTTCGCAGGCCGTGCGGGCTTCGTCCTTGGTTTCGAAGCCGGTGAAGCGGGCACGATAGAAGGTCGTGCCGTTGCGGGTGACGGCTTCAGTATAGGTGTCGAGCCCGTTCAGGACGCCACCAACCTTGTTCTTGGCATCGCTCAGCAGAGACATCGCAGCCTCGGCGCTGGTGGCTGCGGCAATCTGGACCTGCCACTTCCCGGTCGGCTGACCGGAAGAGCCTTGAATAGAGGAGGCAGGTGCAGCCTTGGGCTTGCCCGTCGGGACCATGGAGGCAGAGACGGTTGCCTTCGGCGTGATCAGCGGGACATCGCTTGCCATGGCGGCGCTCGCGACTTCGGTCGATTCGGCGTAGGCACTGCCATAGCGGCTTGCGGGAACCGGTGCAGCGCCGTTCGCCATGCCGATGACGGCGGCCACGGCATCCTGTCCCGCGCGGGGTGCCGGGACCGGAGCGGAAGGCTTGTCCTCGATACGAGCGACATCGACCGTTGCTGCCGGCGCGGAGCCCGTCGAACGGCTGGCGAGGAGCTTCGAACCGCCGGATGCCTTGCGGATATTGGCGGTGATCAGCTTTTCCATGATCCGGTCACGGCTGGCGGCGGAACGACCGCCCATGACCACGCCGATAACGCGGCGGTCGCCATCGATCACGGCGCTGACGAGGTTGAAACCGGAGGCATTGGTGTAACCCGTCTTGATGCCGTCCATGCCCTTGTAGCGGTACATGAGGTTGTTATGGCCATTGATGGTGCGACCGCGGAAGGCAAAGCTCTTGGTGGAGAAGAGCTTGTATTCCTGCGGGAAGTCGCGCAGCAGCGCGATGCCGAGGGTGGACATGTCACGGGCCGTGGTGATCTGGCGATCATCCGG
Organism: Ciceribacter sichuanensis; assembly: GCF_024055605.1. GTDB lineage: Bacteria > Pseudomonadota > Alphaproteobacteria > Rhizobiales > Rhizobiaceae > Allorhizobium > Allorhizobium sichuanense. The sequence goes on along the minus strand of NZ_JAMXLX010000001.1, from coordinate 402,057 downwards.
CAGGCCGGACGCATTGACGAAAACGGTCTTGGGCATGCCGAGCGAGCGGGCCTTGGCGGTCATCATCGCGGCAAAACGCTCTTCGGTGCCACCGAGCTTTTCCGCCATGGCGGCAGCCGCATCGTTGGCGGACTGAACGATCATGCCGAGAACGGCTTCGCGAACGGTGATGGTATCACCCGGTTTGACGCGCAGCTTGGTCGGCGGGCGGGTGGCGGCGTATTTCGAGAAGGTGACCGGGCTATCCCAGGACAGTTTGCCGCGGTGGATCGCGTCGAACGTCATATAGACGGTCATCATCTTGGTCAGCGATGCCGGATGATTGAGGGCATCGGGATTCTCTGAGGCAAGAACCTCGCCCGTGCGGGCGTCGAGGAGAAACTGTGCGCTGCCGGCGAAGGCGGAAGAGGCCGTGGAAGCGATCGCAACAAGGAACGTAAACGCGATCAACAGCTTATTCATGACACCTCCGAAGGCCGGCTAAATTTTGCGAGATACCGGAACACCGGCGAAGCACTTCGTGTTGCGCGAAGCGAGGCCTGACTAAAGCAGAAATGAGGCGACAATTGTGCAGTGCGGCCACAAGATCACCAAAGTTAACTAAAAGTTTCATGTTGTGAGTTAACAGATGGTAAATGGTCCGAAGCTGGATCAATTGCCGGTTTCATGCCTCACGCAGCGAGAAAGCCGCCATCAGCCGCAAGCACATGGCCCACCACATAGGAAGACTGCTCCGAAGCCAGCCAGACGACGGCTTCCGCCAGTTCCTCCGGCCGTCCCATGCGCCTGAGCGGCAGGCCTGCGGCAACCGTCGCCACATCGCCGACGCCGGCTGCGAGCATCATGTCGGTCACGACCCGGCCTGGCGCCACCGCATTGATGCGGATGCCCCGCGCGGCGTTCTCGATTGCCGCCGTTCGCATCATGGCGATCACAGCCGCCTTGGACGCATTATAAAGTGCAAAGCCGGGATTCGGATTGCGCACCCCGCTGACGGAGGCATTGATGACGATCGCCCCGCCGCCGGTTTTCAGCATGGCGGGAATCTGATGGCGCAGGCAATGGAAGACGCCGCGGACATTCGTGTCGAACACGGCGGCGTAGGTCGCGTCAGCCTGCTCCTCGACCGGGGCGCGCCGCTCCTGAAAACCGGCGTTGTTGAAGGCGACATCCAGCCGGCCGAAGCGGGAGAGCGTGCCGGCGACCATCTGTTCGACCTCGGCCTCGCATGTCATGTCCGTCCTGATAAAGCATGACTCGGCACCCAGATCCCGGCAGGCGGCTGCGACCGCCTCGCCTTCCGCTTCCCGCCGCGCGGCGATGACCACGGCGGAAGCGCCCTCACGCGCCATCTGCAGGGCCGTCGCCTTTCCGATCCCCGTTCCGCCGCCGGTGATGAGGCATACATTTCCCTCCATACGATTTGGCTGTGACATGCGGCGTGAACTCCCGTTGCTGCGGATGGCTGACCATTCGCCATTTATTTGACGGAGTCCAGCAAAATGAACAACAAGCCTCTGGAAGCGGAGAATCATTGGGCGGAGGGGCATGACGACCGACACAGACCGTGTTCCACAAAGACAGCGGCACTTCGGTGGCGGTGCGCCAGGAGCGGAACATTGCGGTCGCCGCAGAACATTCTATCTTGCGATGTCGCAAGAATCCGAAAACATGGGCCGCTTTCATCGGAAGTTTTGCGACCGCCCCATTCCCAGATTGGCTTACCCTGGGATGGGAACGCTTTTGGGAACCTACTGGAGATGAAGCATGTTTACCCACGTCATGATTGGAAGCAACGACCTGGAGCGGGCCAGAAGCTTCTACGACGCCACCTTCGCCGCATTAGGAGGCAGGCACGGCGAGATGGATGCGAGAGGCAGGCTGATCTATGCCCACGAGGGCGGTCTGCTGATGATCACGAAACCTATCGATGGCAAGCCGGCGACCGCGGCCAATGGTGGGACTATCGGTATCGCCGCCGCGAGCCGCGACCATGTTCTGGCGTGGCATGCCGCCGGTACCGCGCATGGTGGCACAGCGATCGAGACCCCGCCGACGGAGCGTCCGAACGGGGCATTCGTCGCATATCTTCGCGATCCTGACGGAAACAAGCTGACCGCACGCACTCTGCCGACGAAATGAGATAGGCGCCGGCAGCGCTTGGTGGATAGCGTGATTGATGCTCAAAGGTGAGCGGTCGTGGAATGTCGATCTGGGCTAATTGGGGACGAAAATCGTTTCAACAACGATACCTCGCGCCGATCTAAGTCGCCCTTCCCCTCAATCCTCCTCCACCGCCATCTCCGTGAGCGCCACGGCCCCCTGCCCTTCTCCGGCCAGACAGTCGCCGGGATTGATGACCGTGCATCTGGTCATGGAGAGGCAACCGCAGCCGATGCAGCCGTCGAGGCTGTCGCGTAGCGCCTCCAGCATGTGGATGCGATGGTTCAGCTGCTGCGACCAGCGGGTGGCGATCTTCTGCCAGTCGCGGTGATTGGGGGCGCGGTCCTTCGGCAATACGGAAAGCTGCTCCGCCACTTCCGCCAGCGGCACGCCGAGCTGCTGGGCGACCTTGATGAGGGCGATGCGGCGAAGCACGGCGCGATCGAAGCGGCGCTGGTTACCCTCGGTGCGGTGAGAGGCGATCAGCCCCTTGCGCTCATAGAAGTGAATGGCCGAGACGGCCACGCCGCTGCGACTTGCGATTTCACCGACCGTCAGGCCCTGCATTTTTTCTTGCTCCGGGTATTTACCTCAACTTTGGTTGAGGTTGTAGCATCTGGCCACAATGATGACCATGGAGAGGAAAGACCCGGAATGGATGCAGGAATGGAAGGCGCAGGCGGCATGGAATCACGCGGCGCAGGCGATGCCGGGATGACGGCAGTTACAGGCCGCTGGGCGGAGCTGATGGCACCCCGCTATCTCGCGACCACCACCATGTTGTGCGTGGGCGTCGCGCTCTATGCCTTCAACGGCTTTCTCGTCAGCACCGTGCTGCCGACAGCGGTCCGCGAGATCGGCGGCGCGGCATTGCTGCCGTGGTCGCTGACCCTTTATCTGATCGCCTCGATCGTCGCCGGCGCGAGTGCGGCTCTCCTCAAGCAGCGATACGGCGCGCGAAAGGTGCTGTTCGCCGCAGCAATCGTTTTTCTCGCCGGCACGCTTACCGCCGCTGTGGCGTCGGACATGGAGACAGTGCTTGTCGGGCGCGTTTTTCAGGGCATCGGCGAAGGGATCATCGCGGCGATCTGCTATGCCCTGATCCCTGAAATGTTTCCGCCGGCTCTGGTGCCGAAGGTCTTTGGCGCGGAGGCGACCGTCTGGGCCGTTGCCGCCTTTGGCGGACCGGTGCTTGCCGGATCGCTCACGGAAAGCTTCTCGTGGCGCGTCGCCTTTCTCGTCAACGCCCCGATCATCTGCCTTTTCCTGCTTCTCGCCGCGGTGATGGTGCCGGGCGGACGTAGGACGACAGGCAGCATGACCCTCAGCTTCCCAACCCAGCGCCTTGCCCTGCTTTCGGCCGGGCTGCTCGTCATGCTGGTCGCCGGGCTTACGCCTTCGGCACCGGTCACGGCAACGGCAGTCGCGGCATCTCTCGTTTTGATCTTCGCCGCCGTTCGTCTCGACCGCCGCGCGGATCAGTCCATCCTGCCGAAGGGCGCGTTCTCGCTCGGCTCCACGCTCGGCCTCGGCCTCTGGGTGGTGCTGCTGATGCCGCTTTCGCAGGCAACGAGCGGCGTCTATCTCGTCTACTCGCTGCAAAGTCTCTTCGGCTACGGGCCAACCCATGCCGGGGCGCTCGGGGCGCTGATGGCGATCAGCTGGAGCCTCACGGCCATCGGCGTCGCCAATCTCAGGCATGAAGGCGCAAGGCAGGCCACCATATGGGTCGGGCCCCTGCTGCTGGTCTGCGGCTTTGCGGCACTTGCAACGGCCATTGCCGCCGGCAGCACCGGGCTGCTCGTTGGAGCGCAGATCACCATCGGCGCGGCCTTCGGCCTGAGCTGGGGCTATCTCAGCCAGATGCTGATGGAAAAGACACCGGAACGGGAGCGCGACAAGACCTCGGCGCTGCTGCCCACGCTGCAATCGGCCGGCTATGCGCTCGGCGCGGCGATGGCGGGGCTATGGGCCAACGGCGCCGGCCTTGCCTCTTCTGAAACACCGGAGGCCATGCGGACGATCCTGACGCTGACCTTCGCTCTGGCGCTCGTATGGGCGCTGCCCGCCCTCCTCGCCGCCCGGCGGGCCATCAGGCTCGCCGGCAACACGTCACAGACATCATGAGGTTGCTTGCGTCCCGATCGTCATTTCGGCCATGCTTCCTGGCGGGTGCTGGCCAAAGCTGACAATCAGGACGCGAGAACAGGCAGCGGGCCGTTCAGCAACGCTTAACGGCCCGCCCTTACTTTCGCTGCAGCGCAATGTTCAACCGGGCGCGAAACGGGGAAAGACGATGTCGGCACTACTGAAGAGGATGTTGCGGCAGACGGCGATCACGGCCGGGCTCGAAGCCTCGCATGTGCTTTCCCGCTTCGGCGCAATGCCCTCGGCACGAGGCCGGGGGGCGATCTTCACACTGCATCATGTGAGGCCTCACAGCCCGCGACTTGTCGAGCCGAACCGTCATCTGGAGATCACGCCCGAATTCCTGGAACAGGCCATCCTGCAGCTTAAGGGCGACGGCTACCGTTTCGTGGCGCTCGATGAAATCCCGGCGCGGCTCTCTTCGTCCAACTCCGGCCAGCCCTTCGCCGCCTTCACGCTGGACGACGGCTTCCGGGACAATGCGGAACATGCGCTGCCGGTCTTCGAAAAGCACGGAGTTCCCTTCACCATCTTCGTGGCCAGGGGTTTTGCCGAGCGCAGCCATACGCTGTGGTGGGAAACGCTCGAGGAACTCGTCAACAATACCAACCATTTCACCCTGGCCGATCCCGCAGGCAAACGGACGGTTTTCGAGATTGGCGACCGCGCCGCCAAGATAGCCGCCGGAGATCGTATCGGTGCGACCATTGGCGGACCGGGGGAAAGCGAGGCGATTGCCGCGCTCGATGCCGCGGCGCGCGACGCCGGTGTCGACGCGCGGATGCTGACTGACCGGCTGGTGATGACGCCAAACGAACTGAAGGCGATTGCCAGCCACCCGCTGGCAAGCCTTGGCGCCCACACCGTCAGCCACCGGGCGCTTACCTTTCTCGACGATGCGGCACTTGCTGAGGAATTGTCCTCCAGCGCGGATTATGTCGCGGCACTCACCGGCCGTCGTCCCACGAGCTTTGCCTATCCCTATGGAGACAGCCGCAGCGTCGATGCGCGAACGGCCGCCGCCGTCAGTGCAGCCGGTTTCAAGCTTGCGGTCACGACACGGCCCGGTACGCTCCGGGAAGCATCCCTGGCGACGCCGATGCAACTGCCGCGCATCTCGCTCAACGGTTTCTATCAGAAACCGCGCTACGTCTCGGCATTGGCTTCGGGCATCCCCTTTGTGCGCCGGGGATAAGGCGGGCGGCCCTCTCACCATAAAATGAAAGGGCCGCGTTCAGTTTTCAGGGCTCCCTCGCTCAGGGATACATGCGCACCTTGGTCCAGGGCGCATCCAGCGTCTCGCGGCGGAATTCGATCCGGTCATGCAGACGGAACTTGCGGTCGTGCCAGAACTCGATCGATTGCGGCTTGATGCGGAAACCCGACCAATAGGGCGGGCGGGGAATATCACCGAGCGCAAAGCGGGCGGTATATTCGGCGACAGCCTTTTCCAGCGCGAAACGGCCCTCGAGCGGGCGGGACTGTTTCGAGGCCCATGCGCCGATGCGGCTTCCGAGCGCGCGGGAGCGGTAATAGGCATCGGCTTCCTCATCGGAAACCACCTCTACCTCGCCCCGCAGACGCACCTGCCGGCGCAGCGACTTCCAGTGGAAGCACATCGCCGCCTTCTTCTGACCGAGGATCTCCTGACCCTTCTGACTCTCGAAATTTGTGTAAAACACGAACCCCCGGTCATCAAATCCCTTGAGCAGAACCATCCTCACATTGGGAAGGCCGTGCTCATCCACAGTGGCGACTGCGACTGCGTTAGGATCGTTGATTTCCGAGGCTTCCGCATCCTTCAGCCACGCCGCGAAAAGCGCGAAAGGCTCCGACACCTCGGTGAAGTCACCGGTTGTTAACCCCATTTCTGACATATTGCTTCAAATGCTCCAGAACGACATCATCTCGGCCCAGGGTCAAATCACTGGACAGGACGCCCATTGAGAGACATATCAAAGTCCCACGAGCGCCAAAAGGGTAACAGGATCGCAATGAAGCGAATGCTTGCCGTAATATCGATGACCCTTCCCCTTTGCGGGTGCTTCGGCGGCAGCATGGATCTCTTCGGTTCAGACAGCGTCGACCGTTCGATCTCCACCAATACGGTGGCGACGAAGCGCAATCCGTCCGGCGGTTCCGACGAACTGACCGTGCAGAACGCCGTTTCCTCGGCCGATCTCGACAAGAATGCCGGCAATCCCCTGCCCTGGGCGAATGCCGCAACCGGTAGCGCCGGCGTGGTGACGGCGATCCAGGAGGAAAGGGACAACGGCGTCGTCTGCCGCAACTTCTCCACCACCCGCCATTCCTATGAAGGCATCGCCTATTTCGCCGGCCAGACCTGCACCACCGGCTCCGGCCAGTGGCAGCTCATGCGCTTCGATCGCCGTTCATAATCTGGCAACCATATTCACGGCCAGGCTGCTCCCCCCAAACCCGGCGTAACCACTGATTAGCAACTTCTTGTGATAGTTTCCGGTGTATTATGCCGGAACCGCCATGAGTTGGGCGGCGCGGTGCGTTTTTTCCTGCCGGCGCGTCATATGACCCGATGCACGGCCGTTTGTGTTTACTGGTGGCTTAAATGCGCGATCCGTATTCTGTACTCGGTGTGAAGCGAGACGCAGGTGCCGAAGAAATCAAGGCGGCGTGGCGTTCAAGGGCCAAGTCCGTCCATCCCGACCAAAACCGTGAAGATCCGAACGCCAACCAGCGTTTCGCCGAGATCGGCCGCGCCTACGAGGTCCTGAAGGATCCGAAGAAGCGTAACCAGTACGACCAGCAGCGCAGCAAGGTTGAGGCGATGGAACGCGAACAGACCATCATGCAGCAGCGCGAATCTGCGCGCGAGGCAGCACGCCAGGCGGCGGAAAAGGCCAAGGCCGCAAAGGCCAATGCCGAGCGGATCATGGCAGAGCTTGCCAAGGCCGAAGCCGAAAAGAACCGCACCGAAAAGGTAGCCCAGGCCACCGCTCAGGCCGCAGCGGCACAGGCGAAAGCCACGCAGACACAACCGCCCGGCCAGTCCTCCGGTGCATCCGGCGCGCAATCCTCGGGCCAAGCCAAGGCCGGCCCTGCCGGCGAAACGCCGGAAGAAATGGTATCGCGCATCTTCGGAGACACGCCGGAAGCCGCGGCGGCGGCTGAGACCCTGAAGCGCGAAAACGAAAGCAAGGCGGAAAAGGCTGAAAAGGCCGACAAGACGGAAAAGGCCGAAGGCACGGACGCGGCGGCGGCCGCTGCTGCCAAGCCTGCCTCCATCTTTGCGCCGGTGGAACTCATCAGTTCGCTGGTGCGGCGTTTGCGTGGCGTGCAGCCGGCTCCGGAAAAGGCGCCCGACCTGCATGTCGAAGCCATCGCTACCATCGACGATCTGCTGGCGCAGAGGTCCGTGCCAGTCACACTTGCCGACGGACGCGAACTGCGCGTGCCGCTTTCGGGCGTGAGCGAGGGCCATGTGGTTCAGCTCAAGGCACAGGGACACAAGCTGCCGAACATGGCGCGCGGCGACGTCTATGCCACGATCCGCGTACAGAAGGACGAGAAGTTCCGGGTCGACGGTTTCGACATCAGGACCGTCCTGCCGATCACGCTGGAAAACGCCGTCCTCGGCTGCGACACGCAGGTGGAAACGCCCGCGGGACCTGTGGATATCACCATCCCCGCCTGGTCGAACTCCGATCAGGTGATCAGCCTCGAAGGTCAGGGACTGCCCGACGACGCGGGCGGACGCGGCGCGGTTCTCGTCGAACTGCGGGTGAAACTCTGGGAAAAACCGGACGATAAGGTGACCGACCTGATGCGCGTGATGCGCGAAGGTCTGTTTCTGTGAAGCCTTTGTAACAACTACACCCTTTGTTACGGCCCCTAACAGTTGATGATCCTGTCCAATCTTGAACCACGGATCGGGCTATGCCATAGGCAGGATCACTCGAAAGTATCAGGGAGCAAAACATGGCTCAAGGTTCCGGCCTTATGGCAGGCAAGCGCGGCGTCATCATGGGCGTCGCAAACAATCGTTCCATCGCATGGGGTATCGCGAAGGCCTGCCGCGACCAGGGAGCCGAAATTGCCTTTACCTGGCAGGGGGATGCGCTGAAGAAGCGCGTCGAACCGCTTGCCCAGGAACTCGACGCGTTCATGGCCGGCGACTGTGACGTCACCGATCTCGCCAGCATCGATGCGGTTTTCCAGTCGCTCGAGGACAAGTGGGGCAAGATCGATTTCGTCGTCCACGCCATCGCGTTTTCCGACAAGGACGAACTGACCGGCCGTTATATCGAAACCACCCGCGACAACTTCCAGCGGACCATGGACATCTCGGTATTCTCGTTCACGGCTGTTGCCGCGCGCGCCGAAAAGGTCATGAATGACGGCGGCTCTATCCTGACGCTCACCTATTACGGCGCCGAAAAGGTCATGCCGCACTACAACGTCATGGGCGTCGCGAAGGCTGCGCTTGAGGCATCCGTGCGTTACCTCGCCGTCGACATGGGCGGCCGCGGCATCCGCGTCAACGCAATCTCGGCCGGCCCGATCAAGACGCTCGCGGCCTCCGGCATCGGCGACTTCCGCTACATCCTGAAGTGGAACGAGTACAACTCGCCGCTGAAGCGCAACGTCACGACCGACGAAGTGGGCAAGTCCGGCATGTACCTGTTGTCGGATCTGTCCACCGGTGTCACCGGCGAAGTGCATCACGTCGATTCCGGCTATCATACGGTCGGCATGAAGGCAGTCGATGCGCCGGATATTTCCGTCGCCAAGGAATAAATAAGCCTGAGGTTCTGGCCGTGCTCATCTACATGATCCGTCACGGCCAGACCGACTGGAACGCCGAGGGACGTCTGCAGGGTCAGAAGGACATCGGCCTCAACGATCTCGGCCGGGCGCAGGCCAGCGATAATGGCCGCACGCTTCTCGCCGAACTCGGCGATCAGGCCGAAAACTTCGACTATGTCGCCTCGCCTCTCGGCCGCACCCGCGAAAGCATGGAGCGGGTCCGCGCCGCCATGGGCCTTGATCCACAGAACTATCGCCTCGACGAGCGCCTGAAGGAGGTTTCCTTCGGCGACTGGGAAGGCTCGACCATTCGCGAGGTCAAGCAGCATTCACCTGACAGGGTGAAGGAGCGGCGGCTGCACAAGTGGGACTTCATCCCGCCGGGCGAGGCTGCGGAAAGCTATGAGATCCTGTCATGGAGAGTGGGCGCCTGGCTGAATTCAGTGGAGCGCCCGACTGTCTGCGTCACTCATGGAGGCGTAGTGCGCAGCGTCTTCCGTCTTATCGGACAATGGTCCAAGGATGAGGCCTGCGACATGAACGTGCCGCAGGACCGTATTCTGAAGATCGACAGGGACGGCTCCCTCGTCGACTGGCTCTGAGCCTCGGGCCGAGGCCCCTTTCCCGAGCCAGCTTACTGCACCACTTCCAGATCGTCGACGACGCGCTTGCCGTCGATCTCGGTGTAGAACACGATGACCTTCACGCCGCTCTGCAGCCCATCGAAATTGAACTCCTCCGGCAGCGAATAGGTCTTGCCGTCATCGAGCACGAGGCTGAGGTTTTCGACATTCACGGACTTGATGGTGGCTTCCACGTCGGAGCTGCCCGCCAATACGCTCAGCGGAGACAGGAAACTCGCCGTTGCCAGAAGAACTGCAATCATGACCCGCATGCGATAAACTTTCGTCAAAAACGACTGATTCAGAATGTGTCTCAAAATAAGCCTCCAGAATGTGGCAAAAGTCGCCCGCAATAGTGTCAATTTCGGTGTGATTGATGACCGGAATTGAGGCGGCGATCAAGCCGCCGTGAAGCTTATCCCTGACCTGCCGTCAACTTTCCGCAGAAAGCCTGGAAAACCGGGCCTCTCAAGTAACGTCGAAGCGACGAAAGAACCTGAACCGGCGGCCGTAAATATTTCTCATTCAATGCTAAATTAACTACCGCCCCCTAGGATCATTCGACATGCAGCAAGGGGTTCCGGGGACTTGAATTACAGCAAGACAATCATGGCGCGCGACGGAGAGGAACGATCCGGGGCGAGTTTTCTGCTGCTGGGCGGTGCGCTCCTCAGCATGGCCATTGTCGGCGCCGGATTCATGCTCGACAAATGGTCGATGGAGGCGAGTATAGGAGCCGTGCGCCAGCATGTCGCCGAAGACCTGCGTCTTGTTCGCTCATCCATCGAATCCCGCATCGCCGCCGATACCGCTGCAGCCAATCATCTGGCCGACATGATCGCGGCCGATCCGACCATTTCCACGACGTCGCTGACGTCGATGGCGAAGAACCTCGTTTCAAGAGCGCCGCATATCGACAGCGTCGTGTTCCGCCCGGGCGAGCGTCCCGGCGATACGCCCGTCATCAAGATGCTCGGCGACCATACGTTGCTGCTAGACGTTCCTGTCCTGCTCGCACCCGATGGTGTCAATCGCTACTGGGGCTCCGTCGTATTGTCGATGAATGCCACAAGAACGATCGAAGCAAGCGGCATAGCGGATCGCGAACTCCTTGCCCCGGCTTCCCACTTCCGGAACGAACACCTCGTATTCGCCATCCGCGAGGTGCGGGCGGATGGGTCTGGCCGGTTTCTGTTCGGATCGAGGCAAGTCGCTCGCGAAGATCCGGTAACCGAGCGCATCAACGTGCCGGGCGGCAGCTGGGAACTTCTCGCTGCCCCGACGGGCAGCTGGCAGACGGCACTGGAAAACCGGCTGCCCGCACGGCTCGGAATCATCGCCGCAGTCATTGCCATGATTGTGCCCGTCATCGTCACCCTGACGCTGCTTCGCGAGCGCAACCGTAATATCGCGCGGCTGAAGGCCCGGGAAGAAGCGCTGTTCGAGGTGACGCAGCGCTTCAATCTGGCGATGGACACTTCCAATATCGGCATATGGGAACTGGAGGAGAGAACCGGACAGTTCTACTGGGACGAACGGGCCGCCGCCCTGCATGGTTGCGCGGCAAGCGAACTCGGCCGGCAAGACAGGCTGAACGACTGGTACGGGGTCATTCATCCCGAAGACCGGGAGACGGTCGAACTCAGGATCTTCGACAGTATCACGACCATCGGCAAGCAAAGCTGGGACATGCAGTACCGCATCGTGCTGGCAGACGGCACGATGCGTCATCTGCGCTCGGTCGGAGCGGCAAGCGGCGTGGACAAGCAGATCGGCATCGTCTTCGACATTACCGCCGACGCCGTGTTCACCGAGACACTCAGGGCAGCCAAGGAAACCAGCGAAATCAAGAATGCCGAACTTGAACTGGCGCTCGACGAACTTTCGGTGCGCGAACATCAGTTGATCGAGCTTTCACAGAAGCTCGACCTTGCGCTCGCCTCCTACAATTGCGGCATATGGGAAGGCGATCCGGTCAGCACGACGGCGATCTGGGACGAGCGGATGCACCAGCTCTACAACGTGCCGAACCGGAACCGGCCGGTGACCCGACACGAATGGCTGTCGGCGCTGCATCCCGACGACCGGCAAACGGCGCAGCTGGCAGCCAATCGCGCTGTCAACGCCTCTTCCGCGGTCAACACCATCCAGCGCATTCTCCTGCCCAACAGCGAGCTGCGCTACGTGCGCTCGGTCGGACAGGTGCATGTCGGCAAGGACGGCAAGAAGAAGCTTATCGGCATTGCCTTCGACGTGACCGCCGACGCCAAGATCGCCGAGGAACTGCGGGGCGCAAAGGCGGAAGCCGATGCACGCAACATCGAACTGGAACTGGCGAAGAACCGCATCGAGTTCAACGCCCTGCATGATCCCCTGACCTCGCTTGCCAACCGCCGCAAGCTGGACATGGAACTGGAGGAGCTGACCCGGGAAGGCAGCAAGCAGAGAACCAAGTTCTCAATCATGCATCTCGACCTCGACCGTTTCAAGGAAATCAACGACACACTCGGCCATGCCGCCGGCGACGCCATGCTGGTGCATGCCTCCCGGGTACTGAACCGTACGGTCAACCGGGGCGATCTGGTCGCCCGTATCGGCGGCGACGAATTCGTCATCCTCGCCAAGCGCCAGACCTCGCCGCAAGAGCTGGCAAAGCTCAGCGAGACGATCATCCGGGAAATGTGCAAGCCGATCGACTTCGAGGGATTCTCCTGTCGCTGCGGCGTGTCCATCGGCATCGCCCAGTCCTCCGGCCTCTTTCCCGATGCCGGCAAGGTGCTCATCAACGCCGACATCGCGCTCTACGAGGCGAAGGAAAAGGGACGGAACCGCTTCGAATTCTTCACGCCGGACCTGCAGGCCAACATCTTTGCCCGCAAGCGCATGGCGGACGAGATCCTTGCCGGTCTCGATCACGACGAATTCACCGTCTGGTACCAGCCCCAGTTCGCAGCCAACTCCATGGAACTGACCGGCGCCGAAGCGCTGGTGCGCTGGAGACACCCCGTTCACGGCATCCTGCCGTCGAACGAATTCCTGAAAATCGCAGAGGAACTCAACGTGCTGGCGCGCATTGACCAGCTGGTGCTGGAGACCGCGCTCAAGGACCAGATGCGCTGGACGGCGCTCGGAGTGCGCCTGCCGCGCATCTCCGTCAACGTCTCGTCCCGCCGCCTGCATGACGAGAACCTCGTCGGGCAGCTCGAAGGGTTGAGCATCACGCCGGGCTCGATTTGCTTCGAGCTGATCGAATCCATCTTCCTCGACGAGAACGACGATGTGACGACCGGCAACATCGAGAGGATCAAGGCGCTCGGCATCGAAATCGAAATCGACGATTTCGGCACCGGACACACCTCGATCGTCAGCCTGCTACGCCTGAAACCCAAGCGACTGAAGATCGACCGCCAACTGGTGATGCCCATCGTTACCTCCCCCCAGGAACGCGCGCTGGTACGTTCGATCATCGAGATTGCCCGCTCTCTCGGGGTGGAAACAGTGGCGGAAGGCGTCGAGAGCCACGAGCACGCAACGATGCTCCGCCAGCTCGGCTGCGACTTCCTGCAGGGTTACGCCTTCGCCAAGCCGCTGCCCTTCGCGGACTTCACCCGCTTCGCGCAGGCTCTTCCCCAGCGAAAGGTGTCATAAAGGCGACGCAGCGTTTCCAAGAAAGGCTTGTCGCGCTTGGCGGTTTTCCACTATGAGTGAGCCGCAGTGAAAGCCGAGGCACCCGGAAACGGCGCAGGCCTCCCGCAAACCGGTTCGTCTGACATGTCGCATAACACCTTCGGCCATCTCTTCCGCGTCACCACCTGGGGTGAAAGCCACGGTCCCGCCCTCGGCGCCGTGGTCGACGGTTGCCCGCCCGGCATCCGGTTTACCCAGGAAGACCTTCAGATCTTTCTCGACAGGCGCAAGCCCGGCCAGTCGCGTTTCGTAACGCAGCGCCGTGAAGACGATATCGTGAAGGTTCTCTCCGGCGTGATGCCGCAGGAGGACGGCTCGATGATCACCACCGGCACGCCGGTGTCGCTGATGATCGAGAACACCGACCAGCGCTCCAAGGATTACGGCGAGATCGCGCGGCGCTACCGCCCCGGCCATGCCGACTACACCTATGACGTCAAATACGGCATCCGCGACTATCGCGGCGGCGGACGCTCGTCTGCCCGCGAAACGGCCGCGCGCGTTGCCGCCGGCGCGCTTGCGCGGCAGGTCATCCCCGACGTCATCATTCGCGGCGCGCTAGTGCAGATCGGCAAGCACAGGATCAACCGCGCCAACTGGGACTGGGCGCAGGTGAACGAGAACCCGTTCTTCGCTCCCGACCCGGAAATCGTGCCCGTTTGGGAAAGCTATCTCGACGAGATCCGCAAGGCGGGCTCCTCCGTCGGTGCTGTCGTCGAAGTAATCGCCGAGGGCGTTCCCGCCGGTATCGGCGCGCCTGTCTACGGCAAACTGGATCAGGACATCGCGTCGAACCTGATGTCGATCAACGCAGTCAAGGGCGTGGAGATCGGTAACGGCTTCGGCGCGGCCGAGATCACCGGCGAGGAAAACGCCGACGAAATGCGGATCGGCCCGGACGGCAAGCCGGTGTTCCTTTCCAACCATGCGGGCGGCGTCCTCGGCGGAATTTCCACCGGCGAGCCGATCATCGCCCGCTTCGCCATCAAGCCGACCTCCTCGATCCTCACCGAGCGCCGCTCGATCGATGCCGATGGCCACGAGGTCGAGGTGCGCACCAAGGGTCGCCACGACCCCTGCGTCGGAATCCGGGCGGTTCCCGTCGGCGAGGCGATGCTCGCCTGCACGATCGTCGATCATTATCTGCGAGACCGCGGCCAGACCGGCCGCCTGAAGTGAGGCATTCCCATGAGCTATGACCAGAGCCGCGTCGTCGACGCCATCCGCGCCTTCGAGGCCGGCGAGATCGTTGTCGTCACCGATGACGACGACCGCGAAAACGAAGGCGACCTGATCGTCGCCGCCGTCCACTGTACTGCCGAGAAGATGGCGTTCATCGTGCGCCACACCTCCGGCATCGTCTGCGCCCCCATGCCGAAGGAGGAGGCCAAACGGCTGAACCTCAACGCCATGGTTGCCGAAAACGACAGCGCGCACACCACCGCCTTCACCGTGACCGTCGACTTCAAGCACGGCACGACGACCGGCATTTCCGCCGAGGACCGCACGCTGACCGTGCGTAATCTCGCCAACCCGAATGTCGGCCCGGCCGACTTCGTCCGCCCGGGCCACATCTTCCCGCTGGTGGCGCGCGAAGGCGGCGTGCTGATGCGTTCCGGCCATACCGAAGCGGCCGTCGACCTCTGCAAGCTGGCCGGCCTACCGCCGGTCGGCGTGATCGGCGAACTGGTCAATGATAACGGTACCGTCAAGCATGGACCGGAAGTGTTCGATTTCGCCGATCAGCATGGGCTGAAGCGCGTTTCCGTCGCCGACCTCATCGCCTATCGCCAGCGCAAGGAAACGCTGATCCAGCTCGCCTCAAGCTTCACCGTCGAGACGCCCTATGGCCCGGCGAAAGCGCATGCCTACTCGCTGCCCTGGGATCCGATGCAGCATCTGGCCGTCGTCTTCGGCGACATCCGTGACGGCGTCGACATTCCGGTGCGCCTGCACCTCGAACATGTCGGCAAGGACGTGTTCGGCAAGGATCGCCAGATCGACACCATCATGAAGCGGATTGCCGAGACTGGCCGCGGCGTCATCGTCTACTTGCGCGAAGGCTCGGTCGGCGTCGGAATCTCGACCACGGCGCGCGCCGGCAAGTTCGACCGCGAAGTGCACAACGAAGCCCAGCAGCGCGAAAACGAATGGCTGGAAATCGGTCTCGGCGCGCAGATCCTGAAGGATCTGGGCGTGACCTCCATCCGCCTCTTCTCCTCGCGCGAACGCCACTATGTTGGCCTCGAAGGCTTCGGCATCCGCATCAGCGGAACCGAGATTGTCTGACACGACAATCTTTCCGCCTCCGGAACACTGGAGGCGGAAATTCGTGCCGGGATAGTGCCGGTCGTTAGCCGGAGGTTATCTCGCGAACTGCCTGGCGCCGGCGACGCAGAGGATGACAGCCGCGGTGACCGCGACCATGGACCAGCTCACCGCCTCGCCCAGCAGGGTTGCGGCGAGCACCAGCCCGAAGAACGGCTGGAGAAGCTGCAGCTGGCCGACAGCGGCGATACCGCCCTGAGCGAGCCCGCGATACCAGAATATGAACCCCACCAGCATGCTGAAGACCGAGACATAGGCGAGCCCCAGCCATGCGGGCCGCGCTGCTCCAGCGAAAGATTGCGGCATGGTGAGGAATGCAAGCGCGGCCATGACAGGAAGCGACAACGCCAGCGCCCAGGAAATGACCTGCCAGCCGCCGAGCGTGCGGGAAAGCCTCGCCCCTTCCGCATAGCCGAGCCCGCAGACAACGATAGCCGCGAGCATCAAGAGATCCCCGACCGGCGAGGCGGAAACGCCCTGCATCAGCGCAAAGCCCGCAACCAGCGCACTGCCGAGGCAGGAGAACAGCCAGAAGGCCGGCCGCGGCCGTTCACCGCCCCGCAGCACGCCGAAGATCGCGGTTGCCAGCGGCAGGAGCCCGATGAAGACGATGGAATGAGCCGAGGTGACATGTTTCAGCGCCAGCGCCGTCAGCAGCGGAAAGCCGACGACGACACCAAGCGCCACGACCGCCAGCGAGACAAGGTCGCCGCCCTTCGGGCGCTTTTCGCGGAAGACCAGAAGCAGGGCCAGCGCCAGCGTGCCGGCGATTGCCGCGCGGGCGACCGTCAGGAACACCGGATCGAAATCGGCCACCGCCGCGCGGGTCGCGGGCAGCGAGCCGCTGAAGATCAGCACCCCGATAAAACCATTGATCCATCCGCTCGCCGTCTTGTCCATCATGTCTTTCCTTCGTTCACTGCAACGACAGTTGATAGGCGATAGCGGATGGATTTTTCAGGCACAGTCCATTACGGTTTCGACAAACTGTAATGGCCGAACGAGCAGTACGGATGCTGAACACCATCGAGACGGATAGCGGGACGCGGGTCGGGCAGGTCATGACGACCATCCGGCAGCGGATCAACGCGCGCACGCTTTCGCCGGGGGCGAAGCTTCCCTCGATCCGCGGCCTTGCGAAGACAATGGCGGTTTCCACCTCGACGGTGGTCGAAGCCTATGACCGGCTGGCCGCGGAGGGGCTGATCCTGTCGCGGCGTGGCTCGGGTTTTTATGTCGCCGGACACCTGCCGCCGCTGACTCTTGCGGAAATCGGTCCGAAGCTCGACCGCGCGGTCGATCCATTCTGGGTGTCGCGGCAATCGCTCGAGGCGACCGAAGATGTGCTGAAGCCGGGCTGCGGCTGGCTGCCGGCCTCATGGATGCCGCAGGCGGAACTGCGCCGCTCGCTTCGCCATATCGCGCGGGCGGACGACAGGGTGCTCACCGACTACAGCACGCCACTTGGCCTGCTGCCGCTGCGGCACCTCCTGTCAAGGCGCATGGCGGAGCATGGCATAGAGGTGCTGCCCGACCAGATCATGCTGACGGAATCGGGCACGCAGGCCATCGACCTGCTGCTGCGGCTTCTCGTCGAGCCGGGTGACACCGTGCTGGTCGACGATCCCTGCTATTTCAATTTTCTGGCGCTCTTGCGGGCCCATCGGGTCAAGGTCATCGGCGTACCCTATACGCCTGGTGGCCCCGACATGGCGCTCTTCGCCGCGGCACTCACCGAGCACCGGCCGCGCCTCTACATCACCAATTCGGCGCTTCACAACCCGACAGGCGCGACGCTTTCGCCGGTCAGCGCGCATCGCGTCCTGAAGTTTGCCGATCAGGCCGGGCTGACGATCATCGAGGACGACATCTTCGCCGATTTTGAGCTGGAACCCGCGCCGCGGCTTGCGGCCTTCGACGGCTTCGAGCGGGTCATCCATATCGGCAGCTTCTCGAAGACGCTGACGGCTGCGGCACGATGCGGCTTCATCGCCGCAAGACGGGACTTTATCGAGCGGCTGATCGACCTGAAGATCGCCACCTCCTTCGGCGGCAATGCGCTTTCCGCCGAACTGGTCCTCACCCTGATGAAGGACGGCACCTACCGGAAATACATGAACGGCCTGCGCGACCGGCTCTCCCGCGCCATGGGCGAGACAGGGCGGAAACTGCAGGCGCTCGGCATCAAGCCATGGACCGAACCGCGCGGCGGCATGTTCCTCTGGTCGGAACTCCCCGAAGGTCTCGACGCCGCCGATGTCGCCCGCCGGGCACTCGCCGAAAACGTCGTTCTGGCCCCGGGCAATGCCTTCAGCATATCGCAGACGGCGACGCGGTTTCTACGGTTCAACGTTGCGCAGTCAGGTGATGCGAGGGTGTTTGCGGCGGTAGAGAGGGCGATGCGGGGGTGATTGGAGGCGTCCTGACGTTTCGATGCATTAGAGTTCTGCGTGGGGCTGCTATTGGCCCTAGGCGGACATTCGGCGTAGCAAGCAGACGGGCGGCTTCGCGCCTTCACTTCGGATATTCAGGGCTTCGACTGATAGACCCAAAAGCGGACAGCTTTCATCTCAGCTCAACGGAATTTGATAATAAGTCGGCACTACGTTAACTGAGTGTCCGAAAATCGGCAGCAGGCCAGCATGGCCTACTCACTAATTTTGCGTGCTACAATAAGAACTTGCCAGCAAGTATTGTCTCTTTGGGAAAACACCAATTTCTTTACTTAAATTGGTGTAAGTTGTTATCAGCTTCCCCGGCTCCTTTTTTGACCGCTATCTGTCGAACAGCCCTTCTTTGCCAGCACGCTTTCGATCCCACGCATCCAGAAGTGTCTGAACAGTCTCCAGGTCGTCCTGATCCAGCTTTCCACCTGCCGAGATTTCCTCCAATCGAGCACGAAATGCCTCGGTGTCGATGATCTCGGTATCGTCGCTGATCTGTGCCACCACGGTGGCTTTCGAAACACGATCCCCGAGGCTTCCAAACCCGCCCATTCCCATAGACCATGAGCGTCCCGTGAAATCGCGAGCAAGTGCGACAAGGCTAGGATCTTCGAGGATACGCGCGCCCGTCCACTCGCGCACTTCGGTCGGGTCGCCGCCGAGCAAATCACGCCAACGATAAAGAACGTACACAAGATCCTGGTGGCCAATCAGCGAGCCGTTCGCCGCGGCCGTACGGATTGTATCCAATGCCAGTTGGCGCACAGGCTCGATGGCGGAGGTTTGCACAAGACAATCCTCGTTCGGCTTTGGACCTTGCTTCCGTTCCTCCTCATGATCGCCAATGGCTGATGAAGCAAAATCGACTAGCCAGCCGAGGGCCGCATTCTGAATCGCTGCAACAAGGATATTGCTCCGTTCCTCCGGTGTGAAGCGCTCGCGCGTAACGCGGCGTAGCAGCCAGTGATAGCGCAGGCTCGTGTTTGCCATTCCGCTAAATCCACGCTCGGCATCGACGTCGAGGTCGATCTCATCGTGGATCTCGAACAGTGCACCGAGAAACGCCGTTACCTTCTCTTTGTCGACGCTAGCGGCATGTGTGGTTAGTTCATCTAGATAGACCGGTACCATCGATTTGCCGCTTCGACGGATCGTCTTAGCGGCCGTTCGCATCGTCGCCTTGATGAAATCGGAATCGTCAGCCCGCTTGGCCATCTCCTCAATGATCTTTGTCGGGAGTGTTTCGTCACTCAGGGTGAGGCGGAAATAGGTATCGAAATGGGCCTCTATGCAGACACGGCGTTCGGCATCCCAACGTGAAATCCAATCGCCGCCATAGCCCATGTTTTCGAGCCTAGGGAACAGGCGCTGCAATGCTACCTTTGCGAGGTCATGACGTGACACAGGAACGTCGTCCAGGAACGGCTTCAGACGATCTTCGTGATTCTGGTTGCCGTTATGATGATTGGAGACACCACACGCCTCCTCCTTTCGAGAGCGTATCGCCCGAAACAAGCCAGGCTCATACAGGCGCAACCCTTCCAGAGCGATGAAATCGGCCAAGCTCACCTCGCCTGCAACGGCGGGCCATGTCACGCTGATCGCATTCTGATACCTTGCCACATGCCGAGGGGTCGTCATGTATGGAGCCACGATATCGTAGAACAGGTTCATGATACGGACGATGTCAGCCTCTTCTAGGTCGCCGCAAATCTCCTGGATTGCGGTGAGGACCGCTTGATTCAAGTCTGTTTGGAGGGGGCAGGCACTTCAAATCCCGCCTGGACGATCTTCTCCAAAAAGTGAGGGCCTTCCGAAGGAAACCGCTCCTGCACCGCCTTTTCGGCCAGATCGCGGTCGAACACCAGCAGGTACATGACATTGGGCAGGCGGCCGACGGACTTCACCAGCCTGAATATCGCTATGGCTTCTTCGGGCGAGAGACGATCGATGTCGTCGATCACAACGAGAAAACGTCGGTCTTCATCAGCAAGAATTTTCGCCAGCTTCTGAAATGTCTTCTCAAGGGTCTCGCCCTGCGGAAAGAAGGTACTCACAAACTTCGAGCCGCCAGTGAAAAGCGCCGTCAACGGCGCTCCGCTTGCTAGTGTTACTGCCGCTCCGATAGTCGGTCCCGCTTGTAGCAAACGTTGAGTGATGCTGGGGATCAGGTCTTTTACCTTATCGCCCAGGCTGGTCCGCAACGTTCCGTTCAGGCTTTGCAGAAAGGCAAGTGCCAGCGCTTCTTCACCTCGGTACCACCAGCATTTGAAGTCCGAGACCACCAGCCTGTCATTGCCGGATTGTGCGAGGGAAGTACGGATGAGATTGACGATGCTACTTTTGCCCGACCCCCACGGCCCATTGAGTGCAATGGTCGTTCCAACTGGATTCTGCATCCGCGTGATGCTTTTGGCGATCGATTCCGCGAAACCGGTCACGCCATAGCGGTCATCGTCGGCTGCCTCGATTGGACTGTCATTGAAATAGCTTCGTTTGGACTCGCTCATCGTATGTTCAGGCCCCCGCAATCGCCAGCTTCAAAAACTGCGCCTAAAGTTTACCAATCCAAGCGGCGCGCCGCTAATACCGCAACTTGCCGCTCGGTAGGAAGGGCAGCTTACCGCCGAGCGCGTCCCAAAACCCGACAGTCCGCTTCCGGCCCCATTGCGGACATTGACTTGCTGTTGAAGAGTACGGCCGCTTCGCGCCATGAGCCGACTATTGACCGTAGGATGTCGAAGGATAGCGCATGACCCGTTGAAGGTCGTCGCCCACCGGGCGGTCAAAAGCGAGTCGCCCTTGGGCCGCGTGCAGAATTCTCACGCACGCTCCTATTGACAGTATTTGGCTTTAGTGGTTGTTCTCGCGAAAGGTTCCGAGCACCTGCCGCCTGCAGACGCAAGTCACGGTAAAGCCCGGCATATGACGATTTTTCTCACCCTCGAAGCATTTCGTCGGTGGCAATGCAGGCCCCCATCACAGTCGAAATGCCTCTTTGGAGGAGTGAGTGATGTCTTTGCGACAATCGCCCGAAAACCGTTTTCTGACTGCCTCGCCAGGCAGAATTTTTGTTTCCACCGCACTGCCTATGCTCGCCATCATGGTGATGAACGGGATGCTGGGTATTATCGACGCCGTCTTTCTTGGGCATTTCGTCGGTGCGGACGCCATGGCGGCCGTCGGCATGGCGTTTCCAGTTCTGATGCTGACGATCGCGCTTTCGACCCTTGTCAGCGGGGGAATGTCCAGCCTGCTGGCTCGCCAGCTCGGCGCCGACGACCGTAACGCGGCCAACGCGACCTTCGCCGACGCGCATGGACTTGCGTTGACGATCGCTTCAATGCTGATCGTGATCTTCTGTGCGGGCGGGTGGAATTTCGCCTTACGCGTTGCGGGCTCCGATGGCCCGGTTGCCGAAATGGTGTGGGTCTTCCTTGCACTCACCATGTTCGGAACTCCGATACAATTTCTGCTGGGTGTTCATGCCGATGCCTGGAGGAACGAAGGACGGGCGGGATTGATGGCGCTGATGTCGCTTGGGGTCACGCTCATCAACATTCTGCTGAACTACATCCTGGTTGCGGTACTGGAACTGGGTGTTGCGGGTTCGGCCACGGGCACGGTTCTGGCGCAGGCGCTGGGACTGGTCCTGCTGGCCGGACTGCGCCCGTTCCTTGGTGGCATGATGCCGCTCAACAGTCTCTGGCGGAACCGCTGGACGGGCAGTTGGAGGCGTATTGTTGCGCTGGGTGCCCCCGTCAGTCTGAGTTTTGTCGGAATGGCGCTTTCGTCTGCCAGTGTGGTTCTCGCCCTCCGTCTTGCAGGCGCCACCGATTACGCCACGACCATTGCCGCCTACGGGATCGTGACACGCATTTTCGGTTTTGCCTTCCTGCCAATCATGGCGATCGCAATGGCGATGCAGAGCATCGTCGGCAACAATGTCGGTGCGCGTCTCTACACTCGCTCTGATGCGGTCCTACGGATCGCTGCGGCAACGGCATTGCTCTACTGTCTTGCAGTCGAGGTTTTGTTGCTGAGCAAAGGCACAGTCGTCGGAGCAGCCTTTGTCGCTGATCCGGATGTGATCGGCGAGGTCGGTCGATTGCTTCGTCGCATGGCTGCGGTCTATCTCTTTTCCGGACCGGTTCTTGTGCTCGGGCTATATTTCCAAGCCATCGGACAACCGGCCCGCGCGGCTCTTCTGACCATGGTCAAGCCGCTTATCCTGTTGCCTGTCTTGGTCACGATCGCTGCGGCAATGTTGGGCGCGGATGCGATTTGGTTCGCCTATCCTTTGGCCGATGGCGCGGCCGCAGTCATCGCAACTCTTGTGCTTGCCGTCGCCCTGAAGGCGCGGGGAACCGCTGGTATCGGGCTCAAGGCCCTGGGGAGCATGTCATGACAGTCAGAAATATCGCAGATGCCAAGGCGCACGCAAAATCTCTGAGGAGCGCACTTGCCGCCGACGGTTCCGTGTTGGGCCATGCCCAGGCGCTGGAACTGGTCGCCAGGCAGAACGGCGCACGCGACTGGAACACCTTGTCCGCCCGCCTCGCCAACGCTGCTCCCCCTCCGTTCCATTTGCACCAAAGGGTGCAGGGGCGGTATCTTGGGCAAACCTTCAAGGGCGAAATCGGCGCATTATCATCCTCGGGCTCGCACTATTCCGTGACTGTCCGTTTCGATGAACCGGTGGACACGGTTACCTTCGACAGCTTTTCGAACATGCGCCGAGTGGTGAGAGGTACGGTGGATATCAATGGAACTTCCGTACGCAAGACATCAAACGGCACACCACATCTGATACTAAGCGCATTATGAGCCTCGGTGAGTTGAAGGGTCGCGTCCGACTTTTGCGGTGGCCAATGACCGCTCAGGGCCGAGTACCGTCATGGCGCGGAAGCGCCAACTGCGGTCATTCTGTTGCCCATATGACAATTCCAACGGAGAACAAGATTACCTCCCGTTTCGTGCCAAGAAATTGCATGCGAAAAAATTCACCTTCATTCGCGAGATTTCTTGAATCCACAACCCGTGGGTGCCGCAGAGCGCTTGAAAGAATCGCTGATGAACGTGCGACGGGTTCCTGATGGACGCTTCAGGAGAACAATTGGTAGGGTTTCGAAAATTGGTTGCCATCCTAGCGGCCGTCTGGCTTCTGCTTGGTACGCTGCCCGTTTTTGCAAAGATGTTCGGCTATGACTTCCTGCCGTCGACTGAATGGGCGTCCAGGTCAAACACTCCTGGTCTTGCCGCTGGCCTGATCTCGGCGGCGTTGGTGCTTTGGGCGGTCCTGAAAAGCTTGCACAAAGTTCCGGGCGGCAAGGCGAAAAAGGCTGGCGGCGTACTATTCTCTCCGTTCTTCGGCTACTTCCTGGGCAAGGCTGCTGCCGTCATTGTCGGTCCGATGATGCTTGCGTTGATCGCTGGCCATCAGGTCGAACTCACTTTCATCGTGGAACGGGCCGACCGTGCCGGTTCCAGGCGATGTCACTCACCGCTCGAACTCCAAGGGCTACCATGGCTCTTCGACAGAATTTGTGGCGTCCCAAACGATTTCCGGCACGGCCTCGCGCCTGGCAGGCGAGTTGTCGTGATCGGCCGAGGCACCAGTTTAGGCACTTTTGCAGAAAGCCTGCGTCAGGTTGATTGACAGGTAGCGGCCGCTCAGGGCCGAGAGGCGTCTGCCGCTCAGCGACCCCATTCCAGACGTGAACGGCGTCGCGGCTTAGCGGCTGCTTTCGAGGTTCGGTCGCTCCAACCTGAATGACTGGAATGGAGGCGCGGAGCGGAAGACCGTATTCGGCCCCTTCGAGACACGGCCGCAACTCCACAATCAACCCATCTCGGCATGTTTGCATGGATCTGATTTGGGCTCTGAGAGGTGGCCGCGTCATCTTGATTTCTGCTCAGGCTCTGTCACGGTACCAATATGCACGATCCGCAATGCCGCTTTTGTCTCATAAATGCTATGCTAATAGATAAGCCTATTGGCAGGTTGACGAATTTTTACTTGCTCGGGAGCATTGAGCCCGATCGTCCTGCTCAAAGCTTGGTCGTGCCTTTCCGACATATGGCGACACTTTTCGAGCTGAATTCGGCCGAGTGGGCTGAGCTTGGCAATGCTCTCCAAGTCGCGAAGTCCTTCCTTGATCCTTTCCGTCCCTCGGGATGGACCATTGGCTGGAATGTCGGAGCGATCGCGGGCCAGGAAGTGTTTCATGCCCATCTGCACGTCGTCGCCCGCTTTGCGGAAGAGCCAACAGCAGGGCGCGGAATCCACGCCCTCTTTCGCACCCCGTGATGCACTGTCTCGCAACGATGGTAGCTTATGGCGCAAACCTGCCGGTAAAGCGCGTTGAACTTGACAATCGGTGTGGGTGGAGAGTGGACCTATCAACCGATGGCCTTTTACCCATTTTGCCATCAGTACCCTCTCATATAAACAGCCCCGCGCGGATGTAGTTCTCAATGGCTATTGGCGCCAACCGGACTGTGCCGGCCAATGCCCAGCGCTTCTTCGCCGGCCGGGTGAAGGTCAATGTCACCGAGATCGCCGCGAGATCGCCGCCAGCAATGCCGGCCTGATCTCGAAGGCCGAGGATCTCGCCAGGGTGATCGAGAAGGCGGCGCCGTGAGGTGTCCGAACGGGCTCGCGGGATCTGTGAATTCCCTTCTCATATCTTGCGAACCCCACCCACCTACCGCCTCTGCTCCATCCCTTCTATCTCTCTACTCAACAGGGACGGACCCTGCTGTAGACAGCCAAACGAAAGGATAAGACAATGACTCTCAAGAACATTCTCCCGAGCAAGCTCGGCTTCGGTGCCGCTCCGCTCGGCAACATGTTCCGCGACATTCCGGAAGCCGAAGCGCAGGCCACCGTCGAAGCTGCCTGGAACGACGGCATCCGTTACTATGACAACGCGCCCTTTTATGGCGCCGGCCTTGCCGAGATTCGCATGGGCGAGGCGCTGGCTGGCAAGCCGCGCGAAGACTATATCATCAGCACCAAGGTCGGCCGCGTCATTCTCGACGAGATCGAGGATATCAGTGCCCGGGACCTCGGCGAAAAGGGCGATGTCTTCAAATATGGCCGCCCCAACAAGATAGTCAACGACTACTCGGGGGACGGCACCTACCGTTCGATCGAGGACAGCCTGAAGCGGCTCAAGACCGACCAGATCGACATCGCCTTCGTCCATGACGTTGCCCAGGATTTCTATGGTGACGAGTGGCTGAACGTTTTCGAGACTGCCCGCAAGGGTGCCTTCAAGGCGCTCGACCGACTGCGCGATGAAGGCGTGATCAAGGCTTGGGGGCTTGGCGTCAACCGCGTCGAACCGATTGAACTCCTGCTGGCGCTCGATGGCCCGCGCCCGGACGGCTTTCTGCTCGCCGGCCGCTACACGTTGCTCGACCATGACCACGCGCTCCAGCGCGTGATGCCCACGGTCGCTGAACGTGGCCTCGGTATCGTCGTCGGCGGCCCCTATAGCTCCGGCGCGCTGGTTGGCGGCCCGAACTTCGAATACGCCCCGGCAACGCCTGTGATTCTCGACAAGGTCGCCCGAATCAAGGCCATCGCTGACCGCTACGGCGTCAGTATGAAGGCCGCTGGCCTGCAATTCGCGCTCGCCCATCCCGCCGTCGCTGCCGTCATTCCTGGCGCCAGCAAGCCCAGCCGTATCGCCGAGGACAGCGCGGCGCTTGCCGAGCAGATCCCCGCCGACTTCTGGCGTGAAATTCGCTGGGCCGGTCTGGTCAACGCGGAAGCACCGCTTCCCGCTCTGGAGTGATTGGGACAAGAAGGGGTACGACTACCTAAGTTGGATTGCTGCCAAGGAACTTCTGCATCCGCGGCACCGTGAAGTCGAGGAAGGCGCGAACTCGCGCTGGCAGCAGCTGCGTGCCGCGGTAGAGCACGTTGATATCGTCGCAATCGCTGACCGAACTGTCGGCGAGAAGCTCCACCAGCTCGCCGCGCGCGATCGGGCCACGGACATGGTAGTCCGCAATGCGGCCGATGCCGACGCCGGCGATCGCCATGCGGCGGATCGTTTCACCATTGTTGACGAGAAGCGAGCCGCTCAGCATGCGTTCGACGATCCGACCTCCTTCGCGCATCGGCCATACCGGGTTCGCGCGGCGGAAGTTGAAGCCCAGGCAGTTGTGATGGAGCAGGTCCTCGGGCGCTTCGGGGATGCCCCACTTTTCGAGATAGGCCGGCGAAGCGACGATGCGGCGACGGGTCGTGCCGATCTTGCGGGCAATCAGGTTGGAATCCGCGAGCTTGCCCACCCGGATCGCCACGTCCGTCCGGTCGAGATAGAGGTCGACCGTTTCATCTGACAGCGACAGGTCCACGACGATGCCCGGATAGGTTTGCCAGAATTCCGGCAGGATCGGTTCCAGCGCCGCCACGCCGAAGGTTACGGACGAGCTTACCCGGATCATACCCTCGGGCTCCGCGCCGCCTTTCGCGATCTGCTGCTCCGTTTCATTGAGATCGGCGAGCAGCTGCTGACTGCGCTCGTAGTAAAACTCACCTTCCTTGGTGAGAACCAGCCGCCGCGTCGAGCGCTCGACAAGCCGAACGCCCAGCCGGGTCTCGAGCCGCGCTACAAGTTTCGAAACCGTGGATGGCGTCATCAGCAGCAGACGGGCGGCCTCGGAAAAGCTCCCGGCCTCGACCACCTGAACGAAAACCATCGCCTCGCCGGCCCTGTTGTCCATGCCGATACCCCCGCTCCCGTCTACAAGTGGGGCCGACAATAGCCGCTGTTACCGGCGTTGTCTTGCGACAGGCAACACTACTTGTGAATTTTCTTCTCAAATCGTGGGAATGCGACCTGGCTACTGCGGTCTGGCCGAACATGAGATCCATGTCCTCACACAACACGCCGGTTTTGAGTTCCGCCAAACACCATCAACCACACATTCCGCAAAGGATCACCGCAATGTCCATCACCTTCGAAACCCAGGTCTTCGCTCCCGCCGCAGACACCACCGCCCGTTCGCAGAAGTTGACACTGCTCGCTCTGGCGCTTGGCAGCTTCTCGATCGGCACGTCAGAATTCGCCAGCATGGGCATCATCCAGCTCTTCTCCGAAACGCTCGGCATCAGCGTCCCCAGCGCCACCCACACCATCGAGGCCTACGCTTTCGGCGTCGTCCTCGGCGCTCCCCTGGTGACGTTGGCTGCTGCAACGCTCAACCGCCGCACGCTGCTGCTTGCCCTCATGGCACTCTTCGTCGCAGGCAACGTTCTGTCAGCATTTGCTTCGAACCTCGGGTTCCTGATGCTGGCACGCTTCATCAGCGGCCTGCCGCAGGGCGCTTACTTCGGTGCCGGCGCAGTCGTCGCCTCCTACATCGTCGGCCCCGGCCAGGCAGGCAAGGCTTTCGCCATTGTCATGACCGGTCTGACCGTCGCAACCATCGTGGGCTCGCCGCTCGCCACCTTCCTCGGTCAGACCATCGGCTGGCGCGAAACCTATCTCGCGGTCGCCGCCTTCTCGTCGCTAGCCTTCGGCGCCATCTGGCAGTGGGTGCCGCGCACCAAGGCGCTTGATGGCGTCCCGGTCATCCAGGAGCTGTCGTCACTGCGCAAGGGCTCGGTCTGGGGTGTCATGCTGGTCGCCGCCCTCGGTGTCGCATCAATCTTCGCCGTCTACACCTTTATCGCCCCCATGGTCACCGACACCGTCCGCCTCGCTCCCGAAATGATCCCGGTTGCGCTGACTCTCTTCGGCATCGGTATGACCGCAGGCAACGTCTATGGCGGCAAGCTCGCCGACCTCTACCCCGCTCGCGGCATTGTCATCGGCTTCGGCAGTGCTCTCGTGATCATGGCCATCCTGGCGGTCGGCGGTTCCAATCCCTTCATCTTCTTCCCCGCCATGTTCGGTGTCGGCGCCGCCATGATGGCCGCCATCCCGACCATCCAGGTTCGCCTGACCAATTTCGCTCCCGAAGCCCCGAGCCTGATGGGCGCCATGAACCTAGCCTCGCTCAATGTCGCGAATGCCGTCGGCGCTGCTGCTGGTGGTGCCTCGATCGCTGCGGGTTACGGTCTGCTCTCGGCTGTCTGGGCCGGTTTCGCCCTAACGCTGACCGGCCTGATAATCTTCGGCCTGACCCTCCTCGCGAAGCGGACCACTACGGCTTGAACCGTTTGACAGTGAAGGGTCCGGGCTTGCCGGCAGGACAGAAGCACTGACATCGCTGGCCGGCATCCCGCCGAGCCAGCGATGCTCGTTTCGGGCCAGCAAGAGAAGAGACTTCCGTCTCCAATACGCCCCCAGAGGAGACATTCGCAGGCTGGATAGGCTAAACATGATCGGCCTTCCTCGATCATGGATGCTCTTATGCCGACCTTGGTTGAAATTGTTCCCTACGACGCGAAATGGGCAGATGCTTTTGCAGAGACCGAAGCCCTTTTGAGAAGACTACTCGGCGGATGCGTGATGGCAATCGAGCATATCGGTAGCACAGCAGTGCCAGGATTGTCTGCAAAGCCGATACTTGACGTGGATGTCGTTGTATCGGGGCTCCGAGGCATTCCCGATGCAAGCGCGGTTCTGGTTGGTGCTGGCTTCGAACCTCGTGGTAATCGCTACGATGACGATGTTTGGGCCTTCCTTTCGAAACGCCAGTCACCCCAGTTGAGGGTCTACCTTTGCCCGCCCTCAAACGAGACCCACGAAAGGCGGATGCTTTTCCTAAACTACCTCCGCCGACACGACGATGTGGCCCTGGCATATTCCGCCTTGAAACGCCGCCTGGCGGAGCAGTTCCCGTATGACGGTGATCGTTATACCTCGGAGAAGAGCGCATTCATTTCTGAGATAGTCTGTGCGGCAAAGAAAGGCACGGTATGACCGCTTCAGGCCAAATCTTGCCACGATACGGAAGCGACCGCTATGACTGTGGCAAATCAAGCCCGTTTGGCAGTGAAATCCAGATGACGGCTTGAGCCTCAGGGGAATGGCGCGACAAATGACCCTTGCCATGCGTGTCCTCGACCAACACGAAGCTACCCGCCTGAACGTGGCGAACCTCCCCATTGCTCGTTTCGTATTCCACCGAGCCGTCCAGCCTGACTGTCAGCACTGGCTCTGGCACAGTATGCCAAGCAACTTCGCGCATGCCCGCAGAAATGTGGGTGAGACGGAAACGGAATGCCGGATAGCTGGCCGTAACATCGAACGGCACCGCGTCGGGATGCACCGAAAGCGATATGGTAGGCAGTTCAATTTCATCGAAGTGCGATTTACCATCCGGGGTGGCATAGATGCGCAGGCACTTCATAACTGCTGTCTCTTTCCGCTTCGCGAACGGGGCAAGGTATGCGTATCATGCAGGTTCCAACGACGCTACCGGTCCAGGTAGAAGTCCGCTTCGACCCCATAACTGTCAGATCAGGCGTCGCCCCTGACCGGAACACGGCGCATCTGGAATCCGGTCTTGGATTGTTCGAAACCTGCCCCGAGATAGAAATTCAATGTCTCGGGCTTCTTCGAACCGGTCATGAGCATGACCTTATAGCAGTCTGCCGCCCAAGCGAGATCGGCGGCCTTAAGGAGAAGCTGCCTGCCGAAGCCCCGGTTACGAAAATCCCGGTGCGTGACGACATTTTCGATGAGGCCATAGGACCTGCCGCCATGCGTCAGATTGGGGATGACGACCAGGGTACAGGAGGCCGCAAGGGTGTCATCGACCTTGCCGACGATGATTGCGCTGCCCTCATAGACGCCGAACCGCTCGAAGATGTCTTCGGCCAAAGGGAGACCGGGTTTCTCGTCCCCTTCGGACAGATGCTGGTATAGTTCCACAAGGGCCGGCAGATCGCGTTGATCGGCCTTTCGGATGTATAACGGTGTCACGCTCATGCGCTTATCTTGCATCGCGTCAGACTTTCCGCAACGTCTGCTTCGGCCCGGACCCCGCCATGCCGCAGGAACGCGCGCCAATATTACGTCACTGGCGGACGTTCCGTTGACAGGCTGCCACGGAGGCGCATTCTGGAGAGAACGGGCATCTGGGCCATCGTTTGCCAATCGCCAGGGAGGCCGAACTCTTGGCCGAAGATATCCGGCGTCGTCTGCGCGATCGCCCGTGAGGCCTGCTTCCTGCGCGGCAGGCCATACCGCTATGGGTTGTCGCCCGCTTCGTCATAGGCGCGACGATGTTCTTCGATCTGGGGAAGGTTGTTCCTGAGCCAGAGGTTGAAGCTCTGGAGGGCCGCCAGCGCTTCGACGCCCATATCCGTCAGCTCATATTCGACGCGCGGCGGCACCTCGGGAAAATAGTGCCTGACGATCAGGCCATCGCGTTCCAGGTTCCGCAAGGTCAGCGTCAGCATTCTCTGGGTTATGCCGACTGTTTCCTTCTTGAGCGCCGAAAACCGCAGTCGACGCCCGGCCGCCAGCGAGAGCCGCCACAGAACATGCACGGTCCATTTATCGCCCAGCCTGCTGCAAACCCCGTTTGACGGTATCGGCATGAACTGCCGTGCTGCATCCAAATCCTGTTGCGAACCGGGCCGGCGGGTGTCGTCCAAGCGTATCATCCTTGTGCCTGACGCTGAAAGATGTGCCGTCTTCCGGCGGCTTCCCAAACATATATATGGATACCTCGCGATCAACACGAGGGCCTGTCATGACCGATCAGAAACATTCGATACTTGTTCTTGGAGCGACCGGCCGTCAAGGCGGATCGGTGGCGAAGGCCTTGCTGAAAGCAGGCTGGAATGTCCGGGCGCTGGTGTCGGACCCGGGCAAGCCCGCCGCGCTCGCCTTGCAGGAGGCGGGCGTCGAACTGATGCGCGGATCCTTCGAGGACATGGAGACAGTTCGCGCGGCAATGAAGGGTGCCCATGGCGTTTTCAGCGTGCTGCCGGGCAATCTGGCGGCGGAACAGGAAGAGCGTTACGGAACCTCCATCGCGGATCTGGCCGTCGAAAGCGATATCGCTCACTTCGTCTATTCATCGGGCGCAAGCGTCGGCGACAGGCCGACAGGCGTAGCGAGGTTCGATGCCAAGCCGCATATCGAGGCCCATATCCGCGAATTGCCCATCACCGCCACGATCATTAGGCCGACAATCTTCATGGAAATGCTGGTGAGACCCGGATTCGGACTGGACCGGGGGCAATTGCTGTCACTGATCAGGCCGGAGGACTTCATCCAGCTCACCGCCGTCGATGACATCGGAAAGTTCGTGGCGTCCATTTTCGCCGATCGCGAACGGTTCGGCGGGGTCACCATGAGAATTGCCAGCGACCGGCTTTCCGGCCACGACCTGGAGGCCGCCATGACGGAGGTGGCGGGGCGGCAGATTTCCTACGCCCGCTTGCCGGACGAGGTTCTGGAAGCCAGCCCGGACCTGTCGCACATGGCGAGGAGCCTTGAGGATGGCCCCTTGTCAGTCCGCGTCGATCTCGACGCCATGCGCGCAATCAACCCTGAACTCCTGACCTTCCGGACATGGCTCGCCACGGTCGGGCTGAAAGCGTTCAGGGATGCCATCGGACTGGGGGAAGGCTGAAGTCGGTTGCGCGGATGAAGGTGGAGGCATTGCGCCAAAAGCAGTCATTTACATGCGGGAAACCAGCAGGTTTCAGGGCGCGTTCAGCCCGTTACCCGGGTGTCACTCCAGGCAAGGGAACGGCCGTCGGCGGACCGGATCACAAGCCGTGCTATCGGCTCGCCATTTTCCCGATCCACCAGCGAGGAGCGATCCTCACCATCAGCGAACAGGTGGTCTTCTCCCCATTGCCGCAGAGCGACGATAACGGGGAAAAGGCCGCGTCCTTTCGCGGTGAGAACGTATTCCCGGTAAGCGGTTCCATCCGAGGCTGGCGCGGTTTCGAAAATTCCCCGCCTTACAAGGTCACGCAATCGGGTGGCCAGGACACCCTTGCTGATGCCCAGCCCGTTCTGGAACTCGCCAAAGCGGCGCATGCCGTCGAAAGCATCGCGAATGATCAGAAGCGACCACCAGTCGCCGATTGCATCGAGAGAACGCGCCACCGGGCAACCGGCATTCCACAAGCTGACACGTTTGACCATCGCGACCGATCTCTGTTCCTCAAATCTGGTTCTATCTTAGAACTGGAAATGTGATGCGCCAAGTGGTCTCAAAACGAAGCTGAAACGAGATCGCAAGGGACTGCGCGGTGGACAAGAAAATGACAGATGGCAACCCGCGAGTGCGCGCCCATGGATTGTCGGGAGTGCAGACGCTGATTATCGCGGCGGCCGCAGGTTCGAGCGTGGCGAATATCTATTACGCACAGCCCCTGCTCGACCTGATGGCGCATGACCTTGGAATGTCTTCGGCCGCCATCGGTCTCATCGTCACGCTGACCCAGGTGGGGTACGGGCTGGGATTGATCTTCATCGTGCCGATAGGCGATCTCATCGACCGCCGGAAGCTGATCATCGTCCAAGGGCTGTTGTTGGCGATCGCTCTTGTCATCGTCGCGACAGCGGGAGCGAAAGCGATGCTGCTGGCTGGCATGGGTGCGGTCGGATTGCTGGCTGTTCTCGTTCAGATACTGGTTGCCCAGGCTGCGGCCCTGGCAACTGCGGCCCAACGCGGTCGAGTGGTCGGCACGGTGACCAGCGGCGTGGTCACCGGCATTCTTGCAGCCCGATCCATCGCCGGGACGATCGCCGATCTCGGCGGATGGCGGGCGGTCTACCTGACGTCGGCGCTCCTCACCGCGGCGATGGTCGGCGTCCTTGTCTCGATGCTGCCGCGGCCATCGGCGGAACGAGCTTCGGAAACATATGTCCACGCTCTCCTCTCCATTCCACGCATGTTTGTTCGTGAGCGGGCCTTGCTCTTTCGAGGCATCCTCGCGCTCCTGATTTTCGCATCTTTCAGCACGTTCTGGACCGCGCTGGTCCTTCCGCTCAGTGCGCCGCCATTTTCCTATTCCCACACCTGGATAGGTCTGTTCGGTCTGGTTGGACTGGCGGGAGCAATTGGAGCGACATGTGCAGGAAGGCTGGCTGACAGGGGCTACGGCCAATGGACGACCGGAGCTTCTCTGGCGATCCTGCTGGTATCCTGGGGACCGATCGCTCTCCTTCCCTCATCCATCGCAGTGTTGCTGGCGGGAGTGTTCCTGCTCGATCTGGCGGTCCAGGCCGTCCACGTCAGCAACCTCAGCGTCGTCGTGGCCCTGCATCCGCAAAAAAGCGGCCGCCTGATTGGCGGTTACATGGTGTTTTATTCGGCCGACAGCGCCATCGGGGCAATTTCCGCCACGGCAACCTACGCACAATCCGGCTGGGCGGGGATTTCAATCCTTGGAGCAACATTCAGCGGGCTCGCGCTCGCAGTGTGGATTGCCAGCCTCCTTTCAATGAGCGCAGGTGCAAACAGGTCGGCCCCTTAAATGTCCTCGGGGATGACCGCCACGGGCCGGCTCCCCGCCATCGCGTCCGCTGGCCGATGCCGGTCGCGTCCATTCGGATATTTCATGAAAGCATTCAGGTAACGCCATGGATTACATCGCGATATGACACTAGCCTTCTCGGCATAATTCCACGCAGCCGCATTTCATGTAAGGGATTTCCATGCCGCTTCTTGATGCCGGGGCCGTTCATCCCATTACCTTGCCCGATGGCACTGTCTATCGCGATACGGTCTATCTGAAGAACGTCATCGACCACCCGCGTATCGAGGTGGGCGATTACAGCTATTTCACACATTCCGGAAAGCCTGAAGACACGGCCCTGATACTGGCTCCCTATCTCGGCCATGGCGTTCGGGAACGGCTGGTTATCGGCAAGTTCGTGCAGATTGCGCGTGGAAGTTACTTCATCACCAGCTCGGCCAATCATCCGATGACCGGTTTCAGCACCTATCCATTCCGTATCTTCAAGCCGGAGACCTTCGGCTACAAGGACCTGCCGGTAAAGGATACGATTGTCGGCCACGATGTGTGGATCGGCCATGACGCGGCGATCATGCCGGGCGTGCAGATCGGCGCGGGCGCAATTATTGGCGCGGCTTCCGTCGTTGCCCGAAACGTTCCGCCTTATGCCGTCGTCGGAGGAAACCCGGCAACCGTCATCCGGATGCGATATCCCGAAGACGTTATCGCCCAACTTCTCGACATCGCCTGGTGGGACTGGCCGATCGGCAAGATCGAAGCCAATCTGACCGCCTTGACCGATGGCGATCTGCCAGCGCTTCGGATGGCTTGAGACGGGGGAGCGTGTTTCAAGGTGGCCGCAAATGGCGGCGGCGGCTTCGCATCAATTGCGGATGGCCTGTCGCGAAACTTTGACGGGCTTTCTTAACGGGCTTCTCATCGCGTTCATCTACAGGTTACTAAGGTCACGCTTCTCTCTGCAGGGTTGCGGAGGCGTGGGCTTGTAGGATTCATCGCGCACCTGGAGTATTTCGATGGCTCATAGTTCATTCATTGTCAGCGCATTCGATCAGGAGCTTTGGTGCACAATCCTCGAATGCCGCTTCTTGGTGGATGACATCGAAGCTCTGCGGGCGATTATTGGCCCCGATGCAGATGATGATCCTGAGCTGGAAAGCTCTTATATCCTTGAGCGGCATGAGATCGCTTCGTTGAATGAGCGCTTTGGCGCTGGCTTTGAGCTTGGGCAGCGACCGAATCCAAAGCTTGAGATCCACTTGCAGCGTGAGCAGGTCGACCAGCGAACCCAATTCTTTCAGGACGTTCCGTATTTTATTCACACGAATTTCGAACTCCCGTTGATGTTGGACGGAAGAAAGAAGCTGGCCCGGTTTACTGACGTCTGGCCGGGAGCCGAGGAGGCATTTGACAAGTGGGTCCAGCAAGGCGTTCTGCATAAGGAAATCATCGTCAGACCTGCTCCGGAGGCGTTGAAGCCCTATGCCATCGATCCCAATCAAGGTGATTTTCGAGATGTCTATTACACCTTGAGAGGTGAGGAATGGCGCATCCGGGCAATGGAAATTCTTTGGGAGGCAGCTACGACCGCAGGTAGCGGTGGCTGGAACGAACATCACGAGCGGCTTGAAGGCATGCTCTTTGGCTATGAACGCTGGCAGAACGACTGGTGGATCGAAACGGCTAACAGGGAGACCGGAGGGATTGGTGGAATTCCTTTTTGCTGCACAATCGATGCTGCCGGCCTGGAGTGGATGAAATCCGCAGGATATCGGGCATTACCACCGATCGGGCCTGAAGAGTTTCGGGTTCGAGTCTGGGAGCGAGATGGCAAGGAGAGCATGGCGGCTTTTCTGTCGGAAGATGACGCATCCGTGGCATTGGCCCGTTTCAAGGTTTCCGGTGCGGCGCAGCGAGAGTTTTTCCCCGTCGGGACACACACAGCGGGGCCATACTTTTTGAAGCGCCATCAGGTTCCGCAGATCAATCGCCATCTGGTAAGGCAGGTTGATATCGTTCTTACGCGATGAGCATCAGCGTGTCGGCAAGAGGCAGCCCGAGATGATGCGGAAGCGGCCTCTAGCAGTGCGGCAACTCAGACCTTCGCCGGAGCCCTTGCAGGCCGTTCTGGCGGACGAGGGCGGCGGCTTTGCGCCTCCAGTTCGGTCATTCTCCTCCTCTACTCGGCTTCTGAAAGCCGACACACCGCTCCGAGGCCGACACTAAAGCTACCGCCGTTTGCCTGATGGCGCCGATAGTTAATCTCAAGTATAGCCATTCTCCACCGGATCGCCGGCGGGCATTTCATCTTCGTCATCGTCTTCGCCGAGTTCTGCCTTTTCGGCGGCTTTCGCCCCGCGTTGCGCGGCGACATCGCGAACATCCTCGTAGACCCCTATGACCAGTAGGGAGTGAACGATCAGGTCGCAGACCTGCCAGTTCGCATATGACGAGGAGGCCAGTCCGTGTGCCACGAGGTTCCTAAGATTGGTTCCGCGGGCGTCAGCGAAGATCGATTTGATTTGCAGGATGATGTCCGGACCCATGGCCTTCTGAACCGATTCCATGGCGAGGAAAT
Source organism: Ciceribacter sichuanensis (assembly GCF_024055605.1). Taxonomy (GTDB): domain Bacteria; phylum Pseudomonadota; class Alphaproteobacteria; order Rhizobiales; family Rhizobiaceae; genus Allorhizobium; species Allorhizobium sichuanense. Next base: position 365,883 of record NZ_JAMXLX010000001.1, on the reverse strand, counting down.
CACCGAGGTTGGAGGACACCTCCCAGCCCGGTGTGCCGCGTTTGGCCTTGGTCGTCACCTCCCCCAGATTTCTTGCCAACGTCCGGAACCCTGACTCAACCAGAGGCACGAGCGTGAACAGCGCTTTTGATGTAGTCCGCGTTCATCCAAGCCTTGATGCCTTCGCGCATAAGGGGGAAATCATCGAACAAGTCGGACTGGAAAATGAAACTTGCTATCTCCTCCGGAGACAGACGATGAAAATCCACCGCCTCGTCAAGCGCCCTCGTCAGAAAATGTCGGTTGAGTTGTTGGCCGGTATTGGAACGTCGAATGAGGTTTCCTTCTTTGTCGTCTTCAGTCGACCCAACGGTCGCGGCCTGATGATCGTCGGCGAGGATAGACGACGAGAACATCGCCATGAGCGGCGCGGCCCGCGCTTCGCGTTGTAGCGAAATCCCGAGCCGCTCCTTAGGCTCGGTGAATTCTACGGCAATGTTAAATAGAGCCTGCTGCCAACTATCTTTGTCGATGACAAGAGCGAGGAATTCGTCCACTTCCTCCTTGGTGATCGTCATCGTTGTTGTGAAAGACTGCATTTCCTTGTGACTATTGCGGATAGCTTCCTCGCGTTCGAGCCTGAGGGCTTTCACCTGGTCCTTGTCTCCGGCAGTTGACGTATATTCGACGCCGGTCTCGAGCCACGCCATCGCCTGCATGGCGCTCCCAGCACGCGAAATATAGATGAACGCGTCGGCTATCCCCTTGGCGACACGCTCAACCTCGGACGTCGCTCCCGCCTTGCGGTAGAAACCGATGAGACGATCGCCAACGCTCTCCGCGTGATGGGGATCGAAGCCGTCAACGCCCGCTGCAGTGTATCCAGCGAACAGGGTTTCCCAACCAGCTCGTAACCGCTCCCGGTCGTCTTCGCTCAACGCGAGCTTTCGGTTCTCCAACAGTTCGTCGGAGACCGCCCACCACCATATCTTTTCGGCTACCGCCTTGTCGAAGGCAACGAGAAGCTGGTCCTTTGCCCGAATAATGCGTTCCGCGTCGTTGATCAGGGCCGCAAGGCGCGCTGCGCGCTTGAGCACAACGATGTTATCATATTGATCCGGCCGGATATCATTCTCAACCGAGTCCAGATAGCTGTCGATGGCGATGCGAGCGAATTCAGGATCGGCCCGCTTCTTCGAAACGGGCCTGCTGAACTCCCATACGAGATCGGCGTAGCGGCCTCTCAGAACCGGATGGCCAAGGGATTTCGCTCGCGCCTCCCAATGCTGAATTACCTCTGGTGTCAGTTCCCGGACATCAGGTCCATACCAATCAGAGCCATCGGTCTTGGTGCCTGAACTCCATGCTCCGAAATAGGTGTTCCACGGTCCCATGTTCTCGGCTTCCCGCTGGAGAGCGAAGGCCATAGCATCGGGCCATGCGTTACGGAATGCATCTGCGTTGTCCGCAAGTCTCATCCTTGCAGGGCTTAGGGCAGCCGATATCACGTTGGCCCCCAGCTTTTCTCCAGACTGCTCGAAGCCTTGGATAATGGACTCAATCTCCGTGGGCACTTCGATCACGCGTCGATCCTCCACATCCTGCCAGTCAAACGGCCATGTCAGGAGGTTCGACTTCAGGTATTCGTTTATGTTCTTCAATCCGTAAGGCATCGCCCCAGTTTAACCTTTCGAAGACGCCCCATGTTATCAGATGCTAGCGTTTCGCTCCTATTTTCGTGGATATATCCACGGACATTTAGATATCCGCGAATGAAGAGTTGCGGCCAGCACCCCAGCCAGTCCTCCCTCAGCACCACCGTTTCAACGACCACGAAGCGAGCGGGTTCAGCTTGGAGTTTTTCGAGCAGCCAGGCAGACGGTTTGGCGCTCCGACACCTGTAACCTTCCAACAAAGGCGGCCACCGGTTCAGACGACCTTGCGCGCCATGCCGACGGAGCGGGGTGCGGTCTCCTCGAAGCCAAACTGGGCGTAGAGGCGGTTGGCCGGGACGTCGGCGATCAGGCTGACATAGGCGGACTTCGGCAGCGTCGCGATGAAATCGGAAAGCGCCTGCATGATCCACTTTGCCAGCCCCCTGCCCTGATGCACCGGGTCGATGGCGATGTCGGTCACCTGAAAGAAGCAACCGCCGTCGCCGATGATGCGGCCCATGCCGACCACCTCCTCGCCCCGCATCAGACTGACACCGAAGATCGAATTCGGCAGGCCCTTCTCCGCCGCCTCGCGGGAAAAGGGGCTGAGGCCCGAGACTTGGCGCAGGCGCAGATAATCCTCGATGCCGGGCACGCGGGCTTCGATGCGGTAGTCGCTATTGTCGGACACAAGTCCCCTCCCTTTTGAGATTTTATCCCAGCCAGCCCTGGCGCAGCACCACGGTCTCCACCCCCGCAAAGCGGGCGATGCGGGCAAGCTCGGCCTGCAGCTTTTCCAACCGGCCGGCGGAGGGTTTGACGCCCTTTTCCAGCCAGAGCCGTTTCACATCGAGCACGCCCGTCTTGCGGTCGGCCTTCATGTCGATGCGGCCGATCAGGCGGTCGCCTTCCAGAAGCGGGAAAACGTAGTAGCCATATTCCCGCTTCGGCTCCGGCACGAAGATCTCGATGCGGTAGAAGAAGCCGAACAGGCGTTCGGTGCGGTTACGGTCGCGGATCAGGGGGTCGAAGGGGCTGAGTACGCGGATGCGGGCCGGCGGTTCCGGCGCATCGAGCAGCGTTTCCAGCCCCTCGGCGAAGGCGAAGGACGAGCGCGGCTTGCCGCCATCGACAGTCTCGATCGCCACTTCCTCCAGTTCGTCGCGATGGCTTTCCACCCAGAGCCTGGCTTCCTGCGGGGTGACGAGATCGAAGAAGGCGGCGATTTCGCCAGATGTGGCAAAGCCCAGCCGCGTCAGGGCGCTTCGGCAGGCCCAGTCGATGAAGGCATCGTTATCGACCTCCGCCTCGAAATGCTCCCTAGGGATCACCCGTTCGGCAAGATCGTAGATCTTCTGGAAATTCTCCCGGCCGGAGATCGCCAGCTTGCCGGTGTGCCAGAGATATTCGAGCGCCGTCTTTGAAGGGTGCCAGTTCCACCAGCCGCCGGACTTGTGTTCCTCCGCCTTCACCTCGCGCGCCATGACCGGACCGTTTTCCCGGATGCGCTCATAGGTTTCCTCGAAGGCCCGGTCGAAGCCTTCGCCTTGCCATTTGCGCCAGTTTTCGAGGATCTTCGCCTCGCGCCGCCTGAACCGGTGCTTCCAATAGGGAAAGAAGGCCGAAGGAATGATCGAGGCGTCGTGGGTCCAGTGCTCGAACAGCGCCCGGTCCTTCTCGATCAGGGCGGACAGATGCTCCGGCCTGTAGGTCTGGTTGCGCGAAAAGAGGATCTGGTGATGGGCGCGCTCCACCGTCGCGATGCTGTCGATCTGCACGAAGCCGAGATCGTGCACGAGATCGAAGAGCCCCGCCTTGCCCAGTGCCAGATGCGGCGGCCGGGAAAGCCCCTGCCGCTCCATGAAGATCTTTCGCGCCTGCGCATTGGAAACTGGAATCGCCATGAGCAGGAGGCTAGCGGATGTTCATGATATGTTCAATGCATTTGAGGCTTGTGTTTGCTTTCAAATAGAGGACTATCAATCATGATGACTGCTTGGTTCCTATTTCACCCGCCCTTGGAAGCACGATGATACCTAGTTATCGAAACCTACACCCAATTGTTAAATGGGCCATCGGTATCGCCTTTGTAGAATTCTTCCTTGCCCCATTGGGTACCGAATTTTACGATGCATATTTGGAAGGTCCAATAAAAACACTGAAAACCTTTTTGGCGTCCTTCGGTTTCTTACCACATGGCATCCTGATCGGAGCTTCGCTGGGAATGGTCCTTTCCTTATACCTTCTTCGTGGAAACTCTCCAGACTGGTACAAAAATTTTGACATACGCCTAGCAAGGTTCGACCATGAGGCAATATCTATTCAGACACTATTCAGAAACTACATAAAGAAGGATGGAAAATACGAATTTATACGCAGCAAACAATTTTACAATTGCTCATTTCACGGCCCTGGAATGGTTTTATTTATGGACGATACGAGCATAGGCCCCGGAAACACCTGGGATCGAATGGGAACTCCGTTGGTACTTGGAGATGGAGAGTCCGTCACGGGGTGTATTGGATTCCAAGGTTGCCACTTTGAGGGATGCACCTTTTTCCATATTACCCCCATAATCCCCGAACAAAATTATGAAAGATTCCTTAATACGTTCCCCCCGGAACAAAGACATGTCCTCAAGCCATCAAGCGGAATATTGGCACAAACGCCTCCTACGATTGAGGTGGCCACCTCAAGTGACCGTGCGGCTTCAAGACCTTATGAATAGCATTTTGCCCCCGTGTTTACTTACTCTCGGGCACCGACTAAGTCGTACGGCCCATTCCCCTCCCCTGCGACAGAAGCTATAGAGACCTCCACTTGAAAGTCGGGGGAAGCCGCTTGCAGATCACGTTCGACCGGGCCGAGGTGCGTTTCGGCGCGCATGTGGCGCTTCAGCCGCTCGATCTTGCGCTTGAGGAACACCGCATCGGCGTGATCGGTCTCAACGGTTCGGGCAAGACAACCTTCGCGCGGCTGATCAACGGGCTGGTGAAACCTTCCGCCGGATGCGTGACGCTTGACGGGCTCGACACGGTGAAGGACGAGAAGGCGGTGCTTTCCAAGACCGGCTTCATCTTCCAGAACCCGGCCAACCAGATCATCCTGCCGATCATCCGCGACGACATCGCCTTCGGGCCGAAGAGCCGGGGCACCAAGGGCGAAGCTCTGACGCAAGCGGTCGACGGTGTTTTGACGCAGCTCGGCATTACCCATCTGGCGGACCGGCGGCCGCATGAGCTTTCCGGCGGCGAACTGCAGCTCGCGGCCCTTGCCGCCGTGATCGTGACCGGGCCTGACATGGTGATCTTCGACGAGCCGACCAACCAGCTCGACCTCAAGAACCGCGCCATGGTGCAGGCGGCAATCGACGCGCTGCCGCAACAGGCAATCGTCATCAGCCACGATCTCGACCTTGTTTCCGGCTATGGCCGTGTCCTGGTATTTCATCAGGGGCGGCTCGCCTTCGACGGCGGGCCACAGGATGCGATTGCCCGCTACCGGGAGCTTGCCCTGTCATGAGAAGCCTTCATGTTGCCGGCAAGAGCCCGCTGCACCGCCTGCCCGCAGCATCCAAGATCGCCGGGCTGGCGCTTGCCGCCGTTCTCATCTTCCTCACGCGCGATCCGCGCTTTCTGGTGCCTGCGTTCCTTCTGGCGAGCGGGCTTTATTTCAGCCTCGGCCAATCGATCAATGCGGCGATCAGGCCGCTCCGGCCCGTGCTGGCGACGATCCTGCTGGTCGGCCTGTTCCATCTCCTGCTCACCAATGCCGAAGAGGCCATGGTGACAACGCTTCGGCTTTCCACGCTGATGATGCTGGGGGCCGCTGTCACGGCGTCCACCACGGTCTCCGCCTTCATCGAGACGATTACCCGCGCCGCCTCGCCGCTGGAACGGCTGGGGCTGGTCAAGGCCGCCGATATAGGGCTTTCGGTCGGGCTGGTGGTCCGTTTCGTGCCGGAGATCCTGACGCGCTACGAGGCGATCCGCGAGGCGCACCGGGCGCGCGGCATCCGGCCGAAAGTCACCACGATCCTCGGGCCGCTCATCATTTCGACGCTGAAGGATGCCGACAACATCGCGGCCGCCATTGACGCGCGCGGCATTCGCGGCCAATGAGCAAGGGCTGGGGGAAATTCGCAGGCGCCGCCGCGATTGCGGGCGGGCCTGAGCAAGGGAGACACCATGAACACCCGTGACCTCGTCCTCGTTTCGCTGTTTGCCGCGATCATCGTGGCGCTCGGCCTCATCCCGCCGATCACGCTCGGCTTCATTCCCGTGCCAATCACGCTGCAATCGCTCGGCGTCATGCTGGCGGGCGTCATCCTCGGGGCGAAGCGCGGGGCGCTGGCGCCGCTGCTCGTCATCCTCTTGGTCGCCATCGGCCTGCCGGTGCTCTCGGGTGGTCGCGGCGGCCTTGCCGTCTTCGCCGGCCCGACGGTCGGCTTCCTGATCGGCTGGGTTCCCGCCGCCTATGTCACCGGCTTGATCGCCGAACGGTTTGCACGGCCTGATATGGCGGCCCTGCCGCAGACGCTCGGCTTCTTCGCGGCGGCCGCGATCGGCGGTGTCGTGGTGCTCAATCTCTTCGGCATCGGCTATCTCGCCTTCGGCGCGGGCCTCGGATTTCAGAAGGCCTTCCTCGGCTCGATGGCCTTCATTCCGGGCGACCTGCTGAAGGCAGCCGTCGCCGGCCTCGCCGGCCGCGCCGTGATGGTCGGCTATCCGCTTTTGCCGCAGCGGGCCTGAGCCCGTCAGCCCTTCCTGAGAGCGGTGCCGCCCTTGTCGGTGGCACCATTTTCTTTTGCCGCCCTATGTCGGGCGGCGACATGCCTGAAACCCTCGATCTGCATCCGCAGGCCGAAATCGAAGCGTTCGTCGCTGCTCTCGCCGGTGATTTCCGCCATCGCGGAGACGGCGAGAGGATAGGCTTCCAGCAATTCCGGCGGATGGGCCGCCGCTTGCTGCTTCCCCTGCTTCTCCGTGAAGGCCTGCTCTTCTATCGCAAAGCCGAGCACGTAATAGAGCAGCGTGAACGTGCCCCACGCCGCCAGACGTTCATCGCCGCTCGCCTCCTTCAGGCATTCCATCACCTGAGACCCGACCCGAAGCACATTGCCGGAGACGGGAAACGTGCCGGCGAAGACGCGGGCGGCATCGCGACGTGACAGCAGGGCGCTACGCAACTCGTTTGCGATTGCCGCGAGACGCGCGTCCCACGGTTCGCCCATCCGCATTTCCACCGCCACGGGCACCAGCAGCGCTTCGGCCATTCCGTCGAGAAGGGCATCCTTGTTGGCAAAATGCCAATAGAGCGACGGCGCCTGGATCTTCAGCGTTTCCGCGAGCTTGCGCATCGTCAGGCCTTCCAGACCGCTCTCATCGAGCAGGCCCAGCGCAGTGGCGATCACCTCTTCTTTCACGACAGCCATGATTTTTCTCCATCGATCTCGCTTGACTCCCTAACATCGTTAGATCAACCTAACAACGTTAGATTGGAGATATGCCATGCAAAACTTTCACGAAGTCATCATTGTCGGCGCCGGGCCAGTCGGGCTTTGGCTTGCCTGCGAGCTCAGGCTTGCAGGCGTCGATGTCCTGGTCCTCGAGCGCCGCACGGAGCGCAGCCCGCAATCCCGCGCCCTGACCATTCACGGGCGCAGCATCGAGCTTTTCGCTCTTCGGGGCCTGGAAAAGCATTTCCTCGACGCCGGCCGGCCGATCCCGAGCGGGCATTTCGGTGTGCTCGACACCCGCCTCGACTTTTCCACCTTCGACAGCCGCTTCCCCTTCACGCTCTACCTGCCGCAGTCGGATACGGAGGCGCGGCTTGAAGAACGCGCCATCGAACTCGGCGCCAGAGTGCTGCGCGGCGAGAGCGTTACGGAGATCGAAGAGCAGGATGGGCAGGTACTCGTTTCGACGGATCGGGCGGTCCATGCCTGCGCCTATCTGGTCGGCGCGGATGGCGCGAGAAGCATCGTGCGGGAAAGCGCTGGCATCCCGTTTTCCGGCGCGCCGGCCCGCCACACGATGATGCTTGCCGACGTCGTGCTTGGAACTCCGCCGGCACGGTCGGTCCTGTCGACGGTCAACGAAAACGGATGCGCCATGGTGGCGCCGCTTGGAGACGGACAGCATCACCGCATCGTTCTGGTCGATCCCCTGCGCAGCCATGTGGCCCGCACGGAACCAGTGACGCTTGAGGAAGTGACGCAATCCGCCCGGCGCATTCTGGGCAGCGATTTCGGCGCGCGCGACCCGATCTGGATGTCACGTTTCGCGGACGAGACGCGCCTTGCCGACAGCTACCGGCGCGGACGTATCCTGCTTGCCGGCGATGCCGCGCATATCCATGCGCCGGCCGGTGGCCAGGGCATGAATGTCGGACTTCAGGACGCCATGAACCTCGGCTGGAAGCTGGCCATGGTGGTGCGCGGCCATGCTCCTGCAACGCTGCTGGATAGCTATGGCGAAGAACGCCGCCCGGTGGGTGAAGGCCTGTACAAGAACACGCTTGCCCAGGTCGCGCTGATGACCGAATTCAACCCGGCAACACTGGCGCTCAGGGAAACCCTGAACGGGCTGTTGCAAATCCCGGCGGTCAACCACCGGCTGGCGGCGGAGCTTTCCGGCTTCGGCGTCCGCTACGGCCGGACGGATACCGACGTCGTCGGCACCGACCATCCGAAGGCTGGCACATCGGTTGGCGATGTCGAACTCGTGCTCGACGACGGCTCGGAGACCACGCTTTACCAACTGATGCAGGATGGCCGGTGGCTCGATCTTTCCCTTCAGCCAGGCATTCGCGCAGCACGTCCGGGTTGGCTGCGTGAGGAGAATGTCACGACCATCTCCGCAAAGATGAAGAGCGTCCAGCCCGCCGATCTCCCCATGGGCCAGCCGGTGGCAATGACGATCCGGCCCGACGGGTACCTCTATGCGGCAGCGTGAGATGATGTCGATCGAAAGGTTCGACCCGCCGAGCCTCACGCAATCCTTCGTCGATCACATCGCCCAGATCGCCATTGCACCGCCTGCGTCAAGGCTTGCGGCGATCTCCGGACAGGTGGCGCTCGATGCGGATGGAAACCTCGTCGCGCCCGGCGATCATGCCGGGCAGGCTCGCCAGTGCTTCGCCAATATCCGGCACGCGCTTGCGGCAATCGGTGCCGAACCGGAGCAGATCCTGCAGATGCGCATCCATGTCGTGGGCCATCGGCCGGAACTGATCGGCCCCATATTCGAGGCGGGGCGGGAGGTGTTCGCCGAGCGCTGGCCTGTTACCGCCAGCACATGGGTCGGGGTGGAAACCCTCGCCATGCCCGAATGGCTGGTGGAGATCGAGGCGCTGGTTACGGTTCCGTCCTCGCCGTGATTTCCCCTGCTTCCGCTGACTCAATCCCGCCGCTGCATCCACCATGCGGCGGCGGCAAGCCCTATCGCCCCGAGCCACGACGCGAGCGAGACGGCGAGCGCCACGACATAGGTTTCGTAGGAGCGGCCGGCAAGCAGCCATTGCAGCAGCAGGCCTGCGAGCCATCCGCCGACTGCGGCAACGACCACCCATGCGATACGGATCTTCGCTCCCGGTGCGGCTCTCGTCTCGGGATTGCGTCTCCCGGAGACGATCCAGTACCAGATGCCCGCCACCAGAGCGCTGACCACCGCCACCATGGGGCAGATGAAGAATGCCAGCCCCATGGCATTGGCGCCTTCGAACTGCGACACCTCGAAGACATCGAAGGCCGCAAGTCCCACGCCGAGTGCTGCCAGATAGCCGCCGACCAGACCGGCGAGCATGACAAGCAGCGTTTTCAAAAGTCTCATCCCCATCGAGAACCTCCCTCCCCCAAAGCAGTTCCGAGCAGGTTTGCAGCGTGCACCGGTTCTTCACCAAAACCGATACGTTTCTCCGTATTGCCGCCTACCACCTTCGCTTCCTAGGATCATCCCTGCTTGGAGGAGTGTCCAGACCGTGTTCCCGCCCATGGGAGGCGGCATCCACACAAGGTGGAGGACAGCAAGCAGAGACCCACCAACTTCGGGAGGAACTGCCATGAAATGGACTGCGCCGAAATTCATCGAAGTCAGCTGCGGCATGGAAATCAACCGCTACGCCCCGGCGGACGGTGACGAACCCGTCCTGTTCTGATCGCGCGACGGGCACGGGGCGATGAGCAAGCTTCGTTTCCTCGTGCTCGGCGCGGCCGCCGGCGGCGGGTTGCCGCAATGGAATTGCGGCTGTCGCAACTGCATGGCGGCGCGCGATCCGGTCTCGGGCATGACGCCGCAGAGCCAATCGTCGCTGGCGGTCAGCGCCGACGGTGAAAACTGGGCGATTTTCAACGCCTCGCCGGACATCCGGGCACAGATCGAGAAAAACGCCTGCCTGCATCCGCGCGGCCTGCGCGGCAGCCCGATTCGTAGCGTCATCGTCACCAATGGCGATATCGACCATGTCACCGGCCTCCTGACGCTTCGGGAAAAGCAGCCGTTCACGCTGTTTGCCACAGCGACGCTGATGGAAACGCTGCGGCAAAACCCGGTTTTCGAGGTTCTGGACCCTGCCCTCGTGGAGCGGAAGACCATCGGGCTCGACACCGTCTTTTCTCCCCTTCCGGGGATGCGGATACGGCTGTTTCCGGTCCCCGGCAAGGCTCCGCTCTATCTCGAAGCAGAAGGCCTCAGGCTCGGGCAGGAGAGCGAGGACACGGTTGGGGTGGAGTTCCTGATCGGCGAACGGCGGGCCTTTTACATTCCCGGCTGCGGGGCGATGACGCCAGCGCTTGGTGCTCGCCTCAAGGGAGCCGACCTCGTCTTCTTCGACGGCACCGTCTTTAGCGACGACGAGATGATTTCAGCCGGCGTCGGCCACAAGACCGGGCGGCGCATGGGACACATGCCGATCAGCGGTCCCGGCGGCAGCCTTGCAACCCTTTCCACACTTTCGATCGCACGGAAAATCTACGTGCACATCAACAATACCAACCCGATCTGGCAGGCCGGACCGGAGCGCCGGCAGGTGGAAACCGCGGGCTTCGAGATCGGCCATGACGGCATGGAGGTGAGCCTTGCAGACATCAGCATCCCCGCAGATATCGACGTCGCCTGAAAAAGCCGCCTTCGAGGCGCGTCTCAGGTCCATCGGCGCGGCACGTTATCACGACAAGCACCCCTTTCACCGGATGCTGCATGGCGGCGCGTGTTCGATGACGCAGGTGCGCGCCTGGGTCATCAACCGCTATTACTACCAGAGCCGCATCCCGATGAAGGACGCGGCACTCCTTTCGCGCTGCGAAAATCCCCGGCTCCGGCGTATCTGGCGCAGCCGCATCGAGGATCATGACGGAGGCTTGGCGGAGGGCGGCGGCATCCGGCGGTGGCTGAGGCTGGCGGAAGCCGTGGGGCTCGATCCCGATTATGTCGCCTCGACCCGCGGCGTTCTGCCGGGCACCCGTTTTGCCGTCGACGCCTATGTGCATTTCGTGCGGGAAAAGACCCTGCTGGAGGCGGTGGCCTCGTCGCTGACCGAACTCTTTGCGCCGGCTATCCACGAGAACCGTATCGCCGGGCTGCTGAAACACTATGCCTTTGCCGATGATGCCGCCCTCTCCTACTTCCGCCAGCGGCTGAACGAAGCGCCGCAGGACGTCGCCTTCGGGCTTGCCCATGTACTCGACCATGCCGACACACTCGAAAAGCAGGATGCGGCGGCGGCGGCGCTGACCTTCAAGACCGATGTGCTCTGGTCGCAACTGGACACGCTGCATTCGGCTTACGTGGCACCGGCGCGCATTCCGCCCGGCGGCTGGGACGGACGCGAGGGCGTGACCGGCGAGATCGACGATCAACCCTTGCAGGGAGCGGCTGAATGAGCGGAAGCGACGCCCCTGATGCCCCGGCAGCCACCGTCGATGGCAACACCGTCGCCAGGCTCGCCCGCGGCGTGAAGCTGCGGGAAGATCCGGTTCGCGGGCAGACGGTGCTGCTTGCCCCCGAACGGGCGCTGGCGTTGGACGAGATTGCGGTTTCCATCGTCAGGGCGCTCGACGGCAAGCGCAGCCTCGACGAGATCGCGGAGGATTTTTCCCGACAGTTCGATGCGCCGAAAGAGGCCGTGCTCGCCGATGTCATCGCCTTTATCCGGGAGTTTTCCAACCGGCGGCTGCTGGAGCTTGCCTTATGAACGAGCACTCAAGTCCCGCCCGCTTCGTCACGCAACGTCCCGCGCCGCCAATCGCCATGCTGGCGGAACTGACCCATCGCTGTCCGCTCGCCTGTCCCTACTGCTCCAATCCGCTCGAACTCACTCGCGCGTCGGAGGAGCTTTCGACCGCCGAGTGGATCGATGTCTTCCGGCAGGCCGCCGGGCTCGGCGTGCTGCACCTGCATCTTTCCGGCGGCGAGCCTGCCTCGCGCCGCGATCTCGTCGATCTCACGCGGGCGGCAGCCGGTTTCGGCCTTTACACCAATCTCATCACCTCAGGCATCGGGCTGACCGAAGCGCGCATTACAGAACTTGCCGATGCCGGTCTCGACCACCTGCAGCTTTCACTGCAGGGCGCGACGCCGGAGAAGGCCGATATCGTCGGCGGCTACGCGGGCGGCTATGCGCGCAAGATTGCGGTCGCCGGCTGGACGCGAAACGTGGGCATTCCGCTCACCGTCAATGCCGTCTGCCACAAGCAGAACATGCACGAACTCGAAGCCATGGTGGCGCTTGCCATCGAACTCGGCGCGCGCCGCATCGAAATCGCCACCGTACAATTCCACGGCTGGGCCGAACGCAACCGGCAGGCACTGATGCCGACCCGTGCACAGGTGGAAACCGCAGACGCCTTCGTGGCGGAAGCCCGCCGCCGGCATGAAGGGGTGCTGGTGATCGATTACGTACCGGCCGACCATCATTCCAGCTACCCGAAGGCCTGCATGGGCGGCTGGGGATCGAGCGGGCTGAACGTCACGCCATCGGGGCGGGTTCTCCCTTGCCATGCGGCGGAGACCATCAATGGGCTCGCCTTCGACAATGTGCGAGACCGCGGGCTTGCCGATATCTGGTACGAAGGGAGCGCCTTCAACGCCTTTCGTGGCGACGACTGGATGCGGGAGCCCTGCCGAAGCTGCGCCCGCAAGCACATCGACCACGGCGGCTGTCGCTGCCAGGCGATGGCGCTTGCCGGCGATGCGCGCGCCACCGACCCCGTCTGCATGCATTCACCGCTCCACGCAGCCCTTGCGGCAGCAGCCGAGGAGGACGGCCTCGCCGAGCATCCCGCATTCGTCTATCGGGGGCGGCAGCCATCCAGCCAGCCTGTATAAACGGCGCCATCCGGAGCTTGCCGACGAACTGCGTTGAAATGGGCGATCGTCAGTTCCAAGACGGCAGTCCTTTGTCTGAAGCACGGGGCGATCTTTCAGATTCGCTTCCCGCGCTTCAGCCCATTGTCATGTCGCATGTTGTTATCGCAAAACCGCTGCACACTTTTGCGCAACATGCTTTAAGGTGCGTCGAGAAAATCAGACGGGGGGACAAGACATGTCGGCAATTTTTGCGCGCATCGTCGCCATGATCGGCGCGGCGATGATCCTGATGCGGCGCTTCGGCCAGAGCCCGGAAAAGCCGGCCATCGGCGGCGCACCGATCATTCCCGAGGCGAAGGCGCAGCGCATTCCGACGCTGAAGATGCCGACGGCGCGCGGCTGGATCGACGGCCACACGCCGACGGCGGCTCCCGGCCTGAAGGTCAATGCCTTCGCCAAGGGACTGAAGCATCCGCGCTGGATCCATGTGCTCCCGAACGGCGACGTGCTGACGGCCGAGGCGCTCGGCGTCGATGGTGGCCGGATCAGGACGCCCTTCGACTACGCCATGTATTCGACGATGAAGCGCGCCGCAGCCGTCGGCGAAAGCCCGAACCGCATCACGCTGCTGCGCGACGCCGATGGAGACGGCGTGGCCGAGGAACGGCACACCTTCATGGAGGGTCTCAACCATCCCTTCGGCATGGCGATGCTGCACGGCACCTTCTATGTCGGCAATACCGATGGCGTGGTCGCCTATCCCTATAGCGAAGGCGCGACCCATATTGCCGCGCAGGGACGCAGGATCGCCGATTTCAAGCCAGCCGGACACTGGACACGCAGCATTCTTGCAAGCCAGGACGGCAGGAAGCTCTATGTCGGCGTCGGGTCGCTCAGCAATATCGCGGAGAACGGCTTCGAGGCGGAAGAAGGCCGGGCCTGCATCTACGAACTGGATCTGGAGACGGGGCGTAACCGGATTTTCGCCGGGGGCTTGCGCAATCCCGTGGGCCTCGCCTTCGAGCCGACCACCGGCGACCTGTGGACCGTGGTCAACGAGCGCGACGGCCTCGGCGACGAGACGCCGCCCGATTATCTGACATCGGTGAAGGATGGCGGCTTTTATGGCTGGCCCTATTGCTACTGGGGCCAGACGGTCGACGACCGCGTATTGCAGAATCCGGGACTGGTCGCCAGCGCCATCCGGCCGGACTATGCGCTCGGCGGACACACCGCCTCGCTCGGCCTCTGCTGGCTGCCGGCGGGCACCCTGCCCGGCTTCCCCGACGGCATGGTGATCGGCCAGCACGGTTCGTGGAACCGCTCGACGCTTGCCGGCTACAAGGTGATCTTCGTGCCCTTCGAAAACGGCCGGCCTTCCGGCCCGCCGCGGGATATCCTGACCGACTTCCTCGCTCCCGACGAGAAGCATTCCTACGGCCGCCCGGTCGGTGTCACCATCGGGCCGGATGGCTCGCTGCTGGTGGCCGACGATGTGGGCGATGTGATCTGGCGGGTTGCGGGAGCCTGAGGCGACGCTGAAGCGGCAAAAGAAAGGGCGGTTGCAAGACCGCCCTTTTCCATTTGAAACCAGCAATAGCGCCCGGCTCGAAAACTATGCCGCGCGGGCCGATTGGACCGGTTGAGCGAACGAGGAGCGCGTATCGTGTTGCCCGTAGCTTGCGCCATCGAGTCGGAAGTGCTGGGCCAGTCCGGCGAGGTTCTCCGCCTCCTGTGCCAGCGACTGGCTGGCCGCATTGGTTTCTTCCACCATGGCAGCATTCTGCTGGGTCATCTGATCCATCTGGTTGACAGCGGTATTGACCTGGCTCAGTCCGACGGACTGCTCCTGGGTCGAAGCCGCAATCTCGTTCACGAGCGCAGAAATCTCGATGATCTGACGGACGATCTGATGCAGGGCCTCGCCAGTCTTGCCAACCAGAGAGACCCCCTGACCGACCTGCTGCGACGAGGTGGTGACCAGCGTCTTGATATCCTTCGCCGCGTTTGCGGAACGCTGCGCAAGCTCACGGACTTCCTGGGCAACGACTGCAAAGCCCTTGCCGGCTTCGCCCGCACGAGCGGCCTCGACGCCTGCGTTGAGCGCCAGAAGATTGGTCTGGAAGGCGATTTCGTCGATGACGCCGATAATCTGACCAATTTCCTTCGACGATGCTTCGATCTGCGACATCGCAACAACGGCGTTTTCCACGATCCCACCGGACTGCTCGGCGGACGCACGAGCATCCACGGTCACATCCGCCACCTTGCGCGCGCCCTCGGCGGAGCGTTTGACAGTTGCGGTAATCTGCTCAAGCGCAGCGGCCGTTTCCTCCAGAGAGGCGGCCTGCTGTTCGGTGCGTCGAGAAAGATCGTCGGAAGCCCGGCCGATCTCGACGGCGCCGCCCCTGACCGATCCGATCACGGTCACGACCGACCTCATCATTTCAAACAACTTGTCCGCGGCGACGTTGAAATTGGACTTCAGCGACATCGCCTTGGGCTGCACTTCGGCGGTGATGCGATGTGTAAGGTCGCCGGAGGCAAGCGCGGCAAGCCCTTCGTTGATTGCCTCGATAGCGATACGATCGTGCTCGGCCTCAGCGGCCGCCTTCTGCTGCATCAACATCTGTTCGTGAACGTCGGTCAGCGAACCGCAGGCGCGGATGGTCCGGCCATCCGGCTGATGAATACAGCCGCCTGTCGCCCGGAACCAGCGATAGGTGCCGTCTCGCATCTTCAGACGATAATTGACCCGATAACGAACCTTGCCGGTCTTGTCCTTGAGATGCTCGCCGAAAGCGGCGAAGGTCGGCTCCACATCCTCCGGATGCAGCCTGTCGGCCCAGGACTGCACGATGTTCGGGAATTCTTTTTCGGTCTCGAAACCGATCATCCGGCGAAACTCTGCCGACCAGGTCCAGCGGCTTTGCGGGTGCATCGCGTCGCCGTTCAGCAACACGGCTTCCCAAAGACCGACTCCAGACGCCTCGTCCATCAGGTTCGAACGCTCGGTGATAACAGCCAGACGGTTCCTCAGCTCATTGAGCTCTTTCGACTGACGACCGTTAAAAAACGCCATACTTCCCCCCATCACGTTGGAATAACGTGCAAATTCTCGCCATGCAGGCGGCATCACTAAACAAAATATTGCTTAAAAAGCCGTGAATGATAGGACATGGGAGCATGCCGACCGGGCCTCTGTCACGACTGCCATCGGGAGGTTATAATCAATAAAAACGCTTTGCCGGACTGAGACCTTGCGGACGGAACACTCCGGCCATTTTCGCGTTGTCACGCAGCATCATAGAGGGGCATTCCATCATGAACGACGGGTCGAAGGTATCGGGCAAAAGCCACGAAACCGCGGAAGTGCGACCGACCCGCGTGACGGAGGTACGCCGCAAGACCACCCATCGCGTGAAGGCACGCAAGACGGCGCTCGATCTCGCCATGATCTGGTCCGTGATCGGCATCTTCGTGATCCTTGCGATAACGGCAATCCAGCTCGCTTCGAGCGTGCTGATCCCGATCACCCTTGCCGTGGTGGTCGGCCTGATCCTTGGGCTTGCTGCAGACCGGCTCGGAGCGCTCGGCATTCCCTCCATGCTTTCCGCGCTCATTCTGACGACGCTGTTTGCGGCGCTGATCTTCTTCATTGCCAACACGCTGGTCGGCCCGCTGACCGACCTTGCGGCCAGCGCCCCGACCATGGCCGAGAAGGCGATCGACCGGGTCCTGCCTTATCTCCAGCGCATCAAATGGCTGCACATCACCAGCGCCAGCTTCCGCTCCGGCCCGATGTCGATGGAAGCGCTGATCGAAAACAGCAGCACCGTGCTTTCGACGGTCGCCGCGCGGGTAACGCCCGCCGTGGTGCAGACGCTGATCTTCTTTGCCGCTCTCGTGCTCTTCCTCGGCAGCCGCCACGCCATCCGCAAGACGATGATCGTCGCTTTTCGTGACCGGGCACGCAGGCTTTCCGCCATCCGCACCTTCAACGCCATCGAACAGGCGCTCGGCTTCTACTTCGCCACGGCGTCGTTGCTCTATGCCGTGATCGGCATCTCCATGACGATCATCGCCTGGGCGGGCGGGCTCGACATGCCGGTGCTCTGGGGTTTCTTCGCCTTCCTGTCGAGCTTCGTACCCTTCCTCGGCGTCGCCGCCATGACGACGGCGCTGGCGATTGCGGGGCTTCTCACCCACGACAGCCTGCTCTTCGGCCTGTTGCCGGCAGCAGCCTTCTTCGCTGTGCATATGGTGATGGAAAATCTGGTGACGCCGGCAGTCATGGGTCGCCGGCTCGAGATCAATCCCTTCGCCGTCTTCGTCGCCATCATCTTCTGGACATGGCTGTGGGGCGCCATCGGGGCGATGCTGGCGGTGCCGCTTTCGCTGATCGCCATCACCATCACCAGCGAATTGCTGCCGCAGAACCGGATACAGCCGAACCTGCCGGACTGAGCGATCCGCCCGGCATTTGCCTGCGCGTCCAAATTTTTCGACTGACTTGATAAAACGCAAGCAATATCTTCAAATATTCGTATATATGATTTATTATATATCGAGCAAACGGGAGGTTGCTTCATGGCGCATGTCGTCGTACTCGGTGCCGGTCTCGGCGGCACCATCATGGCCTATGAACTGAGAGAGGCGCTGTCGCGCGACGACAGGGTCTCGATCGTCAACAAGGGAACAAGATATTCCTTCGTGCCGTCCAATCCGTGGGTTGCCGTCGGCTGGAGGGACAGGGAGAGTATCGAGGTCGACCTGGAACCCGCCTGCCGAAAACGCGACATCGCACTCCATCCGCAAGGTGCCAAACGGTTGCACGCCGCAGAAAGCCGTATCGAACTCGCGGATGGCGGTTTCATCGACTACGACTATCTTGTGATTGCTACGGGCCCGGAACTCGCTTTCGATGAAATCCCCGGCTTCGGGCCTGAGGCCAACAGCCACTCGGTCTGCCATATCGATCATGCGCTTGACGCCCGCGCGGCGTTCGAAAAGTTGCGAGCCAAACCCGGTCCGGTGGTGATAGGTGCGGTACAAGGCGCTTCGTGCTTCGGTCCGGCCTACGAATTCGCCTTCATCCTGGAAAAGGCATTGCGGGACGCGAAAGTCCGTGATCGCGTGCCGATGACATTCGTGACATCGGAGCCGTATATCGGCCATCTCGGCCTCGATGGTGTCGGGGATACCAAGAGCCTGCTGGAAAGCGCATTGCGCTCCAAACACATCAAATGGATCACCAACGCCAGGGTCAAGGAGGTCGGCCCCGACAAGGTCACGGTCGAGGAGGTGAACGACGACGGATCCGTCAAGGTCACGCATGACGTGCCGTCCGCCTACACCATGATGTTGCCTGCCTTTCGCGGGGTGGAGGCCGTGCGCGATATCGAGGGACTCACCAATCCGCGCGGGTTCATTCTGGTCGACCGGCATCAGCAGAATGGCCGGTATCCGAATATCTTCGCTGTCGGCGTCTGTGTTGCAATCGCCCCCACCGGAAAGACACCCGTTCCCGTCGGCGTTCCGAAGACAGGGTTCATGATCGAGAGCATGGTGACGGCAACGGCACAGAACATTTCCGCGCTGGTGCGCGGCGAAAAACCGAAGGCCCAGAGTACATGGAACGCAGTGTGCCTTGCCGATTTCGGCGATAGCGGCATCGCCTTCGTGGCGCAGCCGCAGATCCCGCCGCGCAACGTCAACTGGTCATCCCAGGGGAAATGGGTCCATGCCGCGAAGATCGGTTTCGAGAAATACTTCCTGCACAAGATCAAAAGCGGACAAGCGGAACCCTTCTACGAAAAGCTCGCCTTGCAAGTGCTCGGCATAGACAAGGTGAAAGCTGTTACGTTCGATCAGGAATGACCGACGAAACTGTCGGGCGGCTTCAAGCTACGAGGCCGCCTCTTCCTGAGGCGGGGTATCATCCTGCGCAGCAAGACGGTCGGTCACGTCGTCAGCAGCCATCGGGCGGCCATAATAATACCCCTGCACATAACGAATACCTGCCGCCTGCACCGCCCTCAGTTCGGCTTCCGTCTCGACGCCTTCGGCCAGGCATGCAACGCCGAGATTGGCGGAGAGATCGGCAATCGCCCGGATGATGTTGCGACCGACGGCTTCGTCTTCCTTGAGCCCGGTGACGAAGCAACGGTCCATCTTGATCCGGTGCAGCGGGAAGCGATGGATATAGGCGAAGCTGGAATAGCCGGAGCCGAAGTCGTCGAGCGCGATCTGGCAGCCCATCGCATCGAGAATGCCGAGTGAGCCGCGCGCGCGCTCGAAATCGGTCATCATCGACGTCTCGGTAATCTCGAAAATCAGCCTCTCCGGAGCAAAGCCGCTCTCATGAATGATACGAACGATGTTGGCGATGGAGCGGGGAGAGACGAGATCGACAGCAGAAAGATTGAAGGAAAGCCTGATGTCATCAGGCCATGTGACCGCCGCCGCCAGCGCCTTTTTCAGAAGAATGCCCGTCATGTGCTCGATCAGGCCCGAACGCTCGGCAGCCGCGATGAAGAGCGCGGGGCTGACAGTGCCGAGTGTTTCGCTGTTCCAGCGGGCAAGCGCCTCGAAACCCACGATCTTCTGCCGCATCAGGTCGTATTGCGGTTGGAAGAGCACCGTGAGTTCCTTGCACAGATCGCTGCTGCGAAGCGTCTGGTCGATCCGCCCGAAGTCGTTCATCTCCGCCTCATGGCGCCGGGAGAAGATCACGACGCCACCACGGCCCGCGCGCTTGGCGCAGGACAGGGCATGGTCGGCACGTTCGTAGATCTGACGAACCGTTTCACCATTGGTCGGATAATGGGCGAAGCCGACCGATGCGGAAATCGAAATGCCGATGCCGGATATCACGAAGGGCTGGCGCAGCCTGTCACAGATGTCACGGCCAATCGAATTCAGCGTATCCCGGGTCAGCGTCTTCGGAATGGCCAGCGCAAACTCGTCACCGCCGAGACGGGCGACGACATAGGCCGGCGGGCAAACGGTCCTGATGCGTTGTCCGACCTCGGTCAGAAGGGCGTCACCGATGGCGTGTCCATGCAGATCGTTGACCGGCTTGAAACCGTCGAGATCGATGATGCCGACGAATACAGGGGTTCCGGATTCCGGTGCAGCCGATACCATGGCTTCGAGGGTCGAGAAGAAATGACGCCGGTTGGGAAGGCCGGTCAGGCTATCGATGTCGGCTTGGAATTCCGCCCGCGCGCGCAGCAGATCGGCTACAAGCCGGGCGCGCACCGCCTTGAGGATAGCGCCGCGCATCAGCAGCCCCATGCAGAGCGCGGCAAAAGTGCCTCCAAGGCCGATCACGGTATATTGGAAGAAGATTTCGGGACCGGCGCGATTGGCGAACCAGAACAAGGTTGCAAAGGAGAGCATGCAGGAAGCGACGATGACCCTGACACTGATGCCCGACGTTGCGAAGAGAGGGATCGCCAGCACGAAATATACGAGCTTTTCCGGGACGAAATCGATCAGCAGCGCTGCGGTGATGTTCAGGTACATCAGCAGGTTCATCACCAGATTGGTGATTTCGAGCCGGCGATAGCCGCCATCGCGAACCAGCCACTTCTGGTGAAGATAAAGGCCGACGACGCAGGTCACGAGGGAGAGCGTGCCGAGCTTGTAGAAATGCTCGCTGTCCTGAAGAAACAGATGAAATATGGTCAGCAGTCCATAGTAACCGGCTGCCGGCATGAGAAAACCGCGGATGACGGGCCGGAAGGCCCGTGCCATCTCTTCACGCAGGGTCTCGGAAGAAAGATCGACCACGGCCTCGTCGCTGTCGTCCAGGACGCGTGAGGGCCGGAGGGTGTCCGATGATGTCATTTTCTGCTGACCAATGCTGGAATACATATACGAAGGCGTGTGACGTCCGGCCCAGCCTTCATGCCAGCGTTGATCGCATCGGATCCATCCAGACAGTATCCGGTATACCAGCAACCCGTTGAAGAAAAATAAACGTCAGAATTTCGTGTTATAAGTTGTCTCGATATTCGAAGCCTGTGGAAACATCCTCACATGAGGATGAAACCCTTCGGTTCCGGCAGCGGCGGAAGATCCTTTTCACCCAGCGCCTCACGCAGGTTGATCTCGATCGTCTCCGCAATAGCCCCTATCGGCAGATCGTTCGGCAGGTCGCCGAAGGGCTCCTCCAGTTCATCGCCGAGGGCGTCGAGGCCGAAAAAGGTGTAGGCAACAAGAGCCGTCGCAAAGGGTGTCAGCCACCCCAGCACATCGGCAAAGCCGAAGGGCAAAAGGAAGCAGAAGATATAGGCGGTGCGATGCAGGAGCAGCGTGTAACCGAAGGGAACCGGCGTGAAGCGGATGCGCTCGCAGGCGGACAGAACCGACGACATCTCGTGAAGGCTTGATTCCAGTACAGAATATTCGATGTCGCTCAGGGCTCCCGTCGCCTTCAGCCGTGCTGTCAGGCCGCCCATTTCCCGCAGGATGAAATCCGGCCGGTTGCGGCTTTCGAGAAAGGCGACGTGGCGCTCCTTCGGCAAGCGCAGGAGGATGCGGCCATGATCGCCGCCGGGGCGCAGATGGATCAGCAACGTATAGGAAAAGGCGATGGCGAGTTCCAGCAGGCGGCGCCGTGCAACCGGTTCTCCATCAAGCATCCGTCCCTCGAGGATCAGCGATTGGCGGGCGAGGCTGCGAACCGCGATGACCAGTTGCCCCCAGTGCTTTCGCGCCTCCCACCAGCGATCGTAACAAGCATTATTGCGGAAGCCGAGAAAGATGGAGAGCGCGATGCCGACCAGCGCAAGCGGCGCGCTGTTGAAGCCCGGAACCAGAGCCGGCCAGAACCGATGCGCCAAGATCACCAGCGCCGACAGGCCAAAGACGAACAGCACCTGCGGAAAGATCATCGGCAGGACCGAGCCGCGAAGAATGAAGAACAGGGCGAGAAGACCGGGCCGGTCGCGGACGATCATGGAACGTGAACCTCTGCTGCCCGACTGGACCGGGCCTGACATTCGTCTATCGCCTTCATAGGCGATTTTTCGTGGGCGTCCACCGGAAATCGATGGCGCCGGAAAACGGAGAAATCATTTCAAACGGTTCAATTCATGCTTTCCGTCAAGGGCGCAAAATCCCCCAGAAACTAAAGGAATATATTAGCATAAAAAATCTTGACACTTTTATTCATGTTTGCAATCCGAGGTATCGGAAAATCAAGACAGTCATTGTCCACTTTTCGAAAGGTTCTCCCGATGCTTCCTCGCCGCCTGCTCACCCGCCTTGCCGTTTCGGTCGCGGCAATCGGCTTTGCCGCAACGGCTTCCGCCGATCCGATCACCATCGTCGACCAGGCGGATCGCACCGTCACGCTTCAAAGGCCGGCCGACCGCATCGCCTCGATCCCGATCCCGATGGCATCGACGATCATTGCCATGGATGGCGGCACCTCCAAGCTCGTCGGCATGAACCCGACGGCGAAATCGGCGATTGTGGAAGGCGTTCTCGGCAGGATCTTCCCGCAAGCGAAGGATATTCCCTCCGACATCACCGCGCCGAACTTCATTCCCAATATCGAGGAACTAGCTGCCACCCATCCCGATCTCGTGATTCAGTGGGCGGATTACGGCGCCGATCTGGTCGACCCGATCAGCAATGCCGGCCTCAACGTCGCGATGATCTCCTACGGCACCGAGGAAAAGACCCGTTACTACCACAACATGGTGGCGACCGCGCTCGGCAAACCGGAGCGTGCCGCCCTGATCAATGGCTGGCGCGATACGGTGGCCAACGAAATGGCTGCCAAGGCCAGGGACATTCCCGCCGACAAGAAGCCGAAGGTGCTCTATCTCGGTCGCGCGCTCGAAAACCTGACGGCATCGGGCAACAAGGGCAATTACAACGCCTGGTACATCGACCTTGTCGGTGGCGTGAACGTCTCCGCCGACGTGCAGGGCAACGGCACGACGATCAGCCCGGAGCAGATCGCCGAATGGAACCCCGACGTGATCCTGCTGAACAGCTTCGAAGCCAAGCTCGGGATCGACCGGATCTATAACAATCCGATCCTGTCGCTCACCAAGGCCGCCAAGGAGCGCAAGGTCTACAAGATGCCGCTCGGCGGCTATCGCTGGGACCCACCGAGCCAGGAAAGCCCGTTGACCTGGATGTGGCTCGCCAACCTGCTGCATCCCGACGTGTTCGCCTACGACCTGCGCGGTGAGATGAAGAAGGCCTACAAGACCCTCTACAACTACGACCTCACCGATGCCGATATCGACGGCATCCTGTGGATGGACATGCAGGGCGCGGAAACCGCCTACGCCCAGTTCAAGGCCAAGTGAAATGAGCGCGGTCGCGACTGAACCGGTGCGGAGCGGTGTCTCCGTCCTGAGGATCGGCGTCTTCGGACTGATGATCGCGGGACTGGTCGCGACCATGCTGTTTTCCATCGGGGCCGGCCGGTTTTCCGTCTCCGTGCCCCGGATCGCGGAAATCCTCGTCAACGGGGCACTCGACCCCGGCACGATCCCGGACGAGATGGACGAGCGCATCGTGCTGCTGGTGCGCCTGCCACGGGTCTTGCTCGCGGCGCTGTCCGGCGCGGCACTCGCCGTTGGCGGCGCGGCGCTTCAGGGCGTCTTCCGTAATCCCCTCGTTTCGCCGCAGGTGCTCGGCATCAGCCAGGGTGCGGCCTTCGGTGGCGCGCTTGCGATCCTTTTCGGCTATTCCGGCATCGTTCTGCTCGGCATGTCGTTCATTCTCGGGCTTGCCGCGCTCATCCTCGTCGGTGCTCTCGCCCGGATCAACGGACGCACCGAGATCATCACCGTCATCCTGTCGGGCATGGTGGTCGGCGCGATGTTTGCCGCGCTGGTTTCCATCGTGCAGTTCGTCGCCGATCCGAACACGTCGCTGCCGGCCATCGTCTACTGGTTGATGGGTTCGTTCTCGACCGCCACATGGGCAAGGCTCGGCCTTGCCGTTCCGGGCATGGCGCTCGGGCTTCTGGCCGTGTGGCTCCTGCGCTACCGGCTGAACCTTTTGGCGCTGGAAGACAGCGAGGCACGTTCGCTCGGCGTCAATCCCGACCGCGAGCGCTGGATCGTCTTCGCCGCCATATCGCTGATGACCGGCACATCGGTCGCGGTCGCCGGCATCGTCGGCTGGATCGGCCTCGTGGTGCCGCATGCCGCGCGCATCCTCGTCGGCGAGGATCACCGGGCGCTGATCCCGGCATCGGCCCTTCTCGGAGCCGCCTATCTCACCTTCATCGACACGCTGGCCCGCACGCTGACAGCGGCCGAAATCCCGCTCGGCGTGCTGACCGCGCTGATCGGCGCTCCGGTTTTCGGCCTGCTTCTGCGTCGTCACTTCAGGGAGGCGAACCGTCCATGATCGGCCTCGAAAACGCTTCGGTCACCTTCGGCCAGCGCACGCTTTTCCGCAATATCAGCTTCTCGGTTCCCGTCGGCCGTTCGCTCGCCATCCTCGGCCCCAACGGTCGTGGCAAGACCACGCTGCTGAGAGCGCTTCTCGGTTTCCAGCGGCTTGCCGACGGCAGCCGTCACGCGCCGAAGGTCGCGGGTTATGTGCCCCAGCATGGGGCATCGCAGGCAAGGCTTTCCGGCCTCGATGTCGTGGTGATGGGCCGCGCGGCCCATCTCGGCCTGTTCGGCCAGCCGCGCCGCGAGGACAGGGACGCGGCAGAGGCAGCACTGGCGGATGTCGGCGCTTCGGCACTTGCCGGCCTGCGCTACGACCGAATGTCGGGAGGCCAGCGCCAGCTGGTGCTGATTGCCCGGGCGCTCGCCACAGGATCGCAGGCACTGGTATTCGACGAGCCGACCTCGGCGCTCGACCTCGGCAATCAGGCAAAGACCCTGGAACTGCTGGATGCGCTGCGCCTTCGGCGCAACTACGCCATCATCTTCACCACCCACGACCCGAACCACGCACTCGCCGCCGCCGACGACGTGTTGATGATGATGCCGGGCGGACGTGAGGTCCACGGCACCGTTGCCGACATGATCGAGCCGGAGCGGCTGACCGAGCTTTACGGCGTCCCGATGCGCTGGGTCGATGTCGCCGGACCAGTTGGCGAAACACGCCGGGCAATCCTGCCCGCATTCGCCGGAATTGAGGCAGCATGAGCACGATCTATCTGAAATCCGCCTATGGCAAACCGTCGCCGGGCATTCTGGACGCGGCGGCGCGCGGCGATGTCGTCATCGTGGAACAGAAGGATCTGACGGCGGAGGTGCTTGCCGCCCACACGGGCCTCATCACCGGACAGCAGCTCGACCAGAACGCCCTTCTGGCGCTGAAGCCCGCGCTCGAAGCCTTTCTCGACGCCGGCGGACGCTGGTTCTTCAACGGCCATGTCGTGCGTCCACTGGTGGACGGGATGGCACAGTACCAGCCGATCGACGCTCCGAAGCGAGCGGATTTCGACCTCTCGACCATCAACCCGCATCCGCTCTATGACGGCCTCGACCTGAAGAAGCTGGAAGCCAACAAGGGCGTTGCCGGCTTCTATGGCCGCGGCTGCAATCCCCTGCCGGAGGGTGCCGTCGCCATCAACGGGCTGGGACAGGCCCGGGTGCCGGTCGACTGGGTCTGGGCGCGGACGCGTGGCGGGCGCATCTTCTCCCATGCCGGCAACGATCTTTCCAGCATGGGGCTGGAATGGGGACTTGCCCCGGAACTTTCCGCCCGCATCCTCGACTGGGTCAATGGTGGCCCATGCCTCGATCCGTGGCCGACAAACCCGGCAAGGCCTGCCGACAAGTTGCCACTGGCAGAGGCGGAGGCCTATACCGGCCCGAAATCCTCGGGCAAGATCGGCCGGCGCATCGTCACCCCCTCCTCCGGCACCTACTACAATATCCGCAGCCTCGAAGGGCCTCGCTATGCCGGGTATTTCGACGTGGTGACGACGCCGGAGGAACTCGCCGAGGTGCTTAGACCCGACGACGTGCTCTGGGTGCCCTGCCGCACGCCGGCGCAACGAATGATCGATCAGAAGGACATCATCGCCCGGCATCTCGCCGCCGGCGGCACGGTCGTCGCGCTCGGCGAAAGCCATTCCGACCTCTGGCTCCCGGCCATCGATTTCACCGAGACGCCGACGAACTGGTGGTGGTGGCTGGACCCCGAGGCAGATCTCGGCGTGAGGGTAACCGATGCGGCCTCTTCCCATCCGCTGATGAAGGACATCGGCGACAAGGAGGTGACATGGCACCTGCACGGCTGGTTCGTACCGCCGGAAGGCGCTGAGGTTCTCGCCCGCGACGGAGAAGGCCGCGCCATTCTCTATGTCGATGACGTCTCGACGCCCGGACGGATGATCCTCTCCTCGCTCGACCCGATGTTCCATCACGGTTCGCATTTCATGCCGGCGACGACCCGTTTCCTCGACCGGTTCATTCCCAATCTGAAGGCCTACACCCATGCATGACACGATCACCGTCCGCGAAGGCGGCAAGGACCTCACCTTCACCTTCACCGATATCAACACCTATCACGGCGGCGGATTTCCGGGCGGCGTGGTGCATGGGCTGAAGGCGATGCAGGCGGCCTTCCCCCTCCTCTCCGATACGCCGCCGGAACGCCGCGAAATCACCGTGGTCACCGCCTTTCCCGGCCCCGGCGGTCGTGACGCCATCGAGATGGCGACGCGGGCCTTGACCGACGGGCGGCTGACCATCGACCGAAGCCTCGGCGGCAAGGATGTGATTTCCGATCCACCCGGCCCCTATGTCTGGCGCTTCACCTACAGGGGCACGACTGTCGAGGTGAGGATCAAGCCTGGCCATGTGCGCGAGGAGTTCGTCACGCTCGGCGCGAAGAAGGACAAGACGGACGAGGAAACCGCTCGCCACGAGGCGCTGAAGGTCGAGATGGCCGAACGTCTTCTGCCGCTGCCGGCAGGCGACATCTACGTGGCGAAGGTTCTCTGACGTCGTCCCCCCGAATACCGGAGCGGGCCAAACCTTTCCATCCCGGGAAAAGATCGCCGGCGGTCAACACCGGCGGTCCGCGTCACACGACTGTCATACCGGCGGCCTATTCCCGCGGCTGGTTTTCATGATGTGTAGAACATGCCCTCAGACAGTCTTCTTCCCCGCCTCCGCTTCGGCCTGATCGCCGATCCGCAATATGCGCCGATCGAGCCCAACCTGACGCTCAATCGCTACTACGCAAAGAGCCTCGACAAGCTTGAGGCCGCGATTGCCCGGCTGAACGCCGAGGATCTCGATTTCGTCGTCACGCTCGGCGACGTGATCGACCGGGATTTCGACAATTTCGACCGCGTGCTCGACATCTATGGCGGCCTTCGCCACCGAACGCTCTTCCTGCCCGGCAATCACGATTTTTCCGTTGCACCGGAACATCTGGCGAAAATCCACGACAGGCTCGGCATGCCCTCGCCCTATCACGATTTCGTCTGCAAGGGCGTGCGCGTGATCCTCACCGATGGCAACGAGGTTTCGCTGTTTGCGCCGCCGCCCGGCGATCCGCGCAGGCAGGAGGCCGAGACCCGGCTTGCCGCGCTGCGCGCCGCAGGAGCAGCGAATGCCCAGACGTGGAATGCCGGCATGAGCGCTGCGCAGGTCGAGTGGCTGGACGGACGGCTGAAACTTGCGGAAGCAGCGGGCGAACCCGCCATTGTGATGGGTCACTACCCGCTCGCTCCGGCAAACGATCACAATCTCTGGGGCTCGGAAGAGGTGGCGGGCGTGATCTCAAGATCACCTGCGGCTCTGGCCTATTTCTGCGGTCATAACCACGCCGGCAATTACGCCGCGCTGAGCGGCACCCATTTCGTCAACATGAAGGGCATGGTCGACACACCGGACGAGAATGCGTTCTCCGTGGTCGAACTGTTTGATGACAGGCTGGAAATCCATGGGTTCGGCCGCGAGGAAGACCGCCGGCTTTCCATCACGTCGGCGAACACCGCATCGGTTGCCGGCTAGGCCAACTGGACGCGTGCCGGCGCGGCGCTTGCCTCGATCATCCTGTCGGTCGCAAGCGTCACGCCATAGGCCAGCAGCAGCACCAGCGGTGCGAGCGGCAGCCCTTTCAGGCCGAGCAGAAGGGTAATGAGCGGCACGAGGGCGACCAGCACCGAGAGCGCGATGCGCAGCATGGCGAGGCTCCGGGGAAGCGCCGACTCCGGCCGGGCGGCAAGGGCCGCGAGAGCCGCCAGCGCGCCGAGATCATGGCTCTGCGTATAGGGCGAGATCAGAAAGGTGGCGTAGAGCAGGCTGCGGGAACGGGCAAGCGGCGACTGGAGCCGCATCAGGCTCCAGATGAAGGCCGCAATGGCGGCCAGCGCCACCGGCATATGGAACAGCCGGGCGGCTTCGGCGGGGAAGCCGAGGCTGCGCATGGAGCCGAAGACAGAGGGCACCAGATTGGGAAAGAAGCCTCCCAGATTGTTCATCAGGTAGATCTGGTAGGGCGCGTTGAACGCGGCATAGCCGATCCAGCCATTCACGCCGACAAGCGCGAGCGACAGCGCCACCATCACGAGAGCCGTCGCCACCGCGGCGAGGAAGGTGCGCCAGTTGCCCTCGAAGATCAACAGGACCGGCAGCAGTAGGCCGAGCTGCGGCTTGATCGTCAGCACCCCGATGGCGATGCCCGCGAGCACGGGATGGCGGTCGCGAAGGCCGAGACCGTAAAGCATCAGGGCCGCGGTCAGGTAGCCGCTATCGGCAGCGAGGATATTGGCCAGAAGAAAGGGCAGCAGGAGCAGTGCAGAGAACGGCGGGAAATCGCGATCCTGCAGGCTGACGGCGTGACCGTAAAGCGCCAGCGTCGCCATCAGGAAGACGAGCGCCGAAGGCAGATAAGGCATCAGCGAAAACGGCGCGAAAACCAGCAGCGCATGGGGAAGATAGCTCCAGTACTGCCAGCCTGCCCCGACCCCAAACACCGAGAGCACATGGGTAGAGTAGACTTCCGCCCCGCGAAAAAGCTCCATCGCATTTCCCGAGAGCAGCAGCGAGGATCCCAGCCAAACATTCACATGGTTGCGGCCGGCAAACATATCCGCATCGGGATCCACAAGACCGAGCATCACGCCAAACAGCACGGCAAGGAGGACGATCCCGACAAGCGAGATCACCGCCGCAAGCGGCCAATGTCGCCATCCCTCACGCCACGTCTCCTGCGTTTCCGACGCGATCATGTCAAACTCTCCTTCGGATGCATCACCTTAGGAATTCGCTGTTAAGAAAACACAAAAACCGGAAAATCACACTCAGGAATACTTCATCCCGGCACCATCCACCCACCCATCCATCCAGCGTCTCCTTAACGTATCCCCCTCTCCCCGGAAGAAAGTCGGCGCCAGCGAACAGACCATAACACGATCCGCGCGAAAATTGCGGATCGCCGAACGCAGTTCGCACCAGCCGACAAGATTCACGGTATCCGAATAATAAATCAGCGCTATCGGCCGCACACGACGCTCGGTCTGGCGGTCTCCGGCATCCCGATAGGTCAGATCGAGGGCCTGCTCGTCCCGGATAGCTCCGCGAACGGCAGCAAGATCGAGCGTCGCGGGAGTGGCCGCCACGCTTCCCCAGGCCTTCAGCACCGGTGTCTGCAGGCTGCGCCTCAACGGCTCCGGCACGGCGGCGGAAATCTTGTCGTTGACGGTACGCGCCGCCGCCTTGAGTGAACGATCCCCGGTTCGATCCAGAAGGGCCAGTCCCAGCACGATCGCCTCGGTTTCCTCGACGGAAAACATCAGGGGCGGCAGGTCGAAACCGGGTCGCAGAATGTAGCCAAGGCCACGCTCGCCCTCGATCGGCACGCGCATCGCCTGCAATGCGACGATGTCGCGATAGATCGAGCGGGGAGTGACCTCCAGCCGCTCGGCGATTTCGGCCGCAGTGACCGCATGGCGGGAAAGCCGAAGGATCTGAATGATCTCGAAGAGACGCGAAGCCTTTCTCATTTCCTCAACTCCCGGCGAGACAACTGACACAATGATGTCAGTTGGGGACTTTTAAGAAAGCCCACAAACCCCTGTGAAACCGGAAATTTTTAACCTCCGGTGGACTTTCTTACCTGAGGATACTGACATGGACTACACGCAAACGCTCTGGCTGTTCTTTCTGCTGGTTCTCGGCATCGTCATCGTGCCGGGCATGGACATGATCTATGTCCTGGCAAGCGCGCTTACCGGAGGACGCAAGGCCGGCTTCACCGCGACGGCAGGCATGATGGCGGGCGGAACAGTGCATTCGCTTTACGGTACGCTCGGCACCGGCATCCTTGTCGCTTACGCTCCGCGTCTCTTCCTGCCCCTCGTGATTGCAGGCGCAATCTACATGATGTGGATCGGCCTTTCGCTAGCAAGAAGTACAATTACCGTCGGTACCGTCGATAGGGCGGGGCCAACTACGCTCTTCACCACATTTCGGCGGGCGGTGACGACCTGCCTGCTCAATCCCAAGGCCTATCTCTTCGTGATCGCGGTCTATCCTCAATTCCTGAAACCCGCTTATGGGCCGATCCTTGCGCAAGGACTCGTACTGGGGCTGATGACCATTGCCGTGCAGGGCGGCGTCTATGGCGCGGTAGCGCTGGCCGGCGACAGAGCACGCCACCTGCTGGCCGGGCGACCTGCCATGACGATCTGGATCGGGCGCGCGGCCGGCGGCCTGTTGATCGCCGCTGCCGTATTCACTCTTATCCACGGAATAACCTCGGGCATGTAGCTTCCGAGAGAGATTTCTGAATAAAAATCAGATCTTTGACATCATTTTCAGGCATCACCGGAATGTGACTTCATTCCGCCTTGTGAATTTTGCAAACATCCAGACGCCCCTCAGGCGCCCCCAGAACCGCCGGCACGTCCGGCCGATACAAACGGAGAAATCGATGAAGCTAAAACTTGTCCTGACCGCTGCCGCCATCGCCTGTCTCGGGATGAGCGCCGCGATCGCTGCGAACGAGCCGCAGGTCGTCCGGCAGGAGATGATGAAGAAGGTCGGTGGTGCAATGGGCGCTATCGGCGCCATCGCCAAGGGCGAGAAGCCCTTCGATGCGGAGGTCGTGAAGGCTTCGCTGACCACGATGTCGGAAGTCGCCAAGGCATTCCCCGACCAGTTCCCGGCCGGCTCGGAAGTCGGCCTCGACACCGAAGCCAGCCCGAAGATCTGGGAAAACATGGATGACTTCAAGGCGAAGGCACACGCCCTTTCCGCCGCCGCCGATGCGCAGCTCGCCGCCATGCCGGCCGATCAGGCAGGCGTCGGCGCCCTCATGAAGGCCGTCGGCAGCACCTGTGGCGACTGTCACCAGTCCTATCGCCTGAAGAAATAAGCGTCAGGCGAAATGCCGGGCGTCGCGCCTTGCGTGAAGCAGGGACGGCACCGGCATTTCGCCGCGTTGTTTTACAAGACAAGAAATGCTGGAGGGTGCCATGGCATCGAAACTGCTGAAGGGACTTGGCGCCCTGGTCGCACTTGGCGCGGCGGGAGCCGCTGCCTTCGTGTTCATCACCGCACCGACGAGACAGGATCCCGAGCATTGGGCGAATCTCGGCGAACCGGATCTCGTCAACGGACGTGACGTGTTTTTCGCCGGTGGCTGTGCAAGCTGTCATGCGGCACCCGGCGCGGAAGGCGATGCGCGGCTTATCCTTTCCGGCGGCGCGCCGCTGAAGAGCCCGTTCGGCACGTTCCACGCGCCCAATATTTCCAGCAGCCCGACGGCCGGCATCGGCAGCTGGACGCTTGCGGAATTCGGCGACGCCATGACCCGCGGCGTCGGTCGCAACGGCGAACACCTTTACCCGTCGTTCCCCTACGGCTCCTATGCGCGGATGTCGCCGAAAGACATCAACGACCTCTACGGCTTCCTCAGGACCGTGCCGGCCAGCGACGCCGTGGCGCCCGCGCATGAACTTCCGTTTCCCTTCAACATCCGCCTTGTTCTCGGCGGCTGGAAATTCCTCTATTTCAACGACGCGCCGCGCGTCACGCTCACCGCTCGGGACGACAAGCTGAAGCGTGGCCAGTATCTGGTCGAAGGGCCGGGCCATTGCGGCGAGTGCCACACGCCGCGCGACGCGCTTGGCGGCTTCGAGGCCGGCAAATGGCTGGCCGGCGGCCCGAACCCGGAAGGCGAAGGCAAGATCCCCAACATCACGCCCGGCTCGGAAAGCATTGGCTCATGGTCAGAGGGTGATATCGTCGGCTATCTCGAAACCGGCTTCACGCCCGACTTCGACAGCGTTGGCGGCTCCATGGTCGAGGTGCAGAAGAACATGGCGGCGATCACCGCCGATGACCGCGAGGCGATCGCCGCCTATCTGAAAGCTATACCGGCGGTGAAGTAAACTCGATCCGAAGGCGGGGCGCTTCGTCAGAAGCGCCCCACTCCTGCCGGCTGATCGGGAAGCGACGCCGGATCAGCTCGCCCGAACCGAAGCGTCGCTGCGACAATTCTAAAATACAGCACCGCGCAAGCCTCACCCGACAGAGTGTCCGCGGTCACTTGGAGAACGAAAACGGCATGAGCATCGAACGACGTCGGATGGAAAGCGCATTGCGCTCGTTGCTCGACAGCTATCCCGACCCTGCCCTGCATCGCTGGGTGAACGAGACCGTTACCGCTTTCGAAAAGCGGCTTTCCGGCATCGTCGATCCGCGCGAACGAGATCACGCGCAGCAGGCCGCGCTCATCCTGATCAAGACGACACTGCAGAAATGGTCGGAAAATCCTCCGGTCCGGCACTGACGTAGAACCGCCTCACCCCCTGGAATTTCGCACCTGTTGCATGACTGGCGATTGACACGGCCTGTGCAGCCTCCGATAGTGGCTCCCGATGGTTCCCCAGAAGCGGCGCTTCGGGGATTAATAGGGAACACGATAGGGACGACCCTGACGGGGCTCGATTCGTGGCTGCCCCCGCAACTGTGAGCGGCGAACGCCTGAACGACAACGCCACTGGAGCGATCCGGGAAGGCAGTTCAGGGGTCATGACCCGCAAGCCAGGAGACCTGCCATCGCCTGTTGTCGCCTGCCGGACGGGGTGTCCGGGAAACAGGACGTGGTCGCCGGATTTTCTTGTCCCCACCGACCTTCGCCCCGTTTTCCACCCTTCGATCGTCGGGCATCATCGTCATCGTTCGGAGGGAAACATGTCCGCGACCACCATCACTTCATCCGCTTCGTCCAGCGTCAGCCGCTTCGCGCCGGCACTTCTCAGCGTCTTCTTCGGCCTGCTCATCGTTGGCTTTACCGGTTTCTCGCCGATGGAAGCAGCGCACAATGCCGCGCACGATGCGCGCCACGCCAACGCGTTCCCCTGCCACTAAGGCACGTCGCGCACCTTCAGGTTCGCTCAGCGCGCTTTCAGTCTTAGTTTTTTCGCATGTCGCTGCCGCAAAGCCGCGACGCGCTTTTGCGCGACATGCCTTGAGGGGAATTCCATGTCAGTTTTACGTTCGCTCGTCTTCACTTCGGTGCTGGTCGGGCTGATCGCCGGGACGGCTGTGACGCTCGCGCAGTTTCTCGGCACGACGCCGCTTATCCTCGCCGCAGAGGTCTTCGAGACCGGTGGCGCCGACGAAGGCCACAGCCATGACGCCGGCGCGGCCACGGAAGGCCACGACCACGCCAGCACCGCCGCCGCAACGACCACCGAGGCAGATGACCATCATCACGACCCGGAGGCCTGGGCGCCCGCAGACGGCTTCGAGCGCAACGCCTACACCTTCGCTGCCAATGTGCTGACGGCCATCGGCTTTGCGCTGGTGATCAACGGCCTGATGCAGATTTCCGGCAAGGAGAGCGACTGGCGGCACGGCCTCATATGGGGCCTTTGCGGTTTCGTCGTATTCATGCTGGCGCCCGGCTTCGGCCTGCATCCGGAACTTCCGGGCACACCGGCCGCCCCGCTCTTCGAGCGTCAGGTCTGGTGGATCGGCACCGCGGCAGCGACGGCCGCCGGCCTCGGCCTGCTGTTCTTCCAGCGCAAGCCCTGGGCTGCGGCTCTCGCAATCGTGCTGATCGCCCTGCCGCATATCATTGGCGCACCCGTGCCGCCGGAAGGCGAGCATGCGCTCGCGCCGGAAGCGATGTCCCATCGCTTCGTGGTGGTCGCAACGATGACCAGCCTTTTCTTCTGGGCGCTGCTCGGCGCATTGAGCGGCTATTTCCGCCGCCGCTTCGAAGCCTGATCCGATATGGCAGGCACACCCTGCCCCGAATTCGACTGGCGCATCGATATCGATGCGCTGGTCTTCCTGCATGAAGCTTCCGCCTGCCGCGGCTTCGTCCACCGTCTGGCGTTTCGCAGCCTGACCGGACAGACGTCCCCGACACCTCAGGACTGTATGGACTGGTTCGGCCAGCACCACCCGGCCTTCCTTCTCGCCGCCGATCGCAAGCTCAGACGCGGAAGACCCGCGGGCGATGCCTTCAGCCTGAACAGCCGCGACATCCGCCGTGCGCTGGAGGCGTTTTAGGCCGTTTCATATCAGCGATGCTCGGCGGAGAATGCCGCGATTTCGCTCTCGGCGGCCGGCACCCAGAGGCCCAGCGCCTTCAGCACTTCCTGGGTAAACGTCACCGGCGAATTGCCGGGCGCGGTCACGATGCCGCCATCGGAGACAGCCTGCGGCCGGTCGACATATCGCCCGGCGCCGTGATAGCCGGGATATTTGCGGTGCGAGGCAAGCGAATTGCCGGTATGGGCGACACCATCCAGAACGCCGGTCGCCGCAAGCGCGCTTGCGGCCGCGCAGATGCCGCCGACGACCTTGCCCTTCGCATGGAAGCCGTTCGCAAGTTCGGAAAAATCGAAAGCCTTGCCCTTTTCCCAGGCATAGCCGCCGGGAATGACCAGCGCATCGGAGCTGGCCGGATCGATTTCGGCAAAGCTGATGTCGGGCGTCACCTTGAGACCGCCCATCGAGGTTACCGGCTTGCCATCCGGCGAGGCTGTGAGAACCTCACAATCCAGATAGTAGCGCGCGGCGGCCATCAGGAGTGCGGGTTCCCAATCGGCGAAATCATCCTGCAGGGCGACGATAATGCGGGGCATGCGATATTCCTTCGGCGAACAGCGTTTTTTATGCGGTCGAGACTCAGGGCCTCGACAATCAGGGCTTTTATATTCAGGACAGGGCCTGCATGTAGCGCATGCCCGTTACCGGACGCGGCACGAAATCCATGTGCTCGTAGAAACGATGGGCTGCGAAGTTACCGGTGGCGGCGCTGACGGAAAGGTAGTCGCAACCGGACTGGCGCGCCATCTCTTTCGCACGTGCGACGAGATGCTGGCCGATGCCGTTGCCGCGCTGGCCGTCACGGACATAGAGGTGATGCAGGTCCATGCCGCGCTTGGCTTCCTGCGCCTTGTAGAGCGGCACGAGAATGGCGTAGCCGATCAGGCCTTCGCCACTATCGGCGACAAGGGCGGAGATCCATGGCATGGGACCGAAGAGGTCGCGCTCCAGCTTTTCCGGCGTCATGGCAGAGGCGTCGCCATGATGGGCGGCGAGCGAGGCAATCATCTCGTTGAGCGCCGGCAGGTCCTGACGTTTCGCCGCGCGGATGATGACGACC
Organism: Ciceribacter sichuanensis; assembly: GCF_024055605.1. Lineage (GTDB taxonomy): Bacteria > Pseudomonadota > Alphaproteobacteria > Rhizobiales > Rhizobiaceae > Allorhizobium > Allorhizobium sichuanense. The sequence continues at coordinate 330,347 of NZ_JAMXLX010000001.1, read as the reverse complement.
GGGGGCCGTGGGAGGGTGATATCGGTATCTTCAGTCATGTTCGCTTCCCTTTTTCGGTTACCGCCATCAGGGGAAGCTGCTGAAAACAACAAGGCCGCCTGACGGCGGCCTGTTGACAAGATGATCTGTCGGGCCGCCGGTTACCGGTAGGCCCAAAAATACGTGCAGGAGATGAGTGCGCGTGCGTCGATCATGGCTGCATGCAATGCACCCATTTCAATCGATTGTCAACGGCCGAAACATGAGCGTGCCGAAGCAGGCGTTTTCTGCAGAATCGTAACGTCATCGTGCCTTGCCTTTGCCGAAAAGCGCGCAAAAATAGCGGGGCTTGGATCTTGTGGATCGCTGTCATGACGTCTGATCGGAATTTCGAAAAAACAATCTCGCGCCGAGCCGTTCTCGGTGGACTTCTCGGCACGCTGATGCTGCCCGACATCGCCAGCGCGCTCGATACACCCGTGAACCCGCCGCTGATCGGCAGGGACTATGCGCACGATCGCCAGGCCTTCCGCACCCATCTTTTGACCAAGGGGCCGGCACCGGACAAATACGAGCCGCTCGATCCTCCCGCCAATGCGGAGCGCATCTTCTATACCTCCGGTCACAACGGCAACCTGCATCTTGCGGCATGGGTTTCGAAACACCAGCCGTCGCACAAGCTGCGCCCCGGCGTCCTGTTCCTGCATGGCGGCAATGCCATGGGGACCGGCCACTGGACGCTGATGAAGCCCTATATCGACTCCGGCTACATGGTCATGATGCCGACGGTGCGGGGCGAAAACGGCCAGGCGGGCTCCTTTTCCGGCTTCTACAACGAGGTGAGCGACGTCCTGGCCGCAGCCGATCATCTCGCCGGCATGCCGGGCGTCGATGGCAACCGCCTGTTCATCGCCGGCCACAGCATCGGCGGTACGCTCACCATGCTGTCGGCCATGGCGTCGAACCGGTTCCGCGCCGCCGTCCCGATTTCCGGCAATCCCAATGCCTTCCGCTTTTTCCGGCGCTATCCGGAGGATATCCGCTTCGACGACAGCGATGTCCGCGAGTTCGAGGTTCGCACCGCTCTTTGTTATGCACAAAGCCTCAAATGCCCTACCTATCTGATGCACGGCACCAAGGAGCCGCATCTCAACCAGGGCGCCAGATTGATGGAAAAGCGGGCGAAGGCCGCCGGGCTTCCGATCGAGGCCAGCCGGATCGAGGGCGATCACACCACCGCCCTGCCAAAAGCCATATCCCGCTCGATCAGCTTTTTCCGGTCGGTATCGACCTGATACGAAGACTACCGGACGATGGGATTGCCTTCCCGGTCGGTCCAATGCTTGACGAAGCCGATCTTCGTCAATTTCAGGTTCTCATCCGAATAATGCACCACCTCGTCGGGCGAGCGCGTGCCGACGACGAGATAGCTGACCGGGCCGTCCGAGCGATTTTCCAGGCAATGACCTGCTGCAACGCCTGCCTTGAAGGTTGCGCTGTCACCGGCTTTCATCTCGGCGATCACGTCACCCTCGTGCAGGGTGACCGTTCCTGAAAGGACGAAAACGAATTCGTCCTCGCGCTCGTGCCAGTGCTTGCGAGACGAGCGGGAACCGGGCGGAAGCGTTTCGATGAAGGCGCCAAACTGGGTCAGCCCGCCGGCATCGCTGAGCAGTCTCGCGCTGTAGGGGCCAAGTTCGCCGTTCGGACCCTTGCCGTCTTCCTGCTCCAGCGGAGCATCCTCCTGCCTGATCACCGGCATGCCTATCTCCTCAATGCTCGTGGTTGCAGAGACCGTGGTCGGACAGCGCTCGAATGACATAGCAATCGCCAACGCTATGCCCCCCGCAATGGGAGGCGATGCGCTCCAGTTCATCCTCCAGCTTCCTGAGGCGGGCGATCTTCTCGCGCACCTCGACCAGTTGTTCACGGGCGATATCGTCGGCGCGCTCGCAGGGTTCGTCGGGATGGCGGCTTAAGGCCAACAGCTCGCGGATTGCATCGATCGGGAAACCGAGATCGCGGGCGTGGCGGATGAAGGCGAGCCGCTCGAGATCGGCCTGCTCGTATCGACGCTGATTGCCTTCCGTGCGGTCGGCCGCCGCAATCAGGCCCATCTGCTCGTAATAACGGATCGTTGGCACCTTGACCCCGGTGCGCCGGGACAAATCTCCAATCGAAAACATTCCTGCGTCCTCTTGCGCCCTCAAAATCTCTAGTCTCTAGAGAAATTAGGACGCACCGCTCGTGGAATCAAGAAGCAGGCTTGCCGACACGAAAAAGGCGCCGAAGGCGCCTCTGGACTATCCATGGATGAGCGCCCCCTCAGGCGTCGTATTCATCGAGGCTCGGCTCGTATTCCCGGTAGAGGTCCTCGACCTTCTGGGCGTCGCTACGGTCATCCGACACCATAACGCGCTGCGTTATCGACGGCACGGGCTTGCGCCCGCCTTCAACGACCCAAAGCGCGCTCGCGAGCGAATTGGAAACCAGCGAGTTGCTGAAACCACTCGAACCAACACCGCGCGGAGTGGAAACGGGCGCCTGCTCACTGGCGCCATCCTCACCCTCGATGGAGGTCGGGATGTATCGGTTCTGGTAATAATAGCTGTTCAGACTGCTGTCGATTCGCATGTCGGAAGCTCTCGTTTCAAAAGTTAACTAATCGTTAACCACTGAAGCTTGCGCGAAGCTTGCGTCGCCCAAGCGGAAGACGCAGACAAGACTTGCCTAAAATTCAAAAGCGCGAACGACGTAACGAATCGGCACGAGCACAACGAGGCCGCCGCCGGGTAACAACCCCGCGCCGCAAGACCTGTCTTCTGCCTGAAGGAATGCTGCGGTCCGGATCAGACCTCACCGAGGGCGTGCGCGATTTGCGACAGCTTTGCCACCGTATTGATGTTGCGCGCCGTGCCTAGCTTGAGAACCGGCAGTTTCAGCCGCGACCGGCCGGCACCGATCGGATAGTGTACATAGATCTCGCGACCGAGCACGACGACCTCCTCGCCATCAGGCGCCACAAGACCAGACAGCGCGTTGTCCGGCAGAGGTTCTGCGAAGAAGGTCACCAGCAATTGGCTGGGAGTTGCGTCAGGAAAGGGATTGGACGCAAGGATGGCGTCGAGTTCCGACGCGCTGCGGACGAAAACGCCCGGCGGCTTTCCGAGTTTCTCACCCAACGCGGCGTCGAGCCGTCCCGCCACGGACGCAGCGTCTTCATCGTCGCGGAAGATCAGGTTGCCGCTCTGGATGTAGGTCGAGACGTCGCGGAGCCCAAGACCTTCCGCGAGCGCCTTCAACTCACTCATCGGGAGCTTTCCGGTCCCGCCGACATTGACGGCCCGGAGTAAGGCAACGTGTACGGTCATGCCATGGGCTCCCTTTAAATCCTGACGCATCGCGCCCCGAAAAGGGCCGCGATGCGTCAGCCGTTACATCTTCCCCGCCACCTTGATAGCAAACGCGTATTCGAAGGCGATTTCCTCGAGGCGCTGGAAGCGGCCCGACTTGCCGCCGTGGCCGGCGGCCATATTGGTCTTCAGAAGGATCGGGGCTTCACCCGTCGTCTTCTCGCGCAGCTTCGCCACCCACTTGGTCGGTTCCCAATAGGTGACGCGCGGGTCGGTGAGGCCGGAGAGCGCGAGGATCGGCGGATAGGGCTTCTCACCGACATTGTCATAGGGTGAGTAGGCGGCGATCCAGCGATATTCTTCTTCCGACTCGATCGGGTTGCCCCATTCCGGCCATTCCGGCGGGGTGAGCGGCAGCGTATCGTCGAGCATGGTGTTCAGGACATCGACGAAGGGAACGGCGGCGATGATGCCGGCGAATTTCTCCGGCGCCATGTTGGCGACCGCGCCCATCAGCATGCCGCCGGCGGAACCGCCCTCGGCGATGATGTTTTCATAAGACGTGAAGCCTTCCTTCACCAGATGATCGGCAGCGGAGATGAAATCCTTGAAGGTGTTGACCTTCTTTTCCATCTTGCCGTCTTCATACCAGGAGAAGCCCTTGTCCTTGCCGCCGCGGATATGGGCGATGGCATAGACGAAGCCGCGATCGGCGAGCGACAGGCAATTGGTGTTGAAGCCGGCCGGGATGGTAATACCGTAAGCGCCGTAACCATAGAGAAGGCAGGGTGCGGAACCGTCGAGCTTCGTATCCTTGCGATAGAGGAGCGTGACCGGCACCTTCTCGCCGTCATGGGCTTCGGCAAAGACGCGGCGGGTGACGTAGTCATCCGGATTATGACCCGAGGGGACTTCCTGGGTCTTCAGGAGCACGCGCTCGCGGGTCGCCATGTTGTAGTCGAAGAGCTGCGACGGCGTCGTCATCGACGAATAGGAGAAGCGGATGACGTCGGTGTCGTATTCGGCAGCACCCTGCAGGCCGAGCGAATAGGCCTCCTCGGCGAATGCGATGGCATGCTCCTCGCCGGACTTGCGGTCGCGGATCATAATGACCGGCAGGCCGTCGCGGCGCTCCAGCCAGACGAGATGGCGGGCAAACGCCATGTGGGAAAGGATCAGGCGACCCGGCTCGTGCGGGACGATCTCCTTCCAGTTCGCCTTGCCCGGCGCTTCGACCGGGGCCTCCATGATCTTGAAGTCCTTGGCGCCGCCGTCGTTGGTGAGGATATAGAAGACATCGCCGCCTTCGGTCATCGAATATTCGATGCCTTCCTCCCGCTTTGCCACCAGCTTCGGCGCCGCCGTCAGGTCCTTGGTCGAGAGCAGGTAATATTCCGAGGTCTCGTGGTCGTGGATATCGATGTAGATGTAGTCATCGAGCAGCGAGCCGCCGACACCCATGAAGAAGCCGGGATCTTCTTCTTCATAGACGAGCCGGTCCGCGGACTGCGGCTGGCCGATGATATGGTGGAAGACCTTGGACGGACGGTGGTTCCCGTCCTGCAGCGTATAGAAGAAGCTCTTGCCATCCGGCGCCCATGCACCGCCACCGCCGGTGTTTTCGATCACGTCAGGCAGATCCTCGCCGGTTTCGAGATTGCGCACACGCAGCGTGAAATATTCCGAGCCCTTGTCGTCATAACCCCAGATACCGAAGGCATGGTCGCTCGAATGATCGATGCCGGCGAGACGGAAATAGTCCTTGCCGGCGGCCTCCTTATCGCCGTCGAGCAGAAGCTTCCGACCCGACTCGTCCTTGTGGTCAGCGTCGCGGGGAATACGGAAATAGCGCGGCTGCTCGCCGCCGGTGACGAAGGCGGTGCCGTAGGCATAGGGGCCGTCCTTCATCGGGATGGACGAATCGTCCTCCTTGATACGGCCTTTCATTTCGGCAAACAGCACCTTCTGGAGGTCCTTGGTATCAGCCATCGCCGCTTCCATATAGGCGTTTTCGGCTTCCAGATGCTTGCGCAGTTCCGCATCGAGCAGGCTAGGGTCCTTGAACATCGCCTGCCAGTTGTCGGCTCGCATCCAGGCATAATCGTCGGTGCGGGTGATGCTGTGCCGGGTGTCGGTGACGGGCTTTTTGGCAGCACTCGGGGCAGCGGGCAGATTGTTGAAGACGGACAAGGCAGAACCTTCCTTCGCAAGGAAAACATGTTGACTTCAAAGAGAGATAGAGAGGGGCAGCGCGGCGATCAAGGCGAAATCCGACGGGGTGGAGAATGTTCCGGACTGCGACAGGCAAGCGGCCTCGGGGTGGTTTTCCACGGTTTGATCGGGATCAATGCGCACGCTGCGACACCTTGACCTCTCCCGCTGTCAGATTTGATAAACGTCTATTTTTCCTCACTTTTGTGGCAAATTCATCAAGCAAAAGTGATCGGTACCGCCTGCAACGGTCTCATTTGTGACGATTTGTCACAGGGTGGCCACTTAACCTTTTTCAAAAATGGGAGCAGGAAGGCCTCCGAAGAAGATCCTCCCAAGCTTTTTCTTCATAACGGACGGTCGCGCGGTCGGAACTTCGGCCGCCGGCCGTCAAGCAACAACCGCCAACCTGCGTCGCCTCGGGCGAAGCAGGAGTGCTCTTGCTCGCCATGAAGAACGATATGACCATTCTCAAGAAGACCTTGCGCATCGCGCCCGTTCTTGCAGCGGCGTCGCTGCTTTCGGGCTGCAACTACGTGCTGCTCGATCCGGCCGGCTGGGTCGCGGAACAACAGCGCGATCTGCTGATCTACTCGACCCTGCTGATGCTGATCATCATCATCCCCGTGATGATCATGGGCGTCTATTTTCCGTGGCGCTACCGCGCCAACCGGCCCGACAACACCGACTACGAACCCGAGTTCGATCATTCGACGAAGTTCGAAATCTTCATCTGGGGCGTTCCGGTTCTGATCATCGCCGCCCTCGGTACGCTGACCTACATCTACACCCACAGGCTCGACCCCTACCGGCCGCTCGAGGCAAGCTTCGGCAAGCCGATCGAAGTGGAAGCCGTCGCGCTCGACTGGAAGTGGCTGTTCATCTATCCCGAGCAGGGTGTGGCGACCGTCAACGAGCTGGCCATTCCGGCCGGTCGTCCGGTCAACCTCAAGCTCTCCGCTTCCTCGATGATGAACGCCTTCTCCGTACCGGCGCTCGCGGGCATGATCTATGCCATGCCGGCCATGGAAACGAAGCTGCACATGATCGCCGACAAGCCCGGTACCTTCTACGGCCGCTCGGCCAACTATTCGGGTCCCGGCTACTCGCAGATGGAATTCCAGACGCTCGCCATGACCGATGCCGACTTCGACACCTGGGTTTCCAAGGTTCGCGGCAGCGGCGTCGAGCTGACCCAGGATGCCTATCTTGAGCTGGACAAGCCGTCCTTCTCCGTTCCGGTAGCTCACTATGCCGGCGTGATGCCGGATCTGTTCCAGCGTATCGTTGGTCTGTGTGTCGAACCCGGCAAGGTCTGCATGCATCAGATGATGATGCAGGACGAGCAGGGCGGCGGCGGCCTCGACGGCCTGAAGGACAAGGGCCTCTACGAATACGACGAACACCGGGCACAGGATGGCCATGGCGAACTGATCACCTCCCAGCGCGAGACCCCGAGCGCCGAGACGATCGCCAAGGCAGCAGCAATCAACCAGCTCTGCACCTCCGAGACCCTGATCAGCGCCGCGGCTGCCGCCATGTCGCTCGCCCCCGAGAAAGGAGCTGCAAATGCTCTCTGAAAACCTTCAGCACCTGATCTTCGGGCGGCTGGATCTTAACGCCCTCCCGCTTCACGAGCCGATCCTCGTCGGCACCTTCTGTGCCGTCGTGCTGGGTGGCATCGCGCTGCTCGGCGCGGTCACCTATTTCGGCAAGTGGGGTTACCTCTGGAACGAGTGGTTCACCTCCGTCGATCACAAGAAGATCGGCATTATGTACATCATCATGGCGTTCATCATGTTCGTCCGCGGCTTCGCCGACGCCCTGATGATGCGCGCCCAGCAGGCCATGGCGGCCGGCGGGGCCGAAGGCTTCCTGCCTGCGCACCATTATGACCAGGTGTTCACCGCCCACGGCGTCATCATGATCTTCTTCATGGCCATGGCCATGATCACCGGCCTGATGAACTATGTCATGCCGCTGCAGATCGGCGCCCGTGACGTGGCCTTCCCGTTCCTGAACAACTTCTCGTTCTGGATGACGGCTGCCGGTGCGATCCTCATCAACATCTCGCTGTTCGTCGGTGAATTCGCACGCGTCGGCTGGCTTGCCTATCCGCCGCTGTCGGGTGCCGCCTACTCAACCGGGGTGGGGATGGATTATTACCTATGGGCGCTGCAGATCGCAGGCGTGGGTACGACGCTATCGGGCATCAACCTGATCGCGACCATCTTCAAGATGCGCACGCCGGGCATGACCATGATGCGCATGCCGGTCTTCACCTGGACCTCGCTCTGCGCCAACGTCCTGATCGTCGCCGCGTTCCCGGTCCTGACCGCAACGCTCGCCATGCTGACGCTTGACCGTTACATCGGCACGCACTTCTTCACCAACGACCTTGGTGGCAACCCGATGATGTACGTCAACCTCATCTGGATCTGGGGCCACCCGGAAGTGTACATCCTGATCCTGCCGATGTTCGGCGTTTTCTCGGAAATCGTCGCCACCTTCTCGGGCAAGCCGCTCTTCGGCTACCGTTCGATGGTCTATGCGACCGCCTGTATCATGGTCCTGTCGTTCGTCGTCTGGCTCCACCACTTCTTCACGATGGGCTCCGGCGCCAACGTCAACACCTTCTTCGGCATCACCACGATGATCATCTCGATCCCCACGGGCGCCAAGATCTTCAACTGGCTCTTCACCATCTACAAGGGCCGGGTACGGATGGAAGTTCCGATGCTCTGGACGGTCGGCTTCCTGGTGACATTCACCATCGGCGGCATGACGGGCGTTCTGCTCGCGGTTCCTCCGGTCGACTTCCAGCTGCACAACACGCTGTTCCTCATCGCCCACTTCCACAACGTCATCATCGGCGGCGTGGTCTTCGGGGTCTTCGCCGCGATCACCTACTGGTGGCCGAAAGCGTTCGGCTTCAAGCTTGACGACACCTGGGGCAAGCGTTCGTTCTGGTTCTGGTTCGTCGGCTTCTACTTCGCCTTCATGCCGCTCTATGCGCTCGGCCTGATGGGCGTTACCCGCCGCGTATCGCAGTACATGGACACCGCCTGGCAGATCTACTTCATCGTAGCCGCCTTCGGCGCAGTCCTGATCGCACTCGGCATCGCCTCCACCTTCATCGGCATCGCCGTCTCGATCAAGAACCGCGAAGCCCTGCGCTGCGGTCCCGATCCGTGGAACGGCCGTACGCTGGAATGGGCAACGACCTCTCCGCCGGCGCCCTACAACTTCCCGCAGACGATTCGTGTCCATGGCATCGACGCCTGGTGGAGCATGAAGAAGGAAGGCTTCCGCTGGTCGACGACATACCGGCCGATCCACATGCCGAAGGGAACCTCGATGGGCCTTATCCTGTCGTTCTTCTCGCTGGTCCTGGGCTTCGCGCTGATCTGGTACATCTGGTGGCTGGCGGCTCTCGCCTTCCTCGCCGCGCTCGTTACCGGCATCGCCCACACCTTCAACTATGACCGCGACTACTACATCCCGGTCGAAGAGATCGCCAAGCAGGAAGCGCTGAGCAAGGAGGCGCTGGCATGAACATAGCAGTCAAGATCAACTCTCCCGTCACCGTCGTCGAAGAAGACGACGATCACGGCCACCACAGCAGCCCGACCTCGATCGGCTTCTGGATCTACCTGATGAGCGACTGCATCATCTTCGGATGCCTGTTCGCCACCTATGCCGTGCTCGGCCGCTCCTTTGCGGGCGGCCCGGCACCGGCCGACCTGTTCGAGCCGGGCTTCGTGCTGGCCGAAACCGTCCTGCTGCTCCTGTCGTCGATCACCTTCGGTCTCGCCATGCTGCAGATGGACAAGTCGAACAAGGCCGGCGTCCTTCGCTGGCTCGCCGTCACCGGCGTGCTCGGTCTCGGCTTCATCGTCATGGAAATCTATGAGTTCCATCACCTGATCGAGATCGGCGCCGGTCCGCAGCGTTCGGGCTTCCTGTCGGCCTACTTCACGCTGGTCGGCACCCACGGCGTTCACGTCACCGGTGGCCTCATCTGGCTCGTCACGCTGATGATCCAGGTCAGCCAGCGCGGTCTGGTCGAAGCCAACCGCCGCCGTCTGACGACGCTCAGCATGTTCTGGCACTTCCTCGACCTGATCTGGATCGGTGTCTTCTCCTTCGTCTATCTCGTGGGGATCGTACAATGAGCTCCAACAGCCACTCCACCGCTCACGCAGACCACGCCCATGGCGGCCATGACAGCCATGGCGATCACGGCGGCCACGGCAGCCACTCGACCCTGATGATCGGTTTCGCGCTCGCCGCGATCCTGACCATCATCCCCTTCGGCCTAGTCATGGCCGAAGTCGAGATCAGCAAGACTGCGATGATCGCGATCATCATGGGCCTCGGCGCCGTGCAGGTCATCGTGCATCTCATCTACTTCCTGCACCTGAACAACAGCCAGGAAGAAGGCTGGACCATGGCGTCCACCATGCTCACCGTCATCATCCTGATGATCGTGCTGGCGGGTTCGCTCTGGGTCATGCACAATATGAACGCGAACATGATGCCCATGGGCAACGACGCGATGCAGCAGGTGATGGGCGATGGCGAGACGACCGGCATTGCGCCGGAACCGGGCACCGAACATCAGACGCATTGACGACACTTGCGGGCGCCAAAATGGCGCCCGCTTCGTTTCAAGGACCGCTTGCCATGGCCGACCGCAAGACACCCGACATCAAGGCGATCATCATCCGCCCGCGCTTCTGGATCGTTATGGCGCTTGCAGCCCTTCTGACCGCCGGCTTCATATCGCTCGGCATGTGGCAGGTGCACCGGCTGTACTGGAAGCTGGATCTGATCCAGAACGTCGACGCGCGGGTCGCTGCACCCGCCGTCCCCGCTCCCGGTGAGGCAGACTGGGGCTCGATCACCCAAAGCAACGACGAATACCGCCACGTCACGCTGACCGGCACCTTCCTCAACGAGGACGAGGTGCAGATCTACACGCCGACCGTTCTCGGTCCCGGCTACTGGATCCTGACGCCGCTGAAGCGCGACGACGGCACCGTGGTCATGATCAACAGGGGCTTCGTGCCGGAGGACCTGAAGGACCCTGCGAAGCGCACGCCGCCGCAGGGGTTGGTGACCATAGACGGGCTGCTGAGGATTTCGGAAGATCGCGGCTGGCTGTTTTCACGCCCCAACGATGCCGAAGGACGCAAGTGGTTCCGCCGCGATATCGGCTCGATCACCGAGACGCTCGGGCTTTCTCCCGCCGCACCCTATTTCGTCGATCAGGAGGCCGGATCGGATCCGAAGGCATGGCCGCGCGGCGGCATGACCGTGCTCAATTTCCGCAATTCGCATCTGTCCTATGCGATCACGTGGTTCGCCATGGCCGCCATGACGCTGTTCATGTACGGCATATTCCTGCGTTTCGAGGGCTTCTTCGGCAAGAGCCGCGCCAGGACGACGGAAGAGGAAGCCGACGACGAGTGGGAGTGATTTCCCCTCCCCCACGCGCCGCCGGCAGCGCGTCTATCAGCCGTCGGTGCCGTGGGTCGAACGCGCCCAGTCCATATAGAGGTCGAGAGCCTTGCGGGCGACCGGGCCTTCCTGGAACTGGCGATCGTCGAGACGGACAACCGGAACCACCTTGGAATAGTTACCGGTGGTGAAGACTTCGTCGGCGTTCATGAAGTCCTCGACCGAAAGCGTCACCTCACGCACATCGAAACCCGCCTGACGCAGCAGACCGATGATGCGGGCGCGGGTAATGCCGGCGAGGAAGGTGCTGTTTGCAACCGGCGTCAGAACCACGCCGTCCTTGACCATGAAGACATTGGAGGATGCCGTCTCGACGACATTGCCGTTCATGTCGCGCACCAGCGCGTTGTCGAAGCCTCGCTGGTGAGCCTCATGGATCATGCGGCCGGAATTCGGATAAAGGCTGCCGGTCTTGGCGCCGGTCATGGCCGTTTCCGGCGTCGGGCGACGGAAAGGCGAGAGCGTCAGCGACGAGGGCTTCGCCGAGTTCATCGGAGCCTCGAACAGGCAAAGGGCGAAGCGGGTCGATTCCGGATCGGCGGCGACGACCGAGAACGGCGCGCCATGCTCGGCCCAGTACATCGGCTTGATGTAGATTGCCGTCTTGCCGTCGAACTTCTTGACGCCTTCCCAGGCGAGCTTCTCGATATCCTCCGCCGCCACCGTCGGCTTCATGCCCATGGACAAGGCCGAACGATTGATGCGCTGGCAATGCAGGTCGAGATCCGGTGCGATGCCGTCGAACCAGCGGGCTCCGTCGAACACCGTCGAACCCAGCCACATGGCATGCGACACCGGCCCGATGAGCGGAGGATTGCCGGAGATCCAGTCTCCGTCAACATAGGTCCAGGTTACGGTGCGGGCGGATGTATCGACGGCCATGGCGGTCTCCTGTTCTTGTCGTTGAAGCCATCAAGGGCAGGCGAAGCCTCGAGGTCAAGGGCAAACTCCCCCTGGAAAGCCAATTGGCAACAATCCGTGGCGCGGGCTTTTCGGTGCGCAAGATCTTTTCGTTGAATCAACAGCTTGTCAAATATATCGATCAAAATTAGTGATCGATCGCACGCCTTCGCGCCGCCGCCGCGACGTGGCATAGTCGGGCGATGGTTCGCCTTCGATCCGGCGTACCGGCAGGTTTTTGTTTCATCGCATGCCGCTGCCGCAAAACCGCTTAACACTTTGCGCGACATATTTTTGACCCAGGTGGGGAACAGATGACAGCAGCCTATGTCTTCGATGCCTATGGCACCCTGTTCGACGTGCATGCGGCCGTGCGCCGTCATGCCGAACGGGCCGGTCCCGATCACCTGCGCTTCTCCGAGATGTGGCGCGCCAAGCAGCTGGAATATTCCTGGGTGCGCACGTTGATGGGCAGCTATCGCGACTTCTGGAATCTCACCGAAGAGGCGCTCGACTATACCTTCGCCCGCATGCCGGAGGTCGACCGCTCGCTGCGCGCCGACCTGCTTTCGGCCTACTGGAAGCTCGACTGCTATCCGGAAGTGCCGGCGGTGCTGAAAAGCCTCAAGGCGCAGGGCGCGAAGGTCGCGATCCTTTCCAACGGCTCGCCCGACATGCTGGCGGCGGCCGTGAAGAACGCCGCACTGGACACGGTGATCGACGACGTCTTCTCTGTCGATGCAATCCGCGCCTACAAGACGGCGCCCCAGACCTATGACATGGTGACGACCGGTTACCGGCTCTATCCCCATGCCGTCTCCTTCCAGTCGTCGAACCGCTGGGACATCGCAGGCGCAAAGAAATTCGGCTTCCGCACGGTGTGGATCAACCGCGCCGGACTGCCGGACGAATATGCCGATCACGGACCGGACCTCATCCTGCCCTCACTGGAGAGCCTGCCGTCGTAATATTGTCGCCAGTGCCAGCCAGACATGGATGACATCAATTCAGGGAGAACGTCATGGCATGGTCAGCCGAACAATATCTGAAATTCGAGGATGAACGCACGCGGCCCGCCCGCGATCTCCTCGCGCAAGTGCCGCTTGGCGAGGCTGGCCATGTATTCGATCTGGGCTGCGGCCCCGGAAACTCGACCGAGCTTCTGATCGAACGGTTCGGCAAGGCTGCCGTCACCGGGCTGGACAGCGACGACGACATGCTGGCCAAGGCGCGCAAGCGGCTGCCCGGTACGCCTTTCCTTCAGGCAGACCTTGGCAGCTGGACGCCGCCGCAGCCCGTTGATGTCCTTTATGCCAACGCCGTGTTCCAGTGGCTTCCCGATCACCTTTCGCTGCTCGCTCGCCTCATGGATCACCTGACACCCGGTGGCGTGCTCGCCGTGCAGATGCCCGACAATCTCGACCAGCCGACCCATCTCCTGATGGAGGAAACGGGCGCCGCCGGGCCATGGAAGGACACCTTCGCCGGAGGACGCCTGCGGCGCGCGCGCCTGCCCTCCCCCGCGAGCTACATGGAACGGCTGTCGCCGAAGGCCTCCCGTGTGGATGTCTGGCACACGATCTACTATCACCCAATGGCCAATGCCGAGGCGATCGTCGAATGGGTGAAGGGCACCGGGCTTCGCCCCTATCTCACCGCTGCCGGGGCCGAAAACGAGGCCGCCTTTCTTGCCGATTATACCGACCGCATCCGGCAGGCTTATCCGCCCATGGCCGACGGCCGGGTGCTCCTGAAATTCCCGCGCTTCTTCGTCGTGGCGGTGAAGGCGTAACTTGTGTAAGAAGCGCTTCGACATTCCGGAGGGGCAACGACTGCCTCTCCCATTCCGAAAGCGCGCCCGATGAACAAGCCCTGGAAAACCCCTGTCATTCTCGCGCTCGGCGAAGACGGCAGCGACGTGACAATCGACACGACGGAGGCAGCCTCCTGGGCGATGATCGAGGATTGGCCGACCGAGGACGGACCGGCGCTCGACCGTGCGCTTCTGGTCTGCGCCGCTGTGCAGGCCGGCAAGAAGACGGACGAGGACGCCCGTCAGGCCTTCATCGCCGCAGCCGTAGAAGCCGGGATAGCCATGAAGAAGTGAACCGGCACGCGGGCCTTCTTTTCCAAGCGCCCGCCAGTTCTTTGCATTACGCATTTTGCGGCAAGCAAACCGCCGCGCACTCCTGCCGGTATCGGCCCAGTCCTCATTTCACCGCGCAAATGGCGTAGCGGTGCTGGGTGGCGCGTTCGAGGCCCTTCAGGAAACTGAAATTCTTCTTCTGTGTGCGATGGATCGCCCTCATGTCGGTATCGACTGTGACGGTCGAGAAACCGGCCTCCCGCAACAGGTCGGCCACCGCTTTGGCGCGCGCGCCTTGCGAGAAATAGACGCGGGAGAGGATGCTCTGGTGGGTCTCGGTCATCGCCCCGGCCGCCGGCCCGTTCTGCGGCTTGCCGCTTTCTCCTGTGAAGCGGGAAACCATGACGGCCAGGCGCTTGGCAAGCTTCGCGACCAGACCCGGATTGACGAAATCGCCGTCAACCACCAGCAGCTTCCCACCCGGCTTCAGCACCCGATGCCATTCGCGGAAGGCGGCGAGCGGATCGACCAGCGTCCAGACCAGATGCCGGTTGGTGACGACGTCGTAGGACGCATCGGCTTCCATGGTATTTTCCGCATCCCCCATCAGGAAACGGATCTGCCGTCCGCGGGTTTTCGCCTTGGCGCGCGCCCTTTCGAGCATCGGTTCCACCCAGTCCATGCCCGTCACCCTGAAGCCAAGGTCATCGAGAAGATGGGAGACGACGGCCGTGCCGCAGGCGAGATCGAGCGCCTGCCTGCCCTCGCCATCGCCCAGATGTCTGCGCAGCAGCGAATGCCAGGCGGCACGTTCCTCTTCCGAGAAAATCTCATGGCCGGGCTGGCTGTCGAAGGTCTCTGCCCGCAGCGACCAGTAGGCTTTGATTTCGTCGCGAAGATCGTGGTTCGAAAGGGCGGCGGCAGTCTGCATTGCGGAGGCCTTTGTGAAATATGAGCGATATTGGAAGCTTTCTAAAAGATATTAGTTGACTATAAAAGTCATAAAATAATAGATCGCTTCGAATTCCACTGCACAGGAGAGGACGACGTGCTCCATTTGAACAGGGTGGCCACCGCCGCCACGATTTCGCTCGCGCTTTTTTCGGGTATGGCCGAAGCCGGAGAAACGATCAAGATCAAGGATATCACCGGTCGTGACGTCGAGGTCAGCGTGCCGGTGGAACGGGTGATCCTCGGCGAGGGACGGCAGATCTATTTCACCGGCGCTCTCGACACGGATGCACCGTTCAAGCGCGTCGTCGGCTGGCGCGACGACTTCCAGAAGGCCGACCTCGACGGCTACAACATCTATCTCCAGAAATTCCCGGAAATGGCGAAGATCCCGACCTTCGGCGGCATGAAGGACGGCACGTTCGACATCGAGCAGGCAGTCGCGCTGAAGCCGGACGTCATCATCATGAACACGGAGGCGAAGTCCGCGACCGAGGAAAGCGGCTATATCGAAAAACTCGCCAAGGTCGGCATTCCGCTGGTCTATATCGACTTCCGCGAAAAGCCGATGCAGCACACCGATGAATCCATGCGCATCATCGGCAAGCTGTTCGGCAAGGAAGCGCGCGCCGAGGAATTCGTGAAGTTCCACGACGAGCAACTCGCCCGTGTCACCGATACGCTCGCCAAGGCCGGCGACCTGAAAAAGCCGGTGGTGTTCATGGAACGCGCCGGCGGTTATTCCGAAGATTGCTGCATGTCCTTCGGCAACGAGAACTTCGGCAAGATGGTCGAACTCGCCGGCGGCATCAACATGGCCAAGGACATCATCCCCGGCACCTTCGGTGCGGTCAATCCGGAGCAGATCATCGCGTCCAACCCGGATCAGGTGATCGTCACGGGCTCCAACTGGGAACTCTACGTTCCGGGCGGCGCCTGGGTGGGCGTCGGCCCCGGCGCAGACAAGGCCAAGGCCGAGGAAAAACTCGCGGCCCTGATGAAGCGCCCGGCCTTCACCGGCATCAAGGCGGTTACCGAGGGCAATGTCCACGCCATCTGGCACCAGTTCTACAACAGCCCCTACCAGTTCGTCGCCGTGCAGCAGATCGCGAAGTGGCTGCATCCGGACCTGTTTACCGATCTCGATCCGGAAGCCACCTTCAAGGAACTGCATGAGCGCTTCCTGCCGGTTGCCTATCACACCGGTTACTTCGCCTCGCTGAAGGCCGGCCTCTAAACCAGAACGGAAAGGCCGGCGGGAACCATCCGCCGGCTGCTTCGCCAAGGACGATACGAATGATTGCCAGATACGCGCGGGCGATAATCGCCCTTCTTCCATTTCTGGGCAGCCCTGCCCTTGCAGAGACCATCACCGACGTCGCCGGCAGGACGATCGAACTCGACCTGCCGGCGAAGCGCGTTCTCGTCGGAGAGGCGCGGCAGATCCATGTCATCGCCGCACTCACGGGCGAACATATGCTCGACCGCATCGTCGGCTGGCGTGACGATTTCCTGACCAAGGACCCGGACAGCTATGCGGCCTATGTGGAACGCTTCCCCGCGCTCGAAACCCTGCCGCGCTTCGGCTACGTGCCGAACGGCACCTTCAGCCTGGAATCTGCAATCGCCCTCTCGCCCGACGTGCTGACGCTCAACATCGAGTCGCAGAAGGGTGCGGAGGAGAGCGGGCTGGAAGACAAGGCTGCGGCTGCCGGCATCAAGGTCGTCTATGTCGATTTCCGCGCGAACCCGGCAAAGAACAGCGAAAAGTCGATCGAGCTTCTCGGCAAGATCTTCGGCAGCGAGGAAAAGGCACAGGAGTTCATCGCATTCCGCAGGGCGCAGATCGCCCGCGTGACCGACCGCATCGCCAGCCAGCCCGATCTCGTGCGTCCGAAGGTCTTCATCGAGCGCGCTCCCGGCAACGACGCCGAGAACGGTTGCTGCCGCAGTTTCGGCCCGGCCAATTTCGGCGAGATGGTCGAACGCGCCGGCGGCCACAACATCGCCGCGGACGTCATCAAGACGACCTTCGGCGATATCAGCATCGAACAGCTGATCGTCCAGAACCCGGACCACTACATCGCCACCGGCTCCAACTGGGCGGCCGAATCCAAGACCAATCGCTTCGTCCATGTCGGCCGCGGCGCCGATCCTCAGGCGGCGCGCGAAAAGCTGCAGGCGCTGGTGGAGCGCACCGGCTTTTCCGGACTGAAAGCCGTGGAGAACAAGGACGTTCACGCCGTCTGGCACCAGTTCTACGGCGCGCCTTACGAGTTCGTGCCGATCCAGCAGTTCGCCAAGTGGTTCCATCCGGAGCTCTTCGCCGATCTGGACCCGGAAGCGACTTTCCGCGAATTCCACGAGAAGTTCCTGCCGATCGCCTACAAGCCCGGCTATTTCGTCTCGCTCGAGAAGGGAACCAACTGATGGCCGTTGCCACCGAAACATTGCCCTCAGCCGAGGGACGCGTTCAGTACCGGGCGATGTCCGCCCGGCGTCTGGCGATCCTCGGAATGATGGTCGCCGCATTGCTCGTCAGCGTCGCCGCCGATATGGCGCTTGGCCCGGCCCGCTATACGCTGAACGAGGTCGTTTCCACCATCCTGTGGCCATCCTCCGCGGGCGACCAGCTGCGGGTGGTGATCTGGGACATCCGCATGCCGGTGGCGCTGATGGCGGTCACCGTCGGCGCCTGTCTTTCGCTTGCGGGCGCGCAGATGCAGACGATCCTCGCCAATCCGCTGGCGAGCCCGTTCACGCTCGGCATTTCCGCCGCCGCCGGCTTCGGCGCAGCCCTCGGGCTCGTGGCGGGCGTCGCAATCTTCCCGACCGCAGTGCAGTTTATGATCCCGATCAATGCCTTTGTGATGGCGATGGCTGCGTCGCTGTTCATCTACGGCGTCTCGACGCTGCGCGGAGTCACGGTGGAGACCATCGTGCTGCTCGGCATCGCGCTGGTCTTCACCTTCAACGCCCTGCTCTCGCTGCTCGAATACCTCGCTTCAGAACAGGCGCTTGCCGCGGTCGTGTTCTGGACCATGGGTTCGCTCACCAAGGCGACATGGACCAAGGTTGCGGTTACCGGCGTCGTGCTGGTTGTCTGCGTGCCGCTTTTCGCGCGCAATGCCTGGGCGCTGACGGCGCTGCGTCTCGGCGACGACAAGGCCGCATCCTTCGGCGTCAACGTCAAGCGGCTCCGGCTGGAGACCATGATGCTCGTCAGCCTGCTGGCGGCCATTCCCGTCTCCTTCGTCGGCACCATCGGCTTCATCGGGCTCGTCGGTCCGCATATCGCCCGCATGGTGGTCGGCGAAGACCAGCGCTTCTTCCTGCCGGGATCGCTGATCTGCGGCGCGCTGCTGCTCTCTGTCACCTCCGTCGTCTCGAAGACGCTGATCCCCGGCGCGATCCTGCCGATCGGGGTCATCACCGCGCTCGTGGGCGTTCCCTTCTTCTTCTCGCTGATCTTCACCAACCGGAGGCGCGCATGGTAGCCCTCAGACTCGAAAGCCTCGGCGCTCGCTACGGCAGCAACCGGATCTTCGAAGACATCTCCACCGGCATCATCGAGGGCGGCGGGCTGACGGCTGTGATCGGTCCGAACGCCGCCGGCAAGTCGACGCTGTTCAAGCGCATCGCCGGCCTGCTCAAAGGCGAAGGCGTGGTGCATCTGAGCGGCGAGAGTGCACTCTCTCGACCGATCTGTTACATGCCGCAGGACACAGGCGCGAACGCCGTCCTGACCGTCTACGAATCCGTGCTGCTGGCCGCCAAGCAGGGGTCCGGCTGGAAGGTCGCCGACGACGAACTCGCCGATATCGACCGCATCCTGTCGTCTCTCAAGATCTCCGATCTCGCCTTCCGCGACCTTGGCCAGCTCTCGGGCGGCCAGCGCCAGCTCGTCGCCATCGCCCAGGCGCTGGTGCGCAAGCCGGATATCCTGTTGATGGACGAGCCGACCTCGGCGCTCGATCTCTTCCGCCAGATCGAGGTGCTGCACTACATGCGCGAACTCGCCCGCGAGAGCGGCATCGCCGTGCTGATCGCGCTGCATGACCTCAACCACGCCATGCGCTACTGCGACCAGGCGATGGTGGTGGCCAACGGCAGGCTCGTGGCAAGCGGCCCGACGACAGAGGTCATCACCGCTGATCTCCTGCGCGAAGTCTACCGGGTCGATGCCCGCATCGAGAATTGCACACAGGGCCGGCCGCTGGTGATCGTCGACGCAGCATTGGCCTAGCGCATCGGCCCGAAAATCGGAATCGATTTTCAGAAAGCTCGATGCGTAGAATCAAGAATGCCAGAGCGCCGTGCGTCCAAATGGACGCACGGCGCTCTGGCATTCTTGGCCGGCGGCACCCCAACGGGACGACCGCGGGCGGCCCGATTCTATTAGCAGAACAATAATTCCATAGTGCGGAATAAAATCGCGCCATGTTCCATTCATACACATCTAATTAACCAGCAGCGAACATGCTCTTCTGCATCCACAACCGGAGATTCGGTGATTTCGATGCACAAGACCTCTTTGCTGGCCCTGACGCTCCTCCTGACCGCTGGCACCGCCAGCGCTCAGACGATCGGCGT
Source organism: Ciceribacter sichuanensis (assembly GCF_024055605.1). Taxonomy (GTDB): domain Bacteria; phylum Pseudomonadota; class Alphaproteobacteria; order Rhizobiales; family Rhizobiaceae; genus Allorhizobium; species Allorhizobium sichuanense. The sequence goes on along the minus strand of NZ_JAMXLX010000001.1, from coordinate 310,751 downwards.
CTCGATGTCAAGCCTCGACAAGTTCAAGACGGTATTGCTGAACGGCATTCTCGCCCATGGGAAGACGGTCCCCGGGCTGAAGATCATTTCCGAAAATGCCGAAGGCGACACCGCCAAACAGCTCGAACAAATGCGGAAATTCGTAGCGGACAAGGTCGATGCGATCATCGTCGCCCCGTCGGATGGTGACCTGGGACCGCAAATGTCGAAGATCGCCAGCGATGCCGGCATTCCGCTGATCTACGTCAACAACGAACCGTCGAACCTTGCCGAACTGCCGGAGAAACAAGCCGTCGTCGCCTCCGACGAGAAGGATTCCGGCACGCTCGAGACCAGGGAAGTCTGCCGGCTGCTGAACGGCAAGGGCAAGGCCGTGGTGATGATGGGCGAGCTTTTCCACGCAGCGGCCCGCAAGCGCACCGAGGACGTGTCCGATGTGTTGTCGACGGACACATGCAAGGGCATCCAGATCGTCGAACGGCAATCGGCAAACTGGTCGCGCGACCAGGCCGACAGCCTTATGCAGGAATGGCTGAAAGCCGGTGTCAAGTTCGATGCCGTGATCACCAACAACGACGAGATGGCGCTCGGAGCTATCCGCGCCATGAAAAACGCCGGGATATCGATGGACACAGTCGTCGTGGCCGGGGTCGATGCCACTGACGACGCGCTTGCCGCCATGGTGGCCGGCGATCTCGACGTCACCATCCTCCAGAACGCGACGGGCCAGGGCAAGGGCGCCATCGAAGCGGCCCTGAAGCTGATCAAGGGCGATAAGGTCGAGAAGACAAACTACGTGCCCTTCGAACTCGTGACGCCTGCCAACGTCGCCACCTACCTGCCCAAGAGCCTGTGAGAAAGCCAAGGACAACGACGATGAATTTCTGGAAAAAACTCGGTATCCGCACCCAGATCACCGCCGGCTTCCTGCCGCTGATCCTGCTTATGAGCTTCCTGTCGTTGACCGCCCTGAATGGCATGAGCGGTCTCGCCTCCATATTCGGCTCCTATCGCTCCACGGCCGGCCAGAGCCTTGCCATCTCCGACTATTCGAACCAGTTGCACGAAATCCAGATGGCGGCCGAAGCCTTCCGCTCGACACCGAGCGCCGAGGTCGCGGAACGCTTCCAGGCCGGTGTCAAGGCTTTCTCGTCCGACGACCCGCGACTGGCCGGCAACGCCGAATTGCAGCAGGGCATGGCGGCGATCCGAAAGAACATGGACGACTACAGCAAGGCCTTCGGCGAGATCGTCGCGCTGCAGACCAAACGCGAGGCGCTGATCGCCAAGGTGACGGAATTCGGTCCGTGGACGTCGATCGCGCTCAACGACGTGATGCGCAGCGCCTGGCGCCAGGGGGACCTCTCCACCCTGCACGCGACCGGCGACACCCTCGAAGCGCTGAACCGCAGCCTCTATTATTCCGAACGCTTCCTCCACGCCAACGACCTCAAGGCCTATGACACCGCACAGGCGGCGCTTGCCGAGGCTGTGAAACTCAACACCGCCGCCCAGAAGGCGGTCGGCAACGAGATCCAGCAGAAACGCCTGTCCGGCGCCGAAAGGCTGATGCAGAACTATACGGCCCGGCTTGGCGACGTGAAGAACGTGCTGCTCGCCAGCAACGACATCCGCGAGAAGCAGCTCAATGTGCTGGCGCCCCAGATCGCCACGGGCTTCCAGAACCTGCAGGCCCGGATCACCGGCGAGCAGCAGACGCTGGATGGCTCGATCGAGAGCACCGTCAAGTCGACCACGACGGCAACACTGGCCATTTCCGGCCTTCTGATCGTCATCGGTCTCGTACTTGCCTACACCATCGGGCGGCTGATCTCTTCGGCTGTCCGCAACATCGCCCAGGCGATGGAGCGCCTCGCCCGTGGCGACGAGTCGATCGCGATCGAGGGGACCGAGCACCGGCACGAACTCGGTGCTATGGCCCGCTCGCTGCAGGTCTTCCAGGAAACCGGCCGCGCCAAGCTGATCGCGGAAGCGAATGCCGAGCGCACCCGCCTTGCCGCGGAAGAGGAACGGCTGCGCCAGGAAGCGGAGCGCATTGCGGACGCCGATGCCATGGCCCATGCCTTCAGCCAGATCTCGGTCGGCCTGGACGCGCTGACGAAGGGCGACCTGACGGTCCGGATCGGTGCTGTCGACCAGCGCTACGAAACGATCCGCGATCACTTCAACAGCTCCGTTGCGAGCCTTGAGGAAGCCCTGCGCTCCGTCGTGCACGCCGTCAGCACGATCCGCTCGGGGCTTGGCGAAATCTCGTCTGCCTCGAACGACCTCGCCCGCCGCACGGAACAACAGGCGGCCTCGCTGGAGGAAACCGTTGCGGCGCTCGGCGATGTCACCCGCGGCGTCAACGGCACCGCGGAAGGTGCCGGCCGCGCCCAAAGCACCGTCGCGACCGCCCGCTCGAACGCCGAGAAGGGTGGCGAGATCGTGGCCCGCGCCATCGCCGCGATGACCGAGATCCAGGGATCGTCGGCCAGGATCGGCAACATCATCGGCGTGATCGACGAGATCGCCTTCCAGACCAACCTGCTGGCGCTCAATGCCGGCGTGGAAGCCGCCCGCGCCGGGGAAGCCGGCAAGGGTTTCGCGGTCGTGGCACAGGAAGTGCGCGAGCTTGCCCAGCGCTCCGCCAACGCCGCCAAGGAGATCAAGGAACTCATCTCGACCTCCTCGACGCAGGTCGAGGCCGGCGTGCAACTGGTCAGCGAGTCCGGCTCATCGCTGCAGGAGATCGTCGAACAGGTGGTGGCGATGAGCGCCACGATCGGCGATATCGCCACCAGCGCCCGCGAACAGGCCCTCAGCCTGCGCGAGGTCTCCTCCGCCGCCGACCAGATGGACAAGGTCACTCAGCAAAACGCGGCGATGGTGGAGGAAACCACGGCCGCCGCCCAGAGCCTCAGCCAGGAAACCGAAAACCTTGCCCAGATGATCGCGCGGTTCCGTACCCATGCGCCGGGACAGGTTCGTGGGCATCACCAGAGCTATGCGATGGCCTCGTAACGGCCCCCGCTTCCGAACGAAAAACAAGGCCGCCGGATTTCCTCCGGCGGCCTTGTTTCATGGAGCATGGGTTCCTTGGGAACGATTGCGCTCTCCGCCCGGCGCCTCGACGATCAGGTCGACGATCCAGCGAACGACGGGCATGACCACTAGCGCGGTGGGAAAGGCCACGATGTAGGACATGGCCCATGCCTGCGGGATGATGGTGCCGAGATCCGGCGTCAGTCCCGTGGCGCGGATCGTGGCGATCGAGGCCACGATACCGGACATCAGGAAAGACAGGATCATCGGCGTGACGATGTGCCGGCTGCGGGCCGGCAGTTTCCGCCGCCGTCCGCGCGCGGTCTTTTCGGCCGCGAGCGCGGCAGGTGTGCCGCCGCTCATGCCAGCCACTCCCGCGAGATCGGCTCGGCCGACTTCAGGAAACCCAGCTTGAAGAAGGCCTGCGTGTAGGGCTTGGCCAGATGTTCCTCCAGCGCGGCATGATCGGCGAAATCCTCGACCAGCAGGAAGGCCACATCATCCGCCAGCGAGCGATAGAAATCGAATTCCGCGCAAGCCGGTTCTTCAAGCGTCTCCTTGCGCAGGTCGAGAAGGGCGGTGCGCAGCTCTTCCTGCCTGCCGGGCTCCATCGTCAGCCGAACGACGCGCCTCTGGCGGCGGGTCTCCTGATTATCCGTCATGGGTGGGCTCCTTTTCCAGCGGTTCAGGCCTTTTCTATTGCCCGAGGGCCGCATTGGGCGCTATTCCCCAATGAGGCACATCAAATGGGCAAATTTGCACAATGCTGGATTGGGACGATCTCCGCTTTTTCGTGGCGCTTGCCGACGAGGGTTCGCTTTCGGCGGCGGCCCGCCGCCTCAAGGTCGATCACGCCACCGTCGCCCGCCGGGTGCAGGCGCTGGAGGAAAAGGCCGGTATCCGGCTCTTCGACCGGCGACCCCGCCGCTACCTGCTGACGGAAAAGGGTCGGCTGGTGGCCGAACGGGCACGGCGCATGGAGGGCGAAGTCTTCGCGCTGGAACGCGATATCCTCGAAACCGAAGGCGAAGCGCCGGTGGAGATTTCAGTGAGCGCGCCGCCGGTGCTGACCTCCTTCTACCTGACGCCGAAGATCGCGGCCTTCTACGAGGCAAGGCCGCGCATCAGGTTGCGGCTGGTGGCGGATGTGCGCAACGTCTCGCTGACCCGGCGCGAGGCCGATATCGCCGTCCGGCTCAGTCGTCCCACCGATCCCAGCCTCATCATCCGCAAGGCCGGCAGCGTGCGTTACCTGCTCCTCGCCTCCCCTGCCTATCTGGCGACACGAAAGCCCGAGCAATACGGCTTCATCCTGTTCGACGAATTGCTGGACGAAACGCCTCAGCAGGTCTGGCTCAAACGCATGTCGGCCGGCCGGGAGACGGTGCTTCGAACCAACGATCTCAGCGTTCAATGCGCGGCAGCAGCAGCGGGCGTCGGCATAGCCGCCCTGCCCGATTTCGTCGCAGCAACCTATGGCCTGCAAGTCGCCGGCGGTGAGGGAGAACACATCACGCGGGATATCTACCTCACCTACCATCACGATCTGCGCGACAGCGACACGATTGCCGCAACGGTAGCATTTCTGGCGGAATGCCTGCGGCCGGAACGGTGAACTCGCTGCACCGCGACGATTCGTGCCTGACGAAACGTGACGCTGCCTTTTGAGCAAAACATGTGGCTCGCAACCGACTTCAATCGTCCACAACAAGATTTCAGGCGGAAAAAATCATAAAAATCAAACTGATAGATGCGAATTTTTACCCGCGTTAAATTGTCGCGATTTTGTGTACGCAGTGTTTTCGAAGATTCGGTTGGACGCACTCTTGATGTTGCCCTAAGTCCACAGACAGGGAGGAGGATCGGGAGGTCCGCAGGCAGGCAATACCCCCCAAGGGGCCTGACACCCGGATCTCGCTAAACCCTCAAGGAAATCCGGAACAAAATCGTGCAAAACTCGATCAACGCCCCCTCCGGGATCATGCGGCTTTGGCTGTATATCCTGGCCGCGGCTCTTCTCGCAGCCGGCCTGTTCTTCGTTATCGGAGGCATAAAACTCATTACGCTCGGCGGCAGCTGGTACTTCACCATTGCCGGCATCGCCCTCGTCCTTTCGGCCATCCAGATCTTCCGCGCGAAATCATCCGGCGCGGCGCTCTTTGCCCTCACCTTCCTCGGCACCGTCGTCTGGGCCGTGTGGGAAGTCGGCTTTGAATTCTGGCCGCTGATCTCTCGCCTCTTTGCAATGTCCATCGGCCTGCTGATGGTGATGCTGACCTGGCCGGCGCTTCGCCGTCTTGCCGGCGCGGCCCCCAAGCGTGCGCCGATCCTCGGTTCGGCCGCCGTCCTCGCGCTCGGTATCGTTGCGACGACCGTCAGCGCCTTTTCGCCGAAGAACGTCGTTGCCCCGACACAGACGGCGGAAGCAGCCAAGTCGGTCGACAAGTCAGCGCCCGTCGCGGATTGGTCCGCATGGGGCGCCAACGTTGCCGGCACCCGTTTCGCCGCGCTGGACGATATCTCGCCCGCCAACGTCAACAAGCTTGCGGTTGCCTGGACCGCCCATACCGGCGAGACCCCGCAGAGCACCGGCTCCGGCGCGGAAGACCAGAACACCCCGATCCAGATCGGCGACAGCCTGTTCCTTTGCACCGCTTACGGCACGGTCATTTCCTATGACGTCGATAGCGGCAAGGAAAAATGGCGCTATGCCGCCGGTGGCACCGTTCCCGCCTGGCAGCGTTGCCGTGGCGTTGCCTATTACGACGGCTCGACCGCACAGCGCGTAACCGAGCAGCCTGACGGCTCGACTATCGATCCGTCCATCAGCCCGAAGCGCGTCTTCGTTCCCACCGTCGATGCCCGCCTGATCGCGCTCGATGCCGACACCGGCAAACCGGCCGCCAACTTCGGCGACAACGGCATCGTCGACCTCAAGATCGGTATGGGCGAAGTCAAGCCCGGCTACTACCAGCAGACCTCGACCCCGCTCGTCGCCGCCAATCTGGTGATCGTCGGCGGCCGCGTCGCCGACAACAACGAAACCGGTGAACCTCCGGGCGTCGTTCGTGCCTTCGATGCCGCCAGCGGCCAGCTCGTCTGGGCCTGGGATCCGGGCAATGAAGCCGTGACCCGCGAGCCGCTTTCCCCGGAAGGCTATACGCGCGGCACGCCGAATGTCTGGTCGGCCATGTCCTATGACCCCAAGCTCGGTCTCGTCTATCTGCCGACCGGCAATGCGACACCCGACTTCTGGGCCGGCGAGCGCACCGCGCTGGACGACAAGTATTCGTCCTCGCTCGTCGCCGTAAACATCGCCACCGGTCGCCCGGTCTGGCACTACCAGACGGTTCACCACGACCTCTGGGACTTCGACGTACCGGCGCAGCCGGTGCTCTACGACATCCCGAATGCGGATGGCAGCACCACGCCCGCCGTCGTCGCCGTCTCCAAGACCGGCATGATCTACCTGCTCAACCGCGAGACGGGCCAGCCTATCGCCGACATCGTCGAAAAGCCGGTTCCGCAGGGCAATGTCGAGGGAGAACGCTATTCGCCGACGCAGCCCTTCTCGGTCGGCATGCCAATGATCGGCAACCAGACGCTCGCCGAGAAGGACATGTGGGGCGCAACCCCGTTCGACCAGCTGCTTTGCCGCATCTCCTTCAAGGGCATGCGTCATGAAGGCGTGTTCACGCCGCCCGGTCTCGATCCGGCCCTGCAGTTCCCGGGTTCGCTCGGCGGCATGAACTGGGGTTCGGTCTCCATAGACCCGACGACGAGCTACATGTATGTCAACGACATGCGCCTCGGGCTGGCCAACTACATGATTCCGCGCGATGATGTGAAGGGCGGCAACGGCATCGAAATGGGCGTCGTACCCCAGCTCGGCACCCCGTTCGGCGCCATGCGCCAGCGCTTCCTGTCGCAGCTCGGCATCCCCTGCCAGGCTCCGCCCTTCGGAACGCTCTCAGCCATCGACCTGAAGACCCACAAGCTCGTCTGGCAGGTTCCGGTCGGCACCGTCGAAGACACCGGCCCGCTCGGTATCAAGATGGGTCTGCCGATCCCGATCGGCATGCCGACGCTCGGCCCGACGCTCTCCACCCAGTCGGGTCTGGTGTTCATCGCCGGCACCCAGGACTTCTACCTGCGCGCCTTCGACAGCCGCACCGGCCAGGAAGTCTGGAAGTCCCGCCTGCCAGTCGGCAGCCAGGGCGGCCCGATGACCTACCGCTCGCCCAAGACCGGCAAGCAGTACATCGTCATCACCGCAGGCGGCGCCCGCCAGTCGCCGGAACGCGGCGACTACGTGATCGCCTACGCCCTGCCGAACTGATTCCGGCAAGAGAAATCAGACCAAAAAGGAAAGGCCCCGGTTTCGCCGGGGCCTTTCTGCTTTTTCATTTCGCCTTCGGCGGTATCATTTCCGTCTCGATCTGAAGCGCCACGTCCTCGCCAAGGGCGGGGACCGCGAAATCGAGACCCCAGTCGGTGCGCTTGACGATGCCGGTCGCGGAAAAACCGAGCCGGGGCAGCTTGTCCATCGGGTGCTCGGCTACCGAACCGTTGAACCTGATGTCGAGGGTCACGGGATGGGTTTCCCCGCGAAACGTCAGGTCGCCGCTCACGGTGCCAGTATTCTCGCCCGTCAGCGTGATGTTCTTCGCCTCGAACGAAATCGGCTTTCCGGCCAGAAAATCAGGCGTCGTGCCGATCTTCCCGTCGAAATCCTCGACCTGCGGGAAGGGAAAATCCGTTTTGACCGAAGTCGGGTCTATCGAAACCGAGAGCTTTGATTGCGCAGGGTTTTCCGCATCCCACGCAAGATTTGCGCTGACGGTGGAAAAGCGCGCGGTATAGTTGGACAATCCGAAATGGCTGATCCGCCATGTCAGGCTTGTGTGAGCAGGATCCGAGACGTAGGTCCCGCTGGGCGCCGGCTTTGTCGCCGCCCCGGCCAAGGCCTGAACCGGGGCGGCGAGGAGAAAAACGAAGGCAAGTCTGAACATCTGATGATTTCCTTCATGAATACCCTGCCGACCGCGATCAGGCGGCGAGCGCGATCCGGTCCGAGAGATCGCTGAAAGCCTTTTCAGAAAGGCTCGGGCGAACGGCGAACTCGATGATGGCGCAGAAAATTTCCGGCGGCGTGTTCTGCTGCATGGCGGAAAGCATCGCGGCCCGCTCCGCCGGGTTCATGGCCGGCACCATCAGGCGCAGGAAAGCCATGTTCTTTTCCGGCGACATGGAGGCGACGATGTGCATCTCGATCGTCGCCAGTTCCTCGTCTGTGCAGATCCTCCAGAGTTCCGGGGCCGTTACCGTTTCCTCCTCGTGCATATGAGCAAGGTCTTCCGCGAGATAGGCGGCGAAGGCGAGGTAGAGCTTGCGACCGGCCGCCTGCTTGTGCATCGGCCAGGCCTTCTCGATGTCGCTCGCCAGTTTTTCGAGCGTGGCGAAGGCGGCGCGGTGATCGTCGTGCTGGTCCTCGATTGTGGTGGTCGAAGCACCGCGTGCCCGCAGAACGCCGTGAATATGCTCGTCCTCATGCATCACATGGGAGGCTGCGAAGACGATGAAGCTGCGCAGATTGCCGAGCACGGTTTCGGCCTCGTCGGGGTTTTCGAAATCGGTCGAACCGATGCGGCAAAGCATGTCACAGCCGGCCTTACGCAGGCCCTTGTGAATGGCGCCGTAAAGGTCGTAACGGCCGGAGAGATCGGGGATGGCGGTCAGTGAAACGCCGTGGGAAACATTGTGGGTCATGGGGATTTCCTCTTGTCCTCAGCCCGGTCGGAACAGCCCGCCGGTGCGATGGGCAGGCTCTTAGGCCACCCCGCCTCGACCCGCTTCCTAAATGCTTCCTAACGGCCGCAACACGTTGCTAAAATTTTCCTATTTTCCTAAGATTGCGCTCAAACAGGGGAAGAGCGGTGATCGAGGCGGGGGTCGCAAGTTTCATCGAGGGACGGGTGATGATCCTCATCGCCACCCGCAACGACGCCCATCGCCCGATGATCGGGCGGGCGACGGGTGCGCGTTTCGATTCCGACAATGGACGAATTTCGCTGCTTGTTTCGGCGAGCCAGTGGCCCGACGCCGTGGCGCATGCCGTGCCCGAAGCGCCGATCTCGGCCACCTTCGTCAAGCCGGACAATTACAAGGCCTACCAGATCAAGGGACCGATCATCGAGGTGCGCGCGGCCGATACCATCGATCAGGCCCGCGGCAGCCGGTACGTCGCCGACATGCTCGCCGAAATGGGCGCGCTCGGGGTGAGCCGGCTGCAGCTTTCCAGCACGCTCAGCGACCGCAACCTCGTGCGCATCACTTTCTTTCCGCGCGACCTCTTCGTCCAGACACCCGGACCGGAGGCGGGACGCCGGCTTGGCGACAGCGGAACCGCGGCGTCATGATCCGGCTCAGCACCATCCGCGACGCCTTCGAGGGCGTGATACCCTCCGTCATCGCGACCACCGACCGGGAGGGCATGCCGAATGCCTCCTACCTGTCTCACGTCTATTACATCGATGACCACCATGTGGCGCTTTCCAACCAGTTCTTTTCCAAGACGGCGGAGAACGTGGCGGTGAACGGCCTCGCCACCGTCATGGTGGTCGATGGGCATCTTGGCCTGCAATACATCCTCGATCTCGTCTACGAGACCTCAATGACGGAAGGCCCGGTGTTCGAAACCGTCAGCGCGCATCTCGACGTGATGAGCGTCGAACAGGGCATGGGCGGGATCATGAAGCTCAGAGCGGTCGACATTTACCGGGTGGAGGACTGTCGGCTCGTGCCACCGGCCCACCCTCTGGAGGAGCCCTCGCCGGAGGCGGAGGATCGGCGCGACCATCTGGATCTCACCCGCCGGCTCGCCGTGCAGCTTGCGGCGGAAACCGATGCCGAGCATCTGCTGGACAAGGCGCTGGAGGGCCTGGAGACGATGTTCGGGTTCCGGCATTCCATGGTGCTGGTGCCGGACGACGAACGGAGGCTGCTTTCGACCATTGCCAGCCGCGGCTATGACCGCTTCGGCTTTGGTTCGGAAGTCGCGGTCGGTGCCGGCGTGATCGGCATGGCGGCAGCGACATGCCGGCCGGTGCGCATCAGCGATTTTCGCCGCAGCCGGCGCTACGTCAACGCGGTGGGTTCTGCAAGCGGCATTACCGGCACGGACCCGCTGCCGCTGCCGGCGCTTGCCTCGCCGCTCAGCCAACTCGCCGTTCCGATGGTGGCGCAAGGCAGGTTGGTCGGCGTGCTGTTCGTGGAGGCGGAACAGTCCTTCGCCTTCCGCCACCGCGATGAAGAGGCACTCTGTATTCTTGCCGGGCATCTCGCCCTCTCGATGACGCTGGCCGCGCAGGAACGCGAACGTCCCGAGAGCGAGGCCGAGGCGGAGAAACCGGCGCCCGCCGATACCACCCATGCGTCCGCCGGGCCGTTGCGCATCCGCTTCTATCCCCGTGACGGATCGATCTTCATCGACAACGACTACCTGATCCGTGGTGTGCCTGGCCGACTGCTGAAGCATTTCGTCGAGGAATATGCCAAAAGCGGGCGACAGGACTTCCTCAACCGCGAAATCCGCCGAGACAGGAGCCTGCAGCTTCCTGACTTCAAGGACAATCTGGAAACGCGTCTGATCCTGCTTCGACGGCGGCTCGAAGAAAAAGGCGGCCCTATCCGTCTTGGCCGCGCCGAACGCGGCCACATCCGCCTTGATATCGAAGGCATCCCCGAACTGGTGGTCGTGGAGGAATAGCCGGCGGTTCGGCCGATCTTTCGTGGAAAATCGAGAGCCTGACGCCCTCCAATGGCTTTCGGCGCCCTCTTGTGCAATAATTGCCGGTGAAACGAGGATATCGAGCCATAGCACCCGCGTCGACAGAACAGGAGAAATCACATCTCAGAGCCATGGCGGCAGCCATGTCAGGCCTGATGTGTATGCTGTTCGCCGCCCTGTTTGCGGTTTCGAGCGCAAGCCCGTGGCAGGACGCCGAGACGAGGCGGACGCAATCGCTGGACGCCGTATCCACCAGTTCCAAGCCCGCGTTTGCTGGCAAGCGCGATCCGGCCCGCATCGTCCTCACCGCAGATCTGCGGCAGGGCAACAAGGCGCGGACATCGGACAATCCCGATGCCTCCCCGGGCACCACCGGCATCGAACTGCCTGCATATGCGTGGGCTTTGCAGACGATCGAGCGGGGCCGCGACCCCGATCATCCGGCGCCGCCCGGTGCCTTTAATCCGCGCGCGCCGCCGCTCAAGGCCGCCTGATCCTTCATCCGACATACCATCGGCATATCGTCAACGCGGCCGGACAGCCATGCCTGTTCGCTGACCGCACAAATGGATGCATAAAATTGAGAAACTCGACATGGAAGGTGGTGAGCTACATCCTCATCATCCTCGCGGGGGTGCTTGTCGCGCTACCCAACGTTCTTTCAGACAAACAGTTCGCAAGCCTGCCAGGCTGGCTGCCGCACCAGAAGGTGTCGCTCGGCCTCGACCTGCGCGGCGGCTCGCATCTTGTTCTGGAGGTCGACCGCCCCTCGCTTGAAAACGAATGGCTGCAGAACCTCACCCAGGAAGCGCGGTCCAGCCTGCGTGACGCCAAGATCGATACGCGGGCGGTCCAGCGCCAGGGCAATGCCATCCTGATCACGCTCGCCGATCCCTCACAGCGAACAGCGGCAAAGCAGGAACTGGAAAAGCTCGGCAATCAGGTCACCGTCGGTGTGCGCACGGGTCTCGATCTTGACATCATCGATTCCGGCGACAACGGCATTACCGTCAAGCCATCGGACAACGGCATCACCCACCGGATGTCCAGCGCCGTCGACCAGAGCCTTGAAATCATCCGCCAGCGTGTCGACCAGGTCGGCGTTGCGGAACCGACGATCCAGCGCGTCGGCGGCGACCGTGTTCTCGTTCAGCTTCCGGGCGAACAGGACCCGACCAACCTGCGCGCGCTGCTCGGCTCGACGGCCAAGATGAGCTTCCATCTTCTCGGCAACCAGGGCGATCGCGGCGTGCGCATGCTGCAGGACGAACACGGCCAGACCTATCCCGTCCAGGAGCGCGTGCTGCTTTCGGGCGACCGTCTGACGGATGCAAGGGTGGCCTTCGACCAGCAGAACAACCAGCCGGTCGTCAGCTTCCGCTTCGACCAGACGGGCGCTACCCGTTTTGCCCAGATCACTCGCGAAAATGTCGGCAATCCGTTCGCCATCGTGCTCGACGACAAGGTGCTCTCCGCGCCCGTCATCCGGGAGCCGATCACCGGCGGCTCGGGCCAGATCTCCGGCGCCTTCACGGTTTCCGACGCAACCACGCTCGCCGCCCTCTTGCGCGCCGGCGCACTGCCGGCCAAGCTGACCGTCATCGAGGAACGCACCGTCGGCGCCGATCTCGGTAGCGACGCCATCGAGATGGGCATCATGTCCGGCCTCGTGGGCTTTGCGCTGGTCGTCGGTTTCATCATCGCGCTCTATGGCAGCTGGGGTCTTCTGGCGGTCGTCGCGCTGACCCTCAACGTCATCCTGACATTCGCCGGCCTGACGCTCTTCGGCGCAACGCTGACGCTGCCCGGCATCGCCGGTATCGTGCTCGGCATCGGTCTTGCCGTGGACGCCAACGTTCTCATCAACGAGCGTATCCGCGAAGAATGCCGCAAGGGCAGAAGCGCCTTTGCCGCCATCGACCTTGGCTTCGACAAGGCCTATTCGACCATCATCGACAGTAACGTCACCGCCCTGATCGCAACCGTGCTCCTGTTCTGGTTCGGCTCCGGCCCGGTTCGCGGCTTTGCCGTGACCATGGGCCTCGGCATCGCGATCTCGATGTTCACGGCGGTCTCGGTCGTCCGTGTCGCCATGGTAGCGATCGCCAACCGCTACAAGATGAAGACGATCAACATCCGCCCGCTGCTGCCGCTCAAGCTCATCAAGGACGGCACGAAGATCGACTTCATGAAGGCCCGCCTCGTCGGTATCGGCATTTCCGCCGTGCTGTCGATCACCTCCATCGCGCTCTTCATCTCGCCCGGGTTGAACTATGGCGTCGACTTCAAGGGCGGCATCCAGATCGAGGTATCGACGCAGGAGCCGGCCGATCTCGCCGTCTATCGTTCCGGCATCGAAAGCCTCGGTCTCGGGGAGGTCGCGCTTCAGGAATTCGGCGACCGCAACCACATGCTGCTGCGTCTCGAACGCCAGCACGGCCCGGAAACAGCACAGACCGAAGCCGTCGAAAAGGTTCGCGCCAAGATCGCCGAGATCAACCCCGTCGCCAAGATCGAACGCACGGAAGTCGTCGGCCCGAAGGTCAGCGGCGAACTGGCCACCGCCGGCATCCTGTCGGTCGTGCTCGCCAGCCTTGCGATGCTGGTCTACATCTGGGTCCGCTTCGACTGGCCGTTCGCCGTCGGGGCCATCGCGACGCTCGTTCTCGACGTGACGAAGACAATCGGCTTCTTCGCGCTGACGGGACTGGACTTCAACCTGACGGCGATCGCGGCGCTGCTGACGCTGGTCGGCTATTCGGTGAACGACAAGGTCGTGGTCTACGACCGCATGCGAGAAAACATGCGGCTCTACAAATCCATGCCGTTCCGCGACCTGATCAACCTGTCGATCAACGAAACGCTGGCCCGAAGCCTCTATACCTCGGCCACCGCCTTCCTCGCCATGCTGCCCATGGCGATCTGGGGCGGCAGCGCGGTGGAAAGCTTCGCCGTTCCGATGATCTTCGGCATCTTCATCGCGGCCTCTTCTTCCGTCTTCATCGCGGCACCCATCCTGCTCTTCCTGGGCGACTGGCGCACCCGCAGACAGAAGGCCAATGCTTCGGTCGAAACTGTCCAGCCGCAGGCGGAACAGGGCTGAACGAACAAAGCCGGCGGCGCTTCACGTCGCCGGCTCCCAAGGCAGCATCACCGACACGAATTTCCTTTGCCGTCCCAAGGCGCCGGTCTTCCGGGCAAGGCTGGACATATCGGCACTGCTTTGCGATTCAGATGTGGATCGTCACCGGGCCTGCCGATATGACGTCAGCCTGAAAGGCGAAACTCGATCGAGATAGGTGGTCAGCTGGCGTGACGGGTAACGACAATAGCTTTGTGAGTCCGGGCAACTTTCGCCTGTCGCGTCTGCGGCGGATGTTCAGCCTGGAGCGTATGGCGCTGATAACCCGCCGCACCGAATTCGGCCTTGCGGCGGTCGGTGCCGTCGTCGGCCTGTTGGCCGGACTGGTGGTCCTGGCCATGAGCTACATGAGTACCCTCATGCACCGCACGATCTTCGGTATCGAGCCTTCGGCAAGGCTCAGTTCCTCGCAATTCGAAAACAACCTCACCCTTCTCATCGCTCCGGTCGGCGGCGGCATCCTTCTCGGACTCCTGCTTTATGTTCTCGCCAGCAAGCGAAAGCGCAAACTGGTCGATCCGATCGAAGCGAATGCCCTTCACGGAGGACGTCTGTCCCTGACCGACAGCGTGCTCGTTGCAGTGCAGAACATCATCTCCAACGGCTTCGGCGCATCGGTGGGGCTTGAGGCCGGTTACACCCAGCTCGCCGCCGGCATCGCGTCGAAGCTCGGCATCAAGTTCAAGCTGCGGCGGTCGGACCTGCGAATGCTGGTCGGATGCGGGGCCGCTGGTGCGATTGCGGCCGCCTTCAATGCACCGCTGACTGGCGCCTTCTATGCCTTCGAGCTGATCATCGGTTCCTATACCATCATGGCGTTGACACCGGTGGTGGTCTCGGCGCTTGTCGCCACCTTGACCGTACGCCTGTTCGCCTCCCCCGATTTCATCGTCAGCATCGGCGAATTCGGTGCCGTGGTCCCCGCCGACTTCGTGCCCGCGATCCTGCTCGGAATCGTCTGCAGTGTCGTCGGCATCGCACTCATGCAATCTGTTTCCTACGTCGAGGAACTGGCGCGCAAAAGCTCGGTCCCGCCGCCGTTGCGACCCGTTCTGGGTGGTGTCGCGGTCGGTGTGCTGGGAATGATCTCGCCGCAGGTCCTGTCCGGTGGCCATGGCGCCCTGCATCTCAACCTGGCGCAGGATACAGCCGTCATCGCACTGCTTGGCCTTTTCCTGTTGAAGGCGCTGGCTTCCGCGATTTCGATCGGCTCTGGCTTCAGGGGCGGCCTGTTCTTTGCATCGCTGTTCATGGGAGCACTCCTCGGCAAGCTTTTCGCCTTCTCGGCTCCCTATTTCCAGGAGGCGACGCTGACGCCCGTGATTTATGCCATCGTCGGCATGAGTTCCCTCGGCGTCGCCGTCATCGGCGGCCCATTGACCATGACGTTTTTCGCGCTGGAAGTGACAGGCGATTTCCCCATCACGGCGCTGGTGCTGGCGGCAGTCATCACCTCGTCCTTCGTCGTGCGGACCACCTTCGGCTATTCCTTTGCGACCTGGCGCTTCCATCTGCGTGGAGAGACGATACGCAGCGCCCATGACGTCGGCTGGATCCGGAACCTCACTGTCGACAAGCTGATGCGCGCCGACGTGAAGACCGCAAACGCCGACATGAGCGTGAAGGAGTTCAGGAAGGTCTATCCCCTCGGCTCCACGCAAAGGGTCATACTGATGGATGAGAACGGCAAATATGCAGGTATCGTGCTGGTTCCCGAGGTCCATGGCGGGCTGGTCGAGCAGGACGAGGCCGATAAGAGGATTGTAGAATTCGTGCGCAACAGGAAGGACGTACTCCTTCCCCAGATGAATGCCAAACAGGCCGCGGCGCTGTTCGACGAGACCCACAGCGAAGCGCTTGCGGTCGTGAACAACCTGATCGAGCAGAAGGTGATCGGTCAGCTCAGCGAAAGCCATACGTTGAGACGTTACAGCGAAGAACTGGATCGCCGCAGGCAGGAGGTGTCAGGCGAGATCTGATCTTTGGCGAGAACCATCCTCCCCGCAACCAAAAAGCCGCCGGACTTTCACCCGACGGCTTTTCGATTCAATGAGGGTTGCCTGGCTCAGACGAACTGGCTGAGGCCCGGGACGGAGGCGACGACTTCGTCGACTGCTTCATCGCCGGCATATTCGCGGGCAACCACGATGGTTTCCTTGGCGAGCGTGGTGATCTCGCCCATGCCGAGGCCCTGGGCCATGAGCTGCTGGCCGAGGCCCATGATGCCGCCACCGCCGATGGCGCTCATCAGGCCGCCGAGCAGGCCCTTGCCCTCGCCTTCGCCGTTATACCTGGCGACGAGGTCCATGGCGCCGGGAATGGCTTCGATCATCTTAGCGACCGGTCCATCGGCGGCCTCGCGCTGAAGGAAGCCGAGCATCATGCCGACGGCCTTTTCGGCGACTTCCGGTTCGATGCCGACCTTTTCGGCGATGCGGGATACGAGTTCGTTCATGTCTTCCTCCTGCGGATTTTTTGACGTTAACGTCAACGTAATTGAACTGTTCTGCGAACTCAAGCGTCCGACCGGAACACTCCGCGGTTTTCCCCGCCCGGCAGTGTTCCACGTGCTGTTGTCGATGTTTCACACTATCCTTATAAGGGCAAGGTGATGAATCGATGAAAGTTGTCGCATGCCGGCCTTGCGCCGACAGGGGCACGGAAACGGGGAAGACAGGCATGCTCGAGAACGGGAAGCTCTATATCGGCACAAGCCGCAATCCGGACGACAGCCTCAACAAGCCGGAATATCTGGAGCTGAAATTCGGCAACCGCCACGGCATCGTCACCGGCGCCACCGGCACCGGCAAGACGGTTACGCTGCAGGTGCTGGCGGAGAGCTTCTCCAATGCCGGAGTGCCGGTGTTCTGCGCCGACATCAAGGGCGACCTTTCCGGCATCGCGGCCATGGGTGAGGCCAAGGACTGGGTGTCGAAGCGTGCCGAACAGATCGGCTTCAACGACTTCGCCTTCCAGGAATTCCCGGTCATCTTCTGGGATCTCTACGGCGAAAAGGGCCACCGCGTGCGCACCACCATCGCCGAGATGGGACCGTTGCTGCTGTCGCGCCTGATGGATGCCTCGGAAGCGCAGGAAGGCGTGCTCAACATCGCCTTCAAGATCGCCGACCAGGGCGGACTGCCGCTGATGGACCTCAAGGACCTGCAGGCGCTGCTCAACTACATGGGCGAGCATGCGACGGAACTTTCCAACCAGTTCGGCCTGATCTCCAAGTCCTCCGTCGGCTCTCTGCAACGCGGCCTGCTGGTGCTGGAGCAACAGGGCGCCGAACACTTCTTCGGCGAGCCGGCGCTGAAGATCTCCGACATCATGCGCACGACCAATGACGGGCGCGGCGCAATCTCGGTGCTGGCCGCCGACAAGCTGATGATGAACCCACGGCTCTACGCCACCTTCCTGCTCTGGCTACTTTCGGAACTGTTCGAAGAGCTGCCGGAAGTGGGCGATCCGGACAAGCCGAAGCTGGTCTTCTTCTTCGATGAGGCGCATCTGCTCTTCAACGACGCGCCGAAGGTGCTGACCGAGCGGGTCGAGCAGGTCGTGCGCTTGATCCGCTCCAAGGGCGTCGGCGTCTACTTCGTCACCCAGAACCCGCTCGACGTGCCGGAAACCATTCTCGCACAGCTCGGCAACCGCGTGCAGCATGCGCTGCGCGCCTATACGCCGCGTGAACAGAAAGCGGTGAAGACCGCCGCCGACACCTTCCGACCCAACCCGGCCTTCGACTGCGCAACGGCAATCACCACGCTCGGCACCGGTGAAGCGCTGGTCTCGACGCTGCAGGACAAGGGCATCCCGTCCATGGTCGAGCGCACGCTGGTACGCCCGCCATCGGGCCGCGTTGGTCCGCTTTCAGACGGCGAGCGGCAGGCCGTCATCAATGTCAGCCCGGTCGCCGGCCTCTACGACAAGGACCTCGACCGGGAATCCGCCTATGAGATCCTGACCGAGCGCGCCCGCAAGGCCGCGGAAGCGGAAGCCGCCAAGCGCGCGACGGAGGAACAGGCGAGCCAGGGAGCGAGCGACGACAGCGCCGCCGGCCGCTGGACGCTGCCGGGCTTCGGCAATGACGGCGAAGACGAGGCTCCCCGTTCGACCTCGAAGAACGGTAACGGCGGCACGCGCCGCTCTTCCGGCTACCAGCGCGAGACGGTGATCGAGGCCGCCATGAAGAGTGCCGCCCGCTCGGTCGCCACTTCGGTCGGCCGCGCCCTGGTGCGCGGCATTCTGGGCAGCCTGCGTCGCTGACCGGGATCGACAGGATGCGGTGGGAGAGCGGTCGTTCATTGCCGGTGGCCGCCCCGAACTGCATTCAAGCCCGGCTTGGCGTAGGCGCAAGCTATCCTGGTCCGTCATTCCGGGCTTGAGCCGCAATCCAGCTGCGCGATGTCCATCGCGCGGGAAACTCCGCCATTCGGTCGGCTTGGGAGTCTTTCCGGCTCGTGGACACTCGCCGGCTGGATGCCTGTGACAAGCACAGGCATGATGACGGGCGCTGCAAGCGCGTCGTGCTCACCTAAGCCCCCGCACCCCTTCTTGAAGCCTTGGCAGGATTTCAGCCGGATCCGCCCCGCGCTTACGGCAGGTAGGTGTAGAGCCAGTCGCGGATGTCTTCGGGCAGCGGCACCGTCTCACCCGTAACGGGATCGATGGCCGTCCAGAGCATCTCGATCTCGGCGGCCAGACGGTTTCCCGCTTCCACGGTCACGCTGAAGCCGATGGACTTGCCGCCGATCTTGTCGATATGCACCGTCAGGCGCGCTTCGTCGTCGAGCCTCAGCGGCTCGTGAAAACGACACTCGATCTTGCTTGCGACGAAGTGCGGCTCGTCCTCCAGCGGCGGCCGGTAACGCCAGAAATGGGCAAGAGCCGCTTCCGCGTGGACGATATAGGCGGCATTGTGCATGCGCCCATACATGTCGATGTCGCGGAAGGGTACGCGAAACCCGGAAACCTCCACCCGCTCGATATCGTCCATCGCTCCCAAGCCCCTGTTTCTCAAACTATTTAAGTCATCTAAGACCATTCGGCCAGTCATAACAAGGGTTCCACCCGGGAGGCGCTCTTTGGCAACGCGGGAAAACCGGACCTAATGGAGCAGGCGCAACAGGATTCCGCAGAGGACCCGGGCCTAGCCAATCTGGCGCGGTTCAGGCCCTGATCGTACCCTGATGAAAAAGCATCTGCCATTTGAGCCCGTTGTGCTTCCATATGGAACTTCGCAGCACACGTCGCTTTGAGCCATCCTGATATGAGCGCTCTGTTTCATAGGTCAGAAGGACAGCATCATTCGAGATGGGCTTGAGGGTGTAATTCGATGCCTGGAGTTCGCCGTCATTGTCATCGCCCTGCTCTGCCAACAGGCCGATGATTGTCGCTCGTTCATAGACTCTTCCCGATGCTCCGAACTCCATAAAACCTTCTGCGAGCAGGTCTTCGACCGCCTCTCTGCTGCGCCTTATCTCAGGGCGATGCAGGGCTTCTTCGAGCGATCGGATTTCTTCAAGGTCGGAAAATCTGGGCAATGCTGGAAACTCCGTTGAATATAGCGCACCAATCTATCCGCCCATCCGCTTTACCGCATCATGAAACCGGCATCCCCGCCTTACACCACTTGCTTCTCATTCCGGAAAAACCTCGCTGGCAGTGGATCATGACCGTGCACTGCACTATGTTCGCCGCAGGCCGAAGGACCTGTACCGATGACCACACGCCTCTACGAGCATGCCGTTTTCCTCGAACACCACACGCCGCCGGGACATCCGGAGCGGGCGGATCGGCTGCGTTCGCTCAATATCGCGCTCGAGCATCCCAATTTTTCCAGTCTCGACCGGAAGGAAGCGCCCATCGCCAACGAGGATGCGGTGACGCTCGCCCATCCGGAGGAATATCTGTTTTCGATCATGCGGCAGATCCCCGAAGAGGAGGACCGCATCAACCGCATCGAGAATGACACCTATGCCTCGCCGCAAAGCCTGAAGGCGGCGCTGACCGCCATCGGCGGGGCCATGGCCGCCGTCGACGATGTGATGGGTGGCAGTCACGACAACGCCTTCGTTGCCTCGCGCCCGCCGGGGCATCACGCCGAGAAGGCGAAGGCCATGGGCTTCTGTCTCTTCAACACGGTGGCGATTGCCGCCCGTCATGCGCAGCTAAAGCATGGCGTGGAGCGCGTCGCCATCGTCGACTGGGACGTGCATCACGGCAACGGCACGCAGGACATTTTCTGGGACGATCCGTCGGTTCTCTTCTGCTCCACCCATCAGATGCCGCTCTATCCCGGCACGGGAAAGAAGGACGAAACCGGCATCAAGAACAACGTGGTCAATGCGCCGCTTTCGCCCAATGTCGGCTCGGAGCATTTCCGCGAGGCCTTCAAAAGCCGCGTGCTGCCGGCACTGCACGATTTTTCGCCCGACCTGATCCTGATTTCGGCCGGCTTCGACGCCCATCACCGCGATCCGCTTGCGCAGATCAACCTCGTGGGCGAGGATTTCGACTGGGCGACGGGGCGGTTGATGGAAGTCGCCGACCGTTTCGCCCATAACCGGGTCGTCAGCGTTCTCGAAGGCGGCTATGATCTCGAAGGCCTCGCCGAATCGGCGGGCCTGCATATCATGAGACTGATGAAGGGTTGAGTATGTCCGAAAGCGCCGTTCCCGCCGATATCTCCGGCTATTCCTTCGAGAAGGCGGTTGCCGAACTCGAAAGCATCGTCGCGCGGCTCGAACGCGGCGACGTGGCGCTGGACGAGTCGATCACGATCTACGAGCGCGGCGAACTTCTGAAGAAGCACTGCGAGGCCCTGCTCAACGCCGCCGAAAACCGGATCGAGAAAATCCGCCTCGACCGGGCCGGCAAGGTCCAGGGCACCGAGCCGCTCGACCGGGAATAACCCTCAACCCACAAAGGCACAGGCCAGCCGCATATGGACCCCATCGCCACGCTCCTGCATCTCATGGCCATCCACATTCTGATGGCGATGCTGCCGGGGCCGAATACGGTGGTGGTCAGCTATTGTTCGGCAAGCGTTTCCCGCCGCGCCGGGCTGGTTGCCGCATTCGGCGTCACCTGTGCTTCCCTCGTCTGGCTTTCGCTCAGCCTTGCGGGCATCAGCATGCTGCTGATGCAGGCCGGCGAGCTTTACCGTATCGTCCGTCTCGCGGGTGCGGCCTACCTGATCTATGTCGGCGTCAAGATGCTGCGTTCGCGCGGCGGCGGTCTGGAAAACGCCGGCAGGCCCGTCTATCGCTCACCCTTCCTGGCCGGAGCGGTGACGACGCTCAGCAATCCGAAATCCGCCGTGTTCTGGACCAGCGTGTTCAGCGTGGTGCTGCCGGCCGGAGCGCCCGGCTGGTTCTACGGCACCGTTCTCGCCGTGATCGGCCTGCAGGCCTTCCTGTGGTACAGCTTCGTGGCTCTCGCCTTCTCGACACCGTTCAGCCGCAGGCAATATGCCCGGGTTACGACCATGCTCAACCGGGTCTCCGGCGTCTTCATGATCTTCTTCGGCATCCGCATCGCTGACGAGGTGCGCCGGGAATTCGTGGCCCGCGTCTGAGGTCAGGCCCGGCGGAGAAATATACGCCGCCGTATCAGGCATAACCGCACTGTCTTTTCTCGGAATTCGACCCTACATTAGCGACCGACGCCAATATGGAGGCCTGAACCCATGTCGTTCTTTCCCGGAAATGATCCTGTTCCCGGCGATGCATTCGCCTGTGACGCCATCGAACACCTGATCATTCCGCGCACCAGCGACCTCGGCGGTTTCTCGGTGAAGCGGGCGTTGCCTTCGGCACGCCGCCGACTGGTCGGCCCCTTCATCTTCTTCGACCGGATGGGCCCTGCCCTCCTGAAGGCCGGCGAGGCGATGGACGTGCGTCCGCATCCGCATATCGGGCTTTCCACCGTCACCTATCTCTTCGATGGCGAGATCCAGCATCGCGACAGCCTCGGCACCGAACTGGTGATCCAGCCCGGCGACATCAACCTGATGACGGCCGGTCGAGGCATCGTGCATTCCGAACGCACCCCGGAAAAGCTGCGCGGCAATCCGTTTTCGATTTCCGGCCTGCAAACCTGGCTGGCGTTGCCCGACGATCAGGAGGAGATCGATCCCGCCTTCGCCCACACGGAAAAGAGCGCCATGCCGACTTTCGATTCGGCCGGAGCGAGCGGACGGGTGGTCATCGGCAGCATCGGCGGGCTGACATCGCCGGTCAAATCCTATTCCGACACGCTTTATGTCGATGTGACACTCGTTCCCGGCGGCAGCTTCCCCTTCGACGCCAGCCACGAGGAGCGGGCGGCCTATGTGCTGTCCGGCGAAGTGGAGATTGCGGGCGATGTCTTCGCCGCCGACCAGTTGCTGGTGTTCCGTCCGGGTGACGCGATTACGCTTCGCGCCGGCGCTGCGGGCTGTCACATCATGCTGTTCGGAGGAGCAGCACTCAATTCGAAGCGCCACATCTGGTGGAATTTCGTGTCATCCTCCAAGGAACGCATCGAACAGGCGAAGGAAGAATGGCGAAGTGGACGCTTCGATATCGTTCCCGGCGACGAGGAGGAGTTTATTCCTTTGCCCGAAGGCTTTTGACGGTTATATAAGCCCTTCGGCACCGTTTGTGAGGCATCGCGCTTTTGTCGTCCGGTTAATTCCTGTAAAGGCGGACGACACGCCGAAAATGAAGACAAGCTCAAGAGTTACGCGCCAGTGACACCCCTTCCCGAGACTCCCTTGCTGGACAAGGTCAAGCTTCCCGCAGACCTGAGAGGTCTTGACGACCGTGACCTGCCGCAGCTCGCAGCAGAACTTCGCAAGGAAATGATCGACGCCGTGTCGAAGACCGGCGGTCATCTCGGCGCGGGTCTCGGCGTGGTGGAACTCACCATCGCCATTCACAAGGTCTTCGAAACGCCTGACGATCGGCTGATCTTCGACGTGGGACACCAGTGTTATCCGCACAAGATCCTGACAGGGCGGCGCGACCGCATCCGGACGCTGCGCCAGGAAGACGGTCTCTCCGGCTTCACCAAGCGGGCCGAGAGCGAATACGACCCCTTCGGCGCGGCTCATTCCTCGACCTCGATCTCGGCCGGCCTCGGCATGGCGGTCGCCTCTGATCTTGCCGGCACCGACCGCAAGGTGATCGCCGTCATCGGCGACGGGGCGATGTCGGCCGGCATGGCCTATGAGGCACTGAACAATGCCGGCGCGCTCGATGCGCGGCTGATCGTCATCCTCAACGACAACGACATGTCGATTGCCCCGCCGACCGGCGCGATGAGCGCCTATCTGGCGCGCCTTGCCTCCGGCCGAACCTATATGGGCTTCCGCGAGATCGGCAAGAAGCTCACCGCCTATCTCGGCAAGAACGTCGACCGGGCGATCACCCGGGCCGTCGGCCATGCGCGCGGCTATGTGACTGGCGGCACGATGTTCGAGGAGCTCGGCTTCTACCATATCGGCCCGATCGACGGTCATTCCTTCGAGCACCTTCTGCCGGTCCTGCGCAACGTGCGCGACAATGCGCTCGGCCCCGTGCTGATCCATGTAGTAACGCAGAAGGGCAAGGGCTATGCTCCGGCCGAAGCCGCCGCCGACAAGTATCACGGTGTCAACCGGTTCGACGTCATCACCGGCGCTCAGGCGAAGGCAAAGCCGAACGCACCGAGCTATACCTCGGTCTTCGGCGAAACGCTGGTGCAGGAAGCCCGCCTGGACGACAAGATCGTCGGCATTACCGCCGCCATGCCCTCCGGCACCGGCCTCGACAAGCTGCAGGAGGTCTTCCCAAAGCGGACCTTCGATGTCGGCATCGCCGAGCAGCATGCCGTCACTTTCGCGGCAGGACTTGCGACGGAAGGCTACAAGCCTTTCTGCGCGCTCTATTCCACCTTCCTGCAGCGCGGTTACGACCAGGTGGTGCATGACGTGGCGATCCAGGGCCTGCCGGTCCGCTTCCCGATCGACCGCGCCGGTTTCGTCGGCGCCGATGGTCCGACCCATGCCGGTTCGTTCGATACCGGCTTCCTCGCCAGCCTGCCGGGCTTCGTGGTGATGGCGGCTGCTGACGAGGCGGAACTGAAGCACATGGTGCGCACGGCCGTTGCCTATGACGACGGCCCGATCTCCTTCCGCTATCCGCGCGGCGAAGGCGTCGGCGTACAGCTTCCCGAACGCGGCGAAATTCTCGAAATCGGCAAGGGCCGCGTGATCCGTCAGGGCAGCAAGGTGGCTCTCCTCTCCTTCGGCACCCGTCTTGCCGACTGCATGCTGGCGGCCGAAGATCTGGAGGCAGCAGGGCTTTCCACCACGGTTGCCGATGCCCGTTTCGCCAAGCCGCTCGATCACGACCTCATCCGCCAGCTTGCCCGCCATCACGCCGTGCTGGTCACGGTCGAGGAAGGTGCGGTCGGCGGTTTCGGCTCGCAGGTCCTGCATTATCTCGCGACCGAAGGCCTACTCGACAGCGGGCTCAAGGTGCGGCCGCTGGTTCTGCCGGATATCTGGATGGATCAGGCAAAGCCCGAGACCATGTATGCCCGCGCCGGTCTCGACCATACGGGCATCCTGAAAACCGTCTTTGCCGCGCTCGGCCAGAGCGGCGTCGGCGTCAACGCGGCCGGATAACATTTCCGGCGAACAGAGGGAGGCCAGCATGCGCTCTTCTATCGTCGCCGGTTTCTTGGCCACGGCGCTGGCCTCAGTCTTCGCCATTGGCCCTGCTGCCGCCGAGGACGCGGCGCAGGTTCAGCGCAATATGGAAGCCTTCCTCAAGGCCGAACCGGCCTGCGCCGAATTCACCGACCAGTGCAGCATCTGCAAGGTCACGGACGGTCAGCCGGTCTGCTCGACGCCATCGATCGCCTGTATCAAGAAGGACTATGTCTGCACCCGCAAGCGCGGCGAGTAACGGCGGCAAAATCGCAACGGCTCCGTCGTCTTGAAATCGAGGTAGCACCGCTCACGCTGGACTTCCGCCCCGCGCCCCGGTAGACCGGAGCCCAATCCAGACAAAAAATCATGAGAACGCAGCCCAAACCTGCGCCCCCACCTGCGCCCCAAGGGAGGCCGTGATGCAGATGTCCGCCATTGCCGAAGACTTCGCACCCGACTGGGCGGCGATTGCCGTGGTGATCCTGGGCGTCACGGCGTTTTCCGTCGGACAGGGTCTGACCTATCCGCTGATCGCGCTGGTACTGGAAAGCCGTGGCGTTTCGTCGAGCCTTGCCGGCCTCAATGCTTCCGTCTTCGCGGCGGGGCTTGCCACCTCGACCCTGCTGATCGGACGGCTGACCACGATGCTGAGAGGCGACCGGCTGATCGTCGCCGGTCTCGTCGGGGCATCCGCGTCGCTGACGGCATTCGCGATATTCGATGCGGTCTGGGTGTGGTTCATCGCCCGCTTCCTGCTCGGATTCTCAACCAGCATCATCTTCACCATCAGCGAGGCATGGCTGAACACGGCCTGTCCCGACCGACTGCGCGGCCGGGTTTCCGGCATATACGGCGCCAGCATGTGCGCGGGATTTGCCGCAGGGCCGCTTGCCATTCCCTTCGTCGGCACGGAAGACGGTTTCGCCTTCGCGCTGGTTGCCGTCTACATCGCCTTCGTCGCCTTCGCATCGGTAATGCTCGGACGTTTCGCCCGGACAAGGCCAGAGCGCTCGTCGGCTGGCGGACTGATCCAGTTCGTGCGGCTTGCGCCCATTCTGGTGCTGATGGTCGTCGCCTTCGGCTTTTCCGACATCGCGGCGATCTCGACCATCCCGCTCTACTTCGTCGAGCGCGGCTATTCCGAGAACTTCGCCGCCTTCGTCGTGACCATGGTGGCGCTGCCGACGGCCCTTGCCCAGCCGCTGGTCGGCTACCTGCTGGACCGCATTCCGCGTGCAATCATCACCGTCGGGTCTGCCATCGCCTGCGGCGCAAGTTTCATGGTTTTGCCCCTCCTGACATCGGAGATCGCGCTGCTGGTTACCGTTTCCGTGCTCGGGGCGGCAAGCTTCTCGCTCTATACCTGCGCGCTGACCCTGCTCGGCGACCGTTTCCGCGGCGGTCTGCTGGTTTCGGGCGCTGCCGCCTATGGTCTTGCCTATGCGATCGGCAGTGCTGCCGGTTCCGGTGCGATGGGCGTCGTCATGGATAGCGTGTCACTGGATGCCGGTCCGCTCTCCATCGGCATCACCATGCTGGTCTTCGCCGGCATATTCGCCTTCGGCCTAGCGCGTCGTCCAGCGGCAACGAAGGGCTGAGCGATGCTCGAAACCTCGCCTCCCGAAATCTTCGACTGTCAGTCCTGCGGCGCGTGCTGCGCCTATTCGGCGGAATGGCCGCGCTTCTCGCTGGAAAGCGACGAGGAAATCGCCGCCATTCCCGAGGCGATGATCGCAAAAGACGAAAGCGGCATGAAGTTCGAGAACGGACGCTGCGCGGCACTGACCGGCGAAGTCGGCAAGCATGTCGGCTGTTCGGTCTACATGGTGCGCCCGCATGTCTGTCGCACCTGCATGCCGGGCGACGAGGAATGCAAGATCGCGCGCGCCGAATTCGGCTTCAGCCTTGCGGGCCTGCCGGATCCGGATCGTTATTTCAGCTGAGTGCCCGAGCCTGCGGGGTCTTAGTTCGATCCTTCGGGGATGGTAACGGTAATCGTGTCCGCCGTCAGTTCGCTGCCGAGTTCGACGGTCTGCGCCTGCTTGTCGTAAACGCAGACGTAAGTGACCTTGGCGTCGCCACCCTTGGCCTTGCCGCTGAGGACCGCGAGACCAAAGCGTTCGGAGCCGAAGGGGTCGACCGCAATCGCGGCCTTCTCGATCTTCGGCTCTGCAGCCTCGAGACACTTCTTCTTCACATCGGCGGCGAACTCTTCCCACGCGCCATCGGACGAAGCAAGTGCCGGAACAGCAAGCGCGAAAAAGGCCAGTGAAGCAGTAAGGCTGCGGCGCATCGAAAGCTCCTCAAGGTTTTGTTTCGACTGTTTTACCGGTCTGGAATGAACGCTGCGTGAAGTGGCCCTGCGGCAGTGAATTCTTTCTCCGGAATGGAACAATTTTGACCTTTGGCAGGTTGCCTCCCGGAGGTTCCGCTCCTATGTTCCCGTCACCCGCCGAATTCGCAATCTGTTGCCAAAAGGAGATTTTACCATGGCTTTCGAATTGCCTGCACTTCCTTATGCCTACGACTCGCTTGCGCCGTTCATGTCGGCCGAAACGCTGGAATACCACCACGACAAGCATCACAAGGCTTACGTCGACAACGGCAACAAGCTTGCTGCCGAAGCCGGCTTGGCCGACCTGTCGCTCGAGGAAGTCGTCAAGAAGTCCTTCGGCACCAACCAGGGCCTCTTCAACAACGCTGCCCAGCACTACAACCACGTCCATTTCTGGAAGTGGATGAAGAAGGACGGCGGCGGCAACAAGCTTCCGGGCAAGCTGCAGGCCGCTATCGACAGCGACCTCGGCGGTTACGACAAGTTCAAGGCTGATTTCATCGCAGCCGGCACCACGCAGTTCGGCTCCGGCTGGGCATGGCTTTCCGTCAAGGACGGCAAGCTCGCCATCTCCAAGACCCCGAACGGCGAAAACCCGCTGGTTCACGGCGCCTCCCCGATCCTCGGCGTCGACGTATGGGAACACTCCTACTACATCGACTACCGCAACGCTCGTCCGAAGTACCTCGAAGCCTTCGTCGACAGCCTGATCAACTGGGACTACGTTCTCGAACTTTACGAAGCCGCAGCGAAGTAATCTTCGCCGCCGTTTCATCGGCTTGTCGAAACACCTGGTACGGAAACGTGCCAGGTGTTTTGCTTTTCATATACTGGCTGGAAAGCCTTCCGCTCAGCCGGCAGGCTTGAGCGAGGAGCTGATGTCCAGCAGGACCTTGCTGTGCTTTTCCTGTTCGCCCTTGGTGCCCCAATAGGTGATGACCAGAAGCTTGCCGCGCTTCGGCGAGACCAGCGACACGCCGATGCTGACATCGCCGTCCTTGTCGGTGCCGCTCCAGTCGAAATTGGTCATTTCCATGCCGTTGAACTTGTCCTCGGACTGCTTCTGCGTCGTGGGGTCGATCTTCACCCCGTTGTCTTCCAGAAACGCGAAAACATCATCGATCACCTTGTCCGTCGTGTCGCTTTCGGCAACGTCGATGGAGAGGTAGATCGCGCCGTCATCCGAGGTCGCCTCAATGCCGGATTCCGTCTCGGACGGTCCCCAGCTGTCGGGAATCTCTATGGATGCGATCGGTTCGTCGCTTGGAAATTCAAGCGTTGCAGCCTGCGCTGCGCCTGAGAGTGAAAGAGCCACGAAGGCCGCGGCAAGAATGGTCTTCATCTGATGACACCTGCTGAGAGAAAGGGTTCGGAAACGAATGTCGACCACCCCCGCGTACCGTGTTCCCCCGACGCAGCCAGGCCGCTTTTCACTCGCCCTGTTACCAGCGATACCCCGAGATCGCCTGACTCGCCTAACTTTTTTGGGGAGTACAGCGTCTCGATCTCCGGAACCTTACCGCCCCTTTCGCGTTCTCCCGTCGAGAAGTTTCAACGAGACCGAAAGGAAGAGACTATGGCTTCGACCAACAACAGCGACATCATGAACGAGTTGCGCAGCCTGCAGGCACAGGTCATGCATTTCAAGGATCTGCTGGCTGAGGAAGGCGACAAGGTCTCCGGTCAGGTGCGTGGGCGTGCAGCCACGGCATTGAACGGCGCCTCGCGCAAGGCGCAGGACGTGGCCACCTATGCCAAGGACGAGGCCGGCACCGTGGCATCTGTCGTACGCGAACATCCCGCAGCAACTTCAACGGCTCTCTTGACCGTCGGCATTCTCGGCGGCCTGATCGGCTATTTCCTCGCCAGCGCCACCCAGCCTTCGCGCAACAGCAGCAACTGGAACTGGCGCTAAGGTCACATGCCAGGGCGACCCGCCCGCGATGGCCTATAACAAAAAAGCCCGGCATCAGCCGGGCTTTTCGTTGTGAACAAAGGGAACGATCAGAATTCCGACCATTCCTGCTTGGCCGCAGCCGCCGAACCTCCGCCGAAAGCGCTGGAGACACGACCGGCGAGCGCGCGGGCCGGAGAAGCAGCGGGCTTCGCGTCGCGACCTGCCGGACGCGGTGCCGACACCTGACGCTCGGAGCCGAGCTGGAACTGCGCCAGAAGCGCATTGAGCGAGGCGGCCTCGGTCGCCAGCGAGTGGCTGGCTGCCGTCTGCTGTTCCACCATGGCGGCGTTCTGCTGAGTGCCTTGGTCCATCGAGTTGACGGCGGTGTTGATCTCCTGCAGGCCGGTTGACTGTTCGCGGCTTGCGGTAACGATCGCCGACACATGGTCGCTGATTTCCAGAACCGCGTGCACGATCTTTTCAAGCTCGGTGCCCGTTTCATCGACCAGCGCCACGCCGTTGCCGACCTGTGCGGAAGAGGTCGAGATCAGCGACTTGATTTCCTTTGCTGCGTTCGCAGAACGCTGGGCGAGTTCGCGGACTTCCTGTGCGACGACCGCGAAACCCTTGCCGGCCTCGCCAGCGCGGGCAGCCTCGACGCCGGCGTTCAGCGCCAGAAGGTTGGTCTGGAAGGCAATGTCCTCGATCACGCTGATGATCTTGCCAATCTCGCCGGATGACTTCTCGATCTCGGTCATGGCGGCAACGGCATTGCCGACGACCTGACCGGAGCGCTCGGCGCCGGCGCGGGTGCGGGCAACGAGAGCGCCGACATCCTCGGCGCGGCGCGCGGTATCCTTGACCGTGGTGACGACCTGCTCAAGAGCGGCCGCGGTTTCCTCAACGGAAGCCGCCTGCTGTTCGGTGCGCTTGGCGAGGTCGTCAGCCGAGGCGCGGATTTCCGATGCGCCGGCATTGATCGCGGCGGCGTTGTCACCAACGGAGCGAAGTGCGGCCTGAAGCTTGTCCAGCGAGGCATTGAAGTTGAGCCTGAGAGCATCGAGACGGGCTGCGAACGTGGTGTCGATGCGATAGGCGACGTTTCCGTCCGCAAGCGCGGTGAGACCGGTGGCGAGCTGGTCCATGGCGAAGCCGATTTCTTCGGCCTCGCGAGCCTTCTCGGCCTCGGCGCGACGGCGCTCCTCTTCGGCCTGGGCACGCATGGCTTCAGTTTCTCCCGACAGGCGCAGCTTCTCGATGGCAGCATCCTTGAAGACGACGACGGCTTTCGCCATCTTGCCCACTTCGTCACCCCGGTCGAGGGCCGGAACGTCAACGTCGTGCTCGCCATCGGCTAGGCGCGTCATGGCGGCGGTCATGCCGACGATAGGCAGAACGATGGCGCGGGAAAGCTGCCAGATGAGGAATACTGCAACGACACCCGCAATGCCGCCACCGACGAGCAATGCCATTTCAAGATTGAAGTGGGCGCTTTCCAGAGCCTGATGGTTGCGGACGGATACCTCGCCGATCTGGGCCTTGATCTTCGCAGCTTCGGCGCGGAAAGCATCGAGCTGCCCCTTGGAAGCGTTGCGGCCGATCTCGACGATCTCGGAAATCGGCTTGTCCGTATCCTTGGCTGCGGCGAGCTGCGGCTCCGAGAGTTCCTTGTGGAAGATGTCGGCTGCGGACTTCATCGAATCCAGCGATGCGACGATCGAAGGCATGTCGGCGGCCGCCTGCCTCGCTTCCGCGATATAGGTCAGCATCTTCTCGCGATAGGCAAAGACGTCGGCATAGGTGCTTTCGCTGCGAAACAGCAGGTAGCCACGCAGGTTGACGGCCTGCTCCAGCATGGATTCCAGCGCCATGTCGGAGAGTGCGAGGACGTGTTCGGACTTGCCCTGTTCCTGCGCGGCAAGCTTGGCGCGATAGGCCTCGACGAAGACAATGGCGGTCGCGATGAAGCAACTGGCCATGATGCCGAGGAAAGTCAGGATCAGCTTCTTGTTGAGTGAAAGGTTCTTCAGGGACATGCAATCAGTCTCTTTCGCCTGGCGATCAACGAGAACAGTTGCATTGAACCGAACTCTACCGCCGCATCGGGCATGATTGCGCTTTCAATCGGGAATACCGATGAGCCGCCCCGAAAGCGAGCCATGGATATCCCCGACGAAGCCGCGGCGCGATCCATCATGGATGCAGCCAAATGTGCGGCCCTACAGGCAATCGACCGAAGATAGACCGATTGCCCTTATTTTTTCGTTATGGACTATAGACAAATTGCCGGCTTTCCCCGGCGAGGGAGAAATGCTTCCAGTCAGGCTCACTCGGAGGCTACCAGTAGCAGGATATCGAGATCCCGTTCCGGAAAGAAATCCTCCGCCTTCATCTCGAAGGTGGTCGGGCCGGTCTTCGTCACACCCTCGCCGCAGAAGCTGACGAAGTTGTTCGGCTTCCCCTTGTCGATGGTCAGCTTGAAGTTCCTGATCGGGCCGCCCCAGTTGGCCCCTGTCGTCAGGACATAGGAGATCCAGTTTTCCGTGTAGTATGGTCCTTTCCCGTCCTGGCTGGCCTTTTCGAGCTTTGCCGCCGTGCGCATGAAATCGTCATCGAGACAGTAACGCGTCTTGTATGTCTCATAAGCGTATTCGGTCGGTTGACCATTCTCTATGAAGGTCATGGCGACCGTGCCGCCGACGCTTGGCGTGTAGGAATGATGAACTTTCACATCCTTGCCCGCGGGAAAGGTCGTCTTCCACCAGTAGGCGGATTTCAGCGTCCAAAGCGGCGCGGGGTGATGTTCCCAGCCATTGCCGGCATCATAGGCATCGTCATAGACGAGGCCGCGCGACATCCAGTCGGCCAGCACGTCCTCCGGCAATTTCTCGATAGCCTCGCCGGTCTCCTCGCTGAAAGGCTGGAGAGGTACGCCCTGCGCGGTCACCACATTCGTCATATCGATGCCTGCGGCATAAACGCGCTGCTGCAGTTGCGGCGTGATCGGCTGCCCATCCTGGGTGACGGAAAAGCCGAGGAAATTATCCTTCTCCAACTCCGGGAGAGATATGTTGACATCCGGCCCGGCGGTGATGTCCGGCATGGGAAAGGCGACATAGGATACAATGTCCTTGTCGGTACCGTTGTGGAAGACGTAATTGACCTCGACGCGTTCAGACGAAATGAAAAGCTCTTCCGACGTCATCTCGACTTCAGTGGTCTGCACATAGACCAGACCGCCGGTTTTCACTTCGGCCATGGTGTCATTGGCAAGCACAGGCATCGCCCCCAGAACGCCAATAGCGGCCAACAGAACCTGCTTCATCATCTCTCCCCCTTTGATCCATCCGGCGAAGCGCATCGCGATACACCGAGTTAGCGGGGCAAAGACGTGAAGGTCAATCGTGGAAGGTCACAGGCACTCGCTTCCTTTCAACGAAAAACCCTCCAGCCATGAACCGGAGGGTTTCGCTCTATTCAATCGTGTTGGAGCGTTGCTCAGAACTCCGTCCACTCGTCGGCCTTGAGGGCCGTGTTACCCTGAACCACGGGCATCGAGCGGCGGGCGACCGGTGCCGGGGCCGACTTCGGCGCGCTGCGGGTCGCCGGAGATGCCGCGGCCGGAGCCTGACGGCTGCCAGCCAGCTTGAAGCGGGCGATCAGATCACTCAGGCGGGCGCTTTCCATGGCAAGGCTTGCGCTTGCGGCGTTCGATTCCTCGACCATCGCAGCGTTCTGCTGGGTCACCTGGTCCATCTGGTTGACGGCGGTATTGACCTCGCTCAGACCGTTCGACTGTTCCCGTGCCGAGGTGGCGATGGCGCTCATGTGATCGTTGATGACGAGGATGAGTTCCTCAATCGACTTCAGCGCGACGCCGGTCTCGCGGACCAGCTTGACGCCGTTCTGCACCTCGCCGGCCGAGTTCTGAATGAGACCCTTGATTTCCTTTGCGGCCTGGGCCGAACGCTGGGCAAGTTCACGAACTTCCTGGGCAACGACGGCAAAGCCCTTGCCCGCTTCACCGGCGCGGGCCGCCTCGACACCCGCGTTGAGCGCCAGCAGGTTGGTCTGGAAGGCGATTTCGTCGATCACGCTGATGATATTGGAAATCTGGCTGGAGGATTCCTCGATCCGGCTCATGGCGTTGACCGCTTCCGAGACGACCGCGCCGGAGTGGGTGGCGCTCGCCGTTGCCTTGGTCGCCACTTCGCGGGCCTCTTCGGCGCGCTTGGTGGAGTTGGAGACGTTTACCGTGATCTGGTCGAGCGCGGCGGCGGTTTCTTCAAGCGAGGCGGCCTGCTGTTCGGTACGGCGGGACAGATCTTCTGCACCGGACGAAATCTCGCGGGTACCGTTGTCGATGGTGCGGGTGGCACCGGCGACTGCGGCCAACGTTTCGCCAAGCTGTTTCACCGCCGAGTTGAAGTCCGCCTTGAGGCCTTCGAAATCCTCGGAGACCTGTTCGGTGATCTGGAAGGTGAGGTCACCGCCTGCAAGGCTCTTCATGCCGACCGCAAGGGCGCTGGTGGCTTCGAGCAGCTTGCGGCGAGCTTCTTCCTCGGCGCGGCGCTGAAGGACGACACGCTGTTCCTCGTTCGAGCGTCGCTGTTCCTCGGCCTCATGCGACAGGCGGATGTTCTCGGTCGCAGCTTCACGGAAGACCTGAACGGCACCGGCCATGGCGCCGATTTCGTCGGTGCGCGTGGAGAATGGTACCGGCGACGCCGTATCGCCACCGGCCAGCCGACGCATGGACTCGGTGATCTTCTGGATGGGTGCGGCAATGCCGACCATTGCAAAAATCGCTGCTGCGATAACGATCGCGAAAACGATGGCGACCGTGACGTAGGTCGATATGACAGCCGCGTGATAGGTCACCTTGGAGGCAGCAACGGACTGCTCAGCTCCATCGACGCTTACCTGAACCAGTTCGTCCAGAAGCGTCAGGACAGGCTGCATCAGGGAGCGCATGTCCTCGATGACCTTCAGTGCCTCATCTTTACGGTTGCTGCGCGACAGAACAAGCACGTCCTCACCACGCTTGTTGTAGAACTTCACGGCAACCACGATCTGGTTGAACAGGTCCCGCTCGTGGGCGGAGGTAATAAGCGGCTCATAGAGCTTGACTGCGGTATCGAACTCTTTCAGGCGGTTCTGAACCGCACGGTCAGCCTCCACGAGAGCTTCCGGCGTTCTCGATGTGACATGGCTGAGATAACCGATGCGAAGATCGAAAGTCGCAGCCTCCAGTTCCTTCGCCATCCTGACGCTCGGCAGCCAATCCTCGGAGACCTCGCTGGAAGCCCTGTCGATCGCTTCGAATGAGCGGAGTGTCAGCCACGCAAAAACAGTGGTGATGAAGGCAATAATGACAAAAGTTGCAATAAGGGAATTTTTGATATTTGGCCGGGACATAGGGAATCTAATCCTTGGGGGCGCCGTCTTTCCGGCGACATAAACGCATGCTGCGGGCGTACCATCATGACGTCCGCAAGCATTTCCTCACCGCCTGCATCGCGGTGCACCACGACGGCTCACCGTCGCCTCAAAGGCTAATTCAGTGCCGATATAAAATTTCCTAAATTTCCCAGCATGCGACAATTGGTCTCGACTGATACCGTTATATAATGAAATAATTTGTTCCGTATCCCTTTCCAAATCCGGTGCCGCCGACCGCTATCGGCACGACCAAATGCAACAAAGCACTTGCGCTCCGGCGTGCATGTCGCCATTGACAGGCGATGTCATCAAAGCCCGAACCCCAGCGCCTCGACCAGCTTCTGGTCGCCCTCGACCTCTTCGCCAGCCGCTCGCGCGCCCGCGACGCGATCCAGCGCGGCACGGTAAAGATAGACGGCAAGGTCGTCACCAAGCCGAGCCTCGTGTTTTCGGCCGATCATGAATTCTCGATCGACGATCCGGCGCAGGACTACGTGTCACGCGCGGCGCTGAAGCTTGTCGCCGGGCTCGACCATTTCAAGCTCGACCCTGAGGGACGCGAGTGTCTCGATGTCGGGGCCTCGACCGGTGGCTTCACCGAGGTCCTGCTGAAGCGCGGCGCGGCCCATGTGACCTCGATCGACGTCGGCCATGGGCAGTTCCATCCGCGGCTCGCCGACGACGAGCGCGTCACCAATATCGAGGGGCTGAACGCCCGCTACCTCGAACCCGAAGACATCGACGAGCGGCCCATCGACTTCATCGTTTCGGACGTATCCTTCATCTCGCTGAAGCTGGCGCTCGCCCCCGCGCTCGATCTGGCGGGACCGGGCAGCCACTGCCTGCTGCTGGTCAAGCCGCAATTCGAGGCGGGCCGCGACGCGATCAGCAAGGCCGGCCTCCTCAAGGAGCCGGAAACCGCACCGCTCGTTGCAGCTGAGCTGGAACGCTGGCTTGTCGAGGACATGGGCTGGGAAAGCCTCGGCCTCATCCCGTCCCCCATCGCCGGCGGCGACGGCAACGAGGAATTCCTGCTGGCGGGTCGCAAGCCGGAGGACGAGGAATGAGTACGGAAACCGTCACCATCGACAGCCTCGGCGCGCAAGGCGACGGCATCGCCCATGGCGCGGCCGGCCCGATTTACGTTCCCTTCTCGCTGCCCGGCGAAAAGCTCGCCATCGCCCGCGTCAAGAACCAGGGCACGATCATCTCCTATACCGAGACCTCCAGCGAGCGCATCACGCCGGCCTGTCGCCATTTCGGTCCCGACGGGATCGGCGGAAGTTGCGGCGGGTGTTCGCTGCAGCACATGGCGAAGCCGGCCTATAACGCCTTCAAGCGCTCGCTGGTCATCGCAGCATTGAAATCCAAGGGCATCGACGCGCCGGTCGGCGAGATCATCGAGGCCGATCCGGGGCAACGCCGGCGCGTTGTATTTGCCGCCAGACGGACCGAAAAGGAACTGCTGATCGGCTTCAACCAGGCGGAAAGCCACCACATCGTGGCCATCGAGGAATGTCCCATCGCCTCGGCAGGCATCCTGTCGAGGCTCGATGCGCTGAAGAAAATCGGCTGGTCCGCGACGACCAATGCCGACCCCTTCCGGATGACGGTGATCGAGACGATTTCCGGCCTCGACATCGCGCTGGACGGCATCAAGACACTCGCCGACAAGGACCGCCGCGCCATCACCGAAACGGTGCTTGCGATGCGCGGCATCGCCCGCGTCTCCTTCAATGGCGAAGTGGTGATCGAGCCGCAGAAACCTGTCCTCGACTTTTCCGGCATCCCCGTTTTTCCTCCGCCCGGCGCTTTCACCCAGGCGACCATCACCGCTGAGGAAGCCATGGCGCGGCTGACACTTCAGCATGTCGGCAAGGCCAAGCGGGTCGCCGATCTCTTCGCCGGCATCGGCACGTTTGCGCTCAGGCTCGCCCGCACCGCGCAGGTGCTCGCGGTTGAGAGCGAGGAAAAGGCGCTGAAGGCGCTCGACTTCGCCGCACGCAACACGCAAGGGCTGAAGCCCGTCAAGGTCGAGAAGCGCGACCTTTTCCGCCGTCCGCTGATGACCGCCGAACTCAAGACCTTCGACGCCGTGGTCTTCGACCCGCCGCGCGCCGGCGCGGAGGCGCAGTGCAAGGAACTCGCCCGCTCCTCCGTCAAGAAGATCGTGGCCGTAAGCTGCAATCCGCTGTCGCTTGCCCGCGATCTCGCGCTGCTGACCGCCGGCGGTTACCGCATCGACAGCGTAACGCCAATTGACCAGTTCCTGTGGTCGCCGCATGTCGAAGTCGTGGCAACGCTTTCCAAGGGGTGATGGCCCGAAGCCTGTCCATCAATACGTGTAGAGGGTGCCCGAGCCGGTAACGTTGGCGCAGCGGCAACGGCCGCCAACGCGACCGGGCTGGGCCGGACACGTGAACTGCCCGCTCATCCTGGCGCTCGCCGGCGGATCGACCGCGCAATAATAGCGCTGCGGACGCACGCCCGGCTGCGGCTTCGGCCGGTTGGACTGGCTGTTGACGATGGTGCCGCCGCTCTGGGCGAAAGCCACGGCCGCCGTCAGCGGCTCCAGCATGGCGGTGGCGGTCACGATCAATGCGAGGGCGAGGCTTCCAGCTGAAATCTTCACCGTTCGGCTCCTCCGTTTTTCCTCCGGCGATAAGAGACCGCCAGTGATTAAAGAAACACCAAGAGGCGATATTATGGTCTCGCCTCGTCCCCTGCATTCGCACGTTATCTGTCTGTGATTTATCCGCGCCCTTTCATGAAGCTCTGGAAAGAGGCCATGGCCTCGGCGCTCTTCAGGCGTTCTATGAAATAGGTGAGTTCCTCTTCCATGCGGGCGAGCAGTTCGCCACGGTCGCCGCGCAGCAGGTCGCGGGTGATGCGCATGGCTTCCGGCGGCTTGGCGGCCAGCGAGGCTGCAAGCTTCAGGGTCTCTGGCTCGACGGCTTCGGGGGCAACGACCTTCCAGATCAGGCCCGCATCCTTCGCCTCGGCGGCGGAGAAGCCCTCTCCGGCAGCGAGCAGGGCAAAGGCCCGCTGTTGCCCCATCATGCGCGGCGCGAGCAGGCTGGAGCCGGCTTCCGGCACCAGAGCGAGATCGACGAAGGGGGTCCTGAACAGGCTGCGATCGGAGGCAATCGTCATGTCGCAATGCATGTTGATGGTCGTGCCGATGCCGATGGCAAGACCATCGACGCCTGAGACGACCGGCTTCGACACGCTCCAGATCGCCTTCAGCACCTCAAAGGCCGCCGGCTGATCGACGGTTCCGGCCATGGCATAGGCGAGGAAATCGGCCATGTCGTTGCCGGCGGAGAAGCAGCCTTCGGTTCCGAGCAGGGCAATCGTGCGGATCGCCGGATCGGTCTCGCCCTCGAGAAGACCCGCGGTCATCTTCTGATACATCGCCTTGGTGATGGCGTTCTTCTTTTCCGGGCGGTTGAAGCGGATCACCAGAACACCGGGACAGGCCTCGGGACGTTCGATCAGGATATGGTCGGTCATAAATTCTTTCCCAGTTGGCGTTGCACTCCCAAAACGGGAGGCTGGTTCAAACGAAATCACCTCTGGCCAGCTGTCATCTTTCCTCCAAGGAGGGCGAAAATACGTGGCAAACTTTCTGCCTGCCCCGAACAGCGGCGGTTGGTTGAGACCCTCTTTCTTGTTGGAGGGGTACTAGCCGAGAAGCGCACGTGCGGCCGTCAGGCTCGCTTCGCCGTTGATCACGCGATCCTTCAGCGCAGCCGTTTCGGCAATCAGGTTTTCGGCGGCAAAGCGGCAAAGGACAACACGTTCGAAACCGCCGGTTTCAGCGTCGGCGAGCGCACCCTTCGCAAGATAGGCGCCGGTCAGCGCCAGGCCGAACAGCCGCTGGTAAGGGGTGGCGCCTGCAAGTGCTGCAGCGGTGTTGCCCTCGGCAATCCGGGCGAGCAGCCATTCGGTCGCCTCGTCGAGATCGGCAAGGCTTGCCTCCAGACGGTCGGCCGTGGTGCCGAAACCGTCCCGGTTCAAGCCACGAACGGAGGAGACGATTTCCCTGAGTTCGGTGATGAAGCCCCTGACATGGTCGCCGTTCGACAGCGGCAGCTTGCGGGTGACGAGGTCGATCGCCTGAATGCCGTTGGTACCTTCATAGATCGGGGCGATGCGGGCGTCTCGCAGGTAACGGGCGGCACCCGTCTCCTCGATGAAGCCCATGCCGCCATGAACCTGAATACCGAGCGATGCGACATCGACGCCTGCGTCAGTGGCGAAGGACTTGGCAATCGGGGTGAGCAGCGCTGCGCGTTCCTGCCAGTGCGCGGCGCGGTCCGCCCGCGCGTGGTGGGCCATGTCGGTTGCGTGGGCGCAGGTGTAGCAGATGGCGCGCGCGCCCTGCGTCAGCGCCTTCATCGTCACGAGCATGCGGGCGACGTCGGGATGCTCGATGATCGGGCTCATTCCCCCGGTCTGGCCTGAACCCGACCAACCCGGGGCCTTGCCCTGCGTGCGTTCCTTTGCGAAGGACACCGCCTTCTGGGTGACCGCCTCGCAGATCGCCACGCCCTGCATGCCGACGGCAAGACGGGCATTGTTCATCATGGTGAACATGCAGGCGAGGCCCTTGTTCTCCTCGCCGATCAGGTAGCCGATCGCCCCGGCTTCATCGCCGTAGCGGCCATCGCCATAGATCATGGTGCAGGTGGGCGAGCCATGGATGCCGAGCTTGTGTTCCAGCGAATGGCAGTGGAGATCGTTGCGAGCCCCCAGCGAACCATCGTCATTGACGAGGAATTTCGGCACGAGGAAGAGCGAGATGCCGCGCGTGCCGGCCGGCGCATCCGGCAGGCGGGCAAGAACCAGATGAACGATGTTGCGGGTGATTTCGTGCTCGCCCCAGGTGATGAAGATCTTCTGGCCGAAGATGCGGTAGGTGCCGTCATCACGGCGCTCGGCGCGGGTCTTCATCACGCCGAGGTCCGAGCCGGCATGGGGTTCGGTCAGGTTCATGGTTCCGGTCCATTCGCCGGATACCATCTTGTGCAGGTATTTTTCCTTGAGTTCGGCGCTGCCGTGAGCCGTCACCGCTTCGACGGCGCCCATGGTCAGAGTCGGACCGAGCGCGAAGGCCATGGAGCCGGAATTCCACATTTCGAGGGCTGCGACGTTCAGCATGTGGGGCAGCCCCTGCCCGCCGAAGGCCGGCGAAGCGACAAGCGAATTCCAGCCGCCCTCGGCCCAGTGGCGGTAAAGATCCGCCCAGCCATCCGGCACCTCGACCTTGCCATCCACGAGGCGCGCGCCCTGCTTGTCACCGATTTCGGCAAGCGGCGCGACTTCATCGCTGGCGAAGCGTCCGGCCTCTTCAAGAATGGCGTCGACGAGATCGTCGCTGAGATCGCCCAGCTGCCCCTCTTCCAGCGCATCGGCCATGCCGGCCACGTGTTTCAGCGTGAAAGCGATTTCCTCAACCGGTGCGTTGTACACGGACAGCCTCCTCCTGCTTTGCCGTTGCGCCATGGGACCTTTTCTCCACCCCCGGAAAGGATCCCGCAACTGGTCTTTTGGCTAATTTATTTTTACGTAAACGTCAAATCTTTTTGCTGCATCGGTGCCCTTGAGACAGGTAACGGGCAGGTCTGGAAAGTGACCGCCGCCGTAACGATACGCCCAGATTTGGACGATACAGCGCCGCCCGGATTGCCGTACCTCATTGGGATTACAGCGATCGCGGATGGACCCAATGACGCTTGACCGATCACTCGCACTCGTGACGGCGATCCTGCTCGCCACCATTCTCGGCGTGGGCGGCTACATCGTCGTAGACGGTACCCGCCAGCAGCTCGAAGCCGCCAAGGGCGACGAGATGCAGGCAACCGCCCTGCTGCTCACCTCGTCCATGGCGCAATCGGCCAGCCTTTCGGCAACCCATGCCGACCGTATCGCCAAGGATCCACTCGTCCTCGACCTGATGAAGAAGGGCGACCGGGAGGGACTGACCTCGCTTCTGAAGCCGACCTACGACGCGCTGGCCAGCGAAGCTGGCGTCAACATGCTGCATTTCCACACAAGCGACATCAAAAGCTTCCTGCGCGTGCAGGATCCGAAGAACTTCGGGCAGGATCTTTCGACAATCCGCCCGATGATCCTTGCAGCCAACCGCAGCCATATCCTGCAGAAGGGGCTGGAAGTCGGACTTGCCGGTCTCAGCCTGCGCGCGGTCGCCCCGATGCTCGAAGGCGAGACGCTGGTCGGAACGGTCGAGGTCGGCGTCGACCTGAAAACACTCCTGGAAATCGCCAAGTCGGCATCGGGAGCCGATTACGCCCTGTTCCTCAGCCCTGCGATGACGGGAATCATGCCGAAGGACAGCGCCGTGAAAGCCGACGGCGCCGGGCTTGCCATCGAATCGGCAACCGACACCACGCTTTTCCAGAAACTCTACGACCGTCGCGCCATCGGCCTTTCCCGAGAGCCGACATCCGCCATGGTGGAGCTTGACGACCACAGATACGGCACCTTCGCCCAGCCGCTTCTGGACTATTCCGGCCGGATGATCGGGACGATCTTCATCGTTCGCGATTTCTCCACGATCGAGAGCGGTTTCCTGCGGTCGATCGCAATGGCGGCGATCGTTGCCGCCGTCGGCGGTATCTTCGTTTTCTCGATCGTCACCGTGGCCCTGCGGGCAGTGCTGATCCGCCCCCTTACCGATCTCGCCGACCATGCGGAGGCGCTGGCATCGGGAAAGGCCGAAGGCGCTGCGCCGGAGGGCAGCGGTCATGGCGATCTCAGGCGGCTGAAGGACGCCATCGACAGCCTGTCGGCTGGCCGCGTTACCGCAGAGGGCAAACCCCATGACGGAGGCGACGCGTGAAGCCAGCCGTCCTGCGCCCGATCCTCGTCCTCGCCGGCTGGCTTTGCCTTATCCTGTCGGGAACGGCGATGGCGGACGAAACCCCTCGCCTGCCAAAGGGCGTACATCTGCCGCTCGCCGTCCATTTCTCGATGCGGGTGCTCGACATTTCCAGGTTCAACGAGACCTCGGGCGAAGCCTCGATGACGATCGAGACCACCGAACGCTGGAAGGACCCCACCCAGGCGTTCGATCCCAAGACCACCGGCTTTGCCCGTTTCGACTATGTGGGCGCCGAGGCCGAGGCGAAGCTCGCCGGCATCTGGACGCCGGCAACCGAGATCGAGAACCGCATCGGCGAGCCCAGATCCGGCTCCGTCGCCCTGACGATGCGGGCGGACGGCACGGTGACCCGTATCCGGCGGATCGATGCCGATTTCCGGGTTGAGGTCGACATGACGACCTTTCCGTTCGACCGACAGACCCTGACGCTCTCGCTCGTCACGCCGCGGCATTCGGCCGACGAGGTCATCTTCGTGATGAACGACATAGACCGGGAACTTGCCTCGGTCGCATCCGAGCTTTCGGCCAATAGCTGGACGGCCCGGTCGCTGCAATTCGTGATGGAGCGTTTCTACGGATGGAACGCCAAGCCCTTCGTGCGGATCAAGGCATCGACCGAGATACAGCGCAAATGGCAGCATTATGTGCTGCCGATCTTCGTTCCCTTCGCCGCCGTGCTTTCGGTGTCGCTGTTCCTGCTGTGGGCTCCGGCGCGCCTGCGGGGCGACGAGGCGCCGATGACCTATTCCGCCCTGCTCGCCCTCGCCGCACTCGGATTCACCTATGAATCGAGCTTCCCCGGCGCCATCTCGATGAATTCGCCCGTCGCCTTCATGGTGTCGCTCGGCTATTTCTATCTCGTCATCGTGCTTCTCGTCTCCATGCTGCTGACCGACGCCAACTTTCCAGGGCGACGGCGATATCCGCATCTGGAAGAGACGATCCGCGCCAATATCCGCTTCTCCATTCCGATGAGTTTCCTGCTTATCTGCATCTGCTCCGTGCTGCTGTCGCTGCTCTGACACAAGGATTGTAATCGAACTGTCACAATGCAGGCATAGAAGCGCTGGCGGGCCGTTTCCGGAGCAGACCGATGCATCCCCTCAGCACGAAAATTCCCGG
The DNA here is from genome assembly GCF_024055605.1 of Ciceribacter sichuanensis. Taxonomy (GTDB): domain Bacteria; phylum Pseudomonadota; class Alphaproteobacteria; order Rhizobiales; family Rhizobiaceae; genus Allorhizobium; species Allorhizobium sichuanense. Next base: position 268,388 of record NZ_JAMXLX010000001.1, on the reverse strand, counting down.
CCTCGTCTGGGGCTATGTGATCAATGCGTCTTCCGGCCGGGCTACCCGCTTTTCGCCCGAAACCGACCCCACCGACATCAGGATCGATGAAGGCAGTTTCGTCTGGCTGCATCTCAATCTCGCCGATGCGCGCTGCACCGCCTTTCTCGATAACTTTCCCGGCCTGACCGAGCAGGCGCGCGCAGCCCTGACGACGCACGAAGCCCATGCCGCGCTGACCGTGGACGAACAGGCTTTCTACGGCACTCTGGTCGACTTCCAGCGGGAGTTCGACGCCACCACCCGCGATATCGGCTGGCTGCATTTCGCGCTGTCCAACGGTTTCATCATTACCACGCGGCTGCAGCCAATCCGGTCAATCGACCCGGTGCGGGCGACCATCGAGAAGAACGCGGCGAAGTTCCGTCAGCCGATCCAGATCTTCGAAGCGCTGGTGGTGGAGTTCCAGCGAGGCATCATGTCCGTGGTGCTGGAACTGACCGACGAGCTGAACGCCATCGAGGATTTCGTCTATGACAGCGAACTTCGTGACGAGCGCCGGCGGCTCGCTCCGGTCCGGCGCGTCGTCGTCAGGCTGCACCGGCACCTGCGCACCGTGCTGGCGCTGATGCGCCGGGCAGCAGCGGCCGACGATGATGAACTGCCCTCCGGCTTCGAGGATGTCGCAGAGAGGCTGGTGAACCGGCTGGAGGCGGCAGACAACGACGTCTATGCGCTGCAGGAAAGGGCGAGGCTGCTGCACGAAGAAATCGATTCCAAGCTTTCCTCGGAAACCAACCGCCACCTCTATGTCCTGTCGCTGATGACAGCCTTCCTGCTGCCTCCGTCTCTGGTGACAGGTTTCTTCGGAATGAACACTTCGTCCCTGCCTTTTGCCGAGGGCATCGGCGGCACGCTGTGGGCCGTGGGCTTCATCGCCGTGTCGATCATCGCGGCATGGCTGATCCTCAGGCGCGCCGATATCCTTTGAAACAGGTTGTCTTCAAAACGAAATGCCCGACCAGCGGCCGGGCATCGTGACTTCTAAGGTACTGCCTGCGATCAATAGTAAGGCGACAGGCACTGACGGCGCGGGCCGTAGTTCGGCTGGAAGGTGTTGCTGTAGGAATCGTAGGAACGATACCTTGCATAGCACCACTCATAGTGCCGCGGATTGATGCCGGAGGCGCGCCGCGGAGCCGGCGGTGCGGCTATGGCGCCACCGATCACCACACCTGCGCCGAAGGCTGCGAGCGGATACCACCAGCCGTCGTTATGACGACGGTAGCCGGGGCGGTAATCGCGATAACCACGATGGCCATGATAATAGCCCGGCGGCGGGCGGCGATAGTAATCGACCGCTGTCACGTCAGACGTTGCCGTGACGGGCGCGGTCACCGGCATCGCCTGCGACGGCACGAAGCTCGTCAGGACGACGGCGGAAGCCAGGGCAACAGCGGCCCAGCGCTTCATCATATTTGTCATGTCAGTTCTCCATTCCCTGCTTGGTCAGGATGCACAAGGCGAGTCTTGAACGACGGGCGAGAAAAATCACGGTATCGACAAGACTTGACAGCAAGCTATCCGGTCCATCCTGAACCCATTATTAACATCATAAAGCTGTAGGGAACTTGTGACACATCACTATCGATTGAAGAACAATGTGAAGCCCAGCCCCGAACTTCGCTTTAGCGAAGGGGAAACGCAGCACGCAGATCATTGTTCCGTCGCATCTTCGGCGAAGCAGGCAAAACAGTCAAAAAGGCGACGGATCGCCCCGCCGCCTTTCATGAACATGTTTTCCGCCAGCAGACGGCTTTTGCTTCAGGCCTCGATCTCGAGGTCGCCCTTCGGACGCGAGCAGCAGGCGAGAATGTAACCCTCGTCGATCTCGTCATCGAGAATACCGCCATTGTGGTTCATCTCGACCTCGCCGGAGAGCTTCATCACCTTGCAGGTTCCACAAAGACCCGATTCACAGGCAGCACCGATGCGCACGCCCGCGGCACGCGCGGCCTGCAGGACCGTGTGGCCGGGCTCACAGAGCCCTTCCTTGCCGGACATGGTAAAGGAGACCTTGGTCGCAACAGCGCCATCGGAGTGATCGGCGACCACCACCGGCGGCTCGGGCGCCACCGGCTGGAAGGCTTCCTCGTGGTAGTTCTTCATGTCGAAGCCGGCGCCCGACAAGGCTTCGCGAACCGTCGCCATGAACGGCTCGGGGCCGCAGCAGAACACGGTGCGCTCCAGGAAATCCGGAGCGAGCAACGCGATCTTCGCCTTGTCTATGCGTCCCTTGAGACCCGACCAGAGCTGACCACGGGCAATCTGCTCGACGATGAAGCCGAGCGTCAGGTGCGGCATATCGCGCGCCTTGGCTTCCAGCTCCCAGCGGAAGATGATGTCATCCGGCGAGCGAGCGCAGTTAAGGAACACGATATCGCTGTCGGGAGCACGGTCGCCCATGTCGCGGGTCATCGACACCATCGGCGTGACGCCCGAACCGGCCGAAATGAAGAGGTACTTCCTGCCGGGGTGCTTGGCGTAGGAAAAGTCGCCGAGCGGGCCGATGGCCTTCAACTTCATGCCCGGCTTCAGATTGTCGAACATCCAGCGGGTGCCGATCGAATCCTTCTGCGCCTTCACGGTCACGGCGACCGTGTAGGGGCGAGAGGGGCTCGACGACAGCGTGTAGGTCCGCATTACCGGTTCGGGCGACGCCGGGATCTCCAGCGTGACGAACTGCCCCGGTAGATAGCGGAACCAGTGGCCGGGCCGGTCGGGCCGGAATGTGAAGGTCATCACATCCGGCGCCTCGGGCGTCACGGCCACACATTCAAGGCGATGCTCCCTGTCGGACCAGGGACGCATCTCATCGACATGACGATAGGTCACGGCAACCGTCATCTCAGGCGACCGCGGACAGGCGGGCCTTGTCGCCCTGCAGACGGTTGATCATGAAGTTCGAGTACCATTCGACGAACTGCATGACGCCGCCTTCGTGGTCGGCCGAGTACGGACCCGGCTCATAGGCCGGCGAACGGATACCGAAGGCGTTCTCTTCCACAATGGCGCGGTCCTGGTCGTTGGTCATGTTCCAGACATGGGTCAGGTCCTCGACATTGTAGTCGACGCCTTCGACCGCATCCTTGTGAACGAGCCAGGTCGTGGTGACGGCGGTTTCCTCGGCCGAGATCGGCAGGACGCGGAAGGAGATCGCGTGGTCGCCCAGCATATGGTTCCAGGTCGTCGGGTAGTGGAACAGCAGCATGGTGCCGATATGGGAGATCGGAACATCATCCGACAGCGGCCGCTTGACCGCGCGCTTGCCGTCCATGGTGTAGCTTTCGGCGTCCTGGATCAGCGGCATGCGGGCAACGCGGAACTGGCCGGACGGGTCCATCGTGAACTCGCTCGGGAGACCGGCACCCTCGCAGCGGGCCCAGTGCTCGGAAATGAACGGATCGTCCTTGGCGCCCTGAACGCCGGTCGCGGTCGGGGCCTCCGGATAGGTGCGGCAGAGCTCCGGATGGTTGCCGGCGCAGTGGTAGCACTCGCGATTGTTTTCCCAGACGAGCTTCCAGTTGCCCTTCTCGATGATGGTGTTCTTGTGGGCGACCTTGGCTTCCCACAGGCGGTGAGGCTTCATGTAGGGCTCGATCGTCGCGCGGACCGGGGCGAAATCGGACGGCTCCTCGGCGAGGCAGACGAAGATGTAACCGCCGACGCTTTCGCAGGCGACGTGCTTCATGCCGAACTGCGCCTTGTCGAAATCCTCGCCCATCTGGCGGGCGAAGACCAGCGAACCGTCGAGGTCATAGGTCCACTGGTGATAGGGACAGACGAGCTTGGCCGAAGCGCCGCTTTCCTTGGTGCAAACGCGGTGGCCGCGATGGCGGCAGGTGTTGTGGAACGCGCGGATCACGCCGTCCTTGCCGCGCACGACAACGACCGGGTAATCGCCGATCTGGACGGTGAAGTAATTGCCGGCCTTCGGGATTTCGCAGTCATGGCCGATGAACAGCCAGTCGCGATACCAGATGGTCTCCATGTCGAGCTTGAAGTAATCCTGGTCGATATAGAACGGCTGCTCGAGGCTGAAGCCTTCGCGGCGGTTCTTCAATTGGCGCAATACCGTGCTCTGCAAATCCATCGTCGTCCTCGTTTCGTTACGGCAATGGCGAGGGACGAGCACATGTACGGGACCAGTCTCCGGGAAAAGACCGACCGAACCTGTCTCGGGCCGCCCGCCGCGACCTTCAATCTTTTCTCTCTCGCGGCTGGTTTCCGGGCTCTGGAGACGTCCGGAGAACCGGACTGCGTGGAGCGCCTTCCCAGGAAGACTTCCCAGTGGCTTTTTGCCCTTACGCTTGTTCTCCACCACCGTTGCGGGGGCAGCGCCGGATTTTGACCGGCTTCCCAATTTTCCGCCCTCCCTAGCAGGGCGGCACCTTGAGCTTGAAATTATCTAATCACAATTACTTAGGTTCCGCTGCATTGCGAAACGACACGGCATCAAATGTTTGCGACATGGGCGCAGATGGTGGCCCTGAGTGATATTTTCCGGAATGCTTCATTTTTTCAGTCAGTTAAAAAAATCGTTGCCGAAAAATCGGGCAACCAATGGCGCAAAATGACAAGGACAGATCTGCGACGTCCGACGCACCTCTCGCATGGCAAGCCTCGCGAAACCGTGATCGCGGAGAATACCGACAAATTGTCGTTAAACACTCTCGTTCTAGAATCATCCCGGTTGTCACTCCCGATCGAGCCTCGCCATGCAGAAGCTGAGATACTACGCCGCCCCGAAGAAGCCTTCCGCGCTGCCGACCCCAACGACGCGCGCCGTGCACACGGAGTTCCTGCGCACGGGACGTATCCTGCGGCGCCGCGAAGACTGGCTGCCGGAAGAAAAGCGCTACCTCACCCATGAGGAGGTCGCCGAACGGACAGGACGCCGGCTCGAAACCGCCGGCGAGACCACCCACAACCGGATCAACGGCTTTCATCGTTCGATCCAGTTCCCCAAGCTGATCTTTCACAAGACGCTCGATAACAGGCCGCATCTCGGCTACTGTCATGTCACCGCGGCGCGGACGAACTTCGCAAAATACGCCGATGTCAAATGGGCCTTCTACATCGCCAATTTCTTCGCCGAGGTAGGCGAAGGCGACCAGTTCTTCGAACAGATCCGGACGAACTATTCACGCATGTATTTCGCCGTCGCAATCCAGCCGGACCAGTCGAGCAAATCCATGGCGATCGACCGCTCGATCCGCGAGAACGGTCTACTGTTTCGCACCCACGATCCGAAGGAAGCGCTGAAGAACGTGCTGATGCTCGGCGCGCGCGACGCGCAACTGCGCAAAATCATCGCCAGACTCTAGGTCAATCCGGAAGATCCTCAGAAGCGACCGGCCGGGGTCTTCTTGTAGATCAGCCAGTCCTTCGGCACGTAGTCGCTCGCGCCGTAGATGGTGACCGTGTTGCCGCCGGCGGCGCGTGAGGAAGCGAGCGCTTTTTCGGCGAAATTAGTAAAGTCGAAAGCGTTCGGCGCCTGTTCGGACAGGCAGATACCGAAGGACATCAGCACCTGGCCGAGCGCACGGCCATTGCCGGAATTGACGACCGCCGTCGCCTTCAGCTTGGAGCGTATCAGATCGACGATGCGGCTCACCTCTTCCTGCTCGGATGTATAGAGCAGCATGCCGAAACGACCGCCATCGAAGCGACAGGCGAGATCGCCTCTGCCGGCCACGGCCTGCATGACCTTGGCGACCTGCTTGAGGAAGCGGTCGGCAACCGCGGGACCCATCTGTTCCGAAAGGCGGGTGAAGTCATCGATTTCGCCGATCGCGACGCCGCACAGGACCGGCATTTCCGGATTGGCGTAAACCTTGGCGACGGCCTTGTTGAAGGCGCGGCGGCTGGAAAGCCCGGTCAGCGGATCGACGAACTTGGTCGCCTCGGCATCCTCGGCTTCGCGCTGCATGTCCGCAAGCGCTACCGTCTTGTCGACCACGGCCCTGACGACGTTGCTGTTCTGGCTGGCGCGCTTTTCTGTTGCAACCTTGAGCGCCTTGATCGACTGGCCGAGTTCCGCGTGATCGACTTCCCCGACCGTCTGGATGACCTTGGAGGCATCGCCGATCAGGCGGCCGTAATCGCTGAGCGACACCTTCTCCTCGTTTAGCAGGGAGATGAAGTTGCTCATCTCGGCGCGAACCTGCCCATTCTGGCGCGCCAGAAGGCCGTCCTCGTGATGGTGGGGGAGATATTTGCGGCCTAGTGCATCGAGCGCTTCCTGCGTCTTCACCTTGCCGAGCGCGATGAAGTCGCGAACCAGTTCCGGATTGCCTCCCGCATAGGCTTCGTAGACCAGTTCATAATTTCTTGGCAGGCCGTCAATTCCCATCTGATGCATGGCGGTTGCGACACGAAGAGCGATGCTTGAGGCGGGATTCTTGACTTGCTGCATGGTTCTTTTTTCCGGCGGGTGAAGGCGAAAGGCTCGAACGAGCGGACTATAGGCGCAACATTTCTTTCTTTCGGTTACGTCGGTAGATAAAGTTTTACGGATACGCTCCGACGGTGTTGCGAGGCTCGCCGACAACTGTGGAAAACCCTTGCCGTGGCCTTCAAAATCAACGTTTGCCCCCACCCGCCAAGACGCGCTATTGACGGCGAGACACATGACAGGAAGGCGTTGATACATGGCTCGGCTGATCCCGATCGACAGCGACAGGCAAGGCGCAATCGATGCGGCCATCGAGATCCTGTCGCAGGCACGGCCCATAGCGCTGCCGACCGAGACCGTTTACGGGCTTGCGGCGGATGCGACCGATCCGGCGGCGATCACCAGCATCTATGAAACGAAGGGCCGGCCGCGCTTCAATCCGCTGATCTGCCACATGGCGGATCTCGCCATGGCGGAACGCTATGCCGACTTCGATCCCATTTCCCGCGCGCTTGCAGCCCGCTTCTGGCCGGGGCCGCTGACGCTCGTCGTTCCGCTCAAGGCCGGAAGCTCCATCCATCCGCTTGCGACCGCCGGGCTCGACACCGTCGGCATCAGGGTGCCCAAGGGTTTTGCCGGCGACCTGATCCGCGCCTTCGGCAAGCCGCTTGCCGCACCCAGCGCCAATTCCTCCGGCAAGATCAGCCCGACGACGGCCGAGCATGTGGAGGCCGATCTCGGCGGCAGGATCGAACTCATCGTGGATGGCGGCCCCTGCCCTGTCGGCGTCGAATCCACCATCGTCAAGGTGGAGGATGGCCGGATACGGCTGCTGCGTCCGGGCGGAATTGCCGCCGAGGACATCGAAGAGGCGACCGGGCTTGCTGTCGAACGGCTGAAACCCGCCGGCACGGCTGCAATCGAAGCGCCCGGCATGCTCGCCTCGCATTATGCGCCGAACGCCCATGTGCGGCTCGACGCCCAGTCCATTGCTCCGGGCGAGGCGTTGATCCGCTTTGGCGATGCTGAGATCGCGGGCGAGAAGGACGCATCCATCGTGCTGAACCTCAGCCGCCACGGCGATCTGGCAGAGGCGGCGGCGAACCTCTTCGGCTATCTCAAGCAGGCCGATCAGGCCCGCCCTTCCGGCATCGCGGTCATGCCGATCCCCATGCAGGGGCTTGGCGAAGCGATCAACGACCGGCTGAAACGCGCAGCGGCTCCCCGCAGCGCATAGGAGAACGATGTGAGCAGCGGCACCCTGTCCGAAACCTTGAAGGCCCTCGTGGCGATCGTGGGCGAGGCAAACGCGCTGACCGCTGCCGCCGATATCGCGCCCTATCTCGTGGAAAGCCGGGGGCTCTATCACGGCTCCTCGCCGCTGGTGCTGAAGCCCGGATCGACCGAGGAGGTTTCCGCCATCATGGCGCTCGCCAGCCGGACGGGCACGCCCATCGTGCCGGCCGGCGGACGCACGGGCCATGTGGGCGGACAGGTGCCGCGCGATGGCCTGTCGGACGTCGTGCTTTCCCTTGAACGCATGAACCGTATCCGCGAGATCGACATTTCCGGCGAAGTGATCGTGGCCGATGGCGGGGCCATCCTCGCCGATATCCAGAAAGCGGCGGCGGAGCATGACCGGCTGTTCCCGCTCTCGCTCGGCTCGGAAGGCTCCTGCCGCATCGGCGGCAATCTCTCCACCAATGCCGGCGGAACCGCAGTACTTGCCTATGGCAATGTCCGACAGCTCTGCCTCGGGCTGGAAGTGGTTCTGCCGACCGGCGAGATCTGGGACGGGTTGCGACGGCTGAAAAAGGACAATAGCGGCTACGACCTGCGCGACCTGTTCATCGGCGCGGAAGGCACGCTCGGCATCATCACCGGCGCGGTCCTGAAGCTTTTTCCCCGCCCGCGCGGCCATCAGGTCGCATTTGTCGGCCTTGCTTCGCCGGGGGATGCACTCGCGCTGTTCGAACGCGCCTCGACGCTCTGCGGCAGCGCGCTGACCGGTTTCGAGATCATGCCGCGCATCGGCATCGACTTCACCACGAAGCACATTGCCGGCGTTCGCGATCCACTGCCCTCGGCCCACCCATGGTATGCGCTGATCGATATCTCCACCTCGGATTCCGCCGAAACAGCGGAAAGAATGATCACCGGCCTGCTGGAAGAAACCCACGACACGGGGCTGGTGAAGGACGCTGTCATCGCTTCCTCGCTCGCCCAGCAGGAGGCCTTCTGGCGTTTAAGGGAAAGCATGTCCGACGCGCAGAAGCCGGAAGGCGGTTCCATCAAGCACGACGTCTCCGTGCCGGTTTCCAGCGTACCGCGCTTCCTTGCGGATGCGGATGCCGCCGTGATGGCCCGCATGCCGGATGCCCGCATCGTGTCGTTCGGCCATCTCGGCGACGGAAACATCCATTACAACATCAGCCAGCCGGTCGGCGCCGACAAGGCTGCGTTCATTGCCCGCTGGCGGGAGATGAACGCCATCGTGCATGCCGTCGTTCATGCGCATGGCGGCTCGATCTCGGCCGAGCACGGCGTCGGCCAGTTGAAGCGCGACGAACTGGCGGCAAGCCGTCCGGCAATCGAGACGGAGCTGATGAAGCGCATCAAGCTGGCTTTCGATCCGGCCGGCATCATGAACCCGGGCAAGATGGTTTCGACGTAATGAGCGGAGACAAGATCAAGCTGACACTCAGGCTCGACCTGCCGAACGGGGTTCGCCTCGGCCCCGGCAAGGTGTCGCTGCTCGCCGGCATCGCCGAGCACGGCTCGATCCGGGCGGCGGGCGCGACCATGGGCATGTCATACCGCCGGGCATGGCTGCTCGCCGACGAAATCAACCGCATGTTCAAGGAACCATCGATCTTCACCCGCCACGGCGGCAAAAGCGGCGGCGGCGCAGGATTGACGCCGTTCGGACAGGCCCTGCTCGACCGCTGCCGGAAGATGGAGGCGGAAAGCCGCAAGGTTCTGACTGACGATCTCCTGTGGCTTGAGGAAATGAGCGCACCGGATTTCCAGCCCGCAGGCGGCGGCGCCAAGGATGCGCACGAGGATTGAGCCTTTGGGGGACAGAGGGGGTGCCATAGTACGCAACCGTGGCAGTTCCCGCAGTCCCTCGCGTAAACCTATCCTACCGCACCGCCTGCCGGAAAATGGCTTCGGAGGCGAGCGATACGGTCTTGAACAGCAGATGCACGGGGGAACCGGTGGCGAGGCCGAGGCTCTTGGCGGACCGGCGCGTGACCTCGCATATCATCTGCTCGCCGCCGCAATCGACGGAGACCATGACAGAGTTTCCTTCCTCGCGCAGACCGATAACGACGCCGTGGAGTCGGTTGAGCGTGGAAATGCCCTCCAGCAGGCTGGTCGCAACGACGATCTCACTGACCGGCACGAAGACGCGGATTCGGGTGCCGACCGCCACATCGGTCTTTCGGAGGAAGAGCGGCCCGGCGGGACTTTCCGCAAGGGTAAGGCCATCCTCGGCGCTCTGGCCGGTAACGGTGGCATGCAGGAAATTGCCCGGCTGGACGCCGGCGCCCGGGGCCAGAATGTCGAGCACCTCGTCCGGCGCGCCGATTGCGGTGGCTCTGCCATGGGAAAGCGCGATCACGCGCGTCGCAAGACGGGCGACCTCTTCCAGCGAGTGGCTGACATAGAGGATCGGAATGCCGACCTCGTCGCGGATGCGCTCGATGTCGGGCAGGATCGCGGCCTTGAGTTCGACATCCAGCGCCGACAACGGCTCATCCATGAGCAGAAGGTGCGGGTTCGACATCAGCGCCCGGCCGAGCGCCACACGTTGCTTCTCGCCGCCCGACAGGCCGGAAGGACGCCGTGTCAGCAGGCGGGAAATGCCGAGCAGATCCGCCACGCGGTCAAGGCTTTCGGTCCGCTCTGCAGCGGGTACGAAACGCGTACCGTAAAGCAGGTTCTGGCGCACGGTCAGATGCGGGAAGAGCCTTCCCTCCTGAAAGACATAGCCGATACGGCGGCGATGGGGCGGAACGAAGTGGCCGGTCGCACCATCGCTCCAGACCTGATCGTTGAAGACGATGCGGCCCTTCGTCGGACGCACCAGACCGGCAACGAGATTGATGAGCGTGGTCTTGCCGGAGCCGGATGGGCCGAAGAAGACGGTCAGCCCCTGCCCGACCGAAAAATCGGCCACAAGATCGAAGCTCCCCTGATTGTGCTCGATATCGATGGTCAGCATCAGGCGCTCCCCATCCTTGCAGCCAGCCGCCGCGACAGGACCTCGGATGCCACCAGCGCCGCTAGCGAAACGGCAATGGAAATCAGCGTCAGGCGCATGGCCTGGAGATCGCCGCCCGGCACCTGGGTATAGGTGTAGATGGCCGAGGCCAATGTCTGGGTTTCACCGGGAATATTGGAAACGAAGGTAATGGTCGCGCCGAACTCGCCCATCGCCTTGGCGAAGGACAGCACCGTACCGGCAGCGATGCCCGGCAGGATCAGCGGCAGCGTGACAGTCAGGAACACCCACACCGGAGGCGCACCAAGCGTCGAGGCTGCCGATTCAAGCTTGCGGTCGACGGCATCCAGCGACAGGCGGATGGAGCGCACCAGCAGCGGAAAACCCATCACGGCGGCAGCAAGTGCTGCACCTGTCCAGCGGAAGGAGAAGACCAGCCCGAACCATTGGTCGAGAAAGGCCCCGACGGCACCGCGACGCCCGAAGGTGAGCAGCAGCAGGTAACCGGTCACGACCGGCGGCATGATGAGCGGCAGATGGATGATGCCGTTCAACAGGGTCTTGCCGTAAAAATCACAGCGAGACAGAAGCCATGCAACGAGCACCCCGACAGGCAGCGAGAAGGTCACGGCGGTAACCGCGACCTTCAGGCTGAGCAACATGGCTGTGGTTTCTTCAGGAGTAAGCGTCACCCGAACGATGCCTTGACTGCGATAGCGTCAATATCAGTTCGTCTTGGAGAGCACCGTGAAACCGGCAGCGCTGAAGATTTCCCTGGCCTTTTCGCCATGCAGGTATTCAAGGAAGGCCTTGGCATCGGCATTCTTCGATTCCTTCAACAGAGCGGCCGGATAGACGATCTCAGGATGGCTGTCTTCCGGGAAGCGGTCAACGACCTTTACTTCCTTGTCGGCCTTGGCGTCGGTTTCATAGACGATACCGAGCGGGGCTTCGGCGCGGGAAACGAGGAGAAGCGCGGCACGGACGCTGTCCGACTGGGCGATGTCCGTCTTGACGCTGTCCCATACGCCGAGCTTTTCCAGTGCCGCCTTGCCATAGAGACCGGCCGGAACCGATTCCGTATTGCCCATGGCAAGCTTGCCGCCGGCGAGAAGATCCTTGAGCGGGAAGCCTTCAGCGATCTTCGTGGTCACGGTCGAATCCTTCGGCGCAACGAGAACGATGCGGTTGCCGAGCAGGTTGGACCGAGTGTCGGCGGCGATGAGGCCCGCCTTGTCGAGATAATCCATCCACTTCAGGTCGGCCGAAAGGAAGATGTCGGCCGGCGCGCCTTCCTGGATCTGCTTGGCGAGCGCGGAACTCGCAGCGAAGGAAACGCTCGTTTCCTTGCCGGTTTCGGCCTTCCAGGCGGTGGAGATATCACCCAGCACTTCCTTGAGGCTGGCGGCGGCAAAAACAGTTACCGCTTGATCGGCAAATGCGGAGGTTACCGGCTGGGCAAGGAAGGCGGCAGCGACGAATGCTGCTTTGGCAACGGCACGGAAGGCGCGAGACGAAACGGACATGGAGGACCTCTTGAGTTATCGATATATTCTCCTGGCTATATCGATAGCGAAAAAGAAACAACCGGACAAGAGAACGGAAGCTGCCCTCTCCCGAATTTGGCTTGAAACGAAACGCCTTTGCAGCAGGCATCGAGGGCCCGCCGCAACCGCCGCGAGCCTGTCGCGCCGCCGTCCCAAACTCCGACACCTTTCCGCCTATATTCACTTTTTCGAAACCTTGCCTCGTCTGAAAATGCTAACCATTTGACGCAGCAAAGTTTTTTTAACCGCGATTTTTAAGCTGTCCGGAACAGGCCCTCGGTATGGTCAGGCTACAGAGGACGAAAAGTCCCGATCGGAAGAACGCATGAAGCGCTCTCGGGTAAAACAAGGGTAGCATGAAGATGACGAACACGGTTATGAAGCCCGCATGGGCAGGGGCAACGTTGCGACTGGATCCGTCCCGTTTTCCGCAGCAGGTCACCTACGCATTGCGCGGAGCGTCCGGCGATGTCACCATTACGATTGACGAGCGGGGCGCAGTCCTCAGAAAGATCCTGCAGGGCAGCGGTTTGCCGCTCTCGTTCGCGCTGCCGGCCCGCGCCTTCAAGGGGGTCGCCGCCCGCGCGATCGACCATGGAGACGGAGAGGTTACCGTGACACTCGAACTGCATCATGAAGACCCGGAACTCTGCATTCCGCTGCTGGTTGCCCACGATCTCTGCGATATCGCCGCAGACTGGCGCAACTGGTCCGACGCCTTCCGCATTCCCATGCTCATGGTCGAGGCCGATGGCATTGCCCGTCCGCTCGAGGAGCATCTCGGCGATGTCCGCGCCCGGGAAACCCAGCCGCGTCGCCGCCATTCCTATTTCGCCGAACGCCGGCCGCGCTTCCTCGTGCGCCGCACCACCGGCAAGCTGGGCGTGACCATGAAGATCTCCGGCAAGGAAATCATCGCCCGCAACTGATCCGTTAACAGGGTCGGCGCACACAAAAGGGGTCCGAACGGCGTTCGGACCCCTTTGTCGTTTCAGAACGAAACACAGGTCAGGCAGCAGCTGCGCGTTCGACCTCGACCGTGACATGCGACAGGTCGGGAATGCGGGCGAGTTTCTCGCGATAATAGGACGGCGCGCGCGGCTCGGTCGCCGTCAGCGAAACGATGGCACCGTGATGGCCGGGGCCAAGCTGCCAGACATGCAGGTCGGCGATCTTCGCTCCCTCCGGTTCGATGATCGCCCTGATTTCCTCCGGCAGGTCCTCACTTTGTGGAACATAATCGACGAGCACACCACCCGCCTGACGCATAAGGCCATAAGCCCAGCGGGCAATGACGACCGTGCCGACCAGGCCGATGATCGGATCGAGCCAGAGCCATCCGTAAAAGCTGCCGGCAAACAGGCCGGTAATGGCGAGAACCGATGTCAGGGCATCGGCGATCACATGCACATAGGCGGCGCGCAGATTGGTGTCGCCGCCGCCATGGGCGTGACTGCCTGCATGAGCATGGCTGCCGGCGTGATCGTGGTGGCCATGATGATGACCGTGGCCGGCGCCATGATGGTCGTGATCGTCCCAAAGCAGCCATGCGCAGACGAGATTGACGGCGAGACCGAGGACTGCAACCGCAATCGCCTCGTTGAAATCGATGGCTACCGGATTGCGGAAACGCATCAGGCTTTCCCAGCCGATCAGCAGCGCCACCATGGCCAGCACGATTGCGCTCGAGAATGCCGCGAGATCGCCGAACTTGCCGGTGCCGAAGGTGAAGCGCTCGTTGCCGACATTCTTCAACGCATAACGATAGGCGAGCGCCGAGATCAGGATGGCGCCGGCATGGGTTGCCATGTGCCAGCCGTCCGCCAGCAGGGCCATGGAACCGAACAGCGTTCCGGCGGCGATCTCACCCACCATCATGACAGTGGTGATGGCGATGACCGCCCATGTCTTGCGGGCGTTACGCTGGTGATCGGCGCCCAGGAACATGTGCTGATGGCTTGCGGCAAGGCGCGGCGGGCCAGAAACATGGGAATGGGCATGCGGATGGGGATGATCCTGATGGTGATCGTCGTGGTCGTGCGTCATTTCAGATAACTCCTGATGACATCGATAAGTTCGGCAGCCCCCTTGGCGCGCTCGGGGTCTTCCTCGCGGTCAGGATTGATCACATGCTCGCGGATGTGATCCTCAATCAGCTCCGCGGTCAGGCCGGTGATCGCGCCACGAACCGAAGCGACCATGTTGAGAACGTCGCCGCAGGGCGCCTCCGCCAGCAGCGCAGTTTCGATGGCTTCCATCTGCCCCTTCATCCGCCTGATGCGGGCGAGCAGCTTTGCCTGATGCTTTATCGTATGACTCATAATATAGGGGGGTACCCTATTTTTAGGCAGGAAGCAAAGCATATCACCCGGAATTGCCGGGCGATCGATCAGGCTTTCATCGGATCGGGAAAATCAGGCGAAGGGAATGGCCAGCAGCAGACCGGCAAAGAGGATCAGGCCGACGCGGTTGTTGGACTTGAACAGGGCAAGGCACTGGTCCGCATTGTCGATATCGATCACGACGATCTGCCGGACCAGCATGCCCAGCGCGATAAACAGGCCGAGATAGGCAAAGAAGCCCATGCCCGACGCAATGAAGGCAGCCAGGATCAACAGGAAGGTTATGCCGTAAAGGGCAATCAGCCAGTAACGCGTGTCATCGCCGAACAGCCGCGCGGTGGAACGAACGCCGACGAGTGCGTCGTCCTCCTTGTCCTGATGGGCGTAGATCGTGTCATAACCGATCGTCCAGGCGACGGCGGCAACGTAAAGCAGCACGGCGGAGAGCGATAGTGACCCCTGCAGCCCGGCCCAGCCCATCAGCCCACCCCAGGAGAAGGCGAGACCGAGGAAGAATTGCGGCCAGTCGGTAAAGCGCTTGGCGAATGGATAGATGGCAACGATCGCCAGCGACAGGATGCCGAGGACGATGGAAAAGCCGTTGAAGCAGAGCAGCACCGCCAACCCGACCAGCGCCTGGGCAAGGATGAAGATCTTCGCTTCCTTGCGGCTGACGCGGCCCGACGGCAAGGGCCGAGAGCGGGTGCGCGCGACCTGCATGTCGATATTGTGGTCCACGAGATCGTTATAGGTGCAGCCCGCACCGCGCATGGCCACCGAACCGACAAAGAATAGAAAGAGATGAAAAAGGAAGAGCGAAAAGGACAGACGCCCTTCCGCAGCCAGCACATTGGCGGCCATGGCCGACGACCAGAAGCACGGCCACATCAGCAACTGCCAGCCGATCGGCCTGTCCCAGCGCGCAAGCTGCGCATAAGGCCACCAGCTACGAGGCAAGGTCCGGTGAACCCAATTATCGGAACGCGCGTCAGCGACACGGCCGGCGAAGTCATCTGTCTGTTGCATCAGGCCATCTAAGGGCGAGGCCGGAGTCGGGTCAAGCAAGATCGCTTCTCGGAGACACGATCAAGAACAATCTTTGATTGTATTTATATCGATAACAATTTTTGCACGATTTCGCATTGCCTTGCCGAGTTATCAATGATTGTATTTTTATAGATCGCAATCACTGGGGGAATCGATGCGAAACCACATGCCACACGTCCTACTCGTCGCGGCAGGCGTCGCTCTGGCCAGTTGTACGAGAACTGCAATGCCCAGTCCTCCCCCGCCACCGACGCTGGAAAGCATCCAGCTCCGCGGTTACACAACGGTCGCACCCACGAGCGGGATAGAGGTCGGACGCCTCTACTTTTCCGGGGAAGGCAAGAGGCCGAAGTTCGTGACCGGTGATGGCACCGTTTACAATGCCATGTGCTACGACGACTTCCTGAAAACCGGCGCGCTCAAGCAGATTGGCGATTACATCGTCGTCGAGGAACCGGTCAGGGTGGCGAAGAAGACGGTGGATGCGAGCAGAACCTATGGGGCCGCCCTTTCCACGGGCAAGCTGGGATATATCGGGGAAATCTCGGCGGATGCCGGGGGCAAGGGTTCACGCATCTATACGCTTGAAAACGTTCGTGAACTCACGCTGACTGAAGCCGGCGCAAAACTCGTCATGAACAATATCGGCGACGACTGTCGCGCGATCATCAAGGAGCGGAAAGCCGCAGGCAGTGAGGTCATTCTCGTTCTCAACGCATGGCGCGCCGACAAGCTCACGGACGTCACCAACCAGTATGCCGGAGCCTCGGCCGGTGTCGCCATCGGCGGCACGGTGGCGTCTGCGGACGGCAAGACCAAGGTCAGCGGCCGCGGCATCGGCGGGACGCTCGAAGGCCGTAGCGACGACACCACCGAGTATTCCTACGTCGTGGTGTCGATCAACCCGGACAGGATCTAGAACACTCCGCGTCAGGTGCCTGCTGACGCGGAACCGTTTCGGGCTGCTGCCGGAAATGCTCGAAGAGCTTCGGCCTCAATCGAGGCTGAAGCCGAACTTGTAGCTGGCGGAAACTCCGAACATGAACTGGTTCCGCGAACCACGTTCTTCAACGAGCGTACTGTCGCCGGCGGGGCCGACCAGTCGGGAATATTCGGCGAAGGCGCTGGTGGAGAGCTGTTCGGTCGCCTTCCAGGTGAGCGCGGTGCCAACGCCGACTGACTGCCAGCCGCCATCCGGATCATACTGGCTGAGGCCGGATGCCGCGGATTCCTCGGCGTTCACGCCGTAATAGGCCTTGGAATAGCCGCTCGTTGCGTAGCGGGCGCGCGGACCGCCGGAAAGCTGGATATCCGGGGCGATATCGGTGAAGACATCAGCCGAAAGATCGGCAACGAGGCCGTCATGGCTGCGGATGCCCTGGCGCAACTCGCCACGCAGACGGACGAAATCGGTCGGGTAGACATCGACGAAGCCGCCGAGTTCGGCGCCCCATTTGACGTCGGAGAGGCCCTTGATGTCCCGGTAGTCGTCAGAGTCGCGGCCCGGAACGATCTTGCCGGCGATACCGGCGCGGAACATATCGGTATCAACGATGGCGATCGATGCGCTGTCGTTACGCGACGAGAACCGCGAGCCGGTGCCCTGACGACCGAGCGAGATGATCGGCGAGAAGGAGAGCTTGCGGCTATCGGCGCCTTCGAACTTCGGGCCGGAAATGCCGGCACCGCCAAGCGTCAGATACCAGTCGCCAGACCAGAAATGTTCGCCAGCATGGCTTTCGGTGGCAATAATACTGAAAAAGCTCGCGGAAACGAGAGCAAGCACCGGCTTTCGCATGGGTCGATCCTAAAAAACGCAATACTAAAATTCTGCTGATCGGCAGAGAGGATGCGTCAAAATCGCACGAATGCGTTACCGGATCATTAACCAAGACGGGGCGGCAGCCCCGTCTTCCCGGACTTCACCCATCCGCCGGCAGTTCTAGAACTCCACCTTCTCCAGCGGTGCCCTTGCCCCTTCCGCAGCCTTCAGCTTTGCCTCGGCCTCGGCGATATAGTTGCGGCTATCGGGCACGACGAACTGGCTCTTGGTGATCTGCATCTGGAAGATGAAGAAGTTCTCGTGGGTGAAGGCCATTTCGGAGCCGGCGAGATAGAATTCCCACATGCGGAAGAAGCGCTCGTCGTAAAGCGAGACGGCCTCGGCCTTGCGGGCAAGGAAGCGCTGACGCCAGTGCCGGAGCGTGTGGCCGTAGTGCAGCGGCAGGATCTCCACGTCGCGGATCAGCAGGCCCGACTTCTCGATTGCCGGCAACACCTCAGCCACGGAGGGAATGTAACCTCCGGGGAAGATGTATTTTTCGAAGAAGGGATTGTTGTAAAGCGCCGGATAGGGCTGCCCGATGGAGTGGAGCACCATCACGCCGTCGTCCTTCAGAAGCTCCGAAACCTTTCCGAAGAAGTTGCGATAGTTGGACGGCCCGACATGCTCGAACATGCCGACGGAGACAATGCGGTCGAAGGGCGCCGCACGCATGGTGCGGTAGTCCTGAAGATCGAACCGGACGCGGGGAGAAAGGCCGCGCTTTGCAGCCCGGCTGCGCGAGACGCGCAACTGTTCGGTGGAAAGCGTGATGCCGTTCACCTCGACACCCGCCATTTCCGCGAGATACATGGCCATGCCGCCCCAGCCGGAGCCGATTTCCAGCACCCGCTGGTCCTTTTCGAGACGAAGCTTGGCCGCGATATGCCGTTTCTTGGCGACCTGAGCCTCATCGAGCGAGATGCCGGCGGGTTCGAAATAGGCGCAGGAATACTGCCAGTCCTGATCGAGGAAGAGGTCGAAGAGCTTGGCGGAAAGATCGTAGTGATGCGCGACATTGCGGCGGTTGTGATTGACCGGGAAGAGACTGCAGATCCGGGTCAGGCAATAGCGCGCCAACCCGCGCCATATCATGCTGAAGTTCAAACCCTCGGAAAGGGTATTCGACTTGATGAGAGCGAGGAGGTCGTAAATATCGCCTTCTTCGACGATCATCCGGCCATCCATGTAGATTTCACCAAGCTTGAGCTGGGGATCGGTGACCAGCTCATTTTCGGCCTTCTCGTCGGTGAAGCGCAAGGCGACCGGTTCGCCGCTGCCATCTCCGATAGTCTTTGTCCTTCCATCCGCGAAGGTTACGCGGAAATTTCCCTTTCGGATGATCCTTGTCAGTAAGTCCTCAAGCCTTGAGGTCATTCATTGCCCCCATTATGCCTAATACAAACGTCTGGAATCTATCGCGTCTGCCTCACGAGGCAAGCACGGCATTGTTATAGAAGCTTCATATTTTTTGAGGCATCATTCAGCCGAGGTCTTTCGGGGCGCACCTCAGCCCGTTCTTTCGCGGTGTCATATCGCAATGCAGCGCGATTTCGGGGCAGCTCTGCCGCGCGCCAAGCCCTTGTTTTCACGCATGCCGCACGGAACAACCATAAGGTCTTCGTGCGGCATGCGTTCAAGGCGCGGCCTGTTTACTTCTTGCGCATCGCCTCGGCCAGGGCGGCACCGAGACCGCCAATGGCAGGCGTTTCCTGACGCCCGCCCGACTTGCCGCCGGAGTTGCGCATGTTGGACTGGCCGCGATTGTCACGCGCGGACGGGGCCGGAGCTTCGCCGCCATCCTTGCGCATGGTGAGCGCGATGCGCTTGCGCTTGACATCGACCTCGACCACGCGAACCTTCACCACGTCGCCGGCTTTCACCACCTCGTGCGGATCCTTGACGAAGCGATCGGCAAGCTGGGAAACGTGTACGAGCCCGTCCTGATGGACGCCGATATCGACGAAGGCTCCGAAGGCTGCGACGTTGGTGACGGTGCCTTCCAGCATCATGCCGGGCTTGAGGTCGGTGATCTCGTCGACGCCTTCCGCAAAGGTCGCCGTCTTGAAGCTCGGGCGCGGGTCGCGGCCCGGCTTGTCGAGTTCGGCGATGATGTCCTTGACCGTCGGCAGACCAAACTGCTCGTCAATGAACTTGCGCGGATCCAGCCCCTTCAGCAGGGCACTGTCACCCATCAGGCTGCGCAGGTCTCGGCCACAGGCAGCGACGATCTTCTTCGCCACGCCATAGGCCTCCGGGTGCACCGAAGAGGCGTCGAGCGGCTCCTTGCCGTTCTGGATGCGCAGGAAGCCGGCGCACTGTTCGAAGGTGCGGGCGCCGAGACGCGGTACTTTAAGGAGATCCTTGCGGCTTTCGAATGCGCCAGTCTGGTCACGATAGGAGACGATGGCTTCGGCAATCGAGCCGCCGAGACCCGAGACGCGGGCAAGCAGCGGCACAGACGCAGTGTTGAGATCCACCCCGACAGCGTTCACCGCGTCTTCAACGACCGCGTCGAGCGAGCGGCCGAGCTTGCCCTGGTCGACGTCGTGCTGATACTGGCCAACGCCGATCGACTTCGGCTCGATCTTCACCAGTTCGGCCAGCGGATCCTGCAGGCGGCGGGCAATGGAGACGGCGCCACGCAGCGAAACGTCGAGGCCCGGGAATTCACGGGCGGCGGCTTCCGATGCCGAATAGACGGACGCGCCTGCCTCCGAGACGATGACCTTCGTCGGCTTCGCGGCTGTCGACGGAAACTGCGAGAGCATGTCGGCCACCAGCTTTTCGGTCTCGCGGCTTCCGGTGCCGTTGCCGATGGCGATCAGTTCGACATTGTGCTTGCGGATGAGGCCCGCGAGTTCCACCTGCGTCCCGCGCACATCGTTCTTCGGCGGGAAGGGATAGACGGTCGTGGTCTCCAGGAGCTTGCCGGTTCCATCGACAATCGCGACCTTGACGCCGGTGCGGATGCCCGGGTCGAGGCCCATGGTGGCGCGCGAGCCGGCGGGGGCGGCCAGCAACAGGTCCTTGAGGTTGCGGGCGAAGACGTGGATCGCCTCCTCCTCGGCGCGTTCACGCAGTTCGCGCATCAGGTCGAGCGACAGCGAAACAGAGAGCTTGACGCGCCATGTCCAGCCGGCGGCCTCCATCAGCCACTTGTCGGCCGGCCCTGCCTGACGGATCTCATAGGCTGCGGCGATGGTGCGCTGCGCCGGCTTGACCGGCGACGGATCGTCCTTGTCGACCTCGATCGAAAGGGTCAGCATCTCCTCGTTCCAGCCGCGCAGCATGGCGAGCGCGCGATGGCCCGGCACCGTCGCCCAGCGCTCGAAATGATCGAAGTAGTCGGCGAACTTCTCGCCCGCATTTTCCTTGCCCTCGACCACCTTCGAATAGAGGACGGCGCGCTCCTTCATGTCGTTGCGCAACCGGCCGATCAGGTCGGCATTTTCCGAGATCGCCTCGGCGACGATGTCGCGCGCGCCTTCGAGAGCCGCCTTCACATCGGGAACGTCTGCAGTGATATAGGCCTCGGCCAGTTGCTGGGGATCGGCGGCGCGGTTGGCCCAGATGGCGTCGGCCAGCGGCTGCAGGCCCTTTTCGCGGGCGATTTCCGCGCGGGTGCGGCGCTTCGGCTTATAGGGAAGGTAGATGTCCTCAAGCTCGGCCTTGGTGCCAACCTGGAAAATCTTGACCATCAGTTCGTCGGTCATCTTGCCCTGCGAGGTGATGGACTCGACGATCGCCTTGCGGCGAGCGGCAAGCTCGCGCAGGTAGGTGAGCCGCTCGGCCAGATCGCGCAACTGCGTATCGTCGAGACCGCCCGTCACTTCCTTGCGGTAACGGGCGATGAAGGGAACGGTCGCACCTTCGTCCAGCAACTGCACGGCGGAAGCCACCTGATCGGGGCGAGCCTTGATCTCGGAAGCGATGATCGCGGCGATGGATTTGTTGTCGTCGGCCATGATAATCCGGTGTTCTCCAAAATTTGCGAGCCGCGACCATAGCGGCAGCGACGACGAAGGCAACGCAGGCGCCCGGGGTTCCACAGGAAAGCGCCGGAAGCGCATTTGACGCTTTTCGCCTTGACCTTTCGGTCCCCTGCCCTTAACCGCCGGGATCATGGCATTCGGAGGGCAGGCGATGAAAGTTCTGTTGATCGGTTCTGGCGGACGCGAGCATGCACTCGCATGGAAGCTGGCGCAATCGCCTCTGATGGAGGCTTTCTACGCGGCCCCGGGCAATCCGGGGATCGGCGAATACGCGACACTGGTTCCGATCTCCGTCGATGACCTCGAGGAAATCCTCGCCTTCTGTCGCGGACACGACATCGACTTCGTCGTCGTCGGCCCAGAAGCGCCGCTGGTTGCGGGGCTCGCCGACAAGCTCCGCGCGGAAGGTTTTGCCGTCTTCGGCCCATCCGCCGCCGCAGCCCAGCTCGAGGGCTCCAAGGGTTTCACCAAGGATCTGTGCGCCCGTTACGACATCCCGACCGGCGCCTATCAGCGTTTCAACAACGCTCCAAAGGCCAAGGCCTATATCCGCGCGCAGGGCGCGCCCATCGTCATCAAGGCCGACGGACTGGCCGCTGGCAAGGGCGTGACGGTCGCCATGACCGTCGAGGAAGCGCTGGCGGCGGTGGATGACTGCTTCGAGGGTGCGTTCGGCGAAGCCGGCGCGGAAGTCGTGGTCGAAGCCTTCCTCGACGGCGAGGAGGCGAGCTTCTTCTGCCTCTGCGACGGCAAGACGCTTCTGCCGCTCGCAACAGCACAGGATCACAAGCGTGTCGGCGACGGCGATACCGGCCCGAACACCGGCGGCATGGGCGCTTACTCCCCCGCTCCGGTGATGACGCCGGAACTGGTGGAGCGCACCATGTGCGAAATCATCGAGCCGACCATGCGCGGCATGGCGGACATGGGCATGCCGTTCTCCGGCGTGTTCTTCGCCGGCCTGATGATTACCGCAAAGGGCCCTGAACTCATTGAATACAATGTCCGCTTCGGCGATCCGGAATGCCAGGTGCTGATGATGCGGCTGAAGAGCGATCTCCTGCCGCTGCTTCACGCCGCAGCCACGGGCCGGCTGCACGAGGTTTCCGCCGAGTGGCGGGACGAGGCGGCGCTCACCGTCGTCATGGCCTCCAGGGGCTATCCCGGCTCCTACGAGAAGAACACGGCGATCGGCACGCTGCCTGAAGCACGAGGTGACGCCAAGGTTTTCCATGCCGGCACGGCGCTGAAGGACGGGAAGCTCGTCGCCACCGGCGGGCGCGTCCTGAACGTGACCGCGCTCGGCCGCGATGTTGCCGAAGCCAAGGACCGGGCCTACGGCCTGGTCGACAGGATTTCCTGGGACAACGGCTTCTGCCGCCGGGACATTGGCTGGCGCGCCATCGGCCGCGATAAAACCTGACGGTAGTTTCATGCCTGACGGGCGCTTCAGGCCGTCAAAAAACGACACATTGCTAAAATTGTAGCGATGCGTCTGACCGGATAGCAACGAAGAGCGGCTATTTTCCCCTTGAAAGACATTCGGGGAACTCGCCATGCGCAATCTCGTTCTGACGTCCATTCTGCTGGCCGCCGCCGCTCCGGCCTATGCCTCTTCCATCGAGGTGGTCGGCCCGCAGGCTGCAAAGGGCAACAGCATCATCGTCATGTCCTGTGCCGACTGCCCTACCCCGCAAGAAGCACCGATGAAGCGCTCCTATGTCGTGCCGCACGTCGCCCAGGGCACGCAAGCCGCCGAGATCGTCGAGGTCAACGGCGAAAAGAAGCTCAAGAGGACGGAAGCCTGGATGGGCGGTTCGCCGGTGGTCTTCATGAGCACGGCCGAAGGCTGGACGACCGACGGCTCCGTCATCGCGGCAGCCGGCCCGCAGGAAGACGGCATCGACGCGCAGGCAACGACCGCCGCCCTTCCAGTCGCAGCCCCTGCACCCGCCGTTTCAGCCGGAATGAACGGTCCGTCGGAACCGAAGCCCCTCGATCTCACGACCTTCGACCTGCGGCTGAAATAAGTCGCCGTCCGCCTTCCCTGCCCCACCCAGCCTTACGATCCGGGCTGATCGGGCCTGCCGCGCCAATGCGGAGCAAACGCCTCGGCAAAACCGGGGCGTTTTTGCTACCTTGAGACGATTTAAAACGCTTGCAAGACAAGCAAGACTACCCTGACGCGACATCAGACATGATGCGTGTCAATTTCAAATTATATATTGTTTCCCAATAGTTATTTGAAATCTCGAAACAGTATCGTCTGCGACTAAAACCCTCCTATTTTTTGGGGTTTATTTGTTGTCGAGCCGATATAATTCAAATTTTACACAACACCCCGCATCCTCTCGGCATAACCCGGAAGCCGCATGATGCATGTGCACTGGCGAGTGCAGAGGAACCTCGCAAGGATCGGCAGAACGCCGCCGGACCCTTTGATTGAGCGAGGACCTATGAAGAATCTGAAGATTTCCCACCAGTTGCTTGGGTTGATCGGTGCCCTGATGATCGCATTCGGCATCGCGACCTATTTCCAGATCAGTTCAGCCGCGGACGCGATCTACGCCGAGCGCACCGACATGCTGCGCACGCAGGTCGAATCCGGGCTTGCCATCATCGAGAGCTATGACGCCAGGGTAAAATCGGGCGAGCTCACCCAGGAAGAAGCCCAGAAGCAGGCCTTCGCGATTCTCTCCAAGGCAAAGTTCGAACCGAACGGCTATCTCTTCGGCATCTCCTACGACGTGGTGACGGTGTTCCATCCCAATCCGAAACAGGTCGGCCTGAACAGCAAGGGGCAGCCCGACAAGAAGGGCAACATGTTCCGCGAGGAAATGCTCGAAAAGGGAAAGAAGGGCGGCGGCGTCACCCACTACTTCTGGGAAAAGCCCGGCGACAAGAGTGGCGAGGTCTTTGAGAAGGCCGTCTACAGCAAGTCCTACGAGCCCTGGAACATGATCGTCGGCACCGGCGTCTACATCGACGACCTGCAGGTCAAGCTCAATGCGATGATCTGGAAGGCCATGATGATCGGCGGCAGCGTGGCGGTGATCGGCCTTGCGGCTGCATGGTTCGTCATCCGCGGCATCACGCTTCCTCTCAAGGCCATCCACAATGCACTGGAGGAAGTGGCCAACGAGAACGTCTCGCTCGCCATTCCACATACCGACATGGGTAACGAGGTCGGCATGATGGCCAAGGCCACCAGGGAACTGCAGGAAAAGGTGCGTGAACGCCACGCGCTTGCCGCCCGGCAGGACGAGCAGCAGATGCAGCTCGACAGCGAGCGCCAGCAGAACGCCGACATGCAGCGTTCCGAGGCAGAGCAGCAGGCCCGCGTCGTCTCCACCATCGGTCAGG
The DNA here is from genome assembly GCF_024055605.1 of Ciceribacter sichuanensis. Lineage (GTDB taxonomy): Bacteria > Pseudomonadota > Alphaproteobacteria > Rhizobiales > Rhizobiaceae > Allorhizobium > Allorhizobium sichuanense. The sequence goes on along the minus strand of NZ_JAMXLX010000001.1, from coordinate 243,608 downwards.
CACTGGAACAGCTTGCCCACGGCGATCTCACCGTCCGTTGCGGCGATATCGGCGCCAAGTATTCCGGCCTGCGCGACAACTTCAACGAAGCGCTGTCCCACCTCGAGGCGGCCATGGCGAAGGTCAGCGCCAAGGGCGTCGACATCGGCGGCTCGAAGGAAGAGATCCGGCGCGCCTCCAACGAGCTTTCCCAGCGCACGGAGCGTCAGGCAGCCAATCTCGAGGAAACCTCGGCAGCCCTTGACGAACTGACGGTTGCCGTACGCCAGACCGCCGACGGCGCACAGGAAGCCGCCAAGCGCGTCCATGCCGTCTCGACCGAGGCGTCGCGCTCGGATGCCGTCGTGGCCCAGGCGATCGACGCGATGAGCGGCATCGAGCACTCGTCATCGGAAATTTCCAAGATCATCGGCGTGATCGACGAGATCGCCTTCCAGACCAATCTGCTGGCACTGAATGCCGGCGTTGAAGCCGCCCGCGCCGGCGAAAGCGGCAAGGGTTTTGCGGTCGTCGCCCAGGAAGTGCGCGAACTTGCCCAGCGCTCGGCTGCTGCCGCAAAGGAGATCAAGGAACAGATCTCGCGGTCGTCCGGCCAGGTGCAGAACGGCGTACAGCTCGTCGGCGAGGCAGGCGAGGCGCTGAAGCGCATCTCCGACCAGATCAAGGCGGCGAGCGACATCGTTACCAAGATCGCCCATTCAGCATCGGAACAGGACACCACCCTACGCTCCATCTCCTCGTCGATGAACCAGCTCGACGCGGCGACCCAGCACAATGCGGCCATGGCGGAAGAGACCACGGCTTCGGCCGAGGCGCTTGCCAGCGACACCGAGGAACTGCTGAACCTCATTCGCGGCTTCCGGGTTTCCGGACAGGGCGTCCAGTCCTCCGCCGGGCTTGGTGCAATGGCCGAAAGAATGCGCCGGGCCTCCTGACCCGCCTCGCGCGTATAACCTGAATATCGCAACCGTCGCCGGCAGAAATGCCGGCGACTTTTTTTGGCCTGCTTGCCAAGACTATCCCGAATGCTTCAATTTTAGGAAAATGTTTAAAATTGAAGTTCCATAGTATTTTCAATGATGCGATGCAGCATCTTCCTTTGGCGCATCATGCGCTTTTTCAGAACTTCCTGCGATTCATGCCGCCGCCGCTTTCCCGGTGACGCGCGCCCTTTCATGGTGTCCGAAAGTCAACTGCGATGAAAAACCTCAAGATCTCCTCCCAGCTCATTTTGCTGGTCGCCTTGCTGATGGTGGCCTTCGCTTTTACCAGCTTCTATGAAATCCGTTCTTCGGCCAAGGCCATCTACAGCGAACGTTACGAGATGCTGCGGACCCAGACGGAGACCGCGCTCTCGATCATGGCGCGCTATCACGATCTTGAAACGAAGGGCGTGCTGACGCGAGAGCAGGCTCAGGAGCAGGCCTTTGACGTCATCACCGACCTGCGCTTCGAGCCCGACGGCTATTTCTTCGGTTACGACTACAAGGGCATCCGCCTCATCTACCCCGGCAGGAAGGGCGTAGGGCAGGACTTCTCGGGCCTGACGGACAAGAAGGGCAACAAGTTCCTGATGAACATCATCGACAAGGCCAAGGCCGGGGGTGGCTGGACCGAGTTCGAGTTTTCGAAGCCCGGCAAGCCCGAGGATGCCCTCTTCCCGAAGGCGGCCTACTCCAAGAACTTCCCCGCCTGGGAGGTCATGGTCGGCACCGGCGCCTATCTCGACGACCTCGACGCCAGCATAATGAAGGACATCACCGGCGTTCTCATCATGGGTTTCTGCGTTCTGGTCTTCGCCGTCATGGCGGCCTGGTTCGTCATCCGCGGTATCACGCAGCCACTCAAGGCCATCCACAACGCGCTGGAAGAAGTCGCCAACGAAAACGTCTCTCTCACCATTCCCCATACGGAAATGGCCAATGAAGTCGGCATGATGGCCAAGGCAACCAAGGCGCTGCAGGAAAAGGTGCGCGAACGCCATGCCATGACCGCCCGGCAGGAAGAGCAGCAGATGCAGCTCGACAGCGAGCGCCAGCAGAATGCCGACATGCAGCGCTCCGAAGCCGAACAGCAGGCGCATGTGGTCTCCACCATCGGCGCTGCCCTCAAGGAACTTGCGCAGGGCGACCTGACCGTGCGTTGCGAAGATCTCGGCAACAAGTATTCGACGCTGCGCCACAACTTCAACGAAGCGCTTTCCCGCCTCGAAGAGGCCATGGGCCGCGTCAATCTCAAGGGCAACGACATCGCCGTCAGCAAGGAAGAGATCCGCCGCGCATCCGGCGAGCTTGCCCAGCGCACCGAGCGTCAGGCCGCAAGCCTCGAGGAGACCTCGGCTGCTCTGGACGAACTGACAGTTGCGGTCCGCCAGACCGCCGAGGGCGCCCGCGAAGCCGCAAGCCGCGTCAACGCCGTCTCCTCCGAGGCACGCCAGAGCGATGCAGTCGTTGCCCAGGCGATTGCCGCGATGAGCGGTATCGAGCACTCCTCCAACGAAATCACCAAGATCATCGGCGTGATCGACGAGATCGCCTTCCAGACCAACCTGCTGGCGCTGAATGCCGGCGTTGAAGCTGCTCGCGCCGGTGAAAGCGGCAAGGGCTTTGCCGTCGTCGCCCAGGAAGTTCGTGAGCTTGCCCAGCGTTCGGCTGCAGCTGCGAAGGAAATCAAGGACCAGATCGCCCGCTCCTCGGCCCAGGTCGAACAGGGCGTGCAGCTGGTCGGCGAGGCTGGCGAAGCGCTGAAACGCATTTCCGGCCAGATCGAAAGCGCCAACGACATCGTGTCGAAGATCTCCTACAGCGCGCAGGAGCAGGACACGACGCTGCGTTCGATCTCTTCTTCGATGAACCAGCTCGACACAGCCACGCAGCAGAACGCCGCCATGGCCGAGGAGACCACGGCTTCGGCCGAGGTGCTGGCCAACGACACCGGCGACCTGCTCGAACTCATTCGCGGCTTCAGGGTCGGCGGTTCGCAGACAAGCAGCCTCTCCAACATGGCGAACCGCATGCGCATGGCAAGCTGATACAAACCTTCAACGCGGGGGCGTGAGGGAAGCCGTCGGACGATGTATGTCCGGCGGCTTTTTATTCGTTTCGGGAAGAGATGCGTCTGGAACGTATTCCGTGACGACTGGGTGGCGCTGCAAACCATGACACCTGCGAGCTTATCGCTTACGCGCCTTGTCAATTCGCGATCAGCAGATAGTTATGCCCGTTATTTGCGAAGACGCTCGGCCAACGCATCGATGTCGTGATGGGAAAACACGTCTATCCCTGACCGGCGGAAAAGTGCCGCGGTCACGCCGCGGCCCGCATGTTTTATACCGGCGAAGGAGCCGTCATAGATCAGGCCCGATCCACAGGACGGGCTGCCATCGATCAAAAGCGCGACGGTGCAGCCATTGTTGCTTGCGAATGCGAGAGCCCGCTCGGCGCCGGCCACGAACTCCGCAGTCACATCGCCGCCCGTTACCTCGATGACGCGGGCCTTGCCGTCCAGCACATCCTCGCCGGTGAGGCCGTTCTCGATCTCCGCCGGCGGACGCGGAACGGCCATGCCGCCCGCCATCTCCGGACAGATCGTCACCAGCCGCCCCTCCTCCCGCCAGCGATCGATCGCGGGATGGACGAGCAGCTTGCCCTTGCCATCATAACGGACGGCGTGGCCGAGAAGACAGGCGCTGATGAGGATCCTGTCCATCGCCCGCGCCTCCGGATTACCCCGTGATCTTGGAGAAATCCGCAACCGTACCCGTTGCCTCGCGGATGGCCTTCAGCAGCGCCAGACGGTTTGCCCTGATGGCAGCGTCGTCGTCATTGACCAGCACATCGTCGAAGAACGTGTCGACCGGCGCGCGGAGCTTCGACAGCGCCTGCATGGCGGAGCGGAAATCCTCCTTGGCGACGGCATCGGCCGCTTCCGCGCTCGCCACCTTGATGGCGGCGAAGAGCGCCTGTTCGGCGTCGAGCGTCAAGAGCGCATCCGACACGGCGTCGGCAACCACGGTGCCCTTTTTCTCTTCCGCGGCCAGAAGCTGGGTCGCACGCTTGGTGCCGGCCAAAAGGTTCTTGCCGTCCTCGGAGGTGATGAAGGCGGTCAGCGCCTCGGCGCGACGGGCGACCATCAACAGATCGTCGGCCTCCGGCGTCAGCACGGAATCGATGATGTCGTGGCGCGCGCCCTGATCGCGCAGGTAGACCTTCAGGCGGTCATGGAAGAAGGACAGGAGGTCGGCATCCTTGATGACGGCCAACAGCGGCAGGCGGATGCCCCGCTCCAGAATGATGCGGACGACGCCAAGTGCGGCGCGGCGCAGCGCGTAAGGGTCCTTCGAGCCGGTCGGCTTTTCGTCGATGGCCCAGAAGCCGATCAACGTGTCGAGCTTGTCAGCAAGCGCCACCGTGATCGCGACCTTGTCGTCCGGCACCCGGTCGGAGGGGCCCTGCGGCTTGTAGTGATCCTCGATGGCGGTTGCGACGGAGCCATGCTCGCCCTGCAGAAGAGCGTATTTGCGGCCCATGACTCCCTGAAGTTCGGGGAATTCGCCGACGGCTTCGGTGCGCAGGTCCGCCTTGGCCAGCACTACGGCGCGGTCGACCAATACCGCATCGGCGCCGACGATCGGGGCGAGTTCCTTGGCCAGCGCCCGGATGCGCGTGACGCGTTCGCCCTGGGTACCGAGCTTGGCATGGAAGGTGACGTTCAGCGCGTCGAGCTTGGCCATGCGCTGGTCGAGCGGCTTTGAAAGGTCGAGGCCGAACTTTTCGGCGGAAGCCTTCAGCGTTTCCAGATCCGGCAGGTCGCCCTGGTCGCGCTTCCAGAAGTGCAGCGCATCCGAAAGGCGGGCGCGCACGACCTTGCCGTTACCGTGCATGATCTCCTTGCCGCCATCCTTCGCCTCGATGTTGGAAACGAGAACGAAATGATTGGAGAGGCCTTCGGTCTCGCCATGCGGGCGGGTGACGAAGCATTTCTGGTTGGTCTTGATGGTCAACCGGATGATTTCGGCCGGAATCGTCAGGTAGTCCGCCTCGAAGGTGCCGAGCAGCACGTGCGGATATTCGACGAGGCCGGAAACCTCTTCCAGCAGGCCTTCGTCCTCGACCAGATCGAGGCCGTTGGCGAAGGCGAGATTGGCGGCGTCCTGCGCGATGATCTGCTTGCGGCGCTCGGCATCGAGAATGACCTTCGCCTTTTCGAGGCTCGCGACGTAATCGTCGAAACGGCGAACCGTAATGGCGGCAGGCGCATGGAAGCGATGGCCATAGGTGACGTTGCCGGCAGTGATGCCGTCGATCTCGAAGGGAATGACGACGGTTTCGTCATGATCGGAACCGAAGGTGCAGACGATCGACTGCAACGGGCGCACCCAGCGCAGCGCTTCCGGACCCTTGCCTTCGATCCCGCCATAGACGGAGCCCTTCGGCATGGAAGCAAAACCGGAGCGCATGGACTTCGGCCAGGGGAAGGTGCGGATGATGCCGGGCATAACATCGGCGACGATTTCTTCCGCCGCGCGACCGGGTTTTTCGAGATAGGCGACGTAGAAATCGCCCTTCTTCGGATCGGTCTTGACGGTTGCCTGATCGATGGAGGTGAGGCCCGCGCCGCGCAGGAAGCCATCGATGGCGGGCTGCGGAGCATTGACACTCGGCCCCTTCTTCTCTTCGCGGATATCGGCGGAACGGGCGGTCAGGCCGCGAATGTCCAGCGTCAGCCGGCGCGGCGTCCAGTATTCGCGCGCACCCTCGTAACTCAGACCCGCCTCGACCAGTGCATCGGTGACGAGTTTCTTGAGGTCGCCGGCAGCCTTGCGCTGCATACGGGCCGGGATTTCCTCGGAGCGAAGTTCGAGCAGAAGATCGGGCATGGAACTGACTTTATCTTTGTTGCTTAGGCTGCGGCGGACTTAGCAAGCCCGGCGAGAAAAGTCATCCATGCAATCGCCGCAAAATGCGCGATCAGTTCAAGGAATGAAGCTTATCGGCTACGCCGCGCTCATCACCGGAATGGCCGCGATCTCCTTCGCCTTTGCAATTGCCGCCACCTTAAGATCGTGGCTCGTCTGAAGGTTCATCCAGAATTGCGGCGTTGTATCGAAAAAGCGCGCCAGCCGCAGGGCAGTATCAGGGGTCAAGGCTGTTTGTTCTGCGACCAGCCGTTCAATCCTTGTGCGTGGCACATTCAGTTTCTTCGCCAAGGCGCCAGCACTCATGGCCAGAGGCAGGAGGAATTCATTCCTCAGGATTTCTCCCGGATGTACCGGAGGCAATTCTGCAACCATGTCCTGTCCTTCCGTTTGGTCAGTGATAATCGACGATCTCGACATTTTCCGCAGCTCCGTTCACCCAGAGGAAGCAGATGCGCCACTGATCGTTGATCCGGATGGAATGTTGGCCCTGCCTGTCTCCTTTCAAAGCTTCCAGCCTGTTTCCCGGCGACTGGCAAGATCGTTCAGAGCGAAAGCGTTATCAATCAGGGTCAGCTTTACGACGGCACGGCGCAGAAGATCGGTCGGAAATCCTTTCGTCGCCTTTCCCGACGCGACTGCCTCAGTCAATGCAGAAGCATAAGACCTTATCAAGACGCTCCCCCAACCTAATCAAGATGTATCACGTTGCGATACAAAACTCGACGAGGTTGGTATCGGGCCAGCAGCCTACCACCCGCCACCGCCACCGCCGCCACCGCCACCGCCGGAGGAGCCGCCGCCTCCGGAGGAAAGACCCGACGACGAGCTTTTTGGCGGTTCGGGAAGTGTGGAGGCCATGGTGGAGGCCATGGATGAGGAGAAACCACCGATGCGGCCGCCGAAATCGCCGGGGCTTGCGCCATGATACCAGGCCGGCTGATAGGCGGCAGCGCCAGCCTCCGCTGTCGCGAGCCACGTCTCGAAGGTGCGCGTCCACGGCTTTTCCACGCCGAGCGCCACCGCATAGGGCAGCAACGTCTCGAAATGCTGCGGCGACATCTTCGGCGCGCCCTGCATGTTCATCCGGTCCTTTTCGGCGAGTGTCATGTAGATGCGCAGTCCTTCGATGCCGTCCATCAGCTTGCGGCCGAGCGGCGTCGGCGCGCCCATCAGGAAGAAGAACAGCGCATTGGCAAGAACCACGCCGCCGATGGCCGCGAGCACGCCGAGCTGATGGCTCTCCTCCAGCTCGGTGAAAATGGCCAGCAGGATGCCGGAGAAGACGGCAAGTGCCACGGCGGAGACCACCGTCAGCCCGATGATGGAGAAGATGCGGATGGGAAGCGATGCGCCGCGGCGCAGGCCCTTGCCAAGATTGACGGCGAAGCCGCCGAGAAAGACTGCAAAGAAGATCGGCACGAACATCATGCCGATCGTTTCCTCGCTCAGATCTCCGAACATCAGCAGCGCAACAAAGACCGCACCGCTCAGCACCACACCGCCGAAGACGTAGCCCGAGTTCGAGCGGTAGTACCTGCCGCGATGTTCCTTCTCGATGGCCGAGCGGAACCTCTGGCCGACAGACTGCACCCGCTGGCCATTGGCCTTGTCGATCACCAGTTCGGAGCCGGGCCTGCCCACCTCGGCGATCAGCGCCGCCTGCCCGGTCGGCAGTTTGTCGTCCAGCGGCTTTTCCGTCCGGCGGATGACGATGGATTTTTCGAGGTCATCAAGGACGACATAGCCCTTCACCGCGAGGTCGAGGGCGGAAGCAGAGAGCGCCGTCCAGCCCGCGCCGGAAAAGCCCTTGTTGTCGATGTAATTCACCAGCGCCGGGGAGATGCCATCGGGCGCATCCCATCGTGGCACGATGACGCCGCCGGCCGGATCACGCCCGACAACTAGCCAGGAGCGCAGATAATAAACAAAGACGAGAAAGAGGCCGCCGAAGCCGATGATGTTGGCGAGATTGTCGCGCAGCAGCCACCAGAGGTTCTGCTCGCTGGACGGCGCGGCAAGCGCGCCCTTCGGCAGACCGACAGCGATGGTCAAGCCCTGCTCGGGCAGAAGCCGCGCGGTGGTCTCGAAATAAACGCCCTCGCTCGTCCGAAGCATTCGCGCGTTGCGATCCGTCGCGCCCAGATACCCCGTGTAATAGGCCGTTTCGGTCGGCTTCACACCTTCCGGCAGAACGACGGTGGCGGAGGCTTCATTGATGGCAAACTGCCAGCCATTGCCGGTCACGTTCCAGTAGAGTTCGTCGTGATCGTCGAAATAGCGGATCTGCCGGCCGGTGCGGTAGACGATGCGGTAGGTATAGTCCCCGGGGGCAAGATATGTATCCGCCGATCCGGCATAAATGCGGATGCCGCCCGAAATGCTCTCGGTGTGCCAGGCTTCCGCCTCGCCATCCCGCTCAACCGACAGGAGTTCGAAGTCGACCTTGGTGCGGCGTCCCTTCGCATCCTGAGCATAGAGCGGAAAATCGCGGAATATGCCGCGCCTTATGTCGTTGCCCTCGGCATGAACCGTAATGGTCTCCGTGACCTCGAGGCTGGCGTCAGTGGAAACGGCGATTTGCGCATCGTAGCTGCGGATGAATTCCGCAGCCGTGGCAAGCCCCGGCGAGAGCGCGAGCAGGCAGGCGAAGCAAAGGGCGGCGAGCTGGCGGAAGGACATGCGGGGCTCCGGAGCCAATCAGAACTTCACGCTCGGCACGGCCCGGTCGGCCTCGTTGGCAATCTCGAAATAGCCCGCCTTGCCGAAACCGAAATTGCGGGCGACGAGGTTGGACGGGAAGCTGTCGACCTTGACGTTCAGATCGCGGGCGGCGCCGTTATAATAGCGGCGCGACATCTGTATCTCGCCCTCGATGATCTCCAGTGACTTCTGCAGTTCGAGGAAATTCTGGTTGGCCTTGAGATCGGGATAGGCTTCGGCAAGCGCGATCACCCGGCCAAGCGCCTGACCGAGCAGGCCTTCCGCCTGGGCACGACCGGCGACATCGCCCGAGGGCACCGCCTGCGCCCTGTTGCGCAGTTCGACGACCTCTTCGAGCGTGCCCTTTTCATGGGCGGCATAGCCCTTCACCGTTTCGATCAGGTTCGGGATCAGATCCGCGCGCCGCTTCAGCTGCACGTCGATGCCCGACCATGCCTCCTCGGTCATTTGCCGGGATTTGACGAGGCCGTTATAGACATAAACAACGTAAAGGGCGACGGCGGCAAGAATAACGAGGATGGTGAACATGAAATGGGGCTCCCAGCTTTAACGGGCGCAGGTTAACCGGTTGCACCGTCAAAGTCATGATGCATCGAACGCTCGGCGAATAATGAGGCTGACGGTGTGGACAGCATCCTCATCATCGGCCTGATAAGCCTATGCTTCCTGAACTATTGGCTTGATGAGCCAATCAGGCTCGTAGGATGCGAGGCCGGCATCGGCTCGCCATCTGTCGAACGCCCCAGTCCATGCGGTTTCAACGCCGAGCGCAATGGAAAAGGGGAGATAGCGCTCGTAGGTTTCGACCGACATCGCGGGACCAACGATTTGACCCAGCATGTAGCGGCGCAGGAGGACGACGTTTTCATTCCTCCGACGATGTGCTGCGGAGGGTATTCGCCAGATAAAACTGAGTGCCAGAATGCAGACCATGTGTAGCCCGATCAGGATGGCGTATGGGCGCTCGTCAATCGTCGGCGGATTGTTGAACATGTAGATCAGCGAGAAGGCTATGAGCAAAGGAGCCAGTAGGGCAAAACCAGCCTCCTGTTTGAGGCGTGCAAACTCGCTCAACGGCGTCGGGACTTCCGACGGGCGCAGTATCCTGAAAGCCAGCCCTTGAACCATGGACAGGAACATAAACAGGGCCAGCGAGAAGAATAGCTGTCCAGTGAGATAGATGGTCGAAGCGCAGGTGCCCGCAATGAAAAGCGCCGTGTAGCCATATGCGCCAACCCGTTCGCCTTTGCGTAGCTTGTACTCGGTATCAACTTCATCGCGCAGTCTCCGCTCCATCCCTCCGAATGCATCGGAAACCCGATACAGGCCGTTACGGCTCGCTGACTTTCGGAGACGGGTTCGTAAGAAATTCAGCGAATAACCGAGGCTTTTTCCGCGTTTCTTGCGGCCCGCGCTGCGATCGGCTTTCGGCTGCGTCCAATCAACGGCCACGGCGGCGTCGTCAAAGCCGGAAATGCGGAACCTGCGCTCAATGGCCAGCCTGCACAGCGAAGCCCGAAAGGCAGGCGAGAAGGCGCTGTCCTGCCAATCATGGTAGATGAAGGCAGCGAGGGCGGGCGACGTCTTGTCGGTAATCTTGTTGTCAATCCTGGAAAGCGGCGAGCGCACCGTCCGGTAAATCGCCCACAGCTTGACGGAGACCAGCCACAATACCGCCAGCGGTCCGGCCAAGCCTATAAAAACCAGAAGATTGTCGGAAATCCACCAATAGGCGGCATCAACCACAGTCGTGGTCGGAAAGGTTGCGGGAGGGTACTCGATCTCGATGTCCGGCGGGTTTCGATCCGCATTTCCTGCGGCGAAGGAAATCAGGAAGCTGTTCGGTCCCGTCTTCTCGATGTCATAGCCATTTGCACCATTACCGGATGTGCGCACATTGCCGCCCTCGGGCACTGTCAGCGCAATTTTCTTTTCGGCGCGCAGATCATGAACGCTCGCCATGTAGGCGGGTAAAACAAGGATCTGTCTGTCGCTCTCCTCCCGGATCAGACGCCCCAACCGATACTCGACCCCGATCTTGTTGACGGTCGGCGGCAGGCTACGGTTACGGCGGTTCGTAAGGTAGTTCTTGCCAATGTAGATCGAGTAACCCTGCAGTTTATGACCCAGAAAATAATGCTCGTCATCCAGCCCGCGTTTTGCCGCCAACAGGACGAAGCTTCGCCAGTGCGCTGAACCCTTCACATCGAAAAACCGTTGGGGTATATCGACATAGACACCGCCGGAATTATTGGCGATCAGGCCCTGCACCCGAAATGTCTCCGACACGCGCGAAACCGTCGCGGGACACGGTAACGGTGCTCTCGGCGGAGCGCACGGAGAACTCCTCGTCGAAATCATTGCAGGCGGTCAGAAGCGGCAGCAAGGCGATGAGGAGAAGCCATGCGAAAAGACGCCTCCGCTTACCCGGCAGAGTAACGAACGAGGAAGGATCGAGCGAAAGGATGTGCTTCAAAGAAGAGACCGAATCTATGCTTAAAAGTATGACGGCCGAGGAGACAATGTCTTCCCGGCCGTTGCAACTTGAAAGAAGTGTAGATCCGGCACACGGGCGAGATTTCGCCCGCTATCACATCTTTAGCAGGCGGCCTTGCCGAAGTTCGCGCCGCCGGCGTCGGTGAGCAGAAAGGCTTCGCCACAGGCCTTGGCGAGTGTGCGGACGCGCAGGATATAGCTCTGGCGTTCGGTGACAGAGATCACGCCGCGGGCATCCAGCAGGTTGAAGACGTGCGATGCCTTGATGCACTGGTCATAGGCCGGGAAGACGCATTTGTGCAGGCGCTGGTTATCGCTGTCGGCCGGAGCGCCGGCGGCGAGAAGCGCCAGGCATTCCTTCTCGGCGTCGATGAAGTGCCGATGCAGCATTTCGGTGTTGGCATATTCGAAGTTATGGCGGGAATATTCCTGCTCGGCCTGCAGGAAGACATCGCCATAGGAAATCTTCTCGTCGCCTTCGCGGCCGTTGAAGTTGAGGTCGTAGACGTTGTCGACGCCCTGGACATACATGGCGAGGCGTTCCAGTCCATAGGTCAGTTCGCCTGCCACCGGCGAGCATTCGATGCCGCAGACCTGCTGGAAATAGGTGAACTGGCTGACTTCCATGCCATCGCACCAGCATTCCCAGCCGAGGCCCCAGGCGCCGAGCGTCGGGCTTTCCCAGTCGTCCTCGACGAAGCGGATATCATGCAGCAGCGGATCGAGGCCGATGGCCGCGAGCGAGCCGAGATAAAGCTCCTGCAGGTTCGACGGGTTCGGCTTGAGGATGACCTGATACTGGTAATAGTGTTGCAGGCGGTTGGGGTTTTCACCGTAACGGCCGTCAGACGGGCGGCGCGAAGGCTGGACGTAAGCGGCCTTCCACGGCTTGGGGCCGAGAGCGCGCAGTGTCGTGGCGGGATGGAAGGTACCGGCGCCGACTTCCATGTCGTAAGGCTGGAGAACCGCACAACCCTTGTCGGCCCAGTAGTTGTGCAAGGTCAGGATCAGAGCCTGAAACGAGCGCTTGGGATCCATATGAGGGGCGATGGTGGTCTCGGTCATGGGATTTTGTCCGGAGCTTGTCTTGCAAAGGTGGCCCGTCTGGTGCCACGACAGGGCGAAGGGGTCAAGTGATGCTTGGGCAAAGCAGCCCGCCGCCGTTTAGATAAACGGATTAGCGACCGTCGTTCCGCCCTCGATCAGCAGGCCGTGCTGCATGTCTTCGGAAAGGCAAGAGGGACAGCCAGCCAGACAAGCAGCAGACAACATGAGGCTGTCGTAAAAGGACAGGTGGTATCGCTCGGCAATGTCGAGCGCCATTTCATGGGTGCGGCGATCCAGCGGGAATATGTCCTCGGCCAATAGGCAAATGTCCGCGATGGCAATGCGCACTTCGGGGGGCGCCATGCCTAGTTTGCGAAGTGCGACGTTGGCGAATTCATTCAGCGCCTGCGTCGAAAGCACGAAGGGTTGCGCAAGGCACTCCTGTGCACGTCCAGCCTTCAGATCATCGCTGAAAGCATAGATCAGGATATTGGTGTCGAGGAGAGGTGGCATCATCCGCGGCGTTCGTTCGCTTCGTCGCGATCAAACGTCCAGCCCGCCGGCAGCCTGATCCTTGCGTTGCGAATACGCGTCAGAGCCTGTTCCCGGCTATCCTCCCGTCCGATCTCGAAAGTGCGGGAGCCACTCACGCGTACATTCACCTCGTCGCCTTCCTTCAGCTCAAGCGCTTCGGCAACGGCGACAGGAATGCGAATGGCAAGACTATTGCCCCATCGGGAGACCTGCATAGAACCCTCCATGATATACATTCCACAATGTATATCATGGCTACTTCACGAACAAGCTGAACGCCTATTCGTCCTCGCGGCGGACGCGGTATTCGCCGGTCTTTTCATCCTTGACCAGCGTGCCGTGGGCCGAGTTGCGGCGTTCCTTGTGGACGCGCTTCGACTTGACCGAAAGCTTCTGGGCGTCGTTCACGAAACGGCGGTAGAACCAGTAGACCCCGCCGATGAGAACGATAAAAAATATGATCCGCGACATGTTCCTCCCGCGATGTCAGAGCCCGTAACGGCTCCACAATGCTCTCTCTTCCAGCGTTTCGGCAAGACCGGAGACGGCGACTGCGGCGATCTCGCCCATGCCATCGGACGAAACCGAGACCCCCGGCACGCGGCGGCCGAAGAAATCCCGGGCACCGGAGACAAGTTCGAGCTTCGCATCCTTGCCGTAACGCTTCTTGATCTCGCTGCGCATATCGCCGAGGCTGTCGACGAGGCCGAGTTCCAGCCCGCGACGGCCGGTCCAGAAGAGGCCGGAGAAAAGCGAGGGATCGTCGGAAAGCACGCTGCCGCGGCGCCCCTTCACCATGTCGATGAAGACCTGATGGATCTCAAGTTGCAGCGTCTTCAGATATTCAATATCGCTTTCCTTTTCCGGCTTGAAGGGATCCAGAATCACCTTGTTCTCGCCGGCGGTATAGACGCGCCGTTCGACACCGATCTTCTTCAAGAGTTCAGGGAAGCCGAAGCCCCCGGAAACGACGCCGATCGAACCGACGATAGAGGTCTGATCCGCGATGATCTCATCGCCGGCGAGCGCGATCATGTAGCCGCCGGAGGCAGCAACGTCCTCGACGAAGACCAGCACGCGCTTGTGCTTTTCCTCCGCCAGCGCGCGGATGCGCTCGAAAATCATGCGCGACTGCACCGGTGAGCCGCCGGGAGAATTGATCGAGAGCACCACCGCCGGGCTGTCCTTCTTCGAAAAGGCCTTTTCCAGCATGGGCGCGACGCTGGCGAGGTTGAGGTTCGGCTTGAACTTCCCGCCCCCGCTCATGATCGCGCCGTGCAGGCGCACAACAGGAATGACAATGCTATCGTTCCGAAACCTCTTCGGCAAAAGGCGCTTCAACCATCCGGCCATCAATACTCACTCACTGACTTGTTACGTGTTCAGACAACACATGTAGGAAGATTGGTGTCAGGCGCAATGCCTGCCGATGGCGTCGCTTACCGGCGAAAGGAGTGGCCGTCAAATCAGCGCGGGGCGCGAGGACCGGCGCCTGCCGCTGTATTGAGGGCACTTCAAAGCGGATGCATCGAAGCCGACCATCGAAAGTATCGCCATGCCGGTCAAAGGCACTTGCGCACTGCACAAACAGGGCATAGCTATTGTTGCGAGTTATTCGCATTCAAGAAACGATTTTTCATGGCCGAACCCGGCATCAGCGATACGCCTCAGACCGCCTGGCGGCGAGAACGTGGCGTACCATCGCTTTCGGAAACACACGCCTCCATTCCGGTGAAAAGCAGCAGCTCCTTCTGGCGAAGGGCGCTGGCGTTTCTCGGTCCGGGCTATCTCGTGGCGGTCGGCTACATGGATCCGGGCAACTGGGCGACCTCGCTCGCGGGCGGCTCGCGCTTCGGTTATACGCTGCTCGTCGCCATCCTGCTTTCGAGCAGCATGGCGATCCTGCTGCAAGCGCTTGCCGCGCGCCTTGCCATCGCCTCCGGCCGCGACCTTGCCCGCGCCTGCCGGGATGCCTATCCGAAACCGGTCAGCATTGCGCTGTGGGTGATTGCCGAAATCGCCATCGTGGCGACCGACATCGCCGAAGTGATCGGCACAGCCATCGGCCTTCAGCTGATCTTCGGCCTGCCGCTTGCCGTCGGCGTTCTCATCACAGCCGTCGATGTCTTCATCGTGCTGTTGCTGCAGCGCCTCGGTTTCCGCTGGGTGGAAATCTTCGTCATCACGCTCACAGCGGTCATCGGCCTGAGTTTTGCCGTGCAGCTTGCCCTTGCCCGGCCGGACTGGTCGGAAGTTGCCGCCGGCTTCATGCCGACGATGGATGTCGTCACCGATCCGGCCATGCTCTACATTGCCATCGGCATCATCGGCGCAACCGTGATGCCGCACAATCTCTACCTGCATTCGGGTATCGTGCAGACACGCAGCATCGAGGACAGCGACAGGAGCCGCAAGATGGCCCTGACATTCGCGACCATCGACTCGACGCTGGCGCTGTTCTTCGCCTTTCTGGTGAATGCCTCGATCCTGATCCTTGCGGCGGCGACCTTCCACCGCAGTGGGCATCAGGAGGTTGCCGAACTCGGCGATGCCCATGCGCTGCTGTCGCCGCTGCTCGGCAGTTCGGTGGCGCCGACGCTTTTCGGGGTGGCGCTGCTTTGCAGCGGTCTCAACTCGACGCTGACCGCCACGCTCGCCGGCCAGATCGTCATGGAAGGCTTCCTCGACATGAAGCTCAAGCCATGGGTGCGGCGACTGCTGACGCGCGGCCTTGCCATCATTCCCGCCGGCTTCGTCGCCATATGGTATGGCGAGAGAGGCACGGGGGAATTGCTGATCCTCAGCCAGGTCGTGCTCAGCCTGCAATTGCCCTTCGCAGTCTTCCCGCTGGTGCTGATGACCGCCGACCGCACGAAGATGGGCGCGCTCGTCTCGCCGCGCTGGCTGTCTGCGATCGCGCTGCTGATCGCCGTCGTCATCACCGCGCTCAACGTCAAGCTTGTGGCGGATTTCGTAACCGGCTGACCGGCGCGATGATTGCCTCAGCCCCGCGGATAGGCGGCGCGGCCGTTGTTCAGGTCGTCTACAAAGGCCGAGAACTTGTGGCTCTCGGGGTCGTCATGCATCAGAAGCGGCGAGCGGAAATTCAGTCGCGCACGCGAACCCTTGATGGCGGTCACGAGAATGCGCACGGCATTTTCCCCAACCCGCGGATAGACCGGGGTGATCTCCAGCCCACCGAAACGTTTGCCGCAGGCCGCGATGATCTCGGCCACGGATTGCGGGCGGGCGATCAGCGACAACTGGCCTCCGGGCACCATGATCGCGCCGGCCGTCCTGATCCAGCTCTCGAACAGCCCTTCCGTCATAGCGTGCGCCTCCGCCTTCAGGGTATCCGGTGTCTTGCGGTCGCCGGCATCGTTGAAGGGTGGGTTCATGATGACATGTTCGAAGCTGTCATCGGCAAGCCCGGCAGCAACGCGCGCCCGGCCGGTCAGCGTGACATCGGCCTCGATGACCCCTACCCGCGCGCGAAACGCAGCGTTCTCAGGCAATTCAAGGCTCTTGCGGGCGTAAGCCGCCATATCCGGGGAGCGCTCGACCAGCGTCACCTGCGCGCCCTCCAGCCGTGCCGCCACCGCAAGACCCGCAGCGCCGGAACCGGCGCCGAGATCGGCAAGGCGGATCGGCTTTGGCGCATCGACGAGGGAAGCGAGCAGCATGGCGTCCATGCCGGCGCGGTGTCCCCTGCCCTTCGGCTGGACGAGATGAAAGCGACCGCGATGGAAGGCGTCGATGGTGTCAGAGACCCCGGTCTGAAAGGTCGGCAAGGCTATTCGTCCTCGTCGCGCAGTTCGTCGGCGAGACCGGCATCGATCAGCAGTTTACGTGCCTCTTCCGCCTGCTCCTCGGCAACCAGAAGCCGCCGGGGCAGCATGCCAAGCGATCCCTCCAGAATGCTCATGGCCTGATCGGCGATCATGCAGGGAATCCCGGCATCCTTGAGCAGGCTTTCTGCGAAAGAGAGGAGAACGGCGTCGTTGGTGCGGATAATCTCGTACATTTTACCTCAAAACCCTAATGAAAAAGGCGAGATGCACCAATTCGTGCTTGCTGTTGATGTCGCCACTTTTTATTGTCGCCCCCAAAATGCAATTGGAGTCCGGTACGTTGGGCGTAGTCATACCGCTTGAGGAAAACAAAAACAAACAGGCTTCCATCAAGCCGTTGGTGGACCTGACGAAACCAGGCATGGAGCGGGTCAACCAGCTGATCCTGTCGAAAGCCGGTTCCGACGTCCAGATGATCCCGGAAGTCGCAAATCACCTGATCTCCTCGGGCGGCAAGCGCCTTCGGCCGATGCTGACGCTCGCTTCCGCAGCCCTGTTCGGCTACGAGGGCGACGGGGACGTGAAGCTCGCAACCAGCGTCGAGTTCATGCATACCGCGACCCTGCTGCATGACGACGTGGTGGACGAAAGCGACCTTCGCCGCGGCAAGTCCACAGCCCGCATGATCTGGGGCAACCAGGCAAGCGTTCTCGTCGGCGATTTCCTTCTCGGCCAGGCCTTCCGCATGATGGTGGAAGTCGGCTCGCTCGAAGCGCTCGACGTCCTGTCCGGCGCCGCTTCGGTCATCGCGGAGGGCGAGGTTCTCCAGCTTTCGGTCGCCAAGAACATGGAGACCACCGAGGACGATTATCTTTCGGTCATTCGCGCCAAGACGGCAGCGCTCTTTGCCGCAGCGGCCGAAGTCGGCCCGATCATCGCTGGTGCCGACCGCGCCGGTCGCAATGCGCTCAAGTCCTACGGCATGAACCTTGGCCTCGCCTTCCAGCTCGTCGATGACGCACTGGATTACGGCGGCAAGGCAGCCGATCTCGGCAAGAATGTCGGCGACGACTTCCGCGAAGGCAAGATCACCCTGCCGGTCATCCTGTCCTACCGCCGGGGCACACAGGCCGAACGGGAGTTCTGGCGCGAGTCCATCGAAGGCGCGCAGAACGACGATGCGCGGCTGGAAAAGGCGCTCGGCCTGATCACCAAATATGGCGCGCTCAACGACACCATTGCCCGTGCGCTGCATTACGGCACCATTGCCCGCGACGCGCTCGCGCCGCTGCCGGAAACCGCCTATAAATCCGCGCTGCTTGATGTCATCGATTTCTGTATCGCCCGAGTGAACTGACCGGGCAGTCGGGGGTCGAACTGTGACATCGCCTTGCGGGCCTGCTTCAAAAAAGCCATGCTGTTGAGTGAAACATGGCATGTCACGGGGTAGATGCTGTCCTGCACGCCTCCTTATCGATTCTTGAAAGGCTCTTTCATGCGGCAAAGCTTTGCCCTCCGTCTTCTTACCGGCACGGCGCTTTCGCTCCTGGTCTCGATCATGCAGGCGGGATTTGCCGCGACCACGGCTTCCGCCGAGGACAAGCCGGCACAGACCGAGAAGTTCGATATCGACAGCGTGGATACCTTTGCCGGCGCATTCCTTGCCGCCCGCACGGCTGATGCCGATCGTGACTATGCCAGCGCCATCGCCTTCTACAAGAAAGCACTCACCTTCCAGCCGAACGAACTGGACATCCAGGAACGGCTGATGATCTCGCTGCTCATGAACGGCGATTTCAACGAGGGCGTGGAACTCGCCGAGGTGCTGAAGCACGATACAGCCGTAGATCGCGTGACGTCCGTTGCCCGGGCATTCCGGGATATCCGCGACGGCAAATATGCCGATGCGCAGAAGATCCTCACCTATTCGGGTCCGAACGATCTCGACCGGCTGATGAACCAGCTCCTGATCGCATGGTCAATGGTCGGCGAAGGCAAGGGCAAGGAAGCACTTGAAATGGTTCAGGGCCTGAAGGGGCCGAACTGGTACGGCATCTTCAAGAACTACAATGCAGGCGCAATCGCCAGCGTAATCGGCGATACGGATGCCGCCCGTCGGCACTTCAACGAGACCGTGACCGACAGGGCCGGTGGCGCGACCGCCCCCGATACCTTCATGCGGGCCGTGATGTCGCTCGCGACGCTCGAGGCGCAGGCAGGCAACAAGCAGAAGGCGCTCGACGCCATTTCCGCCGGCGACGAAATGATTACGAATTATGCGCCGTTCAAGGCGCTGCGCGACCGGATCTCCAAGGACGAAAAGCCCGAGACGCTGGTGAAGACGGCTGCCGAAGGTGCAGCCGGCGTACTCTTCTCCATCGGCGGCGCGCTCAACCGCGATGGCGCGGAAGACACGGTCCTGCTCTATCTGCAGCTCGCACACGCCCTCGATACGAACAGCGCCGACACGCTGATCCTGCTCGGCAGTATTTCCGAAAGCGCCAAGCAGCCGGAACGGGCAATCCATTTCTACGGCCAGGTGCCGGCCACTTCGCCGATGCGCCGCATCTCCGAGCTGCAGCTTGGACTCACTCTTGCCGAAACCGGCAAGGTGGATGATGCCCGCAAGCACCTCAAGTCGCTGATCGAATCCGATCCTTCCGACATCCGCAGCTACCTCGCCTATGGCAGCGTGCTCTCCGACGCCAAGGACTATGCGGCCATGGCGGAGAATTACGACAAGGCTGTCGAAATCATCGGTAACGCTCCTCAGAAGAGCCACTGGTCGATCTTCTTCCAGCGCGGCATCGCCTATGAACGGCTGAAGAAGTGGGATCAGGCCGAGCCGAACTTCCGCAAAGCGCTGGAGCTCAACCCCGACCAACCGCAGGTCTTGAACTATCTCGGCTATTCCTGGGTCGACATGAACCGCAATCTGGAAGAAGGCCTCGACATGATCCGTAAGGCGGTCGAGCTTCGTCCCGATGACGGCTACATCGTTGATTCGCTCGGCTGGGCCTATTTCCGCCTCAACCGTTTCGATGAAGCGGTGACCGAACTGGAACGGGCCGTCGAGCTGAAGGCGGGCGACGCGACGATCAACGACCACCTCGGCGATGCCTACTGGCGTGTCGGCCGCCAGCTCGAAGCCACCTATCAGTGGAAGCGGGCGCTGGCCTCCAAGCCCGAGGAAGCGGAGATCCCGAAGATCCAGTCGAAGATCGACAAGGGCCTGCCGCCGCTCGAAGCCGACGCCGCCAAGGCGGCAGCCCCGCCGGCTGAGAAGCCGCCGGAGCCGGCGACGGTTGAAAAGAAATCCTGACGCCCGTGATTTCAGGCAGTCCGAAGAGTGAGGCGGAGGTCGTCGAGACGGCACCCGCCAAGATCAATCTTGCGCTGCACGTGACCGGGCAGCGCGCGGACGGCTATCATCTGCTCGACAGCATCGTCACCTTCGCCGAAGACGCCTGTGACCGACTGACCCTTACGCCGGCTGAGCAGGATAGCTTTGCGCTCGGCGGGCGGTTCGGTGCACAGCTTTCAGCCAATGCAACCGGGCAGGACGGCAATCTGGTGCTGAAGGCGCGAGACGCCCTGCGTTCGGCGCTCGATGAGCAAGGGCAAAGCGCTCCGCCCGTCGCAATCATGCTGGAAAAGAACCTGCCGATCGCATCAGGTATTGGCGGTGGTTCTGCCGATGCGGCTGCGACCTTGCGCGGCCTCATGCGTATATGGGGCGCCACCCTGCCCGCCGAAGCGCTTTCCGCGATCGCGCTGAGGCTCGGCGCTGACGTTCCGATGTGCCTCGCCGGCCGGCCATTGCGGGCGCGCGGTATCGGCGAGGAGATCGAGATGCTTTCCGCCATGCCGGCACTTTCCATGGTGCTGGCCAATCCGCTGAAAGGCGTCTCCACGCCGGAAATCTTCCGGCGGCTCTCGCAGAAGGACAATCCGCCGATCGGCACGCCACCTGACAGTTCTGACATCGACGAATGGCTGGCCTTCCTGAAAACTGCGCGAAACGACCTCGAACCGCCGGCACGCACCATCCTGCCGGAGATCGACGACATATCGCGGATGCTGGCGAAGAGCGGAGCGCTTTTCGTCAGGATGTCCGGCTCGGGGGCGACCTGTTTCGGCCTCTATGGCGATCATGCCGCAGCAGAAACGGCTGCGGCAAAGCTTTCCCATGAACGCCCCGACTGGTATTTTCAGGCAACGAAGACGACCGTTTAGTTCCGCTGCCTCTTCTCGAGCTCATGCTGGCGCAAGGGCGCCAAGGAGCCGAAGGCCGCGCGCCGCAGGAGAACAGTTTTGACCCGTATCGACGAGACACGCCCCTTCATCCCCGTCGGCATCGCGGTGCTGACCGTTTCCGATAGCCGTACCCTTGCCGACGACAAATCGGGAGATACGCTCGCTGCCCGCATTCTCGATGCCGGCCACCGGCTGGTCGATCGGGCGATCGTGGCCGATGATCGCGAACGCATCTACAGCCAGGTGCATGCCTGGACGCTCTCGTCTGAAATCGACGTCGTCATCACGACGGGAGGAACGGGCTTCACCGGACGGGACGTTACGCCGGAAGCGCTGGAGCCGCTGTTCGAAAAGAAGATGGACGGTTTCTCAGCGGTGTTCCACCGTATCTCCTACGAGAAGATCGGCACCTCCACCATTCAGTCGCGGGCAACGGGCGGCGTTGCAAACGCCACCTTCATCTTCGTGCTGCCGGGATCGCCGGGGGCTTGCAAGGACGCATGGGACGGCATTCTCAAGGCCCAGCTCGACTACCGGCACATGCCCTGCAATTTCGTGGAAATCATGCCCCGGCTGGACGAGCACCTGAAGCGCGGCAAACAGGGGTAAGCTAACCGCTGACCGCAGCCTCGACCGCTCGCGTCTGGCGCGCCACCCAGGACGGAATGATCTCGCTCGCAAGCTGCCGCGTTTTTTGCCCGACAGCGAACTGATCGAGTTCCATGCCCGATTTGGCAACGGCGATGGCGCTGCGCTTCGGCATCAGAAGGCCATTCTCCAGCGGCGGCAGCTTGCGGCCTATGCGCTGGTAGAAGGGACGCCGGTAATAGCGTGACGCGGAAAAGCGCGCGGGCATCTTGTTGAGCGCAATGTATTCGGCGATCTCGTCGATCCAGCCATGAGCGGGCCGCGCACCCGGCTCTACCAGCAGCAGCCATTCGCCGCGCACGGCACGAAGCACGTCTTTGATGTCCCACTGGACATAGAAGCGGCAACCTGCAGCATCGGCGATGCGGGACGTACCATCGCGCGAACCGTGGTCCAGAACCACCACGTCGCTCACCAATCCTTCGACTGCACCTGCCACCAGCACACCGAGCGTTTGCGCGAGCTCGGGTTCCTGATCGCGGCATTCCATGATTACTGTCAGCATTTGTTAGATTTATCGCATCGCACAAGCAATTGCCACAATCCATTTTTCAATTTTGTTCTTGCATTGTTCTCATTTTGCCGGTAGGAATTTAATCATCAACGGCGGGCTGCATGCAGCCGCGAGGAGCAAACATGAACGAGCTGTCTCTTGTGGGGCAGGCTGCATTTCAGCCTGCCAATACGGCAGATATTGCCGATGCGATGGTTTCTGCTTCCGGTCTCAGGATCGAGATCGACCGCCGTCGCGGACGCGGCGCCGGGATGAACCCTTCCGGCCGCTTCGAGCACCAGGAGCGTGTCGCCTTCGATGACGGCTGGTCGACGCTTGAGGACATGCCGCCGTTTCGCACCGAAGTGCAGATCGAGAAGCCGCGTACCGCGATCACCCGCAATGAATCGCCGGATATTCCGTTCGACCGCTCCATCAACCCCTATCGGGGCTGCGAGCATGGCTGCATCTACTGCTTCGCACGGCCGACCCACAGCTATATGGGACTCTCGGCCGGGCTCGATTTCGAGGCCAGGCTGTTCGCCAAGCCCGATGCCCCAAGGCTGTTGGAACGGGAACTCGCAAAGCCCGGCTACAAGCCGCGGACCATCGCCATCGGCACGAATACCGATCCCTACCAGCCGATCGAACGGGAATGGCGCATCATGCGGCAGCTCCTCGAAGTGCTGGACAAGGCCAACCATCCGGTGGCGATCGTCACCAAGTCGGCGCTCATCCTCAGGGATCTCGATATCCTCTCCTCCATGGCCGAGCGCGGGCTGGCCAAGGTGGCGATTTCAGTGACCACGCTCGACCGCAAGATGGCGCGCAGCATGGAGCCTCGCGCCTCGACACCGAGCCGGCGGCTGGAAGCGATCCGCGGGCTTTCGGAAGCCGGCATACCGACGGGTGTTCTGGTCGCGCCGGTTATCCCGGCGCTCAACGATCACGAGATCGAGCGGGTGCTGGATTCGGCCAAGGCTGCCGGCGCCACGGAGGCCGGCTATGTCCTGCTACGGCTGCCTTACGAGGTAAGCCCCCTCTTCCGCGACTGGCTGCTGCAGAATTATCCGGACCGCTACCGGCATGTGATGTCGCTGGTGCGTTCCATGCGCGGTGGAAAGGATTACGATGCCGAGTTCGGAAAGCGGATGAAGGGTGCAGGTCCCTATGCCTGGCAGATCAGCCGCCGCTTCGAGATGGCGACCAAGCGGCTCGGCATGATCCGTCGCAGCATGCATCTGCGCGACGACCTGTTCACGCCCCCGGATGGCAGCGGCGTGCAACTGTCGCTGCTCTGAACGGACTTAAAGTGCGCCGCGATCTTTCAGATTGGCTCAACACGCTTGAAGTCTTCGTTTAACGCATGTCGTTGCCGCAAAACCGCTCAGCACTTTTGCGCGACATGCTTTGGCCTTTTGAAGTTTTCCGACCGGCTTTCGGCCGGGAAAGAAGCTTCCGGTGCTATCCGCCGCCTCGCACCGGAATGACAGGTCCCCCGGCAGCCGCAACGATGTTTCCGTACCCCCTCACGGACGTCGATGTCGGGGACTTGCAGGAGATCGGGTGCGCGTGCGATTTTCCGCCGCATGAAACGTCGCACGCCACCCGATTCTCCATCTCTTTTCGACACGCTCGCCCTTGGCCCGGATTTCTCCATCGAGACGATGGCGATGAAGGATGGGCTTTTCCCCGTTGCAGGTACGGATGAAGCCGGACGCGGCCCCCTTGCCGGCCCGGTGGTCGCGGCAGCGGTCATTCTCGATCCCGACAACATTCCCGCAGGCCTCAACGATTCGAAGAAGCTGTCGATGACGCAACGGGAGGCACTGTTCGAGATCATCCTCGAGAGCGCCACGGTGTCGATCGCGTCGTCCTCGGCCCGTCATATCGATGAGCGGGATATCCGCAAGGCGAGCCTCGATGCCATGCGCCGCGCCGTCGCCGGTTTGACGCTTGTTCCGCGCCAGGTTCTTGCAGATGGAAGAGACGTGCCACCCGGGCTCATCTGCAGCGGCAAGGCAGTGGTCAAGGGCGATGCCCGGTCCCTCTCCATCGCCGCCGCCTCGATCCTCGCCAAGGTGACCCGTGACCGGATGATGGCGCGGGCGGGGCTCCTCTATCCGGATTACGGTTTTGCGGGGCACGCGGGCTACGGCACCGTCGAGCATCGCGCTGCTATCGCGATCCACGGCCCCTGCCCGCTGCACCGGATGAGTTTTCGTCCTCTTAGAAAAGACGAAGAGAGCGAGACGTAACTGGCAGACGGCTCGCTTCCGTCATCTTCCGCCGACCCTGCTGAACCGCGAAGCAAGCGCCTACGCTCACGCAGGTTCTCACACATCTAAGGTCGGCTTGCAGAGGCCGCTGGTCGAATGCTGTGTCCGCCAGCTCGCCCAGGGTAATTCCGCCAGAAGAAAAAACCGCCTCAGGACCCGGAAGTGTGCGAAGGGAAGACATCAGGCATTGTACGCGTTCTGTCTTCGTCGGGGACCCGCGAGGGGGACACCCGAAACAGCATCCCAAGATCAGCCAAAGAAAAACCGGGGCCACCTTGCGGCAGCCCCGGTTCTAAACATTTGACCTTGAGAGCAACGCTTAGTTCAGGCGAGCCTTCACTTCGCCCACCGCACCCTTGAACAGGCTGTCCTGAACGGCCGCATCGGCCTTCTTGGCAAGCACGCTTTCGGCTGCGGCAATAGCGAGATCGACGGCTGCGGCGCGAACGGCGTTGACGGCGTCAACCTCGGCCTGCTTGATCTTCTGCTCGGAAAGCGCGTTGCGACGGGCAACGAACTCCTCGGTCTTCTGCTTGGCTTCCACGGTCAGGGCAGCGGCTTCGCGTTCGGCAGCGGCCACGATGGCAGCGGCTTCAGCTTCAGCTTCCTTGCGCTTGCGCTGGTATTCGGCCAGCACGTGCTGAGCCTCTTCACGCAGGCGCTTTGCTTCGGCAAGCTCGTTTCGGATCTTGTCGGCACGCTCGTCGAGAGACTTTGCGACCATGCCCGGAACCTTGAGGTAGATAACCAGGGCGAAGAAGAGGAGAAGCCCAACAAAGGCAAAGAAAGTAGCATCGAAATGCATGATCATGCCCCCTGCTTGGCTGCGGCGCTGACGGCAGCCTTGATGTCGGCCGCGGTTGCCTTGGCGCCGACGAGCTGCTCCACGATGGCACCGACCGTATCGACGGCGATCGTGTCGACTTCGGCAAACGCCTTGGCCTTGATCTCACCGATGCGGGTTTCGGCTGCCGCAAGCTTGCCTGCGAGTTCAGCCTCGACAGCGGCGCGATCTGCATCGGCCTTTGCCTTGGCGGCGTCGCGGGCGGAACCGGCTATCTGGCCGGCCTTTGCCTTGGCGGCGCTGAGTTCGCGCTCGTAGGTTTCGATCGCGGCATCAGACTCGGACTTCAGCCGCGAGGCTTCGTCCAGATCCTGCGCAATTCGATCATGACGGTTTTCCAGAATGCCACCAACGCGCGGCACGATGACCTTCTGCATGAGCACGTAGAAAAGGCCGAACGTGATCACCAGCCACAGAAGCTGAGACGGATAGGTCGTCTGGTCGAATGGCGGGAATACGCCGCCACCATGACCCGCTTCGCCGGGAACGCCGGTCTCCGTGTGGGTCTGGCCCTCTGCCGGTACGTCTTCGGCATAGGCGGGGGTCACAAACATGCTCACCTCCAGGTGTACTCTCAAATGCTCAAGGATCACGGACGCCGATCGGCGCGCCGTGATCCCAAACTGCGGCCGTTATCAGACGGCGAACAGGAGGAGGAGAGCGATGAGCAGCGAGAAGATGCCCAGAGCTTCCGTAACGGCGAAGCCGAATACCAGACGGCCGAACTGGCTGTCAGCGGCAGACGGGTTGCGCAGTGCGCCCGACAGGTAGTTGCCGAAGATGTTGCCGAGGCCCAGAGCCGTGCCGGCCATGCCAAAGCAAGCCAAACCTGCGCCGATGAACTTTGCTGCTTCCGCTTCCATGAATGAACTCCTTCGAGATGGTTGTTGCGGCGAATGACTGACGCCTGACTGACGCCAATGTCGGTTATCCTTAGTGCCCGCCGGGGTGAATTGCGTCGTTGAGGTACATGCAAGTCAGTACCGCGAAGACGTAAGCCTGCAGGAAGGCGACGAGGAACTCGAGACCAGTCAGGGCGACGGTCATGATGAGAGGCAGTATCGCGCCACCGATGCCGACCGCGCCGAGCGCACCCAGCGAGGCGACGAAGCCCGCGAAAACCTTAAGCGTGATGTGTCCGGCCAGCATGTTTGCGAACAGACGCACGGAAAGCGAAATCGGACGCGACAGGAACGAAATGATTTCAATGATCACGACCAGCGGCAGAAGCGCGCCGGGAACACCGCTCGGCACGAAGATCTGCAGGAAGTGAAAACCGTGCTTGTAGAAACCGTAGACGAGAACCGTACCGATGACGAACAGCGCCAGCGCAAAGGTAACGATGATCTGCGAGGTGACGGTGAAGAAGTAGGGCATCATGCCAAGCAGGTTCGCGGTCAGCACGAACATGAACAGCGAGAAAACCATGGGGAAGAACTTCATGCCGTGGCTGCCGGCGCCTTCGCGCAGCATCGAGGCGATGAATTCATAGGACATTTCCGCGACCGACTGCGCACGACCCGGGATCAGGCCGCGGTTCGAAGTCGAGAAATACAGGAAGCCCGAAGCGCAAGCGACGGTCGCAACCATGAAGAGCGACGCATTGGTGAACGAAAAATCAATTCCGCCGAGTTCGATCGGCACAATCTTCTGGATCAGGAACTGATGAGTCGGATCGTTTGACACCTTATGGTCTCTTTCGCTTTAGCCCGCCTTGACGGGGATCTGCCTGACTTGCGCTTGAACGACCTTCAGCCGTCGTCACGCCCATTCTTCGTCTGCCCACCGCGTTCCGCCGACTGAGGCGTCGATACGACGCCCGCCGAACGAAGCACGTTCAACACACCGGCACAGAAACCGAGAAGCAGCAAAACAATCATGCCCCACGGCGCCGTGCCGACAAAACGGTCGATGAGATAGCCAAGGATGGCACCGACAACGATGGCGGAAATGAATTCGCTCGAAAGCTTCATCGCCTGGGCATAGCCTTTCCGGCTTTGCTCGGCACTCTGCTCCGCGGCTTCGTCACCCCTCGCCTCGGCTCCCCGCTTCGCCAGTTCGGCGGCAAGTCGCTTGCGACGCTCTTCCAGACCTTTCTGATCGTCACCCTTCATGGCTTCCTCCGTCCGCTCTCCGATTCAGGCAAGCGATTGGCCTGCCAGGAACACAAGAAACGGCAGGAAAACACCCCTCCGGCCCGTTCTGAAGTCGGCCGCACCATAATTTTGAGTGCCCCCATAGTCAAGGCATTGAAGACCCAAGTTTCACCACAAATTAACCGGGGAAAATCATAGACTTAAGTCGCAGGCGCCGATTCAGGCGGCATGACGGCGATCAAACCGGGTCACTTCGCCGCGGAATCGGTCGCCGGGCGGACACAAATGGCGCCCGGCTGCGGGATGCTCAGCTCCAGCCGCCGCCATAGGTGCGATAGAAGACATGCAGGCCGATCCGGCCGACCTTCTTCATGGTGCGGGCCCAGCCCGGTTTCACATAGACGGCATGATAATGGGTGGCGGACCCCACTTCGTTCAGCCAGATCTTGCCGGCTGTGACGGCAAGCGCCACTTCGCGGGCCACCTTCCAGTGATATTGCGAGTTCACCCGGTCCTTGATGTTGTCGCAGGCGAAGGAAAACTGGCAACGATTGCGCCAGTCCTCGTTCTGGTAGACCACGCCGCAGATGCTGTCCGGATAGGCCGGATTGCGAACACGGTTCAGAATCACCTGAGCGACGGCCGCCTGCCCCTTCACCGATTCTCCGCGCGCCTCGAAATAGATGCCGGAAGCCAGGCACTGCTGTTCGCGGGCGGAGAACACCGACGGCGGCAGAACGCTCGCTGCCCATGCATGATCGCCCGGCCCGATCCTGGGCACGAAACGTCCCTGCTCCGGATCCTTCTTCAGGATGGCGTCAAAGGGCGAGACCTTTGCATAATCGGGATCGGACGGGGCGTAAGCCGTCGCCAGCACGTCGGCATCACGATTGGTCACAAGGCCGGCCAGCATGTTCGGCACGCCGGGATCGTATTTCGGTTCTTTCTTCTTGAAATAGAAGCTGGCGAGCTCGACCGGCTTGCCCTTCGGCTTGACGAAGGCCGATTCTTCGGACGAACGCTTGCGCGGTTCGAGCAGGGAACTGGTGCGCTTCAGAACGGAACCGGCGGTGAAGGCCTTGGGCGGCAGCATCGGCTCGATGGCGACGACACGACCTTTCTTCAGGTCACGGGTCACCCGATCCTCATCCGGCCGGGGATCGGCAACCTTCTTGCCTCCGTCGAACGCGATCTTCCGGCCATCCGGCAAGAGCATGCCGCTTTCTTCGGAAAGCGCGGATGACCCATCGCCGCCCGCGAAGGCAAGTTCGGCCTGATGCAGGGACCCGGCGGGAGAAGGTGTCAAGACCACGCGCCAGTTGGCGGAGCCGGTGTCCAATCCGGAGATCAGTCCGGCAAGATCGCCCTGCGCCGCGACCGACGGGAATGCGAGCCAGGAAACCAGACCGAAGACGACGGGCGAGGCCCAGGCATCGAAACGGGAACGGGACAGCTTCAAGAAACGGCTTTTCGAACGCAAAACCGGTACTCCGGACGTGAACTCGGTTACATTAGAAAAACATCTCCCATTAACCTTGATGCTTGGTTAACGGTCCCGACCGGCAAGGCCTGCCACAAGACAAAAAGGCCGCCGGAAGCGCCCGGCGGCCTGACATTTTCGTGATCGGAGCGGATCGCTCAGATGATCACATGGGAACCGAGTTCGACCACGCGGTTGGCCGGAAGGCGGAAATAGTCCGAGGGATCGGCCGCAGTATTGGCGAGCGAGATGTAGAGCCTGTCCTGCCAGTAAGGCATGCCGGACTTGGCGTCGGGTACCAGCTTGCGCCGGCCGAGATAGAAGGAGGTCGACATGATGTCGAACTTCAGGCCGCCACGGCGAAGGCTGGCAAGGGCCTTCGAGACGTTCTGGGTTTCCATGAAGCCGAAGCGGATTTCCACGCGACTGAAACGTTCGGACAGGTTTTCCACCACGAAGCGTTCGGCCGGGGTGGCGCGCGGACGGTTCACCGTCCTGATGGTCAGGATGATGTTGCGCTCGTGGAGCACATGGTTGTGCTTCAGATTGTGCAGGAGTGCGGCGGGTGCGGTTTCCGGATCGCTGGTCAGGAAGATCGCGGTACCCGGAACGGCAACCGGCGCATGCTCGCTCTTCTTCTCGACGGAGGCGATAAAGGGCTGCAGCGGCACGTCGGCATGACGCGTCTTGGCGAACAGGATCGACGTACCCCGACGCCAGGTCCACATCACGACGGTGAAGCCCGCGGCAAACAGCACCGGCACATAACCGCCGTCGTGGATCTTCAGCATGTTGGCGCCGAGGAAGACGAGTTCCAGTGCCAGGAGCGGCAGCAGCACGACCGTTGCCAGCGCCGGCGACCATCTCCAGCGGGTGCGGACGAATTCGAAGGCCATGATGGTGGTGACCACCATCGCGCCGGTGACGGAAATACCATAGGCCGTGGCAAGCGCCTCGGAACTGCCGAACAGCAGCACGAGAGCGAGAACGCCGAAGAGCAGCAGCGCATTTACCGACGGCAGATAGATCTGGCCCGTATGGGTTTCGGAGGTGAACATGATCTGCATGCGCGGCAGGAAGCCGAGGTGGATCGCCTGACGCACCAGCGAGAAGGCGCCGGTGATCACGGCCTGGCTGGCGATGATGGTGGCCGCCGTCGCCAGAATGACGACGGGCAGCAGCGCCCATTCCGGGAACATCAGAAAGAACGGATCGGAGGCGGTCTCCGGATGCTTGAGCACAAGGGCGCCCTGACCGAGATAGTTCAGCACCAGCGCCGGGAAGATCAGCACGAACCATGCCCACTGGATCGGGCGACGACCGAAATGCCCGAGGTCCGCATAGAGCGCCTCAGCACCCGTCACCGTCAGGAAGACCGCACCCAGCACGACGACGCCCAGAAACTTCTCGCGCAGCATGAAGTCGACGGCGTACCACGGATTAAAGGAAGTGAGGATGGTAAAGTCGTCGGCTATGTGAAGGACGCCGCCAGCCGCCATGACGATGAACCAGATGGCAGTGATCGGGCCGAAGAAATTGGCCACGGCCCCCGTGCCATGGGATTGTACAGCGAACAGGCCAATCAGGATACCGACGGAAATCGGCACGATGTAACTCTGGAGATCGGGCGCGACGAGCTTCAGACCCTCCACCGCCGACAGGACGGAAAGGGCCGGCGTAATCATCGAATCGCCGAGGAAGAGCGCGGCACCGATCAGGCCGAGAACCATCAGGACGGCGCTATGCCCGCCGGCGTTCTTGGACAGGAGGGCCAGCAGTGACAGCGTGCCGCCCTCGCCCTCGTTATCCGCGCGCAGCAGGAAGAGTACGTATTTGATGGTGACGATGATCGTCAGCGCCCAGATGATGAGCGAGATGAGACCGATGATTTCAACGCGCGTGATACCGTCGTGGCCGATCGGCTTCAGTGCTTCGCGAAACGCATAGAGCGGGCTCGTGCCGATATCGCCATAGACGACACCGACCGAGCCAAGCGCCAGTAGGAAAAGATTCTTCCAGCCCTTGCTCTGTTGCGGATCTTCGCAGGTTTCCTGGGTCATGGGGCAATCAGGCTCGTCAGAGCCAGCCTTTCCATCGGAAAAACAAGAAGGGGATGATGGCGGACAGCAGCATCGCCAAGAGGGCGAGGGCATAGCCGTAGGTCCATGCCAGTTCCGGCATGAACTGGAAATTCATTCCATAGATAGAAGCGACGAGCGTGGGCGGCAAGAAGACCACGGACGCGATCGAGAAGATCTTGATGATGGCGTTCTGCTCGACATTGATCAGGCCGAGCGACGCATCGAGCAGGAAGGTGATGTTGTTCGAGACGAAAGCGGCATGTTCCGACAGCGACTGGATGTCGTGGGCAACGATGCCGCACAGTTCTTCCGCTTCGCGGTCCTCCCGAACTTTCGGCAGGGATCGCAGGAAGGCCAGCAGCCTTGAGAGCGAGACAAGACTGTCGCGCGCCTTGCTGACCAGGCGATGATGGCTTGCGATGTCCATCAGCTTGTCCTCAAGGAAACGCGGCGGGCGGCGCTTGGCAACCTTGCGGTCGACGAAGACGGTGGCGGAAAGCTCATCGAGTCGCGCGACGCCGATTTCGAGAACTTCCGCCGTGCGGTCCACGATCGTTTCGAGCAGGCGCGCCATCAGTTCCGAGCCGGTGCGGTACTTTCCGGGCATGCGCAGGAGCGCCGCGCTGAAGAGCGCGAAGGCACGGGGTTCGGCATAGCGGATGGTGATGAGTCGGTTTCCCGCGAGGATGAAGGCGATGTCGGTCAACTCCGCAAGCGGGTTTTCCGCCCGCCAGACGAGCGAGGCGGTCATATAAATGCCTCCGTCCTCGACATAAAGTCGACTCGACGGTTCAATGTCCTTCAGGTCTTCCCGTGTCGGCAGGGGTACAGCCAGCAGGCGCTCCACCAATGCTTCTTCGGCAAGGTCGGGGTGTACAAGATCAAGCCACAGTATATCCGCTTCGAGCGCATCTCGCGGCTCGGCGGCCTGGATGACCTCGGCCCTTCCATCCACGTGATAGGCTCTGATCAAATTGTAGA
This sequence comes from Ciceribacter sichuanensis, assembly GCF_024055605.1. Taxonomy (GTDB): domain Bacteria; phylum Pseudomonadota; class Alphaproteobacteria; order Rhizobiales; family Rhizobiaceae; genus Allorhizobium; species Allorhizobium sichuanense. Next base: position 211,940 of record NZ_JAMXLX010000001.1, on the reverse strand, counting down.
CACTTTCATAGCGCCCCCAAGGTCCGTTTCGGCCGGCGAGACAAACACCGCTTCCGCAAGAATTGCAAGCGAGATTTCTCGTGCGCACCTTACGACGGGCACAGGCCCCTGTCAGCAGCCCAAAAAGGTCAACAACCCATGAGGGCAAGATTGATCTGAATCAAAGCAATGCCATCTTCCTCCCATAGTCTTTTTCCCCATGGGAGGCTGGGGTTTTATCATGGAGGATGTGATGAACGAGAAATCATCGAATTTTCTTCCCGGTCTATGGTCCGATATTCCCTTCGCCGGCTTGCGAAAGGAAATGGACCAGGCACTTGAAAGCTTTTTCGGCAAGCGAAACCTGCTCAGCGGCTCCGAGGGCGAGAAATTCATCGCGCCCTTGATCGATGTTGCCGAAAACGACAGCGCAATCACACTGACCGCCGAATTGCCGGGAATCACCGAACAGGACGTCGACCTTTCCATCCAGAACGGAGTTCTCAGCCTGAAGGGCGAAAAGAAGATGGAAAAGAAGGACGACAAGGACAACTACCATGTCGTGGAACGACGGTATGGCAGTTTCCAGCGCTCGATGCGCCTGCCGTCCAGCGTCGATGAGGCAGCCATATCGGCCCGGTTCGACAATGGCGTCCTGACCGTAACACTGCCGAAGAAGCCGGGCACGGCTCCCGCGGAGCGCAAGATCGCGATCGAGAAATAACAAATAGATCGCGTTATCCCGCCGCCCCTATCCGCCTGGGGGCGGCGGTTGAGTTCGAAAACCGGCTGCCGTTTCACAACGGCGGCCGGTTTTGCTTTTCCAGAGCCTTATTCGAAAACGATCGATGGCGCGACGCGACCCGAAGCCGACTGCACGCCCAGCCAGACCTTCTCGGCGATCTGCCGGTACACCTTGGCCTGCGGGCCTTCCGGATCGGAGACCACGACCGGGGTGCCGGCATCCGAAGTTTCGCGGATGGCAATCGTCAGCGGTACCTCTCCAAGGAACGGCACGCCGATCCTTTCGGCTTCGGCCTTTGCGCCGCCGTGACCGAAGATATCGTAGCGCGCGCCGGTATCGGGCGCGATAAAGTAGCTCATGTTCTCGACGATGCCGAGAACCGGAACCTCGACCTTATTGAACATGTTGAGACCCTTGCGGGCGTCGATGAGCGCCAGATCCTGCGGCGTCGAGACGACGACCGCGCCGGTCAGCGGTACCTGCTGGGCCATGGTCAGCTGTGCATCGCCCGTACCCGGCGGCATGTCGACCACCAGCACGTCGAGATCGCCCCAGGCGACCTCGCGCAGCATCTGCATCAGCGCCGACTGGACCATCGGGCCACGCCAGATCATGGCCGTGCCCTCGTCGACGAGGAAGCCCATCGACATCACTTTGATGCCATAGTTTTCCATCGGCACGATGATCCGGTTCTCGATCTGCTGCGGGCGTCCCGTGATGCCGAGCAGCCGCGGCATGGAGGGGCCGTAGACATCCGCGTCGAGAATGCCGACCTTCAGGCCGTTCGCCTTCAGCGCCAGCGCGAGATTGACAGCCGTCGTCGATTTGCCGACGCCACCCTTGCCGGAGGCAACCGCAATGATCGAGGCGATGCCGGGAATGTTCTGTTTGGCCGGACGCTGCGGAGCGCTTGGCGCCGGAGCGTGGGGGTGAGTATGGGAATGCCCTTGGCCCGATACGCGGACGGGAGCCGGAGCCGCCGACGGCGCGCCGGGCTTCTTTTCCGCGGTGAGGCTTACCAGAGCTCCCTTCACGCCGGGCATGGACTTCACCGCGCGTTCGGCCGCCTGGCGCAAGGGCTCCAGTTCGTTGGCACGTTCAGCCGGAACGGTGATGGAGAAATACACCTTGGCGTCGGAAATGAAGACATCGGACACCATGCCGAGTTCCACGATGTTGCGGTCGAGATCCGGGCCGCGGACGGTCTTCAGGGTTTCCAGAACCTGATCTCTGGTGAGTTCGGTCATGCCATCCTCTCTAAGCTTTCATGAAGCGTAGATAATCGACCGTACAGCCTTCGCCAACCGGCAAACGACAACGGAAGCGCAAAAGAGGATGTGGCACATTATCCAGAGCGCCTGCCAAAAACGGAAAAGCCGCCGTCAGACCGTGCCCGACCATGGCACTATCGACAGCGGCTTGTCCTTGCAGCACCTTCGTGGGTGCGTTGCAGCGTCCCCTCTGGACTTGCATATTGCGATGCAGAAACCGTGCCAGTTTTCATTCACAGAAACTTTCACATAAATTTCATAAGCATAGGTCGAAAGCGACAGTTGCAGCGCAGAATACGACTGCACAATGATATGCCCGAAGAATGAGCGACAGCGTGTTGCAAGGCACAAAAAAGCAGCATTCACCCTGCTGCCTGTGTCGCCAGATAGTCGTCAAAACGGTCCGGATCGAAGGTCTTGCCGTCGAAGAAGCCGTCAGGTCCAAGCTCCAACCGCCCCCTGGAAACGCCGACATATTGCGGTGAGGCCAACGCGCCCTCCACCTTGAGGTTCGCCCCCGGCAGCGGCGCAAAGACAGGCTTCAACGCCTGCCTGTAGATATCCGGCCGGTAACTGTCACGCGCGACGGCCATGGAGAGCAGCGTGTGGCGACAGTCGGCCCACCGCACCATCTGGCTGTAGAACCACAGGGCATGGCTCTGCCACGGGAAGGTTGCCGCCCTCCCCTCGAACAGCAGCACGTCGCCTACCTCGACGACCTTGTGCGGGGCCACGGGCAGCAGCCCGGTGAGGGCGGGAAGCAACAACTCGCCACCCAGCGCGAGATATTGAGGGGCAGCGAGAATGCCGGCGAGTTCCTCGATGTTTTCCGTATTGGCGCACCACTGCGCGGCCCGATAGAGCGCGCGGAGCAATCCCTCCAGTTCCCGGCGGTTGTCCTCGCTCCATCTCTGGGACATGCCGAGCACCTTGCCGGGGCTCGATGCCCAGAGAGCCGACTTCAGGGTCACGATCCGCCCCTGATCGCGCGCGACGAAGCGACTGTTCCATGGCTCGGCGAGACAGCAGCCATCGAGATTGCCCTGCTCCAGCGCATCGCCGATCAGGCCGGCAGGTAGCGCCACGATTTCCACGTCGACCATGGGATCGATCCCGCAAGCGGCCAGCCAGTATTTCAACTCGTAGTGACAGCAGGACAGGCGGTGGGCGACGGCGAACCGCAACCTCGGCTCTCTGGCTTGCCCGCGGCCGTTGACAACCGTTTTCAGCGCGTCGCCGGCCCGACGCGGATCGAGATCCGCCGTCATCCCGGCATCGAGCATGCGGCGATAAAGCGACGCTGAAACGGTGATGGCATTGCCGCCGAGGCCGAGTGCCATCGGCGCGACCAGCGGCACCTCCATCGGCACCAGGGCGATATTGCAGGCAATCGGCATGGGTGCCGGCATGTGTGCGCCCTGAAAGCGGCCGGTGGCGACCCCCTCGCGAATTTTCTCCCAAGAGTTCTCCCGGACCAGCGTGAGTTTCACGCCTTCGTCACCGGCGAAACCCTTTTCCAGGGCGGCGATCAGGATCGCGCTGTCCAAAAGCGGCAGGAAGCCGAGGACGATCTCTGGCCGGCTCGGCATGGCGCTACCTGCTCCCCGCCTTAAAGCCGCGACACCCGCCCGCCCGGCGGGCCGGAAACCGGCAAGCCATCAATCCCGTTGATTTCAGTCTCTTTCCTCGCGTGATCGGCATGCATGCATTTCTTGCCGAAAAGCAATTCCAGCGCAATGACCCAAACGCTATGCCGATGAAACGAGGCCGGTCGGGCGACTACTTGATCAGACCGAGCCTCAGGGCTTTGGCGACCGCCTGCGTGCGGTTCACCGTATCGAGCTTCTTCGTTGCGCGGTTGAGGTAGTGATTGATCGTGTGCTCGGAAAGACCGAGAATTTCGGCAATCTCGACGCTGGTCTTGCCCGCCGCAGTCCAGTTGAGGCAGTCGATCTCGCGCTCGGTGAGCATGTCGGTGGCGCGATTGTCGAGATCGCGGATCTCGGCAAGACGATTGTAGATATGGATGGAGAGAAACATCAACTCCATCATCTCGGCCGCGGAAAACGTCGTCCGGTCGCCGCAGAAGGAGACCGCGCCGCGAATGCCGGATGCATCGTGGGCTGGAAAGAACGCGCCGCGTGTCATCCTGAAGCGGTTGAACAACGCGTGAGAAATCTCCATCGTCCGGGGATCGCGCTGCTTGCTCACATGCTCGATATCGTAGGTGAAGGGCGTAGTGGAGGTCCGCAGACGTCCAAGCAGTGGGCTGCTGGAAAGAAGCGGCGTCTGATCGTATTCGGTCAGCAGGTCGGCCGGCCAGTTGGTAATGATCGAATTGCTGGAAAGATCGAGAGACGTGGGCGACGGCATGTTGAGAACCATGAAGGCTCGCGCGCCGTAGGATTCGGTCAGCCGTTTCATGAAACGGAAGACATCGAACTGCGTCTTGAAGCTACCGATCTCGGCAACGTAGGCAGCTACTCGCTCGGAAGCATCGGTTTCAATCGCTGTCATGGCAAATATTTCTTCGAATGACTCCAAGAATATGAAAAAGACAAATTGCTCTCCTTAGACAGCCGGCTTCCTTCGGAACGAAAGAGCGGCGACCGGAGGCCAGGCCGGGCAAACCGGCATGCAGAAAACGACATCAGCCCGCCCGTGAAGGCTCTTGATGTCTCCCCTGAAAGCGGCTCGTTAAAATTGCACCTTGCGCGTCGTAGATTTTTTATCCGGAATAAAGCGAATTCCGAAGAACGGCACGTGAATCAATGTGCAGACGAATCCGCCTTACCCACCGTTATCAAGCTTAGCCGCAGAAGCGCGGGCTAGTCCAGAAGCCAGCTTTATTTTACCGTAAACCCCTGTCAAACAAGGACAAGGATTCCGCATTGCCTATAGGCTGTCTGGAATCAGGGAGAAAAGTGCGTGCCATCACATCATTCGTTTGCAGGAAACGTGCTGGTCGATCACCGGCTCGAACTCGGAGAAGGCCCGGTTTACGATCAACAGAGCGACACACTCTGGTGGTTCGACATTCTGGGCAAGGCGCTCTGGTCGCTCGAACTGGCCACCAACACGGCAACCCGCCACGATTTGCCGTTCATGGGCAGCGTTCTCGCCGTCATCGATGAAAACCGCCAGCTCATTGCCAGCGACACCGGGCTTTTCCTGCGCGATCGCGCAAGCGGCAAACTCACCCCCTTTGTCGAACTCGAGCCCGACCGGCCGGGCAACCGCTCTAATGACGGCCGGGTTCATCCCTCGGGTACCCTGTGGATCGGCACCATGGGCAAGACTGCCGCCGATGGCGCGGGCGCCATCTATCACGTCGCCGGCAACAAGGTGACGCGGATCTTCGACAAGATCAGCATTCCGAACTCCATCTGTTTCTCGCCGGACGGCAAGATCGGCTATTTCGTCGATTCGAAGGTCAACAAGCTGATGCGGGTCGATGTCGATGCCGAAACCGGCCTGCCGACCGGGACGCCGAGCGTGCTGATCGATGGAACCGGCCGCGAAGGTGTGTTCGATGGCTCTGTGGTCGATGCCGAGGGCACCATCTGGAACGCCCGCTGGGATGGCGGCGCGGTTGACCGCTATGACGCCGAGGGACACCACATCGCCCGCTATGAAATGCCGGCGAAGCGAGTGACCTGCCCGGCCTTCTTCGGCCCCGACGCCGACCGGCTGATGGTGACATCCTGCTGGGAAGGGCTCGACGATTCGGCCCGCAACGCGGACGCCCTGTGCGGGGCTACGTTCGAACTGGGCGTTGCGGTCAAGGGGCAGCATGCCCCCCGTTTCCGCCTCTGAATCCGGCCTCATCATGAGCCTGACACGGGCCTGACACGGGCGCGCGAACCGTCGCCCGTGTCGATTGTTCCCTGAATTTCGAAAAATTTAGCTGCAATTTCAATGGGAACGATTGGGCCCCCCAGACATTTTCCTCTCGAACCGACGCGATGCCCTGACTTCATCGGCAGTCGCGACGGTCGCCAAGACCATCTGAGAGGAAAGGTAGGTCCATCATGAAGAAGACCCTCAACACCTTCGCCGCAGCCGTGCTGCTTGGCTCCACCGCAATTGCACCTTTTGCTTACGCACAGGACGCCACCAGCCCCGCTCCGGCATCGCCGACAATGCCCGCCCCGGCTGAAAGCGGCACGGCGCCGTCTGCCGGCGCAATGGTGCCGTCCGACACCAGCGCCGCAGCCACGGGTGGATATCTGACACAGCAGAGCACGACGCAGATCAGCGCCAACGATTTCATCGGCCAGTCGGTCCACACGGCAGGCGATGAAACCATCGGCGACATCAACGACCTGATCATCGAGGAAAAAGGCGGCATCGTCGCTGCCGTGATCGGTGTCGGTGGGTTCCTCGGCGTGGGCGAAAAGGATGTCGCCGTGCCGATGGACAAGATCACCGTCACCCACGACACGGCAAAGAACGAGGTTCGCCTGACGACGACCGAAACGGCGGAAAGCCTGAAGGCCGCGCCGGAATTCAAACCCCTCGACCGCACCACCACCTCGTCGACGGTTAATCAGTAACCCGGAACGAGATACGTGCGAAACGACCGATGGGCGGCGCCGCTGGCGCCGCCTTTTTCATGGGCACGTTCGGGTTCTATAGCATTTCCGGCGATAACAGAATCGCCTCCAATGCTCTATCTCTTTGGTTTCACGCAATTCCGGACGCAAAACCGGTTCCCACTTTTGCTGGAATTGCTCTAACCCATCATCCCGTTTTCGATAAGCGACATCAGGCGCGAGCGGTCGTCGCGCCGCGAGGTATAACCGGCGACGGAAAGCCCCCGCTCCGGCTGATAGTAGGCAGCAGAGCCCCAGAAACCGATGTGCCAGAAAAAGCGTCTCTCGCCTTCGCCGCTGGCGAAGATACCGAGCCGGTAATCCGCCCCTCCCTCGTGCGGCTCGGGCTTCAGCATTTCCGAAAGCGTCGCTTCACGTCGAAACACACGCCCTTCGAAGATCGCAGCCATGGCTTTCGCCAGATCGGCAGCCGACATGACAAGCCCACCCCCGCCATAGACGTCCATCGTCGGATCGAAGCGGAACACGTCCTTCTTGCGGAAGAACTGCCGCCCCTCGAGCGACACGCCGTCCGGGGCCGGCTCCATCGCTTCCCACCATGTCGAGGACAGGCCGAGACCATCGAAGCCCATACGCTGACGAACCACCGCGGCAAGCGGCTGGCCGAGCCGGGTTTCGATGATATCGCCCAGCACGATATAACCGGTATCCGAGTAGCGGAACCGGGTTCCAGCCGGGCTGTGCGGCCCACCTCGCGTCATGCAAAGCCGGGCCTGCTCCTCGCGGGTCCAGCGTCTTTCAGGCTCTTCCAGGATCAGGTCGAGGAAGCTGTCGTCGGCATGGTCGTGCAGGCCGGCGGAATGATTGAGCAGATGCCGGATGGTGATCCGGTCGAGATCATAGCCGCCACTGCGGAGAATATCGGCAATCGGCGCGCTTGCCCTTGCGCCGACCGGATCGTCCAGATCGAGTTCGCCGGCCTCCCACATCGAAAGAACGGTCGCGGCAACGAAGGTCTTGGTGTTGCTGGCGCTGCGCATAGGAGAGGAAGCGTCGAGCGACAACCCGACGGCTGCCGGGGACGCGATCCCCGTCAACACGCCGTTTTCATAAACCGCCACCGTCATGGCGGCCGGCTCCTGTGCCATCAACGCTTCCAGACGGGTCACCGCATCGGATTTTCCGCCGGAGACATCCCCGGCAGTCCTTTCAGATCCGCGAAACCCGCCTTCCATACCACTCTCCCCCAGAGACCCAGCGTGACCTCACGCTGTCAAAGAAGGCTACAATAGCGCAGCGCATCATAGATCGCCGCATGAATATTGCGGCTTTCGATGGCATCGCCGATGCGGATGAGATCGAAGGCAGCACTTTCGTCCTTCACCGGCAGCAGCGATTGCCGGGCAATGAGGGCCGGATAGTCGACTGCGCCGCGATTGCGCGAGAGCGGCTTGAGCTCCAGATAGAGATCCGCGTTCGCCATGGTGCCATGCTCTACCACCACCTGAGCCACGCGCCGCTCCACCGTGACAGGCGAAAAATCCGAGCCGAGCGTAGCAACGAGGCCGTTGCCATCGCGGCGGACCGAAGCAAGCCGCGTATTGATCGTGACGCGCACGTTCTTTTCGGCAAAGGTCTTGGCATAGGGCACATGGTTCATGCCGCCCATTTCAGGGGCGAAGAAGCGTTCCGGCGAGACGATTTCCAGCTCCACCCCGATATTGGCGATCACCTCAGCTGCGCTCATTCCCTGATGCCCGCCATTGTCATCGAACAACAGGACCGGTCCTTCCGGCTTCACCGCGCCGGCAAGGATATCCCAGCTCGACACGACGAGATCGTCACCAGCCTCCAGTTCGGGCGACTGGGCGATACCGCCCGTGGCGACGACAACGAGATCCGGCGACAGCGCCAGCACGTCCTCGGCCGAGGCATAGGTATTGTAGCGGATCGGAACGCCGAGCCGCTCCAGTTCGGCGAGACGCCAGTCGACGATGCCGATCATTTCCTTGCGGCGAGGATTGCGGACCATCAGGTTGATCTGTCCGCCGGCTTCGCTGGTTGCTTCCAGAACCTCGACGGCGTGTCCGCGTTCGGCGAGCACGCGGGCAGCCTCAAGCCCGGCAGGGCCGGCACCGATCACCACCGCCTTGCGCGGCTTCTCGGCCTTCGGCAATTCATGGGGAATGAGCGCCTCGCGGCTCGTCGCCGCATTGTGAATACAGAGCGCCTCGCCGCCTTCATAGATGCGGTCGAGACAGTAGGTCGCGCCGACGCAGGGGCGTATCTGCTGCTCCCTGCCCTCGACGATCTTGCGAACGATATGCGGATCGGCGATGTGGGCGCGCGTCATGCCGACCATGTCGAGCTTGCCTTCGGCAATCGCATGACGGGCGGTCGCGACATCGGCGATACGGGCCGCATGGAAGACCGGGAACTTGGTCGCCGCCCTCACCTCTCCGGCGAAATCGAGATGCGGCGAAGCCGCCATGCCCTGGATCGGGATGACGTTGTTCAGCGCTGCATCATGCTCGATATGACCACGTATGATGTTGAGGAAATCGATCTTTCCCGAACCGGCGAGACGGCGGGCGATCTCCACGCCCTCCTCCTTCGACAGGCCCTTGTCCCAATCCTCATCGGCGACCATGCGGATGCCGACGATGAAATCCGGGCCTGTCGCCTTGCGCACGGCGTCGATGACCATGTTGGAAAAACGCATGCGGTTTTCGAGACTGCCGCCGAACTCGTCCTCGCGGCGGTTTGTCGCCGGAGACCAGAAACCGTCCATGAGATGGCCGTAGGCCTCGAACTCGATTCCGTCGAGACCGGCGGCCTGCATTCTCTGCGCGGCGGAGGCGTAGTCCTCCACGATGCGCTCGATATCCCAATCCTCGATCTCTTTCGGAAAATGCCGGTGGGCGGGTTCGCGGATCGGCGACGGCGAGAGAACCGGCAGCCAGTCGCCCTTGTTCCAGTTGGTGCGACGGCCGAGATGGGTCAGCTGGATCATCACCGCCGTCCCGTAGCTATGACAGTCATCCGCCAGCCGCTTCAGGTGCGGAACGATCTCGTCCTTCCACGCCAGCAGGTTGCCGAAGGCCGGAGGGGAATCCCGGCTGACGCTTGCCGAACCGGCCGTCATGGTCAGTGCGATGCCGCCCTTCGCCTTTTCGACGTGATACAGGCGGTAGCGTTCGCCCGGCATGCCGGCATCCGAATAGGCAGGTTCGTGCGCCGTCGACATTATGCGGTTCTTGAGGGTCAGATGCTTGAGCTGAAACGGCTGGAGCAAAGGGTCTTTCGATAAATCCATGATGATGTCTGTCCAGTTTCAATACCAGGCGTCGGGTTTGGCGCGCATGTTCCGTTCGACATAGTCGCGCAGTGCTTCGTCAATGGCGAGGTCCAGAGGCGGCGCTTGATATTCGGCAAGCGTCTTCTTCCACTGCTTGTTTGCGCGGGTCGCCATGTCGGTCGATCCGGCCTCTGCCCATTTTTCAAACGGCTCGTTGTCGGAGACGGCACTATCCCAGAACGCCGTCTGGTAGTTGCGCATGGTGTGGGCCGAACCAAGGAAGTGGCTGCCGGGTCCGACTTCCAGAAAGGCATCCATGGCGAGCGTATTGTCATCGACCACGACGCCGGCCATGTAGGCATGCAGCGCGCCGCAGAAATCCGTATCCATGACGAACTTCTCGTAGGACATGGACAGCAGGCCATCGACGAAGCCGGCCGAGTGCAGGATGAAGTTGGCGCCGCAATGGACCGCCGACAGCATCGACATCGCGCCCTCCTGCATGGCTTGAGCATCCGGCAGCTTGGAATTGGAGAAATTCCCCGCACAGCGCAGCGGCAGTTTCAGCCGGCGGGCAAGCTGGCCGATGACCATGGAGCCGATTGCCGGTTCCGGCGTGCCGAAGGTGGGAGAACCCGAACGCAGCGACATGGAGGAGAGGAAGTTGCCGAAGATCACCGGTGCCCCCTTGCGCTCCAGCTGGGTCAGCGCGCAGCCCGCCAGCGTTTCGGCATAGGACTGGGCGATCGCGCCGGCATTGGTGACCGGCCCCATGGCCCCGCCGAGGATAAAGGGCACGATGACGGCTGCCTGGTTGGCGCGGGCATAGGCCCGGAGCGCCTTGGTCATGGTGCCGTCCCATACGAGCGGCGAGTTGACGTTGACATTGCCGAGAATGACGCAGTTTTGATCGACGAAATCGGCGCCGAACAGGATGCGCGCCATCTCGATCGATTCTTCCGCCCGCTCCTCCGCCGTCACCGAGCCCATGAACGCACGGTCGGAATATTTGATATGGCTGTAGACCATCTCCAGATGCCGCTTGTTGACCGGCAGGTCGACCGGTTCGCAGATGGTGCCGCCGGAATGGTGCAGCCATGGACTGGACTGGGCGAGCTTGATGAGGCTGCGGAAATCCTCGATCGTGCCGTAGCGGCGGCCATTGTCGAGGTCCATGACGAAGGGCGAGCCGTAGGCCGGCGAAAAGACGACGCTGCTGCCGCCGATCTCGACATTGTTTGCCGGATTGCGCGCATGCTGGGTGAAGGTTGCGGGAGCCGTCGACACCGCCTCCCGCAGCATGCCCGGTTCGAAGCGGACGCGAACGCCGTCGATCTCCGCCCCCGCCCGCCTCCAGTGATCGAGCGCGACCGGATCGTCGCGAAACTCGATACCGACCTCGGCGAGAATGCGATCCGCCGTCTGCTCGATACGAACGAGGTTCTCCTCCGAAAGAATGTCATAGGTCGGAATGTTGCGCCGGATGAACGGCACCTTCAGCGATGGAGTGCCGCCTCCTTCCCGCCGCGCCGGCCTGTTGCCGCGCGTACGGCGCTCCCTGCGATCCAGTTCCAGCGTCTCACCGGTCATAATCGTTTTCTCCCTCTTGCTGGAGCGAAGGCTAGCCGCGATCAAAACTATTGTGATGCTGGAAAAAACCGCGACTTGCGATAAGCTCAACTTATGAGTCGATTTCGCCGTCTGCTGCCGTCCGCCAACTCGCTCGTGGTCTTCGAGGCCGCGGGCCGGCATGAGAACTTTACCCGCGCGGCAGAAGAACTGGGCATGTCCCAGGCCGCCGTCTCCTATGCGGTTCGTGCGCTCGAGGAACAGCTGGGCGTTACCCTGTTCCAGCGTCTGCATCGTTCCGCCCGGCTGACGGAGGCGGGCGAACGCTTTCATGCCGACGTCGTCGCCGGCCTTTCACGGATCGAACGTTCGGCCGAAGACATTCGCGCCAAGGGCCGTGAGGTGAACGTGACGCTCGCCGCCTCGACTGCCTTCGCGTCGATGTGGATGCTGCCGCGGCTGGCGAGACTTCGGGAAGACCTGCCCGATATCGACCTGCGCATCCAGACCAGCGTGCGCGACCTCGATCTGGAAGAGGAGGCTATTCCGCTCGGCGTGCGTGGCGGCGATCCGAAGGACTGGCCGCGTTACCACGCCGCCCTGCTCGCGCCGGAGATCGTCACCGCCGTGGCAAGCCCCGCCTTCATCGAGCAGAACGGCCCGGCGGAGAGCCCCGAAGACCTGACTCGGCACCGGCTGATCTGGCTCGAAGAGCCGGTAAGGCAGGCATGCAATTGGCCGGAATGGTTTGCGAGCGCCGGCATCGACTATGCGCCGAAGGGACGGCGGCTGGCGATCAACGATTACGTTCTGGTGATTCAGGCGGTGCTTGCCGGTGAAGGCATCGCGCTCGGCTGGAACCATCTGATCGAGGGGCAGGTGCGCTCAGGCCAACTGCTGCAGGTCGGTCGGCATGCGCTGGTGACCGACCAGGCCTTCTATGTCGTGTGGCCGCGCTCGCGGGAACTCAATGCATCTGCGACCAGAGTGCGGGACTGGTTGCTGGCGGAAGGGGAAGGTGTCAGGTGAGGAACGCCACGTAAGATCCAATCATACCGTTTACGCGGCACTTTCGACTGAAACGTTTCAGGAAGAAGCCCGGTCAACCAGCGCGAATTCGTGGTGATGTTCGCTCAGATAACGCAGGGTGGCCGCCGCATCGGCGGGTTTGCCGAAGAAATAGCCCTGCCCCATGCCGCAGCCGAGCGCCCGCAGCCTGTCTGCTTCGGCAACCGTCTCGATACCTTCGGCGACCACTTCGAGATCGAGGCCCTCGCACATGGTGACGATGGCCTTGATGATATGCTCCGAGGTGCGGTCGGTGGTGATGGCGGAAACGAAGGCCCGGTCGATCTTGACCTTGTCGAAGGTGAAATCGCGAAGACGTCCGAGGCTCGACTGGCCCGTGCCGAAATCGTCGAGAGAGATCTTGATGCCGAAATCGCGCAATTCGCTGAAGATGCGATGCGCAGTATCGGCGCAACCCATGACGGCCGTTTCGGTGATTTCCAGTTCCAGCCGGCGCGGATCGAAACCCACGCTGTTCAGGATCGACAGCGTGTTGAGCGTGGTCCGCGGATCCATAAGCTGGGCCGAGGAGAGATTGAACGAAAGGAAGAGCTCGCGCGGCCAGGCGAGCGTTGCTTCCGCCGCCTTGCGCAGAAGGGTTTCGGACAGCGTGTCGATGAAGCCGCGTTCTTCCGCAAGCGGCACGAAGACGGCGGGCGAGACGAAACCGAGATCGGCATCGTTCCAGCGAGCCAAAGCCTCGAAGCCCACGACGCGGTTGTCGGCGAGACGAACGATCGGCTGGAAATGCACGTCGACGGTATCGGCGATGATGGCATTGCGCAGCGCCTGTTCAAGCTGCGTGGCGCGCTTCATCTCCTGGGCGATTTCCCGCGAGTAGACCGTGATCTGGCCGCGGCCGCGGCGCTTGGAACGATAGAGCGCCGTTTCGGCACTCTTCATCAGTTCCTCGAAATCGGCACCGGCAAAGGGATAGACGGCAAAGCCGAGCGAGGCCGAGAGGCGGACGTTGCGGTCACCGAGATCGTAGGGCGCAGAGAGGACGTCCTTGATCATCTGGCCGGTTCGTTCGGCGCTGATACGCTCGAAGATCAGCGGCAGGATGATGGCGAATTCGTCTCCGTCATGACGCGTGACGGTCGCACCATCGGGCACGCAGGCCTTCAGCCGATGCGCCACCTGGCAAAGGATTTCGTCGCCGGCGACAGAACCGAAGAGATCGTTTATCGGCTTGAACCCGTCCAGATTGACGATGCCGACCGTAAACGGCGCGGGATCGGCGGCACGCTCGGAGGCGAGAAGCCGCACCTTGTCACGCAGGCGATAGCGATTGCCGAGCCCGGTCAACTGGTCCGTATAGGCCATTGCCTGAAGCTCGTTCTGGCCTAGCTGCGGCGGCGTGGCTGTATCGGCTTGACCCATCGGCTGTTCCTGAGAGGGTTCCTTTCACACTGCCGAAGATGAGCGCCAAACATTAAAAAAATTCTAGCAATTCCCGCAGCTTGGCTACAGGTTGTCGTCCATTATTTAGGGGGTTGACATCGTTTTCTCAGCCAGCGGCCACGGCCTGCAGAGCCGGAACATGCCGTTTCAGAACGGCATCGACCGCATCGGGGCTCAGCGGCTTGAGGATGACGTCGTTCATGCCCGCGACCATGCACTCTTCCCGGTCACGATCGAAAGCCTGCACCAGCACACCGATGACCGGCGTCATGCCTGCTGGACCGTCCGCCAGCTCGCGGATTTTCCGGCAAGCTTCGAAGCCGTTCATCACCGGCAGGGTGATATCCATCAGGACGACGGCCGGCTTCAGCTCCTGCCAGAGACGCACGGCCTCCGCACCATCGCGCGCGATGCGATAGGAATGGCCGAGCCCTTCCAGAATCTGGGAGAAGACGATCTGGTTGATCTCGTTGTCCTCGGCCACGAGGACGAGCGAACGCTCGCGCGACGGAACTGCCGGGGCCAGCGGTTCGGCTTCGGTAGTGGTGATTTCCCAATCGTCTGCAGCTGCTGCCTGCTTGTCGTCCCTGGCCGCCAGCTTGTTCAGAACGAGGAACGCCAGTTCCGTATCGAGCTGGAAACCATCCAGCGTGATCGTCGAGATCCCTTCCTCGAGCGCAAGTTCCAGGCACTTCACATCCATCTGCGTATCGACGACCATCAGATCGATCGTCACCCCGACGGAACGCGCCACGGTCAGGAAGGCGTCTTCCTCCGTGGCATTGCGCACGCAGCAGACGTCAATACCAAGACGCTCCAGCGTCTTCAGGCTTTTCGCCTCGAAGTCGAGATCCATGGTGACGATGAGCGCCTTGCGCCCGGCAAGCTTCGCCACCTCCGCCTCGAAGCGAAGGCATTCGTTCTCAGGCAACACGGTATAGGATGCGGACGAAGTCACGACGGTATTGTCGGAAGATGGCCCTCCCACCGTATCGGTGGAGAACTGGGCGGAGGCCGCCTCGAAGCTGGTGACGATGAAATAGCGGCCCGGCTTGCCGACACGCTGGCTTCGCACCACGGTCCGCTCGCCGGCGGGGTCCGAAGGAAGCTCCGTCAGGATTGCGGCCGATGCTCCGGTTTCCAGAACGTGGCGAGTGGCACGGTCGAGCTTTGCGCCGAGGTCTCCGGTGAAGATCTCGTTGAGCGCCCCGCCGAGAACGCTTTCCGCGCGAGCATCCGTCCGGCTGCAGAACGACTTGTTGACGGCGACGACGCTGAGATTACGATCCTGCACGAAGACCGGATGCGGAAGGTTATCGAGGATCTCCTCGGTCAGTTGCACCCGTTCGACATCGGCGCGCCACTGTTCCTCGCGCTTCTTCTGCTCCGAGATGTCACTGATGATGCAGATACCGTAGCCGGAAGAGAGGCGGCGCTTGGAAAAGCGCGCCCAGCGATTCTTGGCGTCGCGGCGTTGGGTATCGAAACGCTCCCGCCAATGAACGGAAATCTGCTCGGCGATCCACTCCTCGCGGGTCGCGGCGCTACCCTCGCCGGCTGACATGCGGTCGCGTCCGCCGCCATCGTAGACGGCGCCGAGAAAATCCCTCAACCGGGTTCCGGGACGGGTCACCTGCGACGTCACGGGAAGATAATTGCCGACGGTGCGGCTGACATAGACGAGCTGGTCGTTGCGATCATAGACGATCAGCGCGGCACCTATCGCATCGGACACGGCATCGAGCATGGCGGCCTGCAACGCCGCAGCCCGTTCGTCCTCGCCCCCCATCCCTGCGTTTCTGCCCGACATTTCATTGTCCGGGCCCGGTGCAAACTCTTTCACACTACCGCCTCAAAGAACCGGACACCTGCCGGTGTCCGATCGCTATTGTCCAGACAGCACCTTTAACCCCGACAGAGGCACCGAGGGCGCTGTAACACCTTGTCCTGCTCCACAAATTTCTCGTTCAATCGTTTCCGAATTCACGCAATCATGCAGCCGTTGCACACGCAGAACATGCCGGGGATTCGCCTGAGGCGGCAAAACGAGGATGAAATCCGAAAACGGTCCGGCCACCGTCTCCACCCCTGCCGGTAAACCGACAATGCCAATACAAAACATTTCAAGCCATAACCATGCTATCGGCAGTCCCTTAAGGCGGGATTAATGGATCTGCCCAGAGTGCGCCACTTTCAGTCTGATAGATGCAGTTGGCCCTTTCCTCGCCAGCCCGAATCCCGGAAAATGGACCGATGGTCATCAAGCAGCTCTCAGAAACCCTCATCAACCAGATCGCCGCCGGCGAGGTCATCGAAAGACCGGCCAGTGCCGCGAAGGAACTGATCGAGAACGCCATCGACGCCGGAGCAAGCCGTATCGAAATCGCCACGGCCGGCGGCGGCAAGAGCCTGTTGCGCGTGATCGACAACGGCTGCGGCATGAGCGCGGAGGATCTCGAGCTTTCGATCCGCCGGCACTGCACCTCGAAGCTCAAGGACTCGCTGTTCGATATCCATTCGCTCGGCTTTCGTGGCGAGGCACTGCCCTCGATCGGCTCGGTCGCAAAACTGACCATTACCAGCCGTCTGCCAGGCGGCGCGGAAGGCTCGGAAGTGGCCGTCGTCGGCGGCAAGGTCTCGCCCGTCAGGCCGGCACCGGCCAATCCGGGCACGACGGTCGAGGTACGCGACCTGTTCTTCGCCACGCCCGCCCGCCTCAAATTCCTGAAGACGGAAAAGGCCGAGGCCGGCGCAATCACCGAGATCGTCAAGCGCATGGCCATCGCCTTTCCCGCGATCCGCTTCGTGCTCTCGGGCACGGACCGGACGACGCTCGAATTTCCCGCCACCGGCGATGATCGCCTCGCCCGGATCGCGCAGGTACTCGGCAGCGATTTCCGCGACAACGCCATCGAACTCGACGCCGAGCGCGAGGATGTCCGGCTCGGAGGCTTTGCCGGTGTGCCAACCTTCAACCGCGGCAATTCCGCCCATCAATATGCCTTCGTCAACGGGCGACCGGTGCAGGACAAGCAGATCCTCTCCGCCATTCGCGGCGCCTATGCGGAAACCATTCCGCAGGGTCGCTATCCGGTGGCGGTGCTTTCTCTGGAACTCGACCCGGCGCTGGTCGACGTCAACGTCCATCCGGCGAAATCCGATGTCCGGTTCCGCGATCCGGGGCTTGTGCGCGGCCTGATCGTTGGGGCGATCCGTGACGCCATGCGGCGTGAAGGCGACCGCGCCTCGACCACCGGTGGCGGCGGCATGCTGCGTGCCTTCCGTCCGGGCTTCAACCCTGCCGCTACCGCTGCCCCCTCACCATCCGGCGGCTGGAGCTTTTCGAATTCGCCGAGCCGACCATTCAGTCCGGCAGCCGCTTCGACCGCTGGCTTCAACGAAACCGTGCAGCAGCCGGCCTTCGCAGCAATGAACCTGCCGACCGCACGGGCCGAGGCGCCTGCTGCTGCGGCTCCCGGACCTGATGTGCGCGCTGAAGCAGCGGCTCCGTCCTACCCGCTTGGCGCGGCGCGGGCGCAGGTTCATGCCAACTACATCGTCGCCCAGACAGAGGACGGGCTGGTGATCGTCGACCAGCATGCGGCCCATGAGCGGCTGGTGTTCGAGCAGATGCGCAAGGCGCTGACCGGCCGGCGGCTTCCTTCACAGGGGCTTCTCATTCCCGAGATCGTCGACCTGCCGGAAGAAGACTGCAACCGGCTGATGACCCATGCCGTAGCGCTCGAACAGCTCGGGCTCGCCATCGAGCGTTTCGGCCCCGGTGCCGTCGCAGTGCGCGAAACGCCCGCCATGCTTGGCGAAATGGACGTCGCAGGCATGGTTCGCGATCTTGCCGACGAGATCGCCGAATGGGACACGGCGCAGGGGCTTTCGGCCAAGCTGGAGCATGTCGCGGCCACCATGGCCTGCCACGGTTCGGTGCGGTCCGGCAGGCAGTTGCGGGTAGAGGAAATGAACGCGCTGCTGAGGCAGATGGAAGCCACGCCCGGCTCCGGCCAATGCAATCACGGGCGGCCGACCTATGTCGAACTCAAGCTCACCGACATCGAGCGGTTGTTCGGCCGCAGCTGATCTACAGCACACATCCTTTTATTTGCTCTGGAAATTGGTGGGAGGGCGCGTTATTGCAGTTTCGTGAAAGGCGCAGGAGACCACCCATGAACCGTTTCGAAGGCAACGGAAACCGCGAGGCGAAGATCCGCTACCTCGATGCCGACTTTCAGATCCTGTCGCCGGGGTCCTACGTCGTCTGTGCGGTTACCGGAAAGCATATCCTGATCGACGAACTGAAGTACTGGAGCGTCGCGCGCCAGGAACCCTATGTCGATGCTACCGCCTCGCTGGAAGCGGAAAAGCGCGCCGGCGCACTGCCGAACCAGAAGCGCTGATCCCGCCTCTTCTTCAAGCCTTGCTCTTTTCCTTCAGCTTGCGCGCCCGGCAGGCCTCGATCGCACGATCGAGCACATAGGCCGGGGCCTGCGGGTCGTCGAAGGCCATCTCCACCTCGACCACATGGCATCGGCCGGCAAGTTCGGCCGACCGTCCGTGGCCGCCCGCAAGCCGGACGATATCCTTCGCAGTCGTCGCCAGCAGCAGCCCCTGCTTGTCCGCATCGGCCAACAGAGCATCAACCTCGTCGTCGGTCAGGTGATGGTGATCGGGGAAAGGCCGCAACTCGGCAACGACGGCACCCAGACCTTCGAGCGTGCGCTGGAACTTGAAGGGGTCGGCTATGCCGGCGAATGCCAGCACGCGCTTGCCGGCGAGACCCGCATCGCCCTTCGGCTTCAGGGCAGCGACCATGACCGCCTTGCCCGCGCGCGCAGCCTGACGCACCAGCCGGTCGGCGGCATTGCCATTGCCCACTTTCAGGATTGCGTCGAGATGGCGCATCTGGATCGTGATCGGCGCGCGCACCGGACCGCTCGGCACGAGGTGGCCATTGCCGATGCCGCGCACCGTATCGATCACCACCAGGGCGAAATCGACCACCAGCCGGGCGCTCTGGAAACCATCATCCATGATGATGATATCCGCGCCTTCCTTCACCAGCCTCTCGGCCCCGGCGACACGACGGCGGGAGATGACGGTCAACGCTTCCTGAGCCAGCAGCAGCGGCTCGTCTCCGACATCGCCGGCCCTGTGGTGATGGGTATCGACGACGGTGGTGACATCGAGGGAGCCGCCATAACCGCGGCTGAGAAAACCGGGTTTCAATCCCTTGGCCTTGGCCGCGCGCGCGAGCGTCAGCGCGGTCGGCGTCTTGCCGGCGCCGCCAACCGTGAAATTGCCGACGCAGACGACGGGAACCGGGGGGGCATGGCGGCGCTTGCGGCCCATTCGCCAGCCCGCCACCCGTCCATAGATGAAGGAGAAAGGCAAAAGGCCCCAGGCCCGCCAGTCGGCTTTCGTCCACCAGAATGGCGGGGCATCCGATACCATGGCCGCGCGTTCCCCTCTTCTCCCCGACCGTCCCCACGGCCATATCCGCGGCCAAGAAAGCGCGGGAGAAGGGGTCTCGTCAAGTCGTGACATGGCAGGGAGACACGCCCGGCGCTCAGCCGAGCACGGCTTCGAGTTCGGTGATGTCGTTCAGAAGGACATCGCAGGCCTCCTGAAGGGACTGACGCGAACCCGTACCGGTGAGTACCGCGACCTTCAATCCGGCCCCGGCATTGCGTCCCATATGGAGGTCGTGATTGTTGTCTCCAACAACTGCGATCTGGCTGGGTGCAAGGCCCGTCGCGGCGCAAAAGCCGAGCACCATGCCCGGCTGGGGCTTGGTACCGTGACCGCTGTCATAGCCCGCGACGAAATCGACATAGGGGCCGATGCCGAAGCGATCGATGGTAACCCGGATCGACTTTTCATTGTCGCTAGAAGCGATACCGAGCTTCAGGCCACGGCCGTGCAGCTTGGCGAAGAGAGGGGCAAGCTCGGCAACCGGAACGGACTGTTCGGCAGCACCGGCAAAAAGCGCATCGATCTGCGGCACCAGCGCCTCGGCGGCAAACGGGGAGCCTGCGGCGGCGAGGCCTTCGGCGATCTCACGCGTGTTTCCGGCGGCAAGCAGGCTGTCGGGGACGAGATGGCCCGTCTCAGGGTCCATGCCACACGCCTGCAGCAGGCGGTCAGCCAGTTTCTCGTCGCCATCTGCCGCCAGCAGCGCCACCGTCCGGTTGACCGGCGCCCAGCTCGCATCGAAATCCAGAAGTGTTCCGTCCTTGTCGAACAGGATTCCGGCTATGTCATTGGCTTCAGTCATACGTTCCCTCAATCGGCCGGCCGTCAGCCCTGGCTTACGATGCGCGGTTCCAGCCGCGCCTGCACGGTCAGGGGATTGATATAGGGTTCGAGCCCCTTCATCGTCGCGGTCAGCGCGCCGCGCATCTCCTGCATGCTTTCCATGCCAGCATCGATCATCTTGTGACGGGCAAGGTCGTTCGTCATCAGGAAATGAACCGCCTTGGCCAGCATTTCGGCGTCGCGAACGATACGGGCATTGCCGTTGCGCACGAGCCGCTGATAGCTCTCGCGGAAATTGCCGACCTGCGGACCGGACAGCACGGCGCAGCCGAGCATGGCAGGTTCCAGCGGGTTCTGTCCGCCTTCAGCCGTCAGCGACCGGCCGACAAAAGCGATTTCAGCCAGCCGAAGGTAAAGGCCCATCTCGCCGATGGTATCGCCGAGCAAAACATCGGTGTCCGGCGTGATGGGGTCGTTGCGGGTACGGCGGGCAACCTTCATGCCGCGTTCGACCATCATCGCCTCGATTTCATCCGAGCGCTCCGGATGGCGTGGGACCACGACCGTCAGCAGGCCGGTATGGGCGCGCAGCGCCCGATGCACCATGGTGGCGATCTTTTCCTCGCCCTCGAACGTCGAAATCGCAGCCCAGGTCTTCCGGTCGCCGATCTGCTGCTTGTAGCGATCCAGCACGGCCGGATCGCAGGGCGGCGCATCGCTGTCCACCTTGATATTGCCGGAGACGATGACCGGCCAGGCGCCGAGATCGCGGTAACGTTCAGCGTCCACATCCGACTGGGCAATCACCAGCGACAGCTTGCCAAGCAGCGCCTCGGCAATCGCCTGATGCCGCTGCCAGCGTTCGAAGGAACGGTCGGAAATACGTGCATTCACGAGAATTTGCGGAATGTGCCGCTTGTGCAGTTCCATCAGCGTCGTCGGCCAGATTTCCGACTCGACAGACAGCGCCACATCGGGCTGCCAGTAATCGAGGAAACGACGCACCGCCGGCTTTACATCGAGAGGAACATACTGATGCAGAACCTCGTCCTTCAGCCTGTAGCGGGCGATTTCTGCGGAAGTCACTGTGCCTGTAGTCAACAGCACGTTGATGTCGCGACGACGGAGTTCCCGCATGAGAGGAACGACCGCGAGAGTTTCACCGACACTTGCGGCATGCAGCCAGACCAGCGGTCCCTGCGGACGATCGACGGCGGGATAACCGAAGCGCTCGAGGCGACGGGACCGGTCCTCCTTGCCCTTGGCCGCACGGAAAGCAAGCAGCGGCCCCGTCAACGGATAAGCCGCAATACCTGCCCAACCGTAGGAGGCGATGGCAAGGGATGCCAATCCGTCGCTCATCGCCATGGGCCGAAACCGTTCATGTTCGTCATCGATGCCATGTCGCCCTTTCAGGAGCTGGCGGTGCAAAAACTACGGAATGCGAGATAACTGAGTTCAAAACGTGACATCGGCGATCACCAAAAGCCGAGACAAGCCGGCGATCGCCTGAGAAAATCCCGTCGTCAGCCCTTGGTAGCGGCCGCGTCACCGGGGTTGAGCAACCGGTGCATGTGGACGATGAAGTAGCGCATGTGCGCATTGTCGACCGTCTGCTGGGCCTTCGACTTCCAGGCAACGAGAGCGGATGCATAATCCGGGAAAATACCAACGATATCAAGCTCGTTCAGATTGCGGAACTGGACCTCTTCGAGGTTCGACAATTCCCCGCCGAAGACGAGGTGCAGAAGCTGTTTCTTATCGTTGGAATCCGTCATTTCCGGTCTCTTTCCATTCAAATTCGCCTCCCTCTTTCCTGTGATCGATTTTGACGCAAAGGTCAACTGCGAGGCTTGGGAGACAGGTGTTTCAACAGGGTGGAAAGCTCGGAAATCGTGGCTGCGCACAGCTCTTCGTGGCTGACATCCGGGCGATTATAAAGGAGCGCCTCACCCTTCAGATCGGTGAGCCTGCCACCGGCATTCTGGAGGATGAGATCGGCGGCGGCAAGATCCCAGTCATGGGCGTTGCGCTTGACCAGCGTCGCATCGATCCGGCCGTCGGCAACCAGCGCCAGCCGATAGGCAAGCGAGGGAATATGCTCGACGCGCTCGATGCGGGACTGCATCTCCTCATCGAAACCGGCAACGATATCCTGCGGCGTTGCCACTCGTAGCCTCTCACCCGGGCGGGGAGCAGCAATACGGATCGGCTGGCCATTCCTGGTCGAGGGTGTCCCCTCCGCCGCTGCGAAAGTTTCCTCAAGCGCCGGCGCCACGAGTACGCCGGCGACAGGGCGTCCGTCATGCACAACCGCGACGCTGACGCACCATGTCTTGCGCCCGCCGATGAAAGCGCGCGTGCCGTCGATAGGATCGACGACGAACAGGGTTCTGCAGCCAAGGCGCACCGGGTCGTCGTCGGTCTCTTCCGACAGCCAGCCATAATCCGGGCGCGCCGCGCGAAGGCGCTCTTCGAGACACTTGTTGGCGGCGTAATCCGCCGCGCTGACCGGGGACTGACCCTCGTTCTTCCACCAGACTTCAGGCGACCGGCCGAAAAAGCCGAGCGCGATCTCTCCCGCTTCCCGGGCGGCGGCCGAAATCAGGTCCAGATCAGCCTGCCAGTCGAAGCCCTTATCGGCGGTCATTTCATTTTCCTCTGCCACCCGGCTTCCGCCTCTCAGCGCCCCGCGAGCGTCATGCCCTCGATGGCGATGGTCGGAGCGGCCACGCCGAACTTGCGGTCGATATCGTTTGCGGCGGTCACGCGCATGAACATGTCCTTGAGGTTGGACGCGATGGTGACCTCGGAAACCGGGAAAGCCAGCTCGCCATTCTCGATCCAGAAACCGGTCGCGCCACGGCTGTATTCGCCGGTGAGCATGTCCACGCCCTGCCCGATCAACTCGGTCACGTAGAAACCGGTACCAATGCTGCGGATCAATTCCTCGGGCGAAATGTCTCCCGGTTCCAGCGCGAGATTGGTGGAGGACGGGGAAACCGTCGTGCCGCAACGCACGCCACGGCCATTGGTGTGGAGGTCAAGCTCGCGGGCCGCGGACGAAGACAGGAACCAGTGCTTCAGCACGCCGTCCTCAATCATGGTGAGCGCCTTGCCGCTCACGCCTTCGCCATCGAACGGACGCGACGACGAGCCGCGGACCTTCAACGGATCGTCTGTGATGTTGAGGCCGGCCTTCAGCACCTGCTCACCCATCCTGTCGCGCAGGAACGAGGTCTTGCGGGCGACGGATGCGCCATTGATGGCGCCGGCAATGTGTCCGACAAAGCCACGCGCAACGCGTGGATCGAAGACCACGGTCACGTCCTTGCCGGTTGCGACCTGGCACGGATTGAGCCGCTTCACCGTGCGTTCGCCGGCCCGGCGGCCGATTTCCTCGGCACTGTCGAGATCAGCGAAGAACAGGCGGCTGTCGTAATCGTGATCACGCTCCATGCGCGTGCCCTCGCCGGCGATCACGCCGACCGAACGGGAGAAACGCGAAGCGGCATAGCTGCCGGAAAAGCCGTGGGAGGTAACGAGGACCAGTCCGCCCATGCCAGCGGATGCGCCGGCACCGACCGAATTACTGACGCCTTTGACGGCAAGGGCCGCCGTTTCCGCAGCGAGGGCGGCTTCCGCCAAGGCTTCGCTCGACACTTCGGTCGGATCGAAAAGATCGAGGTCCGGGTAACTTGCGGCGATGTCCGCCTTCTCGGCGAGGCCGGCAAAGGGATCTTCCGGAGAGACCCTGGCCATGGCAACGGCGCGCTCGGCGAGTTGCCTGAGGTCGAAGCCCGGATTGGCGGAAACGCTCGCCACCTGCCGGCCGATGAAGACGCGAAGCGAGAAATCGTCGCTTTCGGAGGAATCGGTCTCTTCGACCTTGCCGAGACGAACGCTGACGGACTTCGAGCGGGAGCGTACTACCACGGCGTCTGCACTATCCGCACCTGCCTTCAAAGCGAGGTCGACAAGTTGCTCGGCGCGTGAGAGAAGGCTGGCGGAATCAATTTGGCTGGACATGACTTGGCCTTTCATTCCCGCTCCATTTATTGTGCATTCCAGGATGCATCAAGGGTCGGAACGGCGATTCCCGATCACGGCACGACAGACAAGAGGAGATCGCTGCATTGTCGACCGCACCGCAGGCGCTTTTCTCTGAAACCTTGTTGCTGCTGGGTGGCGCCGTCGTCGCCGCACCGCTGTTCCGCAAGCTCGGCCTCGGCACGGTTCTCGGCTATCTCGCGGCCGGCGTGGTCATCGGGCCGACGATGCATCTCATCACCGATTCCGAACAGGTGCTCGGCGTTGCCGAACTCGGCGTCGTGTTCCTGCTGTTCGTCATCGGACTCGAGCTAAAACCGTCCCGCCTGTGGACCATGCGCAAGGATATCTTCGGCCTTGGCACCGCACAGGTTCTCGTGACTGGCCTCGTCCTTGCTGCCGCCGCCGTCTACACCGGCCTCATGGAATGGCGCGGCGCGCTGGTGGCAGGCTTCGGGCTGGCGCTGTCTTCCACGGCCTTTGCCCTGCAAATCCTCAACGACCAGGGCGACATGAACAGTCGCTACGGCCAGCGGGCGTTCTCCGTCCTCCTATTCCAGGATCTGGCTATCGTGCCGCTGCTGGCCATGGTTTCCATTCTCGGTAGCAACCAGACCGAAAGCAGTCAGGCGGCGCTTGCCGACTTCGGTTTCGCCATCGTCGCCATCGTCGCGATGATCATGGCCGGTCGCTATCTGCTGACACCGCTCTTCCAGATCATCGCCCGCACCGGCGCGCGCGAGGTGATGATTGCCGCCGCGCTCTTCGTGGTGATGGGATCGGCGCTGCTGATGCAGGCAAGCGGCCTCTCCATGGCCATGGGCGCCTTCCTGTCGGGTGTCATGCTGGCCGAATCCTCCTATCGCCACGAACTTGAAGCGGATATCGAGCCGTTCCGCGGAATTCTGCTCGCCCTGTTCTTCATGGCTGTCGGCCTGTCGATGGAACTCGGCGTCATCGTCGAGAATATCTGGACCATCGCCATCGCCGTCCCTACGCTGATGGTCATCAAGGCCATTGTGCTCTACGTGCTCTGCCGCGCTGGCGGCTCCGATCGCGACGACGCCGCGCGCATCGCATTGCTTCTGCCTCAGGGCGGCGAATTCGGTTTCGTGCTGTTCACAACGGCCGCCGCTTCGGGCCTGATCGACGGAGCCAAATCCTCGCTGCTCATTTCCATCGTCACGCTGACGATGGCGCTGACGCCGCTCGCCACGCTTCTTGCCCGTCGTCTTGTCGGCGGCGGCGAAGCACCGGAGGAACTGGAAGAGGATTTCGAGGGCGCCGGCGCCGACGTGTTGATGATCGGCTTCTCCCGTTTCGGCCAGATCGCCGCGCAGATCCTGCTCGCCAGCGGCCGCGACGTGACGATTATCGACGATTCCGCCGACCGTATCCGCCAAGCCGCCTCCTTCGGCTTCCGCATTTATTTCGGTGATGGAACACGGCTCGACGTGTTGCGCGCAGCCGGCGTCGAGAAGGCCAAGGTCGTCGCCATCTGTACCCAGAAGAAGGAAGTGACCGACAAGATCGTCGATCTCATCAGTGCGGAATATCCCGACGCCCGTCTCTTCGTTCGTTCCTACGACCGTATTCACAGCCTGTCCCTTCGCGCCCGCGACGTGGAGTACGAACTGCGCGAGACGCTGGAATCAGGTCTGCTCTTCGGCCGCCGTACCATCGAGGCGCTGGGCGCCAGCGAGGACGAGGCATACAAGATCGGCGAGGACATTCGCCGGCGCGACGAGGAACGGCTGAAACTGCAGGCATCGGAAGGTATTCAGGCCGGACGTCACATGCTGTTGAACCGACCGGTACGCCCGGAACCGCTGGTCAAACCGAAACGCGTTGCCACCGATGGTTTCGCGGCCGAGGCCGGCCTGCAGCAGCCGCAGGATGTTGCAACGGCTCCGGACTGAGAAGACTTGCGCCCCGGTCGTCAGCGGCGCAGGAAATCCTCGATACGCGCGTCCAGTTCGCGCTTCAGTACATCCTTGATGCCCTCGGTCGACTCGATGACCTGACGTGCCTTCAGAAAGTCGAGAACACGAAAGGCATTGACGTTCGGACGCAGAAAGATGTCCGGCGCACCGAGCTTCAGCTTCAGCGCGATATTGGACTGCATCATCAGTTGCGAGGCGCCGAACAGGCTGTCCATACGGTTTGGCGACAGGCTCGGCTCGCCCTCCGGCCCGCCGACGACATCGACGCCGATCACGATGTCGACCGTGTCAGTGACATGATCATAGGGAACCGGATTGAAGATGCCACCATCGATCATCACCCGGCCGCCGAGATGGACGGGCATGAAAAGGGCCGGCAAGGCGGAGGATGCAGCGATCGCATCGAAGAGGCTTCCCTCCTGGCAGACGACCTCGCGCTGGCCGTAATAGTCGGTAACGATGATCTTCAACGGAATGCCGAGCGCGGCAAAATCCGCGGGAATGGCTTCCGGCAGGAAGGCTTCCAGGATGCGGTGCAGATTGAACTGACCGAATTTGAAGCCGCCTAGCGCGTCGCGCATGGTCGCGGGTCCGAGGCTCCACAGCCGGTTGGCGATGATCGACCGCTTGCCGATCGTCTCCAGCACATACTGGCGGATTTCCGCGCCCGTCATGCCCGCCGCCATGCCGGCCCCGATGATGGCGCCCATGGAGGAACCGGCGATCGCCGCCGGGCGAATGCCCATCTCATCCAGCGCCTCGATCACCGGAATATGGGCAAAGCCCCGCGCACCGCCTGCGCCCAGAGCAAGCCCGACGGTTGGCCCTCCCCTTGCGTCCGTCCGGTTCGGGGAGATGGTCAGCGCGCCGGTATCGCTCATGGTAACCTGCTTTCGTCAGACGAGATCAGGATGGCCTATAGGAAAAGAAGTACATTTTCGTGTCACCGAAAGTGCGCTCCTCCAGGAAGGCGAAGGCCGGGCCGACGGAAACGGCCACATCGGCACGCTCTTCCAGAATGGCCAGCGCATCAGGCGCCAACCAGCCGCCCTTGTGGGCAGCCTCGAAGGCCTTTTCGCCGAGACCCTGACCATAAGGAGGATCAGCGAAAAGAAGATCGAACGGCTCGATGTTGGAGGCTGTTCCTAGGTCCGTCGCGTCACGGCGCAGGATCTTGGCGCGGCCATGCAGGCCGAGTGCATCGATGTTTTCCCACAGCAGGCTACGGCCTTCCACACTGTTTTCAACGAAGAGCGCCGTACGGCAGCCGCGCGACAGCGCCTCTATGCCGACCGCACCCGTGCCCGCGAAAAGGTCGAGCACCCGGGTTCCGTCCAGCGAACCCGGATGGGCATGGGACAGGATGTTGAACAGGCTCTCGCGCGTCCGGTCGATGGTCGGCCGGATGGCATTGGTCTTAGGAGCGGCCAGTGAGCGGCCGCGGAACTCTCCGCCGACGACCCGCACCGCCCGTTACCTCTTGCCCCTGGCGGGACCGCGCCCGCCGGAAGGCTTGCCGCCGGAGGGTTTTCCGCCAAAGCTCTTACCACCGGGGCCTTTGCCGCCAAAGCTCTTGCCGCCAAAAGTCTTGCCACCGGGGCCCTTGCCGCCGCTCGGGCGATCGCCACGCGGCTTGCCGGAGAAGCCGCCGGGACCACCGGCTCTTTCACCGCTTCCTGCTCCGTCCCTGGCGCCGAACGGCTTGCCACCCTTCGGCTTGCCGCCGAAGGGACGGTCACCGGCCGGCCGGCTGTCGGCGCTACGGGGACCACGCGGCTTATCGCCAAACGGTCGTTCACCGAAATTCCGGTCGCCTCTTGGGCGGTCATCACGGGGACGGTCATCACGAGGCTTGTCAAAACGAGGACGATCACCGAAGGCGCGATCTCCGCCGGTGCGAGCCGGACGGGCCGCACGGTCGCCTCTCTCGGGGCGATCGCCAAAGCCACGCTTGGCTCCGAAGCCTTCGCCACGATCCTTCGACGAACGATCCGGACCTTCGGCACGGATCCATTCGCCCTCTTCGTCGCGGGCACGGCTGACCTGCACACGTGGGCCGTCATCCCGGCGGGCGAAATCGGAACCGCCCTTGCGGTCTGGGTTGAAACGGGTCAGAGCCTTGGTCGGCTTCCCATCCTTGCCGCGGCCGTAGCGGTTGCTGGCGGGAGCGCCTTCACGGCGGGTATGCTGCGGCCTTTCGGCATCTGCGCCCTCCCCTGCCTTCTTCTCGGCAACCGGACGGGCGCCGGGCGCCATCCAGACATTGGCCGTGCGCGACTTTCCGGCAGGCATCCGCTTGGGACGATCCGCGAAACCACCACGGTCCTCATCGCGTCCGGGGCGATCGCCAAAACCGCGCTTGCCGCCATCTCGTTTACCTTGGGGCTTGCCGCGTGTTTCGTCACGGCGGGTGTCGAGGCGCTCGAGCGCCCGCTCGCGGCTGTCTTCGCGACGTCGGTCGCCACGCGGGTTTTCCTCGCGCGACCAATCGGACCTCGCAGCCTTCTGGCTGACCGGTGCCTCCTCTTCGTCGGACGACCCGTGTTCATAGATCGGCGCATCGAAGTTCGCCTTGGCGTCCTCGATCAGGCGCGGTCCAAGCTGGTCGCGCAGCATGCGGCCGCGAACCTCGACGACCTTGCCTTCCGGCAGGTCACCCAGCTGGAACGGACCGTAGGAAATGCGGATCAGGCGGTTCACGTCGAGACCGAGCGCGCCGAGCACGTTCTTGATTTCGCGGTTCTTGCCTTCGCGCAGGCCCATGGTGATCCACTGATTGTGGCCCTGGGTACGGTCGAGCGTGGCGTCGATGGAACCATAGAGCACGCCATCGACGGCAATGCCTTCCTTCAACTTGTCGAGCGCCGGCTGATCGATCTCGCCATGGGCGCGCACGCGGTAGCGGCGAAGCCAGCCGGTTGTCGGCAGTTCGAGCACGCGCGCCAGACCGCCGTCATTGGTCAAGAGCAGCAGACCCTCGGTGTTGATGTCGAGGCGACCGATGGACATCACGCGCGGCAGGTCTTCCGGCAGGTTTTCGAAGACAGTCGGGCGTCCTTCCGGATCGGAATTGGTGGTCACCAGTCCCGCCGGCTTGTGGTAGAGCCAGAGACGCGTGCGTTCGATGCCGCGGATCGCCTCGCCGTCGACCTCGATCCGGTCGGCAAGCGTGGCGTTGACGACCGGGGTGTCGAGCACCTTGCCGTTCAGGCTCACGCGGCCTTCCATGATCATCCGTTCGACATCGCGGCGCGAGGCCACACCTGCGCGGGCGAGCAGTTTCGAAATGCGTTCGGGCTTCATCGCCTCGTCGGCCGATACTTCAGCCGTGCTGCGCGCAGCCTTCGGCTCCGGCTTCCTGTCGGCGCCGGCCGGTTTACGAGTGAGCGGCTTGCCGCTGCGATCGGTGGGTTTGCCCGTCGGTCGCCTGGACTTGTCTTTAAATGTCATTTGCTGTTTGCCTGTCGTTTGGGCTGTCGTATCAGGTCACGCGGCCTTGGTTAAGAGGAAAGTTGTTCAATGGCGGAGACAAACGGCTTCATGGAGGCCGCCCTTGAGGAAGCGCGCGCTGCGGGAGACCGTGGCGAGGTGCCGATCGGAGCAGTCGTCGTCCATGAAGGATCAATCGTTGCGCGGGCGGGAAACGAGACGCGGGCGCTGCACGACATCACCGCCCATGCCGAAATCCTCGCCATCCGGCGTGCTGCAAAGACCATCGGAGACGAGCGGCTTTCGGGTGCTGACCTCTATGTGACGCTCGAACCCTGCACCATGTGCGCGGCGGCGATCTCGTTCGCACGCATTCGTCGTCTCTATTACGGCGCCGAGGACCCGAAAGGCGGCGGCGTCGACAATGGTGTGCGTTTCTACCGGCAACCGACATGCCATCATGTGCCGGAAGTGTATTCCGGTATTGCCGAAACGGAATCGGCGGAAATCCTGCGCAGTTTCTTCAGGGACAGGCGCGAAAGCGATTGAGGACTGAAATCATAGACTTGCCGCAGCGGGCATAGACGGCAAAATGCAGACGGCCTCGCCGTGCGTTTATCAGGCCGGCTGTCGGCCGAGTTCCAGTCCGTCGAAGACGATGCAGTCCCGCCCCCCGGATTTCGCCCGATAGAGATATTCGTCGGCCTGCCGGAAAAGACCCACCGGGTCGAAGACACCACTGACCGAAGCGACACCGATGCTGACACTGAGGGGAACCCGGCGTCCATCCACGACAAGATCGGCTTCGGCGATGGCTCGCCTTATCGCATCGGCAATGGCGACCGCGCGGGTGCGCGTCGTCGCGTGAAGGAAAACGAGGAATTCCTCGCCGCCGATGCGGCCCCACAGGTCATCGTCATCGACCGCATTTGAAATCGCAGCCGCGATGGATCGCAGCGCGTCGTCGCCAACCAGATGACCGAAGCCATCATTGATCTTCTTGAAATGGTCGGCATCGGCAACCAGCAGCGCCGCCGACCCCTCATGAGAAGGCCCGATCTCCTCAAGTGCAGTAAACAGCGCACCGCGGTTGAGGCCGCCGGTCAGGGCATCCCTGTGCGCCCTGATCCGCAAGTCTTCGTGAAGCAGCCGCAATTCAGCATGCATGTCTTCGAGTTCGACATGCATATGTGCGATCTCGTCGCGCTGCCGCCCGATCACTTCGGTCTGGTGGAATTGCCAGGTGGTAGCCGGTCCCGCGATCACCAGCGGGCAGAACACACTCATCCAGAAACCGGGGCCGTCAGGCTGGCCGCCCAAAATAGGCACCAGCAGAAGGCAGATGGAGACCGAGGCCACCACGGATGCCCCCGTGACGATCGCTGCCTTGAACGCCGTTTTCCTGCTGACCCGAAACATGCCGTACCTTATGCGCAGTTCGGGTTAACGTTACGTGACGTTGATCTTGCAAGAAAGCCCCCTACGCTCGCTTCCCACGCAGGCCCGACGAAGGAACAATCAGCCTGCGGCGAATTCCTTCAGCCTGTCGCCGGCAAGACGGTAGCGGATCCATTCCGTCTGGGGTTCGGCGCCGATGGCGTCATAGGCACGGATTGCCGGCTCGTTCCAGTCGAGCACGCTCCATTCAAAACGGCCACATCCCTTTTCGACCGCGATCTTCGCAAGATGGCGCAGAAGCATCCTGCCGGCGCCGGAGCGACGGTAATCGGGCGTGATGTAAAGGTCTTCCAGATAGAGACCGTTGCGGGCCTGCCAGGTGGAATAATTGAAGAACCAGATGGCGGAACCGACAGGCTCACCATCAGCTTCGATAATCGCCGCCCCCGTGACGGAACCCGGCCCGAACAGCGTTTCCCTCAGGCTTTCCTCCGTCGCCTCGACTTCATGGCCGGCATTCTCGAAAACGGCGAGTTCGGTGATGAAGCGCAGGATGGTGCCGGCATCATCGGGACCCGCATCACGGATTACGAACGTCATCAGGCAATTCTCCCGGGAATTTAGACATGGAAAGGGCAGGTCGTTTCCGGCCTGCCCCAAAAAAATATAGTTCAACCCCGGTTCGGGATTATTGGAACGGCATCCACCAGGAAGACGAACCCTGGCTTGCAGCCTTGGCTTCCTTCTTGCGGCGCTTTTCCTTCTTGCTTTCCGGCTCGCCGAGGTCGGTCAGCGTGGCCTCGTCGGCCTGACGGTATTCGGCTGGCGGATCGGAGAGGAAACGGCGCTGATCGAGGTAGGCGCCCTTCTGCTGCTTGCGCGCTTCGCGGAAGGCTTCCCACTTCTGCGTTTCCGTCATCGTGCCGTTGGTGCCGTAACCGGCGAGCAGCGGCGAGCGATAACGCGGATTGTTTGCATTGGCGTCGGCTTCGGCCACGAGACGCGCGCGCGCGTCTTCCGGTGTCTCAAGCCATTCCGGGTTCGCCTTGCTGGCGAGAGACTGCTGCGGCGGGACCAGCGTGTTCTGGTCCCCCTTTGGCGGCATCACCAGCGCCGGGCGGGGATTGTACTTGGCGTTCGCATTCTTGTTGGGATTTGCACCGATGGAAACCGCCGAGCCGACGTCATCGACCAGCTGCTCCATAGCCGTCTTGTCGGTACCGTAGGTCGGGCTGCCGACGCAACCGGTCAATGCGGAACATGCGAGCAGGAGGCCGGCCATTCCGACACCAACTCTGAACAGATCTGCCGATTTCATGAATGCCTTCGAGCCTCGCCGCTGATTATGCTTGTGCCGAATATACTACCACCCCGCGTGATAGAAAATTCCGGCCATTTTCAGGCACATTTACCGGATGACAGGCAAAAGCGCAAATCATCCGGTAACATTTCGTTAATGGCGCGCAGCCAGTTCGCGCAGCGCGGCCGCATCGCGAGCGGAGACATCGGGGTATTCCGGATCGGAACCGACGTCCGGTGTGATCTTCCACGAGCGGGCGCATTTGCGTCCCTCGGCAAGCTTCGGCTCGACCGAAACCTTGCCGACTTCGGTCAGGCGGAAGGCATCAGCCGGACCTTCGTCCGCCACAACGGAGATGGCCGAGGTGATGCAGATCTCGGCGAAATCCTGACCTTCCAGCGCCTTGAACAGTTCGACATCGCCAACATGGACGACGGGGGCCGCCTCCAGCGACGAGCCGATGCGCTTTTCGCGGCGCTCGATTTCGAGAGCACCGGTCACGACCGTACGGACCTTGCGGATCTTTTCCCACTTCTCATCCAGAGCCGGGTTGAGCCACTCGGCCGGAACGGTCGGGAACTGCTCCAAATGCACCGAGACGGCCGACGGATTGCGCGACAGCCATGCCTCTTCCATGGTGAAAGGCAGCATGGGAGCAAGCCAGGTGACGAGACAATCGAACAGCTTGCGGATCACGGCAAGCGCCGAGCGGCGCTTCAGGCTCGACGGCGCATCGCAGTAGAGCGCATCCTTGCGAACGTCGAAATAAAAGGCCGAAAGCTCGACGTTGGAAAAGTCGATCAGCGAGCGGGTGATCTTCTTGAAGTCGAAGGCGTCGTAGCCCTCGCGCACGACCTTGTCGAGTTCCGCCAGCCGGTGCAGCATCAGCTGCTCCAGTTCCGGCATGTCGGCAAGGGCGATCTCCTCGCCGTTGTCGTGGGCCAGCGTGCCGAGCATCCAGCGGACGGTGTTGCGCAGCTTGCGATAGGCGTCGATGTTGGTCTGGATGATGGTCTTGCCGAGACGCTGGTCTTCCCAGTAGTCGGTGGTCATGACCCAGAGGCGCAGGATATCCGCGCCCGATTCCTTCATCACATCCTGCGGAACCACGGTGTTGCCGAGCGACTTCGACATCTTGCGGCCCTGCTCATCCATGGTGAAACCATGGGTGACGACGGCATTGTAAGGCGCGCGGCCGCGCGTCGCGCAGCTTTCGAGCAGCGACGAATGGAACCAGCCGCGATGCTGGTCGGAGCCTTCGAGATAGACGTCGGCCGGCCACTTCAGGTCGGGGCGGTCTTCCAGAACGAAGGAATGGGTCGAACCGGAGTCGAACCACACGTCGAGAATGTCGCGGACCTGCGCCCAGCCCTCGTTGGCGCGCGTGCCGAGGAAGCGCTCGCGGGCGCCTTCGGCGAACCACGCATCGGCGCCTTCGGCTTCGAAAGCTTCGAGGATGCGGGCGTTGACGGCATCGTCCTGCAGCACTTCGCCGTTTTCATCGACGAAGACGGCGATCGGCACGCCCCAGGCGCGCTGGCGGGACAGAACCCAGTCCGGACGCGTCTCGATCATGGCGCGCAGGCGGTTCTGGCCACCGGCGGGCACGAAGCGGGTGTCGTCGATCGCAGCCAGCGCGCGGGTGCGCAGGGTCGTCGCATCGCCGAGGTCCTTGTCCATATAGACGAACCATTGCGGCGTGTTGCGGAAGATGACCGGCTTCTTGGAACGCCAGGAATGCGGATAGGAGTGCTTCAGGCGGCCACGGGCAAAGAGCTTGTCGGCTGCGATCAGCGCCTTGATGACGCGCTCATTGGCATCGCCCTTCTTGCCGTTGTCATCCATGACGCGAGCGCCATCGAAGCCGGGGGCATCGGCGGTGTAGAAGCCGGCATCATCAACCGGGAACGGGATCTTCGCGGAGATACCGCGCGCTTCGAGATCTCGCGCGTGATGCATCCAGGCGTCAAAGTCCTCGCGGCCATGGCTCGGCGCGGTGTGCACGAAACCGGTGCCCGCGTCGTCGGTGACGTGGTCGCCGTCAAGGAGCGGAACCGGGAAATCGTAACCGAGATCAGCCAGCGGGTGGGCTGCAGTGATCGCGACAAGCTCTTCCGGAGCGACATCCCGCAGGAACTTCAACGTGAGCTTGGCCTTGGCAGCCGCCTCGTCGGCAAGACGGGTTGCGAAGATCAGCTTTTCGCCCGGCTGCGGGCCGAAATCGTTCGTGGCGCTTTCCACCTCATAGAGACCGTACGGGAAGCGCGACGAAAACGAGATGGCGCGGTTGCCCGGGATGGTCCAGGGGGTGGTGGTCCAGATGACGACAAAGTTGCCCTTGAGGTCTGCGGCCCCCTCGACGACCGGGAACTTCACCCAGATCGTGTCGCTCTCGACGTCGGCATATTCGACCTCGGCTTCCGCCAGCGCCGTGCGCTCGACCACCGACCACATGACCGGCTTCGAGCCGCGATAAAGCTGGCCGCTCTTCGCGATCTTCAGGAGTTCGCCGGCGATACGGGCTTCCGCATGGAAGTTCATCGTGGTGTAGGGATTTTCGAAGTCGCCCTCGATTCCGAGGCGCTTGAACTCTTCCGACTGGATCTTGATCCACTGGCTGGCGAAGTCGCGGCACTCCTGACGGAATTCGTTGACCGGAACCTCGTCCTTGTTCTTGCCCTTCTCGCGATATTTTTCCTCGATCTTCCATTCGATCGGAAGACCGTGGCAGTCCCAGCCGGGAACATAGTTCGCGTCAAAGCCGCGCATCTGGAAGGAACGGGTGATGACGTCCTTCAGGATCTTGTTCAGCGCGTGGCCGATATGGATGTTGCCGTTGGCATAGGGAGGTCCGTCATGCAGGACGAACTTTTCGCGGCCGGCGGCGGAAGCGCGAAGCTTCTTGTACAGGCTCATCTCCTGCCAGCGCTTGACCATTTCCGGTTCCTTCTGCGGCAAGCCGGCGCGCATGGGGAAATCGGTCTGGGGCAGGTAGAGAGTGGAAGAGTAGTCAACTTTTTCAGCGGTATCGGTCATGATCTTGCCATCGAAGGGCGCCCGAAGCGGGTCGCGAATAATGTCTTGGAATTCAAGGTGGCGGTAGCGCTCGCGAGGGAAACGCCAAAATCCCGGACCCTTCGGCTCTTTCAAAGAGCGCGAAAGGCCGGGCCAATAATTCGAAGGGACTTGGTCAGCCGAACCCTGTTCATGGTGGCGGTTCTTTAAGCGGTTTTGCCGCGAAAAGGAAGGGGCGCGCCGCAAGTTTATGGCGGCGCGAAGCCATGCCCGGCGACAGCGGAGGTGAAAGCCTACCCTGTCCGCCGCATCGCCACCCGCTCAGAACGCGATTTCGGCGTCGAGCGGGCTGATCGGGGAAACGCCGGAGAGAAGCGCCCTCGCCTCCTCCTCGTCCTTGCGGATCTGCTCGACCAGCGGATCCAGTCCGGCAAACTTCAACTCGTCGCGCAGATGGCCGAAGAAAGAGACGCGACAGTGCTCGCCATAGAGGTTGCCGGAGAAGTCGAACACGAAGGTCTCGAGCAGGGCCGCGCCGTTGTCCGTCACGGTCGGGCGATAGCCGAAGCTCGCGACGCCGTCATGCAGGGAACCGTCGGGACGGCGCAGCCGCACGGCATAGATGCCGGGTTTTAGCTCAGCTTCCGGCGGCAGAGCCATGTTGGCAGTCGGGAAGCCGAGCGTGCGGCCAAGCTGCTGACCCTTGATGACCTCGGCCTCGACCGTGAAGCGGTAACCCAGCAATCCGGCGGCCTGAGCAACGTCGCCTTCCCGTAGCAGGCTGCGGATACGGCTTGAGGAGACCACTTCCGCACCTTCATCGCGGAAGGCATCGATCAACGTGACGCCGAAACCATGGCGCTTACCGGCTTCCATCATGAAGGCCGGGCCGCCTTCCCTGCCCTTGCCGAAATGAAAATCGAAGCCCGTCACCACTTCCGACGCGCCGAGCCATTCGACCAGGATGGAGCAGACGAACTCCTCGGCGGAGCGGTTGGAAAACTCGCGATCGAAGGGATATTCGATGACCGAATGAAAGCCCATCGCCTCCAGCAGGCGCGCCCTGAGCGGGGCCGGCGTCAGGCGAAACACCGGCTGGTCCGGCCTGAAGACGGATCGCGGGTGAGGTTCGAAGGTCAGCACCAGCGCCGGAACGCCGCGTTCCCTCGACAATTCCAGCGCACGGTTCAGAACCGTCTGATGGCCGCGATGGACGCCATCGAAGTTGCCGATGGCGATGACGCCGCCTTTCAGGCTTTCCGGGAGCGGGTTCTTCTTCTCGTTGCGATGAAAGACGGTCATGTCCACGTCCCGGTTCAGGCGAACCTCTGCATCCAGTATTTCGGAGCGGCGTTCTCGCGCTTCAGATAGGCGTTCAGGATCGCCTCGTCGGGCTTGCCGTTGACAGTGTATTCCGCGGCATGAATGCCGCCGGAGATATAAAGAAGGTCGAGACCGGCATCGAGCGCACCACGGACGTCGGTGGGCATGCCGTCGCCGATTGCCAGCACGCGTGTCTTCACGGTCTCGCCGCCCCTTATCTTCCCGGCGGCGGCCATGGCGGCGTCATAGATCGGGCGATACGGCTTGCCGGCAACGCGGGTCTCGCCACCCAGTTGCTCGTAATAGGCCGCTACAGCGCCGGCGCAGGGGATCATGCGCGAACCGCGCTCGACGATCAGGTCGGGATTGGCGCAGATCAGCGGCACGCCGCGCTTTTGAAAGGCGACCAGCATGTCATGATAATCTTCCGGGGTTTCGGTTTCGTCGTCGAAGAAGCCGGTGCAGACGATGGCCTCCGCTTCATCCGCCGGAGCCCTCTCGACACCGAGCCCGTTCAGCAAAGGCAGATCGCGATCGGGACCAAGGAAGAAAATCTTCTTCGGGCCGGCTGCGATCAGTGTGCGGGTCACGTCACCGGAGCTGACGATGCCGTCAAAGGCGGTGTCTGCAACGCCGATCATCTTCAATTGATTGATGACATCGGGCGACGGACGAGGCGAATTGGTGATCAGCACCACGGTGGCTCCAGCCCCCCTCGCCGCCGTCAGAGCCTCGGAGGCGGACGGAAAGGCATCGACACCGTTATGCAGCACGCCCCAGACATCGCAGAGGATGACGTCGTACTGTTCGCTGACATCGCTCAGGTTGGAGATGCGTTCGGCCATCATGATTTCCCGGTTTCAATTCATGTCAGCGGTGACATCGCAAAGGTTCGCCGCCATGGCAAGGGGCTTTGCGGCTCGTGGGTGAAATAGCTGATGTGCAATGATGTAAAGACCGGCGGACCCGTCTCCGTTCGGTGACGCCGGTCATGAAATCGCCGGCCCGGAGTGCAGGATATGCACGCGTCACACGTTCTGTCACGGAACGATGTTAACGTTGTGGGGTGAAATATTTTCGGCGGGCCGCGCTTGACTCATC
The DNA here is from genome assembly GCF_024055605.1 of Ciceribacter sichuanensis. Taxonomy (GTDB): domain Bacteria; phylum Pseudomonadota; class Alphaproteobacteria; order Rhizobiales; family Rhizobiaceae; genus Allorhizobium; species Allorhizobium sichuanense. The sequence continues at coordinate 174,224 of NZ_JAMXLX010000001.1, read as the reverse complement.
CGGAGGCCACCCCTATCTCAACGCCGCTAGCACTCTTCCAATGGGAGTGCTAACAGTTTCCGTGCGGATCCTCCGCGATCCGTCAATGTCATTTGATCGAGGGATTAGACAATGGCAAGCACATCTTTCCGCCCCCTGCACGACCGCGTTGTTGTTAAGCGCGTTGAGTCCGAAGAAAAGACCAAGGGCGGCATCATCATTCCGGACACCGCGAAGGAAAAGCCTGCTGAGGGCGAAATCGTCGCCGTAGGTCCTGGTGCCCGTGACGATCACGGCAAGGTTATCGCTCTCGACGTCAAGGTCGGCGACCGCGTCCTGTTCGGCAAGTGGTCGGGTACCGAAGTCAAGCTCGACGGCGTAGACCTTCTGATCATGAAGGAAGCCGACATCATGGGCATCATCGGCTGATCAGCCTGATTGCTCACCCTTAATCCGCAATTCACCAATGGGCTTAAGCCCGGGAGTTTTGAAAAATGGCAGCTAAAGAAGTAAAATTCGGCCGTACTGCGCGCGAGAAGATGCTGCGCGGCGTCGACATCCTCGCTGACGCAGTGAAGGTTACCCTTGGTCCGAAGGGCCGCAACGTCGTTATCGACAAGTCCTTCGGCGCTCCGCGCATCACCAAGGACGGCGTATCGGTCGCCAAGGAAATCGAACTGGAAGACAAGTTCGAAAACATGGGCGCCCAGATGGTCCGCGAAGTCGCTTCGAAGACCAACGACATCGCCGGTGACGGCACCACGACTGCAACCGTTCTGGCCCAGGCGATCGTTCGCGAAGGCAACAAGGCCGTTGCAGCCGGCATGAACCCGATGGACCTGAAGCGCGGTATCGATCTCGCCGTCACGGAAGTCGTCAAGGACCTGCTCGCCAAGGCCAAGAAGATCAACACTTCGGAAGAAGTTGCACAGGTCGGCACGATCTCCGCAAACGGCGAAAAGCAGATCGGTCTCGATATTGCCGAAGCCATGCAGAAGGTCGGCAACGAAGGCGTCATCACCGTTGAAGAAGCCAAGACCGCCGAAACCGAACTCGAAGTCGTTGAAGGCATGCAGTTCGACCGCGGCTACCTGTCGCCCTACTTCGTGACCAACCCGGAAAAGATGGTGGCCGACCTCGAAGACGCCTTCATCCTCCTGCACGAAAAGAAGCTCTCGAACCTCCAGGCCATGCTGCCGGTTCTTGAAGCCGTCGTCCAGACCGGCAAGCCGCTCCTCATCATCGCTGAAGACGTCGAAGGCGAAGCCCTTGCGACGCTCGTCGTCAACAAGCTGCGTGGCGGCCTGAAGATCGCTGCCGTCAAGGCTCCGGGCTTCGGCGATCGCCGCAAGGCCATGCTGGAAGACATCGCGATCCTCACCGGCGGCACCGTGATCTCCGAAGATCTCGGCATCAAGCTCGAGACTGTCACCCTCGACATGCTCGGCCGCGCCAAGAAGGTCTCGATCTCCAAGGAAAACACGACGATCGTCGACGGTGCCGGCCAGAAGTCCGACATCGAAGGCCGCGTCGCCCAGATCAAGGCCCAGATCGAAGAAACCACCTCCGACTACGACCGCGAAAAGCTGCAGGAACGCCTTGCCAAGCTCGCTGGCGGCGTTGCCGTGATCCGCGTCGGCGGCTCGACCGAAATCGAAGTCAAGGAAAAGAAGGACCGCATCGACGACGCCCTGAACGCGACCCGCGCGGCCGTTCAGGAAGGCATCGTACCGGGCGGTGGCGTGGCTCTGCTGCGTTCGTCGGTCAAGATCACGGTCAAGGGTGCCAACCAGGACCAGGAAGCCGGCATCAACATCGTTCGTCGCGCCCTGCAGGCTCCGTGCCGCCAGATCGCCGAGAACGCTGGTGACGAAGCCTCCATCGTCGTTGGCAAGATCCTCGAAAAGGATGCAGACAACTTCGGTTACAACGCCCAGACCGGCGAATATGGCGACATGATCGCCATGGGTATCGTCGACCCGGTCAAGGTTGTCCGTACCGCTCTCCAGGACGCAGCTTCGGTTGCCGGCCTGCTCGTCACCACCGAAGCCATGATCGCCGAGCTCCCCAAGAAGGACGCTCCGGCAATGCCGGGCGGCATGGGCGGCATGGGTGGAATGGACATGATGTGAGACTGATGTCTCATATCTGAGCCATTCAGCTCGGAATTCGGAAAGGGCGGCCTTCGGGTCGCCCTTTTTCATTGTACGATGTCAGCTTCAGCCGGCTGCCCGTCCGGACACTTCGCCCGAGCCAGGCTCCCAAAGCCACGAGACGGATATGATGAACGGCCCAAGGCCTTCGGGCCGCCCCTTTCCGTGTTGGGCCAACCTGCCGACAAGGATGATCGTTTTCAGAGGACGCGACTGAACGGGCGGAGGCAGTCAAGCGCCGCCCGATGCAACCTCACGTCACTTACTGTCTTTCGTCTATTTGTTTATTAAAATATTCTAATTAAATTCTGGATTTTCTTTTTTGCCACTTATGTCCACTTTTAGATTGTCTCAAAGCGGCACAGCGAAAGGATGCAATTCGTCTGGGAAAATGGGTCAATTGACGAAATCTGCGGACAAGAAGGGGGAGAAACCGTTTTCAGCCTTCAAAAAACATGATATCGACTCCAATAATCCCTAATTCGATAGGGGTATGCAGCAGATTTGTTTTCGTCTTTATTCAATTACAAGATTCCGCATATCATTCAAAAAAATCCATTGCGAAGAAAACAAAAAGTTAATAACCCTTCGCGAGTCAACCGATGCCTCCACGAGTCCGGCAGGATGGCATACTACCTTCGGTAACCACTCCGCCAGAATAAAGGCATTGGGTATAAATGCCGAATGAAACTTATGCGCGAAGCATGTACTTGTATTTCGGCAAAATATAAGTAATTGGTAATACTACATAGTCTCGAGTGACCACCAACCCTTCGGGGGCGGTTGGCGCGCGGGGAAATGCAGAAAAGTTTGAGTAATGCACCGGGTTCCCGGTAACGCCGTCAATACTGAAACTACTCCGAGAGCACTACGCTTCAATTCGGCTTTCGACTTGAGGACCGCCTTGTTTAAGATTGCCAGAGCCAATCCCGTTACCCCCTATTCCCATGCCTTTCCGGAGGCAGAGGAAGACGATTCCTATTTCTTCTCCCAGTTTACCGTGTCGGAAAGCTGGGAAGGAGATCTGTCGAATGGTGTCATCAAACTGGGCGAGCGCGCGACCATGCTGCATGGCCTCGAAGCGCAGGAATGTGGCCTGCTCAGCATGATGCGCTGTTACGAAGCCCATGACCGAGCCCATATTCTCGAACTGTTCGAGCAGGCAGCGACCTCGTCGTCCCGCTTCTGTTATTCGACGACGATCGTGCATAGCGACGGACATCGCCAGCCGGTGTTCTGCATCGGTGAATCCGTCGGGCTGGAGCAGGTCAGTGCCGGCAGCATGCTCGGCCTCTTCGTATTCCCGCGCTTCAAGCTGGCGCCAGGGGCACATCTGCGCAGCTACGGCTGAACTTCTCCGCAAGGGCGGGAAGCGGAAAAGCGGCCGATCCGGCCGCTTTTATTTTTTGGAGACGCTGTCTCAGGGGCGCGGCGGAATGTTCAGGCCCTTCTGGCTGGCCGGACGGCTTTCGGCCCGCGCCACCCACTCCATGACCTTGGGATAGTTTTCCAGACCGATCACATCGGCGGCTTCGTAGCCGACCTTGAGGCCACGCACCCACGGGAAGGTGGCGATATCGGCGATGGTGTACTCGCCGCCAGCCAGCCACGGACGGGTGGCGAGTTCGCCTTCCAGAACGCCCAGCAGACGGCGGGTCTCGTCACGGTAGCGTTCCGTCGGATAGGGATTGTTGGCGACCTTATCGGCGGCATATTTGTAGAAATGGCCGAACTGGCCGAACATCGGGCCGACGCCGCCCATCTGGAACATCAGCCACTGCAGCACCGCATAGCGTCCTGCGGCGTCTTTCGGCAGCAGCTTGCCGGTCTTCTCCGCGAGATAGATCAGGATCGCTCCCGACTCGAAAACGCCGATCGGCTTTCCATCCGGGCCGTTCGGATCGAGGATTGCCGGAATACGGCCGTTGGGGTTCAGAGAAACGAATTCCGGGGACTTCTGCTCGTTGGTGCCGAACGAAACGAGATGCGCCTCATAAGGCAGCCCAAGCTCTTCCAGTGCGATCGATACCTTCACGCCATTCGGTGTCGGCAGGGAGTAAAGCTGGATAACGGACGGGTCCTTGGCGGGCCATTTCTTGGTGATGGGAAAGCTGGAGAGATCAGCCATCGTTTTCTCCTTTGGGGGGCGACGAGCGAGGCATCGTTCTCAATTATCGAACGAATAGTCAAGCATCGTCCAACTATGCGGGACAATCAAAAAAAGGCATTAAAAGCGGGAAAGTTTTAACGCCTTGCCGGTCTGCGGAGCCCGGCCTCACGATACATAGGAGCTTCCGATGTCCAATAGCAACAACGCGATCATCCTGATCGCCCGCATCCTTCTTTCCTTCATGTTCATCTATGCCGGCTTCGGCAAGCTGACCGACCCGAGCGGCACCGCCGGCATGATTACCGGCGCCGGCCTGCCGGCCGCCACCGCGCTTGCCTATCTCGCTGGCCTGTTCGAACTGGTCACCGGCCTCGCAGTCCTCGTCGGCTTCCAGACCCGGATCGTCGGCTGGGCGCTCGCCCTTTTCTGCGTATTCACCGCTCTCGTCTTCCACAGCGGCACCGTTGCCATCGAAGGCTGGCCGGAAGGTGCTCTTGGCTGGATCAATGCGCTGAACGGCATCATGCTGATGAAGAATATCACGCTCGCCGGCGCCTACATCCTGCTCGCCACCTACGGCCCGGGCGCATACTCGGTCGATGCACGCCGCGGCGTTCTCGCTACGGCCTGATAGTTCCCTGCTCCCAAGCAACAGAGAGCCCGGCGGATCGTTCCGCCGGGCTTTTTGTTTTCCGACCACACAATGAAATCAGACCTTGCGTGCAAGCCAGACAGTTGCCCCGCCGCATTGCGGATCTTCCGCCACATGGGCGATCACCTCGAAGCCATTTTCCGCAAGGAGCCGACGATACTCCTCCGGGGAAAGGCTCGCATGGTAAAGCGGTTCGCCCTCGAAGGTTCCCATCGCCACCCCTTCCGATGGTCCTGACGTGAACATCAGCACCGCACGCCTGGCGGCATGGGCAGCGAAGAGCGGAAACATGGCGCGCTGGGCATCCGGCGTCAGATGAAAGAAGCTGTGCCAGGCCAGAATGCCGTCGAAAGTGCGGCCGAGCGAAAGCTCACGCATGTCCGCCACCTGCCAATCGCCTTGTGGCAGCCGCTCGCGGCACAGGTCGATCAGCGTCGGCGACGAGTCGATACCGGTCACCTTCATTCCCCGCTCCAGCAGCGAAGCCGCCATGGGCTCACCGGAACCGCAACCGACATCGAGCACGCAGGAACCCTCCACCAGTTGCCCGGCGAAACGGTCAATCCATGATTTTTCGAGCAGGTGTTTCGAACGCTGGCGATCGAAGGCGTGCGCGTGACGCTCGTAGAGGCCGACGATATGGTCCGCCTCGCTCATGGTTCTATCGAAGCGCCGCCTGGACGGCCGCAACGATCTCGGCCACCCGCGCATTGCCCTCGTGTTCCGGCTTGCGGGCACGGACAAGGCAGGCCTCGGAACGCAGGATCACGCCATCGGACAGGATCTTCAGGTGGTTGGCGCGCAGCGTCGAACCGGTCGAGGTGATATCGACGATGATATCAGCCTGCCCCGCCGCCGGTGCGCCTTCCGTCGCGCCGAGGCTTTCGACGATACGGTAGAGCTGGATGCCGTGGCTTCCGGAAAAGAACTGCTGGGTGAGACGCCAGTATTTGGTCGCGATCGCCAGACGCCGGCCGTGACGGCTGCGGAAGTCGGCCGCGACATCACCGAGATCGGCCATGCTGTCGACATCCAGCCAGATTTCCGGCACGGCGACGACGACATCGGCGTGGCCGAAGCCGAGGCGGGCACAAATTTCGACGCGCTTGTCGGCCTCCGCCAGTCCTTCCCGGATCAGGTCTTCACCCGTGACGCCGAAGTCGACGGTTCCCGCGCCGATCTCACGGGCAATCTCAGAGGCCGAGAGAAAGGCAATCTCGATATCGTCGACGCCATCGACCCGGCCACGATAGGAACGATCGTTGCCGACGGCGACGATCTTCAGACCGGCGCGTTCGAGGACGGCAGAGGAGTCTTCCTTCATCCGGCCCTTGGAGGGCAATCCGATGGTAATCGTCATGAATGTTTTCCTTCCGCCTCGATCCGGTCGAGCCAGAGCGAAAAGCCGACCGCCGGAATGCGGCTTTCGGCACCGAGCAGGGTCAGGAGGCGGTCGAAGCGGCCACCGCCGGCAAGCACAGCCGGATAGCCCTTCACCGCGACTTCGAAGACGAGGCCGGTGTAATAATCGAGAGGGCGACCGAAGGCCGCGCGATAGGTGATGCGGGCAAGATCGAGCCCGGCATTGGCAAGGGCCGCAACCCGCTCGTCGAAGCGGGAGACGGCGGCACCGAGCTTCAGGCCGGCCGCATCGGCAAAGCCCGCGAGTGCCGAGGTCGCATCCGGCAGCGGCAGTTCCAGGGACAGGAACTCCCGCAGCAGAATGAGAGCCGCGCCGTCGAGCCGCGTTTGCGCCAGCTCCTGCTTTTCCTTGAGTCGCCTTGCGATTTCCACCGGCGAGCGGCTGGCATTGGTGGAATAGCCCGTCGCCTGCATGGTTTCGTCGATATGGGCAACCAGCGCCGCATCGTCGCCGGAGGCCAGCAGGTCCGATACCATCGGGTTCAGGCCCTCGACGGGATTGGGGCTACCTAGACGCTTCAGCAATTGCTCGATCTGATCGGCATTGCCGAACGCCTGAATGAGGCGCTTCTGCCAGCCCGCCGGCAGGCCGAGCGCCTTGACCACGGCCTCGAACACCGCTTGGTCACCCAGAGTGACGGTCAGCTTCCGGCTCGGCAGCAGGCGCGCGAGGATGGAATAGGCATCGCCGATCGCACGGGCGTCGGCCGCCGCGATACCGGTATCGCCGAGATCCTCGATGCCGGCCTGATAGAATTCGTTGGCGCCGTCGCGGCGCTGGCGGAAGACCTCGCCGAGATAGGCATAACGCTTCGGCGTACCGGTCGCGGTCTCGATGTGGCGCAGGCAGACCGGAATGGTGAATTCCGGGCGCAGGCACAGACTTTCACCGCGCTCGTTCTCCGTCATGAAGATGCGGCGGCGCAGATCTTCGCCCGCCATGTCGAGGAAGGGTTCCGCCGGCTGGATCACTGGCGTATCGACCCGAACGGTCGAGCGCGCCGAAAATTCCTCAAGGATGGTGCCGGCGAAATCCGGCATGTTGATCAGGGGCATGGATAAGCTCCTTCCGCGGAGACGGCATACCCCCTCTGGCCTGCCGGCCATCTCCCCCACAAGGGGGGAGAGGATTCGCCGCGCGCGCTCACGCCATTGGCAATGCGAGCGCCCGATACAGCTTGCCCCGTTTTTTGATGCAGAGAACTGCAGACTGACAAAACGGTACGCATCGGGGACGGCAAACACCGACCTGCCCCCTTCCCCTTATGGGGAGGGTTGGGGAGGGGAAAGGCCACAAACTCAGACATCAGCGTCGCTATAAGGCTCTTGAGTGGGATCGTAGGGTGTTGTTTCACCCTTCGCCCGACGACGGTCTTCCGCCTGGGCTGCGAGGATTTCCAGAACCTTCTCAACGAGTTCGGCCTCCGGCACGACATCCTGGGCGACGCGGGCCTCGCGCCATTCGGCATTGTCGGTGATTTCGCCGGAGAGACGCTTGCCCTCGATCAGGTCCTTGAGCTGCACAACGCCCTGAGCGCGCTCGTCGCCGCCCTGAATGATGGCGATGGGGCAGCCGCGACGGTCGGCGTATTTCAGCTGGTTACCGAACTTCTTCCAGTTGCCCTGATACATCTCGGCGCGGACACCGGCGGCGCGCAGCGCTTGCGTGAACTTCTGGTAGCGGCTCATGCTTTCGACGTCGCCGTCCATGACGGTGACCAGAACCGGCGCGATCACATCGTCCTGGCCGAGCTTGCCGAGGTTCTTGAGCGCCGTCATCAGGCGCGAGACACCGATGGAGAAGCCGGTGGCCGGCACCGGCTGGCCCATGAAGCGCGACACGAGGCCATCATAACGACCACCGCCGCCGACGGAGCCGAAGACGACCTTTTCGCCCTTTTCGTTGGTGACATCGAAGGTGAGTTCGGCCTCATAAACGGGACCGGTGTAATATTCGAGGCCGCGCACGACCGACGGAGAAATGAACACCCGATCGGTGTATCCAGCTGCGATGATCAGATGAGCGATAGTCCGCAGCTCTTCAAAGCCTTGTTTGGCGGTCTCATTGTTGCCTACGACGGCGGCAATAGCATCCAACGTTTCTTCGGCAGATCGCTTGGTCGCCTCAAGAAGCTCTACGACACGGTCGATCCGCGTTTCGTCGAGGCCCGCACCCTTTGTAAAGTCTCCACTTTCGTCTTTACGACCCTCGCCCAAGAGAAGCCGAACTCCCGGAATTCCAAATTTGTCGAGCTTATCCATAGCTCGCAGCACTATTAGCCGTTTCTCAGTGTTCTCTTCGCCACCGAGACCAATGATTTCGAGCACCCCATCGAGAAGCTTACGATTGTTAACGCGGATCGCATACTGGCCCTTTAACCCCAGCGCTTCCAGCGTATCGGCCATCATCATGCACATTTCGGCATCGGCCTGGACGCCCGGCGCACCGACCGAGTCGGCATCGAACTGCATGAACTGGCGGAAGCGGCCCGGGCCGGGCTTCTCGTTGCGGAACACGTAGCCGGCGCGGTAGGTGCGGTAGGGAAGCTGGATCTCGTTGAAATTTTCCGCGACATGGCGGGCGAGCGGCGCGGTCAGATCGTAGCGCAGCGACATCCACTGGTCGTCGTCGTCCTGCAGCGAGAAGACACCTTCGTTCGGGCGGTCGGCATCCGGCAGGAATTTGCCGAGCGCATCCGTGTATTCGAAAAGCGGAGTTTCCACCGGATCGAAACCATAGCGTTCATAGACTTCGCGGATCTTCGCGGTCATCTCGTTGACGGCGCGGATATCGGCGGCCTCGCGATCGACAAATCCACGCGGCAGGCGGGCTTTGAGTTTCTGCGGTTTCTTGGACTTGTCGCTCATGGTGGGGAACCGGGATTTCTTGTGTTTTCAGGTTGCCGGTGTCTTAGAGGATCAAGGTTTGGGCGGCAAGTATATTGATCGGTGACATCCGGTCTTCATGCTTGTCGCGCTTGCGTTTTTTGCCCTTCTGCGGCTACCACACCTTGAACCCGCCGCCACCCGCAATGCGAGGAGAACCGATGATCGAAATCGTGGAATTGCCGGAACTCGTCTGCATCGGCTACGAGATCGAGGCAGAGCGACAGGAACTGCCCGCTCTCATGCCCGGACTATGGGACAGGCTGTTTGCAGCCGATACCGGCGCGACGTCGTTTCTCGAGGTATCAAGCGAAGCCGAGGAAGGCCGTTTCCGGAGACTGGTGGGCTTTCTCGCGGCACGATCGACCGAGATACCCGATGGCATGACGAAGCTCATTCTGCCGGCTCGGCGTTACCTGCGCCTCAGCCATGAAGGGCCGCTTTCCGGCATTGCTTCCGGTTTCCAGCGCATCCACGACCACGCGGCGACGACCGGTCAGAAAACCGGCGACCTGAAGCTCGACTTCGGCTACACGCCCGGCTTCACCGATACCCGCCACGAACTCCATGTCGCGCTGGAACCGCAGCCGCTCCTGCTCGGCTGAGGCGAGGCCATGGAGACCGCCCGGCAATGATCCTCGAAGCCCTGAACTATGCTGCCACATGGCCGTTGACGACGCCTGCCCATCGCAAGGCGATCCGCTATTCGGTCAATCTGTGGTCGCGGGCGGGACGCTGCGCCGGGGCATGGCGGGAGCATGAGGAAAACAGCAAGGCGGCCATCATCGCGGCCATCAGTTCGCTGAAACAGCGACGCACCGCTGTCGTGCTCGGCTCCGGCCTGCTGCGCGATGTCCCGATCATCGAGCTTTCGCGGGCATTCGATACCGTGGTGCTGGTCGATCTGGTGCATCTTGCCAGCGTTCGCGGCTGGCTGATGCTCAAGGGCCTGAAGAACGTACGGCTGATCGGGCGCGATCTTGGCGGCTATGACGCACTCAAGGCGGGGCAGGAACCCGAACCGCTCGCCTTTCTCAGGCAGGTGCCGTTCCTCGATTTCGTCGTCTCCGCCAATCTCCTGTCGCAGATCGGCACCGGCGCCATGAAGCGGCTGGAACAGGAAAACCCCGGCACGATGCCGGAAGACACCCTGCCCCGGCTGATCCAGGCGCATATCGATGGGCTGGACGGTCTGCCCTGCAAGAGCCTTCTCGTCACAGACATTTCCTATGAAGTGATCGACCGGACCGGCAAACAGCGCGAGACCTTCGACCTGCTGCATGGCGTCGACGTGCCCACTCATCGCACCGAATGGGACTGGCCGGTGGTACCGCAGGGCGAAGAAAGCAAAGATTACCGTATCGTGCACAGGGTCATCGCCGGATGATGCACGTCATTTCGACCGGCGGCCGACCGCTCCCGACAACGGCCTTGCTTTCGACGAAATCACCCCTACCTTCGTTTCCATGACATTGCTGCTTCGCGCCTTTCTGCTGCTCGCCGCGCTGGCTTATGGCGCCATGCCCTTTACCGGCATGGCGATGCCCGTTGTTGCGCCCATGCAGATGGCTGCAGTAACGGCAACACAGGCAGACGAACCCGCTCATGCCATGCATGGGAGCACGAAGCACGACACGGCAAAGGCTAAGCATGCCGAGACGGCAAGCACAAACGCCGATTGTCCGCATCCGGGCAAGAGCGACCGCTCCGCCCACTGTTCCGCCTGCCTGACGCTGCCCGCCAGCCTCGTGATTGCCGATGCAGGATCGCCGGCGCGTTCCGCTGAGGCTCCCTCCCTTGTCATGGCCCTCCGTTCGGAGCCCTCGGCGCCGCTTACTCCCCCTCCACGCGCCTGACGAAGATCGCTTCGAACCTGTCGGCCGCAGGCCGCAACCCGAACTCCGTCTCAAAGACAAGGAAAACCCCAATGCTATTCAAGGCACTTTTCACGGCATCCGCCGTTCTTCTCGCAAGCTCCGCTTACGCCCAGGAAACCATGTCCCACGACCACATGAACATGGGCGGCGGCATGATGACCAATCAGCCGGCCGGCGACCAGTCGCCCTCCAGCCAGGCATTTGCGGAAGCGAATGCAAAGATGCACACCGACATGGCGCTCGAATTCACCGGCGATGCCGACGTCGACTTCGTTCGCGGCATGATCCCGCATCATCAGGGCGCAATCGACATGGCCAAGATCGAGCTGCAATACGGCAAGGATCCGGAAATCCGCAAGCTCGCCGAAGAGGTCATCAAGGCTCAGGAAGCCGAGATCGCCATGATGAAGGAATGGCTGGCCAAGCACGGCCAGTAAAACAGAGAAGCCTCGGGCTAGCCAGCCTGCTCGAGGCTCATCTTCTCCAGCATGGACGCCGCCCGGCTGGGGCGGCGTTCCTTGTGCCGCAGGATGGAAAACTGCCGGACCGGCAGCGAGAAGTTCGCGACCACCAGTTCACCACTGGCCAGCCGGCCCGCCGCCGCGATGCCTGAGACAACGGCCGCGCAGGGGCCTGCGGCAACGGCCGACAACACGGCCTCGTTGGAGGGCAAGGTCAGCACATTTCTCAAAAGAGCCGGATCGACGCCGAGACCGCGAAGCGTATCCTCGAAGGCGGCGCGTGTGCCCGACCCCTTCTCGCGCATGATCCAGCCCGTTTCCTCGACCAGTTGACTGGCGGAAAGCGGCTGGCCGTTGGAAAACGCATGTCCCGGCGCAACAACTGCCAGAAGCGCATCGTCCGCCACCTTCATCACCGCAAGCGCGGGATCATCGACCGATCCTTCGACAAAGCCGATATCGGCATTGCCGGCATTCACCGCCTGCGCCACGGACCGGGTGTTGCCGATGGCGAACTCCAGTTCGATGCCGGGATATTCCGCATGAAACCGCATCAGCAGGGGCGGCAGCCAGTAACTCGCGACCGTCTGGCTGGCCTGAACGGCGAGCCTGCCGCGGGACAGTCCCCCAAGTTCCGACAGCATCAGCTCGGCGGAGCGGGCGCGGGCAAGCGTGGCGCGCGCCTCATCGAGAAACAGGCGGCCTTCCATGGTCAGTTCGATGCGTCGACCGACCCGGTTGAACAGGGCCACGCGGTAATAAGCCTCCAGATTGCGAATCGCGGCGCTGACGGCCGAAGGCGTGAGACCGATGGCCTCGGCAGCCCGCGTCAGGTGTTCGCGCTCGGCAACGGCGACGAAGATGGAAAGTTGCTCGAAGGTCATCATCAAACGTTCGTTTTTATCGAACGAAACATGACTTATTATGCGATGGAAGTCGATAATCAAGCGACCGATAATTCGCCTGTCAACCACAGGTGTCCGCCGCAATGAAACCGTTTCAAGCTCCATCCGCTATCCTTCCGGGTCTCGCCCTCTGTCTTGCCGTTGCCGCATCCGGCCTTGCACTGGAGCATGTGGAAGTTCTGCTGATCGGCGCGCGGCCGCTGGAAAGCCTCGTCTTCGCCATCCTGATCGGGGTCGTGCTGCGGTCCAGCATCAGGTTGCCTGCCTCGTTCAACGCCGGCATCACGTTTTCCGCCCACTTCGTTCTGGAATGCGCGATCGTGCTGCTCGGCGCCTCGATCAGTGTGGAGGCCATAAGCGCTGCCGGGCCGCTGCTGGTCGCGGCTATCGCATCGGTCGTCCTGCTGTCGATTGCCGTCAGCTTCACCATCGGACGGCTTTTCGGCCTCTCCCCGAAACTCGCCTTTCTCGTCGCCTTCGGCAATTCGATCTGCGGCAACTCCGCAATCGCCGCCTCCGCTCCGGTGGTGGGAGCGGACCCGGAGGATGTCGCCGCGTCCATCGCCTTTACCGCTGTGCTCGGCGTCGCCGCCGTGCTGCTCATGCCGCTCCTTTCCATCGCGCTCAACCTCAGCGCCGTGCAGTATGGTGTGTTCGCCGGCCTGACCGTTTATGCCGTGCCGCAGGTGCTGGCGGCCACCGCCCCGGTTGGCGTCGTCAGCCTACAGACGGGGACGCTGGTCAAGCTCATCCGGGTGCTGATGCTCGGGCCGCTTCTCTTCGTCGTCGGGCTGGTGCGGGGCGCTTCGGGGCAGCGTATCTCGCTCCGCCACATGCTGCCGTGGTTCATCGCCGGCTTCGCTATCATGGTGATGCTCAGGTCCGCAGGTATCCTTGGCGAACCGCTACTTGCCCGCCTTTCCGATCTTTCCACCGTCTGCACGACGGTCGCCATGGCCGGTCTCGGGCTTTCCGTCGATATCAGGTCCCTGAGGAAATCGGGCGGCCGGGTGGTGCTGGCGGCCTTCGCCTCGCTGATGGCGCTTTGCGGGATCAGCATGACGATGATCCTCGCCGTCGGCATCATGTGAACTCGTCCTGCCACGGCCTCGTCAAAAACCGAAGACGACGCCGGAGCATTGTCTACGCGCAATTCCGGACGCAAAACCTGTTCCCACTTTTGCTGGAATTGCTCTATTCTGGCGGCCAATCGCAGGAAGAGACATCACGATGAATACGCGCTCTCTCGCCGTCATCGGCTTCGATGCCGACGACACGCTCTGGCAGAACGAACAATATTACCGGCTGACGGAAGAGCATTTCCGGGAATTGCTCGCCGATTTCGCCGAGGGAGAGCATGTCTCCGAACGCCTGCTGGAGGCGGAGCGTCGCAACCTTGCCCAATACGGTTTCGGCATCAAGGGCTTCACGCTGTCGATGATCGAGACAGCGCTGGAGATCACCGAGGGACGGGCTCCGGGAACGGTGATCAGCGAGATCCTTTCCATCGGGCGCAACCTGCTCAGCCATCCCGTCGAGACCATGCCGCATGCCCGCGACGTGCTGGAGGCGCTGGCGGGAGAATACTATCTGGTGCTGATCACCAAGGGCGACCTGTTCGACCAGGAACGCAAGCTCGCCCAGTCCGGCCTTGGCGATTATTTCGACGCGGTGGAGATCGTCTCCGACAAGACGGCAACCACCTATCGCCGCATCTTCGGCAAGACCTCGGATGGGCCGGAACGGGCGATGATGATAGGCAATTCGCTGAAGTCCGATGTCGTACCCGCGATTGCCGCCGGCGCTTGGGGCGTGTTCGTCCCGCATCATCTGACATGGGTGCTCGAACAGGTGGAAAAGCCGGAACAGGCACCGCGTTTCCGCGAAATCGCCCATCTCGGCGAACTGCCGAAACTCATTACGGACATCGGCTGAAAAAGCGGAGACAGGAATGCACAGCTTCAACGAGATCTGGGCGATTGCGGCCGGGCGCAAGGGAGGAGATGCGGCGGTGGAGGCCGCGCTGCAATATCCGAAGACACGCGACGAAATCGCTGAAACACCCGACGACCGCTTCCTGTCGATGATGACCAGATGTATCTTCCAGTCAGGCTTCAACTGGAAGGTGGTGGATGCCATGTGGCCCGGTTTCGAGGCCGCTTTCGAAGGTTTCGACATTGCGCGTTGCGCCATGCTGCATGACGAGGATTTCGAGCGGCTGGTCTCCGACAGCCGGATCGTGCGGCATGGGCCGAAGATCCGCTCGGTGCAGGAAAACGCGGTCTTTCTCTCCGACCTGGCAAGGGAACATGGCAGCGCCGGCCGCTTCTTCGCCGATTGGCCGGCGGACAATTATCTCGGCCTCACCGACATCCTGAAGAAGCGGGGATCGCGGCTCGGCGGCAATACCGGCCAGTATTTCCTGCGTTTTTCCGGTGTCGACAGCTTCATCCTCTCCCAGAGCGTGGTGAACCGCCTGATTGCGGAAGGCATCATCGACAAGGCTCCTTCCTCAGCCAAGGAAAAGGCCGCCGTGCAAGCAGCCTTCAACACATGGCGCGCCGAATCCGGACGGTCGCTTACCGAGATCAGCCGGGTGCTCGGGATCAGCATCGACTGAAGGCGGCGTGCGGTCCCGCTTTCAATTTGATCAGGCTCAAGCAGGCCGGACGAATTCCGCCCTCAATTGCTCCACCTGTGGCCGGCAGCAGCAGCCCTCGATGTGGTCGTTCACCATGCCCATGGCCTGCATGAAGGCATAGACGGTGGTCGGGCCGACAAAGCTCCAGCCGCGCTTCTTCAGGTCTTTCGACAAGCGCACCGATGTTGGCGAGGTCGGATTGGCGCGAAGCGTCTCGTAGTCCATGCTTGCAGGGCGCTCCTCAGCGCCGGGCTCGAAGCTCCAGAAATAGCGGGCAAGGCTGCCGAATTCCGCCTTGAGATCGACGGCATGACGGGCATTGTTGATGGTGGAAACGATCTTGCCGCGATGGCGGATGATGCCGGCATCGGCGAGCAGGCGAGCGATGTCGCCATCATCGAAGAGCGCCACCTTGTGGAAATCGAAACCGGCAAAACCGGCACGGAAATTCTCCCGCTTCCGGAGGATTGTGAGCCAGGAGAGACCGGACTGGAAGCCCTCAAGGCAGATCTTTTCGAACAGACGGAAATCGTCGGTCACCGGCCTGCCCCACTCCTCGTCATGATAGCGCCGGTAGTCCTCGAGGCCGCCATGCCAGAAGCAGCGCGTCAGCCCATCTTCGCCCGTAATCAGTCCCGTCTTTTCCATCTTTTTCCGTTTTCCGATTGAATCCGTCAAACGTTTACCATTTGTTCACTATTTTTCCAAACCGGCCGCTAACCCTGACGAAAGGTTTACGGCACAGGCGGCCTTTTAATGAACGCGCATTTACCAATTGTGGCGACGCCGCTGGCACGATCGCGTCAACGAGGCCACTCGGCCCCTGTTTTCGGAAAAATGTAGCGAGTCGTCCGATGTTGAAGAAGTCGATATTCCTGGCCGCCTGTGCCGGCATGATTGCCGCAACGCCCTCCCTTGCCGATGACCGGTACCAGACGCGTCCACCGGTGATCGTCAGCCCCGACCTTTCGGCTCCGTGGGTGATGCAGCTCGGCGGCGCCACGCGCCCCGTCGTCTATGCGCCGAACCCGGCCCGGCAGCCGCGTCAGCAGGTCCGCACCTACCAGCAGCGCCCCGTGGCGCAGCGCCGTACGCCGATGCCGCAGGCCACCCAGCAGCAGATGGTGCAGCCGGCGGCCATGCGTCCGAACCAGCCGATGAAGACACAGATCGATCCGGTATTCCTGCCGCAGATGGTCGCCTACGACACTCCACACAAGCCGGGCACCATCGTCATCGATACCAACAACCGTTTCCTCTATCTCGTGACCGGCAACGGACAGGCCAAGCGCTACGGCGTCGGCGTCGGCAAGCCCGGCTTCGAATGGGCCGGCACCCACAAGATCACCGCCAAGAAGGAATGGCCTGACTGGACCCCGCCGAAGGAAATGATCTCCCGCGAAGCTGCCAAGGGCCACTACCTGCCGGCCCGCATGGATGGCGGACCGGAGAACCCGCTCGGCGCCCGCGCCATGTATCTCGGCTCCACGCTCTACCGTATTCACGGCACCAACGCGCCCTGGACCATCGGCAACGGCGTCTCTTCCGGCTGCATCCGCATGCGCAATGAAGACGTCGTCGATCTCTACGAACGGGTCGGCGTGGGCACGAAAGTCATCGTGATGTAAATCACACAGCATGACCGATAGTCCTGCAAATGGCCTTGCATTTCGCATATTTCTTATGAGGAAATGCTGAAAGGCTTGCATTGAAACGGGAGTCGGATAGGCTCCCGTTTCCGTGATTTGGGGGATCTCATCATGCAGAAATACGTGAATGTGCTTGCGGCCGCGGCGATCATGGCGACGAGTGCGCTAGCTCCGATCGAGGCCCAGGCCTTCAGCGGCAATCGTCCGGCGACGACCAGCGACGTGACGCTGGCGGCAACTCAGCCGAAGCAGGTGGCAGAAAAGTTCAAGCGACGCGTCGTCCGTCTCGTGACCGACGAAAAGCCCGGAACGATCATCATCGATACCAACAACAAGTTCCTTTACTATGTCGAAGGCAACAACCGCGCGACCCGTTACGGCGTGGGCGTCGGCCGCGAAGGCTTCGGCTGGTCGGGCGTGGTCAAGATCGGCCGCAAGGAAGAATGGCCGAGCTGGCGTCCGCCGGCTGAAATGCGCGCCCGCGAGGCCAAGAAGGGCCATATGCTTCCGGTCGTTCAGGAAGGCGGCGTCGACAATCCGCTCGGCGCGCGCGCCATGTATCTGTTCAAGGGTGGCCGCGACACGATCTTCCGCATCCACGGCACCAACCAGCCCTGGACCATCGGCCTGAACATGTCTTCCGGCTGCATCCGCATGATGAACAAGGATGTCGAGCACCTCTACGAGCGCGCAGACATCGGCTCGAAGGTCATCGTGGTCGGTCCCGGCAACAAGCAGGGCGATGTCAGCTTCGAAGACCGCGGCATCGACATCCTGCGCACGATCCTCGGCGGCTGAGGCCTGAGACAACCGAATCACGGCAGGCGGCGTACCCATGCTCGCCTGCCGGCATGGGATGCCGCGGCCAATTCTGGCTTCACCATCCACCAAGCGCGTCGCTCACCTTGACAAAAGGCTGTTTGCCGGACGTCAGCCGCCGCTTTCACGGATTGGTGATGCAAAATGGAAACAGACTTGCCGCCGAAATTCCCATATAAAACTTGTCAGTCATAACTAGATTTTTCGGGTCGCCACCATGAACATCAAACTTCGTTTCCTGCTCTGTGCATCGGCTGCCGCCGTCGCTCTCTCTGCGTCGCTCGCCCATGCAGAAATGACGATCTCCGCTTACGGTGGCGCCCAGTCAGCACCCCACAGCGACGTTGAAGTCTCCGACCAGCCGGACTTCACCGCCGGCTGGGAAGGCAAGTCCTTCTCGATGCCTCCCTACTACGGCTTCCGTGGCACCTGGTGGCTGGAAGATCTCGGCCAGCCGAACCTCGGTGTCTCGATCGACTACAGCCATGCCAAGGTCTACAGCAACGACAGCACCCGCGCCGAAGCCGGCTGGAGCCACTTCGAATTCACCGACGGCCTGAACCTGCTTACGCTGAACGCGCTTTACCGCTTCCCGATCGAAGGCACCAAGTTCGTGCCTTATGTCGGCGCCGGCGCTGGTATCAACATCCCGCATGTCGAAGTCACCCGCCCGTCGGGCGTTACCTCGGAATTCCAGGTCGGCGGTGCGACCATTCAGGCACAGGCCGGCGTGGCCTATCAGTTCACCGACCGCTGGTCGGCCTTTGTAGAATACAAGGGTAACTACTCGTGGGTTGACGTCGACATCGACAGCGGTGCTTCGCTGAAGACCGACGTCATGACCAACGCGGTCAACGCCGGTATTACCTTCCACTTCTGAGCCGCTGAGGCCTTGCGACGCAGGGCTTAGTGCAGATCGCAGACGACCGAAGCCCCGTGTGACAGGACAATGTCGCGCGGGGTTTTGTTATCTGGCGACGTCGATATCCTGATGTCGTAGTTGCCCTGGAAACGTTCATTCTTCCGGGTGGACGTGACGAAGATCGTCAGTTCGAAACTGCCGACCAGTTGCTTGTCCTGCAGGTGCGACGATAGCTGCAGGCGAAGCTCTTGGTCATTCATCGACTGCTGGGCGAGTACGGGAGTATCGAAACGCAGGTGACGAAACGCCGGCGGCACCTTTTCATCCTTGATACCGACCACGCCCCGGAAGTTCACCAGCTTGCCTTTATCGCTTGCGCTGATATCGCTTTCGATCGACAGCCTCAGGACCTCGTCAGCGGCCGCGCAATAGAGACGTTCGGCCGCGTGAACCGGAGAGGATGCGGCAAGCAGCAGGATGGCGAGGCCAGTGGTCACGGCGCGCATTCGATCTTTCCTTCCGGTCGGCAAATCAGGTTCCGACGGAAGAAATCTGCATCAGCATTGCCTTAAAAAGCATGAATGATCAGATCGAACCGTCAGGCCAATCCTGGGGGTTTCTCCCCGCCATAGGCCCAATCCAGAAGCTCGACCGTGTGCACGATGGGGACCGAGGTTCCCGAGGCGATCTGGGTGAGACAGCCGATGTTGCCGGCAGCGATCACGTCGGGCTTCGTCGCTTCAAGGTTCTTCACCTTGCGTGCCTTGAGCTTGGCCGAGATCTCCGACTGCATGATGTTATAGGTGCCGGCGGAACCGCAACAGAGATGGCCCTCGGCCGGATCGCGCACCGTGAAGCCCGCATTTTTCAGAAGCGTCTTCGGCGCCATGGTCACCTTCTGCCCGTGTTGCAGGGAACAGGCGGAGTGATAGGCGACCGTCAGGTTCTTCCGCTCCTGCACCGGCAACTCGAGTGTCAAAAGATATTCGGTCACGTCCTTTGCCAGAGCGGAGACGCGTTCGGCCTTACCGGCATAGTGCGGATCGAGGCGTAGCATGTGGCCGTAATCCTTGATCGTCGTGCCGCAGCCGGACGCGGTGATGACGATGGCGTCCAGCCCGTCGTCATCGATCTCGCGGATCCAGACATCGACATTGCGCCTTGCACTGGCAAGAGCCTGCTCCTCGCGGCCCATGTGGTGGACAAGAGCGCCGCAACAGCCCTCCCCTTCCGGCACGACGACCTCGATGCCGAGACGCGTCAGCAGACGAACCGTCGCGGCGTTGATGCCCGGATCGAGGACGCCCTGGGCGCAACCGGTGAGGATCGCGACCCGGCCGTGGCGCTCTCCCGCTGCCGGATGCACTGCCGGCCGGGCAATCGCGGAAACCGGGGGCACGGAGGCCGGCGCGAGGTCCAGCATGGCGCCGAGCGGCCGCAATGCCGGCACCCGCTTCAGCAGACCGGAGAACGGGCGCCCGAGCCGCGCAAGCCGGAGAGCAGCTCGGAAGCGCGCGGGGTAAGGAAGAGTCATCGCCAGCACCGCGCGGGTCAGCCGGTTCACCAACGGGCGGCGGTAGGTCTTTTCGATGTGAATGCGCGCGTGATCGACCAGATGCATGTAATCGACGCCGGATGGACAGGTCGTCGTGCAGGCAAGGCAGGAAAGACAGCGGTCGATATGGGTCACCAGATCCTTGTCGGCCGGTCTGCCGTTTTCCAGCATGTCCTTGATGAGGTAGATACGGCCGCGAGGGCTGTCCAGCTCATTGCCAAGCGTCACATAGGTGGGACAGGTGGCCGTGCAGAAACCGCAATGCACGCATTTGCGCAGAATGCTTTCCGCCTCGGCGATATGCGGATCCGTCAGCTGTTCTGCGGTGAAATTGGTTTGCACGTCCTGCCTCCCGGCGGGCGGCGGCTCCCTCGCCTTGCTCCCGCGTGTTCCTGTGTATCGAGCGTCAGATCCACCAGCTCTGCGGCTTGTCGATCGGCTGGCCGGCTGAGGCTTTCTGAAGACCGATGATGCAGCGGACGACGACCCAGACGACCGTGGCGATGCCAAGCAGAACGCCGATCACCGCGACCGTCAACAGCACCGAGATCACCCCGTAAAGCAGGCCGATCCAGAAGGTGCGGATGGCCCAGGTGTAGTGCGTATCGACCCAGCCGCCCGCCTTGCCGCGGTTCAGATAGGCGAAGATGACCCCGATGATGGTGCTGATACCGATGACGAAGCCGAGGAGATAAAGGGCATAGACAAGCTGGACATTGAGCTTGCCGGGTTCCAGCCAGCCGTCCGGACGCTCAGAGCCGGGAAGTGGCGAGATCGGATCCGTCATTTCATATCTCCTTTGACCATACGGCCGGGGTTGAAGATGCCGCGCGGGTCGAATTTCTCCCGGACCCGCTCCGAAAGCAAGGCGACTGCAGGCGACAGCGGCTCGAAGGCGGACACACCGGCACGAACGGACGAGCGGGCTCTCACCAGCGTCGCATGACCGCCTCCGGCGGCCTTCACGTAGCGCCGCAACAGATCCGCCTCGGGATCGGCCTCCATGCGCATCCACACCAGGCCACCTTGCCAATCATAGAAAGCATCGATCCCCGCTTCCAGCCGGAGTGCGGCGACGAGCTTCCAGCCTTCGGAGGGGGCGACCGACACGCGCCAGAGCGGCCGCTCCGTGCCATCGGCATAAGGATGGACGTCACGAATCTCGCGCCAGAGCCAGGCCGTCTGTTCCGGATCGAGCCGCGATACGGGACCGTGCGATGCGAGCGCCATCGCGAGCTTGTCGGCCCTGACGGCAACGGAGGCTTCAATGCCTTCCAGCCTGAGGACGGTGGCCGGGCCATCCTTCAGCGCCCCGCCGATGAAGCGGCTGCGAACGGTTTCCGGCAGGTGGGCGGCCCCCGATACCTCGACCGACAGCGCCATGGCTTCCGCCATCGCCTTTGCCGCCTCGGCATCTTCGAGACCTGACACCACGATCGTCACGGCCGTCTTCGGCTGCGGCAACACCTTGAAGGTCACTTCAGTCAGCAGGCCGAGCGTGCCGTGGGAGCCGGCCATCAGCTTGACCAGATCGAGACCGGTGACGTTCTTCATCACCCGGCCGCCAGCCTTGATGACTTCCCCGTGGCCATTGACGAAGCGTACACCAAGCAGATGGTCCCGCGCGGCGCCGGCCGTGAACCGGCGGGGACCGGAAGTATTGGTGGCAAAGACCCCGCCAACCGTCGGCTGGCCCATCGTTCCCATCATGCCCCGGTGATCGGCGGGTTCGAAGGCCAGTGACTGGCCATGAACGGATATCGCCGATTCGATATAGGCAAGCGGCGTTCCGGCTCGCGCGGTCAGGACCATTTCCGCCGGATTGTAAGTAACGATACCGGTAAGCCCGGTCGATCGCAGCTCGGCAGCACCCAAAACGGCGTTGCCTAGACAGGCGCGCGTTCCGCCGCCGGATATGGCGAGCGGCACGGCTTTTTCGGCATGGGCACGGATCATTGCCGCGGCCTCGATTTCCGACTGCGGGATCAGCATGCAATGCCTCCGGGATGTCCCGCGCACTTACCTTCTGCCGGATGGATCAGGCAGAAGAAGCGGACAATCGGGTGAGGGAAAGCGCTTACAGGTGCAACAAACAAATCCGTCACCCCCGGCCCTCCAGCGGAAAGACCTTGGAAGGGTTGAGGATCCAGGTCGGGTCGAAGGCGGCGCGTGCGGCCATCTGCTGGGCAAGATCGGCCTCGGCATACTGGTGCCGCATGAGGTCGCGCTTCTCGATGCCCACGCCATGCTCGCCGGTGAGACAGCCGCCAGCATCGACGCAGAGCTTGAGGATTTCCATGCCCGCAGCCTCGGCGCGGGCTGCATCTTCGGGATCGTTGATATTGTAGAGGATCAGCGGATGCATGTTGCCGTCGCCGGCATGGAAGACATTGGCGACGCGAAGACCGTAGCGATCGGTGATCTCGGAAGTTTTCCGGAGCACATCGGCAAGCTGGCTGAGCGGCACCGTGCCATCCATGCAGATGTAATCGGCGATGCGGCCGGTCGCGCCGAAAGCCGATTTTCGACCCTTCCAGATCAGAGCCGCCTCGGTCGCGGATTGGCTTTCACGCACGGTCTTCACCCCGTGCTTGCGGGCGATATCGCAGATGTCGGCCAGCATGGCGTCCATCTCCGCTTCGGAACCTTCCACCTCGACGATCAGAAGCGCCTCGACATCGAGCGGATAACCGGCCTTGGCGAAAGCCTCGCAGATGCCGATCGCCGGCTTGTCCATGAATTCGATGGCGACAGGCACGATGCCGGCGCCGATGACATCGGCGACGCAGGAACCGGCGGCTTCCGCGCTGTCGAAGCCGAACAGGACGGGCCGCGCGCCTTCCGGCTTGGCGAGCAGCCGCACCGTCGCCTCGGTGACGATACCGAGCTGGCCTTCAGAACCGCAGACGAGACCGAGCAGATCGTAACCTGCCGCATCCAGCGCCTTGCCGCCGAGTTCGATCACCGTGCCGTCGACCAGCACCATCTTAACGCCGAGCAGGTTATTGGTGGTGACACCGTATTTCAGACAGTGCGCACCGCCCGAATTCATGGCGATATTGCCGCCGATCGTGCAGGCAAGCTGCGAACTGGGATCGGGGGCGTAGAAGAAGCCATCGACACCGACCGCATCGGAAATGGAGAGATTGGTAACGCCTGCCTGAACGGTGGCGCATCGATTGGCATAGTCGATATCGAGAATGCGCGACATGGCCGAAAGACCCAGCACCACCGCGTCTTCCTGGGGAATGGCGCCGCCCGAAAGCGAGGTACCGGCGCCGCGCGGCACGACCGGAATGCCATAGCGATGACAGTATTTCATCACGGCTGCGACTTGTGCCGTCGTTTCGGGCAACACCACCGCAAGAGGCCGCCGGCGATAGGCTAGGAAACCATCGGTTTCGAAGGGAACGAGTTCGACCGGCTCATGCACCAACCGCTCGGCAGGCACGAGTTCGGCGAGATCGGCAATGATCTCCTTGCGCCGCGCGAGAATGGCGGCATTCGGCTGCAGAAACGCAATCGCCTCGGTCATGTCTCCCCCCAAGTGCGGACGTTTCAGAGATACATCCGCCCAGCCGCTTCATTAACTGGTATTGTTTCTTTACCACTTCAACCAAGGTCGTGCAAATGCTATACACTTATGACAAAATTGGAAACAATATGGAATACTCATGACAAATCTCGGCGACCTCGAAGTCTTCGCCAGGGTTATCGCGACAGGCAGCATGTCGATGGCGGCGCGCGATCTGGGGCTGTCACCTGCCGTTGTGTCGAAGCGCATCAAGCGGCTGGAAGACCGGCTGGGAACGCGGCTCCTGCAGCGTACAACCCGGCAGATCTCGTTGACGGAGGCGGGACAAGGCTTTCACCAGCGCATCCTTGCCGTCCTTGCCGGCATTGAGGAAGCAGAGACCTACGCCTCCGGACGCTCGTCGGAGGTCTCGGGGACGCTGAAGATATCGGCACCCACCTCCTTCGGCCGCATGCATATCGCGCCGCATCTCAAGGCCTTCATGGATGCGCATCCGGATCTCGCCATCCAGCTGGTACTGTCCGACGAATTCACCGACATCGTCGGTGGCGGTTTCGATCTGGCGATCCGCATCGCGGAACTGACCGACTCGACACTGGTGGCGAAGCGGCTCGCCCCCGTCCGACGTCTGCTCTGCGCCTCGCCGGATTACATCACGGCGCACGGCATGCCTCGGAACATCGACGACCTGAAACGGCACCGCTGCCTGCCCGCCCACAACCACGACGTCTGGCGACTGGAGGGACCGCAAGGCACGCTCAACATCCGGCCGGAGGGCATGCTGATCACCAATTCCAGCGAAGTCATCCGCGAGGCAGTGATCGCCGGCCTCGGCATCGCATTGCGTTCCACCTGGGACATCGGCGAGGAGCTGAAGACCGGCCGGCTGGTGCAGGTCCTGCCGGCCTATGAGGGCTCGCACAATGTCACGCTATCCGCCGTCTACCCCAGCCGGCAGTTCCTGCCGGCCAAGGTGCGCCTGTTCATCGACTATCTCGCCGAACTCTACGGCCACGTGCCCTATTGGGAGCGGTAGAGCCTTTCAGTTCACAGCGGCAGGCCCGACGATGACGATGTGCAGCGCGCGGGGACCGTGCGCGCCGAGCAGCAGGGTCTGCTCGATGTCTGCCGAGCGCGAGGGGCCAGTGACGAAGTTCACCGTGCGGGACATATCGCCGCCGCGAACGGCGCGGAACCGCGCC
This sequence comes from Ciceribacter sichuanensis, assembly GCF_024055605.1. Taxonomy (GTDB): domain Bacteria; phylum Pseudomonadota; class Alphaproteobacteria; order Rhizobiales; family Rhizobiaceae; genus Allorhizobium; species Allorhizobium sichuanense. Next base: position 149,516 of record NZ_JAMXLX010000001.1, on the reverse strand, counting down.
CATACGCTTTCCATGTCTCCGGAAACCTCATCGGCCCGCAGCACGACGATGTGGTGCTCCGGCAGGAAGGTCAGCGTTACTGGATTGTCGGGTCCTGAAAGCAGGGCCAGCGTGCCGGTTTCCGCAATCGCACCGAAGGCATGGCTGACGGCGGCAAGATCATGCCCGTCCGAGGCGCCGTGCCGGATTTCGAGCGTCGCTTCGCTCGACCACGGTGCCGTGGCAAGCCGAGGATCCTTGCCGATACGGATCGCGGCCGGCAGGTTGCGGCGCTTGAGATAGTCGCTGACGGCGGCCGGCAGGGCATCGAGCGTCTCGATTCTTTCCGTCGTCGCACTGTACTTTTCCGCCATGGACACGAAGAGAGCGAGACGCTCTTCCGGCGGCAACTGGCCACGCGCTGGAATAATACCGGTGGGATGATCCGCCAGACGCGCGGCGACGCTTGCCTCGCGAACGGTATCGTTCGACGGCACCTTCAGTGAGGAGCGGATCTTGTGGAGGATGGCTTCCTTGCCGTTCATGGTCATGCTCTCCGTTTGCCCGCCTGCCGGGCTGCCCATTGCTGCATGAATGTGCCGCCTTCCGGCGCGGGCAGGTCGCGGTATTTCGTCCAGCCGCCGGCGAGCGGCAGCGCTGCGATACGGTGCCTGCTGCCGCCGAGCGCGGAAAGGACGCTTGCGCCGAGCGAAGTGGCCATCCGGTAAAGCTTCGGCCTTCTCGCGAAGAAGGCCCAGACCGATAGACCATAGCGGCTTGCGGCCGGTGTGAGATGGCGCTCGAATTCACGCTCGCGCCAGTGGCGCATCATCTTCGGCAGCGGGATGCACATGGGGCAGACGCTTTCGCAGCGCCCGCAGAAGGTCGAGGCATTCGGCAGGTGGCCCGATTTGTCGACCCCGAACAGCGAGGGCGTCAGCACCGCCCCCATCGGACCGGGATAAACCGAGCCATAGGCGTGGCCGCCGACAGCGTGATAGACCGGACAGTGGTTCATGCAGGCGCCGCAGCGGATGCAGCGCAGCATCTCCTCGAAATCGGTGCCGAGCATCGAGGTGCGGCCATTGTCGAGCAGCACGACGTGGTATTCGTCGGGACCATCGGGATCTTCCGTCCGCTTCGGACCGGTCGAAAAGGTGGTGTAGACCGACATGTCCTGACCGGTGGCGGAACGGGCAAGCAGGCGAAGGATCTGCGAACAGTCCTCCAGCGTCGGCACGATCTTTTCTATAGACGCGACGACCACATGCACCTTGCCCAGCGTCTGGGTGAGATCGCCATTGCCCTCATTGGTGACGATGACCGACGAGCCGGTTTCGGCGATCAGGAAATTCGCGCCGGTAATGCCGACATCGGCCTGAAAGTAGCGCTTGCGCAGTACTTCGCGGGCTTCCGCCAGCAGCGTTTCGGGAGCAGTCAGGTCGCGTTTCGCATCGAGATGGGTGTGGACGCGGCGGAAATCCTCCTCCACCTGCTCCTTGTTCAGATGAACGGCCGGCGCGATGATGTGGCTCGGATGTTCGCCGCGAAGCTGGATGATGTATTCCCCGAGATCAGTCTCGACCGGCTCAACGCCCTGCGCTTCGAGATATTCGTTGAGGTTGATTTCCTCGGTAATCATCGACTTGCCCTTGGTGACGGTCTTCGCCTTCACCCTGCGACAGATGTCCATGACGATGCGGCGCGCATCCTCGGCGCTTTCCGCCCAGTGCACATGCCCGCCGGCCGCGATCACCTTGCGCTCATAGGCTTCGAGATAAAGATCGAGATGGGCGAGCGTGTGGTTCTTGATCTCGCGGGCGCGGTCGCGCAACCGATCGAACTCCGGAAGCGCCGCAACGGCTGCGGCGCGCTTGGCGATGAAGCCCTGCTCGACATTCTTCAGCGCCTTCTGAAGCTGCGGATCGTGAAGCGCGCGGGCGGCATTTTCCTTGAACTGCGGCGCAGTAAACTGCATGGGCTCTCCCTCCCCTTACTTCCCTGTGCCGGCGATCGGCGCCGTATCCGTCATGCCTGCCAGCACCTCCGCGACGTGGCGAACCTCCACCTTCGAGCCCTCGCGCTTCAGCTTGCCGGCCATGTTCATCAGACAGCCCATGTCGCCGGCGAGCAGCATGTCGGCGCCCGTCGCCTCGATGGTCGCCGTCTTCTTGCCGACGATGGTGCCGGAGATATCGGAATATTTGACGCAGAAAGTGCCGCCGAAACCGCAGCAGACATCGCTGCCGGCCATTTCCTTCAGCTCCAGCCCTTCGACGGAGGCAAGCAGCTTGCGCGGCTGCTTCTGCACGCCGAGTTCACGCAGGCCAGAACAGCTGTCGTGATAGGTGACGCTGCCGGAAAGACGGGCTTCGACGCAGGTCATGCCTCTGATGTCGGTCAGGAATGAAACGAGTTCGAACACCTTGTCCGAGAAGCGCCGACAGCGCTCTTCCCATTTCACATCGCCCTTGAAGATCTCGGGATAGTGATGCTTCAGCATGGCGCCGCAGGAACCGGAGGGTACAACGACATAGTCGTAGCCTTCGAACAATTCGATGACCTGGATCGCCAGATCCCGCGCATCCTTCCGGTCGCCGGAATTATAGGCCGGCTGACCGCAACAGGTCTGCGCCATCGGCACATGCACCTCGCAGCCCGCATCCTCGATCAGCTTCGCGGCGGAAAATCCGACGCTCGGGCGGAAGAGATCGACCAGACAGGTGGCGAAGAGGCCGACACGCGGCCGCGTCGACTGGTTTTCCGGGATCATGATGAAGCCTCCGGCTTGTCGTTTGTCTTGAGTTGATTGTTGTTTCGGGACCCGCGTCCCTGGGATGAATTGCCATCGCGGCGGATCAGGCGAAGCTTCGCCACACGCCCCCACTCGTCGGCGCGGACGGACTCATCGACAGCCTGCATGACGAAATCTATGTGCGACTGGGCCGCCTTCTTGGCTTCGTCCGCCTGACCGCCGACGATGGCGTCATGGATCGCGAGGTGCTGTTCGAGCAGGCGTTCACGAGCATTGTGCAGCGCGAAGACGGCCTTGCGGTTGAAGAAGATGCCTTCGGAAAGCAGGCGGTAGCATGCCCGCATGGTGTGCAGCAGGATGATGTTGTGCGCGGCCTCGCCGATGGCGTTGTGAAACTCGACATCGGCGGCAAGCTCGTCTTCCGCATTGCCGCTTTCATGCGCCTGCTTCATGTCGTCGACGATGCGCGACAGCAGCGCCCGGTCGGTATCGGTGGCGCGGCGCGCTGCGAGTTCCGCCGTCAGTCCTTCGAGTTCGCGGCGATATTCGAGATAGTCGCGTGTCGCCCGCGCATGCCGGGAGATCAGTTCGGTGATCGGCTTCGAAAACACCTGGCCGATGATATCGGCGATATAGGTGCCGCCGCCGTGATGACTGACGACGAGGCCGCGCGCCTCCAGTTCCTTCAGCGCCTCGCGCAGGATCGGCCGGGAAACGTCGAAGGCCTGCGCCATGTCGCGCTCTCCCGGCAGCCGGTCGCCATCGCGCAAGACCCCGTCAAGGATCAGGCTCTCGATCTGCTGAACCACTTCAGCCGCTGTCCGGCTATGGCTGATCTGGGCAAAAAGCCCCTCGTCCCTCTCGCTCAACCCGCGTCCTCCTCAGTTGCGCTATCTAGCAAGCGGAAAGCGAATTGGTCAAATTATTTGTCCACTTTCGCATAGGCCGTCCATGCGCTTGACGGGTGTTGCCCGGAGTGTGGCAATGGCGCGTTCCCGCGTCATTCTGTTGCGGTGCGGCAAACAGACCGCTGACATCCCCATCTGACATTTGCTAAGGAGGTCGGGACTGTCGGCGCATGGAGGCAATTGATGTCAAAGGGGAACTTCGCATTTCCGGTCGCGCCGGAACGGGCGCTGGCGCTCGGGGAAATTCATGCACGGCCTTATGCTCTGGTCAAATCCTCTCGCGTCATCTTCCAGCTCGCCTTCACCATGGATGGCGGTTCGGCGGTGCATCATAGCGTCCTGACGGAAGTCTCTCGCGCCCGCGGCGTTGCGCCGCCGGACAAGAACGCCCGCCACCATGCCATGCCCTGGGGACAGGGAACACTGCGCTGGGAGCGACACACCGAGTTTTCGACCTGGTTCTGGGACGGGCCGCTGCCGGAGAAATTCGGCGGCGAGGTGATTTCGCACCCGTTTGGCGACGGCTTTTCGCCGCCCGGTCCGCTGATGTCCGGTATTCGGCTGGAAATCCGGCCGGAAGGTCCGGAGACGGACGAGGCCATGACCATGTTCGACCCCGCGAGCCTCTGTTATAGCCACCTGAAGAACGGGCAGGCCTCGGTGCTGACCGACTTCCGGCAGGATGGCGATGGGCTGACCCGCATCCTGCTCATCGACCGCAGCCTGACGGAAGCCGGACGCGGTGCACTGGTGCAGCGTCTGCTCGACATCGAGACCTACCGGACGCTCGCAATGCTCGGCCTGCCGCTGGCGCAGACGCTTTCACCCGAAATCCGACGGATCGAGGATGGCCTGACCGGCGTCACGCAGCAGATGAAGATGCATGCGCGCGCAGAGGCCGACGGCATTCTGGCCGAAATCACCCGGCTTGCCGCCGAACTCGAGGCCAATGCGGCGCTCAGCCTCTATCGCTTCGGCGCCAGCCGCGCCTATGACGGCATCGTCGGCGAGCGCATCAAGACGCTCGACGAGACGCCTGTGCCCGGTTACGAAACGCTCGGCTCCTTCCTGGAACGCCGGCTGGCTCCCGCCATGCGCACCTGTCAGTCGGTTGAGGAAAGACAGGCAAACCTGTCGCGCAAGCTGTCGCGCGCGACCGGACTTGTCAGAAGCTGGATCGACGTGGAACTGGAACGTCAGAACTCCGACCTTCTAAACACGATGAACCGGCGCGCGGAAATGCAGCTTCGCCTGCAGCAGACCGTCGAAGGCCTCTCGGTGGCGGCGATCTCCTATTACATCGTCGGCCTCGTGGGCTACGCATCGAAGGCTGTCAGCCATGACGTGCTGCCGGTCGATCCCGCGGTCATCACCGGTGTGTCAGTGCCGATCGCCGTTCTCGGCGTCTGGTGGGTGGTCCGGCGCATCCGCAAAAGCCACTCCGAAGGGCACTAAGTCCTTCTTCCGCCTGTCTCTTTGGCCATAGAAAGAATGGACAAAGAGATGGGCGGCGGAGTTTTTTTCTCATTCGAGGGAACATTGCCCCGTTTTGAGCGTTCGTTTTCCGTTCTTGCGAAACGTAATTGCTCAATAGGGGTTTGATATGGTGCTGGACGTTCACGAGACGCCGCGCATTGCGCTGGTCTCCACCCATGGCTACGTAGCCGCCCATCCGCCGCTTGGCGCCGCCGACACCGGCGGTCAGGTTGTCTATGTTCTGGAGCTTGCCAAGAAGCTCGCACAGCTCGGTCACAAGGTCGATATCTATACCCGCCGCTTCGAGGACCAGCCGGAAATCGACACGGTGGACGACGACGTCCGGGTGATCCGCATCCCCTGCGGCGGGCGCGATTTCATTCCGAAGGAATATCTCCACCGCCACCTCAACGAATGGAACGAGAAGGCCCTGCGCTTCATCCGCCGGGAGGGCCTGTCGTATCTCTTCATCAACAGCCACTACTGGGATGCCGGCGTGGCGGGCCAGCGGCTTTCCGAAGCGCTGAACATTCCCCACGTCCATACGCCGCATTCGCTCGGCCTATGGAAGAAACGGCAGATGGAGACGGACTATCCGGAACGGGCCGACAAGTTCGAGCTGGAGTTCAACTTCAAGGAGCGCATCCAGCATGAACTGATCGTCTACCGAAGCTGTCAGCTGGTGATCGCGACCACGCCGATCCAGCTCGACATGCTGATCGAGGATTACGGGCTGAACCGGAACCGGGTGCACATGATCCCGCCGGGATATGACGACAACCGCTTCTATCCCGTTTCCGAATCCTCACGTCAGATGATCCGCAACCGGCTCGGATTTTCCGGCAAGACCGTGCTTGCGCTTGGCCGGCTTGCAACCAACAAGGGCTACGACCTGCTGATCGACGGCTTCTCGGTGCTGGCGGAACGTGTGCCGGAGGCGCGGCTTCGGCTGGCGCTCGGCGGTGAAAACATGGATGCTCAGGAAGCCGCCATCCTGCAGAAGCTGAAGGATCAGATCGCGGAACTCGGCCTTTCCGACCGGGTGGAATTCTCCAGTTTCATCCCGGACGAGGATTTGCCCGATTACTATCGCGCAGCCGATCTCTTCGTGTTGTCCAGCCGCTACGAACCCTTCGGCATGACCGCCGTCGAGGCCATGGCGAGCGGCACGCCGACCGTCGTCACCATCCATGGCGGGCTTTTCCGGGCGGTCAGTTACGGTCGACATGCCCTGTTTGCCGATCCATTCGACCGGGAAGATCTCGGCATTACCATGATGAAGCCGTTCAAGCATCCACGGCTTTATGGTCGACTTTCGCGCATGGGCGCCCACAAGGCACGCAGCCTTTTCACCTGGACCGGCATTGCACAGCAACTCGTGGCGCTGGTGGAGGGGCGCCCCGTCGCGCAGGCGCTCGACGAGGCGGACTGGGCAGAGCCCTGGAACGATGGCGACTGAGATGCCCTTCCGTCTTTTCTCCGCCGATCTGGATGGAACGCTCGCCGGCGACAGGGATGCCTCTCGCCGGTTCAGCCGTTACTGGCAGAGTCTCGATCCATCCCACCGACCGCTGCTGGTCTATAACAGCGGCCGGTTGATCGACGACATCCTTGCCTTCACGGAGGAAGAGGAACTGCCGCGGGCAGACGCGTTGATCGGCGGCGTCGGCACCATGCTCCTTTCCAACTCGCTGGCCGATATCGGCGAGGATTACGATCGCGCACTTGCCGCGACAGGTTACGACGCCCGGCGGATCGAGGCGCTGGTCATGAACGAGCGTGGCATTGTGCGCCAGCCGGAGCGCTATCAGCATCGCTTCAAGTCCAGCTGGTATCTGCACGATGCCAGCACGCAGGAACTCGACAACCTGTTCGCCAAGCTGAATAATGAAGGGCTTTCCGTACGCATCGTCTATTCGAGCAATCGCGATCTCGACATCCTGCCGGCCAATGCAGACAAGGGAGCCGCGCTTGCATGGCTCTGCGAGCGGATCGACGTCACCCCTGATGAGGTGATCGTGGCGGGCGACAGCGGCAACGATCGCAGCATGTTCCTGATGGAAGGCGTGCGAGGAATCATCCCCGCAAACGCTCTGGCAGAACTGACAAGCCTCGCCAAGGAACGCGATGCAGCCATTTTCCGAGCGCAGTCGAAAACTGCCGATGGAGTGATCGAAGGGCTTATGCACTGGTCAGGCAAGCCGAAAGAGACCAAAGTGGTCAATCTCGACAAATTTGCCCAATTTTAGCCAGGGCGTTCCTGACCAATCGCTTGACGAGGAAGGCACTGTGTCCCCCTAATGGACGCAGGTTTTGTCGCAATGATTCTCCTGATTGTCAAAAAGGTGACATTTTCGGAGCTGACAAAATCGAAAGGTAAATGACGAATCGAGGTGCCCCTTTCATTGACCATTGTCAGCCGTATAGCCAATGAGGTCCAGCTCATGCTGCGTCGTCCGCCGAGACAGCAATATGCCGCCATTTGCTACCGTTTGCGCAAGAAGCAGACGGAACCCGAAGTCTTGCTTCTGACAAGTCGCGACACCGGACGGTGGGTTATACCCAAAGGCTGGCCGATGTCGGGAAAGAAGGGTTATGCGGTCGCGGAACGCGAAGCTTATGAAGAAGCTGGCGTGAAGGGGAAGGTCGCCGAGAAGCCAATCGGTCACTACGACTATCTCAAGGGCATGGAAGGCGGGCTCAAGATCCATTGCCGTGTTCAGGTGCACACGCTCGAAGTCAGGAACGAGTTGACGGACTTCCCCGAAAAGGGCATGCGGCGCAGCGAATGGGTGAACTGCGAAGAGGCCGCCGCCCGCGTGCAGGAACCCGAACTCAAGGTGCTGTTCCACAAGTTCGCCCAGAAATTTTCCGGCATCCAGCCCGACCCGATCCCGGAAGCCGGCGAATAACAAGACTATTACAAAAACATCATATTGAATTATCCTGTCTTTGCTAATAGCAAACGGCAATAACGGTGCCATCGATGCACCGAAGAAGAACCTTCCCGGGGAACAATAAAGGGCACGATGCGAGAGAGGGATTGGCTGCGGTCATGCCCGTCAAGTTCGCACGGCAGGCCTGCGACAAAGAGGAACCAAACCGACCGATGGCCAAGCCTCCGCCAACGCTCGTCAAGCCGACACTCGACAAGGACCTCGACAAGGTCACTTACGTCGAGCAGGCTGCGCAGCAGGTTTCCCGGCGCATCATTCCCCTGGGCATCGGCCTCTTTTTCCTCGTTCTCGTCACGATCTTTTCCGGCATCTACGTGACCGGCCAGCCGGGCGCGGCCCTCGTGATCGCCGCATCCGCGATCGGCGCTTACATGGCGATGAACATCGGCGCGAACGACGTGACGAACAATGTCGGCGCTGCCGTCGGCGCGCGGGCCATACCGCTTGCCGGCGCGCTGGCGCTTGCCGCAGTCTTCGAGATTGCCGGTGCAATGATTGCCGGCGGCGACGTCATCTCGACCATCTCGAAGGGCATCCTTGCCCCTGACCGGATCGAGGTGCCGCAGGCCTTCTCTTTCGCGATGATGTCGGCGCTTCTCGCCGCCGCCTTCTGGATCAACATCGCCACCTGGGCGAAGGCACCCGTTTCGACAACCCACTCGATCGTCGGCGCTGTCATGGGCGCGGGCGTGGCTGCCGGCGGCTTTTCAGCCGTCAGCTGGAGCGCGCTCCTCGGCATTACCGCGAGCTGGATGCTGTCGCCGCTGCTCGGCGGGGCAATCGCCGCGTTGATCCTCTATTTCATCGAGGAATTCATCACCTATCGGCAGGACAAGATCGCAGCGGCAAAGCGCTGGGTACCTGTTCTGATCGGCGTGATGACCGGCGCTTTCGCCACCTATCTCACGATCAAGGGCATAGGCCAGGTGTTCCGCATAGGCCAGACGCAGGCGATGCTTCTCGGCCTCGGCAGCGGACTGCTGGCGTGGCTCGGCAGCGTTCCACTGATCAGGCACCAAGCGGCCGGCCTTGAAAACCGCAACCAGTCGCTGCGCAAGCTTTTCCGCCTGCCGCTCGTTTTCTCCGCCGCGCTCCTCTCTTTCGCCCACGGCGCCAATGACGTGGCCAATGCGATCGGGCCGGTGGTCGCGGTGGTGCATGCCACGCGGGTGCAGGAAATTGCCGCGGCGATCGTTCCACCGATCTGGGTGACCGCCATTGGCGCCTTCGGCATTTCGATGGGGCTTCTGCTTTACGGCCCCCGCCTCATTCGCCTCGTCGGCGAACAGATCACCAAGCTCAACCCGATGCGGGCCTATTGCGTGTCGCTTTCGGCCGCGACCACGGTCATTTTCGCCTCATGGTTCGGTCTTCCGGTGAGCTCGACCCATATCGCCGTCGGCGCGGTGTTCGGCGTCGGCTTCTTCCGCGAATGGTATACCCGCCATTCGCGGCGGCGCATCGAATACATGAAGATGAAGGCCGACTACTGGGAAATCGAGGACACGCGGGAGCGCGATCCGGACGAGACCCGTCGGCGTCTTCTCGTGCGCCGTTCGCATTTCCTCAGCATCATCGCCGCGTGGATCATTACGGTTCCCGCCTCCGCGCTACTTGCAGCCGTGATCTTCTGGGTTATGTTCCAGCTCTTCCTGTAACCCCTGGGACGAGAAATGCGCGCGAATTACCGGATGCAACGACTGTACGTCGAAAACGACATCAGGCCCAATCAGGGCTTCGAGACGACATCCGAGCAGTTCAACTATCTCGCCAACGTCCTGCGGCTCACCGAAGATGCCGAGATCCTCGTGTTCAACGGTCGCGACGGAGAATGGAAGGCGAAACTTACCTTTCCCTCGCGCAAGAAGATCGTTCTTCTTCCCGTCGAGCAGACCCGTCCGCAGCCTGCGGATTGCGATCTCAGTTTCCTGTTCGCACCCCTCAAGGTCGGGCGAATGGACTACCTGATCCAGAAGGCCGTCGAGATGGGGGCCGGAGTGCTGCAGCCGGTGATGACCCAGCATGTGCAGGGCAAGATCACCAGCCTCGAGCGGTTGCAGGCCAATGCGGTCGAGGCGGCCGAGCAATGCGGCATCCTTGCCATTCCACAGGTGCTTGCCCCGCAGCGGTTGAAAGATCTGCTTGAACGCTGGCCGGCGGAGCGCCGGATCATCTACTGCGACGAGGACAGTTCGACCCAGAACCCGCTGCCGGGTCTTTCCTCGATCAAGGAGAAGCATCTGGCCGTGCTGGTCGGGCCGGAGGGCGGCTTCTCGGACGAGGAGCGGGAACTGCTGCGCAGTCTGTCTTTCGTCACCGCCATTCCGCTTGGTCCCCGTATCCTTCGGGCCGATACGGCGGCGGTCGCGGCACTCGCCGTCGTGCAGGCGGCCATCGGTGACTGGCAATAATATGACGAAACGCAAACATGGTAGATATCCATGCCGCAGATGGATTTTTTTGACCGGCCGTTGAAAGATTTTTTCTTGCACCGTCCTGAAATCCGGTCCAATCACCTTGCCCAATGGCCCGGTGTGCGTGCCGGCAAGACCCGATAAGGTATACTCAATGGCTCGTGATACCACCGACCATACTCCCCTCACCTCCGTTGAGGAAATGGCCGAATATCTTGCTTCCGGCAGCAAGCCGGAGGAAGCGTTCCGGATCGGAACGGAACACGAGAAATTCGTCTTCTTCCAGGCAGACAACTCCCCCGTTCCCTATTTCGGCGACGCCAGCATTTCCGCGCTGCTGAAGGGCATGCAGAAAAAGCTCGGCTGGGATCCGATCATGGACGGCGAGAACATCATCGGGCTTGGCGAACCCACCGGCATGGGCGCGATCTCCATCGAGCCCGGTGGCCAGTTCGAACTATCCGGTGCGCCGCTCGAGACGATCCACCAGACCTGTGCGGAATCGAACGGTCACCTTGCTACCCTGCGCGAGATCGCGGAGCCGATGGGCATCCGCTTCCTCGGCATCGGCGGCAGCCCGAAGTGGACCCTTGCCGAAACACCGCGCATGCCCAAGTCGCGCTATGACATCATGACCCGCTACATGCCGAAGGTCGGTAGCCACGGCCTCGACATGATGTATCGCACCTGTACCATCCAGGTGAACCTCGACTTCTCCTCGGAAGCCGACATGCGCCGCAAGATGCGCGTCGGCATGAAGCTGCAGCCGCTGGCGACCGCGCTGTTTGCCTCCTCACCCTTTACCGAAGGCAAGCCGAACGGCCTGCAATCCTGGCGCGGCGAGATCTGGCGCGATACCGACAATGCGCGCTCGGGCATCCTGCCCTTCTCGCTCTCCGACGATTTCAGCTTCGGTGACTATGTGGAATGGGCGCTCGACGTGCCGATGTATTTCGTGGTGCGCGATGGCCGTTATCACGACTGCACCCATATCACTTTCCGCCAGTTCATGGCCGGTGCGCTGAAGGGCGAACTCATGGAGTGGGAACCAACACTCGGCGACTGGACCAATCATCTCTCGACGCTGTTCCCCGACGTGCGGCTGAAGCGCTTCCTTGAAATGCGCGGCGCCGATGGCGGCCCATGGCGCCGTATCTGCGCACTACCGGCCTTCTGGGTGGGCCTGCTGTACAACGACGATGCGCTCGAGGCGGCAGACGAACTGACGCGTCAATGGACCTTCGCGGACGCCAACGCGCTTCGCAATGCTGTCCCCGTTCAGGGCCTCAAGGCGGAAATCGCCGGACGCAACCTTCTCGATGTCGCCCGCGATGTGGTCGAGCTTTCGAGCCGCGGCCTCAAGGCCCGTGCGCGCCTCAACCGCGAAGGCCAGGACGAAAGTATCTTCCTCGCCTCCCTCGAAGAGGTTCTGGCCAAGAAGACGACGCTCGCCGAGGATCTTCTGGCGCTCTATCATGGCCGCTGGAACGGTGAGATCGACCACGTCTTCGAAGAGTTCCAGTACTGACGGGTTCGGCGCCATCGCATGATGGCGGCACTATCAGCGCCCGTAACCGAAGGTGTTCACAGCGAAAATAGCTGTTGCCGTCTTCACCCTGTCGTAAAAATCGGTTTTCGCCTGTCATTTTCCCGCTATAGTGGCTTCAATGCGTTGCAAGCACGGGGGGACTGACGACGATGTTGCCGCTTTTCGAGATGATGCTGCAGGCGCAGAACGGCATGGCGATAGACGCCATGGCCAAGCAATTCAATCTTGCCCAGGAACAGGCGGCAAAGGCCGTCGCGGCCCTCATGCCGGCATTCTCCTCCGGCTTCAAACGCAACGTCACCAACCCTTACGATTTCTCCGCCCTCCTCGGCGCCATGGCTTCCGGAAGCTACGCCAAGTATTTCGAGGACATGAGCAAGGCGTTCACGCCGCAGGGCATCGATGACGGCAATCAGGTGCTGGAAAAACTCTTCGGCTCCAAGGAAGTGTCCCGGGCCATCGCGGCGCAGGCGGCGCAGTTCACCGGCATCGGTCAGGACATCCTGAAAAAGATGATGCCGGCGATGGCCGATACCATCATGGGCGGCCTGTTCAAGCAGACCACCGGGCAGTTTCCGGAAACCAACGTCTTTGCCGGAACGCCGATGGGCGCGATGATGCAGCAATGGCTCGAAAGCACCGGCTTTCAGCCGAAGGCGCAGCCCAAGCCCCAGCCGAATTTCTTCGACAATCCGTTCACCCGCGCCTTTCAGGAGATGATGGGCGGCGGCGCACCAAAACCGCAGCCGGCTCCAGCCACCGCCAATCCCTTCTTCGACAACCCGTTCGCCAAGGCGTTTCAGGAGATGATAGCGGGCATGCAGACTGATGCGCCCGCAGCCAAGCCGCAGGCTTCAGCCGCCAAACCGCAGGAAGAGCAGCCGCAGGCGGCGGCGCCCCAGGCGGGAGCCAACCTCAACGACATGATCAACGTCATGTTCGACAGCGGGCTGGAGGTGCAGAAGAACTACCAGAAAAGCATGGAACAGATCTTCGACAGCTATCTCGCAGCGTCGAAGACCGCCGCGCCTGAAGCGGCTCCGGATGCGCCCAAGGGCTGACGCCGTCTTATCCTGTTTTCGGAAAGGCGGGACACCGGTTTCTAACCTGTCGAATGACTGGAAAGGCCAAACACCGCATTGGAGCCGCGCGACGGCAACTGGCCAAGCGTCATGTTGACCACGTTCATGATGGGTACAAGGCCGCTGGTTTCGAGGTACTGACGGAAAGGACCGTGCTTTACGCGCGTATCCACCCGGACGAAACTGCCCGGGAGGTCTGCCAGAAAAGCTTCGACGAGCGCTATCGCATCACCTTCCTTCTCCGCAATGATCGGGCCTATCAGATGGCCACGACCAAATTGACGGCGCATGGCGAAACCGCGGACCCTGCCCCTTCTTTCGATCACCACCGTCTCTGATACCCGCCAGAGTTCGAGCAGCAGGGTGCTGCGATCCACCCCATGGGCATCGGCATCGCAATCAACGATCTGGGGTAAATCCAACGCCTCGGCGGGGCGGCATCTGCTTTTCGAGGGCGAGACCGGACCAACAATACCCTGATGCTGGAACACAGGGCCGGTCGCAAGCGCACCCAGCGACCGATAGAAAGGAACGGAATCGTTGCATGCATTGAGGAAGACAGGGCGATCTTCGGTACGCTCGACGATATCTGCCATGAGGCGGGTCGCCAGACCCTCCAGCTTCAGACGCGGGTGAGCGATGACCATGCCGACAGCAGAAACATCGCCGCCCAGGGTGAAATACATCGCGGACCCATGAATACGGCCGCTTTCATCGACCGCCACGATACCGTCTCCGGCGGCCAGGTTCACAGCCCAGTCAGACTTCCTGTGCGGCCACCCGATGCTGGCTGAAAGCGCATGCAGCCCATCAAGGTGCTCGGCCTTCATCTCCATCTCCAGGAGATCGTAGCTTTCCAGATTTACTAACGGCACGGTCATAACGGCTGGCACTCGCTGATCATTGCATCGATTTCCGCAGCAATGCTAAAGTGTGGAGCCGGGAGCGCAAGGTCCAAAATATCGCCAGTCGGTTTTAACGCACTTCCGAGGCGGCCGATCTTCCGCAGTCAGTCCAGAGCGGTGTTTCCGCCGGGGAGCCCGGCAGAGGCCGTCTGTTTTTGCGGCCACTGCTCATAAGATCCGGCACCAGATTTCCCTATTGCGCACCGAGGCGGGGCCAAGCGCTTCATTACCCTGACAACAGGCTCAGAATTCTTCCCAGCTCTCGTCCTTGCCCTTAGACCCGGCGCTTGCCTTGCCCATGCCCGAGGACAGCTTGTCCAGCAGCGCGCGGGCCGGCGATGCCACGGAGCGTACCGGAGCGGGAGTATTCGCCGATGCAAGCCGCAGCTTGGTTACGGGCTTCCCAGCTGGGGCCGGTGGAGGTGCAACCGTTTCCGTGCGGCTGAAGCCGGTCTCCCGCAGATCTGCAAAACGCTGTTCCGAGGGTATCGCGCCCTTTTCGACCGTAAACTGACCGACGAGCCCCATCAGCATTTCCGCATCGCGTGACAGCCCGGTCATCTCGGCATTGGTCTGCTCGGCCGCGCGGGCGTTCTGCTGGGTCACGTCTTCCATGCGGCCGACGGCGGAGTTGATTTCCTTCAGGCTGGTCGATTGTTCGCGGGCCGCACCAGCGATCGAATGGATGTGATCACCGATCTCGACCACCTGGCCCGCGATGTCAGACAAAACGCCGCCGGCATCGCGAACGAGGCCGACGCCGTTTGACACTTCCTCACCGGATTTGGTGATCAGCGCCTTGATATCCTTCGCTGCATTGGCAGAGCGCTGGGCAAGTTCGCGGACTTCCTGTGCGACGACAGCGAAGCCCTTGCCGGCCTCGCCCGCACGAGCGGCCTCAACGCCGGCATTCAGCGCCAGGAGGTTGGTCTGGAAGGCGATCTCATCGATCACGTTGATGATCTTGGAAATCTCGCTCGATGCATTTTCGATGCGTTCCATCGCATTGACGGCGCCGCTGACGATCTGGCTCGAACGGTCGGAATTGGCGCGTGCCTGACTTGCAAGCTGCGAAGCATTTTCGGCGCGGTCGGACGACAGCCGGATCGCTTCCATGATCTGGCGGATCGAAGCGGACGTCTGCTCGAGGGCTGCGGCCTGCTGTTCCGTGCGGCGGGAAAGGTCCGCCGTGGAGGAGCCGACCTTGCCGCTCTTGCGGTTGATCTCGTTGACGTTGGAATGAACGGCGGAAACGGTGTGCGACAGCCGTTGCAGCGAGGCGTTGAAATCCACCCGGAGCCGATCGAGATTGCTCGACAGCGGCTTGTGAATGACGGCGGTCAGATCGCCGCTCGCCAGCTTCTGGAGGGCTGCGCCAAGCACGTCGATCGCTTCAGTCAGTTCGGCCTGTTCCGCAGCCTTCTCCGCATCGCGGGAACGGCGCTCTTCGTCACCGGCCCTCCGGCGACGTTCGGCATCGCTTTCCAACTCCCGTTTCTCGATTTCGGCGCGGCGGAAGACGGCTACCGAGCGCACCATGTCGCCGATCTCGTCCTTGCGGTCCTCGCCCGGAAGATCGATATCGGTATTGCCGCCGGCAAGGTCCTCCATGGACTTCACCAGAGCGGAGATGGGACGGGTCAGCGTGCGTGAATAGAGGATCGCCACAATCGAACCGATCAGGATGAGCAGCCCACCGAAGGCAACCGAAACCAGGGTGGTGGTCCTGAGGTTCGCGGCGATTTCATCCTCGCCGATCAGGGCGATGACGGCCCAACGCGTGCCGGCAAACTCCAGTGGCGAAGCCGCCGCATAGCTCGTCATATCGCGATAGCCTTCGACCTTGCCGGTCAATTCCTGCCCGTCAACTGCAGCCTTGACCAGCGGCGAATCCACGACGACGTGAAGTGCATCGTCCGCGGACGTATGGACGCTGTCGTTGATGACCTCGCCCTTGGTGCTGACGAGAATTGTCTCACCCGTTTCGCCCAGCCCCTTCTTGTTCGAATACATCGTGTTGAAACGGGCATTCGGAAGCTGGTAGGCAAGGACGCCGATGGAGCGGCCATTCTGCATGATCGGGGTAGCCACGAAGGACGCGGCATTGCCTCCGGACGGACCGTAGGCCTCGAATTCGGACATGGCGACTTCATCGCCCTTCGACTTCAAGGCCTTCTGGAAGACAGCAGCGAGGCCGGTATCCTTGTAAGGTCCGGTCAGCAGGTTGGTGCCGAAATCGCGCTCCTTCATCACCGTATAAACGATGGTACCGGCAGGATTGATTACGAAGAGATCGTAATAGCCCTGATCCTGGAGATGCTTCAGGAAGCCCGGATGGTACTGCTTGTGAGCGCGGTCGTAGGCATCCTTCTTGGCGGTGTCGAGCTTGTACTTCTCGCCGATCGGATTGGGATTCTCGTCGATATATCGCGTCTGCAACTCCTTGGCCGGATCGTCGCCGAGGAAGTTCATGCCGCCGCTGAATGCAAACAGCGACTGCTGCGTGGTAAAGCTGGTCGAAATGGCCGATAGATCGAGGCGGACGCCATCGAGATAGCCGCGCGCCTCGTTACGGCGGCCGTCGGCCGTGGCTTCGAGCTTCTGATAGACCTGAGCCGTCAGGGAGCGGTTTTCGAGATAAAGATTGATAGCCATGGAGGCCGAAAGGCTCACTAGGGTAAAGAGAGCGGCAGCAACAGGCAGCTTCCGGGAAATGCGCATCTGAAAGGCTCCGTGACAAGGCGGGCATAGACCGACACAATTCGTCTATGGCTGCCATATCAACGTTAGCAAGCCGTTACTTCCGCCTAAAACTTCGGCAATTGGTAGTCCTATCCACATAAAAAAAGCCCGGCGAGGAACTTCCGTCGCCGGGCAAGTAAGCAGGGTTTATTGGCTATCACCCTGCGGGGATCAGTGAAACCGGGTGAAACTCACCCGGCAGGACCATGTCCTCAATCGACAGGCAGACCTCGCAAGGCGCGCCGGGCATGATTACGGGCGGCGCGCGAAAGCTGCTGCGAAGGATCGTCCGCGATACCGGACATGCCGAGGATCCGGTTGACTTCGGATCGGGAGAGCCCGATGTCCCTCAACTGGAAATCGTCAAGTTCGGCAAGGCAGTTCGCAGCACGGCGGTTGCGCATGGCACGCCAAACGGATCGCATCGTTGCAAGGACGGTAACCAGACGCTGGACGGGCGTCTGCCGCGACGGCGCGATATCGAGTTCAATCATCCGTTCGGTCGTGCTCATGACAGTCTTCCTTTCGTTTCGGCACGAGAAAAGGCGTCCTCCGACTGCACTCGCAGTGGAGGTCAACCAGAACCATTGGAGAGGCTTTGAGCCCTTCTCCGACAAGCATTGATTTGCAGCGTGAGGATGCCGAAAGGCTATTGATCAGTCCAACGAATGTTTCTAATAGTTATCATCAACTCACCTTATGGATCGTTCCCATGTCGGCGCCCCTCGATATCGACCAGCTTCAAACCTTCATTGCGATCGTGGATACGGGCAGCTTCACAAAGGCCGCCGCGCGTGTCTTCAAGACGCAATCGGCGGTGTCGATGCAGATGCGTCGACTGGAAGAACGGATCGGCAAGCAGCTCTTCATCAAGGATGGCCGCGGCAACCGGCTGTCGGCGGAAGGCGACAAGCTCCTGAATTACGCCCGGCGCATTATCCGGCTGAACAGCGAGGCAATCGCCGCTTTCGACGACAACCGGCTTGAGGGAACGCTCAGGATCGGCACCCCTGACGACTATGCCGACCGGTACATGCCGGAAATCATCGGCCGTTTCGCCAAAACCCATCCCAATGTCGAACTCTACATCGTCTGCGAACCGTCGGTGGATTTGTCGGAAAAGATGTCGAGAGGTGAACTGGATATCGCGCTGGTGACCCATAATCCGCTGCTGCGGCAGTCCGACGTGGTGCGGACGGAGCCGCTGTGCTGGGTCGCCTCTGCCAACCACCCGCTGAAGGACGACGCGCCGGTACCGCTTGCGGTCGGTCGACGCGACTGCCAGTGGCGCCAGCTTGCCTGTTCGGCACTCGATGCGGATGGACGCGAATACCAGATCCTGTTCACGAGCTGGTCCTCGACCGTCGTTGCGTCGGCAGTTCTCGCCGGCATGGCCGTCTCCATACTGCCGGAATCGGCGCTCCGGACGGGCATGAAGGTGCTGACCCAGGCCGATGGCTTCCCCCCACTCCCCCCGGTGCAGATCGGCATCATGAAGCGGCCCGGCGTTTCAAGCTCGCTGATGAACGCGATCACCGATCACATCACCGCCTGCCTCGACAACATCACGCCCGCCAACGTCGAAGACGATCTCGACGGCGATGTGAAGACCTACCCGCGCTACTATCCGCGCCTGCGCGCTGGCCACATGATCCCCGGCTGGTAAAGACCGGGAAATCCGGAACCCACGTGGTCTAAATCAAGATTTAGTCGTTGAACTCGAAGAGCGTGCGGGCGCCCATGGATTTCCATTCGGCGAGGTATTCCTGTGCGCTCACCTCGTCGCGCACCATGGCGAAGCGGGCGAGCGCACCGCTGAGATAGAGCACCATATGGACGCGCAGGCAGAAGGCCGACTGGTGCTTGTCGGCCACAAGATGCTTGAGGGCTCCGTAAATGATATCGGTCAGGCGCTCGAGATGGGCAAGGTTGAGCTCCTGAAAATCCCGGTCGGTCATACCCGCCATCCAGACAGGCAGATAGGTCCGGTCGGCACGATAAAGTTGATAGAACTCATCGAAGAGCTTCGACAGCATTTCGATGGCCTGGTCGGTCGATTTCACATCAGGAAACGCCAACTCGGCACGCTCCTGCACGATTGCCGTGTGGCGATCGTGAAAGGCCCTGATGATCGCGGCCTTCTCCGGAAAGAACTGGTAGAGAGACCCGATCGGCACGCCGGCGCGGGCGGCGATGTCGGTCATCTTGAGATCGGCGACCCCATGCATGGCGATGAGGTCGACGGCAGCTTCCATGATCGCATCCAGACGCTGGATACTGCGCTCCTGCTGCGGCTTCTTGCGCAACTGAAGCCGGCTGCTGATTTTCTTCGACGTCATCTTTCCGTACCTGACCCGCTTCCGGCCAATGAGCCGGTATCAGGTCACCTAGACGAGGTTCTACCCGCTTTTCCCTAAAAGAAAAGAACGCAATTTAACCATAGCCGGAAAAACAAACCGGAGCCGCAGCAACGGTGTCGCTGCGGCTCCGGTTGTCACAGATACGAGGCCAGCTTGGCGGTCTGGCGGGCAGTGCCGGCCTCGTAGCCATGAGCCGGCACACCTTCGAACCCCGTATCCTTGCGACACGGTCAACCGGTCAACGCACCTTTATCAGACGAGATCGAAACGATCCGCGTTCATCACCTTGGTCCAGGCCGCCACAAAGTCACGGACAAACTTTTCCTTATTGTCGTCCTGGGCATAGACTTCCGCATAGGCGCGCAGGATGGAGTTCGAGCCGAGTACAAGATCCACGCGACTTGCCGTGTACTTGGTCACGCCGGTCTTGCGATCCCGGATGTCATAGGAGTTCCTGCCGGTCGGGACCCAGGAATAGGCCATGTCCGTCAGCGTCGTGAAGAAGTCGGTGGTGAGCGCTCCGACACGGTCGGTGAATACACCCTGCTTCGCGTCACCGTAGTTGGTGCCGATCACGCGCAAGCCGCCGATGAGAACGACCAGTTCGGGAGCGGTAAGCCCCAGCAACTGGGCACGATCAAGCAGCAACTCCTCGGGACTGACGACATAGTCCGTCTTCTGCCAGTTACGGAAACCGTCGGCGAGCGGTTCCAGCACTGCAAAGCCGTCTACGTCGGTCTGCTCGGCGGAGGCATCGCCACGGCCCGGTGCGAAGGGCACGTCGATGTCGAAGCCGGCGGCCTTGGCGGCGAGTTCCACGCCCACATTGCCGGCGAGAACGATGACATCGGCGACACTGGCGCCGGTCTCGGCAGCAATGCCTTCGAGAACCGTCAAGACCTTTGCCAGACGCTCCGGTTCGTTGCCTTCCCAATCCTTCTGCGGGGCGAGACGAATACGGGCACCGTTTGCACCGCCGCGCTTGTCGGAACCACGGAAGGTTCGGGCACTATCCCAGGCAGTGGCAACCAATTCTCCGGTAGTCAGGCCACTGTTGATGATCTTCGCCTTAATGGCGACGACGTCATAATCCGTGCTGCCTGCAGGAATGGGATCCTGCCAGATCAGGTCTTCGGTCGGGGCATCCGGGCCGAAATAGCGGGATTTCGGTCCGACGTCGCGATGGGTCAGCTTGAACCAGGCGCGGGCGAAGACGTCCGAGAAGTGCTCCTGGTCGTCCTTGAACTTCAGCGAAATTTCGCGGTAGATCGGATCGACCCTGAGTGCCATGTCGGCATCGGTCATCATCGGGTTGTGGCGGATCGACGGATCCTCCACGTCAACCGGACGCTCCTGTTCGGCGATCGCAATCGGTTCCCACTGGTGCGCACCGGCGGGGCTCGTCACCAGATGCCATTCGTGCTCGAACAACATCTTGAAGTAGCCGTTGTCCCACTTGGTCGGTTCGGTGGTCCACGCGCCTTCGAGACCGGAGACGACGGTGTCGCGACCGACACCGCGGCCATGGGTGTTCAACCAGCCAAGACCCTGGAATTCCGGGCCAGCAGCTTCCGGGTCGGGGCTGAGGTTGGCCGCGCTGCCATTGCCGTGGCATTTGCCAATCGTGTGGCCGCCGGCGGTCAGCGCCACGGTTTCCTCGTCGTTCATGCCCATGCGGGCGAAGGTCTCGCGCATCTGAGCGGCGGTCGCGAGCGGATCGGACTTGCCGTTCACGCCTTCCGGGTTGACGTAAATAAGACCCATCTGCACGGCGGCCAGCGGATTTTCGAGCGTCTCCGGTCTGGTCACGTCGCCGTAGCGGCCGTCGCTGGGCGCCAGCCATTCCTTCTCGTCACCCCAGTAGGTGTCCTTTTCCGGGTGCCAGATGTCTTCGCGACCGAAGGCGAAGCCAAAGGTCTTCAGACCGGCGACTTCGTAGGCGATGGTGCCGGCCAGTGCGATAAGATCGGCCCAGGAGATCCTGTTGCCGTACTTCTTCTTGATCGGCCAGAGCAGACGACGGCCCTTGTCGGTATTGACGTTGTCCGGCCAGGAGTTGAGCGGTGCGAAGCGCTGGTTGCCGGTGTTGGCGCCACCACGACCGTCCGTGACACGGTAGGAACCGGCAGCGTGCCAGGTGACGCGGGCCATCATACCGACATAGCTGCCCCAGTCGGCCGGCCACCATTCCTGGCTGTCCAGCATCAGCGCACGCAGGTCAGCCTTAAGCGCCTCGACATCGAGCTTCTTCAACTCTTCACGATAGTTGAAGTCCTTGCCGAGCGGATTGGTCTTGGTGTCGTGCTGATGCAGGATATCGAGGTTCAGCGCATTCGGCCACCAGTCCATCACCGACTTGCCCATGGCGGTATTGCCACCATGCATCACCGGACACTTGCCAGCGGATTTCACATGCTCGTTCATTTCGTCCTCCTGTTTTTGTGTGAACGTCTTGTGGGGCCACAATCTGCGAAAACTTCGATAATCTCCAATTGTCTTTTTTGGAATTTTCGATAATAAAATCCTATCATGTTGACCATCCGACAAATGCGCTATTTCGAAGCTCTCGCCACCACCTTGCACTTCGGCCGGGCGGCCGAAATGGTGCATGTCAGCCAGCCGGCTCTATCGGCGCAGATCATGGAAATGGAAAAGCATCTGAGCGTAACGCTGATCGAGCGCACCCGGTCCGGAACGCTGCTGACACGGAAAGGGCTGGAGGTTCTCGGCCATATCCGCTCGATACTGGCGGGCGTCGACCGGCTGGAGGAAGCGGCGCGATATGGGTCGGGAACACTCGACGGGCTGCTCAGGCTCGGCATTATTCCGACCGTGGCACCCTATCTGGTGCCAAAACTCGTGCCATTCCTCAGGCGAGAGCATCCGCTTATCGAACTGGAACTGAAGGAAGCGGTGACCGGCAAACTGGTGAGCGACCTCTCCGAAGGCAAGCTCGACGCCATCATCGCGGCACTGCCGATCGAAGCCGATAACGTCGTCAGCAAATCGCTCTTTACCGACCGCTTCTACATGGCCATGGCCGACAACGAGAGCGACGTACTCCTGTCTCCGATGACCGAAACGGAGGTCGATCCAGAACGGTTGCTGCTGCTGGAAGAAGGCCACTGCCTGCGCGATCAGGCGCTTTCCGTCTGCAAGGCGGCGAACAAGCGCAGCCTTGTCAATTTCGGCGCGACATCAATGACCACGCTTCTGCAGATGGTGTCGCACGACATGGGCCTGACCCTGATCCCGGAAATGGCGATCGAGACCGAAACCGCCCGCAACGCCATACGTATCGTGCCCTTCGCCGACCCGCAGCCATCCCGCGAGATCGGCCTGATCTGGCGCCGCTCAAGCCCGCGAAGGACGGACATGGAGGCTCTGGCGGAAGCGGTCGTGGCAAGTCGCGAAAACGAAAAGAGCCGCGCATAACACGCGGCCCCTTCCCTCAATCGAAGAGCGATCAGGCGAGATCGAGGACGATGCGGCCGTCGATCTTGCCTTCTTCCATGCGGTGGAAGATGTCGTTGATGTTTTCGATCTTGTCCCAGGAGAAATGCGACTTCACCTTGCCTTCGCCGGCGAAGACCAGGGATTCCTCGAGATCCTGACGGGTGCCGACGATGGAGCCGCGCACCGTAATGCGCTTCAAAACCGTATCGAAGACCGGCAGCGAGATGAAGCCCGGCGGCAGGCCGACCAGCGCCATGGTGCCCTTGGAGCGCAGGAAGCCGTAGGCCTGTTCCATCGCCTTGGGGGAGACGGCGGTGACGAGCGCGCCATGCACGCCGCCGGTTGCCTTCTGTACCTGCGCGATGGCATCGGCATCACGACCGTTGACCGTCACATCAGCGCCGAGCTCCTTGGCGAGTTTCAGCTTCTCATCGAAGATATCGGCGGCAACGACGTGCATACCCATGGCCTTGGCGTACTGGACAGCCATATGGCCGAGACCGCCGATGCCGGAAATAACCACCCATTCGCCGGGGCGAACTTCGGTTTCCTTCAGGCCCTTGTAGACGGTGACGCCGGCGCAGAGAACCGGAGCGGCCGGGCCGAATTCCAGATTTGCCGGGAGGGTACCGACGAAATCAGGATCGGCAAGGCCGTACTGGGCAAAGGTCCCGTTGACGGAATAGCCGGTGTTCTGCTGGCTGCCGCACAGGGTTTCCCAGCCGGTGCGGCAAGGCGTGCAGCAACCGCAGGCGGTGTGGAGCCACGGAACGCCGACGCGATCGCCTTCCTTTATGCGGGTGACGCCGGCACCGAGCTTGGCGACGTAACCGACGCCTTCATGACCCGGAATGAACGGCGGATTGGGCTTGACCGGCCAGTCGCCGTTTGCGGCATGCAGGTCGGTGTGGCAAACGCCGGTAGCCTCGTATTTCACAAGGATCTGTCCGGGACCAGGCTCAGGAATGGCGACCTCCTCGATCACCAGAGGCTTGCCGAACTCCCGCACCACGGCGGCCTTCATCACAGATGCCATAACTATCTCCCTGGTAAATGACTTAGGATCAAACTCACCTAATCCGCATATCGTGACGGTAACGCGAATTCGAATGTAACCTACCCCAAAGCACCCGGGCATTTCTTGATCCGCATCAAGCCGCAGGACCGAAAACGAAAACCCGGCGTCGCACATATGCGACAGCCGGGAGCGGCAAACCATGCTGCACTGCAATCCTCAGACGAGGTATTTCTTAAGGAACGCCACCGTGCGCGACCACGCAAGATCGGCCGCCGCCTTGTCGTAACGGGCAGCGGAGGAATCATTGTTGAAGGCATGATTCACGCCGTCATAGACGTGGATTTCGAAGGTCTTGCCATCCTTTTCCAGCGCTGCCCTGTAAGCCTCGATGCCGGCATTGACCCGCTCATCGAGGCCCGCATAGTGCAGCAGCAATGGAGCCTTGATCTTCGCAACGTCTTCCGCAGGCGGCTGCATGCCATAATAGGCAACCCCTGCCCCGAGTTCCGGCGAGGCGACGGCCAGCCGGTTGACCAGCCCACCGCCCCAGCAGAAGCCGATGGCGCCGACCTTGCCGTTGACCTTGTCATGGCTTGCGAGAAATGCCCGCGTCGCTTCGGCATTGGCGACGGTTGCCGCCATGTCCAACTTCGAAAACATCTCGCGCGCCTGATCCTCGTTTTCCGGCGTACCGCCCTGCGGCGACAGGAAATCGGGAGCCAGCGCCACGAAGCCTTCGAGCGCCATCCGGCGGGCGATGTCGCGAATATGCGGATTGAGGCCGCGGTTTTCGTGGATGACGATCACACCCGACAACTTGCCGGCGGCATCCTTCGGGATCGCCAGATAGCCCTTCATCTCGCCAGAGGCCCCGGGATAGGTGACGTCCTGCGTCTCCAGTCTCGCGTCATCGTCCGCAATCATGGCGGCGTTGGCCTTGCTGGCGGCGAGCATGGGGGCGATCGCCACCGCGGCAGCGCCGGATCCGGCCAGCATGGTCAGCTTTTCCATGAACCGGCGCCGGTCGAGCGTCAGGTGGGTGTATTCGTCATAGGCGTCGATCATCGCCTGCGTGATCTTCGGCGTGTTCATGGGCTCTCCTCCTCGGTCGTATCATCAACCGCACGGCTTTCCGTGCCTCAATGAATGATAGGAGCCTCAAACGATGGGCCAAGACACATGCGCGTGAGCGCCAGTCACTTTTAAGAGGTCGCCTAAGAGGTCGCCATCCAGACGGCAAGCCAGATCCACATTCCGCCAAGTGCAAGAAAGCCGGCCATAAACGCTGGGAAACGCAGCGCCATGCGATTGCTGGTCACATGCACGGCCGCGTGGGCATAGCGTGTGGCAACGAAGATCCAGGCGAGGACGACCGAGACCAGATTGTCCGCCTCGGCGATGAACAGAAGAATGCAGCAGATATAGAAGAGAACCGGCAGTTCGAACTGGTTGGCGATGCAGTTGCGGACCGACAGCGTTTCCGGCGGATCGTTACGGCCCCAGCGCATCGTCTCTTCGTCTATACGACTTTCCCGCAGCAACCGTTGACGGCGCAGGCGCAACAATCCGTAAAGACCGTAAACAAGAAAGACCTGGGCGAGAATGGGCCAGAAAATCTGGAAGCCTGTCATTGAAGACATCTCCGTCCGCGGCAAAATGCATAAACATCAAATGAGAGAAACGGCCGGAATTATCCGGCCGTCCATGAAATTGAAGCGATCAGGCGGCGCCCGGATAGTTGGGGCTTTCGCGGGTGATGGTCACGCCATGCGGATGGCTTTCACGAAGACCGGCGCCGGAAATGCGGACGAAGGTCGCCTTCTCCTGGAAGTCCTTGATGTCGTGACCGCCGACATAGCCCATGGCAGCCTTCAGGCCGCCTGCGAGCTGGTGCAGCACGGCGGAGACCGGACCCTTGTAGGGAACCTGACCCTCGATGCCCTCCGGAACGAGTTTCAGCGTGTCACGCACTTCCGCCTGGAAGTAACGATCAGCGGAACCGCGCGCCATGGCGCCGACGGAACCCATGCCGCGATATGCCTTGAAGGAGCGGCCCTGATAGAGATAGACCTCGCCCGGGCTTTCATCCGTACCGGCGAGCAGCGAGCCCACCATGACAGCCGAGGCACCGGCGGCAATCGCCTTGGCCAGATCGCCGGAGAACTTGATGCCGCCATCGGCGATCACCGGAATGCCGTGCTTTTCGGCTTCCTCGACCGAGGCCATCACGGCTGCAAGCTGCGGCACGCCGACGCCGGCTACGACGCGCGTGGTGCAGATCGAGCCCGGGCCGATGCCGACCTTGATGCCATCGGCACCGGCATCGATGAGGGCGCGGGTGCCGGCGCCGGTCGCGACGTTTCCGGCGATGATGCGAACCGAATTCGACATCTTCTTCACGACCGAGACCGCATCCAGAACCTTCTGTGAATGGCCATGGGCGGTATCGACGACGATGACGTCGACACCCGCCTCGATCAGCCGTTCGGCGCGTTCACGGCCATCGTCACCGGTCGAGATTGCAGCGGCGACGCGCAGGCGGCCATGAAGGTCCTTGGCGGCATTCGGGTTGAGCTGCGACTTCTCGATGTCCTTGACGGTGATGAGGCCGACACAACGGCCGTCATTGTCGACCACCAGCAGCTTTTCGATGCGGTGGGAGTGCAGGAGACGCTTGGCTTCGCTCTGCTCGACACCATCCCGCACGGTGATGAGATTTTCCTTCGTCATCAGCTCGTGGATCTTCTGGGAATGATCGGAAGCGAAGCGCACGTCGCGGTTGGTCAGGATGCCGACGAGACGGCCGGGACGACCGCCATTTTCAACGACCGGGATGCCGGAAATGCCATGCGCCTTCATCAGCGCCAGCGCTTCGGCAAGGGTTGCGTCTGGGCCGATCGTCACCGGATTGACGACCATACCGCTTTCGAACTTCTTGACCTGACGGACTTCCTCGGCCTGTTCGATCGGAGTGAGGTTACGGTGAATGACACCGAGACCGCCGGCTTGGGCCATGGCGATGGCGAGACGGCTTTCCGTGACCGTATCCATGGCGGAGGAAAGAATCGGCAGCGAAAGGTCGATGTCCTTTGCGATCCGGGTTGCGATATTGGTTTGTCCCGGCATGATCTCGGAGTGCCCGGGCTGCAAGAGGACGTCGTCGAAGGTGAGCGCTTCCGCTCCGGTTGCCGAGGTTACGATGCGTGCCATTGCCAATTCCTTCGGTTGAATAGGCAGAATCCTCCGGGAAAGGGGAATCTCCCCCGGACGCTCCTGCATGAAATGCTTGGAAGTTGGCGAGGGCTGGTAACACGTTCATGACAGGAAGGGAATAGGAAAACCTCGGTCGGTACGCATTGCTGACCTGCAAAACCGCAAGCGCATCGCAGGAAGGGCAATTTTGTGCGTTGCAAAAGATTTTACCGATTTTCCAAACCGACCATGAAAGATCTGCCCGTAAGATCGCGGCAGGTTCAAGGACGGACCTGGGGAAACAAGGGGTAAGTACGATGAACAACCTGCAGCAGCGCGCCCGCGCATTCGAAGACCAGTATGCCCACCAGCAGGAAATGCTGTTCAAGGCGGAAGTCCGCCGCAACGTCATGATCGGCAAGTGGGCCGCGGAAGCCATGGGCCGCACCGATGGCGAAGCCTATGCCCGCGAACTGGCGCTGACCCAGGTAAACGAACCGCATCGTCTGCTGGAGCGCCTCCGCCGCGATTTCGAAGCGGCTGGCGTCGAGGTGAAGGAAACCGAAATCCAGAGCCGGATGCTCGACATGCTTCATCGGGCAGCAGACGAACTGCACAATCAGGGTTAAGCCCTCACGACGGTTTCATTCGGAGCTTCAGGCCGGATCAGCTCCGGCCTGAATACCGTTCAGCGTTCAGATGTCGAACTGATAGGCCTTGGGCACGAAGCGATAACCCGTATCGAGCTTCTCGACATAGCCGACAGCAGGGAAAGGCATGTGGTAGCCAAGGAACGCCAGACGATCCGTCGCCACCATGTCGAATACCCGCTTGCGAGTTGCGGCGGCCGCGGCCTTGTCCATGTCGAACTTGACCTCCCAATCCGGACGCTGGAGCGACAGAACGAAATGGTTCGCCGTATCCGCTGCCAGAAGCAGCTGGCGACCCTCCGATTCGAGCCGGTAGATCATGTGACCCGGCGAATGGCCGAAAGCGGCTTCGGCGGTGATCCCGGTGACGACGGAGGCCCCGCCCTCCACAAATGTCGTCTTCTCGGCTAGCGGCTGCACATTGGCGAGCACACCCTTGTGCCCGTTTTCGGCAGGCGTTCCGACACGGGCCGGATCGAC
This sequence comes from Ciceribacter sichuanensis, assembly GCF_024055605.1. GTDB lineage: Bacteria > Pseudomonadota > Alphaproteobacteria > Rhizobiales > Rhizobiaceae > Allorhizobium > Allorhizobium sichuanense. The sequence goes on along the minus strand of NZ_JAMXLX010000001.1, from coordinate 121,593 downwards.
CCAGAAATCATACTCCGTCCGCCCCGTCACATAGCGCGCATTCGGGAAGGCCGGTTTTCCGCCCTCCATCAGGCCACCGATGTGATCCCCATGCATATGGGTGAGCACGACGATGGAAACGTCCTCCGGCTTGTAGCCAGCGGCCACCAGCCCCTCGACCAGACGTCCACCACCCTTGGCCCGGGCGCCCTCCCCGAGGCCGGTGTCGAACAGAACGACATCCGAGCCGGTATTGACGAGTACGGGCGAGAAGCTGTTGACGAACCGGTCCTTCGGCAGGAAATTCCGGTCGAGCAGCTCTCCCACAGTCTCCGGCGACTGGTCCGTGCCGAAGGTTTCTCCGGGTGCTCCGGAAGGCATTGCGCCGTCCTTGACCACGACGACCTCGAAACTGCCGAGCTTGAACCCATGGGAGTCCGGCAACACCGCACGGTCAGCCTTCGCAGGCGTAGCGGCCTGCGCCACCGCCGCGCGGGTCATGATCATCGGGGCAGCCAGGGCCGCGAACCCTGCGCTACCAAGCAATACGCGCCTGTTCATTGCTGTCATTACCCACTCCTCTTTCAAACGATCCACGCAGCCGCCGGATGACGGCCATGCGGGCAAGATAGGCAACCCTGTCGTTCGGGAAACCGCCCTCACGCAGACGTGATCCCGCGTGCAGCAACACCATTGGCAGACGCCGCGGCTCCGGCTAAAAGGGCACCGCTTGGCCTTCCCCCGCCGCGCAGGATTCCCGCCTGATGAACCGCATCACCCCGCTCATTCTTGCCGTTGCGCTCTTCATGGAGCAGATGGACTCGACGGTGATTTCCACCGCATTGCCGGCGATTGCGGCCGACCTCGGCGTCGGCCCGATCACGCTGAAGCTGGCGCTTACCTCCTACATGGTGGCGCTTGCGATCTTCATTCCCGTCAGTGGATGGATGGCGGACCGCTACGGGGCGAAGAAGATCTTCCGCGCGGCCATCCTCGTCTTCATCGCCGGCTCCATCCTGTGCGCGACCTCCCAGTCGCTTCTCGCCTTCGTCGGCGCCCGCTTCCTGCAGGGCATGGGCGGCGCGATGATGACGCCCGTCGGGCGTCTCGTGCTGCTTCGAACCACCAAGCGCAGCGAACTCGTCTCCGCCATGGCACTCCTGACCATTCCAGCCCTTGTGGGGCCGTTGACGGGGCCGCCGATCGGCGGCTTCATCACCACCTATTTCAGCTGGCAGTGGATCTTCCTGATCAATGTGCCGATCGGTTTCGCTGGGGTATGGCTGTCCACGATCTATCTTCCGGAAGTACCGCCGACCTCAACCTCGGCGATAGACCTCAAGGGTTTCGTCTATATGGCACTCGCCACCTCAGGCGTGGTATTCGGCCTTTCGGTCGTCAGTCTGCCGGCGCTGCCGCTGCAGGTCGGCTTCGGCGCGGTCGCCATCGGGATCATCAGCGGCATTCTTTACGTTCAGCACGCGAAGCGTCATCCCGCGCCGCTGCTCAATCTCGGGCTCTTCCACAACCGGGCCTTCCGCGCCTCGATCACCGGCGGCACGATCTTCCGCATCTCGACCGGTGCCGTGCCCTTCCTGATGCCGCTGATGCTTCAGCTCGGCTTCGGCATGACGCCCTTCCAGTCCGGTCTCATCACCTTCATCGGGGCAATCGGCGCGATCACCACCAAGTTCATGGCACGGCGCGTCTTTGCCGCGGCCGGCTTTCGTAGCGTGCTGATCGTCGCGGCACTCGGCGGTGCCACGATGACGGCGGCCAATTCCCTCTTCTCGCCCGGCACGCCCCATTATGTGATCATGGGCTTTCTGCTTGTCGCAGGCTTCTGCCGCTCTTTTTTCTTCACCGGCGTCAATTCGCTGGGGTATGCCGATATCGAGGATGAGCAGGCCAGCCAGGCGACCTCCATGAGTTCGGTCATGCAGCAGGTTAGCCTCGCGCTTGGCGTCGCCGTCGCGGCCGCCATTCTCGAGGCTAATATCGCACTTCACGGGCGGGAGCTGTCGCTTGCCGACTTCCACCTTGCCTTCGCGGTCGTCGCAGCGCTCTCGCTTCTGGCGGTGATCCCCTTCGTCGGGCTGGCCCGTGATGCAGGCTCCGCCGTATCAGGCCATCGCCGGCCGGTGGACGTCAGGGAAAACATACCGGTCAAGTAAGGTTTAAGACCGGATTATTCCGGCCGTTCGCAGACGGCGGAGAGCTTGTTGCCGTCGGGATCGCGTACATAAGCGGCGTAGAAATGCGCATGAAAGGGCCTGAGACCCGGCGGGCCGTCATCCGTGCCGCCATTGGCCAAGGCAGCCGCATAAAACGCATCGACCGCCGCACGGGTCACCGCTTCCAGCGCGACCATGGAGCCGTTGCCACGGGTCGCGGGCTTTTGGTCGAAGGGTTTTGTCACCCAGAGACGGCAGCGCACATCGTCATCCGCCCCGTACCCCGCCTCCACCTCGTCCGTCCGCTGACGCTTCAGGCCGAGCGGAGCGAGTGCGGCATCGTAGAAGGGAATGGCGCGGGAGAGGTTATTGGTACCGAGTGTGACGTAAAGCAGCATGGCGGCAGATCATTCGTCGGCTTCGGCCGTCTCGCCTTCCGCATCATGCGGTTCGGAAGCGCGACGCCCCTTGAAGCCCTTGGCCAGCAGGAACATTTCCACCGACTCGGCGCGTGACGACCCCGGTTTGACATGGACGACCTGACGGAAATTCTGCTTCAGCATGGTGAGCAGCTCCTTTTCCGTGCCGCCCTGGAAGGTCTTGGCGAGGAAATGGCCGCCTTCCGCCAGAACCTCGACGGCGAAATGGGCCGCAACCTCGCAGAGATGCATGGTGCGCAGGTGGTCCGTCTTCTGGTGTCCAGTGGTAGGAGCCGCCATGTCCGAAATCACGAGATCCGGCGTGCCGCCAACCGCTTCGATAAGCTGCGCCGGCGCTTCCGGATCGAGGAAGTCGAGCTGCAGAACCTTGACGCCCGGAAGGGGCGCCATTTCGAGGAAATCGATCGCGGCGACGCGGATGTCCTCATCGGTCGAGCCAGTGACATTGGCGGCGATCTGCGACCAGCTTCCGGGAGCGGCACCCAGATCGATGATACGCTTCGCGCCCTTGAGGATCTGATGCTTCTCGTCGATTTCCAGCAGCTTGAAGGCCGCGCGGGCGCGGTAACCCTCGAGCTTTGCCCGCTGCACATAGGGATCGTTGATATGGCGTTCGAGCCAGCGGCGGGACGAGGCCTTGAGCTTGCCCTTCTTGACCTTCTGGCCGAGCTTGCGGCCAGTACGGTTGCCGCCCACGGGTGGTTTGGTCATTGCGTCAGCGCTCCTTATGGGGCCGGCGCGGACGGCCTCGCCGCCACACTCCGTCATCGGCCATCATGTCTGTCAGCAGTCCTTCCCTCAAGCCCCGGTCGGCAACGCGCATGCGGCTCGATGGCCAGCGACGGCGGATCGCCTCCAGAATGGCGCAGCCGGCCAGCACCAGATCGGCACGGTCCGGGCCAATGCACGGGTTGGCGGCGCGTCCCGCATAGTCCCATGACAAAAGCTTTGCCTGCATGGCCGAAACCTCGGCATCCGAAAGCCACAGACCATCCACCTTGCGGCGGTCGTAACGGGGAAGATCGAGATGGACGCCGGCAAGCGTCGTCACCGTTCCGGACGTGCCGATCAAATGGAAACCATCGTCACCCGCATTCGAGCCGAACGCCGGCGGGCAGTCGAACCGCTCCAGCATGCCCTGCACTTCCTGTATCATCGCCTCGAAGACGACAGGCGTGACATCCTTGCCGCCATGGCGCTCCGACAGGGTAACCACGCCGACGGGCAGCGATGTCCAGTGGGTGATATGATTGGCCAGACGGCTCGAACGATTCTCACCGATGCGAATGACCGCGATCTCAGACGAGCCCCCACCGATATCGAAGAGCACCACCGAACGCGCCTCGCGTCCAACCAACGAGGAGCAGCCGGATACGGCAAGACGCGCTTCCGTCTCGCGATTGATGATTTCGAGTTCCAGCCCCGTTTCGACCGTGACGCGCGCCAGAAACTCCTCGCCGTTCTCCGCCGCACGGCAGGCCTCGGTCGCGATGAGCCGCATCCGCCTGATCTGGCGGCCGGCAAGCTTTCCGGCGCAGACGCGCAACGCCTCGACGGCCCGGTCCATCGCTTCCGCGGAAAGTCGGCCATTGGCCGCAAGCCCTTCCCCCAGGCGGACAATCCGTGAGAAGGCATCGACGACGCGAAACTGACCCGGACGCGTCGGCTGAGCGATCAACAGGCGGCAATTGTTGGTGCCGAGATCAAGCGCGGCATAGAGATCATCCGGCCATTGCTCATGGCCCGACGCTCCCCTCGCCCGCTCCGCCTGGTGTTGCGGATTGCGGCGGCCACCGTGGTGGTGGTGATCGGCGGAGTGATGCGGACGGGGATGATGATGAGGTTGGGCAGGTGCCGTTTCCGGCGTCGCCTGCCGTGTGGATGCGGCTTGTGGCTGGGCACCGGCAGGTGCCAGCGGACGCACATGCGTACCACGACGGTTGCGGCTTCGACGGCGCTTCTTGCCCGCGCGGCCATCGGCAGCGGGTGCATCATTCGTCATGATCTTGTCGGAAGTAGCCTTCTCGACCGCTTGCGCTGCAATCGCCTCGGAACCCTTATGGCCCGAACGATTTCGCCGACGCTTCTTGCGCTTGCGGACTGGGCCATCGGTCGCGTCGATATCGGAACGTCGCGTAGCAGCCGCCTGATTCGCAGCATGCTCCAAAGCCTGAGAGACAGCACCCGCCTGCGGCGCTGCACCCCTCTTGGCCTTGCCGCGCCGGCGGGATCCCCCACCTTTGCGCTTACCCGTCGACGCCCCCTCGTTTGGCGGCCTCTGGCCGCGATCGGGGTCTGTCACTGTCTTGCCCATCGCGCCGCGCAAAGGCTCCGACATTAGCCGAAGTCATGCTGCAGGCGCCTTTTCGATTTTCGTTGGCAAAATGATATCAGCGAGCGGCCTATTAGCCAAACTGTTTTTACTACTGTTTCGAACACCTTGCCCTCACCGTCACCGACGGTGTTATTTTTTTGCAAAGTTTTTTCAAAACGGGTATTTGCAAGCCGCAATCTTTTTGGTTATAAGCCCGCTCACCGACGGACGCCCAAGGCGCTTCGCTCCGTTGGGGAATAGTTCAATGGTAGAACAGCGGACTCTGACTCCGTCGATCTTGGTTCGAATCCAGGTTCCCCAGCCAATTCTCCTATTAGCATCAAAAATCAGATGGTTAGCAGGCGCTGCGTACCTCAAATAGTACCGCTGAATGTACTCTGTCCGTAAAAAATTTCTCCTTCAGTTGCTGATCCTACAGCGTTGGCGGCGCGAGGGAAAGCAGACCGCTTCGTGCATATGCTCTTTACCGGGCGCTTGCCCTGACGACAGGAACGTACGCTGCGCTCGCAGATTGACCCAGCAACAGCTGCTTGGGTACACTGCAACCCAAGGCAGATGGGGGATCGAGTGTATTTCGTTCACATGTTGTTGGGTGCTGTCGGGCTCATTTCAGTCTGTCAGCCGAGTTGGGCGATAACTGTTTCGGTCGAGGACATCGATCAAACGACATCTTACATTCTCGTCTCCGGTGTGTTCGAGCCATCCGACAATCTGACGACATTTGTTCAGGCGGTTCAGAGGCTGGGCGGCAAAGGTTCGACCGTTGTGTTCAAGTCACCCGGTGGAAATCCTTCCAAGGCAATCGAGCTTGGGCGTTTGATTCGGTCGCTCGGTCTTTCCACGCTTCAGCCCCGTTCTCTCGAATGTGTTTCCGCATGTGCCCTGGCCTTCATGGGCGGAGTGTCGCGCTACGCCGAAACCGGTTCCATAGGCGTCCACAAGTCCTCATTCTCCGACGTTTCCGGCATCTCCGTCGATGACGCCGTCTCCTACATCCAGCACCAAACTGCCGAGACCATCGCCTATTTGACCGAGATGGGCGTAGACCCCGGGCTGTTGCAGTTATCCTTGCGATATGAGCGGGACGACATGCGGTATCTGTCGAAGAGCGAGATGGCGCAGTATCGCGTGACTACGGGCGAGGTGAGCGCCCCTCAGACTTCGCTGTCAGCAGAGCCTCCAAGTCCAAGCGTACCCAATCAGCCAACCACGGCAGGTGCAGCGCTTCCCGATTACAGGATCGCAGCGGATGATGCTCGCTTTACCATCCCTCTCGCCACCAGCGGGGCCCTGAGAGTTCCGAAAGGCAAAGAATTCCTGCGCGCTGCCGAAGACCAATCTTCTGCAAAGATCATGGCCATCAGCAACGGAGAACCCGTCGAGATCGTGGGAGTCGGTGAGCGCTGGTATCGGGTCAAGGTAAAAGGGAGGACGGGTTACCTCCACCACAATTGGGTTCGGGTGGACCAGTTCATCCAAAAGCCGTTCGGTGACCGGTTCATTCAAGTGAAGAGCTTCGACAATTTCGAAGAAGCACAGAGCTATGTGAAGGCCTCCCAGCTTCCACTCGTTGCTTTCCTGGCGACGAACAAATGGTATGCCATCGCCCTTGAAGACACGTTGCCGGTCGATAAAGCCACGCAACTGCTAAGAGGCCTGAAAGAGCGGTCGCTTGTTCCTGACGATGCCTTCGTGACTGTTGGGAACACCTACGTAAACGAGGTCTGCTGCCGCCGTTGAAACGCCGCGGATTTCGTCGGTATCTGGCCCCCGCTCGTTCAGCCTGCTAGCGCGTCGATATGAATGCCATCCGCTTCACGCCTCCCCAAGCGCTCCTCACCCGCGTGACGCATGGGCAGCGTTTGAAGCTGTAGTACTGCTGGAACCTAAACATCAGCAGTTTGCCAATCAGCCCCCCCCACACATTTGCGGGATGACCGTCCCAGTATGCCGCAGGCTTGCACCATGCCGGGGAGGAGGTCAGACCTTGGCGATAAACACAAACAGGCCGGAGCAATCGATAAAGTTGCTCCGGCCTTACTCACCGCCCCTCATTTCCCCCGACGGCAAGCAGAGAGCGTTTTTCGGTCAGTTGGTCGCCTGACCCCGGACCACGCGCCAGTCGGGCCGGCCGAGGTTGAAGGGCCATGCGTGCACGTCACGGTCGTTGAAGTAGACGACTTCGACGAGTTCAGGGAATTCATCCCGTTTCAGCGTGGCCTCCTGCATCCAGGGGGTGATGTAGCCATCGCTTCCTTCGTAGCCGAATTCGGCGACCCAGACCGGTTTGCCGTAGCCTTCGACCAGATCGTATCCCTGCTTCAGGCTCTGCGGGAAGTTGCGCGGCGCGCCATAGGCGCGCTCGTCATATCCCTCAAGGCCGAAGACAGAGAGGCCTACCTGATCGACATAGTTGTCGCCTGGATAGTAGGCCGTGAGGTTCGGCAGTCCCTTCGGCGACCACATGCGCTCCGCCTTCGGGGCCTCCTGCCGCAGGATGTCCATCATCCGCCTGTAAGCGGTGATGTAATCCTGCGGCGCCCACCCGGCCCATGAAAAGCGACCCGAAGTATCTTCCATTTCCTGGCCCCAGCGCACGATGACCGGGCTCTTCATCTGGCCGATCAACGCTGCGATGGTGCGCATGTTGACGTCATAGTCACCGCGCATCACCTTTTGCCGCAGCTGGCCCGAGGTGAGGCGCCATCCCACGTCCCATGACCAGGGTTCGATGGTAATCAGCAGGTTGCGGTTCCTTTCCTGCGCATAGGTATCGGCAAGCTTCAGCGAGTCGAGATCGACGTCTTCCCACGGCAGGAAGAGCCCTTCCGTCGAGACGTTCTGCTGACTTGCGAAATCCCCGTGTGGATCATAGGCGCCGAAGCGGATACCGCCATCGTGGACGACGGGCCTCTTGTCCCGAATGGTCTGGGCTGTTGAATTGGCGAGGCCGCCAACACCCTGCGCCCGCGTCAGCGGATAGGAACCGGCGACGACCAACGACGTGACCGCCGTTGTCAGCAGGGTTCTTCTCTTTATGTTTTTCATCGCATTCCTCCTTCCCTCTTCAATTTGCCGCCAGGTTTTTCTTGAGATCGAACGCGCGGCGGCTGATCGTGTCGGCTGCAATCAGCCTGCGGAACTCGTCGCTGGTTCTTGGCGATGCATGGCGGAATACATACCAGTGACCAAAGGGGTGGCGACGCTGGTAGATCGTGTCGCCTACCTTGACGTGGCCGAAACAGGTGGCCGCCCGACCGGCACCGTTACTTGCCGTCCATTTGGCAAAGATGCAGAGCTTGCCGTTGTTATCGACGGCCCACCTGCCCTCGCCGAGGGACGCCTTGCCCTTCTCGTCGGTATAGGCGACGAAACGGCGTCCCTTGGTGTCGAAGCGGCCTCCGCCCGTGCCCCACACCCAGGTCTTGCCGCTGTAGATCGCAGTCAGCTCGGCCGCGCTCAACGGCTCGACCTTCTTCTGCGACGTGGCGCTGGTGGCAAAGGCGGCTGCCGGCAAGAACAGGGCGAGCGCCAGGCACGTGATGCCGCCGTTCCTCAGGTATTTCTTCATTGTACCCTCCCTTTCTACAAATGCGCACGAGCGGTCCGGCCCTGCGCTACGCATTGGGTTCAATTGCATGCCTGCTTTCCGGCTGAGCGGCGCGGAAACCGTTCCAGCGCAGATGGAATTTCACCGTTTTCGTCTTGCCGCCGAAGCCGGCGCCGGCGACGGTGAACTGGGTCTTGGTCACACTGAAAACATTCTGCCCATGGGCCAGAGCCTCAAGCGAGCCGACACCATGTTGACCGAGTTCAGCACCGCTGACGCCGACCACAAGCACGCAACTCGCCAGCACGAGCCCGACGCCACCGGAGCGCGATACCGCGCGAAAACCGTTCTCGAAGGCATGACGCGTGACGATCAGGCCGGCAGCCATCGCATAGACCACGGCATTGATGCAGACGAAGATGTAGAAGCCGCGTGCGGCGCTGTCGGTCGCGGCGAACGCCATGGCAGCTGCGGAAAAGCCGGCCAGCACGGCATAAGGCGTGAGTATGCGAACCGGCAGCAGCCGCACTTCCTGCTTGCCCTTGGGCGTGATGCGGAAATCGACGAAGCTGCGGGTGATGCGGTCGCGAACGGCGAGCAACGTTCCGGCAAGCGACCACGGCCAGCGCAACAGGATGAACGCGATACCTTCCCAGCCGAACAGCTTGGCATCATGGGGACGATAGGTCCCGCTTCGCCTCCAGAAGATGGCGAGACCGATCAGCACCAGGGAAACCGGCGCGAAATGGACGAGGAAATCCGGATAGCTGACGTTGACGAAGACCTTGCCAGTCAGAAGCGCCACCAGCGGCATCGCAAACATCAGCGCCATGAAGCCGGAAAACAACGGATACCAGAGCTGCGAGAAAATGAACAGGAACTTCAGCCGCGGCGGCAGCTTGCGGACCAGAGGTGCCGAATACTGTAGCAGAAGCGTCGTGAGGCTGCGCGACCACTGGAATTCCTGCACGCAGAGATCGGCAAAAGTTTCCGGCCCGTCGCCATGGGCGATCGCGTCGATCGCATGCACGCCGCGCCAGCCTCCGGCATTCATCATCAGCGTGGTCGAATGGTCTTCGGCCAGTTCCGGGCCGAGGCCGCCGATCTCGCGCAGCGCCTTCGTGCGCACCGCATAATGCGAGCCGATGCAGAGCGGCGCCCAGCCATTGTTGTAGCCCACCTGCAATGCGCCATGCAGGCTCGCTTCGGCATAAAGCCGTCCACGCGCAGCCCAGCTCGATGCGGCATTGGCGTCGCAGATGCTCGGCGCAGAAACGTAACCCACCGCCGGATCCGAGAAGGGACGGATCACCTCCTGCAGATAGTCCGGATCGGGCACATGATCGGCATCGAACTGCGCGACGAAATCATAGCGGTCATAGCCGTAACGATCATAGAAATAGGCGAGATTGCCTTCCTTGCAGCGCGTGCGGCGAGGCCATTCGGCGCGGTGATATTCGGCAACGCCCTTGCGTGTAGAGACAAAGATCCCGTGTTCACCGCACCAGCGTCTGGTTTCGTCGTCGGGATCCTCGTCGGCCAGCCAGATGTCGAAGTCGAGACCGCGCTGCGACAGCATGGCGGAAAGCGTCTTGCGCACGACCTCGAAAGGTTCCGACGGAACCTTGGTGACGACCATGGCGACGCGACCGCTTGGCAGAGGTACGGATCGCCGCATGCGCTTCGCATTGAAGAAGATCAGGATGAAATAGGCCGGGATGAGCGATATCCAGGCCATGACCAGCGTGATCAAGGCAAATGACAGCCAGCCGATGACATGTGATGGATCGAACCACCAGATCCAGAAGTTGGCGAGCGCCCCGAACCAGCAGAGCATACCGAGAAGGTAGACGAACCGGGCCTTGCCACGGAACACCGGCTCCATCGCCCCGTCCGGGACACCCTTCCTGTCAGTAGCCAGGCCGATCTTCGGGACCGCGCTCATCGAACCACCTCCAGGCCGAAGGTGGGGCTGGCCGTGCGGATGATCGTGTCGATATCCGAAAGGCGTGGCGTAAAACCGAGCTTGATACGTGCGCTCGCGGTATCCGCGAAGAGGACCGGCGGATCGCCGGGCCGCCGCGGCTTGAACGTGACCGGAACCCGCCGACCGGTAATCCGGTCGATTGCCTGCAGGACTTCGTCGATCGAGGTGCCCTGGCCGGATCCGAGATTGAGACGCAGCGTCTCGCCGCCATTCGCCAGATGGCGGACCGCCGCCACATGGGCATCGGCCAGGTCGCAGACGTGGATATAGTCGCGAATGCAGGTGCCGTCGTCGGTCGGGTAGTCCTGACCGAAGATCTCCAGCCGGTCGAGCAGGCCGGCAGCTGCCAGCAAGGCACGCGGAATGAGATGTGTCTCCGGCTCATGTCGCTCGGAGAGCTCGCCATCGGGATCGGCCCCGGCAGCGTTGAAGTAGCGCAGGACGACGAAGTTCAGGCCATAGGCCTGAGCATAGTCGTCGAGCGCCATTTCGAAGATCAGTTTGGTGCGACCATAAGGGTTGACCGGTTCCTGAACACTGTCTTCGCGGATCGGCAGCTGCTCGGGAATGCCGTATGTCGCGCAGCTGCTGGAAAAGACGATCCTGCCGATGCCTGCCGCGAGGCAGGCATCGAGCAGGCTGAGGCCCGCTGCCACATTGTTACGGTAGTATTTTTGCGGGTTGGTGACGGATTCCCCGACATAGGCATTGGCAGCGCAGTGGATCACGCAATCGGGCGTGAACCTATCGAAAGCCGCCCGCAACGCTCCGCCATCCGAGATATCGGCCTCGATCAGCGGTCCCCACCGGACCGCATCCGCGTGTCCGGTGGAAAGGTTGTCGTAGGCCACCGGGATGAAGCCCGAATGGGAAAGTGCCTTGCAGATATGGCTGCCGATGAAGCCGGCGCCTCCGGTAACGAGAACGGTGCGGGACATCTCACAATGCCTCCGCGGGTTCGCGTCCTTCCGTAGCAGTCCGGCCGATCACGGCGTCGAAGTAACGGATGGTCTTTTCCAGACCGTCCCTCAACGACACGCGCGGCCGCCAGCCGAGTTCTTGCGCCGCCCGGGAAATATCGGGCCGGCGCTGCTTCGGATCGTCGATAGCCGCAGCAAGATGCACGATGCGCGACCGGGAGTTGGTCAGATCGCGGATCAGCTCGGCGAGCTGAAGAACCGGGATTTCGACCGGATTGCCGAGATTGATAGGCCCGTTGCAATCGCTGCCGGCGCCGGAGAAGCGCATGAAGGCCTCGATCAGGTCATCGACGTAGCAGAGCGAGCGGGTCTGGTGACCATCGCCATAAATGGTCATGTCCTGGTTCTGCAGTGCCTGAACGATGAAGTTCGAGACGACACGCCCGTCATCCAGGCGCATGCGCGGTCCATAGGTGTTGAAGATACGACCGACCTTGATATCGACGCCATACTTGCGGTGATAGTCGAAGAACAGCGTCTCGGCGCAACGCTTGCCCTCGTCATAGCATCCTCGCGGCCCGATCGGATTGACGTTGCCGCAATAGCTTTCCTGCTGCGGATGCTGGAGCGGATCACCATAGACCTCGGAGGTCGATGATTGCACCACGATTGCGCTATTGCGCCGGGCAAGATCGAGCGCGTTCAGCGCCCCGAGCACGCCGGTCAGCAACGTGCCGACCGGGTCGCGCTGGTAGTCCGGCGGCGATGCCGGCGAGGCAAAATTGAAAATAAGCGAGGCATCGACGTCGTACGGATCGCGCACGTCATGTTCCATGACGCGGAAACCCGGATTCGACAGAAGGTGCCGGACATTTTCCCGGCGCCCGGTCGAAAAATCATCGCAACAGATGACGCTGTGACCGGCATCCAGCAGGCGTTCGCAAAGATGCGAGCCCAGGAAGCCGGCGCCACCATTGACGAGAACCATGCGAGGAAAAGGTCCGGACGACATATCCAGCGAAGGAGAACCATCGGAGAAGAGCTTACGCATTACACACACCCCCAGCCTCAGGGCCACAAACAAACACCCTGAACGCGACCCAGTGAACACTATACTCCACAAGACTTAGTTCCGATGTACCAAAATGGTACATGTATATTCTGAAGAAAATTCAGAAGTTAAGCTTGCGTAAACACAAATACGCTCCAGTTTTCTATTTCGGTCAACGCCTATTTTCGCAAAAATCCGATATGATTATGCGTACTACTTTATGGTTATATATAATTAACCATAAAGCTTGAGATGTCAGGCGCGGTGAGCTTTCCTCACCCATTGTCAGGAATTTCTAATACACGCCTGTCAAAATCCGCCCGAATCGGTCACACTGATCGTGGATGTGACCGACGGCGGAGGTAACACGTGCGGGGATATATGAAGGCGAGCGGCAGACGCTCGGGTGGAATGCTCGGGTTGAGCATGGCAGGTGCGATCACGGTTGCGTCGATGTCGCTTGCGTCGTGCTCCATCGCAGACGCCGAGATCGCGACCAACGAGCCCCAGCCGAAGAAACTGCAAGAAGAAACGATCCGCAAAACGCGGTCGAATACGGAAGCATACGGCTACAGCAGCTCCGACGGGATGCGACAGGCGAGCGCCGACGACAACATCGGTGAGGTGCCGCGAGCCCGGGAGACGAAAACCGCCTACCTGGGCTCTGCGCCATATATATGTTCACCCAGCGGCTTCGGACAGAAGTCGCGCTGCTTCCTTCGCTGAGACCAACTCAAGGCAGGGTTAGTTCTGCCGCCTTCCCTGGCCACTCGTCGCCCTGTCATTGTTGAAGAAGCGCGAGGCCGCTTCGGTGCGATTGCGCACGTGCATCTTCTTATAGATGTTCCGGATATGGACCTTCACGGTGTTTTCCGAGAGGTTGAGCCGGTCGGCAATGATCTTGTTCTGCGTCCCCTCGCAAATGAGATCGAGGATCTGGACTTCCCTCGTGGTGAGAGCCGCCATATCCCCGTTCGGCAGGGTGAGGGTGTTCGATCTTGCCGCCGTGACAAGACCGCTTTCATATGAAGCCTCTACCAAGGGCGCCTCGCTGCTCAACCGCTGGAGAAGAGCCGAAGGGAAATGCTCCCCACCCTTCGCAAGCAGATCGACTGCGGCGAGAAATACATCAAGCCGCAGGTTGAGCGGCAAAATCCCATCAATTGTGCGGGCTTCGGCAAGATTGCGATAGTAGGCGTCTAACTGCCCCACGCCATCGACAACGATACCGATCGAAGCGCCATCCTCATCACGCCGCAATCTCTGAAGGACTTCCTGTATATCTGCGGAGGAAAGACGATAAAGCAAGATCAGACTTGCCTCATTTTCCTCGTTTTCGCTTACATCCCGCATGGTGGAGCGAACTATAATGTCATGATTTGGGAATTTTCTGGAAAGAACCTCGGCCAGGCACTCGGCCAAAAGATCTTGCTTCGCAATCATCAGTATAGAATGCCCTTGAACCACCCCTGGCATATGACGTGCGGGTTCACTTATATGTGACTCAGTCATAAACATACATGCCTCCCCTTGGCGTTAGCTTACTCGTTACATGTAGATCCGCGGGGGAGCCGCTTCTGGCCCCCAATCCCTTCATTGTTTTAATTATTAGTTAATTATGTTAGTTCGAAATACGGGGATTTGAAATGACCATTTTGGGTTATTCGGCGTCAAAAAAACCACAAACGCGGGCAAAACGCGACTTTTTTGGGCATGCGCGGACATTCTCCACAGATTTTCTCTCATCCGCATTTTTCGCTTCCCCCTTGGTTTTTACTGGAATTTTTGCCGCAGCCATGAGCCCGCAAAAGGTGCGCGCAAGGCTAACCATCGCAACCAAAAGTGTTTTCCGCTCCTCTCAGCACTCCTGACTAATCCGATTTCGTAGCTAGGAACGGTTCGCGTTTTCCTGTTGAGTTTATGTATCAGAAGAGGGCAGGTGTGGTCTCGATAGTAAATCAGTCCGAGAACAAGAAAGCCCTACCCATCTGATCAAGAATGCCAAACAAAAATGCTTGGCCCGTTGTGCATATGCACTTCGGAAAAGGGAGAGTGCGTCTTGAGGATATTCAAAATCCCCGAAACGAATTAGCTGCTGCGGATGATTTCGTACGCCGTACGTCTGCAGTCAACAACAATACGGAGCAAGCGCGAAACAGATCCCATTTGAGATGAGAGGGATTTTCGAATGCTGCTCCAATTTTTTTGGAGGAATGAAGATGTCTTATAACTATGATCCGAAGGGCGACGAGACCAATGTCGGCGCCCTGGCTGATGGCTTTGCCAACAGCGCGATCAACTCCACGGAAGTGGATGACGGTTCGACCGGCTATGTCGGCGGCGTTGCCAATGGCGACAACCGTGACAATACCGACAACAGCATCGACACGGACAACAGCGTCGACGTTGATGTCGACTCCAAGATCGACGTGGATGTCGCGACCGACAACGGCAACAACCGCGACAACGAATATGACTGGAGCTACGACAGCAAGTCCTATTCGAACACCGAAACCGATACCGACATCAAGACGATCACGGACAACGACACCACGACCGTGTCGGACAGCTACAATTCCTCCGATTACGACTGGAGCTATGACAGCAAGTCCTACTCCAACACCGAAACCGATATCGACACCGACATCAAAACGGTGACCGATACCGACACCGATATCAAGACGACCACCGACAGCTTCAATATCACCACGAGCGACAGCTTCAATTCATCCGATAATGATTTCGGCCAGCTCGACAATGTCCATGACTTCGGCAATCTCGGCATCGCCGGCGGCGACCTGACCTTCGAAATCGGTGACGACTTCTCGTTCACGCTCAACGTCGACAACATCCTGAATGACTCGCTCAACGGCGCCGGCAACGACAGCGGCTTCAGCGCGGTTCAGGCAAGCCACCTCGCCGACCAGGATACGGCCTGGGAAGTCCGCATGGAAAATGGCGGTGCCCAGAACTATCTGAACGCCAATGGTGGCACTGCCGACAGCAGCGAAGGGATGCAACTCGACGCCAAGGGCTGGGATCTTACCGCTGGCGACGATGTCTCCGGCGCGAGCACGGCCGATGCTTCGGCGATCCTTGCCAACTCGGGCTTCCACTTCGAGTTCGTCCAGGGTGCGAATCTGCTGAGCAACACGATCGACAGCAGCGTCATCGGCGGCGACTCCTACGTCACCAACACCGGCGAGGACACGGGCGCCTGACAGTTCCCCCCCAAGACAAGAAGGGACTGCACCGGCTACGCCGGTGCAGTCCAGCGGCTTGAGGCTGCGTCAGCGGAAACGGACAGTGCGACGGAGATTTCCGTTGGGCATGGCCCTTTGACGCATGGGCAGGGAGGCGGACATGCAGATCGACAGGATTTCCGAAATCATCGCCCACTTCATTGGGCATTTCGACAGCGTCATGGACGAAGCGCGGTTGCGCATCGGCTATACGGGCGGTCAGGTGCATGACAATGCTCCTGCGCCTCCGGAGGATCTCGAAGCGCTGGATCCTAATTTCGCCTCCGACCTCGCACTGAAAGGCTATATTCCGGGCGTCGAGTATCAAGACAACGATTACAGGCTCTTCGATGTCGGGGGACGGGCCTATTTCGATCCGCTATCGACACAGGATTTCAGGGATCTCGACGAAGGCTTCGGGGGCGGTTTCAGGCTGCCGCGCATGGGCGTCGACGAACCGAACATCCCGATCGAACTCGATGAACGTCTTGTCGTCTATCCCGGGGCGGGTTCGGCCATCTCGCATATGGCGCAGATCAATCTGCTTTTCGACGACGACTACCTGAACATGACCAGCGACTATCACGCGAAGCTGGATACCAGCTACGTCGTCGAGCGACTGGCGGAGTTCGCGACCGACGCGGTGCGCTTCACGCCCTTTTCCGATCTCGACCGCACCGACGCCTACGAAAGCCTGCAGAAGATCGCGCAGGAGGTTCATGATTACAAAGAGGATCTGGTCGCCAACAATACGACATCGATCGGCGAGGACGCCGAGGTGAACTTTGTGCAGGCCGGCGACGAGATCCACGGGACCTATGTCAATGGAGTGCTGGCGGAAGAAGTGCCATCGCTCGACGACCTGATGCCTGACCGCGGACTGGCAAAACCGGAGCAGGACCCGGAAGAGAGCGAAACGCCGCTCGAACAGCCGGAACCGCAGAATACGCTCGAGATCGCCGCCGGCGCCAATGTCGTCGTCAACATCGCCAGCTTCACCACAACGGGCGTGATTACCCCCGTCATGAGCGTGATGGGCAATCACCACCAGATCGATGTGATCACCCAGGCCTATGTCTACAGCGACAACGACACCGACGCCTTTGCCCCGAGCGGATGCGATAATGGATGGAATAGCGACGACAACAGCCATGCGTCGACCGTCGCCATCAATATCGCCGCATTCGACCGCACGACATTCGGCGACACCGGAACCGACAGCCAGACGGATCCGGATCAGGACCCGACCTATCCTTCCGACTGGCGTGTGAGCGTCATCGACGGCGATGTCTGTTTCGTACAGTGGATCGAGCAGTACAATTTCGTCACCGACAACGACCAGATGGTCGTCACCACGACCGGTTACGAGACCACGGTGCTCATCGGCGGCAATGCCGTCTTCAACATCACCGCCTATCTCGGGCTGAGCCAGCAGTACGACCTGGTGATCGTCGGCGGCAATGTGCTCGACATGAACTTCATCAGCCAGCTGGCCGTTCTCTATGACAACGATACGATTACCGGCGAACCGGGATGTCCCGACAACGTCGACACGCAGACCGGAAACAACCTTCTGTGGAACGAGGCTTCGATCCACAACGTCGGCAGCAGCGACCGTTTCGAGGCGATGCCCGACTATATGCAGCAGGCCCAGCAGAACATTCAGAACGGCGATCCGAACATGCCGGAAACGCTGGGGACCGACGCCAATTTCGTCGGTCACGAATGGTTGAACGTTCTCTACATCACCGGCAATCTCTACGACATCACCTACATCAAGCAGGTGAGCATTCTCGGCGATTCCGACCATGTCACGCAGGCCGCGTCGGATTATCTCGCCAACAACGAGAACGCCACCGTCACCATCGACACCGGCAGCAATGCGGTCGTCAACATCGCCCAGATCGTGGATTACGACAGCTTCGGCGGCTCGACCTATGTGGCGGGCCAGACCTATTCCGACGCCATTCTGATCCAGGGAGGCCTGGTGGAAGACGACCACACGCAGCCGCAACCGGTGAACAACCAGCTCGCCAACGAAGTCATCGCCTTTCTCGACAATGATCCCGTTACCCCCGACACGGACGACATTGTCTTCAATTCGGCGGATGACCTCGGTGGACCTCAAGCAAGTCCTGCGGATGTGATGCAAACAATGATCGCCTAAAGGACGATCCGGGGGGAGACAGATGAACCACGTATCGAAGGACGAGTTGTCGAGAAGCAAGGTCATCGATCTGGATCGACAGAACCAGTCGGGGCCGCCGCCGGGCAATGGGGAGGCAGATCCGGCGAATGCCTGCATTTCGGCGATCGACAACGTGATCGGCGACCTGAAGAAGCTGACCGATTCAGCCTCGAAGCTCGCCCAGGATTCGGGTGTAGCGCGGCCCGCCGAAGACAGGATGGAGAAAAGAGAAGAAGACAAGGCCAGCGTCGTCTCGAAGCCGCAGGCGCCGAACGCGGCCGAAGTCAGGATCGGTCCTCCGATCCAGCCACGGCCTGCCATCGACCCGGTTCAGACAGGCAGAATGCCGGGCTTCATTCCGGCGTCGGTGCTGGCGGCTCAAGAACCGAAAGCCGGCACCCCGACGATCGACGACGTGATCGAAAACCTGAGACGCCTCGACAACGCCGCATCGCAATCCGCGATGCGCCGGGGCGTCGCCACAGAGGCCGCAGTCGCACAACCGAGCGGTCCCACCTCCAGGGGACCTCTGGCAAACGCTCAAGCGGCGCCGCCGAATGTCGCGGCTGCGGCGCCGAACGGGTCCGCCGGACGGGCGGCCGCCCCTGCCCACAATAATAACAAGAGCGGGGCGGCCGTCGCGTCGGAGGCTGCGGCGGCAAATACCGAAACGGTGGCAAAGCGCGACCAGCCTGTGCGGGAAATCGATATCAAGCCGGTTCAGGACAAGCCGTTCGGAAAGACCATCGAAACCGACAGGGGACCGATCCGGGAAAACGAGCGGCGCCCCTCCAGCGGCGGCGGTGGTGGCGGCAAGGACTCCGACGACAACGGTAATGGCGGCGGCGGAAATGGCGGCCAAGCCGGTTTCCACAAACGCAGCGGCCCGGTGAACTTCGCCGCGAGCCTCGCAAAGGGTATCGCTGCCGTTCGACGCAACATGATCATCGTCATGCTGTTCACCGTCGCCATCAATGTTCTGCTTCTCGCGATACCGCTCTATCTCTTCCAGATTTCCGACCGGGTTCTGACCAGCCGGTCGATGGACACGTTGATCATGCTGACCATCGCGGTCGTTGGCGCGGTTCTGCTTCAGGCCTTCCTCGATGCCATCAGGCGTTTCATCCTGATGCGTACGGCGGTCGAGCTGGAGGTGCAGCTCGGCGCTCCCATTCTCAGCGCCGCGGCGAGAGCCTCGCTGCATGGATCCGGCAAGGACTACCAGATCCTGCAGGACCTGCAGCAGCTTCGCGGCTTCCTGACCTCGGGCACGCTGATCGCTTTCCTCGACGCGCCGCTGATGCCGCTCTTCGTGCTGGTGGTCTATCTCGTCCATCCGCATCTCGGCCTCATCATCCTGACGTGCTGCGCGGTGCTGTTCTTCATCGCCTTCCTGAACCAGCGGTTCACGGCGCGCCATTTCGCCGAGGCCAACGGCTTTGCCGGCCGGGCGAATTTCCACCTGGAGTCCATGTCGCGCAATTCGCAGATCATCAATGCGCTCGCCATGATCCCCGAAGCCGTCCGGATGTGGGGTCAGGAGACAGCGGGCTCGCTCAGGGCGCATGTCGCGGCGCAGGACAGGAACATCATGTTCGCTGGCCTTTCAAAGGGCTGCCGCATGATAACGCAGATTGCCCTTCTCGGCTGGGGGGCTCATCTTTCGCTTTCGGGGCAACTGACCGGTGGGATGGTGATCGCCGCATCGATCATCTCCGGCCGGGCTCTTGCCCCGATCGAAGGTGCAATCGAGGGCTGGAACCAGTTCAACAAGTCGGCCTCCGCCTATGCTCGCATCAAGCAGTTGCTGGTGAATTCACCGCTGAACTTCCCCCGGCTTCGCCTGCCCAATCCCGAGGGCCGGCTGGATGTCGAGCGCATTCTCTTCGTGCCCCCGCCGCAGAAGAAGGTGATCCTCAACGGCATCTCCTTCTCGCTGCGCAAGGGTGAATCGCTCGCCATCATCGGTAATTCCGGTTCTGGCAAGACGACGCTCGGCAAGATGCTGGTCGGTTCCATCCTACCGACATCGGGCAATGTGCGCCTCGACCTTATGGACCTGCGCAACTGGGACCAGCGGCAGTTCGGCGAAAGCATCGGCTACCTGCCGCAGGACGTGCAACTCTTCCCCGGCACCATCAAGGCGAACATCAGCCGCATGCGCGACGATGTCGACGACCGCCAGATCTTCGAAGCGGCAACTCTTGCCGACGTACATGAACTGATTGCCGGTTTTCCGCAGGGTTACGAAACCGTGGTTGCAGCCGATGGCTCACCGCTCTCGGGCGGGCAGAAGCAGCGCATCGCGCTTGCCCGCGCCTTCTTCGGCGATCCGAAGTTCGTGGTGCTCGACGAGCCGAACTCCAATCTCGATACGCTTGGCGAGGCAGCGCTTGCCCGCGCGCTCATCCACGCGAAGAAACAGGGCATTACCACGGTCACGATCACCCAGCGCCCTGCCCTTCTGCAGGTTGTCGACAAGATCCTCGTGCTCAAGGACGGATCGGTCGCGATGTTCGGCGAGCGCGTCGAAGTTTTGAAAGCATTGAGCAAGAGCGCCGGCGGCGAGTCCCCGCGCATCGACAACAAGTGAGTAAGTACCATGGCACGCAGCGTTTCAGCGAAAACAGATCCGGGCCCCGTCGAATGGTACAGCGAGGTTCCGCGTTCGATCCGACGCCACACCACCATCGGGCTGGCGGCTCTGCTGAGCACGTTCGGTGGCTTCGGCTTCTGGGCGGCAACTGCGCCGCTTTCCTCTGCGATCATCGCGCAGGGCAGTTTCGTCGCCACCGGCAACAACAAGATCGTCCAGCATCTCGAAGGCGGCATCATCAAGGAGATGCAAGTCAGCGAAGGGGAAATGGTCAAGGAAGGACAGGTGCTGCTGACACTTGATCCGACTGCGGCTCTTGCCGACGAGCGGGCGCTGACGCTCCGCCGCCTCAGGCTGGAGGCCGTGGTCGCGCGTCTCAGGGCGGAAGCCGACGGCAGCAAGCAACTGAAAATTCCCGACATCGTGATGAAGGAAGCGAGCGATCCCGAGGTCAACGCCATCATCGAGAGCCAGAACGTCATCTTTCACAGCAAGCAGGTCAAGCTGGAGGAACAGCTGAACCTCATTCAGAAGAACATCGTCTCGCTGGAGTTCCGCTTTGCCGGTTATCAGGGCCAGAAGCAGTCGTTCGAAAAACAGATCGCACTTCTGACGGAGGAACGCGATTCCAAGGCCAAGCTCGTCAAGGTGGGCTATCTGCGCAGGATGGATCTGCTCGCCATGGAACGAGCCATCGCAGACGCGCTCGGAGACCTCGCCCGTCTTGAAGGCGAACTCAACGAGAACCGCGCGCAGATTGCCAAGTACCAGCAGGAAGCCGTGATCGCGATCAATTCCAACAAGCAAGCCGCGCTCGACGCCCTGGAAACGGCAGAGGCCGATCTCGACAGCGTTCGCGAACAGATGACGGAGGCCTCAGGCGTGCTCGATCGGACGGTGATCCGTTCTCCCGTCACGGGAACGGTCGTACGCGCCTATTACCATACCGCCGGTGGCGTCATCACCACCGGCAAGCCGATCATGGAAATCCTGCCAGCCGGGGTTCCCCTGATCGTCGAGGCGCAGGTATTGCGTACCTCGATCGATCAGCTCCGCGAAGGTCAGACCGCCGCGATCAGGCTTTCGGCGCTCAATCGCCGCACTACGCCCGTGCTGACCGGCAAGGTGTTCTACGTCTCGGCAGACTCGATCGAGGAAGGCGCGGCCGGCGCCCAGAAGGACGTCTACATCGTCCGCGTGGAGCTGCCCAAGGAAGAACTCGCGCTGGTGCACGGCTTCCACCCCGTTCCGGGCATGCCGGCCGACGTGCTGATCCAGACATCGGAGCGGACATTCTTCGAATATCTCTCGAAGCCGATCAGCGACAGCATGTCACGCGCATTCAAGGAGCAATGACAGGGCAGGCAACGCGGCAAAGAACACAGGAGAGAGCGCAAAATGGGAAATATGCCGGATGTATTGTTGGGAGTCGGCCGGCTGAATTACGTCTGGACCAATACGGAAAGCCTGCTGATCTATGTCATCGCCCACCTTCTGGCGGTCGACAAGGAAGCGGCGATCATCGTTTTCCTGACGCTCAATACCACAAGGGCCCGGATCGATCTCGTGGAGCGGCTCGCCAAGCGTCGCTCCACCCCAAAAGCCGACCGGGAAGCCGTGCTGTTCGCCATGGCGCGGCTCAAGAAGGAAGCCAAGGTCCGCAACAAGTACAATCACAGCATCTATTCGTTCGACGAGAGCGGAGACATCTCCAGCACCCAGCTCATGCGGCTTGTCGAGACAGACAGCGAGATCCGCTACGGCAAGGTCGAGCAGATGGACGAAAAAGAGATGCGGCAGCTCGAAAGCTCGATTTCGGAAATCACCGATATCAGCAAATCGCTCTGGGCTTTCATTCACAAGAGCCCGCATCTGGCCAAGGAGATCTGAGGCCGAACTTCCGAAAGTTATGTGTTGAAGGGGGAAATGCGGTGCGGATAGACATCATCGATACAGTGGAGGCCTTCGCGGCCGTTCGCCGGAACTGGGACGAGGTGTTCATGGCGGACCCGGATGCCCAGCACTTCCTCTCCTGGACATGGCTGAAGCGCTATCTTTCCCATCGCCGGCGCTGGTTCATCCTGGCTCTCAGGAAAAGCGAACCCGGTTCTCCCTATCTCGCCTTCTTTCCCCTGCGTCTGCAGACGAAGGCCAATGCCGACGGTATCTTCACCGACGAGATCATCATGGCCGGCAATTTCGCCGCCGATTATACCGGTTTCATCACCCTGCCGGACTACGAGCAGCAGGCCATTACGGGCTTTGCCGCCTATCTCAGGCAGGAGCGGTGGACCCAGATCAAGCTCGACTATTTCAGCGGCCCGCCCGGCCGGCGCGAAGCTCTGGTCCGGGCGCTGCAGGGACCGGAGGTGATGTTCCGCAACAACGTGCCCCGCAACGAACAGCAGATCGACAATACCATCTGTCCGGTCATCCATCTGCCCGACAGCTGGGACGGCTATCTGGAACAGCACATGAGCGGCCAGACCCGACAGAAACTCAGGCGCTTCCTGCGCAAGGTCGAGGGCGGGGACGAATACCGCATCACCATGGCGACACCGGAAACGATAGAGCGCGACCTCGATATCCTCTTCGGCTTCTGGAGAGTGCGGTGGACGCCGATCAAGGGAGAAGAAAACGCCGAAAAAATGATCCGTGCATCCCGTGAAGTGTTGATGGATTGTTTTGCCGACGGCAATCTCGACGTGCCGGTGCTCTGGCACGGCGAACGCCCGCTCGGGGTTCTCGCCAACATCATCGACCGTCAGAAGAAAGCCGTCCTGTTCTATATCACCGGCCGCGACGAGGCATGGACCACGCCCTCGCCCGGTCTCGTGCTGCACGGCTATTGCATCCGGAAGGCGATTTCGGAAGGCTTTCGCACCTACGACTTCCTGCGCGGCAACGAACCCTACAAATACATGTTCGGTGTCAAGGAACGGCAGATCACCTGCACGCTTTTCCGGACCCGAAACGGCCTCAATCTCGGCGGTTTCATCAACCCACGCAGTGTGCGTTTCGTCTATGAGCGCGCGCTCGACCTCTATCATTCCGGCAAGAAACCCGAGGCAGAAACGGCCTTTCGCCAGGTTCTGGCTGCGATGCCCGATCATCGCGGCGCGGAGTTCGGTCTTGCCAACCTGCTTTTCGAACGCGGTGAGATGCGTGCGGCGGAGGCTTCCTATCTCGCCCTCATTCCGCGGCTTGCCGATCCCGTACCGGTTCTTCTGAGGCTTGGAGATGTGCATCTCGCTACCCGGCGCTACGGCCAGGCCGTTGAAACATTGCGGAAGCTTTGCAAACTTGCGCCGCACCATGTCGAGGGCCGCTACAAGCTGGGCGTTGCATTGCTGGCGGGTCAACGCTTGCGGGAAGCTGCCGCTGTTCTCGCAGAAGCCGGCCGCGTTCATTCCGACGACCGGGCCAAGAAATTCTATGCGCAAAAGGCGCGTGATGCCCTGTCGCGCATTGCCTTCACGTTCGATCCCCGTCCGGACTCCGCCTTCTATCCGGACCTCGCGTCCTTCGGCGGAGGCCCTGATATCCCGCACCTTCATTGAACGATGGTCGCCTGCGACCGTAGATCGCGGATGGAAGTGCGGGGGTTGACGCAACCGGACGTTTCCGGAGATGACTTGTCGTGCGGCCGCGACATGCCGCCATCGCAGCGAACGACTGGCTGGATAGTGGATCTGCGATGCCCATGCCTGCCAGCCGCTGGATACCGAACCGATGACTTCCGCTCCCATTATCCGCTTCCATGGCGCCTCCGGCACAGTGACCGGCTCCTGCTTCCTCGTCGAAAACGACGGTACGCGTGTGCTCGTCGATTGCGGCATGTTCCAGGGATCGAAGAGCGAGAAGGAACTGAATTATCGGTCCTTTCCGTTCGAGCCGACCTCCATCGAGGCGGTGATCCTGACCCATGCCCATATCGATCATTCGGGACTGCTGCCCAAGCTCGCCAAGGTCGGCTATGACGGACCGATCTTCGCCACCCGCGGCACGATCGATCTTTGCTCCGTGATGCTGCCGGATTCCGCCCATATCCAGGAAAGCGAAGTCGAGCAGCTCAACCGCCGCAACCAACGTCGCGGCCGCGATACGGTGGAGCCGATCTATACGGCTGAGGATGCCGCGCGCGCCGTCACCCTGATGCGCACGGTCGAACTGGAACGCTGGCAACAGGCAGCCGAGGGGATCCGTTTCCGGTTCTGGAATGCCGGCCATCTGCTCGGCTCGGCGTCCGTTGAAATGGAGATCGACACGCCCTCCAAACGGCTGCGCGTGCTCTTTTCCGGCGACATCGGCCCGAGCCACAAGCTTCTGCAATTCGACCCGGAGGCGCCGGAAGGTTTCGACTACGTCATCTGCGAAAGCACCTATGGCGATACCGATCGTGACGATGTTTCCGACCAGACCCGGCGGGCGGCGCTCAAGGCGGAGGTGAAAGCGGCCACCAACATCAACGGGGCGTTGCTGATCCCCTCCTTTGCGGTCGAACGCACACAGGAACTGCTGGCCGATCTCGTCTACCTGATGAAGACCGGCGCGATTGCCACCTGTCCGATCGTGATCGACTCACCGCTTGCTACCCGGGCGAGCGAAATCTTCCGCCGCCATTCCCGCGAACTGGAAAACGGCAGGATGCTGGCAGAGGCCATGGAGGCGCGCAATGTGCGTTTTACGGAAACGGTCGAGCAATCCAAGGCCATCGACCACATGCACGGCTTCCACATCGTGATCGCCGCAAGCGGCATGTGTGACGCGGGACGTATCCGACACCGCCTGAAGAACTGGCTCTGGCGCGAAGAGGCCACCGTGCTGCTGGTCGGTTATCAGGCTGCCGGAACGCTCGGACGCATTCTCGAGGACGGCGCGCAAACGGTGCGCATCCAGGGGGATGAGATCACCGTCCGTGCCCGTATTCGCCGCCTCGACATCTATAGCGGCCACGCCGATGGCCCCGAACTTGCCGCCTGGGTGAAGGAACGGCTGCCGATCACGTCAGGCGTCTTCCTCGTCCATGGAGAAGAGGCGGCGCTTGCCGGGCTCGGGGAACGTCTCTCGGCCTTTCTGCCGCTGGAGCGTATCTTCATCCCGCGTCTCGACAGCGCTTTCGAACTGACGCCGTCCGGCCCCGCCGACATCTCCGAGATCAGGGCGCCGCGGATCGATCCCGCCCGGCCCGGCCATAAGGACTGGCATAACGACCTGCAGTCGCTGGTGCTCGACCTTCAGGACGAACTCAAGCGCGCCGGAGACGACAAGGCGCGCGGCGTCATCCTCCGGCGGCTTCGGCGAGCGCTGAGCGAATAACGGACGAGGAACCTCCGCTCATTGCGAGGGCGATGGGCGGGAGAGGACGAAGGTGGCGCAGGCGACGAGAATGGCACCGACCAGAAGCTTCAGCCAGAGCTGCGGCGGGCCGGCGAACCAGACGATGGCATAGCTTACCGTCATCAGCGAAACGGAGGCGATCTTGGCGTTGCGCGAGATCGCGCCCTCCCGCCGCCAGTCGGTCAGCGGCTTGCCGTATTTCGGATGTTCGAGCAGCCAGCGCTCGAAACGCGGCGATGACCGGGCGAAAAGCCCGGCGGCGAGGATCATGAAGGGGGTCGTCGGCAGGACCGGCAGGAAAACGCCGACAATACCGATTGCCACCATCAGCCATGCGATTGCGAGTATCAAGATCCGCATCGGCGGAGTTCCCGTCCCTGTTTAGAGGCTAATTTCCACTCATTCGTCGAAATGGTCGTGCATGCCGGCGGCACCTCGGCGCCAGTAGCCGGAGGCTCGCATCCACTTCGGATTGGCGCCCCTGTTGTCGATCAGATAGGTGCGCAGGTCCTTGGCCACCAGGCTCTCGCAGGAAATCCAGGCGTGATAGTCACCGGAAAGCCACTGCAAACCTTCCAGTGCCTCCATGAAACCGACAGGCTCGCCGGCGGCGCGTTCGCCGCGATGGACCCAGACCACCGTTACTTCGGCATCGCTCGCAAGCTCCAGTTCGTTCGCCGCATTCTCGACCTCGGCGACCACTACGACCCTGCTTCCGGCTGGCAGTTCCTCAAGGCGGCGGGCAATCGCCGGAAGCGCCGTTTCATCGCCGATCAGCAGATGCCAGTCGAAGGCGAAGGGGACGACGAAGGAACCGCGCGGACCGCCGATCCAGGCCCGGTCTCCCACTTTCACATTCACCGCCCATTGCGTTGCAGGGCCGTCCTCATGGATCGCGAAATCGATATCGAGTTCGTTCGCCACGGGATCATACCGGCGCGGTGTGTAATCGCGCGCAATCGGTCGGGCCACGCCTTCGGGCATCTCGATACCCTTCGGCCCGACGATGGGCAGATCCGGAACCGTCCGGCCGGGACCGGGGAAGAACATCTTGACGTGGTCGTCGAAACCGACGCTGGCGAAACCCCGCAATTCTTCGCCGGTCAAAGTCACGCGCACCATGTTCGGTGCGATCCGGCAGACACGGGCGACATCGAGCGAACGCACGCGGATTTCGTGCCGAACCCGCCTTGGGGTGCGGTCGGGAACCGGATTTCCTGATATCACGTGATGGTCCATCCCTGTCTCTCCCGTTTCAGACATAGAAATCGATCAGCCGGCGTTCGCCGATCTCATGGACGATGAAGTCCATCTCGAAGATATCGCGCAGCCGCTCCGGGTCGGCGATTTCATCCGGCGTGCCGACAGCGGCCACCCTGCCCTCGTGCATGGCGACCAGCGTATCGGAATAGGTGGCGGCAAAGTTGATGTCGTGCAACACGACGACGACCGTCTTGCCGAAATCATCGGCCATGCGCCTGAGCAGCTTCATCGTCGAAAGCGCATGGCGCATGTCGAGATTGTTGAGCGGTTCGTCAAACAGCACGTAGTCCGTGTCCTGCGCCAGCACCATAGCGACAAAGGCGCGCTGACGCTGGCCGCCGGACAACTGATCGAGATAGCGATCCCTGAAAGTATCCAGCGCGACGAAACCGATGGCACGGTCGACATGCTCGTGATCTTCGACGGTCAGACGACCCTTGGAATAAGGGTAGCGGCCGAAGGCGACGAGATCGCCGACGGTCAGTCTTGCGGCGATCTGATTGTCCTGGCGCATGAAGGAGAGGCGCCTGGCCAGCACATCGCCCGCCGTCTTCTGCACGTCCATGCCGTCGACCGTGACAGTGCCGGTATCCGGCGCCATCAGGCGGCTTGCGATGGAGAGAAGTGTCGACTTGCCGGCGCCGTTCGGGCCGATGATCGACGTGACGCCACCCTTGGGGATGGTCAGGTCGACCCGGTCGAGCACGACCGTGCCGTCATAGGACTTGGTGATGTCGCGAATTTCGATCATCGGGCTTTCCCACGCATGAGCAACAGGATGAAGGTGAGGCCGCCGAAGAATTCGATGACGATACTGAGCGCCGTCGAAAAGGCGAAGAGACGTTCGAGGATCATCTGCCCGCCGGCGAGCAGAACGATCGACAGGAAAACCGTGACCGGCAACACATGGCGATGGCGGAAGCTTGGCGTCACGAGATAGGCGAGATTGGCGACCAGCAGGCCGAAGAAGGTGACCGGGCCGACAAGCGCGGTGGACACGGAAACGAGGACCGCGACGAGCGCCATGACCAGAGTAACCATGCGGCGATGATCCAGGCCGAGATCGATCGCCGTCTCGCGGCCGAGCGACAGCACGTCGAAACGCGAGAGGTTGGCGAGACCGACGGCAGTCGTTGCGGAAACGGCGATCGCGGACAAGCCGAGCAACTGCACATCGATGCTGTTGAAATTGGCGAACAGCCGGTCCTGCAGCACGACGAACTCATTCGGATCGATGATCCGCTGGATGAAGCCGGCAAGGCTTCTGAACAGGCCGCCACAGAGAATGCCGACGAGCAGCAGCAGATGCAGGCTGCGGGTTCCCCCGGAAAACAGCGTCCGAAACAACAGGCTGGAAAGCAGCACCATGGCGGCGACTTCCAGCACGAACAGCCAACGCTGGTCGAGGGTCGCGACTCCAAGGCCGCCGAGGAAGAAGACGAGAACGGTCTGCAGCAGCACGTAGAGGGAATCGAAGCCCATGACGGCCGGCGTCAGGATGCGATTGCCTGTCACTGTCTGGAACAAAACGGTGGACACGGAAACGGCGAAGGCGACCAGTACGAGGGCGGCAAGCTTGGTGCCGCGGAAGGCGAGCACGAAGCCCCAGTCCCCCTTCACCCCGACGGTCATGAAGAGAAGACAAACGACGAAAGCCGCAATGCCGGTCAGCGCAACGACCACGGCCGGCGATGCAAGAAGCCCCTTACGCTGCATAGGCGCGCCGCCCGAGAAGCAGGTACAGGAAGAAAGCCGAGCCGATGACGCCCATCGTCAGGCCGATCGGGATCTCATAGGGGAAGATGATCAGGCGACCGAGAAGATCGCAGAACATCACCAGCGCGGCACCGCTGAAGGCGACCCAGGGCAGTGTGCGGCGCAGATTGTCTCCGGCCATGAGGCTGACGACGTTCGGGATCACCAGACCGAGGAAGGGGATCATACCCACGGTAACGACGACGGATGAGGTGACCAGCGAAACGATCACCAGACCGAGCGTCACGACGGCGCGGTAATCGAGGCCGACATTGCGCGCCACCGCTTCGCCGAGACCGGCGATTGTGAAGCGGGCCGCGGTGAAATAGGCGAGGACAGTCAACCCCGCAGCGATCCAGAGAAGCTCGTAGCGTCCTCTCAGAACCATGGAGAAATCGCCGTTCGACCAGGCACCGAGCGACTGCACCAGGTCATAACGATAGGCGAGAAAGGTGGCGACGGCGCTGATGACGCCGCCGAGCATGATGCCGACCAGCGGCACCAGAAGAACCGACCGCAGGGGAATGCGTTCCAGCACCGCCAGGAAGAGCGCCGTGCCGGCGAGTGCGAAAACGGCAGCGACCAGCATTTTGGCAAAAACCGGTAGACCGGGCGCCAGAAGCATGACGAGGAGCATGCCAAGGCTTGCCGAATCCGCCGTGCCGGCGGTCGACGGCTCGACGAAGCGGTTGCGGGCCAGCATCTGCATTATCGACCCGGAAACCGCGAGGCCGGCCCCGGCCAGGAGCAGCGCCAGCGTGCGCGGGATGCGGCTTGCCGCGATCACAACGGCCGTATTTCCTTCGAATTCGCCACGCAACAGCGCCCCTACGGAGACCGGACTGACACCGGTCAGCAGGCTCGCGATGATCATCGCAGCAAGGAGCGTGAAGGCGAGGAGAACGGCTTTCATGGGCGGGATCGAGACGTGAAAAGGGAACCGGCATGACCGGTCGGTTCGCCATCCATAATGCCGCCTGCCACGATCGGCAATTAAAACCTGCCACAAATAGACAAGTTTATCGAAGCCGAATACGTCATGCGCGGCAGTATTTGGGCGGGATGCCGTAAGCCTTCTTGAAAGCGGTGGTGAAATTGGTGGGGTTGGCGTAACCGGCGATATAGGCCGCTTGCGCAATGGTCAGGCCGTCGCGCTCAAGGGCATCACGGGCCTTTTCCAGCCGCTTGCGGCGGATGAAATCGAAGACCGTGCTACCGAAGTGCTCCTTGAAATGCCGCTGGACGGAACTCGCACTTGCTCCCGTATCCCGCGCGATGCGTTCGATGGTCAGCGTCTCGTCGAGATGATCGAGCAGGTAGTCACGGACCTTCTCGCTCTGCCGAAGCGTGCTCATCGTCGGCCTTGCCACCGCCGAGCGATCACGATCGACCAGGGCTGCGCAGGCTAGGCACATGAGTTCGAGTGCCTTGGCCTTGCAGTAGAGATCGCGGATCTCGCCATGCAGGGCGACGGGCGGGTTCACGATTTCCTCGGCAAGCTGGACCGCATGGCGATGTGGCCACCAGACAAAATGGTTCATGTGGCCGGAGATGAAATCGGAAAGTTCCGGCGAGCGCTGGTCGCGGTCGAGCTGAAGGTCCTCAGCCCAGCTCACCGGAGCGGAGATCATCACCTTCCTGAGCAATTGGCCGGGCTGCTGCACATGCCGGAGCCCGGATCGTTGGACTCGGTTCATGACAAGTGCGATCGGCCGCCCCTCCTCGCCCTCCCCGGCGTTCATGTCGAAGAAGACGTCATCGATATAGAATTTCTGCTGGCCGCTCAGAAAGATGAACAGCTGGAATTTGGGCGAGAGGGAAATCAGCGGCTGGTTCTGGTGATGTGGCCCCGTGCCGTCGAAGACGCCCACCTGTATCTGTCCGGGAAACTGGGGCTTCTCAACCGGCTGCTTGTTCATCAATCCCATGGTCTCTCGTCCGCGTTTTTCGCGAAACCGTCACTGCCCGGAGTCAGTGACGTTCGCGCATAGCTTTTTGCCGCTCAGGGCATGGCCTCATCCATCGACACACGACACCCCTTAATCATATAGGTGACTTATATAGTCAAGTTTAAGCCGCAATTCCTGCGGTCAGCCGTGCATGGGGACAGTGAAATGACCAATAAAGGCAAGGATGCAATCCAGCAAAACGTCGCGCGCCGGTCGCGCAGCCTGTCAGGGCTCGCGCTGATTGCCACGACAAGCCTGATCGCCATCGGCGCCGCGCAGGCGCAGGACGCGGATGATGGCAGCACGCAACTCGAGACCATCGTCGTTCAGGGCGCCGGCGAGAAGGGCGATGGCCCGGTCAAGGGCTATGTTGCCAAGCAGAGCCGCGCCGGCACCAAGACCGACACGCCCCTTTCCAAGACACCCCAGTCGGTCTCCGTCGTTCCCGCCGAACAGATCGCCGATCAGGATGCAAAGTCGGTCGCCGAGGCAATGCGTTACTCCGCCGGCGTCTTTGCCGAATATCGCGGCCCGTCCAACCTGCACGACGAGATGTTCATCCGCGGTTATTATTACGTGCCGCGTTTCGTCAACGGCCTTCTCTACGGCAACAACTCGCTCGGCCAGATCGACCCGTGGCTGCTGGAGCGCGTCGAAGTGGTGCGCGGCCCGTCCTCCATTCTTTACGGACAGGCCAATCCGGGCGGTATCGTCAACCTTGTGACCAAGCGCCCGACCGACGATCCGCTGCATGAGGTGGAAGTTGGCTTCGGCACCGGCGACCGCGCGTCGGTGAGCTTCGACTTTTCCGATGCGCTGCCCGGCAACGAGGACATCCGCTATCGTCTCGCCGGCACGGCATGGCGCGCCGACACGCAGGAGGATTTCCTCGAGCAGAAGCGCATCAGCCTTGCTCCGTCCGTTACATGGACACCCGACGAGCAGACCTCGCTCACCATCGAGGCCTTCTACCAGAACGACCCGGAAGCCGGTTTCCGCAACTTCCTCGAGGCCGCAGGTACCGTCGACGAGACGGCTTACGGCTATGTGCCGACCGATTTCCTGGTCAGCGATCCGGATTATCAGGAATCGACGCGCAAGCAGGCCTATATCGGCTACGCCTTCGAGCACGAGTTCGAAAACGACATCACCTTGCGGCAGAACATGCGCTACAGCATGATCGACCAGACCTACAACACGCTTACCTGGAACAGCCTGCAGGCCGACGAGAAGACTGTCAGCCGCGCGGCGAGCGACCAGACCCAGTTGCAGCATCAGTTCGTCATCGACAACCAGATCCAGGCCAAGGTCGATACCGGACCGCTCAGCCACACCCTGCTCGGCGGCGTCGACTACCGCTTCACCACCGAGGACAATCTGGTTTCCCGCGGGACCGCCAACTCGATCGACTGGACCAACCCGTCCTATGGCAATGTGACCGTTACCGGCCGCCGCACCTCCACCGACGCGACGACGGATGCCTCGCAGGTCGGCGTCTACCTGCAGGACCAGATCGAATTCGGCAGACTGAACGTCATGGCCGGCCTGCGCTACGATTGGGCCGACACCGACGTCGACGACAAGACTTCCTCCAATACGGACGCATCCTACGACGATCAGGAATTCACCTGGCGCGCAGGCGCGATCTACGACCTCGGCTACGGCATTTCGCCCTATGCGAGCTACAGCACCTCGTTCGAACCGGTCACCCAGTCGCCAGGCGCAGGCCAGGATCCGTTCGATGCGACGACAGCGCAGCAGTATGAAGTCGGCGTGAAGTTCGCACCGGAAGGCGAGAACTATCAGGTCACCGCTTCCTATTACGACCTGACGCAACAGAACGTCCTGTTCTACGACAACGCGACGTCACTCTATTACCAGACCGGCGAGATCGTCAGCAAAGGCTTCGAGATCGAAGCCCATGCCGAGATCACCGACAATCTGAAGCTCGTCGCCAGCTACAGCCACATCAACCAGGAAGTCACCGAGACCGTCAGGTCCGCCGAACTCGGCAAGATGCCGGCACGCGTGCCGATCGATCAGGCATCGCTGTGGGCCAAATACGAATTCCTCGACGGTCCGCTTGCCGGCCTCGGCATCGGCGGCGGCGTGCGCTTCCTCGGCGAAAGCTGGGGCAATGCGACGAACACCTTCAAGGTGGACCCGACCACTCTTTTCGACGCGTCGCTCTCCTACGACTTCGCCGCCAAGTTCCCGGACATGAAGGGCCTGAAACTGCAGGTCAACGCGTCGAACCTTGCCGACGAGAAATATGTGGCCTCATGCGCCAGCGCCACTGCCTGCTTCTACGGCTCACGCCGTAGCGTGACCGCCTCGCTGAAATACACTTGGTAATCTGACCATGAAGTCGCGTTTTAGAAACCTGATGATGGGGCTGGCGGCAATCGCCGGCTCCTTTTCGTCCGCATCGGCAACCGATGACGGGACAATCGCCCTTGCCATCGGCAAGGCTCATCCGGGTGTCGCCCTTTCCGCCGGACAGACGGCGTTCTTCACCACCGAAGCCATCAATGGCGACTATATCAAGGGGAAACTGGAGAGCGGTTCCGGCCGCTTCGACCTCGATCTCGTGACCCGGAACGGCGAACATCTCCGCCGTCTTCTGAACGACACTTCCGGCACCGCCGATTTCCAGTTCGTCGTCGAAAGCGCCCCGGTCCTGATGAGGCTGACCGCCCGAAGCGACGTTACGGGCTATACGCTGACCCTGACCGACAAGGTGACGCCCGAGCAGCAGAGGCCACTGGAACGCGTCTATCTCAGCCCCACAATGGAAAAAACCGCAGCGAAAGTCGCCGCCGGCGGCTCGACCGAGACTTTCTGGAAGAAGGTTGCGGAACAGGGAACCCCGCTCGTCGAAACGAAGGAGGACGGCACCGTCATCGCCACCTTCCTCTGGCGCGGCGCGACGAAGAATGTCCGGCTCTTCGGCTCGCCATCCGGCGATCACGAAAATCTCGAGCGGATCGGCTCGTCCGACATCTGGTTTAAAAGCTTCGCCGTTCCGGCCGATACCCGCCTTTCCTACCAGCTCGCACCCGACGTGCCGGATGTTCCGGGTACCGCACGGGAGCGGCGCGTCGCGATCCTGTCGACCGCGCAGGAAGACCCGTTCAACCACCACCCATGGCCCGCCGATGGCATCGACCGTTTCGACCGGCATTCCGTCTTCGAACTGCCGGGCGCGCCGCCGCAGCCCTATCTCGCGGAGAAGGGCAATCCGAAGGGATCGCTGCAGAAGATCATGGTGAAGAGCGAAACGCTGGGCAACGAGCGGGAGATCACCGTCTATCGCCCCGCCGGCTTCGATCCGGGCAATCGCGAAAACCTGCTGCTGTTCATGTTCGATGCAGCGGAATCCCTGACCAAGATTCCAACTCCGACCGTGCTCGACAACATGATCGCCGAGGGAGAGATTCCGCCGACGGTTGCCGTGTTCATCGCCAATCCGGGACCGGATGCGCGCGCCCGCGAACTGCCGGCCAATCCCGTCTTTGCCGACTTCATGGCGGAACAGCTTCTGCCGCTTGTGATCCGCGAAACCGGGATCACCCATGATCCTTCCCGCACCGTGCTTGCCGGGATGAGCTATGGCGGCCTTGCCTCGATGACGGTCGCGCTCCGCCATCCCGAACTCTTCGGCAACGTGCTGTCGATGTCGGGCTCCTACTGGTGGTCGCCGCCGGGTACACCTGCCGACCGCCAGGAATATGTGGCGGGCCTGATCGCCGAAAAGCCTGTGCCGCCGATCCGGGTTTTTCTCAGTGCCGGCCTGTTCGAGACAGGTAACAGCCGCGGCGTCTCGAGCATCATCGATACCAATCGTCACCTCCGCAACATGTTACTTGCCAGAAATACTCAGGTTATCTATCGCGAATATGCCGGTGGCCACGACTACCTGATCTGGCGAGGCACGATTTCCGACGGGCTCATCGCCCTCTTCGGCAAATGACCGGCGCAAGAACAGCAAGAGGATAACGACATGAGCTTCAGAACGAAAATCCTGACAGCGGCCGCTGCATGCATGGTCAGCGTCGGCGGCATGATCGCAAGCTCCGCAGCGGCTGCGGATGTCAGCGTCGAGACGGCCCGCGGCGGCGTAACCGTTGCTGCCAATCCGGCGAAGGTCGTCGTCTTCGATCTCGGCGTGCTCGACACGCTGACCGCGTTGGAGGTGCCGGTCGCGGGCGTTCCGGGCTCCAACCTGCCGCCATCGCTGGAGAAGTACAAGGCCGACAGCTACGCCAAGGTCGGCTCGCTGTTCGAACCGGACTACGAAGCGATCAATGCTCTCAAGCCCGACCTGATCATCATCGGCGGCCGCTCCGCAGCCAAGTATGACGATCTCGCGAAAATCGCGCCGGTGATCGACCTGACCACCGATCCAGAGAATTTCGGCGGCAGCGTCGAGCGCAACGCCACGACGCTCGGCCAGATTTTCGGCAAGGAAGCCGAGGTGAAGGAACGCATCGCCAGGCTGCAGAGCTCGACCGCCGAACTGAAGACAAAGGCTGCCGGCATCGGCAAGGGCCTCGTCGTCCTGACCACCGGCGGCAAGATCAGCGCCTACGGCCCGGGCTCGCGCTTCGGCGAAATCCACGGCCGTTTCGGCGTGGCCGCGGCGGATCCTGACCTCAAGGTCGCGACCCACGGTCAGGTCGTTTCCTACGAGTACATCCTGGAAAAGAACCCCGACTGGCTGTTCGTCATCGACCGTGACGCGGCCATCGGCCAGAAGAACGGCCAGTCCGCGCAGCAGCTTCTGGACAATGCGCTGGTGCACAACACCAACGCCTGGAAGAACAACCACGTCGTCTATCTCGATCCGGTCAAGATGTACCTGACCAGCGCCGGCCTTGCCACGGAGCAGGGCATCGTCGACGAAATCGCGGCAGCCATCGAGCCGAAATCCTGAGGATTTCGACTTCGCGAAACCATGCAGAAAGGCGTCCGCTTTCCGGGCGCCTTTTTCCTTTCGGCTTCCACGTTCCAGATTTGCAACGGTTCGGCCGATTTCGCGAAATGTGGCAAGTTTTCGTTTGCGCCGCACCAAAGGGGGTAGCATCTTCCCGTTTCGTCATCATCGAAACGGAATTCAGGTAACATGTCTGCAGATACCATCGTACTCGGCGCCGGCATCATCGGCGTTTCCACCGCCATCCATCTGGCGCGTCGCGGAAGGTCGGTGGTGCTGGTGGACCGCCGAGGCGCCGGCGAGGAAACCTCCTTCGGCAATGCCGGCCTGATCCAGCGCGAAGGCGTCGTGCCCTACGGTTTTCCGCAGGAGGTCGCCACGCTGGTTCGCTACGGTCTCAACAACCGTATCGACGCCCATTATCACCTGCGCGCCATGCCGAAGCTCGTGCCCTTCCTGTCCCGCTACTGGTGGCATTCGAACAAGGTACGCCATGACGTCATTGCCCGCGCCTATGCGCCGCTCATCGAAAACTCGATTACCGAACACAATGACCTGATCGAGGCGGCCGGCGCCGAGCACCTGATCCGCAAGAACGGCTGGATGGAAATCTTCCGCACCAGCGCCAAGCGGGATACGGAATATGCCGAAGCAGAGCGGCTTGGCCGCGAATACGGCGTGAAGTTCGAGGAACTCTCGGCCGCCGATCTGGCGAAGGAGGAGCCCGATCTCAGGGGCGAATTCACCGGAGCGCTGAAATGGGCCGATCCGTGGTCGGTGCTCGACCCGCACGGCCTGACCATGGCCTATCTCAAATATTTCGAAAGCATCGGCGGACGCTTCGTCAAGGGCGACGCCACGACGCTCACGCGCAAGTCCGGAGCCAAGGGCTGGCAGGTGAAGACCGCCGACGGTCTGGTTGAAGGTGGTGAGGTCGTACTGGCGCTCGGCCCGTGGTCCGAGGATGTGACGCAGAAGCTCGGCTACAACTTCCTCGTCGGGGTCAAGCGCGGCTATCACATGCATTACGCCCCGGCCGGCAAGGCGAAGCTCAACAACTGGACGATGGACAACGAGCGCGGCTATTTCCTCGCCCCGATGAACAAGGGCATCCGCCTGACCACCGGCGCGGAATTTGCGTTCCGCGATGCGCCGAAGTCACCTGTGCAGATCGAACGCGCCGAAAAGATCGCCCGCTCGATCTTCCCGCTGGCCGAGCGGCTCGATCCGGAGCCGTGGATGGGTGCACGTCCCTGCACGCCCGACATGATGCCGATCATCGGCAGGGCCCCGCGTCATGATGGCCTCTGGTTCGCCTTCGGCCACGCTCATCACGGCCTGACACTCGGGCCGGTGACCGGCCGCCTGATCGCCGAAGCAATGACCGGTGAGAAGCCGTTCATCGATATCAGCGCATGGCGGCCCGAACGCTTTAACCCTTGAGAATTATGCACGTTTTTTCGGCGGCGCACAAAAGTGCCGCCGAAATCGCCCTCATGGGCTGGAAATCTCTCTTTTTCGATGCTAGGGTATTTTCGGTCAATTGACCAAAAAGCTGCAGTCGTTGCGGCAGACCGGATAAAAACAGGCGAGATCAACCGCCATCGGTCGAGGGGCACTGAAATACCGGCAGGAAAATGGCACGTTTCTTGATCTATAATGCGAAGACCGCTCACAGTTAGCGCTGCATCTTCAACCGCGCGTGCGTTTTGCATGCCGACAGATCTCAGAAGTGTTTTTCATTTTCCGGTGGCCCATGGACATTGACAGCTACGCACAAGCCTTTTTTGCAGAAAACCCCGATATCGAAGTGCTGGAAGCCTTCGTAATCGACGTCAACGGCGTTCCCCGCGGCAAGTGGATCCCCCGCGAGCGGGCGCTCGACGTGCTGACCAAGGGCATGGCGATCCCGCGCTCGGTCTATGCGCTGGACGTCTGGGGCCGTGACGTGAATACGGCAGGCCTTGCCGAAGGCACGGGCGATCCGGACGGCCTCTGCTTCCCCGTGCCCGGCACACTGTCGCGCGTCACTTGGCTATCTCGGCCCACTGCACAGGTTCTCCTGCAGATGAAGAACCCCGACGGTACCGGCTTCTTCGCCGACCCCCGGCAGGTGCTCGCCAATGTGCTGGAGCGCTATGCCAAGCTGAAGCTCACCCCCGTGGTGGCGACCGAACTCGAATTCTATCTGATCGACCCCGTCCGCTCGGCGCTCGACCCGGTCCGTCCGCCGAATACCCGCGACGGTCGCTGGCACACCGGCCAGACGCAGGTTCTGTCGATCTCCGAACTGCAGGATTTCGAGGAAGTCTTCCATGGCATTTCCTCCGCCGCCCGCGCTCAAGGGGTGCCTGCCGACACGACGCTGCGGGAAAACGGCCCCGGCCAGTACGAGATCAATCTCAACCATGTGCCGGATGCGCTCGCCGCCGCCGATTATGCAGTGCTCCTGAAGCGCATCGTCAAGGGCGTGGCCCGCGTCAACGATCTCGACGCCACCTTCATGGCCAAGCCCTACGGCATGCAGGCCGGCAGCGGCATGCATGTCCATTTCTCAGTACTCGATGAGAATGGCAACAACATCTATGTCGGCGAAGACGGTCCTTCCGACGCGCTGATGCACTCGGTTGGCGGCCTCCTGGAGAACATGGGGGAGAGCATGGCGGTGTTCGCTCCCCACCAGAACTCCTATCGCCGCCTACGTCCTTCCGAGCACGCGCCGACCTATGCCTCCTGGGGCTTCGACAACCGTTCCGCCGCCGTGCGCGTGATCACCGCTTCCAAGCCCGCGACCCGCATCGAGCAGCGCGTCGCCGGCGCCGACACCAATCCCTATCTGGTGCTGGCAATGATCCTTTCTGCGGCCCTTGCCGGGATGAAGGAAAAGACCGCGCCGGGCGGCGCGATCAGCGGCGACGACCACGCGATCAATCACGAGCCCCTGCCGACCAACTGGGATCTCGCCGTGCAGCGCTTCGCCAAGTCCAGCTTTGCCTATGCGGCGCTCGGCCAGAAGTATCGCAGCCTTTATACAGCCTGCAAACAGCAGGAAATCTCGGAATTCTCCCTGCGCGTCACCGATGTCGAATATGACGCCTACATCCGCACGGTGTGACCCATGACCAGCACGAACCAAACCTCCGCCACCAATCCCGGCCACGCCCCTTCCTGGTATGCCCATAGCGCCAATGACAAGCGCGTGCGCGAAAGCCTGAAGGGGGAACACACCGCCGATGTTTGCGTGATCGGCGCCGGCTTTACCGGTATTTCGGCGGCGCTCCAGCTTGCGGAAAGCGGCTTCAAGGTGATCGTCGTCGAGGGCGAGCGCATCGGCTTCGGCGCCTCCGGTCGAAACGGCGGCCAGATCGTCAACGGCTACAGCCGGGACCTCGAGGTGATCACCAGGCGCTACGGACCGGACAAGGCGGCGAAGCTCGGCGCCATGTCGCTCGAGGGCGGCAACATCATTCGCGAACGCACAGCGAAATACGGCATCCAGTGCGATCTCGTCGATGGTGGTTTCTTTGCGGCCTTCACCGACAAGCAGGTGCGCGAGATGGCGCATGTGAAGGCCAACTGGGAAAAGCACGGCCATACCGGCCTTGAGATGGTCTCCAAGGCCGACGTCGGCAAATACGTGAAATCCGACCGTTACGTCGGCGGCATGATCGACCGCTTCGGCGGCCATATCCACCCGCTCAACCTCGTGCTCGGCGAAGCCGCAGCCTTCGAGGGCCTGGGCGGCAAGGTCTTCGAAAAGTCGCGCGTCACCGGCCTCGACATGGGCGCCAATCCTGTGGTCCGCACGGCAGAAGGTTCGGTCAGGGCGAAGTATGTCCTCGTCTGCGGCAATGCCTATCTCGGCACCATGCTGCCGAAGATCACCGACAAGATGATGCCCGTATCCTCGCAGGTGATGGCGACCGAACAGCTCGACCCGAAGCTGATCGAGGAACTGCTGCCGGCCAATTATTGCGTCGAAGATGCCAACTATGTGCTCGATTACTATCGTCGCACGGCCGACAACCGGCTGCTTTATGGTGGCGGCATCGGCTATGGCGGCCAGGATCCGGCAAACCTTACCGGCGTCATCCGCCCCAACATGCTGAAGACCTTCCCACAGCTTGCCAATGCGAAGATCGAATTCGCCTGGAGCGGCAATTTCGCCCTGACGCTCACGCGTATTCCGCATATCGGCAAGCTCGCGGACAATGTCTATTTCTCCCATGGCGACAGCGGCCACGGCGTGACGACCACGCATCTGCTGGGCAAGATCCTCGGCGAGGCGGTCGCCGGCCATGCAGAGCGCTTCGACGTCTGGGCCTCGCTGCCGGCCTTCCCCTTCCCCGGTGGCAAGACCTTCCGCGTGCCACTCACCGTTCTCGGCGCGTGGTGGTACGGCCTGCGCGACAAGCTTGGCGTCTGAGGAGAAGGCCACATGGCACACGTTACCGTCGCGGCCACCCAGATGGCCTGCAGCTGGGATCTCAAGGGCAATATCGAGCGGGCAGAGACCCTGATCCGCAAGGCTGCCGCCGATGGGGCGCAGATCATCCTGATCCAGGAACTGTTCGAAGCCCCGTATTTCTGCCAGGACCAGATCGCCGAATTCTTCGACATGGCAAAGCCCTTCGAGAGCAATCCGCTGATTGCACATTTCGCGAAGCTCGCGGCTGAACTGAACGTGGTTCTACCCGTCAGCTTCTTCGAAAAGGCCGGGCAGACCTATTTCAACAGCGTCGCCATCGTCGATGCCGACGGCGCAGTGCTCGGCCTCTACCGCAAGAGCCATATCCCTGATGGTCCGGGCTATACGGAGAAGTATTACTTCTCTCCCGGCGATACCGGTTTCCGGGTCTGGCAGACGCGTCACGCGAAGATCGGCGTCGGCATCTGCTGGGACCAGTGGTTCCCGGAAGCTGCCCGCGCCATGGCCCTTCAGGGCGCCGAACTCTTGTTCTATCCGACCGCAATCGGCTCGGAACCGCAGGACCCAACGATCGACAGCGCCGCTCACTGGCAACGCGTGATGCAGGGCCATGCCGCCGCCAACGTGGTGCCGGTCATCGCCTCCAACCGGATCGGGAAAGAGCCGGGCCGCAAGGGCACCGAACTTACCTTCTACGGCTCGTCCTTCATCGCCGACCAGACCGGCGCCAAGATCGCCGAGGCCGACCGGACGAGCGAGACGGTGCTCACCGCCACTTTCGATCTCGATGGCATTGCGAAGCAGCGCACCGCCTGGGGCCTCTTCCGCGACCGCCGGCCGGAACTCTACGAACCGCTGCTGACGATGGACGGCCGCGCCTGATCCTCTTCATGCGATCAAGGCGTCCACTACCTTTGAGGGCGCGTTTTCCCGTTCATGCCGGCCGTCTGCCGGCAAACACGGAGGGGAAACGGCAGGCGGATAGAGGCTTTCACGTCTCCTGCGCCAGCCCTCGTATGGCATTTTCGACAATGTCCTCCACGCTCCGATCGATATCGACCGTCACCACGCCCGCTTCACCCGTCGGTACTTCCAACGTCCGCAACTGGCTCTCCAGCAGCGAAACAGGCATGAAGTGTCCGGTGCGTGCACCCATGCGAGACAACAGAAGCTCCGACGCTCCCTCCAGATAGACGAAGGACAGCCGATCCGATGTCGCCCGTCGCAGCCGATCGCGATAGACGCGCTTGAGTGCCGAGCACGAAACGACGATCCCCTCGCCGCGATCGAGCGCTCCGGCCATCAGCATGCCGATCGTTTCCAGCCAGGGCCAGCGATCCTCGTCCGTCAGCGGAACTCCCTGTGCCATCTTTGCGACGTTCTCGGCAGGATGCAGGCTGTCACCTTCGACGAAGGCAAGGCCAAGCCGTTCGGCCAGCAAGGCGCCTACCGACGACTTGCCGCAACCGCTGACCCCCATGACGATGATTGTCCGCGGCACTATCGGTTTCGTCTCAGCCAAGGCATCCTCCTTCCCGCAACATACATGTTGCAGCGGAAACTAGACGTGCCGGATGTAAAATCCAAGCCACCTGCGAACACCGCCCCAGCCCTCAGACATCAAGAATGGAGGCCGCGATCTTCTCCGCCATCATGATCACAGGCGCATTGGTGTTGCCGCCGATCAGGGTCGGCATGATGGAGGCGTCCACCACCCGCAGCCCCTCGACACCGCGAACCCGCAATTGCGGATCCACGACGGAATCCTCGTCCGCACCCATGCGGCAGGTGCCGGCCGGATGATAAATGGTGTCGGCGCGGGCACGGATCGCGGTTGCAAGCTCGCTGTCGGTATTGCCGACGGAATTAAGTTCGCTGCGCCGGTAGCGATCGAGGGGTGTCGCCTCCATCACCTCGCGCGTCACCTTCGCCCCGACAATCATGCCGGCCATGTCCCTGCTGTCCGAGAGGTAGGCGGGATCGATCAGCGGGGCGACGCGAGGATCGGAACTCTTCAGGCCCACGCGTCCGCGCGAATGGGGCCGCAGCAGGCAGACGTGGCAGGAATAGCCATAGCCCAGATGCAGCCTGCGGGCATGATCGTCGACCATGGCGACAACGAAATGCAACTGGATATCGGGACGGTCAAAGCTCGGATCGGTTTTCAGGAAGGCCCCCGATTCCGCGAAGGTCGAGCGAAGCAGGCCCGTTCCCTCGCGCCGCCATTCGCCCACGGCCCGCGCCATGTCCCGCATGCCCGTCAGCCCGATGCCCATCATATCTGGATCGTCGGAGCGGTAGACGAGCGTGTAGTCGAGATGATCCTGCAGGTTTGCGCCGACCTCCCGGCGATCCGCAATCACGGAAATCCCGAAACGACGCAATTCATCCGCCGGACCGATCCCTGACAGCATCAGCAGTTGCGGCGACTGCAGGGCTCCGCTCGCGACGAGCACCTCACGCCCCGCGCGAACCGTGGCTTCCTTTCGTCCCTGCCGATAGACGACGCCAGTCGCCCGGCCGTTCTCGATCAGGATGCGCGTCGCCCGCGCATGGGAGATGACCGTGAGGTTCGCCCTTTCCTCCAGATGATCGTGCAGATAGGCGGCAGAAGCGGAACAGCGTTCGCCTTTCTTCGGCCCCTGCCAGAACTGGGTCGCCTGATAGAGTCCGAACCCTTCCTGATCGAGCCCGTTGAAGTCGTCGTTTCTCCTGAAGCCACGCAGCTCACCCGCCTCGAGGAAAGCCCGGTTGATAGGCCTTGCCCAGTCGGGATCGCTCACCTGAAGGGGCCCGCTTGCGCCATGCAGCGCATTTTCACCGCGGATATTGTTCTCCGATTTCAGGAAATAGGGCAGCACATCGGCATAGGACCAGCCGGAGCAGCCCGCTTCAGCCCAGCCGTCGTAATCCGAGGCGTGACCGCGGACATAGAGCATGGCGTTGATCAGGCTCGATCCGCCGAGACCCCTGCCCCGCGGCTGAAAGCCGCACCTGCCGTTCAACCCCGGCTGCGGTTCCGTCTCGAAACACCAGTTGGGGCCTTTCACCCGCCCCGGCACAATAGCCACCGCGCCTGAAGGGACACGCAACAAAAGGTCCCGCCCAAGCCCTCCAGCTTCGATGAGGCATACCTTCACGTCGGGGTTTTCGCTCAGGCGCGATGCCAGAACGGATCCCGCCGACCCACCGCCGGCGATGACATAATCATACATTGAAGGCGCTCCTCCCAAAGCTGCCATGGGCCGGATGACCGACCATCGGCGGAAGCGACCTCCATCACTTCCGTTTACGTAAACGTATTTTGAAGATCGCCGCCGCTCAAGGGGGGCCGGATGGATCGGGCGACTTTTTCTGTCCGAATGGCATTTGGGGCACGGGAACAAACGAAAACCCCGCCGGGCCGGTTGGCACAGCGGGGTCCGAATGAACAAAAGCGAGTCGGCCCGATCAGGCAGCCGGTGCCGGAATGGCGGCCTTGGGCTCGAAATCGTTGATGCCGAGCAGGAAATTGATCTGCGGGCGGGCCTTGACCAGATCGTCGATGGTGTAGCCGCTGAGCACCTCGAAGAAGGCGCCGAGCGCCTTGCGCAGCGCGGAGTTCAAACCGCAGCTGTCAATCAGCGGACAGTCGACGTCACCATCGTCCTCGAAACATTCCGCCATGGCGAAGCTGTCTTCCGTGACCTTGACCACGTCGAACAAGGTGATTTTCTCCGCCGGACGACCAAGGCGTACACCACCGTTGCGGCCACGAACGGTTTCCACCAGTCCGGCCTTGTTGAGCGGCTGAAGAATCTTGAACAGGAACAGCTCCGATACGCCATAAGCCCTGGCGATTTCCGGGATCCGGCTCAGATGCTCTTTGTTCGCGGCGCAATACATGAGCATGCGCACTGCGTAATTTGTCTGCTTTGTCAAACGCATGCCTGACTCCCTGACTCGTTTGAAGCCTTATATAGCGTCTTTTATAGTTTTGAACAATTCCAAAATACTCAAGTTCAGCGTTCACGTGCCCGTGACTGAAACCTAGCCGCATTGACAGCTTTCCGCAATTCATGATTAGAACGCTCAACTAATATC
The DNA here is from genome assembly GCF_024055605.1 of Ciceribacter sichuanensis. Classification (GTDB taxonomy): domain Bacteria; phylum Pseudomonadota; class Alphaproteobacteria; order Rhizobiales; family Rhizobiaceae; genus Allorhizobium; species Allorhizobium sichuanense. Next base: position 77,376 of record NZ_JAMXLX010000001.1, on the reverse strand, counting down.
TAATATGGAATGCACCAGAGGAGGTTTCCATGCTCTCGGCAAAAACAATGCGCGCCGCGCTTCTCGCCACTGTGTCTTTCGGTATGATGGCAGGCGCCGCGCTTGCCGATGGCGAGGTGAACGTCTACTCCTACCGCCAGCCGGAACTGATCCAGCCTCTGCTCGACGAATTTACCAAGGAAACCGGCATCGCGACCAACGTGCTCTTTCTCGACAAGGGCCTGGTCGAGCGCATCGCCGCCGAGGGCGCCAACTCTCCCGCCGACGTCATCCTGACCGTCGACATCGGCCGCCTGATCGAAGCCAAGGACGGCGGCGTCACTCAGCCGGTGCAGAACGACATCATCAACAAGGACATTCCGGCGCAGTACCGCGATCCGGCGGGCGAGTGGTTCGGCCTGACCACCCGCGGCCGCGTGGTCTATGCTTCGAAGGAACGCGTTCCGGAAACGGCAATCACCTACGAAGAACTGTCCGATCCGAAGTGGAAGGGTCGCATCTGCGTGCGCGACGGCCAGCACTCCTACAATATCGGCCTGTTCGCCTCGATGATCGCCCATCATGGTGCCGACTATACCGAGAAGTGGCTGGCTGGCCTGAAGAACAACCTCGTCCGTAAGCCTGACGGCAACGACCGCAGCCAGGCCAAATCGATCATGTCCGCGGAATGCGACATCGCGCTGGGCAACACCTATTACGTCGGCCTGATGCTGACCAACGACAAGGACCCGGAAGAGAAGGAATGGGCTGCCGCCATTAAGGTGCTGTTCCCCAATGCCGCGGACCGGGGCACCCATGTCAATATTTCCGGCATGGCGCTGGCCAAGAACGCCCCCAACAAGGACAATGCCATCAAGCTGATGGAATTCCTGTCCTCCGGCAAGGCCCAGGAAATCTATGCGGATCAGGTGTTCGAATATCCGGTTCTGCCGGGCGCCAAGGTCTCGGACGTCGTTGCCTCCTTCGGCCCGATCAAGCCCGACACGCTGCCGCTCGTCGACATTGCCGCCAATCGCAAGCTCGCTTCCGAGCTGGTCGACAAGGTCGGCTTCAACGACGGTCCGACCCAGTAAAGACGGTCCAGTCCCTCACAATGACAGGGGCGGCTTGAGGCCGCCCTTTTTCATTTGCGGATTTCCTTCGCCCATTCGTCGATCTGGCGGCGGCGCTCTGGCGTGCCGGGGTGGGTCGAGAGGATGGAGGTTTCGCCGCTGTCGCCGAGTTTCTTTTCGATCAGTTCGAAGAAGCGGCCGATTGCCGCCGGATCGTGGCCCGCCTTGGCCATCAGTTCGACCGAAACGTGATCCGCCTCGCTTTCGGCAGAGCGCGAGTAGGACAACGAGATCAGTGCTGCGCCGTTGGTCAGGATGTCCTCACCGACGGAGCCGATATCGCCGGCGATCAGCATGACCAGCCCGGCCATGCCGGCCGCCCGATAGAGCTGGCGCAGCGAATGGGTCTTTTCCACATGGCCGATCTCATGGGCCAGAACGCCGAGGATCATCTCGCTGTCGCCGGCCGCAAGGTCGATAAGCTCGTCGGTGATAACCAGCGTACCATCCGGTAGAGCGAAGGCGTTCGGACCGATCAGGCCGCCCTTGCGGAAATTGAGATCGTAGCCGTCCTTGCCGCGCACCGAATAGGCAGCAAGCGCTTCGAACTTCTCGGTCAGCTCCCTTTGCCGTTCTTCCGGCAGCCCGCTCTTCGAAAACACCGCCTGGTCCAGCGAAGCGAGCGTTCCCGAAGACATCATCTTCGGCACCACGGGTGGCGTGACGGCCACGGCGACCTCAACCAGCGCCGGCAGGGCGAAACGATAGACGAGGCCTCCCAGCAGGACGATTCCGAGAACGAAAGCGATCAGCCGGGGATGGAACCTCTCCAGCTCATGGACGAACCCATGGTGGCGGGAGCGGGTCTTTCTCAGCCAGGCATCGACGGCATCATTGTCTGCAGTCTCGAATGTCGATCCGTCGACGAAACCGACGCGGCGGGGGATATTGCCGACACGATCGGAGATCGTCACCCGGCGAGCGTCGTTGAACGCGGCGGGATCGCCCGCCGCTTCTCCTTCGAGGCGCACCAGAAGAGTGCTATCGCTGGCGAAAAGCGTCGCGGCCAGCGCCTTGCTGGAGCGTGGCGGATGCCAGTGTCCACGGGCGATGATCCGCGCCTCGCTGCCGGTTGCCTCAGAAGCCAAAGTCGAAGCCTTCCATATCGATATATTCAGCCGTCACCGCCGAGCCCGTGTCTTCGATGGAAGCAATGACTTCACCGATATTGCCATCGAAGGCAATGCCGGAATGTTCGACCGTGTAGCGTCGCTCGCGGATCGCCGCCCAGGGGCGCATCAGTCCGAAGGACAACACGGAGACAACGAGGTTCGATACCACGATCCAGAAATAGCGAAGCCGTGACAGATCGCTGTAAAGCCTGTGGCGTCCGTCGAGCAATGTCGCCTGCATGACGACATTGCGCACGCCGACCCGATAGAAAATGGCAGCGACGGCATAAAGCACCAGCAGCGGAACCAGCGTGCCATAGATGGCGCCCACGATCTGGATGGTCCGCTCCTCCTCGGTGAGGAAATCCATATTGGACGCGGTTGCCGCATAGAACAGGAAACCCATTCCCGCCGCGATGACGAAGCCGACAAGCGAAATCAGCGCCGAGATCCACCAGACGCCATAGAGCTTGCCGATACCGGGATCCGTCGCAAAGGCACGATCGCCGTAGCGCAGGTTGTTGAAGATGTAGCGATAGAGCCAGCGGCTGGCGAAAGGCGCCAGAATGCCGAGCGATACGATCGAGATGAGGCCGCCGAGAATGATCGCCACGAAGGCGCCCCAGGTTTTGCCGACGAAATCGAAACGGATATTGCGATAGCTGGTCACGCGGGCATTGAAGCGCAGGCTGCGCGCGACGATCCACGGCAGCAGGAGCAGCATGCCAACCGCCAGCACCGCGCCGGCCAGCGGCATGATTGTCAGCACGATGTTGTAGACGATCAGATAGGCGACGACGATGACGCGGCCGATGAGGATCTGCTTGCCTCGGGCATGGTAGTCGAAGGAGTGGCCGTCGAGGAAGGTATTGCCGTAGAAATAGCGATTGCGGCGCACTTTCGCCCAGGCGGAATAGATCCCGATGGTGACGATCGTCAGCAATATATTGACGATCCAGATGCCGAAATACTCGCCGGCGCGCCCGCGAAACTCGCCGCGTGTCACCGTCGACGCGGGAGTAAATTGTAATGCTGCCATTTGCGCCCCACTTGCTTCTGTCGATTCAGCGGATTCGGTCCCCCGACCGCATCCACAGATAGACCTGCCACGGCCACGCCCTTGTCGCAAGTTGTGCGCAACGAAAAAACGGGCCTCTTTCGAGACCCGTTTTCGAGTTCTTCAAAGTATTTGCAGACCTCTCACCGGTGGAGAGGTCAAGCGCATCACTTCATCGTCGGCATGACGAATTCGGCACCGTCCTTGATGCCCGCCCGCGTGACCGCGGCAAACGCAGTGCCGCGGTCACGCGCAAGCTGGAAACCCCGGAGGGCATCACTTCATCGTCGGCATCACGAATTCGGCGCCATCCTTGATGCCCGAAGGCCAGCGGCTGGTGATCGTCTTGGTGCGGGTCCAGAACTTGATCGAGTCCGTGCCGTGCTGGTTGAGGTCACCGAAGGAAGAGGACTTCCAGCCACCGAAGGAGTGGTAGGCGAGCGGAACCGGGATCGGAACGTTGACGCCGACCATGCCGATATTGATGCGGGAAGCGAAGTCACGGGCAGCGTCGCCGTCGCGGGTGTAGATCGCGACGCCGTTGCCGTATTCATGCTTCATCGGCAGGGCAAGAGCATCCTCATAGTTCTTGGCGCGAACGACCGAGAGAACCGGTCCGAAGATTTCTGTCTTGTAGATGTCCATGTCCGGGGTGACGTTGTCGAACAGGCAGCCGCCGACGAAGTAACCGTTCTCATAGCCCTGCAGCTTGAAATCGCGGCCATCGACGACGAGGTCGGCGCCCTGGGCGACACCGCTGTCGATCAGCGACCTGATGCGGGCCTGGGCTTCCTTGGTGACGACCGGACCGAGATCGGCCTTCTCGTCGGTATAGGGGCCGATGCGAAGCGCTTCCACCATCGGCGTCAGCTTTTCGATCAGGCGGTTAGCGGTTTCCTCACCGACCGGAACGGCAACCGAGATCGCCATGCAGCGTTCGCCGGCGGAGCCGTAGCCGGCGCCCATCAGGGCGTTTGCGGCCTGGTCCAGATCGGCATCCGGCATGATGATCATGTGGTTCTTGGCGCCGCCGAAGCACTGGGCGCGCTTGCCGTTCATGGCAGCGGTGCCATAGACGTAGCGGGCGATCGGGGTGGAGCCGACGAAGGAGACCGCGCTGATTTCCGGATGAGTGAGGATCGCATCGACCGCGCCCTTGTCGCCATTGACGACGTTAAGGACGCCTGCCGGCAGGCCGGCTTCGATCATCAGTTCGGCCAGACGGATCGGAACGGACGGATCGCGCTCGGAAGGCTTCAGGATGAAGGCGTTGCCGCAGGCGATCGCGGGAGCAAACATCCACATCGGGATCATGGCCGGGAAGTTGAACGGAGTGATGCCCGCGCCGATACCGACCGGCTGACGGATCGAATACATGTCGATGTTCGGGCCGGCGCCTTCGGTGAATTCGCTCTTGGAGAGGTGCGGAATGCCGATGACGAATTCGCAGACTTCAAGGCCGCGGATGATGTCGCCCTTGGAATCTTCGACCGTCTTGCCATGCTCCTTGGAGAGCATTTCAGCCAGTTCGTTCATGTTCTTGTTCAGGAGGTCCACGAACTTCATGAACACGCGGGCGCGACGCTGCGGATTGGTCGCGGCCCAGCCGGGCTGGGCGGCCTTGGCGTTCTGCACGGCGGCATCGAGTTCGGCATCGGTCGCAAGCGCGACCTGCGCCTGGATCTCGCCTGTTGCCGGGTTGTAGACGGGCGACGTACGCCCGCTGGTGCCGGGGACATGCTTGCCGCCGATGAAATGACCGATCTCATACATGGATGAACCTCCTCAGGGGTCTTTTTGTGATGGCGCAGCTTCCCACTTCGATTTGCGCAAGGCAATGATCTGGATTACAGAACCGTTGTGCATTTTTCGACACAAGGTATGCGAAATGAACTGGGACGATGTGCGCATGTTCCTTGCTGTGGCCCGCTCCGGGCAGATCCTTGCGGCGTCGCGGCGGCTCGGGGTCAATCACGCAACCCTGTCGCGCCGGATCACCGCACTGGAAGAAGCATTGCAGACGCGCCTGCTCGTCCGCCGCACCAATGGCTGCGAGCTGACGCCCGAAGGGGAGGTCTTCAGCCGCGCCGCAGAGCGCATGGAAACGGAGATGCTGGCGGCGCAATCGGATATCGGCCGCGTCGACAGTGCGGTCGCCGGCACGGTGCGCATCGGCGCGCCGGATGGTTTCGGCGTCGCCTTTCTCGCTTCCCGTCTCGGGGAACTGACTCGGCGTTATCCCGCCCTCAAGATCCAGCTTGTGCCGGTGCCGCGCGCCTTCTCGCTTTCCCAGCGCGAGGCCGATATCGCCATCACCATCGAGCGACCGGAACAGGGACGGCTGATTTCCTCGAAACTCACGGACTACACCCTCGGCCTCTATGCTTCGCGAAGCTACCTCGATGAAGCCGGGCTGCCCGGGACCGTCGAGGCGCTGAGGGAACACCGGCTGATCGGCCATGTGGACGATCTCGTCTATTCGGCATCGCTTGCCTATACCGGCGAGGTGATGCGCGGCTGGGATTCCAGCTTCGAGATATCCTCCGCAATCGGCCAGACGGAAGCCGTGCGCGCCGGCTTCGGCATCGGCATCCTGCATGATTACATCGCGCGGCAGCACGACGAACTCGTGCGCGTTTTGCCCGGGGTCGTCATTCGCCGCGCCTATTGGACTACCTATCACGAAAGCGCCCGCGAACTGGTGCGCGTGCGCACCGTCGTCTCCTTCCTGCAGGAACTCATCGACGAGAACCGGCAGATCTTCGTCTGAGATCAGCGGCAGGTCAGGGTGATCGCCTGCGGTACGACCAGCCCGCCGAAATAGGCCCGATCCGGCCGGTCGGTAACGGTGTAGGCGCAATGCCCCTCGTCGCCCCGGATCAGCACCGGCCTGTCTTCGGCCAGCCGGAAGGCCACCGTATAATCCCGGTCCCGATGCATGAGGGTCAGGCTTTGACCCGCACCAATCGCAACAGGGGCCTCCAGCCGAAAGCCAAAGGTGACCGACACGCTGCCGGCCTGGGCGGTCACATGGAAGGCGTCCGGCTCTCCCATCTCGAGCGGCTGTTCTCCGAGAACCAGGTCAGTCAGGAAGTCCCTGTTAGCGAGATCACCGGTCAGCGCCTGACGCAACCCATCGGCTTCGCCGTCATCGAACATGCCGTTGCCATCATGATCGAAGCGGGAGCGCAGCCGGGCGCTGTATTTCTCGTCGAAGGCAAAGCTTTCGGCAACGGACACCAGCCGCCCGTCCCTGATGTCGAACAGGACACGCGCAGTGACCGCGATATCGGGATGGGCAATTGCGGAGGAAGCGGACGCCAACACAAACAGGCAGGCGACGGCGAAAGGATGATGACGGGAAGAGAGGCTCATTTTGCCTCTCCCGCGCGGTCCAGCTGCTCCAGCACGGTCTCGAAACCGGCGAACTCCCCTGTCTCCACCACCGCCGGAAACGGCGGCGGAACGAGGCCGTTCTGTTTTGCCGCGAGATGCGCGCCACCATAGAGAAAGCCGATGGCGATCAGCCAGCTTGCGAAGATCCGCGCCCCGATCATCGCCCAGGCCTGCTGCAAGGCGGCGGCGAGAAGCGCCATGCCGGTAACGATCCAGATTTCTGCAGCCAATGCCGAAGGCAGGTAGCTTCGGGCATGCAGGGTTACGTCGCCAAGCAGTCCGGCAATCGCCAGCACAGCGCCGGCCGGAACCAGAAGAGGCAGGGCCAGCCATGGCCGGATGCTACGCGAAAGAACCAGAGGCAGGCCGATCAGCAGGCAGGCTATGGGGCCGGCAAGAAACATGTTGGCCGCGGCCCCCGGCACCGGCGCCATCAGTTCGTAGAATTTTTCGCGGAAAACGAAACCGAGCGCGACGCCGGCAAGGAGGAGCACGATTGCCGAAGCCAACACCTTGCGCGGCAACTGCCCGATCAGGATGCCAAGCCCCAGAAGCGGTAGCAGGCGCTCGGCAGTCAGAACCGAGGCAAGCGGCCAGTCGACATAATCGCCCGGCGATTTCAGAAGGAAGGAAAGGAGGATGACGGCCCCTCCCCCGATGGCCAGCACAAGGCCCGGCCAGAGCGGGAGAGAACCACCGGATGGCGACGCAATGCGCACGGTCTCAGGCGACGAGGAAATAGACGCCGCCGAGACCGATCAGGCCACCCACGGCGCGGGAAAGTTCCCCGCCCCGGAAGCGCTGGAAGGCAAGCCCGACGGAAATGCCGAGAAGGTGGATAAGGCCGGTCGCGACGACAAAGCCGATGGCATAATCGGCCGGATCGGTGGCCGTCGGCAGTTCCGCGCCGTGGGCATAGCCATGGAAGATGGCGAAGACGCCGATCACCAGCACGGCCAGCCATTCCGGCGGGCGCCAGACGAAGGCGATGGCGGCACCCAGAACGATGATCGAAAGAGCGATACCGCTTTCCACCGCCGGCAGCGGCACTCCGGCAATGCCCAGCATGCCGCCGATGACCATGATCAGCGGGAAGGCAATCGGCAGGCTCCAGACGGAACGGCCGCCCATCTGAGCGCCCCAAAGGCCGACGCAGAACATGGCCAGCAGGTGGTCGGCACCGGAAAGCGGATGCTCGAAACCATGAAGAAAGCCACCTGCCTCGCCCTGCAGGATATGAGCCTCGGCAACAGCCGGAAGCACAAGCGAAGCGGCAAGACCGAGAAGGGCCGGTACCGCGAGTGCTCGCGGCATCTTCGAAATCTGCATGATCAAATCTCCAAAAATCCAAAGCCGGTACAGCGCAAGGCGGTCGCCCGCGACGCTGGTCAAACGGTCGCTGAATCGCACTCGCACCGTCTGCTGCGAAAGCGAGAGCGCATCCGCCCGTGCAGCGTCCGGCCGCTCGGACTATATCCGAATCGCCGAAGATTGTAGATGGGTCTGTGTCGCAGGCGTGGCGGAATGATCCGCCCATAACGATCCGCATGACGCCTCCGGAGAAATCTGATGATTCGTTTTTCCATGTCACCCCGCCGTATGCGTGCCATCCAGTTGCCCGTGTTGCCGTCCGGCGAGCCGGCGCTCGCGCTCGGTCCGCCGCCTAAACGGGCGCTGGCACTTGCCCTCCTGAATGCCGTTCTGGCGCTGCTTGCTGCGGGCGCCTTTGCCTCCCCGGTCGCAGCACACGATCTCGGCGGCCCCATGGGCGGCTTCGGCAGCGGTTTCGGTCATCCGCTTGCGGGTTTCGATCACTTCCTCGCCATGCTGGCCGTCGGTCTGTGGGGCGCGCAGATGGGCGGTCGTTCGGTGTGGACACTGCCCGCCACCTTTCCGCTGATCATGTGCATCGGCGGCATTATCGGCATGTTCGGCCTGATCCCGGATGAAACGATCAGGATCGCCATCGCCGTTTCACTAATGGTGCTCGGCGGCGTCATCGCCGCCGGATGGCGTGCACCCGAATGGGCAGCCCTGGTAATCGTTGCCCTGTTCGCCCTCTTCCATGGCTACCCGCACGGCCAAGCGACCCTCCGGGCCGCCGATCCCGCAGCCTTCACTGTGGGCTTCGTGGTCTCGACCGGCGCCATCCATATCCTCGGCATCGGCGTCGGCTATGGTCTGAAAGGCATATGGAACGGCAATCTGGTGCGCGCCCTCGGCGGCGTCATCGCCGTCTGCGGGGTGTATTTCCTGTTCAAGTAGGAGGCGGAATTCCGCATCAGCGGAGCTTGAGGCCACTTGGGTACTTACCTCTACAGCTCATGACGGGCACGCGGCGCTTTCCACCTCGTCATTCCTGTGCTCGTCACAGGAATCCAGCCAGCCCAAGTCCTTGGGCTGAAAGGTCTTTTGACCCGACCGACGTCGGGTCGCTGGATGCCTGTGACAAGCACAGGCATGACGGAAGGATGACTTTGTGCCCGCCGTAACCAGTAGCCTCGCTTCGCCTGCGCTCTGAGGCCTGCCTCAACGACAGGCTCTTGTTCGGCCTCAGCGCAATCTTGAACACGCCTCGGCTATACGCTTCAGGGCCTCGATCAGTTCGCTTTCCGCACTCGCATAGGAAATGCGGAAGAAGGGCGAGAGGCCGAAGGCGGAACCCGGCACCACCGCGACATTGGCGTCTTCCAGAAGATAGGCGCAAAAATCGGCGTCGGTCGCGATCAACTTGCCGCCCGGCGTGGTCTTGCCGAGAACGCCGGCGCAGCCGGAGAAGGTGTAGAAGGCGCCTTCCGGCACCCGGCAATCCAGCCCTTCGATGGCGTTGAGGCCAGCGACCACGAGGTCGCGGCGGCGCTGGAAGCTCGCCTTGCGCTCGGCGAGGAAATCCTGCGGGCCGTTCAGCGCGGCAACGCTCGCCGCCTGGCTGACCGAGGACGGGCAGGACGTCGCCTGGCTCTGCACCACGGCCATGGCCTTGATGAGATCGCGCGGACCGCCGGCATAGCCGATACGCCAGCCGGTCATGGCATAGGCCTTGGACACGCCGTTGACGGTGAGGATGCGGTTCTTCAATCGCGGCTCGATGGCAGCCGGGGTGACGAAACGGAAATCGTCATAGACGATGTGCTCGTACATGTCGTCGACCAGCAGCCAGACATGCGGATGGCGCAGCAGGACATCGAGCAGCGGCCGGTAATCCTCCTCGCGATAGGCCGCACCCGACGGGTTCGAAGGCGAGTTCAGGATCAGCCAGCGGGTCTTCGGCGTGATCGCGGTTTCAAGCTCTTCGGCCTGCAGGCGGAAACCGGCCTTGGCATCGCAGGCGATCAGCACCGGCTTGCCCTCGGCGATCTGCACGATATCGGAATAGGATGTCCAGTAAGGCGTGGGGATGACGACTTCGTCACCCGGGTTCAGCGTCGCCATCAGCGCGTTGAAGAGGATCTGCTTGGCACCGGTCGCGACCGTGATCTCGTCCAGCGCGTAGTCGACACCGTTTTCGCGGCCGAACTTGTCGCGGATCGCGGCCTTCAGTTCCGGCGTGCCATCAAGGGCGGTATACTTGGTCTGGCCGGCCTGCAACGCCTTCCAGGCGGCTTCCTTGATGTGATCGGGCGTATCGAAATCCGGCTCGCCGGCACCGAGGATGATGACCGGGCGGCCCTCGCGCTTCAGCGCCTGCGCCTTCGCGCCGAGCTTGACGATTTCAGAAACGCCGATGGACGAAATACGCGAAGCCGGCTGGAATGTAGCCTCCTCGACCTTGGTATTGATGCTCATTGCGCAGTCCTCATTGCCTGATAGCCGCCCTTGCGACGTGAATTGAGAATGTGTGCTAGCCGAACCTGACCGTGCCAAGGCTGCCCGGCGATATCAGGGCTTTCAGCCCGGCCGCCAGCTCCTTGATCTTTCCGTCCGTATAGAGATCGTAATAGCTCTGGTTCTTGCGGCCGATGGCGTGTTCGGCGCTGAAGCTTCCGGCGAAATCGCCAACCGCGATGGTGAAGACCCAGTCACGCAGCCGCGTCTCGAATTCCTTGTCGGTCGCGGCGGAGCTGTCCTTCGGCACGACGAGATTGAAGTGCACGCCGCCATCGCCGATATGGCCGAAATCGCAGATCGTTACCTCCGGGAAAGCCGAGGGCATCTCGACCTTCATCCGGTCGCAGAAGGCCATGATATCGCCGCGACGGAAGGACAGGTCGAAGGCGATCAGCTTGCCGGAATGTTTGACGCCTTCCGAAAGGGCATGGCGAAGCGCCCACATCTCATGCGCCGGGCCGACAAAAGCATCAGCGAGCGGCGCATCGTCGCTTTCCCATATTTCGGCAAGAACCGCTTCGAGAACGGCATCCAGCGACTGCTCGCCCTCGCGCGGTTCCCAGGTGCGGGATATCTCGCAGAGGATCACATAGTCCGGGATGACGCCGCCCTGGAACGGATTGCGCAGCGACGGCACATGATCGAGAGCGGCGGCGACGGCATTCCTAGACATGCCCTCAAAGGCCGAGAGATAGGCGCCAAGCCGCTGTTCCATCGCCCGCAGCAGCGGCATGACATGGGCGCCGCTCGCCGGCACGAGATAGGCGGTCGCAACCTGTTTCGGCAGCGCCTCGAGGTTCAGCACGCATTCGGTGATGATGCCGAACGCACCGGCTGTACCAATGAACACCTGCTTCCAGTCGACGCCGGTATTGTTCTTGCGCAGATCGCAGTTGAGGTCGAGAACCGTGCCGGCCTCATCGGCCAGCACGACCTTCACGCCGAGCGTGTTGCGCCTGACATCACCGTATTTCAGGAAGCGGGAACCGCCGGTGTTGGTCGACAGCATGCCGCCGATACGCGGATCGGCTCCGAGATCGATCGGGAAGAACAGGCCATGCGGCTCAAGCCGCTGGTTGACGTCCGAAAGCCGGAAGCCGGCATCAAGGGTCAGCGAGCGGTTGTCGAGGTCGAGATCGAAGCGCTGCGTCATCCGGTCGAGGCTCAGAACAGCCTGCGTGCCCGAGCCATCCGGCGTAGACCCCGAGACGAGACCGGTATTGCCGGATTGCGGGATCAGCGCGATGCCGTTCTTGACGCAATAGGCGACGGCCGCCGAGACATCTTCCGTGCTTGCCGGCCGGAGCACCAGAGCTGCGACGCCCTCGTCATACCGGGCGCCGGTCTGGTAGGCCACCATGGCGGCGGGATCGCTGACGACACCCTTCTCGCCAAGGATCTTCTCAAGCGCCGAAACATGCTCCCGGTCGATCATCGTTCTGCTTTTACTCCGCTGCCTGCAGGGTCGAGAGCGCGCGGCGGCAATCGTCGATCGACGCCTGCTCGATGCCCGCATAATGGTTGAACTCGTTCAGCACCTTCGCGCCGAGATCGGCTTCGAAACGCTGCTGGTTCGGGCTTGCAACGAATTCCTGGGTCGCGTCGTCACCGAGGTTCGACTGGAAGATACCGGCTGCGCTGACCGGCAGGAAGTCTTCGTAGACGATCGGGTCGAACTGCACGAGACCGTCCGCAATCAGGCTGTCGAGGGTGGCGGATGCATCCGCCTTGGCCTTACGGCCCTTTTCAGTCAGCGAATAGGCGAAGTAGCCGAGTCCTTCGGCGCGGATCGCTTCCCAGGTGTCGGGGAACGGCACGAAGGCTTCGGCGAGCGCCTTTTCGTATTCGACGGCATTCGAACCGTCGGCAGCCGGGCGGACGATCTTGCGGGAGGCGTTCAAGAGGTCGTCGTAGAGCGCACGACCCTTCGGGGTCAGCGCAATGCCGCGCTGCTCGATCTCGCCGAAGCGGGCTGTGTGCGAGCCTTCCTTCCACTCGCCGCCCTCGCCTTCGAACAGGACCGGTTCGTTGAGAGCTTTGAACGAGGTCTGGCGCAGCAGGATTGCGCATTTGCGGGTCGGCGGTCCCTCGACGACGGCCTTCGGCGCGATGCCGTATTCCGGCATGCGGGCCTGTACGAGGTCGATATCGAGCGTGCGCGGCGTCAGGTGATTGATGTGCGGCCCTTTGAAGGACACGACGTCGGCAATGAGACGGTGAGCGGCGTGAAGCCGGTCATACATTTCGGCGCTGACGCGCGCCTTGTCGTGCCAGCGGAAGGTTTCGAGCGCTTCCGAAACGAAGCGCTCGGCATCAGTTTGGGTCAGGCCGCCCTGCTTCTCGGCTTTTTCCGTCAGCTCGACGGCACCGGCGGTGAAGATCTGCCGGGTGGCAAGCGTCGCTTCTGCCTCGGCACGAAGCTTTTCGTCGGCGATCAGGTCGAGCCGCAGAAGCGAGGTGAAGACGCGGAAGGGGTTCTTCTTCAGGCTTGCGTCACCGACCGGGCGAAACGCGGTCGAATGGACCGGAACGCCGGCCGTCGACAGGTCGTAATAGCCGACCGGATACATGCCCATGACGGCGAAGACCCGGCGCATCATGGCGAGTTCCGCCGGCGTGCCGAGACGGATCGCGCCATGGCGTTCCTCGGAAATACGGTCGAGGCTATCGGTCTCCTCCAGACGCTCCTTGAGCTTCGGATCGATGGCGAGCGTCTCGTCGTTGACCTTGGCCACCAGCTCCATCAGCGTGCCATAGGCCGGCACCTCGTTGCGGTACATGGCGGACATGGCGGCGGAAAACATCGAGCGGATTTCATCGCTCGATACGAAAGCGGGCTGGGTCATCTGGGCTGCTCCACGAAATACGGCTGGATCATTCGTAAAATGGCTTATACCTTCAAGGAATTCCAAATGATGCTGACGAATGTCAATGACTTGATGCGAAAACCGAATGACTCTGAGCCGCCGCACCATTCCCGACGCCACCACGCTGCAAGCCTTCGAATGCGTTGCCCGCCATGGCAGCGTGACCCAGGCCGCCAATGAGCTGAACCTGACCCAGAGCGCGGTGAGCCGCCAGGTCAAGGATCTCGAAACACAGCTCGGACTTCTGCTGTTCGACCGGGTGCGTCAGCGCGTGGTGCTTTCCAGCGACGGCCAGCGCCTGCTGCCGCAGGTGCGCAAGATCCTGCAGCAGACCGAGGAAATGATGCTGAGAGCCATGGCATCGGCGCAATCGGAGCATCAGCTTTCCATCGCGACACTCCCGACCTTCGGCAGCCGCTGGCTCATTCCGCGGCTCTCGGATTTCGCAAAGCGCTATCCCGGCAAGAGCCTGAACATCGAATCCCGTTCCTCCCCCTTCGATTTCGAGGAGGAGAATTTCGATATCGCCATTCATTACGGCCAGCCTGTCTGGGCGCGGGCCACCTGCCACTTCCTGTGCAGCGAATGGATAGTGCCGGTGGCAAGCCCCGCCGTGCTCGACGGGATCGAAGACGAAGACCTCAAACATCTGCGCCATCGACCGCTGCTGCACCTCGCCACCCGGCCGAAACTCTGGGCGGAATGGTCGCTCGCCAACGACATCGAGCTGGAAAGCCCCTATCGCGGCAATCGCTTCGACCAGTTCGCGATGATTATCGAGGCCGCCGTGGCGGGTCTCGGCTATGCGCTGGTCCCGCGCTACCTGATCGAGCAGGAACTCGCCGAAGGACGTCTCAGGATCATCATCGACCGCCCGATGAAGACCGACAACGCCTACTTCCTAGTCCTGCCGGAGGGCCGGATGAAGAAGCCGGCAAGCCTCGACTTCTGCAACTGGATGCTTGGGCAAGTGGATGGTCTCGACAGGAGTGCGCCGAGCGAAGGCCCCGCCTGAGCAGGTCAGCGGTCGGGCGTCGCGCCCGCCTCTTCGGGTTTTGCCACCGGCTTCCAGATCGACGGACCGGCATAGGGGTCGGCAAGTGCCGCATCCGGCCGGCTCACCGGATACTTGATGCCCGAAATGCTGGCAGCCATCTTGTTCGCGCCGTTTTTCTTGAGAAGCGCGCGGAAGCTCGGATGCATGCCGCCGTCCACATAGGCGAAGACGGCGGAAGATTTCGTCAACGCCATCGCGGTCTCGACCTTCTTGTTCTCCGCTTCGAGCTTCGCCATCAGACCGGGATCGGCCGTGGACATCGCCGGCGGACAGGCCGCCAGCGGATCGGTCGGCTCGCCACCCTCGAATTCCGTATTGAAGACATAACGACGGCCACAGACGGAAACCTTGGGCTGGCGCCGGGTGAATTCGAAGGCATCGTAGCCCTGCTTCAGCGTGCGCCAGAAGGGTAGGTTGGGATCGTCCTTGTGGAGCGCCATGTTGTCGGCGGTCATGCGGAAGGGATAGGCCTGAACCTGGAAACGTTCCTGCCCGCCGGCCAGCGCCTTCTGCACGATGGCGTAGATCTCCCCCACGCCCTGGTCGGTCATCGCATAACAGCCGGAAGAAGAGCAGGCACCGTGCACCATCAGGGCATCGCCGCTGTAGCCGAGCGCCGATTCAAGCCGGTTGGGATAGCCGAGGTTGAAGGACGCGTAGTACTGGGAGTTCGGGTTCAGCATGCCGGCGGAGACATGGTAGAAACCCTCCGGCGCCTGACGGTCGCCATTGGTCATCTTCGGGCCGAGTTTTCCCGACCAGCGGCACATCGGATAGGTCTTGAACAAGGCATACTGGCCGCTGGCATCGACTTTCCAGACTTCCAGCTCGCTTTCCTGCTTGAAGATGCGCACCAGCACCGGGCTGGTCGGCGACATCTTTTTCTTCCTCATTTCGGCGATCGTCTTGCTCGAAAGCTGGGGGGCCGACTTCGACAGGCCATCGAGACCATCTGCCACGCAACCCGACAGAAGCACCGCGACCGCGGCGGCGATGACCGATCTTGCAGCGACCCTTTTCAGGGTCGCGACCGGACGACGAAATGAGGCAGTCGATAACATCATCACTATCCAATGAAAGCCGTTTGCGGCAACGGACCGATCGAATATCGGGCGACCACGATACGGATGTCACTCCGGACAGGGTCGTACAGTTGGATTAATTGCCCGTTAACCAGCGACGTCGCCCCGCCCGACATGCGTGAGCAGGATCTAAAACCTGCAACCGCGATATCCGCAAGCCCTTGTAACTGCAGGCATGGCCGAAGCCGATCACATATACGTCAGATCAGCCCCGAAGCTCTTTGCAGGCCGCTCCCTGCCCTACCGGACGGGTCGCAGCAGACGCAGAGCGTTCATCGTCACCAGCACCGTCGCCCCGGTATCGGCCAGGATCGCCGGCCACAATCCCGTTATACCGAGGATCGTCGTCACGAGAAAGACGACCTTCAGACCGAGCGAGATGGCGATGTTCTGGACGATATTCTTCATCGTCCGCTTCGACAACTCCACCATCTTCGCGACATCGCCGACGCGGCCGTGCAGGATCGCCGCATCGGCGGTCTCGAGCGCGACATCGGTGCCGCCACCCATGGCGATGCCGACATTGGCGGCGGCAAGCGCCGGGGCATCGTTGATGCCGTCGCCAACCTTGCCGACCACGAGGCCTTGCCTCTGCAACTCTCCGACGATGCGCTGCTTATCCTCGGGCATCAGTTCGGCGCGGACCTCGATCCCGAGTTCAGCACCGATGGCATTCGCGGTGCGCCGGTTGTCGCCGGTCAGCATGATCGTCCTAATGCCTGCGTCGGACAGTGCCTTCAGCCCCTCGACCGCATCCGCCCGAGGTTCGTCGCGCATGGCGACGAGACCGACGAGGTTGCCGCCGTTGACAAGCGCCGAGACGGTCTTGCCTTCGTCGTTGAGGGCTGCAATCGCCTGCAACTGCTCCTCCGGAATGGTCACCATTTCGGCTGCCGCCTTCGGCGAGCCGAAGAAGATATCGATACCCTCGACCGTGGCGGAAACCCCCTTTCCGCCATAGGCCTTGGCATCGGAGGCCGGAGGAATGTCGATGCCATCAGCTGCCGCCCTTTCCAGCACGGCGAGCGCCAGAGGATGGCTGGAGCCCACTTCAAGGGCGGCCGCCAACCGGATGACTTCGGCGGCGGACCTGCCGACGGGCACGACGTCAGTCACCTTCGGTTTGCCTTCGGTGAGCGTGCCGGTCTTGTCCAGTGCTACCGCTGTCAACCGGCCGAGGCCTTCGAGAACCGCGCCACCCTTCATCAGCAGGCCGCGACGGGCGCCGGAGGAAAGCGATGCGGCGATGGCGGCAGGCGTGGAAATCACCAGCGCGCAGGGGCAGCCGATCAGCAGGATGGCAAGGCCCTTGTAGATCCATTCGCCCCAGTCACCACCGGCAACGAGCGGCGGCAGGATGGCGACCAGCGCGGCAACGACCACCACACCCGGGGTGTAGTAGCGCGAGAAGCGATCGATGAAGCGTTCGGTCGGGGCCTTCGATTCCTGGGCTTCCTCGACCAGCTTGACCACGCGGGCGATGGTGTTGTCGGCGGCTGCCGCGGTCACGCGGATCCTCAGCGCCGCATCGCCATTGACGGTGCCTGCAAAGACACTGTCATCGACACCCTTGCGCACGGGCACGCTCTCGCCGGTCACTGGAGCCTCGTCGATCGGGCTTTCGCCCGAGAGGATCACGCCATCGGCGGAAATGCGGTCGCCGGGGCGAACGAGAATAACCGAGCCGACGCCGAGCGTTTCGGCGGGGACTTCGCGGGTCTTGCCGTTTTCTTCCAGCAATGCGGTCTTTGGCACCAGTTCGGTCAGCGCGTTGATGCTGGCGCGCGCCTTGCCGGCGGCGACACCTTCGAGCAACTCGCCGACGAGGAAGAGGAAGACGACGGCGGCCGCTTCCTCGGTCGCATTGATGATCAACGCCCCGACGGCCGCGATGGTCATCAGCATTTCGATCGAGAAGGGCGTCCCGGCAAGTGCCGCCATCACGGCGCGCCGGGCAATCGGCACAAGACCGACCAGCATCGCCACGATGAAGGCATAGCTCTCGACTTCAGGAAAGATAAGGCCGACCGCATAGGCCGCGACCAGCGCAAGGCCGGCGAAGATCGTCAGCCTACCTTTTTTGCTCTGCCACCATGGACCATCGGAAGGTCCATGATCATGTCCATGCAGGCCTTCGACGGCGACCGGAGCCGGGGAAGCGTTGCCCGCGTGGTCGCGCGCATGGTTATGACCGCCAGTCTCTGCGTGATTGTGATGGCGGCCGACGTGGTCATGTCCATGGTCATCGTTGTCGTGGTGATGATGGTCATGGCCACAGCAGGCATGATCGAAATGACCGTGGTCCCCGCCATGGGCATGGTCGGGATCGTGGCTCTGCCTGTGATCATGAGAGCAAGAAGCACCGTGTTCGTGGCTGACGGGCTTCTCTTCGGCGGCGGGAAGCGGTGTTGCAGGATAACCAAGCCCCTTCACCTTCCGGCCGATGGCCTCGATATCGCTGGTCGCGTCATGGCTGACCGTCATCGTCGCCCGCGTCACGGAGACGGAGACGTCGGAGACACCCGGCATGCGGCGCACGGCCGTATCGATCTTGGAAGCGCAGGAAGCGCAATCCATGCCTTCTACCTTGAAGCGGGTCTGCTTTGCATCGCTCATCGTCGTACCTCATTCCTATGAGGGACGTTCTAGGACCTCTAGTCACTAGAGGTGCAAGAGGCATTCACGGAATATTTTTCGGAGGAGAATGGGCCAAAGGACGCAAGCGTGACGCCTTGGCAAAAGGCCAAGACGGAAGCTACCGGTAACGGCGCCAGGACAATCATTATCATCATGGAGAAAATGGTACGGTTGGGGGGTCTCGAACCTCCGACCTCAGGTGCCACAAACCTGCGCTCTAACCAACTGAGCTACAACCGCACATCCGACGTTCTGAACGTCTTGAGGCGTCACATACGGGTAGTCGATTTTTTTTTCAAGCTCTTTCTGCAGCAAATGCACAAGGGGTCGGAGATGATCCGACCCCTTGGGGTTTTCAGACAGGAATTTCGGGATATCAGGCAGTCTTGAAGCCGGATACGACCTTTTCGACGGCTTCCTTGCCCGGCTTGGCGACGGTTTCGGCAACCTTCTTGGCTGCTTCCTGCATGGCCTTGGCCTGCTCGACCGTCACTTCAGCCTGCTTGCGGATGAAGGAGGTCTGCAGTTCAACGAGTTCGGCGACCGACTTTACACCCAGCAGCGCTTCCATGTGGGAGAGCGACATATCGGCATTGGCGCGCAGGGCGTCGATGGCCTTGAGGCCGAGTTCGACGGAGCCGGCCTGAGCCGACTGCACGGTGGTCTCGACAGTCTTCGACGCTTCTTCGGCGGCGGCCTTCATCTTGGCGAAGGCTTCCTTCGACTGGGCTGCGCCCTTTTCGGCGAAGTCACGGAAGCTTTCCGAAAACTTGGAGGGATCGAAAGTGGAGAAGGAAAAAACGTCCTTGGGATTCGCAGCTGCCATTTGAGTGATCCTCGGTTGTGAGGCCCGTTTGCGGGCTCGGATGCATTTGATAATCCTTATATAACACTTCCGATTGTGCATTGCAATATAATTGTGCATTGCAGCATTCAATTTTTCCGCGTAACAATTCGGACGCGCCAGGATTAACCTTGTTCCCCGAAAACAGGGAGCGCTCGCTGGACCCCGGACCCCCGCATAGGTATTAAAAATCTGTTAATTTGCAGTGCATGCCGGCAATTGCTAAGACAGGTCCCACGATGCCCGCTCAGTATCCGTTCATCGATGTCGCAGTTCACGAGAGTGTCCGCGCCCGCTTCGCCCGGGGCGAGGCTCTGGTGGTGTTCGCGCCTGCGCTGGACAAGGTCTTGTGGGCCAATGGCGTTGGCGCGCGCTTCTTCGGCAATGCCTCCATCTATGACTTCATCGAGGATGGCCCGAACCGCAGCGACGTGACCTTCCGGCAACTGGAAGGCGTCGCCCGGCAGCTTTCGAAAGTCGGCGACACCAGACCGCTGCTGGTGCGCGTTGCCTCCGGTTTTCAGCGGATACCTGTCACCGCCTCGGTCGAAATGGTGGAACTGCGTAAGGGTGAACCGGTCGTGCTGCTGGCAGTGCCGCTTGCAGCAAAGGCCGCAACGACAGCCGAACGCGCCGCCGACATGCTTGCCGGTTTCGACGATCCGGATACCCATATGGCCGTACTCGACGGCGACGGTGCGGTGGTCGCGGCATCCGCAAATTTTGCCGATCTCGGCGTCACGCCGCATACGGCCCGCATGCTGGTCAATCTCGTCGGCGCCGACGCCCATCACCTCATCAAGCGGCCGACACCTACGGGACGGGGCTACCTGCCGGCGGCGATCGGCAAGCTTTCCGACGATCCGGCGCTTCATCTGCTTTTCGTGGTCGAGACCATCCTCGGCACCATGGATCCAACCGATGGTTTCGAAAACAATGAAACCGAACGCGAAGTCTCCGCCGAAACACCGGAAGCGCCCCTGCCCGTCAGCGAGCCCGTACCGGAGGTCGTAACCGAGGCTGAACCGGTCGCTGAAGAGGTCCAGCCGTCCGCCGACATCAAGCCATCCGCCGGCGAGTTTGCCGACCTGGTCGAGGCTCTCGGTGACATCGAGGAAATCGAGGAAAGCGCCGAGGAACTGGCGGAAGAGACCGTCGATGCCTCTGGCGACTTCGAGACCGAGGCTGCGGCTGAGGAACCGGTAGAGAACGACGACAGCCAGCCTGTCGACGAGGCGCAGGACGTTTCTGCATCCGTCGTGGAGACTGTCGAGCCCGAGAACATGGCAACGCCTGAAGTGGAAGAGCCGGAACCGGCTGCCGAACCGGTCGTCTCCACAACATCCGCGAACACCACAGCATCAGTAGAACCCGCCACCGCCGAGCCGGTTTCTGCGCCGACGAAAACCGGCTTCGTCTTCTCGCCCTCGCGACGTGCAGTGCGTTTCGTCTGGAAGATCGATGCCGATGGCCGCTTCAGCGACGTATCGGATGAATTCGCCCAGGCAGTCGGCCCGAGGGCTGCCGATATCAACGGCGTTGCCTTCACCGATCTGGCCGCCCTCTTCAACCTCGACCCGGACGGCAAGATCGCCGAACTCCTGAAGAAGCGCGACACATGGTCCGGCAAGACGATCCGCTGGCCGATCGAGGGCACGACCCTTATGGTGCCGGTCGATCTGGCCGCACTTCCGACCTATACCCGCAGCCGCGATTTCGACGGCTTCCGTGGTTTCGGTATCGTGCGTCTTGCCGATGCGGTCGAAGATCCTAACCGCACCGGCCTGACCTTCGTCGAACCCGGCAACTCGGCCGAGACAGAGGCTGAAGCCGCGATCGGGACTTCGGTCGAGTTGGCCATCGAAGACAACCCGATGGAGCTTGTCGAAGGCATCGAGACGGAGACCGTGCCTTCCGAAATCGAAGCCGCGTCACAGGATGATGAGCCTGCCGTTTCCTCCGCCGAAGAGACCGTTACAGAAACGACGGAAATCGAACCGGAACGGGCCTCGCCCGCAGCCGTGGACGTTTCCGTCGAGCCAATCGAAGAGACCGCCGAGGCCGCGCCCGAGGTTCCCGCTCAGGAAGTCCCCGTCTTCCGGACGCCCGCTTATGAACCGCCGGTGCTGCAGATTGCGGAAACGCCGAGCCGGCGCCATTCCGACAAGGTGGTCCAGCTCGAGGAACGCCGTACGCGCGAACGCGACGGTCTGACGGTTGGTGAAAAGGCCGCCTTCGAAGAGATCGCCCGCAAGCTCGATCCGCTCGGGCTCAGGCTTCGCAGGGATGACGCCCCCGTCGATCTTCCTGACGAGACGGGGATCGCCGGGGCCACGAAACAGACCGAGTCGTCCGAAGGCAATTCGTCGGCCGCCGGCGTGCAGCCGACACCCGCAACGGAGCCCTTAGCCCCCGCACGCGTGGCGGAGACCTCGGCCAATGCGCCGCAACCGGTTTCAACTGAGGCCTCGGTCATACGCTTGAAGCGCGACAGCAGCCTGTCGGCCGATATCATCGACCTGATGCCGGTGGCGCTGCTCGTGCATGTCGGCGACCGGCTGATCCATGCCAATCCGGAGTTTCTGGCCCTCACCGGCTATGGCTCGCTCGAAGAGCTGCAGGAGACGGGCGGTCTCGACGCGCTGATCCAGCGGCAGGACCTTGAACAGGCTGGCGGCGAAGCCGGCCAGATCGTCGTGGTGCGGGCCGACGATACGCTCGTTCCGGTGACTGCACGTCTGCAATCGGTGAAGTTCGATGAAGCCTCCGCGCTGATGCTGGCTCTGGTGCCGGTATCGGGAGCTGGCCTCAGGGAGCCGGCCGAAACGACAACCGTCGAAGAACCGCAGGGCCAGCAGGCCGCGGCCGAACATCTTGCCCACCTGCAGGTCGAAGTCGACGAACTCCGCTCGATCCTTGAAACAGCGACCGATGGCGTCGTCATTCTCGGCGCGGACGGCGACATCCGCTCGATGAACCGGGCGGCTAGCGCCCTCTTCAACTTTGACGAGGAAGAGACCCGCGGCAAACCCTTCGTCATGCTCTTTGCCCATGAGAGCCAGAAGTCGATCCTCGACTATCTCGGCGGTCTCTCAGGCCATGGGGTTGCAAGCGTGCTGAACGATGGTCGCGAAGTGATCGGCCGCGAGGCATCCGGCGGCTTTCTGCCGCTGTTCATGACCATCGGCCGACTGACGAGTTCGAATGGCTTTTGCGCCGTGATCCGCGACATCACCCAATGGAAGCGGACGGAAGAAGACCTGCGCAGCGCCAAGCGCGCCGCCGAAACGGCGAGCGCCCACAAGACCGACTTCCTGGCGCGCGTCAGCCACGAAATCCGCACCCCGCTCAACGCGATCATCGGCTTTGCCGACATGATGGCCAACGAGCATTTCGGACCGGTCGGCCATCCGCGCTACAACGAATATGCCAACGACATCGTCCGCTCCGGCCGCCATGTGCTGGATATTGTCAACGACCTCCTCGACATCTCCAAGATCGAGGCGGGCGAGATGGATCTCGACTTCACCGCCGTCGGCCTGAACGAAACGGTTTCGGCGGCGGTTGCGATCGTCCAGCCGCAGGCCAACAGCCAGCGGGTGATCATCCGCACTGCGCTGTCACAATCGGTGCCGAACGTGGTCGCCGACCTGCGTTCGATCAAGCAGATCGTGCTCAATATTCTCGCGAATGCGATCCGCTTCACCCCGTCCGGCGGACAGATCATCGTATCGACGGCCTATGAGGCAAACGGCAGCGTGGCGCTTCGTATTCGCGATACCGGCATCGGCATGACCCGCTCGGAACTCGAACAGGCGATGAAGCCCTTCCGGCAGGTTTCGGCCGGCGCGCGCAATCGCGGTGACGGCACCGGCCTCGGCCTGCCGCTCACCAAGGCGATGGTTGACGCCAACAGGGCGAATTTCTCGATTTCCTCGGCCCCGAACGAGGGCACCCTGGTCGAGATAACCTTCCCCTCGCCTCGGGTTCTCGCCGATTGAGAAACGCCGTTCCCCGATGCGCAGCGTTCTGCGATCGGGGATACGCCGCCAGCGATTTCCGATTTTCCGTAGAAAGGATGTGGAGCGGCGGGCACCGCCTGAGCCGGGAGCCGCTCCACTCTTGCCGTCGTTACGGGGCGATTAGCGTGGGTTACGCCGCTATCTTATCCCCACCACCTCCGCAGACGGCTTGAACCTGTTGCGCTGTTAGGCTGGCCGGTCACCACGTTTCGGGATCGGCTGCTGCGGCAGGTCCGTAGCAATCCCGCTCCAGCGCCTGTCGTGCCTTCGCCTGTTGGTTCTGAGCGATCATGCCGCCCGCCGTGGATGCGACCTGGGAAGCGATGGCGCCGCCGCGCCCGCCGAAACCGACGAACCCGCCAGCCATGCCGAGCATGTTGCCCGCCATTGCGGAATTCATCTCGCGTTTCAGCGCAGCCTCGCAATCGGCATCGCGCCCCATTGTGGGGTTGGCTGCCTGCGCCATCTGTTTTGAAGCGGGCGGCATTTCCACCGGCTTGGACCTAGCCTGTCTGGCGGCGGGCTGATTGACGGTCGCTGGCTTGATCGCCGCCGGATCGCCGCCGGCGGATTGCGTCTGGTTGCATCCGGCGACGCAGGACAGGAGAAGAACGACGACGCGCCTTCTCAAGGCCGCCTCCGGATACGCGACCGGCGCGTGTTGCGAAACTCGAGGCATCGCAGCAGCATGGCAAGAATGAATGCAGGCATGTCTTTCCTCCTTCATGAGACAGGATTCTGCAGAAACTGAAACGCCGGCTTCGGGCCGGGAGCGCCAAGAAAAGCACTCCCGGCCCGCCCGGGGCGGGGGATCAGAAAAGGACCTGGAAGCGGGCAGCCCCCGAAATCTGCGCATCCAGGCCTTCCGTCGCCGCATGGCCCGACAGCGAAATCACAGTGTTTTCGGTTACCCTCAGGTCGATATCCGCGCCGGCACGAACCCATGTTTCGGCAAAGGAGCCCCCGCCGAGGTCGAAACCATAGAGACCCACGACCTGGCCCTTCGCCCGGGATGCATCGCCCGTCGCATGCACCAGTTCCATCGAGCCCCTGAGGGTGATCGTCGATGTCAGCTCCGTGCTGGAGGCAAGGCCAAGGCGGATCTCGTTGGTGGTGACGACCTGCTCGTCGAAACGGCTTGGGAAAGGACCGCCCGTTTCAGTATAGGCATCGACCGTTGTCCTGCCCCAGGTATAGGCGAGGTAGGGCGAGAAGCCGGTGGAACCGAGGCTGAACGCATTCTGCCAATCGGCGCGCAGACGCAGGATCCCGCTGCGCATGTCGGTATCGCCATCCGAGTAGGCCATGGCTGCGCCGTTGGAATAGCCGCGGTGAATATCGGCATCCCAGCCGCCGTAAAGGCCCGTTGCCGAGAAAAGGACAGGCACGCCTTCCGGACGCCAGTTCAACTCGCCGATAGCGTACTGCCCATCGAGATCGGCATCGCCATTGTTCATCAGATCCTGCTGCGAATGCAGCACGCCACCGCCGAGCCCAATGCGCATGGTTCCGTCGAGCAAATCGCCACAAAGGCCAGCTTCCGCCAGGGAGACGCCGGTGTCGCGGCCATCGTCGTAATGGGCGATGTCACCGTTCGTCCAGCCGCAGACACCGTTCGCCTGCGTCGGATAGTTCATCATCGGCCGGTGATGGGCGCCGGTCAGCGGCACATTGGCCACCATCCGTCCGGCCCAGCCGGCATAACCCGCGTCGTAGAGGGTCCGGTTGTATTCGTTGACGTTCAAGATGCCGGGCGGCGGCGTGGGACCGGGATTGTGGCCGGGATCGGGATCCGGCACCGCTACCCGGGCGATGAAGGCGGTTTCGCCGTCCTCACTTTCCGGATCCTCCATGCGACCGACGATGACGCCGCCGTTGTCCGACACGCCCGTTGCCGATTTCAGCACCACGTCACCGATATCGACACCGCTCTGCGCCAGCCAATCGGAAACCTTGATCATGCCGGTCTCACGCGTCCAGCGGAAGGCTCGGTCGTCATAGGTATCGTCGTCGTCCGACCTTCCCACGACGATGCTGCCATCGGCATTCACGGCAAGGGCTTCGCTGGATTCGCCGCCGAGGGTTCCGAGATCCTCCATCTGGGGATTTGCCGCGCCGCCACGCGTGCCGCCCTCTTCCCACCGGAAAGCATGAATGCCGTAAGGCCCCCCGTGTTGGGACCAGCCGATAACGACGCGACCATCGCGACTGATGCCATTGGCCATCGAGTTGCCACCGCCCAGCGTTCCAAGGTCCTGTACCGCCGAAATGTAATTCGAGGTGATGTTTCGCATGTCCCAGCGAACAGCGTGATAGTTGCCGCTCGCGACATTGCTCATCCCGGCCGCGAAGAGGCCATCCCCGCTAATCGCCTCGGCCAGGGAACGCCCCACAGGCGTCAGCGAGGCAAGCACATGCATCTGCCGGTTATCGATGACACCCGTGTTCGCGCCCTCCACCCATATGAAGGCGCGAGGCAGCCAAGGACTGTCACTGCTGTAGGAATATCCTGCGACGCGCCTTCCGTCGTCGGAGATTGCGGTGGCAATGGAGTCTACCGCGGTACTCACACCATCAAAGGAGCCGAGATTCTCGAAGCCCCCATCCAGCGTCCAGCGAAAGGCGTTTCGGATGTTCGGGGCAGCCACGTTGGCGGCGCCCACGACTGCACCATTATTCGAGACGTCGAAGGCAATCGTTGGAAGAGACGGCACCATCTGGCCGATGTTGTAGGTGGTGCCGGTGCTCATGTCGTGGAGGAAGCTGTATTCGTTATCGTCGTTATCCGCCTCGATGCCTTCGCCGACGACGAACCTTCCATTCCCGCTCACACCATTGGCCTGATACCAGAGCGTATCCGGCGTCGCATCTCCAAGATTACGAAACTCGGCATGAACAGGCGACGGCGTCATCAATGCCGTCGACCCCATGAGGGCGATCAGCGCGAGCCGGAACTTCCTTGCCCCACCATGTCCCTTTGCGGTTGTCCGCTTCAACGTCATGCTCCAGTCTCCGAACGCTTTGTGATGACCTTTCGGCCTTGCGTCCTATTGCCCGCAGGCAACGGAGAGGATCAACGCGGCGGACACGCCCGCATAACCAATTGCAGCGACGCATAACTTTTTGTCCGGATGGTAAAAATACGCACGAAACAGCGAAACCGCCCCTGCGATACAGGGACGGCTCGAAACTGTTCTGTGCTATACTTTGAGGCTCAGCCCGCTTCGCATTCCCGGCGATGCTGGCCGGGCGGAACGCCGAAGCGACGGCGATAGGCACTAATGAAATTCGACAGCTGATTGTAGCCGACCATCCAGGCGAGATGCTTGAGCGGGATATCCCGTTTCTCGCAGATCATCTTGTGGGCCGTCTTCATGCGGGCATCCAGAAGCGCCTCGAAAACCGTCATGCCGTAGACATGGCGGAAACCATGATTGAGCCGGCGGGGCGCAAGCCGCACCAGCGCAGCAAGCTCATCAAGACTCGGCGGGGTGCGAAGATCCGCCATCAGAAGGTCATGCGCCTCCCGCACGCGGGCAAGGTCGCGCGGCGTGATGGGCGGTGGTGAAGCGGGGCTTTCGGCGAGGTGGTCGAACTGGTGGGTCAGCAATTCCAGCACCTTGCTCTCCCGCCAGAGCATGGCCATGTTGCCCCGGTATGGCGGCTGCAAAAGGTCATGGGCGGCGCGCATGACGGCGCGGTTGAGTTCGAACATATGCAGGATGGGCAATTGTCCATCGTCCAGCGCGGCCCGCACCAATGGCGGCAGTCCGTTCTGCTCCGCCAGAGCATCCAGTGCTGCCGGCTCCAGCATCAGGGTCACAGCCCGCCACTGCTTGCCGGCCTCGATATGATAGGTGATCTCACGCTCGGCGAGACTGAGCACGAAAGAGCGACCGCCGCCCTTCCAGTTCTGCCGCGCATTACCCTTGGCCTCGATCGCGCCGGCGCCATCCAGCATGGCGCCGAATACCAGATTGCCAGCGGGCGCATCACCCTGCGCCGTGAGTTTCCACGCATGGGACGACACGCCCTCAACACGATAGAGCGCAATGCCGGACCGTACCGGAATACGCTCGATGAAGCCGGAAAACGGCCCGTCATCGAACGCGATGCGTCCGTCCTGATCAAAATTCTGCGCCATGCTTGCAACAGCAGTTTCGGCGACCCAAGCCATCTCATCCATGTGGCCATCTCTCAATAGTCCGGAACTCAACAATAAATATGCATGATGCATATATATTTTACGAGCGAAACGGGGCTGTCAACTGCCCTCATAAGTTTTCCTGACGAGGGCCTTCCAGTAAAGCCCCTCCTCCTGACGGCGACCCGTTTCCTTCCGGGCCGGTTTCCGATAGACCATCGACAAGGACCATCGCCAATCCGCCGTCCGACAGTTTCAACCAGACCGGAGACGCCCGACTTGTCCACGGATGCGCCCGCAATACCGCATGCAGAACTTTCTCCCGTGCAGAGGAGGCTGAGCGCCATCGCTTTAGCTGCGATTGTGGTATCGGCGCTGGTGGCCATGCCGATCGTCGCCATATTCGTGATCGGGTTTACCGGAGACGGCGGCAACTGGGAGCACATGCTGTTGAACGTCGTGCCGCGGGCGGGCCTGCGCACCTTCTGGCTGCTTGCCGCAACGGGAGCCGTGACAGCGATTGTCGGCATCGTCAGCGCATGGCTGGTGGTGAGCTGCGAATTCCCTTTCCGCCGCGTCCTTTCCTCCGCTCTCGTGCTGCCGCTCGCCATGCCGTCCTACCTCGCGGCCTATGCCTTCGGTGAATTCCTCGATTTCACCGGGCCTGTGCAGAGCGCCTACCGCGCGCTTTTCGGCTTTCATTCGGCGCGCGATTACAGCTTTCCGGATATCCGTTCGCTCGGCGGCGGCGTCCTGGTGATGTCTGCCGTTCTCTATCCTTACGTGTATCTCTCCTGCCGCTCGATGTTCATGATGCAGGGGCGCGCGGCGGCCGATGTCGCCCGCACGCTGGGCGCCGGTCCGTTCCGGGTTTTCGCGAAAGTTCAGATCCCGATGGCGCGGCCGGCGATCATGGTCGGGCTGACGCTGGTGATGATGGAAACACTGAACGACATCGGCGCGGTCGAGTATCTCGGCGTCAACACACTGACCTTCTCGATCTACGATACCTGGCTCAATCGCGGCAGCCTTTCGGGAGCGGCGCAGATCGCCTGCATCATGCTGGTCTTCGTCGTCGGCCTCCTGGCGCTTGAGCGCTGGGCGCGCCGCCAGCAGCGTTTTTCCACCCACAAGACGACATCCGTCGTTTCCGATGCCATGCGGCTGAAGCTCAAGGGTTTGCGCAAATGGGGGGCGGCGCTCTTCTGCCTTCTGCCTGTTCTGGTGGGCTTTGCCATTCCCTTTGCCGTGCTTGCCGGCTTTGCCCTGCGCCGGCTGGAGAACTTCGCGGAACCACGTCTCCTGAAGGCGCTCGGCCATTCGGTGATGATCTCGTCCTCCGCCGCGATTGCGACTGTCCTCCTCGCCTTCATACTCGCCTATGCCGCCCGCGCGCATCGCTCGCCCGCAACCACGGTCGCAAGCCGTGTGGCCTCGCTCGGCTACGGCATTCCGGGCACGGTACTCGGCATCGGCGTGCTCATGCCATTGGCGGGGCTCGACAATCTGTTTGACGGCGCGATGCGCACGCATTTCGGGTTGTCGACCGGGCTTCTTCTCTCCGGCACGGGTTTTGCGATCGTCTACGCCGCCACCGTCCGTTTCCTCACCATGGCGGAAGGCACAATCGACGCCGGCTTCCAGAAGCTCTCGCCCCATCTCGACATGGCTTCACGAACGCTTGGGAGAAACGGCTTCCAGACCTTCCGAGAAGTGCTCTTGCCGAACATGCGGCCGGCGGTGCTGACCGCGGCGCTGCTGGTCTTCATCGAGTCATTGAAGGAATTGTCGGCAACGATCCTGCTACGTCCCTTCAACTTCAATACGCTCGCGACCCTCGTCTATGAGGACGCCTCGCGCTCCAAGGTGCAGGACTCCTCGGTCGCGGCAATCATCATCATTCTTGCGGGTCTCATCCCGGTCATCATGGTCTCGCGCTCGCTCAACAAGCACCACTGACCGCCATCATCAGACAATCCGGACAAGAAAAAAGGGCGGCTGAAGCCGCCCTGAAGCTATGCTGTTCAACTGGAGTCGAGTCGATCACAACATCATGTCTTATCGGAACCGGAGGTTCGCCATCACACGCTCATCGTGTGCACCCAAGTTGCGGTAAGGTATGACAAACGCCAATTAACAAGTCGTTACCACGGCCCTCCAGCGCCATCCCGAAAAATGGGGAGGGACGCACCGCCTCTCCGCCAAAGACAACCTAGGACTGCAGCTCGGCAAGGCCGGCAAACAGTTCCAGCGCTTCCGGATTGGCAAGCGCTTCCTTATTTTTCACCGGACGGCCATGCACCACCTCGCGCACGGCCAGTTCGACGATCTTGCCGGATTTGGTTCGCGGGATATCCGCGACGGCGATCACCTTCGCCGGCACATGTCGCGGCGAGGCTCCGACGCGGATGCGCGTCTTGATCGCCTTTTCCAGGGCCTCGTCGAGGTTTCGGCCGGCAGCGAGACGGACGAAAAGCACCACGCGCACATCGTCATCCCATTCCTGGCCGATGCAGAGCGCTTCGAGCACTTCTTCCATCTGCTCGACCTGATTATAGATCTCGGCCGTGCCGATCCGCACCCCGCCGGGGTTGAGCGTTGCATCCGAGCGTCCGTGAATGATCAGGCCGCCGTGGCTTGTCCATTCCGCGAAATCGCCGTGGCACCAGATGTTGTCGAAACGCTCGAAATAGGCGGCGCGGTATTTCGCTCCCTCCGGGTCGTTCCAGAACATCACCGGCATCGATGGGAAGGCCTTCGTGCAGACCAGTTCACCCTTTTCACCGCGCACGGGGCGCCCCTCGTCATCCCAGACATCGACGGCGAGGCCGAGGCCCGGTCCCTGGATTTCACCGCGCCAGACCGGCTTCACGGGATTACCGAGCACGAAGCAGGAGACAATGTCCGTGCCGCCGGAGATCGAGGCAAGGTGGACGTCTTCCTTGATCCCCTCGTAAACGAAAGTGAAGCCTTCCGGCGACAGCGGCGACCCGGTCGAAGTGATGAGGCGCAGGCTGGAGAGGTCGTGCGTCGTCTTTGGCGTCAGTCCGCCTTTGCGGACCGCATCGATGAACTTCGCCGAGGTGCCGAAGATCGCGAACTTTTCCTCCTCGGCATAATTGAACAGGATATTGCCGTCCGGATGGAAGGGCGAACCATCGTAAAGGCAGAGCGTGGCGCCGGATGCGAGACCAGAGACCAGCCAGTTCCACATCATCCAGCCGCAGGTGGTGAAATAGAAAAGCTTTTCGCCTTCCTGCAGGCCGCAATGAAAGCGATGCTCCTTGAGATGCTGGAGCAGCGTGCCCCCCGCCGAATGGACGATGCATTTCGGCACGCCGGTCGTACCCGAGGAGAACAGGATATAAAGCGGATGCGAGAAGGGCAGCGGCACGAATTCGATGGCCTTCGCCTCGTAAGGTGCGACCAGATTGGCGAGCGTGCTGGCGCCCGGAACGGCGGCCGCGAGCGCCTCGGCGTCACCGGCATAGGTGACGACCACCAGCGGCGACCCCAGCTTTGCCGAGACGGCCTTTACCTTTTCGGCGACATCCTGCTTCTTGCCATTATACCAGTAGCCATCGACGGCGATGAAGAGCTTGGGCTCGATCTGCCCGAACCGGTCGAGAACGCCCTGCTCGCCAAAATCCGGAGAACAGGAGGACCAGATCGCGCCGAGCGAGGCGGCCGCCAGCATCAGCGCCACCGTTTCGGGCATGTTCGGCATCATCGCGGCGATACGGTCGCCCTCGCCGATACCGTGCGCCTTGAAAGCCTGCTGCAGACGCGACACCGCGCTCGTGAGGCGATCCCAGGACCAGCGGTCCTCGGCCTTGTCCTCGCCTCGAAAGATAATGGCGTCGCCATCGCCGGAACCCGAAAGCAGGTTTTCGGCAAAATTCAGTTTTGCCTTCGGAAAGAAGCGCGCTTCCAGCATGATGTCGCCGTTTTCCAGGACGACATCTCCCTTGTCACCCTTCACGCTGCAATAGTCCCAGACGGCAGACCAGAAGCCGGCGCGATCCTCGATCGACCAGGCATGGAAATCGTCGTAATCGGCAAATTCGCCGCCGATCCGTTCAGCGTTCCATTGCATGAAGCGGTACATCGGCGTCTGCCTGATGAAGGCGTTCGAGGGCGCCCAGAGCGGCTTGTCTTCTTGCATTCGTTCCTCCTCACAAGACCCCGTTTGTATAGCAGTTTGCAGCGCAATATAAAGTGTTGGAAAACGGCCTGCATTTGCAAGAGAACGGCAATTCCTATATCCGGCGTCAAGGACATGGGAGACAATGCCGGCTAACGTTTCAGGGCGGGCAAAAATCACAGGCAGGGTTGAAATGGCGATGACCACCGATCCGGAAAAGCCCGTCTCGCGGCGGCTGTCGCTGCGGCGAGCGTTGCGGATCGCGCTGGTGCTGCTCAGCGCCGTCCTGCTCGTCTTCGTCATCTCGCGGGCGGCAGCGCCCTATCTCATCTCGAGCGGTCTCGTGCGCTCGGCCATGGAGCGGGCGGTTGCCCAGTGGACCGGGCACCGGGTTTCCATTGAGGGCACGCCGGAAATCGCGTTCTGGCCCGAGCCCCGCGTCACCCTCAATGCCGTCACCATCAGCAAGCGAACAGATAACGGGCAGAAGGTGCTCGGCCGTGTGGAGAAGCTCTCCGCGTCCTTCGGCCTTTATTCCGCGATCAAGGGCAGTCCCCGCTTCAGTTCGTTCCGGTTCGTCAAGCCGGAGGTCTTCGTCGATCGCGACAAGGACGGTCGTCTCGACTGGGCAAGCGAGGGGCTTCTTTCCGCCGCGGTCAGGCAGGTCGCCAGCCAAACCGGCAGCGGGCAGACGTTGGGTGGCGACCTCGACACGCCCATCGGATCGATCGCGGTGGAAGATGGCAGCGTTCGATTGACGGATGCGACCTCGGGGCGGGATTACACTTTGAGCGGCATTACGGCCGACATCTCCTGGCCACGACTTTCCGGTTCGCTCACAGCGGAGGCGTCGCTATCCTTCGCCAACCAGCAATTCAAGGTCAATTTCTCGTCCGCGCAGCCCCTGCTGATTTTCGGTGGCAAGGAAGCCGCTATGTCGTTTTCGCTCGACGGGGCTGCGTTCTCGTCTTCCTTCGACGGGATCGCCAGCGTGGGACGGGGAAGCGTCGTCTCGGGCGACATGAGGCTGGACCTCAAGGATGTCCCCGCCCTTCTCGACTGGGGCGGCATCAGGATTGCCGGTCTCGACAAGCTCAAGACCGCCGTGCTGCGTGCAACGCTTTCGACTGTCGATAACGAACTGCGCTTCGAGGGCCTGCAATTCGGTCTCGACGATACCCATGGCAGCGGCATTCTCGGCCTCTCCCGGCCGAAGGACGGCAAGCCGCTGCTCAGCGGCACGCTCGCCTTCGATCAGCTCGACATCGCCGACCTGCTCAGTTCCTTCTCGCTGGACCTGCCGAGCGAACAGGAGAACAACGAGACCCGCCAACCGCGCCTTACCCAATGGCTGGATTTCGACCTGACACTCTCCGCAACCCGGGCAACACTGCCACCCTTCGATTTCGGCGACGTTGCCGCCAGCATCCTGCTGACCGGCAAGACGGCCAAGTTCGACATAGCCGACGCCGCCTTCGAAGGCGGCGACCTGACGGCAAGCTACACCGGGGCCGAAGGCGACTTCTCCGGCGGAGGCAGCCTGACGCTTGCGGTTCGCAACGCCGATTTCGGCGCGGTCATTGACCGGATGCAGCTCAAGGGACCGCTGCCCCGCGGGCGCGGTTCCGTGGACATGTCGATGAAGACGGAAGACCCGCTCTGGGCAACCGATCTTTCCGAAATCTCGGGCAAGCTGTCCTTCACCGCGGAGAACGGTGTTCTGCAGACCGTCGACAGCCGGAAATTCCGCGAATTCGCGGCGACGAAAGCCTATTACCAGCTCAGCGCCGCCGGCAGCGAAACCGGCCTGCCCTACGACAGGCTGGAATTCTCCGCCAGCTTCGCTGATGGCTCGGCCGAAATCGGAAAAGCGCTCCTGACCGGACCGAACGAGACGCTGACGCTTTCCGGCCTGATCCCCTACCAGGACCGAGCATTGGCCGTCTCCGGCGACCTCACCGCATCCGACCCGACCCGGGACAACGAGTTTTCGCATCTCCGCTTCTTCGTCGGCGGCTCGTGGCCGGATCCGGTGATCTCGCCGGTCTCCCTGCCAAGGGAAACGCCACGGCCGGAGGTGGCACCGGCCACCCCCGCGCCATAACAGCGAGCTTTCAAACCCATCACGCCGCTTGGGCGGCCTCATGCTCATCACGCTGGCGCTGAAGTTCCTGCTTCTTGGTCATGATCGAAGCGAAGATGACCCCTGTGGTCACCAGACCGATCAGGATCGAGCAGACCGCGTTGATTTCCGGCGTCACGCCGAGGCGCACCTGGCTGTAGATCTTGATTGGCAGGGTCGTTGCCCCCGGACCCGTGGTGAAGCTCGCAATCACGAGATCGTCCAGCGACAGGGTGAAAGCCAGCATCCAGCCCGATACGACCGCCGGCATGATGAGCGGCAGGGTGATCTTGAAGAAGGTCTTGACCGGCGGGCAGCCGAGATCCAGCGCCGCTTCCTCAAGGCTCATGTCGAAGGTCAGCAGGCGGGACTGCACGACGATGGCGACATAGCACATGGTGAAGGTCGTGTGAGCGATCGTCACCGTCATCAGGCTGCGATCGATGTTCATCGCAACGAACAGCAGCAGCAGCGACAGGCCGGTAATGACCTCCGGCATGACCAGCGGCGCATAAACCATGCCGGAAAACAGCATGCGTCCCGGAAACCGGCCGAACCGCACGAGCGTCAATGCCGCGAGCGTGCCGAGGATCGTGCCGAAAGTCGCGCTCATGATGCCGACGCGCAGGGTCACCCAGGCGGCATCGAGCAGCCCCTGGTTTGACCAGAGCGAGGAGTACCACTTGAGCGAAAACCCGCCCCAGACGGTCACCAGCTTCGAATCGTTGAAGGAATAGACGACCAGGATCAGGATCGGCAGATAGAGAAACGCAAATCCCAGCGTCAGAACGGTCGAATCGAGCTTACCAGGCTTCATCGTTCCACCTCACGCCTTCTGTTGCTGGTTCTGGAAGATCATGATCGGCACCACGAGCAGGAGCAGCAGCACCACCGCCACGGCGGAAGCGAGCGGCCAGTCGCGGTTGCCGAAGAACTCGGTCCAGAGCGTCTTGCCGATCATCAGCGTGTTCGGACCGCCGAGAAGATCGGGGATGACGAATTCGCCGGTAATCGGAATGAAGCAGATCATTGCGCCTGCGATCACACCCGGAATGGAGAGCGGGAAGGTGATGCGCCAGAAGGCTTTCCATGGCGGGCAGCCGAGGTCGCTTGCGGCCTCCAGCAGTGTTCCGTCGAGCTTCTCCAGCGCCGAATAGAGCGGCAGCACCATGAACGGCAGATAGGAATAGACGATGCCGATGAAGATAGCGGTTTCGGTGCGGAAGATCTGGACCTGATCATCAGGTCCGTAGAAACCGACCGTCTGGAGCAGGAGCGTCAGCAGCCCCTCCGGCTTCAGGATACCGATCCAGGCATAGACGCGGATCAGGAACGAGGTCCAGAACGGCAGGATGACCAGCATCAGCAGCGTCGGACGGATTGCCAGCGGCGCGCGCGCCATGGCAAGCGCCATGGGATAGCCGATGATCAGCAGCAGCACGGTCGAGATGAACGCGATCCTGAGCGACGAGAGATAGGCGCTGTAATAAAGCGGGTCTTCCGTCAGGAAGAGATAGTTCTCGAAATCGAGCTGCGAGAAGAAATCTCCGATCTTATCGAGCCCCTGAAACAAGGGAACGTAAGGCGGCATGGCGATCGCCGTGTCGGACAGCGAGATCTTCACGATAATCGCGAAGGGCGCCACGAAGAACAGCGCCATCCAGGCATATGGGATGAGAACCACCAGCCAGCGGGCCGGGGCGGAATGGGTCGTCGGGGCTGCGGTCGCGTCGCTCATCGGCCCCTCCTCAGCGGGTCAGCACGAGGCCGGCTTCCGCGGGCCAGGTCAGCCATACCTTGTCGTCGATGGTGATCGGACGGTCCACCAGACGCGAAACGTTCGCCTGCGCGGCGCGGAATGTCGATCCGTCGGCGAGCTTGACGATAAAGACCGAGAAGTCACCGAGATAACCGATATCCCAGACTTCGCCCTGAAGCGCGTTGACCGTCGTATCGGAAGGCGCATCCATCGAGATGCGGACCTTTTCCGGGCGAACCGCGAAGGCCACGGATGTACCGGGATCGGCAGCGCAGGAAGCCTGATCCACCGTCACGCGGAAACCACCCTCGCAGATAACCGTCACCCTCTCGCTTTCGGCTCGCTTTTCAACGCCCTCAAGCTTGCCTTCCACGATGTTGATGTCACCAATGAAGTCCGCCACATAGCGACTGTTCGGCGCCTCGTAGATTTCCGCCGGGGTCGCCACCTGCACGATGACGCCCTTGTCCATGACGGCGATGCGATCGGAAACCGTCATCGCCTCTTCCTGATCGTGGGTCACGATCAGGAAGGTCAGGCCCAGCGTCTGCTGGATATCCATCAGTTCGAACTGCGTTTCCTCGCGCAGCTTCTTGTCGAGCGCGCCGAGCGGCTCGTCGAGCAGCAGCACCTTCGGCCGCTTGGCCAGCGACCGGGCGAGCGCGACGCGCTGACGCTGACCGCCGGAAAGCTGGCTCGGCTTGCGCTTGGCGAACTGTTCCAGCTTGACGAGCTTCAGCATCTCCTGAACGCGTGCCTCGATATCGCCCCTCGGCAGATTGTCCTGTTCGAGGCCGAAGGCGATGTTCTTCTCCACGCTCATATGCGGGAAGAGCGCGTAGGACTGGAACATCATATTGGTCGGCCGCTTGTAGGGCGGCGTGCCGGAAATGTCCCTGCCCTGAAGGATGATATGTCCTTCGGTCGGATCCTCGAAGCCCGCGAGCATGCGCATCAGCGTGGTCTTGCCACAGCCGGAAGGTCCGAGCAGCGAAAAGAATTCGCGCTCATAGATGTCGAGGGTCAGATTGCTGACGGCGGTGAAATCGCCGAAGCGCTTCGTGACATTCTCGAACCGGATGAACGGCTTTGCCTGCGGGTCGTTCCAAGGAGAAAATTTGCGTTTGACCGGTCCAAGAGATTTCGCCATCGCGTGACCCAATGTTGAGAAAGTGAAAATAGGGCTGAAACAAAGCCGGGCGGAAAATTCCGCCCGGTAAAGTGTCTTTTCTGATCAGCTGCCCGTCTTGATCTGCGTCCAGACCCGGTTCAGCACGCGCTGTTCCTTGGGCCCGTAGGGCGAGATGGTGAACAGTTTTTTCGTCGTCTCTTCATCCGGGTAGACGGCCGGGTTCTTGAACACGGATTCGTCGATGAACTGCTGCGAAGCGAGGTTGCCGTTGGCGTACTGCACGTAGTTCGACGCCTTGGCGATGACTTCCGGCTTCATCAGGTAGTTGATGAACGCATGGGCTTCCTCGACATTCTTGGCATCCGCCGGGATCGCCAGGTTGTCGAACCACATATACGTGCCTTCCTTCGGGATCACGTAGTCGATCTTCACGCCGTTATTGGCTTCCTCGGCGCGAGCCTTCGCCTGCAGGATATCGCCCGACCAGCCAAGCGTGATGCAGATGTCGCCGTTTGCGAGATCGTCGATATACGACGAGGAATTGAAGGTCTTCACGGACGGACGGACCTTCATGTAGACATCGCCGCCGGCTTCGAGATCAGCCGTTTCCTTGCTGTCCGGATCCTTGCCGACGTAATTCATCGAAATCGCAAAAGTTTCGTCGGAGGCGTCGAGGATATTGATGCCGCAGGCCTTGAGCTTTTCGGCATTTTCCGGCTTGAACAGAATGTCCCAGCTGTCGATCTTCACGTCGCCGAGCGCGGCCTTCACCTTGTCGACGTTATAGCCGATGCCGGTGGTGCCCCACATGTAGTTGACGGCATATTCGTTGCCGGGGTCGTATTTTGCCAGACGGTCCATGACTGCCGGCCACATGTTCGAGAGGTTCGGAAGCTTGGACTTGTCGAGCTTCTGGAAAACGCCTGCCTGGATCTGGCGAGCGAGGAACGGACCGGTCGGAACCACGACGTCGTAGCCGGAGCCGCCGGCCAGGAGCTTGGTCTCGAGAATTTCATTGGAATCGAAGACGTCATAGACAACCTTGATGCCGGTTTCCTTGGTGAAATCCTCAAGGATCGATTCATCGATATAATCCGACCAGTTGTAGACGTGAACCACACGGTCCTCAGCCTTTGCCCCACCGGCAAAAACAATAGCTGCCACGGCCACGGAAGCCCAGCGAATGAAATCGGCTTTCATTTTTTCTCCTGTTCCTGATTCAGGCGGGCAGAACGCCCATCGCCATTCCCATTGTTTTTTTTGACAGACTAAGAAGGAATTGGTCGGGCGACAAGTTAAATTATGCGCGGCGCAACATCTTCCGGGGTCACTGGAAGTCGAAGGCCGAAAGCCCCGTCACCATCTCATCGAGGCCAAGCGGACGGGTGACCGGCGGCTCGGCTCGGGCAAGACAGCCCTGCCGTTCGCACAACCTGCAGGCAGTTCCCACGGCAACCGGCGGTGTCGATGCGATCGCCTGCCCATAGACAATGTCCTCGCGGTGAGCGATATCGCAGCCGACCAGCAGAGCGGTGCGCCTGACCCGTTCGGAGAACCCGGCCTGCGGTCCTTCGAGCGTGCGTGAGATCGTCAGAAACCCCGTGCCATCCGGCATCTCCACCGCATCGACCAGAACCTGCCCCGGCTGAGCGAAGGCTGCGTGAATATTGAGCTTGGGGCAGCCCCCGCCAAACTTCGCCTGCGGATAGCCTTGCGCACCGGCCTTGCGGAAGCGATGACCGGCGGTATCCACCTCCAGCATGAAGAAGGGCACGCCCGTAGCACCTGGACGCTGCAGCATGGTCAGCCGGTTCGCTGCCTGCTCGTAGGAGACATTGAAGCGCGAGCGCAGGATATCGATGTCGTAACGCGCCCTCTGCGCCGCCGAGAGAAAGGCGCCGTAAGGCATGGTCACGGCATGGGCGGCATAACGGGCCAGCTCGAAACGGCCGAGCCGCCTAGCTTCCCCGTTGGAAAAGGCCAGCGCCTCCAGTTCCGCAGCGATCTCATCGCCCAGCGCCAGCAGGCTTGCCTCCATGGCCACCTCCCTCAACTGGTCGAAGGGGGAAAGGCGTTCGGAGAGGAAAAGCCGCATGGAGTGCCGGTCATAGCGCCGGCGCAGGTTCGGCATGGTGTGGATCGGCA
Source organism: Ciceribacter sichuanensis (assembly GCF_024055605.1). Taxonomy (GTDB): domain Bacteria; phylum Pseudomonadota; class Alphaproteobacteria; order Rhizobiales; family Rhizobiaceae; genus Allorhizobium; species Allorhizobium sichuanense. The sequence continues at coordinate 38,916 of NZ_JAMXLX010000001.1, read as the reverse complement.
GGGTCCTGACGACAATACCATGTTGAGTTCTGAGCCAAGCCTTCAGCGCCGCGCCGAGGTCGTCTCCCGGCGACAGGCCGAGAGATGCATGAAAGGCCTCCGCCGCGTCCTCGATGCGGGCATAGAAATTCGCCCGACGCTCCAGCTTTTCCCGCACCTCGTCGACCGGAAGCCGGGTGCCCGAGATCGAGGTTTCGTGCCCTTCCCGCGCCAGCAGCTCGGCCAGATCCGTCAGCCGCGCCGCCTGTTCGCGATAGGCGCGGTAAAGCTTGACGATGCCGGCGGCTGCATTGGGCGCGGCCTCCGCCACCTCGATCAGTTCCTGATCCCCCGGCACCTCGCCCGACAACAGCGGATCGGCGAAGACCTCGCGCAACTGGCCGGCCGTGCCACCCGCCTCACCCTGCAACTCGTCGAGATCGACCTTATAGACGGCGGCAAGCTTCAGGAGCAGCTGGACGGTGAGCGGCCGCTGGTTGCGCTCGATCAGATTGAGATAGGACGGCGAGATGTCGAGCGCCTCCGCCATCGCCGTCTGGGTCAGTCCCAGACCGTTGCGGATGCGGCGCACGCGCGGGCCGGCAAAAATCTTGTTTTCCGCCATTCTCCACCCCTTTTACAAAATCCAGACAACTTGTCGTCTTCTGCGGATTTACAGTTTTTACAAATTTACATCACCGAATTGTCAAACACAAGACAGCCTAACCTCTTTCATCTCTTTGTTTTATCGTTTTTTCTGGTGGTTTTGTGCAGCGCGCTGTAAATCTAGTCACATCAAAAGCGAACCAATCGGGACAAGAAAACCGAGCGGCATGCATACCATAGCACAAGGGAGTGACTTATGACTGATTTTTACAATCTTGTTCCGACCGCATCGAAGGACCGTTTCGACGGCATCGAGCGTCCGTACAGCGCGGCAGACGTCAAGCGCCTGCGCGGTTCCGTAGAGATCAAGTATTCGCTCGCCGAAATGGGCGCGAACCGCCTCTGGAAGCTGATCAACGAGGAGCCCTTCATCAATGCGCTTGGCGCGCTTTCGGGCAACCAGGCCATGCAGATGGTCCGCGCCGGCCTGAAGGCCATCTATCTTTCCGGCTGGCAGGTCGCCGCCGACGCCAACACCGCGTCCGCCATGTATCCGGACCAGTCGCTCTATCCGGCGAACGCTGCTCCTGAACTGGCCAAGCGCATCAACAAGACGCTGCAGCGCGCCGACCAGATCGAGACATCGGAAGGCAAGGGGCTCTCGGTCGATACCTGGTTCGCTCCGATCGTTGCCGATGCCGAAGCCGGTTTCGGCGGTCCGCTCAACGCTTTCGAGATCATGAAGGCCTTCATCGAGGCGGGCGCTGCCGGCGTTCACTTTGAGGACCAGCTGGCATCGGAAAAGAAGTGCGGCCATCTCGGCGGCAAGGTTCTGATCCCGACCGCCGCCCATATCCGCAACCTGACCGCTGCCCGTCTGGCCGCCGACGTCATGGGCGTTCCGACGCTGATCGTCGCCCGCACCGATGCGGAAGCCGCAAAGCTTCTCACCTCGGATATCGACGAGCGCGACCAGCCCTTCGTCGACTATGACGCAGGCCGCACGGCGGAAGGCTTCTATCAGGTCAAGAACGGCATCGAGCCCTGTATTGCACGCGCAATCGCTTACGCTCCCTACTGCGACCTGATCTGGATGGAAACCGGCAAGCCGGACCTCGAACAGGCCCGCAAGTTCGCCGAAGCCGTGCACAAGGCGCATCCGGGCAAGAAGCTTGCCTACAACTGCTCGCCGTCGTTCAACTGGAAGAAGAACCTCGACGACGCAACGATCGCCAAGTTCCAGAAGGAGCTGGGTGCGATGGGCTACAAGTTCCAGTTCATCACGCTCGCCGGCTTCCACCAGCTGAACTACGGCATGTTCGAACTCGCCCGCGGTTACAAGGATCGCCAGATGGCCGCCTATTCGGAACTGCAGGAAGCGGAATTCGCCGCAGAGGTCAACGGCTACACGGCGACCAAGCACCAGCGCGAAGTCGGCACCGGCTACTTCGATGCCGTCTCGCTCGCCATCACCGCCGGCCAGTCCTCGACGACTGCGATGAAGGAATCGACCGAGACCGAGCAGTTCAAGCCGGCCGCCGAGTAAGGGGCTCGCCCCTCATCCGGCTACCGCCACCTTCTCCCCGCAGGCAGGGAGAAGGACGATGGGGCCGCCATTCTGCCTCCTTCTCTCCCGCTTGCGGGGTGAAGGTCCCGGCAGGGAGGATGAGGGGCAACAGCCGACGCGCAAAGACAGCAGATCAAAACTTCAAGAACCCCGAATAGAGAGGAGAAATACCATGACCCCGCAGACCCGAGTTAAAGAACGCGCCGAAGAACAGGCATCCGCAATGACCGCCGACCAGCAGGCAATGATCCGCATGGTCGCCAACGACCTGCACCGCCTCAACCAGTCGGTCATGAAAGCCGTCGATGCGGGCGTCTCGGTCGAACTCGTCCGCTCCGCCCGCCATCATGGCGGCGAAGGAAACTGGGGTGATCTTCTGATCCCCGTCATCGTCACCCAGGGCAGGAACGCTGCCTGAGGTAAATCCATCCGGCACCCTGCCCGGATCGGTTCCCGCGCAATGATCGTCACGCTTCGGGGGGAGTTGTGTCGAGCGTTGCGCGGGTCTTGCCGTTGGCGAATAGCGGGGGCAAAATCCAACCGCCGCAATACGAAATGGCGCGCAATGTAAAGTCGCCAATCTGTCAAATGCCCTTATAGCGTGTTAGCTTTCCTGCCATTTCAGAGGGGGCTCGAAATGGAACTGACGCAGCAGGACATTAACGAGATCGCCGAACTGCTCCCGTCCGCCGACGACGGTAACACTCAGATTGCCGAAATCACCCGACGAGCGGATCTCTCCTGGCCGCGCAACAGGTTATTCGCCGCCGCCGCCAATCTTCAGTTGCTGATGGAAGGTATCGTTCCGGGTATCGAGCAGACAGGCTCGCCGGCGATCACGCCCGCGGCACTGCCCGCGAGGATGTTCGGCGTCAGCTATGGCTTCATCTCCCTCAAGGAGGGGCTGGCCAAGGAAATCGAATGGCCTGTCTCCAAGAGCGGCAAATTCGGGTTCGGGGTATCGATTTTGGCGACGGCACCGGCGGGAAAGGCCAGCCAGAAACCGCTTGAAACGTCCATTCGCTTCGCAAGGCGGCAATTTCCGGTAATCGTCACCTATACGAGGTTAGAACCGCACGGCATCCCACCCCATCCGGGCAATCCGAGTACAGTCGGAAGCAGCGCATGCTGGGTCAAACCGGCGATGAAGAACCCTCCCTTCGACCGGGGCATTCTGACTGCCCGCCACGTCGTCGAGCACTTGTCGCTTGGCACCCCTATCGACCTTGATCCTTCCACGGACCACAACACACCGAACCAAGGACATCTCGCCGACGATGGCCACTGCGCGGTAGATGCGGCGGTGATCAAAATCGATTCCACGGACTGGCCGGCCGGCCTGAGTTCGCTTTCCCTGCTCGGTCCGTTTCCAAACCCGACGCACGTTGTCGCTCCCGGCGATCCCGTCACACTTGACGGACGCCTTACAAGCCCAGGAAATCGCTCGGTTCTCTCACACCATCCGCTGCCCGGCTACTGGGGTTCGATGATGGGCCAGCGGCTGGTGCTCGATGCGCAGGCACAGGGCGGCGACAGCGGCGCGCTCGCCACCCACAATCACACCGGTGCGGGGGTGGGCATCTACATGGGCGGCATAGACGACGGCAATGGCGGCAGGAACGGCCTCTGCCAGGATCTCTATCAGGCCGTCAGATATCTCGAAGTCGATCCTTATCTCTAAAAACGGGCCTTATCTCTAAAACGGAAGAACGACATGACCAACCTGACCATCATAGTGCCTGCGGCCGCGGCGGCCGTTCCCGAAAGAATACGCGAGGCAGACAAGGGCGGTGAGCAGCATGGACTCAGGGAAGCAGTTGCGCGCCTGGTAGGTTACGTACCGAAGGACACCGAACAACTCGACAAGAAGCTGGCCGAAACCATCGCACAATTGCAGGAAGTCATCGGCAAGATCGAAAAATCATCTGTCGGCTCGATGCAGTTGAAGAGCGTCGAGGTCGGCCTCGCCATCAGCGCCGAAGGCAGCATCGGCATCGTAACGGCCGGCGTGGAAACGAGCATCACGCTCTCGTTCGAACGCAGCTAGAAGGCGGACCGGTCGATCAATCGACATGCTTGCGAACGAACCGCCGGCACCGGCTTTGCCGAAAGCACCGGCAAAGGAGGATTGCGATGGTTCTATCCGATCATCCGGGTAAGCTTGCCGATGGCGAGGATCGTTTCGGCACGCCGATGCATTTCCTCAACGGCCGCTTCGACATCAAGGTCTCCGCGGCCGATACCGGCGGAGCGCTCTGCATCATCGACACCCTGCGCGACCGGGTGGGCGGTCCGCCGCTTCATTATCATGAACATCAGGACGAGTGGTTTCTCGTCCGCGAGGGCACGTTCCTGTTTCGGATAGGCGACCGGCTTCATCGTGCCCAGCCGGGAGATTCCATCTTCGGTCCACGCCGCGTGCCGCACGCCTTTCGCTGTCTGACGGCGCCGGCCCGCCTGTTGCTGGTGTTCCAGCCGGCATTGCGGATAGAGGAATTCTTCGCTGGCGGCACAAGGCTTGAGCAGGCGGAGACTGCGGCCTTCGATGCCCTGAGCCTCGCCCACGGGATCGTCAATATCGGCCCGACCCTCCGCGGCGACGAACCCGTCGACGGATAGACGCCATCATCCTTCGCTGCTCGGCCGCCTGCCGGCGAAGAGATCGGCATGCGCCCGCATCAGTCGCGTCATACGGTCCACGACCACGCGGATCTCCGGCCGATGGCGGTCGTCATTGTTCATCACGATCCATTGGCGATGACGCAGCACCTCGATCTCGCCGCCAACACGTTCAAGTCTCGGCTCCAGATCGCCGACGATACAGGGCAGTAGGGCGACGCCTGCGCCGGCGAGCGCAAGATCCCGCAGGGCATGCGGCCGGTTGACGGTGACGACGATGCTGTCAGCCCGGTTTTCATGCGGCCAGCGCAGATAGGACGAGATGGCATTTTCCGTGTCGACCGCCAGCCAGCGGACTTCGGCTTCAACATTGTTTCGCGCCTTGTAGGCGGCATAGGCGACCTCGCCAAGAAGCACCTTCGCCAGGTTCTGCTCCTCCGGTTCGAAAGCCCGGATGCCGATATCCGCTTCCCGATGGGCAAGGCTTGCACGCTGTTCGGCGATGAAGAGATCGATGCGGAAATCGTCGCGCGCGGTGCAGATCGCGGAAAAATTCTGGCTGATGAGGCGAGCGACCCATGTGCCCGCCGCAATCCTCACCAGCGCGCGCGCCGCCGCGTCCTGTCTCCAGGTCTCGACCCTGCGGATCGCCGCTTCCATCTCGCCGAGATGGGTCAGAAGCTCGTGGCCATCATCGGTCAGGCGATAGCCCGTCTGACTGCGCAGGAAGAGTTCGCGACCAAGCTGGCGCTCCAGCTCGACCATGCGCCGGCCGATGGTCGCCGGGCTTAGACCGCTTGCGCTGGCAGCACCCGTCAACCCTCCCCGACGGGCAACCTCGATAAAAAGCTGATAGCCGTCCCAGGCGATGTTTTTCATGGGTGAAAGACATTGCACGATTTCTGGCGTTTATCCATCAGAATTGGACGTATAAATCAGAAGACGGATTCTGAACCGAGAAGGAGATCCGTCATGCATAGCGCTCTGGCGACACTGATCGCATTGACCGGCCCGCAACGGCCACCCGCAAGGACAGCGGAAGCCGAACAGGCCTATTACGAAACCCATACCGGACCATTCGGTGGCCGGCTATCGCTTCGGCTCCGGTGGATCGGCGAAGGTTTCAGGCAGTTGATGGCGCAAGCGGGAATATCGAAGCGCTCAGCGGAAAAGAGCCGTTCGTCGGAAGGAGACATCCGCGGGATCGCGGCGTCCGGGCGGCAGTCGCTCGCGGGCCGCGAGCGGACATCCTGCCGTCAATGTTGACGCTTCAGCCAGCGAGGCCGATAGCGAGCGCGGCGATGGCCGCAGCCGCGCCGAAGCAGAGAATTGCGAGGTTGCGGAGACGCGTCATTTCGGCGTCACGCGTTCTGGCAATGGCGATGGCACGGGGCTTGCGATCTTGTCTGTTCATCGGCTCTATCCTGGAGACTGCCGTTCAGGGAAAATCAATGCCGTTTCTGCGCGGCAATCCGGTCCGACCTCATGTCCCATTCCGCGACGCCACTTGCATCGCTGAATGCCGGCTAAGGTCAAGAATGAGCTAGCCACGTTAACAAGAACTAAATTAAGGCATTAAGCTTGCGCAGAACACCATGATTGCGGAAATTTTGTTGCCCCGCATGCAAAATGCTGCAATTGCGACAATTCTGTCACATGCTTTCGCCGGCAGCGCGACCGGAGGCCCAGGCCCACTGGAAATTATAGCCGCCCAGCCAGCCTGTCACATCGACGCATTCGCCGATGAAGTAGAGACCGGGCACGGATTTCGCCATCATCGTTCGGGAATCGAGGCCAACGGTATCGACACCCCCGAGCGTCACTTCGGCGGTTCGATAGCCCTCCGAGCCGGCGGGCTTGATCGGCCATCCCTTGAGAAAGGAACCAACGGCATCCAGAGCCTTGTCGGAAAGATCCGCAATCGGCCGTTCGATGCGGTGCCGTTCGGCCACATATTGTGCAAGCCTTTTCGGCAGATGCTGCGCCAGCACCGTCTGCACGGCCTGCCGACCGTTCTCCTTCTTCGCAGCCTTCAGCAGGGCGGAGAAATCGAGATCCGGCTCCAGCGACAACGTGATTTCATCGCCTTCCCGCCAGTAGCTCGATATTTGCAGGATGGCAGGGCCGGAAAGTCCCCGATGGGTGAAGAGCAGCGCCTCGCGAAACGCCGTCTTGCCGTGGCGCAGCTCGGCCTCCACCGCAATTCCGGAAAGCGGCGAAAGCTCGGCCAGCAGGTTGGGCTCCAGCGTCAGCGGCACGAGACCGGGCCGGGTTTCGGTCAACTGCAGGCCAAAATCCTCGGCGATGCGGTAGGCGAAGCCGGTCGCGCCCATTTTCGGGATCGACTTGCCGCCGGTTGCCATCACCAGCGCCCGGGCCTCCACAAGGCCGTCGCTGGTGGCGATGCGGAAACTGTCTGCGCCCTTCTCGACGGCACCGATTTCGGTTCCGAGCCGCAGCTCGACGCCGCCGGCGCGCATCTCGTCCAGCAGCATGCGGATGATGTCCCTGGCGCTGTCATCGCAAAAAAGCTGGCCCAGTGTTTTTTCATGCCAGGCAATCCTGTGCCTCTCGACCATGGCGATGAAATCGGTGGGCGTGTAGCGGGCGAGCGCCGATTTGGCAAAATGCGGATTGGCGGAGAGGAAGTTCTTCGGTCCGGCATGAATGTTGGTGAAATTGCAGCGGCCGCCCCCGGAAATGCGGATCTTTTCGCCCGGCGCCCGGGCGTGATCGAGCACCACGACCGAGCGGCCGCGCTGCCCCGCCGTCAGCGCACACATCATGCCGGCAGCACCGGCGCCTATCACAGCAACATCAAATATACGCGCCAATTTCCGGCTCCTGCGGCAAAGAATATCTGTCTTTTCGATCGCCTCTCCAAAGTCAATGTTCTTTCCCCCCTCGCCAATTCGAGAAGTCCGGGTATGATGACGTCATCAACAACCCCAACCGGTGAGACATGCCTCCGAAGAAAAATATGCTCAGACCCCAAGGCGCAGCGTCCAAAAAGGTGAGCATACCTCCGGATCCCGGATCCAAGCGTGGGGTAAAAACGTGGAAGGAAGCCACCGCCTGGCTTCGTGCCCGCGGCATCGAGGACATCGAGTGCATCACGCCGGATCTCGCCGGCGTTCCGCGCGGCAAGATGATGCCGTCGTCGAAGTTCACGTCGAACACCTCGCTCGCCCTGCCGTCGGCGCTCTACCGCCACACGATCTCCGGCGAATACCCGGAAGAGACCGGCAATTTCCGCTACGAACCGCGTGACAGCGACCTGAAGCTGGTGCCCGATCTTTCGACGCTGTCGGTGGTGCCGTGGGAAACCGACCCGACGGCGCAGGTGATCTGCGACATCGTCAATTCGGACGGCGAAAACGTTTCCTATACGCCGCGCAACGTCTTGAAAAACGTCCTCAAGCTTTATGAGGACAAGGGCTGGCGGCCTGTCGTCGCTCCGGAAATCGAGTTCTACCTCGTCGCGATGAACGACGACCCGGACTATCCGCTGCATCCGCCGAAGGGCCGCTCGGGTCGCTCCATTCTCGGCGGTCAGGGCTATTCCATCGCCGGCATCAACGAGTTCGATGAACTGATCGACGACATCTACCACTTCTCGGAAAAGCAGGGCCTCGAGATCGACACGCTGATCCATGAGGAGGGGCCGGCCCAGCTCGAAATCAACCTGCGCCACGGCAATCCGATCGAACTCGCCGACCAGGTCTTCCTGTTCAAGCGCACGATCCGCGAGGCGGCGCTGAAGCACGGCATTTACGCCACCTTCATGGCCAAGCCGATGCAGGGCCAGCCGGGTTCGGCCATGCACATCCACCAGTCGGTGGTCGATGTGGAAACGGGCAAGAACATCTTCTCCAAGCCCGACGGCTCCGCATCGAGGGAATTCTTCCACTTCATCGGCGGCATGCAGCTCTTCGTGCCGAAGACGCTGTCGATGATGGCGCCCTACGTGAATTCCTATCGCCGCCTGACGCCCGACATGTCGGCGCCGGTGAACAATGCCTGGGGCTACGACAACCGCACCACGGCCTTCCGCGTGCCGGTGTCGGATTCGGCCGCGCGCCGCGTGGAAAACCGCCTGCCAAGCTCGGACGCCAATCCGTATCTCGCACTGGCGGCCTCGCTTGCCTGCGGCTATCTCGGCATCGTCAAGGAGATCGAGCCCACGGCAGCGGCCGAAGGCACCGCCAACGAAGGCTCGGTGGAGCTTCCGCGCGGCCTGCTCGAGGCGGTGTCGCTGCTCGAATCCGATCCCGCTCTCGCCGAAGTGATGAGCGAGGAATTCATCGGTCTTTATGCCGGCGTGAAGAGAGGGGAATTCGAAACCTTCATGCAGGTGATCAGCCCGTGGGAACGAGAATTCCTGCTCTTGAACGTCTGAGCGCGAAGGAGTTCCCCATGTCATGGCAAAGCCCGATCGCACCGGGTATCTCCTGGTATCAGGAAACCGTTGCCGAGCGGCCGGAATACCCGGCGCTCGACGGTTCCAGACAGACTTCCGTCGCCATTATCGGCGGCGGTTTCACCGGCCTGCAGGCCGCCTATCATCTGGCGAAATCCGGTGTTTCCGTCACCTTGATCGAAGGGTGCCGGATCGGTGACGGCGCATCGGGCCGCAATGGCGGCCAGCTCGGCACCGGTCAGCGCTCCTATCCCGACGAGATCGAGGAAGAACTCGGCTTCGAACGGTCCAAGGCGCTGTTCGACCTTGCCGAGAACGCCAAGAAATACCTGTTCGATTTCGCGGACGAACACGGCATCGACATGGACTATCTGCCCGGCCAGCTCAATGTTTCCCACAAGGCGAGCTACGAGCGCGAGTACCGCCAGTCCGTCGAGGCGATCGTCACCCGCTACGGCTATCCCCACATGTCCTTCATGGACGGCAGGGAGACGGCGGAACGGGCCGGCTCAAAACGCTTCTTCTGCGGAACCCGAGACACCGGCACCGGTCACATTCATCCGCTGAAGCTCCTGATCGGGCTTGCCAAGGCGGCGAAGGACGCCGGCGCCGGGATCTTCGAAATGACCCCGGCGAAGTCGATCCGGCAAACCGCCGGCAAGACGCTGATCGAGACGCCGACCGGCACGATCAGCGCCGACCGGGTGCTGATCGCCACCAATGCCTATATCGCCAACCTCGAGCCGGTCACCGCCGCGCACGTCATGCCGATCCACTCCTTCATCGGCGCGACCGTACCGCTCGACAGGTTTCCGGAGGTCATTCCGGGCTCGGAAGCGCTCGCGGATTCCCGCTTCGTGGTGCGCTACTGGCGAAAAACGCTCGACGGGCGGCTGCTGTTCGGCGGTCGCGAGGCCTATACGGCGGACGCACCGCGCGACATCTCCTCTCACATCCGGCGCCAGATCGCCGAGATCTATCCGCAACTGCGTGACATCGAGATCACCCATGCCTGGGGCGGCTGCGTCGGCATCACCATGCCGCGCAAGCCCTTCGTCCGCGAAGTGATGCCCGGCGTCATGTCCATCGGCGGCTATTCCGGCCACGGCGTCATGCTGTCAAATTACTGTGGCAAGCTTTATGCAGATTCGATCACAGGAAAGACCGGCGAACTCGACCTTCTGAAAGACCTGAAAGTCCCACCTTTCCCCGGTGGTGCGAAGTTCCGCAGCCCGCTGCTGTTCCTCGCGCTCACCTGGTTTGCGCTGCGGGATAAATTCTGATTTTTTCGCACGTGCGCGCTTTTCAGGCTCGGGACCACTGGCTTTTTTAAATCGATTAGATTAGAAACGAAACCGACAGTGCCGAGAAAGAGAAGCCCACATGAGCAGTCAGATCATTCCCGTGGAACCCTTCGACTACGTCGTCTTCGGCGGCACCGGTGATCTTGCCGAACGCAAGCTCCTGCCGGCGTTGTATCACCGGCAGCTTGCCGGTCAGTTGAGCGAGCCGACGCGCATTATCGGCGCATCGCGCACGCCGATGACAGACGAAGAGTACCGCAAATTCGCACAGAATGCGCTGAAGGAACATCTGAAACCCGAGGAATACAACGAGGCGTCGGTCGCGAATTTCTGCGCCCGCGTCTTCTACGTCTCTGTCGACGCCAAGTCGAACGACGGCTGGGACAAGCTGAAGGTCCTGCTCGACAGCGGTAAGGACATCGTGCGCGCCTTCTATCTTGCCGTTTCTCCCGCAATCTTCGGCGACATCGCCGACAAGATCCGCGATTTCAAGCTCATCACAAAGTCGACCCGCATCGTCGTGGAAAAGCCGATCGGCCGCGATCTCGCATCCGCCGAGGTGCTGAACGACACGATCGGCCGGGTTTTCAAGGAAGAGCAGATCTTCCGCATCGACCACTATCTCGGCAAGGAGACGGTACAGAACCTGATGGCGCTGCGTTTTGCCAACGCGCTCTACGAGCCGCTGTGGAACTCAGCCCATATCGACCACGTTCAGATCACGGTCGCCGAATCTGTCGGCCTTGAGGGACGAGTGACCTATTACGACAAGGCCGGCGCGCTGCGTGACATGGTGCAGAACCATATGTTGCAGCTTCTCTGCCTTGTGGCGATGGAAGCGCCCCATTCGATGGACGCGGAAGCCGTTCGTGACGAGAAGCTGAAGGTCCTGCGTTCGCTGAAGCCGATCACCTCGGCGAACGTCGAAAAGTTCACCGTGCGCGGCCAGTACAAGGCCGGCGCTTCCGCCGGCGGTCCGGTCAAGGGCTACACGGAAGAACTGGAAGCGGCCTCCGATACCGAAACCTTCGTCGCCATCAAGACGGAGATCGATAACTGGCGTTGGGCAGGCGTGCCCTTCTACCTGCGCACCGGCAAGCGTCTGGCGTCCCGCGTTTCGGAAATCGTCATCGCGTTCAAACCGATCCCGCATTCCATCTTCGACGACGCCGCCGGACGTATCGAGGCCAACAAGCTGGTCATCCGCCTGCAGCCGGACGAAGGCGTCAAGCAGTGGCTGATGATCAAGGACCCGGGGCCGGGCGGTATGCGCCTTCGCCACGTCTCGCTCGACATGAGCTTTGCGCTGGCCTTCGACGTGCGTAACGCCGACGCTTACGAGCGACTGCTGATGGATGTCATCCGCTCCAACCAGACGCTGTTCATGCGCCGTGACGAGGTCGAGGCCGCGTGGAAGTGGGTCGATCCGATCCTCAAGGGCTGGGAGGAAATCGGCCAGCGCGCCCAGGGCTACACTGCCGGAACCTGGGGCCCGAGCCAGGCAATCGCTCTCATCGAGCGCGACGGCCGGACATGGCACGAGAATGACTAGGAACGGGCTGATGGGCTATCACATGCACGCCTTCGAAAGCCGTCCGGCGCTGGCCGAGGGGCTGGCGAACCGGGTGGTCAAGGCGCTCGACGCGGCGATCGAACTCAAGGGCTCGGCCACCATCGCCGTGTCGGGCGGCTCCACGCCGAAGGCTTTTTTCGAGGTGCTGTCCGGCAAGCCGGTCGAATGGGACAAGGTGACGATCACGCTCGTCGACGAACGTTTCGTGCCGGCCGACAATGCGCGCTCCAATCATCTGCTGCTCTCCACCCATCTGCTCAAGGGTCCGGCGGCAGCGGCACGCGTCCTGCCGCTGTATCATGACGCTGCCTCCATCGAGGATGCGGCGGCGATAGCAAGCGATGAGGCCAACGCGCTCGGCGCACCCTTCGATGCCGTGATCCTCGGCATGGGCAATGACGGTCACACCGCCTCCTTCTTCCCCGGCGGGGATCATCTGGCCGAGGCGCTCGACCTTGCGCTGCCTCGCCGGGTCATGACCATGGAAGCCGAAGGTGCCGGCGAACCCCGCCTCACCTTCTCCTTCTCTGCTCTTCACGATGCCCGCTTCCTCGCGCTTCATATCGAGGGAGCGGAAAAGAAGGCCGTGCTCGACAAGGCCCTTGCCGGCCGCGACGAAAACGAGATGCCGATCCGCGCCATCCTTGGCCGGTCGGCGACGAAACCCGATATCTACTGGGCTCCCTGAAACATCAGGGCAGTCGCACGCCGTCCGTAAGCGGACGGATACCGATCTGACCCGGAAAGCCGGGCCTTGCGTGGCTGAAAGCGCCCGATTGAGCGCGCCGCGCGTCACGACAGGAGGATTGTCCCATGAGTGCCGACAGCCGTATCGAAGCCATTACCCGCCGTATCGTCGAGCGTTCGAAGCCGACCCGCGAGGCCTATCTCGACCGCGTGCGCAGCCAGATCTCCAAGGGCGTTCATCGCTCGGTTCTGTCCTGCGGCAACCTCGCCCATGGTTTCGCCGTCTGTTCCCCCGGGGACAAGACCGCTCTGTCAGGCGATCAGGTTCCCAATCTCGGCATGATCACTGCCTATAACGACATGCTCTCCGCCCACCAGCCGTTCGAAACCTACCCTGCCCTGATCCGCAAGGCGGCGCACGAAGCCGGTGGCGTGGCGCAGGTTGCGGGCGGCGTGCCGGCCATGTGTGACGGCGTTACCCAGGGTCAGCCGGGCATGGAACTTTCGCTCTTCTCCCGCGACGTGATCGCCATGGCGGCCGGCATCGGCCTTTCGCACAACATGTTCGACGCTGCCGTCTTCCTCGGCGTCTGTGACAAGATCGTGCCGGGCCTCGTGATCGCCGCGCTGACCTTCGGCCACCTGCCCTCCATCTTCATTCCCGCGGGACCGATGACATCGGGCCTTCCGAACGACGAGAAGTCGCGCATCCGCCAGCTTTATGCGGAAGGCAAGGTCGGCCGTGCCGAACTCTTGGAAGCGGAATCGAAATCCTACCACGGCCCCGGCACCTGCACTTTCTACGGCACCGCGAACTCCAACCAGATGCTGATGGAGATCATGGGCTTCCACATGCCCGGCTCCTCCTTCATCAACCCCAACACGCCGCTGCGCGACGCGCTCACCCGCGAGGCTGCAAAGCGTGCGCTGGCGATCACCGCGCTCGGCAATGAGTTCACGCCCGCCGGCGAGATGATCGACGAACGCTCGATCGTCAACGGCGTGGTCGGCCTGCATGCCACCGGCGGCTCGACCAACCACACGCTTCATCTCGTCGCCATGGCCCGCGCCGCCGGCATCCAGCTGACCTGGCAGGATATTTCCGACCTGTCGGACATTATCCCGCTTCTCGCCCGCGTCTATCCGAACGGGCTTGCCGACGTGAACCATTTCCACGCGGCCGGCGGTATGGGCTTCCTGATCAAGCAGCTGCTCAAGGCCGGTTACCTGCATGACGACGTGCGCACCGTCTTCGGTCAGGGACTTGCCGCCTACACCATCGATCCGAAGCTCGGCGAAGATGGCAACGTGGTTCGCCAGCCGTCGCCGGAGGAAAGCGCCGATCCGAAGGTGCTCGCCCGCATCGAGGCCCCGTTCCAGCCGAATGGCGGCCTGAAGATGCTGACCGGCAATCTCGGCAAGGCGGTCATCAAGATCTCGGCGGTCAAGCCGGAGCGCCATGTCGTAGAGGCGCCGGCCATCGTCTTCCATGACCAGCAGGAGCTGCAGGACGCCTTCAAGGCCGGCAAGCTCGACCGCGATTTCATCGCCGTCGTTCGCTTCCAGGGACCGAAGTCGAACGGCATGCCGGAACTGCATCGCCTGACGCCACCGCTCGGCGTGCTGCAGGACCGTGGCTACAAGGTGGCGCTCGTCACCGACGGCCGCATGTCCGGCGCGTCCGGCAAGGTGCCGGCCGCCATCCATGTCACGCCCGAGGCCGTCGATGGCGGCGCCATCGCGAAGATCAAGGATGGCGACATCGTGCGTCTCGATGCCATCGCCGGCACGCTGGAAGTGCTTGTCGATGCCGCCGAGTTCGCGGCACGCACACCGGCAGCCCCGGATCTCTCCCACAATGAATTCGGTCTCGGACGCGAACTTTTCGCACCGCTGCGCCGCGTTGCCGGCGCTGCCGACATGGGCGCCAGCGTTCTCTACTGATCGCGGACTCTCGCCTTAGAAATTCCTCCATAGGGCCCGGAGACGAGACATCGTTTCCAGGCTCTATGCATCAGGCACCGCATGGATGCCGGTGGGTGCGGCCTTGCAACGCACCAGTCAGCCGGGTTCGTTCAGCCGAAGGCCGAGCAGACGAGGTAAGTCACCCAGGAAATGGCGGCCGCAGCCGGAAGCGTCACGACCCAGGCGATCACGATGTTGCCGGCGATGCCCCAGCGTACCGCCGAAACGCGGCGTGCGGCTCCCACCCCGACAATAGCGCCGGTGATGGTATGGGTCGTCGAAACCGGAATACCGAGCCAGGTCGCCCCGAACAGCGTCAACGCGCCGCCTGTTTCCGCGCAGAAGCCCTGCATCGGATTGAGCCGGGTGATCTTCGAGCCCATGGTATGGACGATGCGCCAGCCGCCGAAGAGCGTGCCGAGCGCCATGGCCGTCTGGCAGGAAATCACCACCCAGAAGGGCACATAGAAGGTGTCGCCGAGATAACCCTGCGAGAACAGGAGCACGGCGATGATGCCCATCGTCTTCTGCGCGTCGTTGCCGCCATGGCCGAGCGAATAGAGCGAGGCGGAGGCGAATTGCAGCAGGCGGAAGGAGCGATCGACGGCAAAGGGCGTCTGGCGCATGCATATCCATGCGACGATCAGCACCAGCAAAAGCGCCAGGAAGAAGCCGATCATCGGGGACAGGAAGATCGCGACCACTGTCTTGGCGAGACCGTAGAAGACGATCGAGGCGCTGCCGATCTTGGCTATACCGGCACCGACCATGCCCCCCACCAGCGCGTGGGACGAACTGGACGGAATGCCGAAGACCCAGGTGACGATGTTCCACACGATCGCGCCGACGAGTGCGGCAAAGATCACCTGCGGGCTGACGATAGCGGGGTCGATGATCCCGGTTCCGAGCGTCTCCGCCACATGCAGGCCGAAGAACATGAAGGCGATGAAATTGAAGAAAGCGGCCCAGCCGACGGCGAACTGGGGGCTCAGCACCCGCGTCGAGACGATCGTGGCGATCGAGTTCGCGGCGTCGTGCAGGCCGTTCAGGAAATCGAAGAAGAGCGCCACGCCGACGAGGGCGACCAGCAGAGGCAGGGCAAGCGTGGCATCCATCAGACGTTCTCGATCACGATGCCGCTGATCTCATTGGCGACGTCCTCGAAACGGTCGACGACCTTCTCCAGCTCGCCATAGATCTCGCTGCCGATCAGGTAGGCCATGGGATCGCTGGACCCGTAACGCTTGAACAACTCCTTGAGACCCTTCTCGTAGAACTCGTCGGAACGGCCCTCCACGCGCATGACTTCCTCGGCGATTTCGCTGAGGCGATGGGCGTTGGAGCCGATCTTGTTGAGCAGCGGAATGGCCTCGGAAATCAGCCTTGCGCATTCTGCGATCATGATGCCGATCTCGCGCATACCCGGATCGAAGCTGGTCTGTTCGTAGAGCCGGATGGTCTTGACCGTCTTGTGCATCATGTCGATCGTGTCATCCATCGACTGGATCAGATCCTTGATGTCGCCCCGGTCGAAGGGCGTGATGAAGCTGCGGCGCACCGCCAGCAGGACTTCGCGGGTGATATCGTCGGCCTCGTCCTCGAGGTCGATGATCTTCTGGCCGTGCGCCTCGATGTCCCCCTCGCCGGCGAGCAGGTCCTTCAGCGCATTGGCCGCTCCCACCACCGTGCGCGTGTGGCGCTCGAAGAGAATGAAAAATCCGTCTTCACGGGGAAGAAGCTTTTTGAACAGGCTCATCATGCATTCATATCCAGTCGATCATGTCCCGTGGCATGCCCCTTGGCATATCCCGTGGAGGGGCTGTCATAAAACTGTCATAAATGAAAGAAGAGTACTGCAAAAGCTGGAAATCCAAGATAATCGTGGACTGTCACAATCTACTTCCACCCCCTTCCAGCCTTCCTCCGAGATCCCGTTGGCCAAGAAAAAGACGTTCCTGATGAAGCTCGCCGATACGGGCGGCACGCTGTTTGCCGCCGACTGGCTGGAGCAGTACGCGGCGATCTGCTTTCGTCGCGCCGCTGGAGGAAACGGGTTTGAGGTTCTACTGATCACGACGCGAGGATCGGGCCGGTGGGTCATTCCCAAGGGAAGCCCGATGAAGGGCAAGACCCCGCGAGAGGTCGCAGCTGTCGAAGCCTTCGAGGAGGCCGGCATCAAGGGAAAGGTCGGCAAGAAGCCGCTCGGCCGCTACAGCTATGTCAAGCGGCTGGACAATGGCAAGGATGTTCCCTGCATCGTCGAGGTCTTCACGGTCGAGACGACCTCCATCGCCGAGACCTTCAAGGAGCAGGGACAGCGCCAGACCCTGTGGGTACGTCCGACCGAAGCGGGCGGCTATGTCGAGGAGCCGGAATTGCGCGGCCTGTTTGCCAGGCTCGACGCCCGCCTTCGCAAGACACCGCCGGATATCGCCTGAGCCTCCTCCCCGCGCATATCCGGCCCCACATATCTGGTAAAGAGGGCGCGACGTTCCGCACCCTTCGATCATCAGAAGCCTGCCGGATCAGGCCTGTCCGCCGTTGCGGCGGGCATCGACGCTGATCGGCCCCGGGCCGGCTGCCACCAGATAAAGGAAGATGAAACAGAACAGGATGGCTGCCACCCCGCCGTTCTGGGAGGGGAAGAAGTTCTGCGGGAAATGCGCGATGAAATAGGCGAAGGCCATCAGGCCGGACAGAACGAAGGCAGCCGCCCGGCTCATGAAGCCGATGAGCAGCAGGAAACCAAGGGTCAGTTCCAGCAGGCCGGCGATCCACGGCATCGACATAACCGGCGGCACGCGCTCGGCCACGGGAAAATGCAGGATTTTCTGGGTTCCGTAGCTGAACAGCACGAGAGCTGAAACGATGCGCAGCAGGCTGAGGAGGTAGGGGCTGGCCTGATTTAGTCTTTGCTTCACGGGGAAGGCTCCTTGGAGGTTGCTCTGCGGATGGAGGAGTTCCCAGATGGGAGAACCTTCCGATAGCGCATCCGGCGTGTCGCTCAACACACGTTAACCCACCGTCTATCACGTTCCGGTGAGCCCTCTCCGAGCCGCGAGTTGGTCGCCGCCACTGAAGGCGGCGACGCTTTTTCAGGCCGCAGCCGGCACCGGGCGCAGCTTTACGCCGAGCAGAATGCCGATCGCCGCAATCACCAGCACCAGACTGCTTGCGGTGAAGACGCCGGCCGCGCCGTTTGCGTCGAAGACGATGCCGCCCACCGCGGCACCCATGGCGATCGCAAACTGGATCGCCGCGACCAGCAACCCGCCGGCGCTTTCCGCCTCATCCGGAACATTGCGCGCGAGCCAGGTGGACCAGGCGACCGGCACGGCGCCGAAGACCAGACCCCAGAGAGAGACGATGGCCGCATTGACGGCAAACGGCGCATCGCTCGCGACCAGCACGAAGCCCATGCCTGCCAGCAACAGCGGCATCAGCGTCAGGGTGAGGCGCAGGCTGCAAGCGATCAGCGGACCGGCCAGCAGCGTGCCGAGGAAATTGGCGAGCCCGAAGCCGAGCAGCACGGAGGAAACCACCTCGATGCCGGCCGTGGCATCCGCTTCGAGGAACGGCCGCAGGTAGGTGAAGAAGGCGAAGTGTCCGGCAAAGACCAGAGTCGCGGCAGCGATCCCCAACGCGATGCCCGGTCGGGCGAGAACCTCGCCGAGCGTGCGTAGGCTTGCGGTGCCGGTCGGCTTGAGCTTCGGCAGCGAGATGAACTGCATGACGAGAGCGGCGAGCCCCAGCCCAGCGGTCATGACGAATACCGCGCGCCAGCCGACGAGCGCGCCCAGATAGCTGCCGAGAGGGGCGGCAACGATGGTTGCCGCGGAGACGCCGCTGAAGATCATCGACAGCGCCCGCGGCACCAGCACCGGCGGCACCAGCCGCATTGTCACCGCCGTCGCCATCGCCCAGAAGCCGCCAAGGGCTGCGCCAAGCAGCACACGCCCGATCAGGAGCAGCGTCATGCCCGGGGCAAAGGCCACCAGAAGATTGGAGAGGATCAGCAGGAGGGAGAAGAACATCATCAGATGCCGCCGGTCGATGCTGCGGGCGAAAGGCGTGATGAGGAGGCTTGCGACCATGCCGACCACCGCCGTCGCGGTCACCGCCTGACCGGCCGCCCCTTCGGTGATGTTCAGTTCGGCCGCGATCGGCGTCAGCAGACTGGCCGGCAGGAATTCCGCCGTCACCAGCGAGAAGACGCCGAGCGCCATGGAAACGACCGCGCCCCAGGCCGGCTTTTCCGCGCCGGTTCCGGCAGCGGCGCCGGATGGATCGAATGTGGGATTCATAGGCTTGTCCTCGAAATGCGCAGTTGCGGCGAAAACTCCCGAAGGTTCCGCCTGCCGCGAACTGCGGAAGTAAAAAGGAGAGCATCCGGGCCGTCGGGAGCTGGCCGGAAATGCTCCGGGTGAATGGTACGCTCCAAGGTTAGGCTGGACTCGCCGGACGATCCATGTCACAAAATCCGTAATGCTTGATCGAAAGTCCGAAAATCCGGCGATGTCGGCCGGCGCCTACCCTGATCCGGATCTCGTGAGCGAATTGCTCATGGGCATGCGGCTGGTCGGCCTCGACTATCAGCGGATCGAAGCCACCCCGCCGTTCGGGCTCTCGTTCGGCGAGGTGGAGGGACGCGCCCAGTTTCATTTCATCGCCCGCGGTCCGGTTCACCTGCGCACACCGGGCGGCCTGTTTCACACGATGGACGCCGGTTCCGCCGTGCTTCTGCCGCGTGGCGGCAGCCATGCCCTCGTCTCCTCTTCCGAGATCAAGTGCCAGGATGTGCGGGTGCTCGCGACAAAGCCGATCTGCGCCTCGGTCAGCGCGATCAATGCCTGTGACGGCGAGGCCTGCGCCGAAGACGGGCGCGCCCTTATCTTCAGCGGCTGCATGGAATTCGATCTCGGCGGCCTTCATCCGCTTGTTTCGATGATGCCGGAGGTCATGCTGGTCGGCACGCTCTCCGACCGCTATCCGGAAATCCTGCCGATGCTGGAGGCGATGGAGCGCGAGGCGAAGACCGCCCGTGCGGGCTTTGCCGGCATTCTCGCGCGTCTTGCCGATGTGGTCGCGGCCTTCATCGTCCGCGCCTGGGTCGAATGCGGCTGCGGCGATGCCACCGGCTGGATCGCGGCCCTGCGCGACCCGCGGCTCGGGCGGGTGCTCGTCGCGCTTCACAATGCACCGGGCCACGACTGGACCGTCGCCGAACTCGCCGACAGGATGGGAGCCTCGCGGTCCGTCTTCGCGGAACGCTTTCTCGATGTCACCGGTATGACGCCCGTCCGCTACCTGACGGAACTGCGCATGCGGCTTGCATCCCAGTGGATCGCCAAGGACCATATGCCGATCGAAACGGCAGCGCTGCGACTGGGTTATGGCTCGCAGGCTGCCTTCAGCCGGGCCTTCAAACGCGTCATGGGCCATCCGCCAGGCACGGTCTCGTCGGCGGCAAGAACCGGTGGCTGATCAGGTCCTGCCTGCGCCAGACCGCGACATATCTGCCGTTTGTCATTAAGATAATAAACACCATCATTATATAAGATGCCCCTCATGTGATGCGGGCGGGGGCTATCATTTCCATGGGGTCTCCCGACCGTGCGTCACTGGCTGGGCGCAAGGCGGCTGTGGCGCGGCAACCGGTCATCGACAACGTCGCGGCGTGGGGACTGCAAGACATGTTCGGAATGACCAATAGCGGGCTGCGCGCCCGTATCGATGCGCTCGAAACGATATCGGCCAACATCATGCTTGCCGATGCCAAGCTCAATATCGTCTATATGAACGGCGCCGTGCGCGACCTTCTCCGGGATGCGGAGAGCGACCTCAAGAAGGAGCTTCCGCGCTTCGAATTCGCAAAGCTGATCGGCAGCAATATCGATATCTTCCACAAGAACCCCTCGCACCAGCGCAATATGCTCGCCACTCTGCAGAAGCAGCACAAGGCGACCATCTGGGTGGGCAACCACGCCTTCGATCTGATCGTGACGCCCCTGAAGCGCGGCAACAAGCTCGACGGTTTTGCCGTTGAATGGGCCAATGCCAAGGAACGCCTGCAAAACCTCGACTACCAGAACCAGATCGAGGCCATCAGCCGCGTCCAGGCGATCATCGAATTCTCCCCCGATGGCACGGTGATCCGGGCGAACGACAACTTCCTCAAGGCGCTCGACTATTCGATGGACGAGATCCGGGGCAAGCACCACAGCATGTTCGTCGAACCTGCCTATGCCCGCAGCCCGGAATATCAGGAATTCTGGCAGGCGTTGCGCAACGGCCAGTTCCAGGCCGACGAATTCCTGCGCATCGGCAAGAACGGTAAGAAAGTCGTGATCAATGCCTCATACAACCCGATCCGCGATACGAAGGGCAATGTCACCAAGGTCGTGAAGTTCGCGATGGATGTCACCGAGCGTGTTCATGCCGTCACCACCATCGGCGACGGCCTCAACAAGCTCGCCTCCGGCAATCTCGCCTTCCGGCTCGATCAGCCCTTCGGCGCCGATTTCGAAAGCCTGCGCAGCAATTTCAATGAAGCGGTATCCGGACTTGCCGAAGCCCTTGGATCGGTCGCGACATCCGCCGGCCAGATCGACGCCGGCTCGCGGGAGATCAGCCAGAGTGCCCAGGACCTTTCGAAACGCACCGAACAGCAGGCGGCATCGCTGGAGGAGACTGCAGCCGCGCTGGACGAAATCACGGTCAATGTCCGAAACGCTTCGGCACGGGCGGACGAGGCCCGTCAGGCTGCGGAAACTGCCAATGCAAGCGCCGTTCATTCAGGCTCGGTTGTCGCTGATGCGGTCAGCGCCATGGCGCGCATCGAACAGTCGTCGAACCAGATTTCCAGCATCATCGGCGTAATCGACGAAATCGCCTTCCAGACCAACCTTCTGGCGCTGAATGCCGGTGTCGAGGCGGCCCGCGCCGGCGAAGCCGGCAAGGGTTTCGCCGTCGTCGCACAGGAAGTGCGCGAGCTTGCCCAGCGCTCGGCACAGGCAGCCAAGGAGATCAAGGAACTGATCCGCAACTCTTCCGAGGAGGTGAAGGGCGGCGTGAGGCTTGTCAGCGAGACCGGGGAAGCGCTGCGGACCATTCAGGACAACATCCTTTCGGTCAACCAGCACATGGAAGCGATCGCTACCGCCTCCCGCGAACAGGCGACCGGTCTGTCCGAAGTCAATACGGCCGTCAACCAGATGGACCAGATGACCCAGCAGAACGCCGCCATGGTCGAGGAAAGCACGGCCTCCGGCGTCGCTCTCAGCCAGGAAACCGAACGACTGCGGCAGCTCGTCTCCCGCTTCGACCTCGGCGCCTCCTCCGCTCCTGCCGGGGCCGTTCCCACGTATCGTGCGGCATCGTCCACACATGGCGCGGCCCCAGCCCGCCGCGCCGCACCGCGTCCGGTTCCTGCCGTCGCCGGCAATACCGCCCTGAAGGCCGACGACTGGCAGGAGTTCTGAACGACCCTTCGCTGCCTTTTCTCGCTCCCTCATCCCCTGCCGGTGTCCCCGGTTGCGGGGATGAGGAATGGTCGGCAACGGAAAGATCAGAGCTGTATGCCTATCATCCAGGGTTCTCAGCGAACTTTGGAATATAGGAAAGCGTCCCTTGGCTCCTTCGACAAATTTGGAAGGAGGAGGTACCGCCGAAGCACTGCCTCCTGGACCATTCCAGCCTTTTCCATCACACGGGCCGAGGCCATGTTCATGACGTCACAAGCCGCCTCGGTCCGATAGATCGCAGGATTGGACAGGGCATGCGCGATAGCCCATTGCACCACCTCGCTTGCGACGCCCTGCCCCCAGCGGTCCTTGCGTATGAGCCAACCGTAGGAGACTCTTGATCCGACCGGCCGCGCATCAAATCTTCCGACAAGGTCGCTCGGCGCATCTTGCCGACAGATTACCGCCGGAAAAGTGGAACCAACTTCCCACTCCCGACTGGAGCGTTCTGCAGCTTCCCGCGTTTGGGAAAGGTCTGTATGCGGACACCAGGAGAGATACTTCGTCACTTCGGGGTCAGTCGCCCAACCCACAAATATAGCGTCGGCATCCGACGGCAGGATCCGCTTCACGAGAAAGCGATCGGTGAAGAATTCCTCTGGAAGGCGATACTCCGCATCCATTCTGTGACCCCAGGTATTTTTGATCCGTCTCCCTGCGGACGCTTTGCTGAGACGCCTGCCGCTGGCCTTTGACCGCTCGTGGAGTGGCGAGAATGCCCGAGATCCTGCAGCTCCGGCGCTGTGTCGATATCTCCGCTGATCTCAGACAAGCCGACCTTCATTTTGCAGTGAACCGTCGATTGCGCCTTTGTTGTTAGAGGTATCGTTTTCGATCAACAATCGGCCCCGAAGTCGGTCGATAGCCCGTTGAAAAACGGCCGGATCATCCATTGCCCGAGAAAGAACAATTGCTCCTTGAATAGCAAGAACGGCCTCTTCCGCGAGGATGCGCGATTGATCGGCTTCACGGCCCTGCCGAATAAGCGCTGACTGCAAGGCGTCCACCCAGGCTACGAAATAACCTCGGATGGCTTGCGCGAAGAGGTCACGCGTATTGGCGACTGCCAAGGCGCCGACGAGGCACACGCGCCTGCCGGACCTGAAATATTGGTCCGTCGAGGCGAGCATTGCACCGATGGCGCCATTAACATCGCTCTCGTTACGCAACGGGGAATATACGGCATCCTCGAACCATTGGCCGATATCGTCGAGAACAGCCCGCACCATCTCTTCCTTTCCGTTCGGGAAGAAGTGGTAGAGGCTGCCCTTGCCGAGGCCGGTAGCCTTGCCGATCAAGGCAAGGCTTGCGCCTTCATAGCCATGTTCGCGGAAAACTTCGGCCAATGGGGCTATGGCGTCGGCTCTTTCAGCGACCATGCGGGCCATGATTAGAGGCCCAGATCGCTGAGGCCGGCGTGATCATCCGGCCGACGGCCAAGAGGCCAGTGGAACAGGCGATCGCTTTCAGCAATCGGCATTTCATTGATGCTCGCGTGTCTGTGCGCCATCAGACCGTCCTCTGCGAATTCCCAGTTCTCGTTACCATAAGCGCGGTACCAGCGGCCACCATCGTCGCGATATTCATACGCGTAGCGTACCGCGATGCGGTTACCGGTGAAAGCCCAAAGCTCCTTTATGAGGCGGTATTCGTGCTCCTTGTTCCACTTACGTGTCAGAAATGCCTGAGCTTCTTCGCGATTGCTCGCGAACTCGACGCGGTTCCGCCAGCGAGTGTCGAGCGTATAGGCCAGAGCGACTTTGGCCGCGTCTCGAGAGTTCCAGCCGTCTTCGGCCAGCCGAACCTTTTCGATGGCGGTTTCGCGAGTGAAAGGGGGAAGCGGGGGACGTGACATCTTCAGTTCCTTGTCCAGTTGAGATGATTGTACCGATTGGTAATTACTTTACCGATCGGTACAATCGCGCATGACTATATCGTTGTCAAGTGGCATTTCCGTCTGGCTGTTTGAGATCGCTTTGGAGCGGCGCGTGATAGCCTCGTTGGCGGCGACTGCCGATCGGGCCGGAGCGTTCTCACTCCGGTGCGATCACGAGGAAGGCCGTAGGCGTCAGTGTATTGTCTTGAAGACGGAGTTAATCTGGCCCGGGTCCTGTTACCCAAGCGAATTCCCAAATCAGCGGAAGCGTGATTCAAAACTGCCTTTCAGGAGGCGGTTTTGGCTCGTGGCGACCTGACGGATATGGAGTGGCGGAGTGTCGAGGGGCTATTGCCCAGCGAACATGCGAAGAAGTCCCGGCTCGCGCACGATAGTCGGCGATATCTGAACGGCATGCTGCATGTTCTTAGGGTCTGCTGCCCCTGGCACGACATGCATGAGCGCTACGGCAAGTCGAATTCCGTCTATATCCGCTTCCGCCGTTGGGCCGAACAGGGCGTGTGCGACGCACTCCTTGAAACCCGGTAGAACTGAGGCTGACGGATGACTGGCAGCACATGATCGACAGCACCACGGTTCGCGGCCACTCGCAGGCTGCGGGCGCTAAAGGAGGACTTGTCAGAAGGCTTCTGGTCGATCACGTGGCGGTTTTACGACAGAAATCCACGCCCGCGGAGGCGGTCAAGAATGCCCCTCTTACCTCCCCGTTTTCCCTCAAAATCCCCGCCCCTTGCGTCCGTGTCTACAATCCATCCGTCCCGTCGCGGTTACACCGGTTTGCGTTGCCGGCGAGGCGGGACCGGTGACCCGGTGGCCTGTTCGAAACGCGGAACAGGCTCCGGGGGCTGGATGAGAATGGTCTCCCTCTCGCCTGAAACAGGGCGGGGCGTGCCTGCAGGGCACACATGACTGGACCGGCGACTGGCCGCCAACACGGCCTTTCGTGGCGTCACGGACGAGAATGTTCGCGAGCGCAACCCTGGAAAGGTGCCGTCATCCGCGCAGAGAGACCGAGTTCGTCCGGAAAAACACACCGAACGGGGCGCCGGAAGGTGTCACATATTTTTACTTTACGAGGCAGCTTCCGGCGCCCCGACCGATCCTCCGCAGGGAGGGACATCGAAATCCAGCACGACACGGGGCCTCCGGCTCGCGTGAAGGAGAACTCATGCGCAACGACAGGGATCAAAACGACAAGAGCCAGAACGACAGAAGCGATGACGATGCGGGCGCCGTCCGGCAAACCCATGAACTCTGGCGGGCGGACGTGCATGAGCGGGAGGTTCGTCTGGCCGCGACGCTTGCCGCCGCTCCCTATCGGTGCCGCATTCGCAAGTGTCGTCGGGATGAGGGCTGCAGCGGGCCTATGGTGCCGAGCGCATATCAGGCCGTCGCCGTCGAGGCGCAGCGCATGCTCGGTTTTTCCGGAGACGCCGTCTCCCGCCTGCCCCTGTGCCTGGCCGAGATCGACGAGGCGAGCTTTCGGCGCTGCATGACGCAGCTACCGTACCTCCGGGAACGACTGGGGCTGGTCAAGCTGCCCCGTTACGACAGGCGCCTGCGCGGACGCCCCTGGTCCCCATGCGATAAAGCCTCCGATGGTCCCGACAGATCGTGACGATATGGCGGGCCTCTCCGTCTCACATCATCGCAACGTATTTCGGCAGTTCCGTCATGCGCGGCACCACGATGAGTGTCTTGACCTCGCCCCGCTTGAAGGCGTTCAGGAAGCGGTTGTAGTCATCGAACACCACGCAGCCGGAGGAGTCGCCACGCGTGCGCAGCAGATAGGTGTGGGTCAGGAAGCCATCGCGGCCATACATCTTCGCGTCGCCGACCGGAGTCATGCGGATTGCTTCGATGCCGTGGAAGCGCGCTTCGCGCATGCGCAGGCTATAGACGTTCGGCGGCGTCGGGCCGCGGTTCTTCATGTGCACGAAGCGCGGATCATCGCGCATCTGGGCGCGGCCGGAATGGGCCTCGAGCTTCTCGCCGTTCGGCATGTGAACAATGCCCGCGGAAATGTCATAGACGGCAATGCCACGACCCGGCAGCTTCGGCTTGCGCGAGAAGAGCGACGGACGATCCTCCTCGTCATCCATGACGAGCGGGTTGCCGGGCTTTGCGTAAGCGAGTTCGACGGTCGCGGGTTTCCCCCTGCGGCTCGCCGGTTTGGCGGGAGACAGCGCGGGCTTGCCCGGCTTTGCGCTCGGCACCGGGCCGCCATCGGGCAGCTCCTCGTGGTCGTTGACTGCGGGTTCGGACAGGAGTTCGACGAAAGGCTGCTCGCGAGGGTCCATCCCCATCGGAACAACCTCCTTCGCCGGCATCGCTCCGGCATAGGCGAGTGCGGGGCCAGCCGTAGCGGCGGCGGAAACGGGTGTGATCGAGGCAGTCGCGATCGGATCGGTGTCCTTTGCCGCATTGCGCTTCTCGGCTTCGGCAGCGGCGGCGAGCTGAAGTGCCGTGCGCTCGGCGACAGCGGCCGCCAGATCCCGCCTCAAGCCATCGAGCGCCTGAGGGTTGCTGGCATAGTTGAAACCGATGAGATCGAGCCGGTCCGATTTCTCGACCGATGCAAGTTCCATGGTATCAGGCAGCATCAGCAGGCCGATATCGTCGGTATCCTCGATTGCCGCGGCGAGCCTCGCTCGCGCCTCTTCCATGGCGGCAAAATTGAGGACGTTCGCCTCGATGATCGCCTGCCTGCCCGACTTGCGATCCGTCCGCGCCACCGGAACGGGTGCGAGCCGGGCGCTCTCGAGACGAATGGTGGATGTCGACGATGGGCAGGAGGTGAACATGTGCACGGTTGCAATCGCTGCGGTGGCCCAGAGGCCAAGAGCAGCACCGACGCCGATGATCGTCGGCCTGGTCCAGGCCTTTCGACCCGGCGACGTGCGGTTCGATGCACGGGGAGCGCTGCTGCGCGGCGCAATGCCACGCGTGTCTGACTTGCTCAGGGACGCCATACTCTTACTCGCTACCAAAAGCCTCTCATCGCCGGCGGTCGTCATGACACGCGCGGCGTTACACGTCCCGGATGGGGAACTGCCGTCGTTTTCCTGCGGCCGTCCCGATCCCTGCCGGACATGCTAAACAATGAAGAAACTTGGTAACCAACAGGTTTACGGCGCGCGAAATCTTGATGCATGCCACAAAAGGCAACAAGAAGGCGACGGCCGGTTACCGTCGCCTTGCGTCGTTGAGGCGCGAAATGCGGTGCGGTCAGACGGCGCGCGTCAGGCCGCCATCGACGCGGATGTTCTGGCCGGTGATATAACCTGCTCCTTCCGAGGCAAGGAAGGCGACGGTTGCCGCGATTTCCTCCGACTTGCCGTAGCGCTGCATCGGCACGCTTTCGCGACGCTCCTCGGTACCCGGCAGGCTGTCGATCCAGCCCGGCAGAACGTTGTTCATGCGGACGTTATCGGCCGCATAGGTATCGGCGAAGATCTTGGTGAAGGCGGCAAGCCCGGCCCGCGCCACGGCGGAGGTCGGGAACATCGCGCTCGGCTCGAAGGCCCAGGCGGTCGAGATATTGATGATGACGCCCGATTTCTGCTTCTGCATGACCGGCGTCACCAGCCGGGTCGGGCGGATGACGTTGAGCAGGTAGGTGTCGATGCCCTTGTGCCAGCCCTCGTCGGTGATTTCGAGGATCTGGGCGCGCGGGCCATGGCCGGCGCTGTTGACGAGCACGTCGATACGGCCAAAGCGGGAGAGCGTTTCGTCGACGAGGCGCTTCAGGTCGTCATTGGACTGATTGGAGCCGGTGATGCCGAGACCGCCGAGCTCCTTGGCCAGCGCCTCGCCCTTTCCGGAGGACGACAGGATCGCGATCTTGAAGCCGTCGGCGGCGAGCCTTTTCGCGGCGGCGGCACCCATGCCGCTTCCGCCGGCGGTAATGATTGCGACTTTATCCGACATGGCGATCTCCTTGCATCTGTCCGTGCGGGAGGATTCCGGTGTTCGTTCGGAAAGTCGAGTCAGAAAAGGCGAAGAGCGATCAAGAAAAGCGAAAGGCCGGCAGGGCTTTCACCCCGCCGGCCTTTCGCGAATAATGTCAGCAATGACTTACCAGGAACGGACGTCCATCACCTTGTCCTTGTGCGCCGGATGGGTGGAGAAGATAAAGATACGATCGAGTTCCTTCTGGTTCAGGAGACGCAGGAAACGGATCTCGGCCGTATTGTTGGCGAAGACCTTCATCAGCAGGCAACCGATCTTGGAGATGCGGGCATCGGGAATATCGAGATAGAACTGCTGCGGAAGATTGTACTGGGTCAGAAGGCTGATGACTGCCCCGGAGACGGAGATGCGAATGATGTCGCAGCGGCGCGCTGCCAGGTGCATCACACCCTTCTCCGTGTATTCGATCCGCGCGGCATTCATGGTGTCTTCCATCGGGAACCGCGCTTCGCGGTCATACATGAAAGACTCTTCACGCTTGAGATAGTTGGCACGCATTTCCGTCCCGCCTGGCTTTTCAGTTCTTGTTGGGAACAATCTAGCAGCCGGAATTTAACAGATGGTATTGAGAAACGTTTGGAGTTGATCGCAAAAGGGGTTCCGTCGCCAACAAGGCAAACGGAACCTTACCTTTTTTCGGATCATTTTCGATAAGTATGACCATCCGCGTTAAACAGATGTAACTTGGTTCGGTCGCCTGCGAAACGCAGGCGATCGCCCTTAGCAATCGCGACCGTGCCTTGCAGCTTGACCGTGATCGGCTCGTCCTCGACCGGACCGTCGACATAGATCAGCGTGACTTCGCCAAGCTGTTCGACGATGGAAACCGTACCCTCGAAGAGATAGTCGTCGCCGGTAACGATCGAAATGTCTTCCGGGCGCACACCGAAGCTTACCTTCTTGCCGGCATCGGCCTCGGGCGTCGCGATATCGACGGTGAGCGAGGTGCCGTCGAGCAGCTTGATCGTCGTCTGGCTGCCGCCAGTTACTATCGTCGCCGGCATGATGTTCATCGCCGGAGAGCCGATGAAGCGTGCGACGAAGAGATTGGCCGGACGATCATAGAGTTCGAGCGGCGCGCCGACCTGTTCGATACGGCCAGCCGAAAGCACGACGATGCGGTCGGCAAGCGTCATCGCCTCCACCTGGTCGTGGGTGACGTAGATCATCGTGGTGTCGGGCATCGACTCGTTGAGCTTGGCGATCTCGAGGCGGGTCGCGACACGAAGGGCGGCGTCGAGGTTCGACAGCGGCTCATCGAAGAGGAAGACCTTCGGATTGCGGCAGATCGCACGGCCGATGGCCACACGCTGGCGCTGGCCGCCGGAAAGCGCCTTTGGCAGGCGGTCGAGATAGGGCGTCAGTTGCAGGATCTCGGCCGCGTTCTTCACGCGGCGCTCGATTTCCTCACGGCTCTCGCCGGCAATCCGCATGCCGAAGGCCATGTTGTCGTAGACCGTCATATGCGGATAGAGCGCATAGGACTGGAAGACCATGGCGATGCCGCGCCGGGAGGGCGGCACGTCGTTGACGACCTGTCCGTCGATGACCATCTCTCCGCTGGTGATATCTTCCAGCCCGGCGATCATGCGCAGCAATGTGGACTTGCCGCAACCCGAGGGACCGACGAAGACGACGAACTCGCCTTCGGCAATCTCCAGATCGATGCCGTGCAGGACTTTCACCTGCCCGTAAGTCTTGCGGATGTCCTTCAGAACGAGGCCCGTCATTGTCTTCCTCCCCAATCAGGCCAGACGCGCGAAATATGCGCCCCAGGCCGGAAGCTCCACCTTGTTGTCTGCGATCGTACTCGTAAAGCCATGCCCCTCCAGAGCCTGCCAGCTACCGGCCGGCAGTACGGCCGTGGCTGGCTGCGCGCCCATGTTGAAGACGCAGAGCACCGTCTCGTTGCCGAGCGAGCGGCTATAGAGGAGAACATTGCCGTCCACCGGATAGAAGGCGATGTCACCCTTGGCGAAGGCCGGATGCTGCCGGCGGAAAGCGAGGAAGCGGCGATACTGCTCGAGGACGGAATCCTCCCTGCCCTGCTGGGTATCGACGGCCTTGATAACGTGCTCGACAGGAATCGGAAGCCAGGTCTTTGCGGCAGTCGAAAAGCCCGCCTTGGCGGCATGGCTATCCCAGACCATCGGCGTGCGGCAACCGTCGCGGCCCTTAAACTCAGGCCAGAACTGGATGCCATAGGGATCCTGCAGATCCTCGAAGGCGATATCGGCTTCGGTAAGCCCCAGTTCCTCGCCCTCGTAGATGCAGGCCGAGCCGCGCTGCGTCAGCAGGATCGCGGCCAGCTGTTTGGCGAAAGCATCCTGATCGGCGACATCGGCGCCCCAGCGGGTGACGTGACGCACGACATCGTGGTTGGAAAAGGCCCAGCAGGCCCAGCCTTCCGGCGCGGCCTTGGCGAAGTCCTGCTGCACCTCGGCGACGCGCGCCGGCGTCAGCGCATCCGGCGCCAGGAATTCGAAGGCGTAGCACATCTGCATCTTGTCGTTGCCGGAGGTGTATTCGCCGACGATCTCAAGACCACGCTGGCTGTCGCCGACTTCGCCGACGGCGGCAATCGCCGGGAACTCTTCGAGCACGGCGCGGAAGCGCTTCAGGAACTCAAGATTCTCAGGACGGTTCTTGTCGTAGAGATGTTCCTGGAAGTTGTAGGGATTGACCGCCGGCGCCGTCGAGGCGTTGCGGCGTTCCGGAGCGAGCGCCGGGTTGTCGCGCAAGAGTTTGTCGTGGAAGTAAAAGTTGATGGTGTCGAGACGGAAACCGTCGACGCCACGCTTCAGCCAGAAACGCACCGCATCCAGAACCGCGTCCTGAACCTCGGGATTATGCAGGTTGAGATCCGGTTGCGAGGTCAGGAAGTTGTGCATGTAATACTGCATGCGGGTCGGGTCCCACTGCCATGCGGAACCGCCGAAGATCGACAGCCAGTTGTTCGGGGGCGTGCCATCCGGCTTCGCATCGGCCCAGACATACCAGTCCGACCGAGGATTGTTCCTGCTCGACCGGCTCTCGACGAACCAGGGGTGCTGGTCGGAGGTGTGGGAAATCACGAGGTCGATCATCACCCGGATGCCCAGACGATGGGCTTCCGCAATCAGGCCGTCGAAATCGGCAAGCGTGCCGAACATCGGGTCGACGTCGACATAGTTGGAAACGTCGTAGCCGAAATCCTTCATCGGCGAAGTGAAGAAGGGCGAGATCCAGATCGCATCGGCACCCAGTTCGGCGATGTGCGGCAGGCGGGCGGTGATGCCCTTGAGGTCGCCGATGCCGTCACCGTTGGAATCCTGATAGGAACGCGGATAGATCTGGTAAATCACGGCGCCGCGCCACCAATCCTTGTCGGGCGAAAGGGGCGATTGCACTACAGCGGTCATGCTCTTTCCTTATGCAAAAAACGAAGTGGTCGGGTTCTCAGAACTGCCGCGTCAACCACCCTTGACCGAACCGGCCAGCAGGCCGCGGACGAGGTAACGCTGGAGCGCGAAGAAGACGAGCAACGGCACGATGATGGTAATGAAGGCCGAGGCGGTGAGGATTTCCCACTTGCCGCCGCGCGAGCCGAGAAGGTTGACGAGACGGCCGGTCAGGACCAGCTCATCATTGCCGGTTCCCAGGAAAACCATGGCGACCAGCAGGTCGTTCCAGGTCCAGAGGAACTGAAAGATGGCGAAGGACGCGAGCGCCGGATAGGACAGCGGCAGCACGATCTTCGTAAAGATGGTGAAGTCCGACGCGCCGTCGACGCGGGCGGATTCCATGATTTCCCGCGGCAGGCCGGCGATGTAGTTGCGCAGGAGATAGATCGCGAGCGGCAAGCCGAAGCCCATATGGGCGAGCCAGATGCCGAGATAGGTCTTGGACGGCACCCCGAAGAACGCGCCGATGCCGTTATACATCTTCAGGAGCGGGATGAGCGACATCTGCAGCGGGACCACCAGCAGGCCGACGATGACGGCAAGTATGAGCGACCGGCCGGGGAACGGCATCCATGCCAGCGCATAGGCCGCGAAGGCTGCAACGAGGATCGGGATGATGGTCGCGGGGATGGCAACCGTCAGCGAGTTGATGAAGGACTGACCGATGCCTTCCGCCATCAACACGTTGCGATAATTTTCCAGCGTGAAGCGCGGCGGAATGGCGGCCGTGTAGAAGATGCGCTGGCCACGCGTCCCCTCGAAGGCCTTAGGCGAGGTCAGGCGGAAATCGCCGTTCGCCTCGACCGTCAGCTTGACGTCGTCCTTCAGGTCCGCGGTAGCGCCGGCCTCGAAGGCTGCCGGGTCCTGGCTCGAATTGCCGAAGGCGCCGACGGTGCCCTGGCCACCCTCGAAGACATTGCCGGAAATGACGAAAGTACCGTTTTCCTCGACCTGCTTGTCCGCGGCGGGAGCACGATAGATCGCATTCTGGGTGGAGGTCGAAAGCGCCGTCCACCAGCCGGAGGCGACGATCTGGTCCTTGTCGCGGATGGCCGAGATGAACAGGCCGGCCGTCGGCAGGGTCCAGAGCACCACAAGGAAAAGAACGGAAAGATGGACGAACCACGTCAGTGGCGAGCGAACACTGCCTTTATGCATCTCAGCGTCCTTCCATTTCCCGACGGGCGTTGCGGATGTTCCAGATCATGATCGGCACGACCATGATCATGATGACGACGGCGATCGAGGCACCGCGACCGAAATCGCCACCGCCTCGGAACATCCAGTCGAACATCAGGTTCGCCAGCACCTGGGTCTGCCACTGACCATTGGTCATTGCCAGCACGATATCGAAGACCTTGAGGACGAGAATGGTGATCGTCGTCCAGACGACGGCGATGGTGCCCCAGATCTGCGGCACCTTGATCTTGAGGAAGATCTGCCAGGGGTTGGCGCCATCGATCACGGCCGCCTCGATGGTCTCCTCCGGAATGCCGCGAAGGGCCGCCGACAGGAGAACCATGGCAAAGCCGGTCTGGATCCAGATGAGGATGACCATGAGGAAGAAATTGTTCCAGAAGGGCAGCGTGATCCAGATTTGCGGCTCGCCGCCGAACGCCACGACGATGGCGTTCAGGATGCC
Organism: Ciceribacter sichuanensis; assembly: GCF_024055605.1. GTDB lineage: Bacteria > Pseudomonadota > Alphaproteobacteria > Rhizobiales > Rhizobiaceae > Allorhizobium > Allorhizobium sichuanense. Next base: position 5,719 of record NZ_JAMXLX010000001.1, on the reverse strand, counting down.
GATCTGCTGCGAACCGGCGTCGCGATAATCATAAACGAACTTCCAGATGACGGATGCGCCGACGAAGGAAATCGCCATCGGCATGAAGATCAGGGACTTGGCGATATTGCCCCACCAGATGCGGTCGGTGAGCGCCGCGATGATCAGGCCGAACAGCGTGGAAGCCGCCGGCACGACGATCAGCCATAGCATGTTGTTGAAAATCGACTGGCGGAATTCGGTGTCGTAAAGCATCCAGCGATAGTTGGCGAGACCGACGAAACTGGTGCCTGCCCGATCGAAAAGGGAATAGGCCACCGACGAAAACACCGGATAGACCAGATAGATCGACAGCGACACGATGGCCGGACCGAGGAAAAGCCAGGGGCGAACGAGGCTCGCACGGCGGATGTTGCGCGAAGACTGCGCCGTATCGGCAAGCCGCGACGGAAAGATCAGATCGAGCAGAAGGTTCGAGCCGTAGAAATAGCCGATCGCTCCGGCAATCCCGATCACGATCGTCAGCAGCGCATAGAGTAACTGTTGCAAAGACTTCCCCTCCCGACGACAGCAAGACTGACGATGCCACCCGTTGCAGCGGGCGGCATCGGCTCAGCTTGTTTGACGGTTACTTCAGGCCGTCCCAGGCCTTCTGAATGCCGGCGGCGACATCGGCAGCAGACTTGCCGCCGGTGTAGTCGACCATACCCGTCCAGAACGCGCCGGCACCGATCTTGCCGGGCATCAGGTCGGAACCATCGAAGCGGAAGGTGGTGGCGCCGAGCAGGATGTCACCCTGCTTGCGCATCGGCGCATTGGCGTAGGCGTCCATGTTCACCGCCTTGTAAGGCGTCAGGAAGCTGGACTGCGCCATCCAGAGCTCGTGCGCGATCGGCGTCTTCAGGAAATCGATGAAGGCGCGGGCGGCGGGTGTGTCCTTGGTGATCATGGCAAGCGTGCCGGCACCAAGAACCGGATTGCCGAGTTCCTTCTTGCTCTCGTAGGGAGGCATGTAGAAGAAATCCGCATCCTGGCCGACAACCGTGCCTTCCGGGAAGAAGGACGGAATGAAGGACGCCTGGTGATGCAGGTAGCACTTCGGCGGCGAGGCGAAGAGGCCCTTCGGGCTGTCGCGGAAGTCGGTGGAAGCAACGCCAGCCGCGCCACCGTCGACGAACTTGTCGTTCTTGGCGAACCAGCCGAACTCCTCGATCGCGCCGACAACGGCCGGATCGTCGAACTTGATCTCGTTCGATACCCACTTGTCGTAGACATCGGCGGACTGCGTGCGCAGCATCATGTCCTCGACCCAGTCGGTCGCCGGCCAGCCGGTCGCACCGCCGGAGCCGAGACCGATGCACCAGGGCGTGCCGCCGTCAGCGACGATCTTCTCGGTCAGGGCCTTGAGTTCCTCCATGGTCTTGGGAACTTCATAGCCGGCGTCCTCGAAGTTTTCCGGCACATACCAGATCAGCGACTTCACATCGATCTTGTAGGGGAAGGCATAGATGGCGGCCTTGCCGTCCTTGCCCTTGTAGGTGGAGAGGTCCACCCACGATTGACCGGCGGCATAGTTCTGCAGCAGCCAATCCTTGTTCTCCTCGCCGAGCGGCACAAGGTAACCCTTGGTGGCGAGATCGGCGATAAGGCCCGGCTGCGGCAGGATGGCGACATCCGGCGGGCTACCGGCCTGGGTGTCGATGACGATCTGCTGCTCGTAGTTTTCGGAGGAGGAATACTTCACGTCGATGCCGGTGGCATCCTCGAAATAGGCCAGAACGCTTTCGAAAAGGGCTTGGTCCTCGCCGCGCCAGGGGCCGAAAATCGTCACCGACTGGCCGGCCATGGCATGGGACTTCTTGAATTCCTCAAGGCTCGCCCAGTTGAATTTCGAATCCTCTCCCGGCTTGAATTTCAGTTCCGCAGCGCCTGCGGCTCCAGCCAGGAGCGCGACTGCCGCGACAGTCATCAAAAATGTTTTCTTCATGTGAATTACCTCCCTCCACACAACCGGCGAACAACGTCGCCTTATTCGCCGCAGCTTTTTTTTCAAAGCGCTTTGGCGTTGAAGTCATCCCACTGACGGCGAAGGGGAGTCAAGCACATTTCTATTTCTGCCGCAAATCGCCGCAACGTCTACGAGCAAAATGTTCGCATGCGTCCCAGTTCGGTATTTTCCTGTTTCGGCGCATTGCCGGTGCTGCTAGAAAATGGTGGCGCTTTGGTTTGCAGGTGGAGGAAACGCCCGGCAGGACAAGGCCGCAGGGAGGGACTGCATACCGTGAATCTGAAACAACTGTCCGAGCTTCTCGGCCTGTCGCAAACGACAATCAGCCGTGCGATAAACGGCTATCCGGAAGTCAATGAAGAAACGCGGCAACGCGTATTGAAGGCCGCGCAGGAAACCGGCTACAGGCCGAATCGCGCCGCGCAGCGCCTCGCCACCGGCAAGGCCGGCTCGATCGGACTGGTTCTGCCGACGGCTCCCGGACATTATTCCGACGTCCATTTCGGGGAGTTCCAGAGCGGCCTCGCGGAAGAGGCGCTTCGCCACGATTTCCATTTCGTCATCATGCCATCGCATCCGCGCGACGAGGAACAGGCGATCCGCTGGCTGGTGGCAAGCGGCAGCGTCGACGGCTATTACCTCGCCTACATGCGCGAAAACGACCCCCGCATCGCCATGGCGAAGTCGCTCGCGGTGCCGTTCATCGTGCATGGCCGGTCCCACGGCCTACCGCTCGACTATCCCTATCTCGATGTCGACAACGAGGGGGCGTTCCGCGATGCGGCGGAGCTTCTGCTGCGGCTCGGACATCGCCGCTTTGCCCTGCTCAACGGCCCGGAAGATTTTGATTTCGCCCTGAGGCGCAAGCTCGGGGCGATGGCGGCACTCCGGGAAAAGGGGCTCGAACTCGCCCCGTCGCATATGCGTCACACCGTGATGACGGACGAATTCGGCTATCGCGGCATGGCCGAATTGCTGGAACTGCCGGAGCGGCCGACAGCGGTTCTCTGCGCCAGTACGGTTCTGGCGCTGGGCGCGGTCAGGGCAATCAACAAGGCGGGCCTGAAACTCGGCGAGGACATCTCGCTGATCGCCCATGACGATGTGCTGCCGCTCTTGAAACCGGAAAACTTCACCGTGCCGCTGACGACCACGCGCTCTTCTCTGAGGGCCGCCGGCATCAGGATCGCCCAGCGATTGATCGCGGCGATCAACCGGACACAGCCGCAACCGCCGGAACACGAACTCTGGAAAACCGATCTGGTGGTCCGCGCCTCGACAGGTCCGGCGCCGCAATGAGGCACCGGATCCGAGGGCCTGCGGACGCGACGCAGGCCCGTAAAGGTCTGACCGTGTCAGAACTTCGGAGCCTGACGGCCCGCCGCGCGATAGGCGGCAATCACTGTATTGGCCATCAGCATGGCGATGGTCATCGGGCCGACACCGCCCGGAACCGGGGAAATCGCGGCGGCAACCGGTGCGCACTCCGCAAAGTCGACGTCGCCGACCAGCTTGTTCTTGCCCTCGCCCTTTTCCGGCGCGGGAACCCGGTTGATGCCGACATCGATCACAGTTGCACCGGGCTTCACCCAGTCGGCCTTCACCATTTCGGCGCGGCCGACGGCAGCGACGAGGATATCGGCGCTCCGCGCAATGCCGGCGAGATCGCGGCTGCGGGAGTGGGCGATGGTGACGGTGGCGTTGGCGTTCAGCAGCAATTGCGCCATCGGCTTGCCGAACAGGTTGGAACGACCGATCACCAGCGCATTGAGGCCGGAGAGATCGTTGCCGTGGATCTGCCGCACAAGGATCATCGCGCCGGCCGGCGTGCAGGAGACGAGACCGGTTTCCATATCGCCGGTGGCGAGCTTGCCGGCATTGACCACATGCAGGCCGTCGACGTCCTTTTCCGGCAGGATCGACTGGATCACCGCATCGGAATTCAGGTGTTTCGGCAGGGGCAGCTGTACGAGAATACCGTCGATTTCCGGATCGGCATTGAGCTCGGCGACCAGCGCCATCAGCGTTTCCTGGCTGGTTTCTTCGGCAAGCGTGTGCTGCACGGACTTGAAGCCGCACTGCTTTGCCATCTTGCCCTTGGAGTTCACATAGGCATGGCTTGCCGGATCATCCCCGACAATCACCACGGCCAGACCCGGCTTGCGACCCGCCTCGGCCTCGAGTTTCTCGGCAGCGGCCTTCACCGCTGCGACAACCGATGCGGCTGCCTGCTTGCCATCAATCACCGTCGTCACGATAGCATCCTCTTGCTTGCGTTCCGGCCAATCTAGGCAAAGCATATCGCCCGGATTTGCCTGTCCCCGCCCTATGCTGTCAAAATAAGGCAATTTGCAAGGGGCTAGAAAGCGCCAGCGACACTAAAGCGTTCGCGGTCCAGCAGTCGCTCCGTACGCTTTGAGCCCTTTTTATCGCATGTCATTGCCGCAAAAGCGCTGCACACTTTTGCGCGACATGCTTCAGGCCTTGCCACCACGCGCCGGATGCTGAGGACGCGTAGACTTGCCGCCAGCGGCATTGCGCTCGGAAAGCTTGTAACGAAGCACATTATAGAGGAAGACAGGAATCCCGAGGATGTAACGGCGCCACAGGCGTTCCGGCTCGAGCCAGAGGCGGTAGGCCCATTCCACCCGCAAGCTTCGCAGCACGGAAGGTGCACGCGGAACGCGTCCCGAAGCGAAGTCGAAGAGAGCACCGACGCTCATCACGACCCGGGCATGCCTGGTCTGGATATTGCGATCCACCCATTTTTCCTGAAGCGGCGTGCCCATGCCGACGAGCAGAATGTCCAGCTTCTCCGCATCCAGCGCCGCCAGAACCTCCGAACTGTCCTCCTTGTCGAAGAAGCCGTCGGAGATCGGGACAAACCTGTGCCAGGGCGCGTGACGCTGGAACCCCGCCGTCGCCGCTTCGAGCACCTCCGGCGATCCGCCGATCAGGCCGATGCGCCGGGGAGTGACCATATATGTGAGCAGCGCCGGCACGAAGTCCGTGCCATTCAGGTTGGCCACGAACTTTTCACCGTTCAGCATGTGAGAAGCGATGTCGAGGCCGACGCCATCCGGCAGTACGACCGAACGCCCCAGGACATCGCGGAAGCTCCGGTCGGAAAGCATGATATTGGCATTGTTGGCATTCAGGAACGTAATATGGGTTTGCCCCATCGGCAGGCTTGCCAGTTCATTGACGAAGGACAAAGCGCCGTCCCAGGTCAGGTCGTAGACCGGGCAGCCAAAGATCGGCAGGCGCGGCGCCAGAAGGGAAAATGTCGGCGACGGGTTCATGCCATCCTCCTTGCGGCGGTGACGCAGGAAAGTGCTCCCGCCGAGCCGGCAGGCAGGAACGGAACGAAGCCCGGTAAAGATCGGATGAGCACTAGGGACCGCATGACGCCACGCAATACGAGAAACGATGAGGCAGTCTTAGCAGGCCGGACTGAAGGTCAGTTTAAACTTACCGTTAAGATTCGGGAGACCGGATTAACCATTCATTGAGGACGCTCTGCGCAGCACCGTCGGTAGTCCCATCCGACGGAAGTCCGTCCTTCCGTCAACCCGCCCTCGCCTATGGGCAGTCCGAACACCATACGCGTGATCGCCAATCTTGTAGCGACGGGCTACGGGAAGTGGACGTCGGCTGCGGCTTCGTTCTGCCGGAATGCGCAACCTTAAGGGGAATAGGCCGTCATCATCCTCGCGATCCGATGAATCCGGC